>CAVRRW010000015.1:0-11005 GCA_963723675.1 uncultured Solirubrobacterales bacterium | reverse complement strand
AACGCGGGTTCCAAAAGCGTGCTCAGAACTGACCCGTGCCTCGGATCGAGCCGGGGCAGCACGCCGCCTCGCGGTCGCGACGGCGAGCCGGGGGTGAACCCAGCTCACGATTAGCGCCTGCGCGGGGTGGGCCGAGACGCCCGTGGCGTGGTTGGTCACTCCCGCCGTGGTAGCTTCAGCTCGTTCGCGAGTCCCACATGACCCCAGCGAAGGAGGACAACGTGGAGATCGACGACTTTCTTGAGAACGAGGTCGGAACGGCCGTAGCCGCGACCGCCGTCCTCTTCTCTCCCCGCGCGCGCGCAATCGTCCGACGCGGAATGGTGTACGGGCTGGCAGGTACGATCAAGATCGGGGAGGTCGTCGCTGGCGGCGCCCGAGGAGTCGCGCGAGGCGTCGCAGACGGCGCAGCTAGCGCAACGCCGCAGCGGAGGACTCGGAGGACTGCATCCGAAGCCGTAGTCTCGGGTTCCGGCACGAAACCCTCGACCGCCTCCTCTGCCAAACCCGCTTCTTCTAGATCGCGCCGCACAACTACGAAGAGCTCAAGGGGACGCGCTTCGGCCGCCTCATCGTCGGGCCAGTCTCCCCGTGCGGGGTGAAGATCAGCGAGACGCGCGCCCGATGACTGAGCGGTCACGGCAACCGGCAGAATCCGCCGCGGGGCAGCGCCAGGGCGGGGGTTAGCGGCAGACGTCATGCTCCGCACGTGCGCTACGCCGCCTGGTAGATGCCGCTAGCTCCGACGTCAGGAAGGCGTGGTCATGCTGTCACGCAGGTCGGGCACAACGTCTCGGCTCGCGGCAAATGTAGGAGTGATCAGAGGGAAGCCGAGGACTCCGCGCGCGTGAATGTCTCACGAGGACACGCCGCGGCTGGCCATCCGCCGGGTCGCGCGCCTGCTGCTCGCCGTCAGGGTGCGGCTCGAGCACGGTCACATCGATTAGCCAGCAACTGGTGGTCCATCGCTCCAGGTGCGCCGGCCAGACCGCGACTCGGCGCTCCGCTGCGCTGCGGCTGCCCGGCTGAGGCCTGACGTCGCGTTCCCGGGCTGGCACATGGGTGCTGTGCACTTCCTCTCCGCAAGTGCTGGTGTCGGGGTCACGGCCGAGGCCTTTCCGTGCTTCCGGCCGGTCGGGGGTGGGGCCGACGTTGGCTTGCAGACGCAGCCCGTTCGGCTAGGGTGAGGAGCGACGGCGGCCGCTCGTGGCGTGTCAAAGGTGCGCCGGTTCGGGTCCCGTCGGTCGCAAACGAAGTCGTCGTGGAGCAGCTCGTCGCGACCTCCCGCGCCGTTCTGTGGGCGCTGGCGTGCGGGGCCGCCTGGCGGCCACTCGAGACGCCGGACTCGACTGGCAGGTGCATGACATCCCCACCCCGGTGGGCGAACTCGCAGCGGCCGATGGCTATTTGGGGGCCGTGTGCTGCCCCCGCGCCGCGAGCCGAACGTCGCCGCTCGCGTGCTCGCCGCGGCTGTGGCGCAGTCTCTCCCCGCGACCGTCCGATGGACACGCGTCGTCCTCCCGGCCGCAACGGCGCAGGCCGCGTCCTACGTCCAGTTCGCGCTCACACCGAGCGGCAGCGCGATGATCAACCTGCTTCCGGCGCGCGCCCCGTCTCGCTTCGGCGAGCTGCTGATCGGCCACGACGACGGCCCGCGCTCGGGCTGGCAGCTTGCACCACGACGAATACGACGACGACGGCTGCGGGTGCTACGGTGCGCGCGGTCGT
This sequence comes from uncultured Solirubrobacterales bacterium, assembly GCA_963723675.1. Classification (GTDB taxonomy): domain Bacteria; phylum Actinomycetota; class Thermoleophilia; order Solirubrobacterales; family Solirubrobacteraceae; genus Palsa-465. The sequence goes on along the minus strand of CAVRRW010000015.1, from coordinate 9,277 downwards.
GTTGGAGAACAGGCTCGAAGCACCGTCCGCGGGCGAGGCGGGCATACGCGAGCCGAGGAGGGTGATGCCCTGGAGGTTGCTGCGCCGCTACGTGTGGTGGTGGGTCGCTGTCGGCGTCGTGGTGGTATCGGCGGTCCTGTTGCTGTGGGCGAGGACGCGGCCCGGGTATGACCCGTACGGCTGGCTGGTCTGGGGGTATCAAACCCTTCATCTGAGTCTCGATCTCGGCGGGGCGCCCTCGTGGAAGCCGCTGCCGTACCTGGTCACCGTTCCCTACGCGCTCGCCGGTCACCGCTACGAGTTGCGACTGTGGATGGTCACCTCTGTGGCGGTGTCCTTGTCGGGGAGCATCTTCGCCGGGCGGATCGCCTATCGAGTCACGCGGGATGCTCTGCCGCCGCTCGGGACCTCCGATGCAATTCGCCGGTATGCGCCGGCCGTCGCCGCCGTCTTCGCCGGCGTGGCGCTGCTGGGCCTCGAGGACTACATGCACTACATCCTGAGCGTCCAGTCCGATCCGATGATCGTCACCTTCTGCCTCGCGGGTATCGACATGTTTCTGTCCGGGCACTACCGGTGGGCGCTCCTGTTCGGTGTGCTCGGGTCGCTTGGTCGCCCCGAGGTGTGGCCGTTCCTGGGTGGCTACCTGCTCTGGGCCTGGTTCAAGGTCCGCCCGATGCGATGGATGGTTGTTGGCGCAGTCGCTGTGATCGCGTTCATGTGGTTCGGAATTCCCTGGATCACGAACGGCAGACCCAACATCGCCGGCGAACTGGCGTTGCGCTCGCCGCGCGAGCTGCACCAGAACAAGGTGTTCGGCACGATTGGCCGCTTCACCGAGCTGCAGTACCTGCCGCTCTGGATCGGGGCGCTCGGCACCGTCGCGATTGCGCTCGCGCGTCGCCACCGCGTCATCCTGGCCCTGGCCGCGGCCGTGGTGGTGTGGGTGCTGATCGAGATCGCGTTCGCGTTCCACGGCTTCCCGGCGCTGTCGCGCTACATGTTCGAGCCGGCCGCCGTCGCTGCGGTACTAGCCGGAATCGGGGTGGGCTGGGCAGTGTCCAGCGTCCGCACTCGGGGGCGGGGTTTACCCTCGTGGTGGGCGGTCGCGGCGGTAGCGGCGCTCGTGGTGGCGCTCGTGCCGGGCGCCGTCGGGCGGCTGCGAGCCGAGCGCACCGACCTGAGGCGGCAGCGCGGCCGGACGAACGAGATCGGGCTGCTCGAGACCACGATTGACAAGCTCGGCGGCTATGACGCCGTCCGGGTCTGCGGAGAGCCGGTGACCGACGTCGAGTTCGCCAGCGTCCTGGCCTGGGACACGCGGCTTGACGTCGGCTCGGTCGGCTACCTGCCCGGCGCCGAGATGCGCAAGAAGTACCCGATCGTGCTGATGTCGCCCGTCTCGCCGGGGGGCTGGTCAGTGCGGCCGTGGCACACCCGCCTGCAGCAGCGTGGCAAGTGCTCGGGCCTCCGCGCCGCTTACGTACTCACCAAGCGGCATCCCTCCGGCGTGCTGATCCGCGGCCGAGGCGCCTCGGCTCGGGCCTGAACGGCTCCCGTCTGGGTGTGCGACGCTCGGCGCGGTCAGCGACGGCGACGCACCCACTCTTCGAGCTTCGAGACGCTGGTTGTACGCCTGCTGCGTCCAGCGATGCGGCGTGCGACGCGCGCCAGTTCCCGCGTCGACCGCTCGGCTGGATGGCAATAGACACGGCTATCGGCGCTGACACCGCCATTTCGTGCTGGTCACATTTCGTGCTTGCCACCATCACCACGACCGCCGCGGTCACGCTCCTCGCGACGGTGGGCGGCCACCACTACGCGGCAACTGGCTAGCCGCTGGGGGCAACGTGATCACCGCCCACGCCGCTCGCCACTGGCACGCTCGTCCTCACGAGGAGACGATCTAACACTCGCACCGCCGGCGGTGGCGGCGCCAGGGCTGCGAGCCTAGACCCCGTACCCCCTCGGATGGCCGCGCGCACGAATGCGAGTCCTGATCCGCGCGGTGCGCCGCCGTCGCTGGTCGCCAGTCTCGCTACTCGGCGCCGGCCCGCGGCTCGAAGCAACCAGCAGACAGGACTCATATCCGGGAACGCTGTCGTCCGGCGGGACGAGTTGTGTTCAATGACAAAATTTATTAGGCATGCCATAATCTTCTCGTGATGGCAGCTCAACAATCAGTTTCGGCGTCGGTGCAGGATTACGCGAAGGCGCTTTATGCGCTCGAGGCTCGGAGCGGCGCGGCGGTGTCGACGAACGATCTCGCTGCGCGGCTCGGGGTGACGCCCGGGTCGGTGTCGGGGATGGTGCGCAAGCTGACGGAGGTCGGGATCGTCGAGCATCAGCCGTATCACGGTGTGCGGCTGACCGATCAGGGCCGGCGCGTCGCCTTGGAGGTATTGCGTCATCACCGGCTGCTGGAGCTGTTCCTGGCTCGGGAGCTGGGGATGTCCTGGGATCGTGTGCATGCTGAGGCGGAGGTGCTCGAGCATGTGCTTTCCGAGGAGCTCGAGGAGCTGATCGCCGCACGCCTGGGTGACCCGGCGGTCGATCCGCACGGCGATCCGATCCCTACGCCGCGGTTCGAGATCGACGAGCGCCCGACACGCAGCCTCGACGAACTCCCGGTCGGTACCGCGGGACGGTTCGTTCGCGTCTCCGATTCGGATCCGGAGATGTTGCGCTATCTGGCCGAGCTCGGCATCACGCTGGGCGCTCGCGTCGAGGTCGTGGATCGACAGCCGTTCGGTGGGCCGGTATTCGTGCGCCTCGGCGAGCGTGAGCATCCGATCGGCGGCGAGCTCGCCCGCGCGATGCGAATCCATTCCGACGGAGACGTGCGTTGAACGCGCTCGAGGGCGTCGTTCCGGTCGCGCCGGCTGGGCTGACGCATGAGGACGCGGTCCGCTCGGGCGATCGCTCGCGCGTGTTTCACGCGCGCCGACGTGGGCGGCGCTTGAGTCTGTTGTGGTTGTTGGTCGGGCCGGGAATCCTCGCGATGCTTGGCGAGAACGACGGGCCGAGCATGATCTCGTACGCCGCGACGGGTGCGACCTATGGCCTGGGCTTCTTCGTGCCGTTCATCATCGTGACGTTTGGGATGGCGATCGTGTGCCAGGAGATGTGCATGCGCGTCGGAGCGGTCACGCACCGTGGCTACGGGGAGCTCGTGCTGCAGCGCTACGGCAAGGTCTGGGGGTGGTTCAGCGCGGGCGATCTCGCATTCACGAACCTCGTTACGTTGATCGCCGAGTTCGTCGCGATCCGCGTGGGCATGGCGTATTTCCACCTCGGTGCGCCGGTGGCCGCGGGGCTCGGGGTGGTGCTGGTGCTGTTCGCGATGAGCGGCGGCCGCTACTGGCGCTGGGAGCGGATCGTGCTCGGGATGGCGCTCTTCAACGGCCTGTTCCTCGTCTCGGCGATTCTCACCAAGCCGGACTGGAGCGCCGTCGGCGGAGCGCTGTCGTTCACCCCGTTTCCGGGCGGGAGCTTCAACACCCTGCTGCTGCTGCTGGCGTCAACGATCGGCGCGACCGTGACGCCGTGGATGATCTTCTTCCAACAGGGCGCCTCAGCGGACAAGGGCATGACCTCGGCCGACATCAACCACGGTCGCTGGGACACGATCGCCGGCGGCGTTCTCGCGGCGGTCTTCGGGATCGGCGCGTTGATCGCGGGCGCGGTGCTGCTTCCGCACAACGGCGCCCGCATCCAGGGGCTCGCAGGCGCGGGGTTCCCGGCAGCGCTCCGCGCCGTGTCGGGGGGTCCGGCGGCCACGCTCTTCGCGCTCGGCCTGATCGAGGCCGGCGCCGTGGCCGTCCTGACGATCTCGGCGAGCACTGCGTACGCCGCGGGCGAGTGCATCGGCGTGTCACGCAGCTTCAACAACTCGCCACGACACGCGCTGCCCTTCTACGTCGCGAACGTCGGCGTCGCGCTGATCGCCGCGGCGATTATCCTGATCCCAGGCGCGCCGCTGCTCTCGATCGCGCTCAACGCGAACATCTTGGCCGCCGTGCTGCTGCCGGTCGCGCTGATCTTCGTCGTGATGCTCGCTAACGACCGTGACCTGATGGGCGCCTGGGTGAACAAGCGCTCCACCAATGTGGTCGGGATCGCGATCATCGCCTTCGTCGCGATCTTCGCCGCCGCCTACGGCATCGACTCCTTCCTCAGTGCCCTCCACGTCATCTGAGCCGCCCGACCATGACCTCCCCGACCAACATCCACGGCGCTCCGCAAGCGTCCATTGAGCAGGGACAACCCCCGCGGAATGGCGAAGAGCTGATCATGTTCCTCGAGCAGGAACAGCTCGTCAGCGACCGCTCTATCGCGGTGCCTCCCGCACGCCTCAGCGCCCGCGCCAAAGCCGCGCTCTGGTTGCTTCGCATCTTCGCCCTGATCGTCAGCTTCCTGGTCATCTACACGTTCGCCTCGCAACTGCACTGAGCCGCCCTCGGTGCGAGCGCGGCCGATGTAATCCGGCTGCGCCATCTGGGCGGAGGAATACGCTCCGCACTCTGGAGCGATCCGCAGAAGAGCCATCGGCGCGCCGGAGGATCCCGTCGGCAGCGGCGCAGAGGAGCACCGCGGTCGCGCAGACAGGCGTGGTCTCACTCTTTATCCGCTGCGACTGCTGATTCCGACGGCGGTGCTCATCATGACTCTGGTGACCGGGGCTGGTGTCGGTCGGGGTGATCACGATCGAGGGGACAAAGATCAAGGCGAAGGCGTCGATGGACCAGAACCGCGCCTATCGCGAGATCGTCACCGAGATCCGGCGCGAGGCCGAGGCGGCAGACCGCCGCAAGGACGAGCTCTACGGCGACAGCTGTGGGGATGGGCTGCCCGAGCAGCTGCGCACCCCGGAGGGCCGGCGCGGCGCTCGCCGAGGCCAAGCGTCGGATCGGGGAGCGCAAAGAGCGCGCCGGCGGCGAGGTTGACGGTCCCGACCACCCCGTTGAGGTGGATCCGGAGCGGTCCCTGACGCCTCACGGACGGCATGAGTGGTTTCGGGTCGCGCGCCGCGAGCCCGGGCAGCACCGCGAGCGGTCCGCGCCGGTCATGCCGGCCACCAGAGCCCGACCTCGGGGTGATGGCCGACGGCGCCATCGGAGGACAGCTCGGCCACCCAGGCTGGGATTCCGTCCTCGGCCGAGTCGGGACGGGGGCGGCGCGCGATCTCGGCGAGCCGACCGCCGGCTCGCTGGATCTCGCCGACGAGGTCGACGAGACCCAACGACTGCGGCCGACACCTAGCTTCGCCGGCGTTCATGACCGCACTTGCCACGGGATCCCGCCGCCGTAGCGCAGCGGCGGCTGGTAGCCGTCGGGGAGTTGCGCGTGGCTGCGTTCGGTGAGCCGGAAGTGCAGGGCGCTCTCGATCAGCCCGCGGCGTTCGAGTTCGTCGAGCGCCTCGAGCAGCGGTCCGTCTCTGTGCTCGTCCCAGCGGAGCTTGTAGCCGGAGCTCGGCCTCGCAGATGTAAAGGCCGGCGCGGTCGATGCAGGCGAGGATCTCCTGCTCCAGCTCCACTGGGATCGCGAGCTGTTTGGTGGCGAGCGCTATCGCGGTCATCGGTGCTCCTCGCGCAGGTCGCGGAACAGGGCGAAGGAGCGGCGGGCGCTGGCCCCGCACTCGGGGCAGCTGGTCTGCTGTAGTGGTGTGTGGATGTGCTCGTGGCCGCACACGACGCAGACCACGAGCGTGTAGCGGGTGCGGACGAGCCCTTCGACGGGCGCCTGGAGGGCGCTGGTTGCGTTAGCTTGGGGTTGCATCGATTGGTCACCTCTTTCGGTGTCATGACCCCGGTCGGTGGCACGGCGCGGGGCCGTCTTGTCTGAGGAGCAAGACGCGTTAGTCATCGCTCCGTGTGGTTAGGCGCCGGCGGGCGCGTCGGCGCGCTTGGATCCGGGCGTCGTCGGCCTTGTCGACGAGCACCGCAATCTCCTCGGGTGGCTGATCGAGGAGCTGTGTGATCGCGGCGGTGACGATCATCCCGATCGGCAGCTGCAGTTCCCGGGCGGTGTCGCCGAGTTCGGCCAGCAGCTCGTGCGGCAGACGGAAGCTGCCCACGCTGCTCAGGCCTGTCCACTCCCGCCAGGGGCGGCCGTCGGGCTCAGCGCGATCCCCGGTCTCGCCCGTCGGCTGGTGTCGCATGGCGGCAGGGCGTTCGGGGGCCGGCGCAGTGTTTCGGCGCTCGGACCGCACGCGCGGCCGAGCCGACCCAGTTCCGGCGTCCGGGCTCCGTTCGGCCGCCTTGTCCTCGTCCGTGGGGGCCGGGTGATCCGTGCCTCGTTGTGTCGCCGTCGGGTGCTCATGCGTCGACGGCCCGGGCCCGAGCGGGTCGTCGATCTGGAGGCCGCGTCGTCTGGGCCGGTTCATGCGATCACCGCCCCGGGCTCGAGGTGATCGACGAGCTTGGTGTACGCGAGCGTGACGGCGCTATCGGGCGCCGAGATCGCGATCGGCGTGCGCGTCACGTCAGCGTGCTCGACCGCCGTGCGATCAGGCACCCGGGCGAGGATCTCCAGACCGAGGCGGGTCACCGCGTCGTCGATCACCTCGCCCATCACGCGGTGCGGCTTGACCTTGGTGATGACCGCCGCCAGCTCGGGCAGGCTGGGCCGGATCCGCCCGAGCTTGGCGATCGTCGCCCGCAGTTCGGCGACACCCTGGGCCGCACCCTCATCCCCGGCCGCAACCGCCGCGACCACCACGTCCGCGGCGACCAACGCGTTCACGGTCAGCAGCCCGAGATTCGACGGCGTATCGATCACCACCGCGTCGTAGGCGAGCCGCACGAGCGCCTCGCGCAGCACGCTCTCGCGACCGACCTCCCCGGCGAGCGCCAGCTCGACGCCGGCTAACTCGCGCGAGCCCGGCAGCACATCGATTCCATGCACGCCGGCCACGACTGGCTCTGCGGGGGCGATCCAGCCCGCGAGCACGTCGACGATCGTGCTCGGCACCTCGCGCTGGGCGATCCCCAGCCGACGGGTCAGCGCGAACTGCGGGTCGACATCGACCGCGAGGACGCGGCGCCCGCGTCTGGCCAGCTACTGGCAACTGTCACGCCCAGTTGACGGGGCGACGGGGTCCCGTCACACGCAGGCGGCGACAGCGCTGGTTCGGCTGCGGGACGCCGTGAGACGATCACGACGTCCCCGCCTGCTTGGTGTAGACACGCGGGTAAGACGACTTGTAGGACGGCGGGTCAGTTGACTCTCCGGCTTGCCATTCACCTGACCGGTCAGAAGCCAAGCCCGACGACCTGCCGGCACCCCTGTCAGCCGACCTCCCGCCAGCGCCCGAGGACGAGACCGACGTCAGGCGTCCGGTCCCGCGTGCGGTGACGTGCGTGCCGACCTGGCTGCCGTCCGCCTCGCCACGGGACGCCCCTGGCGGCGCAACGGTCGGCCGCGGCTCGAGCGCAAGCCGCTCGAGCTCCTCGACGAAGCGGATCGCACGACCGGCCTCGACGGCGCAGCGCTCAAGCACGCGACCGAACCGCGTCCGCACCCACGATCTGGTCGCGTCCGGCGTGTCGATCACGAGCCTGCCAGCGAGATCGACCGCGATCAGCTCAAGCGGAGCCAGCCAGATCTCAAACGTGCTCTCACCGACCGCCTGCAGCAGCCGTGCGCGGATCTGCTCCCAGGCAGCCTGCTCCACTGCCCCCGCCGCCGCCAGTCGCTCCCGCACAGCGGAGAGGTCGACCCTGACCGGTCGCCGACGTGTGCGACCGCGCTCGGTGAGGTACGTCTCCTCGACCAAAACCTGGTCAGCGACGCTCCCCCCTTCAGGGGGGCTGGGGGGGTCAAGGGTTCTGGGGTTCTGGGGTTCCCTACCCGCGCGCGCGTTGCGCGCCGGGGTTTTTGCCGGGGTTTTTGCCGGGGTTTGTGCCGGGGTTTCTGCCGGGGTTTCGCACGAAAGTGTCCGGTCAGCGCCGGCCTTTCCGACTGAAACCCCGGCACTGGCCGGACGGTTCTGCTGTGAAAGTGTCCGGCCCGCGCCGCCCTTTCGGCGCGAAACCCCGGCCGTCACCGGACGGTTTTGGCCGGAAACGGTCCCGTCCAGGCCGGTGTTCGCGCGCGCGACCGGCTGACCCTGGTCGACCTCCGCGCTGGCGGACTGGGCGACCGCCGGCGCTGCGGTCACGGTCGCGAGCAACGGCCGCTGCCCTGAAGGCGGCGCGACCCGCCGCCGGCTCGGCGGCTGCACCTCGGCAGTGCGGGATCTCGGGTCCGCGATCTCCCAGCAGTTCGCATTGCCCCGGCCGCCCGCTCCGTCACGCAGGACCAGCTCGCCCGAGGCGAGCAACGCGACCCGCGCCCGGCGGTACGTCCGATCCGTGACCCCGGCCGCCGAGCACAGCCGCTCGGTCGTGACGCCCTCGACGAGCCGCTGCTCGTCCGCGAGCGCCGCCATCGCGGCCAACAGCAGGCGCGCCGTTCCCCGGGATCGGCTGTAGCAGAGGACAGTCTCAAGCAGCTCCGCGTTGACCTCGCCCTCCCACCACGGCCCTGTCTCGGCGAACGCGAGCCACAAGGTGCTCGCCCGTCCCCGCCCGGTCGTCGCCCGCTCGACGACGACGAGCCCGCGGCGCACCAGCATGTTGCGCGCCTCAAGGAACCAGCTCGGCTTCAATCCCGCTCTCCCCGCCGCCGCCGGCGTGCCCGGCCGCGCACGGCCGTCGCGGTCCGCGAAGCTCGCCAGTGAGAACGCCACCAACCGCTCGCCGCATAAGAGATCACGACCGGCGGGGACAAGGGGTGGTCTGCGCCGTTTCGCAGGTTGGTCTGAGCGCCATCGCGAACCTCCGCGCCTGTCGCCGGGGTTGGCGATGGCTTTCAGCCACACCACCCACCAGCTGCCCTCCCGCTCGCGCCTATCTTTGGAAGACCGGGCGGCAACCCGGTCTTTCTCATGTCTGTGCCAGTAGGCGGGCCGCGGCTCTGTGCTGGAACTGACGGGGCGTGGCACGGCCGGCCCGACTGGCAGCATCGGCGTCCTCGCGTCCGGAGCCTTGCGCTGCGTTCGCCGAGCAGGCGTGGACAGTCGCCGACGTGCTGGCCACTGCACGGAGAACGAAGGGGTCGTCGCCTACCCGGAGCCATGGCCAGTGATGAATCCACTGGCCACAGAAGGCAGAATCTGTGGCCAGATACGTAGGAATGCCCAGGTAATCCAGGGGGATCTAGCCACAGATCGGGGAGCAGAGATCTTCAGAAATCCCTGCTCAGACGCTGTTATGCGAGGCTGCCGCCCACCTTC
>CAVRRW010000014.1:0-72691 GCA_963723675.1 uncultured Solirubrobacterales bacterium | reverse complement strand
CGCAACGGCAAGGGTGACGCATACGCCTACTGCAAGCTCTGCCATCCCGGAGCGATCGAGCCCCGATGGACGAAGGAGCGAGTTCTCGGGGCGATGAACGAGTGGCGCGCTCGCTACGGACGGCTGCCGTCCTCATATGACTGGTCGCGCACCCACGCGAGGAGACGAGCAGGCGAGGCATTGAAGCGGTTGGACGCCGGAGACTGGCCGGCGGCGAGCGTCGTCGGCGCCCTGTTCGGAAAGTGGGCCGCCGCCCGGACGGCCGCGTCACGGGACGGCGTCAGGTCCTGGCAGCTCAGAGATGACGCCGCGATTTCACATGCTTGAGCCGATTGCCGGCGGCGCTACCCACGGCTTGCGCGACAGTGTCACCTCACCTCTTCGGCAAGGTCACTGTCGACTGCTCGCCGCTGGAGTCCTCAGGCGGCTGCTGATGTTGATCGTTGCCGCCGTCGTCCTCTGCGGCGTGGCCCCGGCGAAGGCGAGGCATGCCGGTGACCGCCACATCGGTTGCGCGGGGAAGTCCGATTCCGTAGCGCAGGCCGGCCATACGCATCACAAAGCACACCGAGGCGCCGACGATCGGGAAGACGATCGTATGGTCCCCGGCCTTGTAGGCGCCGACCACGATTCCCGCTCCGACGAGAGCCGGGATCGCGTAGAGCCCGCCCCGCAGGACGGTGGGAATCTCGCGCACGAGGATGTCGCGCACCATGCCGCCGCCGATGCCCGTGATCGCGCCGAGGATCACGGCTTCGGCGACGCCGAGGCGATGGGCCAGCCCGGTTGCCGCGCCGGTTACGCAGAACAGCGCCAGCCCTGCCGCATCGAGCGCGTCGATCGGGCGCTTGAGGCGGTCGATCGCCGGGTGCGCGAGGCTGGTCACGAGCCCGGCGCCGCCGACCACGGCCAGGTAGCGCCAGTCGCGGAACGTCGCCGGCGGGATGCCGATCAGCAGGTCCCGGATTATGCCGCCGGCGAGGCCCACGGCTGCGGCCAGGACGACCGCCCCGAACAGATCGAGCTTCACGCGTACGCCGGTCATGCCTCCGCTGAGCCCGAACACGAACGTCCCCACCAGGTTGAGGACGAGGAGCAGGGTCGGATCGAATCCGCGCAGCAGGGGCGGGGACGCCATGGGGGCTTTACGCAGGCTATTGGGCAAGCCAGGCGCAGCTGGCCGTGACGAGCGTCTCCACGCCCGGTCTCGAGCGTTGGGTGGATGACCGGGGCGAACTTGGGGTTGTGGTTGGTGGGCAGCTCGCTCAGCTTGCCCTCGCGCTCGGCCTTCGCGTAGGTGTCGGGGTCGACGCCGCCGATGAACCAGAACACCGAGGGCACGTGCCACTCGACCCCGAAGGACCCGAAGTCCTCGCTGGCGGACGCCGGACCGGTGTGGGTCACCCGGTCATCGCCGAAGTGGGCCCGGAGCGCATTGCGTACCCGCTCGGTGGCCTGAGCGTCATTGCGCACAAGGTCGTAGCGATCGAGCGGCGTGATCTCGGGTGGCTTGGGCGCGCCGGAGGCCTCCGATTCGGCGTTGACGATCCGCTCGATCGCGCCAAGCACTCGCTGACGGACGCTCTCGTCGAAGGTGCGGACGTTGAGCTTGATCACGGCCTCGTCGGGGATCACGTTCTCCTTGGTACCCGCCTGCAGCGCGCCGACCGTGACCACTGCCGCGTCCGAGGGCGCGACCTCGCGCGAGACGACCGTCTGCAACCGCAGGACGGCAGAAGCGGCCATCACCACCGGGTCGATGCTGGCCTGCGGCATCGAGCCGTGCGCGCCGCGGCCGAACATCCGAATCTGAAAGCTGTCGCCGGCGGAGGTGACCAGCCCGGATTTGCTGGCAATCGTCCCGGCAGACATCGGCATCACGTGCTGGCCGAGGATCACGTCGGGTTTGGGAAAGCGCTTGAAGAGGCCGTCGTCGATCATCGCCTGGGCGCCGGCGGCGACCTCCTCTGCGGGCTGGAAGACAGCCATCAGCGTGCCGTGCCAGGCATCCTTGGCCTCGGCGAGCAACTTGGTTGCCCCGGCGAGCCAGGTGGCGTGCATGTCATGGCCGCAGGCGTGCATCACGAGGGTCTCTTTCCCGTCGGGGTCGATCGCCGTAACCGTGCTGGCGTACGGAAGCCCCGTGGCCTCCTTGACCGGCAGCGCGTCCATGTCGGCGCGCAGCATCACCGTCGGTCCGTCGCCGTTCTCGAGCAGCCCCACCACGCCGGTTCCCCCGACACCTTCGGTCACCTCAAATTCGGCCGCCTTCAGTCGCTCGGCGGCTAGTCCGGCGGTGCGCTTCTCCTGCAGCGACAGCTCTGGGTGGCTGTGGATGTCCTTGTAGAGCGCCTCCAGCTCGTCCAGCTCGTCGTGGAGCCCCCGCAGAATCGAGTCGCTCGCCGTTCCGACACTCATGGCCACTCCCTCCTGTAGACAACTGCAGCTGGGCGCCCAAACCGAATCGAAGAGAGCGCCATGGAACCGTACCCCCGGGACCCCACCGAAACTAGACGTTCTTCGGAGTGGCCGAGCGGCCGACCGGTAAAGGTTGCGACCACGGTCCAGCGAAGTCCGGGCGCAGTGGACCAGCGAACGTGGCGGGAGCTCGAACCGCTCCGCCCGGTACGCGGTCAGCTCGTACCGCGGGCCCACGCCGGTGGATCAATAGCCGGCGACGGCGGCCTCGGCGATCACGCGCTCGGGGGTGACGCGCACCAGGAGCTCGCCCGCCACCGCGTTTCGGTGTCCGAACTCCTCGGCCCGGTCCTCGCCCATGTAGCGGGCACCGATGGCGGTTGCGAAGCGGAGCAGCTCGTCGAGGTCCTCGTGAATCGTCACGCGGCCGCGCACGTGGACGAACGCGAATGGCGGCTCGTCATCCTCGACGACCAGCGCGACCCGGGGGTCGCGCCGCAGATTGCGGCCCTTGACCGTGCCTGCTCCGGTAGTGAACACGATCTGCTCGCCGTCGAGCACGAACCAGACCGGCATCACATGCGGCCCTCCATCTCGCATCATGGTGGCCACCTTCGCGGTGCGGGTGCCGAGGGAGAGGAAGGAGTGAATCTCCTCGGCGGTCATCTGAGGGGGCATCAGCGGAAAGCTACCCAGCCGGCGCGCAGCCAGGTCAGGTCCGCACCAGGTGAATCAGGAGGGCGAGGGGGCCGCTTCCGCGGCGCTGCCGTCGGGCGTCGCGGTCGCCTCAGCAGGTGCAGCTGCGTCGGCCGGCGCGGGAGCCGACGAGTCTCGGCGCCCCATCTTGACCACCATCGCCGATCCCGCCGCCCCGGCGGCAAGCGCGCCGAGCGTCCAGCCTGTCCCGCGGCGTTCGAGCCCGAGCGCGGAGTCAAGCGAGGGCACGCCCGCGCCTGTCTCGGTGAGCGCCAGTGCCGCCGCGGCGAGCAGCACTTCGAACTCCCCGGTCCCCGGCTTGAAGCCGTGGTTCCAGACCGCAGTGCGAAGCGCGGTAATCATGACGGACGAGAGTCCGGCCGCGGCCAGCGGAGTGCCTAGACCGAGGGCGACCAAGACGCCGGATCCGGCCTCCGTGAAGCCAGCGGCGAGGGCGTTGCGCCGTCCCGGCCGTAGCCCCAGCGATTCAAAGAACTGACCCGTCCCGTCGGGACCGTGGCCCCCAAACCAGCCGAACAGCTTCTGGGTGCCGTGAACGAAGAAGGTCTCACCGATTGCCAGGCGAAGAAGCAGCCGTCCGAGATGCATCGTGTCCTCCGTTGCGGGGCCGAGAATCACCGAAAACGCGACCTGACGGAGGCTACGCCCGGCTGTAGACGCCCGTCAACTCGAACGAGATCCAAGCGCGGTTCGTGAGGCCAAGGGTTGGTGCTGCGTGCTAGCGCTGGCATAGTGGCAAACCGTTGGAGCGATACGACGCGATAGTCGTCGGAGGCGGGCACAACGGCCTGGTCGCCGCAATCTACCTGGCGCGGGCCGGCTGGAGCACCTTGGTGCTCGAGCAGAGCGAGCGCCTCGGCGGAGCCGTGATGAGCGAGGAGATCACGCTGCCGGGCTTCATCCACGATCTCTACTCGACCAACCAGAACACCTTCCGCGGCGGGCTCGTGTACGCGGAACTCGGCGAGGAGCTCGAGCGCCACGGTCTGCGCTACGCCTCGACCGACAAGCCATTCGCCAACGCGTTCCCGGGCGGTGGAGCGCTGAAGGTCTACCAGGATCCCGAGCGCACGCTGGCGGGCCTGCGGGAGCATGACCCCGGCGACGCGGCGGGTTGGACCGAGCTCAAGGGGCTCTTTGACCGCCTGAGTCCGACCATCTTCGACCTCTATGGGTCCACGATGCCCTCGGCGGGCGCGGCGCTGGCGGTGGGACGGGCGCTGCGGCGGCTGGGCCCGGCGGCGGCGGTGCACGCCGCGCAGCTGCTCCTCTCATCCACGCGAGAGCTCGGCGACCTCTACATGTCGAGCCCCGAGGCGAAGGTGCTGCTGGCGACGTGGGGGATGCACCCGGACTTCGGTCCGGATGTTTCCGCCGGCGCGATGTTCCCGTTCGTCGAGGTGTTCTCGGACGCCGCCGCCGGCATGTCGATCGTCGAGGGTGGCGCCTCGAGGATGATCGACGCGCTCGCCGCCGTGCTCGCCGACCATGGCGGCGCGGCGCGGACCGCTGCGCCGGTGCGTCGCATCCTGACCGAGGGCGGGCGCGCGAGCGGCGTCGAGCTGGCATCCGGCGAACGGCTGGGGGCGACGCGCGCCGTGGTCGCAAGCGTCACGCCACCCGCGCTCTACAACGGACTGCTCGACGATGACGCCGTGCCCGACCGGGTGCGACGGGACGCGGCTCGCTATCGCTTCGGGCCGGGGACGATGATGATCCACCTCGCGCTCAGCGAACCGCCGGCGTGGGCCGCCGGAGGGGACCTCGGCGAGTTCGCCTACGTTCACATCGCGCCCTACGTGTCGGACCTGGCGGACACGTACACGGCGGCGAACAACGGGCTGCTGCCGCGCAGCCCGCTGCTGATCGTCGGCCAGAGCAGTGCCGTCGATCGCTCGCGCGCGCCCGCGGGCCAGGCGGTGCTCTGGGTGCAGGTGCGAGCACAGCCGTCGCAGATCCGCGGCGACGCCGCCGGCGAGATCGAGGCGCATGACTGGGCGGATGCCGCCGAGCCGTACGCGGACCGGGTGATCGCCAAGCTCTCCGAGTACGCCCCCGGCATCGAGCGGCTGGTGCTGAAGCGCGTGATCCTGACCCCCGCCGACCTCGAGGCCCACGACCCCAACCTCGTCGGCGGCGACAGCGTCGCCGGCAGCCATCACCTGCGCCAGAATTTCGTCTTCCGCCCGCTCCCCGGCTACTCGCGCTACCGGACACCGATCGATGGCTTGTTCATGACCGGAGCGGCGACGTGGCCCGGCGGCGGCGTCACCGGCCTCTCGGGCCGTCTCGCTGCGCATGAGGTGCTCGCCGCCCCGCATCTGTCCAGACGGGTCATCGGCCTGGGCAAGGAGATCGGGACAAGGCTCGGCCTGCGCGACTGAACGATGATGGCCCGCGGGGGAGGGCCCGGGAGGCCACGCGCGGTACGGCGCTCACCCGTCGATCCGCCCGGACGCCCAGGGTGCCATAGTGTGGCGCGAGAATCGCATGACCTCGGCCGCCGAAACCAGCGGTTCCCAGCTGCCCCATCGCCGGGTGCCCGAGCCTGTGGGTTAGCGACTGAACGGCAGCTGGAAGACCGTCATGGGGAGCCCGAAGCGCTGCTGAATGTCCTCCAGCAGGGTTCGTTCCTGCCAGCCCGCCTCGACCCCGGTCCGGATCGCGATCAGGAGGTGATCGGGTCCGAAGCTCCGGATCGCGTCCTCGAGAGCCTCGAGCGGCTCATCGCTTCCGACCGCCCCCTCCGCCTCTACGCCTAGTTCCCCCAGCTGCCCGAGGACGGCCTGGAGCCGTTGGTCGGCCTGCAGCCTCGCACGGTCGGTGTCGGACGTGATCCAGTCGATCCGGGTGGGGAGTCTCGGCGCCACGACCAGGATCTCCTCGGCGGCGTCCAGGAGCAGCCGCACGCCGGCGGGCAGGTCGGCGGGATTGACGGCCACGGCGCCGGTCGCGATCAGCAGCTTAAGCATCCGGAGAGCCGATCCGTGTGACGGGCGAGGGGTATGAAGGAATTCGATCTGGAGGAGGGGCCCGATCGGGCGCAGCCACGATCGTTGGGGTGGGTTGAATGGCGAAGGGCCGGATCTCGGAATCTTCGCACCGATGCGCTCCTGGCCGGGGGCCCGAGGAGTCGAATATCGTGGTCCGATCTCAACCGGCGCGACGCCCATCGTCTGGTTTCGGCTGCGCTCCTCGCGGCTCGCCGAAAAGGTCACGTGGTGAGCGACGGGATGGCTCCCCGCGATCCTGAGGAGCTCGAGGCCACGGGCGCTCCGGCGAGCGCTGAGCTGCCGGCGTCGACCACGGTCGGCGCGGTCCACCTGACGGTGGCGGACCTCGACCGCTCAGTCGACTACTACGTTCGCGCCGTCGGCCTGGATGTCCTTGATCGCGGCGGCCGCTCTGTGTCGCTCGGGTCCGTTGGGCGTGAGCTGCTGTGCCTGGTCGAGGAGCCCGGAGTGCAACCGGCGGGCGGTCACACCGGCCTTTACCACTTCGCCCTGCTGCTGCCCGGACGCGTCGATCTCGCGCGCTGGCTGGCCCATGCCGTCCGCGACCGGGTGGCCCTGGTTGGGCTCTCGGATCATTTCGTGAGCGAGGCGCTGTACCTGAGCGATCCTGACGAGCACGGGATCGAGATCTACTGGGACCGCCCTCGCGAGCTGTGGGAGGGGCAGGTGGGCGACCGCATGACCACGCTCCCGCTCGACGTCGACGGCCTGATGGGCGAGCTAGAGGATCCACGTTCAGAGCCGTTCAACGGGCTCCCATCCGGCACCGTCATGGGCCACGTCCACCTCAAGGTGGCACGGATCGCCGAGACGATCGCCTTCTACCGTGAGGTGCTGGGCTTCGCGCTGATGGCGCAGCTCGGCCCGTACGCCGCGTTCCTAAGCGCCGGCGGCTATCACCACCACATTGGCGCGAATACCTGGGAGAGCGCCGGGGCCACCTCGCCCCCGCCGGGGAGCGCGGCGCTCCGCCACGCGACGATCGTGCTGCCAGACGAAGGTGAGCGCGAGCGCGTCCTCGGACGCTTGGAGGCCAGTGGCCAAGCGCCGCAGCACGATGCCACGGGGCACGTGATACGTGATCCCTCCGGGAACGCGCTGGCTCTCGCGATCGCCTAGGAACGGTCCCGAGCCACGCTCGGGCGGGGGTTGGGCTCCCTCGGGCGGGGGTTGGGCTCCCTACTCCTCGACCACGTCGATCGCCTGGTCCGCATCGAAGCACTCCGCCGGGCGACCGACCAGCCATGCGAGGATCCGCCTACAGCAATCGACGGCACAAGGAGCAGTCATGGCAAGCGCTCACGAAGTGAGGAAGGAGCTGGCCGAGCCGGCGCGGCACCTGCGTGAAGGCGTCCCGGAGGTAATCGGGGCCTACGCCGCGATGCAGAAGGCGGTGATGCTCGACGGAGCGTTGCCGGCCAAGGTCAAGGAGCTGATCGCACTGGCGATCGCGGCCACCCGACAATGCGATGGCTGCATCGCCGCGCACGCCAGCGGAACCGCTCACCAGGGCGCGAATGAGGCCGAGGTGGCCGAGGCAATGGGCGTCGTGGTCCTGATGAACGGCGGACCGGGGACGGTCTGGGGGCCGCGCGCGCTTGCGGCGTATCGGGAGTTCGCCGAGCAGGGGTAACCGATCACACGCGTCCGATCGAATTCTGGAGGACGGCAGAAGAGGATGATTCTCCGATGGATCTCCCTGTGGTCAACATCTGCGCCAAGCGAGGCCACCTGGCGCCGGGTGGCGCGAGGATGAGGAGGAGGAGATGAGCGGCGCAACGGATAGTCGGGTGGGATTGCTTGGCACCGGCCTAATGGGAACGGCGATGGCGCATCGCCTGCTGAACCAGGGCGTGGGAGTCATCGCCTGGGACCGCAACCCCGATCACGCACAGCCGCTCGCGGAGCGAGGCGCCGAGGTTGCCGGCAGTGCCGATGAGGTGGTGAGGAGGGCTCAGGCGGTGATCACGATGCTGCCGACGGCCGAGATCGTCCTCGCGGTCGTCGAGCCGTTGCTCGATGCGTGGCCCGAGGAGACGATCTGGCTGCAGATGAGCAGCGTCGGGGCGGCCGAGGCCGACCGGCTGGTGGAGGTCGCCACCGCCCATGGTCTGACGCTGTTCGATGCGCCGGTGTCGGGAAGCACCCACCCCGCTGAGGACGGCCAACTGACGATCCTCGCCTCGGGACCGGACGCGGCTCGCGGGCAGGTCGAGCCGGTGTTCGAGGCGCTCGGCTCGAGGGTCCAGTGGGTGGGGGAGGCCGGTATGGGCTCGCGCCTGAAGCTAGCGGCCAACCACTGGATGATCGCGATGGTGGCTGCACTCGCCGAGACGATGCACCTATGTCAATTGATGGGGCTTGAGGAGCAACAGTTCGTCACGCTGCTCGACGGCGGACCGCTGGGCTCCTCCTACGGTGTCGAGAAGCTCGGCGAGATGCAGCGCCACGAGTACCCGGCTGGATTTCCAGTGCGGCTTGCGCTCAAGGATCTCAGGCTCGTCAGAGAGGTTGCGAGCAGCTCGGGCGTCGAGCTGCCGCTGCTCGACGCCGTCCTGGAGCGGATCGGCGACGTCGAGAACCGCCACGCCAATGACGATCTCGCCGCTGTGTACGAGCTGAAGCTTCCAAGCCGCGCCGAACGCTGAATCGTCCAAGTGCTCGAGGCGCGGCGACGGAAAAATCGCCGCGACCCGCGTGGGCACCGCGTGCGCTCGCGGCCTATCGCGACATCGCAGAGCACTAGTCGAGGAGCGGGTGACGGCGTTCTCCGGGCCGCTGATCGGCCGCCACCGCCTAATGCGCGATGGGCGGCCCTCCCGGCTACGGTGACGCCTCGTTTGCGCCCAGGACCTCCCGCACCTGGCGGGCGATCTCGAGGTCCTCGCGGGCAGCGATCACCAGCACCCGGCAGGCCGCGCGGGGCGCGGTCACCTCTCGATCCCCGGTTGCCTGCGCGTTGGCCGAATGCTCGATCTTCACGCCGAGAAACTCAAGTCCCTGGCAGGCTTCCTGGCGGATCGGCGCCGAGCGCTCGCCCACCCCGCCGGTGAACACCAGCGCGTCGAGCCCGCTCAGGGCCGCGGCCATCGCCGCAATCCCGGCCCGCAGCCGATGCAGGTAGACCTCGAGTCCCAACCACACCCGCTCATCGCCGGTCTCGCGGCGGCGGAGCACTTCGCGCATGTCCGCCGTCCTGGCCAGCGCCAGCAGCCCCGAGTCTTGCTCGAGCGCCCGGGCCAGCTCGGCCTCGCCGAGCTCGGCGTGCTCGAGCAGCCACAGCACGAGCCCGGGGTCGACGCTTCCCGAGCTGGTGGCCATCACCAGCCCGTCGAGCGGGGTGAAGCCCATCGTGGTCTCGACCGAACGCCCATGGTGCACGGCGGCCAGCGACGCGCCCGCGCCCAGGTGGCAGGTGACCAGACGGGCCGGCGCCTCGCCGAGCAACTCGGCGGCCCGGCGCGAGGCGTAGGCGTGCGAGAGGCCATGAAAACCGAAGCGACGAAGGCCCCAGCGCTCGCGCCACTCGGCGGGCAGGGCGTAGGTGGCCGCGGCCGGCGGCAGGTGGCGTGGAAGGCGGTGTCGAAGCAGGCCACCCCTGGAGCGCCCGGGAGCGCCCGGCTGACGGCGTCCAGCGCGGCAAGCGACTTGGCCTGGTGAAGCGGGGCCAGGTCGCTGAGCGCCCGCAGCTGCCGCTCCACGTGCTCGTCGATCAGCGCCGCCCCGCGGAACCGCTCGCCGCCGTGGACGACCCGGTGGCCGACCGCGTCCGGGGCTGGAAGGCTCGCGATGACCGCAGAGAGCTGCTCGGCACCCGCGTCGGTGTCGAGCGCCGCAAGGTCATGCTCGGCCAGGAGCGCGTCGCCGTCTCCGAGCAGGCGCAGCTTAAGGCTGCTCGATCCGGCGTTGACGACCAGGATCCGCAACTGCGGCGTCTACATGTCGGCCTGGGTGTCCGACGCGCCGCCGGCCGTGACGCCCGGCGGTGAGCCCGGCCACACCCAGTCGCTCACGTCGGGCTCCGCTCCACCGACGCCGGGAGGAGAACGGGACCTGAGCGAGAACCCGCTCCGGTCCCGCGTCCTCGAGCCGCGCGTCGGCGATCGCCTGGAGGGTCAAATTGAGTGACGGCGCGCTGGCCGCATATCTCGCGAGCTCGCGCGCGAGAGGACCGCTTGGTCGATGCCAGCGGCGGGCACGAGCCCGACGACCCGCAGCGTCGGCTCGGTCAGTGTGCCGGTCTTGTCGGTGCATACGACGTCGACCGAGGCGAGCGACTCGATCGCGTTCAGCTGTTGTGCCAGCACCCCCCGCTGCGCGATCTTGACCGCAGACACCGCGGCGGTGACGCTGATCAGCAGGATTAACCCCTCGGGGACGAGGTTGACGATTCCGCTGTGAGCGCTTGCACGCGCGCATAGGTCTTCTCGGGGTGGGCGAACACAGAGGCCGTCAGACCAATCACGAGCGGGATGGAGAGCGCCACAAGCCACAGCAGCAGCCGATCGTTGGCTCGCTCGAGCGGAGAGCGGGGATGACGGAACGCACGTGCGGTCGCGGTCAGCCGCTCGGCCCGGCTGTCCGAGCCGACCGCCGTCGCCTCGAACAGGGCGACCCCCTCGACCGCGAACGAGCCCGACCACACACTGTCTCCGGCACCGTGCACCGCGAGCTCGGACTCGCCCGTCAGGTTCGACTCGTCGAGGGCGAGCCCGTCGGCCGACACGACCCTTCCGTCCGCGATCACCTGGTCCCCGGCAGAGAGGCGCACAAGGTCGCCGGCGACCACTTCGTCGACCCGGACGCGGCGGTCGACTCCGTCCCTGATCACGACCGCCTCGGGAGCGACCAGTGCCGCGAGCCGGTCGAGCGCGCGCTTGGATCGGATCTCCTGGAAGGACCCGATCGCGACGTTCGCGACCAGGATCCCGACAAACAGGGCATCCCGTCACGACGCGAACACGATCGTCAGCACGCCGAAGACCAGCAGGATCCCGTTGGGAATCGTCAGCGTGTTGGCGCGGACGATGCTCGCGTAGGAACGGCTCGACCGCCGGCGCGGGGCCTTCGTGCGCGCCTGGAGGCGTCGCCTCGCCTCGACCTCGGTCAGCCCGGTCGTCGTGATCTCCGCGGCGGTCGCTATCTGCCGACACTACCGATTGGCGCGCGGCGATCCCGAGGCCGAGCTGGCGACTCGTCGTCAGGTCATGCCGAGTCTCGGGCGACGCCGCGCCCCCTTGAGCTGTCGGCGCCTGCTCACGGCTGTGATCGTGCGCTCACTCCTGATCGCCGCGGTCCTACGGAGATGTCCCCTCGGGAGCTACCGGTCTGAGGTCGCGGGCGGTAGCGAGTCCTCGTGATGCGGGACCACCAGCACCGGGCGCCTGGCGTGGAACACGACCGCGGAAGACACGCTGCCAAGCAGCTCGCCGCGGTCATGGCGATCGGCTTCACCGCCGCCGTTGACCTCGCGCAGCTCAGCCGGCACAGCATGACCGCCCAGCAGTACAAGAGCTTCGACGCGACCAGCGCTTCGCTGTTCGGGGTCATCATCGCCGCCACCCTGCTCGGAGCGCTCGCCGTGCGAACGGTCACCGCCGAGTACGCGACCGGCATGATCCGCACCACCTTCAGCGCGATGCCGACCAGACGACTGGTAATCGCGGCCAAGGCCGCGACCGTGGCCGCGTTCGTGCTCCCGGTCGCGCTGCTGGTCGACATCGCCGGATTCGCGCTCGGCCAGCAGATCTTCACTGGCGACCACCTCCAGGTGGCCCTCAGCCATCCCGGCGTGCCGCGGGCGATCGTCTTCGGTGCCGTGGCGGCCAGCCTCGTCGCGATCATCGGCGTCGGCCTCGGCGGCGTCATCCGCCACACCGCGGCGGCGACCACCACGCTGACGATGATCATCGTCGGAGACGTCATCCTCGGCCAGCTGCTCCCGGCCGGCCTCCGTCAGTACCTACCCGGAACCGCCGCCCAAGCGGCCATCACGGTCCACCGCTCCGCCGGGCTGCTCACCCCCAACGCGGCGATCGCCGTCCTCGGCGCCTACGCCGCCATCGCCCTCGCCGCAGCACTAATCCGGGTAGCACACCGCGACGCCTGACCAACCTGAGAGAGGCGCTCAGAGGTACTACCTGAATTCGCCCCGGACGAGCCTCGCAGGCCCGTCCGGGGCGCTCGGACAGCGCGACAAGTCTTCTCTAGCCCCGAGACTCACTACTGACGACTGCTTCCTGGTCCGATCGACGCGGTCCCTGCCCCGGTGAGATTCCCAGCGCGACACCCGTGGCGTGTCCCTGCGCCCCGCTTTCGTTCGACGAGGAGCGTTAGACCGCGGGTGTCAGCGGTCCCTGATTGCGCGGATCCGGGGACTCTCGGGGTCACGCCGCGGCTCGCTCAGCGGTCCACGATGTCAGGCGCAAGCGGCGCAGGTAAGGTGAATTGCGTGACTGTCGTCGTGCTCACGGGAGCTACTCGCGGCATCGGGCGAGCCGCCGCGATCGAGCTCGCTCGGCGAGGAGCCGAGGTCGTCCTCGTGGGACGCGATCCCGAGCGCGTCCGGTTGGTCGCTGAAGAAGCCACGACAGCCGGTGGCGGTGGACGGGTCCACGGGCACGTGTCCGACCTATCGCTGATGTCCAACGTCCGGGTGCTGGCCGACGAGATCCGTGCCCACCACGAGCACGTCGACGTCCTTGCCAACAACGCGGGGGCACTCTTCGCCTCGCGCAAGGAGACCTCTGAGGGGTTGGAGCAGACCTTCGCGCTCAATCATCTCGCACCGTTCCTGCTCACGAACCTGCTCCGAGACCGCCTTGCCGGCGGCCGCGTCGTGACCACGGCGTCCGGCGCGCACCGGTCCGGGCGCCTGGACCTCGACGACCTGCAATCGGAGAAGTCCTACTCGCCACGCGTGTACGGCACCTCGAAGCTGTGCAACATCCTGTTCACCCGCGAGCTGGCCAGGCGCGCGCCGGAGCTGAACGCCAACTGCTTTCACCCCGGTGTCGTTCGCACCGGCTTTGCCAAGAACGAAAACGGAATCTGGAAAGTCATCGCCACGCTTGGTGCGCCCTTCCTGCGCTCCCCGGAGCGCGGTGCCCACTCGCTGGTGTGGCTCGCCCTATCCGACGCCGCCGCCGCCCTCACCGGGAAGTACATCGAAGACGAGCAGGTGGTCGCCCCCAGCGACCAGGCCCAGGACGACAACCTCGCACGGAGCCTGTGGGAACAGAGCGCCCAGCTCGTCAGCTTGCCTGCCGACACGCGCGCCTAACGCCCCGGCGCAGAGACCCCCTTCTGTCATCTCTCGGGCATCCGGCTCCGACCTCCAGAGTCCCGCTTTGCGCGGAAAAGGCAGCCCGTTCGTCGCAGCGCTAGATGGTGTCCATTGCGAGCTTGGGCGAGGCGACTGCTACTGCCCTCGTCTTCGCGGGTGAGCGGCGCTGAGCGCTTATGGCCAGCCGACGCCGGGTGCAGGCGCGTCGATGCTCAGCACCTGGCCCGTCGGCGGGCCCTGGAACATGTTCTCTGGACCGCGCCACTCGGTCGCCATCATGAACAGCGTGCTGCGGTCCGCGCCTCCTAGCGCGCACGCGAAGCACCCGCGGTCGAGGTCGACGGTTTGCAGGACCTCGCCGCCCTCGCGGACGCGCACGCAGCGCTTGTTGGGGACGTCCCCGTACCAGACGGCGTTCTCCGCGTCGAGGCAGATCCCGTCGGGAACGCCGTCTCCGAGGTCGGCCCACAGCCGCCGGTTGGCCAGGCTGCCGTCCGGCGCGATCTCGAATGCCGTAAGTGATTTGCCATAGGAGTCGGCGACGATCAGCGTTGAGTTGTCGGGTGTGACGAGCATGCCGTTGGGAAAGGCGATGTCGTCGGCCACCAGGCGAGCTGAGCCGTCGGGAGTGACGAGAGCGATGGTCCCAGGAGCGAACTCGGCACCGACCATCATGTCGAAACCCGGGCCGTTCACGTACGCGTTGCCACGGCCGTCCACCACGAGCTCATTCCCCGGCGGAACGTCGGCGACGCCGGCCAGGTCGCTGTGAGTCACCAGCGAGCCATCAGGCTCACGGCGCAAGAGAAGCCCCTCGCGCGCCGATACGAGCAGGAGACGTCCGTCCGGGAGCCAGTCGACACAGCACGGAAAGGATCGTGCCCGCAGGATCACTTCGCTGTTGCCCTCGAGATCGACGGCAACGACCTCCGGCTTACCCCAGTCAGAGAACCACAGGCGGTCCTCATGCCAACGTGGCTGCTCGCCGAACACGACGGGCGTCATCAGGATTCGCGGCTCATTCACGTAGTGGGTCTCGCTTCTGAAGTCCTGTTTGGGTTCGCCAACTCAGACCCCCGTCAGCTGGAAACCTCATCGGCCACCCCAGTTCCCCGGTGGCGCTCGCCGGCGCTTCCCACAACAAGCGGTGACCGTTGCCGACCGCGACGAAGGAGACCTCCTTCCGCGCCGGCACGTGCATTCGTCGCGCTCTGACGGCGGACCTCCTACGCGCGGATCGGGGGCCTGTTAGCGCTTCGTCTGCCAGAACGCGATCTCTCCGCCGGCCGGCGTGGTCACGACGCTCCGCCATCCGGCCGGCCCCTCACGAGGCGACAGCGTCAGCGACGCTCCGAGCGCCACCGCCCGCGCGGTCGTCTCAGCCACCGAGCCGACCTCGACATAAGGCAGCCAGAGCGCCCTGTCGGTCCCGCATTGCACGACCCGCCGCCGAGACTCGTGCCGAGATCCAGCGATTGGTAGGAGGCACCGGACATGAGGACGCGCTCCTGCCGCCATTCGACGAGCTCGTCGTAGAACGCGCACGCGCGACAGAGGTCTGGCTTGTGCAGCTCGAGGTGGACGACTGGGCTTGTCATCGTTCTTGTCCGTGTTGATCCGCACCGCGCCGAGAATCCATCGGCCGCCGATGGATTTCGGCCCCGTGTGGGGTCAAGGCTTAGAGGTGAGCTCCATCGCTGCCATCGCTGCCGGCTCTGACTCCTTCGAACGGCTGATCGACCCCTACCGGGCCGAGCTGCACGCGCCTGCTACCGGATGCTCGGCTCGGTCCACGACGCTGAGGACGCGCTCCAGGATGCGCTCCTGCGGGCTTGGCGGGGGCTGCCCCAGTTCGAGGGCCGCAGCTCGCTGCGCTCGTGGCTGTACCGAATCGCGACGAACAGCTGCCTTCGCCTGATCGAGCGCCGTCCCAAGCGGGTGCTGCCGATCGACTATGGCCCGCAGAGCGACCCCCACGACGATCCTGCACCGCCACTCGTCGAGTCGGTCTGGATCGAGCCCTACCCGGACGCCGCGATCGACGATGGCTTCGCCGCGCCGGAGGCCCGCTACGAGCAGCGCGAGAGCGTCGAGCTCGCATTCGTCGCCGCGTTGCAGCACCTTCCCGCGCGCCAGCGCGCCGTTTTGATCCTGCGTGACGTGCTCGGATTCTCCGGAGCGGAAGTCGCCGAGACGCTCGAGACCACGCCGGGGCGTCTACAGCGCTCTGCAGCGTGCCCACAAGAGCGTCGACGAGCAGCTGCCGGCGTACAGCCAGCAGGAGACGCTGCGCTCGCTCGGCGACCAGCGTGTGCGCGAGATCGTCGAGACGTACGTCGACGCGTGGGAGCGCGGCGACGTCGACACGATCGTCTCGATGCTCGCGGACGACGCGATCCTCGCGATGCCGCCGCGGCCCTCGTGGTACCGCGGGATCGAGGAGGCACGAGTGTTCCTCGCCCGCGGGCCCCTGGCACCAACCCGACTCGCCGGCTCCGGCCGGCAGCTGCGAACGGACAACTCGCGGTCGGCAGCTACTACAAAGGCTGGCCCGAGCGGCCCGAGGGTCTCGAGGTCCTCCAGCTGCTGACGCTCGACACCGACGGCCGGATCGCGGAGATCACCGCGTTCATCGGCACCAAGCTCGAGCCGTTCGGCCCGGCGGCGTAACCGCCGAGCTGGTCGAGGTGCCGCGATGGATTGCGGCCGACCCACGGATCTCAGTAGCAAGGAACCCCAGCGAAGGAGATTCATGGAACCGCACGCCGACATCACAACCAGGAAACGAACGTGGGTAGTCGTCCTCACGGCCGTCGCCTCGATGATGGCCGCGCTCGACACCGTGGTCGTCTCGACGGCCCTGAGCACGGTCCGCGTCCACCTGCACGCCTCGATCGCGCAGCTCGAGTGGACCGTCAACGCATACAACCTCAGCTTCGCAGTACTGATGACCACCGCGGCGCTGGGCGATCGGTTCGGAAGAAAGCGCATGTTCGCGTTCGGCCTCGGGCTGTTCTCGGCGGCATCGGCGGCGTGCGCGCTGAGCCCTGATGTCGGCTTCCTGATCGCCGCACGCGCCGTCCAGGGCGCCGGCGCCGCGTTCATCCTGCCGCTCGCACTCGCGCTGCTGACCGCAGCGTTCCCGCAGGAGAAGCGCGGCACGGCGATCGGCATGTTCAGCGCGGTGACCGGAATCTCCGTCGCGCTGGGACCGATCGTCGGCGGCGCGATCGTCCATGGAATCGACTGGTCGTGGATCTTCTGGATCAACGTGCCGATCGGCCTGCTCGCGATCCCGCTCGTGCTGGGCCGGCTCGACGAGAGCTTCGGCAAGCGGGTCGCGCTCGACATCCCGGGGGTGGCGCTGATCACAGGCGCCGCTTTCGGCCTGGTCTGGGGGCTGGTACGAGGCAACTCGGCCGGATGGGGCAGCGCCGAGGTGGTCGGCTCGCTGATCGCGGGTGCGCTGCTCGCGGTGGCGTTCGTCCGCTGGGAACTGCGGGCGCGCGAGCCGATGCTGCCGATGAGCTTCTTCCGCTCGCGGACGTTCACCGCCGGCAACGCGGCGATCTTCTTCGTGCTCGGGTCGCTGTTCGCCGATGTCTTCTTCTTCCCGCAGCTGCTCCAGACGGGCCTTCACTACGACGTGCTTCAGACTGGCCTGCGACTGATGGTCTGGACGAGCACGTTCATCCTCGTCGCCCCGGTCGTGGGCGCGTTGGTCGATCGCATCGGAGAACGGCCCCTGATGGTCAGCGGCCTCTTGATGTGCGGCGGCACCGCGTGGATCGCATCGATCGCGCGCCCGGGGCTCCCCTTCTCGCACCTGGTCGTGCCGTTGATCGTCGCCGGCGTGGGGATCTCGATGGCGATCCCGTCCGCGCAGAACTCCGTGGTCGGCTCGGCGACGCTCGAGACCGCGGGCAAGCTCGCCGGGATCAACAGCATGATGCGCGAGCTCGGCGGCGTGTTCGGGATCGCGGTGGCCGTGGCCGTGTTCGCCGGGTTCGGCGGCTACGCGTCCGCCCAGGCCTTCACCAACGGGTTCGGCCCGGCAATCTGGGTCTTCTCGGGACTCGCACTGCTCGGCGCGGTGTGCGGGTTGGCGCTGCCGGCCCGGCGCCGCCGCGAGGTGATCGCGGCGATCCCGTCAGTGCCCGCGCCCGCGATCGAACTCGAAGAAGCGGCCTAACAGCTCAACGAGAGAGGACACCCCATGCGCCAACGCACAGCGCTCGACTCGGCCGCACGCCGGCTGCGTGAGCTCCACCAGATCGGTCGACCCCTGCTGCTCGTCAATGTGTGGGATGCCGCCGACGCCCGCGCGGTGCTCGCGGCCCGAAGCCCGGCGATCGCGACCTCGAGCGTCGCGATGGCCGACGCGCGCGGTGGATCGGACGACAACCGCGACCGTGAGGCCGCCTTCGCCCAGCTGCGGCAGATCACCGCCGCAGTCGACGTGCCGGTGACGGCCGACCTCGAGGGCGGCTACGGCCTCGACCCCGCCGACCTAGTAGACGCGTTGCTCGCCGCCGGCGCCGTCGGCTGCAACCTCGATGACACCGACCACGCGGCCGGTGACGGGCTCCTCGACGCGTAGATCCAGGCCACCTACCTGGCCGGCATCCGGGCAGCCGCAGACGACCGCGGCGTTGGCATCGTGCTCAATGCCCGGATAGACGCCATTATCCGGCACCCTGAGCGCGACCCGGCCGGCGCCTTGGACGAGGTGCTCCGCCGCGCCCGCCTGTACCTCGACGCTGGCGCAGACTGCGTCTACCCGATCAGCCTGCGGGACCCGGCACTCGTGGCACAGGTCGTCAGGGAGCTCGACCGTCCGGTCAACGTCAACCCGTCGGAACCGCTGGCTGCCCTGGCCGAGGCCGGCGCCGCGCGAATCTCGCTGGGCGGCGGCGTCACAACTGGATGATGGGCGAGCTCGAGCGACGAGCGCGACGCCTGTTGGGCGGCGACGCCACCGCATTCAAGCAGCCACCGGCCTGACCACCACGAACGCCCCGCGGAACTCGTATTTGTCACTCCGCCACGACGCGCACATAGTCACGCGCTGCGGCCCGCACCCAGGCGATGGTTGGGAGGGCCGTCCCGAAACGCTGACCGGGTGGGTGCTTGCGTACGAGACCCGCTATGCAGCTGGCACGGGCATCTCGACGTCCTCGCCGGCTTACCCGCTTGGCGCGGAACTCGCAACCAACGCCGCGCGAGGCTCGATGAGTCCGAGACATGCATTGACCCAGGCCGTGCTTGGAGGGTATGGCGCCCGGCTCGTCTTCGAGCGCGTATGACCGCGTGGCCGAGCGTCGCCGGGCGGATCGCGCCCCGCAGGGCAACGCCAACGATCGCCCCGCCGCCGGCACGCTGACGTCACGCAAGGGCGGCTATGAGGGCATCGAGCTGATGGCCCTGGTGCCTGAGGAGGCTGGTCAGGACCTGGTCGAGCGTGCGCTGCCCGTCGCAGAACCTCATCCCGCTCGCGGGAGGCACGCGGTCAAGCTCCTCGTCGGTGAGGGCGGCCAGCAGGCTGAGCGAGTTCCGGCCCAGTGATAGTCGCTCGAGCAGCCCCGGAAGCTCTATGGTCTCTGCCGCGTAGTGGCCGCTGTGGCTGCTCGCGCCGTGGCGACCGTCGGTGGGGCGACCCTCGGTGTGGCGACCGGGTCCGTGGCTGAGGTGAGCGCCGAGGAACCGGGGGTTCCGGTGACGTCGCTCGGAGCCCTCCCGCGAACCGGTCAGGCGGTTGGCTTGGAGAAAGTCTGCGATCCGGAGGTAGTTGTCGGCCGTGTGCGAAGTGAGTGCGGCGACGGTGCCGTCGCCGAGCTTTTCGCGACCGGGACAGGGGAGCATGAGCGCTCGCTCGTCCTGCTCGGAGAGGAGTGCGATCAGCTCGGAGATCTGGTCGTCGGCCGCTTGGTGCAGCGTGATGCCTCGTTTAGTGGGCATAAGGCATCTCCGTTTCGTGGCCAGGGTGGTGGTGGTGGTGTTCCTCGGCGATCGGCGTGTTCATCATCCGGAGCATCGCGAGCCCGCCGCCCTTGCGGAAGTAGCGGATCAGAAGCAGCGCGGCGAGCGCGAGGAAGACGATGTTCAGAACGGTGGTGTAGTCGAGGGTGACCGACGCCTGAATCACCTTGGCGTGTCGCGGGCCGGTCGGCTCGAGGCCGAGCGCCTTGAACAGCAGGTCGACGATCAGGCCGCTCGCGGCCATCGTCGCGTAGAAGGTCACCAGCAGGAACGCCGCGACCCGGCGGCCGTAGTACTTGCGGTAAATGTTGAGGATCGGCAGGATGATCAGGTCGGCGAAGATGAACGCCAGCACCCCGCCGAAGCTGATCCCGCCGTTCCACAGCACCGCCGCGAGCGGCACGTTCCCGATCGAGCACACGAACGAGAGCATCGCGACCAGCGGGCCGATCAGCGGCCCCCAGATCGTCGAAAGCGCGCCGTGGTGCTGGAGGAAGAGCCCTTGCCAGAACGAGTTCGGCACCCATGCCGCGAGCGCGCCGGCGATCAGCAGCCCCCCGAACACGTCCATCCAGACCGCCGCCCAGTCCATCACGAAGTAGTTGCTGATCGACGTGAGGCCCTCCGGCGAGCGCAGCCGCTGCCAGAGCGAACCCTCGCGCGCAACGCTCATGTCCATCTCGGCGTGTCCCTCCATCCGCCCGAGCACGCCGCGCTCGGCCTGCTCGCGGGCCTCGGCGATCAGCCGGGGGGTCAGGAAGCGCCGGAACAGCAGCGCCATCAGGATGATCATGATCGGCCCCCCGACGAATTCACCGGCGGTGAATTGCCAGCCGATCAGGACGGCGAGGATGACCCCCAGCTCCAGGACCAGGTTGGTCGAGGCGAACTGGAATGCCATCGCTGCGGTGAAGTCGGCGCCCTTGCGAAACAGCGACCGGGCCAGCGCGACGGCGGCGTACGAGCATGAAGACGAGGCGGCGCCGAGGCCGGTGGCGACGGCCAGCGTTCGCGGCGAATCGTCCGGGAGCAGCCGGCGCATCTCCTGTTTGCTGACGACCGCCTGCACCGCGGCCGACAGCGCGAAGCCGAGGATCAGCGCCCACAGCACCTGCCAGGTCATCCCGAAGGCGAAACTCAGCGCGTCGGTGACCGCGTCCACGTGAGCTACCCGCGGTGCAGGAGCCGGGCGACAGCGGCCATCATCTCGGTGGTGCGCTCCTCTGGGGTGCCCGGCGCCGCGCCGCCGACGACGCAGTGGCGGGCGTGGTCGTCGAGCAGGCCGAGCGCGACCTTGTCGAGCGCCGTCTGGATTGCGCTGATCTGCGTCAGCACATCGATGCAGTAGCGGTCGTCCTGCACCATCCCTTGAACGCCGCGGACCTGGCCCTCGATGCGCCGAAGGCGTGCCAGCAGCTGATCCTTGGTGGCCGTGTAGCCGCGAGTGGATGTCGTGTTCTGTGCCATAGCCCGCAGCTTATCACTACCCCCTAGGGGTATCGATTTGTCTCGCCTTGTCGGTCGCAGCACAAGGGAGGGCACGTTCGTTTCGACGAGGAGTGAGAGGTAGAACTCGACGGCTTCGCTGCCGCCTACACGTCGGCAGGGTCATCTAATCGCCGCATATCTGCGGAAACTGAGGGAAGCCTGATGCGTGACTGACGTCTAGGTCCGCCCGGGCGAGGAGCAGCCGATGCGCGCAGCCGTAGGTCAAACAACTGGCGACGCGTCTAGTGCGGTCAAGCAGCCTATGCGCGCGCCCGTGGTCTGGGGACTGGTGTGGGGCTCCCTCCAGGCCGCGTCGCCGCTTGCCTTCTGGTGGCTCGATGCGGCGACCGTTTACGCCCTCGGTCTTGCACTGATCGCGTCCGTGTACATCGGCTTCGCGGTCGCCGATGGACGCCCTGCCGTGATCGCCGTTGAGAGCAGCGTCGCGGCTGCCTTCGTGATCGTCGCCGCGGCCGCGGTAACCGGATCGCCATGGCTGCTCGTGCTCGGCCTCACCGCCCATGGACTCAAGGACCTCTGGCAGTACCGACGCCAGTTCGTCGCAAACACTCGCTGGTGGCCGCCGTTCTGCCTCGTGGTCGACTGGGTCGCCGCCGCTGCGATCGCCGTCGAAATTGTCGCGGGTGTGCACTTCCGCTGAGACCCCGCGGTCCTGGTCGATACCCACAAACCCCCAACTCGACCGCGCGCCGCTCGTGGCAGCGCTTTGCCGCGAATTGCGCGCGGCGGGGTGAGAGGTGGTCCGCCTCTCGCAGGGGCGGAGACCTACGAACGTTCCTGAACTTCGGCCGGCCCTTGGGCGAACCGTTCCGGGCCTCGCGCGAATTCGCCGGCGCAGGTGAGCGTGCAGAAGAAGTAGGTCGTGTTTTGGTAGCGGAGTCGTCCGGCAGCGTGCTCGGGGTCGACCGCCATTCGGCAGACCGGATCGATCGCGAGCCCGCGGTCGGATGTCTCGCCTTGCCGGACGGCGGCGACCAGTTCGACCGGGTCACGGACGTTGCGCAGAGTCTGTCGTCCGCGGGACTCGTACAGGACGCCGTCTATCTCAGGAGCGAGGGCGGCGGTTTGTGCCGTTAGGAGGACTTCACCGCCGCTTGCGGCCGCGGATATCCGGGCAGCGAGGTTGACGGTGTTGCCCAGGTAGTCGCCATCTCGCTCGATCGCTGGTCCGTGATGCATTCCTACCCGCACGGCTGGCGCGCCGTGGCCGATGAGAACGTCGTGAGCGACCCGCAGCCCGAGGAGTACCGCCTGTGGGGGATCTTCGATGCGGAGCATGAGCGCGTCGCCGAGGGTTTTGACCTGAGTTCCTCCGAACGTGGGCAGCTCGGCTCGGACCGCGTCGCAGAAGTCGGTTACCAGAGTCGCGGCTTGTTCGTCGCCGTGCGCCTCGGTGAGTGCGGTAAAGCCGGCGATGTCGGCAAACAGGAACGTCGCGGACAGCGCCGCTCGATCGTCGGTCGGGTTGTGCGGCGATTGGTGCGTCACTTCTTTGGCCCGTCCGGGCTGCTTGGCGCGGTTCGCTCGCCCGGCTCGGGCACACAACCCTCGGGCGGGACCGGATCAGACTGGGCGATGCTGAAGCTCATGGCTGGCAGCCAGATCGACGGTATCGCCCCGGAGTGGAGCGACCCGTCTCGTGGTTATGCCCTCACGGCCTCGTACCCGGCTTGGTCGATGGCGGCGATCACCGCGGCGGCGTCGATCTGCTCTGCGGTGACCCGGACCGGTCTTGCCTCGAGGTCAACGACGACCGATCCAATTCGATCCAGGCGGGCGAGCTCCTCGATGATCGCGGCCTGACGGTGGCCGGTGCTGATGCCGGGGGTGAGGAAGGTGGCTGTTTGGTTCATTCGGACGCTCCTGCTCGTGGTGACGCTGCCGGCGCCGAGATTGCTCGGCGCCGGCAGCGCATTGGGGGTTGTCGTGTGGCTCAGCGGCTGGTCGCGGGGGCGAGGTCGGCTGCGGGGGCCGCTTCGGGGTTGATCTGGGGCAGCCAGTGGAGCCGGCGGGGTAGCCACCAGTTCCAGTCTCCGAGGAGCTTCATCGTCGCGGGGAGCAGGATCGCGCGGACGATGGTGGCGTCGATCAGGACGGCGACGGCGAGGCCAACGCCGATTTCCTTCATCGAGACGGTGCTGAGGCTGCCGAAGATCGAGAAGACGACGACCATCACGAGCGCCGCGCTGGTGACGACACCGGCGGTGGTGCGGATGCCGTGGGAGACGGCGTCCTCGGTCTTCATACCCCGGTCGACGGCCTCGCGGATGCGGCTGAGGACGAACACGTGGTAGTCCATCGAGAGGCCGAACAGCACGACGAACAGGAACAGCGGGATCCAGGTGGTCATGCCGCCGGTGGACCTGAATCCGAGGATGTGCTCTCCCCAGCCCCACTGGAAGACGGCGACGAGGAAGCCGTAGGCGGCGCCGACGGACAGCAGGTTGAGGACGATCGCCTTGAGCGGGATCACGATCGAGCGGAAGGTGACCAGCAGCAGCAGGAACGCGAGCCCAAGCACGAACATGAACACGAGCGGCGTGTGTCCGCTCAGGGTGGCGTTGTAGTCGTGTGACGCGGCGGTCTCGCCCCCTACGGCGACGGTCTGTACACCCGCGGTCTCAGCGAGGGTCGCGGGGATGATGTCCGAGCGCAGCGTCTGGAGCGCCTGGTTTGAGGGGGTGTCCTTGCCGGTTCCGGCGAGCGGTGCGGAGATGATCGCGACGTGCCGGTCGATGACGTGGACGGAGATCGGGTCGTGGGCCAGACCGGTCGCCAGCGCCTCTGTCCGGAAGCGGATGAGTGCGTCCCGGATGGCCGGCGTGCCGATGTTGTCGGCCTTGACGACGATCTGGGCGGGCATCGGGCCGCCGGGGAAGGCGGTCTGGATGCGGGCCTCGGTCTGCCGGATCGGCATCGACTTCGGATAGTCCGCGGTTGCCGGCTGGACTGTGTGCAGCTGCAGGGCCGGGATGGCGAGCGCGACCAGCAAGGTCGTGGCGCCGGCCGCGGCGATCGCCGGGCGTCGCAGGACTGGCGTGAGGACCGCGTTCCAGAAGCCGTTCTCGCGATTGCGGCGGTGGAGGCGGTGTACGAGCGGGATGCGGCCCTTCTCGATCCGGTCACCGAGCTTTGAGAGCAGCGCCGGTAGCACCGTGACCGAGCCGAGCACCGAGGTGGCGACGACGCTCATGGTGCCGGCGGCGATGCCGCGGAACTCGCCGGTGCCGGTGAAGAACAGGCCGGCCACGGCGACGATCACGGTCAGACCGGAGATCAGCACGGAGCGCCCCGACGTCGCTGCCGCGGCCTCAAGCGCCGCTTCAGCCGAGCGGCCGGCGGCGCGCTCCTCGCGCTCGCGACGGATATAGAACAGTGAGTAGTCGACTCCGACTGCGA
Source organism: uncultured Solirubrobacterales bacterium (assembly GCA_963723675.1). Taxonomy (GTDB): domain Bacteria; phylum Actinomycetota; class Thermoleophilia; order Solirubrobacterales; family Solirubrobacteraceae; genus Palsa-465. The sequence goes on along the minus strand of CAVRRW010000014.1, from coordinate 48,370 downwards.
GCCCGATCAGCAACATGACCGAGAACGTCGAGTGGTCGATCGGAAACGCGTTGCTGGCGACGAACACCAGCCCGGTGGCGGCGAAGAAGGCGGTGAGCGCGAGAGCGACCGGCAGGACGGCGGCGACGAACGCACCAAACGCGAGCAGCAGGATCAAGACGGTGACCGGGATGGCCAGGATTTCCGCGTGCGAGAAGTCCTTGCCGGCCGAGTCCTCGGCGGCTTTGCCGAAGCTCGCGGTACCGAGTTCCTCGACCCGGAACCCTCGGTGCGACTTCTGCACGCCGGCGACCGTGCGCAGCACGGGCGCCACCCGCTCCATCGTCTGCATCATGTCGCCGCGCACGTTGAACTGCACGAGCGCGGAATGGCCGTCGCGGGAGGCGAGCATCGCGCCGCCGCGGTCAAGCGGAGAGCGCACATCGGAGACCCACCGCTGGCCGCTGACGGAGTGAACGGTTGCGCGCACCGTCTCGCGGAACTGCGGATCGCGGATGGTGTGACTGGAGCTTTGGATCAGCACGGTCTCATCGGCGGTGTCGCCGTAGCCGGCGTCGCTGAGGATCCGCTGCGTGACCGCGGACTCGCCGGTGAGGCTGTCGGTGGAGCTCAGCATCCGCATCCCGACCTGCATGCCGGCGATCACGGCGATCGCGACAAACGCGAGCCACCCGAGGACGGCCTTCTTGCGGTGCTGGGCGCTCCAGCGGCCCATCCGGGCGGCGATGTTGCTGGGCTGTGAGGGTGACATTTGCGCTCCTCCTTTGATCGTGGTGGCGATGGCTGGAGGATCGCCCGGCTGCGTCGCGCTCGCCACGGGGAGCACCCGTAGGAAAGACCGAAGTCTTTTGCCGCGGCTTATGCGGTTGCGGCAGCGACTGTGTCTGCCGCGGAGGTAGCCAGCGCGGCAGGGAGTTGGGTACGGCTCGAGACGTCCAGCTTGCGGAAGGCGTTGCTCAGATGCATCTCGACCGTTCGCAAGGTGACGAATAAGGCCTGGGCGATCTCGCGGTTGGAGAGGCCCTCCGCGGCCATCGCTGCGATCCGCCGCTCGCTCGGGGTGAGCGAGTCGACCCCGCTCAACACCAGCCGCCGCGGCCGCGCCCCTGTGGCCACCAGCTCCTCGCGCACGCGGTCCGCCAGGACCGTCGCTCCGAGCCGCTGGGCCAGCTCAAGGCCCGCCCGCAAAACCTCGCGCGCCTCGGCCCGCCGGTTGCCGCGGCGAAGCGAGGCCCCCAGGTCCATTAGCGCGTACGCATGCTCGAGCCGCGCCGGCGAGGCCTCTAGGAGCGACACCGCCTCGCGGATCCGCTCCGTCCCATCCGGGCCCGCCTCGATCAAACCCAGGACTCTCATTGACCGGCCCAGCGTTCTCGGGGCGCCCCACGCGCGCGCGAGTTCGACCTCCTCCCGCGCCAGCACCGACGCCGCTTCGGTTTGTCCGAGCGCGTGGTGCTCGATCGCGGCCAGCGAACGCCACGGCGGATACGACGCCGCCGGGTTGACGTGCCCGAACGCGGCCAGCGCGCGCCCGAGCTCGAGCGCGTCATCCAGCGCCGCGGCGTGATCGCCGCGAGCGGCCGCGAGCATCGACCGGGCGCGCAGCAGCGGCGTGCTCGAGAACGGATCGGATGCGACGTCGATCAGCGTGTCGACGCTCCCGAGCAGCGCGCTCGCCTCATCGAGCTCGCCTCTTTCGATTAGAACCTGGGCGAGCCAGGCATGCGCGTGCGGCACAAACCACACGTTGTGGTGCGGCAAAGCGTCCAGCGCCGTTCGGGCGTCCGCCTCTGCGTCGCCCAGCCCTCCGCGCGCGTAGTTGATGATCGCCCGGGTCATCGACAGGCTGGAGAAGTTGAACACCGCGCCGCGGCGCCGAACCGCCTCGATCAGCGGGTCGAGGAAGCGGATCGCTTCCGCCAGCCGGTCGCAATGGAACATCGCATAGCAGCCGGTGGTGTAGTTCCACGCTCGCTCCTCCTCGCCCATCGCGGCCAGCCCCTGGCTGGCGAGCTCGATTGCGCGAGCCCGGTCCCTGCCCCGCGCTCCCTCGCCGTAGGCCTGCAGGCAAAGAAGGAGCCGCGCGCCGGGCCCCTCCTCCGGCTTGACCGCGATCGAGTCGGCAAGCCGCCAAGCGTCCTGGTAGTGGGCTGCAAGCCTGCCGGAGTTCGCGATCAGCTCCGCTTGTAGCCGCCTGCCGAGGTCGTCTTCTACCGGCCGCTCCTGGAGCGCCCGCTCGAGCACATGCACCCCCTCCTCCTCCTGCCCGGCCCAATAGAGCGCCCGCCCGAGATCGAGCTCGGCCGACGCGCGGCGCTCCGGGTCCTCGAGGAGACTCGTCGCCTCTCGTAGCCTTTCGACCACTGTGGGGGCCCCCAGGCTCGACTCGGCCGCGGCCAGCTCGAGCAGCAGCTCGGCGCGCTCGGGCTCGCCAGTCGGCTCGTCGAGCGCCCTTCTCAAGTATCTGGCCGCGCTGCCGGGAGCTCCCCGGGCCGCGGCCTCTCGTGCCGCAGCCCGCAGCGGCGCGAGAGCTTCATCGACGCTCTCGGGCGGGGCGTGGAGCAGCTGACCTGCGACCTGCTCCACGGGAGCTCCCGCAGAAGCCAAGACGGCCGCCGCCTTGGCGTGCTCTTGCGCGCGCTCGTGCGGGCGGCTGGCCTCGTAGGCCGCGTTTCGAACGAGCGGATGCACGAATCGCAGCGGCGGATCGGGCAGCAGAAGATCGACCCGCGCGAGCGTTGCTGCCGCCGGCGCCAGCGAACGGCGCTCGATTCCCGCCAGGGAGGCGGCGTGCCGGCCGTCAGCCCCGTCGCCGAGCACGGCCACCGCGCGGGCCAGGGCGGCCGCCTCTGCCGGTAAGCGTGCCAGCCGGAGCTTTACCGACCGGGCCACGGCATCCGGCGCGAGCCGCTCCAACACCTCCACTGACCCCGCCGTAGGAGCTACCGCTTCGGCCGCCACCGTGCGGATCAGCTCCTCCAGCAGAAGCGGGTTTCCTCCCGTAGCGCGGTGACAGGCCACGCAGAACGCCTCATCGGCATCCGCAGAAAGCTCTTCCCGGACGAGGTCCGCCACCGCACCGACGCTCAGAGCACTGGGCCTGACGATCGCTGTGGCCGGATCGGCCAGCAGCTCGGCCACCACAGGATCCTCGTCCTCGGTCGGCCGGACCGCGCAAAGCACGCCCACCGCGGTCCCCTCGAGGCGCCGCACCAGGTACGCCACCCACCGCAGCGACGCCTCATCTGCCCACTGCAAATCGTCGATCGAGATCAGCAGCGGACGCTCCTCGGCGAGATTGAGCGCCAGCCAGTAGAGCCCGTGAACCAGCGCGAACGCGTCGTCTTCGCTCGCGCGCACCTGACCGGGAAGCTGCTCGGCCGAGAACAGCCGACCCGCGTGGGCGGCCACGCCGTCCAGCAGCCTCGAGCGCTTCGCTTCGTCGCTCTGCGCGACGAGCAGCTCGAACAACTGACGCACCACGCCGTAGGAGAACGAGCGCTCGATCTCGGTGCCACGGGCGGTCAGGACCGTCATCCGGGCGGCGGCCGCCCGCGCACGACCCTCGCTAAGGATCGAGGACTTGCCGATCCCCGCGGAGCCCTCGACCACCCCAAACCGGCCAAAGCCGGCGAGGGCATCCGCGATCACGGCGTCGATCGCCGCCAGCTCCTCCGCCCGCTCGAGCAACACGGGCCGCTCTGCCTGCCCGGTGGCCATGCCCCGACGATACCCCGCGAAAAGTATGCGGTGATTCCTACGGGTGCTCCTCGTCGCGAACGAGCCCCCGCGGCTCCAGTCTCTCCCCATGAAGACCAACCAAGAGAGGAGAGACCCAATGACAACCAAGACCCTGTGGGCGTTCGCGCTCAGCTCGATCGCGATCTTCATGACCGCCCTTGACAACCTCGTCGTCACAACCGCCCTGCCCGTGATCAAGCGGCAGCTGGGCGGAGGGATCGACACGCTCGAATGGACCGTCAACGGCTACACGCTGACATTCGCCGTCCTGCTACTGACCGGCGCCGCGCTCGGGGACCGCTTCGGCCGCCGCCGCATGTTCGTCGCCGGCATCGGCATCTTCACCCTCGGATCGGCGGCCGCGGCGCTGGCCCCGTCCATCCAGCTGCTGATCGCCGCCCGCGCCTTCCAGGGAGTCGGCGGCGCGATCATCACACCGCTTACCCTCACGATCCTCACCGGCGCTGTCCCAGCCGAGAAGCGCGGCGCCGCGTTCGGCGCCTGGAGCGGAATCCAAGGCCTCGCGGTCGCGATCGGACCGCTCGTCGGCGGCGCCGTCACCGAGGGCATCGGCTGGCAGTGGATCTTCTGGCTCAACGTCCCGATCGGCCTGCTCGCGCTGCCCTTCGCCCGCACCAAGCTCTCGGAGAGCTACGGGCCCAACAAGAACATCGACCTGCCCGGTATCGGCCTCGCCAGCGCTGGACTGCTCGGGATCGTCTGGGCGCTCGTGCGAGGAAACAGCGCCGGCTGGCTGAGCCCCGAGATCACCGGCGCAGCCGGCTTGGGGATCGCCGCGCTGATCGGATTTATCGCCTGGGAGCTGCACACCCCCACGCCGATGCTGCCGATGCACTTCTTCCGTAACCGCGCCTTCGCTGCCGCGAACACAGCTTCGCTGGCGATGTCCTTCGGGATGTTCGGATCGGTGTTCCTGCTCACCCAGTTCCTGCAGCTCGTCATGGGCTACAGCCCCCTGCAGGCGGGCATTCGCACCCTCGCCTGGACCGCGATGCCGCTGTTCATCGCACCGGCTGCGGGTGCGCTGTCTGACCGGATCGGCGGTCGTCCCATCATGGCCTTCGGCCTCGCGCTGGACGCGATCGCGTTCGGCTGGATCGCGTACAACGCGAAGGTGGGCATGTCCTATGGGCAGCTGCTGCCCGCACTGGTTCTGGCCGGGATCGGGACCGCATCCTTCTTCGCCACGGGGGCGAACGTGGTCATGAGCGCCGTTCGATCCGAGGAGGCGGGCCAGGCGTCAGGGGCGACCAACGCGATCCGCGAGATCGGCGGAGTGCTGGGTATCGCCGTTCTCGCCGCAGTGTTCTCGGGAAGCGGCGGCTACGCGACGCCAAGTGCATTCGTACACGGGTTCGTCCCGGCGCTGACGATCGGCGCGATCACGGTCGCCATCGGCGCTACCGCGGCGCTGCTGATCCCGCCGCGTGAGCGCGCCACCGCCACCTCGCTGAAGCCGGCAGTCGAGGCCGCCTCATGACCGGCGCGCGGAATTCCGCCACAAGCGGTCAGGCGGTAGCTACAGTACCTACCGCGGGTGGACACGGCGGTCCGCCAAATGTTGTGGTCGGGCGGACCGGATCAGGGGAGCGTGATCCTCAGTTGGTTGGAAGTTCGAGCTGTGCAAGAGCGCTGACACGCTCAGTGTCGCTGACCCCAGCGGCGCCCGCTACACGCACCGCCGAAGCCCGATTGCCGTTGGAGCCGTGGCCACTGACGATCCGGGGCTACCCAGCCCTGGCCGCCGGGTCGGCCACGCAGCGATTTTTCACAGAGGAGGCAAACGATGGCCGATCGGTATGAAGATCAGCCGGTATCCGTGCCGGAGGTAGCCAGCGATCACCTGGATGTGATCGTTGTCGGCGGCAGCCAGGCCGGTCTTGCGATCGGGTACCTCCTGGCTCAACAGGGTCGCCACTTCGCGATCCTCGAGGCCGCAGAGGAGCCTGCAGCCGCCTGGCGGGCAAGGTGGGACTCGCTGAAGCTGTTTACACCCGCTCGCTACAGCAGTCTGCCGGGCCTGCCCTTCCCCGGCGATCCGGACCGCTACCCCGGGCGCGACGACGTGGTGGACTACCTGACCGAATACGCTAGCCACTTCGCTCTGCCGGTGGTGCTGGGTAGCCGCGTCCGCGCGATCCACCGGAACGAGGGCCGCTATCTCGTTGAGCTTGACGGCCGCAGCTATACGGCCGACCAGGTTGTGATCGCTACCGGACCGTTCCAGGTCCCGTTCGTACCGCCGATCGCCGAGCACGTCGGTCGAGACGTCTTCCAGCTCCACAGCACCCGGTACCGGGTCCCAGGGGATCTCCCCGATGGTCCGGTGCTGGTCGCCGGGGGAGGCAACACGGGCTTTCAGATCGCCGAAGAGCTCTCGGCCACCCGCGAGGTTCACCTGTCGATCGGGTCGCGGCAAACACCGCTACCTCAGCGGATTCTCGGTCGCGATCTGTTCTGGTATCTCGACAAGACCGGCCTCATCCACAAGTCAACCAACACCCGCATCGGGCATAGACTGCAAGGACGAGACACGCTGATCGGGTCCAATCCGCGGACCCTGCACAAACGCCACGGCGTGCGTCTGCATAAGCGAGCGGTCGGCGCGTCGGGTCGCACCGTCCGTTTCAGCGACGGAACCGAGCTCGACGTCGGCGCCGTGATCTGGGCGACCGGCTTCCGGAACGACCACTCGTGGATCGACGCGCCGATCTTCGACGATGCTCACCGTGTCGTCCATCGCCGCGGCGTGACCGATTCCCCGGGCCTCTACTTCCTCGGACTGACGTGGCAGTACACCAGAGGCTCCGCGCTGATCGGGTGGGTCGGGGATGACGCCGCGTACATCGCCGATCAGATCAAGATCTTCCGCACAGACCGACCGAAACTCGCCGCCGCCGAAGCCGTCGGCAGGCGATGACTCACCAGGAGATTTGAACATGGCCACCACTCACGATCAATTCCCGACAGACACCACCGGACTCCCCACGGCACGCGCCTCTGAGGTGGTCGAGCTCGGCGACGGTGACCGGTTCGACCTGAAAATCGCGCCGGTCGCGAAGCGGATCGGTGAGGCGACCGTGCGGATGCTCGCCTACAACGGCTCGATCCCGGCCCCGACACTCAAGGTGCGCGAAGGCTCGGCGATCATCGTCGACATCGAGAACCAGGGTGATACGGAAGCGACCGTCCACTGGCATGGACTGCGGCTCGAGAACCGCTACGACGGAACTCACGAGACCCAGCAGCCGATGGGCAGCGGCGAGAGGTACACGGCACATGTCACCTTCCCCGACCCGGGCGTCTACTGGTACCACCCCCACATCCGCGAGGACTACGGGCAGGAGATGGGCCTGTACGGCAACGTGATTGTCGAGCCCGCCGACCCGGACTACTGGCCTCCCGTGCACCGCGAGGTCGCCCTCACACTCGACGACATCCTGATCGAGGACGGCAACGTCGCGCCGTTCCGCCGGACGGAGACAACCCACTCGGCGATGGGCCGGTTCGGCAACGTGCTGCTCGTCGGCGGCGAGACCGATCTGTCGCTCACCGCCCGGCTCGGGGAGGTGGTGCGGTTCTACCTGACCAACACCGCGAACACGCGCGTGTTCAAGGTCGCGCTCCCGGGAGCTAAGATCAAGCTCGTCGGCGGCGACAGCGGCCACGTCGAGCACGAGCAGCTCGTCGAGGCCGTCGTGCTGGCGCCGTCAGAGCGCGTCGTCATCGACGTGCTCTTCAGCCAGCCGGGCGAGGTGATGATGGAACATCGCACGCCAGAGCGGACATACCGACTCGCGTCAATCCGAGTTAGTGACGACCAGGCCGAGCCCTCGCTCACCGAGCAGTTCGGGGCGCTGAGAACGAACCGGGACATGGCGGCCGAGCGCGAGCGAATCGCGCCGTACTTTGACGCCGAGCCGGACAAAACGCTTGGCTTCCTCGCCGAGATGGACATGGGCGCGCCGGAAGGCGACGGTCCGGTGGTCTACAGCTGTCCGATGCATCCGGAGGTCGTGCGCGAGGAGCCCGGGCATTGCCCGGAGTGCGGCATGAAGCTGCTGGCAGTCGAGGCGCCCTCGAGCTACACCTGCCCGATGCACCCAGAGGTCGTCAGCGACCAGCCAGGCCATTGCCCCGATTGCGGCATGAAGCTCCTCCCCTCACACCTGGTCGCCGAGGCGGGCGGCCACCACGAGCAGGGAGCCCACGAGCATCACGACCACTCCCACGAAGGTCATGACCACGCCGCCGCCGGCGGCATCGAGTGGGAAGACGACATGGTCGAGATCAACCGGATCACTACCCCGGCGAACATGCGCTGGAAGCTGATCGACAAGGCGACGGGCGCGGAGAACGCCGCGATCGACTGGCGCTTCCGGGTCGGCGAGCAGGTGAAGCTCCGGCTGCTGAACGAGATGGCCGGCGACCATCCGATGCACCACCCGTTCCACGTCCACGGCGCGGGCCGGTTCCTGGTCCTCTCCCGAGACGGGAACATCGAGCCCAACCTGGTCTGGAAGGACACCGTGCTCATCCGCACCGGCGAAACCGTCGACATCCTGCTCGACGTCACCAACCCCGGCCTGTGGATGGCTCACTGCCACATCGCCGAGCACCACGAGAGCGGGATGATGTTCAGCTTCAACGTCGATCCGTGATTCGACCGATGAACGTTGACGCGAAGATTCGTTCGGGCTCGGTGGCCGCCCGACACCCAGTGGCAGGTCGCGCCGGAGGACCGGATGACCGTCGGCCGCTCACATGGCGGGACGTGCGGGGAGACACCCGGCGGCGTGCGGACGAGCTGGTCTGCACGGAGTCCGAGGCGGTGGCGCTCGAGGCGCTGCGCACCGCCACCGGCGAGACCGACGGTGACATGGAGCGCCACACGGTGCGCCAGTATCTGATTGCTGAGCGCCTTGCTGATACCGGCGGGATTGCATATGACCGCGAGGTGCTGCTGTGCGCGTCGTTCCTGCATGACGCCGGTCTGTACGGCCCCGCCAGCAGTGGCGATGTGTACATCAAGGACTCCGCTCGTTACGCCCGACGAACGCTTGAGCCGCTGGGGTGGCCTGAGGAGCGGCTGCGAGTCTGCACCGACGCGTGCGAGCAGCACCACGCCCTCAGGTCGCGGTGGTGGATGCCCAACGAGGTCGAGCTTGTCCGGCGGTCCGACCTCGTCGAAGTGCTGCCCGAGCTGGCGCGCTTCGGCATTCCGCGGGCCTGGCTGAAGCGGGAGCTGTGGCAGGCGGTGCCGCGCGCCGGCTTCTGGCCTGCCCTACTCACCATCCTTCGAACGCACTGGCGGCGGATGCTGCCCGGCATGTTTAGGCCGCCGGTACCCCGACGGTCGTCCGATCCCGCCCAGAGCAACTAAGGAGGCGTGATGAAGACCGCTTTCGTTCTCTACCCCGACTTCACCGCGCTCGACCTCGTCGGCCCGTACGAAGTGATCAGCCGCTGGCCGGACGCCGAGGTTCACTTCCTCGCCAGCTCGCTCGAGCCGGTGCGCTGTGACCAGGGCCTGACGGTGATCCCGACCGACACGCCCGAGACGCTTCCCGATCCCGAGCTGATCGTCGTGCCCGGAAGCGGGAAGCCGGTGCCGGTGATGAGCGATCAGGTGCTGATCGGCTGGCTGCGCGCCGCTGCTCCCAACTGCAAGTGGACGGCATCGGTCTGCACCGGCGCGGGTCTGTACGCCGCTGCCGGGCTGCTCGAGGGCAAGACCACGACCACCCACTGGGGCTTCAGGGACAACCTCCGCGCGATGGGAATCGAGGTCGTCGCCGACCGAGTCGTATGGCAGGGCAACCACGTGAGCGGTGCCGGTGTTTCCGCAGGAATCGACATGGCCCTGTCGCTGACCGATCGCGTCCACGGGCGCAAGCTCGCGGAATCGCTGCAACTCGTGATCGAGTACGACCCCCAGCCACCCTTCAACGCCGGCTCGCCGACCAAAGCCGACGCCAGCACGCTGCGGCTTGCGTTCCGGATGCTCCTCGGCGACCGGCCGGTCCAATTCGCCACCCAAGCCTATGGGCAGGTGATCGCGGCGCGACTGCGCCGAGCCCGCCATGGTCTATCCGGCCGACGCCAGGAGAAGCACTCGGCGCGACAAGCACATTGATTCGCCCAGCGGGCGATCCAACGAGCAACGCGGCGGAAGGCGCGCCGCCGGCGTGCCAGCCGGTCCTGCTTCGTGAAACCGCAGTCACATCGTCGTCGCCGGCGCGTGTTCCGCCTTGCGCGCGAGTTGCGCCACTGGCGGTGGCTGTCGGGCAAAGTCTGGACGACGAGCCTGATTCTCCGTGACATCGGAGTGAATCCGAGTGTGGAACTGGACGCACCCCGATCGCTCAGGCGATCGCCGGGCTGATCCAGTGGCTGTGGAGCTTGAGTAGGTTGTGGACTGCTGCCTGCAAGCGCCACTCCGAGCGGACCGCGGATCTGCCTCGTCGCTGGAACCGGCGGAAGCCGCGGTTGAATTTGTTCTGGGCGAAGACCGGCTCGACTGTGGCTTTGCGGTGCTTGTAGACCTCGTGTCCAGCCTCGGTTGCGAGCACTCGGCGCATGAACGCGTAGGGGCCTTTCTCCCATCCCGGTCTGGCGTCCTCGCGTAGCCCGGCATCGGGCGGGACCAGTACTTGGATGCCGTCGCTGACGATGTTCTCGATCTGTCGGGTGTGCCAGTAGCCCGCATCGGCGAGGACGGTCTCGGGGCGTTGTGTGACACCCGCATCCCCGAGCTCGCGCACAGCGGCCCGGACGGCCGGTTCAAGATGACCGAAGTCGGGGCTCTCGACCGCGATCTCGGCGGCGACGATGATCTGCCCGCGGGTGACTGCGGCCTGCGCGTTGTAGCCCTGCACGGTCGGCTGACCCTGGGTACGCATCATCCGCGAGTCCGGGTCGGTCTTGTTCATCACACCCTCAGGCACCGCCGGCGGCGTGTACGGCTTCGGTGGCATCCCGAGCTTCTGTCCAGGCACGCCGCCCGCGCGCCGGTCTGCCTGCCAGCGCTCGTAGGCCTCGCTGGCCTGGATCTCCACCCGCTGGCTCTCCTCCAGCCGCTGAACCGCGTCTAACAACCGGTCTGCCCGTGACCGTGCGATCGGCTGCGCGGCCTGCTCGCGCCGACGCAACAGCTCCTTGTGCGCCGCCCGCTGCCATCCGCGCCGACCCCCGCCAGGCCCCACCCCTTCCGGATCAAGCTCGATCGGATCCACCTCAGACTCCTCCCTGCGGCCAGCCTTCTTGGCCAGCCGCTCCTTCGCCGCCGCAAACGCCGCCCGCCGACCCTCTTCGCTCCGCAGCTGCTCCGGCACCTCATCACCGCGATCGGCGCCGAACAGCCCATCCTCCCAGCGGTCGGTCTCCTCAGCCTCCTTGAGGATGTCCGCGACCAGCTTCTCGTAGATGCGGTTCGCGCCCCGCGACGCGTTCGCGCGGATCTTCATGCCATCGATCGAGATCACCCCCACCTCGACCAGGCCCGCCTCGTCGCACAGAGCCAGCACCTTGGTGAACAGCTCGCCGAGCGCCCGCTCATGCCGGCGGCGGAACTCCGCGATCGTCGAGTGATCCGGCACCCGCATCGCCGTGATCAGCTTGTAGGTCACATCCTCCCGGCACGCCCGCTCGATCCCCCGCGAGGACCGGTTCCCGCGCGCGTACGAGTACAACAGCAGTGCCACCATCATCGACGGTTCATACGCCGCCCGCCCCTGGCCGTTCTCCCGATACGCCCCATAGAACTCGCTCAGGTCCATCTGCTCGACCGCCCCAAGGATCGACCACACCACGTGATCGTCCGGCACCCAATCAGTCAGATCCGGCGGCATCAACATCGTCTGCCCCCGGTCGCAAGCGATGAAGTTCTGTGGCATGACTGGATGGTCTTAAACCCGCCGGACGTCACACCTTTGCCCGACAGCCACGGCGATTTACGAGACCAACTCCACGGGTCCGGCTCCGCCCTGCTTTCGCCCCGCCACGGGCATGTCGACGCTTCCGCTCGCGCCGCGAGCAGCACTGACCGTCTGCGGGGGTCGGACGCTCCCTTTCGTCCGTTGCGAAAGCGTCGAACTCGGTGATCAGCGCTTCTGCTTTGAGCAGATCGTTTGCAAGAAGTTTGCAAGCACCCGGTGCCCGAGTTTGCCTCTCCTATGTCAAGGGAGGTTCGGTATTTACGGCGTTTGAGCGATCGATCAGAACGGGGGCGGGTGCTTTTAGCATAGGTATAGGCTGTAGCTCGTGCCAGACGACGCTTGCGCCAGCGCGGTCCGCGTCGCCGGACTCAGCAAGCGCTACGCCAATGTCGCTGCCGTAGACGACCTCTCCTTCGAGGTGCGCGCCGGCGCCGTGACCGGGTTCCTGGGCCCTAATGGCGCTGGCAAGACGACAACGCTGCGCATCCTGCTCGGCCTGGCGCGACCGACCGCGGGCCAGGCGACGATCTTCGGCCGGCCGTTCGCGGCGCTTGCCGACCCCGTCCGGACGGTCGGCGCGTCGCTCGAGATTTCGGGCTTTCACCCCGGGCGGTCTGGGCGTAACCATCTGCGTTCGCTGGCCGTGCTTGCCGGGCTGCCCGCCTCGCGCGTCGAAGCCGTGCTGGAGCTCGTCGAACTGTCGGGAGCCGCCGACCGTCGCGCGGGCAAGTACTCGACGGGCATGCGCCAGCGGCTCGCGCTCGCCGCGACGCTGCTCGGCGACCCGAAACTGCTCGTGCTCGACGAGCCCGCCAACGGCCTTGACCCGCAGGGCATTCGCTGGCTGCGCGACTTCTTGCGCGAGCTCGCCGCCGAGGGCCGCACCGTGCTGATCTCGAGCCACGTGCTCAGCGAGGTCGCGCAGACCGTCGACGACGTGATCGTGATCCACCACGGTCGGCTCGTCGACGAGGGCCCGGTCGACCGCCTGGTGGGTCCGCGGCAGGTGAGCGTGCGCTCGCCGCGCCTCGCGGATCTCGCGGCGGTTATCGAGCGAGCCGGAGCCCAGGTCAGCCCCGCCGAGGACGGTGTGCTGCTCGTCTCCGGTCTCGGCGCCGCGCAGGTCGGCGACCTGGCGTTCTCCGCCGGCCTGCCGCTACACGAGCTGGCGCCGCGCGCCGCTTCGCTCGAGGAGGTCTTCCTCGAGCTCACGGGCGACGAGCCCGCGGGCGAGCATCCACCTGACGTGCGGTCCCAGGCGGCGGGATGAGCAGGGTCCTGAGCTCGGAGCTGCTCAAGCTGCGCACGACGCGTACCGCGCTCGGCTTCGCCGCCGCGGGCGTACTGCTGGTGCTGCTCTTCGTGCTCGTCGGCGTGCTCGCCGGCAACCCGAAGACGATCGCCGACAAGCGCGCGGTGATCAGCATCGGCGATCCCCTCGCGGTAGTGCTGGTGCTGTTCGGGGTCGTTGGCTCGACCGCCGAGTACCGCCACCGCACGGTCGCGGCGGGAGCGCTGATCGTGCCTTCGCGGCTGCGGCTCAGCTTCGGGCGGATGGTCGCCTACGGCCTCGCCGGACTCGTTGTCGGCGGGCTGATGCTCGTCGTCGCGTTCGTGATCGGGATCCCGCTGCTGGGCGGCCAGAGTGGACGTTCGCTCGCCGGGAGCGACTACGCGCGAGCGGTCGGCGGGAGCCTGCTGGCTTGCGGACTGGGGGCGATGCTGGGCGTCGCGATCGGCGTGCTGGTCGCCAACCAGGTCGCGGCAGTCGTCGGAACGCTCGTCTTCCTGTTCGTTGCCCAACCGCTGATCACAGCCGCGAGCTCTACCGTGGGCAAATTCCTGTTCGGCAACGCGCTGACGGCCGTCGGCGGCCGCGGGGTCGCGCACAAGCTTGCGTTCGGCGCAGCCGTGGCGGTGATCCTCGCCTGGACAGTGCTCGCGCTCGCGATCGCCGGCTGGGTCGATGACCGGCGGGACATCGCGTAGCTACCGCGGCGAGCGCGCTGTGCCGGCGGGCCAGAGCCCGCGCGCGCAGAGCACGAGCCGGCGCTAACGCAGGCCGTATTCTCACGTTGGTGGCGTGCTGTTGTGTTGGGGTTCGTGGAGAACCGCGCGCGATGAGGCGCGGTCGGACGCATAGGTCCTCCATTGGTCGTTGTCTGATCTGCTGCTCGTGGCTGCCGGTGCGTCGCTACGCAATGGGCGCTGGGGCCGGCTGTGGCATTGGTGCTCGTCGACGCACAAATCCGGAGTAGCGAAAATGGGTGGGCGTTATATGTCTTCCCACACCGCGGGCAGGTGACGGACTTGTCCTGGAGTCCACGTCGTGCTTATGGGCCGCTGCCCGGGTAGCCGCTTGGCATTGTGATGAGACGGTCTCCAAGCGGCGGCCAGGGCCGCCCTGCGACAGCTGCCGCCCGTCGGTGAGAATTCGTCCGGGCCCCTCGGGCCGGGGCTTCTCGCGTCGGGCCTTCTCGGCACGATCATCCGTGATCTCCAGGCCAGCTTGGCGGACCCCGACCATGCCCTCCCTCCCAAACCGCAGGCCGATCAGCAAGACAGGGAGAAAGACGAGCAGCTTGTCGAGGTGCACGTTACGGAGCGCCTCGCATAGCACCCGTCCGCTCGTCGTTCCCCACTCGGACAGTCGCCGCTGGGCGGCGACGCGTCCGCACTCGCTTTCGCTCCGGCGCAGGCACCCGGCCGGCGTCGAACGCTGACCTCCCTTGCGCGGCACGGGGGGCGCGACGCTCGCTCCGTTCGCGCGGCCCCACAGCCCTGCTCGGTCATGGAAGCGCGACTCTGCCTTCGGACGCCGGTCTGCCCCGCAGGCCGCGCCTTGCGGGTCTGAGCGGCGCAGCGAGCGGAGACCCGCTTCCGAAATTTGCGAGTCTCCGAATCGGTCCGGCAACTGCCGGTAGCGCCTCCTGCGTTCATGAGAACGCGCTACTCCGGGTCGGTTGTCTCGACAACGCGCGGGCGGACGGCGGTTCGCGCCCTGCTGGTGGCGAGATGCGGGGAAGGTCCGATCTGAGCCGAGGGACCTGTCGGCGCATGAAAGCGAGGGCACTGGTCGTTGCGCGTCGGCGGGCGGGCTGCGCATGCCCGCGGTCGCCCGAAAGCAGGGCGTTCGGATTGACTGAGCGGCGCTCTCGATCGTGGTCGAGGCCGTCGGCCCCGCAGCTGGCGGGTAGCTCCGGCGCGTTGCCGCGCCGGAGCCCCCTCAGAACCGTGCGAGCGAGTTTCCCCGCACACGGCTCAAGCAAGCCCTGATGGCTGGTAGGCGGGCAGAAGTGCCGGGCCGTTGCATTCGGCGTGTATGAGACGGTGGTCAGCCGTGTCCGGCGTGCCGGTCACCGGCTTGACGATCGTGATCGTCTTGCGAGTGCTCCTCAGCCACTGCTCCCAATCGCTTGGGGTTTGTGGCTGCTCGGCGAAGATCGGGGTCTTGCAGATCGGAGAGGTTGTCCCGGGGCTCGTAGAACTTTGAGGTGACGGCGGTCCCTCCCGGCCCGTCCGCTCCGCGTGGGAGCGTGGCGGGCGATCGGTCAAGATCGAAGGCGGAACCGCCGTGAGTAGCAACGTACCGGTCGCGCAGGCGACCATGTCGGAGGGCGTGCTCCCGGAGCGCGTGCAGGAAGCACTCGGCCAGCTGGTCGGGGCAGCGAAGGAGGGATTGCTCGCGCTGAGCGTGGGCGTCGGGCTCGGCGTGTTGAGCTCGATGATGGAGGAGGAGGTCGATGAGGTCGTCGGCCCGAAGGGCAAGTGGAACCGTGATCGGATCGCGGTCCGCCATGGTCACGAGGACGGGGAGGTCACGCTCGGCGGTCGCCGCGTCGAGGTTCGTCGCCCGCGCGTTCGCACTGCGGACGGCGAGCACGAGGTACCGGTTGAGACCTACGAGCATTTCGCTGATCGCGATCCGATGTCGAGGGTCGTGCTGGAGCGGATGCTCGCCGGTGTCTCCACGCGCCGGTACCGGCGCACGCAGGAGCCGGTCGGCGAGGAGGTCGAGGTCCAGGCGCGCTCGACGTCGAGGTCGGCGGTGTCGCGCACGTTCATCGAGCGGACCCGCCAAGCGCTCGGCGAGCTGATGAGCCGGCAGCTCGCTGATCTGCGGTTGGCGGTGATGATGCTCGACGGGCTGGAGCTCAAGGGCCGGATGATGATCGTCGCGTTGGGGATCACGACCGAGGGCGTGAAGGTCCCGCTCGGGCTCTGGGACGGGTCGACTGAGAACGCGACGGTCGCGACCGCGCTGCTGTCCGATCTGGTCGAACGCGGTCTGGATCCCGAGCAGGGGATGCTGTTCGTGCTCGACGGCTCGAAGGCCCTCAGGAAAGCCGTGCGCTCGGTGTTCGGCGAGGTGCCGGTCCAGAGATGTGTTCGTCATAAAGAGCGCAACGTCATGCAGCATCTCCCCGAGCGCGACCGGCCACCGATCAAGGCCCGGCTGCGCCGGGCATGGGCGGAGACCGATTACCGCCGGGCGCTCGAGCAGCTGCGCCGGCTCGCCGACGAGCTCGAGCACACCCACCCCGGCGCCGCCGCCTCGCTGCGCGAGGGCATGGAGGAGACGCTGACCGTGATCCGGCTCGGAATCAAAGGCCGGCTCAAGCGGACGCTGGAGTCCACCAACCCGGCCGAGTCGATGATCGACTGCGTCCGCACGACCCAGCACAACGTAAAGAACTGGTCCTCCGGCGAGATGGGGCTGCGATGGACAGCCGCCGGCATGCTCGAGGCCGAGAAGCAGTTCCGCAAGGTGATCGGCTACACGATCCCGCCGATCACCCAACGCAGCGGCGAGACGCGCAGGCCAAGCAAGCGGCGCACACCGAACGCGAACACCGACACGGTCACGGCCACGCCGATAACGACGAACGGGACTGTAAGCGCAGTCATGTGGCGCGAAATCTTTCGCGCTGCCCGGCGGCGAACCTGCTTTCAATCCCGAACAGTCGTCCGCGATCGCACCTGCCTTGCCGGCATTGCGCGCCTCTGGGCAGCGGCGCCGACAGACCCGCATCGCGCGGAAAGGGGCGTCTCTGCCCCCGTTTGTCGCCTCCCGGCCTGCATCGGAACGCTCACAGTCTTGAGATCCGCGCAGTGCAGGTGCGCGACGACGACGCTGAGGATGCGCGTGCTGTTGCCAAACGGGGTCTCCCGGTTGAGGCCGCTGACGCCGGGATGGATCAGTTCCAGATCCGAAATCGCGGAGGCGGAGCGTCCGCGAGCCGCGCCGACAATGGCGCGTTCCTTTCGAAACGAGGTGTGACGCGGCGTTGGCGAGACGTACTTGACGAACGAGGTCCGCATCGTGCTGCGGACCGCTGACCGTGGACGCGGTCAACCCGCGGGTTGAGGCCTGAGATCAACCCGCTGTCCAACCCTCGGGCCGACGACACGGGGCCGCCATGAGCAGATCATGACGGCCATGACAACCACCGATTACCTCATCAACGCAGTGTTCGCCACCGTAACTTGATGACGTCGTTCAGACCACCGAGCGCGCACGTACGTCAGCAGAGCATGGGGCGGCAACCAGCACACCGCCACATGCTCTGCGCGAACGGACTCCGGGGGTCAGTGTTCGACCGCTGGAATGGCGATGGGCTTTGGAATGGCGATGGGCTCTGGAATGGCGATGGGCGGAACGGTCTCCGGCCGCTCGTCGATTCGTGCGACGTCGAGGGCGATAAGGCCGAGGTTCGCACCGGCAGCTGCTCCGATGATCGTGGTGATGACTGCCATGATCCCGGATGTTGCGTTGAACCCCAGCAGCGCGCCGACGAGGGCGCCCGTCAGCGCGACCCAGATGCCGATCCTCGTGGCCCTGGCCGGCCGGTCGCGGTTGACCCAGGCCCAGTAGGTGCCGAGGCCGATCGGCGTGCCGATGGAGAGGACAGCCATGAGTTCGCTGTTGAGGGGCACTGTCGGGAAAGCCATCAGCACGATGATCAGGCCGATGAACCATCCGCCGAGGCCGAGCACCAGCAGGTAGACGGAGCGCAGCATCGCGCTCGCCTTGCGCCCGAAGCCGCCGCGCTTGTGCGCCCGGCGCCACATCAGTAGCAGTGACAGGATCGTGAGGAGTCCGAAGCCCATCATCGCGCCGGCGATGGCTTTGGCGGGTGCGGTCTGTGTGGAGTCGGGCGTGACGTTAACCGCTTGAGGTTTGTACAGCGAGGCGTCGACCTTGCCTGTGTCGAAGAAGGTGTTAATTAGGTGCGTGCTCGCCTTGGTCTGCTCGGTCCAGATGGAGGTTGTGTGGCCCAGGCCGGCGAGGATGACCTGGTGGCCGTTGGGCAGGTAGGGGAGGAGCTCCTTGGTCGCAACCTCGGGCGGGGTGGCGAAGTCGAGACTGCCGCCGATCAGGAGCGTCTGCACCTTCGATGTCTGGACGTGGGTGTACTCGTTGTCGGTCGGGTTGGCCGGCCATGCGTGCAGGAGGCCTCCGCCGCCGAAGAGGAACTCCGTTCCGGGGTTGCCGATAATCGAGCCGCGGTCGGGTTCGCTTGACGAGAAGTAACGCTCGCCAGCTTGGTTGTCAGCCATTGCGACAGCTGCGAGGTCCCCCCAGACAAACGCCGACGGGAAAGCGATCTGGGCGAGGAGCGATTCGAACCAGAGCCCGCTCGAGTCACCGTGGGCGGCCGAGAGCCAGGCGTCCAGGGTCATCGGTCCGTCGAGCGGCGAGGCATTCGCCGTCGTCTCCTGGAGTCCGAAGAAGCTGGCGATCCGTGCGTTGCCCTTCTTGATCGGAAAGAACAACCAGCGGTTCGGCATGTGCGCGACGGTCCGCTTCAGCGACGCGGCGAGATCGCCGGTGCGCTTGTGGCACGTCGCGTCTTGCGCACAGACGCGGGCGTAGCGGCCGATCTGCTCGTCCGTCGTCTTCGGGTTCCAGAGGAAGTTGCCGGGTGGGTTGACGCCGATCATCACCGAACGGTGGATGGCGGTCGGGTAGCGCCAGGAGTAGATCATCGCGGTGCGGGTGCCCGCGCTCTCGCTCAACAGGTCGATCTGGTGGTAGCCGAGGGCTTTCCGTGCCGCCTCGAGGTCGTCGACCCGTTGGGGGAGTGTGTAGCCGGCGAGATCGACGCCGCTTGCCTCGAGCCGCTTCGCGCACGAGCGGAACGCGTTCGAGTAGGCATCGAGGGACTTCTGGCCGAGGAAGTCGGCGGAGTGATTGAGGGCCGACTCGACTTCCGGGCAGTCGAGTCGGACGGAGCCGTCGACGCCGCGGTAGCCGACGAGGACGACGTCCTGGTTGGCGGTGAACCGACTGGCGTCTGCGAACGACATGTTCGTGAGGCCGGGGCCGCCTTGCAGGCGGAAGATCGGGGCGCCCGGGTGTGTCGAATGCGCACGGATCCGGATGACCGGCAGCGCGATCAGCCGCGAGTGCGGGTCGGCGCGGTTCTCGGGCACCACGAGCGTTCCGCAATCGGCGGCGTAGACGCCCTTTTCGGTGTTGTAGGTACAGTTCTTGAGCGTCAGCTGACCTGCATGCGCGCCGGCAGGCACGGAGACGGCGGTAGAACTGCCGGCGAAGTGGAGGTAGGCGAGCCCGAGCGTGAGGACGGCGATCAGCGCGAGGGCGGTGATCCGGCCTGGCCCGAAGCGTTTTGCGACGGTCTTCTTGCCGTTACTGGAGAGATCGCGCATCGGTCAGCCCTCCGATCCGACGGCGACGGCCGGCAGGATCGAGTTCTTCAGTACGGCGTGTGGTGCGGTCATCACTGCTCCTCAGGTTGGTGATAGTTGCCTGGGGATCAGTCTGGGACCGCCGCCTGCGCGTGTCATCGCCCGCAGGGCGTGTCTGCGCTCCTCCTCAGCGCAGATCTTTGCCGCTGGCGCCTCTGTCAAAGGACAGAGGCGCGTCATGCGCCGGGCGTGACCAGCCCGCTCTCGTACGCGAGGACGACGGCCTGAACGCGGTCACGGAGCCCGAGCTTGGCGAGCAGGCTGGAGACGTGCGTCTTGATCGTGCCCTCGCTGACGAACAGCTCGGCGGCCAGCTCGGCGTTGCTCTTACCGTGCGCCAGCATCCTCAGCACCTCGCGCTCGCGCTGCGTCAAGGCGTCCAGCCGCGTGCCGAGCTCGGGCCTGACCGGCCGGCGTGCGAACTGCTCGATGATGCGCCGCGTGACCGACGGGGCGAGCAGCGCCTCGCCGGCAGTCACGACATGCACGGCGTGCAGCAGCTCCTCGGGTGGGGCGTTTTTGAGCAGGAACCCGCTGGCGCCCGACCACAGGGCCTCGAACATGTACTCGTCACGCTCGAACGTGGTCAGGATCACCACACGACTGTGCAGCTCGCCGTCTTCGGTAATCCGCCGCGTGGCCTTGAGTCCGTCACCGTCGGACATCTGGATGTCCATCAACACGATGTCGGGCCGCAGGCGCCGGGTGCTGGCCGTGGCCTGCTCGCCGTTCGCCGCCTCGCCGACAACCTCGATCTCGGGATCGGACTCGAGGATCATCCGAAAGCCGGCGCGAACCATCGCCTGGTCATCGGCCAACAGCACACGGATGCTCACAGCGCACCGTTCGAAGTGGCAGCGGCGTAGGCGAATGGGTGATAGAAGGCCCCTAGCGCGCGGGCGCGGGCGTCGGCAAGGTCGAAGCGGTGGCCGCCCCGCGTGTCGTCGACCGAGACGGTCACTGCGTCCTGGCGGGTGACGGCTGCGCCGGCCCGAGCAGCGCGCGCAACGTCGTGCTCTTCCCGGCCCCGTTCGGTCCGAGGAACCCCGTGACGCAACCGGGCTCGATGTCGAACGAGAGGTGATTGACGCCGGCGACGCCACCGAACTGCTTGGAAAGATCGCGGATCTCGACAGGGGCCATCGGTCAGCCCTCCGATCCGACGGCGACGGCCGGCAGGATCGAGTTCTTCAGTACGGCGTGTGGTGCGGTCATCACTGCTCCTCAGGTTGGTGGTAGTTGCCTGGGGATCAGTCTGGGACCGCCGCCTGCGCGTGTCATCGCCCGCAGGGCGTGTCTGCGCTCCTCCTCAGCGCAGATCTTTGCCGCTGGCGCCTCTGTCAAAGGACAGAGGCGCGTCATGCGCCGGGCGTGACCAGCCCGCTCTCGTACGCGAGGACGACGGCCTGAACGCGGTCACGGAGCCCGAGCTTGGCGAGCAGGCTGGAGACGTGGGTCTTGATCGTGCCCTCGCTGACGAACAGCTCGGCGGCCAGCTCGGCGTTGCTCTTACCGTGCGCCAGCATCCTCAGCACCTCGCGCTCGCGCTGCGTCAAGGCGTCCAGCCGCGTGCCGAGCTCGGGCCTGACCGGCCGGCGTGCGAACTGCTCGACGATGCGCCGCGTGACCGACGGGGCGAGCAGCGCCTCGCCGGCAGTCACGACGTGCACCGCGTGCAGGAGCTCCTCGGGTGGCGCGTTCTTGAGCAGGAACCCGCTGGCGCCCGACCGCAGGGCCTCGAACACGTACTCGTCACGCTCAAACGTGGTGAGGATTACCACACGACTGTGCAGCTCGCCGTCTTCGGTAATCCGCCGCGTGGCCTCGAGTCCGTCACCGTCGGGCATCTGGATGTCCATCAACACGATGTCGGGCCGCAGGCGCCGGGTGCTGGCCGTGGCCTGCTCGCCGTTCGCCGCCTCGCCGACAACCTCGATCTCGGGATCGGACTCGAGGATCATCCGAAAGCCGGCGCGAACCATCGCCTGGTCATCGCCCAGCAGCACACGGATGCTCACAGCGCACCGTCCGGGGTGGGCAGCTTGACGCGGACGGAGAACCCGCCGCCGGATGCCGGCCCTGCCGTCAGTTCGCCGCCGTGCAGGGCGGCACGCTCGCGCATGCCGATCAACCCCAGGCCGCCCGGGCTCGTCCCCGGTAGCGCCGTCGCGCCGCGGCCGTTGTCGATGATCTCGACCTCGAGCTCGTCGGGCCAGTACCGCACGCGCACGTCGGCGCGCGACGCCGCCGCGTGCTTGAGGGTGTTAGTCAGCGCTTCCTGCACGATGCGGTACGTCGACACGCCGATCATCGTCGGCAACGAGCGTTCCTCCCCTTCGATGCTGACCGCGACAGCGAGCTCGGACTCACTCATGCTCGCCGCCAGCCGCGGAAGCTGGCTCAGGCCAGGGCGCGGAGCCAGCAGATCGTCCTGGTCCCCGGCCTGTCGCAGGAATCCGAGCAGGCGGTGCAACTCCCCCACCGCCTGTCGGCTCGAGACCTCGATCGCGGTCAACGACTCCTTGGCCTTGACACGGTCACTGTCGATCACGACCCGGGCAGCGCCGGCCTGGACGCCCATCATGCTCACGTGGTGGGCGACGACATCATGCAGCTCCCGCGCGATCCGCACGCGCTCCTCGAACACGGCGTGCTCGGCCTGTGTCGCACGTGACTCCGCCACCTCGGCCTGCTCGGCTCGCGCGCGGACGGCAAAGCCTGCAACCCAGGCGACGGCGAAGTCGACGGGAATGAAAACGAGCTCGGCGACCGAGTGTCCGGGGATGAGGTAGACGATGGTCGCCGCAGCGCCGACCACGATCGCCAGTCCGAGGCCAGCCCGCCGGACGTCCCGAAGGTTCCCGAGCAGGAATGCGACCGCCAGCTGGAATGGGAAGAGGGACTCGAGGGACGGGATCAGCAGCGGCTCGACGAACGAGATTCCCGCGGCCAAAAGAAAGAACGCCGCCGGTCCGGCAAACGGAAACCATCGCCGCGCGAACACGGGCAGCACCAGGATCGCGAGCGCGGGAAGGCAGAACCACAGCGTCGTTGTCGGAGCTCCGGACGAGCCGCGTCCGAGCACCACGTCAAGCATCGCCACGATCGCCAGCAGCGCGATCAGCAGATCGAACCAGTACGTGCGGGCGAGATCTTCGCCTCGGCTCACGCATCGAACGTACTCCACCAGCTCGCGGACCGCCTCCCACCAAGGTCAGACCCGGGATCCCTCTCAAGTACTACCCACCTCGGAACCGGCAGCCTGGCGACGACCCGCGCCGGGCGACGCCTCGCCCTGCCGGCGCCCACACGCTCGCGGACGACGCCCAGACTGCGCACCACTGGCGCGCGCACGGCGCTGCCGCCACCCGCGCCCGGACGAGGCGCCGGAATGGCTACTGGTCGGTCCCCCGCGCTCGCTCCCAAGACAGCCGCATCCCCGCCGCCGCGGAACTCATCAGGAACGACCGCTTCCGATCCGCCAACTGCCAAAGGAGGCCTCGAGCCCGGATGCCCGTGCCGACGTCAAACCAGGGCGCAGAATCCAAGCGCAGTTGGTACCGCTCCTCGCCAATTGCGCAACTGGCCGTGTCTACGTCGTGGGCGACCAGTCCGCGGCCCTGCTTTCCACGATTGCGAAAGTCGGGCCGACCACCGGGGTCAAGATCGCCGCCGATCGCCGAATTGTGCGATCCGTACAACTGGCGGGGTCGACGGGCGACCGAGAACTCGTCAGGCGGCGCTTCCCCAAAGGACGACGAGGAGCGGCCTCGCGAGAGCACCGCTTCCGTTGGGAGCGGGAGCGCGACCAAGTGAGCCCGCCGGTCGCCGCTGCTAGCCGCCGACGGCTCGGTCAGCAAGCGCCCTGGCTGTCGCTCGCTCGGTCGAGCGGGCACCGTGCCAGTAGGCCGGCTCGCCGCCGAGAAGGACGACGAGGATCAGCGCCCACATCAGCCTCGTCCAGACGCTGATTGCACAGGCTGAGCGGAAGCGCCGCGAGACTCTCGCTCGGTCAGAGCGAAGCATTGGCGCAACCGCAGAGTTGCGCTTCGGACGAGGACCACTCGTCTCGCCGCGCGCGGCGGACGGCTGCATCGCCCGGGTCATCCGCGAGCCGGTCCGCGCGACGCCGACGTCACCGGCCGCGCTACTGCTCCGTAGGGCATCGGACTGCTGCTTCGCGGGGAAACCAACGGCCGGACCGCACCCACTCAGGCCGTGCCCTGGCACGATCGCTTCCACCGCAGCGGCGTCGTCCTGCCGGCTATGCCTATGCCACGAAGGCACTGGCCCGCAGCCAACCGGCCCGGACGAGTGCAAAGGCAACGATCCGCAAGTCCAGATCCAGGCCGGTCGGTGTCCGGGTTGACGATCGCATCCGCCCGCGAGAGGCTGACGGCTTGCCGGTTCGGCGTGGGCCGGCGATCACGCGTTGACTCCGTTGCCGAGACGGTCGGCGATGTCGCGGATGTCTTCGTTGCGGCCCACCATCTCCTCAGGCTTGATCGGCCGGTCCGTCGGGAACAGGTCCGCTGCAGCGATACCACGCATCACGCAGCGAAATACCACGTGAGTCCTGGTATCCAAGAGAGAGAAGCGTCGAGGCTCACCTCAGCCCGGGCAACCGGGCGCTCTCACCGCAGGAAGCCCGGACGATGGCGCAGGCCGGCGGACGTACGGAGAGCCGCCGCAAGCCGGTCGATCGACACCACCAGCACTCCGGCCTCGACATGCTCGACCCCGCGACGTCGAGCAAGGCACACGACCGGCAGCGCACCGCGCTTGCACCATCGCCGCCGGCGACGCGATAGCCATGCCGCCTGTTCGCGCACACGAGCAACGTGTCGGTCCTCGTGGGTCTTGGTTTTCGTCTCGATCGCGAAGGCCAGGCCGGTGGGGGCGATCGCGACCAAGTCGATGTCCCCACGTCCGCGCCATCGCAGCGAGTGGCGCAGCCGCCAGCCCTCCGTCTCAAGCCGAGCGAGCGCTCGCTGCACCTCGTCCTCCGAGCGGGCGCCGACCCAGCTGCGGCCGGCGAGCATGAGCCAGTGCCTCGCATCGAGGCCGAGACCGATCGCGAGCAGCAGCAGAAGACCGGCGATCGATGTCGCCCCCATGCTCGCGAGCCAGAGGCCGAGCATCGCGACCGCAGCGGCGCCGGCTGCGGCAGGACCAGCCCGCGATAGCCGTCGGTATTGCTGGCGGCGTGCGTAGTTCACGCGACCATCTCCAGACACGAGAATCGAAGCATGAGGCGATCTTGGCACCGCTCGAGGACGCCAAGGATCAGGTCCGTTCAGCGGCGCGGTTGGGGGGTCGCCGTCCCGTCCGCGATGGAATACGCACGCGTCGCCAGACGTCGCCGTCCGAGCACCGCCCGCCGCCCGGCGCGGCATCTCTTATTCATCTCTTGGCGGTGTAGGGTCGGCGGGAGGCGTCCCGGGACCGCGCGGCTATGCCGACTGGTCCGGGGTAGCCTCCCGCCGCCGCATCGAACCGTGCGTGCGGTTCTCCCGCACACGGCTCTCCGACATCGTTCACCGGCTGGCATGCGCAGGCCATCGGGTCACCTTGCCACTGAGACGGTAGATGCCGAGCTGGTTCACCCACTGGTTGTTGAAGCGGGTTACCCAGTTGCGGCCCGTGAGTCCGTGCTTGGTGCTGGCGAGGATCGCGAGGCGTTCGTTGATGTAGGCGTCGATGAGGTCGAACTTCTCCGCCGAGTTTCCGTAGCGGAAGTAGTTCGCCCAGCCGCGCAGCACGCGGTTGAGGTCCTCGACTGCCCATTCCAACGGCAGCCGCGCGTGGCGGCGGTCCGTCCGGTCGCGGATCTTGGCCTTGACCTGCGCCATCGCCCGCTTGGACGGCCACTTCTGCAGATACCAGTAGCCCGTCCTCCACGACCTCCGCATGCGATGGTGGAAGCCGAGAAAGTCGAACCCCTCGGCGCCTTTGGCGAGATGCACGATCCTGGTCTTCTCGGGATGCAGCCGCAGCCCGATCGGATCCAGTACCGCCGCCACCAGCTCGCGGGCCTCTTCGGCCTGCTCGCGGGTGGCGCACAAGGCGACGAGATCATCTGCGTACTTCACCAGCACTCCCAGCCGCTGCCCGCTCGCCTGCCACGCCTCATCGAGCACGTGCAAGGCGATGTTTGCGAGCAACGGCGAGATTGGCGAGCCAAATGAACAGCGCTGGGTTATGCGCAGCGCTGGCTTGAAGTTCCCGCAGCGAGCGGGCTTGGCGGCCGAACGCTGCGCATAAAGGGGAGGTCGTTAGAGGTTGGCGAGCCAGGTGAGCAGCTCGGGGTCTTGGTTCCATTCGGGCAGGTCAGCGCTGACGACCTGGTCGTAGACGGCTTCGAGGGCTTTGCGTTTGGCTTCGGTAGAGGCGCGCGCGTAGATGTCGGTCGTTGACAGGTCGACGTGGCCGAGGATGTCGCGGATGTAGGGCAGGGGCACGCCTGCGTCGTAGAGGTGCATCGCTCGGCTGTGCCGCAGGACGTGCGGGCTGAGCTGCGTGTCAGCGAGCGCCGGGTCGGTCGCGCGGGCTTGGTATTTGCGAAGGATCCAGGCGATCCCGCCGCGGCTGAGTTTCTGGTGGTGTTGGTTAAAGAACGCTGGGTGACCGTCACGGCCGGGGTCCCGCAGCCGCCGTTCGGCCAGGTAGGCGGCCAGCAGCGCCGTCGTGTTGGCGTCGATCGGGACGTGCCTGGTCTTGCGGCCTTTGCCGGTCAGAGCGACGATCGCGGGGTTCTGTAGACGGACGTCGCGAACGGTGAGGTCGGCGATCTCTTGGACTCGGGCGGCGGTGTCGTAGAGCGTGGCCAGCAGGGTCGCGTCACGTCGGCCTTGGCGGGTGGACCGGTCGGGCAGGGCGAGCAGCCGTCGGGTCTGCTCGACGGTCAGGTGCGCGATGGCCGGCTGGTCGTGTTTGCCTGAGGGGATCTGAAGGATGTCCTGGCAGCACGCCATCCGGGCCGGGTCTTGGGTTTGCATCCAGGTGAAGAACGAGTCGATCGCAGCCAGGCGCTGGTTGCGGGTCGACGCGCTGTTTTCGCGGCTGGTCGCCAGCCAGTCGAGGAACCCGATGATCGCGGCGGCGTCGATCAGCTCCAGCGTGAGCCTCTCAGGCGCGACGTCCCGCTCATCGCGGAAGTAACAGATCAGCAGTTTGAACGCGTCACGGTAGGAAGCGATCGTGTTCGGCGAGCAACCACGCACCCCGGCGAGATGATCGGTCAAGAACCGGCGCAGGCGGACCGCGAAATCAGTCGCCATGATCTGGCCCTCCCGTCATCGGTGGCACGACATCACCGATCGTCTGCTGCACGCGGGCGGTGATCTGCGGGTAGGACGCGGCGGTCAGTCGCAGGTAGTAGCCGGTGTCCGCGATCGACGAGTGCCCCAGGTACGTTTGCAAGACCGGCAGCAATGCGTTGACGTTCTGGCCTTGCTCAAACCAGCGTCGGAGGTTGTTGACAGCCATCGTGTGCCTGAGATCGTGAGCACGGGGACCGTGCCCGCGGCCGCCGTGCGAGATCCGGGCCTGCCACAGAAACCGCCGGAAGTTGTGTCCGACGTTCCCGAGCGTCAGCGGCCGGCCGGGGGTGCTGCCAGGGAAGAACCACTCCCCTCGGTCGGGCTGTGCGGCGATCTGGGCGTGGTAGCCGGCGAGTCTTTCGCGCAGCGGCTCAGAGACCGGCAGCTGGCGGTCCTTGCCGCCCTTCGCGTCACGGATCTGCAGCACGCCAGTGTCGATGTCGACATCGCAGGCGCGCAGCAGCCGGGCCTCTGAGCAGCGCAACCCGCACGCAAAGATCGTGCGGAACAGGACCGGCATCACCAGGTGGCGGAACGGCACCTCCGGGCAGTAATCGCAGCCGTCGGTCGCAGCGAACAGCGCCGCGAGCTCCTGGTCGCTGTAAATGTGCGGGATGTAACGGGCGGGGCGCTCAAGCACCCCGGCCGGCAACAGGTAGGCATCAACGCCGCGGCGACCAAGCCAGCGGGCCAGCTCCCGGACCGGCGCGGCCATGCCCTGCAACGTCGCGGGCTTGACCGCTCGCTGCTTCGCCGCGGCGATCCACGCCCACACCGACTCCTCGGTGAGCGTGTCCACCCCCGGGAACTCGCTGCGGCTGAACGCCTCAAACCGTGCCAGCAGCTGCGCCTCGGCATGGTACTTGTAGCCGACGGCGCGCTTCTCGGCCACCAGCCCCGCGATCGCGTCATGCAGCGTGACCTGCGCGCTCATCGTCGCGCCCCCGACACCGGCGCGTCCGGGTCAAGCGCGCACTGGGCCAACAGGCCCAGCGACGACTTCAGATACACGCCGGTCGACTCGACCGACTGGTGGCCAAGGATGTCGGCGATCTGCTCAACCGGCGTGCCGTCCTCCATCAACCGGGTCGCGAGCGTGTGCCTGAGCGAGTGCATCCCGTGGCGGCGCTCCTCGCCCAGCGCCACGCGCGCGACCCGGGCGTGCTTGACCAAGATCTGATGCAGATGGTCCTGGTCAGAGAACGGGCCGATCGGCGCGGTATGCCGCAAAAACACCTGCTCACAACCGCTGCCGGGGCGGCCGTCGCGAACGTAGTCGATGATCGCCCAGCCGACGTCCTTGAGCAGCGGCAGCCACACCCGCCGGCCGGTCTTGGCCTGCACCACCGAGACCCGGTTGCCCGCCCAGTCCAGATCTGAGAACCGCAACCGCCTGACGTCAACGCCACGCAGCCCGAGCCGGGCGATCAGCAACACGATCGCGTAATCACGCTTGCCGGACGGGTTGCCGCGGTCGATCGCCTCCAAGACCTTCGTGACGTCGCCCGGGTGCCATACCGACGGGACCCTCGCCTGCCTGCTGGACTTCGCGGCCGGGACCGTCGCGAGCACAGCCTCGCAGGTCAGCCCTTCGCTGGCGGCGAACCGCAAAAGCGACCGCACAGCGCATAGCTTGTGCTCCACCGTCTTTGGCTGGTAGCCGGCCAGAGTCGCGACGAACGCGCCGATCACCGCGCCATCCAGGGCGCCCAGACCGCCGCGCGCGCCGATGAACGCGAGGAACTCACCGGCGACGGTGCCATACCCCCGGACCGTCGAGACCGCGCAACCACCCTCCCGCAACCACGCCTGAAACCCCGCGAGAATCTCCGCCTGCCCGGCGCTCAGCGTGCTCACCGTGCGCGAGTATCGGCGCAGCACCGACCCGTGGATGACGAAGTCGTCCAGCATCGCCGCGACCCGGAACACGTACACGTCGGACTGCTTCAGCGTCCCGGCCTGCTCCTTCTCAAAGAAGCCGCCGCACGCCTCATCGACCCATGCCATCGCGACATCGAGCGAGAACTCCCGCACCCCGCGCGACGCGAAGTACCGCTCCAGACGCCGCCAATAGCCGCGATACCACTTCATCGTCGACGGCTTGTAGCCCAGACGCACCAACTCGCCATCCAACGCGGATACCAGCTCGAAAACAGCAGCCATCACGCTCACCTCCGATCACGAACGACCGAGCACCACGCCCGAGCCGCGTGACCAGAGCCTCTCCCGCGTTATGCGCAGCGCTCGACCGTCAACCCCGCTCGCTGCGGGAACTTCAAGCCAGCGCTGCGCATAACCCAGCGCTGTTCATTTGGCTCGAAATGAGCAGCTGCTCATTTCGAGCCTTGCGGGGTGCCCGCTTCGATCGCAGACACGACCCCGCCCTCGAACACCCCCGCCCGCAGCCAACCCCGCAGCAGCTTCAACATCCGCCGATCGCACACCCGCCGCTCGATCTGAGCGACCAAGGCATCCGAATCGATTTCGTCGAAACAGCGTCGGATGTCGGCGTCAAGCGCCCACACCTTGCCCTGATTGACCGTCATCCTGACGGTCTCCAGGGCGTGGTGGGCCGACAGCCCGGGCCGAAACCCGTAGCTGGACGGGAGGAAGTCGGCTTCGAAGATCGGCTCGAGCACGGCCTTCGCTGCCGCCATCACCACCCGGTCGGCCACACAAGGAATGCCGAGCGGCCGCAACTGACCTGGCCTGCCCGGCTTCGGGATGTGAACCCGCCGCAGCGGCCGCGGCCGGTAGTTCCCGGCACGCAGCTTCGCGGCGAGTTCGTCGAGGAACTCCCCCACCCCCGAGGCGACGACGTCGTCGATGGTGATCCCATCAACGCCCGGCGCACCGCGGTTGGCACGGACCTCGCCCCAAGCCTTCCAGAGCACGTCGCTGCGGGCGACCTTGTCATAGAGGGCATGGAAACGGCGATCCCTGTCCTGCTTGGCACAGCGGTAGAGCACGCGTTGGAGAGCACGAACCCGGTCCGCACCCAAGGTGCGGCTGACGGACCTAGCCGAAACGTCGGCACTCATCAAGTCCTCTGCTCCTTCCCGTGCATCGATGAAGTACGGGCCCTTCCCCATGTGGCCGGCTTTCCCGACCCCCGAGTACTACGACCCGCTCCGACTGCCGCTCGACCACCCAATGCCACTTCCCGGGTTCGCCGGTTATAGGCCGGGCATCGCTTCCCGTCGATCCCGCAGACCGACGGGGCCGAGACGGCTCTCCCGAGTTCCCAGGACGACCATTCGCACGTTCAACGCCCCTATACGCCGGAGGGTTCCTCAGCGCCCGCTCCTGGAACCAGAGCGCTTTCCATGGCCTTCGCCGTGCGCGGACCGGCTCGGCACCCCTCTCACCCCGCCCGAAGACGGGCCTCTTTGACGACGCTTCACCAGGGCTTCACTCGCGTTGCAGACCGCACGATTGATCCCGCCCCGCTTCGCACCCGGCCTCTCGACCACGCACGGGGGCTTCACTACCGGGGACCCAGGCGTCTCCCCGGACCGGACTCACACCGGCAGGCCGCCCTGAACTTGTCGCCTCTACGTCATGTCGATCTTCCTTTCTTCATGGCGCCGAGGCAGTCTCGGCGCACCCGCGCAAAACGAGGAATTTGCGGGCATGAGCGAACACATCGAGAGATGGCCACACCAGCACAGAGTGCCGTGCAATCAAGCTAATTTGCAGGCACTTACGTGAAGCCCTCTGACGGACTCGAACCGTCGACCCCTTCCTTACCATGGAAGTGCTCTACCAGCTGAGCTAAGAGGGCGCTTCGCCGCAGCGTAGCGGTTCGGCGCGGGCGCCGGCGTACGTCTGACGACGGTCCCGCGCCGGCCACGCGGACCGCGCGCGGCGAGTGGCGGGACCAGGATTCGAACCTGGGAAGGCAGAGCCAACGCGTTTACAGCGCGTCCCCTTTGACCGCTCGGGAATCCCGCCAGGGGCGGCCCAGTCTAGCGTCGGCCGAGGGTTCCGCGGGCTCACGAGAAGGAAGTGGAGCGCCTGGCTCGACCTCGAATTCCGCGTATTTCTGGCCCGCCCAGACGGATCGACGTCCTCCCGCGGAGCTCAACCGCGGGATGTACCAGCGCCGGCCATTGGACACCTGGATGAACACCCTGTCGCAGCGGTCGCGCCGAGTCGCTTCGTGCTCGGTTCCAGCTGTGGTTCCCACCGCCGGTGCGCAGTGAAACGAAGCGACGAGGCCGACCCGCTACGAGGCGTCGCGCAACCGCTGCGCCTCCGGCAGCGCCTCGAGCTTCTTGAGCGTGTGGTTCTCGATCTGGCGGATGCGCTCGCGGGTGACGTTGAACGCGCGTCCGACCTCCTCGAGCGTGTAGGGCCGCTCGCCGGTCAGACCGAAGCGCATCTCGATCACCTCGCGCTCGCGCTCGGGCAGCGCTGCCAGCGCCCGGCGCAGGTTCTCGCGGCGCAGGCGCTCGGCGGCCAGCTCGAACGGCGACTCGGCGGTCTGGTCCTCGACGAAGTCGCCGAGCTCGGATTCCTCCTCCTCGCCGATCGGCTTCTCGAGCGAGATCGGCTGCTGTGCCATCCGCAGCACATCGCGGACCTCGCGGACGCTGGTCTCGAGCTCGTTGGCGATCTCCTCGGGGCTCGGCTCGCGCCCGAGCTGCTGAACCAGCTGGCGCTCCACGTGGACGACCTTGTTGAGCTTCTCGACCATGTGCACGGGAATCCGGATCGTGCGTCCCTTGTCGGCGATCGCGCGCGTGACGGCCTGGCGGATCCACCACGTGGCGTAGGTCGAGAACTTGTACCCGCGGCGGTAGTCGAACTTCTCGACGGCGCGGATCAGCCCCATCGAGCCCTCCTGGATCAGGTCCAGGAAGGTGAGGCCGCGACCGAGATAGCTCTTGGCGATCGATACCACCAGCCGGAGATTGGCCTCGATCATCTGCTGCTTGGCGTCCATGTCGCCGCGCTCGATGCGGCGCGCCAGCGCCACCTCCTGCTCGGCCGTGAGGAGGTCGACGCGTCCGATCGAGCGCAGGTACAGCCGCAGCGAGTCGAGGCTCGGCTCGACCGTGAGGTCGATCTCGAGTTTCTTGCGCTCCTCGGCTTGATTCGGGTTCGTCTGGGCGGCCGCGGCGGCGTCGACACCGCCGGTCTCGGACTTGAGCGGGCGGCCATCCGCCTCGACCACGTCGATTCCCTGCTCCTCCAGGTAGGCGTGCAGCTCCTGCATCTGCTCCTTGGTGACCTCGACCTCTTCGAGGCACACGGCTATCTGCTCGAACGTCAGGAAGCCCCGGTCCTGACCCTCGATGATCAGCGGACGCAGCTCGTCGAGCTCCGCAATCGGAGCATCGTCGGCCAGTAGCACGATCGCCTCTTCGCTCACAGCCCCTGAGCTCCTCCCCGTCGTATTAGAGAGTAGCCCCAACGTGAGCCAACTCCCCTCTCAACTCTCCTAATGGATCGCGAGTGATAGCACAATATTGGCCGTTGTCCAATGCTTTGGGGCGGCCGAGCACTCGCGCTCACTACCCTGTAGGTGCAAGCGATGGCCTCCCACAGTCCCTCAGGCACTTCGATGGTCGACGTGCAGGCGCAGACCCCGCGCGTGCAGCTGGGGCTCTCGCAGGTCGGCGTCACCGGCGTCGAGAAGGTCATCCGGATCCGCCAGAACGGCGCCGAGCAGCTTTTCTCGGCGCGCTTTGAATGCGTGGTCGACCTCGGCCTCAGCCAGAAGGGCGCACACATGTCGCGCTTCGAGGAGGTCATCAACGACGCGATCGGTGAGGTCGTGCTCGGCGAATCGACGTTCAAGGCCGAGACCCTCGCCGAGCACATCGCCCAGCTGGTCCGCGGTCGCCAGGGAGCCCGTCGCGCCGAGGTCAAGGTCGAGGCCCGTTTCCCCGAGCACAAGCCGGCGCCTGTCTCGGGCATCCAGACGCAGGAGCTCTACACCCTGCACGGCTCGGCGATCTGCACGGAGGCCGGGACCCGGCGGGTGATCGGCGTCACCGCGCAGGGAATGACGGCCTGCCCCTGCGCGCAAGAGGCGGTGGCAGCCTCGGCGCGCGAACGTCTGGAGTCACAGGGCTTCGACGCCGACAGCATCGAGCGGATCCTCGATGCGGTTCCGGTGGCAACTCACAACCAGCGCGGACTCGGCACGCTGCACATCGGCTGCACCGAGCAGTGCGACGACGAGATCGACGCGGCGACGCTGCTCGCGATCGTCGAGCATGCCATGTCCTCGGAGATCTATGAGCTGATGAAGCGCTCCGACGAGGCCGCGGTGGTCGAGAAGGCGCACCGGCGGCCCCGGTTCGTGGAGGACTGCGTGCGGGAAATGGTGCGAGGCGTCGTGGACGCGTACCCGGCGATCGACGATCGGGCATTCCTCTCGGCACGCCAGGTCAATCTCGAGACGATCCACCAGCACAACGTCGTCGCTGAGCGCTTCGGCACGTTCGGCGAGGTCCGGCGGGAGCTGGACACCGGCGCCCCGTCTCCGGTGCACACGAGCCACCGGGCCTGGCTCGACGCCGTTCCCTAGGTGCACTGGCGCGTGCGCGCGACCGTGCTGGAGCGCCCCGGGGAGCCGCTGAAGGCGGCGACGCTCGCCGATCCGGTCCCCGGCCCCGGGCAGCTGCTGCTCCGGGTTCAGGCGTGCGGCGTCTGCCGGACCGATCTTCATCTTCGCGACGGCGAGATCGAGACCCCCAGGCTGCCGGTCGTGCTCGGCCACCAGATCGTCGCCACCACCAAGGACGGCCGCCGCGTCGGCGTGCCGTGGCTTGGCTACACCGACGGCGAGTGCCGCTACTGCCGCAGCGACCGCGAGAACCTGTGCGTCAACGCGCGCTTCACCGGGCGCGACATCGACGGCGGCTACGCCGAGCTGAC
This sequence comes from uncultured Solirubrobacterales bacterium, assembly GCA_963723675.1. Classification (GTDB taxonomy): domain Bacteria; phylum Actinomycetota; class Thermoleophilia; order Solirubrobacterales; family Solirubrobacteraceae; genus Palsa-465. The sequence goes on along the minus strand of CAVRRW010000014.1, from coordinate 14,745 downwards.
CGTCGCCGACGAACGCTTCTGCCTGCCGCTGCCGGATGACCTCTCCGCCGTGCAGGCGGCGCCGCTGCTGTGCGGCGGCTTGATCGGCTACCGGGCCTTGAGGCTGGCCGGCGACGCTCCTCGGCTGGGTCTGTTCGGGTTCGGATCCGCCGCGCACATGATCTGCCAGGTGGCCGTCTTCCAAGGCCGCCAGGTGTTCGCGTTCACGCGCGGTGGCGACGAGCGCACCCGGGAGTTCGCCCGCGGCCTCGGCGCGACCTGGGCCGGGGGCACCGACGACTGGCCGCCCGAGGAGCTCGACGCGGCGATCATCTTCGCGCCGGCCGGCGAGCTGGTGCCGCGGGCGTTGAAGCTGCTGGCGCCCGGCGGCACGGTCGTCTGTGCCGGGATCCACATGAGCGACATCCCGTCATTTCCCTACGAGGATCTCTGGCACGAACGGTCGATCCGCTCGGTAGCGAACCTCACCCGGGCGGATGGCCACGAGTTCCTCGAACTCGCACCGAAGGTGCCGGTCAGGACGACGATCACGACCTACCCGCTCGAGCATGCCGAAACGGCGCTCGCGGACCTGCGGGCGGGCCGCTTCGAAGGCACCGCGGTGATCGTCCCGTAGCGGTTTCCGGCGCCGCCGGCGGGGCGGGCGGCAGCGGGCGGGCGCCGGCAGTCGCTAGGGTTACCGGTATGCCGCTGATTCCAATGGTGATCGAGCGTACCGCGCGAGGTGAGCGCGAGTTCGACATCTACAGCCGACTGCTCAACGAGCGGATCATCTTCCTCGGGACCCCGATCGACGACATGGTCGCGAACCTGATCGTCGCGCAACTGCTGCACCTCGAGTCCCAGGATCCCGACAAGGACATCTCCGTGTACATCAACTGTCCGGGCGGGTCGATCTACTCCGGGCTGGCGATCTACGACACGATGCAGTTCATCAAGCCCGACATCCAGACGATCTGCATGGGGATCGCGATGTCGCTGGGGTCGCTGCTGCTGACCGGCGGGGCAAAGGGCAAGCGGTTCTCGCTCCCCAATAGCCGCCTGCTGATCCACCAGCCCTCGGCCGGCTTTGAGGGCCAGTCGACCGACATCGAGATCCACGCGCGAGAGATCCTCAACATCCGCCAGCGGATCGACGAGATCTACGCGCATCACACCGGCCAGTCACTCGAGCAGGTTCACTCCGACATGGAGCGCGACCGGTTCTTCAAGGCCGACCAAGCGGTCGAATACGGGCTGATCGACCGCGTCATCACCCACCACTGAGATCAGGAGGAAGCCGCGATGGCGATGGCGGAACGTACTGCAAACTGCGCCTGGGACGGAGACCTACCGCACGGGTCGGGCACGGTGACAGGCAACAGCGGCGCGCTCGGCGAGCTCCCCGTTACCTGGGCCTCGCGCACCGAGCGCTCCGGTGGCAAGACCAGCCCCGAGGAGCTGATCGCCGCCGCCCACGCCTCCTGCTTCTCGATGGCGCTGTCGCACGGCCTCGGCGAGGCAGGCAATCCGCCCGAGCACCTCGAGGTCAGCTCCAAGGTCACGCTCGACCTCGTCGACGGAGCCCCCACGGTCACGATGTCCGATCTGACCGTGACCGGCCGCGTGCCCGGAATCGATCAGGCCGGATTCGAGCAGGCGGCGTTCGATGCCGGCCGGAACTGCCCCGTCTCGCGGGCGCTGTCGGGCATCGAGATCACGGTCCACGCGACGCTTCAGTAGCCCCAGCCGGATGCTGGGCGGCACTGACCGGCCTATGTCGCCGGCGCCCGCCGGATCCGCCCGGAGCCCTCGCCCCGCGTCTCGGGGGGCTCGGGTGCCACGGGCCGAGCCAGCGCCCAGAAGATCATCAGAAGCCCGAAGATGAGCATCCCGAGGCCGGTCCAGAGGTTGATGTTGATCCCAGCGGCCTTGGTCTTCATGGCGTGTGACCCGAAAATCCCCAGCGCCAGCAGGATCAACGCGTAAAGCACGAACAAGCCTCCGATCAGGCGTCGGATGTCGAACTTGTTTGCCGTCCGCGCGACCTCGACTTCCTCTTCGTCGGTGGCGCCGGTGGACGGCAGCGGCTCCTCCCGTCGAGTGGGAAATTTGCTGCTTGTGGGCTCTTCTGCTGACACCGGCGGCTCCTAGATGAAGATGATGTTCAGCACTACCAGGATGGCGATGGCGACGCCGCCCAGCAGCGCCGGCGAGCGCCACCACAGCCTGTCGCGCGGATCTGCGTTGACCTCTCGCTCCTCCTTGCGTGTCAGCCCCCAGACCAGGCCGCGCAACTCCTCCTCCGGCTTGGGCTTGGTGAACAGCGAGACGACCACGAGGACGACGGCGCCGGTGATGAACGCGATGATCGCCTGCCAGAAGCTCGCGCTCAGCGCCGAGCCGAAGTGGAAGATCACGTGGTATGCGGCCAGGCGGTTGGTCGCATACGCCGCGGCGGTGCCCGCTACTAGACTCCAGAATCCTCCCCAGGCCGTGGCCCGCCGCCAGAACATCGCCACGATGAACGTCGCGAACAGCGGCGCGTTGAAGATCGAGAACAACGTCTGGATGTAGTTCATGATGTTCGAGTAGCCCTTGGCGATGAACGCCGTGAGCACCGAGATCAGAATCCCGCCGATCGTCACGAAACGGCCCGCGCGTAGATAGAAGGCAGAGTCGCGATCCTTGGCGAAGTACGACTGGATCAGGTCGTAGGTCACCACCGTGTTGAACGATGTCACGTTCGCTGCCACCCCGGCCATGAACGCCGCCATCAGGCCGGTGACCGCAATCCCCAGCATCCCCTCCGGCAGGAAATTCCCGATCAGGTGAGGGATCGCGGTGTTGTACTGGAGGTCGACGCTCTTGCCGCCGAGGCCGTGGACCGTGAGCACCGCGATCAGCCCGGGGAGGATGATGATCGCCGGCAGGAAGATCTTCGGATAGGCCCCGATCAGCGGCGTGCGGCGCGCCGCCGACATGTTGCGCGCCGACAGGGCTCGCTGGACCTCGGCGAAGTTCGTCGTCCAGTAGCCGAAGCTGAGCACGAAGCCCAAGCCGAACACCATCCCCACCCAGTCGGACCCCAGCGGGTTGGTGACGTGACCGATGCCAAGACCCTTCCAGGCGTGAAGGCCCGCGTCGCCCAGCGGCTTGAACGCCTTTGTCTTCTCCCGGATCCCGTTGATCCCGCCGATCGAGTGCAGCGCCACGATCGTCAGCGGCAGCAGGCTCGCGACGATCACGAAGAACTGCAGCACCTCGTTGTAGATCGCCGACGTCAGACCACCGAGCGTGATGTACACGAGCACCAGCGCTGCGGCAATCAGGATCGCGGTCGCCACCGACCAGCCGAGCAGCAGGTGGATGATCAGAGCTAGCGCGAACAGGTTGACGCCGGAGATCAGGACGGTCGCGATCGCGAACGTGCTGGCGTTGAAGGCGTGCGCTGCCTCGCCGAAGCGCAGGCGTAGGTACTCCGGGACCGAGCGGACCTTCGCCCCGTAGTAGAACGGCATCATCACGATCCCCAGGAACACCATCGCCGGCACCGCTCCGACCCAGTAGTAGTGCACGGCCGCGACGCCGTACTGCGCGCCGTTGGCGGCCTGCCCGAGGATCTCGAGCGCACCCAGGTTGGCCGCGATGAACGCCAGGCCCGTGATCCACGCGGGCAGCGAGCGCCCGGATAGGAAGAAGTCCAGATCGGTCTTGATGAACAGCCGGGCGACGAACCCGATCCCGAGGACGACCGCGAAGTAGATGCCCATGATCACGTAGTCGATCGTGGAGGGGTGAAGCTTCAGCACGTCGGTCCCCTCCTATGCACCGATCCGCTCCTCATGAGCGAGCAGATACCCACTTACAAGAGATTTATCCCACTCGGTGCTCGATAGCCCCCAAGCGGGCAATCTCGATCCGGATCACGTCCCCGGATGAGAGGTACTGGGGCGGGTCCATCGCCTGCCCGACGCCGTTGGGCGTGCCGGTCAGGATCAGGTCACCCGGCAACAGCGTGCAGGTCTGGGAGATGAACTCCACGAGCTCCTCGCAGCCGAAGATCAAGTCGCTGGTGTTGCTGTCCTGGCGCAGCTCGCCGTTGACCCAGGTGCGAAGGTCGAGGTCGCCCGGGTCGGGGATCTCGTCCGCGGTCGTCACCCACGGCCCGAACGGACAGAACGTGTCGGCGCCCTTGGCCCGGGTCCACTGCGGTTCGCGGCCCTGGAGGTCGCGCGCGGTCACATCGTCGGCGATGCAGTAGCCGCCGATCGCGCCGTCCGCGCCGATCACGATCACCAGCTCGCCCTCGTAGTCGAGCCGGCGCACGACTTCCGGGCAGCGGATCGGACCGCCCGGCGGCGCGGCCGCGCCGGCCACCTTGACGAACACGACCGGCGACGGCGGCGGCTCGTTGCCCATCTCGGCGACACGTAATTGAGGCCGATCGCGTAGATCGTGCCGGGCCGCGGGACCGGCGCCAGCAGCGTCACCTCGGCCAGCGCCCACGATTCGGGGCCCGGCGATGCCTGGACGCCGGCAAGGACGTCGACCACGCCGACGCCGTTGTCAAAAGCGACGACGCGGTCGTCGCGCACCTCCCCTGCCAGGGGCTGGGCGCGACCGGGCACGCGGAAGGTGGCGAGCTTCATCGCCCGGGCAGACTATCTGCCAACGGCGCGAGGAGCGAACTACGAGCCGCTCACTCCCGCCGCGTCCGGCGCCTTGCTGGGCGCCTGAACGTGCGTCACGGGCAACCCCAGTGCACGCGCCTTGCTGATCAGGTCGAGCTTCAGCCACCGGGAGATGCCGAGCGGGAGCGTCGAGATGATCAGCTCGTCGTAGTGCCCGAGGTTGATCGCGTCGTGGATCGCCATCAGCGGCTCGGAGTCGCCGAGGCTTCCGGTCACCTCCGAGCCGGCGGCTTCGGAGAGCTTGGGAAGCGCCTGGTCGAGCACCCGTTGCGCTTCGTCCTCGCCGGTGTCCTGCGGATCGACGAGCTTGTGCATTCCGTGCGGCTGACGCGGTACGACGAGGTGGAACGTCGCGGGGCCGGCCTGGGCTCGCGCACGGATGGCCTCGAGCAAACCGCTGGTCGCGGCGGTCTGGTGCGCGACGACGAGTACGTGGGCCGGGTCAGACATCTCCTCACCTCCGGCAGTCGATGCGGGCAGCGGTGAATCGAGTATCCCACCGCCCGACTGGACCGGCAAGCGCTCAGCGGATGGCGCGTGGCGGGAGTCGACGCGCGGGGAGTTTGATGTGCAACGGCGACGTGTCGTGCGTTTCACGTCCCAACCTCGACGTCACCTGCGAGTCCGGCCCCCCGCGCGTCAGCGCAAGCGGTACTCCCCGGAGGCCACGACGACCGCGTTGCCGCCGACGACCACCCGCTCGATCCGCTCGTCGCTGCCCTCGACGCGGGCGCGCAGGATCGAGGGCCGGCCGATTTCGGCGCCCTGGCGAATCTCGATCTCGGGGCCGTAGTCGATCCAGCCATGCCGGGCGAGATGCACCGCCAGCGGGCCGGCCGCGGAGCCGGTCGCCGGGTCCTCGGGCACGCCGACACCCGGCCCGAACATCCGCGTCTTGAACCGGTTGCCGGCGCCGGCGAAGCAGCTCACACTCCACGCTCCGAGCGACCTCAGCGCACCGAAGTCGGGGTCCAGCGCCTGTACGGCGGCCTCGCTGCCGAGCGCCACGTAAACGTTCCGCGGCCCGTTGCGATACCCCTGCACCGGCAGCTCGGAGCGCTCAACCCCAACTGCCGCCAGCAGCTCCGCTTGCTGCTCGAACGGCTCGAGTGAGGGGATCGGCTGCTCCATCTCGCCGTAGACGACCTCCCCGCGCTCCCGCGTCAGCGCGATCGGCACCAGCCCGGCGCCGGTCTGGAGCGTCACCACCGGCCGCTGCGACTCGGCGCCCAGCACGAACGCCGTCCCGAGCACCGGGTGCCCGGCGAACGGCAGCTCGGTCGCAGGCGTGAAGATCCGGATCCTCGCGTCGACGCCCTCTTCGGGCTCGCGCGCGAGGACGAACACCGACTCCGACAGGTTCATCTCGCGCGCGATTCGCTGCATCAGCTCGCCGCTCAGGTCGCGGGCGTCGGTGAACACCGCGACCGGGTTGCCCTCCAGCGGGACGTCGGTGAAGACGTCGGCGACCACATACTGATGCATCGGCCTCGCGCCCGTCAATCGTCGAGCGCCTTGGCCAGCAGCCGCCGGAGCGTCTCGCGCTCCTCGGCATCGAGGCGGGCAAGGACCACGTCCTCGACGCCCTCGCGAACGCGCTCACCGCGCCGGAAGGCGGCTCGCCCAGGCTCGGTGATCTCGACGATGTGGCGCCGGCGGTCCTGGGGGTCGCGGCGGCGTTGCACGAAGCCCTCGGCCTCGAGCTCGTTGAGCAGGAGGACGAGGTTGTTGGGGTCGACGCCGCAGATGTCGCCGAGCTCCTGCTGCGCGATCCCGTCGCGCTCGGCAAGGAACCCGAGGACCATGAAGTGCTTGAGGCGCATCCCCAAGCGCGACTCCGGCGTGTCGCGATAGACGCGCTTGGAGAGGCGCGTGAGCAGCGTGACCGTGCCGGGTGATGTGGTCAGGGACATGGCTCTACCGGAACAATCCTAGCAGGATTATGAGCATCACTCTCGCAGCGATCATCACCCAGGCGGTGATTATCTTGCGCGTTCGCCCGGCGGCCCGCGCTGGCGGAGCGTCCCGCTCGGGGGGCCGGTGCCCGGCTGCGGGCGCCCTACTCCTCGTCGGCCATCTCCAGCAGCGTCGTCACCGTCGTCCAATTGCGCGCCGTCGCCGTCACGCCGAGCCCCTTGCCCGCCAGTCCCGCCCACAGCTTCGAGCGCGCGACCCCCTCTGGGTGCCATGCATAGACCTCTCGGCCGATCGCGACCAGCCGCTCCGGCTTGACCGCGAGCGCGCTGACCTTCTCGAGCCGCTCGGGGTCGGGCTCGGCCGCCAGGAAGCTCACCTGGTAGCGCTTGGGGTTGGTGGCGACGTCGGCCAGCGGGTTTCGCGCCACCACCTCGGCGAGCTCGTCGCGAGTGCGGACGACGACATCGACGTCGAAGCCGAACTCTTTGGCGATCGCCCGCTCGGCCTCCCGGGCGAGCGCGTCGGGCGCGGCGCCAGTTGAGACGACGACGTTGCCGCTCTGGACGTAGGTGCGGACATCGTCCATGCCGGCGTCGCCGAGGACCTCGCGCAGCTTCGGCATCGCGACCCGCTTGGTGGGACCGAGGTTGATGCCTCGCAGCAGCAGGATGCGCCGGCTCACCTCAGAACAGGGCTTCCTGTCCGGGGATCGCCTCGCGGCGGCCGGTGGGCGAGGTCTGGCCGAGCGCGAGAGCCACGTCCCGCGCGATCGCTCCTTCCGAACGCGAGGCGACGATCGGCTCTTCGATGCCGTCCACGTGCACGAGTGTCCGACGCCCGTCGCCTCGCTCGGCGCCCTCGAGCGGCACCAGCGCAAACACGCGATCGGCGCGCACGTACTTGCCATAGCCGAGCGCGACCATCTGCGGGAATCCACGCGCCATCTCAGCCGGAGATCGTACGCAGCCACTCGACGGTCCGCCCGATCCCGTCGCGGAGCTCGACCTTCGCCTCCCAGCCCAGCAGGCGACGGGCCTTGTCGACCGATGGCCAGCGACGGGGGACGTCGACGGGATAGGTGGGCCGATGCTCGAGCTCGAACTCTTCCGGCGGCCGGCCACAGACCTCCCAGATCGCCCTTGCGATCGCCTCCACGGTCAGCTCCTCCTCGGCGGAGATGTTGAAGTCCTCGTTCAGCGCGGCCGGATGCCGCAGCGCCGCGACGATCCCGTCGGCGATGTCGTCCACGAACGTCAGCGTTCGTGTCTGGCGGCCCGAGCCGAAGATCGGAAGCGGACGCCGGCCGGACAGCACCTTCCCGATGACGTCGGGCACGAGATGGGCGACCCCGGGCTCGTCGTCGGGCAGCTCACCCGGGCCATAGGCGTTGAACGGGCGGCAGATGGTGTATCGAAGTCCGTGCTCCTGATGGGCGGCGACCGTGAACACCTCGCCGGTCAGCTTCGAGAAGCCGTAGGCCGAGCGTGGCGCCGGACACACCTCGAGGTGCGCCTCGGTGGTGGGGAACTCGCTGGCCCGCTCGAACACCATGCTCGAGGAGACATACAAGAACCGTTCCATGTCGAGCTCGAGCACGGCGCGAAACACGGCGGTGTAGAGCGCGGCGTTGACTTCGCTGAGCGTGTACGGGAGCCTGTGGAAGTTCGCGATCCCGCCGACGATCGCGGCCAGGTGGATCACGCCGTCGCAGCCGGCGAGCGCGGCGCGAGCGTTGTCGACGTCGCGCAGATCGGCGGTGAAGACCTCGCAGGCGGACGCGATCCAGGGGGGAGCCTCGCGCTGGTCGGAAACCCGGACCGCGAGGTCGGGCTCGGACAGCAGCCGCCGCACCACCGCGGCGCCGATCGTTCCGGCCCCGCCGGTAACGAGGACTCGCTGCATCTACGTGGGCATCACACAGGCGCCGCAGGCTCGCGCACGGGCGACAGCCTATCGGCCGATCCCCGATACGATCCGGACGACCGGAGATGGCATTCGAGACCGATACGTTCACGCTCGGCAGCGAGCTCGAGGTCCACCGCCTCGGGTTCGGGGCGATGCGGATCACCGGCGAGGGGATCTGGGGCGATCCGCCCGATCCCGCCGGCGCCCGCGAGCTGCTGCGCCAGGTCGTCTCGGCCGGTGTCGACCTGATCGATACCGCCGACTCCTACGGGCCCGAGGTGTCCGAGAACCTGATCGCGGAGGCGCTCTCGCCCTATCCCGAGGGACTGGTGATCGCGACCAAGGGCGGCTTTGAACGGCCCGGACCGGGCCGGTGGGAGCCGGCCTGCCGACCGGACCGGCTCAAGCGCTGCTGCGAGGACTCGCTGCGACGCCTCAAGCTCGAGCGCATCGACCTCTACCAGCTGCACACGGTCGACCCGCAAGTGCCGATCGAGGACTCCGTCGGCGCGCTCGCCGAGCTCCAGGAGGAGGGCAAGATCCGGCTGATCGGACTCTGCAACGTCGACAGCGAGGAGCTCGAGCGCGCTCAGCAGATCGCGCCGATCGCGTCTGTGCAGAACCGCTACAGCTTCGCCGACCGCCGCTCCGAAGACGTGTTGCAGGAGTGCGAGCGTCAAGGGCTCGGATTCCTGCCGTGGGCGCCGCTGGAAGTTGCGGACACCACCAGGCTCGGAGAAGCGCTCGCCGAGCTCGCCCGCAGCCACGACGCCAGTCCGGTGCAGGTGGCGCTGGCATGGCTGCTCGCCCATTCGCCGGTGATGCTCCCGATCCCTGGGACCAGCTCGATCGCGCACTTCGACGAGAACCTCGAGGCGGCGCAGCTCGAGCTCAGCGGGGACGAGCTCGACGCGCTCGAGTCCTAGGCTCGGGGGCTACCTCGTCTGGCGCGGCTCCGAGCTCGTCGAGCACGGCTTGTGCCTGCCCGGCCCCCGGGCGGTCTCCCTTAGCCCCGAACAGATCGAGCGCGGCCTGTGCCTCGGAGATCGCCTCGTCCGGGCGCTCGAGCACCCCGAGAATGCGTGCGAGGTCGAGCTTCGCGTTGGCCTGGTCGACGGTGCCATCGGTCGAGAACGCGTGGTCGACCGCGCTCCGTGCCCACCGCTCGGCGGCCTCGCCGTCCCCGCCGGCGAGCGCCGTCTGGGCTCGCACCCCGTGCGTCTCGATCATCGTGGCTACGTCGTCTGTGCCGCCCAGCTCGTCGGCCAGCTCGATCGCCGCACGGGCCGCGTCGACGTTACCCAGCCGCCAGTGGGCCTGCGCGAGGAACGCCTGCGTGGTCGATCGCAGCGAGCGCTCGCCGAGCCGCGCGAGAATGGCGTCGCTGCGCTGCAGCAAGTCGAGCGCGGCGGCCGGGTCGCCCAACCACAACTCCAACTCCCCGTGGTGCTGGCCGGTGGAGCCAGCGATCTTGGGGTTACCCAATGACGAAAACCGATCAGCCGCGCGTTGCATCAGCCGCCTGGCCTCGCCCACTCGTCCGTCGAGCCATGCGACCATGCTGCGTCCCAGGTCGATGCTGGCCGCGAGGTACGGACCAGGCCGCTCGCGCTCGATCGCATCGAGTTGCTCAGAGATCGTGCGCGCATCCAGGCTGCAGTACCGCAGCGTCCCAACGTAAGCGGCAAGCGTGCGTTGCCGCAAACCGTCGTCCTTGGCTTTGCGGGCATGCTCGCCCGCAAGTCGCAGCTCCTCCCCGGCGGGTGTCGCATGGGCTCTCAGCCAGTGAAGGTGGTAGGCCAGCATGTGCGAGCGCGCAAGAGCACGCTCGTCGCCGACGCGCGCGAAACGCTCGAGCATTCCTGGAAGCTGCGACTCGATCGCCTCCGTGGCGCCCGGCGGCCGGACGTGAGTCATCCACTCGAGCCGGGTAAGCGCCGTCAGCGCGTCAAGGTCCGGATGGCGCTGCGCCTCGGTCAGCAGCTCTTCCACCTGGGCGACCTCGCCTGCCTCGATCAGTTGTTCGGCGAGGTCGAGCGCGATGCGGGCTCGGCGGATGTCTCCCTCCGGCGCGAGCAGCCGCGCGCGCTCGAGAAGATTCTTCGCGGCCATCACGTCTCGGCGCTCGCGCGCACGACGCCCGGCGGCGTGGAGATGCTCACTGGCGCTCGCGATCAGCTCGGGGGACACGTCCCGACTCAGCTCCCGCCGGTAGCGAACGGCCCGCTCCAGGTGCCATCCGGCGATTTCGTCCAGCCCGGACAGGTCGGGCACCGCGTGCTCGAGGGCGCGCGCCAAGCGCTCGTGCAGCTCGGCTCGGGTCGCCTTGGGCAGGCTGTCGTAGGCCCCGTCGCGGATCAGCAGATGGCGGAATCTGAACGCTCCGTCGCCCGGGAGGGTTGCGGCGTGCGGGCGAATCAGATCCTTGCGTACGAGACCAGCAAGCAGCTCGTCGATCTCGCCCTCGGACCGCTCGTCGCCCGCGAGAGACCGCGCCAACCCGCGGTGAAAGACCTCGCCCTCGACCGCGCCGCGTTCCAGCGTCTCGCGTTCCTCGACGTCGAGCCGCTCAAGCCGAGCCGCCAGCAACGCCTGGATCGTGGACGGCACAGCGTGGCTCCCGGTCTCGCGAGTGAGCGCCGACATCTCTTCCAGAAACAGCGCGTTGCCCTCGCTCGCGGCGACAACCCGAGCGCGGGATGGCGGATCAAGTCCGTCGCCGAGCTCCGCGAGCAGCGCCTCGGAATCCGCGGTCCCAAACGGCTCGAGCATCATCGTCGTGGCGTTGAGCTTGCCGCCCCCCCACACCGGACGCTCCTCGAGCAGTTCCGGCCGCGCGGTGCACAGAAGCAGGATCGGCGCGCCGCGGGAAAGCTCGACGACGTGATCGAGCAGATCCAGAAGCAGCGGCTCGGCCCATTGCAGATCGTCGATGTGCACAAGCACCGGCCGGTCGGCGGCGAGCGACTCGAGCGTCAGGCGGACCTCCAGGAAGAGCTCATGCGTTGTCGCCGTGCCGCCGCTGCGCAGCCTCTCCAGCACCGCCTCGGTCTCCTCCCCTGCTCCCATCAGCGCCTCGAGCAGCGGCCAGAACGTGATCCCCTCGCCGTAGGGAAGACAGCGTCCCGGCAGCACGCGGGCGTGGTCGCCGACGTTCGAGAGCAGCTCGGCGACCAGCCGCGACTTCCCGACGCCGGCCGCCCCCAACAGCGTGAACAGATGACAGCCCGCCTCGGCGACCGCGCGGTCCCACGCTTCGCGCAGTGCGCGCAGCTCTCGCTCTCGCCCGACCAGCGGCACGTCGAAGCGGCGAGCCAGACCGGGCGCCAGCGGGTCCACGGCGAGCAGCCGGAATGCAGCCACCCGCTCGGACTTGCCCTTCAGCGAAAGCGGCTCGAGCGGCTCGACCTCCACCGCGTCGCGCACCAGACGGTGCGTGGCCTCGCCCAACAGGATCTCCCCGGGCTGCGCCGCCTGCTCCAGGCGTGCCGCCACGTTCACCGCGTCCCCGACCGCAAGATTCTCGCCTTCGCCGACGAGCACGAGGCCGGTGTTCACGCCGGTGCGAAACCGCAATTCCACCCCAACGTCCCGGGCGATCGCGGGCAGGCTCGCCCGGATCTCCGCCGCGGCCCGCACGGCACGCAACGCGTCATCCTCATGCACGCGCGGAATCCCGAACACCGCCATCACCGCGTCGCCGATGAACTTTGCGACGGTGCCGCCGTGGCGCTCGATGATCGTCCGCAGCGCCTCGAAATATCGGCTCATCACCCCGAACAGCGCTTCCGGGTCAAGCTCCTCGCCGAGGCCGGTGGAGCCCGTCACATCGCAGAACAGGACCGTCACCACCTTGCGCGTCCGGCGGGGCGCCTCGGCCGCACGGGCGGCGCGCGGTCCGCCGATGGCGCGGCGAGCGCTTCATCGCTCGCCGGCGAGGGTGGCTCCAGTGCGGGATCCTGGTTGAGGATCGCGGTCTGAAGATCCTTGAGCTCGGGGCCGGGCTCCAAACCCAGCTCGGCGGAAAGCTCCGTCCGAGTCCGTCGATAGACCTCCAGCGCGTCGGCCTGTCGGCCACAGCGATAGAAGGCGAGCATCAGCTGTGCGCGTAAGCGCTCGCGCAACGGATGCTCAGCGGTAAGTTCCTCCAGCTCGACGATGAGCTCGTCGTGGCGTCCGAGTGCAAGGTCGGCGTCGATCCGCTTCTCGATTGCGCCTTGGCGAAGCTCCTGGAGCCGGCCGACCGCTGGTTGCGCAAACGACTCGTATGCGAGATCGGCGAGTGGTGGCCCGCGCCACAGAGCCAGCGCCTCGCGCAGCTTGTTCGCGGCTACCTTGGGTTCGGCGGCCGTCGCCTCCCTGACGAGGCGCTCAAAACGCTGGAGGTCAAGCTGTTCGCGATCGACCGAGAGGACATAGCCCGGCGCGCGTGTCAGTAATTGCGCGCCTGCGTTGCCGAGTGCCTTTCGCAGTTGCGAGACGCGCACCCGCAGAGCGCTTCGGCCGGACTCGGGTGACCGTTCTCCCCACAGCTCATCGATCAGCCGATCGGCTGATACGACCTCGTTCGCGTTCAACAGAAGGATCGCCAGCAGTGTGCGCTGCCTCACGCCGCCGAGCGACACCGTGGCGTCGCCGTCGGCGACCTCGATCGGACCGAGGATACGGAACTCCATTGCTTTACCGATCCGTTACCGATCGTTACCGGCATGACACCGCACCCTCGCATTCTCCTCCCAGATCGACCACACGGGGAGATCTTTCAACACACAGGAGGAGTCATGCGACTCGCAGCACGCAGCACAGTTGTCGCGATCTGTCTCGCGATCGTCGCGCTGGCACCGGTGGCGGCCTCTGCGCGGCCGGCGTTCGATCCGCCGCGCCTCGCCATCAACCCGTCCATCGGCTACGTCACGCCGCAGGACAAGAGCGTCAGCCAGAGCCCGGAGGTGCGTCCCAACCCCGATCAGCAGGCGGTTGTGGTGCATGCCGCAGTTCCGATCCCGCCGATTCTCGGCAAGTCGCAGGCCGCCGAACAAGCGGCGATCGACAAGCTGAGGGCGCAGCACTACACCGACAAGCTGCCGGTGAACGGCGCCTACAGCGTGGCGGCGCTCAACGGCCAGGGCAGCAGCCACCCCGTCAGCGTCCAGGCCCCGAAGACCCCGTCGGCTAACCCCGACAACGGGTTTGACTGGGGAGACGCCGCTATCGGCGCCGCGGCCGGTCTCGCGCTGACGCTGCTCGCCGTCGGCGGGGCGCTGGTGTTCTCGCGCCGCCGCTCGCCGCAGGGCGACAGCGCCGAGGTGGCGACCACCTGAGCACCGAGTAAGGCGGATCGATCATGTCGCCGGTGCAGAGCAGCCCGCGGCGGTCGCGAACCGGGAGGCGCGTTTGGGACGCGACGGTGGCGGTCGGGGTTCTCGTCGCCGTCGCGGTGGCGGTGATGATGCTCGCTCTCACCACGGCATACCGGTCATCGGCGGGGTCTCACCTCCCCGACCACGCGCATCCGACGGCGGCGCAGACGGAGCAAACATGATCAGAAAGCGACGGCCGTTGGTCGCCCTTGCCCTCGTCAGCTTGATCGCCCTGGTCGGCGCGGGCTGCGGTTCGAACACGTCTACTGGCACCGCCAGCAGCGGTAGCAACACGGGCAGCGGCGCCAGTTCCGGCAGCGCGAGCAACGGCGCTAACACGCAAGCCACGAAGCGGGAGAAGGCGGTGCAGCAATCTCCGCGGCGATCGGCGCGCGCACCCCTGCAACCGTCCCGATACCGCCGCCTCCGCCACAGCCGCGGCCGCTCATGCCGTGCACTGCCTCCATCCCTGCCTGAACGATTGGCGCTTCGAGGCTGCGCAGATCGACAACGGCTGGCACGGCCCGGCAGCCTACCGCCAGTTTCGAGCCGCCGCCGCGCTCGAGACGCGAGTCCCTCGACCGTTTCCCACCGACACGTTTGCTGGCGACCGGCAACAAATTCCGACGTGATCGCCAGCGGGCGCTCCATTGCCGTGCGAATGCAGAAACACCAGTGCCAGCTCTCGCTCTTGAGCAGCTCCGGGCGTGTCGGCGTCGACGTCGGCAAGAGCGATGCTTACGAGGGTTGCTGAAGCCGGCGACGCCATTGCTGTCCGCGACGGTGACTCGCGCAACCCCGCGAACGCGGTCACTCTGCTCGGCCCCGACAAGACGCCCGGGTTGGACGAAATCCACAACTCTCAGGCAGCCGGCGCAGTGACCGTCGCG
>CAVRRW010000013.1:0-10051 GCA_963723675.1 uncultured Solirubrobacterales bacterium | reverse complement strand
CTACGGACCGATGTGCTCATTCATTGCCCCGCGAGGCTGGCGCGCCGGCCGCTAACCCCCGATCGTGCAGTAGCCGGTGGGTGTGACCGCGGGAAGCTGCTTGACGGTGCATGCGCTCGCAACGGGTGCCCAACCTACCCGATCCGAGCCCGGGCGGCGGCTTCGCACTCCCAGCCTCCGGGATCAATGAGCACGCCTCGCGTTCACGTCCGCGCAGAAGACATGCTCAACTCTGCAGCCCGGCGGCAACAGCCCGCCGCCACCAATCTCCGCAGCACAACGGGCCGGCATGGTTGCCAACGCGCGCTGCATCCGCAAGCACGGGGGCCGATACCTCCCCGACCGACGTTCGGCGCCGGCGGCGAGGGCGTCGGAGTCGACTGCAGGGGAACGCCTGCAGGCCCCGGTAGGCGCTGACAGCGTCCTCGATCGCGGCGGGATGCGGGTGCTCGGGCGCCAGCCGGTAGTCGACTGTGCCAGCCGGGTTCCGGCGTGACGTGCGAGGTCTGATGCGAGACCCACCGACGCGGCGGCGGTTCCGATCGCGTACGCGCCGCCGTGGAGGTAGAAGATGACCCGCTCCGGGTCATCGCCCGCGACCTCGAGTTGACCACGGAGATCCCGCCGAGGCTCCCGGACGATGTGGTGACGTCGGCCGGAACCGGGATCGCCGCCATCATCTCTTCGAAGATGACCCGCTGCTCGGCCACGTCGCCGCCGAGATCGAGCGGCGCGTCGCGCAGCAGTTGGTCAAGCGCGTCGCGCAGCAGTTGGTCAAGCGCGACATGCGCCTTCGGCACTGCTGCGGCACAACCCCACGCTCGCGAAAGAACGCCAGCGGCGCGCGCATGCTCATCGGCGAGATCACGACCGATAGCCCGCTGCCCGGCGCGCCTACGCGAGCTCCACCAACCGCTCCGGCGTCAGCTCCTCGACCGACAACCCCTCATGCACAAGCCAGCGGCTGACCAGCGCCGGCGGCCACAACCTGTGCCCCACCGTGAACGGCGAGTAACCCCGTTGCGCCAACCACGACTCAAAACTCGCTAAACCGCCCTGAGCAGCGAAAACAGGCTCTTCCAGCAGCCAAATCCGAGGAATTCGCGAGCCGGGATAACACCCATCGTCTCGCTCTCGCCGCGGCTGCGGCCGCCCGAGACGAGCGCGTTCGTTCGAGGCTGTCGCTCGGCCGGCAAACCAGAAGCTCAGCTGCGAGCGAGTTAGCCGCGGTCGAACGTCGCAGCAAACGCCCGCGCTTGCAGGTCGATCGGCGAGCAAACCCGCGGCGCTCAAAGCGGCAGCAGTCGTCCTCGACCTCGACCGGACTGATGCTCCGGGCGACCGATGCTGCACGTAGAGCTCGAGGATCCGCGCGACCTCCCACGCGCCGCCCGACACCTCCATCGCCACCCGATCCGTCGCCTCCAAGCTCGCCGCCGGCACCTCCAGCGCCTGCGGCGTGGTCTTCCCCCGCCCGGCTGAGCGGACCATCCAATCCTCGCAGATCGTGATCTCGCAGAAATCGGATGCACGTCCAGACCGAGCGCCCGACCCATCCACCTGTAGACCTGCGCCACCTGCGCCACGACCGATCACCTCCGCGTAGTTAGGTGAACGGGAAGAACAAACGGGCGAACGACACCGACCGATACGTGCTCGCAGCACAACCCGGGCAAGTCGCAGGGGCGGCCAAAAAGACAAGCCCGCGCTCAAAGTGCATCGTTCAAAACCGCCTGCCCGAGTGCGTTCTCCCAGGAAGGCCCCTGTCCCGGATCGCCCGACCGTACGCTCCGGGGCCGGACAGCGCCTTCACGCCAGGATTTTCATGCCCCGACGAGGAGCACGGGCGCCTCGCGGTTCCTTCCTCAAGTGCGGTAGCGGGCGAGCGGTCCACCGACTCCCTGGATGCCGGCCCCGCCGGGAGAACCCGAACGGAGCGACCAACGACCCGCACCGCCCGCACGAGCTGCGGTAAAGGTGGGTGGTCAACCGTCAGGCTCTCAAAGGAGGGAGCCATGCCATCTGTCCAGCCGATGGTCGACGTCGCTGGCCACCGGCCGCTTGCCCGCGACCAAGCCGGGGTTTCATGCCGGGAAGGCGCCGAGGAACCAAAGTCAGCGTTACCCCGCTGCCCCGCCGACCGTCGATGAGATCGTCGCGGTGATGCGCCAGGCGCGCGGCGAGCGCTCCAGCGACCGACTCAACGGCCTGATCGTCGTGCTCTGGCGCGCCGGGCTGTGTATCCACGAGGCGCTGTCCCCTCGCTGAGACCGACCTGGATCAGCGTCGCGGGTCGATCTTCGTCAGGCACGGCTTATGCCGAATTCGGCATAAGCCGTATTCATCGCTGTCACGTCATCCTGGTCTGGCGGCTCGAGAACCTCATCGAACTCAAAGGGGAGCAGATGATCGGCTGTGAGTTCTGCGTCGACCTCGGCTCCTAGATCTGCCGGCACTCCGGTCTCTCCGACGACGAGCTCCTGGCGCTGGCGCGCTACCGCCACAGCAACCTGTTCACCGATCGCGAGAAGCTGGCGCTCGACTACACCGTCGCCGTGATGCGCACGCCGGTCGAGATCACCGACGAGCTATACGACCAGCTCAGAGGGCACTCCAGCGACCAGCAGCTCCTCGAGATCACCGCGCATCTGATGGTCGTCAACCTCGACGGGTTCAACGGCGCCTTCGGGATCGGCTCGGCCGGGTTCAGCGAGGGAATGGTCTGCGTAACCCCAGACCGCCCCGCCGCCAACCCCGGGCTGGCGAGGATCGCCTGAACACCGGCGGGCGTCGCTGCTTACTCCTCGTCCGATGCTTTCGCCGCCCGAGCCGAGCCGTATCGCCAAGCGAGCAGATGCCGAAGAGGTCGCCGAACTGATCGATCGCTTTCAGGCGGAGTTCGACGAGTACACGCCGGGTGCTCAGATCCTCGTTTCTCGCGTCCGCGAGCACATCCGCACGATCTGAGCGTGTTCCTGCTCGCCGGACCGCGTGAGTCGGCGTGGCTCAACTGCGCTTTCGCGAGTATTTGCTCACGGGCGCGCCCACGTGCTATTTGGAGGAGCTCTACGTGGTGCCTGACCGCCGTGGCGAGGGGCACGGACGCATGTTCATGCAGACGGCATTGGCCGTGGCGCGTGAGCGCGGGGCAACCACGATGGAGTTGGACACCGCCGTCGACAACGCCGCGGCGCGAGGGCTCTACGAAAGCCTCGGTTTCACGAACCTCGAGAAGCAGGGGCGGCCCGAAACGCAGATGCTCTACTACGAACGCGAGCTGTAGCCGACCGCACGGCGCGGGCGAGACCCGCGGCCGGCGTCGCACAGGGCGATCGGTCTACGGATGCTGCAAGGAACGGCTGGCGGTCATGCGTAGGCTCGGGGGAGCAGGTCTGCGGCGTTTCAACCGGCGCAGGTGGGGCCCCTATTCAACCGGCGCCCACAGCACCGAAGGGAAGCAGCGCTCTCGGGGACCGTCCACGCGCAGCTGAGTCATGCCTCGCCGGGTGCCGCCAGGGCGACTGGTGCGTTGGGCTCGCGGTGGCTGTGGCTCACGACGGAGGGTCGTCGTCGGTCCGCGGGAGTCTATACCCGATGCCGGGTGTGTTTTGGATGGGGTTTGGTTCTCTCAGTTTGCGTTTGAGCCGGCCGATCGTGACCCTGACGGTGTTGGTGAAGGGGTCGGTGTTCTCATCCCAGGCTTGCTCGAGCAGTCGTTCTGCGCTGAGCGCCCCAGGGCTGGCTCTGAGTAGCGCTTCGAGCACGGCGAACTCTTTGGCTGACAGGTCGAGCTCTCGGCCGTCTCGGGTGGCGGTACGGGCGAGCGGGTCGAGCTCGATGCCCGCGGCTGTCAGGGTGCGGTCCTGCGCGTCGGGTTTGCGGCGGGCGAGCGCTCGGATGCGCAGTACTAGCTCGGGGAAGTGGAAGGGTTTGCGGAGGTAATCGTCGGCGCCGAGCGCGAGCCCGGCGACCCGCTCGGCCGCGGCGCCGGCGGCGGTCAGCATCAGGATCATCGCCGGGTCGTCTGAGCGGGTGATCATGCGGCAGAGGGTGTCGCCGGGCACGCCGGGAAGGTCACGGTCGAGCACGACGACGTCGTAGGGGTAAACGTTGAGCTTGGAGGCGGCGGCCAGTCCGTCATAGGCGATGTCGACGGCCATGCCCTGGTCGCGCAGCCCCTCGGCGATCAGGTTCGCGAACTCCGGCTCGTCCTCGACGACCAGCACCCTCATGCGGGCACCGGTGTGGCGGGAGCGGGAGCGGCGGACGGCAGGGTGATCTGCACGCGCAGGCCTCCCTGCGGGCGGGACTGGAGCTCGAGCGTGCCGCCGTGCGCGTCGGCGACAGCCCCGACGATCGACAGACCAAGCCCGTAACCGTCGCGCGAGCCGGTGCGCTCGGCCCCGAGGCGCCGGAACGGCTGGGCGAGCTGCGCGACGTTGTCCTGGTCGAGCACCGGCCCGCCGCTCTCGACGACCAGCCGCCCCGCTCCGCCATTGGTCTCGCAGGCGATGTGGATGAAGCCGTGCGGCTGGTTGTGACGCACGCTGTTCTCGATCACGTTCTCGACCATCCGCGCCAACAGCGTCTCGCTGCCAGCGACACCGGTCGGGGCGAGGCCTGTGCGCACCTCGAGCTGCTGCGCCGCGATCTGGGCATGGTGCGTCGCGAGCGCGTCGGTCACGATCTGGTCGAGCGAGACGATCGTGGCGTCGGCGAGCCTGCCGTGTTGCGCGCGGGCGAGCACGAGGAAGCCCTCCAGCAGCGCCTCGGCGCGGTCAAGGTCCCTGCGCAGGCCCGCGTCAAGAGCCTGGGTCTGTGGCGGCACGCCATCGGGCTTGGCGACCGCGACGTCGAGCCGTGTGCGCATCATCGCCAGTGGGGTGCGCAGCTCGTGCGAGGCGTTGGCGACGAACCGCCGCTGGGCGTCAAACGCGGCCTCGAGGCGTGCGAGCAGTTCGTCGATCGTGTCCGCCAGCTGCTTGAGCTCATCGCGCGGGCCGGGTAGCGCGAGCCGCTCGTGCAGGCTCTGCTCGGAGATCCTCCTGGTCCTGGCGGTGATCGTCCGCAACGGCGAGAGCACCCGGCCGGCGACCACCCAGCCCAGCGCGACCGAGAGCGCGGCCATCGCGGCCAGCGCGATCGCCGACTCGATGAGCAGCTGGTGTAGATCAACGCCGTTCTGGTAGCGCAATGCGGCCACGATCCGGCCGATCTCGACCGTGCGCTCAGACGGCCCCAGCACTCCGGCGAGTGGACGACCAATGACAACCTCCCCTGGCGGCCGGTGACGCGTGCTATGGCTGACGAGCAGGTAGGTGATCACCAGCAACCCGGCTCCGCAGAGTACGAACAGGCCGCCGTAGAGCGCCGTGAGCCGCAGGCGCACGCTCCGCGCGGGTAGGCCGCGGCCCTCGAACCTCTCCGCCAGCTTGCCGGCCAAGCGCATCTCCGTCCCCAGGATGCCTGACGGCGACTAACAACCGTGTAACGGCCTCCGTAGCGCTCCTGTTATACGCGGTCGCCTAGAACCCCAAGCCACCGTCGCAGCACCCATCACATGCGCCCGCGCCGAGCGCGCGGCAGCCGACGACAACTATTGGACACGATGACGAACCGACAACCCAGCCAACGCTCCGGACAACGACACCGGCGACCGATCGCCTGGCTCACCATCGCATTGGCGGCGGTTACCTGCACTAACGCGATCGCCGCCTGCGGAACCTCGACCGAGCCGACCGGCACCACCGCCTCGCCCCTACCGAGCCGGCTGGCGTTCGCGAACTGCATGCGCTCGCACGGGGTGCCGAACTTCCCGGACGGGCCCAACCTTCCCGACACGCTCGCTCAGTCGCCCGCGTTCCGATCAGCCGCGCAAGCGTGCCGCAGCAAGCTCCAGCCCGGCGGCGGTCCGCATGGGGGGATATCCGAGAGCAAGAGGCTGAGCATTCTGCATCACGCGGAGTGCATGCGCGCGCATGGCGTCCCCAACTACTCCGACCCGACCATCCCCAGCCACGGCCCGTACGACTTCGGACCGCCACCCGGCGTCAATACCGACGCCCCGGCGTTCCAGCGGGCGGCAAACGCGTGCGGGGGCCCATGACGCCGGCATCGCACAGGGTGCCCACCGCGAAACATCGCGACACCAGTCCGCGTGGGGGCGCTCACCGGAGTTGCCGCGCCCAAGCATGCGCAGACGGGATGCGGGCCACGCTGACCCAGTGGAGCAAGCCGGGATTCAACGGATGATCAGCGCGCGGGGATCGTGATGGTCAGGCGTCTTGGGGTGATCCTCAGCTCGCGCCGGCGAGGTCGGCTCGGTGCCGGGCTGGCTCTCGTCGCCGGCGGGCTGGTGGTCGCCGCCATCGTGTTGCGCACAAACCCTCCGTCAAAGCGGGCCACCGGCAGTCAGGGCCATGCAGCGGGTACGGCAACGGTGCAGCGGCGTGACCTGGTAGAGACAGATACCGAGTCGGGCACTGTCGGCTACGCGAACCCGCAGACGGTCTATAACCGGCTGAGCGGGACGATCACCTGGCTGCCCGCGGTCGGTCAGGTGATCAGGCCGGGGGAGAGGCTGTTTGGGATCGACGGTCAGCCGGTCACGTTGATGGACGGGTCCGCGCCGGCGTACCGCGACCTGACCGGGTCCGACTCGCCGGGGGTGGATATCGAGGAGCTCAACCGCGACCTGGTGCGGCTCGGGTTCGACCCGGACGGGATCGTGCTCGACGATCAGTGGCAGCCGGCGACCACGGCGGGCGTGGACCTGTTCCAGGAGTCGCTGGGGCAGCGTGAGACCGGGAGCCTGTCGCTCGGTCAGGTCGTGTTCCTGCCCGGCAAGCAGGTGATCTCCGCACAGGATGGAACGGT
Organism: uncultured Solirubrobacterales bacterium; assembly: GCA_963723675.1. Classification (GTDB taxonomy): domain Bacteria; phylum Actinomycetota; class Thermoleophilia; order Solirubrobacterales; family Solirubrobacteraceae; genus Palsa-465. Next base: position 3,175 of record CAVRRW010000013.1, on the reverse strand, counting down.
CGGCTCCACCGGAGGAGGCGGTGGCGGCTCGGCGGGCGGCGGCTCCGCGCAGAACGCCGACACGTTGGTCGATGCCGGCGAAGCCGAGTTCGTCGGCTTCCAGGGCACCACCTACCCGCAGGACAGCACGCCGGGTGTGGCGGCGACGAGGGGCTCCGGTCGGTCCGCCCCGACAACAGCGCACAAGCCCAGACGGTGGACGCCGCGGGATTCCGGCGGCGAGCTCTCGAAGCTCACGGCGCTGTTGAAGGCTGAAGCTGCGCAACTGCGCGCCGCGACCGGCGCGCTCAGAGCCGCGAAGCAGTCATCGAGCTCGGGCTCGTCGGGCGCGAGCAGGAGCTCGTCGTCGCACTCATCTCGGTCGGGCAGTGGCGCTGGGGCGACGGCGATCCTCGAGACTAGCTCTACGCAGCTGATCGTGACCGTCGGTCTGAGCGCGAGCTCCCAGCGGGAGGCGAAGGTCGGCGCGCGGGTGACTGTGCAGTTGCCGTCCGGGCAGACTGTGAACGGAACGATCACCGCGGTCAGCTCGGTCGCGCAGAGCTCCAGCAACGGGGCTGGCGGCGGCGCAGCGAATGGTGCCGGCAGCGGCGGGGGTGGTGGGTCGGGGTCGTCGGGGAGCACCTCGACGGTGCCAGTCACGATCAAGCTCAAGAGCCACCACAGCGGAGCCGGTCTGGATCAGGCGAGCGTGAGCGTCAACTTCACCCAGGCTGAGGCCAGGCATGTGCTGTCGGTGCCGGTCACCGCGCTGATCGCGACGGTGGGCGGTGCCTACGCGGTCCAGGAGGCCGACGCCCCATACCGACTGCTGCCCGTCAGGACCGGCCTGTTCGCCGCCGGAGACGTGCAGATCTCGGGCGCGGGCGTGGACCCCGGCCTGCGCGTGACCAACTCGCAGGGATGACCGGCATGAGCGTTCATTCGCGCAGTGAGGCACCGGACCGTGCTCTGCCCGAGGATGCACCCGCCGACGGTCAGCTCGCGCTGTGCCTCGAAGATGCGGTCAAGGAGTACGCCGGCGGTGTGCGCGCGCTCGGCGGTGTCAGCCTCGAGGTCGCCGGTGGTGAGCGGGTGGCTGTGGTCGGCGCTTCGGGGTCGGGAAAGACGACGATGCTGACCGTGCTCGGCACCCTTGAGCGGGCGACGAGCGGCACCGTAACCGTGCTCGGCCGTGATGTCGCCCGCGCCTCGGACGTGCAGCTCGCCGGGCTGCGCGCCTACGACATCGGGTTCGTGTTTCAGAGCTTTCACCTCCAAGACGCGCTGAGCGCACTCGAGAACGTCGCGCTCGGCATGCTCTACACCGGGGTCAGCGGTCGCGAGCGACGCGAGGCGGCGTGGACGGCGCTCGAGCGTGTCGGCCTTGGCGACCGGGTAAGCCACCGCCCGGCGATGCTCTCCGGCGGGGAGTGCCAGCGGGTCGCGATCGCCCGCGCGCTGGTCAAGCGCCCGGCGATGATCCTCGCCGACGAGCCGACCGGCAACCTCGACTCTGCGTCGGGCGCCGGGGTCCTCGCGCTCCTGCACCAGCTCGCCGCAGACGGCGCGACTCTGGTGCTGATCACCCACGACCACCAAATCGCCGACTCGTTTCCGCGCCAGGTACGGATGCGCGACGGGCAGATCATCGCCGACGAGCGATCGTGAACGCCACCGCTACGCCACTTCCCGGCCACCGCGGCGTGCTGCCGCGGCTACGTGCCGGCGAGCTGATCGGGACCGCGCTGCAAGGACTGCGAACCCGCCGCCTTCGCGCCGCGCTCTCGGCATTGGGGATCGCGATCGGGATCGGGGCGATGGTCGCCGTCGTTGGGATCTCCTCCTCCGCCCAAGCCAACCTGCTCGCCGAGATCGACGCGCTCGGCACCAACCTACTCACCGTCACCCCCGGCCAGAGCTTCACTGGCACCGGCGAGGTCTTCCCGGCTACCGCCGCCGGGCAGATCGCGCACCAGCCCGGCGTTATCGACGACGTCGCGATCTACCCGCTCGCCGGCATGAACGTATACCGCAACCCGCACGTGCCCGCAGAGCAGACCGGCGGGATCAACATCGACGCGACCGGCGCCAACCTCCCCCAAGTGCTCGGCACCTCGATGGCGTCCGGTCGTTTCCTCGGCTCCGTCAGCCGGCGCTTCCCCGAGGCCGTGCTCGGCGCCCAAGCCGCGCAGATCCTGGGCATCACCCACCCGGGCGTGCTCGTTTACCTCGGCAACCGCTACTTCACCGTCATCGGAATTCTGAAAACTGCCCTGCTCGACACGACCCTCGACTCAACCGCGTTCATCTCGCTGCCGGTCGCGAAACGGACCTTCCAGCTGGCGCCCAACCCGTCGGAGATCTACGTCCGCGCCGACCAGAACCACGTCATCAGCGTCTCGAACCTGCTCGCCGCCGCGACCGACCCCCAGAACGCGTCCGGCGTGAGCGTGTCGCGACCATCGGACGCGCTCGAAGCCAGGGCGGCTGCGAAGGGTCAGTTCACGACGCTGCTGCTCGGGCTCGGCGCGGTCGCGCTGCTGGTCGGCGCGATCGGGATCGCGAACATCATGGTGATCAGCGTGCTCGAACGCCGCGGCGAGATCGGACTGCGCCGCGCGCTTGGCGCCACTCGCCGCCACATCACCAGCCAGTTCCTGGCCGAGTCCGCGATGCTCGCGATCCTGGGCGGCACCGCCGGTCTCGCGTTCGGCGCGCTCGCCACCTGGACCTACGCCGACACCAAACACGAGCCATTCGTACTCCCCAGCTGGGCGCTCATCGCCGCCCCAGCCGCAGGCTTCGCGATCGGCGTGATCGCCGGACTATACCCAGCAGCCAAGGCCGCGCGGCTCAGCCCGAATGAAGCGCTCGGCGCATAGCCATCAACCGCACCGAGGAGGACGCACGTGACCAATGCCGACATCTCGAAGGGCGCCGCCTTCCGCGCACTGCACGAGCGCGACGGCGCGTTCGTGATCCCCAACCCATGGGATATCGGGACCGCCCCGGATCCTCGCCGGTGCCCTCGTCCGATCGCTTGATCTCGCGTGCGGCGGCAGCGCCCGAAGACTGTCGGCCAGCAGACCCCGGTCCACTCGCGCCGGGCGCTCCCCAACCCCCACGTTCAGCCGATAACCACACAGAAACACGAGCTGCGCGAGACGATCCACCGACGGCACCACCCGGCCGG
>CAVRRW010000012.1:0-2547079 GCA_963723675.1 uncultured Solirubrobacterales bacterium | reverse complement strand
CACCGGGGGGACGCCCTGCTACGTGACGGCCGACCCGGGTGCCGAGCAGGCGGCGTTTGCGGCGCTGGTGCGTCCGACCCGCGGCGCCGCCAAGCGCGCCGGCGCGCCGAAGACGCCCCAACACGCGTCTCCGGGACGAGGTTCGAACGCCGCCTTGACGGGTGACGCGTCCGACGGCCAGGCCCAGGCGGCGGCGCTGCGCCTCCGCAAGCTGCCGGTCTATTACTCGCGCGCGATCGCGTCGGGATCGAGTTACTGCACCGACGGCACCTGCCCGGAAGGCCCCGTTGCCAATTCCTATCCCCGCCGCTACACGATCCGCGCTCGCGACGGCACCCGTTATCCCGCCTACCGGATGACGCTCGTGCTCAACCCGGTGCTCGGCCAGTACTACGGCGTTCAGGGAACGACCTGGCAGCAGGCGCCGATCATCGACAGTCCGGGCGCCACCAGGACGATCGCCGGCAAGCACCTGCTTCTCTACTTCGACGGAAGCAAGCTGACGACGGTGGCCTGGAGGACCGCCCACGCGGTCTACTGGATCTCCAACACGCTGACCGCGAACCTCTCCAACGCGCAGATGCTCGCGATCGCCGCGTCGCTGACGCCGGCGCGGTCGTAGGGTCGCACCGAGCCTCGCTACCCTCCGGCGCCAATGGCTTCGCAGCGCGAACCGATCGCGGTCATCGGCACCGGCTACGTGGGACTCGTCAGCGCCGCGGGCTTCGCCGAGCTCGGGAGCGACGTCTGGTGCGTCGACGTCGACACGGACAAGATCGCCCGCCTGGAGCGCGGCGAGATCCCGATCTACGAGCCGGGGCTGGCCGAATGCGTGGGGCGCAACCGGCAGCGAATGCATTTCGGGACCGAGATCGGGCCGGCCCTGGACCGAGCGCGGCTGATGTTCGTCGCGGTGGGAACGCCGCCGACCTACTCCGGAGACGCGGACCTTTCCTCCGTCCGCGCGGTGGTCGAGGCGATGCCGGCCTCCGACGAGCACGCGCTGGTGATGAAATCGACGGTGCCTGTGGGCACGGGCGTCGCGATCAAGCGCGCATTCCGCGAGCGCGGAAAGCCCGGCTTTGCATACGTCTCCTGCCCCGAGTTCCTCAAGGAGGGATCGGCAGTGGCGGACTTCTTGGCGCCCGACCGGGTCGTGGTCGGCGACGAGGGCGACTGGGCCGGAGACGCCGTGGTCGGGCTCTATGAGCCCCTGCACGCGCCGTTGGTCCGCACCGACATCGCCAGTGCGGAAATGATCAAGCTCGCGGCCAACGCCTTTCTGGCGACGAAGATCTCGTTCATCAACGAGATCGCCAACGTCTGCGAGGAGACCGGCGCCGACGTGCTCGAGGTGGCGCGGGGGATGGGCCTCGACGATCGGATCGGCACCCACTTCCTGAAGCCCGGGATCGGTTTCGGAGGATCCTGCTTTCCCAAGGACGTCTCGGCGCTCAAGCAGCTGGCGGGCAATTCGGGCTACCACTTCCAGTTGCTGACGGCCGTGATCGAGGTCAACGAGCTGCAGAAGCGCCGGGTGATCGGCAAGCTCCAAAAGCACCTGGGCTCGCTCGTGGGCAAGACCGTGGCGCTGCTCGGGCTCGCGTTCAAGGCCAACACCGATGACATGCGCGAGGCCTCCTCGCTGGTGCTGGCGGCGCGACTCCAGGCAGACGGCGCCCGCGTCCGGGCGTATGACCCCGTGGCCGAGGCCGAGGCCCGCAAGCTGATGGTCGGGGTCGAGTTCGCCGATTCGGCGCTCGGTGCCCTGGAGGGCGCGGACGCCTGCATCATCGTCACGGAGTGGCCGGAGTTCGCCGATCTGGACTGGGTGCGGGCGGCGAACGCGATGCGGGGACGGGTCGTGATCGACGGCCGCAACTTCCTGAACCGGGAGGCAGTGAGGGCGTCGGGCTTCGCCTATGAGGGAATCGGACGATGATCGGCGCCGCCGCATGCAGGCGCTGATTCTGGCCGGCGGGGAGGGGACCCGGCTGCGGCCGCTGACCTCCACGATCCCCAAGCCGGTGGTGCCGCTGGTCGGCCGCCCGTTCATCACATACATGCTCGAATGGCTCGCCGGCCACGGCGTCGACGACGTGATCCTCTCCTGCGGGTTCATGGCCGAGGGCGTCCGCGCGGTCCTGGGTGACGGCTCCTCGCTCGGTCTGCGTCTGCGCTACCTGCAAGAGCCCCGGCCGCTGGGGACCGGGGGGGCCTTGAAGTTCGCCGAGGACCTGCTGGACGAGCGCTTCTTCATGCTCAACGGCGACATCCTCGCCGACATCGACCTCACCGAGGAGCTGCGCCAGCATGAGCGAACTCGGGCGCGCGCGACGCTCGCGCTGATGTCGGTCGAGGACCCGTCCGCATACGGGCTGGTGCGCCGCAACCCCGACGACTCGGTCAAGGAGTTCGTCGAGAAGCCCGGGCCCGAGCGGATCGAGATGGACCTCGTCAACGCCGGCGCGTACGTGATCGAGCGAAGCGTGCTCGAGCAGATGGGGCCGGCGGGCACCAACATTTCGGTCGAGCGCGAGGTATTTCCCGCGCTCGTCGGCAACGGCCTGTTCGGCTATGCCGCCGACGGCTACTGGCTCGACATTGGCACGCCGGAGCGATATCTAGAGGCGACCTACGACATCCTGGAGGGAAATGTGAGTACCGAGGTGGGACGCCGCCTGAGCGCCTCCGGTCTGGTCCTTCGCGACGGCGCGACGGTGGCCGGAAGAGTCGTCGCGCCGGCGCTGGTGGGTGCCGGCTCGGAGGTGTCAGCCGGCGCCATCGTCGGGGGGCGCACGGTGCTGGGCCGCGACGTCACCGTGGGCCGCGGCGCGCACATCGAAGGCTCCGTGCTGCTCGACGGCGCGACGGTCGGCGAGCGGGTCACCATCCGAGGGTCGATCGTCGGCGCCGACGCTTCGATCGGGGACCACTGTCACGTCGAAGGCCGGGTGATGCTGGGGCAGGGCGTGAACATCGGGCCGGGCAACGTGCTCGCGGCCGGGGCGCGTATCTTCCCGGGGGTCGAGCTGCCAGAGGGAGCGATCAGATTTTGACGACCAACGGGGAGCTGACCCGGGACGCCGTCGCGGCGGTTGATCGGGCGGGCCAGATCGAGGATGTCCTCGCCTGGCCCGACCACCTGCGAGACGCGCTGTGGCGCGTGCAGTCGGCGAACGTCGAGCCGCATGATGCCCCCGGGGGGCTGATCGTCGCCGGCATGGGAGGCTCGTCGATCGGGGGTGCGCTGGCGCGCGCGGTGCTGGGCGACCGGGCCTCGCGCCCGATCGTGCTTGCCCGCGACTATGCGCTGCCGGCGTGGACGACGCCGGACGCGACGGTGCTCTGCTCGAGCTACTCGGGCGACACCGAGGAGACGCTGGCGATCTACGACGCGGCCGGGGCGCTGGGGGCGCGGCGGATCGTCGCCACCACCGGCGGCAAGCTCGCCGCCGCGGCGCGTGCGGACGCTGTCCCGGTGATCCCGATTCCCGGGGGGTTTCAGCCGCGCGTTGCGGTTGCCTACCTGCTGGTGATCGCGCTCGAGGTGGCGTATCTGTGCGGCGCCGGCGACCGATTGCACTCCGAGATCGACGTCGCCGCCGCTCATGGCGAGCGGCTCGTCGCCGAATGGGGCCCCGATGGGCCCGAGAACTCGCTTCCCAAGGATCTGGCGCGAGGTCTCCATGCGACGGTGCCCCAGATCGCCGGGGCCGGCTTGACCGCGCCGATCGCATATCGCTGGAAGACCCAGATCAACGAGAACGCCAAGATGCCGTGCTTCGCCGGTGAACTGCCCGAGCTCGATCACAACGAGATCGCCGGCTGGGCCGGAGCGAGCGAGCTGGGCCGGTTCAGCGCGGTCTTCCTCGACGACTCGGACCTGCACCCCCGCACGCGCCAGCGGATCGAGCTCACACGCGGCTTGATCCAGCGTCACGCGGCCAACACGTTCCGGATCGAGACGATCGGTGAGACGCGGACCGACCGGCTCGCGTCACTGGTGCTCCTCGGTGACCTGGTGTCGGTCTACCTGGCCGTGCTGCGGTCCGTAGACCCGACGCCGCTGCCGGAGCTCGACCGCCTCAAGGGCGCGCTGGCCAACGGTTAGGTTCGGGTGGGAGGGGCCCCACGGGGCCGCGACGCCGGCGAGGGCCAGTCCGGGGCCTGGTCCAGCCTAGGCGCGGCGGATGTCGATGCCCCGCTGCTCGTATAGCCGGCGGTCGGCGGTGGCGAGCAGCTCGTCGAACGTCTGGCCGTCCTCCGGATACGCAGCGGTGCCGATCGTCAGGCCCCAATCCGAAGCTAGACCGAGCTGGGCGCGCCGCTCGGGGAGCAGCGACTGGACCCGCTGGGTCACGACGCCGGCGCCCTCGGCCGACTGCTCGACGAGCAGGAGGCCAAGCTCATCGCCGCCGAGCCGGCCGACGACGTCGTCGGCCCGGGCTGAGTCGCGCAACAGGCTGGCGACGCTCTTGAGCAGCTCGTCGCCGGCGAGGTGGCCCTCGGTGTCGTTGACGGTCTTCAGCCCGCGGACGTCGACGTAGGCGAGCACGAACGGCCGCCCGTAGCGGCGGGCTCGAGCGAGCTCACGCTCGACCTCCTCGGCGAAGCCCCGGCGGTTGACGACGCCGGTCAGCGGGTCGGTCAGCGCTGCCGCGCTCGCCGCGGCGATCGCGCCGGCCTGACGGCGGACCAGGCGGCCGGAGCGAAACGCGGCGCCGAAGCCGGCGACAGCCAGTGCCGCCAGGGCGGCGATCGCAATCCAGGCCCACTCCGGAATGCGGTCGACGAAGTGGACGAGTGCCTGAGCGCCGGGGACGTTGATCAGCGGCGGTGCCTGCGTGCTCAAGCCACCGGAGTGAGCCCGCTTGGCCCTGTGCGAGGCCTTGGTTCCCCCCCGCGCGGCGATCTGCGAGGTGGCCGTGGTGAGCGCGCCGAGGCCGGTGCCCGTGCCGAGGCCGGTGCCCGCGCCGAGGTCGGAGGCGGCGCCAAGGCCAGTGCCTCCGGCGGCGGGGGTCAGTAGGCCGCCGCCGGTCCCGGTGCCGAACGCCGACGTCAGCCGCAGAATGGACGAGAAGTCGCCGGGCAGGGTCGAGGTGACCGGGGTCCTCGTCCTGGGCGCGGGGCTGACCGACGTCACCGGATTGGTGATCGGGGTCACGGGGTTGGTGCTCGGCACCACGGGGTTGGTGCTCGGGATCACGGGGTTCGTGATCGGGGTCACGGGGTTGGTGCTCGGCGCCACGGGGTTGGCGCTCGGCGCCGGCGAGCTCGTGCTCGGCGGGATCGTGACAGGGCTCGGCGTCGTGCTCGACCCACTCTGACCTGGTGACACGGCGGTCAGCGGACCGCCGACGGTTGAACCGTCGTCTTGTGATCCAGTGTCGCCGGTTCCCGGCGAGGGACTGGTCAGGGGGCCGCCGGGGGCGCTTCCGGTGTCCTGTCCGCAACTAGTGTCCGGCGGGGTCTGGTCGCTGGTGCGGTTGGCGCTCGAGCCGCCGACGGCCGGGGTCGCGACCCCGGACGCGTCACCGCCGCCGCCCTGGCCCGCGTCGGCGGCACCGGCTCCGGTCGAATCGGTCGGGCAGGTCCCGGCGCCCGCGCCCTGACCCTGGTCCCCATTGCTCTGTGCCGGATTGCCGTTGCCCTGTGCGAGGTTGCCGCTGCCCTGTCCTTGGTCGCCGCTGCCCTGTCCTTGGTCGCCGCTGCCCTGTCCTTGGTCGCCGCTGCCCTGTCCTTGGTCGCCGTTGCCCTGTCCTTGGTCGCCGCTGTCCTGTCCTTGGTCGCCGCTGCCCTCTCCCTGGTCGCCACTGCCCTGTGCGAGGTTGCCGTTGCCCGGTGCGAGGTTGCCGTTGCCCTGTCCCTGGTCGCCGGCGCCCTGGCCGGGCTGGCTGGAACCTGTCTCGCCCTGCCCGGTCTGGTCCGCGGCGCCCGTGCCGGGCGCCGTATTGCTCTGTCCCTCGTTGCCCTGGGTGCCGCCGGCCTGTCCGGTGTCGCAGCCGGGGGCCTGAGCGGTGGCGGTCTGGCTGGAGTCGCCCGAGCCGGTCGTGCTCGCGTCACCCGGAGCCGAAGCGGTCTGGCCGGCGCCCGGGGCGGCGCTGCCCTGGGGTGTCGCCGATGGGGCGTCCGGACACCCGGCCGGCACGGTCGAGACCTCGACGCTCGCGCCCGTCCAGGCGCCGAGCGCGGCGCTGACCGCGGCGCTGTCAGAGGGGGCGGTGTCGTCGCTGCGGGCCAAGAAGCGGGCACGCAACGCCCTGCCGGATTGGTGGTGAGCCGAAGAGGATTGGAGGCGAGCCGAGGAGGACTGACCCGCATGAACGGAACCGGGCGCCAAGGCGGGCCGGCTGGCGGTGAGGTGGGGGGCCGCCTGAGCAACGGGCTGGGCGTTGCTCGACCCCGATCCACTCTCCTGAGTGGCATCGCCGGGGGTCGCCGGCACGCTCGAGCCGTAGCCGCTTGTCGGGCGCGACGGGACGGCCCCGGTCTGGTGCGAGCCGCCCTTGGAGGAGGCGTGCGGCGCAAACGTGGCCGGCGCGGAGGAGTGGAACGTGGCGGGCCCGTGCCAGTGGACGACGATCGCGCGGGCTCGCTTGGGATGGACGGCGCTCGATTCAAAACCGTGGCCGTCGGCGCCGGCAACTCCGAACACCGACGCGCCGAGCGCGCTCATCAGCAAGACGGTGCAGATCCATGTGCCGCGCTCGATGATGATGTCCCGGCACCGTGCCATGGCGCTTTCGACTCCAGTTCCCCGGATCCTCCGGGCGTTGGGCCACCCGGCTCTGACGCGAGGGTATCCCGCGAGTCGAGTCGAACACCGGCCGCTGGACGAATCTCGTATCTCCCTTTCGGCACGTTCGCGCTGGACCTTGAGGGTTTGAGAGCAAAGTTTCCGGTCACACCCGGTCGGGGCCGCCGATCTCGGGGCAGCATGTCGACGTATCGGGGAGCGGCGGCCGAGATCCCCAACCTTGACACTCTCGTGCTAAGGTTGGCTCGGAAAATGGACGGGTTGACGATCAACGAGGCAGCGCAGACCACGGGCTGGTCGGCGCGGATGCTTCGTTATGTCGAACGAACAGGCCTGGTCACGTCCGGTCGTTCGCCGTCTGGGTACCGCCTCTACGGGCCGGCGGAGCTGCAGCGGCTACGAACGCTGAAGGAGCTCCTCCAGAGGTTCGAACTCGGTCTTTCCGACGTGGCTTTTGCCTCGCGGATAGCGGCCGAACCGGAGCTGCGCCAGGCCGTCGAAAGCTGGCTTGAGAGCGAGGCCAGGCGTCCCGAGAACGTGGAAGCCGAGGACTGGCTGAGCTTCGAGCAGGCCAAGCATCAGAAGCTGCTCGCCGCCGCCTGATGGCGGCGAGCCCGAACCGACGATAAGCACGACCGAACCGACGATAAGCACGACCGTGGAGAGCGCATGAGCACAACCGCCGCCAAGACCGACTTCAAGGTTGCCGACCTCGAGCTGGCCGCCTTTGGCCGCAAGGAGATCCAGCTCGCCGAGCACGAGATGCCCGGCCTGATGGCGATGCGGCGGGAGTACGCCGACAGCCAGCCGCTGGCCGGCGCCAGGGTCACCGGCTCGTTGCACATGACCGTGCAGACCGCCGTCCTGATCGAGACGCTGGTCGCGCTCGGCGCCGAGGCTCGGTGGGCCTCGTGCAACATCTTCTCGACCCAGGACCACGCCGCCGCGGCGGTGGTCGTCGGGCCCGAGGGAACGCCCGACGATCCGCGCGGCGTGCCCGTGTATGCGTGGAAGGGCGAGACGCTCGAGGAGTACTGGTGGTGCACAGAGCAGGCGCTGAGCTGGCCGGATGGGGATGGGGTCAGTGGCCCGAACATGATCCTCGACGACGGGGGCGATGCGACCCTGCTGGTCCACAAGGGCGTCGAGTACGAGCAGGCGGGCGCCGTGCCCGATCCGGCAAGCGCGGAATCCGAGGAATTCGCGATCGTTCTGGGGCTGCTGGGGCGCACGCTCGAGCGCGATCCGCAGCATTGGGCGAAGGTCTCTGCCGCGATCAAGGGCGTGACCGAGGAGACCACCACCGGCGTGCACCGCCTCTATCAGTTCGCCGAGGAGGGAAAGCTCCTGTTCCCGGCGATCAACGTCAACGACTCGGTCACGAAGTCCAAGTTCGACAACAAGTACGGCTGCCGGCACTCGCTGATCGACGGGATCAACCGTGCCACCGACGTGCTGATCGGCGGCAAGGTGGCCGTCGTCTGCGGCTACGGCGATGTCGGCAAGGGCTGCGCGGAGTCGCTGCGGGGCCAGCGCGCCCGGGTCGTGGTGACCGAGATCGATCCGATCTGCGCGCTCCAGGCCGCGATGGACGGCTATCAGGTGGCGCGTCTGGAAGATGTGGTGCAGACCGCCGACATCTTCATCACCGCCACCGGCAACAAGGACGTGATCACCGCCGATCACATGGCGCGGATGAAGCACCAGGCGATCGTCGGCAACATCGGCCACTTCGACAACGAGATCGACATGACCGGCCTGACGCGCACGGCCGGGATCGAGCGGGTGCCGGTCAAGCCGCAGGTGGACGAATGGATGTTCCCCGACGGCCACGCGATCATCGTGCTGTCCGAGGGGAGGCTGCTGAATCTGGGCAACGCCACCGGGCACCCCAGCTTCGTGATGTCCAACTCGTTCACAAACCAGGTGATCGCACAGATCGAGCTGTTCAAGCACCCCGATTTCTACGAGAAGCGCGTGTACACGCTGCCCAAGCACCTCGACGAGAGGGTCGCGAGGCTGCATCTCGGTGCGCTCGGCGCCAGGCTCACCGAGCTCACGCCGTCGCAGTCGGCCTATCTCGGGGTCCCGGTCGACGGCCCGTACAAGTCAGACCACTACCGTTACTGAGCCGGGGGCACTGAGCCCGGGCCAAGGCCGATGACCGGGCGATGACCTCGGCCGCGATCCCACCGCACGACGTTGCCGATCTGGGCCTGGCGCCCGAGGGCGCGGCTCGGATCGCCTGGGCCGGCGAGCAGATGCCGGTGCTAGCCCGCATCCGCGATCGGTTCCGGCAGCAGCGCCCGCTCGAGGGGGTCCGAATCGCCGCCTGCCTGCACGTCACGGCGGAGACGGCGAACCTGGTGCTGACGCTGGTCGCGGGCGGGGCGACGGCGTCGCTGTGCTCGGCCAATCCCCTGTCGGCTCAGGACGACGTCGCCTCGGCGCTGGTCGCAGATCACGGCGTCGAGGTCAGGGCGCTCTACGGCGAGGATCTCGACACCTACGGTGAGCACGTCCGCGCGCTGCTTGCCGGCGCTCCGCAGGTCACGATCGACGATGGGGCGGACCTGCTGGTCACGGCGCATGCGCTCGGCGACGGGGCGCTGGAGCAGCTGATCGGCGGCACCGAGGAGACCACCACGGGTCTGGTGCGGCTGCGCCGTCTGCAGGAGGAGGGCAGGCTGGCCTGTCCGGTGCTCGCCGTCAACGAGGCCCGCACCGAGCGGGCGCTCAACGATCGCCACGGGACCGGACAGTCCGCGCTCGACGGGATCATCCGAGCCAGCCATGTGCTGCTCGCCGGCCACACAGTCGTCGTCGTCGGCTATGGCTGGGCCGGGCAGGGAGTGGCCGAGCGTGCGCGCGGCGCCGGTGCCGCGGTGATCGTCTGCGAGGTCGATCCGTTGCGGGCACTGGAGGCTCGGATGGCCGGCTACGAGGTGATGCCGGCTCTCGAGGCCGCCTCCCGCGGTGATGTCTTCCTCACGGTCACGGGCTCGCGGCGCGTGCTGCACGGTCAGCACTTCGAGCTGATGAAGGACGGAGCATTGCTGGCAAATGCAGGACATTTCGACGTCGAGTTGGATCTCGAGGAGCTGCGGGCGCTGGCCACGTCCGGCGTCCGCGCGGTGCGGCCGCTGGTCGAGCAGTACCGCCTCGCCGACGGGCGCCGGCTGAACCTCCTCGCCCACGGCCGGGTCGTCAACCTGGCCGCCGCCGAAGGCCACCCGGCGGCAGTGATGGACGTCTCCTTCGCGCTGCAGGCGCTGTGCGTCGAGGAGCTGGTGCGGCGTCAAAGCGAGCTTAAGCCCGGCGTCCACCAGGTCCCGGGCTCGATCGACCAGGAGGTCGCGCGGCTGAAGCTCGCGGCGCTCGGGGTCGGGATCGATGACCCAACCCCGGAGCAGGCCCACTACCGGGAGTCCTGGACGTAGGGCCGTGCTCCCCGGTCCGCTCTCTCCCGAGCATGGCGTTGGACGTTAACGGCGTCTGTATCGCCGTTGACGTGCAACCCCCAAGACGGACGGCTGAACCCTGAGGCGACGCATGTTCCCCGCCTCTGAGAGGATCCCGGGATGGCGAACTCATCGACCGCACGCGCCGCCCGCGGCGGCATAGACCTCGGCGGAACCAAGATCGAGGCGGCGGTCGTCAACGCGCGCAACAAGGTGCTCGGCACGGCGCGACGACCCACGCCGACCACGGGTGGCCCCGAGGACGTCGCCGATCAGCTGATCGGGTCGATTCGGGAGGCGGCGGAGGCGGCGGGGATCGAGCCGTCGAAGCTACGAGGGATCGGCGTGGGCTCTCCGGGCGTTGTGGACTCCGACCGCGGCACCGTCAGCAGCGCCCGCAACCTACCCGGCTGGGAGGGGACGTTCGAGCTGGGCGGGGCGATGTCCTCGGAGCTGGGCACGCCGGTGTTCGTGGGCAACGACGTCCAGGTGGCGACCGACGCCGAGTTCAAGCTCGGCGCCGGCAAGCCGTACAACTCGGTGCTGGGCGTGTTCTGGGGGACCGGCGTCGGCGGTGGGCTGGTCCTGGACGGCAAGCCGTGGACCGGGCGGGGGGGAGCGGGCGAGATCGGCCACGTGGTGGTGAAGATCAACGGCGCTCGCTGCGGCTGTGGGCGGCGCGGCTGCATGGAGGCGTACGCCGGCCGGTCGTCGATGGAGGCGCGGGCGCGCAAGCGGGTCGAGGACGGTCACAAGACCGATTTGTTCAAGCTGATGAAGGATCGCGGCCGCACGCGGCTGACGAGCGCGATCTGGGCACGGGCCCTCGACCACGGCGACAAGCTCGCCACCAACTTGATCGACGAGGCGGTGGAGGCTCTCGGAGCGGGGATCGCCTCCGCCGTCAACATCCTCGACGTCGAGGCGGTGATCATCGGGGGCGGCCTCGGCGTCCGCTTCGGCGAGCCCTACGCCAAGCGGATCGCAGAGGCGATGCTCCCGCATCTGTTCCACGACGCCGAGCCTCCCGACGTCCACGTCGCCGCGCTGGGCGACCTCGGCGGGGCGATCGGCGCGGCGCTGCTGGCCCGTCAGCGTCCGCGCGGCTCGGGCTGACAGGCCGCCTCGGCGTTCGACTGCGCCAAATCGCCCCAAAATCAATTAACGTCGGCTAAACAAGCGTGTCTGGCGCGCCAACGCCCACTCTGGCAGGATTGGCGCCCTGGCGTCGAGAATGAGACGTAGAGGGAAGAGGGTTTCAAATTAGCGCCTCCGGCAGAGCGGCACGAACGCCATGGACGGACGTCGAGCGCGGCCGTCCGACGCCATCGCACATGGACTGGGATTCAGTCTCGGGATGATCGCTCGCGTCGCTGCGGTCGCCTCGCTCGCCGGCGCGGTGGTGCTCGTCGCGCTTCTGCTGCTCGGTAACGGCCAGAGCTACACCCTGCGTGCCAACTTCCAGGACGCCGGTGGGCTGGTCACCGGCGACGACGTACTGATCGGTCCCGCCCGAGTCGGGTCGGTCAAGTCGATCGACCTCACGCCCGACGGCCAGGCGCAGGTGGTGATGGGGGTCGACTCGGGCGTCGGCGCGATGCCGCAGGGCACCGTGGCGCGGATCTATGAGAACTCCCTGTCGGGAATCGCCAACAAGTACGTGGTGCTCGAGCCGGGCAGCAGCGCGGAGCGGATCCCGGACGGCGGCGTGATCGGCTCAGACCATACCTATGCGCAGGTCAATCTCGACCAGCTGTTCGACACGTTGAGCCCGAAGACGCGAGCAGGGCTGCGCGGATTCATCAGGGGCGAGGCGGCGAGCATCGACGGACGGGCCCCGGAGGCCAACCGCACGCTTCAATACTTCGCCCCGGCGCTGGCCAGCACCAGCGACGTCACCCACGAGCTCGCCCACAACGAGCCGATCTTCGACGGCCTGCTCGTCCAGGGAGCACGGACAATGCAGACGCTGGCGACGCGCACGGCGCAGCTGACGCAGCTGGTGTCGAACACGAACGCGACGACGGCGGCGATCGCCGGCCAGAGCCGGAGCCTCGAGCAGGCGCTCAGCCGGCTCGCGCCGGCCCTGAACCACTCGACCTCGACGTTTCACGGTGTTCGCTCCACGCTCGATGCGCTTCAGCCGTTGGTGGTCAAGTCGATCCCAGCATCGCGCCGTCTCGCCGATTTCGCCGCGTCGCTGGGGCGACTGACGAGGCTGTCGATCCCCACTGTCGGCAGCCTGAACGCGCTGATCCGCAACCCCTCTGGCGGCGGCGACCTGATCTCGCTGCTGCGGGCCACTCCCGCGCTCGCGCACGAGGCGCAGGCCGCATTCCCACGGATGATCAAGGAATTCAACGACTCCCAGCCGCAGGTCGACACCTTCCGTCAGTACACGCCGGATGTGGTCGCGGCCCTGACCAACATCGGGCAGATCGGCGGATACTTCGACGCCAACGGCCATTACGCCCGCACCCAGCCGTTCTTCGGCGCGTTCGGCGTCAACGGCGCCAACCAGCTGACGAGCATTTCCCCGTCGCAGCGCTTCGGAGGCCTCAGCGTGGCGAGAACGCGCTGTCCGGGCGCGGCCGTGCAGCCGCCGCCGGACGGCTCTGCACCGTGGCTGGTGCCGGGCTGCAGCCTGGCCAACGTCCCTCCCGGCCCATGAGACGACTCGCGACGACCTTCCTCATGCTGCTCGTGGCGATCGGGGCCACGGCGATGATCGCCAGCTCTTCTCCCGGCAAGGCCCGGATCTACGAGGTTCGGGCGATCTTCGACGACGCCGCGTTCGCGGTCCCGGGCGAGGACGTGCGCGTCGCGGGCGCGCCGGTCGGGTCGATCCAATCGCTTGACGTCTGCACCAGGGCTTCGTGCCCGGTGGGCTCCCCGCCGAACAAGGCCGCGGTCACGATCACGATCGACGACGCGAACTTCACCCCGTTCTACGCCAACGCGCACTGCGCGATCCGTCCGCAGTCGCTGATCGGAGAGAAGTACGTCGACTGTCAGCCGGGCTCCTCATCGTCGCCGCAGCTGAAGAAGATCACCAGCGGGCCCGGCGCCGGCACGTATCTGCTGCCGCTGGCCAACACCAGCTCCCCGGTCGACTCGGACATCGTCCAGGACATCTCCCAGCAGCCGATCCGCCAACGCTTCGCGCTGATCCTCGATGAGCTCGGCACCGGCCTGGCGGCGCGCGGCTCGGACCTCAACGCGGTCATCCATCGAGCCAACCCGGCGCTCGGGCAGACGGACAAGGTCCTGCAGATACTGGCGCGTCAGAACCGGGTGCTGGCGCGCCTCGCCACCGAGTCAGACGCGGTGCTGGCGCCGCTGGCGCGCGCCAAGCGCCAGCTTGCGGACTTCGTCGTCCAGGCGAACACCACATCGGTGGCAAGCGCCGCGCGGGCCGCCGACATCTCCCGCTCCTTCCAGCTGTTCCCGTCCTTCCTGCGCCGTCTGCGCCCGCTCGTCGCCGATCTCGGCAAGCTCGCCGACCAGGGGACCCCGCTGATGGCCTCGCTTGCGCAGAGCGCCTCCGCGGTCTCGCGCCAGTTCGAGAACCTCGCGCCGTTCGCGAAGGCCGCACGGCCGGCGCTGATCGAGCTTGGAAACGAATCTCAACGGTCCCAGCCGGCTCTGGTGGCGACGCTGCCGCTGACGCACCGTCTCGATCGCTTGGGGACCCAGGCCGAGCCGACCGCAAAGTCGCTGGACCGGCTCACCTCCAGCCTCGACAAGACCGGGGCCATCGAATACCTGATGTCGCTGCTGTTCAATGGCGTCAGCGCAACGAACGCGTTCGACAGCATCGGGCACTTCGCCCGCAGCGAGCCGATGGTCGGCTCGTGCGCCTCCTACGTCAGACATCCCACGCCGGGCTGCACCGCCAACTTCGCCGGGTCAGCGGCAGCCGCCGGCGAGGCCGCCGCCGGCCCCCTCGGGAGCGCCGCGGCGGCCAACGTCGCGCGCCAGGCGGTCGCGCGGGCCAACAGCGCGAGCGGACGGTCCCAAGACCCGCCGTCCGGCAAGACCCTGCGGGGCCTGCTCGGCTATCTCCTCGGGAGCGGCCGATGAGGCAGCACGCCGCACGCGGCTCCGGGATGCTCTCCAACCCGATCCTGATCGGGGCGCTCACCGTGCTCGTAACGATCGTCGCGGTGACGCTCGCCTACCAGGCGAACAACGGGCTGCCGTTCGTTCCGCGATACACGCTGCGCCTGCAGATGAGCGATGGAAGCGAGGTGACGCGCAACGTCGAGGTGCACATGGGGGGCGCCCTCGTCGGCACGGTCACGAGTGTCGAGCCGGCGCGGGATGCGGCCGGTCAGCCGATCGCGCTGCTGACGCTCAAGCTCAACAAGGACGTGCAGCCGCTGCCGGTCGACTCCACGTTCGATGCCAGGCTGAAGGGCGCGATCGGGCTGAAGTACCTCGACCTGACGAAGGGAACCTCGACGCGGACCTACGCCGACGGGGCGACCGTGCCCCTCAGCGAGTCGCGCTCCGAGGTGGACCTCGACCAGGTGCTGTCGATGTTCGATCCTCGCACGCGGGTCGGTGTCCAGCGGTCGACGATCGGCTTCAGCGATGCGCTGGCCGCCCGCGGCAGCGACATCAACAACGCGATCGGAGCGTTCGGACCGTTGGTGCGCGACCTCGGCCCGGTCGCCCGCAACCTCGCCTCGCGGCGGACCAACCTCGGCGGGTTCTTCCGCGGGCTGGAGGCCTTCTCGGGCGCGCTCGCGCCCGTCGCGCAGGCGCAGGCCGACCTCTACCGCAACCTCGACACGACCTTCCGCGCCGTGGCCCCGGTGGCAAAGCCGTTCCTGCAGGACTGGATCAGAGAGACGCCGCCCGCGTTCAGCACGGTCATCAACGACAGCCCCAGCGAGCAGGCGTTCCTGCGCGACACGGCGGGACTGTTCTCCGAGCTGCGCCCCGGCTTTGCCACCCTCAACCGGAGCGCGCCCGTACTTGCCGACGCGTTCGCCGCCGGGACCCGCAACCTGCCGGGCACGAAGGCGCTCGACGCGCGGCTTCTGAGCCTGTCGCAGCGACTGGGGCGCTACGCGCAGACGCCCGCCGTCAGCGGCGGGCTCGATCGCCTGACGCTGACCGCCAAGAGCCTGCGCTCGCCGTTGGCGTTCCTGACGCCGGTGCAGTCGACGTGCAACTACGTGTCGCTGTTCTTGCGCAACACCGGCAGCCTGCTGTCCGAGCGCTTCGGCAACGGCACCGCGCTGCGGTTCAACGTGGTCGTGATCGACGACGTGCTCGGAGGGGAGGGGGTGCCGTCGAGCAAGCCCTACCTCAAGGAGGTCCCCAACACCAGCGCGTCTGGCAACAACGGAGAGAGCGGGCCGCTGCACGTCAACCCCTATCCCAACACGGCGAGCCCGGGCCAGCAGCCGCACGAATGCGCCGCCGGCAACGAGTCCTACGTCGCCGGTTCGCTGGTGGGCAATCCGCCCGGGAACCTCGGCACGCGCACCGAGAAGACGACGAGGCCGAAGCGGTGAGACGCCACAAGCCCCGCCTCTCCGCGTTTGCCGCGGGCGTGATCGGGATCGTCGTCATCGGCATCGCGTGCTACTTCGTGTTCGGCGGCTCGCTGCCGTGGTCGGGAACGCCGTTTCAGCTAAAGGCGGTGTTCACGAGCGAAACGGAGCTGCACATCCCCTCGCCGGTGCGGATCGCCGGCGTCGACGTGGGCGAGGTGACTTCGGTCAAGCACATCGGCGGCTCCTCGCGGGCCGGCCTGGTGACGATGAGCATCAACTCCAACGGGCTCCCGATCCATGCCGATGCGACGGCGAAGATCCGTCCCCGGATCTTCCTCGAGGGCAACTTCTACGTCGACCTGCAGCCAGGAACGCCGTCCACGCCGGACCTCGGGTCGGGGGCGACGCTGACCGCGGGGAGCACCTCGGGCCCGGTCCAGCTCGACCGCGTGCTGTCCTCCCTGAACTCCAATACCCGCACCAACCTCGAGACGCTGCTGCGCGGTATCGGAGGGTCGCTCGACGGCCGTCCCACCGCTTCTCAGGACGCCTCACAGGATGCGCTTGTTCGCGGGCTCACCGGTGGTCAGGCGCTCAACGTGTCGCTGAAATACTCCGCCGACGCATTTCAGGCCTCGGCGATGGTCAACCAGGCGCTGCTCGGGATCGCCCCCCACGACCTCTCGGGCGCGGTCAAGGGCAACGCGGAGGTTTTCCGCGCTCTGGCAGCGAGCGGGGATCAGCTGTCGAGCTTCGTCAGCACGTTCAACGCGACGATGGCCGCGCTGGCCGCCCGCCAGCAGGACCTCAGCCGGACGATCTCGCTGCTGCCGCCGTTCCTGGCGCGTACCCAGTCCTCCGACACCGCGCTGGACGCCTCGTTTGGGCCGACCAAGGCATTCGCGCGCGCGCTCACGCCCGGCATCGGGCAGCTCGGTCCGGCGGTCGACGCCGGCCTGCCGTGGCTCGCCCAGGCGAGCGCGTTGATGTCGCCGCGGGAGCTCGGGGGGCTGGTCCGGTACCTGACCCCGGCGATCCAGAACACGGGGGCCACGATCGCTCCCACGGAGGCGTTGATCAAGCAAGCCGATCTGCTGGCGCGCTGTTTTGACCACAACATCGTGCCCACCGGCAACCAGGTGATCGCCGACCCGCCGATCGGGTCCGGGCAGCCCGTGTACCGCGAGCTGTTCCAGAGCGCCGTCGGCCTCGCCGGCGCGGCGCAGAACTTCGACGGCAACGGGCGCTACATCCGCGCCAACGCGGGCGGCGGCGATCAGCGCGTGACGACCCCGTCGCTCCCCGGGGGCGGGCCGGCCTATGGCAACGCGGTGGTGCCGGCGCTGGGCACCCGGCCGGCGTTTGCCGGCAATCCGCCCCCGCTCCGGCGTGACGTGGCGTGCTTCAGAAACGCTCCGCCGGCGCTCAACCGGGTGACGACAGGACCCCCATCGTGAAGCGCGCGATTCTCATCCACCGGCAGGACTTCATCGCGATCCTGGCGCTGGTGGTGCTCGCGATCGCGGTGGTCGTCTACATCCTCGGCCACCAGCCCGCGTTCACGCTTGGCAAGAGCTACTACACGGTCAAGGCGCAGTTCGCCACCGGCGCCGCGGTCACTTCCGGGCAGGGCCAGTCGGTCGACGTCGCCGGAGTGCAGATCGGACAGGTGGGAGGGGTGAAGCTGGAGGGCGGCCGCGCGATCGTGACGATGAATCTGTTCAAGAAGTACCAGCCGATCTACCGCAACGCGACCGTCCTGCTGCGTCCTCGCACACCGCTCAAGGACATGTACCTGTCGCTGGATCCCGGTAGCGCGGATGCCGGTGCGGTCCCGAACGGCGGGATGCTCCCGGTCGCAAACACGCAGCCCGACGTCAACGTCGAGGAGATCCTTTCCTCGCTCGATGCGGATACTCGCAACTACCTGCTGCTGCTGCTCGGCGGTGGGGCGCAGCTGTTCCACGACGGCAATGCGACCGGCGCGCAACCGAGTCCGGCGGCGGTCGCCGATCTGCGCGGCACGTTCAAGCGCTTCGCGCCGCTGAACCGGGACACCAAGACGTTCACGGCGCTGCTGAAGCAGCGCACAAAGAACATCCGCGGCTCGATCCACAACCTGCAGGAGGTGACACGGGCGCTCGGATCGGTGGACGGCACGCTGACGTCGCTGATCGACTCGTCCAACAAGAACTTCGCCGCGATCTCCTCGCAGGATGCGAATCTCGAGCAGGCGCTGACGCTACTCCCCGGGACGCTCGCGCAGACCACCCAAACGCTGGGGAAGGTGCAGGCTTTCGCCAACCAGAGCACGCCGGCGCTGCGAGGGCTGGTGCCGTTCGCGCACGCGTTCGGCCCCGCGCTGGCCGCAGCGACGCCGCTGTTCCGCGACACCACGCCGGTGATCAAGAACCAGCTGAGGCCATACTCGGTGGCGGTACAGCCGGTGGCCAAGGCGCTGGCGCCGGCATCCGCGAAGCTCCGCGTGGCAACCCCGCCGCTGACCCGCTCTGTATCGGTGCTGAACGCCCTGTTCAACACTCTCGCCTACCAGCCTCACGGCTCCGAGCAGGGCTACCTGTTCTGGGGGTCGTGGCTCAGTCACATCGCCCAGTCGCTCACGAATCTGCAGGACGCGCACGGTCCGATCGTGCGGGGGCTGTTCATGGGCACCTGCACGCAGCTCCAGCTGTTCGAGGTCGGATTGGCCAACGCCAACCCCGCGCTGAAGCCGCTGCTGGCGCTGCTCAACGCGCCTGACTGGAGCAAGATCGGCGGGCAATTCTGCCCCACGGCGGTGATCCCGTGAACACGCAGGCGCCCAGCACCTCGAAGATCCTGATGATGGTCGCCTTCGCGGGTTCGTGCATCGGGCTGCTGCTGTTCCTGTGGATCTCATTCGGGGGTGCGATCCCGCTCGCCCCCCAGGGGTACCGGCTGAACGCCCAGTTCAGCCAGGCGGTGCAGCTCGCCCAGCAATCAGACGTGCGGATCTCCGGCGTGAGCGTCGGCAAGGTCGTATCCGTCTCGCTCGACCGCCACACCGGCCTGACCAAGGCGGTCCTGCAGATCGACAGCCGCTACGCGCCGCGGCCCGCGGACACGCGCGCGATCCTGCGCCAGAAGTCGCTTTTGGGTGAGACCTACATCGAGCTCTCACCGGGATCGGCGAACGCACCCAGGCTTCCCGACGGCGGCACGCTGCCGCGCGGTCAGATCGCCCCCACCGTGCAACTAGACCAGATCCTCTCCACCTTCGACCCGACGACCCGCCGCGCGTTCTCCACGTGGATGCAGCAGGACGGGGTCGCACTGACCAACCGCGGCCAGCAGTTCAATGCGGCAATCGCCACGCTGGACCCGTTCGCGACCAACGTCGAATCGGTGCTGAGCGTATTGCGCCGCGACAGCGCCGCCACCAGTGCGTTGCTGAGCGACGGCGGGCAGGTGTTCGGAGCGCTCGCGCGGTCGCCGGCGCAGCTGCAGGGCCTGGTCCGCAACTCCAACGCCGTCTTCGCCTCGACCGCCGCGCGCAACGCGGAGCTGGCGGCCGCGATCAAGGCGTTCCCCGGGTTCACGGTCGCCACGCGCCTGACGATCGACCGTGTCCACTCGTTCGCGGCCGTGGCCAAGCCGTTGATCGACGAGCTCCGTCCCGCGGCGAGGCAGCTGAGTCCGACACTGGAGCAGACCGTCACGCTGGCGCCGGAGCTCCGCACACTGCTCGAGAACGTGGCACCGCTGACGCAGGCGTCCAAGGCCGGCGTCCCCGCGTTCGTGCACTTCCTCGACGCCAGCGTTCCATGGCTCAGGCGGCTGAAGCCATATCTGGGCAACTTCGTGCCGATCTTCGACTACATCAACAGCTATCGGCGGGAGCTCGCCGCGTTCTTTGCGAACAGCACCGCGACCACGCAGGCCACGGCCCAGAACATCACGCAGACCAAGCTTCTGCACTACCTCCGGATCTCCAACCCGGTCAATCCCGAGGCAGTGTCGGCCTATCCGCGGCGGCTCGAGAGCAACCGCGGCAATCCGTACATGGTCCCCGGCGGCTACCAGCAGTTGCTGAAGGGGCTCTCGGTGTTCGGCGGCAATCTGTGCACCGCCAACCCGCAACCGACCATCGGGCCGTCGATTCCCGCTAACCTCGTCGCGGACCTCGAAGGCGTCTACTACACGAAGACCCCGGGCGGGCCCCCATGCAAGGGGCAGGCACCGCTCGGCGAGGTGACAACGGGGCAGCAGCAAGCTTTCCCACGACTCCAACCTCTGCCATGAGCACGGCCGGCGCTGCTCGCAGAACCAACAACCGTCCCAAAACCAAAAGGAGAGTGACTTGAGACGGAAAGTCATCATCATCACGGCGTTGTGCGCGCTGGCCGGCGCCACAGCGGCGTACGCGGCGGGCGCCAACACCTACGCCGGCACCAACATGACGTTCTCCAAGGGCGCCGGCAGCAAGAGCAAGCCCGTCGGCGTCAGCTTCAAGCAGACGCTGCAGGCAAAGAACACCGACCCCACCAAGGCCGCGGCCGTGCTGGTCCACATCAGGGTCAAGATGTACGGGCTGGTCTCGAACAGCAAGAGCTTTCCCACCTGCAGCAACACCAAGATGCTCGCGCTGAAGTCCGACTCGTTCTGCCCGAAGGCGTCCAAGTTCGCGACCGGGCTGGTGCACTCACTGCTCGGCGATCCAACGCTCGCTCTGAGCAATCGTGTCAAGTGCAATCCGAACCTCGACGTGTTCAACGCCGGCAAGGGCAAGCTGTGGTTCTTCTTCACCACGCACTCCGCGATCCAGTGCGCGGGTCTGACGACCGGGCAGACGGCGCCCTACCCGGGCACGATCAGCCAGCAGGGCAAGTACCAGGTCACCGACATCCCGCTTCCGGCGGACATCTCGACGCGAGTGGCAAACCAGCCGAACTTCTACGGCTCGCTGATCACCGAGACGCTGAACTGGGCCAAGGTCTCGACCAAGGTCAAGGGCAAGACGATCTACAACAACGTCTCGGTCGGCTGCCTGAAGGGCAAGCGCCCGTGGTCGGTCACGTACACGGCAACGACCAACGGCACGGACAAGCAGACGAGCACGGTCACCGGCTCGTCGAAGTGCTGATCGCCTAGGACAACCCAGGCGCAAGTAATCCAGCGGCCCGCTTCGGCGGGCCGCGTTCTTTGCAGGACCGCTACGCGACCTCGAACCGCTCGGCCCGCTGGGCCTCGCGCTCGGACTCGGTCAGCATCTGAACGAACAGGACCACGAGCGCGATCCCCATCACGACCGACTGCTCGAGCGCCATCGCCAGCCCCGCCAGCGACTGGTCCTCGAGCGGCGTCAGGCCCCAGTAGTGGGGCTTGTGCGCGTAGAACGGGTAGATCACGCTCGGCGCAAACGCGAGCACGATCCCGAGCAGTCCCACCAGCAGCTTTCCACCGGTCATGTAGGCGACCGAGCCGAGCCCGGAGAGGCGCCGGCGGCCGCGGATCGGCGACAGCACGTGCCACCAGTACAGCGCCCCCACGGCGAAGAAGCAGGCATGCTCGACCACGTGTACGAGCGCGTTGCCCTGCGCCCTGTCGTACATCGCCGGGATGTGCCACAGCCACAACACGCCGCCGTAGGCGAGGACCGCAAAGGCGGGGTGGGCGAGGAACCCGGCGCCCTGCTCGATCGCCTGCACGTGCCGGGTTACGGGGCGCAGCAGGACCTTGGTGAGCCCCAGGATCAACAGGATCGGGGCGACGTCGAGCAGCAGGATGTGCTGCACCATGTGCATCACCATCAACTGGTCGCCGAGCGAGTCAAGCGGTGTTACGAGCGCGACCACGATCGCTGCCAGCCCGCCGGCGAACAGGCCGAGCCGGCCGATGCTCGGCCGGTGCGCCCCGGCGGCGCGCGCGTGCCGCCAGCCCATCCCGTACAACACCGCCAGCACGAGCACGCCGATCAGCACGGTTGGGTCCAGTGACCAGGAGGTCTGAGGACTCACAACCCGGGATTCTCGCTCATCGACAAACGTCGGGGAGGGGACTAGTCTGACGGGCTCACCGCATATCCATCCTTCCAGCAAGGAGGTCGGCCGATGCGCATCGAGGTAAAGGGGCGCAACCTCCCCGTTTCCGAGGATCTGAGGGAGCACGTCACCAAGCGCTTCCGAAAGGTCGACAGGCAGGTCTCGGAGCTGGCCGAGCTCGAGGTCGAGGTGTTCGAAGAGCGCAACCCCGCGATCGCCGACTCGCAGGTCGCGGAGGCCACTCTGCACCTCAAGGGGGTGACGCTCCGGGCACGCGACGCCTCGCCGGAGATCATGCACTCGATCAACCTCTGCGCTGACGAACTCGCGGTCCAGGTCAAGCGCCACCGCGACAAGCGCCGCAAGCGCCGCGAGTCGCGCGCGGCGGCCGCGATGGCGCAGCCCGAGGTGTCCGAGGTGTCAGAGCCGCCGCCGATGCCCGGGGACGTGTCCTCGGCGGCGTAGCGGCCGCGACGAACGCGGCAGGGCCGACCGAGCGGCCGTCCCGGGCGGCGAGCCACTCGGAAACGTCCCAATCGAGTGCTCTCCGGTGTCGCTCGGGACGTTGCCGTCCTCCTGGAACGGAAACGTCCCGCACGTGCGCTCGCACGCCTCGACTGGGACGTTGTCGCCCCGTGGGAGCACAGTCAAGCCGGCATGTGAGCCGGCTCGAGCAGCCGGTGCGGGGCTCGCAGGGCGATCGCACCGGGGCGGGCGGAAATCGCAACGGGCTGGCGCTCGCCGCACACGTGGCCACATATCCGCTGCTGCTGGCAATCACGGCTGCGCTGGCTCTTGCAACCGCCGCGCTGGTCACCCGCAACGCCGCCCGCGAGGCCTGAATTGGTGCATTTTCGGCCGGTCCGGCCGGTCCTTTTGAGGGGTGGTTGGGACCGTCCGGACGCCGGTCTGGCACGGCATCTCCACTGCTACGCTAAGCCCCATGTCCATCTTGGACCGCGCGCTGCGCATGGGCGAGGCGAAGAAGTTCAAGACCTATGAGCAGCGGGTCGGACGCATCAACGGTTACGAGCCCGAGCTCGAGCACTACACCGAGGCCGAGCTCAGAGAGACAGCCGACGAGCTGCGCAATCGCGCGCGCGCCGGCGAGAGCCTCGACGAGCTGCTGTTCGAGTGCTTCGGGCTCGTCCGCGAGGCCACCCGGCGCTCGATGGGGATGCGCCAGTTCGACGTCCAGATGATCGGCGGGATGGTCCTCCACGACGGCGCGATCGCCGAGATGAAGACCGGCGAGGGCAAGACCCTGACCGCGACGCTGCCGGTCGTCCTGAACTCGCTGGGCGGACGCGGCGTCCACGTCGTCACGGTCAACGACTACCTGGCCCGGCGCGACGCCCTGTGGATGAAGCCGATCTACGACATGCTCGGCGTCACCGTCGGCGTGCTCCAGAACATGCAGCCCTACGAGGAGAAGCGCGACGCCTACGCCGCCGACGTGACCTACGGCACCAACTCCGAGTTCGGCTTCGACTACCTGCGCGACAACATGGCCACCACGCTCGAGGAGAAGGTGCAGCACGGGGGCAGGCCAAAGCCCGAGGAGGGCAAATCGCCCTACCACACCTACGCGATCGTCGACGAGGTCGACAACATCCTGATCGACGAGGCCCGCACGCCGCTGATCATCTCCGGTGCGCCCGAGCAGGCCGCGGACCTCTACGCCAAGTTCGCCCGCCTTGCTCCCCGTCTGCGGCCCGGCAAGACGCCCGAGGGGATGGACCCGAGGATGAAGAAGGAGTTCGTTGCCGACTTCGACTACGAGTTCGACGAGAAGCACAAGACGGTCTCGATCACCGAGCAGGGTGTCGCCAAGGCGGAGCGGTTCCTGGGGATCGACCACCTCTACCGGGCCGAGAACGGCCACATGGTCAACCACCTGATCCAGGCCCTCAAGGCCGAGTCGCTGTACAAGCGCGATGACGACTACGCCGTGATCGACGGCGAGGTCAAGATCGTTGACGAGTTTACCGGCCGCATCCTCGAGGGCCGCCGCTGGTCGGAGGGCCTGCACCAGGCGGTCGAGGCCAAGGAGGGCGTCCGCGTCCAGGAGGAGAACCAGACGCTCGCGACGATCACCCTGCAGAACTACTTCCGGATGTACGACAAGCTCGCCGGGATGACGGGGACGGCGCTGACCGAGGCGACCGAGTTCATGAAGATCTACAAGCTGCCGGTGGTCCAGATCCCCACCAACCGCCCGATGATCCGCGCGGACCTCAATGATCAGGTCTACAAGACCAAGGACGGCAAGTGGAGCGCGGTGGCCCGGGAGATCGAGGCGCGCCACGAGAAGGGCCAGCCCGTGCTCGTCGGGACGATCTCGGTCGAGGTCTCCGAGCTGCTCTCCGAGCGTCTCACGGGCAAGGGCATCAAGCACACGGTGCTGAACGCCAAGCCGGAATACGCAGAGCGCGAGGGGGAGACGATCGCCGAGGCGGGCTCGCCCGGGTCGGTCACGATCGCCACCAACATGGCCGGTCGCGGCGTCGACATCAAGCTCGGTGGCAACCCCGAGCACCTGGCACAGCTCGAGGTGGCAAAGCTCGGTCTCAAGCCCGGCGATCCGGATTACCACGAGCACTACACCAAGGTGGTGCCCGAGATCGACCGGCGCGTGGAGGGTCTGCGCGAGCAGGTACTGGAGGCCGGCGGGCTGTTCATCCTCGGCACCGAGCGCCACGAGGCGCGCCGGATCGACAACCAGCTGCGCGGACGCTCGGGCCGCCAGGGCGATCCGGGCGAGTCGCGTTTCTTCCTGTCGGCCCAGGACGACCTGGTGCGGCTGTTCGCGGGCGAGCGGATCTACAAGATCCTCGACCGCCTCGGGAGCACCGACGACGAGGGCAACGAGGAGCCGATCGAGGCCGGGATGCTCTCAAAGCAGATCGAGAAGGCGCAGAAGAAGGTCGAGGAACAGCACTTCCTGATGCGCAAGCACACGCTCGAGTACGACGACGTCCTCAATCAGCAGCGAGAGGTGATCTACACCTACCGCGACGAGATCCTGGAGGGCCGGGACATGAGCGAGGCCGCGCGCGGCGAGCTCGTCGCCCTGATCGGGCGCCTGGTCGAGGAATACACCGCCGGCGACTTCGTCGAGGACTGGGACGTCGAGGGCCTGGTCCGCCGCGTCCAGGAGATCTTCATCCCCAGCGCCGAGCTGGAGTCGATCGACCCCGCGCGCGTCGATCGCGCGGAGCTCACCGAGGTCTTGCAGCAGGAGGCGCTGGCGCTGTATGACCAGCGCGAGGAGCAGCTCGGGGAGGAGCTGATGCGGGCGCTGGAGCGGTTCTTGCTGCTGCAGGTGATCGACCAGCGCTGGCGCGAGCACCTCTACGACATGGACTACCTGCGCGAGGGCATCCACCTGCGCGGATTCGCCCAGATCGAGCCGCTGGTCGCCTACAAGAACGAGGCGTTCGAGCTATTCCGCGACCTCATGAACAGCATCTGGGGCGACTTCGCGCGGATGATCTTTCACGTCGAGGTGACGCTCGAGCGCGAGGGCGGCGGCGCTCCGCCCGCGCCCCGGCGCCCCAGCTCGCGTTCGAGCTCCTCGACCGGCGGCAACCGCAACATCACCTACTCCGGCGGCGGCAACGCCCAGCAGGGTGCACTCGCGATGGCGGCGGCGGCCGGCGGCGGCGGCGGCGAGACCTACGCCCAAGACGAGCCGCCTCCCGTGATCGAGCAGCGGCGCGTCGATGAGACCCAGCAGGTCGGCCGCAACGACCCGTGCTGGTGCGGCTCGGGCAAGAAGTTCAAGAAGTGCCACGGGGCTTAGTCGGGGATCTCGCCGCGTAGATAGATTTCCGCTCAATGGCAGAAACGTCGGGCTTTCGAGTCTCAGACCAGCAGCGCGAGCAGGCGGCTCAGGCGATCCGGGATCATTTCGCCGCGGGCCGGCTGACCGACGACGAGCTCAACGACCGGCTGCAGGCGGCGCTTCAGGCGCGGACCGAGCCGGAGTTGAACGCGCTGCTCGCCGACCTGCCGAGCCTTCCCGTGAGCCCGCAGCAACGCAAGGCGGAGCTGGTCCAGCGGCGTCGCGAGCTCCAGCGCCGGCTGATCCAGCAGACCGGCGGGGGGCTCGGGTTGATCGCGCTCTGCACCGGGATCTGGGTGGCGTCCGGAGCGAACGGGCAGTTCTGGCCGATATGGGTCGTGCTCGTGGTGTTGATCCCGCTGCTGCGCAACGGATGGCGCCTTTACGGCCCGGCGCCGGAGCTCGACCGGGTCGAGAGCGAGATCGCCCGGATGGAGCGCTCACGGCACGAGCGCCGGGGCGACAGGCACCCGCGCCGCTCGAACCGGCGACTGTAGGAGCCGCCGCGGGTCAGCCCTGCTTCTGGTGCCTGACGCGGTCGGGCGTGATCACGAACTTGATCCGCTCCTCGCCAGGCGCGCGGAACGGATACTCGTCCTGGTTTATGTACTTCTTGGTGAGCGCGTCGATGTGCTCATCGGCGCCATCCCGTGTCGCCGTCGCGGTACCGCGAATCTCCACGTAGTTGTAGGGGTTGTGGCCGTCGTAGACGAGCACCGTGACCCGCGGGTCGCGTTGCAGGTTGGTCGGCCACCGCCGGCCGATCGCGCTGTTGACCGCGACGTCGCCGTCTTCGGTGTTGATCCAGACGACCGTGCTGAGGATCGATCCGTCCGAGTTGAAGGTCGAGATCACGGCGCAGTTGGGCTGCTCGAGCAGCGCGCGGACTTCTTGGTCGTTCAGGCTAGCCATGGCGGGCACTCTACCCCCTGCCGGGACGGGTGACGCCGGCGCTGCTATAAGTCAAAAGCAGCGATGGCCACCGCCCCTTCGGAGCCCCTCTCCCAGCGCCTCGCGGCGATCCGCGACCAGCTCAAGCTGCTCGCGGATTATCTTTGACCCGGCACAGCTGAGCGAGCGCCTCGGCGCGCTCGAGGCCGAGATGGGAGAGCCCGGATTCTGGGATGACCAGGAGCGGGCCGCGAGCATCAGCGCCGAGCACGCCCGCACGAACCGCAGGCTCTCGGTGTTCCGTGAGCTCGAGCGCGACGTCGACGATCTCGAGCCCCTGGCCGAGCTGGCCGAGGAGGATCCCGAGATCGCCTCAGAGCTCGAGGAGCAGATCGGCTCTGTCCAGGCACGGCTCGACGAGCTCGAGGAGCAGCGGCTGTTCTCCGGCCGATATGACAGCGGCGATGCGCTGGTCGCCGTCAACGCCGGCGCCGGCGGCACCGATGCCCAGGACTGGGCCGAGATGGTGCTGCGGATGGAGATGCGCTGGGCCGAGAAGCGCGGGTTCGAGGTCGAG
Source organism: uncultured Solirubrobacterales bacterium (assembly GCA_963723675.1). GTDB lineage: Bacteria > Actinomycetota > Thermoleophilia > Solirubrobacterales > Solirubrobacteraceae > Palsa-465. The sequence continues at coordinate 2,520,013 of CAVRRW010000012.1, read as the reverse complement.
CTGCTGGAGGTATCACCGGGCGAGGAAGCCGGGATCAAGTCGGCCACGTTTCTGGTCAAGGGCGAGAACGCCTACGGCCTCTATGCCGGCGAGAAGGGCGTCCACCGCCTCGTCCGGCTGTCCCCGTTCGACGCCGCTCACCGCCGTCAGACCAGCTTTGCCGGCGTCGAGGTCTCGCCGGTCGTCCAGGAGATCGCCGACGTCGAGATCGATGACGACGACCTCCAGATCGACACCTATCGCGCCAGCGGCGCCGGTGGCCAGCACGTCAACAAGACCGACTCGGCGGTGAGGATCACACACCGGCCCACGGGCATCGTGGTCCAGTGCCAGAACGAGCGGTCCCAGTCCTCCAACAAGGCCGAGGCGATGACGATGCTGCGCTCGAAGCTGCTGGAGCTCGAGGAGCGAAAGCGCCGCGAGCAGATCGCGAAGGAACGGGGCGAGGCACAGGACGTCAACTTCGGCTCGCAGATCCGCTCCTATGTGCTCCATCCCTACTCGATGGTCAAGGATCACCGCACCGACTACGAGATGGGCGACACCGCGCGCGTGCTCGACGGCGACCTCGATGGCTTCATCCGCGCGTACCTGCTCAAGGCCGCGAAGTGATCGACGGGGACGACGAGGACGGCAGGCGACCGCCCGCCCAGCCGACCGCGCCATACCTCGAGGCGGTGACCGCGTATGGCTTCCGCGGGTCGACGCGCTTCCACGTCCCCGGCCACAAGGGGGGGACGGCGCCGACCCCGGCCTGCGCACCGCGCTGGGCGATCGGGCGCTGCTCCTCGACGTCCCGCAGGACATCGAGGGGATCGATGTGGGGCCTTCGCCGACGCCCTACGAGCGCGCGGAGACCCTCGCCGCCGACGCATACGGCGCCGAGCGGACCTGGTTTTTGACCAACGGCGCCACGCAGGGCAACCACGCGCTGTGCCTGGCGCTGGCGCCGCCGGGATCGCGGGTGGTGCTGCAGCGCAACTCGCACGCGAGCCTGATCGACGGCCTGATCCTGAGTGGCGGCCTGGTGACTTTCGTCGTGCCCGAATACGACGCCGAGCTCGGGATGGCACACGGAGTCACCCCGGAAGCGGTGCGCCAGTCGCTGGGCAGAGCCCCCGACGCCGGGGCCGTGTTCATCGTCTCGCCGACGTACTACGGGATGGCGGCCGACGTCGAGGGGTGTGCCGAGGTCGCCCATCGCGCCGGCGCCGCGCTGATCGTCGACAACGCCTGGGGCTCCCATTTCGGGTTCCACGAGCTGCTGCCGCCATCGCCGCTCGAGCTCGGCGCCGACGCGATGATCGCCTCGACGCACAAGATCGTCGGCAGCCTCACCCAGTCGGCGATGTTGCTCGTCGGCGCGGGCAGTCGCGTCGACGTCGAGGCGGTCGCGCGCGCGGTTCGGCTGGTGCGCTCCACGAGCCCGAGCTCGCTGCTGATGGCCTCGCTGGATGCGGCGCGCCGACAGCTCGCCGTCCACGGCGAGGCACTGCTCGACAGCACGATCGCCGCCGCCGCCGCCGCGCGCGAGGCGATCGACTCCGTCCCGGGGTGCTCGACGCTCAGCGAAGACCTCGTCGGCATGCCCGGAATCGTCGGGTGGGATCCGCTGCGAATAGTGGTCGACGTGCGCGGGACGGGCTGCACCGGCTACGAGGTGGCGGCGGCGCTGCGCGCCTCATACGACATCTACGTCGAGCTGGCCACACACGCCACGCTGGTGCTGGTGTTGGGCCTCGGCCAGCCGGTCGCCGCGCTGCTGCGGATGGCGCACGACTTTGCCGAGACGGTCAGGCGGATCGCGCGACCGGGGGAGCGCCCGGCGGTGGCTTTGCCGCCGTCGGCGCTGGAGCACGACACGGCGATCTCGCCCCGCGAGGCGTTCCTCGGCGCGGGCGAGACGGTCCCGGTCGGGCAGGCGATCGGAAGGATCTCGTGTGAGTCGATCGCCGGCTATCCGCCAGGGGTGCCGTCGCTCTTGCCCGGCGAGCGGATCACCGAGGAGGTCGTGACCTACCTGCGCGAGCTGACGCGCGCGGGCGCACGGCTGCACGGCGCGGCCGATCCGGCGTTCGGATCGGTCCGCGTGCTCGTGGAGTGGCCGCGTTAGCGCATCCAACCCCTCGATGGGGCGGCGCCGTATTCTCCGGAAAGCCGCCGGCGCCGACAAGCGGCGTCTGCGGGTCCTGCGGGTTCTTGAGCAGCACCGGCGCGATCGCTCGGATCACCGGGTTGCTCGGGCCGATGTTCACAGACCTGGGCATATCCTTCGGCACCGCGATCGCGAGCCGATTGCAAGCCCCCGGTCGAGGGTACGTCCTGCCCGGCACCTCGCGTCAAGCACGCTAAGGCGCCGGGCGGTTCAGCTGAACCGCCCGGCGTCCCCGCGACGGTCACGGCGAGACGACGACCGTCCCGCGCATGAACGGATGGATCAGGCAGACGAACCGGTAGGTCCCCGGCGCCGTGAACGTGAACTTTGCTCCGGGCGGCAGCGGCGTCGCGCCGTCCCGATCCAGCGCGCCGGAGTTGGCAAAGCCGTTGCCGTGCGTGCCCGGGACCGCGAGCGTCGTCCCCGGCGGGGAGCTCGGGTAGATGGCGGTCGCGGTCGGGGCGGGGCCGGCGAACGAGTCCTCCAGCGGCTTGAGGTAGCCGTTGGGCCCGAACGTCGCGGTGTGCGTCTCGCCCGTGGCCGTCGCCATCGCGAACCAGACCGTCGCACCGCTGTGCACCCGCAGCGTCCGTGGGAACATCGCCAAGATCTCGACGCTGTGCCGGCCCGCCACACCCAGGCTGACACGGTTACCCGCGACCTGGGTCTTGACGAGCTTCTTCGCGATCTTGAGGTCGCGCTTCTGCTGGGCCGCGATCGCCGCCGTCTCCAGCGCGGGCGTCAGCGTCGCCTTGCCCGCGGGCCGCACCACGATGATGCCGCGCATGTCGTAGTGGACGTCGCAGAAGTAGACGTACGTCCCGGGCTTGGTGAACTTGAGCTTGAACGGCGTCGCCTTGGGGCCGAGCGGCAGCCCCGAGTCGGCTCGCGCGCTGCCGTTGTACACCTTCGCCCCGCTGGCGGAGAACAGCTGCGGGTTGAAACCGACGTTCCGTTGTCCGTTGAACCAGAACGGGTTGCCGGAGAAGTCGTTGAGGCCGCTCGCCGTCGTGCCTGTCGGCAGGATCAAAGGCAGGTCGGGACCGCCCTTCTTCGGGACGTCGATCGAGTGAAAGCCGATCGACATGCCCTGCCATTCCACGGTGTCGCCCTGGTTGACCGTGACGGAGTGTGGAAAGAAGTCGTTGGCCTCGGCCGACAGCTTGTTCTGCATGGTCTTCTGGAAAGACGGCGTTCCACCGGCCCATACCAGATGTGTGCGCGCGCTCGCGGCAGCGGGCAGCACAACCGACAAAGTTGCCGCGCAGCCCAGCGCGGCCACCACAACTATGCGCTTCATGAAACCCCCAAGCGTCTGTGGATGCTGGCGGCACTCTATAAGGAAGTGTGTTGGCGGTGCAACCCCGGGTTGCTTGCGCCCGAGCCGCGCAAAATCGGCGGTGCCCGGCCCGCGCTGGGACGTATCCTCGCCGGTCGATGACCGAGACAGTGATCCGCGAGCTCGTGGCCCGTGCGCTCGCCGAGGATGTCGGCACCGGCGATGTCACCACCGCCGCGACGATTCCGCCCGCCGCGCGCGCCCGCGCGACGATCACCCAGAAGGCGCCCGGCACCGTGTTCGGGCTCGACGTGGCCGAGGAGACGTTCCGCTCGCTGGACGCGCACATCGTCATCCGCCGGCTCGTTCGCGAAGGTCAGTGGCGCGAGGGCGGACCGGTGTTGAGCGCGGAGGGCTCGGCTGGGGCGATCCTGACCGCCGAGCGGACGGCCCTGAACTTCTTGCAGCGGCTGTCGGGGGTGGCGACGATGACCGCGAGGTGCGTGCGCGCCGTCGAGGGCACCGGCGCGAAGATCCTCGACACGCGAAAGACCACGCCGGGATTACGGGTCCTGGAAAAGGCCGCCGTCGCCGTCGCCGGCGCCACCAATCATCGCGCCGGCCTGTACGACGCCGTCCTGATCAAGGAGAACCATTCGGCGCTCGCGGGAGGGGTGGGGGAGGCCGTCCGCAAGGCCCGTCAGCGGTGGCCGGACCTGCCGCTCGAGGTGGAGTGCCGGACGCTCGCCGAGGTCGACGAGGCGCTCCGCGCCGGCGCCCCCCGGATCCTGCTCGACAACATGACGATCGCGCAGCTCGGCGCGGCGGTGAAGCGCGTGGACGGTCGGGCGCAGCTCGAGGCCAGCGGCGGTGTGACGCTCGAGACGCTCCGGGAGATCGCGAGCACCGGCGTACAATTCGTGTCGGTGGGTGCTCTGACACACAGCGCGCCCGCCCTCGATCTCAGCCTCCTCCTGGAACCGATCTCATGAACCTACCGATGCTCGGTGCCACCGGCGCACCATTGTTGCTGGAGAACATCCCGGCGCTCCAGGACGAGGTCCGGGCGCTGGCGAGGGAACGCGACGCGGTGATCCTCGCCCACAACTACCAGCTTCCCGAGATTCAGGACGTCGCCGACTACGTGGGCGACTCGCTTGGACTCTCCCAGCGCGCGGCCGCTGCCGACGGCGACACGATCGTCTTCTGCGGCGTGCACTTCATGGCCGAGACCGCCTCGATCCTCTGTCCCGACAAGCGCGTGCTGATTCCCGACCTCGACGCCGGCTGCTCGCTGGCCGACTCGATCACGGCGCCGCAACTGCGCGAGTGGAAGGCCAAGCATCCCGGGGCGGTGGTCGTGATGTACGTCAACACGACCGCCGAGGTGAAGGCGCAGACCGACTACTGCTGCACGTCGGCAAACGCCGTGCGGGTGGTCGAGCACATCTACCGCGAGCACGGCGACGAGACCGAGATCCTGTTCGGCCCGGACATGTTCCTCGGCGCTTACGTCGAGAGGGTCCTGGGGCGCCCGATGCGCGTCTGGGACGGCGAGTGCCACGTGCACGCCGGGATCAGGCCCGACGACATCGGCGCGGTCAGGGCCGCGCACCCCGGCGCCGACTTCCTGATCCACCCCGAATGCGGGTGCTCGACGAGCGTCATGGAGTACGTGGCGTCCGGCGACGTCGACGCCGAGGGCGTGCACATGCTCTCCACCGGCGGGATGCTCGGCTACGCGCAGGAGCATCGCCGCGGAACGGCGATCGTGGCGACCGAGACGGGCATGCTGCATCCGCTCAGGCAGGCCGCTCCCGACGTCGAGTTCATCGCCGCCAACGAGGCCGCACACTGCCGCTTCATGAAGATGATCACGCTGCCCAAGCTGCGCGACGCGCTGCGCGACGGCGTCCACGAGGTCAAGGTTCCGCGGGAGATCGCCGCTCGGGCGCGGCTGCCGATCGAGCGGATGGTCGCGATCAGCTAGACGCTGAGCGCGAGCATGTCGAGCCCGTTCTCGGCCGTCTCGCGCACCACCCGCAGCGTCTCCCGCTTGCGCTCGAACTCATCGGGCGTGTAGCAGTGCACATCGGCGGGAGCGCCCATCTCGAGGCCGTCCCACAGCGAGCCGGCGTGGTACACGCGCTCGAGCCAGGGCATCCCCTCGTAGGCGGAGGAGACGAGCACGACGACGAACTCCGAGCCGCGCTCGCGCTGCGCCGGCGCGCCCCGCTCATCGGCCACGCGCGCGCCGCCGAGGAGGGCGATCTCGATCGGCCAGCGATCGTCGACCCTGTCCAGATACCGCTGCAGCTCCCGCCTGTTCACCGCCGTGCCCAGCTCCACGTCTCGATTGTCGCCGTGGTGGGCGCTGCGCGCAAGCCCCGTCAATATCGGGCGATCGCGCCGACCATGCGACTCTCGAGCACAAGCGCGGCGCCGTTGTTCGGGCCGTCGATCATCAGCGCGAACGCAAGCCGGTGATGGCCCGGCCGACGGCAGTAGCCGGCGAGGTTGGTGACGTCGTTGAGCGTGCCCGTCTTGGCGACGCAGTTGCGCTGCGCCGGGGTGTGGACCCCGATCGGCTGGACCGTGCCATTGACACCGACCACCGGTAGCGAGGCCTCGAGCACGTCGCCCTCGCGGGTTCGCCAGGCGCCGCGGAGCAGGTCGACGATCTGGCGGGGCGAGGAGCGGTCCGAGCGCGAGAGCCCCGAGCCGTCGACGATCTTGGGGTGCACTCCGTAGGACGCGATCGCCGACGAGATCACCCGGGCTCCCGCCGCGATGCTGCCCTCGCCGGACAAGCGGGCCCCGAGCTGCTCGGTCAACAGCTCGGCGAACAGGTCGTCGGAGCGGACATCCATCAGCCCCAGCAGCACCGACAGCGGCGGCGAGCTGACGCTCGCCAGGACATGGGCACGACGAGGGGTGACGGCCACCGCCGAGGAGGCGCGCACGCGCACGTGCGCGGCACGCAGCGAGAGCGCCAGCTCGCGGGCCGCGAACGCCGCTGGGCTGGGAGACCGCAGGCTCGCGCCGTGATCGTAGGTCAGCGCGCTCAGCTGACCGCCGAAGTCCGGGATGTCGGGGGCGAAGTTGGTTGACGGACCGCCCCGATGCGAGTCGAACAGCGAAGCGTCGGCGATCAACTTCCCGGTCACTCGGCGGATCCGCGCCGCGGTCAGCTGGCGCACCAGATCGGTGGCGGTCGGTCCGTATCCCGACTCCCAGACGCGGTTGAAGGCGCCGTCGCCGAACGTGGGATCGCCGCCGCCGCGCAGGTACAGGTTTCCGTGCCAGACCCCGTGGGGGCCCGGGTGGCCGCTGCCGAGAACGGTCGTGTGCAGCCGCGCGCTCGCCCCCAGCATCCGCAGCAGCGCCAGCGAGGTGTAGAGCTTCTCGACGGAGGCGGGCGGTCGCCCCACGCCGTCGCGGACGGCAAACAGCGTCCGCCCCGCGGTGAGGTCATAGACCAGCGCGCCGGAATGTCGGCCCGCCCTGCCCAGCAAGCGCGTGAGCGACGCATGCAGCCGCCTCAGCTCGGGGCTCGACGGCGCTCCCGGCGATGACCGCGGCGCCGCGGCGGTCCCGGACGCCAGCGGCGCTGCCGCCGCCGCACCCGCGCCGCCGGCCGGGGGAGACCTGGTCGTCAGCGCCGGCGGCCCCGCTGCCGCCTCCGGCACGGACGTCGTCTTCGGCGTGCCGCTGCTCCCGCCGCACCCTCCGAGGGCGATCGCGGCGGCTCCCGCCAGCGCGACCCGGCGCCTCAAGCGGACGCGAACTCCTCCACCGTGTGCGGACCCACGCAAGCGATCGACAGGCGGTCGGCGATATCGGCGGCGATCTCTGACACTTGCGCGAACGTGACCTTGTCGAGCATCGCGATCGCCTGGTCGGGGTCGACATCCTCGCCGTAGACGATCGTCTGCTGGGCCGCGTGGCGGGCAACCGCCCCGGTGTTCTCAAACGCGATCGCGCGCGCCCCGGCGGCGTACGCGCGGGCCCGCTCGACCTCGGCCTCGGTCGGTCCCTGCTCGCGCAGCTCGCTGACGATCTCGCGCATCCGCCGGTACGCCTCGATGCACTTGCTCGACTCCAACCCCGCCGAGAGCTGCAGCACCGGGACGTCGGCATAGGCATGAGCGACCGAATGGACGGAGTAGGCGAGGCCGCGCTGCTCGCGGATCTCGTCGAACAGGCGAGAGCCCATCGAGCCGCCCAGCAGCGTCGAGTAGATCGCCAACGCCGCCCGCTGGCGAGGCTCGGAGGTCTCGATCTGCGGCCGGTATGACATCCGCAGGTGCGACTGGTTTGAGTCGCGCTCGCGCACCAGCACCCGCGGCTCGGCCGGCGGCGCCGGCTCGTACGGATCGGGCTGCGGCTGGGCGGGAAAGCGCCCGAAGAGGTCGTCGAGCGTCCCGTTTTCTCCGAGCGCGCTGAGGTTTCCGACGAGGAACGCGCCTCCCCGCTCCGGGGCCCATCGCCGGGCCCGGAACGCGAGGATCCCCTCACGCGTGAACGTGTCTCGGATGTGCTCGGCCGGTCCGAGCACCGGCCGCCCCAGCGGATGGTCCCCGAACGCCGCCTCGTCGATCAGGTGCTCGGCCATCACCGACGGTTGGTCGTTGGCCCGGGCGATCTCCTGGACGACCACGCCGCGCTCGCGGTCGAGCTCGTCGGCGTCGATCCGGGGACGTCCCACGAAGTCGGTCAGCAGGTCGGCCGCCTCCTGCGCGCGCTGCGCGCGAGCTGTGATGTGAAACGCGACCAGGTCGTGGCTCGTGTAGGCGTTGAGCACTGCCCCGATGCCTTCCGCGGCCTCGTTGACATCACGGTAGGTCGGGTACTTCTGGCCGCCCTTGAACACGAGATGCTCGAGGAAGTGGGCCATCCCGTTCTCCTCGGGACGCTCGGTCCGGGCGCCGGCGTCGAACGCGACCAGGATCGTGACGGAGCGCGTGCCATCGACCTCCACCCGGTGCAGGGGGAGACCGTTGGGGAGGGTCGATGTGGAGATCTTCGGCATCGGACGACAACGGTAGCGCGGTCCCGTCTACACCCCACCGGTAAGTCCTGCCTTCACAAACTGTCCTGCAAATCGCGTTGCATCGTGCTCGACGAGAGGGCGCTTGCAAGCACGCATCTGTACGCTGCGGCCGACCTCATGCCCAGAGACAAGATCGCAAACAATCGCAGCCGGCGGCGGATCGCCGCCCTACCAACCGACCGCGCCGCCGGCGTTCCCGGCGGCCGCGCCGACGTCGAGCGGCCCCGCGCACCGAGGCGCGCCGGCGCGCCCGTGATCGAGTTTCGCGGCGCCTGCAAGACATACCCCAGCGGCGACGTCGGCCTCGACAACGCCACGTTCTCGGTCGACCGTGAGGAGTTCGTGTTCCTCGTCGGCGCGACCGGATCGGGCAAGTCGACCGTGATGCGGCTGCTGATCAAGGAGCTGGAACCGACCGCGGGGACGATCCGCGTCGCCGGCCATGACCTCAGGGACATCCGCCGCAAGCGGGTCCCCTACTACAGGCGAAACGTCGGCATGGTGTTCCAGGATTTCAAGCTGCTGCCCAACCGAACGGTGTACGGCAACGTCGCCTATGCCCTCCAGGTCACGGGCGGGACCCGTCGTGAGATCCGCGCCAAGGTTCCAGACATCCTGAGGCTGACCGGGCTCTCCACCAAGCTGCACAACTACCCCGACCAGCTGTCGGGAGGCGAGCAGCAGCGCGTCTCGATCGCGCGCGCGTTCGTCAACCATCCGCCGTTGCTGCTGGCCGACGAGCCGACCGGGAACCTCGACCCCGAGACGAGCATCGACATCATGCGGTTGCTGTACCGGATCAACAGGACCGGGACGACCGTGGTCGTGGCCACGCACGACCAGGCGATGGTCGACAAGATGCGCCGTCGGGTGCTCGAGCTTTCGCACGGACGGATCGTGCGCGACGAGGCCACGGGCCTGTACGCGCGCGACGAGACCACCCGGGAGTTCGCGCGGCGGATGCGCGCCCCCAGCGAGCGTCCCCCCGGAGTCTGAGCCGTGCGCTTCGGGTTCTTCGTGCGTGAGGCGATGCGCGCAATGCGCCGCAACGCCGCTCCCAGCTTCGCGGCTCTGGCGACCGTGCTGGTGACGATGCTCGTCCTCGGCGTGTTCATCCCGATCGTGCAGGCCACCGACGGCGCGGCCAACAGCGTCCGCAGCCGCGTGCTCGTCGACGTGTACCTGACGCCGACCGCCAACGACGCCGATGTGGCCAGGGTGAAGCGCGAGCTGCTCGCGGTTCCGCACGTCCGCACGGTGCAGTACGTCTCCAAGCAGACAGCGTTCGCCCAGCAGTCAAAGCAGGATCCGCAGGCCTACCGGCTGCTGGGCTCAAACCCGCTTCCGGACACGTTCCACGTGATCCCCGACAACCCCGGCAACGTCCTGGCGGTGCGCTCTGCCCTGACGCCGCCGGCGCCCACCGGGGGGACGAGGCCACTGGATCCCGCGATTCAGACCGTCTCAAACAAGAAGAGCGACACCAAGAAGATCCTCGAGGTCACCAACCTGGTGACGATCACGGCGGCGGTCCTGACGGTCTTGCTGACGCTCGCCTCGATCCTGCTGATCGCCAACACGATCCGGCTGTCGCTGTATGCGCGCCGCCGCGAGGTCGAGGTGATGAAGCTGGTCGGCGCCACCGACTGGTTCATCCGCTGGCCGTTCGTGATCGAGGGCACCGTGGTCGGGGCCGCCGGAGCGCTGCTCGCGATCGCCGTGCTCGGCGTCACGAAGGTCGCGGTGCTCGATCCGCTCGCCAACCACTGGACCCTGATCGCGGCGCCACGGACGATCGCCTTCACGGCGCTGGTGGGCGTCCTGATGGGCGCCGGAGTCCTCGTCTCGGCGGTGGGGTCGGGTCTCTCGCTGCGGCGCTTTCTGCGGGTGTAGGGCCGCAGGAACGGGCCCGGGCGTCGTCGCCCGTTCCGATGTCAGCAGCCCGACCGTCCCACACCATTTTCGGGAGCGATATGGCTGTGAGCGCTCACACGATGCCCATCTTCGGTATAAAGGGCGCGGTCCAACAAAGCACGACCCGCTTGGGAGTCGGCCGGACAAGCGGAGAGAGGATAGGAAGACCAATGCGCTTCCGCTTCAGCAGACGGTTCTTAGCTGCGATCTCAGCGTGCGTCCTGACCGTCGGGGCAGTCGCGGCCCTGGCAGTTGGTGCGTCCGCGCGCAGCTCGCACCACCACGGGCCTAGTTCGAATTCGCACAAAGGCCATCACCAGGGCAGTTTCCACAAGGGTGGCCTGAGCATCACCAGCGCGCCTTTCGGGAACCTGCCCACCGGTGTGCCCAACATCCCTGAAGGGGGGGCCGCGGTCACCCGCTACACGCTGTCGAACGCGCGTGGGATGAAAGTCTCGATCCTCGACTATGGGGGAATCATCCAGTCGCTGTACGTGCCGGATCGCAGGGGCCGCGAAGCCGATGTGACGCTCGGATTCGCGAACATCGACGGTTACACGAACGCCGCCTATCTGAAGAGCAACCCCTACTTCGGCGCGATCATCGGCCGCTACGGGAACCGGATCGCCAATGGGACATTCACGCTCGGCGGCAAGACGTACTCGGTCGATATCAACAACAACGCCAACCACCTCCACGGCGGCTTCACCGGCTACGACAAGGAGATGTGGAACGCCACGGAGATCGCCCCGAACAACGGCACGGTCGGGCTGAAGCTGACCGGGATCAAGTCCGGCACGGCAGGCGAGGGGTGCAACCCGGCTCTCAGCCAGCCGGGGATCCCGAACACGTGCAAGACCGGGTATCCCGGGAACCTCAAGGTCAGTGTGACGTTCACGCTCGACAACCAGAACCGGCTGAGCTTCCACTACGTGGCGACGACCGATGCGCCGACGGTGGTCAACCTCACGAACCACTCGTACTGGAACCTCTCGGGCGAGGGCTCGGGGACGATCTACGATCACCGGCTGCAGATCAACGCGAACAGCTACACGCCCGTCAAGGACAGCGGCGCGATCCCGACCGGCGTTATCGCGCCTGTCGCGGGCACGCCGTTCGACTTCACGTCGTTCCACGCGATCGGTGAGCGCATCCGTGAGAACGATCCGCAGCTCGTGTTTGGACGCGGATACGACCACAACTTCGTCCTCAACCACCCGCATCCGGGCAATCTGGCGGCCCGCCTGTTCGATCCGGCCAGCGGGCGTCTGCTGACGATCTTCACCGACCAGCCTGGGCTCCAGTTCTACTCGGGCAACTTCCTGGACGGCACGCTGTACGGCACGAGTGGCCGGCAGTACCGCCAGGGCGACGGCCTCGCGCTGGAGACCCAGCACTTCCCGGACTCACCGAACGAGGTTGGCAAGTTCCCGTCGACTGAGCTCGATCCGGGTCAGACGTACGACTCGAAGACGACCTACCAGTTCTCGGTAACCGGACACGGCCGGTTCAAGCACCACTAGTCTCATAGAGCACGGCGTTGATCTGACGCGGCCGGGTCGCTGAGCGCGACCCGGCCGCACTCGCTCCACAGGACGGTTCAAGTGCGCGGCCCGGCTACTCTCATGTGAGTGTCTCAGCGTCCGTCACGCGCCTCGAAGATCATTATCCGGCTGGCCATCGGGCTGGTCGTGCTGCTGATCGGCGTCTGGCTCGGCGGACACCCGAGCTGGCTGCCGTCATCGGTGCGCGGCACGTTCGAGGACAACAGCAACGGCCAGTTCGTCAATCAGGTCCTCGACATGCTCTCGAAGGACTACTACCGGCCGATCGACCGCAACCAGCTGGTCAACCAGGGATTGGCGGCGGCGGTCGCGAGCCTCCACGATCCCTACTCGCACTACTACGACCCGTCCGCCTACAAGGCGTTCCTCAACCAGGACAATCCCCACCTCAACGGCATCGGGATCGACGTCCTGAACGAGGCCAAGGGGCTGCGCGTCGTCGACGTGTTCGACGACTCGCCTGCCGCCCGCGCCGGGCTGGCTCGCGGCGACGTCATCGTCGCGGTCGGAGCGAGCTCACTGGCCAATCGCTCCCGGGACTTCGGATCGAAGCTGATCAGGGGCGCGGCCGGAAGCAAGGTCACGCTGACGGTGCTCCGGGGCAGCCACAAGCGGGTGATCACCGTCGTGCGCGCGAACCTGGTGGTGCCGGTCTCGAGCGGGAGGGTCGTCACCTATCACGCCACCAAGATCGGCTATGTCCAGCTGACGAGCTTCACCGACGGATCCGGCGCGGAGCTGCGCTCGCAGGTGAGCAAGGTGCTGCACGAGGGGGCCAAGGCGCTGATTCTCGATCTGCGGGAGAACGGCGGCGGCCTGCTCGACGAGGCGGTCAACGTCGCGAGCGTCTTCATCCCCGACGGCACGATCGTCTCGACCGACGGGCGCAACCAGCCGCGGGAGGTCTACACCGCCAAGGGCCACGCCATCGCCGCCGCCCTCCCGATGGTGGTCCTCGTCGACCGCGGCACCGCGTCGGCGGCGGAGATCGTGACCGGCGCCCTGCAGGACCGCCACCGCGCGAAGGTCGTGGGGACGCACACGTTCGGCAAGGGCGTCTTCCAGGAGATCCAGCCGCTTCAGAACGGTGGCGCGCTCGACATCACCGTCGGCGAGTACTTCACGCCGAGCGGTCGCAACCTCGGCGGCGGCGGGGTCACGGAGGGCGCCGGGATCCGCCCCGACGTGTACGCGCTCGACAATCCCCGCACCGCCCGGGACGAGGCGCTCGGCGTCGCCGAGAAGACGCTCGCAGCCGAGTCTCGGTGAGCGCGACCACACAGGCGGCCGGCGCCGGCGGTCGCGTCGCCGTGCTCGAGCGCCGGGGCAAGTTCCTCGTCGCCGAGCCCTTCTTCGAGGCGGGGCCGCGTCTCGTGGTCACGCGTGACCGCCGCGCCAACGTCGGCGACCTGGTCGTGATCGGCTCCGGTGGCGCGCGCAATCGCCGCGGCGCCGGCAGGGCGACGATCGCCCGCCGTCTGGGGCGCCCCGACGTCGCGCGCGACGTGATCGAGGCGCTGATGATCGAACGGGGGCTGCGGCGCTCCCTCGACCCCGCCGTCGAGCACGAGGTCCGCGATCTGGCCGCCGGCGATCTCGCCGATGACGCGCTCGCGGGGCTCGGCCGGCGCGATCTGCGCTCGCTGCCGACGTTCACGATCGATCCCGCCACCGCCCGAGACTTCGACGATGCGATCTCGGCCGAGGCGCAGGACGACGGCTCTTCGCGCATCTGGGTGCACATCGCCGACGTGTCGGCATACGTGCGCCCTTCCTCACTGGTCGACCGCGAGGCCTACCGCCGCGCGACCAGCGTCTATGTCCCCGGCGCGGTCGAGCCGATGCTCCCGACGGCGCTGTCGAACATCGCCTGCTCGCTGGTCCCCGGACAGGATCGACCGGCGGTCACGGTCGAGATGCTGATCGCCCGCGACCGGGTCAAGCAGAGCAGCTTCTGCCGGTCGCTGATCCGCTCCGACGAGCGCTTGGAATACGGGCGCGTCGACCGGATCTTCGATGGGTCCGAGCGGGCCGCGGACCCGTGGGGTCGGCCGCTCGCCGTGGCCCGTGCGACGGCCGCGGCGCTCGAGGCGCGTCGTGCCGCTCGAGCGGCGGTGACGCTCGACTCGGCCGAGCCCGAGTTCTCGTTTGACGCCGACGGCAACGTGGTCGCGGCCGAGGCGGTCGAGCAGACCGAATCCCATCGCCTCATCGAGCATCTGATGATCGCGGCCAACGAGCAGGTCGCCGCACTGCTCGAGCGGCGGCAAATTCCGACGCTGTACCGCGTTCACGAACGCCCCGACGGCGCGGCCGCGCAGCGCCTGATCGACCAGCTGGCCTCGCTCGGGGTGCCCACGCCGCCGGTTCCGGGCGGGCACATGACCTCACAGCAGGCCGCCGACCTGATCGGCGAAGCCTCGCAGTTGCTCGAACGTTGGGTGACTCGGACCGGGCACGGTCGCCGCGCGCTCACCGGCCTCGTCCTGCGGTCGCTCAAGCAGGCCTACTACGACCACCGCAACCTCGGGCATTCGGGGCTGCAGTCGCCGCGCTACTGCCACTTCACCTCGCCGATCCGCCGCTATCCCGACCTGATCTGCCACCGCGGATTGGTTGCGGCGGTCGCCGGCGACGGACCCGCGCCCGACGCGGCTTCCGTCGCGGCGGCCGGCCCCTGGACTTCGGCGCGCGAGCGCGAGGCGATGATGATCGAGCGCGATGCCGACGACGTCGCGCTCTGCTTTCTGCTCGAGCGGGAGCTGTTTGAGCACGGCAGCGACCGCGAGTTCGAGGGCGAGGTGGTCGGCCTGGCCGGCGCCGGCGCGTTCGTCGCGTTCGGGAACGAGGGAGCGTTTGAGGGGCTGCTGCCCGTGCGCCGCCTTCGCGGCGACTGGTGGGAGCTCAACGAGCAGGGCACGATGCTGCTCGGAACCCGGAGCGGACGAACGATCCGCCTCGGTGATCCGGTGCGGGTGCGAGTGGGGCGAGTCGATCCGCCGCGGGGTAGGGTGGATCTGATCCCGGCCTGGGATGAGGACTGATCGGTCGTGGCGAAGGGACGCAAGCACAAGGCAGGTGCGGGAGATGTGGCGACCAACCGGCAGGCGTCGTTTCGCTACAACCTGCTCGAGCGATTCGAGTGCGGGATCGTGCTGACCGGCACCGAGGTCAAGTCGCTGCGCGAGGGCAAGGCGCAGCTGAAGGACTCCTACGCGGTGATCCGCGACGGCGAGGTGTGGCTGATCGGCGCCTACGTCCCGCCGTACGGGCCGGCCTCGCGCGAGAACCACGAGCCCGAGCGGCCTCGCAAGCTGCTGCTGCACAAATCCGAGATCGAGCGCCTGATCGGCAAGACCAAGGAGCGTGGTCTGACGCTGATCCCCACGCGGATGTATTTCTCGGGTGAGGGCTCCCGGGCCAAGGTCGAGATCGCGCTCGCGCGCGGCAAGGACGTCTACGACAAGCGCGAGGCGATCCGCAAGCGCGAGATGGCGCGCGACGTCCAGCGCGAGCTGCGCGAGGTGCGGCGGTAGCCCAGCGGTCCGTCTGATAGCTTCAGTCGTGCCCGGGTAGAGGGTGAAAGATGACCATTGGAACGTCGATTTTCCTGATCGCCGTAGGCGCGATCCTGAAGTGGGCCGTGACGGCGCACGTGAGCTGGATCAACCTCCAGACCGCCGGAACGGTGTTGTTCGTCCTCGGCATCGTCGGACTGGTGCTGTCGCTGATGTACACGTTCTTCTGGGCGAGCCACGGCGCGCCGGCGAACGACACGCGGACGATGCGCCGGCCGCCCGACGACCGCTACTGAGCGGGCCGCCTGAGCCGCCACTGAGCCGCGGTCCGCGGCCACCGCTGGAAGGCTCAGCCGAACGTGCGAGGCAGGTTCGTCGCGTCCATGCCGACGACCAGCAGCACGATCAGGCTCAGGTAGACCGCGGCGACGAGCGCGCGGTCGATCGGCCGCACGCTGTAGTACGCGCGCGATCGCTCACCCCCCTGCCTGCGCTGCTGCCAGCGCCGGTAGGTCTCCATGCCGGCGAACACGATCAGCAGCACGATGATCGGGTTTGAGAACACGAACACGAGCGGGATCAGCGCGGCAAAGCCCGCGAACCACATCCACGGCGCCATCGCCGCCATCGCGCGGCCTCCGTCGAGCGGGACGACCGGCAACAGGTTGAACAGGTTCAGCAGAAAGCCGGTGTAGGCAAGCGCCCGCCAGACATCGTTGCCGGTGGCGTGCCAGATCAGGATGCAGGCCGCCGATCCGATGCTGCCCAGAATCGGGCCCGCCAGTCCGACCCGCGCCTCGGCCACGGCGTTGTCGCCGAGCGAACGGGCCGTGATCACCGCTCCCAAAAACGGTATGAACATCGGCGCGCTCGCCTTGATGCCCTCCCGGCGCAGCTGGATCACATGGCCCATCTCGTGAACGAACAGCAGCACGACGAAGCCGGCGGCGAATGAAACGCCCCAGATCCAAGCGTACGCCGCCAGCGAGACCGCCATCGTGCCCACGGTCGTGAGCAGCTTGAGCTTCGGAATCAGCAGCAGGATCGTCTTGAACTTCGCCAGGAAGGCGGCGATCGCCGCGAGCGCCGGCCCGAACGTGCGCTTGAACCACGACTGCCTGCGCTCCTCGCGGGGAGGCCAATCGTGCTCGTCACCCCGCGGATGCGGCGGGTCCACCGGCTGCCGCGGGGTGGGCGGCGATTGCGGCGCCTCCGCGGGCCACCGCTGAGCGTTCGATTCCATGACGCTCACCAATTGTGGCATCCGCCCGGCCGCCGCCGGGCCGGTCTTACGATCTCCTTCGTCTACGTCTACCGCGCGGCGTGGAGCACGTCGAAATCCTCGTGGGGGATGTCGGTGACGAACATCTTTCCCGGCGAATGGCAGATCATCAGCTCGGGCCGGCTGGCGACCGCCACCGCCTGGGGGGTGACGCCGCAGGCCCAGAACACCGGCACTTCTCCGGGGCGAACGGGTACCGGGTCGCCGAAATCGGGGCGCGCGAGGTCGTCGATGCCGATCTCCCCGGGGCTGCCGATGTGGAGCGGCGCCCCGTGCATCGCCGGGTAGCGGGCGGTGGCTCGGGCCGCGCGGTCGACCAACGTCACCGGAATCGGGCGCATGCTCACGACCATGTGCCCGTGGAACGGACCGGCCGCACGCAATTCGACACACGTCCTGTACATGGGAACGGTGCGGCCGAGCTCCACGTGACGCAGCGGCACGCCGGCCGTGCTCAGGGCGGCCTCGAACGTGAACGAGCAACCGATGAGGAAGGCCACCGAATCCTCGCCCCAGAGTGACCGTATGTCCGACACCTCTTCCTCCGGTTGCCCCCGCCGGTAGACGCGATAGGCGGGAAGGTCGGTGCGCACGTCTGCGTCCGGCGCCACGCCGTGTGGAACCGGGTCGCCGCGGTCGAGCACTTCCAGGACCGGACAGGGGCGCGAGTTGCGCTGGGCGAAAACGAGGAAGTCGAACGCCAGCGCACTCGGCAGCACAACCAGGTTGGCCTGCGCATGACCCGGAGCCAGCGGGGCGGTGGACGTGTGGATCTCGCCGGCGCGGGCCGCCGCTCGCACGGCCGCGGGCGAATCGTATGGGGCCCAGTCGGTGGCCATACATCGTTCACCTACCCTGCTGCCGCGGGCACTATCGGGCCGCCTCGCAGGCGGCAAGTGCGGGCCGGCGAGGAGGCCAGGGCCGGTCCGGTGAGGAGGCGGGCGCGGCCCGGTTTGCCCTCCACATCACCGGGTAAAGCATCGGTAATAGACCGTGGAGGAGAGTCACATTGTCTGCTCGGCAAGACGGACCGTCCGCGGCCGAGGCGATTGCCGCCATGGACGCGGGTGACTGGGAGCGGCTCGAAAACTCGGAGCAGTTCAAGGCGCTGGTTGCGCAGCGGCGCCGCGTAGTCGTCCCCTGCCTGGCCGTGTTCGTGCTCGTGTTCGGCACGTTCGTCGTGCTGTCGGCCTGGGCGCGCCATTTCATGGCCCGGCAGATCACGACCGGCTTCACCGTCGCCTACGCCTTCGCGCTGGGCTTGATCGTGATGACCTGGCTGCTCGCGCTCATCTACATCCGGGCATCCAACACGCGCATCGATCCGTTGGCGAAGGCGGTCGTCGACTCCGTGGAAAGGGACCAACGGCCGGCACCCCACGATGCCCAGCGTCGGGGCCGCTCCCCAGGTAAGCAGGTGACACCGTGATCGCCGTCGTCGTCGCACCGGGAAAAGGGGTACAGGCGCTGCCGCTTATCGTGTTCGGGGTCGTCCTCGCGATCACCCTGGCCATTACCTTCTGGGCCTCCCGGCGAACCCACAGCGCCACCGAGTTCTGGTCTGCCGGCCGCGGCATCTCGGGTCTGCAAAATGGCCTGGCCATCGCCGGCGACTACATGTCCGCCGCCGCGTTCCTGGGAGTCTCCGGGCTGATCTTCCTCTACGGCTTCGACGGGTTCATCACCGGGGTCGCGGCCCTGGTGTCGTTCATCCCCGTCTTGTTGCTGCTGGCCGAGCGGATGCGCAACGCCGGTAAGTACACGATGGCCGACGTGCTGTCATACCGGCTGCGAGCGCGTCCAGCGCGCAGCGCCGCAGCGATCGGCACGCTTGCGGTCGTCGCGGTCTACCTCCTCGCGCAGATGATCGCCGCGGGCACGCTCATCCAGGCCCTCGCCGGACTGAGCTTTCCGATCGCAGTCGTGATCACCGGCACGTGCATGCTGGCCTATGTTCTCTTCGGCGGCATGCTGGCCACCACGTGGGTTCAGATCATCAAGGCCGTCCTGCTCCTGCTCGGCGTCGGCACGATGGGGATCTGGGTCCTGAGTCGCTACGGCTTCGATCCGTTCCACGTGCTCCACGGCGCCGCTGTCGAGTCCAAGCAGCCGTCCGCGTTTCTCGGACCGGGATTGTTCTTCAAGACGCCGTGGGACACCGTATCGACCTGTCTGGCCTTTGCCCTCGGGACGGCGGGCCTCCCCCACATCCTGATGCGCTTTCTCACCGTGCCCAACGCAAAGGTCGCGCGCGGCTCGGTCGGATGGGCGGTGACCTTCATCGGCGTGTTCTACGTGTTCGTCTCGCTGGTCGGCTTCGGCGCCCTCGCCGTGCTCGGCGGCGGGGCCACCAAGGCGGTTGGCGAAGGCGGCAATCTCGCCGCGCCGCTGCTGGCGCAGGGGCTCGGTGGTGGGAGCGGCACCACCGGCGGCGACGTGTTCTTCGCGGTCATCTCGGGCGTGGCTTTTGCCACGATCCTCGCCGTCGTCGCCGGGCTGGTGATCTCGGCGTCGGGGGCGGTTGCGCACGACCTCTGGACCAACGTGATTCGGCCCGGTTCCTCCGAGCGCGAGGAGGTCCACGTCGGCCGTATCGCTGCCGCCAGCATCGGCGTCATTGCGATGGCGCTGGCGATCGTGGCCGGTTCGGGCTTCAACATCCAGTTCCTGGTCAGCCTCGCCTTTGCGATCGCGGCCAGTGCCAACTTCCCCGCCCTTTTGCTCGCCGTGCTGTGGAGACGGTTCACCACCGTGGGTGCGCTGAGCGGCGTGGCCGTGGGCCTCGTTTCCTCGATCACCCTGATCGTGCTGTCGCCGGCGGTGTGGCCCGGCCCTGCGAGCAACGCCCCGGTGTCGCTCACCAACCCCGCGGTGATCACCATCCCGCTTGGGTTCCTCGCCTGCATCGTCGGGACGCTCCTGTCCAGCGAGCCGAGCGCCGCCGAGGCTTACCCGGGGCTGCGGGTGCGTGCCGAGTCGGGCATCGGCGCCGAGCTGGCCGGCAGAGGGGAGCCGGCGCCCACGCCCAGGCGCCGGCGAGCGCGCTCGTCCGGGCCGACAACCGCGCCGGGCCCGGAGGCGGGCCGGCCGGCCGGCGCTTAGCGGACGCGAACCGGCCGGCCCGCGGGCGCTCAGCGGGCGAGCGAGACCGCGCAGAACCTGAACCCGGGCCGACCGGCTCTATAATCGTTGGTGCACAACCCCCGGGGACGACAGGCTTCGACGTGGTCGGTTCGTGGGGGTGGTTGCGAGTCGAGGTCCCGGGAGGCCTCGTAAAACACCCGGGAAACAATAAGTGCGGACTCGCACACATTTGACCTCGGTCTCGCGGCTGCTTAGCCACTGACCTAAGGTCGTCTCGGGCTCCGCTTGCCTGCGGCGGAGATCTCCGGGATCAATCAGCAGGCTCAACTCGGTGAGGTTCGCTCCAGCCGATCCGAGGACATCTTTTGGAGCTGGCCCTCGACAACCCCGCCGGCGTGGCGAGTCGAGGGTGAGATCAGAGCGCCGGCTACGCTCGTAGACGCCACCTTTTACGCGACTGCGGACGCGGGTTCAATTCCCGCCGTCTCCACCTTCGCAAAGAATTCGAACCGCCCTCCGCGCCAGCGGGGGGCGGTTCTTCTGTGGGCGCGAGCGCGTGGAGGGTCGTCACGGCGCCGAAGAAGGGTTGTCGCCGCAGGCTCACGGCTACCCCGCCTCCTTCGTCGCCGAGCGCGGGAGCTCCGATGAGTGAGCCCACCCCCGAGGTCATGGCCCGGTTCCTCGGGCCCGAGAACGTCGATCGCGCCCGCGAGTACCTGGAGCAGCTGGATCCGGAGCTGCACCGCTCAATCATGGACTTCGTCTACGGCGAGGTGTACGCGGGGGACGTGCTCGATCCAAAGACGCGGGCCCTGTGCACGGTCGCGATGCTCGCCGCGCTCGACCAGCAACTGCAACTGGGGGTCTATGTCCGCGCCTCCCGGCGCCAGGGCGGCACCGAGAAGGAGATCCGGGAGGTCCTGCGCCAGGTCGCGGTCTATGCCGGCTTCCCCAGCGCCTGGAACGCCCTGGCGACGATGAAGGCGTCACTCGAGGAAAGGCCGGCCGACTCATGAGCTTCACGCTCGAGCTGACCCACGAGCAAGCCGCGCTCCGGGACAAGGCCCACGCGTTTGCCCGTGAGGTGATTCGGCCCGTTGCGGCCGAGTACGACCGAGCGCGGGAGTTCCCCTTGGCCGGCTGTCGAGGATGCCGCCCGGCCGGGTCTCTGCGGCTGGGAGCTATACGCGCAACTTTCGGTTGATCCGACGGGGTTGTCGCTCCCGATCCTGATGGAGGAGCTGTTCTAGGGGTGCGCAGGCATCGGGCTCTCGATCGTTCTGCCGGCGCTCGCGCTCGCGGCGATCCGTCAGGCCGCCACCGACGAGCAGCTCGTTCGGTGGGCGCCGGAATGCTTCGGTACCCCGGGTGACGTCAAGCTCGCGGCGCTGGCGGTGACCGAGCCAAGCGGTGGCAGCGATATTCGCTCGATCCAGACCCGTGCTCGCAGAGACGGTGAGGACTGGGTAATTGACGGGCACAAGGTGTTCATCGGCAACGGCGGGATCGCCGACGTTCACGTCGTCGTCGCCACCGTGGACCCGGAGGCCGGTCACCGCGGTCAGGGCGTGTTCATCGTGCCCAAGGGCACGCCAGGGCTCTCGATGCTGCGCAAGCTGGACAAGCTCGGCTGTCGCGCCTCGCATACCGGTGAGATCGTGCTCGAGTCATGCCGCGTGCCGGGGGAGCAACTGCTGGGTGGACTGGAACGCCTCCAGGAGCGGATCGCCAAGGGGTGCGAGTCCGAACAGGGGCGCGCGCCCCCCGGCGCCGGCGGAGGAGGGCGGACCGGCAGCGGCCGTCCAGCGTCGCACCTCGGCCGCGCTGGGAGCGTTCGAGCGGACCCGGCCGATGGTCGCCGCGCAGGCGACCGGCATAGCGCGCGCCGCGCTCGAGTTCGCTCGCGACTACGCGGTCGGGCGAGAGGCATTCGGACAGCCGATCATCGAGAACCAGGGCGTTGCTTTCCCGCTCGCCGACTCGCCGCCGACATCGACGCCGCGCGGCTGTTGACCTGGCGCGCCGCATGGATGGCCTCGCAACGCAAGCCGTTCGAGAATGCCGAGGGATGATGTCCAAGCTCAAGGCCTCAGAGGTCGCGGTGCGCGCCTGCGAGCAAGCGATCCAGACGATGGGCGGCTGGGGCTACATCAAGGACTTCCCGGTCGAGAAGTGGTATCGCGACGCGAAGCTCTACACGATCTTCGAAGGCACGAGCGAAATCCAACGCATGGTGATCAGCCGCGCCCTACGGGCCCGAGCCAGCACCGAGCCACTGGATCAACGCATGCGCGCTCCGCGCTAGCCCAGCTGCCTTGCTTGCCGGACGCCCCAAATGCCGGCGGACTTGGTCACGTCGTTGTCATACGCGCTAATGTGCTGGTGTATGACGATGCTCAGCTTCCGCGTGCCTGACGAAGATGCCGCGGACGTCCAGCAATGGGCCGAGGCGCTCGGTGTTGATCGCTCGGAGATCCTCCGCGATGCGTTGCACCGCCATCTGGTCGCGCTGAACGCCGAGTCTGATGCTGAGAAATGGGAGAAACAGCCGTCGACAAGCGCCGAGCAGTCGTTGTCCGAGATAGCAGATTGGGGCCCTGCGGAGGACTGGGCCGACTGGACCGATGCTGCGGGGTGAGATCTGGTTCGCCGCAATCCCCGGCGGCGATAGGCCAGTGCTCGTCTTGACGCGCGATCCGGTCGCTGACCGGATCGGTTCGGTCGTTGTGGCAGCGCTGACGAGAACGCGGCGAGGCCTGGTCTCCGAACTGGTACTTACGCCGGCGGAAGATGGTGTGCCGACGGAGTGCGTCGTCAACTTCGACAACGTTCACACGATCCCGCGATCATCGTTTCGCCGCCGTGTGACGCTTCTTTCAACGCCGCGAATGACTCACGTTTGCCGGGCGCTGCGTGACGCCGTTGGCTGCTGAGGAATCCGCTCGGCCACAAACCGGACGCTCGCCGCCGGCGGTTCGGCCGCGATACGGCCGCATGAAAGTCGCAGATACGCCGCCCCGGCGGCGAATTTCACACTCGTCGCCGACACCTGCCGTCTCCACCTCGTCAGTTAGACGCTTCAGCTTCCAAATGGGAAGCTGGAGCGTCCTTTCCGCGTTAGCGCCGGTTCGGCGGCGGAGGGGCCCCGGACGTCGGAATGGAGCGCTGCGGGACACTCCGCAGAGAGCTATCGACGACACCGATAGCATCGCGGCGTGGCTGAGAGCCGCGATCTTCGTTACTTCGTTGCGGTTGCCGAGCGTCTGAGCTTCAGCCGCGCCGCCGAGGATCTTCCGCTCTCGCAGTCAGCCCTGAGCGAGGCTGTCCGCCGCCTCGAGGCGGAGGTCGGCACCCAGCTCCTGCGTCGCAACAGCCGCCGCGTCGAGCTGACTCCACCCGGCGAGGTGCTTCTTGCGGACGCCCGCGAAGTGCTCGCGCAGCTTGATCATGCGATCGATCGGGCGGAACGGGCCGGGCGGGGGGAGCTCGGACGACTCCGGGTTGGGTTCGAGGCGTCGGGCGCCGGCGAACTGTCCACGCTTGCCCGTGCACGGTTTGCGCGCGCACACCCTTCCGTCAGGGTCGAGCCGAAACGCTTTGACTGGGGCGGCGAGGTGGCCGGTCTGCGCGAGGGAGCCTGTGACGTGGCCTTTGTGTGGCTTCCGAATGACCTCTCCGGTCTCGAGGTCGAGGAGGTCGCCAGCGAGCGCCGTTACGCGGGTATGCCCAAGGGCCATCGCCTGGCCCGCGAGGCGCGAGTCTCGATTATGGACCTGAAGAACGAGCCGATCGTGTGGACGCGGCGCGCGCCGCGCCTGTGGGTCGACTGGTGGGCGGTCAACCCTCGCCCGGACGGTTCCGAGCCGATCTGGGGGCCCGAGAACGAGAACGTCGAGGAGATGCTCGAGCAGGTCGCGGAGGGTGCCGCCATCTGCATCACCCCGCGGTCGATTGCGACCCATTACGCGAGACCCGACTTGGCCTGGGTCCCGATTGCCGACATCGAGCCTCTGCGCATCGCGCTGTGCTGGCGCCGCGGGGACGACTCCGCGCTCGTCTCCTCGTTCGCGCGCGTCACCCGCGAACTCGCTGTCGCGGCTGCCTGATCGCGAGCGGCGCTCAGCGGAAGGCGTCGGCATGCGCTCTCGCCCACGCCGCGAAAGTGCGAGGTGCCCTTCCCGTGATCTCCTGGACGGTTGGCAGAACCGCTGATTCGTCGAGGTCGCCCTCGACGAAGAACCTGAAGAACGCATCCACGTACTCGGAGGCCATCGCCGCGCTCATCTCCGCCTTCGCCTCGTCATTGGTCTGCGCCTCGAAGCGCAGATCGCGCCCGAGCACTTCCCTCAGGATGTCGACCCGATCGGCCGGACTCAGTGATTCGGGGCCGCTCAACCGGTAGGCATGGCCCTCACTGGTATCCGACGTCAGCGCCAGCGCGGCCACCGCGCCGATGTCGTCAGGATCGATGGTCGCGACGCGAACATCGGGGAACGGGGCGCGGATCACGTCCCCCTGGCGCATCTGCGGAAGCCATTGGAAAGTGTTGGTCATGAAGGTGTTCGGCTGGAGGAACGTCCAGCCGAGGCCTGACTGGCGAACCGCCCGCTCCGAGAGGATGTGGTAGCGGGCCACCGCGTTGGTCTCATCGCCGCCTGGAGCCGCACTGCTCGAAAGGAGCACGACCCGCTCGACCCCGGCGCCGCGCATGTTCGCGACAGTCTCCTCGAGACCCCCGTAGCCGCTGAGCAGGAAGGCCGCGGTCACTCCCTTGAGATGAGGCGCGAGCGTCTCTGGCACGTTCAAGTCTCCCACTACCGCCTCGACACCCGCGGGGAGGGCTGCGCCATCCACGTCGCGGACCAGGCCCCGCACCCGCTCGCCCGAGCTCACCAGCGCGCGGATCACCGCACCACCGGCATTTCCCGTGGCGCCGGTGACGAGGATCATGGCTCGTCCAAGGCCGTGGCCTCGCCCACCGCCCGCCAGGCGGCGAGCTCGTCGGAGACGGTCTTCAGACGCTGCTCGATGTTCCCGATCGCATCCGCTCCCAGCACGAGCCGCAGCGGCGGCTCGTCCGCGTCGAGTGCGGTGAGAATCGCCTGCACGGCCTTGACCGGGTCGCCCGGCTGCAGACCGTCGTTGCCGCGAACGTAGGCGCGGGTAGGCCCGACGGTCTCGGCGTACTCGGACATCGCCTCGGATTCGTAGGCTGCGCCGGGGCGGAACAGCCCGGTACGGAACGCGCCCGGCTCGACGATCAGCGTCCGGATGCCGAACCCAGCGACCTCGTCACGCAGGGTCTCCGTGAGGCCCTCGAGCGCGAATTTGGTCGCGCAGTAGGCGCCGAAGCCAGGCGCGGTCGTCTGGCCGCCGACGCTCGACATCTGCACGATTGCGCCGCCACCCTGACGGCGCATGTGCGGCAGGACCAGGCGCGTCAGCGCCGCCGGTGCGAAGAAGTGCAGCTCAAACAGCGATCGCAGCTCCTCGTCGGTGGTCTCCTCCACCGCGCCGACCTGGGTGCGGCCGGCGTTGTTGACCAGCACGTCAATGCGGCCGAATCGCCCGAGCGTCTCGGACACGGCAGCCTCACGCTGGTCCGGGGCGGTGACATCGAGCGACAACGGGTGGACCCCCTCGGGAAGGCGGCCGGACGCCGCGGTGGAGCGGGCGCCGGCGGCGACCGAGTCGCCACGGGCGAGGGCGGCATCAACGATGGCGCGGCCGAAGCCGCTCGAGGCGCCCGTAATCAGCCAAACTCGGGTGTCCCCGCTGTTCGTCAAGGCTGCTACGAAGCTAGCCGGCGCGCGGCGTAGTGCCAACAGGATTTCTCGGGTCCAGCGATCGGCCACGCCGATAAGTCGATTTGAGAACGAGGTCGCCGGGGTTTCTCATCAAAACGCTGCTCGGCTTGTCCAGTCGTGTTTGTCGCAAGCATCAAGTGGGCGTCAGGCATCGGAACGGGAAATAATGACGTCGGCTCTACACGTCGATGTACACACGGGGGCCGGCAGCTGTGCAAATCTCCTGTCTCGACTCCCCCGATGGCCGGCGCGCGGTATTTGGAAGCTCCCGCCTCGCAGAGAGTTCGAATCGCCCTCGGTAATCCCGGGGGCGGTTTTTCTATGACGGCGACGGCGTCGAGGCCGAGACGCTTGGCAAACGCGACTGCGCACACGCCTCGTCCGTAGCTGAGCCGTTCACCGCCGACATGCCAGTGCTCGTGCTTGGTCACAGCCCCGCCAGCCGACGGGCGAGGAACCGGCGCCTCCTCGGCCTGGAGCGAGGCGATCGCCGCCTGGAGCACGTATCGCCCGGCCGCCGGCCGGAGGGCCAGTGCTCGCACGAGGGCAGCACGGCCCGCCTCGACCTTCGCCGAGTTGTGGCGGGAGCGATCCTGCTCCGCCAGTGGTACCAACTGTCCGCCGACCACGCGCGCCTCGCGGCGTGAGTCGTGCAGCAGCATAAGCGCGAGCAGTGCGTGTACCTCGGGCTCGTCGGCCATCAGCTCTGCGAGCAGTCGGCCCAGCCGGATCGCCTCGGCGGCGAGATCGTCGCGATCGGTGTAGCCCCGATTGAAGATCAAGTAGACGACCGCCAGCACGGCCGCCAACCGGTCCGGCAGCAGGCGGTCAGCGGGCACGGAAAAGGGGATCGCCGTCACCTTGATCTTGGCCTTCGCTCGCGAGAGCCGGCGCTTCATCGTCTCCTCGGAGACCAGAAAGGCGCGTGCGATCTCCTCGGTGGTGAGCCCGCCGAGCGCCCTCAGCGTCAGCGCCACCTGCGCTTCGACGGCCAGCGCTGGATGGCAGCACGTAAAGATCAGCTCCAGGCGCTCGTCCAAGATCGTGCTTTCGTCGTGGTCTATCTCGTCCACGGTTGCGGCCCATTGATCGGCCTCCAGCAGCCGGGTCTTGTCGTGGAGCGTCCGCTCGCGTCGCACGCGGTCGATGGCGCGGTTGCGCCCGGTGGCCACCAGCCAGGCCACCGGGTGCTCCGGCAACCCTTCGCGGGGCCACCGCTCGGCCGCGATCGCAAACGCCTCCTGGGCAGCCTCCTCGGCCAGATCCATGTCATCCAGGAAGCCGACCAGGGACGCCAGGGCGCGACCCCATTCGCGCCGGAAGACCTGCTCAATCAGTGCGCGTACTCCACAGGGACCTCGACGAGCGGGCGCACCTCGACGGCGCCTCCGAGGCGGACCGCCGGAATCCGCTGCGCGAACTCCAGTGCGTCGTCCAAGTTGGACGCGTCGACCACGTAGTAGCCGCCGAGCACCTCCTTGGTGTCGGCGTAAGGCCCGTCGATGATTAGGTTCTCATCGCCGCCGTAGCGAACCGTCGTCGCCGAGTCGGCCGGCTGCAGGTGTGCGCCACCGAGGCAGCGGGAGTCCTCGCGAAGCGCCCAGTACTCGGCGTTCACCGACTCGTACTCGTCCTCTCCGAGTGCCTCATGGCTGCCTAGTTTGGGATAGATCAGCAGTGCGTACTTCATACCCGCCTCCTTTGGGGGATGGTTGATCATCCTGGAGACGAACGGGCGGCGCCAGGGGGGACAGCGCCCCCGGAAACTCTTTCAGCTGTCGGCGGAGTCTTTGATGGGCAGGCAAGAGGGCATCGCACGATCAGGAGACTCCCTTCCGAGTCGGAACAACCTCGGGACGGGAGGCCGGCGCCCTACCTGCGGCTTTCGCGACCGTCTTGTCGCTGACTGCCAGCGCGCTCGCGATCGCGCGGTCGCTCATTCCGAGCTCCCTCAGTTGCTTCGCCTTGTCGGCAATCCTCAGGTAGACCGGTGGGTAGGTCTGCGTCGTCGACGATGATCGCCTCGACCGAAATGCTCGCCCTCCGCACCAGCGGGGAGCGCTTCGGTTAAGGCGAGCGCGTCAATATCGTGATCGCCCGATAGAGAGGGCGTCCGATGTCCGGAGTGACCGGCTCGAGGCGGATCGGGCCGAGAATGTGCCGCGGCGCCCAGCGCCCTCTGGGCTTCGCGGCTGGCCGAACTGCGTCAGGTACTCCTGCTCGGACTGGCCGCTGCGAGCCGCGTAGGCCCGGACCGCTGGCCGACCGAGGTCGGTCAGCGGCGTGATTCGGGGCAGCAGAGCGATGAAGGTGATGCCCAGGCCGGCACGGTTGGCTTCGTCCTGGGCGTAGGCGGTGATGAAGCGCTGCGTGGCCTTAGCGCCGGCGTACCCGCCGCTGAGCGGTGAGCCGGCCAGCGCGGCGCCGCTTGAGATCATGATCACCCTGCTCCCGGGCCGCAGCGGTTTGAGCAGGGCCTCGCGTATCCAGTGAAACGCGATCCGGACATCGGTTTGCCAGTTGGCCGAGAACGTCTCCCAGGTGTGGTGGTGCACCGGGCGGATGAGCGGGCTGGCGCCAGCCACGAGGACGACGGCCTGCGGCTCGTAGCGGTCCAAGAGGCTGCCCGCCACCGTGGGGGCGCCGGCGTCGGCGACCTCAGGCTGGGATTCTGCCGGCCCCGCCTGCGAGCTCGGCCAAAGGCCCACAGTGCGCGCCACGGCGGTCACCGGAGCGCCGCTCGCGGCGAGGGCCGTGGTGATGCCGCGGCCAAGGCCGCGGGACGCGCCGACCACGATTGTCGTCCTGTCGGAGGGGTCGTTGGGGGGTCATTACTGTGCCTCCTTTGTTCGGACCGGGTTTTGGTGTGGGTCAGCTCGCCGGAGCGAGGGCGCGACGCCCCGTGCACCCGGAAGGCGCACGGGGCGTTCCTGCGCTCATGCCGCCACGGGCCGCGACTGAACAAGCGCCGCGTTCTGGCGTTTGAGCTCCTTGCTCACGCCCGCGCGCCAGCCTGCAGCGAGCATCTCGGAGAGCGGGTCGGGGAAGATCTCCTCCTCACCCCGCTCCACAACCGTCCAGGGTGGCGCGCGCCACATCCTCGGGCGGCGCCTTTGGGATCTCGAGGGCCCGCACCATCTCGGTGTCGATCGGACCGGGCAGGACGGCGTGGACGGTCACGTCCCGGCCGGCCAGCAGCGCGCGCAGCGATTGGGTGACCGACAGCGAAGCCGCCTTGGAGACGGAGTAGGCCGGGAGCACCGGTACCGCGGCTACCGCGCTGAGCGACACGATGTTGACCACCGCTCCGTGGCTGCGCGCCAGCGACGGCAGGAATGCGAGGGTGACATCCAGCGTCCCGTACAGGTTGACCGCCAGGTGCTGCTCGAACGCCGAACGATCGCTCAGGTCATCGGGGACCGACACACCGGCGTTGTTGATCAGGATGTCGAGCGATTCGACTCTGTCGACAGCCTGCTGGATCTGCGCCCGAGTACTGCCTTGCCTGCGATTGCGGTGGGGAACATGGTTGTGTCTCCTCTTGTTATCGGGGGTTGTGCTTGCGTTTGGTGTGGATCAGCTCGCTGCGGCGAGGGCGGTCTGCGGCTCGCGGGTCGTCGTCGTGGCTACGGCGTCTGTGAGCTCGTCGCGGCGGATGAGGACGAAGATCGCGGGAAGCGCCAGCAGCGCGATCGCGCCGAGCACCCAGAAAGCCAGCTGGAAGCCGCCGGTAAGCGCCGCGGGTACAGGGTGGCCGGCGTGCACCAGCGTCTGGGTGTGGCTCGCCGCGACGCCTGAGGCGATCGCGATCCCGATCGCTCCGCCGATTTGCTGGGACGTGTTCAAGAGGCCGGACGCGAGCCCGGCCTGATGCTCCTGAACGCCCGCGAGTGCGGCGATCGAGATCGGGATGAACGCGAATGCGGTCCCGGCGCCGGCGATGATGAACGGGCCGGCGAGGTTGGCGAGGAAGTGCCCGTGGACGGGCACCTGGGTCGCCCAGAGCACGCCCACTCCGATCAGCGTCATCCCGATCGCCATCACGAGCTTGGCGCCGCCACGGGTGACCAGGAACTGCGAGAGGCCGGCGAGCGCGATCGAGGTCAGCGACGCGGCCAACCACGCGACCCCGGCCTGGAGCGCGCTGTAGTGCAGCACCTGCTGCATGTACAGGGTGCCGAGGAAGATGAACGCGTAGAAGCTGCCGCCCAGCAGCAGCCCGGCTACGTTCGCGCCGGCGAGCGTGCGCAGCCGGAAGATCGAAAGCGGCAACAAGGGCGACTGGACCCTGCTCTCGATCACCAGGAACGCGGCGAGCAGCGCGGCGGATGCCACGAGCAGCGCCATCGTTCTCGTGGCGCCCCAGCCGTACTGCGGCGCCTGGGAGATCGCGTCCACCAGCAGCACCAGCCCGCCCGTGCCGGCGATCGCACCGAGGGCGTCAAACCGCCGGCGGGTCGTGGCGAGCCGGCTGTCGGGAACGAGTCGCGGCGCGAGCGCCAGCGCGGCCACTCCGATCGGGACGTTCAGATAGAAGATGTACTGCCAGCCCGCGTACCGGGTGAGCAGTCCGCCGGCGATCAGCCCGACGGTCGCGCCGGCGGCACCAAGGCCGCCCCAGATCCCGAGCGCCTTGTTGCGCTCGGCGCCCTCGTCGAACATGTTCATCACGATCGACAGAGCCGCGGGCAGCATGATCGCGGCGCCCAATCCCTGTACAGCTCTGCTTCCGATCAGGAACGCGTCACTGGTCGCGAGCCCGCAGGCCAGCGACGCCGCCGTGAACAAGCCAAGCCCTGCCATCAGGATCCGGCGACGGCCGAGCAGATCCGCCGCGCGGCCACCCAGCAGCAAGAAGCCGCCGAACGTCAGCGCATACGCCGTCACCACCCACTGCAGGCTGGTCGCTGAGAAGTGCAGATCCCGGCCGATCGTCGGCAGCGAGACGTTGACGATCGTCAGATCGATGATCGTCATGAAGTACGCCACCGCCAACAGCGCGAACGCGCGCCAGCGCTTGACGTTTGGGGTGAGCGGAACTGGTTTGTCTGCGATCGTCATTACGGCCTCCTTGTGGTCATCACCTCTGTAGGCGCCGGGATGCCGCGGAATTGAGCGACGAATTCGCGCGGTCCGCGACGTCTGTACAAGTGATGGCTTGGATCGGAGACCTGGGTGCGAGGATGCGAACGTGACCGAACGTGCGCTCACGCTGGCTCGCGCCGGGGACGAGAACGCGTTTCGCGAACTAACGGAGCCCTACCGGCATGAGCTGCAACTGCACTGCTACCGAATCGTCGGCTCGACCCAGGACGCAGAGGACCTTGTCCAAGAGACCCTGCTGGGCGCTTGGCGGGGGCTTGACCGGTTCACCGAGCATGCGTCGATCCGAACCTGGCTGTACCGAATTGCGACCAACCGATCGCTCGACGCCCTGCGCGCAAACGCGCGCCGGCCGCAGCGCCTCGAACCGTTGAACGACCCGCCCACACCCAGCCGCCTGACCGAACCGATCTGGCTAGAGCCCTACCCCGACGTCCTTGTCGAGGGGATCGCGGACCAAGCACCCGGGCCCGAGGCCCGCTACGAGCACAAGGAGGCGATCGCCCTCGCGTTCATTGCCGGCCTCCAGCACCTCCTGCCGCAGCAGCGGGCGGTCCTAGTCCTACGCGACGTGCTCGGCTTCCGCGCCGCTGAGGTGGCTGGGATGCTCGACACGAGCCAAGCCGCAGTGAACAGCCTGCTGCGACGCGCCCGTGCCGCGCTTGAAGGCCGCCTCCCTGCTGTGGGCCACGAACGAGCACCGCTGCCTAACTCTCGGCGCGAGCGCGACGTCGTGGGGCAGTTCGCGAACGCGCTCGAGGACGGCGACATCGAGTCGGTCGTCGCGCTGCTCACCGACGACGCCTGGCTGACGATGCCGCCCTACCCCTACCAATACCAAGGCGGCGCGGCGATCGGAAACTTCTTGCGCGTCCGCGGCGCGCGCCACGACACGCCCCTGCGGGTCGTCCCCACTCGGGCCAACGGCCAGCCCGCGTTCGGCTGCTACTTCCCGTGCCCGCAAACAGACATCGCGCGTGCCTATGGGCTGATGGTGCTCACACTCGCGGGCAGCAACATCGCTGAGATCACCTTCTTCGCGGACAGCAGCGTGTTCCCCCAATTCGGACTTCCCCGCACCGTGCCCAAACGGCGCGGCTGAGGCCACCCAAGCATCGACGGTTCCCGCGATCACGCGAGGGCCTCGCTTCCACTGCAGCACGAGTATGTGCCGTGGCTAAGCGCGCACTCCGTTGCGCGGATCTCGGGCAGCGTCGCACGGGCGCCGGACAAGGCAGGGTTGTAAAGCTTCCGGTCGATCTCAGAAGCCACGACAGGCAGAAGGGGAGCCTGTACGCCTTCTTCGGCTACTGCCT
Source organism: uncultured Solirubrobacterales bacterium (assembly GCA_963723675.1). Classification (GTDB taxonomy): domain Bacteria; phylum Actinomycetota; class Thermoleophilia; order Solirubrobacterales; family Solirubrobacteraceae; genus Palsa-465. Next base: position 2,487,937 of record CAVRRW010000012.1, on the reverse strand, counting down.
GCGCGTGTTCGCCGGCGTCCTCGCGCTACGCGTGCTCGTGCTCGTATTCCGGTCGGATACAGGCTGAGGGAGCCGGTTCGTAGTCGTATTCAACGACCGTTCGAGGCCGTCGAGGACCAGATCGAGTCCGAACTCGAACTCGTTTCCGTAGGGCTGCGCGCTGCGCGCTCGCTGATGACGAGCTCGGCGGCAATCTCCTTGTTCGACCTCCCCTGGGCCACCTTCAAGAACGGCGGGTTCAGCCGGAACTCGGGTTTGCCCGTGAGCCCCCTTCTCAACCTCGCGGCTCGCTAGCGCGCCGACACGGGGGAAGATCGCATCGTGGCAGCGGCGCGGACATCGAGAGCGTGGGAACCGTATGCCGGGGGGGCGGGCCTCATCTACGTCGTCGCGCTCGTCGCTGAATCTGTGGTCGCGACCACACTCGGACTGACTCAGAACGACTCGGCGGGGAAAGATCGCGACCGGGCTCCACGAGCACCGCGGCCGGCTCTAGTGTCGCGACTAGCTGGCTAGCATGCAGCCGTGCGCGAGCTACGGGCTGGGCTGTGGAACTGGCAGGCGCCGCACCCAGAGTGGACACCGGGGCAGCGGTGGCCGCAGGAGGTGTCCTCGTGCGCGATCGATGACGGCGAGCGCCTGCTCCTGTTTGATCCGCTCGCCGTGCCGGATGCGCTTCTCGCGCTCGCGCGGGAACGTGAGCCGGTGATCGTGCTCACCGCGCCGTGGCACGAGCGCGACGCGCGGGCCCTCGTCGAACGGCTCGATGCCACCCTGTTCGCGCCGCCGCCCGACACCGCGCAGGACCTGATCGATAAGTACGGCATCACCGCCGAGCAGGCGGGTGACGGCAGCCCGGATCTGGAGTGGCTTCTGGGCGGTGGCGATACCGTCCATTGGTACGGGCCCGGCGACCGGCTCCCGGTCGGGATCGAGGCGCACGCGGGCCGCGAACACAACGACCTCGTCCTGTGGATCGAGAGTGTCCGCGCGGTCGTTGCGGGTGATTCGCTTGCCGACTTCGGAACGGGCCTCGCGCTGAACGAGAGGTCGCGCGGCGGCGTCACTCGCGAGCAGGTCCTCGAGCGACTGCGGCCGCTGCTCGGGCTGCCGGTCGAGGTCGTGCTCCCGGCGCACGGCGCAGCGACAGACCGGGCCGCTCTCGAGCGCGCGCTCTGCTGAGGCGAACCGCGTGACAGACCGGGCTGGCATCAGCGGTGATCACCGCGTGCGGCCCGAGCCGAAGGAGCAGCGAGGAAGCGCGGCGATCCGGAAGCACACCCGACCGGCCACGCGACCTGCCCTTCGCGCCAGAACCAGGGCGGACAACAACGACCGTTGCTCACCATGGCGACGCGAGCGATGCATAGGCAGCAGACGCTTGAGCCGCCACGACTTGGCCACGGCGGTACGGGAAGAGCGATCACGCGGCCCTCCACGAGCTCACACCTGCTTCCGCGAACCAGCAGGCGCGAGACGGCCGGCTGTCGGCCGTGGTCACACTGCCGCTTCAGGGCCCGCGACTTCAGAAAGCATCACTCTCGCATCAGGCTTCTAGCGCGACGATAAGCGGACGTGGGATCGGCTCGATGTCGCGGCTGCCAAAGCGCAATGTCATCGGCTGGCGCTCGGTTACGCCCTCGCGGCCGAGAGCCGCCCGAACAACGCCGCAATCCGGCTAATCGGCCGCGGGTGAGTGGGCCGGCGCGGTGAACGCGACTGATCCGCGAGGCGGCGGTCGGCCGCAGCTCGGGACAGCTCCGCAGTGCGCTGCTGGGCGATGATGTAGTTGAGCTGGCCGTGCATCGATTCCTCCTCGCTGGTGTGCGTGTACCAACGTAGGCGTAAGCCGACCCGCTGCCATCGGGGGATCGCCTTATCTGTCGCCTTATCTTGGGAGGCCCGCGCTTAAGAGGCGGCTGCGCCCAGCCGGTGTGCGATCGCCGCCGCCTCGGCCCGGTTGCGGGCGCCGAGCTTGGCGAGGATGTGGGAAACGTGGACGCTGGCCGTCTTCTGGCTGATCACAAGCGCCTCGGCGATCTCGCGATTCGAAGCGCCTTCGGCCAGAAGCACCAGCACCTCCCGCTCGCGCGCCGTGACCCCTCGATCGGCGATCGCGTCAGCAGGCTTATCGGCCGACTCGTCTAGGCGGATCCGCGATCGCTGCGCCAGCGCCTCGATTTCGGCACGTAGTGGCCGCTCGCCAAGCGCGGTCGTGATCCGGTGGGCCTCCCGCAGCGGGCTAGCGGCGGCCTGCGGATCGTTCTCGGTTACCAGCGCACCCGCCTGTCGCATGAGCGCATACGCGAGCGTGTACGGCTCCTCGAGCTCGCGAAACGTGAGGGCAGCGTCGTCCCAGGCGGCGGCGTTATCAGGCTGGACCGCGCGCGCGGCCTCCGCTGCCGTCAGCAGGCGGTACGCCTCGGCGCGAGGTGGTCGTTTCCCGTGGGTCAACTGGGCCAGCATCGCGTCGAGCGCAGCGAGCGCGCGGTCGGCTTCGACCACGCGAACGTCAGTTTCTCCGGATGCCTGCACCCGGGCACGCTCGGCTCGGTCAGCGGCGATTCGCGCCGCGGTCGGGTACACCTCGACGAAATCGTGGAGCCACGGCGCGTACACGAGATCGGATACGTACTCAAGCGCGGTCTCGAGTGTGGCCGCGGCATCCTCGAGTCTCCCTTGCCAGAGTCGGAGCATCCCCATCGCCGCCAACACCGGAGGCAGCCACTCCGGGCCGCCCATGCCGCGCGAGATCGGCTCAGCGAGCACCAGCTCGGCCTCTGCGGCAGCGTAATCACCGCGCGCCATCGCGAGCAGCCCCGCAATGCCATGCCGGGGCGCAGCTGAGGCGCGACTGCCATCCTCGGAGGTCTCCGCGATTAGCCGATCCACCTCCTGCCACTCCCCGAGCCGAAACTTCCATACGGCGACGCTTGATGAGAGGTACTGCACGAAGTCCTGTAGTCCCCAGCGCGGAGCATCGGCGATCCCCTCCTCTGCGAACGCGATCGCGTCTCTAACACGGCCTTCGGCTTCCAGATTCTCGGAGCCATTCGCGTATGAACGACCGATCTCCTCGACGGCACCGAGCTCGCGCGCGATCGACAAGGCGTCCGATGCATTCTCTAAAGGAACCCCAGCCGCCCAACCGACGCCGGCCATCGTGTTTAGGACTCTGGCTTCGGCGTACCGGTCACCGACTTCGCGGGCGAGAACGAGCGCCTCCTCGCAAACGACGAGTGCGTCCGTGGACCTACCTCTCAGCATCAGCGCCTGCGCTTCGCCGGCAAGCACGTGCGCGCGCTCGGCGCTCGGTGGTTCGGAAGGGATCAGGCGCACCGCTTCGTGATAGGCGGCCAGCGCACCCTCGTGGTCGGCCGACAGCCATAGGCCTCGCCCCAGGAGCATGTGTACGTGCGCGAGCCTGACGGGATCGCGCTCGGGAATCAGTTCGCCAGCTGCCTCGCGCGCCAGCTCCACGGCGCGGGCCGGGCGATCGGCGTGAACCGCCGCACCCGCGGCGCGCGTGAGCAGCGCTGCCCGCTCGAGCCCCGCGACGCGCTCGGCGTCGGCGACCTGGTCCCACAGCGCGAGGGCGCGGTCGCAGTGCCCCGCGCTCTCGACGAACGCGAATGCCGCGTCGGCCTCGGCGCTGGCGCGCACCGCCGCTTCGAGCGCGGCGGGCAGCTCGCCCGCGGCGTGCCAGTGGTGGGCGAGCTCACCCGCGACTCCGACCCCACCGGCCGCGAGCTCCGGCTGGATTCCGAGCACGCCAGCGATCGCGGCATGAGCCTCCCGCCGTCGGCCCGCCAGCAGATCGCCGTACACGGCCTCGCGGACCAGCGCGTGCCGGAACGAGTACGTCCCGGCCCCGGGAACCTCGACGAGCACCTGGTGGGCGAGCGCCTCGCGCAGACCCACGTCGAACTGGTCGTCAGGGAGGCCGACGACCGCGCGCAACAATCGTTCATCGACGGCACGGCCGGCGGTCGCCGCGACTTCCAGCAGCCGCCGTGCCGGATCCGCAAGCCGCTCGACCCTCAACAGCAACAGGTCTCGCAGCGACGCGGGAAGCGGGGTGCCCTCTCCCGCCGCGAGCAGCTCCTCCGTGTAGAAGGCGTTGCCTTCGCTGCGCTCGAAGAGACGCTCCACCAGCTCCCGCGACGGCCGCGCGCCGGTGATTCCCTCCACCTGCAGCGCCAGCTCCTCGCGGGTGAATTGAACGAGCTCAAGGCGCCGCACCCCGCGGACGCGCGTGAGCTCGGTCATGAACGCCCGCAGCGGGTGATGCCGATGCACGTCCTCGCCACGGAGCGTGATCACGATGCCGAGGCGCTCGCTTCGTCCGGCCCGCACGAGGAACGCCACGAAGTCGCGGGTCGAGTGGTCGGCCCAGTGCAGATCCTCCAGGATGAACAGCACCTCGCGCTCGGCTGCGAGGCGCTCGAGCAGCTGCAGCAGCAGCGAGAACAGACGCGTCTTGCTCGCTCCCTCGCCGCCGTCGGTCGCCGCCGGGACCTGACCGGGTGCCAGCTCGGGCCACAGGCGCGCCAGCTCCCTGATGCCGTGTTCGCCAAGCCCGGCAAGCGCGCCCCGGTCGCGCACGACCGGGCGGAGTGCGGACACGATTGGCGCGTAGGGAAGCTCACCGTCGGTCAGCTCGAGGCACTCTCCGACCAACGCAAGCCTTCCCTTCTCCGCGGCGCGACGCTCGAGCTCCGCCACAAGCCGACTCTTGCCGACCCCCGCGTCGCCCGTGATCACGACGGTGCCCGCGTCGTCCAGCGCCGCGAGGTACTCCTCCCGGCCCACAAACCGCTCGCTCGAGACACGCCCGACCACAGGGGCGATTATGGCCGCTGAGCGGGGCGTGATCACTCCCTGTTCGAGCAACGCCACGCCAACCCCAGCCAGGCCGCGGGCACGAGAGTCAGAGTCGCCCCACCATGACTCGCGGCGAACAGCACCCCCACGCGACGGTGAGCCGGGCGAGGAGCGGCAAGGAGATCGATCGGGTCAGTGGCATGGCGGTCATGGCTTAGCCGAGTCCCTGCGCGAAGCCCTGCCGCCAGCTCGGATACCGGAGCTTCCAGCCGAGCTCGCGCTTGGCCTTGGCGTTCGAGGCACCTCGCACGTCGGTCATCATGAGCGTTGCCGCCTCACCGGCCGCCAGGCGCCCCAGCCAGCGTGGGATACGCCTCGGTGGCTTGGCATCCAGCGCGCTCGCCAGCACGGGCAGCCACTCGGCCACCGGCGCGGGCTCGTCGTCGACAATGTTGTAAATACCCGGCTGGCCGCGCTCGACCGCGGCGACGGTCGCCGCCGCGGCGTCTTCGATATAGATGTGCGAGAAGACGCCACCACCGTCGCCGATGATCGGGAACCGGCGCTTGCGGATCGGCACCGCAATCTGTGCATCCGCAGCCAGGCTGATCGAGGTCCCCGGACCGTAGAAGCCGCCATAACGCAACGCGAGGCCCTCGCCCCACTTGATCGTCGTCACCGCCCGCTCCAGATAGAGGATCCCCTCCTGCACCGTGCGCAGCGCCGCTGGCGGGTTGGGATCGAAGGGATCGGCCTCGGTGAGCACCGGCCCGCCCGTGCGGGCGAATCGGAAGGCCCCAAAGCTCTGCGCCACGAAACGCCGTGCCCCCGCGGCGCGGCCGGCGGCCAAGAGATGGTCTGTCGCCTCGGTACGCAACCGGTTGGTCATGATCGCCGCGAAGGCGCGCTCGGGGTGCCGCGCGTCACGGACGCTCATCGGCCCGGACAACGCCGTGAGCTCATGCACGATCACCTCGGGCTCGGCGCACGCCACCGCTTGGGCGACCGCGTCGAGGTCCAAAGCGTCGGCCACGACCGGGCGCGCTCGCAGGCCGCGCACCCGGTCCTGCTTGGATGCGCTCCTGGTCATCCCGACCACCTCGTGACCTCGCGCCACCAGCTGCGGGACGAGCGCATTGCCGAGGGCGCCCGTGGCGCCGGCTACGAAGACCTTCATGACTGCTCCTCTCTCGTTTTATTTGTGCCCTTGTGAGACCAGATAGAGGCGTCGCCTGTGACAGTGCTCAGCGTTCGATGCTCAGCGCGCGAAAGTCTGATAGCGGGCGCGTGTGCGCCACCGTCCGCCCGGTGCTCGTCCGGACCACGATCGTGATCCAACCCGGTCGCGCGCAAGGCGGACGAGCTGGATCGGCGCGCAGCCGGCGCCCCCGCGCACCGCACGACACCTCCATTGACGTAGACCCGAGCGCTGGCCTGTTCGCCTGCCGCTACCGCCCACCTCGATCAGCGAGTCCCTCGGCGACCGAGCGACGGCGTAGCGCGATCTCTTCGGACTGCTCCTTCTCGTCCGGAGCGCAACCCCTCATCCCCTTCTGCCTGGTCTACGAGCGAGAAACGGGACAGTCCACTGCCGTCGGCCGAGTGAGTCCCTTCTCCTCACTTCATGTTCACCTACCTGGCGCTAGTCAGCCCACCAGTCGCGCTGGCCATCGACGTCTTCGCGCGGAGCCTCGCCGAGATTGGGCGCGCCGATGACGAGGATCTCGAGGCCCTCCGGCCCGGCCTCGTAGCCTCGCCACGTACCGGGCGGGACGCGCACCGCGTCCCATTCCTTGAGCTCGACGATCTCGTCGTCGAGCTTCATCCGCCCGCTACCGCGCAGGACGACGTACACCTCCTCTTGCTTCTTGTGCGTGTGGCCGTACGGAAAGCGATAGCCGGGCGGGACGCGCTGGTAGCTCAGGCCGGATTTCTCGAGCTCGAGCGCCTCGGTCGCCGAGCGGAACTCCAGGTCCGGCGCGCCGTCGAACCTAGAGCCGAGGTCCCCCAGGTCCTCCTTGAGGTTCCTGAGCGTGAATGGCACGGCGCAATCCTATGGCACATCTGGCTGGGGTCGCCCGATCTGATGCGTCAAGCGCCAGGGTGCCATGTTCCTTCCCGGCGGCGCTCTCCGGTCAGCCAGTAGGTACTGCTCCATGCGACGCAACAGCCTCGGCCCGCGACTGTGACGCCGATCGGCACGAGGCTCCTATGTCATCCAAGCCGGCCTCGCCGAGTAGCTCGCCGAGCCGTTCGGGGGTAACGAGATGGCTCTGGGCGGGCGAGCTAGCCCACGGGACCGGTAGGCGCAGCGGTCCGCCGGAACCGGCGGTCACGTCCCAAAGCGCGAGGCGACCGCCTGGCCCAGGGACACGACGCGCCTCAGCGTAGAGCCGGCGTTTGTCCGCAATGTTCATCTGGACATGCTGGCTAACCACCACGTCAAAGGAGGCCGCGTCGAATGGAAGCTCGGTGACGTCGGCGGCGCGGACCTCGATCGTCTCGCCGAGCCCGACTGCGTCATTGAGCCACCTGGCGACCTCGCAGTCTCGGGGATGAGGTCGACTGCGGTGACACGAGCGCCCCGCTCGGCGGCGATCAGCCGGGCGGTCCCGCCGATTCCGGTGCCGGCGTCGAGGATACGGTCGCTCGCGCTAATTTGCGCCAGGTCGATCAGGGCGGCGGTGGCGAGGCGGCCGAGGCTATCGAAGTGCTCGAGCATCGCGAGGTCGGATGCGTGGAGCGTTTCGGCCTGCTTACCCGCCGCGGCCAAGGCCCGTTCGATATTGGCGCGGGCCAGGCCCGTGGCGTAGGGCTGGTCGATTGTCATGGTCATACCGTCGTCTCCTAGGTCGTGGTGGTGCTGGTGGGCAGCCGAGCTCTGTCGGCACCCGGGTGCCCGCTGCAGCTCAGGGCTTCGCCGGGGTTCAGTGGCGGGTGGCTTGGCCGACGCCGTGGGCGCGCGCCAGCCCCCGGATCGCGTCTGCGAGCAGCTCTGGATGCTCGGAGGTCGTGAGATGACCACCCGGGAACCACTGGATGTCGACCCCGAACGGCGCGAGCCGTTCGCGCGCGGCGACGATCTGTCGGTGCTCGAAGGGGTCCTCTTCGCTGCCCGCGACGTGAAAGGCGACGGTTTCTCGAAGCTCGCGAACGATCGCCGCGAGATCCCAGCGCGTGGCGTGGCGGCGATGCTCGTCGACGAACCCGGCGGCGCGATGCATAAATGCTGCGCCACCACGGCGCCGGATCGCGTCGCTCAGGCCGGCGAGCTCGGGGGCGCCCACCTCGTATGACGGGGAGAAGAGCTTCGCGCCACGGAGCGTCGCTTCGAACGCGCCCGGCACGTGCTGGCCGAACCACATAGCCACCCGGCCAACCGGCGTCTTGAGCATCGGCGTTGTGTCCCACGGGTGCGAATGCGAATCCGCGAACAACCCACCGTTGACGATGAACACCGCGTCGATCCTCGCACCCGGATCCTCGCCCGCGGCGTCGCGCTCTTGCTGGCGGCGCAGCAGCTCCAGCAGCGCCAGCGAGGAGTAGTCGAACGCCACGACCATCGTGCGGCGGATTCCGTGCGCCCGCCACTGCGTCTGGATCAGATCGGCGCGCTCGACCGATGAGTAGCGGAACCGCGCCGGCTTGTCGGAGTCGCCCTGGCCGAGATACTCGATGTACAGGCGCGGGCCGGGCTGAGGGCCCAGGTACCGGTCGACCTGCGCGTAACCGTAGGATCCGTCTGGGTAGCCCGGCAGCATCGTCAGCCACCGGGTGTCAGCGCCGACGGGCGCCGCCGCGACGACCTTCTCAAAGACATGCAGCGGCTGCACGGAACCTGCGCCGGCTGCCGTCTCCAGCATGGTCTTCGCGATCGGGTCATACGGCCGGCGCGCTCCGGACGCGAACCACCCGCGGGCGGTCACGCGCTGGTCGCTGGCCGCGTCCGACGAGCAGTCTCGCGATGCCGCGGTTGGCCGGCCGGCCAGCTCAAATCCGGTCGGCTGACCGATCACCGAGCCGGCGGGTGGTGTGGCTTGTTGGTTGCTCACGGGTTTCTCCTTATCGCGTGGAGGGTTGGTGTTCACCTTCAGTTCGCCACGGCGGCCGTGGCGGGCGAGCCAGATGCTTGTGTCGCTGGCTATCGATCACAAACCCGGTCAGTTCGATGCCGCAGGGAGCGGGCTGCCGTAATCGCGCCACCCGAATCGTTCGTAGACCCTCCGGAGCGGTCTCGGGGCCCACCAGTTGGCGGAGCCCAGGAGCTCCATGAGCGACGGTACGAGCAGCGCGCGGACGATCGAGGCGTCGATCAGCACCGCCAGCGCAGCGCCGATCCCAAGCTCCTTGATGAACACGATCTGCGAAGTGGCAAACGCGCCGATCGCGACCGCGAAGAGCAGCGCGGCCGCGGTCACGATCCGGCCCGTGCGCTCGAGCCCGATCGCGACCGCCTCGGAGTTCGGCGCCCCGGCGTCGCGCGCCTCCTTGATCCTCGAGAGCAGGAACACCCCATAGTCGGTGGACAGCCCGAACCCGACCGCGAACAGCAGGATCGGCTGGGTGGCGTCGAGCGCCCCCTCCCCGCGATAGCCGAGGAGGCCCTCGAGGTTGCCGTGCTGGAAGACCAGCACCAGGATCCCGAACACGGCGCTCAGGTTGAGCGCGTTCATCAGCACCGCCTTGACCGGCAGGACCACCGATCCGGTCAGCAGGAACAGGACGATCAGCGTCGCGCCGACCACGACCCCGAGCACCGCCGGAAGGTGGGCGCCGAGGCTGTGCTCGAGGTCGACGAACGCCGCCGTCTGTCCGGCGACGCCGACGTAGAACGGCTCATGTATCGCCCGCACGTTCTTCACGAGCTGCTGGGTGGTGCTCGTGAGCGGCCCGTGCACCGGCGCGATCGCCAGCAGCGAGGTGTCGGCGCCGGCGGGCTGCGCTGGGGCGACGGCGGAGACGTCGGGCAGCGTCTGGATTCGGGTGGCGAGCGCGCGCACCTGCGCTGAGCCCGCGGGCGCGCCGACGACGACCTCGAGCGGGGCGATCCGGTTGGGCGGGAACTCCCGGTTCAGGATGTCGTTCACCTGGCGGGAGCTCGCGCTCGCCGGCAGCACGCTGGCGTCGGCCTCAATGAACTTGACGCCAGCAAACGGGATCCCCAACGCGATCAGAAAGGTGGCGCTGGCGATGGCGATCGGCGCCGGGCGGCGCATCACGAACCGCGACAGTCGGTACCAGACTCCGCGCTCGTCGGGCCGCGCCTCGCGCTCGGCGGCGCGGGCGAGCGATTTCGGCGCGAGCGCGTTGACCCGGGGGCCGAGGACGGTCAGGAGGGCGGGTAGCACGATCAGCGCCAAGCTCGCCGCGAGCAGCGCGACGAGCGCGCCGGCGATCCCCATGGAGTACAGGAAGCGCTGCGGGAAGATCGCCAGCGAGGCGACCGCGGCGGCGATCGTCAGCGAGCTGAACACGATCGTGCGCCCCGCGGTCTGCAGCGTGCGCCGCAGCGCGACCACACCGAAGCCCGAGGTGGCCGCTTCCTCGCGGTAGCGCGAGACCATGAACAGGCTGTAGTCGATCGCGAGCCCGAGCCCTAGCCCGGTGACCAGGTTCAGCGCGAACACGGAGATGTCGGCGAAGCTCGCCACCACGCGCAGCGCGAAGAACGTCGCGACGATCGCCAGCCCGCCCAGCAGCGGCGGCAGCAATGCGGCCACGAGCGAGCGGAAGAACAGCAGCGAGAGCAGGAAGATGAACGGGAACGCGAGCAGCTCGGCGTGGGCGAGGTCCTGGCTTACCTGCGAGTTGACCTGCGCGTTGGCGATCGCCTCGCCGCCGAGCTTCACGTCGGCCTGCGCGGAGAAGCGGTTCTCGATCTGCTGCGCCACATCCTGCAGCGCCTTGTCGGACAGCGGCTTGAAGTACGCGAGCACGTACGTCGAGCGGCCGTCGCGCGAGACCATCGCCGGGTCGCGCATGTTGTAGTAGCTCTCCACGTGGGCCACGTCGGGCTGCGCGCGCAGCTGCGCGGCGACCTGGCTGACGCGCGCTTGCGCCCCGGCGCTGCGTACCTCGCCCGACTGCACGAGCGCGACGACCCCCGCGTCGATCTGCCGGCCGGCGGCGTGCTGGAAGCGGTTCGTGGCCTGGACGCTCTGGGTCGCCGGGTCGTTGGCCCCGTACGGGCTCAGGTCCTTGGCGACCCCGAACCCGAAGGCGCCCGCGATCGCCGCGGCGACAACCGCCACGGCGAGTACCCGGCGCCCGTTGGCGTGCAGGAATGTGGCGAGTCTGCTGAGCACGGCCTACCTCTCTTTCTCAGTCCAGCGAGCCGACGCTCGGTCGCCTCGCAGCATTCGACGATCCATTCGGTGAATCCGATCCCGAGCTGCAAAGTCCCGTGCGGACCCTCGGCCCGCCGCTAGAAGCAGCGAGATCAGAGCCCTTCGACCGGCGCCGGCCTGCCTCGCAGCTCGGGCGGGTCGCGACGGGTCGTGGGACTGGTGGTCATGTCACCTTTGCTTCGCAGTCGGGGCAGCGGTACTGGCTTATCGCCGCGGCTCCGCGCGCGATGGCGGTGACCACGATCGGGAACTTGAGTTTCGGGACCTGCTTCTTGGCGGTCACCTGGCCGTGGGTAGGGCAGGTTCCCCGACGGGTGCGGGTCTCGTTGTCCGTCATTGCCATCGTTTGATTTCTCCTTGCATTGCGTTGAGTTCGGGTGAGATCGACTTAGGCCAGAGCTGAGCTTGGCCGTGAGCGCTGTCGTCGGCGCGACGGTGCGCGTTGCCGATTGCCATGCTGGTCTTCTTTGGTGGTGGTGTGGTCAGGCCTTGATCGCGGCTGGGGTCCAGCGGAAGCGTGTGAGCGCGATCGCGAGTCCGCCCAGTCCCCAGGCTGCGAGGATCGCGAGGTCGCTCCAGGCGACGCCGGTGCCGCCGGGCAGGAAGCCGTGGCTGAGGGCGCCGACGAGGTGCTGGAGCGGGAACCCCTCCGCGATGTGATGGAGCGCGGTTGGGAGGTTGGGCGACGGGATGTAGACGCCGGAGATGAACGACAGCGGCAGCGTGATCGCGAGAGTCGCCGGCTGCGCGGAGTCGGCCGAGCCGATCACGGTCGCGACGGCGTAGCCGAGGCACGCTAGCGCCAGCGATCCGACGGCGATGCTCAGGGCGAGCGCTCCGAGCGCCGCCGGGGACACGTGGACGCCGTAGCCGACCGTGCCGATCGCGATCACGACCGCCGTGACCGCGAGTGAGACGACGAGCGAGGTGAGCGCGCGGCCGGCGATGACGACGCCCGCGGGCGCCGGGGTCGCCCGGCGGCGCTTGAGGATGCCGAGCTCGCGCTGGGTCGTGATTGAGATCACGAGGTTCGAGAACGACGCCGTCAGGACGGCGAGTGCGGCGATCCCGGGTACGTAGTAGGTCGACGCCTTGATGTGCTCGGCGCCGATCAGCTGGTTGCCGAACACGCTGGCGAAGATCACCATGAAGATCACCGGCTGAAGGACGGTGAAGAACCGAGCCTGGCGATTGCGGGCGAAGGTCAGCAGGTCGTAACGGGTCTGGTGCATGACGAGGCGGATCATCAGGGCGCTCCCTATTCGGCGCTGGCGGTCAGGTGCAGGTAGACGTCCTCGAGCGTCGGGCGGCGCAGCTCGAGGTCAAGCAGCTCGTGGTCGTGCTTGAGCGCCCAGCATGTGAGCGAGAACAGCGCGGAGACGGGATCGTCGGTGGCGACCCGAACCTTGCCGCTGCGGTCGATACCTGTGGCGCCGATGCCGACCGGCAGCTGGCGCAGCTCGACCCCCGCGGGGACGCTGAAGCTGATCTCGGCCGCGAGTTGCGTCCTGCCTCCGAGCGAGTCCGGGGTGCCGATCGCCACGATTTCGCCTTGCGCGATCACCGCGATCCGGTCTGCGAGGCGCTCGGCCTCGTCCATGTAGTGGGTCGTGAGCACGATCGTCGTACCACCCGACCGCAGGCTCTCGACCAGGTCCCACATCGCTCTGCGGGCGGCGGGATCAAAACCGGTCGTGGGCTCGTCGAGGAACAGCAGCTCCGGGTCGCCGACCAGCGCCAGCGCGACGTCGAGCCGGCGGCGCTGGCCGCCCGACAGCTGCTCGCACCGCCGCGCCCCCAGTTCGGCCAACCCGACCTCCGCCAGCGTGTCGTCCAGACCGCGCGGCGCGGTGTGGTACCCGGCGTACAGCGACAGGCACTCGCGGACGGTGAGCTCGGGCTCGGGGAAGCTGTCCTGCAACACGATCCCGATCCGCTCCCGCCAGGCACGGTCGCCGTGCTCGGGATCTACGCCGAGCACCTCGACCTCGCCACCCGAGCGCTCACGGAAGCCCTCGAAAATCTCCAACGTGGTCGTCTTCCCGGCCCCGTTCGGGCCCAGCAGCGCGAAGATCTCCCCGCGCACGACCTCCAGGTCGATGCCACAGACCGCCTCGAGGCCCCCGTAGCTGCGCCGCAGCCCGCGAACCGAAACCGCCATTACTCGCGAAGCACGCGAATCGGGCCCGGCGCCGAGGTTTGTGGTTGGGTCAGTCGGTGTTGTGAGCATGGCCGGCAAGGTACGTTTCGCCCGCCGCGCTGTCATCGGCGCCACGACCGATCTTTCACCGCCAGCTGCCCTCGTGCGCCGGACGGAGCCGCCTGCACCCCGGGGGTTGAGACGCGAGCGGGCCGATATCTCCACCCCCGCGCCGATGACACGGCCGGTGCGCGGACTTACATTTCAGGTATGAACGACGCGCCCGTCGACAACTCGCTTCCGGCGCTGCGCTGGGCGCGAGGGGTCGCCCCGGTCGTGATCGCGGTCGTCGTTGCGCTGTCACTCGCAGAGCATCCAGGGCCCTCCCTGAGCGGCACCGGGCTCGGTGTGTCGCTGTCGCTGGCAGTGCTCATCACCGCTACCGCCACGCTCGTCCGCCGCCCCGAGGCGACGATCACGGCGATTGCGCTGACGGGACTGATCGCTGCCTCGGCGTCCCTCGCCTGGCTCCAGCCCGCTGGCGCCGGGACGGTCGGCATGTTCGTGGCGGTCGCGCTCGCCGGCATTCGCTTACCCGACACGCCGTCGCTCGTCGCCCTCGCGCTCGCGCTCGCCGCCGCGGCGTTCGTGGCCCCTGCCGCTCACGCCCACCGGTCCGCCGGCATGATCGTCGGCACCGAGCTCGGAATCGTCGCGTTCTACCTAGTCGCCCGCTTTGGGCGCAGCGCCGCGGAGGCACACGAACGGACCCGGCGTCTGCTGCTCGAGCTTCAGGCGAGCCGCAACGCTGAGGCGGAGGCGGCGATGCTGCGCGAGCGCGGCCGGCTCGCCCGCGACATGCACGACGTTCTCGCGCACTCGCTCTCGGGGCTGATGCTCCAGCTCGAGGGAGCACGGATGCTGGCCGCGCAATCTGACGCCAACGGACAGCTTCCGCCGGCGCTCGACCGCGCCCACCATCTCGCCCGCGCAGGCCTGGAGGAGGCCCGTCGAGCAATCGCGGCGCTGCACGACGAGGACCTACCCGGCCCCGACAGACTGGAGCAGCTGGCGGCGGACTGCGAACAGGACACAAATGTCCCCACCTCGCTTCAGATCACCGGCACCGCACGCGAGCTCGACAGCGAAACCTCGCTGACCATCTATCGCGTCGCCCAAGAGGCCCTCACCAACATCCGCAGGCACGCTACCCCCGACCGCGTCGAGGTGTCGCTGCGCTACGACCCCGACGGCACCCGCCTCACGGTCCGCGACCACGCGCAAACGCCCTCCGCGGCCAAGCCCGCGAGCCGGCACGATGGAGGCGGGTACGGGCTGACCGGGATGCGCGAACGCGCCGAGCTGCTCGGCGGCTCGCTCCGCGCAGATCGCACGCCCGACGGATTCCACGTCGAACTATGGATCCCGGCATGACGCGCGAACGGACGACGGTGCTGATCGCCGACGACCAGCGGGTGGTGCGCGAAGGACTGACGATGGTGCTCGGCCTGATGCCCGGCGTCGAGATCGTCGGCAGCGCCCGCGACGGCGAGGAGGCAATCGCGCTCGCGGAGCAGCTGCAACCCGACGTAGTGCTAATGGACCTGCGCATGCCCCGCTGCGACGGCGTCGAAGCCACCCGCCGCCTCACCCAGACCGGCACCCCGACGAAAGTCGTCGTGCTCACGACCTACGCCGACGACCACAGCGTCATCCAGGCACTACGCGCGGGAGCCTGCGGCTTTCTGACCAAGGACGCCGGCAGCCCCGAGATCGCCGCCGCGCTGGAGGCCGCGAAACGCGGCGAGTCCGCGATCGACCCCGCCGTCCAGCACCACCTCGTCAAAGCGATCGCTCGCACGGCACCACTGCAATGGTCCCCGCCCGACCAGACCCAGCTGCCCGACGGTCTCACGCCCCGCGAAGCGGCCGTCCTCGCGCTAATCGCCGAAGGCCTCTCCAACGCCGAGATCGCCGAGCGGCTCACCGTCACGGAAACGACCGTCAAGAGCCACATCAACCACCTGTATGGCAAGACAGGTGCGCGCGACCGAGCACAAGCGGTCGCCTACGCTTACCGCCACGGCCTCGCCCCCGGATCCCGAGACCACTGACCGCCAACGCGTGCAACGATCGGCGCCAGTCATCGGCGGCAGTCATCGGATCGGTCACCGCTTGCAGGTCAGTCCTCGATCCCCCGCGGCACCTCCTCCTTGCCTCCGTGCATCTCGCCATCACGCTGGCGGCTCCAGCCGGGGCGGAAGCGATCGTCGGCGATACCGCCGAATCCGGGGACGATCGGCGGTGGGGTGATTGATCACGTTCAAGCGGCGATGCCTGCTCGTCGGGATCGCGCAGGATCGAGTTGCTCTCCGCGCCCGGCAGAGTCGACGGTCGCCCGCCGTGACGCGCATCGGTGCTCGGCGTCACCACGGCAGCGGCCGGCCGTCGCGGAAGAACCCTCCGGTCGGTCCGTCGTCGGGCAGCGTCGCCGCCCAGAGGACCGAGGCTGCGCCGTCCTGGACGGGACGGCCACCGCGCCCACCCATGTCGGTTGCGGTCCAGCCGGGGCAGACGGCATTCACAAGGATGCCCTCGGTACGCAGCTCGGCGGCCAGCACGCGGGTCAGCGCGTTGAGCGCGGCTTTGCTGACGCTGTAGGCGGGGGTCCCGCCGGACATCCCGGCCAGCGAGCCGCTCTCGCTGGAGAGGTTCACGATCCGCGGATGTGGCGAGCGGCGCAGCAGCGGCAGGAACGCGAGCGTCGTGCGCCAAGCGCCGAGCAGGTTGGTCTCGAGCGCTGCTTTGGCTTCGTCGAGGTCGGCGCTGCTGGCGTGCGCCCAGGAGTCGTAGAGGATCGCCGCGTTGTTGACGAGCACGTCGCAGCGGCCGAGCCGATCCTCGACCCAGGCCGCGGCCGCCGCAACGCTCTCATCGTCGGCGATGTCGAGCTGCCAGCTGTGGACGCCTAGCTCGGCGGCGGCGCGTGCGCCCGTGTCCGGGTCTCGCGCGCCGAGGACGACCTCGTACCCGCGGTCGGCGAGCTGGCGGCACACCTCGCGGCCGATCCCGCGATTGCCGCCAGTCACGACCGCCACCAGCCCGCCGTCAGACATAGGTCGAATCTACGACGCCACGCGGTCGTGGAGCAGCGCCAGGCGCTTACCCCACGCTGCTGGGCGCGTGCGCGGCTAGTGCGCCGCGAGCTCGGTCTGGGTCTTGGCGAGGTGCTCGCTGAAGAACTCGGTCAGGTTCGGAATAGCCTGCGACACGTATTCCTCCTTGCCGTAGAGATCGACGTGCGTGACGCCCTCGATCCAGAACAGCTCCTTCGGCTCGCGCGCCCTCTCGGATGCCTCGCGGCTGAACCGCGCGGTGTCCGCGTCGGTGCCGTGGATCAGCAGCAGCGGGCGAGGGGCGATCAGGTCGATCAGCTCGTAGGAGTCGTACTGGGCGATCTTGTCGACGCTTCGGAAGACGTACCAGTTCTCCGAGCGGGGGTGCTAAGCGAGCACCCGGGGGCCGGCTGAGCACGCGGGCCGCCGCGCCTCTACGCGGTTTCGTGTGAGCGGGGTGTGGGGCGGGAGCGATCGCTGCATCGTCCACGTCGGCGACTTTCAGCAGCCTGCCCTATATGGTCCCGTGGCCAGATGGTCATGGACGAGGCAGCGCCGGCCGTCGTCGCCGATTCGCTCGGCGTGGTCGCAGACGCGATCATGCGCGCTGAGGAGACGCTCGATCTCGCGGCGCGCCACATCGATCCGGCGTTTGTCGACGTGCTGCGGATCATCGGTTTCGATACGCAGTACGTCTCTGCCCGAGGCTCGTACCTCTATGACGCCGACGGACGTGCATACCTGGACTTCCACACCGGGGAGGGCTTCGCCAGCCTCGGGCACAACCATCCCGATCTGCGTGGCGTCCTGCAGGCGGCGCTGGCGAGCGATCTCGTCGATGGCGTGCAGATTCACTACTCGGTGCTCGCTGGGCTGCTTGCCGAGGCTCTCTCTGAGCGACTCCCGCCTGGGCTGGACGCGGTGTTCTTCACGAGTAGTGGGGCTGAGGCTGTCGATTCGGCCACGAAGTTCGCACGCGCGGCGACGGGCCGGCCGCGGCTGCTGTCCTGCAAAGGCGGCTTTCATGGTGTCACGCTCGGGTCGCTGTCCTTGGTCGGCGACAAGTTCTTCAAGGATGGATTCGGCCCGCTGTTACCTGGGTGCGCGCTCGTCCCGTTCGGCGATCTGGCGGCGTTGGAGGCCGCTCTGCGGACCAGGGATGTGGCCGCGTTCATCGTCGAGCCCATTCAGGGCCGTGCCGTGACGCTCGCGCCGGAGGGCTACCTCGTGGCGGCGCAGGCGCTCTGCCGTCGCTACGGCACGCTGTTCGTGGTCGACGAGATCCAGACCGGCCTCGGCCGAACCGGCAGAGCGTTCGCGCTCGAGGAGCAGGCGCTGGAGCCGGATTTCGTGCTGGTCGGGAAGGCCCTGAGCGGCGGCTACATGCCGGTCGCCGCGATGCTAACGCGCCGCGACATTCAGGCCAAGGCGATTGGGACGCTGGAGCGCAGCTACATCCATCAGTCGACGTTCGGCCGCAATCGGCTGTCGATGGCGGCGGGTCTCGCCACGCTGCGGATCATCGAACGCGATGGTCTCGTCGAACGCGCCGCACACGTCGGTTCGGTGCTGATGGCGGGGCTGCGCGAGCTGCAGCAGCGCCACGAGATGATCAAGGAGGTGCGCGGAGCCGGACTGATGATCGGGATCGAGCTGTGCGCACCCAGGTCTCGTCTGGGACGCGTTAACTGGTGTTTCGCCCATGCCGCCAGTGAGGGACTGTTCCCGCAGCTGATCGTGATCCCCATGTACCGCGACCACGGTGTTATCACGATGGCGGCCGGGAAGAATGACGTGATCAAGCTGCTCCCGCCGTTGACGCTATCGGAGGCTGAGGTGGTGGAGTTCCTCGATGCGCTTGATGTGGTGCTGGCCGATTGTCAGCGCGCTGGGAGCAAGAACTGGGCGATCGTGCGTGATATCGCCTTGGCGACGATTCGGCGTCATGCGGCAGCCCGGTTCCGGTGAGCGGGGAGGCAGGGCAGCGGGGTGACGCGGTCCGGGCGCGGGCCGGTCGCTGCCTGATCACAGGCGCGAGCGGTTTCATCGGCGGACGCCTCGCTGTTCGGTTGGTGCGGGACGGGTGGCAGGTGCGGTGCCTGGTGCGACCCACGAGTGATATCTCGCGACTGGACGGGCTCGACGTCGAGATCATTGTCGGTGACGTGCAGGCTCCCGACTCATTGGTCCGCGCAGTCGATGGCTGCCGCGTGGTCTTCCACTGTGCCGCGCTGGTGTCCGATTGGGCCACGATCGATGAGATCGCCCGCGCGAATGTGCGTGGCACACAAAACGTGCTGAAGGCCGCCGTCGCCGGACCCGTCGAGCGGTTCATCCACTTCAGCACCACCGATGTGTACGGTCACCGCGGCGGTGAGATGATTGACGAGTCGTACGGCGGGGGCCGATTCTCCAACTGGTACGCGCAAACAAAGCTCACCGCAGAGCGCACGATCTGGCGCGTCCACGAGGACCACGGCCTGGCCACGGTGATCCTGCGACCCGCAACCGTCTACGGCCCCCGGTCGCGAGAGGTCGTCGGCGAAATCGCACGTGCTTTGCGGAATGGCAGGATGTTGTTGATCGACGGCGGCCGTGCAGTCGCGGGCCTGGTCTACGTCGAGAACCTCGTCGACGCCGCCGTGCTGACCGCCGGCCACGACGCCGCGGTCGGGCAGGCTTTTAATGTGACCGATGGGCTCGACGTGACATGGAGAGAGTTCACGAACGACCTCGCCCACGGGCTCAACTGTCCAGTCGCGCGCCGGAGCGTGCCGTTCAGGGTCGCGGCCTCCCTCGCGTTAGCCCTCGAGCACGGCTACCGCCTGCTCCGCAGAACGGCCGGGGTGAGGACACGGCCGCTGCTCTCCCGTCAAGCCGTGCACGTACTCGGAAACGACCAGCGGTTCAGCAACGACAAGATCCGGAATGCCTTGGGATGGACACCGCGGACGAGCTATGCCGACGGCCTGGCGGCAACGCTCGCGTGGTTGCGGTCCGAGGGTTACTGAAGCCGAGCCCGCACGATGGGTTTGACCGTCCCGTCCACCCCGCGCAGGTAGGCAGAGGCGATCCCGAGATCGGCGTGTTGGATATGCGGGCGATATGGCAGCTCTGCCAGCGGTCCCATCTTGGACCTGGTGGACCGGGGAATAGCGTTCGCTCTGGGTACGCGGTGGGCGAGAAGCGGAGGTCGGTGTAGCCGACCGGAGCGGCCCCAAGTGGCACGTGGCGGTTGCCTGTCGTGAATCGGGAACCTTCTGGGAGCTAAGGCGGGTTAAGGGGGGTGATGGCCGACTTCGACCAGTTCGTCGCCGCTCACGTCGATGAGCTGCTTTGCACCGCCTACTTGATCGTTTGGGACGAGGGCGAAGCCGAGGACCTCGTCCAGGAGTGCCTGCTCAAGGTCGCAAGGCGCTGGCCACGCATCCGCCGCATGGAGCAGCCGCGGGCCTACGCCCGGCGGATTCTGGTCAACCTGGCGCTCGACGGTGCTCGCGGCCGGGCGCAGCGCCGGCGCGAGCTGGAGCCTGGGACGCCGGCAAGCCTGATTGCGGCCGACCCGCTACCGGCGCTCGAGGCGCGCGCCGAACTGCTCCAAGCGCTTGGCCAGCTGCACGAGCGCCAACGCGCTGTGCTCGTCCTGCGCTACTTCAACGACTTGACCGAGGCGCAGGTCGCCGAGGTTCTCGGCTGTTCGCCGGGGACGGTCAAGAGCAGCGCCTCTCGCGGACTCGCGCGGCTGCGCGAGGCGCTGCAGCCAGTTCCACTCCACAAAGGAGCACAGAAACATGAGTGATCTGCTCGAAGACGATCTGCGCGAAGTGCTCGCTGACCGGGCCGCGCGCATCACCCCGGAGGCGAGCGCCCGGCTGCGGGCGGTCGACTACCGGCCGCGTTCACGGCGGCTGGCGTCGCGGCGCGCCGTGAGCGCTCTGGGGGCTCTGGGGCTGAGCGGCGCCGCGGCCGCCGCGGGCGCGGCCATCCTGCTCGGATCAAGCGCGGCGCCCGCCTTTGCCGGGTGGACCGCGAGCCCCACGGCGCCGCTGCCTGGCCAGCTCGCCGCTGCGCAACACTGCAGCAATGGTTCCGGCACGCCAGTTCTGACCGACACGCGCGGCCCGTACACGGCCTCGATCTATGCCGACGGCTCCACGTGCGTGGACGGCAACGGGATCGAGATCAGCGCGGGGAGCCGTGGCAGCGCGACATCCGGCATCCCGGCCGGAACGGTCCAGCTCAATGGCGCCGGCGAGTCTGACTCCGACGGGCACGCGCTGACAATGGTCGATGGCCCGATCGGTGCCGGCGTGACGGGTGTGACCATCACGCGCAGCGACGGAAGCTCGGTTCAGGCGACCGTCAACAACGGCTGGTACCTGGCCTGGTGGCCCGGGACCGAGCGCGCCGTGACGGCCCAGGTCGCAAGCGCGAGCGGCACCAGCACGCAATCCTTCCCGTCTGGACCACAGCGGCCAGCCCCGGCCTGTCCGGCGGGCGCCCATTGCGCCAGCGGCTACGGTTTTGCGTCCGGGCCGGCGCACAGCGCTCGACGCTCGACGGTACGGATAGCTGGGAGCAACAGCGACGGTCGGTAACGCCGCAACATTGGGGTGAGCCCCGCTGCTCACCCCCAAAGGTTCGCCGCCGCCTGAACATCGCTGACGCTTTTGGCCTTGATCTTGGCCTGCACCACCTGCACGCTCATTTGGACGACCCTTCCTTCGAGTTTGAGGTCCGGTCCCGGAACCCGGTATGAGCGGGCGCCCGGTCTGGACCTTGGCTTGGTTTGAAAAATTCACTGCGTTCACCCCATAAGACAGGACAGCAGCCCCGCCTGTGACCGTCCGAGCACCAAGCACAGGAACACGACACCCGGGCACAGTGCATTACGCCTGAACGGATCAGCCTCGGGCAACCTCTTGCCAGCATCTGCGCGTACCAGCCAGACCAGCGTGGCGCCGGCGATCTTCTGGGGTGAGCGACTCGCCCATCGGGCTGATGTACTTCTGCTTGGACCGGCCGCTGCGAGCGGTGTAGGCGATGTGGGTCAGTTCGCGCTGGCGACGGCGGTCTGCGCCTCGCGGATCGCGGTCTTGGCGACGGTGTCCGAGCGCTCGTCGTGGCGGACGAGCGTGAAAATCGCGGGGAGGGCGAGCAGCGCGATCGTGCCGAGCACCCACAGCGCCTGTTGGAAGCCGCTGGTGAGAGCAGCGGGTAGCGAGTTGCCGGCGTGAAGCAGCGTGTTGGTGTGGCCGGTGGCGACGCTCGAGGCGATTGCGATCCCGATCGCTCCGCCGAGCTGCCGGGAGGTGTTCAGCAGCCCGGTCGCGAGCCCGGCCTGGTGCTCGGCGACGCCGGCGAGCGCGGCGATCGAGATCGGGATGAACGCGAACGCGGTTCCCGCGCCGGCGATGATCATCGGGCCGGCGAGGTTGGCCAGGAGGTGCCCGTGGACGGGCACCTGGCTTGCCCAGATCACACCCGCGCCGATCAGGGTCATCCCGATCGTCATCACGAGCTTGGCTCCGTGGCGGGTGACTAGCCTCTGGGAGAGGCCGGCGAGCGCGATCGAGGCCAGCGACGTGGCCAGCCACGCCATCCCGGTCTGCAGGGCGCTGTAGTGCAGCACCTCCTGCATGTACAGGGTGCCGACGAAGATGAACGCGTAGAAGCTGGCGCCGGACAGCAGCCCGGCGATGTTCGCGCCGGCGAGCGTGCGCAGCCGAAAGATCGAAAGCGGCAACAGAGGCTCCTTCGCCCGGCTCTCGATCGCCGCGAAGGCGACGAGCAGCGCCGCAGATCCCGCGAGGAGCGCCATTGTTCTCGTTGCACCCCAGCCGTACTGCGGCGCGCTGGCGATCGCGTCGACCAGCAGCACCAGCCCACCCGTGCCGGCGATCGCACCGAGCGCGTCAAACCTCCGGCCCGGCGTGGCGAGCCGGCTGTCGGGGACGAGACGCGGTGCGAGCGCCAGTGCGGCTGCCCCGATCGGAACGTTCAGATAGAAGATGTACTGCCACCCGGCGTATCGGGTGAGAAGCCCGCCGGCGATCAGCCCGACGGTCGCGCCGCCGGCAGCGAGGCCGCCCCAGATCCCGAGCGCCTTGTTGCGCTCGGCGCCCTCCGCGAACATGTTCATCACGATCGACATGGCGGCGGGCACCATGATCGCCGCGCCCAATCCCTGAACGGCTCGGCTCCCGATCAGGAACGCGCCTCCGGTCGCGAGCCCGCAGGCCAGTGACGCCGCCGTGAACAAGCCAAGCCCTGCCATCAGGATCCGGCGGCGGCCGAGCAGGTCCGCCGCGCGGCCGCCGAGCAGCAGAAAGCCGCCGAACGTGATCGCGTACGCGGTCACGACCCATTGCAGGCTCGTCTCGTTGAAGTGCAAATCGCGGCCGATCGTCGGCAGCGAGACGTTGACGATCGTCACGTCGATGATCGTCATGAAGTACGAGACCGCCAGCAACGCGAACGCCCGCCAGCGATTGATATTCGGTGATGTGGACGTCATTTGGACCTCCAGGAGAGCTCCGGTAGGGACAGACGCAACTAGGGCAAGGAGAAGAGCCGGCGTGCGGCCGCTACGGCGACCGCGGTCAGACTGTTCGGCTCGTCATAAAGACTGCCGGGCGCCGGCACGCTTCACCATGCGGACACCGCAAAGGGGAACCCTCGCTTTTGTCGGATTCCCGAAAGGAAGCGCGCCGGAGCTACTCGCCGCCTTCCACGACGACGCGCTCGCCAGGCGCGGACGCTGCCTGCTCGTCCTCGTCGGCCGCGTCGAAGTCGGCCTCGATCAGCGCGTGGATCCGCAACGCCAGCCCGAGCTCATCGCGACGGCGGCCGATCGGGCGTCCGATCCGTTCCTCGATCGTGGCGAGCCGGTAGCCAACGGTCCGCTCGTGGACCTTGAGCAGCGCGCCGGCCGCGGACGCGTTCTGACCCAGGGTGAAATAGGCCCGTAGCGTCGCACGCAGCCGCGCGGTCTTGACGTCGGGGGCCGCCAGCGATCCAAGCTCGCGCGCGACGAACTCACGCGCGAGGCGCTCATCCTGCACGACAAGTGCCTCGAGCGCGACGTCGTCGTACCGGGTGACCGGCGCACCGCCGATCGCCGCGACCCTGTAGGCCTGGAGAGCCTGCCGATGAGTCTGGACAAACCCCTCCTCACCGAAGGCCACGTCGCCGCAGGCCAGAAACGTTCCTTCCTGGGGTATAAACCGCTCCAGCGCTCGCGCCGCCACGGCCCCGATCCGCGGACGTCCACCCAGCCATGCCCACACCGAGCGCCCCCCGCCGGGCGTGATCAGCAACGCACAGCCAAGCTCCTGCGCGAGCTGCGTGGCGCCCGCCTCGGGGTTCCGACCCCATGCAACCACGCCGATGTGATCCGCGCGCAAGCGGTACCCGAGCTCCTCCTCGGAAACCGGCATCCCCGCAAGCAGCTCGCGCGTCAACGACGCGCGCCTGCGCTCCTGGGTGCGCAGCAGTCGGTCGCGCTCGGCCTGGTACACCTCAGCGAGCTGCCCCGTGACCAGGTCGACGTAGGCGAACAGATACCGCGACAGGACCCGAAGCGCCTCAACCCGCCGCGCGTCCGGAAGTCCCCAACGCTCCACCTGTGCGCACACCCGCTCCCAGAGGCTCGCATGGCCGATCGTGTACGTGCGAAGGACCGCCACCCACGGGAGCCCTTCGTTGGCCGCCAACAACGCCTCGTCGACCGCGCCGGGCGGCAGGCGGTCAGGCAGCGCGCGGCCGTGTCCCAAACCGTGTGCGACCGCACGCAGGTTCGCCACGACGCTGGCCCGTTCGATGTCGGCCACGCCCGGGTCGATGCCCTCGAAATACTCCGGGACCTCGTCGTGGAGCCGATCGTCCACGGCATCCGTGACCTCCTGCACGTTGGACTCCAGCCAAGCCGCCAGCTGCCGGATATCGGCATCCACGTCGCTCACCTGGCGAGTCTACCCGCGCCGCGCATGCGGCCCGAGGCGGTCTCCTGCATGCGCTGCATCCGGATCAACAACGCGCCGGTCACGTGGCTCGCCGACCACGCGCCGCGCGGCACCCTGGTCGACATCACCACTAGATGATTGTTCCGCGTAGTTCGCGGCGCGGTGCTCGAGCTCGTCGATTCCATGCTTCCTCGGCTGTCACATTCACTGCTCGCCGCCTGTCATGGGAGTAGGGACCACGACCAACGGAGGTACAGCAATGCTGGAGAAGGTCTTCTACATGAGCGTGCTTGTCAGCGACCAGGACAAGGCGCTCGACTTCTACACGAACGTCATTGGCCTGGAGAAGCGCGTTGAGAACCCGACACCCGACGGGCCCCGGTTTCTGACCGTCGGCGTCAAGGGGGACGACTTTCAGCTGGTTCTCTGGCCCGGGACACCGGGGCAGGCCCAGCCGGCGATGGGACGGCCGCCGGCGTCGATCACGATCGAGACCGACGATTGCCGGAAGACGGTCGAGGAACTGAAGTCGCGCGGCGTCGGGTTCGTCTCGGACGTGCTCGAGTTCCCCTGGGGCTACGTCGCGCAGTTCCAGGACCCCGACGGCAACCGGCTACAGATACGAGAGGGCCGCTAGCCCCCAGGCAGAAACGGCTTAGCGCGTCGGTCGCGCCTGGCGCTGCTGAGAGTGGGCACCTCGGTAGCGCCACCGCGCCGGGTGCAGCCGAACCTGTTTCTGTTGCGCAACGCATATCTCGCGGTCTGCGGCGCGCCGGGATCGGCTCGTGGAGACGTTCGCGCACGACGAGCAAGGGATCACCGCGTTGTGCGGACCGGCTGGGCGATCCCGATGAGGTTGCCCTCGCTGTCGTAGAAGAACGTGCCGAGCTCGCCGGTGCCCTTGCTCGGATCGTTGTCGGGGGCGGCGATCTTGTCGCCGCGGACATCGAAGCCAGACATCTCAAAGCGCTCGAAGATCACACCCCGGGCTCGCAGGTCGGCCAGCGTCGCCTCGAGGTTCTCGACCTCGAATGCCATCTGGGTCGATTCCCCCGACGGCGCCCCCGCCGAGCTGAAGAGATGGAACTCGGTTGGCCCGCACACGTAGCGCAGGCCGCCGGTGCGCTCCTCGACCGGCTCGAGCCCGAGCTTGTCGCGGTAGAAGGCGCGCGCCCGCTCGAGGTCCTGAGCGGGGAGCTTAGTGACCGTGTGGGCGTTGCTGAGGGGTCCGGGCATGGTCGTCTCCTGGTGGTGATCGCAGGGAGTAAGGACGAGACCGGGGGGTGTCAGTTCGTCCAGAGCGGGCACGTGCCACCCGCTGTGGAGGCGCTCGCTTCCGGCAGCGAGCGACAGCGAATGGATCAACGCGTGGCTGCTCGACACCGCGGCTGATCGATGGAGGCCGCTGGGCCGCCGGGCTACCCACCGACGATCCCTCACCGTTTGACGCCAGCAGCCGGTCGGTCACCCGACGTCCGCGAGGACCCGGCGAAGGGTGGCGGCGAACAGTTCCGGATCGCCCTGCTGGCCGAACCCGCCGTGGTGGCTGGGGAAGATCACTGCCTCGGTCCCTAGTCGCTCCGCCACGGCCAGCGCGGCGCGGTAGGGGAAGGTGCCCTCTGACTCGGCGCCGCCTGCGACGACGATCCGCGTGGAGGCCCCGCGCAGGGAGTCGAAGTCGGGCTCGTAGCGGCTGACGTAGACCATGTGCGGGCCCAGCAGCGGGTGGTCCCGGCTGCCGTCGTCCTCGGTCGGGAGACCGACGTCGGCGGGATTCGGAGCGCGGCTTGGGAAGTCGGGGGGAGTCGGTCCCCTGACGCTCGTGAAGGCGATGAACTTCGCCATGGCGGGTCCGAGACCATCGCGCTCATAGGTCTCGTGGATGTCTGCGGTCACCGCCATCGCCTCCTCCCGATCCGGGAGCACCGTCGCGAGGGGCGGCTCGTGGGCCACGAGCGTGCGGACCCCCTGCGGATGCCGGGTCACCAGCGCGAGCGCGTTGACGGCTCCGCCGCTGCTGGCGAAGATGTCCACGGGCCCGGGGTCGAGCTCGGAGATCAGCCGGTGCAGGTCCTGCGCGTGCTCGTCCGGCGTCGCCCCCGTGAGGCCGTCCGCCCGCGGGCTGCGTCCGACCCCTCGCGGGTCGTAGGTCACGACCGTGCGGTCCGGGAAGTGGCCGGCCAGCGTCGTGAACCCGCTCGCGTCCATCGGTGATCCGATCATCAGCAGGACCGGCTCGGTGCTCTCAGACGCCGCCTCTCGTACGTCGTAGGTGAGCCTGGCGCCAGGCAAATCCAGGGTTTGGGTCTTCGGCTCGGTCATCGCCGTCCTTTCTCGCTGTCTAGTCATACCGACCCACGGGAGCGGCGAGACTCATCGGTCGGCGGCTGACCCCATCCCGGGATCCGCAAGCAGCCGCGTCATGGCTGAGGTACCCGCTCTCGGAAGGGACCAGCCTCAGGAGTCGGGACAGGATCACCGGCCATCAGTTCAACGCGTCGCCTCTGCCTTCCATCTCAGCTCAGCTTGCAAGTTCGCCCGGTGCTGCTTCGAATGTGACCCTGGTTCCCACCGCGCACTGGACGAAAGCCTCGGGCATGGCGCGGGCGATCACGTGAACCGCCCTCCAGCCCGAGCAGTGCGCGGGCAAGACACGATCGACGTGGGCGACGCGCAAGGCTTCTACGGTTGGCTCGATGCGCGGCTCGAACAGCCCACCGGTTAGGTGCAGGCCGCCGACAAGACCCGCGATGCGGGACTCCCCGGTCAGACGCTGAGCATGAAACAAGACGTTGATCACGCCCGCGTGCGAACAGCCCGAGACGATCACCAAGCCGCGGTCGCGCACGTTGACGACGAGCGCTTGGTCGTCCCAGATCATCGGATCGGGCTGCCAATCATCGTCATCGCGCGCCTCATGGATCAGAAAGCCACGCTCGAACTCGGTGACCCGCTCGACCTGCCCGGAGACCAGGACCGCGCCATCGAGCAGCAGGCTATGCGCGCGCTCCTCGACTACCTCCAGCCCCTCGGCCTCCAGATCGTGACGACTCGGCGGCGGCAGCCGCAGCTCGCCACCGGAGGGAAACACGATTCGACGCTCGCGCCAAGCCTCAGGGTGGATCACCAACGGCAAGCGTGAGCGCCCCCGACGGCGGACGAGCCCCTCGAGCCCGCCATGGTGATCGGCGTGGCCGTGAGAGATGATAATCGCACGCAACTCACCCACCGGCACCTCGAGCACGTCGAGATTGCGAGCCATCGCACCCGGTGTGAGGCCGGCGTCATAGAGCACCGTGCTCCGGTCACCGTCACGCTCAAGCGTGACCAACGCGGAGAAACCGTGCTCACCAACCAACTGCTCAGACGCACCGAAATCCCGCGCCTGGTAGCGAGCCACACCCTCCTGGCCAGCCATCAGCACGTCAAGGAAGTTGTCAATCACGACCGTGACCTCGGCGCGATCAACGAGCGCAAGCACCCGACGATCGTACGCCAGCTACCCGCAAGCACCGACGAAAGCCAACGACGACAACGTGGCCACGGATGCACACGCCTGCCCTCCGACTTTGCGGAAGGGCGGGCCACACCGATACGGAGCGCCGCTCCGGAACGCTGTCAAGGCCGGGTAGAAAGTCGGAGGCTGAAGCGTTTCTCGAGGCGCTGGTGACGGAGGCGCCTGCTCGAGCGCCGAGCTCTCGTCCCGCGCGCCTTCAATCCAGTGCGGCGGTCGACGGCGGGAAGCGCACGCCGTAGTCGGCGAATGCTGGATCGCGCGTCAGGACTTCGAGGTCGTCGCGCAATGCGTGCGCAATGAGAACGCGATCGAAGGGATCCATGTGGTGACGTGGCAGCTCCGCGGCCTGCTCGAGCAAGGCAGCGGTCATCGGGAGCAGCCGGAACTCGGTGGCGAGCAGGGCGGTCAGGTTGCGTGGGGCGCGCAACCTACCAGCCTCGCGTTTGATCGCTGCCTCCCAGATCGAGATCGGGCTGAGGCAGCGATCAATGGCCGGATCGACGAGGAGCGACCGCTCCGAGTTGGTGAGGCGCTCCGGTTCTCCTAGGGCCCACAGCGCGATGTGGGTGTCGACAAGGACAGCACTCATCGCATGTAAGGCTCAAACTCCGGCAGCGCCTCGTCGAAATCATCGTTGAGCGTGATCTGCCCAGCCAGAACCCCGAGCCGGACTGGCGCGTGCTCCGCGGTGACCGCGACCAGCCGCACCGCGGGCCTGCCGTTGCGGGCGATGAGCACCTCCTCGCCGCGTTCTGCTGCGGCGACCAGCTCGCTGAGCCGTGTCTTGGCCTCATGCATGTTGATTTGCATAGCTACGATGTTAGCTAACCGTTCGGGACGTTCGAGGCACCGCCGGCGTCGAGACCTGTGACGGCGCGGTAGAAGGGGCGGCCGATGTCGCGCAAGCCTTGGCATCCCTCACGGGTAGGAGCCGCCGCGGCCCCGTCAGGGCAGGATGGCCTGGAGATTGCGCGCCAGCTCGTCGAGCGTCGTTGCCGGCAGCCAGCGGCCGTGACCCCGGCGAGCCAGCGCCCTGCCGGCGTGGATGGACTCCGGCTCGATGCTCGTGCCCAGCACGTGTAAACCATCTAATGCCGTGGCCGGGCCGAGGGGATCGGCGCCCTTGGTATGGAGGCAATCGGAGAGCAGGATTGCCGTGCGGCCGCCTTGTGGCACGTGCTCGAGCTGGCTAGCGGCGGCTCGTAGCGCACGAGCGAGATCTGTCCTGCCATGCCCTCGCAGTGAGAGCAGGTCGTCGATGACCCGCTCGGAGGGGGCCGCCTCCCGAGGATCACGCAGGACCATGGTTTCGGTGGCGAAGGCAATCACACCGCACCGGAGCCGGTCGGAGGCCGCGCTGACGATGGCGGCCGCGGCCACGGCGGCGAGCGCGACCGAGTGACCGGACATCGAACCGCTGCGGTCGACAAGCAGACACACTGCCCGGGGCGCGGCCGCGAACTGTCGAAAGACCAGCCGATCGGCCTCGCGAGGAGGGATCCCCTCGTTGCGGTCCAGCGTGCGTTCGAGGTCAACGTCGCCGTCGGAGACCCCCGACCGCGTAACCAGCCGACGCGTGCCGCGCCGACGCGGAGTGCCGACCCGTCCAAGCGGTGGCAGCAGCCGTCGGGCGAGTCGACGCGCGTCCGCTCTGAGGGCCGGGTCCGTGGCCACTGCCATGTCCGCAAGCAGCGCCACTGCGGCGTCAGCGTCGCGACGCATTGCTCCGGCGAGGGCATGCTGGTCGATCGTCCCGACCTGCGGCGACACCGCCGCAAAGCTCTGATGCTCAGCGGCAAGGTGGTCGCGGCTGAGCGTATGCCTGGCAGCGTCGGCAATCCGCGATCGGGTCTCAGCTGGGCCGATCGGGTCTAGCGAGCGCGGGCCCTGAGCCTGCTCGGAGGTCCGTACGGTAAGGACGCTCGATCGTCGTCCTCGGTGGTGAGGGCGACGTCGAGCAGCTCGGCGATCACCTCCTCGGCCGTACGACCCTGATCCTCGTGGACCCTCACGCGCCCAGACATCGCGGCGATGGCGGCGTCCAGCATGATCCCGCGCTCGGTGGGTTCTTGGCCGCGCACGGTCGCGAGGCCGCTGGCCAGGCGGACCATGTCGATCGCGCCCCGGACGGATGTGCCGATGCGCACCGCGGGATGCGAGCGGCTGGCGCGAGCGATCGCGACGGCGACGACGACCAGCCGTCCCTCGAGGCCGGTCTGACGTTGCACCACCTCGCGCTCCTGTTGCTCGTCGAGGTAGCCGATGGCGATCCGGCACGTGCGGTCCGCAATCGCCTGACTGACGCGAGCAGTGCCGATCGCGTCGAAAGGGTTCATCGCCGCGACGAGCACGAATCCATCAGCCGCGCGGATCCGTCCGAGCCGGGGCACAACCACTTCGCCCTCCGCCATTGCGGTGATGAGGACGTTCAGAGTCTCCTCGGGTATGCGGTTGAGCTCCTCCAGGTACAGCAGCTCTCCCGACCGCATCGCGGTGACCAACGGGCCATCGGTCCACGCCTCCGGCGTGTACCCGCCATCGAGGACCAGCGCCGGGTCGTGATAGCCGATTAGCCGTGCCGGCGTCAGCTCCGCGTTGCCCTCGACGAACTGCACGCCGCGTCCACTGGCGGCGGCGATGCCTCTCAAGAGGGTCGATTTGCCGGTGCCAGGCGGCCCTTCAAGGACGGTGTGGCAGCCTTGCGCGAGCGCGACCGTGAGGATCTCGGCCTCTCGGCGAAGACCCACCACGACCGTCTCGAAGTCGTTCACGAGCGAACTCATACGGCCTCATGCCTCGTGGATGATCACCCCGCGGATGTTCTTGCCGGCCTGGAGGTCGGCGTAGCCCTGGTTGATGTCCGACAGCGGGTACTGCTTGGTGATGAGTTCGTCGAGCTTGAGCTTGCCCGCGCGGTAGAGCTGGAGCATCTTCTTGATGTCGTAGGCCGGATTGCAGTCGCCGAACAGCGACCCCTTGATGTGCTTGCGGTTGAGCGTGATATCCGCGCCCGATAGATGCACCGTCAGGGCCTCCGGATGTGCCAGACCGGTGAGGACGACGGTCCCGTTTTTGCGCACTGACATCGCCGCCGCTTGAACCACCTCTTCGTTGACGACATCCACGGTCACGATCGCGACGTCGGCTCCGCCGGCGGGGTTTTGCTGGGCCAGCTCGATCGCCTCGTCGGGGCTCTGCACCGCGTCGGTGGCGCCGAGCTCCTGGGCGAACTCGCCCTTGTTGGCCAGTGGATCGACGGCGATGATTCGAGTCGCGCCCGCGTGCGCCGCACCCTGGACGGCGTTCGCGCCGATCCCGCCGATGCCGAAGATGACGACGGTGTCGCCGATCTGCACGTTTCCGGTGTTGACGGCGGAGCCCCAACCCGTCGGCACGCCACAACCGCACAGCACGGCGACCTCCAGCGGCAGGTCGTCGTCGACCTTGACCACCGAGTACTCGCTGATCGTGGCGTACTGCGAGAACGTGCCCAGCATGCACATGGCGCCGGCGTTCTGGCCATCGACCGTGAACGCGTAGCTGCCGTCGGGGAGGTATCCGTCGAGGATCGTCGCGCCCAGGTCGCACAGGCTCTGACGGCCCGTTGAGCACCACCGGCAGTGGCCGCAGGACGGGATGAAGGCACAGACCACGTGATCTCCCTTGGCCACCCGGCTGACTCCAGGGCCCACGGCCTCGATGATGCCAGCACCCTCGTGGCCGCCGATGTACGGCAGCGGCGCGGGGAGGTCCCCGGTCATCAGATGCATGTCCGAGTGGCAAAGACCCGCTGCGACGTAGCGGATCAGAACCTCGCCCTCCTTCGGCTCGCGCAGGTCGACCTCCATGACCTGCCACGGCTTGTTGACCTCGGTCAATACGGCAGCATTGGTCTTCATCGTGGTACTCCCTCTCCTCAGGGTTTTGACGTCGGTTTGCCGAAGCGAGGCCTGCCTATGATGCACGACAACCGCAGCGGGCGCACATGACTGCGTAGATGACGTGGTTCAGCGTCTCGCTGATGGCACGCCTCTCCGCCGTCAGCCCGCCGGTTGCGTCGACGAAGAGCTCATGGCCGTAGCTGGTGTTCTTGGGCTTGTGAGTCGGCGGCGCGTCCAGTCAGGTCAAGTGGCTTGCGCGGCGAGCCGGTGAGGATGATCTCGCGGTGTAACTCGAGATCGGGTCCGATGTGCAGGAGCTCGCCTGATGCGAGCTCTTCCCAACCCAGGTCCTCGTCCATCGGTTCGCTGGCCACGACGACCAGCCGGCGTCGCGCTCCCTCGGGCGCGCGCATGCGGATGGTGCCGTGGGCGCTGTGCTCATCCAGGGGTTGATCGCCTCGCGGGCCGCCGGGAACGCGCGAGAGGACATAGAGGGGATTGTGCTCGGGATACCGCAACGCCCAGAGATGGCCGGCTGTGGCCAGGAGGAAGTTGATGCTGTAGAGCGTGATCTCCTCGGCCAGCAGCGTGGTCGCGGCGATGATCCCGGCACGCACATCGCCGTCGTGCTCGCGAATCACCGTGGTCATCAGCCCGAAGAACCGCTCGGAGTCCGTCTCTCCTTGCACAAGTGCGCGGTCGGCGCCCAGTCGCCGGTCGAGCTCATCGAGGTCTGAGACCACACCGTTGTGGGCAAAGGCGCGGCCGTCCAGCATGAAGGGATGGGTGTTGGGCTCCGTCACCGCGCCCGTGTCGGCATATCGGACGTGGGCCAGGTAGACCGCCGCCTGCGCGGCGCGTGCGGCAGCCGCGAAGCCTTCGTCATCGGCAGCGCGGACCGGTGCTCGGACGAGATCGAGGTTCCCGTCACTGTCGAACGTCGCCAGCCCGTAGCCATCGGCATTGCGGTGGCTTTGCTCCGCGATCGAGACCGGAGCGTCAAGCAGCCAAAAGGTCGCGTTGACATCGTGCGCTCCCGCGTGCAGCCCGAATAGCCGGCACACGATCGGCTAAGCCCTCCACGCCGGCGGACGGTGGTGTTCGGCCGTTCGAGCAGGCGGATCATCACCGGGCATCTCGTGATTATCGGGGTTCTCCAGAGGCCTCTGCAACAGCGGGATCAGGAGACGGAGAGATTGAGGCGAAGCTCCCGCATCGATCATGAGATGAGCCGCCAGGCTCCGTAGGCGCCGCCGCTGTACAGCTCGAGAATGTCGGCGTCGATGAACAGCTCGATGGCGCTGGGGTTCGGGCGCGGGATGGCGTCGGGAGGGCGCCCGGGACGATCGATCACAAGTCCGTGATGCGGCGGCGACCGGGTGACACGTGCTCGGCCGCGCTCTGTGCCGCGGAGCTCGATCGCGACAGGTCGGCCGGCCGGCGCCATCAGGTGCGTTGCCGTCGCTCGCCCGAACTCGGTCAGGTCGTGAACGCACGGCATCGCCGCGGTCTCGTGGTGGGCGAAGAGCTCGCTTCGACGGAGGATCGGATGCGGGTCGGCGGTGACCCTCCCGGCGGCGTCGATCGCCAGTTCCGAGACCAAAGACTGGGCGCCGGCCCAGGCGTCGGCGAGGACCTCCCGCCGGCGATCCTCGCGGAGCCATGAGATCATGCACGGACGTCCGGCCCGGTCGCGGAAAACGGTGGTCGCGTACGGAGCGGTGCCGAGGACCAGGCGATGCCATTGCTCACCGGTGAACCGGGCGCCGTCGTAGCTGCCGGCAGACGCGACGACCGGTCCGGCGTGTCCGTTCACCTGGACCGAGACGACCAGCACCCAGACGCCGTCGACCTCGATCATCTGCGGGCATTCCCACACCTGGGTCCCCGGCGCACCACCGATCGCCACTCGTCCGCGGCTGAGCACGCCGGTGTACTCCCAACGCTCGAGATCTACAGATCGATAGTGCAGCACCGCCCCGGCCCCATCGGCGGTGCCCGCACCGACGATCATCGTCCAGCCGTCGGGGCGGCGCCAAACAAACGGGTCACGAAAGGCCGTCACCGCCATGCCCTCGGGGGGTCCGCCGATGACGACATCATTCACCCCCGGCGCCGGCCCCCCGGCGCCGCCGCATCTGGCAACCGCGATGCTGCCCACTTCCAGACGATCGGTCTGGACTCGGGTATAGAACGCCCGCGCGCCGCCGGCGTCGTCGACCACGGATCCTGACCAGCACCCGAGCTCGTGTGGTCCCGGGACGAGCGCCGGGGCGCGCTCCTCCCACGACACGAGATCATCGGACAGCGCATGACCCCAGAGGCAGGCGGGCGACCATCTGGTCTGATCCGGCACCGCCTGGTAGTACATGTGGTAGCGATCACCGTCCCACCGCACGCCGTACGGGTCATTGATCCATCCGCGGCGCGGCGTGAAATGGGCCACCGGGCGCGTGCGTTCGGTCACATCCGCCCGCCCCGCATGCAAGCGTTCACCCGCCGCACTGTACGGATTCGGCTCCACGTCTAGGGCGTACAGCTCCAAGCCGCTTAAGCGCCCGCCGTTCCGGGTATCGATCGCACATGGAGGCAGTGACCACCATCGACGATGTGCGCACGTTCGAGACCCGGAGAGGCAGCGTGCGCTACGTGGTGCGCGACGCAGACGGCAACGAGTACACGACCTTCCGCGAGGCGATCGGGGACAAGGCCAATGAACTGGAGGGTCAGCGGGTGCGGATCGAGTACCACGAGGAGCAGCGCGGCGAGTACACCAACGTTTATCTCGACAAGGTGGAAGCGGCGCCGGCTGAGTCCGCAGGGGTCGAGCA
The DNA here is from genome assembly GCA_963723675.1 of uncultured Solirubrobacterales bacterium. Taxonomy (GTDB): domain Bacteria; phylum Actinomycetota; class Thermoleophilia; order Solirubrobacterales; family Solirubrobacteraceae; genus Palsa-465. Next base: position 2,453,317 of record CAVRRW010000012.1, on the reverse strand, counting down.
CGCGGACACCGACCCCGAAGAGGCGGCGTGGCGCACGGCGGTCGACGCGGCGCCGTGGCTGGTGGGCGAGTCAGATCCCCACGCGAAAACCGCGCCGGATGAGCTCTACGAGGCGCTCAAGCCGTTCAAGGAAAAGGTCGCCGAGGACATAAAGAAGAGCAACGGCGACGACCAGAGCGACGGCGACGACCAGAGCGACGGCGACGGGCGGTAGGGAACCCCGGCTCACGCGCGCCCGGCGACGCCTGGTTGCGATGAGCGATCGCAATCAGGTTGCCCCACGTGTGCTGTCAGCCGTAGCTCAGCTGCTCGTCCCAGTGGGCGGGTCGCCCCTCCGGTGTGAGGTCGAACAGGTTCCAGAGGGGCTCGAGCGTGCCGACATGACGGGGCTCCTGGCCGGGCTCGGTCGGAGCGTAGAAGAGCTCTGTTCCCCAGAAGTGGCGGATCGCGGTCCCGTCGCGGTGAAACACGTTGAGCATTGGCCACTGCGAACCCTCGGCGCTCTCGGCCAGGTAGTCCCGGTTGTAGGTGTTCGATGCCGAGGACAACAGCCGCAGCCGCCGCCAGCCCCGATCCCGCGCGAACCCCACGACGTGCGCCAGGGGCGCCTTGGCGACGATCACGAGGTTGAGGTGCTGGCCGGCGTGCTCGGCCGCACCATCGAGCTGGTCGAGCAGCGCCACGCACGACGGACACGGTCCCTGCGCCAGCGGCAATCGCGCCGATTGCCCCTCGGTCGGTCCGGGCCGATCGTCGTGCGGGTCACGCGGGAACATGAAGCTGTAGATCACCAAGGAATCCTTGCCGGGGCCAAACAGCTCCGACAGCCGCACGTCGATCGGGTTGCCATCCGTTCCCGCCTCCTGAAACACGTAATCCTCGGGCACCGGTCCACCTGGTGGCAGCGCCCGTCTCGCCGCCGCAACCTCCTCCATCGCGCGCCGCAGCGCGATCTCCTGGTCGAGCAGTCGATCGCGCGCCGCCCGGTACTCCGCCGACTCCCCTGGGAACTGCAGGCTCATGTTGCGCTCCTATCGGTCGATTGCCGCGGCGACCGGGCCGTCGGCAGGGTGAACGTACGCGTACTGTGATGCCCGATGCCGAGCCTGCGTCTGCCGCGTGAATTCGCGATCCCGTTGCGGACCGCGCGGCTCGTGCTGCGCACGATGACCGAAGCCGACATCGACGACATTCACGCCTACCAGTCTCGCGCCGACGTCTGTCGCTACTTGCCATTCGAGCCTCGCAGCCGCGACGAGGTGGCCGAGAAGGTGGCCAGGTACGCCGCGGCGGTCGCGTTGAACGGCGACGACGACTTCTGGCAACTCGCGATCGAGCGCGTCGGCGAGCCGGATCGAGTGATCGGAGACGTCTACTTCACCATCAGAAGCGCCGCCAACGCGTCGGCGGAGATCGGCTGGACGCTGCATCCCGATCATGCCGGCAGGGGCTACATGACCGAGGCTGCGGGGGCGGTGCTCCAGATCGCCTTCCGCGACATCGGATTGCATCGCGTCATGGCGCAGCTCGACCCGCGCAACGAAGCCTCGGTTGCGCTATGCAAGCGTCTGGGAATGCGCGAGGAGGCGAAACTCGTCGAGGACCTGTGGTTCAAAGGGGAATGGGGCGACACGGCGATCTACGCGATCCTCGATCGCGAATGGGCAGCGCGGGCGACCCGGGGTGCAGCCGACGCCGTGCAGACGTCAAGAACACCGGCTCGGTCCTAATCTGGACAACAGATGCGCGTGTTCGCGGTCACCGGCGACGATGTCGTTCGTTTTGAGCTACGGGACGCCCGGCCGCGCGAGGCGGAGTTGCTGCTACGTGGGGCCGGCGCACAGTGCGTCGCCGTCGATCCTCACGACCCCGATCGCGTGTACGTCGGAACGCTCGACGGCGGACTGTATGCCAGCGACGACGGCGGGATCACCTGGCGAAACGACGCCGGCGCGCTGGCCAGCCGCCGCGTCCTGTCGGTCGCGGTCTCGCCTTCTCATCGGGTGTCGGGCATCTCGGTGGTCTATGCCGGCACCGAGCCGAGCAACCTGTGCCGCTCCGAGGACGGTGGACGCAGCTGGCGGCTGCTTCCCTCACTGCGGGACTTGCCCAGCGAGCCGAGGTGGTCGTATCCGCCTCGCCCCTGGACACATCACGTCAGCACGATCGCGCTTCATCCAAGCGATCCCAAGTGGCTCGCGGTCGGGATCGAGCTGGGCGGCGTGATGCGTTCGCTCGATGCTGGTGCCACCTGGATCGACCACAACCCCCAGGCCCATAGCGACGCGCACCAGGTGCTGACCCATCCGCTGGCTCCCGATCGGTTGTATGAGGCAGCGGGCCAGGGAATCGCACGGTCGCTGGACCGCGGCGAGACCTGGGTCAGGTTCGAGGACCGGCTGGACCGCCGCTACGCGTGGGCGCAGGCGATCGATCCTGCAGACCCCGACCTCTGGTACGTGGCGGTCAGCCGCTCCCCGTTCGCCGCTCACGGGGCCGGCGACGGCCAGGCCCATCTATGGCGCTCGCGCGACGACGGCTGGATCGCGGTCGACCGATGGGGCGATTCGCGCGAGCTGCGCCGGATGCCCTACGCGCTGACCGTGCTGCCCGGGCAGCCCGGCAAGCTGCTGGTGGGACTCCGGGGTGGAACGCTCCTGCTCAGCGGCGACGCCGGCGAGAGCTGGTCGCGCCTGACGCTCGAGCTCGGTGACGTCCTCGCCCTGCAAGCCGCCGTCCGCTGATCACGGCTGCTGCGGCGCGGATGCCGCGGCCACCACTCGCTCTTGTGTGGGGGATCGTGGTTGGGGCCTGACGGTTGTGCGGCGGCGGGCGACGGCGACTCCGGCCAGACACAGGACGCCGCCGGGGAGCGCGAGCAGCGCCGGCACCTCGCCGAGCAGGATCCAACCGAGCAGCACCGCAAGCGGCGGCACCAGGTAGGTGGTCACACCCAGACGCCCGGCGTCGGTGCGCGCGAGCGCGTAGGCCCAGGTCACGAAACCGACCGCGGTCGGACCCAGGCCGAGGTAGACGGTCCATCCGATCGCGCCGGCGTGCGCCTGACCGAGCTGGCGCACGAGCGACGGGGCGTAGGGCACACAGGCGGCGGCCCCGACGGTGCACGCGAGCCATGTGATCGTCAGGGCAGGGGCATGGCGAAGCGCCGGCTTCTGAGCGACCACGCCGCCGGCGTAGGCGAGCGCCGCGATCAGGCACAGCGCGGCACCCCATGTGGCCTCGAGTCCGTGCTTGGAGACACCGACACCGATCAGCGCGACTCCCGTGAACGCCACCGCACAGCCGGCCAGCAGCGGGCGCGGGAATCCTTCGCCCAGCAGCGCGCCGGCGAGGATCATGATGAAGATCGGTCCGGTGTTGACCAGCAACGATGCGGTGCCGGCGTCGACCTGGCGTTCGGCGGCGTTCAGCGCCACGTTGTAGACGCCGAACCAGAGCAGGCCGCAGGCCACAGCCCCGAACAGCGCGCGGCGTGGCGGCAGAGGGGTCGCGGACACCAGCACCGCGGCGCCGAGAGCGATGCTCCCGATCAGCAGCCGGCCCAGCGCGAGCGGTCCCGGACCAAGCTCCCGGCCCGCGAAGCGGATCCCCACGAACGCCGAGGACCACAAGGCCACGCTGGTCAGCGCAGCCGCGACGATGAGCGTCCGGTCTCGCGCGGCGCGATCGGCGCTGCTGGCGTTTCCCGTCATCTACGGCTGAACGTACCGAGTCCGCCAAACGTGAGACGGCGGCCGGCCGGTCGACGCGGCGCCACTCCCGCCGCCGGCGACGGGAGCGGCGCCAGGGTGCGGCTGGCGGCCGCCATGCTCCGCGGTGGCCAGGGAAACGCGGCAGGTTTGTGCGCCATCTGCATTGCGTTCGGCGTAGGATCCGCGCCACACCCGGACGGGAGGAGGAGGGTGACGGCTGCTGGATCACGAAGGCGAAGTTGCGCCACCCGATTCCTTGGGGGTTCAGGTCGGCATTTTCGTGTCCCGACGGGCCGGGAGCGAAACTGGGAGAGGCGACGAGGTGCATCTCGATCGGGCAGGGGTCGAGGTGGTCTCGCCGATCAGCGAAAGGACCTATTGATATGAAGCGATTGCGTCCGTTGACGATCGTGGCCGCGAGCTTGTTTGCGGTCGCCGCCTACGCGGTTCCGATCGGCGTGGCGGAGGGCGCCGGCGCTCGACCATCGGCCACGGCCGCCCAGTCGACCGCGCTCGGGATCGACGACCCGCTCTGCCAGAGCCAAAGGTCTCTCTGCGCCGACCCTGCTGAGCAGACATTGGGTGAATACGTCGGTCACGACGAACCCTCGCTGGAGTTCAAGTCCGGCGTCCCGGGGTCGGGCAACGACATGACCTACACGGTTACGCTGCCGCGCAACCCCAAGGCGCTTCCCAACGCGAGCGGAGCGGGCGGGACCACTTGGGACTTCCAGCTCCGGCCCACGTTCTGGTTCGGCCTCACCCTCTGCGACACCGAATCCTCCCCAGAGTTCACGAAGTCCTGCACGCCGGACTCCGACGCCAACGATCTCGTCGGTACCAACCCCGCGGCGCCGGACTACATCGGCAAGCACCCCGGCAACGCGTACATGGAGTTGCAGTTCTACGGGCCCGGTTATGTCCCGCAGTTCGAGGGCTTCGGCTGCACCGCGCACCAGTACTGCGCGGCGATGACGATCGACAGCCGGACGCTCGACCAGAACACCGGGGTCGAGAACACCCCGGCCTGCAGCCAGTACATCCTCGGTGGCCCGGAGCCGGTCAACTGGGCCTACATCACCAGGAGCGGGCAGTCCCAGGCGCCCGCCAACCCATTGTTCACCGGCACGGTTGACAGCCCGAACTTCAGCGCGGTGAATCCCGATCTCACCAAGGACCTGCTGATGAGCCCGGGCGATCGCGTGCGGATCCACATCCAGGACACTCCGGCCGGACTTCGGATCGGTCTCTTCGACCTCAGCACCGGTCAAAGCGGCTCCATGACAGCGTCGATCGCGAATGGATTCGGCCACATCCTCTACACGCCTTCGTCGAGCACATGCCAGGAGGCGCCGTACGCTTTCCATCCGGAGTACTCGACGGCCAATCCGCGCGGCAACACGTGGTCGGCACACACCTACAACGTGGCGATGTCCGATGAGATTGGGCATTTCGAGAACTGCCTGCAGATCGACGCCAACGGCAACTGCACCGTGCCCGGTGCTCAGGACGCGGGTGGGGTGGACGACGACGACGTCGGCTGCGTCCCGGGCTCGGATTCAACCCTGGTCCACATCAATGGGTGCTTGCAGTCCGATTCGGACTGGGACGGCCAGTCCTACCGGCTCGACTGGCCCGGCACCAACCCAAACCCGTTCATCGACCGGATCCTTCACCCGACCCCGGTGCTGTTCACGAGCCCGGTGACCGGGGGGTGGAGAAACTACTCGACGATCGCGTTCGAGACCGACCTGCCGCGAATCGAGGCGGCGGACTCGCAAGACAATCCGCCGTTCTGCGACAGGACGACCGGGGCCAACTGCGTCAACCCGCCAAACGGCGCGCAGTTCTACCCGTTCTTCACCACGGGATTCCACCGCGGAGGGTGCGCCTGGCAGGAGGGTGGAAACTTCATCCCAGGAACCATCAGGCATTTCGGCGGAAGCTCCACCGCCGAGTTTGGGCCGCTGCTTGCGACGGTGTACCCGGAGCCAGGGTTCACGACGAAGTTGCTGATCAACAACTTCAACAGCGGCGATATGCGCAATCCGTGTCCCACGGGCTAGGCGCTGAACCGCGGGGGCCCGAGGGAGCGGCCAGGGGAGGGCCGCTCCCTCGTCGCCCCACGGCGGCCGCTGTCGGGCATCCTCGGGAGCGGGCATTGGCACCCGAGGGCGGGTGGGCAGTGGCATGCGCGGGCGGCTGGGCATTAGATTCCCGGTGCCGCCCGTCTGAAGAGAAAGGACTTTCGAGCCATGCCGAACCGTGCTGCAATCGTCACCGGGGCCTCTCGCGGGATCGGACGCGCGATCGCCGAAAGCCTGGGTGCTGAGGGTTACGACCTCACGATCTCCGCTCGCAAGCCCGAGACGCTCGAGCGGGCCGCCGAGGCTCTCCGGGGCGAGGGATACAACGTCGAGCGCGTCACCGCCAACATGGCCGGCGAGGAGGGTGTCCAGGAGGTGGTGCGCCGCCACCGAGAGCGCTTCGGCCGGTTGGACGTGCTCGTCAACAGCGCCGGTGTCGGCATCGGCGCCGCCGCCGGCGAGCATCAGACCAAGTACATCGGTCTCCAGCTCGACGTCAACATCCGCTCGATCATCTTGTTCTACCGCGAATGCCTGGACCTGCTGCGCCAGGCCGGCGCCGAGCACCGCAACGCCCAGGTGGTGAACCTCGCCTCGATCGCCGGCAAGTCGCCACAGCCGTGGCTGTCGGTCTACTCCGCGACCAAGGCGGCCGTGATCTCCTACACCGGCGCGATGAACAAGGAGCTCAACGGTGACGGGATCAAGTCGGTGGCGTTCTGCCCGGGCTTCGTCGACACCGACATGACCGACTTCGTCAAGGGTCAGGTCCCGGTCGAGGAGATGATCAAGACCGAGGACATCGCCGAGGCGGTGCGGTTTCTGCTGCGCCTGTCGCCCGCCTGCGTCATCCCCGAGATCGTCTTCGGGCGACCCGGGGAGTTCGCCTAGTGGGGCCCACTGGCGCGCGGCAAGTGGGGCCCCTTGGCGCGCGGCCGTGTCCGTCAGCCCAGCAGGGGCTGCTCGGCAGCGACCGGACGCGGCCGGATCATGAGGCGCGGCACGAAGAAGTGCGCGAGCGGCCCGATCGAGAGCGCGTAGACGACCGTTCCCACCCCTACGGTGCCGCCCAGCAGCCAGCCGGTGGCGAGCACGCTGACCTCGAGGCAGGTCCGGACGACACGAATCGAATGTCCGCGTGCGGCCAGTCCGGTCATCAGCCCGTCGCGCGGTCCGGGGCCCAGCCCCGCGCCGATGTACGCCCCGGTGGCGACTCCGTTCAGCGCCACGCCCGCGATCATCAGGGCGACCTGTAGACCGAGCCCGTGGGCGGGCGGGAAGACCGCGAGCATCAGGTCGATCACCAGCCCGACGACGATGGCGTTGCTGATCGTGCCGAAGCCGGGCCGCTGGCGCAGCGGGATCCACAGCAGCATCACGCAGGCGCCGACGATCAGCACCCAGGTTCCGACGCCGAGGCCGAACCGGCGCGAGAGGCCCTGGTGCAAGACGTCCCACGGATCGACCCCGAGCCCGGCCAGGAGCAACATCCCGGCGCTGACGCCGTAGAGCACGAGGCCGAGGTAGAGCTGGGTCAGCCGTCGTAGGCGTGGCGGCGGCATGCGAGCAAGTCTTACACGCCGGTCCGCCCGCACTCGAGACAGCGGCGACGATCCCGGTTCGCCCGCGAGACGGGATCAACTACTGTCCCGGCCATGAGCGATGACTGGCGGCTTGCAGTCGATCTGCACCAGCGGGGATTTGCGAACGCGCTGAGCGCGCGGCTCGAAGGCTCCGAGCTCGAGCACGACCTCGATACCTCGTTCCACGATCGCGTGATCGTGTCGGTCGATGGACCGGAGGTCTTCTGCTACACGGGGACGCGGGAGCAGGCCGAGCGCGCCGAGCAGGTGATCCGCTTGCTCGCTGCCGAGCAGAAATGGGACGTGGACTTCGAGCTCAAGCGCTGGCACCCCATCGCCGAGGAATGGCGAGATCCCGATGAGGCGCTGCCTGCCGACGAGCCCCAGCGCGCCGCCGAGCACGCCGAGATGGTCGAGCAGGAGCACCGCGAAGAAGTCGCGCAGGGCCACCCCGACTGGGAGGTACGCGTTCACTGCGATTCGCATCGGGACATCGTCAAGCTCGCCGACAAGCTCGAGCAGGAGGGGCTGAGGTGCGTTCGGCGCTGGCGCTACCTGCTGCTCGGTGCGGCGGACGAGGACGACGCGAAGGCGCTCGCCGAGCGCATGGGCGCCGAGGCGCCGCCCGGCAGCGTCGTCACCTACCAAGGCAACCTGCTCGAGGTCTACGAGGAAGGGCCGCAGAATCCGTTCGCCGTCCTCGGCGGGCTGGGCGGCTAAGGGCCGTCGCTACTCGAGCAGCTCGGAGTCGTGCTCCTCGAAGATCCGGGCGAAGTCGCTGCGCTCGCCCGAGTGAAGCGACTGGATCAGCTGGTGGATCCTGGGGGTCATAACCAGCAGGTAGCGCGTCGGTTCAGCGATCGCGTTCCAGTAGGAGTGCGGCGTGCCGCGGGTGACCAGGATCGACTCGCCGGTGGGGACCTTGCGCTCCTCGTCGCCGACGCGGAACCCGAGCAGGCCCTCGAGCACGATCCACGCCTCGTCGTCTGAGCGGTGCAGGTGCAGCCCCGCGATCGGGCGACCCGGATGCGTGCCCGGGTCCGTCCAATCGGCGATCACGAACGATTCGGAGACGATCACCGAGGCGAGCCTAGCCAAGAACGTCGCCGTCCGGGAGGTCAACCCGTTAGGATTGCGCCCGCGTCAGCGCCACTCGTGAACGCAGCCCAAGACGATTGCGCCGGGTCGCCTTTCGGGTAGGCGACGCCGAGTGGGGGTCACGTAACCAAGTCGGCCTCCACTCAACGAGGAGCGATCATGCAACCAGTAGCGTCGCAGCCGGGTGAAACACAGTCAGCGGGGCCGCAGCCGGGCGTTACCCGGTTGGCGACGCCGCCCGCGCCCAAACCGGAGCCGGCGCGCATGCCCGCTGAAACCGACGTGCGTCCGGTCACGATGCCGCTCGTCGACCGGGTCGCGAGCGGCGTGGTGACGGCGGTGCCGCCGATCATGGTCGGGATCGGCATGTGGTTCGGATGGACCGGCAATCTGCTGCAGTGGCAGGACCTGCTGATCCTCGCGTTCAGCTACATGATCGTGGGGACGGGCATCACCGTCGGTTTCCATCGGCTGCTGACGCATCGCAGCTTCAAGTGCCACCGCGTGGTCCGCGCCGGGTTTGCGGCGCTTGGCTCGGCCGCCGCCGAAGGGCCCGTGATCGACTGGGTCGCCACCCACCGTAAGCATCACCAGTTCTCCGACGTCGATGGCGATCCTCACAGTCCCCATGTCGGTCACGGCTCGGGCTGGCGCGGAGCCCTGACGGGGCTGTTCCACGCCCACGTGGGCTGGGTGTTCAGCGACATGGAGGTGGCGGACGAACGGCGCTACGCCAAGGACCTGCTCGGAGACCCTCTGATTCGGTTTGTCGACCGGACCTTCGTGCTGTGGGTGGTGGCTGGTCTCGCGGCCGCGTTCGGCGCCGGCGTTGCCCTCACCGGGACGGTCAGGGGCGGCCTGGTCGCGTTGCTGTGGGGTGGGGCGGCGCGGATCTTCTTCATGCACCACGCGACGTTCAGCATCAACTCGCTGTGTCACTTCTTCGGTCGCCACGACTACGACACGGGCGACGAGTCCCGCAACCTCGCGTGGCTCGCGATCCCCACCTGGGGCGAGGCGTGGCACAACAACCATCACGCCTTTCCGACGTCGTACCGCCACGGCCTCAGGCGCTGGCAGCTCGATCCATCGGCCGCGATCATCCGGGTGATGGAAATGCTCGGCATGGCCTGGGACGTCGTGCGCGTGGACCCCGAGCGGCGCGAGCGCAAGGCAGTGCCGGCCGGCGCGGCGCCCTGACGTTCTGATCGTGGCGTTCGCGCAGACCGCTGCACTTCGAGGCGAGCTTGAGGCGGCGCTTCCCCGGCGGCCGTTCGCGGTTCGCTTCTGGGACGGCACGGAGGTGCCGGCCACCGAGGGGCCGGCGCCGCAGTTCAAGGTTCTCTCGCCGCGAGCGCTCGCGCATGTGCTGCGGGCGCCGGGCGAGCTGGGACTGGGGCGGGCATATGTGGCGGGTCTGCTCCAGGTCGACGATCTCGACGCGGCGCTGCGGATCGTTGACACGTTCGAGCCGCCGCCGTTGAAGCTGCGACAGCAGGCGAAGCTTGCGATCGCGGTGCTGCGCGCGTGTGGGCTGGTGATGCCGCCGAAGCCGCCCGCCGCGGAGCTGCGGCTGCGCGGCGAGCGCCACAGCGTCAACCGCGACCGGCGGGCGGTCCGGCATCACTACGACGTCGGAAACGAGTTCTTCGCGCTGTTCTTGGATGAGTCGATGACCTACAGCTGCGCGTACTTCTCGGGCGGCGCGCAGACGCTGGAGGAGGCACAGGAAGCCAAGCTCGAGCTCGTATGCAGGAAGCTGGGATTGAGCGAGGGCGAACGCGTACTCGACGTCGGCTGCGGCTGGGGCAGTTTCGCGATCCACGCGGCGAGTCGCCACGGGGCCAACGTCCTCGGGGTGACCCTGTCGGCCCCCCAGGTGCTGCTGGCGCGCGAGCGGGCGCGAGCGGCGGGGGTGGACGATCGGGTCGAGTTCCGGGTGGCCGACTATCGCGAGCTTGACGGCGAGCCCTTCGATGCGATCAGCAGCATCGGTATGGTCGAGCACGTGGGGGACGAGCGGATCGACGTGTATGCGGCGCGCCTCGCCGGCCTGCTCCGTCCCAGCGGGCGGCTGCTCAACCACGGAATCGCGAAGCTGCAGGACTTCGACGACGAGGACGAGGGCGCCTTCTCAGAGCGCTTCGTGTTCCCCGACGGGGTGCCGCTCGCGCTCTCGCGCGTGCAACGAGCGCTCGAGCGCGCCGGTCTGGTCACGATCCAGGTCGAAGGCCTCCAGGCCGATTATGCGCGGACCACGGCGATCTGGATCGAGCGGTTCGAGGAGCGATACGACGACGCCGTTCGCCTCGCCGGCGAGGAGCGGGCGCGAGTGTGGCGCCTGTATCTCCACGCCGCCCACCAGGGGTTTGAGACGGGCTGGGCGTCGATCTACCAGGTGCTGGCGCACAAGCCGTAATTCCTCGTGGCCGGGTCCGGAGGGCGCTGAGGCGCTACGCCACCGACAATCCCCGACGCTCCGAAAGCGCCATTCCGCGCGCCGCGACCGGCGAGGACTGGATGATCGAGGTGGTCGTCTGGCCGAATGGGGCGAGCTGGTCGAGCAGCTCCTCGAGATGGGTCATCGAGCGGATGTGGGCCTTGATCAGGTAGCAGTCCTCGCCCGTGATCCGGCTGCACTCGACGACCTCGGGGGCGGCGCGTGCCACGTCGGCGACCTTGTGGAGCTGGCGGGGCGCCGGGCGCACGCGGATGATCGCGCTGAGGCCGTAGCCGAGGGCGGCTGGATCGAGATCGGCGTGGTAGCCGCGGATGACCCCGTCGCGTTCGAGGCGCTGCAGGCGCTCGGTGACGGCGGGTGGCGAGAGGCCGACGCGACGCCCCAGCTCGGCGAGGCTCAGCCGCGCGTCGCGCTGGAGCTCGGCGAGCAGCGCGAGGTTGGTCTCGTCGAGCAGCCCCGCAGCTGGGGCGCGAGAGCCGAGCAGAGCACCTTCGGCAGAACTTGCAAATGGCCTTTGATTCGTTGCCATATCCTGCATCATACCTGCGATTAGGTATGTACACAAGCGCCAACGCCTTGCACTATTCGAAGCGGCGAATGCCTCATCGCAAGCCCCCGCCGCCGCTCTACTTCGTGATCAGCGCCGTGTTCCACTACCTCGGGCCGTCGTTCGCGGTGCTGCTTTTCGCGCGGGTCGACGTCCTCGGCGTGGCGTGGCTGCGGATCGCCAGCGCGGCGGTGGTGTTCGCGGCCTGGCGGCGGCCGTGGCGGACGCTGCCTGCGCTCGATCCGGCCACGCAGCGCCTCCTGGTCGCCTGGGGCGTGGTGCTCGCGGTGATGAACTGCTGCTTCTACGAGGCGATCGCGCGGCTGCCGCTCGGCACGGCGGCCGCGATCGAGTTCCTCCCGGTCGTGGCGCTGGCGGCGATCGGCGCGCGGACGGCCCGCAACGCGGTCGCGCTGTTCCTTGCGGTCGCCGGCGTGTACGAGCTCAGCCACGTGCAGCTGGCCGCCGAGCCAGTCGGCCTCGCCTTCGCGTTTGCCAACGCGGCGCTGTTTGCGACCTACATCGTGCTCGCGCACAAGGTCGCGCGGCACCCGACGGTATCGGGGATCGACGGGCTCGCGGCGGCGATGTTGATCGCCGCCGTCGTGGTCACGCCGCTGGGCGCCTCCCAGGCCGGCGCGGCGATCGGCGACCCGACCGCGCTCCTCGCGGGCGTGGGCGTCGGGATCTGTTCCTCGGTGATCCCCTACGTCACCGACCAGCTCGCGATGGCGCGGCTGAGCCGCGCGTCGTATTCGCTGATGGTCTCGCTGCTGCCGGCGATCGCGACCGTGACCGGCGTCCTCGTGCTGACGCAGCTGCCGACCGCCGCCGAGCTGGCCGGGGTGGCGCTGGTGATCGGGGGTGTCGCCGTGCACCGCGACGCGGACGAAGGGGGCGTTGCCGAGGGCGGCGACGCCGGCGACCCCGGTGTCGCCGTGGAGCGCATCGCGGAACAGGCCGATCGCGCCGTGCAGGCTGGCCTGGACGGCGATGGTGTTGCCGTATAGCGGAACGTGGACCCGGGCGCGGGGTCACTACACAGCAACTCTCCAACCGGGTATGGTCGCGCCAACCCCGCAAATTCGGAGGGAGAGGCATGAGCAAAACCGTTCCTGTGCGTCTCCGCGTCAACGGCGTCGAACACGCGCTGGACGTGGAGCCTCGGCTGCTCCTGGTGCATGCGCTGCGCGACAGCCTTGGTCTCACCGGCACGCACGTTGGTTGTGATACGTCCAACTGCGGTGCTTGCACCGTTCACCTCGACGGGCGGGCGGTCAAGTCGTGCACCGTCCTCACGGTCCAGGCAGACGGAGCGTCGATCACGACGATTGAAGGCATGGCGACCGACGACAACCTGCACCCGCTGCAGGAGGCGTTCTGGAACGACCACGGGCTGCAGTGCGGGTACTGCACGCCGGGGATGATCATGGCGGCGGCCGGCCTGCTGGCCGAGAACGCCAACCCGAGCGAGGACGAGGTGCGCCACGCCCTGGAGGGCAACCTCTGCCGCTGCACGGGCTACCACAACATCGTCAAGGCGGTGCTCGACGCCGCCAAGGCCAAGAGCGCGACGGTCGCGAGCGGCCAGCCGGAGGTGACGGCATGAGCACGGGCGAAGCGGCATCGCAGGCCCGGCGGCGTGCAGCCGAAACCGCCGAGGTTGCTCCGGCGTCGAGCAATCACGTGGGGCGCGCACTGCGACGCAAGGAGGACCCGCGCCTGATCACCGGCCAGGGCTCGTACGTCGACGACATCAATCTCGTCGGGCAGCTGTGGGCGGCCTGGGTGCGCTCGCCGGAGGCGCACGCGAAGATCACCTCGATCGACACCTCGGCGGCCAAGGCACGCGACGGCGTGCGCGCGGTGTTCACCCACGAGGACCTCGACATGGAGGCGGGACTGCCGATGGCCTGGGTTCCCCCGGGCGTCGAGGTCAACACCCCCGACCACTGGGTGCTGGCCAAGGGCGAGGTCAAGCACGTCGGCGATCCGGTCGCGCTGGTGATCGGCGATGATCGCTACGGCGTGGTCGACGCCACCGAGGACGTGCTCGTCGAGTACGAGCCGCTACCGGTGATCACCGATCCAGAGGCCGCGCTGGAGGGCGGACCGCTCGTGCATGAGCGGTTCGGAACCAACAAGGTCTGCGACTGGTCTCTCGGCGGCGGCGATCTCGAGGCGGGCTTCGCCGAGGCCGACGTGATCCTCGAGCGGCGCGTCGTCAACCATCGGATGGCCGGCGCGGCGATCGAGCCGCGCGGCGTCGTGGCCGAGTACCGCGGCGGCAAGCTCACCGTCTGGAGCTCCACCCAGGTCCCGCATTTCCTGCGCCCCAACCTGGCGGCGCTGCTGGGCATCGGCGAGGACCGGGTGCGGGTGATTGCGCCCGAGGTCGGTGGCGGCTTCGGCTCCAAGCTCCAGATCTACGCCGAAGAGATCGGGTGCGCGTGGGCCGCGCGCAAGCTGGGGCGACCGGTGAAGTGGATCGAGACCCGCACCGAGGGATTGATGGTCACCCACCACGGGCGCGACCAGATCGACTACGTGAAGGTCGGCGCCAAGCGCGACGGCACTCTGACCGCGTGGCACGCGAAGATCATCGCGGACCTCGGCGCCTACCAGATGCTGCTGACGCCGGTGATCCCTCCCCTGAGCGCGTTCGTCATGTGCGGCGTCTACAAGACGCCGGCCGTGCAAACCGATGTCACCGGCGTGATGACGAACAAGTTCCCGACGGATGCGATCCGCGGGGCGGGCCGGCCCGAAGCCACACACATGATCGAGGTCACGATGGACCAGCTCGCAGGCGAGCTCGGGATGGATCCGCTGGAGCTGCGGCGCAGGAACTTCATCGAGCCGTTCTCCGACGGCCACGAGACCCCGATCGGTATCGCCTACGACTCCGGCAACTACGTCGCGGCGCTCGACAAGCTGCTCGAGCACATCGATCCCGCGGAGGTGCGGCGCGAGGCCGAGCAGCTGCGCGAGCGCGGCGTGTACCGCGGCATCGGCTTCAGCACCTACACCGAGATCTGCGGCAACGCGCCGTCGCGGGCGGTGGGTCCGAGCGGCTTCGGGCTGGGCGGCGGTTGGGAGTCGGCCACGGTGCGCGTCCACGGCAGCGGCGCGGTCACGTTGTACACGGGCACCTCACCCCACGGCCAGGGCCATGAGACGGGGTTTGCCCAGATCGTCGCCGACCGGCTCGGCATCGACCCGTCGCGGGTTGAGGTGATCCACGGCGACACCGCTACCGGACCGGAAGGACTGGACACGTACGGTTCGCGCTCGCTCGCGGTCGGCGGCGAGGCCGCCGCTCGAACGGCCGTGAAGGTGGCCGAGAAGGCCAAGGCGATCGTCGCTCATCATCTGGAGGCGGCACCCGAGGACATCGAGCTGCACGAGGGCAAGTTCTCGGTTCGCGGCTCTCCGGATCGGGGGATGACGCTCGCCGAGGTGGCGGGCGCCGCCTACGTGCCCGAGAACCTGCCGGAGGGCATGGAGCCCGGGCTCGACGAGCAGTCCTTCTACGACCCCGAGAACTTCGTGTTCCCGTTCGGCGCGCACGCGTGCGTGGTCGACGTCGACGTGGAGACGGGCAAGATCACGGTCGTCCGCTACGTCGCGGTCGACGACTGCGGGCCGGCGATCAACCCGATGCTGATCGACGGCCAGGTGCACGGCGGCATCGTGCACGGGATCGGGCAGGCGCTGTTCGAGCGCATCCACTACGACCAGGAGGGGCAGCTCGCGACCGGTTCGTTCGTGGACTATGCGCTGCCCACCGCCGCGGAGCTGCCCAACTTCGAGACAGACCGCACGGAGACGCCCTCGCCGGTGAACTCGCTGGGCGTCAAGGGCGTCGGCGAAGCCGGCACGATCGCGGCAAGCCCAGCGGTGACGAATGCCGTGATCGACGCGCTGCGTCCGCTCGGGGTCACGTACATCAACATGCCGCTCAGCCCGATGCGGGTGTGGGAGGCGATCGAGGAAGCCAAGGGAAAGGCAGGTGCGCCGGCATGATCCCAGCCCAGTTCGACTACGCCGCTCCCGAGTCGCTGGAGGAGGCGATCAATACGCTCGCCCAAGGCGGCGAGGATGCCAAGCTGCTCGCCGGGGGCCACTCGCTGATACCGCTGATGAAGCTCCGTCTGGCGGCGCCGTCGCTGCTCGTCGACCTGCGCAAGGTCGCGGGCCTGCATGGCCTGAGCCGTGAGAACGGCACCTGGCGGATCGGGGCGATGACGCCTCACGCCGAGCTCGAGCGCTCCCCGGACCTGGGACTCGCCTCCCAGGTCGCGGCCACGATCGCCGACCCGCAGGTGCGCAACCGCGGGACGATCGGCGGCTCGCTCGCCCATGGCGACCCGGCCTCCGATCTTCCCGGTGTGCTCCTCGCCGCCGAGGGCACGGTCACCGTTCAGGGGCCTGATGGCCAGCGCACGATCGCCGCCGCCGACCTGTTTGAGAACTACATGGAGACGGCGATCGCACCGACCGAGGTGCTGACCGAGATTCACATGCCCAGGTTCGATGGCTGGGGCCATGGCTACCAGAAGTTCAACCGTCGCAGCGAGGACTGGGCGATGGTCGCGGTCGGGGCGCTGGTCAAGCAGACCGGCGACATCTGTGAAGATGTCCGGATCGCTCTGACCAACATGGGCTCCGTACCGCTGCGCGCCAGCGCGGTCGAGGGAGCGCTGCGGGGACAGCCGCTGACGGCGGACGCCATCGCCAAGGCGTCCGAGCAGGCGGCCGAGGGCACCGACCCGCCCGCCGATCTCAACGCCAGCTCCGACTACAAGCGCCACCTCGCGCGGGTGCTGTGCCGGCGAGCTCTCCAGCAGGCGGCGGGACTGAAGTGAGCCTCAGCGAGGTGCACGCGCCGACGTGAGCTTTGCGGAGATCGGCTCGGTCGAGGCGGCGAGTGCCGCGCTCGCCACGCAGGGCTACCTCGCTGACCGGCCACTGGCGCTGGGAGTCCATCTCGCGGTCGTCCTCGAGCAGCCGCTGCTGCTCGAGGGCGAAGCCGGCGTCGGCAAGACGGAGGTCGCGCGGGCGCTGGCCGCGGCCACCGGCGCGCGGCTGATCCGGCTGCAGTGCCACGAGGGCATCGACCTGCACCACGCCGTTTACGACTGGGACTATGCGCGCCAGCTGCTCGCGCTGCGAGCCGCTGAGGGCGGGGTCGACGAGGGGCAGCTGTTCTCGCGGCGCTTTTTGCTGCGGCGGCCGCTGCTAGACGCGCTCGAGCACCACGGCCCGGTGGTGCTGCTGATCGACGAGGTCGATCGAGCCGACGATGAGTTCGAGGCATTCCTGCTGGAGTTCCTGTCGGACTTCGCGGTCACGATCCCGGAGCTCGGGACGATCACCGCGCGCCAGCGCCCCGTCGTGATCCTCACCTCGAACCGCACCCGCGAGCTGCACGACGCGCTCAAGCGGCGCTGCCTGTATCACTGGATCGACTACCCGGCTTCCGAGCGCGAGCGCGAGATCGTGCACGCTCGGATTCCGGGGGTCCCGGAGGAGATCGTCGTGAGGGTGGTGACGGCGGTCAGCCGCCTGCGCGAGCATGGCGACCTCTACAAGGTCCCGGGCGTGGGGGAGACGCTCGTCTGGGCTCAGGCGCTGATCGCGCTCGGGGCGGATGGCGACCTCGAGGAAACGCTCGGCGCGGCGCTCAAGGTCCACGAGGACGTGGTCCGGGTGCGCGAGCGGAAGGTGCTCGAGGGTGTCTGACGGCTCCGCCGTTATCGTCGATCGGCTCGGCGACGCGGTGGTGAAGCGCCTGAGCGCCCTGACGGCGGCGCTGCGCGCGCAGGGCATGCGCGTCGGCCTCGGCGAGCTGCTGATCGCCCATCAGGCGCTGGCGGCGGTCGACTGCAGCTTGCGCGAGGATGCCCGGCTGGCGTTGCGCACGGTGCTCTGCTCCAACCACCGCGACCTCGAGCGCTTCGACCTCGCGTTCCTTACCGTGTTCGGCACGGGGTTGGTGCCCGATCGAGCGGATCCCTTCGAGGCGCTCGGAAAGATCGAGAAGCCGGTGCCGCGTGCCGGCATCCCCGGGACCGCGCCCCAGGTCGCCGCGGCGCCGGATCCCGTCGCCGTTCCGGCCGCCTGGAGCGACGTCGAGCTGCTCGGCCACAAGGACTTCTCCCAGTACACCGACGCCGAGATGGCAATCGCACGCGAGCTGATCGCACAGCTGGCGCGGCGCGGGCCCACGCGTCTGTCGCGCCGGACCCGGCCCGCGCGGCGGCGCAGCCACATCCCGGACCTGCGCCGGGTGGTCCGCGATTCGCTGCGCACCGGCGGCGAGCCGGTGTACCGCCACTGGCGCGCGCCGAGCCGGCGTCCGCGGCCGCTGGTGCTCGTGTGCGACGTGTCGGGCTCGATGACGCCCTACGCGCGGATGCTGATCCAGTACCTGCACGCGTCGGTGGCGGCCCGGCGCCGCGTGGAGGCGTTCGCCTTCGGCACGAGGCTGACGCGGATCACGAACGAGCTGGGGGGACGCGACCACGACCGCGCGCTCGAGCGCGCCGCTGCCGCGGTCACCGACTTCGCCGGCGGGACCCGGATCGGATCGGCGCTGGCCGACCTCAACCGGGTCCATGGCCGCCGCGTCGGACGCGGCGCCGTGGTCGTGATCCTCTCCGACGGCTGGGATCGGGGCGATCCGTCCGAGCTGGAGCGGGAGATGGCGCGGCTGCGGCGCAGCGCCCATCGCCTGGTGTGGCTCAACCCGCTCGCCGCCCACCCCGAGTTCGAGCCGCTGACCCGGGGGATGCGCGCGGCGGTGCCGTACACCGACGAGCTCCTGGCGGGAAACTCCCTGGCGTCGCTCGAGCAGCTAGCTGTCATCCTGGAGGACATCTGACGTGAACGAAGTGCTCACCGAGATCACCGAGTGGACGGCCCGCGGCGACCGAACCGCGCTGGCCATGGTCGTCGACACGCAGCGCTCGGCGCCGCGCCCCGTAGGCACGAAGATGGCGATCAACGAGTACGGCGAGATCGCCGGCGGCGTTTCCGGCGGCTGCGTCGAGGGAGCGGTCGTGGAGATTGCCGAGCGCGTGATCGGAGGCGAGCCGCCACGCCTGGTGCACTTCGGCATCGCCGACTCGGAGGCGTGGGACGTCGGGCTCCCCTGCGGCGGAGAGATCGACGTGTGGGTCCAGAGGTATGAGCCGGGGCGCTTCGCGGAGGTCGCCGGAGCCGGCGGCCGTGCCGCCGAGGTGACGATGCTGGAGGGCCCAACCCCGGGGGCGAAGCTGCTGATGGAGGCCGACGGGGCGCGCTCCGGGACGCTCGGGGCGCCCGAGCTCGACGACGAGGCCAGGGAGACGGCGAGCGAGCTCCTGTGGACGGACGCCTCGGTTCGCCGCGGCTCGCTGTTCGTCGACATCGTCGCGCCGCCGCCGCGGCTGCTCCTGTTCGGCGCCGTTGACATCGCCGCCTCGCTTTGCACGCTGGCGCGCGACGCGGGCTGGCGGCCCTACATGATCGATCCCCGCGCTCGGTTCGCGACGCGGGAGCGCTTCCCCGACGCCGAGGAGGTGATCGCGGCCTGGCCCGAGCAGGCGCTGGCGCGGCTGGGAGGAATCGATCCGGCCACGTCGATCGCCGTCCTCACCCACGACCCCAAGCTCGACGACGCGGTGCTGCAGGTCGCGCTGCGCTCCCCGGCCCGGTTCATCGGCGCGATGGGCTCAAAGCGGGCCCAGGCGAAGCGGCGCGAGCGCCTGCTCGCCGCCGGCTTGCGCGAGGAGGAGCTGGAGCGGCTGTCGGCGCCGCTGGGGCTCGACCTCGGCGCGGACAGCCGCGAGGAGACCGCGCTCTCGATCCTGGCCGAGATCGTCGCCGCGCGCCACGGTCGCGAGGGAGGAAGGCTCGCGAACATCAAAGGGCGGATCCACGAGGTCGCCGCTTGAGAGCAGGCCTGATCCTCGCGGCGGGGGAGGGAACGCGCTTCGGCGACCAGCCAAAGCAGCTCGCTGACCTCGACGGCCGCCCCCTCCTCGAGCACGCGATCCGCGCGCAGTGCGCCGTCGGCGAGCTCGAGCGGGTGGTCGTGGTGCTCGGGGCCCACGCCGGCGAGGTGCTCGGGCGCGTCGACTTCGGTCGCGCCGAGCCGGTGATCTGCGCGGACTGGAGCGCCGGTCAGGCCGCATCGCTGCGCGCCGGGCTGGCGGCGCTGGACGGCGCCGACAAGATCGTGGTCACACTCGGCGACGCGCCGCTGGTCACCCCGGAGGTGATCGCGCGCTTCGCGGCCGAGGCCGGGGGCGCGAGAGCGCTCTACGGTGGCCGTCCCGGCCATCCGGTGGTGCTCGAGGCCGATCAGATTCGCGCGCTGTCGTCGCTGGCCGGGGATCGCGGTGCGCGCGATGTGGTGATCGGAGGACCAACGATCGAGTGCGGCGAGCTGTGCAGCGGCCGCGATGTCGACACCCCTGACGACCTGGAGGCGATTCGCCATGAAGCTAGAGCAGTCGTTTGAGGTTTCCGCTCCGATCGAGCGGGTCTGGAAGGCCCTGATCGACGTCGAGCACGTGGCCCCGTGCCTGCCCGGGGCCGCGGTCACCGGGCGCAACGACGACGGCACCTACAACGGCACGTTTACGATCAAGATCGGCCCGACCACCGCCGCCTACACCGGCAAGCTCGAGATGCGCGACATCGACGAGGGCGCGCACGCGGCGACGATGCAGGCGCAGGGCAACGACCGCCGCGGGCAGGGCGGTGCCAATGCGACGATCGTCTCAAAACTCACGCAGGTGCAGCCGGAAGTGACGCGTGTCGAGGTCGACACCGACTACCACATCACCGGGCGCCTGGCCCGGTTCGGTCGCGGCGGCATGATCGAGGACATCTCCGAGCGGCTGCTGCGCCAGTTCGCCGATCGGCTGCAGGCGTCGCTGGCGTCGGAGCCGGAGGCGGCGCAGTCGCAGCCCGGGGCGGAGGAATCGCAGCCCGGGGCGGAGGAATCGCAGCCCGCGCCGGCGCAATCGCAGCCCGCGCCGGCGCAGGAATCGCAGCCCGCGCCGGCGCAGGAATCGCAGCCCGCGCCGGCGCAGGAATCGCAGCCCGCGGCGGACTCTGAGCCTGCCGGGGAGCCCGAAGCCGCCGCGGCACCGCCACCGCCACCGCCGCCGAAGCCCGCCGTACCCCCGCCGCCGCCGCTCGGCCCGCCACCGCCGCCACCGGAGGCGAGCGAGCCGATTGAGGGGATCTCCCTGATCGGATCGATTCTGTGGCAGCGCGCGCGGCGCAACCCGTCGGCGATCGTGCTCGCGGTAGCGCTCGCGGTCGCGCTGGTGCTCCTACGCCGCCGGCGCCGCTGATCTAAAAGATCAGGAGGGGGGCGGCATCGATCGAGCCGCGGGTGCGCGTCGGCGCTGGTGTCGGCGATCATCAGCAGCGCGTTGCCGGCCGGACCCGCCGCCAGCGCCTCGGCCTCCCCGAGCTCGCCCAGAACGGTCCCGCGCAACTCGTCGGACGGAGGCTCGCTCAGGGCAGCCGCTCGAGCTGACGCTCTCGTTCGAGCAGCACGGTCGGCCCGGTCCTACGCGATCGTCCGGCGCTGTCTGGCTCGGCGAGCGTCACGAGTTCGGTGTCCCCGGGGGAGTCTAATTCTAATTGTGCCCGCGGGGGGAGTCCAATCGAGCCGGTCGGCGCGGCGCCTACAGCGACTCCCGCCCGGGCGCGGCGTCGAAGTCCTCCGCGGGCCGGACCGCGACCAACCCGCTTGGATTGATCTGGGGGTGGGTGCGGTAGTAGTGGGCGCGGATCTCGTCGAAATCGACCGTCTCGGCGATCCCCGGCCACTGATAGAGGTCCCGCGTGTAGGGCCACAGGTGCTCGGACTCGATCAGCTTGCGCAGCGAGCACTTGAAGTGAATCTGGTAGACGGCGTCGAAGCGGACCAGTGTCGTGAACAGGCGCCAGTCGGTCTCGACGGGGTCGGGACCGAACAAAAAGCGCCGGCCGGAGAGGCGCCGATCGAGCTCGTCGAGCCCGGCGAACAGCGACCGCACCTCGTGCTCATAGACGCTCTGGCGGCTCGAGAAGCCGGCCTTGTAGACGGCGTTGTTGACGCTCTCGTAGATGTGCTTGTTGAGGGCGTCGATCTCCTCTCGCAGCGCCTGGGGACAGAGCGCGACCGGGTGCGCGGCCACGCGCGCGAACACGGTGCCGAGCATCCGCAGGATGTCGGCGGACTCGTTGTTGACGATCACCCCCGTTTGCGTGTCCCAGAGCACCGGCACGGTGACCCGGGCGTGGTAGGCGGCGTCGCTGGCGAGGTAGGCCTGGCGGAGGAACTGAAATCCGTTGACCTCATCGACGTAGCCACCGCCGGTGAACGCCCAGCCCGTGTCGTCGGCGCGGATCGGGTCTGCGAAGGAGATCCCGATCGCGTCCTGGAGGCCCATCAGCCGCCGGGCGATGATCGTGCGGTGTGCCCACGGGCAGGCGCGCGCGACGTAGAGGTGATAGCGGCCGGCCTGCACCGGGAACTCGGTCGAGCCGTCGTCGGAGACCCACCGCCGAAACTGGCTGACCTGGCGGCGGAAGACGCCGTCCCCGAACTCCGGGTCACGCGGCTGCGCGGCTGATCCGGCTTCCCGCACCAACCGCACTCTAACGATCCACCTGCATCGGCCGCTCGGCCGAGACGCCGAGGCAAAGCGACTAGGCTCCCGGCAATGAGCGCACAAGCAGACAAAGCCAACAGGTTCCTGGCGCTGCACCGTCCGGGCGAGCCCCTGCTGCTACCCAACCCCTGGGATGCCGGCTCTGCCAAGGTGCTCGCCTCGCTTGGGTACCAGGCCCTGGCTACGACCAGCAGCGGCCACGCCGCGACGCTCGGCAGGCTCGACGGGACCGTGACCCGCGAGGAGGCGATCGCGCATGCCGCCGAGATCGTCGCGGCGACGGAGCTGCCCGTGTCGGCAGACCTCGAGAACGCCTTCGCCGACAGTCCCGCCGGGGTGGCTCAGACGATCGAACTCGCGCTGCAGACGGGCCTTGCCGGATGCTCGGTCGAGGACTACACGGGGCGCGAGGAGGACCCGATCTACGACATCGGCCTCGCCAAGGAACGCGTTGTGGCCGCGGCGGAGGTGGCGCACGGCGGGCCGCTGCACTTCGTGCTGACCGGACGGGCCGAGAACCACATTCGCGGCCGCGACGACCTCGACGACACGATCTCCCGGCTACAGGCCTACCAGGAGGCCGGTGCCGACGTCCTCTACGCGCCCGGGCTGGCCCGCGCGCAGGACATCCGGCACGTGGTCACCTCGGTCGACCGCCCGGTGAACGTCCTCGCCCGCCCCGGGGCCCCGTCGGTGCGCGAGCTCGCCGAACTGGGGGTGGCGCGGGTCTCGGTCGGCGGCGCGTTCGCGTTCGCGGCGCTCGCCGGACTGATCGCCGCGGCCACCGAGCTGCGCGACCAGGGGACCTACGGTTACTCCGAGGCGACGAAGGTCGGCGCGGGCGGCGCCCGCGCGGCTTTCGGCTAGTGCGAGGCTCGCAGGCTGCGCAGCGGCGGGCGCTCGACGGGGTCGCTCGCCACCGTCTCGGAGCCTCCATCGCCCGGCGCGGCGAACGCCGTCCCGAGCGGACCCCTGAGCCGCCCTTCGCGCTGCAGGCGCACGGCCACCGCCTGGAGGACCGCGTACGCCATCGGTCCCAGCTCGCGCAGCGACTGGTGATCGTTCTGGCGAACGTCGAGGTCGACCTGCGCGATCGCGTCGAGGCCGAGGATCTCGTGGGCGTCGAGCAGCAGCGCGATGTCGACGCCGTAGCCGGTCACGAACGGCAGTCGCTCGAGCGCTTCACGCCGCGCCGCCAGCTCGCCCGCGAGCGGCTGCTCGATTGCCGCGAGGTCGGGATAGAAGAGGTTCAGCAAAGGCCTCGCGCACAGCTCGGTCACCCGGCCGCCTCCGTCCGGGAACGTCACCTCGCCCACCCGGAACGGGCGCCGGTAGAAGCCCTTGACGAACGAGATGCCCGGCTCGCACAGCAGCGGCCCGAGGAGCCCACGGACGTAGTGGGGACCAAGCTGCTCGGAGTCGGCGTCGAGAAAGCACACGATCTCGCCGCGCAGGACCGCCAGCGCCCGCCACATCGCGTCGCCCTTGCCGAGCACCGGCCCGAGCTCGGGCAGCAGGGCTTCCTGGTCGTGTACCTCGGCGCCCAGCTCGTGGGCGATCTGCGCGGTGCCGTCGGTCGAGGCGTCGACGACGACGACCTGGTCGATGACCCCGAGGTCCTTCAGCGGCGCGAGCTGCCGGAGGATCGCACCGATCGTGCGGGCCACGTTGCGCGCCGGTAGACATACCGAGACCGACCTCTCACGGGCGGCGGCGAGCCGCTGCAGATCGAAGTCGCCATGGCCGAATGTGTGAGTGCGATACCAGGAGCGGGCGCGGGTCGCCATGGTGCCTTCAGAAGCGGGCGGTCCGGAGGCGCGTGATCGAGCGCGCGGTCCACGGCAGGTCGCCGAACTGGTTGCTCAGCCCGTCAACGGCTGCCTCGACGTCATACGTCACCCGCCGGAACTCGATCGATCCGTCGTCGGCGACGAGTGCGTACGCCGCGCGCACGTCGCCATCGAACGGCATCCCGACGCTGCCCGGGTTGACCAGCTCGATCGCGGCCGCGCTGTGGCGGCGAAACTGGAGGTGGGTGTGGCCGAAGACGACGCGGCGCTCGCTGACGCCGGCCAGCAGTTCGTCCTCGTCGTCGGCGGGCTCCGGCATGAACGAGCGCATGTCGGAGACCGGCGACGCATGGCAGTAGAGCGTGCCGTCGAGCAGCTCCCGCTCCGCGAGCCGCCCGAGCTCGTCGGCCAGCTCCGGGCCCAGCGCCGCGCGGCAGTCGGCGACCGCGCGCATTAGCAGCTCGTCGTCTGCGGGCAGCTGCTCGAGACGGGCGCTCCACCGGTCGACGTTGCCGCGGATCCAGGTCGCCTCGTCGAGCGCGCGCAACGCCGCGACCGTCTCCGCCGGAAACGGCCCGAACAGCGCGTAGTCACCGCCCAGGAGGAAGCGCCGCGCGCGGGCGCTGCGGGCGTCGGCAAGTACCGCCTCGAGCGCCGGGAGATTGCCGTGAACGTCGTAGAGGAGTGCCAGTGGCGCCATCGTCAATTTGTTATCAGGTGCTCTGATCCGGTGCTCAGGTGCTCGGGGTTCTGGTCCTCAGGTACGGCGCTGCTCCCAGCTGAACCCGCGCACCGCGAGCCAGATCCCCAGCGCCCCCCAGACGGCGATCACACCCAGGTCGCTGAGGTTGGAACCGAGCGAGCTGCCCTTGACCATCGCGCCCGAGAGGCCGTGGATCAACGGGTACAGCGGCACCGCCTCGGCGATCGTGCGCAGGAATTCCGGGGCGCTGCTGGAGTCGAACACGTAGAACGAGACGAACACCACAGGCAGGAACACCGCATTGACGTACGCCGCGGTCGACTCAAAGTTGGGGATGGCATGCGCGAACGCGACTCCCAGCGCCGCAAAGCAGACCACGCCGGCGACGACGAAGACCACCAACGAGGCCCACTGCGGCGGCCAGCCGAGCCCGAAGAACACGCGGCCGGCGAGCACGATGATCACGATCTGCAGCGCGGTATTGGTGACCGCGTTGCCGGCGACGCCGCCGAAGTAGGAGATCGCCGGCAGCGGCGTTCCGCGCATCCGCTTGAGCACGCCGCGCTCGCGCAGGAACACGATGTTGTAGGCGAGTGCGGTGAAGGTCGTCGACATCACGCTCATCCCGGCGATCGACGGCACGAGCTTGTTGAGGTCGTTCTGGTTGCCGCTGAGGATGACGCCTCCGGCCACCAGGAACAGCAGCGGCAGCAGGAAGTTGAAGAAGGCGGCGCTCGGATTGCGCCAGAACAGGCGCCGCTCGAGCCGGTACTGCCGCCACGCGAGCAGCAGCGGCGCCGGCGCGCTGTCATCCATCGTCGCCATCCTGGCTATCGGCGGTCAGCTCGAGATAGACGTCCTCGAGCGTCGGCCGCGTCACCGTCAGCGACTCCAGTCGCGTCCCCTGCGCCAGCGCGGCGCCGGTCAGCTCGTGCAGCAGCGTCGTGGGATCGTCCGTCTCGCGCTCGACCAGGCCGCCGTTCCCGTTGCGGTAGGCGACCCGATAAGGGGCGCTGCCGGTGCCGGCGCTCAACTCGCGCGGTGCTCCCTCGATCACGATCCGGCCATCCTTGATGATCGCGACCCGGTCGGCGAGCGCCTGCGCCTCGTCGAGGTAGTGCGTCGTCAAGAGAACCGTCTTGCCGAGCTCCTTGAGCGAGGCGATCGTCTTCCACGCGTTTCGCCGCGCCGCTGGATCAAAGCCGGTGGTCGGCTCATCGAGGAAGATCAGCTCCGGATCGCCGACAAGCGCCAGCGCCAGGTCCAGCCTGCGGAGCTGCCCGCCCGACAGCGTCCGCGCGACGGCGTCCTCCTTGCCCTCGAGCCCGGCCAGCGAGAGGACTTCGTCGACATCGCGGGGATGCGGATACATCGACGCGAAATGGGCCAGCGCCTCGCGTACGCGGATGTGGCGATAGAGCCCGGTGCTCTGGAGCACGATCCCGACTCGTGAGCGAAGTGCCCGCGATCGCTTGCCGGGGTCGTGCCCCAGCACGCTGACCGTGCCGCCGCTGCGCTCCCGGTAGCCCTCGAGGATCTCGACAGTGGTGGTCTTGCCGGCGCCGTTCGGTCCGAGCAGTCCGAACACCACGCCGCTGGAGACCTGGAAGTCGATCCCCCGGATTGCCTCGAAATGGCCGTATGACTTACGAAGCCCCTGGACTTCGATTACCGCATCTGACACCTCTGTGATGATGCCAACCCGGCGAGCCGGTGGGACGCCCGGGGGCCAAAATGGCGATACTCATCGAGGCATGAGGCGCGTCCTGCAGCTGCCCGTCTACCGACGACTGCTCGGCGCGTACACACTCAACGAGCTCGCCTGGTCGTTCGGGACGCTGGCGCTCGCTTTCCTCGTGTACGCCCGGACCGGCAGCGCACTCGGCGCGATGGCGTTCTTCTTGTGCTCGCAGTTCCTGCCCGCGCTGGTCTCTCCGATGATCGTGGCGCGGCTGGACTACCGGACGCCGCGGCGGGTGCTGCCGGCGCTGTATGCGCTCGAGGCCCTGACGTTCCTCGCGCTGGCCTGGATCGCCAGCCACTTCTCGCTGGTTGGGATCCTGATCCTGGCGACGCTGGACTCGATCGTCGCGCTCGTTGCCCGGTCGCTCGCGCGCGCCCTGACCGCCCGGGTGACCGGCGACGCCGGGCTCTTGCGGGAGGGCAATGCGGTCGCCAACACCGCGTTCTCGCTGTGCTTCATGGCCGGCCCCGCGATCGGAGGCGCGGTCGTGGCCATCGCCAGCGCCACCGTGGCCCTGCTGGTCAACTGCGGCCTGTTCGGGGCGATGGCGCTGATGCTCGCGACCGCGCACGGGCTCCCCGAGCTGGCGCCCACCCAGCCCTCAGCTCGGGGTCGTGTGCGGGCGGGGCTCGCCTACGTCAACGACCGGCCCTCGATCCGTGCGCTGCTCGGTGTCACCGCGGCGGGTGTGTTCTTCTTCACGATCTCGATCCCGGTCGAGGTGGTGTTCGCGCAGCACACGCTGCATGCCGGCGCCGGCGGGTACGGCGCGCTCTTGTCGGCGTGGGGGGTCGGGGCGGTCCTCGGCAGTGGCGTCTATGCCCGCTGGCGAGCGCTTCCGTCGCGGCAGCTGATCGGCGGCGGGGCGGGCGCGCTGGGGATCGGGTTTGTGGTGATGGCGGCGGCTCCGACGCTGTCGATCGCGATCGTTGGGTCGGCCATCGCGGGCGTGGGCAACGGGGTCGAGTCGGTGGCCGCGCGGACGGCGCTCCAGGAGGAGGTGCAGCCGCAATGGATGGCACTGATGATGAGCTTCAACGAGTCGATGCTCGAGCTGATCCCGGGTCTTGGCATCCTGATCGGCGGGGCCGTCGCCGCGCTCGCGGGACCCCGCGCGGCGCTGGCGATCGGGGGCGCCGGCTCGCTCGTCGTGACGGCCGCGGTCTGGGTGGTCCTGCGGCCGGGCGTCCTGGAGGCCGAGGGCGGCGTGGTCGCGCCGAGCGCCCCGCCCGTCACCCACCCCAACGACAACGTGCCTGAGTCGCGGCCACAGCACCACGCCGCCCCCGCGCGGCCTCGGCAGCATCAGTAGAGTCCGCCTCGGGCATCCGGGCGCCGCTCGTGGAAATCGGCCGTCTGGCCTTCCGGCCCTCCCCTCTCTCGCTCGTGCGCCGAGCCTGCATCGACATCGGATCGAACACGACGCGGCTGCTCGTCGCGGACTGCGCGGGCGCGCGCCTGCGCGAGGTCCGTCAGGAGCGGGTGTTCACGCAGGTGCGACGCGGAATGCTGGGCGACGAGTCGATCGCTCCCGAGAAGATCAGGGAGGTCGTCGCGGTCGTGGTCGGGCAGGTGTGCGCGGCTCGAGGGCTCGGGTGCGCCGAGATCCACGCGGTCGCGACCGCGGCGATCCGCCGCGCTGCCAACGGGGAAGCCCTGGTGGCGGCGATTCGCGACGCCTGCGGACTCGAGGTGAAGGTGCTGACCGAGCGGGAGGAGGCGCGGCTGGCGTTCGTCGGAGCGGCACGCACACTCGGGCACGTTCCCGACGGCGAGCTGGGCGTGGTCGACGTCGGCGGTGGATCGTCGGAGCTGGTGGTGGGAACCGCGCCCGACACGGTCAGGTGGTCGACCTCGTTCACGGTCGGCTCGGCCGAGCTCGCTGATGACTGCCTGCGCTCCGATCCGCCGTCGGGGGCCGAGCTGCGCGAGGCTCGAGCGCGCGTGGCGCGTGCGTTGGAGGGATTCGACGCGCCGCAGCCGCCGGAGGCGGTCGCCGTCGGTGGGAGCGCCGCATCACTGCAGCGGCTCGCCGGACCGCTGCTGGACTCAGACGCTTTTCACCGCTCGCTGGCGGTGCTGACGACCGAGCGCCGAGCCGACGTCGCGCGCCGGTTCGCGCTTGACGTCGAGCGGGTGCGGCTGCTGCCCGCGGGGCTGCTGATCCTCGAGGGCGCGTCCGAGCTGTTCGGGGCATCGCTTCAGATCGCCCGCGGGGGTCTGCGTGAAGGCGTCCTGATCGAGGCGTCGCATGCCTAGCTCGGAGCCTCCGATGGAGCCGGTGCCGCCGGTGCCACGCGTGCCGCCGCTGCCGCCACGCGAGGCGGTGGCGGACGTCCGTGTGCGCGCGCCGACGCGTGGCAACCGGCGCTTGGAGCAACTCCTGGAAGCGGTCAACGCCGACGACCAGGTCAAGGCCTGGTGGCACGTGTCCGCGGTCAACGCGACCCGCCGGCTGGGCATGTCGGATCACTCGTGGGTGCATATCCAGATCGTGCTGAACATCGGCCTGCGGCTCGCGCGGCTGCTGTTTCGCAGGGGAGTCATCCCGAGCGTGACGGCCGACTACGGGCTCGGCGACCGCGACGCGGAGGTCGTGGTCGCCGCCGGCTGCCTGCTGCACTGCGTCGGCATGTCGATCCACCGAGACGACCATGAGCGCTACAGCCTGCTCTTGACCGCCGACAAGCTGGGAACGCTGCTCGCCGGCATCTACGAGGAGCCCGAGCGATCGATCATCGTCGCCGAGGCGCTGCATACGATCATCGGCCACCGGCGCAAGGGCGCTCCGTTCACTGTCGAGGCGGGGATCGTGCGCGTCGCCGACGCCCTCGACATGGCGCGGGGACGCTCCCGGGTGCCGTTCGAGTCCGGTCACCAGAACATCCACTCGCTGTCGGCATACGCGATCGAGGACGTCAAGATCTCGCCCGGCCGCGATCGCGCCGTCCGCGTCGAGATCGCGATGTCCAACAGCGCCGGGATCTTTCAGGTCGACGAGCTGCTGGCGACCAAGCTGCGCGGCTCGGGGCTCGAGCAGCACATCGAGGTCACGGCGCGGATCGACGCCGAGCACGAGCAGCGCCTGATCACGGTGTTCCGGATCTAGGGTCCTCGGCACTCTGGCCGGAGCCCCCGCCGTGATGACGGCCGCCGTCAGAGCTCGTCGTCAGCGGCGTGGCGCTAAGAGCCTGCGGCGAGCCTTGATCCCCGGAGCCGCCAGGAGACGAGCCTGGACCGGAGGGATCTTGCGCACCGGCGCTCGAACCGACAGGACCTGGATCGTGCTGCGGGCTGCTCGGTCCGGGGTCGCCGGCGCCGGCGGATCCACCGGATCGGCGCTCGCCCGAACCGCTGTCGCCGCCCTGGCCGCCGGTCTCGCCGTGTCCGCCTTGACCGGTCTCGCCGTGTCCGCCTTGACCGGTCTCGCCGTGTCCGCCTTGACCGGTCTCGCCGTGTCCGCCTTGACCTCCGGTCTCGCCGTGTCCGGCTTGACCGGTCTGGCCGTGTCCGCCTTGACCGCCGGTCTCGCCGTGTCCGGCTTGACCGGTCTCGCCGTGTCGGCCTTGACCGCCGGTCTCGCCGTGTCCGCCTTGACCGGTCTCGCCGTGTCCGCCTTGACCGGTCTCGCCGTGTCCGGCTTGACCGGTCTCGCCGTGTCGGCCTTGCCCGGTCTCGCCGTGTCCGCCTTGACCCCAGGGCTGGCCCTGTCGGCCTTGACCCCAGGTCTGGCCGTGTCCGCCATCGAGCTCGTGTCGGCCCGGCGAGGCGTGGGTCCCCGAGACGGCGAACAACTTCGTATCCATGCCCTTCCCGCCGCGGCGGCGCCGATCGACCTGGGCGGTCTGGGCGCCGACGGTGCCGCCGGCGGGGGCCTCGCGGCGGACTGGGGCATCGTGAGCCGCGATCGTGCTCGAATCCGAGACGAAGGCGCGCGCGGGGTGTGGCTCACGCGGCGTCGCGTGGCGCATGGGTGAAGCGGGCACGGCGGCCGCCGCGATTCGAGCGGCGTGGCGGCGATGGACCTCGCCGTTGGTGTTGATGCCCGCCGTCGCGAGGGCACCGGCGGTCACGGCGATCGCGCCGCCCTTCATGATCACGCCGCCGAGGCCCGCCGAGCCGCCGCCCGCCAGCGCCTCGCAGAGGCCGGGCGAGCGGGTGCGCTCGGCGCCGCGGACGGCCCATCCGATCACCGGACCGGGAAGCAGCGCGGCGGCCGCCGCACGCAGCGTCGCGCGGGCCCTATAGATCAGTCCCCGTACCGCCCCGCTGCTCAGCCCGAGCGCGTCCGCGACCTCCTCGTGGCTCATTCCGTCGACCGCGGTGCCGAGCATCACCTCGCGCTGCATCTCCGGGAGCGCGGCGAGTCCCTGAAGCGCCTCGCGCGCCGCCATCCGCTGCTCTGCCGCTTGGTCGGCGCCGTTGGCCGAGACAGCGTTGCGCAGTGGCACGGGTATGGCGCGCGAGCGGCGCTTGTCGCTGACCGCGACGTTGTGGACGATCCTGTACAGCCACGCCCGGGGATCGTGGATCTCGACGCCCGTCCGGATCGCCGTCCAGGCCTGCAGGAGCGCCTGCTGAAGGATGTCCTCCGCGCTCACGTCGACCGTTGCCATCCGCCGGCAGTAGGCCAGCAGCGGCTTGCGGTATCGCCGGACCAACGCCTCAAATGCCCGCTCGTGCCCTTCGCCCGCCAGCTTCGCGAGCTGTGCGTCGGATTGCGTCTGCAGAAACCGGAGTGAAAGCGACAGTGGACTCAAATCTGGGTGATGCCTCTCGCCAAACCCTACGCCGTAGTTCTACGCCGTAGTTAATACGTTCAGGGATGCCGGCGCCGGTCCGAGCTTCCCGGCGTCGGCCGGCGGCCCCCCCTGCGGACCGCCAGCCGATGGCCCGTCGGGGCCAGATCAGGTGTCGTCCTTGTCCTGATCCTGGGCCTGTGTCTGGTTCTGGCTCTGCGAGGTTGCCAGCTCGACCCTGTCCCAGGTCGCGCCGGCGCTCGAGATCCGAAGCTCCGCCTGGCGGACGGCCGCGCCCGGCGTCAGGCTCGCCGTGGTGCAGTTCCCGCTGGTGTCGCCGTTGCGTCTCAACGTCTAAGAGACGCGGACCGCGAGAAAACATCACGCGGGCCGCGTTGCCCGCTGGCGCCGCGCCACCGGCGCCGGCAGCGCTGAACCGGCGCACCCCGCCGATCTCGGCGGGGCGCGCCTTTGAAATCAGCTGACCGTCAGCGTTCCCTGCATTCCGGCTTGGCGGTGGCCGGGGACGCTGCAGTAGAACGTGTAGGTGCCGGGCTTGAGGGTGACATGCAGGGTCTTGCTGCCGCCGGAGAACGTCGGGGTGGCGCCGATCACCGGACCGTTCGTGCCCTGCTGAATGGTCATGTTGTGCGATAGCGACGACTTGTTGGTGAAGTCGATCGTCACCTTGCCGGCCTTCGCGGTCAGCGTGCTCTTGGTGAACTTCAGCTGACCGGACGGGTTGGCCGACTCGCTGATCGAACTACCGCCGCCGCCGCTCGGCGCCGACGTCGAGGTCGCGGTCGAGGTCGAGGTCGACGGCGCCGCCGCGGACGACGTGGTGGCGCTTTTGCTCGAGCCTCCGCACGCCGCCAGGCCGAGGGCGACGGTGGCGGCGGCGAGGGCGAGAGCCGAGATCCTGGGCAATGGTTTCCTCTCGGTCAGGGAGACGGATCCGGCGGGCCCGCGGCACCGGTCGGTTCGACGCCGCTGACTTCGCCGTCGGTCTACCAAGACGCTACCGCACGCTCGGAGCTTCCCGTGCGAGGCTGAATCTCGCCGTGCGCTACCAGCGCACGCCGCGCATCAGGTGCGCGAGCGCGGCGGGGCGAACGCATTCAGGACGTCGCTGGAGCGCTGCCGCCTGGGCGGCTACCAGCCGCCGCGCCAGTCGGCGTTGGCGGCGCGGCGCTTGGCCGCGTCCATGCGTTCGTGCTTGCGCTTGTCCAGCCGCCACTGAATCAGCGAGAAGACCAAGATGACCGTCGGGAAGAACAGGATCACGAGGAACATCGCGTTCGTGATCACCTTGTCGGTGGTCTGCCCGTAGAAGCCCTCGCCGCCGGTCTGGCGCGCCAGCGCGGAGGGAGCGAGGACCAGCAGGACGACCGAGAACGCCGTCAGCGCGGAGATGAAGCGAGCGCGGCGCATTACCGCTCAATCGTAACCGAACCCCGGCGCCGGGTCGCGCCGTCCTGTGGCCGAACCCCGGCCGCCGGGTTGGCCCGCTGCGCCCGCCTACCATGATCGAAATGGCGGTCGTGATCGCGTCGGACATCGGGAAGGACATCGCTGGCGAGCCGCTGCTGCGCGGGATCTCGTTCAAGCTCGAGCGCCGTGACCGGATGACGCTGTCGGGCCGCAACGGAACGGGCAAGACGACGCTCCTGCGGATGCTGTCGGGCGAGGAGGGGATCGATTTCGGCGAGCTGGTGTTCGCGAAGGGCACCAAGATCGCTTTGCACGACCAGCGTCCGCCCCGGGAGCGGGGGCTGTCGCTGCGTGAGTACGTGCTCTCTGGCGCACGCGAGCTGGTGTCGATCGAGCAGGACCTGTCCGCGCTCGAGCAGGCGATGGCCGGCGGAGCCCACGACGAGGCGACGCTCAACCGCTACGCGCAGGCGCAATCGCGGCTCGAACACGCCGGCGGATACGGCTGGCGAGAACGCGCGCTGTCGACGCTGCACGGGCTCGGGTTTCGCGACGACGCCGACCTCGATCGCTCGCTGCGGACGTTCTCGGGCGGCGAGCTCACGCGCGCCTCGCTCGGGCGAGCGCTGGCCGGCGATCCCGACCTGCTGCTGCTCGACGAGCCGACCAACCACCTCGACATCCCGTCGCTGGAGTGGCTCGAGCAGCACCTGGTGGCGCTGGACGCGGCGGTGATCCTGGTCGCCCACGACCGCTGGTTCCTCGAGGCCGTGGGCACCTCGGTGCTCGAGCTCGAGGGCGGCCGCGGGAGGTTCTTCCCGGGGCCGTGGCACGCGTGGCGCAAGGAGAAGGCGGCACGCGAGCTCGCCCTGGGACGGGCGATCGAGCGCCAGCAGGCCGAGATCGAGCGACTCGAGCGGTTCGTGACGCGCTTTCGGGCGGGGACTCGCGCCCGCCAGGCTCAGTCGCGGGTCAAGCGTCTTGCGAAGATCGACCGGCTCGCGCGCGATGCGACGGACGGGAGCGCTCTGGAGTTCACGTTCAAGGCGCCCGAGCGAAGCGGGCGAGTGGTGTTCGAGCTGAGCGACGGGCGAGTCTCGATCGGCGGCCAGGAGCTGCTGCAAGACGCCGAGCTGTGGCTCGAGCGCGGCGAGCACGTGTCGCTGGTCGGCCCCAACGGCGCCGGCAAGACGACGTTGATCGAGACGCTCGTGGGGCTGCGCGAGCTTGACGGCGGCAAGCTCAGCACCGGGCACAACGTCAAGATCGGCTACCTCTCACAGCACGCCGATGAGCTCGGATCCGGGACGGCGCGGACGGTGCTCGAGGCTGCCCAGCACGCGACCCGGTTGACGCCCGGCAAAGCACGGGCCCTGCTGGGACGGTTCCTGTTCTCGGGCGAGGAGGCCGAGAAGCCGCTCGATGGGCTCTCCGGCGGCGAGCGCCGGCGCCTGTCGCTCGCGATCCTCGTGCAGTCCGGCGCCAACGTGCTGATCCTGGACGAGCCGACCAACCACCTCGACCTGGAGAGCCGCGAGGCCCTGGAGGAGGCGCTTGACGCGTTCCCCGGCTCGCTGCTGCTGATCTCGCACGACCGTGCGCTGCTCGACGCGGTGGGGACGCGAACGGTGGCGATCGAGGATCGAACGCTGCACAGCTACGTCGGCGGTTGGCCGGAGTACCTGCGCGTGGTGGAGGAGCGGGCTCGGCGGCCCGCCCCGAAGAAGCAGGCGGGGAGGCCGGCGCGGGCGCCGGCGGGAGCAGCGGCGGGGGCGTCGGCGGGGGCGAAGCCGGCGACCTCCCGGCGGCCCGCGCGGCACAAGCCTGCGCGGCCACGGGCCTCCGCGGGCAAGCAGGCCCAGCTCGAGCGCGAGATCGAGGCGGCCGAGGCCGCGCTGCGGGCGGTCGAGGAAGACCTTTCCGATCCCGCCGCATGGGCGACCCCGGAGCGCATCGCGCGGTCGACCGAACGCCACGATGCGGCCAAGCGGACGGTCGAAGAGCTCTACAGCCGCTGGGAGGCCGTGGCGGGATGAGGGCCTGACCCCGCCCGGTGCGCGGTCGCACGGGGCCCGTTTCCCGGACGGCTCGACGCGAGTGCCGGATGGATCCTGCCGCGCCTCTACACTGAAGCCGAGATGACACCGCCAATCGCGGCGTCCCCGATCCGGGTCGCGATCATCGACGACGACAGCGGGCTCGTCACAGTACTGGACCGGCGCTTTGCCGCTTTGCGCTGGGAGCGTCAGGTAGTCCCCTACGCGGTCGGCGCAGACCAGTTGGCGGCGATGCGGCTGCACGCCGTGATCGTCAATCCCGAGATCACCGGATTGGACTACCTGGAGCGGCTTGCGATTGCGCTTCCCGGCTCGGCGCTGCTGGTCTGCACCGGGATCGCGCCGGTCGCCGACCGGGTGCGCGGGCTGCGTGGCGGGGCCGACGACTGGATCACGAAGCCGTGTCACCCAGAGGAGCTGGTCGCGAGGATCCAGGCGGTGCTGCGCCGCCGGCGCACCGGCGAGCTGCCGGTCGACGACTCGCCGCGCGTCGCCGGGGAGCTCGAGATCCGGCCCGATCTGTTCGACGCCTACGTGGGTGGCGTGGCCGCCTCTCTGTCGCGCAAGGAATACGAGCTTCTGCGCCAGCTTGCGAGCGCCGAGGGCCGGGTGCTCGAGCGGGAGGACATCTACCAGCGGGTGTGGGGCTACACGATGGCTCGCGGCGAGCCCGTTGCCCCGGAATCCCAGGCGGCGGCGAGCGCCCAGCCCGTCGAGGCGGCCGGCGCCGAGCCGTCGGCGCATCACCGGGCGTACGCTTAGAGGACCATGTCGCTGACCACCTGGCGCAACATCCTGATCATCGTCGTGATCGCGGCGGTGGTCGCCGTGGTCCCGGGGGGCGGCACCGGCGCAAGCGTCGTGATCCAAGCCATCTCGCTCGCGTTCCTGGTGTCGATCGCCTGGGTCGCCTCGATCATGTACCGCCAGCACCGGACGGCGCTGTACTCGCTCGGCGACGGCCGTCGCGCCGTGCTCTATGGAGCAGTCGCGGTCGCCACCCTGACGCTCACCGCCACCCCTCGGCTTTGGTCGACCAGCGCCGGGTCGGTCGCCTGGTTCGTGCTCGTCTGTGCGTGCGCCTATGCCGCGTTCGCGATGGTGTGGTCGGCGCGCAAGTACTAGTTTCGCGAGCGGGCAGCTGAGCAGCGCGTGCGTAGGGAGGCCCGAGAGGTTATCGCCGACTGGTTGATCGTCGGCGGTGCGGTCACGCTGCTGATCTCGCTGTTTTTGGTGTGGAGCCATCAGTACTCCCGCGAGTTCGTCACGAAGGTCGGCGCTGCCCAGCTCCAGGGCGTGCCACGAGATCCGACCGCCTGGCAGGTGTATTCGATCGCCGACGTGCTCTTGGCCGTACTCGCCGGCGCGCTCGTCCTGGCCGCCCTGATCGCCGGTCGTCGGGCGCGGATCTCGGCGCTGGTCGCCGCCGGGGTCGGATTGCTGTTCGTGGTCCACGCGATGAGCATCGCGCCGACGAATGGGGCCAACGTCTCCGACCCGGGCGCCGGCCCCGGGCAGTTCTTCCCCAGCTCGGCCACGTCGGGCGCGGGGGAGGTGGTCGCGGCGATCGCGCTGGGCGTCGCGATCGCGGGGCTGGCGCTGTCGTTTACGGCCGATTAGGGGCCGCCGGCCGGCGCGGCCTGGGCGCGGTCGACGGCCCCCCTCGGCGGGGGTCTGGGCGCGGTCGACGGGCCGCCTCGGCGGGGGTCTGGGCGCGGTCGACGGGCCGCCTCGGCGGGGGTCTGGGCGCGGGCCGGGGGCCTATCCTCGAAGGAGATGTCAGTCGTCGCCGCCGACAAACGCCGCGAACTGCCCGACGAACCCGGCGTGTACCTGTTCCGCGACAGTCGCGGCAAGGTGATCTACGTCGGGAAGGCGAAGTCGATCCGCAAGCGGGTGGCGTCGCACTTCTCCAATCCCAGCACGCGGGGCGGAGAGGGGCTCGTCGAGAAGATCGACCACGTCGAGGCGCTCGTCGTCCAGACCGAGGCCGAGGCGCTGCTGGCCGAGCAGAACTTCATCAAGCAGTACAAGCCGCAGTTCAACATCCGCCTGCGCGACGACAAGTCCTACCCGTACATCGCGATCTCGCTCGACGAGGACTTTCCTCGGGTGTACTTCACGCGCGAGCGCCACAGGCGCGATCGGGCCTATTTCGGTCCCTACAGCAACGCCAAGCGCGTCCGCTCGACCCTCGACGTGCTCGGCAAGGTGTTCATGTTCCGCTCCTGCGAGGGTCCCGAGCCCGGGCGCCGCAGCGGCTCTCCCTGTTTGGACTACTACATCAAGCGCTGCGAGGCGCCGTGCGTCGGCTACGTCAGCCGCGAGGATTACCGGCGCGGGATCGACGGCGTGATCGACTTCCTGTCCGGGCGCTACCGCGAGATCGAGCGTGAACTGGACCGCTCGATGCGAATCGCGGCCGAGGAGCAGCGCTTCGAGGACGCCGCCAGGGAGCGCAACCGCCTGCGCGCCGTGCGCTCGCTGCTCGAGCGCCAGCGGGTCGCCAACGACGCCGTCGGAACGCTCGACGCAATCGCGGTCGCAGTCCACGAGACCGAGGCGAACGCCCAGGTCTTCCAGGTGCGCGACGGGGTCTTGTCGGACCGGCAGAGCTTCTATCTGGACAACCTGGCCGGGGGCGGCATCGCCGACGTGGCCGAGGCATTCATCCTCCAGTACTACAGCAGCGCGATGATGATCCCGCCGCTGCTGGTGGTCCAGCGCGATCTCGGCGCGGCGCCGGCGCTCGCGGAGGCGCTGGCCGCGCGGCGCGACGGGCCTGTGGAGATCCGCCCGGCCGAGCGGGGCGACAAGAGGAGGATCCTCGAGCTTGCCGAGCGCAACGCCAGGCTTGCCCTCGACCAGGAGCGGCTTCGCTCCGAGCGCCGGCGCCAGCAACGCGTGGAGGCGCTGGACGGGTTGCAGGAGGCGCTCGGCCTGGACACCATCCCGCTGCGGATCGAGTGCTTCGACATCTCCACGCTGATGGGCACCAACACGGTGGCCTCGATGGTCGTGTTCGAGGGTGGCGCGCCGAAGAAGTCCGACTACCGCCGCTTCAAGGTGTTCGCCTCCGCCGACGGCGCGGGGTCCGGCGCCGGCACGGGGTCCGCCAGTAACGGGGCGGGCGACGGGGACGGGCGGGGCCGGATTGGGGGCACCGCGAGCAAAGCTCGTGGTCCGGACGACTTCGCGGCGATGGAGGAAGTGCTGGGACGGCGAATGCGGCGGTTCGAGCGCCAACGCGACGTCTCGCCGCACGACAAGGATTACGACGCCAGCTTCGCGGCGCTCCCCAACCTGATCGTCATCGACGGCGGCAAGGGCCAGCTGTCGGCGGGGCTGCGGGCACTGGCGAGCTTCCGCGAGCGGGGCGTCGTCGTGATCTCGCTGGCCAAGCGGATCGAGGAGGTGTTCGTCCCCGGCCGGCCGGAGCCGCTGCGCCTCGCCCACGACACGCCCGAGCTGCAGCTGCTCCAGCGCGTCCGCGACGAGGCGCACCGGTTCGCGATCACCCACCACCGGATCCGGCGCGATCGGGCCATGACCGCCTCGATCCTCGACGAGCTACCGGGCGTGGGACCGGCCCGCAAGCGGGCGCTGCTGCAACATTTCGGCTCGCCGGAGGCGATTCTGGCGGCATCCCGGGAGCAGCTCGAAGCGGTGCCGGGGCTGCCGGGCAAGCTTGCTCGCGAGGTCTACCGCGCGCTCCACCGGACCGGGGTTTGAGACCGCCGGACCGTCTGAGACCGCCTGCTACTGCGTCAGCAATACCGCGCTCGCGGCCGGAAGCTCGATGGTGTACGTCCCGGAAGCGGCGGTGACCGGGTCGGTCACCGGCGCCGCGAGCGCCCCCGTGCGGGTGGCGGTGCCAAACGACTGACTGCCGAGCGTGACTCCGTTGGTGGCGACGATGCTGGGGGCTCGCAGCCACTCGAGGCTGGCTGTGCCTCCGGCGCCCGGGACCGTGACCTGAACGGTCTGGGAGTTGACCGCGTCCTTGTTGATGATGACCACACGCGTCTGCCCGGTGTTCGACAGAGTCGCCCAGATCTTGACCGGGCCGCTGGGCGCGGTGACGGGCAGCAACTGCGCCCCGGCGGGGAACGCCTGAGCGAACATCAGCATCCCGTAGTAGTCAGGATGGACGAACGCCCGCCACTTCCCCCTGGGATGGCTGATCGTGAACAGCTCGTACCGGGCGCCCGGCAGCGAGTGCACGTTGACCCCGTCGACGCCGACGCTGGCCATGTTGAACAGCGTGTCGAGCATCCACAACGCCGACGCGAAGGCGTCGCTGACGCCGCGCTTGCCCGAGCAGGAGACGGAGTTAAGCTCGTCCAGGCGAAACTGGACGCCGCGCCCGTGCGCTGCCTCGACGTACGGCGCCACGCCCGATGCCAACCCACTGGAGGCTCGGTCGGACAGCAGGTTTGGGAGCGACGCGAACAGCGGCGAGATGGGCGCGGTGGGGCAGGCGCGCAACGCGTAGCGGTGGACGGTCACCATCGGCGCGCCGGGCTCGGCGGCGAGGAACTGGTCGAGGCCGTTGAGCCACGTGAGCGACGCGAGCGCCGGGCCGACGAGCGTGACCGGCGGCAGCGCGGCGCGCCAACGGGCAATCTCCTGCACATAGGCGTTGAAGTCGTACGTCGCGGGGCGGGCGAAGAACGCGCGGCCACGGCGGTCGGTGTACCAGATCGCGTTGCTGTACAGGTCGGGTTCGTTGCCGATCTCGAACGCGTCGAGGTAGCGCGTGCCGATGCCCTCCAGGATCGCCCGCGCCTCGGCGGCGGCGACCGCCGGGCGGCCTCCCGCGAGGTTGATGCCCATGATCAGTTTCGCTCCGAGCGTGGCCGCGAACGCCCGCGTCATCCGCAGCCAGCCCTTGGTCAACGCGTACCTGACGCCGCCGGGCGGAAGCACCCCTCGGATGGGCCACCAGGTCGTGTCGGCGCTGTTGCCTCCGATCCGCTCGATCGGTGTCTGGCCGGGCGCGAGGTTTCGCAGCAGCTGGATCAGGACCGGGTTGACCGCGTCGGGATTGCGGCCGGTGTACACGTGCAAGGCGCTGTACTCGAGCGAGACGCCGAGGAACCCGGGGGGCATGGCCTGGCCGGTGGGGGTGCCGGACACGGTGGCGGCCACGGGCGGGAGCGGCTGAGCCTGCGCCGCCGGCGCGAGTGTCAAGCTCGCCAGGATCGCCGGCGCGAGCGCCGACGTCGCCAAGCCCACCGGGACGAGCGCCAAGGCCGCCAGGACCGCCCGCACGAGCGCAGCAAGCGGTCTACCGCGTCTCCGAACGAGGTGTCCCGTCCGCCTGCCTCGCCGGTGCACGGCGGGATCGTCGCACACGCGTGTGCTCACGCGTCGGACCGGCCCCGGGATGGCCGCACACGCGTCCGCTTGACGCGTCAAGCTTTAAGGCATGGAACCGTCCTCCGGGGAGCAGCTTGTAACGGAAGTCAGGAGTCCGTTCCCGGTCGCGTCGGCGCTGACCGACCTGGTGATCATCACCGGCTTCTCGGGAGCCGGGAAGTCGACGGCGATGGCCGCATTCGAGGACGAGGGCTACTTCTGCGTCGACAACCTGCCGTCGGAGATGATCCGCTCGCTCGTCGAGCTGTTCATGCACGAGGGCTCCAAGGTCGCCAAGGCGGCGGTGGTGTCCGACGTCCGCGGGGGCAGCTACTTCGACGGCCTGACCGCGATCCTCGATGACCTGCGAGCGATGGGCGTCCATCACCGCGTCCTGTTCCTCGAGGCCGACGAGCAGACGCTCCTCAACCGTTACCAGGAGACCCGCCGGCGGCATCCGCTGGCTCCGAGCGGAAGCGTGGTCGAGGGGATCGCCCGGGAGCGGGAGATGCTGACGCCGCTGCGGCTGCGCGCCGACGTCGTGATCAACACGAGCGGGCTGACCGCCGCAATGCTGCGACGCAAGCTCGCCGACGAGCTGCTGCCGACCCGCACTCCAGGGCGGCTGGCGGTCACGATCGAGAGCTTCGGGTTCAAGTATGGGCCCGCCCGGGACCCGGATCTGCTGCTCGACGTCCGGTTTTTGCCAAATCCGCATTACGAGCAGGACCTGCGCCCCCTGACCGGCGACGATCCACGGGTCGTTCAGTTCATCAACCGCGACGGCGAGCTCCAGGCGTTCTACGAACGGCTTCATCCGCTCCTCGACTACCTGCTTCCGCAGTACCTGGTCGAGGGCAAGGCGCACCTGGTGGTGGCGATCGGGTGCACCGGCGGTCGCCACCGGTCGGTGGCCATAGCCCAGCACCTCGCGGACCGATACCGCGACCACGGCGATTATCTGATCGATGTCGTCCACCGCGACGTGACCCGCCCGGCGTGATCGATCACATCGGATTCGAGGTCACGGATCTGGGTCGCTGCACCCGCTTCTACGACGCCGTCCTGTATGCCCTGGGGGCCCGGAGGATGTTCGAGTCAGAGCACGCGGTCGCCTACGGGATCAACTCGCCGCTGATGTGGTTCGTCGTTCGCGGGCGACCACCGGCGCCCGGCTACGGCCACCTTGCGCTGACCGCCAGCGGCAAGGCCGCGGTCGACGCCGCCCATGCGTCGGGCCTCGCCAACGGCGGCCGCGACGATGGCGCGCCGGGCAGGCGTCCTCAGTACGGCGCAGGGTATTACGCGGCCTATCTGCGGGATCCGGACGGCATCCGGGTAGAAGTGGTGTCCCGGAGATAACGGATAGCCTTCAGTGCCGACGGTGAGCCGGGTTGCCGCCCGGCGCCCTCCGTCCACCACTACCACAGGAGCGGAGAAGCGCATGCCGGTACGGGTCGGAATCAACGGCTTCGGCCGGATTGGTCGAAACGTCTTTCGCGCCGCCTATGAGCGCGGCGCCGACATCGAGTGGCTCGCGGTCAACGACCTCGTGGACCCCAAGACGATCGCCCACCTCCTCAAGTACGACTCCAACTACGGCCCCTTCCCCGGTCGCGTCGAGGCAACCGACAGCGGGCTGCGAGTCGACGATCACGAGATTCGCGTGCTGGCCGAGCGGGATCCCGACGCGTTGCCCTGGGAGGAGCTCGGCGCCGAGGTCGTGATCGAGTCGACGGGACTGTTCACCGATCGCGAGAACGCGGCCAAGCATCTCCAGGCGGGCGCCCGCAAGGTCGTGATCTCGGCGCCGGCGACCGATCCGGACGTAACCGTCGCCCTCGGCGTCAACTTCGACGAGGTCTACGACCGCGACAGTCACCACGTGATCTCCAACGCCTCGTGCACGACCAACTGCCTTGCGCCGGTCGCAAAGGTGCTTCAGGACGCCGTCGGCATCAGGCACGGGCTGATGACGACGATCCACGCCTACACCGCCGACCAACGGCTTCAGGACATGCCCCACCGCGATCTCCGTCGCGCCCGCGCGGCGGCGATCAACCTGATCCCGGCCTCGACAGGGGCCGCGAAGGCGATCGGCCTGGTGATCCCGGAGCTCAACGGCAAGCTGCACGGGTTCGCCGTGCGCGCGCCGGTGCCGACCGGGAGCGTCGTCGACCTGACCGTCGAAACCACGCGGGAAACAACGGTGGAAGAGGTCAACGGGGCGCTGAAGGCGGCGGCCGGGAGCGGCCCGCTGAAGGGATTGCTCGAGTACACCGAGGAACCGATCGTCTCGAGCGACATCGTCAAGAACCAGGCTTCCTCGATCCTCGACTCGGCATTGACGGCGGTCATGGACGAGACGATGGTCAAGGTCGTCGCCTGGTATGACAACGAATGGGGCTACTCCAACCGGATCGTGGAGCTCGCCCAGAAGCTGTTGTGAGAACCCTTGCCGACCTAGGCGACCTCGAGGGCAAGCGCGTGCTTGTCAGAGTCGACTTCAACGTGCCACTCGACAACGGCGTCGTCGCCGATGACACCCGGATCCGCGCCGCGCTCCCGACGATCGACGAGCTCCGGCGGCGCGGCGGCCGGATCGTCCTCGTCTCGCACCTGGGCCGGCCCAGGGATCGCGAGCCCGAGCTGTCGCTGCGCCCCGCTGCCAACCGGCTTGCCGAGCTGACCGGCGCCGACGTCACGCTCGCGCCCGGCGTCGTCGGTGATGACGTCAGCGCGTTCGTCGACAATCTCTCCCCCGGGGACATCCTGGTGCTCGAGAACATCCGCTACGAGCCCGGTGAGACCGCGAACGATTCCGAGCTCGCCGCGGCGCTGGCCGGACTGGCCGATGTGTACGTGAACGATGCCTTCGGGGCGGCGCACCGCGCGCACGCTTCGACCGAGGGCGTGGCCCGCTTGCTCCCCGAACGCGCGGCCGGACTGCTCCTGCAGAGCGAGGTGTCGGTCCTGTCGGGGGTGCTCGAGGACCCCGCCCGTCCGCTCGTGGCCGCCCTCGGCGGCGCCAAGGTCAGCGACAAGATCGCCGTCATCGACCGCTTCCGCGAGGTCGCCGACACGGTCCTGATCGGCGGGGCGATGTGCTTTCCATTCTTCGCCGCCAGCGGCCACTCCGTGGGCGCCTCGCTGTGTGCCGCAGAGGACGTCGAGCTGGCCCGTTCGACGCTCCGATCAGATGCCGACGCCCGCGCCCGGCTGGAGCTGCCCGGTGATCTGGTGATCGCCGAGCGGATGGAGGCGGACGCAGAGTCCAAGACGATCGACGGCGTCGATGTGCCCGACGACTGGATGGGGCTGGACATCGGTCCGCGAACGGCGCAGGCCTATGCCGAGACGATCGCCGCCGCGGGAACCGTGTTCTGGAACGGGCCGATGGGTGCGTTCGAACTCGAGCCGTTCGCCGGCGGTACCCGCGCCGTCGCGCAGGCCGTCGCCGAGGCGCCCGGTACGACCATCGTCGGAGGAGGCGATTCCGCCGCCGCGCTGCAGCGTTTTGGTCTCGCCGACCAGGTCACGCACCTTTCGACCGGCGGTGGCGCCTCGCTCGAGCTGATCGAGGGCAAGAAGCTCCCCGGAGTGGAGGCATTGGCATGATGCGCAATCCCGGCGACCGCCGGCCCACCGAGGATCACCGATGAGCGCCGCATCGGCAGGCGGGTCCGATCAGCG
Source organism: uncultured Solirubrobacterales bacterium (assembly GCA_963723675.1). GTDB lineage: Bacteria > Actinomycetota > Thermoleophilia > Solirubrobacterales > Solirubrobacteraceae > Palsa-465. The sequence continues at coordinate 2,409,646 of CAVRRW010000012.1, read as the reverse complement.
CACGCCGTTGATCGCCGGCAATTGGAAGATGTACAAGACGATCGCCCATGCCGAGGCGTTCATCGCGGCGCTGCTACCTCGCGTGTCGTCGGTCGATGGGATCGATGTGGGAATCTGCCCGCCGTTCCTCGCGCTCGCCGCGATGGTCGACTCGGCGCGGGGGTCGCGCGTGCAGGTGTACGCGCAGAACATGCATCACGCCGAGGAGGGGGCATTCACCGGGGAGGTGTCACCGGCGATGCTCTGCGAGATCGGCGTCCACGGCGTCGTTGTCGGACATTCGGAGCGACGCGAGCTGTTCGGGGAGACAGACCGCGCGCTCGCGCTCAAGGTGCCGGCGGCGCTCGAGACGGGGCTGGTCCCGATCCTGTGCGTGGGGGAGACCGAGGACGAGCGCGAGAGCGGCGATACCGAACGAAAGCTCCGCCATCAGATCCAGGAGGACCTCGGGCGCGTGAGCACCGATCGTCTCGGCGACGTCGTGATCGCCTACGAGCCGATCTGGGCGATCGGCACCGGCCTGGTGGCGACGCCCGAACAGGCGCAGGAGGCGATCGCGTTCATTCGCGCGCTCGTCGGCGATCGCTCCCGGGAGGAGTCCGAGCGCACCAGGATCCTCTACGGCGGCAGCGTCAAACCCGACAACGCGGCGGAGCTGCTGGCGCTCCCGGACGTGGACGGCGCGCTCGTCGGCGGGGCCAGCCTCGACCCGGAGGCGTTCGCCGAGATCGTCGGCGCCGCCGCCTGATGGCGCTGCCGCCGGGCCCCCAGCAGCTGCCGACGTCGTCGGCCGTTTTGATCGTCCTGGACGGGTGGGGACTCGAGGCGGACGGCCCCGGAAACGCCGTCTCGCAGGCGAGCACGCCCGTGTTCGATGAGCTGTGGTCGGCCTATCCGACGACGCAGCTGACCGCCTGCGGCCGCGCGGTCGGGTTGCCGGACGGCCAGATGGGCAACTCCGAGGTCGGCCACCTCAACCTGGGAGCCGGCGCGATCGTGGTGCAGGACCTGACCCGGATCGACGAGGCGGCCGAGGGCGGCGAGCTGGCGGCCAACGAGGTGCTACGGCGGGCGTTCTCCGACGCGGAGCGGATGCATCTGATCGGGCTCGTGTCGGACGGGGGCGTCCACTCGGGCTGGAGCCACCTCGAGGCGCTGATCGGGATGGGCGCCGAGCTCGAAGTCCCGGACCTCGTGCTCCACGCGTTCACCGACGGCCGCGACACGCTGCCCACCTCGGGCGCCGGCTACCTCGCGACGATCGAGAGCTGGATGAGCGACGCGGGCGCGGGCCGGGTCGGGTCCGTGGTCGGACGCTATTACGCGATGGATCGGGACAAGCGCTGGGATCGGATCCAGCTGGCCTACGACCTGCTGGTCCACGGACAAGCCGAACAGGAGGCGGCGACCGGCGAGGAAGCGGCCCGCCGCGCCTACGAGCGCGACGAGACCGACGAGTTCATCCGGCCGGTGTTGGTCGGCGAGGAGGCCCGGATCCGCCCCGGTGACTCGGTGATCGCGTTCAACTTCAGGCCCGACCGGATGCGCGAGATCACCCGGGCGATCGCCGACCCCGGATTCAGCGAGATCGACCGCGCCGGGGCACCGCCGATCGAGCGCTACACGACGATGACCGAGTACGAGGCCGACTGGACCTATCCCGTCGCGTTCCCGCCCGAACATCCCGCGACCACGCTGTCGACCGTGATCGCCCAGGCCGGCGGGCGCCAGCTCCACGTCGCCGAGACCGAGAAGTACCCGCACGTGACGTACTTCTTCAACGGGGGCGACGAGGAGCCGTGCACCGGCGAGCGCCGGGAGCTGGTGCCCTCGCCACGCGACGTCCCCACCTACGACCACAAGCCCGAGATGAGCGCCCCCGAGGCCGCCGCCGCATTCGTGGACGCGTGGCGAGCGGAGGACTTCCGCTTCGGGATCATCAACTTTGCCAACGCCGACATGGTCGGCCATACCGGCGTGATCCCGGCAGCGGTGAAGGCGATCGAGACGGTCGATCGATGCCTGGGGGACGTGGTCGCGGTCGTCCACGAATCCGGCGGCGCGTGCGTTATCACAGCCGACCACGGCAACGCCGACCACATGCTCGAAGAGGACGGCAGTCCGAACACGGCCCACTCGCTCAACCCGGTGCCGGTGATCGTCACCGTGCCGGGGGTGACGCTGCGCGGCGGCGGCATCCTCGCCGACGTCGCGCCGACGGTGCTGCAGCTGCTCGGGATGGCGCCGCCGGAGGCGATGACGGGAGAATCCCTGATCGAGGAGTAGGGCGGAGGGGCCGGGGTGCGAAAGCTCCGTCCGTAGCGCCGTCCGGCGTGGGAGGTCCGGAAACGACCCAGTGGGTTCCTCTGCGCGGTCGCGCGGGACGTTCCCGTCCTGGTGGAGCGGAAACGTCCCGCGCGACATCGAGACGGGCTCGACTGGGCCGTTTTCACATCCTCCGCGCTGCCCGGGTGCCCCGACGCCGCTGCGAATCTTCACCTCTGCCTATAATAAGACTTGACATGAACGCACTTAGATTTCATAATCCGATCATTGTTTCTAGACCGAAAACGGAGGATGACATGGCTTTGATCCGATGGGAGCCCAACCGCGAGCTGAATTCGATCCAGAGCGAGATGAACAGGCTCTTCAACACCTTCTTCGAGCCGGCGGCCGGTGGCAACGGCGGGACGCTGGCGCGCTGGAGCCCGGCGATGGACCTGGTCGAGACCGACGACCAGTTCGTCCTGCGGGCGGACCTTCCCGGCCTCTCCGAGGATGACGTGAAGATCGAGGTCGAGGACAACGTTCTGACCGTCTCGGGCGAGCGCAAGTCCAGCCACGAGGAGAACAAGAAGGGCTACTTCCGCGTCGAGCGGTCCTACGGCAGCTTCGCCCGCACCCTGACCCTTCCCGAGGGCGTCGACGCCGACGGCATCAACGCGAGCTTCGACAAGGGCGTGCTCGAGGTGAGGATCCCCAAGCCCGAGCGGCGCCAGCCCCGCAAGGTAGCGATCGCGGTCGGCTCGGGCGCACCGACGATCGAGGCGGAGGGAACCGACTCGGCCGGGTCGAGCGAGGCGCCGAACGCCGCCGCCGCCTGACCGGGCCCCAGGCACAAGCCTGAGGGAACCGCGTAGGCACCTCCTTGCCCCTGGCCAGGTCCGGGCCGCAACGGCGGTCCGGACCTTGGTCCCGGGCCGCAACGCGCTGCGGACCTTGGTCCCGGGCCGCAACGCGCTCCGGACTGGCGCCGTTGGTTTACTTCGTGTACTTGTTGATGACGCTTCGCACCTGATCGATCGCGCTCTGCGCGTCTCGACCGATAACGGTGCGGAAGTGCACGACGTTCGACGACGTGCTCGTCGAGATCGCGACCGCGAGGAACACCGTCGCGGCCAAGAGCGCAAGTATCGCCAGCATCGCGACCATTCGCCGGGCCACCCGTCCGCGGCGGCGCCGTGGGGCATACCCCGGCACCGGGGCGCCGCGCGGCTGGCGGGCGGCTGCGGCGCTGCGGGCTCGACGTGGCTCGGCCTGCCTGGGGGGACGCTGCTCGGTGGTCGGGGCCGATCGCGGCGCGACCCGGGTCGCTGCCGTCGGCGCCGAGCGATCGTTCAGGACCCGAGTCGCGGCCCTTGTCCCGAGGTGCGCGGTGGGCGCCCCGTCGGACAGCGGCGCGCGACCGTGGAGCCCGTTCTGCAACGCCTCTGCGAGCAGCATCGCGTCCCGCGGCCGGGCCTCCTGGTCGATTGCGAGCGCCATCGACACCGCCTGGGCCAGCGCTCCGGGCACCCGCGCGTTGAGGTGGTCGAGCGGCGAGGGGGCTTCGCGCTGCTGCTTGAGCGCAAGCTCCGACAGCGAGACCGCCTCGTAGGGAAGGCGCCCGGACAGCAGCTGATACGCGACCACGCCCAACGAGTAGATATCGGCGCGCGGACCGGCCTCCTCGCCGCGGGCCTGCTCGGGAGCCAGGTAGGCGGCGGTGCCGAGCACCGACCCCACCTGCGTGATGCTCGACTGATCGGTGGCCCGGGCGATTCCGAAGTCCGCCAGCTTGACCACTTCGGCGTCGGAGACGAGCAGGTTGCCCGGCTTGACGTCGCGGTGTACGACGCCGTTGCGATGGGCGTAGTCCAGGCCGCGGCAGGCCTGTCTGAGGACGTCGACGGCCTCCTCCACCTCGAGGTGTCCCCGGTCGCGCAGCAGTTCCGCGCAGGAGTGGCCGGATACGTGCTCCATGACGATGAAGTGCTGGTGCTGGCGCTCGTCGAAGCCGAAGTCGAACACCTGCACGATGTTGGGGTGCACGAGCCGGGCGGCTGAGAGCGCCTCGCGGCGGAAGCGCGAGACGAACGTGGCGTCGTCGGCAAGATGCTCGGCGAGCAGCTTGATCGCGACGTTGCGCTCGAGCCGCTGGTCGAACGCGAGGTAGACCGTGGACATGCCGCCGACACCGAGCCGACCCTCGATTTGATACCGCCCGGCGATCGTTGTCACGTCATTCATTGTCCGTTGCCACCGTTGCCATTCCCGCCGTTGTCGCTCCCGGTGCCCGAGCCGCCGCTGGATCTGGGGCTCCCGCCGAGTCCCGCCCCCCCACTTGTACCCGTGGTTGTAGTACCCGAGGGAGTGCTCGTCGTTGCAGGCGTAGTTGTTGTCTGTGTGGGTGTCGTCGGCGTGGTCTGGGTGTGCGTGGGGGTCGTCGGCGTGGTCTCGGTGTGCGTGGGGGTCGTCGGCGTCGTCTGCTTTGGCGTGGTCTGGCGGGGCGTGGTGTCGGGACTGGTGTTGCTCGGGTTGCACTCCCGCTTGGCCAGCTCCGCGACCCTTGCGGCCCCCTGGCTGAGGTTGTTGCGAAGCGTGGCGTCGACCGAAGCCGGCAGGTTCCCGACGGCGCCCGAGAGATCGCTGGTGGCGCCGGTCACATCGTTGCAGCTGCCCGTGGCCAGAGCCTGAGAGACCCGATCCAGCTGTCCGTCGAGGGTACTGGCCTGGTCGGTCGAGAGCAGGCCGGAGCCGCCGCCGCAGGCGACGACGACCGAGGCGGCGAAACCAAGCACGCCAGCGAGAATTGCACGAGGCGCAAGGCGCATCGGCCGCCTGACTTTAGAGGCTTCTCCGGTTGGCTTCCGGTTAGCCCGCGACTCGGGGCGGACCGGCCGCCGTTCACTGTCCGTAGGCAAGCCGCTCGGCGAGCGAGTCGGGGAGGCGAGCGGCGCGGATCGCGGCCGCGGCGCCGGCGATGTCGTAATCGGTCCGCCGGTAGACGCCGTTCCAGCCGCTCGTATCCAGCTCCAACCAGGCCGCACGGGGGTCTCCGTCCCGGGGCTGACCGACGCTTCCGGGGTTGATCAGCCACTCGCCGGACCGCAGATCGAGCTCCTCGTCGGGTTCGCGGGTCTCGCCCGTGGCGGCCTCGCCGGACCGTCGGGAAAACGACAAGGCGACATGGGAATGGCCGATCAGGCACACCCTGTGGGTCTGCGCGTCGAGACACAGTTCGGCCTGCAGCGTCGACAGCACGTACTCCCAGATCGGGTCGCGCGGACTGGCGTGAAACAGCCCCACCGGCTCGTTTAGGTCTTGCGGCTCCAGCCCGCACAGATACTCGAGCGTCGCGCGCGAGATCGTCTCCTGCGTCCAGCGTGCGGCGAGCGCTGCACCGCGCGAGAACTCCTCCAGCGGCAGATCGCCCCGGACGCCGAGATCGTGATTGCCGGCCAGGCAGATCGCCGCGTGCCGGCGGGCCAGGTCGACGCACGCGTCCGGCTCGGCCCCGTAGCCGACCAGGTCCCCGAGGCACCACATCTCCCTGCAATCCGACAGCTCGATCGCGTCCAGAACCGCCTCGAAGGCGTGCCGGTTGCCGTGGACGTCCGAGACGATCGCGATCTTCATCAGGGGCTACAGTCTCGCTGGTGAAGGCCATCTCGCGCTGTGGCGCCCTCCGTTCGCTGCTCCTGTCGCTCGTCGCCGCCGAGCTCGGGGCGCGACTGCTGTCGCCCCGGGAGGGGCCGATCAAGCCCGCGGACGTCGATCTGCGAGACCACTTCAGCGCCGAGGAGATCGAGCGGGGCAGGCGTTATGCCCGGCCCCAGCTTGCGATCGGGCTGGCGCGGTCGCTGGTCGACGCCGCGGCGATGACGTGGGCCCTGCGCGGTGTCCCCAGCGTGGTTCCAAGTCGGCCCAAGCGCCCCGTCGCCACCGGCGCCCTGACCGCCGCCGGGCTCACGGTCGCCGGGGCTCTGCCGACCCTGCCGTTGTCGGTGCTGGCGCGCAAGCGCGCGATCACGGTCGGCCTGATCACGCAGTCGTGGCGCGGCTGGGCGGTCGACATCGCCAAGTCGACCGCGATCGGCGCCGGGCTGGCCGCCGGCGCCGGGGCCGCCACGGTCGCGGTGACGCGGCGCTATCCGCGCGGCTGGTGGCTTCCCGCCGGTGCCGGATCGGTGGTGGTGGGGGCCGCGTTCGCGACGCTCGCACCGGTGGTCCTCGATCCGGTGTTCAACGATTTCATGCCGCTTCCCGAAGGCCAGACGCGGTCGGACGTGCTCGAGCTTGCCGATGCTGCCGGGGTTCGGGTCGGAGAGGTGTACTCGATCGACGCGAGCCGGCGCACCACCGCCGCAAACGCCTACGTGACGGGGTTGGGCCCGACCAAGCGAGTGGTCCTGTTCGACACGCTCCTGGATCGCTACGAGCGCGACGAGATCCGAGTCGTGGTGGCGCATGAGCTTGGGCATGTCCGCCACCGGGACGTTCAGCGCGGGATCCTCTACGCGGCGATCGTCGCGCCCGCCGGCGCCTTGGCGGTGCAGCGGCTCAGCTGGGCGCTGTCGCCCGAGCGGGGGACCCCGGGGGCGCTGCCCGCACTCGCGTGCGCAGCGGGGCTGGTCGCGGCGCCGATCGGGCTGATCGCTCGCCGGGTGTCGCGCGCGATCGAGCGCCGAGCGGATCGATTCTCACTGCAGCTGTCGCAGGCGCCCGAGGCTTTCATCTCGTTGGAGCGGGCGATCGCGCTGCAGAACGTAGCCGACCTGAAGCCGCCGAGATGGGTCACGGCGCTGTTGTCGACTCATCCCCCAACCCGCGAGCGAATCGGCGCGGCGGTGGCATACGCCAGGGGTGATGAGCATTCCGGCGCGACGCCCTGACGGGCGAAATCGCGCCTCTACGCCTCCGGGTCTGACTCCTCGAACTTTGGAGGCCCGCCCGGGTATTCGGGCAGGTTCTTGATCCCCTCGCGGGTCTCCCATTTCGAGTAGTTGTCCTGCATCGCATCGATCAGTTCGCGCATGAACTTCGGGGAGAGATTGATGCGCGAAACGACGACGCCCGGAATCTCCTCGTCCTCCACCTCGTGATCGACCCGCGCGAAGGTGATCGTGAACTCGTACTCGGAATGGCTCACGTTCGCGAAGTTCGCATAGACGCCGGCCATGATCTCCGGCGAGAAGTGGATGTTGATGTGGCGCTCGGGCCTATTGGGGTCGTCCATCGACCGTAGTATGAACGCCGTGCGGATCATTGTCGTGGCCGTGGGGAGGCTGCGTCCGCCGTACGCGGACGATGTCCGGCACTATCAGAAGCTGATCGCCGGGCACACGCGCCTGGAGCTGATCGAGGTTCGGGAGGGGGAGCAGGTGGCGCGCCGGCTGCCGGAGCGCGCGTTCATCTCGCTGTTGCACCACGACGGCGAACAGATGGACTCGCTGGCGTTCAGCCGGTTTCTCGAGGAGCGCCGGCGCAGCGGGCGCGATCTGAGCTTCGTGATCGGGGGGCCGTTCGGGCTCGAGCTCGACGACGTCGATCACCGGCTGTCGCTGAGCTCGATGACGCTGCCCCACCAGCTCGCTCGCGTGGTGCTGCTCGAGCAGCTCTATCGCGGCCACAAGATCCTCGCCCGCGAGCCCTATCACTACTGACGAGCGCCTCGATCGGGCTGCATCGTTACGCTCTTTTCCGGCCCCGAGATGTCGCTGATCGACTCACACACGGATACGACCAGTTCCAACCACGGTCCGCTCGACGATCTCGCGACGGCCGTGCGCCAGGCCGCGGCGACGGTCCGGGGCGGGGCCGGGGAGCCGTCGGCGCAGGTCAAGCTCGAGCGCTCCAAGCGCGAGGACCTGGGCGACTACTCGACGAACGCCGCGATGCTGCTCGCGCCGGTGCTGAGCGCCCCGCCGCGGGAGATCGCGCAGCGGATCGGCGCCGAGCTCGAGTCGGCGCTCGGCGAGGACCTGACCCGCTGGGAGGTGGCCGGACCGGGGTTCCTGAACCTGTTCATGTCCGACGGGTGGCAGCGGCGCGCGCTGGAGTCCGTGCTGCGGGCCGCCGAGCGGTTCGGGGCCGGCGGCGCCGAACCGGCCGAGCGGATCCTGATCGAGTTCGTCTCGGCCAACCCGACGGGGCCGTTGGTCGCGGCCAGCGGCCGGCACGCCGCCTATGGTGACGCGCTGGCGCGGATCCTCGCGCACCACGGGCACACCGTTTCGCGCGAGTACTACTTCAACGACGCCGGCAGCCAGATCAGGCTGCTCGGCGAATCGGTCACGGCCAGAGCGCGCGGGGGCGACGTGCCCGAGGACGGCTATCGCGGTGACTACGTGGCCGAGCTGGCGGCGGAGATCGAGGACTCCGCCGAGGCCGGCGTGAGTGAGGTTGCGGGCCGGGCCGTCGAGCTGCTGCTCGCACGGATCAAGGCGACGCTGCTCCGCTACGGCGTTTCATTCGACCGGTTCTTCAGCGAGCGCACGCTGCACGAGGGGTCGCCCAGCGAGCTCGAGGTGGCCCTGAGGCTGCTCGATGAGCGCGGCCACACCTACCGGTCCGAGGGCGCCACGTGGCTGCGCACGACGGCCTTCGGCGACGACAAGGATCGGGTCGTGGTCCGCTCAAACGGCGAGCCCACCTATCTCGCCGGCGACATCGCCTACCTGCAGGACAAGCGCGAGCGGGGCTTCGAGCGCCAGCTGCTGCCCGTCGGCTCCGACCACCATGCATACGTGCGCGAGCTCAAGGCCGCGATGGCGGCTCTGGGGGGTGATCCGGACACGGTGGAGCTCCCGCTCGTGCAGTTCGTGCACCTGGTCGCGGACGGCGAGACCTTTGCGATGTCCAAGCGGCGCGGGGACTTCGTGACGCTGGACGACCTGCTCGACGAGATCGGGGTCGACGCGACCCGCTTCTTCATGCTTCAGCGGTCTCACGACCGCACGCTCGACCTCGACGTCAAGCTTGCCCGAAGCCAATCGCGCGAGAACCCCGTCTACTACGTCCAGTACGCGCATGCGCGGATCGCGTCGATGCTGCGACGGCTCCCCGAATCGCGGGTGACCGCCGCGCTCGCAGCGACCTCCCGGTGGGGCCAGGGCGATCTCCACGTCGTCGAGCGTGGGCTGATCAAGAAGCTGGTGGCGTTCCCCGGCGAGATCGCCGAGGCGGCGGAGCGCCGCGCGCCGCACCGGATCGCGGGGTATGCCCTGGAGCTGGCGCAGGACTTCACGGCGTTCTACGAGCAGTGCCGGGTGGTCGGAGCGGCGCCGGAGACGGTCGAGGCGTTCCGAATCGCGCTGTCGACGGCGGCCCAGCGGACGATCGCGATCTCGCTCGATCTGCTCGGGGTCAGCGCGCCGGATTCGATGTAGGCCGGCGTTCAGCCGCCGTAGCGGGTGAGCTCTTCGTCGAGGCGCTGCGCGTCGGCGGTGTTCAGGGCGGGACCCGGAGCGGCGTCCGAGGCGGCCGCGCCGGCGCGAGCCCGCCGCCGCCAGCGAGGCAGTGCGAAGGCCAGCGTCGCGAGCCCCAGCACCACAATCGCCGGCGGGATGATGTAGACGGTGAGGTTGAACCCGTGGGCGGGAGGGCGGCCGAGCACGGCCGGTCCGTACTGCGCGACCAGCGCCTGCTCGATCTGCGCCTTGGTCTGGCCCAGCGAGATCAGGTGGCGAATGTAGTTGCGCTCGGCGATCGCCTGGGGCGACTGCGCGACCGCCAGCGGTTCCCGGCAGGAGACGCACATCACGTCGTTCTCGATGTCGGTGAGCGATGCGCGGGGCGCGGCGGCCGACGCGGCCGACGCGGCCGACGTGGCCGCGGGAAGGATGATCGCCACGGCCCCGAAGACCGCGAGGGTGGCGGCGAGGGCGCGGGCGGGGAGGCGGGCCTTCACGATCGCTGGGCCAGAATCGAGGGCAGCGTCTGCTGGAGCCACCTGGTGTCGACCTGGAAGCGGCGCAGGGCCGCGATCCGGCCCTGGCGGTTGATCACGAACGTTTCAGGAACTCCGGTCGTGCCGAACGACCTCACGAAGTTGCCGCTGACGTCGCGGACGACCGGGTAGGTGATGTGCTCCTGGCGTACGAACTGCTCGGAGTCGCTGGAGTTGTCCAGGTACGTGACACCGAGGATCGTCGCGTCGTGGCCGGCCAGCTTGCGCTGCTCCTGCTCGAGGATCGGGGCTTCGGTCTTGCACGGGTCACACCACGACGCGAACACGTTCAGCACGACCACCTTCCCGCGCAGATCGGCAAGGCTCTTGGAGTCCGGCGCCCCCAGAACCGGCAGCGCCAGGTTCGAGTTCGGCGCCACCGGGTAGTCGCCCCGGCGGACCTTGGCGTCGATCGACGAGCTGGTGCCCTGATCGGCCACTCCGAACGCCAACAGCGCTAGCAACGCGGCCGCCGCGACGATCACGAGACCAGGGACGACTAAGCGGCGCATCGGTTGTCCTAGGGTAATACGCGGCGCTGCTCGGGCGACGCCCGTCCATGGTTCGCGAGCCCGGCCGGGATGCCCCCGGCCCTGACCGGCATGGGCCCCGAGGCCCTCGGAACGCCTCGACCCTGGGACGCCCGATCCCTAGAATCGCGGCTGACGCGGACGTAGCTCAGTTGGTAGAGCGTTGGCTTCCCAAGCCAAAGGTCGCGGGTTCGAGACCCGTCGTCCGCTTAGCGAGGAACCTCCGCAAACAAGGGAAACCGGGCACTTGCCCGGTTCACGCGCGTCGGGGTGTGGCAACTCACCGGCCCAGTCGGCCCGATCATCCTGGCGGACCGTAGGGCGGGATCTGACGAATCAGGGACGGACGTGGGTCCTCCGGTGGGTCTGCGGGGTCACCATGCTCGGCCTTGAGGTGCTGTGGGTTCCGCTGGGCGAGCCCGATCCGCACGACCTCCCACTCGTCTCCGGGTTGCTCGCGCAGCAGATACTGGTGGTCCTGATCCTCACGCTGGAGACGGTCTCGAAGCGCTTGGGCATCGATGCGTCGCATGTGATCAGTTTCGCATGATCCTGCCTGGCAGCGGACGACCCGACCCCGAGGCGACCTGACACCCGACCCCGAGGCGACCCGACACCCGACCCCGGAGCGACCGACCCATAGTTAGCACATATGCTAAATTGCTAACCGTGACGCTATCGGGCGCGTATCGAGCTCTCGCCGATCCGACGCGGCGCGAAATCCTTCGTCTGTTGCGAGAAGGCGATCTGCCCGCCGGCCGGCTCGCCGGCGCATTCGAGATCTCCTGGCCGTCTGTATCGCGGCATTTGAGGGTGCTCGAGAGCGCCGGCCTGGTCACCTCGCAGCGGAAGCGGGGCAACATCATCTACTCGCTGCAGACCTCGGTGCTTGAGGACGTCGCCACCGAGGTGGCCGAGATGGCCGGAGTGGGCAGACGACCGTCGCAGCCGACGCGGCGCGCTCCCTCACCGCGCCGGCGCCCACGTCCCGAGCAGGCTTGAGGCAGCTGTGTCGGAAGCGATCGACAGGTTCAAGCGATTGTCGCCGATGGCTCAGGCCGCGATCGTTGCGATCACGGCTTGGAACCTGTGGTTGATGGGATCCGCCCAGCGCGACATCCAGCGTCGACCGCCCGAGCAGATCCGCGGGCGCAAGCTGTGGTGGCGCCTGGCCTGCTTGACCAACACGGTCGGCCCGCTCGCCTACTTCCGCTGGGGACGACGTAGAGAGGACGGCTGAGTGTCTCGCCGCGTCACACGCTTGCGAGGCTGACGAACATGGGCACGGTGATCCTCATCGTCGTAGTCGGCGCTGCGTGCATCTCGGCCGGATGGGTCCTGCGCGACGCCCAGGCGCGCGGAATACCGGACCGCAAAGCGTTCCAGTGGTCGGCGCTGCAGTTCGTCGAATGGCCGCTGTTTCTCTGGCTGTACCGCCGGGCGAGGCCCAAGCGAACCCGCGAACCGATCGAGTCGCGACCCGCTCCTCCGAGCGAGTGACCGGTGTGGTGAGCGGTCGTCGTCCCATCACACGACGAGCGTTTCCTACACTGAGCCGATGAGCTCGCTGCGTGGCATCGGCCGATCGCTCCCCGGCGAGGAGTCTTCGAGTGAGCGCGCCACGGTCGCATACGAACAGAAGCGGCCGGCGATCAGCTCGAGCCGGCTCGGCGTGGGCACGCTGGCGTGCGCCCGCTGCGATGCGCCGATCGCGATCGGGCCCGAGCCGCTCTCGGCGCGCGCGCATCTCACCTGCCCGTACTGTGAGAATCACGGCCCGGTGCGCGACTTCCTCTCGCTCTCGTCACCGACGCGGCCGGCGCGAGTCGTGGTGAGGGTGGCGCAACCCGCGGGCCGACGTATTCACTGAGGCGCACTCCGAGCCGCTGTCACGAGGCGCCCGGCGCGCCCAAGACAGATAGCTTCCCCGGCGCGCCACCCCCGAGAGGATCCACTTCCATGCCCGACAGCCGTCCGCCGTTTCCGCCGTTCACCGTCGAGACCGCCGCACAGAAGGTGCAGGCGGCCGAGGATGCGTGGAACACGCGGGACCCCGTGCGGGTCTCGCTTGCCTACAGCGAGGACTCCGTGTGGCGCAATCGCGATCTGTTCCTCAGCGGACATGAGGCGATCGTCGCGTTCTTGACGCAGAAATGGGAGCGCGAGCTCGAATACGCGCTTCGCAAGAACCTGTGGGCGTTTGAAGGCAATCGCATCGCCGTTCGGTTCCAATACGAGTCCCGCGACGTCGACGGGGCCTGGTGGCGCTCCTACGGCAACGAGCTGTGGGAGTTCAACGAGGCCGGCCTGATGGTCCGGCGCGAGGCGTCGATCAACGACGTCCCCATTGCCGAGAGCGACCGACGGATCTTCGGCCCTCGCCCGGAGGATGAACGGGGGCTTGAGCTCCCGGTAGGTTGAGCGCGTGGGATCGTGGCGGCCCCGGGGGACCCTCCTACACGAGTGGGGCTGCCCGCTAACCCTCTATCCGCTTGTGAAGGTGTTGCAGGCGCTCGATCGGCCGTCCTTGAACCCGGTTCTCAGCCAATACTGACGCTGCTGCGATGAGCCGTGCTTCCACATCGCGCTGTCGACGACATTCCCCGCGGCCTTCGCCAGGTAATCGTCGCCGATCACGTCCGCGGTCTTCAGCGCCTCGTAGAGGTCGCTGACGCTTCGCTCACTGCGCGGGTACGCCGAGCGGGCCCAGACACCGGCGAGGCAGTCGGCTTCGAGTTCGTACTTCACCGAGCGTGCGTTCTCGCCGCCGGGATCGACTTTGTTGGCCGCCTCGACACGACTGCCGATGCCGAGCAGGCGTTGAACGTGATGCCCGAACTCGTGGCCGATGATGTAAGCCTGGGCAGCGACACCAACGCCGTGGCGACGAAGCAGCGCGGTAAAGAACCGCTCGTCGAGATAGACCACGTCACCGGCAGGGCAGTAGAACGGGCCCGAATCCTCGTGGTGTCCGCACCCGGACTCCACCTTGCTCCAGAACAGCATGAGGCGCGCCCGGTGATACGGCAGATGCGCCGCCTCGAAGGCCAAACGCCACACGCGCTGCGCGTCATTGAAGACCGCCGTGACGAAGCGGCGGTCGAACGTCGTCGTGGTCGACGGAGAAGGTAGGCTCGCGATGGCCAGTGGCTCCTGCCGGCCCAGCCGATCGAGCTCGGGGACCGCGATCGTCTGTGGCGACGTGGGAGCGCTGGTCGTTTCGGCGTTCGTGGCCGACGCCGAAGTCGAGCCGGAGCCGCCCGACGATCCGCAGCCGGCGGCGATCAGAGCAACGACGAGCAACAGCACCAACCGCAGGGGAGAGCAACATCCCCGCCGCCACGGCCGTCGGCAAATCGCGACGCCCCGGCTGGCAGCCGAGCGGCTGGCCGCGAGGCGGCTCACTCGAGAATGTTTCTGGCTTCGTGCACAACCACGCGCAGAAGCGGTCGTAAGGGGCCGCATGGCTTCTGCAGAGATCTCAGAACACGTCCAGTTCGTCCCGCAAGGAGGTTGACCCGATTGCGGACCCCGCGAGCGCGGCCGGGCCCCGCCGCGCCAGATGCCCGAGCGGGGATCGGTCCGGGAGAGAGACCCTGTGTCTGGAGCAGCGGAACATGGGTTACTCGATTGACGGAGGGTTCGGGGAGTATGCGACGGCGTTCGCTCGCTACGTGGTGCGCGTAGCCGACGGGATCGACCCATTGGACGCCGCCCCGCTGACCTGCGCCGGGGTGACGATGTACAAGGCGGTGTCGGTAGCGGGCACGCGGTCCACTGACCTCGTCGCGGTGTTCGGGGTCGGGGGGCTTGGTCACCTGGCGATCCAGTACGCGGCGATCGCCGGCGGTCGCGTCGTGGCGGTAGATCTGCTCGAGGAGAAGCTCGAGTTGGCGCGCGAGCTGGGAGCTGAGTTCACCGTCAATGCGACCGAGGAGGACCCCGCGGAGGCGATTCAGCGTCTCGGCGGGGCCGATCAGGCGCTGGGGATCGCCGCGTCGCCGCAGGCGTTTGAGCAGGCCTACGGATCGCTGCGTCGTGGCGGAACGCTGGTGTTCGTGGGGCTACCTGCCGACAACCGGATGCAGCTGCCTATCTTCGAGACGGTCCTCGGCGGCATCACCCTTGTCGGCTCGATCGTCGGCACGCGCACCGACTTGCGGGAGGTGTTCGAGCTGCACGCCGCCGGCAAGACGCGAGTAATCCGAGAAGTGCGACCGCTCGACACTGTCAACGACTCGATCGCAGACCTCGAGGCCGGACGCGTGGTCGCTCGCATCGTGTTCGAACCCTAACTGCACTCCTTCCTCGTGGCGTGCCTAATCGATCCGGGTCAGCCGCACGATCGGAATCTCGCGGTCGGTCTTCTCCTGATATTTGCCATATCGAGGAGAGATCGCCGCAATCCGGGCGAGCGCGCCGGCCCGCTCTTGCCCCTCCAGCGACTCGGCGCGCACCTGGAATCGCTCGGTCCCGACTTCCAGCCAGACGTCGTCGAGATGCTTTGCGATGTTGAGAAACCAGGCCGGGTGCTGGGCGGCGCCGGCGAGCGAGGCGACCACAAGCCAGGAGTTCTCCCCGTCGGCAAACCCACCGACCGGAGTTGTCCGTGGGAGCCCAGACTTCGCTCCGCGCGTGGTGAGCAGAACGACCGGAAACCCCATCCGTGAGCTCAGCCGCTCTGCGCCACCGCTCCGGTACGTCCGGATCTGCCGCTGGCCGATCAGCTTGAACAGCTTCGCGAGCGGTCACGGGTCGGTATCCGTGTCCCCCGAGTCCCGCGCGGGTTGACCCGGATACTCACCTCATCGTCCTCCAGATGGCCGTCGGAGCCTCGAAACGAGAATCATTGCTCGCCGACCGACCGGGCGCTCCGTCCAGCTGGCGAGAACGCCGGCCCCTCTATGCCCCAGCTGATCACCCGCGCCGGCACGATCCGCACCCATGCCTCGTCCCAGCCCCCCCCGCCGAACTTCTCGCGGCCGCCCGCCTCGTGCAGCTCAGCGGTGCCGCGCACCTCGATCCCGCGCGGGGTCCACGGATCGACGCTGGCGAGGTCGTCGATCACGATCGCAACCCTGGGGTTTGCCTTCATGTCCCGATACTTCTTGGACTTGGCGAAGTTGTGGCCACCCACTTCGATCGCCGCGCCGTCCTCGGAGGGCCGGAACCCGACCGGCACCACATGCGGAGCACCGCTGGCATCCGCGGTGGCAAGGCGAGCGAGCCGCTGGCCTCTCAGGTACTCGAGTTCCGTGTCGGTGAATGTGTCCATGGGTCGTTAGGAGGGGGCGGGAACGGCTGCGACGATCTTGAGCCGTGCCTGGTCGTGTGCGTTGAGGACCCGGGAAAGCAACGAGAGCAAGGTCTCCCGCTCTGACTCTGAGAGCGCATCAAGCAGCCCTGCCTGGGAGCGCCCGGCCACTCGCTGAAGGCGCCCCCACAACGCTCGTCCCGACCTTGTGAGCGCGACGTTCTGGCGGCGTCGATCTTGGGGATCACGCTCGCGTTGCACGAGTCCCCGCTGCTCGAGCAAATCGACGTAGCCGACGAGATGGCTGCGCTGAATATCGAGACGATCGGCGAGCTCGTATTGCGCGAGCGGCCCGAAGTCCGAGAGTGCGGCGAGGATCGCAGCGTGCCCCAGCCGCATGTCGTGCTCGGCCAGCGCGGGCACCAACAGGCGATGACCTGCGCGTGCGACGTTCCCGGCGAGGTACGAAGGCAGTGCGAGCAAGCTCGTGGGACGGATCTGCCGACTATCCATCGATATGTACGATGTTACCGGCTGCAATCGTTACACGGTGCAATTACAACACGGACAAACCGGTGCCTTGGGCTTCGACACACCCGCGGGCACGTAAGCGATGGCGGCAAACGATGACTGAGGAGCCAGAGATCGGGGCGAGGGTCGAGATCGCCGGTCATCCGGTGCTCAGCGGCAGTTGCTCGTGGGCCGATCGGACGCTCGTCCAGGAGGCAAACTGGTATCCGCAGCGGACGATGACGCCCGAGCAGCGGCTGGGCTTCTACGCCTCCCGGTTCCCCCTCACCGAGATCGACTCCACCTACTACGCGCCGCCATCCCAGCGTCAGGCGAGCCTGTGGGCGCAGCGCACTCCGGACGGGTTTCGCTTCGACGTCAAGGCGTACTCGCTGCTGACCGGCCATCCGACGCGGCCCGCCAGCCTGTGGAGCGATCTTCGCGAACAACTTCCTCCCGACGCCCGCGAGAAGCGAAATGTCTACGCAAAGCATCTGGACGCGGACGCGCTGGCCGAAGCATGGCGTCGATTTGACGAGGCGTTGCGTCCACTGCGCGAGGCCGGCAGGCTCGGGTCCGTCCTGTTTCAGTATCCGCCCTGGTTCGTGCCGCGCCGCGAGAACCGAGCGGAGATCGAGGCGCTCCGCGAGCGGCTCCCGGACTACCGCATCTGCGTCGAGCTCCGCTCGCCGCGGTGGCTGGCCGAGCAGCGAGACCGGGAGCGGACGTTGAGGCTGCTCGAGGAGCACGAGTTGACCTTCGTGTGCGTCGACGCCCCCGAAGTCTCGGGGCTGCCCCGCCTCTTTGCGCTCACCAATCCCGATCTGCTGGTGGTGCGCTTTCACGGCCGTTCCGACAGCACCTGGGCGGGGACCTCGCGGTCGGCGGCGGAGCGGTTTCGCTACCTGTACTCGCAGCAGGAGCTTGCGGATCTGGCACGTCCGATCGCAGATCTGGCCCGGGAAGCGGGCGAGACCCACCTGCTGATGAACAACTGCTACCGCGACTTCGGCGTGCGTAATGCCGCCCAACTCAGGGATCTGCTCGCGAGCTACGCCGACTGACCGCCGTGGTTGAGCGCGCCCGCATCCTCGATGCCGACCGGGGTCATCTGCGGCGGCCGTAGAGCAAACGCCGGGGCAGCGGGAACGGCGAGAACTCATCGACGGCGTGGCCGGCGAGCAGTCGCGGCTCCATTCTCGATACCAGCATCGCCAGCTCCTCGCGCTCTGCCTCGGACAGTTTGCCTCGGTGAGCCGCACCGATCCGGACGAGCTCGACGAGGCGCCGGCGCTGATGCCGGTTCAGGCGCATCACGTGATCGCGGGTGAGCAGCGCGATGTTGGCGGCCGCCAGCACCTTGAGCACCGGCACCCGTCTCAGGCCCGGAACATGCACCACGGAGTGATCGAGCGACCATTTGACCAAGCGAGAAGCCATGCCCACCAAGTGTAGGACGGGCAGCCGTCTCAACCCCGAGACATCGCCCGCTGCAACGGGCTGTTCGTGCTGACCATCGAAGGTGACCGCATCGCGGCGATCACCCGCTTTGGCGACACCGGGATCCTGCCGCACTTCGGACCGCCCAGGACGCTGCGCTGACCTCGGTTGGCGGCCGGCCGCGCGATCGGCCGTCGGGACCATAGAATGGCCGCTCGCCGGCGCAGCCGAACCGACAGCGCATGATTCTGCATACGGACATCCCGACGCGGGCGCAGGTCGACCGCCTGCTACTCGATCGCGACCCAGCCAGTGTCTCGATCTACGTTGCCACCGACCCGACCACGGCGAATCAGCCCGCTCGCATCGAGCTGAGGAACCTCTCGGAGGCGGCGCTGGCGCAACTGCGCGACGCCGGGGTCGCCAATCGTGAGGTCGCGGTGATCGAGGAGGAGCTGGGCGACCTGATCGACGACGAGGGATTCTGGCGCCATCAGGCCCGCAGCCTCGCCGTGTTCGCGACGGCGGAGTCTGTCTCCACGTTCCGGCTGCCCAACCGGCTGCTGAGCAATTTCGAGGTGTCCGACCGCTTCCATCTCAAGCCGCTGCTGCGCGCCGTCACGTTTCCACAGGTCGGGTTCGTCCTCGCGCTCGCGCAGGGTTCGGTGCGAATGATCGAGGTCGCTGCCGATGACCCGCCGTCTGAGATCAAGCTGCCCGACATGCCCTCCGACGCCGCCAGCGCCGCCGGCCGTTCCTCGCTTGCAGACCGCGCACCGACCAGGCGCATCCAGGGCGCCGAGGGCCTCAAGATCCGCCTTCGGCAGTACGCCCGGCAGATCGACCAGGCAATGCGTCCGTTCCTCAACGGGCTCGATGTGCCGCTGATCCTCGCCGCCACCGAGCCGCTTGACAGCATCTTCCGGTCGGTGAACTCGTATCCCCACCTGGCCGCAACCAGCATCCCCGGCAATCCCGAGAGGGCGCCGGATGCGGAGCTCGCCGCGAGCGCGCGCGGCGTCCTCGACGCGCTGTACGCCGAGCAGCTGCGGGCGACGCACGAGCTGTTGGAGCGCCGGAGCGCAGATGGGCGGGCGTTGCTCGACGTCGGTGACGTCGCGCGCGCGGCCACCTACGGGGCCGTGGACACGGTGCTGGTCGACATCGATCAGGTCGTTCCGGGCACGGTCGATGAGCAGAGCGGCGCCGTCAGCTTCGCCGCGGCCTCGACCGCGGACCGGTACGGGGTGCTCGACGAGATCGCCCGCCGGACCTGGCTCGCCGGCGGCACGGTGCTGGCCGTCCGCGGCCAGGACATCCCGGGTGGCGGCCCGGTTGCCGCGATCCTGCGCTACCGGATCGGCCCATAGTTGAGAGCGTCCGCATCGGCCCCGATCAACCTCTACAGCGACACCCAGACTCGTCCGACCGAGGGGATGCGGGCGGCGATCGCCTCCGCGGAGGTCGGCGACGAGCAACGCGGACGCGACCCGACCACGCTCCGGCTCGAGCAGCGCGTGGCAGAGCTGCTCGGCCACGAGGCGGCCGTGTTCCTGCCCAGCGGGACGATGTGCAACGAGATCGCGCTCCGTCTGCACGTGCGTCCCGGTGGGGACGAGCTGATCGTCGATCGAACCGCGCATCCGGTCAACTCCGAGGCCGGCGGCCCGGCGCAGCTTGCGGGGGCGATGGTCCGCACCGTGGAGGGCCAGGGCGGGATCTTCACCGGGGCCCAGCTCGAGGCTGCCATCCGGGCACCCGCCAGCCGCTACACGCCGCGTTCCCGGCTTGCCTGGGTCGAGCAGACGACGAACCACGGCGGCGGCAGAGTGTGGCCGCTGCGGGCGATCAACGAGGTGCTCGACGTCGCGCGCGGGCATGATCTCCGCGCTCACCTCGACGGCGCCCGGCTGCTCAACGCGGTGGTCGCCTCGGGCGTCAGCGCGCGCGACTACGCGAGCGGGTTCGATACCGCCTGGATCGACTTCACCAAGGGGCTGGGGGCGCCGGTCGGCGCGGTGCTCGCGGGCTCGGCCGGGCTGATCGCCGAAGCGTGGCGCTGGAAGCAGATGGTCGGCGGCGCGCTTCGCCAGTCCGGGATCGTGGCGGCGGCCTGCCTGTATGCGCTCGATCATCACGTGGAACGCCTGGCGGAGGATCACGAGCACGCTCGCCGGCTGGCCGAGGGCCTCGCGGTGGTCCCCGGGATCACCCTGGACCCGGCGGCGGTGCAGACCAACATCGTGATCTTCGAGGTGGCCGACGCCCGCGCGCTGGTGGGGCGCCTGGCCGATCGGGTCGAGCTCTCCGTGACGGATGCACACCGTGTGCGGGCAGTGACTCACCTGGACGTCGGGACGGCAGAGATCGATCGGGCGCTCGGGGCGATCTCCGACAGCCTCGCGTGAGCGCCACGAGCATCGGGCGATGCGGAGCCGGCCGACACGACGACGGAGTCGAGCGGCGTCAGCCACGGAGTCCACGGCCCCTCGAACGTCACCGCCGTGCTGGAGCTGTTCGATCGCCGCTACCGCGAGGGTCCGCGGCGAAGACGATCCCTACAGCTCACAGGACCCCGACTGAGCCCTGGCAACGCGGCCGACGCGCCGGTATCCTGACGGGATGAGCTCCGTGCCCGAGGTGGAGCACCGGAACCTGCTCGTCGGGGCGGATCACGCCGCGGCACGGATCACGCTCAACCGGCCCGACAAGCGCAACGCCCTGTCGCTGGAGCTGCTGAGAGAATTGACCGCCGCATTGCGAGAGGAGTCGGGGCGGCCGACCGCCCGCGCGATTGTGATCGAGGGCGCGGGAGCGGCGTTCTCGGCCGGGCACGATCTCTCGGAGATGATCGGCCGAGACGAGGGGTTCTTCTCTGAGCTGTTCGGCGCCTGCACCGTGATGATGGAGACGATCCACGAGCTGCCCCAGCCCGTGATCGCAAAGGTGCACGGGGTCGCCACCGCCGCCGGCTGCCAGCTCGTGGCGGCGTGCGACCTGGCGGTCGCCGCGGAGGGCGCGCGCTTTGGCACTCCGGGCGTCAAGATCGGCCTGTTCTGCTCGACGCCGATGGTGCCGGTGTCCCGGGCCGTGGGGCGCAAGCGAGCGATGCAGATGCTGCTGACGGGCGACCCGATCGATGCGGCCACCGCGATGGACTGGGGGCTGGTCAACCGCGTCGTGGCGGCCGAGGAGCTCGACAACGCCGTCGGCGAGCTGGTCGACGCGATCGCGCGCTCTAGTCCGTCGACGGTCGCGACCGGCAAGCGGGCGTTCTACGCCCAGCTCGATCGCCCCGAGCGCGACGCGTACGAGCACTGCCAGGCGGTGATGACCGAGAACGCGCTCGACGACGACGCCCAGGAGGGGATGAGCGCGTTCCTCGACAAGCGGGCGCCCAACTGGCGCCGCTACCCAGCCGGCCGCTAGCCGGTCCCGATCGCGCTCTCCCTCGGCCACGCCGAGGTGATGCACATCTGAGCGATCTGCTCGATGTGCCGGTCGTCGGTGCCGCAGCAGCCGCCGAGAATCGTCAGCTCGGGGAATCTGGCCACCAGCGAGGCATATGCGCTCGCCAGCTCATGCGGGTCCCCGGCGTCGAGCTCGATGGCCGCGTCGAGCTCGGCGTGGCTGCGGCGGGAGGCGTTTGCACGGATCCCGCGCAGCCGGCCGATCCATGGCGCGCTCTCGTCGAGGACGTGGTCGAAGTGCGTGGGGTGGGCGCAGTTGACCATGTAATAGGCGGGTCCGTTGCCGGTCGCCGCGTCGACCTCGAGGATCGCGGCGGCGAGCGGGGTGCCGTCGGGAAGCCGCCCGTCGGTCTCGACGGTGAACGAGATCACCGCGGGCAGCCCGGCGTTCTGCGCCGCTCGGGTTATTCCGATCGCCTCGTCGACATGGGTCATCGTCAGGGCCGAGACAAAGTCGGCCGGCGTGTCGGCGAACGACACGATCTGTTCGCTGTGGTAGCGCTCGGACGCGTCGGCCGAGGGCTTCAGGGACGGCTCGTAACCGTCGCCACGGGGGCCGATGCAGCCGCTGATCACGTACTCGCGCGGACCCCGGCCGTCGCGGTCTCGCAGGTCGGCCAGGAGCGTGATCGCGTCCTTGTTGATCGCGTCCAGCGCCCGGCTGTCGTACCCGAGCTTCCGCGCCCAGGCCGGGCTGGCGCGCCAGGTGGGCGCCTCGGCGATGAAACCGCTGCCCGCTTCGCGGGCGATGCTCGCGTGGCACTCGAAGTAATGGCGCAACCGGCGCCGCCCGTCTGGTGTCTCGAGCAACGCGAAGGCGGCAAATTCGGGAAGGTCGATGCCGTCGAGGAAGATCAGTGTCGTCTCCAGCCCGCTGTCGGTGATAAAGGGCCGGTGCTCGAGCTGTGGGAGAGTTGGGTGATCGTCGATCATCGTCGTCCTTTGGCTCGTGTGCGTCGATGAGCGTCATCGTCTGCCCTGACGGCAACGCGATGAATAGGGTGCGCACCCCATGTTCGACACGATGAAGCCGCGTCGCATGCTGCGAGACCCCTACCTCGACTGGCAGGGCGGGATCGCGGGTGCTCGCGCGCGGGTGCGCGGGTCTTTGTGGGCTGCGGTGCAGGCCGCGCTGGCCGCCGCGCTCGCATGGTACGTGGCGCACCGGGTGCTGGGGCACCCGCAGCCGTTCTTTGCCCCGATCGCGGCAGCGGTGGCGATGAGCACGAACTACTTCGGGCGCAGCCGGCGGGCCGTCCAGATGATCGTCGGGGTGCTGCTGGGGATCGGGGTGGCGGAGGTGCTGTCGAGCCTGTTCGGCACGAGCACGGTCGCGCTCGGGGCAACCGTGTTGCTGACGATGCTGGTGGCGTTGGCGGTCGGTGGCGGCTTCGTCGGCGAGGGGATGATGTTCGTCAACCAGGCCGCCGCGTCGGCGATCCTGGTGGTGGCGTTGCGGCGCCACGGCACCGGCGCCGAGCGCGCGGTCGACGCCGTGGTCGGCGGCGGCTCGGCGCTGCTGGTCGGCGTGATCCTGTTCCCGGCGGCGCCGCTTCCGCGGCTCTGGGCCGCCGAGCGCGCGGTGCTCGACTCCCTCGCCGACGCGCTCGAGCATGCCTCGGGGCAACTGGAGCGTGGGGAGCCGCCCGATCCGGGGTGGACGCTCTCGGCCGGATACGACATCCATGACAAGCTGGGCGGCCTGGCCGAGGCACGCGGCCGGGCCAGGGCCAATGTCCGGATCGCCCCTCGCCGCTGGCACCAGCGCCCGATCGTCGATGCCGAGGATCGCCGGATCGCGCGGTTTGATCTGCTCGCCAACGCCGTCCTGAGCCTGGTGCGGGCGATGGTCCTGGGGCTCGAGGACGGTCAACCGCTGCCGGCGTGGATCACCGAGAGGATCGGCACGCTGACGAGCTTGCTGCGAAAGCTGGCGCGAACGCCGCAGCCGTGGCCGCCCGAACTGGTGCGAGAAGTGTCGGCCGCCGCACGGCAGGCGATCGGCGGCGGCCCGGTCGGACAGGTCGACCGGGTGCCGACGGTGAGCGCGATCCTGCGGGCGACCGGGCGCGACCTCGCGGCGGCGGTCGACCCCCAGACGTAGCGTGATTAACCCACTGGTCCGACTTCGGTTCAGCCCTCTGCCTCGCCCGAGGCGACTCTCCGCGGCAGCGACGGCTCGACGCGCAGCATGCGGGCCGGCCAGCGCGGCAGCCACCAGTTCCAGCGGCCCATCAGCGCGACGACGGCCGGCACGATCAGCGCCCGAATCACGGTCGCGTCGAGCAGGATCCCGGCTGCCAGCGCGGTGGCCAGGATCTTGACGTCGGTCTGTGGCCCCGCGGCGAGCGACATGAACGCCAGGAACAGGATCAGCGCCGCGCTCGTGACCAGGCGTCCGGTGCGGCCGATGCCGCCGATCACCGCGGCGCGGGTCGAGCCGGTGCGGTCGTACTCCTCGCGCATCCGCGAGAGGATGAACACCTCGTAGTCCATCGACAGGCCAAAAAGGAACGCGAACACCATCAGCGGGATCCAGGAGGGGATCGAGCCGGTGGCCTGGATGTCCCAGATCGCCTCGGAGCCGTGGCCGTGCTGCCACACCAGTGCCATCACGCCGCACGCCGCGGCGACGCTGAGCACGTTCAGGACGATCGCCTTGGCCGGCAACAGCAGCGAGCGAAACGCCCGGGCTAGAAGCACGAACGTGGTGATCGCGATCAACGCGACCATCAGCGGGAAGCTGCCGTACACGGCGTCGATGAAGTCCGCGTTGCCGGCCGGCCCACCACCGACGCGCACATCGGGGCCGGCGTCATGCCCCGCGTCACGGACGCGCTCGAGCGTCGCCTTGCCCTGATCGGAGCCGCTGTCGTGGACCGGGATCGCCTCGACGAGCGCCGTGCCGCCGCGCCGCCAGTCGCCGCCGGCGGGCGCTGCGGCGCCGTGGATGCCCTCCACGTCGTGCACCGCCGCGGCGACGCGGGCCGGATCGCTCCCGCCCGTGACCAGGAGCTCGTGCGGTAGCAGAGCGCCCTCGCCGATGCCGGCGCGCTCGAGCGCAACCAGTCCCCGCTTGGCGTCTCCGGACTTGGCCATCGTATTGGCGTCGGAAGCGCCGAGCCGGAGGTCGCTGGCGGCGAACGCGAGCGCGAGGATCACGGCTATCCCGACCCCCGCCGCCGGCCACCGCCGGCGCGAGATGGCGGTTGCCCAGCGCGTCCAGGCGCGGCTGGCGTTCTCGTCGGTGCGGCGATGTGGCCAGTCCAGCCGCGGCCCCGCCTTCGCCAAAACCACCGGCAGCAGCGTGATCGCCACCAGCGTCGAGACGAGCGGGATCAGCGCGCCGCCGTAGCCCATCGAGCGCAGGAACTGGAGCGGCATCGCCATCAGCGCAAGCAGCCCGATCCCCACCGTGATGCCGCTGAAGATCACCGCCCGGCCGGCGGTCTCCATCGCCCGCTGCACGGCTTCGTCACCGCTGTGGCCTCGCGAGCGCTCCTCGCGCCAGCGTGAGACGACCAAAAGCGAGTAGTCGATCGCGACGCCAAGCCCGATCAGCACGATCAGGAACTGGACGATTGGCGAGACCGCGGTCACCTCCGTCAAACCGAGCAGCAGCAGGAACGTGGTCATGATCGAGATCACCGCCATCGCCAGCGGAACCAGCGCGAGCAACGCGGCGAAGACGAAGCCGAGGACGACCAACGCGCCGAGTCCGCCGAGCAGCGCCTCGAGCAGCACGCCCGGGCCGTCGTTGCCGCCGCTGTCGTTGGCAAGCGCGTCAAAGCCGGTCAGGTGCACGGGAGCCCCGCCGACCTGCGAGCCCGCAAGCGCGGCGCGAGCCGCCTTCTCCGCCTTTGTGTTCTCCCCGAACTGCGCCCTGGGATCGGCGCGCGGGTACACGAGCGCGAACGTGGTGCGCCCGTCCTTGGAGACGAAGCTGTCACTCCTCGTCGAGGCGTAGGAGGCGATCCGCGCCCCCGGGAGCGCCGCGCGCAGTCGCTCGTCGACGCGCTTCAGATCGGCGGAAACCCCGGGGGAACGCAAGCTCTTGCCGTCGGGCAGGGTGACCACCGGCAACAGCGGCGTGCTTCCGTTGACGTCCGACCCGTAGCGCTCGGCGATCGCGACGTTCGTCTTCCAGCTCTCCTTGGCGGGTACCGAGAAGTCGTTCTTCAGCGCGTTCGAGGCCGGGCCGGCCGCGGCAATGCCGGCGATCGTCAGCACGATCCAGCCGATTACGACGATGCGCTTGTGTGCGAGGACCCAGCGGGTCAATGAGGACACTGGCGTGACTCCTGATGCCGCGGACGAATTCCGCAGGAAGCTGGCAGAGTCGCCGGGGCGCGGCCATGGGGGCCAGCCTGCATCTGCGTCTACTATCCCGCGACGCGGGGCACCCAAGACGAGTCGTGGTCCAAGCCACGGGAATAGGAGCTGAACATGAAGCGATTGAGGGGGACGCGCGGGATCGCTGCGCTGATCGTGTCGGTCATCGCGCTGGTCGTTGCGGCCGCGGGAACGTCGAGCGCGACCATGGGCCACAAGGCCACGAACGCGAGCGCTGACCGCGCCACGAAGGCCGCCGCCGGCGCGGTGACGAAGACGTTCTCATTCATCGGGCCGCGTAGCTCGAAGACCGTGAACGTGGTGAACATCGACGGTCTGACGATCAACGCCCGTTGCGGCAGCGGTGGTCAACCGCTGATCTTCGCGTTCTCGAACGTGCCCAAGGCGGACATCTTCGGTCACGTGTTCGATGGGGTGGGTCGGCTTCACACGATCTACAACACGTCGTTCACCAAGGGCGTGAGCGTCCAGCTGTCGACGAGCAGCAGCGACTTCGACGCCAGCGGCAACGTCGTGTTCGAGACGTCGGCGGGCAAGGTCGTGACCGTCCAGTACGGGTTCGACAACGCCACGACGCTCGGCAAGCAGAACGTCTGCACCGTCTTCGGTTCGGTCGTCGCTTCGTGACAGTCAGGGCGGCGCCGGCGTCCCGCCGCCATGCGGGACGCCGGCGCCGAGCCGCCACGCCGTAATTCCAGTAAGCACTTCGTGATCCGGGGCGGCGCGATCGGAGCCGCGCGGCACGAGCAAGGCAGGCAAACTTGCGCCCATGGGTCAAGCGGAACTGCTGATCGCGGGGCTGCTCGTCGCGGTGGCGGGGCTGAGCGCGCTGGCCCGGCGGCTGTCGGTGCCCTATCCGATCGTGCTGGTGGTCGGAGGGGCGCTGCTGGGCTTCGTTCCCGGCATGCCGGATATCACCCTGGATCCGAACATCGTCCTGGTCGTGTTCCTGCCGCTGCTGGTCTACGGCGCGGCATTCTTCGCAAACCTCAACGACATCCGGGCGAATCTCCGTTCGAACCTGCTCAACTCCGTTGGCTTGGTGGTCGTGACGATGGTGACGGTCGCGCTCGTGGCGCATGCGCTGATCGAGGGGCTGTCGTGGGGCGCGGCGTTCACCCTGGGGGCGATCGTCTCCCCGACCGACACCCTGGCGGGAGCCATGATCATGCGGCGGCTCGAGTTTCCGCGTTTCTTCGTCAGCGCAATCGAAGCGGAGGGCCTGTTCAACGATGCGACCGCGCTGGTCTGCTACCGGATCGCGGTGGTGGCCGTCGTCAGCGGCTCGTTCTCGCTGTTGGAGGCGGGATGGCGGTTTGTCGCCGGCGCCGCCGGCGGCGTGGCGATCGGCCTTGCCGTCGGGTGGCTCATCGCCGAGCTTCGCAAGCGCACCAGCGACGCCCAGACCAGCGTGACGATCTCGCTGTTCAGCGGCTACGCCGCGTTCATCCCCGCCAACGCGGTCGGGGCCTCCGGCGTGCTCGCCGCCGTGACGACCGGGCTGTACATGGGGATCCGGGGTCCGAGCATCATCCCGGCGCGCATCCGCCTGCAGGGCACGTTCGTCTGGGAGATGCTGGACTTCATCGTCAACGCCAGCCTGTTCGTGCTGGTGGGGCTGCAGCTGCGCAGGGTGGTGGACAGGCTCGCAGGCGTGCCGGCGGGCAAGCTCGCCCTGTACGCAGTCGTCGTCAGCGGTGCCGTCTTCGCAACCCGGCTGGTGTGGCTGTTCACGATGCCGTACGTGATCAGGGTCCTCGACCGCCGCCCCAGTCAACGGGCTCGCAGGGTGGGGGCACGTCCGCGGATCATCTTCGCGTGGGCTGGGATGCGAGGCGCTGTGTCGCTGGCCGCGGCCCTGGCGCTGCCATTCACCACCGACGCGGGGACACCGTTTCCCGATCGCGACCTGATCATCTTCCTGACGTTCGCGGTGATCTTTGCGACGCTCGTCGTCCAGGGGCTGTCGCTGCCGGCCCTGATCCGCGCCCTTGGCGTGGTCCGCGACGGAAGCGAGGACGCCGAGGAGATTCGCGCGCGTCTGGTTGCGACGAAGGCGGCGCTCGCGGAGCTCGACGAGCTCGCGGCCGAGGACTGGACTCGCGAGGACACGATCGAGCGGATGCGACGTGCCTACGAATATCGCAAGCGCCGGTTTGCGGCGCAGGCGGGCAAGATCGAGGATGACGGCTATGAAGACCGCTCGCTCCAATACCAGCACGTCGTCCAGCTCGTGCTCGCCGCCCAGCGGGAGGCGCTGGTGCGCCTGCGCAACAGCGGCGAGATCTCAAACGAGACGATGAACCACGTGATCCGGGAGCTCGACCTCGAAGAGTCCAGGCTGGAGATCTGATCAGGCGTCGCGGATGATCCGCAGGATCACCGCCCGCCCGGTATGGCCGGCGGCGTCGAGCAGCGCCCGCAGCTCCTCCTCGCGCAGCTCCTCGGCGGCCTCCACAACCACGACCACGGGCTCGGCCCCGGCGCCGGCGCCGCCGATCACGCGGCGCACCTCGGCGGCATCGCGCTCAAGCGCCTCCGGTGAGGGGACCGACAGCAGTACCCGGCCCGCCGCGGCGGCCTCGAGTGCGCCCTCCTCGTCGGTGGGGCCGGATTCGACGATGACCTCGCCGCTTGCGACGCTCGCTGGCGGCTGCGCCCTGAGCTGTCGCTCGACGGCGCCGCCGCGCGGCAGCTGGACGATGAGCCTGGGCTGGTCGGGCATCGGCGAACCGTAGCGCCCGACCACGTCACTGTGTCGCCGGCTCGTCGGCCAGGGCCTGGGAGACGATCGCGCCGAACCCGGTGACGACGAACACAAACAGGCTGACCACGCCGATCGCGTGCGCCCAAGCGGCGTCGGCGACCGTGAGCAGGCCGAAGCCGGCGATCAGGCAGGCCGCGGCAATCCGAACGAGCAGCCGGGGCTTGAACGTCCGCAGCTCCTGTGGAGGGTGTTCGGATGGCGCGGCCTGGGCGGCCAGATGGAAGCGGCCGGTGACCGTGAGCCTGAACAGGACCGCGAGCGAGGGAAACAGGATCGCCCCGCCGGCGAGAACCGCGACGACGACCCAGACCAGCGTGTCGTGCCCGGCCGCCGCCTGGCGGATCGTGAGGCCGGGGAGGATCGTCGGCCAGCGGGCGATCGCCCAGCCCGCGATGATCGCCGCGACCGCAAGGGCCGCCGTGTAGCGCGCGGTCTGAAAGCGGCGCACGTACACCAGCGCGAGTGTGGCCAGGCCGGCGACGAACGAGACGACGACGGCGGCCAGCGCGGAGCCGGTCAGCAGAGAGTGCACCAGTTGATGGTTTGAGTCGTTGAGGACGATCAGAGCCGCCACCGCGACGGCGCCGGCGACCACTCCCGCGGCCAGCGCCCGGCGGCGAAACTCGCGCTCGAGAACGGCGTGGCTGGCGTTCGCGGCATCGGCGGCGAGATACACCGCGGCCAGATAGGCGGAGCTCGTCACCGCGAGCACGCCAATGACGATCGAGCAGGTGTTCAGCCAGCTCGACCAGAGGTGGCCGGCGGCGGGATTGACCGGCACGCGGTCGGAGGCGATCGCGCCAATCACGGCGCCGAGAGCGAACGGCGTGAGGATCGAGGAGACCGAGAACACGGTGTCGATCGCGGCCGATTCGCGCCGGCCGGTGGCGCCGGCCCGGAGGGCGTAGGCGGCGCCCCGGAAGACGATCCCGATCGCGGCGATGAACAGCGGTATGGCCAGCGTCGAGAAGATCGAGCCGAAGGCCGAGGGATACGACGTCCAGAACACGGTCAGGACGAAGATCAGCCAGACGTGGTTGGCCTCCCACACCGGCGCCATCGAATCGTGCGCGTGCTCGCGGATCGCCTCCGCGTGCTCTCCCCGTCCCGCGAACAGCTGCCAGAACCCCGCGCCGAAGTCGGCGCCGGCGAGCACCGTGTAGAGCGCGATCCCCACGAGCACGAACACCAGGGGAAGCGACTGCAGGAACATCGTTCAGCGACCGGGCCGCTCGATCGAGAGGGTGGTTTCCGGGGAGAGCATCTAGGCGGGCCCGGGTTCTGCACTTGTCTCGGCGACGTCGAGCGGCGCGCGCGCCAGTCGCCTGAGAACCCAAGCCAGCCCCGTGGCGACAATGACGTAGCTTGCGGCAAGGGCGGCATAGCCGACCGGGATGCCGTGTGCGCCGGTGACAGCCGCCGCGGTCGGCATCACCCGATAGACCACCCAGGGCTGGCGGCCCACCTCGGTGACCGTCCACCCGGAGATCAACGCGACCACCGCCAACGGCCCCGCCAGCACCACCGCTCGGTAGAACCACACCGATTCGGGCAGCCTCCGGCGCCGGATCCATACGAACACGTACACCACTCCCAGCAGGGCCAACAACGTCCCGATCCCCACCATCGTCTGAAATGCGAACCGCACGACGTTGATCGGCGGGCGCTGGTCGGCCGGGACGGCCGCAAGGCCCTGGACCTTGGCATTCCAGCTGTGGAACGACAGCAGTGACAGGAGGTGTGGGATCGCGATTCCGTACTTGACCCGGTTGTCGGTGTACCAGCCCAGGACATGCTCCGACGCGCCCCGGGTGGTGTCATACAGACCCTCGATCGCGGCGAGCTTAGTCGGCTGCTTGAGGGCGACCTGGCGCGCGGCCCAGTCTCCCACCAGGACCTGCACCGGCGACGCGAGCGCCGCGATCGTGAGCGGGATCGTCAACGCGATCCGCTGATAGCGGCCCCACCGTCCCCGCAGGCGCGAGAACGCGTACACGCCGGCCATGATGAAGCCGGTGACGATGTAGCCGGCGATGTACATGTGGATCAGCTCATGCCACAGGTAGCCGTTGGCGAACAGCGCCCTGAACGGGTCGACGTCGACGACCCTGCCCCCGGCGAGCCGGAACCCGCCCGGATGGTTCATCCAGGCGTTGACCGCGATCACCATCCAGGAGCCGGTGAAGCCGGTGATCACGATCGGGATACCGCTGGCGAGGTGTGCTCGCGCCGAGAGGCGGTCCCATCCGTAGACGTAGATGCCGATGAAGATGGCCTCCATGAAGAACGAGAACCCCTCGATCGCGAACCCCAGCCCGAACACGCTCCCGAACGTGCCGGTGAAGTTCGGCCACAGCAACCCCATCTCGAAGCTCAACACCGTCCCGGTGATCACTCCGACGGCGAACAGCGCCACCATCACCCGGGTCCAGCGCCGGGCAATCGTCAGGTAAAGCCGGTCCCCGGTTCGCACTCCCAGCCACTCGACGAACAGCACCATCGCCGGAAACGAGATCCCGAACGCCACCAACGGGATGTGCACGGCAAACGACAGGGCCTGCATCTGCCGCGCTTCCAGCAGATAGTGCTGGTCGACCGGAACGAAGGCGGATGCCAGGCCCAGGCTCAACGCGGCGTCACGGACCTTAGTATGGCGACGTCGCCGTCGAGGCGAAGTTCGAAAGGTGGTAATTGCAACAGGACCAGGGCACCGACCGGGAGACTCGAGTCTCGGACGCCGAACGCGAGCAGGCCGTGGCGCTGCTTCGCGAGCATCTGCTGGCCGGGCGGCTGACGCTCGAGGAGTTCTCCGAGCGGGTCGAGGTCGCCTACGGCGCGCGGGTGGGCCGTGACCTCGAGCGCGCCGGGCACGGTCTGCCGGAAGCGGCGGGCGCGGCGCCGGCCCGCCCGAGGCGTAAACCGACTCGCCTGACGGCCGCGTTTTTCAGCCACGTGGTCCGGCGCGGCAGGCTCCGCCTGCGCCGCTGGACCGTCGCCGCCGTCGCCTTCTCGGATCTCGACCTCGACCTGCGCGAGGCGGAGCTCGACAGCACCGACACTTCGGTGGCGGCGGTCGTGGGGTTCGGAAACCTGGACCTCTACGTCCCCGAGGGAGTCGACCTCCGCGTCGACGGGCTCGCCCTGATCGGCCATCGCCGCGACTGGGGCCGCGACGCGGCTCGGGCCGACGCGCCCGTGATCCGCGTCCGCGTCTTCTCGCTGTTTGGCACCGTCGACATCTGGCGGGTACCACCCGACGCGCAGGGCTCTTATGAGGACGTCATGCGCCGGCTCACGGAAGGGCAGCGTCCGCTTCCGGCGTGAGCGAGTGGGGTGGTAGGGTCGCCTCGGCGTGACGTGGCTTGCCGATGAATTCCGGGTTCCGGACCGGTTGGACCTGCCCACCGGCCACCATCTCCGGCCGATCCGAGAAGCCGATGCCGAGATCGACTACCCGGCGGTGATGGGCTCCCGACGCCGGCTGTGGCAGCGCTACGGTGAGGCGTGGCGATGGCCACCGGAGGATCTGAGCCTCGAAGACGACCGCATTGATCTCGCCCGGCACGAGCGGGAGATCGCGGCGCGCGAGACGTTCAACTACGCCCTGCTGGACGCCGAGGAGCGCACGCTGCTCGGGTGCGTCTACATCGACCCCGCCGAGGAGGAGGGAGTCGACGCCGACGTTTCCTGGTGGGTGGTCGACGAGTCGGTGGGGGCCGGCTTGGAAGCGGCGCTCGACGCGCTCATCCCGCGCTGGCTGGCGGATGTCTGGCGGTTCGCGAGCGTCCGGTATCGACCCTGATTTCCGGGCGTCGCTACTCGCCGATTGCGGCGCGGGCGACGGCCTCAACGCCGCCCTGCCTGGCGGCCAGCTCTCGCGTCGTGCTTTGAATCACCCGCGGGGGATGATGCGCACTCACCCGGGCGGCCGTAAACCTCCGACCTCACTCCAACTGAGAGGAGAGACGGCGAACATGAGACGCGTTTCCCTTGGTCGCCTGCTTTCGTCGGTGCTGCTCATCGCCGCCATTGGCGGTCTGGTCGCCGGCTGTGGCCAGTCCAAGGAGGACAAGGCCAAGAAGGCTGTCTGCTCCGCTCGATCGGAAATCAAGAAGAGCGTCGACAACCTGCGCTCGCTGACGCTCAGCACGGCGAGCGTCAGCGCCATCAAGGACAACATCTCTTCGATCCAGACCAACCTCAACAAGATCGTCGACAACGAGAAGAATCTGGCGAGCGACCGCAAGGCCAAAGTCACGTCCGCGACGCAGGCTTTCGGCGCACAGCTCAAGACGACCGCCTCCGGCCTGACCAGCAACCTGTCGCTCTCAAACGCGGCCAGCCAGGTCCAGAAGGCGGCGGCGAGTCTGCAGAGCGCATTTACGAGCGCGCTTGCGCCGATCGACTGCTCCTGATCGGCCTCGGCGGGCCTCTGACCGGGGAACGACCCGTCGCCCGCCACCGGGCTTCGGCTTGGCCTAGTGGTGGGGCCGCGCGACACTAGCTCGCGACGACGACGTCGCCCGCCACCAGCACCCGCTCGATCGCAAGCCGGTCGTCGAGGACGACGATGTCGGCGACGGTGCCGGGCCGGAGGTCGCCGAGGTCGGGCCTGCCGCAAACCCCGGCCGGTGTCGCGGTCGCGGCCGTGAGCGCCTGCTCGAGCGGGACGCCGAGCGCATGCAGGTTGCGGACGGCGTCGTGCAGCGAGAGCGCGGTGCCGGCGAGCCGCCCCTCGGGGCTCCGGACACCACCATCCCCGCCCGCGCGAATCGTCCGGCCTCCCAGCACGAAATCACCGGTTCCCGCCCCGGCCGCAGCGACTGCATCCGAGACGAGCGCGAGCCGGCCAGTCGCGGCGCGCCAGGTCGCAAGGACCGTGTCCGCCGCGAGGTGGTGCCCGTCGACGATCAGCTCGACGACCACGTCCTCTCGCGCCAGCGCCGCGGCCACGATGCTGGGCTCGCGGTGAGTTCCCGGCGCCATCGCGTTGTGGAGGTGGGCGACGCTGCGGACGCCTCGATCAAACGCCGCGTGCGCCTGCGCAGCGGTGGCCGCGGTGTGACCCGCGGCAACGGCCACGCCGCGGCCCACGAGTTCGTCGACGAGTTCCAGCGCGCCGGGAAGCTCGGGGGCCAAAGTGACGCGCGTGACCGGGCCGCTTGCGAGCAGGCTGCGAAGCAGCTCCAGCTCGGGCTCGGCCACAAAGCGTGGATCGTGTGCGCCCCTCCGCAGCGGCGATATGAACGGCCCCTCGAGATGTGCTCCGATCACCCGGGGGCCGATGTCGGCCCCCGGGGCAGGCATTGCGCGAAGTGACTCGCGCATCGCCTCCGGCGGCGCGGTCACGAACGTCGGTTGATAGGCCGTCGTGCCCGCCGCCAGCAGCGACCGGCCGGCGAGGTCATAGCCGGCGCGGTCGGCGCCGGTAAGGTCGACGCCGGCGTATCCGTTGACCTGGAGGTCGACGAACCCGGCGATCGCCATAGCGCTTCCGCGCGCCAACGAGCCGAGCCAGCCCACCGACTCGATGCGGCCGCCTCGCACCAGGACGTCGCCCGGCAGCCACGCGCCACCGACCAGCGCGGCTGCAACCCCAAGCCTCACGGCGCAGAGCCTATCGGCGCACTGCCTGCCTGCGCCCCGCGGCCGCGGCTACTCGACCACTTCGACGATCCCCGTCTGCGCGTCGAGGATCGGCACGGTCCGGCGCGCCGCGTCGTCCACCGAGACCCGCGGCGGAGGCGGCATTGCTTCCTCGTAGTAGGTACCGGGGCCGTACAGCTGCCCGTAACGGATCACGACACCGCCGGCGTCGAGAACAGAGCGCTCGAACCGAGCGGTCGCGGCGCCGCGTTCCCCGGGCAGTTGCCAGGCGATGCTTTGGGCGAAGAACCGTTGCACGTTGGCGGCCTCGGCGGCGGCCAGGAGGTTGCGCGTGCCCTCGGTCCGCATCCGATCGTTGCGCTCGCCGAACTCCGAGATCTGCGACGCGTCATCAGGCAGATCGGTGAGCTGATGCA
Organism: uncultured Solirubrobacterales bacterium; assembly: GCA_963723675.1. Taxonomy (GTDB): domain Bacteria; phylum Actinomycetota; class Thermoleophilia; order Solirubrobacterales; family Solirubrobacteraceae; genus Palsa-465. The sequence goes on along the minus strand of CAVRRW010000012.1, from coordinate 2,375,089 downwards.
TCACCGCATCGGGCTTGAACCGCACCACCGCGTCACGCAAGCCATCGGCGTCGTAGACGTCGCGGACGACCGGCTGTGCGCGCAGCGCTCGCAGCTGATCGGCCTTCTCCGGCGAGCGGGTCATGCCCGCGACATCGTGTCCGGCGTCGACCAGCAGCGGCACCAGCCGGACCCCGATCACGCCGCTTGCGCCCGCCAGGAAGATGCGCATCCCGCGAACCTCCCGTCAGCGCGCGCCGAACGCCGCGGCGCCGTCGACCGGCACGACGTCCAGGATGAACCTCACGAGCGAGCGTCCTCGGCGAGGATGCGGGGACTGTCGGCGATGATATTGCGGCTCCGGAGGCCCGCGATGAACGGCTCCTGGTCGTCGAATCCGACGATCGTCGTCACGGCAGGACGTAGGCCGATCCGCAGTTGCCCGACTCGCGTGTCGGCGATCTGTCCATCGAGTTCGAGCCGGGCTCCGCCGTAGCCGGCGGTGGCATCGAGCGTGAGGTGCGACCCAGCCGCGAGCACGAGCGGCGCGCGGGAGCCGCCATGGGCCGACAGCGGCGTCAGCACGAACGTGTTGGTGTCGGGTGCGAGCAGCGGCCCGCCCGCCGACAGCGCGTACGCGCTCGAGCCGACCGGGGTGCTGACGATGCACCCGTCGCCCGAGAAGCGAGCGAACAAGGCTCCGTCGACGTGGGCGCTGACGCGGACCTGACCCTCGCCGGCGCGCACGACCGCGAGGTCGTTGATGGCGAGCATCGGCTCTCCGACATCGCGCCAGACGTCGAGCGCGGGAAGCGGGCGCGGTATCCAGTCCCCGTCGCTGAAGCGCTCCAAGGCCCGGACGATCTGGTCGACGGCGACGGCCGTGAGCACACCGAGGCTTCCGCACGCGATCCCCAGCACCGGTCGGCTCGCGCCGATCCCGGCGCGGATCGCCGCCAGCGTAGTGCCATCGCCACCGATAGAGACGATCAGATCACAATCGTTGGCGTCGCCCGGGGCGGCGACCTGCTGCTGGTCCATGAACGCGTGAAGCTGCACCAGCTCCACGGTGCGCCGGCCGGCCCACTCGCGCAGCTCGAGCAGCGGCTCCTCGAGCGGGCGGCTGGGATGGACCACCAGCCCGATGCAGGCGGGCGTCGCCTGGGGACTACGCGGCTGGACGGTGTTCTTCGGCTTGGATGTCGTCATCGGGATGGAGGGTACGCGGCGCCGCTACAGTGCGCCGTCTTGTTCGACCTGGAGGCGTATCTCGAGCGGATTGGGGTGCGTGGGCGGCCGAGCCTGGCCGCGCTGCATCGCGCACACGCCTGCTCGATCCCGTTCGAGAACCTTGACCCCTACCGCGGCGTGCCCGTGCCGCTCGACGACGACACGCTCAGCCGCAAGCTGGTCACCGAGCGGCGCGGGGGCTACTGCTTTGAGCAGAATCTGACGCTCAGGGCGGCGCTGGAGGCGGCGGGGGCAAGGGTCGATCTGCTGCTCGCCCGCGTGCGGGTCGGCGCTCCGCCCGGGGTGACGCGGCCGCGCAGCCATCTGGTCCTGCGGGTCCACGCCGATGGCGCCGTCTGGCACGCGGACGTCGGCTTCGGCTCGGGCGCCCTCCTGGAGCCGATCCCGTTCGGCCCGGGCGACGTTCACGAGCAATCGGGCCGGCGCTACCGCGTCGTCCAGGACGGCCCCGAGCTTGTGCTGCAGACCGCCGACGGATCCGCCTGGACTGACCTGTACGGGTTCGTCCCCGAGCCGGCGCCGTTCGTCGATCTCGAGACCAGCAACTGGTTCACCTCGACCCATCCGCGCTCCCCGTTCGTGACCAACCTGATCGTGTCCGCGCATCGCCCCGACGGCACCCGGGTCTCGCTGAGCGACCGCGACGGGTTGGCGCTGATCGAAGACACGCCCAGCGGGCGCACCATCACGCGGGTGGGGTGGGATGCCGTCCCGCGCCTGCTCGAGGAGTGCTTCGGGCTCGGTGGCTTCGCCTTGGACGGCGGCGATTGCCTGGCGCGCGCCGACCACGCGTAGCGGATATCAGCAGCCCTCGGGACCGCACGACTCGCCGCCGGCGATCACCGGCACCGGCGCGCGGTTCGCCCAGCCCTCGCGGAGCAGTTGCAGGAGCGCATCCGGCGGGTGGGCGCCGGAGGCGCCCAGTGCACGATCGACGACGAACGTCGGGACGGCGCCGATCCCGAACTGGGCGGCGGTGCGCTCGTCGTCTCGGACCTCGGCCGCGTAGCGATCGCTCGCGAGCGTCTGGCGGACCTCGTCCTCGGCGAGGCCGACCTCGACCGCGAGTGCGGCCAGCGTCTCGTGGTCGCCGACCAGTTCGCCTTCGATGAAGTACGCGCGAAGCAGGCGCTCCTTCATCGCGTCCTGGAGCCCGTGCACGCGGGCGAGGTGAACGATCCGGTGGGCGTCAAACGTGGCGCCGCTGCGAGCGATGTCAAGGCGGAACTCGAGTCCCTCGCCGGCGGCGGCGTCGGTCATCTGAGTCTCGATTTCACGGGCACGGGCGACGGAGATCCCGTACTTCTGGGCGATCCGCGCGGTGCGGTCGCCCTCGCGCTCGCGCGGGGCGGCGGGGTCGAGCTCGAAGCTGCGCCAGGTCACCTGCACGTCGCCTCGATGCTCGAACCTGGCGAGCGCCGCCTCGAACCGGCGCTTTCCGATGTAGCACCACGGGCAGGCGATGTCAGACCAGATTTCGACGTCCACGACAGCTCCTTGGTTGAGGAAGCAACTACAGGAAGTCTAGCGCCACCCCCCGGGCGCTCACGAGGCGTAGCGCTCCCGGGCGGCGTTGGCCACGGGGCAGCGGCCTTCCTGTCGGCCGCACGCCACGGTGTCGCAGAAGCGGCACATCCAGCGGGTCGCGCCGGGCCCGCGGATCAGGCCGACCAGCACCCGCGAGATGAGCCGGTCAAGCGCCTCGCGCTCGTCGGGGGCGAGCGCGCCGAGCGCTTCCTCGAGCACCGCCGCTCGCGCGTCCGCCACGCGCCGTGCCGCGCGTCGGCCCGAGGCGGTGAGGTGCACGGAGACAGAGCGTCCGTCGACTCCAGGCAGGCGCGTGACGTAGCCCGCCGCCTGCAGCCGGTCGATCAGGCGCACGGTCCCGGAAGGGGTCAGCCCGAGCACGGCGCGCAGCCGATCCACCGACGGGCCGTCGAGGAAATCGTTCAGCGCGGACAAGGTGATCGCCGAATTCTGCGACTCCCCGGCGGCGCCGCCGACCGCATCGCCGGTGCGGTCGGCGACGGCGAGCGATAGGGCTCCCAGCAGGTTGCCGGTCCGGTCGAGCCGAGGCTCCCCGCCCGGGCTCCAAGTCCCGCTCGGCCTCTGGGTCTCGCCGCCCGTGCTCTGAGTCTCGCCGCCCGAGCTCACCTGCGCGGCTCAGTCGAGCTCATAGTCCAGGGTGGCCGAGGGCTCACCGTTACGCGGGGCGCTGAACTCGCCCCGGCCGCGCAGTCCCCTCAGATCGTCGGTGCCCGAGCCGGGAACGACCGACAGCTTGCTCCGCGCTTCCTTGCCATCGAACGTCCCCTCGGTCTGAAGGACGACGAAGCTGCCCGAGCGCTCGCCGAGCCGTCCCACGATCCGCTGGAGACCGACGAAGTCGGCGGTCTGATCGGGCCGGTAGCACATCAACCACTCGACCGTGCCCTCTCCCTCGACGTCGCCCGAGAAGGCCTGCTTGACGCTCGCCTTGGTGAGCTTGCCGCCGGTCTCGATCTCGGTGTAGGGATTCTCGTCCCAGCCCTCGATCCTGAAAGTGAAGTTCGCCCTGGTCGTCATCCCGGTTGCCTCCTCATTATTGTGTGACTCAGTCAATAATCTACCCGAGCTTCAGGAAGACGAACCCCAGATGTAGGGACTCCGATACCGCGCCCATCGGACGGGCTCGCCTCCAGTCAATATGGTGTCTTCATGACGCAGTCGCCGAACACCACGACGCCGGAGTCCCCGCCCGCGGCCACCGAGGACACCAAGGACACCAAGGCCGTCGAAGATCGGGGGAAGGTCAGCGCTCAGATCGGGGACTGGCTCGAGGGCGACGGCGACAAGACGCTCGGCGGCCTGATCGAGGTCTTCGAGGAAAAGAGCTTCGCCGTCCTGTTCGTGGTGCTGCTCGGCGTGCCGGCGCTGCCTCTGCCCACCGGGGGCGCCACGCACGTGTTCGAGATCATCGCGGCGCTGCTCGCGCTGCAGCTGATCGCCGGCCGAGACCAGATCTGGCTGCCGCAACGGTGGCGCCGGCTCGAGCTCGCGGGCCCCAAGCAGCAGCGGTTCATCGCGGGGCTGATGAAGCTGATCCGCTGGCTCGAGCGGTTCTCGCGACCGCGGCTGGCGTTCCTGTTCGACCACCGCCTCAGCAACATCGCATTTGGCTTGCTCGTCCTCGGCGGCACGGCCGGGGCATTCTTCGCGCCGCCGTTCACGGGGCTCGACACGCTGCCGGCGCTCGGGGTGGTGCTGCTGTCGCTCGGCGTGCTGCTTGAGGACATCATCGTCGGCGTCCTCGGTCTGATCGTCGGCGTGGCGGGCGTCGCGCTCGAGATCATCCTCGGCAGCGCCGTGGTCAACGTGATCGGCAACCTGATCTGAGAGGAATGTCGACGCCCGCCGGACTGGCTTTAGAGGGAGACCGCGACCGCTGCCCGGCGAGACCCCCGTTTCCGACTGCACCTGCGATGCTGCCGACATGCAGAGCGGGACGGTCGAGGTGAGGAGCGCAGATGGAGTGGCCGATGCCTACCTCACGCGTCCTGAGGCCGACGGTGACTACCCCGGGGTGCTGTTGATGATGGACGCGATCGGGCTGCGACCGCGAATCGAGGAGATGGCCGATCGAATTGCGGCCGAGGGGTACGTGGTGCTGGCCCCCAACGTCTTCTACCGCGCCGGTCGTGCCCCGGAACTGCCCCTACCGGCCTATGACCCGGCCGATCGAGCGGCGTTCATGGCGGCCGTACGTCCGCTGTCGTCGCAGCTGACCCCCGAAGCGATCGCGCGTGACGGCGCCGCGTACCTGGATTTCGTGACGCAAGTCGCTCCGGGTCCAGTCGCGATCGTGGGCTATTGCATGGGCGGGCGGCTGGGTTGGCGTGTGGCCGCCGCATATCCCGATCGGGTGGCGGCGCTGGGCTGCTTCCACGCCGGCGGACTGGTGAGCGACGCGCCCGACAGCCCGCATTTGTCGGCGGCCCGGCTGAAGGCGGAGCTCTACCTCGGGCACGCCGATCAGGACGCCAGCATGACCCCGGAGCAGATCGCCGCGCTGGAGCGGACGCTCGACGAGGCCGGGGTGCGCTACCGCTCGGAGCTCTACGAAGGCGCGTTGCACGGCTACACGATGTCCGACACCCGCGTCTACGACGAGGCGGCGACCGAGCGGCACTTCAGCGAGCTGTTCGCCTTGCTGGAGCGGACCCTGGAGCGGCACTGACGCCCGGTCAGATCAACGAGCGCCGGCGTGTCGCGATCGTCACCGGAGGCGGTTCGGGAATCGGGCGCGAGGTCGCGCGCTCGCTGCTGAAGAACGGATACCTGGTCGCGGTCGCCGGCCGGCGGGAGGACCCCCTGCGCCAGACACTCGCCGGTACCTCGGCCTCGGGAGATGACGCTCTGGCGATCCCGACCGACGTCACCGATCCCGACGCGGTGCGGAGCCTGTTCGCCCGGGTCGCGGCGGAGTGGGGGAGGCTCGACCTGCTGGTCAACAACGCCGGCGCGTTCGGGCCGCCGGCGCCGCTCGACGAGGTGGCGCAGGATCAGTGGCGGACGGTCGTCGACACGAACCTCAGCGGCAGCTTCTACTGCGCTCAGGAGGCGTTCCGAGCGATGAAGGCGCAGCGACCGCAGGGCGGACGGATCATCAACAACGGCTCGATCTCCGCCCACGTGCCGCGTCCGCAGGCGGTCGCCTACACCGCGACCAAGCACGCGATCACCGGCCTCACCAAGACGATCTCGCTGGAGGGGCGCACGTTCAACATTGCCTGTGGACAGGTCGACATCGGCAACGCCGTGACCGAGCTCAGCGCCGGCATCGGGCGTGGCGCACTCCAGCCCGACGGCTCGGTCATGGTCGAGCCGATGATGGACGTGCGCCACGCCGCCGACGCGGTCGTCTACATGGCCGGGCTTCCGCTCGAAGCAAACGTCCAGTTCCTCACGGTGATGGCGACCAGCATGCCGTTCATCGGGCGCGGCTAGGGTTGGCGCGGCGGGCGGGTCGGGACCGGCCTGGTGCCCGGATCGGTTTATCGGCTTGAGCGCGCGGTCGATGCTCGGGCCCAGACCGCGCCACAACCGGTGCAATGTTTTCGCGGGAGCAGTTAGCTAGCTAGGCTAGCTAAGCGAGCCCGGGCGGGCCTGGCCGCTGTACTCCTCGTTGGGGAGCATGTTGGTGGCTATCGCCATGCGATTGGTGAAGTTGTACATCGCCGTGATTTCGGCGACATCCCAGGCGTCCTCGAGCGTGAGGCCCACGTCCAGGAGCGACCGAAGGTCGGCGTGCGTGACCTCATGGGGCCGGAGCGTCAGCTTTTCGGCAAACGCGCAGATCGCCGTCCGTCGCAGATCGAGGCCGGCCCGTCGCCAGTCGTAGGAGATGCGCTCGCCGAGGACCGGGTCGCCCAACTGCTCGCGCAGGTCTGCCCCGTGCGCGACGAGGCAATACAGGCACCTGTTGGCCGCGCTGACGACGACGGCGATCATCTCGCGGTCAGCGCCGCCGAGCTGGTCGGTCGGCTCGTGCAGCTGCCGGAAGTGGGCAAACCAGGCGCTGAGCCGCTGCGGGCGAAACGCATACACGCGAAACACGTTGGGCACGAAGCCGAGCCGCTCGCGTGCCTTGGCGAAGAGACCCCGCAGGTCGGAGGGCAGCTCCGCCTCGTCGGGGACCGGAAACCACGAGCCGGGATCGGACACGCCGGGATCAGACACGCCGGGATCGGACACGCCGGGATCGGACACGCCAGGATTGTCGCGCCTGGCGCGGCCCGAAGGCTCGGAGGGGCTCCGCGGCTAGCACATGAGCCCGGCGGCGGCGCCGTCGTGCAATCCGCCGCCGCGGCCGGGCGCCATCCCCGCAGCAGAGAGGCGGCGTTCTTCATGCTCACGGCGCGCCGGCGCGCGGACGCCGATCCTGATCTCGAACATCCGGCGCTGGGCTTCATCGATCTCGTTCCACATCTCGACGACCCGGCGTGCCAAGCGAACGACCCGGGACCTGGTGGTGGTGGTGGTCATGGCTGACTCCTTTGCTTGTCGATCGGCCGCGGCCCCGCTGGCGGTGGCGTGGGCGTGTAGTGAAGTGTCGGCCACGACGGCGCGCCGCGCATCGGCAATTCACTACCGAATCGGCGGGCCGGCGCCTCAGTTTCGGGCGGCGATCACTTACCATCAGCCACGGCGTCGCTTTCGGCGCGCCGGCTTACGCAATTCTTCGCGCTCGGACTGCGGCGCTTGAGGTCGATGCGGCACCCTGTTTGAGGTTTTATGGCGTCACGGACCAAGCAAAAGGAGCAAGCGCGCGCTCGCCGGCTCGCGGAGGAGCAGGCACGCGCGGCGCGCGAGCGCCGCCAGCGGCGGATGCGGATGCTGCTGGGGATCGCCGCCGGTGCGGCCGCGGTCGTCGCCGTGATCGTCGCGATCTCGATCGGCGGCAGCGGTGGCTCGGGCGGGCTCCAGACCGGGACGAACGCCGCGAAGACGACCGCCTCGGTCCAGCAGCTTCTCAACGGCATCCCCCAATCGGGCGCGACGTTGGGCAACCGCAATGCGCCCGTGACAATGACGTACTACGGCGATCTCGAATGTCCGATCTGCCGCGACTTCACGCTCAGCTCGTTCCCAGAGCTCGTCTCCAAGGACGTTCGCGCCGGCAGCGTCAAGGTCGTCTACAAGGCGTTCCAGACCGCGACGCCGAACCCGCAGACGTTTCAGACCCAGCAGGTCGCCGCGCTTGCCGCCGGCGAGCAGAATCGCTTCTGGCACTACGTTGAGCTCTTCTACCACCAGCAGGGACAGGAGGGCACGGGATACGTCACCGAGAGCTTCCTGACCGGCCTCGCACATCAGGTGCCGGGGCTCTCCGTCAGCCAATGGAGCAGTGCCCGTAACAACCCGGCGCTGGCCAACCAGGTGCAGAGCGAGGTGCAGACCGGCACCAGCCAGGGAGTCACGGGCACACCGACGCTGATCTTCCAGGGCCCGCGGGGTACGGCGTCGCCGTCGTCCGCGGTCCCGAGCTACAGCCAGCTCGAGGCAACGATCAAGAAGGTGCAATGACCGCGGTGGCGAACGCGACCGTGCGCGGCGTGGTCAGCGATCGTCGGCTGCGGATCGCGATCGTCGTCGTCTGCCTGCTCGGGATCGGCGTCGCCGGCTACCTCACCTACATTCACTACGCCGGCCTCAAGGTGGTGTGCCTCTCGGGTGGCGGCGGTTGCGAGACCGTGCAGGCCTCGCGGTACGCGAAGCTGGCCGGCATCCCGGTCGCCCTGCTCGGGCTGATCGGCTACGTCTCGATCCTCGGCTCGGCCGCGATCCGCGGCGAGTTGGGCCGAGCGGCCGGCGTCGCGGTCGCATTCGTCGGCTTCTGCTTCAGCATGTACCTGACCTATCGGGAGCTGTTCACGATCCACGCGATCTGCCAGTGGTGCGTCGGCAGCGCGGTGTTGATGACCGTGCTGGTTGTCCTGACCACGATCCGGTTCCTGAGAGCGGACGAATAGGGTCCGCCTCGTCGAGTCAAACCGAAGCGCTCGCCCGGGCAGGCGGCTACCCCAGCACGCTTCGCACCAGCAGGATCGCGATCACCAGCGCCGCGGCGCCGGCGGCGACCGCGGCCAGCGAGGCGAGCAGGCGCAGCCAGATCCGGTTCGAGGTCACGAGGCCACCTTAAGGGTGTAGGGCGCTGTCACGATCTTGCCGCCAAGCTTCATCTGCAAGAAGAGCCGCCAGGTGCCGGGTTCGGGCAAGAGCACGCCGATCGTCAGCTTCCCCGGCGCGGTTGCCTTGCCGGAGATCTTGGCGCTCCCGAGCAACGTGGCGCAATTCGCCGCGTTGACCGCGCAGACGTGCGTGTGGAAGTAGTCGAGCGTTCCCTGGTGGAAGAAGATCGCGTGCGCGAGCGCGCCGAACCAGGGGGCGAACTTGACCTTGTGGCCCTGGGCATCGGTCACGTCGATGTCCACGAACTGCGCCTGGATCGCGTGCAGCGACGGATGGCCGTGCATGTCGATGTGGTAGCCGTCGATCACCTGGCTGGCCATGAACGGCGGCAGCGACTGCGGGTGGTAGGCGCCGGCGACGTTGATGTTCCGAAACAGCTGGAAGTTGGGCTGGCCGCCGGGGATGTTCGGGTACAGGTCGATCAGCACCCGATAGGGCCCGGGCGCCGGGAACGTGACGGTCTGGCGCAGGAGCCCGTCGGGGCCGACCGGGGGGTGCTGGTGGATGATGTAGGAGAGGTCCTTGCGGACGATGATCAGGTGCACTCCGGTGTGCGGTCCCGATCCGGTCTTGTACTGGGTCAGCGGCTTGCCGTCGGGCATCTTGACGGTAAACGAGACCGTGACCGGCCGGCCGGCGTGGATCGTCCCGGCGGGCTGAAAGCCCTCTACCGTGAACACCTTCGCGGCACCGATGGTCGGGGCGCTGACCGCCCCGTTCGAGCTGCCGCCACAGCCTGCGAGCGCGACCGCGAGGGCGATGGCGAGCGCGATCAGGGCACCGGCCTCGATTGAGCGGATGCGCGGTCGATCATGCAAGTGGGACCTCCTCATCCGTTTGCCTGGTCGACGATCAGGGCGTTGAACGAGGGCCCCGACCTCGGGGTGATCTGGAAGTTCAGCCCCCATTTGCCGACCATCACGAGCGCCGGTGCCGCACGGGAGTAGATGCCGGGTTGGGACTCCTTGAGCTGATACTCCTGCTGGGGCATTTGCATCTCCAGGTGGTTGAAGGCAAGTGTGACGTCGGCGCCGCGCACCGGCCGCCCGTTCTTGGTGATCCGGAGGGCAAACGAGTCGGGCGCCGCGGCCTTGTTCGGGGAGACCAGCACTTGGAGCTTGTAGCCGCTGTGGTTGATCGTCTCCGCCACCCGTCCCGGACCGACCCGGGCCAGCGCCGAATTCTGCTCGGCGAACGCCGGCGGCGGCGGCGCCAGGCTCGAGAGCACGGCGGCCGCGAACACGGCCCCCGCGACGACGATGGCTTCGCCGCTGATCAGCCTTCCGAGCAGGCCCGCCGCCGGCTCGCCGTGATCGGCCCGGTCGCGGGCCGCGGCGAGTTGGGGCTTGGTCCGCAGCAGGTTGCCCGACGCGATGAGCAGCGCGCCGATCAGCAGCCCTGCCTTGACCAGGATCGCCTGCCCGAACCCGGTCAGCCACAGGGCGTTCACCGCCGGCATGTGGTTGACCGCCTCGCCGATCCCGGTGGCGCCGAGCAGGATCACCGAGACGACCGCGACGTTGGAGAAGCGGGGCACGATCACCGACAGCGCGGGGACCCGGCGCCCCACCGGCAGGCCACGCCAGATCACCAGCAGCCCGAGGAGCCCGCCCAGCCAGACCGAGCCAGAGATCAGGTGTAGCCAGTCGAACGCCACCGTCAGCCCGCGCGGTGAGGTCTGCGCCGGGTGCCCGGCGGCGCCGGGCACGAGTAGGACGGCGGCGGCCGCGAGCAGCGCGCCGGTGACCGCCGCGAGCTCGGCGACCGAGCGGTGCTCGCGGTCGGGCCGGTCGACCCACAGCGAGACCCAGGCGGCGATGCAGAAGAGCGCGAAGCAGACGCCGAGATCGACGATCGCCCGCCCGAAGGCGGTCACCCGGAACAGCGACACCAGCGCCGTGACGTCGAACACGGAGCGCAGCGAGTCGTTCGCGACGGAGAAGTCCAGATATACCGGGATCGCAATCAGCCCGAGCACCGAGCAGATCACCAGCGCGACCGACACCGCGCGCAGGCTCGTCCCGTTGACTCGCCTGATCACGGGCCGCGCGATCAGCATCCGCAGCACGAACAGCCCGATCGCCGCCATCACCGAGACGAACATCACCCAGCGCGCGATCAGCAGCTGCGGCGTCGCCGCGGTCGCGGACACCTTCGGGACCGGGAACTGCGGCGCCGGTCCCGGGTTGGGGCCGACCGCGTACGTGAACGCTCCCTGTACGGGATGGCCGTCGACGGAGATCGCGCGCCAGTAGATCAGATACCAGCCCTCGGGCAGATGCGGTTTCAGCGGCGCCACCAGCGTGTCGGGGTTCGCCGGGGACCGCGCCACCGGCCCATTCGTGACCTGCCGGCCCGCCGCGTTCGTGACGGACACAACCGCGAACCGCGGCTCGACCGCCTCGTCGTAGGTCAGCTGCACGCTCCTCGGCGGAGAGTCGAGCACTCCGCTCGCGCCCGGCGTTGTCCTGACCAGGTAGGCGTGCGCGGAGGCGGCACTGGGCGCCACCAGTCCGGCCGCGACGGCGGCGACAACGAGCGCGCTCCGCAGGGTCTTGCTCATGCCAGCGGTCGCCCCCCCGCGCCTCCGCGCCCGCTCGCCAGCGCGAAGCCGCCGGCCAGGAGGCCAAGCGCCCCGACCACGAGGGCGACGATCGTCAGCGCCGAAACGCCACCGCCGCCCAGCGAGTCCCTCACGTCGATCGTCGGCGCCGGCGCGTCGGAGGACTCCGGTCCGCTCCAGTTGACGATCGATCCGTCCGAATACGTCTGCTGCACGCCGAACGTGTAGGACCTAGCCGACGACGGCTGGGCGAGGAACTGAAACAGCGAGTCCTCCCCGGTCGGGGTACGACCGCCCGTCCACGTCACCTTCGTGACGACGGCGCTGTCGCCCGAGCCGGCCTGCTGCACCTGCTGGTGCCAGCCGGCCGGCGGCGGCACGAACGAGTCGATCCCGAACCCGGACGGGACGGTCATCACGATTTTCGTCGTGGTCAGGTTGCTCTTCTCGGTCGGCACCGCGAGGCTGTAGAGCTGCAGCTGTTTGGAGATCGATACGGCCGGGCTGACGCGCGCGTGGGCCCAAGCCGCGGCCGGCAGGATCAGCACCGTCGCGGCGACGATCGTCGCGGCGCGCCCCAGCCGCCTGATCGGGAATGTGACGTTCACAGTTTGTGTGTCCTCCTCATTGGGTGTTCAGACCGGCGGCCCTGTGAGGGCCGGCGTCAGCCTGAAGCGCCGTTGACAGTGCGGGCGACCGCGCCGTCGGTCTCTTCGCCCGGAGAGCGCAACCCTGGGCGCAACCTCTTCGCCCGGGGAGCGCAACCCCGGGCGCAACGGCGCGGTTCAGCGCGGAGGACTGCGGCCCGAACAGCCGCCGGCGAGGGCCGCCATCCGAGGCAGGGAGAGATCGCGCGGGGGGCGCGCCACGACGGCGGTGCGCGCCGGCGCGAGCGGCCGGCCGGCGCGACGTCGAGCGGTCTCCCGGAGCACCCAGCGGGCGCCATGGAAAGACGCGGCGAGAACGAGGCCGACGCCGAGTGCCGCCGGTATCGACCACCATCCCCCGTAGCCGAAGACGCCGACGAATCCCGCGGGGTGGCCCGTGACGAACGTCCCCTCGAGGAGCTCCTGTGACACGTAGAGCGCGAGCAGGCACGCCGCGCAGACCAGCCACAGGAACGCGAACGAAAACGTGTAGCGGGGAATCGAGCAGCGTCCGCCGAGCGCGCGGCCCAGCGCTCGCAGAAAGACGCCGACCGCGACCGCGATCAGCAACACGATCCACGGCACGAGCGAGTGCAGGTAGGCGTGGCCCTGGCGCTGGAGCTCGAGCCCCATCTGGCCATGGAAGGCGAACCAGTATCGGAGCTGATGGACCGCGAACGCGGCCGGTGGCATCAACGCTAGGGGCGCCAGCCTCCGAATCACAACCCCCCGTAGGACAGGCACCGGCATTATCCGCTGAGAATACCGCGCATCGGCGGTGCTTCTAGGACGATCACAGTCACGTGCCCGGCGGGAACGCATAGGACGTGTGCGGCGGGACGTGCGGGCCGACCTCGAGGACGATGACCGCATGACGCGAGAGCGGCACGCTGCCGGGCGCGCCACGCCACGGCCGCCCATTGACGAACACCGCCAGGCGCTGCCCCCGCGGCGCCCGGAAGGAGGCGAGCTGGACCGAGGACAGGGGCTGACCCCAACTTCGAAAGAGATCCGACACCGACAGACGCGATCCCGGGCGGACCAGCACGAGCCCGGTCGGCTCGCGCGTCACCGGGTTGCCGTAGCAGCGCGCGCCGGTGATCCGCCCCGAGGAGAACGTGAGCGGCCCCTGCACTCCGATCCCCGCGGGCACGATCACCACTCGGTTGGCGGCAAACAGCTCGATGTGCACGCCGTCGCTGATTCCCAGGCGCGCCTTGCAGGGGCCGAGCACGGGACCGGTCGGCGGTGGGTGAAATCGCTCGCCGCGTCCGATCGGACGCGCCTGCAGCAGCAGCGTTCGTGGAACGCCGGAGGTCGAGGCGCCGGAGCGGGTCGCCGCGGGCGTTGGCCGGGTGGACCCGCAGCCTCCCAGCGAGCCGGCCGCGAGCACCGCCGCCGAGAGAGCTAATGCTCGAGTTCCCAGGCGGCCTCGTCCTCGAGCTCGCGATCTTCGCTGTACTCGTCGGCGGCCGATGGTCCCGCGTCGGGTTTCTGTGACAACCGGAACACCAGCAGCAGCAGTCCGGCGCCGGCTCCGAGGCAGACCACGGCCGCGATCCGGGCCACGACCGCCGGCACCGCGGCGAGCACGAAGCCGCTCCGCAGCGTCGGGAACAGCTCGGCGCCCTGCCACAGGGCGGCGACGGCGACGATGAGGAAGTAGAAGTATCCCGGCCGGCGGAACAGGAGCCGGCCAAGGGCCCAGGCGACGTAAGCGAGGATCAACACCAGGCCGATCAGCTGCAAGGTCCCGACCGTGGGCCGTCCATGGAGCTGTCGAGCGACGCCGCCGACGGCCACCCCCGCCAGCGCGGCGAACGCGAGGAGGCGCGCGACAAACTCGTCGAGTTGCGCCTGGCGTACGCGCCATGCCGCCAGCACGCACGCCAGCAGCACGACGATCGGCCAGAACCACACGATCGACGGGTCGTCGGCGTGCCAGAGGCCACCAGCGATGGCGGTCGCGCGCCCGTTGACGAGCAGGGGGATGCTCCACCTACCCACGTACCGCTGGCCCGGCGAGCGCGCCACGGTCGCCAGCGCGTGAAGCCGGCCGTCGTGCCACTCGTAAGCTCCCCCGCCGCTGGCCCGGTGCCAGTTCGGCGGTGTGGCGCGGGTCAGGTTCGCCGGCGGAACCTGGGCCACCGGTGTTTGGTTGGAGTAATACATCGACGAGTTGTGGCTGACCTCCACCCCGGAGCGCGTAAACCGCAGATAGGGAGCCCCGCGGTAGTCGAGCACGACCACGGTGTCGCCGCGCGGAACCCGCAGCCACATCCGCTGGTCACCATCGACGACCCTGGCGTCGAGCCCGGGCGGCGCCTGTTCGACCCTGGCCTCGTAGCTGCTCGCGATCGGGGCGACCGGTCCATGGGCGTGCGCCGGCGCCGGGAATCCGCCAAGCACCGCGACCGCGCCGATCATCGCCAGAGCGGCCCCAGCCGGGCGTCGGCGATCCATAGACTTCGGACGGTCTGCCGCCGCGACCGTTGCGCTGAGCCGTCTCGTCTCCGGAGTCATCCCACCGTGCCGGACTGTACGCACATTCACGACCGTCACCCGCGCACGAGGGGCGCCCGGGGTGGGGGTCGCAGGGGCCGTTCGTATCAAGGTCCGATCGCGGGCGCGCTCGTCGAGCGCACCAGGGGCGCTCGAGGCGTGACCGCACTCGCGATCGCGGCGCTGCTGGCGGTGTCGGCATGGTGGCCGGCGTTGGCCCGCGCCGACGGCGACCCCGCCAGCGATGTGCTCGCCTCGCAGGCGGTATTCCTGCCCCAGGACGCTGGGCTCTCCGCCGCGCAGCAGTCGCAGCTGAGTGCGCTCGTGGCGGCCGCGGGGCGTAGCGGCTACCCGATCCGGGTCGCGCTGATTGCCTCGCCCGCCGATCTGGGCTCGGTGTCCGCGCTGTGGCGCCAGCCGCAGAACTACGCGCGCTTCCTCGGACAGGAGCTGTCGCTCGTCCACCGGGGGCCGCTGCTGGTGGTGATGCCCGACGGCTTTGGCCTCTACGGACCGGGGCGGGCGGTCGCCGGCGGCGAGCCGGCGCTGCGCGAGATCGCGACGCCATCGGCGGGCGCCGGCCTCGGAACCGCGGCGCTGACGGCGGTCCAGCGTCTGGCCGCCTCGGCCGGGCACCCGTTGCCCGTTCCGCGCGGGGCCGCCTCGCCGGCCGGGTCCTCCATGACGACGATGCCTTGGGTCGTGTTCGCGGTCGGGGTCGCGCTGATCGCGGCGGCGTGGACGGCGAGTTTTCTGGCCAGGCCGCTGGGACGCCGAATGTGAGCGCCATCGTGCGATCATCTGCCGGCCGGCGAGCCGCCCCACCCGCCGCGGTCGCGGTGATTCGCGGACACCACCCAGCCCACGCCACAACGCCCTGTCCCGGAGGTCTGAGATGAAACGCCGTGTCGTCAGCATCCTGGTGGCCGCGAGCGCGCTCGCCGGAGGACTCGCCCCGGCCGTCCGTGCCCAGGTGGCCCCGGGCGCCCCCGGGACCGAGAGCTACTTCGATCTCGCGCGCAAGGACTGCGTCGGCACGGCGGGCAACACGACCTCGAAGGTGTGGTTCACCGTCGCCGGCGGCGTCCTCTCGGACGTCTACTGGCCCAACGTCGATGCCACCAACGTCAAGACGCTGCAGTACGTGGTCACCGACGGGAAGAACTTCACCGACCTGCAGACGCGGGACATGACCTACCGGAGCTTCCCCGACCCCACCGGGATGGCGTGCACCGTGGTGGCAAGCAACGACACCCACGGCTATCGGATCATCACCACCTACCTGGCCGACCCCAGCCGCGACGCGGTTCTGATGCGCACCCACTTCGAGGGGCCCGGCCGCGATCGGGTCTACGTGCGCCTCGACCCGCTCGCCGGCGGGACCGGCGGCGGCGGTGCCGACAACGCGGGCGCCAACAGCGCCCTGCTCGACACCGCCGGCCACGACCCGGTGCCGGTGGCGTTCAACACCAACACGACGACCAATGCCGCCAACCGCGACTACGCGGTGCCGACGTTCGAAGCGCTGCGGTCAAGCGCCGGGTTCTCGAGCGCGAGCGTCGGCTATGCCGGCACGGCGAGCGACGGCCTCCAGATGCTCGACTCGACACATGCGCTGACCACGTTCACATCGGCCCCGAACGGACACGTCGCGCTCACCGCTGCGCTGCGGCTGCGCCACGACCACAGCGTGACTCTCGCGCTGGGCTTCGGAACGAGCGAGACCAAGGCGCGCGACGTGGCCGGCGCCGCGGCTGGCCAGTCGTTCTTCGGGGCCTGGTTGCGATACGACCGGCAGTGGCGTCGCTACGACCAGCGCCTGCGACCGCCGTCGAGGGAGTTGGGGCGTGCTGCGGATCTCCAGTACTACCGCTCGGTCAACGTCGTCAAGGCCAGCGAGGACAAGACTTTCAGCGGAGCGATCGCGGCGGGGCTGGCTTCTCCCTGGGGCCAGGCGGTCCCGGCCGGGAACCTGACGAACGGCAAGCCGACCTACTTCGGCTCCTACCGTGAGGTGTTCGCGCGCGACCTTTACGAGGCGTTCACGGGCCTGCTCGTCGCGGGCGATCTCAGCACCGCGCGCGCCGCGGCGCGCTTCTTGTTCGAGCGTCAGCAACAGCAGGACGGCTCGATGCCCCGAAACTCCCTGCTCAACGGCAAGGTTGCGCCGGATACAGGGGGTCTGCAGCTGGATGAGACGTCTTATCCAATCCTGATGGACTGGCAGTCCGGGCTGGCCTCCGACGGCGCGCTGTATCGCGACCACGTGGTGCCGGCCGCGGACTTCCTCGTCGCCCACGGGCCCTCCGACGGCGTCGAGCGGTGGGAGGAGCAGTCGGGTTATTCGCCTTCGACGATCGCGGCCGAGATTGCCGGGCTGACCGCGGCAGCGAACATCGCGTCGGTCAACGGCGACGCCGCCCGGGCTCGGCTCTATCAGGCCACCGCCGACCAGTTCGCCCGAAACATCAAGGCCTGGACGGTCACCACGACCGGCCCGTACGCACCCAGCTACTTCATCCGGCTTTCCAAGACCGGCGATCCCAACGCCGCGATCTCCTACAACCTCGGCAACGGCAGCGGCACGTTCGACCAGCGCTCGATCGTCGACGCCGGCTTCCTGGAGCTGGTTCGCCTCGGCGTGCTCCCCGCCGCCGACCCGACCGTGCGGGCGTCGCTGGCCGTGGTCGATCGGGTGATCGAGCGCCAGACCCCCAACGGACCCGGCTTCTACCGGTACGGGACCAGCACGCCGGGGTCCGAGGACGGCTATGGCGACTGCTATGAGCCGGACCCGACGAACTGCTCGCCCACCGGCAAACCATGGCCCACCGGCAACGTGGGCTCGGGTCACCTGTGGCCGGTGCTCGCCGGCGAGCGGGGCGAGTTTGACATCGCCGGCTCTGATCCCGTCGGCGCGAGGGCGCTGCTGAGCGCGATCGCCAACCAGACCTCCGGTCACTATCTCGAGCCCGAGCAGGTGTGGGAGGACCCGGACTTCCCGGCGTCGCCGTTCGGCACCGATCCGACGACCGCGTCGATCGGATTCGTGACGGGGCAGCCGGTCGGATCGGCGAGCCCGCTGACCTGGGCGCAGGCGTCCTACGCACGCCTGGCGCGCGACATCGGTGCCGGCCGCAACCTGGAGACGCCGCGGATCGTGACTCGCCGCTACGTCGCACACGGCATGCCCGGATCGCTGCCGGTGGTGGTCACCTCGCCGGCGAGCGGTTCGAGAATCGACGCCCCCACCGTCACCGTCACCGGAACCACGAGCGCCGGGGCCCAGGTCGACGCCGAGGCTTCCGGGTTGACGGGCGGCACCGCCGCGATCGCGTCCACGACCGCCGACTCGTCCGGGAACTGGTCGCTGTCACTGCCGGTCAGCTTCGGCACCACCACCGTAACCGTCACCGCCACGCTCGGCGACAGCACCGGTTACACGCAGCTGTCGGTGACCAACACCGCACTGCCGGGGACGACCGTGCTGGACACCGCCGATCCGTCGGGTGACGACAACGGTGCTGGGACCTACGCCTACCCGACCGCTTCGGATTTCCACCCCGGCGCGTTCGACCTGACCCGGATGCGGGTCAACCAGACCGCCACCAACGTCTACATCCAGGTCACGCTGCGCAACCTCGACCCCACGTTCGGCAACGCCTTCGGCGCGCAGCTGCTCGACCTCTACGTTCGCAATCCCGCGGCGACGAGCACGTCGACGGCTGCGGCGTTCCCGCAGCGCAATTACACGATCGCGCCCGCGGACGCCTGGAGCGAGCGGATCGAGGCACAAGGCTTCGCGGCGCCCGTCTGGAACGACGCGGCGGGCAACCCGGTCGGGTCCGCGCAGTTCATCCCCGACCAGACAACCATGACCGCCACCTTGATACTTCCGGTCGCGCAGTTCGGCACGGTCGGCACCGGCTGGGTGTTCACCGTCGCCCTGACCGGCCAGGACGGGTTCAGCCCCGACCAGGCCCGCGGGTTCGCGGCCACCCCGCAGCCGTTCCTGTTCGGCGTCTGCGCCCCCGGAGTCACCAGCCCCATCTGCTCGGTCGATCCGGCGACGGTGCCGAAGGTCATCGACACGATCCCGCCGTCCGGCGTCTCGCAGACGACCGAGCTCGACCCCACGCGCGGGCCGGTGGCGCTGCAGGGCGTGACCGTGCCCTGAGCGGCGGCGATCAACTGAGTCGTCTGCGAGCATCTCGGCATGCCCCCGAAGGTGATCGCAACCGATCTCGACGGAACGTTGCTGCGCTCCGACGGAACGCTCGACGAGCGCTCGCGGCGGGCGCTGGCGGCAGTCGAGCAGGCCGGCTCGATGGTCGTGATCTGCACCGCGCGGCCGACTCGCTGGCTACACCCGCTGGCCCAGGCCACCGGTCACCGCGGCGTGGCGATCTGCGCCAACGGAGGCGTGCTCTGGGACCTGCACACGGAGTCGGCGCTTCAGGAGTTCCCGCTCGAGCCGGAGATCGCCAGGCAGATCGTCGCGCTCCTGCAGGCGGAGCTGCCCGGTGGCGCCTGGGCGGTCGAGCGCACCACCGGGTTCGCGCGCGAGCCGGCTTATCGGTCGCGCTGGCCGGTGCCCGCGGATGTTGTCGTCGACGCGGTCGAGTCGCTGGTGTCCCAGCCCTCCCTCAAGCTGATGCTCCGCCACGAGGAGATGACGGCGGATGCGCTTCTGCAGTGCGCGCGCGAACTCGTGGGAGACCTCGCCGAGCTGTCGCACTCGAGCGCCGGCGACAGCCTGCTCGAGATCGCGGCGGCGGGCGTCAGCAAGGCATCGGCCCTGGCGCGGGTGTGCACCGAGCGAGGGATCGAGAACACGGAGGTGGTCGCGTTCGGCGACATGCCCAACGATCTGCCGATGCTCGAGTGGGCCGGGCACGGCGTCGCCGTCGCCAACGCTCATCCCGACGTCCTGGCGGTGGCCGACGAGGTCGCGGCCGACAACGATGACGCCGGCGTCGCCCGCGTCCTGGAACGGCTGTTCGCCAAGCCGGTCCGGTCCTCCGGCGACATGGTGGGGCGTTCGTGAGCGAGGTGGTCGGCCTGGACCATGTCCAGGTTGCGGCGCCGGAGGGCTGCGAACGTGAGGCGCGGGGGTTCTACGGCGGGCTGCTGGGGTTGTCCGAGCTGGAGAAGCCGGCGGCGTTGCGCGACCGCGGAGGCGTCTGGTTTGCGATCGGGGCCCAGCAACTGCACGTCGGCGTCGAGGAGCCGTTCGCGCCGGCGCGCAAGGCGCATCCCGCGCTGCTGGTGAGCGCCGGCGAGCTGGCGGGGCTGGCCGAGCGGATCGCCGGCGCCGGCGGCAAGGTCGTCTGGGACGACGAGCTTCCGGGGGTGAGCAGGTTCTTCTCCGAGGATCCCTGGGGTAACCGGATAGAGCTGGTGGCCCGGAGCTGAGTGCAAGGGCGCTGTTTGCTCGGGGGGCGGTCCGGGGAAGCCTTCGCGTAGTCAATTTAGGAGGTTGAGGATGTCGACGGGACTCCTTATCGCGATCATCGTCGTCGCGGTGCTGATCGTCGCCTTGCTC
Organism: uncultured Solirubrobacterales bacterium; assembly: GCA_963723675.1. Lineage (GTDB taxonomy): Bacteria > Actinomycetota > Thermoleophilia > Solirubrobacterales > Solirubrobacteraceae > Palsa-465. Next base: position 2,354,871 of record CAVRRW010000012.1, on the reverse strand, counting down.
GTGATGTTCGCGATGCGGGGACGGATTGCCGCGCGCCGGCGTGAGCGCGAGCTGCAGCAGCGTCGTGAGCAGGTGGCAATCGAGCACCGGCAGGAGGCGGAGGCACGCGAGAGCCGGGCCGAGCGCGCCGAGCAGCAGTCGCGGATCGCAGCCGCGGAGGCCGATCGCGAGCGCGCCGAGGCCCAGATTCACGAGGAGCGCGCCACCGCGCACGAGCGTGGAATGGCGGACCACGAGCTGCTGGACGAGGAAGGGTCGTTGCGCGATCGCGGCACCGCTGACCGCGGCATGGCGGGGGACGCGGGCGCCCGGGACACGGCGGGGAGCGACTCGCCCGCGCGCGACAGGGCGGTCGGCGCAACGCCCGCCCGCGACACGGCCGCCCGCGACACGGCCGGCCGCGACACCGCCGGCCGCGACACCGTCGAAGTGGACCGCGTGGAAGCGGAGCGGGCCGGTATCGTTTCGGAGGATGAGCAGCGCCGAGCCGCCGACAGGCCGGGCGGCACCGGCGGGTGACCCGATCGCCGGGGAGATGATCACTTCGCGCGCCGGTGGCGAAAGCCGCCGGCTTGCGGTGTTTGCCGCCGGCGCGGCAACTGCCTGGGCTGCCGTCGTGGCGGCGATCGCCTTGTTCGCAGGCGGGCTTGCCGCCGCGGCCATTGCATCCACGACCCGCGCCACGGCGGCGGCATCGCCGCCGAAGCTGATCACCGCGGCGGCATCGCCGCCGAAGCTGATCACCGCGCACCTGATCACGTCGAGCGCCAAGGGCGTGCTGAAGCGGGGCGCGGTCGTCAGCTCGAGCCGGCTCGGCGTCCGCGTGTTCCCCAGCTCGGGCCGAGGTTTCGCGCTGGCCACGGTCGCCAACGTCACCTACCCGGCGGCCACTGTCGATGGCGGGCGCACTTGGAAGATCGACGGACCGCCCTTCCATCTCCCCGCCGCGCAGGCACCGCTCGTCGTCACCCAGGTGGGGGCTTCCAAGAGCACGTACTTCGCGTGGGGTGGGCCGGGCGGCGGCAACGTCGCCGACGTTTCGCCGGACGGCGGCAAGCATTGGTGGGGGGCATCTCTGGGCGGAATCGTGCTGTCGGTCGTGGCGACGTTCAACGGCCACCTGGTCGCCTCGATCCAGAACCCGGTGGGAACCAAGGGCTTGCAGTCCTCAAATTGGGTGTACGTCTCCAAGGACGGCGGGCGGCACTGGCGGCTGAGCACGCGGTTCGGCGCTTTCTAGCCGGCGCCGGCCGGGGGAGACGCGCACCCGGCGCCGGCCCGGGGAGACGCGCGCCGTCTTCGACACGGCGGCAGACCGACGGGCAGGGGGACGGGCGTCCCGATGAAATGCCCCTCGGGAAGCGGTCTAATTGCTGTGACCGTGGCACCCGCAGAGCGCAGCGCAGGGATCGATCTATCGGTGGCGGGCAGGACGGTCCGGGTCTCAAGTCCGGAACGGGTCTATTTCTCCGCTCGCGGAGAGACCAAGCTCGACCTGGTTCGCTACTACATGAGCGTCGGCGAAGGCATCGTCCGCGCGCTGCGGGAGCGCCCGTGCATGCTGCACCGGTTCCCCCGAGGCGTCGACGGCGACAAGGTGCACCAGAAGCGCGTCCCCTCGGGCGCCCCGCCGTGGCTGGACACGGTCCGGGTCGACTTTCCCTCCGGTCGCCACGCCGACGAGCTGTGCGTCACGGACCTCGCCGGCGTGGTCTGGGCGGTCCAGATGTCGACGGTGGAGTTCCACCCGTGGAACTCACGCCGTGCCGACGTCGAGCGGCCCGACGAATGGCGCATCGACCTCGATCCGATGCCGCACTGCGGCGTCGAGCGGGTGCGTCGCGTCGCCCGTGTCGCCCAGGAGGTGCTCGACGAGATCGGCGCCGTGGGATGGCCGAAGACCTCGGGTGGATCGGGCCTGCACATCTACGTCCGGATCCATCCGCGGTGGGGCTTTGCCGACGTACGCGGGGCCGCGCTCGCATTCGCGCGGGAGGTGGAGCGGCGGGCGCCCGCGGACGCGACCACGACCTGGTGGCGCAAGGACCGTGAGCCCGACAAGGTGTTCGTCGACTACAACCAGAACGCTCGCGACCACACGATCGCGAGCGCCTACTCGGTTCGCGGCGTCAAGGAGGGGACCGTCTCCACACCGATCGCCTGGGACGAGATCGACGACGCGATGCCCCAGGACTTCACGATTGCCACGGTGCCGGCGCGGTTCGCGAAGCTCGGGGACCTGCACGAGGGCATCGACGATGCGCCGTTCTCGCTCGACGGTCTGCTGGAATGGGCCGACCGCGACCAGCGCGGGGGCCAGCGCGATCCCGGAGCCGGGGCCGGCGCCTAGTGTCGCGACACTAACGTCACCCTGCGTTTCCCGGCGAGGCCGATGGTAATCTCAGCGCGGACCTGTGGGTGCGGACGAGTGCGGTAACGCCCCGCGAGCAGATCGGCAAGGTGGAGCCGGATTCGCAACCATGAGCGCGCAGGAACAATTTCACGTGGACGTGCGAAGCGATGAGCGCGCGACCGTTCTTGCCGTCGTCGGGGAGCTTGATCTCGCCACGAGCCCGGTGCTCGAGCAGGAGATCGATCGCGTCCGCGACGCCGATGCGGAGCTGCTGATCGTCGACCTCCGCGAGCTGAGGTTCATGGATTCCACCGGACTGCACGCGCTCGTCAAGGCTCACAGGCGAGCACACGACGCCGGTCGGCGATTCGCGGTCGTCCACGGCGGCGGCCAGATCGAACGCCTGCTGAACCTCACGGGTGTCGGAGAGCTGCTGGTCGTCGCCCGATCACCCGAAGAGCTGTTGCACGCCGGCTAGCGGGTCCGATGACGCGCATCGCCGTTGTCGGACACGTCGAGTGGGTGGACTTCGTCCCGGTGGAGGCATTGCCGCGCCCCGGCGAGATCGTCCACGCGGAGGGCGCGTTCGCCCGCGCCGCGGGCGGCGGCGGAGTGGTGGCGGTGGTCCTCGCCGAGATGGGCGCCGAGGTCGACTTCTACTGCGCGCTGGGCCGAGACGCGCTCGGTGGGGCCGCCGAGTCCGAGCTCGCGCGGCGAGGGGTCCGTGTCCACGTGGCGTGGCGGGACGAGCCCACTCGGCGGGCGCTGACGTTGCTCGACGCGGCGGGCGAGCGGACGATCATCACGCTCGGAGATCGACTCGCGCCGGTCGCGTCCGACGGTCTGCCGTGGGAGCGCGTCCACGGCGCGGACGCGGCGTTCGTGACGGCCGGCGACAGCCGCGCGATCGAGCACGCCCGCCAGGCCAGGGTCCTGGTCGCCTCGCCACGCGCCAGACGCGTGCTCGAAGCGGCGGACGGTCCGCCCCTCGACGCGCTCGTCTACAGCGCCCGGGATCGAGGCGAGAGCGAGTGGGCGCGGCGAATCGCGCGCCGGGTGCGACTGCACTTCGCCACCGAGGGAGCCGCCGGCGGACGCTGGTGGGGGACGTCGGAGGGGCGGTGGGAGGCCGTGCCGCCGCCGGGCCCGCCGCGCGATGCCTATGGGTGCGGGGACTCGTTCGCGGCGGGCCTGACCTTCGGTCTCGCCGCGGGATCCGCGATCGCGGATGCCGCGGCGCTTGGGGCGAGTTGCGGCGCACGGTGCCTCACGAGGGCCGGCGCCCCGTAGTGCGGCGCTTCGCCAGGGCGGCGGCGGCCCGGGCCGGGGACCGGGCGGCATGGACGGTGATGAAAGTTTGCCGCTATACGGCAAACTTTCATCACCGTGGCCCGGCACAGCCAGATGTCGTCGGCCGCGAGGATGCGGCAGCGCGCCAACGTCTCGACGCCAAACTCGTGCTCGGGGCGCACCCTTTCGACATCGAAGCCCGCGGCGGCGAGCCGGTCCCCGATGTCCGCCGCGTACAGGCGGACGTGGTCGTGCTGCCAGAACGCCCGCCGGCGGTCCTCGGGCGAGGTGATCGAGGGGTCCTCGTAGGTGGTCTCGCGGCCGAGATCGATCGGCACCATCACGGCGCACCAGCCCCCCGGCGCCGTGATCCGCCGCAGCACGGCCATCGCCGACCGGTCGTCGTCGACGTGCTCGAGCACGTGCGAGCATAGGATCGCGTCAAAGCTTGCGTCGGGGAGGTCCAGCGCGGTGACGTCGAGAACGAGATCGACCCCTGGCTGGGCGAGATCGGCGGTCACATACCGCAAATTCTCAATCTCCAAAACGGCGGCGCAGCGCCCACTCGGGCGCGAAGTGCAGCAGCGAGCGGGCGCCGGCGAGGAGCTCGGGGCGACGCTGCAACAGCAGCCACTGGGCTCGGTGTCGCTCGTGCGAGCCGCACCGCCAGCACAGCGCGTTGGCCCGGTTCCAGTCGTCCTTGAAGCGATCGAAGCGGCCGCCACAGACGGGGCACAGCACCGCGTCGCCTCGGTGGGCGCGCGCTCGCGCGCGCCCACGGACGGCGCGGACGAGTTGCGTCGGCCTCGACTCACGCTGGGCCGCCATGGCGCAGGAGCGTACCGGGGGATGACGCTTCTCCCACTAGGATCCGGCCGATGGCCGGGCTCGAGATTCAAACGCCGCACGGTCCCGCCCGGGTGCACCTGCACGCGGCGGCCGACCCGGTCGCGGCACTGGTCCTGGGTCACGGCGCCGGCGGGGGGATCGGCGCCCGGGATTTGAGGACCGCGAGCGAGGTGGCGCTGGCGATGAACGTCGCGACCGCGCTCGTCGAGCAGCCCTATATGGTGGCCGGGAGGCGCAGTCCGGCGCCGGCCACCCAGCTGGATGGCGCCTGGAAGGCGGCCGTCACACACCTCCGCGAGCACGAGCTCGCCGGCCTGCCCGTGATCGTCGGCGGGCGCTCCGCCGGCGCCCGCGTGGCCTGCCGGACCGCGGCCGACACCGGCGCGGTAGCCGTGCTCTGCCTGGCCTTCCCGGTGCACCCGCCGGGGCGCCCGGACCGTTCGCGCCAACCCGAGCTCGACGCGGTGCGCCTGCCGGTGCTGGTGGTGCAGGGCGAGAGCGATCCGTTCGGCCGCCCGGCGGCGGGCCCGAACCGCACCGTGGTGACGGTCAAGGGCAACCACAGCCTGGCCAGCGATCTCGAGGCGGTGGCGACAGCGATCGGCGGCTGGCTGCCGGCGGTCCTCGGTGGCGTGATCGCTACTCGTACTGCAGCGCCGCGAGCACGTTGAGCCTCGCCGCCCGGCGCGCCGGGAAGATCGCGGCGATGATCCCGGCCAGAACCGCCGCGATCACGAACACCACGAGCGTGCCGACGGGAATCGTGAACGCGGCGTACTTGATCGCCACCCCGACCATCAGCGCCAGGACCACCCCCAGCGGGATTCCGAAGGTCGCGCCGAGCAGCGCCGTGATGATGCTCTCGTGGCGGATCATGCGCCGGAGCTGGCGCCGGCTCATCCCGACCGCGCGGAGCATGCCGATCTCGCGGGTGCGCTCGAACACCGTCAGCACCAGCGTGTTGACGATCCCGAACAGGCTGATGATGATCGACAGCGACAGCAGCACGTAGAGGAGGTTGAGCAGCGTGTTGATGCCCTGGAGCTGGTTGGCCTTGAACTGCGACTTGGTCTGCACCTTCGCGTCGGGAAAACCGCTCAGGGCGGCGTCGAGCCTGTTGGTGTTGGCCTGCGTCACCCCGCCCTGCATGTTCACGAACGTGTAGAGGTTCTGCGGGTTCTGATAGGTCGCATCGAACCGCGACGTCGAGATCGTCACATCGCCGAACGGCGAGCCGCCCTTCGGCGGCGAGAATATGCCTCGCAGCGTCAGGTGCATTGTCTCCCCGGTGGGGGTCTGCACGGCGATCGGCGATCCGACGCCGAGGTGCTGGGCCTTGGCGTAGTCGTGAGACACGAACGCGCCGGCGGCGCCGAGCTGCGCCGGCGTCTGGGGGTCACCGGCCTGCCAGTTGACCGAGATCACCTTGCTGACGTTGGCGTCGACGCCGGTGACGTTGATCTTCGAGCCGAACGCACGACCCTGCCCGGCGCGAACGGCGGAGACGGCGAGCACCCCGGGCACCTGTCGGGTCGCGCGCTCGGACGCGACGCTGATCGGCGAGAAGTTGTTGGTGGCCGTGATCGCGTAGTTGGCGACGAACACCTTGTCGACCGCGTCGCTGAAACGAGACTTGAGGCCGGCGGCGAGGACGCCGACGAGCGTCACCAGGGCCAGGCCGATCATCAGCGCGGACGCCGTCGAGGCGGTGCGGCTGGGGTTGCGCGAGGCGTTGCCGCGCGCCAGCGCGCCGGCGCTGCCGCCGATCCTGGTGGCCGGCCAGCCCAGCACGCGAACGAGCGGGGGCACGAGCTTCGGGGCGAGCATCGCGACGCCGAGGAACAGGCCCACCGTCCCGAGCCCGAGCGCGATCAGGCGGACGGCCGTCGACAGGCCGCCGACGAGCAGGCCGACGAGCAGTAGCGCCACCGCCAGGCCGATCGTGGCCAGTGCCGCCGGCTGGCCGAAGCGCGAAAACCGCGACGGCGGCAGCACGGAGCCCTCGCGCACCGCGGCGATCGGCGGAACGCGGGTCGATCGCAGCGCCGGGCGAATCGCCGCCAGCAGCGTGACCACGATCCCGACCAGCAACGAGACGATCACTGTCCGCGTCGCGAACACGGTCCCGGTCGAGGGCAGATCGATGCCGAAGGACACGAGCAGCGAATTGAGGCCTTTCGCGAGCGCCAGGCCGAGGAACAGCCCGATGATCGAGGCGATCACCCCGATCACCAGCGCCTCGAGCATCACCGACGTGAGCACCTGACGGCGGGTCGCCCCGAGCGTGCGCAGCGTCGCCAGCTCGCGGGTGCGCTGGGCGACCGTGATCGAGAGCGTGTTCGCGATCACGAAGCTTCCGACGAACAACGCCACCCCGCCGAACGCCAACAGGAAGTCCTTGAAGATGTTGAGGAAGCCGCTGGTGTCCTTTGTCTGCTGCCTGGCCTCCTGCTGGCCGGTCCTGACCTGGCTGCCGGGCGGCAGCAGCGGGCGAATCGCGCTCACCAGGGCGCTGGGGGCGGTGCCGGGCTTGGCGGCGACGCTGATCTGGTCCAGCTTGCCCTGCTTGTGGAACAGCTGCTGGGCCTCGGGCAGCGTGAAGATCGCCATCGTGGCGCCGCCGAGCGAGGACACGCCGGCGAACTTGACCGTCCCGACGATCCTGAACCGCTGCACGGGACCGCGGGCCACGACCCCGATCTGGTCGCCGACCGAGAACCCGTCCTTGCGCGCGGTGTCGGCGTCGATGGCGACCTCGTTCGGCGCGGTGGGCCACGTTCCGCGCGTCAGGCTCAGCGGGTTGAAGCGCTGGCCGTCGGGGCTGTGGCTGAACGCCAGCCCGGGTGCACCTCCCCGCGAGATCGCCTTCCCGTTGTGGCCCACCAGCTGGGCGCTGTCGGAGATCGCGCCGGAGGCCTGCTCGACCTGCGGCAGCGCCCGCACGCGGGGCAGCAGCGACGCCGGCAGCGATGGGGTCGAGGCGCCGTTGCCGTTGTTGTCGCCGCCGATCGCGCTCTTGCCGCTGACCACGGCGTCGGCGTTCTTGTAGGCCTGGGTGAAGACGCTCGAGAACGCCGACTGGATCGTGTCGGTGAGGATGTAGGTCCCACTCACCATCGCGACCCCGAGGATGATCGCGATCGCGGTGAGCGACGCCCGGAGCTTGCGCCCGAACAGTCCGGCCAGCGCTACCCGGGTCACGACTGCAGCGTGCTCATCACTTCAAGGACCTCGGGCGGCTGCGCCTCCGTCAGCTCCTTGACTATCAGCCCGTCGTCCAGGAACAGGATCCGGTCGGCGATCGCAGCGGCCCGAGGGTCGTGGGTCACCATCACGATCGTCTGGTTGTACTCCTCCGCCGAGGAGCGAATCAGCTCGAGGATCTCCCCGCTCGTCTTGGAGTCGAGGTTGCCGGTGGGCTCGTCGGCGAACACGATGGTCGGCCGGGTGACGAGCGCGCGCGCGATCGCCACACGCTGCTGCTCTCCGCCCGAGAGCTCCGAGGGCCGGTGGTGGCGACGGTCCGCTAGCCCGGTGTCGGCGAGCAGCTTCTCGAGCCACTCCTTGTCGGGCCGCTCGCCGGCGATCGACAGCGGCAGGATCACGTTCTCCTCCGCGGACAGCATCGGCAGCAGGTTGAAGAACTGAAACACGAACCCGACGTGATCGCGACGCACGCGGGTGAGCTTTGCGTCGTCGAGGTCGGTGATCTCGATGCCGGCGATCACCACTTGACCGCTGGTCGGCTTGTCGAGGCCGGCGAGCACGTGCATCAGCGTCGACTTGCCCGAGCCCGAGGGGCCCATCACCGCCAGCAGCGAGCCCGCGCGGACCTCGAGCGTGACGCCGCGCAGCGCGTCGACGGCCGTGGCGCCTTCGCCGTAGCGCTTCGTCAGCTCACGTGCCGAGACGGCGACACCGTGCACAGGCGCCTCTGCCGCCTGAGTCGCTTGGTCGCTCTCAGCCGCCACCCGTCGAGGTATAGCAAGGTGGCGGAGTGGGTGAACTGTGCGTAACGTCACATCGGCTCGGACTCGCCGCTGCTAGGTCAGCGGATGATCCGGAACACCCCTCGCATGAACGGGTGGATACGGCAGAAGAACGTGTAGGTGCCGGGTTTGAGTCCGCTCGGCGTGCTCCAGACCAGCTTCCCGGACGCCGGTGTGCCGACGCCCAGCTGAGCCGAGTCAAAGCCGCCGGCTCCGTTGGCCAGCGGATACGAGATCCCAGTGTCCAGCCCGCACGGGTCCTGGCAGGAGGTGATCGTATGAAAGATCGAATCCACGTAGGCGGCGCTCGGGTCGAGGCCCGGAATCCCCGCCGAGAGCGGGCTGGCGTCCTGGTTGTGGAAGGTGATCGACTGTCCCTCCTTGACCGTCGGGGCGCAACGCTGCGCGCCAGGGGACTCGAGGTCGCCCGGGGAGAACACGAAGCCGGCGATGTCGACGTTGTGGGTTTTGCAGCTGCGAAGCGTGTTGGGGTCGATCGTCAGCCACGTGGTGCCGCCGTGGTGGTTGTTCTCGGTGAGGTGGCCGTGCGTGACGTGGCCCTGCTCGTCGATCTCGCGCGCAAACGGATTGACACTCGCCACGTGGGCGCGCAGATCGCGCCGCCCGGTGAACGGGTCAAACCCGGTCTGGCTGTCCCAGGCCTCCCAGGTGACCATGATCCCCATCGACTCATACCACGATGCCCGTCTGGTCTCGTAGGTGGTGCTTATCCGAAGCGTGTCGCCGGCGTTGACGTGCGGGCGCCATTTCTTCGATGTGGCGGTCATCGCCATGTCCCACGAGATCGGTCCCCGCTTGTCGAAGTAGTGGGCGATCGAGCGGAACAACCGGACCGAGTTCCGTTGCGTTCCCCGCGGCGTCTTGCTGGCGTCCCTGGCGCCTCCGCGGATCAGGTCGAGGTCGTCGTAGAGGCCGCCCGGGTGGAGGTGCCCGGCGGTGCCCACGAGCGTGCCGGGATTGTCGACCGTGAACTCGTTCCGCGGCGGGCGGCCGTGGTAGGGGTTCTTGGCCATATCGGGGAACGTGAACCTCCCGTTCTTGCCGCTGTGGCGGTAGACGTTGAAAACCGGATAGAGGAGGTGGTCCTCGACGTCCATCCAGATCGGATGCACCGGCGTAATTCCCCGCGCCGCCGGCGAACTGTCGGGGATGAAGTCCATGTCGTAGGTGATGTAGACCTTCGCCGGCTTCTCGCGCAGGTTGTGGATCATGTAGTTGAGGAGCCAGTGGTCGGCCGCGCCGATCGGATAGCCAAAGCCCTTCGGCATCGTGTAGATCGTCTTCTCCTCGCCCGAGGCCATGAACGGGTAGAAGCCGGCGTAGGCGTCGCCCTCGCCCCGGCCGGCGGGCCCGTCCGATAGCCAGACGCCGTGGTGGAGGTGGATGATGTCGACGCGCGGAATCCCGCCGCAGCACTTTCCGTTCGGCAGGGCGTAGTGGAGGTTGGGCGCAACGCGGACCATGAAGCCGTTGACGTTCGGCTTGGGAACCTCCCGGGTGTCGGTGAGGATCAGGTTGGCGCCGGGCTTGACCAGGTAGGGACCCGCGGCGAAGTGCAGGTGCTCGACGCCGTGGGCGGCGAAGGCCGGCGCGGCGGCGCCCAGTGCCGCGGCGACGACAACGGCTGCACTGATGATTGCTCGTCTCAAGCTCTCTCCTCCGGCGCCCGATGGGCATTCTCTCCTCACGGGGCAGACGCGGGGCTGGCGCCTCCGGGCCGGTATTCAAGCATCACCGGCGTCCCCGCGCGCCGTCGCCAACGGCCGCTGCGCGCGGCGTCGCCAAACGACCTGTGGCTCGGCCGCGGCGGAACCTACACCCGCGTAGGCAGACTACCAGGCCTGGGTGTGGCCGCAGTGGGGGCAGCCAACCGACGTGGAGACCGATGCCTCGAACACGTAGCCGCACTGGCAGCTGTAAACGGCGGTGTCTTCGGACGGGCCGCCGGTGCGCTTCCTGGAGGCACGCGGGGCGGGCCGCTCGGACATGATCCCTGGGAATTGGGTCGACGTCGGCTCGCTGGCGAGCGTCGCACGTGGCACGTTGCGACCGCTCCGGGCCCTGCCGCGGCGCCGCGTGCTGCTCTCTCCCCGCTTTGGTCGAACGATCATGTTCATAGCTGGTAACGCTCCCCGTCGTGGTTTGTTTCGCGGTGGAGGCAACAATTCATCGTCGCTAACAAGAAACCAATCGGCAGCAATCGCCCGTAATTTGAGGGCACCAGTTGAGGGCGCTGGAGCCCCGGACCGTGACGACGGCGCGGGCGCCTTGTGGGAGAATTGGCCAAGGCATGGATCCAAGCCGCAAGCGTGCCATCCGCCTGACCGTCGCTCTCACCGCCGCGCTGTTGCTGGCGTCGGCGCTGGTCTATACGAGCTTTGCCGCCGGGCGCGACGAGCTTACGGCCTCGCAGCTCTTGCAGAAGGGCAAGCCCGGCAAGTCCTACATCCTCGCGGGCACGGTGCTCGCCGGATCGGTTGCGCACCAGGGCTCGACGCTGCTGTTCCGCGTGCGCGATCCGAAGCTGCGCGTCTCGGTTCCGGTCCGCTACACCGGGATCGTTCCCGATCCGTTCGCGGAGGGCCGCGGAGTGCTGGTCACGGTCAGCGAGCGCGGCTCGAGCTGGATCGGGGAGCAGAACTCGCTCACCACCAAGTGCCCCTCGAAGTACCAGGCAGCGAGCTCGTCGTACTGATGCCGGAGCTGGCGGACTGAGATGGCGCTGACCGGTCGCGCGCTGCTGATCCTCGGTTTGATGGTGTGCCTCTACGGCGCCGGCGCCTCGCTCTACGGCGCCCGGACCGGACGGCGCGAGTGGGTCGACTCCGGACGGCGGTCGGTCTACACGCTCGCCGGCCTGATGACTATCGCGTTCGTGATCCTCGAGGCCGCGTTCGTGCGCTCTGATTTCACGTTCAACGTCGTCGCCGGGCACTCGTCGACGACGACCCCGACGTTTTACAAGCTGGCCGCGCCGTGGTCCTCGCAGGAGGGATCGCTGTTGCTGTGGGTGTGGCTGCTGTCGCTGTGGTCGAGCCTGGTCCTGTTCCTGACCCGCCGGCGGGTTCGGGAGATCGCACCCTACGCGACCGCGGTGCTGCTCGGCTTCGGCGCGTTCTTCTCGTCGCTGGCGGTGTTCTACGCCAATCCGTTCTCGACCACCGCGAATCCCCCGGCCGAGGGCGCCGGCCTCGACCCGCTGCTGCTTCACCCCAGCATGATGATCCACCCGCCGATGCTGTACTCGGGGTACACGCTGCTGACGATCCCGTTTGCGTTCGCGGTCGGCGCGCTGATCAAAGGCAGGCTCGGCTCGGAGTGGATCGCGGTAACGCGGAGGTTCGCGCTGGCGGCCTGGCTGTTCCTCGGGATCGGGATCCTGCTCGGCGCCCGCTGGTCCTACACCGAGCTCGGATGGGGTGGTTACTGGGCCTGGGACCCGGTCGAGAACGCGGCGCTGATGCCATGGCTGTGCACCACCGCCTTCATCCACTCGATCATGATCCAGGAGAAGCGCGGGATGCTGAAGGTGTGGAACGCCTCGCTGGTGTTGGCAAGCGCCACGCTCGCGGTCATCGGCACGTTCCTGGTGCGATCCGGAGTGCTGGACTCGATCCACGCGTTCGGCGCGTCGACGCTGGGCGTGCCGTTCGTGCTGCTGATCGGAGCGATGGTCGCCGGCTCGATCGCGCTGGTCGTGTGGCGCCGGCCGCTGCTCGGTTCCGACTCGCGGCTTGACTCGCTGCTTTCGCGCGAGGCAGTTTTCCTGTTCCAGAACCTCGTGCTGCTGGCGATGGTCTTCGTGATCTTCTGGGTCACGTTCTTCCCGCTGATCTCGCAGGCGGTGACCGGCACCAAGGTGTCGGTGGGGCCGCCGGCGTTCCGGCCGTTCATCGTGCCGCTGGCGCTGGTGCTCGTGCTGCTCTCGGGAGTGGGGCCGATCATCGCCTGGCGCCGGGTGACGGTCGCCAACCTGAGGCGCAACTTCACGATCCCGGTCGGCGTGGGGGTCGCCACGGTCGTGGTGCTGGTGTTCGCGGGCGGCGGCGCGAGCTCGAGGCCGTTGGCATTGACCATGTTCGGTCTCGGCGCGTTTGTCGTGACCAGCGTGACCCAGGAGATCTGGCGGGGGGTCTCGGCGAGGCGCGCGATGACGCGCGACCCGGTGCCGATCGCGCTCGCCCAGCTGATCCGGCGCAACCGCCGCCGCTACGGCGGCTACATCGTCCACGCCGGCCTCGCGGTCTTGCTGGTCGGCGTCGCGGCTTCGTCCTCGTTCCAGCACTCCCACGACGTCAACCTCTCGCCCGGCCAGAGCGTGAAGGTCGACGGCTACACGATCCGCTACGTGCGCCCCACGGCGGCGGCGACGGCGCAGAAGGTCTCCTTCGGCGCCGTGCTCGCGGTCTCCAGGGGTGGCAAGCACGTCACCACCCTGACCACCACCCGAGGGTTCTACCCGGCCCAGGACGCCAGCCTCGGGATCGTCGGCCGCTTCTTCAACGGCTCGTCCGACAGTAACGTCGGCCTCCGGGCGGGCATCACCCGCGACATCTGGACCGTGATCAACCCGGACCTGACGCCGCTGCAGCCGCTGATCAACAAGGGTGACCGGCTCTTCGCCGCCGACGAGGCTCACATCATGAGGGCCTCGGCCGGGCTGACGCCGGCCCAGACCCAGCAGGCGCTGAACTCGCTGTTCCAGGAGCGCGACGCCGTGATCACCGGACTGGCGGCCCGGTTCGTCAACCATCCCTGGCCCGTCAACTTCCTGATGATCGTCTCGCCGCTGGTCACGTGGATCTGGCTCGGCGCGCTGATCATCGCGTTCGGCGGGCTGATCGCTCTCTGGCCGATCCCGGCGTTCGCGCGGCGTCGCGCGACGGCTCCGGCGGCCGGCGTCGCGGCCGGGCAGAGGAGCCCGCCCGCGGTGGCCGCGCGCGAAACGGCGTAACTTCGAGTCGTGGCCGCGCGCGAAACGGCGTAACTTCGGTCTCGGTGCTGCAGTTCCTGATTGTGCTGGCGATCCTGGCGATCGTCGTGCTCGTGGTGAGCGCCCCGATCCGACGCGCCCGCATGGCGGAGACGGCTCCGACCGCAGGCGTCGCTGCCGACGTGGAGGAGGCCGCCGAGGCGGACCGCGTCAGTGGGTCCGAGGTCGCTGAGCTGGAGGCCGCGCGCGATGCGAAGTACCGCGAGATACGCGATGCCGAGCTGGACCATCGGACCGGGAAGCTGTCCGATCCCGACTTCGAGGCGGTCGATCGGGGGCTGCGCGCGGAGGCGGTCCAGATCCTCCACGAGCTCGATCGAGCGCGGGGTGGGGATGGCGCCGGCGAGGAGGGCGGGGAGGCGGCGATCCCGGTCCGCCAGGCAGCCCAGGACGCCGAACCGCCGGGAAGCTCCCGGATCTGAGCTACCATCGGCCGGCGATGGCAACGATCCTCGGTGTTGTTCAGGTGTTCCTGTGCGTCATGCTGATCTTCCTGGTGCTGATGCACTCCGGAAAGGACGCCGGCCTGTCGGGCGCGTTCGGCGTCGGCACCGGAGCCGGGCCGTTCGGCGGCGGCTCGCTGGTCGAGCGCAACCTCAACCGCTGGACGATCGGGTTCGCGATCGCGTTCGCGATCAACACGATCGTTCTGATCAAGATCTCCTAGGCCCGACGGGGGGTTGCGGGGCCGGGGTTTGGGGGTTGCGGGGCCGGGTTTTGCTGGGTCGCGGGGCCGGGGTTTGGGGGGTTGCGGGGCCGGGTTTCTGGGGGTTGTGGGGCCGGGGTTGGGGGTTGCGGGGCCGGGTTCGGAGGCGGCGGGATGTGTCTCGTGAAGGCGCGGTTATCGTCCCACTGGAGGTGGGTCTGAGCTCGCTTGGGCCGTTTCCGTCCTGGGAGGGGGGCAACGTCCCGAGCGAGCTCGACGACGGCTCGATTGGGACGATGCCGAGACCATTGTCCGGTGCATCAGCGGTGGAGTGGGACGCTCGCGGGGAACGTTTCCGAGGATTGGGGGTAAGGACCCGCGCTGACGAGGGCGAGGACCCGCGCTCACGAGGGCGAGGACCGGCGCTCACGAGGAGCGAGGACCGGCGCTCACGAGGGCGAGGACCGGCGCTCACGAGGGCGAGGACCGGCGCTCACGAGGGCGAGGACCGGCGCTCACGAGGGCATTCCAGTGCATCAAGGGGTTGCGGGGCCGCCGCTCACGCGGCGCAGGGGCCCCGGTTGCTCACCTCGGCCTATGCCTCCGCGCGGCTCACGGCCCGCTCGCCGGCCGTCTCGCGCTCCCATGCGGACCGGGAGGCCGAGCGCCGGGCCACCAGGCGCCGTAAGGAGGGCGGGAGCCGGCCATCGGTCGAAAGCCACGAGCCCGCCAGGATCAGCAGCAGGCCGGCGACGGCGCCGGCGCCGGGCCGCTCGCCGAGCAGCAGCACCCCCAGGGCGACCGCGACGACTGGGTTGACGTAGGTGATGACCGTCGCGCGGCTGGTGCCGGCCTCGCGGATGAGCACCGTGAAGATCACGAACGCGACCGCCGTGCACAGCAGCCCGAGAACGACCACGGCCCCGATCGCGCCCGCGGTCGGAGCCGAGTGCGGGCGGTCGATCGCGGCCGCCGGCGCGAGCAGCAGCGAGGCGATTGCGAGGCTTGCGCCCATCGCGGCGCGGGGGTCGAGGCTCGTCAAACGGTGCTTGATCACCATCGGGCCGATCGCATAGCCCACAGCGGCCAACAGGATCGCGCAGGCCCCGAGCAGCTGGTTGGCGTTGCCGGCGACGTCGACCCCGACAAGCAACACGACGCCGCCGAATCCGACCGCGAGGCCGAGCGCTCGGATCGGCGTCGGGCGCTCGGCGGCGTCGAACCGGATCGCCAGCAGAGCTCCGACGAGCGGCACTGAGGCGATGATGATCGCCGCCAGCGACGAGGAGACGTGCACCTCGCCCGCCGCGATCAGCGGGAACGGAAGCGAGATCTCCGCGACCGCATATGCGAGCAGCCAGCGTCCGCGCCCTCGCAGCGCCGGAAGGGTCCCCGCCCGCCAGGCCAGCCCCAGCAGGATCACGGCCGCCATCGTGACCCGGGCCCATGCGAGCGTGAGCGGCGTGACTCCGCCGTCGACGGCGATCTTGATGAACAGGTACGGGACGCCCCAGATCAGCGAGATCGCGGCAAATGCGAGCCAGGCGCGGCGAGTCATCGCTACGCCCTCAGCGCCACGTTTGATCGCTCAACCCGTCGACGAGACGCAGCAGAGCCAGCGGGCTGAACGGCTTGGTCAGGAACAGATCGGCGCCGGCCTCCTCCGCCTCGCCCCGCACCGTATCGCCGTGCGCGGCGGTCAGCATGACGATCGTGGTGCCGGCGGTGGCCTGGTCGGCGCGAAGGTGGCGGCAGGTTTCGATTCCGTTCAAGCCTGGCATGTCGACGTCGAGAAACACGATCGCGGGGTGTTCGCGCCTGGCGGTGTCGAGCGCCTCGAGTCCGTCGGCGGCCTCGTGCACCTCGAAGTTCGCAACATCGTCGAGCGTCGTCGAGATCAGCCTACGAATGAACGGGTCGTCGTCGACAATCAGCACTCCGCGGCTCATTGGCGGGCCCCTTTGCGTGCCCGCGAAGTCATCCAGTTTCGCGGCGGATACGTTCGAACGTCTCGTCGGGGATCGTGTTGAACGCCTCGATCACGCGCGGGTCGAAATGGGTGCCGGATTCGGCGAGGATCATCTTCCGCGCGACGTGGAGCGGGGAGGCGCTGCGATACGGGCGATCGCTGGTGAGCGCGTCGAGCACGTCGGCGACCGCGAACACGCGTGCCGACAGCGGAATCTCCTCGCCGGCGAGGCCGTCGGGATAGCCGGATCCATCCCAGCGCTCGTGGTGGTGGCGCACCACGTGCATCGGCCGAGCCAGGAACTCGATGTCGCGGACGATCTCGGCTCCTACGACCGGATGCTGGACCATCAGCGCGCGCTCCTCCGGGGTCAGCTCGCCGGGCTTGTAGAGAATCGAGTCGGGGATCCCGAGCTTGCCGATGTCGTGCAGGAGGAAGCCGAATTCGAGCTCCGGGGCATCGGTCACGGACAGGCCGAGCGCCCGAGCAATCTCCATCCCGTAAGCGGTCACGCGCTCGGCGTGCTTGCGGGTGTAGGCGTCGCGCGCCTCCACGGCGTTGGACAACGCGCGCACGGTCGCCATGTACGAAAGCTTGAGCTCGTGGGAGCGGGCGCGCTCACGCTTGAAGGTCTCGCGCAGGTCTGCGGCGTAGCGCTCGAGCTGCTGCTCCTTGTCGGCTGCCTCCCGCTCCCGGTGCACCAATTCCTCACGGAGGCGCTCGAGCTCCTGCGCCAACTCGGCATCGCTTTGAACCGCCATTCGCCTTCAGGCTACCCTTCCTGCTCGCCTCGGAGCGCGGCTAGCACCGCCCCGGCAGCCTCTTCGGCTGGAATGACTTCCATGCCAAGCCCATTGACTCCAGATGGAGTGGCCGTCTCGTTGCTGGAAAACAGTATCACCGCCCTGCGAAGCCGCCGGCCGCGGAGGTCGAGCGCGTGAAGCACGGCTTGGGGGTTGCGAAGGCCGACGTCCACGAGCGCGACCTCGAAACGCCGCTCCTCACACACGCGCGCCGCCGCGGCCCCGGTGTGCTCCCAGTGGTGCTCGATCCCTAATTCGTCGAGGGCGGGTTCGAGTACCGGTTGGAGGTCGGCGCGCCCGACGACGAGCACTCGGGACCGCCCTGCGCGCACCGCAGCGCCGAGGACGCCGCGCAGCTCGTCGGCGTCGATCGGCTTGGACACGACCCACTCGCCGGCAAGCGCGTGTGCGCCCGAGAACACCGATACGAACACGATCGGCGTGCCCCGGAGCTCCGGGTCGCGGCGGATCTCGCGCAGCACCTCAAATCCGTTCATCCGGGGCATGAGGATGTCGACCGTGACCGCGTCGTAATGGGCCGAGCGCATCAGCTGGAGGGCCTGTTCGCCGCTGTTGGCGATCGTCACGTGCACGTCGAGCGGCGCGAGCTGGTCGGCGATCAACTCGGCGATCTCCGGCTCGTCGTCGACCACGAGCACGCGCCGGCCCCGCATCGCCTGCAGGGACCTTCCCGAGTCGGCTCTCCGAATCGCCGCCGGCAGCAGGACGCGGAATGTGGTGCCCCGGCCGGGCTCGCTCTCGACCTCGACCTGACCGTGGTGCAGGTCCACGAGCGATTTGACGATCGACAGCCCAAGCCCGGTGCCAGGGTTGGCGGCGCTGCCGTTGCCCCCGCGGAAGAAACGCTCGAACACGCGCGAGGTCTCCCCGGGGCTCATCCCGATCCCCGAGTCCTCGACCACGATCTGGACCCAGGCGCGGTCGGGCTGGACACCGACGTGGATGCGCCCGCCGTCGGGCGTGTAGAGATGCGCGTTGGTGATCAGGTTCGCGACGATCTGGCGTACGCGCCCGGGGTCCGCCATCGCCAGCGGCAAGGTCGGGGCGATGTCGACGCCGAGTCCCTGGTTCTTCTGCGCGATCCGCGGGCCGATCAGCTCGGTGACCTCGGTCACCGCCTCTCCGACGTCGATCGGCCGCCGGTTGATCTCGACGTGATCTGCCTCGATCCGCGCCACGTCGAGCAGGTCGTTGACGAGGTCGACGAGGCGGTCCGTCGATTTGAGGATGATGTCGACGAACTCGCGCTGTCGTTCTGACAGCTCTCCCGGCGAGCGGTGAAGCAGCTCTACGAATCCCTTGATCGAGGTCAGCGGACTGCGCAGCTCGTGCGAGGCGGTCGCGACGAACTCGCTCTTGGCGCGCTCGAGCCGGGCGCGCTCGCTCATGTCGCGCACCGTCCAGACGACCCCCTCGGATTCGCTGCCCAGGAGTGCGGCGGTGACCGCCAGCGTTCGATCGCGGTGCTGGACGAACGTCTCGCCGCGGAGCGCATCAGCGAGCGTGGGCAGCGGGCTGTCCTCGTCGTCGACGCGGCCACCCGCGACCAGCTCGGGAACGAGCTCGGCGGCCCGTGGGTTGACGGCCGCGATCGTGGTCGATCCGGGCTCGGTAACGATCAGCGCGTCGCCGAGGCTCTCGATCGTGACGGCGAGCGCGCGACGCTCTTCCTCGATCTGACGTTGCGCGCCCACGAGGCCGTGAGCCATCGCGTTGAACGCCGCGCCGAGCTCCTGGAGCTCCCGCGGACCGGACGGCTCGACGCGGCGCGTCAGCTCGCCCGCAGCCAGGGCCCGGGTCGCCTGGACGAGGTCGTCGAGCGGGCGACGCATCCCCTGCACGAGCGCCGCGATCAACGTCAGGGCGCCAACGAGCGCGAGGAGCCCGGCGACCGCCACGAGCAGGATCGCGCGACGCGAATCCGACCGCACCTGGGAGCGGGCAGCCGCCTGGCGGGCGAGCTGGCGCGCCTGCAACTGCCTCGCGAGTGCGCGACCATGTGCCAGCGGACCCCCCGGCGCGGTTGCCAGGGAGAAGTTCCCGTTGGCGGCGAGCTCACGGACTCTGGCCTGCGCGGCGATCTGGGCATTGGCCAGCTCTCGGCTCTGGGGGTCCGCACTCGCCAGCGAGGTCACCGTGTCAGCCGCCGCAAGATAGGCGTCTTGCGACTGCCGCCTGGCCGCAGCGGCGCCCGGTCCCCGGGCGTCGCGCAGGACCTCTTCCTCGGCGATGCCGGCGGTGGCCAGGTTTGCCGCGGCCGTCGACAGCGACGAGCTCCCGAGGAGCTTGTCCTCGTAGCGCTGACGTGAGTTGTAGAGACTCGCGACGCCTGCGGCCGCCACCAAAGCCAGCGCAACGGTCAAGCCGACGAGCGCCAAGCGAAGCGAACGGGCAATCGAAAGCCGCTGCATTGAGTTTGTGCCTAGTCTGGTGCGCCCCCCTGGAAGGTGATCGTACTCGGCCGGCGGGCGATCGCCTGTACCCGCAGGGCTTCGCCCCGCGGGTACCATCGATCTGATGGTTCTCGTGAGGGCATGGATGCGGGAGCTGGCGGGTGCGTCGGGTGCTGCCTTGATCGTGCCGGTCGTGATGCTCGGCGCGGTGATCGCGCTCGCGTTCGCGGGTGGAGTCGGTCGCATCGGGACCCTTGGCCAGGCCTTCTCGGGGCCCCAGCTTCCGGCCCCTTCCGCGCCCGCCTCCGGCGGCGGCGGACACGGGGCTTCGACCTCTGTAAACGGCCGCCACCGCCGACAGCGCGCATCCAGGTCCGCCGTGCTTCTCGCCGCTGCCGGGTCCCCCGTGGGCCCGGCCGGCGCCACGACCGGCTCCTCCGCTGGTGGCGGCGGCCTCCCGGCCGGCCATCCGGGCACGGGCGTCACGGCGCCGGGTTCGCGCTCGATCAACGCCGGGGGTCCATTCGTTCGCCCCGGGTCCGGCGGCGCAACCGGTCATCGCCCCGGCGGAGGCGGCAGCGGCGGCGGCACCGGTGGCGGCGGCTCCGGGGGAGGCGGCGGCTCCGGGGGAGGCGGCGGCTCCGCGGGCGGCGGCGGCTCCGGCAATGCCGGCAGCCCACCGCCGGTGGTCAATCCCGCCCCTCCGCAGGCATCCACCCCGCCCCCTCCGCCCGTATCCACCCCGGCGCCCGCTGCGACCGTGACCGGCCCGACCGTCGGCGCCGGCGAGGGTCACCCGCATGGACGAGGCGGAGCCCTTGACGGGCACGGGGGCGAGCCAGACGGCGAAGCGCCCGACCAGGCCACTCCTTCGCCGGGCGATAGCGGCGAGGCTGATGGAGGAGCGCTCGCGCAGGTCGGCGCGACGGTCCAGCAGGCCGTTCCGGTAGCTTCGCCGGGGCCGCTCGGAGATACCGGCTGTTCCGGAGATTCCGGGCATTCCGGAGGTACCGGGCAGTCCGGGGATTCCGGAGGTTCCGGAGGTTCCGGAGGTTCCGGAGATATCGGGCAGTCCGGAGATACCTGGCAGTCCGCAGGCTTCGGGGATTCAGGAGGCTCCGGGGATTCAGGAGGCTCCGGGGATTCAGGAGGTTCCGGCCATTCCGGAGGTTCTGGGGATTCCGGAAGCCCACACGGCGACGACTCCTCAGGCGGGTCGCGGGTTCAGGACGCGCCGTGAGGCGTGCCCGGATCGGTTGCGGCCTGACGGCGGCGTGCGCGGCGCTGTTGGTTGCCTGTGGAGGGCAAGGGGCCGGAACGTCGTCGCCCTCGGGACCGGGCAACAGCTCGCATGCGTCGGCTCCGGGCCGAACATCGTCACTTGGTGAAACCTCGCGCGCCTCGGTTCCGGACGCCGATTGGCTGCGGTTTGACTTCAACGCTCAGCGAAGCGGCGTCGGACCCGCCCGTACAGGCATCACCGCCGGCAATCTGGGGCGACTGAAGCTGCGGCGGGTCGCGATCGACGGCACGGTCGACTCGTCGGCGATCGAGCTGCAAGGCGTGAAGATCGCGGGACGCACGCGCGACGTCGCGATCGTCACCACAACCTACGGCCGCACGATCGCGTTTGACCCGGGTACCGGTAAGAAGCTGTGGGAGTTCACGCCGCAGGACATCCGCAGCTACGAGGGCAGTGCCCAGATCACCAACGCCACCCCGATCGCCGATCCCGATCGTCGATTCGTGTACGCCGCGAGCCCCGACGGCCGTGTCCACAAGCTGCGGATCGGCACTGGCCAAGAGGTCCGCGCCGGCGGCTGGCCGGCGCGGGTGACGTTTGACCCCACCAAGGAGAAGATCGCGCCGGCGCTGAACATCAGCGGCACCTCGGTGATCGTCGTGACCGGGGGCTACCTCGGGGACGCACCGCCCTATCAGGGTCACGTGGTGATGATCGATCGCGCCAGTGGTCGCCTGACCGCCGTGTGGAACTCGCTGTGCTCCAACCGTCACGACCTGATCGACCCGCCCTCCTCGTGCCCGGCGAGCGACTCGGCGATCTGGGCGCGCGCCGGCGCGGTCGTCGAGCCCGGGAGCGGCCGGATCCTCGTTGCCACCGGCAATGCTCCCTTCAATGGCTCGACCGACTGGGGCGACAGCGTGCTCGAGCTCAGCCGCAACGGGCGCCACCTGCTGCACAACTGGACTCCCGCCAACCAGGCCCAGCTGAACGGTAGCGACGGCGATCTCGGCAGCACGGCGCCGGCGCTGTTGCCCGAGATCGATGGGCTTCGACTCGCCGTGCAGGGAGGCAAGGACGGACTCCTGCGGCTGCTGAACCTGGCTCGGCTGGATGGGACCGCCGCAGGGGCGGGACCGCGATTGGGCGGGGAGCTGCAGCAGATCGCCGCGCCGGGATCAACCGACGTCTTCACCGCACCCGCCGTGTGGTCCCACGCCGGCCGGCCCTACGTGTTCGTCGCCGATGCGGCGGGCACGGCAGCGTACGCGCTGAGCGGCTCGGCGCCCCGGCTGCACACCGTTTGGCGATGGCCGGCGGCCGGGACCAGTCCCGTGCTCGCCGGCGGCCTCCTCTACGTGTACGACCCGGGCGGATCGCTCAAGATCTATGAGCCGGCCAGCGGGCGCCAGCTGGTCTCCCTGCCCGCGGCGCCGGGCCATTGGAACAGCCCGATCGTGACCGGGGGCCGGGTCATCGTCCCGGTCGGCAACGCCAACGACCACGCTACGAGCGGCATCATCGACATCTATCACCTGCCCGGGCGCTGACGCCGGCGGCGCGCAGCCGGCATGGGCGGTCGCCAGCGCCCAGAACGCCGCGGGCGCGCTCCGGCGACGTAGCATGCCGTCGACCCCCGGCCCGCGAATCCTGCCGCTGCAATTTTCGCTTCACCGCCGCCCGGATCGGGCCTGATCGCCGGGGCCCTGGTAGCTTCGCCGCGCTCTGAGACGCCGGTCGCTGCAACTTCGCCGTATCGCCTCGATCGTCGCCGTGCCGGCTCTGGCTTCGATCCTGGTCGCGGCGCTGCCTGCCGGGTCGAGCAGCGCCGACCTCGCGAGCCGCTATCAGGCCGGAACGCGGCGCGCCGACCGGCTGCGCTCCGAGATCGAGGCCGACTCGACCAGGATCCGCGGATTCGAGGGCACGATCGGCTCGCTCGAGCAGCGGCTGAACTCCATCGAGCGGAGCATCGCGATCCAGGAGCGACAGCTCGCGAACGTGAGATTCGAGCTCGGCGAGGCGCAGACCCAGCTGACGAGCCTTCAGAC
This sequence comes from uncultured Solirubrobacterales bacterium, assembly GCA_963723675.1. Taxonomy (GTDB): domain Bacteria; phylum Actinomycetota; class Thermoleophilia; order Solirubrobacterales; family Solirubrobacteraceae; genus Palsa-465. The sequence goes on along the minus strand of CAVRRW010000012.1, from coordinate 2,332,250 downwards.
TCATTACGTGCGCGACCGGCGGATCCTCGCCGCCGAGCTCGTCGCGGAGTACGAATCGCCGCCGCCAACGGTCATGAACGTGGTCGTCGACGCACACGGATTCGACGACCTGCTCAACGGCCTCAACGATCTGCGCGCGGTGGAGCGCCGCAACACCCAGACGATCCGCCTCGTCGACCAGACGCGCATCGCCGTGGCCGCCCAGACGCGCCGGTTGACCGCGATCGAGCGCCGCAGACAGCGTGCGGTCACCGCCGTCCTCGTCGAGCGCGACGACATCGCGCAGCTGCGGCTGTCGATCGTCCGCCGCGAGCTCGTCTACGTCAACGCGCGCGGCCGCAAGGCGAGCGAGTTGACCTCCCTACGCAGGACGCTCACCCGCCAAGCCACCGTACTCGATCGGCGCGCGGCCGCGGCAGCGAGAGCGTCGGGAGGCGGCCTCGCCACGGGCGGCGTTGCCGTCCCCAGCGGTGGATGTGCAAACACACCGTTCGTACCCCACGGCGGTCCATATGGGTTCTTTCCCGCTGCCGGTACCGACTACGGCGTCAACGAGGAGCCGATCATCGCCGCGCGGCTCGACCAGGTGGGGCGGGCCCTGCAGCTGCACCTGATCGGGATCTCGGGCTACCGGAGCCCGGCTCACTCGGTCGAGGTGGGTGGCTTCGCCGACGACCCGCACACGCATGGCCTGGCGTCGGACACTCCTGGCGTCGAGGGCGTTCCCGAGGCGACGCTTGCCCGGTTCTGCCTCACCCGCCCGTTCCGGGGGCCGCGCGAGGCCGACCACATCCAGGAGCGGTGAGAGTGCCCGGCCGCGCGTGCCGGGATGCGCGCCGTCGGCCGAGGCCGCACTCCGGCGGTCGCGGCTCAGAGCCGCCGGGCCGCATCGGCTGGCGCCGGGCGCTGGTAGGCTCGGCGCCCGGCGAGCTGGGCCCGGCATCCGGCACGAGGGGAGAAGATGCGAGATCGGCGAGACCTGAAGGGTGAAGTCACCCGGCGGCAAGCGCTCCGTGACCTCGGAGTCGCAGGCCTCGGGATCACGGCGCTGTACGGCGGCATCGACGACCTGCTGGCGCGGGCCGCGGCTGCCAGCCCCCGCGCCGGTCGGCTCAAGGACATCGAGCACGTGGTGATCCTGATTCAGGAGAACCGCTCGTTCGACCACTACTTCGGAACGCTGTCGGGCGTCCGCGGCTTCGGCGACAAGCGTGCACGCAGCGTGTTCTTCCAGCGCGACACCGCCGGCAGGAAGATCCATCCATTCCATCTTCCGAAGGGCTGCCTCCCCGACCTCACGCACGATTGGGGTCCCCAGCACGAGGCCTGGAACGGCGGCAGGATGGACCGATGGGTCCTGGCGCACGAGGCCGCCGATCCCGCCGGCGTCGGTGCTCAGACGATGGGCCACTACAACCGCGGAGACCTGCGCTTCTACTACGCCCTGGCCGATGCGTTCACGATCTGCGACCACTACCACTGCTCCGTGATCGGGCCGACCGACCCGAACAGGCTGATGTCGATGTCGGCATCGCTCGACCCCTCGGGAACGCACGGCGGCCCGCTCCTTGAGACTCTCGTGGCGGGCCGCGCGGCGCTGGCCGGTCATTTCACGTGGACCACGATGCCCGAACGCCTCCAGGCCCGCGGCATCACCTGGAAGGCCTACACCGCGCAGCAGGCCGGGGGCCAGTTCGACAACGTGCTCCCCTACTTCAGGGCCTACCGCCCCGGATCCAAGCTCGCCAAGCTGGGCATCGAGCCGACTTACCCCGGCGACTTCCTCTCCGACCTCGCCCACGATCGGCTGCCGCAGGTCTCGTGGCTGACGCTCGGGCTCACCGACACCGAGCACCCCGGCTTCTCCACCCCGCTGGCGGGCGAGCTCGCCGCCCGTCACGTCGTCGAAGCGCTCATCTCCCACCCCAAGATCTGGGCTCGCACCGCTCTGTTCGTCACCTGGGACGAGAACGGCGGCTTCTTCGACCACGTGGCGCCGCCGACGCCGCCGCGGGGCACCAGGGGAGAGTTCGTCACGGTCCCCACGCTCCCGGCCGCCGCGGCTGGGATCCGCGGACCGATCGGCCTCGGCTTCCGCGTGCCGATGCTGGTCGTGTCGCCGTTTTCGCGCGGCGGCCTGGTGTGCTCCGACGTCTTCGACCACACCTCGACGCTGCGCTTCATCGAGACGCGGTTCGGGGTCGAGGTCCCGAACCTGACCGCGTGGCGCCGGCGTACCACCGGAGACCTCACGAGCGCGTTCAACTTCGCCGCGGCGCCGCGCTTGCGCAATCCGCGACTGGCACGGCCGGACGGTGCGAGCTCCGCGGCGTGCACGGCGCCGACGCCGCTGACCTCGACGGCGGGGCGCTTCCCGCGCCAGGAGCCGGGAAGGCGCGGGCGCCCCAGCGGGGTCGTGCGATCGCCGTCGCCGCCGCCAGTCGGTCTCGGATAGCCGACGGCGGGACACGTCGCCCGGGGCCAGCCCACGGCCGGACGCGGCGCACCCGCGATAGCCCACAGCGGCACGCGGCGCCCCCGGAATAGCTCACAGCGCACGCGGCGCGGGGGTAGGGTCTTGTTGCCGTGAGACACGCAGGACGCATTCCGAAGGGGGTCCGCCGATGACATCCACCAAGTGGGTCTATGAGTTTTCGGAAGGCTCGCGCGAGATGCGCGAGCTGCTCGGTGGCAAGGGCGCAAACGTCGCGGAGATAACGCGTGTGCTGGGCGACGACCACGTTCCGCCAGGCTTTACGGTCACCACCGAGGCATGCGTGGCATACATGCGGGAGGGGCGCGAGCCCGCCGGCCTGCAGGAGCAGGTCGCCGCGGCCCTTGCGCGACTCGAGCGAACCGCGGGCAAGCGCTTCGGTGACGACAAGGATCCGCTGCTGGTGTCCGTCCGGAGCGGCGCGCGCGAGTCGATGCCGGGGATGCTCGACACGATCCTCAACGTCGGCCTCAACGATGCCGCGGTCAAGGGCCTGTCATCGGCCACGGGCAACGAGAGATTTGCGTGGGATTCCTACCGCCGCCTGGTCCAGATGTTCGGCAACGTCGCCAGTGGCGTCGCAGGGGAGAAGTTCGAGCGTGCGATCGCCGAAGTCAAGCGCGAGGAGGGCGTCGACACCGATGCCGAGCTCTCGGTGCGGGCGCTGCAGGCGCTGGTGGAGCGCTTCAAGAGCTTCTATGACTTCCCCCAGGACGCGCGCGAGCAGCTCACGCGCGCGATCCGGGCCGTGTTCGAGTCATGGACGGGCGATCGCGCGGTCCGCTACCGGCGCATCAACCGGATCCCCGACGACTGGGGAACCGCGGTCAACGTGCAGCTGATGGTGTTCGGGAACATGGGCGACAGCTCCGCCACCGGGGTCGCCTTCAGCCGTGACGAGATGACCGGCGCGCCCGAGCCCTCGGGCGACTTCTTGGTCAACGCACAGGGGGAGGACGTGGTGTCCGGGGTTCGCACTCCCCGAGACCTGCGTGAGCTGAGCGAAGTGATGCCCGACGCACACGAGCGGCTGATGGGCATCCTGCGCACGCTCGAGGCCCACTACAAGGACATGCAGGACGTCGAGTTCACGATCGAGCAGGGCCACCTGTGGATGCTGCAGACGCGCAACGCCAAACGCCCGGCCCAGGCCGCGGTCAGGTTCGCGGTCGACGCGGTATCCGATGGCATGCTCACGCGCGAGGAGGCGATCCGGACGATCGACGCGTCGGCGTTGGACGCGTTGCTGCATCCGACATTCGAGCGCGGAGACGGCTACACCGTGCTCGCTGAGGGGGTCGCGGCATCACCCGGCGCCGCGGTCGGCGAGCTCGTGTTCAGTGCGCCCGATGCGGTCGCCGCGGCGGCCGAAGGCAAGGCCGTGATTCTCGCCCGGTCGTTCACCGAGGCCGACGACATCGCCGGCTTTCACGCGGCCAAGGGCATCCTCACGTCCGAGGGCGGCAAGGCCTCACACGCCGCGCTGGTCGCTCGAGGGATGGGCGTTCCGGCGGTGACCGGCGCTCACGTCGCGATCGACGTCGAAGCCGGGGAGCTTCGAATCGACGGCCGGGTGTTCCACGAGGGCGATCTGATCGGGATCGACGGAAGCGACGGCAAGGTGGTCGAGGACGGGGCGAGGCTGGTTGAGCCGACGCTCGACGAGCGCTTTGACCGGGTGCTCGCCTGGTCCGACGAGCTTCGCAGGCTCGGCGTCCGCGTGAACGCCGATACGCCCCGCGACGCGGCCCGCGCCAGGGAGCTGGGAGCCGAGGGCATCGGACTTTGCCGGACCGAGCACATGTTCATGGCCGAGGACCGCCAACCGAAGATGCGCACGATGATCATGGCCCGGGACACCGAGGGGCGCCGCGAGGCCTTGCGCGAGCTGCTGCCGCTGCAGGAGGAGGACTTCATCGGGATCTTCGAGGCGATGCGTGGGCTGCCGGTGACGATCCGGCTGCTCGACCCGCCTCTGCACGAGTTCCTGCCCAACCTCCAGGACCTCAGCGTGCAGGTCGAACGGGCACGCGCCGAGCAGCACGACGATCTCGAGGAGCTCGAGGAGCTACTCGCGCGCGTAGAGGAGATCCACGAGGGCAACCCGATGCTCGGGACCCGCGGCGTCCGCCTGGGGATTCTGTATCCCGAGATCTATGAGATGCAGGCGCACGCGATCATGCGCGCCGCCAAGGCGGTGGACGAGCGCCCCCATCCCGAGATCATGATCCCGCTGATCGCCTACGAGCACGAGATCCAGATCATGCGCGAGCTCGTGGTCCGGATCGGGTCCGAGCACGGGATGAAGGAGCATGAGGATTACACGGTCGGGACGATGATCGAGTTGCCGCGTGCCTGCTTCATCGCCAACCGCATCGCGCGCCACGCCGACTTCTTCTCCTTCGGCACCAACGACCTGACCCAGACGGCGCTGGGATTCTCGCGCGATGACGTGGAATCGAAGTTCATGCCCACCTACATCGAGCGCAAGATCCTCGACCGGTCGCCGTTTGAGACGATCGACAGCCCCGGCGTCGGATGGCTCGTCCGGCTCGCCGCGTGGGTCGGTCGGGAGGAGAACCCAGGGCTGGAGCTGGGGATCTGCGGGGAGCACGGGGGAGATCCGCATTCGATCGCGTTCTTCCATGCCGCGGGCCTGGATTACGTCTCGTGCTCGCCGTTTCGCGTGCCGATCGCCCGCGTTGCCGCCGCCCAGGCGGCGCTGGCGGCTAACTCGGGCTGATTGGGGCCCACTCGCGGGCCGCGGGGGTCCCGAGTCGGGCCCGCTCGCGGGCAGGATGGGCGGCTCCCGGTTCAGATTGATGAATATGCGCCGATATTGGGGGAAGATTCATCAGCGTCACCTGCTCCGACCGGTCCGCCCGATCGGGTCCCGCGGAGCGGGGGCGAGGCGCCTATCCAGGGTCTTCGCAAACCCTTATCTGCGGCGTCGTAACCCGCGTCAAGCGCCGTCGTAAGTACTGATAGGGCATCGGCTGTGGGGGCCCGAGCATTGTTCGATCAACGTCGAACTATGCTAAAATTCGATAACAATCGAACTAGCTCATTCGGAGATCAAACTGAATACTGAAACTCAGCGTCGCGACGCCGTCTCACACGCGCGTGGCGACCAAGAAACAACTCAAAGAGCACGTCCGCGGCGTCCAGCTGGAGCCACGTCGAACAGGCGGCAGAACCGCCGCCGTGGCGCTCACGCCGACTCGATCGGCGCGGAGCTGCGAGCGGGCACCGGCGCCGAGGGCGGCGCCGGCGTTGGCGACTCGCTCGAGCTATTCCTTCGCAGCGCCCGCGCCCATCCGCTGCTGACCGCAGCCGAGGAGGTGGAGCTGGCCAAGCGGATCGAGCGCGGCGATCTGGAGGCCAAGGAGCGGATGATCAACTCCAACCTGCGCCTCGTCGTATCGCAGGCTCGGCGTTACCAGGGCCACGGGCTGCCGATGGAGGACCTGGTCCAGGAAGGCATGCTGGGCTTGATCCGAGCCGTCGAGAAGTTCGACTGGCGGCGAGGCTTCAAGTTCTCCACATACGGAACGCTGTGGATCCGCCAGGCAATCCAGCGCGGCCTCCAGAACCACGGGCGGACGATCCGGGTTCCGGTGCACGTCGCGCAGCGCCAGGTCAAGGTCCGCAAGATCGAATCCGAGCTGAGCACGAAGCTGTCACGAGAGCCGACCGACGAGGAGGTCGCCGAGGTGGCGAAGCTCACCGTCGAGGAGGTCGCGGAGCTCCGTGAGCTGAGCCGCGGCCTCGCGAGCCTCGACCAGGGGGTCAGCGAGGACGGAGAGACGGCGCTCGGCGATCTGCTCGCCAGCGATCGTCCCGAGCCGATCGAGGAAGTCGCCGCCAGCGACCGCGACGAGCGGCTCAGCGCTGTCGTCGAGCAGCTTCCGGAGGCCGAGCGCAACGTGATCCGGCTTCGCTTCGGCCTCGCCGGAGACGAGCCGCGGACGCTGCGCCAGACGGGCTCCGAGCTCGGATTCTCGGCCGAGCGGGCGCGTGAGCTCGAAGAGCGTGCTCTGGCCCGGCTCGCCGGGCGGCCCGAGCTCGACGGGCTCCGCAACGCCGCCTGAGGCGGCGGCGGCCCCGAATGGGGGCCGATCCTCCATCATCTGTCCCTGACCGAGGTCGGCGGCCGGGCGCAAGCCCGACCGGAGGCCTTCGGTCAGGTCGTAGTGCTGCGTGCGCGCGATCCGCGCGAGGCACCGGGGCGGCGGTCACGAGATCGACCGAGCTCTTGGCGCACGACGTTGACGAGGCGGCGAGCGCGTTCGCGCTGACGATGCCGAACCTCGGTTGCGAGGATTGCCCGGGTGGTTCCGGGGGTTGCCGGGGTGATTCCGGGGGTTGCCGGGGTGATTCCGGGGATTGCCGGGGTGATTCCGGGGATTGCCGGGGTGTTTGGAACGCTCGCCCTGTTCAACAGGCTCCTCTCAGATAACACTACCCTTACGTAAGCGATAGGATACCTCAGATGGCCCGGGAAGTAAAGGTCGGCGATCGCTTGAAAACCCCGCTTGGAGCGACCAAGTGAGCGCGCAGGCGGGTTCCCCCGGCGCCGCCGTGGGCGGGGGTGAGGGGGCTCTTGCGCTGCGCCAGATCGGTGAGGTCGCCAAGCGCGCCGGCGTCTCCCTGCGCACCGTGCGCTACTACGAGGAACGGGGGTTGGTCGTCCCCAAGACGCGGACGTCCGGTGGTTTTCGGCTCTATTCCGACGATCAGATCGACCGGCTCGAGCTGATCACCCAGATGAAGCCGCTCGGATTCTCGGTGGAGGAGACGCGAGTCCTGCTGCATGCCCGTGACGTGTTGCACGACGCGAGCGCCACGGATGCCGATCGCCAAGCCGCCACCGCAACGGTGCGCGAGTTCGCCGCGGCGTCAGCCCGGCGTTGCGAGGAGCTGTCGACGGCGGTCGCGCTGGCCGGCGAGCTGACGCGACGGCTGCGCCACGAGGCCGGCGCGTCTTAACCGTCTCTGCACACGATTGCAGTTGACAGCCCGGAGAGGCGCGACTATGGTGCTGCAAACGATTGCACCGCGTATCGGTAGTGGATCGTGCGCGCCGGCCGTCGGCTTGCCGACGTGGCGATCGCGAATCCTCGACCGCCACAGAGGAGCGGAGGAGAGACATGAGGATCTTGCGCAGTTGTGCCGCGATCGGGCTGGCGCTGGCGGCGATCACCGTGCTCGCGGCGTGTGGCAGCTCGAACAGCTCGGGCTCGAACGCGGGATCCGGCAGCGGTGGCTCGAGCGCCGGTTCGAACCCGATCACTATCGGAGTGTCCCTGTCGTTGTCGGGCGATTTCGCGGCCGACGGGCAAGCGTTCGAGCGCGGCTATCAGCTTTGGGCCGCCGACCAGAATGCGCGCGGCGGCCTGCTGGGACGCAAGGTCAAGCTCGACGTCCTCTCGGACGCGTCGAGTCCCGCGCAGGTGGTCAGCAACTATCAGAAGCTGATCGGATCGGACAAGGTCCAGCTCGTCTTCGGTCCGTTCTCGTCGCTCCTCACGCTGCCTGCCGCGCGCGTTGCCTCGCGCTACGGCTATGCCTTCGTCGAGGGGGCCGGAGGCGCACCGAGCGTATTCGGGGCGGGGCTGAAGAACGTCTTCGACGTGTCGATCCCCGTCAAGTACAACCTGGTCACATTCGCGCAGTGGATCGCGGCGATGCCGCCGAGCCGGCGGCCCAAGACGGCGGCGTACGCGACCGTGAACGACCCGTTCACCCAGCCGCAGATCCCGGCCGCACAGCAGATCCTCCAGGGGGCCGGTGTCAAGACGCTCTCCTCGAAGGTGTTCCCGGCCGAGGTGGCCGACTACACGCCGATCGCCACGCAGATCGCCTCGGCCAATCCCGACGTCACGGTGCTGGGCTCGGTCGATGTGCCGACCGTGTCGGCGTTCGTGCACGCCTTCATCCAGCAGCACTTCAGCCCCAAGGCGTTCATCGCGACCTCCGGCCCGGACCAGGGCGCCGCGTTCGTCAAGGCGGTGGGCTCCGGCAACGAGAACGGGATCTTCGTTCCCAACGGCTGGTACGGAGGCTTCAAGAAGGCCGACAGCCAGCACATGGTCCAGGAGTACATCGCCAAGTACGGCGGATCCGCGTCCGACGTCAACGCCGACGTGGCGGAGGCATACGCGGTCGGGCAGGTGATTGCGCAGGCCGTGCAGGCAACCCACAGCCTCGACAACCCGAAGCTGATCGGCTATCTCCATTCCGGCGTGACCCTCGACAGCGTCCAGGGCCCCGTCAAGTTCGACTCGCTCGGCGAGAACAGGGCCCAGAAGACCCTGACGTTCCAGTGGCAGCATGGCAACGTGTTGCAGACCTTGCCGGAGGCGACGCCCGGATCCAAGCCGCCGGTGTTCCCTAAGCCTGCTTGGGCGGGCTAGACCCAAGCGGGCGAGGCGGAGTGTCGGGCACCGAGCTCCTGCAGGCGGTCGTCGACGGGATCCTGACCGGCGGCGTGTACGCGCTGATGGCCGCCGGTCTGACCCTGATCTTCGGGGTAATGGACATCATCAACATCGCCCAGGGGATGATGGTGGTGCTCGGCGCATACCTCAGCTACGAGCTGTCGACGCACCTCGGGATCAGTCTGCTGCCCGGATTGCTGATCACGGTTCCGGCAATGTTCGTGCTGGGAGTGGCGATGGAGTTCTGCTTCATGCGGCGGCTGCGGGAATCGGACCGAACCGGGATGTCGATCCTCGTCACGTTCGCGGTTGCGATCCTGGTCGAAGGAGTCCTCAGCGCGATTTACGGCGTCGACTACGTCCAGCTTCACGCCTCGTACGTCGACAAGTCGGTACACGTCCTCGGCTTCTACCTGCCCTACATCTATCTGATCGGCTTCGCGCTGGCGGCGGTGCTGATGATGGGGCTCTACTACATGCTCTACCGCACCAAGTTCGGCCGCGCGGTCCGCGCATCGCTTCAGAACCGCACCGCCGCCGACCTGATCGGAATCAACGTCAACCGCACCCGAACGATCTCGGTCGGCATCGGGGTCGCGGTCACGGCGGTCGGCGGGATGGTGTTCGGGGCCACCACGGCGTTCAACCCCAACAGCGGCTATGACCTGATCTCGAGGCTGCTGGCGATCGTGATCCTGGGAGGGATGGGGAGCATCGGCGGCGCCATGGCCGCGGCGATCTTCCTGCTCGTGATCAACGACGTCGTCGCCGTGTGGTGGTCGCCGACGTGGGCGCCACTGGTGTTCTTCGCCGCGCTGGTGGTCGTGCTGTCGCTCAGGCCGCAGGGCCTGTTCGGTAGATCGGCCGTGCGGGCGCAGTGAACCGCGCCGGCGCTCCCGACCACGCGCCGGAGGGCGGGAGCGCTCCCGAGCTCCCGCCGGACCGTGGAAGGATGGGCGGCAGCAGGTTGCCGCAGCGGACCCTGATCGCAGCGGGAATCGCGCTCGTGCTCGTCGTCTTCGGGGCGTTCCCGGTCGCGATCACCGACCCGACCGCGACCTCGATCGCGGTTTTCACGTTGGTGTTCATGGTCGCCACCGCGGCATGGAACGTGTTCAGCGGCTACTCGGGCTACCTCGCCCTGGGCCACGCGGTGTTCTTCGGCAGCGGCGGCTACGCCGTCGCGCTCGCGGCGCGCGACTGGCACTTCAAGGGAGGCTGGGACGTATTCGGACTGCTGCCGTTCGGCGGTCTGGTGGCGGCGCTGATCGCGATCCCGGTGGGGCTGATCGCGCTGCGCACGCGACGCCACACCTTCGTGGTGGTCACGATTGCGATCTTCTTCATCTTTCAGCTCGCCGCGTTCAACCTGTCCTTCACCGGCGGGACGTCGGGAATCGCGCTGCCGATCGCCCCGTTCACGGCCGCGAACTACAACCAGCCCTTCTACTACGTGGCGCTGGCGATCCTGATCCTGACCGTGCTGATGTCATGGGCGGTACGGCGGTCGCGATTCGGCCTGCAGCTGCTCGCGATCCGCGACGACGAGGACCGCGCGCTGGGTCTCGGCGTGAAGACCAGACGAGTCAAGCTCGTCGCCTTCGTCCTCTCCGCATTCCCGGTGGGGATGGTGGGGGGCCTGTACTTCTACTTCATCGGCCAGGTCTTCCCGCAGTTCGCGTTCGACCCGCTGTTCGACGTCTCCCTCGCCCTGATGGCCTACCTCGGCGGGATCGGCACGCTGGTCGGGCCGCTGCTCGGCGCGCTGGTGCTCGAGTCGCTGCAGCAGTACCTCACGCAGACCTTCTCCGGGACCGGTACGTACCTGATCGCCTACGGCGTCCTGTTCTTGATCGTGATCCTGCTGCTGCCGCGAGGTGTCGTGCCGAGTCTTGCCCAATTGGTGGCGCGACGGCGAGCGCGGGCGCTCGACCAAGGGGCCGCGCGCGAGCCGGCGGTGCGCGGCGGCGTGGCGGGGGCGGCGCGTTGAGTGCGTTGCTCGAAATCGCCGGGGTCTCGAAGTCGTTCGGCGGCGTCCACGCGCTGTCGGCGTGCGACGTGGAGGTCCAGGAAGGGTCGATCCATGGTCTGATCGGTCCCAACGGCTCAGGCAAGACCACGCTGTTCAACGTGATCACCGGGTACGAGCGGATCCAGCAGGGAGAGGTGCGCTTGAACGGCCTTGAGATCACCAACGCGCCGCCCGACCGGGTGTTCGGGCTCGGTGTCGGTCGCACGTTCCAGCTGACGAGGCTGTTTGGTCGCCTGACGGTGTTGGAGAACATGCTCGTGGCGACGCAACGCAGGCAGGGCTGGTTGCGGGGCGTCCTTCGCCGCGCGGGCTCGGCAGCTGAGAGGCACCGCGCGACGGGACTGCTCGAGTTCGTCGGCATCGCGGGCCTGGCGCACGAGCCGGCCGCAAATCTGTCCTACGGCCAGCGAAAGCTGCTCGAGCTGGCCTCGCTGCTGGTCGCCGATCCCGCGGTGCTGCTGCTCGACGAGCCCGCGGGCGGTGTGAACCCGACGCTGATCGAGCACCTGGCCGGCCGCATCAGAGAGCTCAACAAGGCCGGAAAGACATTCCTGGTCGTGGAGCACAACATGGAGTTCGTGATGAAGCTCTGCGGGCGGGTCACCGTTCTCAGCCAGGGCACGGCGCTGGTGTCGGGCTCGCCCGAGGACGTCCGCGCCGACCCCGCCGTGCTCGACGCGTACCTGGGAGGCGAGGACGATCGCGCCACCCAGCTTCAGATCGCCAAGCAAGCGGCTCCGGCGTACGCCCACGGGCTGCGCGCGAGCACGCCGCCCTCGATCCTCAAGCCGCGCGAGAAGCTCGGACCCGAGCCGTTGCTGGCGCTGAGGGGCGTGGTCGCCGGCTATGGCGGTGGCGACATCCTCAAGCAGGTGTCCTTCGAGGTCCCGGAGGGCCGGATCACGTGCATCGTCGGCCCCAACGGCGCCGGCAAGTCGACCGTGCTGGCGACGATCAGCGGACTGCTGCGACCACGGCAAGGGGAGATCCGCTTCGGCGGCCAACTGATCTCGGGCCTCTTGCCAAGACAGGTGCTGGCCAGGGGCATCGCTCACGTTCCCCAGGCGCACAGCCTGTTCGTAGACATGACGGTCCGCGAGAACGTCGAGATGGGTGCGTTCACGGTGGGCGACCGGGTGCTCGTGCAGGAACGGCTGCGAAGAGTCGAGGAGCTCTACCCGATCGTCCGCGAGCGCGCCCACGAAAAGGCCGGGAGCCTCTCGGGTGGCCAGCAGCGGCTCGTCGAGTTCGCCCGCTGCATGATGCTCGAGCCGACGCTGATCGTGCTCGACGAGCCGTCGATGGGGCTGGATCCGCAGACCCGGCGGGTCGTCTTCGAGATGGTGGAGCTGATGAACCGCCAGGGCAAGACGATCCTGTTGGTCGAGCAAAACGCGCGCGCGGGCCTGAAGCTCAGCTCGCGGGGGGTGGTCCTGGAGAACGGCACCGTCCGTCTTACCGGCACCGGCCGTGAGGTGCTCGAGCACCCGGAGATCGGCGCGCTCTACCTCGGCGGGGTCGTGTCGGCGGACCCCGCGAGAGCGTGAGCTTCAAGGCAGACGATGACCGGCAGGCGGACGCGGTAATTCCGCGCGTGCGCGCCTCGGTGACGATCCGCGATGTGGCGCGCGTGGCGAAGGTCCATCCGGGAACCGTGTCGCGCGCATTGAACGCGGAGACCCGCGCGCTGGTCAATCGGGAGACCGCGGAGCGAGTGCTGCGCGCCGCCGAGGAGCTCGGCTATCGGCCCAACCCGATCGCGCGTGGACTCAAGACCAACCGTTCGTACGCCATCGGCGTGCTCATCCCCGACATCACCAATCCGCTGTTCCCCCCGATCCTGCGCGGGATCGAGGATCGCCTCGACGAAGCCGGCTACACCTCGCTGATTGTCAACACCGACAACGACGCGGTCCGGGAGCACCGCCACCTCGAGGCGATGCGCGCGCGCCAGGTCGATGGTGTGATCTCCGCCACGGCGCGGCTCGATCGCGAGTTGCTGGCCGAAGTCGCCGCGGCGGGCACGCCGCTGGTGCTGGTCAACCGCAGTCTCGAAGACGGCTCGGTTCCCTCCGTCGCCGTCAACGACCGGCAGGGCATCAGGCTGGCCGTACAGCACGTCGCGGGCCTCGGCCACCGGCGCATCGGGCACGTCGGAGGCCCGCAAAACATCTCGACCGGACACCGGCGTTATGTCGGCTTCCTCGAGGCGATGGCCGCCGCCGGACTGGCGCGTCCCCGCACACATGTCCGCTTCAGCCAGTCGTTCACCGAGGCCGAGGGGGCCCGCGTATCCGCGGAGCTGCTCGACGCCTCCGGCGATCTCACCGCGATCGTGGCGGCCAACGATCTGCTCGCGCTCGGCTGCTATGACACGCTCGAGGATCGGGGTCTACGGTGTCCCGAGGACATCTCGATCGTCGGCTTCAACGACATGCCGTTCGTCGACCGGCTGCGGCCGCCGCTGAGCACCGTGCGAATCCCTCAGCGCGAGATCGGCGAGGTGGCCGCCGACCTGATGCTCCGGCGGCTCGCCGACGACCGGTATGCCGCCCGCGAGATCCTGCTCGAGCCGACGCTGGTGGTGCGAGGTTCGACGGTGGCGCCGAGCGAGCGACGATGCCCGAGGTGATCGGCCGTGCCTGACGCGCGCGTGCAGTCGGCGATCGACAACTGGGCCTCACGCCTCATCGCCAACGGCGTGGACTTCAACGACTTCGTGCGGACCACGGCCGCGATCTCGCGATGGGATGAGTGGCTTGGCGCCTGGGCGGCGACCGCCGAGATCCATCGCGGGCTTGCCGAGAGGGCGCTGCAGGAGGGCCATCACCGCACCGCCGGGGAGGCGTTCCTGCGAGCCGCGCTCAGCTATCACTTCGCCAAGTTCGTCTGGGTGGTCGATCCGGAGCGCAACCGGCGCTGCACCGAGGCGGCCGTCCGCGCCCTGCGCGACGCGCACGCGCTCCTGGACCCCGCCGCGGAGCGGATCGAGGCGGCGTTCGACGGCGGCATCGCGATCGCCAACCTGCGCCTCCCGGCAACCGGCGGCGTTCCGGCCCCCCTGGTGGTGTTGATCCCGGGCCTGGACTCGACCAAGGAGGAGTTCTTTGCGTTGGAGTCGGTATTCCTGGACCGCGGCATGGCCACGCTCTCGGTCGACGGGCCGGGTCAGGGAGAGGGCGGCTTTCACTCCCGCATCCGTCCCGACTACGAGGTCGCGGTGACCGGGGCGCTCGACGCGCTCGCCGGCCGGCCGCAGGTCGACCTGGGACGCGTCGGGGCCGTCGGGATCAGCCTCGGTCTGTACTACGCGGTGCGTGCGGCTGCGTTCGAGCCACGGGTCACGGCCGTCGCCGGCGTGAGCGGCCCATACGACATGGGTGCAGGATGGGAGCACAAGCCTTCGCTGACGCGCGAGGCGTTCGCCCACTACAGCGGCGCGGCGAACGATGCCGAGGCACGCGAGCAGGCGGGACAGCTGAACCTTGCCGGCGTGGCCCGGACCGTGCAGCAGCCCTGTCTGGTCGTCACCGGCAAGCGCGATCGGGTGACTCCGTGGGAGCAGACCAAGCGGATCGCCGACGAAGTGCCGCGCGCCGAGTGGGTTCTCTACGACGACGGCACACACGTTTGCAACAACATCCCGTTCAGGTATCGCCCGTTGATCTCCGACTGGCTGCGCGATCGACTCGGGTGATCGGCCGCCCGCTCACCCGTCGCGAGGACGCTCGGGTGCTGCGCGGCCAGACGCGCTACATCGACGACATCGAGCGCCCCGGTCAGCTACACGCTGCGTTCGTACGCAGCCCGCACGCCCACGCCGCGGTCCGGGCGATCGGAGTTCCTGACGCGGCACCGGGGCTGGTCGCGGTGCTGACCGCCGCGGACCTGGGCAGCCGCGTCCGGCCGTTTCCCGTCCCGCCGCTCGACGGCGCCGAGATCGCCGACGAGCCTCACCCGATCCTCGCATCCGACGAGGTGCGATACGTCGGTCAGCCCGTTGCAGCGGTGATCGCGCAGTCACGCCCGCTCGCCGAGGACGCGGCCGAGCTGGTCGAGGTCGACTACGAGCCTCGCGCCGCCGTGGTCGCGCCGCGGGCTTCCGATCACGCGCTCCTGCGGTGGTCGAGCACCGCCGGTGAAGTCGACGCGGTTTTCGCCGGCGCAGCTCGGGTGGTGCGGGGACGCTATGCGCTTCCGCGCGTGGCCGCGATGCCGATGGAGCCGCGCGGCTGCGTGATCGAGCACGACGCCGATTCCGGGCGACTGACAGTTTGGTGCTCCGCACAGGACCCGCACCGTCCCTTGGCCCAGCTTGCGCACATCCTCGGGCTTGCAGGGGAAGCGATTCGCGTGATCGTGCCCGACGTCGGCGGCGCCTTCGGCAGCAAGGGCTCGGTCGCGCCGGAGATCGCCGCCACGGCGATCGCGGCGATCGACCTGGGGCGGCCGGTGAAGTGGGTCGAGGACCGCGTGGAGAACTTCCTGACCGCCTACCAGGGCCGCGGCATCGAGGGCGACCTGGAGCTGGCGCTCGCCGGTGACGGGCGGATGCTCGCGCTCCGCGCGCGGCTGTTGGCCGACCTCGGCGCCTACCTCCTGCCGGCGAGCGCGATTCCGCCGCACACCGCCGCGATGTTGATCACCGGCTGCTATGACATCGCGGCGGCCGAGGTGGCGGTCGTCGGCGTGCGCACTCACAAGGTCCCCACCGGGCCCTACCGCGGGGCCGGTCGTCCCGACGCGGCGTACATGCTCGAGCGACTGGTTGACGATGCCGGGCGGTCGCTCGGGATCGACCGGGTCGCGTTGCGTCGTCGCAACCTGATCCGCAGCTTCCCGCACCAAACGCCGCTCGGTCTTCGCTATGACTCCGGCGATTACGAGCGATGTCTCGACCTGGCGCTGGGGCTCGGGCGGCTGGAAGACGTCGCGCCGGTTGCTCGAGGCCGCGTCCGCGGCAGCGGCGTCGCGATGTTCGTCGAGCGGGCCGGAGGCCGCTGGGAGAGCGCCGACGCGGAGGTGCAGCGCGACGGCCACGTGGTCATACGCAGCAGCGCCTGCCCCCACGGGCAGGGTCACGAGACAACGTTTGCGCAGATCGCCGCCCAGCGACTCGGGATCGCTCCCGATCAGGTCGAGTTGCGCTTCGGCGACAGCGCCGAGGTGCCGCCGGGCGTGGGCACGTTCGGCAGCCGCTCGGTTGCGATGGCTGGATCGGCAATCGTCGCGGCGGCCGACAAGCTGATCGATCGGGGCCGCCGAATCGCCGCGCGTCTCCTCGAGGCTGACGCCGAGATCGTCATCTGGGAGCGGGGCCACGCCGTCGCGGAGGGACGGGCGGTTTGCCTGCGAGAGCTGGCACGCGCCGCCCATCAACCAGGGCGCCTGGAGGCGGGGAGGGAGATCGGGCTGCGCGCGTCGGCGCGCTTTGAGTCCGAGCTGGTGTTCTCGTCGGGCGCGTACGCCGCGACCGTCGAGATCGAGCTCTCCAGCGGCCGTCTGCACGTCCTCCGCGTCGCCGCGGTCGACGACGCCGGCACGGTCGTCAATCCGCTCCTCGCCCACGGGCAGGTGATCGGCGGCGCGGTGCAGGGCCTCGGCGAGTGCCTGGTGGAGGAGGTCCTCTACGACGAGATCGGACAGCCCCGCGCCGCGTCGCTGATGGACTACGGGCTTCTGACCTCGGCCGATATCCCGCCGATCGTCACCGGTGAAGTGGCGAGCCCAACGCCGCTCAACCCGCTCGGTGCCAAGGGCGTGGGGGAAGGGGGCGCGATCGGGACGCTCCCCGCGGTCGCCAACGCCGTCGCCGACGCGCTCGGCGGGCGGCACGTCGATCCGCCGTTCACCGACGAGAAGCTGTGGCGGGCGCTGGCGGCGCGGGAGACTCGATGAGGCCGTTGGCGAGCCGGCGGCGATGAAGCCCGCTCCGTTTGAGTACGAGGCCCCGCGGTCGCTGGACGCGGCGTTGGCGCTGCTGGGGGATGACGCGATCGCGCTGGCCGGGGGGCAGAGCCTCGTGCCGATGATGAACTTCCGGCTCGCCCGGCCGGCGCTCCTGGTGGATCTGAACGCGATCGTCGAGCTCGCCTACCTGCGCCGCAGCTCGGGCGGCGCGCTGTGCATCGGAGCGCTGACGCGCCAGGTCGAGCTGGAACGCTCGGAGCTGATCGAGCGCGAATGGCCGCTGCTCGGCCAGGCCGTGCGGCTGGTCGGTCACGCCGCGACCCGCAGTCGCGGCACCGTGGGCGGCTCGGTTGCGCACGCCGATCCGGCCGCGGAGCTGCCGGCGGCGCTCCTGGCCCTGGACGCCCGTTTTCACCTGAGTTCCGTCCGTGGGGACCGGATCGTGCCGGCCGGCAACTTCTTCCGCGGCCCCCTGACGACGGCGCTCGAGTCCGGCGAGCTGCTGACCGAGATCGAGGTACCGGCGCTCCCGGCCGGGGCCCGCACGGCGTTCGTCGAGCACTCGCGAACCCATGGCGACTTCGCGATCGCCGGGGCCGCGGTCGTCCTGCTTGAAGGTGAGCATGCCGCGCTTGCCCTGCTCGGCGCCGGGCCCACGCCGCTGCGCGCGCCCGCGGCTGAGCGGGCTCTCCTAGCCGGGACGGCGCCGTCGGAGGCGGCGCGGCTGGCCGCCGGCGGGATCGAAGATGAGTACCGCCGCTCGTTGGTCGGCGAGCTTGTGCGCCGGGCGATCGGGAGCGCGGCGACATGAGGATCAGGGTGCAAATCAACGGCCGCGACTACGAGGGCGATGTCGAGCCGCGCCTGCTGTTGTCGGACTTCATTCGCCACGACGCCGGACTGACAGGTACGCACGTGAGCTGCGAGCACGGCGTCTGCGGCGCCTGCACCGTGCAGCTCGACGGCGAGCCGGTGCGCTCGTGCCTGATGTTTGCGGTGCAGGCGAACGGTCGCTCGCTGCTCACGGTTGAGGGCCTCGCCGGGCCCGACGGCGAGCTCACGACCCTGCAGCGCGCGTTCACGGAGCACCATGCGCTCCAGTGCGGCTTCTGCACGGCCGGCTTCCTGATGTCGGCGGAGGCCCTCCTTCGCCGGATGCCCCATCCGAGCGAGCAGCAGATCCGCGAGCAGCTCGCGGGCAACCTCTGTCGCTGCACCGGCTACGAGGGGATCGTTGCCGCGGTGGCGGCGGCGGCGCGGGCGGGAGGGGAGCGGAAGTGACGTAGAACGGTGGGCGTGGCCGCGGGCGACCGCGGGTATCCGAGGAGTATGGCCAGACCCGATGACGAGCCCCGCTACCCGGCCGAGCCCTCGACAGCGCAGCCGCCACCGCCGGAGCCGCCCGCACGGCAGCCGCCCGCGGCCGCGGGTGCACCCACGTCCCCGGCGGGTCCACCGGCGCCGAAGCTGCCCGAGGTCGACAGTCCGCCACCCGAGGAGGTGCTTTCCGACGTCCCCTCCAAAGAGGAGATAATCGAGAACGCGCGGACGGCCGACGAGGTCCTCGAGGAGCAGCCGAGCGTCGACGAGCTGCTGGGACGCGACCACTAGAACCAGACCCGGGGCGATCCGGAGCCCGGGCCCGGGGGCGATCCGGAGCCCGGGCCCGGGGGCGATCCGGAGCCCGGGCCCGGGGCGATCCGGAGCCCGGGCCCAGCCCGGCCCTGAGCCGCGGTCCCTACCCCAGCGCCGGCTGCTGCTCGCCGGCGGGAGGGCGCGCGATCGCCTCCTGGCTGTCCGGATCGAGCTCGGTGTTGAGGTTGGACTGGGGATCGCGCTCGAGCGAAAGACTGCCGCCGGCCGTGTAGTACGGCCTGCCGGCGATCACCAGATCCTCGGCGGGGAAGCGGGTGATGATCTCGCAGCCGTCGCCGGTGACGACGAGCTGCTCCTCGATCCGGGCAGCCGACCATCCGTCGCTGGCGGGCCAGAAGGTCTCGAGCGCAAACACCATGCCTTCCTTGATCTCCTCGGGGTGCTCGAGTGAGACCAAACGGCTGAAGATCGGCTTCTCCCAGATCGAGAGCCCGACGCCGTGCCCGAACTGCAGAGCGAACGCGGCCTCCTCGTCGGGGAACCCGAACTCCTGAGCGCGTGGCCACACCGATGCGACCTCCGCGGTGGTGGCGCCCGGCCGGATCAGGTCGATCGCAGCATCGAGGTAGTACCGGCAGCGCTTGTAGGCGTCGATCAGCGGCCGCGAGGCGCTGGCCACCGCGAACGTACGGTAGTAGCACGTGCGGTAGCCCATGTAGCTGTGGAGGATGTCGAAATATGCGGGATCACCGGGCCGCAGGGCTCGGTCGGTGAACACATGCGGGTGCGGGCTGCAGCGCTCTCCGGAGATCGCGTTGACGCCCTCGACGAATTCCGAGCCCATCTCGTAGAGCGCCTTGTTGACCAGCGCGACACAGTCGTTCTCGCGGATGCCGGCGCGCATCGCCCGATACAGCTCCTCGTATGCGGCGTCGACCATCGAGCAGGCCATGTTCAGCAGCGTGATCTCATCGCGGGTCTTGATCACCCGCGCCTGCTGCAGCAGCTGCTGGCCGTCGGCGACTTCGATTCCCTCACGCTGGAGCGCGAACAGGACCGGTGGCTCGATTGCATCGATTCCCAGGGGCTCGCCGAGCAGTCCGCGCTGCTCGAGTTCCACCCGGATCTTGTGGGCGACATCCTCCGCGCGCCCCGACTGCGGTGACATCGCGCCGCGCATCGTCGAGATTCCGGCCCGTGAGCGGCCTTCGGCGAGCCAGGGGTTGTAGAGCTGGTGGTGGCGGGCGGCGGAGCCGAAGTCCCACATGATCGGCTCGTCGTCCCGAGGCAGAAGGCAGAAGCGGCTGAGCTTGTCGCTCGCCCACGTGCCGATGTGCGTGGCAGTGACGTAGCGGATATTGGCCATGTCGAAACACAGCAGCGCCCCGAGCTCCGATTCAGCCAGCAGCGCCTCGATCCGGGCCAGCCGCTCACTTCGCAGCCGGTCGTAGCCGACCCGTTCCTCCCAGTCGACGCCCATGACACCGTAGCTATGCGATCCCATCGTTCCCGCCCTTCACCGGCTTCGAGGGCGCGGGCCAGCCGGTGGTCGGCTCCGGCCACGCCGTGCAAACGATTGCAAGGAGCATACGCCGGAGCTTGACCCCCTGCAAGGCGTCGGCTACATTGCTGCAAACGATTGCAAAGGAGCTGACCATATGAGCGGCGACCAATCCGTGCGGCTGGGCTGGATCGGCGTCGGCCGCATGGGTCGGGTCCTGGCGACGCGCCTGCTCGAAGCCGGTCACGACGTCGGCGTCTACAACCGCACCCGAGCGAAGGCGGAGCCGCTCGCCGAGCTCGGTGCGACCATCGTCGATGCTCCCGCCGATCTGGCCGATCGCGACATCGTCTTCACGATGGTCGCCGGCTCCGCCGACGTCGACGACGTGGTCAGCGGACCGCGTGGCCTGCTCTCGCGCCCCCAGCGGGCGCCGGGTGTGATCGTCGACTCGACCACCATCTCCCCGGCCGTGGCCACCGAGATACGCGCGGCAGTGGAGCGGCGCGGAACCGCCATGCTGGCGGCGCCCGTCAGCGGTAACCCGAAGGTCGCCGCGAGCGGTCGGCTGACGATCGTGACGTCGGGCCCGCGCGACGCATGGCTGCGGGCGCGACCCTACCTCGAGGTGCTCGCCAGGAGCGTGACATACGCAGGGGAGGGCGAGGTGGCACGGCTCGTGAAGATCTGTCACAACCTGATGCTCGGCGTGGTCGCTCAATGCATGGCCGAGATCACCGTCCTCGCGGAGAAGGGCGGGGTCTCGCGAGCGGATTTCCTGGAGTTCCTCAACGACAGCGTGATGGGGTCGACTTTCACGAGATACAAGAGCCCTGCGTATGTCAACCTGGACCTCAAGCCGACGTTCACTCCTGAGCTCTTGTTGAAGGACTTTCACCTCGGCCTCGACGCCGCTCGCGAGCTCTCGGTCGCGATGCCGCTTGCCGCGGCGACCGAGCAGATCGTGCAGGGTATGGCCTCGATCAGCGGCAACGACGTCGACTTCGCCGCCCTGCTCGAGCTCACCGCGAGGGCTTCCGGGCTCCGGCTCGAACCCGAGGACGTAGAGGTCGACGACGGCCTCGGTTCGGCCGAGCACGACGCCAACGGCGCCCCGCGCAGTGCGGTCGCCCGCCGCTGAAGCGCCGACGAACGACTACAGCAGCAGGGACAGCGGCCGCTCCAGCAGCTCCCGCACGCGCGTCAGGAACCGGGCCCCGTCGACCCCGTGGAGGACACGGTGATCGCAGGCCAGCGTCAGTTGGATCGTCGGCCGGGCGGCGATCGCGCCCGACTCCTGGTCGACGACCGGCCGACGGCGCATCGCACCGACGGCGAGGATTGCCGCTTGCGGGGGGTTGATCACGGCCGAGAAGCTGTCGATGCCGTACATGCCGAGGTTCGAGACGGTGAACGTGGCGCCGGACAGCTCGGCCGGCGTGATCGACCCGTCGCGCACGCGGGCCGCGAGCCCCCGCGCGGCTTCGGCGATCTCGGCGACGGACTTCGTGTCGGCATCGAAGACCGTCGGAACAAGCAGCGCCCCCTCGGCGGCGACCGCGATCCCCACGTTCACGCGCGCAAAGGTCTCGACGGCGCCGTCGCGGTAGGCCCCGTTGACCCGGGGGAACTCGCGCAACGCGAGCGCCACGGCCCGGACGATGAAGTCGTTCAGCGACGGAATCGCGGCGGCGACCTCGCGGAGGCGCTCGCGCAGCGCCACGAGCTCGCGCGCGTCGACCTCACTGCGAAGCTCGATGTCCGGGACGGTGGCGCGGGACTCGGACATCCGCCGGGCGACAGTCCGCTGCAGGCGGGTGAGCTCGTGCACGGTGCGGGGGGCCCTTGACGCCGGCGCCGTTGACCGTCGCCGTGTCCGCCGGAGCTCGCTCGACGTCCGCGGCAAGGTCGACGTCCGCCGCTGCGCGGCCCCCGGGGGCGGTGGGCCGGTCGACGTCCGCCGCTGCGCGGTCGACGTCGGCCCTGATCACGCGCCCCTGCGGTCCGGAGCCGGTGACCGTAGATAACTCGACCCCACGCTCGGCAGCGATCCGCCGCGCCAGGGGGGATGCCTTCGGCCGAGGTGAGGGAGCGGCGGCGGGCTCCCGATCGGTCGGCGCAGTGGTAACACCGGCGGCCCCACGCGCCACCGTGGCCACCTGGGCCGCCGACCCGACTCCGCCCGCCGCGCGCTCGACCTCGCCCACGTCGACCGGCTCGGCTGAGCCGGTTCCGGTGAGCCCCTCGCTCGATTCCCCGATCACGGCGATCGGCGTGCCCACGGGCACGCTGTCACCTTCGGAGGCGCGCAGCGCAAGGATGGTGCCCGCGGCCTGCGCTTCGTAGACGACGGTCGCCTTGTCCGTCTCGACCTCGACGAGCGGCCGGCCCTCGTCCACGTGATCGCCCGGCCGCACCAGCCATTTGAGGATCGTGCCCTCCTCCATCGAGTCAGACAGACGGGGCATGACGATTTCGAGGGCCATGTTTGTTTCCTGGACGCGCGCCGGCGCCGTCGAAGGCTGCAAACGTTTGCGATAGCATCCTAACAACATGGCGAACGTCCAGACCGCGCGGGAACCGGACGCCGGTACCGTGTACCTCGAGGGATACGGGCGGATGCTGCTGATCAGGTCGTTCGAGACCTCGATGCATCGCCTGTTCCTCGAAGGGGAGATCCACGGCACCACGCACCTCGGCGCCGGCCAGGAGGCGGTGGCGGTGGGCATCTGCCTGGCTTTGGCGCCCGACGACTACCTGACGGGAACCTATCGTGGCCACGGCCATGCGCTGGCGAAGGGCACTGCGCCGGCGCCGCTGGTGGCCGAGATGCTCGGCCGAGCAACCGGCGTGTGCGGGGGCCGCGCGGGATCGATGAACGTGATCGACCTCGAGCATGGGCTGGTCGGCTGCTATGGCATCGTCGGCGGGTCGATTGCCGCGGGGCTGGGCGCGGCGCTGTCGGCCAAGCGCCAGGGACGGGTGGCGGCCACGCTGTTTGGCGATGGCGCCGCGAATCAGGGGTACTTCCACGAGTGCCTGAACATGGCGAAAGTGCTGTCGCTTCCGATCGTGTTCGTGTGCGAGAACAACTTCTATGGCGAGTTCACGCCGATGGCCAGCGTGACGGCCGGCGCCGACATCGCCGGGCGCGGTCGTGCGTACGCGATTCCCTCTGCCGTGGTCGACGGCAATGACCTGTGGGCCGTGCACGCCGCCGCCGCCGAGGCGGTGGCGCGAGCGCGAGGAGGCGACGGTCCGACGCTGCTCGAGTTCCAGACCTACCGCCACTATGGGCACTCCAAGAGCGATCCCGCGGCATACCGGCCAAAATCCGAGGTCGAGCACTGGCTGGAGCGGGATCCGCTGAAGATCGCTCGTGCGAGATTGCTGGCCGACGGCGTCGGCGAGGCGGACATCTGCGCGGTGGAGGATTCCACGGAGGCATTGGTCGAGGGCGCGGTGCAGAAGGCGCTGGGGGCGCCCTATCCGGATCCGGCGTCCCCGTCGGCGACGCAGTACCGCTGATGAGCACGCTCGAGTTTCGGGTCGCGATCCGTGACGCGCTCGCCGAGGAACTGGTGCGCGACCCGTCGGTGGTGTTCTTCGGCGAGGACGTGGCGGCCGCCGGCGGCGTCTTCAGGGCGACGCCGGAGCTGCTCGAGCGCTTCGGGCCGGACCGGGTGTTCGACACGCCGATCTCCGAGCTGGCGCTCGCCGGCGCTGCCTACGGCGCCGCCGTCACGGGGTTGCGTCCCGTTATCGAGATCATGTTCGGCGACTTCATGACGCTGGCGATGGACAGCCTCGTCAACCAGGCCGCCAAGTTCTGGTACATCTCCAACGAGCAGGGAAGCGTGCCGCTCGTGGTGCGCTCCGCGGTCGGGGGCGGCGGCCGCTTCGGCGCGATCCATTCGCAGACCCATGGCACCTGGTTTCAGGGCATACCGGGGTTGAAGATCGTTTTCCCGTCCTCTCCGGCCGAGGTCAAGGGTCTGCTCAAGGCGTCGATCAGGGACGACAACCCGGTGCTCTTCCTAGAGCACAAGCGCCTGTACTCGGTCAAGGGCCCGGCCCCGGAGCGCGACGTCATCCCGCTGGGCCGCGCGGCGATCGCCCGAGCGGGTGAGCATCTGACGATCGCGTCGATCGGCAAGGGCGTGCCCGACGCGGTCGCCGCGGCGGAGGCACTCGAGCCGGCGGGAATCTCGGCCGAGGTCGTGGACCTGCGGACGCTGCGACCGCTCGACCTCGAAACCGTGCTCGAGTCCGTCAGCCGCACGAACCGGCTGCTCGCGGTCGAAGAGGGCCCTCGCACCGGCGGCTGGGCGACGGGGCTGCTCGGCGCCGTGGCCGAAGGGGGCCTGCACGACCTGGACGACGTCTGGATCGTCGCCACCGACGAGACGCCGATTCCCTACAGCCCGCCGCTGGAGGATGCGTACATCCCGGATGCCCCAGCGATCGTGGCGAGCGTCCGCTCGCGGATGGGCGCGGCGTAACCTGATCGCGATGAAATCGTCGCGCTACTTCTCGGCGGTCGATTCGCACACCGAGGGGATGCCAACGCGGGTGATCACGTCGGGCCTGGGCGTGGTGCCGGGGGACTCGATGCAGGAGCGCCGCCTGTACTTCGAGCGCGACCTCGACGACCTGCGTCTGCTGCTGATGCGTGAGCCGCGCGGCCACTCCGCGATGTCGGGAGCGTTTCTGCAGCCGCCGACGCGCCCGGACGCCGACTGGGGCGTGCTGTTCGTCGAGGTGTCGGGCTGTCTGCCGATGTGCGGCCACGGGACGATCGGCGTCGCGACCGTGCTGGTCGAGTGCGGGATGGTCACCGTCTCAGAGCCCGAGACGACGATCCGGCTCGACACGCCCGCCGGTCTGGTGGAGGCGACGGTGACGGTGTCCGACGGCCACGCGGAGCGGGTCAGGCTGCGCAACGTCCCGGCGTTCGTGGTGGCACTCGACGCCGAAGTCGAGGTCGCCCTGCTGGGCACCGTTCGCTATGACTTGGCGTTCGGCGGCAACTTCTATGCGCTCGTCGACGCCGCCTCGGTGGGGCTGGAGCCGGTGCCGGCGAGCGGCGAGCGGCTGATCGCCGCCGGTCTCGAGATCGCCGAGGAGATCGAACGATCGGCCGCGCCGGTGCATCCTCTGGACGGCGCGATTCGCGGTTGCAAGCACGTGGTCTTCCATGCGGGCGGCGACAACGGCGCCGACGCCCGCAGCGCCACGGCGATCCATCCAGGGTGGCTTGACCGCTCCCCCTGCGGGACGGGCACCTCGGCGCGGATGGCGGCGCTGCACGCGCGGGGGGAACTGGCGCTGCACCATCCGTTCGTCAACGAGTCGGTGATCGGCGGCCGGTTCGTCGGGCGGCTGCTGGAGGAGACCACGATCGGCGAGGTGCCCGCGGTCGTTCCCGAGATCAGCGGCCGTGCCTGGATCACCGCGATGGGCCAGTACCTGCTCGACCCTACCGACCCGTTCCCGGCGGGCTTCGCGCTGTGAGCGCGGGCGGAGGCGGCGCGCGGTGAGCGGCGCGAACGGCGCGGCGAGGAGCGGCCCCACGGTCGTCGTCGGCGCCGGCGCGGTCGGGTTGTCGGTGGCGGAGGCGCTGACCGCTCGCGGCGCCGACGTGGTCGTGCTCGAGCGCGATCGCTGCGGGGCCGCCGCGTCGGCGGGCAACGCCGGCTGGATCACGCCTTCGCTGGCGATCCCGGTCCCTGGCCCGGGCGTGATCGGCGCGTCGCTGCGCTGGCTGGTGAACCCGTCGGGCCCGCTGTGGATCCGTCCGACGCTGTCGCCCGCACTGCTCGCCTGGATCGCCCGGTTCGTCTCGCGCTGCTCGCGCCCCGCCTACCGCCGCGGGCTGGCGGCGCTTCAGCGCGCCGCGGCGCTCGCCGGTCCGGCGTTTGACCGTCTCGCCGAGCGGGGCGTGGAGTTCGAGCGCCATGTGCAGCCGCTGCTGTATCCCGCGTTTGACCGGGCGGAGCTGGAGCACCTCTGGCGGATCGCCGGCGACCTTCGCGGCGCGAGCGCTCCGTACCCGCTGCGCCGCCTGTCCCCAGGCGAGGTGCTGGATCTGGAGCCCGCGCTCGACGGCGGCGTGGTCGGCGGCGTGATCGCCGATGGGGAGCGTCGCGTCCGTCCCGAGCGTTTCACCGCCGCCCTCGCGGGCGCGCTCGAGGCGCGCGGGGTGCAGGTGCGACAGGGTGAGCAGGTGACCGCGCTGCGTCGGGACGGCGGCCACTGGGTGGTGCTGGCCCAAGCGGGCGCGATCCGCGCGGGCACGGTCGTGCTCGCGGCGGGGGTCCAGACCGCCGAGCTGCTCGCCGGGCTCGGGGCGAGGCTGCCGATCGTCGCCGCGAAGGGCTACAGCCGGACCTACGCGCCGGATCGGAGCGGACCGCGCCGGGCGTTGTACCTCGAGCGGCCCAAGGTCGCCGTCAGCGTGTTCGACGAGGGCGTGCGGGTGTCGGGCACGCTCGAGCTCGGCGCCCGCGGCCTGGCGCTCTCGGATCGCCGTCTCGCCGCGATCGCGAGAGCCGCCCAGCGGGCGCTGCCGCTGTGGCGGATGCCCGCGCGGCCGCGCGACTGGGCGGGCATACGGTCGCTGTCTCCCGACGGGCTGCCGGTGATCGGCGCGGTGCCCGGACACAGCGGGCTGCATGTCGCCACGGCGCATGCCACGCTCGGCATCACGCTCGCTCCCGCGACCGGCGAGCTGCTCTGCGCGCTGCTGCTCGACGGCAAGCAGGACCCGTCGCTTGCGGCCTTCGATCCCGGCAGGTTCGCGTGGCGCCCGCGACCGCCAACCAGAAAAGCCACCATTGGAGGATTGCGATGAAAGGCGTTCACGCCGCGATCGTCACCCACTTCAAGTCCGATCTCGACGTCGACCACGACGCTGTCGCCGCGCAGGTGCAGCGGCTGATCGACGGCGGCGTTCACGGGATCGTCCCCAACGGCACCGTCGGGGAGGGCGGCAGTCTCAGCCGCGAGGAGCGGCGGGCCGTGATCGAGACCGTCGTTGGTGCGGCGGCCGGGCGCGTGCCGGTCTGCGCCGGCGTCTCCGCCGCGACGGCCGGGCAGGCCGTGACCTACGCGCGCG
The DNA here is from genome assembly GCA_963723675.1 of uncultured Solirubrobacterales bacterium. Classification (GTDB taxonomy): domain Bacteria; phylum Actinomycetota; class Thermoleophilia; order Solirubrobacterales; family Solirubrobacteraceae; genus Palsa-465. The sequence continues at coordinate 2,305,160 of CAVRRW010000012.1, read as the reverse complement.
ACGCCAAGGGCGCCGGCGCGGACGGCCTGATGACGCTGCCGCCGCTCGGGTATCGCGCCGACCCCCGCGAGCTGCTCGAGTTCTTTGCCGCGGTCGCCGGCGCCACCGACCTGCCCCTGATGGTCTACAACAACCCCACCGCGAGCGGCTCGGACATGGAACCGGCGCTGCTCTCCGAGATCGTCGGGGCGGTCTCCGCCGTGACCGCGCTCAAGGAGTCCTCGGGCGACGCCCGCCGCATCGCCGAGCTCGTAAACCGGTGCCCTCACGTCGACGTGATGGTCGGCGGCGACGACTGGGCACTCGAGGGCTTCTGCGCCGGCGCGGCCGGCTGGATCTCGGGCGTGGCGGTGGTGGTCCCGGAACAGAGCGTGCGCCTCTGGGATCTGTGCGCGGCCGGGGAGCTGGCGGCGGCACGGGCGCTGTACGCCGAGCTGCTGCCGCTCGCGCGGCTCGACATGACCCCGAAGCTCGTGCAGTGCTTCAAGGCGGCGCTCGACGAGCTGGGCCTGGGCGGCGGGCCATGCCGTCCACCACGGCTGGCGCTGCCCGGCGACGAGCTGGCGATCGTCCGCGCCGCCGTACGCGCCGCCACACCGGCCCCGGTCGGTGGGCGGTAACGTAAGCCCTCCCACGCCAACGCGCAGTCAGGAGGAACCCGATGGCCACGTTCCGGATCCAGCCTCACGTTCGACTACAGGAATGGGTGGCCGAGGAGAACGGGTTCTTCGAGGACGAGGGGCTTGACTACGAGTTCGAGAGCGCCGGGTTCGCCGCCGGCAGCGCCGGAGCGGGTCCCGCGGTCCTGTCCACCGACGAGGCGCCGGGAGCGCTTACCGGTGGCTCCACCGATGAGGCCCCGGCGGGGATTCGCAGCGGCGCCCTGGAGGACATGGAGCAGGGGCGCACGTGCGCCGTTTCGGGGGCGTGTCACTGGGCGGTCAACGCCGCCGCCACCGCGAGCCACGGCAGGATGTGGGGGAACGGGTACTCGGTGTGCAACTCGGGGATCTTCGTGTCTCCCGACTCGCCGTACCAGACGCCCCATCAGCTCGCCGGCGTGCCGGTAGGCGTGGGCTACCACTCCGGCAGTCACTACTCCGCGATCCAGGGACTCGAACCGTTCCTGCAGCGTTCCGAGATCGCGCTGTCGTTCGTGGGGCGGCCGTTTGACCGCGTACGGCTGATGCGCGACCGCAAGATCGACGCCGCCAACCTTTTCGGCGCCCAGTATTACCTGCTCGAGCAGGCCGGGTTTCGCAAGCTCGTGGACACCACCTTCATCATCGGGTTCCTGGTCAGCGAGGACGTCGATCGCGAGGACCTCGAGCGCTACTTCCGTGCGATGCGCCGAGCGCAGCGGGAGATAGACCTCGAGCCGGAGCGCTACAAGCACCTGTGGCTGCGCGAGATCCCCCAGGACCTCCTCGACATCGCCGACGTGCGGAGGTTCGGGCCAGGCGAGCGAATCGTGTTCGAGCCCTACACGCGCGACATGTTCGAGCGCACCCACCGGTGGATGGCCCAGTGGGAGCTGCTCGATCCCGGCGCCGGCGCCCGCGGCTACGAGCAGGCGATCCTGGCCTGAGCGGGGAGTCCTAAGCTTGCCCGCGTATGGAGAACTCAAGCGCGGACAGCATCAGCGTCCGTGACGCCCGGCCGGGCGACGCCGACGGACTCGAGCGCGTTCACGCCGACGTCGCGCGGTACTACGCGGAGCCGATCCCCCACTACTTCCGGGTGGCGATCCGCAGTGGCAGCGGTGGGGGCGCCGAGCCGGACCGGGCAGCCGCAGGAGGCGAGCAGCTGCTGTGCCTCGTCGCCGAGGTCAAAGGCGAAATCGTCGGGGCGCTCGCCGCACGACTGCTCGCGCCCCGAGGAGAGCTGCCGTCTGCGGGCGAGCCGGAAGAGAAGCGCCTCCGGATCGACTACCTGGCGACCGCGGCCGAACGCCGGCGCAGCGGCATCGGCACCCGTCTCGTGGAGACCGCAGAGACGTGGGGCCGGGGAGCGGGCGCGACGATCGCAGAGACGAAGACGTTCCAGGGTGGTCCGCTGTCGGTTCCGTTCTGGGAGGAGCGGATGGGCTACGAAGAGCTGTCGGCGACGTTGGAGAAACGCCTCTGAACCAACCGCGCCGCCGGGGCCTGGGCTAGCCTGGGCGCTTGACCTCCGGCAGCGACACCTTCACGTGGGAGAACGTGACCGACCCGCCCTGCGGATGGGTGTTGTACAGCGTGCTCTGCGCGACCAGCTGAAGCGCGAAACGCGAGCCGCGCAGGGCGGTAGCGGTGACGATCTCGAGCGGGAGGCTCACCGAGTGCTCGGCGCCATCGAGGTTCACCTCGATCGGCGTGATCTGGTTGCCGAGCACCTTGCCCGTTTTTCTGTCGAGGATCTGAGCGAGCACCCGGGCGTTGGGTTGCGGGGCCGTTCCCTTGTAGTGAAAGCTCAGGCGCGGAGCGCCCATGACCAGCGACCTGCGCGCCGGCGCCGCGATCGCGATGTTGACCGCGTTGGCCGCCTCGGCCGCCGCGAAGTTCCCGCCGATCGAACCGAGGATGCCGGTGCTGATCGGTGGCAGCGGAGCCGGCCCGGAGCCCCCGGTCGCGATCAGCACCAGCGTGCCGCCGCCGTGGCCCAGCAGCGACCCCGCGGGCGCGAGCGGATAGCCGGGCGCGGAGTACGAGCGGCCGTTCTGGTCGAGCCATTCGAAGCCCGGACCGGTGCGGACGTGAGTCTGGCGCTTGAGGTAGCGGCCGAGCCAGGCGAGCGTGTCGCGCTGGATCCGCCCGGTGTCACCCGGGTTGGTCAGGCAGACGCCGTGGCCGCCGCAGAACCACAGCATCTTCACGGGGACGCGGTTGGCGCGCAGCGCGGCGTAGTTCTCGACCGCCTGGTCGAGCGTGAACAGGGTGTCCACCGTGCCCTGGATCAGCAGCGCCGGCGCGGTGATCTTGCTGACGAGCTTGCCGGGGCCGCGGGCGGCGTAGAAGCTCAGCGCCGACGGGCTCTCCTGAAACGATGTCACCTCGGCGGCGGCGCTGCTGGTGATCTCGGGATTGAGGCGAGCGTGCGCGGCCACGGCGGCGAGGTACAGCGGAATCCCCCAGCCGGACTTCGCGGTCTGGTTGTTGGCGAGGCTCGTGGCCAGGGAGTGCCAGGCGATGTCCGGGACGATCGCGTCGATCCGGTGGTCGATCGCCGCCGAGACGAGCTGGATCCCGCCGCCGTAGGAGCCCCCGACCATTCCCACCCGCGGATCGCCGGGCTTGTTGAGCTGCGCCTCGCGCTGGTGGGCGACGTAGCCGATCATCGCCGAGACGTCGCGGCCCTCGAACCGGGGGCTGTCGACCTGGACCGTGCCGCCCGAGCCGCCGAACCCGCGCGGATCCCAGGTGAGGACGTTGTAGCCGTGGTGGCGGAGCACCCCGATCCCGATCACGCCGCCCGCCGCGGAGGTCTTGGAGTTCTGATCGGTGGATCCGAGCTGACCCCAGCCGGGCCCCATCAGGACCGTCGGCACCCGGTGGTGGGGCTTGAGGCCGGCCGCGGGGAAGAAGTGCACGAGAATCTCGGTCCCGTCGAACGAGCGCACGTGTGCGTCGCGAGCGGACGCGACACCTGCGGACGCCATCACGATCGCGGCCGTGCCGCCCACCATCCCTAGCCACGCCGCCCAGCGGCGACCGAAAGCACTCATCAAAATCTCTCCTCTTCGCTTCTGATCTTGGAGCGCGACGCGCCGGTCCCGGCCATCGGAGTACGCGCGGGTCGCGCAGTATATGGGCGGCCACAGATCCGGGTGCCGCACCCGACCACGCCTCGGGCTCCAGAGGCGACAACGGATCCGGCCGCGACGTACGGACTTGACAGCTTCGTCAAGGTTGTCTCAGGAGAACTAAACCGAGGAGCGGACCTTGCAGCTCGACGGCATCCATCACATCACCTGCATCACGGCCGACGCGCCGCAGAACGTCGACTTCTACGCGCGCCTACTCGGTCTGCGCATGGTCAAGAAGACGGTCAACTTCGACGCGCCCGACGTCTACCACCTCTACTACGGCGACGAGCGCGGGGCTCCCGGGTCGATCCTCACGTTCTTCGAGTTCCCGGATGCCGCCCCGGGCCGTGCGGGTGCGGGGATGATCCATCGCCTGCGCTGGCGGGTGGGCTCTCCGGAGGCGCTTTCGTTCTGGGCTCGGCGCCTCGAACACGAGGGCATCGTGCTCGACGGTGACGGCGAGCGGGCGCTGCGGTTCCGCGACCCCGAGGGGCTGGGGCTCGAGCTCGCCGTGGTGCAGACCGAGGATGAGCCGCTGGTGGCACAGGCCGAGGAGATTCCGGCGGAGCACGCCCTGCTGGGCTTTGAGGGGGTGCGCGTCTACGGTGCCGCGCCCGAACGCGAGAACGAGCTGCTGACCGGCGCGATGGGCTTCACCCTGGCCGCGCCGGGCGATTACGCGCTGCAGGGTGGCCGGCGACGGGCCAGCTACGGTTACGACCAGCCGCCCGCGGAGGTAGGATTGCAGGGCGCCGGCACGGTGCACCACATCGCCTGGTGCGATCGCGATGACGAGCACGCGCTCTGGGGCAACGCGATCAGGCTCGCCGGGGCCCGGCCGACGCCGATCATCGACCGCCAGTACTTCCTGAGCATCTACTTCCGCGAGCCCAATGGCGTGCTGTTCGAGCTCGCCACCCCGAGCCCGGGCTTTGCGATCGACGAGGACCCTCGGCACCTCGGCGAGGCATTGCGGCTGCCGCCGCAGCACGAGCACCTGCGAGACCACCTCGAGGCGACGCTCACGCCGCTTGTCAACCCGCGCGCCAAAGCGGCGCGCTCATAACGCCGCGTAAACGGATCGTCAGGCCGTCGCGCCGCGCTCGATCATCACCGACGTGGCCTTGACGACCGCGGTGGCATGGACGCCGGCCGCGAGCCCCAGCTCCTCGATCGAATCGCGGGTGATCGCGGCCGTGATCAGGAAATTGCCGGCCTCGAGCTCGACCAGCGCCATCACCCCGTCGGCCTCGACCGAGCGCACCACGCCGGCGAACCGGTTGCGTGCCGATCGTTCGGTGCCGGTGCGGTGGCGCGCCGGCCGATCGCTCAGCCGCCGGATCTCCGACGCGGGGACGAGCCGGCGGTTGCGCTCGTCGCGCCTGGTCTGGATCCGGCCGTTGCGATCCCAGCGCCGCAGCGTGTCGACGCTGACGCCGAGCGCCGCCGCCGCTTCGCCGAGCGAGAGATCGGTGGGCATCCCAGCGCAGACGGTACCGCCCCTCAGAGCGTGACGAGGCGGGTTGCGGTTGCTTTCCAGCTGGCGGTCACCTCACGGCCTACCGCGAGCTGGAGGTCGTGGATCGCCTTGCCCGTCACTTCAGCGACGAGCGGCTGGCCTGCGGACAGTCCGAGGCGTACTCGGTTGCCAACGGTTGTGACAGAGGTGATCTGCGCGCTGAGTCGATTCTGCGCTGATTCATCCGCCGCGGCTGGAGTCGAGCTGATCGTGATCTCCCACGGGTAGACGCTGAGCGCGACGCGTCCCGCCCCCGGGTCGGTGGTGCACGCGACGCCGCCGCCATCGAGATCGACGATCGTCAGCTCGCCGTCGGCGGCGCGGGCGGTCCCGGTGAGGACCACCGCCCCGGCGAAATCGGCGATGAATGCGCTTGCGGGCGCGGCGGCGAGCTCGCTGGCGCTGCCGCGCTGGATGATCGTTCCGTGGTCGATCACGCCGATCTCGTCTCCGAATAGCGCAGCTTCATTGAACTCATGAGTGACCAGCACGACGGGCAGGTCGAGCGAGCGAAGGGTGGCGAGCAGTTCCCGGCCCGCGCCGGCACGCGTACGCGCGTCGAGCGCCGAGAGTGGCTCGTCCAGCAACAGGACCGCCGGTTGCGGAGCGAGTGCTCTCGCGAGCGCGACGCGCTGACGCTCGCCACCGGACAGGCTCGCGGGTTTGGCGTCGGCAAGGGGGGCCAAGCCGAACCGGTCAAGCAGCGATAGCGCGGCCGCTCTTCGTCTGCTCGACGGTGCCGATCGCAGGCCGTAGGCAACGTTACGCCAGGCGCTGAGGTGGGGGAACAGGGCGTAGTCCTGAACGACATAGCCGCACCGTCGCCGCTCCGGGGGCCACCACGCACCGTTCCCCGTGTCAACCCAGACGTCGTCACCATGGGTGATCCGCCCGCGGTCCGGCCGAATCGTGCCCGCGAGGAGCCGCAGAATCGTGCTCTTGCCCGAGCCGGACGGGCCCGCGAGCGCCAGGCAGCGGCCGCTCTGCACATCGAGGCGGACGTCGAGCTCGATGCTGCCCACGGCGTGAGCGAGATCAGCTTGGAGCACCGCCGAGAGTCGTCTGGCCCGGGACCAGTTTGACCGCGAGCAGCAGCCCGGCGGACACGGCCACGAGGATCGCCGAGAGCGCCAGCGCGGCTGGGAAGTCGGTCGAATATTGATCGTAGATCGCCAACGGTACGGTCTGAGTGATACCGCGAAACGAACCGGCGAACATCAGCGTCGCGCCGAACTCGCCCAGCGCCCGACCCCAGGCAAGCGCGAGTCCCGCGAGCAGGCCAGGGAGCGCGACCGGCACCGCCACGCGGACGAAGCTCGCCGCTTCGCCGGAGCCGAGCGTCCGCGAGGCTTCCAGCAACGCGCGATCGACGGCTTGGAACGACGACTGAGCCTGACGCAGGTAGAACGGTGCCGAGACGAACGTCAAGGCCACGATCACCGCCGCGGTGTCGAGCACCAGGGTGTTTCCCAGTACGGCACCGAGGATGCCCTTCGGTCCAAGGGAAGCAAGCAGCGCGATGCCGGCGACGGCCGGCGGAAGCACGAGCGGCAGCTCGACGAGCGTGATCACGACCGAGCGTGCCGGGAACGATCGCGTGGCGAGCAGGTAGGCCGCCGGGGTGCCGATCGCGATGATCACGGCGATCGCGATCGCCGTCGTCTCCAGGCTCAGGCGCAGGGCGTCAGTCGCTGCGGGGTCACCGAGGCGATTGATCAGCTGCCCTGGCGCGGTGTGGCTGAAGATCGCCACGACCGGTAACACCAAGAACGTCAGCGTCACCGCGAGCGCGGCCCCCAGCAGCAGCGAAAACCACGCTCGGCGGATCACTTCGCCGGCGGCGGCAGGAACCCGGCCTGCAAGAGGTCGCTCTGACCCGAGCCGGTCAACAGCCCTGAGATGAATGCCCGTGCCTGCGCCGGGTGGGCGGCGCCCTTGACGATCGCCACGCCGTAGGCGACAACCGGTTGCAGCGACGCCGGAAGCGGGATCGCGCGCAGCGCCCCCTTTGTCGCCTTCACGTCGGTCACGTAGGTGAAGCCGGCATCGACGGCGCCCTGGGTCAGCTTGCCCACGATTCCGCTCACATCGGGCTCGTCGGAACGCACGTGGGCGAGGATCTTCGCGCTCGATGCCGGCCCCAGCTTGGCGAGGACCTTCCGGGTGTAGGCGCCGATCGGCACGGTCGCCGAACCGATCGCCATTGTCACCCCGGACTTTTCGAGATCGCCCAAGCTCCTGACCTTCGACGAGCCGGCGGGGACCGCGATGACGAGCTTGTTCGCCGCGAAAGTGATCGGCTTCGAAACCAGGCCCTTGGCATAGAGCATGTCCGGCAGCTTGGTATTCGCAGAAGCGAACACGTCGGGCTTGATCCCCTGCTCGATCTGAGCCGCAAGCATGTCTGACCCGGCGAACGAGTAGCGCACGCTGGCCTGCAAGAACTGTTGAGCGTACGCGCTGAACGCAGCCTGCAGCGACGCCGCGGCCGATACGGTCAGGTTTGGTTTGCCGGCGCTCGAGCCTCCCGAACTGGCCGCGCCGGAACTGTTGCTGCTGCCGCAGCCGGCAAGCGCGAGCACGAGCGCGCCGAGCACGGCGATGATCGTCGATCGCTTTCGAAGTGCATAGGTCTCTCCCATTGATGCCATAGCATCGCATATGCAAGCTCGCCCGTGGCCGCGCGATCAACTGCCGACATCTCCGCCGAGCGGCGCATTAGGCGCGAGATGATCGGCTGAGAGCTCCGCCGGGATGAGCGTTTGTGAACGCCTGGAGCCGAGCGTGACCGTCTGCGTGTGATCGAGCGTGATCGCCACGGAGGCACCAGCTTGGAGTGGCTGCGCGGTGAGGGGCAGGTGCGCGCGAAGGGGCGCGCCGGCGTCGAGATCGAGCTCCCAGCGGCCGGGACCGGGCGCACAGCGGCGCACCGTGGCCGTGAGCGTCCCCTCATCGTGGTCGTGCAGGCGGACCGCGGCAGCCCAGGCTGCCAATGTCACGGGACCGGTGTGTCCTCGGGTGGCGAGGCCGATCGCTTGGCCGCGCACGCGAATGATCCCGTCTTCGGTCACGTGGGCGTGGAGCACGTTCTCAAAGCCGACGAGACGCGCGACGGCGTCGTCGGCAGGGTGCGCGAGCAACTCGGTTGGTGTGCCGATCTGGCGGGGTTCGCCCTGGATCAGCGCCACGATGTGGTCGGCGAGCGCCAGTGCCTCCTCGGCGCGGTGGGTGACGAGTACCGAGGTTGTCGCTCGGTTGGCGAGCGCGGCGTTGACGTCGGTGAAGAAGTCGGTCCGCGCCTTGGCGTCGAGGGCGGCCGCGGGCTCGTCGAGGAGCAGCAGGTCGGGTTCGGTGACGAGCGCCCTAGCGAGGTTGGCGCGCTGTGCCTCTCCGCCGGACAACGTGGCGGCCGGTCGGTTGGCGAGCTGCTCGATCCCCAGCCGTGCGAGGACCGAGGCAACGGCGGCGCGGCGATCCGTGCGCGGGATGCGGCGGTAGCGCAGCGGCAGCTCGACGTTGGCGGCGACGCTGGTGGTCAGCAGCAGGGGGCGTTGAGGAGCGTAAGCGACGCGGCGGCGTAGCGCGGGGCCGACCTTGCTGGTCGAGATACCGTCGATCAGAACGTCTCCTGCGCTCGGTGACTCGAGCGCTGCGATCAGGCGCAGCAGCGTCGTTTTGCCCGCGCCGTTCGGTCCCAGCAGGACCAGGCGCTGGCCGGGGGAAGCGTCGAGCGCGTCAACACGCAAGACCTCGCGGCGCCCCCGGCGGTGGACGACGCCACGCAACGAGACGGCCGCGCCGGTGGTCATCCGCTCATGATTGTGACCATCCGGCGCCGCGCTGTTGCACGGTCGTGAGCAGCGCGTTGACGATGAATGCAAGCGCGAGAAGCACGGCCCCGTAGCCGAGCGCGGGACCGAAATCTCCCCGGCTGACATCCTCGACCGTCGCGGTCGTCAGGACCTGCGTTTGGCCGTGGATGTTGCCGCCCACCATCGTGGCGGCGCCGACCTCGGAGATCGCGTGCCCAAACCCGGCCATCACGGCGGCAAGCAAGGGCACCCGCGCCTCGAGCCACAACCGCACGACCATCTGGCGTTGGTTGGCGCCGAGTGCGAGCAGCTGATCCGGAAGCTCGGGAGGGAGCGCCCGGATCGCTGCGAGTGTGATGCCGCAGATCAACGGCGCGGCGATCAGGGCCTGGGCGATCACCATCCCCTCGGTCGTGTAGATGAGGTTCAACGATCCGAGCGGCCCGGAGCGAAACAGCACCAGCGCCACGACCAGGCCGACGACGGTCGTTGGTAGCGCCATGCCCGTGTAGACGAACGTCGCAACAAGCTGCCGGCCGCGGAAGCGAGCCAGAGCCAGCGCCGTGCCGGCGGGAACCCCGATGATCACCGCGATCGCGGTCGCAGACAGCGACACCCTCGCAGATCGCGCCACGATCTCGACCAGCGGCCCGGTGGCGCCTGGCGCGAGCATCATCGGGCACTCGCGGCCGGGTGGTAGAGCGGCCTGCCGTACTTCGCCACTCCGAACGTTCCGATCAGCTTCTGGCCCGCGGAGCTGATCAGGTAAGCCGCGAATGCTCGTGCGCACCCGAGATTCTGAGCGCCCTTCACGACCATCACGTGGTAGGAGTTCTTCAGCACCGGGTCGCCGCGCAGGAGAACCTTCAGGCCAAGTCCGCTCTCGGTCGTCATCGTTGCCGTGTCGGTCAGCGTGTAGGCGCGCTTCTGCGAGGCGATCGTAAGCGTCGGGCCCATCCCCTGGCCAGTCTGGATATACCACGAACCCTTTGGTGTGATCCCCGCCTGCTTCCAGATCTCGAGCTCCTTGGTGTTGGTGCCCGACTGATCCGCCCGCGACGCGAACGGCGCGCGGGCGGTGGCGATCGCGTGAAACGCAGCCACCGCTCCGCCCGCGGCGGCCGCCTTCGCGGGGTCGTTCGGCGGCCCGACGATCTCGTAGGGATTGGTCATCACCTCTTGGCGCGAGACGGCGTGGCCGGCGCTCATGAACTTCTCCTCGGCCTTGGGCGAATGCACCCACAAAGCGTCCGCCTGTCCTCGCTCAGCCAGATCGATCGCCTGCCCGGACCCGACCGCGACTGCCTTGACCGTGCACTTGCCGGCGTGCTCGAAGGCGGGCACGACAACGTCAAGCAGACCCGAGTCCTGCGTGTCGGTCGTCGTCGCCAGGATCATCGAGCCGGACGCTGTTGCGGGATTTGTCGAGGCAGAGGAGCTGCCGCAAGCGGACAGTCCGAGCGTCGCCGCGGCAACCCCTACAAGCCAGAGCAGCTGTGACTTCATGCAGCCCTCCTGATCTGTCCGGCATTGGCAAGGTCATAGCCACCCAGCGCGCCGATACGAGACGCAACCCGGCTCGTCGCGAGCGCATCGAGCAACGGATGGACCGCATCCAGGTCGCTCTCGCGGACGGCCAGCTCGAACGGCTCGACCGCCACCGGGATGTAATCCAGATCGCAGGCGACCGCCGCCGCGCGGACAGCCAGTCCGATGTCGGCCGCGCCGGCGCCGACCGTCGCGGCCACCCCGAAATGCGACTCGGCCGGCTCGCCACGCTCGGGATGAGGGGCGACACCATTGGCTCGCATCAGCCGCTCGAGCGTCAGCCGCGATCCAGTCCCCGGCGCGCGCCACGCGATTCGTTGCCGATCAAGGTCGCCGACGCCGCCGATCGCGCGTGGGTTGCCGCGCGCCACCACGAGCCCAACCTCCCGTCGCCAGAGGTGCACCATCGCGACGTGCTCATCTGCGAGCAGGTGTCGCGCGTACGGGTCGTTGTAGCGCCCACTCTCGCTATGGAACAGATGCACCGCCGCGGCCTGCGCACTACCCCGCGCCAGCTGCTCGAGGCCGCGCACGCTGCCACGTGGACCCGCCGTCAGCTCCACAGCGCCCTGCACTTGACGCAGCAGCGCATCGAGCGCCGGATCATCACTGCCGGCGAGCCGCAGCGCCGGCGCATCGCCCGCGAGCCGGTGACGGGCCCGCGCGGCCGCGCCGGGTGCGACGCGCGCGCGGGCACGATTGCGAGCGATGATCAGGCCCGCTCGTTTCAGTTCCTCGTGGGCTCGCGCCACCGTGCCCGGCGCACAACCTCGCGCGACCGCGAACGACCGGATCGAGGGGAGTACTGATCCCTCGGGGCGGCCGCCCCTTGCGATATCGCCAGTCAGCTCATCGATCAGTTCGCGCACCATCTGTGTCGGAACAGATAACACAGACGGTGATACGGCGCGGATTGCGCTCGCTGCGGGCGGCAGCGGCACCTTGGCGAAGCGAGGATTTTGTTACACGCGACGCATCCCGAGCGCCGCGTGTAACAAAACCACCGTCCACCGGGGATTTCGTTACACGCGAGCGAGATCCGTCGCCGTGTGCGACGAAATCCCCGGTTCCAGCTACCCGACCGGCTCGAGGAACCCCGTGATCGACCGCAACCGCCCGTCGTCGGCCACGGTGGCGAAGTCGACACCGACGGCGACCGGCTCGCCGCCGTTGGGCGCGAGCGCCCAGGTGAAGCGGACGCGGTCGTGGTGGCCGTCGGGCCCGGCAACGAGCTTGAACCGGTGACCGGGGAACTGCGCCTGGGCGCCGGCGATCATCTCCGAGATCCCTTCGATCCCCTCGCCGGCCATCAGCGGGTCGAGGTAGCGGACGTCTTCGGTCACCGCCTGGGCGACGAGCTCGCGACGCTGCCGCGGATCGGTCTCGTTCCACACCTCGATGTATGTGTTGACGACGGTCTCGATGTACGTGTTGACGGCGGTCTCGGTGTTTGACATGGGAGCCTCCTAGGCGTTGATGGATGACGCGCCCCAAGCTCTCACCTGCGGTCCCGCGTGTCGATTACCTGCCGGGTAGCCGCGGCGCCGGTCGCTTACCGCCCAGGTAATCGACAGGGCGCATGCCGCCAGGCACCGTGGCGGCATGACCACACAACAGAACACATCCACGCTTCCGGCGCCTCCCTTCGCCCGCCTCGCGCGAGCGCGAGCAAGCGAGTGGGCGGCGCTCCCAGTCGTTCTCGCCGGCACGTTCATGGTGGTGCTGGACTTCTTCATCGTCAACGTCGCGCTGCCATCGATCCAGCGCGACCTGCACGCCAACGGGGGCGCGATCGAATGGATCGTGGCCGGCTACGCGCTGACCTCGGCCGTTTTCCTGATCGTGGCCTCCCGGCTCGGCGACCAGATCGGCCGCCGGCGGACGTTCTCGCTGGGCCTGGGGCTGTTCACGCTGTCCTCTGCGTTGTGCGGCGTCGCCGCCAGCCCGGAGATGCTGGTGATCGCGCGGCTGGCGCAGGGCACCGGCGCGGCGCTGATGATGCCCAACGTCCTGGCGATCATCGGCGTCACCTACGAAGGGCCGCGCCGGGCGCGAGCGCTCGGCGTCTATGGCCTGGTGATGGGGCTCGCGGCGGTCAGCGGACAGCTGATCGGCGGGGCGCTGGTCCAGGCCAACGTCGCCGGTCTGGGCTGGCGCAGCTGCTTCTTGATCAACGTGCCGATCGGGCTCGCCGCGATCGCGGCGGCATCCAAGCTGGTCGGCGAATCGCGCGCCGAGCGCTCCAGCGGGCTCGACCTCGTCGGCACCGGGCTGCTCACCGCCGGCCTGGTCGCGATCGTGCTGCCGCTGGTGGAAGGCCGCCAGCACGGCTGGCCGGTGTGGACCTGGGTATCGCTGGGCATCGCGCCGGTGATCCTGCTGGCGTTCGCAGAGCATCAGCGGCGTCTGGCGCGCCGCGGCGGCGAGCCGCTGATCGCGCCGGCGCTGCTGCGGATGCGCTCGTTCAGCGCCGGGCTGTTGACCCAACTGGCGTTCTGGTCGGGTCAGGCGTCGTTCTTTTTGGTGCTCGCGCTTTACCTGCAGCGGGGTCGCGGTCTCAGCGCGATGGACTCCGGACTGGTGTTCACGATCCTCGCGGGCTCCTACGTGGCCACGTCGGCGCGGGCGCCGGCGCTGATCGCGCGCCACGGGCGGCGCCTGCTGGCGGTCGGAGCGCTGGTGCTCGCGGCCGGCCACGGCGTGTTGCTGGCGGCGGTGGCGGAGGTCGGCGTCGGCGGCTCGGTCGTGAAGCTGGTGCCCGGGCTGTTGTTGATCGGCGCGGGAATGGGTCTGCTGATCGTGCCGCTGACGACCACGATCCTCTCCGGCGTCCGCGCGCAGGACACCGGCGCCGCATCCGGAGCGATGACGACGATGCAGAACGTCGGGGGAGCGCTGGGCGTAGCGATCACCGGCGTGATCTTCTTCGGCGCGTTGCACGGCGGCTATGCGCACGCGCTCGAACTGAGCCTCGCCCAGCTCGGAGTGCTGTTGCTGGCGGTGGCGGCGCTCACCCGCCTGCTGCCGGCGGTGGGGCGGGCGTCGTGAGATGCGCGCGGACGGACGGCCATCGTGACCGGCGCGGGGGATGGGCGGTCGTCGTGAGCGGCGATCCGCTCCGATGCGACCGGGCGCAGCACGATTACCTGTGGGGTAATCGTGCTGATGCCCGTCCCGCGCTAGGTTTGACGCGGTATGGCAGTCACCACGGCAGCGGCCGGTGTCCGAGACGCCAGACCTCCGGTCGGAGATCTGCTCAGAGCGTGGCGCCGGCGGCGGAGCCTCAGCCAGCTCGAGCTGGCGTTGGACGCCGACGTCTCCTCGCGGCATGTCAGCTTCCTGGAGACCGGGCGCGCCCGGCCCAGTCGTGAGATGGTGCTCCACCTGGCCGAGCACCTCGAGGTCCCGCTGCGCGAGCGCAACGGCCTGCTGCTCGCCGCCGGATACGCGCCGCTGTACGGCGAGCGGCCGCTGGAGACACCGGAGATGGCACCGGTGCGCGAGGCGCTCGAGCGGTTCCTGCGGGCGCACGAGCCATACCCGGCCGTGGTGATCGATCGCCGCTACAACCTGCTGTCTGGCAACGACGCGGTCGGGCTGCTGACCGCCGGGGTCGACCCCGACTTGCTCGAGCCCCCGGCCAACACGCTGCGCGTGACCCTGCACCCGCGGGGGATGGCTCAGCGGATCGCCAACCTGGAGGAGTGGAGCGGTCATCTCCTGCACCGGCTGCGACGTCAGGCGTCGGTCACCGGCGATCCCGAGCTGGAGCGCCTTCATGATGAGCTCTCCGGCTATCCCGGCGTCAGCACCGAGGCGCCGGAGGAGATCGGCGGCGCCGAGATCGTGCTGCCGCTGCGGCTGCGCGACGGGGAAGGCGAGCTTGCGTTCTTCGGGACGGTCTCGACGTTCGGGACGGCCGTCGACATCACCGTGGCGGAGCTCTCGATCGAGGCGTTCTACCCCGCCAACGCCCGGACCGCCACGCGACTCCTGCGCGACGCGGGCATCGACGCCGGACCGGAGCCGTCCACACGCGCCTGACGCGCGGGGAAGATCGGCCTGAGCCGGCCGCGAGATCGCGATCGAGCGATGATTTTCGAGACCGGGGACCGGCGTGATCGGTGAGATGGCTGTCGTCTGCGTTCATGGTCCGCTGAGAAAGCTCGCCGGGGGCGCCGGCGAGCACGCGCTCGACGGCGACACGGTCTGCGCGTTGCTGCGGGCACTCGAGCGGGAGCATCCTGCCCTGGCGGGTTGGGTACTCGATGAACGCGGGCTGATCCGGCGGCACATCAACGTCTATGTCAACGGCGAACTCGGCGGCGCAGACACGGCGGTGCAGGCGCGCGACCGTGTCGAGGTGCTGCCGGCGATTTCGGGAGGATGATGCTCGAGTGGCTCAGTTCGGGAGAGTGAAGGCGCAATGACCGAGTTGGTCCTGGGCACCAAGAAGGGCTTGTTCGTGCTACACGGCGGCTGCGACTCTGGTTTTGAGGTTGTCGCTCGCGCGTTCGCCGGCGAGCCTGTCGACTACGCGATGCGAGACCCGCGTACGGGCCGCCTGTTCGCGACTGCCAGCTCGCCGTTCTACGGGCCGAAGATCTGGTACGCGGAGGATCCGACTCGGGAGTGGACCCAGGCACAGGGGGTGGCGCTGCCCGAGGGCGGTGACTCTGCACTCGCGCGGATCTGGGTGATCGCGCCGGGCGAGCAGGACGGGTTGCTGTACGCCGGCGGGGATCCGGGCGTGCTGTTCGAGAGCCGCGACGGCGGCGCCCGCTGGGAGCTCAACGGGGCGCTGTGGAGCCACCCCACCCGAGACTCCTGGCAGCCGGGCGGCGGCGGTCTGTGCCTGCACTCGATCGTGCCCTGGCCGGGCGACCCGGACAGGCTGTTGGTGGCGGTCTCGGCCGCCGGGGTGTGGCTGACCGACGACGGCGGCAGGTCGTGGCGGCAGGGGAACAAGGGCATCAGCGCCCGATACCTGCCCGAGGAGGCGCGGGACGGCGCCACAACTCTCTGTGTTCACCACGTTGAGCGCTCGCCCCATCGCCCCGAGCGGTTGTTCATGCAGTTCCACGGTGGCGTGTACCGCTCCGATGACGCCGGTGAAAGCTGGGTCGAGATCGGCGACGGCCTGGTTTCGGACTTCGGGTTTCCGCTGACGGTCGATCCCGAGGATCCAGACAGCGCATACGTGATCCCGTTGCGGGCCGACGTCGATCGGGTGACTCCCGAGGGCCACGTGCGCGTGTTCGAGACTCGAGACGGGGGCACCACCTGGGTCCAGCGGGCACGAGGTCTGCCGCAGACGCACGCCTACCTGACGATCCTGCGGCTGGCGTTCGACCGCGTCCGGAGTGGCTCGGCGCTGGAGCTGTACTTCGGCGCCACCTCCGGCGAGGTCTTCGGGTCCTCCGACGCCGGCGCCCGGTGGACCAGCGTGATCTCGCGGTTGCCGCCGGTGTACTCGCTCAGCGCGTCGGCGTGAGGGTCGCAGACAGGGCTGCCGTAATCAGGAATACCTTGCAATAGCGACTGCCTGGGGCTAGGGTCCACGCGATGTCCGCTGGAGCTCGCGGTACGGCTTCCGGAGCCGGTTCGGTCTCGCGCTGGGGCCGGATCGCGGGCTCGCTGGACGCGGGACAGTGGTGGACCGTGGCGCTGATGGCGGCGGTCGTCCTCGGGCTGCACGTGCTCGGGTTCGTGCTGCTGGTGGCGCTGGTCGCGCCCCACCACTATCGCCTGGCCGCGTCGGGCACGTTTGCGGTCGGCACGGGGGTGACCGCCTACACCCTGGGGCTGCGGCACGCGTTCGACGCCGATCACATCTCGGCGATCGACAACACCACCCGCAAGCTGATGGCCGAGGGCAAGCGGCCGGTGAGCGTCGGGTTCTTCTTCTCGCTGGGCCACTCGACGATCGTGTTCGGGCTCGCCTTCCTGTTCGCGATCGGCGTCAGGGCCCTGGACGGCCCGATCAGCGACGGCGGCTCGACGCTGCACCACGTGACCAGCTCGATCGGCACCGGCGTCTCGGGCACGTTCTTGTACGTGCTCGCCGCCATCAACATTGTGATCCTGTGCGGGATCGTCAGGGTGTTTCTCGACATGCGCACAGGCCGCTACAGCGAGGCCGAGCTCGAGCGGCGGCTGAATTCGCGCGGGCTCATGAACCGGGTGTTCGGGCGCTTCACCAGGGCGATCTCAAAGCCGTGGCAGATGTATCCGGTGGGGGTGCTGTTCGGGCTCGGGTTCGACACCGCGAGCGAGGTGGCGCTGCTGTTCCTGGCCGCCGGCGCCGCCGGGGCCGGTCTGCCGTTCTACGCGATCCTGTGTCTGCCGATCCTGTTCGCGGCGGGGATGTCGCTGCTGGACACGATCGACGGATCGTTCATGAACTTCGCCTACGGCTGGGCGTTTTCGAAACCGGTGCGCAAGGTCTTCTACAACCTCGCGATCACGGGGCTGTCGATCGCCGTGTCGCTGGCGGTGGGGACGATCGAGCTCGTCGGCCTGCTGGCGCACAAGCTCAACGCGCAGGGCGCGTTCTGGGCCTGGTGGCGGAACGTGGACCTCAACACGATCGGGCTGATCATCGTCGGCCTGTTCGTCGCGACGTGGGTGATCGCGCTGTCGATCTGGCGGTGGGGGCGAATCGAGGAGCGCTGGAGCGTGCAGGTGACCGGCAGCGAGGCCTGCGAGGTGAACGCGTGACCGTCGCTCCCGAGGCAAAGCGGCTGGTGTTCGAGGACATCGACGACGCCATACGGGCGCTGCGCGGGGCGGGCCTGCGCCTCTCGACGTCGCGGCGGCTGGTGCTGGAGGCCTTGTTCACGGCCGAGGGTCCGGTCTCCGCCGAGCGTCTGGCGACGAGCCTCGGCATCGAGTTGAGCGCGGTCTACCGCAACCTCGAGACGCTCGAGCGCCACGGGCTCGCGCGCCACGTCCACCTCGGTCACGGTCCGGGGCTCTACACGCTCGTCGGCGGAGGAGATCGGGAGTATCTGTATTGCGAGCGCTGCGGCGCCGCGCGGGCGCTCGATCCCCGGCAGCTCGACCCCGTCCGCGAGCGGATCGCGGAGCAGTTCGGATACCGCGCGCGGTTCACGCACTTTCCGATCGTCGGCACCTGTCCCGCCTGCGCGCGGACCGACCAGCCGCCGGCCTCTCGGACCGAGCGGGCCGCCCGCTAGGACCCCGGCTCGGTCGTCAGCTCGCGAGCCGGCGCGCCGCCACCGCGGCCTGCCCGTAGGAGATCCCGCCGTCGCCGATCGGCAGCCGCTCCGGGATCAGCACCCGAAGGCCGCCGGCCACGAGCCCGTCCGCGACCGCCTCCAGCAGGCGGCGGTTCTGGAACACCCCCCCGCCGAGCACGATCAGATCGAGGTGGTGGGCCGCCGCCAGCCGCGAGCACGCGTCCACGGTGGCGCCGGCGACGGCCGCGTGGAACCGGCTCGCGATCGCGCTCACGTCGCGCCCGCGCTCCACGTCCGCGGCCACCGCGCGGATCGCCCCGCGCGGGTCGAGCACGTACAGCTCCGCCTCATGAACTATTTCGATCGAATAACTTCTGGAGTCGCAGGGGTCGCACCTCGCCAGTTCGCGCGGGTCGCACCTCGCCGGTTCGCGCGGGTCGCCCCTCGCCAGTTCGCGCGGGTCGCCCCTCGCCAGTTCGCGCGGGTCGCACCTCGCCTCGAGCTCGATCGCGGCCTGGCCCTCGTAGTTGACCTCGGTTCGCACGCCGCAGAGCGCGGAGACCGCGTCGAACAGCCGACCCATGCTGGTGGTGAGCGGGACGCTGAGCCCCCCGGCAACGAGGCTCGACACCTGGCGCCAGGCCTGCTCGGGCACCCGCCCCCGCAGGGCCCGCGGGATCGTCGGAGGGCCGCGCTCGAGCTCGCCCGACCGCGCCGCCATCAGCCACGCGCACGCCATCCGCCACGGCTGGCGAATCGCGCGCTCGCCGCCGGGCAGGCGCACCGGCAGCAGGTGCCCCGCGCGGTGAAAGCCCCCGACGTCGCCCACCAGGAGCTCCCCGCCCCAGACGGTCCCGTCGGTCCCATAGCCCGTCCCGTCGAAGATCGCGCCGACCGCCGGCCCGGTCTCCCCGTGCTCGGCGAGGCACGCCGCGAAGTGGGCGTGGTGGTGCTGGACGCCGATCAGCTCCGCCCCTTCGCGCTCGAGCGCGTACCGCGTCGAGAGGTAGTCGGGGTGCAGGTCGTGGACTATGACCTCGGGCGCGACCGCGAACAGCCGCTCGAAGTGCTCGATCCCCTCGGTGAATGACGACAGCGTCTCGTAGTTCTCCAGGTCGCCGATATGATGGCCCACCCAGGCGCGTTCGCCCTTGGCCACGCAGAAGGTGTTCTTGAGCTCGGCGCCGCAGGCGAGCAGGGGCCGGCGGGCGGCCTCGGGTAGCGCCAGGCTCGCCGGCACATAGCCGCGGGAGCGTCGCAAGAACAGGGTGCGCGGGCCCGCGCCGGCCGACACCACGCGCAGCACGGAGTCGTCGGTGCGGGTCTGGATCGGCCGGTCGTGAACGAGCAGCAGGTCGGCGATCCCGGCGAGCCGGTGCAGCGCGTCGTCGTCGCGATAGGCGATCGGCTCGTCGGACATGTTGGCGCTGGTCATCACGAGCGCGTCGAGCCCGCAGTCGGCGAGCAGCAGGTGATGCAGCGGCGAGTACGGAAGCATCACCCCGAGCTCGCGCGCGCCCGGCGCGACCGACGGCGCCACGGGCGCTCCTGCCCGGCGCGGGGCGAGCACGATCGGCCGCTGCGCAGCGCGCAGCAGCTCGCGTTCGGCGGACCCGAGCGACACCAGCTTCGCGGCCGCCTCCGGCGAGGCGGCCATCAGCGCGAACGGCTTGTCCTCGCGGTGCTTTCGCGCGCGCAACGTCGCGACCGCGGCGTCGTCGTCGGCGCGGCAGGCGAGGTGAAACCCGCCGATCCCCTTGACCGCCACGATCCGCCCCTCCAGCAGCGCGGCGGCGGCCGCCGCGATCGAATCCCCGCTGATCCCGGCGGCCACGTCCCCGCCGGCCGACAGCAGCGTCACCGCCGGCCCACACCGGGGGCATGCGTTCGGCTGCGCGTGGAACCGCCGGTCGGACGGGTCCTCGTACTCGGACCGGCAGTCGGCGCACATCTCAAAGGCGGCCATCGTCGTCAGCGGACGGTCGTAGGGAACCCCACGGACGATCGTAAACCGCGGCCCGCAGTTGGTGCAGTTGATGAACGGGTACCGATAGCGGCGGTCGGCCGGATCGAGTAGCTCGCGCCGGCAGTCGGCGCACGTCGCGGTGTCGGGCGTCACCGGTGCGTTGGCCGGCTCGCCGCGGGGGCTCGGACGGATCTCAAAACCGGCGCAACCCGTGGGCTCACGGTCCTCGACGGTGAGCCGCTCGAGCACGGCCAGGGGGGGCGGGTCGGATTCCAGTGCAGCCAGGAACCCGTCGACTGCCGCGGCGGGGCCCTCGACCTCGAGCAGCACCCCGCGCGAGTCATTGAGGACGAAGCCGGCGAGCCCGTGCGCTCTCGCCAGCCGATGCACGTAGGGCCTGAAGCCGACACCCTGCACGGTGCCCTCGACTCGCACCCGCGCGCGCCGGCGGGTCGCCACGCTCACCGCCGCTCACCGCCTCCCGTCACGGGGTCTCGCTGGGACGTTTCGGCGAGACCACGAGCTCCACGAGCTCGCGCAAGGAGTGATACGCGCTCGCCTGCGCCTCCTGGATCCGTGGGATGTGCTCCGAGCGCGTGATCACGACGTGGTCGGCGAGCCGCTCGGATCCGATCCGGCCTCCGTCGTAGCCGACCATCGCGATCGTCTCCAGGTTTCGCCTACGCGCCTCGGCGAGCGCCTCGATCACGTTGCGCGAGTTGCCCGACGTCGACAGCGCCAGCAGCGCGTCGCCCGCGACACCATAGGCGATCACCTGGCGCGAGAAGATCGCGTCGACCCCGATGTCGTTGGCGATCGCGGTCAGGATCGCCGAGTCCTCGGTGAGATCGATCGCGGGTCGGGCCCGCCCCAGGATCGTGCCCCCGCCCGCCAACCGGGAACGGAAGTCCGCCACGACGTCCATCGCGTCGGTCGCCGAGCCGCCGTTGCCGAGCGCCAGCAGCTTGCCGCCATCCTCGAAGCGGCGGCGCAGTGCGGCGGCGGCCTCGAGCAGCGCTTCGCGGTTCTCCCACAGCGTCTGCTCGCGCAGCGCCGCGATCTCATCGGCCTTCATCAGCACCGAGTCGCGGACGTCGTCGAGTACCGGCTCGAGCTCGAGCTCGCGCTCGTCGAGGAACGGATACAGGAAGCTAGAGGCGCCGGCGTCGTGGACCGCGCGAGCGTCGCGGCCCTCGAGCAGGCCACGGTGCTCGAAGAACACGTGCACCAGCTCCCACAGCACGTGATAGAGGGTCTCGACCAGCTCCTGGGCGATGAACGGGTCCGCGCTGGGCGGCTGAAACTCCCACTCCGCCCCCGCCGGCGCAAACGCGATCGTCAGGCAGCCGCGCGCCCGGGCCACGGCCACTGCGCCGGCGGCCTCGCCCTCGTCCTCGGCGGCGCCGAACGCGATCGCGATGTCCTGCGCGGCCGCGATCAGCTCCACCTGATTTGAAATGTCGCCTCCCTCGCCGGCCAGCCCGATCGCCGGCAGCGCCCGCTTGCCGACGATCACCGGATGGACGAACTCCACTGCCACGTGCCGCGCATCGGAGCGCGCCGCCGGCGAGCGTCCGAACGCGATCAGCCGCCCGCCGCGGGCAAACCGCTCCGCCATGGCGTGGCAGAGCCGCGCGAGCCGCTGCGCGTTGTCCGCGAAGAACTCCCGGTTGGCCTCGGTGCGCTGTCGCACCTGCGCTTGCAGGCGCGCCTCCAGGGCCCCGCCGGTCGCGCTCTCACGCAAGCGCCCCCTCCGGCGTCGCTGCCGACTGAAGCCACTCCCGCCAGCCCTCGATGCCCTCTCCCGTCCGCGCGCTGACGAGCATTCGCGGCACGTCGGGATGGACCTGGTCGAGGTTGTAGAGGAATCGATCGAGGTCGTAGTCGAGGTGGGGGAGGAGGTCGATCTTGTTGACCAGCACGAGGTCGCAGGTGCGGAACATCAGCGGATACTTGAGCGGCTTGTCCTCGCCCTCGGTCACGGCGCTGACCATCACGCGGCTGTCCTCGCCGACGCGGAACTCGGCCGGGCAGACGAGGTTGCCGACGTTCTCGATGACGAGCAGGTCGATCCGGTCCAGCGGGAGCGCGCCGATCGCGGAACGGACCATGTTCGCGTCGAGGTGGCATTCGCCGCCGAATCCGGGGTCGGTGTTGAGCTGGGTCACCGGCACGTGCAGGCCGGCCAGTCGGTCGGCGTCGAGCTCGCCCTGGACGTCGCCCTCGAGCACGCCGGTCCGCACGCCGGGGATGTCCGCGACGACCCGCTCTAGCAGCGACGTCTTGCCGGCGCCGGGGGCGCTCATGAAGTTGACCACCTTGACGCCGGCGCGATCGAAGTCGGCGCGGTTGGCCGCGGCGATCGTGTTGTTGGCGTCGAGGGCGTCCTCGACCACCCTCACCTTGGTCCGGTGCATTGGTCTCCTAGGGGCTCGATTGCTTGTCCGGAGTCGTCTCGTCGATGTCCTCCGGATGCTCGTGGGCCCCCTCCGGGGCGCCACCCGGCGGCTCTGTGTCTCCGGCGGGGTGGCCGGGCTCTGGAGAGGTCAGGTGCTCCCCCTCGGTGGGCGAATCCACGTGGGGAGGCTGCTTGACCGGCTTCTGTGGGTCCTGCTCTTTCTCACTCATAACTCATGCACCTACATCGTTTCGATCTTGAGATACCGCCGCAACTCCGGCAGCTGCGCCACCACCGCGGCGGCGATGGCCGCGATCACCGCGACCACTCCGATCAACTGGGCCGTGGGGCTTATGCGGATTTCGCTCATCGACGAGGCACCTCCTGGTTGGTTTGACCGCTGATGTCCGCCAGCAACGATTCGACCAGCCTCACCGCCGGGTCCAGCGCGGCGAGCACCGGTTCTGAGAGCTGGGCGACGATGTCCTCGTCCTCCGCGCTCATTCGGGTCTGCGGCTCGCAGCCGACGACGTAGGTGGGGGGCGCCGAGCCGCCCAGCGCGCGGACGAGAGCCATCACTCCCACCGGGTCCATGCCGTGAGCATCCACCGCCACATCGGTGTCGTCGTCGGGGTCGACCTCGATCACGTACAGCGTGCCCGGGACCTCTCCCCGCGGAACGGCGTCGAGCAGCACCACGGCGTCGTAGCCCTCCTGCATGGCGAACGCCAGATCCATGCCGCGGATCCCGAAGTCGACCACCTCCACCCCGGCGGCCGGCTCGCGGCGCCAGAGCCGGTCGGCCAGCGCCACGCCGAAGCCGTCGTCGCCGAGGAACACGTTCCCGATGCCCGCCACGAGGATCCGGCGCCGCGGCTGCGGCGGCGCCGGGCGTTCCTGCTCGGGCAGCGGCTCGACCTCGCTCGGCGAGAAGAAGAAGCGATGCCCGGGTTGGCGCGCCAGGCCGAGGTCCCGTCCCGGGTCGTCCTCGACCACGACCGCCAGGGTAATCTGGTCGTCGGTGTCCTGCTCGATCGCCTCGATCACCGCGGTGCGATCGGCCAGCGCGAGGTCGAAGACATCACCGCCCGGGCGGGGTCGCAACCGCACCCGGCTGCCCGGCCGCAGTTCGCTGCCGGGGACGCTCACCGAGTCTGGCCCGGGACGCTCGAGCTCCTCCCAATAGCCACTCATCTCAGCGCGCCATCCCGAACTGGCGCACGGTCCCGTGCAGCGCCATCAGCTGCTCGGGGGTCAGCGCCTCGGTCCGCTCGAGGATCTCCCGCGTCCGAGGGTCAGAGGCGGCCATCTCGGCCTTCTCCTCGTCGGTCAGAGTGAGGATGTTGAGGATCAGCAGCTGGTCGATCTCCCCGCCGTCGAACAGGTCGCCGGGACTCTCCGGGGCGATCTTCGGATGGTCTTCGAGGATGATCGGCGAGGCGAGCATCGTGCTGTGGTCGCCCTGCTCGCCGACCAGCACCGGCCACAGGCCGAGATTGCGGCAGCCCGAGGCCGACTCGGCCAGGTCCCGGGGAGGGTCGGCCGGTGAGACGAACCTTCCCGCGGGCGTATGCAGCAGCAGGTGCGCAGAACAGAAGGCCTGCTCCAGCGCCTGCTGGCGCGATCCATGGTCAGACGGGGTGGCGTTGGCGAGCGTCGCACGAACTCGCCAGACGTCATCGGGCAATGCCGTCGCGCCGAGCGAGAGCTCTCCCCGCAGCTCCCTCCAGGTCCGGATCAAGGCGCCGGCGGGGGCGCCGGCCTCGTCTGCCAGCTGCTCTTGCTCGCTGCCGGCCGGAATCGCGATCGGCAGGCGATGCCCCGCCCGCAGCTGCTCCAGCGTGAGCGCGGGCGCGCGTGCCTCCCGCTCGCGGGCCTCATCCCAGGCGATGTAGCGCTCGCTGCCGAGCGCCAGCTCGTCGACCGGCTCCAGCCCGCTGTCGCGCAGGCGTGCGACCCCTCTGGCCACCACGTGCAGGAAACGGGCCGCGATCTCCACCGTGCTCTCGCAGGTGCCCACCAGCAGGACCTCTGCCTGCACGCTCGCCGGGTCGTCGGGGTGAGCCTCGCTGTGGCCGGGCGGATAGACGCCGCCGAAGGTGAACCGCCGTTGGTTCTTCAACGCCGAGCGCCGGTAGGGCCAGAGGACGTAGCCCTCGTACAGGACGGCGTCCGCGATCGCCCGGATCGGATCCGGCTTCACGCGGATTCTCCCGAGGCCAGCAGCGAGTCGATCGCCTTTTCCCAGCTCTCGAACGCGTGACGCGCCTTGTAGGCGCAGAGGCGATCGAAGCTCTCAGACCCCAGCCGCAACCAGGCGCTGTCAGGGAAGTGCTGGGCCATCGTGTCCTTCCAGACCGCCACCGGCAGCCGGTAGTCGACCTCGTGATCCCAACCGATCCGCGTCGTCTGCATGCCATCGGCCGGCGTGGCGAAGAAGACCGAGCCGCTGAACAGGAACTCGAGCGGAACCACGCCGTCCTTCAGCGCCGCGAAGTACCGGGCCGCGGTCACCTCGAGGTCGTAGGTGCACGGGACCAGCAGGTCGATCACGGTCGAGTCGGTGAACGGGGGGACCACGATCGTGCTTCGCAGCCACGGCAGCGTGCGCAGCGTGCTGCCCCATCGCTCGGGCGTTCCGAACAGCTCCAGCAGCCGCTCCTGGGACTCGGGCTCATAGCTGCGCTGCCGGGCGGCGATCTGGATCTGGGCCTCGAGCAAGATCGAGCGGATCGGATGTCCGCTGACGACCTCGACCCGCAGCGCGAACTTCAGCGTCGGAACCGCGGCGTACTCGAGGCTGCTCGCTCCCTCCACGGCGAAGCGAAGCTGGGGGACCGATCCCTGGGCGGCCGCCTGCGCGTTCTCGATCGCCGACACGCTCGCCTGCCCGCCTATGCCGGCGAGAGGTTGGGCATGCTCGGGTCGATGGGCTCGTGGGCCTTGGGGTTGATGCCGGTCGAGCGGGCTGCCGTCGAGGTCCCGTCCGGCTTGTGGCCCGTCATCTTCTCGTAGCTTCCCTTGGCGTTGCCCTGCATGATCCCGGGCGTATGGGCGGGGAGATCGGCGGTCACTCGCGCCTTGCCCAGTTTGATGTTTGGCATGGCTAGCTCCTTTCGGGGCCGGACTCGATACTTGCTGGCGTGAAACGACGAGCTCGTCGGTCGAGGTCGGCGAAGAAGCCGTCGATCCCCGCCCACACCTCCTTGCCGCCGGTGAAGCCGCGCCACCGCGTGCGAATCAGCGCGACCAGGCGATAGCAATCCTCGATCGGCACGATCCAGTGGCGACGAGCCCCCTTGGCGCGGTTGACCAGCAGCGCCTCGACATCGGGCTCCATGCTCGCCAGCGCCGGATTGGCCCGCTCGACCTCCTGCCAGGTGGCGAGCTCGAGCCGGGACTCGGTGGCGCCCATCGGGCTGGGATAGAACGCCATCACCCGTTCGGCGGTCGAGCTGTGGAAGAAGAAGGCCATGTCGACCGGAATCTGCAGCCGCTCCCAGGCCGGGTCGCTGAGCTGGAACTGCTCCAGGACCAGCCGCCGGTCGGGCACGAGCCGAAAGTGGCCGCCGCCGGCCGCGCGGCGGTGCAGCAGCACCGAGCAGGCGCGACAGGCGCATAGCAGCTCACGCGTCTGGAGGTTGACGACGTGCCGGTGCTCGTCCGGCACCGGAAGACCGCACAGCTCGCAGTGCTCCTCCTGCTCGGGCTGCACCTGCGCACTCTCGGTCGCACGCTGGGCCAGCCGGCGCAGCCGAGGCGAAACCAGCGTGGGGCCGGGCGGGGCCATCGCTAGGCGGCCACCGCCAACGCCACCTTGACCAGCCCGTCGTCCCCCACCAGCAGGGGGACCGGCTCGAGGTGCAGCTGCGGCGAGTCCAGGCAGCGTCCGGCCCGCAGCACGTCGTAGCGATTCCCGCACCCGGGGCAGGTGAGCTCGACCCCGTGCACGGTGGCGCCGGCAAGCGACTGCGCACAAGCCGGGCAGATCGGCCGGTAGCCGTAGAGGCGGTTGTCGAGCTTCAGGAAGAGGATCGGCTGGCCGCCGATCGGCTTGACCACGAGGCCGCCGCCGGAGAGCTCCGGCAGGCCTCCGACCATGGCCCAGTCTCCGCCGGATGGCGCCGGGGCCATCGGCAGCGCAGCGCCGTCCGCGGGCGTCATCTCGATCTGCAGCAGCGACGATGCGGCTGGTCCGGCCGCCGGATCCTCGGCGATCACCTCCTCGATCTCGGGTGCGGCCTTGCGGATCGCGTTCTCGATCGCCAGCTTCAGCGTCATGGCCGAGGAGGGACAGCCGCTGCAGCTTCCCTCCATGCGCAGATGCACGGCCGCTCCCTCCACGGCCAGCAGCTCGACGTTGCCGCCGTGTGACTCGAGATAGGGCCGCACCTCCCCCAGCGCCTGCATCACCCGTCCCTCCAGCGGCACCGGATGAAGGCCGTGCAGCAGCAGCAGGTGAGCCACCAGCTCGTCGGCGGCGAGCGCCTGCGCCAGCTCACCGTCATCACGCGCGGCGATCTCCTCGACGATCCGCTCCAGCCCCGTCCCGTAGAGCTCGAGCAGCGCTGCAACCATCTCGGTGCTCTTCTCCCTGGCCAGCGGATCGGGCAGGCTCTCGACCTCCTCCAGCAACCGCTCGACATCCGCCACCAGCCCATGTGGCCCGTTTGACGCCACGGCAGCCTCCTAGCCGTGCTCGCCGAACATCGGCTGGTGCACGGTGCGGATCGTCTTGCCCTTGCCGAGGTACATGTGAACTCCGCAGGGCAGACACGGATCGAACGAGCGCACCGCCCGCATGATGTCGATCCCGCGGAAGCTCTCCTGGTCGTTCTCCTCGAAGATCGGCTGGCCCATCACCGCGTCCTCGTAGGGGCCCGGGGTCCCATAGGAGTCGGTTGGACTGCCGTTCCACGGCGTGGGCGGGTAGGGATGGTAGTTGGCGATCTTGCCGTCGCGGATCACCAGGTGGTGCGAGAGCACGCCGCGCACCGCCTCGTGAAAGCCGCAACCGATCGCCTCTTCGGGGACGTCGAAGTCCTCGAACACCTTGGTTCGTCCCGCTCGGACCTCGTTCATCGCCTGATCGATGAAGTGCAGTGCCATCGCCGCCGAGTAGGCGACGAAGTAGATCCGCGCGCGATCGCGCTCGATCGCGTTGGACCACTGCGGCACCTTCCACTCGATCGTCTGCTCGGGCGTGTTCGGCGTCTTTGGCAGGTTGATCTGCACGCTCTGGCCGGTCGCCTTGACAAACGGCGTGTCGATCTTGCCGGCCAGCGCCGTGACCCACAGCCGCGCCAGCGCACCGCCGCCGGTGTCCAGCGCCAGGTTGTCGCCCGTGCGCTTGTCGAACCAGCGCGGGCTCATCACCCACGAGTAGTTGCCGCCCTCGAGGTCGCGCTTCTGAGGCTTGGGGATCGTGGTCTGGTTCCAGGGATGACGCTGGTCCACGGGGTTGCCCAGGGGATCCTGGGGGACGAACGTCTCCTCGCTCACCCAGTCCTCGTAGTAGGAGGAGCCGAGCATGATCCTGATCCCCAGGTTGATGTCGACCAGATTGGTGGTGACCAGCTCGCCGTCGACCACCACCCCCGGGGTGACGAACATCTCATTGCCCCAGTGATCCATGTTCTTGTAGTTGTAGTCGACGTGCGCGGGATTGTTGAACGCTCCCCAGCAGCCGAGCAGGACCCGTCGACGCCCCACCTCCTCATAGCCCGGCAGCGCCTCGTAGAAGAAGTCGAATACGTCGTCCTGCATCGCCACGGCCTTCTTGATGAAGTCCAGGCAGCGCAGCAGGCGGCTCAGGTAGTCGGTGAACAACGTGGGGGTCGCCACGGTTCCCACGCCGCCGGGATAGATCGTGGATGGATGGACGTGGCGGCCCTCCATCAGACAGATCATCTCGCGCCCGATGCGGCTCATCAGCAGCGCTTCCTTGTAGGTGTCGCCGGTGAACGGGTTGTAGGAGCGCATGATGTCGCCGATCGTGCGGTAGCCATGGATCTCGGCTCCCCGCGCCTCGGCGCTCTCGGCCTTGGACCACATGCTCGGGTTGGTGTCCTTGACCATCTGTTCGCAGAAATCGACGAACACCAGGTTGTCCTGGAAGATGATGTGGTCGAAGATGTACTCCGCCGCCTCGCCGAGGTTGACGATCCACTCGCCCAGCGGCGGCGGCTTGACCCCGTAGGCCATCTGCTGCGCATAGCACGAGCAGACGGCGTGGTTGTCGCCGCAGATGCCGCAGATGCGGCTGGTGATGAAGTGGGCGTCACGCGGGTCCTTGCCCTTCATGAACACGCTGTAGCCGCGGAACAGCGAGGACGTGCTCTTGCACGAGACCACCTCGCGGTTGTCGAAGTCGATCTTCGTGTAGATGCCCAGGTTCCCGACGATGCGCGTGATCGGGTCCCACGCCATGTCGACGAGCTTGCCGGCCTCCGGCTTGATTCGCTCCCTCACCGCCATATTCGGTCTCCTCTCGCTACTTCGAAGTCAGGACTACTGGTTTCCCCAGCGTGGTGTGTAGCCGGTCGTCAGCTCCGGCCGGTTGTGACGCCACTTTGTCTCCCTGTTCATGGTCTTGTTGGTGATCCCGCGGAGTTTGCGGATCATCGGGCCGTAGGTGCCGCTGATGGCGGTCGAGACGCCGCCGCCGGGCGGAGCGTCCATGAACGGCATGAACTTGTCCGGGAAGCCGGGCATCGTGCAGCCGATGCAGATGCCGCCCACGTTCGGGCAGCCGCCGATGCCGGCCATCCAGCCGCGCTTGGGGACGTTGCAGTTGACCACCGGGCCCCAGCAGCCGATCTTCACCTGGCACTTGGGCGAGTTGTAGTCCTGGGCGAAGTCCCCCTGCTCGTAGTAACCGGCGCGGTCACATCCCTCGTGGACGGTCTTGCCGAAGATCCACTGGGGCCGCAGCGCCTCGTCGAGGGGAATCGTCGGCGCCAGCCCGGCGGCCTGGTAGAGCAGCCAAACGAGTGTCTCCATGAAGTTCTCCGGCTGTACCGGACAGCCGGGAACGTTGACGATCGGCAGCCCTCCGGCGGAGCGAAAATCCCAGCCCAGGTAATCGGCCAGCCCCATGCACCCGGTCGGATTACCGGCCATGGCATGAATCCCGCCGTACGTGGCGCAGGTGCCGATCGCCACCACCCCCCAGGCCTTCGGCGCGAGCCGGTCGATCCACCAGTTGATCGTCAGCGGCTCCCCGGTGGCCTCGTCGTTGCCAAACGAGGTCCAGTAGCCCTCGCCGTTGATCTCCTCGTTGGGGATCGAGCCCTCGATCACCAGCACGAACGGCTTATCCAGCTCACCCTGCGCGGCCTGGCGGAAGGGCAGCAGGAACTCCTCTCCCCCCAGCGTCGGAGACAGGACCTTGTTGTGCAGGTTCACCTTCGGCAGACCGGGGATCGCGCCGAGGACGACGTCCTCGATTCCGGGCTGTCCGGCCGCCGTGATCGACACGGAGTCACCGTCGCAGCTCATGCCCTCCGAGATCCACAGGATGTGAACCTCGTCTACGCCAGAAGCCTTCTCTTCAACGGCCATGCCCTATCCCTTCGATCGTCATCGGTTCCTCGCATTCGATTGCATCGACGAGCAGCTCCTCGCCGGCCACGATCTCCAGATCCAGCCCACCGCAACCGGAGCACTGCAGCGGGAACTGGCTCATCGTCGTCTCGGTGCCACAGCGGCGGCAGACCCCTCGGGCCGGCACGTCCTCGATCACCAGCTCGGCGCCGTCCAGCACGGTCCCGTCGCTCAGCAGTGCGAACGCGAACTCCAGCGCCGAGGGCACGACCTGACGGAGGTGGCCCACCCTGAGCTCGACCCGGTTCACGGATCGGCCGGCGGCGTGCCGCGAGGCAATCTCGACCACAGCTTCGGCTAGCGAGAGTTCGTGCACCGGGCTCGTTCAGCAGATCCTCGGGAGGGGGTCTCCAACCAGCTGGTCCATCACGCGCCTGCCGCCGAAGCTCGTTTGGACGAGCACCATTCGCGGCGGCTCGGTGCGCACCTCGCCGATCTCCGCCGCCGCCTCGCAGGCGGGGACGGTGCGCAGCGCGGCCAGCGCCCGATCCGCCGCCTCGGGCGCGACGAAGGCGACCAGCCTTCCCTCGTTGGCCACGTACATCGGGTCGATCCCGAGAATCTCCGCTGCGCCGGCGACGGCGGGGTGCACCGGGATGTCTCCCTCGCGGACGATCATCGCCACCGAGGACGCACGGGCAAGCTCGTTGAGCACGGAGGCGACGCCGCCGCGGGTGGCGTCTCGCATGCAGCGAAGGTCGGGCCCCACCGCGTCGAGCAGGGCGTCGACGGCCGGCCACAGCGAGCAGGTATCCGACTCGATCTCGGCATCGAGCTCGAACTCCCCGCGGGCCAGCATGATCGCGGTGCCGTGCTCGCCGATGCTCCCCGACAGGAGGATCCGGTCGCCCGGACGCAGCGCCGACGGCGACAGCGTCGCACGGGGGTCGCGCCGGCCAAGCCCGGTCGTGCACACGTACATCCCTTCGGCTCGCCCCCGCTCCACCACCTTGGTGTCACCGGCGACGATCTGCACGCCGGCGGCCGCCGCCGCCGCCGCGATCGCCTCGACCTCGGCGCGCAGGTCCTGCGCCGCAAGCCCCTCCTCGAGCACGAGTGACAGGGTCAGCGCCAGCGGCCGCGCCCCCGACACGGCGAGGTCGTTGACCGTCCCGTTGACGGCGAGCTCACCGATCGAGCCCCCAGGGAAGCGCAACGGCTTGACCACGTAGGCGTCGGTGGTCAGGGCCAGCCCGATCCCGTCGAGGTCGACCGCGCCCGCGTCAGCCAGCTCGGCCAGCGTGCCGGCGCCGAACGCGGGCACGAACAGGCCCTCGATCAATGTCTGCGTGGCCTTGCCGCCCGCTCCGTGGGCCATGTTGATCTGCTCGTCGCGGAACTTCGCGCGCTTGCCGCGGGCCGTCTCGATGATCCCGAGGATCTTCTGCTCGCGCTCGGAGACGGCACCCATCACACCACCTCCCGCTCGCGCGCGAAGCGGCCGAAGTTGTAGTAGGCGGCACACGCGCCCTCGGAGGAGACCATGCAGGTGCCGATCGGCCGCTCCGGGGTGCACGCGGTCCCGAACACCTTGCACTCCCAGGGCTTGATCACGCCCTTGAGCACCTCGCCGCACTGGCAGGCCTTGGGGTCGGCCACGCGGATGCCCGGGACGCTGAAGCGCGCTTCAGCGTCGAGGTCCTGGTAGGCGCGGGAAAGCTTCAGCCCGCTGTGGGAGATGAAGCCGAGCCCGCGCCACTCGAAATGCGGTCGCAGCTCGAACACCTCGGCCATCACCTCGAGCGCGCGCAGGTTGCCCTCGTAGGGCACGACTCGCTTGTATTGGTTCTCGACCTGACAGCGCCGCTCGTTGAGCTGACGAAGGATCATCGAGATGGCCTGGAGGATGTCGAGCGGCTCAAACCCCGCGATCACGACCGGCTTGCAGTAGTCGGCGGGGATGAACTCAAACGGCCGCGCGCCCACCACCGTCGACACGTGCCCAGGACCGATGAAGCCGTCGAGCCGGAGATCGGGAGACTCGAGCAGCGCCCGCAGCGGCGGCACGATCGTGACGTGGCTGCACATGCACGAGAAGTTGGCGACGCCCTCGGCCCGAGCCCGCTTGAGCGTCAGCGCCGTCGACGGCGCCGTCGTCTCAAAGCCGATCGCGAAGAACACCACCTCGCGGTCGGGGTTCTGCTTGGCGATCCTCAGCGCGTCCAGCGGCGAGTAGACCATCCGGATGTCGGCGCCCGCGGCCTTTGCGTCGAGCAGGCTTCCGCTCGATCCGGGGACGCGCATCATGTCGCCGAAGCACGCGAAGATCACGCCCGGCTGATGGGCCACCGCGATGCCGTCGTCGACCCGCCCCATCGGGATCACGCAGACCGGACAGCCCGGCCCGTGGACGAGCTCAACGTTGGCGGGAAGGAGGTCATCGACTCCGTACTTGTAGATCGAGTGGGTGTGGCCGCCGCAAACCTCCATCACCTTGTAGTGGCGGCCCGGCTCCACCAGCGACAAGATCTCGCCCGCCAGGGCGCGACCCAGCTCCGCATCTCGAAACTCGTCGACGAACTTCACGCGATCGCCTCGCCGTCGAGGCGGGCGATCGCGGTCCCGGCATGAACGAGCAGGACGTCTCCGGTGCGGACGGGCGCGACCAGTGCCGTCTCCACGGTCTCACGCCCGGCGCCCGGCGCGGAGCACAGCGCGAGCTCCCGCTCGGTGTCGACCTTGACGACCGTCATCGGCTCACCGACGTCACCGCAGGTGATGCAGTGCTGAGATTCGCACACGACGTTCGATGCCGGGGCGGTGCTCACTCGATGACGCTTGCTTTGAGCTCTTCGAGTTCCTGCTCGTACTCGGCGCCCATTCTCACCAGCAGATCCCGGGTGGCGCGGGCTTCCTCCTCGTCCACCTGCGAGATCGCAAAGCCGACGTGGATCAGCACCCAGTCTCCCGGTCCGACGCCGCCGTCGTCTCCGTCGAGCAATCCCACGTTGACGCTGCGGCGCACGCCGGCGACGTCCACCTTGGCCAACCTGTTCTCCTGGTCGACGATCTCGATGACTTGCCCCGGTATCGCCAGGCACACATGGTGCGTTCTATCACCGCCGCACGGCCGCTTCCTGCGGCGGTAACGCGGGTTACATCGGCCGTGTAACCCACGCTACTGCGCGCATCGCTCGCGGCCGAGCCGTAGACTTCCGCCCGGGGCCGCCACGGAGCAGTCAGGAGAGGCGTGAACGTATCGACGGACGATGAGGGCACTGTCGAATACGCGCCACGATGGTGGCCACGGGCGCCCCACGGTCCCGAACAGGCCGATCCGCGATCGCTGTACGCGTACCTGCTCGACCTCGACGACGACCTCGCTCAGGAGTTCGACATTCGTGCGC
Organism: uncultured Solirubrobacterales bacterium; assembly: GCA_963723675.1. Taxonomy (GTDB): domain Bacteria; phylum Actinomycetota; class Thermoleophilia; order Solirubrobacterales; family Solirubrobacteraceae; genus Palsa-465. The sequence goes on along the minus strand of CAVRRW010000012.1, from coordinate 2,271,979 downwards.
GCGTCGGCGCTCGCCAGATGGCGACGGTCAGAGTGCTCGAAGCCGAGGTGGGCGACAGCGATTTCGACGACTGGTTCGATGCGGCCCGCGGGGGCATGGGACTGCTGGTGCTCGATGGGGTGCTTGCCTTCGAGATGCAGGTCGGAGACCGGACCACCACGGAGCTGCTGGGCGCCGGCGACATGCTGCCGATGCCCACCGGCAAGGCCGACGAGTTGCTCGAGGGGCGCGAGGCATGGAGGGTGCTCTATCCGACGCGCTTGGCGCTGCTGGACGCCGAGTTTGTCGACCGCATCCGGCCATGGCCGCAGATCGGCAAGGTGCTGATGGTTCGCGCCGGCCGGCGAATGGCCGACATCAACCTGCTCCGGGCGATCACGGCCCAACCCCGACTCGAGGTTCGGCTGGACCTCCTGCTCTGGCATCTGGCCGGACGGTGGGGCCGCGTCGAGCCCACCGGGATTCGACTCTGCCTGCCCTTGACACATCGGCTTCTCGGCCAGCTCGCTGCGGCCGAGCGGCCCTCGATCTCACACGCCTTGTCGCGCCTTGCGCAGGCCGGGCTGGTGACCGGCACGACCGGTGACCTGCACCTGCACGGCAACCTTGACGGCCACCTGCGGTTGCTGCTTCAGCGCACCGCTCAGCTGCCGCAGGCGCGTCGCGGCCGCCCGGCCCGGCGGTCCGCTTGAGCCGGGTGGCCGCAGGCGGTGGCCGCAGGCGCGCGCGGCCGCCCGGCCCGGCGGTCCGCTTGAGCCGGGTGACCAAGATCTGGCGGCTCCGGCAGACCGACGCCGAACATCAAGGCAGCTGCAGGGGCGGGTAGGCGGCCGTCCACATCGCGGCGGCGACGGCCTGCGCCGGGTCCGGCAGGTCGAATTCGGCGACCCCGTCGATCGCCGCCTGGCGGGCAACGGCAGTAGCGACCGCGGCCGAGGTGGGGCGGAGGTGCTCCACCGCGGGCAGCAGGGAGGCCCCCGGCCGGACCACGTCGACCAGCGCGGCGAGCGCTTCGGAGGCGGCGAGCAGCATGCCGTCGGTGACTCGGCTTGCGCGCGACACGATCGTGCCCAGGCCAATGCCCGGATAGATCAACGCGTTGTTGGTCTGGGCGATCTCGTGGTCGGTGCCGCCGTGGGAAACCGGCTCCCATGGCGTCCCGGTGCCGACGAGGGCGCGGCCGTCGGTCCACTCGATCAGGTCTGCGGGGACCGCCTCCATCAGCTCCGTCGGGTTTGACAGCGGGAAGATCATGGGCCGGTCCACGTGCCTGGCCATCCCGCGCACGATCGGCTCGCTGAAGGCGCCGCCCTGCGTCGAGGTGCCGATCAGGATCGTCGGCCGCGTGTTGGCGACCACCGCCTGAAGCCCGATCGGCCGCTGGCCGTCGCTCCAGCCGGCGGGCTCGGAGGGCCGGCGCGCGTAGGGCACCTGGAAGTCGCGCAGGTCGCTCATGTCCGCCGTCAGCAGACCCTGTCTGTCGACGCACCAGAAGCGACTTGTCGCCTCCGCCTCGCCGAGGCCGTCGCGGACCATCACCGCGCGGAGCTGATCGGCGATCCCGACCCCGGCGGTGCCGGCGCCGAAGATCACGACGCGCTGGTCGCTGGGCCGCGAACCGGCGACGCGCATCGCCGCGAGGATCGCGGCGAGCGTGATGGCGCCGGTGCCCTGCATGTCGTCGTTGAAGATGCACACGCGGTCGCGATACTGCTCCAGGATCCGCCGCGCGTTGGCTGGCCCGAAGTCCTCGAAATGCAACAGGGCGTGCGGAAACAGCCGGGAGCAGGCATCGACGTAGGCGGCGATCAGCGCGTCGTAGCGCCCCCCACGAACGCGGCCGTGGCGATTGCCGACGTAAAGGGGATCTCCCAGCAGCGACTCGCGGTCGGTTCCGATGTCGAGCATCACCGGGATCACGCGGCCGGGATCGATGCCCCCGGCCGCGGTGTAGACCGCCAGCTTGCCGATCGAGATCGCCATCCCGTTGGCGCCCCAGTCTCCGATCCCGAGGATCCCTTCGCCGTCGGTTGCGACCAGCAGGTCGACGTCGTCGGCTCCGAGACCGTAGTTTCCAAGCGCCGCCTCGACGCGCTCGATCCGGTCGACCGACAGGTAAACGCCGTTGGGGCGCTGGAACTCGTGGCTGTAATGCTGGATCGCGAGCGCCACGGTCGGGGCGTAGATAATCGGGAGCATCTCCTTGAGGTGCTCCTCCAGCAGCCGGTAGTAGAGCACCTCGTTGCGGTCGTGAAGCGCCGCCAGGAAGCTGTTGCGCGGGAGGTCGCCGGGCTGGGAGCGGTACTGCTCATAGGCGCGCATGGCCTGGTCCTCGAGCGTGAGGACCGCCGGCGGCAGCAGCCCCTCGAGCCCCAGCGCGGCGCGCTGCTCGGCGGTGAACGCGGTGCCGCGGTTGTGGCGGGGATCGCGGAGCAGGCTGCGCCCGCGGGGGAGCGGCGGTGTGGTCGGTGCGTTCGGGGCGGTTGCCGCGGCGGGGGCGGTGGGGGCGGCTGGCGCGGCGGGGGCGGTGGGCGCGGCGGGGGCGGCGGGGGCGGTGGGCGCGGCGGGGGCGGTGGGCGCGGGCGCGGTGGGCGCGGGGGCGCCCTCCGAGGAGCTCGCGGCACTCTGCCCACTCGCGGAGGTCGTGGAGGGGCGCGGCGCTTCCACAACCCGGGAAGTCTGACGACCGCCCTGAGCGATAGCTTCAGCCTTTCGTTAGCAAGAGCTTAGAATCAGGTTATGTTTGTGTTAGTGATGATCCCGGGTACGGCTAGGTTGACTTGCAGGCGTCGTTCTATCGCTTCATCCGGACCGGCAGGGACTGGGCCAGTTGACCTCCTCGAGGGTCGTCGCCGTGATCGTTCTGGCGACGATCGAAGGTGCTCTCGTGGTTCTACCCCGAGCGAACGCGCTGCAGGCGCTGGGCCGGCTGCGATCGCCCGCGTGGGCGGCGTTGCTGCCGGGCTCGATCCTGCTGGGGACATTCGGGCCGCTGGCGATGCCCTCGATCGCGGTCGCGCTGGCGGTGCTCGCGGTCGCGGCGACGCCGCCGCTCGCCGCGATCGCCCTCGTCGGCGTCGTCCGGGGCCCGCGAGCCGTGCTGGGCGGCCCGCGCGCCGCGCTGGTGGCGGTCGCGCTTGTGCCGGCCCTCGCCGCGACGCTGGCCAGCGGGCGGCTCGGTCAGACATCTGAGAGCTTGATCACCGCGCTCGGGTGCCTGGCGCTCGGCGCCGCGCTGGTCCGTCTGATCCCGCGCCGCTGGATCCTGGCCGGGGTCATGTGCATGTGCGCGGTCGACGTCTTGCTCCTGATGTCGGGCGCCGGCGAGAGCGCCGCCGCGGCGATGTCGATCGCCACCGCCCACGTGCACGCGCCGGCGTTCGACCAGGCCGCGTTTGGCCCGGTTTCGACCGACTACCCCGACCTCGTGCTGGCCGCGCTGCTCGGCGCGCTGCTCGCCGGCCACCAGTATCAGCGGCGGGCGGCGGTGCTGGTGATGGCGCTCGCGAGCGGGTCGGGCATGTTCCTCCCGCTCGTCGGCTGGCTGCCCGCGACGGTTCCGGTGACGGCCGCGTTCATCATTCTCTGCCTGGAACGCTTCGCGCAGCAGCGATGCGCGAGCGCAGGGGCGCGCCGGGCGGGTGGAGGGGCGCGGCGGGCGGGTGGGGGGCCGCGGCGGGCGGGTGGAGGGGCGCGCCGGGCGGGTGGAGGGGCGCGGCGGGCGAGCGCGATCGCAGGGGCGAGCGCGGTCGCAGGGGCGAGCGCGGTCGCAGGGGCGAGCGCGGTCGCGACCGGCGCGCCCGCGGCGCATGAGGCCGCGGCCTGATCCCAAGGTTCCGCTTGGGTCGTCCAACGGTTGACAGAGCTCCGAATCCGACCTCGCCGAGGGAGCCAGGGCGGTCGCGTCCAGAGAACCGCGTGAGCGGGGCGCGGGATCGGGAGCATACGAGCGGAGTGTGGGATCGAGGGGCGCGGGGCCGAGCGGGTGGGCGAGTGGGATCGCGAAGAACTCCGCGGGCGGCGGCCGGCGCACGGAAACGTCCCGATCGAGTCCTTGCCGGCGTCGCGCGGGACGTTGCCCCCGCCCCAGAACGGGAACGTCCCGCGCTCGGCCGTAAGCGCCTCGGTTGGGATGTTCCCGAGCCCGGACCGCCGGCTGGCTCTCCGCGTCAGGCGATCGCTGAACAGCAACGTATAGATTGATCAGATGTTCGATCACGTCGCCATTCGCACCTCACACCAGGCCGCCTCCGAGCGCTTTTACCGCACCGTGCTCGGCCCGCTGGGGATCGAGCCGAGCAGCGCCGGCGAGCGGCTCGTTGCTTGGGAGGAGTTCTTCGTGGTCGCCGCCAACCCCGAGCGTCCGCCGACGCGCAACCTGCACGTGGGGTTCGTGGCGCCGTCGCGGGAGCACGTCGATGCCTTCTGGCAGGCCGGCGTCGACGCCGGCTACAGCGACGACGGGCCGCCCGGTGAGCGCCCGGAGTACCAGCCCGACTACTACGGGGCGTTCCTGCTTGACCCGGACGGCAACAGCGCAGAGGCCGTTCACGACGGTGACGTCCGCCGCGGCGGCCACATCGACCACCTCTGGATCCGGGTAGGCGACCTCGAGGCCGCGGCGAAGTTCTACGACCTAATCGCCCCCCATACCGGGCTGCGGGGTGGACGGCGCTGGGACGAGGCCGAGACTGCCCGCGAGGACGCCGGTCGGCAGTGGCGCGGCGCCTGGGCCACGTTCTCGCTCGTCCACGACCCCAGGCCGCCGACCGAGAACCTCCATCTCGCCTTCCCTGCGCCCGACCGCCAAACGGTTGACGATTTCCATCGGGCCGCGACCGCCGCGGGCTATGCGAGCAACGGCGCACCGGGCGAGCGCCCGCAATACCACCCCGGTTACTACGCCGCGTTCGTGATCGATCCCGACGGCGCCAACATCGAGTCGGTGTTCCACGGCGGCGGGTAGTCGCGGCTACCGCTTCGCGGCCTCGACCGCGTAGCCGGGGGGAGGCTCGGTGGGCCGTCCCTCGTGCTGCAGCGATCCGCCGGCCGGTGGCATCGCCGGGACCAGCAGGCCGGCCAGCATGCCGACCACGAGGAACGCGGTCGCCATCAGGAACGTCTCGGTGAAGCCGGTCACCGTCGGATGTCCGCGGGCCATGTGATCGACGATGAACGTCGCCGACAGCTGACCGCCCAGCGCGCCTCCGAGTGTTCGCATCACGGTGTTCATGCCGGTCGCGACGCCGGTTTGGCTCGGGGGCACCGCCTGCACGATCAGGTTCCCCAGCGCAGCGAAGGCAAGCCCGATGCCGATCCCGAGCAGCGTCGACGCGACCAGCATGTTCCAGGGATGTGCGTGCTCCACCGCCAGCCAGGCGAACGAGACGGCGGTGATGGCGCTGCCGGCGACGAGCGCGAACCTCGAGCCGTAGAGCCTCGCGACCCGGCCGGCGATCGTGCCGAGCAGTCCCATCCCCACCGCTGACGGCAGCAGATACAGGCTGGAGACGACGACCGACGCGCCGAATCCGAAGCCGGTGCTCTTGGGCAACTGGGCGAACTCGGGGTACACGATGAACGAGGCGTACAGGCCCGCCCCGAGCAGGAACGCCGCCAGGTTTGTGGTCCAAACACCGCGGATTCGCATCGTCGACATGTCGACGAGCGGCTCTTCGCTGCGCACCTCGACGGCGACCCAGGCCACGCACACCAGCAGTCCGGCCGCGAACAGCGCGATCGTCTTCGATGCGCCCCAGCCCCACACGGTGGTCTGCGCGATCGCGATCAACACCAGCGAGATGCCGATCGTCATCAGCGTCGCGGCGAGCCAGTTGACCCGGCCGGGAGAGCGGATCGGCGACTCGGGGACATAGCGCCATGTGCACAGCGCAGCCAGGATCGTGACCAGCAGCGGCAGCCAGAACAGCCAGTGCCAGCTCAGGTGCTCCACGATCAGGCCGCCGATCACCAGTCCGGCGCCGCCGCCGATCCCGAGGATCGCGGAGATCAACCCGATGCTGCCCGCGACGTGGTCTGCGGGGAACTCGTCGCGGATGATCGAGAACGCCAGTGGGAAGATCCCGCCGGCGACGCCCTGGATCACGCGTGCCGCGATCAGCATCGGCAGCGAGGTGGAGACGGCCGCCAGCAGCGTGCCCAGCGCGAGCAGGACCAGCGTCCATAAGAGCAGCCGCTCCTTGCCGTACATGTCCCCGAGCCGGCCGATGATCGAGGTGCCCACCGACGCGGACAGCAGGAATCCGGTCAGCAGCCAGGTAACGCCCGTCTCGCTGGTGTGAAGCTCGTGCTGAATCGTCGGCAGCGCCGGGATCACCGCCGAGCTGAGGATCGCGTAGGCGAGGCCGGCCAGCGCCAGCACGGACAGGATCACGTTCGGGTGAACGCGCTCCGATGTGTGCGCTCCGGAGGGCATCCGGCTGCCAGCGAGTCCGGGTGGGTGGGATCCCATGAAGGTGACTAGTGCACTACAGCTCGGTCAGTAGTGCACTACAGCTCGGTCAGCCGTGCGAGCAGGGCGATCGCACCGGCGAGGATCTCCTGCTCCTCGGCGGAGAAATGCTGCTCGATCGCCTGCGCCAGCCAGCCCTCGCGCCGCTGGCGGTCGTCGGCGAGCGCCTTGCGACCCTCGTCGGTCAATTCCAGCAGCGCGCGCCGCCCGTCGGTCTCGTCGGGCCGACGGCTGATCAGTCCCTGGACCTCGAGCTCGGCGAGGGTCTGGCCCATCGACTGCGGGCGCACCCGCTCGGCCGCGGCCAGCGCGACAGTGCTCTGGGCGCCCTCGCGGTCCAGGCGTCCGAGCACCGCGCCGTGGGTCAGCGGGAAACGATGCTCTGCCCGCAGGCGCCGCATCAGCTGGCCGAGCACCACCCGGAGCTCGCTGGAAAGCATGCTCGGATCGACGCGTACGGGCATGAGCCAACTATAGGACATAGAAGGGAAACTGAACAGTTTGCCTGTGTAATATGCTGGGTGTGGCCGTGAGCGCGAAGATCCGATCCGCAGCCGATGGCGCAGGGCCAAACGACCACCATCGGCGGTCGGACAGCTACAAGTGGATGGCGCTGTCGAACACCACGCTGGCGGTTCTGCTCGCGACGCTCGATGCGTCGATCACGCTGATCGCGATGCCGCACATCTTCCGCGGCATCAAGCTCGATCCGCTCGTTCCGGGCAACAGCTTCTACCTGCTGTGGATGGTGCTCGGCTATCTGGTCGTCTCGAGCGTGCTGATCGTCAGTCTCGGCCGGCTCGGCGACATGTACGGGCGGGTGAAGCTCTACAACCTCGGGTTCGTGATCTACACGGTCGCGTCGCTGCTGCTGACGATCGACTGGATGACCGGCCGCACCGGCGCGACGTACCTGATCGTGTTCCGGATCTTGCAGGGAATCGGCGGCGCATTTTTGCTGGCCAACTCGACCGCGATCCTGACCGACGCGTTCCCCGCCAACCAGCGGGGAATGGCGCTCGGGATCAACAACATCGTCGGCGTCAGCGGGTTGTTCGTGGGGCTGATCCTCGGCGGCGTGCTTGCCCCGATCAGCTGGCGAATGGTGTTCCTGATCTCGGTGCCGGTCGGGCTGTTCGGGACGGTGTGGGCGTACCTCAAGCTCCACGAGCTCAGCACCCCACGGCGCACCCGCGTGGACTGGCCGGGCAACGTGACATTTGCGCTCGGCCTGATTCTGATCATGGTCGCGATCACCTATGGGATCAGGCCATACGGCGCCCACTCCACCGGCTGGGCGAGTCCGCGCGTGATCGGGCTGCTGTCGGCGGGGATGGCCTCGCTGGTCGCGTTTGCCCTGATCGAGCGCCGTGCCCGCGATCCGATGTTCCGGCTGGCCTTGCTGCGAATCCGCGCGTTCACGTTCGGCACGCTGTCGACGTTCCTCGCGGCGATCGCGCGCGGCGGCCTGATGTTCATGCTGATCATCTGGCTGCAGGGGATCTGGCTGCCCCAGCACGGATACGACTTCACGCAGACGCCGCTGTGGGCCGGGATCTACATGCTGCCGCTGACGGTCGGGATGCTGATCTCCGGGCCGACTTCCGGCTACCTGTCCGACCGCTACGGCGCGCGTCCGTTCGCGACCGGCGGCATGGTCGGCGCGGCGATCAGCTTCGGCCTCTTGATGTTGCTGCCGACGAACTTCTCCTACCCGGTGTTCGCGCTGGTGCTGGCGATGAACGGGATCTCGATGGGACTGTTCGCCTCGCCCAACCGCGCCGCGGTGATGAACAGCCTGCCGCCGGGCGATCGCGGCGCCGGCGGCGGCATGAACCAGACCTTTCAGAACTCCGCGCAGGTGCTGTCGGTCGGGATCTTCTTCTCGTTGATGATCGTGGGGCTGGCGGGGACGTTGCCGCACGCGATGGCGTCAGGGCTTCAGGCGCACGGCGTCGGCGCGACCGACGCCGCCCGGATCTCGCACACGCCGCCGGTGTCGGTCCTGTTTGCGGCCTTTCTCGGCTACAACCCGATCCAGCATCTCGCCGGTGCCCACGTGCTGTCGACGCTGTCGGCGCACAGCCACGCCATCGTCACCGGCCGGAGCTTCTTCCCGCAGCTGATCTCCGGACCGTTTCGCTCGGGGCTGCACGAGGCGTTCGTGTTCGCGATCATCGCCTGTCTGGTGGCGGCTGTCGCGTCGCTGATGCGCGGCGGGATGTACCACCACGACGGTTCGCCGGCGCCCGGCGCCGACGCCCCCGAATCACCCGCGCCGCGCCCGGCGGTGACGGCCGCGGCGAGGTAGTTGACACCGGTCACCTGGACAGAGGAGGAGCAGCCATGCGGATTCACTGGTACGGACAGTCGGCGTTCTCGCTCGCGGGCGAGGAGGCCTCGGTGTTCATCGACCCGTTCGGGGACATGTCGCCGCTCCTCGGCCGCGGCATGCAGTTCGATTACCCGGCCATCGAGGGCGTCGGTGCCGACCTGCTGCTCGTCACGCACGAGCACCGCGATCACAACGGGGTCGAGGCGATCGACGGCGACCCCGCGATCCTGCGCTCGACCGCGGGCCGGCTCGAGTCGCCGATCGGCGAGGTGGTGGCGGTCGCGTCCGAGCACGACCAAGCCGCCGGCACCGAGCGCGGCCCGAACACGATCTTCGTGTTCGAGCTAGATGGGCTGCGGATCGCCCACTTTGGCGACTTCGGCCAGCGCGGGTTGCGCGACGAGCAGGCCGGCGCGATCGGCTCTGTCGATCTGATCTTCCTGCCGGTCGGCGGCGGTCCCACCACGGACGGCGCTCAGGCTCGCGAGATCGTTGATCGGCTGAGCCCACGCTGGGTCGTGCCGATGCACTACCGGACTCCTAGGATCGGGTTCCTCGAGCCCGCCGACGCGTTCCTTGCGACCTTCGACGAGGTGCACCGCTGCTCCGATCCGGCCTTTGAGACCGGGGATCTGCCGGCCGCCGCCCACCCGGTCGCTGTCGTGCCTGCGGCTCCCTAGCGTCGACCGCGAGCCCGAGCTGCGTGGCGAGCTTGGTGACGTCGCCCCGCTGGTCGGCGGCGACGAGCGTGATCCCGATGCCCTTCGCGCCGGCGCGACCGGTGCGCCCGATGCGATGCACGTATGCGTCGCGGTCGGCGGGCGGGTCGAAGTTGATCACGTGCGAGATCCCGGCGACGTCGATTCCGCGAGCGGCGACATCGGTGGCGACGAGCGTGTCGATGGCTCCCGACTCAAAGCGCGCCAGAGCCTGCTCGCGCTGGCGCTGGGACTTGTTGCCGTGCATTGCGACCGCCTCGACGCCGTGGGCGCGGAGGCGCTTGACGAGCCGGTCGGCGCCGTGCTTGGTTCGCACGAACACCAGCGTGAGGTCACGGTCGCGCCGCAGTTCGGCGACGAGCGCGTCGACGCGGTGCTCGTGCGCGATGTCGACAAAGCGATGCTCGACGTCGACGCTGGCGCGGCGAGCCGCCGGTCCGTGCTCGTGGACGGCGGGAGCGCGCGTGTAGCGCCTCGCGATGCGCCCGGCCTCGCCGTCGAGCGTGGCCGAGAAGAACAGGGTCTGTCGACTCTGCGGGCAGGCCGCGACGATGCGGTCGACCGCGGGGCGAAAGCCCATGTCGAGCATCCGGTCGGCCTCGTCGAGCACGAGGATCTGGATGTGGCCGAGGCCGAAGGCGTTGCGCGCGAGCAGGTCCTCCAGCCGGCCGGGGGTCGCGACGAGCACGTGCGAGGCGGCGGCGAGCTTCGCCTGCTTGGAGAGGCCGACGCCGCCGTAGACGGCCGCGACCCGCAGCGCGCGCGCGTGGGCGATGGCCTGGATGTCGGCGACGATCTGCGTCGCCAGCTCGCGGGTGGGGGCCAGCACGAGGGCGGCCGGCCGTCGCGCCTGCGCGCCGATCCGGTCAACCAGGGGGATCCCGAAGGCGAGCGTCTTGCCCGAGCCGGTCGGCGATTTCGCGAGGACATCGCGCTCGGCGAGGACGTCGCCGATCACGTCGCGCTGGATCGCGAACGGCTGCGTGATCCCCTGTCTGGAAAGAGAGTCGACGACGGCGCGGGAGACGCCGAGATCGGCAAAGGACTGCGTTGACATGCACAACTCCTTACGGCACGGAGGGCCGCGGACGATTCGGGAGGCCATGGCCGACCCGAACCGCTATCTGCGGGACCCAAGCAAGCTGCCTCGCGGCCGACGGCGCCGACCGCTGTGATGACCGTAGCAGGCGCGCGCCGATCAGCCGCGGACGACAGGGACGACGCGGCGCGCCCCCCGACCGATGCGACGCAACCCTGCGATCGGCTACCCTCGGTCGCTCGAGGACTTCCGGCAGAACCACGGTGGGGCGCGGCGCGACCACGGTGGCATCGCAGGATCTTCTCGCCCGAGGAGTAGCTCGCGCTTGTGGCACGGAAGACGGCGGCGTAGCGGCGGTGCATCCCGGCAAACGTTCAACCCTGCATCGGAGCCGCTCAAATGACGTATTCACCGAAGTGTCAGCCGGGGCCTGGAATGCTCGCTGCCTACGCGCGGCCCCGTGTCGGGCGGGGCTTGCTCGAGATCGCCACCTCTGTGGTTCCGTACGTTGCGCTCTCGGTCCTGATGTATCTGGCGCTCGCCTTCTCGCCCCCCCTGACCCTCGTCCTCGCGCTCCCCGCTGCCGGCTTCCTGGTGCGGACATTCGTCGTCTTCCATGACTGCGCCCACGGGTGCCTGTTCCCCTCCAAACGGGCCAACAATCACATCGGTCGCTTCCTCGGTCTGTTCATCCTGTCGCCGTTTGCGCGATGGCGCCACGATCACGCGGTTCACCACGCCAGCTCGGGCGACATCGAACGACGTGGCGTCGGGGACATCGTCACCCTGACCGTGTCCGAGTACGGGCAACGGTCAACGCGGGGCAGGCTTGCGTACCGCGCGATCCGCAATCCCGTAGTGATGTTCGGGCTCGGGCCGATCATCGCGATGATCGTCGGGCCACGGGTGCCGACTCGGTCCCAACGGCCGCGACTACGCCACAGCGTGCTCGGTACCGATGCCGCGCTCTTGATCGTCGCCGGGGGACTCTGCTGGCTGATCGGGTGGAAGGCCTTGCTGCTGGTCTGGGTGCCCGCGGCAATGCTTGCCGGATCGGTCGGCATCTGGCTTTTCTACGTCCAGCACCAGTTCGAGGACGCGTACTGGCAGAGCTCGGCCAACTGGAGTTACGCCGATGCAGCGCTGCAGGGCAGCTCTTATCTGAGGCTGCCGAAGCTCCTGCAGTTCTTCACCGGCAACATCGGGCTTCACCACGTCCACCACCTCAACGCCCGGATTCCCAACTACAACCTCCAGCGCGCGCACGACGAGAACCCGATCTTCCGCGACGTGCCGACGATCTCGCTTTGGGACGGGCTGCGGGCCGTGAGGCTGAAGCTGTGGGACGAGGATGCCGGGAAGCTGGTGACGTTTCGCGCAGCATCGCCGGTAGACTTGACAGATCAGGCTGGGCGCTCCGCCCAGCGCCGAGTGCCAGCGCTCGTAGCCTTCGCTTTCCGCCAAGCTCCGCGTCCGCAGCACGAATCGACCGGAGGAGACAATGGCTAACGGAACCGAGACCGTTTAGCGATCGTGTCGCTTGCGGCCCGGGCACTCAGAGAGCATCAAAAGGAAGGAGCCCCACCCATGGCCGAGCCACTCAAGCCGGGGCCCGGGCGAGCGACTGCTGACGCTGCGTTCATCGAGCTGACGAAGGAGATCGCACGCCGCAACGAGGAGGCCCACAAAGCCGCGCGAAAACTGCGCGCCGCCAGCGAGAAGGAGAAGCTCGCGCGCCGCGCGAAGTGGGATCGCATGTGATCGACGCCTGCCTGTCCTGAGCACGCCGGCAGTCGAGCCGGGGACGATTTGACGCGTTTGAGTTGCGCCGCCGGCGAAGATCGCGGCCACCTCCCTCCTGTCCTTGCCCGGCACCTTCATCCGCCTGCCGCCCCGCCGACTACGATCGCGTTTCCACGGTCGCTCGACCTCATAGCCAGCCGGCACGCGACGGCTCGCGCCCGCCTTCTCGGCGTCCGTCTGAGTCAATACTCCCTCGACCATGCACACCGCCAGGACAGCTAGAAACGGGTACCCAGGGAGCCGCAAATCCGACGAGGTGTTCTGCGGCTGACCGCGGCCGCGCCTGCGATGTCGACCGCGTTCGGGCTCATTGCGTTGATCGCGGGAATCGCGATCGTCGTCTGGGGCGCCGATCTGCTCGTGGACGGGCTACTCGGCGTCGGTCGCAGGACGGGTGTCGCGCCGTTCGTGCTGACCGTGGCGCTGTCGGGATTTGAGACCGAGAACCTCGCCGCGGGGATCGCGGTCAACGCCAAGGGCCTGCCCGGAGCGGCGGCGGGCACGTTCCTGGGCGGCGTCGCGTTCGTGGCACTCGCAGCCGCCGGCTTTGGCGGGGTGATCGCGCCGATGCGGGCGGAGCTACCGACCGGTTTTGCTGTGTGGACGGCGGTCGCGCCGCTGCCGCTGCTGGCGTTCGCCGTCGACGGGCGTCTCTCCCGCGCGGAAGGCGCGCTGCTGATCGCGTGGTTCGTGGTGGCGCTCGTCGGCCTGGCGCGTACGGGCCGGGAGCTGCTCGCCGGCGAGGAAGAAGAGCGCGTCCGGCACCCGGCGGCGCGACTGGCGATCGGGCTGGGCGTCCTGACCGGCGGCGGCTGGCTGCTCGGCGAAGGCATGCGCACGACCGTTCGTCACCTCGGGATTCCGCAGACGCTGCTCGGAAACACCGCCGTGGCCGCCGGGGTCGAAGCCGAGGAGCTGGCGCGCGTCGCAGTCCCCGCACGGCGCGGGCGTCCCGAGCTCGGGCTGGGGACGATCGCCGGCACGATCGTCCACTTCACCTCGCTCAACGCCGGCGTGATCGCGGTCGTCAAACCGCTTACGCTAGGACACGACACCACACGCTTTTACCTGCCGGTGGCGGTGGCAAGTCCCGCAATTCTGGCCACGTTGCTACTCGCGCGCAAACGCCTTGGCCGGATCGAAGGCGCCGCCCTGATCGGCCTCTATGCCGCCTATATCGCAGCTGCCATCGCGATCTCCAGCTGAGCCCACGCGAGGCTTGACGGTCGTCAGCGCGCCGGCCGCGCCGGATGCCTCGTGACCTTGGCCGTGCGGATGCTCGCGACGCCACTGCGGATCGCCCGACGCTCGATCGCGGCGGCGCTCGTCGTCGGCGTGGAGGTGGCGAGCGACGGAGCCGCGGCCGCGCCCACGCCGCCCGCGGTGTTGAGGTCAAGGACCGTGAGCGAGTTGGCCGGGAACGTGCAGCGGCATTGGCTGCCGAGCCTGCCGAGGGTGGTGGCCGTCGGCCCGACCCGCTTCGGTTGGGCGAGCGAGTTCATCGCGGTGGGATCGCCGCGCAGCTGTGTCGCGGTGCCGCCGGTGGCGCCTGACTCCCCACTGAGCGAGATCGTCGTTGGCGCGTCGGCGATGCCATGGTTCACCACGACCACGTAGGTGTGGCGTGTCGGGTCAGGACTCCGGTGTCGGTTCGGGAGTCCGGCACCGCTCCCAGGTGGGGTGGTCACCGCCGGTAGGTCAGCGCCTCGCCGCTCTGCCCGTCGAAGAAGTGCAGCTTGGTGTTGTCGAGCCAGAGCTGGGCCTGCTCGCCGGTGCGCGCCCTGCTCTTCGGGCTGAGGCGGGCCACCAGCACGGTGTCGCCGGCGTCGGTGGTCTCGTCGATGCCGCCGGCGTCGTCGCGGAGCTCCTGCAGCTCCTCGCTGGGCACGACCTCCTGGGCGTTGATCACGAAGTGGGCGTAGTACTCGGCCCCCATCGCCTCGACCAGATCAAAGTGGGCGGGGAACACGGTTCCCCGGTCGCGGACCGCGCTGTCGACCCGCTCGGCGTCCTCGAAGTCCTCGGGGCGGATGCCGGCGATCACGTTCCCCGAGCCGCGGCGATCGCCGATCCGCTCGAGGATCTCCTGCGGGAGCTGCACCTCGGCCATCGGCAGGTGCGCGGTGCCGTTGGTGAGCGTGGCCGGGATGAAGTTCATCCCGGGCGAGCCGATGAACCCGGCGACGAACAGGTTCGCCGGGTTGTCGTAGAGCTCCATCGGCGAGCCGACCTGCTGCAGGACGCCGCTCAGCATCACCGCGACGCGGTCGCCGAGCGTCATCGCCTCGGTCTGATCGTGGGTGACGTACACGGTCGTGGTGTTGAGCTTGTGCTGAATCCGGGCGACCTGGGCGCGCATCTGTACGCGCAGCTTCGCGTCGAGATTCGACAGCGGCTCGTCCATCAGGAACGCCTTGGGGTCGCGGACGATTGCGCGGCCCATCGCCACCCGCTGGCGCTGGCCGCCGGAGAGGTTGGCGGGCTTGCGCGCGAGGTGCTCGTTGAGGTCGAGGATGTCGGCTGCCTCCTGGACCTTGCGATTGACCTCCTCCTTGGGGACCTTGGCGAGCCTCAGCGCGAACGCCATGTTCTCGCGCACGGTCATGTGCGGGTACAGGGCATAGCTCTGGAAGACCATCGCGATGTCCCGGTCGCGCGGCGCCACCCGGTTGACCACCTTGCCGGCAATCCGCAGCTCCCCGGCGGAGATGTCCTCGAGCCCGGCGATCATGTTCAGCGCCGTGGACTTGCCGCAGCCCGAAGGCCCCACGAGGATCATGAACTCGCCGTCGGAGATCTCGAGGTTGAGGTCCTTGACGGCCTCGAAGCCGTCGGGATAGCGCTTGACGACGTTGTCGAGAACGATGTCGGCCATTGCGTTTCCTTTCTAGCCCTTGACCGCGCCCGCGGTGAGGCCGGAGACGATCCGTCGCTGGAAGACCAGCACCATGATCAGGATCGGGACGGTGACGACGACGGCGCCGGCGGCGATCGCGCCGGCCGGCTGTTGGAACTGTGACGCGCCGGTGAAGTACGACAGCGCGACCGGCGCGGTGCGCGACGCGTCCGTGGCCGTCAGCACGTTGGCAAACAGGAAGTCGTTCCACGCCGCGATGAAGGTGAGGATGCCGGCGGTGAAGACGCCCGGGATCGCGAGCGGCAGGATCACCCGCCGGAACGCCTGCATCGGCGTCGCCCCGTCCATCTGCGCGGCCTTCTCGAGATCCCACGGGATCTCCCGGAAGAAGGCCGAGAGGATGTAGATCGAAAGCGGCAGCGAGAACGACAGGTACGGGAGGATCAGCCCGACCCAGGAGTCATAGAGTCCGATCTGGCGCCACACGTTGTAGAGGCCGCCCACGATCGAGATCGCCGGGAACATCGAGATCGCCAGCGCTCCGGCGAGGATGAAGGTCTTGCCAGGGAAGTCCAATCTGGTGATCGCGTACGCCGCCATCGACGCGAAGGCGAGCGCGATCACGGTGGCGATCAACGCGATCCCGATCGAGTTGCGAAGCGCCGAGGTGAAGAAGGCCGTCTTGAAGACCGTCGAGTAGTTGCTGGTGGTCCAGTGGGTCGGCAGAAAGCTGCCGTCGCCGATCGAAGCCGGGTCTTTCAGCGACAGCGAGATGATCCAGATGACTGGGATCAGCGCGTAGACGAGCACGGCGATGACGGCGAAGCCCCAGAGCGTCTTGCGAGTCGGTGAGTGTTCTTCCACGGTTCTCCTATTTCCGCTGCGGGCTGACCCCGAGGAACCTGAAGAAGGCGAGCGCGATCAGCATCACGCAGACGAAGATCAGGACCGAGATCGCCGATCCCAGCCCGAGGTTCAGCCGGTTGATGAGCTGCTGGTAGCCCAGCAGCGACACCGTCGAGGTGTTGTTGGCGCCGTTCGTGACGATGTAGACCACGTCGTAGATCCGGAACGCGTCGAGCGCGCGGAAGAGCACCGCCACCATCAGCGCCGGCCGGATCAGCGGCAGCGTGATCCTGAAGAACCGCTGCAGGGCCGTGGCGCCATCGACCTTGGCCGCCTTGTAGAGGTCCTCGGGCACCAGCGCCAGCGCGCCGAGCAGCAGCAGCGAGATGAACGGTGTGGTCTTCCAGACCTCCGCCATGATCATCACCAGGAACGATCCCGAGCGCGTGGTCAGCGGCGGCGTCGAAAGGTTGAACAGCGAGGGGACGAAGCCCGTCGCCGGGTCGAACGCCAGCTTCCACGCGAACGCTGCCACCACCGTGACGGCTCCGTAGGGAACGAGCACCGCGACCCGGATCCAGGTGCGCGCATAGATGGCGCGGTACATCGCCTGCGCGATCAGCATCCCGAGGATCAGCTCGAGCGAGACCGAGATCACGCTGATGATCAGCGTGTTGGCGACGTCGTTCCACCAGGTGTGGGAGGTCAGCACGGATCTGTAGTTGTCCAGGCCGACCCACCGGTCCAGCTTTGGGAACCGCAGGTCCGCGCGATGCAGTGACAGCCAGAACGCGTAGAGGATCGGGAAGCCGGCGACGAACAGCATCACGATCACCGCCGGGGCGCAGAGCATGAACGCAAGCTTGCGCTCGGCCTTGGCGCGGCCGGTAAGACCGCCTTCTGCCGGCGGCGCGGCCTGGACCGGCTTGGTGTCGACGGTGGCGACGTTTGCCATCAGCACAACCCCCCGGTGGACAGAGTTGTCAGGCAGGAACTGATCGTGTGGATGTTGGCCACCGGGTTGATGCTCGAGGGCGGGTGCAGCGTCTGCTGGATCGACAGGGTCACGTCGGAGTAGAACGGCGTCTCCGGGCGCGTCGTCGCGTTGCTGAGCTGCGAGAGGAGGAGGTCGGCGAACGGGTAGGCCTTGCGGACCGCCGGGTTGTGGTAGGACGCGACCGTGACCGGAGGAAGCCCTTCGTTGATCGCCTCCTGGTTTTGCCAGTACAACCTGGTCATGCAGAGGGCGGCCTGCGTCGCCAGCTCGGGGTTCGGGCCATAGACCGAGGTGCCGATGTTGGCGCCCCCGACCGAGACCCGACTGGGGTGGCCGGGATAGACCTCCGGGTAGCGCGCCCAGCCGAGGTTCCGGAACACCTTCTCGGTGACGGCGCTGGTCTTCCCATCGGTCCTCGCCGCCGCGTAGACGTAGGGCCAGTTCAGCATGAAGGCGGCTTTCCCGGCCTCGAAGGACAGGCGTCCTTGGTCCTCCTGGTCGGTGGAGAGCGAGGGGTCCGCGCGGCCCGACGTCGCAACGTCCTTCATGATCTGGGCCGCCACCACCGCCGTGTGGTTGAGGTCCGGCGTCCCGTTCGAATTCACGATCTGGCCGCCCGCCGAGGCGACGAGGTTGTTGAACCAGACCACGTAGCCCTCGTACTGCGCCCCCTGCTCCTCGATCAGGCCGTCGCTCACCGGGAGCCTCCGGGCATCGGCGATCAGCTGGGCCCATGTCTGCGGCGGCGTCTTGACCAGGTCCTTGCGGTACCACAGCAGCTGCGCGTTCGTGTTCAGCGGCACCGCGTAGAGGTTGCCCTTCCACTCCGCTGACTGTCCGGCTATCGGGATCACGCCGCTCAGGGCCGTTTGGCGCTCGGTCCCGGTGAGCTTCCTGAGCCAGCCCGCGGCGGAGAACTCCGGCGTCCAGATCGTGTCCATGTTGATCAGGGAGATGTCGGAGTCGTGCGCCGCCAGGCGCTGCACCAGGAGCTGCCGCGACGCATCCGCGCTGTTGGCGAGCGGAACGATCTCGACGGTGTATCGCCCGCCGGACTGCTTGCTGCAGGTGCTGGCGGCCTTGACGTTGGTCCCGTTGGGGTCGGCGGGGGAGTAGTACTTCAGGACCGTGGGCCCGCCGCTGCTGCTCGAGCCACATCCCGCTGCGACGATCGCGCACACGAGGGCCAGGATCGTCACCACGCCAGTGGCAATCCTGGGAGACCTCACCGACCGTCGGTACACGTGGACCCTCCTCCGTCGAGCCCGCTCACGGCGGGTACGGCGAGCGTTCTACCGCCCCGGGCGGGATGTGCCCAGCGGTGTTCGGCTATGCCGGACGCGGCACGCCGGAGGGCGTCGTCAGCCCATTTCCTTGAGGATCTGATGGACCATCGTGTCCTCGCTGGCGGCGGGCGTGACCGACTCGCCGAGGAGCTTGTCGAAGAGCTCCTCGGTGCCTTCGTGCGTGGCCAGCAGCAGATATCGCAGCATCGCGATTCTCAGGTAGCGCTCGGTCTCGGTGCCCTCGCCGCCGACGTGGGCCTCCGACAGCGCCTCGACGACGGGCTCGTACTCCTCCACGAACCACGCCTCGGCGATCTCGGGCCGCGACAGCAGGCGTCCCCTGGCGTGACTCGCGCGCAGGCCCCACGCCTCGACCAGCGTTCCGAGCTGTGCATAGCGCCATTCATCGGAGAGCTGGATCCGGGCGCGGAGCTTGGGTGGCAGCGGGACGCGCTCGTGAAAGATGCGCTCGTGGCGCTTCAGCGGCAGGTCGCGCAGACGCAGCGCGCCTTCGGCGCCGAGCTCCGTGCGAACGTCCTTGACGTGGGCTTCGATGTGGGTGTCGCCCATCGCCCGGGCCACCGACACGCGATGGTGTCCGTCCTGGACGAAGTGCAGCTCACCGATCCGGTAGACGTCGATCGGCGGCATCGCCTGGCCGCGTCGGCGCGCCGTCGCGATGCGCTCCCAGCGGGTGCGCACGCCCGCGGACGCCGGGCGGAAGTTGCGGTCGAACTCGCCGCTTCGGCGCGCCACCGTCCCGACGATCGTGTCGAGCCTGATCTCCTGAATCCCCAGGTCGTGCTCGCTGCGGCGACCCAGCGCCGCCACCACCTCCTCGAAGGGCAGCATCACCGACACGTCGTCGGGCTCAAAGCGCATACGCGACGCGATCTTCGAAAACGCCCGGCGGCGGCGCTCGCGGGCGAAGTCTGATTGCGCATCCTGCTGCGGCAGTCCGGTGTCCTTCATCGACCTCACGACTCTCGGACGGACAGAGGGCTCGACTGATGATAGGCATCGCGCCGCGGCGCCAAGCTGCGGCGCCAAGCGTGCGACGCGGCGCGAAGCGGTGGCGCAGCGGCGCTCAGGGGGTACGCTTTTGCGAATGTCGCGCGAGTCGGCGCTGGTCGCCGCGCTCTCGAGTGAGCCGGTCAGCACCTCGGAGCTCTACGAGCGGATCGGGTACCCGACGCTGACGCGCCTGGGCCTGGTCCCCTACGACGCCTTCCGCGCCGAGCTCGCGCGGCTGTCGGCGGCGGGAATCGCCGCGCACGAGACCGCCGGCGACGGCTCCACGATGTGGTGGCTTGCCGAGCCCGAGCGCACCGTCTGACAGCCCGCCCGACCGCACTTGCGCGAGCCCGGCTGGGTGTTACCGTTTCATGTGTCGTGCTGGTTTTGGGGTTGATTCATGACAGCGGATGGGAGCCTCCCGGCTACGAGCCCGAGCCGGAACCCAGGCGCCGCAACTGGAATCTGCCGTGGCGCCCGCTCGCCTGGGTGGCGACGTGGTGCTGGCTGATGGCACTGGTCCCGGTCGTCAACTCGGCGTTCGGGGGCCTGGCGGGGTTCGGGGTGTTGATGCTCGCCGTCGCCCTGGGGTTCTGGCGGCTGGAGCGGTGGTGCGCCCGGCAGTACTGGCACGGCCTGCGCGAGTACAAGCTCTGAGCTCGGCCGCGGCGCTCCGGCTTGGGGAGGCCGGGCCCACGGCACCGGCGCACCGTCGGGCACCCCGGTCGCGGCCGGTTCGTTGCGTTCCGCCATCCCGAACAGGGGTTGACCGCGGCGAACGGTGATGGAACACTGCCGCGCCGAATTTCAGCGAGGAGGGACATCATCGACACGCCAGCTACGCATCGCACCCTGATCGTCGCGAACCTCACGGCGTCGACGCCGTTTCTGCTCCAGGAGGTAAAGCGCCGGGCCGCCGAGCGCCCCACCACATTCGCGCTGCTGATTCCCAACGCTGATCCCAAGAAGGCATCGGACTGGTCGCTAGATACGGCGGTCAAGCTGCTCGGCAAGGCCGCCGGAGCGCCCGTCAAGGGCTTCCGCGGCGGGGAGGAACCGCTCGAGTCGATCAGGCAGGCCCTCGCCGAGGGGTCCTATGACGACGTGTTGATCTCGACGCTGCCCAAGCGCAGGTCCGAATGGCTGCGCAAGGATCTGCCCACCCGGGTGCAGGAGCTCGGGATTCCCGTCGAGGTGATCACCCCGCCGGAGGAGCCGAGCCCGCTGAAGTCGTTCACCGACCAGTTCTCGGCTAGATGATCGATCAGGTGACCGCTCGCGCCGGCTCGCGCTGACGGATCGCGGCGGAGATCCTGGAGGCGGCACCGACGACGGCCCGAACATCGAAGTCGACCTCGGCACTCGTCCTGGCTCGGTCGAGGTCGAGGCTGATCGCCGCGGCGACGGACCCCTCCGCATCCTTGACGGGCGCGGCCACGGCGTAGCCGTCGAGCGAGTGGTCGGCGGCGCCGCGGGCCCAGCCGTGCGTCCTGATCCGGTCGAGGTCGAGCTCGAGCTCGTCGAGCGATGCATGTCCGGTGTGCACCCGTCCGGCGCCCCACAGCGTCTCGATCTCGTCGCTGGGCCGGCCGGCCAGCAGGACCCTGGCGGCGGCGCTGCCGTCGAGCGGCGCGGCGGTCCCCGCGACGGGTCCACACGTCGCCACGCGCCGAGGATCAAACCGCCGATCGATGTAGATGATCCGTCCGCAATCCCAGGCCGCCAGGCTGACCGGGCGGCGCTCCCGCGCGGCGAGGTCGCGCACGACCGGGCGAGCGTGGGCCTTCAGCTCGCTCGTGCGCAGCAACACCGAGGCCAGCGAGATCATCCGCCAGCCGAGGCGGTACTTCCCGTGCCCCACCCGCTGCAGCAGCCCGATCGCGGCGAGGCTGGAGAGGATGTCGTGAGCGAGCGACTTGCCGATCTCCAGACGCTGGGCGGTGGCGGTGACGCCCCACTCCGGCTCCTCGGTCGTGAACAGATCGAGGACCGCTCCGGCGCGTTTGAGCGTACCCAGCATGGAACCGGTTCCACTATTCCACCGGACGGGAATTCTGTCAAGGCCGATCGCGATCTCGGTCGACGCCGATCGTGGTCTCGGTCGACGCCGATCGTGGTCTCGGTCGACGCCGATCGTGGTCTCGGTCGACGCCGATCGCGGTCTCGGTCGACGCCGATCGCAATCTCCGGTGAGCGCTACGCTGGCGCTCCGATGGCTTCCGATCAAGCGAAATCGCGCGATCGCGCTCCGACGATTCGCGACGTTGCGCGGCACGCCAAGCTCGGGGTGGGCACCGTGTCGCGTGTGCTCAACGACAGCCCGCTGGTCAGCGACGCCGCTCGCAAACGGGTGCGGCGCACGATCGACGAGCTGGGTTACCGACCCAGCTCGACCGCGCGCAACCTCTCGCTCGGCCGGACGCAGACGATTGGTGTGGTCGCGCCGTTCTTCACCACCCGCTCGGTGGTGGAGCGCCTTGCGGGCGTGGTCGAGCGCCTGCGGCAACGGGGCCAGTACGACCTGGTGTTATTCGACGTCGAGACGCTCGAGCAGCGCGCCGACGCGTTCGGCGACTTCGCCGCTCGGGATCGCGTCGACGGCTTGCTGATCGTCTCCCTGAGGCCCTCAGACACCGAGGTCAGGCGCCTCCAACACGAAAGCCTCCCGGCGGTGCTGGTCGATGTGAGCCACCCCGCACTGCCGAGAGTCGTGATCGACGACGTGCTCGGCGGCAGGCTCGCGACCGAGCACCTGCTCGGCAAGGGACATCGGCGGATCGGGTTCATTGGGGACGCGCCGAGCCCGTTTGGCTTCACCTCCAGCGAGCAGCGCCGGCGCGGGATGCGCGCGGCGCTGCGGGCGGCCGAGATCAAACCTCTGGCCGCGTTCGAGCGGCGGGGACCCTACGGCCGGCGCCAGGCGCGCGAGCTCGCCGAGCGCCTGCTGCGCCTGGAGGAGCCCCCGACGGCGATCTTTGCCGCGTCCGACATACAGGCGATGGGCGTGCTGCAGGCGGCAGCGGCGATGCGTTTGCGGGTGCCCGGGGACCTTGCGGTGATCGGGTTTGACGACATCGAGGAGGCCGAGGTGCTCGGACTGACGACAGTGCGCCAGCCGTTGCATGAGACCGGCTTTCGAGGAGCGGAGCTGCTGCTGTCGGCGATCGAGGATCACGGCGCCGATCCGGTCGAGGAGCTCGCTCCACTGGTCGTGGTGCAGCGCCGCACGACATAGTTCTGCTCGGCCTGGGCCGCGGTTGCCAAGCGACGCGGTGACTGCGGCCCTGTCCACGATGTCCGAACACCGCTGGGCGCGTCGCGGCGCAGGCGGTAGAAGGGCGGTCAAACCCGGATTGCCGGTCTGAAAGGAGGAGGCTCCAGGCAAGTGTCAACGTCGATGCGACCCAGCGAGCAGACGAGATCGCATGCCTCGGACGTCGAGCGCGATCTGCTCGCGCGCGTTGGCGCGCTGACGCTCGAGCAGAAGGTGCGGCTGCTCACCGGGGCTGACGCCTGGTCGGTGCATCCCGAGCCGGAGATCGGCCTGCGTCGAATGGTCGTCTCGGATGGCCCAGCCGGGGTGCGCGGGGAACGCTGGGACGAACGTGACCCCTCGGCGAACGTGCCCTCGCCGACGGCGCTGGCGGCGACCTGGGACGAGGAGCTCACCGAAGAGCTCGGGCGGCTGCTGGCATCCGAGGCCCGGCGCAAGCACGTCGACGTGCTGCTGGCACCAACCGTGAACCTGCAGCGGTCGCCGTACGCCGGCCGGCACTTCGAGTGCTTCAGCGAGGACCCGCTGCTGACGGCGCGGATCGGGTGCGCCTACGTGCGCGGGGTGCAGGGGGGCGGCGTCGGCGCGACCGTCAAGCACTTCGTGGCCAACGACTCGGAGACCGAGCGCATGACGGTCGACGTGCGTGTCGATCAGCGGGCGCTTCGCGAGCTCTACCTGGCGCCTTTCGAGGCGCTTGTTCGCGACGCCGGCGCCTGGTCGGTGATGGCGGCCTACAACCGCGTCGACGGGGCGACGATGACCGAGAGCCCGCTGTTGGGAGACTTGCTCAAGGACGAGTGGGGCTTCGACGGGCTGGTGATCTCGGACTGGTTTGCGACGCGCTCGACCACGGCGTCGGCTCGCGCGGCGCTCGATCTGGTGATGCCCGGGACGGACGGGCCGTGGGGCGGCGCGCTTGTCGAGGCGGTGCGGAACGGCGAGGTCAAAGAGGAGACGATCGACGACAAGGTGATGCGGCTCCTCCGGCTCGCCGCCCGCGTCGGTGCGCTGGACGGAGCCGCCGCAACACCGGCGCGCCGGCACGATCACGACGAGGTCGCGGCGAGCCTTCGCCGCGCCGCCGCCGCGGGCTTCGTGCTGTTGCGCAACGACCGTGGCCTGCTGCCGCTCGATCGCCCGGAGCTCGAGCAGCTCGCCGTGATCGGGCCCAACTCGGCCGCAGCCCGGACGCTTGGCGGCGGAAGCGCCACGGTGCTCCCGCCCTACACGGTGTCGCCGCTCGCGGGCCTGCGGGCCGCCTTGGAGGGCACCGTCCAGATCGATCACAGCATCGGCGTGATCGCGAGCAGCCGCATCCCGGTGGCGGCCGGTGCGTGGCTGCACAATCCCGATGGCAGCGGTCCCGGTGTCGAGGTCAGGTTTGTCGCCACCGACGGCACCGTCCTCGCCACGGAGCGGCGACTTGGCGGCGTGTTTCGCTGGGACGGGATCCGCCGCCGCCACCCCGAGGTGACGAGCATCGAGGTACGCACGGTGCTCCGGGCCACCGACACCGGCACCTACGCGGTCGGAGGTTCGGGAATCGGCCGCTTTCGCCTGTCGGTCGGCGGCCAAGAGGTGTTCGATGGCCGGCTCGAGCTTGCGCCCGGCGCGGACTTCGGCGAGGCACTGATGATCCCGCCGCAGGCTGTGCGGCAAGTCCACCTGCGGCGCGGCGAGGAGATCGAGGTGGTCCTCGCGCACGAGCTCGGGCCCGAGCAGGCCGAGGGGATGGGGGTCGGGTTCCAGATAAACCTGCAGCCGCCACATGGCAGCGACGACGAGGAGATCGCGCGCGCGGAGGCGATCGCGAGCGAGGCCGACGTCGCCGTCGTCGTCGTCGGCACCACCGAGGAGGTCGAGAGCGAGGGCTTCGACCGCGCTTCCCTGATGCTGCCAGGGCGCCAGGACGAGCTCGTCCGGCGCGTCGGGGCCGCCAATCCCAGCACGGTGGTCGTCGTCAACGCCGGCGCTCCGGTGCTGCTCCCGTGGAGCGACGATGTCGCCGCGGTGCTGCTCGCGTGGTTCCCCGGTCAGGAGTTCGGCAACGCGCTCGCGGATGTACTGCTGGGGCGGGCCGAGCCGGGCGGGCGCCTTCCCATGACCTGGCCACGCAGCGAGGCAGGCCTTCCGAGCACGCGGCCGATCGACGGGGTCCTGCGCTACGACGAGGACCTGTTCGTCGGCTACCGCGGCTATCACCGCGATCGCCGGGCGCCGTTGTATCCGTTCGGCTACGGCCTCGGCTACTGCTCGTGGGCGTACCTGTCGATCGACGTGTCGCCGGAGCTGACGGCGGCGCACGACCTGGACGTGAGCGTCACGGTCCGCAACAGCGGCACCCGGCGCGGGCGGGAGGTCGTTCAGCTGTACGCGAGCCGACCCGGCAGCGAAGTCGAGCGGCCGCTGCGCTGGCTTGTCGGCTTCGCGGCGGTCGACTGCGACCCCGGCGAGGAGATCACCGCGAAGATTCCGGTGCGAGCGCGTGCGTTTGAGCACTTCAACGCAGAGATCGGGCGCTGGGAGACCGAGCCGGGAGCGTTCCGGCTCGCCGCGGGACCCTCCTGCGAAGCGCTGCCGCTGTGGGCCGAAACGGTGATCAGCGCCTCCGGCGCCTCCGAGCGGACTCGACGTGCGCTCGGATGATCACACCGCTCCGGGGTCGCACCCGGGGACCGTGCCGGTGATGCAAGGCTCGCTGCAAAATGGATCGATGCCATGGTGGCGCAGCGCCGTCATCTACCAGGTGTACATCCGCAGCTTCTCCGACGGCGACGGCGACGGCGTCGGCGATATCGCCGGGCTGCGGTCGAGGCTGCGCTATCTCGCCGACCTCGGCGTCGACGCTCTGTGGATAAACCCCTGGTATCCCTCGCCGATGAAGGACGCGGGATACGACGTCTCGGACTTCCGTGCGGTCGAGCCCGTGTTCGGAACGCTTGCCGATGCCGAGGCGATGGTCGGCGAGGCCCACGAGCTCGGCCTGCGGGTGCTGCTCGACATCGTGCCCAATCACCTCTCAGACCAGCATCACTGGTTCCGGGAGGCGCTGGCCGCGGCGCCGGGGTCGCGCGAGCGCGCTCGTTTCATCTTCCGCGAGGGGAGGGGAGCCGGCGGTGACCAACCCCCCAACGACTGGCGCAGCGGTTTCGGCGGCCCGGCCTGGACGCGGGTGACCGAGGCCCACGGCCGCCCCGGTCAGTGGTACCTGCACCTGTTCACCCCCGGGCAGCCGGATCTCGACTGGACCCATCCGGACGTGCGGGCGGAGTTCGAGGAGACGATGCGCTTCTGGTTCGAGCGGGGGGTCGACGGATTCCGCATCGACGTCGCGCATGGGCTCGTCAAGGCGCAGGGGCTTCCGGACATCGGCTCGACGGTGTGGCCGCCGCCCACCGCGGCTCGGGTCGATCACCCCTACTGGGACCGTGACGAGGTCCACGAGATCTACAGGATGTGGCGGGAGCTCGCCGACGCCTACGACGATCCGCGCGTGTTCGTGGCCGAGGCCTGGGTGCACAATCCCGAGCGGCTCGCGCAGTACGTCCGCGGCGACGAGCTGCACACCGCGTTCAACTTCGACTTCCTGCTGGCGCCGTGGCAGGCCGAGCCGATGCGCGACTCGATCGTCGCCGCGCTCGGCGCGCACCAGTCCGTCGGCGCTCCTGCCACCTGGGTGCTGTCAAACCACGACACGATCAGAGAGGTCTCCCGCTACGCCCGGCCCCAGGGGGTGCGGCCGCTGCGCAAGCTCAACGACGTGCTCGACCTGCCGGCCGACTTCGCCGCCGGCGCGCGGCGCGCCCGGGCCGCGGCCCTGCTGATGCTCGCGCTGCCCGGTGGCGCGTATGTCTATCAGGGCGAGGAGCTGGGCCTCCCCGAGGTCGAGGACCTCCCCGAAGACGCCCTGCAGGACCCCGGGTGGGAGCTGTCGGGTCGTGCCGACCGCGGTCGCGACGGCTGCCGCGTGCCGATCCCCTGGTCGGGAGACGACCCGCCGTTCGGGTTCAGCCCGGAGGGAGCGAGCGCTCCGCCGTGGCTCCCGCAGCCCGCCTCGTGGGGGACGTTGACCGCCGAGTTCCAGGCGGGCGACGACGGTTCGATGCTCGAGCTGTACCGCCGCGCGCTGCGGATCCGCCAGCAGCGGCCGGAACTCGGCGACGGCTCGCTGCAGTGGCTCGAGGCGCCGCAGGGGGCGCTGGCGTTCGGGCGCGACGGCGGCTTTGTATGCATCGTCAACTTCTCCGCGGACCTTGTGCCGATCCCGCGGGACGCAGAACTGCTGATCTCGAGCGACAGGTTGAGCGACGACGGGGGGGTGCCGGCGGACACGGCTGCGTGGTTTGTGACCTAGTGGGAGCCACTAGGATGCGGTCATGCCAAAACCCCCGAACGACGAACAGGTGCAGGCGCGCATCGAGGAACTCGAGCAGGAGGAGCGCCGGCTGCGCCGCGACGAGGGCGACGCCGCCGCCGCCCAAGCGGACGACCAGGTCGCCACCGACGCGCAGCGGCTCGAGGCGGTGCGGGTCGAGCTGGACCAGCTCTGGGACTATCTGCGACAGCGCCGAGCGCTGCGCGATGCCGGGCAGGACCCCGACGGCGCGCAGATGCGCGATCCGGATACCGTCGAGCGCTACTGGGGCTGATCGGCGCGGTCAGTCGCGCGACAGCACGTCGCGCAGCGCCGGCTCGAGCTCGGTGTAGGCAAAGCGGTAGCCGAGCTGCTGCAGCCTGATGGGCCTCACCCGCTGCCCGGTGAGCACGATCGTCGCCATTTCGCCGTACATCGCGCGCAGCGCAAACGCCGGCACCGGCAGGACCGCGGGGCGGTGCAGGACGCTGCCGAGGGTCTTTGAGAGCTGGGCATTGGTGACGGGGCTCGGCGCCGCCAGGTTGACCGGACCGGTGGCGCGATCGTCGTCCAGGCAGAGCAGCATCGCGCCGACGACGTCGTCGAGGTGGATCCAGGGGACGTATTGCCGCCCGTCGGCGACCGGGCCGCCGACGCCGATCCGAAACGGAGGCAGCATCTTCGCCAGCGCGCCGCCCTGAGGCGAGAGCACAACGCCGGTGCGAGTCAGCGCGACCCTGAGGCCGGGAGCCTGGGAGGCCTCGCGCTCCCACTCGACCACGACCGCGCCGAGGAAGTCGCTCCCCGCCGCGGCCGCCTCGTCGACCGGCTCGTCGCCGTGCGGACCGTAGTAGCCGACCGCGGATTGCGAGACGAGCGTGCGCGGGCGGTGGTCTTCGGAGATCGCCGCCAGCCCCGCGACCAGCGATCTGGTGCCCAGCACGCGCGAGTCGCGAATCTCGCGCTTGGCGTCGGCGCTCCAGCGCTGGGCGATCGGCTCGCCGAGCAGGTTCAGGACGGCGTCGGTGCGCTCGAGCGCGGCCGGAGGCGGCGGCGCCTGCTTGGGATCGGGCCAGGGGTGCAGGTCGACGCTCTCGCCGAGAGCGGCCCGTCCCCGCGCGGCGTCGCGGACCAGCCCGATCACCTCGTCCCCGCGCGCGAGCATCGCCGCCACGGCGGCACGGCCGATCATCCCCGTCGCTCCGGTGACGGCTACGCGCACCGGATGGCGGGGATCGCGGTGGCTGGCATCACGAGCGGCATGTCGAGACGATTCTTGCGCACCGCCCGGCGTGGGACGCTGTCCGGCGTGCGCGGGGGAGACGGGACATTGTGATGCCTCCCCCGGCGGACACGGCGAAGATTGCGATCGCAGGCGCAGCGTCTGATAGAAGGGTCGCCTTGATCCACAACGAGAGGTGGCGCGAATGGCCGATCGAATCCTGACCACCCACGCGGGGAGCCTTCCACGGCCGGACGACCTCGCGGACATGATCTGGGCGCGGCTGGACGGCCAGAAGGTGGACGAGGCCTCGCTACGAGAGCACATCGACGCCGGCGTCGCTGAGGTGGTCTCCAAGCAGCGGGCGGCCGGGATCGACATCGTCAGCGACGGGGAGCTGAGCAAGACCGGGTTCAGCACCTACGTGAACGAGCGTTTCTCCGGGTTCGAGGGGCGTTCGGAATTTCAGGCCGACGACGTCGCCGACTTCCCGAACCTCGCGATGCGGCTGTTCAACACCCCGTCAATGGCTCACATCGTGTTCTCGAACTGCGTCGGGCCCGTGGAGCTGTCGGACAGGAGCGCGGTCGAGGACGACATCGACCGTCTCAAGCGGGCGCTGGGCGATGCGGACCCCAGCGGCGCGTTCATGGGCGCGATCAGCCCGGGCCAGATCGCCTTCAACTATCCAGACCAGCACTACGGGTCCCACGAGGCGTACCTCGGCGCGCTGGCCGACGCGCTCTCCCACGAGTACAAGGCGATCACCGACGCGGGCTTCAACCTCCAGATCGACTCGCCGGACATGGCGATGGCCGCGCACTGCCGGTCGGTCGGAAGCAGCGTCGGCGACTGGCATCAGCATCTACCGCTGGCGGTCGAGGCGCTCAACGCGGCCCTCGGCCAGATCCCGTCCGAGCAGGTGCGCCTCCACGTCTGCTGGGGCAACTACGCGGGCCCCCACCACAAGGACGTGCCCCTCGAGCAGATCATCGACCAGGTCCTCAAGGTCAACGCGGGCACGATCTACGTCGAGGGCGCCAACCCTCGCCACGCCCACGAGTGGCGCGTGTTCGAAGACGTCGAGCTGCCCGACGACAAGTCCGTGATCCTGGGGGTGATCGACGTGAAGTCAAACTGCGTCGAGCACCCTCGGCTTGTGGCCGACCGCCTCGTTCGCCTCGGCAAGCTGATCGGCAAGGAGCGGTTGCTGGGGGGGACGGACTGCGGTTTTGACACGTTCATCCGCTTCTCGCAGGTCGATCCGGACGTGGCGTGGCTGAAGCTTCAGTCGCTTTCCGAAGGCGCCGAGCTGGCGTCGGCGGAGTTGTAGCGGCTGACGCCACCGCCGGGCCTTTGCCGGCGGTAGCGTCAGCCGGTTACGAGCGGCGGCGGCGGTGGCGCGACCACGACGGTCGCGGCCCTGGACCGGACGGCTGGGGCGTTCCTGGCCGTTGCCCTGGCGAGGTTGACGGCCCTCCCGCGGGTGCTCGAGCGGACTCGCGCGCTCAGACGGAATGTCCTGTGTCTCTGGGTCTGCAGCATCGACATCGTCGTGCAGATCGCGCGGCCGGAGCGATGGAAGCCGGGAGCCGAGATCACCGACAGTCCGGGGGGCGGCGTGTCACACACGCGGACGTGCAGCGCCGCGGCGTCCCCGACGTTGGACACGCGCAGGCCGTAGGCGATCGTCTGCCCGCTCGCACGACGCGCGGGGTAGCGGTCTTGTGGAGCGCGATCCGGGTGCCGGCGGGGCCGGAGGGGAGCTTCGGTGGATGCACGGGCGGGGCCGGCAGCTCAGGCGGTCCGCTCGGGTCCGGGGGAAGCGGCGGCGGACTGGGCGGAACCGGCGGGACCGGCACGTCGGGGACGATCACACGCGTCAACGTCTGGTCGCGGTTGGGGTGGGGATCGGGCGTGGGTTCGGGCTGGTCGCCCGAAACCGTGGCGATGTTCAGCAGCAGCGTCCCATTTGCGGTCGTCGGGGGCACGGTCGCGACGACCGTTAGGGTCAGCGAGGAGCCGACGGCCGGCGCGGCGGGAACGCGCGGTGCCGTGCACGTGATCGCGCCGCCGGCGCCGACGGGCGGGGTCGTGCAGGTCAGCGTCGGGCTATGGGTCGCGCTCACGAACGCGACCCCGGCCGGCAGCTGATCGGCCAGCACGAAACCGGTCGACGCGTGGGGGCCGTGGTTGGTTCCCACGATGGTCCAGGTGAGCGTGTCGCCGGGCGCGACGATGTCGTGGTCGACGGTCTTCACCACCCCGAGATCGGCGGCGGGAGGCGCGGGCGGCACGTCGACAGTCGCCTGATCGCAGCCCGTGAACACGACGTCTTGTTGATCCACGGAATTAGCGTCGTAGCACCCCGTGTTGACCAGGGCCGCCGGGCTGTCGCCCTGGGCGACCGCGTCGACGGTGGCCTCGAAGGCGTACGTGAAGTTGGCATCCGGATCGACTGTCCCGACGTTGCATGTGATGATGCGAGTGTCGCCGTTATAGCCGCATGCCCCGTTCGGGTTGTTCGTGAAGCCGACGAAGTCCAGGCCCGACGGAAGCGGGTCGGCGACCACGACATTGGTGGCCGCGTCGACCGGCGTTTCGTACAGCGGGTCGCTTGGATCCCGCGTCGAGGGGTTCGTGACCGCGGTGGTGTAGGTGACGACGTCGCCGGGGTTGGCGTTCGTGTGATCCGCCGACTTTGAGATCTTCAGGTTGGGGGCCTTGATCAAAGTGTCGAACACGAGCCCGCCGAAGAAGTACGTGTCGCCGTTGGTCCCCAGGCACACGGAGGCCCCGGTGGCGCCGTTGGCGATCGTGTCCTCTGGCACGGCGAGCGTGGTCAGGTCGAAGCCGAGCTGGTTGTCGAAGCCCGGCGTGCGGCCGGCGACCGGCGCGCCGTCGCTGAAGATCGAGCTGTTGAAGAAATTGTCGAGCGGATGTGCGGGGTCCGAGCCGACCTGCTTCTCGAGGCCGTCGCACGTGTTGCTCAGGCCGCCGAGTGACATATAATCGCCCGTGATCGTGCGGTCTCCCTCGGTTGTCCAGACCGTCACACGCGCGTCGACGTTGCCGCTGGCCGGCGTCTGAAAGCCGGTGAAGTCGAGCGGGCCGACGACCAGCGACTGGCCGCCCTGGACCTGGACGAAGTCAAAGCCGTCGAACAGGGTGATGTTGCGCCACGGGGCCGTCGGCGTCGCCCAGACCACGATCAGGTTCCAGCCGGCGTAGCGGTTGAGTCCGATCCCCGCCTGCACGTTGGCGACAGTTACCGGGAGGGACTCGTCGCTTCCCCGTAGTCGCGCTTGAGTCGCCAGGCCGGCGTTGATCTCGTTCGTCACGTCGGCGCGGACCTGGTAGGCCGTGCCTGGCGAGTTGCCCTGCTGCGAATACCAGCTGGCGACGGAATCCCACCGGCCGTCTCGTGCGGCGGCGGTCGCATCGATCGTCGCGTACGAGCCGCCGCCGGCACGCAGCTGCACGGTCCTGTAGAGCTCGTTGTTGTCGATCGTGTCGCCGGCCGGCGCGGCCTCTCCGGTCCTCGCGCCCCCAACGCTCGCCGAGACGCCGCGCGAGAGATCCCCGGCCCAGTACAGGAAGGCCTTGACCACCCGTGCTCCCGCCGGCACGGTCAACGTCGCCGTGCTCGAGTTGAAGCGTCCGTTGCCGGGGTCGACGTTCACGTACTGCATGTCCAAGCCGTTGTTGTCCTGGCCGATGCACGGCTCGGCGGCCGCTCGCTGCGGCAGGTGATGCCTTGCACGTTGTCGCCGCGTCGCCGCGAGGTTGGCCGGACACGTCTCGAGCGTGTTTCCGGAGACGGCCACGTCGCCGCGCAGGTTCGCCTCAAAGCTCGGCGTCTCGGACAGCTTCGGCCGTTGCTTGAGCATGTGGCGCACCGGCGAGTTCGGCCAGTTGTGCCGCCCGAGGTGCTTCCTCGCGGCGTCCGCCGTTCCCACGAACGGAATCGCGAAAACAAGGAGGGCGAGAAGAGCCCCGACCAGGCCCAGCAGGCGTAGGTGCCTGCCCGTACCTGCCCACACCGTCCCCAAGGGGTTCATCTCCACCTCCAAATGGGGCGAGCGAAGATCGTACCGGCTCGGTCGGGTGAGTCCGCATCACCCGGCGGGGGTGAGCGGCACGAGGGCGATGTGGTGATCGACGCGCGCGCAGGCCCCGAGAGGCGAGCGGGGCGATGACTTCGTTCCACTCGATGATCATGGGCCGTCGCGTGGAACAACAGCCTCGCTGAGCTCCAGCGGGGAAAACGTTGCACGCGAGCGCAGGACGGCGCCGGGTGCGACCAAATCCCCGGCCAGCGGGGAAAACGTTGCACGCGAGCGTAGGACGGCGCCGGGTGCGACCAAATCCCCGGCCAGCGGGGAAAACGTTGCACGCGAGCGTAGGACGGCGCCGGGTGCGACCAAATCCCCGGCCAGCGGGGAAAACGTTGCATGCGAGCGCGGGACGACGCCGGGTGGCGCCAGGTCGAGCGGTCGGACTCGCGCGAGCGCGTATCGGACGGCGCTGGCCTCGGCGCGTATCGGACGGCGCTGGCCTCGATCACCTAGCGCGCGCGAGATAGACGTCGATGGTGTCATCCACAGACAGCACGCGCACGAACGAGCCGCGGTTGAGCCGGTACTCGACGAGGTCCTCCTGCACGAGCTGCCGGATGGCCTCGCGGATCGCGCTGCGACCGGTCCCGGGCGTCCGGGCGAGCGCGGTCTCGCGAAGCGGCTCGTTGGGCCCGAACCTTCCCGACACGATTGCCGCGCGGAGTCGCTCAGTACGTGGTCTGTCGTCGACCGTCGCTGCACGGCGAAACACAAGGTCAAGGCCGGGGGCGATTTATGATCGAAGTTGCGATGTCTCCTGAGGATCAGCGGTGCAAGGCCTTCCCTGCCCACGGTCGGTGGCGCGTGAGCGGCGCGAACCGGCGGAACGGGCCGAATGGGCCGAACGGGCCGAACGGGCCGAGCGGACCGAGCCCGCTGATCATGCGTGTGCCGGGCGCGGCCGGCGGCCGGCGCGTTGGGCAACCGGTTTCGCTGCTGGACCTGGTGCCGACGCTGCTCGAGCTGACGGGCGCGGGCGCTGGTCCGGCCGACGCGGGGCTGGACGGCGAGAGCCTGGTCGGCCTGCTCGCCGGCGAACCGGATGACCGGCGCGGTCCGGTGATCTGCGAGTACCACGCCGAGGGGGTCACGGCGCCCGCGGCGATGATCCGCGACGGGCGCTACAAGTTGATCGTCTGCGATGGCGATCCCGATCAGCTGTTCGACCTCGATGCCGATCCCCACGAGCTCTGCAATCTCGCCGACAGGCCGGAACAGGCGGCGGTCGTGAATGCGCTGCGCGAGGCACTGAGCGCAGGTCTGGACCTTGCGGACATCAAGCGACGTGTGCTCGCGAGCCAGCGCGACCGACTCTCGGTGATCAACGCCCTGGGGCGTGGCGAACCCGCCACCTGGGACTTCCGGCCCGCCGGCGATGCATCGGCTCGCTACATGCGAACCGGCACGGACCTGCATGACGTGCAGCGACAGGCGCGGCTCGAGTCTCGCTGAACCGGCGGATCGACCTCTCGGCGAAGCCTCGTGTCTGACGGATCGCTCGCCGTTGCATTCGTCCTGGCGGCGGCGGTCAGTCTGGCCACGAGCTGGCTGCTGGTGTCACGGCTCGAGCGCGTTGGAGCGCGGCTGGGCCTGTCGGAGGCATTGCTGGGAATGCTGGCCGCCCTGGCTGCCGACGCGCCCGAGATCACGGCGGCGGTGACGGCGCTGATCGGGCATCGCGCGCGAATCGGGGCCGGCGTCGTGATCGGCTCAAACGTGTTCAACCTGGCGGCGCTGCTTGGCCTCTCCGCGGTCGTGGCCGGCGAGATCCCGCTGCACCGTCGCGTGATCGTGTTGGAGGGCACCGTGGCGATGTTGATCGCCGCCGTGTGCTTCGGCGTCGTGCTGGGCGGTCCGGGACCCGGGGTCGGCCTCCTGGCCGCGGGGGCGGTGCTGATCCCATACCTGGTCGTTTCGGCCGTGAGCCCCGAACGGCTCGGCCACCTGGGGTTGCCGGGGGCGTGGACGCGGTGGCTCGCGGGCGCTGTCGCAGACGAGGAGCAGGAGCTCGAGCCGGCGATCCATCCGCCTCGCGCAAGGGCACCCGACGTGATCGTCGCGCTGCTGGCCACTGCCCTGGTGGTCGGCGCGAGCATCGCGATGGAACAGACAGCGTCGACGCTCGGCGCCCGACATCATGTCGCCGAGATCGTCATCGGCGCGCTGATTCTGGCCGGCGTCACCAGCCTCCCCAACGCCGTCGCGGCGCTGTACCTGGCAGCGCGCGGCAGGGGCGCAGCCACGCTGAGCATCGCCCTGAACAGCAACGCCCTGAACGTAACCGCCGGCCTGCTGCTCCCCGCAGTCCTGGTCGGGCTGGGGCGGCCGTCCGGGCAGGCCACGCTCGTCGCGGCGTGGTACCTCGGCTTGACCGCGACGACATTGGCCGGCGCGTACCTCGGCGGCGGGCTGCGGCGCGCACACGGTGCGCTGATCATCTGCGGCTACGTCGGTTTCGCTGCTGCCGTGCTGATCACGAGCTGATTGTGCTCGCGGCGCCGCGCCAGCAGCCACGCCGCGATCAGGATGCCGGGAATCACCGCGGCCAGGTAGGCGGCGCCGGGGCCGGAGAGCTGATCGAGCGCCCCGGCGACGAGCGGCGCGACCACCAGCCCGATCGCCCAGGTGCCGTTGAGCAGGCCGATCACGACGCCGTCGCTCAGCTGCGCGGTCGCCGCCGACGCGGTCGCGAGCGGGTAGGCGACGGTGCTCACAACGGCGCGCGGCGCGGTCGAGAGCAGGAGCACGCCGACCAGCACGGTCGCCCCCGCGCCAATCACGGCGGGGAGCAGCGACAGGGCCAGCACCAGCGCCGCCAGCGCTGCCCACCGGACCGTTGTCGCCCGGCGCCCGAGCTTGACGACGAGCGCGCTGACGACGATGTAGACGGCCGCCGCCGCTGAGAACGCCATGCCGATGGCGCTCGCGCTGAACCCGGCCCGGTGGAGCCCGAGCGGCACCAGCAGCTGCGCCACGCCGCCGACCGCGCCGGAGATCGCCAACACCAACGCCGCGGTCAGGACCCCCGGTTGCCGGGGCGCGACCCGCGCGAAGTCGCTCAGCGAGTCGTTCCGAGCGGTGCTCGCCGCGCGCGAAGGCCCGGATTGGCGCCACAACGCGATCGTGAGCGCCGCCGACAGGGCCGCGACAAGCAGGAACGGCGACGACAGCCCGAACCGGTCGGCGACGACGCCGCCGATCGCCGGGCCCGCGACCATCCCAATCGCGGCGCTGGTCGCGACAGCGCCGAGCTGCGGCGCCCCCGCCTCGCCCTGGGAGCTCGACATCCAGGCAACTCCGGTGGTCCAGACGGTGCCGAATGCCAGACCGAACGCGAGCCGTCCGGCGATCAGTACGAGGTATGACGGCGCCGCCTGCGCGAGCGCCGCGGCGCACATCAAGCCGGTCGCGACCCCGAGCTGCGGCCGGCGCTCGAAGCCGAGCTGCGGCCGGCGCTCGAAGCCGAGCTGCGGCCGCCGCTCGAAGCCGAGCTGCGGCCGGCGCTCCAAGCCGAGCTGCGGCCGCCGCGCGAAGCCAAGCTGCGGCCGGCGCTCGATGATCGAGCGGCGCCTCTCCTTTCATCGATGCTGGCCACCCATCCAGCGTATGATGCAATTGAACACTTGCGAATGAATATTTCGAGGTTTGGCGATCAATGGAGACGATCGAAAAGTCGCTCGAGTTGCGCGGCCTGCGGGCCCTGATCGCCGTCTCGGACCGCGGCTCGTTCCGCGCCGCTGCCGCGCACCTCGGCTACACGCAGTCGGCCGTGTCCCACCAGGTCGCCGAGCTCGAGCGGGCGGTTAGAGCTTCGCTGTTCAACCGCCCGGGCGGCCGCGGGCAGGTCTCGCTCACGCGAGCGGGGGAGGCCGCATATCTGCACGCCCGTCGTGCCCTGACCGAGCTTCACGCGCTCGAGGCCAGCGTGAAGGCGACCGGGCGCGGTGCGCGCACCGTGGTCCGCGTGGGGCTGTTCCAGACCGCTGGGGCCGAGCTCCTGCCCGCCGCGCTGGCTCTGCTGCGCGAGGAGTGGCCGGGGGTCGAGGTCGTGCTCGCCGAGACCGCCGATGACCCCCGGGTGGTGGACTGGCTCGCGCAGGGTCGCCTCGACCTCGCGATCACGATCAACCAGCAGCCCGACGATCGGATCGAGCTGATCAGGCTGTTCGAGGATCCATGGGTGATGCTGACGCGCCGCGACAGCGAGCTTGCCGCCGCCGAGCGTCCCACCTTCGAGCTTCTCGACGGGGCCGACGTCGTCGCCTGGACGTCGCGATGGGGGATCCAGATCGAGCTCGAGGATGCGTGGCGGCGCCGGGGAATCAAGCCCCGCGTCGTGTACCGGACCGACGACAATCTCGCGCTTCAGCGCCTCGTCGCGGCCGGACTGGGGGATGCCTGCGTCGGCCGGCTCGCGGCACGGCGCGCGATCGACCCATCGCTCACGTGGCTGGCACCGCCGGACATCCTGTTTCCCCGAACGATCGCGCTCTGTCACCCTCGCCGACGCGACCTCGCCGACGCCGCGCAAGCGCTCAGCGCCGCGCTGCGCGCGCAGTTCGGGCGCTGAGGGCGTCGGTCAGGAGCGGATGTGGAACGGGAGCGTCGCGACCACCACGTCCGTGCGCGACTTGAGCGCGGCCTCCAGCAACCTTCCGCGCTGGTTGTGGAGGATCTCGCGCCGGCGCTTGGTCGGGATCAGTTCCGGGATCAGCACCGTGACCGTCGCGTCGTCCTTGGGGACCGACTCGACATACTTGAGGACCGAGCGGATCAGCGAACGGTGGGGGTCGATCAGGACCTCGAGCGGAACCGAGCATTCCCACTGCCTCCAGTCCTCGTGGACCTGCCGGCGTTCCTCCTCGTCACCGGCGACCGCCAGCGCGATCACGGTGTCGCCGAGCGACAGCGCCGCGTTCAGCGCGCGCTCGGTCAGCACGCTGACCGTCGAGGTAGGGACGATCACGATGCTCTCGCGGCGGCGAGGGATTCCCGGTGTCCGGCCGAGTCGCAGCTCCGCGGCGACGCTGGCGTAGTAGTCCTCGGTGTGCGAGAACAGCCACATCAGCAGCGGGACCGCGAGCACCACGACCCAGGCGCCCTCGAGGAACTTGGTCGAGAGGAATACCGCGACCGCCACCGCGGTCATCGCCGCCCCGGCGCCGTTCAGCGCCACGCGCGCTCGCCACCGGGCCGGCCGCTTCTTGGCCCAGTGCCGCACGAGTCCGACCTGGCTGATCGTGAAGCCGACGAACACGCCGATCGTGAACAGCGGTATCAGCCTGTTGGTCTCGGCGCCGACGGCGACCAGGATCAGCGCGGCGGCCAGGGCAAGCGCCACGATCCCGTGGCGATAGACGGGGTGCTCGGCGCGCAGGTAGAACATGTGGGGGAGGCGATGGTCCTTGGCGAGAATGCTCATCAACACCGGCAGCCCGCCGAAGCTCGTGTTCGCAGCCAGCCCGAGAACGAGCGTGACGGCGAGATTTGAGACGTAGAACATCCATCCGGTCCCGAATGCGCCGGCGCTGAGCTGAGCCAGGATCGTGACGCCGCCACGGGGCACCACGTGGTGGGCTCGGATCAAGACCGCCAGTCCGACCAGCATCACCCCGAGCAGCAATCCGAGCGATACCTCGGTCCGCTGCGCGGTTCGGATCCGTGGTTTGCGAAACGCGGGCACCCCGTTTGCGATCGCCTCGACGCCGGTGACCGCCGAACAGCCGGCGGCGAACGCCTTGAGCAAAAGCACGATCCCGACCGCCTCGGTTGCGTGGAGCGGCTCGGCGGTGCCGATCTTCGCGACGGGCTGCGCGTGGAACGGCCCGACGATCAGCACCGCGAGGATGCTCAGGATGAACACCGCGGCGGGAAGCATGAGCAGCCTCGCCGATTCGCTGATTCCGAACATGTTGATCGCCGTCAGCACGACGAGTTCGATGAGGCACACCGCGAGCAGATGGTGGGCGAAGGAGGGGAACACGCTGCCCAGGCTCGCCGCCCCGGCCGCCAGGCTGACCGCGACGGTGAGGATGTAGTCGACGACGAGCGACGCGGCCGCCAGCAGCGCCGGAATCCGCCCGAGATTGAGCTTCGCGACCGCGTAGGAGCCGCCGCCTTCGGGGTGCGCCGCGATCACTTGCGAGTATGAGAAGACCAGCAGCACGAGCATCCCGGTGATCACCAGCGTCAGCGGGACCGTGTAGCGAAGCGCTCCGGCCCCTGCCGCGATCAGGATCAGGACCATCGACTCGGGGCCGTACGCGACGCTGGACAGCGCATCGAGGCTGAGCGCGGCCAGCCCTCCCGCCACGGTCAGGTCATGGCCCTCGTCGGCGTGCTTGCCGATGCGTCGATGCCGCGCATGCGGACGACCCCTGGTCGGGGCCGCCCGATCGGGGGCGGCCCCATCTGCCGCGGCCTGATCTGCCGTCTCGGTGCCGGCGAGCTCTCGAGTTGAATCGCTCAACAAACGGCCTGGCCGCGGACTACGCAAGCCAGCGTAGTCCGTGCGGGCCCGCTACGCCGGCGGCAACGCGCAGACCCGGTCGGCGTCGGCGACCACCGGAGGCGTGATCGGCACCGTCGGCAGCATCCGGTCAAGCAGCGCGAAGGCCGATCGCCGGAGCTCCTCGACCGTCGGCGCCAGGGCAGCTCGCGCAGCGTCTCGCGCGGCGGAGCGCTCGACGCCGCTGCGGGCCCCTCTGGCCACCGTCGCCGCAGCGTCGCCGGCGATCTCCCGGGCAGTGGCGCGAGCACGGTCGCCGGCGATGTCGCCGACCGCGACCCGTGCCGCGGCCCACGCGGCCGCTCCGGCGGACGCCCAGGCGGCCTCGCGAGCGGCGGCTCTGCCCGCTGCCCAGGGCGTCCACGCGGCGGCCCGGACCGGGCCGAGCGATGCCGACCATGCCGCGTGGGCGTCGCGGCGCGCGCGACCGAGGGCGGCGAGCGCCGTCTTCAGGGTGGAGGCGTCCACGACTTCGGGCAGGGTCGCGAGGAGATGGGTGGAGCCGTCCAGACCCGCCGCCGTCAACCAGCTGGCAGCGTAGATGCGGATCAGCCAGTCGAGCGCCATCCACGAGCGCTGCTCGTCGAGGCCATCGTCGGAGGTGCCGATCGTGCGCGCCAGGTACGGGCGCAGCCGCTGGCGGGGGGCGTCCTCGAGACTGTCGTTGAGCGTCATGCAGAACGCACGGAGCACCCGGCTGACGCACGCCGGCTCGTCGCTATGCGGCTCGCCCGCCAGGTAACTGACCCACTCCATCGCGCATCGCCCATCCTCGGGAGTGGCGTGCGTCCCATACCCAAGCCTGTAGTCGCTGCTCATGTTTCCTCCTGTCCTAAGCCGACGGCTTGACGGGGATTGTCGCGCCGAGGGTCGTGGAGTCAAGCGGGAGCGGCGGAAACGTCCCTCTGGAGGCGAGTTGGACGAGGCGCGGGACGTTGCCCCCGCCCCAGAACGGAAACATCCCGAGCGAAGCCGAAGAGGGCTCCGTTGGGACGATTCAGACGGCCACACCCCGGCCTGATGGCTCGCGGGCTCACACGTCCGCGTATCCGATGCGAGGTCCAGTGGAAGGGCGTCCGCTGCGAGGTCCAGTGGAAGGGCGTCCGCTGCGAGGTCCAGTGGAAGGGCGTCCGCTGCGAGATCGTGGGAGCTCGCCAGGCCACTCCGGCGCCGCCCAGTGAGGCCACTCTCGCGCCGGACCGGGCACTAGCTCATGACCGCGCTGAGCTCTCGAGCGGCGCGTCGTAACGCGGCCTCGTTCAGCTGCCCGTAGCCGAGGATCAGCGCCGGCGGCTGCGGTGCGACACAGGTGCAGTGGCGATGAAGGGCGTGAACGGCGACCCCTCGCCGGCGCGCGGCGCCGGCGATTGCCGCCTCGTCGGAGTCCCCGGGAAGCCAGGCGATCAGGTGCAGGCCCGCGGCGGCGCCACCG
The DNA here is from genome assembly GCA_963723675.1 of uncultured Solirubrobacterales bacterium. Taxonomy (GTDB): domain Bacteria; phylum Actinomycetota; class Thermoleophilia; order Solirubrobacterales; family Solirubrobacteraceae; genus Palsa-465. The sequence goes on along the minus strand of CAVRRW010000012.1, from coordinate 2,231,700 downwards.
ATCCTGACCGCGGGCAGGTATTCGGCGAGCGCCGACACGAGTGCGTCGCGCCGGCGCCTATAGAGACGACGGGTGCGGCGCATGTGTCGGTCGACCTCGCCCGAGGCGAGGAAATTCGCCATTGCCACCTGCTGGATCGCGGACGGACTGGCCCAGGTGACCACGTATTGCCTGGTGACGTCGCGGACGAAGCGCTCGGGCAGGACGATCCATGCGATCCGGAGCGCCGGCGCGAGCGTCTTGCTGGCAGTCGCACAGAACGCCACGTGATCGGGGGCCATCCCCTGCAACGCCGCGACGGGTTCGCGGCCGTAGCGGTACTCGGCGTCGTAATCGTCTTCGAGGATCAGCGCATCCCGGCGTCGCGCCCAGTCGATCAGCGCCGAGCGGCGCTCGGGAGCCATCACCACCCCGGTCGGAAACTGGTGCGCCGGGGTCACGGCGACGGCGTCGACGTCGAGCCGCTCGAGCTCCTCGACGACGAGACCCAGCTCATCGACCCGCACCGGCACCACGGTCAGGCCGGCGTGCTCAGCGGTGCGGGCCTGCAGGCGCCATCCAGGGTCCTCGACCGCGACCCGCCTTGCGCCCCGATCGCGCAGGGCGAACCAGACGTTCGTCAGGCCGTGGGCGAGGCCGGATGAGATGACGACGTTGTCGGGGTCCACGATCGCCGCGCGAACGCGGCCCACGTAGTCGCTCACGGCCACGCGCAGCTCCTTCACGCCGCGAGCGTCTCCATAGGTCAGCTCGCTGTCGGGAAGCTCACGGACGGCGCGCGTGATTGCCGCCAGCAGCCGCTGGCGCGGAAACGACGCGAGGTCGGGCTGACCGGGACGCAGGTCGTAGGCGATCCGCGGCGCGGCGTCGCGCTGCCGGGTCGAGACGCGGTCGCTCGGTGCGGAGGTCTCGGCGACGACCGTGTCGGCGCCGCGGCGACCGAGCAGGTATCCCTCGGCGGCGAGCTGGGAGTAGGCCTCGACCACGACGCCGCGCGAGACGCCGAGATCCTGGGCGAGAGCCCTGCTGGCGGGCAGCTGGACTCCCGGCCGAAGCCGGCCTGCACGGATCGCGTCGCGCAGCTGTCGCTCCAGCTGTCGATGCAGAGGTGCACCTGGCTCGAACTTGACGAGCAGGTCCATTGGTCTTGGATGCTAGCCCTCGATTGGCCCTGGGCAAAGGTCCAATCCCTGACCTAGGGTGGCGCCGTGCACCTGCTTGGAACAACAGGCGAGCGAGCCTTGGTGATCGGCGCCACCGGCGTCCTCGGCGCGCTCACCGCGCAGGCGTTCGAGGACGCCGGCTGGGAGGTCGTGCGGGGGGGCCGCATCGGGGCGCGCGCCGGCAACTGGCGCCACATCGATCTCGATCGACCCGAGACCGTCGCCGCGGCCCTCGGGGCCGTCGACGTGGTCATCAATACCGTGCCGCATGCCGGCGCCGTCTGCGAGCGGCTCGTGATCGAGCAAGGGGGGCTTCTGCTCAACACGTCGGCACAGCCGGTCGCGCACGCCGACCCGCTCGGCGATCGCCTTGCCGCGGCGGCAGGGACCGTCGTCCTCGGTGCGGGCATAGCCCCCGGCCTCACGAACCTGATCGCCGCGGGGCTGCTCGCGACCCATCCCGAGGCAGACGAGGTCGAGGTCGTATTCACGTTCTCGGCCGCCGCGACCAGCGGGCCCCAGGGCCACGCGTTTGTCAGTCGGCACCTTGCACAGACGGCCACCTACGGGAGCGCCGCGGTACCGCTTCCGTTGCCGTTTGGAACGCGCGAGTGCGTCCCTTTCGCCGAGCCCGAGCGGGCCTGGCTCGGTAACCTGGCGGGGTCGCGGACGGTCCGCTCCTACGCATGCATAGCCGCGGAGGCCGGCGCGGGCGACGCGCCGGTCGCCCCCCGCGAGGACGGCGGCGCCGAGCATCGCACCGCGGCGATCAGCAGCGAGCCCGTCGCCCACTGGGTCTGTGTGCGACGCGGCGCGGCCCGGCTCGCCGCCGCGACGATTCGCTGCTCGGGCGATTACCTCGGCGCGGCGCACGCGACGCTCGCGCTCGCTCACGCGCTGCAGGACGGGCGAGCGCGCGCGCCGCTGCCGACCGGCGTCTTCGGTCCCCAGGAGCTGGTCGAGCTCTCGCAGCTCGTCCCGTATCTGGCAGGCTCGGGAATCAGCGTCGTAACCGAGGCCGTGTGACGTCTGCACCTTAGCGTCGTGACCGAGGCGGTGTGACGCCTGCACCATAATGAGCTGACGCCCTCCGAACCAGACAAGCCCACCAGGGAGCCGGACAGAGCCGGGGCCCCTCAGAAGGCGGTGCCACCGTCGCCGATGCCGCGCGACGAGCAGGGCTGGCGAGTGGCGCCGGCGCCCGACGGTCGGGGCATGCCCGAGCAGCACAAGCCACGCCCGCCTCATCGGTTGCGCGGCTTCTGGATCTTCGTGGTCGTGCTGCTGGTCGTCAACTGGGCGTCGGTGCTGATCTTCCAGCCGAGCTCATCGCAGCCGCGAGTGAAGGTGCCGTTCAGTCCCTACTTCCTCCAGCAGCTCGAGGCGGGGAAGGTCAAGTCGATCTCCTCCAAGGGCGACACGATCCAGGGGACCTTCACGACCAAGCTGCGCTATCCGCCGGACGATTCCAAGGCGACGCCGACGACGTTGTTCTCGACTCAGGTCCCGACGTTTTGGAACAACACGAAGTTGACGCAGCTGTTGCAGTCCAAGGGCGTCCAGGTCAACGCCCAGAACCCCAACCCGGGCACCTCGCTGCTGGCCGAGATCCTGCTCGGCTTCGGCCCGACGCTGTTGATCGTGGCGCTGTTCATCCTGCTCGCGCGCCGGGCCACGGCGGGCGGCGGGATGGGCGCGCTGGGCAGCTTCGGTCGCTCCCAGGCTCGCCGGGTCGATCCCGAGAAGATCCGGGTCACGTTCGACGACGTCGCCGGCATCGACGAAGCCAAGGCGGAACTGACCGAGATCGTCGATTTCCTGCGCGACCCCCGGCCGTACGCCAGGCTGGGCGGCCGGATGCCCCACGGGGTGCTGTTGTCAGGGCTGCCGGGCACCGGCAAGACGCTGCTGGCGCGCGCCGTCGCCGGCGAGGCGCACGCCGCGTTCTTCTCGATCGCCGCCTCCGAGTTCATCGAGGCGATCGTCGGTGTCGGGGCGTCGCGGGTCCGCGACCTGTTCGCCAAGGCCAAGGAGGCCGCGCCCGCGATCATCTTCATCGACGAGCTCGACGCGATCGGCCGCTCGCGCCAGGGCTCGATTTCGGTGACCGGCTCCAACGACGAGCGCGAGCAGACGCTCGATCAGATCCTCACCGAGATGGACGGCTTCGATTCAAACGAAGCTGTCGTCGTGCTCGGCGCCACCAACCGCCCCGAGATCCTCGACCAGGCCCTGTTGCGCCCGGGGCGCTTTGACCGCCGCGTGGCGGTACAGCCTCCCGACCGCACCGGCAGACGCAAGATCCTCGAGGTTCACACCCGGTCGCTGCCATTGGCGGACGACGTCGATCTTGACGCGATCGCGTCCTCGACCCCCGGGATGGTCGGCGCCGACCTCGCCAACCTCGCCAACGAGGCGGCGCTGCTGGCGGCGCGGCGAAACCACGCGAAGGTGGAGATGGCGGACTTCACCGACTCGCTGGAGAAGATCCTGCTCGGTGCGCCGCGAGGGATCGTGCTCAGCCGCGAGGATCGCGAGCGCACCGCCTACCACGAGTCCGGCCACGCGCTCGTCGGCATGCTCACGTCCGACGCCGATCCGGTCCGCAAGGTCTCGATCATCCCGCGCGGGATGGCGCTCGGAGTGACCCTCTCCACCCCCGACGCCGACCGGGTGTCCTACTCCCGCGAGGATCTCGAGGCCAAGATCCGGGTCGCCCTCGGGGGTCGGGTGGCCGAGGAGATCGTCTACGGGAGGATCACCACCGGTGCCGAGTCCGACATCCAGCAGCTCACCCAGATCGCTCGCCACATGGTCGGCCGCTGGGGGATGAGCGACAAGGTCGGGCCGATCGCGGTCCTGCCCAGCGACGGCGCGGCGCCGCTGCTGCCCGGCACGAGCGAGACCTCACCCCAGACGCAGTGGGTGATCGACGAGGAGGTGCGCCGCCTTGTCGACGAGGCCCACGCCGAGGTCACGCAACTGCTCAGCGACCACCGCGAACAGCTCGAGAGCCTCACCCACGCGCTGCTGGAGGCGGAGACGCTCGACGCCGTCGACGCCTACGCCGCGGCCAGGGTCCCGATGCGTCCGGCGGAGCTGGCGCCCGAGCCCGAGACGCCGGCAAGGAGCGGGTAGCGACGGGGGCAGGTTCGTAGACCGGTCGTGCTCCGGCCGCGCGCCGGCAGGGCGCTCGAGTCAACGCATGACGCCGGTGTGGCCGGTGGAATACCGGCCCGGCTGCGGCCACACGCAGAGCCCGTGCGGCGAGATACCCACGGGGATCGAGGCGATCGTCCGTCCGGTCCGCGTGGAGATGGCGTAGACGGCGCCGTTGTAGCGTCCCGCGAGCCAGAGGATCCCGCCGTCCGGGCTGACTCCGCCCATGTCCGGCGTGCCCGCAACCTGCCAGGTGGCGACGGTCTTGCGGGTGGCGAAGTCGATCACCGTGATCGCCCCGCCGGCGCGGTCTGTGACGTACAGCTGGCTGGTGTTGCGTGAGACATAGAGGCCGTGGGCGTCGAGGCGCGTGCGGATGAAGCCGACGACCCGCAGCGTGCGGGCGTCGATCAGCTGCACGCCGCTGACGCCGAGGTTGGGCAAAAAGCGGTTGGCGACATAGAAGGTCTGTCCGTCCGGCGAGAGCTTGACGTCCTGCGGGCTTCCGCCGACCTGCACATACCCGTTCACGCTCTCGGTGCGCAGGTCGATGCGCACCATCTGGCCGGAGAACTCGCAACTGGCGAGCGCAAACCGGCCGTCGGCCGAGAAGTCCATGTGGTCCACCCCCGCGCAGTGGACCGGGAGCGCCTTTTGCATGGCGAACGTGTGGGGGTTGCGAAACGCGAGCGTCTGCATGGCCTCTTCGACTACGATCGCGTGCCGGCCATCGGGCGTGAAGTACATGTTGTACGGGTCCGCGACGGGGATGTTCGGGCCCGCCCGCCGGCCCGTGTCGGGGTTGATCGGGGTCAGGCTGTTGCCGATGTCGTTGGTGGCATACAGGGTCCGCAGGTTCCAGGCCGGCACGACGTGCTGGACCATCGGCCCGGTGGCGATGTAGCGGATCACCCGGTAGGTCCTGGGGTTGATCACGTACACGCCGCTGCCGCGAGAATCGGGCGCGTAGACGAGATAGCGCGCTCTGCGAGCGACCGGCGACAGCATCCCGACCAGGGTGTGCGAATAGACGTTCAGCCGTGCCGCACCGGCGGGCGCCCCGGCCCGCGCCCCACCGTCCGGGTCGGTGGCATCGGACCGAGTCGCGGAAGGTGCCGCGCGGTCGGCGTTCGTGGACGGGTCATCGGTGTCGGCGACGGCCATCGCCGCGCCCACACAGGCGAGGGCGAGCACCGCGAGGAGCGCGATCGTCCGGGTGGGGTGTCGTCGTTTGCCCTCTCTCATCGGACTCGCAGCCGCTGGACGACTGAGGATGTCGTCAACCCGGGGTGGGGGCCGCCGTCGATCGCGAACACTAGCGGTCCCTCCGCTACCAGGCCGAGGCCGTGGCGCGGGGTCGGCAGGTCGGGCAGGCGGCTCCAGCGCCCCGTGCTCGGGTCGAGCCGATCGACCTCCCCGATCGTGCCGGCGGGCCCTTCGCCGCCGACGACCACGATTTTCCCGCCGACCGCTACCGCCTGAAAGCCGCTGCGCGCGATCGGCATCGGCGCCATCTGCTGCCATCCGGACGTGCCGGGCCGGTAGCGCTCCACGTAGGTGAAGTTCCCCTGCCCGAGCGCACGGCCGCCGAGGACCCACACCGCCCCGTTGGCCGCGACGGCGGCGACATGCTCGCGGGGGTGCTGCAGAGGCGGCCCGAGCGACCACTTACCGGTGTCGAAATCGAAGATCGCGAGCGTTGAGATCGTGGTGAGCGTGTCACTGCGGCCGCCGGCCACGTACAGGCGGTGACCGAGCACAGCAGCCCCGGCGGCGGCCCGCGCCAGCGGCGCGTTGGGCATCGCGCTCCAGCGCCCGCTCGCGGGATCGAAGCGCCAGAAGCCTCGTACGGCGCCTGCGCTCGTGTCGCTCGGCTGCGCGTAGCCGCCCACGACATAGAGCTTGCCGCCGTAGCCGACAGCGCTCATGTGGTTCAGGGGCTCAGGCATCCCGGTGCTGGTGCTCCAGCGGCCATCGCGCAGGTCCAGACGTTGCACCGTCGCCGTGGTATGGCCGCTTTGATCAAAGCCGCCGACGACGTAGGCCATCTGTCCGAGCGGCGCCGCCGATACCTCGCCTCGCGAGGTCGGGGCCGTCGGCATCTCCGTCCAGCGGCCCACGGGAATCCCGGCCAGCGACGGCGCCGGCGCGGATCGCGGACGCGAGGTCGGCGAAAGCCCACGGGACGTCGCCGCTCCCTGGGCCGGGTGGGCGGCCCGAGCATGCCCGTGACCGGTTCCGTCGCCGATCGCGCCGGCCGTCAGCACGACCAGTCCCACGACGGCGATCAGGCCGAGCAGCGCGACGATCCGGCGCCGCGCATAGGTGCGAGCGGACGTCCGCGTCACGCGCACATCCTGCCATCGGACGCGGTCGTCATGTTCGGACCGGGTGGGTGGCCGGGGACGGCCGCGGCGTCGGGGGCACCCGGCGAGCGGCGGCCGGCAGCGTCAGCCACACGTCGGCACCGCCGCCCCACACGTCACTCGCGCCGGCCTCGCCGCCCCGCATGTCACTCGCGCCGGCCTCGCCGCCGTGGGCCTGGGCGATCGTGCGGACGATCGCGAGGCCCAGTCCGACCCCGCCTCGGGACCGGGCGCTATCGGCACGACTGAAACGGTCGAAGGCGCGGGGCAGGAAGTCGCCAAAGCCGGGGCCGCGGTCGCTGAGGTGGATCTCGACCGAGGGTCCGGCCGCCCGGGCGCTGAGCGTGACCGGCCCGGCGCCATAGCGCAGGGAGTTGTCGACCAGGTTCGCGACGGCCTGCTGGACTCGGTCTGGGTCGACTTGGACGGCCGTGCCGGCGGGAACCGACTCAACGTCGACGATCAGCGAGCGCCTCGCGCGCTCGACGGCCGGAGCGAGCCTCGCCCCGATTTCGACCAGGAGCTCCTCGACCGCCAGATCCTGAGGCTCGATCGGGAGCGTGCCGTCCTCTGCCCGGGCCAGCAAAAGCAGGTCCTCGGCGAGCTTGACGATGCGGTCGGTCTCCTCGACCGCCGAACCGATCGCGTCGCGCAGGCGCTGCTCGCTGCCTCGCTCTCGCAGCGAGACCTCGAGCTCGGCCTTGAGCACGGCCAGGGGCATGCGCAGCTCGTGACTGGCGTTGGCGATGAACTGGCGTTCGTGGTTGAGGCCGTCCTCGAGCCGGTCCAGCATCTGGTTCAGCGTGTCTCCAAGCCGCCGGATCTCGTCCTCGCTGTCGGGGAGCGGCAGCCGAGTGCTGATTTCGTCGGTGGAGATCGTGGCCGCACGCTGACGCATCCGCTCCACGGGCGCCAGCGCGGCCGCGGCCAGGCCATACGCCGCCAGCGTTGCGAGCAGCAGCGCCGGCGGAACGCCGATCAGCAGCGAGTTCTCGAGCTTGTCGAGCGCGGCGTCGCGTTCGGCCAGCGATACGCCGGCGACGACGAGCTTGTGGTCTTGCCGGAGGGGGAGCGCGTAGAGCCGAAGCCGATCCTCGCGCTCGATCAGCTCGGGCGCCCGCCTCGCCGCCGGCAGCTCGGATGCGCGAAGCAGCGGTGGCCGCGAGAAGCCGCCGCTCGCCGCGAGGACATGCCCGGACGGGTCCAGCACCTGGACCACGTTGTCAGGGCTGGCCGGAAGCTGTCGCAGGGCGCCGCGAGTGGCGGCGGCGTCCTCCTGGCGGACCAGGCCGGCGATGTCCTGCGCCCTGGCCCGCAGACCCTGGTCGATGTTGTAGTCCAGGTCGGAGCGGAAGTGGAGATAAAGGAAGGCGATCAGGGCCGCCAGCAGGACCGCCATCACCGCTGCGAACATCAGGGTCAGGCGCCAGCGAATCGGCAGGCGCCGCAACCGGAGCTTGAGGTCGGTGGCCATGGGGACGTGGCTAATCCGGGCGCACCCGGTACCCGACCCCTCGGACGGTCTGGAGGCTGTTGCGGCCGAACGGCCGGTCGATCTTCTCCCGCAGGTAGCGCACGTACACCTCGACGACGTTGGAGCGATTCTCATACTCATACCCCCAGACCTGCTCGAGCAGATCAAAGCGAGAGAGGACGTCGCCGGGGTGGCGCATGAGCGCCTCGAGGATCGCGTACTCGCGCCGCGAGAGGTCGATCGGGGTGTCTCCGCGCCAGACCTGATGTCTGGCCGAGTCGAGGCGGAGGTCGCCGATCTCGAGCATCACGGTGCGTTCAATCGGCCCGCGGCGGCTCAGTGCGCGCACCCGCGCGAGCAGCTCCGCGAACGAGAACGGCTTGGTCAGGTAGTCGTCGGCGCCGCTGTCGAGCCCCTGCACACGGTCTGCGATGGCGTCGCGGGCTGTGAGCATCAGCACGGGCGCGTAGCTGTGCTCGGCCCGCAGCGTGCGGCAGACCTGGTAGCCGTCGACGTCCGGCAGCATCACGTCCAAGACGATCACGGTGTAGTCGGTCGCGCCGGCGCGCACGATCGCTTGGCGTCCGGTGGTGACAAGATCCGCGGCGATCGCGTCGGTGGCGAACCCACGCACGAGCACTGGGCCCAGCTTCGGATCATCCTCAACGACCAATACGCGCACGTCGTGAAGGGTCAGCGATCACAATGAGTCCAGTATGAAAGCGCTCGCCGACCCGAAGCAGGGCAAGGACGGCTCGCCGGCCGCCGTTCTCATTTTCGTCTCATCGGCGCCTCCTAGAACTCTCTGCGGATCGTGATCTCGATTGCCTCGCATATCGGCATGGCCGCGGCCGCACCGTTGACCTGGTTCCAGGCCGCCGTGCTCGGGGTGCTCCAGGGCGTGACCGAGCTGTTCCCGATCTCAAGCCTTGGCCACACGGTGCTGTTTCCGACCCTGTTCGGCTGGCACGATCTGGTCAAGTCGCAGTCAGATCCCGAGTCGTTCTGGCTGGCGTTCGTGGTCATGCTGCATGTCGGAAGCGCGGTCGGCCTGCTGATCTACTTCTGGCGCGACTGGGTCGAGATCGTGGGCGCGTGGTTTGGCACCCTGAGGCGGAGGAAGATCGAGACCCCGACCGAGCGCCTGGCCTGGCTGATCATCGTCAGCAGCATCCCGACGGGCATTCTCGGGCTGGCGCTCGAGCACACGGTCCGCGTGGCGCTGGCCAAGCCGACCGCGGCGGCCGTCTTCCTGATGGTCAACGGCGTGATCCTGCTCGGGGCCGAGCACCTGCGCCGCCGCGCAGACGTGAGGGCGCTGGCGGAGCGCAGCGGCGCGCGCGAGGGGGAGGGGCGCAGCCTGACCACACTGAGCTACAAGGAGGCAGCGACGATTGGCTTCGTCCAGTCGACCGCGCTGATCCCCGGGATCAGCCGTGACGGGGTCTGCATGACCGCCGGATTGCTGCGCGGGCTCGACAACGAAGACGCCGCTCGTTATGCGTTCCTCTTGGCGACGCCGATCATCCTCGCGGCCGGATTGTTCAAGCTGCCCGATCTGACCGGCCCTCTGGGGAATGGAATCCGCGGCCAGTCCGTCCTGGCGGCCGTCTGCGCGGCGATCGGGGCGATCGTCTCCGTGCACTGGCTGCTGCGCTACTTCAAGACGCGGACGCTGGTCCCGTTCGGCATCTACTGCCTGTTGGTCGGGTTCGCGATGGTGATCTACACGACGGTGTGACCCCTGGGCATCCGTCGGCCCGCCGGCGAGGCTGCACCGGTTCTCCGCGGCGGTGGAGGCGGTGCTCGCGTGAGCTTCATCGATCGGCTCGATCACGAGCCTGCCAATCGACGGATTCCATCGGAATCGAGGCTCACACGCCGCGGCGAACCGAGGCCGCGAGCAGTCCCAGCGCCGCGGCCGGCATCACCCACCAGGCCGGCGCGTCGCTGGCGGCGACGATGGCGGTCAGGCCGATCGCGACCGCGACGCCGGCGGCGGTTATCGAGTCGTCGCCGACCACGAACTGCCAAACCCCGGCCGCAAATTGCTTGAGGCGTCTCATCCGGGCTGCTCCACCGCTCGTCCGCGGCGGGTCTCGCGCCGCAGCCACGCGATCATCGCGACCGAGGCGATCACCACCGCGGGGATGATCGCCAGTAGCGCCGCATCGCCGCCCGGCCAGTTGGCGCCGGCGCCCTCGGCGCTCCAGAACACCCCGAACGAGGTCAGCATCGACCCGACCGCGAACTTCATCTGGTTCTCCGGCACTCGCTCCAGGGGAGCGCGCACGAGCACGCCCGCACCGGCCACCGCCGCCACGGCGACCCCGGCGGCGATCGCCGCCAGTCCAACCCGGTGCTGGTTGGCGCCGAAGGTCAGCACGATGAACGCGACCTCGAGCCCCTCGAGCAGCACTCCTTTGAAGGCGATGGTGAACGAGTAGCCGTCCAGGCGCGCTCGCGGCACCTCGCCCGCGGCGCGCGCGCGGTCGGTCTCGCTCGCGAACATCGCAGCCTCGTCATGCAGCGGCTTGAGCCCAGCGGCGCGCAGGATCGCCTTGCGCAGCCATTGCAGCCCGAAGACGAGCAGCAGCCCGCCGACCAGCACCCTCAGTGTGCCGAGCGGCAGCGCCGTGAGGGCCGGACCGAGCGCGGCCACTACCACCGCCAGCGTCACGGCGCCGGCACCCACCCCATACAGCGCCGACCGCCAGCTTCGAGAAGCCCCCACCGCGAGCACGATCGTCAGCGCCTCGACGGCCTCGACCGCGCAGGCCAGAAACACCGACACGGCGAGTCCAAGCTCGGTACCCGACATCTCGTCTAGTTTGCCGCGCCCGCGAGACGACCGACCCCGGACGACGGCTTTGCCCGACGCTGTCCTAGCACTCTTAGTCCGGCCGCGGGACGATCCGGACGGCACAACCAGCATCTGCGACCAGGGTCTCGCCGACGCCCCCGGTCACGAGCCGGGCGATCGAACCCCATCGACGCGACCCCACGACGACCAGATCGACGCTGGCGGAAAGGCGGCGCACCTCGGCTCCGGGATCGCCGACGTCAGCGCCGGCCGCTATGCGGGTGAATCGCATCGGACCTGGACACTAACCGACGTCCGCCGATCCAGCTCGGCGGGCCGCGGCCGAGATCAGCTCCGGCGTCAGCTCACCGATCGAGTCGACGGTCGCGTCGGCAAGGGACAGCGCGTCAGCCGACGGCGGGAACTCGCGGTTGGGGATCGCGACGACGATCATCCCGGCCGCGGCAGCGGCGCGCAGGCCGTTGGACGAGTCCTCGACCGCGGCCGCTCGGGCGGGATCGACGCCCAGCTTGCGCGCGGCGGCCAGATACACGTCCGGCGCGGGCTTGCCCCGGGCCACCTCATCGCCAGACACGATCGCCGCGAAGCTCTCGGTGAGGCCGGCGGTCCGGAGCACCGTCTCGATCACCGGCCGGTTGGCCGAGGAGGCGATGCCGAGCGGCCAGCGGGCCCCAACTTTGGCCACCGCCGCCACGGCCCCCGGGATCAGCGGGATATCACGGCGGTAGGCGCCGAGCACCAGGTCGAGGACCCGATCGTTGATCTCCCCCGGGTCAAGTGGCACGCCGAGCTCGTCTCGCAGGTAGCGCGACCACTCGGACGAGCTCATTCCCATCATCTCGGTGGTCGCCGACGCCCGCCAGGTGCCGCCCGTCGCGCTCACCACCTCGCGGCGGGCGGCGTCCCAGACCGATTCGGAGTCCACCAGTACCCCGTCCAGGTCGAACACAACCGCCTCGAGCTTGGATCCATGGCCGCGCATCCGAGGTAGATCCGTCATCGTCCGCGGGCAGCTTCAGGTCGTCTTGACCAGACCGCCGTCGATCACCCAGTTGGCGCCGGTGACGTTGGCCGTGCGCGCCGAGCACAGCAGCGTCACGATCGTCGCGACCTCCTCGGGGGTGGTGAACCGGCCGGTCGGCATGCCGGCGATCGCGCCGTCGCGGATCGCGTCGGCTCCGGCGCCGCTGGCGGCGCCTACGGTCGCCGCGACGCCGCTGTCTCCGAGCCACAGGTCGGTGGCCACCGGTCCAGGCGAAACGCTGGTGATGCGGATGCCCTGCGGGCCGAGCTCCTGCGACAGCGCCTTGGCGACGTTGACCAGGGCCGCCTTCGCTGCCCCGTAGTCGATGACCGCCCCATCGGGCTCAAAGAACGAGTTGACCGACGCGACATTGACGATCGTGCCCTCGTGGCGCTTGATCATGTCGGCGACGGCGGCGCGCGTGGCACGCAAAGCCGCGAAGAAGTTCAGCTGCAGCGACCCCTCGAAATCCGCATCGGTCACGTCCAGGAATCCGTCGAGGCGCACGTGTACGGCCCCGACGTTGTTGACGAGCAGGTCGACTCGTCCGTGCCGTGCGATGGCGTCCGCGACCAGCCGGCTCGGGCCGTCGGGATCGGCGAGGTCGACGGCGACCGGCGTCACGCGCTCGATGCCGACGAGCGGCTCGATGTTCCTGGCGCCCGCGACCACGTTGACGCTTTCTGCCGCGAGTTGGCGAACCACGGCCGGGCCGATCCCCTTGCTGGCGCCGGTGACGACGGCTGTCTTGCCGGTCAAGTTGAGATCCATGACCGGGAAGCTACCGGCGCACTCAAGCGCGCGCCCCCCTGGCGGAGCCTGAGCACGCTGCCGCGAGGCTACCCCCGGCCGCGTCGAGCTGGCGTTTGATCTGCTGGAGCGCGGGCTCGGGGCGCGCTGATCGATCAGAGCCGACTCGGTCGAGTGGCCCTATGAGCCCCATCCGTTGGACGGGTGAGGGTCCAGGGCCGCGGTCGCGACCAGGATCTGTCGCCGCAGCGTGCTCGGCTCGCTCGGGTTGTACAGCGGACTGCAGTCGGCGTTCGTGATGATCCGCTCGGCCATCGCCATTCCCTCGGCGCAGACGGGACGGGGACTGCGGAGGCGCTCGATCATCGCGCCGATCGCGTCCCGGGCCTCGAGCACCGCCGGCCGGCGGATGAAAGCCACTTGGAAGGGATTGATCGGCGGCTCGCGGGCCTCGGCGATCACGCGGCGGAGGGTTCGCGTCACGCCTCTGCGGTTGCGCTCGCTCGTGAGCTGAGCCGCGCGGACCGCAAGTTCGGGCCGGGCCGTGGGATCGGCACCCTCGGCCAGGGCGCGCGTGAGTCCGTGGCGGTGCAAGGCGACCCGAGTCCGCAGCGACAACGAGCCGGGCCGGGTGGGCGGATGGTCGATGCGGCGCAGGCCGTCGAGGAATGGGCCGTCGTGATGATCCGGGCGCTGCTTGGCGATCGTCGACATGTGACCACCGTAGATCGCGCGCCGTTAAGCGGGCGTGCAGATCTGGCCGCCACCCATCAAGATTCCGTAAAGGCGGTTCCGGCGCCGCCAGGGGGGCGACGGGTTCCGGCGCCGCCAGGGGGCGACAGGTTCCGGCGTCGCCAAGCGGCGAGGGGTTCCGGCGCCGCGCGCCGGAACCCCTCGGTGTAGCCAAGGATTGAAGGAGGGCCTACCAGTAGGCGGCACCGCTCCAGTAGCTGCCGGCGTCACCCCAGCCGGAGCCGTAGCCGTTGCCGCTGGCGTCACCCCAGCCGGAGCCATCGCTCCAGCCGCTGCTGGGGTAGCCGCCGCCGGGATAGCCGCTGCCGGGGTAGCCGCTGCCGGCGGAGCCGCTGCCGGCGGCCGATGAGCTTCCGGAGGAGGCCGACGTGGGGTCAGCGGTCGAGCCGCCCCACGCCACGGAGAACGCGGAGCCATCCGACGACAAAGTCGACGGTGTGGCGCCGGCAGACGACGTGTCGCTGGCGGTGCCGGGGTCCGAGACGAAGCCGGCTCCAGCGAACTGGTTGCCGGCGCCGGGGGTCAGCTGGACGGGGTTGGACGTCCAGTTCGGGTCAGAGATGGTGCCGGTGTGACCGTTGGCCGTCGCCGACGAGTTGCTGAAGCTGACGTTTCCGAAGTCCGTCAGCGGCAGTGGCTGACAGCTACCGCTGCCGTCGCACGAGGACGGAGCCTCCGCGATCCATTCGGCGCTGGAAACGTCGGGGTTGTTCATTTGGAGGTTCTTGGTGACCGACTGGCCGGTCGTGGTATCGGACAGCGCCACCGTCACGTTCGTGCCGTTGACCGTTACCTTGCCGGTGACATGATCGCCGGGGGAGATCTTCAGGTCGAGCTTCACCGGAGCGGCAGGGACGAGCTCATACCAGGCGAAGTGACTGGACGTCCCATCGGAGCCGCAGTCGGCCTCGGTGCCGGTTTGCTCGAGCGCGTTTGATCCCTGGCCGGCGCCGCCGAGCCCGACCCAGAAGGCCGCGTAGCCCTGGCCGGCGCCGCAGTTGGCTGATGGCTCGACCCAGCTTCCCGAGATGCTCGAGAACTGTGTCGAGCTCCCGGACGGCGAGCCGCCGGCGACGTACCCGGACCAGTTGGCGCTGGAGGCGGACTGCCCATCCGTCGTCGCTGCAGACGCCGCCGTGGGCGCTGCCGCGCAGGCAATCGAACCTACGACTGCAAGCGCGGAAATCAGACGTGGAGTGTTCATGTTCGTGATCCGTTGCTTTGCGCCGCGGGTGGACTCGCGGCAGGGTTGCTATTGACTCGATCACGAACCTAGGTGTGGCCAGTAAGAAACCTTTGAGAACAGCTGAAGAGAAAGCTACGAAGCGGAGCGGGGCGGGGGCGCCGGCGCTCAGCCGACCCTGTTTAGGACATTGACGACGCCGAGCAGATCGCCGCGCCGGTAGAAGTCGACCGCCACGAGGTTGGGCAGCCGGTGGCGGATGCGTTGGCAGGTCTGCATCCGGGCGAGCAGCGGCTCGCGGGCGTTGACGATGTCTGCAAGCGAGGCGCGAGGCACGGGCGTGGTGTCGACCCACTGGTTGACCAGGAACAGGGGAGCGGACGGCGGCCCGCGATTGGGTCGACAGCTGGCCGGCAGCTTCGAGGGATCGGTCAGTTCGCTCGCACTCCTGAACCTGAACGGCGTCTCCTGCAGCGCGTGCGCGTAGGCCGGGTGGTACCACGGAATCGCGCCGGCGTCGTTCTCGGCCATCACCACCAGGCGCTGGTTTGAATCGACCATCGTGCGCAGCGTGGGAAACGGTCCAAGTGGTCCCCGGTAGACGAGGTCGAGCAGCCCCGCCTTCTGGAAGGCCTGCTCGATGTCTGTCGCTGTGACTCCAACCTCCGCGGTCCGCCCTTTCGGTTTGCGTATCCACCCCAGTAGGGGGCGTAGCGTACGCTGCGGCGAGTTCCGGCGTGCATGTGCGCTCTCAACGCGACGCGGTCGGACCGATTGACCGTGACCCAAGCCAAGACCTCCCCGGCTCGACGTGCAGTCCGCGAGCTCGTGGGTCTGTACTGGGAGTCTGGCGTGGGCGACGACGTCCCGGCGCTTTCGTGGTTCCTGCTCGCGTCGCTGGTCCCGCTCGCCCTCGGCCTCACCGCCCTGGCAACGGTCGTGCTCGGCGACTACAGCCAGGCGCAGTCCGTCGCCGAGCGCGTGTCTCGCGTCCTGCCGAGCGACGTCCACGACCAGATCGTGCAGCTGATCCTTCGTACCAAGCGGGACTCGCCGCTGCTGATCGCGGTTTCGATCTTGGGCATGTTGTGGACCTGCTCGGGCGCCGTCGGTGTTCTGGGGCGGTGCCTGACCCGCCTGCTCGCCCTCGCGGGTCCGGGGATCGTGCGCGGCAAGCTCCGAAACATCGGCGTCGCCGCGGCGCTGACGACGCTGATCGTGCTGATGGTGCTCGTCGCCTCCGTGGGGACCGGGATCGCGCACCGGCTGGGGATCGACTCGCTCCTGGTCGGAGTCGCCGTGCCGCTGATCTCGGTCGTGATCACGGGCCTCGTCTGCGCCGGCGTCTACTGGCTGCTCGCGGCCGGCAACCTGCGGGGCCGCTCCGCCCTGGCTGGTGGCTCGATCGCGGGGCTGATCCTCCTCCTGACACCGACGGCCGCCGGCTACTACCTGCGCTACTTCGGCGGCCACACGCCGGTGCAGCTGTTCCTGATGCTATCCGGCGTGCTGTTCACGTGCTACCTCGCGGCGTTTGGCCTGCTCCTCGGCGCCGGCGTGACCGCTCGAGTGCAATTGGGCCGGCGCTTGGGGCCGGCCCCCGACATTGATCGGGAGGGGCCCTAGTAACTCATATTGTGTGCTAATATAGTTCCACAATATGAATTTGACGCCGCCATCAACTCAAAACCGCCAGGCACAGATCGAGCACGTCTCGGCCCATCTCGTCCGGCGCGCCTCGCTGTTGCTGCGACTGTTCGCCCGGCAGGTGAGCACGGGCCTGTCACGCACCGAGGCGGGCCTGCTGAGCACGCTCAGCGGCGGTCCGCGCCGGATCACCGCCCTGGCCGAGCTCGAGGGGCTGGCGCAGCCGACGATGACGCTCCTTGTCAAGCGGCTCGAGGAGCAGGGACTGGTGACGCGCAAGCGCCAGGCCGACGACGGCCGCGTGGTGCTCGTGTCGCTCACCGAGGCTGGAACGGCGGCCCTCGCCGAGTACCGCGCGCGCGCGAGCGCGGCGCTGCGCAGCTACCTGGCGGAGATGTCGGATGCGCAGGTCGAGACGCTGGCGGCCGCGGCCGAGGCCCTCGACGCGCTGATCGGACTCCTTCAGCGGCCACCGATCGAGCGGGCCGCATGAGGCTGCTTCGCTCCGAGCCGACGGCCGTTTGGGCGGTTGCCTTTGCCGCCGTCGTGTCGTTCATGGGATTGGGTCTGGTCGACCCGATCCTCCCCGCGATCGCGCACGACCTCCACGCTTCGCCGAGCGACGTCGAGCTTCTGTTCACCAGCTACTTCGCGTTCACGGGGCTGTCGATGCTGTTCTCGAGTGTCGTCGCGAGCCGCATCGGCGCCAAGCGGACGCTGCTCGCCGGCCTGGTCCTGATCATCGTCTTCAGCGCCCTGGCCGGGATGTCCAACAGCGTCGGCGCGATCGTCGGGCTGCGGGCCGGCTGGGGGCTCGGCAACGCGTTGTTCATCGCCACCGCGCTGTCGGTGATCGTCGGCGCGGCCAGCGGCGGCGTCGCCGGCGCCGTCATGATCTACGAGGCGGCGCTCGGGTTCGGGATCTCGCTGGGGCCGCTGCTCGGCGGTGAGCTGGGCGGCATCAGCTGGCGCGGGCCGTTCTTCGGCGTCGCCGTGCTGATGTCGATCGGATTCGTCGCGATCGCGAAGTTCCTCCCGCGCACGCCGCCCCCTCCACGGAGCGAGCGCGTCTCGGTTCTGGAGCCGCTGCGGGCGCTGCGTCATCGCGCCACCCGCGGCAGCGGCCTGACCGCGGTGTTCTACAACTTCGGCTTCTTCACGCTGCTGGCCTACGCGCCGTTCCCGCTGCACCTGCAGGTTCACCAGCTCGGCTACACGTTCACCGGTTGGGGGCTGATGCTGGCGCTCTTCGCCGTGTTCGTCGCGCCCCGGCTGTCGCGTCGCTTCAGCGATGTTCGTGGTCTCGCCGGCGCGCTGATCGGGATCGTCGCCGTGCTCCTCGTGATGGGCGTCGCACACGCCTCGCAGACGGCGCTGATCGTGTGCGTGATCGGCTCGGGTGCGTTCTTTGGCATCACCAACACTCTGATGACACAGGTCGTCATGGAGTCCGCGCCGGTGCCGCGGCCGATCGCCTCGTCGGCCTACAGCTTCGTGCGCTTCTTGGGTGGCGCGATCGCACCGTTCATCGCCGGCAAGCTCGGCGAGCACGTCAGCGTTCAGGCGCCCTTCTACCTCGGCGCGGGGATGACCGCGATCGCCGTCGGCGTGCTCTGGCACTACCGAACCTCGCTGGTGCCCGTAGCGGAGGCCGGCCCGCAGATCGTGGTGCCCGACGTCGGGGAGGATGCGGTTACGCCCGCGATGGAGCAAGGAACACTGGTGATCGCGGTCGGCGGCCCCAGTGCCCGCGAAGTCTGCGCAATGGCGGTGCCGCTCGCCCGGGCCCACGCCGGCACCGTCCACGTGCTCACGTTGCCGAACGCACCATCGTCACCGGGGAGGACGCGATCGACATCGAATCGACCTCTACCGCGACCAAGCTGCTCGACGCCCGCGTGACCGAACTCGAGCGGGCGGGGGTTCCGGTCTTCGCCGAGGTGCTCCACGCGGTCGGGACGCACGCGGCCGTCGCCTCGCAAATCCTGCAGCGCGCTTGCGAGCTGTCGGCGACGGCGATCGTGCTCGGCCCGGAGACCGGGCACGGACCGCTCGCGGCCCGCGTCACGGCCCAGGTGGCGGCATCGGCTCCCAGTCACGTGATCGTCCTGCACCCCGCCGCCGGGCCGCTCGGAAGGACAGACGGCCAGGCGATCCCATCACCCCCCACGGCGCTGTGGAGCGCGAGCGAAGTGGTCAGAGCGGACGCCTGATGCCCCGCCGGTCGCCCGACCGCCTCGATCCGATCTCTTATTCCCGCGCGAACCCTTAGTCTTCACCCGTGGACTCCGACCGCGCCCGACAATTGCTCGCCCGCGAACGGACGCGCATCGAGGAGGCGATGGCCGCGCTCGACCGTGATGGTCCGCTCGAGGGCTCAGGCCGCAGAGAACCGGGTGACGAGGGATCCGAGGACCTCTACCAGGACGAGTTCAACGAAGGCCGACGCGAGGATCTCGGCAAGGAGCTGGCGGCGGTCGAGCGTGCCGAGGCCAGGCTGGGGGAGGGGACTTACGGGCTCTCGATCGAGAGCGGCGAGCCGATCCCGGACGATCGGCTGGAGGCGCTGCCGACGGCCGAGCGGACCGTCGAGGAGGAGGCGCGCTACCGGCGCCTGGGAGGCTGATCGTTGGAGCGCCGCATGAATGGCAATGGTCCTGCTGTGAGACCAAAGAGGGGGTAGCGAGATGAAGGAATCGATCGTGGTCGGCACAGATGGCTCGGAAAGCGCACAGCGCGCACTCGACGAGGCGGTGCGGATCGCCAAGGCACTCGACGCCGAGCTTCAGGTCGTCTCGGCGTTTGAGCCGTTGCGCGGCGCCCGGATCGAGGGCGCCCCGACAGGCGCCGCAAAGGTATGGGCGCCGCTGCCCGACGCCCAGGTCGAGGCGACGCTCAGCGAGGCCCTCGCGCACGTGCGGTTGAGCGGCGTTCCCGTGTCGAGCCATGCGGTGCAGAAGGACCCGGCGGACGCACTGATCGAGGTTGCGGAGACGACCGGGGCGACGCTGATAGTGGTCGGCAACAAGGGGATGCACAGCGCCAGGCGCTTCGTGCTGGGCAACGTCCCGAACAAGGTCTCCCACCAGGCGCGCTGCAACGTCCTGATCGTCGCGACCGATCGGGAGTAGCGAGGAGCTAGGCCGCGAGGCGGAGCTCGTACTCGCGCAGGGTGCCGGCGCCGCGCGATTGCCCCTTGAACCCCGCCCTTCGCAGCATCGCGATCGAGCGGCGGTTGATCGCCAGGGTGCTCGCGCGCAGCGCCGAGTGGCCCTCGTCGCGCGCTCGTTGGGCCAGACGAGCCAGCAGCGCGCCGCCGAGCCCGCGCCCCTGCCACTCATCGGCGACCGTGGCCGCGACCTCGACCGCACCCGGCCGGCCGGGGACCTGCAAGTAGCGGACCACGGCGACGCCGTGGCCGGTGAGCGGGTCGATCGCCACGAGCGCTTCGCGATCGTGGTGGTCGACGTCCATGAGATGATCGAGCTCGCGCTCGCTGAGGCGCGGCTTGGGCGTGGCGAAGCGCAGGTAGCGCGAATCGTCGGAGAGGCGCGCGACCGCCGCCGCGATCTCCGCGCGGTCGCCCGGCTCGAGCGGCCGGACCTCTACGACGCCGCCGTCACGAAGCATCAGCCGCTGAGATGCGTCGCGCACGCCTGGTCACCGAGTCAGTCGTGTCATGAGACTGACCAAGGTACCGCGGCAAGTCGGTTGTGTCAAGCAACTAACCCGCCGCCCGTCGACCTGGCGGCGTCCGCCCTTCGCGGTGATGACCGTCTGGGGTTCCGTCGATCGATCGGATCAGCGGAAGGTTGGGAGGGCCGCCGCGGCCCGTGGCCAGCACCTGGTAGACGCTGAGCTCGCCGGCCTCGAACGCCTGCGCAGACGCCACCATGTAGAGCTGCCAGGCGCGCTCGCGCTCGGCCCCGACCATGTTCACCGCGTCCGCGTGGCGGGCCCGGAGATTGGCCACCCACCGACGCAACGTCAGCGGATAGTGGTCTCTCAGCGACTCCACATCGCGAACCTCGAGACCCGCGTCCTGCATCGAGCTCGTCAGGTCGCTCACCGGGTGAAGCTCGCCGTCGGGGAAGACGTAGCGCGAGATGAACGTATCCGACGTGGGCGGGCTCGAGTGGAGCCGGGCGATCCCATGATTGAGAAACAGACCACCAGGGCGCAACAGCTCGGCGACCGTGCCGACGTACCGCGCCAGCTGATCGCGACCGACGTGCTCGTACATACCGACGCTGGCGATCTTGTCGAATGGCCCGCCCGCCAGCTCACGGTAGTCGGTGGCGTGGATCTCGATGCGGTCTCCGAGCCCTGACAGCGCAATGCGTTCGCGAGCGAGGGCCGCCTGCTGCACCGAGACCGTCACGCCGACCGCGCGCACGCCGTAGTTCGCCGCCGCGTGAATCAGCAGCGAGCCCCAGCCGCAGCCCACGTCGAGCAAGCGCTCGCCCTCGGCGAGGCGCAGCTTGCGGCAGATCAGGTCGAGCTTGCGCTCCTGGGCCTCCTCGAGGCTGTCATCGTCGCTTGCGAAGTACGCGCACGAGTAGACCATGCTGGGACCGAGCACCAGCCGGTAGAAGTCGTTTGAGACGTCGTAGTGGTGGCGGATTGCGTCGCGATCGCGTGCCGGCGAGTGGCGGTTGCCGCTGACCGACGCCTCGATCTCGGGGACCGGAGCCGGGCGCAGAACCCGCATGCCGGCGAGCCGTACCGCCGTCAGCGCCAGGCGGATGCGATCCGAGATCGAGAGGGAGACGTCGGCAAACGCCGAGCGCGTCGCCAGGACGTCCTCGAGGTCCCCGGGCACGGTCAGCGATCCGTCGATCCACGCGCGCGCGAGCCCGAGCTCGCCGGGCTCCTGCAACAGGTGCGACAAGGCGCGTGGGCTATCGACGGCGACCACGGGCGCGTCCGGGGCGGCGACGAGCGAGCTGCCATCCCAGAACCGAAGCGTGATGGGCAATTGAAGCGGCTGCCCATTCCCGAGACTGGCCAGCGCGCTTCTGGCCGCCGATGCAACGGTGACGCCTGCGCTCGGGCCGATCGGTGGTGAAGGGCGGGTGCACACCCGCTGCTGGTCGACGGGCATGGCTGAGGATACCCTCCGATCACGCCGCCAATTCGTTGACCGAGAGACCCGTGCGACGCCGGCACCCGAGCTTCGCCAGCCCGCCCGACCTCGCTTATGACGCCGGCGCACCCGAGTCGCTTATGAGATCAGCCCGATCAACGCGCCGCGCCACCTTGCTGGCTCGCACCCGGGCGCTGGTGCATGCGATCCGCGAGGGCGACGACGCGACGGTCGAGGAGGCTGTGCTCCGTCTCAGCAGGTCGCGACGCTGGCTTGCGCCGCTCGCGCTTGCGGTGGGTGCTTTCAGCATGCTGTTCGAGGGGCTCAGACTGGTGATCACGAACTGGCGGCTGATGCTGATCCAGATCCTCCCCGCGATGTGGATCTGGCTCGCGCTGTATGACATCAAGGCCCACGTCCTCCACGGCAGGACGCTCAACGTGCTTCGCGGCCCGATCGTGATCCCTCTGATCCTCGCGATCGCGGCGATCACCGCGGCCAGTTTCTTCTTGAACGCGGTGTTCGCGTTCGCGATCGCGAACACCAAGACGCCACAGATTCGGCCCGCATTCGCAAGGGCCCGCGCTCACCTCGCGGTGGTGTTGGGTTCGGGCTTCGTGGTCGGGCTGGCGCTCGGGTTCTCGGCTGTGGTCATGGCCCGTTGGGGAGGCCATTGGTTCGTGCTGTCGATGGGCATCGTCAGCGGCGTGATGATGATCTGCTACGTGGCCGTGCCGTCGAGGCTGATCGGCATCAAGCCGATCCGCTCGCGGCGGGACAAGCTCGTGGCCAGCGCCGTCAGCGGTGCGTTGGGGGCGGCGATCTCCACCCCGCCATACCTGCTGGCTCGCGTTGGCATCCTGATGCTTGGCTCGCGCGCGCTGCGGATTCCGGGCATCCTCCTGCTCGCGGTGGGCTTCACCCTGCAGGCCGGGGCGACCGGCGCCGTCAAGGCGATCAAGATGAGCGTCAGTCTCGTCGTGGGGAACGAGCCCGCTCCGGCGCGGCCGCCAGGCGCCGAGTCCGCGGCGTCAGCGCCGGCGGTGAACGAGCCACCTCTGCGCGAACAGAGTGGCCGTGCCCGAGACGATCAGTAGGACGATGTTGACGGCGAGCACGAGCAGCGCGCCGCCCGCCTCGCTGACGCTCAGACGCAGGTGGAGCACGCAGGCGGCGGGCCGCGATCAGACACCCGGCCCGCTTGGAGTTGTGCCGGCGCCGTCGCGGTCAGGATCGTCCGGCCGTGGCCAGGGCCTTCGCGAGCGCGTCCTCGGTCTCATTGTCGAGCGAGGTCTGGATGATCTTGCCCGGGATCTTGATCTGCGGCAGCACCTTGTCGGCCGTGACCCGCCGCACCAGGAAGATCACGGCGGCGGCGCCGGGCTCCAGCGAGCTGCCGAGCTCCTTCATGAAGTTGTTGTCGACGCCGTAGTCGCTGAGCGCTCCCGCGGCTGCGCCGGTCGCCGCGCCGATCGCCATCCCGAGGAACGGCATGAAGAAGATCAGGCCGATCAACCCGCCCCACAGTGCCCCACCGGCGGCGCCGGTTGCGGCCGTGGAGGGCTGATGGAGCTTGACCTTGCCGTCCTGCTGGCGCTCCACGACGACCATGTCGTCCAGGTCGATCACGTGGCTTTTCTGTGCCTCGACCGCGTTTGCCGCAACCTCCTGGGCGGTCGCGAGGTTGTCGTAGGCGATCGCGACCAAGTCGCTCATCCTCAATCCTTTCGTCGTTGGCATTGACGCAGGCTGGCGCCGGCGTCCGATCGGATTGTGGTCGGCGGCCGGGTGACCGCGAATCACCCTACCCGGGTGAGCGGCGCCTGGTGGTGCGGCGCCTTGTGATGCGGCGCCTGGTGGTGCGGCGGCTTGGCGCCCGGGGGCGTCAAACGCGCCGGCGGCGGCAACTGCGCCTGGAGAAGGGCAAACTGAGGCACCCCGAGACCGCTGGCGAGGTCGTAGCCACGCGTGGCGTGACGGGCGGGGACGTTGCGCAGATAGCCGTTGGCCCCGCTGATCACGTCGAACATCGTGTTCGGCGCCCGGCGGGACTGGTAATAGAAGAGTCCGTTGGCCGGCCCCACGGGTGGGCGGTGCCGGCGCCGTTGGTTCGCGCTGACGATCGCCATCGCGGACGCGACCAGGGGCGTGGAGCTGCTGGTGCCGGCGTCTGTCACCCAATGGCCGGCGAGCACCACGGGCCAACCGGGGAACTGGGATGCGGCCGCTGACACGTCCGGGGTGGTGCGGGCGTTCCCGGGCAGTCCCAACCGGTTTTGGAACGGCGGCCGCGGTGAGGCGATCGAGAAGCCGCCGCCGCCTGCGCCGCCGCCGTCGGCGGCCGATATGTACTTCAGGTCGTTCCAGACGACCTCGCTCGCTCGTTGGTTGCCGCGGTCGAGCGTGAGCTGGGTACCGCCAACCGCGGTCGCGAACGGCGAGGACGCCGGCCATGCGACTCCGCTGAAGGGCAGCCCGTTGCACGTCGAGCCGAAGTCACCGGCGGACGCATAGGAACCGACGCCGATCAAGCCCAGGCGCACCAGCACCGAGTCCATCAGGTTGGCGCCGGCGCGAGTGGTCGGCGTCGACCCGACGCCGCGGATCGTGCGCTCGCACTCGCCGTAGGAGATCGCAAAGCTGTCGGGGGGATCCGGGGCGTCGAGCACCTGCGACGCGCCCAGGAACCAGAGCTCCGGCGCCAGCCACGCCTGGCTGAACGTCAGCGACGTCAGCCCGGGGGCGATTCCTCTGACCAGCGCCAGATCTTCTTCGGGCTCAAACGAGCCCTGACCGAATGGCTCTGTCTGGCCGTCGCTCAGCAGCGTTCGCGACCTCAGCCTCGGATAGCCGAAGCACCCGGCATTGTCTGCGATGTCCTGGCTCGAGACGCCCTCACCGAGGTTGAGGATCGCGACCGACGCGCCGCCGCCGGACCCGAGGCGGTCGACTCCGTAGGCGCTGCGCACCTGACCGAAGCTGAACGCGCCGGTGGCCCTGGCCTTTGCACAACCGCGGGTCCAGCTGCCGCTCCGGCGCGGGGGCCTGGCACGGGCGACGCGCGCGGACCGGGGGGAGCCACCGGACGGAGGCGCCGAATGCGCGTACGTCGGGACCACCTCCACCACCAGCGATGCGATGTCTGACGGCAGGTGAAGCCGGCCGCTGCCCAACAGAAAGTAGGTATCCGCGTTCGGGGCGTTGCCGAACTGGTGTCGGATATCCACCTTGAAAACGTCATCGAACTGGATGACGGTGCCGCTCACGCGCGCGAAGACGCCCGAGGGGTCGATGCGAACCGACAGCCCGCGCCTGGTCATCGCGCGCTTGAACGCCGACCGTGTGGCTGCGGCCGCGCCGTAGCGAGCGGCAGCCTTCCGAAGGCTCGAGAAACGGCGATAGCTCGACGAGCCCGGCTGCTGGACGGCGAAGAACGCGGCCCGAGCCTGCGCCTCCGGACGCTTGAGGCCGAAGTAGAAGGTGATCTTGGGCGACGGGGTCGGCGTCGGCGACGGCGCAGCCGCGATCGCGGTCGACGCGAGGCCCCCCGCCAACCCCAGCGTCAGCCCCAGCGCTTGCCATGCCCTCCTCACGGGCGAGAACATAGCGGGGTGGACCCGGCGGCGGCGTGCCTGGAGCCGATCGGGCCCCGCGCGTTCAGTTGCCGCTCGTGGCTGCCATCGGGTGCGGCGCCGGTGTTGCGCGAGGTGCGACGATTCTCCTGTGGAGCGGGAACTGCAGCGCCGGATCGCGACCAACGAGGCCGCCTTTCGCGATGTCAACGAGGCGTTGAAAAGCGGACGCTGGCCCGGCGAGGAGGATGTCCCGGTCGCGTTTCGCTGCGAGTGTGCACGTCTTGGCTGCACCCGGATGATCGAGCTGACGGTCCGGGACTACGAGCGCGTTCGCGCCCATTCCCGACGGTTCCTGATCGCCCACAATCACGAGATTCCCGAGGCGGAGAGGGTCGTCGAGACCAACGCGACCTTCGTCGTGGTCGAGAAGCGAGACGAAGCGGGACGCGAGGCCGAGGCGAGCGACCCGCGAACCTGACTAGGGCGCACGGCCGAGGCGAGCGACGCGCGAACCTGACTAGGGCGCGAGGCCGAGGCGAGCGACGCGCGAACCTGACTAGGGCGCGAGGCCGAGGCGAGCGACGCGCGAACCCGACTACGGCGGTTTCAGGCGCGATCAGCGCAGAACCGCAGGCGCAGCTCGGTGCCACCCGATGAGCGCTCGATGACGGAGAACCCATCGGTCATCTGGGAGATCAGGGCGAATCCGAGGCCCAGCCCATCGCTGTTGCGTCCGGCATGGATCCCGCAACCGCTGTCCGCGACGAGGACCCACAGCTCGTTGCCGGCCACTCGAGCCGTGACATGGATCTCGCCCGTCCTCCAGGGGTAGGCATGCAGCACCACGTTGGTGAGGGCCTCGGACGCGGCGAGCGCGATCGCCTGGACTCGCGCGGCGTTCACGCCGACCTCGGTCGCCCACTCTGTGATCGCTCGCCGGGCGAGCGGGATCGAGCTTGCCACGGCGGGATAGGACTCCCGCACACACGGCCGATCTCGGCCGATATATCGAGTTGGATGCTCGCTGAAGCGGGCGCCGCCGATCGGACTCATCGTTCTGGCGCCCGTGCTACCCGCCGCAATGGTTTGAAAACTATGTTGATCAAGAATGGCTCAGATTATCGAGGAGGGTGGCGGATTGAGCAGGTAACAGCAGATGTGCCGTGGCCGGCGCTCGGCGACGCGGGAAGGATCCCGGCAACGCACCCGTCTTGCGGTGCATGGAGCAAAGCTGTCCGACCTCCGATGCGCTCACCGGCGATGTGCTCGCCCTGGCCGACGGCACACGGTTCGCGTTGCGGACGGTCGGCGCCGCCGACGGCGACCGCCTGGCGGCGTTGTTCGCCCGCCTCAGTCCCCAGTCGCGCCAGCGGAGGTTCATGTCGCCCAAGCGCGAGTTGACCAGCCGAGAGCTCACGTTCCTCACTGACATCGACCACGCCCAGCACGAGGCCGTCGCCGCGATCGATCCGCGCGACGGATCGATTGTCGGCGTCGCCCGTTACGTCAGACACAGCAACCGCGAGTCCGCCGCGGACCTGGCCGTCGCGGTGGCCGACGAGCTTCACAACCGCGGGATCGGCACCGTGCTCGTCAACCGCATCGTCGAGCGCGCCCGCACGAACGGATTCGCGCTGCTTACCGCCACCACGTCGTGGGAGAACCGTTCCGCACGCGCGCTGCTGCGACGGCTGGGGTTCTACGCGCGGTCGAGCAGGGGCGCGGAGATCGAGCTCGAGCTGATGCTGGCTCGGGTCGGCGAGCGGATCGAGACCGTATAGGCGCGCGATGACGCAATCGGACGGCTCTCTGTCACGGCATGCGGCGCCCGGTAAGAAATGATCGGTGCACGACGCCAACGGATCGGGATGCCGGCCTCCAGGAGACAGACACGGGAAATGGACGGCGTCGTCGCGTGGCGGATCGCGCGACTGCGCGGCGCCGGCTGCTCCGCCCCGCTCGCGAACTCTCTCGCTCACGACAGCAGGTATGACCTGCACGAGCTGCTGGGGCTCATCGACCGGGGCTGCCCCGCCGACCTCGCGGCCCGGATCCTGGCCCCGCTCGACGACGAGGGGGAGGAGCAGCGGTCGTCAGGAGGGTGGACGAGCGAGGCTCGCTCTGAGGCGTGGGGATGACGTTCCAGAGCGTTTCCGGCGACCGTCCGGCGTCGCCGGGCCTGCATCCCGAAGACCGTGCCGGCCCGGGCCCACGCCGGCTTGCAGCGCGTGGTGCCGCCACCGGCGGCGATTCGCGGCTGTGGATCAGGCGGTTGCGCGGAGTCGGTCCGGAGCGCGATGCGGCGCTGATCGAGCTGCACGCCCTGCTCCTTGCAGCGGCGCGCTTTGAAGTTGGCCGGCGCCACGCGACGTTCGCCCATCTGCGCGGAGGCGATCAGGACGATCTCGCCCAGCAGAGCGCCGACGACGCGCTGGTCGCGATCCTCGGCAAGCTCGACGACTTCCGCGGCGAGAGCCGCTTTACGACCTGGGCCTACAAGTTTGCGCTCTACGAGGCCGCGGCAAAGGTGCGAAGGCGTGCCTGGCAGGGACGCGAGATCCCGCTCACCGACGAGACCTGGCCGCTGATCGCCGACGATCGCCGACAACCGCCTGACCATGACGCCGAAACCGCCGAGCTGTTCGCCGAGCTTCGGGCAGCGATCGAGCGCGAGCTCACCCCTCATCAGCGCGAGGTGCTGGTCGCGGTCGTTCTCAACGACGTGCCGATCGACGTGCTCGCCGAGCGCCTCAACACGACGCGCGGCGCCCTGTACAAGACCGTGCACGACTCCCGGCAGAAGCTGAGGGCCGCGCTGGCCGTCCGCGGCCTGGGCATCGAGGAACGAGGGATCTCGAAGTGAGCTCGCGCGGCCCGGCCGATCGCAACCTCCTGCTCTGGCGGCTGCTCGGGCCGGCCCGGCCCGAGCTGAGCTGCGAGGATTGCTTTGACCGGCTCGACCGCTACGTCGAGCTCGAGCTGACCGGAGCGGACGCCGACTCGGCGATCCCGGGGATGCGAGCGCACCTCGAAGGCTGCTCGGCATGCGCGGAAGATCGCCACAGTCTGCGCCAGCTGGTCCTCGCCGAGGCAGCCGCGCCACAGTGACCCCGAGACGGCGCCGGCTCAGTCCACCGCCTCGAGGAACGGCTCGGATGCCGAGATCCCGGCGCAGTCGTTGAGGAACGCCCCCGCCGGCGCCGGCACCGGCCCGTCGAGCAGCGGGTCCGACGTCTGCACCATCCATGCGTGCAGCCGACACTGCAGCTGCTCGCGCAGATCGGAGAACTCCGGGGCCTGCGCGAGGTTGCGCATCTCCCCGGGATCCATGATCAGGTCGTAGAGCTCGACCTCCGGTCGACGGTGTGATCCCCAGCCGGCCGCGATCAGCAGCGACTTGGACGGGGAGTCGTCGACGTTGGGAAGCACCGGCTCGAGGCGATCGCCGAAGTGCCGGATGAGCTTGTGGCGGTCGGTGCGAATCGCGCGCTGGGGGTCGTAGGCCGCGTGGTAGGTGAGCTCGGCGAACAGCTCGTCGCGCACGGTGGTGGCCTGCTTGCGCACGAGCGGGAGCAGCGAGTGCCCATGCGTGTCTTCGGGGATCGGCGCGCCCGCGAGCTCGAGCAACGTCGGGTAGAGGTCGACGTGCGAGGTCAGGGCGTCGGTGACATGGCCCCCGTGGAACCCGCCCGGACCGCGGATGATCAGCATCACCCCGAGACCGCGGTCACTGAGCGTTCCCTTGGCGCCGGGGAACGGGAGGCCGTGATCGGTCGTCAGCACCACCAGTGTGTCGTCGGCCAGGCCGGCTTCGTCGAGGCCGTGCAGTACGGCGCCGACGCCCTGGTCCAGAGAACGTGCGCTGGCCTTGAACGCGGCCATGTCGGCGCGCGTCTCCGGGGTGTCCGGCAGCTGGTTCGGCGGCGCTCCGTAGAGGGCGTCGCGGACCGAGCTGGGCTCAAAGAACTCGCGGTGGGTCTCGAAGAACCCGATCGAGAGGAAGAACGGCTGTGGCGGTCCGGTGCGCAGCAGCTGGAGCGCCGCCGGCGCGATCGAGTGGACACGGTTGGTTCCGATCTCGACGGCGTGGTCGTACCCGAGCACGCCCGGGTGCGTTGAGAGGTGCTGCTCGCCGACCAGGGCCGACCAATAGCCGACCTCGCGCAACGGGTGGACGATGTGCCGCCGGTAGTCGAGGAGCTCCCATCCGCGGTGCGCGAGCCCCGTCATGCCGTTGACATGCGCCCATTGTCCGGTCAACAGCGAGGCGCGGCTCCCGGAGCAGCTCGGCGCCGCGCAGAAGGCCTGACGGAACAGCAATCCCTGGTCGGCGAGCCGCTGGATGTTCGGAGTGGGTATCTGGTGTCCATAGGGCTGGACGTAGCGCCCTGTGTCGTGCGAGTGGAGGTAGACGATGTTCGGCGACATTCTTATATCCTATTGTCAATCGAATTAGTATGCTTTGCGGGGAGCTCCTGATGCCTTTGCAGGCATATGTCGTTTGCGCCACACCGCGGAGCGGCAGCACGCTGCTGTGCGAGATGCTCCGCCAAACCGGCCGCGCGGGCCGGCCACGGGAGCATTTCGAGATCCTGCAGCATTCAAGCTTGCCACGTCAGCCCCGGGAGTACCTTCAGAATCTCAATCGCCCCGCCCTGCTCGAGCTTCTGGCACCGACCCGGCGGGGGACGCCGAGCCGGGAACCGGCGCAGCGGTGGTGGCGGCGGATCCTGGCCGAGGGGAGCACCGACAACGGCGTCTGGGGCGGCAAGCTGATGTGGGGCCATGTCGATGACCTGGTGTCCCGAGCGCGGGAGCTGCCGGGGATGGCGAATGCCGACCTCTACGCGGTGCTGCACGCGCTGCTCGACGACCCGCAGCTGGTCTTCGTCACCCGCGGCGACAAGATCGCGCAGGCGGTGTCGCTCTGGCGAGCGCTCCAGACCCAGAGCTGGCGGGCCGGGGAGGTTCCGAGGGCGCGGTCGCTGGTCTACGACTTCGAGGCGATCGAACATCTCGCCGCACAACTCGAATCGGATGAGCTCGCGTGGAGGCAGTGGCTTGCCCGCGTCGGAGGGCGCCCGATCGAGGTCACCTACGATCAGCTCGACGCCGCGCCCGAACGGGCGGCCACAAGGGTGATCGAGGCGCTGGGGCTGACGGACGCGGCGGTGAGCGCCCCGCTCTCGCGCCAGCGCGACGAGCTGTCGTCGGTCTGGGTCGAGCGCCACCGCCGAGAGCGAGACAGAGCGGCATGACCGCGACGGCGCTGCACGTCTCGCAGCTGCGCGCGCTGGAGGCCGAGGCGGTGTTCGTCGTCCGTGAGGTCGTGGCGGAGCTGAGCCGGCCGGTGCTGCTGTTCAGCGGCGGCAAGGACTCGATCGCACTGCTGCGAGTCGCCGAGAAGGCGTTTCGCCCGCTCCCGGTGCCGTTCCCGATCCTCCACGTCGACACCGGCCAAAACTTCCCCGAGGTGATCGAGTTCCGAGATCGGCGACTTCGCGAGGCGGGCCACGAGCTGATCGTGGCCTCCGTGCACGACTCGATCGACGCCGGCCGCGTCAAGGAGGACGCTCCAGGGACCTCGCGCAACCGGCTGCAGACCGTGACGTTGCTCGATGCGCTCGAGCGCCACCGGTTCGACGCCGCGTTCGGCGGCGCCAGGCGCGACGAGGAGCGAGCACGAGCCAAGGAGCGGGTACTGTCGTTCCGCGACCAGTTCGGGCACTGTGAGCCGGGAGCGCAGCGGGCCGAGCCGTGGGCGCTGTACAACGCCCGAATTCGCCATGGCGAGCACATCCGGGTGTTCCCGCTCAGCAACTGGACCGAGCTCGACGTCTGGCGCTACATCGAGGCCGAGCAGCTCGAGCTGCCGTCGATCTACTTTGCCCACCGCCGCCGCGTGATCGAGCGCGACGGGATCCTGCTGGCCGAGTCCGAGTGGATCACGCCGCGCCGGGACGAGCGGTCGGAGGAGGTCACGGTCCGCTATCGGACCGTGGGCGACCTGACCGTCACCGGAGCCGTGCGGTCGGAGGCCGCGGACGTCGCCGCGGTCATGCGCGAAACGCAAGCGGCAGCGATCGCCGAGCGCGGGCAGACCAGGGCCGACGACCGAACACCGGAGGCGGCGATGGAGGACCGCGAGCGCGAGGGCTATTTCTGATGGCCACCGTGACCCGGGAGCGCGAGCTGCTGCGGCTGGCCACGGCCGGCTCGGTCGACGACGGCAAGAGCACCCTCATCGGCCGTCTGCTGCTGGACACCGGCTCGCTGCTCTCAGACCATCTCGGCGATCTCTCGGGCACCGGTGGCGCCCCGGACCTGGCGGCGATCACCGATGGTCTGCGCGCCGAGCGCGAGCAGGGAGTCACGATCGACGTCGCCTATCGCTTCTTCTCCACCGAGCGGCGCGGGTTCATCCTCGCCGACACGCCCGGCCACGAGCGCTACACCCGCAACATGTTCACCGGCGCCTCGACCGCCGACGTCGCGGTGGTGTTGATCGACGCCCGCGCCGGAGTGCTCACCCAGACCCGCAGGCACACTCACATCGCCGCCCTGCTCGGAATCGAGCACATGGCCGTATGCGTCAACAAGATGGATCTGGTCGGCTGGGATCGGGCTCGGTTCCTGGAGATTGAGGAAGACGTGCGCGAGCTCGCGCGGCTGCTCGAGATCCCCGACCTGCTGGTGGTCCCGATCAGTGCGCTGCATGGTGACAACGTCGCCTCGTGCTCTGACCGGGCTCCGTTCTACGACGGGCCGTCCGTCCTCGAATACCTCGAGCGCGTCGATGTGCAGGCCGACCGCGACCTCACGCGTCTGCGACTCCCGATCCAGTGGGTGGGGCGGCCCTCGGACCGGGGCGACAGGCGCTACGCCGGGCGAATCGTCTCCGGCACGCTCGCGCCGGGCGACCCGGTCACTGTCCTTCCCGCCGGTGTCCGCACCACCGTCACCGCGGTCGACACGCTCGATGCCGACGGCCACGAAGCGGTCCCGCCGATGTCGGTGATGCTGACGCTGGCCGATCGGCTGGACGTCGGCCGCGGCGACATGCTGGCCTCGGAGCGGGACCAGCCGGCGATCGCGCGCGAGCTCGAGTGCACGATCTGCTGGATGAGCGAGGAGCCGCTGCATCTCGGGCGCCGCTACGCGCTCAAGCACACCACCCGCTCGGTGCGCGCCACGGTCCAGTCGATCCGGGAGCGAACCGATCCGCGGACGCTCGAACGCCAGCCGGAGCCGCTGGCGCTGGCGCTCAACGACATAGGCGAGATCGTGCTGCATACGAGCTCGGTGGTGCTCGCCGACCCCTACGTCGTCGATCGCGTCACCGGCGCGTTCATCCTGATCGACGAGCACAGCAATGACACGGTCGGGGCGGGGCTGATCCGCAAAGCTCGGGTCATGCAGCCCGGACGCGAGGGTCGCCGCGACGTCACCTGGCATCCCTCGATGCTCGACCGCGACGAACGATGGTCGGCGATCGACCAGCGCGGCGCGACCGTTCTGCTCACCGGCTTGCCGGCCTCCGGCAAGTCGACGATCGCGGCGGCGCTCGAACGCCGGCTCGTCGACGCCGGCCAGGCCGCCTACCTGCTCGACGGCGACAACATCAGACATGGCCTGTCCGACGACCTGGGTTTCTCGCCCGGCGACCGCGCCGAGCACATCCGCCGCGTCGGTCAGGTGGCGCGCCTGATGGCGGACGCGGGGACGGTCGCCCTGGTGTCGTTGATCTCGCCGATCGCGGCCGACCGGGAGCACCTGCGCAAGAGCCACGAGCAGGCGGAGCTGCCGTTCGTCGAGGTGTTCGTCGACACGTCCCTGGAGGAGTGCGAGCGCCGCGACCCCAAGGGCCTCTACGCTCGCGCGCGCGCCGGCGAGATCAAGGAGTTCACCGGCATCCACGCTCCGTATGAGCCGCCCCAGGCTCCCGAACTGCGCGTCGACACCGCCGCCACGAGCGTCGACGAAGCCGTCTCGCAGATCATCCAGATACTGCGATCGCGGCCGAAGCTGTTGGCGAAGGGGGCAACGATGAGGATCTCCGTCAAGGCGGACTATGCGGTGCGGGCCGCGATCGAACTGGCGGCTGCGCCCGATCAGAAGCCCCTGCCTGCCGAGCGAATCGCGACCGCGCAGGCGATCCCGCTGAACTTCCTCGAGAACATCCTCGGCGAGCTGCGGACGGCAGGAGTGGTGCGCAGCCAGCGCGGCGCCGAGGGCGGCTTCCGGCTTGCCAGGAGCGCCTATCAGCTGACGATCGCGGACATCATCCGGGCCGTCGAGGGCCCGCTCGCCACCGTCCGCGGCGGAAAGCCCGAAGACGCGGCGTACCCCGGGGCGGCGACCTCGCTGCCGCGGGTCTGGATCGCGGTCCGCAAGAACCTGCGCAGCGTCGTCGAACACGTGACGGTGGCCGACGTCGCGAACTCGCGTCTGCCGAGCGCGATCGACGAGCTCGCGGCGGAACCCGAGGCCTGGGTCACGCGGTAGCGCGCTTCTGATCGACCGCGCGCCGTCCCGCGGCCGGACGCGCCGAGCGCGTCAGCTCGAGCGCCCGACGCGAGGCGGTCGCGGCCCTGCATGCCTTCGCGGCGTCAGTTCGAGCGCCCGACGCGACGCGGTCGCGGCCCGCATGCCTTCGCGGCGTCAGTTCGAGCGCCCGAAGATCCGCAGGAACAGCAGGAAGATGTTGAGGATGTCGAGGAAGATCCCCGCGGCCAGCGGGATCGCCTCCTCGGTGCCGGCCCGGCGCAGCCGGTTGAAGTCCACGACCGTGTAGAGGCCGAAGACCCCGAGCCCGAGCAGTGCCCAGATCGTGTAGGCGGCCTGGATTCGTACGAAGATCAAGACGATTCCGGCGCCGAGCAGGACAAGCAGCAGCCAGAAAAGGATTCGGTAGAGGAACGAGAGGTCGCGGCGCACCGCGTACCCGGCCGATCCCAGCACGGCGACGAACAGCGCGGTCGCGCCGAAGGCCTGGCGGACTGCGGTCGGATCGGTGGCGGCGTAGTAGTTCACCGTGGTGGCGACGCTTGCGCCGATCAACAGGCCAAAGGCCAGCAGCAGGACCATCGCCAGTCCGGTGTTGCGACGTGCGCTGGCGGCGTTGAGTCCGATCAGGCAGCCGAAGGAGAGCAGCCAGGCGACGAACCAACCGGCGCCGCCCCAGCCCCGGGCCACGTAGACGCCCAGGGTCGCGCACCCCACCGTCAACGCGACGAGCCCCATCACCCGTCCGAACAGCCCCGGCGTCGAGGTCGCCAGCGGTCGCGATGCGTACCCGGTCGCACTCATGAGGCCAAGCCTGTTGGGCATGGGGGTGAGTCCGGATCACCCGGTCAGGGTGATCCGCTGCCTCGATCGCGTGCCCCTGTCGCCCGGGGAGCGCAGCTCGGTGTGGCCCGGGGAGCGCAGCTCGGTGTGGCCCGGGGAGCGCAGCTCGGTGTGGCCCGGGGAGCGCAGCTCGGTGTGGCCCGGGGAGGCGCAGCTCGGTGTGGCCCTGGGAGCGCAGCTCGGTGTGGCCCGGGGAGCGCAGCTCGGTGTGGCCCGGGGAGCGCAGCTCGGTGTGGCCCGGGGAGCGCAGCTCGGTGTGGCCCGGGGAGCGCAGCTCGGTGTGGCCCGGGAGCGCAGCTCGGCGCGCCCCGGGCGCGAGCGACCCATTCATGTCCTGGGAGCCGCAGGTCTTTTGGCCGGCAACGTCCCAAACGACGCCACCGTGGACTGGCGCGGGATCTTCCCGTCCCGGGAGAACGGAAACGTCCCGAGGAAGGCCGACGCGCGCTCGAGTGGGCCGTTTCCGGCTGTGGAACCGCATTGCCGGTGACGGAGCTGTGACGCGGAGGACGAACGGCGACGAAGCCGCAACGCGCAGGACGAACGGCGACGAAGCCGCAACGCAGGACGAACGCTCCCTGCCGGCTCCGCTCTCTCGTGAAACCGTGTCCGACGCGCCTCGCGCACCTCGGAAGCCGGAGCGTCGACCCCTGCTCTAGGTTTCCGCCCGAGATGTTCGATCACGTCACGATTCGCGTCCCGGACCGCGCCGCCTCGGAGCGCTTCTTCGACGTGGTCCTGGCCCAGTTGGGGATCGATACGAGCTACAGGACCAGGGCGTTCACCGAGTGGCAGGACTTCATGCTGACCGAGGCCACAGCCGTCCTTCCCGCGACGCGGCGATTGCACGCGGCGTTTGCGGCGCCCTCGCGCGAGCAGGTCGACGCGTTCTGGCGCGCGGGCGCCGGCGCCGGCTACTACGACGACGGCGAGCCCGGCGCACGTCCGCAGTACGGCACGGACTACTACGGCGCCTTCCTGCGCGATCCCAGCGACAACAGCATCGAGGCCGTGCACCACCAAGCCCGCCGCCGACGCGACCAGATCATCGATCACGTGTGGATCAGGGTGTCCGATCTCGCCGCCTCAACCGGCTTCTACAGCACCGTGGCCGCGGCGGCCGGCTTCACGCTCGCCTACGAGGGGCCGGAGCGCGCCACGTTCGCCGGCGAGGAGGGGGCGGCTTCGTTCTCACTGGTGCCCGGGTTGCCGACGGAGAACCTCCACGTCGCCTTCCCCGGCGATGATGACGCGGTGCGGCGGTTCTACGACGACGTGATCGCCGCCGGGCATCGCGGCAACGGTAAACCGGGGGAGCGGCCGCGATATCACCCGGGCTATTACTCAGCCTACGTGCTCGACCCCGACGGCAACAACGTCGAGGTCGTCAACCACCACCGCGATTAGGGACGGGCTCGACGCCGGCGCTTCACCGGGT
Source organism: uncultured Solirubrobacterales bacterium (assembly GCA_963723675.1). Lineage (GTDB taxonomy): Bacteria > Actinomycetota > Thermoleophilia > Solirubrobacterales > Solirubrobacteraceae > Palsa-465. Next base: position 2,195,910 of record CAVRRW010000012.1, on the reverse strand, counting down.
CAGGCCGGGTTGCGAGATCGCGGCGGGAAGACGGAGCCGGCCGTGGCGGCGCAGCGCGAGCCCCCGGCGGGGCAAGGCGCTGCCGGCGGCGAGGAGGAACCCCTCGAGCCACGGTCCCAGGCCGGGCGCCCGGTCCACGAGCACGCTCTCCAGCCTGACGTTGCGGGCCAAGGCGTAGGAGGCGTCTGATGCGATCAGGAGAATCAGCATGCCGAGCAGGCCGACGAGGACGGCGCGCTCAAGCGTTCCGAGTCGGATCAGCGCCGCCCCGATGATCATCCCGATCGCCAGCCACGCAACGATCACGCGCGCCAGCGGCTGGCCGTCGAAGCCGGCGAGCTGCAGCAGCGGCAAGGAGTCCGGGATCGGAGGACCGATCGCAAACCACCGCAGGCCACGCAAGGCGTAGAGCAGGCCGAGGCCCGCCACGGCGCAGACCAGCAGCGCCGACGCGATCGCGATCGAGCCCGAGGCCATCGCCAGCGCCCGCCGCAACGGCCAGGCGCGGCGCAGCGACCGGAGCGGGGGCGCCGGTTGGGGCGATGGTTGGCCCTCCGAGAGCTGCTGCTGCTTTCGCGCCAACGGCGGCACGCACGCGAGCACCACGCCGATCGCGAGCAGATGGAACACCGTCGCCGCGGGACTCGTGCCGAGCGACTCGCCGAACGCGAGCACCCCGAGCGACAACGCTGCCAGTGCGGCCAAGGCGTTCATCAGCGAGATCGCGTTGACAGCATGATCGTCACGCAGCGCGGCCTGGAAGCTGAGGAACCCGCCGAATGTCGCCACCCCCGCGAGGACCGTCCAGCCGGACAGCAGCGCACCGGGCCCATGTGCCTTCAGACCGATCGCGTCGGCCTTGATCGCGGCGTCCGCGACCCCGTAGAAGATGCCGGCCGCAATCGCCCGCGGCGCCGCGCGCGCCGGGAGCGCGAGGACCACCGCGACGCCGAGCGCGACCAGGGCCACGCCGATCAGCACACCGCTGTGCAGGCGCCCGTGGGCCCCGTCGAATCCGAGCGGCAACGAGGACAGCGCGACCGCAATGCCCAGTACCGCGAGCAGCTGCCGGCGTGTCACCCGATGCCCGAAGATCCTCGCGGCGAGCGGCACCGAGATCGCGAGGCCACCCGCGGCGAACGCCTGGACCATCGAGAGGGGCGCGACCGCGACCGCGACGATCTGGGTGACGAAGCCGACCCAGCCGAGTGCTTGGCCGGCCAGCCAGGAACGACTGCTCAGCACCGACATCACACGGATCGGGGCACGCCCTCGCAGCCGCCCAAGGCCGCGGTGCTGCAGGACGAAGCCGATGTTGATCATCGCGGCGGACAGGAGCGCGAGCAGCAGCGCCCCGACCAGCAGCGGCTCGTGGTGCCGCCGCCGATCCGGTGGCGGCTGAGCGGTGCCCGCCGCGAGGAAGGGGGGCGGCCCGGCGAGCGGGCGCAGATGTGTGTCGGCGACGGCGACCGGGTGCGTCGCGCGCCGATGCCGACGGTGCGCCGTGTGGCTCGCCACCCGCGGAGGGTGGGCTGCGCGGCGGCCTGCCCGCCGATGCCGGCGCGCTGCGCGGCGCTCCGCCCGCCGATGCCGACGGTGCGGGGCACGCCGCGAAGCCCGCTTCCCGCCCGCGGCCGCCGGCACCTTGGCCTGGCGGCTCGCCGCGGCGCCGGCACCAGGCGCCGGCCGCAGCATGTCCTCGGAGGCGAGGATCAGCATCTGGTTGAGGCGCGGGTACCAAACCGACCAGTCGTGGCCGCCGGGATACAGCGCGTAACTCACGCTTCCTCCGGTGGCTCGCAGCGCGGCGGCCATCGGGAACATCTGCCGGGATGCCTCGTCGTCGCGCCCGGCGAACATGTAGACGCGCAGCGGCTCGATCGCCACCTCGGGCCGGACGGCGTTGACCTCGTCGATCGGGCTGTTGTAGGCGAGCGTCGCGGCACTCGCGTGAGCGAACACGCCGCTGCGGGTCTGGGTGAAATACCCCGACCAGACCTGAACCGAGGCGAAGTAGGCAAGGTGGTGCAGCGCAACGTTGATCGCGCCGTAGGCACCGGCGGAGAAGCCTCCGATCACGCGGTCCTGGCGATCGGCGAGCGTCGACAAACGGTGGTCGACGTCTCTGACCACGTCGATCACGTAGCCGTCGTAATTGCCGGCGGGTGTGTTCGCCCACTCTGAGTCCGAGTAGATGCTTCCGCCGATTCGCCCGTCGGGATAGACGAGGATCATCGGCTTCAGGTGACCCTCGCTCAGCTGGTTGTCGAGCCTGACGTCCATGTTGGCGATGTCGATGAACACCTGTGGGCGCCCGGGCATGCCGTGGAGCAGGTAGTACACCGGGTAGCGACGCGACCGGGTGTAACCCGGCGGCAGGTACACGAGGTAGCCCCCGTTGCGGTGCAGCGCGGGTGAGTAGAACTGCACGTCCAGCAACTTGCCGGTGCCCGCGCGGGGCAGCTGCGGGATCGTGGTGAAGCCTCGATGCTTGTAATAGGCCTCGCCGTAGCTGTAGGCGCCAAGCAGTCCGACGATCAGCAGGATCAACAGCACCGAGATGATCAGCGCCCGTCGGCAACGGAATCCGATCAGCGGCCGAGCCTCCCTTCGACCCGCCTGTCGACGCTCCCAAGCTGCCTATGCCCGGACCGCGAGGAGTCGCCGGGGCGCTGGAGGCGCCTTGGCTGCGGCAGGTAGCCCTCCGCCTGAAGGACGCGGAAAATCGACCGCGGCAACGCGGATGCGGACTCGTAGATGAGATAGCGCGGGCGCCATTCGGGGCTGAACTTCTCGTTGAAGCGCACCAGGCGCTTCATCTGAAAACGCCGCCCGAGCAGCGCGACGGCGATGCGGCCGGCCACTCTGGCCCGCCGTGTGCCCGAAGGCCGGTGTCGAACGAGGTGAGCCAGCCCGGCATAGTTGAGGCTGACCTCGGTGACGCCTCGATCGCGTGCGATCTCGAGCGCGCGACAGACCATCGCCTCGTTGAGCCCGTTCGGGGTCTCGCCGACCCGGCGCATCGTGTCCAGCGACAGCTTCCCGCAGTGGGAGATGAATCGCATCACGGCGTGCAGAGCGCCGTCGGGCGAGCGGGCAAGAAGGTACAGATCCCCGGGGTGGATGCCCGGCTCGTAGGCTCCCATGCCCATCGCAAAGCCCAGCACACGGCGTCGCGACGATCGCCAGGAGACCTCCAGCGCGTCGATCTCGGCCTCGAGCGCGGCGCGGATCTCGCGCCCCTCGTGGGCGCCGATCTCCCAGCCCCGGCGCTGCACCCGATGGACCGACTGGCGCAGCTTTCGCACCGGTCGTCCCTCCAAGGTGAATCGCTCCGGGTGGACGACCGCTTCCTCGCCAACGCAGATCGCGCGCAGCCCCATGCTCCGGTACCGGGGGAGGTGACGCGCGGAGACGCCGTACAGGGTCACGCGCCAGCCGCGGGCGCGGGCGCTGCGCATGAACTGCGCGAGCACCCCGGGCGCCGAGTCCCCGGGTGCAATCGGATCGCCCGAGACGACGGCCGTCTCGCCGATCACCTGATAGGCCAGCACGCCGGCGGCCGCGAACTCAAACGACTTGTCCGGCCGGAGGATGAACGGCGACAGCGAGTCGTGGCCGTGCTTCTCGACGATCGCGCGGGCGGCTTGCAAGGCGCGCCCGGAATCGGGGGAGGGGATTCTCGCGGGTCTCAGGATCACGCGGGCGGCAAGCACAGACGTGATCAGCGCGCTCCCGATCAAGACGTCGATCACCGTGCTCCAGCGGGCGATCAGGTGAGCCTGCGCCAACGCGGCTCCCGGGAGATGGACAATCGCGTGGTGAGCCCTGCTGGAGGGCGCAGCGGGTCGAGCAGTGGCCAGCGGCGCCAGGAGCATCGCGAGACACGTGAGGCCCCACGCCGCCACGGCCACGAGGACCACGGCCCGACGGGCAGGGCGCCGGTCCCGGCGCTCGCCGGTGCCGAGCGCGAGGAGCAGGGCGACCGCGACCGCGAGCGATGCCTGTGCGTACCCAAACCAGGTCATCGCGCCGAGCAGCCGCTGGCGGGAGGGATCGATGTAAGCCGCGGCGATCACCGCCTCACAGGCGATCGCCGCAACGCCAAACGCGGCCCAGCGTCGCATCGTGAACGAGCTGGGAGTTCGGGCGTGCCTGATGGCAGCGTCGATCCGCTTGCTCACGAGAACAAGATTCCCGCCGCGCCTGAGCGGATGCCCAGAGAAGGCTGAGAGTCTCCTGAGAGCGAACGACCCGAATCAGGCGGCGGGTGCGCCGACCGGGGAGGCGGCGGCCGGCTGGCTGTCGACACGGGGCGCCGCCGGCGCCGCCGGCAGCCTCACCGTGAAGATGGCGCCCCCCGCCGGGTGGGTGGCGGCGGAGACCGTGCCGTTGTGGGAAGTGACGATCTCGCGCACGATCGCGAGGCCGAGCCCGGAGCCGCCACGCCCTCGGGCCCGACCGCCGTCCGCGCGCCAGAACCGGTCGAACACGAGGTTCTCGGCGCCGGGGGCAAGCCCCGGCCCGTGGTCGCGCACCTCGATCGCGACGTCGCGGCCTTCCGGTCTCACGGTCAGCTCCACGGGGGTCCCGGCAGGCGTGTGGATCAAGGTGTTGCCGATCAGATTGGCCAGCACCTCGCGCAACGCGTTGGGATCGCCGAGCACCTCGAGCGGGCGGGGGGCCTGCATGCCGATCGTGCGATCGGGAGCCATCGCACGCGCATCCGCAACCGCCTGCGCGCCGAGATCGCCCAGATCGACGCGCTCCTGACGCTCCTCCGGAAGCTCGTCGAGTCGAGCGAGCGCCAGCAGGTCCTCGACCAGGACTCCCATCCGGGTCGCCTCGGACTCGATCCGCTCCATGGCGCGTCGGAGGGCAGCCGGATCCTGCGCCGGACCGAGTCGGAACAGCTCGGCGTAGCCCCGGATCGAGGCCAGCGGCGTGCGCAACTCGTGCGAGGCGTCGGAGAGGAACTGCCGTCGTCGCTCCTCGCTGTTCTCCCGGTCGGCGAACGCGTGCTCGATCCGCACCAGCATCTTGTTCAGCGACAGCCCCAGGCGCCCCACCTCGGTGCGGCTGTTCGCGGGACCAACGCGCCGCGACAGGTCTCCCTCGGCGATCGCGCTTGCGACCGTCCCCATCTGATCGAGCGGCCGCAAGGCGATCCGGATCACGACCCAACCGAGTCCGATCAGCACGAGGATGACGCTCGCCACAACCAGCGCCTCGACGATCACGAGCTGGTCGAGCGTCTGATCGACGTCGCGAAGCGGGACCGCCACCATCAGCGTCCCGTTCCCGGACTGCAGCGCGATCGCCGCGACGCGGTAGCGCACATTCGACCCGCGCTGGGAGCCCACCGTGAACAGTCTCGGTGAGGTGCCGGCGAGGAACGTCGGAAAGCGCGACGGGAACGCGGGCCCTGGCAGCCGACGGTCCCCATAGTTGACCGTCACGGGCCCACGGAGGATCTCGCCGCCGGCGCCGACCAACGCGCCATAGGTGCCCGACGGCAGGAATCCCACCAGGCCCTTTCCGGCCTTCGGCCTCGCCGATGATCCCACCGCCGCTCGTTCCTCCGTGCGTGGTCGCCTCAGCAGGCTCGCATCGACGCCGAGCTGGTAGGAGATCGGGGCGGCTGCGGCGACGACGCGCTGGTCGAGGTGGCCGAGCAGGAACGACCGCTGCTCGGCATAGATCGAGATCGCGGCGATCACCAGCGCGACCGAGATCAGTACGAGCATGGCGGCCAGCAGACGAGCCCGAAGCGACACTGCGATCATTCCCTCGGCAGGCGCAGCACGTAGCCGACGCCGCGCACGGTGTGCAGCAGTGGCACGGCGTCCGCATCGACCTTCTTGCGCAGATAGCTCATGTAGGTCTCGAGCACGCGGGCGTCGCCGGCGAAGTCATAGCTCCAGACGTGGTCCAGGAGCTGGGCGCGAGTGAGGACGCGCCTCGCGTTCAGCATCAGGTATCGCAGCAGGCGGTACTCCGTGGCCGTGAGCTCGATCGGTCGGCCCGCCCGCGATACCTCGCGGGTGTCCTCATCGAGCTCGAGGTCGGCGAATGTCAGCCGACCGGAGAGCTCCCGCGACGCCAGCGTGTGTCGCAGGATGTTGCGCAGCCGCGCGATCAGCTCTTCCAGGCTGAACGGCTTCGTGACATAGTCGCCGCCGCCCGTGGTCAGGCCACGCAGCTTGTCGGCCATCGCGTCGCGCGCGGTGAGGAACAGGATCGGGACTCCCGCGCGCTCACCCTCGAGGCGCCGCGCGACCTCGAAGCCGTCCATGTCTGGAAGCATCACGTCCAGGACCATCACATCGGGCCGGCATTCGCGGACGCGGGTCAGCGCGCCGGCGCCGGTGTGCGCCGCGTCGACGTCGAAACCGTGATGGCGGAGCGCCATCGACACGACGTCGACGATGTTGGGCTCATCGTCGACGACAAGCACGCGCATGGGCCTCTGGTGGTCGCCCACCCGGTCATTGTCCGGCAGAAACCTGGGAAATTCCTGAGAGCCTCGAAGTTTGCCCGCTCAGCGCTCGTTTTGCCCGCTCAGGGCTCCTTGCGCCGTCGCCCGGCGCGAAGGACCATCAGCCGGTCGACGGCGAACCCGAGCGCAAACGAGATCACGATCACCAGGATCAAAGGCGTCTGCCCGCTGGTGAACAGCCAATTGACGTTGACGTCTCCGAGATTGAGCACGGCGAACGCGGCCACCACCGCCCCAAGGATCGCGGCGGCGACCACGCGCTCGCGCTGGCGGCGGGCGGGCTTCTGAGAGCGGCCTACGGCGGGCGTGCTCGGCCTACCGGGATCCGGCGTGGTCATCGGCACCTCTTTCTCTGGATTTCCAGAACGGGCATGACGTTGAGCCTTGCGGGGGAATGGAAGCTTGGCACCAGATTGAAGCGCGGGCGGATCAGATCCAAACGGCGCCGGGGAATCCTGCCAGGGAACGAAGCCGCGGGATCCCGCACCGCGGCGGTCCGCGGATCCTCAGGTCGAGCGCGGAATCTTTACCGGATCCGCTTGACAACGAGAGTGAGTGAGTGCATACTCACACTATGGCACCGCCGACATCAGCCTCAGCCCCGGCCCGGACGCTTTCGACCGCCGAGGAGCGGCGCGAGGACGTTCTGCGCGTCGCGATGAAGGTGGTCGGCGAGCGGGGTCTGTACGGCACGCCGACGATGGACATCGCGCGCGCCGCCGGCATCTCTCAGGCGTACCTGTTTCGGCTGTTTCCGACCAAGACGGAGTTGTTCGTCGCGGTCCTGCAGCGAAGCTTTCGGCGGGTCCACGAGGCCTTGCTGGAAGCCGCATCGCGCGCCCGCCGAGAGGGCCGGCCGCTGATGAAGACGATGGGGGAGGCCTACACCGACCTGCTGCAAGACCCGGGACTGCTGCTGACGCAACTGCAGGGACAGGCGGCGGCGAGCGAGCCGGAGGTCAGGGCCGAGCTGCGCCAGGGCTTTCGCCTGCTGTTCGAGATGGTCGAGCGCGAGACCGGAGCCACGCCGCTCGAGCTCCAGCAGTTCTTCGCCCGCGGGATGCTCTGCAACGTGCTCGCGGCGATGCAGATCCACGACCTCGACCAGCACTGGGCCGAGGTTCTGACCGGGGCCGACGCTGTCGAAGACTGCGCCTAGGCCTCTCTTTTTTCTCCATGTACTGAGTGAGCAATCACACTTTCTTCCTTCCAGTGAGTGACCAATCACACATAAAGGAGCAACCAATGTCCTTCGCTTCGAGACTCCTGCGCAAGCCGGCGACATCCAAGGGCAGCCTGGCCTGGACGCTCGCGATCGTCTCGATCGGCCTGTTCATGACTACGCTCGACAACCTCGTGGTCACGACCGCGCTGCCCTCGATCCGCCACAGCCTGGGTGCTTCGATCCAGTCGCTCGAGTGGACCGTCAACGCCTACACGCTGACGTTCGCGGTCCTGCTGCTGACCGGGGCGGCGCTCGGCGACCGCTTCGGGCGCCGGCGCATGTTTGCGATCGGGCTGGCGACGTTCACCGGCGCAAGCGCCGCGGCAGCGCTGTCACCGAGCACCGACGCACTGATCGCCGCCCGGGCGGTCCAGGGCTTCGGGGCCGCGATCGTGCTGCCGCTGACGCTCACATTGCTCTCCGAGGCCGTCCCCGCCGCGCGGCGCGGCATGGCGCTCGGGATCTGGGGCGGGGTGAGCGGCCTTGGTGTGGCGATCGGACCGCTGGTCGGGGGTGCCGTCGTCAGCGGCATCTCCTGGCACTGGATCTTCTGGATCAACGTGCCGGTCGGGCTGGTGCTGATGCCGTTGGCGCTGACTCGGCTGAGCGAGTCGCGGGGGCCCGCTCCGAACCTCGACCTCCGCGGGCTGGCCCTCGTGGGCCCGGGGCTGCTGGGCATCACCTACGCAGCGATCCGCGGTCAGGCGCTGGGCTGGACGAGCGCCACGATCCTCGGGTCGTTCGCGCTCGGGATCGCGTTCGTGATCGCGTTCGTGGCGTGGGAGCTGCGAGCGCCGGCGCCGATGCTGCCGATGCGGTTCTTCCGCTCGCGCACGTTCGCCGCCACCAACGGACTGTCCCTGGCGATGTACTTCGGGGTGTTCGGGGCGATCTTCCTGCTGGCCCAGTTCTTTCAGACCACGCAGGGCTACTCGCCGCTGCAGGCGGGCCTGCGGACGCTGCCGTGGACGGCGATGCCGATGGTCGTCGCGCCGATCGCCGGTGTGTTGAGCGATCGCATCGGGACGCGGCCGCTGATGGTCATGGGTCTCGCTCTGCAGGCCGTCGCGATCGCCTGGCTGGCAGCGACCATCACTCCCGACATCGCCTACGGCCGATTGATCGCGCCGTTCGCGCTCGCGGGGACGGGAATGGCGCTGGTGTTCGCGCCGTCGGCCAACGCGGTCCTCGGGTCGGTGCGGGCGACCGAGGCTGGTCAGGCCTCCGGCGCGACCAACGCGATCCGTGAGCTCGGTGGCGTGATCGGGGTTGCGGTGCTGGCCTCGGTGTTCAGCGCTCATGGCTCCTACGCGTCGCCGCAGGCGTTCACCGATGGACTCACCGCCGCGATGCCGATTGGCGCGGTCGTCCTGGCGATTGGCGCGCTGGTGGCGCTGCTGGTCCCGAGGATTCCGCGTGCGCAGACCGGCGAGCGGTCTCTGGGCGAAGTCCCTCCGGGCGCGGCCGAGAGCGTCGCCGCAGCGTAGGCGCGAAAATCGTGGCCGACCGCGGTTCAGACCGGAGACGCCTTGCGACTCCAGGCCGCCTTGTGGGCACGCTTGGCGGCCTGGTAGTCGGCCAGCGCCTGCGGCGAATCGACGTCGCCGAGGGTCGGATGCCACGGCACAAGCTCCTCGGCGGCAGCGACGCCGAATCGCTTGGCGAGCACCGATCCGAGCGCCTTGATCTTCATCTCGCCGAATCCGGGGAGCGCGGCCAGGTTGGCGCGCAGCGCCTCGCCGTCAGACGCCTGCCTCCAGACGCGGTCGGCGTGGCCGTCGTACTCGTCGCGAACGTGAACGGCGAGGTCGTGGACTCGCCGAGCCATCGATCCGGGGAAGCGATGGATGGCGGGCCGGACCCGAAAGACGGGCTCGAGGTCGACACCCGCGAGGGCTGCCGGGTCCAGCGAGCCGACGCGTTCGAGCAGCGCCAGCGGCCCCGAGAACGCCTTCTGCACCGACACCTGCTGGTCGAGCGCGAAACCGATCAGCAGCGCCATCGGGTCCGAAGCGATCAGTGCGTTCGCCTCGTCTGAGTCGGTGAAGTAAAGGCGCTCGGGCAAGGACGGCCGATCATAGCCGGGGGGTGAAGGCGGTCGCCCGCCCGCGCCCGGCGCACCGAGCTAGTGCATCGCGCCCATCGCCGGCATCGCGCCGTGCGAGGCGCTCGGGACGACCAGGCCAGGGACTGCATGCGGCGCGGCGAGGATCGCGACAGCGAGCACGAGCAGGATGGCGGCGGTGGCCCAGGTCGCGGCCCGGCGCCACGGAAGCGTCTTCTCGAGCGCGATCAGCGCGGCGACGAACGCCATCCAGACGACGCTCATCACGCCCAGCGCGAACAGCGCCGCCATCAGCGCCCAGCAGCATCCCAAGCACCAGCCGGCATGTCTGGAGCCCATTTCCAGGGCGCCGACCCGCCCGTCCCGCCACGTTCCCAGCAGAAACCCGAGGGGGCTTCGGCACTTGGCGAGGCAGGCGTCCTTGAGGGGGGTCAGCTCATACACCGCGGCCACGGCAAGCACACCCGCTGCAAACCAGCGCCCGCCCGCATGCCAGGCCAGACCGCCGCCGAACAGGCTCTTGCCGAGCTCGAACAGGCCGTACGCTCCCAGTCCCGCCGCACCCCACACAACCAGATAGCCGGCCGTGAACAGGAGCGCACGGTCCAGACCGCGCCGCCTCGTCATCGTCGTGTACAGCGCGACCGTCGGGGCGAGCGACGGGAACATCATCGCAGCCATCATCACCACCCACACTCCCAAGAACCACCCGAGCGCGCCGAGATCGGTTCCCGGACCTGCGTCCATGCCGGCCATCCGGTCCGCCGTCGACCACCACGCGACCGCGGCGAGGGCGACCAGCAGCGCCACGAGGCCCAGCCGTGCGCGAACGGCCTTGAACGCCGCGGCGAGCTCCCGGCGGTCCGAGTGGCCCTTGCCGAGCGCGACCGGGGCGGCGGTGGCGGTCAGGCCGCCCACGAGAACCGCGAGGTGGAGAAGGCGGCGTTGCCCTCGTACTGGATCCCGAACGCGTCGATCTTCGAGCGGGTCGCGCGCGCCACGGTCAGCTCCGAGCCGGCCGGGTGGAAGATGCCCGTGAGCCTTGCCGGCTCGCCGGTCTGGGCTCCGACCGGGACGACGTCCTCGACCTCGAAGTCGACCACGTCGCCAATGCGGATGCTGTGATGCAGTCCCTCCTCCCGCACCTGGATCGGTGCGCGCTCGACACCGAGATTCTCCCCGACAAGCGGTCCCAGGGCCTCCATCGGGCCGCCCAGCGCACCTGAGAAGACGCCGCCGAGCTTCTGCGCCTGCTCATCGGAGGCGGCTGCGTCGATGAACACGCCAAGCCGCCAGTTGCCGTCCGACATCACCTTCGGCGTATCGGCGATCGCGGCAACCGTCAAACCGCTGACATCGGTCCCCTCCACCTCGCCGTGCTTGACGTTGAAGACGAGCGTGACCCTGCAGCGCTCATGCGTCGCAGCGAGCGCCAGCGACGCCGTGCAAGGGCAGATGACGTTGCACGAGCACGTCTCGAAATAGGATCCTTCAAGCTTCCAGGCCATGTCGCCTCCTAGAGCGAACGGGAGTCAGCTCCGATTCTCTTCGAGGCGACCCCTGTCGGTCAACAGCCGATCGTCACGTCTTCGAGGAATGCTCACCGAGCAGCACTCCTCTGCCGCCCACGGCGGCTAACGCTGCTGAGCGCGGCTTTCCGGAGGGCGCCGTCACGCCGGATCCGCCGCGCCCCAGATCCCGGGACCTCGGCGATGCTCGTAGATCAGAGATGTCTCGGCGTGCGACACCGAGGGGTGCGTCGCGAGGTGGTCGACGACGAACTCCCTGAGATCCTGAGCGTCGGCGGCCGCGACCCAAACGAGGTAGTCGGTGACACCGGTCAGGTGGAACACCATCAGCACGCCGGGGAGCTTCCGGACCGCTTCCGTGAAGGCATCGATCTGCTCACGGGCATGGACTACGAGACGGACCGCGATCAGCGCCTGCAGCGGCCGGCCGAGCGCCGCGAGGTCGACCTCGGCGTGAAAGCCGCGGATCACGCCGCGTTCGCGCAACCCGCGCAACCGAGCCAGCGCCGTCGAAGGCGCCACCCCGACCCGCTCGGCGAGGCGCTGGTTCGGAATCCGGGCATCCTCGGCGACCAGCCCGAGGATCGCCCGGTCGACGGCGTCGACGGTGGGCTGTTGATCATTCGGCACGAGGCGGCTATGTCGGGTGGATTCCGAAGAATATCCAATTATTTGGGGGTCTGGCGCAGGATTTACGACGATTTGCCGCGAGACTGCATAATCATCAGACTGTTCCCATGTCCGATACCGCAACCGCACCGGTCCTCAATGACTCGATCCTCGACACGATCGGCGACACGCCGCTGGTGGCGCTATCGCGCATCGGCGCGGGATTGCGCCCGCAGCTGGTGGCAAAGCTCGAGGCGTTCAACCCCGGAGGCTCGATCAAGGATCGCGTCGCCGTCGCGCTGGTCGAGGCCGCCGAGCGCGACGGTCGGCTGCGGCCGGGCGGAACGATCGTCGAGCCGACTTCCGGCAACACCGGCACCGGACTCGCGATCGTGGCCCGGCTCAAGGGCTACCGGGTGATCGCGGTGATGCCCGACAAGATGTCCCGGGAGAAGATCGACCTCTTGCGAGCGTACGGCGCCGACGTGGTCGTCGCGCCGACCGACGTTCCACCCGAATCGCCGCAGTCGTACTACCGGGTCGCCGACCGCCTGACCGATGAGATCCCGGGGGCGTTTCAGCCCAACCAGTACTTCAACCGGGCAAATCCGCAGGCTCACTACGAGTCGACCGGACCGGAGCTGTGGGACCAGACCGCGGGCGCAATCACGCACCTGGTGGCCGGCGTCGGCACCGGCGGCACGATCACCGGTACGGCGCGCTACCTGCGCGAGCGAAACCCGGAGCTGGTGGTCGTCGGCGCCGATCCCGAGGGCTCGATCTATTCCGGGGGGCCGGAGAACGTCCGCCCCTACCTGGTCGAGGGCGTCGGCGAGGATTTCTGGCCGGAGACGTTCGACCCGGCGGTAATCGACAGGTGGATCACGGTGTCCGATCGCGACGCGTTCTTGACCACCCGCCGGCTGGCCCAACTCGAAGGCATCCTCGCCGGCGGCTCCGGTGGCCTCGCCCTGCACGCCGCCCTCGAGCTGGCAGGGCAGCTCAACGACCACGCTGACGCGCTGGTCGTCGTGATCCTCCCCGACGGCGGCCGTTCGTATCTGTCGAAGATCTACTCCGACGCCTGGATGCGCCAGTACGGATTTCTGGAACGCGATTCCAAGCTGGTCGTCGGCGACGTGCTCGCGCGCAAGCGCGCAGCCGGTGAGATCCCGTCGCTGGTGACCGTTCAGAGTCACTTCCGCGTCCGCGAGGCCGTCGCGCTCCTGCACCAGCATCGCGTGTCGCAGCTGCCGGTCGTGAGCGCGCACGACCCGGCGACGGTGGTGGGCGCGATCGGTGAGCGAGGCCTGCTCAAGCACGCCGCCCAAGACCCGTCGCTGCTCGATGCCGAGATCGTCGAGGTGATGGAGCCGCCGTTTCCGGCGGTCTCGATCGACGACCCCGTGCGAGAGGCCGTCGAGCTGCTCGTAGGCGACCAACAGGCGCTGCTGGTCACCCGTGACGGCCGCGCCGAGGGGCTCGTCACGCGCACCGATTTGCTGGAAGCGTTGGCCTCGTGACCGATAGCGAGCGGCGGCGCGACGCGTTTGCGACCCGAGCAGTCCACGCCGGCCTGACCCCGGACCCCGCGTTCGGCTCGGTGATCCCGGCGATCCATCAGACCTCCACCTACGCCCAGCGCGCTCCAGGCGAGTTCGTGGACGACTTCGACTACGCCCGCTCCGCGAACCCGACCCGCTCGGCGCTGGAACGAGCACTCGGCGAGCTCGAGGGCGGCCTTGCGTCGGCTTACTCGTCGGGTCTGGCCGCCGAGCATGCGCTGATCACCGTCGTCTGCGAGCCGGGCGCGCGGGTGATCCTGCCGGCCGGTCTCTACGGTGGCACCTACAGACTCGTCGACAAGGTGTTGAGCCGGTGGGGACTCTCGTTCGAGCTCGTCGACCAGACGGATCTCGCGGCGCTCGAGCGAGCGGTGAGAGACGACACGCGGCTGATCTGGATCGAGAGCCCGACCAACCCGTTGCTCGACGTCGTCGACATCGAGGGCGTCGTCGCCAGGCGCGGGGCCGCGCTCGTCGCCGTCGACAACACGTTCGCGACGCCCGCAAATCAGCGACCGCTCGAGCTCGGCGTCGACTTCGTCGTGCACTCCACGACGAAGTACCTCGGCGGCCACTCCGACGTCGTCGGCGGAGCCGTGATCGCGGTGGCGGAGCAGTGGCACGAGCGGCTTCGATTCGTCCAGAACGCCGTCGGTGCCGTGCCCGGTCCATTCGACTGCTTCCTCGTTCACCGCGGGCTGCGCACCCTCCATCTGCGGATGGATGCGCATGCGCGCAGCGCTGCCGCGATCGTCGAGCTGCTGCGAGCGACGCCCGAGGCTGACCAGGTGCGCTGGCCGGGATTCAGCGGAATGGTCAGCTTCCGGCATCCGCGCGCCGAGTCGATCGCGGCTCGCACCCGCCTGTTCACGCTGGCGGAGTCGCTGGGCGGCGTCGAGTCGCTGATCGAGGTGCCGCAGGCCATGACCCACCAGTCCGTGGAAGGCTCGGCCGCCGCCGTGCCGCCGGACCTGGTCCGTCTCAGCTGTGGCGTGGAGGCCCCGGATGATCTGGTCGCCGACCTCCGCCAAGCGTTGGCTTGAGCCTTGAGGCGATCACGGCCGCGATCGATGGACCGGCGTGCTGACGACGTCAACGGTCGCGCAGCCGCCCCGGGGCTCAGAGCCAGCCTCGTTCCTCGGCCGTCCTCACGGCCTCGGTTCGGTTGCGGGTCTCCGTCTTGGCGATCGCGGCGGACAGGTAGTTGCGGACCGTCCCCACCGAGAGGAAGAGCTTCTCGGCGATCTCCGACACCGTCGCTCCCGGGCGTGCAGCGATCAGCACGTCGCGCTCGCGGGCAGTCAATGGCGAGACGCCGCTGCGCAGCGTGTCGGCTGCAAGGACCGGATCGACGACGCGCTCACCGGCCGCGACGCGTCGAATCGCGTCCGCGAGCCGCTCGGGTGGCGAATCCTTGACGATGTAACCCCATGCCCCGGACTCCATCGCTCGTCGCAGGTAGCCGGGGCGCCCAAATGTGGTGAGGATCAGCGAACGGCATCCCGGGACCTCCTGGGCGAGCACGGCGGCCGCTGCGAGGCCGTCGATGCCGGGCATCTCGATGTCGAGCAGCGCGACATCGGGCTGGTGCGTCTTGGCGGCGGCGACCACCTCGTCACCGCGCTCCGCGACAAACAGGACAACCAGGAGCGCGTAGAGCATCCAGAATCGCCACCGGGTCGCGCGCCGAACCTGCGACAACACAGGAGGTACGCGGCACAGAAGACGATCAGAACGGCGTAGCCAGAGACAGCGCCGACGCCGTGGGAGTGCTTCGCGACCGCCTGGGCGACATAGAGCAAATAGACGAGAAGACCACGGACAGGACGAATCGACGCCGGCGCCTCCGCAGGTGCTCGCCGTTGACGACTGCGGCGACGCCGATCAGCACGAGTCCGCTGATGCCCTGCTCGACCTTCATCCACAGCGGAAAGGTGCCCGGAAGCGCGATGATCACCGCGATCGCCACCACCATCGCGGCCGAAATGATCCGCAGTCGCAGGTACGCGCGGCGCGAGCCGCGCGCCGTCCGGACGGTGAAGGTGAAGGTCAGCAATGCGCTGAGGGCGACGACCGTTCCACGTGTCCAGACGGCCGAGTTGACCGCGGTGTGGTTGTTGCGCAGCAGGAAGATCGCCACCAGGCCGAGCGCGCTGATGCCCAGATAGGCGCTTACCAGGAGCTTCAGGCTTCGAAACGCCTTCCGGCTGTCCGGATGACTCAGCTCTTCCTCGTCGATGGCAGCGGGACCACCGGTGATGGGCCGCGGTGGCCGCGTGCAGGATTAAGGGCGCTCATCATGATCCTTTTGTGTCACCGCCGGTCACTTACGGCGCGAACCTCGTTGTCGGACCGGAGAAGGGAAGTGGGACGAACTCTGCATCGGAAGTGCCAGAAGTTGTCATGGCCACAGGGTGACACTCCGACCGTCGCTCCGGTAGAGCCGAAGCTCACCACTTCGACATGACAAATGTTAGATGCGTCTGGTCCAGCGCCGGGTGGCGAAGGGCTAGTGAGACACAGGCGCCGCCGAGAGGGAGCGACGCCGGATGGGCATCAGCACGACGCGGTCACCGGCCCTCAGCTGGTCTCGAGTAGGCGTCCCGCAAACGCTGCTCGGCTCGTTCGAGCTCGCGCTCGAGTTCCTGCAGCCGGGGGCTCGTCCCCTGCCCCCGTCCATACAGCCTGGCCCTCAGCAGAGAGACCCGTTCGCGGCAGTAGCGCGCTTCGGCCTCGAGCAGCTCGACTTCCCGGGTCGAGCTCACGCGTCGTTCCCGATCACCGCGCATGTCTCCCAGACTCCACGGATGCGGCGTGCGGGCGCTACAGCCCGCGTTCGCGGGCGTCCTTGCTGAGCGCCGCTCCGAGCGCCGCCGGCTGAGTTCTCGCCTCGAGCTCGGTGAGCCGCTTGGAGAGGCGCTCCGATTCACGATGCACGGAGTCCTGAAGGCCCTGCACCAGCTGCTCGAGGTCGTTGATCCGGCGTTGGAGGGCCTCGAGCTCGGCCCGGTCCGGATCGCCGGTGGGCGGGCGGGCCGTGTCCGTGGCGGCGTTGTCCGTGGCGGCCTTGTCCGTCGCGGCCTTGGGCGTCGCGGGCTTGTCCGTCGTCGCGGCGGCACGGCGCAGCTGGCGGATCCGCGCGATCAGGCCTTCACGTTCGCGCATGCTCACTTCCGACCGCCTCGCTTGGGCGTCGCCGGACGTGGGGGATAGCGGCGCCGTTCCTCGGCGGTCATCGGGCGGATCACGAGCCCGCCGCTCTCGACCTGCTCGCGAACGAGCTCGAGCTTGGCCTGGCGCTTCTCCTCGGCTCTTTCGCGAGCGCTCTTCACGCCATCAACTCCCGTGACAGGACCGGGTGACCGGACATCGTCCTCCTCGGCTTTGCCGGCGCGCCACAGCGGTCGGGGAGAGATTCACTGCGTCGGCTGAGAGAACCTCACGGGCAGACGAATCGCCCGTGGCTTCCACGGTAGCACCCCACCCGGTTGCTGCCGGGCGATCAATGAAGTGCTTCGGGTAGTGTTGATCAACCCGTCGCCGGATTGCTGCGCGGAGACGCAGCGAGCCACCGGGAATCACGAGCGACCGCGTCGGTGCAGACCGTGACACCAATAACGGAGATAATCGTCGTCGGCGGCGAGCGCTATCGCGTGGAGGGGACCGCCAAGGAAATCGAGCGAGTGATTCTCGACGCCGCGCGCGGGTCGATCATGGAGTTCGCCTGGCTCGTGGAGGCCGACACGGGCGAACGTCTCGGGATCAACCCCGAGTGCGTGGTGATGCTCCGAGCTGTCGAGGCCTAGCCCGGGTGGCACTGTAGGTTTGGCGCCTCGAGGGAGAGCTCAACCCACACCACGGTGCCCCCTCGTCGTTCGCGACCCCACCGGCGCGCGAGCGCTTCGACGACCCGCAGCCCCCTGCCTCCCGGGCCGCCATATCCCGAGCCACGCACCGCGGGCAGCCGGTCCGAGTGCCCCGGATCTGTGACGACGAGGCGCAGTGCGCTTTGCTCGACCTCGGCGATCAGCTCGATCTCCTCGCCCGGATCGGATCCGGCGTGCTGTACGGCGTTGGAGACCAGCTCACTGGCGACGAGGATGGCGTCGTCTCGGACGGGGCCGATCGCGTCGAGCGCTCGCAGCGCGTCGCGGGCTCGCCGGGGCGCGGAGTCGTCGCTGCGCATCACGAGCCGCACGAGCTCCCGAGCCTGCCCTTGCGTGTCAGATCCGACACCGGCCGGAACGTCGGGTCGGTCGTTGCCGGTTGCCTCGCCAGAGCGAGGCCGGGGATCCAAGTCGCGAGGCTGGGGACCCGGATCGACGTCGGCGCGCTGCGAACTCAGACGGATCACTCCTAACGGGAATTGCGGTGCCTGTCGCAATGCCCCCGAAGCCGCCGGAACGGCCGCCTCGGACGCGCCATAGCGTGATCTCCGGTGAACGCCTGCAACCCTCGCCCGACGGCGAGCACCGCTGACATCCAGCCGCGATCATGATACCCAACGAGGGCCGCGTGCAATCCAAAGATGCTGGGTAGCACCACCTACGATTGAAGTGCACGCTTCGAAGTGCCCGTTCGCGAGAACCGGGAACCGGGTACCCGCAAGATCAGTGAGCACCGCGCAGAAGACAAGCGGCGAGAGGGACTCGACATGAGCGACCAGAACCCGGATCGCCCCGGGGCCGAGCCGCTGTTCGGCGGCAGGCTTCTGGCGGAGATCACCAACCGGATCGTGGCGTTGATGCGCCAGCATTTCGGCCGCGGGCCGATCAAGGCCAAGACCTATGTGCTCGACAACCTGATCGTGTGCGTGCTCAGTGATGGGTTCACGGCGATCGAGCGCACGATGATGGAGGGCGGCGAGCCCGACCGGGTGCTCGAGATCCGACGCGATTTTCAGCGGATGATGGAAGTCCGCTACAGCGAGATGATCCAGGACCTGACGGGGCGCAGGGTGCTCGCCTTCCTCAGCCAGTCGCACGTCGAACCGGATCTGACCGTCGAGATGTTTCTGATGGACGGGCCGATCGCGGGGTTTGGCGCGCTCGAGCTCGTGGACCCGCCGCAGAGCGAGCCCGGGGTGGTGTGACCTCGGCGTTTTAGAGGAGCTGCTCGACGACTTCGTCGAGCATCGGCATGGCCGCCATTTCAGCAGCATGCGCTCTCTCGCCCCGGCTATGCCGCGCCCGCCAGCTCCCCCGACCTTGCGGGGTGGCCTAAGCAAGCGGTCAAACCCCGGCGGATTTGAACGCGAGACGGCGGATCCGTCGCGAACAGGTCGGGCAGGCTGACCGAGCGCAGATGTAGCCGGTGCAGGACAGGGAGCAGCGTGGTCAGCGCTCGGATCGTCTGACCGCGGTTCTCGTGCATGAGGATGATCGCTCCCGGGCGCAGGTCTCGCTCGACGTTGTGGATGATCCCGGCCCAGTTGGCACCAAGCGAATCGCGCGAGTCCATCGACCACATGATGTCCAGCAGCCCCAACCGCTTGGCGATGTGATTCACCGCGCTGTCCTGCGCGCCGTACGGCGGGCGAAATAGATCCACGGGCTGGCCGGACTCACGCTCGATCAGCCGCTGGTTGCTGGCGAGCTCAAAGGCGACCTGCGCCGGGGGGAGTCCGAGCAGGTCGGCGTGGGTGACGGTGTGGTCGCCGAGCGTCCCGACCTTCAGCTCACGGGCAAGGCCGCCCGGCCACGCTTCGATGCTCTTGCCGACAACGAAGAAGGTGGCCTGCTCGTGCGCCTGGGCGAGCTTCTTCACTGCGTAATGGGTGTAGACGCCGGGTCCGTCATCAAAGGTGAACGAAAGCGCGCGCCCATGCGAGCCTGCGCAGTACACCGGGAGCGCGAGCGCGGTGAGCCGGCGGATGGTCGCGTTTCCGCGAGCCTCGAGCGAGCTCAGTCCCTGACGCCGGGCCACCGGGGTGGGGGAGAGCAGTCTTGTCTTCGCCTGTGGTCGCGGTCGATGCCTCCCCGTCCCGCTCGCGCTCACGATCACGATCACGATCGCTGCGATCAGCCCCACAAGCAACGATCCGAGCACCGCCGCCTGCCGACGTCGGCGACGAGCGCGGCTCGCGGCACGGCGAGCGACGATGTGATCGGGAACGTGCCTCATCCCCGGGCGGAATGTACCGGGCGCCGCAGCTGCCGGCGCCTGGTGTCTGTCACACGCCTACGCCGACGTTGCTGATGCCGGGCAGCCCAAGTGTCCCGGCTCATGAAGGCTGCCAGTCAGATAGCGCTGGATGGTCGGGGCCACCCAGCGGACGATGTCTCGCGGATCGGCGGAGGCGAGCGGTTCGAAGCCAAGGATGTAGCGGGCGAGCCCGAGGCCACCGAGTTGCGCTGCGACGAGATTCGCGCGAATGTCCGGTTGGTCGGAACCGAGCTCGGCGAGCAGCGGCCCGAACAGGCGCGTGCGCAAGAAGTTCGCGAGAAGCTCGGCGGCGGCCGGCTCGGTGGTGGCGGCTCGCAGCAGGGTGATGACCGGGTTGCGGCCGCGCTCGCGGTCCCAGGTGCGGACAAACAGCGCGACGAGGCCCTCTCCGGCCCGGTCGCGTCCGGATCCCAGGATCCGCGGGAGCTCCAGATCGGGGTCAAAGGGCCAGTCGATCGCCGCGGCGAGCAGATTTGCCTTGCTGCCGTAGAAGTGCGTGATCAGCGCCGCGTCGACGCCGGCCTCCCCAGCGATCGCCCGCAGCGATGCGCTTTCGAAGCCCCGCTCGGCAAACAGGCGCCTGGCCGCGGCGAGGATCGCCTCGCGCGTCCCTGTCCCGGCCGCGCCGGGACGGCGGCCGGTGCGCGGCGTGCGTGTGGGGCGCTCCGGGTGATCCGTCGTCACGACGACAGCTTGACAAAGAATCTCAACGCTGTAAAGTCATCAGCGTAAAGTCATCGACGTTGAACTTTCCGGAAGGAGTGAAAATGGCTCGCAAGTGGTGGACGTTGACGGCGGTCTGCATCGGCGTCTTCATGCTCCTGCTCGACATCACGATCGTGAACGTCGCGCTCCCCGATATCGAGCGGGGCTTCCACGCCTCCCTGTCGGACCTGCAGTGGGTGATCGACGCCTATGCGCTCACCCTCGCCGCCTTCCTGCTCACCGCCGGCTCGCTCGGAGATCTCTACGGGCGGCGGAAACTGTTCTCCTTAGGAATCGCGATCTTCACGCTCGGCTCGCTCGCCTGCGGGCTCGCGACGAGCTCGCTGTTCCTGGTGCTCGCGCGCGGCGCCCAGGGCATCGGCGGCGCGATCATGTTCGCCACCTCGCTCGCCCTGCTCGCCCAGGCCTTCCAGGGCAACGATCGAGGTCTCGCGTTCGGCGTCTTCGGCGCCATCACCGGCGTCGCCGTCGCGGTCGGGCCTGTGCTCGGTGGCGCGCTCACGACCGGCGTGTCCTGGCGTTGGATCTTCTACGTCAACGTCCCGATCGGCGTGCTTGCCCTGCTCGCGACCGTGCTGCGCGTCGAGGAGTCGCGCGACCCGAACGCCAAGCGGCCCGACTGGATCGGCTTTATCACGTTCAGCGCTGGCCTCGCCGCTCTCGTCTTCGGCCTGATCCGGTCCAACGCCGACGGCTGGGGCTCAGGCACCGTTGCCGGCTCACTCGCGCTCGCCGGCATCCTCCTCGTCGCGTTCCTGCTCGCTGAGTGGCTCCAGTCAGAGCCGATGCTCGATCTCCGCCTGCTCCGCGTGCCCACCTTCGACGGCGGGCTGGCCGCCGCCTGGGCGATCTCGGCATCGATCTTCTCCGCCCTCACGTTCCTTGTCCTCTACCTCCAGAACATCCTCGGGCTCTCCGCCGTCGCGACCGGCATCCGCTTCCTGCCGCTCACGGGCGCGATCTTTCTCACCGCCGGGATCGCCGGACGGCTGACCGCGCGCGTGCCGAGGCGGATGCTGATCACACCCGGGTTCCTGCTCATCGGCGGCGGGATGCTGCTGATGGGCAGCCTCACGCCAGCCTCCGGCTGGACGCACCTCCTGCCCGGGATGATCGTCGCGGGCGCCGGCGCCGGCCTCGTCAACGTGCCGCTCGTCTCCACCGCCGTGGGGGTCGTCGAGCCTGCCCGCGCCGGGATGGCCTCCGGCATCAACTCCACCCTGCGCCAGGTCGGCGTCGCCACCGGAGTCGCCGCGCTCGGCTCGCTGTTTGCAAGCCAGGTGCGCTCGAGCGCGATCAACCACCTCGCCGACACGCCACTCGCCGCACACGCGCACCAGATCGCGCATGGGATCTCAACCGGTGGTGCGGCGCACGCGATCACCGCCACCCCCGCCCCGCTTCGCGGCCTCGTCGCCGGCGCCGCTCGCGCCGGATTCGTCAGCGGCCTCAACGAGATCCTGCTCGTCGGCGCGATCATCGCCTTCGCCGGCGCGCTGGCCTCGCTCGCGCTCGTCCGCGAGCGAGACTTCATCACGACCGGCGACGCGGCCGTCGCCGTGGCTGCCTAACACCAATGCCGACGTCGACAAGACCAGTGAAAGGACCTGACGACGATGTCCACCCCTCCCACATTTGGCACGCAGGTCATCGGCCAAGCCGAGAAGGCGCTGAACGCGATCCTCGACCGGCAGCTGGCGGGTACCGGTCTCACCGAGCCGCAATGGGTGACTCTCACGATCGCCGTCACGAGCGACGGGTCGGTCCAGCGGGCTCCGTTCCTCAGCCGTGTCGCGGGCGTCCTGAAGATCAGCTGCGCGGAGGCGCAGGCGCGAATGGACGAGTTGGCCGCGGCGCAGCTGCTGCAAATGCCCGACGCCGATGGATCGCCGGTGAGCGTCACGGACGCGGGAAGGCAGCTGCACGGGCGGATCCGCACCGCCGTCGGTGAGATCACTCAGCGTCTGTGGGGTGACCTGCCGGCCGACGACCTGGCCACTGCGGGTCGCGTCCTCGGCATCGTGCTCGAGCGAGCCAACGCAGAGCTGGCTCGAGGCTAAGGCCCGCTTCCCGACACACGCGATCATTGTCGCTGCTGTCTGGCGGGTGGTTATCGCTCTTGCCATCGATCCGGGTCGTAGCTCTCGAGAGCGACATACGGCGCTGACGTAGCTCTCGGCGGCCATGCCAAAGATGGCTCTGGGGCGCGACGACAAGATGGCTCGCGCCGCATAGCTTTCCGGGCATGGAAGCGACGATCGAAGTCGACCGGGTGCGCAAGCGATTCGGCCAGACGGTCGCCCTCGACGGCCTGTCGTTCATCGTCAAGCCCGGCAGCGTGACCGGGTTCGTCGGTCCCAACGGCGCCGGCAAGTCCACGACGATGCGGGTGATCCTCGGCCTGGATGCCGTCGACGAGGGCACCGCGCTGATCGGCGGACGGCCGTACGCGACCCTGCGCAACCCGTTGCGGGTGGTCGGATCGCTGCTGGACGCCGGCGCGCTGCAACCCGGCCGGAGGGCCCGCAACCATCTGCTGTGGCTGGCTCATTCGCAGGGGCTCTCCTCCCGGCGGGTCGATGAGGTGATCGACCAGGCCGGGCTCCAGGCGGCCGCGGGTCGCAAGGCGGGCGGCTTCTCGCTTGGGATGCGCCAGCGGCTCGGAATCGCCGCGGCGATGCTCGGCGACCCAGCCGTGGTGATTCTCGATGAGCCGTTCAACGGCATGGATCCGGAAGGGATCGTCTGGATGCGTGGCTTTCTGCGCTCGCTCGCGGCCGAGGGGCGTGCCGTGCTCGTCTCAAGCCACCTGATGAGTGAGCTCCAGGACACGGCCACCCATCTGGTGGTGATCGGCCGCGGCCGCCTCGTCGCGGACACCAGCGTCGCGGAGCTGATCGCCGCCGCGTCCGCGGGACGAGTGACGCTGCGCACGAGCGCGCGATCCGAGGCGATGAGTGCGCTGGCGGACGCGGGCGCCACCGTGGCGGCCACCGGCCCCGACACGCTCACCGTCGCGGGGCTGGCGTCGGAGCGGATCGTCGAGCTGCTCGGACAGAGCATCGTGCCGTTCTCCGAGGTGGCCGCGCACCGCTCCACCCTCGAGGAGGCCTACATGGAGCTGACCCGCGACGCGGTCGAGTTCCGCGCCGCCGAGCCTCAGGTGGCGACGCGTACCGCCGAGGCGGCGCGATGACCGCCACCGCCGCCCCCTACCACTCTGAGCTGCCGGTCGGCCGCGACGGCTTCGGGCAGTTGCTGCACGCCGAGTGGACGAAGTTCCGGACCGTCCGCGGCTGGGTGATCACCGCGGTCGCGGCGGCGCTCCTGATCGTCCTGTTCGCCTACCTGGGCACCTTCCGCCACGAGGACGGCGGCATCTGCATCGGTGCGAACCCCGCGTCGGGAACCTGCCGGAGCTTTGCCCACCCCACCCCTCCGCTCGGCCCGGGCGGCGAGGCTGTCAGCGACACCTACTACTTCGTGCACCGAGCGCTGGCGGGGGACGGCAGCATCACCGCGCGCGTCGGCACGATGACCGGCCTGCTCCAAGCGGGCGGCGGCAACGGCAGCGGGACGAGCATCGGCGACACGGCAGGGGTGCAGGGCGCTGTCCAGCCGTGGGCGAAGGCGGGGCTGATCGTCACCGCGAGCACGAAGCCCGGCTCCGCGTACGCCGCGGTGATGCTGACCGGTGCCCACGGCGTGCGGATGCAGTACGACTACACGCACGACACCGCGGGCCCGGCCATGTCTGCCGGCTCCCCCTCGGGCTTGCTGCCCGCTCGGCATCCCGCCTCGCCGGAAGGGACATCGCCCGAGTCATCGCCCTGGCTGCGCCTGACCCGGTCGGGGACGACGCTCACCGGCTACGTGTCAGCGAACCGCACGACGTGGACCAAGGTCGGCATCGCCACCCTCGCGAGGTTGCCGCAGACGGTGCAGGCCGGTCTGTTTGTCACCTCTCCCCAGACCGCGCCGACGCCTCAAGCCCTCGTGCCGGGTAGCGGCGGCGAGGCGACCGGCGCGACCGCGATGTTCGACCAGCTCGGCCTGGAGGGCGGCTGGTCGCCGGGCGGGTGGAGCGCTCAGAACGTGGGCGACACCGGGGTGCTGCCGACCCTGACATCGGTCGGCTACCACCGCTCCGGTAGCGGCTTCACGCTCGTCGGATCGGGAGACATCGGGCCGTCCGTCGGCGCCGCCGAGACCGACAGGAACGCCCTCACGGGGGTGTTCATCGGTCTGCTCGTGCTGATCGTGCTTGGCGCGATGTTCATCACGTCGGAATACCGCCGCGGGCTGATCCACACCACGCTGGCCGCGAGTCCGCGCCGAGGCCGCGTGCTGATCGCCAAGGCAATCGTGATCGCTGCGGTCGCGTTCCTCGCCGGAGCTGCTGCGGCCGCCGTCTCGATCCCGCTCGGAAACCACATCCTGCGCACCAACGGCAACTATGTCTATCCTGCCAGCACGCTCACCCAACTCCGGGTGATCCTGGGCACGGGCGCCTTGGTCGCGCTCGCCGGCGTGCTCGCCCTGGCGCTCGGCACCGCGCTGCGCCGCGGCGCGGGAGCGGTCACCGCGGCAATCGTGCTGATCGTCCTCCCCTACACGCTCGCGTTCGCCGCTGCCCTGCCCGCGCGCGCAGCGCAATGGCTGATGCGAATCACCCCCGCAGCCGGCTTCGCGATTCAGCAGACACTCCCGCAATACCACCAGGTGTCCTACCTGTACACGCCCTCCGAAGGCTTCTACCCGCTGGCGCCGGGGGTCGGCCTGGCCGTGCTGGGCGCGTACGCGCTCGTCGCTCTGCTGGTCGCACACCGCGTCCTTCGCACCAGAGACGCATGAGCCGCGCCCTGCACGCCGAGTGGACCAAGCAGTGGACGGTCGTCGGCCCCGGCTGGCTGCTGCTCGGCGCGATCATCATGACCGTCGCGCTCAGCGTCGTCGTAGTTCTCGCGACCACGTACGCCACATCGGGCGCCGGCGAGGACATCACCAAGCTCAGCCTCACTGGCGTCTACCTCGGCCAGGCGATCGTCGCGATCCTCGCCGTCACGGCGATCACCGGTGAGTACAGCACGGGCATGATCCGGACCACCCTGACCGCGATCCCGCGCCGGCCGACCGTGCTGGCCGCCAAGGCCGCCGTTCTCGGCGCGCTTGTCCTCACAGGGGGAGCGGTAGCAGTGCTCGGCTGCGTGCTCGCCGGACGGCTGATTCTCCCCTCGGGCGGCTTCACCGCCGCCCACGGCTACCCGCTCCTGTCCCTGGACGACGGCCCCACGGTGCGCGCCGCATTCGGCTCGGTGGTGTATCTCGGCCTGATCGCCCTGCTCAGCCTCGGCGTGGCGACGGCCGTGCGCGACTCCGCCGTCTCGATCGGGATCGTGCTCGGCCTGCTGTACCTGTTCCCGATCATCGCCCATCTCGTCACCAGCCCACAGCTTGAGCGCCACCTCGAGCAGATCGGACCGATGACCGCCGGGCTCGCGATCCAGGCAACCACCAACCTCCGGGGCCTGCCCATCGGGCCATGGGCAGGCCTCGGCGTGCTCGCCGCGTGGGCCGCTGCGGCCCTGCTCGCCGGGGGGCTGCTGCTCACACTTCGCGACGCATGAGCCAGGCGCTCGGTCCAGAGCAGGCCCCGCGTCGGCAATCCCACGAACCGGTCACACCGAGGATCGCCCTGAGAGCGTCTGACGAGGATCGCGAGCAGACGGCCGGCCGCCTCCGGCACGCCGCGGCGGAGGGACGGCTGCTCCAGGCACCCATCCCACCTCGCTGGGGACACTGAACCACCTCCATCAGGGTGCCGCTGAGGTCCGGATCGTTCGCTGGTCGAATCGGCGGCAACTGCCGGCGTCAGACCGAGCTCCCGTGTGCTCGCTCAGCGCTGGTCAGCAGGAGCGTCTGTTCCTACGGAGAGAGGGGGAGCTGCTCGCCGTCTGATCTCGGGCGGGATGAGCTGCACGCTCAGCAGCGGTAGAACGAGGATTGCGAAGATGGCGCCGTAGCGGAGCGGCAGCTTGAACGCGCTCGTGCCGGCGCTTTGGACGATCGAATTGAGCTGCTTGTGCAAGTCGCTGAGCGCCACGCGCTCCGAGGGGCTGGCGTGGGCGGCCGCGCGCGCGAACGTCGGGCCGAAATCCGGGAGCTGGCTCTGGGGGGCATTCTTGTAGTCCGCGATCAGGCCGGGACCCAGCGAGACCTTGAGGTCGAGGGGTATCGGGGCGGTGAGCACGGCCCTTGTGGCGGCCGGCAGCGCGTGGCGGGGCGCCTTGTTCAGCTGGTTGACGAACACCGGCGTCAGGATGAGCAAGCCGAGAACGATGCCTGCGTCGCGCGCGGCGACCGTCTTGGCGGCGCGGGCAGCCGCCGGTCCGACGCCTCTCAACGCGGCCGTCGTGAGACCCGGGAAGGCTAGCCCGAGGCCCGTTCCCACCAGCGCGAGCGTGATGATCACCAAGCCGAGCTCGCGATGCGTCACGAACGAGAGGCCGACCAGTCCTGCGGCGACGAGCGCGGCCCCGAGCGCTCCCAACGTGATCGGCGAACGTCCCCGCAGGAGCCGCTCGGCGAGCGCTGTGGTGAGCGGGATCGTGGTCACAACCGCCGCCGCCGCGATCGGCGTCAGCCGCCAGACATCGATCAGTAGCAGCACGACCAGGAACAGGGCGCAGATCAAGCCTGCCGAGAGCAGCGTCAGGCCGGCGTTGGCAGTGCGGGGGTCAAGCCGGGCCGGGCGCCGGTCCAGCTCCCACTCGGTCTGTTCCCCGGAGCGCACATGCCCGACCAGGACCAGGATCACAGCGAGCGCGGCGACCGGGGCCTGCGCGAGGAAGATCGAGCGCCAGTCGAAGATCTGGGTGAGGACGCCGCCGGCCGCGGGGCCCAGTGCCATGCCGATCGCGGCCGCCGCCGACCACCCGGCAGCCGTGGAGTCTCCCGGCCGCGTGGTGCCGGCGAGCATCGGCAGCGACGCGCACAGAAGCAGACCACCGCCAACCCCCTGTACGCACCGCAAAGGCACCAACGCGCTCATGCTGTTGGCGACTCCGCAACCGATCGAGGCCAGCCCGAACAATGCGAGCCCGGCGATCAGCGCCTGGGGGGAGGCCACTCGGCGAGCAAAAGGGATCGCCGCAGCCGCAGTGACGATCAACGCGAGGTTGTAGGCCATGATCACCCAAGTGACGTGGGAGATCGACGTATGCAGCCGGGCAACGATCTGCGGTAGCGCAAGCACGACGATCGAGGCATCGGCAAACGCCAGCGCAACCGTCAGCCGCACGGTGACGTTCTCCAACGTGCGTCCTGAAAGGCGTGGGGTCGGAGATCTCACTCGCACCTCCGATGGTCAGGGAGCGCGAGCAAGGCGTCGAAAGCGATCCGGGGCGGCTCCATCTGTGGCGGAGGCGGCTCGCCCCTCGCCCGCGGAGCGCAAGCGGGGGTGCGGGAGCAATCTCGCGAATACGCCGACCGCGGCGAGAACGCAGAGGACTACGACGATCGACGGCGGCGCCAGGATCAAGCGCAGGGTGTTCAGCATTCGACGCGTCATTGGCGGGCTGGACGATTAGCAGGCACGAGACGGAGATGCGTCCGCTGGCCCGAGCCTAGGTCAACAAGCTGACAAGCGGTTGACAGATTGCCGGGAGGCCACTCTGACGCTTCTGCTGCATAGCAGAGGGCTCGACGAGGCGCGTTCGGTGCGCGGCTTCCCAGTCAGTGCGCCCGAGAGGACTCGAACCTCCACGGACCTTAGGGTCCACAAGGCCCTCAACCTTGCGCGTCTACCAATTCCGCCACAGGCGCTGGGGGCGGCCAGTATAGCCCCGGGCAGGTGGCCTTCGGTGGCCCCGCCAGCGAGTGGCGTGGGCCGTCGCCCGCTTGAGTCCGTCCTCGGGGCGCGCTAGTCTTTCGAACACATGTTCGACGTACGGGCTCGCCCGGGTCAACGAGTAAGGAGCTGTCGATGGACCTAACCAAGCGTCAGCAAGAGATCTTCGACTTCATCAAGCGCTACTCGGCCAAGTACGGCTACCCCCCGACCGTGCGCGACATCGGCAAGGCGGTTGGCCTTGCCTCGTCTTCGACCGTGCACGCGCACCTGGCGAACCTAGAGCGAATCGGGCTGCTGCGTCGCGATCCGACCAAGCCGCGGGCGATCGAGCTGCTCGACCGTGCGGCGGCGGGCATGCGGACGTTGGTGCGGCCAGGGTTACCGCTAGTCGGCCACGTCGCCGCCGGACAGCCGGTACTGGCCGAGGAGAACATCGAGGACTACATCCAGACGCCTTCGTTCGCCGGCGGCGACGACGGCGGCTACCTGTTGCGGGTCCGCGGCGAGTCGATGAAGGACGTGGGGATCTTCGATGGCGACCTGGTCGTGGTCAGGCCACAGGACACCGCCGTCGACGGCGAGATCGTAGTCGCGCTGGTGGGTGACGAGGCGACCGTGAAGCGGTTCTTCCGGGAGTCCGACCACGTCCGTCTGCAACCCGAGAACGAATCGATGGAGCCGATCCGCAGCCGGGACGTCCGCGTTCTCGGCAGGGTCGTGGGCCTGATGCGGAGCATGAGGTGAGCGGGAGGTGAGTGCCCTGGCTCCGCCGGCCGCATGCGCTCCACCGACGCTCTTCGACGCGAGGGGTGGTGAGCCCATGCTCGACGAGTTGCTCGTCGGCGTGTGGGAGGGGCTCGCCGCTCATCGCGTCGTCGGATGTCCGATGTGCGGAGCCGAGATGGAGCCGGAGTACGCCGCGCGCGCGCTCCCGATGGGGGGTCGCTGCAAGGACTGCGGCTCCACGCTCTCCTGATCCACCGGCTATGCTCGACGGCGCAGGCCGAGCAGTCGCGGAGGTATCGCCTTCGAGGAAAGTCCGGACATCACAGGGCAAGGTGGTCGGTAACGCCGACCCGGGGAAACCCGCGGGAAAGTGCCACAGAAATGACACCGCCTAAGCCTGGAGCCGCTGCAGCGCTCCGGGCCGGCAAGGGTGAAATGGTGCGGTAAGAGCGCACCGGCGTCGCGGTGACGCGGCGGCCAGGCAAACCCCACTCGATGCTAGGCCAAGCAGGACCGCTTGTAGGTGGCCCGCCAAGGTCCGGGTAGGCCGCGCAGATGGATGGCTGCTCAGGACAGAATCCGGCTTACAGGCCTGCTAAGGAAGAGCCCCGCTCCGGCGGGGCTCTTCTATTGGCCGGTCGCCAGCTGCTCGCGGCGACGAGCCCGCGCTCCGGCACCGATCGCGTTGGTCCCCCGAGGCGCCGGGGGCCCCAAACGCTGAATCAACATTCGCCCGCTACGCTCGGTCGCGGGTTCGTCGCACCCCGAGCTTCGGTGTGGCGATCTCCGGATTGAGATAGCCCCACGTCAAGGAGGACCTTCCTTTGAATCGCAGACTTGTGTTTGCGGCGGCCCTTACTGTTGCCGCCGCGGCGACCCCAGCCGTGGCCGAGGCAGCACCGCCGGCGCCGTCGATGAAGGACCACGCGATCGTCGCGCGCGACATCATCCCGTCGGGCGAGTACGGCAGCGTCCCCCCGCCGGCGCAGGCCGACCGGCAGGCGAAGATGTATGACGCGCTGACGCCGCTGTTCAACCGTGTCACCAACGCCGATCTGACCGCCGACTTCAAGTCCGACGCGCTCGGCGCCACGGGCGCCGGACCGTTTCGCAACGAGGCCGTGCCGCACCCCGGCGTGACGATCAAGCGTGACCAGTTCAACGTCGCCCACATCTTCGGCGCGACCCGTGACGACGTGACCTGGGGGTCGGGCTGGGTGCTCGCCGAGGACCGCGGCCTGCTGCTGCAACAGGCACGTTATGACTCGCTGGTGGCCGCCGTCGACGCACCCGGGGTGAGCGCGCTCGGGCTCATCTCGAACCTGGAGAGCTTCACGCCCAGCGCACAGACCGAGCGGGAGGTCTCAAAGCAGACCGACGCGCTGCTGGCCAAGGGCGCGAAAGGCCGCGCGGTCCTGCACGACGTCGACGTCTACCTGCAGGGAATCAACGCGTACTTCAGGTCCCAGGGCTCGACCGCGGCGCCGTTCACTCGCAACGACATCTATGCGTTCAACGCGCTCAAGGACCAGTTCGTCGGCGAGGGCGGTGGCGACGAGGCCCCGCGCTCGGAGTTCCTGTCGTCGCTGCAGCGCAAGCTCGGGGCCAAGAAGGGCCGCCAGGTGTGGAACGACCTGCGCGAGGCCAACGATCCCGAGGCGCCGGCGAGCGTTCCCGGGCACGTCCAGTTCCAGCCCATGCCGACCAACGACAGCGGCAACGTGACGCTGGACGCCGGCAGCGTGTCGACGTCCGCCACGCAGGCGATCGCGGCGCAGGACCAGCCCCGCAGCCACGCCAGCAACGAGCTGATGGTGTCGGGCGCACGGTCTTCGACGCACCACCCGATCATGGTGGCGGGCCCGCAGATCGGCTATTTCTACCCGGGCCTGACGATGGAGGAGGACCTCGAGGGGCCTGGCATCAGCCAGCGGGGCGCCACCGCGGCCCCGTTCCCTGGCTACATCTTCATCGGCCGAAGCCAGGACTCGGCCTGGTCGCTGACGTCGGCTGGGCTAGACCAGATCGATACCTACGTCGAGACGCTCTGTGGGCACAGCGCCCACAAGTACATGTTCAAGGGCCAGTGCCGGACGATGGAGTTCTTCGACGCCGGGACGCTGAACCCGGGCAGCAAGAAGGCCAAGGAGATCACGTTCTACCGGACAGTGCACGGCCCGGTGATCGGCTACGCCCGCGTCCACGGGCGCCTCGTGGCGCTGTCGCGCAAGCGCGCCAGCTACGGCAAGGACGTGCTGGACCTGCTCTTCTACCACGACCTTGCGCACAACAAGGTCCACAACATCCACCAGTTCTTCAAGGCCGCCGACCAGACGCCACAGACGTTCAACTCGTTCTACGCCGACGACAAGGACATCGGCGTGTTCACCAGCGGACTGGTCCCGATCCGTCCGTCAAACGTCGACCCGGCGATGCCGATCAACGGCACCGGTCAGGAGGAGTGGAAGGGCGACGTCTCGTTCAAGAACCACCCGCAGGGCATCAATCCGCCCAGCGGCGAGATCATCAACTGGAACAACCGGCCGCAGGCCGGCTATGAGGCGCCGGACGACAACTGGTCGCTGGGCTCGCTCCAGCGCGTCGACCTGCTGATCGACGACCTCGGCAAGGGCACGAACATCACGCCGGCGCGGGTCGTCTCGGCGATGAACGAGGCCGCCACCCAGGACGTGCGCGAGGTGACGTTCGAGTCGGTCCTGTCAAAGCTCCTGCACGGGGGCAAGGCTCCGAACGCCCGCGACGCGAAAATGCTCGCGCTGCTCGACCAGTGGCGCCGCAACGGCGGCAGCCGGCTGGATCGGACCGACGCCTCCGGCGTCGGCAAGATCACCTCTCCGGGCGCCGCGATCATGGACGCCGCGTGGCCGCCGCTGGCGAACGCGTGGGCGTCGTCGGTGCTGGGCCCGAAGCTGTCCAAGGAGCTGGCCGGCTTCGTCAGCCGGTACGACCAGCCGCCCGGCGGCCAGTACACCGGCTGGCACATCTACATGGACAAGGACCTGCGCACGATCATGGGCATGAAGGTGCGCGGCAAGTTCAACGTGCGCTACTGCGGCGGGGGCAAGATCGAGCGCTGCCGGACGCTGCTGTGGAACGCGATCGACAAGGCCGGCAACAAGCTGGCCGCGTCCCAGGGTCCCAACCCGTCGGCGTGGCGCGCGTCGGCGACGGCCGAGCGGATCGGCTTCGTTCCCGGCCTGCTTCCGTTCACGATGCGCTACACCAATCGCCCGAGCGGCATCCAGCAGGTGGTGAGCTTCTCCGGGCACTCGACGCAGGACACCGGGCGCTGACCTGAGGGTGCTCTGACCGGGAGCCCGCGATCGCCGGCGGGCTCCCGGTCGGTGTGGCTGAAGTCCGGGGAGCCACGCGGTCGGGAGCGCGGTTCAGGTTCAGCGTGGCACCGGCGCCCCGGCGAGGGCGGCGACCGTCCCGAGCGCGCCGGCAGCGACGAGCGTGGTCACAACCCCCCGCCGCGCGATCAGCAGCGCGACCGCGGCGGCCGCCAGGACCACGAACTGCCAGCCCTCGTGCAGGCCGCGGGCGAGTGGGATCGCCGAACCGAGGATCGCTCCGATCGCGGCCGGTCCGGAGCCGTCGAGGAACCGTTGCGCGCGGTTGTCGCTACGCAGGTGCTCGAAATGCCGGCCGCCCAGCAGCACGAGGGCAAACGACGGCGAGAACGCGATCGCGGATGCCAGCAGCCCGCCGCCGACTCCATGGGCGGCGTAGCCAACCGCGGCGACGGTGGCGACGACCGGCCCGGGCGTGACCTGCCCGAGCGCGACCGCATTGAGGAACTGGCTCGAGGTCATCCAGTGGTAGGTGTGGACGGCGTCTCCCTGCATCAGCGGCACGATCACGAAGCCCCCGCCATAGGAGAGCGCGCCGACCTTGAACGCGACCCACGCCAGCGCCGGAATCCCGCCGACCGCGGCCGCCGCCGGGATCGACGCCGACACCAGCCCGTGCAGCCGCCCGGCCCGGCCGGAGGCGACCGCGAGCTCGATCAGGCCGCAGGCAAGTAGGACCAGCACCACGAAGCGACCGCTCAGCGCCGCCGCGGCCGCGCCGACGGCGACATAGACGAGCCATCGGCCGCGCCGTGCCGCGCCGCGCCCGGCTCGCGCCCAGCTCGGGCCGATCAGCCATAGGCCGGCCCGGATCGCGACGGCCGCGACCGCGGCGCCGGCGCCGGCTCCCGCGCCGCGGACCCACAGCGGCGGCGAGGCAGCCAAGAACAGCGCCGACAGCGCCAGCATCAGCACCACCGCGGGAACGACGAAGCACAGGCCGCCGACCGTGGCCCCGAGCGGGCCGGCCACGCGCCGGGCGCAGAAGATCGCGAGCTGGGTGGAGGCCGGCCCGGGGAGCAGGTTGCAGGCGCCGAGCGCATCCTCGAACTCGCGCGGGTCGATCCACCGCCTGCGATCGACCACCAGCCCTCGCAGCAGCGCGATGTGGGCCGGGGGGCCGCCGAATCCGGTGAGGCCGATCCGCCCCCACTCGCGCGCGACCGTGCCGAGGGGAACGGGACCGGTGGGCGAGTCGGACTGGCCCGGGGGTGGGGCGGTCGGGCCTGCGGAGGCATCGGGCGGCTCGACAAGGCAGTCATTCATCTACGCGCCCTGGGCCGAATCAGCGCGCCGCGCGCTCCAGCGCGGCGCCGTCGAGCCGGCGCAGGCGCCAGTCATCGACGGCGCTGGCGCCGAGGCGTTCGTAGAACCGGATCGCCGGCTCGTTCCAGCTCAGCACCGCCCATTCGAGCCGTCCGCAGCCGCGCTCGAGCGCCAGCGCCGCCAGGTGCGACATCAGCGCCGCGCCGACGCCGGCGCGGCGGTGACGCTCACCGACGCAGAGGTCCTCGAGCCAGATGCCCGGAACGCACAGCCAGGTCGAGAACGTGGTGTAGAACAGCGCGAAGCCGGCCGCCTCTGCGCCGACCTCCGCGATCAGGGCCTCGGCGACGGGGTGCGGGCCAAACAGCGCCTGCTCGAGCAGCTCCTCGGTCCCGGCGACCTGGTCGGCCGCGCGTTCGTAATCGGCCAACTCGACGATCAGCGAGAAGATCGTTCCCACGTCCTCCCGCCTGGCCTCGCGGATGCGCGGATGTGGATTCAATCGGAGTCGGGCAGCTCGATCTCGCGCTTGAGGATCTTCCCGGTCGGCCCCTTGGGCAGGTCATCGACCAGCCACACGCGCCGCGGGTACTTGTACGCCGCGACCTGGCCCTTGACGAATTCAGACAGCTTTTGCGGCGTCGCCGTCGCACCCTCCTTGAGCGTGACCGCGGCGCCGACCTCTTCGCCGAGCTCGTCGTGCGGAATTCCGACGACCGCGGCCTCGACCACGTCGGGATGCTCGTATAGGACCTCCTCGATCTCGCGCGGGTAGACGTTGTAGCCGCCGCGGATGATCATGTCCTTCTTGCGGTCGACGATGAAGAAGTAGCCGTCCTCGTCGATGCGGGCCATGTCGCCGGTGTGAAGCCAGCCATCGCGCAGGGTCTCCGCGGTGGCCTCGGGCTTGTTCCAGTAACCCTTCATCACGTTGTGGCCGCGGATCACGATTTCCCCGATCTCGCCCCGGGGCACCTCGTTGCCGTCGTCGTCGAGGAGCTTCATCTCGACCTCGCGGATCGGGACCCCGATCGAGCCGGGCTTGCGCTCGCGGTCGCGAGGATTGAACGACGCGACCGGTGAGCTCTCAGACAGGCCGTAGCCCTCGAGCACCTTGCAACCGAACGCTTCCTCGAAGCCGCGCAGCAACTCGACCGGCATCGCCGAGCCACCCGACACGCACAGCTCGAGCGTCGAGGTGTCGAACCTGTCGCGGTCGGGATGCTGCAGGATCGCGTTGTACATCGTCGGAACGCCCTCGAACAGGTTCACGCGGTCGCGCTGGATGATCTCGAGCGTCTTGCCGGGGTCAAAGCGCGGGATCAGCGTGAGGGTCCCGCCCGAAGCGATCGTCGCGTTCAGCGCACAGGTCTGTCCGAACGAGTGAAACAGCGGCAGCGCCCCCAGCGTCACCGCCTCCGTCCCGAGGCCGAAGTTCGCCTGCGTGATCTCGCAGTTGCGCGTGAGGTTGCAGTGGGTCAGCTCGGCGCCCTTCGGCGTTCCCGTGGTGCCCGACGTGTAGAGGATCACGGCGGTATCGTCGCGGTCGCGCTCGACCATCTGACGCCGCGCCTCGGCGCCGGCGAGCAGCTGCTCGAACGAACCCGGCGCGACGATCACGCATTCGGCGCCGGCGTCCCCGGCCCCGGCGCGCGCGTCCTCGGCGACTCCCTCCCAGGCGAACAGCAGCTTGGCGCCGGAGTCGCGCAGGTAGAACGCGACCTCGCGGCGCTTGAGGAGCACGTTCATCGGCACGACCACGCCGCCGGCGCGCAGCACCCCGTAGTAACAGATCGCGAAGTAGGGGACGTTCGGGAGCATGATCCCGACGCGGCCGCCCGCGGCGAAGTCCCTTTCGGCCAGCACGCCGGCGACGCGCGCCGTCGCCTCGTCGAGCATCCCGTAGCTCATCTCGGTGTCGTCGAGCTTGACCGCTACGTGGTCCGGATCCCGCTTGGCGGATTCGGTGAGCTTGCCCGCGAGGTTCATCGGATCTGGACGGCCCACCCTACCGTGCGCGCGCGGCGAGGTGGCGCCTAGCGCAGCCGACCGCGTCAGGCGCCGAGGAGCGCGCCGCCGTCGTAGAGCTTGACCACCCGCACGCGGCCGGGCGGCGACGCGTTCAGGCACAGCTCGCAGAGCACGCACTCGTCGAGGTTGTCCTCGACGATCTCGACGCCGTCCTCACCGGCTCGGAAGATGTCGACGGGACAGACCTCGGCCAGCTTCGCGGCGAGCTCGGGGTCGTGCGCGACCGACGCGTCGACCTCGACATCGATGAACAGCGCGCCGCTCACACCGCCGCTCCGATTCGATCCTTGACGATCTCGGGGATCTCCGCGATCTGCTCTGCGACCACGATCCCCGCGGCCGCGAGACGCGCGATCTTTTCGCCCGCCGTGTCCTCCTTGCCCTCGACGATCGTCCCCGCGTGCCCGAAGCTCATCCCCGGCATCTCGTCCATGAACCTGCCCGCCATGAACGCGACGATCGGCAGCCGCGAGTCGTTGTCGGTCACCCAGCGCGCCAGCTCGGCCTCCATCCGGCCGCCGGGCTCGGTGTAGATCACGATCGCCTCGGTCTGGGGATCGGCCTCGTACAGCGCCATCAGCTCGGCGTAGGTCGAGCCGATGATCGCGTCGCCGCCGATCGAGACCGCGGTGGACTGGCCCAGGCCGGCGGCTGTCAACGTCGAGGACATCTCCGTGGTCATGCCGCCGCTCCGCGAGATCACGCCCACCGGGCCGGGGGAGTAGGACTTCGCGGCGTCCTTGGCGGGGCCGCCGATCCCTCCCATCTTGATCACGTCGGGGACGATGATCCCCAGGCAGTTGGGTCCGATGATGCGGGCGTCCAGCTCGGAGGCGAGCTCGACCATCTGCGCGACGTCGCCGCGGGGGATCCGCTCGGTGACGATCACGACGAGCTTGACCCCGTTCTCGAGCGCCTCGAACACCGCGTCCCTGGTGAACGCGGGCGGGACGGTCACGACCGAGCCGTCGATCGCTGCGCCGTGGTCCTCGACGGCCTGCGCGACCGTGTCGAACACCGGCACGCCGTGCACGTCGCGGCCGCGTCGGCCGGGGGTGACGCCGCCGACGATCTTCGCGCCTCGACCGTAGTCCAGGCACTCCCGCGTCAGGTTCACCGCCTCGCGGCCGGTGATGCCCTGGACGATGAAGGTGGTGTGCTCGTCGAGCAGGATCGACACGGCTACCTAGGCGTCCCTCTCCGCGCCGACCTCCGAGGTCGACTGGCGAAATGCACCCGGATCAGCGGGAGCGCCGTTGCCTGCCGATCCCTGGATCTTCTCGACCGCTCGGCGGGCGGCCTCGTGCAGCGAGACGCTGCGATCGGCGTAGTCGACGCCGTACTTCTCGAGGATCTTGAAGCCCTCCTCCTCCCAGGCGCCTGGGATCCGAAAGATCGCGATCTTCTCGGCGGGGTCGTATCCGAGCTCGACGCAGGCCTTGATCACGCCCCGCGCGACGATGTCGACGCGGGTGTTGGAGACGATCGACATCATCACCGCGATCTTGTCGACGCCGGGCTTCTGCAGCACCAGCTTGGCCAGGCCGCACGCCTTGCTGACCGAGGGGTTGCCCCCGATCTCGCAGTAATTGGCGGGCTTGCCGCCATGCGCGCGGACGGCGTCAAACAGCGTCAGCGAGCCGCCGCCGGCGCCGATCACGAGGCCGAGGTTGCCGTCGAACTCGGTCACGTTCCCGGCGACACCGCGGTGATCCTGGGCGTCGACCTTCTCGCCCTCGATCTCAAACGGCGTCGCTTCGCGGGCCTGCCGGGTCTCCTCGTCGCCGACCTCGAGCTCGCGCAGCAGCGCCTGCTGGCGGGGCCGGGCCTCGTTCTCCATGTCCATGTGCGCGTCGAGCGCGACGAACGACCCGTCCTCGAGCTCGCCGAGCGGGTTGATCTCGGCGAGCGTCATGTCGTACTCGACGAACAGCCGGGCCAGCCGCGCGAGGATCGGCGTCAGCCGGTTCAGGGCCGAGCCGGTGATTCCAAGCGACGCGATCACCTGCTTGGCGCGCCACTCCAGAAGCGGCCGGAGCGTCGAGAAATGGCCTCGGGCGACGTGATCCGGGTGGCGCTCGGCGACCTCCTCGATGTCGATCCCGCCCATGTCGGAGAACAGCATCACCGGCAGTTTTCTCAATCCATCCCAGACGACGCCGGCGTAGTACTCGTGCCGCACCGATGCGCGCGAGTCAACCAGCACGCCGCGGGGCATGTGGCCGCCGATCCGAAGGCCGAGCACGTGCTCGGCCTGGCCCTCGGCCTCCTCGGGGGTGTCGGCGAACTGGACGCCGCCCGCCTTCATCCGCCCACCGCTCAGTACCTGGGACTTGATCACCACCGGCCCCGCGATCTCGGCGGCGATCAGGCGTGCCTGGGACGGCGTCCTGGCCAGGCCGTGCTTGGTGACCGGGATCCCCGCCTTGGCGACGATCGCACGCGACTCGTACTCGAAGAAGCGCATGTCGGCGCGGGAGCGTAGCGAAGCGGGCGCGGGATCGGTGCCGGCGCCGGCCGGAGGTGCGAGCCCATCCGCCGGCCCCGGCCGGAGGTGCGAGCCCATCCGCCGGCGCCGGCCGCAGGTGCGAGCCCATCCGCCGGCGCCGGCCGCAGGTGCGAGCCCATCCGCCGGCGAAGCGCCCCCTTCCCGGCAACGCCCGATGTCCGATAATATCGATAAGCTAAATCAAGAAACCCGAATTTGTGGACAAGGAGCCTTGATGAGAACACCGTTTCGAGCCGCTCGCCGGCATCCACTCCCCGCCCGAGCGGTGGCGCTCGTCGTCGCGGCAGGTGCCTCACTGGCGCTTGCGGGCTGCGGCGGCTCCTCCGACGCCACGACCGGCCAGGTCGCCGGCGGATCTCCGGGCGGCGGCGGGACCCAGCTTGCCTTGGTGGCGTACTCGACGCCGAAGAAGGCCTATGACGCGCTGACCACCGCGTTTGCGCACACGTCCGCCGGCGAAGGAGTGACCTTCGGGCAGTCCTTCGGCGCCTCGGGCTCGCAGAGCCGTGCCGTCGACTCCGGTCAGCCCGCCGACATCCTGGCGTTCTCGACCACCCCCGACATGACGCGCCTGGTCAAGGACGGGATCGTCTCGAGCGACTGGGATGCCAACCCCGCGAAGGGCATGTCCAGCGACTCGGTGGTGGTGTTCGTGGTGCGCAAGGGCAACCCGAAGCACATCACCGGCTGGGACGGCCTGGTCAAGCCGGGGGTCGACGTGATCACGCCGAACCCGTCGACGTCCGGCAGCGCTCGCTGGAACATCCTGGCCGGCTACGGGGCCCAGCTCAAGGAGGGCAGGACGCCGGCGCAGGCGCTCGCCTACGTGCGGACGCTGCTGACCAAGAACGTCTCGGTCCAGGACTCCAGCGCGAGCGCGGCGCTGCAGACGTTCACCAGCGGCAAGGGCGACGTGCTGCTCGATTACGAGAGCGACGCGATCGCGGCCGAGAAGGCCGGAGACGCGATCGGGTACGTGATTCCCAGGCAGACGATCCTGATCCAGACCCCGATCGCGGTCACGAGCAAGAGCTCTCACGCCAAGCAGGCACAGGCCTTCGTCAACTGGCAGTGGACCGCGGCGGGACAGACGATCTGGGCTCAGCAGGGCTACCGGCCGGTGATGCCGTCGGTCGCCAAGCAGTTCTCCGGCAAGTTCCCGACGCCGCCGCAGCTGTTCAGCATCGACTACCTCGGCGGCTGGAAGCAGGTCAAGGCCGCGTTCTTTGACCCGTCGAGCGGCTCGATCACGAAGATCGAGCAGGCGGCAGGAGTCCCGACTGCCTCCAGCTGACGCATACGCCGCCCCGGTCGCGCCCCCCACCACCCGCCGCCGCGCCCGATCGGCACGGCGCGGGGGGTTGGGGCTCGGGCTCGCCACGCTGTATCTGAGCGTGATCGTGCTGATCCCCCTGGCCGCGGTCGCGGTCAAGGCGATCGCTCTCGGCCCGGGGACGTTCTGGGACTCGGTCACGAACACGGTCGCGCTCACCGCCCTGGCCGTGACGCTGGTGGTGGCGCTGGTCGTCGCCGCGATCGGCGCCGTGATGGGCACGGTGGTGGCCTGGGTGCTCGTGCGCGACGAGTTCCCCGGCCAGCGGGTCGTCAACGCCCTGATCGACCTGCCGTTCGCGCTGCCGACGATCGTCGCCGGGCTGACCCTGCTGGCGCTGTACGGGCCGGGCAGCCCGTTCGGGATTCATCTCGCCTACACGCGGGCGGCGGTGGCGATGGCGCTGCTGTTCGTGACGCTCCCGTTCGTGGTGCGGTCGGTGCAACCGGTCCTGATCGAGCTGGACGAGGAAGTGGAGGAAGCAGCGGCGTCGCTGGGGGCATCGAACGCGACCACGTTCAGGCGGATCATCCTGCCGGCACTGCGGCCCGCGATCCTGTCGGGAGCGGCGCTCGCGTTTGCGCGGTCGGTGGGAGAGATCGGGTC
The DNA here is from genome assembly GCA_963723675.1 of uncultured Solirubrobacterales bacterium. Classification (GTDB taxonomy): domain Bacteria; phylum Actinomycetota; class Thermoleophilia; order Solirubrobacterales; family Solirubrobacteraceae; genus Palsa-465. The sequence continues at coordinate 2,155,830 of CAVRRW010000012.1, read as the reverse complement.
GCTGGTGCTGGTCGTGGGCAAGGTCCAGATCACCAGCATCGTGATCTTCGCCGACATCGAGAGCGACGCGCCGGGGTCGGCGGCCGCACTGTCGCTGGTGCTGCTGGTGTTGTCGCTCGTGGTGCTGGTGATCCTGCGCAGGCTGGGGGGCCGGGGTGCTCATTAGCCGGCGCGCCAGGCTGTCGCTGCGGACGATCGCGCTGCTGTATCTGACCGTCTTGCTGCTGGCGCCGATCGGGGTCGTGTTCGTGCGCACTTTCGAGCATGGCCTCGGCACCGCGTGGGGCTGGATCACCACGCCGGCCGCGGTCAGCGCGTTCTGGCTCAGCCTCACGATGGCGGCGATCGCCGTGCCGCTGAACACGATCTTCGGGGTCGGGTGCGCGCTGGTGCTGGTGCGCGGCAAGGGCAACCGGCGGGCCAGGGCGGTGCTCGACTCGCTGATCGACCTGCCGTTCGTCGTCTCGCCGGTGATCGTCGGTCTGGCCCTGATCCTCGTCTTCGGCCAGGACGGCTGGTTCGGCCGCTGGTTCGTCGATCACGGCGTGCGGATCATCTACGCCCCCGCCGGGATGGTGCTGGCCACCGTGTTCGTGTCGCTCCCGTTCGTGGTGCGCGAGGTCGCGCCGGTGCTGCTCGAGGTCGGCGACGAGCAGGAGCAGGCGGCAGCCACGCTGGGCGCGTCCTCGTGGCAGACGTTCTGGCGGGTGACGCTGCCGTCGATCCGGTGGGGCGTCGCCTACGGGGTGGTGTTGACGACGGCCCGTGCGCTGGGGGAGATCGGGGCGGTGCTCGTGGTCTCCTCGAACGTGACAGGTCAGACGCTGACGCTGCCGCTGCTCGTCTACCAGCGCGACTCGCAGATCGGCTCGGGGTCGATCACCGGCGCCTACGCCGCCGCCACCGAGCTTGCGGTGATGTCGCTGATCGTGCTGCTTGCGATGACCGTCCTTTCACCGAGGAGGCATGAGCCCCGATGAGAATCGATGTCCAAACCGTCTCCAAGCGCTTCGGGGAGTTCACGGCGATTGCGGACGTCACGATCGAGGTGGCGGAAGGCTCGCTGACGGCGCTGCTCGGTCCCAGCGGCTCGGGAAAGTCGACGCTGCTGCGGATCATCGCCGGGCTGGAAGTGCCCGACACCGGCTCGGTCCGGCTCGACGGCGCCGACGTGACGCTGGCCCGCCCCCAGGATCGCGGCATCGGCTTCGTGTTCCAGCACTACGCGGCATTCGCCCACATGAGCGTGCGCGAGAACGTCGCGTTCGGGCTGCGGATCCGCAAGCGTCCCCGCGACGAGGTGAGAGCGAAGGTGGACGAGCTGCTCGAGCTGGTCGGGTTGACCGCGTGGGGCGGACAGCGCCCCGGCCAGCTCTCGGGAGGGCAGCGGCAGCGGATGGCGCTGGCTCGAGCGCTTGCGGTGGAGCCGCGGGTGCTGCTCTTGGACGAGCCGTTCGGCGCGCTTGACGCGACCGTGCGGGCCGAGCTCCGTCGCTGGCTTCGCCGCCTGCACGACGAGCACGGCGTCACCACCGTGCTGGTCACCCACGACCAGGAGGAGGCAATGGAGGTCGCCGACCGGATCGCGGTCATGCACGACGGGCGGGTCGAGCAGGTCGGGACCCCGCGCGAGGTCTACGACTCGCCGGCCAACGACTTCGTGATGGGCTTCGTGGGTCCGGTCAGCCGGCTCGGCGGCCGGCTCGTGCGCCCGCACGACATGAGCCTGTCGCTGGTGCCGGCCGAGGACACGATCGAGGCGATGGTGTCGCGCGTGGTGCACCTCGGGTTCGAGGTGCGGATCGAGATCGAGCTGCCGGGCGGAGAGGCGGCTCGTGTCCAGCTCACCCGCGCCCAGACCGATGAGCTCGAGCTCGCCCGCGGCGACATCGTCTACGTGCGCCCGCCGGCGCGGACGCCCGGGGAGGCTGCCGTGGTCAGCGGGTGACCCACGCCTCGGGATCCTCGGCGAGCCGGTCGATCTCAGCGGGCAGCCCGCCACCGGCCACGTCGGCGACCGTGACGTGTTCGACGACCTTGCGGAGGTTGGCGCGCACCGCGATCCACACCCGGGGCAGCGCAGCCGACGTGCCGGGGTAGGAGATCTCCTCGGGCGGACCGCCCCGGACGCTCGCGAGCGGCCCCTCGACGGCGCGGATGATGTCGGCGATCGTCACCTGGTCGGGTGGCTTCGCCAGCCGGAAGCCGCCCTCGGCGCCTCGGTGGCTGCGAACGATCCCGGCGTGGCGCAGCTCGCCGAGGATGTTCTCCAGGAAGTTCAGCGGGATCTCCTGAGCGGTCGCGATCCTTTCTGCCTTGACCGGCTTCTCGCCGGGCGCGGCCGCGAGCTCGACCGCTGCGCGGACCGCGTAGTCGGCCTTGGCTGAGATCCGCATGTGGGCAGCCTACGCAGCCGCCGCCGGCGACCGCTCGAATCCGTAGGCCTCCGCCAGCTCGGGGTCCTTGTGGGCGAGCATCTCGGCGAGCGAAACCATCACCTTGCACTGCTTCCAGGTTGCGTCGTCCTGCATCTTGCCGTCGATCATGTGGACGCCGCGTCCGTCGGGGATCGCCTCGAGCACCTTCTTGGCGAACAGGACCTCCTCGGGGTCGGGGCTGAAGACCCGCTTGGCGATCTCGATCTGGGCGGGGTGCAGCGACCAGGCGCCGACGCACCCGAGCAGGAATGCCGCCCGGAACTGCGTCTCGCAGCCCTCGACGTCGCGGATGTCGCCGTAAGGGCCGTAGAACGGGAGGATCCCCGCCGACGTGCAGGCGTCGACCATCCGCGCGATCGAGTAGTGCCAGGGATCCTGCTGGGCGGCCGGGCGCGGAGCCTCGGGGTTGGCGGGGTCGGGGTCGCTGATGACGCGGTAGCCGGGGTGGCCGCCCCCGACGCGCGTGGTCTTCATCCGCCGGGAGGCGGCGAGGTCGGCGGGACCGAAGCTGATGCCTTGCATTCGCGGACTGGCTATCGCGATCTCCTCGAGGTTGACCACGCCGAGGCCGGTCTCGAGGATCGCGTGCACGAGGATCGGGCGCCCCAGCCCGGCCTTGGCCTCGAGCTGGGCGAGCAGGCGATCGACGTAGTGGATGTCCCAGGGCCCCTCGACCTTCGGGATCATCACCACGTCGAGCTTGTGGCCGATCTCGGTCACGACCGCGGTCAGATCGTCGAGGACCCATGGCGACTCGAGGCTGTTGACCCGCGTCCACAGCTGCGTTTCACCGAGCTCCATCTCCTTGCCGACGCGGATCAGGCCCTCTCGGGCGGCCTCCTTGCGGTCAACGGGGATGGCGTCCTCGAGATTTCCGAGCAGGATGTCGACCGTCGGCGCGATGGCGGAAGCCTTCGCGACCATCTTCTCGTTGGAGAAGTCGAGGAAGTGGATCATCCGCGACGGCTTGAACGGGATCTCCTGGGCCGGCGCCGGCGCGCCGATCGCGAGCGGCTTTCCAAAGTCACGCGGGTTTCTCACGGGTCAGATCTCCTGATCGATTCCGCCCCAAAGCTATCGGGGTGGTGCATGGAACGTAACCGGGTGCCGCGGCGGCTCGGGATTTGAGACGCCAGTCGGGGATTTCGTTGCATTCGGCGCGCCAACCGGGCCGAGTGCGACGAAACCCCCGGATAGCGGGGACTTTGTTGCATCGGACCAGGAGAATTCATCGGGTGTAACGAAATCCCCGCGGAATCGCATCGCACGCCGAGCCCTGCTCAGCCGGCTGCGGACCGCGGGCGACGGACGCCCGGCTGCGATGCTAGGACGCTTCCGACGCGCGCAAATACGCCAGCACCGCCAGCACGCGCCGGTGGTCGTCGTCGGTGGCCGGAAGGTCGAGCTTGTAGAAGATGTTTGAGATGTGCTTCTCGACGGCGCCGACTGTGATCACGAGCTCGCGGGCGATCGCGGCGTTGGTGCGGCCCTGGGCGATCAGTTCGAGCGTCTCGCGCTCGCGCTGGGTCAGCGCGCCGAGCTCGCTCCGGGCGCCGCCGCGGTCGCGCTCGCGCACCAGCGACGCGACCACCTCGCGGTCGAGCGCGGTCCCGCCGGCGGCAACGCGCTGCACTGCGTCGAGGAACGAGCGGATCTCGCTGACGCGCTCCTTGAGGAGGTAGCCGACGCCGCTCTCGCCCGTCGCCAGCAGCTCGCCCGTGTAGACCGGCTCGACGTACTGCGACAAGACCAGGACGGCGAGGTCGGGTCGCCGGCGGCGCGCCTCGAGCACCGCGCGGATGCCCTCGTCGGTGAAGGTGGGGGGGAGGCGGACGTCGACGATCGCGAGATCCGGCTTGTGCCCGGCGGCGATCCGCAGGAGGCCGGCGCCGTCCTCCGCCTGGGCCACCACCTCGATCCCGTTCTCCTGCAGGAGCGCCGCGATCCCCTCCCGGAGGAGCGCCTGATCCTCGGCGATGACTACGCGCATGGCAGCGCGACCTCGATTGTGGTTCCGTGACCGGCCGGACTCTCGATCTCCAGCCTGCCGTCGACCGCTTCGACGCGCTGGCGCAGCCCCGTCAGTCCGCCGCCGTTCGAACTCGCGCCACCCGGCCCATCATCGCTCACCATCACGACGAGCCACCGCCCCCTCTCACGGATCGTGATCTGGACGGTGGCGCCGGGGGCGTGCTTGGCGGCGTTGGTCAACGCCTCGGCGGCGACGAAGTAGGCGGCGGTCTCGACTACGGGCGCCAGCCGCCGGGGCACCTCGGTCTGGACGGTGACCCTCACCGGCGAGCGATCGGCGAGTGCCTGCACCGCCGCCCCGAGCCCGCGGTCCGCCAGGACCGGGGGGGCGATGCCGCGCGCGAGGTCGCGGAGCTCGCCGATCGCGGCGGTCGCCTCCTCGCGGGCGCGCCGCACCAGCTCGGCGGCCTCGGGCTGGCCCTCGAGGCGCTCCTCGGCCCGGCCGAGCTGGATGCTGAGCGCGACCAGCCGGGCCTGGGCGCCGTCGTGCAGGTCGCGTTCGATCCGGCGCAGCTCGGCTCCCTGCACATCGAGCGCGCCGCGGCGGGTCCGGGTCAGCTGCTCGACCCGGGCGGCGAGATCGTCCTGCTGCCAGCGGAGCTTGGCATGCACCGCGAACGCGCCGCCGAGGGCGATCGTCGGGAACACCGGCCAGAAGAACCCTCCGCCCGACATCGCCCAGATCGCCAAGTCAATCGCCACGAGGATGGCCGAGACGACGCCGTGCACTGCCAGCTGCCGCCGCGGGCCCCGGGGCTGCGCCCACGCCCAGGGGATCCCGAGCTCGAGGCTGAGCGCGATGGCGATCCCAAACCACACCCAGATCGGCCAGAAGTAGCCTCCGCCGACGGCGGCCCAGACGATCGTGGCGGCCACCGCGACGACCGCGAGCAGCGTGACCTTGGTCGAACGCGGGGCCGCGCCCGACATGGCTCGGATCCGAAAGACGGGGTCCATGCGGGTAGCTTGGCGCATGCGGTCGGCGGCGTCGCTGGGGCGCGGCGGCGTCCCATCCGGGGGATAGCCCCCGCAATCCTCGGCTGCGCGCCGCATGGGCGCCGCAGCGCGCGCCGCATGGTCGCCGCAGCGCGCGCGGCATGGTCGCCGCAGCGCCGTTCTTCCCCGGTGCGGGCGCCGCCGGCGCCGCGCCGACGCCCGGCCGACTGGCATTCTCCGGGCCTAACCGACACAGGAGACTGCAGATGAACCAAGTCGACACCGACCAGGCGGCGCGGGAGGCGTCGGGCGCGCACCCATATGGCCGCTACCTCGAGGAGTTCGAGGTCGGCGCCGTGTACAAGCACTGGCCGGCCAAGACGGTGACGGAGTCAGACGATCACCTGTTCTGCCTGATCACGATGAACCACCACCCGCTGCACATCAACGACGTCTACGCCCGGCGGTCCCAGCAGGGACGCAATGTCGTCGTCGGCTCGCTGGTGTACTCGCTCGCGCTCGGGATGAGCGTCTCGGACGTCAGCGGCAAGGCGATCGCCAACCTCGCCACCGAGGAGCTCAAGCACCCCGCGCCGGTGTTCCACGGCGACACGCTGTTCTGCGAGTCGGAGGTGCTCGAGGTCCGGCCGTCGCAATCCAAGCCCGATCGCGGCACGGTCAGGGTGCACACGCGCGTGCTCAACCAGGACGGGGTGCTGGTGGCCGAGTTCAAGCGGCTTGTGCTGGTGCCGAGGAAGGACCCCGAGGGGCAGACCACCGTAACCCAGGCGGCGGAGGCAAACGTCGAATGAAGCCACCCGGCCGGCGAGGCTCGGGCGCCGTCCGCGTTCGCCCCCGACCGCCGCTGCCGTCCGCCCGGGAGGCCCATCGATCGCCGCGCGCGGGTAGGCTTGCTGGGCCACCGACAGAACCCAAGGAGTGCCTGACCACCAATGGCCCACACCGCACCCAAGCCCCGAGCTACGACCAAGCACGCGCGCCTGAGGGCGTGGGTGGAGGAGGTCGCGGCCCTCGCCGAACCGGATGACGTCCACTGGTGTGACGGCTCCGCGGAGGAGTACGAGCGGCTTGCGCAGAGGCTTGTAGACGCGGGGACCTTCGAGCGACTGTCGGAGGCCAAGCGGCCGAACTCATACCTGGCGCTCTCAGATCCCGACGACGTCGCACGCGTGGAGGACCGGACCTTCATCTGTTCCGAGCGCGAGTCCGATGCCGGCCCGACGAACAACTGGCGCGAGCCCGAGGGGATGCGTAGGACGCTGACCGAGCTGTTCGCGGGGTCCATGCGGGGACGGACGATGTACGTCGTCCCGTTCTCGATGGGACCGCTGGGCTCGCCGATCTCCTACACCGGCGTGCAGCTGACCGACTCCTCATACGTGGCCTGTTCGATGCGCATCATGACCCGCATGGGCCAGCCCGCGCTCGACGTGCTGGCCGAGGATGGCGACTTCGTGCCGTGCCTGCACTCGGTGGGGATGCCGCTCACCGAGGGTGTCCAGGACGTCCCCTGGCCCTGCAACGCCGAGAACAAGTACATCGTGCACTTCCCCGAGAGCCGGGAGATCTGGTCCTACGGCTCGGGATACGGCGGCAACGCGCTGCTGGGCAAGAAGTGCTTCGCGCTGCGGATCGCCTCCGTGATGGCGCGCGACGAGGGCTGGCTGGCCGAGCACATGCTGATCCTCAAGATGACCTCCCCCGACGGCGAGAGCAAGTACATCGCGGGCGCTTTCCCCAGCGCGTGCGGCAAGACGAACCTGTCGATGATGATCCCGACCCTGCGCGGGTGGAAGGTCGAGACGATTGGCGACGACATCGCGTGGATGAAGTTCGGATCCGACGGCCGGCTGTACGCGGTGAACCCGGAGGCCGGCTTCTTCGGCGTGGCTCCCGGCACGAGCAGGAGGACCAACCCGAACGCGCTGACGATGCTCGAGCACGACACGGTGTTCACCAACTGCGCCAAGACCGACGACGGCGACATCTGGTGGGAGGGCATGACCGCCGAGGCGCCCGCCCACCTGACCGACTGGCGCGCCAACGACTGGACCCGGGACGCCGACACCACCGCCGCCCATCCCAACGCGCGCTTCACGGTGGCGATCGCGCAATGCCCGTCGGTTGCCCCCGAGTGGGACGATCCCGCCGGCGTCCCGATCGACGCGATGCTGTTCGGCGGCCGGCGGGCGACGGTGGTCCCGCTGGTGCACGAAGCGCGCGACTGGAAGCACGGGACGTTCCTGGGCTCGATCATGGGCTCCGAGAAGACGGCCGCCGCGGCCGGCAACGTCGGCGAGCTGCGCTTCGACCCGATGGCGATGCTGCCGTTCTGCGGCTACAACATGGCCGACTACTTCCAGCACTGGCTGAACATCGGCCGGCGCGAGGGGGCGAAGCTGCCCCGCATCTTCTACGTCAACTGGTTCCGCAAGGACGAGGACGGAAAGTATCTGTGGCCAGGGTTCGGGGAGAACTCGCGCGTGCTCGCCTGGATCTTCCGCCGCTGTGAGGGCAAGGCCGAGGCGGTGGAGACTTCGATCGGGCTGGTCCCGCCGGTCGGGCCGGGCGGCATCGACACCGACGGCCTCGATATCACGGCCGAGACGATGCATGAGCTGCTCGAGGTCGACGTCGAAGGCTGGCGCCAGTCGCTGCCCCAGATGCACGAGCACTACTCCCAGTTCGGCGACAAGCTGCCGGATGAGCTGCACGCGGAGCTCGATGTGCTCGAAGCCCGCTTGCGGACCTGAGGGCCCGTCGGTAAGAACTGGGCAAGAGTCGCCGGTGTATCGGTTCTCGGCCGCCTAATCTGATCGTCATGGCGCTCGCGTTCGTGCCCTCCGACGCCGGCCTGCTGGCGTTGCAGGCCGCCGTTGTCGCCGCGCCCAAGGCCGCGTCCGGGATGCAGAGCCTGCGCCGCTTCCACGGTCGCGGATGGGCGCTGGTGCCGATCGCCTCGATCGTCATTGTCATTTTCGCGATCCGCTTTGCCTCGGGCACCGCAACGGGCCTGACCTATCTCGCGCTGGTCGCCGTGCCGCTGCTTGCCGCCGCCGCGCTGGGATGGGCGATGCGCGGAGCCGTGGCGCTCGCGGCGCTGGGGGCAGTGCCGTTGTTCGTGGTCGCCTGGGTCGCCAAGAACTCGCTCGCGGGGGAGGCCGCGGGAGCGATCCTCTCGGCGCTCAGCTGCATCACGCTGGGAGTGCTCCTCGTGGCGATGACGCCGCCGACCTGGCTGAAGGTCGGGATCCTGCTGATGGCGGGAGCCGACGTGTGGCTGGTGGCGTCGGACCTGCTCCAGAATCCCAACGCGACGCTGCTCGCGGCCCAGCCGCCGGCGGGGCTACCGCAGCTCCAGTCAGAGCTGTTCGGGTCGGTGACGATGGGTTACGGAGACATGTTCATCGCGGCCCTGCTCGGGGCCGTATTGGCGGCGCGACGCGACGTGCAGCTGTCGGCGGCGCTGCTGACGTTCGTGCTGGCGGCCGCTTTTGACCTGTTGTTCTTCGTGGTCAGCGAGCTGCCCGCGACCGTGCCGGTGGCGCTCGCGCTGATCTGCGTGGAAGCGTGGGACTGGCGGCGCCGCCGGAGCGGGGCGCGCCGAGAGCCCGCGGCTAGTGCTTATCGTCGCCCGTCGACGCGGGCGGGCGCGATTCCTCGGCGAGCGAGGTGATCGCCAGCGTGCCCCGCGCGGCTTCCTCGAGCACCTCGGTCGCCTCCTCGGCCGAGCGCGCGTAGAGCTCGACCAGCAGGTGCACGACGATCCGGTCGTCGTCGTGCTTGTGGAAGCGAACGTGGGTGAAGAACTCGCGCGTCCCGTGGTCGCCGAACGCGGCGTATGAGAGCGCGTCGCCGGCCTCGGGCCCCGAGCATGTCTCGACGTCGTCGGCGTCGACGGTGACCGTGCACGACGCGACCCACGGGGTGCCCGCGATCATCCGCTCCCAGCGGTCCTCCACCGGCTCGACGCGGCCGTTGTGGAATCCCAGGTGGGGCTGGTCGTGCATGCATTCGAGGCACTGGACCACCGCCTCCTGCATCTCGTCGACCACCTCGCCGCGCTCGCCGGTCTCCGGATCGATCCGGTGGATCCCCTCGTAGTGCACCTGCACCTCGAGATTCTGCGACCAGCACCGGTAACAGCGCAGCCAGCTCCTGACCGACGTTGAGCCCTCCATCGGATTGATTCTACGATCCCTTCGTGAGCGAGCACGGCGACAAGCCCTGATGCGCTTTCGCCGGGAGCCGATCGGCGCGATCCTCGCGGGCGGATCCGGCCGCAGGATCGGCGGATCCAAGGCGATCGTGCAGCTCCACGGCACCCCGCTGATCGCATACCCGCTGGAGGCCATGCGTGGTGCTCTGCTCGAGGTCGTGGTGGTGGCCAAGGCCGACACGAAGCTTCCGAGCCTGGTCGGCGCGACGGTCTGGATCGAGCCCGCGGTGCCCCGTCACCCCCTGGTCGGGATCATGCACGCGCTGGCGCTGGCCGAGGGTCGCCCGATCCTCGTGTGCGCCGCCGACCTGCCGTTCCTCACGAGTGAGCTGATCGCAGCGCTCGCGTCCGCGGACCCGGGCGGGGCGCCGGCGGTGATCGCCTCGAGCGACGGCCACGATCAGCCGCTGCTGGGCTGCTACCAGCCGGAGGCGCTCGAGCGGCTTCAGCGCGCGGGCCTGGCGCCCGACGCGCCGGTGCGCGACCACGTGGCGGCGCTCGATCCGATTCTGTTCGAGGTCGGCGATCCCGAGTTGCTGTTCCATGTCGACGCGCCCGATGACCTCCTGCAGGCGGCGGCGATGTTGGACACCCGCAGACGGCGCCGGGCCCCGGCCTAGCCGAACGTGAAGTCGTAGGCGCTCACCCCGGGCGGCAGGCCGACCGTCAGGGCGTGAGCCTGGGCGCTGGGGAGCGACACGAGCGAGTAGAGGCGCTGGCCGCGGACCGTGACGACGCCGTTTGAAACGTCGGCGCCGCTCTCGTCGTCGGAGATCGGATGTCCGTCGAGCAGCACGCGTGCGCGCCGCGGAATGTCGCCCGCCGACGTGAGCACGAGGTAGACCTTGGCGGCCTGGAACCTCGCCTCGATCGCGGCACCGCGAGCAACCGGGCTGGCCGACTGCGAGGTGACCCGCCAGCTCCCCCGCAGCGCGAACTCGTTGGGCGCAAGGTGGCTGGATCCCGGATAGAACCTGACCCCCGGCGCAAGCGGCATCGCGAATCCCTCAGAACGCTGCGAATTGAGGTAGGTCTCGGGGGTGGCCTCCGACGCCGACGGCAGGATCGCCTTGGCCGTCATCGGCGGCGGCAGCTGGCGAGCGCCGGCGTCGTAGAGCAGCTGGCGGACTGCGGCCTCGTCCTGCTTGTAGTCGCCCTCGCCGAACTGCGTGTGGCGTACCCGCTCGTTTGCGTCGATCAGGTACTCGGCCGGCCAGTACTGGTTCTCGTAGGCGCCCCAGGTGCCGTAGTCGTTGTCCTGCACGACCGGGTAGGTCAAGCCGTCGGAGTGGATCGCCTGGCCGACGTTGGAGGCGCTGCGTTCGAACGTGAACTCGGGCGTCTCGACGCCGACCACCTCGAGCCCGTAGCGGTGGTAGGTGGAGTAAAGGCCTTCGACGAACGGAAGCGTGCGGAGGCAGTTGATGCACGTGTAGGTCCAGAAGTCGACGAGCACGACGTGCCCGCGGAGGCGGCCCAGCGTCAGCGGGGCGCCTTGCGGGGTGTTGAACCACTGCTGGGTGTCGGTGAATTCCGGGGCGGAGCCGAGGTCCGGGAGCGGCGGGGTCTTGACGCCGGGAATCGAGACGCCGGCGGTGGCCGGGACGGGCTTGGTCGACGCCTGCGCCTGTCGCTGCTCAAAGCGCGACGGTGCGCGCAGCGAGGCCAGCCGGTTCTGGACGGCGGTCGAGCTCTCCAGCGAATGGGTCGGGTCGAGCAGGAACGCGGGCAGGCTCTGGTCCTTGGCCAGTGCCTCCTCGAAGCGAACATCGACGTTGGCGAACATCAGCACGCCGGTCGCGAGCAGCACTACCCCGAGGGTGCGCTCGACGACGTGACCACGCGCCGAGCGCCGCACCCGGTCGATCACGGCTCGGCCACCCAGCCCATAGAGCAGCAGGACCGCGCCGAGGCCGACCGAGTAGGACAGCGCCACCGCGACGATCCGGGCCGAGACGCCGCTGGCGGCGCTCACCGACGTCACCGCCGCCAGGATCGGGCCTGCACAGGGCGCACACACGAACCCCAGCGCCGCGCCGACGCCGACGCCCGACCAGAAGCCATCGCCGCCGGTCTTCGGCCCGAAACGGGCGAGTCGCGAGAGCGGGGCTTGCACGCGGGCGGCCGCATCCGGGATCAGGAGGATCAACCCGAACGCGATGAGGACCACGATCGCCGCCGTCCGCGCGGCGCCGCCGGCGAGACCGACGCCCTTGACGAGCTGAGCGAGCGCCACGATCGCGACCGTGAATGCCGTTACCATCCCGACGACGATCCCCAACGGCCGGCGGCGGCCGCCAACCGCGCTCGCCGAGAGCAAGGCCGGCAAGACGGGCAGGACGCATGGCGTGATCGCGGTCCCCGCGCCCGCGATCAGCGCGAACAACATCAGCACCGGCATAAGCTCAGATGATGATGCCCGCCCGAGGTTGCGAAGTTCTTAACCGCCGATGGCGGACATCGTGCGCGCCGGCTGGATGAAGCCGGGCTCGCCGACATGGTGCTTGAGCTCCTTGCGCCACACCGCGTCGCGGATCAGCACCTCGAGCTCGTGATCGCCGGCGCCGGCGCGCAACGGGCCCCGCAGGTCGGTCTCGTTCATCGAGAACAGGCAGGTCCGCAGGTGGCCGTCGGCGGTCAGCCGGATCCGGTTGCAATCCCCACAGAATGGCTCGGAGACGGGATTGATGAAGCCAATCCTTCCTAGTCCGTCGGCAAACCGGTAAACCCGCGCGGTCGCGTGCGGCTCGCGGGGCTCAGGTTCGAGGGGGTAGACCGCGTTGATGGCAGCGCGGATCTCGTCGCCGGTCAGGACCTGATCGTCGGTCCAGGCGTGACCGCCGTCGAGCGGCATGAACTCGATGAAGCGCACCTCGTACGGCGTACGCCGCGCGAACTCCGCAAACGGAATCGCCTCCTCCTCGGTGAAGTCCCGTATCGCGACGGCGTTGATCTTGATCGGGTGCGCCTCGGGGAAGCTCCCGAGCACCTCGAGCCCGCGCAGCACCTTCGGAAGCGCGTCGCGGCGGGTCAGCTCGTAGAAGCGGTCTCGCTGGAGCGAGTCGATCGAGACGTTGAAGCGGTCAACCCCCGCCCGCACGAGCGCCTCGGCGTCTCGCTCGAGCAGGAAGCCGTTGGTGGTGACCGAAAGCTCGTGCACGTCCTCGACCGCGGCGAGCATCGCCGCCAGCTGCGGGAAGTCGCGCCTGACGAGCGGCTCGCCGCCGGTCAGGCGCACGTCGTGAACGCCCATCCGCGCGAGCAGGGAGACCAGGCGCACGATCTCCTCGAAGGTGAGAATCTCGGCGCGCTGCAGCCAGGGGAGTCCCTCCGCCGGCATGCAGTACTGGCAGCGGAAGTTGCAGCGATCGGTGACGGACACGCGCAGATCGCCGATCACCCGGCCGTGGCCGTCGCGCAAGGGCTCAAGGTTCATGGCGAAGAGGCTACCCTGTCGGCGTCGCTTGCCTTGCATCGGCGTGACGGCGCCCCCACCGCGATGCCACAGCCCCCGCGCGTAGTCCACCTCGACGAGCTCGAATCGGTTGCCGGACCGGCCAGTCTGACTTGGCGTCCGGTGCGGCTGACGCTTGGCGTCCGAGCGTTCGGGTGCAACGCCTACACGGCTGCGCAGGCCGGCGACGACGTGGTCGAGCCGCATACCGAAGCGGCGGCGCTCCCGGGCGAGGACCCGTCGCTCGCCCACGAGGAGCTGTATTTCGTGGCCGCCGGACGTGCCCTGTTTGAGATCGACGGCGAGGAATACGACGCCCCGGCCGGCACGTACGTGTTCGTGCCCGACCCCTCATCACACCGGCATGCGGTGGCGACGGAGGCGGGCACGACCGTGCTCAGCTTCGGGGGCCCCCCGACGTTTGAGCCGTCGGCGTGGGAGTGGGCGTTTCGCGCCGGCCCGCTGATCAGAACCGACCCCGAGCGAGCCCGCGAGATCCTCGCCGAAGGCCTGGCGGCAAAGCCGGGCGCGCCGACCCTGCTCTACAACATGGCCTGCCTGGAGTCGGTCCAGGGAAACCGCGGCGCGGCGATCGAGGCGCTGCGTACGGCGATCGCGGGGCGCCCCGAGGCCGCGGCGTGGGCGCGCGAGGACGAGGACTTCGAGTCCCTGCGCGACGATCCCCAGTTCGCGCGGCTGACCGGCGCTTAGCGGCGCTGAGCGGCCGCTTAGCGGGCACTTAGCTGTGAGTGGCTCGGGACCTAGGCCTCGCCGCGCAGCAATCCGAACGACACCATGTCCTGGCGCACGCCCTTGCCTCGCATGTAAGAGCGCAGCACCGCCTCGCGGATGAAGCCGCAGCGTTCGGCCACTCGCTGCGATGGGAGGTTCTCGGTGCCGGCGAGCAGGTCGATGCGCTCGAGGCCCAGCGCATCGAATCCCCATGTGCAGACCAGCCGCATGGCGCGGCTCACGTGTCCGTCGCCGCGGGCGTAGCCCGCCAGCCAGTAGCCAACCTCGCCGCGGGCGTGCTCCCAGGCAAAGCGCATCAGCGAGATCGAGCCCAGCAGGTGCGTGTCGTCGTCGGCGCTGACGATCGCAAACGGTGCCGTCGTCCCGGCCAGGATCGCGTCGTAGCGCGCCAGCAGGAACGCGCGCGCGTCAGACTCGCCGTAGCGTTCGGGGACCCGGGTCCAGCGGGCGATCTCGGGGTCCTGGCAGGCCATCACCAGTTGCGGCACGTCCGTGTCACGCCACGGCCGCAGCGTGGTCGGGCCGTCAACGAGGGGCTGCGCCGGAAGGACGATCCGACGCATCCCCCGGCTCGCGATCCAATCCACCCCCCGATTGTGTCGGATGCGGATCGGGTCGCTCAGCCGACGCGGCGCCGGCGCCTTGCCAGCTGGGCGCTCAGCCCCGGTGCGCGCGCTCGGACAGCATGCGCTCGAGCGTTGCCACGTCGAGGCCTGGATCCTGCGTTGCGATCCATTTCTCGGCCTCGTGGCGCCCGCCGAGCGCCCGCAGGCCCCACTCCCCGTGCTCGGTGACGAAATCGGTCAGCGCGTGCATCCGCCGCGCCCGCCACCGCCGAGCGGGGAGGTCGAGGCCGGCGCGGTGGCGATCGAGCGCCTCGACCAGTTCATCGATGCCCGAGGGCGGCGCCAGCGAGGAGACCATTAGCACCTCGACATCGCGTGCGCCGAGCGCCCGCAGGGCGGATCGCAGATCCGAGCGCGCGCGCGTCGCGATCCGACCGAGGTCGGCCTTGGTCACGACGAGCAGGTCGGGGACCTCCATGATTCCCGCCTTGAGGAACTGCAGCACGTCGCCGGATCCCGGCTGCACCACGACCGCAACGGTGTCGGCCAGGTCGGCGACCTCGGTCTCGGACTGTCCGACGCCGACGGTCTCGATCACGACCACGTCGAATGCGGCCGAGAGCGCGCCGGCGGCCGCCCTGGTCGCCGGCGCGAGCCCGCCGAGCCGATCGCCCGCGGCGGTTGAGCGGATGAACACGGCGCGGTCGTTCGGGTCGACCTCGATCCTCGCCCGATCGCCCAGCAGCGCGCCGCCCGAGCGCCGCGACGTGGGGTCGACCGCGAGCACCGCGACCGAGCGCCGCCGGGCCCGCCAGGCGGCCACCAGTCGCGACAGCAGCGAGGACTTGCCGACACCGGGCGGGCCGGTGATGCCGATCACGTGCGCGGGCGCCTCCGCAGCGAGCGCGGCCGGCGAGACGGCGGCCAGCAGCGCCGCGGTCTGCGCGCGCGCAGCGCCGCTGTGGCTCTCGACGAGGTTCAGCACCGCCGCGGCGGCGCTCAGGTCGCGGTCGCGCAGCCGGGCCCCCAGCTCGGCGCCGTCGACCGGCCCGGAGCTCAAGCGATCGCTGCTGTGTCGATATCGTGGCGCTCGCCGACGAGCGCGATGATGTCTCTCATCATCCTGTTGAGGTCCCAGTCCCTGGGGGTGTAGACGGCGGCGATGCCGGCGTCGCGCAAGACGGTCGCGTCGGCCTCGGGGATGATCCCGCCGACCACGACGGGCACATCGCCCGCGCCGGCATCGCGCAGCGCCTCGAGCACCGAGGGGATCAGCTCACGGTGTGAGCCCGACAGGATCGAGAGACCGATCACGTGCACGCCTTCCTGCGCCGCCGAGGTTGCGATCTGCGAGGGGGTCAGCCGGATGCCCTCGTAGACCACGTCCATGCCCGCGTCCCGGGCGCGCACCGCGATCTGCTCGGCGCCGTTGGAGTGCCCGTCGAGGCCCGGCTTGCCGACGAGGAACTTCAGCCGCCGGCCCAACGCCTCGCTCACGCGCTCGACCTCGTCGCGCAGCTCGGCGATCTCCTCGCTGGAGACGGCGGCGGCCTGGCCGACACCGGTCGGCGCCCGGTACTCGCCGAACGCCTCGCGCAGCGTCTGCGACCACTCACCGGTGGTGGCGCCCGCGCGGGCCGCGGCGATCGTCGCGGGCATGATGTTCTCGTCGTGGCGGCGGGCGACCCGCGCCAGCTCGGCCAGGGCGGCATCGACGGCGCCCTGATCGCGCGATTCACGCCAGCGCTCCACAGCGGCGCGCTGCTGCGCCTCAACTGCGGGGTCCACCACGAGGATGCCGCCGTCGGCGTCGGCGGTCAGGGGCGAGGGCTCGC
The DNA here is from genome assembly GCA_963723675.1 of uncultured Solirubrobacterales bacterium. Classification (GTDB taxonomy): domain Bacteria; phylum Actinomycetota; class Thermoleophilia; order Solirubrobacterales; family Solirubrobacteraceae; genus Palsa-465. Next base: position 2,139,577 of record CAVRRW010000012.1, on the reverse strand, counting down.
TCGAAGTGAATCGGTTCATCCCGACGACGGTCAGCTCGCCCGATTCGATCCGCCCCCAGCGCTCACGGTGGGACTCCACGAGCGCCGACTTCATGTAGTCCACGGCCTCGACGGCGCCGCCGAGCTCGGCCACCCGGTGCATCTCCTCGCGGGCGCCTTCCACCAGCTCGGCGACCAATCCGTCCATCACCTTCGAGCCCTCGAAGATGTCGGGATACTCGAGCAGGTCGGTCTCGTAGGCGAGGATCTGCTGCAGCCGCAGCGACCACTGCTGGTCCCACGGCCGCGGAAGGCCCAGCGCCTCGTTCCAGGCCGGGAGCTGGATCGCCCGAGCCCGTGCGTCGCGCCCGAGCGTCACCGCGAGCGCCTCGAGCGCGATCCGGTAGATGTTGTTCTCCGGCTGGGCCTCCGTGAGACCGAGCGAATTGACCTGGACGCCGTAACGAAAACGGCGCTGCTTGTCGTCGCTGACGCCGTAGCGCTCGCTGCCCAGCTCGTCCCAGAGCTCGGCCATGGCGCGGAGCTTGGCGTGTTCCTCGATGAAGCGCACGCCGGCGTTGACGAAGAACGAGATCCGCCCGAACACGCTCCCCATCAGCGCCTCACCACGGGCTTCGCCCGCGGTGCCGACGCGCTCGCGAACCGCGTCGAGCACCGCGATCGCGTTGCTGATCGAGTAGGCGATCTCCTGCACCGGCGTCGCCCCGGCCTCCTGGAGGTGGTAGGAGCAGATGTTGATCGGGTTCCACTTCGGGACGTTCTCGACGGCATAGGCGATCGTGTCGGCGATCAGGCGCATGCTCGGTCCCGGCGGGAAGGCGTAGGTCCCGCGGCTCAGGTACTCCTTGAGAATGTCGTTCTGGGTGGTGCCCTGGAGCGCGGCGGCGGGCACCCCGTGATCCTCGGCCGTGATGATGTAGAGCGCCAGCAGCCAGGCCGCGGTCGCGTTGATCGTCATCGACGTGTTCATCTGATCCAGCGGGATGCCCTCCATCAGCGTCCGCATGTCGCCGGCATGGGCGATCGACACCCCCACCTTGCCGACCTCGCCGCGCGCGAGCTCGTGGTCGGGGTCATAACCGGTCTGGGTTGGCAGATCGAAGGCCACCGACAGCCCGGTCTGCCCCTTCTCGAGATTGCGGCGGTAGAGCTCGTTCGAGCGCCTGGCGTCGGAATGCCCGGCGTAGGTCCGCATCATCCACGGCCGGTCGCGCTCGGGCAGGCGCGGTGGGGGTATCTCGGTCATGGCGCGCTTCATTGTATGTAAGGGTCTGTTCCCCAACCCGGCACTTGGGTACTGTGAAGCCATGCCTGATCAAAGCTCAGCAGCCACCGAGCACGCCCTCATTCAAGAGATCACCGCGCCGCTCGCGACGATGCCGGACGATCCCGTGTCGCTCGCGGCGGACGTCCACTTCCCGGTGGCGTTGCGTGGCTATGACCGCATAGCGGTCGACGCCTACGTCAAGCAGACCAGCCAGCTGGTCGCCGAATTGCAGGCGACGCGGTCGCCCGAGGCCGCGATCCGGCGCGCGCTGGAGCGTGTCGGTGAGCAGATCTCCGGGATCCTCCAGCGAGCGCACGATACGGCCGAGCAGATCACCATGCAATCGCGCAGCGAGGCCGAGGACCGACTCGAGGAGGCCCGTCGCGAGGCGGCGCGGATCACCGCCGCGGCCGAGCAGCGCCTCAAGGACCTCGATGCCGAGACCGACCGCATCTGGGCCGAGCGGCGGCAGATCGTCGAGGACACGCGGGAGCTCGCGACGCAGCTGCTCGGGCTCACCGACTCCGCGGCCGAGCGTTTCCCCGCCGCAGAGGACACCGGGGGGGTGGCCGAGCCGCCATCCGAAGAGCACGCAGGGGAGTCAGAGCCGCAGTCCGAAGAGCTGGCGCACGAGCCGGAACCGCAGTCCGAAGAGCTCGCGCACGAGCCGGAACCGCAGTCCGAAGAGCTCGCGCACGAGCCGGAGGAGCCCTTGCACGAGCCGGAACCGCAGTCCGAAGCGCCGGCGCACGAGTCCGAGCCCGCCGATCGGGGTCGGGGGCCAATCGAGGAGGAGGGAAAATCCGACGTCGACGGCGAGTCAGACATCACCGCGGTGATCCCGCCCGTGGACCCGGCTGACGGCACGGAGCCGCGTTCGTAGTCGTGTCGCGGAGGCGGCCCCGGTGAGGCTGATCGACGTCATGCACCTCGGTCGCCCCCGAGTGATCGGCTGCTGGCAGCTGCGCGACGTGCTGATCGACCCGGGCCCGGAGTCGTGCCTGGCGACCCTGCTCGAGGCGCTGGGCGACGAGCGCCCCCGCACCCTGCTGCTCACGCACATCCACCTCGACCACGCCGGCGCGAGCGGCGCCCTGGTCAAGCGCTGGCCCGACCTCGACGTCTACGTCCACGAGCGCGGCGCCTCCCATCTGATCGATCCCACGCGCCTGATGGAGAGCGTGCGCAGGCTGTACGGCGACGACATGGACCGGTTGTGGGGCGACATGACGCCCGTGCCCGAACGGAACCTCAGGGTGCTCGAGGGCGGCGAACGCGTGCTCGACGGGCGCTTCGAAGTGGCATACACGCCCGGGCACGCATCACACCACGTCTCCTACCTGCACCAGGGCACGGCGTTCGTCGGCGACGTCGGCGGGGTGCGGATCCCACCCTCGTCGTTGACGATCCCGCCAACGCCGCCGCCCGACATCGACGTCGAGGCGTGGCACCGCTCGATCGAGCGCGTCGCCCGGTGGAAGCCAGAGCGGCTGGCGATGACGCATTTCGGCGCCAGCGAGGACGTGGACGCTCAGCTGGACGCGCTGGGACGGCGATTGGACGAGTGGGTGGCGAAGGTCCCCAACATGGACAGGGAGGAGTTCATCGATTCGATCCATCGTGAGATCGAACAGGGGCCCGACGCAGAGCTGCTGCCGCAGTACACGCAGGCGGCGCCCCCGGAGCAGCTCTACGCGGGGATGCGGCGCTACCTCGAAAACCGCGCCGAAGCGACCGACGAATCGGCTCAGGGCTCCCGGGTATCCTGAAGGCGATGTCGCGGACGGTCGAGCTGCCCCGCGTAGGCGGTCCCGGAACGGGCCTCGGGGGGCTCTGGCGGGTGGTGGTCCTCAACGACAACCACAACACCTTCGACCACGTCGCCGAGACGCTCGCGCAGGTGATTCCCGGGGTGACGCTGGCGGAGGGCTACCGCTACGCCGACAGGATCCATCACACCGGCTGCGCGATCGTCTGGAGCGGCGCGCGCGAGGACGCCGAGATCTACTGGCGCGAGCTGGACGAAGCGGGCCTGACGATGGGGCCGCTGGAGGAGGGCTGACCGGCCTGCGCGCGAGGAGGGCTGACCGGCCTACGCCCGAGGAGGGCTGACCGGCCTACGCCCAAGGAGGGCTGACCGGCCTACGCCTGGCCTACGCCCGGTTGGGTAGTGCCTTGGCGCGCGTTTCCGGCAGGGCCTTGGCGAGCTGTCGCTCCGGGCTGATCCGCACGACGTTCCAGACCACCCCGAGCTTCTCCAGCAGCGCGATCATCAGCCCGGTGGGGTCCGCCAGCCGCTCGCCGAGCCTGAGGCCGTGGAAGGCGGAGGTCGGGAACGCATGGTGATTGTGATGCCAGGCCTCGCCCATCGACAGGGGGGCCAGCCAGAACACGTTGCGCGACTCGTCGGCGATGTCGAACCGCTTGCGCCCGACGAAGTGGCAGACCGAGTTGATCGACCAGGTGACGTGATGCAGCAGGAACACGCGCACGAAACCACCCCACAGCAGCGCCGTCAGCGCGGTCCCCAGGCCGCCGCCGACGATCCACCCGAGCGCGAACGGGATCGCGAATCCGAGCACGACCCACACCCAGAACAGCTTGTCGACGATGCGCACGACGCGATCCTTGACGAGGTCGCCGGCGAAGCGCTCGCGCTCGGCCGTGCCCACGGTCTCAAATAGCCAGCCGACGTGCGCGTGCCACAGTCCCTTCACCGCGCCCCAGAAGCCCGGCCCGCTCAGATGCGGCGAGTGAGGATCACCTTCGATGTCGGTGAACGCGTGGTGCTTGCGATGGTCGGCGACCCAGGTGATCACCGAGCCCTCGACGGCCATCGAGCCCAGGACCGCGATGATCGCCCGAAACGCGCGCGACGATTCCATGGCGCGGTGGGTGAACATCCGATGGAAGCCGAGCGTGACCCCAAGCGCCGTGACGACATAGAAGGAGACCATCAGCCCGAGTTGGAGGGGCCCGATCGCACGGTCCCACAGAAGGGCGATCGCGAGGATCAGGCCGATCAGCGGCAGGGGCACGCCGATCAGGTTGACGATCTTGTTTGCGCGACTCATCGGCACCTGGGAGCATACGTGGGCCTGGCGCAAATTTCTCTTCCCCCCGCCACGACCATCCCTCCCGGATTTGTAGCCTCCCGATAGAAATGGCCGATCAGCCCTGGCACGAGCTGCCTCCGGAGATCGCCCGGGTGCTGCGCCCCGCACTCGCCGACGTGGCCAACGAGATGATCGACGCGGTCCGCACCGTTCCGGCGTACGCGCGGCCGATCGACGGGGCATTCGGGGCCGGAATCCGCGCCGGTGTCGAAGAGGCGTTGCGCCACTTCCTCGCCGAGATCGAAGCCGGCGGACCGGTCCCACGACCGGACGTGTACGTGGCTCTGGGGCGAGGGGAGATGCGATCCGGGCGCAGCCTCGATTCGCTGCTCAGCGCATATCGGATCGGCGCCCGCGTGGCGTGGCGGCGGTTCGCCGCGATCGGCGTGGTCGCCGGGCTTGAGCCCGACACGCTGTACCTGCTCGCGGAATCGCTGTTCGCTTACATCGACGTGCTCTCGGCGGAGTCCGCGGAAGGCCATGCGCTCGAGCAGTCGGCGGCGGTCGGCGAAGCCGACCTCCGCCGCCGGCGCTTGGTGCGGATGCTCGTTCGCGAGCCCCCGGCCGAGGCGAGCGCGATCAAGAGCGCGGCGCGCGAGGCGGGCTGGCCACTGCCAAAACGGATCGCGGTGATCGCGATCGAGGGACCCCGTCGCGAGGGAGCCGCGTCGCACCTGCCGACCGACGTCATCTCGGAGACGATCGGCGAGACGCTGATCGTCGTGATGCCCGATCCCGACGGTCCCGGCCGGCGCTCGGCGCTCGAGCGTGCGGTCGCCGATGCCGAAGCCAGCGCCGGTCTCGGGACCACCGTGGAGTGGGGACGGGCGACGATCAGCCTCGCGCGGGCCCGGGCCGCTCTTTCGCTTGCCGACGGCGCTCCCGCGCTGATCGCCGCTCGCGAGCAGGCCGGGATGCTGCTGTTGCGCAGCGATGCCGACCTGGCGGCGGAGCTGGCGCGCGACCGCCTCGCCCCGCTGGCCGAGCTTTCTCCGCGCCAGCGCAGCCGGCTGATCGTCACGCTGCGGGCGTGGCTGGCCGAGCAGGGCAAACCGATGGCGGTCGCGGGGCGCCTGGGCGTTCACCCGCAGACGGTGCGCTACCGGCTGGCGCGGCTGCGAGAGATATTCGGAGAGGCGCTCGACGATCCCGACGAGCGCTTCTGGCTGGAGCTCGCGCTGCGGGCCGGCTCCGCAGGCGAGTAGGACCGCCTACTGCACGCTAGACGGGCACCCTAGACGGCTGCCTGAGGTTCGGGCTCGGGCTCGGGCTCGGCCTCGGGCAGGCCCACCTCGGGTCCCAGCGCGCCGGCCACGAGCTCGTCGTGCCACACGTAAGTGATCGGAATCTGGTAGCGCCCGGAGTTGCGCCGCCGGAACTCCGTCATCTCGGGCCCGTCCCAGTACCGATGCCAGTCGGCCGGGCGTTCGAACCACGCCAGCTGGAGAAGCCGGTAGCGGTCGTCGCGTGAATTGTGGACCGAGTAGGCGGTGGCGCCGTAGCGCAGGGCCAGCGGCGCCGCCAGGACCACCTCCGCCGCGAGCGACTCCTTGCGGCCCAGGGTCGAATACCACTGGATGTGGATCACGCCGGCCATTTAGTGTCGCGACACTAGGCCCCGACCTCCGCGCGGATCGCCCCGGGGCCCTCCGCGTGCTTGCCCTCTCCCTCGCTCGCCGCGCCCACGAGGATCGCGATCTTGCCCAGATGCTTGTTGTCGCGTAGCAGCTGGTGGGCCTCGGCGACGCCGTCGAAGCCCATCGTCTGCCACAGCACCGGACGGATCTTCGATTCCTCGATCAGCTCGTTCGCCTTGGTCGCCTCCCACGCATTGGCGAAGTGCGAGCCCAGGATCTCCTTCTGGCGCATCCACAGGTACCTGACGTCGAAGTCGAGCTGGTAGCCCGAAGTGGCGCCGCAGATCACGACCTTGCCAAACGGCCTGACGACCAGCACGGAGGTCGGGAACGTGGCCTTGCCGACGTGTTCGAAGACGATGTCGGGCGGTCCTCCGAGGACCTCGTTGACCGCCTTGGCGAAGCGCCGCGACTCCTTGAACCGCGCCTTTTCCTGGTCCGGGGACTCGCCGCCCTCGCGCATCATGCCCGCGAACTCGGAACGGTTCAGGTGACCGATCGCACCGAGCTGTTCGACGAGCCTGCCCTTGTCGTCTGAGGAGACGACGCCGACCGCATCGGCGCCCGTGAGCGCGCACAGCTGGGTCGCGAACACGCCCAGGCCACCGGCCGCTCCCCAGATCAGCACGCGGTGGCCGGCCTGCAGCCGGCAGCGGTCGATCAGCATCCGGTAGGCGGTGAAATACGTCAGGCCGTAGGCGGCGGCTTCCTCCCAGGCGAGCTGCTTTGGCTTGTGCAACAGCTGCTGGGCCTGAACCTTGCAGAACTGCGCGAACGAGCCCCAGCTCGTCTCATATCCCCAGATCCGCTGGCTCGGCGCCGCCAGCGGGTCCAGACCGTGCACCTCGGGATCCTCATATGAGGCCTGGTTGCAGTGGATCACGACCTCGTCGCCCGGCTTCCAGCGGGTCACCCCCGGACCCACCATCCAGACGATCCCGGAGGCGTCGGAGCCCCCGATGTGATGGTCGTCCTCGGGGTGATAGCGGAACACCGACACTGGCTCGCCGAGCGCGGCCCACACATTGTTGAAGTTGACCCCGGCCGCCATCACGCGGACGATCACCTCGAAGGCGCCCGGCTCGGGGACCTCGATCTCCTCGACCTGGAACGCATCCAGGGGCTCGCCGAAGCGCTCCTCGCGGATTACCCAGGCCGCCATCGTTGACGGCAGTTCGCCCGGCTCGGTATCGACGTGCGTCACTTGGCTCAAATCGACGGCCACGGTCACCTTTCAGTTTCCGACGCTTGCGCACGGATCGTACCCCTGCCGGGCACGCCGCGCCGCGTCAGCGAGGACGGGGAGCTTCGGGCGACCGATTGCCGCGCGCCCCCTCAGACGGCGGTCAGCTCGGGCGCCGTGTCGTCGCTGCGGGGCGGGTCCGCGGGGTCTGCCTGCTCGGGCTCGGTCGCCTTCGGCCGCGGCTCGATCAGGATCCAGGCGAGCGCGGCGGCGCAGAGCGTCACCGCGCCGCTGATCGCCAGGCCGGTGCCCAGCGCCGACACGAACGCCTCGTGGACCGCGGAGATCACATGCGCAGGCAGACCGTGTCCCTGGACGCCGCCCTCTCCCAGAGAGTTTGCGAGCTTCCCGCGGGCGTGGGAGGAGAGCTGGGGGAGACTGCTGTCGATCTTCGAGCGGCCGATCGTGCTGATCAGGGCGCCCATCACCGCGACTCCGAACGTCCCGCCGACCATGCGGCTCATCGAGAGCACGCCCGACGCAGCGCCGGACTTGGTCCGGTCGACCGAGTTCATCGCGGCCGTGCTCATCGGCGACATCACAAGCCCGATCCCGATGCCCATCAGCATGAAGCCTGGGAGCAGCCGCAGATAGCTGGTGTGGACGGTGATGCCCGACTGGATGAACACCGCCGACGAGACGATCACGAGGCCGAGGCTCATCAGCGGACGCGGCCCCACCCGGTCGGTCAGGCGCCCCGCCAGCGGCCCCAGGACGACGAGCAGCAACGTCGAGGGCAGGAACCGAATCCCGGCCTGCAGGGGCGAGTAGCCGAGGATGTTCTGCATGTAGAGGGCCAGGAAGAAGAACTGGGCGAGCATCGCGAAGCTGACGAAGAAGCCGACCAGATTCGAGCCCAGGAACGTCCGCGAGCGGAAGAACGCGAAGTTCACCATCGGGGCCCTGACGTGGCGCTCGATCAGCGCGAACGAGGTCAGTCCCACAACCGCCAGCGCGAGCAGCGTGAGAACCCGGGGCGAGCCCCAGCCCCAGCTGTTGCCCTGGACGAGCGCGAGCACCAGCGCCGTCAGGCCGACGGTGATCGCGCCGATCCCTGGAAAGTCGACCGTTCGGTCTACGGTCTCGTCGCGCGACTCGCGAGCGGCGAACAGGGTCACCGCGACCGCGGCGACGGCGATCGGCGGGTTGATGAAGAAGATCGCCCGCCAGCTCACGTACTGGGTGAGGAAGCCGCCGAGCACGGGCCCGATCGCGAGCGCCAGCGCGCTGACCCCGGCCCATGTGCCGATCGCCGTCCCGCGCTGCTCGGGCGGGAACGCCTGGGTGATGATCGACAGCGTGGCGGGCATCATGAACGCGGCGCCGATGCCCTGAACCGCGCGGAAGGCCACGAGTGCCGTGTCCGAGGGGGCGAAGCCGATCGCCGCGCTGGACAGACCGAACACCGCGACGCCGAACAGGAACATCCGCCGGCGCCCGAAGATGTCGCCCAGACGTCCGCCGGTGACCATCAGCACCGCGAACGTCAGCGTGTACGCGTTGACCGTCCACTCGAGCGCCGAAAGCGACGCGTGGAGGTCGCGCTGGATCGACGGCAGCGCGACGTTCACGACCGTGTTGTCGAGCATGATCATGAACAGCGCGAAGCACATCGCCCCGAGCGTCCACCAACGGCTGTTCTCCTCCGTGACGAGGCGATGGCGGTGGGCAAGGATTCGCGTTGTCACTCGATCGCCTCCTCGGGTCGAATCGCCTCCTCGGGTCGAATCGCCTCCTCCGGTCGAATCGCCTCCTCCGGTCGAATCGCCTCCTCGGGTCGAATCGCCTCTTCGGGTCGGCAGTTGGCGAGGTCGGGTCGTTCCAGGAGCGTCGAGAGCGCTTGCGCCAGACGGTCGCGCTCGACGTCAGAGAGCGACCGCGTGAACTGGTGAAGGCCAATCAGGCGGGCGGCGTTGAGACGCCGGATCACCGCCCCCCCGGCGTCGGTGAGCCGCACGCGCTTCATCCGCCGGTCCTCGGTGTCCTCGTTTCGCTCGACGAAGCCACGGCGCACCAGGTCGTCGACCAGCCGGCTCGCGGCGGGCAGCGAGACGTGGACGAGCTCGGCCCCCTCCTTGAGCGTCAGCTCGCGGGAAGCGTCATCGAGATGGTGCAGCAACTTGATCTGGGTGAGCGTCAACTCCAAAGCGCCGACCGCCTCGAACAGGTCCGCGTTGCAATTCTTGTGGAGGTGGACGATGAGCGCGTAGAGGTCGGCGGCAAGGCCTTGAGTCTCAATCGTGCCGCTTTCGGCAGTTACTTGCACACACGCAAGTATTGCATATCGGAAATCTTTTCGCGGTCTGCGCGGATCCAGGCGCTCAGGGCTGCAGCAGCTGGTTGCTCCCGCTCGGCCGCGGTGGACCGATGTGCAGGCGGGCGCGGCGGATCGGTGTCGCCGTGGCGCGGGCGGCCTCCGTCGCCCCGCCGGCGGTGGTCGCGACCGTGTACTCGCCGGGCTTGAAGTTGACCGTCACCTGGGCCGTGGCCTGCGGATTGATCGGACCGGTATCCGCGATCGGGTTGTTGTCGGCCCCACCCTTGGGGACGATCGCGAGCGACTCCGCCTTGGTCGACTGGTTGGTGACGATGAACACGACCGGCCCAGCGCCGACGGATCGCGGCGACAGCGCCACGCGGACGTTGTTGATGTACACGGTTAAGTTGACGGGGACCGGCGGCCGCGGCTTGTTTGCGAACGTGCCGCTACCACCGCAACCGGCCACCGTTAGAGCGCCGATCCCAAGGATCCCGATCGTCGTCCTGCGCATCCGGACCAGACTTCCTCTCTCAGAGGCCTCCTTCAGGCAGCCAGCCTGGAGACAGGAGGGCTGCTGAAAACCCTAACCGAACACGGCCCACCGCTCAAACGCGACACCGATCGCCGGCGCCGTCCGGCTCGCTCCGCGATCAGCGGGTGGTCTGATTCAAGGACTGGCGCCTGCGCTCCAGGCGCCGCAACTCGGTTTGGAGCTCTGCCCACGACTCACGCTCTGCGTGCTCGTACGCATCTCCGACGAGCCCCTGCAAGCTATGGCTGTATGCGCTCCATGCGCGCCTGGTACCGACCTCCAGCTCGCGCTGCTCTTCCGCGTCATGAGCTATGGCTGCCATGTCACGACTCCTTCCTGGCTGTACCGCTGAGCGCGATCGTACGCCGCCAATCGGTCGCCAAGTATGACATCCGCAACGTTTGGGTCGTCAGGCAAGCGCGCGTGCATGCCGTCCGACCTCGGGCGTATCACCGGCGCCTTGGAGTTGTTGGACGCACCGATCGCGACCGCGGAGTTTCTCGTGGTCGATACGGAGACAAACGGCCTCGCCGGCGCTGACTGCGAGCTGACCGAAGTCGGCGCCGTACTCGTCGGCGGCGGCGAGCTGCACGATCGATGGGATTCGCTCGTGCGCACGATCTCGCCGCTGCGACGAGGAGTCCAACGGCTCACCGGGATCACCCAGACGATGGTCGACGGTGCGCCGGCGCTCGAGGCCGTGCTGCCGTTGCTTGCGCGCCGGATGCAGGGGCGGGTGATGGTCGCCCACAATGCGCCCTTCGACCGTCGCGTACTGCGCCAGGGCTTCGCGCGAATCGGCGTGGACTGGCCCGATCCGCCGGTCCTGTGCACCGCGGCGCTGGCCCGGACGATGCTGCCCCTGCAGCGCCGGCGCGGCCTTGGCGCCGTCGCCGACACGCTCGGAATCGACGTCGAGGTCGCGCACCGTGCGCTCGCCGATGCCGAGACCTGCGCCCGCGTCTTGTGCGCGCTGTTTCCGCGCCTGTGTGCCAACGCGTTGACGATCCGCGATGCGGTGTCGATACTGTCCCCGCGCCGGCGGAGGCGTCCGCGCCCGCCGGCGATTCGCGTCGCGGCCGCTTCCGCTTTGCACAAGCTCGCGCCACCGGACTTCGGCAGGCTTCCCGGAGACCCCGGGGTGTACCTGTTTCGCGACGGCGCCGGACGGCCCCTCTACGTCGGCAAGTCGATCTCGATCCGAAGCCGGGCCCGTGCGCATTTCGCGCCGTCGAGTCCGCCCGCGGGCTGGACCTCCCATGCGGAGATCGTCGATTACCGGCGGACCAATTCCGAGCTCGGGGCGCTGGTGCTCGAAAATCGCTTGATCAAGGAGTTGCGCCCGCCCGGAAACAGCCGCCTGGTGCGCCGCGACGACCGGCTCTGCTACATCCGCTGCAGGCTCGACATCCCGTTCCCGATCCTCGAGGTCGCGTCCGAGCCCGCATCCGGGCACGCGGTGACGATCGGTCCGCTGCGGGGTCGCCGGCTGGCAGTCGAGCTGGTCGAGCAGCTCGACTCGCTTTTCGGCCTGCGGCACTGCGGCCGGCGGCTGCCTCGGCGCGAGCATCCCTCGGCCTACGGGCAGATGGGGCGATGCCTGTCGCCGTGCCTGGGTGATCTGGACCCGAACCTGTACCGCCGGCGGCTGGACGAGGCGCTGCGCCTGTTCGCCGGCGGGGCGGCTGGGCGCGCCGGCGGCGAGGACGGGCGCGCCGGCGGGGCGGCTGGGCGCGCCGGCGGCGAGGACGGGTGCGCCGGCGGGGCGGCTGGGCGCGCCGGCGGCGAGGACGGGCGGGCGCGGCTGATCGCACATGTGGAGCGTCAGATGCGAAAAGCCGCCGCAGACCAGCAGTACGAGCGCGCCGGCTGGCTGCGGCGCCGCGCCCGCCGGCTCGGCGTGATCCTCGACGGCCTCGGCGGGGTGCTCGAGGCGACCCACGCCCGCCCCAGGCTCGTACTCGCCCCACACCCTGTCGCGCCGAGCGCGGACGCGTTCTGGCTGGTCGCGGGGCGGCTGGTCGACTGGGGGCCGCTGATGTGCGAGCCCGAGCCGGATCCGGACGAGCTCGAGCGGCGGACGCTCGCGGCGCTCGTCCGCGGCTGCCGCGCCGACGAGCTCGCCACGCACCTCCCGCCCGGCGAGGTCGACGAGGTCCGGATCATCGCGACCTATCTCGCCTCGCATCCGGAGACGCCGCAGTTGGTGCTCGAGCCGGCGCCGGCGGCTGAGGAGCTGGCGCGGTTCGTGGACGCCGCCCTGGCGGTAACGGATGAGGAGTCGCGCGAAGCGGCTAACTGCATCATCGAGTGCGGCAAATAGCAGTACTCGATGATGCAGACCGCCTGCGCGGCGCTTACTGGAACGGCAGTTCGACTACATCTGCGCTGCTCGCCCCCACGGCAACGCGAGACCCCGGAGGCGCCTCGCGGCGCACGATCGCGAGCGCGATCGGGCCGAAGCGCGGCGAAAGGACGACGCTTCCCAGCCGTCCGACGGGGCGGCCATCGAATGTCAGCTGATCGCCGGTGTTTGCCGGCGCGGACAGCCGCAGGCCGCGCAGGTGGCGGTTGGGCTTGCCGCGGTAGTGAAGGCGCGCGACCGTCTCCTGGCCGACGTAACAGCCCTTCGTGAACGACACCGCGCGCGCGTTCAGCCCCGCCTCCTGCGGGATCACGGAATCGTCGAGATCGAGTCCGTAGCGGGGGCGCCCCCGCTCGACGCGCAGGCACTCGGCCGCGGCCCCGGAGACCTCCGCGGCGCCCGCCTCCAACAATGCGGCGCGGACCGTCTCGCCGTCGCCGGCGTTGCACATGACGTCGATCCCGAGATCGGTGCGGATCGCCCGGACTGGGACGCCGCCGATCGACACGGCCGAGTGGGAGTGCTCCTCGGCGCCCAGCTCGCCGGCGCCGCGACCCGACCCGCCACCGCTCGCGACCCCAACGCTCGACTCACCGTGGCCCGACCCGCCACCGCTGCCGGCCCCAACGCCCGACTCGCCGGCCGCGCCGCTCGACTCACCACCGCCGGAGATCACCGCCTCGGCCGCCGGCCCGAGCAGCGACAGGAGGCCCCGCTCGAGCGTGCGCTTGTGCAGCTCCACCTCGTAGCCGAGGCTGAACCGCCGGATCATGTTGAAGAGATCCTGGAGGGCCACCCGCTCGGTGTCGAGCAGGAGCTCGTCGCCGGCGTCGAGGACCCGCAGGTCGCCGAGCATCTTGCCCTTGGGCGTCAGGAACGCGGCGTAGCAGCCATGGCCGGGGGAGAGCGCCTCGATGTCGTTTGAGACCTGCCCCTGCAGGAAGGTCTTGGCTTCGGCCCCCGACAGCGCGAGCTTGCCTCGCTCGGACCGATCAACCAAGCCGCACGCCTCGGTGGCGATCCGGTACTCCGAGGGGGGCAGGGCAATCGCGGTCACTTCTTCAAAATAGCGCTCCCGCCGAGGTGCTCTCCTTCCCAAAACTGCAATTTAGGGCTACCATAATTTGCATCATGGCCCACCAGCACCTGCACGCCGAGGTCTCGTCCGCGATCGAGGACTACGCCAAGGCGATCTACGCCCTGCAGCTGCGCGCGGGCGAGGCGGTGAGCACGAATGCCCTCGCCGAACGGCTTGGCGTCACCGCCGCGTCAGCGTCGGGGATGGTCAAGCGCCTCGACGAGCTCGGGCTGGTCGAGCATCAGCCATATCGCGGCGTCTCCCTGACCGAGGATGGCCGGCGTGTGGCGCTCGAGGTGATGCGCCACCACCGCCTGCTCGAGCTGTATCTCGTCCAGAGCCTCGGGGTGCCGTGGGACCGAGTGCACCAGGAGGCCGAGGTGCTCGAGCACGTGCTGTCCGAGGAGCTCGAGGAGCTGATCGCCGCCAAGCTCGGCGATCCCACCCACGATCCGCACGGCGACCCGATCCCCACCCGGGAGCTCAACATCGCGGAGGGGCCGACGCAGAGCCTGCAATCACTGCAAGCCGGCGCGAGCGGGACGTTCGCGCGAGTCTCGGACGCCGACCCGGAGATGCTGCGGTTCCTCGCCCAGCGCGGGATCGCCCCCGGCGACGGTTTTGAGGTGATCGAGAAGCAGCCGTTCGACGGACCGCTGTTCGTCCGCTTCGGCGATCACGTGCACGTGCTCGGCGGGAAACTGGCGAAGGCGATGCGGGTCGAGGTGCGCGGATGAACGCGCCGCCTCCGGTGGTCACGCCCGCGCTCGAGGGCGCGACAGTCGATGGGCACGTCGCGGTCGCCCCCGACGCCGCCCTCGCACCGAGCGCGCTCGAACGGCTGCTCTCGCGCGGCCGGCTGCGGGCGACGCTGGCGATGCTCGGCCCGGCGTTCGTGGCCTCGGTCGCCTACGTCGATCCCGGCAACTTCGCGACCAACATCCAGGGCGGGGCGCGGTTCGGCTACATGCTGCTGTGGGTCGTGGTCCTCGCCAACCTGATGGCGATGCTGATCCAGTACCTGTCGGCGAAGCTCGGGATCGCAACGGACCGCAGCCTCCCCGAGCAGTGCCGGGAGCGCTTCCCTCGATGGGTCAGCGTGGGCCTGTGGGTCCAGGCCGAGTTGATGGCGATGGCCACCGATATCGCGGAGTTCCTCGGGGCGGCGATCGGCCTCAACCTCCTGTTCGGGGTGCCGTTGGTGGTCGCCGGAGTGATCACGGGTGCGACGACGTTCGTGCTGCTGGAGCTCCAGCGACGCGGGCTTCGGCGATTCGAGCTGGCGATCGCGGGGCTGCTCGGCATCGTCTTCGCCGGCTTCGTGTATGAGACGCTGAAGATCGGGCCGTCTGGGCACCTGGCGCTCGCGGGCCTGGTGCCCCACCTGAGCGGGACCGACTCGCTCTACCTCGCCGTCGGGATCATCGGCGCGACGGTCATGCCCCACGCGATCTACCTTCATTCGGCGCTCACCCAGCGCCGGATGCCGGTGCGCGACGACGGCGAGCGCCGGCGCGTGCTCCGATTCGAGCGCCTCGATGTGGTGATCGCGCTCGGGCTCGCCGGCGTCATCAACGTCGCGATGCTCGCCGTGGCGGCGCAGCTGTTCCACACGCCGGCGCTGTCGGGATTGACGACGATCGAGCAGGCGCATCACGAGCTCGGGCGGCTCGTCGGCGGCGGCGCCGCGCTGGCGTTCGCGGTCGCGCTGCTGGCCTCCGGCGTCTCCTCGTCGAGCGTCGGCACGGCCGCCGGCCAGGTCGTGATGGCGGGCTTCATCAAGGTGCGGATCCCGCTGCTGCTCCGTCGAACCGTGACGATGCTGCCGGCGCTGATCGTGCTCGCCGCCGGCCTCAACCCGACCGACGCGCTGGTGCTCAGCCAGGTGGTGCTGTCGTTCGGGATACCCTTCGCGCTGGTGCCGCTGGTGATCCTCACAGGCCGTCGCGACGTGATGAGAGTCCACGTAAACAGCCGTCTGACGAGCCTCGCCGCGTACGGCGTCGCCGGGCTGATCAGCGTGCTGAACGTGGTCCTCCTGGCCGAGAACCTGATGGGCTGACCCGATGGCGCTCGCTGAGACGTTCACGCAGATCGTCGATTCGCTGGCCGACGACTGGACCGACCTCGAGCTCGACTTGCGGATCTTCGACGAGCGCCGCTACATCGACGCGGCGGTCCTGATGGTCACCTGCAATGCCCAGCCCTACTCCCGCAGCGACTGGCACTGGCGCCTGCTGGTGGCCCACCGCTTCGGCCACGCCGCGGCCGCCCCGGCCGTCCACGCGGCGCTGAAGCTGCTCGACGACGCCGGCATCGAGGGCGAGCTGGCCGTCCGCGAGCAGCGCACCGGCCGCGTCGAGGTGACGCAGATGTGGGGCCGCCCCGAATCGGCGCGCCGGGAGTTCAAGCGGATCAGAGCGCAATAGGAGCGCGATGGCGCGCGTCGTCGCGTTCGTGCCGGACCTCCTGTTCGGATCCACCGTGGTCGGCGCGCTCGCGGCCGCCGGCCACGAGCCGGTGCTCGCGTCCGATGCCGATGCCCTGCGCCGGGAGCTTCCGGGCTCGCAGGCATTGATCGTCGATCTGACACTCGACGCGCCGGAGCGGATCGAGCTCGTGCGCCTCGCCCGCCCCGCCGGTGTGCGGACGCTTGCCTTCTACTCGCACGTCGAGACCGACGTGCGCGACCGCGGCCTCAAGGCCCGCTTTGACCTGGTGGTCCCGCGCTCGCGCATGGCTCGCGAGGGCGCGGCCCTGATCGACCGGCTGCTTGCCCCCGCACCCGAGTCACCCGACACCGCTCCGTAGCCCCGGACCCGGCCCCGTAAACTTCGCCGGGCGCATGCGCCGACGCGTAACGTTCAGCCGCAACCTCACGCTGTCGCTGTCGCGAACCTGCCGCTGCTACTGCAAGTACTGCGCGTTCGCGACGCACCAGCCGCATCTGCACGCGCCCAACGAGGTGCTGGCGACTCTCGACCGTGCCGCCCAGCGCCATCGCGTCAAGGAGCTGCTGGTGTTGACCGGCGAACGGCCGGAGGTCAACGCCGGCGTCGCCGCGCGCCTGGCCGAGTACGGCCACGAGGATTTCACCTCCTACGTGGTGTGGACCTGCGAGCGCGCGCTCGAACGAGGGCTGCTGCCCCACACCAATCTCGGAGTTCTGGAACGCGCACACCTGGCGCGGCTGCGCGAGGTCACGGCTTCCCAGGGGCTGATGCTCGAGTCGGTTTCCGAGCGGCTGATGGAAACCGTCCACGCGGGCTCGCCGACCAAGCATCCTGCCCGCCGGATCGAGACGATCGCCGCCGCCGGAGAGCTGAAGATCCCGTTCACGACCGGGATCCTGGTCGGGATCGGCGAGACCGAGGAAGAGCGGATCGCGTCGCTGGAGGCGCTCGCCGACCTGCACCGCCGCTACGGCCACATCCAGGAGGTGATCCTCCAGAACTTCGTCCCGCACCAGAGCTACTACGGCCGCGAGCCCGCTGACATCGCGGGCGCGGCGGCGCGCGACTACTGGCGAACCGGCGTCGCGAACGGGCCTCGGCTCGACGCGCCTGCCTGGGCCTGCGAGGTGTCGATCGAGGACATGAAACGGCTGATCGCCCACGCCCGGCGGCTGATGCCCGAGGTGGGCATTCAGGTTCCCCCGAACCTGTCTGACTGGTGGGTCGAGCTGGCCCGGGCCGGCGCCACCGATCTCGGCGGTCTCAGCGCCAACGGCGACCACATCTCGCCCGAGCATCCCTTCCCGTCGCCGGGGCAGGTGCGCAAGCGGCTGCACGCCGAGGGGCTCGCGCTGACCGAGCGCCTGTGCGTGTACCCCGAGTACATCGACCCCGAGTGGGTCGCCCAGCCGGTCCTCGACGTGATCAAGCGCTGCTACTGGTCGTTCATCCCCCGTCGGGGCTCGGGTCGGCGTGCCGAGATCACGGTGGCCGACGAAACCGCGCCACGCGCGATCGCTCGCGGTCGCGACGGCGAGCCGCTCACGCGCGAGCAGCTGACCGCGCTGTTCGCCGAGCAGCGACCGGAGGTGATCGAGCAGATGCGCGCGGCGGCGGATGAGCTGCGCGAAGAGCTTGCCGGCGACACGGTCACGTTCGTCGTCAACCGCAACATCAACGTCTCCAACGTCTGCATCGTCGGCTGCGCGTTCTGCGGTTTCGGCCAGGCCAAGCGGTCCCCGGACGCCTACGAGCACTCCGAGGAGGACTTCGCGCGCCGCGTGCAGGAGGCGGTCGACGCGGGCGCCACCGAGATCTGCATGCAGTCGGGGATCCATCCCGACTGGGGCCTCGAGGAGTACGAGAAGTGGCTGCGATTCGCCAAGCGACTGGCGCCGCAGATTCACCTGCATGCTTACTCGCCGATGGAGGTCGCGCACATGTGCGACGTCAGCGGGCTGGAGCCGCGGCGCGTGTTCGACCGCTTGCGCGAGGCCGGACTGGACTCCACACCGGGCACCGCCGCCGAGGTCCTGCACGACGGCGTGCGCGAGCGGATCTCACCGAACAAGCTCCCGGTGGCGCGTTGGGTGGAGATCATCGAGGCCTGCCACGCCGAGGGGATCCGCTCGACGGTGACGGTGATGTTCGGCCACATCGAGGAGCCCTGGGAGCTCGCCGAGCACATGCGCGTCGTTCGGGAGCTGCAGGAGCGCACGGGCGGCTTCACCGAGTTCGTGCCGCTCTCGTTCATCCCGTTTCACACGCTGCTCGGTCGCACCCACGGCGTCGAGGAGATCTCAAGGGAGGAGAACCTCAAGCACACCGCCGTGTTCCGGCTCGCGCTCGGGCGCACCATCCCCAACCTCCAGGCCAGCTGGGTGAAGATGGGCCTGGACGCGGCGACCGAGGCGCTGCACTGGGGGGTCAACGACCTCGGCGGCACGCTCATGGAGGAGTCGATCTCGCGGATGGCCGGCAGCTATCACGGGGTCAAGCTCGAGCCCGAGGACCTCGTCGCCGCGGCCCACCGAGCAGGCCGGCCGGCGGCGGAGCGCACCACCCTCTACGACATCCGCCGCCGGTATGACTTGCCGGTGGCCGCATGAACGCGACCGAGCGCCCACCCGCCCTGTTCGCCGGGGTCGAGCCGCTCGAGGTGTTCGTCGAGCTGCTCGCGGACCTCGACACCGATACGTCCTCGACCGAGTTCTACGACCGCATCTGCGAGGCGATCTGCCGGCTGACCACGATGCGGCGAGCCGCGATCTTCATGGCCGACGCGGGACGCCGGCGGGTCCGGGCGGTGGGCTCCCATGGAACGTCGTTCTCACAGCTCGCGGCGCTGCGACCGACGCTCGTCAACACGCCGATCGCGCAGCGCGCCCTGCTCGAGGACAACGTTGTCGTCGTCTCGGACCGGATCGAGGACGCGGTGCCGCCGGAATACGCGGAGCTGCTGGGGATCACCACGCTGGTGTGCACGCCGTTGAGCGCCGCGGGGCGTGCCTACGGGGTGATCTGCGCCGACCGAGGTGGCGGCCGTTTCGAGCTCTCAGACGGCGAGCGGCACCTGCTCTGGACGCTGGGGAAGACGGCGGCGCTGGTGGCGACCGCGCGCAATGCCACGCGCCAGCAGGAGCGCACGCGGCGGCTCGGAGAGCGTCTCGAGCTGGCCCGGGAGATCCACGAGCGCGTGTTGCAGCGCCTGTTCGGGGTGTCGCTGGCGCTCGGCGCAGCGCAGCCGCTTGACCCGGCGGAGCGCGAGCGCTGCCGCGTCGAGATGCAGGAGGCGGTGGGCGATCTGCGCCGGGCGCTCGAACGTCCGCTCGCGCCGCTGCCGCCCGAGACCGGCACGACGCTCGCCGCAGAGCTCGAACGCCTCCGGGCCGCGCCGGGGGCGCCGTTGCACGTCGATTGGCCATCGCAGGTGACGGTGCCGGCGGACCTCGAGCCGCTTGGCCAGTCGGTCCTGACCGAGGCGCTTCGCAACGTCGCCAAACATGCCAGCGCGTCGCGTGTCGACGTCGTCGTGTCGCGCGACAGCGACACGTTCGCGCTTGAGGTGCGCAACGACGGCGCCCGCACCGGCGCGCGCGACGCGGGGATGGGCCTGCGGTTGGGGGCGTTCGAGGCGCTTCAACAGGGCGGCGTGCTCGAATTCGGGCCGACCGGCGGCGACGGCTGGCGGGTGCGGCTGGTTGTCCCGCTCGAGCGAGAAGCCGTGTGATGGCGTCGTTGTCGCCGCGGCTCGAGGAGCGGCGCCTGCGGGTGCTCGTGGTCGACGACCACGACGTCGTGCACTGGGGCTTTCGCGTGCTGCTCGGCGAGCAGCCCTGGGTCGAGCGCTGCCTTGCGGCCCGAACCGGCGAGGAGGCGATCGCACTGAGCCGGAGCTTTGAGCCGCACGTGGCGCTCGTCGACCTGTTCCTGGCGGGCGAGTCCGGAGCCGATCTGTGCGAGTCGATCCGGGCCGCCTCGCCGGCTACCCGCGTGCTGCTGATCTCCGGCGCCGGCCGAATGTCGCCGGCGGCCGCGCGCGCCGCCGGGGCTTCGGGGTTTGTCTCCAAGGACTGGGAGGCCCTCGACGTCGCGACGGCCGTGAGGATGGTGGGGTTGGGGATGACGATGTTCTCGCCAAAGGCAAACCAGCAGGCGGCGCTGCTGACCGAGCGTGAGCGCGAGGTGCTCGACCTGATCGCCGCGGGCTCGACCAACCGCGAGATCGCCCAGCACCTCTATCTGTCGCCGCATACGGTCAAGGAGCACACCAGTGCCCTGTACCGCAAGCTGCAGGCGCGCAACCGCGCCGAGGCGGTGCAACGGGCGCAGCGCATCGGGCTGCTGGGCTGAGACGTCTCGTATGAGCGGGCCCGCCACATGACAGAAGTCGCGAATTAGTCGACACGTTGGTCCAATAGAATGTTGAGTGACGGAGCTGGGAGGGTCCCGACGCCGTTGCAAAGGAGGCGGTGCCATGAGTTTCATGGATGTAGCTCGCATTGCCAGCGGACAGCTGCGATTGGTATCGCCGCCCCGCCGCCGCGCCGCAAGCGCCGAGGGCTTCTACGACCGGCCGGCGCCGCCGGGAGAGGGCAAGCCCGGCGACGTGATCCGCGCCGAGCCGATGGACGCCTACCTGGTTCCCGGCGTCCGGCTGCGCGCCAAGACATGGCGGGTGCTCTACCGCTCGACCTCGGCCGTCGGCGAGCCGACCGCCGTGTCGGGAATCGTGCTCGTGCCCTACGGCCGCAGACACGGCCCACGGCCGCTGATCGGCTATGGAGTCGGCACCCACGGCATCGGCGACGCGGCGGCGCCTTCCCGGCTGCTGGCTCGTGGCTTGGACTGGGAGGCGGGGCTGATCGCGATGGTGCTCGCCCGAGGGTGGGCGGTGGCGGTGACCGACTACGAGGGCCTCGGCACCCCTGGAGACCACACCTACATGGTCGGGCGAGCGCTCGGCTGCAACGTGCTCGACGCGATGCGGGCAGCGCGGACCCTGCATCCGACCGAGCTTCCGGTCGAGGGACCGGCGGCCCTGATCGGTTACTCGGAGGGCGGCGCGGCGACCGCCTGGGCGGCTCAGCTGCAGCCGGAGTACGCGCCCGAGATACCGCTCGCGGCCGTCGCCGCCGGCGCTGCGGCCGCCGACCTGGAGGCGGCCGGCCCGACCCTGGACGGCACGTTCTTCTCGTTCTTCATCGCCTACGGCGGCATCGGCTACGCGGCCGCCTACCCCGAGCTGGATCTCGACCCGTACCTGACAACCAAGGCCTGCAAGGCGATCGCCGCGCTGCGAGAGTCCACGCTCCCGCAGGCGATGCTCAGCGGTCCCCGCTTCATCCGCGCGTCGGACCTCACGCAGCCGAACGTGCTCGAGCTTCCCGCCTGGCGCCGGCGCCTGCGCGAGAACCGCCTCGGCGGGATTGCTCCCGCCGCGCCCGTTCTGCTGCACCACGCGCGGCGCGATCAGATCGTCTCGTTTGACCAGAGCATCAACCTCCACGAGCGGTGGGAGAGGCTCGGCGCCGACGTGCGGCTGTACGTCACCCGCGGCGGCGTCGACCACATCAGCGGCGGCGTCGCCGGCATGCCGGTCGCGCTGGGCTGGCTCGCAAGCAGGCTTGCAAAGCGTGTGGCCCTGCCGGATGCCAGTCCGCCGGTCGAGGCGCCGACAGACCGCAAGGTGGCCTAGCGGAAGCGGGGGCCGCCGGCGCTCACCGCCGGCGCCTCACCGGCGCCGCATCATCCACTCGATCGCGGGCAGCTTGACTGCGTGCGGGACGTAGCGTGCCGCCTGCATCGCCGCCCGCATCGGCAGCCCCGGCACGACCACGCGGCTCCCGGACTCCAGGCCGGAGACGCCGGCGCGAGCAGCCTGTTCGGCGGAGATCAGCGCCGGCCTGGGGATCGCACGCTCGAACGACTGCCCGGTCGCCACCTGCCAGTCGGCGATCTGCCAGAAGTCGGTCTGCACCGGCCCCGGGCACAGCGCGGTCACGGTCACGCCGCGGCCTCGCACCTCCTGATGGATCGCCTCCGAGAACGTCAGCACGTAGGCC
The DNA here is from genome assembly GCA_963723675.1 of uncultured Solirubrobacterales bacterium. GTDB lineage: Bacteria > Actinomycetota > Thermoleophilia > Solirubrobacterales > Solirubrobacteraceae > Palsa-465. Next base: position 2,117,561 of record CAVRRW010000012.1, on the reverse strand, counting down.
TTGGCCGCGGAATATCCCGCCGAGTAGGGCATCGGCTGCATCGCCGCGGTCGAGGCGACATTGAGGATCGCGCCGCGGCGCCGCCCGACCATCGCCGGGAGAAACGCCGAGGTCAGCGCCACCACCGCCTCGACCAGCACCCGGACCTGCTCGAGCTCGCGCTCGGGACCGGACTGATGAAAGGGCCCGCCGGTCGCAAATCCCGCGTTGTTGACGAGGATCTCGACGTCGAGCCCGAGGCCGGCGATCCGCGCCGGCAGCCGGGCCACCGACGGGGCCTTTGACAGGTCGGCGCCGATGGCTTCGGCGCGCACCCGGTGGCGATCGGCGAGCTCGTCGGCCAGCGCCTGCAGCCGGTCGCGCCGGCGGGCCACGAGCACGAGCCCGTGTCCGCGAGCGGCCAGCTCGCGCGCGATTGCTGCGCCGATGCCGGCCGAGGCGCCGGTGATGAGAGCGGCGGAGGAGGGGCTGGGAGGTGGAAGGCTCACGGGCCGGGACGCGGAAGGCTCACGGGCTGGGGGCGCACATTGGACCACATCCCTCCCCCCGAACGGGGGGAAGTCGCCTGCCTGGCTGTATCTGCCGCCTGATCCCCGCGTACGTACAGACGCATGGCCACAACCGCGATCCTCTTCCCCGGACAGGGCAGCCAGACGCCCGTCATGCGCGATCTCGTCGCGCATTCGCGCCCCGATCTTTTGGAACGCGCCACCGACGTCGTCGGCGAAGACCCGTTCCCACGGGCCGAGGGAGGGACCAACTACTCGCAGCCCGCGATTTTCTGCGCGAGCCTCGCCGGCTGGGAATCGCTCGGTCATCCCGAGGGGGACTTCATGGCCGGACACTCGCTCGGCGAGCTCGCCGCGCTGGTCGCGGCCGGTTCGCTGCGGGAGCAGGACGGCCTCGAGCTGGTCGCGCTGCGCGGCCGGTTGATGCAGGAAGCGGGCGAACGAGCGGGCGACGGGGGGATGCTGGCGCTGCTCGGCAAGGGCGCCGCCGACCACGCGACCGAGCTTGCCGACGCCCACGGGTTGACCGTCGCCAACGACAACTCCCCACAGCAAGTGGTCCTGTCGGGGGCCAAAGGCGCGCTTCCCAACGCCGCGGACGCCGCCAAGGAACTGGGGCTGCGGGCCGTCGAGCTTCCGGTCAGCGGCGCCTTTCACTCGCCGATGATGGCCGCGGCGGTGCCGGAGTTCGAGGCCGCGCTGCAGCGCGTCACGATCTCCGAACCGCGCGTACAGGTGCTCTCGGCCGTGACCGCGGCGCCGTTTGACGACGTCGCGGCGCAGCTGACCGAGGCGCTGACCAAGCCCGTCCGCTGGCGGGAGACGATGGTCGCCTTGCACCAGTTGGGGGCTGACCGGTTCGTGGAGGTCGGCCCCGGCCGCGTCCTCAGTGGCCTTGTCAAGCGCACGCTCTCCGACGTGGAGCTCGCCGGTGTGCCGTCCTGATTGCCGGAGGGTGCACTAGTGCTTGACGCCGCCGGGTCGCTCCAGGCCATGCGCCCGGCAGGACAGTTGCGGCGTTCGGCGTCGGCCCTGGTCGTGCCCGCGGTGGTCTCGGTCGCCAGCGAGGTCCCCGCCGGCCGCCTGACCAACGCCGAGCTGGCCGAGCACTTCGGGGTCAGCGAGGAGTGGATCGTGTCGCGCACCGGCGTGATCGAGCGCCCCATCGCCACGCCGGACGAGCGCCTGTCGGACTTCTCGGCTCGAGCCGGCGTCGCCGCGTTGAGCCGCGCGGGCATCGATCCCGCCGACTTGGACCTGGTAATCGTCGCGACGATGACCGCCGACGAGATGACGCCCAACGCGGCGCCGCTGGTGGCGCACGAGCTCGGTGCCAACCGTGCCGGCGCGTTCGACGTCGGCGCCGCCTGTACGGCGTTCCTGTCGGGCCTCGCGCTCGGCGCGGCGCAGATCGAGAGCGGACGGGCCGAGCGGGTCCTGCTCGTCGGCGCCGACTTCATCTCGCGCGTGATCAACTGGAAGGACAAACGGTCCGCGCCGCTGTTCGGGGACGGCGCCGGAGCCGTGGTGCTGGCGCCGGCGGGCGAGAAGCACGGCGGGGTCGGGCCGGTGGTGCTCGGCGCCGACGGCTCGCACGCGCAGACGATCGTCGTCGAGCGAGACGCCCCGCTCGAGATGGACGGCCCAGAGGTGTACCGACACGCGTTGGCGCGGATGACCGAGTCGACGTTGGCCGCCGTGCAGCTGGCGGGGCTGACGCTCGAGGACATCGACCTGTTCGTCTATCACCAGGCAAACGCCCGGATCACTCGCGCGCTCGGCGATCGGCTCGGCCTCGATCCGGAGCGCGTCGTGGACTGCATCTCGCACCTGGGCAACTCCTCGGCTGCGACGCTGCCGCTGGCGCTGGCGGTCGCGCAGCGCGACGGACGGCTGAAACCCGGGGCGCGCGTGCACCTCGGCTCGTTTGGAGCCGGGTTCACCTGGGGTGGGGGCGTGATCGAGTGGGCTGGACTGAGCGATGCCTGAGCGCGAAGGATGTGCGCTCGTGACCGGGGCGTCCCGCGGAATCGGAGCCGCGATCGCACGCTCTCTCGCCGGGGACGGATGGCCGGTGGGGGTCAACTACCGCTCCGACCAGGCCGCGGCGGACAAGGTGGTCTCGGAAATCGAAAGCGACGGCGGTCGTGCCGTTGCGCTCGGCGCCGACGTCGCCGATCCGGCCTCCCCCGACCAGCTGTTCAGCGCGCTGGAGTCTCATTTCAACTCGCCGGTGCTGGTCCTGGTCAACAACGCCGGCATCGCGCGCGATGACCTCACTCCATCGCTAGGCGATGAGCAATGGTCGGCCGTGATCGAGACCAACCTGAGCGCGGCGTTCCGGCTCACCCGCCGTGCGCTCAAGTCGATGCTCCGCGCTCGCAACGGCCGGATCGTCAACATCTCGTCGGTCGTCGGGTTGCGCGCCAACCCCGGCCAGGCGAACTACGCGGCCGCCAAGGCCGGGCTGATCGCGCTCACAAAGACCGCCGCCGTCGAGGTGGCCCGCCGCGGCGTGACCGTCAACGCGGTCGCGCCGGGTTGGATCGAGACGGAAATGATGGAGGGGGTCTCCAGGGACTTGCTCCAGGCGGTCCCGGCGCGCAGAGCAGGAAAACCCGAGGAGGTCGCGGCGTGCGTGCGCTTCCTCGTATCCGACGACGCCGGCTACGTCACCGGTGCGGTGCTGAGCGTCGACGGCGGGCTCGCCGCCTAGGCAACAACCACACTTACCAACAGGAGAAGTCAAATGCCAGCAGTAACCACGGAGCAAGTCGAGTCCAGGGTGGTCGACACGCTCGCGAGCTTCGGTCCCGACGCCGACCAGATCACCCGCGGCTCCACCTTCGAGGAGCTCGACATCGATTCGCTCGACCTGGTCGAGCTCGCCCAGGTCGTCGAGGACGAGTACGGCGTCGTCCTCAAGGGCGAGGACATGAAGGACCTCAAGACCGTCGGCGATGCGATCGACCTGATCGTCAGCCGGGCGGGGTGAGCGGACCCGATCGCCACGTTTTGAGGGAGTCCTGATGCCGACCAAGGACACCGACGAGCGGCATGGCGCAGCCCCCGCCAAGCGCCGCGTCGTCGTGACCGGGCTCGGGGCCGTGACGCCGCTCGGCGTCGGCGCCAAGCCCCTGCACGAGCGCTGGGCCGCGGGCGATTGCGGGATCGTCGACGGAGCCGGGGCCTGCACCGAATTCGAGCCCAAGGAGCTCTTGTCGCTCAAGCAGATCCGCAGGTTGGACCGATTCTCGCAGCTCGCGCTGGTGGCGGCCGACGAGGCGATCTCCCAAGCGGGCTGGAACGAGGAGCTGCCGTATGACCCGATGCGGATCGGCTGCGTGATCGCCACCGGGATCGGCGGCATCGAGACGGTCGAGAGCCAGCACGACGTGATGCGCGACCGCGGCGCGAAAATGGTCTCTCCGCTGGGGATCCCGCTGTACATGCCCAACGCCGGCGCCGCCGCCGTGTCGATGAAGTACGGGCTTCAGGGCCAGATGTACGGGGTGGTCTCGGCTTGCTCTGGAGGCGCCCACGCGGTCGGTTCGGCGCTGCGGATGATCCAGTACGGGGACGCCAAGGCGGTGGTCGCGGGCGGGGCGGAGGCGGCGCTGACCGCGTTTGGATTCGCCTGCTTTCACTCGATGCAGGCGCTGTCGCCGACGGGCATCTCGCGCCCGTTCGACGCCCGGCGCGACGGGTTCGTGATGGGCGAGGGAGCCGGCGTGCTGGTGCTCGAAGAGGCAGGCGCCGCCGAGGAGCGCGGGGCCCCGATCCTCGGCGAGGTGATCGGTTACGGCTCCACCGCCGATGCCTACCACCTGACCGCGCCGCAGCCGAGCGGGGAACCGGCCGCCCGCGCGATCGAGTTCGCGCTCCAGGACGCGGGCGTGACCCCCGGCGACGTCGCCTACGTCAACGCGCACGGGACCTCCACGCTGCTCAACGACGCGGCCGAGACGTTCGCGCTCAAGCAGGCGCTCGGCGAGGAGCGCGCCAAGCAGATCCCGGTCTCCTCGACCAAGTCCGCGATCGGGCACCTGCTCGGCGCCGCCGGCGCCGTCGAGGCCCTCGCCACGGTCGAGACCCTGGCCACCCGCGTGGTCCCACCGACGCTCGGCTACGAGGTCCCGGATCCGGAGCTCGACCTCGATTACGTCCCGGGCGAGGCGCGGCCGCTGCTGACCGCCAACGGAGGAGCCCCGGTGGCGATCTCGAATTCCTTCGCATTCGGCGGCCACAACGTGGCCCTGGTGCTGCGAGGAGCTTGACGATGACCGCGACCCTGGTTCGCGAGCAGGCTCGGCGTCTGAGTCCGTTGGAGCGCCTGGAGGCACTGTGCGATCCCGGCACCGTCCAGGTGCTGCGCTCGCGGATCGTCTCCACGAAGGTGGGAGACCGGGCGATCGAGGGAGACGGCGTTGTCGGGGCCACGGGGATGGTCGCGGGGCGCCCGATCGCCTGCTACGCCCAAGACGGCTCGTATCTCGGCGGCTCGCTCGGCGAGCGCCACGCCGAGACGATCGTCCGCGTGCTGCGGACGGCGGCGCGCGCGCGGATCCCGGTGGTCGCGTTCGTCGAGTCCGGCGGCGCCCGCATGCAGGAGGGCACCGCGGCGCTCGGTGGTTACGGCCGGATCTTCCGCCACACCGTCGAGCTCACCGGCGTCGTGCCGCAGATCTCCGTCGTGACCGGCTCCTCGGCCGGGGGCGGCGCGTATTCGCCGGCGCTCACCGACCTGATTCTGATGACCGAGGACGCGGCGATGTTCCTGACCGGTCCCGGCGTGGTCCGCGAGGCCCTCGGTGAGGACATCGACGCGACCGCGCTCGGCGGACCGCGCGTCCACGACCGCAACGGTGTCTGTCACCTCGTCGAGCGCGACGTGCTCGCCGCCGCGGCGCGTGTGCGCGAGCTGCTGAGCTATCTGCCGTCCGCGGCGGACGAGATGCCGCCGATGTGCGCGCCGATGCCGCCGGCGCTCGCCGATCCGGGCGCGGTCGTCCCGAGCGAGCCCCGACGCGTCTACGACGTCCGCGACGCGATTTCGGGGATCGTCGATGCGGGCTCGCTGCTCGAGCTGCAGCCCCGGTGGGGCCGCAACGTGGTCACGGCGCTGGCGCGCCTCGACGGCCGTCCGGTGGCGATCGTCGCCAACCAGCCCCATCACCTCGGCGGCGTGCTCGACGCTGTCGGGTCAGAGAAGGCGGCCGGATTCGTGAACTTCTGCAATTCGTTCGGTCTGCCGTTGGTCGCGGTGGTGGACACGCCCGGCTTCATGCCCGGCTCCAAGCAGGAGCAAGCCGGCGTGATCAGGCACGGCGCGTCGCTGGTGCGCGCGTTCGCGGTCGCCCGGGTGCCCAAGCTCACCGTGGTCCTGCGCAAGTCCTACGGCGGCGCATATATCACGATGAACTCTCGCGACCTCGGCGCCGACCTCGTGCTCGCGTGGCCCGAGGCCGAGCTCGGGATCATGAGCGCCCGCGCCGCGGTCGGGATCGTCAACCGCCGCGACCTGCAAGCCGCCCCCGACCCGGAGGCCGAGCGCGCCCGCCTGGCGACCGCCTACGCCGACGAGCATCTGCGCGCGGACACCGCCGCCGCGGCGGGGTTCATCGATGAGATCGTCGAGCCGGCCGAGACTCGCGAACGGCTTGCCTGGGCCCTGAGGGCGCTGGCGAGGCCGCGAGCGTGATCCTCGATGGCAAGCGGCTGCTGATCACCGGCGTCATCACCAAGGACTCGATCGCCTACCACGCCGCCGAGCAGGCCCAGCGCGAGGGCGCCACGGTGGTGTTGACGAGCTTTGGCCGGGTGCGCCGGATGACCGAGCGCGCCGCCAGGCGGCTGCCCGAGCCGGCGGACGTGCTCGAGCTCGACGTCAACAAGCCCGGGGACTACAAGGCACTGACCGAGGAGCTGCACCGTCGCTGGGACGGGCTCGACGGGATCCTGCACGCGGTCGCATTCGCGCCCGAGGACGCGCTCGGCGGCCGCTTCCTGACGACGCCGGCCGAGAGCGCGATGCAGGCGTTTCAGACGAGCGCGTTCTCGCTCAAGGCGATGGCCGCGGCACTGTCGCCGTTGATGCCCTCAGGCGCTGGCATCGTCGGCCTCGACTTCGACGCCAGTGTGGCGTGGCCGATCTATGACTGGATGGGCGTGGCCAAGGCCGCGCTCGAGTCGGTGTCGCGATACCTGGCGCGCGATCTCGGCGCCCGGGGGATCCGCGTCAACCTGGTCTCGGCGGGACCGCTTGGAACGGTCGCCGCGCGCGGCATCCCCGGCTTTGAGCAGCTCGCGGAGCTGTGGCGCGCGCAGGCGCCGCTCGGATGGGACATCGAGGACCCCTCGCCCGTCGCCGCCACGGTCTGCTTCCTCCTGTCGGACTACGCGCGGGCGATCAGCGGCGAGATCATCCATGTCGACGGCGGTTTTCACGCCGTGGGCGCGCCAACCGAGGTCTGAGCTCGGCGCTCGGCATCCCGGACCGGTGGCCCTCTCTACCCTGGGAGGGGTGGAGCGGTGGCTGTCTACCGAGCGCAACGTGCGCGTCTGCGCGATCGCGGGCGCGGTCACGATCGCGTTCTCGAGCATCCTCGTGCGGCTCAGCCACGCTTCGCCCTCGACCGCCGCGATCTTCCGCTGCGTGTACGCGCTGCCGGTGCTGGGACTGCTCGCCTATGGTGAGGACCGCCGACTGGGCCGGCGCTCGTGGCGGGATCGGCGCGCCGCACTCGGCGCCGGCGTGTTCTTCACGTTTGACCTGATCCTCTGGCACCACTCGATCGGCGACGTCGGCGCCGGCCTGGCGACCGTGCTCGCCAACGTGCAGGTGGTGCTGGTGCCGCTGGTGGCCTGGGCGATCCTGTCCGAGCGGCCCGGACGCCGGGTGCTGGCGGCGCTGCCGATCGCGCTGCTCGGGGTGCTGCTGATCTCGGGGGTGCTCGAGCACGGCGCCTACGGTCGCGATCCCGCCCGGGGGGCTGTGTTCGGCCTCGGCGCCGGCGTCGCCTACGTCGGATTCCTGCTGCTGCTCAGGCAAGGCGGCTCCGATCTCAGTCATCGAACAATGGGGCGCGCTGGGCATCCGGCCGCGCCTGACGCGTGGCGTCCGGCCGCGCCCGACGCGTGGCGTCCGGCCGCGCCTGACGCGCGGCGTCCGGCCGCGCCTGACGCGCGGCGTCCGATTCATCGTGTTGCCGGTCCGCTGTTCGACGCGACCGGGGTCGCGGCGGTGCTGTGCGTGGTCGGCGGCCTGATTATCGGCGACGCGAAGCTGGTGCCGCAGTTCCCGGGCGCCTGGTGGCTGATCACGCTGGCCCTGACCTCCCAGGTGCTCGGCTGGATGCTGATCACCATCTCGCTGCCGCGGTTGCCTGCGGCGATGACCTCGCTGCTGCTGACGATCCAGCCGGTCGGATCGGTCGCGCTCGCGGCGCTGATCTTCACAGAGTCGCCGAGCGGGCTTCAGCTCGCCGGAGTCGCGATGGTGCTGGCGGCGCTGCTCGTCGCGACCCGGCCGGCGCGGGCGGCGCGGCGGGGGCGGCGGGCGCAGGAGTTGGCACAGCCCGCGGGCGCGGAGTAGCCGACGTTGGATGCTTAAGCGACGTATATCGTCGCTTTCACATCCAACCCCCGGTTTGGGGCGGTTCGGGGCCCGTTAAGCGATAGCGGGGGCCTCGGGCAGGCGCTCGATCGCCGCCTCCATGTCCGCCTCGGAGAATTCCGGGTCCTCCAGATCGCCGGCGAGGTAGGCGTCATAGGCCGCGAGATCGAAGTGGCCGTGGCCGGAGAGCCCAAGCAGGATCGCGCGCGCCTCGCCGGCCTCGCGGGCCGCCAGCGCCTCGTCGATCACCGCCTTGATCGCGTGCGCGGGCTCGGGGCCGGGGATGATCCCCTCCTGGCGCGCGAACCTGACCGCCGCCGCGAAGATGTCGTTCTGGGTGTAGGCCCGGGCCTCGATGACGCCGGCCTTGACCAGGCCGCAGAGCATCGGCGCGTCGCCGTGGTAGCGCAGGCCGCCGGCGTGGACCGGCGCCGGCACGAAATCGTGGCCCAGCGTGTACATCGGCATCAGCGGCGTCAGCCCGGCGGTGTCGCCGAAGTCATAGCGATAGACGCCCCGGGTCAGGGTCGGGCACGCCGTCGGCTCGGCGGCGACGAACCGCGTGTTGGCATTGCCGCGCAGGACCTCGCGGATGAACGGGAACGACAGGCCGGCGAAGTTGGAGCCCCCACCGACGCATCCGATCACCACGTCCGGCTCCTCGCCCGCCATCGCCAGCTGCGCCGCCGCCTCCTGCCCGATCACGGTCTGATGGAGGCACACGTGGTTGAGCACCGATCCCAGCGAGTAGTTGGTGTCATCGCGCTGCGCGGCAACCTCGACGGCCTCGGAGATCGCGATCCCCAGCGACCCCGTGGGGTGCCCGGCATTGGCCGTGCCCGACTGGGTGAGATTCGACGGGGAGCGGTGACAGGTCGCTCCCCAGGTCTCCATCATCGAGCGGCGATAGGGCTTCTGGTCATAGCTCGAGCCGACCATGAACACCTCGCACTCCAGCCCGAACAGCGAGCACGCGAAAGCCAGCGCCGACCCCCACTGTCCCGCGCCGGTCTCGGTCGACAGCCGGCGGATGCCCGCCTGCGCGTTCTCGTAGGCCTGCGCGACGGCCGTGTTCGGCTTGTGGGAGCCGGCCGGGGAGACGCCTTCGTACTTGTAGTAGATGTGCGCGGGCGTGTCGAGATCGCGCTCGAGCCGCCGAGCGCGGTACATCGGCGTCGGCCGCCACAGCTTGTAGGCCTCGCGGACCGCCTCGGGGATCTCGATCTCGGGCTCCGGCGAGACCTCCTGCATGATCAGCGCCATCGGGAAGATCGGCGTGAGGTCGTCCGGGCCGGCGGGGGCCAGCGTCGCCGGGTGGAGCGGTGGCAGCGGGTCCCCGGGGAGATCCGGGAGCAGGTTGATCCAATGCGTCGGGATCTCGCTCTCGGGCAGCAGGTACTTCACGGTGTCGTCGCTCATGCTCTCTCCTGGGACTGGGGCGCTCTCGGACGCGCCCACGCTACCTGAAAAGGTCCTCCGCTTCTGGCCGGAGGATCGCCGCGGCGCCGGGCCCGTCGTCTTCGATGACGTGCCGCCCGGCGCCGCGCACCAGCACCACCGGCTGCGAGCCGTCCTTGGCGCGCGCAAGGTCGGCCGCGGCCGCGATCTCGTCGGCGACCGCGATCGTCGTCGCGGTCAGCTCGCGCCCCATCGCGTCGGTGCGCCCACGCCAGTCATCGAGCGGCCCGATCCCCGCGCAGCCGATCGCGACGTCGCATTGTCCGCGTCGCCATGCCCGCCCGAACGAGTCGGTGATCACCACCGCGGGAGCGACGCCGAGGCGGCTTTGCAGCCCGGCGCGGATTCGGCGCGCGGAGTTGTCGGGGTCGCTCGGCAGCAGCACCACGGTGCCGGGTTCGGGTGCGTTGGACGCGTCGACGCCGGCGTTCGCGCACACGAACCCGTGCGGGGTGACGCAGATCAGCACGCCGTGCGAGGCGCGCAGCACTTCCCGCGACTCGTCCAGCACCACCTGCACGTGCCGCGGGTCCTTGCCATGCTCGCGCGCCAGCCGCAGGGCCCGCGAGCCGGGCTCGACGTCGGAGAGCGCTCGAACCCGTCCTTCGGCCTTGGAGACGATCTTGTGGGCCACGACGACGACGTCGCCGGCGCTCGGCGGCTCGCCCGCACGGTCGGGTTCGTCCAGCGCCGAGGCGATCAGAGCCGCCACGTCGTCTCCCTGTCGTACCTCGGGGATCCCCTGCAGCGCGGTCGCTGACAGCGCGATCAAGCGAGGCTCCGAGTCAGCTGGCTCAGCATCCCTCGCGTGCGCGCCGCGCCGCCGTGCGACGCCGCGAGCGTCGCCTGTAGCAGCACGAGGTCCTCTGGGGTATCGACGTCGAGCGCGAGCGAGGGGACCTCGACGACGTCCGCGACAGCACCGACGGCCCGCGCGCTCTCGACGTGGCGCCGTCGGCTGCCCGGCCCGAACGCCGGCGCCGTTGCGTCGGGCGGAGTCAGCAGCAGCGCGTTCGTACCGGTGCCGTGGCGATCGGGGACGACCAGCACCGAGCGATCGCCGGCGGGCCGGTCGATCAGCCCCTCGAGCTCGTGCGGGTCGAGCAGCGGGCAGTCGCCGGGAACGAGCAGCGCGCGGTCGGCGCCGGACCCCAGCACCTCACGGATCCCGTTGCGCGCCGCGACGTTGTGCCCGTTGTCGTGGTCGTCGAGCACGGTCGCGCCGTACCCTCCGGCGATCCGCTGCGCCCCGTGATCGGCGGTCACCACGAGGATGTCGCTGATTGAAGAGGTCCGTCTGAGCGCGACGAGCACGTCGGCGAACATCGCCTCAGCGAGTACGCGACGCGTCGAGGAGCTGATCTCGTGCGCCAGGCGCTGCTTGGCATCGCCGAAGCTCTTCATCGGGAGGATCGCCAGCGTTCGCATCGGCGGCGAACGCTATCCGCTCGCAGCGATCCGCTGTGTCGGCGCCGCGCCGGGGTCAGCCCAGCGCGAGCGCGAACGCCAGCGTCTGCTCGGCCACGCGCCGGCGCTCAGCGGCGGTGCTCAGGACCACATCGGTCTCGAGCATCGGAATCCGCGCGGTGGGCTCGTCGGCCACCAGGCCGCCGATCAACCCCCCGTACACCGACGCGATCCCCTCGCTTGAGAGCGGGTGCCCGGCCCAGGCCATGAACGCCGCGGTCGGGCCCTTGAGGACCTGGCCGCCGACGAGCGGACTGACCGCGACGACCGGAGCGTCGGTGCTCGCGAGCGCATCGCGCACGCCTGCGGTCTCGAGGATCGGCCCGATCGAGATGACGGGATTCGACGGACCGATCACGATCGCCCGCGCATTCGCGATCGCCTGCAGCGCCTCGGTGGTACACGTGGCCGCCGCCACGCCGCGCAGCTCGACGCCGTCGACCGGCCCCTGACCGCGGCCCTTGATCATGAACTCCTGAAGCGGCCACCACCGGCCCTGCGCAAGCACACGCGTTCGCACGGGCTGATCGGTCATCGGCAGCACCCGGGCGCGAACTCCCAGCGCCGCGGCGATTGCGGCGTGCGCGTCGGTCAGCCGCGCACCTCGATCGAGCGCCTGTGCGCGCCGGAGCCCGATCGCAAGGTCGCGGTCGCCGAGGTTGAACCAGACCTCGACGCCGAGCTCCCTGAGTCCGTCCATCACTGCGAATGTGTCGCCACGCAGGCCCCACCCGCGCTCGTCGATCCGGTCAGCGAGCCAGAACGTGACCAGGTCGGGATCGGGAGAAACGTGGGCGCCGTAGATCTCGGTGTCGTCGCCGGTGTTGGCGATCACGACCAGCTCCTCCGCGCCGACGACGTCGAGCATCCCGCGCGCGAGCTTGGCCCCGCCGGTGCCACCGGCGAGCACGACGACCGGCGCGTTCACAAGCCCGTGATCTTGATTCCGGCTCTGATCTTGTTGCGCACGTTGATCGAGATGATCAGCGGCGTCAGCGACTCGACGATCCGCGCCATCTCGAGCGGGCCGCAGTCGACCGGGCGCAGCCCCGGGATCACATCGACGAGCTCGGCGACCCGGTGCTTGTCCTCGCGCCGGTCACCGCAGATCAGTACGTCCTCATCGAGCCCGTGCTCGAGATCGCGCATCAGCGCGGCGCTGACCGTGTGAAAGGCGGCCACGACCGGGACTCCTTCCGGCGCCATCTCCTGCGAAGCCTGGGCCGCCGATCCCTGCCAGACGCCCAGTGTGCGTGTTGCCTTCCCACTGACGGCGGCCGCAAGCGGGACCGTCGCGTCGACGAGCAGCTGACCGGGCTTCAGCACCCCCTTGAGGTGGGCGAGCGTCTCTGACTGGCTGCGGAACGGCACGCTCAGCACCACGATTTCCGCCTCGCCCGCCGCCTGCTCGTTCTGCATCCCGGTGAACGAGCCGTGGGGGACCTGCTCGGCGGCATTGGCAGCGGCTTCTCGCGCGCGTCCGGCATCGCGCGAGCCGACCAGGATCGGGACTTCCTCGCGGCCGAGCCGAAGCGCCAGGCCGAAGCCGAGAGCGCCGGTGGCGCCGATGATGCAGACCGGTGACGGCACGGCGGCGGAGTGTATGGATCTGTGGGTCTCTTGTAGGGTCCGCGCCCGATGGACTCGCCGCTTCAGATCGGCCTCGAGGGCACCCACGAGTTCGTCGTCGAGGACCGGCTCCTGACCGACGTCGGCGGAACGCTGCCGCGGCCGGTGCTGTCGACGCCCGGGATGATCGCGATGATGGAGCGCACGGCTTCGAGGCTCGTACATCCGCTGTTGGACGACGGCAGGGCGACGGTCGGCTTCGAGGTGTGCGTCAAGCACGTCGGCGGGGTGTTCGAGGGCGACCGCTGCGTCACCCGCGCGAGGCTGGAGGAGATCGTGGACGGGCGCAAGTTGCGTTTTTCGGTCGAAGTACTGGCCGAGGACGGACGAACCATCGGGGTCGGCACCCACGAGCGCCGGATCGTCGACGGCCGGCGTTCGGACGCGTGAGCCCGACCTACCTTCGCCTGAGCCGACCTACCCCCGCGATAGCATCCGACTTCGGGTGCGCGTTCGTAACATGGCAGCGGCAGCGGCCGCGGCCGCTCTGTTCCTCATCGGGATACCGGCGGCGGGAGCCTCCAAGCCGGTGCGCCCGACTTCGCAGGCCGGGCGTCGGCCGCTATCGGTTCACGCCTCGGCGCTCACCCAGGCCGGACGGCAGGTCGTGTGGACCGTCGACCTCGACCAGCCGTTTTCGCCGGCCGCGCTAGCGCGCGCCCACCGCTCGCTGTGCCTCCTGATCGAGCACGCGCGCAATGGCAGCGTCACCGGTGAGCTGTGCGTGACCGCGCCGGCGGCCGCCGGCCGCGATCCCCGCGTCGAGTACGCGCCGATCACTCGAACCGGCCCCGGACCCGCGAGGGTGATCGCCACGACGATCAGCCGCACCGGGTCGCACGAGCTGACCGCGGCGTTTGAGCCGGCGAGCATCGGCCTGGCGTACCGCTCGCTGCGCTGGCAGGTGATCAGCACCCTGGGCCCGCCGGCTTGTCGGCCCCCCACTCCGAACCGCATCGGTTGCTTTCTCCTCTTCCCCGACATGCCGGCGCTTGCCCGCCTGCACACGCCCAAGCTCGTCGGTTGCGTCCCCAGCGGAGCGCCGTTCGTCAACAGCGGCTTGAGCAACCGGAAGGTGATCGCGCTGACGTTCGATGACGGACCGTGGGTGCAGACGGCGCAGTTCCTCGACGTCCTCGAGCGGATGCATGTCGTCGCGACGTTCTTCGAAATCGGCGAGCAAATCGCGACGTACGGCGAGCACGGCGCAATCGAGCGGCGGATGCTCGCCGACGGGGACATGATCGGCGATCACACGTGGAGCCACCTCGACGTCGCCGGCGCCGGCCCGGAAGCGGCGCGCCAGATCTCGCTGACCGCCGAAGCGATCCGCACGGCCACCGGCGGCTTTGAGCCGTGCCTGTTCCGGGCCCCGGGCGGAGCAGTCAGCGGCGCGCTGATCGCCGAGGCGCGATCGCTGGGCTTCACGACGATTCAGTGGAACGTCGACCCGCGCGACTGGGCCCGACCCGGCACCGACGCGATCTACCAGAACGTGGTCGCCAACGCTCACAACGGTTCGATCGTGCTCCAGCACGACGGTGGCGGCGACCGCTCCGAGACGCTCGCCGCGCTGCCGCGGGAGATCGAAACGTTCCGGCGCGAGGGCTACTCGTTCGAGACCGTGACGCAGCTGCTCGGCCAGGGACTGATCTATAAGTAGTGCAATGAACGACGTCGTTCCCGGTCGCGTCCGGATCCGCGAGGTTGGGCCTCGCGACGGCTTTCAGAACGAGCCCGACGTGATTCCGACGGCCGACAAGGTCCGCCTGATCGAGCTGCTCGGCGCGAGCGGCCTCGAGCGCATCGAGGTGACGAGCTTCGTGCGACCCGAAGTGATCCCGCAGCTCGCCGACGCCGAGCAGGTGCTCGAAGCGGTGAGCCTGCCCGAGCGGGTGGCGGTCAGCGTGCTGATCCCCAACGAGCGCGGGCTCGAGCGGGCGCTTCGCCATCGCGACCGGTTTCAGGAGATCAACGGCTTCCTGTCCTCGTCCGAGACGCACAACCGCAAGAACGTCGGCCGCTCGATCGAGGAGTCGCTCGAGGGGCTGAAGCGGACGTTCGCACGTGCCCGCGCCGAGGGACTGCGGTGCGAGGGCGTGATCTCGACCTCGTTCGGGTGCCCCTACGAGGGCCAGGTGCCGCCCGAGCGCGTGATCGCGATCGCGCGGGCACTGGCCGAGTCGGGGGCGCAAGAGGTCGGCTTCGGCGACACGACCGGGATGGCTAACCCGACGGCGGTGCGCGAGTTCTTCGCCGCGGCCGGCGAGACGCTGCCGGGGATCGAGCTGACCGCCCATTTCCACAACACCCGCGGCCAGGGCCTCGCCAACGTGCTCGCCGCGCTGCAGTCCGGCGTGCAGAGCTTCGAGTCGTCATTCGGCGAGCTCGGTGGTTGCCCGGTGCCGCCTGGCGCGACCGGCAACATCGCGACCGAGGACCTCGTCTCAATGCTGCACGAGATGGGGACCGGGACGGGCGTCGACCTGGAGGCGCTGATTCTGGCCTCGCGGACCGCCCAGGAGGTGCTCGGGCGCCCCTTGGGCAGCCACGTGCTGTCCGCCGGCCCGGTCCGGTGGCGGTCAGAGTGAGGTTGCGTGACTGACATCGATCACACCGGCGCGCTGGACCAGGCCACGGCCCGTGCCCTCGCCGGCGGCCCCGAGCGCCACCGCGCCAAGGCCGCCGAGCAAGGCAAGCTCCCCGTCCGCGAGCGCGTCGCGCGCCTGCTCGATGCGGATTCGTTTGCCGAGGAGGGCCTGCTCGCCGGCTGGGAGCAGGATGGGCTCGGCGCCGAGGGCGTGGTGACCGGCCTCGGCACGATCGGCGGCCGGTCGGTCGCGGTGATGGCCAACGATCCAACCGTCAAGGCCGGCTCGTGGGTGCCGCGGACGGTCGAGAAGATCGTCCGGATCCAGGAGCGCGCGCTGTCTCTCCGCGCTCCGCTCGTGTATCTGGTCGACTCCGCCGGGGCCCGGATCAACGAGCAGGTTCAGATGTTCCCGGGCCGCCGGCACGCCGGGCGGATCTTCTTCAACCAGGTGCGGCTGTCGGCTGTGGTGCCGCAGGTGTGCGTCCTGTTCGGCCCCAGCGCCGCCGGCGGCGCCTACATCCCGGCTTTCTGCGACATCGTGATCATGCGCGACGGCAACGCGTCGATGTACCTGGGCTCGCCGCGGATGGCCGAGATGGTGATCGGCGAGAAGGTCACTCTGGAGGAGATGGGCGGTGCCCGCATGCACAGCTCGAGGAGCGGCGTCGGCCACGCGCTCGTCTCCAGCGACGAGGACGGGATCGACATGGCGCGGCGGTATCTGAGCTATTTCCCGTCCTCCTTCGCGGAGGATCCCCCGGGCGCGCCGCCCGCGGCGCCCGCCTCGGAGCGCCGCATCCGGGAGGTGATCCCGACCGACGAGAACAAGCCGTTCGACATGCGACTGGTGCTCGACAGCCTGATCGACGAGGGCTCGCTGTTCGAGGTTCACGAGCGCTGGGCCCAGGGAGGTGATCGTCGGCTATGCCGGCTCGACGGGCGGGTGATCGGGATCGTCGCCAACCAGCCCAAGGTCAAGGGCGGCGTTCTGTTCGTCGACTCCTCGGACAAGTGCGCGCGCTTCATCTGGACGTGCAACGCGTTCAACATCCCGCTCCTGTTCCTTGCCGACGTTCCCGGCTTCATGATCGGGACACACGTCGAGCGCGAGGGGATCATTCGCCACGGTGCGAAGATGATCAGCGCCGTGTCGGAGGCCAACGTGCCGAAGATCTCGGTGATCGTACGCAAGGCGTACGGGGCCGGGCTGTACGCGATGGCTGGGCCCGCGTTCGATCCCGACTGCTGCCTCGCGCTCCCTACCGCCTCGATCGCGGTGATGGGCGCCACACGGCGATCAACGCGGTCTACTACAACCAGCTGCAGGCGATCGAGGACCCGGAGGAGCGAGCACGGCGCACCGAGGAGCTGCGGCGCGAGTTCGCCGCCGACATCGACGTCCTGCATCTCGCCTCCGAGCTCGTGATCGACGCCGTGATTGCGCCGGAGGACCTCCGCTCCGAGCTGATTGGCCGGTTCGCGCTGGCGGCGGGCAAGGACCGGCAGTGGCCGGCGAAGCGAAACCCGATCACGCCGGTGTAGCCGACCGGTCAAGCCGGTGCAGCCGACCGGTTAGGCCGGTGCAGCCGAGCGGTCAGGCCGGTGTAGCAGACCGGCTCCCGTCGCGGGCCTGTTGCACGTACGCGCCGATCGCATGCGCGAGCATCAGCCCGAACTGCAGCACGCCGGCAAGTGCGTCGGCGTCAATCGCCGCGACCGTATCGGTGGACTGGTGCGAACGTGGCACGAGGCCGCGGTGGTCCAGGCACCCGATCGCGATCGCGGGGAGACCTGCAATGAAGGCGCGCAGCGCCGGCGTGGCGCCGCGGCCGCGATGCGCCGCCGCCCCCAGCTGCCGCTCGTCCGCCGCGATTCGGGCGCACATCTCGTGCAGCGGCGACGCGTAGCGCCGCGGCAGGAACTGGCCATCGCTGCGCCACCATCGTGGCCTGCCCGCGCCCGAGGCCGCGATCCCGATCACCACCGCGTCCCTGGGGGACAGCTCGCGCCGGTGCGCCCGCAGGTACTCGCGCAGACCGATACCCCCGCCTTCGCCCGCGCCGCACAGGACGAGGTCCACGGCGATGCCGGGTGGGGGAGTGGCGTCAAGGGCGGCCGCGAGCGCGACGGCGACCGCCGCGCCGCTGGCGTTGTCGCCCGCTGCGGGGCTCCAGTCCGCGCCGGCGAGATCGATCAGCAGCGCCAGCGCTATCAGCAGTGCCACCGTCGGCGGCAGCTGGACTGCGCCGACCGTGCGGGAGTGCTCGCCCGCGACACGGACGGCCGAGGTGGCGAGCAGCCAGACCATTGCGATCGCGGTCCATCCAAGCCACCCAAGTGCCAGTCCGCCCAGCGCACGACGCACGCGAGCGGCGGCGGAGCGAGGTGCGTCCCGATACGCGATGCCGGTGCGCCCGGCGTCGTAGTTGGCCGTGATGATCAGCCGCAGCGGCTTGCGCGTCCGGTGGGGGTCCGAGGGCCGTCTCGCCACCACGTTCTGGCTTGCGTGCTCGGGCGTCAGGCGCCGCCCCGGCGACACGCCGAACACCGCGTCGGCTGCCATCGAGACGAGCGCCACGAGCACCACCACGGCGCCGGCGACCGGGCTGGGGATCGCCAGCAGGCTCCCGCCGATCGCGAGAGCCACGTGCCAGGCGTCCGCGAGTGCCCAGTTCGGGCGGCACCAGAACGGCTCCAGCCGCAGCTCTCGGCCGCCGTGCTCGAGTTCGGCCGCGAGCCACATCGCGGCCCGCCGCTCCGCGTCGGTCCCTGGCCCGCGCCGCTCGAAGCCCGCGAGTCCCGAGACGATCTCTGTGACTCGCATCGCCGGCGGATGATCGCAAGCCGCGCGTACATCGTGTAGAACCGCGGGATGACTCAGGCGCAGGAGCGCGAGCTCCTCGCTGTGGCGCAGGAGGCCGCCCGCGCGGCGGCCGCGGAGCTTCGGGCTCGATACGGCCGTCGCCAAAGCGGGGTGCGCAGCAAGAGCGGGCCGACGGATCTGGTCTCCGACGCCGACATCGCGGCGGAGTCCGCGATCCGGTCGGTGCTCGCACGGCAACGGCCCGACGATGCGATCCTCGGCGAGGAAGGAGGAGCGACCGGCGACAGCGCGACGCGATGGCTCGTCGACCCACTCGACGGGACGATCAACTACCTCTACGGGATCCCCGCATTTGCCGTGAGCATCGCCTGCGAGGATGCGTCGGGCACGCTCGCCGGCGTGGTCCTCGATCCGCTTCGCGACGAGTGCTTTGCGACGACGCGCTCGGGCCCGCCGACGATCAACGGCGAGCCGCTGCCCGGCTTTGATGCGCCCGGGAGCCTCGGTCTGGCGATGGTTGCGACCGGCTTCGCCTACGACCCGGCAAACCGAGCTCGTCAGGCCGCCGTCGTCGCGCGGCTGCTGCCGCGTGTTCGCGACATCCGCCGCGTCGGCGCCGCCGCGCTGGACCTGGCGTGGAGCGCGTGCGGCCGCTTCGACGCCTTTTACGAGCGAGGGTTGAACCCCTGGGATCTCGCCGCCGGCGCGCTCATCGCCTCACGCGCGGGACTCGCCGTCCGCGAGCTCGCCGCGGCAGGAGAGGATCTCGCCGGGGTCCTGACCGCGCCGCCGAGCCTGATCGAGGAGCTCCATCGATTGATCGTCGAGTAGGGCCGACGGACCCCCCCCGGCGGGTCGCAAACCGGCATCCCACCAGCATCGCCTGGTCGATTTACACTGGTCCGGCCGGCGGCGGTGGTGGAACGGTAGACACGATGCTCTCAAAAGGCATTGTCCGTAGGGACGTGTGGGTTCGAATCCCACCCGCCGCAACTTGATCGCAGGGCCATGGGGCCCCGGGCGGCATGGCTGCTATGCGGCAGCCGGCCTCGGCGGGCGACCCGCCGGGGTGTAGCCGCGGCGCCTGGCCTCTTCCTCGGGCACCTCGAGCTCGACGTTCCAGGCCTGCGCGAAGCCTCTCATCGCGAAAACGATCAGCAGCGCCTGCACCGGCACGAGTATCAGCGTCAGCAACCCGAGCATGTCCGGGCTCAGGCCGGCGCCGCCGAACAGCGACTGCGGCGAGGCGAATCCCGCGTGCTCGCGATCAAACCAGCTGGTGCCGGAGACGCCCGTTCCGGCGATCAGCGCCAGGATCAACAGCATGATCGCAAGCGCCGCCGCCATCGGCAGCAGACCGCGCGTCCAGCGCGCCATCACATAGAACGCGATCAGCAGGTACGCGATGCACCAGGCGAAGTTGACCGCCTTGAGGCCCTGCAGCTTTGACCAGCCACCGATCGTGATGATCAATATCAGCGCCACGGACACCAGCAGGATGAAGGCCACGGTGGCCTTCGTGGCCTTGCTCGTCGCCTTCTCCCGGTTCGGGTAAATCACCACGTAGCCGGGAGTCACCATTCGCCTCGGGGGCATGGGCGGACCATACATTCTGGGTCGGGCCCGTGCTGCGATTACGCTGCTGTCGGGATGGCGTCATCGGATGAGTCACGCCAGCGCGAGCCTCCCCATGGCTTCGAGCTGAGTGGGGCGGACGAAGTGCTGCTCCGCGGTCCGGTCCCGACACCGGCTTTGACCTGGGCTGCCGCCGCGCTCGGAGCAGGTGCTCGCGTGCGCCAGTCGCGCGCGCTCGCTGGAGGCACGTCGTCGCCCGTTCATGCGCTGAGCATCGAGGACGCCGGCGGCCACATCCACGAATTGGTGCTGCGGCGCTTCGTCCGCCTCGACTGGCTTGCGCAAGAGCCCGACCTCGCCCAGCGGGAGGCCACCGCGTTGAGGCTCCTGAACGGCGCGGGGCTTCCGACGCCCCAGCTGGTGGCCGTGGCACCGGACGGCGCGACCGTGGGCGCGCCGGCGGTGCTGATGACCAGGCTCCCAGGTCAGATCGAGTGGGACCCGCCCGAGGTGGAGGAGTTCCTGCGTGCGTTGGCCGAGCCGCTGCCGGCCATGCACGCGACCGCGATTCCCGCCGGCGTGTCCGTTCCCGGCTACCGGCCCTACGGGCTCGAGATGCATCGAGCCCCGGTGTGGGCGTCACGACCGGACGTGTGGCTGCGCGCGATCGAGGTGGTCGACGGACCTGTGCCCGAGGGCGATCGCGTTTTCATCCACCGCGACTACCACCCGGGCAATGTGCTCTGGCTGGCGGGGCGGGTGAGCGGCCTGGTGGACTGGGTCAACGCAAGCGTGGGGTCGCCGTGGGCCGACGTCGGGCACTGCCGGGTGAACATCGCGTCGGAGCTTGGGCAGGATGCGGCGGAGCGATTCCTGGCGGCCTACCGCGTCGTATCCGGTCGCAGCGACGATTACCACCCGTATTGGGACATCTCCGCGGCGATCGGTGGCCTCGACGAGAGCGCCGACCTCCACCCGAGCCCAGCCGACGAGGCCTTTCTCACGGCGGCGGTGGCGCGGCTCTAACGAGAGTTTTGAAACCGAGCCTGCAGGGCCGGAAGCGCCAGCCCGAAGACGTAGGCGAGGCCGGCCCCCAGCAGCGTCTCGCCGACCCTCTGCCCGAACCGCGCGCCGGCCTGTTCGGGGTGTGAGTACAGAAGCAGCAGGAAGACGAGAAACGTTGTGAAACCGGGGGTCAGGTACCACCGGTTTCCGTGGCTGCCCGCAGCCCCGGCCAGTGCCGTGATCGCCGCGAGACTGTACCAGCCGCGCGGAGGGGAGAGGCGAATCAGCGCGATCGCCAGCAGGGCGCCGATCACGACGGTGACGATTCGGCCGACGCTTCTGAGCATTGCATCTCGGCCGCGGGGCGCATCACGAGCAGCGCGGCAGCGCATGCCCAACCGACATGGTCGAAGTTGAGCGCGAACCCGATCGCCGCCGCGCTCGCTCCCGCCGCACCGAGGCGAATCCCGTAGCCCGGCGTTGGCGGGGCAGCTCGCGGTGCTGCGGCGCGTGCACGGCCCGCGCGCGCGCGCTCTGGCCAGAGCATCGCGATCAGGCAAGCGACCGCCGACCCGGCGACGATCAGGCCGGCGATTTGCGCGGCCTTCCCGGCCGAGTAGCTGAAGCCGACGCCGATCATCGGCAAGCAGAGGGTCATCGCGATCGCGCCCAGCCGTGATCGCGCGGCCAGCCACGCCGCACCGACGGCGAGCAGCGCGACCGCCGCCACGGCCAAGACCGGGATCCCGGCCAACGCGCCGCCGACCGCGATCGGAATACCGGCTAGGAAGCCCGCCGGGATCATCGCGAGCCGACTGCGCCGCGTCGGGGCGACACCGACCATCGTCGCCGGAAGCACGCCGAAGGCGAGCCCCAGGCCCCGGGCCGGATCGTGCAGGATCACCACGGCTCCGGGCAGCGCGCAAACCGCTCCGAGTGCGGCATTGGCCCAGTCCCGCTCCATGCCGGCGTGCGCGGCCTTCGCTCCCTGCCTTTGCTCGGGGGATGCCACAACCGCGGCGAAGTTCTTGAGTCATATGTCAGGCGCTCACCCGCCGGGGCATGGTCGGCTCGTCGAGGTCATCGACGCCGGCGATCGAGTCGTCGTGATCCTCCAGCCGATGTCGGACGCCGAGGAGCCGCAGTCCCCGGTCGCCTAAACAGGGCGCACCGAAGGCGAAGAGAGTGAGTGGGGAGTGAGTGGGTGGAGTGCGGGCGGAGGGACTCGAACCCCCAAGAGCGTAAGCCCACCGGCACCTAAAGCCGGCGCGTCTACCAATTTCGCCACGCCCGCTGTGAGACTGCTGCGATTCCAGGTACAGGTGGCCGTTTCACCGCTTAGGCGGATGAACTCGCGCAAGCAGGAAGCAGGGGAGACAGGACTCGAACCTGCAACCCCCGGTTTTGGAGACCGGTGCTCTGCCAAATTGAGCTACTCCCCTTCGTGCCGACTGGAGTCTAGACGTCGTCACCGAAGCTGGTGCGAGAGGCACGGCCGATCTACGATCCCCGCGATGAGATCACACACCGTCTATCGAACGTTCAACACCGAGCGCCGCCGCGAGTTCATCCGAATCACCGAGGACGTCGACAAGGCCGTCCGAGACGCCGGGATCAGGGAGGGCATGGCGCTCGTCTGCGCGATGCACATTACCGCCGCCGTGTGGATCAACGACGACGAGCCCGGACTGCAGGCGGATGTGCTCGAGTGGCTGGACAAGGTGGCGCCGCCGAGCTGGATGGAGCCCGACGGCGAGATGGCCCGCGAGCTGCTCCCCAATCCCGGCGACTATCGCCACCACCGCGGCGGCGAGGACAACGGCGACGCACACTTCAAGAACCTGCTCGTCCATCACCAGGTGATCGTCCCCGTCACCGACCGCCGGCTCGACCTCGGTCCATGGCAGCAGGTCTTCTACTGCGAGTTCGACGGCGGGCGTCCGAAGCGGCTCGTGATCAAGGTCCTCGGAGAGTAGGCGTGGACCCTTCGCGGGTGTTCGCCGAGGGCGCACTCGAGGGCCGCGTCGCCTTGGTGACCGGCGGCGGCACCAACCTCGGCAAGGCTGCCGCCACCGAGCTGGCGCGTTGCGGCGCTTCGGTCCTGATCGCCGGCAGGCGAGCGGAGGTGCTGCGCTCAGCGGCAGAGGAGATCGGTGACCGCTGCGGCTGGGTCGTCGGCGACATCCGAGACCGGGCCGACGCCGAGCGGATCGTCGCTTCCGTGCTCGAGCGACACGGCCGCCTCGACTTCCTGCTCAACAACGCCGGCGGCCAATACTTCGTTCCGGCCGAAGGGATCAGCGCGAAGGGATGGCACGCGGTGCAGCGATTGAACGTCGACGGGACGCTTGCGATGTGCAACGTCGCGTACGAGCGGGCGATGCGCCCGGCGCAAGGAGGGACGATCGTCAACGTCACGGTGTCTCCGCATCAAGGGTTCCCGGCGATGGCGCACACGGGCGCGGCGCGCGCCGCGGTGGAGGCGCTCACGAGCGAGCTCGCATCGGACTGGTCCGAAGACCGGGTTTCGGTGATCGCGGTCGCGATCGGCCGCTTCGATACCGAATCGCTGCGCAAGTACCCGGCCGAGCTTTGGCGCAGTGCCGCCGCGACCGTGCCGCTCCAGCGCTTGGGCCGCGTCGAGGAGTACGGCTGGCTGATCGCGCTGCTCGCGTCGCCGTTCGGGCCGGCCTTGTCGGGATCCATTGTGACGCTCGACGGCGCCCTTGACAACTGGACCGGACCTTGGCCACCGCCGACTCTGGCTCGCCACGGCGAGGTTCCCACCGAAGAGCGTCGCCCGATCGCCTGATCGCTCGAGGGCCGGATTACGGCCGGCGAAGCGCCGGAGCAGTGGCGAAGAAACGCCGGAGGGCGGCGTCCTCCACCGTCGGGCCCCGCAGACCCGGCTACCATTTCCTCCTCCGCGGGCGAAGTGTTGTGGTTGCACAGAAGCCTTCCAAGCTTCTAGGGCGGGTTCGATTCCCGTCGCCCGCTCTCGGCCGGCGCCGATCCCTTCGGTTGCCAGGGACTCGTGTCCGACGGCGCGACGCAACAGTTTGACGCCGACCTGGCCCTCCACGTACCTTGGCTGGATGCAGGGTGAACCCGCAATCGCCGTGGCAAATGCCCCCTGCAGCTATGGCGCCTTCGAGATCACCGTCGGTGTGGATCCGCTCGTGCCGCCGCCGCTGGAGCTGCTCGACGACGTCAGCTCGGCGGGCTATGACGGGATCGACCTCGGGCCCGTGGGGTACCTGGGAACGCCCGGCGAGCTGCCACAACGTCTGGACGAGCGCGGGTTGGCCCTCGCCGGCGGTTACTTCCCGGTGTCATTCGCCCAGCCGGAGAGGCTGCCGGGCGAGCTGGAGGCGCTCGACGAGTTGCTCAGCACGCTCGACTGCTCCCCCGACGGGACGCCGCCGCGTCCGACGCTGGCCGACGCCGGATCGCCCGCTCGCGCACGGTTGCCGGGGCGGGCCGTCAACGACCGCGGCGTCGGCTGGGACGACGCCGGCTGGGTGCGGTTCGCCGACTCGCTCGCTCGCGTCGCCGAGCGTTGCCGCCAGCGCGGCTATGAGCCGACGTTTCATCCGCACACGGCCACTCACATCGAGGCGCCCTGGGAGATCGAGCGGATGCTGGAGCTCAGCGACGTCGGCGTGTGCCTGGACACCGGTCACCTGCTCCTCGGCGGCGGCGATCCGGTCGCAGCGGTCCGCGAGTGGGGTGAGCGGATCAACCACGTGCACCTCAAAGACGCGCGGCTGGCGGTGCTCGAGGGCATCGTTCGCGACTCGGCGCCGGTTGAGGCGATCTGGCGCAGAAAGGCCTTCTGCCGCCTCGGAACGGGGGACGTCGCGATCGATGACGTGCTCGGGTCGCTTGACCAGATCGGCTATCGCGGCTGGCTGGTCGTCGAGCAGGACATCATCCCCGACCCGGCCGAGCCGTCCGGACAGGCCGCAGTAGACCAGGCGGCAAACCGCCAGTACCTGCGCGAGCGCAGGATCTAGCAGCTGGGAGCAGCCCGAAGCCCCAGCCCGGGGCCGGGGACTATGATCGTGGAACCACGGGGAGTGGCGCAGTCTGGTAGCGCACCCGGCTGGGGGCCGGGCGGTCGCAGGTTCAAATCCTGTCTCCCCGACTCAAGAAGTCCTGTAAATCGGACAGTCGCCCTGAGCGCGAGATACCGTTGATACGCCGACGGACGTTTACTGGACGACTAACTTGGCTCGTCTGTGCAGAAATCGATGGCAAGCTTCGCCGCTACGGGCACAATCCGCGGGAAGCATCCGAAGGAGAAGCAACAGCGCCGCTGGGTATGGCGTCGGCGGCACAGATGAGCAGCACCCCGATCCTGAACCGACCGGCTGCGAGGTCGCCGTGGACGCGCCCATCGGTCTGCCTTGCTCGTGCCGGAGGTCTTCGTAGTGGTTCGACCAAATGCCCCAGATAGGGGGGCAGGAGGGCAGCGGATCGCTACCGACGATCCGGTCGCTGTGCGAGCACCGGCCGGGAGTCCGTCCCACCGCTTCGGCGCGATCTAGGTCGAGGGGACGCTCCTCGCCGGATTGGTGAGGAGCACGAGAGTCAGGTCAATGGGGGGTGAGTGTCCAGGTGCGCACGCGAGGGATCGAGCTCGCGAAGCGGTATTTGAACTTGTCGTCGCCGATTCCGAGGTCGAATGTGTCCGCGCCTTCGTCGTGGGCGGCGATTAGCAGCTGCCGTAGTAGCACCTCGCCCGGGGAGTGGCGCGCGAAGGAGAGCTCGAAGCTTGGCTTGTACCAGAGGAAGCTTCCCGCGAAGGACATGCCAAAGTGGTATCCGATCGGCGTGCGGTTCCAGTCGACGCGTGTGAAGCGCAGCCAGCCGGCGCCGGCATTCAGTTTGGTGACCTGCCGGTAGAAGGCGCGGTGCTGGTCGTGCTCGAACAGGCTTGTGTATGGCGCGGCGGTGCAGCGTTGGACATGTTGGTCGAAGAACCGGTCCAGTTGCGGCAGGATCGCGGGGCCGCTGGCTGTGTGGACAACGGTGAGTTCACCGTTGCGCCGGAACCAGTTCTCGTGCCGGATGAGGCTTTTCTTGCGGCTGGCCTGGAGGAGTTCGGGCCGCAGTAGGGCCGGTGCAGGCACGGGCTCCTCGCCGCGGAGCGCGAGTCCCAGCCGCCGGGCGGCCGCCGCGAGGCGCATGGTCGTCGGCGAGCGTTCGGGGACAACGGCAAGCCGGAAAGCCGAACACGACGCATCTGACGCCGCCGTCAGGAGGCCGTCGAGTGCCGCCGGCTCAGACACGTCGCCGAGGAAGTCCAGGTAGTCCGAGGAGTCGGTGCCGAGGAATGAGGCGACGCCGTCGCAGGCATAAAGTGGCGCGAGCGCCACCGGTCGGCCGTCTCGCTCTGACACGGCAAGGAGAAGGTTTCCCTGTCCGAGTGTCTGCCACCATGCCTGCAGCCATCCCCGTGTCTGGAACACGGTGCGCGTGGGGGAGTGGTCGAGCAGGTCGGCCCATGCGGATTCGGGAAGATCTTCGAAGCCGTAGAGCAGGCGGGCGCGCACGATTGGAGTATCGCTGCGTGGGTAGTTCCGGGGCCACTTGTCTTGCTTTCGGGTTGCCTTCGTGTCCTTCCATACGTCTCCGCTCGACGCGCCGGGGGTGGGCGACGCGGGCGGGATGAACGTGTATGTCGACCGGCTGGCACGTGCGCTCGCCGGCCTTGGCGTCCTGGTCGATGTTTTTACGCGCTCGGCGGGCGTCGTGTCGATCCGCGAGGTCGCTCCGGCGATGCGCGTCATCGCGCTTCCGGTTGGTCGTCCGGCCGCGCTGGCAAAGGAGGAGCTGACGCCGCATGCGCCGGCGTTTGCGGGCGCGATCGCCGCGTACGCGCGCTGTACGGAGGGCCGTTACGACATCGTTCATTCGCACTACTGGCAGTCAGGCGTCGCGGCGATCGCACTCGCGAAGCACTGGCGCACGCCGCTCGTTCACACCCACCACACGCTGGGGGAGCATAAGAATCAGGCGCGCCCCCCGGGGATCGCGCCCGAGCCGGATTTCCGCTTGCGCGCCGAGCGGATGATCATCGCCGCGGCGGACCTGGTGACCGCATCCACCGACGAGGAGCGCCAGCGGATCAGCGGCCGTGATGTGCTCAAGCTCCCCCCGGGGGTCGATCATCGGCTTTTCCACCCTGGCGAGCGCAAGAGCGCGCGAGCCTGGCTCGGTCTCGGCGAGGGGCCGCTGTTTCTCGCCGCGGGTCGAATCCAGGCGCTGAAAGGACTCGAACTCGCGGTGCGCGCTCTCTCGCTCGTGCACGGTGCTTGCACTCTTATCGGCGCCGGAGGTCCGAGCGGCGCCGACGGCGCCGGCGAGCAAGAGCGGCTGGTGCGGCTCGCCCGCGAGCTGGACATCGAGCGGCGCGTGCGCTTCATCGGACCGCAGCCGCAGCGGCGTCTCGCTGACCTCTACCGTGCTGCGGACGCGGTGGTCGTCTGCTCCTACTGTGAGTCGTTTGGGCTGGCCGCGCTCGAGGCGCATGCCTGTGGAACGCCTGTCGTGGGCACTGCCGTCGGCGGTCTGCCGACGTTTGTCAGCGAAGGGCGCTCAGGGTTCCTGCTCGACTGGCGCAACCCCCGTTTGCTCGCAGCGCGACTATGCGACGTGCTCGTCGCCGGCGAGGCGTTCCGTATCGCTGCCGCCCAGTCCGCATCGAGGTTCTCGTGGGAGGGGATGGCGCGAGCCTTGCTGGCCGAGTACCTGCGCCTCACGCATCCGTCGTATCAGAGCAGGATGCGTCTGAACGCCTCGCCGTACGCGAAGCCCACGGCCTCGCCAACGATCTCGAATCGACGCGTGAACCACTGCTCGAACTGGGCCTGACCGCGGGGATCCTGATCGTCGAACCGGAATGCGGAGCTGAACTGGCTCTCATGACACATCAGCGCCTGCCACTTCGTGCCCATCCAGTCAGACACGTCCTCGACGTGATTCGGCTCCTGCGCGTGGAAGAGCCAGAGCTCAGCAGGCTTCCACGGTTGAGCCTGGTAGAAGCGCGGTTCACTCGCGCGCCAGACGGCGTCGCGGACGATCTCGCCGGCGGCTCGGTGGTCTGGGTGCAGCTGATAGAGCCGCCACGGGTCGTGCCCGATCACGATCTCCGGCCGCAGCTGCCGGATCAGGTCCACCACGGATTTCACCGCTTCCTCGGACGCGACAAGCTCACCATCGCGATTGCGCAGGAAATGCACCTCGCGGTAGCCCAGCACCGCGGCCGATGCATATTGCTCGCGCTCGCGCCGCCTCGCCACCTCGTCCGCTGAGATGGACATGTCGTGGGATCCCTTCGAGCCGTCGGTAGCCACGACGAGATGGGCCGTCGTGCCCGCCGCGGTCCACTTGACCGTCGTGCCGCTGCAACCAAAGCAGTCGTCGTCGGGATGGGCGACCAGGATCAGGCACGATCTCGGCGGCGGCACCCGCTCGATGCGGTCGCGATCGATCGCGGTCCCTTCGAGCGACGGTGCTCGGCGATCAACGGCACGGTCAGATGGATGAGACGGCAGCAGCGGCATTATTCCACCCCGGAACCCCCTTCGATCGGCGGAGATCACTACGCGTCCGGCTGAGCAACGCATTCCACCCCAGGGTCGCCTTCTTTCCGTCAAGCCCACTCCCCGAGCCGCTACTCTCTCCCCTCGCCGCCGGGTGAGCCATGCACCCTCCGCGCGACCGGGGTCAGGGCCGCGAGGCCTCCGCGGAGCGTACAACGACGTGGCAATCAGGCGTATCCTGAAATGCAGGGGGCGACTCATCGCCGCCGATCCCCGGGAGGGAGAGCACGTCAGAGGAGCACCAGATCGTCGGAATGGCTCGCGGCGAGCCGCTACCCGCAGGTCGCGTTGGAGTCCGTCTGCGCTTTCCCCTGTCGGGTAGCCCCAGTCCACGCTGGTCGCGTGACTTGAGCGCGCGGCTGGCACTGGAGCTGACTGGTCGCCCGGCGGTCGGCCATCTACGCCTCAACGAGATCGTCCAAGGCCACGAGATCATCCTGGAGGGCGTGGAATCGAGGGAGGCGTCGAACATCGCCGGTGCGGTGGAGCGGGCCGTCCACGCCGCCAATGCCGCCTGCACCGATGACGAGGACGTCGATCAGCGCGAGAACGTATCGCAATCAGAGGCTAACGCCATCGCGCGCGAAGTTCGCGCAAGCCATCGGCGTCCGGAG
Source organism: uncultured Solirubrobacterales bacterium (assembly GCA_963723675.1). Taxonomy (GTDB): domain Bacteria; phylum Actinomycetota; class Thermoleophilia; order Solirubrobacterales; family Solirubrobacteraceae; genus Palsa-465. Next base: position 2,088,662 of record CAVRRW010000012.1, on the reverse strand, counting down.
CCTGGTCTCCCGGCCTGAGCGACAGAGCCGAGCCCCACATCGCAATCGCTGCTGGACAGGAGCCCGGCCTCCGCAGTTGGAGCTCATCGGCCATCCGTCCGTTGCCGACTGCCGCCTGGGAGCACAAGCTCGCCGCGAGGCGCGACTCGGCGCCAGTCGTTCGTCGCCGTTGCACTCGTCCGCTCCGTGCAGCGAGATCACCAATGCGATCGCGCGAGGTGCTGGAGTGCGGCTGTCAGAGACACGACTCGTGGCTGCTGTGCCCCGATTGGGATGGCGGTCCGACGCACGATGCCGTTCAGGCCGGGGCTGTGGGGGTCCTCGTCGACGTCGCAGAATGATGAGCGACCAGTGTCGGCTCGGGTCTTTGAGTCGCCTGAGCTCAGAAGCATTATTTGTTAGCGAAGAACCGGAGCAGGAGTTCGGCGACCTCGTTGGGCCGCTCCTCGGCGACGTAATGGCCGCACCCAGGGAGGACTTCCTGCTCCACTTGGGTGGCGCCGTGACGCAGGTTCTCGCCGACCGCTGCGCCGAAGCCTCGCTCGCCGCCGAGCGCTAGGACCGGCAATGCGCAGCGGCTGGGTCAGATGCCGCGTGTTGTGCTCGATTTCGCGGGGGACACCCCGGTAGCGTGCGAAGGCGGAGGCCATGACGCCTGGGCGCGCATAGCAGCGCACGTATTCGTCGACAGCAGCTGTGGTCGGCACGCCGGGCGTGGCGGAGAACGTGCGGTAATACCAGTCAAGGTAGGGACGCTCACGTCCGGCGACCAGCCGCTCGGGAAGATCGCGAAGCTGATGAAAGTCGAAGAACCAAGCGCCACCTCCCTTGGAGCCGGCTTGGGCCCACGGGCCGGCTGGCATCGCTTCAATTACAACGAGGCATCGGGCATCCTGCGGGTAAGCGGCCGCGAACGCGAAGCCGGTCGACCCTCCCCAGTCCTGACCGGCGAGCATCACCGGACCGAGACCGAGGTCCCCGACAAACGCGTGCAGGTCGTCTGCACCCGTCGGGACGTCGTTGTGCTGGGTGCCGGGCTCACTGTCGCCGAGTCCCCGCAGATCGACCGCGACTACGGTGTGACGCTCCGCCAACCTCGGCATCACCTCCCGCCACGCGTACCACGTGTTCGGAAACCCGTGCAGCAAGACGATCGGCGGTCCAGAACCGCCGATCACATAGTGCAGGCGCACGTCACCTAACCGCCGCCGTTCGTGACGGAAGCCCGGTGGCGGTGGTGCAGGTCGCGTCAGGTCGTGACTCGAGCGCGACGCGTATTCGGTGGGCAGCTCATCGCGCATCGGCCGCCACCGGCGTACTCGCATCGGCTCGTCCGGATCGACGACCAGCTCCCGCGCTCGGGCCAAAAATCCCTGCGTGTGCGGTTTGGTCGCGTGCTCGTCGAGCGCCCGCCGCGAAGCCCAAATCTCATATCCCAGCCCCGCGTATCGTCTTGCGGATCGAGGCCTACCTCAAACCGCACCACCCAGTGATCCTCGCGATGTGTCGCATCGACGAGCCGTTCCAAACGCCTCGCGCATCTCCTCTTGTCTGCCGGCCTTGGTCGCCAGCTCCACGACGAGCAGCACCTGGGAAGCGGTCGCATCGCTCATTGATTGCCCTTCGGCCACCCAGCTCGCAGGCGATGCGCCACCGGCACCGACCAGAGCCATACGCCAACCATTGCCCCAGGCGGCCTATATGCCCGTCTGCGACCCAACCCCCGCGGCGGAGCCTGGGCCACTTCGGGCGGTGCCCCGACGAAGCCGGGATGGGGCACGCGCCTCGTGCCTGGCGCAACTTTGGCGTTCGAGATTCCGACTACGGCCATCGGTCTCTCCTTGCGCTGAGGAATATCATTACGGAGTCAGACTATAAATCATTCCTACGACCACATGTCCACCGTCGTTCCCCCATCGTCGCGCAGGCCCAGGGAGGGCACGGTGGTCTCCGCCCGGACGCGCCAGCGTGGTCGCCCCCGAAACGTGCGGCTGGACGCAGCGATATTGGAAGCCGCCGAGCAGCAGTTGCGCGAACGAGGCTACGGAGGCATGTCGCTGGATTCGGTGGCCGCGGCCGCTGGAACTACGGTGCCGACTCTGCGCCGCCGGTATCGTGACAAAGCGTCTTTAGCCGCTGCGGTCGTCGATTCGCTGCGGGTCGATCCGCTCCCTGCGCTCGATGCGCCACCACGCGCTCGAGCGGGCCGCGTTCTAGCGAACTTTCAGCGAAACCTGCGGCGGCCCAACTCAATGGCGCTCCTCGGCACGCTCTTGGCAGAAGAGACCCGCAGACCGGAACTCCTCGAGCGGTTTCGCGCGCGGCTCTCGGAACCTCGTCGGCAGGCGCTCCGAGCGGCGCTCAAGGACGGCATCGACGCCGGACAGCTGCCAGCGGACTTGGACGTGGAGATCGCCGTGACCATGCTCGTCGGTTCCTACTACGCGCGCTGCGTCAGTCACGGGACGATTCCGGCCAACTGGTCCCGCCGAGTCCTTGCCCAGGTGTGGCCAAAGACGGATCGCGTTGAACCGTGACTGATCGCTTTCGCTCAGCGCACGGACTTCTCCCAACCCGACGGTTCCTCGCGCGATAGCTCAGATCGGCAGCGACGGGCGCATTTCACGTCTGGTGCCGCCCTCCCGCTCTGCTCATCGCACGCGGATCGGGACGCCTCGAAGCGCGCACCTGCTGCGCGCGGAACTCGAGCACACCTCGGCCCGGGCGCTAACCAACAATCTGCAAGCACCGGCGGTCGCTCAGTCGCCCTTTCCGCGCATTCCGAGACTGTCGGCGCCGGCGCCAAGATGCTCGTCGCGACACCGAAGCGGGAGCGGCGCGGCTTGTCACCGGATCTCGAGATTCCTCAAACTCGACAGCTAGGCCAGCCTCCGCGTCGACGCCTGCTCAGCGAGCGCTCGGCGTAGTCGCCGATCTACTCGTCACTGAGGCGGCTACAGAATCGCCGAGGTCCACCCTTGAAAGCTCTGCGCGGGAGGCGATCGCGAGCTTTGTGAAGACCTTGCGTAGGTGGTAGTCGACCGTGCGCGGACTGAGGAAGAGCTTCGCTGCCACCTCGGGGTTGGTCATCCCGGACGCCACCAGGCGGGAGATTTGCAGTTCTTGCGGCGTCAGCTGGTCGCGGGTGGTCGGATCGCGCGTGCGTGCGGTCTCGCCGCTGGCGCGCAGTTCGGCCTGGGCGCGCGCCTCCCAGGGTGAAACCCCCATTCGCTGGAACAGTTCGAGCGCAGTGCGCAGGTGGCGGCGGGCATCGACGCGTCTGCGCTGCCGGCGCAGCCATTCGCCGTACAGAAGCTCGGTGCGCGCTTGGTCGAACGGTGGCAGGCTGTGGGCAAGGGCGACGGCTTGCTCGTATTGCTCTTCGGCGTGCGGCTCGTCGACCAGTGCCCGGCAGCGCGCGAGCAGCGCGAGCGCCTTCGGATCGGACGAGCTTTGCGCCCACTTCTCGAACCGCGCGAGATGGCCGGCGACCTCGTGGAGCCGATTGGAGCGAGCCGCCGCCTCAACCGCGTCGGGCACGTCAGAAACGAACGACGGGTCGGAGTCGGGACGCCCCATTGAGAACGCTCTCAGCAGCCGCTCGGTCGCGTCGGCCGGCCGACCCAGGCCGAGGTCGAGCAGGCCCATTACACGCTCGGCGTAGTGGACCGTCGAGGTAGCGCCGCTGCGCGCGACCAGGGCTTGGAGCTCAGCGACATGCGCCTGCACGCGCTCTTCCAAACCGCGCAGCGCATCTATCAGCGCAAGGTATATGACGTTCCAGCCCGCTGCCCAAGGCTGCCCGGTCTCGAGCGCCAGCCGCCATCCTTCCTCGGCGGTTGCGTAGGCGAGGTCAAAGCGGCTGTGGCCGATCAGCGCCATCGCTTGCACGTGGAGACAGAAAGGGAGTGTCGTGACCTCGCCGGTATCGCGGGCGCGGCTGACGGCTCGGCTGGCATGGCGCAGGCTGGCTTCGCCCATCCCAGCGCGGATTGCCGCGAGCGTGGACCAAATCAGGCAGACCGGAACGTCGATCTGCTCTGCAAGCTCAACGAGCTCGGCTGCCAGCGCCTTGCCGCGCGCATAGTCGCCGGACAGGTCTGCCGCCCTCGCGGTCAGCGAGGCCTTGGTGAACCGGTCGACCTCGCCGACACAGGAAGCGTCCGCGGCGCGTTCAGCGAATGAGAGTGCCTCGTCCGGGGCGCCCGCTTGGTCGGCCATCGCGCATCCGTCTCGCAGGATCTTGAGGGTCAGCGACGGGTCCTCGCTCAGCGCCGCTGCCTGGTGGAGTGTCGCGACGCCGTCGAGCAGCCCTCCGCTCTGCCCCTCGATCGCTCCCCTCCAGTACAAGAGCCCTGCACGCTGCGCTCGCTCGCTCAGCGGCAGGGATCGGCTCACGAGGTCCAGGGCTCTGTCCACTTGCGCCGCGAACCAGGCGGCTTCGACCGCCGCTGCGAGACGCCTAGCGCGCGGCGGGGTGGCCTCGCTGAGCGTCGCGGCTCGCTCGAACGCAGTCGCCGCAGATGCGTGACCGCCGCGCCGCTGCGACCGCCGACCGGACGCCTCGAGCGCATCCGCGACCTCCTCGTCCGTGGTCGAGGTCGCGATCGCCCGGTGCCAGATCGCGCGCTCACCCTGGTGTGCGTGCTCCAGTGCAACGGCCAAGGCGGCATGGGCGCGCCGGCGCCGACCCAGCGGCGCGGATTCATAGATGACCGAGCGCACGAGTGGATGGCGGAAGCTCAGCGCGGCGCCGGCTGTCCCCACCAATCCCGCTTCCTCGGCAGGATCGAATGCGTCCGCCGGCAGCCCCAGCTCCGCCGCCGCGCGGAGGATGACCGCCAGCTCGCCCGCCTCCTCCGCAGCGGCGATCAGCAACGCGGCGCGGGTCGGCTCGGGCAATCGCTCGATTCGTTGCCCGAACGCAGCCCGCAATCTGTCGGTCACCGGCAGCGCCTCGGGCACCCTCGCATGGCCGGCGAGCTGTGCGTCCGAGAGTCCGGCAGGAAGCTCCAGCAACGCCAACGGGTTGCCCGCCGCCTCGTCGAGCAACCGGCCGCGCACCGATGGAGCCGCCTCCTGCGCCACCTGGTCGAGCAGCATCGCGGCCACGTCCCGCTCGAGCCCACCGAGCTCGAGCTCCTCTAGGCCCGCTGCTTCGAAGCGCCGCAGCTCGCCGTCACGAGCGCCGAACAAGATCACGACGTCCTCGGCGAAGAGCCGTCGCGCGGTAAAGGACAGTGCGCTCGCGGACGGGATGTCCAACCACTGCGCATCGTCCACCAAGCACAGGATCGGCTTTGGCTCTGCGGCGGCCGCAAGTAGCGAGAGAACGCCCGCGGAGACGAGAAGCCGATCGCGCCCCTCGCCGGCCGCCAAGCCGAGCGCCGCGGCCAGCGCCTCGCGCTGCGCCTCCGGGACGCCGCCGAGCGCGTCCACGACCGGGCTCAGCAGGCCATGCAGCCCGCCAAAGGCGAGGTCGGATTCCCCTTCGACGCCGGTCACCGTAAGCACCGTCATGTCGCTCGCTTGCTCGACGGCGTACGCCAGGAGAGCGGTCTTGCCCATTCCCGCCTCGCCCCGGACGACCAAGGATCCACTCTGTCCGCCGCGCAGACCCTCGAGCAGTCGATCGATCGACGCACACTCCTGTGCTCGCCCGACAAGGGGAAACGATGGGTGCGATACCTGCGAAGGGATCGTCGACCGACGGTAGCGCCTTCGCTCGGGCGTGCGAGAAGTGCTTCTATGGGTGGTGGTGGAGACAGGCGACGGTCCAGCGGGGTACGCGGAAGGCTGGCGGTCCGACGCCGGGCACGAGTCGTGATGCCAAACGTTCCGGCCGATCCGAGCGTGCTGAATCCAATGCCCGACCAGGCGCGCGTGGTTCTGCTCAAGCCGTTGGTCACCTCTCCGCTGATCGAGGTCGGCGAGTTCTCCTACTACGACGACCCGGACGATCCGACGGCATTCGAAACGCGCAATGTGCTCTACCACTACGGGCCAGAAAAGCTGATAATCGGGAAGTTCTGCGCACTGGGCGAGGGCGTGCGGTTCATCATGAACGGCGCCAATCACCGCATGGACGGGCCCTCGACGTTCCCCTTCCCGATCATGGGTGGCTCCTGGGCCGAGCACTTCGATCTCATCGCCGACCTACCCGGACGCGGCGACACCTCGGTCGGCAACGACGTCTGGTTCGGATACCGAGTCACGGTGATGCCCGGCGTCCGGATCGGCAACGGGGCGATCATTGCCTCCGGTTCGGTCGTGGTCGACGACGTTCCCGATTACGGGATCGTTGGCGGCAATCCGGCCAGGCTCATCCGCCGTCGCTACAGCGAGCACGACATCACCCGCCTTTTGGCGCTGGCCTGGTGGAACTGGCCGCGCCAGCAGATCACCAAGCACATCGGCACGCTCATGTCCGGCAGCGTCGACGACCTCGAGGCCGTCGCACTCGAGCATCGGTAGCGCAGTCGACGTCTGTCGCGTCACACGTGAGCGGAGGGGACCAGCAACGTCCCAGCAGAGCGGATTCCATGAATCCTCCCTATGTCAGCGAGGTTGACAATCCGCTGCTGCTCGCGCCGAGCGGTCAGTGTTGCGCCAGGCCCGCCTAGTTCGCTAGCCGGCGTTCCGTGTGTCATGAGGCCAGCTCCGTCCGCAAGCCGCTCGTTGGAGGGTCCTCAGTGGGTATCGCTCGGTTCCGGGGCGAGGCGGCGGTGAGCTGGGCGTCGCTGGGCGGATCGCGGCGACCCCGCACCCAGGCCGTGAACGTCTCGATGCCGTCGATCACATACTGGAAGCGGACCGAATGCAAGAGGTCAAATGAGTGCTGGGCTCCTGGTAGTCGTGCGTAGACAACCGGATTCGTCGACACGCCGCGGAGCGCCTCCACGAAGCTCTCGGCCCACGCGACTGGGACGAAGGTGTCGTTGTCGCCATGCGCGACGAAGAACGGAGGCGCGTCGCGGCGAACATACGCGTGCGGCGATGACGGCAACGGCCCCGCGAGGTCGCGATTGCCGTAGAAGCCGTAGAGGCAGACGGCGGCGCTAACCGACGTGTCGGCATCCTCGAACCCGGGCTGAAAGACAGGGTCGTTCGCCGTCAGCGCGGCCATCGAGGCAAGATGCGCCCCCGCGGAGCCTCCCGCCACGACCAGCAACGAGGGGTCGGCACCGTACTCGCCCGCGTGCTGGCGCACCCAGGCGATCGCCCGCTTGGCATCCACCTGCGATGCCGGAAAGCGGCCCGCCCGACGGAGTCGATAGTCCGCGCTAATGCATACCCAGCCCTTACGTGCGAGCCGATAGAACAGAGCCCGGGCCTCGCGACTCTTGCCGCCCATCCGGAAGTGCCCGCCGTGGAAGTGGATCAGCACCGGCGCCCCCGGGGGACGGGACCGGTGGCGATACAGATCGAGTCGATTACGCCGCCCGGCAGGGCCATAGCTGACGTTCGCGACCCGCTGCACGTCGCGGGCTCGGAGCGGCAACGGCCACAACACGGACCGCGCCGGCACACGCCGGTACCCCGCCCGACCAACCGACGAGCCATTCAGTCCGTCGAGACCTAGCTCACGGCTCAGGGCGCGCGCGACAACCGGGCCTGCCAGCAGCCCGCGCCACATGATGAGCGCAAGGCCACACGCCGTCAGAACGGCCAGAGCGAGCACCGCCAACCCGGCCGGGGAGCCGAGCCTTTCGTTTCCGAGCGCCAGTAGCGTCGACGCCACCAGCCAGCAGAACGCGAAGAACGGGAACTCGTTGACCAGGTAGCCAAGCCAGAACCCCACCGAGGCGACCGGCCGCGGGCGGTGCGGCGGCGCGACCGCCGCCAGTGTGACAAGCGCGACGGGCGCCACCGTCCAGATATGACTCATCGCAACCGCCTTTGTTCGGCGATGCGTTGCTGGGTCGTGATGTACACGAGCTGAGGGTTCATCGCTTCTCCCGGGTTGTTGGTGTGATCGGCTGATGATCCGCGTCCGTGCCCGGATTCACATCGGCGATCCCACCAGTCGTTGCACCCGGGCGTCGTCCTGATCGGACGGGCAAAGGAGTGCGGCGCGATCTCACGGCTGCTCCAGGAGCCGCGAGCAGGCGATAGCGGCGCTCGTCGTCGGGCGGGACGACTGGCGAGCACGCCGATGCGATCAAGGCAGGCGACCGGGATCCTCGCCGCATGCACCCACACCTTCACATGCAACTGGCCAGGACGATCATCGACGAGCTTCTCCGCGACGCAAAGGCGCGCCACCGGAACGGGCACATGCGCCGACTCGGCGATCGCCGTCCGCGACGGCTTCCCCACGCGGTGACGCACGGGCACTCGGTCTCTGACCGGTCACGAGTGATCGCCAGGGCTCGAGTCAAAACAACCCGCACGCACGCGGCGAAAGGGCAGCCATGAACAGCAACGATTGGACCTCGTCGACCGTCGCGTCGGCCGACGGGACCACGATCGCCTACGAGACCCTCGGATCGGGAGCGGGCCTCATCGCCGTCGGCGGCGTGCTGAGCACTGCCGGTGACTATATGGATCTCGCGCGTGAGCTCGCCGGGTCGTTCACCGTGCACCTCATGGAGCGCCGCGGCAGGGGAGCGTCAGGTGCCCAAGGCCCGGGCTACGGCGTCGACAAGGAGTGCGAGGACCTCCTCGCGGTGCAGGCGGAGACCGGTGCCGAGCGCGTGTTCGGTCACAGCTACGGCGGGCTCGTGGCGCTTCAGACGGCACAGCGCGCTGCCGTGTTCCGGCAGGTCGCGGTCTACGAACCGGCGGTCGTGCTCGACGGCGCACCAGCACAGGCCTGGCTTGACCCTTACCGCGAGCTCCTCGCACACGGCGACACGCGGGGGGCGTTCGCGACGATGGTCAAACATGCGGGGTTCGCCCCCCGCGCGCTGGCCGCGATGCCGCTCCCGGGCGTACGGCTGGTCCTGCGTGCAGGGATCCGCGGGCTCGAATGGCAGCGCACGGAGGCGCTTCTGGAGGCCAACCTCGCCGAGCAGCAGGCCCAGCTCGACGCGCCAGGCATCGCCGGCTACGCGGAGATCGAATCGCCGACGCTGCTGATCGGCGGCTCAGACAGCCCACCGTCGGTCACGGCACAGCTCGAGGCGCTGCGGTACACCATCCCCACCACGACCGTCACAATCCTCGACGGGCTCGACCATCCCGCTCCCGCGACCCACCCGACACAGGTGGCGAATTGCGTTGAGCAGTTCTTCGCCCACACGCCCAGCGAAAGGAGCCCCGATGCCGTCGACGCTGTAAGACGTCCGGCGAATCCCGCGGCGATACCCCGCTAGACCCGTCCTCCACCCAACACGCGGGCCAACGACACTCTCGACCGGATCATGCGACCGCACAGCGCGGCGGTTCCATCCGGGGCTGTTCGTGCACAGCCACGTGAGCCGCCGATCGCCAGACTTCCCAATCACCCAGACCAGCACACTCGACCGGTATGGGAAGCGCAGCTCTAACTGTTGCTGTGAGCGCGAAGGGACGCTCTGACCCTCCGGCACCAAGAGCGCTCGTGCGGTCTTCTTCCAACGCTCGGTCCGGACGCCCGACGTTCACGCGAAAACATGAAGGCAGGTCTCTCTACTCGGAGGAGCCGAGCCCTCCTAATCGCCAGGAACGCGACCGACGAGTCCATCCTCGCCTTGGCCGGCGCCGGGTTCCCTGCCTGCCGCGCTTTGCGGGTGATCGCCGCGATTCGTCGCGATGCCCGTGTTGCGAGGGGAGCAGGTCTCGCGCGACGGGCGCCTGGGTGCAGTGGTTGGTACATCCCTGGGCATTCCGAAGCGTGCGATCTATCCTGCCGGGGTGGGTCTCGTGATCCAAGAGTTTGATCCCGTGCCGGCTCTGCGTGGCGTTGTCCATCGCGCGGCGGACTTCAAGGAGTCGGTCTTCGCCGCGTCGGCGGTTGGAGAGCCCGCTGGTCGGGGTGGTGCTGATCATCAGCTTGGGTCCAGACATGGAGATCGACGGCTGCCCTGTCGGCTCGTTCGTGGCTGGGGTGTGGGATCGCCCGACGGTCACTGGTCACTACGGCGAGCAGGCTGGCTATCAGCTCTACCTGGATGTGCTCGGAGTGCGGCGCCTCCTCGGCGTGCCGGCGAGCGAGCTGGTCAATCAGCTGGTCGTTCTCGAGGATGTCGTGGGCGGGTTCGCCGTCGAGCTGGCGGAGCGATTGGCGGGCGCTGGGTGCGCGCCGGAGCGTCACGCCACTGCGCAGCGGCTGCTCGCCACCCGCCTGTCTGCGGATCATGCGCCGGCGGGGGAGGTTGCATACGCGCTGGAGCGGCTGCGAGCTACGCACGGGGCGGCTCGCGTCGGGACCCTGGCCGCGGAGGTGGGGTGGAGTAGGCGGCATCTCGCCGGCCGCTTCCGCGACGCCGTCGGGCTACCTCCCAAGGCACTCGGGCGTCTCTTCCGGGTGGAGCACGCGGCTCAGCGAGTCCGCGCCGGCGATCGGCTGGCAGACATCGCCTACGAGGCCGGCTACGCGGATCAGGCCCATTTCAATCGTGAGTTCCGCGAGCTGGTGGGTTGCACCCCGTCGGAGTTCCCATTTGTTCAAGACACGCCGGTTGCTGCCTGAGAGGCTTCTGGCATGAAGCTCTATCCCTCACTCCGTTACAAGAACGCCAAGTCCGCCCATCAGTGGCTACAGGATGCCTTCGGCTTCGAGCCAGCCGCCCTATACGAGGACGACAATGGCAACGTTGCCCACGCCGAGATGCGTTGGGGCAGCGACAAGGTCATGTTCGGCACAGCGCGCGGCGACGGCGATCGCGTTGGCGCAGGCTGGGTGTACGCGACCTGCGATGACCCCGATGCGCTGTACGCGCGCGCCAAGGCGGCCGGCGCCGAGGTCACCATGGAGCTAACCGAACAGGAATATGGGTTCCCGCGACTTCGCGGTCCGCGACCTCGAGGGCAACCAGTGGAACTTCGGCACGTACGAGCCGACCTAGCCGCGCGATCTCGCTATAGCTCTTGCAGCGGCTAGAGCCCTCCCGCCCTGCCTGCCGCGCAAAGGGAGGCCCTCGCCGTCGCGTGAGAGACGCATTTCGATTGATGAAAGCGGAACTCGCTACGTGCGAGCGCGTGGCGCTCAGCCGGCGCGCCCGACCACGCTCCGTGCTGGAGCACCGCGTCGAACCCCTTCCTCATGGCGGTTCTCTGATATCGATCAGCCTTAGGCCAGCCGTGACTGAAGCTTCCGAGCAATCAGCCTACTCGCGCCGAGATGCGCTTGTCGCCCAGTTGCGGGGAGGCGCAATCGCGGCCCTGGACCTCCTCTGTGTGTCCGGATCCGAAGCGAACACGTTGCTCGACCGAACACGCTGCGAGGCGATCTGGTCATAGATACTGGCGAAGTTGGTGTTGAAACTCTTCGCGGTCGGACCGCCGATGATCGACTTCACCTCCGCCGCCAATGAGGGGAACCCCTCGCGTGGCCCGTCGAACGAGTTCGTGGCGTCGATGGTCGTCTGACCGGCGAGCCCGGTCACGTGGGAAAGTGCCTCGGCGATTGACCCGCCTGGAACCGCGATGACGACGACTTCGGCGTCCGAGACTTTCGCCGCCCTCGCGGCCTAGGGCGGTTATGTCGTGACCGGCGTCAGTCCAGAGTTGGGCCAGGCTCCCGCCCACATTTCCGCGGCCTACAACAACGATCTTCATGCCGGGCTCCGTTCGCTTGGATGAGCCGTATGGCCGAAGCCATCGGTCCCTGCTGGTCGAGTTATTGCTGATCGGTTGAGGTTCGGTAGTACTCGATCGCGCCGGTGCGCTCGAGGTCGTCGAGCAGAATCGCTTCGACGTCGAGGTTGAGGTCGATCTCGTTTGAGACGACCACGCCGCCGCCGGGGATCTCGTCCTGCCAGGAGACGCCGAAGTCGGTGCCGGTTGATCTTGGTGATGGCCTCGAAGCCGATCCGGCGCAGCTCGCCCTTGTTCTCATCCCCGGCCCAGAACGGCGTCTTCCACTCGCCGAGATAGTGGACGTCGAGCGGGACGGTTCGCGTCACACCGCGGATCGTCAGCTCGACTTCGCCCTTGAAGGTGGTGCCGCCGGTCCGGTCGGTGAACTGGCCCGTGAATGTGATCTGCGGGTGGTTCTCGACATCGAAGAAATCAGGGCTGCGCAGATGCCTATCGCGCGCCGGTTCGCCCGTCCAGATCCCGGTGGCGTCGATCTCGCCCTGGAAGGTCGCGTCAAGGCACCCGGTCCCAGTCGAGCTCGAGCTTGCCGTGAATGTCCTTGAACAGGCCGCGCACCCATGTGACCATCATGTGCCGTGCGCGGAACTCGGCTTCGGAGTGACCGGGCTCGAAGATCCAGGTTGACATCAGCTCTCCTTACCGCTCGTGTTTACAAGGAACGCGACCTCGTCGATGTAGCACCAGCTCCAGTTCTCGCCCGGTTCGGCGGAGCGAGCGACCGGATGGTTCGCGGTGCGCGTGTGGGCCGAGGCGTGGCGGTGCGGCGAGCTGTCGCAGCAGCCGATCCGGCCGCAGGTCTGGCACATGCGCAGGTGCACCCAACTCCCGCCGATCGCAAGACAGTCCTCGCAACCGAGGATCGACGGCGGCAACTCAGTCACCACGATGCTGTCCGTGTGTGAGCAGAGCTCGCTCATCCCGCAAGCGCCTCCAGCAAGCTCGCCCCGTCGTAGCCGCCGCGATGCAGGATTCCGTCGATGAACAGCGTCGGCGTGCCGCGCACTTCACCGGACGCAACTCCGCTGCGAACGTCCCGCCGCACCCGCTCGAGCGCCGCTTCCCCGCGGCCTCCGCTGCCAGTGACGCCGCGAGCGCGTGCGGATGGATCTCGGTCAGCGGAAAGTGCCGAAATGCGAAGCGCATGCCCTCAGGCCGTTGTGCATCCACGCGTTCGATGGCGCGGAACGCCTGGCGCGAGTACGGACACTCGTAGTCGCCGTACTCGACGATCAGCGTTGCGACCGCCGGGCCGCGCACATGATCGACGGCTTCGTCCAACGGCTCGATGACCACCTCTTGCTTGTCCGGCATTTTGCGGTTGGCCTTTCGTCAGCGACCTGTTGCGTGAAGACTTCACATACATTAGCAGCGTGAAGTCTTCACCTATCTGGACGTACGATGTCCTCGTGGAGAGACCGGCTTTACGCGAACCGATCCCCCTTGCCCACCAGCTCGCCCGGGCTGCGTACGACCTCCACGCAGCGCTCGAGCGCCACCTGCACGACACGCTTATCGAGCTCGATCTCACCCTTTCCCTGTCCGATGTCCTCTGGCAGCTCGATCCGGCGCTCGGCCCGCTGTCCCGGCGTGAGCTCGCCGAGCGCTTGCACTGCGACCCTTCAAACGTCACCTTCCTGGTCGATCGGCTCGAGCAACGGCGGCTCGTGAGCCGGGGCCGCGCGGGCAGCGATCGACGAGTCACGGTTCTCGCGTTGACCCCCGCCGGGCTCGAGGTGCGAGACCGCCTGGTCGCCACGCTCGCCGAGTCGCCTATGTTCAGCGGGCTGACGAGGGCACAGCGGCGACAGCTGGTCACGCTACTCCAACGCTGCGTCGGGTCTGGTCACTCACCAAGCGGGAGGTAGCAACGCTAGGCCGCGCGAACAAGTCGGTCGAGGTCTCCTGGCCGAGAGAAGGACCAACGCAGGAACGACGCGGTCGCGACGGGGAGTGCGCTGCGCTGCGCCGGAGCGGGTGACACCCGTTCCTCTGCTACCGCGACGAGGTCTGTGGTGAGCGCGCCGCCAGATGAGCATGGACGAGCTGCACCGCCCACGCCCCTTCGCCCACGGCGGTGGCACATCGCTTTGTCGAGCCCGAACGGACGTCACCAGCGGCGAGGATCCCCGGGACGGACGTCTCGAGCAGCTTCTCGGCGCCGGCGCCCACGCCAGTGAGGATGAACCCCTTATCGTCACGCTCCACCGTCTCTCCGAGCCAGTCCGTGCAAGGAACGGCACCGAGAAGAAAGAAGAGATATGAGAACGGCAGCCGCTCGCCGCTCTTGAGCGTGACGCCGTCGAGCTGCCCGTCGGTTCCGTGCAGCTCGGCGATTTCAGACCGGTCGCGGACCGCGACGCCATAGCGCTCGAGTTCATGCAGCAGGTAGTCCGACATCGTCTCGCTTAGGTCGGCGCGGCGATGGAGCAGCGTCACGAGGGCACCGCCCCGGGCCAGCCACACGGCTGCCTGTCCGGCCGAGTTGCCTCCGCCGACCACGCCGACCCGCTCGGCGCCACATAGTTGCGCCTCGGGCGGGCCGGCGGCGTAGAACACGCTGATGCCCTCGTAGTCGTCGAGGTTGTCGGTCTGGAGCCGCCGGTACTGCGCACCCGTGGCGATCAAGACCGCTCGGGCGGCGATCTCGTGGCCCTCCTCCAGCCGCACGACGTGCCGGCCGCTCCCGGGCTCCAGCGCGATCGCACGGTACGGCGTCGCCAGGCGGGCGTCGAACTTGCGGGCCTGAGTGACCGCGCGGCTTGTCAGCTCCGACCCGCTGATCCCGGCCGGGAACCCGAGGTAGTTCTCGATCCTGCGCGACGCGCCTGCCTGCCCACCGAGCCCGGTGCTGTCGAGCACGAGCGTGTCGAGACCCTCGGACGCGCCGTACACGGCCGCGCCGAGGCCCGCCGGCCCGGCGCCGACCACCAGCAGGTCAGCCTCCTCCCGCGGCGCCAGCTCCCGGCCGATTCCCAGCGCACGTGAGACCTGACCCGCCGAGGGACCTTGGAGCTCCGCCCCTCCTGGCAGTCTCATCAGCGGCAGCTTGGCCTCGTCGAGACCCGCGACCAGGGCCGCAGCCGCTGGATCGTCAGTCTGCTCAGGGTCGCGCCAGGTGAATGGCATGCGATTGCTGCGCGCGAAGTCGAGCATTCGCATCGTGGCCTTGGACGAGCGCGGCCCGACGATCTCGACACCGAGTCCCTGGACCCGCTGGAGCGCTTCGCGTCGCGCGATGAACGCCGACAGTACGAGGTCGCTCAGCGGGCCGTCTTCGTACAGCAGCGATCGCAGCACCTCGCGCTTGACCGCGATGTAACGCAGCGGCTCGGCGACGAGCGCCGTGACGAAGACCGTCTGCCCCGACAGCAGGTTGAGCTCGCCTAGAAAGCCGGCTGGGCCGTGGCGGACGATCTCGTTGCCAGCGGCGTCGAGGATCGCGACCTCACCCTCGACGATCGCGATGAACGGGTAATCGCGATCACCGACCCGGTAAAGCACCTCGCCGATGCCAGCTGTGCGCTCTTCGCCGAGTTCGGCCAGCCTCGCCAGCTGCGAGACGGACATCGTTGGGCTCGGCGGCGGGAGGACGGGACTTGAGGACGGGGGCATAAAATTGATGCTAGGCGGCGCAGGTAGGCGGGCCTAGTTGACTGGTTTTCAAGCGTCTGCTTGAATAGGTTACATGGAACCAGCGAAGGTGGACCAGCGCCGCGAAGCGGGTCTGCGGACGCGCACGCGACTGATGAACGCCGCGCTGGACCTGCTCGCTGAACGCGGCGAAGATCGCGTGAGCCTCCGCGAGCTGACGGATGCCGCTGAGGCGAACGTCGCGGCGGTGAGCTATCACTTTGGCTCGCTTAAATCTCTGTGTGACGCGGCGGTCGCGTACGCGCTGGAGCGCTACCTGGACGCTCAGGAGGAGGCGGTGAGCGCGCTGGACACTGAGGCCTCGCTTGAGGCGCTCGCGGCGGCGTTCGCGCGACCGATGATCCGCGCCCTGGCCTCGGGGGGCCGTGAGCTGGATGTGATGCGGATCGTGGCGCGGGCTGGCGTCGACCCACCAGAAGGATGGGGTTTTGATCCCAGCTTTGAGAGGATTCGGGCCAATGTCCTTCGGGTGCTGAAGGCCAATGTTCGTGGTGTCAAGGACCAAGAGCTCGTCTTCCGCACGCGCTGCGCAGCGGGGTTGTTGAACTGGGTAGCCCTCGCGCCGGTCGGCGCCGAGCTCAGGAACAGATCCGAGAAACAGATAGAGCGACGGCTGATCCCAGTGCTCGCGGGAGCGTTACGCGGCACAGGCGCCAGCTGACGAGCGGGCGGCCCTCATCATAACAATTCAATCAACTGCTTGACAGGAATACCTCTTAGGAGTAATCTCAATCAAGTGCTTGATCTACCGCCTACCTAGGAGGCTCTCCAGTCATGAAAGTCGCACTCACCGGCGCAACAGGATTTATCGGATCCCACATACTCACCGAGCTGCTCGAGCACAACCACGAGGTCACGGCGCCCGTCCGCGACGACGACCAGGCCGACAGCATCGCGGCGCGTGGCGCTACACCGATAGTGGTCGACCTCTACGACGGTCCCAGCGTCGTTGCCCTGCTACGTCAAAACGACGGGGCCATCCATACTGCAAGTCCAGGCGATGAGACCAGCGCGAACCTGGACTCCGCGGTGGTCGACGCGGCGATCGAGGCATTCGCCGGCACGGGCAAGCCCTACATCCACATCAGCGGTGTGTGGATCTACGGCGACAACCTCTCGATCAGCGAGGAGTCGCCACTGAAGGCACCTGCCCTGGTGGCATGGAAGGAGTCGATCGAACGGCGTGTCCTCGACGCCGCAGACATGCGCGGAGTCGTGACCGTCTCAAGCCTCGCCTACGGCGACGGTGGCGGGGGAATCCCCGGTCTGCTCCTCGGCTCACCGCGAGACGACGACGGCAACTTGATCATGCTCGGTACCGGACGCCAGCACTGGTCGACAGTCCACGTCGCGGACCTCGCGAGCTTCTTTTGGCGCGTGCTCGAGTCCGACTCGGCTCGCGGCCGTTACGTCGTCGGAGATGGAAAGAACCCGACCGTCGCCGAACTAACCGAGGCGGCCGCAGTCGCCGCTGGCGCTCCCGGAGCGGTCCCCGGTTCCGACGAGGAGGCTCGGGCACGCCTCGGCGACTACTTCGCCGAAGTCCTACTGCTCGACCAGGGCACGTTCGCCGCGAGGGCGCGAGACCAGCTGGGCTGGTCTCCGACCCATCCAGGGCTCGTCGACGAGTTCCGCCACGGCAGCTACGCACGTGAGGCGAAGGCCGCCTGACCGCCCCGTTCGCAGGTAGCCAGCACCGGTGAGGCAGGTCCCCAGATGACAAAATATCGTCCTCAGGGAGCGGCTCTTGAAGAAGCCAGCACTCGCTTGATCGGAGACCGGACGACCGCCTCGGCTCTCGAGGCAAGCGACGCGGCCGTCGTCTCGGCATCGGCCGTGCCGGACGGGTCAGTTGTGGCCGGCGGGCACGCGACCGGTGCCCGCAACCCGTGGCTCGTAGTCGTCGTCGTCTGCGTGGCCCAGTTCATGGTGGTTCTCGACGCGACGATCGTCAACGTCGCGCTGCCGTCGATTCAGCGTGGCTTGCGGTTTAGCCCGTCGAGCTTGCAATGGGTGATCAACATGTACACGCTGATCTTCGGCGGCTTCATGCTGTTGGGCGGCCGCGCCGGTGACCTGATCGGGCGCAGGCGGGTGTTTGGCGCCGGGATCGTGCTGTTCTCCGGAGCGTCGCTGCTCAACGGCCTCGCGCAGTCATCCGAGATGCTGATCGCGGGCCGGGGGCTTCAGGGACTAGGGGGCGCGGTGCTCGCGCCGGCCGTACTGGCAATTATCACGACGAGCTTCAGCGACGGGAAGGATCGCGCGAGGGCGCTGGCGATCTGGAGTGCGATCGCCGCCGGCGGCGGGGCCGTGGGGCTGCTGCTGGGCGGGGTGCTGACCGATCTCGCGTCGTGGCGATGGATCTTCTTCGTCAACGTGCCCGTCGGCGTGGCCCTGGCGTTCGCGACGGCGCGGTTCGTCCCCGAGTCCCGATCCGAGCCAGAGCACCGGACGTTCGATCTGCCCGGGGCTGTGTCCGTCACGGCCGGCCTTGTGCTGCTCGTGTTTGCGATCGTCAAATCGAACAGCTACGGATGGGGATCGCCCCGGACGATCGGCCTGCTGGCGGCGGGGATCGTGCTGCTTGCAGGGTTCCTCGCGCTCGAGCGCCGCAGCCCCGCGCCGCTCATGCGACTTGGCATCTTCCGCCTGCGCGGCCTCGCCGCCGCCGACCTCACCTTGTTTCTGACCGCGGCGGCGGTGTTCGCGACGTTCTTCTTCGTCTCGCTCTACCTCCAGCAGATCCTTGGCTATCGGCCGCTGAGCGCGGGCGCCGCGTTCCTCCCGCTCTCTGCGGGAATCGCGGCGGGCGCCACATTCGCACGTAGGCTCGTCCCCCGCCTCGGCGTTCGTGTCGTCCCCCTGATCGGGCTCTCGCTCGCCACCGCCGGGATGGTCGTCCTCACCCAGCTTCCTGTGGATGGAGGCTACGCATCCGACGTCCTCCCCGGAGTCCTCCCGCTGGGGCTGGGGCTGGGCCTCACGTTCGTGCCGATCACGTTGGCCGGCACGAGCGAGGTGAGCGGTGAAGATGCCGGCCTGGCATCCGGTCTGCTCAACACCGCCCAGCAGGTCGGAGGGTCAATCGGGTTGGCGATCCTCTCGACCCTCGCCGCAAGCCGGACGACCAGCCTCCTCCACGGCCCCGTGACTCCTGACTCCATGCTTGCGGCCCGAGTATCCGGCTTCCACGTCGCGTTCATCGCCGCCGCCGTACTCCTCGGCGCCGCCTGGACGATCGTGGCACTGCAGCTGAGAACCAGCCGGATCCGCGAGCCCAAACCTGTGGAGGTGCCTCGGGACCTTGCCGCTCGAGCGGTGGGATGCGCGCAGTGCGCACCCGTCGCCGTCACCAGCACGCGGACCCCGTGACCTACAGTCCGCTAGATGACGAGGTCTCACTGCAGAAGCGCATGGTGGAAGAAGACCAACTCGTAATCGTCGGGAGGAGGGGTGGGTCAGCGGTCGCGGATGGGGTGGTCAGCGGTCGCGGATCCCGAGCCACTCCCGGGTGATGTCTCGCCTCATCGGCTGAGGCGCGGGCTGGTGAGTCTTGGTGGGTTGGTCGTGGTCGCGGTGGTGGTCGTGACGCTCGCGCCGGGGCTGGGGGATTTGCGAAGCCGGTTCGCCCATGCGCGCCCGGTGTGGATCGTGATCGCCTGCGCGTTCGAGGTGCTGTCGGTGCTGGCCTACGTCCCGGCCTTTCGCTCGGTGTTCTGCACCCGGATGAGCTGGGCCACGAGCTACAAGATCGCCGTCGCCGAGGAGGGCGCCGGCTCGCTGTTCCCGCTCGGGGGCGCAGGCAGCCTGGCGGGGGAGCGATCGTGGCGACGCTCGCCTTGCGCCGGCTGGCACGCGGAGCCGAGGCGCGCGTAAGGCGGCGGGGTGAGGGGTCGAGATGGGGCCGCCTCGCTCCGGCGCCGTCAGCCACGTCCGGCGGCACCGATGAGGCGCTGCACCAACTCAGGCAAGCCCACCCACTGCTCCTCATCGGGCTCGTCGGGTTCCTGGTCTTCGACATGCTCGCCTTCTGGGCGAGCTTCCGGGCGGTGGGTGCCACGCCCGGGCTGGCGCTCATCGGGATGGCCCACCTGATCGGCCAGCTCGGTAACTGGCTTCCGGTACCTGGCGGGATCGGCGGGGTCGGGCTCGGGCTCGTGGGAGCGCTCGTCCTCTACGGGTTGCCCGCCCTCACCTCGACCGCAGCGGTCCTGCTGTACCGAGCGATCGAACTGTGGATTCCTGCCGTGCTCGGCATCGCCGCGTTCGTGCAGCTACGCCTGCTGCTAAGGCGAGAGACCGAGGCGATCAAACTGTGCGAGCCGGGCGACATCATCGAGATCGTCGGCCTCGGCTCCGCGACGATCGACCCGTCCGGAGTGAAATCGATCGTCAGCGCCATGCGCGCACCCGCGGCGTAGGACGAACGGATTTCGCGTGAAGACTACTGCGAGCAAGTCCGCGTTAGCGGTCGATTCTGCGTTCCGCTAGCCGGCCCACGCTCCCTCGTTCCCGCGCGGAGGAGGTCTGAACTCGGCGCACGCGATATACCCGCGCGACTATCAGAGCAGGTGTCCTGCGACGAGCTCCAGATTGCGCCCGAGGATCTCGAGATCGTCGACGGCTCCGTCCAGCCGAAGGGCCTCGCGAGGCCTACGGAGGCGGCGGCTGCCGATGACCCCGGAGCGGGTCTGGGTGATGCTCTGCGGCAACGGCGCCGGCGCGGCCTGACCGATATCGCCTTTGTGCCTAGGCCAAAGTGGCTATTTAGTTCCGGGCTATGTGAGTGGGGAGGCCGGCACGGCTTCGCGCGAGCTGCTTGCCGCGGGTTCAGCGCCCTGAACCGCGCGTGCCAGGAGTTCGCAAAACGTTCTCCGCTCGTCTGCGTCGAGAGCGCGGAACACGTCGTCCTCGATCTGTGACTGGATGCGAGCTGCCCGTTCGAGCGTCTGACGGCCCTCCTCGGTGATGTAGACGCGATGGCGCCGGCGATCCTCGAGGTCGCGGCGACGGATGAGATACCCCGCGTCCTCGAGGTCGTTGAGCAGCAGCACGACGTTCTTGGCATCCATGCACAGCGCGTCGACGAGCTCGTGCTGAGGGGCGCCGTCATGGTCGCCCAGGTAGCTCAGCGCCATCAGGAGGCGAAGATCGATGCCAAGCTTCTCGGCCGAGCTGCGGCGCATCACCTGCTTGGCCAGACGAGCCACAAGCAACGAGGCGCTCGGTCCATCGGGGCAATTCTCCAAGTGCATCGACGCGAGTATAGCGCAATTGTCGGTATTGTGCCTGCGGGAGCGATTATGGGCCTAGGGAAATTTATTTACGCTACAGGGACGACCCATGATATGGTGTTGATACATGCACCGCAACCCAAGGATCGCAATGAGACTTCCCCTCCTGACCCAACGCGCCGCCGACCGCTCTCGGCCGAGCGCTCGCCCCGGCGCTCGGTCGCCCAACCGATGGGCGGTTCTCGCCCTAGTGGGTGTCGCCCAGTTGATGGTCGTGCTCGACGCGACGATCGTGAACATCGCGCTGCCCTCGGCGCATCGGGCGCTGCACTTCTCCACCGACAACCGGCAGTGGATCATCACCGCGTACGCGCTGACGTTCGGGAGCCTGTTGCTGCTCGGCGGCAAGCTCGGCGACCTGTTCGGTCGTAAGTGGACATTGATCGGAGGACTAACTGGTTTTGCTGTGGCCTCGGCGATCGGCGGGTTGGCGCAGTCCTTTGCCGTGCTCGTCGCGGCACGGGCACTGCAGGGCGCATTTGGCGCGCTGCTCGCCCCTTCGGCCCTTGGGCTGTTGACGGTGACCTTCCAGGGAGCTCCCGATCGACCCAAGGCATTCGGAATCTTCAGCGCGATCGCGGCGGGTGGCGCTTCGCTCGGTCTGCTGCTCGGGGGCGTCCTGACCCAGGCCATCTCTTGGCGATGGAGCCTGTACGTCAACCTCGTGATCGCGCTGCCCACGGCGATTGCCGCGCTCCGGCTACTCAATAACGAGCGGCCGCCGGTGCGTGTCCATTTCGACCTGCCGGGCCTGGCCGCCGGCTCTCTGGGCCTGTTCGCCCTCGTCTACGGCTTCTCGAACGCCGAGACGCACTCGTGGTCAAATCCGACCACGATCGCGGCGCTCGCCAGCAGTGCCGCGCTTCTGGGCGGCTTCGTCCTGATCGAGCGACGGGCCGCGCACCCACTGCTGCCGTTGCACATCGTGTGGGACCGTGCCCGGGGAGGCGCCTACGCAACGATCGCTCTAGCGGGCTCGGCCGTATTTGCCGTCTTCCTGTTCCTGACCTACTACATGCAGCAGAACCTCGGCTTCTCGCCACTGAAGACCGGCCTAGCCTTCCTGCCCATGACCGTCATGATCGTCCTCACCGCCACCACGGTCCAGACCAGGGTGCTTCCCCGCACGGGAGCCAAGCCGATCGTCATCGCGGGCATGACCCTCGGAGTGATCGCCATGCTCCTGTTCACGCGTCTGAGTCCCGGCGCCAGCTACGCAGCCCACGTCCTTCCCGGCCTGATCATCATCGGCACCGGTATGGGCATGATCTTCGCGCCGGCGTTCTCGACCGCCACGCTCGGAGTCCGGAGCAGTGACGCCGGGATCGCCTCGGCGATGGTCAACACCTCCCAGCAGGTGGGCGGCTCCGTGGGCACCGCGCTGCTGAGCACGATCTTCGCGAGCGCCGCCGCCACCTATGCCACGGCCCACGCGCACACCGCACACCTGGCCAGCGTCGCCTCGATCCACGGTTACACCACCGCGTTCGAGTGGGCCGCCGCGCTCTTCGGGGTCGGACTGCTGGTCGCGGTCCTGGTCCTGCCCTCTGGTCGTGTTCGCACCCGCCCCGCCGAAGCGCAGGCGCCGGCCGAGCTCGCCCTCAGCCCGCAAGGTGCCTAACGCAACCTCCGCGCCTAGCACGCCCGCACGGCGCCGCGGCCGCCACCTGTCAAGGAGATCTCAATGAGCGAGCAATCCAAGAAGACCACGTTTCGACCTGGAGATTTCTTCTCCGATCGCGCTACCCGCGGCGTCCTCAACCAGCGGCGGACACCCACCGCGGATGACGCGCGAGCCTCCGATGAGGCGAGACGACCCGCCCGCCTGCGGCGCTGGTCGGTCGCCGACCTGATCGCCCAAGCAGCCGCGCGGCCGCCCGCCCCCGGGACGTCGTCGTAAGCGCCACCGGGACGGCGATCGGTGAGACTCCCCGATCGCCGGCCCGCGTATCCGACGCCGGGAACCCAAAGCTCGTCTCCCGGGCGGGCGCACGACCTGGGCGCTGAGCGACATGCCCAACCCGGACGGCCCGATCGGTCAGCGCGTGATCGACGGATCCCCCCGGTCCTGCGCGAGGCCGCCGCCCGCCGGGACGACGGTCAGCATCACCGGCTTTGAGCAACTCCAGTCCACGGGCGGCGGTGGGGCGGTGGCGCGAGCACCTTCGTCGAGAGGCTGATCGCGCGAGAGCTCTTCGAGTGCGCGATGGCGCTTCACGTCAAGACAATCGGGTGCCAATACCTCCGGTCGATGGTGACAGCTACTGGCCCTCACGGAAGCGACCACGCGAGGCTCGGAGCCCGAGACGGAGTACCTAGTGGTGTGAACCGGCGATAGCTGGACCTCCGAGCACAGGGCGGGCGAGCGCGCCTTCCGCAGGATGCAGGAGGCGAAGGAACGGCGACCGTCACGCCGGCGCATGGTGAATCGGTCACGGGTAGCGCGGCTGCGGCGTCGCTGCAGCGAGCCAAGGCGCTCGACGGCGCTCGCAGGTCCTACCTCGAGAACCTTGACTCGATGCGCCGGGTCCACGTGGAGCCGAGCATCGGCAAACTCTCGGTCGACAAGTGACGCCCTGCCCAAATCGAGGCCATGGGCGATTCCGGATGAGGTCATTCGCCGCGCCCCGGCGCCGACCCGGCGTGGGCGCCCGGGGCGAGCCAGGGAAACATCGCGACGACGATCTGCCGCTCCGGCTTCGTCGCTCGTGAGCGGCCACTCGAGCGGGTGAGCGAGGCGGAGAAGCGCGCGAGCCTCGCCGCCTACGGCGCCAGCGGGCCACTGCGCGACTACGAGTACGACCACCCGCTATCCGGAAGAAGGCGTGATGAAGCTCATGGTTTGCCTGTTGTTCTCTTGTCGGTATGTCGGCAAGGGAAGCGCCGCGAGGGTGCCTCGGAGGGCCGGTCCTCAGCTGGCGTCGAGTTCGGCGAGGAGCTGGTCGACGCGCCGAGCGATGTCGTTGCGGGTGGTGCGGACTTCGTCGACGGGGCGGCCTTTGGGGTCCTCGAGGTCCCAGTCGAGGTAGCGCTTGCCAGGGATGATGGGGCATTGGTCGCCGCATCCCATCGTGACCACGACGTCGGCCTGCTCCGCGAGCTCGCGCGTGAGTAGCTGCGGCTTGCGATCGGCGAGGTCAACCTCGAGCTCGCGCATTACCTCGACCACTTCAGGCTGCACGTGGTCGCCTGGCGTGGTGCCGGCCGACAACGCGGTGTGCCGGCCGGCGGCCGCTTGCTCGAACAGCGCCTGGCTCATCTGCGAGCGGCCTGCGTTGTGCAAGCAGGCGAAGAGGACGGTGGCCATGTCGGCGAGTGAGTTCGTGTCGACTGAGCCGGTCAGGCTCTCTTAGTCCACGGCATCTCGCCGACCACGTTGGCCGCGATCAGCGTAGGACCGGCCGGATCCCACGCCAGGACGGTGTCTGCCTGGGCCAAAGCGACAACAGCCGCGATCGAGGCAAGACTCGCTGCCATTGCGTGACGTTGATCGTCGTCTGTGACGAGCAGCAACTCGAACTTGCCATCGCCGCCATCCGGGCTCGGAGTCCAATTCGCGTTGACGATGTTGACTCGCTTTGTCTGATCGCTGGCGCCTGGCATGCAAACTCTCCTCTCCTCAGGGTGCGTTCACGGTGCCGAGATTACCATCGGCGACGGTCTCTTCAATAGATACTTATATATAGATGGCTGTCGAGCTCGAGTTGACCCAGAAGACCAAACGCGCGACCGGCGAGCGCTGCTGCGAGCCGGTCGGCGATCCCGATGTCCCGCGCGGCGCGGATGGCCGCGGTGGCCAAGGCGCTGGGCGAACCAGTCCGGTCCAGAGGAGATGTCGCACCTCCCGACAGTGGAGGGCGCCGTTCCTCGTCCTTCAGCGCACTGTTGTGGTGGACGGTGACGGGTGCTTGCCCCGTGAAGCAGGGCATAGACACACCGGGGTCGTCTGTGGCTCTGGCGATGCGAGCGCAACCCGCTGCGCGCCCGGGCCAGTCTTGTCTCGCGTCGCGGGTGTGATTAGCTGGCTCGCGCAATCCGTGGGCGCATTGCTGCGACTGGTTTGTTTTCGTCCTCCGCACCCGGCCATCGGTGACTATGCCGACCTCCGCTCGGTCGAGCTATGGCTGGTGCGACGCCGACGCGGCGCCGGGGTTGACCGGGAGTGAGACCACCGGCCGCCGTTCTCAATCGACCGGGATGCTGAGGTCGAGTTGTGCGAGGCGCTCGGGGTCGAGGAGAGCATCGATTTGGGTGATCTTGCCGTTGGTGACAGTGAAGGCGATCACCGAGAACAGTCGACCGCGCGGGGCGACCACGGCTCCCGCGGCGCCGTTGACGAGCGCCGGTCTCACGAACGGGTAGAGCCGGGAGTAGGTCGCAGCGTGCCCGGCCACCGCTTCTGCGCCACGGAGAACAAGCGAGGCTTCCTCGCGCAGCACGCCGCCATCAATTCTGAGTTCGACGTCGGGATCGAGCACCGCGACGAGTGCGTCGAAATCGCCATCGCGCGAGGCGGCGAAGAACGCGTCGACGACCGCCCGCTGTCGCCCGAGATCAGCGTCCGGCTCCGGATATCCCTGCACGCGCCGCCGGGCGCGGCTGGCGAGCTGCTGCGCGGCGGCTTCGGAGCGGTCGAGAACAGCGGCGATGTCCGCAAACGGCACTGCGAACACATCGTGTAGCACGAACGCGAGCCGCTCGGCGGGAGCCAGCGCGTCGAGGACCACGAGCAGGGCTAACCCTACGGACTCGACTAGCAGCGCCTCGTGTTCCGGGTCGACATCCTCATCGAAGCTCACCACCGGCTCCGGGACGTGTACCGAGAGTTGATCGCGTCGTGACCGGCGCGAACGCAGCATGTTCAGGCATACCCTCCCGACGACCGTCGTCAGCCAGGCCTGCATGTTCTCGACGCTCCCGGGGTCCTGATCGCGAATCCGAACCCAGGCTTCCTGGAGGGCATCGTCGGCTTCGCTCACCGAACCGAGCATCCGGTAGGCGACCGCGCGCAGGTGCGATCGGTGATGCTCGAAGCGCTCGGTCAGCCACTCGCGCTCGTCCATGCTCAGCTGACGTCCTGCGCGTCGAGAAGCTGAGCCGGTCCCATGACCATGATCTGTGCAGGGTCGCACGGAGGGTTCACGGTTAAGACGTCAATTTGCTGTCGGGCTCCCAGGGGCGCCACAATGTCGGGGGCGCCCGAATGGCGGTCCCGTGATCGGCTCAAGTGGCGCACAATGAGGATCGGCACAGCGAGCAGGGCGCCGACAATCGCGAGTATCAGCAGCGGAATGGCAGCGAGTGCCCGCCAGTGCTAGCACCGGCATCCCGAAAGGGGCGAGCACGAAGATGAGGATTCTCGCGCCGGCAACGAGGTCGGACACCTCGTTGACCAACTCGAGACCTGACGGTGCCGTCCGGCGCTTTGGCATGGAGCCTCCTCTCCTTTTCCCGGTGGCGGTGATCGGATGGGGACATCGGCGGCCCGCTGAGCAGGGCGTCATCACCAGTGGCTGTGGTAGCCGAGGTCAGCGATCAGGGCGGCCACGGCGAGCACCAGGAAGCTGACCGCTCCAGCGATCTGGGGGTCGCGCACCCGTCCGTGCGCCCTCAGGGCGCAAACGAAGTAAACGACAAGGCCAATCGCGGCGGCCGTGCCGAGCGCCGGCACGGCGAGGCCGATCAGCAGTCCGACCGCCCCGGAGGCCAACAGGAGGCCGAATGGAATCATCCAGTTTTGCGACACCTGCACCTTGTCCGCGACGACCTTGACCGACTCGGCACCGACGAAGTTCAAGCAGGCGGCGTAGCCGTTCGCGAGCGCCGCCAGGATCGTGATTACGACATAGGTGATGTGCATATCCTTAAGACACGCGCGACCCGGAGAAGCTGACCGGCGGCCCTCGGCTACAAGCGCGACCCGCGCGCTGGTCGACAACGACCACGGCTAGGGCGTATTGCATTCAGCAGCGCCTCGTGTTCCGGCCGAGACCCTCCGCCTTGACGAGATCGCGGCGCCCAACTGCTCCTACTTGACGTTACGGCGAAGCCCGGAGATCGTCGTGGCGACGATCAGCTCCCGCTGAGGAGCGGCTCGAGGCCGTCGAGGATCACGTCGAAGCCGAAGAGGAACTCGCGGTCGTAGTCGTAGCCGCCCCTGGCGACGTAGCCGCCGACGACTTCGACCAGGTTCGGGTTGTCGGCCAGGGCGTCCGCGTGGGCGACCATCTGGCGCTGGGCTTCGGCGCCACCCGCGACGAGCTGGACGAGGGGGCGCTGCGTCCTGCGGTGGCTGCGCAGTAATAGACAGTAGACGTGACGCAGCCCCAGCCGACGGCGAATTTAACAGCGGCAAAGGGACGCAACCGACAGCCGGCGACTTGCTCGCACCGTCATCAAAGCAGGAGCGCGCCCGCGACATCCGGCATGGCTAGATACTTGGCTACGGGTCAGAGGTTTACTCGATGTGAGCTTCTGCCGCCGCGGCTGAGGAAGTCACGTTCGGCGTGGCTGGGCGCGAGGGCGGCTGCGCGCCGGTAGGCGTCGCTGGCCTCGCTCGCTCGACCTAGCCGCGTGAGCAGATCGGCCCGGGTCGCGTGGAAGGGGTAGTAGGTGTGGAGTTCGAGCTGATCCACCAGAGCCAGCGCGACGGCGGGGCCTTGGACCTCGGCGATGGCGACGGCCCGGTTCAGGGCCACGACCGGGGTGGGGGCGACTGCAAGTAGCTGGTCGTAAAGGGTGATGATCTGCGGCCAATTGGTCTCCTCGGCCGTGGTTGCGTCGGCGTGAACCGCTGCGATCGCCGCCCGAAGCCGGTAGGGCCCGGGTTGGTTTTGGAGAAGGCAGCGTCGGAGGATCGCCCGACCCTCGGCGATCAGCGTCTGGTCCCACCCGCTTCGATCCTGGTCGGCCAGCAACACAACGGAGCCGTCTGCGGCGAGGCGCGAGGGCCGTCGTGACTCGGCCAGCAACAGCAGCGTGAGCAGCCCGGAGACCTCGGGCTGGCCGGGCATCAACGCAACTAAGACTCGGGCCAGCCCGATGCCCTCGGCGCAGAGGTCCGAATCCCCATCTGAGCCCAGCCCGGCGTTGTAGATGAGGTAGACGACCGCTAGCGCCGGGCGGAGGCGGTCGGGGAGCTCGTGGTCGTCAGGCACGCCGTAGGGGATCCGGGCGGCCTTGATTTTGCGTTTGGCGCGGACCAAGCGCTGGGCCATCGCCAGCTCCGCGACGAGGAATGCTCTTGCCACCTCCTCCGTCGAAAGCCCCCCTAGCAGTCGCAGGGTCAAGGCCACTTGTGCGTCTTGGGAGAGCGCCGGGTGGCAGCACATGAAGATCAGGCGTAGTCGCTCGTCCTCGACCGTGACCATCTCCTCGGCGTGGTCTGAGGATTCGTCGTGGGGGAGCATTGCGGCCTCCTTCAGCAGCTCGCGCCCGCGGGACTCGCGCCGCAGGCGATCGATTGCGCGGTTGCGCGCGGTGATCGTGATCCAGCCGCCCGGGTTCGGGGGCAGACCATCTTCCGGCCACCGAGCCAGCGCCACCTCGAACGCCTCCTGAACCGCCTCCTCTGCAAGGTCGACGTCGCCGAAGATGCGGATCAGGGCAGCGAGGGAGCGACCGAACTCCTGGCGGAAGATCCGGTCGACCTCGGCCTCCTCGCGGTTGGGCCTGGAGTCGAGATTGGCCAAGTCGCTAGGTGCCGGGCATCTCGACCAGGGGCCGAACCTCGATCGGCACTCCGACGCACGCCGACGTCTTCTGCGCCATGAGAGCGCCTCGTCGAGGTCGTTTGCGTTGACGATGTAGAAGCCACCGAGATGCTCCTTCGCCTCGGCGAAGGGCCCATCGTCCTGAGCACCTCCCCATCGGTGACCGAAACCACGGTGGCGGTTTCGGGGCCGTGGAGGCGACCGGAGTAGACGAGCGCGTTAGCCGAGCTCATCTCCTGCTCGAGCTCACCGACCCTCCGCATGAGCTCCTGCATCTGCTCGTCGATCATCGGCTCGCGAGGGTGGCCTTCGATGGTGTGGGCCGAAAGCATGTACTGCGTCATCGTGGTCCTCCTGGTCAGCGGCGGGCACCTCCCTCTCAACCCACTACGAATGGGCCTTGCCCAGATCGACATGTGGGCCGAAACTTTCGCGCTCGGCCTCGAGTGATGCTTTCAGCCCGCTGAGGATCGCCCGTTGGGCTTGGTGGAACTTGCGGCGGATGATCGGCATCATCGCTCGTACGAGCACGTTGTTTGGCTGAAACGTGCTCTGCGCCGTCACCACGGTCGCGTCATCGCCCTGTCGCAACGCAAAGCCGGCGTGCCAGCCCGAGACCATGCGGCCGAAGCCGGATGCGTCCTCCTCTATTGCCCATGCCAGCCTGCTTGTGTCCTCCTCTTCGACGCAGCGCTCTTTGGTCTCGCCGGTCTTCTTGCCGACGATCACCGAGCACGTCCTGACGTGTCCAAGGGCGTGCTCGCCGCTGATCTCGATCACGAACGGATGCCAGCGCGCATGTGTGGCCGGGTCCTCGATCGCCTCCCAGACCTCGGGCGCGGAGGCGTTGATGCGGATCTCGTCTTCGATTCTCACGTCGGTCATCGCCGGTGCTACTCCTTCTGCGGCCGTGTCTTGACGGGCAGCGTTTGGGCGTGGACGACCGCATGCCCGACCCATCGCTTGAGTCCACGACTCTTCAGGTCCTCGGGCCTGACCGCCACGAACCCGCGCAGGCGGCGACCGGTCAGGTCCATGGGGCGGGTGTGCGGAGTGTTCTCGGCAGCCCGAAGGAGGCGAACAGACCGCCGCAAGGCAAAACTGACCTCGGATCATGCGAGCGAGTCGATCCAGCGGTCCAGGCGCCGCGCCTCGCGCGTCATCAGCTCTGCGTCGCGGAAAGTGTTGGTGAGTAGCGCGATTCCCTGGTAGGCGGCCATCAGCGCGACGGCGAGGTCGCGGGCGTCGCGCCGGCCCATCTGCCGGAACTGCCGCTCGGCCCAGACGATCGGCAACTCGAGCAGCTGTGCGCAGGTGCGATCCAGCCCGTCCGTGCGCTTGTCAAGCTCCGAGCAGAGGCTTCCGAGCGGACAGCCGTACCGAGCGGCCAGCTCGCGCTGGTCGGTGAGCGCCCGGACCAGCCCCTTTAGCCGCGCCTGCGGAGTGCGGTGGCGCTCGAGCGAGTCCAGCAGCGCGCGGACGTCCCGGGCATGGCTGTCGATCGCCGCCTCGACGAGCTCGTCCTTGGTCTTGAAGTAGTAGTAGACGTTGCCGACCGGGACCTCGGCCGCCTGGGCGATGTCGGCGATCGTCGTCTTCTCGACGCCCTGCTGGTGGATCACCTCGCGCGCGCCCACGACCAACCGCTGGCGCTTGTCCGGCTTCGGCTCGGCGGATGAGTTAGTCATCTCACCAAAGGATAGCCGTCTGCTAGGCTGCTCGTGATAAGTCAGTCAACTAACTTCAGGAGAAGAGCCCCACGATGCCATCCGCCTCCGCTCAGGCCGAGCCCGCCGAACGACCGTCGCTGCTCCGCACGCGGCTGGGGGCGTTGACGCTGCTTTTGTTGTGCGGGATCCAGTTCTTGGACGTCGTCGATTCGTCGATCACCAACGTGGCGTTCCCCTCGATCCAGCATGCACTGCACTTCTCGCAGCAGAACCTGCAATGGGTCGCGAGTGGCTATCTGCTGTCCTACGGCGGATTCCTGCTGCTGGGCGGGAGGCTGGCCGACCTGCTGGGGCGCCGTCGCGTACTCGTCACTGGCCTGATCGTGTTCGGCGCCTGCTCGTTGGGCGCCGGTCTCGCGCAGAGCGAGGGCACCCTGATCGCCGCGCGGGTGCTTCAGGGTGTTGGCGCGGCGATGATGGCGCCCGCGGCGCTCTCGATCCTCACCACCACGTTCCGCGAGGGCGCCGACCGCAACACCGCGCTTGGGGCGTGGGGTGCGATCAGCGGCCTTGCCGCTGCCGCCGGCGTGTTCCTCGGCGGAGTCCTGTCGGAGGGCCCGGGGTGGAGGTGGGTGTTCTATGTGAACATCCCGGTGTGCGCGCTCGCCCTGGGTGCGGCCTTCCGGCTGCTCTCTGGCGAACGTAAGCGGGCACCGCTTGCCGACTTCGACACCCAAGGCGCGCTGCTGGCAACCGGCGGCATGCTGCTGCTCGTATACGCGCTGATCAAGGCGCCGGACGTCGGCTGGGGCGAGGCGCGAACGATCGCGATGCTCGTGGCGGCGGGCGTGATCCTCGTTGCATTCCTGCTCAACGAGCGGCGCAGCCGCAACCCGCTCGTGTCCCTCTCGATCTTCCGCGTCAAGGGACTGGCTGCAGCTGACGCAACCTGGCTGATCGGAATGGCGGGGTTCTTCGCGATGTTCTTCTTTCTCACCCTGTACATGCAGGAGGTGCTTCGCCTCTCACCGATCCAGGCGGGTGCGGCGTTCCTTCCCGTGACCGTGTGCCTGGCGCTTGCCTCCGGCGTCTCCTCGCAGCTGTTCGCCCGGATCGGCACCCGGCCGGTGATCGTCGCCGGCGCGATGCTGAGCGCCGGCGGGATCTACTACCTCTCAAGGATTCCCGTGCACGGCTCCTATGTCCCCGACGTGCTCCCCGGGCTGGTGACGATGGCGCTCGGATTCGGTGCCGTGTTCGTCGGCGTGACCACGGCCGCCAACGCCGGAGTACCGCCCGACAAGGCAGGCCTCGCGGCCGGCCTGCTGAGCACTTCCCAGCAACTCGGCATGGCGCTCGGGCTGGCCGTCCTGTCCGCGATCGCGACCGCCCGAACCCACCACCTGCTCGCCGGGCACGCGACACGACCCGAAGCGCTGACCTCCGGCTACCAACGCGCACTGCTCGTGTGCAGCCTCCTCGTCCTCGCCGCGGCGCTGATCGCAAGCCGCGCCCCAAACGCCCGCGCGACGGCGCAGCCGCTAGTCATTCCCACCGAAGCCGCCGCCGACCCGGCGGTGCCGTAGCTCACCCGGCAACGGGCGCAGCGGGCACGGCGCGGGGACTGCACGGCGGCGACGCGGTAACGGCGCGGGGGGTTCATTTCGCCGACCTCAGTAGCGATCTGTAGTCGGCGACTGGCCCGAGGTGCGTCAGCTTGTCGGGGTTGACGATCGCGCTGATACTGGTGATCTGGCCGCCGGCGATATCGAGCGCCAGCACGCTGATCAGCTGCTGCTGTGCGTCGAGGAAGAGCGCTCCCGGGCACCCGTTGATCTCCACAGGCCGCAACGACACGCCCGGAAGGCGCGCGGTCAGGCGGAACCAGTTGATTAGGGTGCGCGCGACGCGGTTGCGTCCGCGCAGCGACCGCGCGAGCGCCGGAACCTTGCCGCCGCCGTCGCCGGTCAGCTGCACGTCTGAAGCGATCAGGGCCTCGAGCCCGGCGAGGTTGCCTTGCTCGGCGGCCGCAAAGAACCGTTGTGCCAGCTCCTCTTGCTGCTCGCGCGTCGTTTGGAAGCGGGGGCGGCGCTGCTCGACGTGGCGTCTGGCGCGGGTGGCGAGCTGGCGCACGTTGTCCTCGCTCTTGCCGACGATCGCCGCGACCTCCGGATACCCGTAGTCGAACACATCGTGAAGCAGCAGCACGGCGCGCTGCTCAGGCGAGAGGCTCTCCAGCAACACCAGCATCGCCAGCGACAGCGAGTCAGACATCTCCGCGTGCCGGGCCGGATCATCGTCGCCGTCGGTGATGATCGGCTCTGGCAGCCACTCGCCGACGTAGCGCTCGCGACGGGCGCGCGCGGAGCGCAGCTCGTTGATCGCCAGCCGGGTGGTCACGGTCGCGGCGAACGCGCGCGGCGATGCGATCTGCTCGCCGCCCTCGAGCGCCTGATGCACCCGCAGCAGCGCCTCCTGCACCACGTCCTCGGCCTCGGACACGCTGCCGAGCATCCGGTAGGCGATCGCAAACGACACCGGCCGCAGCTCGTCGAGTAGCCGCTCACGATCGCTCACGCTGTGGCCTCCGCTCGCCGCCCGGGCTCGCCTGATGGAGGCCGCGTGAGTCCTCCGGCTGCCGCTTGAAACCCCTGCCGCCAGCTCGGATACGCCGGGCGCCAGGACAGCTCGCGCTTGGCCTTCGCGTTCGACGCGCCCCGCGCCTCGGTCATCATCACCACGCCCGCCTCACCGGCGAACAGCCGCCCGACGAATCGCGGCACACGCATCGGCTGCTTGGCGCCCAGCGTCTGCGCCAGCGCTGGCAGCCACTCCGCGACCGGAGCGGGGTCATCGTCGACGACGTTGTAAATGCCGCGGTTGCCGTGCTCGATCGCCGCCACCGTCGCCTCCGCGGCGTCGGCGATGTGGATGAAGGACCACACGCCGCCGGCGTCGCCGACCAGCGGGAACTTGCGCTTGCGGACCATCTCGAACACCTCCTCGCCTGGGGCCATGTTAGTACCGCGGCCGTAGAACGACCCGTAGCGCAGCACGATCCCCTCGGTCCAGTCGGCGTCGAGGACCCCGGCCTCGAGATGGCGGATCGCCTGTTGGCTCTCGCGCATCCCGGGCGCGAGGTTCGGGTCGAGCCGATCCTCCTCGCTCTTCACGGGGCCGCCGGTCCGCTCATACCACCATGAGCCGTAGCTCTGCGCGACGAATCGCCGTACCCCGACCGCGCGTCCGGCGGAGAGCAGGTGGTCGGTGCCCTCGGTCCGCAGACGGTTGGTCAGTGCGAAATCGCGGTCGAAGTGGCGCGGGTTGACCTTTCCGATTGCGGTCAGCTCGTGGACGATCACATTGGGGTGCGCGTGGGCGACCGCGTCAGCTACCTCGTCGGCATTGAGCGCGTCCGCAACCACCGGTGTCGCGCCGAGGTCATGCAGCACAGCTGTCTTTGCCTCGCTGCGGGTCATGCCGAGCACCTCATGGCCCGCCGCCACCAGACGCGGCACCAGCTGCTTACCGATCGCTCCCGTCGCTCCTGCCACAAACACTCTCATCATCAACTCCTTGATCGAAGAACATCTACACCCCCAAGACAAGACGGCGGCCCCGGCTGTGACACCCCCCGCCCTACGCGCGGTGTATCCGAACCCGAAGCGCGGCAGCAGCGCCCGGGGGCAGCGTGTTCCGCGCGGTGAGACCTACGCGACTTTCCTCGGCGAGGCCGCCGCTCGCGGGGGCGGGACTCGAGTTCGTCGTGCATGGTCTGGTAGCGCATCAGCCGGTCCGATCGCGCCGTGCGCGAGATGACCGCGGAGCTTGCTCAGCCCGGGCAGCGCGAGCACCAGCCCTAGCAGTACGAGCACAGCTGCCGCGGTTTCAAGCAGCCGGCGGCTCATCCGCCAGGGGCTCAGTGTCGCAACCGTGCGAGATGGTTGGCGCGCAGTTGGCTCGGATGGAGGTGGGCGGCGGACATCGCACCGCGTGGTCAGTGGGCGGTCGCTGGCGCGGCGTCCGCGTCGACCCTGAGTATTCTGGCGCCGCGGTCGAATAGGGCGGCTGCGATCACGGCGCCGGCGGCGAAGATCGCGGCGGCCCACGCGAACGCGGTGGTGTCGCCGTGCACCGCGGCGTGCGCGAGCACCAGCCTGGTCGGGTGCGCGTGGGCGCTGGTGATGTAGCTCGTGATCGCGCTGCCGGCGATCGTTGTCAGCAGCGCGGTGCCGAGCGACCCGCCGATCTGCTGGCAGGCTGACACGGTCGCCGAGGCGACCCCCGCGTCGGCCGGCTGCACGCCGAGAGTGGCGCCGTTGATCGAGGTGGAGAACACCAGCCCAAGAGCGATGCCGAGCATGCTCATCCCCGGCAGGATGCCGGTGGCATAGCTTGAGGCCACGGTCAGACGGGTGAGGTAGAGCATCCCGCCGGCGCCGAGCAGCATCCCGCCGACGGCCAGCGGGCGCGGGCCGCGGCGAGCATCCCGAACGATTCGGCGGCGCCGCCGACGGCCGAGGCGCTCGCGAACCCGGCCAGGCCGGCGATGAACGTCCACTTGCGGCCCAGCAGATCCGAGATCCGCCCACCGAGCAAAAGGAGGCTGCCGAACGCCAGCGAGTAGGCGGTCACGATCCACTGCCGCTCTGAGTTTGCGAAATGCAGCGCGCGCTGTGCCGACGGCAGCGCGATGTTCACGATCGTTGCGTCCAGGACGACCATCAGCTGCGCCACCGCGAGAATCGCCAGGATCGTCCGACGCTTGGAGTGATGCGGGTTGTTCGTGACCATTTCGGACTCCGTTCGGTCAAGGCTGGATGCGACGCATCCGGTTTCAGTGGCTACTGGATAGACAAGACGACGAGCACGGATGTGACAGGCGCGCGCCGGTTCGCTTCGCGCGGAGGCGGGCGTGGATGGATCGGGCGCGAAGCAGCTGTCGAGTGCTGGACCAGCCAAAGGTCCTGGCCGCCCGAGCGGCATTCACAAGAAGCGCCTGATGAATGTGGCCTGGCCGGCTTCCCTGACGTCGTGTGCGTGACGGCGAGGCGCAACAATGGCGCGGATGACCTTCGTCTTCGCGCTAACGCATCACGCTGGCATACGCCTGGGCGAGATCGGCTTCTTGCTGATCCTGTTCGCTGGCATCTGGCTGGCCGCAGCGCAGATCCCGCAGCTCAAGCTGGGGACTGCCAGGATGGTCATCGCTGGAATCGCTCTCGCGACCGGCGGTCTCCTTCTCATCATCGCTACACACTGGGGTCATTTCGGCTAGAAGGCGCCGCCGCGGTTGCCGAGACGCCTTCTTCGCCGCTGAAGCAGTGGCGCGCTTCGCAACTACCAGTGGCAGCTGCACGGGTTCCTGGCATTCCTGGTCGACGAGCGGTACTCGTGGCGGGTGATCTGCGGGGTTGCTTCGGCCTAGGCGCCGGTGCAACCTGCGGGACGGCGACAATGTGATCGTGCATGTCGCCGATCAGGAGTCTAATCCGCGGCACCGGCCGTTGACGCGCGGGGAGTTGCAGGCTTTGTTTGATCTCTGGGACGGGCGGGGTCGGCGGCCGTCGCGCGCTGGCGGAAGGACAGTCTGGCAACGCGCGCGACGGGGCGATGTTCAAGGTCTGATACGGCTGGGGCTTGCGGCCCACCGAGCTGGTGGGCCTCGATGGGTGTGACCTGTTGCCCAACCCTCATCAGCCGCGGTTCGGGCGGTGCGGGATCGTGCGGGCGCGCTACGGGAAGGGGTCGCGAGGGAGCGCTCCGAAGCGCCGCGACCTCCTGACGGTGTGAGGTGGGCGGCCGACGTGCTGGAGCAGTACGTGGAGGAGATCAGGCCGCTGTTCGGTTTCGACGATCATCCGGCGTTGTGGGTGACCGAGCGCGGCCGGCCGATCTCGAACCGCTACATGGATGAGCGGTTCGGGGATCTCCGCGACGAGCTGGGGCTGATCGGATGTTGACGCCGCACGCGCTGGGTCACACTATGTCACCTATCTGCACGAGGAGGGCTGTGACGGGTTGTCGTCAAGGAGCAGGTCGGTCACCGGTACATGTCCACGACCGCGCTCTACACCGGCGTGACCTCGGACTACAAGCAGCAGGGAGCCGCGCTGGCCAGCTCAATCAAATCGCGACGACACCGTGACCGGCGCCGTGCACTACCGGTGGCAGCTGTGGGAGTTGATGGCCCAGCGTGACATGTTCCCTGACCGCCGATCTCGCGGCGGCACTCGCCGCGCACGGGATCAACCTGTCTGACTCGCAGGTCTCCAGCTCGCATTTGGTGCGGACTAGAAGTGCCGAAAATGCTGTAGTACGAGCAAGTGTGAGCGCCGTCATGGGGCCGTGTAGGCCACCACTTGTGGGTCTCCGCCTCCCGTTCTCGTCTTCGGGCCGCCCGCCGGGACGATCGCGGTGTTGCCGGCGATGGCAATCGGCGAGTTCGCTGATGTGGGCAGCCGGCGGCGATAGACGATCGTGCCGCTTCTGCGGTCCAGGGCGATCAGCACACCGTTGTAGAGCGTTGTGAAGACGAGATCGTTCGAGACGGTGGCGGCACCGAGCGGAATGTTTGACACCTTGGTATCCCACTCGACCTTGCCGGTCGCGAGGTTGAGCGCCTCGACCTCCCCGGTGGGAGGGCCGGCAGCCTTGGCAGGGGCGGGCTGATTCAAGTTTGTGAGAATGAGGGGGAAGTCCAGGGTGACCACGTAGACGCTGTTGCCGGCGCGGGCCAGGTTGGTCAGTACGCCGCCAAGCGATCCCGGATCGATCGTGTAGGGCGCCCTCAGCGTGCTCTTGTGCTCGAGCGCCTGGAGCGAGTCGTTGTCGTGGCCGTTGTGCGCGCCGACCGCGGTCTTCCAGATCAGCTTGCCGGTCTCGGCGTTCATCTCGTAGACGTAGCCCATCTTGCCGGCGCCGATGACGATCGGGACGCCCTTGGTGCTCGCCGAGATCGGCGAGGCCTGCATGTCATAGTCCTTGAAGTCGTCGGGCACACCCTGGTAGTACCAGCGCAGCTTGCCGGTGGCGGCATCGAGGTTCACGTCGCTGTCGGTGTAGAGCTGGGCGGAGGGATGTGCGATCGCGGAGGCAGGTGATTGATATGGATTGCCGATGCCGTAGGTCACCGACCCGTCGCTGCTGACGAGCGGCGTCTCCCAGGCGCCGCCGGAGCCCAGACCGAGCGCCTGCACACCGCGGTCCGGGCCCAGGACCGTGTTGAACTTCCAGAGCACCGCTCCGGTCGACGCGTTCAGCGCCAGAAGCACTCCACCGCCGGGCCCCGAGCCGTATTGGCTTGCCAGATACACCCGCCCGCTCGCCACCTGCGGCTGGATGCCGAAGGTACCTTGACCTGTCTTGAGGAGATTGCTTTTGAACCAGATCTTCCGGCCGGTTGCGGCATTCAGCGCAAACGCCGCCGTCGGGGAGAGCCCGTACACCTTTCCGTCAACGACGGCGACACCATTCGGTCCCGGTCCACTCCGCTCGGGCTGATTGCATTGATACTCCCACTGCAGCTTCCCGGTCGCGAGCGTGAGCGCGTACACGTTCGAGTCGAGATCCTGGAAGTAGACGACGCCATTCTGCACAACCGGAGTCGCGGTCAACGAACCGTAGGGGGGCGATCCTGCGGCGGCCCTTCCTGTGAGCCTGAACGTCCAGGCCCGCTTGAGCCTGGACACGTTTTCCGACGAGATCTTCGATCTGGGCGCGTCCCGGGTATTCGCGAGATCCGCGTTTGAGTACGGCCACGATGCCGACGCGGCACTTGTCGTGGAAGCTGCCGCGTTCGCCGCGGTGGCGCTCTTGCTAAGACCGCAACCGACGGTGGTCGTGCTGCCGCCGCAAGCCGCATCCAGCAAACCGACCGCGACCAGCAAGACCATGCTGAGCGTGGCGCGACGCTTCAAGCTCGTTCTCATGTCATTCAACTCCTCAAGGGTGTCGGCGGTGTCTATGGCCCGTTGAGCAGGCCTCGCAGCGTTTCGGTGTACGCCTCGAGCGAGGCGCCACCCCGGCGGTCAGCGCGACCGAGGGGCGCGACGCAGGCCCTCGTCGGCCTTCTCGCTGGGGAGATAACCGGCGTCCTCGAGCCCGTGCAGGTGCGTGATCAGGTTGCCGAGCGTCAACCGGATCATGCCCCGCAGGCGGGTGAACGAGAGCTCGTCACCGTCGGGCAAGGGTGCCCGACGCTGATCCGCGCGACCGTCGCGTCGCGTCCGTCGAGTTCGTCCTTGCACTGATTGCGCGCAGGCGGCAGGCGAAGTGGACGTGCCCTGCTGCGGCGGGTAGGAGCAGCGGCCTCCACCAGCCACCGCGGTCGTAGCCATACAGAATGGCGGTGAGGATGAGCAGCCAGACACCGGCACCTACGCGCAAAACGGCGAAGAGCCGCGGGTGCGTGTATTCGTAGGCAGGTACAAGCTTCATCAGCCCGCTGGCATTCTCATCAGCCCAGCTAACGTTCATGATCCCTCCTCGGGAAAGTCCTCGGAAAGTTGACATCTAGGTGATATCACTTTTCTCGCAGCTGCGCAAGACGAGAGTGAAGGGAGATGCCGATGCTTGCCCCCGATCGGGGACGCTCTGCCGCTCAGGCAGGCGTCTCGTGCACCCCCATCAGATTGATCTGTCTCGGGCACCTCATCACATAGATCTCCTGCTTTGACCCAGGGGGGTACTGGTCGGATCCAGCCAGTGTTCAAATGAACTGCTCCAGTTCGGCCTTGATCGATATCCCCGCTCTGGCCATGAGCATCGCCTGTGCGCGTGCGGCGGTGTCGCTGCCGGCTGTCAGGCGCTGCGGGTAGGAGGTCGGCCGCGTCGGGGTATGGCGTTCGCCTGCTTGGGCATCCGGCCCGCGTCATCGAGGGCTCGCCTGAGCAGCACCTCGATCTGGGCGTTGAGGCTGCGCAACTCATCAGCGGCCCACCGGGCCAGCGCATCATGGACGGCGGGATCCAGGCGCAACGGTACCTGCTTGCGCTCGCGGCTCACGTATACAACGTGCCGGTGTTGACGACCGGAGCGGCCGGTTGGTCACCGCAGAGGACGACCAGCAGGTTGCTCACCATCGCCGCCTTGCGCTCCTCGTCGAGCTCGACGATCCCCTCCTCATCCAAGCGTGACAGGGCGAGGTTGACCATCCCCACGGCGCCCTCAACGATCCGCGAGCGGGCCGCGACGACCGCGTTGGCCTGCTGGCGGCGCAGCATCGCCTGGGCGATCTCCGACGCATAGGCAAGATGACTGATGCGCACCTCGATGATCTCCACCCCGGCGATGCTGACCCGCTGGGCGACTTCCTCGGCGAGCTCTCCAGCGACGACGTCGGTCGAGCCGCGCAGCGAGGTGCCCTCGCCAGCGGGATCGTCGTAGGGGTGGGTGGTTGCGACGTGGCGCAGCGCCGACTCGGCTTGGACCTCAATGAAGTTGACGTAGTCATCGACTGCGTAGACCGCCCGCGAGGTGTCGGCCACCTGCCACACGACGATGCAGGCGATCTCCACCGGGTTGCCGTCGGCGTCGTTGACCTTCAGATGGTTGGTCTCGAAATTGCGAACCCGAATGCTCAGGCTCCGC
Organism: uncultured Solirubrobacterales bacterium; assembly: GCA_963723675.1. GTDB lineage: Bacteria > Actinomycetota > Thermoleophilia > Solirubrobacterales > Solirubrobacteraceae > Palsa-465. The sequence continues at coordinate 2,048,996 of CAVRRW010000012.1, read as the reverse complement.
CGGTCCGCCAGCGGCAAAATCCACCACAGACCGGTGCGCCGCACGGTCCCGACATAGGTCCCGAAGAACCGCACGACCTTCGTGTGACCAGGCTGGACGATCACCAACGAGGTCGCGATCACCAGCGCGACCGCGCCCGGCACGACAGCGATCGCTGGGACCGAGGTTCCGGCGAGCAGGACCACCGCCGCGACGCACACCGCGACGAAGAGCACGCCGATCCAGCCGTTGATCGCCCAGGCCGGACGCTCGCGGATCTCGACACGGGTCCCGGAATGCCCGACTGGGGTCGCCTCGGGCGGGCGATACGGCTGGACGTCCTGGCTCATGATCCCTCCACGTGAGCTACCTCCATAAAGTGATTTCTTGAGGATATCATTTTCCGTGTGCATGCCACCTTCGCAACCGGACCGACGCACGCTGAACCGACGAACTCACCGCGGATGTAGGGAGACACGGCGCGGATCTTGCGTGCGTCGAAGTCGACGTCGCGCCACCGGAGCCCAAGCAGCTCGCCCCGGCGCAAGCCCGTCATCGCCGGGGTCCCTCGGGCCGGATTCGGTCAGAGTCTTGCCCGCGAAAAACGGCGCGATGTGGTTGCGCAGATCGGACGTGATCGTCAGGCGGTGTGGCTTGCGCCTGCCCTTCAGCTCCAAGCGCTGACAGAACTCGCGCCCGCCTGTCGCCGCGAGAGACGATTCCGCGGAATCGCCCAATCGACTCGATCGCGCTGGCGGTGCGGGGCGCTCCGAGTACTACCTGGGCGAACGTGGGCTGGGGTGAACACGTGCCGGCTCTTCAGAGAGCCTCAAGGCTGCACGGCCATCACGACGACGGTTCCGTCGTCCTCGAGCGGCTCGCGCCAAGAGTCGGTGACGGCCTGCTGAATGGCCATCGCGGTCGAAGCGGCGGTAGCGCTGTCAGCCCCCTCGAGCGCGTGCCTGATGCCCTCGACGCCGAATCTGCCTCCACCTTCCATGCGACGCTCGATGATGCCATCCGTCACGAGGATCAGCCGCTCGCCGGCGTGGAGCTGCCGGTGGGTGACGCGAAAGGAACGTTTCGGCCTGCCTGCGCCGAGTGCCGGGTGCTCAGGTCCCTCAAGCTCATTCAGCTCGCCGTCGGGGTCGACCAGATACGCCGACAGATGCCCGCAATTGATCCAAGTGAGCGTCGCCGTCGGAGCATGCCAGCGCGCCAGCCAGAGAGGAACCTGAAAGTCATCACGCTCCAGGCGTCGGACCGTCTCGTGCATCAGCTTCAACGTCTGCTGCAGGCCTTGTCCGCTGCGGCGACCGGCGCGCAACGCACCCAGTGCAGCGGCGCTCAATCCCGCGGCGGTCGGCCCGGTTCCGGAGGCGTCAGCGATTGCCAGCCAGGCTCCATCGCGGTTCTCGACGAAGTCAAACCAGTCACCGCCGACTTCATAGCTGGGAAGCAGCACGCCGGCGAGCTGGCCACCCGCGATCCGGGCGATCCGTGGCGGGAACAGGTGCTGCTGAACCTCCGCCGCCGGCGTGGTCGGCTTTCGTCGCCGCGCCGCTTCGATGAAATCGGTGTAGTCGTTTGCCAGCTCCAGAGCGGCTGCTCCCTGCTTGACGATGTCCCCAAGCGGCGCCACCGGCTGACCCACGCACAGCAGCATCGCCGTCACCCGTCCGCGCAGCCAAAGTGGCTCGCAGGCGCAGCCAGGAAGCTGCGTCTGAAGCCGGTCGTAAAACTCGGGCAGCCCCTCCGGAACGATTTCGGGCCCGAGCGCCGGTGGCGCGTCGAGCCGCTCGGGAAACTCCTCGGAGCCCGCAAGGCGAAGCAGGTGGGAGCCATCGATATCGACCACGTAGAGGGCCATGGCAACGCCGCCGACCCGCCGAGCCTCCGCCACGAGCTGATCCGCGACGAGGTGAGGCGGCACCTCATCGAGGATGCGAGTGACCTCAAGCGCCAGCGGGATCTCACGCCCAAGTTGCCCTGGCGCCCTGAACGGCACGGTCGTTACACGGCCCGTGACCCGGGGGGGAGCTGGAGCGGTTTGACCCTCGGGCTCTAACTCCTCGAGCGCCTGCCGCAGCGCATCACGCGTAGGAAAGTGCCGGTACAGGGTCGAGCGCCCTACCTTCGCAGCTGCAGCCAGCTCGGACACGGTGACGTGCCGATCACCCCGCAAGGTCGCGGCCGCGCGCAGGATTCGCTGACGGCTGAGCAGCGCGTCGCGGCGTCTCAGCGCCCCCGGGTCCTCGCCGGCGACCCGCTGTTCTCTGGCCACTGCCGTGTCCGCCGTTCTTACCTGCCGTACGTCGCCACGGGGGCGGGTGTTCCTGTGCTCATGAAGCTCCTTCTCGGTGACGATCGGTGAGGCCGCGCCAGCGGCGGGATTCCCGCCGCTGGCGTTCGTTGCTGCTCAGCGACGCGCGTCGCCTTCGGTCTCGATGCGCTCCTTGCGAACCTCCTCAGAGACCTCGTGCTCGTCGGTGACCGTGTCCTTCTCCAGTCGCACGCGCTCTTTGGGAACGGCGCGCTTCTCGACCACCGGCTCCTCCTCGTGTAGGACGACCTCGTGCTCACCCTCGGAGATGTCCGGCCCCGCCATCGCCTCATCGATGTTCTCGTCCGTGACCGGCTCGCGCTCCACCCGGACCTCTTCGCGGCGCACGGGAACGGTCTGCTGGACCTGTTCGGTCACCACGTACTTTCGCAGCCGGGCGCGACCGCGCTCCCGCTGGGCGGTACCGACTCGCACCTCCTCCTCCGAGCGAGTCATCGCCTCATCGCCGGCATCCGCTCCGGTGCCAGTGCGCCGAGTCCTCTCGGACGAGGTGGTGTCCTTCGTCCTGGCGGTCGTGTGGCCTGCCGCCTGCTGCTCCGAGCGAGTGGTCGCACGATCGCCGGCACCCGCCGCAGTGTCAGAGCGGGGAGCACCATGGGCGGTGGTGCTGCCCTCGGTTGAATACGGAACGCCATAGTGCTCAAACAGCCGCTGCTCTTCCTGCTCGGACAGCTCCCGATCGGGATCGACGCCGGGAGCGTCCTTGACCTGCTCCTTGGTGAACGGCACCCGCACGTCTTCCCCCTCCGGCGCGGCGCCCGCCAGCGGAACAAAATGCGACTTCATCCCGAACAGACCGCTCGAGACCGTCGCCCACTCCGGCTTGCCGGAATCCTGGTCCTCGTAGATCTCCGTGACCTCGCCGATCTTCTCCCCATCTGAACCGATGACCGTCCGGCCTTGCCACTCATACGCGTGCGTCGTCTCCGGCATCGAAAACTCCTTTGAGAAATCTGGTCGTGTGCGGCCACACGCCACGAACCTCGGTTTGAGGCCGACACACGCTTTTCATCTATGACCCGGCTCCTCACTCGGTGCTCGAGTCACGCCGCGCGCCGTAACCCGCTCTCTCGAGCCAGAAGTCAAGCTCTACCGACCCAGGTCTACCCGCCGCGATCCCAGATAAACTCCGAATCGGAACAAACTGGGGCAAAAATGGAACACGAACTTGGACACAGGCCCAGCGCCCGCCGGGGGATGCCGGCAGCCCGGGTTCGTCAGCTTGTACCGAGCGCGTCGACGTGCGCCTGCAGGAATGCGATCTCGGCGGCGTTGTCGGTGCGGCATCGCAACGTCGGCGCGAAGCGGTCAGGAGCGGCTCAGACGCGCACCGGCCGCTTCATCGTGCGGTACACGAACTCGTCCGTCTGCGCCGACTCGCGGGCCGACACCACGCGGGCGTGATGCGGGGAGAACCGGCACACCGGATCCGTGGCCGCCGCGTCGCCGGCGAGCCGCAGCGCCTGGCAGCGGCAGCCGCCCCAGTCGACCTCCTGACGCCCGAGCGGGCAGCTGCGACATGGCTCCTGCATCCATTTCGTCCCCCGGAAGCGGGCGAACGCATCCGACTCGCGCCAGATCCGCTCCAGCGGATGCTCGCGGACGTTGGCGAACTCCAGCCCGGGGATCGTCGATGCCGCCTGGCAGGGCAACACGTCGCCGTTCGGAGCGACCACCATCGCCGTCCGTCCCCAGCCGCCCATGCATGGCTTCGGCAGCTCCTCGTAGAGGTCCGGGAGCACCCAGAGGACGTCGATCTTGGGGCCGACACGCTCGCGGAACCGCCGGACCGCTTCCTCCGCGCGGCGGAGCTGCTCCCACGAAGGCAGGAGCGCCTCCCGGTTGACGACCGCCCAGCCGTAGTACTGCGTGTTTGCGAGCTCTAGCCGCTGCGCCCCGAGAGCGAGCGCAAGCTCGAGCACGTCCTCGATCAGGTCGAGGTTCTGCCGGTGCAGGACGCAGTTGATCGTCAGCGGGAAGCCGAGCTCCTTCACCAGGCGCGCCGCCGCGATCTTCTTCTGAAACGATCTGTTTCCCGCAATCCGGTCGTTCTCCTCGGCGTCGGGGCTCTGGATCGAGATCTGCACATGGTCGAGCCCGGCCGACTTCAACGCCTCCGCGCGCTCGCGGGTGAACAGCGTGCCGGCGGTGATCAGCGATGAATACAGACCGGCGTCGCGCGCGCCCGCACACAGTTGCACGAGATCACGGCGCAGCATCGGCTCGCCGCCCGTGAGCGCGAGCTGCAGAACTCCGAGTCCCCGTGCCTGGCGAAACGTGCGGATCCACTGCTCGGTCTCGAGTTCGCGGCGGTACTTCTCACCGCCGATGTCGACCGGGTTCGAGCAGTACGGGCAGTGGAGCGGGCACTGGTATGAGAGCTCGGCGATCAGCGTCGACGGTCTCGGAGCTCGCGCTGCGTCTGGCGGTCCGGAAGATGCTCCGTCACGAACCCTACGTGGTGGCATCGATCACGAGCCCTTTCTGGGTCATCGCATCGACTAGCTCTCGAACGTCGTCGCCCAGATCGGCGCCCCGGTAGCGCGAAGACAGGGCACCGACGATCTCGTCCAGCGAGCGCTCCCCGTCGCACAGCTCGAGCACCTCGGCAGCGGTGGGATTCAGCCGCACCACGCCCTCCGGGACCAGCAGCACGTGCTCCTCACGCACCTCGTCGTAGCGAAGTCGCGCGCCGATGGCCAGACGGGGACGCTTCATCCGCCTGGCCCCGGCGGCTGCGTGTCCCCCCGCTCGATGGCGTCGAGCTGCGCCCACAGCACCTCGGTCTTGAAGCGGAGCGCCGCGACCGCGGCCTCCTGCTGCTCGCGCGTTCGGCCGCGGTCGACCACCAGGTCGAGCGCGTACTGCGCGTCGCGCGGCGCCTGCACGAGCCGCGCGCGGAAGTACTCGAGCCCGGCGGGGTCGACCCACTCGTAGTGGCGTTCGAGCGCCTCGAGTCGCACGCGAATCGCTGCCGGACCGAACAGCTCGGTGAGCGATGACGCGACCGCCTCGATCCACGGCTTGCGGCGCGCGAAGTTTACGTAGGCATCGACCGCGTAGCGAATCCCGGGAAGGACGCGCTGCTCGGACACCAGCTCTCCTCGCGAGACACCGAGCGCCTCGCCGAGCCGAAGCCACGACTCGATGCCGCCCGTGGCGTCGGTGGCGCCGTCGTGGTCGATGATGCGCTGGATCCACCGTCTCCTGACCTCGACCTCGGGACAGTTCGCGAGGATCGCCGCGTCCTTCAACGGGATGCATTTCTGGTAGTAGAAGCGGTTGCTGACCCAGCGCTGCAGCTCCTCGCGCGACAGCGATCCCGCATCCATTCGTCTGTGGAAGGGGTGCAGATTGTGGTAGCGCGTCCCCTGCGCGCGGAGGCGGGCGATGAACTCCTCGGGAGGCCATGGCGCGCGCTCGCTGTCGGGCGGCGATGGCCCGCGCTCATCCGTCACTCTCGTGGCGCTCTCGGTCACAGCTCGATCTCGAGGCCATCGTAGGCAACTTCGACGCCGGCGCGGAGCACGGCGTCGCGTTCGGGAGAGTCCTCGAGCAGGATCGGGTTCGTGTTGTTGATGTGGACCAGCGCCTTACGCGGCCGCTCCAGTCGCGCGAGCACCTCCAGCGTCCCACCGGGGCCAGAGAGCGGCAGGTGCCCCATGTCGCGCGCGCTGCGCGCCGAGATGCCAAGACGGGCCAGCTCGTCGTCGCGCCAGAAGGTCCCGTCGACGAGCACGAGGTCGCTTGTCTCAAACCGGCTGCGCACGTCACCGTCCAGTCGGGCCAGACCGGGCACGTAGGTGACGACGCCGCCACCGGCGCCGTCGCGGAAGACGAACCCACTCGCCTGAAGCTCCACGTCTGAGTCGCTCAAATAGCGCGGCGCATCGCCGCCCACCCGGAATGGCTCGACGGCGAGACTTGACCCTTTCAGCCGCCATGTCCGCCCGGGCTGGAGCGTCTGCCACTCAGCCCCGCAGTAGCGCTCCAGGATCGCCAGCACGGGATACCCATGCCTGAGCGCGCGCTCGACGCCCTGGTCACCGAATATGCGCACCGGCGTGGCCGACTCGCGCAGTAGCAATAGCCCCGCCGTGTGGTCGATTTCCGCATCGGTCAGCAGCACGCCCGCGATCGGTGGCGCGCGAACGCCGTCGACCAGCGGAGGTGTCAGCGCCTCAAGCTGCTGACGGGCGTCGGGGGAGGCGTTGACGAGAAACCATGGGCCCTCATCGCCCCGGATCGCGAGGGACGACTGTGTGCGCGGGCGCGCCCGCACTCCTTCCCGGGCGGCCTCGCACGTCCCACAACGGCAGTTCCACTGCGGAAATCCTCCGCCGGCGGCCGAGCCGAGAATCCGAACGCGCACGCTGCACGGGAGCCTGGACGAGGCCCCAGGCGAGCGCCTGAGGCCACGTCGGCTTCAGACTCCTAGCGGTTATGCAGGTAGGAGGTGACCTCGGAACAGAGGCTGACGAACTCAAACTCGGGCTTGATCCACGTCACAGGATGCCTCCCTCTTAGAAGTGCACGTGAGCGCATCCTACAGAACGACCGCAAGAGGCGAATGATCGCCCGCACAAGATGCGGGTCGAGCCACCGGCTTTGGCGCGGCCAAGGCGTTACGCTGGCGCGATGGAAGCTGGAGGTCGCGGTCCGCGAGATGCGGCTCCGCCCGCGCCCGGACGCCTCGTCGATGCCTCGAAGCTCGACCTCGTCGCCGCCGAGCGAGCCGCCTTGGACCTGTTGCGTGCAATCGGTGCCGACGTCGATGCCCCGGGCCTGGTCGGGACGCCGCGCCGGGTCGCCGCCTCCTTCGCCGAGTTGCTCAGTCCCGCCGAAGTCGCCGCGACTTCATTCCCCAACGAGGGCCGCTACGAGGAGCTCGTCCTGGTCCGCGACATCCCGTTCCATACGCTGTGCATGCACCACCTGCTGCCGTTCCACGGTCAGGCCCACGTGGCCTATCTGCCGGGGGAGCGGATCATCGGGATATCTAAGCTCGCCCGCGTGGTCGAGAAATTCGCCCGTGATCTGCAACTACAGGAGCGCCTGACCGTCCAGATCGCCGACTGGCTGGAGCATGAGCTCAGGCCACAAGGTGTCGGGGTCGTGATCAGCGCCGAGCATACGTGCATGACGATCCGCGGCGTCCTCAAGCCGGGAGCCCGGACTGTGACTTCGGCGCTGCGCGGCTCGCTGCGCGACGACGCGGGGACGCGCCAGGAGCTCTTCAGCCTTGTCGGCTGATGCCCCTGAAGAGGCGCCGCTGATCGAGACCGTGGTGACCACCGCCGGCAGCGACGGCGCGGTCAACTGCGCCGCGATGGGGGTGCGCTGGGGTGAGAAGGAGCTGGTCTTCCGGCCGTTCGACGCCACGCGCACACTGAAGAACCTGCGCTTCCGCGGCGAGGCGGTCGTTCACCTGACCGACGACGTGCTTCTATTCGTGCAGTCCGCGCTGGGCCACCCTCGCCCGGCCATGCGCCCCGCCAGCGTGATCGCCGGCTCGGTGATCGAGGGGGCCAGCTCCTGGCGGGAGGTGGTCGTCACTGAGATCGCGCCCAGCGAGGAGGGGACCGCACGCTTCCGCGTGCGCGCTCGGGTGGTGGCCACCGGCACGGGCACGCAGCAGCCGCTGGGGCTATGCCGCGCGCGGCACGCCGCCGTCGAGGCGTCGATCCTGGCCTCGCGACTGAAGTGGCTGGGCGCCGAACGCGTCTGGGCCGAGCTCGGTCGCCTTCAGGAGCTGGTCGACAAGACCGCCGGTCCCCGCGAGCGCGCGGCGATGGCCTACGTGCGACGGTACGTGGCCCAGCGAACGTGACCGAGATCGTGGTCAGCGCGCCGGCGCGGCTGCACTTCGGAATCCTCGATCCGGTGGGCCTGGGACCGCGCCGCTTCGGAGGCGTCGGGGTAGGCGTGGAGTCTCCGCGCGTTGTCGTGGAGTTGGGGTGCGTGGCATCCGAGTCCTCCGACGCGATCGTCGTGTCCGGACCACAGGGGGACCGTGCGCGGACCTTCGCTCGACGGGCCTGCGGGACGTTCGGGCTCACCGGCGGCGTCGAGGTGAACGTGCACGAGGCGATCCCCTCGCACGTCGGGCTGGGCTCGGGCACCAAGCTCGGCCTCGCGATCGCGCGGGGGGTGGCCGGGTTGGCGGGCATCTCTCCGGGGCCGGAGGAGCTGGCGCAGGCGAGCGGGCGGGGGGCGCGCTCCAGCGTCGGGTCCTGGACGTTCGCGGAGCCCGGTCTCGTGGTCGAGGCCGGCGTGCGCGACGGGAGCTGGCTCAGCCCCCTGGTGGCTCGTCACCCGATGCCGGAGCATTGGCGGTGCGTGCTCGCGCTGCCCCTCGACGTCGAGGGACTCTCCGGGGATGCAGAGGAGCGCTTCTTCGGGCGGCTGCGCGAGCGCGGGGGCGACGAGCCCCGCGTGTCGCGGCTGCTGCTGACCGCGCTGCTGCCGGGACTGGTGACGGGAGACATCGACGAGTTCGGTGTCGCGCTCACCGAGATCCAGCGCGAAATGGGGTCGCTGTTCGCGGCCCAGCAGGGTGGCGTCTTTCATCCGCGGGCGGCGCCGCTGGTCGAGGCGCTGCTGGCGCTCGGCGTCGGAGCGGTCGGACAGAGCTCCTGGGGTCCCGCCGTCTACGGGATCGTCGACGGCCCCGAGGTCGCCGCCGACGTGGCCGACCGACTGCGCGTCGCGGCGGGTTCCGGGACCGACATCAGGGTGGTCGACTTCGATCGCCGGGGGGCTTGGGTTGCGCGTGGCGGCTCGGGGCGGGCACCGTCATGAGGTTGCTGGTCAGTGTCGTCTCCGCCGAGGAGGCCCGGCGCGCCCTCGCCGGTGGCGCGGACATCATCGATGTCAAGGACCCCCGCGAAGGGGCCCTCGGCGCCCCCTCGCCGCGCGTGCTCTCCGAGGTGGTACGGGTGATCGGCGGGGCCGCTCCCGTCAGCGTGGCGCTGGGTGACCTGCCCAACCTCCCGCACGCTGCGGTTCTGGCCGCGCGGGGCGCCGCGCTGAGCGGCGCCCGGTACCTCAAGGTCGGGCTGCGGGGGGTGCGCGAGCTCGACGCCGCCGTCACGCTGATGAGCGCAGTGGCGGAGGCGGTGGGATCGCGGACGGCGGTGATCGCGGCCGCCTATGCGGACGCCGAGGCGCTCGATCCCCCGGCGCTCGCGCCTGGCCGGCTGCCCCAGCTGGTGGACCGCGCCGGCATCTCGGGCGCGCTGGTCGACACGTTCGTCAAGGACGGCCGTGGTCTGTACGCATGGTTGTCGGAGTCCGAGCTGACCGACCTGGTCGCTCGTACGCACGAGGCGGGCGCGAGCTTCGCTCTGGCCGGACAGCTGACTCGGGGCCAGCTGCGCCGAGTCGCCGCCGACGTGATCGGAGTGCGGTCGGCCGTTTGCCGTGGGGGCGACCGGGCGGCCGACCTGGACGCCGAGCTGGTGGCCGCTGCGGCCGCCGAGGTTCGCGGCGCCGGCGGGGGCGCCGAGGTCCGCGGCGCCGGCGCTGCCGGGGCCGCGGGGGGCTCGGGAGCGCCCCTCAACCGCGGCTGATCAGCGTGCCCACGGGGGGGAGAGGACCCGGTCTGCGCACCATGACCGCCACGCCCGTGCGGCGCACCGCCTCGGGCAGGTAGGCATCCACCATTCGCCCGCCGCCGCGAGCCTGCAGCGCCCCCAGCTCGGCGGCGGTCAGCGCGTGCAGCGGCTCGTCGTCGGAGGGCCAACGCGCCAGCACTCCGGCCACCGGCTTGAGCAGCACCGCCTCCTCGGCCCCGATGGCGGCGGCCGCCAGCACCGCCAGCGAGTCGCTGGTCACCGCCCAGGACTTCGGCACGTCGGGCCGGTCTCCGAACGCCGATGCCGCTTCTACCACGGCCAGCGCCCGGGGTGCGACCAACTCGGTGAGCAGCTCGGCGGCCGGCAGAAGCGGTGCCAGCAGCACACCGAGCTGGTCCATCGCCCGCAGAGCCAGCGCGTGCGAGACGTCGTCGGCGAGACCCACCCGCGCGTCGACCGCCCGCACGGCATCGGCGAAAGGACCGCCTCCGGGCACGACCAGGACCGGGCGGCGCGCGGCGATCTCGGTCGCCTCCGCGCAGGCTCGGCGCAGACCCGCGAGACCGTCGCTCCGCAGCAGCCCGCCGCCGATCTTGACAACCAGCGGACGCTCAATCACGGCCCAGCACCGACAGCGCCACCGCGGCGGCGACCCCTCCGCCCTGGCCACCCAGCGGGGAGGATGGGCCGGCATCGAGATGGACCGGCAGCCGGCAGCGCTGTGCCGCCGCTCGGGACAGGAACGCGCCGACGCCTACGGCGACCACCGGGGCCGTGGCGGGGCGCCGCGCGGCGACGCGCTCGAGCGCCGCGGCGATTGACGACGCCTGCGCCTCCTCGACCGCGGCGGCGATCGCGTCGAGGTCGCCCTCGGCGAGCTGCTCGGGATCGGCGCAGACCACGCGCGCCAGCCGGGAACGCACCTCGGGCAGCGAGGTGCCGCGACCATCGGGGAACGTGCAGGTGCACTGCTCAGGAGTCAGGCTGCCGCGCATCAGGTGCGCGTCGGCGCTGATCGCGAAGAGCTCCGAGGACACCGGGCAGGGCTCGCCGCCGATCGGCACCCGTGAGAGCACCGCAGCGATGTTGGTCCGCAGCGCGCCGGTGTAGACCAGCTCGTCGTGCAGCAACCGCTCGAGGTCGGTGCGCCCGCACGCGGCGACCTCGCCTGCCGCGATCGGGATCACGTCGGTGGTCGTGCCGCCGCAGTCGACCAGGATCGCGTCGGGCAGCGAGCGCGCGACCAACAGCGCCGTGGCCATCCAATTGGCAGCCGCGCACCGCAGCGGCGCGGCCTGCGCCTCCTGAAGGCCGACCAGCTCGCCGGCGGTGGTGATGACGCGCAGCCGGCGCCCGGGCAGCGCCCGCCTAGTGGCCTCGAGCACGTACAGCACCCCCTCTCGCTTGCTTGGGAACACGTCGACGAGCTCCGCGGTCGTGGTCAGCGCGACCGGGGAGCGGTCGAGCCCCAATCGCGCGACGACGGAGGCGATCGCATCGGCGAGCGCCTCCGGCTCGCGCCACACCTCAAACGGCTCGGAGGCGATCTGGACCCGTCCGTCGCCGTGCACCACCGCCGCCTTGGTGTTGGCGCCGCCGACGTCAAGCCCGATCACCGGGATCATCTGGGCATCATGACGGGACGATGCGGATCATTCCCGTGCTCGATCTCAAGGGTGGCATCGTCGTGCACGCCCGCCGTGGACAGCGCGCCGACTACGCGCCGCTGCGCAGCACGCTGGTCGATGGATGTGAGCCCGTTTCGGTCGCACGGGCGCTGTGCGCCGCATGCCGAACCGGCAGCCTCTACGTTGCCGATCTGGACGCGCTCGCCGGCCGGCCGGTCGACGTGGCGATGCTGGCCCATCTGGCGGCGGTGGCGGAGCTGTGGGTCGACGCCGGCGCCAGCACCGCCGAGCGCGCGCAGGCGCTGGCCCGCGCGGGCGTCGCACGTAACGTCGTCGGCACGGAGTCGCTCGGGCCCGACGCGACCGCCGATCGCGCCGCCGGCGCCCCGGCCCCGCCGTTGACGCTCAGCGTCGACCTGCGCGACGGACGGCTGATCTCCCCGCGTCCCGAGCTCGCCGGCCGCGAGCCGGCCGCCGCGGCGCCGCTGGCGAGCGCGCTGGGGGTGCGCGAGCTCCTGGTGATCGATCTCTCGCGTGTAGGCAGCGGCTCGGGACCGCCGCTGCGCGCGGTGGCTGAGCTCGGGGCCGCGCTGCCCGGGCTTGCCATCTACGCGGGGGGCGGCGTGCGCGGCGACAACGACCTGCGCGCGCTCGAGTCCGCCGGGGCCACCGGCGCGCTCGTCGCCACGGCCCTGCACGAGGGCCGCGTCACACCGTGACCAGCGCCTCGCACGTGCTTACCACCCGCTCGGTGAGATCCTCCTCGCAGATCGACTGCAGCGCCTGCCAGCCCGGGATGCCGTTGACCTCGACGACGACGATCCCCCCGTCCGGCGCGACGAGCAGGTCCACGCCGGCGACGTCGGTCTCCAGTGCAGCGGCCGCCGCCAGGGCCACGTCGCGCTCGGGCCCGCTCAGCGCGACGGCGCGCGGACGGGCGCCGCGTGCGACGTTGGCCCGCCACGAGTCGGTCATTCGCTCCATCGCACCGGCGACCGCACCGCCGACGACGAGCACGCGCAGGTCCCGACGGCCGGCGGCAGCGATCGTGCGCTGCACGTAGTAGACGGTCCGCTCCAGCTCTAGGGCGCGGAACACCCGATGGGCCAGATCGCGATCCTCGATGCGCACGATCCCGTTGCCCATCGCGCCGAACAGCGGCTTGACGACGACGTCGCCGCCAAGCCGCTCGAACGCCTGCATCGCGCCGTCGTGGCGCTCGCAGACGATCGTGGGCGGCGTGGGCACGCCGGCGCGGGCGAGGATCGCGCCGGCCCACGACTTGTCGATCGTGCGCTCGATCGCGCGCGGGCGGTTGACGCAGCGGACGCCCGACGCGGCGAGGACGTGGAGCGCGTCCATGCGGAAGATCACCTGCTCCAGGGAGCCGCGGGGGAGGCCGCGGACGACCAGCAGGTCCAGCGCATCGAGCCTGGCGTCCTCGGGCCCGAGCACGTGCACGCCTCCGTTCTCGCCGACCTCAGATTGCAGCCGGGTCGCGGGGATCGCGAGCACCTCGTGGCCACGCCCGGCGAACGCGGCGAGCAGCCGGCGGGCGTGCCAGGACCCCGACGCGCCGAGCACTCCGACCCGGAGCCGGGTCACCGCGTCACCGGGTGAACGAGCGCTCGAGCACCTCGGGCGCGAGCCCGCCGCCGTAATGGGCGCGGCCGGACTCGGTGCTGGTCAACGTCACCGCGGCGGGGCTGAACAACATCGGGTCGATGTCATAGAAGTTCCAGTCGGCGGCGGCGAGCAGCTCCCCGAACGGGGTGCCGAACGCCTCCGAGGCGGCCGACGGCAGTCGCTGGGCAAGGTCGGCGACCTCCTCGTCGGCGCCCTCGACCCACAGGTGGACGGTGCCGCCGTACAGAACCGCGTCGTTGGTCCGTCCGATCGCGGCCGGGTCGTCGGCGGCCACCGGGGCGATCGGGCAACAACCCCAGCCGCTGCGCACCCGGGCCGGGTCGATGCCGAGCTCGTGCAGCTTGTGAAGCGCGGTCTCGACCACCCGAGCCGAGATCTGCACCGAGCCGCACACCGAAGCGGTGGGCGCGATCAGGAACGTGACGTCGGAGGGCTGAAGGCCACAGCGCTGCGCCACCTTGTCGACAATCTCCGCCGGCGGTGGCTGCCGGGTCTCCAGGCAGAGGACCGCCCGGTCGGCTCGCTCGCGCCAGGCCAGCTCGTCAAAAAGGTCCTCCGCCCGCGCCAGGGCGCGGCCGGGACCGCTGGCCATCGCGAAGAAGTCGCCGTGCTCGAGCTTCCAGCCGGCGTACTGCGCAGCCAGGCAGGCGGCCGCCGGCTCGTCCACGGCGACGCCGACACCGGGCCAGGTTCGCTCTCCGACCGCGACCGCCAGCGGGTCGATCCTGCCCAGGCCGCCCATGCAGGCGCCCGCGAAGCCCAGGCCGGCCTGCAGACCGCCCCGCGCCTCAGCGCCGCAATCCACCAGGCGGGCGCCCGAGTCCAGGGTCTGGACCCGGATCCCCAGCGCCTCGGCGTCGGCGACCAGCGCATCGACAAGCGCGGCCGCACGTGCGTTCATCGACAGGCTCATGGCGCTTCCTCCTCGTCGAAGATCAGGATCTCGCCCCGGCGCAGCTCCGTCCGATCGCCCGACCACCGTGCCCAGCTCCCGCGCAGCAGCGCGTCCGCGACCGTCAAGCCGAGCTCACGGATACGCCGCAGCTGCAACCCCAAGGCCGGGGGGCGTAAGCGCGTGGCAAACGCATACCCCGGCAGCGGCTCGACTGCCTCACCGGAGACCAGGCTGCCCCGCTTGTTGCCGAGTCCGGCCTCGGCGCCGATGCCCCCCAGTGCGATCACCGTGCCGGCCAGCATCCGCAGTCCGGCGCCGTTGCCGGTCTGACCGCCGACAGCCACCAGCCCCCGCCGCATGCCGGCGCCGGCCTCTTCGCCTGCGTTGCCCGAGACGATGATCTCGCCGCCGGTCATTCCGGCGCGCGCGCCGGGATAGGCGCCCCCCAGCCGGGCGCCCGCATCGCCGGAGATCCGCACCAAGCCGCCGGCCAGCTCGGCACCCGCCCAGGCGCCGGCGTCGCCGGAGGCGACGATCTCGCCGCCGCTCATCCGGGCGCCGAGGTGATCGCCGCAGGGTCCCTGCACCAGCACCCGGCCGCCCGACATCGAGGCGCCGATCCCGTCCAGACGGCGCAGGTCGCCGGCCAGGACGAGCTCCTCCTCGCCGGCGCCGGACACTTCGAACAGGTCGCCTACGTCCAACGTCTCCCGGCCGCTGCGCAGGTTCAGGGAGGCGACGCGATCCGGACGCAGCCCGCGCAGCCGCTGGGGCGTGAGTGCGGCCGCCCAGACCCGCGCCGGCGGCGGCGTCCGGAGGGTGAGGGTCAGCGTCACGGCGGGTCGCGCAGATCGCCGAGCGGGAAGTGAAATTCGCCCAGGTCGCCGCCGAAGTTCGCGGCGCTCACCTGCATGGCGCCGGCCGCCGCGGCCGCGTGCAGCCCACGTCGCATCGCTTCGCGCACGGCCTCCTCGGAGACGCCGTCGATCACGATCTCGAACACGGCGCCGACGCCCTCGGGGACCAGCGTGTCGTCGATCTGAGCACGCAGGGTGGGGGCCAGACGATGGTTGGTGGAGGCGGGCATCGAGGAGGAGGTGAGCGCTCCCACCTTGCTGCCGCTGCGCACGATCCCGCCCGGGAAGGGCAGCGCGACCCCCTCGCCGCGCATCGCATCGGCTGCCGCCTGCGCCGCCGCCAGCGCCCCGGCGTCGTCGGCCGCCCCGATCAGCAGGTTTCCCCCTCCGACGCCGCTGCCGACGCCGATCGTGTCGCAGACCAGGAACTCTCCCTCCATCACCGGGATCCGCCAGAAGCGGCGCCCTGCGACCACCTTGCTGGCCTGAAAGCCGTCGCCGAAATAGCGCAGGCTCGCCCCCAGCGCCACCGTCTTCTCGGCGTCGGCAAGCCCGTCGAAGCAGGCCGTCGTGGGGCAGGTCATGACGCTCTGGCCGACGCGATCCAGGACGCGTTTGCCGACGCCCTCCCGGTCCATCGCGAACAGCAGCACGGCGATCCCGGGCCGGCCGTCCGGGGTCTGTGCGGCCGCGAGCGTGCGCTCGATCGCCGCCTCGCACTTGCAGCCGATCACCGACGTGGCAAAGCCGGTCGCAGAGCGGGCCGCCTCCAGCGCCCAGGCTTCGGTCGCCGCCGTGATCACCAGCCGCGCGTAGCGCATCGGGAACGCCTCGGCGAACGTGTCGACCACCTCGGTGGCGCCGAGCATGTACCCGGTCAATTCGAGGCCTCCACGATCCGGGCTGGCTCGCGCAGCGCCGGATCGCGCACCGGGTAGTGCTCGAACGCGACCGTGTATCGCTCGCCGAACAGCGGCTCGAGGACGCCGCTCACGTCAGGGTCGAATGCGGCGCGGCCGCTGAGCAGCACCCCGTCGTCGGCGCGCCGCAGGTCACCGTCCTCGACGGCCAGCTCGCCGCCCTTGATCACGTAGCGAGGGGTGGCGAACATCTCCTCGCGGTCGGCACGATCGTGATAAATCGTCACGTCCGCGTCGGCCCCCACCCCGAGGTGGCCCTTGTCGCGCAGGCCGAGGCGGCGCGCCGGGGCGGCGCGGGTGATGATCGCGATCTCGTTCAGGGTGTACTCGCGGTCCAGCCCGTCGAGCAGGGCGGTACGCCGGATCGCTCGCTGGTTGGCGCGGCGCAACTGATCCTCCCGAAAGGCGCGGTCCATCAGCAGACGGATCAGCTTCGGATAGCTGAGGAACGAGCCGCCGTTGGGATGGTCGGTGGAGAGCATCACCTGCCAGGGATTCCGCCCCAGCAGGAACAGCTCCAGTCCGATTCCCCACTGCAGGGCGTGCACGTAGTTGCGCGCCTTGTAGGTGTAGGGCACGATCCCGCAGCCGGTCTCCACCTCGGTGTCGTGATTGATCCACTTGCCGCCGTCGAGGTCGCGGAGCACCGCCGACAAGGGGGCGTCTGCAGTCATCGTCATCGCGGGGCCGAACATCACCTGGCCGACGTCGGCGGTGATCTCGGGATGCTTGCCCAGGTATTCGACCAGATCGGGGGCGCGGGAATCGAGCCCGCTCGCCCGGCCCCCGGGCTTGCCGCCGTAGCTGTGGAACTGCAGGTGAGCGAAGTGCGCCTGGCGCCCCGAGAGCGTGCGCATGGTCTCCAGCGTCGTGTCGGCGTTGCCGGGAATGCCGAGGTTGTTGGCGTGGACGTGGACGGGATGCGGTAGCCCGAGCTCGTGCACGGCTCCGCCGATCGCCTCCAGCACCTGACGCGGAGTCACCTCGAAGCCCGGCACCTCGTCGTCGAGGGACTCGACGTTCCCGCCGCTCTGCTTGAAGAGCTCCACGCCGCCGGGATTGACGAGCTTGACGCCGTAGCCGCCGGTTGCCTCGAGCCACCACGCGACGGCGTCTGCGATCCGGTCCCCGGCCCCCCCGACCGCGCCGCCGGACTGGCGGATCAGCTCGAACAGCACCTGGTTGTTGCCCATCAGGATCAGGAACGCCTTGTCGATCATCGGCGTGTCGCGCAGCTCGGAGAGCACATGGCGCGCGGCCAGCGGCGGCGCGGCGGCCTCCACCACAGTGGTGTAGCCCAGCAGCGAGTAGCGGTAGCCGGTGGCGAACGTGGAGGGAATCAGGCCGCCGCTGCCCGACCGCATGACCTCGGTTCGATCCAGGGGCTGGTCGCGGCGCTCGTCGGGGGACAGCTTGCGCGCGGCGTTGACCTTGGGACCGGCGATGTGGGCGTGGATGTCGACGCCGCCGGGCATGACAACCATTCCGCGCGCATCGATCCGGCGGGCGTCGGGACCGACCTCGGCGACGACCTTGCCGTCCTGCAGGCAAATTTCGCGGACCTCGCCGTCGACATCGTTGGCGGGGTCGTGGACCCGACCGCCGCTGATCCGGATCGCCGTCACCGCTCGATCTCCGCAAGCAGCCGCTTCAGCAGCTCGGCCGCGGTCGGGGCGTCGGCGGACAGCGGCGCCTGCAGAGCCAGCGGCACCCCGTCCAGTCTGTGCGCGGTGCCGCCGGCGGCGACACCGGCGGCCGCGGTACGGATCGAGACCCCCGCGCCGTCGACCGGCAGGCTGCTCAGCGCGATCGCGGTCACGCCGTGGGGCGGCTCGCCCGGGGCCCCTTCGATGATCAGCGACACGTCGATGCCCTCGATCGTCTCGAGCGGCCACGTTGCGGTGACGAGCTCCGGATGACCGTTGATGAAGTCAACGTTGGCGGGATACCCGGTCTGCCAGGCCAGCACGTCCTGGGCGCCCGTGGTCCCGGCGGTCGAGGGCAACGCCAGTGTGACCACGTGGCGACCGTGGCACAGCTCCCGGACCAGCTCGTGCAGCGCGAGCGCACGCCGTTGGCCGCCGGCGCCGGAGCTCAGGCGGGCTCCGTACACGAACGCGGCATGGGGCACGGCGTCGACGCGCTCAAGCAGCCCGTGCAGCTCGGATCCGAGGTCGCTCGGCCGCAGCGCCAGCCTCCGTTGCAGCGCGTGCAGGGAGGTGAGCGCCTCGAGGTCGCGCTCCGGTCCCCAGCGCAGCCGCAGGTCGGCGCGCCCCGCGGTGGCGGTGTCCCGGTCGTCGACGACGACGAGCGTGCGCTCCGCATCCCGCGAGGGCGACCCGGCGCGAACGCGGGAGGGTGGGCCGGCGCCGGAGGGCGAGCCGGCGCCGGAGGGCGAGCCGGCGCCGGAAAGCGAGCCGGCGCCGGAAGGCGAGCCGGCGCCGAAGCCGAGACGGTCGAGCAGGCGGGGATGGGTGGCCTCTGGATCCTCGCGCCAGATGACTACCAGCTGCGAACGATCGCGGATCTCGCCCAGCGTCGCGGTGGAGGCGCCCCGCAGGGGAAGCGCCGGCGCACCCGGCCAGACCTCCGTCATGCCGGCGGTGCCGATCAGAGCGCCGAGTCGGTCCGCGAGGGCGACGGCGGCCCGCGCGTCCTCCACCGTGGCGCAATCGAAGCCGCAGAGCAGCGGGCGGCGGGCCGCGCGCAGCAGCTCGGCGGCACGGCTCAGCGCCGCCTCGACGTCGGCGGGCTCGCCGCCGATCGTCGCGGCCGGGGCACTGCCCGGCGCGCGAGCGCGCTCAGCGAACCACTCTGCGCCCAGGCCACAGGGCGGTTGCAGGCGCACGTCCTCGCCGGAACGCGCGACGGTCACGTCATCGCACAACAGTCCACAGCCCGCGCAGGTGATCGGCCCGAGGTCAGCCACGGGCGAGCACCGCCTCGGGTAGCGCCGCCAGCAGATGGTCGCCGAGCGCGGCGAGCTCCTGCGCCCCGGCGGTGGCCGAGATCAGCGTGCACACCGGCGCGCCGCGTTGGATCGTCTCGCCGGCGTGAGGGACGTCGCGCACCAGGCCGGCCGGCCACCAGCCCGGATCGGGGGCACACAGGTCGCGGCCGGCGAACAGCACGAGCTTCACTCTCGCGCACCTCGTCGCCGGCGGCGCGCCGGCCACGGGGAGGCCGAGCCCACGCGCCCCGCGGACGTGCGCCTCAAAGCTGCCGGGCCCGAACAGCTCAAGCGCGGCCGGCGGGCGTGGGTTGACCTCCAGCACCCAGGCGCGGCGCCCGTCCCAGATCGCGTCCACCCCGAACGCCCCGCGCACGCCGAAGCGCGCCGCCACCTCGGCGCAGACCGCGCCCAGCTGCCCGCCCAGCTCGGTCCGCTCGGACGCCGGCAGACGCGGCGGCGCCGTGTTGCCCGTCCACTGAAAGCCGGGCCGGCGATGCAGCTGCTCGGTGAGGCCCAGCACGGCGGCCCGACGACCGTCGCCGATCGCCACCGCCGAGCAGGACAGCCCACCGACGTGACGCTGCAGGATCTCGGTGGGACGCAGCCGGCCTCCGGCCCACCGCCGCACGCCGCGCCCGCCGCCGCCGCGGCGCGGCTTGCGCAGCCACCCAGCAGGTTCGGGCCCGCCGCCGGCGGTCCGCGGGAGGTCGCCGGCGGAGCGGGTCTCCGGGGCGCATGCCCCGGCCGCTCGCGCCGCCGCACCCACCGCCCAGGGGTCGCGCACAGCGGCCAGCGCCTCGGCCGGCATTCCCAGCAGCTCTCGTCCGTGGGCCAGCCGCTGGACGAGATCGGGGCGATTTTCGAGGCCGCCGCCGTAGACGACGGCCTCGGCGCCGACGCTCTCGCCGAGTGCCGCCAGCGCGTCGTTGGTCGGCGCCGTGGCGACGGGGGCGACGGCGCGCAGGTCGACGTCGCCGAAGCGGTCCAGCGCCGTCACCTCGTAGCCGTCGGCGACCGCGAGCTGGGCGAGCATCCGGGCGCTCACCGCTACCACGAGGACCTTCACGGCAGTCTCACCCCTGACAGCAGCGCCGCCAGCAGCGTCCCGGCCACCAGGTCGGCGGTCGTCCCCGGATTGAGCCGGTGGTCGGGTCCGCGCAGCGAGGCGTCGAAATCCGCCAGCGAGCGGGTGGCGTCGAGCACGTCGCGAGCGCCCGCGCTGACCGCCTCCGCCGCCGCCGCACCCGCCTTGCGCGCGATCAGCGTGTCGGGGTATGCGGCGAGCAGGCCGAGGTGAAGCGACACGATCGCATCCAGGGTGCGGGGGCCGTCGCGCAGCGCATCGGCCAGCAACGGCAGGCCGGTGTCGAAGATGATCGCGTAACCGGTCGCGTACTCCGAGGCAATGCTGTCGCGATGCGCGGCAGCCGCCATCGCGTCGCGCAGGGACACCCGCGCCGGCGCTCTGACGTCGTGTTCGGGCGCCTCACCCAGTCCCCCGGGGCGGGCCCGCACGATCGCCGCAAAGGCCGCGGCGGCATCGTCGACATCGAGCCCTGCGAGGATCCTCTCCGTGGCGGAGCGCAGCGCTTCGTCCTCTCGCCGGACCGTCGCGGCGCGGATCAGCGGCGCGAACAGGAGCACGATCCCGAGGTTCGTGTTGGCGTCGGCGACCCGGGCGGTCGCGCGCACTCCGTCGGCGATCAGCTCGCCGACGCCGCGCTGACACGCACGCCGGTGCGCGAATGCGGGGCCCAGCGCCAGGGCGGAGCGCACCATGTCGGCGTAGGTCGTGTCGGCGAAGTCGTGAGCCGGCGTCACGTTGCCGGGCTTGGCGGCCGATACCTCCAGCAGGCAGGCAAGCTCGACGTGGTGCTCGAGTAGGTCCCGGCCCGGCCCGCAGTGAGCTAGGGTTGCACTCACCCACGTCACCATACGAGAGGGAGGGACACAGCATGGCCATCACCCTGGCAACCGGCGAGGCGCTGACCGGCGACGGTAACGAGCTGGCCCACATCGACCTGCTCATCGGCTCCAAGAACGGACCGGTCGGCAATGCCTTCGCCAGTGCCTTCACAAACGAGAAGGAAGGCCACACCAACCTGATGGCGGTGGTCACGCCGAACCTCCCGGCTAAGCCCGACACGGTGATCTCCAACAAGGTGACGATCAAGGGCGAGAAGCAGGCCGTGCAGCTGTTCGGTCCCGCCCAGGCCGCGGTCGCCCGCGCGGTGGTGGACTCCGTCGCCGAGGGCATCATCCCCAAGGACCAGGTCGACGACCTGTGCCTCGTCGTGGGCGTGTTCATCCACTGGGAGGCCGCCGACGACAAGAAGATCTACGACTACAACTACGAGGCCGTCAAGCTGTCGATCGCACGCGCTATCAAGGGCGAGCCGAGCGTCGACACGGTGCTCTCCGAGACGCCCGCCGCGCGTCACCCGTTCGCCGGCGGCGCCGAGGGCTAGAGCGGCCGGCCCGGAGCCGTTGAGCGCGCAGACCGGAGAGTTGCCGCTCGCCGGTCTGCGCGCCGTGGTCACCGGAGCCAGCTCCGGGATCGGGAGGGCGATCGCCGTCGCCTTCGGCGCCGCCGGCGCCCGTGTCGGCATCGGCTTCTGGCGCTCATCGGAGGCCGCCGGGGCTCTGGCGGGCGAGCTTGGCTCCGACCATCCGCTGCTCCAAGCGAACCTCAGCACCCCCGACGGCTGCACCTCCATCGTGCACGAGGCGTACGACGCCTTGGGAGAGGTCGATGTCTGGGTCAACAATGCGGGCGCCGACGTGCTCACGGGTGACGCCGGCCGGTGGCCGCCCGAGCGCAAGCTGCAGGCACTGCTCGAGCTCGACCTCAAGGCGACGATCCGCTGCTCGCGGCTGGTCGCCGCCCGGATGCAGACCGGTGGCTGCATCCTCAACATGGGATGGGACCACGCCACCATCGACGGGATGGCAGGCGACGACCCCGCGCTGTTTGCCGCTGTCAAGGCCGGGGTGCTGGGCTTCTCGAAGTCGTTCGCGCGGTCGGTGGCCCCCGACGTGCGCGTCAACGTGCTGTGCCCGGGGTGGATCGAGACCGCCTACGGCGCCGGCGCCGACCGCGACTTCTACGCCAAGATCGAGGGGGAGACGCCGCTGCGCCGCTGGGGCCGTCCGCAGGACGTGGCGGGCGCCGCGGTGTGGCTGGCCTCGCCCGCCGCCGCGTTTGTCACCGGCCAAGCCGTGAACGTCAACGGAGGCGTGATTGGCTGACACGCTGTTCGTCACCGGCCGCCTAGCCGAGCCGGCGCTGCGCGACGTCCTGTCGGGGCTCGGCATCGACCACCAGATCACCGTGATGAACATCGGCGTCGCGGCGCTCATGACCACGCGCTGGATCGCAAAGCGGCTGAGCGCGCCGGCCGGGGTGGACAACATCGTGATCCCGGGGCTGTGCGAGGGCGAGGTCGACACGCTTGCGCAGGCCACCGGCCTGCCGGTACGCAAGGGACCGGCCGACGTCCGCGCGTTGCCGGAGTGGTATGGGCGGGAGGCCGTCCGAGCGGCGCTCGGTCCACGCGACGTTCGCGTCTTTGCCGAGATCAACGACGTGCAATCGCTGTCACGCGACCAGTTGATCGACCGGGCGCGGGCCTACCGTGCCGACGGCGCCGACGTGATCGACCTCGGCCTGTCGCTGGATCGCTCGTGGCTGAGCGATGGGCCGGCGACGATCGCGGCGCTGCGCGACCACGGGCTATCGCTCAGCATCGACACGCTCGACCCCGAGCACATCCGCATGGCCGACGCCGCCGGCGTCGATTACGTGCTCAGCCTCACCCCGGAGACGATCGACCTGGCCGAGGATCTGCACGCGACGCCCGTGCTGATCACCGAGGACCCCGACGACCTCGACGGTCTCGACCGGATGGCCGCGCGCATGCAGCAGCTGGATCATCCGTACCTGCTCGACTCGATCCTGGCGCCGATCAACTCCGGCTTCGCTGCGTCTCTTGCGCGGTACGTGGAGGTTCGCCGGCGCCATCCCGAGGGCGAAATGCTCATGGGAATCGGCAACCTGACCGAGCTCACCGAGGCAGACTCGACGGGGGTGACGGCGGTGCTGATCGGTTTCTGCCAGGAGGTCGGCATCGGCGCCGTGCTGACGACCGAGGTGATCGGGTGGGCACGGGGCGCGGTGCGCGAGACGGTGCTGGCCGCACAGATCATGCACCTGGCCCAGCGCCAGGCGGCGCCGCCCAAGCACATCGACTCCGGGCTGGTCACGAGCAAGGACGAGTCGATGCGAGCCCCCTCAGAGCAGGAGCTGCGCTCGATGCAGGCCCAGATCTCGGACCCCAACTACCGCCTGTTCGCGGACGCCGAATGGCTGTACGCGTTCAATGGCGAGCGCTTCGTCCGCGAAGGGAACATGTACGCGGTGTTCGAGCAGCTCGACGTGGCCGACGCCTCGCATGCGTTCTATCTCGGCAAGGAGCTGATGAAGGCCACGATCGCACGCGGGCTGCACAAGAACTATCGCCAGGAGGGGCCCCTGGACTGGGGCCTGCTGAGCTTTCCGGAACCGCGACGGGAGGACGTCTAGCGGGGGCGACTGGAATGTCAATGAATTTCTGAAAGGTGCCGCAGATGAAGAAGATCCTGATCCAGCTTGACACCGATCAGCACCCCAGTTCGTTCGACGCGATCGCCGCCTATGACGCCGACGTAGATGTCGTCGTGGGATACGGGCAGATCACCGCCGAGAACCTGGAGGGCATCGTCCAGGGGGCGATCTTCCCGCGCGGTCCCGACGGCCTGGCCAACACCGCGTTCTGGGTGGGCGGGTCAACGGTGCGTGACGGCGAGGCGGTCTTCGAGGCCGCGCAGAAGCTGTTCTTCGAGCCCTTCAAACCGTCGATCATGCTCGATTCCGACGGCTCCAACACCACCGCGGCGGCCGCCGTCGCTCGCGTACGCGCCGCGGTGGCGCTGGAGGGCAGCCGGGCGGCGGTTATCGGCGTGGGGCCGGTCGGTCTGCGCACCGCGGAGCTGCTGCGTCGCGAGGGTGCGGAGGTGACGATGCTGACGTTCCCGCCCGATGTAATGAAGGGCGGCCATCGGCGCGCGAGTGGCATCCCGGTCGCCCAGGAGGCGGGGTTCGAGGTCGTCGAGCCGGCGTCCAGCGACGAGCTCGACGCAGCTCTGGCCGGCCACGCGGCCGTGTTCGCCGCCGGTCCGGCGGGCACGCAGATCCTGCGGCGCAGCGGCTGGGCTCAGGTCGAGGGCCTGGAGGTGGTGGTCGACTACTCGGCGGCCGAGCCGGTCGGAGTGGAGGGCGTGGCCCGCGACGACGACCTCAAGGAAGTAGAAGGCGTCAAGAAGCTCGGGGCGCTGGCGGTGGGCGGCCCGAAGATGAAGCTGCAGAAGCGCTGCATGCAGCGGATGTTCGAGACCAAGGGGACGGTGCTGGACCTCAACGGCGTCTACGACGTCGCCCTGGACGCGCTATGAGGCGCGGGCGCCCTCGCGCGGCTTGGAGAACACGAACTTGCCCATCGGCCCGTCGAGCGGGCTGTCCGGGTCCGGCCGCCAGAGGACGGCGTCCTCGATCTTGCGCGCCAGCGTGAAGTCCTTGTCGGTGATACCGCCCGCCGAGTGCGTCGCGAGCTTGACCCAGAGCTTGCCCCAGGTGACGTTCAGGTCGGCATGATGGCCGGCGGCCTCACACAGGTACCCCACGACGTTGACGGCCATCAGGGTCGACGGCCAGCCGTCGGTGTTGTACTTGCGCCGGATCCAGTCGCCCTCGAGGTACCACTCATCGAGGCCGAGCTCGGACAGCTTGGCGGGGATCTCCTCGTCGCTGTATGTCGGCAGTTTGCTCATCGCCAAATCATATGCCCCGTGTAGCCGGTGTCGATCCGGGAACGGTCTCCTTCGACCTGTGCGTGCTGCAGGACGGCGAGCCGGTCGTCGAGCAGGTGTTCGATACCGGCTCGCTGAGCGAGACCTCGGACCCCACCCACCCGCTGCTGCAGGCGCTTTCGCGCCACGGCCCCTATGACCTGGTCTACGGCCCCAGCGGCTACGGCCTGCCGCTGGTGGCGGCGGCCGACGTCGGCGAGCGCGAGCTGGCCGAAATGGTCCTGGTGCGACCCGACGAGGCGCGCGCCGACACCGGGGTCGGCGGGATGCGCTCGCTGCTGCGCGCGCTGGCGCACAGCGGCCTGCCGGTCGTCTTCGGGCCGGGCGTGATCCACCTGCCGTCGGTTCCGCGCCATCGCAAGTACAACCGGATCGACCTGGGGACCGCCGACAAGGTGTGCGCGGCGGCTCACGCGATCGCCGACCAGTCCGCGCGACGGGCGATCGCGCCGCAAGAGACGGCGATGCTGCTGTTGGAGCTCGGCGGCGCCTTCACCGCGGCGCTGGCGATCGCCGACGGCCAGATCGTCGACGGCGTGGGCGGGTCCTCGGGGCCGCTCGGTGTACGCGCCGCCGGCGCGCTGGACGGCGAGCTGGCCTACCTGCTGGCGCCGGCGCTGCGCAAGGACACGCTGTTCACCGGCGGGGCACTCGATCCGACGGGCGCCCTGGAGACCACCGACCTCCCGGCGTTGTGGTCCTCGCCGTCGCAGGCGGAGGGTTGGACGGCGCTGCTCGAGTCCGCCGCCAAGGCGGTGCGAGGCCTGGCGGTCAGCGTGCCGGTTCCGCATGAGATCGTCGTCTCAGGCCGTCTGGCGCGGCTGCCCGAGCTGATCGCCGCGCTGGCCTCTTCACTCGACGACCTCGCCCCGGTGATCGCGCTCGTTCCCGGCCGCGCGAGCGCGGCGGCGCACGGCGCCGCGCTGCTGGCCGACGCGCTGGCGGGCGGCCCGGACGCGGGCTTGGCGGAAGTGCTGAGGCTGCGCGAGTCCAGCGGCACCGCGCTCGACCACCTGCGCGTGGCCGGCGCCGAGACGATCTCGCTCGGCTGAATCCTCCCCACCGCAAGTACGGTCGCTCGGGCTGCGGCCCGCTCGGCATCCGGCCTCTCCGGGATCGATCGCCGAGTGTCAGCGCTTACATCCGAGCTTGTATCGCGGCCGAGCGCTTGTTAGGTTTCCAGTGTTTTTGCCCCGATGGAAGGAGAGCGCCTTGAGCCCAGCCGCAAAGAGCAGCGCGTCTATCGAGCAGGAGCTAGACAAGCAAAACGGAGTGACGCTGGGTCGGGTGCTCGGCCGCGGGAGCGTCGGGCAGGCCGAGGAGGGATCCGACGGCAAGATGCACGCCACCGTCCGGATCCCACCGGACGAGCTGGTTTTTGAGCCCAGGGTCCTGGTCCTCCCCCACGGTGGAGACCTCGAGCTTGAGCTCGTCAACGACGACAACAACTCTCACTGCGCGGTCTTGCCGAGCAACGGCGACCTTCAGTTCATCTGGTTGGAGAACTATGCAAAAGGAACGGCGAGCCTCAACCTCGACGGACCGGGCTACTACTGGTACGGCTCCCGGACAGGTAACGACGAAGGCCGCGGCCTGACCGGCACGATCGTCGTAGGCGGCGACGTCCCCGAGGAAGCCCGTCTCGACCGCCCACCCCAGCCCCGACCGTAGAAAGGAGCAGTTGATGGCAACTGAGACCAAGTACGTCGACGCTGGGAAGGCGGTCGACTTCAAGACGCTGAGCCTCATGGCCGGTAGTGCGCCGCCGGTGGCCAAGGACGTCACCTACGAGCGCATTCTCAAGGCTCGCGATGAGGAACCGCACAACTGGCTCAGCTACTACGGCCACTACAACGGGCAGCGCTACAGCCCGCTCGACCAGATCAACACCGCAAACGTCAAGAACCTGACTCCCGCATGGGTCTTCCAGTGCGGCTCGATGGGCATGCACTCGGGCGCGTCGACGTACTCGTTCGAGGCGTCCCCGATCGTCGTCGACGGCGTCATGTACGTCACCGGCTGGGATGGCTGGGTCTGGGCCCTGAACGCCAAGACCGGGGAGGAGCTGTGGCGCTACAAGCGCGCGTCGCCCTACGACGTGTCGCTGTGCTGCGGCAACGTCAACCGCGGTTGCGCCGTCGCTCATGGGAAGGTCTTCGTCACCACCCTGAACGCGCACGTGATCGCGCTCGACGCCGAAACCGGCAAGTGCGTCTGGGACCAGCCCTACGGCGATGTGCGGGCCGGTGAGAGCGCCACCGTCGCTCCCCTGATCGTGAAGGACATGGTCATCGTCGGTAGCTCCGGGGGAGAATTCGGGGTGCGCGGCCACGCCGATGCCTTCAAGCTCGAGACCGGAGAGCGCGTGTGGCGCTGCTACATGGTGCCCAAGCCCGGCGAGCCGGGCTCTGAGACCTGGCCGTCGGACGGCGAGGCGTGGGCGCGGGGTGGCGCGAACTGCTGGACCACGCCCACGTACGACCCGGACCTCAACCTCCTGTACTTCAACACCGGCAACCCGTGCCCCGACTTCGACGGGGGCGTCCGCGAGGGCGACAACCTCTACACCGACTGCGTCGTCGCGGTCGACCCCGACAGCGGCGAGATCCGCGCGCACTACCAGTACACCCCACACGACGTGTGGGACTACGACAGCACCATGGAGAACATCCTGTTCGAGCACGACGGGAAGAAGCTGCTCGGGCACTTCGACAAGAACGGCTACTTCTTCGTCCTGGACCGCACGGACTGCAGCCTCGAGCGAGTGGTGCCGTTCGTCGACCGCATCACCTGGGGCGAGATCACGGCCGACGGCAAGGTGACGCCCAAGGTGTTCCCCGAAGCGGAGGGGGATCCCGTCCACTTCTGGCCGGGTCCGGCCGGGGCCAAGGAATGGACGCACGCGGCCTACAGCCCGGAGACGGGACTCTTCTACTGTCCGGTGCAAGACATCGGTGCCACGGCCACGCGCCGGCGCAGGGAGTTCAAGGAGAGCATCCCGTACTGGGGGGCGGGGGTCGCCGTGGACACCGAGGACATAGCAGGGTCCATCTCGGCCTTCGATCCGTCCACGGGCGAGGAGAAGTGGCGCTTCCGCAATCCGCAGCCGATGTGCGCGTCGGTGCTGGCCACGGGCGGCGACCTGGTGTTCGCCGGTGCCCCCTCCGGGGACCTCTACGCGCTCAACGCGAGCACGGGCGAGCAGTTGTGGCAATTCCAGTGTGGAAGCGGCCACCACTCGAGCCCCTCGACCTACACGGTCGACGGAAGGCAATACATCGCCGTGCCGACCGGTTGGGGTGCCTGGACCGAAGGGTTCCTCCCCGGAATGCTCGGAGCGGCTGGAGGAGCCGCGCTCTTCGCCTTCGCGCTACCGGAGTAGAGCGAGAAAGAGCGGTCAGCGATCTTGCCACGCCAGCGCGACGTGGCAAGATCGCGGCCGGCTCCTGTGGGCATGAAATGCTCACATCCGCCGGCGAGGTGCCAAGCGACAACCACGTGATCGACGGCGTCAACCGGGCATGATCGGCAGCCTGCTCATCCTCGGATTCACACTCAGCCTGGACAACTTCCGGACGGCGGCCGTGCTCGGGGGGCTTCGGCTCGGCTGGGTTCGTGCCTCGCAGGTTGCCTTGGTGTTCGGGTTCTGGGACGGGCTGGCACCACTGGTGGGGATCCTGGCCGGGCATTACCTCGGCCAGAGGATCGGCGCGACCGGCGATTACGTGGGGGCGGTGGCGCTGGCCACGTACGGTCTGTTCCTGGTCATTCAGGCTTGGCGAACCGCTGAGCCCGAGGAGCTCGACCAGCGAGTTGCGCTGTTTGGGCTCCCGCTGCCGTTGAGCGTGGACAACGTGGTCGCCGGCGCCAGCCTGGGCTTGCTCGGCTTCTCTCCCTGGCTTGCGCCCCCGCTGTTCGGCGTGATCACGGCGCTGATGACGTTGGTGGGGTTGCAGGTCGGGCGAGCGGTCGCCCACCTCATTCCGATCCGCCCAGATCTCCTGACCGGGGTCGCGCTCATGATCATGGCCGTGATGGTTTGGCTAGGGGTGATCTGAAGCAGAGAACCGTCTCGTCCGGGACCTGCGATATCGATCGCTTGCTACCTTGCCGCCATGGCTGATCGGCAGCTACGGCAGTTCGAGAAGGACATCTTGCACTCCCAGGAAGACGTCGAGGTGTAGGGGACACGTGCTCACAAGCCGCAGCTTCTGGCCCAGCTTCTTCTCCGGGATCGTGGCCCGCCGGCAATGGGATGCGACAGCCATCGATCTCGCCCCGGACGCCCGAGCGTGGCCCGGGCTGCCGGCCGCGCGCCGCCGCCGCCTGACCACGCTCCTCGCCGGCTTTCGTGTGGCCGAGGAAGCCGTCTCCGAGCACCTCACGCCGTTCGGCGTAGCGGCAGAGGACAGCGCGATGGCCTCCGACGAGACGCTGGTGGCGTGGGTCTTCTTCCTGCAGCGCCGCGACGAGCAGCGCCACGCGCTGCTCTTCGACCGCATCGCCGCCGAGGTGCTGGGGCTGCCCGGAGCCACCCCGGAGCAGCGGCGCGCCGCGGCCAGGGCCCACGTCCCGCCCGGCGTGCTCGAGCTCTTCGAGGTGAGGCTGCCGGCGCTGGCCGCCGAGCTCGCGGCGGGGCGCGCGGGCCTGGGCGAGGGGATCGGCCTCTACCACATGGTGCTCGAGGGGATCGTCTTCGCGGCCGGGCAACAGGCGCTGCTCGACGACCTGGCCGACGGCGCGTTGCCGGGAGTGCGCGAGGGGGTGGAGCGCGTCGAGCTCGACGAGCGCTGGCACATCGGCTTCGGCCTGCGCTGCCTGATCGAGGCCAAGCCTTCCTCGGAAGAGCTCGACGAACTGCTGGCGCGGGCCCAGGACGCCGCCGCGGCCTGGGGCGAGGCAGTCCCCGCGGCCACGCGCGAACGCATCGCGCCCATGTGTGCCCGGCGGCTGTCGGTCGCCGGGCTCATCGACACGTGCGCGGCGGCGTAGCCGGCGCGTCTATCCTGCCTTTGAGTGGCTCGAGCGTGCCACCCGACAGGCCCTCTCCGGATCGACCAGGAGGACACATGCTTATCACTCGTCCACCGCGATCAATACATCTGTCCAGGCTGGGGGTGGTCCTTCCGCTGGTCGCCGCGACGCTGGCGCTCGCGCTTCCCGCGGGCGCGTCCGGGGCCGGCTTCACCGCGCGCCTGCTCGGTACGCCCACCCATCAGCCCCGGGTCGGCCGCTGGCCGATCACGGTCACCGCAACGCGCGGCCGGCAGAAGCTGAGCGGCTCCGTCAGCTACCAGTTCCTGTACCAGGGACAGGTGGTGAGCCGCCAGCCCGGACGCTCGTTTCGTAATGGCGTATGCCACGACACGCTGCTCTGGCCCAAGCGCGCCGTGGGCCACACCATTACCCTGCGGATCGTGGTCAAGACGCGCTACGGGACCGACTACCTCAACTGGTGGATCAAGGTCCGCTCCTGAAGGGACCGCCGCCGGCGGCTAGCGGACTGGGCCGAGCAGGCGGCCGG
This sequence comes from uncultured Solirubrobacterales bacterium, assembly GCA_963723675.1. Taxonomy (GTDB): domain Bacteria; phylum Actinomycetota; class Thermoleophilia; order Solirubrobacterales; family Solirubrobacteraceae; genus Palsa-465. The sequence goes on along the minus strand of CAVRRW010000012.1, from coordinate 2,018,768 downwards.
AGCAGGACGACTACATCTTCGGGGCGATCAACGCCGGCGCATCGGGCTTCCTGCTCAAGCGCCGTGATCTTCGGCTATGAAAGCGGGCTGAACCAGCCGGCATCGCGAAGGTCAGGCGGCGCCTAGACGGATCGGCCGAGGGCGAGGCGAGCAGCCTCCGCGAGCGCATCGGCCGCCGGTCGCGACGCATAACCAAGTTCGGTGCGCGCCTTGCTGTCGTCGAACAGGTGGGGCAGGCGGCCGGCACGGACCTCGTCGAGCACCAGCAGTCGCGGCTGTCGTCCAACCGGCCGGAGCACCGCGTCGGCAAGGCGGGCACCGGCGTAGGCCGCGGTCCACGGCACGGGCAGGCGCGGTGCGGGTCGCCCGGCCGCACGGGCGATGACCGCAAACACCTCGCGCACGGTCAGGTTCTCGCCGCCGAGCAGATAGCGCTCGCCGGCACGGCCGCGCTCGAACGCCACCACGTGGCCGCGGGCGACGTCCTGCACGGCCACGATGTTCAGCGCGCTGCGCGCCAGATACGCGCGTGCGGATCCGCGGGCGACGTCGTCGACCATCTTGCCGGTGGGAGTCGGGCGGAGGTCGCCGGCGCCGATCGGCGCGGTCGGGTTGACGACTGTCACATCGGCCCCTTCGCACGCGGCCCGCAGCGCCAGCAGCTCCGCATCGAGCTTGGTGCGTCTGTAGGGCACAGCGAGCTCTCGGGGCGCCGGCAGATCGCGTTCGCTGGCGCTGCGGCCGCGGACCGGACCGCACGTGGCGCAAGAGCTCGTGTGGACGATCCGCCGGCGCCGACCGCGCAGGGCCGCGTCCAGCACGGTGCGCGTGCCATCGACGTTGATGGCACGCATCAATGCCACATCGGCCCGCGCGTAGCTGTACACCCCGGCGAGGTGAAAGACGGCGTCGCAGTCCTCCACGGCGTTCCGCATCACGTCGAAGTCGAGAATGTCCCCTCGCACGAACTCGACCGTGCCGGCAAACCCGCCGGCGGGTGAGGGGCTTCGGTCGAGGGCTTTGACCTCAGCACCCCCGCTGGCGAGCGCAGCGACGACGTGGCCGCCGATGAAGCCTGCCGCGCCGGTGACCAGCGCCTTCATCGAGCGGTTGCCCGCTGAGCGCTGCGACGGGATCGCGCCGTCCCGCGCGCCATCTGGAGGCCGAAGCGGGCCATCGCCCGCGGCATGTGCTCGGCGCCGGCAATGACCTCCTCCAAGGCACGGGCGAAGTGGCGCACCTCCTCCTCCTCGACCAGCAGCGACGGCAGCGCCTTGACCACGTTCATGCGGTGTCCCGCCACCTGGCACAAGATGTGGTGCTGATGGAAGAGCGGCACGGTGATGAGCTGTGCAAACAGGCCGGGCTGCGCGCGCTCGATCGTGTTGAACAGCGAGCGGCCGGTGACGCCCGCGGGGGAGCCCAGCTCGATCGCCCACATCAGACCGAGACCGCGCACGTCGCGCACCACCTCGTGACGCTCGATCAGCGGCTTTGTCAAATCGAGCAGCAGCGTGCCCAGGCGCTCGGCATGGGTGACCACGCCATCTCGCTCGAGCACCCTCAGCGTGGCGAGCCCGGCCGCGGCCGCGAGGTCGTTGCCGCCGAACGTAGATCCATGACGCACGGCGCGCTCCATCCCGTCGAAGACGCGGTCGAACGCGTCCCGCGAGACGAGCACCGCCCCGATCGGCACCAGCCCACCGGACAGCGCCTTGGCCAGACAGATCATGTCGGGGGCGAGGTCCCAGTGCTCCAGCGCCAGAAATCGTCCGGTTCGCCCCAAGCCGGTCTGGACCTCGTCGCAGACCAACAACGCGCCAGACTCGCGGCACCGGCGCTGCGCCGCGGCAAGGTAGCCGTCGGGCGGCAGGTGTACGCCCTTACCCTGCACCGGCTCGACGATCAGTGCGGCCACGTCCTCGCGGGCCAACTCCGACTCGAGCGCGGGGAGGTCGCCGAAGGGAACTCGGTGGCAGTCGGACAGAAGCGGCCCGAAGCCGGCGCGGAACTCCTCGTTCCCATTCACCGACAGCGCACCCAGGGTGAGCCCGTGGAAGGCGTGATCGACGTAAAGCACGCGCCGGCGGCCGGTCGCGGCGCGGGCGATCTTGATCGCGGCCTCCACCGCCTCGGTGCCCGAGTTCGCCGGCACCATCGCCGCGACACTCTCGGGAGCGCGGGCGAGCAGCTGCTCGGCCAGGACACCGCTCAGCAGCGTCACCCCGAGCTGCGGCAGGTTGGCCGTGGCGGCACTCAGCACCTCGCGCACGGCCGCCACGAGGTCGGGATGGTTGCGGCCCAGGGCGAACACGCCATATCCCGAGATCAGATCGAGGTAGCGGTGACCGTCCGAGTCGATCAAATGCGCCCGGTCGCCGCCGACCCACGTCCTGTCGAAGCCGAGCGTCCGCAGGATGCGCCCCATCTGCGGATTGAGGTAGCGATCGTTGAGCGCCATCTCCTCGCCCACGCGCTGGGCCAGCAGCTCAGGGATCTCGGGGACGTCGTTCATGGCGCGAAAGCCTAGAGTCGAACGAGCTACTGCGCCGCTACGGCTGCTTGCGCACGATGTACGCATGCGGGTCAATCGCCGCTCGCTGGCGAGAAGCTCGACAACACGCAAATACGGATCGTACTTGCACGGCCGCCGGCTCCCCGGGGCTCATGAGGTGTCAGGATACGCGCCGATGGAGTCCGTGAGCTCAGTCCAGACGAGCGGGTCGGTGACGATCGCCGACCTGCTTGCACGGGCCGCTGAGCTGTTCGGCGATCGCGTGGCCCAGAAGCACAAGGTCGACGGCGAGTGGCGCGACATCACCTTCGCGCAGCTCGCCGAGCTCGTGTCGGAGATAGGCAGTGGACTGATCGACCTCGGCGTCGAGCCCGGCGAGCCTGTCGGCATCCTCTGCACGACCCGGGTCGAGTGGGCCTGGTGCAGCCTCGCGATCAGCGCGGCAGGAGCCGTCGTCGTACCGATCTACCCGAGCAACTCGCCCGAGGAGTGCGCGTGGGTCGCCGGCAACTCGGAGTCGGTCGCGCTCGTCTGTGAGGACGCCTCGCAGTTCGCCAAGATCATGGCCGTCCGCGATGAGCTGCCCAGCCTTCGCAACCTCGTCGTGATCGAGGGCGCAGATGCGATGAAGGGCGCGGACGGGATCGAGAGCGCGCCTGCGATCGAGGGCACCGCTGTGGGAAGCGCCGTGATCGCGCTCGACGACGTTCGCGCGCGGGGCCGCGCGCGAGACCGGGCCCAGCTCGACGCGCGGGCCGAGGCCATCACCAGAGAGGACCCCTATACGTTCATCTACACCTCCGGCACGACGGGGCCGCCGAAGGGGTGCGTCCTCTCCCACGGCAACTATCGCGCGGTGCTGGACATGGTCGCCGAGCGCGGCATCGTCGGCAGCCCCGACGACCTGGTCTATCTGTTCCTGCCGCTGGCTCACGCTTTCGGGCTGCTGCTGATGCTGATCGGGGTGGACCGCGGCGTCGCGATCGCCTTTTGGGGCGGCGACCCCGCGGGGATCATCGAGGAGCTGTCGGAGGTCCATCCCACCTATCTGCCTTCGGTGCCGCGGCTCTTCGAGAAGCTCTACACGTTCGTCACCTCCCAGGCCGATCCCGAGCTCGTGGCAAAGGCGACCCAGGTCGGGCTGAAGGTGCGCGAGCTTGAAGTAGCGGGTCGGGAGATCCCGGAGGAGCTGCAGGCCGCCTACGACGAAGCCGACCAGCGCCTGTTCAAGTCGGTGCGCGCCGCGTTCGGCGGCAGGCTGCGGGAGGCGGTCACCGGAGCCGCCCCGATCGCGAAGGAGATCCTCGAGTTCTTCTACGCCGCGGGGGTGCCGGTGATGGAGGGCTACGGGATGACCGAGACCTCCACGACGGCGACCGGCATGCGGCCGGGCGAGCACCGCTTCGGTTCCGTGGGCCGCGCGCATCCCGGCGTGGAGATCCGGATCGCCGACGACGGCGAGATCCTCCTCAAGGGCGCCAACATCTTCCAGGGGTACTACCGCAACGACGACGCGTCATTCAGGGCGGTGGTTGACGGCTGGCTGCACACCGGGGACGTCGGGCGCCTCGACGAGGACGGCTTCTTGTTCATCACCGGCCGCAAGAAGGACATCATCATCACCGCCGGCGGCAAGAACCTGACGCCGGCCAATATCGAGAACGACCTCAAGCAGACGCGTTACGTCTCGCAGGCCGTGATGCATGGTGACCGCAGGCCGTTCCCGACGATGCTGATCACGCTCGACGAGGAGGAGATCGTGTCCTGGGCGCGGCAGCGCGGCATCGCGGACACGTCGATCGGAGCGCTTGCCCGACATCCGGAGGTCACGGCGCTCATCCAGGCCGCGCTCGACCGGGCCAACGCAAAGTACTCAAGCGCGGAGCAGATCAAGAAGTTCTTCATTCTCGATCACGACTTCTCCCAGGAGACGGGCGAATTGACCCCGACGCTGAAGGTCAAGCGCAACGTCGTTGCGGAGAAGTACGCCGAGCGCTTCGACGCCTTGTACCGCTGACCCGCGTGATAGCGTGCCCCGGCGACATAACAAGCCGAGTCGCCGGGCATCCGTGGCCGGTGAGCGGGGGACCCAAGGCGATCGAACCGATCGCTGGGGCGAATCGCCGTAGCAATTCGGCGTAGCGCACAGCGCGAGCCCGTCAGCTAACTCCGCAGGCTTTCCGGTGATGTTCCAAGGGAGGGTTGGTGGACCCCGTGCGTGAGCTGGGCCAGGTTGACCCGTGGCAAGAATCGCTCGAGCGCTCGCTCGGGCGGAGAGCGCGCTCCTCGAGGCGTTCGAGGACGCTGATCTCGCACAGAGCACGCTCCTCGAGGCGCTCGAGGACCCTGATCTCCAGAGCGCCCGCAAGCCTCTTGCTTGCCGCGGCGATCCTCACGCTTGCGCTCGCGGCGCCGACGTCGCCAGGCGCGCTCGATGGCGGGGGCGCTCGGGATTCCGCGACTGCTGCCCTCATCCCGCCGGTGCTCGGCTCGGCGTACTCGATCTCCGGCTACCGGATGGCCGCTTCTGGAGGGGCCGCGATCGGTGCACCCGGAAGCTGTGAGCGGGTGGTCGGCTCCCGTGGCTACGTAAATCCACTTGCCGGCGCGCGCGTGACCCGCGAGCGGATCGACCAGGGCGTGGACTACGCCGGGACAGGGAAGCTGACGGCGATCGGCGCTGCGACGGTCACGTATGTGGGCACCGCTCGCACCGGCTGGCCGGGGGCGTTCATCGAGTACCAGCTGTCCGGCGGGGCCGCCCGCGGCTGCTCTGTCTTCTACGCCGAGGGCGTCAGCCCGGTGCCGGGCCTGCGCGAGGGGGAGCCGGTTTCAGCCGGTCAGGCGATCGCGACGATCATCCCCGGCTGGGCCACCGGGATCGAGATGGGCTGGGCCGCGGGCTTGCGGACCAAGACCTACGCGGCGCAGATGGGAGAGTGGAGCCACGGCAACGACGTCGACAACGTCGCGACCGCGGCGGGCAGGAGCTTCTCGGCGCTGATCGCCTCGCTCGGCGGACCGCCGGGCAAGGTGGAGGAATCCGGCCATTGATCGACCTGACCGACGGCCTCGTTGCGGGCAGACGGCCTCGCTGCGGGCAGACGGCCTCGCTGCGGGCAGACGGCCTCGCTGCGGGCGACGACCTCGCTGCCGGCCGACGAATCACTGCGCCGGCAGCTCCACCACCTCGAGCGCGAGCGGAGCGCAGATCAGCGCGGGCCTGTCGGCGCGCATCAGCTTGCGTCGCAGCAGCACGAAAGCCGGCACGCCGAGCAGCGCCGGCACGGCCAGCGCGAACAGCCGGTACAAGAGCACGGCCGCCGTGGCGTCGGAGATGTTGACGCCGTAAAGCGCGAACACTCCGATCAGCGCGCCCTCCGTGCCGCCGATCCCACCCGGCACCGGCACGAGGTTGCCGAGCTGCCCGATCAGGTAGGCGAGCACGAGCGTGCCGAGGGCCGGCTCGTGCCCGACGGCGGCGAAGCCAAATCCGAGCGCGGCAATGTCGAATGCCATGTAGGCGAATGAGCCCACGACCACACCGAAGCTGTGCGAGCGCAGCAGCGCGATCGCCTGATCGACGCCGTCGGCGCCGGCCTTCAGCCCCGCGCGCAGGGCCAGCCGAGCGCGCCCGCGCCAGTGCTCGCGGTCGGTGGCCCCGCCGCGTTCACCCAGCGCGCGCAGAAGCTTTGGACTGAGGCCGACGAGGAGCACGCCCAGCGCCGTGATCAGCGCCGGGACGAGCGTGAGCACGAAGGAGCTCGTGCCCGCGAGGATGCCTGCGAACACGGCGAGCCCGACCAGCACCAGCGCGAAGAAGTTGGCGGCGCTCGTGACCACGAAGAAGGCAACCGTGCGGCGGGCGATCTGACCGGTCGGCATCCCGGCCTGGCGAAGCGCCCACACCCCGAGCGCGAGGCCACCGGCACCGCCGGCCGGGAGCAGCGAGTTCGCGGCCAGCTCGGCCATCGCGATGTCGTAGCTCAGCCCCCACGACATCTGCGTGCAAAAGGTCGAGCGAAACACGAGGAGATAGCCGGCGCACGACCCGATCTCGGCGAGCGCGATCGCGCCCACCCAGACCGGGTCGGCGCCCGTGAGGCGCGCCTTCACGTCGTCGAGTCCCGGGAGTGCGGCGATCGCGATTGCGCCGAGCGCGACGACCGCCGCGACCTCGGCGACGCGCGCGGCGAGATGCCGGGGCGAAAGCTCGTCGGGCATCCGGCCGCCGCCCCGTGCGGGTGCCTCAGCGACCGAATCGGTCAATTCGTCTCATCGTGCGGATTGCTGTGCCCAACTCGGGTGCAAGGGCGAGAGGACCTCCTCTTCATCCTACGTTGACGAGCGCAGGGCCGGAGGACCTTTCGCCACCTCCTGTCGATCATATGGCGACCGAATCGCAGCCGCTCGCCGGGGAAGGGCGCCGGCTCCGGCGAGGCATCCCGGTGCCCTTGCCCGGTCTCGGCTTGACTAGAAGCCGGCGACCCGGAAGTTTGTATACGCGTACACAAACTCTCGCGAAGGAGGAATCGTGACTCACGAAGGCCCCACGCTCTACCCCGTGATGCGCTTCCGCGACGCACCCGCGGCAATCGAGTTCCTGAAGGCGGCGTTTGACTTTCGCGAGGTCCAGGTGCTCGCCAACGAGGACGGGACGATCGCCCACGCCGAGCTCAGCTACGGCCCCAGCATCCTGATGCTCGGCTCCGATCGCGAGGATCCGGTGATGGGGAGCCGCGCGGGCCAGGGATGGATCTACGTTGCGGTGCAGGATGCTGACGCCCACTGCCAGCGAGCCCGGGCCGCCGGGGCCAAGATCGCCGTCGAGCCATTTGACACCGACTACGGCTCACGCGACTACACCGCGCACGACCTCGAGGGCAACGTGTGGCACTTCGGGACCTACCGGGCGGCCGTGGAGACGGCGCAGGCAGCTTCGTCCGCGGCCCGCGGATCGAATGCCGGAGCTTGAGCCAGAAGCAGACCAGCGCACGGCGCGGCGGCAGGCCCGCACGGCTGTCGCGCGCCGCGGTGGTGACGGCCGCCCGGGAGATCATCGAGCGCGACGGCATCGAGGCGCTGACGATGCGTCAGGTCGCGGTGGAGCTCGGCAGCTCCCCGATGGCGATCTACCGGCACGTGCGCGACAAGGGTCAGTTGCTCGTGCTGCTGCTCGACCAGCTCGCCGCGGGAGTTCCAAGGCCTCGATTCCCCCGTGAGCCGCGCCGGTGCCTACAGACGGCGTGTCGGGCGATGCGCGACGGCCTCGCGCAATACCCGTGGGTCGTCGACATCCTCGCGCAGGGTGACCTGATTGCGCCGGCGATCCTGTGGCTGATCGAAGAAATCGTTGGCGGATTCGTGGCCTGCGGGCTGTCAGAAGCCGACGCGGCCGACGGTTACAGGGCGGTGTGGCAATTCACCGTCGGCGAGCTGATCATTGCGCGCGGGCTGGCGCGCACCGCGACCCTGGCGCGCCCCCCGTTCGTGCTGGAGGTCCTCACGAGCATAGATCCCGCCGAGCTCCCGACGCTCGCGGCGCTCGCGCCGCACTGGGCCCCCGCGCGCGGCAAGGACAGCTACGACATTGGCCTGAGCGCGCTGCTCGACGGCCTTGTCGCAAATCGCGGCAAGCCCTGAGCCCACGGCGCGCAAGAAAGCCACCGGCGGCGGCATTGCGGCCAACCAACCACCGGGCTCTCAGCGGGAGACAACCGCTTTCCCGTTATGCTCGGCTGTCTTGAGTGTGCGGTCGATCAGCGACGAGCGCCAGTTGCGCGAGATCATCGGATCGCCTAAGGACCTGATCGTCGCGAAGGTCGCCGACAGGCTGAACGCCCTCACCAGCCAGTTCATCGAGCGCTCTCCCTTCGTCTGCGTCGCGACCGCGAGTGCCGATGGCGGACTCGACGTCTCGCCCCGCGGCGACCCGGCGGGCTTCGTCCGAATCGTCGACGATCGTACGCTGCTGCTGCCGGAGCGCCCCGGGAATCGGCTCGCCGACACGCTCACGAACCTGCTTGTCGATCCGCGGATCGCGCTGCTCTTCCTGATCCCCGGGATGGGCGACACCTTCCGTGTCAACGGCCGAGCCGTGATCGTCGACGATCCCGAGCTCCTGGCGCCCAGCGCCGTCGAGGGCAAGGCTCCCCAGCTCGGGATCCTCGTCTCGATCGAGGAGGCGTACACGCAGTGCCCGAAGGCGCTGATCCGCTCTGACCTGTGGAATCCCGAGCGTCACGTCGACCGCTCGGAGCTCCCCAGCTCGGGCAAGATCCTGCGCTCGCTCACCGATCCGGCGTTCGACGCCGACCGCTACGACTCCGAGCGGGCAGAGCGCTACGCCCGGCGCCAAGGGCTGTATTAGCTTCCGTACCACCAGACGACGATGGAGGGTCACGCTGATGCTTGCGGGTAGGCGCCTTCGCGCGAAATGGGCCGGCGGAGAACCGGTGTTCGGGCTGTGGGCGGGAATCTCCAGCTCGTTGACCGCTGAGCTCGCCGCCGCCGCCGGATATGACTATGTGTGCGTCGATCAACAGCACGGGACGAGCGACGAACGCGCGATGGTGTCGATCTTCCAGGCGACCGTCGCGAGCGGGTCGACGCCGCTGGCGCGGCTGGCGTGGAACGAGCCGTGGCTGATCATGCGCGCGCTCGACCTCGGTGCCGCGGGCGTGATCGTGCCGTTGGTCGGAAGCGGCGCAGATGCTCTGCGCGCGGTCCAGGCTTGCAAGTACCCGCCGCATGGGAATCGCTCCTACGGCCCGGTTCGGGCTGCACTCGCAATCGGTTCAACCGCGCCCGACGATCTCGCCGATTCGGTCCTCTGCTTCGTCATGGTCGAGACGCGTGACGGCCTCGACCGCGTCGAGGAGATCGCCGCGACGCCCCGGCTCGATGGGATCTACGTCGGCCCCTCGGATCTCTCGCTCGCGCTCGGGCGCGCGCCTGGGCAGGGAGGGCAGGAGCTCGAGGACGCGATCGCCCGAATTCGCGGGGTGTGCCAGGCCCATGGCTTGATCGCGGGGATGCACTGCGCAAATGGGGCAGCGGCCCAAGCCCGCGCCGCCGAGGGATTCGGGCTGATCACCGTCGGCGTGGACACATTGCTGTTCAGGTCCACGATTTCGCGCGAGCTCGCCGAGGCGCGCGCCCGCACCACGGATCACGCGCCGGCGTCACCGCTCTGACCCGCACGACCGCGAGAGCTTCGCCAGACTGCAGCCATGACCGACCAGCTACTACATCTCGGCGACCACGAGACCCTGCGGATCGTTCGCCGCACCCCGGACGAGCTCGAGGTCGAGGGCACCTGGACGCCAGGGGGCTCTGCGCCGCCGCCGCACCTGCACCCCGCTCAGGACGAGGAATTCCAGATCCGCTCGGGCCGCCTCACCGCGGTCGTCGACGGAGCACAGCGCGAGTTGGGCGCGGGTGACACGCTCCGGATCCCGCGGGGAACCCCGCACAAGATGTGGAACGCGGGGAATGAGACCGCGACCGCGCTGTGGCGCACGCAGCCCGCGGGTCGCACCGCCGAGTGGTTTGAGACGATCGACCGGTTGACCAACGGCGGCACGCGCAAGCCTCCCACGCCGGCGATGGCCAAGGCCGTGACCGCCCACTCAGACGTGTTCGTGCTCGCGATCGGCCCCAGCCGGCTGCGCCCGCTGGTTGCGCTGGGGCTTCGCGCCGTGGCGCTCGCGGACCGCTGATCGGGCGCTTCGGCGCGGACGGCTGATCGGTCGCATCCGCGCGGACGGTTGATCGGGCATCCGCGCGGAAGGTTGGGGCCGCATGCAGATCAAGGGAGCTCGCCGCCGGGTGATTCCGTTACCGTTTACGGGGTCGGTGGTGGGAATGCAAGGTGCACCGTCGTGAGGTGGGATGCCAACGGAGTCACCAGCGTGCGAATCTTCGATTTGACGCACCCATGCCAATGGTCGCGACGGTTCCGGGCCACCAGCGTCCGATGAGCCAGGCACCCGGACAGCTCAAACACAACGTTCTCGGGCTCGGCGACGCGTTCGCGCAGTCGTTCGCGCTGCTCTCGCTCGCGCTGGCGAGCTCGCTCGCGACGAGTGTGGTCGCGGCCGACGCCGGTGTCGCCGCTCCGTGGGCGTACATCGTGGCCGGTGCCGGCAGCCTCTGCCTGGCGTCGGTGATCATCCGCTTCACGCGCAGGATGGCGAGCGCCGGCGGCGTCTACACCTACACGTCGCGTGGGCTCGGCGCGAGTGGCGGGTTCATCGCCGGTTGGCTGTACTTCGGGGGCTTCGCTGCCGGGATCTCATTCGTGATGGTGATCTCGGGCTTCTTCCTCAACCAGGTGATGGCTGCACACGCGCACATCGATCTCGGCGGCGACGGCTGGTTTTGGTGGTTCTTGATCCTGATGGCAGCGCTGACGGTGATCGCCCTGCTCGACGTTCGCATCTCGACTCGCACCCAGCTCGTGATCGGCGTCGCCAGTGTCGCGGCGATCACGTTGCTGCTCGTGATCGTGCTCGCCAAGGGAGGGGATGCGGGGGTCACGTTCAAGCCGTTCGATCCCGGCCGGTTGCCGAGCGTGCATGGCCTGTTCCTCGCGGTCGTGCTGGCCTTCACCGGCTTCATCGGGTTTGAAGCGGCCGCGTCCCTGGGCGAGGAGACGGTCGATCCGCTGCGGCTGATCCCACGGGCGATCCTGATCGCGATCGGGGTCGGCTTCGTCTACTACGTGTTCCTGTCCTGGGTAATGGCGGTCGGCTTCGGGGTCAACCACATCGACCGGTGGGCGACGAACCCGGCCGCGCTCGACGCGCTGTCGTCGCGCTACGCGGGCACCTGGCTTGCGGTGAGCGTCGATCTCGCCGTCTCGGTCGGCGCGTTCGTGGCGGCGCTGGCCGGCCTGAACCTCACCGCGCGGACCGTGTTCGCGATGGCCCGAGAAGGAGGGATGCCGCGGCGATTTGCGTGGACGCATCCGCGCTTCGGTACGCCATGGCCGGCGATCGGGAGCATGCTCCTGCTCACGCTGCTGCTCGTCGTGGTGCTCGCCCGGATCGCGTGGAACGACCCGTTCAAGTACTTCGGGTTCATGGCCACGACCGCCACCTTCCCGATCCTCGCCGCCTACATCCTGATCGCGTTTGCCGGGATGATCTTCTTCTGGCGCAGCCGTTCGCAGGACACGGCGTTTCACGTCGTGTTCGATGGCCTGCTGCCGCTGGGTGCGATCGCGATCTGCGGCTACACGATCTATGAGTCCTACAAGTCGCCCGGGCCGGCACCGAATACGTGGTCTCCGTGGATCGCGCTGGCGTGGCTCGGCGCCGGGGTTGCGGCTCTGGCCTGGCTGAAGGCGACCCATCCCGAGCGGGTGCGCTCGTTCGGATCGATCCTCGCGGCCGACGCGGCGACGCAAAAGCCCGAGCCGGTGGCTCCGGTTGTCGGCGTCGCGCCACGAGCGCCCTGAACCTGGGGCTCTCCGCTCCGTGGTGGGCTCGGCTACCCGGGCACAAAGACGGCGGTCTGAGGGCGCCGTGGGCCTGGCGCCGGGTCACGCTCGCGGTTCTGAGGGCGCGCCGTAGGCCTGGCGCCGGGTCCCGCCGGCCGGATCAGCGCTCGGCTGGATCGCCGCAGTCGCGGCGGCGATCCGGCGCGGGGATGCCGACCACACGCTTCCGGGCCTGGGGGGTCTCCTCCGGGCCCGCGAGCGCGCGGATCAGCTGCTCGACTTCTTGCCGCCCTTGCGGCCGGCGGCCTGCTTCTGGGCGCGGTTGCCGCCGCTGCCCCGCCCGCTGCTGCGGCTGCTCTGGCTGCTGCCGCCGCCGCTTCCACTGCGCTTACCGCCCTTGCTCGAGGCGTCCGGCGTATTGGCGATCGCAGCCGCGCGGGACTTGCTCATCCCCTTCTTGCGCAGCCCTTCGTACTGCTTGTCGTTCTTCACGCTCGGACCATGGTCCTTGGCCACTAGATACCTCCAGTCACTTGCGGGGTCTGACGTGTGGATACCCGGTGCAGGCGGGTGGCAAGCGAGGACCCGCCCTCCGGGACCCAACGGTCGGGAGAGTTCGCCACGCGCGCCAAGTGCAACTTAACTGTCACATCTCACGCGGGTTTCTCTGGCCGCTCGCGACACCGCTGGGTGTGAGGTGGCACGGGCAGGTGCGCTCGGTCAGCCATTCCGATGACAGGTTGATCACCCCGCCGCCGGAGCAACCAGCGCCCCGGCCAACACGGTCGCCCGAACAAGCACGACGCAGCACGGGTACGGCAGTTGGCCGAGGCCCCGCACGGACCGACGCGCTCGGAGGTCGAGGACGCGTTCCTGGCATTCAGCGCCTGGTTCGACCTTCCGAGGGCCGAAGTGAACACTCGAGTGGCGGGATACGAGGTCGACGCCCTGTTCCGCGCCGAGTGCCTGATCGTCGAGCTGGATGGATGGGAGTACCACGGGACCCGGGAGGCCTTCGAAGACGACCGGGAACGCGATGCCGAGACCCTGGCCGCTGGGTTTCGGGCGATTCGAATCACCTGGGAGCGCCTTCGCGACGACCCGGCCAAGGAGGCGGATCGGCTGCGGGCGATCCTGAGCGCCCGACGCGACTGACCGCGCCAGGCCGCGGGCGCGGGCGGGGATTGCTGCGTTTGGGGTGGTATTGGACCCAAACGCAGCGAGCCGGGGGCGGCGGCCGCGGGCACCGGGCGGAGGCCGCGGGCACCGGGCGGAGGCCGCGGGCACGGGGCGCGGACGCGATCAGCTGTCTCTTAGGCGCGCTCAGCCGTCTCGCAGGCGCCACCGGCCGCCCCCTCCCCGACCCTCCCCGACCGCGATCCGTACAGTCAAGAAACGGATGATCAAAAGCAGGTCGGCGATGATGCTGTGGCTGGGCGTGGCGGCGGCGGTGGCCCTCGTGGCCGCCGTGGTGGCCGTCGGGGTCACGTCGCGCAAGCCAACCCCCACGGGCCTCGATACGTCCGCGCTCGCGAGCAACCCCAATGTCGATCCGGGCACGCCGCTGAGCGGCCAGGCGCCCGACTTCACGCTCACGGACCAGTTCGGACAGCCGGTCTCGATGCACTCGCTCCGCGGCCGGGTTGTGTTGCTGGCGTTCAACGATTCCGAGTGCACCACGATCTGCCCGCTGACCACGACCGCGATGGTCGCCGCCAAGGGCCTGTTGGGCGCGGCCGGCAAGCACGTTGCCCTGCTCGGGATCGACGCCAATCCCGACGCGACCTCGGTCGCGGACGTGCTCGCCTACTCGCGCGCGCACGGGATGCTTCATCAGTGGAAGTTCGTGACCGGCTCGGTTGCGAGCCTCAGGCGTGTCTGGAGGGCGTACAACATCGCCGTGCAGATCGAGCAGGGCCAGATCGATCACACGCCGGCGCTGTTCGTGATCGACGCAAAGGGCAGGCTCGCCAAGCTCTACATGACGCAGATGTCCTACGCAAGCGTCGATCAGCTGGCGCAGGTCCTCGCGCAGGAGGCATCCAGCCTGCTGCCGGCCCACCCGCGCCTGCAGACGCTCCGCTCCTACGATCGGATCCCGCCGATCGGCCCGCAGACGGCGGTGACGCTGCCGCGAGCCGACGGCGGCAAGGTGCCCCTCGGCCCGAGCCGCTCGCCCCACCTGCTGGTGTTCTTTGCGACCTGGGTCTCGCAGACCTCAAACCTCGCCGCCGAGCTCGAGACGCTCAACCGGTACAGCTCGCTGGCGGCAGCCCGCGGTCTGCCCGGCCTCACCGCCGTCGATGAGGAAAGCGTGGAGCCGTCCGCGCGGGCGCTGCCGAGGTTCCTGCACGGGCTGCCCCAGGCGCTCTCATATCCGGTGGCGGTCGACCGAAGCGGTCGCGTCGCCGACGGCTACGAGGTTCAGGACCAGCCGTGGTTCGTGCTCACGTCGGCGGGCGGACGCATTCTCTGGTACTACGACGCCTCGACCCAAGGGTGGCTGTCGCCGGGCGCGCTGGCCAAGCGGGTGCGAGCGGCGCTGGCCGCGCCGCCGAAGGTCCAGGTACCGAGCGCCGCGGCAGTCCCGAGCCTGCTCGCCGGCTCGCCGGCGCCGCTCGCGTCGCTGCACGACCAGGCGGCCCGGGTGCTTGGGTCCCAGACCGAACTGACGACGCGGTTGCGTGCGTTGCGCGGCTACCCGGTTGTGATCAACGCCTGGGCCTCGTGGTGCGCGCCCTGCCGTGCGGAGTTCCCGCTGTTCGCGTCCGCGTCGGTGCGCTACGGCCGACAGGTCGCGTTCCTCGGACTGAACATCAACGACTCGCTGGCGGACGCCCGGTCATTTCTCGCCAAGCATCCCGTCAGCTATCCGAGCTACCAGAGCACCACGGGTCAGATCCACTCGCTGCTACCACAGGGTCTGCTCGGCCTCCCGACGACGATCTTCGTCAACCGCGCCGGCAAGCTGGCCTACGTGCACTCCGGTCAGTACGAAGCGCCGGGCACGCTGGATCAGGACGTCGAGCAGTACGCGCTCGGCGGCTAGCAGGCGACAGCGATTGGCCAAGCGGGGATTTTGTTACACGCGACGGATCCCGAGGCCCGCGTGTAACGAAACCACCGCCCGGCGGGGAAAACGTTGCGAGCGAGCGAGCGATGACGCCGACTGTGACGGAATCCCCGGGGTCACCGGCCTTTGGAAGGCCACGCCGGGCCCGCGCCCGCGCCCGCGCCGCCCGCGCCGCCGCGGGCCCGCGCCGCCGCGCGCCCGCGCCGCCCGCGCCGCCGCGGGCCCGCGCCGCCGCGCGCCCGCGCCGCCCGCCGCGCGCCCGCGCCCCGCCGCGCCCCGCCGCACCCCGCAAAGGCTTCCGCGAAAAGCGACTCAGGTAGTCGGCTCCCACCGCGGCACCCCCAGCGCGTGCTCCTGGAGGTCGATCGCGGCCTGGATCAGCGGCGCGTCGTGACCGCGCGGCGCGATCAGCGAGACGCCCACCTCCCAGCTGACCGGAAGCGCCGCCACCGGCATCCCGGTCATGTCCCACAGCGCGGTCAGGGCGATCATCGGATCGCCGGGGCCGCCGGCGTGTCCCCGGTCATAGCCCGGACCGCGCTCGTAGGGAACGATCGGCAGCGTCGGCTCGAGCACGAAATCGACGTTCTCTGAGCGAAACCACCGCTCCCAGACCGCGGCGCCCCGCGCGCGCCGCTGCTGCGCGGCGAGGTAGGCGGCAGCGGAGCTGAAACCGCGCGCCGCCTCGAGGAACTCCGCGATCGCGGGGCGGTAGTGCTCGTGGAGATCACGGTGCTCGCTGTGGTGGGCCCATGCCTCGGTGAGCAGGATGATGCTGAGGTCGTTCCAGTCAAACGTCCAGGGCACCCGCAGCGCGACGACGCGGGCGCCAAGCCGCTCGCAGGCGCGCGCCGCCTGATCCAGGCCGACGGCGACCCGTTGCTGCACCCCGATCCCCGCGGTCCGATCGGTCAGCGCAATCGTCGTGCCCTCGAGCGGATGCGGTCCCGACCGGGGCGAGAGCGCCGGCGCCGGCATCGGTGCGGGAGGCGGCACCAGCGGCGACGGATCCGGGTCACCCGCCGCCATCGCGGTCAGCAGCGCGGCACAGTCGGCGATCGTCCGCGCCATCGGACCGGGATGATCGAGCGAGGGCGCCAGCGGGATGATGCCGTCGAGCGGGATTGCGCCGTGGGTGGGCTTGATCGTGCTCGTCCCGCAGCAGGCCGACGGGATCCGCAGCGATCCGCAGGTGTCGGTGCCGAGCGCGGCGGGGGCCATTCGGGCCGCCAGCGCGGCGGCACTGCCGCCGCTCGAGCCACCGGCGACGCGATCGAGCGCCCAGGGGTTTCCCACCTGGTCGGTGGTGCCGCCGGCGGCGAACTCATGCACGTGGGTGTGGCCGAGCAGCACCATGCCTTCGTTGCGCAGCCGCGCCCATGCGACCGCGTCGTCTGCCGCGACGTTGCCTTCGAGCACCCGACTCGAGGCGGTGAGGGGCTGACCCGCGACCGCGTAGAGGTCCTTGAGCGCGAGCGGGATCCCGCACAGCCTCGGGGCGGCCTCGCGTTCGCGGGCGCGACGCTCGTCGGCGACGTGGGCCTGCTCGCGCGCCAGCTGGGGATAGACCCGGGCCCAGGCGTTGATCGCGTCGGGGGCGCCGTCGTGGGTCGGCGGGCCGCCGTTGCGCTCTTGGATCCGTCGCAGGCAGTCGTCGGTCAATTCGGCCGCCGACAGCCGCCGCTCTCGCAGCAGCGCCGCCGCCTCGAGCACGCCGAGGTCACTCGCGGACATCGACGGGCAGCTCCGCCCGATCGGTCCCCGTCAGCCGCCACGGCCGCGCGTACACGAGCCACAGGACTCCCGCCGCCAGCAGCGTCGCGCACAGCACCCAGCCCAGAGCGGTGGTGTCGAGACCCACGTACTTCAGCCCGGAGGCGAAGATCACGAACGCGATCGCCGGACGAACGTAACGGTCAGGGATCGTCGACGACAGCATCGAGCCGACGAACACCGCGGGGACGCTTCCGAGGATCAGTGAGCCGGTGACGCCGAACTCGACGTGACCGAACAGGAGCGCCCCGACCGCCGCCGCCACCGTCAGCGGCACCGCTTGCGTGAGGTCGGTGCCGACCAGCTGGTTGGCCCCGATCATCGGGTAGACGAACAGCAAGAGGACGATCATCAGCGAGCCGGAGCCGACCGACGTCATCCCCACGATGATCCCGCCGACGATCCCGATCGCGACCGTCAGCGGCGGCCGCGGCACCACCTCGGTGAGGCGGGCGGTGCGTTTGTTGCCGCCCCGCCGATCGAGCACGAACCGCAGCACCATCGCGCCGGCGCCGACCAGCAGCGCCGTCCCCAGCGCGACCTCGATGTTGTGCTGGGCCGAATCCGCGTTGCCCATCACCTTGAGCAGGTAGGAGCCCAGAAACGCGGCCGGGACCGAGCCGATCACCATCCAGCGGACCAGCTGCATGTTCACCGTTCCGGCGCGCAGGTGCACCCCGGCACCGATCGGCCGCATCACGACGGCCGCGACCAGGTCGCTCGAGATCGCCGCCGACGGCTTGACGCCGAACAGGAGGATCAGCATCGGCGTCATCAGCGCGCCGCCGCCCGCGCCGGTCATCCCGACGAGCAAGCCGACAATCGCGCTTCCGAGGACGATGTAAGGGTCGATGTGCACGGCGCTCAGTCGGAGCCGACCAGAAGCCCGCTCGCCCGGCCGGCCAGCTCCGCGATCGCCCGGCTGACCTCGGTGGCGCGCTCCAGCGGCGCCATGTGCCCGGTCCCGGGCAGGACGACCAAGCCCGCGAGCTCCGGAAGCATCTGCGCGATCTTCTGCGCATGCGCCGGCGGCGTCAGGCGGTCGTCGGCGCCGGCGATCACCAGCGTCGGCACGGTCAGGTGCGAGAGCGCATGGTGGAGATCCATCTCCGACATGGCGATGCCGATCCGCGCCCGTGCGTCCGGGGGGCACGCCCACAGCATCCGCTCGTAGAACGCCACCTGGGCGGGGCTGGCGTCGTGTCCGAACGCGATGTAGCGGATCGCCGCGTGGCTGGCGGGAGTGGACACGTGGGGCAGCGGCGCCCGGGTGCCGAGGAACCCGTGAACCGCGACCGTCTTGTTGACAGCCTGCGCGAACGCGGGTACGGGGAACAGCAGCT
The DNA here is from genome assembly GCA_963723675.1 of uncultured Solirubrobacterales bacterium. GTDB lineage: Bacteria > Actinomycetota > Thermoleophilia > Solirubrobacterales > Solirubrobacteraceae > Palsa-465. The sequence goes on along the minus strand of CAVRRW010000012.1, from coordinate 2,000,619 downwards.
GCTGGGCGATCAGGTCGCCGACGCCGGTGTTCAACAGGGCCGCGGCGCCCACGCGAGTCCGAACGTCGTGATGCTCGGCCCACGCCGCGATCGACATCGCCCCGAGCGAATGGCCGGCGACGAGCGCGCGGCGGCGATCGGGCACGCACGCCGCGAGCACCGCCTCGAGATCCTCACCGAAGCGCAGCATCGCGTAGTCGCCGTCGACGGCCGGATCGCTGTGTCCGTGGCCGCGCAGGTCGTAGGCGACGATCCGAAAGCCCTTGCCCGCGAGCTCGCCGATCTCGTAGGCCCAGTAGCTGAGCATCTCGGTCCAGCCGTGCGCGAGCACCACAGTGTCGCCGTCGTCGGCGCCGAACAGCTCGGCGTGCAGCATCGTCCCATCCGCCGAGCGCACGGCCAGCGGCCGGCCGGTGGGTGGGGAGCTCAGCACCGACTGCTCGGGATCGGTCGCGATCCGGCGCATGTGCCGGCGCTGCGTCGTCGCGACGGCGGCGCCGGCGGCGGCGAGCGCGACCCCGGCCGCCGCCATCCAGATCCGTCGATCGCGCGCTTCCCGCATCGGCTCGCGAAGGCTACAACGGCGTGGCGTCGGCGCGACGCCTCTGTGCTAAGGATTCCGTCGCGATGCGGATCGGAGTGCTCACCGGCGGTGGTGACTGCCCGGGCCTGAACGCGGTCATTCGCGCGGTCGTGCGCAAGGCGATCGACGCACATGACGATCAGGTGACCGGCTTTCGTGACGGGTGGCGGGGGGTGCTCGAGGACTCCTTCGACGAGCTCACGATCGAGTCCACGCGGGGGATCCTCCCACGGGGCGGCACGATCCTCGGCAGCTCGCGGACCAACATCTACGCGCGCGACGACGGCCCGGAGCTCACGCGCCAGACGTTCGAGCGCCACGCCCTCGACGGCCTGATCGCGATCGGCGGCGAGGACACCCTGGGCGTCGCCAAGCGCCTCAACGACGAAGGGCTGCCCGTACTCGGCGTGCCGAAGACGATCGACAACGACCTCGGCGCGACCGACGTGACGTTCGGGTTCGACACGGCGCTGCATGTCGCCAGCGAGGCGATCGACCGGCTGCATACGACCGCCGAAAGCCACAATCGGATCCTCGTCGTCGAGGTGATGGGCCGCAACGCCGGATGGATCGCCTTGCACTCCGGGCTGGCGGGGGGTGCCGACGCGATCCTGATCCCCGAGATCCCATTCGACATCGACGAGGTCTGCCGCCTGATCCGCCGCCGCCACGCCCGGGGCCGCTACTTCTCGATCGTCGTCGCCGCCGAGGGCGCCGTGCCCAAGGAGGGGACGATGGCGCTTTCGGCCGGCGAGCTCGACGAGTTCGGCCATCCCCGGCTCGGCGGGATCGGCTATCGCCTCGAGCAGGAGATCGAGCAGCGAACGGGATACGAGACCCGCGCCACGGTGCTCGGCCACGTGCAGCGCGGCGGGACCCCGACGCCGTTTGACCGGGTGCTCGCGACGAGGTTCGGCCTCGCGGCGGTCGACGCGGCGCACGGCGAGCAGTGGGGGATGATGACCACGCTGCGCGCGACCCGGATCGAGCTCGTGCCGCTGGCCGACGCGGTCGCGCACCTGAGGACGGTGCCGATCGAGGAATATCAGCGCTACGGCGTCCTGTTCGGGTAACGGAGACGTCGATTTCCCGATTACCCGAAATCTCTATGCTGACCGTAGTGCTTCAGACCGCAAGTACGACCCACCGTCTACCGCTCGGCGGGACGCACTGCGGGGTCCGATCCGTTCGTCAGGGAGGCGCTTGGTGACCGTGACAGAGAGCAGCACCGCGCTGGACAAGCTGTGCGTGGACACGATCCGGACGCTGTCGATGGACGCCGTCCAGAAGGCCAACTCCGGCCATCCGGGAACACCGATGGCGCTGGCGCCGCTGGCCTACACGCTCTACACGCGCGTAATGCACCACAACCCGTCCGATCCGGACTGGATCGACCGTGACCGCTTCGTGCTCTCGGCCGGACACGCCTCGATGCTGCTGTATTCGATGCTCTACCTGACGGGCTATCCGATGACGCTGGAGGACATCAAGCACTTCCGTCAGGTGGGGTGGCCCACGGCCGGCCACCCGGAGCGCAAGTACAGCCCCGGGATCGAGGCCACCACCGGTCCCTTGGGACAGGGGATCTCGATGTCGGTCGGACTCGCTCTCGCCGAGCGGATGCTCGCCGCCCGCTTCAATCGCGACGGTCACGAGATCGTGGGGCACTACACGTTCACGATCGCCTCCGACGGCGACATGCAGGAGGGCGTGACGTCCGAAACGTCCTCGCTCGCCGGTCACCTCGGCCTCGGCCGGCTCGTCGCGTTCTACGACAACAACAAGATCCAACTCGCCGGCCCCACCTCGCAGTCGTTTTCCGAGGATGTCGGCGAGCGTTACGACGCATACGGATGGCACGTCCAGAACGTGGGGGAGGACTTGTCGCTGGACCGTCTCGAGGAGGCCACCCGTACGGCGATGTCGGTCGAGGATCGGCCCTCGCTGATCATCGTCCGATCGCACATCGGCTACGGCAGCCCGCACAAGCAGGACACCTCGAGCGCCCACGGCTCCGCGCTCGGCGAGGAGGAGGTGCGGCTGACCAAGGAGGCCTACGGGTGGGATCCCGACAAGCACTTCTTCGTGCCCGATGAAGCGCTTGCCCACTTCCGTCGCTGCTGCGAACGCGGACGCGAGCTCCAATCGGAGTGGGAGGAGCGCTTTCGGGCCTACCGCGAGGCGTTCCCCGAGCAGGCGGAGCTGCTGCAGTTAATCGACGCGGGGGAGCTGCCCGAGGGCTGGGACCGCAACATCCCGAGGTTCGATCCCGCCGACGACGCGATCGCGACCCGTAAGGCGTCGGAGAAGGTGATCCAGTGGGCGGCCCAGTCGGTGCCCTCCCTGATCGGCGGATCCGCCGACCTCGCGACCTCGACCAACACCGACATCGCCGATGCCGGAGATGTCGAGAAGGGCGCCTACCTGGGACGCAACCTCCGCTTCGGCGTTCGCGAGCACGGCATGGGCGCCATCGTCAACGGGCTGACCCTGCACGGTTTCCGCGCGTTCGGGGCGACGTTTTTGACGTTCTCTGACTACATGCGGGCGCCGATTCGCCTCTCGGCGCTGATGAAGCTGCCATGCATCTGGGTCTGGACGCACGACTCGATCGGCCTCGGTGAGGACGGCCCCACGCACCAGCCGATCGAGCAACTCGCGGCGCTGCGCGCAGTGCCGCGGCTCAACGTCGTGCGCCCCGCCGACGCCAACGAGACCGCGCTGGCGTGGCGCTTCGCGCTGCGCAACGACGAGGCGCCGACCGCGTTTGCGCTCACGCGCCAGAACCTGCCGATCCTCGATCCCGCCGCGGTCCCCGACGATGCGATCGAGCGTGGCGCCTACGTCCTGCGCGACGCCGACGGCGGCGACCCCGAGCTGATCTTGATCGGCACGGGCTCGGAGGTCTCGCTCTGCCTCGAGGCCGCCGACGCGCTGGACGGCGTGAGGGTGCGGGTCGTGTCGATGCCCTGCATGGATACGTTCGCGCGGGCCGACGAGGCCTATCGTGAGCAGGTCCTGCCGGCTTCCTGCCCGGCCCGGGTCGCGGTCGAGGCGGCGTGCCCGTTTGGATGGGATCGATGGATCGGCGCGTCCGGCGCGTTTGTCGGGATGGAGACGTTCGGCGAGTCGGGCCCCGCAAAAGACGTCTACGAGCACTTCGGGATCACCGCGGAGCGGGTGGCGGCCGTGGGCCGGGAGGTGATGTCCGGATGAGCGCGACCGTGAACGTCAATGAGCGTCTGGCGGCGCTGACGGCCGCCGGCACCAGCGTGTGGCTGGACCAGATCCGCCGCTCGATGATCGAGGGCGGCGAGCTCGCGAGGATGATCGCCGAGGAGTCCCTGCGCGGTGAGACGTCCAACCCGTCGATCTTCGAGAAGGCCATCCTCGGCTCCGACGACTACGACGACGACCTCGTCGAGCTTGCCCGCGAGCAACTCGACGCCGCGGCGATCTATGACCGGATCGCGATCCGCGACGTCCAGCTCGCGGCGGACGTGTTCGCCGACGTTCACCGCGAGTCAAACGGGCGCGACGGGTTCGTCTCGCTCGAGGTCGCCGCCAATCTCGCCCACGACGCCGAGCACACGATCGAGGCCGCGCGCGTTTATTGGAAGGCGCTCAACCGCCCCAATGTGATGATCAAGATCCCCGGCACCCCCGAAGGGGTGAGCGCGATCGAGCAGGCGATCTACGAGGGCATCAACGTCAACGTGACGCTGTTGTTCGCGGTCGAGGCCTACGAGTCGGTCGTCGAGGCCTACATCCGCGGGCTGGAGCGCCGGCAGGCGGAGGGGCTGCCGCTGGACGTCAACTCGGTCGCCTCGTTCTTCGTCTCGCGCGTGGACACCAACGCCGACCGCAAGCTGGAGGAGCTGGGGCGCTCGGACCTGGCGGGCAAGGCGGCGCTGGCCAACGCCCGGGCGGCCTACCGCCGCTTCAAGGAGCTCTTCCGAGGCCCCCGCTGGGAGGGGCTGCGCCATGCCGGCGCCGCGGTGCAGCGTCCGTTGTGGGCGTCGACCGGCACGAAGAACCCCCATTACCCGGACACCATGTACGTGGACGGACTGGTCGGCGCGCACACCGTCAACACGATGCCGATGGCGACGCTGCACGCGGCCGCCGACCACGGCAACGTCAGCGGGCCGACCGCCGAGCAGGATCCGACCGACGACCTCGCTGCGCTCGCCGAGGCGGGCCTCGACATGAACCAGGTCACCGATGAGCTGCTGATCGACGGGGTCAAGCAGTTCGAGGATGCGATGACCCGCCTGCTCGCGGGGATCGACGAGCGCCGGGCCGCGGTCGCGACCGGCCGCCCCGCGACGATCCAGGGCCGGCTTCCCGGCCAGCTCCAGGGACCCGTCGGCGAGCGCGTCAAGCGCGCCGTGCGCGACAACGTCGCCCAGCGGGTGTGGCGCCGGGACCCGTCGCTGTGGGGAGGGCCCGGCGTGGCCGAGATCGAGGACCGGCTGGGATGGCTGACGGTGTCGGAGGCGATGCTCGAGCAGGCGCCGGCGCTGAAGGACTTCGCGCAGGATTGCCGTGCCGAGGGTTTCACCGATACGATCCTGCTCGGGATGGGCGGCTCATCGCTTGGCCCGGAGGTGATCCGGCGTTCGTTCGGCGAGGTTGCGGGCGGTCTGCGGCTGCAGGTGCTCGACTCGACGCACCCCGATGTCGTGCTCGCCGTCCAGGAGTCCGTGAACATCGACAAGACGCTGTTCATCGTCTCGTCCAAGTCCGGCGGGACGATCGAGACGCTGTCTCACTATCGCCACTTCAAGGCCTTCGCCAGGCCCGACCAGTTCGTCGTCGTGACCGATCCCGGCAGCCCACTGGAGGCCCTCGCTCGCGACGACGGCCTGCGCCGGTGCTTTGCCAATCCGCCGGACATCGGCGGCCGGTACTCGGTGCTGTCTTACTTCGGCCTGGTCCCGGCGGCGCTGATGGGCGTGGACATCGAGGAGCTGCTCCACGGCGCCCAGGTGGGCGAGCAGAACTGCGCCCACTACGACTCCAGCGAATCCAACTCGGGGCTGTGGCTGGGCGCGGCGGTCGGCGAGCTGGCCCGCCGCGGCCGCGACAAGCTGACGTTCATCGTCTCGCCGCCGATCGAGAGCTTCGGGCTGTGGGTCGAGCAGCTGATCGCGGAGTCAACGGGCAAGCACGGCCGCGGGATCCTGCCCGTCGCCGACGAGCCGATCGCGGGTTCCGATGTCTACGGCGATGACCGCGTGTTCGCGTACCTGCGAAACGGCGATCAGCCACAGGAGCAGCTCGACGAGGCGGTGGAGCGTCTCGCGGCCGCCGGCCATCCGACGCTGACGATGACGACCAACGACGCCTCAGACCTCGGGCGGATCTTCTTCCTGGCCGAGTTTGCCGTCGCCGTGTCCGGCTGGGCGCTCGAGATCAACCCGTTCGACCAGCCCAACGTGCAGGAGGCAAAGGACAACACGAAGCGCGTGCTGGACTCGGGCACGGTACCCGACCTAGAAGTAGCCGGCGATGAGCAGCTTCGCGCGCTGCTCGGGGACGCGCGGCCCCCTCACTACGTCGCGATCATGGGGTACCTGCCGCCGTCTGACGAGCTCGACGCGGCCGTGTCCGAGCTGCGGGCGGCGATCCGCGCGGCCACCGGCGCCGCGACCACGTTCGGATACGGCCCGCGATTCCTGCACTCCACCGGCCAGCTCCACAAGGGCGGGCCGCCCAACGGGCGCTTTCTGCAGATCGTCAACGACCCCACCCGCGATGCGGAGATCCCCGGCGCCGGCTATTCGTTCGGGACCCTGATCGCGGCGCAGGCGGCAGGAGATCTGCAGACGCTGCGCTCCCATGGCCTCTCCGCCGAGCGGGTCAAGCTCGAGGGCGAGCCCGCGACCGCCGTGCGTGCCTTGACCGACCGGATCAGGGGACTGCTGCAGGGGGCGGAGGCGGCGAGATGAGCACGACCATCGAGTCGCAGATCGGTGCGGAGAACCCCCTGACGGAGGCGCTCGAGCGCCTCCCGGTTCACCCGACCGCGCTGGTGGTCTTCGGCGCCACCGGCGACCTGGCCCACCGCAAGCTGCTGCCGGCGCTCTACAACCTTGCGCACGAGGGCGCGCTGCCCGAGCGCTTCGAGCTGATCGGAGTGTCGCGCCGCGATACGCCCGACGAGGACTTCCAGGAGATGGCGCGCCAGTCGATCGAGCGGTTCTCGCGCCACAAGCCCGACCCCGCCGTGCTCGACGGGCTGCTCGCCGACATGCGCTACGTGCCGGGCACGTTCGACGACGACCAGGTCTACACCCAGCTCGATGGCGCACTGCGCGAGTTCGACGACCGAGCCGGGCGTCGCCTGGATCGCGTCTTTTACCTTTCCACCGCGCCGCAGTTCTTCCCGATGATCGCGGGCAAGCTCGGGGCCTCGGGGCTGCACGAGGTTGAGGGCGCGCAGGTCAGGATCGTGATCGAGAAGCCGTTCGGCTACGACCTCGCCTCGGCCCGGAAGCTCAACGCCGAGGTCCTCGACGTGTTCGACGAGTCCCAGGTGTTCCGGATCGACCACTACCTGGGCAAGGAGACCGTCCAGAACCTGATGGCGCTGCGCTTTGCCAACGCGCTGTTTGAGCCGGTCTGGGACCGCAACTACATCGAGCACGTCCAGATCACCGCGGCCGAGGACATCGGCATCGGATCGCGGGCCGGCTACTACGAAGGCGCCGGGGCCCTGCGTGACCTCGTCCAGAACCACATGATGCAGCTGCTGGCGCTGCTGGCGATGGAGCCCCCGGCGGCGTTCGAGGCCAACCGCCTGCGCGACGAGAAGCTCAAGGTGCTCGAGGCGATCGTGCCGCCCGAGGTCGACGATGTCGCGTCGATGGCGGTGCGCGCCCAGTACGGACCCGGCGAGGTGGGCGGCGCCCACGTCCCGGGCTATCGCGAGGAGTCTGGCGTGGCCCCCGATTCGCGCACCGAGACCTACGCCGCGCTGCGCGTCCACGTGTCCAACTGGAGATGGGCCGGGGTGCCCTTCTACCTGCGCACCGGCAAGCGTCTGTCGCGAAAGGTGACCGAGATCGCGGTCACGCTCAAGCCGGTCCCGCATCTGGCATTCCGCAGCACCGGCTCGGTCGGCGTGCAGGCAAACCAGATCATCCTCACCGTCCAGCCCGACGAGGGCGTGTCGGTATCGCTGGGCGCGAAGATCCCGGGCGCCCGGATGCGGATCCGACCGGTCAACATGGAGTTCCGCTACGGGACCTCGTTCATGTCCCAGTCTCCCGAGGCCTACGAGCGGCTGATCCTCGATGCGATGCGCGGCGACGCGACGCTGTTCACGCGCAACGACGAGATAGAGGCGCTGTGGGCGATCATCGACCCGATCCTGACCGCCTGGCACGAGGACACCTCCTCGCCGATCCCACAGTACCCAGCCGGGACAGCCGGCCCCGAAGAGGCCAACCGGCTGCTCGCGGAAGGGCAACGCTGGCGGCGGTTGTGAGGGCGTGACCGAGGATTTCTGGGCAGCCCAGGACACAACGCCCGACGACATCGAGGCGGCGCTGCGCGACATGCTGCGCGAGCGCCACGCGGCCAACCATGCGCTGGCGCCGGCGCGAGTGCTGAACCTGGTGGTGGTCGTCGAGCGCTCCTGGAAGGGGGAGATCGCCAACCGGCTCGAGCGGGTCGGGCGCTACCACGCGTCGCGCACGATCCTGTGCACGGTGCAGGAGGGCAAGCACACGCTCGACGCGCTGGCGGTGATGAGCTACGAAGAGCCCACCAACGGCTGCGCCGGCGTGATGCACGAGCGGGTCGAGATCGACATGGGCACCGAGCACCTGCGGCGGATCGACTCGATCGTCGATCCGGTGGTGGTGTCCGACCTGCCGACGATGCTGTGGTGCCCACATGGACACGACGAGGCCATGCAGGCGCTGCTGGGGATGGTAGATGTGATCCTGCTCGACTCCGACGGAGCCGACGACGCCGCCGACGCCCTGTCTCGGGCCACGGAGTTGTTGGGCGCGGCGTACGTCGTGGACCTGGCCTGGCTGCGGACGACACCGTGGCGGGAGCGGCTGGCGGCGAGCTTTGACCCGCCGACCCGTTTGCCGGCGCTGAGGCGCCTGGACAGCGTCTCGATCCGCCATCAACGCGGCTCGACGGCCAGCGCACTGCTGCTGGCCGGGTGGCTGGCCTCGCGGCTGCACTGGGAGCTTGCGCCGCTGGGCCTCGGAGACCCCAAGACCCCGCACAGCGTGGCCCACCGGGAGGGCGGCGAGGTCAGAATCGAGCTCGATCCGCTTCCCCAGGAGGCGCCGGGACTGGCCGGCGTAACCACCGCGTGGGGCGAGTGCGCGCTGTCGCTGGACCGGGCGCGCGGCGGCCTGATCGCGCGGGAGCGCTGCCCCGGCGACGACGAGGACCGCGAATGGCTGGTACTGGGCGCGTCGCGCGGCGAGGGCGGGATCCTCGGCGAGGGGGTGAGGCAGGCGCTGCTGCGCGATCCCACCTACGGCCCCGCGCTCGCCGCGGCCCGGGAGCTGAATCCGTGACGGTCGAGGTCGAAGTGCTCGAGAATCCGGCGCGGGCGTGCGGCGCGATGCTCGTTGGCGCGGCGATCGGCGGTGGCCATGTGGTGTTGACCGGCGGCTCAACGCCAAAGGCCGCCTACGGGGAGTTCGCCGCGGCGGTGCGGGCGGTCGGGCTCGATCTTGCCGATACCACGTTCTGGCTGGGCGACGAACGCTGCGTCGCCCCGGACGACGAGCGGTCCAACTACGGCATGGTCAAGCAGTCGCTGCTGGAGCCGCTGGCGGATCTGACGGTGCCCACCGTCAAGCGGATCAAGGGGGAGCTCGGTCCCCGCTCCGGGGCCGAGGACTACGAGCGCGAGCTGCTGAACGAAGGCCCGCCCGCCTTTGACATGCTGCTGCTCGGCATCGGACCCGACGGTCACACCGCGTCGATGTTTCCCGACCAGCCGTCGGTCTCGGAACGCTCGCGGCTCGTTGTCGGCGTCGACCAAGCGGGCCTGGAGCCATTCGTGCCGCGGGTCACCTTCACTTTCCCGGCGATCGCCCAGGCCAAGACCGTTGTCGTCCTCGCATCCGGGGAGTCCAAGGCGCAAGCTGTCGCCGCGGCGTTCGGGCCCGACGCGCGCCCCAGTCCGCACGTGCCGTCCTCGCTCCTGGCGGAGGAGGTCGAGGAGATCCTGGTGTTACTCGATCCACCCGCCGCGGGACGACTGTGATCCAGCGAGCGCGGAGGCCGGGCGAGCCTGAGCAGGCGGCGCAGGGGCACCGCGAGCAAAGCAGCGTGATCGGCGTAGACCTCGGAGGGACCAAGGTCGCGCTTGCGTCACTGCGCGACGGAGAGCTCGGCGAGTCGGTGCTCGCAAAGACGGATCGTTCGGGTCCCGACTCGCTGATCGACCAGCTCGTCGAGCTGCTGCGCTCCGCGCGCGACGACGATCTCGGTGCCGTCGGCGTCGGGGTGCCCTCGGTCGTCGAATTCGAGACCGGACGGGTGGTCTCCTCGGTCAACGTGCCGCTCGCCGACGTGCCGCTGCGAGAGGTGCTCCAGGATCGGCTCGGGCTGCCGGTGTTCGTCGACAACGACGCGACCGTGGCGGCGCTCGCCGAAGCCCACGACGAGCAGATGCGCCTGGTCGCTCACAACCTCGTGATGCTGACGATCGGCACCGGGATCGGCGGCGGGATCGTCCTCGGCGGACGGATCTACCGCGGCGCCACCGGCGGCGCCGGCGAGCTGGGCCACACGATCGTCGGCGCCGATCTCGATCATCCCGTGCCCGAGGCGGTGCACTTCCCGCTGCCGGGGTCACTCGAGGCCGCCGCGGCGGGGGTCGCTCTCGACAAACTGGCAGAGCGCGCATCCGACGAATATCCGGACTCCGCGGTGGGGCGGCTGCGCGCCGAAGGCAAGCCGGTGCTCGGCCGCGAGGCCGTGGACGCCGCGCGCGCCGGCGACGCGGCGGCCGGGCGGATCGTCGAGCTGTGGGGCGAGCGGCTCGGGATCGGGATCGCCAACGCGATCAATACGTTTGATCCCGACGAGGTCGTGATCGGCGGTGGCGCCGCGCAGGCCGGGGCCCTGCTCCTCGATCCCGCACGCCGGGTCGCCCTCGCCTACGTGGTGCCCGGCCTTGGTGGCAGGACCAAGATCCGGCTGGCCCGACATGGCCTCCGCGCGGGTGTGTTCGGAGCGGCGCTGCTCGCCGTGCACGAGCTCGAGTCATCTGGAACCCCATCGAGCCCGGAGGTGCAGTCGTGATCGTCGAGACGGATGTGGAGCGGTGATCGTCGAGCCGGAGGTGGAGTCGTGATCGTCAAGCCGGAGGTGGAGTGGTGAGCGTCGACGTGAAAGCGGGCCGCTGATGGTCGTGGCGTGTGGCTTTGACCACGCCGGCGTTGCGCTGCGCGAGCGGCTGCTGGCCGCCGTGACGGCCGCCGGCCACCAGGTGCTCGACCTCGGGACCGACCGAACCGACCCGATCGACTACCCCGACAAGGCGCTCGAGGTGGGGCGCGCGGTCGTGTCCGGAGATGCCGATCGCGGAATTCTCGTGTGTGGCTCCGGCGCCGGGGTGTCGGTCGCAGCCTGCAAGATCCGCGGCATCCGTGCGGCCACGATCCACGACACCTACACCGGCCACCAGGCGGTCGAGCACGACGGCGTAAACATGCTCTGCATGGGCGCACGAGTGATCGGGCCAGAGCTCGCGGCGGAGGTCATCGTCGCGTTTCTGGGTGCGGAGATCTCAGACGAGGAGCGCCACGTCCGGCGCCGGGCCAAGATCGACGAGATCGAGCGGACCGGCGGCGATGGCGACTGACACCGAAATCCTCCTCGTCCGCCACGGCGAGACGGAGTGGAGCCGGTCGGGCCAGCACACCAGCCGGACCGACCTGCCGCTGACCGAGAATGGACGCAAGCGCGCGGCGCCGCTGCGCGAGGCGCTCGGCAAGCGGACTTTCGCACTGGTGCTCTGCAGTCCGTTGCGGCGGGCCCGGGAGACCTGCGAGATCGCCGGCTTCGGCGACCGCGCCGAGCTGTGCGACGACCTGCGCGAGTGGGACTACGGCGAGTACGAGGGCCTGACCACGCCGCAGATCCGAGAGCGCGATCCCGCCTGGAGCCTGTGGCGCGACGGCTGCCCGGGCGGCGAGTCGCCCGACCAGATCGGTGCCCGCGCCGACCGGGCGGTCGAGCGGCTGCGCGGCGCCGGCGGCGACGCGCTCTCGTTCGCCCACGGCCACATCCTGCGGGTCGTGACCGCGCGGTGGTTGCAGATGCCGGTCAGCGCCGGCGCGAGGTTCGTGTTCTTCCCAGGAGCCGTCGGGACGCTCGGGTTCGAGCGGGAGACCGAGGTCGTCGTGGGGTGGAACGCGATGCAGGGGTAGGGGCTGGGACGCTCTCCGGTGCGGGAGCAGGACTGCACGGGTCAGGTGGCGAGGCGGCTGCCACGAGTGGCTGGGCTCCGCTCCGGCGCTGGATCAGGGCCGGGGGGTGAGTTCTCGCGCGCGCCTCGGCGAGCCGCAAGCTCGATCACGATGTCGATCCAACGACCGAGCTGATTGCGGATCGTGGGTCCCGAGGGAAGATCGTCGCGGCCGGTCGAAAGCGCCACGTAGGACTGAAACCGCGGCGGGTTCCCGAGCTGACCGGCCACTCTCTCGAGCGCCTCCCAGCACGCAGCCTTGTCCCACCGGTACTGGGAGCGCTGCCTGCGAGCTCCCGGCAGCGGCGTCAGCCCCGCCGCCGTGATGGCCCCTTGCCAACTGCCGAAGCGCTTGCCGAGCGTGAGGATGCTCGCGAGCTTGAGTTCGCTGGCGATCGCTCGATATTCCTCCTGCGTGGGCGTTGCGCCGACTCGCTCGGCGACCGCCCGCAGGCCGGCGGTGAGCTCATCGCGCGAGTAACGGCGGCTGCGCGTCCGGGTCACGATCGCGCGGTTGCGATACGCGCGATCGATCGGGTCGAGCACGCGACCGATGGCCCGCTGCGCAGGCGCCACCGGGAGGCCGAGCCTGTCCGCGATCTCGGCGACCGAGAGGCCCGCGCGCCACCACTGGCGGATCTCCGGGGAACGCTTGGAGATGATCTCCTCCGTGCGCGCGCGGCGGGCGGCAAGCACTTCGGGCAGCCGCGGCCCACCGCGATCGCGGACGATCTCGTCCACGCGCTGGCGCGAGATCCCGTACCGCTCGCCGATCTCGCGAAGCGTCCAACCGGCGGCGCGCAACGCAAATATCTCCCGCTCACGGGCCGACAGCGGCCGGTCTCCCGAACGACGGGGGGCGGCCGATTTCCTGCGCTGACCCAGACGGTCGTCGCCTCGATGCCTGCGCTGCTCCAGGGGGTTTGCGCTCGGGCTCCGATCGCCGTTGCCCGCGTTGCGGGCGGACTGCCGCGAGTCCCCGTCCGAACGCGATTTCAATCTCGTCACGGTCCCTGCCTTGTGCTCCTGCGTTTGCTTCCTTGCCAACGACCCAAGACAAGCTATTGCCACACTCTGTGCGCTGTCAAGTAGAAAGAGACAAGATTGAACAGCAATTGAACCCTCCCGGAACGCGTCGTCGGCGCCGGCCCGGCGGGATTTGGCGTGAGCGCGGGGAGAGACGAGCGTGGAGCGGAGCGGCGTCCGGGGAGGGAAGCGCCGGGGGGTTGCGATCGACGCCTGAGAGGGAGGTGCGGCTGAGAGGACTCGAACCTCCACGCCCCTGGGGGCACAGGCACCTGAAGCCTGCGCGTCTACCAATTCCGCCACAGCCGCGGGCGTTGTGACGTTATCAGGGGTGTGTCCCAATCGGGACCCGCTAGGCTCATTCACCGGCCCTCGCCGCTATCGTCTAGGGGACTAGGACGCCGCCCTCTCACGGCGGAAACCCGGGTTCGAATCCCGGTAGCGGTACTAACTAAGGCCTGCAAACGACGCAGTTTTGGCCCTCTATGGTGGCCAATTGGTGGCCAATTCGCCACGTACGAAGACGGCGGGGGCCGCTCCCGGTACCCGAGTAGTCATTGGTTCGACGTCTGCCGCAGCCCGGGAACAAGAGGCCCGCCGGAGCCGTCGACGGCCGGTGAGACCATCGGGGACATGCCCAGCATCAGCGGCGATCGGGCTCCGGCGATGACCACGCGCCCCGCCGTCGGAAAGCTCGCAGCGTGAACTACGCGCGACGCCAGCAGTACCGCAGGCTGTCGCGAGCCGCGGCGATGGCGATGGCGAGCGCCGGCACCGGACTACTGGCGCTGGCCGCCATTGGGGTGGGAGCGATCTCAGCCGCCGGAGTTCTGCTCGTCCTCGCTCTCGGGTCTGGCCTCTACGCTCGCCACTGGATATCGCTCGCCGGGCGCAGCCGCGTGGGTGCTCGCTCGGAGGATGAGGTCCGGCGCGCGCTCGAGCATCTTCAGGCGGAAGGGTGGCGGCTGCGGCACTCGCTGCCGTGGCGAGGCCGGGGGGACATCGACTCCCTGGCGATCGCGCCCACCCGAGTCGCGTTCGCCATCGAGACGAAGACGAGGAGCTACGACGATCGCCATCTCGCCCGGGTGCGGGAGCAGGCGGCGTGGCTGTCACGCCGGCGTCGGCGGTGGTGTCGGCGCGGCGCCGTGCCGGTGGTCTGCCTCGTTCGCCCGCGTGGCGTCGAGCGGGTCGAGCACGGCGTCCTCGTGATCTCGGTCGATCGGCTGATCGCCGTGCTGCGAAGCTGCGGCTTCAGCCAGCCCACTGCGGTCACGCGCAGACGCAGACTCTTCGACCAGCGCGGCGCCTGAGCCGAGTGCATAGGCAGCCCGGCTGACGGAGTGCTTCCGCGGCAGAGGATCGCGCGCTGATTGTGACCGGGTGAGTGCGTGCCGGATAACGCATGAGCACGAGCTGCGATCGAAAAGCGGCCCGCATCGTTCACTCGGTGGCCCGATCTAGCGACATTGTCATGTGGCGTCTACGGCGCGCTCATCGGCGGCGCGTCGGTCGTGCCAAGTGGCGAGCACGAAGTTGGCGATCGTCTGCGCGGAGTCGCCGGCGAGACGGGCATGGCGGGTGAGGGCCTTGCTCGTGGCCGTGCGGCCGTGGCCAAGGCCGAGCTCATTCCGCAGCTCGGCAAGGTTCTGGACGGTGGTGGTGAGGTTGGAGAGGATCTTGTGGCTGGCTCGGCTGCCCTTCGCGCTGTCGGGGACCGACTCGCGCGCGATCCGCAGCTCGACGGCGACGAGCTTGTAGAGCTCGAGCAGGTCGGTAGACCGGTCGTGGGTCACGCCGTAGTCGTCGAGCACGATCTTGAACGTGCTCTCGACCAGCTCCTTGGCGGAGCCGATGGCGGCGGCGGGGTCGCGAACAAGCGCGTCGTTGATGCGACGCAGGTGCTCATGGAGGACCTGGGGTGCGTCGACACGCTGAAGACTCTCGACTGGCAGAGCAATCGGCCCGGCGCTGAACGTGAGCCGGCCGTATTTGTCGATCGGGGCGCCGTCGCGCTGAAGCGCGCGGATCAGCGCCGTTGCGCTATCGCCGAGCGTGGGGCCGCCAGGCTCGAGGAATGAAGTCGACCAACCCCAGTCTTGGATCGCGTCGACGTAGACGCGCAGTAGCCGGTCGCCAACCACCGGGTCGTTCAGGTTGGCGTTTTCCTCGATCGCCGTGCAGAGCGCTCGGCGAACCCCGCTCTCTGGCGGCCTGTAGCTGTTGGGAACCACAAAGTCGTGGGCGTCGTAAGCGTCCTCGATTGTGGCGACGGTGCCGGCGCCGGCGGCGAAGTCGGCGAACTTCTGTCGGGAGCGGCGGGAGATGATCACGATGGTCGGCGCGGGAACAGCTGACTATGCGATCAGTAGCCCGTCTCGGATGAGGTCGAGTTCGGCGAGCACGCCGACGGCTTTCTCGATCTGGCGCATCGGCAAGCCCGTCTGTCGCGCGATGCCGTCGAGTGTCGTCTCGCTGTGCTCGGTCAGCGTGAGGTAAACCGCCAGCGCGTCTGCCCGGCCGCGCCCCGTAGTGGCGTTACGGATGAGCTCAAGCGAGCGAGCGTCCTGCCAGACGGGGTGTGGGTACACGGGCCCTGAAATCGCGATGGAAGCACGTCGTCCATGACGAGTACCACCTCGGCACCGCGGGTGTGATCGACGTGCACCGCGCACCGGCGTTGGGCGAGCATCCGCGTCTCGGGCCCGTCTTGGAGAAGCACCTCGGGTTGGCCACCCGGAAAGAACTGGCCGTAGAGGAACGGGTTGCGGCACTGTCGGCCACGTTTGGTCATCGCCTGGCAAAACTCGTCGGCCAGCGGGAGGCCATTGTGGGTTGTGTGGTCGTCACCCGCGCCGTCGTTGCAGATGGTTGCGCGGCTTCGCGCTCGAGCAGAATCCCGCGGCGGGCTTCGGTGTACTTCTCCCCGGTCTGACGCATACGCGCCCGGGCGTCGGCCTTAAGGTTCGTCGTCATTTCTCGTCCTCCAGTCGCGTCCCGCGCCCACAACTCGATGAGAGACGTGTCGACGTGATCTCGCGACGCTAAGTCGCTTGCCCCGTCCTGGCCAGATCGCGCGCGGGGCGACATTGGCTAGGGGGAAACGCTGGAGATACAGCGCGTTCCAATCGTACTGCCGGCGGCGGTCAGGCTCTGCCGCTCGAAGGTCCGATCGGCGCCAATAGGATGAAGTGGCGCGTTTAACCGTGCAAATAGCGATATTCGTGAGGCTGGTATGTCATTCATCGAGGATCTGATCGAGCGGTCTGTGGCTGCCGCAGCGAGCGATCCCGGCTGGCTCGGTTCCACCGAGCAACTTGATTTCCTGACCAAGTCGCTTCCCGACCTAGGCGTCGAGGACGCGACCGTCGCGTGGGCGCCGACCGGGCGCGCCTCGAACTGGGAGCGGATCACGCGCACGATCGAGATCGAGCGTGTGACGTCCGGCGCGATCCCCGCGACCGACGAGGAGATCGCAATCCACACGGCGCGCAGCGTGCTGCATGAGTGTCTCCACGCGCGGTACAGCACCCCATCGTCATTTGACCAGCGAGTGCTGATGATTGATCCCCGGTTACAACGGACGGCACGGGTGATCTTCAACGTCCCGGAAGACGCACGTGTCGCCCGGGTCGCCACTTCCGACGAGCCCGAGCTCGCCGGCGTGATCGCCGGTCACCTGAACGCGGCCGTCGACCAGATCGATCAGTTCAGTGGAACGAGTGGCTCCGGCAGCGCGCCGACCGATCAGCGCAACCAGCTCGTTTTTGCGGTTTTGGCCTACATCCTGGCCCCGGACCGCAAAGTCGTGCTGAATCCGGAGGTCGCGGCGGAGCTTGACAAGCTGCGCCCAATTATCGACGACGCCCGCCAGGGGGCCCGGACGGAGGTGATGGTGGGTGTCGCATCTGACCTGGTCAACCGGATCATGCGGTTCCCGCCGCCGACCGTGGCCGCACGCTGACCGGCCTGCTGCGGCCTCACTATGTCCGTCGAGCTCCCGCACGCGGAGCTCGACGCCACGCGCATAGACGGCGGCGCGCGTGGTTTGTCGTGGAAGCGCACGCCGCCGCTTGCTCGATGCCAGCTGACGCCGGCATGGCCACCAGACCGGATGGGAGCCATGCGCGCTATTCGTGGGAGACGCAGAGCAGGGCGCGACCCCGTCCCGTCGTGTGACTCCGTATAAGGGCGGACCGACTCGGGCGCGGCGCGAGCATGCCCGGGCGACGCGTACGCACGCCGGCTGGACTACTCCTCGGGCGACTCGTAACGGCGGTCGGCATCGGCGAACACGTACACGACGAGAAGGCGAGCGAGCGTGTCGGTAAGAGCGGTCGGCGTCTCACGAGAATCCTCGTCTAGGCACGCGATCGAGCTTGAGAGCCAGCGCACCGCCTCCTGGGTCTGCAGGACGACGGACGGCGGATCGCGATCCAGCTGTGAGGACTCGAGCAGCGGCGCGGCTGCGTCGTAGATGACGGGGAGCCACTCGTCGGCGGTGTAGTCGTGTGCGTGGCCGTCGAGTTCGAGTACTCGGTGGCAGCGGTGCAGGGCGTCGGCCGCATTGGTCGCGGCGGTATCGAGCAGTTCATCCGCGAGCTTCGCCCGGGCGCTGTGAGGCATCGCGTGCACGAGGTGAACCGCGACGCTGATTGTGGCGACGGATGGCATCGCGGTGGCGAGGAGGGCGATCGGACGCTCCGGGATGGTGTTCCTCGCGTCGCTGAGCAGCTGCTCGCCGCGACGTTCGGCCGCTCTGTAGCGGGAGGCGAGCTCGTCGTGGGTCCAGGAACGGCCGAGGTGGCGGTAGGCGTGGCTGAGGTCGATCACTCTGGATTAGCAGCATGACGGCGGACGCCGGATAGCACGTGCTCGTGTCCGTGGCCATGTGGTCAGCTTGGTCGCGCTCGGTGTCGGGGCGCCACGCGGCCTGGGCCATACCTAGCTCGAGTGGATGAAGCGTCTGAGATCTCGCGTGCGGTAGCCGCGGTGGTGGCGTTGGACATCCGGCGTCGGCGCGCGATGTACGGCCGGGCGGTCGCGTTCGGCGTCGCGAACACGCAGTGCAGTTGCGAGCGTGAGCGACAGTTCGGGGCGCTGCGGCTGCTGACGCTGTCCACGCTGCGGCTGCCAGATGTGGCGCTGTACGGCGAGCTGCTGAACGCGTATGCGACAGAGCGGCAGGCGTGCTGCCTGGTGGCGCAGACGTTGATCGGCGCCTGCGCGGGTTCGATGCGGCTCGCCCACCGGGCGCTCGAGATGCATGCGCTCGAGGTCGGGTATCGCGCGGATGCCTGGGTCGCGCGCGCGATCGAGGCGACCAGCGATGAGCTGAGCAGCTGGCCGCCCGAGGACGGGGTGCCGCTGGCGTTGGAGCAGGCGCGCCTGGCGACGCTGGCGCTGACTCGGGCCACGGCCTCGACCGCAAATGAGCCGATGCTCGTCCCGGGGCAGATCGCTGACGCGCTCAGCCATCTGCTCGTGATCTACCTGATCGCGGTCGAGGTCGTCGCCGCGGAATGAGCGACGTGCTGCTTTCGGTGCTCGAGCGTCTTCCGTCGCGCGTCCGCCGGGGTGTGGTCGCGGCCGGAGCGCTGCTGGCGCTCGCCGCGGTGATGGCCGCTCTGACCCTGAGCGCGTCACATCGCGACCGCCAGGGCCAGCCGGTCCGGGAGCGGACGGAATCCGTGCCTGTCCAGCGGACCTCACCGCCCCGGCTCGCGCCGCCTGTCCCGGCCACGGCCATCCGGCGGGCCCGTCGGGTGGCGGAGCGCTTCCTCGCCGTCTATTTGCCGTTCGCCTACGGCCGCGCCGATCTGGCGGCGATCAACGGGATCACCCCGACGCTGCGCAGCCGGCTCCGGGGGCGGGCCCAGCTGACGCCAGCGGAGCGCCGCCGGCGCCCGCGCGTCGTGTCGCTTCAGACGACCGCCACGACACCGACGTTCGTCGTCGCAACGGCGGTCATCGACGACGGCGGGGTGACGACGTATCGCCTGCGCTTCACGCTCGAAAGCCAGGCAGACCGCTGGCTGGTCAGCGGCGTGCAGGAGGGGTGAGCTCAGCTGGCGGTTGTCACGCACAGGCGCAGCGTGCGGGTCATGCTGGTCGTCGCCGCTGGCTTCCCACTGCTGCTGGCAGGCGGCGCGGCGCTGCTCACAGTCGTCATCGGCCAGGGCTGCAGCGGCAGCGGGGTCGGCGACGCGCCTTCCCGTGTGGCCGTGCGCGACATCCCGGCGAGGATGCTCGCGATCTACCAGCAGGTCGGCGCGCAGTACAAGCTTCCGTGGGAGATCCTCGCGGGCATCGGCAAGGAGGAGTGCGACCACGGCCTTCTTCCAGATCCGTCGTGCACGCCGCAGCCAGGAGCGAAGGGTCCCGGAGTGGCGAACTTCGCCGGCGCCTCCGGGCCGATGCAGGTCGGTATCGGCGGCGCGGCGGGAGACGAATACGACGCGCTACGTCACTTCCTGCCAGATCCGTCGCTGGGGCCGCATGACCCGACCACCGCGGTCGAGCTCGCGGCGCTCGTGCTGATCAAGGACAAGGGGGCCCCGACGGGTCAGCCGATCGACGCCTACCTTAACTATGCACGAGCGTATAACGGCGCCGGCCCGGCCGCCGACGCCTACGCCGCCAGGGTGGTCGCCGACGCACACGCCTACCGGGGCGCCGGGACGATCGCGGTCGGAGGCGGGTGCGCCGCTCCGTTCGGGACGCCGATCGTGCCCGGTAGCAAGGCGCGGATCCTCGTCGGCGGAGTCGCCGCCGCTCCCGCAAACGCGCCCGCTGCCGTACAGGCGATGATCGCAGCCGGTGACCGGATCAACCACTTCGCTTACAGCTACGGCGGCGCGCACGGAGACCCCGCCCAGACGATGAACCAGTCCAATCCGAACCCGGCCGCGGTGCCGGGCGCCGAGGAGAACGGCGGCCCGGGCTATGACTGCTCGTCTGCGACCTCGTACGTACTGTGGGGCGGGGGCTTGGGTCAGAGCCTGCTCGGCGGCGGCGTTTTGGTATCGGGCGACCTCGAGACCGTCGGCGACCCGGGCCCGGGGAAGTGGGTGACGATCTATGCGACCGCGGGACACGCATACATCGAGGTCGCGGGCATCTACTTCGACACCGCGGCGGGGCTCGGCAACCCGCCTAACCCGCCGGCCACCGGCCCGCGCTGGAGCACCGTCGGCACCGGGCCCGCTGGGTTTGTCGAACGACATCCGCCCGGGCTGTAGTCGCGCCGCTTCGCTCTCTGCGCAATCTGGCACGCGGATGTGATCGTCCGGCGTGATCGGGCGCGCGAGTGCGCGGCCGGCAGAGGACTCGCCGGGAGCCGACCCTGCGGACGCATCCTCGCAGAAGCCGCCCGACAGGTCGGTGAGCGCGGCGATGAGGATGTTGCCGACGGTGTGATCGCGCAGCTCCACGCCCGTCTCGAAGCGATAGTTGAAGACTTCGGCGAGGCGCCGGCGGCCGGCGAGCGCGACCAAGCAGTTTCGCACGTCGCCCGGCGGCGCGATCCCGAGCTCCTGGCGCAGACGGCCGCTGGAGCCGCCGTCGTCCGTGACCGTGACGACCGCCGTCCCGCCGTCCTCGACGCAGTCTCGCAGCCCGCTCAGCAGTACCGGGAGCCCAGTCCCGCCGCCAAACGCCACGACGCGCAGGTCGTCCGTGGCTATTCCCCCTCGTCGAGCGTGATCTGCGCGGCGATCACGCGCCCCTCTGCGCCAGGCGGCCTTCGGCCAGCGCGTCGACGTCGACGTCGTCCAGGGAGGTGACCAGCACATCCGGCTCGGCGGCGGCGAGGAGCTCCTCGTCATGCGCGCGCGAGAGGCCGAGGGCCGCCATTCCGCCGGCCTTGGCCGCCTGGATGCCGGACACCGCGTCCTCGACGACGAAGCACTCCTCGGGCGGCACGCCGAGCTCCTTGGCCCCAGTGAGGAAGATCTCGGGGTGCGGCTTCCCCTGCGCGAAGTCGCGGCCCGAGATGTCGGCGTCGAAGAACTCGAGGAGGGTGAGCCCCGGCGTCACCTGCTCGGACTGTAGGCCGTTCTCCTGGGCGAAGGTGTCGAGGCGGATCTGGCGCAGGAAGAGGCCCGCATTCTTTGAGGAGGAGGCTGCGGCGACTCGGATTTCGGCGTCCTTTACCGCGATGATGAAGCGCAGCGCGTCGGGGTAGGCGGTGAACTCGCCCGCCTCGATGAGTTCGATGACCATCGACTGTTTGCGGTCGCCGTACGTCCTCGACCGGGTCTCGGCGTCGGGGACGTCGAAGTACTCGAGCGCCGCTTGGGCGCCGCTGAAGCGCGGCTTGCCGGACATGACTTGCTGATAGACCTGCGGGGTGAATCGCTCGGGCGAGTAGCTCGTGTGGGGCTGGACGTCGCTCCATTGCGTCTCCATGAGCTCTTTGAGCGCGTCGCGCCAGGCGCGTTCGTGCGGCGAGTCGACCAGCACGCCGTCGACGTCGAAGATGGCGCCGCGAAAGCCAGTGGCCATGGTTCCTCCTTTCCTACCTTGTGACGCTCGTCGTCTGCTTGAGCGCGAATGTGTGGTGGTCGCCGGCGCGGAGTTCGCGCACCTCGTCGCCCACCGCGACGCGGATTGGGCGGCTGAATCCCTCTGTGTGCGCGACGATCGTCAGCCCGCCGTCCTTGAGCGTGACCCTGATCGGCGTCCCCCGGAACTGCATCGGAAACGAGAGCCCGTCTAACCGGTCGGTGAGCCTCGGGCGGAAGTAGAGGACGCCGTCACGGATGTCGGTGCCGACGTACCCGCGCTGGATCAGATCGAGCGTCCCCGCCATCACCCCGAGGTGGATACCCTCCTGGGTGGTGCCGCCTTGGACGTCTCCGATGTCGCTCTCTAGCGCCTCGATGAAGCGCTCCCACGAGCTTTCGTGGTCCAGCGCGGCCAGGACCGCGGCGTGCGTGACGAAACTCAGCGTCGAGCCATGCGAGGTCCGCGCGTCGTAGTAGTCGATGTTCTTGCGGGCGGTGTCGGGCCCGTACTCGTAGCCGAGCCGTTCGAACAGATGCCGCAGCTGTTCGTCGGAGAACAGGTAGAAGAGCATGACCGTGTCGGCCTGCTTGGCCAGCATGTATCGGTCGGGATCGTCTCCCTCGGAGCGTAGGATCCGGTCGAGCCGCTGGATCCTGCCGTACTTCTCCCGGTACGCGTCCCAATCCAGCTCCGCGAGTTCCCTCGTAGCCCTCGAACTGGCTGATGATGCCGTCGCCGTGGAACGGCACGAACATTTTGTGGCTCATCTCGTCCCAGCCTGCGATCTCCTCGT
Organism: uncultured Solirubrobacterales bacterium; assembly: GCA_963723675.1. Taxonomy (GTDB): domain Bacteria; phylum Actinomycetota; class Thermoleophilia; order Solirubrobacterales; family Solirubrobacteraceae; genus Palsa-465. The sequence continues at coordinate 1,978,248 of CAVRRW010000012.1, read as the reverse complement.
CGGTGAGCCCGAGACGGTCGGACAGTGCCTCGCGGCGACTCTCAGGGAGGAGGTCGAGCACCTTGCGCGCGGTGTCGGCGATCCAGGCGACCATGACGTTCGTGTAGGCGTTGTTGCGCAGCCCGCCCTCGGCCGCGTCCGGATACTTCTCGTGGAACTCGTCCGGGCCCATCACGCCGTGGATCTCGTACCGGTCGCGGTTGGGGTTGAAGGTGGCGATTGAGGCCCAGAAGCGCGCGATCTCGAGCATCATCTCGGCGCCGTACTCGCGCAGGAAGTCGAGGTCTTCGGTGGCCTCGTAGTAGCTCCAGATGTTGTAGAAGATCGCGGCGTTGACGTGCCGCTGGTTGTGACTGAGGTCCGGCTCCCACTGGCCCGATAGCGGGTTGAGGTGTACGACCTGTGTCTCTTCCTTGCCGTCGCTGCCGCTCTGCCACGGATACGTCGCGCCGTGGTAGCCGGCGTCCCGTGCTGCGGCCCGGGCCTGGCCGAGACGCCGGAAGCGGTACATCAGAAGCGCGCGGGTGATGTCGGGAAGGCGGAAGTTCAGGAAGGGATAGACGTAGAGCTCGTCCCAGAAAACGTGCCCGCGGTAGGCCTCGCCGTTGAGGCCTCGCGCCGGGACTCCGGCGTCCCGGTCGGCCGTGTAGCGCGAACAGACTTGCAGGACATGGGAGATGTGGAAGCGCAGCACGAGTTGGACGCGATCGTTCCCCGGCAGCCGCATGTCGCACGCACGCCACAGCTCATCCCACGCTCGCTTGTGGCGCTCGAGCGCCTCGGCGAACCCGGGATAGCGGCTGGCGGACTCCCCGGCACTCCCCAGCGGTTCGCTGATGGCGCGGTCGCGTGAGGTGTAGAACGCGACCATCTTCTCGACGCGCACCGGCTCGCCCGAGCGCGCGTCGCACGCGACGACCTGTTGGATGTAGTCCTCGGTCTGGAACAGGCTGCTCTGGACGTCGACGGGCTCGTCGCCCCGAAAGACGTTGGTGCGGGCGGCCTGGGCGACGTAGAGGTTGGACTGGCGGGTCTGGACCTTCAACGCGATGACCTCGGGGCCGAACGTCCGCGGGGAAACCGGGTCAAGGTGGCGGCCCTCGAGCTCGGCGTAGCGAGTGACGCCGCGGTTGGTCACGCGCCCGTCGATCGCCGTGACGACCTCCATCCGGCCCGACCAGTTCTCCGGGGTGATCACCCACTCGATGGCCGCCTGGTGATGGTGGGCCATGCTGACGAAGCGGCGACTGCGCAAGCTCGTTTCCCTCCCGGCCAGGTCTCGGAAGCGCAGGGTCCGAGACACGAGCGCGTAGCGGATGTCGTACTCGTGGCGGTACTCGAGCAGCTCCACGTTGTCCAGGGCGATCGCGTCATCGCCCTCGATGCGCAGCTTGAGCACGAGCCAGTTGGGCAGGTTGACGAGGTCCTCGTTAAGGACGGGACGGCCGCCCATCACCGTCGTCTCGCGGTTGTAGCCGTCGTGCGCGTATGTCCCCGGGTAGTGAACGCCGTCCGCGTCCTGCCACTCGGCCGCGCCGCGCGTGCAGAACTAGCCGTTGCCGGTCGAAGTCAGCGCCTCCCGCAGGCCCTCCTCAGCCGGCTCAAAGCTGTCGTAGGCGACCACCACCGTCTCGTCGGCGCGCTCGGCGTTGACCGGGCTAGGGTGTCCAGAAATCGTTCCACCTCCTCGATCGAGTCCAGTACGAACGCCGCGGACGTGCCGCGGCCCCCGACCTCCGGATCGCCGGCTTGGCCGACGAAGACGCCGATGCCCTTGCCCGACAGCGCCCGGAAGGCGTCCTCGTCGGTGATGTCGTCACCCAATGCCGGCGGGGTGATTGGACAGACCATAGCGATGGAGGGGGTGTTCGCGTTCTTCGCCGAGTCGGTCTTCCTAGACATCTTTCTCGCCGGCCGGGAGCGCTTCGGTCCGCGGCTGCACTGGCTCTCATCGCTGTTCATCTTCGCAGGCTCGTGGCTGTCCGGTTTCTTCATCATCGCCACCAACGCCTGGATGCAGCACCCCGTGGCTTACTCGCTCTCCGACCACAAGGCGCAGCTCACCTCGCTGTGGGGACTGCTGACCAACCCGTGGCTGGGATGGATCTACGCGCACAACATGGCCGGCGCCGCGATCACGGTGCGTTCGTGCTTGCTGCGATGGGGGCGCTGTATCTGCTGCTCGATTGGCACCACCAGTTCGCCCGGATCTGCCTACGGGTGGGCGTCATCGGCGCGCTGATCTTCTGCGTTCTGCAGATCTTCCCGACGGCGATCGCGCGGCGCACAACGTCGCAAAGATGCAGCCTTCGGCGTTCGCGGCGATGGAGGGCATGTTCAAGACCGAGAAGGGCGCGCCGCTGGTGATTTCGGCAACCCGAATACCGAGGCTCGCAGGCTTGACAGCTCGCTGGCGATGCCGCACTTCCTCTGGTTTCTGACTTCGCGCAACTGGAACGAGAACCTGACCGGGCTCGATCAGATCCCGACCAACCGGTGGCCCGACTCGGTTCCGCTGGTCTACTACGCCTACCACATCATGGTCGGCCTTGGCTCCATCCTGGTGGCGATCGCCGCGTTGGGAGTGCTGTTGCTCTGGCGCGGCGAGCTGTTCACCGCCAGGCCGGTGCTCTGGACGCTGATGCTCGCGTTCCCGTTCACCTACATTGCCAACATCGCAGGGTGGGTGACAGCGGAGACCGGGCGGCAGCCCTGGGTCATCTACGGGCTGATGCGTACCAGCCAGGGCGCGTCCCCTGCGGGCTCCGTGCCGGCGGGCACGGGGATCTTCACCCTGCTCGGATTCTGCGGCCTGTACTTGCTCGTCGCGATCGTCTACCTGGTGTTGATCCTGCGCATCATCAACCAGGGGCCGGATGACCACGGCCCGCCCACGCCTTCGAGTGCGGCCGCCGCCGGGACCGCGGAAGCCACGGCATGAACACGGCCTGGTTCTGTTTTCTCGCGGCGATGATCACGATGTACGTCGTGCTGGACGGCTTCGACCTCGGCGTGGGCGCCCTGCATCTGGTGCTGCCGCGGACCGACGCCGAGCGCGAGCAGGCCACCGCCACGATCGGCCCCGTCTGGAACGGGAACGAGGTCTGGCTGATCGCCGGGGGTGGCGTGCTGTTCCTGGCGTTCCGGCCGCGTATGCCGCCGCGTTCAGCGGTCTCTACTTCGGCCTGATCCTGGTGCTGTGGCTGCTTGTCGGGCGAGGCGTTGCGCTCGAGCTGCGCCATCAGATCCAGCACCCGCTCTGGCACAACGCGTGCGACACCATCTTCGGGCTCTCCTCGGCCGCGCTTGCTTTGGTGTTTGGAGTCGCGCTGGGCAACGTCGTGCGCGGCGTCCCGCTCAACGCCCGCGGCTACTTTTCGCTGCCACTGTTTCACATCCTCAACTGGTATGCATTGCTGATCGGCGTATTCGGCCTGATCGTCCTGGTGGCCCACGGCGCGAACTTCCTCGCCTGGCGCGCGACGGACGAGCTTCAGAGACGGGCCGCTACGGTCGCGCGTCGCTTGTGGCCCGTGGTGCTGATCCTCCCGCCGATCCTCGCGTGGCCGACGTACCACGTCCGCCACCAGATGCTGACCACTTTCGGCGACAATCCATGGGCACTGATCTTCCCGGCGCTCGGACTGGGCGCCCTCCTCGCCCAGTTCGCGTTCCAGCGCCGCGAACTCTGGCTGCGGGCCTTCATGGCCTCGGGGTGGGTGATTGTCGGGCTCCTCAGCACGATGGCTGCAGGCCTGTACCCGTACATCCTGCCCGCCCGCTCAGGTGACCCCTACGGACTGACCATCGACAACGCCGCCTCCGGCCACCACGCGCTGAGCACGGCTCTCATCTGGTGGCCGCTGGGAATTGTGCTCGCGGCCGTGTATTTCACGTTCACCTACCGGCTCTTCTTCCGCGACCGCCTTGCTCCCACCGTCGGGTAGCCACTGCAGCCTGGAGGGCGTGGCCTAACTGGTGTTGAATTTGTAAGTACGCCGAGATGACCAGAGCACGAGTGTCCCAGCGAGCACATCGGCGGCGGCGAGGGGCGAAGCGACGGATCTTGAGCGGAGCCGCGGTCCGACGCGCGAGTTCGCACGCGATCTGCGACTGATCCCTGGGGTGTGGCAAGCGAGCCGACCGCGAGACCGACTGAGGCCGCGTCAGGCGGGGGCGCCGGCCGTAAGCAGTCCTGGCCACACGCTGAGACCTCATCGAGGGGCCTGACGGTGGCTGGCCTCGCGATGAAGGTTGCCTCCTCGTGCCGCCTGGGTTCGGGTGCCACGCGCTACCTCAGCCACCCCTCGGCGCGGGCACCTGCCATGGCCGGTTCGGCAACAGCGGCCCCGGCTCCTCCCAGGCGCGTGTGAGCGAGAAGCGAAATCGGCCGACGTGGAACCTCCAGCGGGGGTTATGTCTCCGGCAACCGCTATTCGTGGCCCGATGGCGCGCTCCTTCTGAGGCTGCTCCTCAGGGTGGGGTCCGCGGGCCCTGGCATCACGGCCACCTTGATCGCGTCGCCGCGCCCGACCATCCCGAGAGCGTCGAGGACGTCCTCCATCCCGAAGCGGTGGGTGATCATGGAGGCGCTGTCGATTCTGCCCGACTCGATCAGGCGCATCGCGGTCTCGAAATCGGCTCTCCGCGAATTGGCCGACCCGGTGAGCCGGACCTGCTTGTAGTGGATCAAGTTGGCCTCGATCTGGGAGAGGCCGGTGCCCGTGAAGCCGGCGAAGACGTTGACCCGGCCGCCACTGCGGCTGAGCCGGAGGGCGTCGTTAAGAAGCTCGGGGATGCCGATGCACAGGATGGCCGAATCGACACCGACCCCGTCAGACACCTCGTCCACGGCGCGCGCGAGGTCGTCGGTGTTCGGGTCGACCGTCGCCGTGGCGCCCAGGCGCTCGGCGTGGGCGCGTCGAGGAGCGGCGGGCTCGCTGACGACGACCGCACGGGCTCCGGCCAGCCGCGCGAGCTGAACGTGGAAGAGGCCGATAGGACCGGCGCCCATCACGAGCACCACGTCGTCTGGTTCCACGGGGGATGTCTTCTGGCCCGCGACACAGGCCGACAATGGCTCTGTCAGCGCCAGCTGCTCGGAAGGCAGGTCCTCATCCGCAACGATAAGGCAGCCGGCTTCGACGGCATCGGCGGGCACGAGGAGGTATTCCGCCATTCCGCCGTCAATTCCGTACCCGAGGATCCGCGGGTTGCGGCACAGGTTGTCCAGATCATGACGGCACTCCCAGCATCGGCGGCAGGGGATAATCGGAGCGGCCACAACCGGGGCGCCGACTTCGTATCCGGTGGCTCCGGCGCCCACCGCGGCGATGTGACCTGCCGTCTCGTGGCCCAACACGACGGGAGGCTCGACGCCGGCGGTCTTCTCGCCTCGGAGAATACGCAGATCGGTGCCGCAAATCGTGTTGGCGCCGACGGCGACCAGCACTTCGCCTGCGGCTGGGGAAGGCGTGGGAATGTGCGTCGGCGTGAGATCGTTGGGACCGCTCAGCACCGCGGCGAGCATCGCTTTTCCTTCACCGTTGTCACGTAGAGCACACCGGAGCGGCGCCGCGCTCATCGGCTGCCGGATCCGTCGAGAGCCTTGCGGACACCTTCGACAGCCCTTCGCTTTGACTAAAGAAGGTATCGGACCCGGCGCACCGTTGCGGGAGCACGAGCCTCCATGTTCACTCGTCGGCACAGCCGGCGGACGAAATGGCCATCGAGTTCACGTGATAGAGGCGGTGAGATCGAATCACGCCGTCCGCCGGGTAGGCCGCTTCGCGAGGGCCAGGGCAACGCAGCAGCGGCTGGCGAGGAGAATCCGATGCTGCTCACATTCGTCACCCCGGGCCGTCAGCACCGGCCGCCGCCGCATGACCCTGCGGCCGATCTCAGCAGGCAATGGTCAGCGACGCCGCGCTGCTGTTTTGGCTGGGGCTCGAGGGCCGCGGCGTCGCGCTCGTCGGCGAGACGTTCAACGGGCAACACGATCAACGTTGCCGTAGGCGTGATCCTTCGCTCGCTGTTCGTGATGCTGCTGGCGTCTCGACCACGACGAAGCTGCCGCTGGGCTGGCTGATCGCGACGGGCGCTCGTGACGCTATTGCTGGTGGCGCGACCCGCCGGGATGAGCCGACCTGTGACAGCCATGCTGGTCGTGTTGCTGCTGGGCTTCGGGGGCTGGGGGTTGACGTTTTTGGCTAGCGATCCTCGCTGTGCTTTGGCGGTGGGAGTAGGCTCGCGTTCGGATGCGGGTGTTCGTGATCGGTGCCGGTTTGGTGGGCGCGAAGGTGGTCGAGGCGCTGTCGGCCGAGCACGAGCTCACGGTCGTTGATCTGGACCCGGGCAGGCTGAAGCCGCTGGCTCAGCGCTTCGACGTCGCGACCATGCCTGCGAGCGCGGTCAGCGGTCGCGAGCTGGTCGCCGCGGGGATCGCGCGCAGTGATTTGGTGATCGCGTGCACATCCCGCGACGAGGCCAACCTCGTGGCTGGGACATACGCGCGCGGGGCGGCGCGGAACGCGAAGACGGTCGTGCGGACTTCTGCTGCTGAGTACGTCGAGATTTGGCGCGAAGGCCGCCTCGATGTCGACTATGTCGTCTCGTCCGAGCTCGAGACCGCGAAGGCGGTGTCCGCGGCGATCGGGATGCCTACTGCCCGCCATACGAGCACGTTCGCAGATGGGCAGGTGCAGATCGTCGAGGTCGACGTGAGCGACCGCGCCGGCGGGGAGCTGGTCGGGCGGCCGCTGCGCGAGGTGCAGACACCCACCGACGCGCGTATCGCCGCGGTGATCCGCACCTCCCGGGCGGTCTTGCCGAGCGGGAGCACGGCGCTCGAGCGAGGGGATCGGGTGGTCGTGGTTGGATCGCCGGCCGGAGCGCGTGCCTGCTGCGAGCTGCTCTCGCCGCGGCGGGGAAGCGTCCGTGATGTGGCCGTGTACGGGGCGCAGCAGCTCGGCGTGGCGATCGCGCGGGTCCTGGTCGAGCAGGGGCTGAGCGTGCGAGTGATCGAGCCGGACGTCGCGCGGGCTGCGTTCGTCGCGGAGTCGCTGCCTCGCGCGCGCGTGTTCCAGACCGCCGGAATCGACCGCGACTTCCTGGAGCGGGAGGGGATCGCGCGCGTGCAGGCGGCGATCTTCGCGATGCGCGACGATGCGCGCAACGTGTTCGCGGCGACGATCGCCCGCCTGCACGGAGTGCCGTACACGATCGCGCTCGCGCATGACCCAGGCTCGGGCGCGGTGTACGACCATGCGGGGATCGACATCACGATCGATCCGCAGGCGGTCACGGTCGCGGAGATCGCGCGCTTCGCGCACGACCCCCGCACGCGGCAGGTGGAGATGCTCGAGGGAGACAGGTTTGAGATTCTCGATGTGACGTGCCGCTCCGACGGTGAGCTGGTCGGGCGGGCGCTGCGCGAGATGCGGATCCGGGGGGCGCTGATCGCCGCGATCGTCCGCGACGGGCGGGCGATCTTCCCGCGCAGCGATGACGTGCTGCACGCCGGCGACCGCGTGATCGTTTTCACTGAGGCGGCACACGCGTCGGTCGTGGAGCGCGCGCTGTGACCGATCAGGCCGCCGACCGGGAGCGCGTCCGGGCCGATCGGTCCGCCTTGCCGGGCCCACTCCCGCCGGGCCGCCCGGCCCGCCTGGGTGTCGACGTGTCCGCAGCGTTCAATATGGTCGGGTCGCTGGTGAAGTACCTTGGCGTTGCCGCGCTGGTCCCGACTGCGTTCGCGCTCGCCAACGGTGAGGCGCCGTGGCCCTTCCTGGGCGCGGGGGCGATCGTCAGCGGTGGCGGGTTCGCCATGGAGCGGCTGACGCGCGGCGGTGAGGCGGTCGGGGTGCGCGAGGGCTACCTGGTGATTTCCACCGCGTGGCTGATCGCCGCCGCTTACGGCGCGCTGCCCTACATGCTCGCCGGCGGCCAGCTCTCGCGGCCCGTGGACGCATGGTTCGAGGGAATGTCCGGCTTTACGACGACGGGCGCGACCGTGGCGCGCGATGTCGCCACGCTCCCGGTCTCGATCCAGGAGTGGCGCCAGCAGACGATCTGGATGGGCGGCCTCGGTGTCGTCGTGCTCGGCCTTGGCGTGCTCCCGCGGCTGCGCGTGGGCGGCCGTCAGCTGCTCGAAAACGAGCTCGCAGGTCCGGGGCTCGACACGATCTCCGACCGCATCCGCGACACAGTGCGGCGGTTTGCGTCGTTGTACGTCGGGCTGTCGATCGCGGGGTTCCTGGCGCTGGCGCTTCCCGGCTGGCTCGGCGGCTCTGGTGTGATGGACACCTACCAGGCGTTCGCCCATGCGCTCAGCACGATCGGCACTGGCAGCTTCTCAACCGAGCCACGATCGATCGGCGCCTTCGGAGCAGTCACGCAGTGGACGATGGTCGGCTTCATGATGGTCGCGGGCGCGAACTTTCTCGTGCTGCACCGCGCGCTGATCCAGCGCCGCCCGCGCGAGGCGGTCCGCGACGAGGAGCTGCGCCTGTACCTCGCGATCCTGGTGGTCGCCGCGGCGATTGTCACGGTGGCGCTCTGGGCAAGCGGGGTTCAGGACGGCGAGGCCGCGATCCGCGCCGGGGCGTTCGAGGTCACATCCGTGGTCACCACGACCGGCTACTTCACCGTCGACTACGGCCGGTGGCCGCTGTTCGCGCTCCTCATGCTCGCGGTGCTGTACTTCGTCGGAAGCTGCGCCGCGTCGACCGGCGGCTCGATCAAAGTCTCGCGCCACCTGATCCTCGCCCGCCTGCTGGGTCGCGAGATCGTCCGCACCGTCCACCCCGAACTAGTCCGCCCGATCCGCTTCAACGGCTCGGTGGTCGACCAGCAGACACTGTTCGCGGTGATCTCGTTCGTCCTAATTTACATCGTTGTGTTCCTGCTCGGGACCGCCGTGCTCGCACTCGACGCCGCCTTCCACAGCCGCGCGCACATTGGCACGCTCGCGCTGATCTACGCCTCCGCCTCGACGCTGGCAAACGCCGGCGTCGGCCTCGGCGCGGCCGGCCCGCGCGGCTCGTTCGCAGTCTTCGGCGACGCGTCGAAGGTGGCGATTACGTTGCTGATGTGGCTTGGGCGCCTCGAGATTGTGCCCGTCGTCGTCCTGCTGCGAGCCAGCTATTGGCGGGTATAGCGCCGCCACGACCGCGGCGGTCCGCCGCCGAGGGCAGCGATCCTCGGACAACGCGTAGCCAGGCGATGCAGCCTGACCCAACTGGCGACCTCCGCCAGAACAGGCGTCGTTCTCCAGTATCTGCGAACCGCTGCAAGGGAATGGCCCGCCGCAGCGGCGCTCGTCCACGCCCGGACTGGCGCTCTGCCAGGCGATCGGAACGGAGCGTGTTCGGAGTGCGCCCAGGACCGGCCGCTCAACTCGGCGCTAACCCGCTTGCGTATGCGCGCCGCACTTCGCCGTGGCTGCTTGGCGTACCTGCGGTGGACGGCAGGCGGGTCTCCAGGTCAGACGCGATGTTTGGCGCGAGCCGACAACAACAGGCCGCGATTTTCCGCCTCGGCAACCCACCGCAGGCGCTCCCCTGCTCGCAATCGGCCAGGCCAGCAAGCACACGCGCGGATGCAGAACTGATCACGGTAGTCCGCAGGCGCTGCCGCCACAAAAGATCCGGCAATACGACTCGGCGATCGCCAGAATGCTGCTTCCGGGATCAGCGGCAGCACTCTCGCTCGTCAACGAGGCATCTCCGTTGGACGAGCTGGGACAGCGCTGCGTCGCCCACGATGGATGGCTGCTCTGCCAATCTGGAAGCAGAAGCGGTGACGTGGCTGCGGACGCCGGCGACGTGGCTGCGGACGCCGGCGACGTCCACCGTGCCGTTGCTGCTCCAACCCCGGCGAGAAGTCCCCGCCCGAATGCGTTTCTTTTGGGCCCTTTGCGGGCCGTCCGGCACGTCCGATAGCATTCGCCGTCGTGGCGACGATGAAGACCGGTGGCGAGGGTGGCCCGCGAGTCGGGGCAGCAAGACTGCACGTGCCGGCATCGAATCAGCCGGGTGCCGGTGGGCACAAGCGCGCCGCCGGTCGTTACCCCTGCTCTGTCCCTTCCTACAGCGTCTCATGACAGACCGTGTTAGCGAGCGACGGCGCGCCGCGCGACTCGCCCGCCACTACCGCGACGAGGAGGGCCTATCGATCGCCGAGATCGCTCGCCGGCTGGGGCGCGCAGAGGGCACCGTGAAGGCCTATCTCTACGACCCGACAGGCGAGAAGGCCGCCGCGGTCAAGGCGCGCTACGTGGGCGTGTGCCGCGGCTGCGGCGCGTACACCCAGCCACGTAACGGCAAGGGCGACGCCTACGCCTATTGCAAGGCGTGCCATCCCGGCGCGATGGAGCGGCGGTGGACGCGGGAGCTGGTGATCTCGGCGATGCTCGAGTGGTGTGAGCGTTTTGGGCGGATGCCGTCGTCCTACGACTGGTCGCGGACCCATGCCCGCCGTCGCGGCAAGGACGCGGCCCGGCGGCTGGCAGCCGGGCACTGGCCTTCGGCGAGCGTCGTCACCGCCGTGTTCGGAAGTTGGGCTCTCGCGCGTGAGGCGGCGACTGAGGCGAGTTCCGGCGACCGACCACGTGCACCCTACGATCGTGGTGCGCCTACCACTTGACCGATGTCCGAGCCAGGTTTGACAAACCCGTGGAAGTCGTTCCAGCGGCTGAGCGAATCGCTCGGCGCGAACTGCGGTACCCAGCTGGCTCCGCGTGTGACCGGGCACGGGGCGAGCGGCGCGATCTCGACGAGGAGGAGCTAGAGACGCTCGCTGCGGAGGGGCGGCGGGTTGCTCGACGGCGAGGACCCTGCGTGTTCGAGGCGATCGCCGTCGTCAAGCGGCGCCGGATCACGAGCTCCGGGTCCCCGGACGATCTCTGGATCCGCGCCGCCGAACTCGGGTGGCGTGCCTCGTGTCCCGGCGACGGGGCCGCCTCCTGCGCACGCAGTATCTACAGGTGAGGATGGCGTCCCTTCAATCGCGACAGACTTCAGATGCCGAGCTCCCGCGTTGGGGGCAGGTCTTCGAGGAGATGCTTCCGGTCAGATGACCGCGGTCCGCGCGCACGTGCACGATCCGCTGCTGTCCGTCGAGCAGGCAGCGGAGTTCTTGGGCGTCAGCGCCTACACGGTCCGCCAATGGGCTTGCGAGCGACGCATCCCGGCGATCCGTCTCGGCCGCTATTGGCGGTTCCGGCAATCCTCGCTGGATGCGTGGATCGAGGTGCAGGAGCGAGCAGGCCGATGAGCGGGGGCACTACCTTTCTGGTCGTGGCCAAGCGCGCTTACGGAACCGGCAGCCTGTACCTGAAGGACGGCGCGTGGTACGGGCGCTGGCGCACCGCGGACGGCCGCCGTAAAGCGCAGAGGATCGGTGCGGCGCGGACGAACGCGAACAGGTCGGGGCTGACGAAGAAGGAGGCGGAAGCGCTCTTGCGGGAGAGCCTGCTCGCAGCCACGCTTGGCTCCGGTGAGCCGAGCGATGAGACGACTGTGGCGGAGCTCGGTCGGGCCCTTCTCGCCGCGCTGACCGACGCCGGACGCAAGCCATCGCACATCGAGAGCGTTCGCTACCACCTGAGCAAGCACATCGAGCCGATGCTCGGTGGCATCGAGGCGCGTGATGTTGACGAGCGCGACGTGCAGCGCCTTGTGGAGCGGTTGCACCGCGACCGTAAGGCACCCAAGACGATCCGCAATGTGATCGGCACGCTGCACAGCGTCCTCGGGCTGGCGGTCGACCGCCGCCTGCTCGCCAGCAACCCATGCGACATGGCAAAGCTGCCCGACGTGCGGCGAGACGAGACGATCCACTTCCTCACGCAGGCCGAACTAGAGCGCGTCCTCACGGCGCCGCCACCGCCGCACGCCGCGCAGGCTGAGCGCGACTGGTGGCCGGTCGTGCGGCTGCTCGTCCTGACGGCCGCGATGACAGGGATGCGGCTGGGAGAGCTGCGTGCTCTGCGCTGGGATGACCTCGACATGGCTGCGATGAAGGTGCGCGTCCGGCAAAGCTACGTCCGCGGCGAGTACGGCAGCCCGAAGTCGCGCCGGTCGATCCGCGCGATCCCGCTCGCCTCTCGCCTGGTCGCCGAGTTCGAGGAGCATCACAAGCACACGGTTTGGAACCAGGACCAGGATCTCGTGCTCGCACACCCGCACACCGGCCGGCCGCTTGATCGCGTGCGGCTCCTCCTGCACTTCAAGGCGGCGCTGCAGCGCGCAGACGTCCGTCCCGTTCGCCTGCACGACCTGAGGCACACGTTCGCCACGACGGTCGCCGCGTCAGGGCAGGTCAGCCTGCGCACGCTCCAGGAGTGGATGGGGCACCGCGACCTGAAGACTACCCAGATCTACGCCGACTACATGCCGGGCGAGCGGGAGGCGGAGCTGATCGACACCGCGTTTGGTGGCCAATTGGTGGCCAATTCTTTCAAACACTGCGCAATTCGGGCCCCCTCGAAACCCCCGTAAACACTGATGATCTACGCGGCCCAACATAACCTAACCGGGTTCGAATCCCGGTAGCGGTATCAGCAAAACGCCAGCAAATACCAGAAACGGCTGGCAGCGTGGTCCAATCGCGGACCAATCCCGCGAGAGCGGGCACGTAAAAGGTCGTGGCTCGGCCCCGCACCGGACGTTACGGGGACCGTCTGGCGACGGTGGGACGATCGAACAATGGTTGAGCCAACCGAGAGCGAGAGCGCGTTCGGCGGTGGCTACGAGCTCGAGGCGGTCGCCGCGTGAACTACGCGCGTCGCCAGCAGTATCGCCGGCTCTCTCACGCCGGAAGAGCGGCGCTGGGAAGCCTCGTCGCCGGGGTGCTCGGGCTGGTGGTCGCGAGCGCGGGATCGGCGGCGCTCGGCGGGCTGCTCGTTCTCACGGCCGTCGGGCTGGGTTTCTACGCGCGCCGCTGGCTCTCGCTCGCTCGTCGCAGTCGGGTCGGGGCGCGCTCTGAGGACGCCGTCCAGCGCGCGCTGGCACCGCTGCAGGCGGAGGGCTGGCGGCTACGGCATTCGCTGCCGTGGCAGGGTCGGGGAGACATTGACTCGGTGGCGGTCTCACCAACCGGAATTGCGGTCGCGATCGAAACGAAGACCAGGACGTACGACGGTCGCCATCTCGCACGGGTGCGCGAGCAGGCGGCCTGGCTAGCACGACGCCGGCGAAGATGGGCACGCAGCGGCGCCCTTGCCGTCATCTGTCTCGTTCGGGCGCGGGGCGTCGAGCGTGTCGAGGATGACGTCCTTGTGGTCTCCATCGACCGGTTGACGTATGTCCCTCGCCTCACGGCGGGATGGGTCAAGACGTGCGCTCAACCGACTCGTGCCCCGCTCCCAGCTAGGAGGCCGCGGACGCTGAGATGCGAGCTTTCCGCGCATGGGAGACCGTCGGCGCCTGCGCCCCGGGGCATGCGCGAACGTGAACGCGAGGTCTGGCCAGGATGATCGCTGCCGTGGCACAGCGCTCGTCCGACGCCGGCAACCGGCGTGATCCAGACGTCGCCAACGCGATCGTCTGCCGGGGCGGCATCGCCGCGTGAAAGCACTCCCGGCCGCGAGACCTCCGGCGGTTGCTCCCACGCGAACGGACCCGTCCCGCTTGGTCTTCGTTGCCTTGCGCTTTCCGCTGAAAGGGGCGTCCGTGGACTCCGGCGCGCTCGGGGCGAAAGCACGAGTGCCTTGTCGGGCCGGCTGATCGGCGCCGTGACAAGCAGCCCAAAAGCGCATCTCTTGACCGACCGCGCCCCCGGTACCGTGACGACAATGGTCGCGACCCCCCAACCGATCGCCACCGATGTTCTGTTGTTCATGGACGATCTGAGACGCGACCCGAGTCGACGGCACCTTCTCTCGGCGAGCTGGGAGATCTACCGCGCTGCTGTCGCCGCCGGACTCATCGCCGACGGTGCGATCGACGACCTCGCCGTGCTAATGCAGGAACTCGTGAGCGACGATCGCATCGCGTTCACGACGGTGAGCGGCGGGGTGATCGCACCGACGCCGGGCGCCCCCTGGAGCGGGACGTGGCTCCAACAGCTTCATGGCTGGCGCATCACCGGCCAGGGCCGAGAGGAAGCGGCGCGGCTGCGTGCGGAGGTCGCCAGTGGCTCGCGGCCGGAGACTGTCCCAGCCAGCCCGATGGGATCAGCGACGTCACGGCCGGCTATGGCGCGCCGACTCGCGGGAGAGTTGGAGGAATCAGAGGATCTCCTGGGACGGGCGATCGAGACGAGCCAGTTCTGGGCACCACCGCGGAAGTGTCCGGACTTCCGCTGGCGCGACTACGAGGAGGAGCTCGCGGCGATCTCACCAGCCACTCACAAGGCCGTCGGGGACGCCTACCGAAAGCTGAACGACCTGAACTGGACGGTGCCGGCTCGGGCGGCACAGGAACAGCCCGGTGCGATCCTAGGCACGGGTGAGGGCCTGCGTCTCGACGACGGTGACTGCGAGCATCTGCGCGGCGTGCTCGGGGTGATTCGCGATGCCAAGGATCACCTCGATCGGTTCGCCGCTGGGACCAGCGGGACGTCGGACGCACGACCCGGAGAGCACCGCGCGAATTCGCAGGAGCATTGGAGGTGGCAGATCGACTACGTGTTCGGACTGCCGGCTCCGACCTTATTCCCAGTTCTCGCAGACACCCCTGGCGCTCGGGACCATGACGTCCTTCGCCGGTACATCTCACAGGCCGCGGACCTGGGACGAAGTGCGGTTCTCAACGACAGCGAGATTGGCTATACCGTCCGTTTCACCCAGGGCGAGACAGCGGTTGACCCCACGATGCCGTCGAAGGAGCTGATTGCCGGGCTCGCTGTGCTGTTCCGCCAGCTCTATCTATGTCGGGGGGGTGGCGGATCATCAACACGATGGGCAACCGCCTGACCAGCATCGAGTCCCCCCGGTTTCTCCGCCGAGGCATCCAGATCCAGCGCGACGGTCATTCTCGCCTCCTCATATTTCAGCTATCCGCTCTCGACCACCTACGTCGTCTCCGGCGGCGTAATCGGCTCGGGCAACGGCAAGCGCCTGGCCTCCGTGCGGTGGGAACAGCGGCAAAGATGGTCGGCGGCTGGGTACTGACGATCCCCGCCGCCGCCCTCATCGGTGGACTGGCCTGGGACGTCGCGAATCTATTTAGCGCCGGCAGCGCCGGCCAGATCGCCGTGGCGTCGCCGCCACCGCGGTGGCCACCGTATTGTACGCGTTGGAAGCGACGAGAGTCAGGAGTGCACCCCCGGGACCATGGCCGTCTTCGAGGTAGAGGCAGCGTTTCGCGCCGCAGAAGTCGGCACGCGGCGCCGGAGCGGTCCGCTCAGAAGCGCCAGTGCCTCAGCCAGTGCTGCGAAGCGGTAGTCGTCGATCTCCCCGTCCTGCAAGCTGATTGAGCTTAGCTGAAGGTCGGTGAAGGTGCCGCAGTCAATTAGAAACCGCACCCCGCCGGGCCGGCTCGCTTTCGGCCGCAGGTAGTCGACGCACACGAGCCGGCCGCGGTCCACTTCGAGTCTGCACTCCCTCGCGGGTCTCCCGCCGACACGCCGCCCACGGCGACTCGCCGCCTGACTCGATCTGGCCGCCGGGAATCGTCCACCCTTCTTGTAACTGGGATTCAAGATCAGCAGGCGTCCACGCTCGTCGAATATCAAGGCCCCGGCCGAAGCCGGGATCCGTGGGACCTGAGGAAAGAGCTCTTGGACTACGGGAGCGGACACCGTGTGATCATCGCCGAAACCAGGCGGTCAGGCGCCGTCCACCACCAGCAAGCGGCGGCGGCGGCGCGTCCCGAGCAGCGCTGACCTAGCGGCGAACCCGAAACCTCGGAGCGCGGAAGCTCCCACACTCACTGACAGCTCGGGCTACTGGTCCTCAATCGAGGCGGAAGCGACGGGTTCCGGCTCTAGCTTCGTCAGTCGTATGCGCGTCTGCGCGGTTAGAACGGCAATGACGCGGAGGGTCGTCTCGATCGTGAAAAGGACGCGCCAGTCGCCGACGGTAGCCGCCAGGGTCGTGTCGATGCCGTTGGTTTGCGGATGTCACCTGCGGGCGGCGAGTCGATCGCGGTAACGAGCGTTCGCGGTTGGTGCGGAATAGTCGGCGAACGCTCTCCCGCGCGGTCGCTCGATCCGCCACGGCTGATTCTCGCCAGCGCTCCAGGTCGTCCAACTCAGCCTTCGTCATCGCCCGGAACCGAGCACCGACGGCAGCGTGATCCAACACTAGAGCAAGCCGGTTGGGCTGCGCGCGATCGGCTGATAGAGCACCCGCAGAGCCGCTCTACTCGAGGAGGGACCAAGGCCGCGCAAATGCTGGACGCGAGCGCCCGCTCGACCGAGCGGGGATGCATCGTTGGACGCGCGACGCGCTTTTGATGTGCTCGGTTGGGGCACTACTGAATCGAAAATGACCTCCGGGGTTGAGATGACGGTTGGATCAGGCGGCCTCCGGGAGCGGTTCGAGGGTGACCTGGTGACCGAGTCGTTCGAGCTGACGGACGAGTCGCCGGCGGTAGCGCTCGGTGGCTTCGGTGTCGCGGCGGTAGAAGAAGTCTTCGCCGAGTTCGTGGTAGGGGACGCCGCGGTTGAGGACGTGGTAGGCGGCGGTGAGTGTCTCGATCCCGCGAAAGCAGCGCAGCCGGCCGACCGTCGGTGCGTGCGAGCAATCGGGCACCGTGCGCTCGAGAACCACCAGCAGCGTGGATCGGCGCCCGGCGAGCAGCTCGACCGACGCGCAGTAGTCGGCGAACGTCGCCTGGGCGCACCCCTCGAACGACAACGACCGCAGCCAGCGGCCGTGCTTCGGCGTCCACGCGTGCCCGTCCTGGTAGCGGTGGCCGCGGCGCAGCAGGAACTTGGAGAGGCGATGCCGCGCGCATCAGATCCCCGCGGAGGTCCTCGATGCAGCGGATCAGGTCACGGAACGCCTCGTCGGCCACCGTCGGTACGAACGCGAAGCGCAGCTCGCCCGCCGCCAGCAACCGCACCAGCCGGATCGCGTCGCGGCGGTCTGTCTTGACCCGGTGCCAGAGCCCTTCGGGATCGACCCCGGCGCCACGACCCGCACATCGACCCCCGCTGTGCGCCAACTCGCGCCAGCCCGAACCCGGTCGGCCCGGCCTCATAGACCGCCAGCACCGGCGCCGGCAGCGTGGCCAGGAACGAGACGACCTCCTCGGGTGCAACCCGCAACCGGCGATCCCCGCAGCTCACCGGTCTCACACGCAAGCATCGCAGCATGCGTCTGGCGCGCGTGCACGTCCAGACCGACGAGCGTCATAGCCTGTGCCATGGTCGGCTCCCTTCGTATGTGGTTGTGGGCCGCGGCGCGAGGACCAGTCGTGCCGCTACACCGCCCCCGACACGTACGGGGGACCGGCCAGATTTACCACCCGCCGCGGACGTCACCGCCCACGGCCCACCACTCCATACGGTCTAGTATGTGCGTTGCTTCGTTGCGAAGTCATCCGGGTATGGAGAGGTGGACGAATGACCGATCAGGACCTGCCGATCGAGGCGGTGGCCGAGTCGGGATCCAGCGAGTCCTTTGAGCCTGGGCAGTCGAACTGGGCGGTGACGCATCTGGCTTCGATGTCCACTCCGGGCGGCTTTCTGTTCGGCTATGGCCTGGCCGTATTCAACGCAGCGGTCACGGCGATCGGCGACCACTCCCATATCGCGGTTCATCACGGCGGCGATGGCCTTGATCTCGCTGTTGTTCGTGCTGCGCTTCGTCAGCGAGACCAAGGGCCAGGAGCTCGAGGAGATGGCGAGAGCATCCGGCTGGGGGCTTCGCCCTAGGGAAGCAACTCGGGTGACCCAGCGCAGCTCGAGCATCCGGGATCTGCCCAGCGCGCTGCGCGGCGACGAGTTCGCGCGCCGGCTCGGGGACGCGCGGCCGGCGGTCTTCCTGGACTACGACGGGACGCTGACGCCGATCGTCGATCGGCCTCAGGATGCGGTGATCTCCGAGCGTATGCGCGAGGCGGTGTCGGGCCTCGCCGCCCGCTGCACGGTGTGCGTTGTTAGTGGGCGCGACCGGCCCGTGGTGCAGGAGCTGATGGGCGTCCACGACCTCGTGGTGGCCGGCAGCCACGGCTTTGACATCTGGTCTCCGCGGGAGGGCACGATCGAGCATGAAGCCGCCAGCGGGTTTGAGGACTTGCTCGCGCGCGTCACGGCCCGACTGCAGGAAGAGCTCTCGTCGATCGAGGGGGCGGTCGTCGAGCCCAAGCGGGCCTCCGTTGCCGCCCACTACCGTTTGGTAGCCCCTGACCAGCGGCCGGAGGTCCAACAAACCGTCGAGAGTGTTCTGGCCGAGCACCCCGAGGATCTGAAGGTCACCCCGGGCAAGATGGTCTACGAGATCCAGCCCAATCTCGACTGGGACAAGGGTCGTGCCGTGCTGCACCTGCTGGCCGCGCTGGGGCTGGACCGCGACGATGTCGTCCCGATCTACGTCGGGGACGACATCACCGATGAGCACGCATTCCAAGCACTCGCCGGCCGCGGAATCGGCATTTTCGTCGGCGACCCAGCCGATCCCGAGCTGGCGAACCGGACCACCGCCGCCGACTTTCGGCTGGATTCGATCGAGGAGGTCGAGCGGTTCCTCGACGCGCTGGCCCAATGACCCCATGACCCTGGAGGAGACCCGCGTGCCCGACTTTACGCTCGCCTACGATGAGTTCGACCCCGAACAGGAAGGCCTGCGCGAGGCGCTGACCTCGACGGGCAACGGTTACTTCTGCACTCGCGGCGCGTGCGAGTGGGAGGACGCTGACGACGTGCATTACCCGGGCACCTATGCGGGCGGGGTCTACAACCGGGAGACCACGATTCTGGGTGGCCGCCCGATTCTCAACGAAGACCTCGTGAACCTGCCGAACTGGCTGGTCCTCAAGCTTCGCATCGAGGGGGAGGAGGCGATAAAGCTCGCGAACGTCGAGCTGCTCTCCTACCGCCATGAGCTGGACATCCACACCGCCACCCTCATCCGCGAGCTGCGCTTCCGCGACCGCGCCGGCCGGGAGACGACGCTGTCCAGCCGCCGGTTCGTGGGAATGGCGCACCATCACCAAGCGGCGATCGAGTGGACGCTCACGCCGGAGAACTGGTCCGGGCAGGTGGAGGTGATCTCCGCGCTCGACGGGCGGGTGACCAACGGCAACGTGGCCCGCTACAGACAGCTGGAGGGCCGCCACCTCGATCCCGTCTCTCCCCGGACGTTCGGTCCCGAGGTCATTGCGCTAAAGGTGCGCACCCGACAATCGACGATCTACGTCGCTGAAGCGGCACGCACCAGGGTGTTCGACGATGACATGCCGATCGCGGCCGAGCGCAGCTTGTACCAGACGGAGGACTACATCCAGCAGGTCCTGGCGTTCGCTGTGCAGGAGGGCAAGCCGGTGCGAGTCGAGAAGCTGGTCTGCTTCTACACCTCGCGCGACCGGGCGATCAACGAGCCGCTCGGAAACGCCGGCAAGTCGGTAGGGCGCTATCCCGACTTCGCCGAGGCGTTCGCGCAGCACGCCTTCGCCTGGGATGAGCTGTGGCGGCGCTGCGACGTGAAGCTCCCGCGTGAGCCGCGCGTGCAATTGCTGCTGCGGCTGCACATCTCCCACCTGCTTCAGGTCTGCTCGCCCCATACGGTGGGCCGCGACGTCGGCGTTCCGGCCCGCGGCCTTAACGGTGAGGCGTATCGCGGGCATGTGTTTTGGGATGAACTGTTCGTCTACCCGTTCTTGAACTTCCGGCTGCCGGAGATCACACGGCAATTGATCATGTACCGGTATCGCCGGCTGGGCGAGGCGCGAGCGGCGGCACTCGAAGCCGGTTACCGGGGAGCGATGTTCCCGTGGCAGAGCGGCAGCGACGGCAGAGAGGAGACCCAGGTCGTTCATCTAAACCCGCTGTCCGGACGCTGGGAGCCTGATCTCAGCCACAACCAGCGCCACGTCAACGCCGCGATCTTCTACAACGTCTGGCACTACTACCAGGCCACCGACGATCTCGAGTTCCTGCGCGAGCACGGCGCCGAGATGATGCTCGAAATCGCGCGCTTCTGGGCTTCGATCGCGCACTACAACCCCGAGCGCGACCGCTACGAGATCCACGGCGTGATGGGCCCCGACGAGTTCCACGAAAAGCATCCGAACGCCGACCGGGGCGGGCTGAACAACAACGCCTACACGAATGTCATGGTGGCGTGGATCTGCGAGACCGTGCTCAAGGTCTTCGATCTCCTCCCCGACAGCCGCGCCCAGGCGCTGCGCGATCGGCTTGGGCTCACCGACGAGGAGATCCGCGCCTGGCAGCAGATGAGTCGCAAGATGTTCGTGCCGTTCCACAACGACGGCATCATCAGCCAGTTCGAAGGGTACGAGAACCTGGAGGAGCTCGACTGGGAGCGCTACCGCGAGAGGTACGGAAACATCCAGCGCCTCGACCGGATCCTCAGAGCCGACGGCGACGATCCCGACCGCTACAAGCTGGCCAAGCAGGCGGACACGGTCCTGTTGTTCTTCCTGTTCTCCGATGAGGAGCTGCGTGAACTGTTCGAGCGGCTGGGCTATCAGTACACGCCCGAGACCGCGCGCAAGACGATCGCCTATTACGACGCGCGGACCTCACACGGCTCCACGCTGAGCTTCATCGCCCACGCCGGCGTACTTGCGTCGATCGATCCGGAGAGCTCATGGGAGCGGTTCCTCGTCGCGCTC
The DNA here is from genome assembly GCA_963723675.1 of uncultured Solirubrobacterales bacterium. Taxonomy (GTDB): domain Bacteria; phylum Actinomycetota; class Thermoleophilia; order Solirubrobacterales; family Solirubrobacteraceae; genus Palsa-465. The sequence continues at coordinate 1,957,501 of CAVRRW010000012.1, read as the reverse complement.
GAGAGCGACGTGGGAGACGTGCAGGGCGGCACCACAAAGGAGGGCATCCACATGGGGGTCATGTCCGGGACGCTCGACCTGATCCAGCGAGGCTACGCGGGCAGCTCCATCCGCGACGGCGTCTTGCGCTTCGCGCCCCGGCTGCGCGATCGGCTCGACGGGCTCGACTTCTCGATGCAGTTCCGCGGGATGCCGATCCACGTGACGCTCGAAGGCGGGGAGCTCACAGTGGCCGCCGACGCCGAAGGGCTGAGCCGGCCGATCAGAGCCGGGGTCGGAGGCGAGGTGGTCGAGCTGTGCCCAGGCGACCGCCACACGTTCGCCCTGCAGGCGAGCGGTATCCCGCGCCACAACTATCAACCGGAGGGAAAACGATGAGCGGGCAGGACGGCTTCCACGGGGCCATCTTCGACATCGACGGGGTGATGGTCGACTCACCGCACGAACGAGCGTGGCGAGAGGCCTTGCGAGGGCTGATGGACTCCGAGTGGAGCGATATCCGCAAGCGGAGCACGTGGAGCCCGGCGGCGTTCACGCCACAGGTCTACCAGCAGGTGATGTCGGGCAAGCCGCGCATGGCCGGGGCGCTGGCAGCGCTCGAATACTTCCAGATCCCCGATCCCCAGGCCCACGTGGAGGAGTACGCGCAGCGCAAGCAGGAGATGGTGATCGAGCTGATCGAGGCGGGCGAGTTCCATGCCTATCCCGACGCGCTGCGGTTCATCATGGCCGTACGCGACGTCGGCATCGCCGTCGCCGCCGCCTCCTCGTCTAAGAACGCGAACCTGTTCCTGCGGCAGATCCGGCTCGACGAGTTCGCCGAGCAGGAAGGCCTTCGCTACAGCTTCCTGCGTCCCGGCCTCAGCCTGCTGGAGTTCTTCGACGCCGACCTCTCGGGCCGCGACTTCGCCCGCGGCAAGCCGGATCCCGAGATCTTTCTGACCGCGGCCAAAGAGCTCGGCGCGCCGCCGCAGGAAAGCTTCGTCGTCGAGGACGCCGTGTCGGGGATCGAGGCCGCCAAGGCGGGCGAGATGGCTGCTTTGGGGATCGCCCGCGCCGGTGACGCGGACGACCTTGCGGCGGCCCACGCGGATCTCGTGGTCACGTCGCTGGACGATGTCGACCTGCAGCACCTCGCGCAGGGCCGCTTGGCGCGCAAGGAGAAGTCATAAAGCAGCTCAGCGCCGCCCGTGGGCGACGTCGACGAGGGGGACGGACGCTCAGAAACCCAGGTCAAGCGCGCCGTGGCGGGTGAGGCTGCGGATCTGGGCCACTGCTCGCGTGTCGCGAGCGCGTCGATCTGATCACTGGACTCGATCCGATCACTGGACGATTGAAACGCAAGGAGTTATGAGCGGGCCGCGGTACGAGCGAGTTCTGCGCTTAGCGCCAGCAATTCCATTCGGACTCCGGGCACACACGCCATCGCGCCATCAGACTCGAGCCGCAACGGCTGGCCTGCGTAATCGCTGACCAGCGCACCCGCTTCCTGGACGAGTATCTGGCCGGGCGCAACGTCGTAAGGATTGTTATGCGCGAGGACCATCCCGTGTATCTGTCCTCCGGCGAGCCAGCTCCAGTTGACCGCTGCTGAACCAACGCAACGAATACGCAGGGCTTCGCGGTGGACCGCGGTTGTCAAAGCGAGGAAGGCCGCCCGACGAGGGCCAGCTTTATGAAAGGCGTCGCCCATCGCGACGATCCCCTCGGCGAGACACGGCGCGTGGCTGACGGCGACATGCTCGCCGTCCATCCGCGCCCCGGCGCCGGCGCGTGCGTCGAGGCGCACACCGAGGAACGGCAGATCGATCACGCTGAGGACCGGCTCGCCGTCTTCCACGAGCGCGAGCATGACGCCACACAGCGGGGATCCGGTCGCATAGTTGATCGTGCCGTCCAGCGGATCCGCCACCCACACCCGTCCGTGCTCGAGCGAGCCCCCACCGCCTTCCTCACCGAAGAACCCAATGTCGGGCGTCGTTGCCTTCAGCGCGTCCTTGAGCGCTGCTTCGGAGGCAAGGTCAACCTCGGTGAGAAAGTCCTTCTCACCCTTGCTGATCCGCCTCAGCGACCTGTGAGACGCCCGGCCGTCCCGCAGGATCGCGCTGGCGTCATCGACTGCGGCGTGCGCAGCCAAGAGCTCTGTCTCAAACTTCCCCAACGGCAAGACGATACTGCCAGGGGGCGGGGGAAGCTCACCATGCGACACCGACGAAGTTCCACACGGGTCGTACTCTCCCGTTCCAGCCTAACCTCAGCGGGTGGCTGACGACGGTCGTCGCGCGGATGTGCCTGAACAGGTTGCGCTCTTGCGAGTCGCGGCCAATAGCCTCTGGGCGTTCATGCGCCCGAGCCGATCTGTCCGGTGGGCTCCGTCCGCTCCCTCTGGCCTCCTGAGATCGGCCGTTCGATCGGAATCGTCTGCTTGGTCATCGGCTTGATCCTCGTTCTGCTTGGCTCGATAGGGCGGGCCGTCCGGACCGACGACACTACTTCTGAGCTTCAGCTCACCGAGCACGAGCGTTTGGGCCCGAGCGGCAAGCGCTCGTGCTCGACCTGCTGATCAGGCTGGCCCCGCTCCTTTCGAACCGTCGCGGCGAGCATCGGACAGATCCCCCCTGGCCGCCGGCAGCACAGCTGGCGGCTGTAGGCGAGTCGTGCTGTTCGACCGATCCTGTACGATCGGGCCGGAACGGCGAGCATTAGGGGCGTCCGCACAGATGAGCAGTATCGGGAGTTCGGCGCTGCCACCGCGGAGCTGACGAGATGAGCGCCACACCGCTGCGCGGCATTGCCCCGTCGATCCTCTCCGCCGATTTCGCGCGCCTCGGCTCCCAGGTCGAGCAAGTGCTCGAGGCGGGAGCATGGGTCATCCATGTGGATGTGATGGACGGGAACTTCGTACCTCCCATCACCATGGGGGCGCTCGTCGTCGACGCGTTGAAGGAGTTGGCCATCAGTGCGGGGGCGCTGATCGACGTGCACCTGATGGTCGCTCACCCCGAGCGCCACGTCCAGGACTTCGCCAGCGCGGGAGCCGACGTCATCACGGTCCACGCGGAAGCCACACCGCACGTTCATTACGCCCTCTCGGCCGTGCGCGACGCGGGCTGCCGATCGGGGTTGGCGCTCTGCCCCGCCACGTCCGTCGAGGCGGTCCGTGAGGTCGCCGACGAGCTGGACTTGGCGCTCTGCATGACGGTCAATCCGGGGTGGGGCGGCCAGGTGTTCCTCGAGCACTCGATCGACAAGCTTCAAAGGCTCCGCGCGGTGGTCGGTTCGGAAGTCGCGATCGAGGTGGACGGCGGCATCGATCACGGGACTGCGCCGCGCTGTGCTCAGGCCGGCGCTACCGTGTTCGTTGCCGGTACGTCTATCTTTGCGGCGGCCGATCCGGCCGCGGCGGTACGTGATTTGCGGGCCGCGATCGGCGAGGTACAGGAAGTCCGTTGATTCCCTGGGCGGCGAGGATCAGTCCCCACGCGCTTGCCCCCTCAGAGACGGGAGCGCCTCCGCCACCAGCTCCGTGACGGGCCCGGTCGGGGAGCAGGATGACGCAGGTGCGCGTCGTCCTCCGCCCAGACCACTTCGTGCGCCACGCTCTCGCCGTCGAGCTTTCGCGCGACGAAGCGGCGGATTGTTACGCTAGGCCCGTAAACGGTACCTTGGACCATTACGTCGTCGGACCCGGCGCTTGTGTCCTCATGCCGGCCGTAGGGACGGCAACAGATCCAGATGGCCGTAGGGAACGGCAACAGACCCAGATAGGAGACGGATGCTCGCTGCCGTGTTCAACGGCCCCGGCGACCTGGAGGTGAAGGAGGTCGCCACCCCCGAGATCGTGTCGGGCGAGGTCCTCGTGGAGCTCGGGGCCAACACTGTGTGCGGGACGGATGTTCGCATCTTGCGCGGCGAGAAGACCGCCGGCATAACTCCGCCAACCATCCTGGGTCACGAGTTCGCCGGGCGCGTCTCGGCCGTTGGGGAGGGCGTGGTGGGTTACAAGGTTGGGACGCCGGTGGCGATTGCCCCGATCATCCCCTGCCGCAGGTGCTTCTACTGCCGGCACGACATGGAGAACGTGTGCGAGAACCGCAAGAGCATGGGCTACGAGATCGACGGCGGCCTGAGCCAGTACGTGCGGGTCCCCGCCGAGGCCGTGGAAGCTGGCTGCCTCTTCGCCGCGCGCGAGGATATGCCCCCCGAGCAGCTCGCGCTTGCCGAGCCTCTCTCGTGCTGCGTCTACGGCCAGCGCCGCTCGCGCGTGGGGCTAGACGACACGGTCCTGGTCATGGGCGGGGGACCGATAGGGTTCTTCCACGTCCAACTCGCGCTTCTGGCCGGGGCGAGGACCGTGATCGTCAGCGAGCCCTCCGAAAGGCGCCGGGACTTCGCGAGAGGCCTCGGCGCCCAGTTCGCCGTCGACCCCACGAGCGACGATCTCCCGGGGGTCGTTGCCGAGGCCACGGACGGACGCGGGGCGGACGCGGTGATCATCTGCATCGGGCGGCCAGCGTTGGTCAACCAGTCCTTCGAGCTGGCCCGCAAGGGGGGGCGCGTCAACGTCTTCGCGGGTCCGTCGGGCGAGGGTCGGGCCGAGATAGCCTCCAGCCTAATCCACTACGATGAGCTCGAGATCACCGGCTCCACCGGCTCGCGACGCTCAGACTTCGAACTGGCCCTCAGGCTCATCGAGTCGGGACGCGTGAAGGTCGACGAGATGGTGACCCACCGCTTCCCGCTGGAGGAGGCCGTGGAGGCCATCGACGCGGCGGCCAACGGCCGGGGAGTGAAGGTAGCGGTGATGCCGTGAGGGGATTCGGACGGACGGCATCACGGGGAGTAGCGCTAAGTGATGATGGCCGCCGGGGCGCCCGCGACCGATGAACATGAGGCGGGCTGGGTTGGGTCCGCGGTGAGATCGTGAGCTTTTCTTGGAGCCTTGAGCCCGAGCTGAGAGAGATCCGGGAGCCCGGGGTGGGAGCCCCGAACTGTGCTGCGAGCACGTGGATCAGACTGTTGAGACGAGGGTTCCTCGCGGACCGCCGGACGGCGAGCCACGGGAGGAGCGAGGATGCAGCGGGCGTTGGAGCGGTGCCCCGGGCATGTCAAGAACGTGTCCGGGATGCAAGACCGACGTCGCTGCGTAGATAGACGTAACGATGCGTAGATGGACCATTCCGCTTTGCAACCAGCGTAATCAGGCTGTCGGCACAGGGCGGCGTTCGTTTCGGTCCACTAAGTGGTACGGGCCGTAATTACGGTTATCTATTCGATTCGGTTGGGGAGGAGGGGGTTGGGTGCTTGGGTTCGTAGAGGCGGAGTTCGCTGCCGTCTGGCATCTTCATGGCTGTGGTGACTCCCGAGCGTTCGACGCTGATTGGACGGCTGAACTTGACTCCTTTGCGTTGGAGCTCGGCGACTGTGGCGTCGATGTCATCGCACATGAGGTAGAGCTCGTGATGAGTGGCGTCGTCGGCGGTGTGCGCGGCCAGTTCGGCGGCCGGGAGAGCGAAGATGAGCCAGCCGTCGCCGGCGTCGACGGACGGGAGTTCGAGGACATCTCTGACGAATGCACGGCGTCTGCGTTCTTGGTGAAGATGATCGCGTGGGCGCCGGTGATCATGCGTTCGCCGCGCATCCTAGCCGGCTGCGTTCGCCGTTTCGCTACGCGGCGAGTGCGATCGGGGGGTCTTGTTGACGTTGGTCGAGTAGGTCGGCGAGGTGATCGCGTGTGAAGGTCCAGTCGAACGGCTTGGCGATCTTGTTGTAGTGGTGCTCGAGCTCGTTCAGGGTTCGTGCCACCTCGCCGGTATCGGCAAAGTCGTTGGGAGCGAGCACTTTGCGTTGAATGATCGAGTGGTAGATCTCGACTTGGTTGAGCCAGCTGGCGTGCACGGGAGTGTGGACGAGGATCAGGTTGCGCCAGCGCTTCTGTAGGCGCTTGATCGAGGCTTTGCCGCGGTGATCGGAGCCGTTGTCGACGATCCAGAACACGCGTCGGGCAGCCCCGTAGGGCTCTTTGGTCATCACCTGCCAGACGAGCCGGTCGAACGGGGCGATCCCGCCCTTGGGCTCGGTCCGGCCCATGATCTGGCCGCGGCGGACATCCCACGCGTCGAGATAGGTGACGGCGCCGAGCCGCTCGTATTCGTGCTCGACCAGTTGCCCGCCCCCCGGACGGGGCGGTGCGCTCTGGTGGATCCGCCGCCGGGCCTGGATCCGATGGCTTGGCGTCCGCGCAGATCACGAAGTCACCCGGCTCGAGCAGCTTCCCCTCCCACCGCCCCTGGTAGAGGTCGAGCACCCGGCCGGCCTTCTCCAAGAAGTCGGGGTCGCGGGGAAAGATCCACGAGCGGCACTGCCAAGGTTTGATCGCGTCCTCGGCGAGCCATCGGCCGATCGTCGACGCGGACGCGTCGCAGACGCCGCGCTCGACGACGAACCGGTGCAGCTCAGAGCGACTGAAGCGCGAGAGCGGGATGCCCTGCCTCTTGGGCAGCTCGCACGCGATCGCCTTGACTTCGGCGACCTCTTCCGGGGGGGAAGCGGCGCGGGCGCCCCGCGCGTTTCCTGTCGCTCAACCCCTCGATCCGCTCCTCGTAAAAGCGTCTTCGCCACCGGCCGACGAGCTCCGGCAGCATCTGCAACCGGGTGCCGATCTCGACATTGCTCAGTCCCTCAGCCGCGTACAGCACGAGCTTCGCCCGCAGAACCTTCCGGTGCGGACGCGAATAGCAAGCCGCGCGATGCTCCAACTCGCGCCGCTCCTCATCGCTCAACACGATCTGATACCGGCTGCGGCCCGCCATCACCACCAGAATTCGGGCCGCTATCCATGACTCCTCCAACCCGAACCGAAATTACGGTGACGATCACTAAGGAGCACCTGGAATCAGTTGTGGATGAGATGGGTACCGGCGAGCCGCGACTCAGCGTGAGCGAGCTGCTTCCTCGGGTGCGCCTCGACACACGCGCCGACGGCAAGGCGGATGAACGGCGAGTGGGGTGCGTGTAGGACGCGGACCTCGACGCCTGCGAGCCCGCTCGCACGCGGGCCCGCGCGAGTCCTCCGTGGGCTGATTGCCGCAGCGCCGTCCGCCGATCGACGTGTCGAATGTCACGATGCCCGCTGCGACGCGGCATCGCATCGGCATTGACGAGGCCGGTGCCCGGGTCTTGTGAACGGCAGGCGCACGCCGGTTCCGCCGACGTCGAGTAGATTGCGCACGCACCGGGGCGGGCCGTCGCTCGAGTTGCGGGGCCCCGAGTAGCTTTCGCCTGGCTGGTCTCAAGGACGGTTGCCGAAGAAACGCTCCCACGGCATGTCGATCGGCTGCTCGAGCGCGATGACCTCGTGAAGGTGGCGCAGCAGCGGGAAGTCGTTCTCGCCGACCATCTCGCGCTCGGTCAGCTTGGGCAGCGCTCCGCCGATCTCCTTGATCGCTGCGGCGCCCTCGAGCGTGACGTGGTCGAGCATCTCCCACGCCTCCTCGAACTTGTGGCCCTGGCCCAGCAGCCGCCCCATCCTCACGTTGCGCCCGCCCTTGGCGGTGACGTAGAGGTCCCCCGCGGTCGGCAGGCCCTCGGCGGTCAACGGATCGCCGCCCAGGAGCTCGACGAGCTGACGGCTTTCGATGACGCCCTGTGCCATGATGACCGCCTCGTAGTTGAAGTTGCGCCACCGGAAGTCGTCGGCCACCCCGTCCCCCTTGACGATGCCCTCGGCGAAGCCGGTGCCGAGTGCGTAGCAGTTCTTGAGCGCCGCGCAGATCTCGGCGCCGAGGAGGTCCGTGGTGGTCCACACGTGATAGTAGTCGCAGCGGAAGGTTTCGGCCAGGCGGTCGAGGGCAGTCTGGTCGCGGCCGGCGAAGTAGACGCATGTGTGGCGGCGCTGGGCAAGCTCCCCGGCGATCGACGGGCCGACGATGGCGGAGATCGGCACCTGGGAGCGGATCTCCTCCGGGAGCTCGCTCGCGACGACGTCGGGGAGGATGGAGAGGTCGCCGTCCTCGCTTGCCTCCATGCCCTTGGCGACCATGATCAGCAGCTGGTCGGGTCGCAGGAGCGTCGCGAGCTGCTCGCCGGCCCAGTGTGAGGCGAACGAGGTCACACCGCTGAGCACGATCTCCGTGCCCTCGAAGGCGTCGGCCGCCTCCTCGAGGTGAAAGGCGCGCACGGACTCGGGCATCTCGGTCTCGAGCGTCGGGTGCATGCCGTTCTTGCGGATCGAGTCGATGATCTTGCGGTCCAGGTGGGTGCCGACGAGCCGGACGTCGTGGCCGTTGTCGGCGAGCGGCATGGCGAGGGCGGAGCCCATCATCCCCGAGCCGAAGATCGCGATCGAGGTCATGTCAGCGGTCCTTTCGCGTGTGTGTCAAAGCGCTTCGTCCGCGGCGTCACCGCCGGGGATCAGGCCCTGCTCGCTCTGCATCGCGGCGAGGGCGTGGACTTGGCTCTTCGTGGCGGGATAGAGCTGCCCGTAGATCTCGTAGAGCTGGTCGTAGACGTCGCGGTGCTCGGGGCGCGGCTCCACGGTGTCGGCCGCCGAGGCCCAGTCCTCCTCCGGCTCGACGAGCCCGGCGGCCCGCGCGGCGAACAGCGCGTCGCCGTAGCAGGCGCCCATCGTCTCCTTGGAGAGCTCTTGCGGGATGCCGGTCACGTCGGAGACGATCTGCGTCCACAGGCCGCCGCGCGTGCCGCCCCCGACCGCGACGATCCGCTGCATCTCGACCCCCGCCTCTCCGATCGCGTCAAAGATCGAGCGAGCGCTGAAGGCGGTGGCTTCGAGCATCGCCCGGTAGAGGTGCCCGCGCGTGTGGCTCAACGTCAGGCCGGCGATCACCCCGCGTGCGTCGGCGTCCCAGATCGGCGTCCGCTCGCCGGCGAAGTAGGGCAGCACGACGAGCCCGTTGGCGCCCGGGGGCGTGTCGGCGGCTTCGGCGATCAGCTCCTCGAACGGCATGTCGTTCGCGATTGAGCGCATCCAGTTCGTCAGGGCCCCCGACGTCGCGGTGGGACCGATCAGGATCCAGGTTCCCGGGAAGACGCCCGGAGTGCTGTTGAGGGCGGCGCTGGCCTGGGGCTCCTCCAGGACGCCAGCGATGCCCATCGTCGTGCCGTAGGTGAGCATCACGTCGCCGGGATTCTTGACCCCGACGCTCGCCGACTCCACAAACGCGTCGATGGTCCCCGCGCAGACCGGGATGCCCGCCGGCAGACCGGTCAGCTCCGCGCCCCGGGCAGAGATCCGGCCCGCTTCCTCCCACGGCTCGACGATGCGCGGCAGCTCGAGCCCTGGGGCGACGTGATCGGTCCACTCCTTGACCCACTCGCGGGTGCGGGGGTCGAACATCGGGATGCAAAACGACGCGGAGATCGAGTCCAGCATGTACTCGCCGGTCAGCCGCTCGACGATGAACGAGTTCGCCATCAGCAGCTGCCGGGTGCGGTCCCATACCTCAGGCTCGTGGCGTTGCAGCCACATCAGCTTGGGCCCGATGGACTGGTGGCTGATACGGGACAGGGAGCGTTCGACGATCGCGTCGAAGCCGTAGCGCTCGACGAGCTCGTCGATCTCCTCGCCCGCCCGGGTGTCGATGCCGTAGAGGATCGCGTCCCGCAGCGGCTCGCCGTCGGCGTCGGCGGGTAGCGTGCAAGCGCCGATGCCGCTCACCGAGACGCCCGCGACCGGGCCGTCGGCCTGCCCCAGCAACTCCTCGACGATCTCGGAGAAGTCCTTCCACCAGATCCCCTCGGGGTCGTGCTCGACGAACCCCGGGCGCGGAAACAGCGTCTTGTGCGGACGCTGCGCCGGGGCGAGCACCTTCCCGTCGGCATGAGTGATCACCCCCTTCGTGCTTGACGTTCCGATGTCCACTCCGAGCAGCACCTCAGTCATCTTCACTCCCCCGCGAGCTTCCGCTCAGCCATCTCGCTCCTGATGTCCTAGGTGGTAGGCGTGGGCGGCCGCCACGCCGGTGTAGTCGTCGTCGTCGTCTGAGACTGCGTGGCAATAGACGCGTGCATGGCATCGTGTCACATCCCCGCGACAAAACTGCGCGCCGACGTTCTATGTTGTGGCGCGGCGGACATGCTGCGGGGGGTCGCTTTCGGTTCCAGCGATCTTCGAGCAGAAGGCGATCCTCGGCTTGCCCGACTACGACGACGATCTGCGCCACCTGGCGGGGCGGGCGCCGCGACCCCGCGTGGGCGAGGCCCTCGAGTTCCCAGAGGTGGCTGAAGCAGTGCAAGAGGTGGCTGAAGCCGTGCTCGGCCCTGACGCGGGGCGGTCTCGAGGAGCACCTGGGTCACCGCCTCGCCGCGGTCGCGCCTGTAGGCGTCCGGGTCGAACGAGCGGATGGCTGCTCGTCGCCCAGTCGCTCCTCGGTCTCGGCGTCGAAGCCGAAGATCCGCTCGGGATCGATCCGCAGACGCACGTTCGATCCTGGCGACCGCGAGTCGTATCCCTCGGTCCGGGCAACGAACTTCGCGTCGAGTCCTTCGAGCGAAGCGTGCACGTACGAGTCAGCTCCAAGCGATTCGACCAGCACCACCTCCCCGGCGATCCCCTCGCCGTTCGCGTCGTGCACGCTCACGTGCTCGGGACGGATTCCTACGATGATCTCCGAGCTACCGCGCTCACCGGCGGACTCTGCAGGACGTCGCGGTAGCTGCAACGACTCCCCGCCCAGCCGCACGCGTCCGTCGCTCAGCGGGACGCGGATCAGGTTCATCTGCGGCAGTCCGATGAAGCCGGCCACGAACGCGTTAACCGGGTTGTCATAGAGCTCCCGAGGAGCGGCGATCTGCTGCAGCTTTCCGTCCTTCAGCACGGCGACGCGGTCGCCCAGCGTCATCGCCTCGCCCTGGTCATGAGTGACGTACACCGTGGTCGTCTCGAGGCGTCGCTGCAGTTCCGCGATCTGCACTCTCGTCTGCACGCGCAACTTGGCGTCGAGGTTCGACAGCGGCTCGTCCATGAGGAACGCCTTGGGCTGGCGGACGATCGCGCGACCCATGGCCACGCGCTGGCGCTGCCCGCCCGACAGCTGGCGCGGCTTGCGCTCGAGCAACTCCTCGATCCCGAGCATGCCCGCTGCGTCGCGCACGCGCTGCTCCCGCTCATCGCGATCCACGCCTTGCATCTTCAGCGCGAATCCGATGTTCTGCGCCACGGTCTTGTTCGGGTAGAGCGCGTAGTTCTGGAAGACCATGGCGATGTCGCGATCCCTCGAGTGCACGCCGCTGACGTCGCGCCCCTCGATTTCGATGCGGCCCTCGCTCAGCTCCTCCAGCCCCGCCAAGAGCCGCAGCGCGGTGGTCTTGCCGGAGCCCGATGGGCCGACGAGGACCATGAACTCGCCGTCGGCGATGGACAGGTCGAGGTGGTCGACCGCGAGGTCATCGCTTCCTTCATACCTGCAGCTGACCTGCTCGTAAGTCACCTCAGCCATCGCCGCACTCCCATGCTGCTGGGTATGTAACCCGCACCATACTCTCCCTCCAGTCCGCCTTGGCGCGCGATACGATCGCGTCTCGCCTGAGCGCCGCCACCTTCACTTGATCGCCCCCATCGAGAGGCCCCTCACCAGCTGCCGCTGGGCAATCCACCCCGCGAGCAGCACCGGCACTGAGGCCAGCGTCGCGGCTGCCGCGAGCTTGGCCCAGTAAAGGCCCTCGCCGGTGATGAACCCGACCAGGAAGACAGGCATCGTCGCCGCTCTGATCGAGGTCAGGTTCAGGGCGAGGAAGAACTCGTTCCAGGCAAAGATCCCGCAGATCAGCGCCGTGGCCGCCAGACCTGGTGCGACCACGGGCAGCACCACCTCAATCAGCTCGTGACGCACATCAGCGCCGTCGATTCGCGCCGCCTCGAGGATCTCACCGGGAACCTCGAGGAAAAACGAGCGCATCATCCACACCGCGATCGGCATGTTCATCGCCGTGTAGAGCACGATCAGGGTCGGGATGCTGTCCAGCAAGCCGATGTCACGAACGGCGAGGTAGATCGGCACGATCGCCGCAACCACCGGCAGCATCTTCGTCGAGATGAAGAAGAACAGCCCGTCGCGCCAGCGGCGCACCGGGCGCATCGACAACGCGTATGCCGCGGGCGTGGCGAGCAGCAGCACGAGCATGACCGAGACGACGGTCGCGATCGCCGAGTTGGCCAGGTACGGCCCCATCCCCGCGCTGAACACTTGGTGGTATTCGTTGAGCGTCGGATGGAAGATGAACTTCGGCGGGCTCGTGTATGCCGACGATTCCGGCTTGAAAGAGGTCAGAACCATCCAGAACACGGGGAAGAAGAAGATGATCGCCGCAAACCACGCGAGGGTCGACCAGGCCATGCCCCCGACTCGGTCGCGCAAGGATCGACTGGGCTTCGTTGGTGCGGTTGCTGCCGCGGTCGCCATCAGGCGCGAGTCTCGTTCTCGATGAATGAGCGGAACAGCACGCGCAAGGCGATCGTTGCGACGATGATCGTGCCGACGACCGTGACGACCCCTAGCGCCGCCGCCTGCCCGACGTCAAACCCCTGGAACGCACGCTGATAGATGTAGAAGGGCAGGTTCGTCGTCGCGGTCCCCGGCCCGCCCTGGGTCAGCATGTAAATCGCGTCGAACGTGTTCACGATGTAGATGGCTCCGAGGAGGATGCCGAGCTCGAGGTAAGTACGCAAGTGAGGCAGTGTGATCTCGCGGAAACTGGCCCAGGCGGTGGCGCCATCTACCCGCGCGGCCTCGAGCACGTCGTGTGGCTGGCTTTGCAGTCCCGCGAGCAGGATCAGCATCTCGAACGGGGTCCACTGCCACACGACGGTGGTGATTACCGACGCCATCGGATGCGCGCTGACGAACGCGACTCCACCGCCGCCAAACCACCCGAGCACCCAGTTGACGATCCCATAGACCGGATCGAGCATCGTTGTCTTCCACAACAGCGCGGCGGCAGTCGGCATGATCAGAAACGGAGAGATCAACAGTGTGCGAACCAAGCCTCGGCCCAGGAACTTGCGGTCGAGCAGCAGCGCCAAGCCGAGCCCCAGGGCGGTGGCGATCACAACCGCGCCGAATGTGATCTCGATCGTGTGCAGCACCGCGCCATAGAAGACCGGGTCTGAGAAGACGTCGCCGTAGTTGCGCAGGCCCACCCAGTGAGGCGAGCCCGGCCGGGCAAGGTTCCACGACTGAAGCGAGTAATAGATCGTGAGCAGGAACGGGATCTGCGTGACCACGATCGTGAACACGAGCGCCGGCAGCAATGGCAGGCGCCGAGACCACTCCTCTCCGGCGCCGCGGCCGCGGCCACGCATCCCCGGTACGAGCACCGGCCGCTCAGCAGCGGTGGTCGCCATGATCTCCTCGTGCGGTGGTCATTTCCGGTACGTGCTTCCGATCGTCTGTGCGTATTTCTGCGAGGTTGACAGCGCGCCGTGCACCGACTCCTGACCGACGATCGCGGCCGTCACCTGCTGGCTCACGCGCGTACCCAAATCCTGGAACTCGGGAATGTCCAGGAACTGGACTCCGACGTAGGGCACCGGCCGGACGGTCGGATGCGTCGGATCGGCGGTCTCAATCGCCCGCAGCGTCGGCGCCGCGAACGCCTTGGCGGCCTTCTTGTACTGCGGATTCGCATAGGTGGACAGACGGCTGCCAGGCGGCAGATCCGCCCAACCGAGCTTCTGACCCACCAGCCGGATGTATGCGCGCGAGGTTGCCCACGAGATGAACCGCCACGCGGCATTCTTATGGGGCGAGGTCGTCGGTATCCCCAGCGACCACGTGTAGAGCCAACCGGAGTACCGGGTGTATTCCACGGGCGCCTCGACATAGCCGGTCTTCCCAGCCACGGTGCTGGTCGAAGGGCTCTCGATCGTGCCGGCCGCCGATGTTGCGTCGTACCACATCGCGGCCTTGCCCTGTGTGTAGTTGGTCGCGCACTCGGAGAAGCCGTCCTCACCGGCGCCGGGCTCCCCGTAGTGCTGAACGAGGCCGACGTAGAACGACACCGCCCGCTGAACCGGGACCGAGGTGAGCTGCGCATGCCAATCCTGGTCGTACCAGCGTCCGCCGAAGGTGTTGATCACCGTGTCCAGCGGCGCCAGCACCTGACCCCACCCCGACTCACCCCGCAGACAGATGCCGGTGATGCCCGCCTTCTTGTTGGTGAGGCGACGGGCAAAGGTCGCCACCTGCGACCAGGTCGGCCGCGCCGGCATCCTCAGCCCCACCTTTGCGAACAGGTCCTTGCGGTACATCAGAAACGACGACTCTCCATAGAACGGCACCGAGTACATGTGTCCGTTGTAGGACAGCGACTTGCGGATCGACGGAATGAAGTCCTGAGCGTCGTAACCCGCCGTGCGGTCGATGTACGGCTGTAGATCCGTCAACCAGCCGTAGCGCGCCCACATCGGCGTCTCATAGTTGGAGATCATCACCACGTCGAACTCGTTGCTCTTCGTCGAGACCGACGCCGTGATCTTCGCCCGCGACTCGTTCTCCGGCAGGGTGACGAAATTGACCTTGATGTCCGGGTTCTGCTGCTGGAAGTACTTCGTCAGCGCCTCAACGTCCTGCATCTGCGGGTTTGCCACGATCGCGACCCGCAGCGCGACCCCATGCGGGCCGCCGCCGCCACCACCACCGGCGCCGGCCAGCGAGCAGCCGCATACGAGTAACGCCATGCCGAGCAGGCCGCACGCTCTGCGTAACCAACTCCCCGACCCGGGAGCGCCCACTCCAACCCGCGCCGCAAGGGATTCGCTACCGGGCTTCGATGTAGCTCGGATCATGGCCGATCCTCGGGAGCCTCGCGGCCCGCCGATTCAACTTGCCGATATCGAGGTAAATGTTCCCGTCAATGAGTCTTGTAAACGTCAACTCCGAGTTAGGTCACAGAGGGCTCCGGGACCTTCCGGCACCCCGACTCTCCTCCGGCTAGCGAAGTGCGCGCAGCGGTATGGCAGCGTCCGGATGAGTTGCGCATCGAACAGCGCCACCAACGCCGAGCCTAGTCCCGGAGAGGGTTGTAGTGCGCGCTAGCGCCTGCGGAATGTGCGGCACCGATCTGCACATCGCCGAGCCGTCGCAGTCGCATACAGAGGAGTGAAGGGTGAGCCACGTTTCCTCCGACTCGGCCCCGCCACGCTCTCCTCGTGTGCGAGTCTCGTCCCGACGCCTGCGTATGACCGGAGCTTGCTCAGCGTCGGGATCGTCGCCCACCAAAGATTAGACGGCCGCTGCGAGCCAAGCCCCCCGCGAGCCCGCGCCTCCGGCTCACGGCTGACGATCTCGCGCGCATCGAGGAGGCGATGCCGCCGGACAGCGCCGCCGGTGACCGCTACGCCGACATGACCACCGTCGGCGGCTGATGGCGAAGCGCAACCGCGACCTAGCTTCCGCGCTCAGCGCGGCATACCGACCGCGCGCGCAGGTAGTCTCGGTGCGCCTCGCTCGAACGCGATGCCGATCGAAGCCGGGACGACGATGAAGGAGATCGTGGTGAGCGGGAACGTGAGCCCGAACCCCACGCTCGTTCACGGTGGGAGCTCTGACCAGGCAAGGCGCACGAGCGCTAGGGAGAGCTGTTACAGAGGCATCCAGCCGTAACGGGCGATCGCCCCGGGACGGCGTCGCAAGGCGCCACTCACACAGCGGAGCGAGGCGCGTTAGCCTGTGGGCCTCGATGACGCGACGCGAGATCCGCTCCTGGTTGATGGACATGGATGGCGTGCTCGTGCACGAGGAGCACCCCCTACCTGGGGCGGCCGAATTCCTGCAGCGCCTGCGCGAGCTCGGCAAGCCGTTCCTCTTGCTTACGAACAACTCGATCTACACGCCCCGTGACCTGGCCGCCCGCCTGGGTCGCAGCGGGCTCGAGGTGTCTCCAGAGTCGATCTGGACGTCGGCGCTGGCAACGGCGCGCTTCCTCGCGGACCAACGCCCCGGCGGCTCCGCGTTCGTGGTCGGCGAGGCGGGGCTCACGACCGCGCTGCACGATGCGGGCTACACCCTCACCGATCGCGACCCCGACTACGTGGTGCTCGGCGAGACTCGCACCTACAGCTTTGAGCGGATCACGCGCGCGATCCAGCTGGTCGACAAGGGCGCGCGCTTCATCGCGACCAACCCCGACAACGTCGGGCCCGGCCCCGACGGACCGCTGCCTGCTACGGGCTCGGTGGCCGCGTTGATCGACCGCGCCGCCGGCGTCAAGCCATACTACGTCGGTAAGCCGAACCCGCTGATGATCCGGTCGGCGCTCAGTGCGCTCGATGCCGACTCCGCGCACACGGCGATGATCGGCGACCGCATGGACACCGACATCGTCGCCGGGCTCGAGGCGGGACTCGAGACGATCCTCGTTCTCAGCGGGCTGACGAGACAGTCCGACGCCGAGCGCCATCCCTACCGGCCGTCGCGAATCGTGCAGTCGGTGGCGGACCTGATCGACGAGCTCGGCTAGACGAGACGCGGCTCGGCCGCGTGGAAGGCCCACCACGAGTGATGGAGTTGATCACAGAGGCGTTGACAAGATCGTTGGCGGGCGATCTAATAGGCGCGCGCTCGCCCTGCAGCCGCGACAGCGTCGGTGGTGAAGCGGAGGATGCAACTGAATCAGATGAGGCGGACTCCACAGCCATCGGCGTGGAGGCTCGGTTGGGGTACCGGCGTCCGGGAGCTGGCGAGCATGGGCTTTGTTGAACGGACCGAGTCGCGCCGGGAGCAGCGGATCAGCCGGAGGACTGCGGCTGCAGCGCGGTCGACTTCGACGCGTCCAGCGGAGCGCACGCCAAGGAGCGATCGGAGAAGCCCCCCGAGCTATCGGGGCCGAGCCAAGGGGAAGGAGGAGAGCCATGGCTGAAGCTCCCTATCTGATGGGGATCGATTATGGAACGGGGGGCGTGCGGGTCGGCATCTTCGACCGTGAGGGGGAACCGGCGATCTTCTACGCCGTGGAGTTCGGGACGCAGCACCCGCGTCCGGGCTGGGCCGAGCAGGACCCCGATACGTGGTGGTCTTCACTGATCCAGGCCGTCAAGGGCGCACTTCAGGAGAGCGGCGTGTCGGCCGAGGAGGTGGTGGGCCTCTCCGTCGACGCCACGGCGGCGACCGTGTTGGCGATGGACGAGAACGACAGACACCTGCGGCCAGCCATCATGTGGATGGACGTGCGCGCCGCCGACCAGGCGGTGCGCATTCAGGAGACGGGTGACCCGGCGCTCAAGTACAGCGGATTCGGGGCGGTCTCGGCCGAGTGGGGCCTTCCAAAGGCCCTCTGGCTCAAGGAGAGCGAACCGAGGACCTGGGCCGCCGCGAAGCACATCTGCGACGCCCCCGACTGGGTGATCAACCGATTGACCGGCGAGTGGTCGGGATCCATCAACGTCGCCGCTCCCAAGTACTTCTACGACCGCGACGAGGGCGGCTTCCCCGAGACCCTGCTTGCGGCGGTGCGCCTCGAGGACTTCCTGGAGAAGTATCCGGAGCACGTGAGGGACATGGGCGTCGTGGTCGGGGGACTGCGGAAGGAGGCCGCCCAGGAGCTGGGGCTCAAGCCCGACACGCCGGTGGCGCAAGGAGGGGTTGACGGCTTCATGGGGGCGCTCGGGCTGGGGGTGGTGGAGCCCGGCAAGCTGGCGCTCATCACGGGCTCTTCCCATGCCATGATCGGGCAGGTCGCGGAGCCCATCCATGGCCACGGTTTCTGGGGCGCCTTCACCGACGCGATGATCCCCGGCCTGTACATGGTCGAGGCCGGTCAGGTGTCGACAGGCTCCGTGGTCGCGTGGTTCAAGAACAACTTCGCCAAGCGCGCCACCGAGGAGGCCGGCAAGCGGGGCGTCGATCCGTATGTGGTGCTCAACGAGATGGCGAGCGAGATCCCGATCGGCTCCCAGGGGCTGATCGTGGTGGACTACTTCCAGGGCAATCGGACGCCGCACACCGACTCGCTGGTCCGCGGGATGATCTGGGGTCTCTCGTTGGCCCACGGTGAGGGGCATCTGTTCCGCGCGATCCTCGAGGGGATCTGCTACGGCACGGAGGACATCTTCCGCACCTTCCGCGGGCACAACTTCGAGCCGGGACTGAACGTGGTGTCCGGGGGGCCGACGAAGAGTGCCTTGTGGATGCAGATGCACGCCGACGTGTCGAACGTCCCGATCTCCCTCACGCGGGTGGGCGAAGGCCCGGTCCTGGGGTCGGCGATACTGGCGGCGGTGGGAGCGGGGATCTATCCAGACATCCAGGCTGCGGCGGCGGGCATGGTGCACATCGAGCGCAGTATCGAGCCCGACCCGGCGCGTCATGAGGAGTACCAGTTCTACGTGGACAGGTACATCGAGACCTATCCGCGCATGAAGGATGCAATGCATATGACGACTCGCCACGTGACGGCCACGGGCGCGCCTGTGGCCGTGAGCGCATAAGGGAGGCAATCATGAGCACCGAGCGGATGGATACCGCCCTGGAGCAGGCGACTGATACGAGAAGCGTCGTCACGGGGGCGGGACTGCTCGCCTCGGTAGACGACGTGTTCGAGCAGAGCTTCGGCGACCAAACGGCGGTCGTCGTGGCGGACGACAACACGTGGGAGGCCGCCGGCAGGGACGTGCAGAAGCATCTCGAGGAGGCCGGACGTGGGCTGGCGGAGCCCCACATCTTCCCCGGCAAGCCGACGCTGTACGCAGAGTACGGCAACATCGAGAAGCTGCGCGACGCCCTCCCTCCCGAGGCCATTCCGGTCGCGGTCGGGTCCGGCACGGTCAACGACATCGTCAAGCGCGCGTCGCACGAGCGCGACCGGCCGTATATGGTGGTCGCGACCGCCGCCTCGATGGATGGGTACACCTCGTTCGGCGCCGCGATCACCAAGGACGGCTACAAGCAGACGCTGAGCTGTCCTGCGCCGCGCGCGGTGCTGGCCGACCTGGAGGTCCTGACCGCGGCTCCGTACGACATGACGGCGTCCGGGTATGCCGATCTACTGGCCAAGGTCCCGGCCGGGGCCGACTGGATGGTCGCCGACGCGCTCGAGGTCGAGCCGATCGACCCGCGCGCGTGGCCACTCGTGCAGGACCCGCTGCGTCAGGCGACAGACAGGCCGGCCGAGCTGCGTGCCGGCGACCACCAGGCGATGGAGGCGCTCATCGAGGGCCTGATGATGGCCGGGCTGGCGATGCAGGTGGCCTCCTCCTCCCGGCCAGCCTCCGGGGCCGAGCACTACTTCAGCCACCTCTGGGAGCTGGAGGGGCTCGCTCACGGCGCCGACGGGGGACCACCGCCGTCCCACGGCTACAAGGTCGGGCTTGGCTCGATCTCGATCGCCGCGTTCTACGAGCGCATCCTGCAGCGCGACCTGGGCGATGTCGACATCGATGCTCGCCGCAACGCCTGGCCCAGCTGGGCGGAGGTCGAGCAGGAGGTGCGAGCCGCCCATACCACTCCGGGCCTCGACCAGGCCGCACTCAAGGAAAGCCGGTCGAAATACGTGGACGCCGAGCAGCTGGGGCAACGGCTGACGCTGCTGCGGGAGCGCTGGCCGGCGCTGCGCGAGCGGCTGGAAAAGCAGCTGCTGCGCGCCGACGAGCTCCGGGAGCGGCTGGGAGCGGCGGGCTGTCCGACCAGTCCTGCGCAGATCGGCCTGAGCATGCCCGACCACAAGGCGACGTACTTGAGGTCGCGGATGATCCGCAACCGGTACACCGTCCTCGATCTCGCATACGAGGCGGGAGTGCTCGGGGAGATCGTGGACGAGCTGTTCGCGCCGGGGGGCTACTGGGCGCGCGATCCGGTTTCACAGGCATAGCCCGCGGAGCGTCCGCGACACGGCCACCAGGTCGGCTAGAGCCGCCAGGCGTCGCTGACGTGATCGGCAGAGCGGGTTTTCGGGGCGCGGTGTTCGACGTAGACGGCGTGCTCGTCGACTCGCCGCACGAACACGCCTGGCGCGACGCGCTGGAGCAGCTGATGGAGACGAGTTGGAGTGCGATTCGCGACGAGACGACCTATGCCGCCGAGCGGTTCACATCCGAGGTCTACCGGGTGCACATCTCGGGCAAGCCCACGCTAAGCGGCGCGTGCGCTGCGCTGCAGTACTTCGAAGCGCCCGACGCCGACGATCGAGCCGAGGAGTACGCCCGTCGCAAACAGCAGGTCATGGACGATCTCCTCGAGGCCGGCGAGCTGACCGCCTACCCGGATGCGCTGCGCTTCGTCTTCGCCGTGCGCGGTGCCGGAACCCCGATTGGCGCGGCGTCCTCCTCAAAGAACGCGGCTCATCTCCTCAACCAGATCCGGCTCGACGCGTTCGCTGAGCAGGAGGGCCTGCACTACGACTTCATCCGGCCGGGTCTCACCCTGCTCGACGTCTTCGACGCAGATGTCTCGGGGCGGGATTTCCCGCAGGGCGGCAAGCCCCATCCCGAGATTTTCGTCGCCGCCGCGCGGGAGCTCGGCGTTCCCGGGGACCGATGCTTCGCCGTCGAGGACGCCGTCTCCGGTGTCCTCGCGGCCAAGGCAGCCGGGATGGCCGTCATTGGACTGGCGCGGGCCCGCGACGCCGACATCCTCGCCGCCGCCAACGCCGATCTGGTCGTGACGACGCTGGACGACGTAGATCTCACCGGCCTCTCCGAGGGCCGTTTGGCGAGCAAGGAGAGGTGACACGCGTCGACCTCGACCCTCTCGGCAACGTGGTTGCAATCGGCCAACCCGCTTGGCCAACCTTAACGATGGTCACAGCCGCCATCGATTCGACTGACAGGTAGCGGCGTTGGACGAGCCAATCGTCGTTCTGTTCTGAGAGCAGCGCGCCGGCGAGGCGGATCACCGCGGCGTCGTTCGGGAAATCCCGACGACGTCGGTGCGCCGACCGATCTCTTTGTTGATTCGCTCGAGCGGGTTCGTGCTGCGCAGCTTGGTCCAGTGCTCGGGCGGGAAGCTGTAGAACGCGATCAGGTCCTCCTCGGCGGCTTCGAGCAGCTCGCGCACCTTCGGCGCCACCTGCGCGAGCCGCTCGAGCACGTGCGTGACGCGCTCGCGCGCCTGCTCGCGGTTCTCGGCGTTGGACACTTCTCTTGAGCGCGGCGGCGACGAGGTTGCGCTGATCGCGCCGGGAGTGCCTGACCATGTCTCTGAGGAAATGAAACCTTATGGGGACGTCCCCATAAGGTCCACTATGCCGACCTCCCGGTTATGCCGACATGGGCTCGGCAATCGGCCGGTGGCGGGCGAATCCGCCCGGGTGTGTTCGGCATAATCAGAGCGCTTCGAGGAACGCGAGGAGTGTGTCGGGCGGCCGGTATCGGCCTGGCTTCGCGTCCGGCGGCTTAGTCCGGGCGAGCGCTTTCTCTTTCAGCTCCAGGTCGGCGTGGAGGTAGATGTGGGTCGTCTCGACCCGTCCGTGGCCTAACCACAGGGCAATCACGGTGGTGTCGATCCCGGCGTGCAGGAGCCGCATCGCTGCGGTGTGCCGCAGCGTGTGCAGGGTGACGTTCTTCCGCAGGCTGGGCTGGTGCTGGGTTGCGTCTGCGAGGTGGAGCGCGAGTCGTCGCTCGAGCCCGGCGCGACTGAGCCGCCGGCCGCGGATGGTCGGAAACAGAGGATCGTCGAGGTTGCCGCCGCTCTCGTCGAGCCACACGCGGAGGACGGCGGCGGTCGTTCGGGTGAGCGGCGTGATCCTCTGTTTGCGTCCCGTCCCTTCGCAGGTGACGTGGGCGGCGCCGGCGAGTTGAAGGTCGTCGAGGTTGAGCGTGGTGATCTCGGAGGCGCGTAGCCCGGTCTGGATCGCGAGCACGAGCCGGGCGTGGTCGCGGCGGCCGGTCCAGGTCGTGCGATCCGGTGCGGCGAGCAGCGCGTTGATCTCCTGCTCATCGAGGAACGTGACGAGCGCTCGGTCGGTGCGTTTCGGTGGGATCGAGAGCACGCGTTGGATGTCCTGGGCGTGCTCGGGATGGCGCAGCGTGGCATATCGGTAGAGCGAATGGATCGCGGCGAGGCGAGCGTTCCGGGTTCGGGCGCTGTTGCCGCGGTCGGTCTGGAGATGATCGAGAAATGCGGCGACTGTGTCGGCATCGAGATCGGCGACATCGAGCATCGACGGCTCCCGCCCGCACCGCGTGGCGGCGAACCGCAGCAGCAGTCGGATCGTGTCGCGGTAGGCGGCGATCGTGTGCGGGCTGGCGTTGCGCTCTTTGATCAGCCGTTGGGTGAAGAACGCCTGCACGGTCGGAGCGAGCGCACTCATGAGTTGGCCTCCTGCGCCGCTTCGAGCCGCCGCCCGGCGCTCGCCATCAACTCCGGTGCCGCCTGCAAGTACCAGAACGTGTGCCTGGGATGGGTATGCCACGAGATACGCGCTCAGCAGCGGGAGAAGGGGTGCCACGTCGACGTCGTCGCGGTACCAGTCCAGCAGTGTCTGCACCGCGAACCGGTGGCGGAGATCGTGAACGCGCGGGCGGCACGCCGAGGATCGAGGCCGCAGCCCGGTGTCGGCTCGGAGCTGTCGGAATGTCGCGTGCACGTTGCAATAGATCAGCCGCGTCCCTGCCGGCGAGATCAGCAACGCGTCGCTGACCCGAGCGTGCTGATGGGCGTCGCGGATCCGCAGGTACTCGCGCAGCGCGGTGACGGTCGTGGGGTGCAGCGGCAGCTCACGGGATTTGCCGAACTTGCTGTCGCGGACCGTCACCACGCCCACCCTGACGTCGAGATCTGGGCGGTCGAGGCGGATCGCTTCGACGCGCATCCCGGTCACGGCCAGCAACCCGATCAGGGTGCGATAGGTCGTCTGGCGCAGCCGGCCGCGAAGCCGGTCGGTCGCGGCCATCAACGCCGAGATCTCCTGCTCGGTATAGAGATAAGGGACTGAGCGTCGGACCCGGCGCGCGAGCACGTCCGCGGGCGGGATCTTGCCCGGGATCAAGCGCGTGCAGATAGCTCGCAAAGCGGCGCACGACCGATAGCCGCTGAGCCCACCAGTTCCCGCCGCCGGCGACCGGGGGCCGGGCCCACTCCAGCGCGTTCTCGACCGTCACCTGGTCCTGGCCGATCGCGTCCAGATAGGCCAGGTACTGCGCTAGGAGCTTCTCCGCGCGCTCGAGCTTGAACCCAAGCGCGCGCCGGATCCGCAAGTAGTCGGCAGCCTGCTGCTCGAGCGCGGTCATGCCGCACCACCCTTCGGCCATGGCCGCGCGAGCTCGCGAAGGCGATCGCGATCGACCTTTGCATAGATCGCTGTCGTCAGAACGCTGCGATGCCGCAAAAGCTCACCGATCTCGTGCAGCGGCGCGCCGTGGCGCAGCAGCTCGGTCGCGGCGGTGTGCCTGAGCCGGTGCGCGGTCACCTCACCCAGACCCGCGCGTTTGCTCGCGGACACGACGACCTGCGTGACGCCGCCGGCGGTCAATGGTCGGCGGGGCGCTTTGATCCGCACGAACACCTCGCGGCCCGGGAAGCCTGGCGGGCGGCCGTCGCGGAGATAGACGGCGATCGCCTCGCCAACATCGGCGGCGCAGCGGCAGCCGCTCGATCCGCTGCCCCTTGCCGCGCACGACGATCTCCCCGGCGCGCCAGTCGGTGTCATCCAGCCGCAGACCGGCGACCTCACCGCGGCGCATCCCGAGCCGCACGAGCATCGTCAAGATCGCGAAGTCCCGCATCCCGGCGACCGTCGAGCGATCGCAGCTGTTCACCAACGCACGGAGCTGCTCGCTGGTCAGCGCGCGTGGCAGACCCGCCAGCCGCCAATCCGCGACCGACGGGACCGCCCCGGCCAGTGGACGGCCGATCAGACCCGTCACGTGCCAGAACCCCAGCAGCGACCGCAACGCGCTGACCAGCAGCTTCGCCGACTTCCGCGACCGTCGCCCGGTCTCCGCCAACAGGAACCCGAGGACGTCCGCGGGCGACAAGTCCCACAGGTCGACCACGCCGGTCGAGGTCACCCGCGATTCCACGAACGGCCGCACGATGTCGACACAGGCACGCGCAGTGCCCGCGGTCAACCCGCGCTCGGCCGTCAGATACCGCCGGTACTGCTCGAGCAACTCGCCGGCCGCGGTCAGCGCCTGGAGTTCCTGCGCAGGCACCACGCCCAAGCCGCGCAGATAGCCCACCACCAGCGCCATCCCGGCGCCGCGCACGCTCGCGACCCCAGCGAGATGCTCCCGACCAAACCGCTCCAGCTCACGCTCGCGCAGCGTGCTCGGAGACACGCCCACCTCCCGCATCCAACGGCTCAGATGCGCCAGCACCCTGACCTGCACCGCAGCGGCGGCAGGCCGATACCCCGCCTCCTCCAACACAGCGATGAACCCCTCAGCAAACGGCTCAAGCGGCCCAGTCACCCGGACCCGCGACGGCTCCCTCATCAGGACGCTCCTCTCGATCGAAAAAAGACGAGCGTCCACCAGCGAGCGCCGGATTATGCCGATAGCTCAGGCAGCCAACCCCGCTATTTGCGGCGTGTTCTCCTCCCACGTCGGCATAACCGGGAGGTCGGCATAGTGCACGGTGCAGCGCTGCCACGGGCAGGCCAGCATGCGGGCGATCGCTGCCTTGAGCCCCTCGTGCTGATCTGGGATCGCCAACCGGACGCCGTCCAGCCCGCGTTTTTTGAGCGAGCGCAGGAACTCGACCCAGAACGCGCCCGACTCGACCTCGCCGATATCCAGGCCGATCACCTCCCGCACCGCGGACTCGTGCACCGCGTAGGCGACCACCAACGCCTTGGAGACGACCTGGCCATCGTCACGAACCTTGACCTGCTTGGCGTCCAGCCACAGATACGGGTAGGCGCCCTCCAACGGGCGCTGAGCGAACAGCTCGACCTGCTCATCCAGCGCCGGGCAGCGCGCCGAGGCCCGTGTTCGTTGCCGGTACGCCTGTCTTTGCGGCGGTCGATCCGGCGGCGGCGGTACGTGATCTGCGGGCCGCGATCGGCGAGGTCCAGGAGGTCCGTTGAATCCGGAGGGCACGCCAAGCTGGTCGCGCTCAGCGCGCGGACCTCGCGCGGGTCGTAAGCTGAGTCGTGACCGTGCGGCACGAACGACGGTCGCTCCCGGAGCCGGTCGTCAGTCCCCTATACGCAGCCGCTCCTACCGCCCCAGAAGATGCACGAGCTCATCGCGACCCGGGCACGGCTCCTGCAGCCACGTCTGCTCGGCGGCGGTCATGGCCGTCAGCGCGTCGGTGGCGACTCGCGCTGCCGTTCCGTGCGCCGTAGACCTCGTCGCGTCCGGATAGCGGTGACCTCCAAATTACCGACGCCGGCGAGGCCGATCGCCGTCTCGGCTCGCCCCCCACAGGGCGATGAGAGTCATCAGTTCCCGCACGGCCTGCGCGGAGGCGGGGCCTCAGAGGTCCTGGAACGGGTCGTTGGCGCGCGCTTCGAGGCCGGCCGCGAGACCAAGAGCGATGGCATAGACGTTTTATCGGTGCGCACATCTCCACGCCGGCCTCGTCGTCGGTCATCGCGGCGCAATGGGGGTGGGTGGCGATCAGGATTGCCGACTCTTCGGCGACGGCCAGCACGCCCCCGGGCTGCGATTCGGCGACCCCGCTTGTGATGGCGTTGCTCGCCTCACTGTGCGCCTTCGGCCACCTGCTCGAGGGACTGACCAACCGCTCCCTGTCGCTCCCGTCGGTGGGCTCATCCCGGCTACATGACACCCGGACCTATGACCGGCGCTGCCTACGCCGCAACGACCTCATCCGCCGCCTGGCCGGCACCCAGCGCTACGCGCTCACCACCGAGGGCCGACGGCTGACGTCTTCTTCACCAAGACCTACACGCGGCTCGTCTGTCCCTCACTCGCCGAGCTCGACCTAGGCTCCCCGACGACGCCCGCGCGCCGCGCCCCCGCTCGGGCAACCGTGGCCACTTCGACCGGGCGCTCGACGCACGCATCGCTGACGCCGCCACCACGGCCTGAAAACATGACCCGTCCGTGACGATTCGAACGGCCAAACGACGCTTGAACCGTTGCATCACCCGCGCGTCGCCCGGTAGCGCTCGATAAGTGCGTTGGTCGAGGAGTCGTGCCCGAGGTCGGAGGGTTTGGCGCCGAGCTCGTCGGCGATCCGGCTCGCGAGCACCTTGCCGAGCTCCACGCCCCACTGGTCGAAGGAGTTGATGCTCCAGATCGTCCCCTGCACGAAGACGCTGTGCTCGTACAGCGCGACGAGCTTGCCGAGCGTGGCCGGCGTTAGCCGGTCGGCGAGCAGCGTGTTCGTGGGGTGGTTGCCCGCGAAGACGCGATGCGCCACCAGCCAGTCGGGCGTGCCCTCCGCCCGGACCTGGTCGGCAGTCTTGCCGAAGGCCAGCGCCTCCGTCTGGGCAAACACGTTGGCCATGAGCAGGTCGTGGTGCTCCCCGAGCGGATTGAGCGTGTGCTCGAAGGCGATGAAGTCGGCGGGGATGAGTCGCGTGCCCTGGTGGATGAGCTGGTAGAACGAGTGCTGGCCGTTCGTGCCCGCCTCGCCCCAGTAGATCGCCTCCGTGTCGTAGTCGACGCGGTCGCCGGCGAGCGTGACGGACTTGCCGTTGGATTCCATGGTCAGCTGCTGAAGGTAGGCCGGGAACCGCTTGAGGTACTGGTCGTACGGGAGGACGGCGGTGGTCTCCGCGCCGAAGAAGTTCGTGTACCAGACGGTCAGCAGCCCGAGCAGCACGGGCAGGTTGCGCTCGAACTGCGCGGTGCGGAAGTGCTCGTCCATCGCGTGAAAGCCGGCCAGCATGTCGCGGAAGGCGTCGGGCCCGATGGCGAGCATCGTGGACAGGCCGACCGCGGAGTCCATGGAGTAGCGCCCGCCGACCCAGTCCCAGAACCCGAACATGTTCTCGGTGTCGATGCCGAAGGCCGCCACGTGCTCGGCGCTCGTGGAGACCGCGACGAAGTGCTTGGCGATCGCCGACTCGTCACCGCCGAGGCGCTCGATCGTCCACGCGCGCGCCGTCCGGGCGTTGGTCATCGTCTCGATCGTCGTGAAGGTCTTCGAGGCGACGATGAAGAGCGTCTCCTCGGCGTCGAGGTCGCGCGTGGCCTCGACGAAGTCCGTGCCGTCAACGTTGGAAACGAACCTGAAGGTCGTGTCGCGCTCGGTGTAGTGGCGGAGCGCCTCGTACGCCATCACCGGGCCGAGGTCCGAGCCGCCGATGCCGATGTTCACGACATTGCGGATGCGCCGGCCGGTGTGTCCGGTCCACTCGCCGGAACGCACCCGTTCCGAGAACCGCGCCATGCGGTCGAGCATGGCGTGGACCGCCGGGACGACGTCCAGGCCGTCGACAACGATCGAGGTTCCCTCGGGGGCGCGCAGGGCAACGTGGAGCACCGCGCGATTCTCCGTGGTGTTGATCTTCTCGCCGGAGAACATCGCGTCGATGCGCATGCGAAGGTCGGATTCCTCGGCGAGCTCGAGTAGCAGTCGCAATGTCTCGTCCGTCACGCGGTTCTTGGAGTAGTCGAGGTACAGGCCTTCGGCCTCCGCGACCATGCGCCGCCCCCGCTCGGGATCGTCGGCGAACAGGTCGCGCAGGTGGACGTCGCCAACGCGCTCGACGTGCTCGCTCAGGGCGCGGAACGCCGTGCGAGCGCGGAACGGGGTGGTGCTGGCGGTCGTGCTCATGTGTCCTCCTGTGCACCGCTGATGGTGAGCGCCAAGAGGCGCTTTCGCACCTAACGCTTGGCGAACCAGAGCATATCGCCACTTGACAATCCGTCGCGGGGGGGGAATGGGCCGCCCGGGTCCGCGAGACCGGGCGCGAGATCGCCCCAGCGCTCGGACCGCAGAACCGCCAGCGACCACTTTGGCGCTATATGGCAACGATCGCCGGCCTGGGGCCGGCACCCATCAGATCGGCCGAGCCACCCACGAGACTCCCGGAATTGACCCGAGACAAGAAGGAGTCCCGGTTAGCCCGGATCGTGCAGTAAGGGCCGCGCCCCCGTGTGGGCAGGGGCGCGGGTACGTCCGGTGGAGCAGGGATTCTTGGGTTGCTGAAGTCCTGAATCCCGATCTTGGAGGTCACCGTGAAGGTGATGCGTGATGGGCGCCCGGGAACCGTAGAAGTCACGGCGGACGGAGCGGGGTTGGGAGCGCCGGGATAAACCGGCATGGAGAAGGAGATGAGAGAGCTCTACATCGAAGGAGTAGCGATCCGCGGTGGCCCTGAGTCATGGTGCGCCGGGATAAACCGTCACAGGGGAGGGAATGGAAGAGTCCTACGTTGAAGGAGTAGCGGTCCACAACGGCCGTGAGCTGTGCGTCGGCGTCCGTGAGGGCGTGGGCGAAGCGTCGGCTGCGGTACGTGCGGGCCGGGTTATTGAGCCGCGAAATAGGGTCAGTTCGGGGTGCCGACGCCGTCATGGCGGGCGGAAGGCAACATCGCCCAGAGCGTTATCCGCGAGCTGTGGGCGGACCCCGCGCGGTCGGAGATCCCGTGCACGTACGGAACCTCTGTGAGCGAGA
The DNA here is from genome assembly GCA_963723675.1 of uncultured Solirubrobacterales bacterium. Classification (GTDB taxonomy): domain Bacteria; phylum Actinomycetota; class Thermoleophilia; order Solirubrobacterales; family Solirubrobacteraceae; genus Palsa-465. The sequence goes on along the minus strand of CAVRRW010000012.1, from coordinate 1,929,014 downwards.
ACCGGGAGATCCGACGTTTGCCCGTCCAGTCGGCCAGCGAAATGGGCGTGGTGCCCACTGGTCGCGGTGCGGGCGGGCCGCTCGGGGAAGGCGATTGCCGTAAGCCCGAGATGCACGAGCGTCGGAAGTCGGACAGGCCAGTAGTACCGTCGAGCCCGCCGAACAAGCCCGGGTCACCGGGTGCGGAGGCGGTGGAGGGAAGGGGCCTGGCCATGGGGAACACGGCCAGCAAAACACGCTCCGGACACTGTGCCGGGGAGGGCGTGTCAAGCGCGCTGGATCGTGTGCGCCGAGCAGCGTTCGACGCTCGTACCCAAGGCAGGAGCCCAGTGCGTTAGACGCGCACGCTGGGATCTGCGCGGGGGGCGGGCCGAGCCCTCACAGGTGAAGGGCCGTCCCTACCGCGACCGTCGGCGTTCGTGAGGGCGCCGGCGAAGCGTTGACAGGGGTGGTGCGGGCTAGGCTATTGAGCCGCGAAATGCTCGGATCTGAGGTGCCGACGCCCTCCAAACGGGCGGAAGGCGACACCGCCGGCGGCGTTTTCGCGAGCCGTCGGGGGACCCCACGCGGTCAGAGAACCTGGGCGCGTACGGAAATCTCCATGCGCGAGAACCGGGAGGTCCGTGTGTCACGAACGCAAAGGAGGCTGATGTAGGAAGCGGTTTCTAATGCGGTGCTGTGCGAGAGATGGAGGACTGCTGGCCCTCCGGCGTCGGCCCTGCGGGGGCGGGCGTCAAACCACCTTGGAGCTGCGTTAGCTGAAGACTGTCGTGGTGAGCGTCCAGGGAGATGGCGAGCTTGATCTCGTCGGGTGGGGACCAGGAAGACGCTCCAGAATCGTCCGAGCCTGGGCTCGTGTTCGGGCCGGGCGTCGTCGTTTGAGGCGTCGAAACCGGTTGAGACGGCATCGAAACTGAGGAGCGGATCTGTCCTCGGGAGCAAGGCTTGGCGGGTGCCCGCGTTCCTGGCCAGGTGGTGTCCGGCGTAGAGACGGCGTGATCCTGGTCTGCGGCTCTTGCATGGAACGTGAGAAGGCGAGCGCTGGAAGCGGCCGTCCGGGCCTGCGGGTCGGTTTCACGGGCGGCGAGAGGGAGCGTGCCAACGGCGGAAACCGAAGGCATTGAGTACCAGTTGCGGCGCTCGCTGGCGGACCGGCCCGTAGTAGCCGTGAAGCCGCTGCTTGCTGGGGTGGCGGTGGAGCCAAGGGGCCGGCTCACCAGGATGTCCATGTCGTTCAACCGGGGCGCTTGCTCCGGGAGGAAGCGAAGATGAACAAGCCAAAGCCCAAGGACAAGCCGTTCGTCATTCCCAAGTCGATGGTTTGGGAGGCGTACCGGCGGGTTGCGGCCAACAAGGGTGCCCCCGGGGTGGATGGTCAGGACCTGGACGAGTTCGAGAAGGACCTGAGGAACAACCTCTACATGGTCTGGAATGTGCGCAGCGAATGCTGAGAGAAGGTGATCTGTAGGTGCTTGCCGGATTGAGGCAGTGCTCTATGAGAGATGGAGGATCGATGGCCCTCCGGGATCGTCCTATGGGGGATGGTCTCAAACCACCACGTGCTGCGTTGGCTGAAGACCGTCGTGGTGAGCGACGTGGAAAAGGCGTCCTCGAGGCGTCAGGTGGGGATCAGGGAGACGACCGCTGTCTGAAGTGTCGAGAACTTAAAGATGGCACCAGAACCGGGTTGGGTTCCAGAACCCGGGATGGAGTCTGGCGGGTGCCCATGTATTGGCCAGGCGGTGTCCGGCATAGAGGCGGCGTGAACCTGATCTGCGGCTCTCGTAGGGAACGCTGGAAGGCGGGCGCGGACATGGTCTCGGTCTGGTTGGCCGGGGCGATAGGGAGCCCTCCAAGCGGCAGAAACCGCGAGGGGTTGAGTACCGTTGCCGCGCTTGCTGGCGGACCGTCTCGTAGTAGCTGGGAAGCTCCTGTAATGGGAGTGGAGCCAAGGGGACGGCTCGTCCGTGGTTGGTTTCGGTGGCCCACCGGCCGTGGGCCGGGAGGAGCTCGGTGAACCAGCCGAAGGCAACAGAGAAGCCGTTTGCGATCCCGAAGCAGGCGGTGGTGGAAGCGTTCAGAAAGGTGAGGGAAAACCAGGGTGGGCCGGGAGTGGATGGGTGCACGATCGAGGAGTTCGAGTCCGAGCTGCGGGACAGGTTGTACGTGACCTGGAATCGGATGTCCTCGGGGTCGTACGTTCCGCCTCCGGTGAAGGCTGTTGAGGTGCCGAAGCCGCACGGCGGTGGCACGCGGATGCTCGGGGTGCCGACCGTGGCAGATCGAGTGGCGCAGACGGTGGTAGCCATGGAGTTGGAGAAGGTGGTGGAGCCAAAGTTCCACCGCAGCTCCTATGGGTACCGGCCGGGCCGCTCGGCGTTGGATGCGGTCGAGGCATGCCGGCAGCGTTGTTTCACGCACCCGTGGGTGTTGGATTGTGACATCGCCGGGTTCTTTGACAACGTTCCGCATGATCTCATCGTCAAGGCGGTAGAGGCCAACACTGACCTGAAGTGGGTGGTGTTGTATGTGAAACGGTGGCTCAAAGCACCGTTGCAGCATCCCGATGGCACCCTGGAGCAGCGCGATCGCGGAACCCCACAAGGGTCGGCGATCTCACCGCTGCTAGCGAACCTCTTCTTGCACTATGCGTTCGATCAGTGGATGGCCCGGGAGTTTCCGAGCGTCTCGTGCGAACGGTACTGCGACGACATTGTGGTCCATGGCTTCAGCGAGAAGCAGACCCGGTATGTGGGTCGGCGGATCGCCGCCAGGCTGCGCGAGGTCGGGCTGCGTTTGCATCCCGACAAGACGAGGATCGTCTACTGCCAACAGGATGGGCGAGAGGGCTCCTATGAGTGCAACTCGTTCACCTTCTTGGGGTTCACGTTCCGCAAGCGCGCGGCACGCGGTTCGGAGGGAGCGGTATTCAATGGGTTCCTGCCGGCCGTCAGCGATGACGCGATGAAGAAGATGAATCGCGTCGTGCACAGCTGGCGGTTGCACCGATGGACTACCTTGTCGCTGAACGAACTCGCGGCATGGGTCAACCAGACTGTGCCCGGGTGGGTCGACTACTACGGCCGGTACTACCGGACCGCGTTGAGACCCCTCCTGCGCCGGATCAATGCCTACATCCTGCGGTGGGCACGCAAGAAGTACAAACGGCTACGGGCGTTCAAGCGAGCCATGGCCTGGTGGATCGGAGTCGTGCAACGCGACCCCACTCTATTCAGGCACTGGCAATGGACGACCACCGCCTGGATGACTGGATGAGACGAGCCCGGTGACGGGAGACTGTCACGCCGGGATCTGTGGGAGCCCCGGGGGTGCGATTCCCCCGGGCGACCCGACCGGATGAGCTCAGGCTCCTACTTCCCACCGCCGGTCAGGGCGGTTGAGATCCCCAAGCCGCACAGCCCGGGTGTCCGCGTGCTGGGCGTGCCGACGGTCACGTCATACCGCTGTCGTCCAAGGAGCTTTGGGTTCGTTGGTGGTCACGCATCCGTTCCATCCGCTGGTCGGGCGGCGGCTCGAGGTTCTGTATGTGCGTCGTGAGGCCGCTGGCCGGATGTATGTGTGTGACGGTGGCAACGGGGCGGAACGTGAAGCTGGATGAGGCGGCGACGGATCGCGGGCTGGTGCCGGCGGAGCGTCGTTGACGTTCGAGGTGCTGGTCGAGGTGGCGGCTGTGATTGCTGCGCTCGGCGAGGGGCGGGAGGATCGGTGAGCCTGTTAGCGAATCACGTACAGGCTGATGATTTCGGAACTCAGTCGACGCGATCTACATGCTGACTCAGGGCGGCCCCGGAACCGCAACTACCAATCTTCCGTTCTACATCTACCAGCGCGCGTTCCAGGGCTTTGACGTGGGCCAGTCGGCGGCATTGGGAGTGGTCACCGGGGTCGGCACGATCATCGTCGCCACGATCGCGTTGCGGGAGGTGTTCCGCTCGTTCATCGAGAACGAGGCGCGCGCCTGATGGCCACCGTCGCGGCAACCGCGCCGTCCGGCGCAAGCGCAGCGTTCGCGACCGTCTGGGTGGCGTGGCTTGGTCGACGCCCGCTTGGTTTGCTGGGATCGTGTTCTTCTTCCCGGCGTTCTGGATGGTCCTGACCTCGTTCAAGTCGGAGTCGGCCGCCTACACCAGCCCCCCAAGTTCATCTTCCATCCCACGCTGGCCGAGTACCGGCTGGTGTTCAGCGCCGGTATGGGCCCGTATCTGGCCAACTCGGCGATCGCGACCGTGCTCTCGGTGGCGCTTGTGCTGCTGCTGGCGACGCCCGCCGCCTATGCCCTGTCGATGCGTCCCGTGGGTCGCTGGCGGGACGCGCTGTTCTTCTTCATCTCCACCAAGATGCTTCCGGTCGTGGCGGCGATCGTCCCGATCTACCTGGCAGTACGGGACATTGGAATGCTCGACAGCATTCCAACCCTGATCTTGCTCTACACGGCGATGAACCTGCCGATCGCGGTATGGATGATGCGCTCCTTCTTCCTCGAGGTGCCGGGCGAGATCCTCGAGGCGGCGCGCATCGATGGGGCCGATGTGCGTCGGGAGCTGAGCGAGGTGGTGTTGCCGGTGGTGGCGCCGGGGCTGGCGGCCACCGCGCTGATCTGCGCGATCTTCGCGTGGAACGAGTTCTTCTTCGCGCTCAACCTGACCTCGATTCGAGCGGCGACGATGCCGGTGTTCCTGGTCGGGTTCATCACCAGCGAGGGGCTGTACTGGGCGAAGCTGGCGGCGGCCACGACGCTGGCGTCGGTGCCGGTGCTGATCGCCGGGTGGATCGCGCAGCGCCAGCTGGTGAGGGGATTGTCGATGGGGGCGATCAAGTGACCGGAGAGAGGAGGAGAACGACGGTGCAACTACGCGCTGTGGATCATGAGGAAGGCAGCGATGGCTGAGGTCACCTATGAGCGGGCCAGCTGCAGCTATCCGGGCAGCAAGCTGCGCGCCGTCGACGAGCTCGAGCTGTCGATCGCCGATGGCGAGTTCATGGTGCTGGTGGGGCCGTCGGGCTCGGGCAAGACCACGGCGCTGCGGCTGCTCGCTGGCCCGGAGGAGCTGGGCGAGGGACGGATCGCGATCGACGGACAAGACGTCAGCGGTGTGTCCTCAAAAGATCGGGACATCGCGATGGTGTTTCAGAACTAGGCGTTGTACCCGAGTAAGACGGTGGCTGAGAACATCGGCTTCGCGCTGAAGATGCAGGGCGTCGACCGTGAGGAGCGCGCCAAGCGTGTACGCGACGCGGCGCAGATGCTCGGGATCGAGCAGCTGCTCGATCGCAAGCCACGTCAGCTCTCCGGCGGCCAGTGCCAGCGCGTGGCGATGGGCCGGGCGATCGTCCGGCACCCGAAGGCCTTCCTGATGGACGAACCGCTGTCGAACCTCGACGCCAAGCTCCGCGTGCAAACCCGCGCGCAGATCGCCGAGCTGCAGCGGCGCTGAAGACGACGACGGTGTACGTCACCCACGACCAAGGCGAGGCGATGACGCTGGGTGATCGGGTGGCCGTGCTCAGGGACGGGCGCCTCCAGCAGTGCGACGCTCCGCGCCAGCTCTACGACCATCCGATCAACGCGTTTGTCGCAGGCTTCATCGGCCTGCCGCGGATGAACCTGGTCCAGGTGCCGCTCAGTGACGGGTGCGCGCGGGTGGGCGAGGCCTCGCTACCAGTGCCGCGGTGGCTGCTGGAGGCCGCGGGCAGGCGCGAGGAGCTGATCCTCGGCATCAGGCCCGAGCACGTCGCCGTAGGCGACGAGTCCGCCGAGGGAATCCCGGCAGAGGTGGCGCTGGTCGAGTCACTGGGGGCCGACTCCTATGTACACGTCTCGCTGGCCGGGTTGGATACCAAGTTCGTGGCGCGGACGGAAGGCTACGATTCTCGGGCTCCCGGATCGCACATGCGGTTGCGGATCGATCCGGAGCGGCTGTTCGGCTTCGACGCCCAGACCGAGGAGCGCCTGGACACCAAGCGGTCGGTGAGGCCGGAGGATCGGTCCCCTGGCGTCCGGTCCTGACGACTCGGGTTGATCCGGCCTCTAGAGCCTTGTCGTCGCCTCGCCGGCCCAGAAGCCACCCGGTGCGAATAGCTCCTCGACGCACTCGTTGAGGATCCCGGCTTGGAGGGTGAGGTCGAGCACGGTGTACCGGCGGCGGATCATCTGCGCGCGCGAGTAGGTTTCTCGGAACGCGGCGCGGCCCAGCCCGATCTCGTCGGGGCTGGTGGGGCATCCGGCTGCGCGCAGCATCGCGCGCAGCTCGTCGGCGCTGATCAGCTGCTCGCGCAGGCGCTCGCGCAGCTGCGGCCAGCGCTCGCGGAGCAGCTCGAGTCGGTGCGCGAGCTCATCGGGCTCGACGTATTTGGCAAGACTCTCGGTGACGGCCGCCTCGTCTAGCCCAGGGGTCGTGTGGTTGGCACGCACCGTCGCTTCCACCTGGTCGCGCGTGGGCCAGGCGTCGCGGAGCGCGCCGACGTCGAGGTCGCCCAGGTCGCGCTCGAGCACCCGCTCATACAGCGAGGCGATCGCCAGCGAGCCGACGCCCACCTTGAACCCGTGCGACAGCGGCGGGTCGAGGTCGTGGCCGAGGCCCTCCATCTCCCACAGGTGGCTGAATTGGTGCTCGGCGCCGGAGGCTGGGCGAGAGGACGAGGCGGCTTGCATCGCCAGCCCGGACATGACCAGGCCCTCGATGAGCCCCTCCATGGCGTCGAGCTCGCCGGCGCTCAGCTCGGCCGGCCTGCCCGTCGCCTCGCGCAGCGGCCCCTGGACCAGCGACCACACCTGGGGGTTGATCTGCTCGACCTCCAGCGCGTCGGCGACCAGCCAGTCGGCGCCGGCCGTGATCTTGGCCAGCAGGTCGGCGTAGCCCGAGGCCGTCATCGCGGGCGGCGCGTGCGTCAGCACCTCCACGTCGGCCAGCAGCGCGCGCGGCGCCGGGCAGGTCATCGTCTGCTTGAAGCCCTCCTTGGTGATCGCCGCCCCGAACGCGGTGTAGCCGTCCATCGAGGCCGCCGTCCCGACGCACATGTACCGCCGGTCGCACTCGTGCGACGCGCGCTTGACGATGTCATTGACGGTCCCCGAGCCCACGGCGACCGGGATCGCCTCGTGGGCGCGAAGGGCGGCGATCAGCATCTCGATGTTGCCATACTCGGCGTACAGCGTCGGCTTGGCCGGAAAGAGGTAAGGGTCGACGAGTAAGCGGCCGGCCTCCTCGAGGCGCCGCTGGACCTCCGCGCCCGCGACCGCGAACGTGTTGCCGTCCGCGACCACGACCGCCGGCTGGTCACCGAAGGTCTGCCCGAACACGTCGTCGACAGTCGCAATAACGCCGGCGCCGATGCTGACGATGTTGGTGTCGGTGGCATCCCGGAGCGCCGCCGCAATGCGCTGCTCACTCATGCCGGCACCTCGACCTTGGCGACGATTCCGCCAGTCCAGAAGCCGTACTCCTCGTGCCGTGCATGGTCACCCTGGATTTTCCGCTCGATGCCATCGGGCGCGACGCCGCTCTCCTCGGGCCCGCCGGGCACAGGATCTACGAGGGACGACCACGATACCTCGGGATCCTGCACCGCCCAGCCGCCTCGGTGCAATTCGGCTGATGCAGCGCTTCCTCATCCGGTTCGCCCTTGGAGCCGCGCCGCTCCCCCGTTCACGCGAGCATCGCTAGGCGATCGGATCGGCGCCACAGCATTCAAGCGCCGCCGGGCGGGATTGTCAATGCTCGCGATGTTGTTTCGCGCGACGACGAACGGTGGGAAGCACACAAGCTTCCTGCTTCAACTTCCAACGCCCGTCTTGACATTTTCTCTGAAATGGGAGATGCTCGCCGGACCTTTCGCTCACGAGTCCTGCGAAGCCGAAAGGAGCGTCGAGCATGACCTCGTTCGTGGTCCACGGGTCCGGCAAGATGGAGTTTCTCCTCACTGTCGGTGCACGTCGGCAACCGGCTCGACAGCGACATCCGGACCTCCAGGGCAGGCGGCATGCGCGCGATCTGGTTGCTGCGCGGCGAGGCGCCACCGTCACCTACCGTCGAGCAGCTCTCGGAGCCTGACGCGGTGGTCACCAGCTTCTCCGGCGTGCCGAACGCGCTCCGCCGGCATGGCCGACGTCCCCGTTCCCGTGGGCGCGGCGTGACCGTGGCGACCCGTCAGCCGGCCGCGTCCCGCTCGAGCCCGGAACCGTGCTAGACGACGCCCCCACCACGCCCCTTGACGCGGTGCGAGTCCCCGATCGTCTGTACGACGCATACCTGTTCGACATGGACGGGACGATCTACCTCGGCGACGATCTCTTGCCAGGCGCCGAGCGCCTCGTCGACGAGCTGCGCTCGCGCGGCAAGGCGGTGCGCTTCTTGTCAAACAACCCGACGAAGGACCCCCAGCAGTACGCCGACAAACTGGCGCGCCTGGGCTTGCCGACGCCGATCGAGGAGATCGTCAACACGACGGTGACGATGACCCGATGGCTGCTGGACAACCATCCCGACGCGGTCGTGTTCCCGATCAGCGAGGCGCCGCTCAAGCGCGCCTTCGAGGTCGCCGGGATCCAGATGTCGGAAGATCCCGCCGAGATCGACATCGTAGTCGCCAGCTACGACCGCGGGTTCAACTACCAGAAGCTTCAGATCGCCTTCGACGCGATCTGGTTTCACAAGCGAGCCCGGCTGGTTGGGACCAACCCCGACCGCTTCTGCCCCTTCCCTGGCGGACGCGGAGAGCCCGACTGCGCCGCCGTGATCGCGGCGGTGGAGGCCTGCACGGGCACCATGTGCGAAGCCAATCTGGGCAAGCCGAATCCGGCCATGCTGCACGCGGCGCTGAAGGACATAGACGTCGAGCTGGGCGCCTGCGTGATGGTCGGGGACCGGCTTTCGACCGACATCCGCATGGGGCTCGACACCGGCATGGCCGCCGCGCTTGTGCTCACCGGCGAGACCAAAGCGGAGGACCTGCAGACCCTCGCTCCGAAGGACACTCCGGGCATCGTGCTGGACCGGATCGACCGGCTGCTGCCCTCCGAGATCTGGCAGGAGGCGGGATGGAGCGAGGAGGAGCGGGTATGACCCCAACAACACGAGGACATCGACGATGAACGGTTCAGGCAGCGGCGGGCCCTACCTCTTGGGTATCGACTACGGCACCGAGAGCTGCCGCGCGGGGATCTTCGACACCGATGGGCGTCTCCTGGCCTCGGAGGCCACGACCCACAAGCTGACACATCCGCGGTCGGGTTGGGCCGAGCAGGATCCGGACGAGTGGTGGTCGGGGCTGGTGCGGTCGGTTCGCAGCGCGATGGAGCAGGCAGCCGTGTCGCCGGATGCGATCGCGGGCCTGTCGGTCGACGCCACGACCTGCACGGTCGTAGCGCTCGACGGCTCGGGGCGGCATATTCGTCCGGCGATCATGTGGATGGACGTGCGGGCCGCCGACCAGGCCCGGCACATCGGCGAGTCCAACCACGAGGCGCGCAAGTACAACGGCGGCGGCCCCGTCTCGGCGGAGTGGCTGCCGTCGAAGTTGCTGTGGCTCAAGGAGCGCGAGCACGACACCTACACGCAGGCCAAGCACCTCGTCGAGGCGACCGACTGGGCCACGTTCCGGTTGACGGGGCGGCTGACGGCGAACATCAACACGGCGGCCGTCCGCGGCTACCACGATCGCGACACGGGCGGCTGGCCGACGGGCTTCTACGAGGCGATCGGCCTGGAGGACGTCTTCGACAAGCTTCCGTCTGATGTGCTCGACCTCGGCGCTCCGGTGGAGGGCCTGAGCAGGGAGGCCGCCGAGGAGCTGGGCCTCCGGCCGGGGACGCCGGTCGCGCAAGGCGGTGGCGACGCCTGGATTGGCCAAGTGGGGCTCAACGTGGTCAAGCCGGGGAGGATGGCGCTGATCACGGGCTCCTCGCATGTGCTCATCGGTCAGACGGATCGCTCGATCAACGGAAACGGGTTCTTCGGCGCCTACACGGACGCGGTCGTGCCGGGCCAGTACACGGTGGAGGGCGGGCAGGTGTCGACGGGCTCGGTGCTCAAGTGGTACCGGGACAACTTCTGCCAGGACATCGTGGCCGAGGCCGATGCCAGGGGCGTCAACCCGTACGACCTGCTCAACGAGCGGTCCCGGGACGTCCCGCTCGGGGCGGACGGGCTGGTCGTGCTCGACTACTGGCAGGGCAACCGCACGCCGTACACCGATCCGCTGGCGCGCGGAATGATCTGGGGCTTCAGCCTCCACCACAACCGTGCGCACGTCTACCGGGCGATCCAGGAGGGCGTGTGCTACGGCACCGCGCACATCCTGCGCGCGATGGACGCGGCCGGCTTCGAGGTGCGCGAGTTCGTGGCCGCCGGCGGGTTCACGAAGAGCCGCCAGCTTATGCAGATGCACGCCGACGTCAGCGGCGTGCCGATCACCTTCACCGAGGTGGGCGAGGCCGTGATCCTCGGCGGCGCGATCCTGGCGGCCGTCGGCGCCGGACTGTTCGATGGTGTCCCCGAGGCGGCGGCGGCGATGGTCCACGAGACCGACACGATCGAGCCCGACAGCACCCGCCACGAGCAGTACCAGTTCTACGTCGACGCCTACGCCGAAACCTATCCGGCTATGCGGGACCTGGTCCACCGCGTTACGCGGAAGGTCGCCGAGCAGGAGCCGGTCGAAATCTGATAGGAGCACCACCGATGACATCCATCGCAATCGCCGCCGACTCAGCGGGCGCACCGCTGAAGGACCACCTGGGCAAGTACTTGGAAGCGAGCGGCTACGAGATCAAGGACTTCGGCAACGGCACCGAGCAGGACTATCCCGACGTCGCTGCCGAGGTCGCCGCGGCGGTCGCGGGCGGCGAGCACGAGCGTGCCCTGCTCGTGTGTGGCACGGGGCTCGGGATGGCGATCACCGCCAACAAGGTCCCGGGGGTCCGCGCGGTCACCGCGCACGACCCGTACTCCGCCGAGCGCGCCCGCAAGTCCAACGACGCGCAGGTGCTGACGATGGGCGCCCGCGTGATCGCGCCCGAAGCGGCCGAGAAGGTGCTCGATCACTGGCTTGCCTCGGAGTTCGAGGGCGGCGGTTCGGCGCCGAAGGTGGAGAAGATGAAGGCGGTCGACGCGCGCTACCGGGCCGAGCGGGTCGGGTCGGCGTGAGCGTGACCACGCTTCGCACGGAGGTTCTTGTTATCGGTGGCGGCGCCACCGGCGCTGGGGTGGCGTGGGACGCGGCGCTGCGGGGTTTTGACGTCGTGCTGGTCGACCGGGCTGATCTCGCTGAGGGCACGAGCGGCCGTTTCCACGGTCTGTTGCATTCGGGTGGGCGCTACGTGGTCAAGGATCCTGTCGCGGCCGATGAGTGCGTGGCGGAGAACGCGATCCTGCGCCGCGTGATCCCCGACTGCATCGAGGACACCGGTGGGTTGTTCGTGACCACGCCGGATGACGACCCAGCCTACGGCGACCAGTTCCTGGAGGGCTGTCGCCGGGCGGGGCTGCCGACGGCGGAGATCGAGGTGGCCGAGGCGTTGGACATGGAGCCGCGGCTGAACCCGAGGATCAAGCGGGCCTTCACGGTGCCCGACGCGTCGATCGACGCGTGGAAGACCGTGTGGTCGCTCGCTCGCGGCGCCGCGGCGCACGGCGCGCGGGTGCTCACCTACCACACCGTGATCGACCTCTACAAGAAGGGTGACGCTGTCACGGGCGCGCGGGTGCGCAACGAGCTCTCGGGCGAGGAGCTTGACATCGAAGCCGGTTTCACGTTGAACGCGTCGGGTGCGTGGGCGGCGCAGGTAGTGAAGATGGCCGGCATCGAGGGCATCGGCGTGATCCCCGGTAAGGGGATCATGATCGCGATGAACCACCGGCTCGTGAACACGGTGATCAATCGCTGCACGATGCCGGCCGACGGCGACATTCTCGTCCCGATCCGAACCGTCAGCGTGATCGGCACGACTGACATGCGCGCGGCCGATCCTGACGAGATCCCGGTCACTCAGGCCGAGGTAGACCAGATGCTCGACGATGGCGAGCGCCTGGTTCCGGGCTTCCGGGATGCGCGGGCGTTGCGCGTCTGGGCGGGCGTCCGCCCGCTCTGGCACGACGAGAAGTCCGGGCCGGCAGCCGCCGACACGCGCGATGTGAGCCGCACGCACGCGGTGGTGGATCACTCCGAGCGCGACGGGACCGGCCGCCTGCTGACGATGTCGGGCGGCAAGCTGACCACGCTGCGGCTGATGGCCCAGGACATCGTGGACGCGATGTGCCGGCAGCTTGGGGAGCAGCGGCCGTGCCGCACGCAGGAGCTGCGGCCGCCCGGCAACGAGGACGGCGAGCTGTACGCGCTCGGCTCGCGCCTGCGCCGCCGGGAGGCGTCCCAGCAGCAAGAGCAGCTGATCTGCGAGTGCGAGCTGATCGGCCGGCGCAAGCTCGAGGAGACGATGCGCCGCCGCGGCACGTCTAACCTCGACGACGTCCGCCGCAGCCTGCGGCTGGGGATGGGCCCGTGCCAGGGCGGCTTTTGCATCTACCGCGCCACCGGGATCCTGCACGGCGTGGGTCGCCTCGACGGTGCCGAGGCGACGACCTCCCTGACCTCCTTCCTGCAGGAGCGCTGGAAGGGGATGTGGCCGATCCTCTACGGAGACCAGCTGCGTCAGGCGCGGCTGGACGACTGGATCTTTCAGGGGCTGCTGGGGGTCCAACACCTGCCGCCGGGCGGCGCAGGCGGCGGCGGCGACGCGCGCGAGGTCGAGCACGTCGAGGCGCCGGCGCGGGAGGTGGTGGCGTGAAGCCCGACGCGGTGGTTATCGGTGCCGGCCTGGCCGGGCTGAGCGCGGCGCTGCGGCTGGCCGAGGGCGGTGCCCGGGTGCTTGTGCTGGCCAAGGGGGTCGGGTCGACGCACCTGAGCGCGGGAAGGATTGACGTGCTGGGCTACGACGCCACGGGAGCGCGCGTCGCGCGCCCGCTGGCTGCGCTCGAGCAGCTGCCGGCGGGGCATCCCTACGGCCTCGTCGGAGCGGCTGGCGTGGCGGCCGCCGTGGAGTGGTTCAAGGACCGGATCGCGGAAGGACCCCGTGCCCCGTATGCCTACGTGGGCGACGCGGAGGAGAACCTTCTGCTGCCCACCACCGTCGGGGCGATCTGCCCAGCGGCCGTCGTCCCCGAGACGACGGCGGGGGGTGACCTGCGCGGCGGCGGCCGGGTGTGCGTCGTGGGCTTCCGAGCGCTGAAAGACTTCTATCCGGCGCTGGTGGCCGACAACCTGACGCGGAGCCCCGACGGCGTGCAGGCCCGGGGCGTCGAGCTCGACCTGAGTCCCGAGGGGCGCGTCGACCCCAATGAGCTGGCCTACGCGCGCGCGTTCGACGACGCGGGCTTCCGGGCCGAGGTGATCGCCCAGCTCGCCGCGCGCCTAGCGCCCGACGAGCGGGTGGCCTTCCCGGCCGTGCTCGGCCTCGTGCGTCCGCACGAGGTGTGGTCAGAGCTGGAGCGGCATCTCGGGCGTCCGGTGTTCGAGATCCCGACGCTGCCGCCGTCGGTGCCGGGGATCCGGGTTTACGTGTCGCTCGGTCAGCTGCTCAACCGCGCCGGCGGGCGGGTCCTCCTCAACAGCGTGGTGACCGGCGCCGAGCGCGCGGGCGAGCGCGTCACGGCGCTGCATGCGCGCGTCGGGCTGCGTGAGGTGACTTACCGGCCCGACTGGATCGTGCTGGCCACGGGCGGCTTCTCGGCCGGCGGCCTGGAGCTCGATTCGCGCTGGCGCACGCGCGAGGTAGCGCTCGGGCTGCCGGTCGTCGGTGCGCCGGCGCCCGGTGAGGAGCGCTTCAGGGCCGTCTACTTCGGCGGGCAGCCGATGGACCGCGCCGGCGTGGCGGTAGATCACGACCAGCGCCCTTTGGGAGAGGACGGAGGATGGATGTTTGAGAACGTGCTCGTGGCCGGCGCCACGCTGGCCGGAGCGGTGCCCTGGAGGGAGAAGTCGGGCGATGGCATCAGCCTCGCCACCGGGTTTCGGGCGGCCGAGCTGATCACCCGCGGCGGCTCCCTCGGACGCGCGGGCGACCGCGCGGCGGCGGGAGTGTGAGCGCCATGGCCGTCGCCGACACCCACCGCAGCCACGGCGATCCCGACGCGCCCGGGGTCCTCGGCGACCTGATGCGCGCAACCTTGGATCACTGCGTCAAGTGCACGATCTGTGAGACGTTCTGCCCGGTGTCCAACGTCACTCCGCTGTTTCCGGGGCCGAAGACCGTCGGGCCGCAGGGCGAGCGCTTCCGCACCCCGGACGAGCCTTCACCCGACGGGTCTTTGGACTACTGCTCGGGATGTGGGGTCTGCACGCAGGTGTGTCCACAGGGCGTGCACATCGCCGAGATCAACACCCAGGCCCGCGCCCGGCTCAAGGAGCGCGACGGCTTCTCGCTGCGTGACCGCATCATCGCCCGCCCGCCGTTGCTGGGCCGGGTCGGCACCCCGGCCGCCCCCCTGGTCAACCGGACGCTGGCCAGCCGGCCGCTGCGCCTGCTGGGCGAGAAGCTGATCGGCGTCCACCACAAGGCCGCGATGCCGAAGTTCGCCGGCCGAACCTTCCAAAGCTGGGCCAAGGAGCACCCCTCGCCCGCTGCGGGGCGTTGCGTCGCCTACTTTCACGGCTGCGGCGCTAACTGGTATGAGCCGACGGTCGGCGAGAAGACGGTCCAGCTGCTGGAGCGGATTGGCTGCCAGGTCGAGGTGCCGCGCGGGCAGGCGTGCTGCGGCCTGCCGCTGCAGTCCAACGGCCAGTTCAAAGCCGCCCGCAGGTACGTCCGCGCGATGGCCAAGACGCTGGCGCCATCGGCCCGGGCGGGGGTCGACATCCTCGGGACTTCGACGAGCTGCACGCTGATGCTCAAGCGCGAGGCGCGCGAGATCCTGGGGCTGATGCACGACCCCGACCTGGAGGTCGTCAGCGAGCACATGTATGACATCTGCGAGTACCTCGTGATGCTGCACGACCGCGGCGAGCTTGAGCTCTCCGTCGAGCCGCTGCCGCTCACGGTCACCTACCACGCGCCGTGCCAGCAGCAGGGGCACGGCGTCGGCAAGCCGGCCCTCGAGTTGATGGCGCTGGTGCCCGAATTGCGGGTGATCGAGAACGACGCCACCTGCTGCGGCGTCGCGGGCACCTACGGCGTCAAGCGCGAGAAGTACGACATCGCGATGAAGGTCGGCGCCGGCCTGTTTGGCCAGATCGCCGGCGCGGGCCCCGACCTAGCGGTGTGCGACTCGGAGACCTGCCGCTGGCACATCGAGCAAGCCACCGGCGTGCGGACGGTTCACCCGATCGAGGTCCTGCACCGCGCCGCCGGACTGACCCAGGAGGATTTCTGATGACCGCCACCACGATTCCGGACCCCGGCCGCCCGCCGGCCCTGGCCGACGCCTCGGCGGACGAGCTGGCCGTGACGACGATCCGCACGCTGGCGATGGACGCGGTACAGGCCGCCAACTCGGGGCACCCGGGCACGCCGATGGCGATGGCGCCCGTGGCCTACACGCTGTGGCAGCGGTTTTTGCGCTTCGATCCCGCCGACCCGATCTGGCCCAACCGGGACCGCTTCGTGCTCTCGATCGGGCACGCGTCTACCCTGCTCTACGCCCTGTTGCACCTGACCGGCGTGAAGGCGGTGAACCCCAAGTACGAGCGGCTCGGTGAGCTGTCGGTACCCCTGGACGATCTCAAGCGCTTCCGCCAGCTGGACTCCAAGTGCCCCGGGCACCCCGAGTACCGGTGGACCACCGGGGTCGAGACCACCACCGGTCCGCTGGGCCAGGGCGCGGCGACGTCGGTCGGCATGGCGATCGCGCAGGAGTGGCTGGGCGCGTACTTCAACCGCCCGGGGTACGAGCTCTTTGACTACGACGTGTATGCGTTGGCCGGCGACGGGGACCTGATGGAGGGGATCTCCTCCGAAGCGGCGTCGCTAGCCGGGCACCTGCAGCTGTCGAAGCTCTGCTGGGTTTATGACAACAACCACATCACGATCGAGGGCTCCACCGGCCTCGCGTTCTCCGACGACGTCGCCACCCGCTTCATCGGCTTCGGCTGGAGCGTCACCCGGGTCGGCGACGCCAACGACCGCGACATGCTCGCCCGCGCATTGGAGGCGTTCCAGCGCGAGACACAGCGCCCGACGTTGATCATCGTCGACAGCCACATCGCCTACGGCGCGCCGACGAAGGAGGGCACGAGCGCGGCCCACGGGGAGCCGCTTGGCGAGGAGGAGGTGCGGCTCACCAAGCGCGCCTACGGGTGGCCCGAGGACGAGCAGTTCACCGTCCCGGACGGCGTGCGCGAGACGTTCGCCAACGGCATCGGCCGGCGCGGCAGGGAGCTGCGCACCGCCTGGGAGGCGAAGCTCGAGCGCTACCGCGACGAGCACCCCGAGCTCGCTGACCAGCTCGACCGCATGCAGCGGCGCGAGCTGCCCGACGGCTGGGACGCCGACATTCCCGAGTTTCCCCCTGACGAGAAGGGCCTCGCCGGCCGCGACGCCTCCGGGAAGGTCGCCAACGCGATCGCGGCACACCACCCGTGGCTGCTCGGCGGCTCCGCCGATCTGGCGCCGTCCACCAAGACCGCCCTGACCTTCGAGGGTGCCGGCCACTTCAGCGGCGAGGATCGGACCGGGCGCAACCTGCACTTCGGGATTCGTGAGCACGCGATGGGCGCGGCGATCAACGGGCTGGCGCTGTCCAAGATCCGCGCCTTCGGGTCGGGCTTTTTGATCTTCTCAGACTACATGCGGGCGCCGATGCGGCTGAGCGCGCTGATGGAGATCCCCTCGATCTTCATCTTCACCCACGACTCGATCGGGGTGGGCGAGGACGGGCCGACCCACCAGCCGATCGAGCAGCTGGCCTCGCTCCGCGCCCTGCCGGCGTTCATCACGATCCGGCCGGGCGACGCCAACGAGGTCGCGGAGGCGTGGCGGCTGACGATGGAGCTCCGTCACGAGCCGGTCGCGCTCGTCCTCTCGCGCCAAGCGATGCCCACGCTGGACCGCTCGCGCTACGCGTCTTCGGCCGGGGTGCGGCAGGGCGCCTACGTCCTCGCCGACGCGCCCCGCGGCGAGCCCGAGGTGATCCTGATGGCAAGCGGCACGGAGGTCGCTCTCGTCGTCGCCGCGCATGAGCAGCTCGTCGCCGACGGCGTCCGGTCGCGGGTCGTGAGCATGCCCTCGTGGAAGCTCTTCGAGCAGCAGCCCGCCGACTACCGCGCCGCCATCCTGCCGCCGAGCGTGACGGCGCGCGTGGCCGTCGAGCAGGCGTCGGCCTTTGGCTGGGACCGCTACGTCGGGCTCACCGGCACCACGATCGCGATGCGCGGATTTGGTGCCTCGGCGCCCCTGAAGGACCTCCAGAGCCGGTTCGGCTTCACCCCCGAGGCGATCGTCGAGGCCGCCCGGCGGCAGCTGGAACAAGTCGCATGAGCGTCGTGGCGGTGAACGAGCGGCTCGCCGCGCTGACCGCGGCCGGCACCAGCGTGTGGCTCGATCAGTTGCGCCGCGGGATGATCGAGGGCGGGGAGCTGCAGCGGATGGTGCAGGAAAGCTCGCTGCGGGGCGTCACCTCCAATCCCGCGATATTCGAAAAGGCGATCCTCGGCTCGCCCGACTACGACGAGTCCCTCCGGCAGCTCGCGCAGGAGGGCCGTAGCGCCCGCGAGGTCTACCGTTACCTGGCGCTGCACGATGTGCAGACGGCCGCCGACGTGCTCCACCCCGTCTACGAGCAGACCGACGGCGTCGACGGCTACGTCTCCTGGGAGGTGGCGCCACGCCTGGCGCACGACACCGAGGGCACGCTCGAGCAGGCGCACCTGTACTGGGATCTCGTCCAGCGCCCCAACCTGATGATCAAGATCCCCGCCACCGAGGAGGGGCTCCCGGCGATCGAGCGCGCGCTGTACGAGGGCCTCAACGTCAACGTCACGCTGCTGTTCGCGGCCGCCGCGTACGAGCGGGTGATGGAGGCGTTCATCCGGGCGATGGAACGCCGGATGGCCGAAGGCCGGCCGCTCGACCGCCACTCGGTGGCGTCCTTCTTCGTGTCGCGGGTCGACACCGAGGTCGACAAGCGGCTGTCGGCGCTGGGACGCGAGGATCTGCAGGGGGTGGCGGCGCTGGCCAACGCCCGTGCCGCCTACCAGGCGTTCAAGCGCGTATTCGGTGGCGAGCGCTTCGCCCAGCTGGCCGCGGCGGGCTGCCCCGTGCAGCGTCCCCTGTGGGCGTCGACCGGGGTAAAGAACCCCCGCTACTCCGAGACCATGTACGTGTACGGGCTCGTCGGGCCCCACACCGTGAACACGATGCCGCTGCCGACGCTGACGGCGGCGGCGGCCAGCGGCGCGGTGACGGGGGCGACCGCCGATCAGGATCCAACGGCCGATCTGCGTGCCCTGCGGGACGCCGGGATCGACCTCGATGACGTCACCGACACGCTGCTGCGCGAGGGCATCGACGCCTTCATGGTCCCGATGGCAAAGCTGCTCGCCGGAATCGAGCGTCGCCGCGAGGCGATCGTCACCGGTCGGCCGGAGATGATCGAGGCCGACCTGCCGGCCGAGCTCGAGGAGCCAATCGCCGCCCGGGTCAAACGGGCGGTCGACGAGGAAGTCGTGCGCCGCATCGCACACCGCGACGGCACGCTGTGGGCGCCCCCGGGCACGCGCGAGGTGAGCGAGCGGCTCGGGTGGCTGGACATCGCCGACCGAACCCAGGGAGAGCTCGACTCGATCGGCGCGCTCGCGCGCGCCGTTGGCGACGATGGCTACACCGACGTGGTGCTGCTCGGCATGGGCGGGTCGAGCCTGGCCGCGGAGGTCTTCCGCCGCTCGCTCCCGGCCGACAGCGCGGAGCGAGGGCTGGCGCTGCACGTGCTCGACTCGACACATCCCGACCAGGTCCGGGCCGTCGCCGACTCCGTGGAGCTCGATCGCGCACTGGTCGTCGTCTCCTCGAAGTCGGGCACCACGCTCGAGACGGTCTCCCATTTCGAGTACTTCCACGCGCGCCAGCCCGACGGTGCGCACTACGTGGCGATCACCGACCCGGGCACGCCGCTGGCCCAACTCGCCCGCCGGCACGGCTTCCGCCGCACGTTCCTGAACGACCCCGAGATCGGCGGGCGCTACTCGGCGCTCTCCTACTTCGGTGTCGTTCCCGCGGCGCTCGCGGGCGTCGACGTGGAGGCGGTCCTCGAGTCCGCGCAGGTCGCCGCGCAGAACTGTGAATCCCCCCAGCCGGACGGCAACGTCGGCCTGTGGCTCGGCTGCGCGCTCGGCGAGGCCGCCCGGCGAGGGCGCGACAAGCTCACGTTCATCGTCTCTGAGCCGATCGCGTCCTTCGGGCTCTGGGCCGAGGAGCTCATGGCCGAGAGCACCGGCAAGCAGGGCCGCGGCATCCTGCCGGTCGTCGACGAGCCACTCGCGGGCGAGCCCGATGCCTACGGATCTGACCGCGTCTTCTTCTACCTGCGCAACG
Source organism: uncultured Solirubrobacterales bacterium (assembly GCA_963723675.1). GTDB lineage: Bacteria > Actinomycetota > Thermoleophilia > Solirubrobacterales > Solirubrobacteraceae > Palsa-465. Next base: position 1,909,477 of record CAVRRW010000012.1, on the reverse strand, counting down.
CGAACGGACCCGACCCCGCGCACGAGCGGCTCGTCGAGAGCCTGGCGGCGGCCGGGCACCCCACGCTCACCATCGACGCAAGCGGCGTGGAGGACCTCGGGCGCCTGTTCTTCCTCATGCAGTACGCCACCGCCGTGGCCGGGTGGGCGCTCCAGGTCAACCCGTTCGACCAGCCCCAGCGACAGCAGTCCACGGACAACACCGCCAACGAGCTCAAGAAGCCCTCGTCGGACGCCTCCCACGTCCACCAGGCCGACGTGCGCGCGCTGGCGGCGAACCTCGAGCCGCCCGGATACCTGGCGATCATGGGCTACCTGCCGTACTCCAACGCCGTCGACGCCGCGATGGGACGGCTGCGCACGGCCGTCAGGCAGGCCACCGGGGCCGCGACGACGTTCGGCTACGGCCCGCGTTGCCTGCACACCGCCGGCCAGTTCCACAAGGGCGGCCCCGCGACGGGCGTGTTCCTGCAACTCGTCGACGAGACCAGGCACGACCTCGAGATCGCGGGGCGCCAGTACGGGTTCGCACGCCTGATCGCCGCCCAGGCCGACGGCGATCTGGACGCGCTGTGCGCCCACGGCCGGCCGGTCGCCCGGGTGCGGCTACCGGCCGACGACCGGGCCGGCGCGATCGATGCCCTCGCGGAGGCGCTCGGATAAGCGCCCGCCACTAACCGCCGCGCGCGCCTGCGGCGGCGATACGATGCCAAATGCGGCTGCGCACAACTCCTTCCGAGGGCTTCGTGTGAGCGCCAACCCCGAGCAGGGATCGTGACTGCGGGGCCTTTTGCACCCGCGGCGGCGCTTGCGCCCGTGTATCAGCGCTATCTGCTGGAGGCCCGGCAGATGCAGGCGCTTTCATTCGCCGTCCACATCCCGCTCGTCTGCTTCGGGATCGCGTTTCCGGCGATCGTGCTGTTCGTCGAATGGCGCTATCTCCGGACCGGAGACCGGCTGTACGCCACGCTGGCGCGACGGTGGACGAGGGTGATCGTCGCGCTGTTTGCCGTTGGCGTGGTCACCGGGACGATCCTCAGCTTCGAGATGGGGCTGCTGTGGCCTAACTTCACGGCCACGTTCGGGGCCGTGTTCGGGCTCGGGTTCGCGATCGAAGGCTTCTCCTTCTTCATGGAGGCGATCTTCATCGGAATCTATGTCTACGGCTGGGAGCGCCTCTCCCCGCGAGCCCATTTCGTGAGCGGCATCCCGATCGCGATCACCGGCTTTACCGGCTCGCTGATGGTGATCGCGGTCAATGCCTGGATGCAGCATCCCTCGGGCTTTCGATTGCAGAACGGGAAGGTGACCCACGTCGATCCGCTCGCGGCCCTGTTCGGCAACTCGTTTCTGTGGCACGAGCTGGTCCACATGTACATCGCCGGCTACATCGTCACGGGCTTCCTGGTCGCAGCTGCGTACGCAGTCGGGCAGCTCCGGGGCCGTTGGGGCCGCTACGAGCGCACCGCGCTGGCGGTCCCGTTGACGGTTGCCGCGCTGGCCTCACCCGTGCAGGTGCTCGTCGGCGACTGGGCGGGCCGTGTGGTCGCCGAGAAGCAGCCGACGAAGCTGGCCGCGATCGAGGGGTTGGCTAAGACGACCCGCGGTGCCCCCGAGCACCTCCTCGGGTGGTACACCAACGGTCAGATCAAGTTAGGGATCTCGATCCCGCACGGGCTCTCGCTGCTTACGTATCACAGCTGGAACGCGACCGTCCAGGGACTGGACGCCGTGCCCCCCAGCGACCGCCCACCGGCGGAGAACCTGATCCGCTTCGCCTTCCAGACGATGGTGGGGATCGGGACACTGCTCGCTGTCCTCGGGGTCGTCTACCTGTTCGTCCGTCAGCGCCACAGGCGGCTGCCGGAGTCGGTCTGGTTCTACCGAGCGGTGGTGCTCGCGGGGCCCGCATCGGTGGTCGCCTTGATCTGCGGTTGGATCGTGACCGAGGTAGGGAGACAGCCGTGGGTTGTGTACGGGGTGATGCGAACCTCGCAGGCGGTCACCGGCGCCGGCGGCCTCCCCGTCGGTTACGGCACGCTGGTCGTCGTCTACGTGGGCGTGGCGGCCGCCGTGGTGTGGATCCTGCGCCGGCTCGCGAGCGCGCCACTTGAGCTTCCGGGAAAGCCCGTTCCCGGAAACCCGCCACCTCCGACCGTCACCGAAGCCTAAGCGATGCACCTGTACCAGCTGCCGCTGATCTTCGCTCTCGTCGGGATGGGGTTGTACACCGTGCTGGCTGGGGCGGACTTCGGCGCTGGCATGTGGCAGCTCGCGGCGGGCCGCGGCCCGGACGCACAGCGGATCCGCGATCACGCGCACGAGTCGATGGCCCCCGTGTGGGAGGCCAACCACGTGTGGCTCGTGTTCGTGCTCACCGTCGTCTGGACCGCGTATCCGACGGCGTTCGGCTCGATCGCCTCGACCCTGTCGATCGCACTGTTCATCGCCGCGATCGGGATCATCTTCCGCGGGGCCGCGTATGCGCTGCGCGCCGGGACGAGAACGCCCGGCGAGATCCGCGTGCTCGACACGGTGTTTGCCGTCTCGTGCATCCTGACCCCGTTTGCGCTCGGTGCTGCGATCGGCGGGATCGCCTCGGGACGGGTTCCGGTGGGCAACGCCGCCGGGCATCTGTTCTCGAGCTGGCTGAATCCAACCTCGGTGTTTATCGGCGTGCTCGCGGTCTGCTCCGGCGCGTACCTGGGCGCGGTCTACCTGTCGGCCGACGCGGTCCGGCTCGGAGAGGGCGAGCTCGCGCGGGCGTTTCGCCTCCGCGCTCTCGCCGCCGGCGTGCTCGCCGGAGGGCTGGCGATAGCCGGCCTGGTGGTGCTGCACTCCGACGTGCCGCGTCTGTACCACCGTCTTCTCAGCGGCCCGGGGCTGCCCGGCGTGATCGTGTCGGTAATCGCCGGGCTGGGGACGCTCGCGCTCGTGCATCAGAGCCGCTTTGAGCTTGCGCGCTACACCGCCGCGCTGGCGGTGGCCGCGATCATCGCCGGCTGGGCGCTCGCCCAGCAGCCGATTTTCCTGCCGGGACTCACCGTCAAACAGGCAGCCGCGCCGCACGACACGCTCGTGTCGGTCGTGGTGGCTGTGATCGCGGGCGGCGCGCTCCTGTTCCCGTCACTGGCACTGCTGTTCAGGCTCGTGCTCGGCGGCCGCCTCGGACACGGCAAGTCCGAGCTCGCAGACAGCCAGCTGCCGGTTCGGGCGATCATCTCTGCCTCCGCGGCCGGGCTGCTGGCGCGATCGGCTGGCGCGTGCTTCCTGGGGGCGCTCGGACTCCTCACGTTCGCGAACGCGGGCTGGGCGCACGCGATCGGGGTGATCTGCGTGGCCGGCGTCGTGGTGCTCGGGTTCGCCGCCGTGCGACCGGATGAGCTGGCCGCGGGACAGCTCGACGAGCCCGCCCCGCCGGGCGCAGGAACGACGGGCGGGCCGGGGCCGCTGTAGTAATCTCACACACGCCAGGGCACCAGTCGCGACGGTGATCACCAACAGGCCAGCTCCGTGGTCGCCCACGGCCGTGGCTGCCAGCGCGCGTCGACGTGCCGCGCGTCCGCACGGGGATGATCTAGCGTCCAGCGTGAAGCGAGCCAGCTTGAGTCTGCGCACGTGGGGGGCGTCCGCCTGAAACTTCAATTTGGCGTTTGTCTACACCCCGGAGACCACGCTGACCGGTGCAGAGTCCGACCGCCCATGCGCTGGCCGCCTCGCTCGAACCGGCCGGAGCTGTTGGCCCGTTCATGGCCATGATGTGTCTTCGTTGGCCTCGATCATGCCGGTGTGATGAAACCACGCGAAGAGGACCGCGCATGACGCCGCCAGGCTCCCGAGGCCTAGGACCACGAACACCCAGAAGGAAGTGATGCGGCCGATCATCCAGCCAAAGTTCATCCCGAAGAAGCCGGTGATGAACGAAAGCGGGAGGAAGATTGTGGCGATGATGGTCAGTTGCTTCACCGCCGCGTTCTGACGAAAGCTGATCTCGTTCTGCTCCAGTGAAATCACCGCCATATTCGCCTGTAGCACGACGGCAAGCGAGTCTCGCTGGCCGAGTACCTCCTCGTAGACGAGCTTGAGATGATCATTAACGTCGCGGAAGTGCGGGATCAGTTTCGCACTCACCTGCGTGTAAACGCCGCGCTGGAGACTGTCGAGCGGGCCTAGAAGAGGATGCACCGCGCGGTAGAAATCCGTCGTCTCGCTGCGCAGCCTATAGATCCGCTCGGTGGCTGCCGGCGAGCCGCTGAAAACCGTGGCCTCGACCTCCTCCACGTCTTGTTCGAGGCCCTCGATCACCGGCGCGTAATCATCGACGACTTTGTCCAGGACGGCCCACAGCGCTGCGCCAGATCCGTGCTTGACGAGTTCCGGTTGTCGCTCGAGCCGCAAGCGAGCTCCGTGGAGCTCGCTTGCGGCGCCCCGCCGCACCGTGATCACGAAACGGGGCGACAGGAAGATCGACACCTCCCCGAATTCGATCTGCTTTCGCTCGTCAACGTAACGGGCGGTTCGCACCACGGCGAACAGGAGATCCGCGTCCTCGTAATGCTCGACCTTGGGACGTAGATGAAATGATTCCGCGTCTTCGACGGCAAGATCACTGAGCCCAAAGCGCCGCTGCACCGCAGCCAATTCCGCAGGATCGGGCTCAAACAGCCCGATCCACACAAAGCCAGACTCCTCCTGACGACAGACCTCGGCGGCGCGATCGAGATCCATCGAGCCCTCCTGCTGCCGCCGGCCCTCCCGGTAGTGCGCACAGTCGACAATCACCTGGAACCTCCTTGGTCGTCCTGCGTCTTAACTCCTCGATTCTTGTCGATGCGAGCAGCTAGCTGGCGGCGCTCGCAGCTTGGGCCAGCGCTCGCTCCATCAGCTCGCGTGCACAGCGCGGCTCCCGCCCGTCCGGCGAGTCCAGTCGCCCTCGGCGTCGAGCGTCCACGCGAAGGTGTCATCGGCCAGGCATCGCTCCAGCGTCTCCTGGAGCTCGGCTTGCAGCTCGTGGTGCTCGACCGGGGTCAGCAGCTCGACCCGAGTGTCGAGGTTGCGCGGCATCAGGGTCGGCCGAGCCGATGTGGTAGGCGTGCTCGTCGCCGCGGTGAAAGGCGTAGATCCGCGAGTGCTCGAGGAAGCGCCCGACGACCGAGACGACGTTGATCGTCTCGCTCAGTCCCGGGATCCCCGGGATCAGGCAGCAGATGCCGCGGACGTTGAGATCGATCGGCACTCCCGCCTGCGAGGCGCGGTAGAGCGCCTCGGTGCAGCGTCGGTCGACGAGCGCGTTGCACTTCATCACGATCCGCGCCGGCTGGCCGGATCGATGGGCGGCGATCGTGTGGTCGATCTCCTCCAGCAGCGGCTCGCGCAGCGAGCCCGGAGCCACCAGCACCTTGCGCTGGCGCTTGGGGTGGCCATAGCCGGTCAGCGTGTTGAACAGGCTGGCGACCTCCTGGCCGAGCTCACGGTCGGTGGCGAACGGCCCGAAGTCCTCGTACAGACGAGCGTTCTTGGCGTGGAAGTTGCCGGTGCCGATCATTACGTAGTGGCGCACGCCGTCACCTTCGCGGCGCACGATCAAGATCGCCTTGGCGTGCGTCTTCAGGCCCGGGATACCGTGGACGACGTGGGCGCCCACCTCTTCGAGCGCTCGCGACCAGCGGATGTTGCGCCGCTCGTCGAAGCGCGCCTTGAGCTCTACCAGGCAGACCGCCTGCTTGCCCTTCTGCGACGCCTCGATCACCGACGGAACTAGCGCCGAGTCGTCCGAGGTGCGGTACACGGTCATCTTGATCGCCAGCACGTCCGGATCCTCGGCGGCCTGCTGAACCACGCGCTCGACGCTGGTGGCGAACGAGTGATATGGGTAGTGGACGAGGATGTCGCTGGCGCGCATCGCCGCGAGCACGTCTGGCTGGTCGTCGCTGTCGCCGGGGGGTGCGCCCAAGGCCGGGTGGGTGAGCGGCGTCCACGACGACTGACGCAGATCGGGGTGGCCGTCGATGCCGGCGATCTCCCACAGATCGCCGAGGTCCAGGATCCCGTCCACGTCGTAGATCTGGGTCTCGTCGACGCCCAGCCAGTCGACTAGCCGGGCGCGCATCGCCGGCTCCATGGCCGCCCCCACCTCGAAGCGGACGACCTCCCCGAAGCGCCGGCGGCGCAGCTCCGCCTCGACCGCCTGCAGGAGGTCATCGGCCTCTGAGACCTCGAAGTCGGCGTCGCGCGTGACCCGGAACAGGTCCCAGCTGACGATGTCCATGCCGGGAAACAGCGCGTCGAGGTTGTGGGCGATGATCTCCTCCAGCGGGATGAAGGTGTCCTTGGCGATCTCGATGAACCTGGGGATGACCCCCTTGGGGACCTTCACCCTCGCGAAGGCGTCCTGGTCGAGGTCGGGCCGTGCAGGCGCACGATCAGGCTCAAGGAGAGGTTCGAGATGTAGGGAAACGGGCGTCCGGGGCCGATCGCCAGGGGAGTCAGGACGGGGAAGATCTGGTCGGCAAACCGGCGCGCGATTCTCTCCGAAGAGGTGCCCGCCTGCTCACAGGTGACGATCCGGATGCCGTGCTGGGCGAGCTCGGGCCGAACGACTTCGGAGAACTGCCGGGCCTGGCGGCGGTCCAGCTCGCGCAACCGGCGCGCGATCCCGTGAGGCGTCTGGCCGGGCGACAGCCCGTCGGGCCCGCGGGCGTCGATCCGCGCATCGACCTGGTCATGCACTCCGGCGACGCGGATCATGGAGAACTCGTCCAGGTTGTCGACGAAGATGGCCAGGAACTTCAGCCGCTCGATCAGCGGCACCTGCTCGTCCTCGGCCAGCTGCAGGACGCGGTCGTTGAAATCGAGCCAAGACAGCTCGCGATTGACATACAGGGCGGGATCGCGCAGATCGCGGAGCGCGGCCGCGCGGTCGTCGACCACCGTGGCGGTCGCCTGCGCCGACTGTGCGGCGGTCGCCTCGAGCGGCTCCGTATCTTGCTCGCTCACGTGACCGGCTCGTCGGCGAAAGCGATCGCCGCCAGGTCGACGGGCCGCAGGAGCGCGATCAGCTCGCCCTTGGCAATCCCGGCGAGGCCGCCCTTCTTGAGCCTCGCCTGCACGCCGGTGAGGTCGTGCAGGGTCAGCGAGAAGGAGGGATCGTGACCGACCAGCAGCACGTCGCGCAGGCCGGAAGCCAGCTCGTCGACGTCAAACGGCTCCCCGGACAGCGCCGGCTCGGTCGTCACCCGCACGCCGAGAGGCTCGCAGGCCCGCTCGGCCGTTTGCACAGCACGGAGCTTTGGTCTGGTCAGGCAGACGTCGATGTGGGTGTCAAGGCGCGCCAAGGCGGGTCCCGCCGTTTGCGCCTGGCGGATCCCGCGCTCGGTCAGCGGCCGTTGGTCGTCGGGAGACCCGTCAGCTGCTTCCGCGTGTCGCAGCAACCTGAGCATCGTGAAACTGTACGCCTCGGCAGACACAGCTACGCGAGCGCTCGACGGTCATCGGCAGCCCCCTGCGTCCCCCCGTCCGCACGCGCCGGCCACGGAAGAACTTGGTACCAAGCAGTCCGTCAGGTCCTCGTCGTCGGGGAGTGCTCAGCGCCACTTTGCAGCACGCCGACGACCTCAGCCATCCAGGCTACTCGCGATGGCAAACGACAGGCGGGAACTCGCGGGACGCCCTCGGCGCTTGTTGTCCTCTCGATCGTGACCGCGCTCACGGTCGCGGGCAGTCGTCGACTCGCTGGCGATTCGACCTCGGGGCTCAAGGGCGATGACTGAAAGAGCGGCGCCAGCTAGACGACAAACTTCATCGAGGTACGACTCGCTGTACGTGTTCTCCCTGCGCTACCAGCACCTCTGAGACCAGCGAAGCGCCGAACAGCCCGTGCTCGATCACCCCGGTCGTCGCCGACAGCGCCGCGGCGAGCGTCTCTGGATTGTCGAACTCCCCTGTGAAATCCGCGATCACGCCCCCGTCCGGACTCCTTGGAACACCGCGCAGCTGCACCGTTACGAGCCGTTTGAGCGTCGCGCCGAGACCAAACTCCAGCAACTCCAGCGGCACCGGGGGCGACAGCCGCTCGACTAGCTTGTCCGAGGACACGATCACAAGGAACCGATCGGCGGCCGCCACCAAGGCTTTCTCGCGGGTGTGCGCCGCTCCACCCCCCTTCACAAGCCATCCCGACGGCGCGACCTGATCGGCGCCGTCGATCACCAGGTCAAGCTGTGCTGGGGCACTGGGGCCCGAGAACGACTCCACCCTCATCCCGAGCTCGCGGGCCCGCCGTCCGGTGTCGGGGGAACTCGCGACGCAAACCAGATCGAGGCGCCGCGCGACCAGCGCCGGGAGCAGATACGCCACGGTCGAGCCGCTGCCCAGACCGACAGTCATCCCGCCCTCCACGACTTGTGCAGCCGCCTCGGCAGCAAGCTCCTTCTCACGCTCCAAATCAGCCGCGAGGCCCATCCGAGAGCTGTGCCCCTTTTCAGTTGCCATGGCTGCTCCTGTTCGTGTGATCGTGACTGCTGTCCCGCACACCATAGTCGTCCCAAAGCGCGGCGCAGTGTCACCGCATCGCGCGGTGGCGCCAGATCAAGGTGGTGGAGCTGTCACGTCTGAGCTCAGGCTCACTCTGGCTGGTCAGCTCGGGGGTGATCTGCTTGGCCAGGACCTTGTACGAGCTCGATCCCGCATTGGTCAAAGAAGTCGATCGACTGCCGGGCTTGCCCCAGTAGACGGCGCCGGTCTAGTAGTCCACGCGTGGGCGGTCGAGCGTCACGTGCTTGTCGTTGGATAAGGTCACGAGCGCTGCGACGTCGGTCAATGTCGGTGGTGTTCGCAGGCGCGAACACAACCCTACCGCCAGCGTCACTCAGATGGGTTGCCGTCTGTGCCCCGCGGTCGGCGTCGACATCGGAGGCGACGACCTGCGCGCCCATCGTCGCGAAGAGTTCCGCGGTGGCCTTGCCAATGCCAGACGCAGCGCCAGTCACGAGCACGGCCCTTCCTTGGAGGCCATAGTCCGTCGTGGCCCATCATCGCAAAGAATCAGAACTCCATCCGCTGAGGCATAGCCGATTTCGCATGGGAGCGCAGGTTGCTCGTCGGTCGGACAAGCGCCTCACGGATCTGGCGCGGATGTTCAACCTGATCGCTCCAGGGCTGGTGAGGTCGACGGCGAGGCGCGTGTCAGCCTTGCGACTGATGGTCTCCTCGCCCGCCGAATCCGTCATGTGTCCACATAAACGGATTCGAGGGAAGCCGGGGTTGCGATGCCTTCGGTTACCCGCCCGCCACGGCCATCTCACGCCCGAGATCGACAAGGCGTCCTCGCTATCCCCTGCGCTATCCCCTCAGAGGGCAACGCCTCGCGTAATGCCATCACCATTGCTTCATCGCCGCATGCGACGAACGCTGATCTCGTTCTGCTGCAGTGAGATCACCCATATTCGCCTGTAGTCCGCGGCAAGTGAACTCTCGTTGGCCGAATACCTCCTCGTAGACGAGCTTTAGATGATCATCGACATCGCGGAAGAAATGGGACGGCGCGATCGAGATCCATCGAGCCCTCCTGCTGGCGCCGACCGTCGCGGCAGTGCGCCCCGTCGCCAATCACTGGGAGCTCCTTGGTCGTTTTGCGTCTGAACTCCTCGATTCTTGTCGATGCGAGCAGAGCACGACCACGACCTTGCACGCCGTAGGGCCAGCGGTCCTGCCAGCGGCGGCCAGGTTGGGCTCGGACCAAGAATGACTGATCGATGGAGCGGTCGGCAGTCACGCCGCGTCGGTCGCTCCGGAGCTGCCCGACTTGAGAGCCCGCCATCACCCCGCCGAAACCGTCAATCAGCCGCACGCGCCCCAACGCCGTGCGCCAACCGGCCCGTGCCCTTCCGCCGCCTGGACGGACCGCCTCACCGGCTGGTGATCACAGCCCAAACAACCCGGCCGCGCGATAGCTCCCCAACTCCTCATACCGCTCCGGCGGAATTTGAGTCAGATGACGGCCGGGAACCTCGTGCCAGGCGGCTCAGAACACCGACGGGATCCAGTGCATCGACTCGATCGGCGGCCGGGTGTACTTTGGATCAGGGCGCTGGCGCGGCGGTAGCTTAAGTTTCGCGGGCTGGGTCTCGTGATAGTCGATCCTCGAGAGCAGATGGTGGATGCAGTTCAGGCGCGCGCGGCGCTTGTCGTCACCGTCCACGACCCACCAAGGCGAATCGATAATGTCCGTGTGGCGGAACATGTTGTCCTTCGCCTTGGAGTAGTCAAACCAGCGGTTACGCGCCTCGAGATCCATCGGGCTGACCTTCCACCGCTTGACGCGGTCGCCGAGGCGCTGCTGAAAGCGCCGCTCCTGCTCCTCATCGGAGACCGAAAACCAGTACTTGATCAGGAGCGTGTCGGAGCGGATCAGCATCCGCTCAAACTCCGGCACCGAGGTCAGAAACTCCTTGTACTCCTTCTCGGTACAGAACCCCATCACGTGCTCGACCCCGGCGCGGTTATACCAGGAGCGGTCAAACAGCACCATCTCCCCGGCCGCCGGCAGGTGTGGCACATAGCGCTGAAAGTACCATTGCGTCTTCTCACGTTCGGTCGGAGTGCCCAGCGCGACGACGCGACAGACACGCGGGTTCAGCGGCTCCGTGATCCGCTTGATCGTGCCGCCCTTGCCGGCCGCGTCGCGACCCTCGAAAAGCACAACCACCTTCAAGCCCTTGGCCTTGACCCAATCCTGAAGCTTTACCAGCTCGAGCTGAGTGCGCGCGAGCTCACGCTCGTAATCGCGGCGCTTGAGCTTCTTCCCGCCGCCAGCCTTCGCCGGCGTCACCAACCCCACGTCCGCTCCCGGCGCGCGGCCGTTGCCCGCCGCGACGCGCTTCGCCTTACTCGGCGTCTTCCCTTTGTTCGCCATAGCGACGAGCGTAGCGCCGACCCACCGTATTCGCAAGGGACCGAAGTTGGTGTCACGCCCCCCGAGCCGAGCGCTCGCGGTCCGGTGCGAGAGCGAGGACGCGGACCTCTGCATCGGCACAAGGCGAGAGCGGGAGGATCGGCAATCCAGAGTGCCAGTCCCCCCCAATTCCGGCACTCTCGGAGTGGCTGGCGGCCGGCCTTCCCTGGAACGGCGAGCGTCCGTAAATCGCTCGCCGCGGTTCGTAGCGCCGGGTTCATCAGGAGGGCGATCGCTGGTGATCGGAGCCAGTACGAGATTCACCTGAAGGTCGCGGGGCACCAGACCAGACAGACTCCTTCCCAGCGCTTCCGGCGGGCCCACCATGCGGCACAAGACGGCTGCCGCGAGCAGCTGCGAAGCGCATGACGACGTCCCACGCAGTCAGCTTTGCTGCGGGATTCGGCCCAGGCCTGCTGGCCGGTCAGGCGCTCACTCGCGAGCGCGCAGTTCGCACGGTTAGCGGGCTGGTCGATCGTGACACCTCCGGCGGCCGGCTGGGTGACCAATTTCCTCAACGCGGCCTATTACCGTCGGGCCGCCAGCGATCGGCAGGTCGACGACCTGAGGCTCGCCTCGTCGATCGTCACGACCTTCCGGTGGCGTCGTGGCGGCCGGCGGCTGCGGGCGCGCGACGTGTTGCCGTTCCATCGACACTACGGCCGCGACCGTTTCCTCGACAGCGGCGGTTCGCCGCGCGGCACGCTCTCCCGCGAGCAGCTGCTGGAAGATGCCGACGGGCTACTGGGGGACTGGTTCAGTGTCGCCTACCCCGACGATCGGCGACGGGCTGGGGGGTTGCGTTTCCGAGCGAGCAGGAACGGGCGGCCTACGAGCCCGAGCAGCGCTTGCGCCTCGCCCGGCTCGGGATGATCACGCCCGGCGTTGCGCCAGGATCGGCTCAGACTTGGCACGCCTATCCTCCGGTGGAGGTCCCGTCGGCCGATGCCGTGATCTCGGCTGTGAGTCGGACGGAGACCTGGCCTGACTATGCGAGTGAGATCGGACGCTTCACGCCGTTGCGCCGCACCCCATTGTCCGGTCAGACGTTCGAGATCGAGGTGGCTGCCGGCACGACCGCCGGCCGCCCGATCTTCCAGCGTGGGTACGTGACGATCACAAGGCTCGTGACACGCGAGGAGCCGGCTTCGCTGGAGCGCTACTTCGAGGAGCTGGAGGACGGACTGACCCGCTTTGGCCGCGGCGAGCCGCGCGCCGTGCCCGACGGTGGCGAGCCGCTCGTCGGGTTCGACCTCACCACGCACGAGGGTCACTTCATGGGCCGCGGCCACAACCGCCTGATCCTTTATCGACACGACCGCCGCACGTGGGTGCGGGCCGCAGGGACTTGGGATCCGATGCCCTGGCACCTGGAGCAGATCTACCGCGTCGCCGGCAGGGAGGCACAGCACGCCTTCTGGGGCGAATACGGACTGGAGCGCCAGAGCATGCTCCACCAGCTCGCTCTGCGAACAGCGGGATGACCTCCGACGCGCTGGTAATCGGCTCCGGGCCCAACGGTCTCCTTGCGGCGATCACGCTCGCGCAAGCCGGACGTGCTGTAACCGTGCTGGAGGCCGCTCCGCGCGCCGGGGGCGCAGTCGCGACCGAGGAGCTCACGCTGCCGGGCTTCCAGCACGACACTTTCTCCTCGGTGTACCCGGCGGCCGTCGCCTCCCCGGTGTTCGAGCGATATCCGCTTGCGCAACATGGTCTTCGCTGGGTGCACCCGGATGCGTGCTACGCACACCCGCTAGAGGACGGGCGGGGCGCCGCGCTCTACCGCGACCTTGACCGCACCGCCGAGAGCCTCGAGCGACTCGCTCCCGGGCAGGCCGACGGCTGGCTGCGGTTCGCCGCGCCGTTTGTCGAGCGATTCGACGCGCTGAGGCGGACGATGCTGTCTGGCTTTCCTCCCCTCGGCGGACCCGCCAGGCTGGCCGCCGGGCTCGGGCCCCGGGGGATGCTCGAATTCGCGCGCCTGGTGCTGATGCCCGCTGAGGCGCTCGCCGCCGAACTGTTCTCAGACGCGGGCGCCCGAGCGTGGCTTTATGGCTCGGCGATGCATGGGGACGTTCCACCGCCGGGAGCGGGTAGCGCGATCGCTGCCGCCTATCTGAACTTTCTGGGTCACGGAGTGGGGTGGCCGAGCCCTGAAGGCGGGGCGGGTCGCCTGACCGCTGCGCTCGTCTCCTATCTGCAGAGCCTCGGTGGGACGATGCGGACGGCGGCCGAGGTCGTCGAGATCGTCTCGCGCCGCGGGCGGGTCGCCGGGCTGCGCCTGGCCGGTGGCGAGGGATTAGCCGCGAGGATCGTGATCGCCGACGCGATGCCGGGCGCGCTGGTGGCGCTGACCGGAACTGCCCTGCCCGGCCGCTACGCGCAGGCGCTGCGCCGCTACCGACCCGGCTCGCGGACGGTGAAGGTCGATTGGGCGCTGGACGGACCGATCCCGTGGAGCGCTGCCGAGGCAAGAGCCGCCGGGACGGTCCACGTCGGCGGCGATGCCGCTGAGGTGCTCGAGGCGACGTCACCGACCAGCCGCCTGCCAGAGCGGCCGTTCATGCTGCTCGGCCAGCAATCGATCGCCGATCCCAGCCGGGCGCCAGCAGGCAGGCACACCGCCTGGGCTTACACGCATGGTCCTCACACGATCGACTGGCAGGCCGAGTGCGAGCCGCACGTCGAGCGTATGGAGGCCCAGATCGAACGCTTCGCGCCGGGCTTTCGGGACCTCATTCTCGCCCGCTACGTGCTCTCCCCGGGTGACCTCGAGCGACGCAACCGAAACCTGATCGGCGGTGATGTGGGGGGCGGCAGCTACGCCCTCGATCAAGTGATCTTCCGGCCGATTCCCTCGCTGATTCCATACCGCACGCCGCTGCGTGGTCTCTACCTGGGGAGTGCGGCAACGTTCCCCGGCGGCGCCGTGCACGGCGTCCCCGGACGTTCCGCTGCCCGCCTCGCGCTGGCAGAGGCTCGCCTCCTGAGGATGCCGCTGCCGGGTCGCGCGTATAGATCATGCGGGTGAACGACGAGACTGGGGGTTCACCGGCGTCTGAGTCCCTCACCAAACAGCGGGCAACCAGGAACGGCCGACCTTGGCGGTCTCGTTGACCATGGCGTTCATCCGCGACGAGATCGGGCCCGCAGCAGACGTCGTCGGTCGGCATCACCGCCTGGCTGGGCAGGCTGAAGTGCGGATTTGCCCGCCTGCGCGAAGAGAGTCAAAACCTCTCGCGATATCCACGAAGGTGTGGTATAAGGGCGCTAATGACGGATGTTGTCATGCTGGGGTCGGGCATTATGGCTTCTGCCCTGACCGTTCCGCTGGCGGACAATGGCCACAAGATTCACCTGGTGGGCACGCACCTGGATCGGGAGATCATCGAGAGTGTGCGCGCCAACGGCACCCACCCCAACCTGAAGCTCAAGCTTCCGTCGGCTGTCACGGCGTACCAGCTCGAGGAGGCCGAAGAAGCCTTTGACGGCGCGGAGGTCGTGCTCAGCGGAGTCAACTCGTTCGGCGTTCGGTGGGCGAGCGAGCGGCTCGCGGGGCTGCTGAAGCCCGGCCAGCACGTCGTCGCGATCGCCAAGGGGATGGAGGCCAGCGAGTCCGGAGACCTGCGCATCCTGCCCGACGTGCTCGCCGAGCAGGTGCCCGATGACCTGCACTCGCAGGTGACCTGGTCGGCCATCGTCGGCCCTTCGATCGCCGGGGAAGTCGCCGTGCGCCACGACACGTGCGTCGTGTTCGCCGGCCACGACCAGGCCGCGCTCGACCGCTTGGCGGAGCTGTGGCGCACGGAGCACTACAACGTATGGACGTCGACTGACCTGGTCGGGGCGGAGGTCTGCGCGGCGACCAAGAACTGCTATGCGCTCGGGGTCGGCTTGGCGGCGGGCGTGCTCGAGGCCCGCGGCGAGGAGCACGGCCTGTATCGCATGCACAACTACGAGGCCGCGCTGTTTGCGCAGGGTGCGCTTGAGATGGCGCAGTTCGTCGACCTGCTGGGGGGGCGGCCCGAAACCGCCACTGGCCTTCCGGCGGTGGGGGACTGCTACGTGACCAGTGCGGGCGGGCGCAACGTCCGGGTGGGTAAGCTGATCGGGGCGGGGATGGGCTTCACCGAGGCGGCGAAGAGCCTGGGCAACCCGACCCTGGAGGGCGCCGCGGCGATCAAGGTGATCGGTGGGGCGCTGGGCCCGCTGACTGAGCGGGGCGTGATCGACGCGAGCGACTTTCCGCTCCTGCGGCACTTGCACGAGGTCGTCGCCTCAGAGCAGCCGCTAGACATGCCCTGGGAGCGTTTCTTCGGGCACCCGAAGAAGACCTCGCACGGGCGCCGGGCCTCGCTCCACGCGGAGCTGACCGCGGACTGACCCCGATGGCGAAGCGCGGCTGCTGTCTGCGGGCTGCGGGGAACTCCGCCACAGTTCTCGACGAGCGCGCGCCGGCGCGCCTCAGCTCGCGAAGCGTCCAAGTGCGCGAGGGGTCCAAATACCGAAAGTGGGGAATGCGCAATGGCTGTTGAGGCAAGTTCGGGAGTAAGTGAGGTCGACGAGGCGGCGCTGGAGGCGGCGGCGCTGCAGCCGTCGAGGACGGCGACGATTCTGGGCGAGCTCGTGGGCTCGTTCTTGATCGCGACGCTGGGGCTCGGCGCCGGCGTGGCAAGTTTCGTGTACGGCAACCAATCGGGGGTGCATCCGTGGTTTGCCGATATCTGGCCGACCTCGTTCGTGTGGGCGCTGAGCATCGCGCTGGCGATCTACTGTTGTGCGTCGTTCTCGGGCGCGCACTTTAATCCCGCGGTGACGCTGGCGCTGGCGTCGACGGGACGTCATCCCTGGAAACAGGTGCCGCGCTACATCATCTGCCAGCTGATCGGCTGGTTCTTGGGCGCCGCTCTGGTGGTCGCTTTGTTTGGCCACAACATCAAGGCAGTCGCCAACGCGAAGCACATCGTCTACGGCGGCCCTGGCAGTGAGAAGATCGGGTCGGTGCTGACCACCTACGTCCCCAACCCGGGGGTGTTTGGCACCGGCGCGTCGGGCACGCACCTGGTGCCGATCTGGACCGGCTTGCTGGGCGAGGTATTGGGCACCGCGTTGCTGATCTTCGTGATCTTCTCGCTGCTGGAGGGTCGGAACGCCAACGCGCCGGCGGCCTGGTTCTTTCCGCTGATCGTGGGCGCCACGGTGGGGCTGTTGATCATGATGATCGCCGGGTTGTCGCAGGCGTCCTTTAACTCGGCGCGCGACCTCGGTCCCCGCTTCATGCTGCTGCTCATGGGCTTTGGCAGCAAGGCATTCCCGGGCCCCAGACACGGGCTGGCGCTGGCTGTGACCGTCGTTGGTCCGCTGATCGGCGCGCTGGCGGGCGCCTTCTTTCACGACAAGGTGATGCGACCCCACATCCCCGGCGTGACTCTCGTCCCGGAGATCACCTCGCCCGGCCAGATGGCCCGCGCCGACGCCCCCGCCCACATCCACACGATGCACGGCCACGCCCCCTCCATGGTCCCCGCGTTCGCCCGCAATGGAGGCGGCTGGGCCAACGACGACATCGACCTGCTGATATTCGACATGGGCGGGACGTTGTACGACGACGACAACAACGCGCAGGCAAACCTCGACGCGCTTCGCGAGCTCGCGGGAGCGCACCTCGATGAGCAGGAGTTCTGGCGAATCTTTGACGAGAGCCGCCAGGAGCAGGTGGGCATGCAGGAGACGCTCGCGGACCGCTTCCTGGGCGGCGACTACTCGAGCTTGCGCAAGCTCCACGAGCGCAAGCTCCTGTACGAGGCCGAGTCTCTTTACCCCGACGTGCGAGCGACGCTTGACGTGCTCTCCAATCACTACAAGCTTGGGATCGCCTCCAACAACAACCCGATCCAGGAGCGGCTGCATCGTGACGGGCTGCTTGACTACTTCAGCGTGGTCGCGACGCCGGCGACCACGGGCTCGGCCAAGAAGACGGACCCGGCATTCTGGCGGTGGGCGCTCGAGCAGGCCGAGGTATCGTCGCCCGAGCGGGCGGTGTCCGTCGGCAACCGCCTGGACAGCGATATCCGGACCCCGAAGCAGATCGGGATGCGGACCGTGTGGCTGTTGCGCGGCGAGGCCCCACCGGCGCCGACCCCCGAGCAGCTCGCAGAGCCCGACGCGGTGGTGACTAGCTTTTTGGGGCTGCCGACCGCGTTGGGCCAGCTGCAGAGATCGAGGGTGCCCGAGAAGGGGTCGTAAATGAATGCCGGTCCCGGGCTGGGCGCACACGTGCGCGTGGCGGCGGTAGCCAACAACAACACAGAGCGAGCGTGTCAGGAGGCGAGAAGAGATGGCTGAGGGTCAATACGTGCTGGGGATCGATTACGGCACGGGTGGCTGCCGGGTCGGCATCTTCGACCGCACGGGAGGGCCGGTCGTCTTCGAGTCGATCGAGTTTCAGACCAACTTCCCCCACTCGGGCCGGGCCGAGCAAGACCCCGACCACTGGTGGGAGGCCCTAGTCGCGGCGATCAAGGGCGCGCTCAAGAAGAGCGGCGTCGCCGCCGAGGACATCGCCGGGATCGGCACGGACACCACGGCGGCGACCGTCGTGGCGATGGACGAGAACGGCAAGCACCTTCGCCCGGCGATCATGTGGATGGACGTTCGCGCCTCCGAGCAGGCACAGCGCCTCGCGGAGACCGGCGACCCGGCCTTGAAGTACTGCGGCTTCGGCGCCGTATCGGCCGAGTGGGGGCTGCCCAAGGTGATGTGGCTCAAAGAGGAGGAGCCCGAGACCTACAACCGCGCCCGCTACATCGGCGAGGCCGGCGACTGGCTGACCAAGAGGCTCACCGGCGAGTGGACCGCGTCGATCAACATGGCAGCAGCGAAGTACTTCCACGACCGCGACGCCGGCGGATACCCCGCGAGCCTGTACGACGCCGTCGGCGCGGGCGACGTCGTGCAAAAGTTTCCCCCGAAGGTCACTGACCTCGGGATCCTCGTGGGAGGTGTCACGCGGGAGGTGGCCAAGGCCACCGGTCTGAAGGAGGGCACTGCGGTCGCCCAGGGCGGAGTCGACGCCTACATGGGCGCCTTGGGCCTCGGAGTCACCGAGCCGGGCAAGATCGCCCTCATCACCGGCTCCTCGCACGTGATGATCGGCCAGGCGCCACAGCCGATCCACGGCCAGGGCCTTTGGGGTTCGTTTACCGACGCGCTGGTCCCCGGGCAGTACTCGGTGGAGGCCGGGCAGGTCTCGACGGGCTCCGTCGTGGCCTGGTTTAAGAATAACTTCGCGGGCGACGCGGTCGCCGAAGCGAAAGAGCGCGGGGTCGACCCGTACGAGGTGCTCACCGAGATGGCGCGCAAGGTGCCGGTGGGCTCGGAAGGGCTGGTCATCCTCGAGTACTTTCAGGGCAACCGCAGCCCGCACACCGACCCCTACGCCCGCGGGATGATCTCCGGCCTATCGCTGGGGCACGGGCCGGGCCACGTCTTCCGCGCCATCATCGAGGCGATCTGCTACGGCACCGAAGACATCTTCCGGACCATGCGAGCCCACAACTTCGAACCACGACGCAACGTCGTCTCGGGCGGCCCGGCGAAGAGCGAGTTCTGGATGCAACTTCACGCCGACATCGCAAACGTGCCGATCGAGTTCACCAAAGTGTCTGAGGGGCCGGCGCTCGGCTCGGCGATGCTGGGAGCGATCGCGGCCGGCATTTACCCCGACATCCCGACGGCGGGGCAGAACATGGTGCACACCGAGCGGGTGCTCGAACCCAACCAGGATCGCCACGAGGAATACCAGTTCTGGCTCGAGCGCTACATCGAGGCCTACCCAGCGATCAAGGACGTTCAACACACGACGGTGCGCCACCTGGCCGAGTCCGAGGCCGCCACAAAGATCCCGGCGGCGGCCACTGAGGTATAGGTCGAGCTACCAGCCCGGAAATCGTCGGCGGTGATCGAGCACCGGGTCAAGTATCAGGTTGCGGGCCGTCAGGTCGCGGGCGGTAAAGGGCGGCCGCCGGTGCGCGTTGCGGATGTGAGAAGTTCACCGTGTTGCGAGAATCGAGTAGGAGGAGCCGGATGCCCGGCGAACTGGACCTGATTGACGCCTACTGGCGGGCCGCCAACTACCTCTCGGTCGGCCAGATCTACCTGCTCGACAACCCGTTGCTGCGAGAGCCGCTGCGCGTAGAGCACATCAAGCCGCGTCTGCTTGGGCACTGGGGCACGACGCCCGGCCTTAACTTCATTTACGCTCATCTCAACCGGATCATCCGGGAGCGCGACCTGAACGTGATCTACGTCACCGGCCCAGGGCATGGCGGTCCCGGGCTGGTCGCCAACACCTACCTAGAGGGCACCTACACCGAGTAGAGGGCACCTACACCGAGGTATACCCCCACATCCGTCGCGACGAGGAAGGCCTGCGGCGACTGTTTCGGCAGTTCTCGTTTCCGGGGGGGATCCCGAGCCACGTGGCTCCGGAGACACCCGGGTCGATCAACGAGGGCGGTGAGCTTGGCTACGCGCTGCTTCACGGGTACGGAGCGGTGTTTGACAACCCCAATCTGATTGCCGTGTGCGTAGTCGGCGACGGCGAGGCAGAGAGCGGGCCGCTTGCGGCCAGCTGGCACTCGAACAAGTTCCTCGATCCGGTGCACGACGGCGCGGTGCTGCCGGTCCTGCACCTCAACGGCTACAAGATCGCAAACCCCACCGTGCTGGCGCGGATCGGCGACGATGAGCTTCGAGCGCTGCTCGAAGGCTACGGGTACGCGCCTCGATTTCTCTCGGGCTCCGACCCCACCACGATGCACCGGGAAATGGCGGCGACGCTTGACGAGGTGGTCGCCGAGCTCGCATCGATCCAGCAGCAAGCGCGCGAGCACCAATCTTCCGAGCGCCCCAAGTGGCCGATGATCGTGTTGCGCACGCCGAAGGGCTGGACCGGGCCCAAGGTCGTCGACGGGCTTCCGACAGAGGGCAGCTTCCGCTCTCATCAGGTCCCCCTCGCGCGCATGCGCGAAGACCCGGAGCACCTTGCGGCGCTCGAGTCCTGGATGCGGTCCTATCACCCCGACGAGCTGTTCGATGCCGAAGGCGCCCTGCGATCGGAGCTCGCGGCGCTCGCTCCGGAGGGTGAGCGACGGATGGGCGCCAACCCGCACGCCAACGGAGGCTTGTTGCTGCGAGCGCTCGAGATCCCAGACTTCCGTAGCTACGGGGTGGATGTTCCCTCCCCGGCGACGGAGACCAGCGAAGCGACGCGCGTGCTCGGTGGCTTTCTGCGCGACATCGTGCGGCTCAACCCAGACCGCTTCCGGATCATGGGCCCTGACGAGACCGCCTCGAACCGGCTCGGGGCGTTATTCGAACAGACAAACCGGGCATGGGACGCCGAGCGGCTCGAGGGCGACGATCACCTGTCTCCCGATGGCCGCGTGATGGAGGTCTTGAGCGAGCATCTCTGCCAGGGATGGCTCGAGGGCTACCTGCTGACCGGTCGCCACGGTCTCTTCAACTGCTACGAGGCTTTCATTCATATCGTCGACTCGATGTTCAACCAGCACGCCAAGTGGCTCAAGGTAACGCGCACGATTCCTTGGCGGCGTCCGGTCGCCTCGCTCAACTACCTGCTCTCCTCACACGTCTGGCGCCAGGACCACAACGGCTTCTCCCATCAGGACCCCGGATTCATCGATCACGTGGTCAACAAGAAGGCGGAGATCGTGCGCGTGTACCTGCCACCCGACGCCAACTGTCTGTTGTCGGTCGCCGATCACTGCCTGCGAAGCCGCGACTACGTCAATGTGATCGTGGCGGGCAAGCAGCCCGCGCTCGATTATCTGACGATGGATGAGGCGATCGCCCACTGCACGCGGGGCATCGGGATCTGGGAGTGGGCCTCGAGCGACCGCCAAGGAGAGGAGCCGGATGTCGTGCTCGCGTGCGCGGGCGACATCCCGACGCTCGAGGTTGTAGCGGCCGCCTCGATTCTGCGCGAGCGGCTGCCCGAGCTTCGGGTGCGCGTGATCAACGTCGTCGACCTGATGCGCCTACAGCCCGAGCCCGAACATCCGCATGGGCTCTCAGACCGCGAGTTCGACGCATTGTTCACGCCCGACAGGCCGGTGATCTTCGCCTATCACGGCTATCCATGGCTGATCCACCGGCTCACCTACCGGCGCCGCAATCACCACCACATCCACGTCCGTGGCTTTAAGGAGGAGGGCACCACGACGACGCCGTTCGACATGGTGATGCTCAACGACCTCGACCGTTACCGCATCGTCATCGACGTGATCGACCGTGTAGCGGGCCTGAGCGAGCGCTACGCGTGGCTCCGCCAAGAGATGACCGACGTCCGCCTTCGCGCCCGCGCCTACACTCGCGAGGTCGGCGACGACCCGCCGGAGGTCGGGCTTTGGACGTGGCCGGGGGCGGCGCCGGCGCCGACCGGGCGAGCGGATGACGTGAGCTGAGACCTCGCGCCGTGCGGGTCCTCGTCGTCAACGCGGGCTCGAGCACCGTCAAGCTGAGTCTGATCGGCAACGATGACGAGACCGTTGCCACACGCGAGCTTTCAGCCCCCCAGTCACAACTGAATACCGCCGAGCTCCAGCAGGCGCTCGACGCAGGCCTGGGCGAGGCAGACGCTATCGGCCACCGGATCGTCCATGGCGGAGAGCGCTTCCGCGACGCGGCGCTGATTAGCGGCGACGTGGAACGCGAACTTCGAGATCTGACCGACCTCGCGCCACTGCATCAGCCCAAGTCGTTAGCCGCCCTCGACGCGGTCACCGAGGCGCTCCCGCAAACCCCCTCGGTTGCCTGCTTTGACACCGCCTTTCACGCGACGATGCCCGCTGCCACGGCGACGTACGCGATTCCGGCAGCCTGGCGCAAGCGCTGGGGCCTGCGGCGCTACGGCTTCCATGGTCTCTCTCATGCATGGGTGGCGCGGCGCGCGCCGCAACTACTGAGGGCACCGGCCAGACGCATCGTCAACTGCCATCTTGGCGCCGGCGCCTCGCTGTGCGCAATCAAAGACGGACGGTCGATCGACACGACGATGGGCTTCACGCCGCTCGAGGGCCTGGTGATGGCCACTCGCTCGGGCAGTCTCGATCCGGGAATGCTGTTGTGGTTACTCGAACGTGAGGCGATCAGCGAGAGTGAGCTGGCGGCGGCTCTCGAGTACGAGTCCGGCCTGCTCGGCCTCGCGGGCACCGCCGACATGCGCGAGATCCTGCGGCGCGCCGGTTCAGATGACCAGGCGGCAGTCCTTGCGCTCGACGTCTACATCCATCGCCTCAAGGCCGGGATCGCCTCGATGGCCGCCGCGCTGGGCGGCCTCGACGCGCTCGTTTTCACGGGAGGCGTTGGCGAGCATGCCCCGGCTGTGCGCTCGCAGGCCGCGGCGGGCCTTCGGTTCCTCGGCGTCGAGCTTGACGAGCCCCGGAACCAGAGAGCCAGCGGCGATATGGAGATCGGTGCTCGCGGTGCCGGTGTAGCGGCGGCGGTGATCGCCGCCCGTGAGGACCTCGAGATCGCCAGCCAGGTTCGCCAGCTGCTCGGCGCTGCATGAAGGTTGCCGCGATCACCGTTAGCTGTAGGACCCGAGGAGGTTGTTCAGCTCGTTGAGGCGAGCGATGGGCGGCTTGTGGCTGAGGGCGCCGTGGGGTCGACGGTGATTGTAGAAGTCCAACCAGCCGGCGAAGGCGGCGTTGCGTTCAGCGCTGTCGCGGGTAGATCGCGCCATAAGCCCAACCGCCGAGCATGGTCCGGATGAACCGCTCGGCTTTGCCGTTGGTCTGGGGTCGATAGGGGCGGGTGCGGAGGTGGCGGATACCGAGCGTGCGACAGGCGATCGCGTGGATTGCGGATCGGTAGGCCGAGCCGTTGTCAGTGATCAATCGCTCGACGTTGATGCCGTGGCTGGTGTAGTGGTGCACGGCGCGGCGCAGAAAGCCGACTGCGCTGGTGGCGTTCTCGTTGGGGAGGACCTCGACGTAGGCCATCCGGGTGGCGTCGTCGATCGCGATGTGGACGTACTCCCAGCCGACCTGGAGCCGGCGCACGCCGGCAGCGTCAGTGAGCCTGCCCGCTGCGGCTCGGTGGCCGGACTTGCCGGTGAAACGGTGTCCCGCGCCGTTATGGATCCGGCCGAGCTTCTTGACATCGATGTGGACCAACTCGCCGGGTCGAGCTCGCTCGTAGCGTTGTGCGGGCTCCAGGCCCAGCCGTCCAAGCTTCCCCCGATCCGGGTGAGGATCCCCGAAACGGTGGAGAACGCCATCTCGAATGTCTCGGCGATCTCTGCGCCGCCGCAATCGCCTGAGCGCAGCGATCACCTCGACGCGGCGCTCATCCACGCGATTGGCCACGACGGTTGGAGCCGAAGAGCGATCCAGCAGCCCGTCCACTCCTTCGGCGCGGTACCGGGCCAGCCACTTGCACGCGGTGCGGTCACTGACTCCCGCCGCCTCGGCGGCCTTCGTCAGCGACCACCCCGTGACCTCGATCCGAATCTACCAGCAACTCCCGGCCCTTCACGCTGAGGCGAGCGTTAGCGTGCAACTTCATCCGGGTCCTCCTTGGGACTGGGGCTTTGACACCACCAGCCTCCAGGGAGGCCCGGATGAACAACGTCCTCAGGAACTACAGTTAGCGGGTTTGCCGCACCGCGATGACTGCCTGACCGGACGGTGGTCGCGACTGCCGCATCCATCATCCACCAGCTTGCTGTCTGGGTGGCCCGACCAAGCAATGAGCT
This sequence comes from uncultured Solirubrobacterales bacterium, assembly GCA_963723675.1. Classification (GTDB taxonomy): domain Bacteria; phylum Actinomycetota; class Thermoleophilia; order Solirubrobacterales; family Solirubrobacteraceae; genus Palsa-465. Next base: position 1,885,746 of record CAVRRW010000012.1, on the reverse strand, counting down.
GCTCGGCCGAATCGGCCGGCGCCTCCCCGTGGCGCGGCGCACGTGTGCCGTGCCGTGCCGGACCGCGCCTGCGCATGCTGCGACGACGGGTATCCTTTGAAGAGCGAGACACACCGTCGCAGTCCCAGAGAGAGCATGTCTGAGGAGCACCAGATCGTCGGATTGGCCCGCGGTGAGCCGCTGGCGGCGGGTCGCGTCGGTGTGTGTCTGCGGTTTCCGCTGTCGGGCAGTCCCAGTCCACGCTGGTCGCGTGACCTAAGCGCGCGGCTGACCACAGAGCTGACTGGCCGTGCGGGGATCGGGCATCTCCGCCTCAACGAGATCGTCCAGGGTCAGGAGATCGTCCTGGAAGGAGTGGAATCAGACCAGGCGGCGAACATCGCCGGCGCGGTGGAGCGAGCCGTGGAGGCCACCAACAACGACTGCGCAAACAGCAACGACGTCGATCAGAGCCACAACGTACCGCAAACGGAGGCTGACAAGATAGCGCGCGACGTTCGCGCGAGCCAGCGCCACCGTAACCCTGATACCGCGCTCTGAACAGGCGAGCCTGACCGTTACAGCACGACCGCTACTTTGGTTGACCCAGAGACGCCTCGAGGAGGTTCTCAGTGGACCGCTTGCCTCTCGTATACCTGCACGAAATGGAGGTAGTTGTCGGCGATCTTGGCTGCAGCGGCCTCGCGCTCAAGCTCGTTGCCGAGAAATCCGTTCAGCGGATCCCACCAGATCGAGCGGCCGATCGCAAAGCCAATGAAGCCCTCGACCGGAGCGGCCTGCTCGAGCCAGTATTCGACCTGGTCGGTTGAAGCGCCACGGCCGAGCAGTACGCAGGTGACGCCTTGGCGTCCCTCGCCTGACCGGGCCTGCTCGGCGAGCATAGCCGCGTCCTGGCGCTCGTCGACCCCCTCGATCTTCCACACGTCGACCTCGACTCCGGCGCTTTGGATCTCCTCGATCGCGCGGCGCATCAGCTCCGGCCGGAGCTCTGCGTCATAGCGATCGCTGTCGCCGTCAACGCTTTTGAGCTGCTCGTCGCTCGCCGGCACTAGCAGCTCGAACATGAACTTGCCCCCGTTGGCGTGAAGCCAGTCCGACAGTCGCCGCAGGCGCCCCAGCTGGCGCTGGTTCATCTCCCGCTCGTCGTCGGGGTTGTAGCGCACCAGCACTTTGGAGAAGTCGGGACCGAACTTCTCGATATGGGCACCGAAGTCCTCGCCGTAATCAAAGTCGAATTCGTCCTGGCCGGATTTCTCGACCGGCATCGAGAGCTTCAGGCCACGCTCCCTGGCGCGATGGGGAATGTCGGAGCCGAACTGCTCGTCGACCAGCACGCCAGTCGCCCCGGCCTCCGCACCGCGACGCACGGCCTCGAGCATGCCCTCGAAGATCAGCCGTTTGGAGTCTGAGATCCTTTCGACCTCCTCGGGCGTCGGATTGCCTTTGATTCCGAACATCTTCTTCTGAAACGATCCCCGATGGTCAAACGCGAGGATGTACAGCTTCCCGTGATAGCCGAGTGCCATCTGACGCTCCCTTGTGCCGATGAAAATCCTGACCAAGTCTACGGCCCCTCCTGACGCTGGGCTACCCCAGCTCGCAGCGGTCGGGGGAGTCCAAAGATCCGTGCTAATGGCCGCCGAAGAAGCGCTCCCAGGGAATGTCCAGTGGCCGTTGCAGGCCGATCACGTCGTACAGGCACCGCAGCAGTGGGAAGTCATCGGCCCCGATAACGCCGCGCTCGGTCAGCTTGGGCAGCGCTCCCCCGATCTCGCTGATGGCCACCGCGCCCTCAAGGGTGATGTGATCCAGCGCCGCCCACGCCGCCTCGAATTCCATCCCCTTGCCCAGCAGCCGCCCGACCCGCACGTTGCGCCCACCCTTCGCCGTCACGTAGAGGTCGCCAGTGGTCGGCAGCCCCTCAGCCGTTGCGGGGTTACCCCCCAGCACCTGCACGAGCTCACGGCTCTCGATGACGCCCTGCGAGGCCAGCGCGGCCTCGTAGTTGAAGTTGCGCCAGCGGTAATCGTCGGCGACGCCCTCTTTGCTGATGAGCCCTTCGGCGAAACCGGTGCCGAGCGCATAGCAGTTCTTCAGTGCTGCGCACACCTCGGCGCCGATAAAGTCGGTGGTGGTCCAGACGTGGTAGTACGGCCCGCGGAACGTGTCGGCCAGCCGGTCCAACGCCGCTTGGTCGCGACCCGCGAAATACACGCAGGTGTGGCGGCGGGAGGCCAATTCTCAACCGGCGCTACAGGGTCAATTCTCAACCGGCGCCTTGACAGTCCGGTCGGCGCGTACGCGCAGCGCGACGAAAACGCCAATCGAGCGAGGTAGCGTGGCCGGTGTGACCAGCGAGGCGTTAACCGCGCGAACCGATCGGGTCGCCGAGCGCCGCCGGGCAGTCGCCCTGGCGCGCCATTACCGCGAGTTCGAGGGCCTCTCGATCGCGCAGATCGCCGACCGTTTAGGCCGCTCGCCGGCGACCGTCAAGGCGTACTTCTACGACGCATCTCAGGCTGCCAAAAGACCTACGGATAGCCCCACGCGCTAACGCCGGCCTCGACACCACGCGCGCCCGCGTACGAGCGCTTCCCCGGGCACAAGGTCGCCCCGGCCTCAGCGGAGTACCCAGGCCGCCATGCTCGGCGGCGCAACCTCGGAGTCACCTGCCCGCCGCGACACCACAAGGCGCAATCCTTCCCCGCCGGCGGGCTTTTCCTGCGCCTCGGCGTGGCTGTCCAGCACCTCCGGTAGGCTTGGGTCTGATGCTCGACCGGCTCACGGAACGGCGCCGCGCGGCGCAACTCGCCCGCCACTACCGCGACCAGGAGGGTCTGGCAATCGCCGAGATCGCTCGCCGGTTGGCCGCGCTGAGGCCACCGTCAAGGCGTATCTCTACGATCCAATCGGCGAGAAGGCACGGGCGGTCAAGGCGCGCTACCGAGGAGTGTGCCGCGGCTGCGGGGCGCCCACCGCACCACGGAACGGCAAGGGCGACGCCTACGCGTATTGCAAACGCTGCCATCCCGGCGCGATCGTGCCGCAATGGACCCGGGAACGGGTTCGCGAAGCGATGCGCGCATGGCGAGCACGCTACGGCGCGGCGCCGTCCTCGTATGACTGGTCGCGCACGCACGCACGCCGGCGCGGCGGCGAAGCGCTCAAACGACTACAAGCCGAAGCATGGCCGCACCGTCCACCGTCATCGATGTGTACGGGAGCTGGGCGGCGGCCCGCGCCGACGCCTTCGACGGCGCCTGAACGCCGGCGCGTCAGTTGCCGTTGAGATACGGACGCGCGCTTGCGCTTGGCCCTCTGTGAACGGGGCGCCGACGCTCACCGCAAACGCGAGCCAAGCGACCCCGGCGCGGGCCCAGGTGAGCACTCCACCACGCGAGAGACAGGCAGCTGCGCTTGCAGGTCACCGCGGATCGGGCCGGTGGCAAGCACCTCCGCGACTCCCGCAACCTCGACAAAGCAGGCCCGCTCGGGGGTCCCGCCAGAGGGCCGCACCCCCGACGACACTGCGATGCCCAAGTTTGGCGATTTGCGAGACCACATCGACCACGGGGACTCCGCCCTGCTTTGCCTTGGCGACGGGCGTGTCCGGACTCCACTCGTGGGGGGCCGATGCCCCCCCGTTGTTAGCGCCGGCGTCCTGACCGCTTCTTCCTCTTGCGTGGTGGAGGCAGCGGCCGCGTCTCGCGCCGTGTGCGCGTGCTCGGGCCAACGGCGGCGGGCTGCTTTTCCTCGGACTTGGGCTTTCCGCGCAGTAGCCCGGAGAGTCCACCACCCCCGCCGGAACCGCCCTCGTTGGCGGTCGTGGCGGCGGGCCGGCCATTGCGGGGCCCAGACGATGTGGCCGGAGCTGCCGGCGTCATCGGCTCGACTGGCCCAATTCGCCGGCGGATCACCCACTGCTGGGCCATCGTCCACGTGTTGGTGGTGATCCAGTAGAGGATCAACCCGGCAGGGAAGCTGATGATGAAGATCACGAAGAACAGCGGGAGCAGCAGCATCATCCGCTGCTGGGTGTGATCCATCGTCGGCGCCTGCATCATCAGGCTTGAAGCCAGCTGCGTCCCGACGTAGAGCACGATCAGCACGACCAGCGTCAGGCCGGTAGCGGTGTTGGTCAGGTCGTGGATGAACAGCCAGCTCGATCCGTTGAGCCCGTGACACGCGGTCGTGTGTCCGGCAGCTTCCTTGAGCGGGATGTTGTGATGCAGCGCGTAGGCGTGCCGGTACGCCGCCTGGAGGCCCGGACAGATGTCCTCGCGCAGCCGTGTGCGCAGCGTGTAGAAGAGGCCGATGAAGACCGGGATCTGCGCCACCAGGGGGAGAAACGAGGCAAACGGGTTGATCTCGTTCTCCTTGTAGAACTTCATGATCTCCTGCTGCTGGCGCTGTTTGTCGTCCTTGTACTTCGCCTGGATCGCCTTCATCTGCGGCGCGACCTGCTGAACCTTCTGCATCGAGTGCATCTGCTTGAGGGCGAGTGGCAGCAGCAGCGCTCGTACCACGACCGTCAGCGCGATGATCGACCATCCCCACGAGCCGCCGATGATGCTGTGGAAGAAGACGAGGACCGGACCGAAGATGTCGATCAGCGGCTGAAAGATGTTGGCGAGGATCATGGTCAGGTGTGTGAGGCTGTGGCGTTCGGGGTGGCGGAGGTGGTCTTCTGCTCACACAACCGCTGGTCCGGCGGCGAAGGCGCCTGATCCGAGCGATCCCAGTTAGCTGGCGGCATCGAGGTAACCACCAGCGACTTCACCGTACGACCGTCCCGACCTACATCCGCGCCGTCTTGAACGAGTCGAGCCATCGGGCGCGAACGGCGTCGACGAGACGCTCGCGCGACGTGGCGCCGCCGAAGCGGACCGAGTCGACGGACGCGAACGGCAGGACAAGCGAGTCGTACGCGTCGACGGGGTGGCGGAGGGTGTCTTGCCACCAGGGGTGGCACGGCATCGGCTGGGCGATGAGCGCTTCAATTGCCTTCGCCAGTGCGTCTTTGGCGAGGATTGCCTCGGGAGATGGTGTGCGTAGGCAGACGCCGTAAGCGCCCTTCAGCCACGCGGCGAACTCGGGATCGGCGTCCTGCTCGCGTCCACCGGCGCTGACCCAGCGGGCGACGAACCGTCGGCGAAGGTCCTGAGCGTCGCCGGCCCGCGCCAGATCCCCGTCGGGCTCGGCTGACACAATCGGCGTCCCGTCAGGGAGGATGTAGCTGGGCTGCGCCGCGAGTCCGGCCGCGGCCCGTGCGCGCTCGTGCTCGGTCTGGGGCCGGAACGCTGATTGCACGTGTGAAACGTCTTGGTCAGTGAGCTGGGGATGCATGATGATCAGTGTTGCTGCCAGAAGCGCTCCGACCCGGCGCGATCGACCGGTGAATTCACCGTCTCTCCCGTCCCGGTCGCCACGCGTTTACCCGTGTGCCTCGTGGTAGTCGTGAAACTCGTTCATTGCAGGCGCTCCGTCGGCGGGCCGCCGACCGGTCCCTCGCAACCGCCCGCCCGCCGTCTGTGCGGCGACCGGGCTGTGTCGGGGGCCTGGGACTCCGGTCACCCATCTAGAACCCACCCTACCCGCACGTGCGCTGTGACTCACCGCGTGGGTTACGGGAGCTGGCCGGCGGCCCGCCGACGCCTTCGGCGGCGCCTGAACGCCCGGGCCCAGTCAATGCGGATCGTCCTACGTGTAGTACTTCTCGATCATGATCGTCACCTCGATCGCTTCGATGAACAGGTCCGCGGAGGGCTCGTCCGTTTGGTCGAGCACCTCCAGGATCGACCAGGCGGGAGCGCAGGCGGTCCTGTAGCTCGCGCTGGCGCTCGAGCGCCAGCAGCTGACGGCGGACCGTCACCCGCGGATCGGGGCCCTCGCCCTCGAGCACGGTGGCGATCTCCTCCAGCCCCATGCCGAGCTGGCGCAGCGCCACGATCCGGTACAGCCGCCGCAGGTCGCCGTCGCTGTAGAGCCGATAGCCCGAGAACGACCGCTCGGAGGGAACCAGGAGGCCGATCTCGTCATAGTGGCGCAGCGCCCTGACGCTCAGCCCGGTCCGCTTCGCCAGCTCACCGATCCGCCAGCGCCGCTCGTCGTTGTGTGGCGTTCGATCCATTGCAGCAGGGACGGTAAGCCCTCACGCAACGAGAGGGTCAAGAGGGATGCAGCGACTGTGCTATTCGGGTCCGGGCGGCTTGGCCGGAGCGATGCTCGTCGTGAATTCGCGGACCCGTTGGGCGTCGAGGCTGGGTGCGATGTGTTCGTGGAACAGCTTCGCGCTGAGCTCAGCCCGGCTGACGACTCCGAGCTTGGCGTAGACGGCCTTCACGTGATCCTTGACGGTGTGGCGCGAGATCCACAGCGCCCGTGCGATCTGCTCGTTCGTAGCCCCCCTGGTGAGCAACTGGGCGACTTGCTGCTCGCGGGGCGTGAGGCCGTGGAGCGCGAGCAGCACCGATTCCAGTTCGCTGGCGGCGGCGGGAGCGAGGGTGACCGCGATCGTGTTGTCCAAGCCGTCGGCATGCAGAACCGCCGCGTGAAGGGTCAGCCAGACGCCGGATCTCAATCGCAGTCTCGCGTGGCCCCGACCCAGGGGCCCCGGATCGGCCGCCGCTGATGCCTGCCGCGCGACGGCGTGCACTGCAGCGGGTAGCGCGAGTCCAGTTCCGCGATCGGAGGGGAACTGCTCAAGCCAGAATCTCGCCTGCTCGGTCAGCGAGCGCACGGCGCCGTCCTGGTCAAGGACCACCACGCCTGGCGCGCGATCCGTTATCCCTGCGGCTTGTGCCTCGCGCAACAGCGACTCGCGCAGGCCGTGGGCGATGTGACCGCTGACGCGGGCGACGAACTCGACCTCCTGGGGTGTGAAGTCGGATTGACCCTCGTCGCGGACGAGCGCCACGCTTCCCCAGCAGGCGGCACCGGCCCGGAACACCGCGCGCAGCTCGGCGCCGAACCCGAGGGTGCGATGCATCCGCCGGTAGCGGGCGCTGCGGCCGGGCTCGCCGTGGGTCTCGCGGTGCAGCGTGGTGACCGGGCTGCGACGGCGGGCGAGCTCGCGGAACTTCGCACAGTCGGGCTCGAGCAGCTCGTTATCCACAAACCGCCAGCGAGCCGCGGCGAGCGCTCCCGGGCGGTTGTCCTCGATCCCGAAGCCCGTGAACAGCAGCGTGCCAGGGTCGGTCGGCTTCCAGCAACCGGCGGCGTAGGGCACCACACGCCGAAATGGGAGCGCGACTCGCTCAAACAGCTCCAGCGCCGGCAGGCCCTGAACGCACAGGCGCGCGATCGCCGCCTCTGCGGCCACCCCCTTCGCGCCGAGCGGATTACGCACCATCAGCTTTCATCGTACGTGTCCGCCGCGTCGTCGCCATCCCTCCCGCGGGGGGATCGGCGAAGTCCCCGGCTGACGGGATGGTTGCTCGCCTGCTCCTCGCCGACACTGGCCGAAACCTTCGATCGCTCGCAAAGGACGCGTCATGACCTACATCGACATCCCTGAACCATCCACCGTCGCAGAGCTCATCCTCGTGCACGGCTCGTGGCACGACAGCCGCTGCTGGTCTGAGGTGCAAAAGCATCTCGCCACGGCCGGCGTGCGCTCGATCGCGCCGACGCTACCGGGCCACGGCACGGGCGAGGACCGTCGCGACGTCAACCACCACGACTACGTCGCGCGCGTACTCGGTGCGCTTGACGAGGTCGGTAGCCGAGCGGTGCTTGTCGGCCACAGCTTCGCCGGCAGCGTGATCTCGCGCGTCGCCGAGCTGCGCCCCGAGCACTGCCACGGACTCGTGTACTACAGCGCCTTCGTTCCGCGCGACGGAGAGCGGGTTGCCGACAGCCTCCCCGCGCCATTCATCGAGTTCCTCGACCAGGCCGCGGCCAGCACCCCCGACCGCGCGATCACGCTGCCCGACGAGCTGCTGCGCAACGCGTTCGCGAACACCGCTGATGAACAGACACTGGCGAGAATCGAGGCGCTCATCGTCCCCGAGCCGCACGCACCGATCTTCGAGCCCCTGTCGCTGCCGACGTTCACGAGCCTGGAAATCCCGACGGTCTACATCAACTGCCGCGACGACCGCTCGCTCCCGCCCGGCACGCTCCACCCCGGCCAATCGAGCCGTCTGCCAGAACCCGAACTGATTGAGATCGAAGGCGACCACGAGAGCCTTCTCACCGCCCCCGCGAGGCTCGCCGACGCGGTCCTCGAAGCGCTCGACATGATCGAGGCCCGCCGCGTTCCCCGTCAGGCGGTGTGAAAGTGGGGTTCGAAGATCTCGGCGGGCCGAGCCGACCGCCCTTACGCGTAGGCCGTGCGTGCCGGGCTGCGCCCAGCGGCACAGCCCGGCACGACAGGTTCAAACGCGACCTCAGAAGTCGCCACTTGACCCGGTGAAGCACTGAGGGATGTCGGGGCTGAAGTTGCCCACGGCGGGGGTATCGACGTAGAGGTCGGAGGTGTAGGCCGGTGCCTGGTCGGTGCCGATGTCGTCCCAGATGTTCGAGCTGATGCCCGTCTGGGGATCGGTGACGGTGTCGCCGTAGGTCTGACAGAGGATCACGACCTGGCTGCCCTCAAAGAGCGTGCCGGGCGCGTTGGAGCCAAGCGACGCCTCATCGTGGACCCTGACGCCCAGCCCCCCGGTGCCATTGACGTGATACACCGCCTCGGCTGCGGCCGTGCCGGGAAGGATCGCCGTGAGCGAGCCCACGGCGGCGGCAACCGCTATCGCTGCGCTGGTCAGCTTGTGACGCATGGTGTGGTTCCTTTCTCCACCTAAGGGGGACATGTTTCGCCGCTGCGCGGCCGACGTACACGGCTGAAGACGCGATCGCGCGCCCCGTATTCCGTCGTCGACCTCGGCCCGAGCCTGACAAGCGGGGGGGTCGAGGTCGAGGTGCCTCAGAAGACCCCACGTGTGAGGGATTGCCAGCGGGCGCCGGCTCGCCGAGCATGCGTTGCCATGAGCTCACCTGCCACCAAGACATATGCAGAGCTCGCCGTGAGCGGCGCGCAAGACCACCAGAACGTGTTGAAGCTGCTGGCACTGATCCAGGGTCATTGGGCGGCGGGTGTGGTCGGCACGATCGCCCGCCTCGGCGTCGTCGACGAGCTCGACGCTGGTCCGAGAGACAGCGATGAGCTGGCTGCGGCCGCCGGCGTCGATCCCACGACGATGGTCAGGCTGCTCCGAGCTGTCGCGTTCCTGGGGGTGCTCGAGCAGCCGCAGCCGGGCCGTTTCGCCGCGACCAGGGTATCCGCGGGCCTTCGCGCCGACGGGCGCGGCTTTCGTGAGCTGGCGATCGCGCTGACCGAACCGGGCGTGTGGCGAGCCTGGGAGCGGCTGCCTGAGGCGATCGCGGGCGCCCGCTCGGCTGCCGGCGGTCAGCTTGGCGGCACGTTGTGGGAGCACTTCGAGGGACACCCCGAGGAGGCGGTGCGGTTCGCGGCCGCCATGCGGAGCATGTCCGCACGCCACACGGAGCCGGTGCTGGCGGCGGTCGATCCCTCGCGCTTTCGCCGCATCGTCGATGTCGGCGGCAGCCATGGCGCGCTGCTGCTGGGATTGCTGGAGGCCGCGCCCGAGGCCAAGGGCGTCCTGTTCGACCTGCCCGACACGATCGAGGGCGCGCGTGAGGCGATCGCCCGCTCGGCCGCGGGACGGCGGATCGAGCTCGCCGGCGGCGACTTCTTAGAGGAGGTGCCCCCGGGCGGTGATCTGTACGTCTTGAAGGGGGTGCTGCTCGACTGGGACGACGAGGACGCGCTGCGGATCCTCGCCAACTGCCGTACGGCGGCGGCAGCGAACGCGAGGATCTGGGTGGTCGAGGCGCCGCTGCCGGAGCCACCGGTCACCTCGTGGGTCAACCTGATGGACATCAACATGCTCGCCCTGTTCGGCGGACGGGACCGCACGCTCGCCGAGTATCAGGCGCTGCTCGACCGCGCGGGTTTCACCCCGAGCGAGGTGATCGGGCTGGTCGACGACCACGCGCTGATCGAGGCGACCAAGGACTGAACTACCAGCCGCCATCATCCCTCGAAGGAGGGATGGCCGCGGCGCGCGTGCCGCGTTACCCTCCGTTCGTGCTCACCGATCGCGCCCGCAGCCGTTGCGGCGAGCGCCTATCGCGGCTCGCCGACTCCCGTCTCGGATCTGAGGAGTTGCGCCAGGAGGCTGCCGCCGAGCTCGGGCGCGCGATCGGCTTTGACCTCTGGTGCTGGGCGCTGGCCGATCCGACCTCGCTGCTCGCCTGCTCGGGCGTCGCCTCACAGGTCCCGCCCGAGCAGCAGGAGCCTGACTTCGCGCGTCACGTGATCGCCCGCAGCCGCCGCCCGGTGTGCACGCTCGCCGCCGCGACCGGCGGGAACCTCGAGCGCAGCAGACGCTGGGCGGAGTGCCTCGACCCGGCCGGTCTGGGTGATCTGGCCGTGGTCGCGTGCCGGAGCACGACCGGGTGCTGGGGGTGGCTCGAGGCCTACCGCGCGCAAGGTGCTCGCCCCTTCGGGCGGGACGAGCTGTCGCTGCTGGCGAGCGTCTCAGCGCCTCTCGGCGAGGCGCTCCGGCGCCGCGCTGGTGGCGCCGGTCCGCTGGTGAGGCGTAAGCCCGCCGGCGTGCTGATCCTCGACGCGGACCTGCGCCCGGCGAGCTGGACCGCGGCCGGGCGTGCGTGGATCGAGCGCCTGCCCGGTCCTATCCCGGGATCGCTGAACCTGCTGCCGAGCGTCATCTACGCTGTCGCCGGCCGCGCACTGGCGCCGGCCGGCACGCCGGGAGCGGAGATGGGCGCGGCGGGGCGCGTGCGCACCCGCGACGGTGATTGGGCGGTGATCGAGGGCGAGGAACTCGAGGGTGAGAAGCTCGGCCACGTCGCGATCACGATTCGCCCCGCGACGCCTGAGGAGGCCCTCGAGCTGCTCGGCCGCCTCCATGCGCTGACCGCCCGCGAGCACGAAGTCGCCGAGCTGATCCTCAGTGGCCTGCCCACTGCCGCGATCGCCGACCGGCTCGTCATCTCCGAGCACACGGTCAAGGACCACCTCAAGGCGATCTTCGCCAAGACCGGTGCACGCACCCGCGGCGAGCTGGCCGCCCGCATACACGGCGCCAGCCTCGCCGAAGCCGACGCCGACGCCAAGACGAATGGGCGGCGCGCCGCGCTGGTCTGACCGCCCACGGGTTCCCCTGCCGGGAGTGTGGAATAGCCGCGCGTTCTGTGCGTCCGGACGGACGTGCACCACCATCCAAGCGAGTCGTAATGGCTGAGGTCGAATACCGCCTGTTGGGGTCCGTCGAGGCGCTCGTAGCCGGAGTGCCGGTGGCGCTCGGCGGGGCGCGGCAGCGGACGCTGCTGGCGGCGCTTTTGCTTCGCGCGGGCCGGGTGGTGGCGGCGGAGACGTTGCTTGAGCTGGTGTGGGGTGCGGCGCCACCGCGCACGGCGCTGACCGCGCTGCACGGGCTGGTGTCGAAGCTGAGGCGCGCGCTCGACCCGGGCGACGGCTCCCCGTCGCCCCTGGTTTCACGCGCTCCGGGTTATGTGCTCGTGGTTGACGCTGGCACGCTCGACCTGTGGGAGTGCGAGCGGCTGGCAGAGGAGGCTGGCCGGGCGCTTGAGGGCGGCGACCCGGAGCGCGCGTCGCCGTGCTTTACGCGGGCGCTGTCGTTGTGGCGGGGGCCGCCACTGGGCGGCGCGACGGCGGGGACGCTCGCGCTCCTGGAGGGCCCGCGCCTTGAGGAGCTGCGGCTGGCCTGTGTCGAGGGGCGGGTGGAGGCTGAGCTGGCGCTGGGCCGTCATGCCGAGCTTGCCCCAGAGCTGAAGGCATTGGTGGCCGAGCATCCGTTTCGCGAGCGGCTTCGCGCCCAGCACATGCTCGCGCTGTATCGCCTCGGCCGACGGGCGGAGGCGCTCGAGAGCTACCGTGCCGCGCGCCGCACGCTGGTCGCGGAGTTGGGCCTTGAGCCAGGGCCCGTGCTTCGCGAGCTCGAGCACGCGATCCTGGCCGATGATCCGGCGCTGCTCGTCGGTGGGTTGCGGCGTGCCTGGGTGCCACCCCCGGAGCAGCTACCACCGGACGTCGGCGACTTCACAGGACGCCAGCGAGTGCTCACGCGCTTGCGCACGATGCTGGCCGAGATGCAGGATCAGGGCTCGGCGCCGTCGGTGGTGGCGGTGTCGGGCAAGCCGGGGGTGGGCAAGACGGCGCTCGCGGTGCATCTGGCTCACGTCGTGCGGCATCTCTTCCCGGACGGCCAGCTGTTTGTGTCGCTACGGGGCGTCGAGGTCGACAGGCTGGACCCGGCCGCGGTGCTCGAGGAGTGGCTGCGAGCGCTGGGCGCCGCGCCGGCGGAGATTCCCGCCGATCTGCAGGCACGCACCCGTGCGTACCGCGCGCGGCTTTCGGGCCGGCGGGTATTGGTGCTCCTCGACGACGCCGCCGACGAGGCGCAGGTCCGTCCGTTGCTGCCTGGGAGTGCGCGTAGTGCCGTGCTAATCACGAGTCGCCGCCCGTTGGCCGGCCTGGAGGGGGCGCGATTTGTCGCGCTCGAGCCGCTGGAGGGGACGGAGGCGGTTGCGCTGCTCGGCCGAATCGCGGGCGTGGAGCGCGTGGCGGCGGAGCCGGTGGCAGCGGAGCTGATCACCGAGCGATGCGGCGGTTTGCCGCTGGCGGTCAGGGTTGCGGGAGCGAGGTTGGCGCAGCGCGATCACTGGTCGCTGGGCGTGCTCGCGGCGCGGCTCGAGGACGCCAGTCGCCGTCTCGATGAACTGCGGGTGGGCGATCTGGAGGTGCGCGCGAGCGTCGGCCTCTCCTATCGGGCGCTCGATCGGTCCGACCGGCGCGCGCTGCGGCTACTGGCGCTGCTCGACGGGCCGTCGTTCGCGCCCTGGATCGCCGCCGCGGCGTTGGATAAGTCGCTTTTCGAGACCGGGCAGACGCTTGAGCGGCTGGTCGATCAGCAGCTGCTGGACGTGGCCGGCGCTGACCTGATCGGGCAGCTGCGCTACCAGTTTCACGACGTGCTGGCCGACTTCGTGCGCGAGCGGCTGATCGAGGAGGAGGCTGGGGACAGCCGGCGCACAGCGCTGGAGCGGGCGCTGGGCGCGTGCTTGGCGCAGACCGATACGCTGTCGGGTCCGATCGCGAGCACGATTCCCGCCGCGAGCACGCGTCAGGCGACGCGCTGGCATCCGCCCGATGAGCGAGGCTATGAGCTCGATCAGGCGGCCGTGTTCAGGTGGTTTCAAGCCGAGCGCTCGGTGCTGGTCGCGATGGTCGAACGTGGCTCGCGGGAAGCCGGGTTGGCGGTGTGGGAGCTGGCCGCGAACGTGAGCACCGCGCTTGAGCAGAGTATGCGTTGGTCTGACTGGCGCAACGTGCACGAGGCCGCGCTCAAGGCGGCCGATCGTGATGGCGATCGCTCCGGCCGGGCCATGAGCCTGCGCGGGCTTGGCTCCTACTACAACGAGCGAGGCGATCCGCAGCGGGCGGCGCGCTGCTTTGAGGCAGCGCTGGAGGAGTTGGACGGGCTCGATAACCGCGACGAGCTTGCTGCCGCGTTGGTCGGGCTCGCCGACGCGGAATGGGGCCAGGGGCGCCCGGCCCGGGCGATCCCGCTTTTGGAGCGTGCCCTCGAGCTACTGCGAGACTTAGGCCACACCGCTCGTGAGGCTTGGGCGCTGTATGCGCTCGGCAACGCAAACACCAACCTCGGACGGCTGGCCGAGGCGCAGCGGCTACATCGCCGGGCACGCGACATGTTCCGCGCGATCGGCGACCGGCGCAACGAAGCGTATGCCTGCCACGGGCTGGGTTCCGCTTTGATTGAAGCGGGTCGCCCCGACGAGGCGGCGCGCTGCTACCAGCGCGCGGGAGAGCTGGCGGCCGAGGCAGGCGACGATACCTTCGTGGCGCCGCGCTACGGGCTTGGCTACGCCCGCCGCGACCAGGGACGGCTGGAGGAGGCGGTACGCGAGCTGCGCGCCGCATACGAGATCGCGCGCAAGCTCGACTACAAGCGCGGCCAGGTATATGCGCTGCACGGGCTCGGCACGACCGCGCACCGTCGCGGACGGCTGGAGGAGGCGGCCGCCGAGCTGCAGCGCAGCTGCGCGCTGGCGCGCGAGATGGGAGACGGGCGCTGCGCGGCCAAGAGCCTGGCGGCGCTCGGCGAGGTGCGCCTGGATCAGGCCCTGGTTGAGGAGGCCATCTCGCTCCTTCGCGCGGCGGCCGAGCTCGCGCGGACCGGCGAGCTGCGGCTAACCGAGGCGCAGGCGCGCGCCAGCCTGGCCCGCGCCCTCGCTGCGGCGGGGGACGAGGAGGAGGCGGGTTGCGAGCAGCGGCAGGCGGCGGAGATCAAGCGGGAACTCGGGCTCGAAGAGACTGACGCCCTCCATGCGGCGAGCTCGCGTTAGCGAGACGTTAGTGCGCGGACAGCGCCTCGGTGAACGCTCGGCGGCGGATGTTCGAGCCCGCCGCGATACGGTCACGAGAACCAGCCGAGGAGGCGCCGCACGTGCTCGACGCGGCGAGCCTGCCCAGGCACGCGACGCGGCTGTACCGCGCGGCGTACGCGCTGTGCGGATGCCGCGAGGACGCCGAGGATCTCGTCCAGGAGACGTACGCCCGGGTGCTGCGCCGCCCGCGGCTGCTGCGCCGCGAGGACGACCTCGGATACCTGCTACGCGTGCTTCGCAACACGTGGATCAGCTCTCACCGGGCCGCGTCAGTGAGACCAGTGAGCGATGGAGCCGCGGACATCGAACTGTTCGCCGACCACCGCCGCGAGCGTGGCGAGCTGGCGCTGGAGCTGAAAGCGATCTATGCCGCGATCGCGGCGCTGCCCGAGTCGCTGCGGGAGACGCTCGTGGCGGTCGACCTCGCCGGGCTTTCCTACAAGGAGGCGGCGCGCGCGCTCGGCACCAAGCCCGGGACGATCATGAGCCGCCTGTACCGCGCGCGCGAACGGGTCGCCCAGCAGGTGGATCCCAGGGTGAGTGGGCGCGATGAGTGACCGCAGGCTCGAGACGATGCTGGCGCTCCCCGAAAGCCGTCGCGTCCGCCGGCGCGACCATGCGCTGGCGTCGGAAATACAGCGGGACCCTGTACTGGCCGACTCGTTGGAGCGACAGCGGCGGCTCCTGGCGGCGCTGCGGCAGGGGGGTCCCGCCCCACCCGACTCACTTGCCACCCGACTCGCCCCACTGCAACCACCGCCCCGGACGCGACACCGACTCGGGCGGAAAGCGAGGAGCCGGACGCTCGCGCTGGTCGCAAGCGCAGCGGTGGCGGTGCTAGCGGCGCTGCTCGTCGCGATCCGACCGGGCGCCGAGCGAGGGCCGCTGCCGAGCGCCGCGGAGGTGAGCGCGGTGTGGACGCTGCCAAGCAGCGGCACGCCGGTGGCCGCGGCGGCGGGCCACCCGACCGAACTCGACGTCAGCTACCACGCGATTGTGTTTCCGAACTACCACGACCAGGAGGGGTGGCATCCGGTTGGTGTTCGTCGCGACCGGATCAACGGCATCCCCACGGTGACCGTGTTTTATGCCACTGGTCACCGGCGCGCCGCCTACACGGTGATCCCGACGGCCCGCGTCGCGGTGCCGGCGGGCGCGATCCGGCTCAGCGTTGGTCGCCTTTCCTTGCGGGAGTTCCGGTCCAGCGACCGGTGGATTGTCACCTTCGAGCGAGCCGGCAACACCTGCGTGCTGACCGCGGCCGCGCCACGCGAGCGCCAGTGGCTGATCAAGCTCGCCGTCTGGCACGGCGGCCCAGCGACAAGTCCGAGCTAGGGTCGCATGGCCGTCGCGATCCCACCGGCCCGCGGCCTGCGCCGCGCGCAGGAGCTGTGGTATTTCGCCAACGAGACGATCGGGATGTTCACGTTCGAGCATCGCCCGCCAGGTCCTCTGCTGCGCCGCGTCTTTCGCCTTCCGATCTGGCTGTTTCGCCTGCGCCTGGGCTGGCTTGTGGACCGGCAGGTGCTGCTGCTCACCACCACCGGCCGCCGCAGCGGCCGGCCACGCACCACGCCGGTCGGCTACCTCCACGACCCAGCCAGCGACGTCTACTACCTGACCGCGGGATGGGGCGGGAAGGTCAACTGGCTGGCGAACGTCCGGGCGTGCCCCCAGGTGCCCATACGCGTGCGCGGGCAGGCCCTCGACGCACACGCCGCCCTCGCCTCGCGTGAGGATGCGCTGGCGGTGCTCGCCGCCTACACCGAACGCAACCCATTCGCGGCGCGGATCTGGTCGCGCTGGACCGGCGCCCGGTTCGACGGCACAACCGAGAGCTACGAGTCAGTCCGACAGCAGTTCCCGACCGTCGCGATCAAGCCGATCGACGCGCCCCGGCGGCAACCCGGGCGATAAGCCCTAGCACGGCGAGGCGTCACCGGCGGCACTGCCGCCGGCGACGCTTTGCCGCTGTGACAGGCGCTGCCACGTCGAGCCGCGGCCCGGCCGGGTCAGGCGCAGGCCCCGGGGTTGTACGTCCCAAAAGCCGTGCCGTTGGCGTAGAGGCCGCCGGCGGCGCAGGCCACGCTGTCGGCGCTCTGGGTCATGTCGGTGTAGGTTCCGTTGGCGTAGCTGGAGTAGTCGTGCTCCTCGCCAGTCGCCGGGTCGGTGATCTGGGCGTACAGGAACTCTCCGCTGAAACCGGGGTCGTTCGTCAGCACCGTCTCGGCCCAGTTGGTCCCACAGTCCGGCGAGTACCAGTTGGCGACGTATCCCATCTGCTGTCCCTGGACCGGAAATGGCGCCGTCGCCGCGATATAGGCGTTGGCATCCCAGCACCCGCTCTGCACGGGGTCGTCCGCATCCGCGCCGACGACCGCCAGGCCGGTCGCGGACGAGCTGGGCCGCAGCGTCGGCAAGTGGCCCTGGCGTCCCCAGACCGGGTGCTGGAGGACCTTGACGCCGCTCTGGGGCATCGTCGCGGGCGGTTGGGCGATCCGGCGATGGCGCGGATGCGACTTATGGTGATGCGTCGCGTGGGCGGCCGCGCCGGTGGGCAGTGCCGCTGTGGCGAGTACCGCGGCCAGGCCAGCGGCGATGGCTCCTAGCTTGTTACGCATGATGCTCCTCTCTCCACCCGAGGGTGGGCGGAATTGGTTTCCCGCCGGCGTGACCGGCCGCTTGTGCCGCTGAGAGACGGAACCTGGGCGGGTTTATTCCGCGGGCGCTTTCATCCGCGACTTGCGCGGGAGCGCGTTAGCCAGCCGTTACCGGCCGGACAGCGACGAGGGCGATCCTGCACGAATCCGATGGCTGACAGAGAAGGAGATCGCTCGTGCGCGCATGGACACCGACCGCGGCCTCGCCGCTGGCCACATACGTTGGCACCGGCTCAACCGACGGAAGCCGCACGCTGCACTCGGCGCGGGCCCCGCGGCTGGGGCATGTGGCGTTGCCGGCCGAGCATCCGGTGGAGCTCGCAGGCTTCTACCGCGAACTTATAGGACTCGAGCTGGTGCGCACGACCGACAACGCGCTGGGCGGGACGATGGCGCTGCTTTCAGGCGCGCCCCATGAGGAGGATCACGAGCTGGTGTTCCTCACACGGGTCGAGGGCGCGCACGTGGCGCTGCGCGTACGGAGCGTCGACGATCTTGCGCGCCTGCACGACCGGCTGCGAGAGCACGAGGTTCCGATCATGTCCGCGCTCGACCTTGGGCACGCGCTGAGCGTGTTCTTTCGCGACCCCGAGGGCAATGTGGTCGAGCTGTATTGCGCCACCGCCCGCGCCCGACGGGAGGAGCCACGCGAGCTCGACCTCGCTCGGGAGGTGGCGCGCGCCCGACTCGAGCGTCGGTTGAGGGGAGAGCTGCTGCGTCCCGGCGCAGAGAACTATGAGGAGGCGCGACAGGTGTTCAACGCCGCGATCGACCGCCGGCCGGAGCTGGTCGCGCGCTGCCGAACAACCGAGGACGTAGTTGGCGCGGTCGAGCACGCTGTGGCCGAGGATCTGCCGGTGTGCATCAGGGCCGGCGGGCACAGCCTGGCAGGCTTTGGCGTGGCTGACGACGCGTTGATGATCGACCTCTCGACGATGCGCGACGTTCGCGTTGATCCCCAGGCGCGCGTGGCGCGGGTTCGCGGCGGCGCGACCTGGCGCGATCTCGAGGCGGTGGCGAGCCTGTCCGGGTTGGCCGCGAGCGCGGGCGCGATCGACCGCACCGGCGTGGCCGGGGTGACGCTGGGCGGCGGGTACGGCTGGCTTCACCGCCGCCACGGCCTGGCCTGTGACAACCTGCTCTCGGCCGAGGTGGTGCTCGCCGACGGGCAGGTGGTCCGCGCCAGCGCCGAGCAGCACCCGGATCTGTTCTTCGCGCTGCGCGGCGGCGGCGGGAACTTCGGCGTGGTCACCGAGCTCGAGCTGCGGCTGAACCCGCTGCGCGAGGCGTTCGCCGGCTTCGTGCTCCACCCCGCCGAGCGCGCGCCAGATCTCCTGCGCCTGTACCGGGAGACATGTCGCGACGCGCCGGATGAGCTCACCCTGGCCGTGGCGCTGATCACGCTCCCGCCGCTGCCGTTCGTTCCCGAACCGCTGCGCGGCGAGACGGCCCTGATGCTCCGCGCCGCCTTCCTCGGCGACGCGGCGGAGGGCGCGCGGCTCCTCGCGCCGATCCGCCAGTACGGGCCGCCGGCGCTTGACACGTTCGCGCCTGCCGATGTCTCGGCGCTCCAGCGCTCCGCCGGCGAGACCATACCGCCGCGGGCGCACGGCGCTGCGACTGGAGAGTGGCTGGGCGAGCTCGACGACGCGACCATCGAAGGGCTGGTTCGCGCGCAGCGCGAAGCGCGCTCGCCGCAGTCGGCGATCGTGCTGGTGCAGATGGGCGGCGCTGTCGCCGGGGTGTCGGCGGGCGAGACGGCGTTCGCGTTCCGCCACGCCACGCACGCGCTCGAGGTCCTGGCGCACTGGAGCGAGGACGAGGATCCGCGACCGCATCTGGAGTGGATGCACGCGGCGCGCGGCGCCGTCGCCAGCTCCTCGCTGGGCGCCTGCTACGTCAACTTCCTCGGCGAGGAGGGCCACGATCGCGTCCGCGCCGCCTACGGCCCCGACACCTACCACCGGCTGGCCGCGATCAAGCAGGCCGTGGATCCGGCCAACCGGTTCCGCTTCAACCAGAACATTCCGCCCCGGTAGTGAGCCGCGATGAGCAGGCACGGTATGCGTGGGCCGCAAGAGCCGCTGTCGGATTGTCCGACGTGCGGGCTTCCTGCCGAGATCATCGATCGCTTCGTGCTGGACTCAACGGACGGTCCCATCGAGCACGTGAAGCTGGTGTGTCTTGCGCGGCATTGGTGCACACCGCCCGTGGACTGGCTGCCGCCTCGAACTCATAACCGGCCAACCCGCATGCGGCGGGTGTGGTCCCGCAGGACGGCCATGGAATAAACCGCCGCCGCCTGCGTCTTGGGGGCCGTTGTGACACCTGACTCGAGAAAGGAGACACCACGAATGCGCAAGCTGACGGCTGCGTTGATCGCGACGTTCGTGATGGTCGTGCTCGCGCCGGCGGGCGCACTAGCCAAGACGTTCACCGTCGAGGTGGGACCGCCGGGAAAGCTTCCCGCGCACCTCGACCTCTCCGCGTTTTTCCCGTCGAGGCTCACCGTGCACGTCGGCGACTCGGTGCGCTTCCAGATCAACGAGTTTCACACTATCTCCTACCTGCCGCCGGGGATGACACCGCCGCCGTTGGCGATCCCCGAGCCCGGGTCGCGGGCGGAGGATCTGCGTGACGCCGCCGGCACGCCGTTCTGGTTTGACTCCGCGCCGCAGCTCGAGGTCAACCCGCTGGTCGCGCTCCCCGCCGGGGGCGGCACGCTCAATCCGAACGCATACGTCAACTCGGGGCTGCCCAACCGCAGCCGGCCGACCGGCGTCTACCTGCTGCGCTTCACCCAAGCGGGGACGTTCCGCCTGTACTGCCTGGTGCACCGCGGGATGAGCATGGTCGTCCACGTCGTCCGGCAGGGGCGCAGGATCCCGTCGACCGCGCAGGTGCGAGCCACAGCGCGCGCACAGCTGCACGCGGCATTCGCGCTGGCGCGCCGGCTGGAGCGGCTTCGGCCGCCTCGTCTGACCGTTCTCGCCGGCCACGACGCGGGGCCAGTGTCGTGGATGCGCTTCTTCCCTGAGCGCCTGCGCATCCGGGTAGGGCAGACGGTCACGTTCCGGGTTGACTCGATGATGGACCCGCACACCATCACCTTCGGCCCCGCCTCCTACACCAGCGCGATCGAGCAGACGCTGATCGAGCCCCAGACGACACCGGGCGGACCGCCAGCCCCGGTCTTCAATCCGCTGGGCGTGTACCCGAGCGACCCGCCCGGCACGCCGCTGATCTACACCGGCTCAAACCACGGCAACGGGTTCTTGAACAGCGGCATGCTCGACACCGACCCGCACACCCCCAACCCATCCGAGGTACGGATCACGTTCACCAGAACCGGCACCTACCACTTCGAGTGCGTGATCCACCCGGACATGGACGGAACGATCACCGTCACCCCCGGACAACCATCGATCAGCAACAGGAGCAGACCATGACCACATCAGCTACCGAACACGCGCTGGCCGGCGTGTGGCGCGCGCAACTCACGTTCACTGACGGGCCGCGCCAGGGCACGCACGAACCCGTCCGCCTCACCTTCCTTCCCGACGGGGTCGTCATCCACGCCGACGAGATCCGGCCGGAGAACGGGCAGCTGCCGCGCGGGATCGGCGAATGGACGACCGAGGAGGAGCGGTTCTCCTACTGGTTCAACGTCGTCCTGAACGACCCCACTGGTCGCCCGGACCACGCCGTCTATGTGCACGGCGAGGGGACGCTCGCGCCTGACGGGCAGACGTTCACCGCCGGCGGCGGAAGCGAGGTCTACGGGTCCGACGGCAGGCTGCTCGCGACCCATCGTGCAGAGCTCCGCGCCACGCGCGCGCAGCCGCCCCTGGACGTCTGAACCTCTTTGTTGGCCCACAAGCCAAGGAGAAAAACCATGGAACTAAAGACCGAACTTGACCTCCCGCGGTCGGATCGCACCGCGCCGCCACCGTTTCGCCGACGAGTGCTGGAGATGATCCAGGGCTACTGGGTCTCGCAGATTTGCGGGGCCGTGGCGCGGCTCGGTCTCCCTGACCACCTCCTCGATGGCCCGCGCGACGTGCTCGAGCTGGCGGGCCTTACCGCGAGCGACCCGGACGGGTTGGGCAGGCTGCTGCGTGCCGCCGCCACCGTCGGGCTGTTCACCGAGCTCGAAAACGAGCGGTTCGAGTTGACCACGCTCGGAGCGCAGCTGGCGACAAGCGATGCGGTGGGATCGCTCGGCGACCTCGCTATCGCACTCACCGCGCCCGGTCACTGGCTGCCCTATGGGCGACTGCTGGAGGCTGTGGTCACCGGGCAGCCCCAGGCGCGGCAAGCGCTCGGCACTGACCCGTGGAGCTACTACGGGTCACATCCCGAGGAGCGCTGGCATTTCGCGCGGGCGATGGGCGCCATCTCCATGCAGGCGGCGGAGGCGGTCGCCCGCCATTACGACGCGAGCCGGTTCCGCCGGATCGTCGATGTTGGCGGAAGCCAGGGCGTGCTGCTCACGGGTCTGCTTCAGGCAGCGCCGGCGGCCAGCGGCGTGCTGTTCGACCTGCCGGAGGTGATCGACGGCGCGCGCGAGAGGCTCGCCACCAGCGACCTCGCAGATCGCGTCGAGCTCGTCGGCGGCGACTTCTTCGAACACGTGCCAGCGGGCGGTGATCTGTACTTGCTGAAGTCGATCCTCCACGACTGGGACGACGAACGCGCCCTGCGGATCCTGCGCAACGTCCAGCACGCCGCGGCTCCCGGCGCCCGGCTCGCGGTGATCGAGGTGCTGCTGCCCCACGAGCCGGGTCCCTCCCGCGCGCACCTGGGAAACCTGCTGATGCTGGTCGAGCTGGGGGGTAGGGAGCGGACGCTCGATCACTACGCGGACCTGCTCGACCGGGCAGGCTTCGAACTCCAGCAGACGATCCCAGTGCCCATCCCGGCGTGGCCCTTCACCGTGGTCGAGGCGGTGCGGCGATGAGCCAAGACATGTCGCCCGCTGCCGGCGACCGTCAGCTTGTTGTGTGGGAGCGGTGGTGGACGGCGGTCGACGGCGCGTCCGGCGAGATCGTATGGGACGCGGCCGAGGCCGACCTGGCGTCCGACCTCGAGATATTCGCTGGCGCGTTCGGCCCTGCGCTGCCGGTAATCGATCTCGGCTGTGGCGACGGGCGCCAGACCCGGTTTCTCGCCCGCCGGTTCGAGCCCGTGGTTGGCGTGGACATCTCATCCGCCGCGATCGAGCGCGCCCGGGGCGCTGGGAACCCGCCCAATGTGAGCTACCGCGTGCTTGATGCCGGCTCGCCGGATGATGCGGCGAGGCTGCATCTGGAGCTGGGCGATGCCAACGTGTACATCCGGGGCGTGATCCAAGCGCTGCCGGCGTCCGACCGTCCCGCGGCGGTCCGGAGCATCGCGGCGCTGGTCGGCGACCGCGGGACGCTGTTCGCCAAGGAGCTGCCGCCGCAGGCCGGCGCCTACTTCGCGCAGATAGTGGAGCGCCACGGGATGTGGCCCGAGCTCGAGCGCGTGATGCGGCTGATCCCGCCCGGTCAGATCACCGAGCAGGAGCTCACCGAGCTGTTCGGGGCGGAACGCTTCGAGGTGATCGCCACCGGCCCGAGCCGCATCGACACGATCAACGTGCTGCCCGACGGCGAGCCGATCCGGGTCCCGGCGATCTACCTGCTGGCCCGACCCCTGACCGCGGGTGGTCGAGCTGGCGGAGAGACCGCCCGGCGCGCCGCTGCCGGCGATCAAGATCTGGGCTCGCTGAAGGACACTGCGCGCCTGATGTGGGCGGCCGGCGACTATCCGGCGATCGCGCGCATGCACGCCGACGCGGGGCTCGCGACCGCCAAACGGGCGGATGCTGGCCCCGGCGTGCGGCTGCTCGACGTCGCCTGCGGAGATGGGAACGTCGCGATCCCGGCGGCGCTGGCAGGCGCTTCGGTCACCGCTCTCGACCTGACCCCCGAGCTGCTGGAGGCCGGGCGGCCGCGCGCGGCCCGCGAGGCTGCGACGATCGAGTGGGTGCTCGGGGACGCCGAGGAGCTTCCGTTCGCCGACGGGAGCTTCGATGCGGTGACCTCGAACTTCGGGGCGATCTACGCCCCCTGCCACGCAGTCGCTGCGGCCGAGCTCGCGCGCGTCTGCCGCCCCGGGGGGAGGATCGTGCTCACGGTCTGGGCGCCTGATGGGTACAACTCGCGCCTGTCGGAGGTGGGCAGCGCGTACGTGCCGCCGCCGCCGATGCCCGAGCCACCGAGCTCATGGGCCGATCCCGAGCATGTCCGGGCGTGCTTTGAGGGCACCGAGGTCGAGCTCTCATTCGAGCGCGATGTCGCCCGTGCGCGCTTTCCTTCGATCGAGGACGCGGTCGAGCTGATGGCGCGCTCGTTCGGGCCCGTGGTGCTCGCGCGGGAGCGGCTGATCCAGGAGGGGCGCTGGGAGGAGGCGCGCGCCGCGGTGACTGTCGAGCACGAGCGCTGGGCAGAGCCGGTCGACGGCGGGATCGAGATCCCGATGGAGTACGTGGTGATCGTGGGCCGCAAGCGCGCCGGTGGAGGTGAGCGATGAGCTACTTGCCCTCGCTTCCTGCAACGGCCGCGCTGCCCGAAGTCCTGAATGCGTATCCGGACGCCGGTCGCGCCGTGGCCGCGTACACCCAGATCGTGATGCGCGGCCGGTCGGCGTTCAGGGTCGAGGATCGCGAGCTGATCCCCGGCGTACGTCTCGGCGCTGAACGCGTGCGGGTTCTGCGTCGGCGTGCATTCTGCGGTGGCTAGGCGGTTCGGTGTCGACTCGGGGCTGCTGGCGCAGCTCGTGGACGACCTGGACGCCGCGCCGGTGCGCGAGGAGCTGCGGCCCGTGCTGCGCTATGTCCGCAAGCTGAACGCCGAGCCGGCTCGGCCAGCGCTTGACGGCAAGCCGACATCCGCTACTCCACTCGGAGGTTGATGACACAGGACGTCTTTCGTGCGGCGAGATATCTCTCGGCTCAGATCGGACCGGCCCTCCCTTTCCCTCAGACGCGAGTCTGTCCGCGTGGTCGACCGTCGGGTCCTCGGGCGCGACCGGCCGGCAGGCTCGCTTTGGGGCGATTGCAGGGTACCGCGCCCTGCTTGCTGGCGGAGCGATCCGCAGCAACCTGCAAGCGCACCTGACCGTCGTTCGCCCGGGCGAAGCCGCCAGGCGCTCGGCGCCGAGCCCGCTTCCGGTGCAGCCGAATCTCGCCACATTGGTTGACGTCGATCTTCTCTTCTGTTTGTTTCGCGGTCGCGGAAGTCGTGTCCGACGACGACGTCCGACTCCGCGACGGTCGGCAGAGTTGTGCGAGTCGTGGGACCGGACGGTGTCGACGGAGCGGGTGAAGTCGCTGCGGGCGGCTCCCTATGGATGCTGGCCTCGGAACCTGATGTCGATCCGGCGAGGGTCCCAGAGGCGACTGGGGCGCCCATCCGCCGTCGTCGCGGGCGCGACCGTGACTGACTCGACAGTGTCGGTGATCAGCCGTCGCCAAGCCGCTAAGCGCGTCGCGGGGTCGTGGAGCTTGTCGATGTCGTCAGGACCGATGACATTGCTTTCGCCCGCGTCGCCGAGTCGGGCCCGGGCGCTGTGCGCGTCATCGAGCGCCGTGGTCAGCTTCTGCAGGGTCTGCTGGCTCGCAGGCCGGCCCAACAAGCCAAGGTCGCCGAGCTGCCGGATCGTGTCATCGAGATCGGCGTTGGCGCGTTCGATGGCCTCGTCCGCCTCGCGGATCTGCTGCCTGCGCGACGCGTGTCCGCACGCGTCGGCCGTGGCCGAGTACGCCCGGATCGCGTTCAGCACGATCTCCTCGACGCGGTCGGCCTTGACCGCCGCTCGTCGCTGGCAGCGGTCAGCGCTCGTGTCGCCGCAGCGGTAGTTGCCGCTGTAGCTGTTGATCACCATCCGCGACCCGCACGTCCCGCAGCGCAGCACACCGAGACGCGCCAGCAGCCGCTCGGACTTGGCTTGGCGCCCGCGCGAGACCGTCCGCCGCTGCACACGCTCGAACAGGCCGCGATCCTCGATGATCGGCTCGTGAGCGTGCGGGTTGTGCAGCTCGCCGAAATGGATCTCGCCCAGGTACATCCGCGAGCGCAACATCGACGCCACACCTGCGACCGACCGCTCGATCCCGCGCTCGAGCAGGAACGTCTGCAGCTCGACGATCGGGGCGCCCCGGTCGCGGCGCTGGAATACCTCGCGCACGACCGGCGCCAGCTCGGGCACGACCACCAGCACACCGTCCTCGCCGCGCGTGTACCCGGGCACGATCCGCGAGTTCGGCAGCACCCCGCGCGCCACCGCGCGCGCCTGCGCGGCCGTCACCTTCTCGCCGG
Organism: uncultured Solirubrobacterales bacterium; assembly: GCA_963723675.1. Lineage (GTDB taxonomy): Bacteria > Actinomycetota > Thermoleophilia > Solirubrobacterales > Solirubrobacteraceae > Palsa-465. Next base: position 1,860,266 of record CAVRRW010000012.1, on the reverse strand, counting down.
TCACCTCGGCGAAGTACTGGAACACCGCACCCATCATGTTCGTCGACAGCCGAGTGGCGGCGGTCCCGTTGGTCAGCTTGCCATGGTCCAGCGCGAAGATCTCGCCACCGGCCTTCTCGACCCGCTCGATCACCTCGAGCTGCACCTTCAGCGACCGCACGAGCCGGTCGAAGTAGGCGACGACGATGTGGTCGGCCCGACCGGCCTCCACCATCTCGACGGCCTTGAGCAGGCCGGGGCGCTTGACGAGCGGGCGCTTGCCCGAGACGTCGATCTCGGGGAATTGCGCGACGAACCGCTCGCGGCGCTTTCGCGCCCAGCGCTTGGCGCTCTCGAGCTGCACGTCGGGAGAGTGGAAGTGCTCCTCTGCGCGGTCGCCCTGGGCGCTGACACGGACGACGGCTATGGCGCGGGGCTTGCTGGTCACGGTGCGCTCCTCTCGGTCGGCGGGAACCTTACGCCCTTTAGAGGCATTAGATCTGACCGGCGAGAAGGCCCGCACGGTCAAGGCGCGCTATGTCGGCGTCTGCCGCGGCTGCGGCGCCTACACCCAGGCGCGCAACGGCAAGGGGGACGCCTACGCCTATTGCAAGCGCTGCCACCCGGGCGCGATCGGGCGCCGCTGGACGCAGGAGCGGGTGGTCGCGGCGATGCTCGACTGGCGCCGTCGCTACGGCAGGCTGCCGTCCTCGTACGACTGGTCGCGCACACACGCGCGTCGCCGCGGCGGCGAGCCGCTCGAGCGACTCAGCACAGGCGACTGGACCTCCGTCTACGGGAGCTGGAAGGCCGCACGGGCTGCGGCCGGGAAGCAGATCGTCCAGGCTGGCGGTCACGATCGACGGTCGCGGGAGCGTCGTTCCTGACGAACCACCGCCGGCCGCGACGTCATCGCCGATCGCCAACGCGGATCGGTTGTGCAAGAAGCGCCTGCGCAGTCAGGATTCAGAGCCGGAAACGCTGTACCTAGAAGGCAGTGCTTTCCAGCGGCGATTGAAACGGGATGCAGTGTCGCGACAACCCAGATCAGCGAGCTCGGCCGGGCGCAGCGCCGGGGGCGGGCCGTAGCGCCGGTTTCGGACGGGGCGGCCGTCACGACGGTGGAGCCGTCTCGGCAGATCGCGCTGACTCAGCAGGAGGTGTGCTGTCGCTCGGCCGGTGCGAGGAGCTCTTCGTGGAGGACGCCCGGCCGCACACGCGGGTGGTGGCGCCGGGGCGGCAGGCGGCTGTTCTCGGTGAGTGAGCTGAGGCGTTCGCTGGACGACGTGACCGAGTACGCCGTATGTGCGGCTTTGAGCGACCGATGAACGATCTCGATCTGACAGATCGGCTCGATCGCGCCCATGAACGGTCGCGCGACGCCCACCAGACTGTCGCTGATCCGCTGCTTGACGCGAATGACGCGGCCGCCGTCCTGAAGATCAGCGCCTACACCGTCAGGCAGCGGGCGAGGCGCAGGGAGATCCCGGCGATTCGCCTCGGGAAGTTCTGGCGGTTTCGCCGTTCCTCGCTAGATGCGTGGATCGCCGAGCAGGAACGGCTGCAACGGTGATTTACGATGCTTCTCGACATGGTCAGGGGGACAAACGTGAGTACGGGACCGGGACCCTCTACGTCGGCAAGGACGGCTGCTGGTGGGCTCGCTGGCACACGCGTGACGGTCGCCGGCCGCATCGCAATCTCGGGCTCGCACGCACTTCTGGTCGGCGGGAGGGGCTGACGAAGAAGGAGGCAGAGGCGAAGCTCCGCGAGTTGGTGCTGGCGGACATCGGCGGGGAGCGCAGCCGCAACAGGGCAGTGCCCACCGTGAAGGAGATGGGAGACGCGCTGATCGCACGGATGCGCCGCGACGACCTCAAGAACAGTCACATCGAAACAGCCTCCGGGCATCTCCGCAAGCACATCAACCCCATGCTCGGCGACATGCTCGTCTCCGAGGTCGTCGAGAGCGACACCGAACGGCTGGTCACCCGGCTGACTAACGCCGGGCTCGCGCCGAAGACGATCCGCAACTACATCGGCACTTTCCACTCTGTGATGGGTCTCGCCGTGCGCGGGCGCCACATCGAGCGCAATCCGGCGGCGATGGCCGAGCTCCCGAAGGTCCGAAAGTCGAAGACGTTGCGGTTCCTGAACCACGACGAGCTCGACCGCGTCGTTTCCACACCGCTGCCCGAGTCGGATCAGGAGCTCGTGGCCGCGTTCCCGCCGAGCCGAAAGAAGGACCGCACCAGCGAGTTCGGCGGGCCGCAGGCCGCCCGGGACTGGTGGCCCGTTCTGCGCATGTTGATCCTGCTCGCGGCGATGACCGGCATGCGTCTCGGCGAGCTGCGGGCGCTGCGCTGGTCGGACATCGACTACCGCGCGATGAAGATTCGAGTCCGGCGGGAGTATGTGCGCGGGCAGTACGACAAGCCGAAGTCGCTTGGGTCGGAGCGCGGCATCCCGCTCGCCGCTCGGCTCGTGACCGAGCTCGACGAGCACCACCAGCGCACCGTGTGGAACCAGGACAGCGACCTCGTGCTCGCCCACCCACACACCGGCCGTCCGCTCGACCACGCGCGCATCGGCCTGCACTACCACGCAGCTCTGGTCCGCGCCGACGTGCGCAAAATCAGGGTGCACGATCTCCGGCACACGTTCGGTACGACCATGGCGGCCTCAGGCAAAGTCAGCCTCCGCACCCTCCAGGAATGGATGGGTCACGAGGACATCCGCACGACCCAGATCTACGCCGACTACATGCCCGGCGAGCGCGAGTCCGAACTGATCGACGACGCCTTCGCTCCGCGGACCAATCGCGGACCAATGTTTGCAAACGAAGCCCTCCGAGACCCCCTGGAACGCCTGTAAACACTCGATACCCATTGATCGCAACGATGGGCTATCGGGTTCGAATCCCGGTAGCGGTACTTCGGAAGCCCTGTATCTGCGGGGCTTTTCGCGTTTCTGAGGGGCTGCGCCACAGTCTGCGCCACAGTCGACCTGTCCAAGTAGGCGCTCAGACGGTCCGCGGCCTCACGTTCGCCGCCCGGTACGAGGTGCCCACAGCGGTTCCAGGTTTGACGGACATCGCTATGCCCGGCCCAGGTCGAGATCTGCTTCCAGTCGAGGCCGGCGGCGATGAAGTAGGAGATCGCGCCAGTACGGCGCGGCTAGCGGCGCAGCGTCATACCGGTCATCCGGGCCCACCTGCAGCGAGGACTTGTTCCGAACATCGCGCGGGCGCCGGCCACCCCATCAGCAGCCGTGGCTGTGAGATGCATCATCGCGGTCCGGTGCGATAGGCGATCGAGCGATGGCGAATCGCTGCCACGCGGACTGTCTGGCCGTCCTCCGAGAGCTGGTAGATGATGCGGTAGGTGCCGACTCGCAACGAGCGTAGGCCTTGCAGCCGGCCGCGCAGCGCATGCCCGGTGTATGGGTCTCGCTCGAGGAGGCCGAGCGCGTCCTCGACGGCGTCGATCAGCGGCCAGTCGAGGGCGAGAAGCTGTTGCCGCGCTGCGCGCGCGAGGACGACTTTGGCCACGCGTCAGCGGGCGGCTCGACGATCGCGAAGTTCGCTGCGAAGATCGTCGAGCGTGACCGTGTCGCCTCGCGCAAGGTCGGCGAGGCCGGCTTCGATGGCGGCGAGCGTCGCTGGATCGGAGAGGATCTCTGCGGTTTCTTCGAGCGCCTCGTACTCGTCGATGGGAACGAGCGCCGCGGCAGGCTTGCCGTTGCGAGTCACGAGCACGTGATCGCGGCGGTCGGCGACATCGCTGAGCAGCTCGCTGAGCTTCGTCCTGAACTCCCGAACCGGAACTATCTTCGCCACGGGTGAGGAGTGTACCGTATTGCGTACACCCTGGCGGTGCGAGCGCTAACCTTCCATGCCCGCGTGGCAAGCAGGAATGTGTGCCACAGTTGCGCCACAGTCGACCCCTAAATCCGAGCGGTTACCTGCCCCTCGTTAGCGTCCAATTCGCCGTCTGTGCAGGGGAATCTCCAACGCCCTAGTTCTCCTCGGACGACTTCGAATCCCGGTAGCGGTATCTATTTCGTTTCCACCAATGCCCGACACCGGGTGGCCGTTGCCCCCTGTCTGCCGCGCGCGTAACGCTGTGACGGGGCGTTCGCGTCCGGGTCACGCCCGAAGCATGTCGATCACGAGTTCCAGATGCCGGTGCCAATCAAAGCCAGGCCCGGCTTGCGCCATCGTGGCCGACACGCCGCACATCAGCATCGGAATATCATCGACGGTCACGTCGGGACGCATGGACCCGGCGCGCTGGGCGCGTGCGATCAGTTCCGCGGTGGGTGCGATCAGCTCTTGCAGCTCCGATTGCGCGTGGATCGTGATGTGTTCCCCAAAGCTGGTGAGCGCGTGCTGAATGGCGGCGTCGCGGGCGCACACCTGAGCATTGCGGCGCAGCACGTCGGCAAATAGGTCAAACGGCTCGCCCCCGCGCTCGAGCGCCTCGCGCGCGTTGGCGGTAAAGATCCAGAACTTCTGGCGAACGAGTTCGCCGAGCAGCGCCTCCTTGGTTGGAAAGTGCCGATAGACGGTCCCTACTCCGACACCGGCGCGGCGCGCGACGTCGTCGATCTGTGCGTCGGCGCCGAACTCGCCGAACACCTCGCGCGCCGCTTCCAGGATTCGCTCGCGGTTGCGGCGTGCGTCCGCGCGTAGCGGGCGCGAGCCTTCGGTCTGGGTCGTGTTCACAGCCTCTTATCCCCGGTCTGCTTGACAAGCGGAATCATAGTTCACTATATTCGGGATCGCAACCGGAACCGGAGGTCAGCTTCCGTGAGGATTTTGAGCCCATCGCGACAGCCGTCACTCGATACTCCTGGTGCGAAGAATCGCGCCCTGATCCTGCTCGCGATGACGCAGTTCGTGATCGTGATCGACGCCGCCATCGTCAACGTGGCGCTGCCGTCGATCGGCTCGGCCCTGCACTTCGCGCGCGCCGACCTCTCTTGGGTCGTCAACGCCTACACGCTGACGTTCGGCGGCTTTCTGTTGCTGGGTGGACGGCTGGCGGACCTGATGGGGCGGCGGCGGATGTTCGTGCTCGGGCTGATCTTGTTCGCGCTCGCCTCGCTTGCCGGCGGCCTGGCCCAATCAGAAGGATGGCTGATCGTGGCCCGCGCGGTTCAGGGCCTCGGCGCGGCGATCGTCTCGCCCGCTGCCCTCTCAATCATCACCACCACCTTCGCGGAGGGGGCCGAGCGCAACCGCGCGCTCGGGATCTGGGGCGCGGTCGCGGGCGCCGGCGGCGCCGCCGGAGTGCTCTTGGGGGGAATCCTGACCAGCGGTCTGAGCTGGCGCTGGGTGTTGTTCGTCAACGTCCCGATCGCAATCGTTGCCGCCGCGCTGGCTCCCCGAACCCTCGCCGAGAGCCGCGCCGAGGATGCGGCGGGTACGTTCGATCTGCCGGGCGCGGTCACGGTCACCGCCGGGCTCGCGCTGCTCGTCTACGCGGTCGTCGAAGCGGTCAACGTCGGCTGGGGATCGACGGCGACGGTGCTACGCCTTGCCGGCGCGGTGGCCCTGCTGCTCGCCTTCCTCGTGATCGAGCAGCGTCAGCGCCATCCGCTGATGCCCTTCTCGATCTTTCGCCTGCGCACCCTCCGAGGAGCGAACATCGTCGGGCTGCTGATCGGCATGTCGCTGTTCTCGATGTTCTTCTTCATCTCCTTGTACCTGCAGAACGTGCTGCACTACTCGCCGATCAAGACGGGCATCTCCTATCTGCCGCTGGCCGTCGGGATCATCCTCTCCGCCGGCGCCGCCTCACAGCTCGTCACACGCCTCGGTTTCAAGCCGCCACTGATCGCCGGTCTGCTGCTGATCGCCGGCGGCCTGCTGTGGTTCTCGCAGGTTCCGGGCACCGGCGGGGCCTACGCGACAGACATCCTCGGTCCCTCGCTGCTCGCCGCCGTCGGGCTCGGGTTCGCGTTCGTCCCGGTCACGATCGCCGCGGTCACCGGAACCGAGCCACACGAGGCGGGCCTTGCCTCCGGGCTGATCAACACCTCCCAGCAGGTCGGCGGCGCGCTGGGCCTCGCGATCCTTGCCACGGTGGCCAACAGCCGCACCCAGAGCCTGTTTGGAGCCGGCGTGCACAACGCTTCGGTTGCGCTGACCAAAGGATTCGACCGCGCGTTCCTCGTCGGCGCCGGATTTGCGCTCGCCGGAGCGATCCTCGCCGCCGTGTTGATCTCCTCACGCGACAGCCGCCAACACGCCGAGGCCGCCCAGCGCGGCGACCCGGCGGTCGCGCCGGCCTCCGCAAGCTGACCGCACTCCGCCAACCCGACCGGTCACGCGCGCTCGCCCCGAGGCGAGGGCGCCACCCAGCGCACTGTCGGGGAGAGCCGCTCGAGCGCGGCTGCGCGTCCCTCGGCGATCTTCGCGTGCAGGGACTTCGGGGCTCCTTCGGGCGGCATTAGGACGAGTCGCCAGCTGAGGTCGCGGAAGGGGTTGTAGTTGCGGCGCCGGTAGCTTGTCGTGAGCATCAGCGAGAAAGAAGAGGCTTGGATGGCGGAGCAAGCGCAGATCATCATCGCCGGGGCAGGTTTCTCCGGCCTCGCTACGGCGATCCGACTCAAACAGCAGGGCAAGCACGACTTCCTCGTGCTCGAGCGCGCCGAGGACGTCGGTGGCGTATGGCAACTCAACACGTACCCGGGCTGCACTTGCGACGTCCCGTCGCACCTCTACTCGCTCTCGTTCGCTCCCAATCCGGAGTGGACGCACACGTACTCGCCCCAGCCCGAGATCCGCGACTACGTGCGCCGGATCGCCGACGAGTTCGGCCTCCGCCCGCACATCCGAACCGGCGTCGGCGTGGAGAGCGCGACCTGGTCGGAGGAGGAGCGGCGCTGGACGATCGCGACAACCGCCGGCGATTTCAGCGCCTCTGTGTTCGTCAGCGCCGTTGGGCCGCTCACCGAGCCGAACCTGCCCGACGTGCCCGGCCTCGAGGAGTTCGAGGGCAAGGTCATGCACTCGGCTCGCTGGGATCACGGTTATGACCTCGCGGGCAAGCGGGTGGCATCGATCGGCACCGGAGCATCGGCCATCCAGTACGTGCCAGAGATCGTCGACGACGTGGAGCAGCTCTACGTCTTCCAGCGCACCCCGCCGTGGGTGATGCCGCACGGCAATCGCGCGATCACCGACTTCGAGCGTGCGCTCTATCGTCGCGTGCCCGCGGCGCAGCAGGTCGTCCGCCGTGGGGTCTACGCGAGCCGCGAGCTTCTGGTGCTGGGCATGGTCAAGGACCCGCGCCTGCTCGGCCTGCTCGAGAAGGTCTCCCGGGCCCACATGCGCAAGAGCATCTCGGATCCCGAGCTGCTGCGGATGGTCACGCCGGACTACGCCGTCGGTTGCAAACGAATCGTGCCCTCGAACAGGTGGTTTCCGGCGCTCGGCAAGCGCAACGTCGAGCTCGTCACCGGCGGGCTGAGCAAGGTGCGCGGCAGCACCGTGGTGGCCTCCAACGGAATCGCGCGAGAGGTCGACGCGATCATCCTCGGCACCGGCTACCACGTCACCGACATCCCCTTCGCAAACCACGTCCGCGGCCGCGATGGTGCGCTCCTGCAGGACGTGTGGGAGGGAAGCCCGCGCGCCTACCTCGGCACATCGATCCCGGGATTTCCAAACTTCTTCATGCTGCTGGGACCGAACACCGGTCTCGGTCACAGTTCCATGCTCTACATGATCGAGTCGCAGATCGACCACGTGCTCGCCGCGATCGCGGCCATGGACGGCGCCGACGCCACCCTCATCGAGGTGCGCGAGGACATCCACGAGGCATACAACCGCGGCATCGACGCACGGATGCGAAGGACCGTGTGGGAGATCGGCGGCTGCTCGAGCTTCTACATCGACCGGACCGGTCGCAACGCCACCCTTTGGCCGGACTGGACCTGGCGCTTTCGCCGGCTCGCGCGCCGGTCCCCGGCGGACGCCTATCGCCTGACCAGTCCCGTCCCAGAGCCGGTGCACGCATGAGGGCCGTGACCTGCCGGGCGGCCGAGCTCGAACTCGTCGAGCTCCCCGCCGCACCGCCGGGCAAGGGACAGGTCCTCCTGCGGGTGCTGCGCTGCGGGATCTGCGGCTCGGACCTTCACGCCCGCCATCACTGCGACGAGCTGGCCGAGGTGATGACGGAGATCGGCTACGACGACTTCATGCGCTCCAACCAGAGCGTGGTGTTCGGGCACGAGTTCTGCGGCGAGGTCGCCGAGTACGGCCCGGGATGCCAAAAGCGAATCCCGACGGGCGCCCACGTCGTCGCCGTGCCGCTGATCAGGCGCGACGGCAAGCCCCATGCGACGGGGCTGTCGGCGGCGGCGCCGGGCGCCTACGCCGAGCAGGTCCTCGTCGAGGAGTCGCTGATGCTGCCGGTGCCCAACGGGCTGGCTCCGGAGCGGAGCGCGCTCACCGAGCCGATGGCGGTCGGCCATCACGCCGTGCGGCGCAGCGAGATACGCAAGCGAGAGGTCGCGATCGTGATCGGGTGCGGACCGATCGGTCTGGCTGTCATCTCGCTGCTCAAGGCGCGCGGCGTCCGCACGATCGTCGCCGGTGACTTCTCCGCCACGCGACGGGCGCTCGCATCGCGTTGCGGCGCCGCGATCGTGGTCGACCCCGCGCAGGACTCGCCCTACGGCGCCGGCGATCGGGGGCACCTCAACACGATGCCGGCGGCGGTGGAACTGCTCCTCTCGACGATGGAGAAGCTTCGGCGCGTGCCGGTCCCCTGGCAGCACGTCTGGCGGGCCATCGACACGCTAGGGATCAAGCCCAAGCGCCCGGTGATCTTCGAATGCGTGGGGCTGCCGGGCATCCTCGACGGCGTCATCGCCGCGGCGCCGCTGTTCTCACGCGTCGTCGTCGTCGGCGTCTGCATGGGTGAGGACAGGATCCGGCCGTCGATGGCGATCAACAAGGAGATCGACCTGCGGTTCGTCCTCGGCTACACGCCGCTGGAGTTCCGCGACACGCTTTACATGCTGGCCGAAGGCACGGTCGACGGGGCGCCACTGGTGACCGGGCAGGTGGGACTCGAGGGCGTCGCATCCGCGTTCGACGCGCTCGCCACCCCGGAGGAGCATGCGAAGATCCTCATCGATCCGAGCAGTCCGGCCGGCGAACGGGCGGCGCCCGCCGCGACCATGGCTCGCGAGGAGGCGAGATGACCGTGACCGCAGAGGTCGAGCGTCACGAACTCGGGATCACCTGGATGGACCCCGGCCGCATGGCCCGTACCGCACACGCGCTCAACGACGCAGGGCGGGTCTGGCTGATCGACCCCTTCGACGATGAACCGGCGCTGCGAGAGGCCGCAGCCCTCGGCCGGGCCGGCGGCGTGCTCCAGCTTCTCGATCGCCACAGCCGCGACTGCGAGGCGATCGCGACACGCCTCGGTGTGCAGCTGATGCGGCTGCCGACCCGCCTGTCCGACGCACCGTTTGAGATCGTGCCGGTGATCTCCCGCCACCGCTGGCGGGAGATCGCGCTGTGGTGGCGCGATCAGCGGGCGTTGATCGTCGCCGAGGCGATCGGCACCGCGCCCGCGTTCGCGCTCGGACGTAGGGCCGGGGTCCATCCGATGTTGCGGCTGATCCCGCCGAGATCGCAGCTGTCGGCGTACAGGCCCGCGATGCTGCTGGTCGGTCACGGCATGCCGATCATGGCCGACGCCGCCTCCGCGCTGGACGAAGCGCTGGCCTGCTCGCGTTCGGACATACCGCGCTTGCTGACGAGCCTGCCTGGGCTGCTTCGCGACGGCTAGTGGGCCCCACCGGTGACTCGGGACACTGATTCAGCGCAGGTCCGGCGCGGGTCGCGGGCCTCTTCTGGCATAAGCTCTCGTGATTGATCCGCCCTGGAGGGGTACCCAGACTCCGGAGGGAATGGAATGTCAGACGCGACGACAGTTGACGTAAATGTCGACATGGGCGAAAGCTTCGGGCGCTGGAAGCTGGGTGACGACGCCGGGGTCATGCCCTTCATCTCGTCGGCGAGCATCGCCTGCGGCTTCCACGCCGGCGATCCGGGCACGATCCGAGCGACCGTTCGTGCGGCGGTGGAAAACGGTCTGCAGGTCGGCGCGCACGTGGCGCTCCCGGACCTGCTGGGGTTCGGTCGCCGGCGGATGGCGGTCGCGCCGGGCGACCTGCGCGATTATGTGCTCTACCAGATCGGTGCGCTGAAGGCGTTCGTCGATGCCGAAGGCGGCTCGCTCGGGCACGTCAAGCCGCATGGGGCGCTGTACGCGATGTGCTCCGCCGATCCGGAGCTGGCCGGCGCGGTCGCGGAGGCCACCGCGGCAGTCGATCGCGACCTGCTGTTGCTGCTGCTGTCAGACGACGTCGCGCCGGCCGTGCGCGAGCACGACGTCCGTCTGGTCACGGAGGCGTTTCCGGACCTCGACTACAACCCGGACGGCAGCCTCATCATCGAGGCGGTCAAACGCGCCTGGGACCCGGAGCGGGTGGCAGCCCGGGCGCTGCGGGTGGCGCGTGACGGGCGGATCGATGCGAGCGATGGCAGCGAGCTCGCGGTCGCCGTGCAGAGCATGTGTCTGCATGGCGACGCCCCGAACGCGGTGGAGGTGGCCCGCACCGTCAGGAAACGCCTCGACGATGGCGGCGTGCAGGTGCTCTCGCTGCGGGAGATCATCGAGCGCCAGGCTTCAACCGGATCGCGGGCGCGATGAGCGCGCCGGCGTCGCCGATCCTCGAACGTCGCGAGCCGCAGGGGGGTCATCCGGCGATCACCTACCGCCGAGCCGGCGACCGGTCGGTGCTGGTCGAGTACGGCGAGATGGAGCTCGATCTGACGCTGAACTTCTTCGTCCTTGCCGTCGACGCGGCGCTTGGCGACCAACCGATCGAGGGCCTGGTCGAGACCGCGCCCGGATTTCGATCGATGCTCGTTCGCTACGACCCGCTCGTGCTCTCCATGGACGACCTCGTGGCGAGCCTGTCCCGGGTGCATGAGGCGCTGCCCGCAGAGCAGGAGATCGAGATCCCCAGTCGGGCGATAGGGCTGCCGATCGCCTTCGACGACTCGCAGTCGCGCGCGGCGGTCGAGCGCTACGTCCGCAGCATCCGCAAGGACGCTCCCAACTGCGAGGGTGCCAACAACATCGACTACATAGTTCGCTACAACGGCTTCTCGGACCGCGAGGAGTTCTACGACGCGGTCCTCGCCACCGAGCACTGGACGGGATTCATCGGATTCTTTCCGGGGCTCCCGTTCATGTTCCCGGTCGACCCGAGGCACACCGTCGTGGTGCCGAAGTACAACCCGACGCGAACTTGGACCGCAGAGGGCGCGGTGGGCCTCGGCGGCCCTTGCTACGCGATCTATCCGGTGGAGTCGGCGGGCGGCTATCAGCTCTTCGGCCGCAGCCTGCCCGTCTACGACCTGCAAGCGCGCAACGAGGCGTTCCGGGAGAACCCGCTGCTGCTGCGGCCCGGCGACCGGGTCACGTTTCACCGGACCAGCGAGGAGGAGCTTTTGGACATCTGGGAGGACGTTCGCGCCGACCGCTACCGGTATCAGATCGAGAACCAGGACTTCGACGTCGGCGCCTACCTCGAGTTGCGTGCGGAGGTGTCCGATGAGGCGCAGCAGCGCCGTCACAGGTTGGAAGAGGCATCGGCGGCGACGCCGGTGCCCTGAACGATGGCGGCGAGGATGACAAGCTCAGACCAGCGAACAGTTGAGATCGTCGAACCCGGGCTGCAGGCGACCGTGCAGGACTATCCCGGCCGCACGGGAATGCTGCGTCAGGGTTTCTTTCCCTCCGGGGCGATGGACTTCTTTGCGTTACGGGCCGCGAACGTGCTCGTCGGCAATCCCCAGAATGCGGCGGGAATCGAAGTGACCCTCGGTGGGTTCACGCTGCGCCTGGCCGCCGAGACGACGGTCGCCGTCTGCGGGGCCGAGGCCGGGGTGAAGCTCGACGGCGACACGCTGCCCCTCTGGGAGAGCCGGCCTGCGTCCGCCGGCTCGGAGCTTGCAATCGAGATCTCGCCGGGGCCGGGTTTTCGTCTCTACGTCGCCGTGTCGGGCGGGATCGACGTGCCGGAACTGTTCGGCTCGCGCGCGACGTACACGATGGGCGGCCTCGGTGGCTTCGAGGGAAGACCCCTGGCGGGCGGCGATCGACTCCCGCTCGGCGACGCCGCCGGTGACGGAGAGCCTCGGCGCCTTGCGCGCGCGGCTCGTCCCGAATACGGACGCGAGTGGCAGATCGAGGCGATGCGGGGGCCGCAGGCAACGCCCGACTACCTGACCGAGCAGGACATGGACGAGTTCTTCAGCCGCGCCTGGCCGGTCGATCGCAACTCGGATCGCACAGGCATCAGGCTCGAGTCCTACAAGTTCCAGTGGGCGCGCCGCGGCGGCGGGGTCGCCGGCGGCCATCCGTCGAACATCCTCGACAATCCCTATCCGGTGGGGGCCGTGAACATCAACGGCGACCTGCCCGTGCTCCTCGGTCCCGACGGTCCGACCGCCGGCGGGTTCATCGTCGCCGCCACGGTCGTGCATGGGGCGCTGTGGAAGCTGGGTCAGCTGCGGCCGATCGGCGACCACGTGAGCTTCCGGGAGGTCACCTTCGACGAGGCGGTGCAACTCGAGAAAGACCTCGACGCGCGGCTGGGCGAAGACAACCTGGAGCGAGCCTGACCGGGCGAAGGCAACCTGGAACGAGCCTGAGAGTGAGAGAGATCTGAGCCGATGAGCGATACGACCATCAAGTCGCCGCTGCCGGGGACGTTTTACCGGCGGCCGGACCCAAACACCGACCCGTTCGTGGCCGAGGGCGACTCGGTCGCGCCCGGGGATGTGGTCGGGCTGGTGGAGATCATGAAGAGCTTTCACGAGGTCAAGGCCTCCGAGGGCGGAGTTGTCGGCGAGTTCCTCGTCGACAACGAGGACACCGTCGAGGCCGGGCAGGATCTCGTGGTCCTGCGCGGATAGGAGCGCCCGTGCGACGCGTGCTGATCGCCAATCGCGGCGAGATCGCGCTCCGCGTGATCCGCGCTTGCCGGGAGCTGGAGCTCGACACCGTCGCGGTCTATTCCAGCGCGGATGAGACCGCCCTTCACGTCCGCAAGGCCGACCACTCCATCTGCATCGGAAAGCCCGCGGCCCGCCACAGCTATCTCAACCCCGAGGTACTTATCGACGCGGCCCGGGAGAGCGGCGCCGACGCGGTCCATCCCGGCTATGGCTTCCTGGCCGAAAACGCCGACTTCGCGCGTCGCTGCCAAGCCGCGGGGCTGATCTGGGTGGGGCCGGACCCCGAGGCGATCGACCGGATGGGCGACAAGGCCGTCGCTCGGGGCCTCGCGATGAAGGCGGAGGTCCCCGTCGTTCCCGGCACCGAGGGGACGGTGACGCCGAACGAGGCGGCGGCCGCTGCGGCTGAGATCGGCTATCCGGTGATGATCAAGGCAGCCGGCGGGGGTGGGGGGAGGGGGATCCGAATCGCTCGCGATATCCGTGAGCTTCAAGACGGCGCCGCGCAGGCGGCACGTGAAGCCGAGGCGGCGTTCGGCAACCCGGCGCTCTATCTCGAAAAACTGATCGAGACACCCCGTCACGTGGAGGTTCAGGTTCTGGCCGATGCGCACGGCAACGTGATCCACCTGTTCGAGCGCGAGTGCTCGCTCCAGCGACGCCGGCAGAAGTTGCTTGAGGAGTCGCCCTCGCCGGCGCTGGACCCGGCAACGCGAGAGCAGATGACCGCGGCTGCGGTGCGCCTCGCACAGGCCACGGGGTACACGAACGCGGGCACGGTGGAGTTCCTGCTCGACCCGGACGGCGCGTTCTACTTCATCGAGATGAACACCCGGATCCAGGTGGAGCATCCGGTCACAGAGCTGCTCACGGGGGTCGACCTCGTCAAGGAGCAGCTCGGCGTCGCGGCCGGGGAGGCTTTGACGGTCACGCAGTCGCAGGTGACCCAGCGCGGCGCCTCGATCGAGTTCCGGATCACCGCCGAGGACCCCGACGCCGACTTTCGCCCATCGCCCGGCCAGATCACTCACCTCGAGCTCCCCGGCGGTCCCGGGGTGCGGGTCGACACCGCGATCTACGACGGATACAGCATCCCGCCGTTCTACGACTCGCTGGTGGCCAAGCTGATCGTCTGGGGCCGCGACCGACAAGAGGCGATCGCGCGCGGGCGCCGGGCGTTGGAGGAGTTCGTGGTGCAGGGCATCGACACCACGATCCCGTTTCACCTCCGGATGCTGAGCGACAGCGGTTTCCGTCGCGGCGAGTACCACACCGACTACCTCGCCGAGATCGCCGCCGCCTGACACTACGATCCCGGCGTGTCCTCGCCATGGCCGCAAAGCCCGCCCACGGCAGCGCACCGGGCCGCCTACGCCGACGCCGAGCGTCGGCCGTTCTGGTGGGACACGTTGCGTCCGCGCAGTGCCCACGCCCCGCTGACGGAGGTCATCGACGCCGATCTCTGCGTCGTCGGAGGCGGTTTTACCGGTCTGTGGGCGGCGCTGTATGCCAAGCAGCTCGAGCCCGCAAGGGACGTCATCGTGCTCGAGGCCACCCGGTGCGGCGCGGGGGCCAGCGGGCGAAACGGCGGCTTCCTGCAGGCCTCGCTGACGCACGGGCTCGCCAACGGCCACACCCGGTTCCCGGACGAGCTGGAGCAGCTCGAACGGCTCGGCCTACGCAACTACGACGAGCTGGCCGAGGACCTCGACCGTCTCGGGATCGACGCCGAGTACGAGGCCACGGGCGATCTCAGCGTTGCTCTTGAACCGCACGAGCTGACCGAACTCGACGAATACGCCCGCCTGCTTCGCGGCTTCGGCTACGAGGTCGACCTGCTCGATGCCGCCGGTATGCGCGAGCTGCTGAACTCGCCGCTGTTTCTCGGCGGTGTGTGGGTGCGGAGAGGAGCCGCGCTGATCAACCCCTCCAAGCTGGCCGACGGCCTGCGGGCCGCGGCCGACCGTGCCGGCGTGCGGATCTGCGAGTACAGCCCGGTCCGCATGGTTCGCAAGAGTCCGGGCGGCGTCTCGGTGAGCACCGAGGCCGGGGTCGTCCGCGCGGCGCGCGCGCTGCTGGCGACAAGCGCTTACCCGCCGCTGCTGCCGGCGATGCGGAGGTACGTCGCCCCGGTCTACGACTACGCGCTCGTGACCGAGCCCCTGGACCCTCGCCGCCTGCACTCGATCGGGTGGCAAGGCCGGCAAGGGGTGGGCGACATGGGCAACCAGTTTCACTACTACCGCCTGACCTCCGACAGCCGGATCCTGTGGGGCGGTTACGACGCGGTCTACCGCTATGGCGGTCCCGTCGGTCCCGAGCTCGATGATCACGATCCCACGTTCGCGCGACTGTCGCAGCACTTCTTCACCCAGTTCCCGCAGCTCGCGGGCCTGCGCTTCAGCCACCGCTGGGGCGGCGCGATCGACACCTGCAGCCGCTTCTCGGTGTTCTTCGGGAGCGCGCTGCGCGGTCGCGCCGTCTATGCGCTCGGGTACACCGGCCTGGGAGTGGGAGCCAGCCGCTTCGGCGCCAGGGTAGCGGTCGACCTGCTCGACGGCCGCGCCAGCGAGGCCACGGCGCTGTCGCTGGTGCGTCGCCGACCGTTCCCGTTCCCGCCAGAGCCGCTGCGCAGCGCCGTCATCCAGCTGACTCGCAACCGGCTGGCCGCAGCGGACCGCAATCAGGGGCGGCGCGGAATCTGGCTGCGGACGCTCGATCGCCTCGGTCTTGGCTTCGACAGCTGAAAGACCCGATGCGGCGAACGTCGAAGCTCGTCCGGGGCCCGCTGCGGGGATCGTGTTTTGCAGCGGGATCCCCGGTGGCACTCTGCTCTAATTGCCGATCGTGGCGAACAAGACGGCAGTGACTCCGGCCCCGGCAGCGGCGCTCGCCCAGAGCGTGGGCCGGCTCGGAACCGAGTCGGCGTTCTCGGTCCTGGCCCGGGCGCGGGAGCTCGAGCGACTGGGCAGGTCGATCGTCCATCTGGAGATCGGCGAGCCCGACTTCCCGACTCCTGCGCATGTGGCCGAGGCGGCCGTGCAGGCGATTCGCGCAGGAGAGACGCACTACAGCCCCAGCGCCGGCGTGGCGGCGTTTCGCGAGGCGATCGCCGCGGAGCTCTCGCAGAGCCGCGCGATCACGCTGACGCCCGATCGCGTGCTCGTCGCCAACGGCGCCAAGCCCTTTTTGTTCTTCACGATCCTCGCGGTGTGCGATCCAGGGGACGAGGTCATCTATCCCGATCCGGGCTTTCCGATCTACGAGTCGGTGATCAGGTGGTCCGGTGCCGTGCCGGTGCCGCTGCCCCTTCGCGAGGAGCTCGCCTTTGGCTTCTCGCCCGAGGACCTGAGCGACCGGCTGAGCCGGCAAACGAAGCTGGTGATCCTCAACTCCCCGAACAACCCGACCGGCGGCGTGACCCCGGCCGGCGACCTGCGCGCGGCCGCCGAGCTGATCTTCGAAACGGGCGCGTGGGTGCTCAGCGACGAGGTCTACCGCAGGATCACCTACGACGCCGAGGTTGCCTCGATCGCGAGCGTGCCGGGCATGCTCGAGCGCTGCGTGCTGGTCGACGGCCTCTCGAAGACCTACGCGATGACCGGCTGGCGTTGCGGATACGCGGCGGTCCCCCAACCGCTGATCGAGCCGCTGACGCGCCTGATCGTCAACTCGGTCTCCTGTGTCCCAGCGTTCGTGCAGGCGGCCGGGATCGCGGCGCTGACCGGTCCGCAGGCCAGCGTCGCGACGATGGTCGCGGAGTTCCGAGCGCGACGTGACCTGATCGTGTCGGGGCTGAACGCTCTGCCCGGTGTCTCCTGTCGAGCGCCCCAGGGGGCGTTCTATGCGTTCCCGGACGTCTCCGGCGTGCCGATCGCGCCGGCGCAGCTGGCCGAGCAACTGCTCGAGCAGGCCGGCGTGGCGCTGCTCGCCGGCAGCGACTTCGGCTCGGGTGGCGACCGCCACCTGCGCGTCTCCTACGCCAACTCACGAGACCAACTCGAGCGGGCGCTGGCGCGGATGGAGCGGTTTCTTGCCCGGGCCGGCTCAGAGAAGCCGCGACCTCGGCGGGTGGCGCGAGGTGTTACGCGGCCGCCGCTGAACGAGGATCGCACGCTTGATGAGTGATCATCTAGGCTGCGGCCACACGCGGACAACGCGTCGAGCCCTGGGGAGTGAAGTGGGGCCCGGCTTCTCCACGTCCGCTCGCTTACGACAACCGAGACGCAGTCGCGTAAGGAGGTCCGATGGGCTTCGACCAGTACCACGAGCCACCTGGAGAGCTGCCGCCCGCCACGCGGACGTTCGCGCGGCTGTGCTCATCGCTGACCGAGGAGGCCGAGGCGATCGGCTGGTATGAGCAGCGCCTGGCGGTCGAGACCGATCCCGAAGCGCTCGCGGTCATGCGCGACGCCCAGGGCGAGGAGTTCAAGCACTTCGCGATGGACCTGGAGTTCCTGCTGCGACGGACGCCACCGTGGCGCGCGATCGCCCAGGGCATCCTCTTCAAGACCGGTGACATCGTCGAGCACGGCGAGGAGGCCGAGGCAGAGACGCTGGAGGAGGGCGGATCGGGAGCAGGCGGCGCCTACGACGACGGATCGCTCGGGATCGGTGGACTGAGAGGAGAGACGCGATGAACCATCTGCTTCGCTCGCACGCGCCGATCAGCGACGCGGTCTGGAGCATGCTCGACGAGGAGGCGCGCGAGCGCCTGACGCCGGCGCTCGCCGCCCGCAAGCTGATCGACTTCTCCGGTCCCCACGGCTGGGAGTATTCGGCCACGAATCTGGGCCGGACGACCGTGGTCGGCGCGGCCCCCTGTGAGGGCGTGTCGGGGCTTCAGCGACGGGTGCTGCCGCTGGTCGAGGTGCGCGCCGACTTCGAGCTGTCGCGGGCCGAGCTCCGAGACGCCGATCGTGGCGCCGAGGACGCCGACCTCGAGGCGCTCGACAAGGCTGCGCACCAGATCGCGGTCGCCGAGAACGTCGCCGCGTTTCACGGGTGGCACGGGGTGATGGCGGGGATCGAGGAGACCACCCCCCACGAGAAGCTCCAGCTTGGAGACGACACGGACCTGTACCCGCGGCAGGTCGCGACAGCCGTCGAACGGTTGCTGCGCAACGGGATCACCGGACCGTACGGGCTGGCGCTCGGCCGCGAGGAATACCGGCTCGTCGCCGAGACGGCCGAGCACGGCGGCTACCCGCTGTTCGACCACCTCGGCAGGATCCTGGGCGGCCCGATCGTGTGGGCGCCGGGGGTCGAAGGAGCCGTCGTTGTAAGCCTCCGCGGCGGCGACTTCCTGTTCGAGTGCGGCCAGGACCTGTCAATCGGATACGACTCGCACGACGCCGGCGTGGTGCGCCTGTACCTGGAGGAGAGCTTCAGCTTTCACGTCGCGACGCCTGAGGCCGCGGTGGTGCTGAAGTCGTCGCCGCCGCAGGCCCGCCGCCGGCGCTGATCCCAGAGGTTGGACGTGAAAGCGATGTCCGGCTTCGCTTTCACGTCCAACGTTGCCCCCGGGTCGACGACCCATGCGACGCCATCACCGCTCGGCTTGCGCTCGATGACGGTGCGGCGGTACGGTGGGTCCGCGGCCGCTACCGGGACGGCGCTGTGAGAGGAATCGGAAATGACGACGATGATCGGGCCATTGCGCCGGGCGGTACAGGTGGCGCCGGAGCGCTCGGCGGTTCGCTGCGGTGAGATCGACTTGACCTACGCCGAGACGTGGCAACGCACCCGCCGGCTGATCGGCGCGCTGCAGCGGCTGGGCGTCGGCGCCGGCGACCGCGTCGCGGTCGTCGGGCGCAACTGCCACCGCTACCTGGAGCTCTATCAAGCGGTTCCCGGAGCCGGCATGGTGCTGGTGCCGCTCAACCACCGCCACACGGCCGCCGAGCTGCGCTATGCGCTCGAGGATTCCGGCGCCAAGGTGCTGTTCGCCGCTGAGGGGGTCGACTGCCCGCGGGACGTGGTCGAGACCGTGATCGACCTCGAGGACGGCTATGAGTCGCTGCTCGACGGGGCGCGGGCGGTCGATTTCCCCGACGGGCTGCCCGTCGCCACGCTCGCCGGGCTGTTCTACACGGGCGGGACGACCGGCGCCGCCAAGGGCGTGATGCTGACTCACCGAAACCTGGTGGCGAACGCGCTCCACTTCCAGGTGTCCTGGCCCTTTGGCCCGGACACATGCTGGCTGATCGTGGCGCCGCTGTTTCACGCCGCCGGCTCGATCGCCGTTCTGGCCACCGTCTGGCACGCCGGCCGTCAGGTCGTTCTGCCGGCGGTCGACCCGGGCGCCGCGCTCGACCTGGTGCAGGCCGAGAGGGTGACCGCGACGCTGGTCGTGCCGACCGTGCTCGCGGCGATCAGCGAGGAGCAGCTCGCACGCCCGCGGGACGTTTCGACGCTGCGCCTGATCAGCCACGGGGGCGCTCCGGTCTCGACCGAGACGCTATGGCGCGCCCGCGCCGCGTTCCCCGATGCGGAGCTGATGCACATCTACGGCGCCACCGAGACCTCGCCGATCGCGACGATCCTGCCGCACGAGGAGAACCTGCTCGACGCTGCGCAGGCTCGCTCCTGCGGACAGCCCGCCGTCGGTGTCGAGGTCGCCGTGATCGATCCGGTGAGCGGCGGCCCGGTGAACCGGGGAACCGTCGGCGAGCTCGCGATCCGCGGTGAGAACGTGATGATCGGCTACTGGAACAAGCCCGGGGACACGGAAGCGGCGCTCAACGACGGCTGGTACCGCACCGGCGATCTCGGCTTCATGGACGAGCGGGCGTTCGTGTACCTCGTCGACCGAGCGAAGGACATGATCGTCTGCGGCGGCGAGAACGTGTACAGCACCGAGGTCGAGGAGGTCCTCTACCGCCACCGCGCCGTGCTGGAGGCGGCGGTGTTCGGGATTCCCGATGCTCGTTGGGGCGAGGTCGTGCACGCGGTGGTGGTGGCGCGGAGCGAGGTCGACGAATCGGAGCTGCTGCGCCATTGCCGCCGGCTGATCGCGGGCTACAAGGTGCCCAAGCGGATCGAGCTGCGCAGCGACCCGCTCCCGAAGTCGGGCGCCGGCAAGGTGCTAAAGCGCGAGCTGCGAGCGCCCTACTGGGAGGGTCACGAGGCGATGGTGGCCGGCGCCTGACCGGCGTCGACGCAGCCCTGCGGATCGGAAGCGCGACAATGTGGCCGATGACGCCCGGCGCCGATGATGAACCGCGAGTCTTCAGGGTGGGCGGGGTGTCATATCTGCGCATCCCCGCCCCCGACCCACGCCGCCTGGCCGGCTTCTACGCGGCGGCGTTCGGCTGGACCGTCAACCTGGACCGGGACGAGCCGAGCTTCGAGGACGGCACCGGGCACGTCATCGGTCATTTCGTGGCGGACCTGTCGGTGGCCGGCGCGGCCGGCGTGCGGCCTTACATCTTCGTCGAGAGCGTCGAGGCTACGCTTGAGCGAGTGGCGGCGGGCGGCGGCGAGATCGCCACCGCGCCGTATCCCGAGGGCGACCTCCGGGTAGCCACGTTTCGCGACCCCGCGGGGAACGAGATGGGCGTCTGGCAGCGGAGCTGAGCCGGCCCGCCAGCCTAGTTCGCCGGCCCGAACACGCGGAGCCGCCGCCACCGAGAATTCGAAGATCCAACTTCACGGTGACGGCGGCGCCCCCAAAATCATCGGTCTGACAGCGGAACGCCAGGCGTCACTCGTCCCAAGCCTGCACGCCGGTCATGCGCGTGATCCGTCCGTCGTGGAGCTCCACGAACGCCGCGCACATGACGTTGGCGCCGTCGGGGTAGCTGCACGCCTCGGTGAACGCAGCGCGGTCTCCGTCGACGAGCCGCTGCTGCACCCGATGGCTCATGTCGCGCGCACAGACGTCCTCGATCCAGCCACGGATCTGGTCCCTGCCACGGAGGACGCGCGGCCTCCCGGGCGGGTTCAGGCGGTCGACCAGCGTGACCTCGGCGTCGTCGTCGTAGAGCGAGAGCTGGGCGGCGGCGTCGCGTTCCTCGATCGCTCGCGCGAGCGAGCCGATGTCGAATCCCTGTGACGTGTTGGTGGTCATGTCGTCCTCCTTTGTCGGTTTGGCTGTGTCAGCCGGGGCGGATGTTCTGGTTGACTGCGAAGAAATTGCCGGGGTCGTAAGCGGCCTTGACCTGCGCGAGCCGGTCGTAGTGAGCGCCGTAGGTCGCCTGCACCCGCTCCTGGCCCTCGTCCATCATGAAATTGACGTAGGCGCCGCCCATCGAGTGGGGGTGAATCGCGTGCCAGTAGTCCACGCACCACTGGCGGATCGTGGACGCATTGGCCGGGTCTGGGTCAACCCCGACGATGACCTGTGCCCACTTCGCGTCCCTGTAGGCCCACGGAGTCTCGTCGGGCCCGACTCGCGAAGCCGCACCGTCGATCGGGTACAGATGCATCGTCGACTTCCAGGTCGGCATCGCGGCGCCGTGCTCGGCGTGCAGCGCAACCGCCTCGTCGGGGATCTTCTCGATGAAGTCCGCGCGCCAGTACCACTGGTCTCCCGGCGGGTATACGCCGTCGAAGGCCGACTGCAGCGCCGGCAGCGGCATCCGCTGGACGCCGTCGAGCAACGGCCGGCCAAACGACCGCGCCTCGCGCAGGCACTGCGGGTCGGGGTCGCTGCCGCAGTAGCACCACAGGATCCCGCAGACCTTGCGCAGGTGCAGGTCCTCCGGGAACGGGGGTCCGGGCGGGACGCTCAAAAACGCGAAGAACCCGCTCAGCTCGTCTGGCTGCGCAGGCCCAAATTCTCTCCACCACGACAGCACCTCGGCGGCGTCGTCGAGGTCGTAGAACACCGGTCCGGCGAGAACTTCGGCGACTTCGTGGCAGCGGAACGCAAAAGAGGTGACGATCCCGAAGTTGCCGCCACCGCCGCGCAGCGCCCAGAACAGGTCCGCGTTGTGGTGCTCGTCGGCGGTCACGAACGAACCGTCGGCGAGGACCACGTCGGCGGACAGGAGGTTGTCGATCGTCAGCCCGCACCTGCGGGTGATGTGGCCGAGGCCGCCGCCGAGCGTGAGCCCACCGACGCCCGTCGTCGAGATGATCCCGGCCGGCACCGCCAGCCCGAATGCGTGGGTGGCATGGTCCAGCGCGCCCAGCTGCGCGCCTCCCTGCACGCGCGCGACCCTGGCGTCCGAGTCGACCGTCACCCCGTGCATCGTTGAGAGGTCGATCACGAGCCCGTCGTCAACGGTCCCCAGCCCAGCCCCATTGTGACCGCCGCAGCGGACCGCGACGGGCAGATCGCGATCGCGGGCGTACCGGACGGCAGCGATCACATCGGCGGCGTCGGCGCAGCGGACGATCGCCTCCGGATGCTTGTCGATCATCGCGTTGTACACCGCCCGCGCCTGGTCATAGTCGGGCGCGTCGCGACCTACGCAGGGTCCACGCAGCGCTTGTTGGAGAGCGGCGAGCCCCTCGGTCGTCGTTCCGTCTACCGTCGCCATTGCTGTGCTCCTTCGGTTTGAGCGGCCATGTGCGATGCAGCATCCCCGCCGACCGTCAGCTGACCGTCAAACGAGCGTCAAACGTGCCTACCTTGCCCGCTCCGCCGGCGGTCAGTAGGCTGACAGGCCAGGATGTTGACGGTCCGGGTCATCGGGCCCATCCGAGTGGACTTGGACGGGGCGATAATCGAGACACCGGCGCATCGGCGCGAGTGGTTGCTGCTTGCGTGGCTCGCCCTGCACCCCGGACGCCACGGGCGCGGGGCGCTGGCGGCGCGGTTCTGGCCCGACGTGCTGGACTCGAGCGCTCGTGCCAGCCTGCGCAGCGCACTGTGGGCTCTGCGCCGGGCGCTCGGTGAGGCAGGCGATCCGCATCTGCGCACAAGCCGCGACGAGATCGGGCTCGAGGAGGGCGACGGCCTGTGGGTCGACGCGTTGCGCTTCGATCAGCTGGTCGACGGTGGCCGGTTCGAGGAGGCGGTCGCGTTCGGCGAGGGCGAGCTGCTGGCAGGATTCGACGAGCCCTGGGCGGTCGACGCCCGCAGCGCGCACCGCGAGCGCATGGCGGGAGCGCTGGAGCAGCTCGCGCACGCCGCGGACCGCGCGGGCGAGGGCGCCCAGGCGGTCGCCCTGACCCGACGTCAGGTCGCGCTTGACCCGCTCGACGAGGAGCCGCACCGGCGCCTGATGCGCCGCCTGGGCGCGGCCGGCGATCACGCCGCGGCACTCGCCGATTACGCGCGCTTGCGAGAGCGGCTGCGCCGCGAGCTGGCGGTGGTGCCGTCGCTGACGACGCGCCGTCTCGCCGAGCAGCTGCAGCTTGACGCGACGCTGCCGGCGCCCGGGAGGCGCTCGATCGAACAAGCCGCGGTGCAGTCGGCGCTGGTCGGCAGAGGGCGGGAGCTCGACGAGCTGCTCGAGGCCTGGCGCGCGGTGCAGGCGGGCTGCGGCGGAGCGGTCCTGATCACCGGTGAGGGCGGGATCGGAAAGACTCGGCTCGCCGTCGAGCTGGTCCTCCGGGCCACCGCCGAGGGCGCGCGTGCCGCGCAGTGCGCGGGCCTGGACCTGGCAGGTGCACCGCCCATGGGTCTGTGGGCCGAGCTCGTCGCGGAGCTCGGCAGCGAGCTCGAGGCGCCGCCGTTGCAGGCCTCCTGGCCGTCGGACCTGGCCACGCTTGTGCCCGACCTGGAGCGGCGCTTTGACCGCGACCACGTGGCCCGTCCGGTCGCGTCGCCCGAGTTTGAGCGGGCACGGCTATACGAGGCGATCGTCGAGCTGCTCGGCTGGGCGGCGCGCAGCCGTGCGCTCGTGCTGTTGATGGACGACGTTCACCTCGCCGACGCCGCCAGCCTCCGGCTCGCCGGCTACGTGGCGCGGCGGCTGATGCGGCTGCCGGTGCTGCTGATGCTGACCAGCCGCCCGCAGCCCCGGCGCGCAGAGCTCGACACGCTCGGGCAGCTGCTCCGAGCCGGCGGCGTGCTGCGAGCGCACATCCAGCTCGGTCCGCTGGGTGCCCAGGCGCTCGAGCAGCTGGTGCGCGAGGCCGCGGACCTCGGCGGCGACGCCGTCGCCGACGCGGTCCGCAGCGCGGACGGCAACGCGCTGCTCGCGCTCGAGCGTGGACGCGCCCTGGCGCGCGGTGAGCGTGAGCCGCCGGCGAGCCTCCGGGCGGCCGTGGCGGCTTCGCTCGGGCCGCTGGACGGGCAGCCGCGGCTGCTCGCCGACTTCGCCGCGATCGCGGGCCGTGAGCTGCATCGTCCCGAGCTCGAGGGGCTCGGGCTCGAGAACCCGACAGCGGCCGCGACAGCGGTTCTGGACAGCGGCCTGTTCGTGGCGGCTCGTGGTCGGGTGGGATTTCGGCATGCGCTGCTGCGCGACGCCGCCTACGCCGAGCTCCCCGACCCACACCGCGCCTGGCTGCACGAGACGTTTGCCGACGTGGTGCGGCGCGATGCCACGCCGGCCCAGGCCGCCGAGATCGCCCGTCACCTCCGGCTCGCGGGACGCGACGACCGTGCGACCGACTACCTGGTGCGGGCCGCCGCGCATGCGCGCGCCGTCGGCGCCCTGGACCAGGCGGCCGCATTCCTGACCGAGGCGATCGAGCTGACCGAAGACGACGCCTCGCTGCTGATCGAGCTCGCCGAGGTCGAAGCCTGGCGAAGCCGCGCCGAGGCTTCGGACGCGGCGTTTGACCAGGCGATCCAAAAGCTTCCCAGAGCCGGCGAGGAGCCGGCCCGAGCCTGGCTGCGGCGGGTCGAGTGGAACCGCGGAGTGCTGTGCCGGCCACGGGGAATCCTGCTGGCGGCGGCGCGAGCGATCCAGGCGCTGGACGACGCGGGCGTGGCCGGACCCCAGATCCGGGCGGGCGCCCTTGCGATGTGGGCCTGGGCCGAGGCCGTCGCGGGCGACGCCAAGCGCGCGCAGCGGCTGCTCGACGAGGTCCCCTCGGCGGTGGGGCGTGAGGGCGGCGACCCGATGCTCGTCCACAGCGTCGGACATGCGCGGGCGCTTGCGCTGGTGCGCCAGGGCCGGTTCGTGGAGAGCTACGCGCCGGAGATCGCCGCGGGCGAGGCCGCGCAACGCGTCGGACGTCCCGACCTGGCCTGCGGCTGTTGGCTGAATGCGGCCTGCGCGGCCGCGTGCGCCGGGGAGCTGCACCGGGCACTTGAGTTCGTCGAGCGCGGCCGCGAGACGATCAGCGGCGAGCACATCGGCTGGTTTGACGTGCAGATGCTGGCCGCGCGCGCCCACGTGCTGGCCCGCCTCGGTCGTGCCGCGGAGGCGCGTGACGCGGCCGAGGAGGAGCGAACGGTGGCCGAGCGGCTGGACGCGCCCCAGCTGATCGCGACCGCCGCGCACGACCGGGGCATGGTTGCGGTGGCGACCGGGGAGGACGAACTGGCGGCGGACCTGCTCGCGTTCGCGTTGGCGCACGATGCGCCGGTCAGCCGGCCGCTGGCACACCTCGCCCGGGCCGAGGCGCTGGTGCGAGTGGGCCGCTGCGAACAGGCCGAGGAGTCGCTGCGCGCGACCGCACTCGAGCCGCTGCATCCCGGTGACTTTCCCGAAACGCTGGTCCCGAGACTTACCCGCATCCAAGGCCTGGTCGCAGCCGCTCGGGGCGATCGCGAGCTCGCCGCGCGCAGGCTCGAGGAGGCAGCCGCCGGCTGGCGGGCGCTGCTTGACCGAGCCGGCGACGGCGAGCGCTACACGAGCGCCTTCGCGGACTTCGCCCGTCCGCCCGTGCTCGGGCTCGTGGAGCCCGAACGCGAGCTCGCCCTGGTCGAGGCCGATCTCTACAAGCTCGTGACACCCTCGCTCTGACAGGAGTCCGATGCCCTCATTTGACGACGCCGCAACCAGCCGGGCCCCGCCGGAGGAGGTCTGGAAGGTGCTCTACGACCCGGCCCGCTTCCCGCAGTGGTGGGCGGGGACCGGGTCGATCGACGTCCAGGACGCCGACGGCGGGGATCGGCGATACACCATGTACCCCGACGGCTATCCGGACTTCCCGATGCCGCAGGTGCTGCGCAGCTCCCAGCACGAGGGCCGGGTCACGGTTTCCTGCCTGGTCTCAGACCTGGTGTTCGAGTGGCGGCTGGAGCCGCTCGACGAGCGGGGCGGCACTCGGATCCGCGTTCACGTGGAGATTCCGGAGGCCGAGGCAGATCGCCTCGAAGGGCAGCGCGAGACCATCTCGAGCTCGCTGCGGCGGCTGGCTGCGCTCGCCGGCGAAAGCTGACGCCGCGCCCGGCGAAGCTGACGCCGTGCTCGCTGTCGAAAGCTGACGGCGGCGCGCAATAAACTCCCGCACCCACGCGGCCGGCCTGTCACTGGTGGCCCAGGGATGGAGGAGGAGATTGAGCGACCCAGACCTGAATCACCGCCGGTCACTGATCGAGGATCTCGAGCAGTTGGGCCGGCTACTGGACCTCGCCAATGAGGCGATCATCGCGCGTGACCCGACGCGGAGCACCGTCACATACTGGAACCGCGCGGCGCAGGAGATGTACGGCTACAGCGCGGCGGAGGCGTGCGGCCAGATCATCCACGATCTGCTGCGAACGGAGTTTTCACACCAGCGGGGGGTGGTCAACGAGGCTCTGTGGCGCACGGGGCGCTGGGACGGGCAGCTCCGCCATCGCCGCAGGGACGGTGAAGAGATCGTGGTGACCTCCCGGCAGGCGCTGGTCCGCGACGAGCGCGGCGAGCCGATCGCGATCATCGAGCTCAACACCGACATCACCGACCGGGTACGCGCCGAGCAGGCGCTGCGCGAGGCCGAGCAGCAGTTTCGCGGGTTGATGGAGTCCGCGCCCGACGCGATGGTGATCGTCGACGAGGGCGGCGCGATCGCTCTCGTCAACGTCCGGGTGGAGGAGCTGTTCGGGTACACGCGGGACGAGCTGATCGGCCAGCCGATCGAGGTCCTGCTCCCCAGGGGGCTGCGAAGCCGCCACGTCGAGCAACGGTGGGAGTTCATCGCCGAGGCCCGAGCACGGCCGACGGGCGCCGGCATGGACATCGTGGCGCGGCGCAGCGACGGCAGCGAGTTTCCCGTCGAGATCACCCTCAGCCCGATGCAAACCGAGGGCGGGATGCTGATCTCGACCTCGATCCGCGACATCTCGCAGCAGCTGCTGCGCCAGCTGGAACTGGCGCTGGTGCCCCGGATGCGCGTCGACGACCGCTGGCACCTGGCGTGGCGCTACCGTCCGAGCGTCAACACGATGCTGCTGGGCGGGGACTTCATCGGCGTCGCCGAGCGTTCTGATCACTCGCTGTCGCTGCTGATCGGCGATGTGACCGGTCACGGGCCGGCGGCGGCGGGGACCGGCGCGATGCTGCGAGCGGCCTGGCTGGGCGCAGTCCAGGGAGACGTCGCGCTCGAGTCCATCCCCGAGATGCTCCACCGGCTGCTGGTCAATCAGGCCGACCGCGACGCGGCCACGCTCGCCACGGTGTGCCTGGCCGAGATCGACCGGGAGGGCCGCGAGCTGCGGTTGATCCGCGCCGGCCACGATTCACCGCTGCTGATCACGCCGCAGGCCGTGGCGCCGCTGGATCGCGTGCACGGACCCGCGCTCGGGCTCACGTTCGAAGCGCGGTGGCCGGTTCGGCGCATCCAGCTTCCTCCCGACGCGGCGATCATGCTGTTCACCGACGGTTTGACCGAGCGCCGGTCGGCGACATGGCCGGAGCGCCTCGGCGTCGACGAGCTGCTCGCCCGAATCGACCCGCACGCGTTCGTGACCAAGCCCCCCGACCAGGCGATCGACGAGATGCTCGCCGATGTCTTCCCGGAGGGCACCGAGCAGCTGGAGGACGACCTCGCGGTGATCCTGCTCACGTTGCGAGCGAGCGATGTCGGCCAGGCAGCGCCCCGGCGCCGAACGCCGGCGTCAGCCCCCTGAGTGCTGGTCGGTGTCCCCGAGCGGGGAATCGTCTTGAGCCGGAACCGCGGGAGGCTTGTCGGCCGCCGGGCTGTCGGAGCCGCCCTCGGCCCCCGGCTCGTCCGGTCGATCCTCGGGAGGGACCCCCTCTTCCTCCTCGGGACGAACCTCCTCTTCGGATTCGCGCTCGCGGAACTCCTGCATGCATCACGGCTACCCCCGGGGCACCCCGATAAACGGCCGGCGGCTCCGGTCGCCCACATCCGGCAAGCTTGGCTCCGATGCAGACACGCGACCACGCCCCGTTTGCCGAATTGACGACCCTGCGCGTCGGCGGCCCGGCGCGCCGGCTGGTGCGCGCCGACACCGAGGACGAGGTCTTGAACGTGGTCTCCGATGCCGATGCGGCGGGCGACCCGCTGCTCGTCATCGCCGGCGGATCGAACCTGCTGATCGCCGATGAGGGGTTCGATGGGATCGCGTTGCAGGTCGCCGCCGGCGGCGTGGAGTCGGCCTCGCAGGGAGCGGCCGTTCGCGTCGAGGTCGGCGCCGGTGAGGCCTGGGACGACGTCGTGGCCCTCTGCGTCGCGCAGGGGCTTGCCGGCGTGGAGTGCCTGTCGGGAATTCCGGGATCGACCGGCGCGACGCCGATCCAGAACGTCGGCGCCTACGGACAGGAGGTAGCCGACACGATCGTCTCGGTGCGGGTGTACGACCGTCGGACCAGGGCCGTCCTGGAGCTGGCGCCAGAGCAGTGCGGGTTTGCGTACCGGTCGAGCATGTTCAAGCGGTCGGCGCGACATGTCGTGCTCGCCGTCGCCTTCGTGCTCGAGCGATCCCGGTCCGCGCTGCCGGTCCGTTACGCCGAGCTGGCGCGCTCGCTGTCGGTCAAACCAGGGGACCGTCCGGCTCTCGCGGACGTTCGCGAGGCGGTGCTGGGGCTGCGGCGCCGCAAGGGGATGGTGATCGACCCGTCGGATCCGGACTCCGTGAGCGCCGGCTCGTTCTTCGTCAACCCGATTCTTTCCGGCGAAGAGTTCGGCGCACTGCAGGCCCAGGTTGCGGCGCGCGTGAGCGGTCTCGTGGCGATCCCCCAGTGGCCCGAGCCCGACGGCTCGGTCAAGACCTCGGCCGCCTGGCTGATCGAGCGCGCCGGGTTTCACCGCGGCTACGGCGATGGCCGCGCCGGGATCTCGGGTAAGCACACGCTCGCGCTCGTCAACCGCGGCGGGGCCACCAGCGCCGAGCTGGTCGCGCTCGCGCGCGAGATGCGCGACGGCGTCCGTACGGCGTTCGGGGTGGAGCTGCGCCCGGAGCCGACGCTCGTGGGCCTGGAGCTGTAGCCGGCTAAGGGACCGTAGGCTTGAACACCATCAGGACGAGGATCACGAGCACCAGCAGCAGCGAGGCATAGTTCTCGGCACGCGAGACGCGGTCCTCGAGCAGGCCGCGAAGCTCGTCGGTGACCGCCGCACGCTCGGCCGCGAGGCGGCCGGCGAGCTCTCGCGCCTGCTTGGGGCGCCGACCGCCCACGCCTCCCAGCGCGATCGCCACGACGTAGAGACCGATCGCCCACGCAACCCAGCCGGTGCCCAGGCTCAGGTCATCCAGGTGCACGAGCCAGAGACCGAAGACCGGGAGCATCAGCCCTCCGGCTCCGACCAGCACGACGCCGAACCGGGTGAGTCCCAGCAGCAGCGCGATCTCGTCGGCCCGCCGGCGGCGCCGGGCGCTCTCGAAGGCGACGCCGGCGACGGCGACGCCGGCGACCAGCGCGAGCGCCCCGAGAAGATGGAAGAAGAGCGCGATCGTGCGCGCGTCAACCATGCGTGCGGGCGGGACCCCCCACCACCGCGGCCAGCTCGCTGTCGATCCGCTCGCTCAGCTCGACGTAGGAGTCGCAGAACGACTTCACGCCCTCGCGCTCGAGCTCCGAGGTGACCTCGGCGAGATCGATCCCTGCGCCGGCGGCGTCGGCGAGCATCCGCTCGGCCTCGGCCGGGTCGCGATCGAGCGTGCGCGCCGTCTCACCGTGGTCGGCGAACGCCCGCAGCGTCTGCTCGGGCATCGTGTTGATGACCTCGGGCCCGATCAGCTCGGAGACGTACATGACGTCGGAGTAATCGGGGTTCTTGGTACCCGTGCTGGCCCACAGCGGCTTCTGGTGGTTGGCTCCCAGAGCGCGCAGGCGCTCCCACTCCGGGCCGGCGAACTTGGCGAGGAAGCGCTGGTAGGCGACCCGGGCGCTGGCCAGCGCCACGCGGCCACGCAGCGGCGAGTCCTCGGGCAGCCGCTCGTCGACCTTGGTGTCGATCCGCGAGAGGAAGAACGACGCGACCGAGGTGACGTGGTCGATCGGCTCGCCGTTGCGCGCGCGCCTGGTGAGCCCGCGCAGGTAGGCGTCGATCACCTGCTCGTAGCGCGCGATCGAGAACAGCAGGGTGATGTTGATGTTGACGCCGCGGGCGGTGAGCTCCTCGATCGCCGGCAGCCCCGCCTCGGTCCCGGGGACCTTGATCATCACGTTGGGTCGATCGAGCCGCTGCCACAGATCCGAGGCCTGGGCGATCGTCGCGGCGGTGTCGTCGGCGAGGTCGGGCGTGCATTCAAACGAGATCAGCCCGTCCCGTCGGGCGGTGCCGTCGTACGTCGGGCGCAGCAGCCCGGCGGCTTCGCGGATGTCGTCGAGGGCCAGCGAGAAGAACAGCTCCTGCGTGTCGCGCTCGCCCTCGGCGGCGAGCGACCGCAGCTGTTCCTCGTACAGGTCCGAGCTCGACAGCGCCTTGGCGAAGATCGTCGGGTTCGAGGTGGCCCCGGTCACGCGGTAGTCCCGGATCAGCTCGGCGAACTCGCCGCCCTGGAGCAGATCGCGGGAGAGGGTGTCAAGCCAGATCGACACACCCGCGTCGTGCAGCCGCTGGACATTCGGGTTCGGTGCCATGGTTTCTCCCTGTTAGTCAGGTGTCTGTGCCTGCAATCGACTGTAGCGGCGTATCTGGATCTGTGAGCGCCGCGATGTCGACCTCCCGACGCGAGCGGATCAGCGCCTGGACGTGCTCGTTGACGTCCCACACGTTGACGTTCATCCCGGCCACGATTGTTCGCTGGTGCAGCCAGAAGGCGATGAACTCGCCGGCGTCGCGATCGCCGCGGATCACCACGTGGTCCCAGTCGCGCGCGTGGCCCGAATATTCCATCCCCACGTCGTACTGGTCGGAGTAGAAGTAGGGGAGGCGGTCGTAGGGGGCATCGTCGCCGAGCATCGAGCGCGCGGCGGCGGGGCCCTGGTTGAGCGCGTTGGCCCAGTGCTCGACTCGGATCCGCTGCTCGAAGAACGGATGCCAGGCGCCGGCGACGTCGCCGGCCGCGAAGATGTTCGGCACCGAACTGCGCAGATGCTCGTCGACGACGACGCCGTCGTCGACCTCCAGACCGGCGTCTCGGGCAAGATCGACCCGAGGGATCACGCCGATCCCGACGACCGCGAAGTCGCACTGCACCGTCTTGCCGCTGCTGGTCTTGACCTGATGCACGGCGCCGTCACCCTCAAACGACTCGACGCCGTCGCCGAGCAGCAATT
Source organism: uncultured Solirubrobacterales bacterium (assembly GCA_963723675.1). Classification (GTDB taxonomy): domain Bacteria; phylum Actinomycetota; class Thermoleophilia; order Solirubrobacterales; family Solirubrobacteraceae; genus Palsa-465. The sequence goes on along the minus strand of CAVRRW010000012.1, from coordinate 1,828,763 downwards.
CGACACCGTGCTGCGCGTGGACGTCGCGATAGAAGCTGCCGACCTCGGGTCCGAAGATGCGGACGTTTGGCAGCTCCAGCGGGTCGATCAACGTGACCTCGAGTCCCCGCTGGCGCGCCGAGGCGGCGAACTCACTGCCGATCCAGCCCGCGCCGACGACGGCGACACGGCCCCCCGCGTCCAGTCGCTCGCGCAGGACGGTGGAGTCGCCGAGCGTTCGCAGGTAGTGGATGCCGTCGAGGCCGGCTCCCCGAATCGCGATCCGGCGGGGCTCCGCCCCGGTGGTCAACAGCAGCTGGTCGTATTCGAGCACCCGACCGTCCTCGAGCGTGAGCTTGCAGTGAGCCGGGTCGATGCCCGTGGCCTTCACCCCGCTGAGCAGCTCGATCCCCCGGTCGTCATAGAAGCCCGGGTCATGCACGAACGCCTTCTCGCGTTCGGACTCGCCGCGGAGGTAGTCCTTGGTCAGCGGCGGGCGCTCGTAGGGCCGCTCGGGCTCTGAGCCGATCAGCACCACGCGCCCCTCAAAGCCGCGCTCGCGGAGCTCCTCGGCCGCCTTGGCGCCGGCCAGGCTGGCGCCCACGATGATGAAAGTCTGCTCTGTCATCCAGGTCTCCTCGTTGCGGCGATCATGGGCTCACGGGGCAACGCTATCCCCCGGCGCACCCCATTTGTGTCGCCGCGGCGGCGGTTCCTTACCGGCGGTGGTGTCGACACCGCGCGCCCGCGCGTGCGGGCATGCCACTGGCCCCGCGGCCGCGCGGCGCCGAGTAGTCTGGGCTCGATGACGGCCGGTGGCGACGAGGTGACGCATGCGGGCGAGGCGCTGACCCGGGTGTGCAGCGAGGTGGCAGCCTCCTTCCGGCGGGCCTGGGGCCGGGGACCGGTGCGGACGACGGCGCACTGGGCGACTCCGGACGTCCTCCTGGTCCTGCTCGAGGACGGCCACGTCGATTCGGAGAGGACGCTGCGGGCACGCGGATTCACCCGCGAGCTGCTCGGGGGCCGGAGGCTTCTACAGGAGATCGTCGAGCCCGAGCTCCAGGCCGGGGTGGAGCGAGTGATCGGCCGCCCGATCCGCGCCACGCTGAGCGCGACGCGGCTGGATCCCGACGTCTCTGCGGAGATCTTCCTGTTTGAGCGACGGGGCGCCAACGGCTCGGATCCGCGGTAGGAGCGCCGGCCCGCTACCCGTAGTTCTCCGCGATTCGGGGCCGGGGCGGGCCCTCGCGAAAGCGAGCCGCCGTCCGGGCTGCCGTGTTCGCGGCCCATGCGGTCGTCGTCAGCAGGCTCACCACTCCGATCCCCACGCCCAAGCCGGCGATGATCCACCAGCTCGGGTGGGTAGCGGCCGCGAATCCCGGGCCGATCTCGCCGGACAGGCCGCTGCCCGCGATGGCGCCGACGACCGCGACGCCGAGCGTGGCGCCGACCTGACGGCTGGTCGAGGCGACCGCGGCGGCCACGCCGGCCTGCGATGGCGGCATTCCCGACACCGCGGTGTTCGTGATCGGCGGGTTGATCAGGGCAAAGCCGCATCCGAACACGAAGTAGGCGCCCAGCAGGTAGACGGGGGAGGTGCTCGGAGTGATCTCGGTGAGCATCAGCGCGGCCGCAACCAGCGCGGCGGACGCGACCAGCAGGGGGATCCGCGGGCCTCGGCGGCCCACGATTCGCCCGGACAGCGGCGCGAGCACCAGCGTCACGCCGGCCATCGGCAGCATGTACAGCCCCGCGTGGAAGGGCGACAGGCCCCGCACGTTCTGGAGATACAGCGTGTTCAAAAACAAGAAGCCCCCCAGCGCCGCGAACGCGCAGACGGCGATCGCACTGGCGCCGGAGAACGGAGCACTCCGGAAAAACCGCATCTCCAAAAGCGGCTCGTCGTGGCGCAGCTCGTAGGCGACGAGCGACGCGAACGACAGCAGCGAGAAGCAGAACAGGCCGATGATCTCCGGCGACGTCCAACCCGCCCGGTTGCCCTCGATGATCGCGTAGGTCAACGACGCCAGCGCGGCGATCACCAGGAGTTGGCCGATGGGGTCGAGCCGGCGGGGCCGCGGGGCCCGCGACTCCGGGACGAACGCGGCGGTCAAGGCGATCGCGAGCACGCCCACGGGAACGTTGACGAGGAACACCGAGCGCCACCCGACCGAGTCGACGAGCGCCCCCCCGACGATCGGCCCCAGCGCCATGCTGAGGCCGAACATGGCGCCCCACACGCCGATCGCCTGGGCGCGCTCGCGCGGGTCGTCGAACACGTTGCGGATGATCGACATCGCCACCGGGTTGAGCATGGAGCCGCCGATCGCCTGGAGCACCCGCGCCGCCACCAGCAACTCGAGCGTCGGCGCCAGCGCGCACAGCAGCGACCCCACCGAGAACAGGACCAGCCCGATCTGGAAGACCTTGCGGCGGCCGATTCGATCCGCGGTCGATCCGGACAGCATCAGCAGGCTGGCGATCGTGAGCGTGTAGGCGTCGATCGTCCACTGAAGCCCGGACACGGACGCGTGCAGCGAGCGATGGATGGCCGGCAGCGCGACGTTGACGATCGTCGCGTCGAGCCCGACGATCAGCAGGCTCATCGAGCAGATCACCAGGATCAGCAGCCGGCGCCGGCGGCCGATCGGGGGGTCGTCTCTATCGCGGGGTGGATCATCCACGTCGGGTCGATCCTACCCCGGCGACTCGTGGCCCCCTGCCGACCCGGACGGGGCCTAATCTACGCATTAGATGCCCAAGCAGCGCCAGCTACACCGCTCGTACACACGCGTGATGTCGATCGTGATGATGCTGATCGGGGTGGTGATCCTGGTCCGCACCGTCGCCGCGGGGGGCGGGCCGGCCGCAGCCGGCGTGTTTTTAGGGATCCTGTTCGTCCTCGCCGGTGCTGCCCGCCTATACCTGCAGCATCGCCGGCGATGAGCGCCCGCTCGGCCCGCCATGCATGAGCGTCTGTTCGGCTATCGCGCTCTGTTCGCGGTCGTCTACACGACCTCGGTCAGCTCCGTGTACTTCGCGCTGGGCATCGTGGCCCATCGCGCCAACGGCCTCACCCCGCTGGTGTTCCTGGCGGCCGGCATCTTCTTCCAGCTGAGCGCGATGACCTATGTCGAGGGCGCGTCCCTGCATCCCGAGCGCGCCGGCTCGGCGGTGTTCGCGCGCTTTGCGTTCAACGAGCTGGTCAGCTTCGTGGCCGCGTGGGCGCTCGTCCTGGACTACACGATCCTGATCGCGGTGACCGCGCTGACCGTCCCGGCCTATCTCGCGGTGTTCTGGGGCTCGATCGGCCGGGGCGGCCTCGAGATCGCGGTCGCCTTCGCGGTGATCGTGTTCGTGGCGGTCGACAATCTCACCGGGGTCCGTGCCCGCCGGGTGCGCGGCCGGGTCCTGATCACCGGCGCCGACCTGGTGCTTCAGGCGGCAATCATCGCGCTCGGGCTGGCGCTGGCGTTTCACCCCGGCCACCTCACCGACAGCGTCAACCTGGGGACCGCCCCCACAGCTTCGAACCTCGCATACGCGCTCACGATCGCGGTGATCGCGTTCACTGGATTGGAGGCGGCGGCGAGCGTGGGGGGGGAGGTGAACGCCACCAGGCAGCAGATCAAGCGTCTGGTCGGACCGGGCTCGGCGGTGATCGTGCTCGTATACGTGGGGATCGCCGTCGTCGGCGTCGGCGTGCTGCCCGTCAACCACGGGATCACCGCGCTCGGCACTACCCACATCGACGCGCCGCTGGTCGGCGTCGCCGAGGCGCTGCACCCGGCCTGGATCGCGGATGTGCTCAAGTACGCCGTGGCAATCGCCGGCGCCGTGGGGCTGACCGCGGCGGCGGGCGCCTCGATGCTGGGCGTCTCCCGGGTCGGCTACCTGCTTGCCACCAACCGCCAGGTCCCAAGCGCGATCGGCCGTCTGCACCCCCGGTGGGGAACGCCTTTCGTCGTGATCGGCGCGGCCGCGGTCGGCGCGGCCGCGCTCGTGGTCCCCCGCGATCTCGACCTGCTGGTAGGGATCTACGCGTTCGGGGCGTTGCTGGCGTTCACGATCGCCCACGTGTCGGTGATCGCGCTGCGCTTCCGAGAGCCCAACCGGCCCCGTGGCTACACGGTGCCGCTGTCGATCACGGTCCGCGGGGCCAAGGTGCCGCTCCCGGCGGTGCTCGGCGCGCTGCTGGCGGCCGCCGGCTGGGGTACCGTGATCGTGTTTCACGCCGGCGCACGGTACGTCGGCGCCGGCTGGCTGCTGGGTGGGTTGCTGCTGTACGTGATCTACCGCAAGACCGAGCAGAAGCCGCTGCTCAAGCGGGTGACGATCCCCGAGCGGGCGCTGCGCCATGAGGCGCTCGAGCCGGAGTTTGGCTCGATCCTGGTTCCGATCTTCGGCTCGCCGCTGGACGACGACATCATCCAGACGGCCGGTCGGCTCGCCGGAGAGACGCACGACGACCTCGACGAGGAGGGCGCCGTGATCGAGGCGATCTGGGTGTTCGAGATGCCTCTGTCGGTCCCCCTCGATGCTCCTCTGGCGGACGCGCAGGTCCGTCGCGCTCGCGATGCGCTGGCCCGGGCCAAGCTGGTCGGCGAGGAGTACGAGGGGGTCGAAGTCGCCACCGCGATCGTCCGCGCGCGGCGGACCGGGCAGGCGATCGTCAACGAGGCAAAGCGCCGGGGGGTCGAGGCGATCGTGCTTGGGGCGGAGGAGCCGTCGCGCGTGCGCGGGGGCTCGCGGCTGGGGGGAGCGGGTGGGCCGCTGGACAACTATGTCGGCGCGATCACGAAGTACGTTGTCAGCAAGGCTCCTTGTCGGGTTATCCTCACTGCTCCGCCCGCCGATTGGCGCGCCCGCGCAGACGGCGCCGAGAAGCGAAGCTAGTGCGCCGGACGGCCCAGGGGGCGAGGCTCTCAGATGGCCGACTCATGTCTCACTGATCTAATCGCCTGCTGATGGCAGAGCGCCACACTCCCGGCCTGCAGCGAGTCCTCGGCGTCAACGCGCTGTTCGCGACCGCCTATGGCAACGTCGGCTCCTCGATCTACTACGCGCTCGGCCTGGTCGCCTCGTTCGCCCTCGGGCTGACTCCGATCGTGTTCATCATCGCCGGCGGGATCTTCTACCTGACCGCCGCCACGTACGCCGAGGCCACGGCGATGTATCCCGAGGCGGGGGGCTCCTCGAGCTTCGCGCGCCACGCGTTCAACGAGTTCTGGTCGTTCTTCGCGGCTTGGGGCCAGATGCTCAACTACGTGATCACGGTGGCGATCTCGGCGTTCTTCGTGCCGCACTACATCGGCGGGTTGTTCTGGTCCTACCTGAAGACCTCCCCCGGAGACATCATCTTCGGGATCGCGGTGATCGTGCTGCTGTGCGCGATCAACGTGGTCGGGGTCAAGGAGGCCGCCGGGCTGAACGTCGTACTCGCGTTCACCGACTTCTCGACCCAGCTGATGCTGGTGATCCTCGGCTGCGTGCTGGTGCTCTCGCCCCACACGCTGATCTCAAACGTACACCTCGGCACCGTCCCGACCTGGAAGGACTTCGTCATCGCGATCCCGGTCGCGATGATCGCCTATACGGGGATAGAGACGATCTCGAATATGGCCGAGGAGGCCAAGGACGAAGCGCACACGATTCCGAAGGCGATCAAGGGAGTGGTGGTCGCCGTGTTCGCGATCTACGCGCTGCTGCCCGCGGTCGCGCTGTCGGCGCTGCCGGTCAGCTGCAGCGGCGGCAAGTGCCAGACGCTGCTGGGCCTCCCCGAGGACAAGGGTGGATTTGCCGGCGATCCGGTGCTCGGGATCGTCAAGCATCTGAACCTGGGGCCGCTCCAGCACGCCGGCGAGATCTATGTCGGCCTGCTGGCGGCCACGATCCTGTTCATCGCGACCAATGCGGGGATCATCGGCGTGTCAAGGCTCGTCTACTCGATGGGACTGCACCGCCAGGTGCCCGACAAGCTGCGCCAGCTGCACCCGCATTTCCGAACGCCGTGGATCGGGATCATCGTCTTCGGTGGCGTTGCCTGCATCACGCTGATCCCCGGGCAGGCCACCTTCCTCGGCAACATGTACGCGTTCGGCGCGATGCTGTCGTTCACGATCGCCCACCTGGCGGTGATCCGGCTGCGGATCATCGCTCCCGACAAGGAGCGTCCGTATCGCGGGCCCGGAACCCTGCGCGTGGTGGGCCGGGCGCTGCCGCTGTTCGCGGTGCTCGGCGGCCTGGGAACCGGATTTGCGTTCGTGACCGTGACCGCGCTGCATGTCGACGTCGCGATTGCGGGAGTTGGGTGGCTGCTGACCGGCGTCTGCGTGTACGTGGCATTCCGCCGCCGGCAGGGCCTGGACCTGGTCAGCACCGTCAAGGTGGCGGTCCCCCGTCCCGCGGTCGAGACCGAGGCGGAGTACCAATCCGTGCTCGTGGCATTCGACGAGCACGTTGGATACGTGCCCGACGTGATCGCCACCGCCGGCCGGCTGGCGGCACGCAAACGGCGCGGGATCCACGTCCTGGTCACGATCTCGGTGCCGTCCAGCAGCCCGATCGACGCGCCGCTGCCCAACCAGGAGGAGCTCGCCCAGTCGATCGTCGAGGAGGCCAAGGTGCAGGCCGGGCGCCGGGTCTCCGGTCACTGGGTCAAGGTCCGGGCGGGCCAGACCGGACGCCAGATCGTCGAGGAGGCCCGGGCGCTGCGGGCGGAGGCGATCGTGATGCCGATGGCCAACGACGGCTCCGGATTCGGTCGGGCGCTTGCGACCGTGCTGCGCGAGCGGCCCTGCCGGGTGATCGTCGAGTCGCCTCCCGCTGGGGGAGCCGGGCGGCAGCCGATCGCGGCGTAGCGTTTCGGGCATGCAACCGACGCAGCCATTTCGGGCGCTCGCCACCGGCAGGGGCGCCAGCCGCGACCTCGTGGCCGCCGTGCTCGAGGTGCTCGCCGCGGTCATCGCCGCCACCGCGGCGGTCGCCGTGCTCCAGGGGCTCACGTCGGCTTCAGACCTCGGGAGCCTGTACCTCCTCGCCGTGCTCGCGGTCGCGATCCGGCGCGGGGAGCTCGCGGGGCTGCTGACCGCCGCACTGGGTGTCTTGACGTTCAACTTCTTCTTCATCGCGCCGCGCCACCAGCTCACGATCGCCCATTCACAGGACCTCGTGCAGCTGATCGTCCTGCTGGTCGCCGCGGTCGTGGTGGGGCGCCTCGCCACGCTCGCGCGCCAGCGTGCCGGCGAGGCGGAGAGCCGCGCGCACACGGCCTCCGCGCGCGAGCGAGAGGCCACGCTGCTGGCGGAGGTCGCATCCGCGATCCTCGCCGGGCCCAGCGTCGAGGCTCAGCTGAAGAGCATCGGCAACCACATCGCGCTGGCCACCGGCGCCGGCCATGCCCGGCTGTCGCTCGAGCCGGTGCCGTCCCCCGCCGCCGGGGAGGCCACGATCGGCCTTCAGGCCCGCGTCCGCCGGGCGTGGCTGTACCTGTCGACCGACAGCGGCTGGACGCTGGAGGAGGTCGAGCGGCTCGCCGAGCCCCTGGGAAGGCTGATCGACGTCGCGGTCGAGCGTGCCAACGTCGCCGAGCGCGCCGCCGAGGCCGAGGCCACGCAGCGCGCGGACGTCGCCCGCACCGCGATCCTGCACGCGATCTCGCATGACCTGCGCTCGCCGCTGACCGCGATCACCACCGCCGGCTCGGCGCTGCGCAGCGCCGCCGTCACCGACGCGGAGCGTTCGGAGCTGCTCGACGTGATCGAAGGCGAGGGCGTGCGGCTGGCGAGGCTGGTCGACGACCTACTCGACCTCTCGCGGATCGAGGCCGGGGCGGTCTCGCCACAGCGCGACTGGTGCGACCTGCACGACGCGGTCGCCTCGGCCGCGGCGCAGCTCGCCACCGACCATCCGATCGAGTTCGTGCTCCCTGACGACCTGCCGCTGGTACGCGCGGACGCCGCCCAGCTCGAGCGGGTGTTTTCGAACCTGATCCAGAACGCGGTCAAGTTCTCGCCGCCTGGCTCGCCGGTACGGATCACGGGCGCCGCCACCGCCGGGCTGGTGACGGTGCGGGTCACCGACCAGGGGCGCGGCATCGCCAAGCACGAGCGCACACGGGTGTTCGAGCCCTTCTTCAGGGGGCGGGGACAGCAGGGAGCGGGATCGGGACTGGGGCTCGCGATCTCACGCGGCTTCGTCGAGGCAAACGGCGGCAGGATCGTGCTCCAGACCGGCGGCGGCCGGGGCACGTCGTTCGCGGTCAGCTTTCCGATCGCTGACCAGCCGGCGGCGAGAGCGCCTTCGTCGGCGGGCGAGCCACCCGGGGAGGCGGAAGTCCTTCGGTGAGCACTTCGGCGCCTCGTGTGCTGGTCGTCGACGACGAGCCGCAGATTGTCAGGGCCTTGAAGATCGTCCTGCGTAGCGCCGGGTACGCGGTCGAGGCGGCCGAGACGATGGCCGAGGCGCTTGCCTCGCTGGCCGCGCGGCCCCCCGATGCGCTGGTGCTCGACCTGGTGCTGCCCGACGGCCGCGGGGTCGACGTCTGCCGCGAGGTCCGGCAATGGAGCCGCCTGCCGATCCTGATGCTGTCGGCGGTCGGCGACGAGCGCGAGAAGGTGCGCGCGCTCGACGCCGGCGCCGACGACTACGTGACAAAGCCGTTCGGGACCGACGAGCTGCTGGCCCGCCTGCGGGCGGTGCTGCGCCGTTCGGCCGACCTCGGCGGCGAGCCGCAGCTGCAGGTCGGCGAGGTGGTGATCGACCTGGCCGACCGGTCGGTGACGAGGGCAGGCGAGCGCGTGCATCTGACGCCGATCGAGTTCGACCTGTTGCGGGTGCTCGCGACCCATCAGGGCCGGCTCGTCACCCACCGGCAACTGCTGCGCGAGGTCTGGGGACCGGAGTACAGCGCCGAGACCCACTATCTCCGTGTGCACGTGGCCCACATCCGTGCAAAGCTCGAGGCCGACCCCTCGCGGCCGCGGTACCTGATCACCGAACCCGGAGTCGGCTACCGGCTGCTCGACCCGACGGCGGACTAGAAAACGTCCCACTCGAGCCCTTCTCGACCTCGACTGGGACGTTGCCCCTCCACCAGGACGGCAACATCCCAGTCGTCGCATGAAACGTGTGCGTTGGGACGTTTACCAGGTGCACGAGTGGCCACTGTGGAACGCGATCTCGGTGTTTGGCTCGTTGAGCGAGCGATCGGCCGCCGGGCCTCTTAACGGATTCTCTACGGCCGCGGGGGGATGTTTAGCGCGATCTTGATGGCCGCCGTCATACCGTCAGGGGGCGGCCCATGGCGCGCATCGAGACCCACGGGCTTCGGCGCAGCGTGGGCGTTGGCGGGTTGTTCGCCACCGCCTACGGCAACGTCGGATCCTCCATCTACTACGCCCTCGGGCTTGTAGCCGCATACGCACTCGGCCTGACGCCGATCGTGTTCATGCTCGCGGGCGGCCTGTTCGCGCTGACGGCGAAGACCTACGCGGAGGGGGCCGCGATGTTCCCGGAGGCGGGGGGCTCGTCCTCGTTCGCCCGCCACGCGTTCAACGAATTCGTGTCGTTCTTCGCGGGTTGGGCGCTGAGCCTGGACTACATCCTCACGATCGCGATCTCCGCGTTCTTCGTGCCCCACTACCTGAGCGCGTTCTGGCCGGCGCTCAAGCACCCGCCCGGCGACGTGATCGGCGGCCTGATCGTGGTCGCGATGCTGGCGTGGCTGAACATCCGCGGGATCGGCGAGTCCGCGAAGGTCAACTTCGTTCTCGCGATCGCGGACCTGCTGACGCAGATCTCGATCATCGTGATCGGTGCGGTCTTCGTGCTCAACCCGTCGCTGCTGGTTCACCAGGTCCACCTCGGGACGGTGCCGACCTACTCGCACCTGATCTTCGCGCTGTCGCTGGCGATGCTCGCCTACACGGGGATCGAGACCGTCTCGAACATGGCCGAGGAAGCGCGCGACCCGGGCACCGACGTGCCCAGGGCGGTCAACTACATCCTGATCGCGGTGCTCGGCGTCTACGCGGGGATCACGGTCGTGGCGCTGTCGGCGCTGCCGGTGCAGGGCCACGGCAGTCACGCGTTCACGCTGCTGGGGCTCGGCGCCAGCCAGGGCGGCTACCAGAACGACCCGGTGCTGGGGATCATCCAGCACCTCGGGCTCAGCCCCCCGGTGCGGCACATCCTCGGCTACTACGTGGGGATCCTCGCCGCCACGATCCTGTTCATCGCCACCAACGCCGGGCTGATCGGGATCTCGCGCCTATCGTGGTCGCTGGCCGAGCACCGCCAGCTCCCGGGGCTGTTCGCGCGGCTGCACCCCAAGCACCGGACGCCGTGGTTCACGATCGTTTTCTTCTCGGTCATCGCCGGCGCCCTGCTGATCCCGGGCAAGACCACGTTCCTGGGCAACCTCTACTCGTTCGGGGCGATGCTGTCGTTCACCACCGCCCACGCGGCAGTGATCGCGCTGCGAGTCAAGGAGCCGGACCGCGAGCGCCCATACCGGATGCCGTGGAACCTTCCGTTCCGCGGCCGCAGCATCCCGCTGACCGCGGTGATCGGGGGGCTCGGGACGTTCGCCGCCTGGATCTCGGTGATCGCGCTGCACGTCGAGGCGCGGACCGTCGGAGTGGGGTGGATGATCTTCGGCCTCGTCGGCTACACGGTCTACCGCCGGCGACAGGGCCTGGACCTGACGAGCCGGCACAAGATCGAGCGACGCCAGCGGCCGCCGTTCTTCGTCGAGCTCGAGTACCGATCCGCGATCGTGCCGATCTTCGGCGCTGACCTCGACGCATCCGCTCTGCGGACGGCGGCCAAGCTCGTCGGCGAGGGAGCATCCGTGGAGGCGGTCTACGTGCTGCGCGTTCCCAACCAGCTGTCGCTCGATGCCGGGCTTGAGGAGGAGGAGCAGCGCGGGCTGGGCGTGCTCGAAAGCGCCAAGCTGGCGGGCCGCGAGTCCGGCCTAAAGGTGCAGACCAGGCTGATCCGAACGCGCAACCCGGGTCTGGCGCTGGTCGAGGAGGCGCGGCGCCGAAAAGCCGAGATCATCTATCTGAGCACCGCACACGCGCCGGTGTCAGAGCGGGCCCTGGGGCCGACCGCCAGCTATCTGCTCGCCCACCGGCCCTGCAGGGTGGTGGTCGAGGTCTCCCCGACCGATATCAGCGCCCCCGAACAACCCCATGGCGCCGCCGCCCGGAGCCGGGCCTCGGCATCCGAGCGCGACGGCCGCGAGCTCGTGGCGGCGTCGAAATCCGGCGCACGTGGTCTGATGGCGGCGGCGAGATCCGGCGCACGTGGTCTGGCGGGCGCGAATTTCGGGAAGGAGTCCGACGGGAGGGGGCGAAACGCAGACCATGCTCCTGAGACACCGCCCACCCCGTATCGATACGAAGCCCCCGACCACGACGAAGGGGTTTGAGCACCTCGACGAGCGCTGGATCGCCGTCCTCCAGTGGCTGCAGGCCAACCGCGTCGACTTCGTCCTCGTCGGAGGGGTTGCCGAGGCGGTTCGCGGCGACGCCAACGCAACCGGGCCCGTGTCGGTGGTGCCCGCGCCCTACGGACGAAACTTCGAGCGTCTGTCCCGGGCGCTGATCGCCGCCGACGCGCGCGTGCGCGTCGAGACCGGTGGCGAGACCGAGCTCATGCAGGTCAAGCTGACGCCGGAGAAGCTGGGGCGCGGCCAGCTGTGGACGGTGCGCTGCGGTGACTACGACCTCGATATCGAGGCTCGCTCGACGAGCTCCCCGAGCTATCAGGAGCTGCTGTACGAGTCCGCGCGCTTTGCGCTTGCGGCCTCCGTCAGCGTCGAGGTGGCGGCCCCGGAGCACATCGAGCACTACGCGCATGTCCGGCGGACCGGACTGTCGCCGGAGATCCGGATCACCCGCACGGCATAGCCGGGCGAGCAGGCGCCGGAGATCCGGACCATGCGCGGCCGGCATAGCCGGGCGAGCATCGGCATCGGGTGGGCTACGCTCAGCCGGTGCCCACCCGTCTGACAGCGAGGACGGTCTTGATCGGTGCGGCCGGCGCCACGGGTCTGCTGGTCCTCACCTGGTTTGCCGCCTTCCACATCGGCCTGGTCAGGCACGCGGACCGCTCGGTCCTCCAGGGATTCTCCGAGCTGGGGGACGGGAGCACGATCGGGCCGCTTGCGAACTTCATCGCGCGACTTTGCAATCCCAACCCGTACGTGTTCTTCGCCGCGGTTCCCGTGCTGATCGCGCTCGCGCGGCGGCGGTTGCGCCTGGCGCTTGCGATCTGCGCGATCCTGCTCGGGGCAAACGTCACCACGCAGCTGCTCAAGCCGCTGCTCGCGCAGCCGCGGGGAGCGGCGTCGGTGCTCGACGGGTTCTCGCCCGTGGCCGCCGCGTCGTGGCCGAGCGGGCACGCCACCGCCGCGATGTCACTGGCGCTGTGCTGCGTGCTGGCCGTGCCATCCTGGCTGCGGCCGTCGATGGCGGCTGTCGGTGCGGCGTTTGCTGTGGCCGTCTCCTACTCGTTCCTCGCGCTCGGATGGCACTACCCGAGCGATGTGCTTGGCGGCTTTCTCGTCGCGACCACCTGGACGCTGCTCGGCGTGAGCGCGTTGCTCGCCGTGCAGCGGCGCCGTGTGGGCCCGGCTTCGCTCGACGCGGCGACCCCCGAGCAGGCGATCCCGGCGCCGCGTTCCCCCGTCACCGAAGCGCTCGGCCCACCCGTTGCGGCGATGCTCGCCGCCGTCGTCCTCGCCGTCGTGGTCGCGGTGGCCCGCCCGCACGAGGTCGTCGGCTATGTGCGCGCGCACGAGTTGTTCGTGATCGGGGCGCCGCTCATCGCCGTGATCGCGCTGGCGCTCGCGACCGGGGTGATGCTGGCCGTGCGGCGATAGCGGCGGCCCGACGGTAGCGGCGGCCCGACGGTCCCCCGGCTGCGACTATCGAGGTTGACCTCGGTAGCGGCCGGGCTCCCACAGGGGATCCTCGCCCCCGTTTGCGCCACGAGCGAGAATGAACAGGAGGTCCGAAAGTCGGTTGAGATATCGCACGACCTCCGCATTCAGCTCCTCGCCGCAGGCGACGGTGCGACGTTCGGCGCGCCGGCAGACGGTCCGGCAGACGTGGAGCTGCGCCGCCGCCCTGCTCCCGCCCGACAGCACGAACGACTTCAGCGGGGACAGCGTGGAGTTGACGTCGTCGCAGCGCGCCTCGAGCCACTCGGTTTGCTCGGGGAGCACCCGAAGCCGCTCGCGCGCCTCGTCCTGTGGTGCGGCGATGTCCGCGCCCACGTCGAACAGGTCGTTCTGGATCCGGCGCAGCCACCCGGCGTAATCGTCGGGCAGCTCTTGCATCGTCAGCGCGACTCCCAGCTGGGCGCCGAGCTCGTCGATGGTTCCGTACGCCTCGATCCGTGGATGCGTCTTGGGCACCCGGCTCATGTCGCCGAGGTGCGTCTCACCGCCGTCCCCGAGGCGTGTGTAGATCCGGGTCAGGTTGATCGTCATTCCTTGTTCGCAGTCTACGGACCGGTGGCGACGCGCTTCACGGAGCGGTGGCGACGCGCTTCACGGACATTTTGAGATGCCAGCCGAGCCGCTTCAGACGCGCTTCCCGCACCGCGATAGGATCCCGCGGTCAAGGTCGGTTGTGATGGGAAGCCGGCGAGAATCCGGCGCGGACCCGCCACTGTGATCGGGGACGCCATCCGCCGCGACGCCACTGGGGACGCCAGGTCTCCGGGAAGGCGCGGATGGTAGGCCCGTAAGCCAGGAGACCAGCATCGACCGCAACGCCGATACGCCCTCGTGGAAAGGGGTGGCCCTCATGTGTTCAAAGACGATCCTCGCCGTCAGCGGGTCTACGCTCGCACTTGTCGTGGCGTCTCCCGTTGCGCTCGCGGCGCCCGCCACGCAAGTGGCCGTGCGCGTCGAGGGAAAGACGCGCACGTTGCTTGCGTCAAAGAGCGTTCACACCCACGCCGGCTCGATCACCCGAGGCGGTGCGCCCCCCGGCGCCTGCCCCGCGACCAGCGCCGCGGGCGCACTCGATGTCGCGACCAGCCATCGTTGGAGCGCCACCTGGTTCACCAGCCTGGGCGACTTCGAGATCAAGAGAATCCTCGGCGACACCGAGAGCACCAAGAAGTTCTTCTGGGCGATCTGGGTCGACAACCGCTTCGCCACCACCGGCGCGTGCGAGATCAAGTTGCGCCGGGGCGAGCACTTGCTGTTCGCGGTCGACTCCGTCGCACATCACGAGCTTCCGCTCGCGATCCGGGCCCCCAGCCACGCGGTCGCCGGAAAGCCGACCGCGGTCGAGGTCGTGCGGTACTCCGACAGTGGCGCGAGCAAGCCGCTCGCCGGCGCGCAGGTGACCGCCGCAGGCGTGAGAGCGGTTACCGACAGCCACGGGATCGCACACCTGGTCGCCCCCCACGCCGGCACGCTCACGGTGGGCGCTTCCGGCAAGGGGTACATCCGCGCCGCCCAGGTTCGCGTGCATGTGACCGGCTAGGCCGCCTTGGGGCTCAGGCCGCACATTCCGTTCGCCGCGATCGCGGTCTTGCTGACGGCCGCGATCGCCGGCGGATGCGGCCTCGGTGCGGGGCGAGGTACATCCAACGTGAGCGTGACCGTCACTCGCGCCTTCGGGAGCGAGCCGGTTGCCTCGAGCACGCGCGGGAAGGTCCCTGGCTCGGAGACCGTGATGCGAATGCTCGAACGCTCGTTCAAGGTGACGACTCGCTACGGCGGAGGGTTCGTCGAGTCGATCGAAGGCGTCTCCGGCAACGCCTCTCGGCGCGACTGGTTCTACTACGTCAACGGCGTGCAGGCGCGGGTGGGGGCGGCGAGCACGGCCGTCCACCGCGGCGATCGAATCTGGTGGGACCTTCACGACTGGACCGCGACGAACTCGGTCCCGGCCGTGGTCGGATCGTTCCCTGAGCCGTTTGCGCACGGGGAGGGCGGGCGGCGGCTGCCCACCACGCTGGAGTGCGCGTCGGATTCATCGGCGGCGTGCAAGCGAGTGGCCGGGCAGCTGAAGGCCGTCGGCGTGCCGGTGGCCGCGCAGCTGCTGGGCACGGGCGCGGGAACGGACTCGCTTGCGGTCCTGGTCGGTACCTGGAGCGACCTGCACGGCACCATCGCCGCCGACCTGATCGCCCATGGGCCGTCCTCCAGCGGCGTCTACGCGCGCTTCGCCGGGCCAGGCGGCAACTCGCTGGAGCTGCTCGATCCGCGTGCTCGCGTGGTACGTAGCCTTGGAAGCGGTGCGGGGCTGATCGCGGCCACCGGACAGGGCTCGGCCGCGCCCACCTGGCTCGTCACCGGCACCGACGCCGCAGGCGTGGCGGGTGCCGCCGCGGCCCTCACCCCAAGCCGGCTGCATGACCATTTCGCTCTGGCCGTTCAGAGGGGCGCCGAGCTGCCGGTGCCGCTGCAAGGGGCGCGGTGAGCTATCGGCGCCGCTGCAGCCCGCTGCACGCCGCCCGGGCCGGTGCCGGATGCGCGTACTGCCTGGCGCTGGCCGCTGCCGCGCTGATTCTGTCGAGCCCGGTCGCCCTGGGCGCCGTGATCGTTGCGATCGCCGGCGCCGGAGCGGCGGCCGGCGTCCGGCGGGAGTTGCGCCGCGCGCTGCTGTTCGCCGCGCCGTTGGCGATCGTGATCGCGCTGATCAACGCGCTGGTCACCCGCAACGGGCTGACCGTGATCGTGCGTCTCGGCGATCTGCCGTTGCTCGGACACACCGATGTGACGCTGGAGGCGACCGTGTACGGGGCGATCCTGGGGCTGCGCGCGATGGCGCTGATCATGTGCGGGGCTCTCTACACCGCGGCGGTGGATCCCGACGAGGTGCTGAAGCTGTTCCGGCGGCTCTCGTTTCGCTCGGCTCTGACCGCGACGCTGGCCACCCGAATGGTCCCCGTGCTCGTTCGTGACGCCCGCCGGCTGGCGGATGCGCAGCGCTGCCGACCGGGGCGGCCGCCTTCGCGTGTGGCGCTGATGCGCGCGGCGACCTCGGGCGCGCTGGACCGGGCTCTGGACGTGGCGGCGGCGCTGGAGGTGCGCGGCTACGGGCGGCCCGGCCGACCGCCGCGGACCCCCCGGCCGTACTCGCGCCACGACCTGGCGTTCACGGCGTCGGCGATCGGGGTGATCGCCTTGTCGGTCGCCGGCCGAATCGCCCATCTGGTTCGGTTCTCGGCGTACCCGTCGCTGCATGCCCACGTCGGGGCGGGCGCGCTCGCGCTCGCGTGCGCGCTGCTCGCCTGCGCGCTGCTCCCGTTCGCCGATTGGCGCGGGGTGCAGCGATGAGCCACGACTTGCTCGAACTCGACCGGGTCAGCTACTGGTATCCCGACGCCGAGCGGCCCGCGCTGGACGCAGTCTCGCTGACGATCGCCGCCGGCGAGCTCGTCGTGCTCGCGGGCCGTTCGGGTTCGGGCAAGTCGACCTTGCTGCGAGCGGCCAGCGGGCTGGTGCCCCACTTTCACGGCGGCGTGCTCGCCGGCCGCGTGTCCGTCGCAGGGATGGACACTCGCGATCAGACGCCGGCCCGGCTCGCGACCGTCGTCGGCACGCTGTTTCAGGACCCCGAGACGCAGGTCGTGATGGGCACCGTTCGCGCCGAGCTGGCGTTCCCGCTGGAGAACCGAGGCGAGCCGCAGGCGGCGGTCGCGCGGGGAGTGGAGGAGGCGGCGCTCGCCCTCGGGATCGCGCACCTGCTCGACCGTCCGATCTCCGGGCTGTCGGGCGGCGAGCTCCAGCGCGTGGCGCTCGCCGCCGCGCTCGCCGGCAGGCCGTCGCTGGTGGTGCTCGACGAGCCGACCTCTCAGCTCGATCCCGTGGCGGGCGACGAGCTGTTCGCGCTGCTTCGGCGAATCAACGAGGACTCCGACGCCACGATCGTGGTCTGTGAGCATCGACTGGAGCGTTGCCTTTCGACGGCCGACCGCGTGATCGCGATGGCGGACGGAGCGATCGTGTGCGATGCCCCACCCGAGGAGTTCCTCGGGTGGGCGTCCGCGGCCGCGCCGGAGCTCGCCACTCCCGGGGCGCGGCTTTTGCGCGGCCTGGGCCTGCGACCGGTGGCGGGCGTCAAGGCCGCGCGTGCGGCGCTGCGTGCGGGCGGGCTCGAGGCGATCGCCGGGACGGCGGAGGCGACGCCCCCCGACCGGCCCGGGCGTCGGTCCGAGACAGTCCTGCGCTTCGACCGCGTGTGGCACGAGCTCGCACACGGCCCCGCGATCCTGCGAAGCGCCTCGCTGGCGATTCGGCCGTGCGAGCGCGTCGCGTTGATGGGTCGCAACGGCGCCGGCAAGTCGACCCTCTTGCGACACGCGGCGGGGCTGATGCGCCCAACCCGCGGCCGAATCCACCGCGCGGGCAGGGTCGCGTTGCTGCTCCAGAACCCGACCGACTACCTGGTCGCGGAGACCGTCGCGGAGGAGGCCTCGCCGCGTGCGCTTCGAGCAGCCGGCCTCAGCGCCTTTGCGGATCGCCACCCTCGCGATCTGTCAGGGGGCGAGAAGCAGCGGCTGGCGCTCGCGATCGTGCTCGACGACCCGGGCAGCCCGGCCGCGATCGTGTGCCTCGACGAGCCGACCCGCGGCATGGACCGCAGGCACAAGCACGAGCTCGCACAGCTCCTGCGCCGTCTCGACGCCGCCGTGCTGGTCGCGACCCACGATCCTGAGTTCGTCGCCGCGTTCGCGGACCGCGTGGTGCTGCTGGCCGACGGCGCGCCGATCGCCGACGGACCCGCGGCCGAGGTCCTGTCGGGGGGAACATACTTCGCGACCGAGACTGCCCGGATCCTCGGCGGCGCCGGCCGGGCGCTGACGCCGGAGCAGGGGATCCGGCTGCTGCGCCGCGTCGAGGTGCCGGTATGAGCTGGCAGCTCGGCGCGTTTGCGATCCTCGCGCTCGGGCTGGCGGCGGGCTTTGGCTGGTATGAACGCGCGCGTCCCGACGCACGGCTCGTGGCGCTGGTGGGCACGCTCGCCGCGTTCGCGGCGCTCGGGCGGATCGCGTTCGCTGCGATCCCGAACGTTAAGCCGACGACCGACATCGTCCTGATCGCCGGCTACACGCTCGGTGGAGCGCCCGGGTTCGTGGTCGGCGCGCTGGCCGGCCTCACGTCGAACTTCTTCTTCGGCCAGGGTCCCTGGACGCCGTGGCAGATGGCGGCCTGGGCGATCACGGGCGTAATCGGCGCCGGGCTGGCAGTCGCCACGGGTCGCAGAATCGGCCGCTGGCCGCTGGCGGTGGTCTGCGGGGCGGCGGGATTTGGGTTCACCGCGCTCCAGGACGTCGGTGACTGGGTCACCTACAGCGATCACAGCGCCGCGCAGCTTGGCATCTACGTCGGCAAGGGCATCGGCTTCGACGCGGTGCACGCGCTCGGGTGCGTCGCCTTCGCGCTCGCGTTCGGCCCGTCGCTGACGAGGTCGATCCAACGCTTCGCCCGCCGGCTGCAGGTGACCTGGCGTCCGGCGGAGGGGAGCACACTCGCGATCGTGGCGGTGCTGCTCGCGGCCGGTTTTGCGGCGGCGCCGCCGGCGCGCGCGGCGGCGAGCCCGACGACCTACCTGGCCGCGGCTCAGAACAGCGACGGCGGGCTGGGCGCGGCGCCCGGAGCCTCCTCCTCGGAACTGTTCTCGGGCTGGGCTGCGCTCGCGTTCGCGGCCGAAGGCCGGAATCCGCAGCTCATCCGCCACGGCGGCCAGAGCGTGATCGGCTACATCGGCGCGGGCCTCTCCTCGGCCTCCGACGTCGGCTCGCTGGAGCGCACGATCCTGGTGGTGGGCGCGGCCGGGCGCAACGCCTCTGCATTCCAGGGTCACGACCTCGTCGCGGAGTTGCTGTCGCACATCCGTCGCGATGGTTCGGTCGACGATCAGGTCAACCTGACCTCGTTTGCGATCCTGGCGCTGCGCGCGGCGGACCACCGGATCGCGCCGGCCACGCGCTCCTGGATCGTACGCCAGCAGGACCGTGACGGCGGCTACAACTTCGCCACCGCCGGCGGCACGAGCGACGTCGACGACACCGGCGCGGCGCTCGAGGCGCTGGCCGCTGCCGGCCCCACGCCGACGCGCACTCGCGATCGCGCGGCCGCGTTCCTCCGCGCGCAGCAGGACCACGATGGAGGCTTCCCGAGCGAACCCGGAGCGGACTCGAACGCCCAGTCGACCGCCTGGGCGATCCAGGGCCTGATCGCCGTAGGGGTGCGGCCAGACTCGCTGCACCGCCGCGGTGCGCCTTCGCCGCTGCACTACCTGCAGTCGTTGGTCGCCGCCGACGGCCACGTCCGCTACTCGCGCGCCGGCGACCAGACGCCGGTGTGGGTCACCGCCCAGGCAGCGATGGCGCTGGCCGGAAAGGCGCTGCCGATCTCACCGGTGCCGCTGCCGGTTGGCGGTGGCTCGTCGCAGCATGTTCACCGGCGGCGCAAGAGCAGCCGTCCCACCTCGACCGCGAGCACGGCCCCGACGCCAGCCCCGGCGGCGGCGGCGGGTGCTGGCGCCGGGACGGCAGCCTCGCACGCCGCCCCAGCGCCCAGTAACGGTCGCCGGCCCGTTCGCCGAGCCTCGGCTGACGCTCGGATCGAGCTCACGGGGTGGAGCCAAGACCTCCACTTGCTCTCGGTCGCCGCGGCGCTCCTGACTGCTCTCGGACTGGCGCCGGCCCGGTGAGCGGGAGGCAAGGTCGAGACCGGGGTGCGGACCGTACACCGACGTCTGGCCGGCGTCCATTCTCCACGCCCCTCCGGTAGCCTCGCGCCCGTGCGGATCGGAGTCCCCAAGGAGACGGCCGAGGGCGAGCGCCGGGTGGCCCAGGTTCCGGAGGTGGTCGGGAAGCTGGCGAGCCAGGGCCTGGAGGTGGTGGTCCAGCGCGGGGCGGGCGCCGGCGCGTTGATCCCGGACGCTCAGTACGAGGAGGGTGGCGCGAGGTTGGTCGACGACGCGGGGGCCGTGTACGACAGCGATGTGGTCGTCAAGGTCGCTCCACCGAACCCCGAGGAGACCGAGTGCCTGAGGCCCGAGAGCGTGTTGATCGGGTTTTTGCAGCCGCTGTCAAACGGCGACGGGGTGCGACGGCTGGCACAGGCTCGGGTCACGAGCTTCGCGATGGAGTCGGTGCCGCGGATCAGCCGTGCGCAGTCGATGGATGCGCTGTCGAGTCAGGCGAATATCGCGGGCTACCGCGCGGCCTTGATCGGCGCTCAGGAGCTGGGCCGTTTTTATCCGATGCTGATGACCGCGGCGGGGACGATCCGCCCGGCGACGGTGCTGGTGCTCGGCGCCGGAGTCGCCGGTCTGCAGGCGATCGCGACCGCGCGCAGGTTGGGCGCCGTGGTCCAGGGCTTCGACGTCCGGGCCGCGGTCAAGGAGCAGGTCGAATCGCTGGGCGCGCACTTTCTCGAGTTTGACCTGGGCGGCGATCTGGAGGGCACGGGCGGCTATGCGAAGGAGCTGTCGGCCGAGCAGCAGGCGCGCCAGCAGGAGCTGATGGCGGAGGCGATCGGCAAGGTGGACGTGGTGATCACGACCGCGGCGGTGCCGGGCCGGCGGGCGCCGATCCTGGTCACCGAGCACGCGGTGGAGCTGATGAAGCCCGGTTCGGTGATCGTCGACCTGGCGGCCGAGACGGGTGGCAACTGCGAGCTGTCGGAGCCGGGGGAGACGGTTGTTCGTCACGACGTCAAGATCCTGGCGCCGCTGAACGTCCCCTCGACGATGGCCGAGCACGCCTCGCAGCTGTACGCGCGCAACATCCAGTCGCTGCTGGGCCTGATGATCCATGACGGTGAGCTGAGGCTCGATTTCGAGGATGAGGTGATCGCCGGCGCGTGCATCACGCGAGGCGGGGAGATCGTCAACGAAGGCGCCAGCGCGGCGGCCGGCGCCGCCGTCGCAGAATTGAGCGAGAGCGGAGGCCGGGCCAGCGGATCGGAGCGCGGGGCCGGACCCCCCGTGGGGGGTTCGCGGTGAGCACGGTCACCGAGATCGCGATTCTGGTCCTCGCCGCGTTCGTGGGCTTCGAGGTGATCTCGAAGGTCCCCAACACGCTGCACACGCCGTTGATGTCGGGCACCAATGCGATCCACGGGATCGTGTTGCTCGGCGGGCTCTTGTTGATGCACGAGGCCCACGGCGTGCTCGAGCACCTGCTGCTGGTGATCGCGATCACGTTCGGGACGATCAACATCATCGGTGGGTTCTTCGTCACCGACCGGATGCTCGGGATGTTCAAGCGAAAGCCCGACCTGCCCACCGGCGAGGAGGCCGAGACCGAGAGCGAGGGCGAGCCCAGGTGATCGCCCCGGCGGTGTTCTTGCAGAGCTCGAACTTCATCGACGCTCTGTACATCGTCGCGTTTTCTTTGTTTATCTACGGGATGAGCGGGCTGACCGGTCCGCGGACGGCGGTCGCAGGCAACAAGATCGCGGCGACGGGCATGGCGATCGCCGTCGTCGCGACGCTGTTGCAGCCCCACGTCCTGTCGGGGTCGAGCACGCCGTGGCTGATCGCGCTCGGTCTCGCGCTCGGGACTGCGATCGGGCTCCCCGCGGCGCTGAACGTGAAGATGACCGCGATGCCGCAGATGGTGGCGCTGTTCAACGGCGTCGGCGGCGGCGCGGTCGCGATCGTCGCGTGGGTCGAGTACCGCCATCATTTCGTCGCGCACCCTGCTCTGGTGGCGGGTTACCCGTTGAAGACCGAGATCCCGTCGCTGTTTGCGGCGATCGTCGGCTCGATCTCGTTCTGGGGCTCGAACATCGCCTTCGGCAAGCTCCAGACGATCCTTCCGGGCCGCCCGATCAAGCTCCCCGGCCAGGCGGTGATCAACGCTGCGCTGTTTTTGATCGCGGTCGGCAGCGCGATCGCGCTCGCCGCCGGCGCGCACTCCCAGGCGCTGTTCATCCTCGGGATCCTCGTTGCCGCGGCGGCGCTGGGGAACATGATGGTGCTTCCGATCGGCGGCGCCGACATGCCGGTCGTGATCTCGCTGTTGAACGCATTCACCGGGTTGTCGGCGGCCGCGACCGGAATCGCGCTGAACAACACCGCGATGATCGTCGCCGGGATGATCGTGGGGGCATCGGGAACGATCCTCACCAACTTGATGGCCAAGGCGATGAACCGCTCGGTGCCGGCGATCGTCGCAGGCGGCTTCGGGGGCGAGGTGGCCGCTCCCGCCGGCGGCGACATCGAGCGCGGTCCGGTCCGCTCGACCTCCCCCCAGGACGTCGCGATCCAGCTTTCCTACGCACGCCAGATCGTGATCGCCCCCGGCTACGGGATGGCCGTGGCCCAGGCTCAGCATGCGGTGCGCGAGCTCGAGCGGGCGCTCGAGGCAAAGGGGGTCGAGGTCAAGTACGCGATCCATCCCGTCGCCGGGCGGATGCCGGGCCACATGAACGTGCTGCTGGCCGAGGCCGACGTCCCCTACGACCTGCTGCGCGAGATGGACGACATCAACCCGGAGTTCTCACGAACCGACGTGACGCTAGTGATCGGCGCTAATGACGTCACCAACCCGGCCGCCAAGAACGAGCCCGGATCCCCGATCTACGGGATGCCGATTCTCGAGGTCGACAGGTCCCAGTCGGTGATCGTGCTCAAACGCTCCATGGCCTCGGGCTTTGCGGGCATCGACAATCCACTGTTCTACGACCCCAAGACGGCGCTGCTGTTCGGCGACGCCAAGCAGTCGGTCAGCGAGATCACGTCCGAGGTCCAGGCGCTGTAGCTTCCCGCGACGACTACCGGAATCGAGGAGTCATGGATCCCAACCGCCTCACGGCGATACCGCTGTTCTCGCAACTCTCGCCCGAAGAGGCCAAGCGCCTGGCGACATTTGCGACCGAGACCAGCGCCGCCGCGGGCCAGATCCTGATGAAGCAGGGCGACTACTCGACCGAGCTGATCGCGATCGAGGAGGGCACGGCGGACGTGATCCGGGACGGCCAGAAGATCGCGTCGCTCAAGGAGGGGGACCTGATCGGCGAGATGGGTCTGCTCACCCGCGAGCCCCGCAATGCCGACGTGGTCGCGACCTCGCCGATGCGCTTGATCAAGCTCACCCACTGGGAGATCCGACGGATGTCCAACGAGACGCTTGACCGGATCAAGCAGATCATCGCCGACCGCCGCGACGCAGGCGTCGCGGATCCGGCGCACTAGTTTTCCGTAAATCACCCGCTTTGAGGGCGGTCTCCGCTTTGAGGACGGTCCTTTGAGGGCGGTCTGGTACCTACCTGGTGCCTGGGCTTCGCCGGCGCCGGGTCACGCCAGCGGTCAGGGTCCCGACCGATCCCGCGTTCTGCGCGAATACTCCTGCGCCACTCGGGGCAAGCTGGGATGGTGGGTGTGCGCGCCAGGCTCGTGCTGTTCGCTTTGACCGCGCTTTGCGTGGCCGCAATCTGGCCGGCTGCCGGCGCATCCGCTAAGCAGGCGGTGGCAGTCGGGCGCGGCGGGGCGGTGGTGTCTGACAGCACGCCCGCGACCCAGGCCGGGCTGAAGATTCTGCGCCGGGGCGGGAGCGCGGCCGATGCCGCGGTCGCGGTCGCCTCGACGCTCGGCGTGACCGATCCGTTCGTCGCGGGGATCGGAGGGGGCGGTTACTTCGTCTACTACGACGCTCGCACGCATCGCGTGTACACGATCGACGGCCGCGAGACGGCGCCGGCGGCCGACGACGTGAACCTGTTCATCGACCCGCAGACCGGAAAGCCGCTGCCGTTCCCGACGGCGGTCACCAGCGGATTGTCGGTCGGCGTTCCCGGGACGCTGATGACATGGCAGCGGGCGCTTCAGCGGTGGGGCCGATTCGGGCTTGGCGCCGACCTCGCGCCGGCCGAGCGGATCGCGAGGTCCGGGTTCGACCTCACCCCGACGCTCGTCGAGCAGATCCGCGAGAACGCGTTCCGCTTCGATCAGTTCAGCTCCACCGCGGCGCAATTCCTCCCGGGCGGCAACCTCCCGGCGGTCGGCTCGGTGATGCGCAACCCCGATCTGGCGCGCACCTACGCGCAGATCGGTCGGCAGGGAGTCGGTGCGCTCTACGGCGGTCCGATCGGCGCCGACGTCGTCAGCACCGTCCACAACCTGCCGCTGGCGCCGGGCGCCACGCTGGTTGCACTCCCCGGCAAGATGACGCTGAGCGATCTCTCCGGTTACTCCGCGCCGCTCGTGACGCCGACCCATGTCCGCTATCGCGGCTATGACGTCTACTCGATGGCGCCCTCGTCGAGCGGCGGCTCGACCGTCGGCGAGTCGCTGAACATCCTCAGCAACTTCAAGCTTGCGGACCAGAGCCGGGTTCAGGTATGGCATCACTTCCTCGAGGCGACGCGGCTCGCGTTCGCTGACCGCAATCGCTACGTCGGCGACCCGCGGTTCGTCGACGTGCCGCTGGCCCAGCTGCTGTCGGAGGAGTTCGGCCGCCAACGCGCCTGCCTGATCAATCCCGCTCATGCGCTCACCAGCCCCGTCGCGCCGGGTGACCCGTTCGCCGCCGGTGGCTGCGCGCTGCAGGGGCCGACCGACGCGGGGCCGCCCCAGGAGGGCACCAACACCAACCACTTCGTGGTCGCCGACCGCAGCGGCGACATCGTCTCCTACACGAACACGATCGAAGAGCTGGGCGGCAGCGGCATCGTCGTCCCCGGCCGCGGCTTCCTGCTCAACAACGAGCTCACCGACTTCGACTTCGCTCCGCTGCAGCCCGGGGTCCCGGACCCCAACCTGCCGGCGGCGGGCAAGCGGCCCCGGTCGAGCATGTCCCCGACGATCGTGCTCCGGCACGACCGCCCGTTCATGGCGGTCGGCGCGGCCGGCGGCGCGACGATCATCACCACCGTGCTCGAGATCTTGATGAACCGGATCGACCTCCACATGAGCCTGCCCGATGCGATCGCGGCGCCACGGGCGTCGCAACGCAACAGCGCCACAACCCAGGCAGAGCCGGCGTTCCTGGCGCTCCCCACCACCACCGGGCTGGAGCAGCTCGGTCAGTCGTTCTCCGTCACCGACACCTCGCCGCTGAATCCGGCGATCACGATCGCGCCGACGATCGGGGTCGCGACCGGCCTCGAGGTGCTGGGACGGGGCGAGGTGCTCGCCGCCGGGGAGCCGGTCCGGCGCGGGGGCAGCACGGCAGGCGTGGTCAGCCCCAGCCGCTGACGCGCAGGGCCGGTTCGGTAACGCCGCGGCTACGCTGGCCCGGATGCAGACCCGCGAGCGCGCGACCGAGATCCTGGCCCGGGAGGAATTCGACGTCGTCGTGATCGGCGGCGGGATCACCGGTGCCGGCGTGGCTCTCGACGCAGCCTCCCGCGGCTACAGCGTGGCGCTGGTGGAGAAGGCGGATTTCGCTTCCGGGACGAGCAGCCGCTCGTCCAAGCTCGTGCACGGCGGGCTGCGCTATCTGCAGAAGTTCGATCTCGGTCTGGTCCGCGAGGCGCTGCTGGAACGCCAGTTGATGGTCCGGCTCGCGCCGCACCTGGTCAGGCCCCTGGAGATGGTGGTCCCTGCGTTCGGGGGGACCCGGCCAGACCGGATCGTCGGGATCGGGCTGAACATGTACGACGTGATGGCGACGCCCCGCCTACGAGGCCGCCGCGCCGTGCGACGCGGGGGCGAGCACCAGGATGCCGACTGGAGCCCTGCGCGTCACCGGACGATCTCGGGCGAGGAGGTCGTCGGTCTGCTGCCCGCGCTCGAGCCGCGCAAGCCGACCGGCGGCTACCTGTTCTATGACTGCCAGACCGACGACGCCAGGCTCGTCCTGACGGTGCTCGGGGAGGCAGAGCGGTTTGGGGCGATCTGCGCAAACCGGCTCGAGGTCACTGAGCTGCTCACCGAGAACGGCGCCGGCACCGGCGTCACCGTGCTCGACGGCGAGCGCGGCGGCGAGTTCCAGGTCAGGGCCGCCAACGTCGTCAACGCCACGGGCGTTTGGGCCGATCGGATCCGCCCAGACGAGCTGCATTCCGAGGCCGAGGTGCCGACGATCGTCCCGAGCCGCGGCACGCACGTCACAGTCGCCGGCGCTGACCTGCCGCTGCGCGCCGGGTCGATCGTGCCGGCCGGACACGGCAGGTCGATCTTCGCGCTGCCGTGGCTGGGCTCCACTCTGCTGGGAACCACCGACAACACGTACGAGGGCGACATCGACCATGTGCGCCCAGCGGCCGCGGACATCGATTACCTGCTCGAGGCGACGAACTCGTTCTTCGGCACGAGCCTCGGGACGAGCGACCTGACCGGCGCGTACGCCGGGGTGCGACCGCTGATCTCCGCCGGCGACACCCGAAAGTCGGTGGACATCTCGCGCAAGGCGGAGCTGTATGAGACCTCGAGCGGGCTGATCACGATCACGGGCGGCAAGCTCACCACCTGGCGACGGATGGCGAAGCTCGCCGTCGACCGGATGGTCGAGCGCGACGGCCGCGAGGCGCCGTGCCGGACCGAGGGGATCCCGCTCGGCGAGCCGGTGGATCCGGCAAATCTGCCCCGCGTGGAAGGCGTCCCGGAAGCGTCCTACCCGGCGCTTGCCGCTCGCTACGGACACGCCGCGCGCGACCTGCTGGGGTACGCGGCCGGCGATCCCAGGCTCGCAGAGCCGATCGTGCCCGGCCACCCCGACCTGCTCGCCGAAGCGTCGTTCGGTGCCGTGCACGACCAGGCCCGCAGCGTCGCGGACGTGCTGCTCAGGCGCACGCGGCTCGGGCTGGTCGCGGCGCCGACCGTGTGCGGCGCCATAAGCGACGTGCCGCTCCGCGTGGGTCGCGCGCTCGGCGCGCAGCTCGGATGGGATCATGCGCGCGTCGCGCTCGAGGTAGACCGCTTCCGTGACGAGGCGCGCGCCGAGGGGATCGCCGCACCGTGATCGCGCCCCCGCGCCCATTCCGCACCACGCGCGGGCCCGTCGAGCTCGGGGGCCGGCCATGGCTGATGGGGATCGTCAACGCGACGCCCGACTCGTTTTCGGACGCGGGGCTACATCGGACGTTCGAGCAGCGCGTGGCGCTCGCCGACTCGCTGCTGTCGAGCGGCGCCGATCTGATCGACATCGGCGGCGAGTCCGGGATCACCAACCGTCCGCCGGTGGCCGTGGACGAGGAGATCGAACGGGTGGTGCCGCTGATCGAGCGTGTCGCCGGCGAGCTCGGCGCGTTCGTGTCGGTCGATACCTACAAGCCGGACGTGGCGCGCGCGGCGGTCGCCGCCGGGGCCGCGATTGTCAACGACGTCAGCGGGCTGCGTGATCCGGGACTCGCCGACGTCTGTGCGCAAAGCGGAGCCGGGCTGGTGCTGATGCACACCCGGGCGGCGCCCAAGGAGAAGCTGCTCGATCGCGGATTCGACGGCCGGATCGTGCCGGATGTCGAGGCCTTCCTGAAGGAGCGGATCGCGCTTGCCACCGGGCGGGGCGTCGCGTTCGAGCAGTTGATGCTGGACCCCGGCCCCGACTTCGGAAAGACGCCCGCGCAGACGGTCGAGGTACTCCGCGCCCTGGAGGGGCTGCATTCGCTCGGCCGGCCGCTGCTCCTAGCGGTCTCGCGCAAGGACTTCGTCGGCGCGATCACCGGCCGGGCGCCACGCGAAAGACTCCCCGGGACACTGGCTGCCGTCGCCCACGGAGTCGCGGCCGGCGCTCACGTGCTGCGGGTCCACGACCTCGGGCACGTGGCCGACTTCCTGGCGGTGCAGTCGGTGCTGAACGGCGGGGCTGAGATCGACAGCGCGGCACGACTGGCCGACGAGCTGCGCCGGCACCGGGATGACGGCTGAGCGCTCTGGTCAGCGAGCGACTGATCTCTCTCATCAGGCAAGCGCCTGATTCCTCTCGTCAGGCGAGCGCCCTGGCCTTGATCGCGTCGAACTCGGCCTGGGTGATCGTGCCGCTGTCGAGGAGCTGCTTTGCCCTCTCGATCTCCGCTACCGGGCCGCCCGATCCCCCGGCCCTGCGGACGGACTCGTCAAACTGCTGCTGGCTGGCCTGGACGTCCTTGACGCGTCGCTCGGCCATCCCGGTGTGGTTGAGGATCAGGTAGGCCAGCACGCCAAGCCACGGCAGGATCACGATCAGGACTACCCAGGCGGCCTTGACCCACCCCGACAGGTCGTGACGGCGAAAGATGTCGATCAGCACGGTGATCGCGATCCAGATGAAGATCACCCACGCGAAGAAGATGAGCGTCGTCCAGAGGATGTCGAGGAACGGATATGACGAAGCAGTGATGACCATGCGACCGGCTCCCATCTGTCGTTTGTGCAAACTCTTGCACCTCGCGCGGATGGTGCGCGGCGCGCGTGGTGCGGACGCTCGATCGTCCGGTGAGCCGACCCGGATGACGTCCCGCTAGATTGAGCTGTCTCGTATCGCCGGTCGCTGGCCCAACGCGACCGGAGCCCACCGATCCAGCACACAAGGAGGCCACCTCATGTCGATCCTCGATCGCGCCGCACTCCAAGCCAGTCCGCTCGCCGACCTCCACGCGATGGCCTCGGAGCTGTCGATCGACGGCTACCGGCGACTGCGTCGCGCAGAGCTGATCGACGCGATCCTCCGCAGACAGGATGCAACCGAGGCGCCGAAGCCCGACGGAGGCGATGAAGCCGAGACCCGCGCGGCCGAGGAACAAGAGGCCAAGGAGGCGGAGGCGCAGCAAGGCGACGCTCAGCAGGCCGAGGCGGAGGAGGGCGAGGCCGGCGATGGAGGCGGTGCCGAGGAGCTCATCGACGCCGAGGAGCTGGCGGAAGCGGTCGCGGACGAGCTCTCGGCGCGTGAAGGCGAGGCGGGGGGACGGCGCCGACGCCGGGGACGCCGGGGCGGCCGTGGCCGCGGCGGTCGCGACGAAGAGCGCGACGAGGGCCGCGAGACGGAGGCTCGCACCGAGGCGGGGGAGCCGTCCGGGGCCGCCGAGGCGGGGGAGCCGTCCGCGGCCGCCGAGGAGGGGGAGCCGTCCGCGGAGGCCGAGGCGGAGGAGCCCCCCGCGGCCGCCGAGGAGGACATCGTCGACGGTGTCGTCGAGCTCGTCGGAAACGGGTCGGGGTTCGTGCGGGCCCATCCTCCCGAGCCGTCCGACGACGACGTCTACATCTCGGCCGCCCAGGTCAAGCGCTGCGAGCTGCTCTCCGGCGACCGGATCACCGGGCCGCGCCGCCCACCCCGCCGGTCCGAGCGGTTTGCCTCGATGATCCGGATCGACACGATCAACGGCGTCGCCGCCTCGGAGGTGGCCGACAGTGCCCGATTCGACGAGCTGCCGGCGACGTTTGCACACGAGCGCCTGCAACTCGGATCAGATGACCCGACGATCACGGCGATCGAGGGCTTGACGCCGATCGGTAAGGGCTCGCGTGTCACGATCGCCGGCGCGGCACGCGCGGGCAAGAGCGAGACCCTGCGCCGTCTCGCCGCCGCGCTCGCCGGCCACGAGGATCTGCAAGTGCTGCTCGTGCTCACCGGTGTTCGCCCCGAAGAGATCTCCGAGTGGTCCTCGGGGCCGGTTCAGCCGGCCGCAGCGCTGAGCTTCGCGGCTTCCGGCGACGCACAGACCCAGGTCGTTGAGCCCGTGGTCGACCAGGCGCGGCGGTTGGCGGCCCGCGGGTCGCACGCCGTGATCCTGATCGACACCCTCGACGGCCTGCATCCGACGGCGGCACGCAAGGTGCTCGCGAGCGCGCGCAAGATGGCCGACGCGGGATCGCTGACCGTGATCGCCACGGCCTCGGCTCCGCTGGGGGGAGAGACGACGGTGATCGCGCTTGACGCGCTGCTCGCCGGCGCCGGCCGCTTCCCGGCGATCGACGTTGGGGCGAGCTGGACGATCCGACCGGAGCTGCTCGTCGGTGAGGACGGCGCGCAGGCGATCGCGCGCATGCGGGCACAGGCGCTGAATTAGGATCCCGCCGAGGGCCTCATTCCTGGGCCGGCGACGTGCAGAACACGACAGTCGGCGCGTTCGCGGCGAGGCCTGTCGTGTCATACAGGTGTGGCATGCATAGTTCGGCAGGGCTCGGGGTGTCCGACGTGACTGTCGCGATTTGCAGGTCGTGCGGCATCCCAGCCGCTGACCCCAGGTTCGCGGCCTCACCCGCCTCTGCCCCCGAGTCGGCGGCCTCACCCGCCCCTGCCCCCGAGTCGGCGGCCTCACCGGCCCCTTCCCCCGGTTCCTCACCTCACCCGCCAGCGGCTGGGCGGCGGTCGACGACCACCCCGGCCGCTACCGTTGAAGTCCCGCCATGCCCGACATCGCGACCGATCTCGAGGGGCTGCTCGCCGGCCTCAACGACCCACAGCGCGAGGCGGTCACCTACGGCGAGGGGCCGCTGCTGATCCTCGCCGGCGCGGGGTCGGGCAAGACCCGGGTGCTCACCCACCGGATCGCCTACCTGAGCGCGACCGGGAGGGCGAAGGCCAACGAGATACTCGCGATCACGTTCACCAACAAGGCGGCGGGGGAGATGCGCGATCGCGCCGAGCTGCTCGTCGGCCCCCGCGTCCGCGCGATGTGGGTGATGACCTTCCACGCGGCGTGCGCGCGGATGCTCCGCGCCCACGCCGATCGGCTCGCCTACACGCGCCAGTTCACGATCTATGACTCGGCCGACTCGAGGCGGCTGATCAAGCGCTGCCTCGACGACCTCGGGGTCGACCCCAAGCGCTTCACGCCGGCGGGCATCCAATCGCAGATCTCCGACGCCAAGAACAAGCTCCGCGACGCCGAGAGCTACGGGCGCATGGTCGGCTCGTTCTTCGAGCAGACGGTCGCCGACGTCTACCGGCTCTACGAGCGCGAGCTGCACCGGATGAACGCGATGGACTTCGACGACCTGCTGGTCCGCGCGGTCAACCTGCTGGAGATGTTCCCGGAGGTCCGCGACCGCTACGCCAACGGCTTTCGCCACGTGCTCGTCGACGAGTACCAGGACACCAACCACGCCCAGTACCGGTGGCTGCAGCTGCTGGCCGAGGAGCACCGCAACCTGATGGTGGTCGGCGACGATGCGCAGTCGATCTATGGGTTCCGCGGCGCCGACATCCGCAACATCCTGGACTTCGAGGATGCGTTCCCGGACGCCCACGTGGTCAGGCTCGAGCAGAACTACCGCTCGACGCAGACGATCCTCGACGCGGCCAACGCTGTGATCAGCAACAACCGGGGGCAGAGGAGCAAGGTCCTGTGGACCGAGCTGGGCCGGGGTGACCCGGTCAAGGTGCGCGAGCTCGAGGACGAGCATGCCGAGGCACGAATGGTCACCGGCGAGATCCAGCAGCTGGTCGACGAGGGCACGTCGCGATCTGAGATCGCGGTCTTCTACCGGACCAACGCACAGTCGCGGGTGCTCGAGGACACGCTGGTGCGCGCGGAGATCCCCTATCAGGTGATCGGCGGCACGAAGTTCTACGAGCGAGCCGAGATCAAGGACGCGGTCGCCTACCTGACGACGCTGATCAACCCGCAGGATGTCGGCGCGTTCACGCGGATCGTCAACGCTCCTCGCCGCGGGATCGGCACGACCTCGATGTCGCGCGTGCTGGCGTTCGCGAACACCGTCGGGATGCCGATCTGGGACGCCGCGTCGGCGCCCGAACAGGTACCGGGACTGGGAGCCGCCGCGATCAAGGCGCTGCGGCGGTTCATGGCAACGATGAATGTGCTGCGGGAACGCGCCGCGTCCGATGCGCCGATCGCCAAGCTGCTCTCGGAGACACTGAGGGAAACCGGCTACCTCGAAGCGCTCGAGGCCGAGCGCACGATCGAGGCGCAGGGACGGATCGAGAACCTCGAGGAAATGGTCAACGTTGCCGCCGAATACGACGCTGCGGACGCCGAGGAGCGCTCGCTGGGGGAGTTCCTGCAGGAGATCGCGCTGATCGCCGATGCCGACGAACGCGCCGACGACGAAGGCCTCGCGACGCTGATGACGCTCCACAACGCCAAGGGGCTCGAGTACGCGATCGTGTTCATGATCGGCTGTGAAGAGGGCGTGTTCCCGCACTCGCGCGCGCTCGACGAGGGTGGGCTCGAGGAGGAGCGGCGACTCTGCTATGTAGGCATCACCCGCGCGCAACGCGATCTGTACATCACCTACGCCCGCACGCGAACAGTGTTCGGAGCGCGAAGCTACGGTCTGGCGAGCCGGTTCATCGGCGAGATCCCGGCGGAGCTGACCGACCGCGGACAGCAACCGCAGGCCTACGGCGGGATCCGCGCGCGGGCGATGTCATGGAGCTCGACTGCGGCCGAGGAGGCGGCGCCGATCGCCTACCGGCTCGGCGACGACGTCGTTCACCCGAAGTTCGGCGAGGGCGTCGTGACCGGGATCGAGCCGGGCGGAATCGTCGTCATCCACTTCGGCAACGACGGCACCGACCGCAAGCTGGTGGCGGACCTCGCCCCGATCAGCAAGCGCTGAGAGCGCGGACGCTAGCGTACGTTTCGATGGCCCAGAGCACCGACGGGCACCGCGCGCCGAGGCTTCGTCAGGGCGCCCTGATCACCGCCGCCAGCGCGGTGGCCCTGTTGGTCGTGATGTTCGCGATGGAGTGGTACGGCGTCGATGAGCTGCCCGGCCGGGTCTCTGCGCACAGGCCGCTCGCGCATGCGGAGAACGCCTGGCACGGCCTGACGAACGTGCGATGGCTGATGCTCCTCACGATCGCTGTCGCGCTCGGGTCGGTGCTGCTGCACGGCAGTCAGCGCGCCCACGGCGCCAAGACCAACACCGGCGCGCTCGTCGCGATGCTCGGGGCCATCACCGCGGTGCTGTTGATCGATCGCGTGCTGATCGACCTGCCGTCGGCAAATGCGGTCGTCGACCAGAAGCTGGGCGCCTACCTGGGCGTGCTCAGCGCGGTCGGGATCGCATTCGGGGGCTATGAATCGATGCTCGAGGAGCGAGCGCGGCGCAGGCGTGTTGCGCGCGCCTCGAGAACGCGCAGAGAAGTGGCGCCGCGGCGCGCCGGCCGGTAGGGTTTTGGACGAACCCTGCGGGGTTCGCGGTATGCGAGCTGGCGGGAGCACGGCGCACGATCTCGACACGTAGGAGCGATTTGGCGGGCTCAGCCAGCGGAGCTCAACCATCGAAGCTGGCTACCAGCGGGAAAAGGGAAGCGTATGGACACTGCGAGACTCAGCCAGGGTCAGATCATCGCCGCTGCCGGCGGTCTCGTGCTGATCATCTCGTTGTTTCTCGACTGGACGTCGAGACTGACGATCAGCCTCGTCGGCGCCGCGAGCATCACGACCGGTGGCGCGAACGCGTGGAATGTCTTCTCCGGGATGGACATTCTGATGGCGCTGGTCGGGCTGGCGGCGATCGTGATCGCCGTCCTCACGAGATCCAAGCCCGCGACGTCACAATCGCCCTCGGCCCCGGCCGAGCCCGCCGGTCCGACAGCGCCGCCGACCGCCTGAGCCGGGGTCACGGCGGGCATCGCCCAAAGCATTGAGCGGATGCGATTCGATCGCTTAAGGCTGCGCAGCGGGGAGATGATCGTGGGCGTCGCCGCCGCGGCCCTGGTGGTGTCGGTGTTCCTGCTCCCGTGGTACGGGCTGACCGGAGCGTTCGCGCCGGTTGCGGCGAGGCTCGGCGTCTCCACCTCGGTCAACGGATGGCAATCGCTGACCTCGCTGCGCTGGTTGATGCTGGTGACGATCCTTGCCGCGCTGGCGCTCGTCTATCTGCAGGCCACCCGGCGCTCGCCGGCGCTGCCGGCGAGCTTCAGCCTGATCGTGATGCTGCTCGGAGGGCTCACGGCGCTGGCACTGATCTACCGGGTGCTGATCAACGTGCCCGGGAACGACGCGGTCGTCGACCAGAAGATCGGGGGGTTCATCGGGCTGATCTGCGGATGCGCGATCGCCTACGGCGGATATCGGTCGCTGCGCATGGAGGGGATCGCGCCGCAAGACGAGCCAGAGGACATCCCCACGGTCCGAGCCGGTTCCCAGACAGCCTCCTAGAATGCGTTGCCGATGCTCGATCGCGCACAGGTGCTCCACGTCGCTCGCCTCGCCAAGCTCGAGCTGAGCGACGAGGAGGTGGAGCGGATGGCCGCGGAGCTGTCCCACGTGCTCGATCACATCGAGAAGATCGGCGAGCTGGACCTCGAGGGCGTGGAGCCCACTTCCCACGTGGTCGACGTCGTCAACGCGCTGCGCGCCGACGAGCCCGTGCCGTGCCTGCCGCGGGACGTGGCTCTGGCGGCCGCGCCGGAGCCGCTGCAGGGCGGCTTCGGCGTCCCCAGCCCCGGTGCGGCGCCGGCGTGAGTGGGCTGATCGAATTGACCGCCGCCGTGGCGGCGCGGCGCGTCCGCGCGGGCGAGATCGACCCCGGCGAGCTGTTCGACGCCTACCGCGACCGCGCCAGGGCCGATCGGCTCAACGCGTTCACCTGGGTGGCGACGGAGCGCCCGGCCGAGCGCCCCTACGCCGACGCGCCGCTCGGAGGCGTCCCGCTCGCGGTCAAGGACCTGTTCTGCACCGAGGGGGTCCCGAGTCAGGCCGGGTCGAGGATCCTCGAGGGCTACCGGCCGCCGTACACCGCGACGGTCGTTGCCAAGCTCCGCCAGGCCGGGGCTCCGTTGCTGGCCAAGACCAACCAGGACGAGTTTGCGATGGGGTCCTCGAATGAGAACTCGGGCTACGGGCCGGTGCTCAACCCGTGGGATCGCGGCCGCGTCCCCGGCGGCTCGTCCGGCGGGAGCGCCGCGGCGGTCGCGGCGGGCCTTGCTCCGTGGGCGATCGGGACCGACACGGGTGGATCGATTCGACAGCCCGCTGCGCTGTGCGGGATCGTGGGACTGAAGCCGACCTACGGAGCGTGCTCTCGCTACGGGATGATCGCGTTCGCGTCCTCGCTTGACCAGGCCGGACCGCTGACCCGCGACGTGACCGACGCGGCGCTGCTGTTCGCCCACATGGTGGGGCGCGACCCCTGCGACTCGACCTCGCTGGAGTTCCCGGTCGAGATTGCGCCGCCCAGCGCATCGGACCTGCGCGGAATCCGCCTCGGGGTGCCGGAGGAGCTGACCGGCGGCGCCGGCGGCGTTGAACCGGGCGTCCGCGACAACTTCGAGGCGACGCTGGCGCTCGCCGAGGGCCTGGGCGCGACCGTCGAGCCCTGCCGGCTACCGCACGCGCCACACGCGCTGTCGGCGTACTACCTGATCGCGCCCGCCGAGGCGTCGGCCAACCTCGCCCGGTTTGACGGCGTCCGCTACGGGCTGCGGGTCGACGGCGACGCCGACCTCACGACGATGTACAACCACACCCGCGCGGCCGGGTTCGGGGCTGAGGTCAAGCGGAGGATCATGCTCGGCACCTACGCCCTGTCGAGCGGGTATTACGACGCCTACTATGGAACCGCACAGAAGGTGCGCACGAAGATCTCCGACGACTTCCGGGCGGCATTTGAGCGCTTTGACTTCATCGTCACGCCGACCAGCCCGTGGACGGCGTTCGAGCTGGGCGCGAAGACCGACGATCCGCTTGCCATGTACCTCAACGACTTCTGCACGGTGCCGATGCCGTTGGCGGGGATCCCCGCGATCTCGATCCCCTCGGGGCTGAGCGACGGGCTTCCGGTCGGCTTCCAGCTTGCGGGGCCGGCGTTCAGCGAGCCCCGGCTGCTCGACGCCGCCTATGCGCTGGAGCAGGCGATCGGCTTCGACGGGAGCCCGGCGCGGCGATGAGCGAGCCGGTGAGCGCGGTGCGGCGATGAGCGAGCCGATGAGCGCGGCGAGCGTCGGCTACGAGCCCGTGATCGGGCTCGAGATTCACGTCCAGCTCGACACGCGGACGAAGATGTTCTGCGGCTGCGAAATCTCCTTTGGCGATGAGCCCAACACCCACACCTGCGCGGTTTGCCTGGGCCTGCCGGGGTCGCTTCCGGTGCTCAACGAACGGGCAGTGCACGTCGGCCTGCTGATCGGGGTCGCGTTCGACTGCGAGCTCGCGGAGCGCTCGTTGTTTCATCGCAAGAACTACTTCTATCCAGATCTGCCGAAGGGCTATCAGATCTCGCAGTACGACGTGCCGTTGTGTCGCGGCGGACGGGTCGGCGACGTGCGCATCCATCGCGTGCACCTGGAGGAGGATGCGGCGAAGCTCAACCACCTCGGCTCAAGCGGCCGGATCCACGGCGCCGACCGCAGCTGGGTCGACTTCAATCGCGGCGGCACGCCGCTGGTTGAGATCGTAACCGAGCCGGATCTGCGCTCGCCCGAGCACGCGCGCGACTGGCTGCGTCTGCTGCGCTCCACGCTGAGGGTGCTGGGGGTGTCGGACGTCAACATGGAAGAGGGTTCGTTGCGCTGCGATGCCAATGTCTCGGTGCGGCCGGTCGGTTCGAGCGAGCTGGGCACCAAGACCGAGCTCAAGAACATGAACTCGTTCAGGTTCCTCGAGCGCGGCGTGCGGGCCGAGATCGACCGCCAGATCGCGCTGCTCGAGGCCGGCGAGAGCGTCGTCCAGGAAACGCTGCACTTCGATCCCGTCAGCGGCCGACTGACCCCGCTTCGCTCGAAGGAGGAAGCACACGACTACCGCTACTTCCCCGAGCCCGACCTGGTGCCGCTGGTCGCCACCGAGGAGATGATCGCTGCCGCGCGCGCGGCGCTTCCCGAGCTCCCCGCCGACCGCGCGGCGCGCTATGAGCGAGAGCTGGGCCTGGGCGGCGAGAGCGCGCGGCTGCTGGCGTTCCGGACCGAGCTCGGCGACTATTACGAGCGCGCGCTGGCGGCCGACGGGGACGATCCGGTGGCGCTGGCCAACTGGATCCCACCGCTGCTCGAGCGGATCGGCTCAGATCAGGACCCGGCGGACTCCAAGGTCTCGCCGGAGAATCTGGCGGCGCTCTGCGCGATGGTCGCCGCCAAGGAGGTCAGCCGCGACGCGGCGCGCCAGGTACTGACCCGGCTGGTGGCGGAGGGCGGCGATCCCCGGGCGATCGTCGCGCGCGAGGGCCTGGCCGCGATCAGCGGCGAGGGCGACGGGCTCGGTGAGGTGATCGACCGGGCGCTGGCGTCGGATCCCGATGCGGCGCAGCAGGTGCGTTCGGGCAACCGCAGGGCGATCGGGCCGCTCGTCGGTTACGTGATGCGAGAGACCAAGGGCCGCGCGGACGGCGGCGAGGTCACACGCATGATCCTGGAGCGACTGAAGCAATAGCGCACCGCGGGGCGGCCCCGGCCGCGGCCGCCATACCACTCATTCCAGTACCCGGACGGTGTCTGTGTCGCCGTGATGGCGGTGATCGTGCTGATCGACGTGGCGTCCGGCGCGAGAGGCGAGTGGCCAAACAATCGCGGGCATGGGCGGCGTCCACACGCGTGGCGTTCAACCAGGTCGTAAGAACTTCCGAAGAGGTTTGACTTGCACGACGGCGGTGCCTCAAGTTCTTGCCGACGGCCGCCGATCATTGATATAGGCGCCGGCGCTGCCTGGCAGGCAGCGCGAGTCCACGTCCCCGAAATCGGCGAGCGCCGTGTAGCTCGAAGCGAGACCCTGCGATGAATGCGCTGATCAACGAGTTAGAACTTATGCCCGCCCAGGCGGTCCAGCCGACAAAGCACTCGAGCGCGCATGTGCCACCTCGAGTAAGCGTGGTCATCTGCGCATACACCGACCAACGCTGGGACGCGCTGGTCGAAGCGGTAGCGTCAGTACAGGCACAGGAGCCCTCGCCACACGAAGTTGTGGTCGTGATTGACCACAACAATGACCTACGCCGCCGCGCGATTCACGAGCTGCCGCGCGCACGAGTCTTCGCTAACGAGGAGGACCGCGGTCTCTCCGGCGCTCGGAATACCGGCGTCCGCCACGCTACGGGGGAGATCGTCGCATTTCTCGATGACGATGCGCGCGCACGGCCAGGCTGGTTGCGGGAGCTCACGCCGGCCTTCGAGGATCCGACGGTGATCGGCGCGGGCGGGCTCGCTGTCCCGGCATGGGAGTCGCGCGCGCCGTCTTGGATCCCGTCCGAGTTTCTCTGGGTCGTCGGATGCTCGTACCGCGGGTTGCCGCCGACGCTCGCGGAGATCCGCAATCCGATTGGCGCCAACATGGCGTTTCGCCGGACGGTCCTGGAACGCGTCGGCGGATTCACAGATGGGATCGGCCGCGTCGGCCGCACTCCCTTGGGTTGTGAAGAGACCGAGCTCTCGATCCGAGCCCGCACCGCGACCGGCGGTCGCATCGTTCAGATGCCCGCCGCGACGGTTGAGCACCGAGTGAGCCCAGACCGTACCCGCTGGCGCTATTTCCGCCGGCGTTGCTGGTCTGAGGGACTGTCAAAGGCGGTCGTTTCGCGCAGCGTCGGCAGCAACGCGGCTCTCGAGCGCGAGCGCACCTACGTGAAGGTGACTCTCCCGACCGGGGTCTGGCTCGGACTTGCGGACGCGTTCCACGGAGATCCGTCCGGAGCCGCCCGGTCCGGAGCAATCGTGATCGGGTTGATGATCACCGCGGCCGGCTACCTGCGCGGTCTGCTCGGCGTAGGACTCCAAGGGCGTTGATGGCGCAAACGATCCCGATCCTGCTCTACCACAGTGTCTCGAACCGCGAGGACGACCCGTTGGCCGTCGCTCCCGAGCAGTTCGTGAGTCACCTCGACGCCATCGCTGCGAGTGGACGCACGGCTTTGACCATGAGCGAGATAGCGGACGGGATGCTCGGGCAGCGGCCGCTGCCCGACCGCTGCGTGGGGATCACATTTGATGACGGCTTCGGTGACACGGTCGACGCCGTCGAGCTGCTCGACCGCCGGGGTCTGCGATCGACTGTCTATGTAACGACCGGGTTTGTCGGTACGGCCGGCATGGTCACCGAACGCCAGCTCCAGAGTTTGGGCGGCCGGTTTAACGGCGTTGAGCTCGGCGCGCATACCGTTACACATCCCCACCTCGACGAGCTTACCCTGGCTGCTGCCCAGGACGAGGTCCGGACCAGCAAGTCCGCTCTCGAGGACATGATCGATCGTCCGGTCGACTCGTTTGCGTATCCGCACGGCGCCCATGACGCGCGGGTGCGCGAGCTCGTCGTCGAATCCGGCTTCCGGTCAGGTGCCGCGGTCAAGAACGCGATTTCGCACGCGAATGATGACCCGTGGGCGATCGCGCGGTGGACGGTGCGAAGCACGACGGGGGGTGACGACGTGGACGAGCTCCTGATGGGTCGGTCGGCGCCGCTGGCATGGCGAAGGGAGCGCCTGCGCACGAAGGCGTACCGGGGCGTGCGACGTGCGCGGCGGAGGCTCCGGACCGAGCACGATGCACCACTCACCGCAAGCCAGTCCAGGATCTTGCCGAAGGTCCCCAACGGCGCGCGACGCGTGCAGCGGAGACTCCGATCCGAGCACGACGCACCACTCACCGCAAGCCAGTCGAGGATCCCTCCGGCAGTCCTCGACGGCCACCATGCCCCGAGCGCCGCTGACCTCGTCTCGGTCGTGATTACCACCTGTGCCGACGCGACAGCCGCGGTTCGCTGCGCGAAAATCATTCGCGACAACGCCTGCGGCCCGGTGGAGCTGATCGTGGTCGAGAACCGACCGGCGGCATCGGATGTCCACGAGGCACTCACTGCCGCTTTCGGGCGTGACTCGGCCGTGCGATACGTCGAGGCACCCACACCCGGTCTCTCCCGTGCGCGGAACGCCGGCCTCGCCTCGGCGACCGGCAGCATAGTGGCGTTCGTTGACGACGACGTCGCCGTGGACGACCGGTGGCTCGAGGCGCTCCGGGATGCGTTCGCCGCGAACCCCGAGGCCACATGCGTGACGGGTCAGATCGAGCCCCTGGAGTTGGGCACCCGGGCCCAGTCGCTGTTCGAGCAGTACGCAGCCTTCGGGAAGGGGCCGACGCGCCGCGTGTACAGGCTCGACGCACCTCCCGATGACGTTCCGTTGTTCCCGTACACAGCCGGTCACTTTGGCTCCGGGGCCAACATGGCGTTCAGGCGGGAGGCTTTGCTCCAACTAGGTGGGTTCGATCCGTTCCTCGGTGCCGGCACGCACGCAAAGGGCGCCGAGGATCTCGATATCTGTATCCGCCTGATTCTCAGCGGCCAGACACTCGTTTATGAACCTCGCGCAATCGTCCGACATCGGCATCTGCATACCATGGGCCTGCTCTACGGGAAGGTCTTCAGCTACGGGGTCGGGCTCGGGGCGCTGATCGTCAAGCATCTGACCTCGGGGCCGGGTCGCTCCGGATTGGTCCGGCTTATCCCGGCCGGACTTCGGTATCTACTCAGTCCCCGGTCGCGCAAGAATGCCGGGAAAGCAGCCAAGTTCCCGCGGCGGCTCGAGTTGATCGAATGGATCGGTCTGCTTCTGGGTCCGATTGCCTATGCACGCAGCAGGTCGCTGAGGCTGGTCGACGCGCCCGCGACACCATCGAGGCGGTACGTCGCTGACACATCACCGCCGCCAGTGCACCCTGTTTGGAGCGGGGAACTCGAGCTGTCAAGCCCGGTCTTCCAGATCAATCCTCCCCTCGCTCAGTCCCGGGCCGCCTATGACGAAGCACGGCTGTTGATCCGCGTAATCGGTGAACCGTTGGGGTTTGTGCAGATGCCGCTGTCTTCAGGCAAGCTGGACCTGCATCAAGCCATACAAGCGATGGACGCCGACCTCGGACGACGCGTCGAGCGTCAGCTGGCTGTGAACGGCCTCCCGGCACTCGCAGACCTGCGTGCCGGACGCCACGGCGGCGTGACCAGGGCGGCAAGCTGGATCGCCGAATCCGACGGGCCATTGGTCTCGGTGATCGTGTGCACGCGCAACCGGGCGCAGGGGCTGCGGCGCTGTCTTGACTCGATCCAGCGCCTGCGTTACCCAAACCTCGAATTCCTCATTGTCGACAACGCACCAGCCGATGACAGCACGAGGAAGCTTGTCCTCGACGCGGCTCGTGGGGACGCCCGCGTGCGCTACGTGCACGAAGCGCGACCCGGGCTGTCGGCCGCGCGCAACCGCGGGCTGCGCGAGGCCCGCGGTGAGTTCATCGCATACACCGACGACGACGTGCGCGTCGATCAGTTGTGGGTGGACGCAATCCTCCGAGGGTTCCGACGGCGCGCCGATGTCGGCTGCGTCACTGGGCTCGTGGCGAGCGCGTCTTTGGAGCGATCGACCGAGCAGTATTTCGACGCTCGTGTTGGTTGGTCGTCCAGCAGTGAGCAGCGACTGTTCGAAGCGAGCCCGTCTCGCGGCGATTCCCGGCTCCATCCGTACGCGCCTGGGGTGTTCGGGACCGGCGCGAACGTCGCCTTCCGCCGTGATGCGATCGCGGCGATCGGGGGCTTCGACGAAAGCCTCGGAGCCGGATCGCCCACTTGCGGGGGCGAAGACCTCGACGCGTTCGTGCGTCTGCTGCGGTCTGGTCGGGCTCTCACCTACGAGCCGGCTGCACTCGTGTGGCACGACCACCGAGTCGACGACAACGACCTACAGAAGCAGATGTATTGCTATGGCAAGGGGCTCTCGGCGTACCTCTGCAAGTTTCTCTTCGCGCGCAGTTCCGGCCCGGAGGTCGCGCAACAGCTCCTTGCCGGAGCGTTTCACGCGGCCCGCCTGGCGCGACGCTCGCAGGCAGCCGCCAGCCGTTCCGGCGTTGCGCCGGGCCTCCTGAAGGCGGAGCTGCGAGGCTGGCTCGCCGGGCCGTGGGCCTACCTCCGGGCCAGGTCGCGGCAGGATCGCGCGCACGTTCGGGCGGTGGCGCCGTGAGCGCTCTCGAAGGTAACGACGGAACCGCAGCGGTACCCCAGCCATCTGCCGTGGCTCCCGTCTCTGCTCGCGAAGCAGCAGTGTCAGAAGCCTGTGGAGCACGCCTCCCGGACGACGCCGCGGCGAACGTACAGACGCGGACGACGGAGACGATGAAAGGCATGTTCGGCCGCGACTCCTTGTACATGTTGCTGTGGGGGGTGCAGCTCGGGATCGCCGCGCTCTTCACACCGATCATCACGCGGTTGCTGGGGGTATCCCAGTTCGGCCTCGTCGCCGCCACGCTGGCCGTGGTGCAGGTCGTGGCCGCGCTCACCAGCTTCAGTCTCCAGTCCGCCGTCCAGCGGGTGTTCGCGAACGGTGACGGGGATCGCGACGCCCGCCGCGTCGTGACCCTCGCGGTCGTTCTGGCGCTCGGCATGTGGGGGCTGGTCGACGCGACCGGACCCTTCTGGTCTCAGGCGCTCGGGCTCGGAGGCTATGGCCCGACGATGGAATATGGCGTAGCCTGGGCCGCGCTCTGGGCCATCACAAATGTTGCACTGGGCCTCATCCGCAGTCACGACCGGCTGCTTGCCTTCGCACTGGTCACCTTGCTGCAGTCGGTGGTGGCGGAGGTGCTCGGCCTGACGCTGGTCGTATTTGCGCACCGCACGGCGTCCGGGTACGTGCTTGGTCACCTGGTCGCGCAGAGCGCCGCAGTTGCCCTCGCCTTGATCGTCGCTCGGCCCATGCTTTTCCGCCGCCGCGATCTGCGGATGCTCGCCGGGGCGCTTGGCTACTCGGTCGGCCTGGTCCCGGCCGCGCTGGCGTCATTCGTGCTCGACACATCGGACCGGCTAATAGTCCGCGCCGATTTGGGACCGGCCGCGATCGCACGGTACGCGGTTGCGTACAACGTAGCGAGCCTCACGATGATTCTCCTCTACGTGCTCAACACGGCGTGGATGCCACGCGTATTTGCGCTCGTCGACACCAGAGTCCGTACCTCGGTCCTCGCGGAGTCCAGGGACTTTCTCTACGCGCTCCTGATTCCGATCGTGGTTGGGCTTTGCGCGGCATCTCCGATCATCCTGAGCATTTGGGTTCCCGCCAGTTACCAACCCGGCGGCCTGCTGTTGGTCGTGGCGTTTGTGGCCGTCACCGCTTTTCCCTTTGCGGGAATGATGGCCGCCATGAGGGTGCTGCTCTTCTCGGGCAACACGCTCGCAGTCGGTTTGTCAACGGTTCTCGCGGCCCTCGCGAACGTCGGGCTGACCGTGTATCTCGTGCCGAAACTGGGAATCGCCGGCGCGAGCCTTGCGACGTTGTGCAGCTATTGCCTGCTCTTTGGACTGCTCGCGTTGCGTTCGCGACGAATCTTGCGGCTTCGGCGACCGCCGGTTGCGCTGATCGCGAAGATCCTCCTGACGGTGGCGATCAGCCTCCTCTCCACGCTGCTGCCGGCCAGCCCAGCGATGATGGCAGTCAGAACGCTTGTCGCACTCGGCTGTGCGTTCACCTTCGTCGCAATGGTCATAAACGTTCTCGCGCCCACACGCCCGGCACTGGCCGCTCGCGTGGCCGCCGTGTTTCATTCTCCCCATCTCGCTGTGGCGAGCCGATGACTCGCGCCGACACACCGATGACCGACGGGTACCTGCCGCTCGCAGCGTTCCGGCACCTCGAGCCAACAGCGATCGGTCTGATCGACCTGGACTCGGCGCCGCGGTTCGCGCCCGCTCCGGAGTCTCCCGGCACGAGCCCGTACCGCGACGCCTTGGCGCTTGTTCGCCTGCACCGTGCGCCACTCGGCGTTGTCCACCTGGACTGGCCGCCGTCCAGTGGTCTGAGCGACGACCTCGCTCGCGCGATCTGGGCTCAGGTCGGCTCGGCGATCGTGGGGCATGTGACCAGCCACCGGTGTGCCCGCGTCCCGGGCGGTCCCGAAGCCCTATCCGGGGGGCTCCCTGCGGAGGGCCCCGGCTGCACCTGTGGCGTCCCGGAGTATCCGGAGGGCTCGGTCGCCGTCATCATCTCGACCACGGGGCGGGTCGATGTTCTCGAGCGTTGTCTGCGGTCGCTCGCCAGCATCGACCGAGACGACATCGACGTGATCATCGTCGACAACCGTCCGGCGACGGGCGAAACGCTCGCTCTGGTGTCCAAGATGGCTCCCGGCGACAGGCGCATCCGGTACGTCGCCGAGCCGAGGAAAGGCCTCTCCGTTGCCCGCAACCGTGGACTTGCACAAGCCGCCGCCGCGGAGTACGTAGCGTTCACCGACGACGACGCCGTGGTTGACCCCGGCTGGTTGCGCTGGCTTCTGGCCCCGTTCGCTGACAAGTCGGTCACGGCGACTACGGGGATGGTCATGCCCCTGGAGCTGGAGACAGCTGCTCAAAAGCGGTTCGAACAATACGCCGGTTTCTCCAAGGGGACGGATCGATGCTCCTACGACCTGATCGCGGAGCGCGCCGACGACCGGCTCCTCTATCCCTATTGGGGCGGAATGTTCGGCTCGGGCAACAGCATGGCCTTCAGGCGCAGCGCTCTTGTCACGGCCGGTGGCTTCGATCCCGCCCTCGGCGCCGGGAGCCCATCCGGCGGCGGCGAGGACACGGCGGCGTTCAGCGACGCGATCCTGCGCGGCGGCCGGCTCGTCTACGAGCCCCGGTCGCTCTGCTGGCACGAGCATCGGCGCGACGACGAGGCGCTCCGTGGCCAACTGTTCAACTACGGCGTCGGGTTCACCGCAACTCTGTGCAGGGCGGCGTCCCAGGACCCCCGCTTCCTTCGCTCGGCTGCGCGGGCGATCCCGACCGTGATCAAGCTGCTCTACCGCAGAGCGCGAGCCACCCCCGCAGAAAGCGAAGGACAGCTGCCGGCGGAGCTCTCCAGGCTGGAATACTCGGGGATGCTGCGCGGCCCACTGCTGTACGCGAAGAGCGTTCGACGGGTCTCGCGGGTGGGGCTCGGCGATCACCTTGAGGTACACGGGAATGCACTTGTCAGCGCCCCCGCGGGTTAAGCCCGGGTAGCCGGGCGCGTGGGCGACCTGTGGTCGTCCTCAAGTAGTGCTCGGTTTTGGCCGATAGGGAATGGTCGCGTTTGCGAAGCAAGGTCAGCTTTTTGGACTCGGTCGCTGGCGGCCTCGGTTCACTTCAGGAGGAAGAGATGGTTGAGAGCAGGCAGATCAGGCAGGGAAGCCCGGGGGAGGTGTGGCTTGGCTCGTTGTCGCAAAGCGCCGCAGCGA
Organism: uncultured Solirubrobacterales bacterium; assembly: GCA_963723675.1. Lineage (GTDB taxonomy): Bacteria > Actinomycetota > Thermoleophilia > Solirubrobacterales > Solirubrobacteraceae > Palsa-465. The sequence goes on along the minus strand of CAVRRW010000012.1, from coordinate 1,783,793 downwards.
ATGCGCGTGCGCGGACGCCGGGGGGCGCGCCGCGCGGCGATGCCGTCCCGGCGTCACCGTCGAGCGGGGCAGCGGCCGCCGGCACGCCGGTGATCGGCTATGCGAGCTGCTTGCGCGCCGGCGAGGCCGGCAGCCGTGAGCTCAAGCGACAGGCGAGCGTGATTTCGCGGGAGTGCAAGCGTCGCGGCCTGCGGTTGATCGAGCTTGTGGGGGAGCGAGAGCCCACGACCGGCAAGGGGCTAGACCGCCCCGGTCTTTCCTACGCGCTTGATCGGATCCGCTGCGCAGACGCCGAGGGGCTGGTGGTCGCAGAGCTCTCGCGGATCACCTACTCGGCCGCCGAGCTGGGGACGATCATGGAGTGGCTTGCCGGCGCCAGCGTACGGCTGATCGCCGCCGCTCACGGGTTTGATTCAGACAGCGAGGATGGCCGGCTGGCCGCCAACATGCTGATCGAGGTGTCGCGGTGGGAGCGCGTTCGGCTCAGCGAGCGGACCCGAAACGGCCTCCAGGCGGCGCGCAAGCGCGGCCAGGCCACCGGGCGCGGCGCGGTGACCGACGACCCCGACCTCAGCGAGCGGATCACCCAGATGCGGGCTCGAGGCATGACCCTGCAGGCGATCGCCGACCGGCTCAACGAGGAGGGCGTGCCCACCGTCCGCGGAGGCGCGAAATGGCGCCATTCCAGCGTCCAGGCCGCGGCGGGCTACCGCCGCTCCTCGTCCCCACAGCCGCGCGGTCCTCGCCTCCAGACCGCCGGCGGGTAAACGGGCCTCCACGCCGGCCAACGTCGCCGATCGCCATCAAGCTCCGCTGGCTCAGACGCTGCCATCGACAGCCCCGCGGAGCAGGGCGTCGATGCGGCCAGCCGTCTGTTGCAGCGTGTACCGATCGGCGATGTGGCTGACGCATTGCTCGGCCAACTCGGGGCGCTCGTCCCTCCAGCGACTAAGCGCCCTCAAGCGGTTGGCGAGGCTCCCCGCGTCCCCCCGCGGGAAAAGGAATTCGGCGAACGGTCCGTCCAGTATCTCGGGAATGCCACCGCAGTCCGATGCCACCACCGGCCGGCCGGTGGCCATGGTTTCGATGATGACCCTTCCGAAGGGCTCTTCCCAAACCGAGGGCAGGACGAGGACGTCGGCCGCGTGCATTGTGATCAGCACATCGGGCCGCATCGGAAGCCAGTGGCAGCCTCTCGGAGCGTCGTCCTTGAGCTGACTCAGGTAGGCGGCGGGGTCCGCATTGCGGACCGGGGATCCCACGAGAAGAAGCCGCGCCTCCTCGGGGGAGGCATCGAGCTCTCTCCAGGCGTCGAGGAGAACCTCAACCCCTTTCTCGGTATCAATCCGGCCAAGGTAGAGCGCGACGAAGGCGTCAAGCGGAAGCCCCAGCGCCTCTCTGCCGCGCCGCCGGTCATCGTCGGTGCCGATGGGATAGTCGACCAAGTCGATGCCGTAGGGGATCGTCTCCAGCCGCCCCGGGTCAAGACCGCGCCGGCTCCATGTCTTGCGCATGAACTCTGACGCCACCACGAAGCGCCGGACGTGTCTGCCGAGGATGGAGATCGATGCCGGCCTGAAGGGGGCGAATTCATGCAGATGACAAACCACCGGAACGCGGGAGATCGTCTTCACGGTCACGGCCCACCCGAGCTCGGAGAAATTGTTGACATACAAGACGTCGGGCCGTCTTCGCGTGGCCCACCGGGTGCCAAGACCGATCCGTCGAAGGTCGTCCACGGGCGAGGCTCCATATCGGATGGACGGTCCCTGAACCATCGATTCACAGAACGAGCCAAACTCCTCGTGGAGGTCACCGTCCACTGTGTAGCGAACGTCCACGCAGTAACCGCGCCGGGTCAATTCTCGAGTTAGCTGGAGCACGTGTATCTCGACCCCCCCGATGGCTGCCAGCTGCGGCAGGTACGTCAGAAGCCGCATCGGTTGCACCGCCGCGCCCGCCAGTTGAGACGGACGATGAACCGACAGGATGGCCAGGTCGGCGCGAGCATCCAGCTGCAATTATAGGCGGCGGATGCAAGCGAGTCGGCTGACGGCTTCGAGCTCACCCTAACCGTAAACGGGGGCGACACGCTCGCGTGCGCAAATTGTGACAAGCAGCCTTACTTCGTGTTGCCACCTGGCCCGCGAAGTTCGCTGATGGGTATCCAGCCGTCGGGCCGGCTAATGGTATACCCGCACCCAGTCGACCAGCAGCGTCGCGGGAAAGTGCGTCGATGAGGTCGGTGGCCCGCCCCAGTTGCCACCGACTGCGAGGTTGAGGACGAGGTGGAAGGCACGGTTGTAAACCCATTTTGAACCGGGAGAGAGATCCTTGGGAGTGGCAGTACCGTAGGGAACGCCGTCGAGCAGCCACGTGATCGAGTTCCGACTCCAACTGATTGCATAGGTGTGAAAGCGCGACGCGAGCGACGTCGCCGACACGACCGTGCGCCCGACCGTGTAATGCCCGCCGTCGCCGCTTGGGCCGTTGATGAAGCCGTGGGCCACAGAGGGATAGCGGTCGAGCGCCTCGAGCACATCGATCTCGCCGGATTTGGGCCAGCCGACGGTGTTGATGTCGTTGCCGAGCAACCAGAAGGCCGGCCACAGCCCCGCGCCTGCCGGGATTTTCATGCGGGCTTCGACCAGGCCGTAGGTTGAGGAGAATCGTCCCTGGGTTTCGAGCCTGGCCGACGTGTACTTCCGGGTCCGACCGTCGGGTCCCGTCCCGGTCTGGTGGCGGGCGACGATCGCGAGGTCCCCGTGGCCGTCGAGCGATGCGGAAGCCGGGCTGTCGGTGTACGTCTCAAGCTCCTTTTCGGTGTAGCCCCAGGCGCCGACATCGTGGATCCACTTTGAGGTGTCCGGTGGTGTACCGGCGGGACCCTTGAACTCGTCTGACCAGACGAGTTTTCCGTACCGCGGGAGCGCCGGGCCATGCGACTTGCCCGGATGCGTGTGGGAAGGCCGACCTAGGGCAAACGCGGACAACGCCAAGCCAACTGTCACGGCCATGAGAGTGATCGCGAACCGTCGCATTAGCGATTGATACTTTCGAATTGTGTCGACAACTGCGAGGTGGCGTCGCTGCGCCCGAGGTGCAGGCGATAGATCGTCACGTCAGCGTTGCGGAAAATGGCCGACCCACCCAGCGCAGTGGGAATATTCCTCGCCAGCTGGGTATAACCTTTCGGCGCGCCGTAGTAATCGGCGCTCGCGCCCATGCTGCGGCTGACTACGATGTAGGCGGTCTGATGGCCGAGACCGGCCATCCAGGTTTCGACCTGCGGAAGGTCGCCCTCGTTCATCCACGCCTGTCCGATCTGAGGATCGGCCGGCATGAGCTGGACTTGATAGTCGCCGTAGTCAGCCGTCTCGAGATACGGGAAGTTGTCTTGCGGAAGCACGATCAGGGATCCGTGCGGGATGTGACCGTATAGCCAGCTGCTGGCCGACAGTTCCGCGCGGGTAAAGGCCTTCACGTGGACGGGACCGTAGAGCCCCTGCAGCCCGGCAAACAGCGCCGCCAGGCTGACGCCGCCGACGAGCAGCCAGCGACGCGGCAGGCGCAGCTCAATCAGGGCCCCGGCGATCAGCAACGCGCACCAAGGAGCCGAGAAGAGAAAGACGCGGTAGATCGCCTCCCCGCCATAGCTCTGTGCTCCGAGAATCAGGAACGGGCTGAAGGCGAGAGCCGCCGGGATCACCACCTGTCCCAGCGTCCGGCGCCGCCACGCGATCGCCGTAAGCGCCCCGAGCCACATACAAACGGCGAGCGCACGTATGATTGACGCAGTTGTCGCCGCGGCGCTGGCGTTGTGGGTACCGGTCGCGCCGGAGGCGTTCTGGATCGGATTGCCGCCGGTGAACAGGCCGCCGAAGTCGTGAGCGATGAGGTTGTAGTGCGGTGCAAGGTAGGCCCCCGCAATCGCCACCATCAGGATCAATAGCCAGCGCGGGCGAACCAAATCGAGCACCGTGAGCGCAGCAACGCCGGCAAGCCCCGCGTAGGGTGTGAGCTGGTGGGCGGCGACAATCGCGAAATAGATCGTGCCCACGAGGAGCACAGCGACCGCACGCATCGCTTTTGACGTGGCCGGGCTGGACATCATTCCGACGAGCAACGGCGCCCGTAGGCGCGCCAGCCGGCCACGCGGCTCAGCTGAGCTCGCTGGGGCACGCAGCCAGCGCACGATGATCAGCACCATCGCGAGCCACAGCAGGTAGCCGAATGCCTGCGGAGAAAGGTAGTCCTGTCCAACCCAACAGACCAGCCCCTCATACAACAGGACAGCGAGCCAGGCGATCCGGCGATTGTTTGTCAGCAGGCGAAATATGGCCAGCAGTAGCAGCGCGTCGGCCAGCCCAAACGCGAGCGGCGCCCACGCCGCGAACGACACCGCGTTGACATGCGCGAGAGAACTGACACCGGCCACCCCCGCGAAAAACGCCGGCCACTGTTGATAGATGTTTGTCGGATCGGTGACGTGGCCGTACTTTTGAAATGCCGACACGATCCCCAGGTGCTTATAGACCCATCCGTACTCCGGAGTCCCGAACAGGATCGGGACCGTCGACTCAATGGCGACGATCAGAGCCACCAGATGCAACCCAAGTAGCCATCCGCGCGGCTCGCGACGGCGAAGCTCGAGCACGAAGCCGGTAACCAGTGCGATCAGACCGAGCACAAACCAGACGTCTGCTCCTGCCAGCAGACCGAAGTTCCCGATCCTCGAACCATGTAGCTGGCTGACGCCGTAGGCCCAGGCGCCCATCCCCAGAACGGGAGCCGCCAGCTGGGGCTCGACGCGTAGCGTCGCCGGTCTATCCGCAGCAACCGCGAGCGGGGGGGCCAGTGCGTTCTCGTACTGCGTCATCGATCCGCTCTCCACCCCAGTCGGGCCGCGCAGGAGGCTGCGCCCCCGAACGCCAGCACGAACAACAACGCCCGCGGTTGCCAGAAGGTTGTCCAGATCATCAGCGTGCACGCGATCGCGACCACAGCCAGGCTCACCGTCAGCGTCAACCCCGCCTGTGAGCCGTTCTCGCCGGAATCCACCCAGCACATGACGGCCGCGCCGGCAGGGACACATGCGACAAGGAGCGCTCCCGCCAGGGCCAACGAGTGCCAGGGCGCACCGAGCACGAGCGCGACGGACAAGGCGCTGGCGAGGATGCCGGCGTACGCGGTCAGCTCGGTTCGCGGCCTGCTCATCGGGCTCTTCGTGCCGGAACGCCGGCGTAGAGGCTTCCGGGGCCGCAGCCGGGGGTCCTGACGGCATGGGCGGTCATGGGCGCGCCCTGCTCTCATGCGGACGCGCGGCAAGATCGACGCTCGCGCGCGAATCCCGCCCAGCTGCTCGCCCGTGAGCGGCGGCACCCCGGCGCTCCTCATCGCGCCCGGGCGATTTCGCTCCGTCTCGGCCGTCGTGTCCGGCGAGGCGACGGTTGATAGATTCGTCCGATTACGGGAGCTACGGAACTCAGGGTTGGGGAACTCAGGCGCCGCGACCTGCTCGGCACCGAGGCGGTCTACTGTGTCTGCGGCTGGAACGACGAGTTGGCCGAGGTCGAGGTGGTGGAGGCCCCTGGACTGCGCCGTGGCCAGCGTTTCAAATTCGATGTTGCCGCCGTCCGCGAGATGATGGTCGTGGTCTCGCCTGTCGGCCCGAAGCGGATCGTGGGTGCGCCGGCGGACCCGGATGGTCCTGCCTGCGGCTGAGGCTAGAACTCGCATGTTGACGCGCCCGTCCCGGCTGGGCCGAGGATCTAGGCCGAAGAGGCGGCGTCGAAGGAAGGTCTGACCACGTCGGCCAACGAGCCGTTCGCGCGGCCGCCGAGCTCGCGAACCGGCTGAACCTGAGCGACCTGCGTCTGTCCGCCCCTGGCAAAGCGCTCGGAGAGAATGGTTCGCAACACCCGGAGGCCGTCTCGGACCGGGTGCAGTTTGCTGACGCCGTGAATCCGCTCGCGCTCGACGCTGGGTACCTCGGCGACGTTCAGACCGGCCTTTGCGACCCGCACGTTGATCAACGTCTCGACCTCGAAGCCCGCGCAGTCGACGTTGATCGTCGGCCGCACGTCGGACCAGAAGGCGTTGTAGCCGTAGCAGAGGTCGCTGTAGCGCGTGCCGAAGAGGACGTTCACGGTCCCGTTGAGGAACCGGTTGCCCTGGCGGCGCAGCACGGTGATGTCGTCGCTCCCCCCGCCCTCGGTGAAGCGTGAGCCCTTGGCGAAATCAGCGCCCTGATACAGCGCATCGATGTAGGCGGGGATCTCCCGTGGGTCGGTGGAGCCGTCCGCATCGAGCATCACGATGATGTCGCCGCGGGCGGCCGCAAAGCCACAAGCCAGCGCGTTGCCCTTGCCCTTGCTGTCCTGCAGCACAACCCGGACGGCCGGGCACAGCTGCCGCGCGACCGCGATCGTGTCGTCGCTCGAGTGGCCGTCGACCAGGATGACCTCGTGGAGATCCTCGAACGGAAGCCGCGCGAACACGTGCGGCAGGTTGGCCGCCTCGTTGAGCGTCGGGATGACGACGCTCACACGCGCGCGCGAGCGCGGTGGCCTCGTGGGTTGGTCTGCATCGATTAGTGACTTGTGCTCAGCCGTCATCGTTTCCGCCTTTCCTGACGGCTTTCGTCGCCGCTCAGAGGGTTGTCCGGAAGCCGCTCCCTGCGCCTCCCACATGGACTATCGGCGGGAACACCTGTTCCCTATAGAGCTGGGGCCTCGCTCTTAGCGCGTTATTAGGAAACGCGGCGCCTGAGGCCCAGGCCGAGTCCGATCAGCGCCATTCCGAAGAGCACGCCGGCGCCCACGTCAAAGCCTGTCGCCGGCAGCGTCGCAACGCTGCCGGCGGTGGCGGCGCCGGCACTCGAGGCGCTCGGAGTGCTCGTGCTCGCAGAAGCCGAGCTGCCGTTGCTCGACGTCGCGCTCGGAGTCGTGCTGGTCTGAGTCGTGCTGGTCGGAGTCGTGCTGCTCGGGGTGGTGGTGCTCGCCGCCGACGCCTCGACAACCACCCTGCCCTTCATGAACGGGTGGATCGCGCAGATGTAGGCGAACGTCCCCGCCTTGGTGAACGTGTGCGAGGCACTCCGGCCCTTCTTGAGGGTGCCGGTATTGAAGCTGCCGTCGTCGGCAGTGGCGGTGTGGTCGGTGGGCCCGTTGTTGGTCCAGGTCACCGTGTCGCCGACATGGATGGTGAGCGTTCCAGGCGTGAACTTGAAGTCAGAGATCGTGTCGGCCGGATCGCCGGCGGCGTGTGCCTTGCGCCCTGCGAACGCGAGGCGCCACGACCTGCCCCGAGCCGTCCTGGCAGCGTGGGGCACCTGGGCGGGCCGCCAGGCTGTCGTCCCGGCCACAAGCGCCGTCGCCGTGGTGCTCGCGCGCCAGGCGTGGCGTCGCGATGCGGCGCGCCTTGGATGGCGTGCGGAGGGCCCTGGCTTGCGTGCGGCGCGCCTTGGATGGCGTGCGGAGGGCCCTGGATTGCGTGCGGCGCGCCTTGGATGGTGTGCGGCCAGAGAGCGGCGCTTCGCGGTGGCGTCGCGGGCGGCCGGGAGGTGGTGCGCGCCGTTACCGACCTGCCCGTGAGACGATCCGGCCGCTTCGCCGGCGCCGACCAGAAGCAGCGGCACCGAAATCGCAGTGGCCGCGAGCATCGCCGCGGCGCACTTGGGTCCGGGCAAGGGCATCTAGACAGCGAGGACGTGCATCGGGTCGGGAATCTTCCCGGATCCGGGCGTAGGATGAGTCGGCAACCGTCGTCAGGAGGCTCTGCATGTCCCGACTCATCAGGATGGACCAGACCGGCCATACGACTTTGGCCGAGTGGACGGCCGAGGATCCGGCAAGTGTCGACGCCGCCGCGACAGCGCTGCGCGCGGAGCTGGACCTGGGCTACTTCGCGGTCGTCTCGCAGGGCGAGGGCCGCGCCGAGCAGGTCCGCGAACTACCGGTCGATGCGCCGCTGGTGATCCTCCGCCGGGCGATCGCCGGGGGGTAGCGATCTCCGCGATCCCCCAGCCGGGCCTCGCCGCCGGCGCCTCGCCACCCGGCAGCGGCGCGCTGCCCGAGCTCGCGAGCGTCTATTGGCGTCCCCGCGCCGACGACCGGTCGCTGAGGCGCGCCGGCCGTCTGTGGACGCTCGTCACGATCGCCCACACGCTGCCGTTCGTCGCTGCCGCCGTGGCGCTCGGGGTGCTCGAGCCGGTCACGTTGCCGGTGTCGCTGATTCTCCTCGCGCACGCGTGGATCATCCCCGAGCTGTATGCGTCGCGCGGCGCCGGCGTGGTTCGTCCGCGGCCGCGGGCGGGAGCGCAGGAGGAGCGCGTGGCGGTCGGGCTGCTCGGCGATCTGCTCGACCACCGCGCTCGGGACCTGCAACGGGAGACCGGGCTCGCGCTCGAGCGCGGCGAGCTCGGGGTCTGGCTGGTCGCGGAGGCCGGCGCGCTGCTGGTCCGTCCGGGCGGCCGCCGTGTCCACTGCTACTGCGTCAAGGTTCCCGACCCGGAGCTTCCCTCGGGCGATCGGATCGCGCATCTGCTGCTGGCGCTGCGGACCGACGAGGCCGGGTTTGCGACCGTGGCCAACCTCGCGTTCTCGGGAGCGCGCTGGCGCCTGCGTCGCAGGCTCAGGCCGCCGGCGCGTGATGCCCTCGACCTCGCCGCGAGCGCCGCACGGCCCATCCAATAGCGCCAAGTTTGTCCCCAGGGCCAATGTGGCCGGACTGCCCAAGGTCGATGATCCTGCCATGACCCGCACAGCCGCCTCATCCAAGGTCCTGCTCGTCAAAGATCGGCGCTGCGAGCAGGCCGAGCCCGGAGCCGCCATCGTCCGGCGCTACCGCCTTGCGCGGCTGCGCCTGGACGGCCGCCCCGCCGGCGCCGACTCTCCCTACGAGCACCTGAAGCGCGTGTACGACTAAGTCCTCCCGACCGCAAGTACGGTGCGGGAAGGACAAATCCCGGTCGCCGGGGGCGCCGCGCGCTACGCTGTTGGTATGGACTCGCAAATTGAGGCAACTCGCTCCCGTCCGCCGGTCGTCAAGCGGGCATTCGCGGGGATCGTCCTGGTCGTTGTGGCGGCACTTGCCATCAAGATCGTCATCGGCTTCGTGATGGCGATCTTCTGGACGGTCGTCGTCGTCGCCGCGGTCATCGCGGTTCTCTGGGCGTTGAAGACGATCCTCTGAGGACCGGCCCGATGCAGGGCATGGGCCTGCTGGTGATCATGTTCTTCTTTGGGCTCGCCGGCGGCATCGTGGGCCGCATCAAGGGCAGCTCGTTCTTCGTCTGGTTTCTGATCGCCGGTGTGGTGCCGTTCTTCGGGCTGCTCGCGGCCGTCTTCTACCGCTATGAGAACGAGGAGCTGCGCCGCCAGTGTCCGCGGTGCGGCCAGGTGGTCAAGCTGTATGACGCCGTGTGCATGCGCTGCGGCGCCGAGCTCGAGTTTCCGGATGTCGCGATCGCGTCGGAGGCCGCGATGCGGCGTCAGTCACACTAGTCGGCGGCCACCAAACCCGTTGTTAGACTCGCTTTTCCCGCGAGCGCGGACACGCGCGCGCCAAAATGCGAAGTTGCCGAAAGGAGGCAAGCGCCATGCGTGCAGTCGACGCCCTGATGGAGTGTTTGAAGGCGGAGGGTGTCGACGTCGTATTCGGGCTCCCCGGCGGCGCCAACCTCCCGACCTACGACGCGTTCTACGACGCCGGCATCCGCCACATCCTGGTCCGCCACGAGGCCGGCGGCGGCCACGCGGCCGAGGGCTACGCGAAGGCGACCGGCAAGGTCGGCGTGGCGATCGGGACCAGCGGCCCGGGCGCCACCAACCTCGTGACGCCGATCTGCGACGCGATGATGGACTCCGTCCCGGTCGTGTTCCTGACCGGACAGGTCCGCACCGAGCTGCTCGGCACCGACGGCTTCCAGGAGGCCGACACGATCGGGATCACGATGCCGATCGTCAAGCACAGCTTCCTGATCCAGCACCCCCTGGAGATCCCCCGGTCGATCCACGAGGCGTTTCATCTCGCCCGCACCGGCCGCCCCGGGCCGGTCGTCGTCGACGTCCCCCAGGACCTGAGCCGGGCGGACATCCCCTACGAGCCGGTGGCCGACGTGCACCTCCCCGGCTACCAGCCGACGACCGAGGGAAACCAGAAGCAGATCCGCCTGGCGGCCAAGGCGCTGGCGAACTCGCGCCGGCCCGTGATCTACGGGGGCGGTGGCGTGGTCAGCGCCAATGCGGCCGCCGAACTGACCGAGCTTGCGACCGCAGACCGGTTCCCGGTCACCTGCACGGTGATGGGGCTGGGTGGCTTCCCGGCCCTGCACGCGCAGTGGCTGGGGATGCTCGGGATGCACGGCACCAGGGCCGCCAACTACGCGATGGACGAGGCGGACCTGATCATCGCGGTCGGCGCACGCTTTGACGACCGCGTGACCGGCAAGCTGTCGGAGTTCGCGCCGCGCGCGAAGTTCATCCACATCGACATCGACCCGGCGGAGATCTCCAAGAACGTTCCCGCGCACATCCCGATCGTCGGCGATGCCCGCAACATCCTCCCCAGGCTCACCGCCGAGTACCGTGCGCTGTCGGCAGACTCGGCGCGCCTCGAGGAGTGGTGGTCGCGGATTCGCTCCTGGCAGCAGCGGCACCCCCTGCGCTACGACGACTCAGCCGACTCCGAGATCAAGCCGCAGTACATGATCCAGGCGCTGTACGAGGCCACCGGGGGCGACACGATCGTCACCAGCGACGTCGGCCAGCACCAGATGTGGACGGCGCAGTACTTCCACTTCACCGAGCCGCGGCGGTGGATCAACTCCGGCGGTCTCGGAACGATGGGATTCGGCCTTCCCGCCGCGATGGGCGCGAAGGTCGGGTGCCCGGATCGGACCGTCATCTGCGTCGCCGGCGACGGCTCGGTGCAGATGAACATCCAGGAGCTGGCCACCTGCGCCCAGGAGGGCATCGCGATCAAGGTGTTCATCATGAACAACGGCTACCTGGGGATGGTCCGCCAGTGGCAGGAGCTGTTTTGGGACCGGCGCTACAGCCAGGTCGAGATGGGCCAGTACCCCGACTTCGTCAAGCTCGCCGAGGCCTACGGGGCGACCGGGGTCCGATTGGCGGACAAGCGCACGCTCGTCAGCGACATCCGCGAGGCGCTGAATACTGACGGGCCGGTGCTCGCCGACGTTCGCGTCACCCGCGAGGAGAACACGTACCCGATGATCCCCGCCGGCCAGCCGGCGCGGAACATGGTCGGCTGAGATATGGGCGAACCGGCAACCAAGGAAGTCCTGTCACTGGACCAGCTCGAGGCGGTCGCGGGCCTGCGAACCGGCCGCAAGCACGTCCTCTCGATCCTCGTCGAGAACAAGCCGGGTGTCCTGACCAGGATCGCCGGACTGTTCGCCCGACGGGGGTTCAACATCGACACGCTCGCCGTCGGCCCGACCGATGACGACTCGGTCTCAAGGATCACGCTCACGCTCGACGGCGCGCTGCACCCGATCGACCAGGTCACCAAGCAGCTGCACAAGCTCGTCAACGTGCTCAAGATCCGCGATCTGGAGCCGCAGGAGACGCTCGCCCGCGAGCTCGCGATGTTCAAGGTCTCCGCCGACGGGGCCAGCCGCACCGAAGTGATGCAGATCTGCGAAATCTTTCGCGCCAAGATCGTCGACGTGACCAAGCGCTCGGTCGTGGTCGAGGTGACCGGTACCTGCGACAAGGTGGACGCGTTTGAGCAGCTGATCCGTCCGTTCGGCCTGATCGAGATGGCCAGGACGGGCGAGATCGCGATTGCGCGCGGGCGGACCGAGACGTAGTGCACCGTCCGAGGACGCCGCCCGGGGGGCCGCGTAAGTGTCCGCGCTGAGGACCTCGCCCGGGCCCGAGTGGCTCGACGCGAAGACCTCCGAGCGGCTGCATGGGCGCCTCGCGGATGCGCTCAAGCGCGCGCGCACGAGCGGCTTGCCCGCGCTCGTGAGCGTGACCGCAACCGTCGACGGCGCGATCGATCCGACGGCGCTCGCGACGGCGTCGCGCAGGCCGGGAGAGCCTTGGTTCTGCCTCGAGCAGCCCGACCGCGACGGCTCCGCGCTCGCCGCGATCGGAGAGGCCCGTGCGCTCGAGGCGCGAGGTCCCGAGCGCTTTGCCCAGCTCGCGCGCCGGTGGCGAGCGCTGGTCGGCGCGGCCCTGGCGGACGAGACCGACGGGCCGCCCGGTGCGGGTCTCGTCGCGCTGGGCGGTTTCGCGTTCGCGGCCGATGGCGCCGGGTCGCCGCGTTGGGACGGGTTCGCGCCGGCATCCTTCGTCGTGCCGGAGGTGTCGGTCGCGCGCAAGGCGGGGCATGCGGCACTGACGCTCAACCTCGAGGCGGCGCCCGATGACACGCTCGAGGACCTGCTGGGCCACGCGGCGCGCAGGCTCTCGGAGCTGCGCTGCCCACCGCTGCCGCTGCTGGATCCCGCTCCCGCAGGTGACTACGCCGTGGTCAGCCCGATGCCCCCATCGCACTACGAGGAGGCGGTCGCGAGCGCGGTGAAGCGGATCCGCGCGGGTCAGCTCGAGAAGATCGTGCTGGCGCGCGACGTGGAGGTGCGGGCCCCGGTCGACCACGATCCGGCGGCGGTGCTGGGGGTGCTGCGCGAGGCGTTTGCGACGTCCTACGTGTTCGCGGTCGGTCGCGGCGACGCGACGTTCGTCGCCGCCACCCCAGAGCTGCTAATCCGCCGCGAGGGCCAGCGCGCCAGCACCGTCGCGCTGGCCGGGTCGATCGGCCGCAGCGCCAACCCCGCGGTTGACGACCATCTCTCAGAGCAGCTTCGCCACAGCGACAAGGACCGCGAAGAGAACGCGATCGTGGCCCGGCGGATCGCCCGCTCGCTGGCGCCGCACTCGGTGTGGGTCACCGCCGCTCCCGACCCGGTGGTCGTGCGAGTCGCCAACATCCAGCACCTGGCCAGGCCGATCCGAGCGCAGCTGGCCGCCCCGGTGGACGCGATCGAGCTCGCCGGAGTGCTGCATCCGACCCCCGCGGTCGGCGCCGAGCCGAGGCACCTGACCGACAGGCTGATCCCGGCGCTCGAGGGCCTGGATCGTGGCTGGTATGCGGGCGCGGTCGGCTGGACGGACGCCGCCGGCGACGGCGAGTTCTGCGTCGCGCTGCGCTGCGCGCTGGTGCGCGGACGCATGGCCCACCTGTACGCGGGTGGCGGGATCGTGCGCGACTCAGACCCGGCCGCCGAGCTGGCCGAGACCGAGGTCAAGCTCGGGGTGATGCTGCCCGTGCTCGCCGGCTGAGCGCCAGCCGACCGGCCACGGCGTCGGCCACGCGTCGGTGCAGGACGAGGTTCTGCTCGCGGTCGGTCGTGACCTCGATGATCGTCGTCGTCGCGCCCTCGAGCGCTCTGCGCACCGCCTCGCGCAGCTCTCCGACGCTGCCGGGTCGCTCGTAGTCAAGCCCGTAAAGGGCGGCCGCCCGCGAGAAATCGAGCCCATGCGGCGTCGCCACGTGCTCCTCGAACGCATCGCCCTCGCCCGCGACCGGGAGGAAGTGAAAGATCCCGCCGCCGTCGTTGTTGAGCAGGACGATGGTCAGCGCGAGCTGCAGACGCCGGGCGGCGAGCAGCCCGCCAATGTCGTGGGCCAGCGCGACGTCGCCGATCAGCAGTACCACCGGCCCCTCGCCGGCGGCGGCGGCGCCGAACGCGGCGGAGACCGTGCCATCGATGCCGTTGGCGCCACGGTTGGACAGCACGAGCGGCGCCGGCTCGGTGGATCCGAAGAACAGCTCGACATCGCGGATCGGCATCGACGAGGCCACGAACAGCGTCGCGCCGGCGGGCAGCCACTCGCCCAGGCCGCGTGCGACCAACGGCTCGGACAGCTGGTCGCCGAGCACGTCCGCGATCGCCTCCGCGGCCGCATCGTCGGCGGCGCGCCAGGAGGCCAGCCAGCCGGGGTCGGCGGCGATCACCTCGCCGTCGGCGAGACCATCGAGCAGCGTCCGGTACGGAGCCCCTACCCGCAGTCCCACGACCGCGGCCGGGTCGTGCCAGACCCCGTCCGGATCGATCGCGATCTGTGCAGTCGCAAGCCCCGCCAGCCACGTGCGCAGCGGCTTGGAGGTGGGGAGGTCGCCGACACGGATCACGAACTCGGGATGGTGCGAGGCCGTGAACTCGCGATCGCGCAAGAGCACGTCATAGTGGGCGATCGCCGCCGGGCCGTGGCGGGCGCCCGACAGCGGATCGGCGAGCAGCGGGACGCCCGCCCGCGCGGCGAAGCTCGCGAGCCGCTGCGCCGCCACGCGGTCGCGGTCCTCGCCGGCCACGATCAACATCCGGCCGAACGGGTGGGGTCCGCCGCTCGGCGCGCTCGGCGCAGCTGCGTCGAAGATGACATAGGGCCGCTCGCCTCCTCGGCCGGTGTCATCCTCGGGCAGAGGTCCATCCAGGACGAGCGGCTCGCGGAGGGGAAAGTTGAGGTGGACGGGCCCGGGACGGCCCGAGGTCGCGGTCCAGTAGGCGCGGCAGGCGAGCGTGCGGATCCAGCGCAGCGACTCCGGGGTCCCCTCGGGCACGCCGACCTCGAAGAACCACTTGACGGTGTCGCCATAGAGCTTGAGTTGGTCGATCGTCTGGCCGGCGCCGACGTCGCGCAGCTCCGGCGGCCGGTCGCTGGTGAGCACGACCAGCGGCACCCGCGCGTGGAACGCCTCGATCACCGCCGGCGCCAGGTTCGCCGCCGCCGTGCCCGACGTGCACGTGATCGCGACCGCCCGCCCGGAAGCCTTCGCGGCGCCGAGGGCGAAGAACCCCGCGCATCGCTCGTCGATGTGCGACCAGCAGCGGATCCGCCGATTCCGTGCCAGCGACAGCACGATCGGGGTGCAGCGCGATCCCGGCGACGTGCAGGCGTGCCGCAAGCCGCAGCGGGCAAGCTCATCGCAGAACGCGCGTAGCAGCGCGTAGGTGTCGGTGACGGTCATGATCCTGTGCGATGGCGCCGACCGTCGTCCTGCTCCACGGCTTTACGCACACCGGACGCAGCTGGGATCCGGTTGTCGCGGCGCTGGGCGAACGCTACACGGCGATCGCCCCCGACATCCGCGGCCACGGGCGCGCGTCGGAGGCCACGCCCGTGACGCTCGACGCCGTGATCGCGGACATCGCCGCGCTCGCGCCGGGCCGGTTCACGCTCGCCGGGTACTCGATGGGGGGCCGGATCGCGCTGCACGTGGCACTCGCGCATGCGCAGGCAATCGACCGCCTGGTGTTGATCGGCGCCAGCCCCGGGATCGACGAGCCGCCGGCGCGCGCGCAGCGACGGCGCGCCGACGAGCAGATGGCCGATGAGATCGAGCACTCGAGCATCGAGCAGTTCGCGGCCCGCTGGGCCCAGACCCCAGTGCTCGCCGGTCAGCCCGCCGATGTCGCCGCGGCGACGCACGCCGACCGGCTGCGCAGCACGCCGGCGGGGCTCGCTCGCGCGCTGCGAGGGCTCGGCACAGGCGCGCTCCCGTCGTTGTGGGATCGCCTCGGCAAGCTGACGATCCCGGTCACGGTGATCGTCGGCGAGCGCGATCAGAAATTCAGGGAGCTGGCGTGGCGGATGGGCCGGGGGATCGACGAGGCCGAGGTGATCGTCGTGCCGGGAGTGGGCCACGCGGTCCACTTGGAGGACCCACGATCCGTCGCCAGATCGCTCTCGGGATATCGCGACGAGTTGACGACCGACCGCGTGAGCTGAGCCCGACTCCTCGGTCGATGATGGGCCGAAATGCGATGACGTGGCCGACCGTGTACGTCATTGACCTGAATCTGTTCAGTCGATGCGTCAAGATGCCGCGGTCGAGTCGTCCGGGGCTGGGACAGACTCGTTACCTCAACATGCCAGGGAAGGTAGAAGAGCGAGCATTAGACGACTTTTGATCATCGCTGGGCTGCTAATGAGCCTCGGCGTCGCGGCCCCGGCCTCTGCCGCTGGATCGAAGATCACGCATGTGGTGTGGGTTGTGATGGAGAACCATGGTTCTGGGTCGATCGTTGGCTCTGGCCAGGCGCCGTATATCAATCAGCTTGCGAATACGTATGGGCTGGCGACGAACTATGTGGCGATTTCGCATCCCAGCCTGCCGAACTACATCGCGATGACGAGTGGGGGCACTCAGGGGGTCAACGACGACAGCGGTCCGTCGAGCTATCGGTTGAGTGTGCCGTCGATCTTCAGCCAGCTGCCGGGCGGGCTGTCGCGTTCTTTGCAGGAGGGTATGCCGTCTAACTGTTTGAAGTCGGATTCGGGTCAGTATGTGGTTCATCACGACCCGATGGCCTATTACACGAACTTGGGGTCGGATTGCGGCAAGTTCGACGTTCCGTTTGGGGCTTCGCCGGACCTGAGTGCCGCTTTTACGTTCATCACTCCGAACGCGATCCACGACATGCTTAACGGGACGATCGCGCAGGGCGACTCGTTTTTGTCTGGCTATGTGCCGGCGTTGATGGCGTCGCCGCAGTACCAGGCGGGCAATACGGCGATCTTCATCACCTGGGACGAGGACGAGAACTCGGGCGGGAGTAATCAGGTCCCGACGATCGTGGTCTCGCCGTACACCAGCGCGGTCAAGGTCTCGACCTCCTTTAGCCACTATTCGCTGCTTCGTACGGCGGAGGATCTGCTCGGCTTGCCGGCGTTGGGCGCTGCCGCCTCCGCGGCGCCGATGGAGAGCGCTTTCGGGCTGGCCGGCAGCCCTCCGCCTCCTCCGTCGCCTCCGGTGAATGCGGCGCTGCCGGTGATCTCGGGCGTGGCCCAGGAGGGGCAGGCGCTGTCGGCGTCTAACGGGTCGTGGACCAACGGCCCCACGGGGTACGCCTACCAGTGGCAGGACTGTGATGCCTCGGGCGCGAACTGCAGCTCGATCTCCGGGGCTACGACGAGCGGCTACACGCTGGTCTCGGGCGACGTCGGCCACACCGCGCGAGTGGTGGTGACGGCGAGCAACGCGGGCGGTCAAGGCGTCGCGACCTCCGCCCAGACCGCCACGGTCACCGCGAACGCGCCGACAGCACCGAGCAACACCGCCCTTCCCACGATCTCGGGCACAGCAAAAGCCGGACAGACGCTCACGACCTCGAACGGCACGTGGACGGGAAGCCCCATCGGCTTCTCCTACGCGTGGGAGGACTGCGACGCGAGCGGGAACAACTGCGCGGCGATCAGCGGAGCGACGGGCACCAGCTACACCGCGCAGTCGCCCGACGTAGGACACACGATCCGGTCGGTGGTGACGGCCAGCAACAGTGCCGGTAACGGGACGGCCAGTTCTGCTCAGAGCGCGGCGGTCGCCCCGGCCTCTGCCGCTGGATCGAAGATCACGCATGTGGTGTGGGTTGTGATGGAGAACCATGGTTCTGGGTCGATCGTTGGCTCTGGCCAGGCGCCGTATATCAATCAGCTTGCGAATACGTATGGGCTGGCGACGAACTATGTGGCGATTTCGCATCCCAGCCTGCCGAACTACATCGCGATGACGAGTGGGGGCACTCAGGGGGTCAACGACGACAGCGGTCCGTCGAGCTATCGGTTGAGTGTGCCGTCGATCTTCAGCCAGCTGCCGGGCGGGCTGTCGCGTTCTTTGCAGGAGGGTATGCCGTCTAACTGTTTGAAGTCGGATTCGGGTCAGTATGTGGTTCATCACGACCCGATGGCCTATTACACGAACTTGGGGTCGGATTGCGGCAAGTTCGACGTTCCGTTTGGGGCTTCGCCGGACCTGAGTGCCGCTTTTACGTTCATCACTCCGAACGCGATCCACGACATGCTTAACGGGACGATCGCGCAGGGCGACTCGTTTTTGTCTGGCTATGTGCCGGCGTTGATGGCGTCGCCGCAGTACCAGGCGGGCAATACGGCGATCTTCATCACCTGGGACGAGGACGAGAACTCGGGCGGGAGTAATCAGGTCCCGACGATCGTGGTCTCGCCGTACACCAGCGCGGTCAAGGTCTCGACCTCCTTTAGCCACTATTCGCTGCTTCGTACGGCGGAGGATCTGCTCGGCTTGCCGGCGTTGGGCGCTGCCGCCTCCGCGGCGCCGATGGAGAGCGCTTTCGGGCTGGCCGGCAGCCCTCCGCCTCCTCCGTCGCCTCCGGTGAATGCGGCGCTGCCGGTGATCTCGGGCGTGGCCCAGGAGGGGCAGGCGCTGTCGGCGTCTAACGGGTCGTGGACCAACGGCCCCACGGGGTACGCCTACCAGTGGCAGGACTGTGATGCCTCGGGCGCGAACTGCAGCTCGATCTCCGGGGCTACGACGAGCGGCTACACGCTGGTCTCGGGCGACGTCGGCCACACCGTGCGAGTGGTGGTGACGGCGAGCAACGCGGGCGGTCAAGGCGTCGCGACCTCCGCCCAGACCGCCACGGTCACCGCGAACGCGCCGACAGCACCGAGCAACACAGCCCTTCCCACGATCTCGGGCACAGCAAAAGCCGGACAGACGCTGTCGGTGACCTCGGGGACGTGGAACGGCACTCCTCCGCTGACCTTCGCCTTCCAATGGCAGCGGTGCAATCCGAGCGGCAACCCGTGTCAGAACGTCGGCGGCAACGCCTCCTCGTACTCGCTCGGCACGAGCGATGTCGGCTCGATCATCCGCGTCATCGTGACCGCGTCCAACGCGGCCGGCTCCTCACCGGCGACCTCCGCGGCGTCTGCTGTCGTCGCGGCGCCGCAGGACCCCGTTGCCGTCGCGGTCGGAGACATCGCGTGCGCGCCCGGCGACACGAGCAACAACTGCGAGCAGTCGCTGACCGCCAGCCTCGCCTCGGCCCAGAGCCCTGATGCCGTCCTTCCGCTTGGCGACAACCAATACAACTCGGGCCTGTTGAGCGAGTTCAACGGTGCGGGCGCCTACAACTCGACGTGGGGCATCTTCAATTCGATCGCGCACCCAGCGCCGGGCAACCACGAATACGCGGCGAGCGCGACCGCGGCGGGCTACTTCAGTTACTTCGGCGGCGCGACGGACGGGTCAACCGCCGCGGCGCCGTATTACTCCTACAACCTCGGCACGTGGCACATCATCTCGCTGGATTCGAGCTGCAGCGACTCCGGCTGCGGCGACGTTGTGCAGGGCGAGACGACGTCCGCGCAGACGTCGTGGCTGCAGTCGGACCTGGCGGCGCACCCGGCCGCCTGCACGCTCGCCTACTGGCATCACCCCCGCTTCTCGGCTAGCTGGACGAACGACAGCCCGGCCACCGGCCCGCTGTTCAGCGCCCTCTACAACGCTCACGCCGACATCGTGCTAAGCGGTCATGACCACGTGTATGAGCGCTACGCGCAACAGGACCCAAACGGCGTCGCGACCACCAACGGGGTGCGGCAGTTCGTGATCGGGACGGGCGGCGAGAACCTGTTCACGATGCTCACGAACCCGCCCAACCTGCAGAAATTTGACCAGAACGACTTCGGCGTGCTGGTGCTGACGCTCCATGCCTCGAGCTACGACTGGGCCTTCAAGCGACTCGATGGGACGATCGTCGACAGCGGCACGACCGCGTGCCACGGCAGCGGCGCCGCATCGCCGGCCGCGCTCGCCGCACGGGTCGCCCGTGTGTGGCCGGGCGGCCCCACCGGGCCGGCGCTGAGCTTCGACGCCCGCCTGCAGCGGTCCACCGTGGCGATGGCGGAACGCGTCGGGCTACCCGTGGCGATTCATCTGAGCCGAGCAGCCGACGTCAGAGTCACGGTTTCGCTGCGCCGCGGGAGCTATCGCAAGCGGGTCGCCTCGTTCTATGAGACCGAGACCCAGATCCCCCGGCCGCACACCCGCATCTTCTTGAGGCTGCCCGCGAGCCGGCTGAAGGGCAGTGGCTCGGCCACGCTGGTCGTGCGTTTCGCGGCTGTCGACGCCGCGGGCCACCACCGCACCCTGACCAGGACAGCCGTACTGAAGCGCCACTGACACGGCCGCGCAGCACCCCGGCGGGGCTCGCCCCAGGGACCGTCGCCAGTCTCCAGCGGTCCCGGCGTGCTCTTCGACGGCCCCTATCCGGAAGCCGGCGCGGTCCGCTGAAAGGATCTCGATGGCACTCGCGGCGTTCGGGCACCGAGAGTAACCTTGCGGCGCGTGGCCCGCTTTCGTCAGGATTCCAAGATGTCTGCGCTCCAACGGTCCCCGCTCTTTGAGGGCTTGTCACGTCGGCAACTCGCGCACGTCGCACGGCTCAGTGACGACCTTGAGGTGCCAGCCGGCACCGTCCTCTGCAGGCAAGGTTCCCGAGGACACGAGTTCTTCATAATCATCGACGGCGAGGCGACGGTGACGCGAGACGGTGAAGATCTGGGGACGGTTGGCAGCGGCGACTTCTTTGGCGAAATCGCGCTCCTCGAGCCCGTGAAGCGGACCGCCACAGTCACCGCATCGACGCCGCTTCGCTTCTTCATCATCAGCCAGTCGGCGTTCGACTCTGTGCTCGCGACGGATCCTGCGACCGAGCGCAAGGTGCTGCGAACGGTCGTACGGCGCTTGGTGTCGGCGTCTGGCGATCCGACAGTGTCGTGAGAGCACCCTGATGCGCTCGAGAATCGCGCGGTGGGTAAGTTGTTCTTCTTTGTTCGACGTGAGGGAGGTCCCTGATGCCTGGTATGAACGCCAGACCGACGGTCGAGGATTCTGAGCTGCACGTCGGCGGGGGTCCGGGATTGCGCAGACGTCGATCTCTGCGCGTTCTCCGGTCACGCAGGGTGCCCGCATTGCTTGCAGGCGTTGGCCTGCTCGGATTCTTGGGCGCAAGCATGGTCGCGACCGCGGCGGCCAGCCCATCCTCACCGCGCATGCGCTTCAACCATGGCATGCGGATCGAGACGGTCTGCTTCTCGGTCACCAACCCCGCGGGCTCCCAGAGCACCCTGTACGGGCAGCGATACACGGATGGCCGGGTGGGGTCGAGGACGCCGGCGATCGTGCTCGTGCACGGGGTCGCCTCCTCGACGGAGAACTGGGACTTCTCGCCTCGCTGGTCGGTGGCGCGGGCGCTCGCGAAGGCGGGCTACGTCGTCATCTCCTACGACCGGCTCGGCTACGCCAAGAGCGGCTACTTCGATCATCCCGGCGGTGGCCTGACGCTGACGACTTCCGTTCAGCGCGATCTACTGCATCAGCTCGTCGGCGAGGTCAAGAGCGGGGATTACACGACCACCCAGGGGGACGATTGCTCCGCCCCGCAGCGGCCCAGCGAGCTCAGGAACCCGACGGTAGTGATCATCGGCCATAGCGCCGGCGGGTGGGTCGTGGCCGGCTATCCCGGCAAGTATCACGACGTAGCCGCGATGGTTCAGGCGGATATCACGGCCGGCACGCCCCTTGCCACGGGTCCTGACACTCACCCGATGATCGATCCCGACCATCCCGACTACTTCCAGTTCTTTCAGACCAGCCAGGACTGCGAGACGTTTGACATCTATCCGCCGGGCGCTATCCCCTCGGTGGTGAAGATCGCCTGCACCCCTCCGTTTGTCGACTCCCCCCTCGGCGAGACAGCGAATATCCCGGAGATCTACGCCGAGAACATCCCGCTGATCAAGCAGATCGGTCCGACCATCCCGGTGCTGCTCACCTCCGGCGATCACGACGTGATCGTGCCGCCGGCCAATGCCAAGGCGGACCTGGCCTTCTACCAGGCCAACTGCGGCTGCGACGTCTCGCAGCTGATCCTGCCCGACACCGGTCACCTGTTCATGGCCCACAGGTCACTCCCAATCTGGATCCACTACGTGGTCCACTGGCTTCACTCGCGCGGTATCGGCGCACACTTCTAGCGATACCAGGCGGCGAGGCCGTCGCCGAGCCCTGGGCCGGGCGGCGCGGCGATCGTCCCGCCGCGCGCCGGCAGCGGATCCTCGCGGTCGGCGAACAGCGCCAGCGTCGCGAGGCCGCAGGGGTGGTCGGGTCCGATCGCGGCGGCAGCATGCAGGGCGGCGGCGATCCCGAGCGGGCCGTCGAGCGTGGATGCCAGATACACCCGATAGCCGGCCGCGCGCGCCCGGCGGGCGGCGTCGAGCACGCCGGTGATCCCGCCGGCGCGGGCGATCTTCAGGCAGACCGCGTCGCACACGCGGCGGTCCAGCGCCCCCGGCAGCGCCGTGGTCTCGTCGATCGCGAGCGCCACGCCGGTGGCGGCGCTCAGCTCGGCGGTCTCGTCGACGCCCCGGACCGGTTCCTCGCACAGCTCCACGCCGGCCGGCGCCAGCGCGCGCAGCGCCGCGGCGGCCTCGGGCACCGACCACGCTCCGTTGGCGTCGAGGCGGATTCCCATCCCGGGGCCGGCGACGGCGCGCACGGCCGCCAGCCGCCCGGCGTCGTCGCCGGTGGCGACCTTGAGCTTGATCGTCGCAAAGCCCGCGGCGCGGGCGGCCGCGGCCTCCGACGCGGCGCCGGCGCGATCGGTCGCCGTGATCGTGGCGTTGACCGCGACGAGCGGCGCCGCCCGGGCGTCGAGCAGCCGCCAGACCGGCTGGCCCGCGCGACGTCCGGCCAGGTCCCACAGCGCGAGGTCGATCGCGGCGATCGCGTGGGGTATGACGGCGAGGCGGGCGCACTCGGCGAGGAGCTGCTCGCGCGGCATGCCGCCTGACCGCGACAGCGCCGGGCGGCAGTCCTCGAGCGCGGCGCGCACGTCCTCGATCGAGACGACGTCGTAGCCCTCCAGCGGCGCGGCCTCTCCAAGACCGACGTGGCCGTCGGAGGTCTCGACGCGGACGACCACCAGTCGCCGCGCCTGCACCGACGCCCGCGCGGTTACAAAAGGCGCGCGCAAGCGCGCCTCGATCAATTCGATCTTCACCTTCACCGGCTCAGCAGCAGACCGGCCGACAGCAGCATGCAGAAGGCCAGCTGCAACATGCCCGTGTGCGCGAGGGCCTGGTTCAGCGAGCGGCCGTCGGTGCGGTTGCGCACGGTGCGGACGATCTCCGCGGCCAACGGAAGCGTCAGCCAGGCCAGCAGCATCCACGCCTTCATCGGCCCGAATATCCAGGTGACGGGCGCGAGCAGATAGGCGAGGTAGACGATCGTCGCGAACATCGTCCGGGTGCGCGGCCGACCGAGCCGCACCGCCAGAGTCCGCTTGCCGGCGCGGCGGTCTGAGTCGGTGTCGCGGAAGTTGTTGACGACGAGGATCGCCGCGGCCAGCAGGCCAACCGGCACGGCGAGCGCGAACGCCTCCCAGTCGAGGTGGCGCACCTGCACGAAGAACGAGCCCGCCACCGCGACTATCCCGAAGAACAGGAACACGAACAGCTCCCCGAGGCCCTCGTAGCCGTACGGCCTGGGGCCGCCCGTGTAGAGCACGCCCGCCAGGATCGACGCCGCCCCGACGAGCAGCAGCTGCCACCCCGCGACCACGATCAGGTAGACGCCGGCGAGCACCGCCACGCCGAATGAGACGTACGTCGCGACGAGCACCTGGTGGGGCGGGACCAGGCCGCCGGCGGTGACGCGGACCGGGCCGAGCCGATCCTCTGCGTCGGCGCCGCGCCGGGCGTCGGAGTAGTCGTTTGACAGGTTCGTGCCGACCTGGATGAAGATCGCGCCGATCAGCGCGGCGAGGAACCGCAGCGGATGGAACACGTGAAGCCAGCCCGCCAGGGCCGTGCCGACGAGCACCGGCGCGATCGCGGCCGGGAGCGTGCGCACGCGAGCGGCCATCAGCCAGATGCGCACACCGCTGGCTGCCGGCGCGGTGGCCTGGGGTCGCGCGGCGGACATCAGGCCCGGTGGGGGAACTTCGCGAAGTCCGGCTTGCGCTTCTCCAGGTAGGCGTTGCGCCCCTCCTGGGCCTCCTCGCTCATGTAGAAGAGCAGGTTGGCGTCGTGGGCGAGCTGCTGGATCCCGGCAAGTCCGTCCTCGTCGGCGTTGAAGCTCGCCTTCAGCAGGCGCAGCGCGAAGGGGGAGAGGGCGAGCATCTCGCGACACCACTGGACCGTCTCCTCCTCGAGCCGCTGCAGCGGGACGACCGCGTTGATCAGTCCCATCTCGAGCGCCTGGTGTGCGTCGTACTGACGGCACAGAAACCAGATCTCCTTGGCCTTCTTTGGACCGACCAGGCGCGACAGGACGGTGGCGCCAAAGCCGCCGTCGAACGACCCGACCTTGGGCCCGGTCTGCCCGAAGCGGGCGTTGTCGGCGGCGATCGTGAGATCGCAGACCACGTGCAGGACGTGGCCGCCGCCGACCGCGTAGCCGGCGACCATCGCGACCACGGGCTTGGGCATCCGCCGGATCTGCATGTGCAGGTCGGTGACGTGGAAGCGACCGACGTTCTCGTGGCGTCCGGCTTCGCTTGGATCGGCGCCGGTCACGTAGCCGCCGCGCTGACCGCGGGTGCGCTGATCGCCGCCGGAGCAGAATGCCTCCGAGCCGGCGCCGGTGAGGATCACCACGCCTACCGCCAGGTCCTCCCGGGCGCGGGTGAATGCGTCCAACAGCTCGATCACGGTCTCGGGCCGGAACGCGTTGCGCACCTCCGGGCGGTTGATCGTGATCTTGGCGATGCCGGCGTCCTCGCTGGTTCCGAGCTCGTAGCGGATGTCGGTGTACTCACCCGCCGCCTGCCACTGCACTGCCACGGCTGACCCTCCTGAACGTTGGCGGCGCCTGAGGTTACCGTTTCGTCGATGGCGTTCTGGATCCACCCCGCCGCCGGCAAGCAGCCCGACCGCACCGCGATCGAGGGACCGGAGCGCAGCCTTTCCTATGCGGAGCTGTCGCAGGAGGCCGTCGGTGCGGCGGGCGCGCTACGGCGGCTGGGGGTGCGGGACGGCGACCGCGTCGCACTGGCACTGGCCAGCGTCGAGGATTTCGTGGTCGCGCTGCATGGTTGCCTGCTGATCGGCGCGGTCGCGGTCCCGGTGGACCTGAGGCTCACTTCCCAGGAGCGCGAGCGGCGGCTGGCCGGGGCCGCGGTGACGGTGTCCGAGCGGCTGGAAGGCGCGGCGGTGTCCTGGCCGGTTCACGGCGGCGGTGGGGATCGGCCGGTCACGGTGATGCACACCTCCGGGACGACCGCGGCGCCCAAGCAGGTTGGGCTCTCGCATGGCAACTGGATGGCGAGCGCGCTCGGCTCCGCGGTCGCGCTGGGGCTCGATCCCGCAGAGCGCTGGCTGTGCCCGATGCCGCTCACGCACGTCGGCGGCCTCTCGATCCCGGTCCGCAGCTCGATCTACGCGACCACCGCGGTGGTGCACGGGCGCTTTGACACCGAGGCGGTCCTGGCGGAGCTGATAGACCCGGCCCGGCGGACCACGCTCGTGTCGCTGGTCCCGACGATGCTTTCCCGGCTGCTCGACGTGGGGCTCTCGGATCCCCCCACGCTCCGGTGGGCGTTGCTGGGCGGCGGCCCGATCCCGCCGGCGCTGCTGGAGCGGGCCCGCGGGGCGGGGGTGCCGGTCGCGCCGACCTACGGGATGACCGAGGCCTGTTCGCAGATAGCGACGTTCGGCTGGCCGCTGCCCCATGCCGAGATCCGGACCTCCTCGGAGGGCGAGGTGGAGGTTCGCGGGCCGATGGTCTCGGCCGGCGCGCTGTCAGATGACGGCTGGCTTCACACGGGCGACCTGGGGCGGATCGACGATCGCGGCCGGCTGGCGATCACCGGCCGCAAGGCCGACACGATCGTGACCGGGGGCGAGAACGTCGCGCCGGCGGAGGTCGAGGGGGTGCTGCTGTCGCACCCGGCGGTGGCCGACGCGGCGGTCCACGGGCGCGTCGATCCGCAGTGGGGCGAAGCGGTGGTGGCGAAGGTGGTCGCGCGCGACGGAGCTGTGGTGGAGGCCGAGGAGCTGAGGTCTTTCTGCGCGGCACGGTTGGCGGGGTTCAAGGTGCCCAAGGCGTTTGAGTTCGCGCCGGCGCTGCCGCGCAGCGAGACGGGAAAGCTGCTGCGGCGGGAGTTGCGGTAGCGCCGGGGGTTTCCCCCGACCGGGGTTGATTCCGGGCCAATAACATCCCAACCAAGCCCGCCTGGAGCTGCCGCGGGACGTTCCCGTTCCACCATGCTCGCCACATCACATCAACCGACGTGACGCCATTTGATGTGACGTTTGCGGCGGATATGATCGTCGGCCGATGTCCAGCTCGCCGCCCGCACCCGCCGCGGGCACGTCCCCGAACCGCCTGACGATCGAGCAGCTCGCCGCCGAGGCGGGGATGACGGTGCGCAACATCCGTGCTCACCAGGCGCGGGGACTGCTGGCGCCTCCCGAGGTGCGGATGCGCGTCGGCTACTACGGGCCCGAGCATGTCGCCCAGCTGCGGCAGATCCGCGACCTTCAGGAGGAGGGCTTCAACCTCAACGGGATCAAGCGCCTGCTCGAAGACACCGAGGGGACGACGGAGCGGCTGTTGCGGTTCAAGCGGGTGCTCACGGCGCCGCGCAGCGAGGAGGCGCTGGAGACGATCAGCGAGCTCGAGCTGCGCCGACGGTTTCGGGTCGATCCCGCCGAGGGCCGGGCCGTGCTCGCGCGGGCGTTGAAGCTGGGGATCCTCGTTGAGGCGGGGCAAGGCCGCTACGAGGTGCCGAGTCCGTCGCTGCTCGAGGTCGGCGACGAGGTGGTCAAGTACGGGGTCGCGCTCGACAGCGCGCTGTCGGTGCTCGAGGACATCGCGCGTCACAGCGACTCCGTGTCGCGCTCGTTCCTTGAGGTGTTCCTGCGCGAGGTGTGGAAGCCGTTCGCCCAGGCCGACATGCCGGCCGAGCAGTGGCCGGAGATCGAGGCGGCCGTGCAGCGACTGCGGCCGATCGCCTCGGAGGCATTGATGGCAATCTTCCAGCGGCAGCTCTCAGGCCAGATCGAGGGCGCCTTCAGTGAGATCACCAGGCGCCTGTCGGAGCGCACCCGCTAGCGCACCGTCGGATAATCAGGATCCGCAAATGACCGACCCGCCCGACCCAGACACCCGGCGCGCCGAGATGCGCGAGCGATGGGAGCGGGCGGCGCCCGGATGGGGGCGGCAGGCCGAGCACACGCGCGAGATGGGCATGCCGGTCTCGACATGGATGATCGAACAGTTGTCGCTGCAACCGGGCCACCGGCTGCTCGAGCTGGCCGCCGGGCCCGGCGACACCGGGTTACTCGCCGCCGAGCTGATCAAGCCCGGCGGGACCCTGATCTGCAGCGACGTGAGCGAGGGGATGCTCGAGGTGGCCCGCGAGCGGGCAAAGAAGTTCGGCGTCGAGAACGTCGAGTTCAAGCAGCTCGAGCTCGAGTGGATCGACTTGCCCGCTGCGAGCGTCGACGCGTTGCTGTGTCGCTGGGGGTTCATGCTCTGTCTCGACCCGGCCGCGGCGATGCGCGAGTCCAGAAGGGTGCTGGCGCCAGGCGGGCGGATCGCGGTGGCCGTATGGGACCTCCCGCAGGAGAACCCGTGGGCGACGATCTTCACCCGCGCGCTGATGGACGAGGGCGTCGGGTCCGCGCCCGACCCCAACGCGCCCGGGATGTTCGCGCTCGCCGAGCCCGGGAAGCTGCAGCGCATGCTCGAGGACGCCGGCTTCGTCGACGTGCTGGTCGAGTCGGTCGACATCCATCGCCTTTATGAGAGCTTCGACGAGTACTGGGGGGAGACGCTCGATCTCTCGCGGGTGGTCGCCGAGGCACTAGAGCCTCTCTCCGATGATCAGCGAGCGGCCGTCAAGACGCGCGTGCGGTCGCTCGCCGAGGACTTCCGCGACGGCGAGGGGAGGCTGATGCTCCCGGGCCGCTCGCTCGCGGCGTCCGCGAGCGCCTGACTGCGAGCGCCCCCCGGGCCTAGACCATATGGAGGTTGTCGTCCGGCCTGGGCTGTAGATATTGGCCGGTCCCCCCGCGACGCGCTCGTGGGGTGATGTGTAGCCGTGCGGGTGGCACCCCGCGCGGCGCCCACAACCGCATGAGGAGGAACCGACCGTGACCAAGGTTTGCACCTGGGTCGGCTTGGACGTGCATGCCGCGAAGGTCGTGGCGTGCGTCGTGGACGCCGAGTCTGGGGAGATGACTGTGCACCGCCTGTCAGGCCTGACGACCGAGGTGGTGGCGTTCTGCGTGGCGCTGCCGGCGCCGGTGCGCGTCGCGTACGAGGCCGGCCCCACGGGGTTCGGACTTGCCCGCGGGCTACAGGCGGCCGGGGTCGCGTGCGTGATCGCGGCGCCGGGGAAGATCGAACGGCCGGCGCAGGATCGGATCAAGACCGATCGCCGCGACGCTGAGCGACTGGTGCGGCTGCTGATGATTGACGGGCTGCACGCGGTCCGGGTTCCGAGCGGTGAGGAGGAGGCGCTGCGTGACCTGGTCCGCGCGCGCGAGGACGTCCGCGGCGATCTGATGCGCGCCCGGCACCGGATGGGGAAGCTGCTGTTGCGCCACGACGTGCGCTACGACGGCACCAGCGATAACTGGACGCATCGCCACCGCCAGTGGCTCTCGATGGTGCGGCTGCCCGAGCGCGGCGCGCAGGCGACGCTACTTGACTATCTCGGCGCGATCGACACGCTTCAGATCCGCCGTGACCAGCTCGAGGCGACGATCTCAGAGTTGGTCCCGGTCTCGCCGTGGGCCAGCGACATCGCCCGGCTGCGGTGCCTGCGCGGAGTGGACACGCTCACCGCGGTCGGGCTGTGCGCCGAGATCAGCGACTTCGCGCGCTTTGAGCACCCCAAGCTGCTGATGAGCTACGTCGGGCTAGTGCCCTCCGAAAAGAGCTCGGGGCAGACCCGCCGGCAAGGGGCGATCACCAAGTCTGGCTCTCAGCATGCCCGCCGGCTGCTCGTCGAGGCGGCTTGGCACTACCGCCGCCCGCCGCGGCTCGGCACCCGCCTCAAGGCCCGCCAGGTCGAGCAGCCCGCAGCGGTGATCGCGATCGCCTGGAAAGCGCAGCAGCGGCTGCATCAGCTCTGGCGCCAGCTGGACACCCAGCGCCGCAAACGCAAGACGATCGTCGCGGCTGCCGTCGCCCGTCACCTCGTCGGGTTCTGCTGGGCGATCGTCACCGCCGACACCAACGAGCACCCCACCACCTAAACCATCCCCTGTGTCGCATCCCACCCACGACACTCGGTTGAGGAGGCGGCGGAACGCGCCTGGCCACCACCACGCGCGAGAGCACCCGCGACGCTGCTATGAGCAACCGCCCCGGCGGCCACGCTCGACGTTAGTCAGCGGGCTCTCACGACGAAACCCGGTCCTGCGGTACCCAACCCGCGCATATCAGCCTGACCGCGCGTCGCGCATCCGCCAGGACCGCCGCCCCCTCAGCCGAGCCCACCTACCCCGCCACCGAAGACCCAGCCGCCTGAGGTTGACAATCACTCCTCCATATCAGCAGCGGGTTGCAACCACGCTGCAACTGAACGCAATCTTGCACCGTGAAAACGGGGTTGCAGAGTTTCTACGCGGGTGCGATCTCGGGAACAATCGCGTCGCATGAGAGCCCGAATCCTGATCCCGCTGGCGTCCCTGGCGATGCTGGCCGCGCCCGCCTCCGCCTCCGCATACTTCGAGCACACGATCACCGCCGGCGAGTCGCTGAGCTCGATCGCCGCGACCGACGGGCTGTCGGTCTCCCAGCTTGCCGCCGCCAACGGGCTTGGGCCCAACTCGTACCTGATCAAGGGCGAGACCGTTCAGATCCCGCCGCAGTCCGCGAGCGTGTCCGGGCTCTCCTCGAGCGCAGCGGGGCTCGGATCGAGCGCCGCCGGCGCCGGTTCGAGCGCCGGCAGCGCGGTCCCCGTCAACATGAGCAGCTCGCCGGCATCGGGTTCCTACCGTGTCGCTCCGGGCGACACGCTGACCGCGATCGCGGCTCGAGCGGGCACCACCCCGGCCGCGCTCGCGGCCGCCAATGGCCTGGACCTCAACGGGATCCTGCTCGCGGGCAGCGTGATTCGAGTGTCGGGGGTGTCATCGGGCTCGTCGGCCACAGGCACTGCCGAGCCCGTGAGCACGAGCAGCTCGTCCGGATCGAGCTCCTACCTGGTCGTCCCCGGTGACACGCTGACCGCGATCGCGGCCCGGGCGGGCACCACCCCGGCGGCGCTCGCGGCCGCCAACGGCCTGAACCCCGACACGATCCTGCCTGCGGGCAGGGTGCTGACGGTGTCCTCAAGCGGGGTCTCCGGCTCGTCGGTATCCGCGGGCGCCTCGTCGCAGCCCGTGGGCACCGAGGCCCAGGGGAATCCCACCGACCCGCCGTATCCCACCCCGGAGCGCTTGAGCGCGTCGCAGATCGGCTCGGTTGCCAGCGCCAACGGCGTCCCGTCATCGCTTGTCGACGCGATTGCTTGGCAAGAAAGCGGCTTCAACAACGACCTCGTGTCAAGCGCAGACGCCCGCGGGATCATGCAGATCCTCCCGGGCACGTGGGACTGGATCCAGAGTCACCTGAACCCGGGTCCACCGCTGGCGCCGGCCTCCGCCGTCGACAACGTCCGCGGGGGCGTGTTGCTCTTGCGTTCGCTGCTGCAGTCGACCGGGGGCGACACCAGCACCGCCGCGGCCGGGTATTACCAGGGCCTGCCCTCGGTGCAGGCGCACGGTCTCTACAGCGACACCCAGCAGTACGTCCGCAGCGTGACAGCGCTCGAGCAGCAGTTCGGCGGCGGATGAGCAGTCGCGCAGGAGCGGCGACAGATACGCTCCGCGCATGTTCTACGACGACGACGCGGACCTCTCGCTTCTCGACGGCAAGACCGTCGCGATCATCGGCTACGGCTCCCAGGGCCACGCCCACTCGCTGAACCTCAAGGACTCGGGCGTATCGGTGGTGGTCGGTCTGCGCCCCGACTCGGCGAGCGTCGCCAAGGCCCGCGAGCACGGCCTGCGCGTGGCCGACCCGGCCGACGCCGCGAGCGAGGGCGACGTCGTGATGATGCTGGTGCCCGACGAGCTTCACCACCGGGTGTGGGAGTCCGGGGTCAAGGACGGGATCGCCGCCGGCAACATGTTGATGTTCGGCCACGGCTTCTCGATCCACTACGGCGAGGTCGTGCCGCCGCCCGACGTCGACGTGGCGCTGGTGGCGCCGAAGGGCCCCGGTCACCTGGTACGCCGGCAGTTCGTCGACCGCACCGGCGTTCCGGCGCTGGTGGCCGTCCACCAGGACCACTCGGGCAATGGGCTGGCCTTGGCCCTGGCCTACGCGAAGGGGATCGGCGCCACGCGCGCCGGCGTGATCGAGACGACCTTCAAGGACGAGACCGAGACCGACCTGTTCGGCGAGCAGGCGGTGCTGTGCGGGGGCGTCACCGAGCTCGTGCGCGCCGGCTACGAGACGCTGGTGGACGCCGGCTATGACCCCCGCCTGGCCTACTTCGAGTGCCTGCACGAGCTCAAGCTGATCGTCGACCTGATGTATGAGAAGGGGATCGCCGGGATGCGCTACTCGATCTCGAACACCGCCGAGTACGGCGACATGACCCGCGGCAGCCGCGTGATCGGAGCCGATTCGCGCGAGGCGATGAGGAAGCTGCTCTCAGAGATCCAGTCTGGCGACTTCGCGCGCGAGTGGATCGCCGAGAACCGAGCCGGCCAGGAGAACTTCAAGCGGATGCGCGAGGAGCAGGCCGGCCACCAGGTCGAGGTGGTGGGCCGCGAGCTGCGCTCACAGATGTCCTGGATCGACACGGAGTTTCAGGAGTAGGCAAAGCCCGAAGCCTCGCCGGCCCGGCGCCGACCGGCTCGCGCCACTCGACCCGCTAACTTCGAGTTAGTCACGCATGGCAGACACGTCCACCGCTCTGCGGATCCCCAGCGAGCTCAAGCCCGGCGACGGCCGGTTTGGGTCGGGCCCGTCGCGCGTGCGTCCCGCGCAGCTCGAGCACCTCGCTCGCACCGGCGCCGCGCTGGTGGGGACCTCCCACCGCCAGAAGCCGGTCAGGGACCTGGTGGGGCGCGTCCGCTCCGGGCTGCGCGACCTGCTGAGCGTCCCCGACGACTACGAAGTCGCGCTGGGCAACGGCGGTTCGACGGCGTTCTGGGACGCGGCGACATGCTCCCTGGTGCGCGAGCGCGCGCTTCATCTCAGCTACGGGGAGTTCTCTGCGAAGTTCGCCGCGTGCACCCGGGGGGCCCCGTTTCTCGCGGACCCGCTCGTGATCGAGGCCCCGCCGGGCGACGCACCGGAGCCGGCGGCGGATCCGGCCGCGGATGTGATCGCGTGGGCGCACAACGAGACCTCGACCGGCGTGATGGTTCCCGTCACCCGTCCCGCCGGCGCCGAGGGCGCGCTCGTGCTGATCGACGGGACCTCGGCCGTCGCCGGCTTGCCGGTCGACGTCAGCGACACCGACGGGTACTACTTCGCCCCTCAGAAGGGGCTCGCGTCCGAGGGCGGGCTGTGGCTGGCGCTGATGAGCCCGGCGGCGCTCGAGCGGGTGCGGGAGATCAGCGCGGCGAAACCGTCCGACCGGTGGATCCCGGATTTCCTCTCGCTGCGGGTCGCCCTCGAGAACTCCGTCAAGGACCAGACGTACAACACGCCCGCGATCGCGACGCTGTTCCTGCTGGCCGACCAGCTCGAGTGGATGCTGGAGCGCGGCGGACTCGGCGCGATGGTCGCGCGCACGACCGCGTCCTCGTCGCACCTCTACCGCTGGGCCGATGCGCACCCGCACGCGTCCCCGTTCGTCTCGGACCCGGCCAAGCGGTCGCTCGTGGTCGGGACGATCGACTTTGACGACGACGTCGATGCGGCGGCGCTGGCGGCGATCCTGCGCGCGAACGGGATCGTCGACGTCGAGCCGTATCGCAAGCTCGGCCGCAACCAGCTGCGGATCGCGATGTACCCGGCGACCGAGCCCGATGACGTCCGCGCGCTGACGGCGTGCATCGACTGGGTGCTGGAGCAGCTGTGAACCCGCGAGCGAAGGTGCTGGTGGCCGAGAAGATCGGCGACCCCGGCATCGAGCTGCTGCGCGAGCACTTCGAGGTCGACCTCGGCGTGGGCTGGTCGCGCGAGGAGCTGGCGCAGCGAATCGGCGCCTATGACGGGATCCTGATCCGCTCGGCGACCAGGCTCGACGACGAACTGATCATCAAGGCCAAGCGCCTGCGCGCGGTCGGCCGCGCCGGCGTCGGCGTCGACAACGTCGACGTGCCCGCCGCGACCAAGCGCGGGATCGTCGTCGCCAACGCGCCGCAGTCGAACGTGATCACCGCCGCCGAGCACACCATGGCGCTGCTGCTCGCGCTCGCCCGCAACGTTCCCCAGGCACACGCCTCGCTGATCAGCGGCAAGTGGGAGCGGTCGAAGTTCTCCGGGATCGAGCTCTATGAGAAGACGCTCGGCGTCATGGGATTCGGGCGCATCGGGCAGCTCGTGGCGCACCGGGCGCTGGCATTCGGGATGCACGTGATCGCGTTTGACCTCTACGTGGCCGCCGATCGCTATCGGGAGCTCGGCGTGGAGAAGGCCGAGTCCTCCGACGACGTCTACGGGGTCGCCGACTTCATCACCCTGCATCTCCCGAACACGCCCGACACCAGGGGGTGGCTCGACGCCGAGGCGCTGGCCAAGTGCAAGGACGGCGTGCGGGTGCTGAACGCCGCCCGCGGCCCGCTGGTCGTCGACGAGGACCTGAAGGCCGCGCTCGACTCGGGCAAGGTGAGCGGCGCTGCGCTGGATGTGTTTCGTTCAGAGCCGGTCACCGAACACCCCCTGTTCGGCTATCCGAACGTGATCGTCACCCCCCACCTGGGGGCGTCGACGGCCGAGGCGACCGACCGCGCCGGCTATCAGGCGGCCGAGCAGGTGATTGCGGCGCTGACCGGCGGCGTCGTCTCAAGCGCCGTCAACGTGCCCGCCATCCCCTCGGAGGACATGGACGTGCTCGGGCCGTTCGTGCCGCTGTGCCGCGCGCTCGGCCGGATCGCGGTCGAGCTTGCGGCGGGCTCGTCCGTCGATCGCGTGCAGACCGAGTTCCTGGGACGACTCGCCGAGCGCGACACCCGCCTGCTGGGGATCGAGGTGCTGCTGGGAGTGCTGCGCGGACACACCGAGGAGGAGGTCAATGAGGTCAACGCGCCGACGATGGCCGAGGAGCGCGGGATCGAGCTGGCGGAGACCAAGCGCGCCGTCGTGCGCGACTACACCGACCTCGTCAGGGTCCGCGTCACCAGCGGGCAGGACAGCGTACGCGTCGTCGGCACGCTGATCGGCCGGCGCAACCACCCCCACCTGCTGGAGGCCTGGGGCCAGCGGTTCGACGTCCAACTCGAGGATCACATCACGATCTTTCGCTACCGCGACCTCCCCGGGATGCTCGGGCGCGTGGGGACGACCTTCGGCCGCCATGGGATCAACATCGTCTCGGCGGCGGTGGGTCGCCAGCCCGAGGACGCCCAGTCGGGCGAGGATCGCCTCGCGGCGATGATCATCACGACCGACGCGCCGGTGCCGCGGGCGCTGGTCGAGGAGATCGTCGCCGGCGATGGCTTCGAGGCGGGGCGGACCGTCTCGCTGTAGGCGGCGGGTTGGCCCGCGCGCCGAGCGGCTGATAGACATAGCCGAGATGGAGGGTGCGACCGTCAGCGAGCGCGAGCAGCGCGCCCGCCCGCGCGCGCTCGACGCCGCCACGATGTGCCAGGCGTTCCAGATCACGGCCGCCGAGCGCCCCGACCACGTGGCGCTGCGGACGATCGGAGACACCGTCTCGATCACGTTCGCCGAGTATTCGCGGCGGGTGCGACAGCTCGCGGGCGGCCTGCACGCGCTCGGCGTCAGGCGCGGAGAGCCGGTCGCGTTCATGCTCACCAACCGGCCCGAGTTTCACCTGCTCGACACGGCGGCGATCCACCTCGGCGCGATCCCGTTCTCCGTCTACAACACCTCCTCCGCCGAACAGATCGCCTACCTGCTGGGCGATGCAGGCAATCGCGTGATGATCGCCGAGGCAAGGTTCCTCGATCAGCTACGGGGCGCGATCGAGCAGACCGAGTCCGTGGAGCTGCTGATCCTGCTGGACGGGGCCACGCCGGGCTCAATCACGCTCCAGGAGCTCGAGGACGCATCGGCCGGCTCCGGCTTGGACTTCGAGGCGGCCTGGCGCGCGGTGGCGCCGCACGACCTGCTGACGCTGATCTACACCTCCGGCACCACCGGGCCCCCCAAGGGAGTTGAGCTGACGCACGCCAACGAACTCGCGGAGTGCCGAGGGGTCGATGCCGTCGGCCAGCCGCGCGCCGGCGGATCGGTCGTCTCGTTCCTGCCCCACGCGCACATCGCAGATCGCGGCCTCAGCCATTATGGCCAGATGGTCTGGGGCCATACCGTCACCTGCTGCCCGGATCTGACCCAGGTATTCGCCGCCGTCGCCGACTGCCGTCCGACCTTCTTCGGCGCCGTGCCGAGGGTGTGGGAGAAGCTCAAGGCGGCGCTGGAGGCGGGAATCAGCGCCGATGGCGACGAGGCACGGCGCGCCGCCGGCTCGGAGGCGATCGCGCTCGGCCTGCGCAAGGTGCGGGCCGAGCAGCGGGGCGAGCCGATCTCCGACGAGCTGAGCGCGGCATACCAAAGCGCCGAGGAGCGGGTGTTCTCGAAGATCCGCGCCAAGCTGGGTCTCGAGCGCTGCGAGTGGCAGATGATCGGGGCGGCGCCGGCGCCGCTCGCGGTGCTCGAGTTCTTTGCCGCGATCGGGATCCCGATCTGCGAGGTGTGGGGGATGTCCGAGCTGACCTCGATCGCCACGCTGGTTCCCCCGGACGACATCAGGCTGGGTACCGTCGGGCCGCCGATCCCCGGGGTCGAGATCCGCCTCGCCGCCGATGATGAAATTTTGGTCCGCGGCGAGACGGTGATGGCCGGCTATCGCAACCAGCCCGAGAAGACGGCCGCGACGATCGACGCCGACGGCTGGCTTGCGACCGGCGACATCGGCAAACTCGACGAGGCCGGCTATCTGAAGATCGTCGACCGCAAGAAGGAGCTGATCATCAACGCGGCGGGCAAGAACATGTCCCCCGCGAACATCGAGCAGCAGCTCAAGCAGGCCAGCCCCCTGATCGGCCAGGCGATCGCGATCGGCGACCGGCGCCCGTACAACGTCGCGCTGATCGTCCTCGATCCGGACGCGTCGGCGGCCTTCGCGCGCGAGCACGGGCTGGCCGACGCGGCGCCGCCGGCGCTGGCACACGATGCCTCGGTACTGGCCGAGGTGCAGGCGGGCGTGGAACGCGCCAACTCGCACCTCAGCCGCGTCGAGCAGATCAAGCGGTTCAAGGTGCTGCCGTGCGACTGGGCACCCGCCGGCGATGAGCTCACGCCGACGATGAAGCTGCGGCGAAAGTCGATCCACCAGAAGTACGCGGAGGAGATCCAGGCGCTGTACGCGTAGTGGGGCTGGCCGGAACGTTTCGGCGGGGCACGCCGACCCGGGGCGCCTGCTAGTGGGCTGGCCGGAACGTTTCGGCGGGCACGCCGACCCGGGCGCTGGTACGCTTTCCGAGTTCATGGCGCTTCGCCTCGACCTTCGACTTCTTCTCCTCCCCCTTCGGGGGGAATAGCGCGCCGGCGGCCGCACGTAGCCGCGACACCAGCACCGAGAAGAAGCGAATTCGAGATTACAAGGAGTGACATGAGCAACGCCGACGATCCAAACCGAGTACTGATCTTCGACACCACCCTGCGCGATGGCGAGCAGTCGCCCGGCATCTCGCTGAACACGCAGGAGAAGCTGGAGATCGCCCAACAGCTGGCCCGCCTGCGCGTGGACGTGATCGAGGCTGGCTTCCCGATCACCTCGCCCGGCGATTTCGAGGCCGTCCAGGAGATCTCGCGCATCGTCGAGGGGCCGGTGATCGCCGCCCTGGCGCGAACCCACGTGGCGGACATCGATGCGGCGTGGAACGCGGTCAGAGACGCCCAGCGGCCACGGATCCACACGTTCATCTCGACCTCCGACATCCACATCCGCCACCAGCTTCAGACCACGCGCGAGGACGTGCTGGGACAGGCCCGGGCCGCGGTCGCGCACGCCAAGCAGTACGTCGAGGACGTCGAGTTCTCGCCGATGGACGCGACCCGCGCCGACGTCGAGTTCACCGCCGAGGTCTGCCGGATCGCGATCGCGCAAGGAGCGACCACGATCAACATCCCCGACACCGTCGGCTACACGATGCCGCACGAGTTCGCGGCCTACCTGGAGCGTCTGCACGAGCTGATCCCGGAGCTGTCGGACGTGGTCCTGTCGGTGCACTGCCACGACGATCTGGGACTGGCGGTCGCAAACTCCTTCGCGGGGCTGCTGGCGGGCGCGCGCCAGGTCGAGTGTGCGATCAACGGGATCGGCGAGCGCGCCGGCAACGCCTCACTGGAGGAGATCGTGATGCTGCTGCGCACCCGCGAAGCCGACGTCGGGCTGCGCACCGGCATCGTCACGCAGGAGCTTGCGCGGGCGTCGCGGATGGTCTCGCGTCTGACCGGCTACGTGGTGCAGCCCAACAAGGCGATCGTCGGGCGCAACGCGTTCGCCCACGAGTCCGGCATCCACCAGGACGGGGTGCTCAAGGAGCGCACCACCTACGAGATCATGGATGCCACCACCGTCGGTCTCGACGCCAATTCGATCGTGCTTGGCAAGCACTCGGGGCGCCACGCCCTGCAGCAGGCCCTGTCTGAGCTCGGTATCGAGCTGTCGGGACAGTCGCTGAACACAGCGTTCAAGCGCTTCAAGGAGATCGCCGACAAGAAGAAGCACGTCACCGCGCTTGACCTCGAGGCGCTGGTCACGGACGAGCTACGCGAGGAGGTCGCGGGCTACCAACTCGAGTGGTTTGACGTCGAGGCCTCGTCGCGGCGGCCGCCGCACGCCACCGTGGGGGTCCGTACCCCCGACGGCGAGGAGGTCATCGGCTCGTTCACCGGGGACGGCCCGGTGGACGCGATCTTCCGCGCGATCAACGCCGCCACCGACAGCGACGCGCGGCTGCGCGAGTTCAGGGTCGATGCGGTGACCGGCGGTCAGGACGCCCTCGGCGAGACGTCGGTCGTGCTCGAGGTCGGCGGCGGGGGACCGCCGGGGAGCATGAACGAGCCGGTGGTGGGCTCGGGCCAGGGAGTTTCGACCGACATCCTCGAGGCCGCCGGCCGCGCCTATGTCCGGGCGCTGTCCAACGCGCTCCGGCGGCGCGGGATTGCGCAGGAGGCAGAGGCGGCGCTGCCGTCCGAGCCCAAGGCCGTGGGAGCTCCCTAGCCGGACTGCATCATCCAGTGCGGCATATAGCAGTACTGGATGATGCAGTCGCCGATCAGGACGCCGTGGGCTTGCGGGCGAGCCGAAGGCCCTGGAGGTAGGCGGCGGTGATCACCCGCTCGCCTGGCTCGGGATCCATGTAGTTGGTGCCCATGGCCGCGGCGCACTCGGCGCTGGGCGCGACCAGCTGGACGGCCGCGCCGCGCCGGCGCAGAACCAGGGCCTCGACCGAGACGGCGGTCTGCGCCACCGTCCGCACCATCGTCAGCACGTTGTGGGAGCCGACGAGGCTGGCGGCGGGATTGAGGCACAGCACGTGGGTGTCGCGACCGGCGGGGGCGGCATCGAGGTTGGTGGGGCTCCAGACGCCGCCGTCGACGTACTCGCGGCCGTCGATCTCGACCGGCGCGAACAGCCACGGGACGGTGCACGAAGCGGCAACCGCCTCGGCGACCGTGACGGTCGGGGCGCCCGGGCTGCCGAAGACCACACGGCGACCGCTGCGCCTCTCCACCGCGGCCACCCGCAGGCGGCCGTCGAAGCGGGCCCCGGACCTCTGGATGCGGGCACGCAGGCGATGGAGATCGTCTCGGGGTCGGGGAATTCGCTGCAGCATCGTCGCGCGCATGAACGCCGTCCCCGGAGCCGCGAGGCCGAGCGCGAGCGGGGCGAACGCCGAGCCGGTCGCGGCCGCCCAGGCCCCGGCGCGGCGGGCCGCGTGCAATGCGGCCGCCGCGAGCCCGTCGACGGGCTCCGAGCGGGCCTCGTCGATCTGGTCGTCGCTGTCGACGGAGGAGGGCCGGCGCGGCGACCGCCCGGCGACCAGGTGCGCCGAGACGATCGATCCCGCCGAGGTGCCCACGAAGCTCTCACACTCGCGCAGGTCAAAGCCGGTCGCATCCTCGATTCCCGCGAGCACGCCCATCATCCAGGCCTCGCCGAGGACGCCCCCGGCGCCGAGCACGAGGATGTCGGGAAGCGTGATCATTGCGCTCAGGCTAGTGGGCCTCACCGCGGGGCGCTACAGATCCGGGCGGCTGCGTACGTGATAACGTACAGCTGTATGGCGACGGTGACGCCACTCTCGACCGGGCCCGAAGCCCTGGGCGCGCGCGTCCGCGCCCTGCGCGAGGCGATGGACCTGTCGCTGCGCGATCTCGCCGAGCGCTCCGGCGTCAGCGCGCCGATGCTGTCGCAGGTTGAGCGCGGCGAGACCAGCCCGACGGTTCAGGTCGCCAGGCGCATCGCCGGCGGTCTCGAGCTGAGGCTGTCGCAGCTCCTGCGCCTGGACGAGGACGGCGCCGTCACGGTCGTGCGCGCCGACGAGCGCCGCAAGGGGCCCGGAGGCGTCGGCGGCCACAGCTATGAGATCTTGACGCCGCCGCTGCCCGGCCAGCGCGCGGAACTCTCGCGCCACGCGCTCGCGCCTGGCGCGGTCACCGGCGGCCCCGGCGACCCGCCGATGCACGAGCCCGGCAGCCGCGAGACCGCGCTGATCGAGTCGGGCACGGTGGTACTCGTCTGCGACGGCCAGCGATCGGAGCTGGGCGCGGGCGACTGCGTGACCTTCGACGCCGATCTTCCCCATCACTTCGAGAACCCGGGGCCCGAGGAGGCCGCGTTGCTCGCGGTCGTCAGCGCGGGCCTGCGAAGGAGCTGACCGACCACATGCCCAATACCCTCTTCGACAAGATCTGGGACGCCCACGAGGTGGCACCCGGGCTGCTCTACGTCGACCTGCATCTGGTCCACGAGGTCACCAGCCCACAGGCGTTCGACGGCCTGCGACTGGCGGGCCGCCGGGTCCGCAGGCCCGACCGCACGCTGGCCACTGCCGACCACAACGTGCCCACGGATGGCACCCCGGTTGCCGCGCGGATCCGTGACGAGCTGTCTCGGGTCCAGGTGGAGACGCTCGAGCGCAACTGCGCCGAGTTTGGGATCCCGGTGTACTCGCTGGGGTCGGCGCATCAGGGGATCGTGCACGTGATCGGCCCGGAGCTGGGGGTGACCCAACCGGGGATGACGATCGTCTGCGGGGACTCGCACACGGCGACGCACGGCGCGTTCGGCGCGCTGGCGTTCGGGATCGGCACCAGCGAGGTCGAGCACGTCCTCGCCGCCCAATGCATGGTGCAGTCAAAGCCCCGCTCGATGCGGGTCCGCTACGACGGCGCGCTCGGCTACGGCGTCACGGCCAAGGACCTGATCCTCGCGACGATCGGCCAGCAGGGCGTCGACGGCGCGGTCGGCCACGTGGTCGAGTACAGCGGGCCGGCGATCGAGGCGCTGTCGATGGAGGGCAGGATGACGGTCTGCAACATGACGATCGAAGGAGGCGGCCGCGCCGGGATGATCGCGCCCGATGAGACCACGTTCGAGTGGCTGATCGGGCGTCCGGGCGCTCCCGCAGAGATCCCCGAGCAGTGGCACGATCTCCACACCGATCCGGGCGCCACGTTCGACCGCGAGGTCGTCGTCGACGCCGCATCGGTCAGCCCGATGGTCACCTGGGGGACAAACCCGGCGATGGTCGTCCCGGTCACCGAGGCTGTGCCCGACCCGCAGAGCGAGCAGGAGGAGCGCGCGCTGGACTACATGGGCCTCGAGGCCGGCACGCCGGTGAAGGAGATCAGGCTCGATCGGGTGTTCATCGGGTCGTGCACGAACTCGCGGATCGGCGACCTCCGCGCCGCGGCCGAGGTGGTCGCCGGACGCAAGGTCGCCGATGGCGTCTACGCGATGGTCGTGCCGGGCTCGCAGCAGGTCAAGATCCAGGCCGAGCGCGAGGGACTCGACGAGGTCTTCAGGCAGGCTGGATTCGACTGGCGGGGGGCGGGCTGCTCGATGTGCCTGGGCATGAATCCCGACATCGCGGCCCCCGGCGAACGCGTCGCCTCGACGTCGAACCGCAACTTCGAGGGCCGTCAGGGGCGGGGAGCTCGCTCACATCTGGCCTCGCCGCAGATGGCCGCAGCCGCAGCGATCGAAGGGCACTTCGTCGACGTCAGGGAATGGGAACCGGGACGCGAGCCCGAGCCGGCGAGGGTGACGCGATGAAGGCGATCGAAACGATCACCGGTCGCGTCAGCGTGCTGCAGCGCGACGACGTCGACACCGACCAGATCATCCCCAAGCAGTTCCTCAAGCGCGTAGAGCGGACGGGGTTCGGCGAGTTTTTGTTCTACGACTGGGCAAAGCAGCCCGGCTGGGAGCTCCCGAAGAACCCGATCCTCGTCGCCGGGCGCAATTTCGGATGCGGTTCCAGCCGCGAGCACGCGCCCTGGGCGCTGGAGGACTACGGCTTTCATGCGATCATCGCCCCGAGCTTCGCCGACATCTTCCGCTCCAACTGCACGAAGATCGGGCTGCTGCCGGTCGAGTTGGACCCCCAGGCGTGCGCCTCGATCGCCCAGGCAGGCGAGGCGCAGGTCGACCTCGAGGCCCAGGAGATCCGCTGGCGAGATCCCGGCCAGGACGGCTCGGTCAAAACGGCTCGATTCGAGATCGACCCCGAGATCAAGCACCGGCTGCTCAATGGGCTCGACGACATTGCGCTGACACTGGAGCAGGGCGAGGCGATCGACGCCTACGAGCGAGACCGCGAGCGTTCCGGGCCGGTGACGACGGCACTGTGAGCAGCTCTCCGAGCACCTCGCGCGACTGGGACGCCCCGACGTATGACCGCGTCTCGGACATCCAGCTCGGCTGGGCGCGCGAGCAGCTGGACCGGCTGGAGCTGACCGGCGACGAGGTCGTGCTCGACGCGGGCTGTGGCTCGGGGAGGGCGACGATCGAGCTCGCCGACCGGGTGCCGCGCGGGCGGGTTTACGCCGTTGACGTCGCTCCGTCGATGCTCGAGCACGCCCGCGAGGCGCTCGGCGACCGCGCGACGGTGCTCTGCCAGGACCTCGTCGAGCTGGAGCTGCCGGAGGCCGTCGACGCCGCGTTCTCGAACGCGACGTTTCACTGGATCCCCGACCACGACCGGCTGTTTGACCGCCTGTACGCCGCGATCAAGCCCGGCGGCAAGCTCGTTGCACAATGCGGCGGCCGCGGGAACATCGACTCCTTCCGGGTGCTCGCCGACTCGATCGCTCAGAGCGAGCCGTTTTCGCCGTACTTCGAGGGGTGGACGAAGCCCTGGAACTATGCCGGCGCCGAGGAGACGGAGGCTCGCCTTCAGCGAGCCGGATTCACCGAGGTGGCGTGCTGGCTCGAGCCCCGCAACGTCACGCCCGCCGACCCCCGGTCGTTCGTGCAGACCGTCTGCCTGGTGCGACACCTCGACCCGCTGCCCGACGAGCTTCGGAGGCCGTTCGTCGACCGCGTGCTGGCCGATGCGGGGGAGCCGCTGGTGCTCGAGTACGTTCGCCTGAACATGACCGCCCGCCGGCGCTGACTCGCCCGCTCGGGCCCCGCCGGCCTTATCTCGGCCGCTCGGGCGCCGCCCGGGCCTACGACGTCTTGACGAGGGCCTCGAACAGGTGCTGGAGCGTCGCCGCCGGGTCGTCGGTCAGCCCCGTGTGCACCTCCGAGGGCTGGATCACCGTCGAGGAGATCGCGGCCACCCAGCCGAAGCGTTCGGATGGACTGAGCCGCGCCAGCGGTCCGCCGGACGGGTCGCCGGCGACCACCGCTGCGATCGCGTCCAGGTGCGGCTGGATCGTGACGGGATCGAGGTCGGGCGCGAGCGCGTGCAGGCGCGCCTGGTCGAGTCCGAGCCTGATCCCAAGAAAGCGAAGCTGGCGGCAGAACAAAACCACCCCCGCGTTGATGCACTCGCCGCGCTCGATCCGCGGGACGATCCGCAGGATCGTGTACTGGAAGTCCTTACGCTCGGGCATCCTCGGCCTCCTGCACGAACTCCCGAGGACCCGCCAGCCGCACCTTCAGGAACGCCGCGAAGTCCGCGCGACGTGCCTCGGGCGCCTCTCCCAGCCACTGCGACGGGACTCGGGCAACGGAGTCGGCGACGGCGCGCTCGGCGATTTGCGCGAGGCGCGCGTCGGCGTCGACGATCGGGCCGGCCTGCGCGAGCAGCACGTGATCGCGGACGTAGGGGAACGGCGCCCGCGCGTGCAGGGCCAGCGGAGCGCCGCCGTGCTGGTGGTAGAACGCCGCGCCGTGGTCGATCAGCCAGGTTCGGCCGTGCCAGGCGAGCATGTTCGGGTTGCGCGGGGTGCGGTCGACGTTCATCACCAGCGCGTCGAACCAGACGATGTCGGCGGCGCCGGCCGGATCCAGCGACGCCGCGGCCGCCGCCGTGAACGGCAACGCGCCCGGCAGGAAGTCCACGCCGAGGTTGGCGCCGACGCTCGCTTGGGCGAGCTCCTGGACCTCGGGATCGGGCTCGGCACGGGCGAGCTCGGACTCGAGGCATGCCACCACCAGCTCCGGCACCGGCATTCCGAGCGCGCGCGCGAGCTCGCCTGCCACCACCTCGGCGACGAGCGCGGCCGTGCCCTGGCCGGCGCCACGGAACTTCATCACGTACATCCCGTCGTCGTCGGCCTCGACGAGTCCCGGCAGCGAGCCGCCTTCGCGCAGCGCCATCACGTACCGGGTCGCGGTGACGGTGCGCAGCTCGCGGGCGGTATCGACGTTCATCGTGCTGAAACCTACGTCTTCGCGCCACGAGCCGTCATGGGTGTGGCGAGCGCCGAAGATCGGCTAGCGTGCCGCTGACATGGCGCCAACAGTCGTCCTGCTGGGGGGAGATGGAATCGGGCCCGAGATCATCGGCCCGGCGGTCCAGGTGCTCGGCGCCGTCGACGCGGAGCTCGAATACGAGGAGCACCTGTTCGGAGGCGCCTCGATC
Organism: uncultured Solirubrobacterales bacterium; assembly: GCA_963723675.1. Taxonomy (GTDB): domain Bacteria; phylum Actinomycetota; class Thermoleophilia; order Solirubrobacterales; family Solirubrobacteraceae; genus Palsa-465. Next base: position 1,739,736 of record CAVRRW010000012.1, on the reverse strand, counting down.
GACGCTCACGGCACCGCCCTGAGCGATGAGACGCTGGATGCCTGCCGCGCCGCCGACGCGGTGCTGCTGGCGGCCGTGGGCGGACCCAAATGGGACACCACCGACGCCTCCAGGCCTCGCCCCGAGCAGGGCTTGCTGGCACTGCGCAAGGGGCTGGGTCTGTTTGCGAACCTGCGCCCGGTGCGGCCGCTGCCCGCGTTGTACAACGCCAGCCCTCTGAAGCTCGAGGTGATCGAGCGCACCGATCTGCTGGTGGTCCGCGAGCTCACCGGCGGGATCTACTTCGGCGAGAAGACGCGCACGGCGGACAGCGCCTCGGACGCGTGCGTCTACACCCGCGCGGAGATCGAACGGATCGCCCGGGTCGCGTTCGGCGCGGCCCGCTCCCGGGTGACCAGCGTCGACAAGGCCAACGTGCTCGAGACCAGCCGGCTGTGGCGCGAGGTCGTCCGCGATCTGCATGGCCGCGAGTTTCCCCACATCGAGCTCGAGCATCTGCTCGTCGACAACGCGGCGATGCGCCTGATCGCGGCGCCGCGGCACTTCGACGTGATCCTCACCGAGAACATGTTCGGCGACATCCTCAGCGACGAAGCCGCGATGCTGACCGGGTCGATCGGGATGCTGCCGAGCGCCTCGCTCGGAGGCGACGGCCCCGGGCTGTTCGAGCCGGTCCACGGCTCCGCGCCGGATATCGCCGGGACTCAAGCCGCCAACCCGCTCGCGATGTTCCTCTCGGCGGCGATGATGCTGCGGCACGCGTTCGGTATGGAAGCCCAGGCCGCGGCGTTAGAATCGGCCGTCGAGCGGGCGCTGGCCGAGGGGCTTCGCACCCGGGACCTGGGGGGCACGGCAACCACTGCGGACGCCACCCGGGCAGTCCTCCAACACCTCTAAGGAGTAGTCGTGGAACAAGCGGACCTCATTTGGCAGAACGGAGAGCTGGTCGCCTGGGAGGACGCCAAGGTCCACGTACTGACGCATGGCCTGCACTACGGAACCGGGGTCTTCGAGGGGATCCGCGCCTACGAGACGGCTCGGGGAACCGGGATCTTCCGCCACCAGGACCATCTCGTGCGGCTGTTCAATTCGGCTGAGCTCTACTACATGCCGATCCCGTACACGCTCGAGGAGCTGCGCTCGGCGACGCACGAGCTGATCGCCGCCAACGAGCTGCGCGAGTGCTACATCCGCCCGATCGTCTTTCGCGGCTACGGGCAGATGGGCCTCTACCCGCTGGACGCTCCGATCGAGGTGGCGATCGCGGTGTGGTCGTGGGGCGCGTACCTGGGGGAGGAGGGAAAGCGCGACGGCGTCCGCGCCAAGGTCTCGAGCTGGCGCCGAATTCCCGACGATGCCCTGATCCCGGCAGCGAAGGCGTGCGGTCAGTACCTCAACAGCGTGCTGGCCAAGATCGAGGCCTCCAAGGCCGGCTATCAGGAGGCGATCCTGCTCGATGCCCACGGGTTCGTGTGCGAGGGATCGGGCGAGAACATCTATGCCGTCCGCGACGGCCAGATCATCACGCCGCCGTACACCGCCGGCATTCTCGACGGGATCAGCCGCAAGTCGGTCATCCAGATCGCCCGCGACCACGGTCACGAGGTGGTCGAACGCGATCTGGGGCGCGCGGAGCTGTATCTCGCCGATGAGGTGTTCCTGTCGGGCACCGCCGCCGAGCTCGTGCCGGTCCGCGAGATCGACGATCACCTGATCGGCGACGGCGAGCCGGGGCCGATCACCCGCCGGATCCAGGGCGTGTTCGACGATGCGCTGCACGGCCGCGACCCCCGCTACGCCGAATGGCTGGACGTGGTGCAGGTGCCGACAAGATCGGTATGAGCCGCATCCAGCTCTATGACACCACCCTCCGCGACGGGATGCAGGGGGAGGGAATGTCGCTGTCGGCGGAGGAGAAGCTCCGCGTCGCCCACCGCCTCGACGAGCTCGGGATCGACCTGATCGAGGCCGGCTTCCCGGGCTCCAACCCCAAGGAGCTCGAGCTGTTCGAGCTGCTGGCCGGCGAGACGTTCGAGCACGCCTCGCTGGCGGCGTTCGGGATGACGCGGCGCCGCGACGTGCGCGTGGCCTCGGACGACCCGGCACTGCGGGTGCTGGCCGACTGCTTTGCGCCGGTGTGCACGTTGGTCGGCAAGACCTGGGCGCTGCATCTGGAGAAGGTGGTCAAGGTCGACCGGGATGAGAACCTGCGGATGATCCGCGATTCGGTGGCGTTCCTGGTCGCTCGGGGCAAGCACGTCGTCTACGACGCCGAGCATTTCTTTGACGGCTTCGCAGACCACCCCGCCTACGCGCTGGCCTGCCTGCAGGCGGCGGTCGACGCCGGCGCCGGGACGGTGGTCTTGTGCGACACCAACGGCGGGACCCTGCCCGAGCCGGTCGCGGCGGCGACGGCCTCGGTGATCGCCCAGCTCGGCTCGGCGGTGGATGTCGGGATTCACTGCCACGACGATGTGGGCTGTGGCGTGGCATGCTCGCTGGCGGCGGTAGGTCAGGGGGCCACCCATGTCCAGGGAACGATGAACGGCTACGGGGAGCGATGCGGGAATGCGAATCTGGTCACGATCATCGCGAACCTGCAGCTGAAGCTCGGCTTCGATTGCGTGACCCCGGCGCAGATTGCGTCGCTGACGCCGACCGCCCACTTCCTCGGCGAGCTGCTCAACTTCGCCCCTGACCCCGACCAGCCGTACGTCGGCCGTAATGCTTTTGCTCACAAGGGTGGCATGCACGTGGCCGGCGTCAACGCAGACCCGGCCACGTTCGAGCACGTCGACCCCGGCGTCGTCGGCAACGGGCGCGAGCTGCTGATCTCGGAGCTTTCGGGCAAGGGCACCGTCCAGGCGCGCGCGCGCGACGCGGGCATCTCGTTGGGCGATGAGGACGCCGCTCGCGTGATCGAGCGGGTCAAGGCGCTCGAGCACCGCGGCTACCACTTCGAGGCCGCGGACGGATCATTCGAGTTGCTGCTGCGCAAGGAGACCGGCGACTATGAGCCGCTGTTCCGGCTGGAGTCATGGCGCGCCATCGTCGAGAAGCGAGCCGACGGCCGCGTCGAGACCGAGGCGACGATCAAAATCTGGGTCGACGGCGAGCGCTACGTGCGCACCGCCGAAGGCAACGGCCCCGTAAACGCCCTCGATCGCGCGCTGCGCGACGCGCTCGTCGAGATCCATCCCGATCTGCGCGAGATCGATCTCGTCAACTTCAAGGTCCGCATCCTCGATGAGGCCAAGGGGACCGGCGCCGTCACCCGCGTGCTGCTCGACGCCTCCGACGGTGACCAGGTGTGGGGATCGATCGGCGTGTCAGAGAACGTGATCGAGGCTTCGTGGGAGGCGCTGGTCGACTCGCTCGAGTACGGCATGCAGGAGGGACGGATCAAGCCGCGCGGCGAGGCCGCCTCGGCACCGGGCTCGTGACCAGCAGGATGACCGATCAGGCCTCCGGCGTCGGCGGGTCCGGGCGGCGAGGGGCGGCCGGCCTGAGCATGGAGGAGTCGATCCCGCTCGCGCAGGCGGTGCTCGGACCGGAGGAGGAGGGGCGCGTGCTCGAGGTGCTGCGGTCCGGGCGGCTGTCGCTCGGCCCGCTGCTTGGCGAATTCGAGCAGGCGTTCGCCGCACGTGTGGGGGCGGCCCATGCCAGCGCGGTCTCCAGCGGCACCACCGGCCTGCACCTCGCCCTGCGCGCGGTCGGCGTCGGGGACGGCGGCGAGGTAGTGACGACGCCGTTCTCGTTCGTGGCCACCGCCAACGTGGCGATCTACGAGCGCGCCCGGCCGGTGTTCGCCGACATCGACCCCGTGACCCTCAACATCGATCCCGACGCCGCCGCCGCCGCAGTGTCCAGTCGGACCGCGGCGCTGGTGCCCGTGCACGTATTCGGCTATCCGGCCGACGTTCCCGCGCTGGAACGACTGGGACTACCGATCGTCGAGGACGCCTGCGAGGCGCTCGGCGCTGTTGGCGCCGACGGCGTCGCGGTCGGGGCGCGGGGTCACCTCGCGGTGTTCGGCTTCTATCCCAACAAGCAGCTGACCACCGGCGAAGGGGGAATGATCACGATCGCGGACGCCGGGACGAAGGAGCGCATCGACTCCGAGCGAAACCAGGGACGCGCGCCCGACATGACCCGGCTCGACCACGATCGGCTGGGGTTCAATTATCGGCTGTCGGACATCGCCTGCGCGCTCGGTCTCGCGCAGCTCGAGCGTCTGGACGAGATGCTCGCCGGGCGCGCCCGGGTGGCCGAGCGCTACCGCGAGGCGCTCGCGGAGGTCGAAGAGCTGCAGCTGCCCTGCCCGGACGCCGATGGCAACCGCCGGGGATGGTTCGTGTTCGTCGTTCAGCTTCCCCGCGGGGTCGACCGCGACGACTGCATCCGTGCCCTCGGGAAGCTGGGGATCCCCAGCAAGCCCTACTTCCCGGCGATCCACCTGATGAGCTACTACCGCGAGCAGTTCGGCCATCGCGAAGGCGAGTTTCCGGTGTGCGAGGACGTCGCGGCGCGCTCGATCGCGCTCCCGTTCTTCCCGCGGATGCGCGACGGACAGGTGGAGCGGGTGGGGGAGGCGCTGCGCCGGGTTCTCGCGGCTTTCAGACGCTCCTGATGTCGCGCTTCGCCGAGCCACGGGACCCCGCCTTCCGGGCGCTGAACGATTCGATCGGGTTTGACCGCCGGCTGGGCCCGTACGACGTCCAGCAGTCCCGCGCGCACGCCTCGATGCTCGCCGCCCGGCAGATCATCTCGAGCTCGGAGCGCGACGAGCTGCACCGCGGGCTTGACCGCGTCGAGCGCGAGCTGGCCGACGGATCATTCCCGCTCGCCGACGGCGACGAGGACATCCACATGGCGATCGAACGGCGCCTGACCGAGCTCGTGGGTCCGGTCGGAGGCAAGCTCCACACCGCGCGTTCGCGCAACGACCAGGTGGCCACCGACGTGGCGATGTTCGTGCGCGACCACGCCGCGCGGGCGATCTCCGCGGCGGACGCGCTCGCCGCGACGCTGCTCGATCTGGCCGAGGCGCACCTGGACTGGCCGATGCCCGGCTACACCCACCTGCAGCGCGCGCAGCCCGTGTACCTGAGCCATCACCTGCTCGCCTACTTCTGGATGCTGATGCGCGACCGCGGTCGCTTCGACGCGGTCCTCGAGTCGGTGGCGCAGCTGCCGCTCGGCGCAGGGGCGCTCGCCGGCGTGAACTTCGACACCGATCGCGAGCAGGTCGCGCGGGAGCTGGGCTTCTCCGGCGTCGCCGCGAACTCGATCGACGCCGTCTCAAACCGCGATTTCGTGCTGGACTATCTCGCGGCGGCCGGGACCTGCGCCACCCACCTCTCCCGCCTCGGGGCTGAGATCGTGCTGTGGTCAAGCGAGGAGTTCGGCTTCTGCGAGGTCGCCGACGGCTGGGCCTCGGGCTCCTCGATCATGCCGCAGAAGAAGAACCCCGACGCGGCCGAGCTGCTGCGCGCGAAGGCGCCGCGGCTTGCGGCCCACCTGGTCGCGCTGCACGGCGTGATGCACGGCCTGCCGCTGACATACAACAAGGACATGCAGGAGGACAAGGAGCACCTGTTCGATGGCGCCGACACGCTCGAGCTGTGCCTGGCGGCCGCCGCCGGGATGCTCGGGTCGATCGAGTTTCGGCGCGAGCGGCTGGCCGCGGCCGCCGCCGACGAGTTCCTCGCGGCTACCGACATCGCCGACCTGCTGGTTCGCCGTGGCGTCCCGTTCCGGGAGGCCCACGGCGTCGTCGCCGGGCTGGTGCGAACGGCGATCGACGCCGGCAAGCCCCTCTCGGGCCTGACCCGCGAGGAGCTGGCCGAGCACTCGCCGCTGCTCGACGATCAGTTCTACGCGGTGCTCGCCGACGAAGCTGGGCTGGAGTCGAAGGTGTCCGAGGGCGGGACCAGCATCAGGCGCGTGCAAGAGCAGCTCGAGCGGGCGCGCGAGGAGCTGGGGCGCGCGCGCGAGGAGCGCAGGCGGGCGTCTGAGTCCGGGTGAAGCCTTCGTTCTATGCCCGGCCGGTGCTCGAGGTCGCTCGCGATCTCGTCGGCTGCGTCGTGTCCCACGACGGGTGCTCCGGGCTGATCGTGGAGACGGAGGCCTACCACGACTCCGAGCCGGCATGCCACGCGTTCGTCGGCCTCACCTCCCGCACCGAGGTGCTTTTCGGTCCTCCCGGCCGCGCCTACGTCTACCGTTCATACGGGATCCATGCGCTGCTGAACGCCGTCAGCGAGCCGGAGGGGGTGGGCGCCGCGGTGCTGATCCGCGCGCTCGAGCCGCTGGAGGGGGTGGGGGTGATGCGGGCCCGACGCGGGCTCGAGCGCAAAGAGGCCCTGTGCTCGGGCCCCGGCAAGCTGACGCAGGCACTCGCGATCGGGCTTCAGCACAACGGCGGCGATCTCGAGCTAGGACCGATCGTGTTCTCGGCGCGGCCGAGCGCGTGGCGTGACGTCGAGGTCGCGGTCGACCAGCGGATCGGGATCACCAAGGCGGCGGAGCTGCCGTGGCGGTTCTGCGCCGCCGGCAGCAGGTTCCTGTCGCGGCCGGTGGCGAAAGGGGACCGGGCGATCCGCGAGCCGCCCGAGCCCGCCGTCGTCCGGCCGCTCACCGGCGCAAGCCACCTCGCTCGCAAGTGAGTGTGGTTTCGTGGGGGCCGGGGAGGCCTTGGCCCCAGGAGCTAGTGGCCGCCGATGCCGGCACCGCCGGTGCCGCCGGTGCCCCCGCCGCCGCCGGTGCCCCCGCCGCCGCCGGTGCCCCCGCCGCTACCCGTGCCGCCGCCGCCTGCCGGGGGACCGGTCGCGCCGCCAGCAGAGCCCGTCCCGCCCCCCGCCGGCGCGTTCGTCGCCGGGGCGGTGCCGGCGCCGGTACCGCCACCGTTGCCCGTGCCCGTTCCGGCGTTGCCGGCGCCGGTGCCGCCGCCGGCCGTGCCGCCGTTGCCCGTCGCGCCGGCACCGGTGCCGGGAGCACCTGCCGCGGGCGTGGTGGGCGTGACGTTGCCCTGCGTGGTGGCGCTCGGCGTGGTGGAGCTCGGGACCACCCCGGACACCGAGGGCGTGGTGCTCGTCGATCCGGTCGTGCCGGTCGTCGACGTGCCGCTGTTCGGTTTCTGCTTGGGCGACTCGGAGGCGATGATCTGGAGTGCCTGCACCATGAAGCTGTGCCAGATGATCGCCGGGTAGGTGCCTCCCTCCACCGGTCCGCCCTGGAAGTCGTGAGCCATCGGGACCAGCCCGTTCGGGTAACCCACCCAGACGGCCGTGGTCATCTGCGGCGTCCAGCCGACGAACCAGGCGTCACCGTAGTCCGACGTCGTCCCCGTCTTGCCGGCGACCTGAACGCCGGAGATCTGTGCGCTGGTCGCGGTGCCGTTCTGCACGACGCCGGTGAGGATCTGCTGAACGGTGGCAGCGACGCTCGCCGGCAGGATCCGCTCGAGCGTCGGCTTGTCGATGATCGTCTTGTGCCGGCAGGTGCCGCAGTTGATCTGCGCAATGCCGGTCGGGCCCTGGTCCGGCGCTCCCAGCCTGGGGTTGAACACCTTGCGCCCGCCCTCGGCCAACGTCTCGTAGGCGTGCGCCAGATCGAGCGGACTGACGCCCTCCTTCAGCCCACCGAGGATCATCGCGTAGTTGCTCGAGACGTGGGAGCGGATCCCCATTCGCATGGCAAGGCGCGAGATCCGCCTGGTCCCGCTCTTCCCCAGCCCATCGATGCCCAGCCGCGCATAGACGGAGTTGTCGGAGATCGCCGTCGCCGCTGCGAGCGTGATCGTCCCCGAGTACGTGTTGCCGAAGTTGTGGACGACGAAGTGCTCCTTGCCACCGCTGTCGGGCACGATGAAGTCGGCGGGCGCCGAGGTCATCAGCGAGTCCGGGCCGTAGCCGGATTCCAGCGCGACCGACAGCGTGAATGGCTTGAACGCCGAACCAGGCTGACGGTGACCCTCGGTGGCGATGTTGAACGGATGCTGGGCGTAGTCCTCCTGGCCGTTGATGATCGGGCCGCCGACCATCGCGCGAACCTCGCCGGACTTGTTGTCGATCGCCACCAGCGAGGCGCTGGGCAGGCCCTGGCCGGCCGGAAGCTCTGAGGAGATGGCCTGCTCGGCGGCCGTCTGGAGCTCGAGGTCGAGCGTCGTGCGGATCTTCAAGCCGCCGAAATAGGCCCGGTACTCGGCGACGCCGGCGGGCACGCCCCGGCCGAGCCCCATCGCGGCGAGGATTTGTGGGCGCAGCCAGCTTGTGAAGTACGGCGCGACCGTGGGCTCGCTAGGCTGCTGGATGCTGGCCCTGGTCGGCAGAGGCTTCTTGATTCCGGTGTCGTACTGCTGGCGACTGATGTAGCCCTGCTGGAGCATGTCTGCGAGCACGAGATTGCGACGCGCCTGCGCCGCCGCGGGATGCAGGACGGGATCGAATGCGGTCGGTGAGGCGACCATCCCGGCGAGCAGCGCCGACTCCCACGGAGCCAGCACCGAGGCGCATTTCGGCAGCGCTCCGTCGCCGCAGACGCTGCGGGTCTGGCTGGTTGCGTCGGTGCTCGTCGGCGAAGCCGCGCCCGCACCGGGCCGGAAGCCGTGCTCCTGGCCGAAGTAGACCCGTGCCGCCGACTCGATCCCGTACGCGCCGTTGCCGAAGTAGATCGAGTTCAGATACTCCGTGAGGATCTTCTGCTTTGACCACTCCCGGGTGAGGTGGTAGGCGAGCGCCGCCTCGCGCAGCTTCTCGAAGACCGTGCGGTTGCCCTGCTCGGCGAGTGCGTTCTTGACGAACTGCTGGGCGATCGTCGACGCGCCCTGATGCTGTCCCCCGGTGACGTCGGCCATGAACGCTCGGGCAATTCCGCGAATGTCGACGCCGGGATTGCTCCAGAAGCGCTTGTCCTCGATCGAGACGATCGCGTGCCGCATCCACGGCGAGATGTCTCTGATCGAATCGATCACGACGTTGTTCGGCGGCGCGAACAGCCCGATTGGTCGCCAGTGGTCGTCGTACAGAAACGAGTTGGCGAGGTCGTGCTTGTACTGCCGCTCGTTCTCGATCTGCGGGATATCGGAGGCGACCGCCATCATCATCCCGAACACGGTCGAGACGAACGCGAGCGTGGCGAGGCCGATCATGATCACCATGAACCGCAGCTTGCGCATCCGCGGCTTGCGCGGACGACCGTCGCGATGCTTGCGTCGTCGCCACCGTCGCTTCGGCGGCGCAAACGGGATCGGCCCTCCCGGCTCGTCGCCCTGACTGGGATTGTGAACGTCGTTGCTCATATCGACAGATGGCGCGAACGCCACCGTGAGCCGTCCAGCGCTCGCCACGTGGTATCGGAGGCGCGTGGCGACAACGGGTCCCGCCGGGCGCGAGAGTCTAGCATTGGCCCGGATGGATCCCGACAAGCAGACGGCCGGCGCGAGGGCCGCCTGGCTGTCGCGCAACACCGTCGACTGCCTTCCCGACGGGGAGCTCGAGCGCAAGCTCGAGCTGGGCCGCCCACTGCGCGTGAAGCTGGGCATCGACCCCACGGCGCCAGATATCCACCTCGGTTTCACGGTCGTGCTCCAGAAGCTGCGCGAGTTTCAAGACCTTGGGCACACGGTGGTCCTGATCGTCGGCGACTTCACGGCGCAGGTGGGGGATCCCAGCGGGCGATCAACGACGCGGCCGGTGCTCGAGCCCGCCGAGATCGAGGCCAACGCCCGGACGTTTCAGGAGCAGGCCCTCAAGGTGCTCGACCCCGATTCGGAGCGCCTGGAGGTCCGCTTCAACAGCGAGTGGCTGGACATGTCGATGGCCGAGCTGTTCGGACTCCTACGGACAACCACCGTTGCCCAGCTGCTCGAGCGAGAGGACTTCGCCAAGCGCTTTGCGGCGCGTCGGCCGATCTCGGTACTGGAGCTCCTCTACCCGTTGATGCAGGGCCGCGACTCCGTCGCGATCGAGGCCGACGTCGAGCTTGGCGGGACCGACCAGAAGTTCAACCTGTTGCTGGGGCGCGACATCCAGCGCGCCTACGGCCAGCCAGAACAGGTGATCCTGACGATGCCGCTGCTTGTCGGCACCGATGGCGAGCGCAAGATGTCCAAGTCGTTTGACAACTACATCGGGGTGACCGAGCCGCCCAGCGAGATGTACGGCAAGACGATGAGCATCCCCGACCAGGCGCTGGAGTCGTGGTACCGCCTGCTGCTCGGCTCCGACGTCCCCGCTGAGCTCGGCCCGCGCGACGCCAAGCGCGCGCTTGCCCGCGCGATCGTGGAGCGCTTCCACGGCGCTGCCGCGGCGGCGACGGCCGAGGAGGCGTTCGATCGCCTGCACGTCCGCCACGAGCTCCCCGATCAGATCCCGGAGGTCCGGTGGGCGGGCAACGGCTCGCTGGTCCATCTGCCGACGCTGCTTTCGCAGGCGTTCGGGATCTCCACGTCCGAGGCCCGGCGAAGCCTCGCGGGCGGGGGGGTCAGGGTCGACGGCAAACCGGTCGCAAACGGCTCCCTCGACATGGACGCATCGCAGCTCGATGGCAGGGTGCTGCAGCTCGGCAAGCGGCGCTTCGCGCGCGTGCGAGTGGTGTGAGGTGGCGGTCCAAGGGGGACTCCTGCGGACGGATACGCCGGGCAACGGGCACATCGTCGACCTCACCCCCGGGGTGGCGAGCGTCGTCCGCACGGCCTCGGTGGAGCGAGGGCTGGCCACCGTCTTTGCCACCGGCTCGACGGTCGCGGTCACGACGATGGAGCACGAGCCCGGTGGCGTCCACGACCTGCAGGCCTTGTTGGATCGCCTGGTGCCGGCCACGGGCGACTACGAGCACAATCGGCTCAACCACGACAGCAACTCCCATGCCCATCTGCGCGCGGCCCTCATCGGCCCGTCGGAGACAATCCCGATCGTCGGGGGAGAGTTGGTCCTGGGTACCTGGCAGCAGATCGTCCTGATCGACTTCGACGACCGCCCGCGAAGCCGGACGGTGACCGTCCAGGTGCTGTCCTAGGCGATTAAGGGCTCTACCGGAAGCGTCTCAGGGGGCGCTGCCGCCGCCCAGGGCACGAATCGGCGCGAAAGGGGCCCGAGGGTCGGGGCGAAAGGGGCCAGAGGCCGGCGCGAAAGGGGCCAGAGGCCGGCGCGAAAGGGGCCAGAGGCCGGCGCGAAAGGGGCCCGAGGTCCAGGCCACGGGCCCGCCGGTCCGATCGGCGCTACGGTCACGGTCCGATTGGCGCTACGGTCAGGGTCCGATTGGCGCTACGGTCACGGTCCGATTGGCGCTACGGTCACGGTCCGATTGGCGCTACGGTCAAAACCCAGCCCGGCCTGCGGTTTGTCGATGCTTCCGAAGGCCTTTCGCGCCTGGCGATTTCGGCGCTATACTCACCGGTCCGCTGCGGGATCCGCCGGATCCCCTGCGCGCCCATGAGAGGGAACCCCCTTCTTGAAGAGGTGCGACGGTCTTTGAAAACTCAACAGCATGCGCACCCTTCGACCGATCCCTCGGTCGAGGAGTGTGTCCAGGTTCGACGCCGCCGTGGACCGACCCAGCGACTGGGTCCCTCGCACGGCGGTGCCAGAATTGACCCCGTCTTGCGTCCCGGAGCCCGTGGTGTACTCGGACTCCCAAGTGCGGACGCAAGGGCCTGATCCCACCAGGGGCAGGCCCAGGGTTTTCCCGCAGCCGGCGCCCGATTCGTGGCGTCCGGATCTGCGGAGTACCCCTGACGACTCTTTTGTGAAGTTGAGTAGTTCTTCACGGAGAGTTTGATCCTGGCTCAGGACGAACGCTGGCGGCGTGCCTAACACATGCAAGTGGAGCGACGAACCAGGCTTCGGCCTGGGGCAAAGCCGCGAACGGGTGAGTAACACGTGGGTAACCTGCCCCGATGATTGGGACAACCCGAGGAAACTCGGGCTAATACCGAATGTGCCCTCCGGCCATAAGGCCGCTGGGGAAAGGAAGCTTCGGCCTCCGCATCGGGATGGGCCCGCGGCCCATTAGCTTGTTGGTGAGGTAACGGCTCACCAAGGCGACGATGGGTAGCTGGTCTGAGAGGACGATCAGCCACACTGGGACTGAGACACGGCCCAGACTCCTACGGGAGGCAGCAGTGGGGAATCTTGCGCAATGCGCGAAAGCGTGACGCAGCAACGCCGCGTGGGGGAAGAAGGCCTTCGGGTTGTAAACCCCTTTCAGTTGGGACGAAGCTTCGTCGGTGAACAGCCGGCCGGAGTGACGGTACCTTCAGAAGAAGCCCCGGCTAACTACGTGCCAGCAGCCGCGGTAATACGTAGGGGGCAAGCGTTGTCCGGAATCATTGGGCGTAAAGAGCGTGTAGGCGGCTCGGTAAGTCCGCTGTGAAAGTCCAGGGCTCAACCCTGGAATGCCGGTGGAAACTGTCGAGCTAGAGTCCGGAAGAGGCGAGTGGAATTCCTGGTGTAGCGGTGAAATGCGCAGATATCAGGAGGAACACCAATGGCGAAGGCAGCTCGCTGGGACGGTACTGACGCTGAGACGCGAAAGCGTGGGGAGCAAACAGGATTAGATACCCTGGTAGTCCACGCTGTAAACGATGGGCACTAGGTGTGGGGGGTGTCGACTCCCTCCGTGCCGACGCTAACGCATTAAGTGCCCCGCCTGGGGAGTACGGCCGCAAGGCTAAAACTCAAAGGAATTGACGGGGGCCCGCACAAGCAGCGGAGCATGTGGTTTAATTCGACGCAACGCGAAGAACCTTACCTGGGCTTGACATGTTCCTGACCGCCGTGGAAACACGGTTTCCCTTCGGGGCAGGATCACAGGTGGTGCATGGCTGTCGTCAGCTCGTGTCGTGAGATGTTGGGTTAAGTCCCGCAACGAGCGCAACCCCCGTCGCATGTTGCCAGCATTTAGTTGGGGACTCATGCGAGACTGCCGGTGACAAACCGGAGGAAGGTGGGGATGACGTCAAGTCATCATGCCCCTTATGTCCAGGGCTACACACGTGCTACATTGGCGCGTACAGAGGGTTGCGATACCGCGAGGTGGAGCGAATCCCTTAAAGCGCGTCTCGGTTCGGATTGCAGGCTGAAACTCGCCTGCATGAAGGCGGAGTTGCTAGTAATCGCGGATCAGCACTGCCGCGGTGAATACGTTCCCGGGCCTTGTACACACCGCCCGTCACACCATGGGAGTGAGCAACACCCGAAGCCGGTTGCCTAACCTTTTAGGAGGGTGCCGTCGAAGGTGGGGCTCGCGACTGGGGTGAAGTCGTAACAAGGTAGCCGTAGCGGAAGCTGCGGCTGGATCACCTCCTTTCTAGGGAGCCCTCTCGGAGGGCACCGATCGCCGGCGGGATCGTCCCACCACGGGCCTCGCCCGCGGTGCCGGAGCTCGGACTCGAGCTCCGCGACGCTCTCCCGGGCGCGATCGGCCACTAGACATGTCGACCGAATCTGGCAGATCGCACGGCCGGCCCCCGGGCTTGCCGAGGCGACCGCATGCTGTTGAGTTTTGAGAGACCGGCGCGATGCCGGCCCGCTCGCTGGACGAGGTCCCGGGCCAGTCGGGTCGCGCACGCCTCTTCGCGGACCTTGAAAACTGCACAGTAGCCAATGACACGGGTATCACCGGGCAGAGCCGCAAGGCTCTCCCGAGATCACCGTCAAGATAGTAAGGGCACATGGTGGATGCCTTGGCACCAAGAGTCGAAGAAGGGCGTGAACGGCTGCGATAAGCCGCGGTGAGGCGCTGAATAGCCCGTGACCCGCGGATGCCCGAATGGGGAAACCCAGCGTCGGTAATGCGACGTTATCCCGCGCTGAACACATAGGCGCGGCGAGGACAAGCGGGGGAAGTGAAACATCTCAGTACCCCGAGGAAAGGAAATCAACCGAGACTCCCTGAGTAGTGGCGAGCGAAAGGGGAACAGCCCAAACCCGGCACGTGTAAGTGGCCACACGTTGCGCGTCGGGGGTTGTAGGACACCTGGTCCGGATCGTGGCCGATCCGGCGGAAGTGACAAAGCCGTGCGATAGTTGAAGCGTGTGGAACCACGCACCACAGAGGGCAACCGTCCCGTAGACGAAATCGCATGGCCTTCCGCAGGTGTTCCTGAGTAAGTCCGCACCCGTGAAACGCGGACTGAACCTGGGGGGACCACCCTCCAAGGCTAAGTACTCCTTGGTGACCGATAGCGGACTAGTACCGTGAGGGAAAGGTGAAAAGTACCCCGGAAGGGGAGTGAAATAGTACCTGAAACCACGTGCCTACAAGCGGTGGGAGCGGCACTCTGTGCCGTGACCGCGTGCTTTTTGCATAACGAGCCGGCGAGTTACTCGTCTGCGGCGAGGTTAAGCGATGAGCGGAGCCGTAGCGAAAGCGAGTCCGAATAGGGCGACATAGTCGTAGGCGGTAGACCCGAAGCTGAGCGAGCTACCCATGGGCAGGTTGAAGCGGGGGTAAGACCTCGTGGAGGACCGAACCGACCTAGGTTGAAAACTGGGCGGATGACCTGTGGGTCGGAGTGAAAGGCTAATCAAGCTCAGTGATATCTGGTTCTCTCCGAAATATATTTAGGTATAGCCTCGGATCAATTCCGTGGCGGCCGTAGAGCACTGTTTGGACTAGGGGCCCTACCAGGTTACCGACTTCAGGCAAACTCCGAAGACCGTCACGGTTACTCCGGGAGTCAGTTGCTGGGGGATAAACTTCAGCGTCGAGAGGGGAACAGCCCAGACCGCCAGCTAAGGTCCCCAAGTACTAGCTAAGTGGTAAACGATGTTCGAATGCCCAGACAACCAGGAGGTTGGCTTAGAGGCAGCCACCCTTGAAAGAGTGCGTAACAGCTCACTGGTCAAGTGTTCGAGCGCGGACAATGTAACGGGGCTTAAGCTAGTCACCGAAGCTGCGGGTGCGTGAGGCCTTCGGGCCGATCGCGCGGTAGGAGAGCGTTCCGGCGCCCGTGAAGCGGCAGCGTAAGCTAGCCGTGGAGGCGGCGGAAGTGAGAATGCCGGCATGAGTAACGAAAGAGGGGTGAGAATCCCCTCCACCGATTGCCCAAGGTTTCCTGAGTAAAGTTCGTCTGCTCAGGGTTAGTCGGGACCTAAGGCGAGGCCGAAAGGCGTAGTCGATGGCCAACGGGTTGATATTCCCGTACCACGTCGTTTCCGTTTGACCGATGGGGGGACGAGGAAGGCTATGGGATCCCAGGCGATGGTTGCCCTGGGGTAAGCATGTAGGGGTGGCTCTAGGAAAATCCGGAGCCGCATAACCTGAGGTGCGATGCCAGCTGGCTCTAAGCCGGCGAGTCCCGGATGCCAAGCCTCCGAGAAAAGCCTCTAGGGAGGAAACGCGTGCCCGTACCAAAACCGACACAGGTGGGCAAGTGGAGCACACTAAGGTGATCGAGATAACCCTCGTTAAGGAACTCGGCAAAATCGCCCCGTAACTTCGGGATAAGGGGCGCCCCAGTAGGGTGAACCTCCTCGCGAGGGAAGCCCGAGAGGGCCGCAGTGAATAGGTTCAAGCGACTGTTTACCAAAAACACAGGTCTCTGCTAAGTCGTAAGACGACGTATAGGGGCTGACGCCTGCCCGGTGCCGGAAGGTTACGTGGAGGTGTTAGGGCTTCGGCTCGAAGCACCGAAACTAAGCCCCGGTAAACGGCGGCCGTAACTATAACGGTCAATTACCTGGCTGTTACAAAATTCAGCTATATGCTGGGACATCTGTGTATCCCGCACTACTGGTTCCGTCCGGACCGGATGGTACAGTAAAAATGTGTCGGGTGCAGACAATCAGCAGGAAAGACTGTGGCAGTGTCACAGAATCCTCAGAGGCCATACGCTGAACGTCTCGTCTACGAGACGAAGAGATGGTCCGACCTCCACGGCGACGTGGAGAGCTAGACGGAATAGAAACGATCTAGCCCGCCGGTGGTATGCCGGTGAGTAACAACCGTGCCTAAGGTAGCGAAATTCCTTGTCGGGTAAGAACTACTTGCCCCGCCGCTCCGCAAGGAGCGGCCGAGTACCGGCTCATATCGGGGAAGCCCTCCCTACCGTGGTGGTAGCGGGTAATCCCGAGGGAAGTCCTAGTGACCCCGTAACGACTGATCCGAAAGGAGAGGCGGTTCGCATCGCCGCTGAGCGGCAAACAGATGCGACCTGCAATACGCCGGCCCTCATCAAGACAAGAGCAGCCTATGGAGAAAGAGTTCCGCTGGATCCTTGGTTCGTGAGCGGGCTAACGGAAGGCGAAGGATGCTTCTGCGGAAGGCGAAGGATGCTTCTGCGTCTCATTCGCCTTACGCAGCAAGCTGCGAGCCGGGCTCGAGGTTCGTCCCTCGTTCTCTTTATCGTTGAACGAGAAGGACCTCGAGCTGCTTAGGGATTTACAAGCGTTCTTCGGATGCGGCTGGATCCGGGAGTCGAAGGCCGATCGCACCTTCAAGTACGAGGCGCGAGCGGTTCGTGATCTCCTCGATCCGATTATTCCGCATTTCGAGCGCCATCCCCTGCGGGGGAGCAAGGCGATGAGCTTTGTGGCGTTCAGGGACGTTTGCCAGATGATCGAGCAAGGCGATCATCTGCGGCGGGATGGCCTGCGCAAGATCATTGATGTCGCCTACGAGATGAATCTCGGGAAGCGACGTCTCGCGCGGGACGATCTCCTAAGGGCGCTGATGAGGTGAAGGGATAGTCTGCGCCCCTGGAAACAGGGGAAGAACGCGAAGTTCCGACCTGCACGAATGGCGTAACGACTTGAACGCTGTCTCAACGAGGGGCTCGGTGAAATTGCAGTCTCGGTGAAGATGCCGAGTACCCGCGGCTAGACGGAAAGACCCCGTGAACCTTTACTACAGCCTGGTATTGGGGTTCGATGCATCTCGCTCAGGATAGGTGGGAGCCTAGGAAGCGCCGGCTGCGGCTGGCGTGGAGGCAACCTTGAGATACCACCCTTGGTGTATTGGATCTCTAACAGTGCGCCGTGAATCCGGGCACTGGACAGTGACAGGTGGGTAGTTTGACTGGGGCGGTCGCCTCCCAAAATGTAACGGAGGCGCGCAAAGGTTCCCTCAGCACGGTCGGAAATCGTGCGTAGAGTGTAAAGGCAGCAAGGGAGCTTGACTGCGAGACCGACAGGTCGAGCAGGTGCGAAAGCAGGCCTTAGTGATCCGGCGGTAGCAAGTGGAAGCGCCGTCGCTCAACGGACAAAAGGTACTCCGGGGATAACAGGCTTATCGGGCCCAAGAGTCCACATCGACGGCCCGGTTTGGCACCTCGATGTCGGCTCGTCGCATCCTGGGGCTGAAGTGGGTCCCAAGGGTTGGGCTGTTCGCCCATTAAAGCGGTACGCGAGCTGGGTTCAGAACGTCGTGAGACAGTAGACCATTGCTGTCTATAAATCTGGCTATATGCTGGAAACTCCGAGTATCCCGCGCTACTCGTTCTGTCCGTCATGGGCAGTACAGTGACAATGTGACGGGTGCGGACAATCAGCAGGAAAGGCTGGATGGCTACATTTCGGGTTACGTAGACGGAGAGGGTTCATTCTCCGTTGTCGTAAATCGCAACCCTTCGTGTCGCAGCGGTTACCAACTGGTGCCTGAGTTTCACGTGAGCCAGAATGGCGAGCGTGCCCAGGTGTTGGCGCTGATTCAGCGGCGTTTCGGGGGGTGCGGCTACATCAAGCGGAACGGACGCAGCGATCGAGCGCTTGTGTTCGTAGTGCGAAAGCGGGAGGACCTGCTAGAGCGGGTGATTCCATTTTTCGAAGCCTCGCCGATGTTGTCGTCGAAGCAAACCGAATTTGAGAAGTTCTCGATGAAACCGAATTTGAGAAGTTCTCGATGATCGTGAGAGCTATGGCCTCAGGAGATCACCGGACGCCCCATGGATTCATGCGGTTGCTCGAAGCAGCAATTTCGATGAATGGCAACGGGCGATATCGCAAGATCAGGTGGTTGGAGATCATCGGTAGCCAACCAGAATCCTCAGAGACTGTACGCCAGACCGGACGATGCATCCGGAAGATACAGTCCGAGCTGCATGGCGACATGCAGAGTCAGGCAGAAATGCCCTGGCCCTCGTCCGCGGACATCGCGGTCGGGAGTAACAAAACTGTCGGTCCCTATCTGCCGTGGGCGTTGGAGAGTTGAGAGGATTCGTCCCTAGTACGAGAGGACCGGGACGAACGCACCTCTGGTGTATCTGTTGTCCTGCCAAGGGCACCGCAGGTTAGCTACGTGCGGATCGGATAACCGCTGAAAGCATCTAAGCGGGAAGCCGGCCTCGAGATGAGCTCTCCCATCCCCTTGAGGGAGTAAGACCCCTGGAAGATCACCAGGTTGATAGGCCGGATCTGGAAGAGTGGTGACACTCGTAGGAGACCGGTACTAATGGGTCGAGGGCTTGACGGATATTGATATCCGTGCATTGGCGCTGTGTAGTTTTGAAGGGCCGCGGAGAGGCGGTCTCTACCGGTTTCCGGTGGCTATGGCGAGGGGGAAACACCTCTTCCCATTCCGAACAGAGCCGTTAAGCCCCTCAGCGCCGATGGTACTTGGCCTGAAAGGGCCTGGGAGAGTAGGTCGCCGCCGGTTTTTGCTTCAACCTCAGAAGGACGAACGCACAACGGGAAATGCGCGATGTTGTGAAGTTCTTCCGCGCGAACCCCCAGGTGTTCGTCCTTCTACTGATCTGCGTGATCCTCGGTCTGGGGACGTTCCTGGCTGTCCTGTTCGGGCTGGTGACCGCCAGTCCGGGCACCAATTCGGGCGAGCCCAGCGGTGCGATCCTGGGACAGCACATGGTCATTCTGCTGCCTTTCGGGTAGAAGCAAGGAGCGCCGACGCGTCATGGTCGCTCGGAGGTGGTTCGAGACCGTGTCAACCGACGGTGCATCGCTCGCCGGACGGTGCTCGCACGGATCGAGAGAACGCGGCCCCCCACCTGAGACGCTCGCCGCCGCGCCGCCGCGGGTTTCTCAGGTGTGCCTCGGATACCGATTCTCCCGCGGACACGCTGGGTGGCCGTTTGCGACGTGCGGTCCCAGGTGTCCGTAGCACTAAATCGGCAGGCCGTTGATGCGTCACACCCAAAGCAACGACATCGTCGAGGGCGCCACCGTGATCGCAGGTGACAGAGCAGGTGCGCGGGCTCGTTGGGTCCTCGATGTGACGGACTGTTGGGGCGGAAGTGTCGCTCCCTACTTGTAGGGAAGGCGGCGGACGATGCGCGTTCGTAACGGCCCCGCCGCATCTGAGCGACCACCCACTGGGCTTGGCAGTCGGCACTCGCTACTGAAGGGGGTACGGTCTATCACGGCTCCCTCACCACCGTGGCGCTCATCCGGGACGAACCGTGGTGCTCATCCGGGACGAGTGCGTGTGGGTGATGTCGATCGTGCGGTCAGGGGTGGGCGAGGCGCCATGCGACGGAAGCATTGCCCAGGGCGCGCGAGGCGACGAGCTGAACTGTGGCTCGCTGCTCGCCTGCCGATATGAGGGCAGTCGCGATGTCCTGGCCGGCATTGACCGGAAGGTGGAGGTGGCGCGCGATCGCGATCCTGGTGCGGATGCGTAAGCCGGGCCAGCCGACAAACGACACCGATCCGCCGGCTCGTACGGCAACACGCTCAGCCCAGGGCGCGCTGGCCCATGCGAGCGTCGCGCCGCGCCTGATCATGCGGCGGCTCACCAGCACACGGCGTACGCTGGCCAGCAGCGCCGCGGTCGCGTGGAACGCCGACGCGATGCTCAGCGCTCTGCCGGCCGCTTGGTGCAGCACCGCGCCCACCACGGTGGTGGTTCGTCGGCCAAGATGCTCGTGGGCGGCGAACACGAAGCATGCTCCCGCCTGCGAGGTGGTTCCCGTCTTGATGCCGACGATCCCGTTTTTGCCGAGCAGCGTGTCTTTGTTGTATTGGCGCCCGGCGACCGGCAAGGTCGCTTGCACCATCGCCACGGTCTGCCGGAACGCCGGAATCTTGATCGCCTGGGTCGCGAGGCGCACCTGGTCGACTGCCGTGCTCACGGTGCCCGCTCGCACGCCGCTAGCGTCCCTGTAGCGCGTGTGGAGGAGCCCGAGCCCGCGCCCGCGCGCGTTCATCTTGGCCACGAACGCGCGCTCGCTCCCTGCCTCCCAACGCGCCAGCAGCGTCGCGATGTTGTTCCCCGACGGCAGCAACAGGCCCTCGAGGGCCTGGCGCTCGGTGAGTCGCTCACCAGCCCGCACGGCAACCACGGACTGGCCGGCCGCCGCGTCGGCCCGGTAGGCCGCCACGTCGCCGCGCGTCACTGTGATCTGCGGCCCGCTCACGCCGCCGTGCAACGGGTGGTCGCGGAGGACCACGTAAGCGGTCATCACCTTCGCGAGACTGGCGATCGGAGTCGGCCGACGTGAGCCGTGAGAGCCGATCAGCCCCGCCCCCCGCACCCCGACCGCGGCCTGACCGTGGCTCGGCCACGCCAGCCTCAGCGGCCGACCGGCGAACGCCTGATCGCGCGCTGCCGGGATCACCGTCGTCGCGGGCACCGAGCGCACGAGCGCGAACACAACATAGGCAAGCGCCGCCACCACCACCACCAGACCCGCCAACAGCCCCCACCGAAGGCGCGAAAGATGCCTGAGCGGCCGCATCACGCGGGCAAGCCGAACGGGTCTGAGAGCCCGGCGACGCCCTCGCTGCGGACCGGTGTCGTGCTCACCCGCACGACAACTACCAGCGACTCGCCATAACGGTGCCGAATAAGACCTGGGGAGAAGCTTGGTCAGCCAAACGACTTCGATGCTTCCGATACCGGTCCTCCGCGACCTCTATAGCACCACCGCACCGGCGCCCGCAACCACCGGCACGCCGCCAACAGCCCGCGTAGTCTTCGAGCGTTCCCCAGCCGAGACGCCTCCGCATCCACCACGCCCTGCGGCGGGGTCTGCAGCCGATGTTGTGACGATCGGGGATTCCGTCTCTTCCACGGCGCCGCTACAGGCCACCAGGGCGCCTCGACGATCGGGAAGTCAATTCCCAGCAACTCGCGCACAGGCGTGTGGGCACTCATTGGCATGGCCCCTTTCTGGCGCCCGCGGCGCCGGTTGACGACAAAGCGATCAACCGCCTGCGATCAGTCACCGCGCCTCTGCGGGGCCGATTACGAGATCGTGAAGGTCGCCGCCGACCTCGAGTCGACCCGACTGTTCGATCCCGCCGACCTTCACAGGCTCGAAACCGGCGGTGCGGATCAACCGCTCGACTTCCGCGCCAGCACGGTCGTCGTCGGTCGCGTAGAAGAGGACCGCCGGCTCCGGTGACCGGCTGCTAGAGGACTCAAAGACGTCGGCCGACAGGGTTCCAAACGCCATGGCCAAGCGCGCCCGCGCCGGCAACCACCCGGCTACAACCTCGCCAGAGGATGGGCCCCTCGGCAGGAGACGCGAGACGTTACCTTCAGCGTCGATGCCGACCGGGTTGGTCGGAACGACGACGAGCCTATCGGTTAGCGGATCGGCGATCTCGTCTATGACGCCCTTGAGCACGGCAAACCTCAGCGCGAGGACGACGGCATCGGCGCCCCGCAACGCGTCACGGTTATCGACGGCGAGGACCGCAGCCCGACCGATCTCTGCAGCGAGCGTTCGTGCCGACTCACGGTCGGCGCTCGAGAGCCGGAGGGTCTCGCCACCCGAGGCCAGCTGGCGGGCGATGACCGATCCGATCCCTCCAGTGCCGATGATCGCGGTGGTCATGACCGAGACCTCCCTGTGCGGACCGTGCCGGTACGGTCCGGAAACGAGTGGTCGGGGAACGGGGCGCCTGGTCGAATGTCAAAACGCACGGGATGACGCATGCGATGACCGTCTCTTCGGTGGCCTAGTCGGAAATGACTGGTAGGGATCTCAATGTCCGGGGAGCTGGCCACCTTCGACGTGAGCGATTTCGCGGGTGATCTCAGCATTTACTCGGACTCCTCGGCGGGCGTACTCGATGGCCAGTGAGCGGGCGTCCAGTCGCCGTCTGGGTCGGTGGTTTGTCCCACTTCGATCAGATGACCGTCGGGGTCGCGGATGTAGCAACGGATCTCGTACTGGTGCTGTTTCGGCGGCGTCAGGAAATTCGCACCCCTGGCGGTCCATTCGGCGTACACGGCTGCGATGTCTTTGACCCGGATATTGAGGAAGCTGCTGACCCGGTCGGGATCGCGTGGCGTTTCCAGGGTGACCGACGGCTTGTCGTCCGTCGGTCCACCGCCGCCATTGATGATGATCCAGCTGTTGGATAGTGCGACATAGGTCAGCCCTCCGGGGCCGGAGAAGGCCACCCTGCCGCCGAGTACTTCGGTGTAGAAGCGGCGGGAGCGCTCGACATCGTCTGAAACGATGAAGTGGGCCAAGACCAGCTCCTCATCGATGTTGTTCATCATGACCTCCGTTGTTGGAACGGCCTCGATAGTCCTGCCTTACGTCACGCATCCGACCGGTGTGCCCCTTGGTCCGATGCCGGTCGCTGCTCACGTTGGCGCCGAGCTCAAGCGGTACCTCACGGTGGCGCCATGCGCCCTTGATGCCGGTCACAGATCGAGCACGACGTCGTCGCGGGGCTGTGAGCAGCAGATGAGTGCGCTTCCGTCTGCTGGGGGTTCGACAGGGTCGGGGCTGTATTTGACGTCGCCGGCGATGAGGGTGGACTCGCATGTGTGACAGACGCCGGTCCGGCACGACCAGCGGACGGGTACGTCGCATGCTTCGGCGAGTTCGAGCAGGCTGCCGTAGTCGTTGTCCCATGGGATCGCGAGGTCGCTGCGCGCGAACTCGATCGTGGGACCGTTTCCGGGTTTGCCGGCGGGTGGGTGGGGCGCCCTCGCGGGTGTTGCTGCGATGCCTGGGGTCACACCCGGTGCGGGGCCGAATGGTTCGGTGTGGATGTGGGAGGCGTCGATCCCGAGCGCCGCCAGAGCGGCACTGACCTCGTCCATGAAAGGCGCGGGCCCGCACAGGTATGCCTGACCATCGCGGGGTGGCTCAAGTTCGGCGAGCTGTGCTCCGGTAAGACGGCCGGTGGCGTCGAAGTCGCGGCCTTCGACGTCTTCAGGACCTGGACGGCTGTAGTACACGTGGGTGCGTGCGTCCGGGAGCGAGGCGAGGAGAGCCCGGGCCTCGGCGGCAAACGAGTGCTCGCGGCTACTGCGCGCGGAGTGCAGCGCCCAGATCTCGCGATCGGAATGCTCCTCGGCTAGCGCGTGAAGCATGGCGAGGACTGGCGTGGCGCCGATCCCGGCGCTGATCATCAGCACGGGTGCATCCGTCCGGTCGAGGATGAAGGCGCCGCGTGGGGCTGCGATGTCGAGTTGGTCGCCGACGGTGAGCCGATTGTGCAGGTAGCCGCTGGCGGCGCCGTGGGGTTCGCGCTTGACGGTGATCCGGTAGTAGCCGGCGTCGGGCGGTCCCGAGAGGGAGTAGTTGCGGAGCACCGACCTCTGCTGCTTGTCGGGCTGGATCCGCAGCGTGAGGTACTGGCCTGGGCGGGCGGCTGGCAGTGGTGCGTCGTCTGGGTCATCGAGGCGTATGGAGATCACCGATTCGCTCTCGCGGGTGATTGCGGTGACAATCAGCCGACGGAAGCCCGGCCAGGCAGGCGGCGGGCTCGTCACCGCAAGCCCGGCGTTACCGCCACCGGGTTCTTCCTCGAGCAGGGCCCGGAACGAGGCCTGCCAGCCGGGGCTGAGGGCAGGGATCCGGAGCGCTCGGAGCAGTTGCTGGCGCGGGTGCCCAGGGAGATAGAGCAGCGCGTCCGCCTCAGCGACCGGCATCTGTTCGGGGCCGGAGGCAAGCTTGATGATCTCGTCTCCCGCTGCTACCTCGCCTTCTTCAAGCACGCGGAAGTAGAACCCTGGGCGATGGTGTGAGACGAGCAAGGCGGGAATGCGCGGGTCGTTCATGCGGATCCCGACGCGGTAGCAGGTGACGCGGGGTTGCGTCACCTCGAAGGTGGCGGTGCCGATCTCGTAGCGGTCCCCAATGCAGACCTCGTCGTCACCGAGTCCTTCGACGGTGAAGTTCTCGCCGAACTGTCCGTAGACGAAGTCGTCTCGGCCAAGCTCGCGTTCCCAGTACCGATAGGAGTCGATCTGGTAGACGAACACGGCACGCTGCTCGCCGCCGTGCCCCGCCCGATCGCCCTGACCGTCGCCCTCGATGTTCAGCTTGCCGACCCGGCGGCGACCGCGGACGGGGTCCTTGAAGACGCCGGTGAAAACCGTCTTGCCACCCCAGTCCACGTTCTTCGGCATGCCGACGTTGACCGACAGTAGCCGCCCGACGATCTCACGAGATTCGCTGTCCGGCGTCAAACGTTCATGCGGAGCCGCTCGGCCCGAATCGTGCTTCCGTTGCTGCTCCAACTCGTAGGCGTCAAGCGTGAGCAGAGGCCCAGGCTGGCCCGCTCGGGCCGCGATCGACGCGAAGCGCCGAGGGCTGGGCCGCCCGCGGCGTGCCCACTGCAACAAGGTTCCCATTCTGCTCCTCGCCGCTGGTTCAGGCCGCTCGCGGGTCATCACGTGGGTTCACGTACTCAAGGCCGAGTGGTCCGATCGCGGTCACCTGAGTGACGTACTCACCGGACCGCGCCCAGTGAAAGTGAGCCGTCCCGCCGGGGAGGATGATCACGCTGTCTGGCGGGTATGACTCCAACTTCTCGCTGTCGAAGTGTTCCCCGAGGCCGATGTAGAAGACACCGGAGATCACGGTGTAGACGCGATCCTCCGGGTGTACGTGCGGCATCAGCTTGACCCCAAAAGGCAGCTTGACCCTGATCACGTAGGGCCCCGGCTCAGTCGGGTCACCCACCACGACGGCGAGGCGCGCAGACCGGCGGGAACGCCGGGAACGGCTTCCACTCGATGTCCTCCGGCAGTACCCCCCGGAACACGCTCCCATCGATCTGATGACTCATTGGTCAGCCTCCCGGCTCGGATGTCGATGTCGCCGGCACCATCGCGACGAGTTCGGTCACGATTTCTGCAGCGGGCTCCGTCCGTTTGGCGAGCGCGACGCTCTGTCCGGCCCACAGCGATAACGGTTCTATCTCACCGGTAGTTCCAATCATCGGCGGCGCTGGTTCGTATCGAACGATCGGTTCGCCGGAAGCGAAGTGCGCTATCACCTCGCCCTCTCGGGGTCGACTGCCCGGTGCCGGGCGACCCGCGGCCTCCCACATCTCGGCCGTCGAGTTGTGGATGGCACGGTGCGAAGCGTCCGGCCACCCCACCTCGTAGAGGTTGGGGTACCACTCGGCTTCGGTCTCGGCCGCGGCTACCAGACGACGCCGATACTCCTCGTGAATCGGCATCTCCTCGGCTAACAGGAACCGCGTGCCGAGCAAGGCGGCCTGCGCTCCGAGGGCGAGAACGGCCGCGACTCCTCGAGCGTCGCCGATCCCACCCGCCGCAATCACCGGTACCGGCGCCACCGCGTCGACTACCGCCGGCACCAGCGGAAGCGTTGCCACGCCACTCCACACGTGTCCCCCAGCCTCCCAACCCTGCGCAACAACGATGTCCACGCCACATCCGACCGCGTGCCGCGCTTCCTCGACGCTGCCGACCGTGTGCATGACAAGCCCCCCGGCGTCATGGACCGAGTCGACGTAGCTTTGGGGATCGCCCCAGAAGAGCGACACGATCCGCAGACCCGCCAAGAGCGCCTGATCGATTCGATGGTGCTGATCGAAGGCGAGAACGAAGTTGCCTGCAAACGGCCGGTCGGTAAGGGCTGCCGTTTCCCGAACCACGGCTCCGGCATCATCGGCCCACCCCAGTCCCAAGGTGCCGAGGCCGCCTGCGTTTGAGACAGCGGCGGGTAGGCGAGGATCTGCAGACAGCGGTGCCGCGATGATCGGGAGCTCGATCCCCAGCAGCTCGCACGCCGGTGTTCGCTTGCGATCGGTCATGTCAGTCTCCGGCCGGCCGAGGACGGCAGTCAACATCAACACCCATGTGGGCCTCCATTCAGTATGCGTCCGGTCGCTCTGCGGTTCGGACGAGCTGCTTGTTCCAACCGTGGAAGGGCGAGAGGTCGCCCGCATCCCATCGCTCGTGCAGGCCGGGCGTTGCTAGGTCCCAGTCGGGGCGGATCTCGCTCGACACGTGACGCAGGTCGTGCCAGAGGTCCACGAACGACGGTCGTCCCCAGAACCAGTAGCCGTTATAGATCCTGTAGATCACGAGCCCGGGCTTGAGCACGAGCGTGTGCGGGATCATCGGGTCGTGCTCGGTGTCGGTGTACTCCTGGATGTCGAGGTCTTTCTGGACGATCCGATCCGGATCCTCGAGGAACGGCCACTGGGCGCCGATCGACGCGCGGAACTCCTGGCTTGAGTGGTGGGTATCGGTCGATATCGTGGCGACCTTGGTGTAGGACACGGCGATCTTCGGGTAGTTGGCGGCGAGTTCGAGGTGCTGTTGGTGCTCTTTTGGGCAATAGTTGCCGCGCGCAAGTGTCAGGATCAGCGGATCCTCGCCCTGGATCTCGCTAAGCGTGCGAGTGACGCGATCTTGGTCGGGCAGCTCGTAGTCGGGGAATGTGCCGCCGGGGGTGATGTCCGAGCGCATGGTTCAAGTCCTTCCGGTCGGGTGAGGTTGATTGGTGCTACTGGCCGGCCGCCTGGCCGCCGTCAACGTGCAGCGTCTCGCCGGTTACGAACGTCGCTCGCTCGAGATAGAGGATCGCGTCGACGACGTCGCCGACTTCGCCTACGCGCCCCAGCGGGTGGAGGGCCTCGAGCCCCTCGTAGGACGCGGGGTCGTGGGCGGGTGTCTTGACAATTCCGAGCGAGACCGCGTTGACTCGGACGCCGCGCGAGGCGTATTCGATCGCAAGCGAACGGCTGGCCGCGACGAGTCCTCCCTTGGTGAGGGCAGGTAGCGCAGACGGCCTCGTGCTGTCCGCGTTATCGACCAGGCTCGTGGAGACGTTCACGACGTGCCCGCTGCCCCTGGCGACCATCTCCGCGATCGCCAGCTGGGTGATGCGGAAGAAGCCGGTGAGGTTCACGGCCGTGATCGCCTCGTACTCATCGAACGTGTACTCCGTGAACGGCTTGCCGATGTAGATGCCAGCGTTGTTGATCAGCGTGTCGATCCGCCCGAACCGGTCGCGAGCCTGCTCGACCGCCTCTTGTGCGGTTTGCGCATCTGCGATGTCACCGGCGACCGCGACGTAATCGCTGTCGTCTTGCTCAGCTGACGGGAACGACAGTGCCACTCCAACGACGGCATAACCAGCACCGCGGTACCCCGCGACCAGCCCGGCGCCAATGCCCTGGGAAGCGCCCGTGATGATCGCGACCGGCGGGCTCATCGCGAGCCTGCACCGGGCGTGCTCCCTGCCGCCGCGATCTGGAGCCGGAGTGCTTTCAGCGCAGCGGCGTGGATCTCCGAGAAGCTCGGGAACGGCTGGATCGTGTCGCGCAGCACGTCGAGCGAGACCCTGGCGCGGATCGCGAGCGTCGCCTGCTGCATCCACTCGACGGCGTCCGGGCCAAGCGCGTAGGTGCCGGACAGCCGCTCGCCGTCGCTCAGCAGCGTCAAGAACCCGTTCGACTTGGCGTACGCGTGCGTGTAAGTCGCGGTCTTGGCGACCTCCGACAGCAGAGCGGTGGCGCTGAACTCGGCCTCAGTGGACCCGACGGCCGCGGCCTGCGGATCGGTGTAGGTGACGCGCGGGACCGCCTCGTAGTGGGCCTCGCGTGGTTCACCGAGGATGTTCGACGCGACGACCTCGCCCTGGTACTCCCCGATGTGCGTCAGTTGCCAGATGCCGGTGATGTCGCCGACCGCCCACAGCCGCTCGCCCGCACGCATCTGGGCGTCGACCGGGACTCCGTGGGCGTTCGCATCGATGCCGACCGTCTCCAGACCGATCGCCTCGACACGCGGACGCCGTCCGGTCGCCACCAGCAGGCGACCACCGCGCAGTTCCCGTCCATCCTCCAGTTGCAAGACGAACTCCTCGCCATCGCGAGATGCCGCCGTCGCGTGGATACCGAGCACGAGCTCGATTCCGTCCCGACGCAGCGCCTCGCCCAGCGCCTCACCCAGGGGTGTCGGCTCCCGCGAGAGCACGCGCTCGGCCCCCTCGACGAGTACCACCTCACCGCCCAGACGACAGACCGCCTGGGCGAGTTCGACGCCGGCCGCGCCACCTCCGAGTACGACCAGTCGTCGCGGCACGGCCTTCATCCCGGTCGCCTCGTTCGTGCCCCAGACGCCCTCGAGCTCTCGCAGGCCTGGCACCGGCGGAACGAACGCGTCGGCGCCGTTGGCAAGTACGACGTGGTCAGCCGTGTAGCGAACGCCATCGACCTCGACCACCCCTGTCCCGGCGAGACGACCGTGACCGCGCACCAGCGTGATCCCCCGGTCCGCCAGCCACTGCGCAGCTCCGGTATCGGAGTAGTTCGAGACCACGAAGTCGCGCCAATCAAGCGCCGCCTGCACATCCACCTCAGCGCTCGCCGCGGCCTCGCGTGCGTCGTGCACGGCCTCGCCCGGACGCAGCAGCGACTTCGATGGGATGCATGCCCAGTACGTGCACAGGCCACCGACCAGGTCGCGCTCGACCACGGCCACGCGCAGACCGCCCTCCGCAAGGGCGGCAGCGCAGTGCTCCCCGGGCGCCCCGCCGCCGAGGACGATTACGTCGTAGTCGGGAGTCACGATGGCAGCTTCCGGCTCGCCTGCTCGTAGACCACGTACGCAGCGTACCTGCCCCGGCACTCCCGGCCGATCCGAGCCTCATGCGAGATGATCAGATGATGATCCTCGACGTGGGCAGCCACCCGCGCGGGTTGACCCAGCCTCGATCTCGGCCTCCTGGGCGACCTTGGCGCGCAGATAGCCGCTGTCGGGCAGGCGGTCGGCGCCGACGATCGACACCGCGGCGTGGTGGCCGACGCCAGCGTCGCGCTCGGCCGCCAACAGATTGCGCGACGAGGTTGTGAAGAACTTCATGATCGCGTCGTCGTCCCAGACCGGCGCGTTGGAAACGTCGACGACGACCTCAGCCCCCACCACCATGTCTGCAAGGCGCTCGCCCGTGATGGTGTCGACGCCCGTGGCGGGTGAGGCCGGCACCGGATCGTGCCCCGGTGCGACCAGCCGGCTAACGACGTTGCGGTCGATGAGCCCGCTCCCACCGATGACCACGATCTTCATGACACTCCTTCCTGTAGTGGGAGATGTCCAGGACCGCTGACGAGCTCTGAGTGCGAAACAGGGAGCCAGGCGTGGCAAGCGATCCAGGTGCGATTGTGCACTACGCTTCGTGGATGGGTGGTCCTCCCGCGACCCTTCTCATGTGGTTTCAGCTGCGCTCGCCGGAGCTGGCCGCTGACTTTGAACGCCTGATGACGGACGATCGGGACATCGTCCGCGGGTCGCTGGACACGGTCTCGGATTGGCGTCTTACGCGGCCGGCCGACGTACCCGGACAGGCGATCGGTCAAGCCGACTACGTGCTGATCGCCGAGATCGTCGAAGTGAAGCGCTTCGAGCAACAGGGCAGCGAACACGTTCAACGCTTGGCGGACGAGTTGGCGCATCTCGTCTCGAACCGGGGGATGCTCATTGTGCGTCCCGTGCTCTGAGATCCGCGGTCGGTGGAGGGCGATCAGACCCGTCACCTCCGGGCTCCACCAAGCTCGACGTCACCTCGTGCGACCAGCTCGCCGGAGTTCCGCCAGCCACCTCAACACGTCGTAGATCGGCGATTCAGGCGTTGGTCGGCGTGGGTTGTACCAGCGCAGAAGCCCTGACATGCTTGACCGATGCGGCAGACGAGCTTGCGAGGGGGGTTGCGGGCGCGGTCGCGACGGTGGTGATGACGCTCGAGCAGCCTCTCGACAAACGGCTCTTCGACTCCGAGTACGACGACGTCGAGATCCTGGGCAAGCTCGTGACGCGCGGCGACTATTGGCGACCGATCGGCTTCGTGCTCCACGTGCTGCGGGATCAGCGCGGGGTTTGCATCCGTTGGTCGAGTGGTTCGGTGCTGGCCTGGGCGCGTAACGCTCGTCCGATTACGAGGCGCTGGATCTCGCTCGTGCCTTCGAAAATGGTGTAGAGCTTCGCGTCGCGGTACCACTTCTCGACTGGGAAGTCCTTGATATAGCCCCAGCCGCCCATCGTCTGGATCGATTGCTCACACGCGCGCACGGCGACCTCCGAGGCCTTGAGCTTGGACATCGATCCCTCCGCGTTCTCAAACGGGTGGCGCTGCGCGGCCATCCACGCCGCCCGCCAGGTCAAGAGCCGCGCGGCGTCTATGTCGGCGGCGATATCGGCGAGCGGGAATGCGACACCCTGGTTCTCGATGATCGGTTGTCCGAATGCTTCTCGCTGCACGGCATAGTCGCGTGCGAACTCGAGCGCAGCGCGGGCGATGCCGATCGCTTGCGCGGCGACCATCGGCCGGGTCCGCTCAAACGCACCCAGGGCCGCTGAGCTGCGGCGCTGGACCGCCGCCGCCGGTCCGCCCTCCTCCGCCGGGGCGATCGGCTTGCGTCCTTGTTCGGATTCGCGCCCTTCGCGATCCGTTCCTCCAGTCGTTGCAGTCCCCCCAGCAGATGCTCGCCCGGCACGCGACATTCCTCGAGCACGATCTCGCCAGTATGGGAGGCGCGGCAGCCGAGTTTGTCCATTTTGCGCAGCATCGACATGCCCGGGGTGCCCTTGGGCACGATGAAAACGCCTTGGCCGCGATGGCCGGCTTGTGGATCGACGGTGGCGACGACGACGTGTACGTCGGCGATCCCGCCGTTGCCGATGAACACCTTGTGCCCGTCGATGACCCAGTCCTCGCCGTCTCTGCGGGCCTGAGTCTGGATCGAGCGAATGTCACTGCCGCCGCTGGGCTCGGTCACCGCCAGTGCCGCGAGCTTGATGTCGCCTGGGGTTCCGAAGCATTCCGGTGCCCAGCGAAGGAGCTGCTCGTCGGTGGCGGCCTGACGGATCGCTGCGAGCGCGAGCGCCGGCATCACGATTGAAAGGCCGATGCCGGCGCACCCCCAGAAGAGCTCCTCCATCAGAATCGGGAGCGACAGCCCCGTCGGATCGACCGAC
This sequence comes from uncultured Solirubrobacterales bacterium, assembly GCA_963723675.1. Taxonomy (GTDB): domain Bacteria; phylum Actinomycetota; class Thermoleophilia; order Solirubrobacterales; family Solirubrobacteraceae; genus Palsa-465. Next base: position 1,708,629 of record CAVRRW010000012.1, on the reverse strand, counting down.
AACTGCGCATATAGCTCCCAGCCGTAAAGCCCGTGGCGTGCTGCCTCCTCGAGCACGGGCCAGGGGAACTCCTGCGCTCTGTCGTACTCGGCCGCGACAGGACGAATCACCTCACGCGCAAAGCTGTGCGCCTTCTCCCGAAGCGCAGCTTGCTCGTCGGTCAGTTCAAGCGTGAAGCTCACGTTTCACCCGGCCCTCGCGTGTCGGTCTCAGCGACCCCCTGAAGCGACACCTTCATCGTTTCGCCAAGCATTCCGGTCATTCGGGCAGCCAAGCATAGACGGCGATCTGGCGCGGGACTCGCTCTCGGCCGCCGGCGTATGCGCTGAGGTCGGCAACTTCAGGCGCTTTCCCAAACCGGCGCTTATCTCTGGCTTTCTCGGAGTCGTCCGTCCGAGCACACCTCTGACCTCAAACGCCGCCAAGGCGCGATCACCAAGGCGGGTCCGGCCACGCCCGCCGGCTGCTGGTCGAGGCTGCCCCACCGCTATCGCCGGCCGCCCCGGATCAGCGAAGCGCTGGGCCGCCGCCAACAGGGCCAAGACCCGCGCGTCATCGAGATCGCCTGGCGAGCCCAGCGTCGCCTCCACCAGCCCTGGCCGCACCTACGCGAACAACGCCGCAAACCCGCCGGCGTAGTCGCCATCGCCGTCGCCGGCGAGCTCGCCGGATTCCTCTGGGAGGCCGCCACGCTTGACTGACCCACTCACTCGAACGATCGCGCCCGGGACGCTGCGGGGCGAGCACGAGCACCCAGGAAGGCCCACCACCGTCGCCCAAGGCCCGCGACAAAACTATGGGCGGCTAGCCTCGGCCGGCTACGCCCGCCCCTAGACGGCGAGCCGCTCAGCTGATGTGCGGCGCCTCATGAGTGTCCCTGGCGTCGGCGTGATCACCGCGACGACGTTCACAGCGACGGTCGGTGACATCTGACGCTTCCGCTCTCCCGGCCGGCTCGTTGGCTACCTCGGCCTCGACCCGACCGTCCGCCAATCAGGCAGCGAACCGGCCCGATGCGGGCGGATCAGCAAACGCGGACCCAGCGGCGTTCGCCAGACCCTCACCGAAGCAGCCTTGCTCGCGATCCGGACGCCCGGTCCGATGCGCGCGTTCCACGAGCGTGTCCGCGCGCGACGTGGGCACCAGATCGCCACCGTCGCTCCAAGTGTTATCCCGCCGACCATTTGATGCGCCGGGTTCTGGAGTGACTTGTGCGACGGCCTCTCGCCAGAGCGACAGCCAGCGACGCTTGGTGACCGAGCGGTCACCGGCTAAGCAGTGCCGACCGCTGGACTCTCGCTCGGCCGTGAAAGGGGACACGGCTGGAGCCGCACGCGATGGCCGCTCCTGCTTCCCACGTAAACGGCGCTCTCACGGCACCGCTCCTCGTCGTCCCGAGCGACAGAGATTTCATCCTGCGCACGATGGCGACCGCAACCCTCTTCACTACTTTCAATAGCCGCCGTTCCAGTGCATTGGAAGACCATCGAAGCGCTCGGCGGAGCCGGGGAGTCGGGCCGAAGGCTCGGCAGTCCGGCCGTACCGGCCGCCATCCCGTCACCGTCCGGTATTGGCTATTGTGAAGCGGAGCCGATAAGGTTTAGCAGCCTTTACATAGTCAGCCGAGTTCCTAGATCACCAGATCTGGGGAGTGGGGAACCCATCGAGGCACTTGATGGCCTCCGGGGCGAATCGCCGTCATCGGGACGGTGTAGCGCGTCTCTTTCAGCGCGAGCCCGACAGCTAACCCCGCAGGCAGTGGAAGAGGAAGGTCCGTGTTGTCATATTCGGACGTTCGCCGGATCAATGTCGGGTCAAAGCTGGGCTTCGGGCCAGAGGAGGCGCTTGGTGGCGTGGACCGCATGAGGGCCGTTGAGAGCGGTGTGATCGTCAAGGTGGGTCGACATGTTTGACGACCGCGGGGCGGTGTGGGCGTTTGTTGGCGAGGTTGTCGATGCGGTGGAGGCGGAGCTCGAGGTGCTTGTGGCCAGCGTCGAGGACCGCGTAATGGCGCGGATGCAGACGACGAACGGCGAGCCGTCGGCGGCGCTTCGCGAGGCTCTACTTAGGGGCGTGTCGGCTGTCGTGCGCGACGCGCTTGCCCGGCTGCGCCTCAGGCCGAGCTTCCACAGGAGCTGCTGCCGGACCTCACGGAGCTAGCCCGTCTATGTGCGGTGGCGCGTTGCGAGCTGGCTGGGCTCGCGGACGCATGGCTGGTTGGTCAGGAGGTGTTTTGGGACCGCTTCCACGTCGTGGCGGAGCGGACGCTGGCGGACACCGCGCTTCGCTGGGAAGTGATCAAGGCCGCGCGGGTGCGGCTGCGGGACCACCCGGCGCGCCTGAGCGGGCTGTTTCGCACGGCGTATGTGCGGGAGGTCGCTCGTGTCGCCGGGATCGACGAGGATTCCCGTCTGCGGGCGGTGTTGCGCGCGCTCGACGGCCAGTGGGTCGACCCCGGTGAGCTGGGCTACGACCTGGCTTGTCGCCACATCGCGGTGGTCGCGGATGCCCCAACGGTGCTGGATGCGGTGGCACACCGCACCAAGCGGCAGCTGCTGCGAGTGCGGGCTCCCGACGGCCGGATCTGGGGGTGGCTGGGCGGACGGACCAGGATTTCCGACGGCGACCTCGAGGCCCTGATCGCTTCGCAGGCGTCGTCGGACGTCAGGGTCGTGTTCGGAGAGCCCGCGGAAGGCATCGCGGGCTTCGCGGTCAGTCATCACCAGGCGCTTGAAGCGAGCGTCGTCGCGGTCGCGGCCAACCAGCGCGCGGTCCGCTTCGCCGATTTCCGCGTCCTGATCGCGGTGTTGCGCGACGGTGATCTCGCTAAGGGGTTCATCGAGCGCGAGCTTGGCGAACTCGGTCGGCCGGGTGAGCGGATGGGCGAGCTGCGCGAGACGCTGCGCGCCTACCTTGAGCACAGCCAGAGCGTCTCGGCGGCGGCCGCGGTGCGCGGAAGGGACCGCAAGATGATCGAGCGACAGTTGCGGTCTGCCGAGCAACTAATTCACCACCGCGTCAGCGATCGCAGCGACGAGGTCCTGATTGCGCTGCGGGTGGCCGAGATCCTGCAACACGGTCACTATCAGCTGACCGATCACGTGCTGGCCGTACTCCCCGCGGGTCCATGTCGCTCACCAGGTGACGCTGGCCCGCATCGGTCACACCCGCAGGCTCCACGGCCGCCGCGCTCGACCGGCTGGCGTGCTGGACCGGCTGGCGCCGTGCGAGAGCGCCGGTGGGAACCCCTAATCGGTCCCGGCTATGGACGACGGCTGCCACACATTGCCCCTATACAAGCGACTGTCAGCGCCGATACAGTCCCGCTCACGTTTCGTAAACCGATCTCGACGCGGTAGGCGTAGCGACACGGGGACGCTGAACAGCATCAGCTTGGCGCCTTGACGACCTGACCCACTCTTACTGCCAGCGTGCGCGTCTGCTGTCCTGTAGCGGCGTTGCCGCCCAGCCTTACCGTGCTGGGGCTTCCGGTGACGTGCGGTCGGGCTTCCTGATTTTCAACCGTCCCGTGCTCGGCTCGCCGAAACGATTTGAACCGGGAATTACCACCACCACTACCACGTCGAGAGGTGCCCGGCGAGCGAGGCACCATGGGACCGTACATCGACTAGTTTCATCTTGACCACGCCGAATCTCGACCTGGGGCGGCGGTGTCCCGCAATGCCCCTAGGCGGGCGAGCCTATCGGCCCTTACAGTGACCACCCAAGCAAGCGGGCCCGAGTGTTGTCAGGTGGCGACCGGCACTCGCTATGCAGTCAGCAGCAATTGCTCCCCGTGACCGAGAGGTGAGATGTGTCGTTAGTGAAGAAGACACGTGAAATGACTGGCGAGCGCTGCGCGCACCGTGCGGTGGTTGAAAGTAAGGTGGTCAAGACGATAGTGGCCGCAGCGACATCGTTCGCGGCGGCGTTTGTCTTGCTGAGCGCTAGCCAGGCGTTCGCAGCTTCTCCGTGCGCCAGCGGTAGTGTGGATGGCCCCGCGCCCCAGACCGCGATGTGCTCCGGGACGATGTTCCCGCAGCTGTCCCGAACATTCACATACTCCGACCAAGCCGCAGCCGATCTCGCCGCCACGATGCAGAACCCCGCGCCCGACCCGACGGGGACCGATCGGGACACCGCCGACGACAGCGCCAAGCTCCCCGCGGAGTACACGTATCTGGGTCAGTTCATCGACCACAACCTCGATTTCGACGAGACCGCTCAGCCCACGGCAAACGTGGACCCGAGCACGCTGACCAACTTCGAGAGCTTCCGGTTCGATCTCAACAACGTATTCGGCGGCGGACCCACGGTCGACCCGCAGCTGTATGCCTCCGATCACAAGCACCTGCTGGTGTCAGGAACGCTGGGCACGCCCCAGGCAGACGGCTTCCCGACGGTGACCGGCAACAAGGGCGTCTTTGACCTGGCCCGCAGCCCTCAGACCGGCGCGGCGGACTTGGTCGAGCCTCGCGATGACGAGAACCAGATCCTCTCCCAGATCTCGGCTTCGTTCGTTGCGTTCTACAACGACTTCATCGATCAGCGTCTCAGTTACGCCCAGGCTCGGCAGCTGACCGAGGACTACTACCAGGAGATCGTGCTCACCGACGTGCTGCCGGCGTTCGTGGGGCAGAGCACGATCAACAAATACCTCACGTTCGGGTCCAACGGAGCCGCGCAGGTGAACACGCCGAATCTGCCCAATGCCAACTTCACCCCGATCGAGTTCACGGTCGGGGCCTACCGCTTTGGGCACTCGTTGGTGCGCAATAACTACCACATCAATGACATCTTCCCGACAACCACTGACATCGACGACAACGTCCCGATCTTCAACCTGAACTCCTTCCAGTCCGGTGATCTGACCGGCGGCGGCCCGCTGCCGGCGCCAAACGGGGCCACTACAACGACGTGCACGGCGACCTCGCTGTGCGAGGTGCCGAATCCAGTCGGCCACCAGATCCAGTGGAAGTACTTCGTGCCGGAGCTGGACGCCAACCCGAATGACCCCGGAATCAACTTTGCTCGCCAAACGCAGCCGACGATCAGCCCCGCGCTGTTCAATCTCCCTGCGTTCACGATCGCGGGCTGTGCCGAGGTGGCCGATCCGGTCTGTAACGGCTCCGGCTCGCTGATCGCACGGGACTTCGCCCGCGGCAACTTCGACGGCATGGCCTCCGATCAGTTCATCGCGCGAGCGCTCGGTTGCCCCGCGATCCCGGCGCCTTCGATCAACCCAACCCGCGACGCCGTGTTCAACACCGGGACACCGCTGCTCTACTACGTGCTCGCCGAGGCCAAACAGGCTAACGCGGTACTCGGGTGCGTCGGCGGCAGCATCGTCGCCCAGACGTTCATCCAGGTCCTATGGGATACGCCGAACTCGATCCTGCACACGAACTTCCGACCGGATCCGAGGCTGGTCAAGCTCGCCCCCGAGACGCCGAAGTTCAGCTTCGGGGATCTACTCGTTGACACCGGACTGGCGCCGCGAACCAGCTAGCGCTGGCGGCCCATCCCGTAGCCGCACCCGCGCCGTGGGGGCGGGTGCGGCTCGTACATATGCGCGGGAGCGAGCAACTCGGCCACCGCGCCACTGGCGACTGGGACATCGCGCGCGGCGCGCGCCATGAGGCGCCGCCCTCCTCCTCGCAACCAGCAGGGCGCCAGGTGATCGAGGGCGCGCGCCTGCTGTCAAGGCCGCTCGAAAACTGACCCCTTGGCGCCGCCCGAAAATTGACCCCCCTGGGCCGATGGGGGTGGTTGGTGTGAGCTCGTGAGAGCGGCTGCTCGCGGAGCAAGGCCGGAGGCTGAGCGGAGCGAGTAGCGCGTTAAGTCCGTTTCAGGCCCGGGAACCCCCGGATTTCGCGGTCGAGGGTTCGGATCGGAGCGTTGATATGGCGCAATCTTGCAAGCACGCCGCCGGTCCAAAGGGCGCTTCTGGCGACGAGCAGGTTCGGCTGACGGATTCGACCACACCTCCTTTCGGGCCGGCGGGACTTTCAGCGCGTGCCGCGCGCCGAATGGTTGCCCCCGCGGCAAGTAAAAACCGCCTCGGAAACCGAGGAGCTCAGGAGCGCCAGCAGCTCGTTCGCTGCTGACGCTACGCTGAGCTACCCACCGCGGAAGCGAGCCGAGGAGGCTCACCAATCAGCACGGCCAGAATCGCCGAGTGCTCGGCGTACTAGTAGCGGCGGTAGCGGCGGCGATGTCCGAACAGACCGCCCAGGGGCAGCAGGAAGAACAACGGCAGGAACAGCACGTGTCCGCCAGAGAGGACGAAGATCACCGCGGCGATCAGCAGTCCGTACAAGGCAAATCGCATCTAATCAGCTCCTTGCGGCGCAGAAAAGTTGGGGGTTGCACCACCATGACGCGTTTACTGCGGCACGGGCCTGGCTCTACGTCGCAATCGTCGCGGTCGGCTACATGGTCAGCCGAGGTCTCGCGAAGTCGGGCAGTAAGCAGCGCCCGAACTGATCAGACGTGTCGAAGAGGCCCTAGAACGCAAGGTCGTCAGCTATCACAGCCAGGTCCTGTTCGACCCCGAGCGGCTGGTCGAGATCTTTGTGCTTGACGCTGCGGACGGCGAGGCGACAGACGACGGACAGGCATAGATCCGCTGCCGTTCCGAGCGAGAGCATTGCGGGCCGGACGACCGCTCAGCACGCTTTCCGGTGTGCCGATGGTCCATCGAGCAAACGACGCTGACTCAAGCTAGAACCAGCGGTTGAGCCACCATTTCTCGAAGGCCACCTTGCCCCAGTGCAGCGGGCGCCCGGGTCGTGCCATCTTGAGCTGGGGGTCGGGTTCGGCGTAGAAGTCGCCCCCGGCGAAGCCTGCCGTTCCGTCGCCTAGCTCGATCCAGCAGTAGCCCTTGCCGTGGAACCGAGCGTGGGATGTCTTCCCGTCGGCCTTATCGGCGATCTGCTGGGCGACGACCTTCGCTTCGGAGTATGCGAAAACGCCAGCCTTGGGAAGCGCTTTACCGTTGGGAAGCTTGATCGTCGCCACGTCGCCGATCGCGAAAACGTTGTCGTGGTCGCTGCGTAGGGTTCCCGCATCAACGTGGATGAAGCCCGAGACGCCCAGGAGCTGTGACGCTCTCACGGCTTCGGGTGACTGATGCGGTGGGACGCCGATCAGCAGGTCAACTGCGTGCGAGCGCCCGTCGGAGGCTACGACCTCGCTTGTGTCGGGGCGAAGCTCCTTGAACGTGAAGAGAGGGTGGTAGCGGATGCCGCGCGCGGCCAGGGTGTCGGCGATCGAGTTGCCGATCGCGGGTGGAGCGACCGGCATCGGCGTGTGCTCGGGAGTGAAGAGGTGAATCTCGACGTTGCGGCGCACCCCCTTCTTGCGGACGAACGACTCGGCGAGGAACGCGGCTTCGTACGGCGCAGCCGGACATTTGTACGGCATCGCGGTGATCAAGATCCCGATCGTTCCTTGCCTGAAGGATTGGAGCGCGGCGTGAATCCTCGCGCAGCCGTCGGCGTTATAGAGGTTGTGCGCCATCTGCTCGAACCCCGGCACCGCCTCCGGTGCGAGTTGCGCTCCGAGCGAAACGATCAGCGAGTCGTAGTCGAGATCCCCTGCAGCCGTGCGCACGACCTGGTTATCGAGGTCGAGCTCCTCGACCTCGGCATTGCGGAACTCGATCCCCTTCTTCTCCAGACTGCTTAAGGGTCGGCGGAACTGCTCCTGGCGCCGCTGGCCCACCATCTGCCAGAGCAGCGACGGCTGGTAGGTGTGCTCCGCGCAGCGATCGACAAGCACGACTCGGTGCCCGGCGGGGAGTCGACGCCGGAGCTCGCGAGCGGCAACGAGGCCACCGGTGCCGCCACCCAAGATGACGGTGCGGCCAGCCGACGCGACCGCTTTGCGTATTGTCGGCCTCGCTGCAGCGGGCTGTCGGTATATCCGCCGGATCGCGGCCGAAAAGCCCGACTCGTCGAACTCGTTCTCGGAGAAGATAACTCTGCCCTCCGGCCCGATGAGGACACTCCAGGGGACCCACCCGTTGGTGAATGCGCGCAACAGGGTTCCACGGCTGTCGGCGATCACCGGGAACTCGAGCTGGTACTCCTCCTTCCAGGCGCGACAGGCGTCCTCGGTCTCCAGCGCGCCGACGTAAACGACCTCGAGGCCGTCGCCGGCGAAGCGTTCATGGAGCCTTCGCACGGCAGGAGACTCCTGCCGACAACCCAGTCAAGTGGATTTCCAGAAGACGAGTAGCAGCCCGTTGCGGCCGCTGGCCGGCAGGCCCAAATCCGCCACCGAAACCAGCTTCCCGGGCTCGATGCCCGTGAGTCCGTCAATCACCTTCATCCGCCTGGACCAGCATACGTCCTGGGGTCAGTGCCGGAGAGCAGCCGCCGACCGGCCACAATCCAGCCGATCGAGCGTCCGCCGGAGCCGAACCGCGTGTCACGCTAAACGGACAAATCTGCCGCTCCTTCGAAGGGCCGGACCGGCGGTTGACGTCGACGGCTGCTGCTAGCGCGTGGCCTGCTCGCGGCCGCCGGGGGAACGGCGCGGGCGAACGGGACACAGGCAAACCGCCGGCGCGGGGGAGACGGCGCCTGGACGCCGGTCCCGCTGCCGGCGCAGCGGCCGTCGGTGCGGATGGGGCGCGCTCGGATGGGCGCTATCAGCGGCAGGTCGCGCGTCCGCCGGCGGGTCGCCGAGGATGTCGTCGAAGCGGCTCAGCCAGGCGCGCAGACGCTGTTGCGAAGACTGGAACATATGTTCGTAAGAGTAGGGAGAAGCGCGGACGGAACCGGAGGGGCGCGGACGGAACGGGAGAATGCTTCAGGCGGCCGAGCCCAACGACGACCACACGTCGAGCTTGTTCTGAACGCGCTCGATCACGGCGTCGGTGAACTCGGTCGTGCTCGAGTGGCCGCCGAGATCGGGGGTCTTCAGCCCCGCGCCGACGGTCTCCAGCGCCGCTTCGTAGATCGCCCTGGCGGCCCGCTCGACCTGCGCCCCATGCCGCTCGGCGCCGTGGTTCAGGACGGCGCCGCAGGCGAGGATCATCGCCAGGGGATTGGCGATGTCCTTGCCCTGCAGGGCGGGAGCGGTGCCGTGGGGCGCCTCGGCCATCGTCACCTTGGTCTCGTAGTCCTCGTCGAAGGCGAGCAGCACCGATTCGGCGCCGGCGATCGAGCCGAACATGGGCAGGACCAGGTCCGACAGGCAGTCACCATCCCGGTTCAGGGCCGGGATCACGAGCGGGGCGTCGGTGGCGCCCGAGATCAACCCGGCGTAGGTGGCGTCGATCAGGACGGGCCGGTATGCGACGTCGGGATGCCGCGCCGCCGCGGCGTCCATCTCCTCCTTGAGCATGCCCTCGTACACCGGCGAGACGGTCCATTTCGGGCCGCCGTAGACGCGCGCGTGGAGCTTCTCCGCCGTCGTGAACGCGTACTCGGCGACCGCACGGCAGGTCGCGCGCGTGATGCGCTCGGTGCGGTAGGCGACCTCCGCCGGTGATCCCGCCTCGCCCTCGCGCCACTGCTCGGCGCCGTATGCGTCCTCGACCGCCATCCGCACGACCGAGATCGGATAGTGCACGGCGCCGATCGGCGCCACGCCGGGCAGCCGGCGGCCGGTCCTGACGATCACCTTGCCGTCGACCTGCTCGCGCAGGATGCGGTTGGGCGAGCCGACGTCGTCGGCGCCTTCGGGCGTGATCGTCGCGGCTTTCAGCCCGAGCCCGGTTTCGCGCATCGCGGCCGCGGCGTCGGTGACGACCTTGTTGTCGGTGGCGCGGCGGTTGTGGAGCGATAAGTCAAAACGCAGCTGCTCGAGATCGATGCGCAGCAGATCCGGATCGAGCACGCGGACGGCCTCCTCGAGGAGCTCCTGCCCGGTCTCGTCTCCTTCCAGAACCACGATCCTGATGGACTCGGACATGCAACCCAAGATATCCGCTGAACGAGCGACGCCGTGGGAGGGGGACGCCGGCGCGGATCGGTGGGGTTTCGCCTGCCCGGCGCCCTGGGAGGGGACGTCGGCGCGGATCGGTCGCGTTTCGCCCGCCAGGTCGGCGATCGCTCAACCCAGCAGGGGCACGTCGTCGGTCAGCATCTGGTGGCCATCGGCGCCGATCAGAAGGTTGTCCTCGATCCTGATGCCACCGAAGTGCAGCAGCCGGTCGACGCGGTCCCACACGACCTCGCCGCGATGGCGGCGCCGCCGCTGCGGATCGCAAAGCAGCGCGGGGACGAAGTAGATCCCGGGCTCGACCGTGACGGCGAACCCCGGCCGCAGGGGCAGATCGATGCGCAGGTTGGGGAACGGCGGCGGATCGTCGCGGCGCTCGGGCAATGCGCCGCCGGCGTCGCGCACGCCGAGCCCGACGAGGTGGCCGATGCCGTGCGGGAAGAACAGCCCGGCCGCACCCGACTCGACCAGCGCGCTCGGCGCCCCCTTCAGCACGCCGAAATCGATCAGGCCCTGAGCAATGACCATCGCCGCCGTCAGGTGCACGTCTTTCCATTCGGTACCGGCGACGCAGCGCTCGATCGCCGCACGTTCAGCCGCGTGAACGAGCGAGTGGATCTCCCCCTGCTCGGAGCTGAGCTCACCCGCGACCGGGTAGGTGCGCGTGATGTCGCTGGCGTAGCCCCGAATCTCGGCGCCCGCATCGATCAGCACCAGCTCCCCATCGCGAAATACCCGCTTCGACGGTGCTGCGTGCAGGACGGCAGAGTTGGTGCCGCCGCCCACGATCGTGTCGTAGGCCATCGCGTCACCCCCGTGGCGAAAGGCCGTGGCCTCGAGCTCGATCTGCGCAGCACGCTCGGTGTTGCCCTCCCGTAGCAGCGGCACGACGGCCGCGAACGCGGCGCTGGTCGCGCGCTGCGCCGCGCGCATGCGCTCGAGCTCGACGGCGTCCTTGACCCGACGCACCTCGCTGAGCTCAAAGCGGCGCTCAGCGGTTCGCTCGGAGTCGAACCGAAGGCCTGGGACCGGCACCCCCAGGCAGGCGAGGGGACGCGCCGCCCGCGCCGCCAGCCACTGCGCCAAGTCCGACATCGGCAGGGCTTCGTGCTCGCCGGCGGGCACACCGGACCACAGCCGCTCGCTCTCGGTCACGGGCGCCACGAAGTCAGACCAGCCTTCCTGCGCGTCGAACGCGAGGACGCCGCCCGGACGGTTGCGATCGGTCAGGTAGAAGTACTCCGAGTGCGCCCGAAACGGATAGGTGATGTCGGCGCGGCCGGGCACCGTGATCGGGTCGCCTGCACCGATCAGCACCCGCTCGTCCTCGCCGGACCACACGTCTTGGAGCTCTCGCCGTCGCCTGGTCAGCTGCGCATCGATTCCGTCCAGCTGCGCCCCGGTGGTCACGTTCGGTCCCGCGATGACATCGGCCCCGAAGGGTGCCACACCCGATCCGACCCAGGTCGGCGCGTTCTGGTTGTTCGGGGAGGCGGTCGCTGTGGTGGTGCGCCGAGGACCGGCGACGGGCGGTGCGGTTGGGACCTCGCGAGTTACAGTGTGGGAAGGATGCCATCGGCGACGGTTGCTTTCACTGCGATGGCGGGGCAGTGGCGCGGCTGGCCGGTCGAGGCGCGCGAGCTGACCAAGCGCTATCACGGCGTCTCCGCGGTCGATCGCATCGAGCTGGCGGTCGGGCCCGGCGAGATCTACGGATTCCTGGGCCCGAATGGGACCGGTAAGACGACGACGATGCGGATGCTCCTGGGTTTGGTGCGCCCGGACGCGGGCTCGATCCGCCTGTTCGGTCGCGACCCGCGCACGGACGTGCTTGCGGCGCTTCGCGGCGTCGCGGGGATCATCGAGGAGCCGCGCCTGTATCCCTACCTCAGCGGCAGGGCGAACCTGGAGATGCTGGTCGACTACGATCGCGGTGGGGAGGGTCGAGCCACGATCGACGAGGTTCTCGAGACCGTCGAGTTGCGCGACCGCGCCGCGGACCGCGTCAGCGAGTATTCGCAGGGAATGCGCCAGCGCTTGGGGATCGCCGCCTGCCTGGTGCGGCGACCCCGGCTGATGCTGCTCGACGAGCCCGCAAACGGCGTCGATCCGGCCGGGATGCGCTACCTGCGACGGCTGCTGCGGCGGCTGGCGGAGGAAGGGACCACCGTCTTTCTCTCAAGTCACTTGCTCGCCGAGGTGCAGGAGACGTGCACGCACGTGGCGATCATCTCGTCCGGCCGGATCGTCTACGAAGGCCGGCTGGATGAGCTGCTCGCGCGGGCGGGACGGCGTTACCGGCTGCAGACCACCGACCCGCGGCGGGCGGCGGCGCTGTGCCGGCGGGTGGCCGGCCTGTCCGGGGTCGAGGTCGACGGCGATCAGATCGGCTTTGCGGTCGACGGCGATCGTGCTCTGCTGTCGCTGACTCGCGCTTGTCCGACGCCGAGATCACGATCCAGGCGCTGATACCGGAGCAGTTGACACTCGAGCGCGTGTTCTTCGAGCTGACCGAACCAGTCCCGGAGCCGCGGACGGCGGCGGCGTGACTGCCCCGATCCTGGTCGCCGACCGCTGGGAGGTGCGCAAGCTGGCCCACCAGGGGCGCACCTACCTCGGGATCGCCACCGCGGCCGTGGGTCCTATCGTCTACCTGCTGCTGGAGATCGCCCAAGGGCCGCCGACCGCGCCGCTTGCCGCGAACCTGGGGCACACCGGAGTGGCATTCCCGCTGGTCGTCTTCAAGCTGATTCTGGTGATCGGTCCGGCGATCATCGTGGCGCTGGTCGCCGGCGACATCGTCGCATCGGAGGATCTCGGGGGGACGCTGAAGACGATCCTGATCCGTTCGCTGAGACGCAGCCACGTGTTGGCTGGAAAGGTGCTGGCGCTCTACACGTACCTGGTGGCGGCGATGGTCGTCTTCTTCGTGGTCGCGACCGTCGCCGGCGTCGTCGCCTGGGGCTTTCATCCGGTCGTCAACATCTCCGGACATCGCCTGGCGGCGCCGCGGGCGCTGGCGCTCGCGGTGGTGGCTCTCGGGGTCTATCTGGTGCCGGTATTCTCGCTGGCGAGCTTCGGCCTGTTCCTGTCGGTGGCGACCCGCCAGAGCGTCGCCGCGATCGGTGGCACCCTGCTGTATGCGATGTCGTTGCAAGGAATCGCGGCGATCGCAGCGATCCGCGCCGCGCACCCGTTCTTGCTCACCAACCAGCTGACGGCGTGGCACGACCTTTTCCAGACCCCGATCGCGGGCGACGCGATCGTGCGCGCCCTCTGGGTCTCGGCGGCATTCGCGCTGCCGCCCCTGCTGGCAGCGTGGGTGATCTTCAACCGGCGCGATGTGACGAGCTAGCCACGTCACCCGCACTCGGTGTAGCCCGGGCCCGCCCGGGGGCGGGCTCCTACGTGGCCGATTCGCGGTCCACCTGGCGGGAGGGGCTCGCCGCGTCCTTGAGGTCGGGCTCGACACCCTCCGGCCGCTCGGCGCCGCCATGGGATGTCGCGTCGGCGTCGTCGCCGCCGGCGCGATCGACGCCCGTCTCGGTCGCCGGCTCCTCAGAGCCGGTGGTGGCACCGAGGACGTCGCTGCCGAGCTCGGGATCGTCGGGCAGCATCTCGCGCGGGGCATCCGAGCCGCCGAGCTCGGCGGGGACCACGCCTTCGTCGGCCTTGGCCGCCCATGGCCCCTTCTCGCGTGCCTCCTGCTCTCCTGGGGTCGTTCCCCCGCGCTGCTCGCTGGGCTTGACGGGGTCGGGCCGATCGTCGCCGTCGTCCATGAGGTCCTCCTGCGCCGGGAACATGACACCCAGTGGCTACCCGGCGGCCGAGATCTGCTAATCCGCCACTGCGCCGCTCCCGCCCATCAGCTCGTCGCCGCTGCGCCGCCCCCGCCCATCAGCTCGTCGCCGCGCGCCTGCAGCGCCCCGATCACGATCGCGAGGTGCTCGTCGAAGTCGACCCCGAGCTCCTCGGCCCCCTGGCGGAGCTCCTCGCGGCCCACGGCGGCGGCGAAGCTGGGCTGCTTGAGCTTCTTCTTCACGGACTTCGGCGTCATGCCGACCAGACCATCCGGTCGCACGTAGGCGACCGCGAGGATGAAGCCACACAGCTCGTCTACCGCATAGAGCGTCCTCTCCATCGGCGACTCCCGGGAGACCCCGAGGAAATCCGCGTGCGAGGCGACGGCGCGGACCAGCTGGGGAGGGTAGCCGCGCCGCTCGAGCTCGCGGATCGCGTGGCGAGGATGGCCGTCTTCGAGGTTCGGGTAGCGCTCGTAGTCGAGGTCGTGGAGCAGGCCCGTCAATCCCCACAGCTCCACGTCGCCGTCAAAACGGGGCGCGTAGGCGCGCATCGCGGCCTCCACCGCCAGCATGTGACGGCGCAGGGATTCGGACTCGGTCCACTCGGCGAGCAGGGTCCACGCCTCGTCTCGCGAAAGTTGCACCTGCATGGCGGTTACCCTAGCTGAGCGCTTGCGAGGAGCCGGATCTCAAGCCGGCGCGACAACGGCTAGTCTGCTTGGCGCGCGCCGCCCAGCTCCCCTGGCGCCACCGATCCCCATGGAGAAGTTCGTCATTCAAGGCGGCGTGCCGCTGTCGGGCACGATTGTCGCCGCCGGCAACAAGAACGGCGCCCTGCCGATCCTCGCGGCCTGCCTGCTGACCGACGACGAGGTGATCCTGCGCAACGTGCCGCGGATCAGAGACGTCGAAGCGATGACCCTGCTGCTCGAAGGCCTCGGGGCCCGCGTACAGTGGCTGGGTCCCGGCCAGGTGTCGATAGACGCCTCTTGTGTTGATCGACACGAGGTCGACCGGGGACTCTCCGAGCGGATCCGGGCCTCGTTCCTCCTCGCCGGGCCATTGCTTGCCCGCTTCGGGAACGCGGTGATGCCTCCCCCCGGCGGCGACGTGATCGGCCGTCGCCGGCTCGACCCGCATCTGGACGCGTTCCGGGCACTGGGGGCTACCGTGGAGCACCGTCCCGACGCGATCAGGGTGCAGGCCCCGACCGGGCTGCGGCCGTGTGACTTCCTGATGGACGAGCCATCGGTGATGGCCACCGAGAACGCGCTGATGGCGGCCGCGCTGACGCGCGGTCCGACCGTGATCCGCAACGCGGCCTCGGAGCCTCACGTCCAGGACCTGGCCCGGATGCTCGTCTCGATGGGCGCTCCGATCGACGGGATCGGCTCGAACGTGATGACCGTCCACGGCGTCAGCAGCCTGCATGGCACCACCCACACGATCGCCCCGGACCACATCGAGATCGGGTCGTTCATGGCGCTGGCGGGCGTCACCGGCGGCGAGCTGATCATCCGGGACACCTTCCCGGAGGACCTGAGGATGATCCGCCTGGTGTTCGAGCGGCTGGGGCTGCGCACCGAGATCAGGGGCGCCGACGTGATCGTCCCAGCCAATCAGGAGCTCGTGATTCGCAACGACCAGGGCGACTACATGCCCAAGGTCGAGGATGGGCCATGGCCGGCGTTCCCCGCGGACCTGACGAGCATCGCGCTGGCACTGGCGACCCAGGCGGAGGGCTCGGTGATCATCCACGAGAAGATGTTCGAGAACCGTCTGTTCTTCACCGACAAGCTGCAGCTGATGGGTGCGGCGATCACGATCTGCGACCCGCATCGCGCGATCGTGGTGGGACCCCGGCCGTTGCGCGGGCAGCGGGTGGACTCGCCGGACATCCGGGCGGGGATGGCGATGCTGATCGCGGCGTTGTGCGCGGATGGGACCACCGAGATCGGGAATGTCCGCCACATCGACCGCGGCTACGAGCGGATCGACGAGCGGCTACGCGACCTCGGTGCGCGGATCACCCGGGTCGACGACGTGCCCGTCGCTGTCTGACCCTTCCTGACAACCTCACCGACGATGGTCGATCGCATTCCCAGCGGAACGCGCGATGTCCTGCCCGACGAGATGCGCGAGTTGCGGGCGATGACCGACCGTATCCGGGACGTGTTCGAGCGCGCCGGCTACGGAGAGGTCTACACCCCCGCGTTGGAGTACGAGAGCACGGTGCAAGGGGGATGGACCGGGTTGACGCGGCCTGCTTACAGGCTGTTCGACGAGCAGGGCAACGTGCTCGTGCTGCGGACGGACATGACGGTCCCGATCGCCCGATTGGTCGCCACCCGCTACGCCCACGCCGAGCCGCCGTTGCGCTTTTGCTACTTCGCGCACGCCTACCGGGGCGTGCGCCCGCAGCGCGGTCAGGCCCGGGAGTTCCTGCAGGCGGGCATCGAGCTGATCGGCTCGCCGACGCCCGAGGGCACCGCCGAGGCGCTCAGCCTCCTCTGCGCGGGGCTCGACGCGGCCGGCCTCCAGACGTATCGGGTCGGCGTCGGAGATGAGTCTCTGTACCCGGGCCTGCTCGAGACGTTCGGGGTCGGACCCGAGGCCCGCGAGCCCGTGCTGCAGGCGCTCGTCGACGGCGACTTCGTCGGCGTCGAGCGCGAGGTCCAGACCTTCGGCGTGGCTCCTGAGGACGCCGAGCTGCTGCTGCGGGTGCCGAGGATCAGGGGCGGCCCGGAGGTCCTCGAGGGGCTCTCGGGCGTGCTCGAGAACGCCGCCAGGGGACTGCGCGCGATTCACGCCCTGCTGGAGCCCCGGGTCGCGGCTCGCCTGATCTTCGACCTCGGCCTGGTCCGTAGCCTCGGCTACTACACCGGCGCGGTGTTCCAGGTCTACGACCCCGCCTACGGCGTGCCGATCGGCAGCGGCGGGCGCTACGACGAGCTGCTGGGGCAGTTCGGGCGGCCGTTGCCGGCCGTCGGCTTCGCGCTCAACATCGAGCGCCTGCACATCGCGTTGACCGGCGAGGAGCGGGGAAGGGCGCCGCGGGGCCGAGCATGACCGACCTGCACATCGCCGTCCCGCGGGGCGGCCTGTTCGAGGACACCCTGGACCTGCTCGACCGCCTCGGCCTCGACACGCGCGAGGTGCGCAAGAACGACCGCAAGCTGCTGTTCGAGGAGGCAGGGATCATCACGATGCGCCCGTCGGACGTCCCCACCTACGTCGAGGCCGGCGCCGCCGATTTGGGGATCACCGGCAAGGACGTGCTGATGGAGCAGTCAGAGCGCGAGGTCTACGAGCTGGCCGACCTCGGCTATGGCCATTGCACGATGGTGCTGGCGACGGCAACGGGCGAGGACCGGGCCGCCGAGGCGCTCAGGCGGCTGGGGGTGGTGCGGATCGCGACCAAGTACCCCCGGATCGCGGCCCGGCACTTCCTCGACACGGGACGACAGGCCGAGATCGTCGAGGTCAAGGGATCGGTGGAGCTGGCGCCGCTGACCGGCTTGGTCGAGGGCATCGTCGATCTCACCGCGACCGGAACCACGCTCGCCGAGAACGGGCTCGTGGTGCGTGAGGAGATCGCCCGCTGCACGGCGCGCCTGATCGCCAACCCGGTTGCCCACAAGCTCAAGGCGCAGGCGATCGACCGGCTGCTGGAGCGACTGGATGCGGTGTGAGCGAGTCGCGCTCGCCGGCGACCCGGCCGCGCTGGCCCGGGAGCTGAGGGCGCTGGTGCCGGCGGGAGCGTCGGTCAGCGCGCCGGTGGCGGAGATCATCGCGAGGGTCCGCTCCCGGGGCGACGCCGCCGTGCGCGAGTACACCCGCCGGCTCGACACTCGCGGCAGCGAGCCGGGGGCGCTCGAGGTTGCCGGCGGCGACCTCGAGCGGGCCGGCGAGGCGCTCGACGGGCCCGTGGCACGGGGGCTCCAGCGCGCGATCGAGAACGTCCAAACGGTTGCGCGGGCGGCGCTCGGCGAGGATCGCGAGGTCGATCTCGGCGGCCACCGCGTGGTGCTTCGCGAGGCTCCGGTGCAGCGCGCCGGGATCTACGTGCCCGGCGGCCGCGCTCCCTATCCGAGCACCGTCGTGATGGGCGTCGTCACGGCGCTGACCGCGGGCGTCGAGGAAATCTGCGTGTGCACGCCACCCGGCGCCGGCGGCCAGGTGGACCGGACGATCCTCGGGGCTTGTCGGCTGGCGGGCGCGTCGTCGGTGTACGCGATCGGCGGCGCCCAGGCGATCGCCGCGCTCGCGTACGGCACCGAGACGGTCCCGGCCGTGGACGTGATCGCCGGACCCGGCAACCTGTACGTCCAGGAGGCCAAGCGGCAGGTGTCCGGCGACGTCGGGATCGACGGGTTCGCCGGACCCAGCGACCTGGTCGTGATTGCCGGGGCGGACGCCGACGCGGAGCTCGTCGCGCTGGATCTGCTGGCGCAGGCCGAGCACGGTCCGGGGACGCTTGTGGTCGGGATCTCCCCCTCACCAGGGCTCCTGCACGAGCTCGAACGGCGTCTCGCGGCCGGCGACGAGACCGCAGCCGTGGCGCGGCTGGTGGAAACGTCCGACGCCGAGCAGGCGCTGGCGCTGGTTCAGGCGATCGCGCCCGAGCACGTCGAGCTGCTGGGCGCCGACGCCGAGCTGCTTGCGGCACACGTGACCCGGGCCGGGTGCGTGTTTATCGGCCCAGCCGGCGCCACCGCGTTCGGCGACTACATCGCCGGCTCCAACCACATCCTGCCCACCGGCGGCGCGGCGCGATTTGCCTCGGCTCTGTCGCCCGGCCACTTCCGGCGACGCTTCACCGAGGTCCACATCGGGGAAGGCGCCGGCGACCTGGCCAGGGCTGCGGCTCCGGTCGCTCGGGCAGAGGGGTTCGAACTCCATGCTCGGTCGATGGAGGCGCGTATTCGCGACAATGACCGACGATGAGCCGCAGCGCGCAGATCGACCGCAAGACCGGCGAGACCGACATTCAGGTCGAGCTCGCGCTCGACGGCGACGGCGACGGGCGGCGGGACACCGGCGTCGGCTTCTTCGACCACATGCTCGATCTGCTTGCCCGCCACGGACGCCTCGACCTGACCGTCACCGCGAGCGGCGACCTTCAGACCGGTGCGCATCACACGGTCGAGGACGTCGGGATCTGCATCGGCCAGGCGCTCGACCGGGCGCTCGGCGACCGCACGGGAATCTGCCGCTACGCGGACGCGACCGTGCCGATGGACGAGTCGCGAGCGTCGTGCGCGATCGACGTCTCCGGACGGGGCCTGTGTGCGTTTGAGGCGTCGCTGCCACCGGGATCGATCGGCAACTTCGACCATGAGCTGACCGAAGAGTTCTTCCGGGCGCTGGCGCTGAACGCGAGGCTGACGGTGCATCTCACAGTGCAAGCCGGGACGAACGTCCACCACGTGATCGAGGCCGCGTTCAAGGCGTTCGCGCGGGCGCTGCGAGCGGCCGTCGCGATCGATCCGACCCAGCTCGGGGTGCCGAGCACGAAGGGGACGCTGGCGTGACCACGATCGGCGTCGTCGATTATGGGATGGGCAACCGGCGCTCGGTGCAGAAGGCCTTCGAGCACGTCGGCTCGCGGGTGGTGGTGACCTGCGATCACGAGCAGTTGCGCCGCTGCGATGGCCTGGTCGTGCCGGGCGTCGGCGCGTTTCCCAAGGCGATGCGCGAGCTTGGGCGCCTCGGCCTGGCCGATCTGATTCGCTCAGAGGTGCAGGACGGCGCGCCCGTGCTCGGGATCTGCCTGGGCATGCAGTTGCTGCTTCAGCGCTCGACCGAGCTCGAGCCGACCGAGGGGCTGGGCCTGATCGCCGGCGAGGTCACGGCCTTGCGCAGCGGCGGCCTGCGGGTGCCCCACATCGGCTGGAACGAGGTGTCCTTCGAGCGCCCGTCGCCGTTGACGGCGGGACTTGCGCCCCGGGGTTGCGCGTTCTACCACGTGCACTCGTTCGCCGCGCGGCTCCGCGACCCTGACGATGTGGTCGGGACGACGGAGTACGGCGAGCGCTTTGCGACGATCGTGGCCCGCGCGTCCGTTTTCGGCGTCCAGTTTCATCCCGAGAAGTCATCGAGCCACGGGTTGCGGATGCTCGCGAACTTCGTCTCGGTGTGTGACGGCCGGGCCGCGGTCGCACCGCGACGGGCGCGCCGCGCCGCCGGCGCACCGGGGCAGGCGGCGGCACCGGCATGATCCTCGTCCCCGCGATCGACATCAGCGCGGGCAAGGCGGTGCGCCTGGAGATGGGAGCGTTCGACTCCGAGAAGGTCTACGACGCCGATCCGCTCGACGCCGCGAAGCGCTGGGCCGCGGCGGGGGCGCGCGCGCTGCACGTCGTCGATCTGGACGGGGCGCGCAGCGGCGAGCCGGTGAATCTCGATCACGTCCGTCGCATCGTCGCCGAGGTGACGGTCCCGGTCGCGGTCGGGGGTGGCCTGCGGACGATCGAGGCCGTTCGCGAGGTGATCGCGGTCGGCGCCACGCGGGTGGTGCTCGGCACCGCGGCGTTCAGGGATGTCGACCTGCTCGACGCCGCGCTGCACGAGTTCGGCACGCGCGTGGTGGTGTCGATCGACGCTCGCAACGGCCGGCTCGCGGCCTCGGGCTGGACCGAGCAGACGGAGATACCGGTCGAGCCGGTGATCGAGCGCCTGAGCCACCGCGGGGCGCGCCGGTTCGTGTTCTCGAGCATCGAGCGGGACGGGATGCTGACCGGGCCCGACGTCGGGGGCGTGAAGCGGGTCGCGGAGGTGGTGCGCGGCGCGTTCGTGTACTCGGGCGGGGTCGCCTCGCTCGACGACTTGCGGTCGCTCGCGGCGCTGAGGCAGGTCAACCTCGTCGGCGTGATCGTCGGCAAGGCCCTGTACGAGCGGCGCTTCACCGTCGCCGAGGGCCAGGAGGCGCTCGAAGCGCCGGTGCCCGGGCGGGGGCCGGGCGCGGGGCCCCCGGAGGGGGTATGAGGGCGGGTCGCGGCGACGAGGCCTGATGCACTACAAGCGCGTGATCCCGTGTCTCGACGTCGACGCCGGGCGGGTGGTCAAGGGCGTCGGCTTCGTGGATCTCCGCGACGCAGGCGATCCGGTCGAGCTGGCCTGCCGGTATGACTCCGCGGGCGCCGACGAGCTCGTCTTCCTCGACATCACCGCCACCTCGGACAAGCGCGAGACGGCGGTGGCGCTCGCGCGTCGCACCGCCGATGACGTCTTCATCCCGTTCACGATCGGCGGCGGCATCCGCTCCGTCGCAGACGCCCAGGCGGTGCTCGACGCCGGCGCGGACAAGGTCTCGGTGAACTCCGCCGCGCTGGCCCGGCCGGAGCTGTTGGACGAGCTCGCGCGCACGTTCGGCGCACAGTGCGTGGTGCTGGCAATCGACGCCAAGGCGAGGGATGGCGGCTGGGAGGCATACGTGGCGGGCGGGCGCAAGCCCTCCGGGCGCGACGCGGTCGCCTGGGCCCGCGAGGGATCGCGACGGGGAGCGGGCGAGATCCTGCTGACGAGCATGGATCGCGACGGCACCAACGCCGGCTACGACCTCGAGCTGACCGCCGCGGTCGCTGACGCGGTCGCCGTGCCCGTGATCGCGTCGGGAGGCGCCGGCGAGCCGCACCACCTCGTGGACGCGGTGCGGTCGGGCGCCGACGCCGTCCTGTGCGCGTCGATCTTCCACTACGGCCACCACACCGTCGGCGAGGTCAAGGCCCGCCTGAGCCGGGCCGGAGTGGCGGTGCGACCGGTCGCGTAGCCCGCGACGTCGTGGGAGGGGCGACGTGGCGAGCAGCGGCCGATCAGCGTGGACGGACGAACCCGGCGAGCATCTTCCCGACCTCCATTTCGGCGGTGCCGGTGGTGACCGCCGGATCGCCGGCGGCAAAAGCGCGCAGTTGCGCTTCGTCCTCGGCCTCGACGACGCCGAGCCCCCACGATCCCGTGCTGTCGAGCACCGGGCCGAAGATCACCATCTGGCCGGAGTCAAGATAGGGTCGCCAGTAGGCCGCGTGCTGCCCCATGACCTCCCGTTCGGCGTCGGTCATGTCGAGAGCGAAGGTCGGGCGGGGAGCCTTGAGCCTGAACACAAACGTGCTCACCCGCCGCAGTCTAGAGCGGCTGCTTGCGCGTGATTGGCGAATTGAGCAGCTTTCCGCGCCAGCGGTTGCGCTCCTGACGTTCGACCACGAGCTGCGCGGGTATACCGGTTTACGGCTTATAAACATCTTGCGGCCGACGCGGGCTTAGGCTGGCGCGGTCTTGCATGGGTCTCGACCAGGAGGTTGCCGATGATTGATCGTGTGTCTCTCCGGCGGTACAGGGCGTGGTTGGTGCTCGCATTCGGGGGTGCCCTGGCTGTGTCCGGCGGCGGCGCCGCGCTGGCCGCAGGGGCGGCGTCGAAACCGAGCTCATCGAGCAAGCAATACCAACGCGGGTCTCGCGCATTGGGCCAGCAACACCACCGCGGGTATCGCCGGGCCTCTGATTTGCACGCATTTGGGGCCACGGCGACGCCGATCAAGCACGTGATCGTGATCATCGGCGAGAACCACACGTTCGACAACGTGTTCGGCACCTACCGGCCGCCCGCCGGCCAAACCGTCAAGAACCTTCTCTCCGAGGGGATCGTCACGGCGTCGGGTGCTCCGGGCCCCAACGTCGCCAAGGCGACTCAGCAGACGGCCACCGACACGACGACATACCAGATCGATCCGCGGGACACGGGCCCCTACAAGACCCTGCCGCAGCCGAACACGACGTACGTCTCGCCGGCATGCGACGGGCAGACCATGAATACTCCCGACGCGCGCTTTCCGGGGAACCTTCCCAATGCGCCCTACCAGATCACCAACTACGTCCCGTACTTCGACTCCCACGGCCAATACGCGAGCAACGGGACCTGCGAGTTCATCGGCGCGTTCACCGGTGATCCGCTGCATCGCTTCTACCAGATGTATCAGGAGGTATCGAACAACAAAAACGACCTCTGGACGTGGGTTCACGAGACCGCCGGGGACTCGAACGGCGACCCGCCTCCAAGCCCGTTCACCGACCAGTCCACCGACCAGGGCGCGCTCGACATGGGCTTCTACAACATGGCGAGGGGGGACGTCCCGGTCCTGAACTTCCTGGCGCGCCACTACTCGATGTCTGACAACTACCACCAGGCGGTGATGGGTGGCACCGGCGCCAACCACATCATGCTCGGCACCGGTGACGCCGCCTACTACCAGGACGCGAACGGCAACCCGACGCCACCGCCGCAGGGTGAGATCGAGAATCCCAACCCTCAGCCGCAGACCAACAACTTCTACACCCAGGACGGGTACGGCAAGGCCGGCACCACCAACGGCGGCAGCTACTCGAACTGCTCTGACCGCACCGCGCCCGGCGTGAGCGGAGTGTTTGCCTACCTGGACAGCCTGCGATACAGGCTGTTCCGCGACGGCGACTGCGCTCCGGGGCACTACTACCTGCTCAACAACTACAACCCCGGCTACAACGTCGACGGGTCGCTCAACACGTCGACGTTCACGGTCCCGCCGCAGCATTCGCTGCCGACGATCGGGGATGCCCTCTCGGCTCGCCACATCAGCTGGGGCTACTTCGGCGAGGGCTATGACAACGGCAAGCCGGGCCCGAACTACTGCGGCATCTGTGATCCGATGCAGTACTCGAGCTCGATCATGACCGATCCCGCCAAGCGCGCCAACATCCAGCATGGAGTGGAGGACTTCGACGCCGAGGTCAACAACGGAACTCTGCCGGCGGTGTCGTTCCTGAAGCCGGGCGATGACGACGGGCACCCCGGCTACTCGACGATGGCGGCGTTCGAGGCGTTCGCGGCGCACGCGATCACCGAGGTGCAGAACAACCCGCGGCTGTGGCGCAACACCGCCATCCTCGTGACCTTCGACGAGGGCGGGGGCTACTACGACTCGGGCTACGTGCAGCCGGTCTCGTTCTTCGGGGACGGAACACGGGTGCCGATGATCGTCGTCTCGCCCTACGCGAAGCCCGGCTACATCAGCCACACCTACACGGACCACGCGTCGGTGCTCAAGTTCATCGAGCGCAACTGGGGGCTCTCGACGTTGTCGGACCGCAGCCTCGACAACCTTCCGAATCCGACAAGCACCAGAACTGACCCATACGTGCCGACCAACCGGCCCGCGGTCGGCGACTTGTTCGACTACTTCGCGTTCGGTCGCGCCGAGGCTGCCAATGCCGCCCCGCCCCACCTGCGCCGCCAGGCACGGGTGCGGGGCCGGCCGGCGCACGTGTCCGACCTGTTGCGCTGAGGCCCCGGGAGCCGTCCGGCCGGTCCGATCCATCTCGGGCCGGCCGGCCGGCTCTTCCGTACCGGTTCAACGCCACGCCAGGTCGACCTCGAGCGCCGAGTGGTCACTGAGTTGCTCATCGCGCCAGGCGTGGTGGTATCGACAGGCGCTCGGGAGCAGCTGCGAGGAGGCGAAGATGTGGTCGATGCGCCAGCCGCCGCCGTGCCCCGCGATCCGCTGCCAGGTCCAGCTCGGTTCTGGCGCCCCGTAGCCGTGCAGGGAGCGATAGACATCGCGGTAGCCGAGCTCCCGCAGGCCGGGAACGACATCGAGCTCTGCCGCATCCCACTCTTTACCGCGCTCCGGGCGCAGGCGACCTCGCGAGTCGCGCGCGAACGAGATGACCTCGCCGGTCGGCAGCTCGCGCCGGGGGGTGTTCAGATCGCCGCACAGCACCCGGGCCCCCGGCTCTGCGGTCGCCAGGCCCCCGCGGATTGCCTGGAGGCTCTTCACCTTCACCAGGCCGTTGGCGGCGTTGGGAACATGAACGCAATAGATCTCCACCGGTCCGTGGCTCGTGTCCGCGCCGGCGCACACGGCCGTCTCTGGCCACGGCATGGCAAGAGCGCCGCCAACGTCGTGCAGCGGCGTTCGCGAAGCCACCATGACGCCGGTGGCACGTCGGGCCGCCGGCGTCCGCGCCGGGTCGGCATCGTCCAACGACGCGCGCACATGGACCAGGCCGATCAGCGTAAAGGCGCGTCGCCACAGAGGCGCGGTTCGTCGCGTCACCTCCTGTAGCGCGACCGCGTCCGGCGCCCGGGTGGCCAGCGCCGTGGCTTGCTCGACGATCAGCGAACTGCGCCGCGCGACGTTCCAGGTCAGGAGCCGCAGGCAGCGCTCCGCCTCATCCGGCGGCGCTGCCCGCGGTGCGCGGACAGCGGTCAGCAAAGCGCGAAAATCCCGCCGACTCGGTTACGACTTGCAGTTTCTATGTAGGTCTGGCTGCGAGGATGACCGCCGCTAGGCGGCCTCTTCAACATATCCGGCCGCGGCGCACGCGTCGCAGTACGCGGCGGGGGGGACACGAGGCTCGTAGCAGCCAGGACGACAGCAGGTAGACGACCGCTTGGGACGGCCCCGTCCGATGCGGGCCGCGGCTGCATCCTTGAGCTCCTCGCGCATGCGATCGAGCTCAGCCGCGTGCTCCGGGCAGAACCGACGGCCGGGGGCGACCGACCGCTGACAGTGACTTCCACTACGACAACGCATAGACCCGTAAGCATACCAAAAACGGCCGAACGCATGTTCCGACGGCCCGCGTATGCGGGGGTTTTTGCGGGACGCTAAGCAAGCCCTTGCAGAACTCTAACCGTTTCGGTTGCCATGAGACGAGCGGTATTTGGCCGCGTGGGCGCTCGGGTTCGGTGAGCGTTTGGGAAGCATCTGGTAGACGGCTCCGTAGCCGACCATGTATATCGCTCCGGGATCGGCGATCACCGGATTGAAGGCGCCGTCGGGGAACGCAAAGACCTGGTGGCCGGTGCGGACATCGAGGCCGGCGGTCGACCTCGTTCCGAGGTCGGAGTAGTAGACGACGTCTCCGACGATCGTCGCGGACCCCGAGATCTTGCCGCCCGCCGGATGGCGCCAGCGGACCGCGCCGGACCGGGCGTCAAACGCGTAGAAGGTGCCGTCATAGGAGCCGATGTACACCGTCGGCCCGAGCCTGGGGATCTCCGCCACGGCGGGTGAGCCGTACACGTAGGCGCCCGTGCCGGTGGCCCAGGCGAGCTGTCCGGTGCGCTGCGCAAAGGAATAGACCCGGCCGTCGGTGTTGCCGATGTAGACGCGCCCGAAGGCGACGGCGGGCGTCGAGTAGAAGTTGCCCGAGCCGAAGCCGAAGTGCGTGCCGCTCGTGCTCACCGCCCAGACTTCGTGCCCGCTTCTGGCATTGAGGGCGTAGAGGCGTCCCGCGTAATCGCCGAAGTAGAGGTTCCCGTCGGCGTACGCCGGCCCGCCCTTGACGGCGCCGCTGGCGTGATAGGTCCAGTTGACGTGGCCGGTGCGGGTCTGCAGCGAGAGCACGTTGCCCGCCTGATCGCCGTAATACACGCTCTGGCCGATCACGGTCGGGGAGGACTCGGCGCCGGCCGGAACGATGTGGGTCCAGACGATCCTGCCGGTCTTCATCGACAGCGCCAGCAGGCGTCCGTTGCCCGGACTGGACCCGGTCGCCGACAGCAGCGGCACGAAGATCAGGTGGTGTCGCACGTCTATCGCCGGCGACGCGGCCGCTAACGTCCCCACCTTGTGCTGCCAGCGCGGCCTGCCGTTGAGCTTGTTGACCGCCTTGGCCGATCCGTCGTCGTCGATGAAGTAGAGGGTGGTCTGGTAGATCACGGGCGGGAACTCGAGCAGCGCCCCGTCGCTGAACTTCCATCCCCGCCGCAGGGGCGGGTCCAGGCGCCCGCCGCCGGGGAAGAAGCGGGTCCGCGCGGCGTCGTAGCCATAGCGCGGCCACTGGAAGTTGTCGACCACCCGCTTGGGCTTGGGCCTTGCGGCCTCCGTGGTCGTGGCAGTCGTCGCCGGCGGAGCTGTGAACTCCACGTTTGGATGGGAGATGTTGTGCGGCGAATGCAGGATCAGGGCCGCCACCGCGCCTCCTGCCGCGAGCAGCAGAACGGCGACAGCAACTAGCCCGCGTCGCAGCCAACGCCGCGGACCGGGACTCGGCATCCGGATGATGCTAGCCGCCCGATCGGCCATCCTAGGCTTCGATGGAGGTCCCTGCGCCACAAGAGCTGCTCGAGCGGGTCCGCGCCCTGCCCGCGGGCGCGCCGCTGCTCGATCGGCTCGGCGGCGCCGACGGCGTGTATCTCGTGGGCGGCTCGGTACGCGACCTGCTGCTGGGGGGAAGGCCGCTCGATTTGGACATCGTGGTCGACGGCGATGCCGCGGAACTGACCGCGCGGCTGGGAGGAGAAGTGCTGGTGCACGACCGCTTCGGCACGTCGACGGTGGGGCTGGAGGGGTTCACCTACGACATCGCGAGGGCACGCCGCGAGACGTATCGCCAGCCGGGCGCGCTTCCCGACGTCGCGCCCGCAAGCCTGGAGGAGGATCTGCTGCGGCGCGACTTCACCGTCAACGCGCTGGCGATTGCGCTGACCGGCTCCGCCGCGGGCCGGCTGCGGGCCCCGCCGGAGTCGCTCGAGGACCTGGAAGGGCGCCGTCTGCGGGTGCTCCACGACGGCAGCTTCCGGGATGACCCCACGCGAATGCTGCGGCTCGCGCGATACGCGAGCAGACTTCGGTTCGGGATCGAGCCGCACACGCGGGAGCTTGCGCGGGAGGCGATCGCCACCGATGCGCTTGCCACCGTCAGCGGCTCGCGAATCGGCGGCGAGCTGAGGCTGCTGGCGGGAGAGCGAGACCCGGTGGCGGCGCTGAGGTGTCTGGCCGAGCTGAGACTCGATCGCGCGATCCATCCCCGCTTCGGACTTCGCGACGAGGGATTGGCCCGGCGCGCCCTGGCGCTGCTGCCAGGAGAGGGCCGCCGCGACCGGCTGGCGATCGCGCTCGCCGCCCGGGACGTCGGCGCCGACGAGCTGAGTGCGCTGCTCGATGCGCTCGCCTTCCAAGCGCCCGACCGCGAGGCGATCATCGCCGCGGCAACGCGAGCGCCCGAGCTGGCCAAGAGGCTGGAGCGCGCGCGCCTGCCCTCCCAAATCGCCGCGGCGGCCGACGGCGCGGGGCCCGAGCTGATGGCGCTCGCCGGCGCGATCGGACCTGAGCGCCAGGCCCGGGAGTGGTTGACGCGCATGCGCCACGTCGGCCTCGAGATCGATGGCAGCGACCTGCTGGCGGCCGGCGTCCCACAGGGGCCCTTGGTCGGGCGCGGCCTGCGGGCCGCGCTCGCGGCCAAGCTCGACGGACGCGCGTCGGGTCGCGAGGAAGAGCTCACGCGGGCGCTTCAGGCGGCGAGGGGCAGTGGATAGCCTGGGGGCATGCTGTACGCGTCGAACGCGCTGCGCTGGGACGGCGGACCGGGCCACTACGAGGTGTACTACTTGACGGTGACCGAGCCGGAGAGTGGCGTCGGACTGTGGATCCGCTACACGATGCTCGCTCCCGTGGCTCGCTCCGGACGGTCGCCGTCATGCGCGCTGTGGTTCGCGGCGATGAACCCGCACGCGACCGCCCCGGCGACGAGTTGCGCCAAGAAGTTGTTCGCGATCGATCAGATGCGCGCCCAAGCCGAGCCGTTTGAGCTGAGCATCGCCGGCGCGGTGCTCACCGACGGGCACATGGCCGGCGGTTTTGACGACGTCGCCTGGGATCTTCGCTGGACCCCCGCCCGGCGGGCCTACGAGCACGTCCATCCGGCCCTTCGGCGGATCGGCGTGGCCAAGACCGTCGTGGTGCTGCCGCACGCCGACCTCTCGATCGACGGCAGCGTCACCGTCTGCGGCGAGCGTCTGCAGTGGTCGGGTGCCCGCGGCGCCCAAGGGCACCTGTGGGGCTACAAGCACGCCATCGTGTGGACATGGGCCCACTGCAATGACTTTCGCACGCCCGACGGCGAGCCGGTCACCGACACGTTCATCGACGGTGTCTCGGCGTTCGTGAGGCGGCTGGGACGCGAGGTCGGACCCAGCACGCCGGTGGTCGGCCGGCTCGCCGACCACGACTTCTTCTCGACCTCGCCGATGCGCGTCGTGTCCAACACGAGCACGTTTGCGCTGACCGGCTGGCGCTTCGAGGCCGTCGACGGCGCGCGCAAGCTGATCGGCGAGGTCGACGCAGACCGTGAGCGGCTGATCGGAGTCACCTACCACGACCCCGACGGCGAGCTCGCCTACTGTTACAACACCGAGACCGCCTCGATGCGCCTGCACGTGTACGAGCGCGCGCGCCAGGTCGGGGGCTGGCGGCACCGCACGACGCTGACCGCCCCCGGGCGCGCGCATTTCGAGTACGGGCAGCGAGATCCCGTGCCCGAGATCGAGCTGAGGACGAGGTGATGCCGGCGCCTCCGGATCGAGCTGCGTGCGACATCGTGCCGGCCCCGTTCTACGCCTGGGAGCGGCATTTCGCGATCAATCTGACCGGCGCCCGCGCCGTCTTCACCACGCGCCGAGGTGGCTTCTCGACGGGGCCGTATGAGTCCCTGAACCTCGGACGCCTGACCGCCGATTCACCCGAGACGGTGGCGCGAAACCGGGCATCGCTGCAAGCGAAGCTCGGCGTCGCGCCGGCCCACATCCGCCAGGTCCACGGGACCGACGTCCGGCGGATCACCAAGCGGCCCTTGCGGCCACCCGTCGGCGACGGAGTCCCTCCCTTGTTCGACGGGCAGGCGACCGCCCTGGCGGGCGTGGCGCCGATGGTGCTGGTCGCGGACTGCCTCCCGATCGCGCTCGCCGGACCGGGCGCGGTCGCGATGCTGCATGCGGGCTGGCGCGGGTTGGCCGGAGGGATAGTGGCCGAAGGGGTGATGGCTGTCAGGGAGCTGGGCGCCGATGGGTCGGTGGAGGCGGCGATCGGACCCGGCGCCGGCTCCTGCTGCTATGAGGTCGGCGAGGAGATCCACGCCGTGTTCGCGCAGCGCGGGCTTGCGGCGCGCCGCGGTCGAAATCTCGACCTCAAGGCGATCGCGCGCGAGGAGCTCGCGCGCGCCGGCGTCGAGATCGTCCACGACGTGGCGCTGTGCACGATCTGCGCCGACCACTCGCTGCTGTTCTCTCATCGCCGCGACGGCGGGGTCACCGGTAGGCAGGCGGGCATCGCGTGGTTGAACCAGTAAACGGGCTGCGCGCCGACACGGTGCGGTCAAACCTCGAGCGCGTGCGCGCCGAGATCGCGCGGGCGGGTCGCGATCCCGATGGGGTGCAGATTCTCGCAGCGGTCAAGTACGTTCCGCGCGATCAGCTCGGAGTGCTGGCGGACGCGGGGATCGAGCTCCTCGGGGAGAACCGCGCCCAGGACCTGGCCGCGAAGGCGCAGGCGCACCCGGGCCGGTTCACGTGGGACTTCATCGGCCACCTGCAAAGCCGCAAGGTCCGCCAGGTC
Source organism: uncultured Solirubrobacterales bacterium (assembly GCA_963723675.1). Taxonomy (GTDB): domain Bacteria; phylum Actinomycetota; class Thermoleophilia; order Solirubrobacterales; family Solirubrobacteraceae; genus Palsa-465. The sequence goes on along the minus strand of CAVRRW010000012.1, from coordinate 1,678,502 downwards.
CTGCCGCATGTGCGCTACATCGAGACGGTCGCAAGCGAGTCGGTTCTGGCCCAGCTGGAGCGACACGGCACGCCCGCGACCGAGGTGATGATCGAGGTGAACATCGCCGGCGAGGCCGGGAAGAGCGGGATCGACCCGGTCGAGCTGCCGGCCTTCATCGAGCGCTGCCCGGTGACAGTGGTCGGGCTGATGACGATGCCGCCGCTGGCGGCCAATCCCGAGGACAGTCGGCCGCATTTCGCGGCCCTGCGCGAGCTGGCGGAGCGGCACGGGTTGCGTCACCTGTCGATGGGCACCAGCCAGGATTACGTCGTGGCCGCGCAGGAAGGCGCGACGATTCTGCGTCTTGGCACCAGCCTCTACGCTTAGAGCGGGAATCCAGGCGGTTTCGCGCCGCGTCATAATCCCCGGGAGGGAAATACCGCCGCAGCGGCGAAAGACCCATCGCAAATGGCCCTACGCGACACCTGGCACCGCACGCTCGTCTATTTCGGCCTCGCCGAGGACGACGCATACGACGAGGAGCTCGAGCCCTACAGCGAGCCCGAGGTCGAGATGGAGAACACGTATCGCGAGCGGCCGAACGTGCGCCGACTCGGTGGCCGCCGGCGCCGCGATGAGATCGATGACATCTTCGCCGACGATCCGGAGCCCGAGCGCAGGACCGCGGCGCTTCGACCGGTCGGCGGCGGCCGCGGGAATGGTCGCAACAGCGGCGACGTCCGCGTGCACTTCGTGGCTCCGAAGAACTTCAACGACGTCCAGGACGTCGCCGACAAGTTCAAGGATTCGATCCCGGTCATTCTCAACCTTCAGGGCACCGACACGGATCTGGCAAAGCGGCTGATCGACTTCTCCAGCGGCCTCACGTACGCGCTCGACGGAGGGATGCAGCGAATCGCCGACAAGGTGTTCCTGCTGACGCCGCACAACGTCGAGGTGTCCGCCGAGGAGCGCGCCCGGCTCGTCGAGAAGGGGTTCTTCAACCAGAGCTGACCCTCGCGGGTCGCCGATCTCCCGGGGGCGGCTCTCGCCACCGGTAGATTTCATTTCATGGTGATCGGCCTGATCGGCGCTGGGAGCATGGCGCGTGCGCTTGCGCGCGGCTGGGGAGAGCCGATCCTCTGCTCCGACGGCGGCTCGGGGCGAGCCAGGGAGCTCGCGCAAGAAGTCGGGGGAGAGGCGCTGGACTCAAACGAAGCGGTGGCTCGGCGGGCGGACGTGCTGGTCCTCTGCCACAAGCCGGCGCAGCTCAAGAAGGTGGCCATGGAGATCGCGGACCATGCAAAGGTCGTCGCATCCGTGCTCGGCGGCACGCCCGTCGGGATGCTCCATACCGCCTATCCGGGTGTACCGGTGTTCAGGCTGATGCCCAGCACGCCGGTCGAGGTGCGGCGTGGAGTGGTGTGCTACGCGCCGGCGCCCGAGATCCCGCCCACGCCCGACATCCCGGCGGAGATCGAGCGCGAGGTGATCGAGTTGTTCGAGCGTCTGGGGACCGTGGTGCGAATCGAGGAGCGCCTGATCGAGGTCGCCGCCGCGGTGATGAGCGTCGGCCCCGCCTATCAGGCGCTGCTCGCCGAGGCCCAGGTCGACGCCGCGGTCCGCCATGGGTTGCGCGCCGGAGTGGCGGCGAAGCTCGTCGTCGAAACGATGATCGGGACGGGGGCGCTGCTCGAGGCCCACAACTACGACACGCTGGCGGTACGGCGGGACGTCACCTCGCCCGGCGGGTCGACGGCGCGCGGGCTCGAGGCGCTCGAGCGCAACGGCGTGCGCACCGCGTTTCAGTCCGCGATCGACGCGGTCGTCCTCGGCGGTGGGCGCTGATGTTGGCGCTCGGCCTCACGCGCGTCGACATCGGCAATTACGTCGATGCGCTGTTCACCGTCTACATCGTGCTGATCTTCGTCTACATCCTGCTGAACCTGATGTTCTCATTCGGCCTGCGACTGCCGTACGGGCGATGGTCCGATGCGCTGCTGTCGTTCCTGCGCGACGTGTGCGAGCCCTACCTGCGCGTGTTTCGGCGGTTCATCCCGCCGCTGGGGATGTTCGACTTCAGCCCGATCATCGCGATCCTCCTCCTGTACATCGTCCGCAGGCTCGTGGTCGCCGCGATCACCGGTTGACCGGCGATGGTGACCGAGGTGGCCGCATCCCGGAACGCCCGCGTGGCCGGGTTTGCCCGGATCGCCGGCGTCGCCGCGGCGATTCTGGCTCTCGATCAGCTGACCAAGCACTTCGTCAGAAGCGGGATCGAGCCGGGGGACAGCCACAGGCTGATCCCCGGCGTACACCTCGTGCACGTTCGCAATACGGGGGTCGCCTTCAGCCTGTTCTCCGGCGGGGGCACGCTGGTGCTCGTGTTCACGTTTGTCGCGCTCGCCTTGCTCGTCGGCTACTTCACGCTCAGGCCCACCCGTCCGTGGCTGTGGCTCCCCACCGGGCTGTTGATCGGCGGGGCGATCGGCAACCTCATCGACAGGATCGCCCACGGCGCGGTGACCGACTTCATCAAGCTTCCGCTGTGGCCGGCGTTCAACGTCGCCGACATGGCGATCACGTTCGGCGTGCTCTCGCTGTTGATCGTGCTCGAAGGCATTCGCGGCCGTCGGCCTTGAGCCGGTCTGAGGGCGGTCCCCAGGACGGAACATGGATCGAGATCCGCGTTCCGGCGCATGCTGCCGGCACCAGGCTCGACCGGTTCCTGGCCGAGCCGCTGGGCTCCCGGGCGCAGGCGCAATCGCTGATCGAGGCCCGGCGGGTGCGCGTCGACGGGCGAGTGCTCCCCAAGCGCCACCTGGTCGCACCGGGCGAGCTGATCGTCGTCGATGCCGCGCCACCGCCGGCGGTCTCCTCGCGACCGCAAGCTCAGTTCGGAGTCGCCTATGAGGATGAGCATCTGATCGTGGTCGACAAGCCGGCGGGAGTCGTGGTGCACCCGGCTCGGGGCCACTGGACGGGAACACTGGCGCAAGCCCTGGCGGGAGTGGGCGCCGGCGGGGACGACCCGTGGCGCGCCGGAATCGTCCATCGCCTCGATCGCGAGACCTCGGGGTTGCTGGTGGTCGCCAAGAACGACGCCGTGCACCGCGCGCTCAAGTCGCTGATCGCCCAGCGCTCGCTCCGCCGCGAATACCTGACGCTGGTCGATGGCCGGCCGTCGGCGCGCACCGGGACGATTGACGCCCCGATCGGGCGCCACCGCCGCGACCGGGCACTGATGTCGATCGAGGCCGACGAGCCGCGCGAGGCGCGGACCCATTTCGAGATCGAACGGCTGCTGCCCGCGTCCACGCTGCTGCGAGTGACGCTCGAGACCGGGAGGACCCATCAGATCCGCGTCCACATGGCCGCGATCGGCCACCCGGTCTGCGGTGATCGCCAGTACGGAGTCGCCGGACGCTACGGGCTAAGACGCCAGTTCCTGCACGCGACGCGGCTGGCGTTCGAGCATCCCGTCACGCACGAGCCCGTGGACGTGACCTCGCCTTTGCCCGAGGACCTGGTGGCGGCGCTCGCCGCGGCCGAGACGGAGCGTTGAGCGCACGCTTGACGCCGGCATCCGCGGCGGGCGCACCGAGCAGAGTCAGCGGGGCGGCCCGTCCACAGCCGCCCCGCCGAGATGCGAACCGAGCCACCGGAGGTAGGGGAAGGGAGGTTCGGCCCGCGAGCGGGTCATCGCCGAAGGTAGGAAGGGCGAATCGCCGCTGCACGTAAAAACGTAGCGGCTTCGTCAGACTTGCGTAAACTTTTTCGTTGACCCCATTTCTCGACCCCGTCTCGACGGACCGCGCCCTGCCTCGACGATCCGAGGTTCGCGATCACCCGGTAGGCGGGTTTCACTGCAAATAACGTAAAAAGGGAGCAGTATCAGTGGCTCAAATCGGAATCAAGGAGCTGCTGGAGGCCGGCGTTCATTTCGGCCACCAGACGCGCCGTTGGAATCCCAAGATGCGCCGCTTCATCTTCGGAGAGCGGGACGGCATCTACATAATCGATCTCCTTCAGACCCAGGCGCTGCTGGAGAATGCCCGCAATTTCGCGGCCGAGGTCGCGCATCGCGGCGGGACGGTCCTGTTCGTCGGCACCAAGAAGCAGGCACGGGACACCATTCGCGAGACCGCCGAATCGGCCGACATGCCGTTCGTCAACAATCGCTGGCTCGGTGGGCTTCTGACGAACTTTCAGACGATCTCGCTGCGGATCAGGCGCCTGCACGACCTGGAGCGCTACGAGACCGAGGGCCAGCTGGAGCTGCTGCCGACCCGTGAACGGATGTCGGCCCAGGCTGACCTCGAGAAGCTGCGCGCCAACCTCGGCGGTGTCAAGGACATGCAGCGCGTCCCTGACGCCGTGTTCGTGATCGACCTGAAGACCGAGGCGATCGCGGTCCGCGAGGCCCAGCGCCTGCGGATCCCGATCATCGGGCTCGTCGACACCAACTGCGATCCGGACGGGATCGACTACGTGATCCCGGGTAACGACGACGCTATTCGGTCCTGCGCGGCTGTCACGCGCGCGATCGGCGAGGTCGTCGCGCAGGGACACAACGTGTTCCGCGCCGAGGAGGAGCGGGCCCGGCTGGAGCGCGAGCGCCGCGAGGCCGAGGAGCGCGCCCGGCTGGAGGCTGAGGAACGGGCGCGGCAGGAGGCCGAGGAGCGGGCGCGGCTGGAGGCCGAGGAGCGGGCGCGGCTGGAGGCTGAGGAGCGAGCTCGCCGCGAGGCCGAGGCCGCGCCGGCGGCCCCGCAGGCAGAGGCACCCGCCGCCCCGGAGGTCTCGGCCGAGCCGGAGGTGCCCGTGGCGGCGGCCGAGCCCGAGGCGCCGGTGGCGGCGGCCGAGCCGGAGGCGCCGGTGGCGGCGGCCGAGCCGGAGGCGCCGGTGGCGGCGGCCGAGCCCGAGGCGCCGGTGGCGGCGGCCGAGCCCGAGGCGCCGGTGGCGGCGGCCGAGCCCGAGGCGCCGGTGGCGGCGGCCGAGCCGGAGGCGCCGGTGGCGGCGGCCGAGCCCGAGGCGCCGGTGGCGGCGGCCGAGCCCGAGGCGCCGGTGGCGGCGGCCGAGCCCGAGGCGCCGGTGGCGGCGGCCGAGCCGGAGGCGCCGGTGGCGGCGGCCGAGCCGGAGGCGCCGATGACTCCTGGGGAGCCGGAGGCGCCCGTAGCCGCCGCCGAGCCCGCGGGACGGCCCGCCGAACCGCCCGCCGAGCCCGCGGAACGGCCCGCCGAACCGCCCGCCGAGCCCGCCGAACCGCCCGCCGAGCCCGCCGAACCGCCGGCAGAGGCCGCCGAGGAGACCGCGGGGGAGAGCGCATGAGCCCGGTCACCGCACAGGACGTCAAGGCCTTGCGCGACCGCACGGGCGCCGGCGTGCTCGCGTGCCGCGAGGCGCTCACCGAGGCGGACGGAGACGTCGACCGCGCGGTCGAGATCCTCCGCACGCGAGGCCAGGCGCAGGCGGCCAAGCGAGCCGGCGACGAGGCTCGCGAGGGCGTCGTCCAGAGCTACATCCACGCCGGCAACAAGATCGGGGTCCTCGTCGAGGTCGACTGCCAGACCGACTTCGTCGCCCGCAACGAGAAGTTCATCGAGTTCGCACGCGACGTGGCGCTTCACATCGCCGCGGCGGCGCCGATCGCGATCAGTGAGGACGAGGTGCCCGCCGAGGACCGCGAGCGCGAGGAGCGGATCGCGGTCGAGCAGGCCGCCGACCGGCCCGAGAACGTCCGGGAGCGGATCGTCGCGGGCAAGCTCGACAAGTGGCTCGACGAGGTCGTGCTGCTGCGCCAGACCCACGTAAACGAGGACAAGCACGCGGGCAGGACGATCGAGGATCTGCGCGCCGAGCTCGCGAGCGAGACGCGGGAGAACATCGTGATTCGGCGATTCTCGCGATTCGCCGTCGGCGGCTGACCGGCGATTCGGCGAGGCGGCCGAGCTGCGATCCAGGCGAGAATGATCGCGTGAGCGGAAACTCGGCGACCCCGCCCGCCTACCGGCGGGTGCTGCTCAAGCTCTCCGGCGAGGCGCTGATGGGCGACCTCGACTACGGCATCGATCCCGAGCGCGTGCAGGCGATCTCCCGGGAGATCACGGCGGTGCACTCACGCGGAGTGGAGGTCGCGATCGTCGTCGGCGGCGGCAACATCTACCGGGGACTGGCCGCCGCGGCGCGGGGAATGGACCGCGCGACCGGCGACTACATGGGCATGCTCGCCACCGTCCTGAACGCGCTGGCGCTGCAGGACGCGCTCGAAAAGGCGCAGGTGGCCACGCGAGTGCAGTCGGCGATCACGATCTCGGAGGTCGCCGAGCCTTACATCCGCCGGCGAGCGATTCGCCACCTGGAGAAGCACCGGGTCGTGATCTTCGCCGCGGGTACCGGCAACCCGTTCTTCACGACCGACACCGCGGCTGCGCTACGCGCGGCCGAGCTGCACGCCGAGGTGGTGCTGATGGCCAAGAACCGCGTCGAGGGTGTCTACAGCGCCGACCCAGCCGTGGATCCGGACGCCGAGTTCATTCCCGAGATCACCCACAAGGATGCGCTGACACGCGGGCTACAGGTGATGGACTCGACCGCATTCGCCCTCTGCATGGACAACAATCTGCCGATCGTGGTCTTCAACATGGCCAATGGCCGCAACATCGACAAGATAGTGTCCGGTGAACGCGTGGGCACGCTGGTGAGAACATGAGCGACAGCGGGATAATCGACGAGCTGCTCGGGGACGCGCGCGAGCGCATGCACAAGTCGGTCGAGTCGATCCGCCACGAGTTCGGCTCGGTTCGCACCGGACGCGCAAGCCCAGCGCTGCTCGACCGGATCTCCGTCGATTACTACGGCACCTCGACCCCGCTCAAGCAACTCGCGACGATCACCGCGCCCGAGGCCCGCCTGCTGACGATCCAGCCCTACGACAAGAGCTCGATCAAGGCGATAGAGCGGGCGATCCTCGAGTCCGACATCGGACTCACGCCATCCAATGACGGCAACCTGATCCGGCTTGGGATCCCCGAGCTGACCGAGGAGCGGCGCAAGCAGCTGGTCAAGGTGGTGCGCCACATCGCCGAAGAGGGGCGGGTCGCGATCCGCAACATCCGCCGCGACGTGATGCACGACCTGCGCGAGCTCAAGGAAGGCGGTGAGGCGGGATCCGACGACGAGCATCGCGCCGAGCTCGAGCTGCAGAAGGTCACCGACGGCAGGATCGGGGAGCTCGAAGAGCTGCTCAAGCACAAGGAAGAAGAGATCCTCGAGGTCTAGTGGGTCTCGCCGAAACGAACGGCGGGGAGCGCTGAGCGTGACGGAGGCCAAGGTCCGCTACGTCGCGATCATCACCGACGGCAACGGCCGCTGGGCGCGGAGCCGTGGCCTGCCCGTGGTGGCAGGCCACGAAGCCGGCGCCGACACCGTCAAGGCGCGCCTGCGCGACGCGGTCGAGCTCGAAATCGAAGAGCTGACCGTCTTCTCGTTCTCGACCGAGAACTGGCGCCGTCCGGCCGACGAGGTGGCCGCGCTGATGGACATGTTCGAGCGCCGAATCGAGGCCGAGACCCCCGAGCTGCACGCCGAAGGCGTCCGGATGCGGTTCATCGGCCGCCGCAGCGACCCGGTGCCGCCCGCATTGGTCAAGCGGATGGAGTGGGCCGAGGAGCTGACTCGGGACAACGCCCGGATCACGCTGTACGTCGCCTTCAATTACGGCGGGCGGGCGGAAATCGTCGACGCTGCGCGAACCTTTACAGGAGGCAGCGAGGATTCGTTCCGCGCCCACCTCTACGCACCGGAGATGCACGACCCCGATCTCATCATCAGGACCAGCGGCGAGCAACGAAGCTCCAATTTCCTGCTGTGGCAGGGGTCCTACTCCGAGCTGGTGTTTCGCGATGAGCTGTGGCCGGACTTCTCGCGCCGGGCGTTCGAGGAGAGCCTCGACGAGTTCACGGCGCGCAGCCGGCGCTTCGGGGGCAGGTAGCGGTGGCATCCGCGCGGCGGCCTCCTCCCGGTCGGCGGACCGGCGCAGGCGCCGGTCGGAGGACCGGCGCAGACGCCGACGGCACCCGTCGCGCCACGAACGCGGCGCGCCCGCGTCCCCCTGCCCGAGCGCGCCGGAGCGATCGCGGGCGCCGGCGCGAGCGGGGCAGGGGCTCGGATCTGTTGTTGCGGATCCTGATCGCGGTCCCCGCCGCGGTGCTCGTGCTCCTGTTCGTGGCCCTCGGGGGGCTGCCGTTCGCGCTGTTCGTGATCGCGATCGGCTGCGCCTGCATGTACGAGCTCTACCGCCTGCTGGCGCGCTGGCGCCCGCTGCCGGTGGTCGGGTTCGCCGCGCTCGCCGGGATGGTGCTCGCGGGGGTCTACGGCGGCCAGCGCCAGGTGGCCGAAGTCGCCATGGCGACCCTGCCGGTGCTGTTCCTGTTGACGTTGGCGCGCGGGCAGAGCCACGCGACGGTGTCGATCGGCGGGACGCTGCTGGGCGTGTACTGGATCGGATTCGCGTTCGCGCACGCGGCACTGCTGCGCGAGCTTCCCCATGGCAACGCGGTGATCATCGATGTGCTGATCGGGACGTTCGTGGGCGACACCGCCGCGTATGTCGGCGGGCGCCTGTTCGGCCGAAGGCAACTGGCGCCCAGGATCTCGCCGAACAAGACGGTCGAGGGCCTATTCTGCGGGATGCTGGCGGCGATCGTCTCGGTGTTCCTGGCGGGGCTCTATCAGACGTGGCTCACCCAGAGCGACGCGCTGGTGCTGGGCGTGGCGGTGGCGGTGCTCGGGCCGTTGGGCGACCTGTTCGAGTCGCTGATCAAGCGCGAGGCCGGCACCAAGGATGCCGGGACCCTGTTCGGACCGCATGGTGGCGCGCTGGACCGTGCGGACGCGGCGCTGTTCACGCTCGTGGCCGGCTACTACGTGTGGATCGCCGTGATGCACTGACGCGCGGCGCACCGGGGCGCGCGATGAACTGATGCGCGATTCACCGGGGCGCGCGACGAACTGATGCGCGATGCACCGGGGCGCACGATGCACCCCGCATACAATCGTGCTCGTGCCGCGCCGCCTGGCCATTCTCGGCTCCACCGGCTCGATCGGCGTGCAGGCGCTGGACGTGATCTCGAGCTCCTCCGGCGGAGATCTGAAGGTCGTGGCGCTGAGTGCCGCCAACGGCTGGGAGCAGCTGCTGCAACAGGCTCGTGAGCACGGGGTCCGGCGGATCGCGCTGTCTGACCCCGACGCCGCCGCGCGTGCCGGCGAGGCGTGGACCGACGGCGAGGTGCTCTCCGGGCCCGAGGGACTGGTCCGGCTGATCACCGAGTGCGAGTGCGAGCTGGTGCTCAACGCGATCGTCGGCTCGGCCGGCCTGGTGCCGACCGTGGCCACGCTGGGCGAGGGCGTCGACCTCGCGTTGGCCAACAAGGAGTCGCTCGTGGTCGGGGGTGAGCTCGTCACCCAGCTGGCGGAGGCCACGGGGGCGGCGATCATCCCGGTCGACTCCGAGCACTCCGCGCTTCACCAGCTGCTGGCCTGCGAGCATGCGGGGACCGTCGACCGGCTGCTCTTGACCGCGTCGGGCGGCCCGTTTCGGGGGTGCCGGTCGGCGGAGCTCGAGCACGTCACGATCGAGCAGGCGCTCGCGCATCCGACCTGGGCGATGGGCGGCAAGATCACGATCGACTCGGCGACGCTGATGAACAAGGGACTCGAGCTGATCGAGGCCCACCACCTGTTCGGGACCCCCTATGAGCAGATCGACGTCGTCGTGCACCCCCAGTCGATCGTCCACAGCCTCATCCAACTGTGCGACGGCGCCACCCTGGCGCACCTTGGTTACCCCGACATGCGGGTGCCGATCTCCTATGCGCTGCACTATCCCGACCGCGTCGACGTGCCGGTCTCGCCGCTCGACCTCGTCGAGCTCGGCGCCCTGACGTTCGAGGCGGTCGACGAGGACACGTTCGCGTGCTTGGCGCTGGCGCGAGAGGCGGCGCGCGCGAAAGGAACCGCCCCCTGCACGCTCAACGCCGCCAACGAGGTCGCGGTGCACGCATTCCTCGGCGGGCGGCTCGGGTTCATGGACATTCCGGCGGTGATCGAGGAGACGCTCTCGGCGCTCCCGGCCGAGCGCGTGCACTCGTTCGAGTCGCTCGGCGAGGCCGATGGGCGGGCACGACGGGTCGCCGCCGAGCTCGTCGCCGGCCGCGCCGCCGCCTGAAACTCTTATCAAGACCACCGGCGACGCCTGCCACACTGGGCGGGTGTCCTATGTCCTGGCGTTCCTGGGATTCTCGGCGCTGATCCTGCTGCACGAGGGCGGCCACTTCGTGGCGGCCAAGGCCGTCGGCATGCGGGTCGAGCGCTTCTCGCTGTTCTTCGGGCCGCTGCTGGTGAAGGTCCGCCGCGGCGAGACCGAGTACGGGATCGCCCCGATCCCGCTCGGTGGGTACGTGAAGATCACCGGCATGAACCCGCACGAGGAATTGCCGCCCGAGGTGGTTCCGCGCGCCTACTACAACCAGGCGGTGTGGAAGCGGGTGGTGGTGATCATGGCGGGTCCCGTGGTCAACCTGGTGATCGCGTTCGTGATCGTGTGGGCCCTGTTTCTCGGCAACGGCCAAGCGGTCGTGAGCAAGCAGATCGCGGTGGTCCAGAAGAACACGCCGGCGGCGCCCGTGCTCAAGCCGGGCGACCGGCTGGTGTCGGTCGATGGGATCACCGGCAGCCCCGACAAGCTGCGCTCACAGCTTGCCACGCACACCTGCGCCGGCGGCGCCGCCGTCAACGGATGCCCCGCGGCCACGCCGGCGAAGCTGGTGGTCCGCCGGGGCGGCGGGCTGCTGACGTTCGAGCTGCGCCCCCACTACAGCTCGGCCGACAAGCGACCAATCGTCGGCTTCGGCTTCGGGACGACCCAGCAGCCTGTCGGTGCCGCCCAGGCCGCGTCGCTGACCGCCAGCGGCCTCTGGAACGTGACCCGCTCGACGGTGTCGGTCATCGTCCGCATCTTCGAGCCGCAGGAGCGCAAGCAGCTCAACGGGATCGTCGGCGGCTATACCGTCACCCAGGAGTCGTTCGCGCACAGCACCACGCAGGCGCTCGAGGTGCTCGCGCTGATCTCGCTCTCGCTGGGGATCATCAACCTGTTCCCGTTCCTGCCGCTGGACGGTGGCCACGTGTTCTGGGCGCTTGCCGAGAAGGTCAGGGGCAGGCGGATCCCGTTCGAGGTGATGGAGCGCGCCAGCGTGGTCGGGTTCGTGCTGATCGTGATGCTGTTCGTGATCGGGCTGAGCAACGACATCTCGACGCTCAACGGCTCCGGATTCAACGTCCGATAGCGCCGTCGATCCGGGTCATTGATGAAAATATGCCGCTATAGAGCACATTTTCATCAACGTGGCGGGCTAAGGTAGGTTCTCGCCGGCTAGCCAGACCAGATCCGGAGGAGAAATGGAGAGCACCACGATTACCCCGGCGGCGGCGCGCGCGGTCGACGCGCCGACCGTCGCCGAAGCGCTGCGCCGAACCGCCGCGAGCCATCCGGACATCGTCGCGGTCAGGACGGTCGACGACAGCGTCTCGCTGACCTGGTCGCAGCTGCTGGCGCGCGTCGACGCGGTCGCCGGCGGGCTCGCGGCGCTGGGGGTGGGGCGTGGTGACACCGTCGCGATCATGCTCGGCAACCGCCCGGAGTTCCACATCGCCGACCTCGCGGCGGTGACGGTCGGGGCGATTCCGTTCTCGATCTACGTCACCTATCCGCCTGCCGAGGTCGAATACCTCGTCAGCGACGCGGATGCGCGGGTCGCGATCGTCGAGCAGGTCCACCTGCCGGTGATGCTCGCGGCCCGCCAGCGCCTGCTGCGCCTCGAGCACGTGATCGTCGTGGACAGCGCGGCGCAGCACGATGATTCGGGCGCCGCGCGAACAAGCGAGGCCGGAGGCCGAGCGCGCGGTAAGCCCGAAGGGACGGTCTCGCTGGCCGAGGTTGAGGGGTCGGACCCCGGCTTTGACGCGGCCGCGGCGGTGGCGGAGGCAGGCCCTGACGACCTCGTGACGCTCATCTACACGTCGGGCACGACCGGGCACCCCAAGGGCGTCCAGCTCTCCCACCGCGCGATCATGTTCTCGGCCCGAGGGGTCCAGGAGGTCATCCCGATCGAGCCGGGTGGCCGCGTGATCTCGTGGCTGCCGGCCGCGCACATCGCCGAGCGCATGGCTCACCACTACATCCCGGTGATCTACGCCGCCACGGTCACCACCTGTCCGGACCCGCGGTCGATCCTCTCCTATCTCCCGCAGGTGCGCCCGACCTGGTTCTTCGCGGTACCGCGGATCTGGGAGAAGCTGAAGGCCGGCCTGGAGACGATGCAGGCGGCGCAGCCCGAGGAGCAGCGCAAGCCGATCGAGGACGCGCTGGCGGCCGCGGTGCAGCGAGTACGAATCAAGCAGCGGGGCGAGCCGGTCCCGCCCGAGCTCGAGCGCCAGGTCGCAGAGGCCGACAAACAGCTGTTCTCCAAGCTCAGGGAGATGCTCGGGCTCGACCAGGCCAAGAGCGTCAACGTCGGGGCCGCCCCGACGCCGCTGGAGGTGCTGGAGTTCTTCCACGCCCTCGGCATCGAGCTCGCCGAGCTCTGGGGGATGTCCGAGACCTGCGGGATCGGGGCCGTCAACCGCCCCGGTCATGTCAAGCTCGGCACCGTCGGCACCCCGTCGCCGGGCGTCCAGATGAAGACCGCGCAGGACGGCGAGCTCCTCGTTCGCGGCGAGTTTCTGATGCTCGGCTATCGCCACGCACCGGACCGGACCGCGGAGGCGCTGGACCGCGACGGCTGGCTGCACACGGGCGACATCGGCACGATCGACGAGGGCGGATACCTGCGGATCGTCGACCGCAAGAAGGAGATCATCATCAACGCGGCCGGCAAGAACATGTCCCCGGCCAACATCGAGGCCGCGATCAAGTCATCGAGCCCGCTGATCGCCCAGGCCTGCTGCATCGGCGACCGGCGGCCGTACAACACGGCGCTGATCGTCCTCGACGCCGACTTCGCGCCGCAATGGGCCGCGCAGCAGGGGATCGCCGACGCCACGCTCGCCGAGCTGGCGACCGAGCCCCAGGTGATCGCGGCGATCCAGGCGGCGATCGATGACGCCAGCGCACAGCTCGCGCGCGTCGAGCAGATCAAGAAGTTCACGATCGTCGCCGGCGACTGGCTGCCCGGTGGCGACGAGCTGACGCCGACGATGAAGCTCAAGCGCGGGCCGATCGCCGCCAAGTACGCGGCCGAGATCGAGGCGATGTACCGCTAGGCCAGAGAGCCGGATGTGGTTTCCCGCCGCCCGGCGATGATCGAGCGCCACAGAAGCTCGACCGGGTGGTAGATCGGCAGCGGCCGGCCGAGGGCACGGAGGTGGCCGTCGAGCTGAGCGGCGCAGCCCGGATTGCCGGCGGCGATCGCCTCGGCGCCGGTGTCGAGCAGGTGCCGGGCCTTGCGCGCACCGAGGTCGGCGCCGGCCTCGGTCTGCAGCAGGTTGTAAACGCCGGCCGAGCCGCAGCAGATCTCCGGCTCGACGGGGTTCTCCAGCAGCTCGAGCTCGGGAATCGTCCGCAGCAGCGCTCTCGGTTGCGCCCGCACCCCCTGGGCGTGGGCGAGGTGGCAGGCATCGTGGTAGACGACCTTCAGTGGTACCGGCCCGCGCGGAGCACGGGGCTCCACCGATCCCAGCAGCTCGCCGACATCGCGAACCCGCCGCGCGAACTCCTCGGCCTCCGGCGTCTGCACAAGCTCGCCGTACTCCTTCATCGCCGAGCCGCAGCCGGCGGCGCTGGTGACGATGTGATCAAGCTCGCCGATCGCATCGAACGCCGCGATCGTCGCCTCGGCCCGGGCGATCGCGTCGGCCTCCTCGCCGGAGTGCATCTGCAGCGCGCCGCAGCAGTCCGGCAGCAGGGGCGCGAACACCTCGAACCCCTCTGCCGCGAGCGCGGCGATCGTCGCTCGCTGCACGTCGCCGTAGAACACGCGCTGAACGCAGCCGAGCAACACGCCCACTCGACCTCGCCGCTCGCCGATCGCCTCGGTGTGCTCCGGGAAATCCGAAGCCCGCAGCTTGGGCACCGTGAGTTGGGGCGAGATCCTCGCCAGCATGCCGAGCCGTCCGGGGAGGCGCTCGCTGCCGAGTTTGCGGGCGGCGATCAGCAGCGGCGCCAACGCCCGCAGGCGGTCCGGATAGGGAAGCGTCGCAAACAGCGCCCGTCGCAGGCCGCGCTCGCCCGGCGAGCGGCGGTGGTTGCGCTCGACCTGCGGGCGCACCCGCTCGATTAGCCGGTCGTAGCGAACACCCGAGGGGCACGCGGTCACGCATGCCATGCATCCCAGGCACCGGTCGAAGTGGGTGGCCATCTCGCTCGACATCGGCCCGTCCCCGGTCAGGCCCTCGCCCACCAGGACGATCCGGCCGCGCGGGGAGTCGGCCTCGTTGCCCCACAGCACGTAGGTCGGGCACGTATCCAGGCAGAAGCCGCAGTGCACGCAGTCGTCGAGGATCTCCGGATCCGGCGGTCTGAACGTGTCAAATGCGGGCATCGCGCTGCTGCTTTTTAGTGCTTCCCGATCGCGGTCACTCAAATCCCTCCCACGAACACGCCCGGATTGCACGCGCCGGCCGGGTCAAAGCGCATCTTGATGCGCCGCATCAGCTCCACTGCCGGTCCCGGGCGGGCCCCCCAAGGATCGAGGCCCGCGCGCGCCGTCGCCGGCGCATCGAGCACGATCGCCGGGACGCCGGGGCCCAGCCGCTCGCGCAGGCGACCCACCGCCTCGGGGTCGAGCTCGATGAAGCTCAGGCCGAGCGCCGCGCGCCCCACCAGCGCCCCGCCGCACGAGCCGACCGCACCCAGGACCGAGGCAAGTGCGCTCGGGCGTGCCGCGACCCGCAACACCGCCGCTTCCTCCGACCGCTGGCCGGCGCGCTGGCGCGCCCACAGCTCGTCATCGTCGCTTGCGACCTCGACGTGCTCCAGGCCCGCCTCGCGCATGATCGCCGCCACGCGCTCGATCCGCCGGGGCGCCTCGGCGCCGCCAAGCCGCGCGAGCACGCTGCCGCGATCGGCGCGCCACGCCACATCGAGCGCCTCGAGCTCGAGCGGCGCCATCGCCAGCCTGGTCGCGGCGCTCGCGACCGCTTCGAGCTCGAGGCTGTCGCCGACCGCGGTCGCGGTCATCGGCGCGAGGGGGTGCAGGCGGACGCTGACCGCGAGGATCGCACCGAGCGTCCCGAAGCCGCCGGAGAACAGCTTCGCGATGTCGTAGCCGGCGACGTTCTTGATCACCTTGCCGCCGGATCTTGCGATCGTCCCGTCGCTGAGGGCGACCGTCATCCCCACCACCAGGTCGCGTGCGGCGCCGTAGCGGTGGCGCAGTGGACCCGAGTCGCCCGTGGCGATCACGCCGCCGACGGTTGCGTCGCGACTGGATCCGCGGCCGAGCGGCGGGTCGAGCGCGAGCATCTGGCCCTCACTGGCAAACGTCTCCTGGGCCGCTGCGAGCGGGACGCCGGCCTCCAGCACGGCCGTGAGGTCGCCGACGTTGTGCTCGACGATCCGGTTCAGGCCGGCGGTGTGCAGCTCCACGTCGGGATCGGGGGCGGCCGTTCCCCACTCGATCTTGGTGCCCGCGCCCACGATCCGCACCGCCTCGTTGCCGGCGGCGGCTGCGGCAAGCCCCGACGCGGCCTCCTCGAACGTGGCCGGCTGGAGCTCCCGCGCCATCAGAAGCGCTCTGCGACCCCGGCGCGCTCGAGCGGGTGCTCGCGGTAGGGTCCCGGGACCTCGCCGCACAGGCGCGGGGTCGGCATCACCTTCCCGGGGTTGGCCAGCCCGTGCGGATCAAAGGCGCAGCGCAGCCGCTGGAACGCATCCAGGTCGGCCTCGGAGAACATCGACGGCATGTACGCCTTCTTGTCGATGCCGACGCCGTGCTCGCCCGTGATCGAGCCGCCGGCGTCGACGCACGCCTTGACGATCAGGCCCGACAGCTCCTCGGCGCGCTGGGCCTCTCCCTCGCGAGTGGCGTCGTAGCAGATCAGCGGATGCAGGTTGCCGTCGCCGGCGTGGAACACGTTGGCGACCTGCAGCCGGTACTCGGTCGCGAGCCCGTCGATCTGGCGCAGCACCTCGGCCAGACGCGTCCGCGGGATCACACCGTCCTGCACGTAGTAGGCGGGAGCCAGGCGGCCCATCGCCGCGAACGCCGCCTTGCGCGCCCGCCAGATCAGCGCGCGCTCCTCGTCCGAGCGCGCCACCCTCACGTCCATCGCGCCGCTTTGCGAGCACAACCCCATCACGTGCTCCATCCGCGACGTGCATTCCTCGTCGGGGCCGTCGAGCTCGACCAGCAGGGCTGCCCCGGCGTCCAGCCGATAGCCGGCGCCGGTGGCCTCCTCGGTGGCCTTGATCGAGAGACGGTCCATCATCTCGATCGCCCCGGGGACGATCCCGGCGCTGACGATCTCGGTGACCGCCTCGCCGGCGGCGCCGGTGTCCTCGAAGAACGCCACCAGCGTGCGCACGCTCTCGGGGACCGGTATCACCCGCAGCGCGATCTTCGTGGCCACGCCGAGGGTCCCTTCCGAGCCGACGAACGCGCCGAGCAGGTCGTAGCCGGGGGCGTCGCGTTCGAGCTCGACGACGGTGCCGTCGGTCAGCACCACCCCGAGCCCGGTCACGTAGTTGGTCGTGAAGCCGTACTTGAAGCAGTGGGCGCCGCCGGAGTTCTCGGCGACGTTGCCCCCGATCGAGCAGACGATCTGGCTGGATGGGTCGGGCGGATAGAAGTGCGTGGGCGAGACCGCGCGCGAGACCGCGAGATTCGTCACCCCCGGCTCCACGACCACGCGCGAGTTCTCGAGCTTGACCGACAGGATCCGCCGCAGGCGGGCCAGGACGATCAGCACTCCTTCGGCGACCGGGAGCGCCCCGCCGGATAGTCCCGTGCCCGAGCCGCGGGCGACCCATGGCACCTCGGCCTCAAAGCAGGCGCGGACGATGCGCTGCACCTCTTCGGCGGTGCCCGGGAGCACGGCCGCGACGGGCACCTGGCGGTAGTGCGCCAGCCCGTCGGAGCGGTACGTCGCGAGCTCGTGCGGATGGGTCAGGACATGCTCTGACCCGCAGATCGATTCAAGACGTGAGATGAGCTGCGGTGCGCCGCCGGACATCACCTGTGAAGTATCCACGATGGCCGCGGTGTGGTGCGAGCACGCCGCCGCGATCCGCTCAGCGCAATCTGGTCCGGACTCGGCCGCTCAGCGCAATGTGATCACGACGCGGCGAGTCAGCGCAGAGTGATCCGCACGCGACGGCTGTAGGCGGTGTGGGGCAGCGTCGGATCGAGGAAGCCCAGTAGCTGGTCGGAGGTCGGATAGGCCCAGGCGAGCCTCACCGTGCCGCTGCCGGGGAATGTCATGTGCACGTCGAAGTAGCAGCTCGAGGCGCCGAGCCTGACCTTCCGAAGCGCCGTGAACGGCCCGCGCGAGCTCCGCTGGAACTGGACCTGGACGGTCTGTGTGTCGCCCGTGTCGCTCTGCGCAAAGCGGGCGGGGCGAGCGCAGCCCCAGACCTCGAGCGCTCGCCCGCGCCGGGCGGAGGTCACCGGCATGTACAGCGGCAGCCTCCAGGCGGCATACGTCGCCTTCTGGGCGTGTCTGCCGAACGTCAGCAGGCCGCTGGCAAACCCCCCAAAGTCGTTGCTCGCCAGGGGCGGCAGCGGATCGTAGAGCAGGTACTGCGAGAACGACTGGATCCGGGGATTGCGCCAGGAGATGTACTCGGCCCAGTTGAGGTAGTAGGCACCAGTGCTCTGGGAGACCCACGGCGTCTTGCGGGAGTCGTGCTTGGGCGGCGTCGTGATGTAGCCGAACTCGGTGTCGTAGACCGGGAAGCGATTGTGGGACCCGTATGCGCGTTGTACGCGGTCCAGCGCGCGGGTGAGGTTGCCGATCACGCCCAGCGAGGTGTAGTTCGAGTCGGGGAACTGCTCCTTGTTGGGCGGATACCAGCGCATGTACGGATGGTCCGCGAAGCCCGCCGCGCTGAACAGCCCCGGGTTCTTGGCCACGAACTGCCGAGAGCCCCCGGCGGTCGTCGGGCACCCCCGAATCGCCGCTGCCGCGCCCCGCAGCTGGCGGTAGTGGGAGTCGAGGCAGTACATCGCGCGCAGGAAGATCAGCGGCTTCATTCCCGAGAACACCCCCCAGTTGTCCGCTCCGCGGGGCGCGAGCTCGCCGATCACGGTCGCGTCGCGAGCGTGCCCGGTGGCCCGCAGTGCAGTCCACGCCGCGTCGACGAGGTTGCGATACATACGGGGGCTGTTCTCGATCGACAGGTGGCCCGGCACGCCCTGGGGCGCGAGGCTGGGGCCGTAGTCGGGCTCGTTCCACACCGACCAGAAGCTCACCTTCGGAAGGTCGTTGGGGTTTCCCGGGGCCAGCCTCTTCGTGACCGGGTTGTAGTTGCCGCTGTAGCGCATCGCGACCGCGTGGGCGAAGTTCCCGAACTCGATCGGGGAGGGCTCCCAGTTCGGGTGGGACTTGCCGTCGCGGGGGACCCCCGAACCGGTCGCCCACAGCGGCGCGCCGCCGAGCAGGTCGAGGTCGAGGCCGATCCCGTTCTGCCGGGCGTCGGAGACGATCTGGTCCCAGACGGCCCACGAGGCGGCGGGGTAAGCCGTCGGATTCGCCGCGTCGAAATTGCGCGGACGCCGGTGTGAGTTGGGGTTTGGCGCGATCAGCTGCCAGCGGAAGGCCACCCGGACGCGGTCGACCCCGAGCATCCGCAGCTGCGCGAGCGTGCCGGCGGGGTCGGCCTGGAGGCTGAGATCGTCCTCGATCCAGGATTCCTTGCCGGCGCCGGCCACGGCCGGCGTGGCCGGAATCGCGCTCAGGACGGCCGCGATCAGGATCATTCGCAGCAGCGTCATCGGTCGGAGGGGTAGGCGCGACATCTCTTGGGCAATGCGACGCGGGCTGGGCGGGGGACGGTGCACTCCGCCGTTGAGACGTCGCTGCCGCAAACAACGCGGCAGACGTCTCGAAGTTGCGGCGGCTGTGGCTGCTCGAAGCTGACCGGCACCTGCTCGCGAGACTAAACCACCGTCACGGCCACCGGCCGGCTGTGGATCGTGGGTCCGTGGGGATAGCTCCACGCAAGCCTCACGGCTCCGCTGGACGGGAACGACATGTGCAGGTCAAAGTAGCCGTGCGCGTTGGTGATCGCCAGCGTCTGCAGTGTCGTGAACGGACCCTGTGAGCCGCTCTGAAACTCGATCCTGACCCGCTGCTGCGCCTTCGTGTCGAGCTGCGCGTAGTGGGCGGGCCGAACCGCGCCCCACACCTCCAGCGGGTCGCCCTTGTGGGCACGGGTGACGGGGAGATAGAGGGGCATCCGGTAGGCGTCGTAGAGCTGGGGCTTGGGGGTGCCGTTCGCGTACTGCAGCCCGGTCGCGAAGTTGCCCGCCGGTGGATCGGTCAGGAGGTACTGATCGTAGGAGAACACCCGCGGGTCCAGCCAGGAGATGTACTCGGACCAGTTGAGGTAGTAGGCGGCGGTCCGCGAATCGATGGCACGAGCGATCGTCTCGGGGGGGTCGGTCTGCAGCCCGAACTCCGTCGAGTAGATCGGAAGCCGGCGCTGCGAGCCGTAGGCCTGCTGGACCTTGTCCAGCGTTCGCTCGAGGTTGGGCAGCACCGCGAGGTCGGCGTAGTCGGGCTCGGAGGTGGTGGCCACGTTGGGTGGGATGCGTCCCTGGGGGTAAGGGTGATCGGCGAACCCGGTGGCTCCAAACAGCGCCGGATTTGCGGCGGCGAAGCGCTTGGAGCCCGCAGCGTCCGTGGGACAGCCCCGCACGGCGGCGGCCTGGCCCTGCAACGGCTTCAGCGTCGAGTCCACGCAGTACAGCGCCCGGATGAAGCGCAGCGGCACCATCCCCGAGAAGTTGCCGGGGTTGTCGCCGGTGGTGAGCCCCCGCGGGGCGGTCTCGCCGATCAGGATCGTGTCGTGACCGTGACCGGTGGCGGTCAGCGACCCCCAGGCCGCGTCGAGCAGCCCGCGATACAGCTGCGGCGAGACCTCTACGGTGGAGTGATCGACTGCCTGGGGCGCGAGGTCGACGCCGTAGTTGGGCTCGTTCCAGATCGCCCAGAAGTCGACCCTGGGCAGCGCCGCGCCGCCGCCGGGCGGCTTGTAGGAGCCGCTGTAACGGGTGCCGACGGCGCGGACGAAGGCTCCGTATTCGGTCGCCGAGGGCTTCCACTGCAGGTGTGGGCCGTGGGGCGGGGCACCCCTGCCCGTCGCCCACACCGGCGCCGGATAGCCGATCGTCAGGTCGACGTCCATTCCCCGGGCCTTCGCCTCGCGAATGACGGTGTCGTAGATCGACCAGGCGGCGCCGGAGTAGGACACGGGGTCGGTCGCGTCGAACTTCGGGCGGCGACGAGACATCGGATTCGGCGCCAGCTGGTTCCAGGGCATGTACAGCCTGATCACGTCGACGCCGAGCATTCGCAGCACACCGATGTTCTGCGCCGTCACCGGCGGGGACTGGCGCAGCTGGTACTCGGCCTCGAAGATCGAGATCGGCCCCTGTCGGTGGACGGCGGACTTGATCGAGGAGGACGAGCCCGAGCTCGAGCCGCCGCAACCCGAGAGCGCGATCAGCACGACGAGCGCGACGAGTGAAGCGACGCTCAGGCGCAGCAGCGGTCGTTGGGGACGACTGGGCAAGCGGGGCAGGATAGGGCTTTGGCTGCGTACACTTGGCGCGCATGCTCATCCCGGTCCGCACGGGTCCCGATTCGGTGGCCCGGACTGAGTCCAGGCTGCGGGCGGAGATGATCGCGCCGGAGCTGTGGATCCTCGCAGTTCTGATCGCGATCGGCGCCGTACTCCGTTTCGGCACGATCTCGAGCCAGAGCTACTGGCTCGACGAGGCGACGACGGTGCACGAGATGCAGCTGTCCTTCGGCGCGCTCCTGCACCAGGTCCACGTCAACGAGACCACCCCGCCGCTGTATTTCGTGCTCGCATGGCTGTGGGCGAAGGTGTTCGGCACCAGCGAGGCCGGCCTGCGGTCGCTGTCGGCTCTGCTCGGGACCGCGGCGATCCCGATCACCTATCTATGCGGGCGCGAGCTGGTCTCACGTGCGGGCGGGCTCGTGGCCGCGGCGCTCGCGGCGCTGAGCCCATTCATGATCTGGTACTCCCAGGAGGCGCGCTCCTACATGCTGTTCGCGGTCCTCTGCGGGCTGTCGTTCCTGTTCTTCGCGCGGGCGCTGCGCTATCCCTCGCACCGAAACCTGACCTGGTGGGCGATGGCGTCCGCGGCGGCGATCCTGACCCACTTCTTCGCCGGATTTTTGATCGCCCCCGAGGGGCTCTGGCTGGTGCTCGCCGTCCGCCGGCGCTCGACGCTGATTGCCGCCGCCGCCGTCGCGGCTGTGCAGGTCGCGGTGCTGCCGCTCGCGATCGGCGACACCTCGCACCCGCTCAGCTGGATCAAGGCGTTCCCGCTGTCGGCGCGGATCAAGCAGGTGCCCGTCGACCTCGGGCTCGGCACGCTCTACCAGAGCTCGCTGGTGACCGACGGCCTGCTCGGCGCCGGTGCGCTGGCGCTGATCGTGCTCGCGCTGCTGGTGTTCGGCGGGGAGCGTCCGCAGCGGCGCGGCGGCGCGATCGCGGCCGCGCTCGCAGCCGTCGTGGTCATCGTCCCGATCCTGCTCGCGCAGCTCGGCAGCGACTATGTCGTGCCCCGCAACTTCACGCCGGCCTGGATCCCGCTGGCCGTCCTGCTCGGCGCGGCCTGCACGGTTCCCCGAGCCCGGGTGGCCGGCGCGGCGCTCGCGGTGGTCCTGCTTGGATCGTTCGTCTACGCCGGCATCCGGATCGGCTCAGAGCCCCAGTACCAGCGTCCCGATTGGCGGGGGGTCGCCGAGGCACTCGGAACAGCGACCGGACCGCGCGCGATCGTCGCCTACGACTCGGGATTCGCGTCGCAGCCGCTGGCGGTCTACCTGCACGGGGTCCCATGGCCTCGCCCCTCGCGGGCGCCGGTGACCGTCGACGAGGTCGACGTGATCGGAAGCGTCTATCAGACGTCTCCGGCCCGCCTGCCGCCCGGCGCTACGCTGCTGTCCAGCAGGGCCGTCAGGGGCGGCTTCCTGGTCGACCGGTTCGCGGTCGCGCCGGCGTGGGCGCTGACACCGGCGGAGATCGGCGCGCGGGCGCCGGCACTGCTCGGGCCGGCGCAACAGGCGCCGGCGGTGCTCGTGCAGAGCCCGGGCGCCCGAGGCCGATCCAGGTCCCGTGCAGATCCCGGCGGACAAGGCTGATCGCGGAGGTCCGGTGCGGAGTCCGCGCAGTCGAGGCTGACCCGGAAGCGCTCGGCCTGCCAGGAGGCGACGGTGATCCTGTTTGTGCACAACCGCTACCGGACCACCGGCGGGGAGGAGCGCGCCGTCGAGGATCTGCTGTGGCTTGTGCGCGAACGCCTGGGAGAGGAGGCCGAGCTGCTGACCCGCGACTCGGCGCTGCTGGGCAGGGTGCAGGCGGCGCGGGGGATGCTCGGCGGCGGCCTGCAGCCTGACGAGGTGGCGCGAGCGGTGCGGCGCACCGGCGCCCGGGTCGTCCACGCCCACAACCTCCATCCCACGCTGGGCTGGCGGGCGCTCGCGGCCGCTCGCGATGCCGGCGCCCGGGTCATCATGCACCTGCATCAGTACCGCCTGATCTGCGCGGTCGGGGTCTGCTTCACGCACGGCGAGGACTGCACCCGATGCCGCGGGCGCAACACGCTGCCGGGTGTGATCCACAACTGCCGCGGCTCGATCCTCGAGGCCATCACCTATGGCGCCGGAATCGCGTTGTCGCAGGCCAGGCTCGCCGCACACGCCGACGCGTTCGTCGTGCCCAGCGCCTTTGCGCTCGAGCGGCTGCGGACCCTGCGGGCGCCGCTGCGCGACACCTACGTGCTCCCGAGCGTGATCCGGGAGTTCGCCGGCGAGTCCGCGGCCGCCTCGGGCCGCCACGCCCTGGTGGTCGCTCGCCTGGCGCCCGAGAAGGGCGTCGACGTTGCGATCGAGGCCTGTCGGATCGCGGGGATCCCGCTGGTCGTCGCCGGAGACGGTCCCGAGCGCGCTCGTCTCCTCGCCGCCGGGGGCGACGTCGAGTTCGCCGGGCTTGCCGACGACGGGCAGCTCACGCGGCTGCGCCGCACGGCCGCTCTCGCGCTCGCCCCGTCGCGCTCGGGCGAGACGTTCGGCCTCGCCGCCGCGGAGTCGATGGCCGCCGGCCTGCCGGTCGCGGGCTCGCGGGTGGGGGCCCTGCCCGAGCTGCTGCCCGAGGATTGGCTCGTGCCGGCGGGCGACCCGGGCGCGCTTGCCGGCGCGATCGGGCGACTGCGAGGCTCCGAGCAGGCGGGTGCGCTGGGGATCGAGCGCTCCCGGGCGATCACGGCGCCGGAAGTCGTGGCGGCGCGCCTCGGCGAGATCTACGAGGCGGTGGCCGGATAGACCGGGTCCCGCTTCTCGGCGGTTCTGCTCACGACGGCGAGTCAGGAGTTCTGCCGCTCCGCAATAACCTTGTCTGGATGACGCACAGGTCGATTGCGACGATCCTCGCCGCCGTCGCGGCAGCGGCGCTGCTGATGGCGGCCCCCGCGTTCGCCAGGTTCACGGCGCCTGTGGCCGATTGCAACGCCCACACGCAGCTCACACGCCACTACACGCCCGCCGAGCTGCGTCAGGCGCTCAACACGATGCCGTCCGACGTAAAGGAGTACACCGACTGCTACGACGTGATCAATCGCGCGCTGCTGGCGGAGATCGGCGGGATCAAGACCGGCGCGCCGGCGAGCTCCGGCACCGGCGGCTCCTCGTTTCTGCCGACACCGCTGCTGATCCTGCTCGGGGTCCTGATCGCCGCGGCGGCCGGGTTCGGGATCGTCGCGATCCGGCGGCGCTGACGGCCGGCGTCGAGTGGGTGCGCGAGCGGCTGCGCTGAGCGGCATCCGTCACGAGCGAGAGCAATTGCATCAAGAGGCGGGCGTTATGGAGTCGCATCGGGTCGCAGAGCCCGAGCGCTGACCGAGCTCCATCGCGCGTACGGCGCTCACATGCCGCTTCAACGCGTCTGGCAGCACCGGACCGGCGGGGAGCTCGACGACGAACGAGGTCGTGCCCGGGAAGGTGCGATTGGACCACGCCGTCGCCTCCCCCGAGAGGAACGTGAGACATGTCGGCCGGAGGCCGGCCAGGCGTGCGTAACGCCGAGCGACCCCGCGGTCCCCGCCGGCCATGTCGACGAGGTCCATGTGCTGGTGGTACCAGATCGTGACGGCCGGTCTGATCCGCCGCACCAGCCTCATCGCGGCCCGGGTCTCGGGCTCGGAGGCGGCGGACGGCCCCGAATAGTAGGTGGGATCGCTGATCGGCTGCCAGCGATATGGGAAATTGCGGTTGAGGTCGACGCCGCGCGCGTTCTGTCTCGTGTGAGCCGCGCTTCCGTCCGGATTCATCTCAGGGACCAGCCACAGCTGCACGCCCTTGGGCACGCGGGTGTGCCTGAGCGCGGACACGATCGCCAACCCGGCGCATTCATTGCCGTGGACGCAACCCACGACGAGGATTCTGCGCCGGGCACGGTCGGGGCCGAACGACCAGGCGACGATTGGCCGCCCCTGCACAGAACTGCCGATCACCAGCCGCTTCGCGGCGGCCCATGGCGGCCCCGCGAGACAGCAGAGGATGGCGAGCAGTATTGCTGCCACGAGCGGCCGCTTGGTCACCGACACCGTCCTCGAGCCTACCGACGCGGGGCGCCCCCGGCCGCTTCACCTAGCGAACGCGGGGCGCCCCGGGCCGCTTCACCTAGCGAACGCGGGGCGCCCCGGGCCGCTGCAACTAGCGAACGCGGGGCGCCCCGGGCCGCTGCAACTAGCGAACGCGGGGCGCCCCGGGCGGCTGCAGCTAGCTAATCCTGATGCTCTGGGTGCGGCTCGTGAGCCCGTTCCAGCTGATTCTCACCTGGCCGCTGGACGGGAACCTCATCTTCACGTCGAAGTAGCCGCGCTTGTTTGTGATCGTGACCTTCTTCAGCGTCTTGAAAGCGCCCTTGGAGCCGCTACGGAACTCGATCGACACCTGCTGGCGTCCGTTGGCGAAGTGCGCCGGCCGTGCGCAGCCCCACACCTCGAGGCTCCGGCCGCGCCTGGTCGACGTCGTCGGGAGGAACAGCGGCATCCGCCAGGCGTCGAATGCCTGCTTGTGGGCGCCGTTGACCGTCTCGAGGCCGCTCGCAAAGCTGCCGCCGGGCGGGTCGACCAGCAGATACTGGTCGAAGCTGCCGATCCGGCCGTTGCGATAGCTGATGTACTCGCCCCAGTTGAGGTAGAGGGCCTGCGTGGCCTGACTGACCCCGAACCGGTCGGGCGGCCTGGTCCGATACGCGTACTCGGTGTTCCAGATCGCGTAGCGCTTACCGGAGCCGTAGATCCGGTTCAGCCGGTCAAGGACGCCCCCCAGCCGTGGCACCTCCGGGAGGTCGGCGAAGTCGGGATCGCTTCGGCCGGGGCCGTTGAGGTTGGTCGGGATGTTCGGAGCGGCCGGATGCCCCTGCAGCGTGTACGGGTGATCGGCGAACCCGCTGGCCGAGAAGAGGGCCGGGTTCTGCCTACGGAACTGCCGTGAGCCCCCGGCGGTGGTGGGGCAGCCGCGGGCGGCGGCGGCCCCGCCGCGAAGCTGGCGATAGCTCGAGTCGACGCAGTACAGCGCGCGCAGGAACCGCAGCGGCTTGACGCCCTGGAAGTTGCCGATGCCATGATCCAGGCCCCGGGGCGCGGTCTCACCGATCAGGATCGTGTCTCTCGAGGACGTGTGCCCGCTCTGGGCCAGCCCCGCCCAGGCGTGGCTGAGCAGCCCGCGATAAATCGCCGCACCCACCTCGGTCGAGTCGCGGTTGGTGGTCTGCGGCGCGAGATCGTAACCGTAGTTGGGCTCGTTCCAGATCGTCCAGAAGCTGATCCGCGGCAACGGCGAGGAGTGGCTGTTGGGCCTGTAACTGCCGCTGTACCGGATGCCCACGGCCTTTGCGAACGCCCCGGACTGCACGGCGGAGGGCTTCCACTGCAGGTGTGTGCCGGCCGGCATGCCCGGGCCGTTCGCCCACCGCGGGGCGTTGCCGGTGATCACGAAATCAAGCCCGATCCCGGCAGCCTTGGCGTCGCGGACGATGGCGTCGTAGATCGCCCAGTTGGCGGCGGGGTAGGACTTGGGATCGCTCCCGTTGAAATGCCTCGGCGCCGTCCTGGAAAGCGGCTGCGGGGCGATCGTGTTCCACGAGACCGTGAGCCGGACCCGGGTGACGCCAAGCGAGCGAAACGTCGCCAGCGTCCCTGCCGGATTGGCCTTCATCTGGCCGTCGTCCTGGATGATCGCCTCCTGACTGCCGGAGGCGAATGCGGCGGAGGCGTGGATACCTGTGACGGTCGCCAGAAGCGCGGCGACAGGGAGGAGGCGTCTGATTCTGAGCATGAAGAGGGAACCGATCTCGGGTTGCGAAGTTGCGCTGGGCACGCCCGACTAAACTGGCGGCGTGGCCTCAAAACGTCAGATCCACGTCGGTGGCGTGCCGATCGGCGGCGGTGCACCCGTCGCGGTGCAGACGATGACGAAGACCGAGACGGCTGACCTCCGCGCGACCATGGACCAGATTAGCCGGGTCGCGGACGCGGGCGCCGACATCGTCCGCGTAGCCGTGCCTCGCGACCAGGATGTCGAGGCGCTGAAACAAATTGTGCGTGACGCGCCGATCCCCGTGATCGCCGACATCCACTTCAACTACACGCTGGCGCTGAAGGCGCTCGACGCCGGCGCTCACTGCGTGCGGCTGAACCCCGGCAACATCGGCGGACCCGACAAGGTGGCCCAGGTCGCAGCCCGCGCCACCGAACTCGGCACGCCGCTGCGCGTGGGAGTGAACTCCGGCTCGTTGCCCGCCCACCTGCGCCAGCTCGAGTACGACAACCCGGTGCAAGCACTGGTGACGGCAGCCGTGGAGACGGTCGAGCTGATGGAGCGCCTGGACTTCCGGAACTTCAAGGTGTCGATGAAGTCGACCTCGGTGCCGAATACGATCGCCGCCAACCGGCTGCTGGCGGAGCGGATCCCATATCCGCTGCACCTCGGGATCACCGAGGCCGGGACCAAGTGGTCCGGATCGCTGAAGTCGGCGGTCGGCCTGGGCACGCTGCTGGCCGACGGGATCGGCGACACGATCCGGATCTCGCTGTCGACGTTCCACGCCGAGGAGGAGGTCAACGTCGCGTGGGAGATCCTCAAGGCGCTGAAGCTGCGCGAGCGCGGTCCGGTGCTGATCGCCTGCCCGACCTGCGGCCGCTTGCAATTCGACATGGACTCGGTCGTCGCCGAGGTCGAACGGCGGTTGCAGGCCTACGAGGATCCGATCGAAGTCTCGGTACTCGGCTGCGCCGTGAACGGGATCGGCGAGGCCCGCCACGCCGACTTCGGCATCACCGGCGCGAAGGACATGGGCATGATCTACTCCCGCGGCGAGCCCTTGAAGAAGGTGCCGACCGAGCGGCTCGTGGACGAGCTGTTCGCCGAGATCGACCGCTACTACGCGGCGGGCAAGAAGGTCGTGCGTGACGAGGCCCGGGCCGCCGAGGCGCGCGAGTGGCTGTCGGAAAACGAGGACACCACCGCGATGACCCCCGAGCGGATCGCCGCGATGGAGAAGGCCGCCGCCCGTCTGGGCGAGAACGTCTCGCCGGTCGCGGGACGCCGGTTCACCCGCGTCTAAGCGGACTCGCCGGCCCTGTCGATGTCGGTTGAGGGAGGGGCCGGGGCGGGCCGCCCCGAAGGGTTACCCGCTCACCGCCGCGAAGCCCTCCGCCGCCTTGGCCCAGTTGACGGTGTTCCACCACGCGTCGAGGTAGTCGGGCCGGCGGTTCTGGTACTTGAGGTAGTAGGCGTGCTCCCACACGTCGACTCCCAGCAGCGGGGTCTTGCCGTCGCTGATCGGGTTGTCCTGGTTGGCGGTCGAGACGATCGACAGACCCGAGCCATCGTGGACGAGCCACGCCCAACCGGACCCGAAGCGCTTGACGCCGGCGTCCTTGAGCTGTGCCTTGAAGTCGTCGAATGAGCCGAACGCGGACTCGATCGCCGAGGCCAGAGCGCCATCGGGCTGGCCGCCGCCATTCGGTCCCATCCACTCCCAGAAGAGCGAGTGGTTGTAGTGGCCGCCGGCTTGGTTGCGCACCGCGGTGCGCTTGTCCTCGGGCACGGAGCCGAGGTTCTTGAGGACCTCCTGGACCGGCTTGTCGGCCCACTCGGTGCCCTCGAGCGCGGCGTTGGCGGCTGTGACGTAGGCCTGATGATGCTTGTCGTGGTGCAAGTGCATCGTCTGCTCGTCGATGTGCGGCTCGAGCGCGTTGTAGTCGTAGGGGAGGGGCGGGACTTCGTACGCCATACGATCTCCTTGCACTTGAGGCGGTTCCGGGGAACCGTTCTATCAGAAGGGGCCCAATCTCCGGCTCGTCGGGAAGGACCCCGGGGTACGCTTGCGGCTGTGAATGCCCGGTGACCCGACTGTCGGAGTACTTCCTGCCCACCGAGCGCGAGCCCCCGGCCGACGCCGAGGCGATCTCGCACAAGCTGATGGTGCGCGCCGGGCTGATCAGGCAGGTCGGCGCGGGGCTCTGGACCTGGCTGCCGGCTGGATGGCGCGTGCACCAGCGGATCGTGCAGATCGTTCGCGAGGAAATGAACGCCATCGGCGGCCAGGAGATGCTGATGCCGGTCCTGCATCCCGCCGAGCCATGGCGGCGGACGGGGCGCTACGACATCGAGGAGCTGTTCAAGCTCAAGGACCGCCGGGGGGCGGACATGGTCCTGGCCATGACCCACGAGGAGATCGTCACCGGCCACGTCGCGGCGGCGGTGCGCTCCTACCGGGACCTGCCGCTGATCCTCTACCACTTCCAGGTCAAGGAGCGCGACGAGCCACGCCCCCGGGCGGGAGTCCTGCGGACCCGAGAATTCATCATGAAGGACTCCTACACGTTCGATCGCGACCCCGAGGGGCTCGACCTCGCGTACCAGAAGCACGTGGCAGCCTACGACCGAATGATGGACCGCTCCGGCCTGGAGTGGTACCGGGTCGAGGCCGACGTGGGGATGATGGGCGGGTCCGGGGCCCACGAGTACATGGCCCCCTGCGGCGCGGGGGAGAACGACGTTGCGCTGGCGGCCGGGTACGCCGCCAACCTCGAGGTCGCGAGCGCCGACGCCCAGCCGGTGTCGCTGCCGCCGCCGCTCGAAGCGCCCGAGGAGGTGCACACGCCCGGGATGACCACCGTCGAGGCCGTGGCGCAGTCGCTGGGCGTGGCCACCGGCGCATTGCTCAAGGCGTTCCCGGTGGTCGTCGACGGCGGCGCCATGAAGATCGTCGTGGTTCGCGGCGACCATCGCGTCAACGAAATCAAGCTGGCGCTGGCGCTGCGAAGCGAGTTTCGGCCCGCCCACCCCGACGAGGTCGCGGCGCGGCTGGGCCCGCCAGGGTTCATCGGACCGGTCGGAACCGAGCTGCCGATCCTGCTCGACGAGGCGGTCGCGCCGGGCGGCTATGTCACCGGGGCGAACAAGATCGATGCGCATCTGCGCGGCGTCGAGCCGGATCGCGATTTCCCGTACGAGACCGTCGACGTGCGCTCGGTCGTCGCCGGGGACACCGTGAACGGCTCGGCGATCCGGATCGAGCCGGCAATCGAGGTCGGCAACATCTTCAAGCTGGGGACGCGCTACTCGGAGCCGCTCGGGGCCAGGTACCTCGACGAGAACGGCAAGGAGCAGCTGATCTGGATGGGCTGCTACGGATTCGGCCCGGCGCGGGCCGCGGCCGCCGCGGTCGAGCAGTACGCGGACGAGCATGGGATCTCGTGGCCACGCTCGATCGCGCCGTTCGACGTCGAGCTGGTGGTGCTCGGCCAGACGGGAACCGAAGAGCGGGCGCTTGCCGAGCGGCTCTACGAGGAGCTCGAGGAAGTGGGGCTCCAAACGCTCTACGACGACCGCGACGCCGGCCCGGGCGACAAGTTCGCCGATGCCGAGCTGCTGGGCTGCCCGGTGCGGATCACGGTCGGCCGGCGGACTCTGGCGGCAGGCGAGATCGAGGTTCAGGTGCGCCGCGGGCTGCAGTCGCGCACGGTGCCGATCGAGGGCGCGGCATCCGCCGTCGCTGACCTGTGGCGGGAGCTTCCCTAGTGGGGCCCCCCGAGATCCAGTAACGACCATCGCGCGGCGGCCCGTGACCGATGAGATCTCGAAGCGCCGGCTGTTCGGGATCGATCGGTCCGGCCCGCCCCCGGACGCCACTCTCCGGGGGCATCCACTCAACCCGTGGACGATCCCGAACCTGATCGGTTACGTCCGCCTGGCGGGCATCCCGGTGTTCCTGATCGTCGCGTTCTCAAGCGGCGACGGTCAGGACACGCTCGCGGTGGTGCTGTTCGCGGCGATCGGCTGGGCCGACTACCTCGACGGCTTCGCCGCCCGCCTCACGGGCCAGTACAGCCGCCTCGGGGCCCTCCTGGACCCGATCGTCGACCGCCTGCTGGTGATCTCGGGCATGGTGGTCTGCTGGCACTTCGAGCTGCTGCCGAGGTGGGCGATCGCGCTCGTGATCGCGCGCGAGCTGTCGATGCTGATGCTGAGCCGCTACGCGCTGCGACGCGGCATCGATCTCAAGATCAACTGGGCCGGCCGACTGGGCGTCGCACCGATCATGGGGGCGCCGTTCTTTGCGATGGCGGGTCTGCACACCCTGGCCCTGGTGATGCTGTATGTCGGGATCGCGCTGGCCCTGCTGGCGACGGCGCTGTACGTGCGGCGCGGGTTGGCGGAGCTGCGGGCGAGGGGGCGCAGGGGGCGAGAGGGGCGAGTGGGCCGCTAGGGACGAGCGGCCCGAGAGGGGCGAGCGGCCCGAGAGGGGCAAGCGGCCCGAGAGGGGCGAGCGGGCCGCGAGGGAAGAGCGGCCCGAGAGGGGCGAGTGGCCGGCGGCCGTGACCCGGTAACAGCCCAATCGAGGCGCTAAGCCGCGAGCGCGGGACGTTCCCGTTCTGGGAAGAGGGCAACGTCCCACGCAATGGCGATGATGGCTCGATTGGGACGTTCTCGTGCGCCCACAAGCCACGAAGCTCTCCAACTGCAAGTCCCACGAATCTCTCCAACTGCAAGTCCCACGAATCTCTCCAACTGCAAGCCCCACGAATCTTCCACTGTCCCTCGCCCGACGAAGGTCGCCCGCGCCGGCCGCAACAGCGCCGGCGTCCCCACTTCTCTATTCAGACGGCATACAAGTTCGCAACATGCTCGCAAACTCTCAAGCTGAGCTTGACCCTCCGAATATGGCGGCTATACTCGCTCATTCGTCAACCGTGACCCCCGGGGGTCTGATCGCATGGACACATTTCCCGACCTCGGCTCCCTGAGCGACCAGGAACTCAAGGACCTCATCAAGTCGCTCACCGAGGAGGAGATGGAGATCTCATATAAACGACGGATCCTGCACGGGAAGATCGACATCCTCCGTGCGGAGCTGGTGAACAGGCTTCGCAAGAAGGATGAGAGCGGGGAGCTTCTCATCACCGGTGCCGACGTCCAGCAGCTGACCGACATCCTCGCCGGCCGGGTGCCTACCGCGGACCTCGAATGAGCTGCTGCGGCCTGCACGGCTGCGGCCTGCACGGCGGGAGCCTGCGCTAGTGCACTGTCCGGTAGTCAGGACGGCGCGCTAGGTGGCCCAGCACTGCCCAGAATGCGGCTTTGCCAACGCCGACGGCGCCAACTACTGCCAGCGCTGCGGCGCGTTTCTCGCGCAGAGCGAGGGGCAGGGAGGGACGACGACCGCGACCTACAAGATCGGCGAGACCGGGGAGATCGAGGAGATCGACTTGGAAGACGTGACCGCTCGGGGGGCCGCGCTCGTGATCCGGGCGGGGGGCGGACGGGCCGGTGAGAGCTTTGCGCTGCAGGGAGACCGCCTCACCGTGGGCCGCCGGCCCGACAGCGACATCTTCCTGGATGACGTGACGGTCTCTCGCGACCACGCGATCATCGTCCATCGCGGCAACGAATACTTCCTCGACGACTGCGGCTCGCTCAACGGCACATACGTCAACCGCCGCCGGATCGAGTCGCATCGGCTCAGCGACGGCGACGAGCTGCAGATCGGCAAGTACAAGCTCGCGTTCCTGACCCGCTGATGGCGAGCCCCGAGATACGCGATCCCGCCTTGGCGCTCCCTGCGCCTCCCGAACCGCCCGAACCCGAGTCAGAGCGCCCCCGTCAAAAGGCGGTGACGATCGGAGCGGTCTGCAAGGCGCTCGTTCAGGAGTTCCCCGACATCTCGATCTCGAAGATCCGCTACCTCGAGGATCAGAAGCTCCTGGCGCCGCGCCGCACCCAGGGCGGCTACCGGCTTTACAACCAATCGGACATCCAGCGGCTGCGAACGATCCTGCGCCTCCAGCGCGACGAGTTCCTGCCGTTGCGCGTGATTCGCCAGGAGCTCGCCGGCGGGCGCACCGAACGCGAGGTGACCGCGTCCGGCGACGGACGCACGATGCGGCGCACGATGGTGACCGCGCGCGACCCGGGAGCGCTGTACTCGCTCGAGGACGTGGTCGAGGAGACGGGCGCCGATCCCACGCTCGTGCGCGAACTCGTCGACTTCGGCGTGATCAAGGGCGACGTCAGAGGCGGGACCCGCTACTACGACGAGACCGAGCGCGAGATCGTGCGCGCGGTCTCCGAGCTGGCGCGCTACGGGGTCGGGGGGCGCAACCTGCGGGTGTTCCGCAGCTCCGCCGACCGGGAGGCGCAGCTCCTGCAGAGCATCCTTGCCCCGGCGCTGCGCTCGCGCAATCCCGAGCGCCGCAAGGAGGCGATCGAGGCGCTCGAGAACCTCGCCTCGGTCACGACACATCTGCGCCACCTGCTGCTGATACGCGACCTGCGCAACATCGTCACCTAAGTGATCGGCGCCGCCAGGGGTGGCTCGAATGGGGTTGAATTCGCGACGGGGAGCACCAAACCGGGCGCGTCGACAGGACCGCTGGTGAGCACGGTCGACCCACGCGAGTTCATCCGCGACATCCCCGACTTTCCGCGGCCGGGGATCGTGTTCAAGGACATCACGCCGCTGCTGCTGGCGCCGGCCGGGCTCGACGCCGCGGTCTCGGGGCTGGCAGCGCTCGTGCAGCCGCTGTCGGTCGATCTCGTCGTGGCCGCCGAGGCGCGTGGGTTCATCCTCGGCGGCGCGCTGGCGCGGGAGCTCGGCGCCGGGTTCGTGCCCGCGCGCAAGCCGGGCAAGCTTCCCCACCAGACCGTCAGCGCCGAATATGCGCTGGAGTACGGGATCGACGCACTGGAGGTGCACGCCGATGCGCTTGCCGGGGGCACTCGAGTGCTCGTGCACGACGATCTGCTGGCCACCGGCGGCACCGCCCGTGCTCTCTGCGACCTGGTGGCGGCCCTGGGCGGCGCGATCGTCGGCTGCGCGTTCCTGATCGAGCTCAGATTCCTCGGCGGCCGGCAGCGGCTGGCGCCGAATCCGGTTCACGCGTTGATCGAATATTCGCGGTGACGATGCCGACGACCGTCTACACGCAGACGATCGCGACGCCCGCTCAGCGTGTCTGGGACGTGCTCGGGGACCCGCATCACATGCCTCGCTGGTGGCCCGGGGTCACGCGCATGGAAGGCGTTGAGGACGACCGTTGGACCCAGGTGTTCGTGACCAAGCGGGGTCGCCCGGTCCGGGCCGACTTCCACCTGCTCGTGTCCGAGGCGCCCCGGCGTCGCTGCTGGGAGCAGGAGGTGGTCGGGACACCGTTTGAGCGGGTGCTCGACGAGGCGATCACCGAGATCGAGCTCGAGCCGGTGCAGGGGGGCACACAGGTGAGGATCGCTCAGCGCCAGAAGCTGCGCGGGTACTCGCGTACCGGCGGTCTGCTGCTGCGCCGTGCGACCAAGCGAAAGCTGCGAGAGGCCGTCGACGGACTCGAGCGCGCCTGCGGCTGATCCAAGACGTGCGTTCCTGAGCAGCGACCCCAACGCCCGATCGGCCCGGGCGCCGCGACCCTCCTAAAGGCCCTTGAGCGGGCCCTTGAGCACGATCGAGCCCGGCTGGCGCGGATTCTGCACGGTCTCGCGGGTGATGAGCAGCTGCGAGAAGTGGCCGGCGTTCGCCGGGAGGCCGCTTTCGGCCTGGAGCACGCCGTTGCTGCCGACGGATGGGTTGACGAAGCCGAGGATGTGGCTGTCGGTGGCCGACTTGTACAGCCACACCGCATAAGCGTCGTGCTTGCCGTTGGCCGGGAGGTTCTGGGCACGGATCGCGATGCCGGTGTTCTTGCCCTGCCTGAGCACGAGCGCGACGCCGATCGCCTTGCTGGCCCTGTCGGGCGACCGCATGTTGATCTGTGCGACGAGGTGGGCGCGGTTGGTCGACGTCGTCGACGTGGTCGAGGTCGAGGTCGAGGCGGGCGTCGTGGTCGTGGCCGCCGGCCGCGTGGCGCTGGTCGAGGTCTTCTTGTTGGCGCCCCCTCCGGTCAGGGCGACGATCCCAACCACCACTCCCACCACCACGAGCGCGCCCAGCGCGAGCAGGATGATTCCGCCGCGCCGCGAGCTTGGCCGCCCGCTCGATCCTCCGGGCTCGCCGACGCCGTCCGGTTCCGGAGCATCCGAGGCACCTCCCGACCGGTGGGCGACTCGCTCCGGCGACGCGGCGGCCATCGGATCGTGCTCGCCACTGCGGGCGGCCGCCACGGGCTGGGGCTCACGACTGCCGGCCTCCGCCGCAGCCTCGGGCCCGCCACGGCCGGCGTCGGCGGGAATCTCGGGAAGCGGGGTGCTTGAAACCGGCGCCAGCTCCGAAGCCAGCACCCTCGCCCAGGCCCGCTCAGCGGCTGAATGCGCGAGCCGCTGTCGGGTGTCGTCGCCGACACGGGACGGAAGCTGTCCGAGCAGATAGTCGGTGATCAGCGCCCGGCGCTCCGGCGGCACGCGAGTCGGCGGGCCGAGCGCGTCGAATGCGGCAAGCGCGCGCTCGCGAACCCCCGCGCGGTCGATCGACAGCAGCCGCGCGATCTCGTCGTAGCTGCGGCCGCGCTTGAGTACGAGCTCGAGCACGGCGCGCTGATCGGCCGCCAAGCTGTCTAACGAGGACATCCGGCACCTAGCGTAGAACAAGGGCGAGCCGCGATGTGCTGGGGGGCAGGCGGGTGCCGAGCGGTAAGGTGCCGCCGCGATGAAGCCAAAGCTCCCGCCGCAGCTCCCGCGCGTGCTCGAACAGGGATTCGATGGGCTCTATGGCCTCGAGCTGATCGAGCTCTCCGATGAGATCGCTCGTGGCCGCGTGATCGTGCGCGAGGAGCTCACGCAGCCGGCGGGTCTGGTCCACGGCGGCGTACACGCCGCGATCGCGGAGTCGCTTGCGTCGTTCGGCACGGCGGTGGCGGTGGCGCCGGAGGGCAAGCTGTGCACGGGCCTCTCAAACCAGACGAGCTTCCTGCGCCCGGTCACGGAGGGGGTGATCGAGGCGGTGGCGACGAGGCGGCACCGGGGGCGCACTACCTGGGTCTGGGAGGTCGAGATCTCAGACGACCAAAAAAGGCTGTGCGTGCTCTCGCGCGTGACCATCGCGGTCAGGGACCGGCCCGAGCAATAGCGATGCGGCGATGGCGTCAATGCCCCGGTGCGCCTCGGCCCAACCAGAACTGCACGAACTGGCGCAGCCGCGGATCATGCGGCCCACCAACGGCGATTGCGTGAGCCCAGGCCAGCCCCAGTAGGCCACGCATTCCGGGACGACGGGCCAGGATCACCGTCTGGCCCGCCATGGCCAGCTCGGGCGTGAAGGGCGGCGCGAGCGACAGCGCCAGCGCCCTCAGCCCCGGCGGTGGCCTCCGGCTGCCGTACATGACCACGACGTTGCCCAGCTCGAGCGCCTCCAGCAGCTGGTCGTCATTCAGCTGCCGTTCGCTGTGGCGCACCGGCTCGGGCACGTGCGCTCCGCTGGTGGGCGGATCCGAGTCGTATCGGGGCCGCGGCTGGCCGGGTCGCAGGTGGGCGTGTCCGAGGTCTAAAAACGCGTCCCCTGGGCCACTGGAAGCTGCCGACACACCGGCCTGATCGCGTCCGGCGAAGAACCCGGACAGAACCGCGATCAGCCCGAACGCGAGAGCAAGCGAAGCGACCACGATCGCGACGCGCTCCAGAGCGGTGGTCGCGAACTTCACCCAGCCGCGCGGAGCGCGCGTCTGCTCGAGCCGCGCGGGCGGCCGCCTGATCCATCGCCGGTCGGTGCGCCGCCGGCGGCGGCAGCGAGCTCCTCGATCGACGAGCGCAGATCGTCGGTCAGCGACTCCACTTCCGCGAGCGCGTCGTAGTCCGCGGTGAAGCCGAAGTTGAGCTGGCCGTCATAGCTCATGATCGCGATCCCGAGCGCCGTGTTCTCGGCCAGCGGCACCATCGGGTAGACGGCCTCGAGCCGGCGACCAAGCATGTACAGCGGGTGCTGCGGACCGGGGACGTTGGTCACGACCAGGTTGAACAGTCGCTGGCGCGCCTGCAGCCGGGCGGCCTGGGCCATGATCGTCGGCGGCGCGAAACCCGACAGTCCGGTCAGCACCTGCGCCCCGACCGCCTGGCCCGACTCCTTGATGCCCTCCATCGCGCGGCTGATCGCGAGGAAACGCTCGACCGGATCGGTCATCCCGACCGGCAGCGGCGCCCACATCGCCGCGACCTGATTGCCCAGCGCGCCGCGATCGAGATCGCTGCGCACCGAAACCGGGACCATCGCCTTGAGCACCAGATCGCCGGTGTGGTGCCCCGCGCGGCGCAGGAAGCGTCCCAAGGCGCCGGCGACAACCGCCAGCACGACGTCGTTGACGGTGCCCCCGAGCGAGTTCTTGATCGCCTTGAACTGCGCGAGGTCGCCTTGGATCCAAGTGAACCGGCGATGCGGGCCGATCCTGACGTTGAGTGGGCTCGCCGGCGCCGGCTGGAGGCCGGCCCAGGCCATCGCGCCGACTCCGACCAGCGCCTGGCCAAAGCGCGACGCCACTCTGCGCGGCCCGCGCAGGGTGGCGCGGACGCCGCGGGCCACTTCGCGCGGAGCGGTCGACCGCTCCACGACGGCATCGGCGAGCAGCTGCGCCTTGCTCGGCAGCGGCCGCGGAACCCATTCGTGCTCCGGCGCGGCGACGGGCATCGGCTCGGGAGAGGAGTCCAAGAGCACGGTGAAGATGTCGACGCCCGAGATCCCGTCGACGAGTGCGTGATGGGTCTTGGACAGCAGTGCGAAGCGATCGTCGGCGAGGCCCTCGACCAGCCACAGCTCCCACAGCGGGCGGTTGCGATCCAGGGCCTGCGAGAAGATCCGTCCGCTGAGGCGCTTGAGCTCGGCCTCGCCGCCGGGCCGCGGCAGGGCGGTGTGGCGGACGTGGTAGGTGAGGTTGAAGTGAGGGTCGTCGACCCAGACCGGCCGTCCCTGGTTGAGCGGGACGAACGCCAGCCGCTGGCGATAGCGCGGCACCAGGTGCAGCCGCGAGGCGACGCTGTCGACGAGCTCGTCGTAGGAGGGGGTCGTGCCCGTGAACACCGTGCATGCCGCCACGTGCATGTGCGCCGAGTCTCGCTCGAGGTGCAGGAACGAGCTGTCGAGGCCGGTGAGCCGGTCGGGATTGGTCATGGACGGATTTTGGCAGGGCACAAGCGGCAGCGTGATCGACGTCTTGGCCGGAGGCGCACGAACAGGAGTGTGACGAAGCTCACAGTTCGGCGCGACAATTGCTGCCACCCTCATCGGCTGGATTCGGCCTGCCGAGTCGCTGCTGCACGGTGCGGCGGCGAACGGGGGACCCATTGCCGGGCATTTAGCTCTTGCGCCCGGCTGGGGCGAATCGATCGCCGCGGACGATCGGCGGTTGTAGCGACCTGAGCGCGAGATGCGCAGGCAGTAGGCCGCGAGCCCGACAGCTAACCCCGTAGGCGCGTGGCCGAAAGCACATAGGAGGTCCTCCCCTTGAGGCCCAAGCTAAGGATGCGCGCGCAGCGCCGCGTGTACGTAGCGGCGAGCGTTGCGATGTTGTCAGTTCCGGCCACGGCGGTCGCGCTCGCCGCCGGCCAGACCGTTGCCGATACCCAGAGCCCGATCCAGGCCAAGCTCAACCGTCACCACGTCGGATACGGCGGGCTCGTCACGGTCACCGGCGCCACGTCGCCGACGCGGCCCGACCAGCGGGTGGAGCTTCAGTTCGCCCCGGCGGGCGCCCGGCGGTGGCGGGTGCTCGCCGGCTCGAGGGTGCGCCGCGATGGCAGCTTCCGCCTCACCGCGGCGCTGAAGCGCTCGGGGCTGATCAAGGTCCACGGCATCGATCCCGCGCCGTCCGGCGGCGCTGCGGCGCTCACCACCTCATCGGCCCGTGGCGCCTCGAGCAGCGCTCAGCAAGTCACGGTGGCCGCAAAGTTCGCGATCAAGGCACGTTCGATCATTGTTCTCGGC
Source organism: uncultured Solirubrobacterales bacterium (assembly GCA_963723675.1). Lineage (GTDB taxonomy): Bacteria > Actinomycetota > Thermoleophilia > Solirubrobacterales > Solirubrobacteraceae > Palsa-465. Next base: position 1,639,864 of record CAVRRW010000012.1, on the reverse strand, counting down.
GGCCACGCCGGCGCCCTGAGAGGGAGGCTGCTGCCCGCGATCGCGGGCCGCAAGGTGCGTCTTGAGGGCCGTGCGTCCAACGGGCGCTGGCGGCTGCTGTCGACGGCGCGCACCGGTGCTCGCGGGGGCTTCGGCCTGCGCTATGGGTCGGGCGACGCCCGGCAGCTGCGGGTGCGTTTTGCCGGCGACCGCATGAACACGCGCTCGTCAACGGCCGCCGGACACGTGACCGTCTTTGAGCAGTCGATCGCGTCGTGGTATTACGACGGCGGGAGCACCGCCTGCGGTTTTCATGCTCGCTTCGGCGTTGCCAGCCCCGGTCTGCCGTGCGGGACGAAGGTCACGTTTCGCAGTGGCGCCAGCCAGGTCACGGCCACGGTCGACGACCGCGGACCGTTCGTCAGCGGCCGCAGCTGGGACCTCAACCAGAACACCGCCGCCGCGCTCGGGTTCGCCGGCGTCGGGGCGATCTGGGTGAGCCGCTAGTGGAACGTTTCGCTGGGGCCCACTAGGACAGCGGACGTCTGGGGGGCCCCGTAGCCTGCAGCGGATGCGGGGCCGCTGCGTCGCCCACCTCGACATGGACGCGTTCTATGTGTCCGTCGAGCTTCGCCGCCGCCCGGAGCTGCGTGGACGCCCCGTGGTCGTGGCGGGCACCGGCCCGCGAGCGGTGGTGACGACCGCGTCCTATGAGGCGCGGCGATTCGGCGTCGGCTCGGCGACGCCCGCGGCGAGGGCGCGGCGGCTGTGCCCGGACGGGGTGTTCCTGGCGCCTGACTTCGGCTACTACCGCGAGGTCTCGAGCGAGGTGATGGGGATCGTGCGCGCCCACGTCGAGACGGTCGAGGTGGTGGGCCTGGACGAGGCGTACATGGAGCTGACCGGGCTGCCGGCGCCGCTCGCGTCGATGCGCCGCGTCCGCGAGGAGATCGAGGCGCGCACGCAACTCGGGTGCTCGATCGGGATCGGACCGAGCAAGCTCGTGGCCAAGGTGGCCTCCGACGCCGAGAAGCCGCGCGGGTTCGTGGTCCTCGGGCGCGAGCAGGCATGCACCCGGTTCCACGACGCGCGGTGCGGGCTGGTGCCCGGAATCGGCCCAAAAACGGTGGAGCGGCTTCGGGCGGTCGGGATCGACACGCTGGGCAAGCTCGCGGCGGCACCGGAGCGGATGCTCGCCGAGCGGTTCGGCGCGCGGCATGCGGCCGAGCTTCGCCGCCGGGCGCGGTTCGAGGACGACGCGCCCGTCACCGAGGAGCGCAAGGTGGTCTCGGAGTCTCGCGAGCTGACGTTCGACCGCGACGTCGCGGACCTCGGGCGGCTCGAAACGACCCTGGCGCGCCTCGTCGACGAGCTCTGCACGACGCTGGTGGGGCGGCGACGCTGCGGCCGTACGGTGGGCATCAAGATCCGCCTCGATGACTTCTCGACCCACACCCGCGCGCGCACCCTCGCCGAACCCGTGAGCGCCGCCGACCGAGTGCGGCCCGTGGCGCTCGATCTGCTCAGGCGGTTCTCGCCGCCGCGGCCGGTGCGCCTGCTCGGGGTGCGGGTCGCCGGACTGGAGCCCTCCGACGCCGCCGCCGAGGAGCAGCTCACGCTCGCCGTGTAGCCCCGGAGGCGCTCCGCGGAGGCGCTCAGTAAAGCGCCGAGGCGAGCCGGCGCCGGGACTCTCGAGCGAGCGGATGATCGACGCCGAGCTCGTCGAGGATGCCGATCACCACACGGCGGATCTCATCGCGCGAGCCGTCGGCCGAAGTGAGGGCCGCCAGCAGCAGATCGAGCGCCCGCTCGCGATCGCCCCCGTCCAGCGCGGCGAAGGCCTCGCTGAGGTCGGGGGCGCCGGGATGTCCGGTCGCCCCGGCGGCGCGCTCGAGCGCGATCCGCGCGGCGAGGCCGTCGGCCGCGAAGCTGCCCGGCACGCGCGCCAGGATCTCGAGCGCCGCATCGGTGTCTCCCCGCGCGCGTAGGGTGCGGGCCAGCGGGAGCGCCGCGTCGGCCCGGGTGGGCTCCAGCTCGAGCGCTCGGCGCAGGGAGTCCTCGTCTCCGCGCTGCACCAGGGCGTCGGCCTCGGATGGCAGCAGCGAGTCCAGGAAACGATCCACCGCGATCGGCGGCTGGACGCCGACGAACTCGGCCGCGACCGCGCCATCGCGAAATGCCTTGACCACGGGGATGCCTTGAATCCCGTAGGTGCGCGCCAGCATCGGATTGGCGTCGACGTCGACCTTCGCCAGCTCGAGCCTGCCGGAGCGCGCGTCAGCGGCGCGCTCGAGCACCGGCCCCAGCTGCCGGCACGGGCCGCACCATTCCGCCCAGAAGTCGACCACGACGGGAAGCTCGTGGGAGCGGTCGATTACCGCCGTCTGAAATGTGGCCTCGGTGACATCCATGCCATTGATGGTAGCGTGAGGCGGTGCGGGGTAACCTTACGTCTACGTCAATTTCTACGGACACGCCCGCGGTTCTCGTGGACGACCTCGTCGTCCGCTTCGACCACGTCACCGCAGTCGGCGGCGTGTCCTTCGGCGTGCGCGGCGGCGAGGTGTTCGGGCTGCTCGGACCCAACGGCGCCGGGAAGACGACAACCGTTCGCGTCCTCGCCACGCTGCTGCCCGCCACCGGCGGGCGAGCGCTGGTCGCCGGGTTCGACGTGCGTTGCAACGGCCTCGAGGTTCGCGCCTCGATCGGGTACATACCGCAGGCGCTGTCGGCCGACGGCGCGCTCACGGCGCGGGAGAACCTCGAGTTCTATGCCCGTGTGACCGCGGTGCCGCGGGCGGTGCGCGAGGAGCGCATCGCCGATGCGGTCGAGGCGATGGGTGTTGGCGATTGGCTGGATCGCCTGGCTCGCACGCTGTCGGGCGGGATGCTGAGGCGGCTCGAGATCGCCACCGCCCTGCTCAACCGGCCGCGCGTGCTGCTACTGGACGAGCCGACGGTCGGACTGGACCCGAACGCGAGACGGGTCGTGTGGGAGCGCCTGGACATGCTGCGCAGGCAGTCGGGCACGACGATCCTCGTGACCACGCACCTGATGGACGAGGCCGAGCGCCACTGCGACCGCCTGGCGATCATGGATCATGGCAAGCTCGTCGCGCAGGGCACGCCCGCCGACCTGCTCGCCGCCCACGGCGCCGAGGGGCTCGAAGACGTGTTCGTGACGGTCACCGGCCGGACGATCGAGGAAGGGAGCATCCGCGATGTCAAGCGTCAGCGCCACATCGCCGGCCGCCTCGGCTGAGCTCGAGCGTCCGCTGGCGCTGCAGAGCTCGCCGATCACGCGGCTGCTGGCGGGAGCGTCCGCGATGGGACGTGCCGAGCTGCAGAAGCTCCGCCACGACTGCCTCGACCTGATCACCAGGTCGGTGCAGCCGCTGTTGTGGCTGTTCGTGTTCGGCACGGCGCTGCGGCACAACCGCGTTCTCGCCGCCGGCTCGGGCGACTACCGGGCCTACATCGCCCCCGGGGTGATGGCCCAGGCGGCGCTGTTCATCTCGATCTTCTTCGGGCTGGCTGTGATCTGGGAGCGCGACATCGGCCAGCTCCAGCGCCTGCTCGCGACGCCGCTGCCCCGCACAGCGCTGGTGCTCGGCAAGGCGATGGGGGCGTCGGTCAGAGCGCTCGTCCAGGCGACGCTGCTGCTGATCGTGCTCGCACTTACGGGAATCGGGTTGCGGTGGACGGTGCAGGGCATCGTCGGCTCGCTGGCGCTGCTGGCCCTGGGGACCGGGTCATTCGCCTGCCTGTCGATGATGATCGCGTCGATCGTGCGCACGCGCGAGCGCTTCATGGGGATCGGACAGCTGATCATGATGCCCCTGTTCTTCGCCTCGAGCGCGCTCTATCCGCTGAGCATCATGCCGGGATGGCTGCACGTGGTGGCCCGCCTCAATCCTCTCACCTACGAGGTGCAGGGCCTGCGGCAGATGCTGCTGGGGGTCGGCGCGCGCGGCGAGGTGTGGCTGGACTTCGCGGTCGTGCTGGCGTTCTTCGCGGCTGCCGTCGCCGGCGCCACGAAGCTGTATCCGCGCGCGATCCTCTAGAAATCCGGGACATGGCCGAGCGGATCGTCGAGCGCGAGGGGGTGCGTGTCGCGGTGCAGGACGACGGCGCCGGCACGCCCGTGGTGCTGCTGCACGGCCTCACCGCGACCCGCCGATACGTGGTGATGGGCTCGCGGGCGCTCGAGCGCTCCGGGCACCGGGTTGTCGCCTACGACGCTCGCGGACATGGTCGGTCCTCGCCGGCGCCCGACCGCGGCGCATATGGATACGACGAACTGACGGCCGATCTCGAGGCCGTGGTCGACGCTCTCGGGATCGAGCGCGCAGTGCTCGCCGGAGCTTCGATGGGCGCCCACACGCTGCTGCGGTTCGCGCTGCGTCGGCCCGAGCGCGCGGCGGCCCTGGTTGTCATAACGCCCGCGTTTGAGGAGAGCACCAACGACGACCCGGAGCGGCTGGCACGGTGGGACGCGCTCGCCGAGGGGCTCGAGCGGGGAGGAGTCGACGGCTTCGTGACGGCCTACCGTCCCACCCGGGAGGGGCCATGGCAGGAGACCGTCGAAAAGGTGATCCGCCAGCGCCTGTCACTGCACGAGCATCCGGAGGCGGTGGCGGACGCGCTTCGGGTGGTGCCACGCTCACGGCCGTTCGGCGATCTCGCCGAGCTCGCCGCGATCTCTGTCCCGGTCGCGGTGGTGGCGAGCGACGACGAGGCCGATCCCGGGCATCCCCGCGGCGTCGGCGAGGCCTACGCCGCCGCGATCCCCGGCGCCCGGCTGGTCACCGACGAACCCGGGAGGTCGCCGATCGCGTGGCAGGGCAGCCAGCTGTCGAAGCTGATCGCCGAGACCGCGGCCCAGGCGCGGGGCCGATGACTCCGCAAACGACGGGATACTCGCGCGACCGCCCGTCTAGCGAGACCGATTAGCCGGGCCGTCTAGCTGGGTCGACTAGCCCATCGTCACGTGTTCGGTCCTGGCCCGGTGCGGCGCCAGGTAGCCGTTGCCGCCGAAGTGCACCAGCACCCGCAGGTGGACTCGCCCGTCCACCCGGCCACGACGGGGGAGCTTCCGGAAACTGGTGATGCCCGAGAACGTGCAATTTGCGGCGACCGGGATCAGTCCCGATCCGACCCGATGGCCGCCGACCAGGAACTTGACGGTGACCTCGCCGTTGCAGGCAAATGTGCCGGGGATCCAGCGCCGGTTGATCGCGCCCGAGGTGGTGAACGTAAACGGACGCCGGCGGTCGGTCCCGGGCCTCGTCCGGGCGCTCACGCCCGCCACCGGCCGCGTCGCCGGGTGGGTCATGAACACGGCGTCAACGCCACCGCTGGACGCGATGGTTCCGTGCAGCGCGACGATCCGGTAGTGGAACACCGTTCCCGGCGCCAGCCCGGTGAGAGGGTAAGCCACCGACACCGGCGCGCTCCCCGCCGGCAGCGTCGCGCCGATCGACTGATTGGTGTAGGCGGGCGTGAGGCCGTACTGGAACTCCCAGGTGGTGGCCTCGCCGTTTGGATTGATGACGCCGGTCACGGTCGCGGCGCTCGACGTGACCTGCGTCGCCGGCCCGGTGGCGGTGCTGGGAGGCGGGTGTCCGGCGGTCCTGAATTGGCGATCGGCTCCGATCGAGGTGCCGGACCTGCTGATCGCGACCAGGCGGTAGTGGTAGACGGTTCCGGGAATCAGCCCTCCCGCGGTCACCTTGACGGCGACCGGGGACTTGCCGCTGCCGGCCGAGTGCCCCACCGACGTCGCTCCGTACGCAGTGGTCAGGCCCCATTGGAACGCGTAGTCCGTGGCCCTGCCGTTGGGATCGACCGTGCCGTGCAGCACGGCGGCCGTCTGCTTGACCGAGGACACCGCTCCCGTCACGATCGACGGCGAGGATGCCGCCGCCGCGACGCCGGCCACGAATACGGCGGCCACCAGGACCGCGGTCAGCACCTGCAGCTTGTGCTTCATCCCCGCCTCCTCGCACGTTTGCGACCGTTTTATACCCGCTGCGGCACGGAAGTTGCGCCGCAGGATCGCGACCGCGGGCACAGCGCCGAGGTGCTCCTCGGCCCTGCCGATCACGCTGGCAAGCGTCTCCGCGATGCCGTACATGAAGACCGTGAACAGCAGGCCGGCCGGCCCCACGGCCGGCCGACGATCAGCCCAAGAGGGGAGAGGGAGGGATCCGGGTGTCCCCTCGCACTCCCTCGATCAGCATTCCCAGCTCGTCCACGTAGCACCACGACCATTCCTCTCCGGGCTCGAGCGAGCGGATGATCGGATGTGAGCGGTCGAGGGCGTGGGCTGTCGCGTGGTGGTTGGGCGAGTCATCGCAGCAGCCGACATGCCCGCATTCCAGGCAGATCCGCAGATGCAGCCACTTGCCGCCGGTCGCCAGGCAGTCCTCGCAGCCGTCGACGGCCTCGGGCAGCTCGGTGACATGGACGTGGTCGAGATGTGTGCATTGGGCCATTTGCTTGCTCCAATCAGCGCTGGGTGAGGGGGAGCCGGACCGAAAACACCGTTTCGCCGGGCCGGGACTTGACTGCCAAGGAGCCATCGTGGCGATCGACGACGATCCCGCGGGCGGTCGCAAGCCCCAGGCCGGTGCCGTGCCCGACGTCCTTGGTCGTGAAGAAGGGATCGAAGATCCGATCGCGAGCATCGTCGGGGATCCCGGGCCCGTCGTCGCGGATCGCCACCACCGCGGAGTCTCCGTCGCTGTGCGTGGAAATCGTGATCGTGCCGCTGTCGCCGAGCGCGTCGATCGCGTTGTCGAGCAGGTTCGTCCAGACCTGGGTCAGCCCCGAGCCGCGGACCCGGAGCTTCGGCATCGCGGCGTCGTAGTGGCGCACCACGTCGATCTTGGTGTGCTTGAGCTTGTAGCCGAGCACGGTCAGGGTCGTGTCCAGCCCCTCGTGCAGATCGACCTCGACGAGCTCCCCGCGGTCCATGTAGGCATAGGACTTCACGGCGCTGACCAGGTTGGACATGCGCTTGGTCGACTCCTGCAGCTCGCCGATCACGCGGTCGGCGGTCAGCGTCGCGGCCACCCAGCGAAGGGCGGCGTCGGTGGCGGGGCCGGCCAGCCGGTGGACTCGATCCAGCCACTGCTCATCGACACCCGCCGTGGCGAGCGGCTCGGCCAGGCGCCACGGCTCGGCGACGCCCAGGTCCTCGAGCAGCTCGACCACCCGGTCCTCGGCGTCGGCGGCGTCGAGCGCGCCGACAGGGGCGGCGCCGTCGGCTCGCTCGACGGCTTCCCGCTGCAGCACCAGCAGCTCCGCGGCCTGCGCTCGCTCGACCCCCGACTCCACAAAGCTTGTCAGCGCCGAGTTCACGGCCTCGAGCACGTCGGCCAGCTCGGCGGCGCTTCGGCGGGCCGCGGCCGCCGGGTTGTTGAGCTCGTGCGCGAGGCCCGCGGCCATCGTCCCGAGCGCGGCGAGCCGCTCGCGGTTCTGCTCCAATGCCGTGATCCGGCTCATCACGGGCTCGACCTGCCTCATCACCCGGCGGTGCACGGCGGGATGCACGAGCGCGAGGCGGCGAAAGTCGGCCGCGGGAACGATCCCGACACGGCACGCGCTAAGCGCCTGAATCCGGACTCCCACCATCCCTTCGGTGAGGACGGCAATCGCCCCGATCCAGGTCGGCGCCTGTTGACGACCCACCGGCTCGACCCGACCCTGGTCGACGACCAGCGTCCGCGCGGTGCCCTCGAGCAGCAGGAGCACGCCCTCGGGAGCCTGCTGCTGCTCGGCGAGCGCGTCGCCCGGCTCGAAGTGGGCAACCGTGCACACCGCGACCCATTCGCGCAGCCGGTCGTCATCGAGATCGTCGAACAGGTCGATCGTGCGCAGGTCGGCGAGCGTCACCGGGTCCGCGTTCATCCCTCGCCCAGGTACTCGTGGATCAGCGACACCGCCATCGACCCTTCACCGACCGCGCTGGCGACGCGCTTGATCGAGCGCGCCCGCACGTCGCCGGCGACGAACACGCCGGGGACGCTCGTCTCCAGCAGATACGGCTCGCGCTTGAGCGGCCACCCGGCGGACTGGACGTCGGGACCGGCGAGGATGAATCCACGCCGATCGCGGGCGAGCACGCCGTCCAGCCAGTCGGTCCTCGGGGACGCGCCGATGAACACGAAGCAGGCGTTTGCCGCCAGGTCGGACTCCGCTCCGTCGCCGTCGCGCACGCGCAGTCCTCGCAGGCGACCGTCCCCCTCGGCCGCCACCGCTTGGCTGTTGGTTTGAACGTGCACGTTTGGGAGCCCGCCGAGCTGCTCGATCAGGTAGTGCGACATCGATCTCTCAAGCGACGGGCCCCGGACCAGCATCGTCACCTGCTTGGCGTAGGAGCTGAAGTACACGGCGGCCTGACCGGCCGAGTTCGCGCCGCCGATGATCACCACGCTCTGGTCTGAGCACGACCGGGCCTCCCTCATCGCCGCGCCGTAGTAGATCCCCGCACCGGTCAGCTCGGAAAACCCCGGCGCATCGAGCTGGCGGTATGCGACCCCGGACGCGATCAGCACGCAGTTCGAGCTCAGGATGCCGCCGCCGCTGAGCTCCACCAGGCGGCCGGCGCCCTCGGCCCGGAGCCCCACGGCATCCTGGACGCTCAACAGCTCAGCGCCCAGGCGGCGCGCCTGATCGGTGGCGCGGCGCGCGAGGTCAGAGCCGCTCAGACCTTGAGGAAAGCCCAGGTAGTTCTCGATCCGGCTCGATTGGCCGGCCTGACCCCCTGGCGCCTCGCGCTCCACCATCACCGTGCGCAGGCCCTCGGAGGCGCCGTACACGGCGGCAGCGAGCCCGGCGGGCCCGCCACCGACGATCACCAGGTCGTAATGCTCGAGCGCCGGCTGGTGACTGATGCCCAGCCGCTCGGCCAGCTCGAGCACGGTCGGGCGCTCCAGCACGGCGCCGTCCTCGAGCAGCACGACGGGGAGGCGGTCGGCGTCCACGCCGGCGACATGCAGCAGCTCCTTGGCCTCGCCGTCGCGCTCGACGTCGAGCCACCGCGCCGGCACCCGGTTGCGGGCGAGGAAGTCGCGCAGATCGTGGGACTCCCTGGAGAAGCGGTGCCCGACCACCCGGACCCCGCCGGCCTCGAGCGCCGCGCCCGCCTCCCAGGTCGTCAGCAGATCCTCGACGACCGGAAACAGCTGCTCCTCCGGCGGATCCCAGGGCTTGAGCAGGTAGTAGTCGAGCGCCACCTGGTTGATCGCGGCGATCGCGGCCTCGGTATCGGCGTAGGCCGTCAGCAGCACGCGCTTGGCGTCGGGGACCAGCTTGCGGGCCTCGACCAGATAGTCGGTCCCGGACATCCCGGGCATCCGCTGATCGGCGATCAACATCGCCACCTGGTCTCCACGCGCGAGCAACTCGTGCAGCAGCTCCAGCGCCTGGGCGCCCGAAGCCGCGCGCAGGATCCTGTAGTGCTCGCCGAAGCCGCGCCGCAGGTCGCGAGCGACCGCGGCCAGCACGGCGGGATCGTCATCGACCGCGAGGATCGCGGGACGTCGTTCAGGGCGCGACTCGCCGGGCATCTCACCAAACACGCTAGCGTCCGCGTGAAGTGAAGCGCGGTCTGTTCCTGGCGCCGTTTGACGAGCTCGTCGACCCCCGGCTGCTCGGCGACCTGGCCGCCCGGGCCGAGGCCGCCGGCTGGGACGGCTTCTTCGTCTGGGACCACATCGCCTACCGCCCGCCGGTGCGAGCCCTCGCCGATCCCTGGGTGGCGCTGAGCGCGGTCGCCTGCGCGACGGAGCGGCTGCGGCTGGGGCCGATGGTGACGCCGCTGGCGCGCAGGCGGGTGCAGAAGCTGGCCCGCGAGACGGTGACGCTCGACCACCTCAGCGGCGGGCGGCTCACCCTCGGGGTCGGGCTCGGCAGCGATCGCAGCGGTGAGCTCGCCCCGTTCGGCGAGGAGCTGGATCCGCGCAAGCGCGCGCAGCTGCTCGACCAGGGCCTGGACCGGCTCAGCGAGTTGTGGGGTGGGGGGTTCGAGCCGCCTCCCGTGCAGCTGCCGCGAATCCCGATCTGGGCCGCGTCGCGGTGGCCGAATCGGCGGCCGCTCAAACGCGCCGCTCGCTGGGACGGATTGTTCACGATCGAGCTTCCGGGGCCCGATCAGCTCGCGGAGCTGGCCGCCGAGGTCCGGGAGCTTCGCTCGGGGGCGCCGGCGGATGGCTTCGACCTGGTCATCGAGATCTCCGCGGGCGAGGACCCCCGCCCGTGGGCTCGGGCCGGCGCGACCTGGGTTCTGACCGGCTTTGGCCCGCAGCCGCGCCCGGACGAGGTGCGCGCCGCGATCGACGCCGGGGTGGGTTGAGCGAGGTCCGTTGCCGAGCGGTGGCTCTTGGCCCACGCCGCCCAGTTCCGGGCGATGGTGAGCTGGGCGTGTAAGAGGGGCATCTCCCGGTCGCACACCATCCCGTGAAGCGCCTCGACTGCGTCCTTCGGGTTGGGGGAATCGCCCGGCTCGGGCCACAGGTTGCGCGGGTCGTTGGCTGGCTTACGGCCGCCGCGGTGACGCTATCCGACGTGGCGGTCGCACTCTCAATTAGGATCCCAACGTGCCATTCGAGACGTTTACGCGGCAGCGGCGCCACGGACGCCAACCGTTCGTGACCATTCAGAAGAAGGGCGTCATCTCGCTCAATCGCGCTGCATTCGAAGCGCTTGGAAACCCGGAGTCCGTGGAGCTGCTCTATGACGCCGACGCCCGTCTTGTGGCCTTGCGCAAGGTCGACAGCTTCGTTGAGCATGCCTACCAGGTTCGTGCGCCCGTCGAGAATCACGCGACCTGGTTGATCTCGGGTGCGGCGTTCGTGGCCTACTACGAAATAGACGCCTCCGTGTCGGTCAGACGGCCTGCTCGTCAGGACGGCGACCTGCTGATCATCGACCTAAACGACCCAGGCGTGGATCCCCGAGCCGAATCCTCCGACGCCGCGTTTTCCTGACGCTGGGTCGCCGGGTGCCGGTCGTCTATGCGCGGAGGTCGCGGCGTTCGATGCCGGCCATGGCGAGCGCTGTCAGCACCAGGCTGACTGCACCGAGAACGACGATCCCGCCGACGTCGATGCCCCGGGTGAGCGGATCGTGTCCCGCGTAGTAGTAGAAGAAGGAGAGGTACTTGAGCCAGGCGACAGCGCCCACGAGCGGCGCAAAGCCGTTGATCAGCCAGCCGACGATCGCGATGCCTGCGGCGACTCCGGCGGCGAGCGATCGGCGGCCGGTGCCGGCACCGAGGGCGATCGCCACCGCCCCGGTGGCGAACCCGAAGAACGCCAGCTGCACGGAGAACGCGGTGAGGTGCCCGAGGCTGATCCCGCCACCGCCCACAGCCACGCCGATGATCATTCCAGCCCACGCGGCGAGCGCGACGATCACGACGACCGCAGCGATCGCTGCGGCCTTGGCGGCGACCAGCCGTGAGCGTCTGATCGGATGAGCGAGCACCAGCGCGAGAATCCGGTCCTCCTCCTCGCCCGCCGTGGCGGCTGAGGCGCCTGTGATCGCGAGGGCAGCGATCACGAGCGGGCCGTAGATCGAGCCGATCTCGCCCTTGAACCACCCGGTTATGGTCCCGTAGTCTGCGCCGCCCAAAAGGTCAGAGACACCCTTGGGGATGTTGAGCTTCCCGATCGTGTGTCCCACAGCCGGGAACAGCGCTCCGACCGCCACCAGCACCGCGATCAGGCCGACGGCCACCGACCCGGTGGACACCAGTCGCAGGCGGAAGGTCATCTTGACCGCCGGCCAGCTCACGCGGAATCGTCCGCTCGGTAGTAGCGCAGAAAGATGTCCTCGAGGTCGTCCTCGTGCGGGCGAATCGCTCGCACCTCGTGGGCGGCCGCTGCCTTGACCACGGCGTCGGCCGACCCGGAGAAGCTCACCGTCACCGTTCGCCCGTCGGCCGTCGCCTCGGTGACCCCGGGGAGGGCTTGGAACTCGTTCGTGGCGACGGGAGCGGCAAATTCGATCTCGAGGCGCTGGACCGCGACCTTGCGAAGGTTCTCCAGCGAGTCGACGACGACCAGCCGGCCCCGGCGCAGGATGGCGAGCCGATGCGTGACTCGCTCGACCTCCGACAGCGTGTGTGAGGACAGGAACACCGTGCGACCTCGGGCGCTGACCTCGCCCAGCAACGCGTGGAAGCTCCGCTGCACCAACGGGTCAAGCCCGGCGATCGGCTCATCGAGGATCAGCAGCTCGGGCTCGTGCATGAACGCCTGGATCAGACCGAGCTTCTGCCGACTTCCTGTTGAGAGCTCGCGCACAGGTCGATCCATATCGGCGTCGAACCGCTCGGCCAGCGAGTCGCGCACCCTTGAGTCCACGCCGCCCCTCAGCTGCGCGAGGTAGTCGAGCACGTCCCGCCCCGTCAACCTCGGGTACAGAGCGAAATCACCGGGCAGAAAACCGACCCGGCGACGGATCGCAAGGCTGTCCTTGAGAGTATCCAGCCCGAGGACCTCTGCGGAGCCCGAGGTCGGCTTGATCAGGTCCAGCAGCAGTCGCAGGGTGGTCGACTTGCCCGCGCCGTTAGGGCCCAGAAAGCCGAACACTTCTCCCTGCCAGATCTCCAGATCAAGCTCGAACAGTCCCCGCCCGGAACCGTAGTCCTTGGACAAGCCGCGGGTAGCGATGACCGGTGGCGAGCTCACCGCGAGTGCCGCGAGGCCGGCGCCTGAGTAGACTCTGGCATCCTATTTTCAGAGACTACAAACTTTTCAGACGTTAGTGAAACCTGTCGGGGGACACCGAACATGAGCTCTGCCGACGGCAGCGACGAGCAGGCGGTGAGCCACTTCGTCCAGAGCTTCGCGTCAGCGCTCGTCGATGCAGGCGTGCCGCACATGCCCGCGCTCGTGTTCGTCACCCTGCTGGCGACCAACGCCGGCGGACTCACCGCAGATGAACTCGCGGCGGAGCTCCAGGTGAGCCGGGCCGCGATCTCGGGCGCGGTCAACTACCTCGGCCATGTCGGGCTGACCTCGCGCGAGCGGCGGCCGGGCACGCGCCGCTACCGCTACGTCCTCCAAGATCTCTCCTGGTACGAGCTGGTCGCCCGCCGCGAACGACTGCTGGACCGCTGGATCGCCACCACCCGCGAGGGCGTAAACGCGCTGGGCCCCACAACCCCGGCTGGACGGCGCGTCGCCGAGTCGCTCGCGTTCTTCGAGTTCCTCCGCGCGGAGATGCCCGCGCTGCTGGCACGCTGGCGAGAGCAGCACGCCGACAACGCAGCGCGCGAATCGGCTTGAACGCCGCGCCCGGCCTGTTGGGCTGTGCCGTGGCTACCGGGCCGCCGTCAAGTGGTCAGGCGGCAAGTTCCTCAGAACGCGAGTCGTCGGCCAGCTGCCTCGACAGGTGGTCGAGCCGATCCTCGATCTCCTGAGGTTCAGCGTTGGACGCACGAGCAAATGACACCTGCTCGCCGCACTGAGGACAGGCGCCGGCCTTGCCGGCGAACGAATATGCAGAGCCACAAAAGCAAATCACTTCGATCATGTTCGGAAACCCCCGTTACTGGCTGTCTCTTCACGGTACGCAGCAAATCGACCGCGGTTCGTGAGTTTTGTCACGCCGATCGCCAGGCGAGCGGGCTCGGCTGCCCGGGACGTGGGCCGGCGCAGAAGCGCCGCCCCGTGGGTGCCTGGGCGCAAGAGGGGAAGTCTCGCGTGTCGCCGGGCGCTACGATCCGGGCATGAGGATCTGGACGGACGACGACGCCGACGCAGCACGCATCGTCAGTCGGGTGTGGCGCTGGCGCACCTATGCGATGCTCACCGTCGCCGCAGCGGTCGTGATCGTCGTCCTGCTCAGCAGAACCTGAACTACCCGCGGTCGGTAGATCGGCGGCTCAGCCGAAGCACATCAGCTGGGCGTCACCCCAGTCGGCATTGTCGTGGCCGTTGCCGTCGCCGGCGTTTCCCACGTTCAAGGTCAGCTGGTATGACGCGTCGTTGGTCTGGCTTGTCGCTCCCTGTCGATAGCCGACGACGGCCGCGACCGCGTAGCTGCGCTGCGTGGCGTCGACCGGGATGGTCACCTTCCAGCTCAGCTGCTGCGATGCGTCCGGGGCGAGCGTTCCGATGGTTGTGGGCGTCGATGGAGACGCCGTCCACCCGGCAGGAAGATCCAGCTTGGCATCCACGTTGGTCGCCCTGGGTCGCCACGTTAGCGCTAACACCGACGCCGTGACTGCCGGCGTGCGTGGATCGCCATTCGGCCGCAGCTCGTGCGCCACTGCTCGGGTGGGGGTTGACGTGATCGTCCGGGTCAGCTTGATTTGGGCGATGCAATTCGCGGCGCCGGCGGAGCACTATGACCGCTTCATGGGGCGGTAGCGCCTACGCTCGCCGCCGCGCTTGCCGACGCCGCCGGCGTGAAGGCCGGCATGCGGGTCCTCGATGTGGGCTGTGGGCCGGGCGGCCTCACTGGCGAGCTTGCCGGGCGGGTCGGCACCGCGAACGTCGCGGCAATCGACCCCGCGCCTCAATTCACGGCGGCGTGTCGCGACCGCAATCCCGGCGCCGATGTCCGCGAGGGCGTGGCCGAAGAACTGCCGTGGGCGAACGCGGAGTTCGATGCGGCGCTCTGCTCGCTCGTGCTCGGCTTCATGCGCGATCCCGACCAGGGCGTGCGAGAGTTGGCACGGGTAACGCGACCGGGCGGCACCGTTGCCGCGTGCATGTGGGACACCACGGCAGGTGGGATGACAATGCTGCGGACATTTTGGACCGGCGTGCGGCAGCTCACCCCGGACGCCAAGGGCGAGCGGCTGATGGCAGGCACCGCCGAGGGCGACATCGTGGAGCGGTTCGAGCGCGCCGGCCTCAAGGACGTGGTTGGCGGTGCGCTCGCTGCCCGCGGGGAATATGCGGGGTTCGATGACTTCTGGGAACCGTTCACGCTCGCGGTTGGACCGGCCGGTCAGTACCTGCGATCGCTGTCTGCCGAGCAGCGCGCAGACGTGCGCAAGGCGTGCCGGGCGCGCTGCCCGATGGGTCGTTCGCTCTGGATGCCCGCGCCTGGTACGCCCGAGGCAGCGTCGCGGTCGCGGCCGCTGCCTCGCGCTAGCTCGGGACGGGCCCGCGCCAAGACCGACGGTACGGCGGCCATCTACCCGGCCGGCCTGGAACTGGTCCGAGTAGGAATCCACTGGGTCGGTAGTGCGGGTGGGATGTCGGGGTACTCGGGCACGACTCTCAGCGCGAGGGTCTCGGCCGGACGTCCCGATACGAGCGGTGCGATGTCTTTCATGGCAAGCAGCATGCGCACCGAAGAGGCGATCTGAAAGTCGGCTGCGTTGAGCTGATCGCCGCCGATCACCCCCTGTTCGTGCAGGCGGTCGACTTCGTCCAGAAGCCCGCCGAGCCGATTGAGGTCGCGCTGCACTTGCACGTCGCTCGCCCCGGCCACTCGGGCGAAGATGGGGACGATCGGCGTCAGCAGCATGCCGGCGAGCGCAGGGGCGGGCAGCGGGCTGGCGATGTCGGCAAACCATTGACGCTGACGCAGACGCCGGCGCAGACCCCAGCGAATCAGCCGCCGCGGAATGGGCTGCAGGACGGCTTCTCCCCAGCGTTCGGCGTTCGCGACGGCGGCGCGGGCGGCAGGCTCTGGTGGGTAAAGCGGCGGAGACGGCGCGATCTGCTCTAACAGCCGTGCGATAACGAGCGAGCCTTGTGCGCGGCAGCCGTCAGCCAGTTTGATCGCCGGGACCGTGCCGTTGCGGAAACCCAGCGCCCACAGGCTCGGCGGATGAGCGCCCGCTAACAGTTCGACGTAGCGGTAAGACAGTCCCTTGCGATCAAGCATTCCCCCCACGGCAAGCACGGGGTGCGAAAGCGGGATTCCGTAGAGGCGAATCTGGCGCTCAGGCACGGCGCGAGCCTAACCTCCGCGACCCGACGGCGCGCCGCCGGGGGCGACGAGGCAGTCTGTCAGCCGCCTGGACTGACGAGGCCGGTCTGATAGGCGATCACGACGAGCTGTGCGCGATCGCGGGCGTGGAGCTTGAGCATCGCGCGGCTGACGTGCGTCTTGACGGTCAGGGGGCTGAGGTAGAGCTGGCCTGCGATCTCGGCGTTGGAGAGGCCGCGGGCGACGAGCGTCATGATCTCGCGTTCGCGTTCGGTGAGCTCGGACAGCGCCGGGTCCGGCCGGCCACGCGGGGATCGGCGGGCCGCGATGTCGGCGATCAGCCGGCGGGTGATTCCGGGGGAGAGGAGCGCGTCGCCGTCGGCGATCACCCGGATCGCGTGCAGCAGCTCGGCCGGCTCGGTGTCCTTGACGAGGAAGCCGCTGGCCCCGGCCTGTAGCGCCTCGTAGACGTACTCGTCGCTCTCGAACGTGGTCAGGATCAGCACTTTGACGCCGGCGAGGCGCTCGTCGGCCTCGATCCGCCGGGTGCCCTCGAGCCCGTCGACGCCGGGCATGCGAATGTCCATTAGCACGACGTCGGCGCCATGGCGGTGGGCGAGGTCGACCGCCTGCGCGCCGTTCTCGGCCTCGCCGACGACCTCGATGTCCGATGCGGAGTCGAGTAGGACGCGGAAGCCGGCGCGGATCAGCGCCTGGTCGTCGGCGAGCAGGACCCGGATCACGGCGCGCTCAGCGGTAGCCGCGCCGACACGCGGAAGCCGCCTCCGGGACGAGGGCCGGCGTCGAGGGTCCCGCCCGCGGCCGCCGCGCGCTCGTGCATCCCGGCGATCCCGTGCCCGGCGCCGTGAGACGCGCCGTCGCCGCTCCCCCCGCCGTCGTCGGTGACCTCCAGCCGCAGGTCCGTGTCGGCGTAGGTGACGGTGACCACGGCGCTGCCCGGCCCGGCGTGGCGCAGCGCGTTGGTCAGCGACTCTTGCATAATCCGGTAGGCAGCCATCTCCACGGTCGCCGGCAGCGGCCGCGGGTCACCCCGGACGCTGAGCGTGGTGGGCAGCCCGGCACGCTCGGTCCCCTCGATCAGGGCGCCGAGCTGCGACAGCCGCGGCGCCGGCGCGGTCGGGTCGTGCTCGTCGGCCTGCCGCAGGACGTTGAGGATTCCCCGCAGCTCGCGCAGCCCCTCCTTGCTGGCCTGCTTGATCGCCTCGAGTGCCTGGGCAGCCTGCTCAGGCTGCGCTTCGATCACGTGTCCGGCGGCGCCCGCCTGGACGTTGATCGTGGCCATCGTGTGGGCGACGACGTCGTGCAGCTCGCGCGCGATCCGCAGCCGCTCGGCGTCTACCGCGCGGCGGGCCTGCTCCTCGCCTTCGCGGCGGGCGTAGGCGTGGCGGCTGGCGACCCAGAGCCCCAAAAACAGCGCCGCTGCGACCACGCCGGGGATCAGAGGGAACCCGCCGCCGGTCGCGCCCAGCGGATCGAACGCCGCGGTGGCGGCCATCAGGGCGGCCATCGTCACCAGCGACAGCGCGATCGCCCGGCGGATGGTGCAGGTCACCGCGACGGCGTACAACGCCACGATCGGGTTGAGGATCGCCGCGCCGTTGACATAACCCAGGCAGGTGTAGAGGAGCACTGCTGCCAGCGAAACCGCCAGCACCGCGACGGGCGCCCGCCGGCGCCAGATCAGCACCAGCGCGCTAGCCAGGACCAGCAGCGCGGCCGCCGCTGGGACGTGGGGGATGTGGTGACCGGGAGCGGGCTTGTCGAACTGCTGGTTGGGGTGACCCTCGGCGAGCGAGCCGAGCAGCGTGATCACCGCCATCGCCACAGCGAAGCCGATGTCAAACGCCAGCGGTGAGCGGCGCAAGCGAGCGAGCGCGCCGGCGAGCGCCGGCCGGCGGCGGATCGCGGAGCGGGCGCTCGCGGGTGGGGCGTTCATCGCCTCGCGAGCGTAAACCGCGGACGGGCCGTTGTCGTCATCCATCGGCAGGCGGCAGCCTGCTCCAATTGGAGTACGCCGGCCGAACGACCGCTCGGAATGTCGTAGCGCAACTGCCTCCGCCCGGCCGACGACAGATTGGCTCCCCCGGGCGATGCTTGCTGCCATCACCACCGGCCGCTCCCGAGGAGGTCCATGATGTCGACGCCCACCCGTTTCGTTCTCAGGCACAAGCTGCTTGTCGTCGCGTTCTGGCTCGCCCTGGCGGCAGCCGGGGCGATGACCGCGACCGGCACGACCAAGCGGCTGACGAACAGCTTCGCGATGCCCGGTGCCGCGTTTCGCGCCGACGCCCGGATCCAGGCGTTGTATGGCCATAACGGCGCGCAGGATCCGACCGTGCCGGTGATCACGCTTCCGGCCGGCACCACGGTCCACACTCCGGGCGTCGCCGCCCGGCTCACCTACGCGTTCGCCGCCGCCGGACGGGTAGCCCCGACCGCGCGGGTCGCCGACTACCCCACCACCGGCGATCCGGCGTTCGCGACCGCCGACGGGCGCAGCACGTACGCGCTGGTGTTCACCCCGCAGGGCGACCCGATGGCGCCCGGCGATCTGACCGCCCGCATCCGGCGCGCCGTCAGCGCCGCCGCGCCAGCCTCCTGGCAGGTGCGGATCACGGGCATCCAGGCGCTGGCGACGGGCAAAGCCGCCGGCAAGGGCGCCGGGGTGCTGGCCGAGGCGATGCTGGGCGCGCTCGGCGCGCTGGTCGTACTCGCGTTCGTGTTCGCCAGCTTCCTGGCGTTCGTGCCGCTGGTGATCGCCGGCATCTCCATCCTCACCACCTTCCTGGCGCTGGGAGGGCTCACGCACCTGACGGCCGTCAGCCAGATCGTCGAGTTCCTGATCGCCCTGATCGGGCTCGGCGTGGCGATCGACTACACGCTGCTGGTGGTCAGCCGCTGGCGCGAGGAGCGCGCCCACGGCCTCGAGAACGAGGACGCGGTCCAAGCCGCGATCGCCTCCGCCGGCCGCGCCGTCCTGTTCTCGGGGCTGACCGTCGCCATCGGCCTGCTGGCGCTGGTCGTGCTCCCGGTCCCGTTCCTGCGCAGCGCCGGCATCGGCGGCGTGCTGATCCCGCTGATCTCGGTCGCCGTCGCGCTGACCCTGCTCCCGGCCGTGCTCGCCGGCGTCGGCCCGCGGCTGGACTGGCCGCGGCTGCGGACCGAGAACACCGCCAGCCGCGGCTGGACCGCTTGGGCGCGCTTCACCGCCCGCCATCGCGGCGTCGCCGCCCTCGCCGGCACGGCCGCGCTCGCTGCGCTGATCATCCCGGCATTCTCGATGCACGTAGGCGAGCCCAGCACCGCCGCCCTCGCGCAGGCCGGCCCCGCTCACACGGCGCTGGCGACGCTCGAGGCCGGCGGTGTCCCGCCCGGCACACTGACCCCGGTCGACGTCCTCACACGCGCGAACGCCGCGCCTGCGGTCGCGCACCGGCTCGAGGACCTCCCCGGCGTCCACGCCGCGATCGCTCCCGGCAGCAGTCAGTTCCGCCGAAGCGGGACTGCCTTGATCACCGTGCTCCCGCAGGCCGAGACCAACATCAGCGCCGGGCAGGACACCGTCGGTACGCTCCGCGCCGCGGTCGCTCACGATCCTGCCGTGCTGGGCGTCGCCGGCTCTGGCCCCTCGATGATCGACTTCGCTCACGACGTGTACGGCAGCTTCCCGCTGATGCTCGCGCTGATTGCGCTGGCGACCTTCGTGCTGCTCGCGCGGGCGTTCCGCTCGCTGCTGCTGCCGCTCAAGGCGGTGGTGCTCAACCTCGCCTCGCTCGGCGCCGCCTACGGCGTGATGGTCTGGATCTGGCAGCAAGGACACGCCAGCCAGACTGTCTGGGGGATCCCCGCCACCGGCGCGATCACCATGTGGATCCCCGTCATGGTGTTCGCGTTCCTGTTCGGCCTCTCGATGGACTACGAGGTGTTCATCCTCGCACGCATGCGCGAAAGCTACGACCGCACCGGCGATACCCACTCCGCAGTGATCGAAGGGATCGGACGCACCGGTCGCCTGGTCACCAGCGCCGCGCTGATCCTCGTTCTCTCATTCCTAGCCATGTCCACCGGGCCGGAGACCGATATCAAGATCCTCGCCACCGGCCTCGGCGCCGGGATCCTCGTCGACGCCACCCTGATCCGCTGCCTGCTCGTCCCCGCGCTCGTCAGCCTGTTCGGCGCCTACAACTGGTGGCTCCCCGCCGGAGCCGCACGCATCCTCCGCGTCAAGCCATCGCCTCACAACGCGGCGCCGCCGAACACTCCCGCCCCTTCGACCACGCCGGCGATCGCTGCAGAGCTCGAGCCGGCACGCGGGTGAGCTCGATCCCATACCCCGACGCGATCGGAAGGGAGCCGCACCCCGGTGACCACCTTCGTGTTCAGGCTCAAGGCTGCCGGCCGATGGTCGCTGTCGAGATCAACGACCAAGAGCGGCCGAGCGACGTGATGCCGGCGATCGTGGCGGAACTGCTGCTCGCCCTCCAGGTCGGACAGCAGAAGATCTACAGTTGAACCGGGGCAGCGATGAGCACAGACCGCACCGTCGATCCCGTCACGAAAGCGGCCCAGGCCGAGGCCGCCAACTGGCCGCTGGTCCTGGACGGCGAGCTGATGCGCGCCGGCGAGGCCATGATTCCCGCCGGCGACGACGGCCTGATCCGCGGCGACGGAGCGTTCGATGCGTTCCCCTTGCGCGATGGGCGTCCGTTCGCACGAGCGGCACACCTGGATCGCCTCGAGCGCTCCTGCCTGGCCCTGGCACTCGACTGCCCGCGCGAGCAGCTCGAGTCGGACATCGACCTGCTGCTCACCCGGGCGCCGGACGGCTACGCGGTCGTTCGCGTGGTGCTCACCCGCGGTGGTCGCCGGATCTGCCGCCTGGAATCGGCCGGCGACCCCGAGGCGCTGACCCAGCCGGCCCGACTGCTGCCGGTCACCTACGACCCCTCGGTCCTGCTCAACGGCGTCAAGTCGCTCTCGTACGCGGCCAACATGGTGGCTTCCCGGCGCGCGCTCGCCGAGGGCTACGACGAGGCGCTGATGGTCCGATCGGACGGGGTCGTTCTGGAGGGGCCCACGTGCGCGATCTTCTGGGTGCACGACGGCCGGCTGCAGACGCCGGCGCTCGAGACCGGCATCCTCGCCTCGATCACGCGGCGGGTGATCCTCGAAAGCATGCCGGCGGAGGAGGGGGGCTTCCGGCTCGAGGACGCCCTCCAGTCGGAGGAGGCGTTCTTGGTCTCGACCGCGCGACTGGCCCAGCCGGTTGCCTCGATCGGCGAGGTGATCCTGCCCGCCGCGCCCGGGCCGAAGACCCTCCGGGCGCAGGAAGCGATCGATCGCGCCATGGACGAGGAGTCGATCGCCTGAGCGCTGAGACACACATGCGCGCTCGTGACCACGGCATCGCGATCGGCCACGGGACGCGGGGACCCGAGAACGCGATCACCGACGTCGCCGGCGTCCGGGTCGGGCACCGCACCTTGATCGAGGGCCGAGGTCTGCTAGTCGTCGGCCGCGGCCCGGCCAGGACCGGGGTAACGGTGATCCTGCCTCCGGGCAACGTGTGGGACCAGCCCGTCTTTGCGGGCCCGCACCGGCTCAACGGCAACGGTGAGATGCACCAATGCACGCGGCTCGCGCAGCGAGCCGGCCTCGGCGTCGCTCGCGTCGGCGGCATCGGCGAGCACGTCCGTGGTCCTTCGGCGGGGTAAGTCCTGATTGAGCGTGTGGCTGCACACCCGTGAGGACATCACGCTCGACGCGGTCCATGCCGTCGCCTGGCAGGGTGTCAGCGTCGAGATAGCGCCAGAGGCGCTGGATCTGATGGATCGGCGGCACGAGTCCTTCGAAAGGCTCGTGGCCGCTCGAGTTCGTGAGGATCCCGCGGCACTGATCTACGGTGTGACGTCCGCTCCTGGAGACTTGGCAGCGACGGCCCTCGGCGCCGAGCAGGGAAATCGACGCCCCACGGTCTTGCACACGGCGGTGTCGTTTGGCGAGTCCGCGCCCCGGCGGGTAGTGCGCGCGATCCTCCTCGCCCGACTGGCGAACATGATCGACGGTCATGCGGCTGCGCGAGGACGGATTGCTGAAGCGGTGGCGGACATGCTCAGGCTCGACGAGCTGCCTGAGGTCCCCATACAGGGAAACGGCGGCTCGGGAGAGGTCCTGCCGCTGGGATGCTTGTTCTTCGATCTCAGTACGCGGCTGGCGATGACGCCGAAGGAGCGGATGGCCCTGATCAACGGCTCGCCGTGTGCAGCCGCACTGACAGCGGACGTGGCGCTAGCCGGCCGCCGGCGCTTGGAGCTTGCCGAGGCGGTGTTCGCACTGGTAGCCGAGGCGGCCGGAGCGCCCGACGAACACTACGCTCCAGACCTCCAAGAGCTGTGGGGCGATCGGCACGAGACGGCCGAGCTGCAGGCGCTGCGAAGGCTTCTGGCAGGAAGCGAACGTCCGCGTCAGCCGCATCAGGCATCGGTCTCGTTGCGAATCCTGCCTCGGGCGTTGGCAGCTGCCCGCCGCGCGCAGGCCGAGGCCGAGCGAGCGGCCGCGATGTCGTTGAGCTCGGTCACCGATAACCCGGTCTACCTGGCGCCGGCCGCAGAGCGTCCCGACGGTGATGTGCTCTCGACGGGCGGTTACCACAACGCGCAGGCCGGGCCCGCGATGGACGGGCTGGGATTCGCGCACGCCGACCTGTGCCAGATGGCCCAGCGTCTCACCGACCACCTTTTTGCGCATCCGGTGATCGGGCCGCTGATCGGCGGCGACGAATACACGGCCAAGCCTCTGCACATGGTGCAAAACGGTTGGGCTGAAGAGGCACGTTTCCACGCGCAGCCGACGCTGCTGTCGCTCGGCGCCTTCGGCCAGAACGACGTCCCAACGCTGAACTTCCTCGCGTGGCGCAAGGCGATGGCGATCGGCGGATGCCTGGAGGCCGGGCTGGCCGTCCTGGTCGTGCTCGCATCCGAGGCTCTCCATCGAGCAGGCCGCATGCCCGCGCCAGGCCTGCGTGGCTTGGTCGGCGAAGTGCGCGAGATCGTCCCTCCCCTGAACGAGCCGCGTCACCTCGGACCCCGCCTGCAACGACTGAGCGAAGAATTCGCCCGTCAGGTGTTCCGCTAACGCCGAGGACGGACCCGGCGTCCCGAGCGGTCGTGGCTTCGATGTGCGCGCAGAACAACGGTCGGACCAGGAGACGACGCTGTGTCGAGAAGCCTGCCCTTCTCGAACTACCGCGTCTTTGCGGGTCCTGGGGGGTTAGAGTGCCGCGGGCGCGCATTCGCGTCGGAACCAAACCACGTCTGCTGGAGCGTGATATGTCCTTGAGCCGTCGATTCCCACGACTGTTGCTGGTTACCGTGTTGCTCGCCGCGACGGTCGGCCTGGGTTCGGTGCTGGCCGCGGCCGCGCCCGCGAGCTCGAGCGTGCGGACGCTCACGGGAACGCTGCCGGACGGCGCGGCGTACAAGATCGAGGTGCCCGCGAACTGGAACCACACGCTGTTTCTGTACAGCCACGGATATGTCGTGCCCGGTTCGCCCAATCCAGCCCAGGACGTCGGCGATCCGGTCACGGGCGGATGGCTGCTCAGCCAGGGCTACGCGCTGGCCGGCTCGTCCTACGCGTCCACCGGGTGGGCCATCCAGCAGGCGCTGCCCGACCAGATCAGCACGCTGAACGTGTTCGACCAACTGGTGGGGCAGCCCTCACGAACGATCGCCTGGGGCCATTCACTCGGCGGCATCATCACGGCGGGCCTGATCCAGCGCTACCCGAACCGCTTCGACGCTGCGCTGCCGATGTGCGGCGTGCTGTCGGGCGGGGTGGCCACCTGGAACACGGCGCTGGATTCCGCGTTTGCGTTTAGGACGCTGCTCGCGCCGTCGGTGGCGATCGTCAACATCACGAACCCCACCGGTAACTTGGGGATCGCCGAGTCGGCGGCCGCCGCGGCGCAGCAGACGCCGCAGGGTCGGGCCCGGCTCGCGCTGACGGCGGCTCTCGGCGACACGCCCGGTTGGTTCGCGCCGCTCTCCCCCGAACCGGCCCGGACCGACTTCGCCGACCAGCAGCAGAACCAGTTCGAGTGGGGCACCCAGGTCGACTTTCCGTTCGCGTTCGCCCTGCGAGCCGAGCTGGAGGCCCGCGCCGGCGGCAACCCGTCGTGGAACACCGGCGTGGACTACACGCGGGATCTGGCCCGCTCGGCCGACGCGGCCGAGGTCCGTGCTCTGTACCGGGCGGCCGGGCTGAGCCTGCGCCAGGATCTGAGGACCCTGAACCGCACGGCGCGGATCAGCGCAGATCCGGCTGCGGTCCAATACCTGCAGCAGAACATCGTGTTCAACGGGCGCCTGGCGATGCCGGTGCTCACGATGCACACCACCGGAGATGGGCTCGTGGTTCCCGAGAACGAGCAGGCATATCGCCAGGTCGTCGATCGCGCCGGCGACTCCAGCCTGTTGCGACAGATCTTCGTCCACCGCGCCGGCCACTGCGCGTTCACCCCGGCCGAGACGATCACCGCCGCGAAGGATCTGCTGCAGCGCCTGAACACCGGCCGGTGGGGGCCGCGCGCGACGAATCCCTCGGCTCTGAACGCGTCCGCGGCGGCGCTCGGCTCGGGCTACAATATCTTCGCCTCGGGCAATCAGTCAGTCGCCACGCCGCCGGCGTTCGTTCGCTTCCACCCGCCGGTCTACCTGCGGCCGTTCGACGCGAGCGATTCCGTGATCGCGGACAGGCAACAAAAGGCCGATAGGCACCACAAGGCGCGGTCGAAAGCAGGCAGACATCATCATGGGCAATCCTCCACGGTGAGCAGTCTGCGCTTGCTGCCCAACGCTGTCCGGCGCGGGATCTCGTAGACGAAGAGCACTGCGCCGTCGGCCCAGCGGCGCAGGCTCTCGCAGACGGAGAGCAATTCCCCGCGGGCTGAGGATGAGACGGGCTTCCCCCGCCGGCACGCCGTGCTCTTTCAGGCGCTGGCTGCACGCATCTGGATCAACTGGCTCAGGTCTCCGAGTCCGAGCTGGAGGAGCTGCACGGCATGGGGCCGAGAGCGATAGCGACCCTGCGCTGGGTCCTTGATGAGCGCGGTCTCTCGTTCCGTACTGACGCTGGATTGAGCTGAGATGGGCAAGCTGATCTATTCGGCGATCGCCTCGCTTGACGGCTACGTCGAGGACGAGGCGGGGAAGTTCGACTGGGCGGCGCCGGATGACGAAGTGCATGCTTTCGTCAGCGACCTCGAGCGGCCGATCGGCACTTATCTGTATGGACGCCGGATGTAGGAGACGATGGTCTTCTGGGAGAACGTGAGCACCGGCGCGGATCAGCCTGCGGTGATCCGGGACTACGCCGAGATCTGGCGGGCGACCGAGAAGATCTCGTACTCCCGGGCCCTTCAGGCGGCTTCCAGCGCGAGGACACCGGATCGAGCGCGATTTCGACCCCGGCGCGATCCGGCGGCGCAAGGAGAGCTCAGGGCCGGACCTCACGATCGGCGGTGCCGAGCTCGCTGGCCAGGCGATCGCCGCGGGCCTGGTCGACGAGTACCACCTGTTCCGCGGACCGATCGTCGTGGGCGGAGGAAGGCGCGCGCTCCCGGACAACGTGCGCGCGCAACTCGAGCTGCTGGACGAGCGCCGGTTCCGAAACGGGGTCGTTCACCTCCACTACGGCGTGAGCATCTGAGGCCGCACGGCAACGCGGCGGCGAGCGAGAGCCTGCTCCGGGGATAGGACGCGCATCGCATGACGCTGCGCGGCCGCCCGCTTCTCGCGGATACCTGGTCGCCCGCTAGGCCTCCCGGACGAGCTCGTAGGTGAGAAAGGCGAGGCCGTCACCGATTGTCTTGGTATCGACGAGGCGCATGGGTTTCTTGTTGCTGGTCTCGCCGAAGAGGCGTTCGCCAGCCCCGAGCACGACCGGGAAGACGACCAGCCGCAGCTCGTCGACGAGGTCGTGCTCAATCAGCGTGCGCCCGAGCTGATAGCTGGCAGGGACGACGATTTCTCCGTCTAGCTCCTGCTTCAGCTTCGAGATCTCGGTCACCACGTCGCCCTTGAGGACCGTCGAGTTGTTCCACTCGGGATCTTCGAGGGTCGAGGACACGACGTACTTGGGCATGCTGTTTAACCTGTCCGCGAGCTCGCCACTCCGGGGTCGCCACCGCACCTCGAAAAACTCGTAGCTTCTCCGACCCAGCAGCCATGCCTCGGCGCGTCGCGCCTCGCCGAGCGCGACCTTGTTCCACTCTTCGAGGTCCTTGCCCCCAAACTGGACGAACCAGCCGCCCAGCCTGAAGCCCTCCTCACCGTCCGGGTCCTGGACCACTCCATCGAGCGAGACGTTCTGCGGGCCACTGATCACAATCTTTCCCATCTCCGTCCTCCTTTCGTTGGTGTTTTCAGTTGAGGCGTTCGACGCGAGCAAAATTGAGCGGCGAATTTCGACCGGCCTCGACGTCATTACTCGTGAAGCGGGCGAAGGACGAGTTGATGCGGGGATGCGAGCGTGACCGAACAGAGCCTCGCACGGGCGCGCGCCGGTGCGTTACCGAGCGGGACGATCCCGAACTGGTAGGCCCCGGCTTCGGCTACAAGACGCCTCGGGAGCGCTGCATCCAGCTGCCAAGCCACCTTGTAGAACGTCGGTCGAATGACAGCGACGCCGTGGCAGCGAAGAACCCTTCGCGCAACCGGCCTCCGGGCAGCGGACGCCGCACCCCCTATCCGCGCTAGCGAGACGCGACCGGTCGTGCGGTGGCGTGCCTGTCGCGCGATGAAAGCGGGACTGAAGATCTGCTCTCGGCGTTGCTGCCGTCCTGGCGGGGAGTGGACTAATCGGCAGGGCGGATCGCCGTCGGCAGGATCGCAGTGAGCGAATTTGCGGGACGTACTCACCGCCGCTCGTGCCGGTGATCATGGCTTTGTTGCTGTCGGTCCGGTGGTGGCGTCGTGGACGAGAAGCGCGATCTGCACGCGGTTCTCGACCTCGAGCTTGGCGAGAAGCCGTGAGACATGCGCTTTGACCGTCGCGACGGTGACATACAGCTCGGTGGCGATCTCGGCGTTGGAGCGTCCTTGGCCGACAGCGACTGCGACCTGGCGCTCGCGGTCGGTGAGGGAACGCAGTCGCTCGCGGGCGTGCTGTTGACGGATGCCGGCGTCGCTGTCGCCGGCGACGAGGGCGATGAGCCGCCGGGCGATGGCGGGCGAGAGGGTGCCCTCGCCGGCGTGGACGAATTCAATCGCGCGGACGATTTCGGTGGGGGCGGTGTGTTTGAGCAGGAAGCCGGCGGCGCCTGCCTGTAGCGCGTGCAGCACGAGTTCGTCTGCGTCGAAGGTGGTGAGCACGATCACGGCCGGCGGTCGTGGCTGGGTGCGGAGCAGGCGGGTGGCGGCGATGCCGTCGAGCTGGGGCATTCGGATGTCCATCAGGACGATGTCGGGGCGGTGGTGGTCGACGGCGGTGAGCACAGCACGCCCGTCCTCGGCCTCGCCGACGACTTCGATCTGGTGCGCGCTGGTGAGCAGCATTTTCAGGCTCGAACGAACGAGTGGGTCGTCGTCGACCAGCAGGACGCGGATACGGTCGCTCACGGTCTCAACGGCAGGCTGGCGCGCAGCAGGAAGCGGCCGTTCCCGTCGGGGCCACGTTCGAGGCGCCCGCCCACGAGCTCGACGCGTTCGGACAGGCCGATCAGCCCGGTACCGCCGTCTCGGGCCGCGGCCACGGCGGCCCCTCCGTGACTGACGACCTCGACCGCAAGGCGGTCCGGGGCTTGCACGTCCAAGATCACTTGCACCGCGCCGCCCGGTGCGTGCTTGCGCGCATTGGTCAGTCCCTCCTGGACGACCCGGTAGGCGGTGCGCCCCACCGCATCCGGGACACAGTCGGCGTCCGTGACGTCGATCCGAGCATGTACCCTCATCCCCGCGGAGCGCGACTCCTCGAGCAGCGCGGGGAGCTGGGCGAGCATCGGCTGGGGCGGTGCAGTCGTCTGGCCGCTGTCCTCGCGAAGCACAGCGATAACGTCGCGCAGCTCCTCCACGGCGGTGGCGGCGGAGGTGCGGATCGCCGCCGCCTGGGCGGTCTCCTCGGCGGTCGCGTCGGATCGAAGCTCGAGTGCGCCCGCCTGCAGGCTCAGCAGCGAGAGCCGGTGGGCGAGTACGTCGTGCATCTCGCGGGCGATCCGCCTGCGCTCGGCCTCGCGCGCCTGCTCGACGTGTTGTTCCCGCTCGGCCTCGAGTCGCTCGGCCCGCTCGCGCAAGGAGATGACGAGCTCGCGACGCACGCGGACGAACAATCCCCAGCCGACGGCAATCGCCGTCGCCATGAACCCCGGGAAACGCTGCCTGAGGACGGGCGCCACCGCTGGGTTCACGAGCGGGAACAGAAGGCTTGCGGTCAGCGACAAGGCGACTAGGCCAACCAGCCAGCAAGCGCGAACGCGCGTCGCGGCGTTGAAGAGTGCGACGAGCGCAGCACCGGTGGCCATCGCGAAGAACGCGGACGCCGTAATGGCGAACAGGCCGACCGGTTCGGGCCGGCGGCGTCGCATCCAGAGGCCGAGGCACGCCGCCGTTCCGACCACCAGATCGGCGGCGTTCATCAACGCGCCGCGATGCCGCCACAGATCACCAATGGCCAGCGCGCCGAGCCCAGCGGTCGCCCCGACGACGGCAACGTCGACGAGCACGTCTCGGCGCGAGCGCGCGCCATCGGATTCGTAGAGCTCTCTCGCAACCAGCGCGCGCTGCCAGCCGCCGATTCGCGCGTCGGACGCGATGGACTCGGTCATCGGGCTCTAAGCGTACGCGCGATTCGTGCTCGCCGCCCCCCTACCAAAGTCGACACCTGAGGCCGACTCCCGGCGCGCTTCGAAGTGAACCAGCGGCCGGTGTGATCGCCGCCCCGGAGCTCGATCCTGACCGCATGAACCAATCATCAAGCACACCAGTCTCCGCTCCAGCGATCGAGGTCGCCGGATTGAGCAAGCGGTTCGGCAGCACGCTGGCCGTTGACGATCTGTCGTTCTCGGTGTCGTACGGGCGCGTCGTCGGGTTTCTGGGACCCAACGGGGCCGGGAAGACGACGACGCTTCGGGCCCTGCTGGGCCTGATCCGACCCAGTGCCGGCACATCGAGCATCGATGGGCGCGCGTACGCAGAGCTGTCGGAACCGATCCGCACCGTCGGCGCTACCCTGGACGGGGACGCGCTGCACCCGGGTCGCACTGCGCGCCGTCATCTGCGCGCGCTCGCCCGGGCGGGCGGGTTGCCCCAGTCCCGGGTCGACGAGCTGCTGACTCTCGTGGACCTCCACTCCGTGGCTGACCGGCGAACGGGCGGCTACTCGCTGGGCATGCGCCAACGACTCGGGCTGGCGGCCGCGCTACTCGGCGATCCCCGAGTGCTTGTGCTGGACGAACCCGCCAACGGCCTCGACCCGCAGGGCATTCGCTGGTTGCGTGACTTCCTGCGCTCGCTTGCCGACGAAGGCCGCGCGATCCTCATCTCCAGCCACGTGCTGGCCGAGGTCGCGCAAACGGTCGACGACGTCGTCGTCATCCGCCACGGTCGCTCGGTCGTCCAAGCGCCGCTCGAGCAACTGCTCGCCGAGCACGGTGCCGGCGTTCGTGTCGCCGGACCCGACGCGCAGCCGCTGGCCGAGCGGCTGCGTGGCGACGGCGCACACGTGCAGCAAGAGCGAGCCGAGGCGATCCTCGTGCGAGACCGCACCGCTGAGGAGGTCGCGCGAACGATTGCCACCCACAGCCTGCTGATCACCGAGCTTGCGCCAGTTGGCTCATCGCTCGAGGAGATCTATCTCGAACTCACCGGCACCCCGAACGGAGGTCCGTCATGACCCGGCTCATCAGCGCGGAGGCACTCAAACTCCGCAGCACCCGCACCGTCTATGCACTCACGCTCGGCTCGCTCACGGTGATCGCGATCGCCGCCGCGGCAGCCGCGGCGCTCAGCACGTTCCATCACGGCGACCATCCTGGCCGCGACGTGCTCAGCATCGCCGCTGCGGCGCAAACGGTCGCGCTCCTGCTCGGCGTCTTGGCTGTAACCAACGAATACCGCTACGGCACGATCACGCCCGCACTGCTGACCACGCCCAAACGCACGCCGCTGCTCATCGCAAAGACAATCAACGCCGGGCTGGTCGGACTGGCCCTCGGGCTGCTCGCATTCGGGATTGCCACTGCGATCGTCTTGCCGCTTCTCTCCTCACGAGGCATCGCAAGCCAGCTCCACGCCGGCCACATCGCGGGCATCATCGCCGGAGGGACGCTCGCCACGGCATTGTTCGCGGCGCTCGGCGTCGGCATCGGCGCGGTCGTCCGCAACCAGGTCGCCGCGATCATCGCCGCGCTCGGCCTGCTATACGCGATCGAGCCGCTACTGACCCTGATCCCGGGGGTCGGCGACGCCGTGCAAAAGGCCGGACTGAGCGGACTGTCCACCGCCGCCTCGGGCACCAGCGCCTTTGCCTCCCACGGGCACCCGCTCGGGCAGGCGCCAGGCGCTCTGCTCCTGGCGGGATACGCCCTCGCCGCGCTGCTCGCCGGCGCAGCGGTCCTGCAGCGACGCGACGTTACCGCCTGAGCGATGCGCCATCTAAATCCACGCACGCTCAAGATCCATGCGTCCATGGCGGCCGGCCTGAGCATCCTGCTCGTAGCCGTCTGGGCCTCCACAACCCGCGATGACCTCTGGCCGATCCGCGCGGTCCTGCCACTCGCCGCTCTGCTCGCACTCCACAGCTGGATCGTCCTGCTGAACCGCCGACCCACGATCATCCGCCGGTTTGCAGGCAGTCGGTCGCTTGCCATCCACGCAGGCGCTTCCGCGGCGCAGTGGCTCTACCTCCTCGCGCTCTGGGTGAATGGGGGCTTCGGCTACTTCTGGCCCGGCTGGGTGCTGCTCGGGCTCGGGCTGATCGCCGGCATGCACACCCTTCACGTGCTTAGGGTCGCTCGTCAGTCGACCGTCGCGCCACGTGGACCCAGCGACGATGATCGTGACGGAGGATGATGATCGAGCGTCGCCCAGTGCACTCATTGGCGCTGAGCGAAGGCCGGCCACGTTGACGCCGTCGATCACGAGGGCGTGTCCGTTGATGACGCTTTGCTGCGCCGCTTGCCGGGTAGAGCACCGGGCTCGCCACATCGTCGCCGGTGCCTATTTCGCGGGCTCGGATGCGATGTACCTGCGACCGGGATCGTGACTCTGCCAGCGGCGACATCCTCGTCGCGACGCGTTCGTTTCACCCGCATCACGGTAATGACGCTGGCGCGCCCCGAAATTCGCCGCTCAATTTCGCTCGCCGCGAACGCCTCAACACACGCAACACCCACAAGCCAAAGCAAGGAGAATGAAGATGGGAAAGATCGTGGTCAGCCAGAACGTCACGCTCGACGGCGTCGTCGAGGACCCGAGCGGCGAGCAGGGGTTCAGGCACGGCGGCTGGTTTGTACAGTTCATCGGTCAGGACTGGGAGGCGTGGGCTGAGGTCGAACTGGCCGAGGCACAAGGCGCCGAGGCGCTGCTGTTGGGTCGCCGGAGCGACGAGAACTTCGCCACACGGTCGTCATCCCAGAGCGGCGAGTGGGTGGACAGTTTGAACCGCCTGCCCAAGTACGTCGTGTCCGCGACGCTCCAAGAGCCCAAATGGACGAACGCGACCGTCCTGGCGGGCGAGGTAGTTAGCGAGGTCTCGAAGCTCAAGCAACAGATACAGGGGGAGATCGTCGTGTACGCCAGCCGCCCGCTCGTGCGCACGCTGATGGAGCACGACCTGGTCGACGAGCTGCGCCTGACCGTCTTCCCGGTTGCGCTCGGCGCCGGCGAGCGCCTGTTCGGCGAGACCAGCGACAAGCGACCCCTGCGCCTAATCCACACGAAGACCGTGGGGAACGGCCTCGCCCACCTAACCTACGAGCGCGCCCGCGAGGCCTAAACAGTCGAGTCGGCCATCTACGAGATGATCGAGGCCGCCGCTCTCGCCGGGACGATCACCGAGGCATTCTCGTGGCTGCCCCCGCAAGCGAGGTCGGCGCGGCTCTTCGGGGCCGCCGCCGACCTACGCCCCGACACAACCCCCCGGTCGTGGCAACGGCGATCGAAAACGCTCCCGTCAGCTAATCGACTGGCTGCGCCTTGTCCTGCACCGTCCAGGTCGCCAGTCATCGAAAGATGTCATGAGCAGTCCGTCTGACCCGACGTGTAGGGACCTCCTCAGCTCAAGCGCGGAGCGTGTCCGCGCAGGCGTTCAAACCGTGGAGCTTGAGGAGGCCCCTTGTGAGCATCGTAATGGGACTTGATCAGCATCGAGGACAGATCACCGGCGAGTGGATCGATACCGACACCGGCGAGGTGCAGCGGACGCGTGTGGCGCCGGCGGATCGCGCCACGGTGCGGAAGTTCTTGTCGCGTTTTCGCGGCTGCGAGCTCGAGGTCGCGTTGGAGGCGACGACGGGCTGGCGGTTCATGGTCGAGGAGCTGCGTCGGGTCGGTGCGGTGGTGCATTTGGCCGAGCCGGCGGAGACGGCGGGGCTGCGGGGTCCGAAGAAGCGCGCGAAGGGCGATCGCGCGGACGCGAGGCATCTGCGGCAGCTGTTGATGGTCAAGCGGCTGCCGGAGTCGTGGATCTCGCCCGATCACATCCTCGATCTCCGCGCGCGCGTACGGTTGCGGCATACACTCTCTGAGCAGCGTGGGAAGTGGCAGCAGCGGATCCAGGCGACGCTGTATCACCACGGCTGCCCTCAGCGCCGCCGGCTGATGGTGGGCGACGGCCGCGCGTGGCTCGCCGGCCAGCCGCTGTCCGCCTCGGCGCAGGTCATGCGGGCTGAAGTGCCTCCTCGCCGAGCCGCTCAAGGTTGGCTTGGTCGGTGGCGGGAGTGATATCGATGTCGCGGGTAACGACGTCGATGCCCGCCAGGACGGCGGCGTAGCCGCCGATCACCACGCACTGCACCTCATGCCGGGCAAGCACGCGGAGGATCCGCTGGGGATCGAACGGGGCTCTGTCAGGCGGCACGGGTGGCCGGCGGGGTGGTGGCGAGCTCGAGTGTGCGGCGCAGCGCCGGCAAGCGCGCTCGGTCCCCGGAGGCCTCGGCGATCCGCACCAGGTCGACCAGCGACGCGACGGTCACCTTGAGGTCCTCGGCGAGCTGGACCTGTATTGCGTCGCGGCCCAGGTCGTCATAACCCTGGGTGCCGTACGGCGCGGGCTCGATAGCAAGCTCCGCATCGTGGGCCTCGATCGCGAACCGGGCGGGCGTGTCAATCACCGGCGCCGCTCGCGAGCCCGATGGGCTTGCCGCCGACGGCGACGATCGCGGCACCGAGCCGCTCGCGCTGGCCAGCGCGAGGGACGATCGTCACCCTGCCGGTCACCGGCAACAACGGCGAGCCCTGCAGCACCTCCGCGAGCTCGCCGGTCAGCACATACCGGACGGCCGCTCGCTCGAGCGCGCGCAGGACGTCGAGCACGTCAGCAGACGCCGGCGCCGACGCGCCTGGGGTCGCCGCGCGGGCCACCCGCAACGGCTGCGCCTCGCGCAGCGCGTATTGAAGGCGCTGCGTTGGTGGGAGCGCGAGCGCCGCGGCCGATCTCGTGGTCGTAGGAGTCATCCGCGCTCGCTAAGCCGAACGTCAACTCGAGCCCGCAGACAGCCGGCATCTCGCTGAACTCCGCTGGTGACATCCGAGCTGCCGATCACTGACACGCGAGCTGCCGATCCGCTGACATCCAAACTGCCGACCACACGACCTTCGGCTACAAGACGCCTCGGGAGCGCTGCATCTAGCGCTCGATAATCGGCCTTATGTCTAGCGCTATGTAGAGCGTCAGCCATGTCAGCGACGCGCGAAGAGCGGCAGTCTGGCTGAGACTGCCGCGTGGGCGACAGCGGAAGCAATGCCCGAGCGCCGCAGCGGGATCGAGGTCGGCGCGATCGGCTTTGGCTGCATGGGCGTGAACTGGGAGTACGGGTCGTTGCCTGACCGCGAGGCGATGGCAGTGATCGATCGTGCGATCGATGCCGGCACGACGCTGCTGGATACAGCTGACGTCTACGCATCCGGCCGGAACGAGGAGATAACGGGGCAGGCCATCGCGCGCCGCCGAGACAGCGTGACGCTGAGCACCAAGGGCGGCCTCGTCCTGCGGGATCGAGCCACATACTCCACGCGCGTCGATGGATCGCCGGCCCATCTGCACTCCGCGTGCGAGGGCTCGCTGCGCAGGCTCGGTGTTGACCACATCGACCTGTACTTTCTTCACCGCCCCGACCCGCAAGTACCGATCGAGGAGAGCGTGGGAGCGCTGGGCGAATTACTCGATGCCGGCAAGATCCGGGCTTTCGGACTCTCCGAGTGCGACGTCGATCTCCTACAACGCGCCTATCGGACTAGGCCGTTCGCCGCGCTCCAGTCAGAGCTTTCTCTATGGACGCGCGAGCCCCTCGCCGAGATCGTCCCGTGGTGTCAGTCGCACGAGGTGGCGTTCATCCCCTACGCACCGCTAGGACGCGGCTTCCTTGCCGGGAGATTCAGCTCCCACGAGGAGCTGGCACCCGATGACTTCGCCGGATCCGGCAGCCGCGCTTCCAGGTGGGTGCCTTCGCCGCCAACCTCCCGATCTTGACTCGCCTTCGTTCGATCGCAAGTCGCTTGCACGCTACCGAGGCGCAGGTTGCGCTCGCCTGGCTGCTCGCGCAAGGGCCGGAGATCGTGCCAATCCCGAGCACGAAAAGCATCCGTCGGCTCGAGGAGAACGTCGCGGCCGCCGAGCTGCGACTCTCGTTTAGGGATTTGGCGGAACTCGACGACCTGCCGCCCCCGTAGGTGAGCGTTACTGACGCTGCGTTCGTTGTTGCTGAGGTTTGATTGCGGGGTTCGAGATGAACAGCACCGAGGAGTCTCGGAAGAGCGGGTCGCCGACAAGAAGCTCGAGCAGGACGTCGGCGAGCCGGCACCCAGGACGCGGTAGCTGCCGTCCGGCGACTATTCGTTCAGGCCGTAGATGGACACCGCCTCCTCCTCCGTCACATATCCGTTCCGGACGTCTTCGATGATGCGGTCGCGCCGTCGATCGCGCGGATTCCCGTACCCGCCTCCGTTTCCGGTATGGATGCGGATCACGTCGCCGGCGTCGACTTTGAGGGCGGTCACCGAGGTATGTCGCTCGCGCCGACCGTCCCGTCGCAGGACCTCGACATAGTTCGCTGAGCCGGCGTGTCCGTCGTTGAGCGGCCAGGGAGGATGCTGCGAGCGTCGGTAGGCGCAGGTCAGGAAGCATCCATCCGAGCGGACGCGATAGTCGAGGATGATTCCCTTGCCACCGCGGAACTCGCCGGCTCCGTCGTTGGAATCGTTGAGCGCGAGCTGCTCGACGTAGAGGCCGTAGCGTCCCTCGGCGACCTCGGCCGGGCAGTTGAAGGTGTCACCGTGGACGGGGCTGAATAGGGCGCTATTTCCATCCACACCTGAGGAGCCGCCCCAGCCGCCGACCTCGGGCTCCACGATCGTGAAATGTCGGTCGGTGTCGGCGTGACGTCCGCCGATGTAAGTTCCGCAGATCGATGCGAAGCTGCCAGCGGGAAGGCGGTCGTGCAAGTGCGGGGCGAGGCAGCGAAGGATCAGGTCATAGAGGCCGATCCGCACCTCGTAGTAGAGCCCGCAGGCCGCGGTCGGCAGCGGGTCGAAAATGGACCCCGGGCGGGTGAGGACCGTTAGCGGCATGAGGTGGCCTGCATTCGCTGACCCGCGCAGTCCAATCAGGTTCATCAGCGCCATCTGGGCAGCGATCACGGCCCCGTCGCGGGACACGTTGTTCGGACCGACATCCTGATCGGGGTTGTCGCGGAGATCGATGGTTAGCCCGCCGTCGGTGATCTCGACCGTGACGCAGTAGAGGGCGCCGTCGTCCTGCTCTTCTGTGTGCGTGAACACTCCTTGCGCGAGGGCGCTAAGGGCGTGGCGGGCGCTGCGCTCCCCGTATTCGATCGTGGCACGGATCGCGGCTCGGAAAACTACGAGGCCGTACTTGTCGACGAGCTCGAGGATTCGCCGTTGGCCAACGCGCGCGGCCGCGATCCCGGCCCACATGTCGCCGTGTAGAAAGTCCGGGAGCCGAGTGTTGGCTCGGAGGATCTCGACCACGGGCCGCAACACCTCCCCTCGCGAGACGAGCTTGACGGCGGGCAGTCGTAGGCCTTCCTGAAATATCTCTCGAGCATCGGTTGAGATCGATCCAGGCACGGTGCCGCCGATGTCGTTCCAATGGGCGATGTTCGCCGTCCAGGCGACGAGCTCGTCGCCCGCGAATACGGGCATCGCGATCACCACGTCGTTGAGGTGCGTGACTCCGCCGTAGAGAGGATCGTTCGTAGCGAAGACGTCATCTGGATCGATCTGTCCGGCGTTCAGCTCGCAGATCCGCTTGACGGCTTTGTCAAGCACCGCAACGAACGTGGGGATGCCCGCTCCGGAGGAGATCAGAGCACCGCGGGCGTCGGTGATCGCCGTTCCCGCGTCGAGCACCTCGTAGATGATCGCGCTCATCGCCGTCTTGCGTAGCGCAGCGAACATCTCCTCGCTCGCGGCCTGCAATCCGCTCTCGATGATTTCAAGCGTGATCGGATCGACGGCCGGTTTGGCGCTCACGCGTCGAGGCCGTAGACAGACCGGGCGGTCTCTTCGCTGATGTACCCGTTGCGCAGATCGTCACGCACGAGCTCGAGGGACCGTCGGCGTGGGTCGCCGTGGCCGCCGCCGTTGGCGGTGTGCAGACGGATGATGTCGCCCTCGTTCACCTCGAGCGCGGTAACGACCGCGAACTCCTCGACTCGGCCGTCGTTGCGAACCACCTCGACATAATTGGGTGAGCCTTCGCGGCCATCGTGGAGAGCCCACGGTTTGTGCTTGTTGCGCGTGTAGGCGCAGGTGAAGAAGCAGCCGTCCGAGCGCACGAGATAGTCGAGCACGATCCCCTTGCCGCCCCGATGCTCACCCTCGCCGCCCGGCTCCTGGTTGAGTGTGAGCTGCTCGACGAAGAGACCGTACCGCGCCTCGGCCACTTCGGCGGGACAGTTGAACGTGTCGCCGTGGAAGCCGCTGAAGATGGCGCTGTTTCCGTCTCGCCAGGCTGAGCCGCCCCAGCCGCCGACTTCCGGTTCGACGATCGTGAAATGGCGTCCGGTGTCGGGGTGCGGGCCCCCGATGAAGGTGCCGCAGATCGAGGCGAAGCTGCCCGCAGGCAGCTGCCCGAAGTGCGGAGCCAGACAGCGCCAGATCAGGTCGTAGATCCGGACCTCGACCTCGTAATAGGTGCCGAACGCGGCCGGCGGACTCGGGTCGAACACCGATCCCGGGCGAGTCAGCAGCGTCAACGGTCGGAAGTGTCCGGCGTTGGCCGAGGCGTGCGCGCCGGTGATGTTCATGAAGATCATCTGCGCCGCCACCATCGTCCCGTCGCGTGAGGCGTTATTCGGACCGGGATCCTGATCAGGGTTGTCGCTGAGGTCGACGATGAACTCGTCGTCGGTGATGTCGACCGTCACCTTGTAGACCGCGCCGCTGTCCTGTTCCTCCTCGAGCGTGAACCGGCCCTGAGGCAGCTCGTGCAACGCGCGTCGCGCGACCTCCTCGCCGTAGGTCATGAACGTCTCGAGCGCGATCGTGAACGTGTCGACGCCGTACTTATCGACGAGCTCGAGAATCCGCCGCTCGCCCACCCGGACGGAGGCGATCCCCGCCCACATGTCCCCCTGCAGGTAGTCGGGCAGGCGGCTGTTGGCCTTCATGATCTCCATCACCGGCTGGATCGGCGTGCCGCCAGCGATCAGCTTTACCGCCGGCAGACGCAGTCCCTCTTGGAAGATCTCCTTGGCCTCGTTCGAGATCCCGCCCGGGACCATGCCGCCGATGTCGTTCCAATGGGCGATGTTGGCCGTCCACGCCACCAGCTCGCCTCGGGCGAACACCGGCATCGCCAGCACGACGTCGTTGAGGTGAGTCACGCCACCGTAGTACGGGTCGTTGGTGGCGAACACATCCCCGGGGTGAATGCCCTCGAGGTTGAGCTCGATGATGCGCTTGACCGCCTTGTCGAGGACCCCGACGAACGCGGGGATGCCCGCGCCCGAGGAGGCGAGGTTGCCCTGGCCGTCGGTGATCGCCGTGCCCATGTCGAGCACCTCGTAGATGATCGCGCTCATCGCGGTCTTGCGAAACGCGGCGAACATCTCGTCGCTGATCGCCTGCAGCGAGCTCTGGATGATCTCGAGCGTGATCGGATCGGCTTCCGTGTGGGTCTGCGTGCCTGTCATGGGATCGTGATCAGCAGATTGCCGTAGTCGTCGACGACAAGCTCGTTCCCGGGGTGCACGGCGGTCGTGCTGCCCTTCGTCTCCACGACCGCCGGCCCCTCGAAGCTCATCCCGGGCTCGAGCAGCTCCCCGGCGTAGATCGAGGCATGATGGATTCCCTCGGTGGCGTAGTCCACGCTTCGCGGCGGCTTGCGCGCGTCATCGATGCTCCGCCCGTCGACGGGCAGGCGGGCGGGTTTGAGCTTTCCGACGTCGGCGAGCGCGACGACGTGGGCGCCGACGAACTCGACCGGGGCGTCGAGGCGATAGGTGTATTCGCGCTGATAGGCGTCGTGGAACCGGTTGGCGATCTCTTTGGTCGCGCGCGCCTCGATTTCCCCATCCGGGAGGAGAACCTCGACGCTGTGCTCCTGATTCTCGTAGCGGAGCTTGCCGTAGCGGAGGAAGCTCACCCGTGAGGCCTCCACGCCTTCGCGACCGAACTGTTCGAGCGCGCCGTCGATCACCTCGGCCAGGAGCCGGTCGAGCGGCTGGGCGGTGTCGACTGTGAGGGTCAGCAGGCGGGTGACGAAGTAGTCGCGGCGCAAGTCGCTCATCAGCATGCCCCAGGCGGAGAAGACCTCGGCGGCGCGCGGGATCACGACCTTGCGGATCCCGAGCTCGGCGGCCAGCGCGACGGCGTGCATGCCGCCGCCGCCGCCGAACGCGACCAGCGTGAAGTCGCGTGGGTCGTAGCCGCGGTTCAGCGAGACCAGCTTGAGCGCGTTGACCATGTTGTTGTTGGCGATTCGGACGATCGCCCGTGCCGCCTCGGCAGTGTCGACCCCGAGGCCCTGGGCGATCGGTCGCAACACGCGCTCTACCGCGGCCATGTCGGCCTCGATCTCGCCGCCGCAGAAGTAGTCGTGGTTGATCCGCCCGAGCGCGAGGTTCGCGTCGGTCGTGGTCGGCTCGGTTCCGCCCTTCCCGTAGGCGGCCGGACCTGGTACGGCGCCGGCCGACTGCGGCCCGACGTGCAGCCTTTCGAATTCGTCGACCCATGCGACGCTGCCTCCGCCCTGACCGATTTCGACCAGATCCACGACGGGGACCAAGATCGGGTAGCCCGCGGACAGGCGGCTGCGTTCGATCCAGTAGTCGGAGATGATCTTCACCTGCCCAGCTTCGATCAGCGAGCACTTCGCGGTCGTGCCGCCGATGTCGAGCGCGATGATGTTCGGCTCGCCGATCAGCCTCCCGAGCTCGGCTGCGCCCCACACGCCGCTGGCGGGCCCTGACTCGACCATCGTGATCGGGATCTCCCGCGTCTTGTCGACCGAGTCGACGCCGCAGTTGGACTGCATGATGTAGAGCTGCCCCGCGAAGCTGAGTTCGCGCGCGCCCGAGGAGAGCCGCGTCAGGTACCGCTCGGCGATCGGCTGCACATACGCCGACAGCACCGCGGTGCTGGTTCGCTCGTACTCGCGCCACTCCCGCGTGATCTGATGGGAGGCGACGACCGAGACCTCCGGCCACAGCTCTCGGACCCGCTCCAGCACCGCCTGCTCGTGCGCCGGGTTG
Organism: uncultured Solirubrobacterales bacterium; assembly: GCA_963723675.1. Classification (GTDB taxonomy): domain Bacteria; phylum Actinomycetota; class Thermoleophilia; order Solirubrobacterales; family Solirubrobacteraceae; genus Palsa-465. The sequence goes on along the minus strand of CAVRRW010000012.1, from coordinate 1,600,029 downwards.
GCGTACGAATGAAGCAGGCAGATCGCGATCGCCTGAACCCCTTCCCTGCGGAAGTCCTCGACGATCCCCTCCAGCCCGGCTAGGTCCAGAGGCCAGCGTTCGCTCCCGTCCTGCGCGAGCCGTCCGCGTACCTCGCGGCGCAGGTAGCGGGGGACGAACGGCGGCGGCTTGACGTAGTGTAGGTTGAAGAAGTCAGGCCTGTTGCCCCGAGCGATCTCGAGCGAGTCGCGGAATCCCTCGGTCGTGATCAGGCCGGTGAGCACGCCCTTACGCTCGGTCAGGGCGTTGATCACGACCGTGGTGCCGTGGGCGAGGGAAATGATCTCCTCCGCCCCCACCCCGCTCCTGCCTATGACATCGAGGACGCCCCGCTCAAAGTCAGGCGGGGTGGTATCGGATTTGGCGGTCACCACCTCTTGTGCCCCGGTCTCGGGATTGGTCAGGAAGTAAACAAGGTCGGTGAAAGTCCCACCGACGTCTGTCGCAGCCCGGACCGTCATCCGGTCACCTATCGTCACCCATGGCGATCGGTGCCCGCGCCGAGTCGGTCATGTCCGCCGCCGCAGCAACTGGTCTGCGGCAACCGCCAGCAGGATCAGGCCTCCTTGGACGATCTGCTGATAGGTGGTGTTGATATTTAGCAGATTGAATCCGTTGCCGATCAGCGCGAGCAGCATGATCCCCAAAAAACCGCGCCACACGGCCCCGTCCCCGCCAAAGATACTCGTTCCTCCGACCACCGCGGCCGATATCGCGGTCAGCTCAAAACCGGTTCCCACATCAGCGGCGGCAGACTGGGTTCGCGAAGCGAGCAGCATCCCGGCCAGCCCGGCCGCGAGGCCCGATATCGCGAAGCAGCCTCCGCGGATCACATTGACGCGGATGCCCGACAACCGGGCCGCCTCCTGATTGCCGCCGACGGCGTACACGTAGCGCCCGAAGGTCGTGCGCCCTATGAATACGATCGCGATTGCCGTGAAGGCAAGGAAGAACCAGCCAACGTAGGTGATTCCCAGCGCGCTGTTCTGTCCGATCGTGCCAAAGCTCGGATTGAGGACAGTGACCGTGTTACCGCCGGTGATCAGGATCGCCAGGCCGCTGTAGACCACGCTCATCGCAAGCGTGCCGATGAACGAGTTGATCCGCGTGAGGTGAATCACGACACCATTCACGATCCCAAGCCCAAGCCCGGCGAACACGGCCGCCAGGAGCCCGAGCGTCGGCGAGGCACCAACGGCAACCTTCGTGCCCACCACGGCCGTGACGCTCACCATCGATCCCACCGAGAGGTCGAAGACACCGGCCAAAATGCAGATCGTCTCTCCGATCGTCAGCATGCCGAGCGGGCCCCACTGGTCGAGGATGTTGGACAGATTGCCCTTGGTGAGGAAGTGGCTCGAGGCGATGCTCAGCGTGATGAACAGCACCACGAACGCGATCAGCGCGCCGTAGTTGCGTAGGTCCACGCGGGCGAGCGCTGCTCGCAGGCCCCGCGGCTGACTGCGCTCGACAGCTCCGGCTTGCTCGATCATGCCGCTGCCTCGGTCGCGAATGCGGCGTTCAAGACTCGATCCATGGTCGCGTCCTCTCCCGAGTACTCGGCCACGACACGGCCGCGACGCATAACCAGGACACGGTGCGCCAGCCCGAGCACCTCCTCGAGCTCGGAGGAGATCAGCACGACGGCCATTCCGTGCCGTGCCAGCCGACCGATCAGCCCATGGATCTGCGCCTTGGCGGCGATGTCGACGCCCCGAGTTGGCTCATCGGCGAGCAGAACGCGCGGGGGGCGCGCGAGCCACTTGGCAAACAGGGTCTTCTGCTGATTGCCACCGGACAATGTGACGACGGGCGCGTCGAGCGAACGGGCTCGGATGTCGAACTCATCGGCGAGCTCGCGCGTGCGTCGTTTCTCGCTCCGCCGGCTGACGAAGCCCGCGGTGGCGAGGTCGCCGAGCGAGGACAGGCTCAGGTTTTCGTGCACCGGTCTGATCATCACGAGGCCCTGCTGTTTGCGGTCCTCGGGCAGCATCACCACACCATGGCGAGCCGCCTGGCGGGGACCTCGCAGTTGGACAGGTGTGCCATCCAGGCTGACCACACCTCGGTCAAGGCGGTCGACGCCGACCAGCGCTCGCACGAGCTCCGTTCGGCCGCTGCCGACGAGCCCCGCCACGCCGAGGATCTCACCGGCGCGCAAGGTGAAGGAGATGTCCTCGAGCGCCCCGGCTCGGCTCAGGCCCTCGACCTCGAGAACGACCGGGGCCGAACTTGCTGGGGGCGCCTTGTCGGGATACTCGAGTGTTATCTCCCGGCCGATCATCGCCTCCACCAGTCGCTGCTGGGTTTCCTCTGCCGCCGCTGCCGTGCGAACGATGCTGCCGTTTCGCATCACGGTGACCGTGTCGCAAACCGACAACACCTCGTCGATGAAGTGGGAGACGAACACGACCGTCGTTCCGGCCGCCGCGAGCTCGCGAACGTATGCCACGAGCCGCTCGGCCTCGTCTCGGCTCAATGCGGCCGTGGGCTCGTCCATGACGATCAGACGCGCCTCGCGCGCGATCGCGCGCAGAATCTCCACCTTTTGCCGTTCGGCAACCCGTAGCGACTCCACCCGAGCCGCGGGATCGAGGCCGAAGCCGGTGCGGTCGTTGAGCTCGTTGAATCGGTTCCGCTGCCGGCGAGGATGAAGGACACCGCCGGAATTCGGCTCGATGCCGAGCAGCACGTTCTCCTCCACGGTCGCCTTGGGGACAAGCGCGATCTCCTGAGCAATCAGGGCGATGCCGGCTGCGAGCGCGTCACGCGGAGCGTGAAAGCGCATTGGCCGGCCATCGAGCACGAGTTCTCCGGCGTCCGGCCCGACCGCTCCCCCGATGATCTTGCCGAGCGTCGATTTTCCGGCGCCGTTTTCGCCGACCAGGCCGTGGACCGTTCCCCGGTGAAGCGACACCGAGGCGGCGACCACCGCCTGAACGCCACCGAAACGCTTCGAGATCCCCCGCAGCTCGAGCAGCGGATGCGAGCGAGCACCCGTGTCGTCCCCGGCCGTGGCAGGCGCGGGCGGCATCAGTCGCAGTATTGCGCGGTGAAGTGCGTCTTCTCGATCACCTGCTTGGTCCCAAGCGGGTTCTGGATTTGGTTGATGCTGTAGGCGTGCGGCACGCTCTTGCCGTTTGCCGCCTCGATCCCGAACTTGGTCGCGATGGCTCCGTCGGACTTTTCGGCCACGATGTAGCTCGCAAACCAGTTGCCCGACTTCACGCCCGCGATCGCCTGGCACGAGCCGCCATTTCCGATCAGCTTGACCTTGCCGAGCTTCCCGGCGCGCTTGAGCGCTAACTGCGCGCCCTCGATCGCCTGCGAGGAGCCGATAATCAGATTTACGTCGGGGTGGGCCGACAGAACATCCTGGGCCGCTGCGAGCCCCGTGGCCTGGGTGTAGCCGCCCTGCGGTGAGGCGACCACCTGCACGTTGCTCGCCGTCTTCAGCGTCTGCATGACCGCAGCTGTCCGGGCGTTGTCGAGCGGGAGCGTCTTGAAGCCCTGCAGGTAGGCGACCTTGCACGGGTTCAACCCCTTGCACGCCCCGATGCCCAGCTGGCCGAGCGCGTGCCCGTTCTGAACGGACCCTTCGCCGACGAAGATCAGCCCTGGCACCTGGGGCTGGATCGTGTCGTAGCGACTGCCGATCTGCGTGAACTCGCCGACCACCGTGATCCCCTTCTTGATCGCCCGTTCGACGGCGGGCACAACGGCCAGGCCGTCGTTCGCCTGCACGATGAACACCTGGTAGTTGCCGGTAGTGATGGCGTCTTCCATCTGGTTGACCTGCGTCGTCGCGACGAAGTTCGGGTCGAAGAACTTGGCGCTGGCGCCACAGGCCTTAGCCGTCTGCTGCACGCCCTTCCACGTCGCCTGGGCGAACGAGTTCGAGGCCGCGAAGCCGAAGAAGGCGATGTTCTTGACCTTGTTGTTGGTGCCGCACTCCGATGAGGCCGTCGAGGACGCAGCCGCGCTGCTCGATGACGAGCTGCTCTTTGAGCTGCCGCACCCGGCGGCGATCAGCGCCACCACGAGGGCCGCCGCGGCCAACCGCGCACTACGTCTGGGGCTCATTGTTCATTCTCCTTTACCCGATCCTCGATTTGAAATTCGTAGAGCCGGCGCGCCGCTGTCGGAGTCACGTGGCCGTCGCGCAGATCGGTCCGCACCGCCTCCGGATCCCGCTCGCCCGCGTCGCCGAACCCGCCCCCGCCGCCCGTCATCGTCCGGATAACCTCGCCGCGGCGAAGCGGCACTCGGCTTGCCTTCAACATGCGCTGCTCGTGCCCCGCACCCGGGTTGAGAACGACCTCGGGCGGGGTGGCATCGCCACCTCCGAACAGTCCCCATGCCGGCGTCTTCGAGCGCTCGAACCAGAGAAACAGTTGCGCCTGCTCGCAATCGATCGTGTACTCGCGGATCACTCCGTTGCCGCCCCGCCATCGGCCCACGCCGCCCGAGTCAGGGCGGAACCCGTAGTGGGTCATGCGCATCGGGAACTTCGTCTCCAGCACCTCGATCGGCAGGTCCTTGAGCGAGCCGTTGACGTTGTTGATCAGGCCGTCCTCGCCGTCGCTTCCCCGCCACGCTCCCCAGCCGCCGACGGTCGGCTCGAGATCGAAGAACGGCCGCCCGTTGCGGTGGTCGATGCCGGCGATGCCGATCACCATCGAGTCGCCGTAGCTCGCCCCGGCTGCCTGCTCGGGAAGCACCTCCGCCAGCGCCTTGACCACCAGGTCGATCAAGAGCCCGAGCGGCGTGAAGTACCACTGGCACGGGTAGGGCTCCTCGGCCCCGAGCAGAGACCCACGGCGCACCTTCACCGTCAACGGCCTGAAGGCGCCGCCGTTGGGCGGGTTTTCGGGGTTGATCAAGAGCTTGTAGGCCACCCGGCACGCCGAGATCGCCTGGGCCTCGCCGCAGTTGATGGGGCCGTTGCGCGCATCGTCGCTGCCTGACAGATCGATCGTCATCTCATCGTCCTTGATCTCGACGGTCAGCCTCACCCAGACCGGCTCGTCGTTGGTGCCATCGCTGTCGATGCTGCCCTCCGCGCGGTACACGCCGTCTGGAATCGCTGCCACTGCCGACCTCTCCAGCCGCTCGGTCTGGGCGAAGATCTCGTCCCGAGCCGACTCGAGCATGTCTTTGCCGTACTTGCCGACGATCGCCTCCAGTCGCCGCTGACCGGTGCGAACGCAAGCGATCTGCGCGCCGAGGTCGCCCACCGCCGGATAGCCGAAGCGGCTGTTGCGGCCAAGCAGATCGGTCACATCCCGCCGCTGCCTGCCAGTCTCGACCACCTTCAGCGGGCCCAGGCGGATCCCTTCCTGGTAGATCTCGGTCGAGTCCATCGGGCCGCCCGGATCCTTCGCGCCGACATCGAGCCAGTGCGCGCGGCACGCTGCGAATCCCGCCAGCTCCTCGTCCACGAAAATCGGCCCGAACACCGTCATGTCGTTCAGGTGCGTGCCCGTCATGTACGAGTCGTTCATGATCCAGACGTCGCCGTGCTCCCATCCCTCACGCCCGTACATTTCCTCGGTGAGACGGGTGCAGATCTCGAGGTTGCCCAGGAAGATCGGAAGCCCGGCGGACTGGCCGAGCACGCGATGCTCGGCGTCGAGTAGCGCCACCGAGCAGTCCTTCATCTCGTAGATGATCGGCGTGTAGGCCGAGCGGATCAGGGTGGCGTTCATCTCATCCGCCGCGGCCGAGAAGGCGCTGCGGATGATCTCGGTGGCGATCGGGTCAAGCGTGCGAACTGCCATCGCTGTCCTCGGTGCCGATCACGATCACGAGATCGCCGAAGCCGTCCACCTCCAGGCGCGAGCCCGGAGGGACGACCGTCGTCGCGGTTTCCTCGACGATCACCGCCGGCCCGTCCACGACCGCGCCGGGTCGGATTGGCCCCCGACGGACGACGCGCGTGCCGCGCTCCACCCGGCCGAACACCACCGGACGCTCATCGTATTCGCAGGCGCTGTCGCTCTGCGGCTCGAACTCCTGAGGACGCGCGCGCCCCAGGTCTCCAAGCGCGGTCGAGCGGAGCGCCACGAGCTCGATCGGGGCCCCGGGATTCGCGTGACCGAAGCGCCGCTCGTGAGCCTCGTCAAAGCGCCTCGCCAGCGCCTCGTCGAACGATGGGGCGCGTGGCTCCGCGGCCGACAGCAGCGGGATCGTCAGCGTGTATTCCTGGCCGGCGTAGCGCACATCGAGCGCATGCTCGATCCGCCCCTGACCCGGGGCGATTCCCTCGTCGGCGAGCGACTCGATCGCCTCTCGCCCCTGGGCCTCGGCGTCCGCGGCCAGCTCGGCATGGTCCACGTCGGACAGCACAGAGAAGCTCGCACGGGCGAAATCCTTGCGGATCTCGGCCTCCAGCATCCCCCATGCTGAGAACGCGCCTGGGAAGCGCGGAACGAGCACCTCCGCGATGTCGAGCTCCTTCGCTAGGAAGGCGGCATGCATCGGACCCGCGCCGCCGAACGCGACCAGGGCGAAGTCTCGCGGCTCGATCCCCTTCTCGACCGTCAGCGTCCGGATCGCCTGCGCCATCTTGGCGTTGATGACATCGCAGATGCCCTCGGCGAGTTCGACCATCTCGAGCCCCAGCTCGACGCCAAGCTCACCCACTGCCCGCCGGGCGGCAGCGATGTCGAGCGTCATCTGACCCCCGGCGAACCAGGCCGGATCGACCCGCCCGAGGACGACGTTGGCGTCCGTGACCGTCGGCTGCATACCGCCGCGGTCGTAACAGGCGGGCCCGGGATCGGCACCCGCGCTCTCTGGCCCGACCCGCAGACCGCCGGCCTCGGCGTAGGCGACGGAGCCACCGCCGGCACCGATCGTGTGAATGTTGACCACGCTCATCAGCAGCGGCAGGCCCTCCAGCGAAGCCTCGCTGTCCACGTCCGGCGCGCCGTCGACCACCAGCGAGACGTCGAAGCTCGTCCCGCCCATGTCGATGCAGATCAGGTTGGGCCGCTCGAGCATCCGGGCTAGGGCAACCCCGCCCATCGTCCCCCCCACCGGTCCGGAGAGCAGCGTTTGCAGCGAGACCCGGCGGGCGGACTGAGCGGTGACGATGCCGCCGCTGGACTGCATCACGTGCAGCGGCACTCGCAGCCCACGTCCGCGCAGCTCGCCTTCCAGCCGGTCCAGATAGCGGCGAATGACTGGCGAGGTGTAGGCGTCCAGCACGGTCGAGGAGGTCCGTTCGTACTCGCGCCACTCGCGGGCGATCCGGTGCGACAGTGAGATCGTCACCTCGTCGCCCAGCTCTTCTCGAAGGATCGCCTCCGCCTCGAGCTCGTGCTCGGGATTGATGTAGGAGAACAGGAACGCAACCGCGACAGCGCCGAATCCCTGGTCCCGTGCGCGCCGAGCGGCAGCACCTACGGCGTCACGGTCGAGCGGTGCGAGTTCCTCGCCCGCATAGTTCAGCCGGCCGCTGACTTCGACGATGTCCGCTCGCGGCACGAGCGGGACCGGCTTACGGAAGTGGATGTCGTACAGGCGCGTGCGGTTGCCGCGGGCGATGTGGTAAACGTCGCCGGCGCCGCCGGTGGCAAGCAGCAATACCCGCTCACCGCGTCGCTGGAGGAACGCGTTGAGGCCCTGAGTCGTCCCGTGTACCGCGAAGCTGCACGTCTCAGGATGCGAGTGGATCATCGCCAGGGCGTTCAGGACACCCGCGGTCAGGTCATCCGGAGTGGTCGAGGACTTGCCGGCGACGTAGCCGCCCGCCTCCTCGTCGTAAGCAACGACGTCGGTGAAGGTGCCGCCGATGTCCATCGACACTCGGAAGCGGCCCATCATCGGGGCTCCGCGTCGAGCACGACCTCGTATGTCTCCCCGGAGACGCCGGCGTCGAATCCCTCGAGTAACCGCTCGAGCTCGGCGGCGTTCTGCGCGCGCGCGGGATTCCCGAGCCAGGCGCTGTAGGCGTCGCCATCACGCCACAGGGCGGTCACCAGGACGTCGCCGCTGCCGCTCATCGGCAGCTGCAGCTCGGCGCCGAGACAGCCGTCCTGCGCTACCGCGCGCTCCAGCACGGCGTGGCGGCGATAGAAGTCGACGACCTCGCTATGCCGAGCGTCGCGCGGGCGGAGATACAGGACGCTGCGAATCACGACCCAAGCTCGATCAGCTCGAGTGGCAGCGACGACAGCACCTCATGGCCATCGGCGCGCACGACGACATCGTCCTCGAGCCGAATGCCGCCCGTCCCGCGCTGGTAGATGCCCGGCTCGATCGTGAAGATCATTCCCTCCTCGAGCGGGGTGTCGGTGCGGGGCACCAGGAACGGCGGCTCGTGCACGGCCAGCCCGATCGCGTGCCCCGCCCCGTGCAGGCAAGTGCCCAGATCCGGGCGAGACTCGACCAGGCGCCGTTGCGCAGCGTCGACCGCACGCGCGGCCACACCAACGCGGCATGCGTCGATCGCCGCGGCCTGCGCCTCGCGTACGAGCTGCCACGACTCCCGCGCCCAGTGGGAAGCCGCTCCTACCGTCGCGCATCGCGTCAGGTCCCCCCAGTACGCATCCAGGCAAGCGGACAAATCGGCGCACACGACGTCGCCCGGACGGAGCTCGCGCGGCCCAGGGTCGCGGTGCGGATTGGCCGCGTTCTCGCCGAACAGGATCAGTGGATGCGAAGCGGACACGCCTTGCTCACGAAGCCACCCCTCAACCCGAGCGTTGACCTCGCGTTCGACCTCCCCCGGGCACAGCGTGCCGAACATGTGTACAAGCCCGCGCTCGACAAGCTCACATGCGGCCCGCACCCTGGCGAGCTCGGCTGCGTCCTTGCGCCAGCGCAGCGCCGCCATGATGCCGCCACCGGCGATCAGTTCGAGCCCGCGATTACGTAGACCCTCCGCCCGCCCGAAGATCAGGTGGTCCTCCTCGACTCCGATCGCGCGCGCCGAGCCGAGCGTCCCCGCGAGCTCGGGCAGGCCGTCGGAGCTGGCCTCGTAGGAAACCGGTTCGAGCGACGCGACCCCGGCGACCTGGCCAAGATCCAGCGCCGGTACTACGATCGAGGCGGCGCCATTCACCGGCACGACCACCGCGAACAGCCGCTCGAGCTGCAGCGGTCGGAACCCGCTCAGGTATGCGATCGACTCGTCGCTCGTCGCAAGAAACGCATCCAACCCCGCGGCGCGAGCAGCGACGCGGAGCCGCTCAATGCGCTCGCTGGTCGTCGTAGAAACGGGCGCGGCCGTCATCGCGACTCCCTCACGGCGTCGACAACCTGGATCATCCACTCCACCAACCTCGACGGAGCTGGCAAAGCTAGTGAGCTGACGGCAAACTGTCAACCGACAGCAAAGGATCTTTGCTAAAAGCAAACATGGGGACCAACAGCAAACACGGGGATGGACGAACCGAGCCTCAGCCACATCGGCCACCGTCTGCAGACGTTTCGACGTGAGCAGGGCCTGACTCTCGAGCAACTCGCGACCGACAGCGGGCTCTCAGCCGGGTACCTGTCGCAGATCGAGACCGGTGCAGCGGTCCCATCGCTCACCACCCTGCAGCTGATTGCCGCCGAACTCGGCGTCGACATCGCGGTCTTCTTTCCCGAGGAGCGACGGCACGGGACGCGACTCATCCGCGCCCGCGATCGGCACGAGTTCCGCATCGAGCCGGCCTCAGGCGAGGTCTACGCCGTGCTCGCGGGCCAGGTCAACGACCGCGCCTTCTCCGCCCTCTACGCCCGTCACCTCCCAGGCGAAGGAGGAAACGAAAGACCCTTCCGCCACCTCGGCGAAGAGTTCAGCCTCGTGCTCTCCGGATCGCTACAGCTGACCATCGACAGCCAGCACTACGAGCTCGGTCCGGGCGACTGGATCCAATACTCCTCCCACCCCACCCACTCCGGACACGTCACCTCCGACGAGCCGGTCGAAGCACTCTGGCTCCTAACACCCGCAGTCATTTGACAACCGACTCACAGCCCGACAGTGGCGGCCTCGGCGCCCTCCTCGGTCCCCGTCTGCGCGAGCGTCGCAACGAAGTCGGCAAGACGCTCGCCACCCTCGCCCGTGAAGCGGGCCTATCCACCGGGTACCTCTCATCGATCGAGACCGGTGCCAGCATCCCGTCGCTTGCGGTCCTCGCGCGCATCGCACATGCATTGGAGGTTCCGCTCGCGGAGGTACTTCGCAGCTCGAGCTCGGCCCGCCTCGTCCGCGGCCACATCACCGACGGGCCTGCCACGGCCGAACTCGCCGGCGACAGCTCTCAGCTTCAGATCTTTCGCCAGTGCGCTGAAGCAGGCGAAGCCGGCCAAGCCCCAGTCGAGCTCGGCAATGGCGATGTCTTTGTGTACCTGTATCTCGGCCGGCTCGAAGTCACGGTCGATGACGGCGTATTCACGCTTGATCCCGGAGACGCGCTCCACTGCGACCGGCCGACGGCGATCAGGTGGCGCGTTCTAGACACGGAGCGCGCGATCGCTCTTTGGGCGGCGGCTCGGGCGGGTGCGCGCGTCTCATCCGGTCACTCCACGAAGGTTGCAACATGATTCGTGCGCGGAGCGCTCGCCGCAATGCGGCCACTGACCGTCAGGTGGCCCGACGCTGCCGTGCAGGCGTCCGGATCAAAGGGCCAGCGTCCTCGAAATTGCGCTCCACGTCGACCCGCCAGTGGGTCATGAGGACGCCGGCATCAGCTCGTAGCCGACCTGGAGTTCGCTTCTCTTTGCAGTGAGGGCACGGGTATTCGAGGGCGTAGGACACCTCATGGGCGGCCTGGTTTGAGCAAGAACGCCGCGTCCCACGACACGCGCCGCAAAGTGGAAGGTGATGCGCCCATGCTCTCCCCGAACCTCGCGCAGCTCAATCGCAACGCGTTCGTCGTGGACGAGGCGGAGAGCACCGTTCGGCTCGACGAGCACCGCGGCGACTCCGACCTAGCCGAGCTCGAGCTCGGCGAAGCGGAAGCAAGCGCGGCGAAAAAAGAGCAAGCTCACCGGCCTCCCGTCCCGCGTCGGGGACATGGAGGCACGGTGGGGCCAGCGCTAACAAGAGTGTCCGGCGACACGAAGCTGTCAGCGTCCGTGACAGATCCTCTCACTGCGCGCCTCCTTCGCTCCGCGCCGGATGCGGCAGCGCTGGATTCGCCTGAAACTACTGTGCATCGACCCGACGAGCAAACAACGCCGAATTTGCCGGAACCATTGCCAGCCGCCGTCGCAATTCGATGACACAGCCCGTCGCCCTTCAGTGGCAAGCCCATGTCGCCGGCCACTACGGTGTCCGGCGAGACGAACCTGGCACCATCCGCGACAGGTCCTGTCACCGCGCTCCTAGTTCGATCCGCGCCAAGCGAGCCTTTCGGGCTCGATGAGACAGCCGCATCCCGCGGTGGCTGTCGGGAAAAGTGCCGTCCGGGGCGTTTAATGGAATTTGGCGCATGCCTGCGAATTTCATCGCCTGTGACCGCGAGCAGTCGTTCTTGTTGCCGCCGTCGTTGTTGGAGTGGGTGCCCGAGGATCATCTGGTGTGGACGATCTTGGGCGCGGTTGACGAGCTGGATTTGAGCGCGATTTATCGCGTGTATCGGGCTGACGGTCATGGTCGGCCGGGGTACGAGCCGGGGATGATGGCCTGAGCTCAACCGGTCGTCGCAACGCGTGTGGCCGGTGACTCTACGGGTTGGGAGTGACAACTGGGCCTGCCTCGATGGCGCGGCTGTCGTCGTGGAGGCTCGCCCGGAGGGCGGGCCGGAACGGCGATAGCCGCGCGCGACCGTCAGACACCCCCTCGGGATCAGGGATGCCGCTGTCCGACAGGCGTTTGCGGCGGTGGATGCTGCCGCTGGCGGTCAGGCGGCGACGCTCAAGTACTCGGTGAGCACCTCGGCGGGTGTCTTCCACCCGAGTGTTTTGCGCGGCCGACCGTTTAACGTCGCCGCGACCGCCGCGAGCTCGTCGGCGCTGTGGCGGGCGAGATTGGTGCCTCTGGGGAAATACTGGCGCAGCAGCCCGTTGGTGTTCTCGTTGGTGGCGCGCTGCCACGGGCTGCGTGGATCGCAGAAGTAGAATCTGCAGACCCGTGTCGAGCCGGAGTTGCACGTGCTGGGCCATCTCGATGCCCTGGTCCCAGGTCAAGGACCGCCGAAGCTGCTCGGGCAGCGTCGTGATCGTGTCGGCGATCGCGTCACGAACGGCCGCCGCGCCAACACCCGTGAGCGGCGGGCCGCTCTTCACTCTTGGGCTGTTGTGACCTTCGATCGGCGGGAGATGCAACAGCATCGTGAACCGGCTTGAGCGCTCGACCAGAGTGCCGATCGCGGACCGGTCCACACCGAGGGTCAGATCGCCTTCCCAGTGACCCGGAACCGCACGGTCGTCAACCTCAGCAGGGCGCTCGCTGATCAGCAGCTCATCCGTCACGAAGCTCCGGTTGCCCTTCGACGTCCGGTTTCTGGGAGCCCGCAGCGCTCGACCGGTCCGAAGACACGCGGTCAGCTCCCGGCGCAGCGCTCCGCGGCCCTGGACATAGAGCGACTGATAGATCGCCTCATGAGACACACGCATCGACTTATCATCGGGGAAGTCAACCCGCAGTCGCCCAGCGATCTGCTCCGGGCTCCAACACTGTCCCCAGCGCCGGTCCTTGCGCGGTCCCTGACGCCGCCCGCGCCAGCCGACCTCGGGACCCGCAGCACTGCCGTCGGGTCGCTGCACAGCCCCGGAAAGCCGGTCCTGAACATAGGCCCGCAGCTCCGGGTTCACCGCGAGCTTCGCCGGCTTTGGTCGTCGGGCGCGACGGTCCGCGTGCATCTGAGCCGTCGAGGCGCGATATTCGGGTCGGCCGCTGCGGAGCGCAGCATTGCGTTGCAGCTCTCGGGAGATCGTCGACGGCGCACGACCGAGCTGACGCGCGATCGCTCGCACCCCACAACCACCAGCACGCAGGACCGCGATCTCCTCTCGCTCGGCGAAGGACAGATAACGCCCAGACACCAGCGCGAGGGTGAGAGGCGGCATCCCGCCACCCTTGCGAAACCACCGGACACCAATGCTCGGCAGAACCCCCGCCTCTTTCGCAGCGTCTTCGCTTGACGCGCCTCGAGCGATCGCCTCCCAGAACCTGACCCGATGTTCTCTCCGTCCAGCAGGCGGACGTCCAACGCCACGCGTCCCTGCTGCAGCGGCACGATCCAAAGCACGGTTTCTTCTCGGCATCGCAACTCCTCAACGTCAGGCGTTGCGACAACCAGTTGAATCCACCTGGTGGCGCTACTTCTGTATGCGTATGCGAAGGGGATTCAGTCCTCGCGGGAGATCGAGCGCGGGAGTGTCCTAGGAATTGTGTAGGCACGAACGAAGGAGACGTTCATGCCTTCAACTACAGATAGATCGGATGTTCGAGCGAGGGTCTTTGAACCGGGGGGAGCCGGCGGGGAGCCCTTGGGCGAGCCGCCGGCGACGCCGTCGAGAACCCAGCGACGTTCTGAGCTCAGCAGCGTGGTGGTCGATGACGCCGTGGATCGCGCGAGACTGCGCGAGATGGTCAAGCGGCGTGACGGCGAGCGGATCCCGGATGAGGTGATCGACGAGCTGTTGGCCGGCGCGAGCACCGAGGAGGAGATCGCTGGGCCGGGCGGGCTGCTGGCCGAGTTGACCCGGCGGCTGGTGGAGCGGGCGATGGAGGTCGAGCTGACCGACCACGTCGGCTACGAGCCGCACTGCGAGCCGCCCGGCGGCGGCGCCAACCAACGTAACGGGACCTCGCCGAAGACGCTGATCTGCGAGCACGGGAAGGTCGGGATCGATGCCCCCCGAGACCGGGACGGCAGCTTTGAGCCGAAGATCGTCAAAAAGCGCCAGCGGCGGTTCGTCGGGTTTGACGACAAGATCCTGGCGCTCTACAGCCGCGGGGTCTCGACGCGGGACATCGAGGCGCACCTGCAGGAGATCTACGGCGTGAAGGTCGGCCGCGACCTGATCTCGCGCGTCACCGATGCGGTCATGGACGACGTGCGCGACTGGGCCAAGCGGCCGCTAGAGGACATCTACCCGATCGTGTTCCTGGACTGCATGGTCATCAAGATCCGCGAGGGCGGCAGCGTGCAGCGCCGCGCGCTGTACCTCGCTCTGGGCGTGACGCTCGACGGTGACCGGGACGTGCTGGGCATGTGGTTCCAGGAGGCCGAGGGCGCGAAGTTCTGGATGCAGGTCCTCAATGACCTGAAGACCCGCGGTGTTCGGGACATCCTGATCTGCTGCGTCGACGGGCTGACCGGCTTCCCCGAGGCGATCGAGGCGATCTTCCCGCGCACGACCGTCCAAACGTGTCTGGTTCACTATGCCGACCCGCTCGTTATGCCGACTGGGGTGGCTGGATCCTTTGGTGGCGGGCGGATGGGCCGGTCTGTGGTCGGCATAATCAGAGCGCTTCGAGGAGGGCGAGGACCGCGTCGGGAGGTCGGTAGCGGCCGGGCTTTGCGTCCGGGGGTTTGGTGCGAGCCAGCGCTTTCTCTTTGAGGGCGAGGTCGGCGTGCAGGTAGATCTGGGTGGTGGCGACCCGTTCGTGCCCGAGCCACAGCGCGATCACTGTCGTGTCGACGCCGGCTTGGAGTAGCTGCATCGCGGCGGTGTGTCGGAGCGTGTGGAGTGTGACCTTCTTGTCGTTGAGGCTCAGGCAACGACGTGTCGCCGTGGCGAGGTGCTTGGTGAGGCGGCGTTCGAGTCCGTCACGGCTGAGCCGCTTGCCGCGGGCGGTTGGGAACGCCGGCTCGTTGGCTTTGCCGGCGCGTTCGGCGAGCCAGACGCGCAGCACGGCGATGGTGACGGCGGTCAGCGGCGTGATCCGCTGCTTGCGGCCCTTTCCTTGGCAGCTGACGTGCGCGCCGGTGGCAAGGTGAACGTCGCCGCAGTTGAGCCCGGTGAGCTCAGAGGCTCGGAGCCCGGTTTGGATCGCGGTGAGCAGCAGCGCGTGGTCGCGCCGGCCGGTCCAGGTGGAGCGGTCGGGCGCCGCGAGCAGAGCATCGATCTCGCCTCGGTTCAGGAAGGTGACCAGCGCGCGGTCGGAGCGTTTCGGCGGGATCGCGAGCACGCGCTGGATGTCCTGGGCGTGCTCGGGATGCCGGAGCGCCGCGTAGCGGTAGAGCGAGTGGATCGCCGCCAGCCTGGCGTTGCGGGTCTTGACGCTGTTGCCGCGCTCGGTCTCCAGATGGGTGAGGAACGCAGCGATCAGGGATGCGTCCAGATCGCCGATATCCGGCTGGCACGGTTCGCGATGCAGCCGCTTTGAGGCGAAGTCGAGCAGCAGTCTGAGTGTGTCGCGGTAGGCGGCGATCGTGTTCGGGCTCGCGTGTCGCTGGCCGATCAGCCGGTCGGTGAAGAACGCTTGCAGCGTCGGCGCGAGCGCGCTCATGCCACACCTCCTTGCAAGCGCTCGAGTCTGTCGGCGGCCAGCTGCAGCAGCTCGGGCGCCGCGGTCAGATACCAGTAGCTGTCCTTGGGGTGAACGTGCCCGAGGTAGGTCGAGAGCAGCGGCAGCCGCGGCTGAACCTCGACGCCTGTCCGGTACCAGCCGAGCAGGGTGCGCACCGCAAAGGTATGGCGAACGTCGTGGATCCTCGGGCGGCATGCCTCCGAGCGCGGCGCAAGCCTGACCCGGCGGCGGAGATCGCGGAATGTCGAGTGGACGTTGCAGTAGAGCAGCCTGGTTCCGGCCGGGGAGATCAGCACCGCGTCGGTGACCGGCTCTGGGCACAGACGATCGCGAAGCCGCAAGTACGCGCGCAGCGCATCGACGGTCGAGGCGTGCACCGGCAGCTCGCGCGATTTGCCGAACTTCGTGCCGCGCACCGTCAGGATGCCGTGGCGCAGGTCGACGTCGGAGCGGTCCAGTCGGATCGCTTCGCCGACGCGCATGCCGGTGACCGACAGCAGCCCGATCAGCGTCCGGTAGGTCGCCTGGCGCAGCTCGCCGCGCAGCGCGCTAGTCGCGGCCATCAGCGCGAGGATCTCCTCCTGCGAATACAGGTACGGGATCGCCCGGGTGCACCCGATTGGGCAGCACGTCCGCGGGCGGCACCTCGTGCCGCTCATCGAGCGCGTGCAGATATTTGGCGAACCCTCTGACCGCCGAGAGCCGGAACGCCCACCAGTGACCGGCCTTGCCGACGGCCGGCAGAGCCGCCCAGGCGACCGCGTTCTCGATCGTGACCTTCTCGGCGTCGACCGCGTCGAGGTAGTCCAGGTACTGCACCAGCAGCTTCTCGGCGCGCTCGAGCTTGTAGCCGAGCGCGCGCCGGATCTGCAGGTAGTCGGCCAATGCTTGGCGCAACTGGGTCATGACGCACCCCCCGGCCACGGCGGCGCCAGCTCCCTGAGGCGATCCCGGTCGACCTTGGCATAGATCGTCGTGGTCAGCTCGGTGCGGTGACGCAAGAGCTGGCCGATCTCCCGAAGCGAGGCGCCGTGGCGCAACAACTCGCTCGCCGCGGTGTGCCTGAGCCGGTGCGCGGTGACTTCCCCAAGCCCGGCCCGCCTGCTGGCCGACACAACGACCTGGGTGATGCCGTGTGGCGTCATCGCCGCGCGCGGCGCCCGCACACGCATGAACACCGTCCGCGTCTCGACGCCAACCGGACGACCCTCACGCAGGTATGACGCCAGCGCCTCGCCGACATCGGCCGGCAGCGGCAGTCGCTCAACCCGCGGTCCCTTGCCCCGCACCACTCGTCGTCACGCACGCGCGTGACGACGAACGGCTGCACCAGATCGACATAGGCGCGCGCTGTCTCGGCCGTCACTCCACGCTCGACCAGCAGGTACGCGCGATACCGATCGAGCAACACCTCGACGGTCGAGCGCGCCGGCAGAACCACTCGCGGCACCACGCCGAGCGACCGGAGATAGCCCAGCAACCGCGCCAGCCCCTGCGCGGTCCGCAAGCTCGCCACCCGCGCCAGATGCTCCCGACGGAACCGCTCCAGCTGCGCCTCACGAAGATCGCCTGGATCGATCCCCTCCTGCTCCAGCCAGCCACTCAGATGCTTCAGCAGCCGTAGCTGAACCGCCGCCGCGTTCGGCCGATAACCAGCCTCCACAAGCTCGGCAACGAAACCAGCCGCGTACCGCTCAAGCGGGCCAGTCACCCGGACCCGCGAAGGAACACCCATCAATCGCCTCCTCTCGGTAGTGGAGGCGCGAGCGTCCGTCAGCCGCGCCGGATTATGCCGACACCAGCGCCACCGATGCCGCTATTTGCAGCGAATCCTCAACCCCAGTCGGCATAACGAGCGGGTCGGCATAGTGCCCGTTATGCCGACGTCGGCATAACGTCCATCTGATCCGCTCGAGCCTGAAGTACGTCCCGCGGCGCGAGCGTGAGCAGGTCGCCCGCGACCTGAAGCCGATCTACACCGCCAAGGACGCCGACCAGGCCCAAGCCGAGCTCGAGGCGTTCGACGAGAAGTGGGGCCAACGGTTCCCCGTCATCACGCAGGCCTGGCTGAACGCGTGGGAGTACGTGATTCCGTTTCTCGCGTTCCCCGCCGAGGTCCGCCGCGTGATCTACACGACGAACGCTATCGAGGCCCTCAACCGCCAGCTGCGCAAGGCGATCAAGACGAAAGGCAGCTTCCCCAATGACGACGCCACCCGAAAGCTCGTCTACCTCGCCTTGCAGAACGCGGTCCCACAATGGACCAGGACCCGGAACTGGACGACCGCGCTGCTGGCGTTCAAGATCCACTTCGGTGACCGCGTACCTGACACTGCAAACTGACTGTCAGTTGTGAACACTCAGAGAGTCACTTTGGTATCATTAACTACAAACCCCGCCTACACAGTTAAGCGGACGCCCTCGTCCGCGATCGCGGAGTTTCGCCGCCGGCATGAGCGGGCGCTGGCGGAGTTGTTCGGTGGGGTGTTGGGGTTGTGCCGGAAGGCGGGATTGGTGAGCGTGGGGTTGCTGGCGGTGGATGGGATGAAGCTGCGCGGGAACGCCTCGCAGCACGCCAATCGTGATTACCGGCGGATTGCCGAGGAGTTGCTGGTCGAGGCTGAGCGGGTCGATCGTGAGGAGGACGAGCGGTTCGGCAAGGACAGGCGAGGTGATGAGCTGCCCGAGGAGCTGCGCACGCGGGAGAGGCGTCGAGCGGCGTTGCGGCAAGCGAAGCTTGAGCTGGACTCGGGGCGCGAGGAGCGGTCGGACGAGGATCCGCCGCCGGACGACGATGATGACTCGGGCTCGGGGCTCGAGCTCGACGTCGAGCGGCTGATGAACGGCCCTGAGGGACGGCGGGGGTGGCTGCGCGACGCGCGCGAATCGGCTGGACGCCCACCGGGCGGCGAATCCCCGGCCGGTGCTGAGATCAAGGCGCGAGCGGCTGTTGGAAGGCAAGCGGTTGCTCGAGGAAGCGCACCAGGTCCTGATCGACGCGAACGCCGCGTATGAGGCCTACCGGGCGCGTGGGGTGATGAGGGACGGCCGGCGGTTCGGCCGGCCGCCGGATCCGTTCGTGGCGCCTGAGGTGCCTGAGGGGTTGGTGAACATCACCGACCCGGACTCGCGGAACCTGAAGTGCCCGCGCGGCTATGAGCAGGGCTATAACGCCCAGGCGGTCGTGACCGCTGAGCAGGTCGTGATCGCGGCGGAGATCAATACCGACTCCCCGGACTTCGGGCATCTGCAGCCGATGGTCGGTGCCGCCCGCCGCCAGCTACGCAAGATCGGGATCTTCAACAAGCCCGAGGTAGTGGTCGCCGACGCCGGCTACTGGCACACCGAACAGATGGACAGTCTCGCCGCCAGCGGGATTCCGCTGCTGATCCCACCGGACGCGGGCAAGCGCAAGACCGCCCGTCCGGGATGGGAAGGCGAACGATACGCCTGGATGCGCTCCCTGCTCGCCACCGAGCGGTCACCGCCTGTACCGAAAACGGCAGGCCACAGTCGAGCCCGTGTTCGGCCAGACCGTGTTCAACCGCAAACTCACCCGATTTCACCGAAGAGGCCGCGCCGCCGTGCACAGCGAGTGGCGATTAATCACCGCGACGCACAACCTGCTGAAGCTGCACGGTCACCGAATAGCCACCGCAACCCCCTGAAAGGATTCAGGGGGCGCCCACCAGCCGATCCGCGTATCACCGCGACGGCGAATCGAGCGGCCAGCTGCCGACGTCATACCCGTCTAGCAGGCTCCGCACGCTTTTCCGGCGCTCCGGTCGGTTTGGGGGTGACGTCGGCAACGAGATGGTCGAGAAGCCCCTGCTATTGGCGGCCTTGGCCGAGGCGGCAGCCGACTCACAACTTGCGCAGGTGCGTCCATGCCTACTCCGCCGGCCATCCGTGGCCGCCGGGCGACGCCCTCTCGCAGGCACCCCGCTCCGCCACAAGCACGAAGGGGTCGAGGCCTGCGCGACAGGCTGCCGTCGCAGGACAACCGCCCGAGACGACTCGGATTCACCCCCAAATCGACCGGAGACCCGCTTTTCCCGACGGCCACCGCGCCGAGCAGAAGCCTCGATGGTCCCGCTGCTGCGACCCGAGAGTCCCCCTGCTTCGTGGGAGGCGTGACGTCTGGAGCCCGCTCAACCGGCCCGTCGGTGTGGGAGGAGGGTGGCCAGTCGACGCTTGTGCTCTTGCGAGGAGCGTCGCGATTCCGGCGGCGGGCGCGAAGCCGGACCTTTCGCAGCTCACTGGTCGCGGCTCTGGTGTGACACAGCGAGGCCGTCGGGCCGCATGCGCGCGGCCCGACGGCCTTTGGGCGTCCGCTCTACTGTTTACGGCAGCGGTGCGGGTGATGCGAAGCGGCTTAGGACATTGCCTGTGATCCGTGAGACATCGTTGTTTGAGTTGTTGTATAGCAGCGAGCTGTCCCACGCGATCGAACCGACGGTGAACACGGCACCGCCTCCGAGGTGCTTGCTGTACGCCATGTCGGCCTCGACCAACGGGTTGACATTGCCGCTTTCCTGGGAGTCTGATTGGTTGATCTCCTCAACGACATACTGGTAGCCGTCGGGGAACCCGGTCGCCTTGGCGACCACGATCGTGTTCGCCGGCGAGCCGAGCGTGTAGTCGACCCTGTCTAGCTCATCGCCGGCGGCACCGCCCGCCGGATAGTAGAAGTTGTAGAAGTTGCCGATCTGCTCGTTGGCGCCGATGCCGGCCATGATGAACGCCACCTGCGGGCTGAAGCTCGCGGCAGTGCGAGTGTAGGGTCGCCCCGTCGTCGCCGAACCGTGGGGTCCGTTATACCCCTGTGCGTCAAACCCGACGTTCACCAGCTGCTGCGGGCTCAACCCACGGAAGCGCCACAGGCCGCCCTCCTCGTGAGTCGTGGAGAGGATCGACTCGCCCGGCGCTGCCTGCCAGGTTTGGGTCCCGTCGCGGCGGCGAACCTCTTGGTAGGTGCCGTCGCGCGACGGGCCAGTGACCCAGTAGAAGCCGTTGCCGCCAAGGTACATCAGCCGGCCACCGTTATCGGTGTAGCCCTGGTAGGCCGCTCTCACCCCATCGGAGTCGTATTCCGGATGCTGGCCGGTTAACACCACCCGGTATTGGCGGAGCAGCGCCGCGCCCCCATGCTCCACGTCTTGGTCGGTCAGGATGTCGACCTTGTAGCCGTGCGCGTGGAGCCAGTAGACGAGCTGCATGTCGCCGCTGAAGTGCCTTGGCATCGTCATCGGCTGCATTGTCGTCACCGGGCGTAATGCGGTCGAGTAGAACACGCCGCTGCCGTCGTCGTGGTGGGAGTAGTTGCTCATCGTCGCCGGGTCCCCGAACGGCGTTGTTGGGAGCCCGGTCATCGCGTACGCCAGATAGCTGTAGGTGGGGATCACAAACGCAATATCGGCGGTTGGATGGTTAGGTGGCGGGGTTACGAAGAATGGCACGTAGAACGTATGCCCTTGTGCGGACAGCTTCGCGGCGTACACGCCGCTC
The DNA here is from genome assembly GCA_963723675.1 of uncultured Solirubrobacterales bacterium. GTDB lineage: Bacteria > Actinomycetota > Thermoleophilia > Solirubrobacterales > Solirubrobacteraceae > Palsa-465. The sequence goes on along the minus strand of CAVRRW010000012.1, from coordinate 1,579,058 downwards.
TCTGTGGCGGCCGGAACGTGATAGGTGAAGCTCACCGGCCAACGCGCGTTCCCTAGGTCATCCTCATGGAACCACAGCGCGTCGTACTGTGCGCGGGCGAGTCGGTAGTCGAGCTCGCTGCCGTCCCAGTTGTGGCCGGTGACGCCGCTCGCAGGCAGGTTTACCGCCGTACCGTCAAACCCATGTGCGACATCGACGATGTGCCGTGAGCCGATCGTGCGCGAGAAGTCCCAGTCTGCCAGTGCGTCGGCCGGGCCCGCGCCCGCCTCGATCGCCCCGAGCTCTCCTGCGCTCAGCGCTCGCGAATAGATCCGCGGGTTGTCGATTTTGCCGTTGTAGGCCTCCGTGGCCCCACTTGGCCCCGCGCCACCCGCGCCGATCAGAGCCGGTGTCTGATTTGCGCCAGGGCTCTGTACGGCGGAAGTACGCGCGACTTCTGCGCGTGTCGGATCGGGAATGTTGTTTTGCGCGTACCCGACTGGGTCCTGCACCAGCGTGACGTGGCCGTGATCGAAGCTCGCGGCCACGAAATACCACCGTGACGGATCCCCGATCGGCTGCGACAGCTCCGGGTTGTTCTGCGACTCGGTCTTCCAGCCGGGAAACACCGGCGCCCAAGGCCGTAGCGGCACACCGGTGCTCACCGTCTCTGAGCCGACCCTCAGTGCGAGGCTGCCGTCTTGGGCGAGATAGAGGCCATAGCCAACCCCCCCGGACCACTTAGTGACCAGCCCCTGAGGCCGCGGCGTGCCGGCCGGCGAATTGACGGTCGCGACCGGGTTGGCTGTCGAGCCCGGGATCGTCGTCGGCGCAATCCAGGCGGTAATCGTGAACTGCCCGCCCAGTCGCAACGCCGCGCGATCGCGCACGTCCACGTACGACCCGAGGCCAAGTAGGTGCGGTGCGCCCCGATGCGTCCCGTTCGCGGGAGCACTGATCGGGGTCTCCACGACCCCAGGCCCATGCGGGTCAGGATCGGCGTTGAACATTCGCACGAACTGCACACTGTAGTTCGGGCTGTAACTGCTCACACGGAACCGAAGCGTCTGCCCCGGATGCGCGCTCCAATTATCCACTGGGCCGGTGACATAGCCGCTCACGCCGAGCTGTTTCAGAGCGGCGTCGGGCGAGAAATATTGCCGTAGTGGATCCCTCGCCGCGGACGCCCGATGTGCGGCCGGCGACGAGTTACGTCCAGAGGAAGTGGCAGCGAATGTCGCGGCGAGCGCCACCGCCAAGACGGCCACCATCGCTGCGCTCCAACGAAGCGCCTTCATATCAATCGCTCCTGCTATTAACGTTGCTGGAGCTTCCCTGCGAGGTAAACGTCGGCCGTCGCGGTCAACGTCAGGCTGTCCATCGTAAGCCTTGCTAAATCACGGTCGAAATGCGAACCCCGCAGGTATTGGCCCGATGCGAGCAAGACATCCCCCAACGCAGTGGTTGCAGTCACCGCACGCGATCTCAGACCATCAGTCTCACCTCCAGGAGTGTGAACACGCGAGCCGTCTCCGCGTGCATCCGTCTAGCGAAGCGTCCGAACCACCAGCGCAGTGGCACCGTGGGGAGACGGCGGTCGTTTGCGGGCAGACGGCGGGAACGATTGCCACACGACCAGCCGCTGTGTGCAGAGCGGTAACCCATCCCTCCCCACAAACAAATGAGACTATGAGAAGCACCGCGACGACCACGGGACCGCGGCGAGCGAGTGACTCCCTCTCGGCAAGCTAACGTAGCGTACTGCCGGTGCAACTAAACCCTACACCACCACGTGTGAAGATGTCAAACGGCGTGTGTTGGAAAGGGACTCGGCTCAGTGCTTGGTGTCGGGCCGCGCGCGCTTAGGTATTGCACGGTGGTAAATCGCTAGTTCGCGACAACCGTCGGCCAAAACGATGTGGAGACAGAGTGCGGTTTAGGCAGGTTTGGAGCAAAGCTCCATTCTGGACGCGAGCATGCGCTGCACATGGGTGCTTAGTAGGCAAAGCACCCTGGCTCGTGCCAAATTGCCTCGTTCTGTCCGTCGGTCCGAGTACCGAGAAGCTTGCTGCGGCTAGGTTGCGTCGGCTTCTCATCGTCGCCCACCGCGCCGTGTGTGCGAGCGGCTTCTGCATCGGCTCCCGGGCGATCAGGAGGAGCAGCCTCGTGGCGACGCTGGCCAGCCGATAACACGACTCAGGCTTCGTGGAACTAGAAGCCGGATATCGAGGACGGGCGCGCGTGAACTCGACCATCACTTGTCGAGGGATAGCTTTGGGATCGTCCAATCGACGCCCCGTCATGGCCCGTGCTCCCACGCGTTATCGAAGGCGGTTCTCGGCCTTCGCCCAGCTCCGCGAGCCGATAACGGTTGCCCAGACGCCGTTGACGATAGTCAGACCGGTTACCGGTTACGTCTGATTCCACCGCGGCACGGATCAGCTCCACGCGGTCGCCGGGGCTCAGCCAGGCAGCCAGGTTGCGCGGCGTGGCCTCCTCCCCCACCGGAGGGCTCGTCGAGAAGTATCCAATCCGAAGCGCCACACCGATGTGCGCGAGGTCGCAGCGACCCAGGCCCCGAGTGCCTCCGCCCATGCCTTCATCGCACCGTAGAGGTTGGCCGGTCGAGGTGGAACGCTGCTCCGGCGCTGCTTGGTGTCCGGGGGAGCCGATACGGCCTGCAGGCTGGAGGCAAGCACCAACCTCCGCACGCCGCGGTCGCGCGCAGCGCTTCGCAGGTCGATCGCCGCGGTATGTGGATGCCCTCGGGACCATGGACGCTGATCGAGATCCACACGCAGCTGATTGCCGCCGCCTTCCTCGCGGGCGGAGTTACATTTCGTGTGGGTCGATCGATGATTACGCAACCGCTGGCGATAGCCGAGTCGCGAAATCGAATGTCTAAGTGTGCGACACGCGACTCGCGTGGAGCCGAAGAGTTGCTTTGACGCAACCCGGCTCGCAACCGCGCCAGTCGCGGCACCGCCCCGCTTGGCGTGAGACAGCGAGGCCGTCAGGCCACATTCATGCGGCCCGACGGCCCTTGTGCGTTCGGCTTTACCGCTTACGGCAGCACTGCGCCCGATGCGAAGCGGCCGCGGAGCATCCGTGCGCTCCGTGCCTATGGCAGCGGACCGGGGGTGTCGAACTGTCGCAGCACGTTTCCGGTGATCGTGGAGACGTTGTTGTTGTAGTTGTTGTAGTAGAGGCTTCCTGCGTAGGAGATCGAGCTGGCGGCGAAGACCGCGCCGCCGCCGATGAACTTGTTGTACGCCAAGTCCGCGTACACGAGCGGGTTGACCGTCCCGCCCTCGAGCGAGTCGGACGATTGGACCTCCTCGACGACGAGCTGGTAGGCGTCCGAGAAGCCGGTCGCCCGGGCCAGCACCAGCGTGTTGGGCGGCGAGCCGAGTGCGTTGTCGGCGCGGTCGATCTCCTCGCCGGCCGCCCCGTTGCCGCCGTTCAGCTGCAGCGACGGGAAGTCGCCGATCGTCTCGTTCGGCCCGACGCCTCGGAAGATGAACGCGGCATCCGGGTTGAAACTGTCCGGGAGGCGGTGGTACGGGCGGGTGGTGTCGAACCCCTGGGCGGTGAAGCCGGTGTCGACGACCGACTGCGGCGCCATGCCGCGGAACCGCCACAGGCCGCCCTCCTCGGCGGTGGTGGTCATCATCGACTCACCGGGCGGGATCTGGTAGGCCTCGGTGCCGTCGCGGCGTCTGACCTCGATGAACGTGCCGGTCGGGTCCACGCCGGTTACCCAGTAGAACCCGTTAGCGCCCAGGTACATGACGCGGCCGCCGTGGTGCGTGTAGGACTGGAACGCGGCAAATTCGCGCCCGCTGATGTACTCCGGGTGCGAGCCGGTCAGCACCACTCGGTAGCGGTCGAGCAGGTTCGCGCCTTGGTCATTGACGTCCTGGTCGGTGATGATGTCGACCTTGATCCCCTTCGCGTGCAGCCAGTCGGTGATGTGCGTGTCGGCCACGAACTGCCACGGGCTGACGCCGATCTTCGGCTGTTGGCTAGTGATCGGCCGCAGGCGCGAGGAGTACTGGTAGCTGCTGCCGTCGGCGTGGTAGCAGTAGAGGCACTGGTTGCTCGCACTCAACACGAACCCCGGCGGCGTCCCGGTCTCGCCGTACGCGAGTTCGCTGAATGACGGCCACACGAGCGCGATCGACGACGTCGGCGTGTAGTTCTTCGGCCGCACGAAGAACCACGCCCAGTATTTGTGGCTGCCGGCCTGCAGCTGCGCGGCGTAGACGCCGCTCTCGGCGTTGGCGGGCACCTTGTACTCGAACGCTGTTGGCCACTTGGCGTTGGCCATGTCGTCCTGGTGGAAGTAGATGCCGCCGAACTGCCCGGGGTCGGTCAGGTAGTTGAGCGAGCCCTGCCAGTTGTGGCCGGTGACCGCGCGCTCGGGCAGGTTGACCGTGTGACCGGTCAGCGCAGCCGAGTTCGAGGTGTCATGGATCACATCTGAGCGTATGTCTTGCGTGAAGTCCCACGCCGCCGTCGGCGCGGGGCCTCCGCCCTGCTCGATCTGGCGCAGCGCCGCCGGGCTGAGCGCCCCGTCGTAGATGCGCGGGTTGTCGATCTTGCCGTTGTAGGACTCGTTGACGGGACCGCTTGGGTTCGGGTTCAGCGATCCGGTTCCCATCAGCAGCGGCGCGGTGTTCGCGGCCACGCGGCCGACGCCGGTCGTCGACTGCACGGTAACCCGCGTCGGGTCGAAGACGTTGTTCTGCGGGTCCTGTAAGAGCGTGACGCGGCCGGTGCTGGCGTTGTAGCTCGCGGCGACGTAGTACCAGGTCGAGTTGGTCCCCGTTAGCTCACCGAACGCGGGCGTGCCCGCGCCGTGCTGGCCCGGCGGGATATACGACACCCCGCCCGGCAGCGCCGGCACCCACGGCCGCAGCTTCGTGCCGGTGCTGATCTCGGCCGTGTTGCTGCCGTTGCCGAGCCGCAACGCCAGCGCCCCGTTCTGGTCGATCACGAGCGCGTAGCCGCTGTTGCCCGACCACTTCGAGATGATCCCCTGCGGCCGTGGCGCGAGCGCCGGCGACCACGCCGTCGCAATCTGGTTGTACTCGGTGCCGGGGATCGTCGTCGGCGCGATCCAGGCGGTGATCGTGAAGCTCCGGCCTACCTGCAGGGCGCGAGAGCTTGGGACGTCCACATATGAGCCCACGGGCTGGTCGTAATGCGTCCCCGTATGCACGCCGTTGGACGGGCTCGGCATCACCTGCACCTTGATGCCCGGCCCCTTCGGATTGTTGTCGAGATTGAACACGCGCACGATGTCGGACCGGTAGTTCCCGGCATCGCTGCTGACGTGGAAGCCGACGGTGTCGCCCGGCTGGACCTCCCACGGGTCGGCGTAACCCGTGACGCCGAACTGTTTGATCTGCTGCACCGGGTTCTGGTCCAGCGTCGTCTTGCAGCCGAAGCAAGGCCCGGGCACATCGTGGCGGGGGAAGGGGTCGCCGCTCATCTGCGCCGCCACAATCGGCGCGGCGACCGCCAACGCCGCCGCAACCACCGTGACCGCGACAATCCTAGGATGCCTGATCCTGCGGTGTCTCATATGCGCACCTCTCCTCCCGCAGCGCGCTACCGCGTTGCACTAGGCTCCCACTGCAATGTGGCTGCGCGTCTCAATGCGCCACTATCCTAAGCAAGGGTCCTAACGCTTCTGACGGCCGAAGTCAAGAGCAAACTGACATGGTTCGATTAGACATTTCTTATGCCACCTTTAGCCCAGGCATCGACCGTCACACGGACGTCACTTCCTATTGTTTCCAAAACATCGCCTGGCATAGGTCACAAAGTCTCCTGGGCTTTAGCCTTTTCTCACTATCACTCGTCCTCACGCCCACCCGCCTACGCAAAGACCCGACATCGCTTGCGCCGACCACATTCGCCGATCGCGGCAATCGACACCCGACGTGTCGGCCGTGGGGCGGTCCGCCCGCTTCCGCTTCGTCGTCGCCGGAGAACACAGCCGCGGGCTGCCGCTTCGGCTGACCGCAGGCCCGGAGAGAAGCCTCGCCGCGGCCAGTTGCCGACGCCGAGGGTGCTGGTGGGTAGGGTCGGCGGGAGGCGCCCGGGGACCGCGCGGCGTGGGCGACTGGTCCGGGGTTGCCTCCCGCCGCCGCATCGAATCGGGTAGAGGCCAGGCTTGTCCTGGCCCCTCCCACACCACCCGGCATGCGGGTCCGCACCGGACGGTTCGCTCAGCCCCGTGTCAACGGCCTTCTGTTTCTCCCCAACCGCGGCCATCATCTCTCCCTACTGGCGGCCATCGAATGTCCCCACCATCAGGGTGTCTCGCGGGTGATCAGATCAGGGGCTTGACCCCCTTGCCGGCGCTCGCTTGGGCGAGCCGGTAGCTGTCTTGGCCTTCGGTGATGTGACCGCCGCTGTGACAATTCGGTGACAGCACGTGTCGTAATCCGGTGTCAACAGGGTGTCGCCGGACACGGGAGCAGAACGGGAAGCAAGCGCACTTTTTGTGCCCTGAGCGACTGTCCAGCACGTCTGATAGGATGCCCGCCGCGCCAACCGCGGCATCAGGAACGACGGTAAAAGCGCAGCCGTGGAGATAACGGGTGAGCGATCGAGTTAGTGAGCGTCGGCGCGCCGCGGCGCTTGCCCGGCACTATCGCGACCAGGAGAACCTGGCGATCGCCGAGATCACGCACCCGGCTAGCTACTTGCCCCGGATAAACGATTGGGGTTAGGCAGCGATGTGGAGGCCGCCGGGGGTGCGGCTGACACCGACGGAGACGGCGACGGCTTCGAACAGGCTGGCGGCGACGAATCGGGTTGATCTGGTGTTGAGGTCGAGCAGCGCGTAGGCGGCTTGGCGGTGGTTGAGGCGGCGTTGATCGCGCAGTGCGACGACCGCGTCGGCGAGCCGAGCGCGTTGTTGGGGGGTGTCGATCTGTTTGTGGACGGCGGTGAGCGCGTCCCAGCCCCAGTCGGGATCATCGTGTTCGATCGATTCGCGCAGCCGTTGGAGGTCGGGGCCGATCAGCTTGGGGAGCTCGACCAGCAGCGAGTAGTCGACGGTGGGCACGTCCATGAGCTGTTCCCAGAGGTGGTCGAGCGCGCGGTCTGGGAGCCCGGCGAGGGCGGGTGCTGCTTGCCGGGCGAGTTCGGCGACGTGAGCGCGGGCGAGATCCTCGTGGGAGGGTCCTCGCTGTTGTCCGCAGCAGCGCTTGGTCTTGCGGCCTGAGCCGCACGGGCAGGGGTCGTTTCGTCCGGGCTTGGGCATCGTGGTTTGCTGTCGTCGGCCGTCCGGGAGGGTTGCATCCGCGCCGGTCAGAACGCCGGTTCCGTCCGGCTCGATCAAGAGAATTCGGCCTGCAAATGGTCACTTTCTTGGTTGAGGAGGTTGTGAATGCTGCGGCTGGCGGGCGGGCAGGTCGAGTCGTTGTGGGACGAGGTGCTGCCGGGCGAGGTGAAGGAGCTGCCGGAGGACTTGGCGGCGTTGGATGTGCTGCTCGCCGATCGGGGCTTGTTGGAGCCGATCGCGTCGGCTTGGCGGCGGGAAGCTGTGGGTCGTGGGCGCCCGACGATCTCGATGCAGACCTATGTGCGGTGCATGGTGGTCAAGCACCGCACCGGGTGGGGGTACGAGACGTTGATGCGGGAGGTGTCGGACTCGATTCATCTGCGGCGGTTCTGTCTGATCGCGTTGGGGGAGCGCGTGCCGGACGAGTCGACCGTCCGCAAGCTCACCCGCCGGCTCGGCGCGGCTGTGGTGAACGAGATCACGAGGGTGGTGATCGAGAAGGCCAGGCGGGAGCGGCGGTTTCGGCCGCGGGCGGCGCGGATCGACTCGACCGTGATCGAGGCGGACGTGCGCTATCCGACCGACTCGGGGCTGGCGCTGGACTCGGCCAGGGTGCTGGCGCGGGAGGCGCGCAAGCTCGCGGGGAAGGTCGGCCGGGACGCGGGCTGGGTCACCGATCGCTCGCGTGCGATCGGTCGTCGGGTGCGGGCGATGTCACGGACGTTGGGCCGGCGGACTGGGGAGCGCAAGCAGCAGGTGCTCGAGCTGACCGAGCAGGCGGGCAAGCTGGTGGAGCGCTCGATTCGCGAGGCCAAGCGGCTGGTGGTGATCGCGCGCCGGCGTGCGCGTGGCCGCGGCGCGCAGGCGAAGCTGCGGCAGGTTCGCGAGCTGGAGCAGTGCATCGAGCGGGCCGAGCGGGTCGCCGAGCAGATCCAGCAGCGGATGCGTGGCGAGCGGATCACGAACAGGCTGATCTCGATCTTCGAGCCGGACGCCCGGCCGATCCGCAAGGGCAAGCTCGGCAAACCGAACGAGTTCGGGTTCGTGACGCAGATCTGCGAAGTGACCGAGAACACCAGAACCGGGCGCGCGGGCTGATCATCCCCGCCACCAGTCAGATCGGCAATCCGGCCGAGGACGCGCTGCTGCCCGACACGATCGCCGAGCTCGAGCGGCTGCGGATCGCGCCGCGGGAGGTCGCGCTCGACGGAGGCTTCAACATCGGTCCGACTACTCATGCGCTCGAGGGGCTAGATCCCGAGCGGACGTTCATCGCCGGACGCCAACAGCCCGGCAGCCGACGAACCCAGCGACGGCTCGCGCGCTACCGGACCGGCACCGAAGGGCGGATCAGCCACCTCAAACGCGGATACGGATGCGTCGCAGCCGCCTGAAGAACCACGACGGGATGCAGACCTGGACCGGATGGTCAATCCTCACCTACAACCTTGACACCCTCGCCATCCGCACGAACTGAAACCATCCCCGGGCTCGACCAAGAGCACAACCATTTGCCCGGAACGGCCGCGTCGATCGACGCGGCCGTTTTGGTTCGTCAGCCCTCCGGGTTTATCCGGGGCAAGTAGCTAGGCCGCGCGGAGGCGACCGTCAAGGCTTACTTATATGACCCGTCTGATGCTAACAAAGGGCCCAGCTGGGAATGGGAGGCCGAGCCAGGAGGTCGCGAGCTGCGGAATCACCCGCCCGCCGCGGCATCACGAGGAGACGTCCTTCCCCGACGGACGTTTTTCTGCGCTCGGCTGGCTGTCCAGCACCGCCGGTAGGCTTGGAGTTGTCATGCTCGACCGGGTCACGGAACGGCGCCGCGCGGCGCAACTCGCCCGCCACTACCGAGACCAGGAGGGTCTGTCGATCGCCGAGATCGCTCGTCGACTGGGACGCGCAGAAGCAACCATCAAGGCGTATCTCTACGATCCGACCGGCGATAAGGCACGCGCGGTCAAGGCGCGCTACAGGGGAGTGTGTCGCGGCTGCGGGGCGCCCACCGCGCCACGGAACGGCAAGGGCGACGCCTACGCGTATTGCAAACGCTGCCATCCCGGCGCGATTGCGCCGCAATGGACCCGGGAACGGGTTCGCGAAGCGATGCGCGCATGGCGAGCGCGCTACGGCGCTGCGCCGTCGTCCTACGACTGGTCGCGCACCCACGCACGCCGGCGCGGCGCCGAGGCGCTCAAACGACTACAAGCCGGAGAATGGCCCGCGCCGTCCACTGTCATCGATCTGTACGCGAGCTGGGCGGCGGCCGTCGCGGACGGCTTCTGCGGCGCCTGAGCGTTCGGGCGTCAATGCCGTTGACATACGAACGCGGGCTGGCGCTTGACCGCCTGTGGACGGGAGCGGCTAAGGTCGCCGCGACGCTTCTGCCATTGCGTCCGTCGGGGAGGCGCGACGCCGCGAGCCCGCGGTCGTCTGTCAGCAGCCGTCCGTCGTACGGAGGCCCAAATTCCGGGCCGCCGGTGGTCACGGCCACGCCGTGAGCGCGACCATCGCAACCAGTGGGGGAGCCATCGTGAGCACCGGGCGCCGCCTGACGCGCGGCCCGTCGCCAAAGAGCTCGTGAGTTCCGCGAACGGCCGCGATCACAGCAGTCGTCACCGGCACCAATGGCCGACGGCTGCATCACGCCTGGAGCGGCCACCGAGGCAGCGTGACCCCATCGCATGGAAACCAGAAGCCGCGGCCGCCGCGCTCGAGACCTGTCTGCTTGCTCGCCGGCGGCTAGCACCGGCTCGTCGTGAGGTTGCGCTTGGTCGCCTACGCGATGGGCGGGCGTCGAGGCCGCGAGACGTGAATGCGATCCCGGCATCCCGGCGGCGCCCAGTCCCACCGGCATACCCCGTCGCCGGGGCGCCATGTTTCCCTCCCGACCGGTCGCGGACTCGATCAGAAGCAGACGAATGAGGTCACGGACCCGAAGTGGTTTGGGGTCCCCTCGGTGGCACGGCCGGTGTGATCTTTAGCTTGATGAAGCCGTCGTCTCGGTCTCTTGGTGGCGACCAGATGGGATTCGGGCCATGGACAATCGCGCGCGCCAGGATTGGCGGAGCTGGCGTCTCAGGCTTCGTATCGTGACGCTCAGCGTTCGTGCCTTGAGGCTCAACCGTGGTGGCTTGATCCTGTTGCGCCGTCACCGGCACGAAGATGACCGCGACGCCGCCACAGATCCGGCCACCCAGCTCCTCGAACATCGTCTTGGGAAGTGACCACGCCACCCCAGCCATCGGCGTCATTTTCTCCACCCCGTCCTCCGTCCTCGTCCAAATGAACGTGGTCTTCGCAACCGCCCACGGGAAACCCGCAGTTTGGGGAAGGCTGTTGATCTTCATTTGCGCCAGCGCTCCAATAACGCGAGCCGAGCTGGAGATCACCGCACCCGCGCCGGGTGCTGCGACGTTGGCCAGCTGCCCCACCGCACTCACGATCGGCTGCAGCGCCTGCACGTCCTTCGCTGTCTTGTCCAGAAACGTCTCATCGCCCGGCATCGGCGACAGGTACTTGACAGTGGCGCCGAGCTCGCTGACTCGCCAACTCTCGGCTAGAGGAAAGTAAACGTAAACGTGGGCGGCGGGGTCCTTTAGCTTTCCCCAGAACTCCTCGGCTCGCCCGGACAGCGTGACCTCAGGGGCAATGTCAGCAAAAGCCTCATCGCCCCGACTCCCATGAACGAGCCCATGCGGCGTTTCTGGCCGGTGCTGCCACACGCCGAGGCGCCCAATCGTCCAAACGTATTCATAGACGCGTGTGCCGGTCACCCCGCCCGCATCCGCCTTTGGCGTTGCCGCGAGCTCACCTTGACTCTCGTCGAGCGCCGGGCTCGTTTCGCCAACCAGCTCGAAGTAGAAGTACTGTTGCGGATCCGTCGGCTTCCACGTCTTAAGGGGTTCCGGCCAGCTCACAACCTTGAGGGACACCGGTCTCAGTCTCGCAGGTCGCCAGCTCCCCGTGCAACTTCTCGCCCGCGTCGGAGCCACCGACGGAGGGCTCGCGGCCCGGCTCCGACCATGGACCCTGACTCAAACCGGGCTGGCCCTAAGGCAGTTCCTGAGTTCGTTAGCGGGGCGGCCGAAAGCGACTACCGGTGGCGGTCGTGACAAGTCGCACCGTTCTCGTTCCATGTCGTAAAATCAAGCGTCGGCCGCGAGGCGCTCTGCCGGCTTCTTGCTTTCGGTGCTAACGCGCCCCGACGTCAAGCATGACAGCGACACCGCCTCGTCGCGAGGTTGCGGTTCGTCGCCAAGCAGTGATCAGTGGTTTTGATATCGCGCAGATCGTGAAAGCACCCGTCCACGCGGTATGCAGAGCGCTTCGAGCCACGGTCGCGGTCAGACCATCTGAGTCTCCCAGCCGTCCGCGGTCGAGACGGCAACGGCGAGCTGCTCTGGTAGGGCTTGCGATCAGGAGAGCCCGCCCAACATAGTGCGCCTACCTGATCGGGCCCTCGTTGGAGCCTCGGTCGCGATCGGCGTGGCAGACGTGCTGCGCCCCCCTAGGTTCCAGGAGGCCGGCGCCGAGGGCACGCCCATCGACCTCGTGGCGTGAGCGAGCACGAGCCGCCGCATACCTCGGCAGTCACTATCGGTCGCGGTTCAAACGGGTGCCGGAGATCCGGCCGCGATCACCCAAATCGCATAGCACGACGGGACTACGAAGTCATGGTAGGGCGGGAGGTCGACGAGGGCGGCAGCCTGGCAGCCTGTCGTGATAGCGGTGAGAGCTGTCGCGAGCATCTCGTCCTGCATTCCCGCCGAAGCGAAGAGCTGATTCGCGAACCAGTTCTCCTGGTTGTCGGTGAGCGTGATAGTCACGATGTTGGGGCCGGCGCCGCCCTGCCCCCGATCGTCGTCCACGGTGACCGCACTCGCACCGGCATTGTTTACGGTACACAAACAGGTGCTGCTCGCGCCGTTCGTCATGGTTCCTCCTTCGCGGGATCGCGCGAGCGAGATGGTCCGACCTTGGATTCCCTCTCTTTTCGCGGGGTGTTATCGAGGTTGTTGTTGGGCAAAGTCGAGCCCCTCTGGTACAACCGGAATTCCGTCGTAGCAGAGAAGCTGGGTCTCGTTGTTCAAGCGCTCATCGCCCTCGTCTGCGGGTCAAGCCTGGACCGGGAACTTCATGTCGAGTCCGCAGGGGACCCTGGGTGGGCGCCGAGAGCGGGCAGCGCCGGCATGTCCAGCCACGGGCAGCGGACGAGACGCCGGGGCGCCTATGGGACCGCGAGGTCGCACTGCATCGTCGGGAGCGCCGAGGTCGCCGACGATCACGGCGTGCGCGTCGGTGGCGGTCTCCCGGAGCGCGGTGCCGATGAGACTCGGGTCCCGGAGAGTTCGTTCTGAAACAATCATTTCCGAGACAGTCCCCACGCAGCAGCGCCTCACCGTGAAGGCGATGGGCTGTACCCCCTTCGAGATCGCCGACGGGCGACTCCCCGGCCCCTACGGCGACGCCCACGGCTCGTGTGTGCACGCGCCGCGGTGGCCACGCGCAACTGAGCTGGTCATGCGGACGTCGAGACGCGCGCCTAGCCAATCGGCTGCTCACGCGGCGAGCGCCTCGGACGGTTCCACCCTGAAGTGAGGCCATCCGGCGATTTCGCTCTAGTTTTTGCTTCCGATACGACCGCGCCGCTGGCCGAAGAGCGAGCTGGCGCGCTGCAACGCGATCCCGGAGAGCGAGCGCGAGACGTCCTTCAATGCGCTGCCCTCCTTTCGCCGCCCGCTACCACCAGCGTCAGGACCCGCAAAGTTGGCGTTGACAAGGGGAGTAGCGCCGACTGAGAATAGCCGGAGTTCGTAGATGACGGTCGAGATAGGAGGCTATCCGTGGCACCAGCAGATCACTTCCAGGATGGATCGAGCAACCCGCTCGAGCCCGACCAGAAGTACGGCGCGTGGGGAGAATCCGACACAGGCTACGGCGTCGTCGGCACGAGCAGCACCAGCAGCGGCGTCCAAGGCGGGAGCATTAACGGGATCGGTGCAGTAGGCACCAGCGAGACCGGCACCGGGGTTTACGGCGCAAGTCAGAAGGCGGGCGACGATAGCCCGCAGACGGGACCAGTACCCGGCGGCATCGGCGTCGAGGGCGAGAACAACCTCCGATACGGCACCGGCGTATCGGGTCACGCCAACTTCGATAATGGCGTTGGCGTCAAAGGAACCGGCAACGTCGGCGTCTGGGGTGTCACAGAAGACCGGCAAGTACCCCAGGACAACAATGCTGGCGTCGTCGGTCAAGGCGGCGGATATGGCGTCCGCGGCTACGGCGACGACGTCGGCCTCTACGCGCACAACTTGACCGCGCCCCAGGGCAACCGCGCGTGGCTGGGTACGGCGGCGCTAGCGGGGGACTTCTACGGGGACGTGCACGTGCAAGGCCGTCTACAGAAGGACCATGGAGGATTCCTAATCGATCATCCGCTTGACCCCGGCAACAAGTACTTAGCTCATTCATTCGTTGAGTCCACCGAAATGAAGAACGTCTACGACGGGGTTGCAGTGCTTAATTCGCACGGTGAGGCGCTCGTCGAGCTTCCGGACTGGTTCGAGGTCGTAAACGGGGACTTCAGGTATCAGCTGACCCCCGTGTCAGCAGCCGCACCCAGCTTGCACGTCGCAGCCGAGCTTACGGCAGGCGCCTTCACGATCGCGGGTGGTGAAGAAGGACTGAAGGTCTGCTGGCAGGTCACGGGGGTACGCAAGGACCCGGTGGCCATGGCGCGCCCGATGCAGGTAGAGCAGGACAAGCCCCCCGCAGAACGGGGCCACTACCTACATCCGGAGCTCCACGGAGAACCGGAGGTCAGAAGCATTGCCCAGGCTCGATATCAGCTCAGTCGGGGTCAGGCGGAAGATCCGGGCGACTTCGCTCCGGAGGTGGGCGACGATCGGGTTGGCGTGCTGCCGTGAAGCGGCGACCGGCGTGATCAGGACGGATACGCGATGTGAACGCCAAGCGTTACAGGAGTCGGTGAGGACAACGACGGCGTGCGGCGCGACCGCCCGGAGCTGCGCCGGGCCTAGCTAGCTAGCTAAATGCGCTCGAGGCGCTTGGCTCGCCGGTTTGCGCGAGCCCAGAAGCGCGCGTCCCAGCGCAAATCGGCGGCGGGCGCGCGGACCGCGGCGTCTCGACGTCAAGACGCTGTACGCCGGCGATCGCTACGACTCACGGCTCCAAGACGAGCGCCTCGCCGACGTTTTCACGCGCTTTGGCGTCGACCGCGAGCAGCTTGATCTGCCCCAGTGCGTCATGCCAACCTTCGCGAAGGCTCATTTATGTCAGGCAGGCTTTGGCGGCACGTGCTCGCCGCGAACGGCCAGCCTAGCCGTGTTTGCGGCGGCACCTCGCCACGCCCCCGCTCTCTCTCGCAGGTGTGCGGTGGTCGTGGGCGACCGCGACCTCGGGCGTCTCGCTCTTCCGCTTGGCTCGCTGGACGTAAAGGCGGGAATGGGCTGGCAAATCCCAATGTCCGCGACCGTCGACCGCACGATCAACAATGTTCCCCGGGCTCGAGAGTTGAGGAGTAGGCTTGAAGCATCCGATTGGCATGCGATAACCGGACGTCATAGTCCGCACGAGCGAGGTCGCCGCGGCCTGCGTTGGCCGATCCGGGCAAGGCAAGCAGATGATCTTGGGTTATCCCGAACAGAGCACTGTTCGCCCTGGCGAAACGCTGGCAATGCACATTTCGACCGATGCGCCGGCGTTTAGGATCGACGTCGTTCGCCAGGAATCTGCCGAGGTGTCCGTCTGGAACTCGGACTGGCTCGCTGGGCAGTTCGCACCTGTCCCCACACAGGCCAGCGCTAACCTGAAGTGGCCCGGATACGATGTTCCTGTTCCGGCGGATTGGCCAACTGGTGTCTACTTGGCGCGCTTCGTCGAAGGCGATGGCAATGGTGGCGTCAACCCACAGCCCACCCCGCCTCCGGCCCCTCCTCACCCGGATCTCGTGGACCTTCCCGACAGATTCGGAGCGATGTTCGTTGTCAGACCGCCCCCGACCGGCATGCGGGCCTCCATCCTGTACAAGGTTCCGCTCTTCACATTCCACGCCTACAACTCCACGGCCAATGGTAACCTCTACGACCTGGGCGGTCCAGTGACTCTCAGACGCCCCGGAGGCGGCTATGGCGGGTATTACCGACTACGAGACTCACCGGACGCGTACGAGCCATCATCTAGGCGTCAGACTGTTGAGCATTGGGATATGCCTTTCATCAGCTGGCTTTATCGCAACGGCTACTCTTGCGATTTCTGCACGGACCTTGACCTCGATCGAGAGGCAAGCGTGCTCGAGGGGTACAGGCTCCTGGTTGGGGTGGGCCACGATGAGTACTGGACCGAGCCCGAACGCCAGGCGGTCGAGGGCTTTATAGCTAACGGCGGTAATGTTGCCTTCTTCAGTGGGAACACCTGCTGGGGCAAGGTGGCGGTGACCGATAGTAGTGATGACACGGTGCTCGAGGGTGTCGGTAGCCCGGGCTGGGACCCCTCTAACCCCTTGACTTCCGAAGCATCACTGACGGGGGTGACCTACCTTAATGGTGGTGGCTGGTGGGGTGGCCATCGCACTGATGTACCGTACGTCCTATACCGCACGAACAAGTGGGTGTTTGAAGGCACAGGTCTTCGCGACGGCGACAAGCTGGCGCCCCGGTTGGCCTTGGTCGGATACGAGGCCGATGGCGCTCAGTACGCGATGCAGGCAAACGTTCCGGTGGTGAACACCGCCCAGGGAAGCCCGGCGACATTTGAGATCCTGGGCATCGCCCAACTCTTGCCGATCGGACGCGGCGATACCGATGTCGCCGCCGGCGGCGGCTGGGACCCTGGCTATGGCGCGCCGGCAGGGCAGGTCCCCCGCGCGACGATGGGCCTCTACGCCCAAACCGGGCGCGTGTTCAACGCGGCAACCACCGACTGGGCCCGCGTTCTTGCGGCGGGAGACACGCAGATCGGGAGAATCACCCGCAACGTCTTGGACTCTCTCGCGCAGGTAAAGCAGATCGAGGACGTCGTGGCCGTGGCCGCCTATTATGCGAAATCAGACACGTATCAACACATAGTTGCAAGCACGGTCGGTGGCGCGATTCGTGAGATCTACTGGGCCCCGCAGGACCCGAATAGAAGCGGGACCGGCAACGGCGAGCTCACGACCTTTACGCCCGGAACGATCGTTGGAGTAGCTGGCTATTACGCGGACGGAGACCAGTTCCAGCACGTCATCGTGGCTACGACCGACGGGGTGGTGACAGAGGTGTTCTGGCAGCCGGGCGGTCCTGGCGTGCGGCGGGCGCAGCTCACCAGCTTCCCGGCGGGCAGCATCGTCGGGGTAGCTGGCTATTACGCGGACGGAGACCAGTTCCAGCACGTGATCGTCGCTACCAATGATGGCGCGGTGACGGAGGTGTTCTGGCAGCCCGGTGGCCCGGGTGTGCGACAGGATCAACTGACTAGTTTTGCGGCCGGCAGCATCGTTGGGGTCGCGGGGTACTACGCGGACGGGGACCAGTTCCAGCACGTGATCGTCGCTACCAATGATGGCGCGGTGACGGAGGTGTTCTGGCAGCCCGGGGGCCCGGGTGTGCGACAGGATCAACTGACTAGTTTTGCGGCCGGCAGCATCGTTGGGGTCGCGGGGTACTACGCGGACGGGGACAAGTTCCAGCACGTGATCGTCGCTACCAATGATGGCGCGGTGACGGAGGTGTTCTGGCAGCCCGGGGGCCCGGGTGTGCGACAGGATCAGCTGACTAGTTTTGCGCCCGGGAGTATCGTTGGGGTCGCTGGGTACTACGCGGAGTCGACGGGCTATCAGCACGTTGTCGCCGCAACATCGAGAGGAAGTCTATGCCAGACGGTATTTCGACCGTGAGAACATGACAGGCTCGATATTTGACGTCAAGACATTTGGTGCCGTCGGGGATGGTACCACCGATGACACCGCCGCCTTCAACCGCGCACTCGCGGCAATCGAGGCGCTTTCGCCAGCCACCGACGCGCAGGGAACTTTCAGCGACACACGCGGTGCCATCCTCCACATTCCGTTTGGCCAATATGTCCTGACCGAGACACTCCATATCCGCCGCCAGATGATCATCCAGGGCGTGAGCGGTGCCGGTGATTATTCCGGAACCCAGCTGATCTTCGCACCCGACATCGATGGGATCGTCATCGAGCGGCAAGACATCCCGAACGTTACACGGTACGGCGCACAGTTCGGCGACTGGACAGTCATCCGCGACGTCGCCCTCCAATCCGATGTCAAGTTCGCGTTCTCGCTCGCGCCCAACCCCTCGGTGAACGAAGACGAGCCGATTTCAGCGTCCAGCGCACACATCGCTCACCCTCTGTTGCGCGGGCACGGGGTGGTGCTGAGCAGCCGAGCCCGCCTCGTGAACTGCCATATCGCCGGGTTCCATTATGACGGCATCTATATCGATACCGTCGATGACTTCAAGAATGCCAACAACTTCGAGCTCCAGAACTGTCGGATCATCGAGAATGGCAGGCACGGGGTCTTCCCCTGCGGAGGAGAGAACAGCAACGCCGGGCGCATCCTCGGTGTCGACTGCTCGGGTAACGCCGGTTGGGGCATCTACGACCGCTCGTTCCTCGGCAACACGTACGTCGGCTGCCATTGCGCCGACAACGGACACTTCGCGCAGGATGTCCTGTGTCTGCTCATCGACCCGAACACCCCCTCGGTAACCTACGCCGGCACGGCCGACGGTGGCTTCTACCGCGCCACAGACGGCGGACGGAACTGGTCGGCATTCAATCGCGGACTGAGCGTGGGCGGATTCAACGCGAAGCTGAGCGCGTTAGCCCTCGACCCCACGGGCGCGCCGCTGTACGCGGGTACGTTGGATCGCGGCGTGCTGCGGCTCGATCAGTTGAACTGGACGCCGATCAACAACGGGTTGACCAACGTCACCGTTCGTGCACTAATCATCTCAGGAGCGCCGGCGGTGCTTTACGCGGGCACTGCTGGCGGGGTCTTCAAGAGCACAGACGGCGGCCAGGTATGGGCAGCGGTCAACACCGGCCTCGCCGACACCAACGTAGCCGCCCTTGCCGTCGACCCCACGACGCCCGCGACCATCTACGCCGGCACCGCTGGCGGGGTCTTCAAGAGCACAGACGGCGGCCAGGTATGGGCAGCGGTCAACACCGGCCTCGCCGAGACCAACGTCGCCGCCCTGGCGGTCGATCCCACGACGCCCGCGACCATCTACGCTGGCACCGCTGGCGGGGTCTTCAAGAGCACAGACGGCGGGCAGAGCTGGAGCGCGAGCCTGACCGCGCAGCACGTGGCGGCCCTGGCGCTTGATCCTGCAACCCCAACCACCGCCTACGCGGGCACCGGTGCGGGCGTTTTCAAATCAGTCGATAGCGGCGCTGCCTGGACCGCCACGAACAGCGGGCTCGCGATCACCCTGGACGTCCGCGCCGTGGCCGTCGATCCGCAGACGCCAACCACGGTGTACGTTGGTGCACACCCCGTGCCAGGATTCGATGCCTCTCGGAATTTGGGTGGGGTGTACCGAAGCATCGACGGGGGAGCCACGTGGCACGGCGGTCTGCCCACCGGCGATGACGAAACAGCGGCACGAACGTTCTACGGTGGAGGGTATAAGACCACGAGTCCGGATGCGGGAAACGTGCTCCTCGGCTGCTATTCGGAGGCCGACCAGGTCAATGGAAACGAGCTCTCCTATCCGACACTGGCGCTGGGAGGTCAACTAGGCGGCGGATTCAACCCAATCACCAGCGCCGGGATCATCGACCAGAACGGAATCACCAACCTCCCGTTGCGCAGCCCAGTCATTCACAAGGTGCTGACGTTCGTGCGCAAGCTGAGCATACCCCCGGTTGCGCCCACGTCGCTGGAACAGCACAACATTTTCCCGGGGAACGAGGTCACTCTTGTCGACCTCACTAACGGAAGCATGGTCCTAGCTCTCAACCCGGCTAATACGGTATCCGGGCAGCAGTTCACGATCAAACGGATCGATCCCGCGGTAAATCCCTCGCAGTTCGAAGTATGGATCGAGATTATCACGGGCGAGCCCATCGACACCGGAACACTCATCCGTTTGACCGAACCCAATGCCGCAGTCACGCTGATTGCCAACGGCGCCGCCAACAACTATCAAATCATCTCGACCAACGGCACGATCACGCTCGAATGATCCCTCAAGGCAGTGTCCACCTGGGTCGACCGTAGCCCAGCATGAGATGCCTTCTCGAGTTTGTCCCGCTCCCCCGTGTGACTGCTGGCTACGATCCCGACTTGGCTCTATACTCTAACGACACCAATAGAACTCTCGCGCGTGCCGCTTAACACGTGGCAGCAGTATCGGAGCGATTTCGACTCGGTGCTAGACGACTTCGTCTCACTCCCCGGGGATGAGCTCGGCATTGCACCGGGCCGTGCACGACACTCTCCTCTCATTGCCGGGCCCCGTGACGAGTCAGTACCGGCCAGGTCGAGGGATCTGTTACTCGCATGCCCGCGAAAGCCAGCCGGGTGCCACCGCCGTATGTCATCTTGCTCCATGGAGACAAGTCAGGAAATGTGACATGACTACCGACCCTGCCGATCGCGTGAGCAATTCATCACCGCCAGAGACAACGCTGTTCATCCGTGACCGCGGTCACCGTCCGCAGTCGTCTTGGGTGAAGGGTCTTAGTGTGGTGGTGCTTGGCACGGTAGTGGCCTTCCTTGTTCTGTTCGGATTGAAGCAGGGCTGGCTGGTGAACACTGGCTTGTGGCAGAATAGCGCGTCAAAGCTCACGAAGACTGAGCCGAGCTCCGGCGTCGGTGTGACTACTGCGGTCCTCACAGTATATATACTGTTTATCGGCGGGTTCGCCACCCTCGTCGGATTCGTTACCAGAGGCAGGGGACCACCGCGCCGGGAATCATCGCGGTCGGATTCGTGATTGGGGCAGCGCTAGTCGACTTATGGCGCCAGGTGGATTCGATTGGCGATCTTCACACGGCGGCGACAAAGCGTTTGAGCTATCACCAACTGACCGACAACATTCATGACTTCAAGGCATATTTTGTTCTTAACGTAATCGTTGTCGCAGTCGCAGTATTGGTGGCATGCCTACCCCCGGCCCACTCTGCCGCTGATCCGGAATGGCTATAAATGACGACCGAGACTGTCAGCATGGTCCCGTTCGGTGTGAGCGCTTTGAGATGGTAGAGGCGCGTAAACGTAGAAGGATCGAGTGGACACACATGTGGGCGGCCCAATCGGTCGAACTCGGGGCTGCCGGCAAGGCGAGCGCCGTCAATGGCTCACTGTGGCAAATGGATGTCGATTGGACTTCAGGTGGGCATCGCGGCGTATCACATCTCGTTGGCTGCGAGATCCTAAGAGGCGGGCGCCTGACCGAAACAGAAGTCTTGAAGCCGGGAGAGAGAGTTCTGTCACTGTCAGCGTCTTCAGGGCTTGGGCGGTGACGTCGGCATGACAGATGAGGTCGGCATCTGTCAACGTGTCCGACGTCAACTTTGAAACCTGCTGACCGAGGTAATCGTCGTCGAGGTTCGATGTGAGCACTACCTGAGCGTCGGCAGCCAGCCGCGCGCCGCAGCCAAGAGTGGCTCGACTTCGGAATCACGACGATGACGGCACGGAATCCCTCGCAGTAGGTCGCGATTCCTTCCAGACACAGCTCAAGCCACGCGAGGTCTCGCCCGCAAGTCCGGACGAAGAGATCACAAGTCGGCGCCACCGAGGTCCGTGATCGTACGAGGGGCCCGCCAACGCCACCACGTCGGCGAACTGCTTCAGCTCGTCGGTGTGCACGCCCTGGCCGGCCACGTACCACAGCTCCTGCAGCCGACCGTCGGCCGTAGCCACGATCACGTGCTGGATGCGATCATCGGGCGTGTAGTAGCCCGCCAATGCCACCGCGTCGGCGTAGCAGCTCAGGGCCTCGCGGAAGATGCCTTTCGTCGGATCAAATTAGACCTCGTAGACATCGTCGTCGACCGCACGGCAAAGACTTGTTGCCGGTGACCCGTGGGGTCGCGAATCCTGCCAGCCCACAAACCGACCGCCTGACGCATGTCATCAAAGCGACGTGACGACAGCCAATCGTGACCATGTTGTGGTCAAAGTGCATCTCGGTATCGCACCAGCACAAGCTGAAACGCGCGCAAAACGCCGGATACCAACACCCGAAGCAGGATATTGGAACGCAGTCGCGGCTAGAGAGTGTGTGGCGAACGTCTTGTCACGATGTTGCGATTCAGCAATGCGTGGCCGACGAGATTTGCGCCGCGCAAGCAAGGGCATGTCTTGAGGCTGCGCGTGAACCGTCGCTCGAGGCCGAATCTGACCGCGGCGACGGTACGCAACTAGCAAGCAACCCCCTCGCGTGAATGCGGGAGTGACCGCCGCGCTCGAGCATACTTCGGGATGTAAGGAGGGGCAGCGGAGTGCTGCCTGGCTGAGGCCGCACGTGGCCGCGGCAATGGCCGGATCGCGCGTGGCAAGCCGGTGCTCCAGAGGCCCCGATCCAGGGAAATGTGGAGGTGCCCCGCCCGCGTGGGGACAACGGCACCGCGATATCTCGCGTGGATCGATCCGAGTCGCTCTAGCGGGGTTGACGAGGCCGGCGACAGGGGCGAGAATCATCAGTTATGGCGGTCGGCTTCGGACCGCAGGTGTGGGTCGGGTTCTCGGTGCGCGATCACTGTGTCGCTCGTGCCTACGTGGCCGAGGTGCTCCTCTACGACCGGCTAGTGATCCCTGTGCCCCCGCCCAGCGATCCGAAGGATCCGGCGTCTCCTTGGGACCCGCGAGCGGTCGAGTACTGGACGCGCGCCAAGTGGGACCCCGACAAGCTTCGCCGGCTCCTGCCTTTGCTTCGCCGGTCGGAGCATGATCGTGTCACAACCGTCTCGTGGGACAAGCGTATGCGAGAGCGCTGGAAGCAGAAGATGAGGACCACCGAGGCAGTGCTCGGGCTCAACGGTGCCAACTTGGCATACGTGAAAAGTGGCGAGGCGATCATGGAATCGATAGGCCCAGCTACCGGTCACAGCGAATTCCGCGCCGTGACCGGTTACCCCTCGGCAGCCGCCCGGTTTACTCGCGACGCATCCAAGGATGGCATCCCCGTCGCTCCGCTGGAGGCGGTGGAGCCGATGAACGTCGGCCAGCAGGAGCTTGCGCTGCGGATCGGCGCGCGGTTCCTCGTCCCCGACACGCCCGGTCGGCCCGATGAGTACGTGCTCGAGCAGGCGCTAGAAGTGAGCGGCACGCGGCAGTTTGCGCAGAAGCGTCGCGAGTTCTATGCTTGGCTGGAGGGCTTGCCGATCGACAGGTTGAGCGAGGAAACCGTGTTGGCGCAAGCGGAGGCGGCACTGGAGGAATGGAATTCTCTTGTGCGCCAAGCCTCATCGAAGACCCGTACCAAATTCGTCTTCTTCGCCGTCAAACTCCTACCGGCGGTGGCAGAACTTGTCGGCGCGTCGCACGGCCTGCCGCCCGGCATATTGCCCGCGACGAGCTTCGCGCTCGACGTGGGCGGCTGCGCAACGGAGATGCGCGGCGAGCCCCAGCGTCCGGGCTCCGCGGCAAGCCCCGCTGCTCTGATTGCCGCCGCACAAGATCGACTGTTACCTGTCGGCCCGGTCCGGGCGCTCACGTCGAGCGTCCGCTACCGCCGGTGGCAGTTGGCCGAGCGTCTTCATGGCTAACAGAACGGCGAACGGCTTCTCGACAAGCGATGTTCCGATCGCCCGTCGGAGCGCAAAGCATCAGCCCGGCGGGCGCTTCCGCGTCCAAATCGAGGTCTGACAGTCCCGACGAGGACCCCGACGCTGCGCATTCGCAGAGGACGAGGAAGGGCGCTCTCTCCTCCCTGTCCCTTTCCTGCCGAGGAGGAGCGCGCTGGCGTCGGTCGCGAACGTCTGAGTTTGCGCAGCTCGCTGCGCCTCGCGATCGACGTCGACGAGAGCGCTGCTTGCGGACATACGCAGCCACGCCGGCGCCGTTGGCGTGGAATACCCGCGCGAGCACGAAGGCAGGTGTGCGGCCTGGCCTTCAGCAGCGACGTGCTTCTCGCCAGGAGCACAACGTGTCAAGGCCGGTCGAAAATTGGGCCACTCACGCCGGTTGAAGATTGGGCCACACCGGTGTAGGTAGCGCCGGTCGTACTGGGAGGCCTACGGGCCAGACGCGCCTGCCGCCGGCCAGAAGCCTCTACCGGCGTCGTCGATCCCGTTCGGCTTCACGACGTTCCCGGGCGAGATCTGGCGGACGCCGCGCAGCTGGGTCGAGGCGTCGTACCCGAACGTCGTCTACTTCAACGAGGTCGACAAGGGCGGTCACTTCGCCGCCTGGGAAGAGCCCGAGCTCTTCAGCAAGGAGATGCGCGCGGCGTTCAAGTCGCTGCGCTGAAAGGAGCTCGTCGTGATCGCCTACGAGTCCGGCCTCGTGCGACCCGGCTAGTCCGAGTGACCAGCGGGCGCGAGTGGCTGCCCGTCGACGTCTTCTACGCGCGCCCGCTTGGGCCGCGCGATCCCGGCGCTGCACGACCGCCTCGCCCGACCGGCGGTGCGCCGAGTCCCCAACGCGGCTAGCCCGGTCGAGCTCGCGGACCTTTGGCCGTTCGTGTCGGAGACGCATGCGATCGAGCATCCGCTCGTATGTCCACCTCGAAACGTGGCCGCGTACTCATCCCGCTAACCGACTCGGGGCGTGTCATCCAAGCCGCCGCTCGCTTCTGCTTGCACGAACCAGCAGCACTCTCACGACGGCGTCGACGACCTCGCGACACTTCTGCTTGCGGACAATCTGGGCAGCGGCGCAGCCGCGCAGCACGGCCCCTCTGGTCTGAGAGCGGTGGCCGGGGCGGCGTCAGCGACCTCGGCGGCGGTAAGCAGCCCACCGCGGAAGCGAGCGCCGCGTCGACGTTGGGGGGTCGCCCTCGGCCGGGACGCGGAATGTCGCCCTTTGCGCTCGCAGGCCCGCGATGCCCGATGGAACAAAAGCGATTGAAGGAAACCCTCGGTCTCACGCCCGAGCGTGTGTCCGGCGTCCCTCCGCGCGGGCTTGGAGATGTGCCTCGCTCAGGCTGGTAGCACGCCGATGGCCCGTCCTCAGGAATCGCGGTGGTCGACCGGCAGCACGCGGTAGCCGGACGCCGCGAGCCATGATCGCGCGCGGCCGCGCTGGCGCTCCTCGGAGAGTACGTGCCATCGCTCAAGCTCGCCGGGCCAGCAGGCAAGCTCGTCCTTGAAGCGGCGAAACGCGCCGCGGCCTGTGATCGCGACAGCCAGGCGCTCGGCGCGGCCGGGATCCTCGACGGACGCGATGAACAGCTCCATGTCGCGGTAGCCCTCGCGTGAGCCCTCGCCGCGGACCGCCAGCCACCGCTCGGGATCATCACTGGTGTCCTCGTCTTCCTCTCCGGTCTCCAGAACGTATTCGATCGCTGCCTGCGACCACACCTCACCGGTCGTGATATCGATGCGGCCCCCGATGCTGAGTGGATCGCCCTCGAGGACGCCGGCCAGCTCCTCGAGATCGACGGGCACGGCGCGCAGCATCGCTGCCGGTCCGCTGCCGAGCTGAGTCTCAAGCTGGTCGGCCAGCTCATCATCCCCGTCCCAGCCTCGCTGCCGGAGCCCGACCACGAGTTTGCGAGCCAGCTCGGCGGCTCCGTCCACGCGCTGCATGACGGCCGCGATGAGGCCGTCGCCAGCCAGCTGCAGCGAATTATCGTCGGCGCCAACGCCGCGGAGCACGTCGACGACAGCCGGTCCGTCACCACGATATACCGCCGCCCGCAGGGCGCAGCGCTGCTCCTTTGAGTCCATCTCGCTCTGCGTAGTGTTGCGCTGCTAGGCCCCAGCCGTGGCCCATCATCCGCCGCCGTGAGAGGCGCAGGTTGGCGAGCGCGAGCCCCGTGTCCTGCGCTGGCGCAGTTCTGTGGATGTCACAGGCGGGACGTCCAGGCACCTCAGTACGCCGAAACGCCTCGCCCGAGTCGCCCGTCTCCTGCCCCGACCCTCGAGGCGCAGCTGGAGACCGGATCCCGCCGGGACGCACCTCTCCGCGTTCTCGAAGTGATGGGGCCCCTTCCGGTCCACGCTTCTGTGGATTCTCCGAAGCCACGCCGCCAGGCCGCTGCGTCCGTTCAGGGAAGCGCGGCGCCGCGAGCCGGCGGTCGTCTGTCAGCAGCCGCCGGTTGTGGGGAGCACACAGTTCGGTGGTCGCCGACAGTCACGACCAACGCAGTCGACGCGACCTTCGGAACCGTGGCATTGCGATAGCGCCGCTGACAGCAGGCCGCGCCATCCGGTTGTCGCCTTTGCGATCGCGCGGCGAACGCTAGCCCTGGCGACCCCACTCGTCCCAAAGCGCTCGCGCGACCGGGGTGGCGGGGGTGACACCCGGACTCCGGTGGCTCAAGGAGGGCTTGCGCCCGCGCGCTCGTCGGTCGATGCAGACTGCCCAGCTTCGTAGGCCCGCACCAGTGCGGCCTCACGCTCCTCGGCGAAGTCATGTGCGGCTTTCCACGCGTCGTCCTCCCACCCCATCAATGCGAATCGGGCGGTGGCCGCTTGCCGCAGCGCTCTCACAACGCAGAACGCCATGAGGCTCACGGAAGACGAGTCAGTTCCCACGGGCACCGTCTTTAGACCTGGCACCAGATTCGGCGTTACGTCGCCAAGCATCATCCCGGCTTGAAGCCCAAAGAAGGTGACATGCGAGACGGCCGACAGTCTGCTCCACAGGAGCTTGCCGATCTTGGCGTCGGTGTCGCTCACGAGCAAGCGGGTGATGCCCTGTGGCATCGACGGTCGTTCGACTCCATCAACACGGGGGGTCCCCCGACTGCGGGGTTTCCACTGCTCCCCGTCGTAGTCGGTGGCAGCCCAGCCGAGTTCCGTTGCGTCGGCGGTCCACTGCTTGACCTGCTCGCCGCCGTCGTCCCGAATCTTCAACCGGAACACTTCACTCGCGCTGTAGAGGAACTCGCTCAGGCCACGCTTGACCCGCTCGTCACGCGCGATGCCAGGCTCGCTCAACCACCACGACACCACCGATGACTCCAGCGCCGACCGCGCCACGACAAGGTGCCCGTACGTAGGGACCGACTCGGTGCTGAACGACTCCGCGAAGGTGCGCACGTAGTCGGCGGCCGCCTGCAACGTCAGCCCGCCGAGCATGTGCGTATCGGTGATCGGATAGGTCCATGAGCTCTTATAGCCCTGCTCGTCGGAAAGCTCTCGCATCGCCGGGGAATTCTCCCAAGGCGTCGATCCGTGACGGGGGCCGACCGCGTCAACTTCCAATGTGAACGTGCGAATGTCGGCCACCATCGAGGCCAACCCCTCGCGAAACGCGTCTGCGTCAACTGCACGTGGAGTGTCCATCGACCCTTCCTCCGTTCGTTACAAAGTCCACGCGCCCGCCCGCTGCGGCAGCGACGGATGGACCAAACAAATGCTTTCGCACAGGCACCCCTGTGAACGCGCAATCAGCCCCGGAGCGACTCTAACCGCGCTGGCACGCGCCGTCCACGGCCCGACGGAAGGCTGTTAGCCTTATGACGGCCACGGATTCCCTTCCCGACGCTCGATCACGAGCCGCACGAAGTCCTCAGCCCGGCGGACACCAGGTCCGCGCTCACGCAGCGCGCAATCCGTCCCAAGCTCGGGGTGCCCGGCGATCACATCCCGGCTCGCGCGCCAACCCGAGCTTCGGCTGGGCCGATGATCGCCACGGCGCGCGCGCACTTGTCGCACACGCGCAGACCGCTCACCGCTCCGCCTCCTGACCGGGACCGATGTCCGGGTCCGGGGGTCCGTCAAGGTGCTCGGTTGGGCGGGCCGGAGATCGCCGATGGCGCTGCCGCGATCCCGGCACGTAGAGCGCGCTGGTGCGGCGAGCGAACTTATACTTCGGGCATGGCAATCCGGGATACGACGGTGCTGGCGCCGGAGTAGATCGGAGCCCATTACAAGCCCGACGCTTACCTGGCGCAGTCGGGCGGACGCAAGGCCAAAGGTGGCGGCTTGACGATCCTGATAACCAAGCGCGAGACCCAATCCCCGCCGAGGTATCACCAGTCCGCGCAGTGCTCGATGGTGCGCAACTACCGCGACGGCTACAGGGAGGTCAAAACACTCGATGACCTTCCCGTTGACCGGCGCGGCTGGGAGCCGTGCATGCGGTCCGGCCCGTGCCGGAGGATCGCGTTGGGGGAGGAGGCGGCATGACCGCCATCTTCCGTCCCGGCCGCTCCTAGCCACAGGCCGCAGATCACCGCCCCGCCCCCCGGGCCGGGACCGATGTCCGAGGCGCGTCATCGCCCAGTTTCGGCGGACCCACCGGCTTGCGGCGCCGCCGTGGTGCTCGGCACTGGCAGGCGTTGGAGCAGAACCGCGCCAGGCTGGACTTCGGCTCAGACGGCGCGCCGCAGAACTCGCAGTCCTGCGTGGTGGCCTCGACGGGGATCGGCTCGAACAGCGCCGGGAATGGCGCAGTGGGCAAGCCGACGTACTCGTCGTGCTCGCTTTCGCCCGGTGGAAGTCGCCGGCGCGACCGCACTGCGCGCGAGTGCTTGTGACGGATGGAATCGCGAGCCCGCACGTGCACCGAGCGATCGCAAAGACGACGACTCGATCGTCTGGACAGCGAGCTGGCGTGCGATCGCTTTGCCACGGTTCCGATAGTCGCGCCGACTGCGTTGGTCGTGACTGTCGGCGACCACCGAACTGTGCTCCCAACAACCGGCGGCTGCTGACAGACGACCGCCGGCTCGCGGCGCCGCGCCTCCCCCGCCGGACGAATCTCGCACCGCCGGCGACGCCGATCTCGCTCTGCTGCTTCTCGCTCGGTTGCGGAGTCGCGCCCGGCGACGATGTCCGACTCCGCGACGGTCGGCAGAGGTGTGCGAGTCCTACGACCCGCCGGTGTCGACGCAAGCGCGAGGAGTCGCTGCCCGCGCTTCCTTATGGTTGCTGGCCGAGGAACCTGATGTTGATCCGGCGAGGGTCCCAGAGGCGACTGGGGCGCCCATCCGCCGTCATCGCCGGCGCGACCGTGACCGACTCGACGGTGTCGGTGATCAGCCGTCGCCAAGCCGCTAACCGCTTGGCGGGTTCGCGCAGCCTGTCGATGTCGTCAGGACCGATGACATCGCTCTCGCCCCCATCACCAAGTCGCGCGCGGGCGACGTGCGCGTCATCGAGCGCCGTGGTCAGCTTCTCCAAGGTCTCCTGGCTCACACGTCGGCCCAACAATCCAAGCCCGCCGAGCTGCCGGATCGTGTCATCGAGCTCCGCGTTGGCGCGTTCGATCGCCTCGTCAGCCTCGCGGATCTGCTGCCTGCGCGAGCCGCGTCGGGGCGCGTCGGCCGTGGCCGAGTACGCCCGGACCGCGTCCAGCACCAGCGCCTCGACGCGGTCGGCCTTGACCGCCGCTCGTCGCCGGCAGCGGTTCGCGCTCGTGTCGCCGCAGCGGTAGCTGCCGCTGTCGGAGTTGATCACCATCCGCGAGGCGCATGTCCCGCAGCGCAGCACTCCCAGGCGGGCCAGCAGGCGGTCTGACGTGGCCTGACGCCCGCGCGATACCCTCCGCCGCTGCACCCGCTCAAACAGCCCGCGATCCTTGACGATCGGCGCGTGCGCTCGCGTGTTGTGCAGCTCGCCGAAGTGGATCTCGCCCAGGTACATCCGAGAGCGCAGCATCCAGGCCACCCCGGAGAGCGCGCGCTCGATCCCGTTCTCGGCCAGCAACGCCTGGATCTCCACCAGCGAGACGCCGCGATCGCGGCGCTTGAACGCCTGCACCACGACCTTCGCGGCCGCGGGCTCGACCACCAGCACGCCGTCCTCCCCGCGCACATACCCGACCGGGATCTTCGGGTGCGGGTAGACACCCCGCGCCACCGCCCGCGCCTGAGCCGCCGTCACCTTCTCGCCCGTGATCTCGGCAAAGTATTGGAACACCGAGCCGAGCATGTTCGTCGACAGGCGCTGCGCCGCGGTGCCGTTGGTGAGCTTGCCGTGATCGAGCGCGAAGATCTCCCCGCCCGCCCTCTCCACGCGCTCGATCACCTCCAGCTGCACCTTGAGCGAGCGCACCAGCCGATCGAAATACGCCACCACGAGCTGGTCGGCCCGGCCGGCCTCGATCATCTCGATCGCCGCCAACAGACCGGGGCGCCTGGACAGCGGCAGCCTGCCGCTGACGTCGATCTCGGGAATCGGCGCGCCAGCAAGCCGCTCACCACGGTCCCTCGCCCACCGCCTGGCGGCCTCGATCTGCACCTCGGGCGAGTGAAAGCGCTCGTCCTCCCGGTCGCCCTTCTCGCTCACGCGGACGACCACGACATCTCTGGGCTTCGACACGCGACCCCTCTGACCGGACACTAACGCCTTTTAAACGCTTAGGACCCGACAGGCGAGAAGGCACGCGAGGTCAAGGCGCGCTACCGGGGAGTGTGTCGCGGCTGCGGGGCCCCCACCGCGCGCCACGGATCGGCAAGGGCGACGCCTACGCGTATTGCAAACGCTGCCATCCCGGCGCGATTGCGCCGCAATGGACCCGGGAACGGGTTCGCGAGGCGATGCGCGGATGGCGAGCGCGCTACGGCTCTGCGCCGTCGTCGTATGACTGGTCGCGCACGCACGCACGCCGGCGCGGCGGCGAAGCGCTCAAACGGCTACAGGCCGGAGAATGGCCAGCGCCGTCCACTGTGATCGATCTGTACGGGGCATGGGCGGCGGCAGTCGCCGACGCCTTCGGCGTCGCCTGAACGCTTGGTCGACGCTCTGGCGTCAACGCCGGTTGACGTACGGACGCGCGCTTGCGCTTGGCCGTCTGTGAACGCGAGCGCCGAAGTTCGCCGACCCGTTACGCCGCTTGC
This sequence comes from uncultured Solirubrobacterales bacterium, assembly GCA_963723675.1. GTDB lineage: Bacteria > Actinomycetota > Thermoleophilia > Solirubrobacterales > Solirubrobacteraceae > Palsa-465. The sequence continues at coordinate 1,548,835 of CAVRRW010000012.1, read as the reverse complement.
TGGCGGCAGTACCGCGCGGGTCGGGGAGGCAGACGGCGGACTCGGCCACGACGACCCCTGCATTGCGGGCGATAGCGGAAGCGGCTCGTGTCGTCGGTATTGCCGACAGCGCTACCGGAGCCCACGCAGCGGCGAACCGCTTTGGCGACCGCCAATGGGGATGCGAACGTCCGTCTGGCGCGCCCGGGTCAGCGCCGCTTGGGCCACGGTGCGCCGGCGGCGATCTCGGGCAGCAGCGCGTGTGCTCCCTGGTTGTCGGCCGGGTTGAGCCACAACAGCGCCCAGCACAGCTCGTGCGCTTCGGTGAACTGCTCAAGGCGCCAGGTGCTGAGCATCAGGCCGTGCAGGCAGCGCAGGAAGGGGCGGTTGTCGATCCATCCCCAGCCGAGCACGCCACCGAAATCCTCCGGCAGCGAGCACTCCGCGATCCGCACGCCGGTCGCGTAATGCGCCTGCGCCGCCGCCGGGTCGTCCTGCTCGAACGCGAGGCCTCCCAGGTGCGCGTGAGCGTCGATGCAGCGCGCGTCCCATTCGATCAGGCCCTCCAGTAGCGCGCGGGCGCGATCGGGGTAGCCGCCGTCACGCAGCTCAATCGCGTCGAGGATCGGGTCTGACGCGTCGGGATCTTCCCCGCCGGGCAGCAGCTGCTCGAACTCGAACTCAAGGCGCGGACCGGCCGCGATCACCTCCACCAGACACATCTCCAGCATGCCGTCGGACTCGCCCCAGTACTGCTCGGCGGGATCCCACACCCGCTTCTCGTAAAGCCGCAGCGGGCTGGTCGGCAGCTCGACCTCGCCCCGCGGGTCGATCAACCCCCGCGGATATACCCAACGTGCTGAGCGCGCCATCGGCCGGACCATATAGCCACGACGGGGGCGACCGGCGTCTCAGACAGGGCGTGCAAGGAGAACGTGCGAGGACCGACAGCTACGGCAGTTCGCGGTGGGTCCGCGGCAGCGCGTACCGTGAGGCGATGCCTGATCTCCATGTTCCTCGCCGCGGCGTCGATGTCGAAACCGTCGCCTCGACGTCGACGTATCGCGAGCTGGTGGATCGCCTCAAGCAGCGGATCCGTGAGTCACAGGCGCGGGCAGCCCGAGCGCTGAACACCGAACTCGTGATGCTCTATTGGTCAATCGGCCGAGACATCCTCGCTCAGCAGCAGGCCGCGGGCTGGGGCGACGATATCGTCGGGCGGATCGCCGAAGACCTGCGCGTCGAGACCGGCCAGGCGCGAGGATTCTCGCGCCGCAACCTGTTCTACATGCGCCGCTTGGCGGAGGTGTGGCCCGAGGCCGAGAAAGTGCAGACGCTGTCTGCACAAATCGGCTGGTCCCATCACCAGGTGCTCCTCGACGCGTGGGCCGAGGAGCCCAAGCTGTACCTCTGGTACGCAGCCAAAGCCGCCGAGAACCGGTGGCCGGTGCGACAGCTGCAGGGGCAGATCGCCCTCGGGCTGCACGAGCGCCAGGGCGCAGCAGTGACGAATTTCGCCGCGGCGCTCGAGCCCGCCGACGCCGACCAAGCTCTACAAGCGACGAAGGATCCCTACGTCTTCGACTTCCTCGAGCTCGACGAAGACGCGCAGGAGCGCGACCTCGAGCAGGCGCTGATCGCCGACATCCAGAAGTTCCTGCTCGAGCGGGGCACGGGCTTCGCGTTCTACGGCCGGCAGAAACCGCTGCTCGTCGGCGACCAAGAGTTCTTCCTCGACCTCCTCTTCTACCACCACGCCCTGCGGCGGTTCGTCGTCATCGAACTGAAGATCGGCAAGTTCCAGCCCGAGTTCGTCTCGAAAATGACTTCTACCTCAACGCCGTCGACGAGCAACTGCGCCTCGGCGACGACCGTGAGAGCGTCGGGATCATCCTCTGCGCTGACCGCGACGAGACCGTCGCCAAGCTCGCGCTGCACCGCGTCTACGCGCCGATAGCCGTCTCGACCCTGGAAGGCGGGTACCCCGCCGCCGGAGCTACCAGCCGTCGAGATCACCGACGAGGTGCCCGCGGACCTCGGCGACCTATCCGAACTCGACACCGTCCGCACCCGATTGATCGAGCGAGTCGCCCGCCGCACCCCGGAGATCGCCGCCGGCGACGGCTGACCGCACGTCACCCACAAGGCCATTGGCGTCTGGCCCAGAAGCCCGTCGAGCGGGCGCGCAGCCTGCGGGCCGCGGCCGCGGTGGCCCTCTCGAATCACGCGCGCGCACGCGACGCCGTACTCAAGCTCGCCGGCGCCACACCCTCCGCACTACGCGACCAGCGCGCGACCTCCGCTTACCGCCGGCAAGAGCCGCGAAGACGGGAGGCCTCGATCGTCGGCGCGGATCCCTGCCGATTGTCGCGATCCCACAATCGTCGTGCGACACGCAGGTCTCCTGGCGTGAGCCGTCGAGCGCCCCGGTCCTGGCGAGGAGGGGGTCTCTCGCCTCCGCTGATCCGCCCTGCCTTCGTGTCCGCGCGGGTATTCGTCCGTGGACTTCCGAATTGCCCGCGGATTCAGCGGCGTCACGCACGCGCCAACGTCGATGCGTGTAGCCCGAAGCAGCAGGGCTAGCTGATACGGCGCGACGCGGTACGAAGCCGCGACATGGTGCGGTGAAGCCTCGACGTGGCGCGCAGATCGACGCCGAGTCGCTGCCGCGGGTGCGCGAGTTATGTCAGGGCTGAGGCATCACGGCGTGGCGCCGTCTGCCGACGTGCTCGCGCATCGGTCGCGATAGCAGCATCCACACCAACGCCATGCCAGTCAGCGCTGCCACCATCACGTGGGACCAGATGACTCCTGCGCCGAGTATCGGCAACATGAAGACCAGCGGAACACCGTTCACCAGAAGCAGCAGCAGCCACGCGACACGGGAGCCGTAGGCGAGGCCCACCAGCACCAGGACCACGAACCAGATCCCGCGCGTGTTGAGGTGCTGGATCGCGCCGACCCACACGAAGAGGACTGGCTGGAGAAGCGACAGCAGCACGTAGAGCCAGAACACCCGAGGTAGCCGCCGTCCCTCCATGTGGCCCAGCGTACTCCCGCTCACCCACCGTGACTAGACCCGGGTCGTTCAGATCCCCAGCCCCATCCTGTCGAGCCGGTCGGCCGGCGCCTCCTAGGTCATCAATTCGCTCGCAATCACCGGAATCTCCGACAGAACGTCGAGCTTCCGCAATGATCGACCACCAGCGGTATCGCCTGACCGTCCGTTTCTCTGATAGCAGCAGAGCTCAGCGAGGCGGGATTTGGGGAAACCCGCTTTCCCCGCGCCGCGATACGTCAGCCGCTCGCGAGCGGAGACCTCTTAAGCGCGGGACGGAGCTCTCCAATGGCGAGCTCGACACAGCGTCATGTGAAGGAGCCCCGGGGAACCGCACGCCGGCGTAGGCTCCTTCAAGGTCATGCGACGTTCGATCATCGCCGCGACCGCGGCTACGTTGATTCTGAGCGGCTGCGGAGGCGGCAGCGGATCGTCGAATACCGGAAGCGGGACCACGACATCCTCGACGGCCACCGCAGCTATGGAGGCGAAGACGGTCGGACCAGGCGCGACCCAGCGCCTGCGCTGCACAGACTTCATCGACACCAGCCCGCCGCCGCGTGACTACAGCGTCGCGCTGAACGTGGCGGGCCTGCCCACAAGCCCGCACTCGCGGGCGCTCCAAACGGCGCGTACGCACGATGTCCCTCCGGAGCCGCGTCTGTTCGCGAAGACCGGGTTGCTGATCAGAGCCGACTCCAGGTTCTCGCTGTTGGTCCCCCATAGGGAGCGACTTTGGATCGGGTGGGCGAACGGACCGGCGCAGCCACACAAGGCAGTGGTCGTCCGCGGATGCGCGAGGCCGTCGGCGACCCGCTCTGACTGGCTCGCCTACCCTGGCGGGTTTTGGGTTCAGGCGGTGGGTTGTTACTCGCTAACCGTCAACGCGAGCGGTCGCGAACAGCGCGTGCGGCTCGGGCTGGGCGCTCCATGCTCGGGGCAGAAGCCACCCGAAGGCCCGACCGAGCGCTGAGCGCCAACGGCACGCCCGGAAGCGCCCGCGCCGCCGGCCATGAGCCATGAATCAACCCCCGCCAATCGATCTCGCGGACACCCGATTCGCTCGCGACGCAGACATCCCGGCCGCCCGCCACGGCGAAGGGAGAAGCGATGTTGCTACCTCTCGCCCACCCGCCGGGCGATGCCTGGGTAGTCGACCACGAAGTCGTTGTCGTCGAATTGGATGTCGGCGGTGAAGCTCCCGGAGCAGAAGCGGATCCGCCCCTTGCCGAGCGGCTCGTATCGCTGCTCAGACGTGGTGACTTCCAGCGAGGGGACCTCCACCCACCTCATGACGTATTCGCGTGGCGGACCGGACTCCAGCAGGCTGTCCCGGATGACGGGCAGCGAATTGAACGACGGTGACCAGCCCAGATCGAAGAAGTCCGCGTCATCGAGTCGCCCGGGTCGATACGACGACCCCCAAGCGTTTGAGCACGGTGCCCTCGAAGCCCAGGGCGACGATCGCCTCGTGCGCGGCAAGGGTCGCCGGCTGCGAGGCGGCGAGGCGGATCCGCTCGCAAACCGGAAGCGTGTCGCGCAGACGCGCGTCCCGGTCCTCCCAAGGGCGAGCTCGAACATCTTCGCCTGCTGCAGCTAGGAGGTCGAAGGCGACGAACCGCAGCCGATCCGTCGCGGCGGGCTGGTCCGTGAACACAGCGCGAGTGACCCCGGCGAAGTCCTGCGCGGGTTTGCCGTCGCGCTCGCCGACCGCGACGAGCTCGCCGTCAAACGTGGTGCCGGCCGCGACGTCGGTGAAGGGTCCGAGCAGCGATCCGAGACGAGCGGTGAGATCGGTGCCGTGGCGTGACCACCCACGTACCTCTCCCCCACTCCCGACGCCGATCAAGAGGCGAAAGCCGTCCCACTTGGGGCTGGAGCACCCACCGTCCGCCGTCGCGCCAGCGGCGGGCAGAGACGCTGAGCATCGGTTCTGGAGCAGCCATTGAGATGAGGCTAATCCAAGAGGGAGTTGTGGGCGGGTTGCAGTTCTGGACCATGCCGTAAGGAGGAGCGCCGTCGAGAGTGCCGCGGCGGCGACGCAGCAGTAGTGTGGCGACGCCTGCCAGAGCGCTGGTTCTCGTCCTTGACGGCGGCAAGGCGAGCGATGAACGCGACGCCTCGTCTATCGCCGATGACAGGTCAGCCCGCGACGCGTTCGACCAGCTCGGGGGTGAGATCGGCGATCGCGTCCACGGTGGCAGCCGCCAGCTTTAGCGCGTCATCCGTGGGCGGATAGTGCGGCTTGGGCATCGCGACCACTGTCATGTCCGCCGCGGTGGCGGCTCGCAGCCCGTTGCTGGAGTCCTCTACTGCGACTGACTTCGCAGGATCGAGGCCCATCTTCTCGGCTGCGGCGAGATACACGTCGGGCGCCGGCTTGCCCCGGGCCACCTCTTCTGAAGAGACGGTGTCAACGAACATGCTCGCGAGCTCGCCCAGCTCCAGGAACAGCTCGATGATCTCGCGGTTTGAGGAGGAGGCAAGCCCCAGCGGCCAGCGCTGTCGCAACGCGCGGACAACGTCGAGCGCTCCGGGGAGCAGCGGCAGCTGCTCTCGGTAGAGCTCCTGCATGCGCCGCACGACCTGCCGGTTGATCTCCTGCGGATCGAGTGGAACGGCGAGTTCGTCGTGCAGATAGCGTGCCCATTCCGGCGAGCTCATGCCGAGCATCACGGTCGGCGCATCCTCGTGCCAGCGGCCGCCGGAGCAACGCGTCAACTGTTCCTTGGCGCGGCTCCAGAGCTGCTCGGAATCCAGCAGGACGCCGTCGAGATCGAAGATCACCGCCTCCGGCACGGGATAAGCTTCGCATGGCGCACCCACCCAGCGCGCCCTCATCGACGCGACAGCGCCGAGCAGATAAAGCTCCGTCCGCGAGTTCTGATCTTGGTGTAAGCGGCGGAGGCCGACGGCTTCTCGCGCCGGCGCAGCAACCGTGACGGTCTAAGGCAAGGCGCTTCTAATACTGCTCAGGCGCGGGGGTCAATCCGAGTAGCGCGAATCCGACGGACAGTCCTCACCATCAGTTCCCCGGCACACATGGGAGTGGGCAAGGATTTGGAGACCGCGGTGGTGAGCGTCCCCAACGCGACATGCACCGCGTCGAGGCCGTGTAGCCACAGTGGGCCGCGTTTTCGCGGTAGCAGTCGTATATCCGACCCTGATGAACGGTGAGCGCCAATCCGCCAGGGACACATCAAGCGCGGGCGGCGTCGTTAGCGCGGATCATCGTCTGCGCATGTAGGCTGATCGGGTCGGTAGCCCGTGGCCCGGGTTATTGCGCCGGCGCCGCCGTGCAAACCGGCCGCGTCGGAGGCGTACCTACTTCTCGTCGAACAAGCGAAGGTCTGAGGGCTCGCGCAGCAGGTCCTCGAGGATGATGTTCCCCTCGGTGTTGTAGGGCTGGCGCATGTGCTCGTCCCAGGCCGCGCGAGAGCGGAACATCTCGAGCATCACCCACGTGTCCGCCTCGTCCTGCGGCTGCACCAGGTGCATGAAGACGCACCCCGGCTCGGTGACGGCATTCTGACGCATGGACTGCAGCTGCGCCTCGGCTTCCTCAAGCCGGTCCAGTCGGGGCTTGATGGTTACTACGAGGAAGAGAGGGCGCTCCTGATCGCTGATAGGCCGTTTTTACCCCGAGGGTCTACCGCTGAATCTCGTTCCGGGTCGGCGACGAGGGCGGTTCGGGGACGACTATGATGTCGCGAGGGCGGCCTTTGCCGCGGCCCGCCCTGTGCGGCGGCGCGGGCGTCCATCAATCTCGTCGAGTGAGGAAACGCGGATGTTCGTTGTCGTCGGGGAGGCGCTTATCGACTTGGTAGGGCAGCGCGGAGGCCGGACATTGGCCGCACATCCGGGTGGCAGCCCGGCAAACGTCGCGCTCGGTCTCGCCCGGCTGGGCGTCCCCGTGACGCTCGAGACGCGTCTGGGGCGGGATGCGTTCGGAGAGATGATCTCGGCGCACCTGGAAGCCAGCGGTGTCCGGGTCCACGGAGGCCCGGAGGGGGGTGTGTCGACCAGCCTGGCGATCGCGACCCTCGCGGCGGGGATCGCCTCCTATGACTTCCGGATCGACTGGGATGTGGGGCCCCTGGCGCCGCTCCCGATCGAGACACGCTGTCTGCACACCGGTTCATTGGCGACGGTCCTCCCACCCGGCAATGCGAGCGTCGTGGACCTTGTGGATCGGGAACACAAGCGGGGTCGAGTGACCGTCTCGTACGACCCGAACGTGCGGCCCGCGCTGCTCGGGGACGCGGCGCGGGCGCGACCGGACATCGAGCGTCTCGTCGCCCTGTCCGACGTCGTCAAGGTCAGCGACGAGGACCTTCGCTGGCTCTACCCTGGCCGGCCCGATGAGGACGTCGCGCAGGCTTGGCTCGCTTCGGGGCCCGCCCTCGTCGTCGTGACCCGCGGCGGTGCAGGTGTCTACGCGGTCTCCGCGGGCCTGGAGTTACGCCGGCGGGCGGTGCCAGTCGATCTCGTGGACACGGTCGGCGCGGGTGATTCCTTCACCTCCGGTCTGCTCGATGGGCTGCACCGTGCCGACCTGGTCGGCGGCGTGCGCCGGGACGCGCTGGCGGCGATCGACGAGGCGACGCTCGGCAGCGTTGTCGATGCAGCGGCCCTGATAGCCGCGATCACATGCTCCCGGCCGGGCGCCGACCCGCCGACGCGGGCCGAGGTCGACGCCGCTCTCGCAGCCCAATGACTTGCATGACGTGCGGCAACGGTTGGGCTCGGTCATGATGCTGCACGACCGCGGCGGGCTTCGGACGGACTTCCGGCCGCTGCGGCTCACGGTCACATGCCACGCGCCCTGCCAGCAGCAGGGGCACGGTATCGGCACACGGCTGATCGCCGCGCAGGCCGACAGCGACGTTGCCGGCGCGATCGACGATCTCGCGGCGCGGTTGCGATGACGGCCGGGGCGAGCATCGCAGCGCTGCCCCACGCCCTGCGCGACCGCGACGAGCTCACGCGGCGCTTCGGGGGACGTCGTCCGGCGGTCTTCCTCGACTACGACGGCACGCTGACTCCAATCGTCGACCGCCCCGAGGACGCCGTGATCTCGCAGAGCATGCGCCAGGCCGTCCGGGGGCTCGCCGAGCGCTGCCCCGTGTGCGTGGTCAGCGGCCGCGATCGTCGCGTGGTCCAGGGCCTCATGGGCGTCGTGGATCTGATCGTCGCGGGGAGCCATGGTTTCGATATCTGGAGTCCGACGGAGGGCACGTTGGAACACGAGGCGGGCGCTGGCGTTGAGGAGTTGATCGAGCGCGTCACGGAACGCGTGCGCGGGGAGGTCGATCCGATCGAGGGCTCGCTGGTCGAACCCAAGAAGGCATCGGTCGCGCTGCACTACCGCCTGGTTGCCAACACCGACCGGCCGGCGATAAAGGCGATCGTCGACCGTGTGCTGGCCGAGCATCCCGGTGAACTCAAGGTCACACCCGGCAAAATGGTGTATGAGATCCAGCCGAAGCTCGAGTGGGACAAGGGCAAGGCCGTGCTGTACCTGCTACGGGCGCTCGGGCTAGACGGCGACGACGTCGCGCCGCTGTACCTGGGCGACGACATCACCGACGAGGACGCCTTCCGGGCGCTCTCCGGCGAGGGCATCGGCATCTTCGTCGGCCAGGCCGATGATCCGGAAGTCGGGGGCCGCGGCACATCCGCCGCGTTCGTTCTGGACTCGATCGAGGAGGTGGAACGATTTCTGGATGCGCTGGCCCGGTGAGCGGCGAGCGCGCCGACGAGGCGGTCGTCGCCTACGAGAGCTTCGAGCCCGACGAGGAGGGCCTGCGCGAGGCCCTGACCTCGACCGGCAACGGCTACTTCTGCACGCGCGGCGCGGCCGAGTGGGAGGACGCGGGCGGCGGCCATTACCCGGGGACCTACGTGCACGGCGGCTTGAACCGAGAGACGACGGTGATGGGCGGGCGTCCCGTGCTCAATGAGGATCTCGTCAACCTGCCCAACTGGCTCGTGCTCAAGCTGCGGATCGAGGGCGATGACGCGATTGGCCTGGGCAACGTGGAGCTGATCGAGTACCGCCACGAGTACGACATTCGCTATGCGCTCCTCTCCAGGACGGTGCGCTTCCGAGACCGGGCCGGGCGGGAGACCAGCCTAGGCAGTCGTCGCTTCGTCAGCATGGCCCACCATCACCAGGCGGCGGTCGAGTGGGTGATCACACCGGAGAACTGGTCGGGCCGGATGGAGGTCATCTCCGCGATCGACGGGCGCGTGACGAACCGCGGCGTCGCCCGCTATGCGGAGCTCGAGGGCCGCCACCTCGACCCGGTTTCCCCGCGGACGTTCGGCCCCGAGGTCATCGCGCTGAAGGTCCAGACCCGCCAGTCGAACCTCTACGTCGCTCAGGCCGCCCGCACCAACGTCTTCCGTGGCGACGAGCCCGTCGATGTCCAGCGCACCCTGTTCCAGACGGAGGACTACATCCAACAGGTCGTCGCCTGCGACGCGCGCGCGGGCGAGCCCGTGCGCGTCGAGAAGATGGTCGCCCTCTACACCTCACGCGACCGCGCGATCAGCGAACCGCTGGGGAGTGCCGGGGAGTCCGCAGGCCGCTATCCCGGGTTCGTCGAGGCGCTCGAGCGCCACAAGCGAGCGTGGGATGAGCTGTGGCGTGCGTGCGACATGCGGCTGCCGGGGAACGATCGCGTCCAACTCGTGCTGCGCTTCCACATCTCCCATGTCCTGCAAGTCTGTTCGCGCTACACGGCCGACCGGGACGCCGGAGTCCCGGCGCGAGGCCTCAACGGCGAGGCCTACCGCGGGCACGTTTTCTGGGACGAGCTCTACGTCTATCCCTTCCTGAACTTCCGCCTTCCCGACATCACCCGCGCGCTTCTGATGTACCGCTTCCGGCGTCTCGGCCAGGCCCGGGCCGCAGCACGGGACGCCGGCTACCACGGCGCGACGTATCCGTGGCAGAGCGGCAGCGACGGCAAGGAAGAGACACAGGTCGTACACCTCAACCCGCTATCGGGCCAGTGGGAGCCGGACCTCAGTCACAACCAGCGGCACGTCAACGCCGCGATCTTCTACAACATCTGGAGCTACTACGAGGCCACCGAAGACCTCGACTTCCTGCGCGAGTACGGCGCCGAGATGATGCTCGAGATCGCGCGCTTCTGGGCCTCAATCGCCAGCTTCAACCCCAACCGCGACCGGTACGAGATCCACGGCGTGATGGGCCCGGACGAGTTCCACGAGAAGTATCCGGACGCGGCCGAGGGCGGGCTGCGCAACAACGCCTACACGAACGTCATGGTCGCCTGGATCGCCGAGACCGCGCGCAAGGTGCTCGACCTCCTCCCTGAGAGTCGCCGCGAGGCACTGTCCGACCGTCTCGGGCTCACCGACGAGGAGATCGCAGGCTGGGACGAGATGAGCCACAAAATGTTCGTGCCGTTCCACGGCGACGGCATCATCAGCCAGTTCGAGGGCTACGAGGGAACTCGCGGAGCTGGATTGGGACGCGTACCGGGAGAAGTACGGCAGGATCCAGCGGCTCGACCGGATCCTACGCTCCGAGGGAGACGATCCCGACCGCTACATGCTGGCCAAGCAGGCCGACACGGTCATGCTCTTCTACCTGTTCTCCGACGAACAGCTGCGGCATCTGTTCGAGCGGCTCGGCTACGAGTACGGGCCCGACACCGCCCGCAAGAACATCGACTACTACGACGCGCGGACCTCGCATGGCTCGACGCTGAGTTTCGTCACGCACGCCGCGGTCCTGGCCGCGCTGGACCACGAAAGCTCGTGGGAGCGCTTCATCGAGGCGCTAGAGAGCGACATCGGAGACGTCCAAGGCGGCACCACCCAGGAGGGTATCCACCTCGGGGTGATGGCGGGGACGCTCGATCTGATCCAGCGCGGGTACGTCGGCACCGACATCCGTGACGGCGTCCTCTACTTCCGCCCGAGGCTCACCGACCGGTTAGACGGGCTCTCGTTTCCGATGCAGTTCCGGGGGACGCCGATCAGGGTCACGCTCAAGGACGGCGGGCTGACGATCGTCGCGCACACAGAGGGATTCAGCCGCCCAATCCGCGTCGCGGTGGGCGACGAGGTGCGCGAACTCCGCGCCGGCGACCACCACACATTCGCGCTCAAGCAGACGACGAGCGTCACAAGGTAGGAAAGGAGGAACCATGGCCACTGGCTTTCGCGGCGCGATCTTCGACGTCGACGGCGTGCTGGTCGACTCGCCGCACGAACGCGCCTGGCGCGACGCGCTCAAAGAGCTCATGGAGACGCAATGGAGCGACGTCCAGCCCCACACGAGCTACTCGCCCGAGCGATTCACCCCGCAGGTCTATCAGCAAGTCATGTCCGGCAAGCCGCGCTTCAGCGGCGCCCAAGCGGCGCTCGAGTACTTCGACGTCCCCGACGCCGAGACCCGGTCGAGGACGTACGGCGACCGCAAACAGTCGATGGTCATCGAACTCATCGAGGCGGGCGAGTTCACCGCCTACCCCGACGCGCTGCGCTTCATCATCGCGGTAAAAGACGCCGAAATCCGCGTCGCCGCAGCCTCCTCCTCAAAGAATGCGGGCCTCTTCCTGCGCCAGATCCGCCTGGACACCTTCGCACAAGAGAACGGTCTGGAGTCCGAGCAGGTGACACCCGCGCTGACCCTCCTCGAGTTCTTCGACGCCGACATCTCGGGCCGCGACTTCGCACGGGGCAAGCCGCACCCCGAGATCTTCCTCACTGGGGCCAGCGAGCTCGGTGTGCCACCCGAGGAATGCTTCGTCGTCGAGGACGCGGTCTCCGGCATCCAGGCGGCCAAGGCCGGCGGAATGGCCGCGCTCGGCCTATCGCGCGCCGACGACGAGGACCTCCTCGGCGCCGCCGAGCCCGACGTGCTGGTCACCTCCCTGGACGACGTCGACCTCGAGGCTCTGCGGGAAGGGCGCCTGGCGCGGAGGGCCGCCTAGTGGGTCGAATCGAAACGTTTTGCCCGGAAGGCCGAGCCCGGGGGTCAGGCGAGGACGCCCCGCGTGCCGCGGAGAGCCGACCGGTGTGACGCACGGTCAGGCGGACGGTCGCCTCTTGGTGGCTCGGTGACGTGATCGAGGGAGCGGGTTTTCAGGGCGCGGTGTTCGACGTCGCCGGCGTGCTCGTCGACTCGCCGCACGAGCACGCCTGGCGCGTCGCACTCGACCAGCTCTTCGAGACGAGCTGGACGTCGATTCGCGACGCTACGCAATACACCTCCGAGCGCTTCACGCCCGAGGTCTACCGCGCGCACATCTCCGGCAAGCCAACCATGAGCGGTGCGCGCGCCGCGCTGAGCTACTTCGGGGTGCCCGCCACCGACGCCCGCACCGAGGAGTACGCCCGCCGAAAACAGCGGGTCATGGACGAGCTCCTGCGGGCCGGCGAGCTGACCGCCTACCCGGACGCCCTGCGGTTCGTGCTTGCCGTGCGTGGCGCCGAAACCCCGATCGCGGCGGCCTCGTCCTCGAAGAACGCAGCTCGGTTACTCGGCCAGATCAGACTCGATGCCTTCGCCGATCGCGAGGGTCTTCGCTACGACTTCGTCCGGCCGGGCATCACCCTGCTCGACATTTTCGACGCGGACGTCTCTGGAAGGGATTTCGCCCATGGCGGCAAGCCCCATGCCGAGATCTTCCTTACCGCCGCGCGGGAGCTGGGCGTCCCCGCGGACCGGTGCTTCGCGGTCGAGGACGCCGTCTCCGGTGTACAGGCGGCGAAGGCGGCCGACATGGCCGTCATCGGCCTGGCACGGGCCGGCGAGGCGGACGCCCTCGCTTCCGCCGACGCCGACATCGTTGTTTCGACGTTGGACGAAGTCGATCTCCCAGCGCTCTCGGAGGGCTGCGTGGCGCGGAAGAAGGAGCCTCCGGACTCCTTCAGTTGACGACCGGGGCGGCGCGCCCAAATTCCCTCGAAGTCCTCGACCGCGGAACGAACGGGCGAAGTCGGCGAGATCGCGATAATCGCTGACTCGCAAGACGCGGGCGCGTTCACCGCCTACCCGGACGCGCTGCGCTTCATCATCGCGATAAAGAGACGCCGGGATCCATGTCGCCGCGGTCTCCTCCTCCAACAATGCGGGCCTCTTCCTGCGCAGATCCGCCTGGACACCGTCGCGGAAGAGAACGGTCTGGAGTCCGACCGGGTGAAGCCGGGGCTCACCCTCCTGGAGTCTTCGACGCCGATATATCGGGCCGCGACTTCGCGCAGGGCAAGCCGCATCCTGCTGAGATGTTCCTCACGGGGTGCAAAGAGCTGAGCGTGCCGCCGGAGGAGTGCTTCGGCGTTACGGACGCGGTGTCCGGCATCCAGGCGGCCGAGGCGGGAGGGATGGCCGCCCTCGGCCTCTCGCGCGCGCATGACGAGGAGCTCCTCGCCGCCGCCGATCCGGATGTGCTGGTCACCTCCCTGGACCATGTCGACCTCGACGCGCTGGCCGAAGGCCGCTGGCTCAGAGGGGCGCCTGATCGCCGCAGATCACGCTCGACGAGGGGAAATAGCCACGGACGACCTGCGCATCGTCGCCGCCCGGGCGGGCTTTGAACTGGAGCTCCACTCGGACGGTGTCTGCTCCTCGTAGGCGTCCGCCACCACCTCACCCAGGGTCACAATCTTGCCCACCGTTGTGAAACTCCTGTTTTCCGGGTTAACACGCGTCACCTCTCCGAGCGGAGCTATGGCGCCGATCGAAGGCTACGCCTGGATTCGAGTTGCCCAACGACGTCCCTTGCCGCGATGGCGCGCGGGATCGATCGGCCGATCAGATGGAGCCGGCCAAAGGTGGCCGACCTCAAGGCATCATCCGATATCGCCGAACGCGGGTTGACATGTCGCACCTTGGTGGGTAGAAGTGCGTTGAGAAGGTGAGCGCGGCGCGAGAGGAGCGTGACGCCGTTGAGCAGCATCGGCAAGCCCGTGGTGGTCGCACAGCCGGAGGCGACGCGAAGCCAGCCGCTGATCGGCAAAGGCATGGTGGTGGTGTTTATCGCGCTCATCTGCTGCTTTACGGCCTGGGGCATCGCGCAGGACCTGACGACGCCGATGGTCGCCGGCTTCAAGCGAATCTTCGCGATGAGCACGTTTCAAGCGTCGCTTGTGCAGCTGGCGTATTTCGGCGCGTACTTCCTGCTGGCACTCCCGGCCGCCTTCATCAATCAGCGTTTTGGCTATAAGACGGGCATCCTGAGCGGTCTTTCGCTTGCCGCGCTCGGCGCGTTTCTGTTCTTTCCGGCGAGCAAGATCATGACCTACGACGCATTCCTCGTCGCCCTGTTCGCGATGGCGGCCGGCTGCTCAATGCTCGAGACGTCAGCGAACCCGTATGTCATCGCGCTCGGTCCGGAGAGCACGGCAACGCGTCGCTTGAACCTCGCCCAGGCGTTCAATCCCGTCGGCACGAACCTCGGCGTATTCCTCGCTGCGACGCTGATCCTGCCCAAACTCGCCGATCCGGTCGATATCTCGTCCCTGACACCGGATCAGCTACACACGATCCGCGCCGGCGAGCTGGGGGCGGTCATGGCGCCATACGTCGGCCTCGCGATCCTGCTGATCCTGATCGGGATCGCCATCGCAACCCGGAAGGCGCCGCCGATCGTGGAGGAGTTCCCAGACGCGGGCTCGTACGAGGGCGGCACTCGCGCGCTGTTTGGCGTCCTGTGGCGCAACAAGCGCTACCGCCTCGGCGTGGTTGCCCAGTTTATGAACGTCGGCGCGCAGGTGTGCACGTGGACGTATGTGATCCAGTATGTGGGCCAGGCGCTCGGCGGCAGCCTCACCAAGGGAGCCACATACCTGCAGGTGAGTCTCTTGATCTTCCTCGCCTCGCGCTTTCTCATGACCTGGGTGATCGGATTCGTCCGGGCCACCAAGGTGCTGGCGGTGCTCGCGTTCCTTGCCGTTGCGCTGTGCCTGTTTGCGATGGGGAATCCGAACATGGCAGGCGTGATCGCCGTCGTCTCGCTGTCGTTCTGCCTGTCGCTGATGTTCCCGACGATCTACGGCGTCGCGCTCAAGGGCCTTGGACCGGCGACGAAGTTCGGAGCGGCCGGCCTCGTCATGGCGATCGTGGGCGGCGCGATCATGCCGGTGCTCCAGGGCAAGGTCGTGGACGCGACCAGCCCCGCGTTCTCGTTCATCGTCCCGGCGTTCTGCTTCGCAGTGGTCGGTCTCTACGCGCTCTACGACCTCAAGGCCGAGCCGAGCGAGGCGGGCCGCCGACCAGACGTCGCTCCCCCGACCCCCGCGAGCCCGCCGCAACCCGCCGAGGGGACGGGGTGAGCGGACGCTGGCGGATCACGATCGTCGCGGCCGCACTGGCCGCCGTGGTCAGCGCGTGTGGCAGCCAGTCGCCGACGAGCCCCGCGACGAGCACCAAGCAACTCGAGGTCGTGTCGTGGTGGACCTCACGATCCGAGGCGGTGGCCCTCAACGACTTGTTTGCCACGTTCCGCCAGGCAAATCCGGGCGTCCGGGCGATCAACGCCGCGGTCGCGGGCGGCGCCGGCTCCAACGCGATCGTCGAGCTCGCGAAACGACTCCAGCGCAACGACCCACCCGATGTCTGGCAGACGTTCGCCGGCAAGTCGGTCCAGGGCTATGCCAGCCGCGGCGTAATCCGCAGCGTCGCGTCAATCTTCGCTGCTGAGCGTCTCAACGCGACGATGAACCCCACGATCCTCGGGGCGCTCATGCACGACCACCAGCCCTACGGCATCCCCACCGGCGCTCACCGCAGCAACGTCCTGTGGTTCAACACCAAGCTCCTCGAGCGGGCTGGCGTCGCGCGCCCCTCGAGCGGCTACACCGTCGACTCGTTCATCAGCGACCTCAAGAAGATCGAAGCCTCCGGCGCAACGCCGCTGTGCCTCGGCGCGAAGGACCGCTTCACCACCGTCGAGCTGTTTGAGAACACGCTCCTGAGCTCCATCGGAACTCAGGGCTGGGAGCACATGGTCCACAACGGGCTGGACTGGCGCAGCAAGCAGGTGAAGACCGCGCTCAAGAACTTCGGCGCCATCCTGCGCTACGCCGACCCCGAGGCCAACCAGCTGACCTGGGACCAGGCAACCAGGAGGCTCGCGGCCGGAGAGTGCGCTTTCGAGTCGATGAACGACTCCGCCTTCGGCGAGCTCATCGCCGACGGCGCACACGAGGGCACCGGGTTCGACGGCGTCCCCTTCCCCGGCACCAACGGTAGCTTCCTCGCCGTGGTCGACGTCTTCGTCGCCGCAACGAAGGCAAAGAACGCCAAAAACGCGCTCGCGTTCCTGAGCGGGATCGACGAGCCCGCCACCCAACTCGCGTTCAGCAAGGCAAAGGGATCAATCCCCGTCGTCCACGACGTCGACGTCTCATCCTTGCCTGCCTATCAGCGGGCGTCCTCGAAGGCGTTCTGGACATCGCCGGTGCTGCTGTCCGTCGCACATGGCGAAGGGCTGAGCCCCGACTTCCAGGAGGCCTTCTACGACGCCGTCTCGACCTACGTGCGGACACGTGACTCGGACGCGTTCGCGGCCGATCTGTACAAATGGCTCGCCCAGAGCATCGTCCCGCAACGCTGATCCCCCGTCTCGGTGGCTTGGGCGACCAGCCGGCCGAGTACCTCCGGATCGGTCACCCGGACAGTCACGCCCGAGCTCGCCCGATATCCCTCCGATCGGCGTTCGCGTTTTACGTAATCAAAGGATTCGTAGACCGTGATCCCGGTCGTTGAGCGGTCGGCCTTCGCTACTCCGAGCTCGTCGAGTAAGGCAACTAGGCCCTTGCTCCGAGCGGACACGTCGGACAGTGCCGGGCCCGGAGCGTCCTCAAGCGCACTGAGGGTGACCTCCAGCAGCGCTTCGTCCGGCTCGGCTCGGATGGTCGCGAAGCCTCTGACGGTCACCGTCGAAATCGCGTTGTCGGACCCTGGTGGCATGCCGAGCATCGTCGCAGACCTGGTCGATCCCAGGCCACCTTCGACGCTGAGACGGCCCTTCCACGAACTATAAGCTGCGCGGGCTGCGCCCCGGCTCCGAGGTAGAACTTCTCCTTCCGGTCCGCGGCGGCCGGTAGCGCAAGCCGATGGATCGCGGCCCCGGAGGCGACGAAGGGGAAGCGGCCGACCTGTCGATGGCCGAGGCATGAGCCAATATGCCCGCGACGTTCGCCGGGCGACCGGATCTGAACAGACGCAGGCGCGAGCAGCGCGCCCTTGCCGAAGTTCCCCATTGCTCATGCCACGCGCATCGCGAGCACGCTGGCGAGCGCCGTCGGTGGCGCGGAAACGGGACCTACAGCGGACGATCGCTTCCGCCTTGCTACCGGGACGCCGCGGTTGAGCGTCTCGGCGATTGACCGAGCGGCTTACCAGGTCCGTGGCCCCAGCTTGCCGACGAGCGCATCGATGTCATCCAACTCGGAGACCGTGAAAGCGTCAGCCCGCTCCAGTGATCTGTTCGACCTCGACGATGACAGCGCCGGGGGACGGGGCGCCGTTCTGGTCGAGTTCGGCGGCCGGGAACGCGACCGCGGACTGGTCGTAGGCGCGCGCCGCGCGCTGGTGCTGGTACGCCCGGACGCTATCGCGCGCGCGCTTAAAACCCTTGCTGACGACGACGCCGGTGC
This sequence comes from uncultured Solirubrobacterales bacterium, assembly GCA_963723675.1. GTDB lineage: Bacteria > Actinomycetota > Thermoleophilia > Solirubrobacterales > Solirubrobacteraceae > Palsa-465. The sequence goes on along the minus strand of CAVRRW010000012.1, from coordinate 1,531,152 downwards.
CCGTCGCCGCAGCAGTGCCAACCACCAACGGGGCAGCTGCCGCGACGGTGACCCCGCCCAACGCGCCGGCGACCGCGGCACCTGCGGCACCCATGCCGCCGACGCGGCACCGAGCGCCGCGGTCCCGGCCGCGCCGGCACTTGCGGCAGCCGCAGTCCCCGCAGAGGTGCCCAAAGCAGCGGTCGCCGCCATGCCACCGGCCCCCATCGCACCGATACCCCACGACGGCGTTCGTCGCGCCCTCGGCTGGGTCGACAGCGCGGTTCGCAGCGAAATCGCGACCGGACATGTCGCCGTGCTTGAGCGCGGCGAACTTGCCGTCGATGAAGCGGCTAGCGTCATACGCGCGGTGGTTCGGGTTCGGCCGCGGGACGAGTTCTTGCCCGTGAACCTGTTCTTGGCGTTGTAGGTGCTGACGTCGAGGCGCTCGATGAAGTGGCCCTTGAGGTGCTCACGACCACCGGCCCGCGTCCCGCCCTTCGCGGCCTTCTCCGCGGCCGCCTGGATTTTCGCGGCCGTCTCCCGCAACATTTGCGAACGTGACGCCGCCTGCTCAAACTGTCGCGTGTAGGTGCACTCGATCGTGTCGGCCAACATACGTGCGTTCGCGGCCCCCAATCGCGCCACATGTCCGGTCGCGGGGCCCGCAAGGTTTGCCAGCGAGGCAATTTTCAGCTTGCTCATCGGTCTCGTCCTTCGGTTCCCGGGGGTTCAGCCTCCGGGGGGTTTGCTGTGTGATGAGAGTCGGCCGGGTCCCGATGAGTTCCGTAAGAACGGCCGATGAGTTCCCGAAAGGCGACAGTCTCGTGTCTTACGCTGGGCCACGCGGGCGGCGTCGTCTCGGTTTTGCTCTAAGTCTCGTCCCGGCATCGCCCGCGTCCACGTTCGGCCGGACGCCATTTGACGTGTCGCGCTGCCGCATTCTCACGAAAGCTGAGCCACCCGGCCGGACCGGTTCTGGCCTCTGCGCACTTCTCGTCTGGATCCTCGGCCGGCCGGAGCGGCAGCCAGCCGATCGGTTCTCAGCGGGCGACGGACAGCGCGACGATCGGTTTCGGGCTGGTTCTGGTTGCGTTCGTCTGCTAGCCGAATCGAGACTCGTGGTGGCCGTCTGATGGGGCGATGCCGAGCTAGCAAAGCGAGATGCTGACGGCTCTGCTCGGGTTGCGTACCTTGGTACTCTGGTACCATGCCCACAACAGTCGCACGTGTCCAGACCGGGGCCCGACTCGAGGCGAGGATGCTCAAGGTCCTCAAAGCTCTAGCCGAGTACCTCGATCTCACGCTCGGCGATCTGCTGGAGGGGATCGTGTTGCATGCGTTCGAGGGCAGCCCGCCGTTCGGCGAGGACACACTGGAGGTGATCACGCAGCTGAGGGACGTCTACGGGCTAAAGCTGACGGCCTCAGATGCACACACGCTTCGCGAAGCGGAGGAGTCCGAGCCATGAGGGCGCGCAACCATGGTCGCATTCGGTTGCATGGGACCGTTGCCGTGCAAGTCCCTCCTGCGGAAGCGATCGAGCTGTTCACACCTTCGGGCGAGCGTCGCTGGGCCCCCGGCTGGAATCCCAGCTTTCCAGCGCCAGCCGCCGACGAGACCGAGCCGGGGACCGTCTTCGAGACCGATGTGCACGGTCCGCTGACCTGGGTGGTCGTCGGGCGCGAGAGCGGCCGTTCGATGAAGTACGCGATCGTCGCGCCCGGAATCCGGGCCGGCACGGTCGAGGTGGCGTGCTCCGATCACGGGAGCGGGACGACGATCGCGACCGTGACGTATGACATGACCGCACTGAGCGCAGACGGGGAGCGATGGCTGACCGAGTTCGCGGCCGGATATGACGCCTACCTGGATCACTGGTGCCAGGCGATCACCACCGCAATTGGAGTCTGACCAAGCGCTCACCGCTCGGCGCCGAGACAGCCTCACGAACCGCGAGCCGTCTCGTTGGCGGTCGTCGACACGGGTGAGGCTCCCGCTTCGGGTCAGCGGCCGCCGGAGCGGCAGTCAACGCCCGGCGCCCTAGCGGCTACTGAGCGGCACTCCGGCCAGTAGCGGTCCGCGGGTCCGTTTTGCCCAACCCCTTAATCAGTGCGCGCGCACCCAACGTCCGGACGCCAACCTGCCCCGACACCCGTGAGCATGTCTTTTCACCTTACGATGACGCGCCGCCTTATAGCTTGATCGCGCTCCAAGCAGCATCTCGACCGGGAAGGTCGCGCCCATAGCTGTCGGGGTTGGTGCCGAGCGTCTCGGCGGCTTCGACGGCGATCTTCTGGACGATCACCGTGAGTGGGAATATGGAAAGCGTCTCGCCAAGCTCGGGACGCGCGAACTCGTGGACCACCGTGCCTTGTGCTCTCGCGACATCGGCGAGTTGTTTGAGGCGGTCAGATCCAGTCCCGCCGTCCAGGCACACAAGCGAGTCATCGGCACCGAGAGCCACCGCTGGCCCGTGCAGAATGGACTCGCACGCGAGCCCTTCGGCAGCGACCAGCGCGGTCTCTCTGATCTTCAGCGCGCCCTCTGCCGCCGTCCAGGCGTTGATTCCCACGCCGGCGAATTCCATGAGCCGGGCAGACGGCTTCACACCCACTGGACCTTGCGCGAGCTCTCGGGCCACGGCGCCTGGAACTTCGTGAAGCGCTCCCAGAGACGCCCCCAGCTGCTCAGCGAGCTGCGCAACTCGCATCAGAGCAGCGAGGTGGCTCGCCGTAAACGCTGAAGAGACCTCCTCCGGCACCGTCTCTAGGTCAGCATCCGGGTTCCCACGCTTGGATACCACCACCGTGGGAACACCCGCTGCTCGGGCGTGCTCGAGCACCTCTGAGGTAAACAGCTTGGTTCCCCGGTGACTGAGCAGAAGAAGCGCGTCACCATCCCCCGGAAAAGGATGGCCGACGCCGGCATCAGCGGCCGGGACAGCCCATGCGTCAACGCCGCCCATCCGCAAACACCAAGCGCCCTGATTAGCGGCGTGCCAGCTCGTCCCAGTCCCGACGACCAACACTCGCCGCCCAGCCAATCGCTGCGCCGCAGACTCGAGTCCACGTTGATCGTCGAGCATCCGCCACAGCACCTCGGGCTGCGTCGCCATCGTCTCACGCATCGCGCTCATCGCAACCACCTTCCTGCAAAGAATCGCCCGAAAGGCATCGTGTTCGCGACCTCGACCGAGCTCATCGGATCCTCGGGTGAAACACCGCGATCATGCCACGGCGCTGGGCAACGTGACGAGACGGGATCACGCTCCTGGCGGCGGGTGTGGCCCGAACCTCATGAAGCGAGCGTTCGTTGTCGTCGCGGACGAAACTGCCTTCGCCTAGCCTGCACCACGATCGTGCGCCCGAGCACGCAAGCCGGGGCGGCGGCAGTCCATCGCCAAGACGCCGGAGCGGACACCCTCAACCACACACCCCGAACGCGTTGCCGCCAAGCGGACCCCACGGCCCGCCAAGACTTCTCGTTTCACGAACAGGGGCACTGTCGAGAGCAGCCCCTACGGCCGTCGACACTTCCGCTCCCGCCCGTAAGCGGCCATACCCGCTCGGCCGGTACCAGCCATGAGACCCGCCTTTTGCCGCGACGCAACCTCGCCGCAGCTCCTCGAAGGACCCCGTTAGCGCGCGCATAGGAGGGTCGCGGAGGCAGCCAGCCGGTGTGCCGGCGAAGTCGCGGGCTGGGCCGCTCGGATGTGGACGCCGTTAGCCGCTGTCATTCGACCGACGTTCTACACTTGCACGTAGTCAACGTCAGCCGAGTTGAGGCTGCCTCGCGCACGAGCACCGCCGATAGCGCACCCTCGGTGCGGGCCCGAGCAGCCGGGCCAGTACCGCGTCGCGGCGCTGCTCAAGCGCCCTCTCGATCGGCGCAGGTCCGCGCCTTCTGCATGGTCGTGAGGATGCAGAAGCTCAACGGCGGGCTGCGCGTGCTCTCGTGTTTCGTCCCACGCGGTCATCGCCCGCGAGCGCGGCCTGGCACCGCTTAGTCGGGCGCGCACTACTGGGGCCATCCGCATGCGGTCGATCACGTGGCCGCTCTCTACGGTCCGGCGCCCGTTGTCTACGGTCGGGCATCCGCTCTCATCGGGCGTCCCACTGGAACCAGCGGATGCCGATCCCGGCGAACACGACGATGTAGCCAAGGCACGCCAGTAGCGAAAGCGTGTCGCGGCTGTACCACGCGTGGAGGTTGAGCACGCCGGCGAACAGCGTCATCACCGCTCCGACCGGAGTCCAGCGCGCGACCGAACTCCAAAAGGCACCGAGCGCTCCGCTCTGGCCGAGAATCCCGAGCAGGATCAGCACGGCGAACAGCACCCGCGCGACTGCCTGGACGCTGTCGGCCGACTTCACAAGACCGACCAGCGCCTGGGCGAGGCTGAGAAACACGGCCCCCGCCAGGATCGAGACCAGCAGCACGAGTGCGTACTGCCCAGCGGACGGCGAGATGTGATGGATCAGGCTGCCGATGATCACTACGGCGATCGCGATGATCAGGTTCGCAACCGCTTGCATCGCCAGGCGACTGGTCATGATCGTCCAGGCGGGGGCCGGGGTGACGCGCAATCGCTGGAACACGCCCGTCTCCCGGTCTCGCGCGACCGTCAGCGCGTAGCCGATCAGCGACGTCGACAGCAGCCCGTAGGAGATCGCCAACCCGATCACGAACTCCGCCCCGCCGAACTTCTGGGTGGCCTTGTTCCCACTGGTGCTGACGAGCACGAAGACTGGCAGCAGCATGCTGATGACCAGCGCCCGGCGACGCTTGAGGAACACGGCGAAGTCCGCCCGCAACAGTGAGGTGAACACGAGGCGCAGCGGTGGTGCGGCGGTCCTCGTCGAGCTAGTCACGGATCTCGCTCCCGGTGAGTCCGATGAACACGTCCTCCAGCGTCACCTCGCCGTGCGCGACCGCGCGTACCCGAGGGTCGCTCTTGTGCTTCTCGATCAGGTCGTGCGGTGTCTCGGTCGTCAGCAGCGTGCCGTTGTCGATGATCGCGAGGCGGTCGCAGACCGCCTGGGCCTCCTCCATCGAGTGGGTCGTCAACAGGATGCTCCCGCCCTCTTGCCGGAGGTGCTCGATCCGGCCCCAGAGCTGGCGGCGTGATTGCGGATCAAGGCCGGCCGTCGGCTCGTCGAGGAGCAGCAGTGCGGGGTCGTGGACGACCGCGATGTACAGGGCGAGGCGTTGCTGCTGTCCACCCGAGAGCTGGCTGAACAGCTTGTTCGCCTCACTCTCGAGCCCAATAGCGCGCAGGCCATCGGCGATGTCCTGGTCGGAGAGCTCCACGCCATAGAGCCCCGCGTATAGCCGCACGATCTGCGCGATCTTCAACTCAGACTGGAAGCTGGTGGCCTGAAGCGACACGCCCATTCGAGCCCGGGCTAGTGTGGGATGGCGCCTGCTGTCGATGCCGTCGAGCGTGATCGTCCCCGACTGGGGCTTGACCAGCCCTTCGATCGCGCTCAGCGTGCTCGTCTTACCCGCTCCGTTCGGTCCTAACAGACCGAAAATCTCCCCCGGTCGGATGTCGAAGCTGACCGCGTCGACTGCCGTCTTGGGGCCGTAAGCGACCGTCAGGTCGCGCACCTGGAGGATCCCGGCGTCCTCAGGAACGGCGGCGTCGGCGGCTCGGTCGACTTCGGCGGTTACCGCGTCAGGGGCGCTGGGGACCGGGTCGGGCGCCAGCAGCAGCGATCCGTCCTCATGCTCCTCGGCGACGACGTACGTGCGTTCGTGCCCGCCTCTCAGCACCTGCACCCTCTCGCTCATAGGCGCCCAGGCTAACGTCTCCGCCGGCATGCTCATCGTGCCGCAGTCGGCAGCAACCAAACCGTCTCGAATCGCGCTTGGCACCTCGCGTTGAGCGAGAAGCGCACGCCTCGGCCGACGCCGTCGCTCAGCCTGCCGCTTCCGATCCCCTGCTCGCGCTGAAGGGGTAGATCGTTCAGTGCGAACGCGCGCCATGGGAGTTTCCGACAGGTGCCGGACGCAAGCGAGGCGTTACGCCAGACGGTTTACGAAACCCTCGTGAGCGGTACTTCCAGGCGAAAACCATTCCGGCACTTGGCAAATCAGAACGACAGGAGGAAACATGCCGCAGGCACCGCCCATAGTGGTTCGAGTCGGACCGGTCGAGATGGATATTCCTCGATCCGTCGGCTATTTCGGTGGCATCGCTGCGGCGGTAAGCATAGGTGTGCTAGAGCCGCCGCTGGCCGTCGCCGTCGCAGCGATCCCGTTCGTCAAAATGCTGGATCGCTCGGGCGTTCCGCAACCGGGCCGGTTTGTGGCAGAAGTGGTTGACGGCGCCATGCAGCCGGTCGGCAGCACCGGCCAAGGCACAGTACGGATCTACGATCAAGCCAGCGATGACTGATCACGCCGGTTGGCTGGGCCCGCAACGCAGATCGCGAGCTCAGCCCGAACCGAGCCGTGCTCGTACATAAAGGGCGTGAAGCCCCGAGGGTCCTGCGAGCGGTGGCCGGCGAGGACCTGCTTCTGCTTCGTTGGCGCAGTAGCTGAGCGGCGACTACCGGTTTGCGACGGGAGCCGCGCCACAGGACGTGTTCGTTTGCAGGGTGCCGCCCGTAGGCGGTTCCTTGATCGGGGCGATTCAGCCGAAGGTTTCTGTGACGACGCGGTCGAGCGCCGCGACCGTGGACATGTCGCCAACGATTCGGTTGCGCATCACGGCGATCGCGACGCCGGAGTCGATGTCGGCGTACGCGGCACTGCCATTCGAGCCGATCCATCCGAATGTCCAGCCGGGGCGCGACTCGGCGGCTCCGAGCGGTGCGGGGCTGTACCCAAGCGCCAAGGTGGTTGGGAATCCCATCACCTGATCGATGCCCGAGAACGCTGGTGCGGCCATCGACGCGAGGTGCTCGCGGGAGACGAGCTCGACGCCGTCCACGTGACCGAGAAGCGCGGCGTACATCCGGGCCACGGCGCGGGCGGACATCGTCCCCTGGGACGGGATGTCGGCTCGCAAGACGTCGTGTCGGTTGGCGAAGGCGGCGGTTGGCTGCACGCCTGGCGGGATGACGCTGTCAAGCGGTGATCCCGGCTCGGGCGGCGGAGGCGCGGCTCCTTCGGGACCGTGCCGCGCAACCCGAGCCAGCAGCTCGTCGGGAACCCCGAAGTGCAGCTCCTCGGGGACTCCGAGGGGCGCGGCGATCTCCTCGCGCAGCGTGTCGGCGAGCGTGCGCCCGGTCGCCCGGCGCACGAGCTCGCCGAGCACGAACCCGAAGGTCAGAGCGTGATAGCCGGTGGCCGTGCCGGGCGGCCACCACGGCGGCTGATCGGCGATGAAGGCGCAGACAAGTCCCAATCGCAGAGTTCATCCGGCGTGATCTGCGGCCACAGGCTTGGCACGCCCGCGGTGTGCAGCAGCACGTCTCGGAGGGTCACATGATCCTTGCCGTGGGCGGAGAACTCGGGCCAGACGTCGGCGACGCGCTGCTCGTAGCTCAGAGCGCCACGGTCGACGAGAGTGTGCGCGACCGACGTCGCGACGCCCTTGCCGGTAGAGGCAGCGAAGAACAGGGTGTCAGCGGTGACCGGCGCTGCCGTGTGCGGATCGGCGAGTCCGGCAACCGCGTCGACGACGACCTCGCCTTCGTGCAGAACTGCGACCTGAAGCCCCGTCTCCGCACCGGAGGCGACGAGCTCGCCGATCATGGCCTGCACTCGCCGCCGCAGTTCGACCGGCACGCTCACCCCGGGAAGTGCCAGGTTGTCTGGCTGAACAGACCGCCTTTACGGAAGCCGAGCCCGCGGACCGGGCGCACGCGGAAGACCAGGGCGCGCCCGTCGGCTCCGCGGTGGCTGAACGCGCCGTCGCGGACCACAAAATCCCAGATCTCGGTGCCGTATTTCGTCGCGAACGCCTCGGCGATCGGCTCAAGCTCGCCGTTGTCGGTGACCTGCTCGGCCTCGCCCTCGAGCACGACATCGAGCGCGTCGGCGGAGAGGTCGCTGCGTCCGGTGGTCAGGATGCACGAGGGGTTCTCGGCCAGGTTGCGCGCCTTGCGCTCGTCCGCACCAGTGCTGAACCAGATCGCGTCACCGTGCCAGACGGCGATCAGCGGCGTGACGTGCGGCCGGCCGTCCCCGCGAATGGTCGAGAGCCAGAACGTGTCGGCTGCGATCACCTCCTGCAGCCCCGCCGCCCACGGCGTCGGGATCGCGTCGGGATGGCTGAAACCATGTATCTCGGCCGTGACGCGGGCGGGCGATTCGCTCATCGGATGCCTTCTTCCCAGGATCCAGGGTCGGTTACATACACAGACTCGACGACATCCGCAAAATCATCGCCCAGCCGGGACCGACCACCCGCCGTCGCGCAGGGGCGCGCTATGCCGGCAGGCGGATCGGCTTGCGGGGTACCTGCTTCTGCGAGAACCCATGCATCGTCGCCCGTCGCTCGGCTGCCCTCCTCCGCGCGGATAGGGCGACTGAGCGACCGCCGGTGCTTGCAGATTGTTGGCTACGGTCGCATCACGCTTCAGGAGCTGGCAGCGAAAGTGCATCTCGGCGCGACTGCGACGCGGGAACGTCTGCGGCGGCTCGAGCGACGCGACGCGATCACCGGCTACCGCGCGATCGTGGACGAGAGCGCACTCGGCTATCCGCTCGAGGCGCTTGTCGAGGTCGACCTCGCTCCGGGGGTCGGACATGCAGGAGTTCGAGAACCGGTTACGCGCCCAACCGGCCGTGGTCGAGGCACTGCACGCCACCGGTGACCACGACTACCTCGTGCGCCTTCGATGCGTCAACACCGATGAGCTCCAGCGCAGCGTCCGCGATCTAAAAGCCCAACTCGGCGCAGTGCGTACCGGCACCCGACTCATCCTCGACCGAACCGTGCCCGCACGGCGGCGGCTGCCCTAGCGGCCCCGTCGAAAGCGCCACTCCCGGCGGACTCAGGCCCACCGGCCGAACGGTGCGCGAGCTCTGCATCCCGCGCGCACAGCAGGTCCGGGTGCGCGATCCTCGAGATACTCCTCGCACGACCGAAACAGGTGCGGGAGGCGTCATCGCATCTGTGGCAAAGGACCAGCGCGACTAACGGCGCCTGTCGATCAGCCTCCCGGTTGCTCGGCCGACCACCACGATGGTCCGCATCGCGGCGACGCTCAGTCGTGCATTCCGAGGCGGCGGCGCGCGACGCTCCTCGACGAGCGGAGAGTCCCAGGTTCATACCAGCTCCCACGATCGCATTCGTGTTCTCGCCGGCGCCGGGGCCAGTGCAAGCCATCGTTTCAGTTGGTCGCCATTCCGCTCATGCGCTTCGCAACCTCTCGCCGCGCAAAGCGATCGTCACGCCGGCGCTCACGGGGTGGCTGCTTGTGTCCTAGAACTGTCCTAGAACAGCACTGCGCCACGAGGCGCCATTGACCGGGTGGGATGAAAGGACCCACCCCCGGCCGCCGTAACGGTTGGGAGAAGCTGAGAGGCAGTCTGATGTCCGAGGTGGGACGGAGGGCGCGAGCAGCCCCTGACGATCGAGCAGCGGTCCGCCGCCAGCGGGCCGGGTGCGGTAGCAAGGCAGAAAGGCGCAGGAGACGAACCAGTGTTTGAAGCCCCGATACACGGAATCAGCAGGAAACTGGCGGCTGTGGGCTGCTGGGGTGCTTGGTCCTGGTTGCTGTTCAGGGCCATCTCGCCCGTCTGGTGACTGTTCGGACGGCCGAGGTCGCGTGCCGGGTTGCGGTAGCGCGCGACGATGCCCTCGGGGTACAGGTGGGCGCCGACCCTGCCAACCGGTCAATGAGTGAACGTGGGAAGCGTCCCGGCGGTGCCCGCCGAACCCGTCTGGGGTTTGGGGCAGGCGCACCGTCCGCTGTTGCCGTCGGGGCGTGGCGGAGGACCCGTAGTAGTCGTGGGAGTAGCGCCCCACCAGGGAGGGCGGGAAAGCCGCCCGCAGGGCGAAGGGGTCCAGTGAGTACGCGGCATGGTGATTGGACGGAAGGAGGTCGCCTGTGAACACGGGCGCGTCGTTCCCGAGCGTCGATGTGGCGCAGGAGCGGGTACTTCACTTCCAGCGCAAGCTGCACGAGTGGGCATCTGCGGATGCCGAGCGCAGGTTCTGCGATCTGTGGAACCTGGTCTGCGATCCGGCCACGCTGGTGGTGGCCTGGTCGCGGGTGAGTCGTAACCGAGGGTCACGGACCGCCGGGGTCGACGCCGACACCCGTCGCCACATCGAAGCGCGTGGCGTCGAGCAGTTCCTCAGCGAGCTTCGGGAGGAACTGCGGTCGGGGTCATTCCGGCCGCTTCCGGTTCGGGAACGGTTGATACCCAAGGCGGCCACCTTGCTTGGATGGGCCTAGGCGGTGAGGCGAGATCGACCGAGCCGCCGGTGCCCTCATGGCTGGCGGGTCGCGCCGCTGATCTCAGCGGAACAGCCGGAAAGCTGCTCGCACCTCGTCTACGAACAGCGCGGGCTGCTCCATCGCGGCGAAGTGCCCGCCTTTGCCAAGTTCGTTCCAGTAGCGCAGATCGCGGAACTGCGGCTCGGCCCAGCGGCGTGACGGGCGGTAGATCTCCTTGGGGAAAATGGAGGCGCCGGCCGGTACGGAAACGGGGTCGTGCATGCGTTTGCCGAAGCTCTCCCAGTACAGCCGGGCCGCGGACGCCCCGGTGCCGGGCAGCCAGTACAGCATGAGGTTGTCGAGCATCTCCTCCAGGGTGAAGACGTTTGCCGGATCACCGTCGCAGTCGCTCCACGCCCAGAACTTCTCGGTGATCCAGCTGCACAGCCCTGCAGGCGAGTCGACGAGCCCGTAGCCGAGGCTCTGCGGGCGGGTCGACTGCTCGATGGCATAGCCCGACCCCCACCTGCGGTGGTATTCCAGCGCGGCGAGTGCCTCGTGCTCCCGCTCGGTGAGCTCACCGGCGTTTCCGGGATCGGGAAACGCGAAGACCATGTTCAGGTGGATGCCGATCAGGTGCTCGGGGTGCTGGACGCTGATCGCCGTAGTCACCTGCGACCCCCAGTCGCCGCCTTGGGCGCCGTAGTGCGAGTAGCCAAGCCTGGTCATGACCTCATCCCAGGCGTCCGCGATGCGCTGGATGCCCCACCCTGGCCGCGTCGGCTTGCCGCTGAACCCGAATCCTGGCAGCGTCGGGCACACCACGTGGAACGCGTCAGTAGCGCTCCCGCCGAACGCCACCGGATTGGTCAGCGGCTCGATGACCTTGGCGAACTCGACGACCGAGCCGGGCCAGCCGTGCGTCATGACGAGCGGGACGGCGGTCTCGTGCGAGGAAGAAGCGTGGACGAAGTGAATGTCCAGGCCGTCGATCGTCGTCCGGAATTGGGGGAAGCGATTGAGCCGAGCCTGCGCTTTCGCCCAGTCGTAATCGTCAAGCCAGTACTGGCACAGCTCGCGGGCATACGCGAGCGGTGTCCCCTGCGACCAGTCGTTCACGTTCTCAGCCTCTGGCCACCGAGTGCGGCGCAGCCGATCGCGAAGATCTTCGATATCGGCTTCGGGAACGTCGATGCGGAACGGGACGACGCCATCACCCATAGCACCGGCATCGTAGAGAGGTAGCGCGGGGTCGAGATCTACGGTGGGGTCGACGCCTTGGGGCGGACGTCTGTCACCGGGCAAGCCAGTCGAACTACAAGTCATTGGGTTCGCCTCTGGATTTCGGAGCTTCTCGCGGCTGGCGTGAACGCATCCGCCGGTGGCGAGCAGGCTCTCGCTTGGCGCGCGTTGCGAGACCGGGCCGGACCGCTTTCGCATGGCTTCGTACCCGGAATGGCGTTGGTCTCGCTCCTCGTAATCTCGCGGTAGACGATCCTGCCGGCCCGTTGCCGCAATAGGTCGCGCCGTTTGGGCGCCTCTCGTGCACATATGCAAGCGTGGAGATGGTGGCAAAAGGACGCCGCGCGGTGGAAAGGTCGAGTCCGCGGACACCGGGCAGCGCGCCAGTGCGACATGCCAGGGCTCTGCCCGGGTCTCGATTTGCCGGTCGGTGCGGCCGGTCTGCCGCTCCAACTGTCAGCGCAAATGCGGCTGGTGCTTTGATCCTCTTCAGCCGGTGGCGATGGCGGTGAACTGGGCGTCGGACGCGATCAGGTCGATAGCGCGCGTGGACCTGCAAAAGACATCGACGGTGTGCGTTCCGGCCTTGACCGGATCCCAGGCGACCATGCCGATCTGCACCTCGGATTTCGCGGGTACGGCGCGCTGCGTCGAGCTGACGATCGAACCGTCGATGTCGTAGAAGCAGACAGCGGCGTCCTCGGTATCGCCGACGCTGTCCACGATCACGAACCCGTTGAGCACGAGGAAATTCTCGCCTGCCGTCGTGGAGATCGTGTCGCCCGCGACGCGTACGCCTTCCAGCGCCGCAGTAAGGTGGGTCGGTCCGGGGTTGGCGAAGTCGGCCGACTTGCTACGGAGCTGGTCAACTGTCGCCGGTTGGATGTTGACCAGCCGCACGGAGCCCGTCCCGATTTGGGCGTGCCATACCGAGTTGGCAGCGAGCGTTCGGTTGTTGACCGCGCCGTTGTTGATGTTGACGTTCCGTACGGAGTGTGTACCGATGTTGCGGTGCCACACCGAGTTATCCGCGAGCATGCGGTTTACGATCGAGCCGTTGGCGATGGCAGCGTACGCGCTGCCCGTGACGGATGCGATGAGCGCGATAAATGCAACGATCATCGCCGGTGATGGCTTGAGTCGACTCATTCTGTCTCCTTGTTAGGTTCTACCTGCTGACCACGGCCTCTAGTGGCCGTGAATGAAGGCGCCGTGGCTCACCCGGCCGCGTTCGGGGCCCGACGCTCGCCTACTTCAGAAAACATTGAGGGTTCGCACTGGCCAGAGGAAATGCGGGGCCATGCATTGCTGCTCGGCGGCCGTGGGCCCGGCCGAGTGCTATGCGAATGGACACCGCCAAGACCTGATCCATCTTCTTGGAGACGCTTGGTGCGAGTCGTCGGGGTCAGCTTGCCGCGCGAGTCTGCAGGCGCTCCAGGCCGAGGATCAGTGTGAGTGCGTCTTCGATCGCCGCCATCGTCTCGGAAGTGACGCATCCGAGCGCTCGCAGCAGCCGACTTCGTGCAACGGCTCTGATGCCTCGCGGCACGGCTACGCTCGGCCGCGCGACGCCTTCGTCCGTACCTACGCGTGGCCTGAGTGCGGAACCCGCCCGAGATGCCGATACCGGCACGACCACGACCAGTTCGTCGGCCGCGCCGGCCAGGAGCTCGTCGACCGACACGACGATCGCTGGGCGGTTCTTGCCGGGCTCGCCCGCCCGAGCAGCGCCGAACGAGACGAGCCAGAGCTCGCCGCGCCGGGGATCAGTCGATGCCATCCGCGAGCGCCTGATCCCAGTCGCGCTCCTCGCTGGCGACCGCGGCGTTGCCTGCATCCTCTAGCGTGGCGTCGCGCTCCGAACGCAGCATTGCGTCGCGCTCGAGTCGCTCGGCAACGCGGGCGATCAATCCGGCTACCGATACGCCTCGCTCTCGGGCGCTACGAGCGAGGCTGTCGCGAACTGACCGCGGAACCCTGATTGTTGCCGTTTCGTTTGGCATAGCGCCATAGATTAGCGCTAGTCAAGGTCGCCCGTGCAACCATCGTTAGCGACAGGCAGGAACAGGCGTTCGCTGACAGCCCGGTGGCCGACCTGAGCGCGCTCCCGCGCAAGCGGAGCTAGATCCTTCAGCTCGCGGGTTCGAGCTGGTCGCGACCACTGCAATGCCATGCGCGGGGACCGGTCGCGCGCCTTATCAAGAGGCTCATGGGAGCTACGCTGGACGCGTGCTGACCTGGGCGCCCATCCGCTACGCCCACAACGGCGACGTTTCGGTCGCCTACACGGTCGTGGGAGATGGCTCTGTGGACGTGCTGTTCATAGGCGGTTTCGTGAGCCATCTCGAGATCGGCTCGGAGTTGCCGCTTGCGCAGCGGTTCTGGGAGCGGATGGGATCGTTCGCGCGGGTGATCGCATTCGACAAGCGGGGAATGGGGCTCTCCGACCGCGCCGCCGGCGCCTACACGCTTGAGAACATCGTCGACGACGCACTCGCGGTGCTCGATGTATTCGGCGTCGAGCGGACGGTCGTGTTCGGGGTGTCCGAGGGCGGGTCAGCCGCCACGATGCTGGCGGCGGCGCACCCGGATCGCGTGAGCGCGATGGTGCAGTACGGCACCTACGCACGGGTGTCGCGTGCGGAGGGTTACGAGGAGGGGATCCCCGTAGAGGTTACGCGCCGGGTCTGGGATCGGATGATTGAGAGCTGGGGCGATCCGTTCAGCATCGACTATTGGGCACCGAGCGCGGCGCACGATCCCGAGCTGCGCGAATGGTGGGCGCGGATGCTGCGGTCTGGGGTGAGTCCGGGCGCCATGCGGACGATCGGGCTCATGTACGAAGACCTGGATGTGCGGCCGTTGCTTTCGGCTGTGAGCGTGCCGACGCTTGTGCTCTACCGCGCCGGGGATCGGGTCGTGCCGCCTGCGCTCTCGCGCATTGTCGCGCGCGAGATCCGCGGTGCGCGCGAGGTCGAGCTTGACGGCGCCGACCATCTGTTCATCGCGGGGGATCAGGACGCGATGATCGACGAGATCGAGGAGTTCCTCACCGGACGGCCACCCGTCGTGGTTCGCGACCGGATCCTCGCGACCGTCCTCTTCACGGACATCATCCGGTCGACCGACCTCGCGGCCGAACTCGGGGACCGCCGCTGGCGTGAACTACTCGGCCTCTACAAGCGGCTCGTCGAGCGCGAGCTGGCGCGCTACCGCGGTCGGCTCGTCAAGTGGACCGGTGACGGTGTGCTGGCAACCTTCGACGGCCCGGCCCGCGCGGTGCGGTCCGTGCTCGCGATCCGGGCCAGCGCGGGTGCGGTCGGGCTCGAGGTGCGCGCGGGCGTCCATACCGGCGAGTGCGAGGTGATGGCCGACGACATCGCAGGGATTGCGGTGCATCTGACCGCGCGCGTGATGGCGACCGCGCAGCCAGGCGAGGTGATCGCCTCGGGCACGGTCAAGGACCTCGTCGTCGGCTCCGGGCTCGAGTTCGAGGATCGCGGAGCGCATGCACTCAAGGGGGTGCCGGGCGAGTGGAAGCTCTACGCGGTCACGGGGGACAGCGAGTGGTCGTCAATCGCAACAGCTGCGCCCGCGAGCGTGAGGAATGCGTCGGAAGCGTTTCGCGAAGAGATGAGCCTCTCGTTGGGAGGGGCCGGTAGGTCGCCGCGTAACGAGCTCGGCGAGCTGAGCGGCCGCGAGCTGGACGTGCTCGCGCTCGTCGCGGAGGGCCTCAGCAACGAGGAGATCGCCGCGCATCTGTACCTGAGCGTCAGGACTGTCGAGCGGCACCTGTCCAACATCTATACGAAGCTGCGCGTCTCGGGGAAGGCGGCGCGCGCCGCCGCGGCAGCGCGCTTCTCGAGGTCACGCTAGCCCGCTGCGTGTACCGCGCAACTCCGCGGCGGGCAGGCCTTTGTAAGTTGCGTGGTGGTCCGATGCAGTCGCAGCGCCGATCTACGGCGCCGATGGTTGCGGATGAGAGCGCCCTGAGTCCCGGCCCGCATTCCTTTAATTCCTCCTCGCCGGAGGTGTATCGGGCGGCGTCGCAGGAGCTGTTGTGGCACGCGTGGGCCGCACTGGCGCTGCGGTGCGAGGAACGACCAAGCACGAGCGGATGCCTCCCGCATGAGGGCAACCGGAGAGGGCCGCGGCGTGCTGCGCGAGGGCCGGGTGCGGCCGCGAGCATCGTGCGCCTGGGTGCGGCTGACAACTGACGGGGTCCAGTACTCCGGGACCGACCGCGAGATCACCGCTACGTGCATCCCGCCATGTCTCCCACCTCGGATTTGGGTGGTGGCGCCGATGTCGCGCAAGGCGCTCGCGAGGAGGATTCACGAAACCCTTTTACGACCGAGGAGGTCTCAAGTGAGCACAGTGACAGACACGATCCGTAACGGTGTCGACACCGAGAGGATGTTCGCCACGCTGGATCTGATCAAGGCTCAGCCGGAGCTGGCGAAGTTCCAGTTTCGGGCCACCAACCGCTGGATCGACGGCTCCCACAACCGCTCGACGTTCAAGGATTTCTACGCCGCGGGCGGCGAGGACACCAGTCGCGGCCAGGCGTTCGAGATTGATGCGGGTGAGCCGGCGATCCTGCTCGGCAGCGACACAGGCCCCAATCCAGCCGAGTATCTGCTGCACGCGCTGGCGGCCTGCCTGACGACGTCGATTGCCTACGTGGCCGCTGCCCGCAAGGTGGAGCTTACCTCTGTCGAGTCGACCCTCACGGGCGACATGGACGTGCGCGGTGCGCTCGGCGTCGACGACGAGCCGCGCAACGGGTTCGAGCGCATCGGCGTGTCATTCCGGGTGACTGGCAACGCGCCGGAGGAGAAGCTCCGCGAGATCGTGGACCGCGCCCAGAAGCGCTCGGCCGTCTACGACATGGTCACCAACGGCGTGCCCATCGCAGTGGAGGTGACGACCGACTGAAGCTCGCATGGCCCCCGTGCCCGGAGCGGCGCTCGGGAATGGGGACTTGACGAGCAGACTGGAGATCCGCAATGCCGATCGAACTCACAGCCCATACCGATGCCGGCGCGCGATTGGTGACGATCGCCGAGGAGCTCTCCGAAGAGCTCGCGGAGCGCGCAGCGGAGCATGACCGCGACGGCACCTACCCGTTCGAAGCGATCGACGCACTCAAGGCCGCCGGATACTTCGCGGCGCCCGTCCCGCTCGATCTCGGTGGACTCGGCGTTTCGTCCGCGCACGACCTGGTCGTGGCGTCAAGTCGCTTGGCGCGCGGCGACGCCTCGGTCGCGATCGGCGTGAACATGCACCTGGCCGCAGTGCTCAACATGGAACGCCGACGCCAAGTTGCGCTCGCGGCAGGCGCAGCGCGCCGCGCGCGCGGCTTCGCCACGTCACTCGAACAGATCGCCCGCCACGGCATCGTGCTGGCCGCCGCCATCAGCGAACGCGGCCAGGACCTCACGCGACCGGGCACGGTTGCTATCCGCACCGAGTCCGGCTGGCGGATCGATGGGCGCAAGGTGTTCTGCACCATGTCCCCCGCCGCCACCGATCTGTACGTGGCCGTCACCTATGCCGACGGCGAGGGCACAGAGCGCTACGCGTACGCCATGGTGCCCACCGCCGCCCCCGGCGTGGTCGTGCACGATGACTGGGACGCGCTGGGAATGCGCGCTTCGGGCAGCAACTCGATCTCGCTCGAGGGCGTCACGTTGCCCGAGTCCGCTGTGCGAGGTGGGTTCCGAGCCGGCGACCCGCTGCCCTACATGGAGCGCAACCTCGTCGCCGGGCTATTCCACGCCGCGGCCACACTTGGGATCGCCGAGTCGGCCGACGCGATCGCCCGCCGTGGCATCGCCGGGCGCATCAACGGCGACGCGCGCCCGCGCATGCAGGTGGCCGACAACGCCGTCGACCTCGCCGCCGCGCGCGGCGTGCTGTCGCGCGCCGCAGAGCTGATCGACGAGCACCACACCGCCAACCCGGCGTCTGACGGCAGCGCCGAGGAGCTCGCGGCTGTGTTCGCTGAGGCACAGGCCGCCAAAGCGGCCGTAAACGAGGCGGCTGCCCGCATCGTGGACCGCGCGCTCGCCCTCTCGGGCGGGGCCGGCTACCTCAACGGCAGCCCGCTCGCCCGCGCCTACCGCGACGTCAAGGCCGGCTCGTTCATGCACCCGCTCGGCGCCAACCGCGCCTATGACTACCTAGCCCAGGTCGCCCTCGGCGAACAGACGTCGCTTCACTGAGATGGCACTCCCAGCCCCAGCCCATCCCTCGCCGGGTCCGGACGCGCGCTCGTTCCGCGACGCACTGGGCAGGCTCGCCACCGGCGTCACGTTCGTCACCGCAGCCCCGGATGGCGAACCCGTCGGTCTGATCGTGAACTCGCTCACCTCGGTCTCGCTCGAGCCGCCCCTGGTGTCGTTCTGCCCGGCGCGCAGCTCGTTCACATGGTCCCGGATGCGGCGGGCGGGGCGGTTCGGCGTGAACGTGCTGGGGCGGCAACACGAGCGGTTCGCATTACGCGCCACCCCTGCCGGCGCGAACCGATTCGCCGACCTCGGCTGGGAACCCGGACAGGGCGGCGTACCGATACTCATCGACGCGCTCGCCTCCCTCGAGTGTGAAATCGTCGCAGAACATCCCGCCGGCGATCACTGGATCGTGGTGGGGCGGGTGGACGACCTGCGCATCTCCCCCATCAAGGAGCCGCTCGTCTTCTTCGCCGGCGCATTTGGGCATCGGACGAGCTTCGGCGGCGCGGCTCGTCCCCCCGCTCGCTGCCGCATCTCGCTGGCCAAGCAGTAGTCCACCCGCGACTCCCTGCGCGACGTCAAGCGGCACGCCGACCCCCTGGACAACCCGCCGCTACGGAAGCAGCCGTCTCGCGGGGGTCTGCTCGGTCTGCGGTATCGCAGGTGGGCCCGACCGGCTGGTTGTTATGGCTCCTGATGGCGCAGCCGGCATCTGCGAGGTCTGCGCCGGTCGCACGCGAGGTTCTTCGCCGCTCGCACCCGAGGTTCTTCGCCGATCGCCGCGGCGACCGGCGCTGCGCTCTCCCCGTCTTCGCCTGCTCAGCGACCGCCCAACAGAGTTTCCGCAAACAGGCTTCCGCACGCCGCCAGACGAGCTACTCGATGTACGTTGGAGGCACGTAATCCATTGCGAGCGTCTCGTCGGCGGCGGGAACGTAGGTTTCCGGTAGTCCGTGCTCGCGACGGACAATGTTCGCCCCGATCGCCAGAGCGGCGGCTTTAAAGAAGGCGTGTCCGCGGCCAAGCCCCTGTCGCCCGAAACCACAGTCGGAGGAGACGATCAGCTTGTCGAGGTCGATGTATTTGGCGGCGTTGCGAACCTGCTCAGCGACCTCATGGGGACGCTCCACCTGGAGCTGACGATGACTGACGGCACCAATGGCGATCTTCGTGGTCAGCGTCTCACGCCAGTTGCCGAACAGCTCGAGGTCTGCTCCGGCTCGATCCTTCATCTCGACGGTCCACACGTCGCAGTTGACCCGGTCTAGATACAGCTCGATCGCGTCCTGATAGGACGTCTTCTCGAACACTCGCTGCATCATCGGGTTGCCCCAGCAGGTGTGGATCCACACTTCGCAGTCCTCGAGTCCCGAAATCTCGTGATTGAGCGCCTCAACGAGGAATTCGAGGGTGTCGCGATCCTCCGGTGTGTACGCCGAAGTGAAGTGGATCGTTGGTTCCTCGAGCTGGATGACCCGGCACCCTGACGCGGCCAGCTCACGCAACTCCAGGTTGATCGCGCTGGCCATGTCCCAGATGATCTGACGCGACCCGTCCTCGCGTGGATACTTGGGCGTGTGCGAATCGAGAAACAGCGCCATGACTTGGCCTGAGACCGTGCCGAACTTGACCGGCTTCGACGCACGGGCCTGAGCCATGCGCCAGATCTTGGCGTACTCGAGCGGGTTGCGCGGGTTCGCCCGGATTTTGCCGGTGACGATTGGCCACCGCCAGGAGGTGTAGATCTCCTGCAGGAGAGTGCCTTGCTCGGCGCCAAGCAGCGGCGAGCGCGTGTCCGCCGGCTGAAGCTCGTCATGTTCCAAGCCGAGCCAGCGCTGCAGTGGATAGTGATGCCACGAGCGCCCCGCGAAGTCGGCATCCAGGAAGTAGTCACCGTTGGTGAGGATGTCGAGGCCGGCGCGCTGCTGATCGGAGATGACGACCGAGAGGGCGTCCTGGAACTGCTCGCGGTAGGTCGTATCCATCATCGCCGTATCCAAGGGGCGTCCCCACATGCTCTCGGTGAACCATGACGGACGCGGCCAAGAGCCGATGACCGTCGACGGCAACATCAGATCGGCAGTAGCGGTAAAGGCCATCAAGCACTCCTTATCGGACCGGGTGGGCGTGTCTCCAGCGAGTCCCGGCACGAACCCTAACGCGCGGGCACTCGGGCGCGGTCCTCAGAGGCCTCGGTGATCCGTATCAGCTCGACCGGATCAGATCCCGACGCATGCCCGCTCGGCTCGCTTGCCGAAAGTCGCTGCCGGGTACTCCGATGGAGAAGCCGTGTTCGCCGAGGGACGGACGACGGCCATGTTGCCTGCCGCCAAGAACGAGGAGGGAAACATGGATCCAACGCCATCGCGACTGGAACTGAGCCCGCTCAACTTCCTCCACCGCAATGCTCGGGCGCTGGGGCAGCGCCCGGCCGTCGTCCACGGATCGCGGCGCCTGAACTACGCCCAGCTCGAGGAGCGGTGCAACCGACTTGCCTCCGCCCTCCGCGACCAGGGGCTGGAGCGCCACGACCGAGTCGCGATCCTGGCGCCCAACACGCCCGCGCTGTTGGAGGCGCATTACGGCGTGCCGCTTGCCGGCGGTGTGCTCGTGGCGATGAACAGTCGCCTGAGCACCAGCGACGTCGAGTACATCATCGGCGACTCCGGCGCCCGCACGCTCCTTGTCGACGCGCGGCTGAAGGAGCAGATCGAGCCGAACTCGCTTGACGGCGTGAACACGATCGTGATCGAGGACAGCGGTGAGGACGACGACCCCTACGAGCGGCTGCTCGCCGGTGGATCCGCCGAGGCGCCGGAGAGCTGGCTCGAAGATGAGAATGAGCCAATCTCGATCAACTACACGTCGGGCACGACCGGGCAGTCAAAGGGTGCGGTGTACACGCACCGCGGCGCTTACCTGCGCACGCTCGGGGTGGCGCTCGAGGTCAGGCTCGGCTACGACTCCGTGCACCTGTGGACGCTGCCGATGTTCCACTGCAACGGCTGGTGCCTGACCTGGGCGGTGACGGCCGCGGGAGGGGTCCACGTCTGTCTTCCCAAGGTCGAGCCGGACGTGATCTGGGATCTGTTCGAATCGGAAGGGGTCACCCACTACAGCGGAGCGCCGACGATCCACATGAGCATCGTCAGCCACGAGAAGGCGCACCGGCTGGAGCGACGCGTGATCGTGCCGACTGGCGGCTCGCCGCCAACGCCCGCCCTGCTGCGGCAGATGCGCGAGCTGAACCTGTACCCGATCCATCTCTACGGCCTGACCGAGACCTACGGCCCGGTTATGGGATGTAGCTGGCAGCCGCAGTGGGACGAGCTCGACATGGAGGAGCAGGCGCGGCTGCTCGCGCGTCAAGGGCACACCTATAACGGCGGCGACCTGGTGCGAGTCGTCGATGACGAGTTGCGCGACGTGCCGCGGGACGGTGAGACCATCGGCGAGGTGGTGATCCGCGGCAACAGCGTGATGGCCGGCTACCACGGAAAGGATGAGCAGACCGATGAGGCCTTTCGCGGTGGCTGGTATCACTCGGGCGATCTGGCCGCCTGGCATCCGGACGGCTACGTCGAGTTACGCGACCGTTCCAAGGACATCATCATCTCGGGCGGAGAGAACATTTCGAGCATCGAGGTCGAGCAGGCGCTCGCGGAGCACCCATCCGTGGTGGAGGCAGCGGTAGTTGCCACGCCGGACGAAAAGTGGGGCGAGCGGCCGAAGGCCTTCGTGGAGGTGAAGGAGGGTGAGGATCTGAGCCAGGATGACCTGGTCTCGTTCTGCCGCGAGCATCTGGCGGGCTTCAAGTGTCCCGGCACCATCGAGTTCTGTGAGCTCCCCCGAACATCGACCGGAAAGATCCAGAAGTACCTGCTGCGGGAGCGCGAGTGGGAGGGTCAGGAGAAGGCCATCGGCTGAGTGCGCAGGAATTCCGATCTGAAAGGAAGGTGATGATGATGGCCCCGCTGTGGCGCCAGGCCTTCGACCTCGTCGAGCGACCGCTCGCCTCCGCGGCTGAGTCGTGGGTCCAAACCGACGCGTTCATGGATCTCACGGCCATGGCCTTCAAGGTCCAGCGGCGCTTCGCTGCTGACGTCCAGCGCGCCAGCGAGCAGTGGCTGGCGCTGTGGGGTGTGCCCTCGCGGGCCGATGCGGTCAAGCTGATGAACCAGGTCGGCAGCCTCGAGCGTGAACTGCGCGACCTCCGGCGCCGGCTGGACCGTCGCGAGGCCGATCCTCCGCAGCTCCGGCCAGACCAGCAACAAAAGGCGGCTTGATGGCCCCGGGCTTGCTCGAACGCCAGATCTTGCGCGCCCAGAACGGGTTTGCCTACCTGACCGGCTCGAACCGGCCCGCGATGGGACAGAGCCCCCGCGATTTGGTGTGGAGGCGGGACAAGGCGCGGCTATGGCGCTATCGCTCCGGCCAGCGGCGTTATCGCCCGCCAGTGCTGATCATCCACAGCCTCGTCAGCAAGAGCTATGTGCTCGACCTGCTGCCGAGCACGAGCATGGTGGGTTACCTCGTCAGCGAGGGATTCGACATGTTTCTGCTCGACTGGGTTGCACCCGACCCAGCGGACGCGGAGAACACGCTTGAGACCTACGTCGAGGACTACATCCCGGAGGCGATCGCAGCGACGCTCCAGGACGCGGACGCGGAGGAACTCACGCTGATCGGCTATTGCTTCGGCGGCATCCTGACGCTGCTGCTGGCTGCCGGACAGCCCGAGCTGCCGATACGCAACCTGATGGTGATGGCAACTCCCTGCGATTACCGCGAGATGGGGTTCATGAGCAACATGTTCCGTGAGCACCGCCTGGACGCCGACGACGCGATCGACGAAACGGGGCTCGTGCCCGCGCGCGCGCTCGACGACGGCTTTCAGGCCCTGAAGCCGACCGAGCAGCTCGTCCAGGGCGTGAACTTCTTTCAGAACCTCTGGAACGAAGAGTTCATCGAAGGATTCCTGGCGATCTCACATTGGGCACGCGATCAGGTGCCGTTCCCGGGGGCCGCGTTCCGCCAGACGGTAAACGTGCTGATCCGGGACAACGCGCTCTGCGAGGGGGTGGTGCCATTCGGACGCGGCGAGGTGCGTCTGCAGGACATCCGGTGTCCGTTCCTGAATGCATTTGCGGAGCAGGACGGAATTACGCCGGCGGCGTCCTCAGAGCCGCTGACGCGGCTGGTGGGCTCGAAGGACACCAGCGAGCTTCGGCTCGAATCGGGTCACATCGGGTTCGTGGCCGGCCGGCAGGCCGCCAAGGTGGCGCGACCGCAGATCGCCGACTGGATCCGGACCCACAGCGACGACGCGTAAGCGCGAGGTGATTCGCGCTGCCGTACATGGCTCCAGTTTTTTCACATGATCCACGCACACTGGTCCTTCGTCCTGCGCAGCCGGTGCGTAAGCTCCCTGCGCGATGCTTGGGCGGCGCGGATCAGACGACGACGTGGGGTCGGACCGCCGCTCATCGGGGATCGGGAAGCAGCTTCTCGACGCAGCGAAGGACTGGGCGCGGGAGCACGGGGCGAGCCATCTCGAGCTCGACTCAGGCGACGCCCGACACGACGCGCATCGCTTCTACGAGCGCGAGCACCAAGCTGGACGTCGCGTTCGTTCAGATGGCAGCTCTAGCGCGCACTCGGCTGAAGCGGGGTGCGCGTCCATAGAATGACTCCATCCGGATGAGCGGAAGTAACCCCGAGGCTGTGATGGCACGGGCGCGCACCGCGAGGAGCGCCGAGTGAGAGCCAGCCAGGATCGCAAGCGGGTGGCGATCGCCTGCCAGGGAGGTGGAAGTCACACCGCCTTTACGGCGGGCGTGCTCAAGCGGCTGTTCCGGGAGGCCGTGATTGGCTACGAGGTGGTTGGCTTGAGCGGCACCTCAGGCGGCGCTATATGCGCGCTGTTGGCGTGGTATGCGCTGCGCGAGGGCGATCCGGCGCGCGCCGGGCGGCTGCTCGAGGAATTCTGGAATGACAACTCGGCCAGCACGCCGGTCGAGCAGATGCTCAACGCCACGATGCTGTTGGCCGGCGAGTTCCAGCGGTTCTTCGTCTCACCCACGATCAGCCCCTACGACAACGTCTTTGCCGGCGCCGGCGCCGACGAATTCAGACGGATGCTGGAGCGGCGGGTCGACTTCGACCGGGTCGAGGTCGAGCCCAGTGACGAGCAGCCGCTGCTGGTGATCGGGGCCGTCGACGTGCTCTCCGGTGATTTTCGAGCCTTTGACAGTCGTCGGGACAGGATCTCAGCCGACACGATTCTGGCGTCGGCGGCGATCCCGACGCTGTTTCGCTCCGTGCATTTGGATGGTGGCACCTACTGGGACGGCCTGTTCTCGCAGAACCCTCCGATCCGAGAGCTGATCGACGCCCGACCGGATGAGATCTGGGTCATCCAGATCAATCCCAAGGAGCGCGAGACCGAGCCGATGACGGTGGCGGATATAGCCGACCGGCGCAACGAGCTCGCGGGCAACCTTTCCCTGTATCAGGAGCTGCATTTCATCGAGAAGATCGACCAGATGCTCGAAGCTGGCGTGCTGGCCAGTGACGATAGGTACAAGAGCATCATGGTGCGTGTCATCGAGCTTTCTCCGGCCCGGCTGCCCCGCTCGCTGGGCGTCATCTCCAAGCTCAACCGTGACCCCGCCTTCATCCGCGACCTGATCGACCACGGGCAGGCCCAGGCGGACGAGTTCCTGACGGCGCTGAGCTTCGAGCAGGCGTGGAGAGCCGGAGACTCGTCCGCGATGATGAGCCTCTTCGCCGACGACGTGCGGTTCTCATCCGCACAACCGTTCCCCGATGCGCCGGCGTCTGCCGGAGCGCAGCACGTCGCTTCGTTTCTCAGGCGGCATTTGAACGCGATCGTCGTCGACGCGACGAGGAAAGCAGGTCGCCGGCGACCGCGTCATCTGGTCCCTCAAGGCGCAACCGGCCGGTGGCTCCCCCATGGCGGGCCAGGCCGAGATGACCCTTGAAGCCGGCAAGATCACGAGCCTCCGATTGGGAACCACCAGGCCCCGTGCTCGAACCGCAAACGGCCATCCGAGCGACGAGGCCGGCCCCTGAGCCCGTCAGGGGCCGCCCACCGAGAGCTCGTCGATGGCCGGTGTGCTGGCGCCGCTTCCACCCGGGAAGTTGAGGCGCACGAACTGAGCCTGTGTGGGTGCGAACTTGAATTGGTCGGTGCCGGTCGAGCTGGCCGGAGCCGAGGCGACGACGTGCCAGGTGCTGCCGTCGGCGGATGTCTCCACGCTGTAGCCAAACGCGCTCGTGCTGCCGCGGGTGACGGTTGCGGAGCCGATGTTCGTCCGCCTGGGCAGCTGCACGGTGAGCGTGGCCTGGGGATCGGTGGCCATCCAAGGGGTCGCCGTGCTGCCGTCGACCGCTGCCACCGGCTCGTCGCCGGGCACCCAGGAGCTCGCGCTGGCCGGCTGACAGCGCGCCACGTCTTTCGTTGACTGGAGGTCTGGCCGGCGAGTGGGAATCGTGATGCTCTGTCCGGGAGCCACCGTCAGTTGCCCCGCCGGGGTCTGGACCGGAACCGAGGGACCGGAGGTGAGCCTGAGCTGCGTGGACTGAAGCCCGATCGCGACGGTGAACACGCGTCCCTGCCACTGGAGGCCGGTCAGTGTTATGCCCTGCAGCTGCGGCGACAGGCTGGGGTCCAGGACGATCTCGCTCGGTGTGAACCGAAGGCCCGAGTATCCGTACTCGAACACCTGCAGGAAGCCGCCCACACCGGTGAGGAAGTTGAATCCGGTGTTGCTCCCGCTGCGGGTCTCGGCGAATTGATCGTAGGGTGGTCTGAGGAAGGGCTCGTAGCTGCGCAACATGTAGGTGTAGGCCGAGCAGCCCGCAGCGTTGAGCGACGACGCATCGATCGAGTGGATCGCGTCGGTCATCGCCGGGCCTTGCAGGTCCGTCCGCTGCGCGTAGTAGTTGAGGTCGGCGAGGCCGACTCCGCCGGCCAGGGGGAAGTCGATCGGATACGTGAGCATGACGACGTCGGCCTGTTTGATCTGCTCGCCGCTGTAGCCCTGGTACTCATCGTAGATGCCGAGGCTCGAGTCGAACGGCATTGTCTGCGTGACCCCGTCGGCGACCGTGGTCCAAATGGCCGGCGGCGTTGCGCCGACGACTTGGGCTGCCTTCACGGCATCCCGCAGAGCGGTGGCGGCCGCGGCGTTCGTGTACGCGGAGTCGTTGACCCCCGTGTGGTATTCGTCGGGTGGCTGGACCGTGTTGATGTCGTATCCGCCGTTCGGGTTTGCAACCGCCTTGCTGACCCAGAACTGCGCCAGTGCCTGCAGAACCGGCCAGCCGTGCTGGCGAAGCCAGTTCGCATCCCCGGTGGCCTCGTAGTACTCCCACTGAGCGATCGCGATGTCGGCCTGAAGGTGGAGCTCCTGGCTGCAGCTGAAGTTCGGATCGGCGATGATCTTGTCGTTGGAGTCCGTGGTGGTGCCGTAGCAGTCGGCCCCCGTGTAGCCATCGTCCCCGGCGGTCCAGGGATAGAACGCTCCCTGGTACCCGTTCGCCGCCGCGTCGTGCTCGGCCGCCTGAAGCGTGTTGAAGCGGTAGTCGACGGCGGCTCGCGCTATGTCCGGATGCGTGGCGAGGATCGCCGGGAACATCCAGATGTCGGAATCCCAGAAGATCATTCCCGCGTAGCCGTCGCTGGACAGCCCACTTGGCCCGATCGCGTCGGGGCTGTCACTTCGGATGCTGGCGTACAGGTCATACGTGTTGGCGTTGATCGCCGTCTGGAGCGAAGGATCACCGGTGACCGCGACGCCGCTCTTCCAGATGCTCGACCAGGCGCCCTGGTTCTCGGATTGCAGGGCCGACTGACCGAGCGTTGACGCTTGCAAGGACTGTGTGCGAGCGTCACCGGCGGGAGTCGAGGAGTCGCGGCTGGTCACCACCGCGACGTATTTCGTGAACACGTAGGTTTGCCCGGCATGCGCGGTGAAGCTGATCTGCTCACCGGCGGTCTGGTCCTGGTCGAGCCCGACCGAGGCGTCGCCGTTGGCGCTGACCGAGTACTGCATCGTCGACGACTCGGACACCTGAAAGCCCGTCCCGACCGCCGTGGAGTTCACGAAGCTGGTATGCGACCCGAGATCGACGCCGGCTCCGGCTGCTTGCAGCCGGCTCGCGCCGTGCCCGTCCAGGAGGCCGGTGACCGTGGTCCGGCCGCTCCACTGGGGAGTCAGCGACAGCGACACCACGCCCACGTGCTTGCGGGCCAGATCGGTGAACACCTGATACTTGAAGCTCGCCTGCTGACCCTGAGCGGATTTCCACACCCCGGATGTCGTGACCGTGCCGGTCTGCAGGTCCTCCGTCTGGAGATAGTTGCTGATCTGTGAGGGCGTCGTTGCCGGCGAGTAGGTGTCTCCTGAGGGAGTCGAAAATGTCAGCGTGGACCACGTCGGGATCAACGCGATCACCTGCTTGGTCTCGTCGGGGTAGATGAGCGAGGCGTTCGTCTTGGCGTAGAGACCGGCGGCCAGCGCCTCGGTGTAGCGCGGCGTGCCAAGCGGCCATCCGATTGTCCCGAGGCCCGTCAGGAGCCCCATGCCCGCCGCCGGGATGCGCTGGCTGAAGTAGCCATTGCCGACGTACGGCTCCGCGTCGAACTGGTTGACGAACTGCGAGGTCGATATCGAGATGGTCGAGCCGTCTCCGCTTGCGACCGGTGTTGCCGGCATGTTCGCGGCCGCCCGACCCGCCGGCGGGACCGCGATCATCCACATCGAGATCACGCAGAGCACACCCAACGCCCACGCGCCCAGTCGCGGCTGCCGAATCAAAATCAAGGAGCGCGTGTGCATGGTCTCCTTCAGTCCTTTCCTGGCTAGCGCGAGACGGCGGCGTGGCGTGGAGCCTCCTGCCCGCTTTCTCTCCCGCCGGCGCTGCCTTTGAGGTCGGCCTCGATCTCCTCGAGGCTGCGGCCCTTGGTCTCGGTGACCAGGAACTTCACGAACACGCCGGCGATCACGCCCAGGCCGGCGTAGCCCAGGAACACAGGTCCCGGGCCGAGCGCCTTCAGCAGCGCCGGGAAGGTCTGCGAGACTGCGAAGTTGGCCGCCCAGTTACCGAATACGGCTACGCCCATCGCGGTGCCGCGGACGCTCAGTGGCAGGACCTCGGGGATCATCACCCACACCACCGGCCCCCAGGTCGCCGCGAACGACGCGATGAACGTCGCCAGGCAGACGAGGGTGATGATCGCGGCCGGGTCACCGGGGTGGTGGGGCGTCGGAAGGGCCGCCAGCGAGACACCGAGCACGAGCAGGCTGGTCACCATCCCGGCCACCCCCGCGTAGAGCATCGGCTTGCGTCCGACGCGGTCGATGATCCGGATCGCGATCACCGTCATCAGCACGTTGATCACGCCGATGATGAGGTTCGCGTAGATCGCGCTCGTCTTCGCGAAGCCGACGTTGGTCAGCGTCGTCGGTGCGTAGTAGATGATCGTGTTAATTCCGACGAGTTGCTGGAAGACCGCCAGTCCGGTGGCGACCAGCAGCGCCGGGCGCACCCACTTTGCCCGCAGAAGCCCCTTGAGCCCGGTATCGCCTTCCTCTTGCTGCTCGACCTCGCGGATCTCCTCGATCCGCTCCTTTGGACGCTCGTCGCCCGGCAGTTCCTCGAGCACTTCGTGCGCCGCCTCTTCCTCGCCGGCGTGCACGAGATATCGCGGCGTCTCGGGCATGAACAGCATCCCGACGAGGAGAATCAGCGAGGGGACCGCTGCCAAGCCGAGCATCAAGCGCCAGTTGCCCGAGGAAGCGAGTATCGCGTTGACGATGAATGCCGCGAGGATGCCGCACACGATCATCAGCTGGTTCAGCGACGCGATCGCGCCGCGAACCTCGGTGGGCGCGATTTCGGCGAGATACAGCGGCACCACGAGCGCCGCTGACCCCACGGCGAGGCCGATGATGAAGCGCGCTCCGATGAGCACCCAAACACCGGGCGCGAGCGCCGCCAGCAGCGCGCCGACCGTGAACACGATGGCCGCCGCAATGATGAGGCGTTTGCGGCCCAGGCGGTCAGCCAGTCGACCGGCGCACGCGGCGCCGATCATCGCACCCAGCAGCAGGCTCGCGACGATGGCCCCCTGCAGGAATGGCGTCAGCTTGAAATCGTTCGGGATGAACAGCAGCGCGCCAGAGATGACGCCGGTGTCATAGCCGAACAGCACGCCTCCCAAGGCGCCGAAGAAGTAAATGGTACGGCCGCTGGGTCGCAGTGTCTGCATGACTCCTCCCTCGCTCATGCCGAGTCCGTGACTGCTGATGCCAAGGCTTCCCGGCCCGGCGCCAGGTAAACAAGCATCGAGACCTGGCAGTGACCCCATTGCCGGGCGACCACAACGGCCAGCGGACGGCACCTAACGAGAGAGCCGGGTGCCGCATATATGCCGCATATGATCGTCTGATGGCGTCGTCCGAGAAGAAGCTTCATTCGGCCGAGTTCTTCGGGCCCGAACGCGATTATTGGTGGAACCACGATCACCTCGAGCTGATCGCCTCGCGGCTGGGCCTTGCCGCGGTCAAGTCGGTACTCGATGTCGGATGCGGTCTCGGCCACTGGGGACGTCTCTTGAGCTCCGTCGTCTCCCCCGACGCCGCGGTCATGGGCATCGACCGCGAACCCGGTTGGATCGATCGCGCCGGAGCGATCGCTCGGCAAAGGGGTCTCGACGGACGAATCCGCTACGAGCAGGGGATTGCTGAGCAGCTTCGATTTGACGACGGAAGCTTTGACCTCGTCACCTGCCAGACGCTCCTGATCCACGTTGTCTCCCCGTCTGACGTGATCAAGGAGATGATCCGAGTCATCAAGCCCGGAGGGTTGATCCTCGCCTCCGAGCCCAACAACCGAGCCTCGCTGCTCGTTGACTTCACCAGGGAGACACCCCTCGACGAGCTCATCGAGCGATTGCGTTTCGCACTCACCTGCGAGCGAGGCAAAATCGAGCTGGGCGAGGGCAACAACTCGGTCGGCGATCTCGTTCCCGGCTATCTCGCCCTGCACGGGCTCATCGACGTCCAGACGTTCATCGCCGACAAGGCAGCGATGCTCGTTCCGCCCTACACATCCCCCGACCAGCAGGCCTTTCGCGATTACGTGATAAGAGAAGCCCGGGAGAACGCTTGGGGCTGGGACCGCGACGACGCCCGCCGGTACTTCACCGCCGGCGGCGGCAGCGAGGAGGAGTTCGAGCCGGCCTGGGAACGGCGTCTCGAGGAGAATCGTCAGCGAGCATCCTCGCTGGCGGACTTCTCACTTCACACCGCCGGCGGCAACATCCTCTACGCCATCGCCGGCCGCAAGCCGGGGCGCTGACGATGGCATCCGGCGTCGGTTTGGGTACTGAAACAATCCGAGAGGCTGATGCCGCAAGTCGACGCCACCGAACAACTTGCGATTCCGACCCCGGCCGGGACCTTCGACGCGCTTCGCGCAGGTCCCCAAGCCGGGCGTCCCGTGCTGCTGCTGCACGGCTTTCCGGAGGACGCCGGCCAGTGGCGGGAACAGCTCGCCGCGCTCGCGCGGGCCGGCTACCGGGCGGTTGCGTTCGATCAGCGCGGCTATTCGCCCGGCGTGCGGCCACCCGATGTCTCCGCCTACGGGCCCGAGGAACTCATCGGAGACGTGCTGGCGGTGGCGGACGCGCTCGCCTGGCAGCGGTTCGACCTGGTCGGTCACGACTGGGGATCGGCCGTGGCATGGATGACCGCCACCGCTCATCCGGAGCGGCTTCGGACACTGAACGCGGTCTCGATACCGCACGGCGGGGCGATGAGCTCCGCCATCCGTGAAGATCCCGATCAGAGGCGGCGCTCGGAGTATTTCGCCCTGTTTCGGACCCCCGGGAGGGCCGAGGAGAGCCTGCTCGGGGACGCTGGCCTGCGGCGGATCTACGAGGGCCTGCCGTCCCACCGCATAGAGCATTACCTCGAGCGGTTCTCGCAACCGGGCGCGCTGACCGCCGCGCTCAACTGGTATCGGGCGATGCGACCACCGGCCAGGCGCGGTCCGATCACAACGCCCACGTTGTACGTGTGGAGCACCGCCGACGCGTTCGTCGGCGAAACGGCGGCGCGGAGCGCCGAACGGTTCGTCACAGGGCCCTACCGCTTCGAGGTTCTAGACGGCGTGTCGCACTGGATCTCCGAAGAGGCGCCCCAGCGTCTCTCGGCGCTTCTGCTCGATCATCTGGCGGCGTGGTAGACAGGGGCGCCGGGCTGCCCGCGGCAGCCCGCCTGAATCATCAATCGCCGGCGGCGACCGGTTGGGGGCCGGACGCCCCCGTGGATGCTTGCGCCGAGTGTCCCTCGTCGCGCCCGGGGGAGCGCGGCGCGGTCTAGGCGAAGGCCTTGGCGGCGCGGCCGGGGCGCAGCCGGGGGAGCGTCGTCTCGTCGGCGAACTGCTCGCCTGTCACGCCGGTCACGAAATGCCCGCCACGGATCAGGCCGCGGGCCTCGAGGCGACGCAGAGCCCATAGGACCTCTCGCCAGGGAACCGCCAGTCGCTCCTTTAGGTAGACGTCGCGGAAGACGACGCCCCATCGCAGCAGAAGTTGCCACGCAAGTGTCTCGGCCAGCTCGTCGACGTCTTCGATCGGCCGGGCCGCGGGTAGCAGCGTCCATCGACCCTCAACGGCTTGGCGCCAGCGGGCCTGCCGACCGCGCGAGCGCGATCGCGGGTAGGACCGTTGCCGGCGGACGAACCGCGCGCGGGCGTTCAGGAGCGACCGGATCGCGTTGAACCCGTCGGCGGTGATCAGGCCCCTCGCCACCCCGTCCCAGAGGCCTTCCTCGACTTCGGCGGGGATGCTGGTGGTAACCGCCTGAAGCTCGGAGTGAAACAAAGCGCCGCGCCCGCGCAGGGCATCGAGCACGTCACGCCCGCAGCCCGCGGTCGGTTCGGCCGGCGCGGCGGTGCCGCGGTGGGCTTGCAGCAGCCACGGAAGATCCTGGCGAAGCATGAATGTGATCGGGGTCCGACGGGACGGCGTCTTGCCCGCCAGCCGGGGCTTCTCATCCCCGCCGTCGTCATCCTCACCGGCGGGCTCGAGGAGAGACAGCCGGCCCCACGTCACCTCGCCCGACAGACACAGGTCGTCGAGCCATTCGGGGCGATACGACTCGACCCGCTCGGCAAACACTCGCTCCCAATCGCCGGCCGGCAATTCGAACCCCTGAAGTTGCTCGATCGCCTCCGCGAGCCCGGCCCGTCCGTGGCGTTGGGTCCCGGGCGAGGCGTGCCACCAGCGCTCGAGGAAGGTCTGCCACTCCTGCTGGCTGATCGGACGGACCGCGGCGCGTCGACGCTCCCGTGTGTAGGCATGGATGCGGGCCAGCAGCCGGCGGGCGCACCATTGCTCGCCACGCTCGGGCTCGAACTCGCCGCTGACCGCAAACCCAAGTCCACGGAGCGCCTCCAGCGCGATCCTCACCGTCGATCGCGAGAGCCCGGCGGCGGCGGTGAGCTGGTCGACGGTCACGGGACCGCAGACCTCCAGATGTCCACGGATGAGCGTGACCGCCGCCTCGTCGGCAGCTGCCGTATCGACGCCGGGCGGGAGTTGATGATCCGGGATCAAGCGGGCGGCGGGGAACAGGACCACTATCTCGCCCCGGCGTTCGGTTGCGCCCCACAGTAGGTCGGTGGCTCCCGGCCCCACGACCGCGAAGCATCGTCCTTCATCGGCGAGAGCCTCGAAATGCTCGGCCCACTCCTGTCGCGGGCGAGCAGCGACAAGCGAAAGGAGCACGTCGTGGAGCTCCTCGCGATCTCGCACCTGCGGGATCACCTCGGCCCGGACGCGTTCGATCGCGTCCGGGTCGAGCCGACCCAGCTCGCGCGGTTCCACCGGCAGGCCGCGGCGCAGTGGCACAGCGCGCGACCGGCGCTCGCCGATCTCCGTGTCCTCATCGAGGTAGGTGAAGGGGGCGCCGTTCAGGATCTCGTGGGCAAGGACGCTCGGCTGCACCGTGTCGACGAAGTGGAGGCGGAGCGTCCCTTCCTCAAACCGGCGCACCAGCGACTTGAGACCGTCGATGTCCATCGCCTCGTTGAGACAGTCGTGCATGGTCTCTCGCACCAGCGGGTGGTCGGGGATCTCGATCGGACCGGCGGGGGCGTTGTCCTGACACGCCGCCAGCGATGGAAACACGGCCGCCATCAAGTCGTCTGACTCCATCCGTTGGATGTTGAACGGATTCAGGCGGCCGCCCTTGCGACGCAGCACCGCGAGCGAGCGGTTGAGATTCCACCGCCAGCGGGCGGTGAACATCGGGCTGCGGAGGACCGCCTGAGACACGGCGTCCTGCACGTTGTGTGAGCGCAGGAACGCCGGCACGTCCTCGAGCGGGAAGGAGTGCTGGGGCCCGAGCGAGAGGAGCACCGCGTCGTTGCTGGCCGCGGCCTGGAGCTCGAAGTCGAACGTGAGGCAGAACTTCTTGCGCAGCCCCAGACCGAGTGCGCGATTGATCCTCGCGCCCAACGGCGCGTGGACGATCAGCTGCATTCCTCCGGTCTCGTCGAAGAACCGCTCGAACACGATGTCCTCGTGGGAGGGGAGCACGCCGCCCAGCTCGGATCGCCCGGCCCGCAGATAGTCCACCACCAGCGCAGCAGCCACCCTCTCCACGCCCGAGGCCTCGCAAACGAAGCTGATCGCCGCCTCCCGGCCCCCGGCATCCAGCCGCTCGGCAACGACGCCGCGTAGCCGCGACACCTCCTCGGACAGCTCGTCGGTGCGGCCTGGCGCCTCCCCCAGCCAGAATGGAACCGTCGGGTGTTTGCCGGCGGCGTCGCGTACGCGCATCACGCCATTGCTGACCTGTACGACCTGCCACGGATGGGTGCCGAGAAGAAACACGTCACCCTGCATCGACTCGATCGCGAAGTCCTCGTTCACGGTGCCGACGAACACATCACCCGGCTCCATCAGCACGCGGTAGTCGCCGGTCTCGGGGATCGCTCCACCCGAAGTGAGCGTGGCAAGCCGGGCGCCCCGGCGGGCGCGAAGGCGTCCGTTGACTCGGTCGCGATGCAGGAAGGCCATGCGCCGGCCGCGGCCGGTCTCGATTCCGGTGCAGACCAGCTCGGCGATCTCGTCGAACTCCTCGCGGGTGAGCCGTCTGTATGGCCGCGCCCGGGCGACCAACGCGAACAGCTCGTCCTCCCCCACGCCGGTGTCGCCCCTGGCCGCCGTCTCCGCGACGATCTGCTGGGCGAGGATGTCCAGGGGCTGCTCGGGGAAGAGCAGGGCATCCAGGCGCCCCCGGCCGACCGCCGCCAGCAGCGCCGCGCACTCGACCAGCTCGTCGCGCGTGGTCGGATAAACGACGCCCCGGGGGACGCCGCTGCGCTGATGGTTTGCCCGGCCGATCCGCTGCAGGAACGTGGCGATGCTATGCGGCGAGCCGATCTGGCACACCAGTTCGACCGGCCCCACGTCGATGCCGAGCTCCAGCGACGCGGTCGCGACCAAGGCTCTCAGCTCGCCGGCTCGAAGGCGGCGCTCCACGCGCTGACGGCGCTCGCGCGACAGCGATCCGTGATGCGCGGCAACCAGCTCCTGACCGAGTCGCTCCCCCAGCTCGTGGGCCACGCGTTCGGAGAGCTTTCTGGTGTTCACGAACACCAGAGTGGTGCGATGCTCGGCGACGTGTGCGGCGATACGGTCGAGGATCTCGTCGAACCCATCGCCCGATAGCGCTGCCTCGAGCTCGCCGTCGGACAGCTCCAGCGTCACATCCAGGCGTCGCCGGTGTCCCACGTCGACGATCGCCGGTAGCGGGTGCCCCATGCCCACCAGCAGGCGCGCGGCATCCTCGACCGGCTTCACGGTCGCCGACAGCCCGATTCGCACCGCCGGCCGCTCGGTCACGGCCTCCAGGCGCTCGAGCGTGAGGGCGAGGTGCGCGCCCCGCTTGTCGTGGGCCAGGGCGTGGATCTCGTCGACGATGACCGTCTCCACCGTCTCGAGCGTGCTTCGGGACCGTTCGGCGGTCAGATACAGGTAGAGCGACTCGGGCGTGGTGACCAGCAGGTTCGGTGGGCGACGCAACATCAGCTGGCGCTCCCACGACGTGGAATCGCCGGTCCGCACGGCGACGCTGATCGGCGCCGGCTCATACCCGAGCTCCCGGGCCACGTCGGCGATCTCGTCGAGCGGCTGCTCCAGGTTGGCGTGGATGTCGACGGCCAGCGCCTTCAACGGACTCAGGTAAACCACCCGGGTGGTCCCGTCGATGCACTCGCCGGCCTCGTGGGCCCGGTAGAGCGCGTCGATCGCGGCAAGGAATCCGGCGAGCGTCTTACCGGAGCCGGTGGGCGCACACACCAAGGTGTGCCGGCGAGCCACGATCGGCGGCCATCCCCCCGCCTCCGCCTCCGTCGGTCCCTCGGGAAAGCGACGCTTAAACCACGTCCGCACGGCGGGATGGAATCGCCGAAGGCTGTCCTGAGCGCCCGAGCGGGTCGGCGTCGATGTCGGCGAGCTCACATCACAGTGATAGCAACGCCGGCGGTCATGGGGCGGACGCGCAGCCCCACGAGCGTCGCGCGCCGACTAAAGCTCGGGCGGCCGCCCACTCCAGTACGCACTGACGCCGTTTCGCGTGCCGGGCAGGCGGCTGACGAGCCTCCCCAGCTCGACCGCGCGGCGCGCGCCCGTGGTGTCGATCACGGCGAGGTTGCCCTCGGAGTTGCCGTAGAGCAGCCACTTCCCATGCCACTGGAGGCTGGCCCCCCGCTCGCAGGGCCCAAACGCGACATGCTCGGTGTGAACGGGGGTCGCGGTGCGCGCGCCCGCCCGGAGCAGATACGCGGTCTCGGTGCCATGCGCGCGCTGGGCGGACGCGGGGCCACCGGTCTCGCCCGACGCGGCGGTGAGCGCGACCGCGCTTGCGTCCGGTGAGAGGACGAGCCGGCTGGAGATGCCCTCCGTCTGGCGATCGCCGCGCGGCAGTGGGGTCCACGCGAACACGGAGCCGTCTGAGCGCAGCACCATCAATCGACGGTTGTCCTGCAGCTCGAGCAGCCGGCCCATCGGTTGCAGCCAGGCGTCCGACATCCGGAGTTCGGCAAGGGACGCGAGCCGCTGGATGCGCGGGCCGCGCGCGCTCATCAGCACGCCGTGGACGACGAAGTAGAGGCGGCCGCCCGCGACGAAATAGTCAGACCCGAGCGGCCGCCGCGCGATCACCTTCAGGAGCGCGCCGGTGTCGCCGCGCAGAAGCAGCTGGCGGCCTGCATACCGGTATGTGTAAAGCCCGCCGTGGGTCCAGCCGAGCGGCATCTCGCGGCCTGCCACCGGCCGCTCCGCGGCCCGCAGTGGTGCGAGGTAGAGCTTGTGGTCGTGCTGGAAGGCCACCATGCGGGAGCTCGCCATGATCAGGCCGAGCTGAGCCCGCGCCATCCGGCCATGCGACCGCCACAGAAGGTTTCTTCCCCGCCCGACGACCAGGTGGCCATGCCGAAACACGAACCAGGTCCCGGTGGCCGGGAACACGGCCGCGCCTCGCGGCAACGGACTCGGAATCTCGGGGATGCGTCCAACACGGCCGTCGCGCCCGATGCGATAGCTGACGGGCCCGCTCGTGATCGTGATCGGCGCCGGAAGGCGCACGCTGCGACAGGAGAGGCGGCCGGCGCACCCGCCGGTCGCGTCGTCGCCGAGAGAACCAGGAGCCAGGGCGGCGACCACCACCAGGATCGCGGGCAACAGCGCTCGGGTACCGGGCACGTGAACTGTACGGCCCGCGGCCCGCCAGAGGTCCGCGTGTCACTGCAGCAGCGGCGTTGGACTCGTCCCGCCGCGTTGCGGGCTGCCGCGGCCGGTCAACGTCCCAGCGGAGGCCTCCCGAAGATCGCAAGGGACGTTTCCGTCTTGGTGGGAGGGCAACGTCCCAGACGATCTTCAAACGGGCTGCGCCGGGACGTTATTCAGGTCATTCGCGCCGGGCCGCCGACGCGACGCGCCGTCGCTGCGAGTGTCGCGGCTACGTGAGCGCCTGCGCCCAGAAGCCGGCGCCGGCGAAGAGCTCTCCGACGCAAGCATCGAGAACGCCGGCCTCGTTGGCGAGATCGAGGATCGTGTAGCGGCGACGGATCATCTGCGCCCTGCGGTAGGTCGCCTTGAAGCGCTCGGCGCTCAAACCGATCTCCCCCGGAGCGGTGGGACAGCCAGCCTCCTGGAGAAGCGCGCGCGTCCGGTGCGCGGGAATCAGCTGCTCCCGGAGCCCGTCCCGGAGATCTGGCCAGCGCTCCTTGAGCAGCTCGAGCCGTCGGGTTAGCTCGTCCGCGTCGGGGTATTTCGCGCGTGTCTCCTCGACGGCGGCCTCGTCGAGACCCGTCGTGGCGAGGGCCGCGCGAACGCGCCGCTCGACTTCCTCCCACGGCGACCAGGCGCGAACGGCAGCCTCTATGTCAAGGCGGGCGAAGTCACGTTCCAGCACCCGTTCGTACAGGGCGGCGATCGACACCGTGCCCACCCCGACCTTGAAGCCGTGCGAAAGGGGCGGCTCGTCGCGCTTCGGGTTCTCGCCGAGTCCCTCCATCTCCCAGAGGTGACTGAACTGGTGCTCGGCGCCGGAGGCGGGGCGAGACGAGGAGGCCGCCTGCATGGCCAGTCCCGACATCACGAGGCCTTCGATCAGGCCTTCCATCGCCGCCGGATCGCCCCCCTGCAGATCGCCCGGGCGTGCGGTCGCGTCGCGTAAGGGGCCCTGGACCAGCGACCAGGCCTTCGGCTGGATCGGCTCGACCTCCAGCCCGTCGGCGACGATCCAATCCGCGCCGGCGGTGATCTTTGCCAGCAGATCCCCGTAGCCGGCGGACGTCATCCGCGCCGGCACATTCATCAGCACGGCGAGATCGGCGACCATCGCACGCGGGGCCGGACACTCCATCGTCTGCTTGAAGCCGTCCTTCGTGATCGCCGCACCGAAAGACGTATAGCCGTCCATCGAGGCCGCCGTGGCAACGCTCATGTAAGGGCGGTCGCACTCGTGTGACGCCCGCTTGACGATGTCGTTGATCGTTCCCGAGCCGACCGCCACCGGAATCGCCTCATGTGCC
Source organism: uncultured Solirubrobacterales bacterium (assembly GCA_963723675.1). GTDB lineage: Bacteria > Actinomycetota > Thermoleophilia > Solirubrobacterales > Solirubrobacteraceae > Palsa-465. Next base: position 1,493,210 of record CAVRRW010000012.1, on the reverse strand, counting down.
CGCAGCGACTGCACCACGGTCCCGACGGCCTCGTAGTCGGCATGGAGCGTGGGCCGGCCGGCAAAGACGAACGGCTCGATCGACTCGCGCCCCCTGCCCTGCATGGACCGGCCGACCGCCGTGCCCGCCAGTGCGATGGTGTTCTCATCGCCGATGACGACCGCCGCGCGGTCTCCGAAGCTGCGCTCGAACACGTCCGCGACCGAGTCAAGGACGCCTTCGCCGATCACCACGTGCTCGGTGTCGGTGGCCTCACGCAGCGCCGCCTCGATGCGTCGTTCATCCATGGCCTGACCCCACCTCAGGCTCCCGCAGGCTTACCGCCGAGATGCCCGACCACCTCGTGCTGCACGTCCCGCACGGCGGCGTACAGCTCGCGGTGACGTTGCATCCAGAACCGGTACTCCTCGTGGCGCGCCCGGTCGGGCTCGATCGTCCGCTCGAACCGCACCATGTTCTTGGCCGCAGTGGGGAGGTCGGGATGGATGCCCGCCCCGACGCTGGCCTGGATCGCCGCACCGAGCACCGGCCCTTCGCTCACCCTCGGAAAGGTGAGCGGCAGGTTTGACACGTCGGCGTGCATCTGCATCCACAGGTCGCTCTTGGCGGGGCCTCCCGAGACGACGCCCCGCTTGGGGACGTAATCCCGCGAGCGCATCGTCTCCAGGATGTCCTCGGTGCCGTAGCAGATCCCTTCGATGATCGCCCGAAACAGGTGCCCGGGACCGTGGCTCAGGGAGAGGCCGGATATGGCCCCACGTGCCCGTGGGTCGGTGTGCGGCGAGCGATTGCCCTGGAAATAGTCCAGCACGAGCAGCCCATCGGAACCGACCGGCACCTCGCGCGCCATCTCCGCCAGCAGCTGATAGACGTCGGCGCCGGTCCGCTGCGCCTCTTGCGCCACCCCCGCCGGCGAGCTGCCTTGCAAACCAAGCGACGATCGAGCCGGTCGATTCCTGACCCGCCTCGATCGTGTAGAGGCCGGAGATCATGGCGTCGGTGTAGGCGCCCCAGAACCCCGGGTCGTGGACCGGCTCGGCCGACTGGGCGATGATCACGTGCGACGACCCCGTGATCAAAGCGAGCGTCCCAGGCTCGACCACCCCCAGGCCGAGCGCGCCGGCATATGCGTCGACGCTCCCTGCGGCGACCGGCGTGTCCGGCTCGAGGCCGAGCTCGTGGGCGACCTCGCGGCACAGGCCGCCGACGGGAGTGCCGACATCGAGCACGTCCTGCGGCAGCTTCTCCACCAGATCGGGCGCGCCCGCCTGCTCGTAGAGCTCGGCCGGCCAGCCACCGGCATCCCGGTCGAAGTAGTACTTGCACGTCGCCGTGTTGATCGATGCCGTGCTCGTTGCGGTCAATCGCTGCGTGACCCAGTCGACACAGTCGAGGATGTATCGCGCGCGCTCATACACCTCCGGCTCGCTGTCGCGTATCCAGAGCGCCTTCGGCAGTCCCCACTCCGCGGATACGGGGCCGTGACCGTTGTACTTGAGGGCGGGATGCGCCGTGCCCGCGACGCGATCTGCCTGCTCGGACGCGCGCACGTCCATCCACATGATGGCCGGGCGCAAAGGGCGTCCGTCGGCATCGACGGCGAGCACCGTGGACGATGTCGCATCGACGGAGATGCCGGCGATCTCCGTCGGCGAGACGTCGCCTTCGGCCAGCGCCTGCGGGACCGCTTTGGCCAGCGCCGACCACCATTCGTCAGGATCCTGCTCGGCCCAGCCCGGTCGGGGATGGTGGATCTCAAACTCGATGGCGCTGAAGCTGACCGGACCACCGTCGCGATCGAAGATCCCGACCCTCACTCCCCCCGTTCCGAAATCGATCCCCATCAGATACGGACTGTCGGTCACGCTCGCTGCCTCCCAAAGAACGAGCTCCATGGGATGTCCACCGGTCGCTCGAGCTCGATCACCCCGTACAGGTGGCGCAGCAGCGGAAAGGCTTCGGAGGCGACGATCCCGCGCTCGCTCAGCTTCGGCAGCGCGGCCCCGATCTCGCGAATTGCCGCCGCCCCCTCGAGCGTGGGGTCGCCCAGCTGCGCCGACGCATCGGCGAACCCGGCTCCGGCGTCCAGGAGCCTCCCGACCGAAACGTTTCGACCGCCCGTGCTCGTCACGTACATGTCGCCGACGCCGGGCAGCCAGCCGGCCGTCTCAGGGCTCCCACCGAGGAGGGCGACCATCTGCCGCATCTCCGCGGCGCCCTGCGCGAACAGGGCCGCTTCGTAGTTGTGCATCCGGTGTGAGCTCTCGGCGCCCCCCCCGCGCCTGGAGCACCCCCTCCGCGATTCCCACGCCCAGGGCGTAGCAGTTCTTGAGCGCGGCGCACACCTCGCAGCCGATCAGGTCGGTCGATGTCCAGACCCCATAGGTCTCGGTCTCAAACGTCGCGGCGAGGCGGTCGAGCGCCGCGCGATCGCGCCCGGTGAAGACCACGCACGTGTCACGGCGGACTGCGACCTCTCCGGCGATCGAGGGACCGGTGATCGCCGACACCCGACCGGTGGCGCGCTGTCGCTCAGACCAGCGTTCGGTGAGCACGTCGGGCAGGATCCGCAGGTTGCCCTCGGCGCCGGCCTCGAGCCCCTTGGCGACGGCGATCACCACCGCCTCGTCGGGAAGCAGCCGGGCGAGTTGCTCGCTCGCCCAGTGCACCCCGAACGAGTTGACGCCGCTCAGCACGATCTCCGCGCCGGCGAAGGCGTCCCGCGCCTCCTCCAGCCGATAGGCCTTGACCGAGGGCGGCAGCGACACCTCCAGGCCGGGGTGAATCTGGCTCGCCTTGACGCTGTCGACGATGTCGCGGTCCGGATGGGTGCCGACGAGGCGAACGTCGTGGCCGTTGTCGGCGAGCGGCACGGTCAGCGCGGACGCCATCACCCCCGCTCCGAGAATCGCCACCTGCGTCATCTGTTGCAGTGTCGCACTAGGCCGCCGGAGCGTCGGGCTCCGCCGCCCACCCGAGCTCGTCCCAGCGGTCTCTTGGCAGCAGGCGGTCGACCCGGTCGAGCACGTAGTCGGGCCGCTCCTCGTCCGCGATGTCCGCAAGCGCCCCTGCATCGGTTTCCCCGGTCAGGACCAGCGCGGAAGCCATCGACGCCTCGCGGGCGGCGCGGATGTCGGTCGTCAGACGGTCTCCGGTCAGCACGCAGTCCTCGGGGGCGAGCTCCAGGGCCTCGGCGATCGCGTTCAGCATCACGGGTCCGGGCTTGCCCAAGTGAAGCTCACAGGTGACGCCGGTACAGGCCTCGACGGCCGCGGTGATCGCGGCGGCGTCGGGCTCTCCGCGGCCGTCCGGAAACGGGCAGAAGCGGTCCGGGTTGGTGGCGATCAGGCGAGCGCGGCGGCCGCCCCGGATGGCGTCAAACGCTATCTGGAGCTTGCGGTACTCGAACTGGCGGTCGTAGCTGGCGATCACGATGTCGATCTCCGCCGGGTTTTCGGACATGCGGATGCCCCGCCGGCGCAGCGCGCGCTTGAGCGGCTCCTCGCTGATCGGGAAGACGGTCGCGTCGGAGGCGTTGGCGGCCAGCCATTCGGTCGTCGTGACCACGGTGTTGATGACCGCCGACGCCGGCGTCGGGAGCCCCAGGTCTGAGAGCTTGCGCGCGTACTCCTCGGGATCGCGAGTGGGGTTGTTTGAGACGAACACCACCTTGCGGTCCATGTCGCGCAGCGCCTGCACGAGCCGCGCCGCTCCCGGCAACAGCTCCGATCCGAGATAGACGGTGCCGTCGAGGTCGAAGACGTAGCCCGCATAAAGCCGCTCGGGCACCTGCCTCAGTCCGCTCACCCTTCCGGCGGCCGCTTCCTCCTCGGGGCTCACGAGATGAATTATCGGTCGCCCGCGGAGTCGCGGAGGATCGTCCGATCACACCCCGAAGATTCCCCGGTGCCTCGGGACGGACTTCATGGCGCGCGACTCACGCTGGCGACCTGCCTGACGTGCATCCTGACGGCCGCGGCTGCTCACGGGGCGCGCTTGCCCGTGGGTGGCGGAGCCGGCCTGCCGGGATCCACCGGCCCCACGGGAGGTGCCCCGATCGGAGGGCTGGCCCCGACCAGGCCGCACAAGCGCATCCCCGCACCCCCGAGCAAGCACGAGCACGGCACTTGGCTGGGCCACGTGACGATCACCGAGTACTGGCCGGCGCCGGAGTCCTGGTTCACGGGCGCGCTGATCAAGGCTCCCGGGCTGCCGGGCAAGCACCGGATCGACTGGTTGTACTCGGCGATGGGCATGTCGATGCAGGGCGACGGGATCGGACTCGACGGGCGCCTCTACCACATCAACGCGCTCGGCCAGGGCGGCTGGGTGACCGCCGCCGGGGTGCCGACCTCGCCGAGCGATGACTGGTCGGCTGGTTCGCCGTACTGGCGCGCCGGCGGCTACTGGCAAGGACCCGGCGGCGCCGTGACGTTCCCGCTCGCGGGCGGTGGATGGTCTGCGGGCATCGGCGGGCGCTACGTCCCCCTCCCCGGCGTGACGTTTGCCCGCGGCGCTCCTGCGCAGCTGCGCTACTACCAGTCGATCGCGGTCGACCCGAGCGTGATCCCGCTCGGAAGCCGTGTCTACATCCCCGCCTACCGGCACGACGGGCATGGCGGATGGTTCATCGCGCAGGACACCGGGGGCGCGATCACCGGTGCTCACGTGGACGTGTACCGGTCGCCGCCGAGCAGTCCGAACGACCGGGCCCAGGAATCGGGGGGCCGGCGCGTGTTCGTGATCAAGCCGCGCGGCTAGACTCCATCTCGATGGCCAAGCAAGAGCGCATGATGCGGATGGAGCAGCGCAGCCCGCTCGCTGCGATGCAGCAGCTCGAGAGCCGCTCCGACGAGGAGCTCGAGGCCGAGACCAGGTACAAGGCCGCCGCGCAGGCGATTCTGGGGGCTCGGGCGGCGGAGCGCTATGACGCCAAGACCGCGCGCGCTCACTTCCAACGGGCGCTGGCGGCGGCGCGGCCGCAGGAGCGCCTTCAGCTGCGGCGGATGGCCGATGCCTCGCTCGCGCTGGCCGAGCGCCGGGCCGACGACCTCAAGCGCGCCACCGAGCGGCTCGGCGTCGACGTCCCGAGCAACCGGCAGCTTCGCGGCCTGAAGTTCCTCGGGCTGATCATGCCGCCGGCCAGCGCCGGCATCGTGGCTCGGGTTCGCGGGATTCTGCTCGTGATCATCCTGATCATCGCGGTGCTCGCGCTGGGGTTCGGGATCGTCTACGGCCTCGGTCAGATTCTGGGTGGCATCTCGGTCCAGCGCGCCGTCTTCTACGGCGTCGTGCTCGTCCTGATCGCGGTCGGGGTACTGGCGTTCCTCGGACGAAGGCGCCAGAAGCGCGCGAAGGCGCAACGCGCCGAGCAGATCGCCGCCGGATCGCGCTGAGCGCCGGCGGCCCCCGGCAACATGTGCGGTCGCTACACGCTCGCGACGCCCGATCCGGGCGACGTGCGGGCCCGGTTTCCGGTCGGCGAGGAGGTTGAAATCCGCCGGCGCTACAACGCGGCGCCCGGCGACGGGGTGCTCGCCGTGACCTCCGACCGCGGCGGCGCCCCCCGCGGCGAGCTGCTGCGCTGGGGGTTCGTGCCGACGTGGGCGAAGGGACCCGAGACCGGCCTGAAGATGATCAACGCTCGCCGCGAGACCGCGCCCCGGAGCCCCGCGTTCGGTCGGGCCTTTGAACGCTACCGCTGCCTGATCATCGCCGACGGGTTCTACGAGTGGCGCGCCGCGAGCGGCCTCGGCACCGGCGGTCGAGGGAGCGCAAAGCAGCCGTTTCACATCACCCGCGCCGACGGCGAGCTGTTCGCGTTCGCCGGGCTATGGTCGACCTGGCACGGCGACGACGGCCGGAAGATCCGCTCGTGCGCGATCCTCACGACCGCGGCCAACTCGGCGATCGCACCGCTGCACGACCGGATGCCGGTGATCCTGGCGCCCCAGCACGAGTCCGCTTGGCTTGACGCGTCCACGCCCCGCGACGAGATGGCCGAGATACTGGTGGCCCTGTCCCCTTCCGCGGTCGCGCTGGCGCCGGTCGGGCAGGCGGTCAACGACGCGCGCTACGACGGCCCGGACTGCCTGCTGCCGGCCGTGCATCCCGACCAGGCCGCATTGTTCTGACGGCTCGCCCCCCGGGGCCTGGTCCGGACCCGTTCGAGATCCCGCGGGACGGGGTCCGCGAGGCGTCGGAAGCGATAATCACCTCGGACCCGCTCGATGACGCTCACCCCGCTTCTCTCTCGATACGACAACGTGCTGCTCGATCTGGACGGCTGCGTCTGGCTCGGCGACGCGGTCACGCGCGGAGCGCCGCAGGCCATCTCGGAGTTGCGCGCCGCCGGCAAGGACCTCGCGTTCCTGACCAACGACGCGCGCCGTTCTCCGGAGGAGTACGTGCGCAAGCTCTGGTCGCTCGGGGTACAGGCTTCGCTCGAGGAGGTGGTCAGCGCGGGCGGCGCGATCCAGTACGTGCTCGCCGAACGCGAGCAGGGCAACGGCAGCTACGTGATCGGCTCTCCGGCGATCTTCCGCCATGTCGCCGACGCGGGCCACCGGATCCTCAACGGCACCCCGCGCGCGCTCGAGGCCGACGTCGTCGTCGTGGCCGGACACGACGAATTCGACTACGCCGAGCTCCGCGACGCGATCCAGGCGGTACTCGGCGGCGCGGAGATGATCGCCTCCTGCCGGGATCGCACGTTTCCCACCCAGGACGGCGTGGCGCCGGGAACCGGCGCGATCGTGGCCGCGCTCGAGTACGCGACCGAGCGCACCGCGATCGCGGTCGGAAAGCCCGAGCCGCAGATCTTCGATACCGCGCTCGATCGGCTCGGCGGCGGCCGCACGCTGGTCGTCGGCGACCGGCTTGACGCGGATCTGCTGGGCGCCGCGACGGCGGGGCTCGACGCCGCGATCGTGCTCACGGGAGTCGCCGACCGGGCGCAGGCGCAGGCCGCAACCGACCCCACCCCGGTGGCGGTTGCGGACGACCTTCACTCCCTGCTTCTGGGCACGTGAAGATCTCGCTGATCGTCAATCCCGCGGCCGGCGGCGGGCGTGCCGGGCGGGCCCTGGCCGGCGTGCGGGCGGAGCTGACGCGCCGCAACGTCGAGCATCATGTCGAGCAGACCCACAGCCTCGAGCACGCCCGGCAGCTCGCGGTGAACGCGACGACGGCCGGCGAGACGGCGGTCGCGTTCGGCGGCGACGGTCTCGTCGGGGCTGTCGCCGGGGCGCTGAAGCACTCGACCGGGGTGCTCGGGGTCCTGCCCGGGGGCCGCGGCAACGACTTCGCGCGTGTGCTCGGGATCCCGCTTGAGCCGAAGGCGGCATGCGCGGTGCTCGCCACCGGCGCCGTCCGCGAGCTCGATCTCGGGGAGGTCGACTCGAGGACGTTCATCAGCATCGCCAGCTGCGGATTCGATTCCGACGCGAACAGGATCGCCAATGAGACGAGGCTCGTGCGGGGCAACCTCGTCTACACCTACGGCGCCCTGCGGGCCTTGCTCGGCTGGCGTCCGGCGCGCTTCGAGGTCGTCGTCGACGGCGGCGAGACCCGCGCGATCGTGGGTTACACCGTCGCGGCGGCCAATTCGGGAGCATACGGCGGCGGGATGATGCTGGCGCCGAACGCGTCGCTTCAGGACGGGGCGCTGGACGTGGTGCTCGTCGGGCACGTGCCCAAGCTCAGCTTCCTGCGGTTGCTGCCGACGGTGTTCAAGGGCGAGCACGTTCGACAGCGTGAGGTGCAGGTGCTTCGCGGCGCCGAGGTCCGCATCGCGGCGGATCGCCCGTTCACGGTGTACGCGGACGGAGACCCGATCGCGGAGCTGCCGGTGACGGTGCGGGCGCTCCCCGGCGCGCTGCGGGTGATCATTCCCCGATGACCCTGCTCGCGGTCAAGCTCGCGACCGCTCGCGCCGTCGGCGGGCTCGCCCGCCGCGCCGGCCGCGGTGGCGGCACGAGCCTTCCGGGCAAGGTGCTGATCGCGCTCGAGCCCGACGCGATCGCGGAGCTGGCGGGACGGCTGGCCCGCGGCTCGGTCGTGGTGTCGGCGACCAACGGCAAGACGACGACCGCGGCGATGATCGCGTCGGTGCTGGATCGCGCCGGCGTGTCGCTGGTCCACAACCGCGCCGGCGCGAACATGGCCGGTGGCGTGGCGTCGACGCTGCTGTCGGCCACCCGAGGCGGGGGCAGAATCTCCGGCGAGCTTGGGCTGTTCGAAGTCGACGAGTTCTGGCTGGAGCGCGTCACGTCGCAGCTGCGACCCCGCGTGGTCCTGCTGGGCAACCTGTTTCGCGACCAGCTCGACCGTTACGGCGAGCTCGAGGCGATCGCCGACCGGTGGGCCGAAGTGGTCTCGACGCTGGAGCCGACGGCGCGACTGGTGCTCAACGCCGATGATCCGCTGATCGCCGACCTCGGTCGCGGGCTGGACAACGTCACCTATTTCGGCATCGGCGACAGCTCGGTGGCGATTCCCGAGATGCAGCATGCCTCCGACTCCAAGCATTGCCGCAACTGCGGCGCGGCGTATGTCTATGAGGCCGTCTACCTCGGCCATCTGGGGCGCTACCGCTGTGCCTCCTGCGGCCGCGAGCGCCCGGCTCCGACGGTCGCGGCACAGCGGATCGTGCTCGACGGCACCCGTGGCGCCGGCTTCACGCTGCAAACGCCCATGGGCACGCTCGACGTCGAGCTCCCCCTCCCCGGCCTCTACAACATCTACAACGCGCTCGGTGCCGCGGCCCTCTGCCTGGACCTCGGGACGGCGCCTGCCACCGTGGCCGCGGGGCTTCATCGGGTGGCGGCGGCATTCGGGCGCGCGGAGCGGGTAGCGATCGGCGACACCGAGTTGTCGATCCTGCTGGTGAAGAATCCCGCCGGGACCAACGAGATCCTCCGTACGCTCACGCTCGAGGAAGGAGAGCTCGACCTGCTGGCGATCCTCAACGACCGCACCGCCGACGGCAAGGACGTCTCCTGGGTCTGGGACGCCGACTTCGAGGTGCTGGCCTCGCGCCTGCGCCGCGTCACCTGCGCCGGTACCCGCGCGGCGGAGCTGGCGCTGCGGCTGAAGTACGCCGGCGTCCCGGTGGACGCGCTGCACGTGGTGCCGGACATCTCGCGCGCCCTGGACGACGCTCTCGCCGGCGCCCAGTCCGGTCGCTTGTTCGCGCTCCCCACCTATACCGCGCTGCTCGAGCTGCGCGAGCAGCTCACCGCGCGCGGTCTCCTCGCGCGATTCTGGGAGCCGAGCCGGTGAACGTGATCTGGCACGACGTCGAGTGCGGCGCCTATGCCGAGGACTTTTCCCTGTGGCGCTCGCTGGCCGCAGAGCACGGCGATCCGATCCTCGACGTCGGCGCCGGGACCGGACGGGTGGCGCTCGATCTCGCCCGCCGCGGCCACCGGGTGACGGCTCTGGATCATGATCCCGCGCTGATCGCCGAGCTGGCGCGCCGTGGTCGGGGCCTGGACATCACCCCGGTCGTCGGAGACGCGCGCGACTTCGAGCTCGAGCAACGCTTCGCGCTGTGCGTCGTGCCGATGCAGACGATCCAGCTGCTTGGCGGCGAGCGAGGACGGCGAGCGTTTCTGGGGTGCGCCCGACGGCACCTGCGGGCCGGCGGGATGCTCGCGGTCGTTGTCGCCGCGATGCTCGAGCTGTTCGAGGTCGGCGACGACGGCGCCGGACCGGTGCCCGACATCCGCGACGTCGACGGCGTCGTCTACTGCAGCCGGCCGACCGCGGTGCGCGCCGACCGGGACGGATTCGTGCTCGAGCGCCGGCGCGAGCGGATCACGGTGTCCGGAGAGTGCTCGGTCGCCGAGGACGCGATCCGGCTCGACCGCCTCGACGGCGCTCAGCTCGAGTCCGAGGCGCTCGCGGTCGGTCTGCAACCCGCCGGACGTCGCGGCGTCGCCGCGACCGCCGACTATGTCGGCAGCGACGTGGTGATGCTGCGTGCCTGAGCGCTCTCCGGGCGATCTCGCCGCTGCTGGTCGCCGAGCGCCGGTGCTGCGGGTCTGCGCGCTGTACCCGGACCTGATGAACATCTACGCCGACCGCGGCAACCTGCTGCTGCTCGAGCGCCGTTGCCGCTGGCGCGGGATCGGCTTTGAGCTGCAGTCCAGCGGCCTCGGCGACGAGCTCGACCCGGCCGGCGCCGACCTCTACTACATCGGCGGCGGCCAGGATCGCGACCAACGCCTGTGTGCACTGGACCTCGCCGAGATCAAACGCGACGCGCTGCACGAGGTCGCCGACCGCGGCGGCGTGATCCTCGCTGTGTGCGGCGGCTATCAGCTGCTGGGACGCTCCTACCAACTCGGCGAAGAGACGCTCCCCGGGGTCGAGCTCGTCGACCTCGTGACCGTTCGCGCCGGCGGTCCCCGGCTGATCGGCAACGTCGCGGTCGAGGTCGAGCTCGAGCCGGGGGTGCACCGCGTCCTGGCGGGCTTTGAGAACCACGGAGGCCGCACGCATCTGGGCCCGTCGGCGACGCCGCTTGGACGGGTACTCGCGGGGCATGGCAACAACGGCGCCGACGGACACGAGGGGGTCCACGAGCGCGGCGTGATCGGCACCTATCTGCACGGGCCGCTGCTGCCCAAGAACGCCTGGTTTGCCGACTGGCTGATCCAGCGCGCATTGGGCCGCGATCAGCCGCTGGCGCCCCTGGACGACGAGCTCGAGGCGTCCGCCCACGCCGACGCGCGCCGCGCGGCGGGGGTTTGACGCGCCGTGGTCTCTCGCCCGCGTCGCGTGGCGCCGGGGCCGCGCTCGCCGCTGCGCCGGCTGATCGGCCTCGCCGCGGGCGCGCTGCTCGCCGCGCTCGCGCTCGCGGGCTGCGGCGGCGGGTCCGGGCACGCCGGTTCCACCGATTCCCCCGCTCCCGCGGCGCGCAAGACCGCCCTTCCCGGGACCGGAAAGCCACTGGTGACGATCGGCGACAAGAACTTCACCGAGCAGTTCGTGCTCGGCGAGCTGTACTCCCAGGCGCTCTCGGCCCAGGGGTTCAAGGTGATGCTCAGCCGCAACATCGGGCCGACCGAGGTGACGATCCCGGCACTGCAGAGCGGGCGGCTCGCCATGTATCCCGAGTACCTGCAGACCTGGAACACGACCGTGGCGCGATACCGCCACGGGTTCCCTACCGCCGCCAGGGCCTACCAGGCGGGCCGGCGATACGCGCTCGCCCACGGCCTCGACCTGCTTGACCCGACGCCGTTCAGCGACACGGATGAGATCGGAGTGCCGTTCAACTACGCCACCGAGCATCGACTGAAGACGCTCGGCGATCTGCGCCGGGTCGCGGCCACGCTCACGGTCGGAGCCCCGCCGCAGTTCCAGCAGGACCCCGCCGGCCTGCCCTTGATCGAGCAGGCCTACGGCTTCCTGCCCGCGGCGTTCAAGCCGCTCGAGGTCGGCGGTCAGTACCAGGCGCTCGACCAGGGCACCGTGCAGGCCGCCGACGTCAACAGCACCGACGCCCAGCTTCTGACCGGCGACTACCTGGTCCTGGGCGACCCCCGACACGTCTTCGGGTGGGGCAACGTGGTGCCCGTCGCGTCGGCGAAGCTGCTGCAGATCGAGGGCCCCGCGTTTGCGGCCACGATCGATAAGGTCAGCGCCCTGTTGACGCTGCCGGTGATGCGCCAGCTGAACGCCGCGGTGGAGCTCTCACACCAGGACCCGGCGGCCGTGGCCCGCGAGTTCCTGATCGCCCACGGACTGGTGCCCCCCGGCCAGCAGGGAGGCTGACTCGCTTCGTCGGGAGAGGCCGGTTCAGCCGCCGCTGGAGCCAAATCCTCCCGCCCCGCGCCGCGACAACGCCAGCTCATCGACCTCGAGCACGTCCGGCGTCTGCACGCCTACGATCACCAGCTGCGCGATCCGGTTTCCCGAGGCGATCGTGAATGGCGCGGCGCGATCGGTGTTGAGCAGCAGCACCTCGATCTCGCCGCGGTACCCGGCGTCGATCAACCCGGGCGCATTGACCACGGAGATCCCGTGCCGGCGGGCCAGACCGGAGCGCGGGAGCACCAGCCCCGCGTGACCGCCCGGAATCTCGACCGCGATCCCGGTGCGCACGGACGCTCGCGCGCCGGGCGCGAGGACGGAAGCGTCGAGCGCGTAGAGGTCGAGGCCCGCATCATCCGGATAGGCGCGGGTCGGCAGCAGCGCCCGATCATCGAGGCGGGTGACCCGCAGGCGCGGCGCCGCCGGGGCGCAGGACGTCTCCGGGCTGCCCATCAAGCGCGGGCGCTGAGGGCATAGGCCCGGTAGCGCGCCGCGACGGTCGGCGGCAGCCGGGCCGCGACCTTGACGCCATCGGGCGTCTCTTCTCGCTCGAGGTCGCCGGCGATCTCATGCAGCTCGGCGAGACGGGCGCCCTCATCGTAGGGGATCAGCAGCTCGACCTCGCGCAGCTGCTGTGCGAACTCGTCCTCGATCCGCTGTGCGAGCGCCTCGATTCCCTCGCCCGTGATCGCGGAGACGAGCACGCCCTCGGGTCGTCGGTTTTCGAGCTCGGCGCGCTGGTCGGCGTCGAGCTGGTCGGCCTTGGCAAGCACCAGCAGCTGCGGCACCTCGCCCGCGCCGATCTCGGCCAGCACGTCCTCGACCGCCCGGCTCATCGCGGCGCGCTCCTCCTCGTCGGCGGAGGCATCGACGACGTGGAGGATCAGATCGGCCAACCGCGTCTCCTCGAGCGTCGCGCCGAACGCCTCGACGAGCTGGTGGGGCAGCTTGCGAATGAAGCCGACGGTGTCGGTCAGCAGGTAGTCGCGACCGCCGGCGCGAAGCACCCTGGTGGTCGGGTCGAGCGTCTGGAACAGACGGTCGCCGACGCCGACGGTGGCCCCGGTGAGCGCGTTGAGCAGCGTCGACTTGCCGGCGTTCGTGTAGCCCGTCAGCGCGACCTGCGGCAGGTGGCCGCGCTCGCGCTCGGCGCGCATCACCGACCGGGTCGACCGGACGTGCGCGAGCTTGCGCTTGAGCGCTGAGATGCGGTCCCGGGCCAGCCGGCGGTCGGTCTCGATCTGGGTCTCGCCGGGTCCCCGGGTGCCGATACCGCCGTCGATTCGTCCCGCTCCGAGCCGCTCCAGGTGCGACCACAGGCCGCGCATCCGCGCGAGGTTGTATTCCAGCTGGGCGAGCTCGACCTGCAGCTTGCCCTCGGCGCTGTGCGCATGGTCGGCGAAGATGTCGAGGATGATCGCGGTGCGGTCGATCACCGGCACGCCGAGCTCGGACTCGAGATTTCGCTCCTGACGCGGCGACAGCTCGTCGTCGCAGGCGATCAGGTTCGCGTCGGCGCCGGCGAGCGCGGCCTTGAGCTCGGCCACCTTCCCCGGCCCGAGGTACGTGTTGGGGTGGGGTTGGTCGCGCCGCTGAACGAGTTCCCCGACGTCCGCCACACCGGCGGTCCGCAGCAATTCCCGCAGCTCGGTGAGGTGTTCGGGCTGACCGTCGCCCAGCGCCGCGATCAGGTAGGCGCGCTGCCTGGCGCGACCCCGAGGACGCTGTCCGTTGACGCTTGCCGACGACGCTTGCGTGCGGCCGTGGCGGCTGCTCTGCACAGGACCATGGTAGCCGCGGTGCCGCCTCGATCGAGCGCGGAGCCGCTCGTGCGCGCCACGGCGGGCGGTGCGGGTGCTCTATCGTTCCGCGCGCGGCCGAGGTAATGCGCTGCAGGGGAAGCCGGTCACGGACCTCCCGGCGGCAATGCTCTACAAGGAGGTAAGCAGGATGATTCATCGTCGATGGCGGCTTCCCGCGGTGCTGGTCGTCGCCCTGGTCGGCACGCTGGCGTTGTCAGCGGTGGCGCTGGCGTCGGGACTGTCTGCCCCGATTCTGAAATCCCCCGGCGAGAACGCCCGTGTTCACGCCGGCAAGATCACGATGAAGGTCAAGGACCCAGGGGTGCCCAACAGCGTGCGTCCGGTGTACCTGGCGATCGGTCCGAGCAAGAGCGCCGTGCATCGGCTGATCATGCTCAAGGGCGAGCCCCGGGGCTGCGACGGCAAGTGTGACTTCGTTGCGATGAAGCCGTGGAAGAGGCACCCGGGGATGTGGATCTTCACGAGCAGTTTCGACTTCCCCGGTTACTGGGCGGCCACCCCGGGGAGGTACTACTGGCAGGCACGGCACACCGCCCCGCTCTGCCAGGCGCCTGATTGCGCGGTGATCAGCGCGGTCCACAGTTTCCGCGTGGTCCGTTGATCGGGTGACCGGACCACGGTGCGGCGGCTGTCTCGCGGAGCCCGGAGACGCGCGGCCGGGGGCTCGTTTCGCGCGGCCGCCCCGCCGTGGCTACAACCGCCGGATCCGCTCCATCGCCTCGACCAGCCGGTCGTCGGGAGTGGTCAGCGAAATCCGGAAGAAGCCCTCGCCGCTGGCGCCGTAGGCACCCCCGGGCGAGATGACCACCGCCGCCTGCTCGAGCACGTGCTCGCAGTAGGCGGCCGACGACTGAAACCCGGCCGGAATCGGCGCCCACACGTAGATCGTGCCGCGGGGAGGCGTGACCTGCACCCCGGCCTGCGCCAGCGCGGCGCACACCAGGTCACGCCGGCGCTGATAGACGGCGTTCATCGCGCGCACGTCGGCATCGACCTCGGGCGCGAGCGCCGCCACGCCCGCCAGCTGCACGGCTCCAAACAGCCCGGAGTCGATGTTCGACTTCAGCCGCCAGTACTGGGCGATGGCCTCCGCGTTGCCGACGATCGCAGCGCAGCGCCAGCCGGTCATGTTGTACCCCTTCGACAGCGAGAACACCTCGACGCCGACGTCCATCGCTCGGGGCGTCTGCAAGAACGACGGTGCCACGTAGCCGTCGTAGGTGGTCTCGCTGTAGGCGTTGTCGTGCACGACGAGGATGTCATGGGCGGCCGCGAACTCGACGACCTCCGCGAACAGGCCGTCCGGGAGGACCGCCCCGGTCGGGTTGTTGGGGTAGTTGATGAACATCAGCCGGGCGCGCTCGCGCGCCAGCGGCGGGATCGCCTGCAGGTCGGGCGCGAAGCCGCGTTCGGGCGCAAGCGGCATCAGCACCGCTTCGCCCCCGCTCAGCAACGGTCCGCCGGAGTAGACCGGGTAGCCCGGGTCCGAGGCGAGCGCGACGTCGCCGGGGTCGATGAACGCGAGGCAGAGGTTGAAGATGCACTCCTTGGCCCCGATCGCCGCCATCACCTGGGTTTCGGGGTCCAGGCGCACGTCGAACCGGCGGGCGTAGAACGCCGCGATCGCCTCGCGGAACTCGAGCCGTCCGCGGTTGCTGGGGTACGTGTGTGTGCTCGGATCGGCGACCGCGCGCTGTGCCGCGGCGACGATCGGCGCGTACGTGGGCTTGTCGGGATCGCCGATCCCGAGGCTGATCACGTCGATCCCCTCCGCGCGCTTGGCGGCGACCTTGCGCTCCAGCTGGGCAAACAGGTACGGCGGGATTCGCTCCAGACGGCTACTCGGTCGCATGCAGCTCCTCGACGAATTCGTCGGCGAGCGTGCCGCGGAACACCGGCACCGCCCAGCCGCTCAGGTTGACGCGAAGGTCCTTCCCCACCTCGACCACGAGTGTGCCGCCGTCGAGCACCACGGTGACCGGGGAGTGGCCGCCGGAGAGCACGTGCGCGACCGCGGCTCCGGTCGCGCCGGTGCCGCTGGCCGCCGTCTCCCCCACCCCGCGCTCGAAGATCCGAGCCCGGATCGCGGAGGGGTCACGCACGGCAAACCAGGAAACGTTCGTGCGGTTGGGAAACAGCTCGTGGCGTTCGATCGCCGGGCCGATCGCGGGCAGGTCGAGCTCGGCCAGCTCGCGCTCGTCGGCGACCGCGACCGCACACTGCGGGTTGCCCACCTGGACGTGCCGAAAGCTCCAGGTCTGCCCTCCCGCGGTGAGTCGGCCGGCGCCGTCGGGCGCTCCCGAGGGGTAGTCGTCGCTGCGCAGCCGGGCGCGGCCAATGTCGATCGTGGCCTCGGTCTCGGACTCGATCCGCGGATGGATCTCGCCGGCCGCGGTCTGCACCGAGAACGTGTCGGCGTCCGTCCAGGCGTGCCGCCGCAGGTACAGGACCGCCTCGCGGGCGCCATTGCCCGAAAGCTCGGCCTCCGAACCGTCGGGATTGAAGATCCGCAGGCGGGCGACGCTCCCCGCTTGATCGGGCTCTGACAGCAGCAGGATGCCGTCGCTGGCGATGCCCGTGTGCGCGGCGCAGATCGCCTGGATCCGTCCCGGCGTCAGCTCAAACGGAAGCGCGGCTGCCTCGACGATCACGTAGTCGTTGCCGAGCGCTTGCCATTTCTCAAACCTCACGCGCCCGCAGTCTCCCAGATTCCCAGCACCTCCCCGGCGACGTCGCCGGCATCGCGGCCGGTGGTGTCGATCACGGCGACGTTGGCGAGCTTTCGCATCCAGGTCAGCTGCCGGCGCGCGTAGTTGCGGGTACGGCGCTTCATCGCCTCGACATCGCCCGACAGCAGCTCCTCGAAGCCCAGCGCCTTGCGCGCCGTGACCGATGCTCCGGCGGCGTGGGCGCGGCGCACCTCCTCGGCGGCGCCCGATGCGATCATCCGGTCGACCCGCTCGTCGATCCGCGCGTACAGCAGCTCGCGCTGCATCACCAGGCCCCCGAGCAGCGTCGGATGGCGCACCTCGGCTGTCCACAGCTGCGAGTCCCCCTCTGGCGGCTCGAGCTCGCCGGCGTCGAGTAGCTCCAGCGCGCGAACGATCCGTTGCCTGTCGGTCGCCTCGATCTCCGCCGCCGCCCATGGCGCCCGGTCGCGGAGCAGGCCGTGCAGCGCGCCGGGACCGCGACGCTCGAGCTCTGCGACCCAGCGGTCCCGCACCCCTTGCGGCGGCGGCGGCCGAAGGCTCAGGTCGGTCACCGCCGCGCGCAGATACAGGCCGGTTCCGCCGACCACGATCGGCCGCCTCCCGGACGCGAGCAACTGGTCGATCTCGGCGTGGGCAAGCCCCGCGTACTGGCCGACGCTGAAGCTTGCGTCGACTGGCAGAAAGGACACCAGGCGGTGCTCGAGCCGCGCGCGGTCGCGGGCACTCGCGACTCCGGTCAGCGTCTCCAGACCGGCGTACACCTGCAGGGCGTCGGCCGACACGGCCACCGGTCGTTCGCCGCGCCCGCGCAGCGCCCCCGCGAGCGCCACCGCGACCTCGGTCTTGCCCACGCCGGTCGGACCGAATAGGGCGATCACGTCCGCGGGTGCCACCGGCGAGAGTATCGTTGAGCGATGAACCGGACCGCCGTGTTGGTCGTTCCGACCGTACTTACGGTGGGAAGGACGTGATAAGCCGGTGAAGGTCGGAGCGGGCATTTCCACGGAGCACGATCCGCTGACGGCCGGCGTGGAGGCGGCGAGGATCGCCGCCGCGCAACTGGACCGGCGACCGGCCGACCTCGCGATGGTGTTCGCGAGCGGCGCGCATCTCGCTGCTCCGGAGACGACGCTCGAGGGCGTCGCCGGCGTGCTGTCGCCGACCACGCTGATCGGCTGCGGGGCCGGCGGGGTAGCTGCGACCGGCCGCGAGCTCGAGTCGGGTACGGGCCTGGCGGTGTGGGCGGCATCGCTCGAGGGCACCGGGCGCGCGATCCCGTTCCACGCCACGCTCAACGACGACGGAGCCGAGCAGACGATCTCGGGGCTGCCGGCGCTCGGGCGGTCCAGCGGCGTGGTGATGCTAGCCGACCCGTACTCGTTCCCGACCGACGCCGTGCTCTCGGTCCTGTCAGATGACGCACCGGCGGTGCCCGTGCTGGGAGGCGTCTCCAGCGCCCGCACCGCGGAGGGACAGGCGGCCCTGTTCGCCGGAGAGGAGGTGTGCGAAGACGGTGCCGTCGGCGTAAGCCTGGAGGGGGTCGAGATGCTTCCGTGCGTCTCGCAAGGCGCCGCTCCGGTCGGTCGCGAGGTGACGGTCACGGCGGCCGACGGCAACGTGATTCACGAGCTCGCGGGCCAGCCCGCGCTCGACGTGGTCGAGCAGATCATCGCCGAGCTGTCGCCGAGGGAGCGCACGCTCGTCGCCGGCGGGCTGTTGATCGGAATCGTGATCGACGGCGGCAAGCCCGAGTACGAGCAGGGGGACTTCCTCGTGCGCGGCGTGCTCGGCGCCGATCGCACCTCCGGAAGCCTTGCGGTCGGCGCGACGGTGAGGCCAGGTCAGGTCCTACGCCTTCACGCCCGCGACGCTCGATCCGCCGACGATGACCTGCACCGTGCGCTGAAGCTGCGGGTCGAGGCGATGGGCCAGTCGACACCGGCGGGCGCGATCCTGTTCTCGTGCAACGGGCGTGGCAGCGCGATGTTCGGGGTTCCCGATCACGACGCGGCCGCGGTGCAGGAGGAGTTGCGAGGGGCCCCGTCGGCGGGCTTCTTCGCGGCCGGGGAGATCGGACCGGTCGGGGGGCGCAGCTTTCTGCACGGCTTCACCGCGACGGTCGCGGTGTTCCCGGGGTGACGCTCGCCGATGCAAACGTGCTCCTGACCGGGGCGACCGGCGGCATCGGCCATGCCATCGCCCGCGCCCTGTTCTCGTCGGGAGCGAGCCTGGTGCTGACGGGCCGGCGCGCCGGCGTGCTCGAGCCGCTCGCCCGGGAGGTCTCCGGCCGCACGATCGCGTGCGACCTCTCGAATCGAGAGGGACCGCCGCTGCTGGTCGCGGAGGCCGGGGCGATCGACGTGCTCGTGGCCAACGCGGCGCTGCCGGCGACCGGAGTCCTGACCGACCTCGACCAGGACGAGATCGACCGGATGCTCGAGGTCAACCTCCGCGCGCCGATCGCGCTGGCGCGAGCGCTCGTGCCGAGCATGATCGAACGCCATCGCGGCCACCTGGTGTTCATCTCCTCGCTCTCGGGCAAGAGCGCCAGCCCCGCCTCGTCGGTTTACTCGGCCACGAAGTTCGGGCTGCGCGGCTTTGCGCTGAGCCTGCGCGAGGATCTGCGCTCCCACGGGATCGGCGTCTCGGTGGTGCTGCCGGGCTTCATCCGTGAGGCGGGCATGTTCGCCGACGCCGGTGTGGAGCTTCCGCGCGGCGTGGGCACCCGCTCGCCCGAGGACGTCGCCGGCGCCGTGGTCGGCGCGATCGAGCACAACCGGGCGGAGGTCGAGGTGGCGCCGCTGGGGCTGCGGCTGGGAGCGAAGTTCGCCAGCGTCGCTCCCCAGCTCGCGGCCGTGGCCTCCAGGCGGCTTGGCAGCGAGCGGGTCGCCGGTGATCTCGCCGAGGGCCAGCGCCACAAGCGCTAGCCCGTCGCCTACTGGCCCGACAGTGAGTCGGCCGTGACCGCCGAGTGATCGCCGGTGAAGGTCGCAAGCGCCGTGACGATCTCGTCGGCGAGCCGGGCGCCGTCGTCGGGGCGCTCGGGCGTCGCCTGGACTCTGACGACCATGTCCTCCCCGTCGAGCTCCTCGAGCAGCACCGCAGCAGCCCGCCGAGTGGGGGTCGTGACCTGCTCGTCGAGGATCCCCTGCAGCTGGGTCATGCGGACGCCGCTCCCCAGGCGGACCTTCAGGTCGACCGAGTCCGGCTCCCGGATCGGCACCACGGCCGCGGCCAGCACCACGTTGTTGGGAACCATCACCCGATCGTCGCCCCGAGCGAGGGTGGTGTAGAGGAGTCCCAGCGAGCTGACGATGCCTTCGACGGAGCCCCCCACTCCACCGGCCTGAAGCCGCACCCGCGTGCCGACGCGAAACGGCCTGGCGCTCAGCAGCACCAGGCCCGCGAACAGGTTGCCCAGGGTCTGCTGGGCGGCGAGACCGAGGATGACGGCGGTGAACGCGCTACCGGCAAGCAACGTGCCGGTTTTGACGTCGGCGATCCGAAGCGCCGCCAGCAGCGTGATCCCCATCGTCGCCAGCCGGATCAGGAACCCCACCGTGCCGGCGGTCGACGGATCCATTCGGCGGAAGAACGTCGGCGCCGCCGCCCGGCCCAAGGCGCGCGCGATTCCCCATCCGAGGATCGCCACGGCGATCACGGTGACGATCCTGACCGGCGTGTCGGCACCGCTCCCGAAGATGTGCCGGCGCTGCGAGAAGACGACGATCACCCCGGTCAGCAACAGCGCGAACACCGCCGCCTCGCGGCGGGCGCGGCGAATCGCGCGCCGGCTCACGTTCGAGGCGCTGAGCCCGACCTTCTCCCACGCCTCCGTCCGCGTCTCGAACATCCGCTCGAGATGGAGGTCCTTGCCGTTCTTCAGTCGCTTTCGGATCATGTTTCTGGGGGGCCGCCCCTTTCTATGTATCACTCCGAGCCGACGCCGGTTTCACCCCTGCGCCCGATCGCCGCCCCCTGCACCCGATCGCCGCCCCCTGCGCGATCAGAACAGGCGGCCCTGGTCGGGCTCCTGCGCCGTCGGCGCGGGCACCGGCCGCTCCCGGTTGCTTTGGCGCATCCGGTCGCCGGGGTCGCGGGCGGGCCCGCTGACGAGCCGCGCGAGCCTTCGCCGCTCCTCCTGGGGCGCGTACGCTCCACGCCGGTACAGCTCTTTATAGCGCGCGACCAGTTCCGGCCGGTTCGCGCGCAGCCATTCGAAGAAGATCCGGCGAACGTCGCCGCGCAGGTGCAGCGCGATCGGGCTCACGTATGCCGCTCCGGCCTCGGCCGCGAGCTCCAGGATCGGCGCCACCTGCTCCGGCGCATCGTTGATGCCCGGCATCAGCGGCGCCACCAGCACGCCCGTCCGGATGCCCGCCCGGGTTAGCTGGGAGACCGCCTCGAGGCGCGCCCGTGGGCTGGGCGTGTGCGGCTCGCTGTCGCGCCACGCGCTCTCGTCGAGCGTCGGGACCGACAGCGCGGCGGTGAACTCGGTTCGTTCGTTGATCTGCTTCATCAGCGCCAGGTCTCGCAGCAGCAGCGGCGATTTCGTGAGCACCGAGCACGGGTTGCGCGCGTCGCGCATCGCCGCCCAGATGCCCGGCATCAGCCGGTAGCGCCCCTCGACCCACTGGTAGGGATCGGTGTTGGTGCCAAGCGCCACGTGCTCGCCCTTCCAGGAGCGCCGGCCGAGCTCGACGCGCAGCAGCTCCGGCGCGTTGACCTTGACGACGATCTCGCGCTCGAAATCGCGCCCGGCGTCGAAGTCCAGGTACTTGTGCGTGGGACGGGCGAAACAAAAAACGCAAGCGTGCGTGCATCCGCGATACGGGTTGATCGTCCAGCGAAACGGCATCTGCGACGCCGCGGGGACGTGGTTGAGGATCGACTTCGCCTTGACCTCGTAGAACCGCGTGTCGATCGCCTCCGGCGCGTCGAAATGGCGCACCACCGCCTCTTCCCCGTAGCCCGGAAGGCGGGCCCGCTGCTCGACCTCGGTGGTCAGGTTGCTCCAACGCATCGAACACATGTTCGCACATCCTGCAGATGATGCGGAGGGTCGCCGCCCCGCGCCCGCTCCCCGCCGCACCTGCGATCGCACGCGCGGCGGGGAGCAGCTGAAACTACGCCGCGGTCATCGTCAGCGTGTGTGGCTCCGAGCCATGCGCCGGCACCGTCACCTCGACGCCGCGGTTGGTCTGGGTCGCCGTGGCGTCGCCGACCGGGTTGCCGTCGAGCCGGATGTCGCTCGGCGTGGAACCGCGCGGCAGCGTGTGCCCGATCTGAAGCGTGCTCAGCCTGAGGCCACGCACCTGCACCTTGGTTGTGTAACTCGAGCCCGCGTGTGACGCGAACACGTCCACCCGGCCGTCGCCGAGCCGGATGTTCGAGCCGGCCACGCTGGGCTGGCCGGGTGGCACCTGCGGGACGATCTGCAGCGCGCCGTCGCCGAGGAACGGTCGCACGCCGAGCTGCTGGTTGACCACCGACCAGGCGGTCCCGTAGTTGCCCCAGGCCTGCATGAACATCGAGCGGCAGGTCCAGCAGCGGTTGATGTTGGGCGGTATGCCGGCGCTCGGGTCACCGTTCGGTGCCGACGGGAAGATCTCCGGCATCGCCCCCGGCTGCTCGTCGGGAGTGCCTCCGGTGGCGGGCTCGGAGAACATCGTCTCCGCGTTGGCGTCGGTGTATCGCTGTTGCTGGCCGGGGCCAAGGCGTCCGTAGTTGCCCTCGCCCACGGCCTGGATCGACGTGGTCAGAGAGAAGATCTCAAAGTCGCCGCCGGATGCGCCGCCGACCCCGGTGTGGAACAGCCCCAGGTTCCCGGGCCGCTCGCCGCTGAACTCCGACGTCTCGCGACCGGCCAGCGCAGTGCTGCCGTGATCGAACGGCGCGATCCCGGGCGTGACGTGATCGCCCTGGGTCAGCTGCGCCTCCATCGGGGTCACGCCGATCCAGTACTTCTGGTAGAGCTGGGTGTCGCCCGGCTCGTTCAGCGAGTCGGCGTACTGCTGGGCCTGGGGGTACCACCAGGCGTTGTCGAACTGCGCCAGGATCTTGTTCGCGAGCGTGTTCGCCCAGTCGAACGTCGCGGTGTCGCCCTTCGACCGGGCCATGTCGGCGAGGTCGAACAGCGCCCGGATGTAGTAGACGGCGTTGTCGAGCTTTTCCGGGCCCATCCCCGGGCGCTCGACGTTGCCCGAGCCCTCCGGCCAGCCGTCGCGGTCGATGTCGAGCTTCTGATCGACGTACTGGAGGTTGCGCTTGGCAAAGCCGTACATCTGGTCGCGGAACCCGTCGTCTCCCGTCCAGCGCCACACCAGCGCGACCGCGCTGGGGAACTTGATGGTCTCGTCGGTGTTGAAGTCGTTGGTCGTCGAGCCATCGGGATTGACCGTCTGGCTGTCGTGGCCGAAGTAAACCGAGCCGTCCGAGACGGTCTCGTGGACGACCACGCCCGAGCCGTTGTTGACGATGTCCGAGACCTGCATCAGGGCGCGGAGGTGATCCTCGATCGTCGCGAACTGGCCGAGGGCCACGGCCGCGAACGCCGTGTACTCGCCGTCGGTGGCGAACATCCACGGGTAGTCGGGATAGCCGGCGCCGAACCAGCGGGCATTTGCGACGGTGCCGAGCGGCGGCGGGAACTGCTTGCCCTGGTTGGTCCAGCGAATCTGGAGGTTCGAGGCGCTCTGGGTCAGGTCGGCGAGGTTCTGCTTGCCCCAGGTGATCGCGTTCTGGAGGAGCCGATCGCCCGGTAGCGAGACCTGGGTGAAGCTCGCCAGGCGCAGGCGCGACTCGATCTTCTGGCGCAGCTCTCGGGCGGGGTTGGCGAGCGCTCCCCGGAGCTGCTGCCCGGCGGCGCCGAGGCCCTGGTCGGAGCCGGCCACGGCGATCCACAGCGTCCGGGAGCCGTGCGCCGGGATCCTGATCCGGTATTGCAGCTCGCCGCCGGTGCCCTTACCGAACGGCCCGTCATCGCAGGCGCTCGGAAGCGAGGTGCCGTCATTCGCCGTGCATGCGGTCCCCGGCTGGGGGCCACGGAAGTTGCCGCCGGTGGCGGCCGCCGTCCCCGAGCTCGGCCTGAGATCGGACCCCACGAGCGCCGCGTAGTGGTGCACGGGGGCGCCGCTGCCGATCGAGCCGTCGTCGGTGAACACGAGCGAGGTGCCGTCAAAGCTCCCGTGGTCGGGCAGGTTGTCGCTCGCGTTGGGGACCACGCCGCTGAAGCCCCACGGGTAGGCGCCCACCAGCTCCGAGTGCGAGTCGACTTTGACCGTCACCGTCTTGGCCCTCCCGCGGTTGGTCATCGTCAGGCCGAACAGGACGGCCCGGTTTGCGTCGGGCGCAAAGTCGGTGCGGCTGAGCTGGAGCCCGTCTGCATTGGGCAGGTCGTAGCGGGTGTACCCCCAACCGCTGGAGAACCTGGTGGCCGGGCCGACCCACGAATCGCCGATCCCGAACCAGACGCCGTCGACGAGCTTGAGCGGCGGCGCCCAGACGCCGCCCATCTCACCGGTGATGTGCCAGCCGTTGGCGTAGAAACGGCCGTTCTCAAAGCCCTCCGCGTACGAGCGTTGCCCGGCGGCCACCTCGCGGCGGTCCTGCAGGCGAGCGCTCACCGAGAGCTGCGGCGTGGCGGCGGCCTGGGCCGCGGCAGAGCTGAGCAGAGCCGCCGCGATCGCGAGTGCTGCGATCCTCGCGGGCCTCAAAACACGGGGCGCCGTGGTCCTCGCCGGCCTCAAAACACGTGGTCCTCGCACGTGAGCCTCCCTCATCTAAAGCGCTTCAGAAACGGTGCTACTGTACCCCGCGCGCCTCGTTATGAATCCCCCAACCTCAGTCTTGGATGAGGGCTATCGCCGGCGCCGGCCGACCATCGCCGACGTAGCGCGTCGCGCGGGGGTCTCGCCCGCGGCGGTGTCGTTTGCGGTCAACGGCCGTCCCGGGGTCGCCGAGCAGACGCGGGCGCGGATCCTTCAGGCCGCCCAGGAGCTTGGCTGGCGCCCCAGCGCGTCGGCGCGCGCCCTCACCGAGGCGAAGGCACGCACGATCGGGCTGGTCCTCGCGCGCGAGTCCGAGGAGCTCGAGGTCGACTCCTTCTTCGTGCGCTTCCTCTCGGGCGTCGAGCGGGTCCTGGCGCGCGCCGAATACGCGCTGCTGCTCCAGCTCGTTCCGCTGGCCGGCGCGGCAAACACGCTCGGCGCATACGAGCGGCTGGCGGCCTCGGGCCGAGTCGACGGCTTCTTGATCACCGATCCCGAGCTGGGGGATCCGCGCTTCCCGCTCCTCGAGGGGGCGGGACTGCCGGTAGTGGTAGCGGGTCGGCCCGATCCAGAGTCGCCGTTCCCGTGGCTTGAGACCGAGCACGACCGCGGCGCGGTCGCCGCCGTCGAGCATCTGGTCGGGCTTGGACACAGGCGGATCGCGTTCCTCGGCGGTCCCCAGGCCTACGAGCACGTGCAGCGACGCCTGGCCCGGTGGCGCCAGGCGGTGGCGGCCGCCGGACTGACCCCCGGCACGGTCGCGTTTGCCGACGGCGCCCTCGCCGGCGCGGTGGCGGCCGTCCTCGACGGCGACCCGTCGGCGGTCGTCTGCTCCAGCGACACGCTGGCGCTGGCGCTCGTGGCCGCCGCTCGCGCCCGCGGGATGTCGGTTCCCCGCGACCTGTCCGTGAGCGGCTTTGACGATTCCCTGCTCGCCGCCCTGTCGTCGCCCGCCTTGACATCGGTGCACGTCGACTACGTCGAGTTCGGGACAGCCGCGACGGCGGCACTGCTGGCGGTGCTCAACGGGGAGCCGGTGCGACCGTACGACCCGACCCCGCCGGTGCTCGAGGTGCGGGCCTCAACCGCCCCCGTTGGCGACAGGTTAAGCGCTTCATGAAAGGAGGAATGCCGATCGCGCAGAGTGGGTAGTAACGCACCTGCAATTTGGAGCGGGGGAAACAGGTAAGGAGGAGGATCGTGAACACGAAGCTCGTAAGCGCGGGGACGATTTTGGCGTGCGTCGCCGTCATTGCCGCGGGCTGTGGCAGCAGCAGCAAATCCACCACCACCACCGCCGCCGGCGGCGGCAGCACAAACGGCTCCGCGTCGAGTAGCGGGAGCGCCGTCACGCCGGCGATGGCCAGCAACCCCAAGGGGACCGTCACCTGGTGCATCGGCAAGGACACGACCGGAGCGTTCAGCCAGGTCGTGGGTCTCTACAACAAGGCGCACCCCAGCGTGCACGTCAAGCTGCTCGAGCTTCCGACGTCGGCCGACCAGCAGCGCACGCAGCTCGTCCAGCGCCAGCAGGCCAAGTCGCCCGAATGCGACGTCCTGGGCATGGACGTGATCTGGACCGCGGAGTTCGCGTCGCAGGGCTGGCTGAAGGACGTGACGCCTGACATCACGGCCAGGCAGACCCAGTTCATCCCGTCCGTGCTCGACACCGCGAAGATGAACGGCAAGTACTGGGCGGTGCCGTTCAACACCAACGCGGGACTCCTGTACTACAACACGAAAAAGGTCCACACGGCGCCGACCACCTGGCAGCAGACCTTCTCGATGGGAAAGACAAGCGGCGGCTTCGGCTTCCAGGGCCAGGCGTACGAGGGCCTGACCGTGAACTTCCTCGAGATGCTCTACAGCGCCGGCGGCACCGTGCTCGCGCCCAACGGCAAGACCTCTACGATCGACTCTCCGCAGGCCCAGCAGGTGCTGTCGCTGATGCAGCAGGGCTTCAAGAACGGGTCGGTGCCGCAGGCCGTGCTGACCTACATGGAGGAGGACTCTCGCAACGCGTTCCAGACCGGCAAGCTCTCGATTCTGCGCAACTGGCCGTACGTGTACGCGCTGGCCAAGCAGGCGCACGTACCGTTCAGGGTCGTGCCGCTGCCCTCGTGGGCGGGCGGCAAGGCGGCGAGCGTGCTCGGCGGATACAACCTCGGGATCTCGGCCTACTCGAAGAACCCCGGCGCCGCGCTCAGCTTCATCGACTACGCGACCTCACCGGCCGCGCAGAAGGAGTTCTTCATCAAGTCCTCGCTGCCGGCGGTGCTCACGTCGGTCTACCACGACCCGGCGGTGATCAAGGCTCAGCCGTTTACCCCGCAGCTGCTCAAGGCGGTTCAGAACGGAATACCTCGGCCGGTCTCGCCGGTGTATCCGCAGATCAGCGAGGCGATCTACAAGAACGTCTACTCGGCGCTGTCCAGCGGCACCGCGCCGTCGACGGCGCTGAAGAACGCACAAAGCCAGATCAACTCGGCGCTGAAGACGTTCTAGTGTTCGCGAACTCGGCGCTGAAGACGTTCTAGTGTTCGCAACCGCGGATACCGGGACCGGCCCGCGGACGTGACCACGGCGCAGGCAACGGTCGCCGGGCCCCGCGCCCGCCGTCGCTCCGGACTCTCCGAGCGGCGGCTGGCCGCGGCCATGGTGTCGCCGTCGCTGATCGTGATCCTGATCGTGGCGGCGTACCCGATCGCGTACGCGATCTGGCTGTCGCTGCACCAGTACAGCGTCATCCATCCGGGGCTGTCGCGGTGGGTGGGGGTGGACAACTACCGCGACGCGCTCAAGTCCGGAACGTTCTGGAGCGCGGTCAAGACGACGTTCATCTTCACCGCGATCTCCGTCACGCTCGAGCTGGTGATCGGGATGGGGATGGCGCTGCTGATGCACACCGCGTTCCGCGGCCGGTCGGTGCTGCGCGCGGTCGTGCTGGTTCCCTGGGCGATCCTGACGGTCGGCACCGCGATGATGTGGCGCTCGATCGTGGCGCCCGACGTCGGCTTTCTCAACCAGTTGCTGAAGGCCCTGCACCTGCCCGGCGCCAACACCGTCTGGCTCGCTCACAACGGCTACGCGCTGGCGGTGCTGATCTTCGCCGACGTGTGGAAGACCGCGCCGTTCATGGCGCTGCTGCTGCTCGCGGGGCTGCAGGTCATCCCCGACGACCTCTACGACGCCGCCAAGGTGGACGGCGCCACCGCCTGGCAGAGCTTCCGCAGGATCACGCTGCCGCTCCTGCGGCCCGCGATCCTGGTCGCGTTGATCTTCCGGACGCTCGACGCGTTGCGGATCTTCGACCTGCCCTACGTGCTCACCCAGGGCTCCAACGGCACCAACACTCTGTCGCTCTACGCCTACCAGCAGCTCACGCAGAACCGGCTGATCGGCCCGGGCTCGGCGCTCGCCGTGCTCACGTTCATCATCGTGATGGCCGTGTCGCTGCTGTACATCAGGCTGGGCGGCCAGAACCTCCGAGCGATGGCGGCTGAGACATGAGCACGGAGGCCGTCGCCCGCGGCCGCGTGCGGGTGCGCACTCGCGGCCATGCACGGACCGGGCGCAAGCGCCCGGTCGGCACCCAGGCGCTGATCTGGGTCGGGGTCTTCGCGACGATCGTCTTCTGCCTGTTCCCCTTCTACTGGATCATCAACACGTCGCTGAAGACGGGCGCCGAGCTGTCGACGGGACACGTGTTCCCACACAATCCGTCGCTGGACAACTACAGCTCGATCTTCCGCAACAGCGACTTCACGACGGCGCTTCGGACGAGCCTGATCGTCGCGGGCTCCGCGACCCTGATCGCCCTGGTGGTCGGCTCGTTCTGCGCCTACGCGCTCGCCCGCCTGCGGTTCCCGCGCAAGTTCCTGATCCTCGCGATCGTGCTCTCGATCTCGACCTTCCCGCCGATCGCGATCGCGGCGCCGCTGTTCAAGCTGTGGACCGACATCGGCCTCTACAACACCTACCTGGGGCTGATCCTGCCGTTTTTGACGTTCGTATTGCCGCTGACGATCTACATCCTGACGTCGTTCTTCAGGGAGATCCCCAAGGAGCTGGAGGAGGCCGCGCTCGTCGACGGCGCCACCCATTTCCAGGCGTATCGCAAGGTCGTGCTGCCGCTCGCGGCGCCCGGACTGGTGACCGCCGGGTTGCTCGCGTTCATCTTCGCGTGGAACGAGTTCCTGCTGTCGATCACGCTGACGAGCGAGGCCTCGCGGCGTCCGGTGTCGGCGGCGATCGCGTTCTTCACCGGCAGCACGCAGTTCCAGATCCCGATCGGCACGATCAGCGCCGCGACCGTGGTGATCACGGTGCCGCTGATCATCCTCGTGGTGATCTTCCAGAAGCGGATCGTCGCCGGGCTGACGGCGGGCGCGCTGAAGGGTTGACGCTCAGGCGTTGACGGGCAGCGCGCGGCCGTCCCAGCCGCGCTGCAGCGCAAACCGGGCTCCGATCGTCCACGCCTGCACGCGGTTGGCGATCGGGATGCGGTGCGGCCCCCGCTCGGTGACCGCGTAGAGCTCGGGCGCATCGCCCAGCTGTGCGACGGCGGCGAGCACTCCCTGGCGAACCTGCTCTGCCTCGTGCCGGCGGCCGGCGGCTCGCAGGCCGCCCCAGCCAAGCCACGAGTCAAACGGCCAGACCGCTCCCCGGTGGTAGGCCTCCGGCGCGAACTGCGGCTGCTCCGAGGACAGCGTGCGCAGGCCGAAATCCGTGAGCACGTCGGGTCGGCAGAGGCGCTCGGCATAGGCATCCCGCTCGGAGGTGGGCACCGCGTCGGCCCAGAGCAGCCACCCGAGCTGCGAGCCGGCGCCGCTCACCCGGGCACCACCCTCCTCCACCGCCATCGTCTCCGGCGTGAACGCGTCGGCGATTCGCTGGACCGTCCGGTCGGCCAGCGACAGCCAATCGGACTCGCCCGAGAGCTGCGCGGTGGCCCGCAGCGCCGCGACCGCCGCCGCCTGGGTGTCGGCGTCGGCCAGCGGCGGCTCGGGCACGCGGCCGTCGGCGTGGAGGATCCCGCCGCCGTATGACGCAAGCGGGTCGGCGGTGTCGCGCCAGCCCTGTTGCACGAGCCCCCCTCTGGAAAGCCGGGGCCCGAAGCGCACGAGCCCGCCGCCGCGCTTCAGGGCGCCCCGCAGCCACGCAGCGGCGCCGGGCCACGTCGCCGCGAGCTCGTCGGCGAGGGCGGGGTCGGCCACCGCCGCGAGCACGACCAGAAACCACGACGTCCCGTCGGCCGAGCCGTAGTAGCGAAGCTCTCCGTCGCGCACCGGCCAGCCCATGTCCGCAAACCGCCTGTCCGCGTCGGGCCGGTACTCGTGGAGGATCTTGCCCGGCTCCTCGTCGGTCTCCCGATCCTCCCGCGTTCCCTGCATCGCCGCGAGCACGCGCAGGGTCGCGCGCGCAACGTCTGGGCGCTCCGGCATCACCTGCAGCGAGGTGATCAGCGAGTCGCGGCCGAACAGCGCGTGAAAGCGTCCCGGGTCATCGTCGTCCACCGGTTGTGAGGACGCGTACGGCCAGCCGTCGGCCGAGAGCACCGCATGGCCATACAGCGACGTCACCGCGCAGCCTGGGCGAGCAGCGAGGCCTCGCCGGCGAGCGTCTGGCTCGTGGCGTCGGTGATGGTCACCTCGACGGTCTCACCGGGCGACGCCAAGCCGGCGAAGTTCACGACCTTGTTGTGGCGCGAGCGGCCGCGCAGGCGGCTGGGATCGGTCCGCGACGGGCCTTCCACGAGCACCTCCAATGTGCGCCCGACGAAGCGCTGTGCACGCTCGTGTGCCCGGCGCTGGATCACCTCGACCAGGCGCTCCATCCTGGCAACCTTCAGCTCGTGCGGGATCTGGTCGGCCAGGGTCGCGGCCTCGGTGCCGCGGCGGGGGGAGTAGATGAACGTGAAGGCGCCGTCGTAGCCGACCTCCTCGGCCACTTCCAGCGTCTGCTCGAAATCGTCGTCGGTCTCCCCCGGAAAGCCGACGATGATGTCGGTCGTCAGCGCGCAATCGGGAACGTGCTCGCGGATCATCGCCACCCGGTCGAGATAGCGCTCGCGCGTATAGGTGCGCCGCATCCGCTTGAGCACGGCGCTCGAACCGGACTGCAGCGGCAGGTGGATGTGCTCGCACAGCGAGGGCAGCTCGGCGTGGGCCTGGATCACGTCCGCGCGCATGTCCTTGGGATGGGGGCTGGTGTAGCGGATGCGCTCGATTCCGGAGATCGCGTCGAGTTGCGCGAGCAGCTGCGCGAACGTGACGCGGGTCTCGGGCGGAAGGTCGCGCCCGTAGGAATTGACGTTCTGGCCGAGCAACGTCACCTCCCGCACGCCGTCTCCGGCGAGGCGCCGGACCTCGTCGACCAGCTCCGCCGCCGAGCGGCTGACCTCGCGCCCGCGGGTCGAGGGAACGATGCAGTAGGAGCAGACGCAGTTGCAACCGACGCTGATCTGGACCCAGGCCTGGAACTCCCGCTCGCGCTTGGCGGGAAGGTGACCGGTGAAGCCCTCGAACTCGAAGAAGCCCTGGGCCGTGAGCGAGTCGCTGGTCAAGAATTCGGCGAGCTTGTGGACCTGGCCGGGACCGAAGGCGACGTCGACGAACGGGAAGCGTGCGAACACCTCCTCCTTGACCGACTGTGC
Organism: uncultured Solirubrobacterales bacterium; assembly: GCA_963723675.1. GTDB lineage: Bacteria > Actinomycetota > Thermoleophilia > Solirubrobacterales > Solirubrobacteraceae > Palsa-465. Next base: position 1,462,429 of record CAVRRW010000012.1, on the reverse strand, counting down.
CCAGCACCCCCCGACGCCGACGATGCGGTCGGGGCGATGGGCCTTGAGCCGCTTGGCTTCGCCCAGGTGCGCGACGAAGCGGTTGTCGGCGTTCTCGCGGATCGAGCAGGTGTTGAACAGGATCAGGTCGGCCTGGTCGCGGGTCAGCGCCTCGCTGTAGCCCAGCGACTCGAGCATTCCCTTCATCCGCTCGGAGTCGTGCTGGTTCATCTGACAGCCGAACGTGGTGACGTGGTAGCGCTTCATCGCAGCCGCAAGGTTAGCGTCGGCTTTGCGGCGAACGGTGTCAGCCGGACCTGCTAACGGGCATATTCGACGGCACGAGACTCCCGGATCACGGTCACTTTGATCTGCCCCGGATACTCGAGCTCTTTCTCGATCTCGCGGGCGATCTCGTAGGACAGCAGCGTCGCCGCATCGTCGTCGATCGCCCCGGGCGCGACCATCACGCGGATCTCGCGCCCGGCCTGCATCGCGTAGACCTTGTCGACACCCTTGTGGCGCGTCGCGATCTGCTCGAGGTCGCGCAGCCGCTTGACGTACCGCTCGAGCGACTCGCCCCGGGCCCCCGGGCGTGCGCCCGACAGCGCGTCGGCTGCCTGCACGATCACGGCCTCGATCGTCTGCGGCTCGACCTCGTTGTGGTGGGCCTCCATCGCGTGCGCGACGGCCTCGCTCTCACCGTGCTTGCGCGCCAGCTCGCCGCCGACCAGTGCGTGCGGCCCCTCGATCTCGTGCGTGACCGACTTGCCGATGTCGTGCAGGAGCGCCGCGCGGCGGGCGGTCTTCGGGCTGGCCCCGAGCTCTTCGGCCATCATCGCCGCCAGCCACGCGACCTCGACCGAGTGTGCGAGCACGTTCTGGCCGTAGCTGGTGCGGAACTTGAGCCGGCCGAGCAGCTTGATCAGCTCCGGGTCGAGCCCCTGGACGCCGGCTTCGAACACGCTCTGCTCACCGAGCGCGACGATGTGGTCCTCGAGCTCGGACTTCGCCTGATAGTACATCTCCTCGATCCTCGCCGGATGGATGCGCCCGTCCTGCAGCAGCTTCTCCAGCGTCAGCCGCGCGATCTCGCGGCGGACCCCGTCAAAGCCCGACAGCACCACCGCCCCGGGCGTGTCATCGATGATGAAGTCGACGCCGGTCAGGTTCTCCAGCGCGCGGATGTTGCGCCCTTCCCGGCCGATGATCCGGCCCTTCATGTCGTCGGTCGAGAGCTGGACGACCGACACGGTGGTCTCGGCGGCGTGCCCCGCAGCGAGACGCTGCATGCACACCGAGAGGATGTTGCGCACGCGGCGCTCGGCGTCGCGCTTGGTCTCTTCCTCGATCTGGCGCACCAGCCTGGCAGCCTCGTGCCGGGTCTGGTCCTCGAGCTCCTTGAGCAGCATCTGCTTGGCGCGCGCCGCGGACAGACCAGAGACGCGCTCGAGCGTGCGCTCGAGGTCCTGACGGAGGCCGATCGCCCCCTCGCGCTCCTTCTCGAGCTCTGCCTCCCGCCGGGCAAGCTCTGTCTCGCGCCGCGCCAGCCCGGCCTCGCGCTGCGCGACCGCCGCTGTGCGCTCGGGCAACTCCGCGCCGACGACCGCCGCGCCGGCGACCGGGGGTCTGGCGGCGGCAGGTGCGCCACCCCCGCCGTGCGCGCGACCGTAGAGCACGGCAGCGGCCACGATTCCCACCGCGATAAGCGCTGCGGCCCCGATGATTTGCATGGTCGTTCCTCTCCTGGGCGATCCGGGCGGGGGCCCGGACCTGCTTCACGGCTTTCCTGTTTTTGGGAGCGACCGAGCGGCCGTGCGAGTTGCACGCAACGGATGCTGGACAGCGCGCGATCGGCGCGTCTTCAGGTGGCGGCTAGCTGGTGGGTTCTATCTCGGGTCTGGGTGGTCCTGTGGCCCGTGTGAGCCTGCCGTCAACTCTGAGTCCGGAATCCAATATCACAAGATTTGCTGGAGTTTTGTGGCCCACAGGCCATTCGTTCGCTACCGGCATCGTAGTACCGCCGGGCAACCGGCGCAAACCGCCGCCGGCCGGCGCACGTATGTTCGATCGGCGTCGCGCACCGACGCCGGCGCGGACGATGCGCCGCGCGCCTCGCCGACGTCGGGAACTGCCATCGATCAGCCTCGAACGGCGAGTCGTGCATGACCCCCAGCGCGGGCTACGCGAGCGCGACCGTGAACTTCGCGGCGCCGTTGCAGACGTGGTGCTCCCTGGCAATGAAGCGCTGCTCGGTCAGCGTGCCGGTGACCCGCTTCCTGCCGACCTTGCCGGAGATTATCGCCGTGGCTTTCCCGGTCTTGGAGCTGAATCGCTGGCGGAAGCGGTGGAACTTGTTGATGTGGATCTTCTCGAACCCGTAGTCGTGGATCTGCCAGGTGTGGCCGCTCGGGCACTTGTCGAGGATCGTGAACTGCAGGTGCGTCACATAGCCGTGCGCGGTCCGAAACGAGATCGACTGATGCTGAGACGTCTTGCCGCTGAATCGCTTGATCACCGTCGCGTACGCGCCGGCGGCGAACACCAGCACCACGACGACGGTCAGGCCCCCGGCAAGGGCGCGTTCACTGCGCCTACGAATCATGGTGCCTCCTACCACTCTTGGGAGGAGCCAAGGTACAGCAACTCAGCCGCCCGCGTACCCGCTTGCGTGCCGCGCCATGGCATCGATCGCAAGCTCCGCGTCGTAGCCCTTGCGCAGCAGAACGGCGAGGGCGCGGTCGCGCTCGCGGCGCTCCCGCGGCGGGGCCGGAAATCGCCGGCGCAGCACCGCGACGGCGCGGTCCAGCTCTGAGGTCGGCACGTCGTCGCCGGCAAGCGCCGTCTCGATCAGGTCCCGCTCGATTCCTCGCGCCGACAGCGTCCTGCGGATGCGGTCGCTTCCCCAACCCTCGAGCGTGCGCTTGTCCTGCGCCAGCAAGCGGGCGAAGCGCGCGTCGTCGAGATAGCCCTGGTCACGCAACGTGGCGATCGACCGTTCGACGTCGCCGGCGTCAAGCCCCTTGCCTTCCAGGTGTGCCCGGACCTCGGCCTCGGTCCGGTCGCGAGGATTCAGGTACCGGTAGGCGATCTCGAGCGCCCGCTGACCGTCGCCGACGGGGCCATTCATCACGCGGCTTGGCCCGCCGCGGTCGGCTCCGGCTCCACCGCCTGGAGCGCCGGCTCCTCATGCGACTCGATCGCCTTGACGCTGCCGCGGCCGAGCCCCAGTGCGGCATAGACCTTGTCCTCGATCTCCCGCGCGACCTCGGGGTGCTCGTCGAGGAACGCCTTGGCGTTGCCGCGACCCTGCCCGAGCCGCTCCTCGCCGTAGGAGAAGAACGATCCGGACTTGGTGACGATGTTGTGCTCGATGCCGTAGTCGATCAGGCAGCCGGACGTCGAGATCCCCCTGCCGAACTCGATGTCGAACTCGGCCTGCTTGAACGGCGCGGCGACCTTGTTCTTGACCACCTTCACGCGCACCCTGTTGCCGACGGCCTCGGTGCCGTCCTTGAGCGTCTCGATCCGGCGGATGTCGAGGCGCTGGGAGGAATAGAACTTCAGCGCCCGGCCACCGGGCTGCGTCTCTGGAGAGCCGAACATTACGCCGACCTTCTCCCTGATCTGGTTGGTGAACACGCACAGGGTCTGGGTCCGGTTGAGGTTGCCGGCGAGCTTGCGCATCGCCTGGGACATCATCCGCGCCTGGACGCCGACGGTCTGGTCTCCCATCTGACCCTCCAGCTCGGCGCGCGGGGTGAGCGCAGCGACCGAGTCCACGGCGATCACGTCGACCGCCCCGGAGCGGATCAGCATGTCGACGATCTCGAGCGCCTGCTCGCCGTAGTCGGGCTGGGAGACCAGCAGCTCGTCGATGTCGACGCCGATCTGCCGGGCATACAGCGGGTCCATCGCGTGCTCGGCGTCGACGAACGCGCACACCCCGCCGAGCTTCTGCGCCTCGGCGATGACGTGGTAGACGAGCGTGGTCTTACCGGATGACTCCGGGCCGAAGATCTCGACGACCCGCCCGCGTGGGACGCCGCCGATCCCGAGCGCAATGTCGAGCGACAGGGCGCCGGTCGGGATCACGTCCACGGCGACCCGAGCGCCGGGATCCCCCATCCGCATGACCGTTCCCTTGCCGAACTGCCGCTCGATCTGAGTCAGGGCACCCTGGAGCGCAGCTTGCCGCTTGGCGTCGGACTTGGCGTCGGACTTGGCGTCTGACGTAGCGCTCGACCTCGCGCTGACCTTCTGCTGCTCGCTCATCTGGCCTCGGCTCCTTGTCTCATGCGCATTGAACCCGTCACGGTAGGACCGGTGGCGGACGGAACGCAGACGCTAGGCCGGTGGCCTGCAACGGAACAAGGCAGGCTCGTCGCAGAACGTAAACGGAGCTGCGCCAATCCTGCACAAGCGTTCGGACGGAGCGCGGGTGTCAGTCGCTCCCGGTCCCTAGCCGCACCGACGCCAACGCCTCATACCGCGCGCCCGCCGGCGACAGTCTCGACCGAAACAGCGTCACCGTCGACCCGACAAAGGCCAGCCCGGACAGCGCTTCCAGCTCGCCCGCCCGCACCCGAGCGCCGCCCCGCACACGGGCGACCGTCACGTGCGCGAGGAACGGCCGCTTCTCGGGCCGGTACCACCCGCCCGACTCGAGCGCCGCCGACAACCGCGACTGCGTCCTCGTCAGCGCGCCGTCCCGATCCTCGAGCTCCACCGCGAGCACGCGCGGACGGCGCCGCGGCAGCCAGATCGAGCCGGCCACGCACAGCTGCGCGCCCGGCTCGCCGGCGAGCACCCCGCACGCGGACGCGATCGAGTCGACCTCACCGATCGCCTGCCAGCCGAGAAAGCACATCGTCACGTGCAGGTCCTCCTCGCCCAGGAGACGCAAGCCCTCGACCGCGCGCACCGCGTTCGCGCGCCAGTCCACCAACGCTCGGCGGATCGGCTCGGGAAGCTCGAGCGCGACGAACAGCCGCGCGCGCTCGTCGCTCACCGCCGCGCGGCCGGCGCCGCGCCGGCGCCCGCCTCCGCGCCCCGACCGTGAACCGTCCCCTCGCCGCGCAGCAGCCGCCGCAGCAGGTGCATCGCGACCGTGGTCGAGCGATCGCGAACGTCCGAACGATCGCCCGGCAGCCGGGTGCGGCGGGTGATCCGCCCTCCGTCACGGGCGCTGACCGAGAAGCACACCAGTCCCACGGGCTTCTCCTCGCTACCGCCGTCGGGGCCGGCGATGCCGGTGATCCCGATCCCGATCTCGGCCCCGAACCGCGTCGCCGCACCGTCGGCCAGCGCCTCGGCCACCTCGGTCGAGACCGCCCCGAACCGTTCGATCAACGCCGGATCAACGCCGGCGTGCGCGATTTTGGCCTCGTTGGAGTAGGCGACGACGCCGCCGAGGAAGTACGCCGACGAGCCGGCGAGGTCGGTCAGCCGCGCCGCCATCAGCCCGCCCGTGCACGACTCCGCGACCGCGACCGTGCGCCCGGCGAGCAGCGAGGCGACCTGCTCGTCGACGGTCGAACCGTCCTGCGAGAACAGGGTGTCGCGATGGCGGTCTCCGATGAACCGCACCAGGGCCTCGTAGTCCTGCTCGGCGGGAGGCTCGTAGCGGGTGGACACCTCGATCTCGCCCCGGCGCAGACATGTCGTGATCTCCAACGGCTCGAGCGAGAGATCCGCGGCTTCGGCCGCGCGCAGCGTGTTTGCGATCTCAGACTCGGGTATTCCGAAGAGCCGCAGCACCCCGGTGCGATACGTGGTCGCGCCCGCGATCGCGGCGCGGAACGCGTCGGTCTCGCGCGCCATCTCCCACATCGGATGCAGCTCGCGCGGCGGTCCCGGGAGGACCACCACCGTCGGGCCGACGCCGTCCGCCGGCGGCACGACCAGTCCCGGGGCGGTTCCGACCGGATCGAGCACGGTCGCTCCCTCCGGGATCACCGCCTGCTTGCGGTTCGATGCGCGAATCGCGTCGGGATCGAGATCGGGCCAGCGCCGCATCATCGGCCGCAGGATCTCCGCGATCCTTGCCTCGAGCTCGGTGTCGAGCACCATCTCGCGCCCCGCGAAGCGACCCACGATCTCGGCAGTCAGGTCGTCGGCGGTGGGACCGAGGCCACCGCTGGTGACGATCAGCGCCATCCCCTCGCCCCGCATGAACTCGAGCGCCGCGACCAAATCGTCGGTGCGATCGCCGACGATCTGGATCATCGCGGCGTCGACGCCAATCTCGCGCAGCGCCACCGACAGCCACGGCCCGTTGCGGTCCGAGATGATCCCGGTGAGCACCTCGGTGCCGGTCACCAGGATCCCGGCGCGCACCGCGGCGGTCGACGCGCTCTCGCTCATGTGCAGCTGGGCTGCTTTGAGACCGGGAGCGAGGCCATCGCGGTCGGCGACAGCGAGTACCCGATCGAGGTGCCGGACGGCGCCACGTTGACGCGCTTGCCGTTGACCTTCATCTGCACCGACGCGTTGCCGAGCGTCAGCAGCAGCTTGTCGCTCTTCTCGGTGGGGATCGTCTCGCCCGGCCCGAAGATCCGACCGGGAATCAGCTTGGCTCCGCTGCCGTCGACCAGGCACACGTAGACCTGACCGGTCGGCACCAGCTGCAGCGTCACGGTCTTGGGCTTGGCGACGGGCTTGTGCTGGCGATGGCGCCGGTGGCGCGCGTGATGGCCGGTGGTGCTCGTGCCGGCGGTGGTCGGGCTCTTGTTGCCGCTTTGGAACGAGCCCACCACGAATAGCGCGCCCACGATTGCGACCAGCACCCCCGCGATCACCAGCCAGGACGGCACCAGCGGACCCTTGGCGGCGCGCTCGCGCTCGCGGCTGAGCGAGGACATCGGTCGCAGCTCGTGGTCGGAGGGACGCTCGTAGACGCGCTTGTACTCGTCCACGAGCATCCGGCTGTCTAGTCCGAGGAAGTCACCGTAGGTGCGCAGGAAGCTCTTGGCGTAGACCGGCCCCGGCAGCAGGTCCCACTCCTCGTTCTCGATCGCGCGCAGGTACTTGGCGCGGATCTTGGTGCGGGCCTCGACCTCGCTCACATCGATGTGGGCGCGCATCCGCGCCTCGCGCAAGGTCGTGCCGATGTCTGCCATCAGCTTCGAAGGCTAGCGGCGATCCGAGGTCACACCGGGCTTCCCAAAGCACCTTCGCCGGCGCCGAAGACCGCCTCTAGGGACCGCTTGGAACATCGGGCACGCGCGCCCGCTGCTGGGCGCCGCCGGAGCCCTCGGCCTCGGCCAGGTGCGAGAGGATTCGTGGCACGTCGGCCTCGGTGATCAGAACCTGCCGCGGCTTTGACCCCTCATAGCCGGAGATGATCCCGCGGCGTTCGAGCATGTCGATCAGACGCCCCGCCCTGGTGTAGCCGAGCCGCAGTCTGCGCTGCAGCATCGACGTCGACGCCGTCCCCATCTGCGCGACCAACGCGACCGCGTCGTCCAGCAGGGGGTCCTCGTCCGGAGGCAGTGCGTCCTCGTCCTCGCCGGGCACCGCGTCGCTCTCGACCTCCTCCAGCAGCTCCTCGTGAAACTCCGGTTCGCCCTGCCTGCGCCACGAGTCGGTCAGCGCGGCGATCTGTTCCTCGTCGATGTAGGCGCCCTGGATCCGCTGCACCTTGCTCGAGCCGACCGGCGAGAACAGCATGTCACCCATCCCCAGCAGCGACTCCGCGCCGTTCTGGTCGAGGATCACGCGTGAGTCGGTCTGGCTGGAGACCGCGAACGCGATCCGCGACGGCACGTTTGCCTTGATCATCCCGGTGATCACGTCGACCCGGGGCGACTGCGTCGCAAGCACGAGATGGATGCCGACCGCCCGCGCCTTCTGCGCGAGCCGGATCACCGAGTCCTCGACGTCGGCGGGCGCGACCATCATCAGGTCGGCGAGCTCGTCGATCACGCACAGCACGTAGGGCAGGGGCGGCTCGCCGCGCTTCTCGCGCGAGCGGTTGAGCTCTGGCAGCGACCGGGTGCGTGCCAGCGACATCGTCCCGTAGCGCTGCTCCATCTCCTTGACCAGGTTCTGCAGCGCGTTGGCGGCCATCCTCGGGCTCGTGATCACCGGCGTCAGCAGGTGCGGGATCGACTCGTAGTGGTTGAGCTCCACCTGCTTGGGGTCGACCAGCACCACCCTGACCTCGTGCGGGGTCGCTCGCAGGAGGATGCTGCACAGCATCGCGTTGACGCACGCCGACTTGCCGGCGCCGGTGGTGCCCGCGACCAGCAGGTGGGGCATCTTCGCGAGGTCCGCGCCGATCGCGCGGCCGGCGATGTCCTTCCCCAGCCACACAGTCAGCGGCGACCAGTCGGCCGGAGGCTCCTGGAAGACGTCGCCGAGGTGGACGATCCTCCGCCGGGCGTTGGGGACCTCGACGCCGACGGCCTGTTTGCCCGGGATCGGCGCGAGGATCCGGATCTCGGTCGCGGCCAGCGCGTACGCCAGGTCGTCCTTGAGTTGTGCGACCTTCGCCACCTTGGTTCCCGGTGCCAGGCGCAGCTCGTAGCGGGTGATGTGCGGGCCGGTGACCCGCCCCGAAAGCTTGGCGTCGATCCCGAAGTGACCGAGCGTCTCGAGGAGGGTCTTGGCTACCTGCTCCTGGCCGGCCGTGTCCGGCTTGGCGGCTTCGCCCGTCGAGCGCACCAAAAAGCGCGGCGACGGCACGCGCCATTGGAAGTCCGGGGCGTCGGTGATCTGCGCGCGATAGCGCCCCATCGGGGTCAGATCGTCGGAGCCGACGACTGCCTGGCCTCGCGGGCCGGCGGTCCCCTCAGGCGGGCCGGCGGTGCCCTCAGGCGGGTGGGCGCTGCCCTCACGCGGGCTTCCGGTCCCCTCGCGGGCACCGGAGGCGCCCCCACGCTCGGCGGGCTCGGTGCCGCCGACGTCTTCCTCGTCGGAGACCGCCCCGGACTCATGCGCGGCCGCCACGATCGGGGGCGCCTCGACGTGCGTGGCCCGGATCACCAGTTCCGAGGTGTCGGGCTCCGGGGGAAACGCGGGCTCGGGATCGATCCGGTTCGAAGCGGGGTCGAGCCGGTGGGGGTCGGGCTCTGCCCTGGCCGCGCGGGCCGCAGCTCTCGCGCGGGCGGCCTCCGTCGCCGGCCGGCGCGCCACCGTCTGGGCGAGATCGCCGGTGGTTCGCCTGAACGCCCGGCCCGTGCCGGCGACGCCGGCGCCGGTCCAGCGCACGATTCCCGCGAGCGTCGCGCCCGAGACGAGGATCACGCCCGCGAGGAAGAGGAACACCGCGAGGATGTCGGCGCCGGTCGTCGAGATCAGGTGCGAGCCGACCCAGAATTCGCCTTGGCCGACGATGCCGCCACGAGCCTCGAACGCGGCCGGATGCCAGAACTCGCCGGCCGGAGTGGGGCCGGGCCCCACGCCGAGCGTTCCGGCGGCGAGCGCGAGCGTGGTGGCCGCCGCCAGGCAGATCGCACCGGCGCGCATGGGGCGACCGGGCGGGCGAAGCTCGCGCACCAGCACGAGTGCCCCGCCTGCGATCAGCGCGGCGGGGATCGCGTAGCCGAGGCGTCCGAACACGAACCGGGTGCTCTTAGCACCGCCGTTGCCCAGCGTCCCGCCCGACCAGTGCAGATACTCGATTCCGGCCAGGAACACCCCGGCCGCGATCAGCGCGAGGCCAATGACGTCGACGTGATGGGGCTCGAGCTCCAGCGGCGGGAGGCGCAGCGACGGACGGCCCGCGAGCAGCGAGCGCTTGGCGCGCTTGGGTGGCGACTGCTTCCGTCTCTTGGCGGCCATTCCGAGGGAATGGCTTCGACGGCCGCGCCCCGCCTCCTGCCGACCGCGAACGCGCGGCCGGCCGCGGCGATTCCCGACGAAGTGCACACGATCGCGTTACGGCGCCGGGCGGACGGCTCAAGGCCCGCTAAAGATCGTCAACACGCGCCCGCGGCTCCCTACCATTTGCAGGCAAGACCATGGTCGCCTACGAACGTTCCCCTCGCGTACTGGTCGTCGAGGACGACGACGCGATCGCGCAGGTCCTTCAGCGTTCGTTGCGGATGGAGGGCTACGAGGTCCGCATCGCCGACGACGGCGTCGCGGCGCTCGACGAGGCGCATGCCTTCCTTCCCGATCTCGTGATCCTCGATCTCGGGCTGCCCCGCCTGGACGGAATCGACGTCGCCAAGAAGCTGCGCGAGACTGACGATGTCCCGATCCTCGTCCTGACCGCCCGCGATGCGGTCGAGGCGCGCGTGCAGGGACTCGATTCCGGCGCCGACGATTACCTCGTCAAGCCGTTCGAGCGCCAGGAGCTTCTGGCGCGGCTGCGGGCGCTGCTCAGGCGCCGTCCGCCCCGCGGCCAGGCGACGCTGACCGTGGGAGACCTGAAGCTCAACCCCGACACGCACGAGGTCACGCGGTCGGGGCGGCGGATCGATCTGACCCAGCGCGAGTTCGAGCTGCTCGAGTACCTGATGCGCAACGAACGGATCGTGATCTCGCGCCAGCGCCTGCTGGACGAGGTCTGGGGATACGACCCGTTCTCGATGACCAATACGATCGAGGTGTTCGTCTCGAACCTTCGGAGGAAGCTTGAAGCCGGTGAAGAGCCTCGGCTCCTACACACGATCCGCGGCGCGGGCTACGTTCTCCGCGTATAAGTCGCTGCCGATCCGGTGGCGGCTGGCCGGAGGCTCGGCGGTGCTCACCTTCGTGATCCTGGCGTCGTTTGCGGTGATCGTCGGCGTGCTGACGACGCGGCAGGTCCAGAGTCAGTTCAACGACGAGGTCCGCTCCGCGGCCGACCAGCTCCAGCACGCGCTCGACCGCAGGCTGAGGTATACCGACGGCCTGCTGAGCAACTGCAATCGGACGGTTCGCCTGAGTGACTACGCGCGGGCAGAGCAGGCCCAAATCCGGATCTTCGACCCCAGCTCCGGAGAGTCGCTGTGCACGCAGGACCAGGTCAAGATCAAGGGCACCAAGTCGTTGACGGCCCAACCCGACTTCCCGTTTCCGCTGGGAACCGGGACCCTCCGTGAGTTCGGCTACCGCGTGGAGGTTCGCAATCTCGACGTCGAGCCGAGCGGACAGGCGGTGCTGCTCTACGCGCGGCCCCTGTCCGACGTCGACCACACGCTCGCGCGGGTGCAGTTCTTCCTGCTGCTCGGCGTGCTCGGCGGCACGTTCCTGGCGCTCCTGGCGGGGTTGGCGAATGCGCAGCGGGCGACCCGCCCGATCACCGCGCTCACCGACGCCGCCCGCGAGATCGAGCGCACTCGCGACCCCACGCTGCGACTCCCCCATCCCGAGGCCAGCGACGAGATCGCCGAGCTGGCGAGCACGCTCGAGGGAATGCTCGGCGCGCTCGATGCCTCGCGCGGGGAGACCGAGGCGATGCTCGATCGCCAGCGGGAGTTCGTCGCCGACGCCTCGCACGAGCTGCGCACGCCGCTGACCAGCGTGCTGGCCAACCTCGAGCTCCTGACCGAGGAGCTCGACGGCGAGCAGGCCGAGACCGCCGAGGCCGCGTTGCGCTCGACGAGGAGGATGCGGCGCCTGGTCGGAGACCTGCTGCTGCTCGCGCGCGCGGACGCCAGGCGCGGGCAGCCGCACCGCCCGACCGACCTCGCCGAGGTGGTGACCGACGCCGCCGCCGAGCTCGAACCGGTGGCGGAGGGCCACGAGCTGACGATCGACGCTTCCAAGGCGGTCGTGTCGGGCGTGCCCGACGACCTTCACCGGCTGGTGCTCAACCTGATCGAGAACGCGCTGCGGCACACCCCCGACGGGACGCACGTGCGCGCCTCGACGTTCTCGCGCAACGGCCAGGCGGTCCTGGTCGTCGAGGATGATGGACCTGGCATCCCGCCCGACCTGGGCGAGCGGGTGTTCGAGCGCTTCGTCCGCGGCGGGCGCGACGGCGGCCGCGGCTCGGGCCTGGGGCTGGCGATCGTCCGCGCCGTGGCCGAGTCCCACGACGGGTCGGTCGCGCTGGAGGCTCCCACCACGCCGACCGGCACGCGGTTTCAGATCAGGATCCCGCTGGCGCCGATCCCCGCCGACGCCGCTGCCCCCGTGGGCGCCACCGACGGCCCCAACGGCGCCCCGGTCGCGGCTCAGACCTCGACGACCACGGGCAGCACCATCGGTCGCCGCCGCAAGCGGTCGTAGACGAACGCCGCGAGATCGTCGTGCAGCTCCTGCTGGAGCAGGTCGATCTCGCGAAGGCCGTCCTTCGCCGAGTGCGCGAGCGAGCGCTCGACCTCGCCGCGAATGTCCTCGACCAGCTCGTCGGCCTGCTCGATGAACGGGACGCCGCGGAAGATCACCTCCGGCGGCGCCACTGACTCGCCGGTCTGCTCGGACACGGTCGCGACGACGATGAAGATCCCGTCGGCGGACAGCATCCGCCGGTCGCGCAGCGCCACGTCGGCGGGGTCGCCGATATCGACCCCGTCGACGAAGATCATCCCGGACTGCTCGCGCTCGGCAAACCGCGCCCCGACCGAGTCGAGCTCGAGCGGGAGCCCGTTCTCGCCGCAGAACAGCTCGTCGTGGTCGATCCCCACCGCCTCGGCCAGTTGCGTGTGCAGGCGGATCCGCTTGAAGTCGCCGTGAACCGGCATCACGTAACGCGGCTTGACGAGATTGAGCATCAGCTTGAGCTCCTCGGCGTAGCCGTGCCCCGATGCGTGGATCGGCGCGTCGCGGCTGGTGAGCACATTGCAGCCGATGTGATAGAGGCGGTCGATCGTCTCGTTGACGGCACGCTCGTTGCCGGGGATCGGGGTCGCGGCGAACACGACCGTGTCGCCTTGGCGAAGCTTGATCGCGCGGTGGTCGTTGTGGGCCATCCGCCGCAGCGCCGACAGCGGCTCGCCCTGAGATCCGGTCGAAATCACCACGATCTTCTCGGGAGGCCAGTCCTCCACCTCGCTCGGCGGTATCAGCAGGCCGTCGGGAACCTCGATGTGGCCCAGCGAGCGGCCGATACCGACGTTCTTGCGCATCGAGCGGCCCACCAGCGACACCTTGCGTCCGAGCACGGCGGCGGCATCGACGACCTGCTGCACGCGGTGGATGTTGGACGCGAAGCTGGTGACGATGACCCGGCCGGGCGCGTGCATGAACGCTTCCTGCAGGTGCGGGCCGACGCCTCGCTCCGACGGCGAGAAGCCGGGTCGGTCGGCGTTGGTGGAGTCGCCGCACAGCAGCAGCACCCCCTCGCGGCCGAGCTCGGCGAGCCTCGAGACGTCGGCCGGCTGGCCATCTACCGGGGTCTGATCGAACTTGTAGTCGCCGGTCAGCAGGACCGTGCCCAGCTCGGTGGTCAGCGCCACCGCGCACGAGTCGGGAATCGAGTGGGTCATGTGCACGAGCTCGAGCCCGAATGGGCCGAGCTCAAGCCGCTCGCCCGGGCTCAGATCCTCCAGCGGAGCATCCCGCAGTCGGTGCTCGTCGAGCTTCGAGCGGGCCATCGCGATCGTCAGCCTGCCGCCGTACACGGTCGGCCAGTGATCGAGCTCGCGCAGCACCCACGGCAGCGCCCCGAGGTGGTCCTCATGGCCGTGCGTGATCACGATCGCCTCGATGTCCTGCGCGCGCTCGCGCAGGTAGGCGAAGTCGGGCAGCACTAGATCGATCCCCAGCATGTCGGCGGTCGGGAACCGCAGGCCGGTATCGACGACGACGATCCGCCCGTCGTACTCGACGACGGTCATGTTCTTGCCAATCTCGCCGAGGCCGCCGAGCGGCAGGACGCGCAGGGCCCCGTTCACCACGGTGCCCTGGTTGCCGGACGCTTCACTAGACCTCTCCTCGCCGTCCGAGCCCGCCGAGAGCGGCGGCCGCCTGCCTCATCCAGCCGCTCTGGCGGTCTGAAGCAGCCCGTGGCGCTCGAGCAGCTCGCGCACGGTGGCCGTCTCCTGATTGTCGAGCTCCACGTACGGCAAGCGCGGTGCCCCGACGCGCAGGCCGAGCAGGTTCAGCGCGGCCTTCAGCGTCGTGGCGAGCGGTGCGATCGTAAGGTCGCGGTAGGCGTCCTTGAGGCTCGCATCGATCTCCCGCCGGCGCTCGGGCTCGTCGACCATGCGGTGCATCTCCTCGCCGAACAGGTGGCTGGCGGTGAGCACGCCACCCGGTTCGCCGAGGTCGAGGACGTCGGCGAGCATGTCGTCGTTGCCGGCGTAGATCTGCATCCCGTCGATCTTTGCGAGGTTGTCGGGGTTGGCCTGCTTGACGCCGATGACGTTGTCGAGCTGCGCGAGCTCGGCCAGCAGGTCATTGGGCATGTCGGTGGCCGTGCGTGACGGGATGTTGTAGAGCAGGATCGGCCGATCGGTGGCCCGGTTGACCTCCTCATAGTGGCGGACGATCCCACGGCGGCTGGGGCGGTTGTAGTACGGGTTGACCGAGAGCAGCGCGTCGGCGCCGAGCTCGGTCGCGCGCTCGGTCAGGTAGACGGCGTGGCGCGTGTCGTTGGAGCCGACGCCGGCGACGACCGTACAGCGGTCGCCCATCTCCTGCACCGCCAGGCCGAACATGCCCAGATGCTCTGAGTCGGAGAGCGTGGAGGATTCCCCGGTGGTCCCGCAGATCACCAGACCGTCGGAGCCGTGGTCCACGAGATGATTCATCAGACGCACGGCCGCCTCGTCGTCGACGCGTCCGTTGGCGTCGAACGGCGTGACCATCGCGGTGAGGATCGCCCCGAGATCTACGGCCATCGCCTTGGATTATCGCAGGGCGCGCGGGCGCTTTGCGCCCGGCCGGCCGCAACCGTGCTCAGCGCTCTTTGTGTCCGCCCCAGGCGAGCACCGACAGCGGACCCATGAGCGCCTCGGCGTCCTCGCGCTGCGGGGGCGGAGTTGTCTGCGCCGGCGCCTTGGGGGGCTGGGAGACGACGTGCGTGACGGGGGCTCCGGTGAGCCGCCCGATCCGCTCGGGCAGGCCCGCGTGCATCCACTTGGAGAACCGCATCGGGAGCGTCGAGACGATGATCTCGTCGTAGAGCATCGGATCCCAGGCATCGGTCACCGCGACGATGGGATCCGCATGTCCGACGCTCCCCTCCACTTCCAGTCCCGCGCCCGACAGGAATTCGAGGGCCTCTTGGAGCTTCTCCGTCGCGACGGCCTTGCCGCCGCCGAACGGTGTCGCGGGGATCACCATCGTGTAGCGCGTCGGCTCGCGTTCCGCGCGCTCGCGCAACGCCCGCAGCAGGTCATCCGAGTTTGCCGTGACATTGGCCACAACCAGAATGTGTCGCTTCCAGGCCATGACTGACTCCTTCTTCCCCGCAGCAGTGAGCGTTCACACAGAAAATAGCGCGGCCACAGGACGACGCAAATGGCCACATGTTGAAAAAGCGCTACAACGGCTGGCCTTCGGCGAGCAGATGCTCGAGCCCGACCACGGGCGATTCGGTCAGCGTCCCGACGCGCCTGACCGCGAGCAGCACGCCGGGCATGAAGGAGGTGCGATCGGTCGAGTCGTGGCGAATCGTCAGCGTCTGTCCGACATCGCCGAGGATCACCTCGTGGTGGGCGACCAGTCCGGGGAGCCGGACCGAGTGGATCGGGACTTCGCCGAGCCCCGGAGCGGCGTCGTGCATCAGGGCCGCGGTGCGCGCCGCCGTCCCGCTGGGCCTGTCGAGCTTGAGGTCGTGGTGCAGCTCGACGATCTCCGCGCGCGCCATGTGCCTGGCCGCCTGGGCGGCGAACTGCATCATCAGCACGGCCCCGATCGCGAAGTTGGGAGCGATGAACACGTTCGCGCCGGCGCCGGCCAGGTCCCGGAGCCCGGCGGGATCGAATCCGGTCGTTCCGATCACCGCGTGCACGCCGGCGGCGACCGCTTGACGGGCATTTGCAACAACCGTCGCGGGCATCGTGAAGTCGACGACCACGTCGGGGCGCTCGCTCAGCGCCCGCTCGAGCGAGATTCCCAGCGCCGGGTCGGCGCGCGCGACCAGCTCCATGTCCTGCGCCTCCTCGACCGCTGCGCACACGGTCTGCCCCATCCGCCCCGCGGCGCCGGCGACGGCGACGCGGATCGCGGTCACGCGGTCTCCACGAGCGCCGGCTCGACCGCGCCGAGCGCCTCCTCGAAGCGTCCCTGGTCGGGCCCGATCCCGGCGGCCGACAGGCGCCCGGGAGCCCACAGCTCCTCGACCAGTCCGACGAGGTCCTCGAGCGTCACCGCCTCGATCCGCCCGACGGTCTCGTCGATCGACAGCAACGGCATCCCCGCGAGAATCTCGGAACCGAGCCTGTTCATCCGCGCGCCGGTCGACTCCATCGACAGGGCCACGCGGCCCTTGAGGTTCTCCTTGGCACGGTGGAGCTCCTCGGGCGTGGCGGGCTCGTCGCGCAACCGGGTCAGCTCGGTGCCGACGACCGCGAGCGCCTCGGCGACGTTGTCGGCGCGCGTGCCGACGTACAGGCCCACCTGCCCGGTGTCCTGATAGGCGCTCGTGAACGAGTACACGGCATAGGCGAGGCCACGGCGCTCGCGAACCTCCTGGAACAGCCGCGACGACGAGGTCCCGCCGAAGATCGTGTCGAGCACCCGCAGCGCGAACCGCCGGTCGTCGTGGCGCGAGAGAGCCGGGCCGCCGAGGCAGACGTGGTACTGCTCGGTCTCCTTTCGCTCGAATCGCCGGCGGCCGTGCAGGGCCGCCGGGGCACGGGTCGACGGCGGGCGCACCGCTCCGGCGCCGTCTGGACCCCGCGCCTCGCCGACATGCTCGGCGGCGAGCGCCACGATCGCATCGTGGTCCAGTGCGCCGGCGGCGGCGATCACGACGTTGCCGGGTGTGTAGCGCGAGGCGTGGAAGCGGGCGATCTCGGGTATCGGCGTGTCGGCTATCACCGGCGCCAGGCCGATGATCGCGCGGCCCAGTGGATGGTCGTCGAACACCGCTTCGCCGAGCACGTCGAAGACCTTCTCCTGCGGATCGTCCTCGTACATCGCGATCTCCTCGAGGATCACAGCTCGCTCGGAGTCGACGTCGTCCAGCGATGGCCGGAAGACCATGTCGGCGATCACATCGAACGCCTCGGGCACGTGCTGATCGATCACCCGCGCGTAGACAGACGTCGTCTCCTTGCCGGTGCCGGCGTTTAGCTCCGCGCCCATGGCGTCGAAGATCTGGTCGATCTCGAGCGACCCGTACCTGGAGGAGCCCTTGAACAGCAGGTGCTCGATCAGATGCGAGAGCCCGGCCTGATCCTCGGTCTCCCCGCGCGACCCGGTCCCGATCCAGAACCCGAGCGCCACCGATCGGACCGCGGGAACGGTCTCGGTGACGACGCGGACGCCCGATGGGAGCGTCGTCAGGCTGTGCGCTTGGGTCATGCGGGTGGGTTACGCCCGGCGATCCGGATCCCGGTCGCGAACGCGGCCGCGGTCGCGGTCGCGGTCACGGCCGCCGCGGTCGCGCCCGCCGCGGCCGTCCCGGCCGTCCCGCGTGTCGCGAGTGTCGCGGGGTCCACGCTCGCGGCGCGGACCCGAGTCGCCGGTGCCGACGCCGGCGAGCTCATCCGCGGTCTTGCCGGCGATGTCCGGGTCGGCCGAGAGCCGCAGTCCGATCCGGCCCCGCTCGCGGTCGACCTCGACCACGCGGACGTTGAGCTCGTCGCCCTTGTTCAGCACCTCCTCGACCGTCCCGATCCGGCGACCCGGCGCGACGTTGGAGATGTGCAGCAATCCGTCGGTGCCCTTGGACAGCTCCACGAACGCGCCGAAGGTGGTCGTCTTTACGACCTTGCCGGTGAACTCGTCGCCGACCTCGACCTCCTTGGTCATCGCGCGGATCCGGTCGACCAACGCGTCGCCGCGCTCGCCGTCGGACGCGTAGACCAGCACCTGCCCCTCGTCGTTGACGTCGATCTGGGCCTCGAACTCCTCCTGCAGCGCGCGGATGGTCTCGCCGCCCTTGCCGATCAGCAGACCGATCTTCTCCGGGTCGATCTGGATCGTGGAGATCCGCGGCGCGTGCTTGGACAGCTCGCTCCGCGGCGTGTCGATCACCTTCGCCATCTCGCCGAGGATGAACTGGCGAGCCAGCTTCGCCTGCGCGAGCGCGTCGCGCAGGATGTCGAACGTCACGCCTGTGATCTTGATGTCCATCTGCAGCGCCGTGATGCCGCGATCGGTCCCGGCGACCTTGAAGTCCATGTCGCCGAGATGGTCCTCGACGCCGGCGATGTCGGTGAGGACGATGTACTCGTCGCCCTCCTTGATCAGGCCCATCGCGATTCCGGCGACGGCGCGCCTGATCGGCACGCCGGCGTCCATCAGCGACAGGGTCGAGCCGCACACCGAGGCCATCGAGGAGGACCCGTTTGACTCGAGGATGTCCGAGACCACGCGGATCGTGTAGGGGAACTCCTCCTGGGTCGGGATCATCGGCACCAACGCCCGCTCCGCGAGCGCGCCGTGCCCGATGTCACGTCGCTTGGGGCCCCGCATGAAGCCCGCCTCCCCGACCGAGAACGGCGGGAAGTTGTAGTGGTGGAAGTAGCGCTTTGCCGTCTCCAGCCCAAGCGTGTCGAGCCGCATCTCCTCGCGCGTGGTGCCCAGCGCGACCACGCTCAGGGCCTGGGTCTGGCCCCGCGTGAACAGCGCCGAGCCGTGCGTGCGCGGAGCCACCGCGACCTCGATCGAGATCGGGCGGATCTCGTCGGAGGTACGCCCGTCGGGCCGCTTCTTCTGGACCGCGATCCGCTCCCGGATCAGGGTCTTCTCGAGCTTGTCGAACGCGCGCTGGGCGTTGGCCCGATACTCCGCGTAGGTCTCAGACTCGGGATCGCCCGCGAACTGCTCGAGCACCTGCTCCTCGACCGCGCGGCAGGCGTCCTGGCGCTGCAGCTTGTCCTCCACCTGCGTCGCGGCGTCGAGCGCGGCGCCGTACGAGGCCTTGATCTGCTCGTAAAGCTCTGGGTGCACCTGCGGCACCTCGACCTCGATCTTCTCCTTGCCGGCCTTCTCGGCCAGCTCGCGCTGAGCGCCACAGAGCTTCTTGATCTCCTCGTGGGCGATGTCGAGCGCGTCGAGGATCTCCGCCTCGGGGATCTCGTTCGCGCCGGCCTCCACCATCAGGATCGCTTCCTCGGTGCCGGCCACGATCAGGTCGAGGTCGGTGTCCTCGACGAGGTCCTCCTCGCTGGGGTTGACGACGAAGTTGCCGTCGATCTTGCCGATCCGGACCGCGCCGACGGGCGCCGGAAACGGAATGTGCGAGACCATCAGCGCCGCGGAGGCGCCGTTCATCGCAAGGATGTCGTACGGGTTGACGTGGTCGACCGAGACCGGAATCGCCACGAGCTGGGTCTCATACCGCCAGCCCTTGGGGAACAGCGGCCGGATCGGTCGATCGATCAGCCGCGCCGAGAGGGTCGCCTTCTCCCCCGCGCGTCCCTCGCGCTTGAAGAACGAGCCGGGGATCTTCCCGGCCGCGTACATGCGCTCCTCCACGTCGACGGTCAACGGGAGGAAGTCCACGTCCCGGAGGTTCCCGGCCGTGGCGGTGCAAATCACCATGGTGTCGCCCGCTCGGACGACGACGGCGCCGGAGGCCTGCTTGGCCAGCTTGCCGGTCTCGAACGAGATCTCTTTTCCCTCGACCTCGACGGACACGCGCGTAACGGCGTCAGACATATTCAATTCCCTTCTTCTCTCCGCCCTTCGGTCGGCGGAGTGCTTCGTTTCTTTCTCTTAGTTCCGAACGTCGATGATGCTAGCGGGTGGTCGGGGATCGGGGATGGTGGCGTGGGGTCGGCGGGGGCGCCGGCGGCGCGCGGGACGGCGCTGCGGGCTGGGCGCGGCGGCTGTCTGGATTGGGCGGAGGCGCGCGCGGGATGGCGGCGCGCGGGATGGCGGCGCGCGGGATGGCGGCGCCAGCTCGGCGGAGCGGCTGCCTGGATTGGGCGGAGGCGCGAGCGGGCGCCGGCGGCGCACGGGATGGCGGCGCCGGCTGGGCGGGGCCGCGAGCGGGTGCCGGCGGGGCAGCGCATGGCGTCGGACTTGGACTGGAGCGGGAAACGCAACAGAGAAATCACCGAGCAAGTGAGGAATTGAGCGGAATTGTGTCGACAAGCAGCCCTATGCCGGGCCGACGGTCGCCGGCCCCCGAAAGGCTCGGCAACATCCCAGTCGAAGCTTCCGAGAGCAGTCGCGGGATGTTTCCGTTCTAGGACGGCGGCAACGTCCCGCGCGAAGCCGGCGAGGGCTCGAGTGGGACGTTTCCGAGTGATCCCCCGCCCGCGACGACCGCACGGTCCGCTCTGGGCCCGACTCCTCGATGAGATCCAGCCGGTTCTCGCCCCATCCTCAGAGGGCGCGCCATCCCCCGCCTGATCTCCTGCGCACCAATCCCCACGCTAAACGGACCGTACGTGCAGGAGATCCTCGGCTACAGCCCATTGAAGGCGGGGCTCGCGTTCCTCCCGGTCACCGGCGGGATCGTAGTCGGCGCCGGGATCGCGCAGCAGCTGATCCGCCGGCTCGGCGTCCGCGCGGTCGCGGTCGTCGGCATCCTGCTCGCAGCCGCGGGCATGACGTTCCTCACCCAGGTGCCGGTGAACGGAAGCTACGCCGGCGACCTGCTACCGGGCCTGATCCCGATGAGCATCGGCATGGGACTGGTATTCGTGCCGATCACGCTGCTTGGCACCGGCGGCGTCGGGCGCGAGGACGCGGGCCTGGCCTCGGGGCTGTTCAACACGGCGCAACAGGTCGGAGGCTCGCTGGGCCTTGCGATCCTCTCCACGCTCGCCGCGAGTCAGACGGCCAGCCTGCTCGGCTCCCACCCGTCGCACGCGGCCGCGCTCGCTGCTCGCGTTTCGGGTTACCACGTCGCGTTCGCCGCCGCCGCCGCGATGCTCGCGGCCGGCGCGATCATCCTCGTGGTGGCGCTGCGCAGGCGCGACCTGGAGCGTTTCGAGAGCGCCGAGCTGACGCCGCCGACAGAAGGCGAGCGAGACCCGGCCGACCTCGGAGAGCCGGCCACCCTTGGAGAGCCGGCGCTTGAGCCGTCGGGCTTCGTTGCGGCGTAGACGCGGGTGCGAAGTAGCACAATGTCCGGCGAGATGCCCGAGCACACCAGGCGGCCACGGGCCGACGCCGAGCGCAACCGGCGCCGTCTGCTCGACGCCGCGGCCGCGGTGTTCGGCGAGCGCGGGCTCGACGTGAGCGTCGCCGAGATCGCTCAGCGCGCCGGCATCGGCCACGGGACCCTGTTTCGCAACTTCCCGAGCAAGGAGGACCTGATCGCGGCGATCGTCGTCGATCAGATGAGCGACGCGGCCGCGCGCGGGGGGGAGCTGCTCGAGTCGCCCGAGCCCGGGGAAGCGCTATTCGAGTTCCTCGACGAGATGGCGGGGCGTCAGCAGCAGGCCCGGGCGCTGTTCGAGGCAGTGCAGGAGACGTTCCTCGCCAATCGCGAGATCCGCGCCGCCCACAGCGAGATCGTGGAGGTGCTCGACGCCTTGCTCGGCCGTGCACAGGAGGTCGGAGCGGTGCGGCGCGACGTCAAGGCGCTGGACCTGCTGTTGTTGCTCAAGGGCGTGTGCGAGACCGCGGCTGCCTTCCAGCAGATCGATCCGCAGATTTCAGAACGCCATCTCGACCTGGTGCGGGCGGCGCTGGCCCCGCCCGCATCGGCTAGCCTGCTGCGTGGCCGCAGCCCCACGCTCGGCGATATCGAACGCGTGTTCGCCCCCGACACGCCGCCGCTTGACCGCATCGGGCGCGAGTTCGCTCCCGACACCCCGGCGCTCGCGGGACCGCGGGAAGCGGGTTCCGAGCCGGCAGCGAAGCCAATGCCGCGGGCGCCGCGGGCGAAGACCGGCCCGTAGCCGGCCTCGCCCTCGGGGGCCTCGGAACCGACTTAGCGGACGGGCCAGACGATCGGCTCGCCCAGCGGCCGCCGACGGCGACGTGCCGTACGCGCCCACGCCTGGCGGGTACCTCGCGCCGTTGCAATCGTGACCGTCTCGTCGCGGTGCTGGGTGAGAATCGCCCACGCCAACGGGGCCACGACCCCAACGATGACGGCGCCACAGAGGATGATGTTGAGGATGATTGCGAGGGTCATATCTGCTCCTTTTCCGGTTCCGGAAAGGATCAAGCAGGAGTCGAAGACGGTCGTCGGATCGGGCTAAGCCGAACCTAAGAACTGTTGAGACGGCCCTCAGCGCACGGCAGCGTCTACCGCGACTGCCACGAACAGCAGCGCGAGGTAGAGCAGCGAATAGTGAAACATCACCGCCGCGTTGGCCGGCGTGATCGCCCGCCGCAGGCGCCCCGCGAGGATGCATAAGACGGAGCCCAGCGCGAGGGCCGCGCCGATGTAGGTCGCGCCAAACGTCCCGATCAGGCCGGGCACGAGCGTGGCCGCCAGCAGCACGAAGGAGTAGGCGACGATCCCGCGCGCGGTCACGGACGGACCGCGTACGACGGGCAACATCGGAACGTCGGCGGCCGCGTACCCGGGCGCCAGCAGCAGCGAGAGCGCCCAGAAGTGCGGCGGCGTCCACAGCAGCACGATCACGAACAAGAAGCCTGCGCCGGCCCCAACGTGTCCGTTCGCGGCGGCCCACCCGGCCAGCGGCGGGATCGCACCGGCCGCACCGCCGATCACGATGTTCTGCGGCGTGGCTCGTTTCAGCCAGAGCGTGTAGACGAGCACGTAGAAGGCACCGCCGCTGAGCGCCAGGATCGCGGCGAGGAGATTCGCGAATACGCCCAGGACCAGGAACGACAGCGCCGACAGCGTGAGCCCGAACGCGGTCGCCCGCGCCGGCGAGATGCGTCCTGCGGCGACTGGCCGCGAGGCTGTCCGTGGCCCCATCAGTCGATCGATGTCGCGGTCGAGCACGTGGTTGAGGGCGCTCGCGCCACCGCAGGAGAGGATGCCGCCCAGCACGAGCGCCGCGAGCCGCATCGGCGCCGGCGCCCCCCTCGCGGCCGCGAACATCGCGCACACGGAGGTCAGCACCAGCAACGACATGATCCGGGGCTTGGTCAGCGTCACGTAGTCTCGGACGGCCGCCGGCCAGGCGGTGCGGATCAGCGGACGCGTCGCGGGGACGGGCAGAGCCTCGGCGATCTCAGGCATGACCGGGCACCGCGATCTCAGGCATGACCGGACACCTCGATCTCAGGCATGACCGGACGCCTGATTGGATCGCGCGCTCGCAAGCGTCCGCAGGTCGTGCGCGACCGTCGCGGGGATGTACGGGTACAGATAGCCCGAACGCTCATCGCCGCGCCGGTCGATCAGATACAGCGCCTCGGTGTGGCTGATGTCTCCCCTCGTGGGCACGACGTAGATGTGGTAGGCCTTCCACACCGGCGCAAGCTGAGCGTGGGTTCCCATCAGCCAGTGCCACTGCGTGGCGCCGGCCAGGCCCCAGCGGCGCGCCGCCGCGCGCGCGCTTGCGGGCGTGTCGAGGGGATTGACGCTGACCACGACCAGCACGGCTCGTTGCGCGGGCGGCAGCGAACGCTCGGATGCCGCCAGCGCGCGCCCCGCCAGCGGGCACGCCTGCTTGCAGTGAGAGTCGAAGAAGACCATCGCGACCGTGCGTCCGTGCAGCGAGGCCAGTGAGAAGCGGTGGCCGCTCTGGTCGCGCAGGGTGTTCACCGCCGGGGCGGGTCGTGCCCCTGCGGGCCACGTGGCCTCTCCCCGGAGTGCGGCCGAGCCCGGGACCGCGCTCGCCGTGGACCGCGCGCGCAGGAGATGCGACCCGACGCCGACGCCGACGCCGACCAGCACCGCGGCGACGAGCGCAGCGGCGATCTCGACGCCACCGATCCTGCGGGGCTTGTGACCGAGGTCGGCGCCGGCCTCCATCAGGCTTCGCCGCCGGGTGGCTCGGGCGGAGGACTCTCGGCCGGCGACGGCGAAGCCGCCGCGACTACTTCCGGTGGGGGCAGTGAGGGCGAGGACACCGGCGTGTCCTCCGGCAGCCGCCGCGCCGTGAGCACGTACCAGATCGCGATCGCGATCAGCAGGCAGGCAGGGAGCACGAGCGTGAGGATCGAGCCGGCGAGAAAGTTGTCAGCGAACGGAATGGATGGCATCTTGCGCCTCAGTCCTCCTCAGGTCGTGAGTGCGGTCGACGGCGGGCGGGCGGCGATCTCCGGCTCGGTGACAACGGTCGACGGCGGGCGGGCGGCGACCTCCGGCTCGGTGACTACGGTCGACGGCAGGCGGATCGCCGTCTCCGGCTCGAGCCAACGGTAGACGCCGATCATCATCGCGATCGTGTACGCCAGCGAGCCCGGCACCCACATCACCCCTGCCGCGAGCTGCTGATCGTCCAGGGCGGAGAGCCCGCCGGGCCGGTGAGCGAGAGCGGCGTAGTGAGCGATCAGCGGCTGGGGAACGAGCACGAGCGTGATCGCCAAACACCAGCCGACGACCATCGCGCCGACGACGTAGGCGATTCGCGTCGGCCAGATCAGCCGCGGGCGCAGAGGCCCCGGGTCGATCACACGCGCCCAGAACAGCAGGCCGCAGAAGAAGAACATCGCGTGCTCGAGTTGGTGGATCGCGTTCGAGTTCAGAGTCGCGTTGTAGGCGGCCGGTATGTGCCAGGCGACGATCGTCGCGTTGAACAGCACCCATGCCGGCAGCGGCCGCGCCAGCGTCCGCAGCGGCGCCGTCCAGCGCCCGCGGGCGAGCGCTCGCCCAATCGTGGTCCGCGACTGCAGCGGCAGCGCGCGCCACATCCGCGGCCATGGCCGGCCGAGCAGGATCAGCGGCGGCGCGACCGTCAGCAGCAACACGTGCTGGAGCATGTGCACCCAGAACAGCTGATCGGCATAACCGTCGATCGGCGAGTCGAGTGCGAGGACGATCGTCACGAGCCCGGCGATGAAGGCGGCCGTGCGCAGCGACTCTCCTGGCCCCCGGCTCCGGCCGGCGACGCCGAGGAAGTAGAGCAGCCCCGCGAACGCCACGTAGAGAAGCGGCGGTTGGATCGACCACCCTCCCCAGCTCATGTCAGAGCAGGTAGAGCAGGACGAACGCCAGCACGCCGTTGGCGACGTAGAACGTCCAGAAGAACGAGCACGCCTCCAGCCCGGCTCTGGTGACCGCCGTGTCGGTGAGCACCTCGGCGGCCGTGTGGGGCACGCCGTGGCGACGCCGCCGCCAGACCGTCGCGACCTGTGTCTCGATCCAGTACATGCAGGGCAGCGCGAACACGGAGTAGAACGCGGTCCAGCCGACGAACACGCTCGCGTAGCCGCCGCTGGCGGGCCCAAATCCGAGCGTCGTCCACTCGATCACCTGCAGCACGACCGCCAGCAGCGCGAGCGCCAGCGCGGCCGCCCCGGCCCGCACCGCGAGCTCAGGCCGCGTTGACGCGGCGCGCATCGCCACGGCGCTGAGGACGAGCACCACCACCACCGCCACGCCGAGGCCGATCGACGGGTGAACGGCGCCGATCTTCCAGCTCTTGTTGGGGTCCAGGGCGCGCAGGTAGAAGTAGGCGAAGACGAACGCCACGAAGAAGAAGGCGGCCGCGCCGCAGAGCTGTCGCGCGCCCACCCACAGCGCGCGCGGCTGCCACTCGGGCGGCTCGAGCTCGATGCGGGGATCGGTGGGGGCGGATGCTGATGCCTCCATCAGCAGATCTCCCCGTGGATACGGTCGCACCGAGACTGAGCGGCGGGGATCATCACTAGCTCCCTCCCCCGGCCGGCACCAGAGCCGGACCGCCGGCGGGCTCGACACCGTAGGGATACGGATCGGCGTCGAACACGGGGATCCGATCGAAGTCGTGCAGCGGCACCGGGGTCGGCAACTGGAACTCCGCCGACTTCGAGTGCCACGGGTTGTCCTCGGCCGGCTCGCGCTTGATCAGCATCGACCAGATCAGGTTGACCAGGAACACCAGCATCGACAGCCCGATCACGAACGCCGACACCGATACCCAGATGTTCAGTCCCTGCAGGTTCGTGGGGTAGGTGACGACCCGCCGTGGCTGCCCCAGGATGCCGAGCGCGAACAGCGGCCCGAAGGTCGAGTTGAAGGCGATGAACAGCGACCAGAAGTGGATCTTCGCGAGGCGCTCGTTGAAGTTGAAGCCGGTCATCTTCGGGCCCCAGTAGTAGATCGCGGCGAACACCGTGAACACCAAACCGCCCATGATCGTGTAATGGAAGTGCGCCATCGAGAAGAAGCTGCCGTGCGTCGTCACGTCGCTGGGGACGTCGGACAAAAACACCCCGGAGATGCCGCCGAACAGGAAGTTGAACACCCATCCGAGGCAGAACAACATCGGCACGGTGAACCGTATGCGTCCTCGCCAGATGGTCCCCATCGCGCACAGGAAGATGAAGCCGGTGGGCAGCGAGATCAGCTCGGTCGAGAGCATGTAGAACGGCCGCAGGTTGGCGTTGATCCCGCTCACGAACAGGTGGTGCTGCCAGACGAAGAAGCTCAGCAGGGTCACGCCGAGCATGCCGGCGACGGCGAGCCGGTAGCCCCACAGGGGCTTGCGCGCAAAGACCGGCAGCAGCTCCAGCACGATCCCGAAGCCGGGCAGCGCGACGATGTACACCTCGGGGTGGCCGAAGACCCAGAACAGGTTCTGGAACAGGTAGGAGCTGCCGCCGTTGCCGGCGATGAAGAACGCGGTCTGCGCAGTCCGGTCCAGCGCCCCCATCAGCAGCGCCGCGATCAGCATCGGCGCCGCCAGCATCATCAGCAACGAGGTCGCCAGCACGCTCCAGACGAAGATCGGCAGCCGGGTCCAAATCATCCCGGGCGCGCGCATCGTGACGATCGTCACCAGCAGGTTGAAGCCCAGCAGACACATCGACACGCCGACCAGCGCGAAGAAGCCGATGTAGGCGTCATAACCGGCCGTGCCCTGGGAACCAAGCGGCTGATAGCCGGTCCAGCCGGTCTGGAAGCCGCCGAAGAAGATCGTCGTGACCAGGATCACGCCGGCGGCCATCAACAGCCAGAAGGTGAACGACTCGATCCGGGGATAGGCCATCCGCCGCGTGCCGATCATCAGCGGCACGAGCCAGTTCGCAAACGGGCCGAGCACGCCCGAGGTCATGATTCCCATCATCATCGCGCCGTGCATCCCCACCAGCGTCAGATACTGGTTGGCGCCGAACACGTGCACGTTGGGCTGCAGCAGCTCTGTGCGGATCAGCATCGCGTTGATGCCGCCGACGAAGAAGAACACCCCGATCCCGACGATGTACTGGATCGCGACCACCTTGTGATCGGTGCAGAGACGGAAGTACCGGCCGATCCCCTCGCCCTCTGACTCGTGCTCGGCCAGCGTCGGGGGGTGCCCCAGCATCCTGCTCACCGGGTAGTTGGCGAACCCGAGACCGACCAGGAAGCCGATCACGCCGAACAGGTAGCCGAGCAGGATCGAGATGTCGTTCTGGCCGGCCTCGGTGGAGAAGTAGTCGAGGCTGGGGGCGTGGATCCGGCCACCGATGAAGTAGCCGATCAGCCACCCGACGATCCCGAACACGATTCCGGTTAGGAGGTTGAAGCCGATCAGGCGACGCCACACGGGCTGTCGGGCGGCCGGGAGCGTGGTTGCGGTCATCCGCCTCTCCTCGTCGGGTCCGGGAAGTACTGCTTGGCATACGGCGGCAGCGACTTGGTCGCCGGCGCGAACTTCTGCTGCTGCTGGGTGATCCAGCTCGCGAACTGCGCCGGGGCCACGACGTAGCCGGTGTCGAACATGTAGCCGTGGAACACGCCGCACAGCTCGGCGCAGCGGATGTCGAACCGCAGCGGAGACCTCGTCTTCACGAATGCGACGTTGTCGACCCCGGGGTTGGCGTCGGCCTTGACCGCGAGCTGGTAGGCCCAGAAGGAGTGGATCACGTCAAGCGAGGTGACGTGAAACGCGATCAGCCGGTTCGCGGGCAGCTCCAGCGACGCCGTCTCGACGCCGCCGTATGCCGGCCAGCGGAAGGTCCACTTCCACTGCTGGGCGATCACCTGCACCTGCAGAGCCTGGTCGGCGCCCGCCGGGCGCGCGATCGGGTTCGGCCCCTGGCCGCCGCCGGAGCCGTCGGCGAGCAACCGGACCGTGCCGTAGCCGGCGAGAAACAGGACGATCGCCGTGGTGATGATCAGCCACCACATCTGAATCCGGCTGTGGCCCCGGATCGCCGGCCCGTCCAGGACCGCCTCGGCCTGGGGCGCGCGCTCGCGGAAGGCGATCAGCGCGTAGGTGAAGTACACCAGCACCGCCAGCGCCACGGGCGTCGAGACCGCGAACAGCACCGTGTTGTCGACGACCTGACCGGCGGACTGCTCCGACCCGTTGCCGGGCGGCAATCCAGGCGCCGCGACGAAGATGACCAGCGGCGTGGCGATCACGCTCGCCGCCACCCACCACAGCACGACGCGGCGCCAGTGGTTGACCTCGCTCATGTCCGACGGGGCCTCATACGACCTTGATGAAGCCGTCCATGTAGCCGATGGTCTGCATCGGTCCGCCCCAGCCGTGGATGAATCCCGCCGCGCAGGGAACGAAGCACTGCCAGCGGTACAGGCCGGGGCCGGGAGTGCGGAACGTGAACGTGGTCGTGGTGTGGTCGTAGCTGAGCGCGCACGGCGCGTTGCTGCACGGGTTCTTGGCGCTGTCGGGAATCCCCACCAGCGGAACCGAGAGACCGATCTGCGGGATCGCGAACACGTGCGAAGCGCTGTCGGGGTTGACCGCCTTCGTCACCCTGCCGTCGAGCGTGAAGACGCCGCCGACCGTGCCCGTGGCCTGGGAGATGAACGGGTTGCGCAAGCCGGTCTGCGAATCGAACTGATAAATCGTGACGCGCACCAGCGTGTTCGCCGGCAGCGTGTAGGTGGTGACGTGCCGCCAGTTGCCCCCGTTGGCGTCGACCGCGTAATAGGAGACCCAGGTCGGATGCGGGTCATCGAGCGCGGCCGCCGGGACGGTTCCGAGATACAGCCGCGCGCCGGCGGGGGTCTGAAGGGCGGCCGCCGACGAGGGCACGTTGGTGAGGTAGAGCCCGATGTACAGACCCAGCGCCGCGCAGACGAGGGCCACGCCGACGCCAATCCCGACCAAACGTTTTGCGTATCCGCTCATTGCTTGCTCTCCGTCCCTCGGCGCGGAAAGTATCGCTGGCGGCACGAAAGGCAAGGCAGATGACGGCGATGTCATCCCGCCGTCATTTACAAGTCATCCGCGAATGGAATATCTTGTTATCGCTCGGTCAGCCGGAACGTGGGGTCGATGCGCATACTTGTGGTGGAGGACGAGGCACGGATTCGCGGGTTCCTGGCGCGCGCGTTCGAGGCCGAGGGTTTCAATGTCGATGTCGTGCAGGACGGCGAGGAGGGTCTCGAGCGTGGGCTCGCCGGCCGTTACGAGGTCGTGATCCTCGACCTGCTGCTGCCCGGACGCGACGGTCTTGACGTGCTTGCGGAGCTGCATCGCCGGCGACCGGAGCTGCCGGTGCTGATCCTGTCCGCGCGGTCGGACCTGCCGACAAAGCTGCGCAGCTTCGAGTTCGGAGCCGTCGATTACGTCTCCAAGCCGTTCGCGCTCGACGAGCTGCTGGCCCGGGCGCGCGTGGCGCTTCGGCGGGGACGGGTCGACGACGGGACGGTGCTTCGCGTGGGCACTCTGGCGCTCGATCTCGCCCGGCGCCAGGCGAGCGTCGGCGACACCGTGTCGGATCTGTCGGACCGCGAGTTCCGGCTGCTGCTGTTTTTGATGCAGCATGTCGGCGAGGTGATCAGCCGGGAGCGGCTGCTGTCGGAGGTTTGGGGATACAACTTCGATCCGCGATCCAACGTCGTCGACGTCTGCGTGCGCCGGCTTCGCAGCCGGCTCGGACCGGACGCTCCGATCGAGACAGTACGGAATGCTGGATATCGCGCCGCCGCCTGAGACACGCGCGTTCGTCCGGCGCTACCGCGTAGAGCTGCTGTGGCTCGCGTTCGCGATCGCCAACTACGCCGCGATGATCGCCTGGCCGAGCTGGGAGACGATCCCCTTCCACCTCGTCTGGATCAGCCTCACCCTGCTCTACGGATTCCGCGTGTGGCCGATGCGCGCGACCCTGTTGGTGCTCGCCGGTGTCATGGCAGCGACCGCTGCCTCGATCGGGTCCGACGCGTTCGAGGGGATCCAGCGATGGGGCGAGCTCTTCGAGGTGCCGTTGATGGCGGGGATGTTCCTGGCGATGGTCTGGCACGCCCGCCGGCGAGTGGATGCGCTGGCGGTCGCCGAGGGTCGCGCCGAGGACCGCCGCTCGCTGCTGGAACGTCAAGAGCGCTTCCTTCACGACGCCTCGCACGAGCTGCGCACGCCGCTGACGATCGCCCGCGGCCACCTCGAGCTGGTGCGCCGCAGCGGCGCCGGGCGCGCCGAGCTCGACGTCGCCCTGGACGAGCTGGCGAGAATCGACGCGATCATCGAGCGCCTGCTGGTGCTCGCGGCGGCCGATCAGCCCGACTTTCTCTCGACCGCCGAGCTCGACCTCGAGCCGTTCCTGGAGGACTTGTTCGTGCGATGGTCGGACGTCGTTCCGCGCGCCTGGCGACTGGGCCCGCTCGCGGCAGGCCGGCTGACGGTCGACGCCGAACGCCTGCGCGCGGCCCTGGATGCGCTGCTCGAGAACGCCGTGAAGTTCACGCATGAACGCGACGCGATCGAGCTGCGCACGCGCAGCGCCGCCCCGGGGTGGGTGCTGATCGAGGTCGCAGACGAGGGCAGCGGCGTTCCCGACGGCGCGCTCGAGCGCATCTTCGACCGGTTCGCTCGCGCCGACGCGGCGCGAACGCGCTCAAACGGCGGCGTCGGCCTCGGGCTCGCGATCGTCGACGCGATCGCCAAGAGCCACGGCGGACGCTGCTCGGTCGCAAGCACCGCGCAGGGATCGACCTTCGCGCTGGCGCTGCCCGGGTTCGCGCCGGTTCTCCCGGGCCTGCTGGAGCCGCCCTCCGCGTCGCTGTGGGCCGCGCACCGCTAGCCCACCGCTAGCCCGTCAGCGACCGCAGAGCCTCCGCATCGACCTGGCCGCCGTACATGCGTCCATCGCAGAACAGCGTCGGCGTCGTCACCACGCCGGCGCGCACACCCGACTGGAAGTCGCGGCGGACCCGTGACAGCACGGCGTCGCCGCGCCGCTCTGAGTCAAATCGCTCGAGATCGAGGCCCAGCCTCCGCGCGCGCTCCCACAGGTGCGGATCCTCGAGGCGCCCCTGGTCGACGAACAGCAGCTCGTGCATCTCCCAGAAGCGCCCCTGGAGCGCCGCCGCCTCGGCCGCGCAGGCCGCGGCCCAAGCGCGCGGGTGACTTGAGCGAACCGGAAAGTGCCTGAACACGCGGCGGAGCCTGGCGCCGGCGAGCCGGAGATTCTGCGCCGCGCAATACGGACATTCGAAGTCGGCGTACTCGATCACCACGGTGGCGTCGGGCGGGCCGGTGACGTGGTCGTCATCGGACGGCGGCGGGACGGGGGCCGAGCGGAGCTCGCTCAAGCTACGTACTTACGGCGGGAAGCACTACGTCCGCCCCACCGCAAACGGGCTGGTATCCACGGCGGGAAGCACCAAGCGCTCAAGCCGGCGCGGCGCCGGCGGCGGCGAGACCGTCGAAGATCAGGTTCGCGCCGGGAAGGTCGGTCGGGGCGTCGGCCTGGTGGCTCCACTTGACCACGCCGTCGGTTCCGATGATCACCAGCGCGCGCTGCGGGAACCCGCCCGGGTGATAGACGCCAAAGGCTCGGCAGACCTCGCCCTTGGGCTCGAAGTCCGAGAGCTGCTCGATCGTCACGCCGAGCTCGCGCTGGAAGGCGGTTTGCGACCAGGTCGCGTCGCAGGAGACCCCGTAGAGCGTCGCGCCGCGTGCCTTGAACTCGTCGAGCACCTCTTCGTAGAGGTTGAACTGATCGGTGCAGACCGGGCTGAACGCAAACGGGTAGAAGACCAGCACGGTGGTCTGTCCGCGCAGGTCCGCGTTGGTGAAATCCCTGCCGTCGCCGCGCCGGAGCGTGAATACCGGGGCGGGCTGACCTGCCGCGATCACTTGCGCAGACCGAGTTCCCGGATGAGAGCCCGGTAGCGCTCGAGGTCGGAGCGCTGCAGGTAGTTCAGAAGACGGCGGCGGCGGCCCACGAGCATCAGCAGCCCGCGGCGCGAATGATGGTCCTTACGGTGCGTGCGCAGGTGCTGATTGAGGTCGTTGATCCTGTCGGTCATCAGGGCGATCTGGACCTCGGCCTTGCCGGTGTCAGCCGGCTTGTCGCCGAACTTCGAGACGAGCTCCTGCTTGCGTTCCTGAGTGAGCGTCATGCGGTGGCTGAGCGTAGCAGGCCGCTATCGGCACAGTTCCCGGGTACGCTCCACGTCGAGCCGCATCTGCTCGATCAGCGCCTCGACCGAATCGAACCGACGCTCCCCGCGCAGGCGCCGCAGGAAATCGATCCGCAAGGTCTGCCCGTAGAGATCGACCTCGCGATCGAGCAGATAGGCCTCGACAAGCACCGCGCGACCGGTCCCGAACGTGGGACGGACGCCGATACTGACGGCGGCGCAGGCTCCGTCGGCGCGCGCGACGTAGACGCCGTGGCCGGGGCACACCAGCGCCTCGTCGGGAACGATGTTGGCGGTGGGGAAGCCCAGCTCGCGCCCCCGCTCGTCGCCGCGGACGACCTCGCCGCGCAGCTGAAACGACGATCCGAGGAAGCGCGCCGCCAGCTCGACCTCGCCCGCCAGGACGAGGCCGCGGATGTGGCTGGAGGAGACGATCTCGCCGTCGACCTCGACGAGCGCCACGACGTGGGTCTCAAACCGCTCATCGGCGAGCAGCATCTCCGGGTCGCCGGAGGCCAGGTGCCCGAAACGGAAGTTCTCCCCGACCGAGACACGCGTCGCCTCCAGGCGCTCGACCAGGATGTGGTCGATGAACTCCCGCGGGCTCTGGCTGGCAAAGCCGCGGTCGAACGGGATCACCACCAGCTCCCGCACGCCGAGCGCGGCGATCCGCTCGGCCTTGGCGTCGAGACCGGTCAGCAGCTTCGGAGCCGCCTCGGGCCGGATCACCCGCAGCGGGTGGGGCTCGAACGTCAGCACCGTGTCGCTGCCCGCGATCACCTCGCGGTGGCCGACGTGGACGCCATCGAATTCGCCGACCGCGACCCGGCGCGGACGCGGGGCAACGTCGCCTAGCTCGGTTACCTGCATCGGCGGGGAAGCGTAGTGACTCGTCCCCCAGCGACTCGTCGCGTGCCCACCGGCCATACTGGGTCAGCCGCGCAGGCCGACGATCGGCTTCAGCGTCCGACCGTCGTCACGGGCCTCCGCGAGCGCGATCAGGCCGGCATCGTCTACCAGCCTCACGACGCCGGCGGCGCGTTCGGGCGCGGGCACCGCCGCGCCGTGACCGGCGCGACGCCCGGCCTCCGGGTGAAGCCGGACCTCGGGCATGAAAGCCAGCGCGGCGTCGAGCGCGACAACGCGCTCCGGGTCGGCGTCGGCGACGTCGAAGGACCCGATCCGGGTGCGTCGCAGCTGCTCGCAGTAGGCGTCGCCGAGGTCGCCGATCAGGCTGCGCACGTACGTCCCCGAGGAGCATTCGATCTCAAAGCCACGACGGTCTCCGGCCCGCCACACCTCCTCGAAGCGATCGACTCGCACCTCCCGCTCGGACGTCTTGAAGTCGATCCCGGCTCGCGCCAGCGCATAGGCGCGACGGCCCTCGATCTTCACCGCCGAGTACGCCGGGGGTCGCTGGCGCACCATGCCGGTGGGCAGCTCCAGGTCTCCGGTGGGGACGGCCCCCGTCGGCGTGATCTCGCCCTCGGGGTCGCCGGTGCTCGAGACCGCTCCAAACCGGGCGGTGGCCTCATAGGTCTTGCGCAGGGCCATCAGGAAGCGCTGGACCCGGGTGGCGCGGCCCAGCAGCACCAGCAACAGGCCGGTGGCGAACGGGTCAAGCGTCCCGGCGTGTCCGACCTTGACTCCGCGCCGCTGCCGGCGCACGCCCGCGACGACGTCGTGTGAGGTGACTGCGGCGGGCTTGTCGAGCAGGAGGACGCCGTCGACGCTCACGAGAGCTGTTGGGCGACCTCGTCCCTGAGGAACTCGACCAGCTCGGGCCACTCCATCGCGGTCGTGAAGCCGGCCGCCTGGCGGTGGCCGCCTCCGCCTTGGACGCGGGCGATCCGCGAGACGTCGACGCGATCGTCGCTGGCCCGCAATGACACCTTGCGCAGCGGCTTGCCGTTTCCGTCGGTATCGCCGATGCGGTCGCGCACGAGCGCGGCGACGGCGGTGCCCTGGACCGCGCGCAGATGGTCGATCACGCCCTCGGAGTAGCTCTCCTCGGCATCGGACGCGGCGAAGTCCGAGGCGTCGAGCCCGGTCACGGTCAGCCGCCCGGAGTCGTAGCGCTGGACCTTGGCCAGGCCTCGCGCCAGCAATGCCAGCTTGCCGTATGGAACGCCCTCGTAGACGCGACGGTAGATGTCGTGGACGCTGACCCCGGCCTCGATCAGCTCGGCCGCCATCCGGTGCGCGCGCGGACCGGTGTTCTCGTACATGAACCGGCCGGTGTCGGTGATCAGCCCGACGTAGAGGGCGTCGGCCACCGCCTGGCTCGGCACAACGTCCAGCTCGTGGATCAGGTCCCAGACGATCTCCGCCGTGCACGAGGCGTCCGGGACGACCAGGTTGACGGTCCCGAAGCGGGTGTTGTCGTGATGGTGGTCGATGTTGAGGATGTGCATCCCCGGACGCCGCAGGGCCACCGCCGGATTGCGCTCGACGTTGCCGCAGTCGACGAAGACGACCGTGCGCTCGTCGAGGTCCGCCGGCGGCGCGTGGACGAGCTCCGACAGCGCCAGGAAGCTGTACTCCTCGGGCAGCGGCAGGTCGGTGGAGTCGATGAACGTCAGGCAGTCCTTGCCCAGAGCGGTCAGCGCTCCCTGCATCCCGATCAGAGACCCCAGCGCGTCGCCGTCGGGATGCTCGTGCGTGACGACGATCAGCCGCCGCGCGCGGCGCAGCTCGTCGAGCACGCGGTCGCGATCGGCGCGGGCGCCATTGTCACCCATGCTCCTGGGACCCCTCCCCCGTCCGGCCGGCATCCCGCCTGGGCCCTTCGTCCATCAGCCGGGACAGCCGCATCGCGCGGTCCACCGACTCGTCGTAGTCGAACTCGAGCGTCGGCGTGTGCTTCAACCGCAGCTCGGAAGCGACCCGGCTCTGCAGGAACCCGTGCGCGGATTGGAGCCCGGCGAGGCTCTGCGAGCGCTCGTGCTCGTCTCCGAGAACGCTCACATACACGCGGGCATGCCGCAGGTCAGTGCTTGTCTTGACTCCGGTCACCGTTACGAACCCGACTCGTGGATCCTGGAGATCCTTCGCGATGGCGTCGCTGAGGACCGCGCGCACGGCCTCGTCGACGCGTCGCATGCGTCCGCTGGGCATCCTATCCGTCCGCGCCGATTCTTGAACCAAGGTCGTGCAGTTCCTCCACCGAGGCGAGCAACCGCTCGACTCGCACGCGCTCGGGGCAGCGCGCCTCCAGCCATCGCTCGACGTTGTCGGCGGCGCTCGCAAGCGCCGACAGCGATCCGCTCGTCAGCGCCGCCGTCAACGTGGCCCGCTGCCAGCGGTCGTGGTGGGCGACCTCCGACACCGCCGTCCCCAGGCGTCCGTGCAGTTGGGACTTGATCGATGATAGTTCCTTGCGCTTGCTCTTGAGGCTCTCGGAGTCGGGAAAGTGCAGGTGAATCACGAGCACAGCGACGTACCCGCTGGCAGACACGGCGACTCCGGCGACCTCCGTCCGCCCGCTCAGGCGAGCTCGCGCTCGACCTGACGGGTGGTGTAGGTCTCGAGCACGTCGCCTTCCTTGACGTCGGCGAAGTCCCTGAGCACGATCCCGCAGTCAAAGCCGGCGGCGACCTCGCGCACGTCCTCGTTGAACCGTCGCAGGCTTGCGATCTCGCCGTCGTAGACGACGGTGCCGTCGCGGATCAGCCGCACCTTCGAGCCGCGTGTGACCGTGCCCTCGGTGACGTGCGATCCGGCAATCGTCCCGACCCTCGAAGCCCGGAAGAGCTGGCGCACCTCGACGGTGCCGAGCGTGACCTCGACCTCCTCGGGCGCGAGCATGCCCTGCATGGCGCTGCGCAGCTCGTCGATCGCTCGGTAGATCACCGAGTAGTGGCGGATCTCGACGCCTTCGCGCTCGGCCACGGCGCGGGCGTCGCCCACGGGCCGAACGTTGAAGGAGAGAATCACGGCGTCGGAGGCCGCTGCGAGCATCACGTCTGACTCGGTGACGGCGCCGACCGCGCGACGGATCACGTTGACCGAGACCTCGTCCTGCGGCAGCTTGGCGATCTCGTCCTCGATCGCCTCCAGCGAGCCGGCGACGTCGGCCTTGAGCACCAGGTTGAGCTCCTGGAGGCCGGCCTCGAAGATGTTCTCGAGCGAGATCTTCTTGCCGGCGCGGCGGGCCAGCGACTCGGTCTTCAGGCGCGTGGCGCGCTCCCCCGCGAGCTGGCGCGCGCGGCGCTCGTTCTCGACCGCGCGAACGCGCTCGCCGGCCTCGGGGACGCCGTCGAAGCCGAGCACCTCGACCGGCTCGCCCGGCAGCGCCTGCCCGACCCGGTTGCCGAGGAAGTCGTTCATCGCCCGGACCCGGCCCCAGTGCGCTCCGGCCACCAGCGAGTCGCCGACCTCGAGCGTTCCCCGCCCAATCAGGATCGTCACCACCGGGCCCCGGCCGGGATCGAGCTTTGACTCGATCACCGTGCCCGACGCCGGCGCGTCGGGGTTGGCCCGCAGCTCCTCGACCTCGGCCATCAGCAGAATCGTGTCCAAGAGGTCGTCGAGCCCCTCCTTGGTCTTGGCCGAGACGTTCACGAATTCGGTGTCTCCGCCCCATTCGACCGGTTGCAGCCCCAGCTGGGTCATCTCGGTGCGGACACGATCGGGCTGCGCGCCCTCCTTGTCGATCTTGTTGACGGCGACGAGCATCGGCACGCCCGCTTCCTTGGCGTGGTCGACTGCCTCTTGGGTCTGGGGCTTGACGCCGTCGTCGGCGGCGACCACGATCACCGCGATGTCGGTGACCTTGGCCCCGCGGGCCCGCATGGCCGTGAAGGCCTCGTGACCCGGCGTGTCCAGGAACGTGACCGGCCGGCCGTCGTGGTGGACCTGGTAGGCGCCGATGTGCTGGGTGATGCCGCCGGCCTCCCCGGCCGCCACCTCGGTCTGGCGGATGGCGTCGAGCAGCGACGTCTTGCCGTGGTCGACGTGGCCCATGATCGTGACGACCGGCGGGCGCTCCACGAGCTCCTCCTCGGCGTCGGCGAAGACCGGCTCCTGGATCGTCTCGTCCTCGGAGTGGACGATCTCGACGTCCTTGCCCAGCTCGGCGGCGAGGACCTGGATCGACTCGTCCGACAGGGTCTGGGTCAGCGTCTTCATCTCACCGAGCGCCATCAGCTTCTTGATGATCTCGGCCGAGGAGACGTCGAGATACTCCGCGAGCGCCTTGACCGTGGAGCCCGAGTTGATCCGGATCACGTCGGGCGCCGCGACGGCGGTTTGCGTCGGGCGCGACTCGGCTTCCTCGTCATAGACCCCGCGCCGGCGCCGACCGCGACGCTGGCGACGAGGGGGCTGGTTGGACGGCGGCGGGGGCCCGCCGCCGGGGGCGCGGCGCGAAGCCTGGGAGTCGATGACCACCCGCCGGCGGCCGCCGGCGGTGCCCGGAGCGCGCTCTCCCTGCAGGGAGTCGCGGGTCGGCCGCTTGTGCGGCGTATCGCCGCCCGCGCCTCGGGAAACCTCGCTCGCGGTGCCGTCGCCGGCGCCGTCGGCGCGGCCTGAGGGCGCGGGAGCAGCGGTCGGCGAAGGGGCACTGTCGGCGCGTGCCGTCGAGGCAGGGGGAGCGCCGCCACCGCCACCGCTGCCGTGGGCCGGCGGAGCGCCGTCGCCGCCGTCCGCGCGCACTTCGCGCGCCGGCGCTGCGGCGGTCGAAGCGGGCGTGTCGCCGTTGCCGAGCGCCTTCAGCGCCACAGCCTCGTCGACGCTCGAGGAGGCGGCCTTGACGTTGATGCCCGCCGCTCTCAGCTTCTCGAGAACGTCCTTGGCGGGGAGCCCGCGCTCCTTGGCGATTTCATGCACGCGCTTGTTCATCTACCTCCAGTCTAGGGCCCGTTCATGAATAACTACTTGTTGAGCACTATTCATGAACAGACCCTCAGATCCTCGCCCGCGACTACGAGTTTGCGCCCTCGGCCGTCGGCGCGTCGGCGCTCTGGGGCGCCGCGCCCTCGCCGTTTGCGTCCTGCATGGCCTGGACCTGGTCGGTGTCGAGGCCCTCGAGCGCCTGGTGGGCCTCGATGCCGCAGTAGCGGGAGCCCGGTAGCGCGGCGTTGGGGCAGCGCCGGCCGTTGGTGAGGATCGCATGGCAGCGGCCCTGGGCCTCTTCCTGCTCGTAACCGTGCTCGGCCTCCTCGGCCGCGAACTCGGTCTCGGAGCGGATGTCGATGCGCCAGCCGGTCAGCCGTGCGGCCAGCCGCGCGTTCTGTCCCTCGCGGCCGATCGCGAGCGACAGCTGGTCGTCGGGGACGATCACCGTGGCCTGCTTGCCGGCGTCGTCGACGAGCACCTCGCGCACGCGCGCGGGCGACAGCGCCTTGGCGACGAACCGTGCGGGCTCGTCGTTGTAAGGGATGATGTCGATCTTCTCGCCGCGCAGCTCGGACACGACCATCCGCACGCGCGACCCTCGTGGGCCCACGCAGGCACCGACCGGATCGACGCCGTCGACGTGCGAAACGACCGCGATCTTCGACCGGTAGCCGGGCTCGCGCGCGACGCCGGTGATCTCGACCAGTCCGTCGGCGATCTCGGGAACCTCCAGCTCGAACAGCGACTTGATCAGCTCGGGGTCGCGGCGGGAGACGATGATGCTCGGACCCTTGGTCGAGTTCGAGACGTCCTTGATGACCGCCTTGATCCGCTGCGAGTGGTCGTAGCGCTCGCCCTCTACCTGCTCTGACTTGGGCAGCAGCGCCTCGACGCGCTCGCGCAGCTGGACCAGCGTGTAGCGCGAGTCCGACTGCTGGACGATGCCGGTGATCAGCTCGCCGACGCGGTCCCGGTACTCCTCGAACATCATGTCGCGCTCGGCCTCGCGGATTCGCTGCAGGATCACCTGCTTGGCGGTCTGGGCGGCGATCCGGCCGAAGTCGTGCGGGGTCACGTCCTCGGTCTCGATCTGGTCCTCGTACTGCTTGAGCTTCTCGGGATCGATCTCGGGCTCGGGGGGCTCGCGCATCTCGCCGGTCTCGGGATCGATCGCCGGCTCCTGGTCGGTGGTGGCCTCGACCAGCAGCTGCTCCTCGAGCTCGGGCGGGATCTTCAGCTCCCAGACCTTGAAGTCCCCGCTCTCGCGATCCATAACAACCTTTGCATAGCGAGCCGCGCCGGGCGTCTTCTTGTAAGCCGACAACAGCGCGTCTTCGAGCGCCTCCATCAGCTTCTCGCTGGAGATGTTCTTCTCCGCGGCGAGGCCGCGAACGGCTTCGAGAATCTCTCGCGACATGGGTTCAGTCTCCGGGGATCAGGTTCGAGCGGGCAATCTGGTCATAGGGGATCGTGACGACGCCCCCGTCGGCGGCGATCGTGACCTCTTCCTCGGAGGCGCCGACCAGCTCGCCGGTCAAGCTGCGGTGGCCCACCAACGGGCTCACTGGCTGGTCCGTCGGTGCCGGGGCATTGCGCAGCCGGACCCGGGCGTGTCGACCGAGAAAGCGGCTGTAGTGCTGCGGCTTGGTGAGCGGACGATCGAGGCCGGGCGAGGACACCTCGAGCGAGTAGCGCTCGCGGTAGTCGTTCAGCCGTCCCGACACCCGCTCGCAGAGCGCGAGCGTCACGCCATCGGGATGATCGATGAACAGCCGCAGCGTGGTGCCGGAGACCTCGGCGAGCAGCACCTCGACCTCCGGCTCACCGACTTCGAGCCGCGTCTCGATTTCGCTCTGCAGTGCACTCACGATCTCCTCCGTCATAAAGCTCATAAAAAAAGCGGGCGAGCGCCCACTTCCTTTCCGTCCTACCACCGGGCAGGCCGGCGCAAAAGGCTGTGAAAGATCAGGGTAGCACCGGATCCGTGGTCGGCGGGCCCATGCCCGCGGTCCGCGCGCCGCCGCCGGGCGACCCTATGCGCCCGCCGCGCGGGCCCGGGCCCGGTCGCGGTAGAAGCGGTAGTCGCGGCGCCCCGGTTGCAGGCACGCCGCGAGCGCGAGCGGCTTGCGCGCCTCCGCGTGACGGCCGAGCATCTGCAGCGAGCGGCCCAGGCAGAACTGGGCGAAGTCGTTCGTCGGCGCGCGCTCGATCACGGCCTCGAACTCGGTGGCGGCCTGCTCGTAGCGCCGGGCGTGAAACAGCGCGCGTCCGAGCGCCTCGCGGATCGAGGTCTTATCCGGCGCCAGGTCGCGCGCGCGAGACAGCGGAATCGTCGCCTGATGGTTGTGACCGGCCTCGAGCAGCGCTGTGCCGCGTTGATACAGCTCGTATACGTCGTCCACGTCGTTGGATTCTACGAGCCCCGCGGGCGCGTCGCCGGTGGCCGCCACCGGGGCGGCAGCGCCCACAGCCCGCGGAGGATCCCGCCCAGGCCCAGGCCCGCCCGCAGCTGTGCCCGCAGGGCGCGGCGCTGATCCGGCGTGGGCAGCGCCGGCTCGCCGCCGAACCTCGCCAGCCGCAGGGTGCGGACGTAGGCGGCGGCCTCGGGGGCGACCCGAAAACGATGCTCGATCTCTGCCAGCGTCACACCGGCGGAGATCGGGCGGCCACTACGGGCCAGGGCACGTTCGAGCTCGCCGAGCAGCTCCTCGACGCGCGGCTGCGCCGGTGCGCGGGTGAGCACGAGACAGGCCGCGACCAGGGCGAGCAGCGCGACCACCGGCACGATCACCGCCGCGACCGGGATTCCACCGCCATGCTTGGCCGCCGTTGCGCCCGACGACGCCGGCGTGGCGAGCTCGCGCGACCCCTGCCCCGTGGCCAACGAGGGCTTGGCGATCGAGGGGGCCGAGAGGATCGGCACTTTGCCGCCACGGGCGGGCGCGGCGGCCGGCGTCGGATCGAACCGGACCCAGCCATAGTGCGGGAACCACGCCTCCACCCAGGCGTGCGCGTCGACGTCGCCGACAACGTACTGGTGGGTGACCGAATCGACCGAGCCGCTGGTGAAGCCGACCGCGACCCGCGCCGGGACCCCGCCCATCCGCAGCAGCAGCGCCATCGCCCCGGCGAACTGCTGGCAGTAGCCGAACTTGTCGGTGAACAGGAAGCGAACCAGCGGATACCGGCTGTTCGGGGTGTCCTCGTTGTAGCTGAAGCCGCGCGAAAGGTACGCCAGGACGCTCGAGACGTACGCATACGGCGTGGCTGCGCGGCGCTCGAGCTTCTGCGCCAGCGCGTACACGCGTCCGTAGGGCGAGGACCGCACGAGTGACGACACGCTGCGCCCGGGGCCGCCGAGCGCCGACACCACCGGTTGGCGGGAATGGAACGCCGGGAACACGACCACGAAACGGCGGGCCGCGGGGAGGGTCGAGGGCAGCACCATCGTCCGGTATCCGGCAATCGGCGCGACGTCGTAGTCATCGCCGGCTTTGGCGAGCTGGGTCGCGCTCGGGCGCGGGTCGTACACGCTGACCGCGTAGCTGTCGCCGGGGCCGAGCTGCGTCGACGTCGTCCAGGTCCCGGGGCTGGGGCCGGGAGCGACCAGGCCGGCCACCCGCGAGGGCTGCGAGGCAAGTCCGGCGGCGATCACGTTGCTGGTCTTCATCGCGCGGATGGTGACGCGGATCGTCTGGGTCCAGCGGCTGATCGCGCTTCCATCGACCCCCGCGTACTGGTCGCCGCCCGAAACCTGCCCCGCGGCCCATCTTCGGCCGTCAAAGGAGTCGAGATCCTCGGCCTTCCAGTAGTCGGGATGCCGGGCCGCGACGTCGATCACCTCGTGGCCCTTGCGGGGCCAGTTCAGCGGCCCGTAGCGCTGCGACCAGTCGAACGTCTCGACGTGGCCGGGCGCGAGGCCGCCCGCGAGTGCCTCGTAGTTGATCCACGGTTTGTGGGAGTCAAGGCCCGGCGACAGCGCCATCGCCGCGACCGCCGCGACCGCGGCGAGCCCGAGCACGGTGGCGAGGTCGTCGCGCTGCAGCCGCTCGCCCCACATGAACAGGGCCAGCAGCGCGAACAGAAACAGCCCGTGCACGTAGACCAGCGGGGGCCGTGCGACCGTCGATGGGATCACCGCCAGCGCGATCAATGGCAACGCCGCGGCGGCGCGGCGGCCGTCGCTCAGCCGACGGGGGGCGAACGCGAGCATCAGCGCCGCGTCGAGCAGCAGCACCCCGGCGCCGAGCAGGATCACGGTGCGGATCCACTCGTTGAGCCCGCTGTAGGGAACGAGCACCCGCGGCAGTCCCGACAGGCCTTCGTCGAGTCCGTTCACGGTGAGCGCGATGCGCAGGTGCCGCACCCACGCAAACGGCACCCCGGAGAGCGCGAACATCAGCAGGAAGGCCAGGATCGCGAGGATCGCCGGCAGCCACCGGCTGCGCTGGCCCAGCGCGGCGCCCCCGGCGGCGAGCGCCACCGACAGAGCCACCAATCCGAGCACACGCCAGGTCGGCTGGGGGGTCAGCAGCGCCGCCCAACGCAAGCCTCCGTACAGCGCGAACGCCGCGAACGCGGCGAACCGGACACCCGGATGCTCGGCGACCGGGTAGTGGACTCCGCCCGGCCGCTCGGCGCGCCTGCCCAGCGGCGGGAGCACCGCTATCTGGGTGCCAGAGCTCATCCCCGGGCCCACGCCACCCGATCTCCCACCAGCGACCGGGGCCGCGCGGTTCCGACCACGAACCCGCGGCAGCCGGCGACCTCGAAACCGGGCGTCAGCGGGATATCCTGGCAGAGCACCGACGGCAACACCAGCACCCCGATCCCGTCGCAGCTCGCCGCGAGCTTGGCCGGAAGCCGATCGGTCGGCTGCGCGGCGATGTAGAACAGCCGACCGCGACGGGCACCCGCGGCGAGGGCCGGCGCCTGGCGCTCGGGCGCGGGCTCGACCAGCGCCAGGCGCACGTGCGCGCCCGTCCACGCTCCGAGATCCGGCTCGACGTCCAGCGGGCGACGGTCGCCCGGCAGCAGCAGGCTGCATCCGCCATGACGGGCGAGCTCGAGGACCAGCGACGCCGCGGCGCGGACGGCGGCATCGAGGTACTCGGCCGGTCCGGTGCAGCGATTGTCGAGCACGACCAGCGGCCGCGTATTGCCATCGGCCTGCAGGCGGCGCTCGAGCAGGCCGGCGCCGCGCGCAAGCGCCGGCCAGTGGATCCGTGACGCGGGGGTGCCCGGCCGGTACGGACGCAGGCCGTCGATCTCGGTCGCGGCCACTGGCTCGGTCGGGGTGCGTCCGGTGTGCCGGTCCGGGTGAGGGAGGTCGCGGGCCAGCCACTGCACGCGCTCGGTCCGCGGCAGCACCAGCACGTCCGCCGACGGCCCGGCCGAGGGGCGCACCACGCGAGCGAGATCGAGCGGGTCGTGGACCACCAGCGAAGGCGGCTGCACCCTGACCCGCCCCCGCCGGGCAAACCTGGCGACGACCCGGACCGTCGCGGTGCGGTCGCCGCTGAGCGGCGACAGCCAGCCCCGCAGCGACACGGGCATGCCGGCGAGTGGGTCGCGCAGCTCGCCGCCGGGAAGTCCCCAGGGGCCGCGGCTGACCTCGATCGTCGCCTCCAACGGCTCTTCCTCGACGACCCGGTCGGCGTGCAGCTCGCGCTCCACGCGGGCGCCGTGGGCGGCGATCCAGATCCACGCAGGCGTCGCCGTCCCGAGGAACGTGAACGCGACCCCCGGCACGAACAGCGGCCCCGCGTCGAACAGCAGCGCGAACAGCAAGAGCGTCAGTCCGCCGACCGCCACCCAAGCCGCTCGGTTCACCGCCGCCTCTCCCCGATCACAAGTCCCGTCTCCCCCCGGTCATAAGCCCGCC
This sequence comes from uncultured Solirubrobacterales bacterium, assembly GCA_963723675.1. Lineage (GTDB taxonomy): Bacteria > Actinomycetota > Thermoleophilia > Solirubrobacterales > Solirubrobacteraceae > Palsa-465. The sequence continues at coordinate 1,418,384 of CAVRRW010000012.1, read as the reverse complement.
TCCCCCGCTCCCGATGCCTGCCGCCGCCGATCACAACGCCCGCACCGAGGAGATCGCGTCGGCGATCACGTCCTTGGCCGCCCCTCTCGGGGACTCCGGCGCGAGCACGAGCCTGTGTGCGAGGACCGGCTCGGCGAGCGCCTGCACGTCGTCGGGCAGGGCATGGTCGCGCCCTTGCATCATCGCGTGGGCCTTGGCCGCGCGTAAGAGAAGCAGACCCGCCCGGGGGCTCGCACCGAGGTCGACGCGAGGGTCCTCGCGTGTTCGCCAGAGCACCCGGACGACGTAGTCGCGCAGCGGCTGCGAGGCGCGCACGCGGGCGGCGGCGTCCTGGGCGGCGAGCACCTCGGCGGCAGTCGCGACCGGGGCCAGCGACAGCACCCGGTCGCCCGCCTCGTGATCGGCGAGCATCCCGGCCTCGTCGCGGGGCGAGGGGTAGCCGAGCGAGATCCGGATCATGAAGCGGTCGACCTGCGCCTCGGGGAGGGGGTAGGTGCCCTCGTACTCGATCGGGTTCTGCGTCGCTAGGACGAGGAAGGGGCGCGCCAGCTCGTGCGTGTGGACGTCGACGGTCACGCGCCGCTCCTGCATGCACTCCAACAGCCCCGATTGCGTCTTGGGCGAGGCGCGGTTGATCTCGTCGACCAACACGACGTTGGCGAAGACGGGTCCCGGACGGAACTCGAATCGCTGCTCGCGCGGGTCATAGACGTTGGTGCCGACGACGTCGGCGGGCAGCAGGTCCGAGGTGCATTGCACGCGCGCGAACTGGCAGTCGATCGAACGTGCCACCGCTCGCGCGAGCGCAGTCTTGCCGACCCCCGGATAGTCCTCGACCAGCACGTGGCCCTCGGCCAGCAGCGCCACGATCAGGTGATCGAGGGTCTGACGGCGCACCTGCACCCCCTGCGCGACGTTGTCGGCGATCCGCCGCGCAACCGCGGCGGCCTGTTCAGACCCCTGCGGCGCTACGGGCGTCTGCTCGGGCTCCATCCGCTCTCCCCCTCTCTGAGCGCAACCGCTCGATCTCGTCCAGCACCGCTCGCGCGACGCTCTCCTTGCTCGCGCGCGGCACCCGCCGCGCCGCACCGTCCGCAGTCAGGATTGCCACCTCGTTGTCGGGCGAGTCGAAGCCGATCCCGGGATCGGCGACGTCGTTGACGACGACTGCGTCGAGGCGCTTGCGTTCCAGCTTGGCGCGTCCGTAGCGCAATGCGTCCTCGCCGTGCTCGGCGGCGAACCCCACCAGGATTTGGTCAGGACGCCGCCTGGCGGCCAGGGCGCTGAGCACGTCCGGGGTCGGCTCGGTCTCGATCGTCGGCGCGCCCTGGTCCTTCTTGAGCTTGTGCGAGACGGCGTTGGCGGCCCGGAAGTCGGCGACCGCCGCCGCCATCAACAGCACGTCGCAGGCGTCGAACTCGCGCTCGCATGCCAGCGCGAGCTCGGCCGCGGTGCCGACGCTGCGCACGCTCACTCCCGGTGGCGGCTCGAGCGCCACGTTCGCGGCGACCAGCGTCACCTCGGCGCCGCGCCGCGCGGCCTGCGCGGCGAGCGCGAAACCCATCCTCCCCGACGAGCGGTTGCCGATGTAGCGGACGCTGTCGATCGGCTCTCGCGTGCCCCCGGCGGTGACCAGCGCCCGCAGCCCCGACCAGGTCGGGGGGGTGAGCAGCGCCTCGCAGGCCGCCAGCAGCTGCGCCGGCTCCGGCAGCCGTCCGATCCCGTACTCGCCGTGGGAGCCGAGCTCGCCCGTCGACGGCGGGATCACGGTCACCCCGCGCTCGGCCAGCTGGGCGATGTTGGCCTGGGTGGCCGCGCTGGAGTACATGCGGTTGTTCATCGCGGGAGCCACGGCGACGGGGCAAGAAGCGGCGAGCGCGGCGGTGCTGAGCAGGTTGTCGGCGTGGCCGTGGGCGAGCTTGGCGATCGTGTTCGCGCTGGCCGGAGCGATCAGGTACAGATCGGCGCGCTCCACCAGCGCCAGATGGCTGATCGGGGCCCGCGCCGGAGGCGCCTCCCCCGGGTAGGAGCCGCGCGCGGGATCGCGTTCGAACTCGCCGAGCAGCACGGGCGCGCCGGTGATCGCCTCAAAGGAGGCCCGCCCGACAAACCGCTCGCTCGTGGCGGTCTGGATGACCCGAACCGCATGTCCGGCCTTGACGGCAAGGCGCGCCGTCTCGAGCGCCTTGTAGGCCGCGATCCCGCCGCTCACACCGAGGAGCAACCGGGCCACGGGAGCGCCTTACCAGCCGCAGGAAGACAGACGGTCTACTAAATCTAAATCGGCCACTTACCGGTAGTGGTAATTGATCTTTCCCTGAGCGACCTCCTCCAGGGCGATCGTCAGGTAGTTCTTCGAGCGGGTGTCGACCATCGGCGGCGGAAACTCGTCGAACGTGCCCTCGCCGAGGTTGTGGTAGTAGGAGTTGATCTGGCGCGCGCGCTTGGCGGCCACGATCACGCTCGCATAGTCGGAGTCGACGTGGTCGAGCAGCTTGTCGATGCGTGGTGAGATCAAGGGTTGCGATCCTTTGTGGGGGGCGTCTAAGGTTAGCGGGCCGTTAGCGGCTGGTCGCCTGCCAGTGCCCCACGGACGATCGCGACCAGCTCCGCGGTGGCGTCCTCCAGCCTGTCGTTGACGACCACGTGCGAGAACTCACGGCGCGCCTGCAACTCGCGCTCGGCGGTGCGCAGGCGCTCCTCGACCTGCTCGGGCGTGTCGGTGCCGCGGCCGACCAGACGCGCGCGCAGGCCCTCCAGCGAGGGCGGCGCGATGAACACCGCGACCGCATCGGGAATCGCCTCGCGCACCTGGCGGGCGCCCTGGACCTCGATCTCCAGGACGACCGGCTTGCCCGCGGCCACTCGGCGCTCGAGCTCGCAGCGAAGCGTGCCGTACATGTTCCCCGAGTACTCGGCGTGCTCGACGAGGTCGCCGGCGGCGACGCGCGCGGCGAACTCCTCGGGCGCCAAGAAGTGGTAGTCGACGCCGTCGCGCTCGCCCGGACGGGGCTTTCTCGTGGTCGCCGACACCGCCAGTTCGAGCTCGGGCACCCGCTCCAGCAGGCCGCGTATCAGGGTGCCCTTTCCCACCCCCGATGGCCCCGTGATCACGAAGACCATGGCCATGGGGTGCGAACGGCGCCGCTAACGACGGCGCATGAGCGCGACGAGCTCCCGCCGCTGGCGCTCTGAGAGCCCGCCGATCGTCTTGCTGGGGGAGATCCTGCAGTGGGACAGGATCTTGTTGACCTTCACCCGCCCATACTTTGGGACGGCGAGCAGCAGATCGAAGACCTTGGCCGTCTCGAGATAGTCCGGGGGCGTCAACAGCAGCTCGTGGATCGGCTGGCGGCCGGCTTTGAGGTCGCGCTTGAGCTGCGCCCGGCGGCTGCGGATGGTGTTGGCGCGCTGCAAGGCCTCCATCCGCTGTACGAGCGAACGCTCGGGCGCGGCGATGGACTTGGATGGCGATTCGGTCACCGGCGGCATGGGCGGCGACTATACATCTTGAGGCGGGTCGATCAAGCCAAATGCCCGCAATTCGACTCGACCTCAAGCTTAGGTCGAGCATTGTCGAGGATGGTTGCGGCAATACCCGGGGTTTGCAGGGGGTTTTATGCGCGGGACGGCGACGGTGACGAGTGGTCGCAAAGTCCGGCCAAATGGGCGCCCGTCGCCCGGTTCAGGGGGCCGTACCGGCGGTCTGCGCGAGCTCGCCGAGCTCGGCGGCGATCCGTGCGGCTGCGGCCGGGTCGCGGAAGCTCTCGGTCCCCACCGCGACCACATCGGCGCCCGCCCGGATCAGATCGAGCGCGTCGCGCCCGGACTGGACACCTCCCATTCCGATCAGCGGAATCGTCGTGGCGCCGCTGACGGCGTGGACCTGCGCGAGCGCGATCGCCCGCACCGCCGGGCCCGATACGCCGCCGGCGCCGGCGCCGAGCGATGGCAGCCCGGTGCCCGGATCGAGCGCCATCCCGCGGATCGTGTTGATCAGCGACAGCGCGTCGGCGCCGGCCTCCTGCGCGGCCGTCGCGACCGCCGCGACATCGCCGGCGTTGGGCGTGAGCTTGACGATCAGCGGCTTCTCGGTGAGCGGCCTGACCCGCCGCAGCAGCGCGGCCACTTCGCCGGGATCGGCGCCCATCACGAGGCCGGTCTCGACGTTGGGACAGGACACGTTGAGCTCGAGTCCCGCCACTTCCTCCCGTCGCGCGAACGCATCCACCAGCTCGGCCACCTGCTCGCGGCTGAACCCCATGACGTTGACGATCAGGGCCACCGGCAGCCGCGCGAGCTCGGGGAGGTCCTCGGCGAGGTAACCCCGCAGGCCCTTGTTGGGAAGCCCGATCGAGTTGATCAGGCCGCCGGCGACCTCCCAGAGTCGCGGAGGCGGGTTTCCCTGCCGGGGCTCGAGCGTGACGGTCTTTGAGACGAACGCCGCGAACGGGAATCGCTCCAGCAGCTCGTCGCCGAACGCCCGCCGGGCGGCGATCACGTCGAACGTGCCGGAGCCGTTGATGATCGGGTGCTCGAGGGCGATTCCGCAGAGGTCCACGCTCAATGCCCTGCTCCGGCGAAGAGCGCGCTGTCGAGTGACGCGGCGTCGAGCACCGGGCCCTCCAGGCACAGCCGAACGTAGCCGGCCCGGGTCGGCACCACGCACCCGAAGCACGCCCCGAACCCGCAGGCCATCCCGGACTCCAGCGCGAGCTGCGCCGAGACCCCGCGCCGTGCGCACATCTCCCTGACGGCCTCGAGCATCGCCGGCGGCCCGCAAGCGTAGACCTCGACGCCGCAATCGCGGTCGAGCTCATCGGCGAGCACCTCGGTCACCAGCCCATGGTGGCCGACGCTGCCGTCGTCGGTGGCGACGCTCGCGTCCGCCAGCAGGGCCGCGCCGGCGGCGTGGGCGCCGTCCCGGAAGCCCAGCAGCGGCGGGGCGTTGGGGACCAGCTGGTCCTGCAGGATCGCCAGCGGGGCGATCCCCACCCCGCCGCCGACGAGCAGCGCCCGGCGACCTTCGCGCGGGGGGTCGAAGCCGATGCCGAGCGGGCCTACCAGCATCAGCTCGTCGCGCTCCCGGAGCTCCGCCAGGCGCCTCGTGCCGGGCCCGACGTCCTCGATCAGGAACTCCAGCTCGAGGCTTCCGGCGGGGGCGCGCAGGACGCTGAACGCGCGGGGCAAAAACGGCCGCTCGGCCTCGCCCCCGCCCCACCGGGTGGCGGCGCTGAGCATGTAGAACTGGCCCGCCCGCGGCCGGGCGCCCACGGCGTCGGCGCACCCCAGCACGACATAGGCGCCGTAGCGGGCGCGCCAGGTGATCGGAGCGGCGCGTCGTCCGAATGGCGCCGGGTTGCGCTCGGCGCTCAATGCAGCTGGGGCTGTCGGGCGTGGAGCTCTTGCAGGGCCAGCACTTCCGGCTCGCCGCGCCGGGCCGCCGAGATCGCACGGGCGGCGGCCATCCCGCCGGCCATCGTCGTGATGCAGGGGATCCCGCGGGCGATCGCGGCGGCGCGGATCTCGTATCCGTCGACGCGCGCACCGGTGCCGACCGGGGTATTGATCACGAGCTCGACCTCGTCGCGCTCGATCCAGTCCACCACGTGCGGAGAGCCCTCCCCGATCTTGTTGATCGCCTCGGCCGGGATTCCCATCTTGCGGATCGCCTGGGCGGTCCCGCGCGTGGCGATGATCCGAAAGCCCAGATCGTGCAGCAGCGTGGCGATCCCGGTCGCCGCGGCCTTGTCGCGGTCGGCGACGGTGATGAACGCCGTCCCCGTGTCGGGCAGCTGGGCGCCCGCGGCGGCCTGGGCCTTGGCGAACGCGGTCGGAAAGTCGCGCGCGATCCCCATCACCTCGCCGGTGGATCGCATCTCGGGCCCGAGCAGCGCATCGGCGCCGGCGAAGCGGTTGAACGGAAGCACCACTTCCTTGACGCAGACGTGCCCGCCTCCTCCGCTCCATCCGGTCGCTCCGTCGCGTTCCGTTTCCACCGGGAGGTCCAGGTCGGCGATCCGCTCGCCGAGCAGCACCCGGCAGGCCAGCTTGGCGAGCGGCAGCCCGATCGCCTTGGATACGAACGGGACCGTTCGGGAGGCGCGGGGGTTGGCCTCGATCACGTACAGCCCCTCGTCGGCCTGGATCGCGAACTGCACGTTCAGCAGCCCCACGACGCCGAGAGCGCGGGCGATACCTTCGGTCTGCCGGCGAATCGAGGCCAGCATCTCGTCGCCGAGCGTGTGGGGCGGGATCACGCACGCCGAGTCACCCGAGTGGATGCCGGCCTCCTCGACGTGCTGCATGATCCCGGCGATCCACACGTCGGCGCCGTCGCACAGGGCGTCGACGTCGACCTCGATCGAGTCCTCGAGGAAGCGGTCCAGGTAGATCGTGCCGCGCCCGCCGGGGGCGCCATGCCCGGGAACACCCACCCGATCGAGGTAGTCGCGAAGTCCCGAGAGGCCGTAGACGATCTCCATCGCGCGCCCCCCGAGCACGTAGCTGGGGCGCACCAGCAGCGGGAAGCCGACCTCCGGGGCGCGGTCCAGCGCCTCCTCGGCGGAGCCTGCGGTCGCGTACCGGGGCGCCCTGTAGCCGAGTCGATCGAGCAGCGCTCCGAACCTGGAGCGGTCCTCGGCGAGGTCGATCGCGTCGATGCTCGTGCCGAGGATCTCGACGCCCGCGTCGTGCAGGCCGGCCGCGAGCTTGAGCGGCGTCTGGCCGCCGAACTGGACCACCACGCCTTGGGGTCGCTCCACGTCGCAGACGGCGAGCACGTCCTCGAGCGTCAGCGGCTCGAAGTACAGGCGGTCCGAGGTGTCGTAGTCGGTGGAGACGGTCTCGGGATTGCAGTTGATCATGACCGCGTCGCGCCCGGACTCGCGGACGGTCTCGGCGGCGTGCACGCAGCAGTAGTCAAACTCGATCCCCTGGCCGATCCGGTTGGGGCCCGATCCCAGGATCACCACGCTCTCGCGCTCGCCGCGCTGGACCTCATGGGCCTGGCCGGCCCGCCCCGGGCGCTCCCAGCCCGAGTAGTAGTAGGGGGTCTGCGCCGCGAACTCCGCCGCGCAGGTGTCCACCGACTTGAACGTGCGCTCGCCGGCGAACGGCGCCTGCGGATCGGCGACGAGCTCTGCCAGCTCGCGCAAGAACCAGGGGTCGATGCTGGTGGCGCGGTGTACCTCCTCGACGCCGGCGCCGCGGCGCAGCGCCTCGAGCAGGTGGTCGAAGCGGTCCGGACCGGGGACGGCGAGTAGCTCGAGCAGCGCACGGTCGTCGTCGGGGGGGCGTCGCGCCAGGTCGAGCTCGCGCGAGCGCATCGCCTTGGCGAACGCCTGCTTGAACGTCCGCCCGATCGCCATCGCCTCCCCCACCGACTTCATGTGCGTGGTCAGCCCGGAGTCCGATCCGGGGAACTTCTCAAACGCGAATCGCGGCCACTTCACGACGCAGTAGTCGATCGCCGGCTCAAAGCTCGCCGGGGTGGCCCGGGTGATGTCGTTCGGAATCTCCTGGAGCGTGTAGCCGACCGCCAGCCGCGCCGCGATCTTGGCGATCGGAAAGCCGGTCGCCTTGCTGGCCAGGGCGCTCGACCGCGACACGCGGGGGTTCATCTCGATCACCACGATCTCGTCGGTGGCCCGGTTGACCGCGAACTGCACGTTGGACCCGCCCGTCTCCACCCCGACCGCCCGGATCGCCGCGATCGCCTGGTCGCGCAGCGCCTGGTACTGCCTGTCGGTCAGCGTTTGCTGCGGCGCGACGCAGACGCTGTCGCCGGTGTGCACGCCCATCGGGTCGATGTTCTCGATCGAGCAGACGATCACGACGTTGTCGGCGCGGTCGCGCATCACCTCGAGTTCGAACTCGCCCCAGCCCAACACCGATTCCTCGAGCAGCACCTGGCAGATCGGCGATGCCACCAGTCCCCGGCCGACCACGCGCTCGAGCTCGGATCGCTCGCGCACCACGCCGCCGCCCGAGCCGCCGAGCGTGAACGCGGGCCTGACGATCAGCGGCAGGCCGATCTCGGCGACGGCGGAGCGGGCATCGTCGAGGCCGTGGGCGATCGCGCTGCGGGGGACCCTCAGGCCGGCGCCCGTCATCGTCTCGCGGAACCGCTCCCGGTCCTCGGCCCGTTCGATCGCCTCGTAGTCGGCGCCGATCAGCTCGACGGAGTGGGCCGCGAGCGTCCTGTCCTCGGCGAGCGCCTTGGCGAGGTTCAGCGCCGTCTGCCCACCGAGCGTCGGCAGCAGCGCATCGGGCCGCTCGCGCTCGATCACCTGGCGGACCGGGCCCGGCAGCAGCGGCTCGATGTACGTCGCGGTGGCGAGCCCGGGGTCGGTCATGATCGTCGCCGGGTTTGAGTTCACGAGCACGACCTCGTAGCCCTCCTCGAGGAGCACCCGGCAGGCCTGCGTGCCCGAGTAGTCGAACTCGGCGGCCTGGCCGATCACGATCGGCCCTGAGCCGATCACGAGGATCTTGTGGATGTCGTCCCTACGGGGCATCCGTCTTGCCCGCCGGTCGATCCGCGCCGGAGATCTCGTCGAGGAACCGGTCGAACACGTACTGGGCGTCGTTGGGCCCGGGTCCCGCCTCGGGGTGGTACTGGACCGTGGCCCCGGGGACGTCGAGCAGCCGGAGGCCCTCGACCGTGCGGTCGTACAGGTTGACGTGGGTCAGTTCGGCCTCGCCGAAGTCCGTGCGCCAGCGCACCGGGTCATCGCGATCGATCGTCCGCGCGCCGCCGGGGCCGAGTACCGCGAACCCGTGATTCTGGCTGGTGATCTCGACCCTCGCGGTCGTCAAGTCCTTGACCGGGTGGTTGGCGCCATGGTGCCCGAACGCGAGCTTGTAGGTCTCCAGCCCGAGGGCCCGACACAGCAGCTGGTGGCCGAGGCAGATCCCGTACACGGGGCGCTTGCCGACGATCTGGCGGACGGTGTCGACGACGTAGTGAAGCGCCGCGGGGTCCCCGGGACCGTTGGCGAGGAACAGCGCATCGGGGTCGCGCGCCAGCAGCTCGTCGGCGCTTGCCGTGCAAGGGTGCAGCTCGATGGTGGCACCGCGCCGGCGCAGGTTGCGCACGATCGAGAGCTTGACGCCGGTGTCGATCATCGCGATCCGGGGCCCGGTGGCGCCGTTGAGCACGACCAGATCGGCTGGGGTGACTTCCCGTGCCAGGTCGCGGCCGCTCATCGGCGGCTCGGCCGCCAGGAGGACCAGCGCCTCGTTCTCCGGGACCCCGGCGGGGAACACCCCGCCCCGCATCGCGCCGCGATCGCGGATGTGGCGGACCAGGGCCCGGGTGTCGACGTCGCTGATCGCCGGGATCCCCTGGTCGCGCAGCCAGCTGAGCCATCCGCGCTGGGCTCCGGCGGCGTCATCACGATCGACGGCTGCCCGCATCACGGCCGCTCTGGCATGCACCCGGTCTGACTCCATCGCCTCGTCGGAGACCCCGTAGTTGCCGATCTGCGGATAGGTGAACGTGATCAGCTGGCCGGCGTAGCTGGGATCGGTCATCGCCTCCTGGTAGCCGGACATCGACGTGGTGAACACGACCTCACCGACCGCCACCTCGCCGACGCCGCAAGCGAGCCCGTCGAAGCGCGCGCCGTCCTCGAGCAGGACGTAGGCGGTCGTGTTCATCAGGCGATCGCGCCGGCCTCTGTGAGCAGCCGGGCTCGGAACGCGACGGTGCCGGCGGCGACCGTCAGCAGCACGCGGCCGTGCAGGGTGCGTCCGTAGAAGCAGCAGTTCTCCGAGCGACTCACGTAGCCCTCGGCCCCGACCTCGAATCGCTCGCCGAGGTCGACCAGGCACAGGTTCGCCCGCTCCCCCGGCGCGATCCGCGGTGTTGGCAGCCCGTACAGGGCCCCGCCGGCCGTCATCCGCTCGATCACGATCTCCAGTGGCAGCTCTCCCGGCAGCACGAGCTCGGTGAATAGCGCCGAGAATGCGGTCTCCAGGCCGGTCGTGCCCATCGCCGCCTGCTCGAAGGGGACCTCCTTCTCGTGCAGGGCGTGAGGGGCGTGGTCGGTCGCGACGCAGTCGATCAGACCGCTTCGCAGCGCCTGCACCAGCGCCCGCCGGTCGCGCTCGGCGCGCAGCGGCGGGTTCACCTTCAAGCGGCTGTCGAGCGTGCGCACGACCTCGTCGGTGAGCGTCAGGTGGTGCGGGGTGGCCTCGGCGCTGACCCGCGCGCCCTCCTCCCTGGCCCGGGCGAGCGCCTGCACCGACTCGACGCAGGAGAGGTGCTGGAAGTGGACCCGGGCGCCCTCGTAGCGCGCCAGCGCGGCGTCGCGGGCGACCATCGTCGACTCCGACACCGACGGGATCCCCGCCAGGCCGAGGCGAGCGGAGGCCGCGCCTTCGTGCATGACGCCGTCGCGCGAAAGCGCCGGGTCCTCCTCGTGCAGGGCGACGACGCCGCCGCACAGCCGCTGGTACTGAAGCGCTCTTTGCAGCGTGCCGGCCGAGACGACCGGGCTGCCGTCGTCGGTGAACCCGAGCGCGCCGGCGTCCGCCAGCTCGGCCATCTCGGTCAGCTCATGGCCCTTCTGCGCGCGGGTGATCGCCGCGAGAAATCCGACCGGCACACGTGCCTGGCTTCTCGCGGTGTCAACCAGCGAGCGCAGGATCGATGCGTCGTCGACGACGGGGACGGTGTTGGGCATCGCGATCAGGGCGCAGAAGCCGCCCGCGGCGGCGGCCGCGGTGCCGCTTTGCACATCCTCCTTGTACTCCTGGCCGGGGGTGCGGAGGTGCACGTGCGGGTCGACGAAGCCCGGGAACAGGTGCTTGCCGGCGGCGTCGAGGCTCTCGCCGTGGTCGGGCGCCGGCAGTGATCCGGGGGCGCCGAGCTCGGCGATGTGGCCGTCGCGAATCAAGACGTCGTGGGGCTGGTCGAGGTCCGAGCGCGGGTCCAGAACGTGCGCGCCGCGGATCAGCAGCTGCGCCGCGGGACGCTCCCGGGCAAACAGCGCGCGATCGCTCATCACGCCACCGCCGCCAGCATCGGCGAGCCCACCAGCAGCTCGTAGAGGACCGCCATCCGGACCGCCACGCCGGCCTTGACCTGCGCGCCGATCAGCGCCTGCGGCGAGTCGATCGCATCGGCAGACAGCTCGACCCCGCGGTTGACGGGCCCGGGGTGCATCAGCAGCTGCCCCGGTTCCAGGCGCGCGGCGTTGATCTGGTAGCGCGCCGCGTATTCGCGCAGCGAGGGCACGAACGAGTCGCGCATCCGCTCCTGCTGCATCCGCAGCACATAGATGACATCGGCCTGGTGCAGGCGCTCGATCGTCGGCGCCGCCTCGCAGCCGAGCGCCTCGATCTCGCGCGGGATCAGCGTCGGCGGGCCGCACACCGTCACCCTGGCGCCCATCCGCTGGAACGCGAGGATGTTGGAGCGGGCCACGCGGGAGTGCAGGACGTCTCCGACGATCCAGATCCGTGCTCCGTCCAGCGAGCCGAGCCGGCGGCGCAGCGTGAACACGTCGAGCAGCGCCTGGGTGGGGTGCTCGTGCTTGCCGTCGCCGGCGTTGATCACCGACGAGGGCGTCCAGCCGGCGACCAGTTGGGCCGCACCCGCCTGGGGAGAGCGGATCACGATCGCGGCGGGATCGTAGGCCGAGAGCGTCTGGACGGTGTCCTTGAGCGATTCTCCCTTGTCGACGGCGGAGCCGGCCGAACGGATGCTGACGACGTCGGCGCTCAGCCGCTTGGCGGCCAGCTCGAACGAGGAGCTCGTGCGCGTGCTGGCCTCGTAGAAGAGGTTGACCACGGTGCGGCCGCGGAGCGCCGGCACCTTCTTGATGTCGCGCCCGGACACCTCCTCGAAGGAGTCGGCGCGATCGAGGATCCGCTCGATCCCCTGACGGTCGAGATCCTCGATCGAGATCAGATGCCTGCCGGTGTGGCTCACGCAGCCTCCCTGTGCGGTTGTGGTGCCGGTCCGATCGTGACCTCGTCGTGGCCGTCGACCTCGTCCACTCGCACGTTCACGCGCTGGTCGTGGGAGGTCGGAAGGTTCTTGCCGATGTAGTCCGGACGGATCGGAAGCTCGCGATGGCCGCGGTCGACCAGCACCGCGAGCTGCACGCGCGCAGGCCGCCCGTAGTCGAAGATCTCGTCGATCGCCGCGCGGACCGTCCGCCCGGTGTAGAGCACGTCGTCGACGATCACGATCGTGCGTCCGTCCACGGGAAACTCGAGCTGGGTCGCGTGCACGATCGGAGCGCTCGGCCGGATCGCGAGGTCGTCGCGGTAGAACGAGATGTCGACCGATCCGAGCGGGACCTCGGAGTCCAGCAGCTCGCTCGTCAGCGCGTGCAGCCGTTCCGCCAGCACGGCGCCGCGACGGTGGATGCCGACGAGCGCCACCCGTCCGTCCGGGTTCTTCTCGACGATCTCGTGTGCGATCCGCATCAGCGTGCGGCGCATGCCATCGCGGTCGAGCGCGACCGTGCTCATCAAACGTGCTCCTTCCTGGCCTCACCGGACCGGGTTAAAGGGGCCGACGCAGTCAGGGTATCAGCGCCCCCGGCGAATCCGCGAAGGGGTTGGGGGCGCACTCATGGCTGCGGCTCGGCCAAGACATCGGCCTCCTCGCCGGCGCCGGCGGCAATGCGGTCCTCCCAACGCACCAGCGACGGGTCGCCGCGCTCGGGGAACGGGATCTCGACCGTGTCGAAGTCCCGCGGCAGCACCGTCTCCTTGAAGATGGCGCGGGCCTCGTCTCTCAACACCCGCGGCGGGTATCGCGTCGAGAAGTGCGTGAGCGCGAGCATCGTGACCTCCGCCTGGGCGGCGACGGCGGCCGCTTGCGAGGCGGTCGAGTGGCCGGTTTCCTCGGCACGATCCTGCTCGTCGTCGGCGAACGTCGCCTCGTGGATCAGGAGATCGGCGCGGTGTGCCGCGATCGCGAGCTGCTCGCACGGCGAGGTGTCGCCGGAGATCACGAGCTTGCGGCCCGGACGCTGCGGCCCCATCACCTGCTCGGGCGTCACGCCCCTGATCGTCTCGCCACGGTACAGCCGCCCGAACTCCGGCCCGGGAACGAGGCCCAGGCTCTGGGCGACGTCGGGATCGAACGCGCCCGGCCGCTCGTCTTCATAGAGCACGTAGCCGAACGACGGCGCGCGGTGAGCGACCGGCACCGGCGCGATCCTGTAGCCGTCGCGCGCGAGGACCTCGCCTGGGGCCAGCTCCACGAGCTCGAGCGGGAAGCGCACTCGCCCCGCCACGCGCATCGCCAGTGTCACCAGCTCGCGGACTCCGGGCGGGCCGTGGACCGCCAGCGGCCGCTCGCGAGCGCGCAGGTCGAAGGTCTTCAGCAATCCGGGAAGCCCAAGCCAGTGGTCGGCGTGGAAGTGCGTGATGAACACCTCGGTCAGGTCGGTCAGGCCGATCGAGCCGACCAGCTGGCGCTGGGTGCCCTCGCCGCAGTCGAACAGGATCCGGTCCCCGCCGCGACGGACGAGCACCGACGGCAGCCCACGCCGCGGCGTGGGAATCGAGCCGGCGGTGCCGACGAAGAACGCCGAAAGATCCACGGCGGGTCAGTGTGTCAGCCGGCCGCTCGTCGCACAGAGGCGCGGCGGCCTGTGGCGGCCGGGCGGACGAAGCGGCGCATGGTCAACGGGGCCTCAATCCAGCTCGACGAGCTCGAACGTAACCTGTCCGCCCCGCGCTCGCGCGATCCCCATGGTCCGAGCGGGCGCCCGCCGACGCTCGGTCGGGCTGCCCGGGTTGAAGATCTGAAAGCCGTGCTCGTCGCCCTCCTGAAGCGGCATGTGCGAATGACCGAAGACGACGGCATCGGCATCCGGGAAGCGAGCGCGCAGGCGTGCGAGCCTGCCTCGTGGCGCGCCGCCGTCGTGCACCAGCGCGATCCGCGCGCCGTCGGCCTCCAACGTCGCCGCCGCCGGCAGCGCCGCGCGCACCGCGGCGTCGTCGACGTTGCCGTGCACGGCCACCACCCGCCCGTAGCCCTGGAGCTCTCCGAGCACCGACAGCTCCACCAGGTCGCCCGCGTGCACGATCAGATCCGCCGCCCGCAGGCGATCGATGCAGCCTTCGGGGAGGCGGCGGCCGCGGCGGGGCATGTGGGTGTCGGAAATGACTGCGATCTCCACGGTAAGGGCGCGGGCGAGAATTAGCGCTCGAATCTGACCAGTGGCTGGGTGTGGATGGCGCCGCCCGCTCGCCACGATCGTACTGGTGGTACGTGAGGGCGAGCGGGCGGCGTCAGCCGCGTCCAGATGCCGTCAGAACGAGCGATTATTCTTGCCCGTGCCCTAAGCTCCTGTGGTCGTTCCGGACCAAAGCGGAACGCCACGCGCCCGTAGCTCAGGGGATAGAGCGTTCGCCTCCGGAGCGAAAGGTCGCAGGTTCAAATCCTGCCGGGCGCGCTTGCATTGTGAGAGCCCCGTGATTGTGGATCGCGGGGGCTTTGCCGTCCGCGCTGTATCGATCAGGGCGCCCCGCGCCGCGTGCAGGCGAATGCGAGAATTTGGAGTGAATCATCTGGCGTCGGGCAGATGGTCTACCGCGGCAGACCTCGACCTCTGATCCGATCCAGGGCGCGCCGGCGCCGCTCCAGGAACTGCATGTCGCGGTCGAACTGGGCCTGCCAGTCGCGCGAGGCGGTGACCTGGGCTGGGTGGTGGTGGTAGGTGAAGGTCATGACCGGGACATAGACGCTCGCCCAGGCCGCGTCGACCCCGAGCATCAACCCGATCTCAGCGCCGCCGACGGTGGCGCTCCAGCCGCCGGCGGCAAGCACCGCGTCGGTGCGCCACATCGCGCCCGCGAGGTGCAGCGGCACCCAGCGCTCCGCGCCCCAGATCTCCGAAATCGTTCCGGGCTCCTGACGCCCCGGGGTGAAACGAGCCGAAGGCTTCCACGGCTCACGATCCGGCCAGTGCTCGACCCAGTCCCCGAACGCGAGACCGACGGTCGGATCCTCGAAGGCCGGCGCGAGAGCGTCCAGCGCCGCCGCGGTGGGGACGTCGTCGCTGTCGGCGTTCAAGAGCAGTCCCGCAGTGGCTCGAGCGAGAGCCCGATTGCGCGTGGTGGCAACCCCGAGCGGGCGACCGTTGGCGTCGACGTTGACGCGCGGGTCGCGCAGCACCGCGTCGGGCAGCTCGATCTCCCCTTCGCCGTCGAGCTGGATCAGCCACTCCCAATCCGGCCGCGCGGCGGCGAGCACGGCGTGGGTTTCCGACAACCTGTGCCCGGAGCGGTCCGCCAAGGCGGTGATGATCGAGACCGTCGGGCCGTTCACTGTGCGTGCTGGATGAACCACTCGATCGACGGGGCAAACACCCTGCTCAGCGCGAACGCAAGAGCCTGGCCCGCGAGCCCGTTGCCCGCGAGGTTGTGAGCCGCTCGATCGAGGCCGGCTCGCAGCGCCCGATCGATCGTCTGCCTGCTCCAGCGGATCCTCGTGGTACCGGCCGCGGGCACGAACGAAAGCACGAGCTCTTCGCGGGTGGTGTGGAGCTCGCAGGCCGCGCCGTCGAGTGTCGCGCGAGCGAACCGTTGGACCGCGCCATCGATGCCGGCCCCCGCGGGTCCGGGCTTGGCCGTGCAGGGGTCGGCGAGCCGGGGCCGGCCGAACGACACCGCCCCGAGCGTGAGCTCGACCGCGATCAGGCTCAGCGCCGCCACGCCGACCACCGCGAGCAGCAGCCGCCCTCTGCGCGTCGTCATCGCCGGGCGCCCCGCCTGGCCAGCAGGATTGGCACGAGCGCGAGCGCGGCGAGCAGCGCGCACAGTCCGAGCGCCCTGCGAAAACTGCGCGTCAGGGCGTCCTGGAGCGCCGCCAGCAGCGAGTCGCGTACGCGGCGAAGCCGCGGGTCATGGGCGGCGCCACGGCTGTTGAACGGCTGCGCCAGATCCGGCACTGTCCCCCTCGGCGCCTGCGCGAGCGTCGTTCGCAGGGCGAGCGCGATCGGCACCTCCTGGCGGATCGGGATGTCGGCATTGAGGAGCACTTTCGTGCCGCCCAGCAACGCATTGCGCCCTCCTAGTTGCAGGTCGTGCGAGAGCAGCGGCGCGACCAGCACGAGCGCCAGGACCAGACCTGCGTGCCGCGCGCCGATCGTCACCGTCCCGTCGTGAACCATCCCTTCCTGCGGCGTGATCGCACGCTGGGTCAGCACGGGGACCGCCAGCCCCATTCCCGTCCCGCAGAAGGCAAGCGCGACCACGATGATCGCGGTGCTGGTGGCCGGCAGCAGCGCAAGCGCGACCAGCCCGGCGGCCAGCAGCAGCGCCCCGGCGCAAGCGGCGGTCCAATCCGACAGCTCGCCGCCGAGGCGGTGTGCCAGGAGCGCCGCGATCGGCAGCGCGCTGAGGGCGGCGGCGCCCGCGATCGGCGACAGCCCCCAGACGGTGACGACGAGCAGCACGGCCAGGAACAGCGCTCCCACCAGCGCCCCGAACAGCAACGCCAGGGCGAGGTTTGGCGCCGGGCGGCGACTTTCGCCGAGCGTCGGCGGGGGCGGGTGCGAATGGGACTGAAATGCCGCCAGCAGCGCCACGACCGCGATCGGCGCCTGAAAGACGAAGATCGCCCGCCAGTCAAACAGCTGGGTGAGGAGCCCCCCGAGCGCCGGGCCCAGCGCGGCCCCGAACGTCCCCGCCACGATCCACCACGCCATCCCGGCGGATCGGGATTCCCGCAGCGCCGACAGCAGCGCGAGCGACCCGGCGAGCAGCATCGCCGCGCCCGCGCCCTGCACGCAGCGAAACACGATCAGGGCCGGCAGGCTCCAGGACACCGCGCATCCGACGGAGCCGACGCAGAACAGCGCCAGTCCGAGGCGGTTCAGATTCGCCACGTTCACCCGGGGGAGCGCCTTGATCAGCCCGAGGGCGCATACGGCGACGACGAGGTTGTAGGAGGTGATCACCCACGACACGCCGACGATCGAGGTGTCAAACCGTGCATACAGCTCGGGCAGCGCCAGCACCACGATCGATGAGTCGGCAAAGGCCACCGCGACCGCCGCGGCCACCGCGACCGCCGCGGCCACCAGCCACCGCCGATGCCGGCCGTGCTCAGGCACGGCGGGCTCCGCGGTCGGATCACCCGGAGGCGTAGCTAGTGTCATCACCACGACAGGAGATCCGCAAGGTACGCCGATGCACCGACGACCGGCTCCCTGGCTGCTCGCCGTGATCGCAAACGCGGCGACCGCCGTCTTCGCCGCCCTCACGGTCGTGGTGAGGACCAGCGCCCCGCTGGGCCGCATCTATCTTCGCGCGTCAGCGGCGAATACCTGGTCCGGCGAGGCGCTGATGACTCGGACGGCGGTGTCAGTCCGACTCATCGCGGGCGCGCCCGTAGCGCTCGTAGATCACGCGCGAGCCGAACGTCCTGGTCTCGACCAGGTCTAGCCGAACGTCTTCGGTGACCGGCGGCAGGAAGGGCGTGCCGCCACCGACGACGACCGGATTGCGGAAGATGCGCAGCTCGTCGACGAGGCCGAGCTCGATCGCTGCCGCGGCCAGGCCGGCGCCGCCGATCGAGACGTCCTTGTCGGTCGCGTCGAGAGCCGCAGCGGCCTCCTCGGCCACCGACGCCTCGGCGAGCCGGGCGTTGCCCTGAACGCTGTCGAGCGTGCGGCTGAAGACGACCTTCGGGAGCGCGCACCAGACGTCGGCGAACGCGGCCCTGAGCTCGTTCTCGCGCATCGACGGATCCGTCTCCCACACCAGCATCGTCTCGTAGAGCCTGCGGCCGCACAGATAGCCGCCGAGCTCGCGTGTCTGCGCGATGTGGAAACGAAACTGCTCCTCGTCAGGGGCCGTCCACCCGAACGCGCCGTCGCGGTCGGCGATAAAGCCGTCCACCGAGACGCCCATCGAGTAGATCAGCATGGCTTCAAGCTCATCGCACCGGAGCGACGGACGATGATCGCGATGAAGTTCACCATTGAGCTTGAGATCGGGGCTCTCCTTTCCTCTGCAGGCTGCTCTGCCACAGCCAGTGAGCGATCGCGAGACGAAAACTCATCCTCGTGGGCGGTCCAGGCGATCGTACGGCCATTGCCGACGCCGCACTGAGATTCCGGAAGCGGAACCTACCGGCGGCGCGGCCTGGTGATGGACCGCACTCCGGCGAGCGGAAGTCAAACTCCCGCAAGACCCTCCCGGGCAATCCGGCCTCAGCGGAGGTACACCGCGAAGAAGTCCCGGTCATCCGGCGTCAGATATCTCGTGACCGGGCGGGTCATGCCGGGGAGCAGGGCCGTGGGTCTGCCCGCGCCGGGCTCGGCGTACATGTTGAACGTCACCCAGTAGGAGTTGATGTCCAGCTCCATCGCTCGTACCGCACCCGCCCGGATCAGGATCGCGGCCAGGGAGCCCACGGTCTGGTCGTTGGCGGCGGCGTAGATCAGGTTGCCGGCCCGGTCGATGCCGAGACCCGAGCGCCACACGCGAATCGCGTTTCCGAGCGTTGCGCCCCACTGGGGACCGTCGGACAGGTTCGGGTTGGGGCGTCTCCCGTCGACGATCAGCGGCAGGTTCTGTCGCGCGAACTGGACTCCGACCGGCGCCTGCCTCGCACCCCGCCATGCCTGGATGTCGAGGCTTCCGTTCGTGTACTTCACCAGCGTCGCCATGCCGGCTTGCATTGGCGCGTAGGTGTGGCCGCCCAGCGCGAAGCCGCCGCCGGAGTCCGCGAGCTTGAAGGCGCTGTTGAACGTCGCCAGCAGACGCGACCGAAACGCCGGGGGGACCTCCATGGGGCCGCGTGTCAGCGGCACGGAGGGCTCAAGCCTTCCGGGGTAAAGCACGACAGTGGTGCGCCGTGGATCGATCCATGCGACGCCGGCGACCATCCTCGGAAAACTTGGGTCGCTTCGAAACTGCGTGAACTGAACCGGGGCGCTGTTGCCGCTCCACGTCTCGCTTGGCACCCACACCCCCTCGCCGGCGAGCGCAGGTCTGATCGCCGGCGTGATGTCCTGCGGATGCGCCACGGCGCGGGCGCGACTCGACAGCGGAAGCCTGCTCAGGGGAGGACCGCCGGTGGCGGGGGCATTGAGCGTGTAGTAGACGCCCTCGATCTGCGAGGCGATCCGTGCGGCGCCGTGGTCGCGCAGCCATTCGAACGTGCGGATGACAAAGCTCGAGTTGGATGGGCCGACGAGCGTGGTCGCGTAGGAGATCATCACCGGCGCGAGGCATAGGCAGATCGTGATCGTGGCGATCCGCCGCATGCGGCGCCAGGGGCCGAGGCGTGGGGGGAGCCGCCCTCGGGCTCTGGCCGGGGGTTGGGCTCGGCCCGGGCGTTGGGCTCCGCCCGGGCGTTTGGCTCCGCCTGGGCGTTGGGCGCCGCCCGAGCGTTTGGCTCCGCCCGGGCGAGCAATCGGATGTGCGTGGGTGGGCGTGGGTCGATCCTCGTCCGCGATGTGCTGACGAGCACGCGTTCGGGACGGCCGCACTGCGTCCTGCCGCCACGCCACGGGTCTGAGAGAACTCTCATCAAAGCCCGTGCAGGCAATCGGCCGACTGCCGCAGAAGGTTGACGTCGACCCGATGCCCGCAGCCAGTTCACAGCCCCGCCCCCGACGGGACCCATACGCTGCGGAGTCAGAGGCCGACGGCATTCGCGCAGCGGTCAGACCGCTCCCTCGTCGTGGCGGTGGGATGGGCGCCTGGGTAAAGGCCGCGCGGATCAGGCAGTGGGCCAAGAACCTGCTCGTGTTCGGCGCTCCGGCGGCGGCCGGGGCGCTCGGCCGTCCCGGCGTTCTCGGGCGCGTGACGCTGGCGACCCTGGCGTTCTGTCTTCTTGCCAGCGGCGCCTACCTGATCAACGACGTCCGCGACGCGGCCGAGGATCGGCGCCATCCGGTCAAGCGACATCGACCGATCGCGGCGGGCGTGATTTCGGCGAGGTCGGCGCTGGCGGCCGGTGTGGGAGCGGTGGCGGCGGGGGCGGTGCTCGCGGCCGGACTGGGCTGGCGAGTGCTCGCGGTCGCGTGCGCGTATGCGGCGTTGAACGCCTGCTATTCGGCCTGGCTGCGGCAGGTCGCGATCGCAGACATCGCGGCGATCGCCGGCGCCTTCGTGCTCAGGGCCGCGGCGGGGGCGGCGGCCGCACATGTGCCGATCTCACGCTGGTTCGTCGTGGTGGTCTCGTTCGCCGCGCTGTTCGTCGCCGCCGGTAAACGTTACGCCGACTTTCTCGACCCGGCGTCGCGCGGCTCCAGAGCGGTTCTGGATCAATACACGGCTGAGCTTCTGCGCCTCGTGATCGGCGTCGCCTGCGCGGTTGCCCTCGGCGCATACTGCCTGTGGGCCTTTCAGGCGGTCGGGTCCGGCGTGAGCGCCTGGCGGGAGCTGACGATCGTCCCGTTCACGATCGTGATGGTGCGCTACGGCCTGCTGATCACCCGCGGTCGCTGCGGAGCGCCCGAGGAGATCCTGTTCGGCGACCGCTTCACGCAGGTGGCCGGCACGATCTGGCTGGTCATGTTCGGCCTGGGAATCTGAGATGGCCACCCAGTCCGCCCGCGAGCGTCGCCGCCGCGAACGCCACTTTCGGCTTCGGCGTCGAGATCTGCTCCAGGACACCGCGATCGCGGTCGTGCTCGCCATCGTTGTTCTGACGACGACCGCGGGGCTCGGCGTCGTTGCGATTCTGTCGTCGGCGGCCGCCGGGCTGCTGATCGCGACGCTCCTGGTCGAGCGGATGATCAAGAGAAGGGACCGGATCGCCGCCGGGGCCCGCCTCGGGACCGCCGCGGACGGCGTGCGCGGGCGCCGCGCCGGTCGAGCGCGAGGCTGAGACCACAGACGATCAGCGCGGCGATCGCGATCAGCGCCGCAACGGCGACGCCGGGGGCGATGACCAGCACCAGCCCGGCCAGCGCGACGGCGATCGCGGCGTCGATCGCAAGAGTGACCCTGCTGATCGGTCTCACAGCGGGAGCCTCTGGTACAGCCGGCGCGGGAGGTGGCGCAGGACGATGAAGATCGGCCGCAGCCGCCCCGGTACCCAGATCGTGTGCGCCCGGCCGGAGAGCGCCCTGACCGTCGCGTCGGCCACTTCATCGGCTGTAGTCGCCAGCGGCGCCGCCGGTAGACCGTGCGTCATGCGGGTCCTCACGAACCCGGGCCGGACCACCAGCACGCGCACGCCGCTGCCGGCGCCGGCGTCGCCGAGACCCTGGGCGAGGGCGTCAAGCCCCGCCTTCGCCGCTCCGTAGATCGCGTTGCCGGCGCGGGCCCGCTCGGCCGCGACAGTCGAGAGCACCACGACGGTCCCCCGGCCCTGCCCGCGCATCCGCCGCAGACAGTGCAAGAGCAACGAGCCGCAGCCGACGAAGTTCACCCGCATCACCTCGGCCGCGACGTCGGGATCCGCGTCGAGCCCCTCCTGCGCGCCGAGCACCCCGATGGCGAGCACGGCGAGGTCAAATCCGCCCGAATCCGCGAATGCCCGTGCGATCACCGGCCCGTGCGTGTCCAGGTCATCGGCGTCCAGCAACTCGAGCGCCCCCCCGGCGCATCCGACCCGGTGAAGCATCGCCAGTGACTCCTCGAGCCGGCCGCGGTCGCGGCCGAGCAGGTATGGACGCACCGGGCCGTCGGCAGCGAGGCGCCGGGCGATCGCGAGCGCGATCTCCGAACTGCCGCCGATCAACAGCACCTCCCGCCGGCCGGTCGCAGTCATCCGCGCGCTCGGTGGCTCATACCGGCAAGTCCCAACAGATCGACCCCGGCCGGCCCATCACATCAACCCGGCCCCATCCATCAGATCAACCCCGTGCGGAGCGCCAGGTCGGAGCGCCACAGGCGGTCGGGGTCTGCCCGGTCGCGCACGGCCCGCCATTCCTCGAGTCGCGGATACATGGCGCTCAGGACTCCGGACTCCAGGCGCGCGTCCTTGGTCAGGTAGACGCGTCCCCCGGCCCCGGCCACCACTTCATCGAGGTAGCTCAGTGCGGCACCGAGTCCCGGCGCGGCGCCGGGCAGATCGAGCGCGAGCGTCCACCCGGCGATCGGAAACGACAGCGGCGCGTCGTTGGCCGGCCCGAGGTCCTTGAGCGTGGCCAGGTAGCACGGGACGCCGCAGCGGCGCAGCCGCTCGATCGCGGTCTCGAGCACCCCTTCGGATCCGCGCGGAACCGCGATCTGATACTGAACGAACCCGAGGCGTCCGTACAGGCGCGGCCAGGCGTCGAGCAAGTCGAGCGGGAACAGGTGCGCGCCGAGCCCGACCAGGCGGCCTGTCTCGGTGCGCGAGCGTCTGAAGCGCACCTCGTTGAACGCCCGAACGGTCTGAGGCCGCAGGACCGCCGCGGGCCAGCGCTCGGGGACGGTCGCTCGCGCACGCACCGTCGCGCTCCCAGCGGCGCCCGCGGCGCCTGCTGTCCGGCCGGCGTGCTCGGCACGGGTGACGACCGCCCGTGCCGGGCGCGCGCTCAGGAGGTCGAGCCACGCGATCCGATGGCTCCCGCCCGGCGCCGTCAGCGCTGCCAAGGCGCCGTCCAGCGTCTGGACGCGGTCGCTGTCGACCCGGAGAAGCGGGCTCTCGATCCGCTTCAGCGCGATCCGCGCCCACAGGATCGCACCGGTGAGGCCCATGCCGCCGAGCGTCGCGGCGAACAGCTCGCTGCCGAACCGGGGCCCGAGCTCGAGCTCGTCGCCCGACGACGTCACCAGCCCCAGCGCCTGCACGTGGCTGCCGAACGTCCCGGCGATCCCGTGGTTCTTGCCGTGAATGTCGCTTGCGATCGCTCCGCCCACGGTGACGTGCTGGGTGCCGGGAACCACCGGGAGCATCCATCCCAGCGGCACGAGCGCCTCCAGCAGCTGGCCGATCGTCGTCCCTGCCTGCGCGGTCACGGTTCCGCGGTCACGGTCGAGGGTGAACTGCCGCAGCCGGGTCATGTCGAGCAGCAGCCCGCCGGCCAGCTGCGCAGCGTCGCCGTAGCTGCGGCCCATCCCGCGGGCGATCGCGCCGGCGCTCGGATCGTCAGATCGCGCGGACGCGCGGCGCGTGTCGAGGGCCTCCCGAAGGTCGTCGACGTCCCGCGGTGCGACGATCGCGGCTCGCGCGCCCTCGCCACCAGCCCAACCCCGGACGATGGTCGTCGTGCACGCGACCGTGCGGGAGGCGGTTGTCGCTGCCGGCACGCGCAGGTCAGCTCGCGGCATTGACCCCGAGCGCAAACAGAACGATCCAGGCGAGGCCGGCGATCGCCAGCCAGGAATCCGAGAGCAGCAGCTCCTCGGGCGCTTCTCCGTCTCCGGCGTTTACCCGCGCCCAGTAGCGAAAGATGCAGGCGGCGAACGGCACGATCGACAGGGGCCGCCAGGGGATGCCGTCGACGCTGGGCAGCTCGAAGGCCCAGACGCTGTAGGCGAACAGGGCGGACCCAGCGCTGGCGCACAGCACCCAGCGCAGCCGTGCATCGGTATAGAGCTCCAGCACGCCTCTGCGTCGTCCGCCGTCCCGATCCGTGCGTTTCAGCTCGGCCCAGCGTTTCGCCGCGGCCACGAATATGGCCGCGGCGCTGACGACGAGCACGAACCAGCGCGACAGCGGGACCGCCGCCGCGACGCCACCGGCGAGCGCGCGGAGCACGAATCCGCCGGCGATCGCGACGATGTCGAGGACCGCAAGGCGCCGCCACAGCATCGTGTAGCTCAGTGTGAGCGCCAGATAGCCGGCTCCGACCACCGCCAGAAGCGGTGCGACGAACGCGCACAGCGCCAGCCCGGCGACCAGCAGGAGCGCGCCCAGCGCGGACGCCGCTACCGGTGAGAGCTCCCGCGCCGCGACCGGTCGATCGCGCTTGGACGGATGACCGCGGTCCTCGCCCGCGTCTCGGACGTCGTTGAGCGCATACGCGCCCCCCGACAGCAGGCAGAACGCCGCGCAGGCGAGCACGACGCGGACGGGCACATCGTCGTGCCCGAGCGCGCCGGCGGCGCCGGCGGCAGCGATCACGAGCGCGTTCTTGATCCACTGCCGTGGGCGGACGGTGACAAGCGCGGCGCGCGCTGCTCCTCTCCTGGGCTGGACCGGCAGCGAGGTCGCGACGCTCAGAGATCGCATCGGCGGCGACGGTAGCAAGAGCCACTGTATAGTCGATGAGGAACCTCTCAGGGTTCCTTTAGCCATCCCTGCAAGAGCGGTAGCACCGTACGGGCATGCTCTCCCCGGCTCGCGCGCCTGCTGAGCGCCCGCCAATCCCCCCCGATCCGCCGATCGAACCTGCCCCGACGCCCTGGCGTCGAGTGCGCCGGATCGTCGGTGCGGCGGCGCTGCTGTGTCTGGTCGCGGCGGGCATCTCCTACGCCAAGATGCTCTCGCAGCCATCGAACGCGAGCCTCGGGATCCGCACGGTGGAGTGGCTGCGCGACAACGGCGCCCGAGGCCTGGTCAACCGCGTCGAGAATCTCTACTACTCGCTGAACGCGCCGGCGACCGGTGGGCCCGCGCTCCGCTCACTGCCCACGCAGCTCGGCGGGTTGACGTCGCCTCCGACCCTGCGACACCATGCCGTCCGCCATTACGAGCCCCGCCGGATCGCGCCGGTGATTCATCCGGCGCTGCGGGGAGAAGGCGTCTGGCGCGGGACCTTCGCCCACAGCGGGTCGCATCCGCCGGTGTTGATCACCAGCTTCCGTCCGGAGCCGAACTACCCGCAGCTTGTCGCCGGCGTCGCCTGGATCGACCACACGCAGACCTCGACCTGGCTTTATCCCGGTCGACTCGAGCCCGGTGTCCCGCTTCCCTCGCGCGGGCCGATGGAGGTGCCGCCCGATGCCCGATCCCGGCTCGTGGCCACGTTTAACAGCGGCTTCAAGCTTTCGGACTCCGGCGGCGGGTACGCCGAAGGCGGGCATACGTACGCGCCGCTCAAGCGCGGCTTGGCCACGTTCGTGCGCCATCGCGACGGCCGAGTCAACGTCGAGGCGTGGGCGGGCGGCCCCGACGTTCCCGGCGACGTCATCTCCGCGCGGCAGAACCTGCCGCTGATCGTCGACGGCGGGCGCCCCAACCCGAACCTCTCCGACGGCCCGGAGTGGGGCGCAACGCTCGGTAACGCGATCCAGGTGTGGCGCTCCGCGTTGGGCGTCGACCGCCATGGCAACCTGATCTACGCCGCTGCCAACTACCAGACCGTCGGCTCGTTGGCCGCGATCATGATCCACGCGGGCGCCGTCCGGGCGATGGAGCTCGACATCAACGTCTACTGGGTGAGCTTCATCACCTACCGCAATCCCGGCGCTCGGGATCCCGCCAACCTGCTGCCCGCCATGGCCAGGTCGCCGAGCCGATACCTGTCCCCAGACGATCGCGACTTCTTCGCCGTGTACACGCGGTAGGCGCCGGGGGCGAAAGCAGCTTCAGTTGTCCAGCTTGTCGCGCTTGGGTCCCTCCACCGGCTGGGCCTCGATGTCGTCGTCCGGGTGCGGCTGGCTGGTGCTGCGGCTGCCCGTGGCCGGATGGGGGTCTTCCCCGAACGGCTCCTCGTCGGGATCGGGGGGGTCGAGCGGATCGTCGCGACGCTCGTAGGGGTCGGGCCACTCGGTCGGATCGGGTTCGCCAACCGGATTGTTCAGAACGTGGTGTGGGTCGCGCTCGGGCGTCTCGTGGTTGCGTTCGCCGCTCATCGCTGAGCTCCCTTCGCCGTTTACATCCAATCCCTGCCCACGGCTCGGCGCCTCCAAACGGCCCTGCGGCGCCACGGGAACCCTGGAAAGTGGGAGAGTGTCGGGGAGTTGTCCACCCGGGCAGCCGGCCGTCGCAACCGAGGATTCACGAGAAGGAGAGGCCATGGCGGACACCACATCGGGCACGATCGCAGCAACCGTGGCGTCGCTGCCGGCCTCGGCGGCGCAGCGGTTCGGCCCAAGCGTCGCGGCGCGCTACAAGCACGGGGATCAGTGGCGGGAGATGACCTACGCCGAGTTCGGCTCGGCGATCGAGGAGGTCGCGCTGGGCCTGATCGATCTCGGCATGCAACCGGGCGACCGTGTCAGCGTCCTCGCCGAGACGCGGGTGGAGTGGTCGCTGGCGAGCTTTGGGATCTCGGCCGCGGGAGCCGTGGCCGTGCCCGTCTACCCCACCAACGCTCCGAGCGAGTGCAAGTGGGTGGTCGGCGACTCCGGCGCGCGAGCGATCTTCTGCGAGAACGAGCGTCAGCTGGCCAAGATCGACGAGGTCCGCGGAGATCTGCCCGGCCTAGCGCACGTGATCGGGATCGACCAGGGCGGCGGGGAGCCGACACTCGACGAGCTGCGCGAACGCGGCCGCGGGCGCGATCGCGGCGAGCTCGCCGCCCGTCACGAACAGGTCCGCCCCGATGACCCTTACACGATCATCTATACGTCGGGCACCACCGGCGCGCCGAAGGGCTCCGTGCTCACGCACTCAAACGCGATGTCGGTCTGCCAAATGGTCACCGAGCTCGAGTTCGTCCAGCCCGGCGAGGTCAGCTACCTGTACCTGCCGCTGGCGCACGTGTTCGCGTTGATCACGCTGATCGCAACGGTCGACCAGGGCACCGCGCTGATCTACTTCGGCGGCGACACCAGGCAGATTTTCGCCGAGATCATCGAGACCCGGCCGACCTACATCCCGTCGGTGCCCCGAATCTTCGAGAAGCTCTACGCGGCGGCGATGACGATGGTCGACGACACCGGCGAGGAGGAGCGAGCCCGGTTCAGCCAGGCGGTCAAGCTCGGCGTCGAGGTCCGCACGCGCCGTCAGCGGGGCGAGCCCGTCCCCGATGAGCTCGCCGAGCACTTCGAGAAGGCCGACCGCGAGATCTTCCAGCGCGTGCGCCAGCTGTTCGGCGGGCGCGTGCGCCAAGCGGTCAGCGGCGCGGCGCCGATCGCGCCCGACATCCTCGAGTTCTTCTACGCCGCCGGCGTGCCGGTGCTGGAGGGCTGGGGCATGACCGAGACCATGGGCGTCGGGACCGTCGGCACGCTTGACCACTTCAAGTTCGGGACCGTCGGGCGCCCGATGCCACACGTGGAGATCCGGATCGCGCAGGACGGGGAGGTCCTCGTCCGCGGCCCCCACATCTTCCGGGAGTACTGGCGCAACCCCGACGCAACGGCCGAGACGTTCGCCGACGACTGGCTGCGCACCGGTGACCTCGGCGAGCTCGACGACGAGGGCTATCTGAAGATCACCGGCCGCAAGAAGGACATCATCATCACCGCCGGCGGCAAGAACCTCACGCCGGCCAACATCGAGAACGACCTAAAGCAGTCGCGCTACATCTCCCAGGCGGTGATGTACGGCGACCGCAAGCCCTTCCCGGTGGCGCTGATCACGCTCGATCCCGAGGAGATCGTGCCGTGGGCGAAGCAGCGGGGGCTGCCCGAGGAGGTCGAGGCGCTTTCCAAGCACGAGGCGGTGAGCGAGATGATCCAGGCCGAACTGGACCGAGCGAACGCCAACTACGCCAGGGTCGAGCAGATCAAGAAGTTCGCGATCCTCGATCACGATCTGTCGATTCAGACCGGTGAGCTGACCCCGAGCCTGAAGGTCAAGCGCAACGTGATCTACGAGCGCCACCGCGATCTGTTCGAGTCGCTCTACAGCCGCTGACCGCCGGCTCGGTTAAGGTCGGACCACACGGGGTATGACGGCGTCGATGAAGCTGCTCGTTCTCACCAGTGAGCCGATCGCGGCGGATGCGCTGCGCTCGGCGCTGCCCGAGGGGGTCGACCCGGCCGACTCCGAGGTGATGGTGGTGGCGCCGGCGCTGCAGGAGAGCGGGCTTCGGTTCTGGATGTCCGACGCCGACGATGCGATCGCCGAGGCAGACAAGGTGCGCCGTGAGACGGTGGAGCGGCTCGGCGAGGAAGGCATCCCGGCAAGCGGCGACATGGGCGAAAGCGACCCGATGACGGCGATCCAGGACGCGCTGATGACGTTCGACGCCGACCGGATCGTGCTGTTCACCCATCCCGAGTCCGGCCGGGAGTACCGCGAGGACATCGACCCCGGCGAGATCAAGGAGCGCTTCGGGTTGCCGGTCGACCGCGCCACTGTCTCGAGCTGATCAACTGGCGCGTTTTGCCGCTATCCGCGGCACTACCTGCGTAGCCATTAGTCCGTGGTCCGGTGTATCCCGAGCTTGCGCGCCAGCAACAGCGCGTTCGCGGGCGCGTAGCTGTTCCAGTCGTTGTTGAAGTACGCGAACACCGCCTCCCGGCGCCGCCACTGCGCGATCCGCCGCGCCCAGAGCTCGATCTCGGTGACCGAGTAGTTGCCGCGCCTCCCCCGTTCTCCGTAGTGAAAGCGCACGAACCGCCACGACGCCGTCGCCTCCAGTGACTGAAACGGCCGCTTGGGGTGGTGGCCGATCGTCAGCGCCACCCCATGGGCGCGCAACAGATCGAGGACCGAGGGCGCAAACCAGCTCTCGTGCCGGAACTCGATCGTGTGCATCCCGGGGGGGAGCAGATCCAGCCAGGCCTGCAGCCGCTCGTCGTCGCGGTGAAAATTCTCGGGAAGCTGCCACAGCACCGGGCCGAGGCGATCAGCGCGCTGCAGCGGCGCCAGAGGCTCGTAGAAACGCTTGATCGGATCCTCGATCCCCCTCAGGCGCTTGATGTGCGTCAGATACCGGCTGGCCTTGACCGCGAACAGGAACCCCGGCGGGGTCTGGCGGACCCAGCCCTGCACCATCTCTGTGCGGGCCAGCCGATAGAACGTCGTGTTGACCTCGACGGTGTCGAACTCATTTGCGTACAACTCGAGCCAGCGGCGCTTGGGCTCGCGCTCGGGATACAGCCGACCGCGCCAGTCGTCGTACATCCATCCCGAGCAGCCGATGCGTACCTGCTTCATCGCTCGGGTATGACGTTCGTTGTCCCATGGTCCCGGACGGGCAACAGACACTCGATCATCCCGCGCCACCGGTGCCGTCGAACCCGAACCTGAGCAACATGCGCAGCGCCGTCCAGGAGTGCCGTGCCTGCGACCTGTGGGAGGGCGCCACGCAGGCGGTGATGGGTGAGGGCAAGCGACACGCGAGCCTGATGCTCGTCGGCGAGCAGCCCGGCGACCGCGAGGACATCGAGGGCCACCCGTTCGTGGGCCCAGCCGGGCGCGTGCTCGACCAGGGCCTGCAGCGCGCCGGGATCTCGTCCGATGACGTCTACATCACCAACGTCGTCAAGCATTTTCGCTACAAGGCGCGGGGCAAGCGAAGGATCCATCAGAAACCCGACCGCTGGCACGTGAGCGCCTGCCTTCCTTGGCTGCACGCGGAGCTGGCGATGGTCCATCCGGCCGCGCTGGTGTGCCTCGGCGCGATCGCGGGCCAGGCGCTGCTTGGCTCCCAGATCCGCGTCGGGCGCGACCGGGGCCGGCCGATCGACTCCGACCTGGCCGAGCTGGTGACGCTCACCACCCACCCCTCCGCGATCCTCCGGACCGACGACCCCGAGCGTGAGGCCGCCATGGACCAGTTCGTGGCCGACCTCCAAACCGTGGCGCGATGGCTCAGCGAGAAGTAGTCGCGATCACCGGCGCCTCCGCCGGCATCGGCCGGGCGACCGCGCGGGAATTCGCGCGCCACGGCGCCGCCGTCGGCCTGATCGCGCGCGGTCGCGCGGGCCTTGAGGCGGCCGCGGCCGACGTGACCGAGCTGGGCGGCACCCCATACGCCCACGCCGCCGACGTCGCGGAGTTCGACCAGGTCAGGGAAGCGGCCGCCGCGATCGAGGAGCGCCTCGGCCCGATCGACGTGTGGGTCAACAACGCCATGACGACCGCGTTCGCGTTCTTCGACGACATCTCGCCGCAGGAGTACGAGCGCGCCACGCGGGTCACGTACCTGGGCGCGGTCTGGGGAACAAAGGTCGCGCTCGAACGGATGCTTCCGCGCGACCGCGGCACCATCGTCGAGGTCGGCTCGGCGCTGGCCTACCGCGGGATTCCGCTGCAGGCGCCCTACTGTGGCGCCAAGCACGCGATCAAGGGCTTTCAGGAATCGGTTCGCTGCGAGCTTCGCCATCGCGGCAGCAAGGTCCACCTGACGATGGTCCAGCTGCCCGGACTCAACACGCCGCAGTTCGACCACTGCCTGAGCAAGATGCCTCGCCATCCGATGCCGGTGCCGCCGGTGTTCCAGCCGGAGGCCGCGGCCCGCGCCGTGTACTGGGTCGCGCACCATCGCCGGCGCGAGACCTACGTCGGGATCCCGACCGTCTACACGATCGTCGGCAACAAGCTCGCACCGTCGGTGGCAGAGCGCTACCTGGCGAGGACCGCGGTCGACGGCCAGCAGACCTCCCAGCCCGCGGACCCCGACCGGCGGGCGAACCTGTTCGAGCCCGTCGACGACGATCACGACGAGGGCGCCCACGGCACCTTCGATGGTCAGGCCCGCACCCGCGCGGCGCAGGTGTGGGTCACCCGCCACCGACTCGGTTGCGCGCTGGCAGCGGCGCTCGCCGCGGGCGCCACCGCGTCGCTTGCGCGTCGAGTCGCTTGAGCGCCAGCCGCTGCGCCAGCCGCGAGGCCAGCGCCATGACCGTGATCGCCGGATTGGCGGATCCCTGCGTCGGCATCACGCTGCCGTCGGCGATGAACAGGTTCGGGACCCCCCAGGCGCGGTGATCGGCGTCGACGACGCTGCGCTGCGGATCTGAGCCCATCCGGCACCCTCCCACCAGGTGGGCATAGCGGTCAGTGACCAGCGTGTCCTGTGCCCCCGCCGCCTCGAATACGTCCTTCAGGGTCTGCTTGGCGAAGGCGATGTTCTTGCGGTCGTTGTCGCACTGGGAGTAGTCCATTCGCGCCACCGGGATCCCGTTCTGGTCGGTCACCTCGCGGCTCAAGGTCACCCGGTTCTCGGGCAGCGGCAACAGCTCGCACAGCACGCCCAGCGTGTACCAGTGGTTGTAATCGCGCATGTACTCGCGCAGCGCCGGGCCCCAGTGGCCGTGGCCGAGCACGTGCTGGGCGTGCTCGATCGGCAGCGGCCCGACGGTCTGGATCGAGAATCCCCGCAGGAACCCGCGGGCCGGGTCGGTCTCGTAGAACTGCTCGGAGGAGATCTCGGGCGGGGGCATCTTGTACATCCGGGCCTCGTCCGGAAAGCGGCCCGTGACCTGTGGCGCCCCCTGGACCATCACGCAGCGCCCGACCTGATCGTTGTCGTTGGCCAGCCCGTGCGGGAAGCGCCGGCTCGTCGAGTTCAGGAGCAGCCTCGGCGTCTCGATCGAGTACCCGGCCACCGCCACGGCGTCGGCCCGCTGCACTCGCTCGCCGTCGTTGTGGATGTAGCGGACCCCGGTCACCCCGCCGCTGGCGTCGTCCACCTCGACCGCGGTGACCATGCAGTGGGCGCGGATCTCTGCCCCGTGCTCGATCGCGTCGGGGATGTGGGTGACCAGCGGCGAGGCCTTCGCGTTGACCTTGCAGCCCTGCAGGCAGAAGCCGCGATAGATGCAGTGCGGGCGGTTGCCGAACGACCCGTTGGTGATCCCGACCGGGCCCACCCGCATCTCGATCCCCAGCCGGCGGGCGCCCCCGATCGCCGCCTCGGCACCGCCGGCGATCGGGTGCGGCGCGTGCGGGTAACGGTGAGGGTCGCCCCACGGCCAATAGTCGCCCGAGACGGGAAGCTCGAGCTCGAGCCGCTCATAGTGGGGCTTCAGGTCGCGATAGGCGATCGGCCAGTCCTCCCCCACCCCGTCGCGCGTGCGGACCTCGAAGTCCGACGGATGAAAGCGGGGGCAGTAGCCGGCGTAGTGGACCATCGAGCCGCCGACACCATGGCCGCAATTGTTCTTGCCCAGCTCGACGGGATCGGTCCCGCCGGTGATCCGCTCGTCGGTCCAGTAGAGCCGGTGCGATCCCGCCTCGTCGGAGACCCAATCCTCGTCGGGATCCCAGAACGGCCCGGACTCGAGCACGACTACCTTCCACCCGCGGCGGGCCAGCCGCTGGGCCAGCGTCCCGCCGCCGGCGCCGGCGCCGACGATCACCAGGTCCACGGAATGAGAGTCGTCGTAGCGCGCCATCCGGTCGCGGGGGACCGCGCGGCGGTGGACGTCGAGCAGGAAGGCGGAGTCGTTCTCGGGCGGGCGCACCGCCCCCCGCAGCAGCGTCCGCAGCTCGTGGGCGCGGCTCATCCCTGGGTGTCCTTCACGGGGTCGCGCTCGAATGCCGGCGCTTCCTCCCAGCTCTCGCGCTCCCCCAGCCCGAAGCGGGCATAGCCGCGCGGATAGGCGGGACCGCCGAAGCCGATCTCGTTCCAGGACCATGGGTGGGAGTAGAACGCGCTGAGGATCGCTCGCGTCACCACCTTCCACGTCCGGCTCGGCGGCAGCTCGTCCCACACCTGGCCGTGCAGCTCGCCCTCGGCGAGCGCGTCGATCACCTGCCGCTGGACCGAGGAGGAGGCGTCGACGAAGTTGGGGGAGCCGTGCTGGCGCGCCGCCGCGTCGAGGCCGAGCGCCAAGCGCCGCCACGTCTCGCGGTCATCGGGCATGTCGGCGTAGCGGAACCCGTCCAGCTCCCCGGCGAACAACTTCGCGTCGACCATGTTCAACACCGGGATCTTGGGCTCCCGGTCCTGGGCCATGACCAGATCGCAGAACACCTGGAGCGTGGCCACCTCTGGCCCGGTGAAGAAGCGGATCGGAGGCGTGATCTCGACCCGCTCGAGCACCATGCGCCGGGTGGCCAGGTCCCAGTGGTCGGCTTCGTCGAGCACGTTGTAGTCGGGATAGCGACCGTGCATCTGCGGCGTGACCCCGTTGCGCTGCCGGGGGAGCTCCTCGGGAGAGGGCGGCCGGCGGTCCGAGCGGAGGTTCGGCAGGTGCTCGGCCTGCCGGAAGTCGCGCGCCCCCGAGCCAGCAGCCCCCTCGGCATCCTGCCTCGCCTGGTTGGGCTCCGCTCGGGTCATCCAGCTCAGCGCTCGCGCCCGAGCGCCGCGGCGGCGAGCCCCATCCCGCCCACCAGGGCGAGCGATCCCGGCGCGAGCAGGGGCGGCCCCATGACGATGTTGAACAGCGGCTCTGAAAACCCACCGGGCTTGCGCGCGACGCCGCGGACGTGCGTGATCACGCCGATCAGTCCGTCGGCGCAGTAGAGCGCCGACAGCGCCGGCAGCCAGGTTCGGGCCACACGCTCCGAGCGCATGCCGGCGACCGCGGCGACGCTGAGCGCCGGCGACAGCGCCACCGGCGTCCACATCCACTTGTCGCCGAACGAACCGCGGAAATGCTCGAAGTAGATCTCCACCCCCAGCGGCAGCGCGCTCGCCGCGGTGGCCGCGGCGAGCGTCTTCTGTGCCCGGCCCCCGGACACGTTTCGCCACCATCGGTCAGCGGCGCGTTCTGGGGCTGGACGCCGACCCCACGGCAGGATGGGAGCCTTAAGCGGCATAGCGCTCCGCCTCGGCGCGCTTGAGCTCGAGCCCCAGGCCAGGCCGCGACAGATCCGGCACCAGGGCGCCGCCTCGCACCCGCGCCACGCCGTCGAACAGCAGCTGCTCGATCCGTACGTGGTCGTGGAAGTACTCCAGGTGCACGAGCCGCTGCAGCGCGAGCCCTGGGTGCAGATGGATCGATGGGCCGCAGTGAAGCGACAGCGGGATCCCGCGCGCGTGGCACAGCGCATCGACCCGCAGCAGCTCGGTGATCCCGGCGCAGCGCGTGACGTCGGCCTGGAGGACGTCGACGGCGCCGGCGTCGAGCATCCGCCGGAAATACGGAAGGTCGTAGCCGTACTCACCGGCGGCGATCTCGACCCCGGCGGGAGCGCGATCGCGCAATAGCCGCAAACCCTCCAGGTCGTCGGAGGAGACCGGCTCTTCCAGCCAGCTGACGTCAGCGTCTGCGTGGAAACGCTCGGCCAGCACCAGGGCCTGCTTGCGCGAGTAGGCCCCGTTGGCGTCGACGAACAGCTCGACGTTGGGGCCGATCGCTTCGCGGGCCGCCCTGACCCGCCCGGGATCTTCGCCCGGCGAGCTGCCGACCTTCATCTTCACCCGAGGGATGCCCCGGTCGGCCCATCCCGCAAGCTGCTCGGCAAGGCGGCTCAGCGAATACGCCGTGAAGCCGCCCGACCCGTACACGGGGACGTCGTCGTGGATGCTCCCGAGCAGCCTGCAGAGCGGCAGCCCGAGCAGGCGGGCATGGAGATCCCACAGCGCCACGTCGACCGCGGCGATCGCCATCGAGGTGATCCCGGGGCGGCCCAGATTGCGGGTCTTGCGGACCATCGCGTCCCACGCCGCCCGCGGCGCGTGCGCGTCATGGCCGCGGACGATGCCCGCGAGCTTTGACTCGATCAGCTTGGCAGTGGAGACGTCGGCGTACGTGTAGCCGAGGCCCCATTCCCCGGCGGCGCGAGCGTGGACGACGACGATCGTGGTCGAATTCCACGCCAGTGTGCCGTCGGCCTCGGGAGCATCGGTCGGGATCGTGAACGCCCCGACCTCCAGCTCCTCGATCCCGGCCTTGGCGGCTGCCCTCAAGGTGCTCATCGTCCGGCGAAGAACTCCCCGACCTTCTGCCTGAACGTCTGCCGCACGATCCGGCCGGCGTTGGGGTCGCCGCCGAGCAGCGCCGAGCTCAGCGCCTTGGCCTGGTCGAGCGTGATGTGAGGAGGCAGCGGTGGGACCTCCGGATCGGTCAGGGCTTCGATCACGGTCGGTCGGTCGGCGGCGAGCGCCTCGTCCCAGGCCGGGCCAACATGCTCGGGCTCGTCCACGCGGATGCCCTTCAGGCCGAGCATCTCGGCGTAGCGGGCATACGGAAAGTCGGGGAGGTCCTGGGATCCCTCGAACTTCGGATTGCCCTCCATCGCCCGCTGCTCCCAGGTCACCTGGTTGAGGTCGCGGTTGTTGAGCACCAGGACGATCAGGCGCTGGTCGGACCACTGGCTGCGGTACTTGGCGATCGTGATCAGCTCGTTGATGCCGTTCATCTGCATCGCGCCGTCGCCGACCAGGGCGATCGCGGGTCGGTCCGGGTATGCGAACTTGGCTGCGATCGCGTACGGGACTCCCGGGCCCATCGTCGCCAGCGTTCCCGACAGCGACGCCTTCATTCCCCGGCGAAGCCTGATGTCGCGCGCGTACCAGTTAGCCGATGATCCGGAGTCGGAGCTCAGGATCGCGCCGTCGGGCAGGCGGTTTGAAAGCTCGTGGAACAGGAGCTGGGGGTTGACCGGCTCGGCGGGCTCCCGGGACCGGCGCTCCATCAGCTCCCACCAGCTGCCCACCTCACTCTCGATCTTCTCGCGCCAGGAGCGGTCCTCCTTGCGCGTGAGTCTCGAACGCAGCGCCCGCAGCGTCTCGGCGCTGTCGCCGACGAGGTTGACCTCCATCGGGTAGCGGATGCCGAGCATCTTTCCGTCGATGTCGATCTGGATGCCGCGCGCCTGCCCCTCCTCGGGCAGGAACTCCGAGTAGGGGAAGCTCGAGCCGACCATCAGCAGCGTGTCGCAACCCTCCATCAGGTCCCAGCTCGGCTTGGTCCCGAGCAGGCCGATCGAGCCGGTCACGAAGGGTAGGTCGTCGGGGAGCACGGCCTTGCCGAGCAGCGCCTTGGCGACGCCCGCTCCGAGCAGCTCCGCGACGGCCGCGACTTCGTCGCCGGCATGGAGCGCCCCCTGGCCGACCAGCATTGCCACCCGCTCGCCGGAGTTCAGGATGTCCGCGGCGCGGTCGAGATCGGCGTCGGTCGGAAGAACGCGCGGCCGCTGGTAGCCCGGTCCGGAGTGGACCGTGCCGTGCTTGTGCGGCGGCGTCGCAACCGCCTCGGATTCCTGGAGGTCGTTTGGGACGATGATCGCGGTCACGGTCCGCTCCGCCAGCGCGATCCGGCAGGCGCGGTCGACCAGGTGGCGGATCTGCGCGGCTTCGTAGGCCATCTGCACGTATTCGTGCGCGACGTCCTTGAACAGCGAGACGAGGTCGACCTCCTGCTGATAGTTGCCGCCGAGGCCCGCGCGGGCCTGCTGTCCGACGATCGCGACCACCGGCTGGTGGTCGAGCTTGGCGTCGTAGAGGCCGTTGAGGAGGTGGATCGCCCCGGGGCCACTGGTGGCCATGCACACCCCGAGGTCCCCGGTGAACTTGGCGTGCGCGCAAGCCATGAACGCTGCCATCTCCTCGTGACGCGCCTGAATGAACTCCGGCCGCTTGCCATCGCTGGAGCGCCCGAATGCGCCCATCAGGCCGTTGATGCCGTCGCCCGGATATCCGTAGATCCGATCAACGCCCCAGATCGCAAGGCGATCGAGGAGGTAGTCGCCCACCGTCTGGCTCATCCGCGTTCTGTTCCTTTCCAGTCGCCCGTACCGATCTTTGTCGTGGCTACCCGGGTTGGGGAGCACCTAACGCCGGTCCGTATGCACTCCTACAACCGCGGTTCATGACACCTGACCGACCTCCGCGAGCGCGGTCGCCGCCGAGATGTGGGCGAGATGGGTGAGGCCCTGGGGAAAGTTGCCGAGCAGCTCACCGCTGTCGGGGTCGATCTCCTCGGAGAACAGGCCGAGGTCGTTGGCCTTGGCGAGCGCGTTGTCGAAGATCTCGCGAGCCTGGGTGACGTCGCCGGCGCGGGCGAGACACTCCACCAGCCAGAACGAGCAGCACAGAAACGCGCCCTCGGGTTGGCCCAGGCCGTCGTCGCGGCGGTAGCGGTACAGCAGCCCGCCGCCGGCATCGAGCTCCTCCTGGACGGCGGCGACCGTGCGGAGCATCTTCTCGTCGTCCCAGGCGATGAACTCCACGGTCGGCAGCAGCAACAGCGCGGCGTCGAGCTCGGGGCGGTCGAAGGCCTGCACATACACCCCTCGCTTGCGGTCATAGCCGCGACGCTCGATCGCCTCGCGCACCTCGTCGCGAGCCTGCTTCCAGCGGCGGGTGGGGGCGCGGCGCATGCACTCGTCGGCCAGCCGGATGCCGCGGTCCAGCGCCGACCAGCACAGGACCTTGGAGTGCACGAAGTGATCGGCCTCGCCGGGCCACTCCCAGAGGCCGCGGTCGGGCTCCTGCCACGATTGCGCGGCGTGGTCGATCAGCGAGACCAGGAAGCGCCAGTCGTCGTCGCTGGGCGAGTGGCCGCGACGGTGCCAGCGCCAGGTCAGATTCACCAGCTCTCCGTACGCGTCGAGCTGGCGCTGGCCGGCGGCGTCGTTGCCGGCTCGGACGGGACTCGATCCGCGGTAGCCCTCGAGCGCCCCGAGCTCCTCTGCCGCAAGCCGGCGCTCGCCGCCGACGCCGTAGAGCACCTGGAGGTCCTCGGCGTGCCCGGCCGCTGAGCGCATGATGAACGCCCGGAACGCATCGGCCTCGCGCACGGCGCCGAGCTCGGCGAAGGCACGGGCGCTGAAGCTCGAGTCGCGGACCCACGCGTAGCGATAGTCCCAGTTGCGCCCCGCGCCGACCGCCTCGGGCAGCGAAGTCGTCGGGGCCGCCGCGATTGCCCCGGTCGGAGCATATGTCAGCGCCTTGAGCACGAGACCGGAGCGCCGCGCGCCCGGCTCGTCGCGGCTTGACAGCCGCAGACTCGTCGACCACTCCCGCCACCAGCGCGCCGTCTCCTCGAGCTCGCGATCCAGCGACGCTGGATCCGGCTCCTCGGCGCCGCCGGCGTCGATCAGCTCGGGCGGGCAGTACACCAGCGACAAGCGCCGGCGGTCGCCCGCGGCCACGGTGGTGCGCGCCACCAGCTCGTGTTCGGGATTCTCCTCAAGCTCCTCGTCGCACCACACGATCAGCCCGTCGTTGCCGCCGATCGCGCTGAACAGGCTTAGGCCGTGGCGTCGCATCCACGGCCTCACCTCGCCGTAGTCAAAGCGCGGCGCGATCCGGATCTCGAGCTCGACCGAGCCCTGCCTGCCCTCGATGAGCCGCAGGATCCGACGCCCTCCACCGGCGCTGCCGTCGCCGCCGGCGCTGGGGTTGCCGCCGGTGCTGCCGTTACCGCCGGCCCGGTCGTCGCCGGCGGCGGGGTCGTCGGACAGCGCGAAGAAGTCGAGCAGCCTGGCGTGGCCGCCGCGGCCACGGAACGTCGTCTCGAGCACCAGCGTGTCGTCGAGGTACCGGCGCGAGCTCTCCCACTCGCCCTCCTCGCCAATCGGCGCGATCGAGCAGTGGCCGCCGCGCTCGAAGTCGAGCAGCCGTCCGAACGCGGCGCCCGAATCAAACCGCGGCAGGCAGCACCAGTCGATCGACCCCTCGCGGGAAACCAGCGCCGCGGTGCGGCAATCGCCGATCAGTGCGTAGTCGCCGATCGGTGGGTACGGACTCGAAGAATTCACGGGGTGGGACTACCCGGAAGCGGAGCGCCGCGAGCAATGAGCGGCCCACGCCGGCCGAGGACGGGCGGTGCGACCGTTTTCCGGCAGCGCCATCGGTAAGCTCTGAGATGGACACGGTCTCGACTGAGAGGAGTATCCGTGGGATTGATCGACAAGCTGACCGGGCGGACGAAGAAGGCCGCCGGCGACCTCACCGACGACGCGTCGTTGCGTCGCCAGGGACGTCAGGAGGAACGCAAAGGCGAGGCCAAGGACGAGCTCGCTCGCGACCAGGAGCGCGCCGACCGCAAGGCCGAGGAGGTCGCCGACCTCGAGCGCAAGACGCGGTAGGGCCTCGAGGCGGCCTGGCCGGACTCGTGGCGGCCTAGCCGGACTCCTGGGCGGGCGCATCGTGCCCTTCCCCGCCGGACGGCCCTTCTCGTTCGGACGACGGGTCGTCCCGTTCCCTCCCCGAGGGCCCTTCTCGTTCGGGCGACCCGTCGTTCCCGTCCGATTCGTCGTTGGCGTCCGACCCGGCGTTCCGTTCCGAGGCGTCGTTCCCTTCCGATTCGTCGTTGCCGTCCGACCCGGCGTTCCGTTCCGAGGCGTCGTTCCCTTCCCCTGAAGTCTCTTCGGCGGGCGCCGCGTCGTCGGCGTCATCGGGTGGCACGGCGCCGGGCACGCCCTCATCCGCGCGCTTTCGCTGCCAGTCCTGTCGCACCTGCTCGACCTCGTCGCCGAGCTCCTGGCTGCGATGCTGCATCCGATCGGCGCCCTGGTCGAGCTGGTCCGCGAGCCTGTCGGGATCCTCGTCGTCGCCCCGTGTCATAGCGACAGCCTCCTACCCGCGGGAGTGATGAGCGACACACCCCGCGGGCATCGGCCCCGTCGCCGCCGTTTCCTGCACGGGCACGGGGGTACCCCCAAAGCGACTGCGCCAGCAAGACCACGGAGGTGCGATTCATGCCGAAGACAACGAGCGGCGGCGAGGCGAAGCAGAGCGAACTGCCGTCGACGCTGCGACGTTCCCCGGAGAAGGCGCAGCGCACGTTCGCCAAGGCGCACGACAGCGCCGCCGAGCAGTACGGCGAGGGCGAGCGCGCCCATCGGGTGGCGTACGCGGCGGTCAAGCACGGGTTCGAGCGAAAGGGCGACCGCTGGGTGGCCAAGGACCGCAAGGGTCCGTCGGATCCGCGATCCAAGGATCCACGCGCCCGGGAGAACCACGGCGAGACCTTCGGGGGCGTCGACTTCGAGGGCAACAGCAAGCAGGAGCTCTACGAGCGCGCCAAGCAGCTCGGCGTCTCCGGTCGCTCCCGGATGTCCAAGGCACAGCTGGCGCGGGCAATCGCCCGCAAGCAGTGATTGCCCGGCTCCCCCCAGGGGGTAGACAGCGCAGATGCGAGTAGTCGTCGTCGGAGCCACCGGGAACGTCGGCACGAGCGTGCTCGAGGCGCTCGCGCCGGCGGGCGCCGTCGGGGAGATCGTCGGGGTTGCGCGCCGCACGCCGACCCGGTCATTTTCGAAGACGACATTCGTTGCCGCCGACGTCGTCAGCTCCGACCTCGTATCGATCTTTCGCGGCGCGGATGCGGTGGTGCACCTCGCCTGGCTGATCCAGCCGGGGCGCAACGAGGCGATCACGCGGCGGGTCAACGTGGACGGCAGCGAGCGGCTGCTGCATGCAGTCGTCGAGGCCGGCGTTCCGGCGCTCGTCTACTCATCATCGGTCGGCGCCTACTCGGCCGGGCCAAAGGACCGCCTGGTCGACGAGTCATGGCCCACCGGCGGGATCCAGAGCTCGTTCTACTCGCGCCACAAGGCGGCGGTGGAACGCCTGCTCGATCGGCTCCAGCGCGATCAGCCCGGACTGCGAATTGCGCGGATGCGGCCGGCGCTGATCTTCAAGGCACAGGCCGCGACCGAGATCAGGCGCCTGTTCGCTGGGCCGCTGCTGCCTCGTGCGCTGCTGGAGCCGCGCCTGATCCCGGTCTCGCCGGACGTTTCGGGGCTCCGCTTTCAGGCGGTCCACTCACTCGACGTCGGCGAAGCGTTCTGCCGGGCCGTGCTCGGCGACGCAAAGGGCGCGTTCAACCTGGCGGCCGAGCCCGTGATCGGCGCGGAGGAGCTTGCCGGCGTGCTGGGGGCGCGCCGGCTGAGGGTCCCGCCCACCGTGCTGCGCGCCGCCGCGTCGGCAACGTTCGCGCTGCGACTGCAACCGTCCGAGCCGGGATGGCTCGACATGGCGCTGGCCGTGCCGCTGATGGACAGCTCCCGGGCCCGCGCGGAGCTCGGCTGGGAGCCGCAGCATTCGGCGACGGACTCGCTGCGAGAGCTGCTCGATGCGATGCGCGCCGGGACCGACTACGAGACGCCTCCGCTGTCGCGCCTGAGCAGCGGACCGGGGCGGGCGCGCGAGTTCGCAACCGGCGTCGGCGCGCGACCCTGAGCCGATGCCGCGCTCGATCTGGAACGGCACGATCACGTTCGGTCTGACGGTATTGCCGATCAAGGTGCACTCGGCCACCGAGGACAAGAGCGTCCACTTTCACCAGGTCCACGCGCCCGACGGCGCCCAGATCAGGCAGAAGCGGATCTGCTCCAAGGAGGGCAAGGAGGTGCCCTACAAGCAAGTGGC
The DNA here is from genome assembly GCA_963723675.1 of uncultured Solirubrobacterales bacterium. GTDB lineage: Bacteria > Actinomycetota > Thermoleophilia > Solirubrobacterales > Solirubrobacteraceae > Palsa-465. The sequence goes on along the minus strand of CAVRRW010000012.1, from coordinate 1,377,456 downwards.
CAAGGGCTACGAGCTGCGGGGCGGCAAGTACGTGCTGCTGACCCAGGAGGAGATCGACGCGGCCGCCGGCGAGCGGTCGCGCCTGATCGAGCTCGAGGAATTCGTGCGCGCCGAGGAGATCGACCCGGTCTACTACGACCGCACCTACTACTTGGGAGCGGGCGACGACGGCGAAGACGCCTACAGGCTCGTGCACGACGCCCTCGCCCGCGCCCAGCGCGTCGGCATCGGTCGCTGGGTGTTCCACAACCGGGAGTACCTGGTCGCAATCAGGCCGCTGGAAGACCTGCTCGCGCTGCACACGATGCGCTTCGCCGACGAGCTCGTCTCCGCCGATGACCTCGACATTTCCAAGCCCAGCCGTGCGCCGACCAACCGCGAAATCGAGATGGCAGGTCAGCTCGTGGAGTCGCTGCATGAGCAGTTTCATCCCGAGGCGTTCGCCGACAGCTACCGCGATCGCGTACTCGAGCTGATCGAGAACAAGGCGAGCGGCAAGGACCCCGACCTTCCCGAGGTCGAGGAGGAGCAGGACCAGCCTGACCTGTTCAAGGCCCTGGAGGCAAGCCTTGGCTCGTCCGCCAAGCGCTCGTCCGGCAACCGCTCGTCCGGCAAGCGATCATCCGGCAGCTCGTCCGGCAAGCGGTCATCCGGCCAGCGCTCGTCGGGCAAGCGCTCGTCCGGGCGGAGCCGATCCAAGGCGAGGAGCTGACGTTGGCCCGATCCCTGTGGACCGGATCGCTGAGCTTCGGACTGGTCAACGTGCCGGTCAGCCTGGAGACGGCGGTCCGCGATCAAGACCTGCACTTCCGGCAGCTGCACGAGAAGGACGGCGCGCCGATCGAGGTGCAGCGGTGGTGCTCGAAGGAAGACGTCGAGGTCTCCTCCGAGGAGATCGCGCACGGGTACGAGCTCGAGGACGGCGGCCAGGTGATCGTCTCCGATCTCGAGCTCCAGGCGATCGAGCCGCGCCGGACGCGCACGATCGAGATCGAGCAGTTCGTCGATCTCGACGAGGTGGATCCGGCGTACTTCAACCATCCTTATTTTCTCGTCCCGGCATCGAGCGACGACGGCGCCAGGCGCGCGTATCGACTGCTCACCGAAGTGATGGTTGCGACCGATCGCGCCGCGCTCGGTCGCTTCGTGATGCGCGCCAAGGAGTACCTCGCGATCGTCCGCGAGCGCGAAGGTGCGCTGACGCTCACGACGATGCTGTTCGCCGACGAGCTGCGATCGACCAAGGACGTCGGTGCCGCGACGGCCAAGGCCCACAAACCCACCCGCAGGCAGCTCGACGCCGCGGTGGCCGTGATCGAGGAGCTCACCTGCGAGTGGGAGCCCGACAAGCACAAGGATCAGTACCGCGCCCGCCTCAAGCGGGTCGTCGATCGCAAGCGCAAGGGCGCCACGATCGAGCTTCCGGAGAAGCGCGACGAGCCCAAGCCGGCTCCGGATCTGATGGCGGCGCTCGAGCAGACGCTGGAGGAGATGAGCCGCGGCGGAAGCGGCCGCTGGTCCGACAGCCGCGAGCGCCAGGAGGCGTGATTCTTGCCGCCCAGCAGGAAACTTTACGCGCGCAGGTCTCCGTCGTCTCCCGCGACGCTCTCGAACTCATACGACGGTGCGCGGCCGTTCGGCTGCGTGGGGGACTCACGCGCCGGCGCCGGCGCGATCGCAAGCGTCACCGGCTGATCGGCGCCGATCGTCGCCTCCTCGCCGTGATGGATGATCTCGAGCGAGCGTCCCTGCAGCAGCGAGTAGGTGGCGTGCTCGTTGCGGACGTCGACCTTCAGCCTCCGCCCGCGGAAGCTCAGGCGGAACGTGATCCCGGTCAGCATCGGGGGCAGCCGCGGCGCGAAGCGCAGCGTGCCGCCATGGTCGCGAAGGCCACCAAGGCCTGCGACCAGTCCGAACCAGGTGCCCGCCAGCGACGCGATGTGCAGTCCGTTGCGGGTGTTGTGCTGGAGGTCGTCGAGGTCCATCAGCGCCGACTCGCGCAGGTAGGCGTAGGCGAGCAGCAGATGCCCCACCTCGGCGGCCATAACCGACTGCGCCGACGCAGAAAGCGACGAGTCGCGAACAGTCAGTCGCTCGTAGTAGGCGAAGTCCCGAGCCTTCTCCTCGTCGCTGAAGGCGTCGCCGCGGCGGTGCAGCGCGAGCACCAGGTCCGCTTGCTTGACGACTTGCTTTCGGTACAGGTCGAAGTAGTGAAAGTGCAGCAGCAGCGGGTACTGGTCTGACCCGGTGGAGTCGAAGTCCCACACCTCATGGCTGGTGAAACCTTCGGCCTGCGGATGAACGCGGAGCTGCTCGTCGTACGGGATCATGATCGCCTCGGCCGCGTCGCGCCAGGCGGCCAGCTCTTCGTTGTCGACGCCCAGCGCCGCTGCCTCCTTGCGGTGGTGCTCCGCGGCGTCGGCCGCGGCCCGCAGGTTCTGCTGGGCCATCAGGTTCGTATAGACGTTGTTGTCGGCCAGCGCGCTGTACTCATCGGGGCCGGTCACGCCGTCGATCCGAAACCTTCCCGCCGCATCGTGATGACCGAGCGAGCGCCACAGCCTTGCCGTCTCCACGAGCAGCTCGAGCCCTACCTCGCGGATGAACGCCTCGTCGCCGGTCACGAACCAATACCGCGCGACCGCATCGGCTATGTCGGCGTTGACATGAAATGCGGCGGTTCCGGCGGGCCAGTATCCCGAGCACTCCTGCCCGCGGATCGTTCGCCACGGAAACGCGGCGCCCCTCAACCCCAGCTGGGCCGCGCGATCCCGGGCCAGGTCGAGGGTCGCGTGACGCCAGCGCAGCGCGTCGGCGGCGGCGTGCGGCGCCGTGTAGGTGAGCACCGGTAGCACGAACGTCTCGGTGTCCCAGAAGGTGTGACCGTCGTACCCGGGTCCGGTCAGGCCCTTGGCGCCGATCGCTCGCGTCTCTGCCCGGGCCCCCGCCTGGAGCGTGTGAAACAGGGCGAACCGGACCGCCTGCTGGAGCTCGGCGTCGCCGTGCACCTCCACGTCGGCGCGATCCCAGTAGTCGTCCAGGTATGCGCGCTGCTCGGCGAGCAGCCCCTCCCAACCGGTGTGCCGCGCCTCGGCGAGCGCGGCCGCCACCTGATCTCGGATCGCGGGCACCGAGCGCTGGCTCGACCATCCGTAGGCGATGAACTTGATCAGGTGCAGCGGCTTACCCGGCTCGATCCTCGTCACGACCGTGAGCCTGCCCACGTCGGGGAAGCACTCGACCGAGACGTTGGTTCCGGCGGGGCAATCGAGGATATGGTCCATCGCGGCGCCGATGGTGAGGCCACTCGCGTTGGTGACGTGCATCAACAGCGCTCTGGTGTCGGTGCTCTGCGCGTCGAGCGACCGCAGCGGATTGGCCACGGCGGCGGCGGCGCGGGGGTCGTCCTCCGATAGCGGCAGCGCCTCGTTTGCCACCAGCTCCGATTGCACGACCACGGGCGTCGGCCCGTCCATCGGCTCGACCTCATAGAGAAAGGCCGCGATCGCGCGCTGCGTGAACGACACCAGGCGGGTCGAGGAGACGCGGACGCGACGATGCGTCGGTGAAGACCACTGCGCGGTCCGGCGGAGCAGCCCCGCGCGCAGATCGAGCACCCGCTCGTGGCGCTGGAGCTGACCGTAGCGGACGTCGAACGGCTCGTCGTCCACCAGCAGCCGGATGATTTTGCCATTGGTCACGTTGACGATCGTCTCCCCGGCCTCGGGGTAGCCGTAAGCGCTCTCGCCGTAGGGGAGCGGCCTGACCTCGTAAAAGCCGGCCAGGTAGGTCCCGGGCAGGCCGAACGGCTCGCCCTCGTCGAGGTTCCCGCGCAGCCCGATGTGCCCGTTGGCCAGCGCGAACACGGACTCCCGCTGGGCGAGCTGGTCGAGATCCAGCTCGGTCTCGCGAACGGCCCAGGGCTCGTACGGAAACGCGCCGTGGTGGATCACGGCGCTTCGAGCAGCTCGCTCAGGTCGTCGACCACGATGTCGGCACCATGCTCGCGGAGCGCCTGCGCCTGGCCCACTCGATCGACGCCGATCACGATCCCGAACTCGCCGGCGCGCCCGGCCTGCACCCCGGCAAGGGCATCCTCGAACACGGCCGCCTGCCCCGGGGTCACCCCGAGCCTGCGCGCCGCGGCGAGGAACGTGTCCGGCGCCGGCTTGCCCGCGAAGTGCTCGCGCTCGGCGACCACGCCGTCGACGATCTCCTCGAACAGTTCGAGGATGCCGGCCGACCCCAGCACGTCGCGGCAGTTCGTGCTCGACGAAACCACCGCCCGCCGCAGCCCGGCGCTGCGCGCCGCCTCCACATACCGGATCGAGCCCTCGTAGGGCTGCACGCCGTCCCGGTGGATCAGCTCGAGCACCAGCTCGCTCTTGCGGTTGCCGAGCCCGTCGATGGTCTCGGCGTCGGGCGGGTCGCTCGGCGAGCCTTGCGGCAACTCGATCTGCCGCGACTGCAAAAACGAGCGAACTCCTTCAAACCGGGGCTTGCCATCGACATACTCGGCGTAGTCGCGGTGCAGATCGAACTCGACGAACGGCGCTCCCGTGGCGGCGGCGTGCCGTCGAAGGTATTCGTCGAACATCGTCTTCCAGGCGGCCGCGTGCACCTTTGCGGTCTGGGTCAGGACGCCGTCGAGGTCCAACAGGCACGCACGGATGTCCGGCGGCAAGCCGATCACGCAGAGGACCCTACAGCCCGGAGCATCCCTGCATGGTGAACGCCCCCGCGGCCGACCGGCGGCGCTATGCGGCCGAACGCAGCCCCTCGAGCTCCCGGCTGCGCGCGAGCTCGATCAGCGCCTTGCGCTCGAGGCGGCGAACGGCGTCCTGGGAGATTCCCAGGCGTCTCCCCGTCTGCGCCTGTCCCAGCGGCTCGCCGCCGCGGATCCCGTAGCGCAGGGTCACGACCTGACGCTCACGCTCGGGCAGCCCGTCGATCGCTCGTCGCAGAGAGTGTGCGCGCTGCGCGATCTCGAGTTCCTCCTCCGGCCCATCCAGATCGCTCGGGAGCAGCGCGCCGAGCGCGGTGGCCTCTTCTCCGATGGGCCGATCAAGGCTCGTCACGACCCGCGCCGCGGCGCGCATGTCGGACACCTCGCTTGGCAGGAGTCCCGCCGCCCGCGCGAGCTGCTCGTCGCTGGGCTCCTGACCGGTGGCGGTCAGCAGCTGCCGGTGCGCTCGGGCGAGCTTGCGTTCGCGCTGACCCAGGTGCACGGGGATCCGGATCGACCGCGCGCGGCTGTCCAAGGCCCGCTGGAGGGCCTGGCGGATCCAGAATGTGGCGTAGGTGGAGAACTTGTATCCCTTGCGCCAATCGAACTTCTCGGCGGCTCGAATCAGCCCCAGGATCCCCTCCTGGATCAGGTCCAGCAGCGGCAGCTCCTGGCCGGAGAACTTGCGGGCGTTTGCGATCACCAGCCGGAGGTTGCAGTTCACGAGCTGATCCTTGGCCCAGAGATCGCCGCGCTCGATTCGCTTGGCCAGGTCCACCTCCTGCTCGCGCGAAAGCAGTGGATGTCGGCGCACCTCCCGCAAGAACAGCGACATCGCATCGGTCGTACGCTCGGCGAGCTCCTGGTTGTCGTATCTGAGCTCCTCGTCGGCCCGCGGGGCCGACTCCGGCCAGCCCTCCACTCCTCGCTCGTGAACAAGGTCCCACGCCGACTCCCCGAGGTCATCGGCGAGCCCGGCGGAGAAGCGGTTGCGGTGTCGATCGACGCGCATGCCACGGGTCTACCCGGCGATCGGGCGCGGCACGCGCTGCGTCCTCCGCGCCGGTCGACGTCGCGGGCCGCTAGTTTGCAGATGCGATGACAAACCAGCCCCCCTCCGAGCCGGCCTCCTTCTATTCGCTGTACAGCCAGGGGTTCGCGCGCGTGGCGGCGGCCGTCCCCCACGTCGCGATCGGGGAGCCCGAGTTCAATGCGGAGCGGTCGCTGGCGCTGGCCCGCCGGGCAGCGGACGCCCACGCGGCGCTTGTCATCTTCCCCGAGCTGGGGCTCTCCGGCTATGCGATCGACGACCTCCTTCACCAGCGGTCGCTGACCGACGCGGTGCTCGACGCGATCGGGCGGATTGCGGCACACAGCGCCTCGTTGCGCCCGGTGATCGTCGTCGGGGCGCCGCTGTGGGCCGAGTGGGGGCTGTTCAACACAGCGGTCGTGATCCACCGTGGCCGGGTGCTCGGCGTGGTGCCCAAGAGCTATCTGCCCGAGTACCGCGAGTACTACGAAAAGCGGCAGTTCCGCGCCGCCCGCGACGCGATTGAATCCGAGCTGCGGCTGCTCGGCGAGGACGTGCCGTTCGGGTCGAACCTGCTCTTCCACAGCACCGACCTGCCAGGCTTCGTCCTGCACGTGGAGGTCTGCGAGGACGTGTGGGTGCCGATCCCCCCCAGCTCCTACGCCGCGTTGGCAGGCGCCACCGTGCTGGCCAACCTGTCGGCGAGCAACATCACGATCGGTAAGGCCGACTTCCGGCACGCGCTGTGCGCGTCCCAGTCGGCCAGGACGATCGCCGGCTACGTGTTCACCGCCGCCGGCTTCGGCGAGTCGACCACCGACCTCGCCTGGGATGGCCAGGCGCTGATCTATGAGAACGGTGACCTGCTGGCCCAGGCCGAGCGCTTCTCCGACGACGAGCAGCTGATCTTCGCCGACATCGATCTCGACCGCCTCGCTGCAGACCGAGCCAGCACCAGCAGCTACGGCGACTCGATCCACGATCACCGCCGCAGGCTGGCGCGGATGCGGAGAATCGAGTTGGCTCTCGGAGCCGCCGACCCTCTGGTGACGCTGCGCCGCGAAATCGCGCGCTTCCCCTACGTGCCCGCCGATCCGGGGAGCCGCAGCAAGCGCTGTCAAGAGGTCTACAACATCCAGGTTCGCGGCCTGGAGACGCGGTTGCAGGCAACCGGGATCGAGAAGATCGTCATCGGCGTCTCCGGCGGACTGGACTCCACGCACGCGCTGGTCGTGGCCACGCGCGCGCTCGATCGGCTCGGGCTACGTCGCGAAAACGTGCTCGCCTACACGATGCCGGGGTTCGCCACCAGCGCCCTGACGCTGCGCAACGCGCGCGCACTCATGCAGGCGCTCGGCGTCAGCGCCAACGAGCTCGACATCCGCCCGGCCGCGACCAGGATGCTCGAATCCCTGGGCCACCCCGCCGCGCGCGGCGAGCAGGTCTACGACATCACCTATGAGAACGTGCAGGCCGGCGAACGGACCTCGCACCTGTTCCGGTTGGCAAACCAGCACCAGGCGCTGGTGCTGGGCACCGGTGACCTGAGCGAGCAGGCGCTCGGCTGGTCGACCTACGGCGTCGGCGACCAGATGTCGCACTACAACATCAACGCCTCAGTGCCCAAGACGCTGATCCAGTTCTTGATCCGGTGGGCGATCGACACCCGCGAATTCAGTGAGCATGCCTGCACGGTTCTCGCCTCCGTGCTCGACACGGCGATAACGCCCGAGCTGATCCCACACGACGATCCCGACTCCGACAAACCGGGGGCGGACAGCGAAAGCGTCGTCGGGCCCTACGAGCTGCAGGACTTCTTCCTCTACTACACGGTCCGTTTCGGCTACCGGCCGAGCAAGGTGGCGTTCCTGGCACACCACGCGTGGCACGACTCGAGCCGCGGCGGATGGCCCGACCTGATCCCCGTGGAACGCCGCAACGAGTACACGCTGGCAGAGATCAAGCACTGGCTCGCCGTCTTCCTGCACCGCTTCTTCCAGACCAGCCAGTTCAAGCGCTCGGCGCTCCCCAACGCGCCGAAGGTCGGATCCGGCGGATCGCTGTCCCCGCGGGGAGACTGGCGCGCCCCGAGCGACGCGACAGCGGCGACGTGGCTCGCGGAGCTGCGCGACCGCGTGCCCGACGAGGGATGATCGTGCCAGCGCCGGGTAACGCTGACGTAGGCCGCTCGCAACCGACATCAAAGGAGGATCGAGATGGCTTCGCAAGCACAATCGGGGCAGGCACGCGGTGACACGGTGGCAGTGCTCGGCGCGGGGGGCACGATGGGTCTTGCGATGGCCCGCAACATCCTCCGCGCGGGCATCGAGGTGCGGGCGTGGAACCGCTCCGCGGAGAAGGCGCAACCCCTGGCCGAGGATGGGGCCCGCGTGGTGCAGTCGCCGTCGGAGGCGGCACACGGCGCGGGCGTTGTCCTGACGATGCTCTCCGACACCGATGCCGTGGTCGAGACGATGCAGGCGGCGCTTCCCGCCGTCGACGAGAGTGCGCTGTGGCTGCAGATGAGCACGATCGGCGAAGAGGGAACCGGGGGCTGCATCGAGCTCGCTGTCGATCACGGCATCGCGTTCGTCGACGCGCCCGTACTCGGCACCAAGGCGCCCGCCGAGCAGGGCAAGCTCGTGGTGCTCGCCTCCGGCCCGCCGGAGCTGCGCCCGCGCGTGCAGCCGATCCTCGACGCCGTTGGACAGAAGACGATGTGGATCGACGACGCCGCGGGAGCCGCCACCCGGATGAAGCTCGTCGTCAACAGCTGGGTGCTGACCGTGACCGAGGGCGCGGCCGAGACGATCGCGCTCGCGGAGGGCCTCGGTCTCGATCCCTCGCTGCTGTTCGAGGCCCTCGATGGTGGCACGCTCGACCTTCCCTACCTGCGGATGAAGGGCCAGGCGATGATCGAGCGCGATTTCGAGCCGATGTTCCGGCTCGAGCTCGCCGCCAAGGACGCGCGCCTGGTCGAGGAAGCGGCCAAGAAACATGACCTCGACCTGCCGATGCTGAGCGCGATCGCGCGGCGGATGACGGACGGTGCCGAGCAACACGGCGAAAAGGACATGGCCGCCACCTATCTGACGAGCGCGCCGCACGCCTGAACCGGCCTTCGAAGGCGTTGAGATAGGTTGTGCGGGGTAGAAGCAGCGCGACCATGGCCGTGGCGATACTCGACATCGACGGCACCCTCGTCGACACCAACTACCAGCATGCGATCGCGTGGTACCGCGCGTTTCGCAAGCACGGCATCGTCCTGCCGGTGTGGCGGATTCACTGCCACATCGGGATGGGCGGTGATCAGCTCGTCGCAGCTCTGACCGGCGATCGGACCGAGCGTGAGCTCGGCGACGAGATCCGATCCGACGAGAAGACCCTCTACTTCGAGCTGATCGGCGAGGTCGAGACGATGGCCAGCTCGCGCGAGCTGATCGAGGAGCTAAAACGCCGCGGCCACACGGTTGTGCTGGCCAGCTCGGCCAAGGAGGACGAGGTAGAGCATTACCTCGACCTGCTCCAGGCGCGCCACCTCGCCGATGCCTGGACGATGTCGGGCGACGTCGAGGCAACCAAGCCCGCGCCCGACCTCGTGAGCGCCGCGCTGGAGCGCGTCGGCGGATCCGCCGACGACGCGGTGATGGTCGGCGACACGCCGTGGGATGTCGAGGCGGCCGGCAACGCGGGGGTTCAGACGCTCGCCGTCCTGACCGGCGGGTTCTCGGTGCAGGAGCTGTGCGACGCCGGCGCACTGGACGTGTTCGAGTCCGTGCGGGAGCTATGTGAGGCGCTGGATCGCACACCTTTGGCCTGAGCGCGGGCCCGTGGCGGGCGGACATGTGACGGGCCCAGTTGAGCGTCGATGGCGTCGCCGCTACGTCAAGGCCACCAGGCACACAGTGCCCAGCAGGCTCGCGCCCGCCGTCCACCACGCGATGTAGTCCCCGATCTCCCCGGAATGCAGGTGGCGCAGCCGCAGCAGGGCGGCCCGAATCGGCTTGCGAATCCCGCTCGGCAGCCACTCACGCAGGGGCCGCCCGAACAAGCCCAGAGCGGCGGCGCCCACGGCGCCGGCCACCGCAAGCAAGGCGTAGACGACGTCGATTGCCTCGATCCGGCTGGTCTCGACGTGCGGCCACTGGATGTGTGTCCCCGCCAGCACCCAGCGGGCGTATGCCCCGTGGTCGGTGAACCGCGCGGCTGCGCGCTCGACGCCGGGGACTCCGCCGGGCAGGAACACCAACACTGCCGCGACCGTCAGCAGCACGGCGGGAACGACCATCATCGTCACCGGAGTGTGGCCGCGCACGTCGCGGGTTTCGTCGACACGCTCGTGCGCCGCGCGGGTCTGATTCGGGTCAGAGCCCTGCGCCGGACCCCACCCGAGGAACACCCTCCCGGCGATCCGCAGGACCGCGCCGCCCGTCGTCGCTGAGACCAGGACGAACAAGGCGATCAGCCAGCCGTAGCCGAGCTCCGTGGAGGCCGATTCGATCAGCGATTTGCCGGCGAATGCCGTGAACGGCGGCGCGGCGGCCAGCAGCAGCGCTCCCACGGCGACGAGCACGCCGACAAACGGCACCTCCCTGCCGCGGCCGTGCAAGTCGAACTCGTCGACGGTCGCGAAGCGGTGCAGGAGCACGCCCATGCACATGAACAGCGCACCCTTGGTCAGGCCATGGGCGACGATGTACACGGCGACCCCGGCGATTGCCTTCGCCCCCAACAGGCCGACCGCGCACACGAACACGCCGACATGGCTGATCGTCGAGAACGCCAGCAGCCGCTTCAGGTGGCGCTGGACAAAGCACATCCAGGCTCCGAGCAGCGCCGTGACCGCCCCGAGGGCGATCAGGACCGCGCGCAGCGCCTCGGCGCGCGGTCCCAGCACTCCAGCGAACACCACCCAGTAGAGCCGCCCCACCGCGTACACGCCGAGCTCCACCATCACGCCCGAGAACAGCACGCAGACGGGGGTGGGCGCGACGGCGTGCGCGTCGGCCAGCCAGAAGTGCAGCGGGACGACGGCCGCCTTGGTCAGAAATCCCAAGAACAGCAGCGTCATCGCCACCACCACGAGCGGATCCGCGTGGTGGGCGTCCAGCGCCGCGCCGATCTGCGCCATGTTGAGCGCGCCGGTTCGCGCATAGAGCATCGCGACGCCGATGAACATCGCGTAGCCGCCGATGCTGTTGGTGATCGCGAAGTTGATCGCGCCCTGGATCGGCGCCCGCTCCTCGATCCGGTACGCGGTCAGCGCGTACGCCACGGCGCTCATCAGCTCGAAGAACACGACCAGGTTGAACAGGTCGCCGGTCAGGCAGAAGCCCACCATCGCCGCCAGGAAGAGCAACATCAGGCCATGGAACAGCCCCTCGATGGCGTCGAAGTAGCGCACCGAATAGGCCAGCGCGGCGATCACCATCAACGAAGCGAAGGTGGCCATGCCACCGCCCACGGGATCGATCGACAGGGAGATCCCGATCGCCACCCCGTGCCGCGGGGTCCATCCGCCCAGCCAGTAGGCGAAAGGCTGATGGGAGGCGTGGATCGCCAGCAACACGCAGATCGTCGCGACGGCGACGGCCGTTGTCAGGGCGAGCCCGTCCTGCACCCACCGCGGCAGCACCGTTCCCGTGGCCACGAGGAACGCCGCGACGACGAACGGCACAACGATGGGGAGCGCGCTCAGGTGGGTCATCCGCGGGGGACCTTGACGGCGGGGAGCACCCGGTGAGCGGCGGGGAGCACCCGGTGAGCGGCGGGGAGCACCCGGTGAGCGGCGGGGAGCACCTGGTGAGCTAGTCCCGAAGCGCCCGGAGGTCCGCCGGGCGGACGCTGCCAAAGCGCTTGTGTGCCTGGATCACGAGTGCCAGCAACAAGGCCGTGACCGTGGCCTCGATCACGACATCGGTCAGGACCAGCACCTGCACCACCGGGTCCACGAGCTTTGAATTCTGCGGGATGTCAGCCACGATCGGAGCCTTGCCGCCGCTGCGGTATCCAACGCCGAGAAGCACCAGGTACGTCGAGGACTGCACGATCGTCAGGCTCAACACGGTGCGGATCAGGTTGGTGCTCGAGACCACGCCCCACAGGCCGATCAAAAACAGCCAGGCCGCGATCACGAAGGGCAGGAAGCTCATTGCCCCTCACCTCCGTCGCCCCGCAGCACGATCAGCTCCTGGTCGAGGAACTCCGTCCAGGTGACCAGGAACGCGCCGGCGACCTCGAGCCCCACGATCACGCTGTTGATCGGCATCATCCCCGCAGAAAGCAGCATCGCCGGCGTGCCGAGCGGCAGGAAGTTCTTCATGTAGACCGAGGCGAAGATCAGCCCGGCGACGCCCATCAACGCATAGCCGCCGGCGCCGATCGCCTCCGAGGTCTCGAGCGCCCAGTTCGGGGCCAGGTGCTTCATCGCCAGGTAGCGCCCGGCGAGCAGGATCGCAAGCGGTCCCGCGGCCAGCACGAGGCCGCCCTGAAAGCCACCCCCGGGGGTGAGCGCCCCGTGTATCACCACGTAGCAGCCAAGCGCGATCAGCAGCGGGATCAGCGCCAGCGAGGCAAGCTGCACCGCCGCGCTGGCGCCCGCGAAGCTGTGATCCTCAGTGCCTTGGCGGCGCGTCTCCTCGCGCTCGTCGCGCAGGCGGCGCAGCAGCAGCGCAACGCCGGCGACGGAGGCGAACAGGATGAACTCCTCACCAAGCGTGTCAAACGCCCGGATGTCGAAGTTCAGGGCGGTGACGAGGTCGGTGGCGTGACGCTCCGGCACCTCGATCTTGGTCACCAGCAATCCGTAGACGCCGTGGTAGTGCCCGAACGCCGGCATACCGTGCAGCCCGATCAGCATCACCACGGCGAAGACGGGGCCGGCGGCCGCGAACAGGAGCAGACGGGTGCGCCGGCTCATCGTCCCGCGCTCGCTCCTGTCCCTCGACTCACTCCTGTCTGTCCACTCACTCCTCTTCCTCCACTCACTCCTCTTCCTCCACTCACTCCTCTCCCTCCACTCACTCCTCTCCCTCCACTCACTCCTCTCCCTCCACTCACTCCTCTCCCTCCACTCACTCCTCTCCCTCCACTCACTCCTGTCTGTCCACTCACTCCTCTTCCTCCCCTTCCTCCTGCGCACGCGATCGCTCCTGCTCGCGGATCCTGCGAAGGGCCAGCAGGATGATCAGCGGCAGGCCGACGGTCGAGACGACGATCTCAGACAGCGCCACGTCGGGCGCCTGAAAGGTGAAGAACAGAACCGTCAGCGACAGGCCGAAGATGCCCAGCACCAAAGCCTGGCGAAGCGCCTCCGGCGTGAGCACGACCGCGGTCCCCGTGATCGCGACCAGGATCAGGGCCGCGAGCTGCACTCCGGTCACGACGATTCCTCTTCCCGGCGCTGCTCGATGTCTTGGCGCCAGTCACCGAGCTCGCGGGTCCGCATGCTGCGCGCGGTGGCGTGCACGAGCACCGGCCCGAAGAGCGCCAGGAACACCCCGGTCGCGATCGCCTTGTCACCGATCAGCGAAAACGATTCCCGGACCAGCACCGAGGCGGCGACGAGCAGCGCGCCATACCCCACGAGCCCCGCGTAGTGCAGTCGGTCGAACACGTCTCGCATCAGCGTCACGCCCGCCACCGCAGCGAGCTCGATGGCGACCCCCAGCACCAGCAGAACCGTCGCGACCGCGTGGGTCGCGGTCATACGTCGCCCTCCGTGATCCGCCCGGTCATACGTCGCCCTTCAGGATCCGCGCGCTCATATATCGCCCTCCATGAGCCGCGCGAACGCCAGTGATCCGACCACCGACAGGACCGCCAGCACCACCGCCAGGTCGATGAAAGGCTGGCGGTGAAAACCCTCGGAGAGGACGATCAGCACGGTCGTGGCGATCGTGCTGGCCACCTCGAGGGCGGCCAGGGCGGAAGCGGCGGCGGCGAACACGCAAACGCCGGCGCAGGGCACGATCGCCGCGGTGAGCACAGTCGCTGCGATCTCCCATTCGTTCATCGCAGCCCCAGCACGTCGAGCTCGTCCGGGCCCCCTTTGCGTCGAAGCTGATGCACGAGCAACAGCTCGGCGTCGGGATCGATGCCGATCACGATCGTGTTCGGCGCGAGCGATCCGACGATCTCGGTCAAGGCGAACCGTCCCCGGTCCCGCTCGCCTCCTCCGCCCCTGAACGGAATCGCGCGAAACTCGCCCCGAATTCGCTTGCGGTGTAGCAGCTGCTCGATCGCCTCTCCGAACAGGACCGCGATCTCCGCCGGAACCCGTGCGACCGCGCGCCACGCGCGCGCGAGCCAACGCGGCGATACCCGGGCCTCCGCGAATCCCTGCTCGCGGGAGGCCTCGGACGCGATGCCGGCCAGCAGCGCCACGCCGGCGAGCACGTACAGCTCGGGCAGGCTGATGGTGTCGACCAGTAGTAGATAGACAGCTCCCGCGAACGAGAAGCCGGCGAGCGTGATCGCGACGCGGCGCATTACTGCACGCGCGGAAGCACGTAGTCCCGGTAGATCTCGAAGAACTCGTCCTGCCTGGGACCGATCTGCTGTACATAGAGCTCGTCGAAGCCGGCCCGGGCGTACTCGTTGATCGCGTCGACGTGACGGTCGAGGTCCGGCCCACACGGAAGCTGCTGCGCGAGCAGGTCCTCGGTCACCAGCTCGCTCGCCTGCTCGAAGTGCTCGGGCGTCGGAAGCACCTGGGCGAGCTCACCGGGAAGCGCATCGTTCGGCCACAGCCGGTGAGCCGTCCTGCGCGCCGTGCTCTCGTCCTCGTCCCAGCAGACCTTCAGGCCCCCCTGCACGAGCCTTCCATGCGATGCCCGTGAGCGAAACAGGTCGACCGACTCCGCGTCCGGCCCGACCGTGCAGTAGCCATCGCCGATCTTCGCCGCCAGCTCGACCGATTTGCGGCCGAACCCGGAGATCACGATCGGGGTCGGGGACGGCGGGAGGTCGTAGACCTGGCAGTGCTCGAGCCGGTAATGACGCCCGACGTGGTTCTTGACCCCCCCCTCCCAGAGCTTGCGGATCACCTCGACCGCCTCCTCGAGCATGTCCAAGCGCTCATCCGCATTTGGCCATGCGTCACCGAAGATGTGCTCGTTCAACGCCTCGCCGCTTCCCAGCCCGAGGCAGAAGCGGCCTTGGAGCAGGATCGCGGCGGTCGCCGCGGCCTGCGCCACGATCCCGGGGTGCAGTCGCACCGTAGGACACGTAACGGCGGTCGTCAGCTTCGTGTCGGTCGTGGCCTGGGCGATCGCGCCGATCACCGACCACACGAACGAGCTGTGGCCTTGCTCGTCGTTCCAGGGGTGGTAGTGGTCTGAGATCCAGAGCCCTTCGAAGCCCGCCCGCTCGGCTTTGCCGGCCAGCGCAACCAGATCTCGAGGCCCCCACTCCTCACTGGAAAGGAAGTAACCGATCTTCATCCTCGCTCCTTGTTGCCTCGCTCGTACTGCCCCGGCGAGGGGGCTTGTAATCAGGTCCGGCGGGCGGGGAGACCGTGGCCGAGCGTGACTCGATTGTGGTGTTTATGCATCGCGGCGTCTGCTGAGGGGTATCGCGAACCAGACATACCCGATCGTGAGCGTCGCGGCCACGCCCACGATGACCGGAGTGAGGCCGCCGAACACGAAGTTCGAGATCAGCACGAGGATTCCGGTCAGTCCAACGGCGAGAAAGGCCGCCGCCGTGATCGCGCTGCGATTGCCGACGTCGACGAGATAGCGCTTCTGGCCCCGGCGAAACAGCAACCGGTGATGGACCATCGGAGCGATCAGCAGCATCGCGGCGATCGCGATGCACAGCAGCGTCGCGAAGTAGACGTAGCGATCAAACGAAGACAGCTTCGTGAAGCGGTTGTTGAACGGAACGACGAGCAGGAAGGCCAGCAGAACCTGGATGCCGGTTCCGGCGACGCGCAGCTCGGTCATCAGCTCGGTCGCGTTTCGGTCCAGCTTCTCCGCGGGCCGTTCGTTTCGACCGTCGTCCTGGCCGTAGGCGGATTGGGTCGGCTCGTCCCGGCCGCCGGCAGATTGGATCTGCTCGTCCCGTCCGTCGGCGACTTGGGTCCGCTCGGTGTGACCGTCCGCGGACTGGGTCTGCTCGCGAGGTTTGTCTGTCTGGGTAGTCATGACGATGCGCGGTGCGCGTTCCACTGGGGTATGGCTACCCGCTCGACGTGGCACCCATGCCCGAAAGCGGCCCCGTGAGCCTAGGCGCCATCGGCGGGTTTGGTCTCACGCCGCTGTAGGGTAGGGCTGCACGCACGATGGCTGGGGACTGCTTTGACGCGATCGTGATCGGCGCCGGGCCCGCCGGCGAGGTTGTCGCGGGACGGCTTGGCGGCTCCGATCTGCGCACCGCCCTGATAGAGCGGGAGCTGATCGGCGGGGAATGCGCGTACTGGGCCTGCATCCCTTCAAAGACGCTCCTGCGTCCGGGCGAAGTCCGCTCCGAATGCGCCCGCGCGCCCGGCACCATGTCACCGGAGATCCGCTGGCCCGACGTCGCGGAGTATCGCGATTTCATGATCCGCAACCTCGACGACGAGCAGGAGGTGGACAGCTACGAGGAGCAGGGCGTCAAGGTCGTCAAGGGCTCGGCATCGCTACGTGGCCCCGGCAAGGTCGAGGTCGGCGGCCGGTCGCTCGAAGCCGAGCGAATCGTGATCGCCACGGGAAGCGAAGCCCAGGTTCCTCCGGTCGACGGACTGGCCGATGCCGGCTACTGGACCAACCGGGAGGCGACCACATTCGCGGAGGTGCCCGAGAGCGTGGTGGTGCTTGGCGGCGGTCCGGTCGGCATCGAGCTCGCGCAGATGCTGCGCCGTTTCGGGGCCGACGTCGACCTGTTCGAGGCGTCTGACCGGCTCCTGGAGCGAGAGGATCCTCGCGTCTCAGAGCTCCTTGCCGACGCGCTGCGCGCGGACGGCATCGCGGTGCACCTCGGCACCGGGCTATCGTCGGTGGGCGTCGACGGCGAGCATCGCGTCGTGCACTTCGCCGACGGTCGGGTCGAGGCCCAGCAGGTGATCGTGGCGACCGGGAGGGCTCCGCGGGTGCGGGACCTGGGGCTCGAGAGCGTCGGGATCGAGGCCGCCGCTTCGGGAATCGACGTCGACGAGCGCTGCCGCGCCGCCGACGGGATCTGGGCGATCGGGGACGTCACCGGAGAGATGCCGTTCACGCACGTCGCGAAGTACCAGGGACGAATCGCTTTTGCCGACATGCTCGGCGAGCCGGCGCGCGCGGACTATCGCGCGATCCCGCGGGTCGTATTCAGCGATCCCGAGGTTGCGGCGGTGGGCACCGGCGAAGACGCCGCCCGACGCGCCGGAATCGACGTTCGCACCGTCAGGCTCGTGCTGCGCGACGCGATCGCGCGCCCGTGGACCTACGAGACCGATCCGCGGGGCGAGCTGGCCGTGATCGTCGACGCCGGGAGAAGGGTCGTGATCGGCGCCTGGGCCGTCGGGCCGATGGCAAGCGAATGGATCCACCTGGCGGCGCTCGCGATCAAGGCGGAGGTCCCGATCGCGGTGCTGAAGGACACCGTTCCCCAGTTCCCAACCTACGCCGAGGCCTACCAGAAGGCGTTTGAGCAGCTGGAGCTGTAGGCGTCGCCGGCGGGCATGCCACCGCCCGCCGGCGGCCAACCCGGCGCCTCGCCGGCGGCCAACCCGGCGCCTCGCCGGCGGCCAACCCGGCGCCTCACCGGCGGCCAACCCGGATCCTCGCCGGCGGCCAACCCGGCGCCTCGCCGGCGGCCAACCCGGCGCCTCGCCGGCGGAGTTGGACGGACGGACTACGCTTAAGCCATGCTCGGATTCAGAAACAAGACGACTATGGTCGACTCCGCCGAGGCGCTTCCCGGCCGCGACCGTGAGATGCCGGTCCCCAAGCGGCACGAGGTTCTCGGGACCCCGCTCACGCCTCCGTTCCCCGAGGGTCTCGAGCAGGCGATCGTGGCGATGGGCTGCTTCTGGGGTGCAGAGCGTGTGTTCTGGCAGGCGCCCGGCGTCTACACCACCGCGGTCGGCTATGCCGGCGGCTTTACCCCGAATCCCACCTACGAAGAGGTGTGCTCCGGCCGGACCGGTCACACCGAGGCCGTGCTCGTCGTGTTCGATCCCGCGAAGACCTCCTACGCGGAGATGCTCCGCCTGTTCTGGGAGAACCATGATCCCACCCAGGGCATGCGGCAGGGCAACGATGTCGGCACCCAGTATCGCTCGGCGATCTTCTGGACGACCGAGGAGCAGCGCGCGGCGGCGGAGTCCTCGCGCACCGCGTACGCCGAGCGACTGCGGGACGCCGGCTATCCGGTGATCACGACCGTCGTCCCCCAGGCCGGTCCGTTCTATTACGCCGAGGACTACCACCAGCAGTACCTGGCCAAAAACCCGGGTGGCTACTGCGGCCTCGGTGGCACCGGCGTGAGCTGCCCGGTCGGAATCGGCGTCGCGACGGCGGAATCCTAGGCCGAGAGCTGCCCGGTAGCAGTCGGCGTCGCGGCCGAGGAGTCCTGGCCGAGAGCTGCCCGGTCGCAATCCGCGTCGCGGCCGCGGAGTCCCAGTCCCGGAGGGTTGCGCCGCAGCATCGCCGGCCCGAAAAACGTCCCAAACGAGCCGCTGCCGCGATCGGTCGGGACGTTGCCGTCCTCCCAGAGCGGGAACGTCCCATGGCAGCCAGAATCGCCGTCGGTTGGGACGTTATCCGCCGGCGACGGCGGGCAAAATCGTGACTTCGTCGCCGTCCTCAACGGCAGTATCCAGACCATCGAGGAAGCGGATGTCCTCGCCTCCGACGTACACGTTCACAAAGCGCCGCAGGCCGCCGTCCTCGGCGATTCTGCTGCGCAGCTCGCCGAAGCGGTCATAGAGGGCGTCGAGCACCTCGCCGACGGTCGAGCCGTCGACGTTGGCCGTGCCTTCGCCATCGGTCGCCGCCCGTAGCTGGCTCGGGATCTTGACGGTGACTGCCATCGGTGGAAAGTCTAATCGTCCCCCGGGACGGCCACCCGGGTCACACCGCCGCAGCGGCGATTCGGCCGTCGGCGGCCTCGAAAGACCCGAGCGTCGCGTCGATTTCGACACTCTCGAAGGTGCCGCGCGCGCAATCGATCGTCTTCAGCCCGTCACCGGTGATGTAAACAACCAGGCGTTCCTCGGGGTCGATGTCGCCGCGCTCGGCGAGCTTGGCGAGCACCGCGACCGTGACCCCGCCGGCGGTCTCGGTGAAGATGCCGGTGGTCTGGGCGAGCAGCCGGATCCCTTCGCGGATCTCGTCGTCGGTGACCGAGTCGATCGCCCCGCCGCTGCGGCGTCCGAGGTCAAGCGCATAGGGACCGTCGGCCGGGTTGCCGATCGCCAGCGACTTGGCGATCGTGTCGGGCTTGACCGGACGGCAGAAGTCCTGTCCGGCTTGGAATGCGCTCGCCACCGGCGAGCAGCCCGCCGCCTGTGCGCCGTTGAACGTGGGCAGCTCACCTGCGACGAGCCCGAGCTCGAGCCACTCCTCGAACCCGCGCGCGATCTTCGTGAACAACGATCCGGACGCAATCGGGCATACCACGCGGTCGGGTAGCTCGAAGCCGAGTTGCTCGATCGTCTCGAACGCCAACGTCTTCGAGCCCTCGGCGTAGTACGGGCGCATGTTGATGTTCACGAAGGCCCAGTTGTACTCGCCCGTGAGCTCCGTGCAGAGACGATTGACATCGTCGTAGGTGCCGCGCACGGCGACCAGGTTGGTCCCGTAGACACCGGTCGCGAGCACCTTCTGCTCCTCGAGGTCGGCCGGGATGAACACGTAGGAATCGAGTCCGGCCGCGGCCGAATGGGCAGCGACGGCGTTTGCGAGGTTGCCCGTGGACGCGCAGGCGATCGTCTGAAAGCCAAGCTCGCGAGCGCGCGCCAGCGCCACCGACACGACCCGGTCCTTGAACGAGTGGGTGGGGTTGGCGGCATCGTTCTTGATCCACAGCTGGCGCAACCCGAGTTGCTCGGCCAGCCGGTCGGCGCGCAGCAGCGGGGTCCACCCCGCAGGCAGCGTCGGCTGCGGCGGGGTCTGTACCGGAAGGAAGTCGGCGTAGCGCCACAGCGACAGAGGACCGGCCTGGATCCTGCGACGAAGCGCGGCAGGGTCGTCGTCCGGTCGCGGTGCGTAGGCCACCTCGAGGGGGCCGAAGCAGCACTCGCAGACGTAGCGCGCGTCAAGCGCGTAGGTCGTCTTGCATTCCTTGCAGCGAAGAGACTCTGGCGGCATATGTGAAAAAACCTCCGCCGGGGTCTGTGGTCGGAGGTCACGGGAAACCGCCTAGTCCACATCTCCCAGGCTAGTCGTTGGAGCCTGATGGAATTGGCACCGTTCCCTTGCGGGAGGTTGCCGGGGTTTCACAGGGCCATATCCCTCCACCCCTCTGGATGCGTACTGCTATGTGGACCGATTATAAGCACACGCCCGGAGCGGCGCCACGATCTTTGGCGCGCGCGCCTGCCCGTAACGACGATCGACGGCCGGTGTTTAGTTGCACCGCATGGCCGCGACCACCGCTTCGGACCCGCTCGCCCGTCTCGAGGCCGCACTCGCCGTCGGAAGGCAAGCCCCCACGCGCCGGATGTTGATCATCGTCAACCCGTATGCGACGACGGTCTCGGATCGACTGAAGAACCTCGTCGTCTATGCCCTTCGTGGCGCCTACGAGGTCGATGCGATCGACACCGAGGCTCGCGACCATGCAACCGAGCTGACCCGGGAGGCAGCCGCCCAGGGCTATGACGTCGTCGTGGCGTTCGGGGGCGACGGGACCGTCAACGAGGCGGCCAACGGCCTGGCGGGATCGGACACCCCACTCACCTGTCTCCCCGGCGGCCGCGCCAACGTCTACTGCCGGATGCTCGGGATCCCGAACGATGTCGTCGACGCGACCGAGCACCTGCTGCGGATCGCCGATGACTGGCGCCCGCGGCGGGTCGACATCGGGCACGTGAACGGCCGCAAGTTCGTGTTCTCCGCCGGCGCCGGCCTCGACGCCAGCGTCGTCGAGCGCGTCGACGCACACCCCCGCATCAAGGCGCGGCTCGGGGAGTGGTACTACACCTGGACTGGCATCCACACGTTCAATCGACACTACCTCCTCCATCCACCTCGGCTCGAGGTGGTCGTCGGCAGCGAGCGGATCCCTGGCGTGACCGCGATCGTCCAGAACGCCACGCCGTACACGTACTTCGGCAGCCGTCCCGTCGAGATGGCCGACGGCGCGACGCTTACCAGCGGTGACCTCGCGGGTGTGGTTCTGGTGCGGGCGCGTCCGACCACCGTTCCGACGATCATCTGGCGGTCCCTGTCGAGACGCGCCCGCGTCAGCCGGCACCGCCGGATCCGGGCGTTCAGCGGCGTGCAGGCCTTGTCCGTTCGCTCGCTCGAGCACAGGCCGCTGCCGCTGCAGGTCGACGGCGACTACATAGGAGAAGCGGACGAGGCCAGGTTCGGGGTGATCCCCGGCGGGATCACGGTCGTCTCCTGAGCTCTTGCGCTCCCTGTCCACCGCCATCCCACTCGGCGGCACTGGAACAACCGTGCGCGGCATCTCCTGGACCGCCTGATGGGCAAGGACTTCGAGGTGGTCAATACGAGGTCGCTCCCGCATCCGGGGCTATAGCGGCCGCGGTGCCGGGGGGGCGAATATCGCCTACCCCGGGCTCTTACGGCCGTGGAACCATCCGCAGCAATCGCCGCCGCGCCGGCGCGGAGGCGCCGCCATCTCACGCGCGCAGTCCGGGTCGACGATGGAGACCGTGAGTTGTTGGCGTTCGCCGCCGAGCATCGGTTCGTGCTATCTGCTCATGTCCGGGCGCTGCTCCGCTTGCCCGACGATGCCGCGGGCGCGCGTTTGTCGAGGCTGTGTCGCGCCGGCCTGCTCATCGAGCAGACCGTGTTCCACGACCATGCCCCCACGTATCGCAGCACACGCGACGGCCTCGACGTCATCGGCAGCAGGCTCCGAGCGCCGAACATCGGCGCGACCCGCTACGACCACGAGGTCGGCGCTGCCTGGCTTTGGCTCGCTGCTCGACACGGAGCGTTCGGACCGATGCGCGAGGTACTCGGCGAGCGGAGATTACGATCCCGCGACGCCCTTGAGGACGGTCGCAGCGAGCCGCTGGCCGTGCGCCTCGGAGGATTGGGCTGGGGCGGCCGAGAGCGGCTGCACTATCCGGACCTGCTGATGATCGACTCAAAGGGCCGGCGGATCGCCGTCGAGCTAGAGCTGTCATCCAAGGGGCGCCAGCGCCGCGAGAAGATCCTCGGCGGCTATGCGTCGGATGCACGCTTCGCCGCTGTGCTCTATGTCGTTGAGAGCCCGCAGCTCGCGCGGGCGATCCGGCTCTCGGCTGCACGCCTTGAAATCACAGGGCTCGTCCACGTACAGCGGGTGCGCTGGTGTGAGCGCGTCCCGCGCGCCGGTGAGAGTCGCGCCGCACGGCGGGTACAGACGGCGGCCGCAGCCAAGGCCGTTGAAGCGACGCTGTGAGTCCGCCCCCGCAACCGCAGGGTCACCGCCCGTATTGGCTGCTGCTCGTGTTCGCGGCGCTGATGCTGTCGCCGCCGACGTGGGCTGCCGCACTCGTCGCGACGGCGATCGCGGCGACGCTCCTGCGCGGCCCCGGCCGCCTGTCGTTGCGCCTCAGGCGCGCCGCGCAGGTGCAGGCAAGAGCCGACGGCGTCCCCTTGGGAGTCGATCGCGACGGCCGACCCGTGGTGCTGAGCGACACCGAGCTTTCGGCTCATGGCCTGATCGTCGGCGCCAGCGGAGCGGGCAAGTCGACGACGCTGCTGAAGATCCTGACCGATCACGTGCGGCGCGGAAGACCGGTGGTGGCGATCGACATGAAGGGCTCCCCCGCGTTCGCCGACGAGCTCGCGCGCGCCGCGGCCGAGGCCGGGCGCCCGTTCCGGCTCTGGACGCTGGATGGACCCGGTCATTGGAATCCGCTCGGCCACGGCAATCCGACCGAGCTCAAGGACAAGCTGATCGCGACGGAGCGGTTCACCGAACCTCACTACCAGCGCGCCGCCGAGCGCTACGTCCAGACCGTGCTGCAGGTGCTCGAGCAGGTGCACCCGGAACGGCCCCCGACGCTCGACGAGGTCGTCCGGCTGATGGACCACCGCAGGCTGCCGAGCATGCTGCGCGGATTGCCACGCCACGTCGCCGATCAGGTTCACGACTACCTGGCGGCGATGACGCCCGATCAGGTCAGCGCGATCCGCGGGCTCGGCACGAGGCTCGCAATCGTCACCGAATCACACACCGGACGGTTTCTGGCGCCCGCGGGCGAGCGCGGCGAGCCGCAGATCGATCTCCATCGCGCGCTGTCCGGAGACGAAGTCGTCGTGTTCAGCCTCAACTCGAGCAAGTACGGCAAGCTCGCGGCACAGCTGGGGACACTCGCGATCCAGGACCTGGTCTGCGCCACGGGGGATCGACTGGCGCGCGGGAGCGGTGGGCACCGCCCTCCCCGGGCGATCGTCGGCGTCGACGAGTTCTCCGCGCTCGGCGCCGACCACCTGATTCAGCTGATCGCCCGCGGCCGCGAGCCCGGCGTGACGGTTGTGCTCGCCACCCAGGAGCTGGCCGACCTCGACCGCGCCGCCCCGGGGCTGCGCGACCAGGTGCTCGGCACCGCCGCCGTCAAGATCGCCCACCGCCAGGACGTGCCGGCCTCGGCTCACACGATCGCCCAGATCGCCGGCACGGTGAAGGTGTGGGAGGAGACGCACCAGATCGGCGGACGACTCCTCGGACGCTACGACACCGGCCGGGGCACACGTCGCCTGGTGGAGCAGTTCGTCGTCGATCCGAACGTGATCAAGGGACTGCCAACGGGCGACGCGGTCGTGATCACCAAGCAGCCCACGGCCACAGCGCGCACCGTCCGCGTGGGCCCCCCGCGCCGGATCGCCGGCGAGGCCGCGGGGCGGAGCACCATTCGCGACGGACCTCAGTTGGGGTGACCGAGGCCGCCGGCGAACGAGGCGGTGGCCCCGCCGGGCTGCTGGCCAGGTGATCGACCCGACCGGCGCTGACGCGGCGATCGACCCGACCGGCGCTGACCGGCGATCGACTCGAGCGGCTGCTAGCGAGGCGGTGGACCCGACGGGGCCGGACCGTCCTCCTTTGGGCCGACGACGCACACGAACCCGAGCGGCTGCTCACCGAGGGCCTCGAAGCAGTGAAGCTCGTCGCCGGCCACGTAGACGACGTCGCCCTCCTCGAGCTCCTGGGTCTGCGCGCCCAGCGTCACCCGCGCGCGGCCCGAGATGATCATCACCCCGTGGTCGTGGGGATGGCGCTCGCGAGCGGTTGCACCGCCGGCGGGTACCTCGAAGTAGCGGACGCGATAGCGCGTGGCGCCGTCGGCTTCGCCGATCAGCTCGTGCTTGAGCACCCCGGGCAGCCCCGGGTCGTCATACGCCTGCGCCGGCACACCCTCCCAGCCCGTGCCGCTGCGCCGATGGATCGCGCCCATCGTGTCCGCCGCTCTAGCCCGCCCCCGGTGTCACGCGATAAGCATCGAACACCGACTCGATGTTGCGCAGCCGGTTGATCGTCTGGTCGAGCGTGTGCGTGTCGCCGACCTCGACGACGAACCGGTTCTTGACCATCGGGTGGGTGACCGTGCAGCGCGCCTCGATGATGTTGATCCCGGCTTCGGCGAACGTCCGCGACATGTCCTCGAGCAGGCGGTGGCGATCCCAGCCGTCGACCTCGATCTCCACGCGGAACGACGTTTCGGCGTCGCCGTCCCAGGAGACCGCGGTGAAGCGCTCGGGGTCGCGCCGCAGCACGGCGACGTTCGGACAGTCCTCGCGGTGGATCGTGATCCCGCGGCCGAGCGAGATGTAGCCGACGATCGGGTCGCCCGGCACCGGCCGGCAGCACTTGGCCATCCGGAGCATCACCTCGTCGATCCCCTCCACCGAGATCCCGTACTGCGACGAGGACGTGGTCGCCCGCGAGCGCCGCCGGCGGGTGTGTAGGAGGTCGTCGGCCGCGGTCGGCTCGGATTCGGCCGGCTCCCCCTGCTTGAGCAGCTGCATGACCTTGTTGACGACGACCTTCGGGGAGATCTTGGCGCCGCCCAACGCGATGTAGAAGTCGTCCGCCTTGCGGAAGCCCATCTCCCGGATCACGTCCGCAAGCAGCGACGAGCCGACGATCTTCTGCGCGGGGAGCCCCTGCTTCTTGAGGTGCTCCTGGAGCAGCTCCCGGCCCGTGTGCTCGGTGTCCTTGCGGTTCTCGGCCTTGAACCAGGCCTTGATCTTGTTGCGCGCGCGGGTGGTCTTGACGAGCGCGAGCCAGTCGCGCGAGGGCCCCCGCTCGCGCTTTGAGGTCAATACCTCGACGATGTCACCGGAGCGGAGCTGGTAGGAGAGCGGCACGATCTTGCCGTTGACCTTCGCGCCGACGCAGCGGTGCCCGACATCGGTGTGGATCTCATAGGCGAAGTCCAGCGGCGTCGCACCCGACGCGAGCGACTTGACCTCGCCCTTGGGGGTGAACACGAACACCTCGTCCTCGAACAGGTCGACCTTGAGCGTCTCCATGAACTCGCGCGGGTCGGCCATGTCCTGCTGCCAGTCCAACAGCGACCGCAGCCACTTGAGCTTGCCGTCGGAGTCCGGCGCGGGGGCGCCGCCACGACCGGCCTCCTTGTACATCCAGTGCGCAGCGATCCCGAACTCGGCGAGGTCGTGCATCTCACGCGTCCTGATCTGGATCTCCAGTGGCCTGCCCTCGGGCCCGATCACGGTCGTGTGCAGTGACTGGTACATGTTGAACTTGGGCATCGCGATGAAGTCCTTGAACCGCCCCGGCAGCGGCTTCCACAGCGAGTGGATCACCCCGACTGCGCCGTAGCAGTCCTTGACGGAGCCGACGATCACGCGCATCGCCGTCAGGTCGTAGATCTCGTTGAACTCGCGCCCCTTCTTGGTCATCTTCGAGTAGATCGAGAAGAAGTGCTTGGCGCGGCCCGAGATCTCGGCCTCGATCCCCAGCTCGTCGAGCTCCTTTGACAGGTACTGCCCGGCCTGGTTGACATAGCGCTCGCGCTCGGCCCGCTGCTGGGCCACCAGGCCCTTGATCTCGTTGTACTTGCGCGGATGCAAGGTCTGGAAGGCGAGGTCCTCGAGCTCCCACTTGATCGCGTGAATGCCCAGCCGATGGGCGATCGGCCCGTAGATGTCGAGCGTCTCGCGGGCCTTCTCGATCTGCTTCTGCTTGGGCACGGCGGCGATCGTGCGCATGTTGTGCAGGCGATCGGCGAGCTTGATCAGGATGACCCGGATATCCGTGGCCATCGCGACCATCATCTTGCGGTAGTTCTCCGCCTGGGCTTCGTCGCGCGATTGGAACGTCAGCCCGGTGAGCTTGGTGACGCCGTCGACGAGGCCGGCGATCTCCTCGCCGAAGGCCTCGCGAACCTCCTCCAGGGAGGCCGACGTGTCCTCGACGGTGTCGTGCAGCAGCGCCGCGCACAGCGTCTCGGTGTCCAGCCGCATCCCGGCGCAGATCTTGGCGACGCCGACCGGATGGATGATGAAGTCCTCGCCGGTGCGCCGCCGCTGGTCGGCGTGGTGCACGCACGCGTACACGAACGCCTCCTCCACGTGGTCGCGATCCACCTCGACCGCGGCCTCATGGGAGTGCTCCTCGACGATCGCGAACAGGTCGGCGAGCAGGCGACGCTCGACGGCGGTCAGCTCGGCGCGTTGTACCGGGGCCTGCGCGTCGGCTGGATCGATCTGGTCGACCGGCGGGCGCGACGTCGTAATCAGCGCAGACCGCGCGCTCTTTCCGTCGCCGCCGGCGCGCGCGGCGACCTCCGCGGTGGCGGCGACGTCAGCGGTGGCGGCGACCTCCGCGGTGGCAGCGGCGGCGCCGGCCGCGGCGGCGGCATGCTGCTGCGAGCGGTTCAGCCGCTTGGCCGGGGATTTGGGCTGCTCAGGAATCGTCGTCCGTCCTCGTATCGCCTTGCGTAGACCCTGTACGCCAGTGAGCGCTCCAGCGATGTGGGCGCCCTGCCGGCGATCGCCAGGGCCGGCAGATCCCGATCGAGGCTGACGAGCTCCAGCTCCGCGAGGACCCTGATCAGCCTGGCCGCCAACCTTGCCGGACGACCGTGCGGACCGTCTCCGCGAAGCAGGCGCTCGAGCTCCTGACCGGTCACCCTCCCCCGGGGCCGAAGGCTCCGATAGAGGGCCACGAGCGAAGCGCGAAGACCGTACTCGAGCTCGTGCATCTGCTGAGCAAAGCGTAGCTCAGGCTCGCCCCACACCAGGTGGGTGGTCCGCACACCGCCGTGCAGCAGCGTCTGTGCTTCCGGGGACGCGGGCGGATCGAGCGCCACGATCTGGCCGAAACCCGCCGCCGTCTGGGGCGCCGAGGACAGCGCGTGATAGGAGATCAGGGCAAATCCCCCGATCCGCTCGCTCAGGCCACACAGCCGCCTGGGCACGTCGGCGCAGACGGCGAGCACCCGGCCGCCCGCCGCGAGGGCGTCGGCGAGCACCGCAAGCGCGCTCTCGCCGCGCCGGTCGAGGACGACGTGCGCGGCGCCACCCCGGTCGGGGACGACGTCCACGCGCCCACCCCGGTCGGGGACGACGTCCACGCGCCCACCCCGGCCGGGGACGGCGTCCACGCGCCCACCCCGGTCGGGGACGACGTCTACGCTCCCACCGCCCCGGTCAGACCCGAGCCGCTCGCTTGGGCCGTCGAGCTCCGTCAGCACGGCGGCGAGATAGTCGGCCGGCTCGCCGAGGACCTCGATCGGCTCGGGTGCGCAGGGGCGGGCGTGGCGCAGCAGCAGCCGCGGTTCGACGGCGCCGTTGAAGACGTTGAGCTCCAGCCGGAACACGGCGTCGACGGGTACGCGCGGTTGCACTCCGAGGCGGCCGTCGCACCCGAACGAGACCGCGCGCGCCCGGGTGCCGCCGGAGCTCACCGTGAACCGCGCGTGCCGTCCCTCCCCCATGGGTCGGGGATCCTCGAACCGGGCGCCGGGGACGAGCAGCCTGGGATGCGGGTTGCCCAGCCCGCACGGTTCCAGCAGTTGCAGCTCCTCCGCCAATTCCAGGCCGAGCTGGGCACCGGAAACGATCGCGTCGACGCGCTGCACGGGCGCAAGCAGCTCAGGGGTCAGGACCTCTTCGGCGTGACGCTCGACCGCGTCGCGCAGCTGCTCCACGAGGTCGCGCCTGACGGTCAGACCGGCGGCGGCGCGATGACCGCCGTAGCGGTCCAGGTGATCGGCCGCGGCGTGGAGCGCTCCGAGCAGATCGAAGCCGGGGATGCTTCGCCCCGAGCCGGTGCCAGCGTCACCCTCGAGCGCGACCAGGATCGCCGGGCGGTGGTAGCACTCGGCGATTCGGGACGCAACGATCCCGATCACGCCGGGGTGCCAGCCCTCTGCGGCGAGCACGAATGCGCTGCGGGAACCCAGCCGCGCGACCTCGGCTTGGGCCTCCCAGAGGATCTGCCGCTCGACCGCGCGGCGCTCCATGTTGACAGCGTCCAGCTCGGCGGCGATCTCCCTGGCGCGGGGCTCGTCTTCGGTCAGCAGCAACTCGAGGCCGGCGTCGGCGCGGCGCAGCCTTCCGGCCGCGTTTATACGCGGCGCCAGCCGAAAGCCGAGCGCATAGGTGTCGAGCGCGCTGGGATCGGCACGCGTCACGGCCATCAAGGCGCGCAGGCCCGGCTTGGCCGTGTTCGCCAGCGCCCGGAGCCCGGCCCGCACGAGCCGCCGGTTCTCACCCCGCAGGGGCATCACATCGGCCACCGTCGCGAGCGCCACCAGCTCGATGTCCTCCTCGGCGCTGGCGGCGCCGAGCGCTAGAGCGAGCTTGTACGCCACCCCGGTCCCCGACAGCTCCGCGCACGGGTATCCGCAGACGCCCGGGTGCACGATCGGGCAGCCGGGCAGCTCGCCGTCCCGGCGCGGCGCATGATGGTCGGTGACGACGACCTCGAGGCCCGCCGCCCGCGCCGACGCGACCTCCTCGACGGCGGTGATCGCGCAGTCCACGGTCAGCAGCAGATCGCAGCCTCGGGTGGCGAGGCGCGCGACCGTCTCCGCCGAGAGACCGTAGCCATCGTCGATCCGACCCGGCAGAAACCAGCCCACATTCGCGCCAAGCGAACGCAGCGCGCGCACCATGATCGCCGTCGCGCAGACGCCGTCGACGTCGTAGTCGCCGTGCACGACGATCCGGCCGCCGCCCTCGACCTGACGCCGGATCGCCTGGACGGCGCGGTCGATGCCGGCAAACCCGCCTGGGTCGTGCCCCTCGCCGGCGTCGAGGAACTCGCGGGCGGCGCGAACATCCCCGAGACCACGGCGCACCAGCACCTGGGCAAGCGCGTGGCTGACACGAAGCTCGCGCTCCAGCAGCAACGCCGCTTGAAGGTCATATGGCGGGATCTCGAGGCGAGGCGCCGGCGCCGTGGGCGCGCAAGCCGGCTGCTGGACGGCGTGCAGCGCCATGCCCGGGCTGGGCGGCGCTGCGGTGGAGCTGCGTTGTAAGGCTGGCTGCGCCATCGAGGCAGCAGCGTATGTGCCGCCTCGGATGTCGCCGGGCGGTCACGGGCGGAAAGCGCGCCCGCGAGGGGGAATTGTGACGGGGCGTTGCGAAGTTGTCGCAGGCTCAGGTCAGCCCGAGGCTGTCCTGCCGGCCCGCACGCTCGCGACGCATGCCCTCGACGTAGACCAGGGCCATTCCGATCAGCGCCCCCGGAATCGCCTCCAGCGCGGTGGAGATCGTGGTGGCGTGGCGTCCGGGGATGCTGAAGTCATTGACGATCAGCCCGAACAGGAATGCGCCGACGAGCGCACCGACGAACGCTCCCACGATGCCGCCCCAGTAGCGATCGGGCAGCCAGATCGTGAAATGCCACAGGGCCAGGCCCATCATCACCCAGGCGAACGCGCCCATCGCTACCTGCGCCTCCCGTGGCGGCGGTTTCGGGGGCGCGACTTGGCCGGGCGCTTGGGTCGCTGGACGGGCGCGACGCCCTCGTTCTCGGCGATATCGGGCGCGCGCTCGGGCGCGGCGCCGGCGTCGCCCTCGCCGGCTGAGTCGCCTCGCGGCGCCGGTTGCGCTTCGCTGTCCTTCCGCTGCGCCGGCGCAGGTGGCGGCGCGGGCGCGGGTGCCGGCGCCGCCGCCGGCTTGGGCTTGGCCTTCGGCGCCGCCTCACGAGGAGGCGCCTGCGCGCGGCGCTTGGTCAAGGTCGACGTCTGGCGCGAGGGGACCTCCGGGTCGACCTCGAGCTCGCGCTTCATCTGCTCGAACTCGGACGCCGAGACCGTCTCGGGGTCTGGCGCGGTCAGGCGACCGGGGCGACGGAGCCGCTTGCGCGCCGGCTCGACGTCGGCGGTGGTGGGCGCGTACGCGGGGACGTGGCCGAGGTCCTCCTCGATCCGGCGGCGGCGGGCGCGGTACTGAGGCTCGCGCTCCTTCCAGTGCGTGAGCACCGGCGAGGCGATGAAGATCGACGAGTAGGCGCCCGAGGCGACGCCGATCAGCAGCGCGAACGCGAAGTCCTTCAGCGTCGCTCCGCCGAAGAACAGGAGCGCCAGGATCGGCATCAGCGTGCAGGAGGTGGTCGCCAGGGACCGCGTCATCACCTCGGACATCGAGCGGTTGACGATCTGTGAAAACGCAGCCCGTGGCATCCGCGGGACGTTCTCGCGCACTCGGTCGAAGACGATGATCGTGTCGTACATGGAGTAACCCAAGATCGTCAGCAGCGCGGCCACGGTCGCTGTCGTCACCTCCCGGCCCGTGAGCGAGTACACGCCGGCGGTTATCAGCAGGTCGTGCATCAACGCGATCAGCACCGGCACCGCGAACTTCCACTCAAAGCGCAAAGCGACGTACGCCGAGATCACCAGCAGCGACGCGATGATCGCGACCACCGCGCTGTTGGCGACCGTCCTTCCGAACGTCGGTCCGACCGAGGTGACTTCGGGCGTTGTCGTGACGCCGAAATTGCTTCGGAGCGCGCTCTGCACCCGCGCGACCCCGGCCGGTTGCAGCTGCTTGGCGGAGATCTGGAAGACGTCGTTGCCCAGAGCCTTGTTGGTGATCCGCTGGACGACGGGGTTGACGGCCCCGGCACCGGAGACAACCGAGCTGACCTGGGACTCGTTGGCCGGCTTCACCAGGCTCGCCGTGATCCGGGTGCCCGAGGTGAAGTCGATCCCCAGGTTCAGACCGCGGCCCCCGATCGCCAGCGCGCCGATCAGCAGGATCACCCCCGACATCGAGAAGAAGTACCTCGAGGCGCCCATGAAGTCGAACGTCCACGCCCGCTTCTTGCCTCCCGCGCCCAGCGCCGACGGGCTCGAGATCACCCGTGAATTGCCCATCGTCATCAGGATCGCCTGGGTGGCCATCACCGCCGTGAACAGCGACACGAACGTCCCGATCCCCAGCGTGAACGCGAACCCCTTGACCTCGGAGGTGGCCAGGACGAACAGGATGAACGCGGTCATGATCGTGACCACGTTGGCGTCGATGATCGCGGTCAGGCCCTTGCGGTATCCGGTCGCGACCCCTTGGCGGATCGAGCGGCCTCCCCGGATCTCCTCCTTGACGCGCTCGAAGATCACGATGTTGGCGTCGGCCGCGACGCCGATCGTGAGGATCAGGCCGGCGATCCCGGGCAGCGTCAGCGTGATCGGGATCAGCTTGATCAGCGCGTAGAAGTACAGCGAGTAGACGAGCAGCCCGGCGGTGGCGATCACGCCGAGGACGCGGTAGTAGAGCATCAGGAACACGGCCACGATCAACAGTCCCGCCAGCCCGGCGATCAGGCCCTGGTGCAGCGCCTGCTTTCCGAGCGTCGCCGACACCTGCGACTCGGAGATCAGCTTCAGCTTGATCGGGAGCGCCCCAAGTCGCAGCTGCGTGGCGAGATCCTGGGCGGAGGAGATCGTAAAGCCGCCGGTGATTTCGGCGCCCTGGTCGGCGGGAATGCCGTCCGGGAACTGCTTGAAATCGATCGACGGAACTGTGATCAGCTGCGTGTCCAGCGCGACCGCGAAGTGCTGGTTCTGCTGCTGGTTGAACGGGCTGTTGACCTGACCGCGGTGGGAGATCGTGCTGGTGACGTTTTCGAATGCGCTCCTGCCATGTGAGGTGAAGCCGAAGGCGACGTTGGGGTTGCCCGCCTGGTCGGTGCTCTGCTGCGGGTTTGTGATGTCGTTGCCGAACAACGCGACGTGGTCCTTGAGCACGAAGAACTGCGCCGCGGGGTCGCCGAAGCTCAGTGGGTGCGTGAAGCTGGACGGCACCGCCTGGAGAACGACGATCCCGCGCGGAACCGCGAACATCTGACCCTCGGAGGCCTTCACGCCCGCCGGAAGGCCGGCGAGCAGGTCCTGCTGGGTGTCATCGGGGCCGGACAGCAGGCATCGCGCCCCCGGTGTCGGGGTCGTGCCCTGAGCCCTGGCCGCCGCCGCGCAGGCGGTGCTGCCCGGCGAGCCGAACAGGAAGTACAGCGGCGTGTCGCGCGCGTTGTCGGGGGAGGGCTCGGGCGTCTGCCTTGACGCCAGCTTGACCGCGTCGTAGAGCGACATGCTGCCCGCGCCCGGATTTCCCGGTGGAGCCGACGCCGACCCCTGGCTGATCGTCGTGGCGTTGGGGTCCTGCACCTGCAGCTGGCCGGCCACCGGCTTCCCGTTGGGCGTGAGCGCGTTGGCCTCCCAGTCGTAGAACGCCAGCCGTGCCGTCGTCCCGACCAGCTTCTCCGCCCGCGCCGTGTTCTGGACGTTGGGCAGCCCCACCGAGATCTGGTTGCCGCCGGTGGTCTGGATCTCGGGCTCGGCGACACCGAGCTGGTCGACGCGCTGACGCATGATGTCGACCGCCCGAGACAGCGCCTCCGGGGTCACCTTGGGCGTCTGCGCTGTGGGCTGCCCCTCGTAGATCAGCTGCACGCCGCCCTGGAGGTCGAGGCCGAGGCGCGTCTTGTGAGCCTTGGTGACGCCCGGAATGCCGGCGATCACGACCAGCGAGGCCAGGATCAGCCCGACGACGAGGACCAGAATGAAGCCGTTTCGCTGTCTGTCTGTCATCGGCTTGTCTGGATGCTAGTGGTCGGCTGGGCCCGCGCTGGGGCAATTAATGTCGTGCCCGGGAGCTCAGTGGTGGTTGGCCGGCGTCAATACCACCAGCAAACCACCCTCTTCGTCGTCGTAGGCCGGAAAGATGTCCGCGACCGCCTTGGCCGGGAGGTCGCGCTCGGCGTGAAGCTCCACCGGCTTGCCCTGGACGCGGACCTCCCACTCCAGCACGGTGCCGATGTGGTCTCCCCCGTCGTCGAAGCTCAGCCCGAGCACGTCCCTGACGGGACGTCCGATCACCTGCTCTGTCTTGAGCCCGGTCAGCTCGAACGAGCCCTTGCCGCAGTCGACGATCCGTCCATCGCCGTCGCAGGCGAAGAAGGCGGCGTTGGGTGCCGGGTAGTAGTCGTCGAGCAGCTCGAACAGATAGGCGAAGCCGCACTTCTCACAGCCGCGAGCCTCCCGCCGGAAGCCGGCGTTTCGATCGGTGCCCATGGACCGGTAACCGCAGTGCGGGCAGATGAAATAGCGCTCACGGGACATCGGCGTCTGAGGATAGCCTGCCGCGATTTTCGCCCCGGCAGCCCTAAAGCAGCGCTAACGGCCCCGGGGGGTCGAGGCCCAGATGCTCGAATGCGCGCCTCGTGACCGCCCGTCCGCGCGGCGTTCGCTCCATCAGGCCGCGCTGGAGCAGGTAGGGCTCGTAGACGTCCTCGATCGTGTCCGCCTCCTCCCCCACCGCGACCGCGAGCGTCGAGAGACCGACCGGGCCGCCGCCGAACTTCTCGCAGATCGCGCGGAGGATCTCGCGGTCGAGGCGGTCCAGGCCCTCGTGGTCGACCTGGAGCAGGTCGAGTGCCGCCGCCGCCTCGGCGCTCGTGACGAAGCCGTTGCCGCGCACCTCGACGTAGTCGCGGACGCGCTTGAGCAACCGGTTGGCGACGCGGGGGGTGCCGCGACTGCGCTGGGCGATCGCCTGCGCGCCGCCGTCATCGATCGCGACGTCGAGCAGTCGTGCCGAGCGTCGGACGATCGTGGCGAGATCCTCGGGCCCGTAGTGCTCGAGTCGGTGCTGGATGCCGAAGCGGTCGCGCAGCGGCGTGGTCAAAAGGCCGGCCCTGGTGGTCGCCCCGATCAGCGTGAACGGCGGCAGCTCGAGCGTGATCACGCGCGCGCCGGCTCCCTGACCGACCGTGATCGGCAGCGACCGATCCTCCATCGCCGGATAAAAGGTCTCCTCGAGCGCGCGCGGCAGCCGATGGATCTCGTCGACGAAGAACACCGCGCGCGGCTCGAGCGCGGTCAGGACCGCGGCGATGTCGCCCTTGCGCTCGAGCGCCGGCCCCGCCGTCTGCACGAACTGGACGTCGAGCTCTGCGGCGACGATCTGCGCCAGCGACGTCTTGCCGAGCCCCGGCGGACCGGCCAACAGCACGTGGTCGAGCTCCTCCCCACGAGCGGCAGCGGCCGCGATCGAGACGCCGAGCTGATCCTTGACGGGCTCCTGGCCGATGAAGTCCCTCAGCAGCCGGGGCCGCAGTGAGCGGTCGAGCTCGTCGTCGGGCAGCGCCTGAGGATCGTGGATCCGCGACGGCTGGGGATCGCTGATCGTGCTCATTGCCTAGCCGTCCGCAGCGCCCCCGCGATCAGGTCCTCGGGCCGCTCACCATCGGTCCGTTCCAGCAGCTCGTCGGCCTCGGCCGGGCTGTAGCCGAGGCCGACGAGTCCCTCACGGGCGACGGAGCGCGGATCCTCGGCGCGTGCGATCGTGATCTCGGCGGCCGGCAGCGCGCCGCCGACCTTCTCACGCAGCTCCACCACGATCCGCTCGGCGGTCCGCTTGCCGATCCCGGGCACGGCCTGCAGCCGCGCCTTGTCGCCGGCGGCCAGCGCCTTGAGCAGGTCTCGCGGGGGGCCTCCGGAGAGCACCGCCAGCGCCACCTTCGGCCCGACGGACTGCACGCCGAGGAGCATCAAGAACAGCGTCCGCTCCTCCTCGGTCGCAAACCCGTACAGGGCCAGCGCGTCGTCGCGGACGACCAGGTGCGTGTGCAGGACCACTTCGCGCCCGACCGCGGGCACCTTGCGCAGTGTCTCCGCCGACACGGCCAGCCGGTACCCGACACCGCCGGTGTCGACGACGACGTGGTCGCCGCGGCGCACCGCGACGGTTCCCGAGACCAGGGCGATCATGCGCTCGCTCCGGCGCCGTGTCCGGCGCCCCGCAGCGCTCCGGCGCGGCGTCCGGCGCCGTGCGGCGCTCCGGGGCGGTGTCCGGCGCCGTTCAACACGCGCGCGAGCGGCGCGCGGTTGAGGTCGCAGATCGCCACCGCCAGCGCGTCCGCGGCGTGATCTGGCGCCGGTGGCGCCGGCAAACCCAGCAGCCGCGCGACCATTCGCCCCACCTGCTCCTTGCCGGCCCGTCCGTGGCCGCAGACGGCGCCCTTGACCTGCTGCGGGGTGTATGACCGCGAGGGGATCCCGCGCTGGCCGGCCGCCAGCAGCACGACGCCTCGTGCCTGGCCGACCGCGAACGCGGTCCGGGCGTTGGCGCC
The DNA here is from genome assembly GCA_963723675.1 of uncultured Solirubrobacterales bacterium. Classification (GTDB taxonomy): domain Bacteria; phylum Actinomycetota; class Thermoleophilia; order Solirubrobacterales; family Solirubrobacteraceae; genus Palsa-465. Next base: position 1,341,997 of record CAVRRW010000012.1, on the reverse strand, counting down.
GAAGTACAGCTCCTCGATCGCCACCGCCTCGGGGCGGTGGACGTCGAGCAGTTCGCCGACGCGGGCGTGGATATCGGCGAGCCGGCGCTCCAGCGGCGTTCCCGCCGACGTCCGGATGACGCCGTCCTCGAGCGCGCACAGGCGCGAGCGGTCGCCGTGAACGACGCCGTAGCCGGTGCTGGCGGTGCCGGGGTCGATTCCGAGGACGATCATCCCTCTCCCATTCTGCGTGGGAGGGCGGACGCCTCCCCGGGGCGGCGGAGCGCCGGCCCCCGGGCGCGGGCTGCGCTCGGTGCCGCTCGGGCGAGGCGTGGTGCAGACGTTGGACGTGAAGCGGCGGCTGGATCGCTGTTTTGCGTCCAACCCGCCGGCCCAGGCGGCGCCCCTCGGCCGCGGCCCCGCCCTCAGCGACCGACGCAGGCCGTGTGACCCGGCGCGGTCGTCCGGTACACGCGCCACACGCCCACGTGCGCAATCAGCTGCGACTGGGTCAGGCGGGGATCGATCGCCGGCGGAGCCCCGTCGATCGTGTCGTGGGGCCCGACGAACATCAGGCCGGAGTGGCGCATCGACGTCCCGACCCGGCCGAGGGTGACGCCCAGCTTCCAGGCCAGCGCCGTCTGGACGCCGTGGTTGACCGCGGCGAAGCTGGCCTTGCACGGGTACACGCCGTGGTGGCCGCCGACGGCCGCGACCGCCGCCGAGAGCTGGTCGAGCCGCGTCACGGCGCGGGCGGCGATCGGCTCCTGGGCCCGCGCCTGGCTGATCCGGCTGGTCGAGAACGGAATCGAGATCGCCACCAGCACGATCACCGCTCCGATCGCCGCGAACATCGCCCGCTGCGCCTGCAGCCCGCGGCCGGCAAGCCAGGACGCCACCAGTTGGGCGAGCCGCACAACCCCCACGCCGGCGAGCACGCAGGTCAGCCCGGCGGCCGGGAGGTAGAAGCGCTCGAGGCCCGGATAGCCGTCGAGCGTCATGCCGACGACCAGCACCCACCAGCCGACCACGGCGGCCGCGAGTCCGAGCATCACCCGGTCCCGGTCCTTGAACCAGGCGATCGCGACGCCGATGACCGCGAACACCAGCGCCGGCAGGACCTGGAGATCGGTGCCGCGCCGCAGAACCTCGATGAACGGGTGCTTGCCGAGGTGGCCGTTGTAGTCCTTGGCGTGGACCGCGGCGAGGAACGGCTGCCCGGAGGCGATCCAGGGCGGCATGAACCAGAGGACGGGGATCGAGGCCCACCCTGCCAGCACGAGCACCCGCAGGCGCGGCTCGCGCAGCCACAGCCAGACGCCGTAGATGCCGATGAACGGCCAGGCCTCGGGGCGGATCAGCGCCGCTGCGACGCCAAGGACGAACGCCGTGCCGCGGCGGCCCGACAGATGACGGTCGACGGCCCAGAGCGCGAAGCCAACCAGCATCGGCTCAGACGTTCCGCGAAACATGTAGTAGGACCATTCCTGGGTCAGCAGCACGCCGGCGGCGGCGATCACGCCGGCCACCGCTCCGATCCACTCCTCACCGGGGGTCAGTCGGACCGCCAGCCGGTAGGCGGCGACGAGCGCGAGCAGCCCGCCCGCCCGGGCGGTGATCACCCAGAGGGTCGGCGCCGCGCCCCCGAAAGCGCCGTAGACGGTCGTGAAGATCACCGGCAGCGGCTTCCAGGAGGGACCTCCGCCGGTCGAGAAGCCCAGATGCGGGTCGATGATCTCGCGCCCCCACACGATCCACGACCAGGGGTCGTAGCTGGGGACCGTCGGGAGCACCGCCGCCGACAGCGCCGCCACGGCGAAACAGGCCACGGTCGCGATCACCAGCGGCGAGGACAGCCGGCCGCGCCACCTCGATCTCGCGGTGCGCCGAGCGTTCGACGGGGCCGCTGCCGGTGGCGCCGGCGGAGCGTGGGTGATCGTCTTGCTCTCCACGCCCTCAGCCCGAAGAGAACCGGCAGCGCAGCAGCGTGGCGATCACCCGGAAGCCGTCGAGCGCGGTCAGTTTCTTGCCCTCATCGGTGGAGCGGGCCCGATAGTGCACCGGAACCTCGAAGATGCGCTCGCCGCGCTGGACGAGCCGGGCGGTGATCTCCGGCTCGATCGCGAACCCCGGCGCCTTCAGCGACAGGCCCTTGAAGACGTCCGTCCTGATCATCTTGTGGCAGGTCATGATGTCGTGCAGGTAGACGTTGAACAGAACGTTGCACGCGAGCGTAACGCCCTTGTTGCCCATCACGAACAGGAACGAATGGCTCGTGTAGCCGTCGAACGCCCGTACACCGAAGCACGCGTTCGTACGGCCGTCCATCAGCGGTGGCATCAGCAGCGCGAGATCGTCGGGGTCGTATTCGAGATCGGCGTCGAAGATCGCCGAGTACTCGCCGCGGGCCTGCTCCAGCCCGGTCCGGATCGCCGCGCCCTTGCCCTGGTTGCCCTCGTGCTCGAGCAGGCGCATGCGCGGATCCCAATCGTTGCCGCGGAGAATCTCGCGGGTGCCGTCGGTGGAGCCGTCGTCGACGACGATCAGCTCGAACTCGTCGGGCAGCTCGGTCGCCAGGACCTCTGAGATCGCGCGCTCTACGCGCTCGAGCTCGTTGTATACGGGCATCAGAATCGAGAGCATCGGCGTTGCGTTTCTCTGGCGTGCCTGGGCGGGCGCAGGCCGACAGCGCAACTGCTACCTGCCGGATGGTGCCCGCGAGGGCCGACGATGCTAGCCGATCGTCCGGAAGACCGCCCTTGGCCGTGGCGGCGACCGATCCCGGATTTGCGCGACGATGTGGGCAATGGACTTCGCCGCCGCAGGCTTGCTCGACGGGCTCGAGGGCGAGGACCGCCAGGCTCGCGAGCAGCTGCTGCAGCGCCTCGTCGAGCGGGGCGTGAGCCTCGATGAGCTGCGGGCCGCGGTCGCCGAAGACAGGCTCGCGTTGGTGCCGGTCGAGCGCGTGCTGGGGGGCCGCTACACGGCGCGCGAGATCGAGGAGCGGACGGGCCTTCCCGCCGAGCTGATGCAGCGCATCCGGGTTCTGCTGGGGCTTCCCGCACCGGGCGAGGACGACCGGGAGTTCGGCGAGGAGGACATCGCGGCGGCGGAGTCTCAGCGCCTGTTCCTGGAGGCGGGGTTCGACGAGGAAGCGATCGCGGAGATCACGCGCGTGCTCGGCGAGTCGATGTCCAGGCTGGCGGCGACGGCCACGGCCGCGTTCGCCGACACGTTCCTGGAGCAGGGCGACAGCGAGCAGGACGTGGCGCTGCGGTTCGAGGCGCTCGCGCGGCAGCTCGCGCCGGCGCTCGCCCCCGTGCTGGTGGCGGCGTTCAACGCGCACCTCCGCGAGAGCGTCAGGCGCGGAATCCTGGGCCGGGCCGAGCGGGAGGCCGGGCACATCGCCGGCGCGCAACAGATCACAGTCGGCTTCGTCGACCTGGTCGGCTTCACGCGGCTGGGCGGCGAGCTGGAGGCCTGGGAGCTCGGGAGCGTCGCCGTCAAGCTCGGCGAGCTGGCCACGCGCGCGGCGACGCCGCCCGTGCGGCTCGTCAAGACGATCGGCGATGCGGCGATGTTCGTGAGTCCCGATCCCGCGCCGCTCGTACGCGTCGCGCTCGAGCTGGTGCGCAGCGCGCAGGAGGCCGACCTGCCGACCGTGCGCGCGGGGATCGCGGACGGTCCCGCGCTGGCGCGCGCCGGCGACTACTACGGGCAGGCGGTCAACCTCGCCAGCAGGGTGACCGGCGTCGCCCGACCCGGGAGCGTGCTGTGCACGCAGGATGTCCGCGATGCGGTCGGCGACGAGTTCGAATGGTCATTCGCCGGACGCCACCGGCTCAAGGGCATCGCCGAGGCGGTGCCCCTTCATCGCGCGCGGCTGCCGGCGCCCGTCGCTCCGGGAGAAGCTACTGGACGGCGAGCAGGTCGACGACGAAGACGAGCGTCGAGTTAGGCGGGATCGTGGGCGGGCTTCCGGCCTTGCCGTATCCGAGGCTAGGGGGAATGATCAGCTCGCGGCGGCCGCCGACCTTCATCCCGGAGATCCCCTGGACCCAGCCCGGGATCACGCTGCCGGTCGAGAGCGCGGTCGTGAACGGCTGGTTTCGCTGCCAGGAAGAGTCGAACTGCTTGCCGCCCTTGTAGAGGACACCCACGTAGTTGACCGTCACGGTCTTGCCGGCGCTCGCGGTCGCGCCGGTGCCGGTGATCAGGTCTTTGGTCACGAGTTTGGTGGGTGCCGGCGTCGTGGGCACGTTCACGACCGGCTTGTTTGCCAGCGCCGGGGGCGGTTTTGGCGTGGTCGGAACCGAGGCCTGGGTGGCCCCGCCGGAGGGAGCCTGCTGGATGCCGGGCGCCGCGGAGCTGCTGCCGCAGGCGGCCACACCGGCACAGAGGGCCAGCGCGAGGCAGGCGCCGAGGGCTTGCTTGAGCGTCATGAAGGGCGAGAGGGTAGCGAGCGCAGGTAAGACCCGCCTCACCGGCAGATGGAGTCCTTCAGGAGGCGATCCGCTCGAGCACGTCGGCCTCAACGTCGAAGTTGGCGTGCACCGCTCCGACGTCGTCTGATTCCTCTAGCGCATCGATCAGCTTGAGAAGCTTGGACGCGTCCGCCTCGTCCAGCGGCACCCTGGACCTGGGGCGCTGGGTCACATCGGCGCTCTCGATCTCGATTCCCGCTCGCGTGAGCGCCTCGCGCACCACCACCAGATCTGCGGGCTCGGTGATCACCTCGAACACGTCATCGTCGAGCGAGATGTCCTCCGCGCCGGCGTCGATCGCTCCGATCAGGTCGTCCTCGTCGTAGCGGTGTGCGTCGACGACGATCGCGCCGCGCTTTTCGAACAGGTATGAGACCGAACCAGGCTCGCCGAGGTTGCCGCCGTGCTTGGACAGCAGATGCCGCACGTCGGCGCCGGTGCGGTTGCGGTTGTCGGTCAGCGCCTCGATCAGCAGCGCCACCCCGCCGGGCCCGTACGCCTCGTAGAGGACCGTTTCGATCCGGTCGGTGTCTACCCCTTCGCCGGTCCCCTTGGCGATCGCGCGCTCGATGTTGTCCTTGGGCATCGAGGCGTCGCGCGCCTTCTGGATCGCGAGCGCGAGCGCCGGATTTCCGTCGGCGTCGCCGCCGCCCTCACGCGCCGCGACGCTGATCGCGCGCGCGAGCTTGGTGAAGTGCTGGCCGCGACGAGCGTCGACGACCGCCTTCTTGTGCTTGATCGAATGCCATTTGGAGTGACCGGACATCCCCTGGGAGTCTAGAACCCGCCACCGCGCGTGATCCTCATGAATTCCCGGCCCGACCCGGCAGCGATCTGCCGGGTAGGATCAGTCGCAGGTGGCCACTACCAACCCCGAGATCTTCAAGGCCTACGACATCCGTGGGCTGTACGGCGACGACATCGACACGGGCATCGCCGGCCTGATCGGGCGGGCATTCGTCCGCGTGATCGCAGATCTCGAGGGCAAGTCCGCTTCCGAGCTGCGGCTCGGGCTCGGCCACGACATGCGCCTGACCGCGCCGGAGCTGGCTGCCGCCTACCGAGACGGCATGTGCAGCGAGGGGGCCACGGTGCTCGACGCCGGCCTGGTGGGGACGGAGATGCTCTATTACCTGGTCGGCTCGCGGGAGCTCGCCGGCGGCCTGATGTGCACCGCCTCGCACAACCCCAAGAGCTACACCGGCGCCAAGCTGGTCAAGCGCGGCGCGATCGCGCTCTCGGGCGACGCGGGCATCGGCGACATCCGCGCCAAGATCGAGGAAGGCCTCGGCGACCCGCCCGGCGGAGGCAGCGTGGAGGAGGTGGCGCTGTATGACGAGTTCCGCGAGGCGGCGGCGAAGTTCGTCGACCGCGAGGTGATCAAGCCGCTCAAGGTGGTCGTCGACGGAGGCAATGGGATGGCCGGGCCCATGGTCGGCCCGCTCCTGCAGGAGCTCGGGCTAGACCTGGTCGAGGCCTATTGGGAGCCGGACGGCAACTTCCCCGACCACGAGCCCAACCCGCTGCTCCCCGAGAACAGGGAGTTCATAACGAGGGAAGTTGTCCGCATAGGGGCGGATCTGGGCATCGCGTGGGACGGGGATGCCGATCGCTGCTTCTTCATCGACGAGAAGGGAGCGTTCATCGACGGCGACTTCATGACCGCGCTCCTGGCCGAGTCGATGCTGGCAAAACAGCCTCGCGCGACGGTCCTCTACGACGTCCGGGCGAGCCGCGCCGTCGCTGACGTCGTCGAAGCCGCCGGCGGGCGGGCGCTGATGAACCGCGTCGGCCACGCCTTCTTTAAGACCCGCATGCGCGAGGAGCACGCCGCCTTCGGCGGTGAGGTCTCCGGGCACTACTACTTCCACGACTTCTATTGCGCGGACTCGGGGACGATCCCGGCGCTGTTGATGACCGAGCTGCTGTCCTCGCGCGATGCGCGCCCCTCGGAGCTACTCGAGCCCTACCGCTCACGCTACTTCATCTCGGGCGAGATCAACTCGGAGGTGTCAGATCCGCAGGCCAAGATGGAGGAGCTCTCATCCTGCTACGCCGACGGCCGCCAGTACCGCCTCGACGGCATCTCGGTCGAGTACGAGGACTGGCACTTCAACGTGCGACCGTCGAACACCGAGCCGCTGATGCGGCTGTGCCTCGAGTCGCTGCGCTCGCGTGAAGACATGGAGCGCCGCCGCGACCAGGTGCTCGACGTGATCCGTTCTTGAGCGACTCGCCCGAGTCCGAGCCCAGCGCCGAGGAGTCGCTCGCGCTCGCCGCTCGCGCCGGGGTCCACCGGCTGGCGGTGCCGACGCCGTTCCTGGTGGGGCGGGTCAACTGCTACCTGATCGAGGACGAGCCGCTGACGCTCGTCGACACCGGGCCCAATTCCGGCAAGTCGCTGGACGAGCTCGAGCGGGCCCTAGCCGAGCTCGATCACCGGATCGAGGACCTCGAGCTGATCGTGCTCACCCACCAGCACATGGACCACATCGGGCTCCTGGAGATACTCACCCGGCGCTCCGGCGCCGAGGTCGCCGCACTGCACTCGCTTGTCCCCTACCTGAGGGACTTCTCGCGCAGCGCCGCCGCCGACGACGAGTTCTCCCAGGCGATCATGCGCCGCCACGGCGTTCCCTACGAGATCGCGCTGACGGCGGCGTCGGTCGGGGCCGCGTTCAGGGCGTTCGGGTCAAGCGGCAACGTCAGCCGCCCGCTGCACGACGGCGACGAGCTGGCATTCGCGCAGCGCACCCTGCGCGTGTTCCATCGCCCGGGACACAGTCCCTCGGACACGGTCTTCTGGGACGAGGAGCGGGAGATGCTGATTTGCGGAGACCATCTGATCGCTCACATCTCCTCGAATCCGCTCGTGACCCGTCCGCTCGACGGGGACGCCGACGCGCGAAGACCACAGGCCCTCGTGCGCTACATGGAATCGATGCGCGCCACCCGCGAGCTTCCCGCACGCCTCGCGCTCGCCGGCCACGGCGAACCGATCGTCGATCACGCGACGCTGATCGACGATCGCCTGCGGATGCACCGCCGCCGGGCGAGCAAGATGCTGCGGATGCTCGAGGCCCGACCCCTGACCGCGTACGAGATCGCGGTGCAGATCTGGGGCAACGTCGCGGTGACGCAGGCGTATCTGACGCTGTCGGAGGTCCTCGGCCACCTCGACCTGCTCGCCAACGACGGCGACATCCGCGAGCAAGTGCAAGACGAGGTCGTGCGCTTCCACGCGGTGCGGCGAGCCTGACGGGCCACGGCGTCCACGATCGGGGTGGCCGCAGTCGCCCCCGGTCGAGGGTGAGCGGAGCCCACGCGATCAGGGGTAGGCGGATTGGCCCGGTCGCAGCGGCGAGACCGTCGCCGTCTGGCACTCGTAGGCGCCGCCGGGGATCGGCATCCGCATCGTCACGGTGTCGTCGGGCGCGATCACCTGCAGCCCGTAGGCGGTCGTGCAGTTCTGGGGGGAGACCGCGCCGTGCGTGACCCCGAGCCGGAACGACACGCTCTCACCCGGAGCCACGACGAGCGCCTCCTCCGGGGCGTTGCCGAAGAAGTCCTGGGTCGTCCGGGTCGACTCCGTGGGCAGGAGCTGTCCTGCCCGGTCCAGGAACTGAACGCCCGGATATCCGAACGTGTGACAGCTCGACCCGGTGATGTTGTGAAGCGCGAAGCCGAGCTCACCGTGGCCGGTGGCGCCTTGCTGGCCGAGGTAGGACAGCGCCAGGTTGGCCGCGGTGCAGGCGACCGGGGCGGCCACAGGCGTGGTTGTGGCCGATGTCGTTGTGCTCGGGGTGGTCGCCGCGGCCGTGGGGGTGTTGGCCGGCGCCGTCGCGCTCGTGGTCGTGGTCGTGTCCGGCGTCGTGGCCGGCGTGGTGGCGCCGGCGGGCGCAGACGGGCGCCCCGCGTGGGTCGACGTGGTCGAGGTGATCGTGGAACCACCGCACGCTGCCGGCACCAGAGCGCAGACGGACACGAGGAGGGCGCTGCGTCTCATTGGAGTGGTGTTCGGGTGTCCGTGGCCAGATCCTGCCGATTCGCGGTCGGGTGCACGTGCGAGTATCCCAGTCGGAGATGGATCAAACCCACACCCCACGGCCGCCAAGGCGCTCGGAGCCGATCGAGCTGATCGAAACCGAGGCGATCGAGACACTGGACAAGGATTTGCCGCTCGTGGGTCCCCAGCTGGTCGTCGCGGCCGCGATCGCGCTCGACCTGGCGCTCCCGAACAAGCTCACGATTGGGCCGAGCTGGCTGCTGCCCAGCTTGGAGGCGCTGCTGCTGCTCGGGCTGGTGATGGCCTCTCCGCGCCCCAGGGTGCGGCATTCTCCGGCGCGGCGGAGAGTGGCCATCAGCCTGATCGCGATCGTCAGCGTCGCGAACGTCGTCTCGCTCGCCGTGCTGTGCCGTCTGCTCGTTGAGGGCGGCAAGGCGAATGGCAAATCGCTGATCTTCGCGGGCGTGGTGCTGTGGGTGACCAACGTGCTCCTGTTCGGCCTGTGGTACTGGGAGCTGGACGGGGGCGGCCCGCTGGCGCGAATGCACAAGCGCCGCAGTCACCCCGACTTCCTGTTCGTGCAGATGAGCAATCCCCAGTGGGCCCCGAAGGGGTGGCTCCCGGGCCTGACCGACTATCTCTACCTGTCGCTCACGAACGCCACCGCGTTCAGCCCGACCGACACGATGCCGCTGACGCCGACCGCGAAGTGGCTCATGGGCGCCCAGTCGCTGGTGGCGCTGGTGACGGTTGGCCTGGTGGTCGCGCGCGCGGTGAACATCCTCGGGTGATGCGGGTACGGTTGCCGCGATGGAAGTCCCGCAATCAGCCCAGCGCTCGACGACGCAGCCGGACGCCGGACGGGAAGCCGCCGCGGCCCGAGATGTCCCGGACGCGGTTGCACATCCGCCGGGCGCCGGCCCCCCGCCGCGCCGGCGGCGTCAGATCGACTGGGAGCTGATCGCGTGCGGCCTGCGGGGTCACGCCCTGGTCGGAACCGACGCGGCCGCGCTCCGGCCCCAGGACGACCTCGTCGCCCGCGACCAGGGCGGCGCCCGCTGGCACCGCTGTCTACGCTGCGACAGCTGGGTCGCCCTGCCGCCGCCGGCCGATCCGAGCCGGGAGCACCCTCCCGAGCGCGAGGAGATCACAGTGCCGCTGCGCGGCAAGGCCCTGCGCGACCGGGTCGTGCTGCGCCTGATCGCCGTCGACCGCGCGTTTCACTTCCTCGTGCTCGTGCTGCTGGGGATCGGGGTGGAGCTGTTCGCGTCCCACGAGACGAGCCTGCGCAGCGCGTACTACAACATCCTCTCCGCCCTCCAGCGCGGCGTCGGCGGCGGCCCGGTCCAGAACAGCGGTCACGTGGGGATCCTCCACGAGCTCGACCGGCTGTTCTCGCTGCGCTCGGGCCGGTTGCGCGAAGTGGGGGGCGCGCTGCTCGCCTACGGCGTGCTGGAGGGGGTCGAGGCGGTCGGGTTGTGGTTCACCAAGCGCTGGGCGGAGTACCTGACGTTCGTGTCGACCACGGTGCTGCTGCCGCTCGAGATCTACGAGATCGCCAACCGCGTCTCGGTCCTGAAGATCATCGGCTTTTTGATCAACGTCGCCGTGGTCGTCTACCTGCTCTTCGCAAAGCGGCTGTTCGGGCTGCGCGGCGGCGGCGCCGTGGACGAGGAGCTCCGGGCCCGGGCGATGGACTGGAAGACGATCGAGCGGGCGACGCCCCCGGCGGTGGATGCGATCGGCTGATGGAGGGGCCGCAGCCAGACCAAGAGCACGAGCCGCTGGAGGGCGAGGCGCTCGAGCGCGAGACCCACAGGATCGGGGCCGAGCTCGCGGCCGCGTTCCCCTCGAGCACGCGCCATCCGCTGCGAGCGATCGACTCGCGGGCGATGGAGCTCGCGTCGAGCGACCGGGAGCTGCGGGCGGCGCTGTTTCGGTTCGTCGACGTGGTCCCCGCCTGCCGCTCGCTCGACGACCTCGCGCGGCACCTGCGAGGGCTCCTCGAGGAAGTGCCCGACGCGCCGCTCCCGATCGCCGCGGCGATGAGGATCGCCGACACCAGGGCAGGCCGCGCGGCGCTCGGGGCGGCCGCCGCCAGCGGCGTCAAGCACATGGCCCACCGGTTCATCGTCGGCGAGACGCCGCGCGCGGCGCTCGGCGTGTTGAGCCAGCTGTGGGAACGCGGGGTCGCCAGCTCGGTTGACCTGCTCGGCGAGGCGACCGTGACCCGCGCCGAGGCCGACCGCTATGCGCAGCGCTGCGACGCGGCGCTCGGGGAGCTCGCGGCGGCCGCCCGCGGCTGGCCCGGTCGGCCGGTGCTCGAGCGGGATTCGTGGGGGCCCGTGCCCCGCGCCAACGTCTCGGTCAAGATTTCTGCGCTGACGCCGCTGCTGCGACCGGACGCGCCCGAGCGCGGTCGCATCGATGCGGCCGCGAGGCTCCGGCCGCTGCTGCGCCACGCCCGGGAGCTCGACGCCCACATCCACATCGACATGGAGTCGCTGGATTCCCGCGAGGCGGTCCTCGAGCTCGTGCTCGAGGTGCTCTCGGAGGAAGAGTTTCGGGCCGGTCCTTCGGCCGGCGTCGTGCTCCAGGCCTACCTGCGCGACTCGCCCGAGCAACTGGCGCTGATCCTCGACGGGGCCTCGTCGTCGGCGCGGACGCCGCCGCTGCAGGTACGTCTCGTCAAGGGCGCCTACTGGGATCACGAGCTCGTGCAGGCGCGACAGCACGGCTGGCCGGCGCCGGTGTTCGAGGTCAAGGCCGACTGTGACCGCAACTTCGAGGCGCTTACCGGCATGCTGTTGCGTGCCCGTCCGGCCGTGCGAGTCGCCGTCGCATCGCACAACCTGCGCTCGGTCGCGCACGCGATCGCGTTCAACCGCCTGATCGGCGGCGAGGACTCAGACCTCGAGCTGCAGGTGCTGCGCGGGCTCGGCGACGAGCTCCAGGACGCGCTCGCGGCGCGCGGCTTCCGGGTCCGGACCTACTGTCCCGTGGGCGATCTCGTCGCCGGCATGGCCTACCTGGTGCGGCGATTGCTGGAGAACACCAGCAACGAGAGCTTCCTCTCAGAGCAGGCGCGGGGAACGCCGCTCGACTTGCTGCTGGCGGCGCCGTAGGCGCGACGCGGGCGGGGGATTTCGTTACACGCGGCCGGGTCCGGGCCGTCGCTTGTAACGTTGTCCCCGCGGCGGGGATTTCGTTACACGCGGCCGGGTCCGGGCCGTCGCTTGCAACGTTGTCCCCGCGGCGGGGATTTCGTTACACGCGGCCGGGTCCGGGCCGTCGCTTGCAACGTTGTCCCCGCCTGGCGGGGATTTCGTTACATGGGAATGAATGGATTCCTCGCATGTAACGAAATCCCCGTGTTAACGTCGGACGTCTTGGCCGATCTCCCTCCATTCGCCAACGAGCCGATCCTGGAGCTGCGCCGCGCCGGCGTCCGCGCCGGGCTCGAGGATGCGCTGGCGCGCGTGGACGAGCAGCTGCCGGTGCGGGTGCCGGTGATGATCGGCGCCGATGAGCGCTTCGAGGAGGAGCTCGTCTCGACCGACCCGGGCGATCCCGACCGGGTCGTCGCGCGATCCTCGCGGGCGAGCGAGTCCGAGGTCGGCGCCGCGGTGGCGACCGCCCGCGAGGGGCTCGTTGACTGGGGCTCGCGCTCCGCCGAGGATCGAGCGGCGGCGGTCATCCGCGCTGCCGCGTGGATGCGCGAGCGCCGTCTGGAGCTGGCCGCGCTGGAGGTCCGCGAGTGCGCCAAGCCGTGGGTCGAGGCCGACGCCGACGTGTGCGAGGCGATCGATTTCCTGGAGTACTACGCCCGCGGCGCGACCAACCTCGACGCCGGCGCCGAGCTGTTGCAGGTGGCAGGCGAGCGAAACGAGCTGCGCTACGTGCCGCGAGGCGTGGCGGCGGTGATCTCGCCCTGGAATTTCCCCATCGCGATCCCCTGCGGGATGACCGCCGGCGCGATCGCCACCGGCAACGCGGTCGTGCTCAAGCCGGCCGAGCAGTCGCCCGGATGCGCGCTGGCGATCGTGCAGGCGCTGCGCGCCGGCGGGGTGCCGCCCGCGGCGATCTCGCTGCTGCCGGGCGAAGGCGACGTCGGCGCGGCGCTGGTCCGCCATCCCGACGTCCAGACGATCGCGTTCACCGGCTCGCTGCCGGTGGGTCTCGAGATCGTGCGCGCCGCGGCCGACACGGCCCCCGGCCAACGCCACCTCAAGCAGGTCGTCGCAGAGCTCGGCGGCAAGAACTGCGTGATCGTCGACGCCGACGCAGACCTCGACGAGGCCGTGCCGGCGATCGTCCTCTCCGCGTTCACCTACGCGGGCCAGAAGTGCTCGGCGGCGGCCCGGGTCCTGGTCCACGAGGCGATCGCCGGCCAGCTGATCGAACGGGTCGCGGGCGCGGTCTCCGTGCTCGTCGTCGACCAGGCGCAGCGGCTCGGGACCGAGGTGCCACCCGTGATCGAGCGCGCCGCTTACGATCGCGTGGGCCGCTACGCCGAGATCGCGGCCGGCGAGGGCCGGATCGCCGCGCGGGTCGAGCAGGTGCCAGGCCGCGGCTGGTTCTGCCCGCCGACGGTCGCGGTGGACCTGCCGCCGGGCTCGCCGGTGCTCGAGGAGGAGATCTTCGGGCCGCTGCTTGCGATCGAGGGAGTGCGCGACGTCGCTCAAGCCTGCGACATCGTCGACGGGCTGCCGTTTGCGCTCACCGGCGGCCTGTTCGCGCGCGACCCGGCTACGGTCCGCTATGTCCGGCACCGCACCCCGGTCGGCAACCTCTATGTGAACCGGGGGATCACGGGCGCGATGGTCGGCCGCCAGCCATTCGGCGGCAATCGGCTGTCGGGGAACGGAACCAAGGCCGGAGGTCCCGATTACCTGCGCCACTTCGTCGAGCCGCGCGCGGTGACCGAGAACACGATGCGCCACGGGCTGGTGGTCTGAGCGGGACAGCGCCCTTGATTTCGGGGCAAAAGCGGTGGATCATCGTGCCGTAGCGATGTTCGTGCCTCCGACGCAGGCGTGGAAGCTGGTGCTCGCCGTCGTGCTTGGCGTTGGGATTCTCGTGAGCGCGTACGCGCGCGCCCCGCAGCGAAACGTGCCGGGGTCGGAGCTGCGCCGACTGGTCCTGTCGGCGCTGCTGCTCTATGCGGTCGGCGCCGTCGCGTCGATGCGACACCACACGGCGCTGGCCGCGCTCGTGTACGCCGCCGGAATCAGCGTCTGTGCGTTCGCGGCATGGCTCTCGCGGGGCCGCGGCGACTCCGAGGGTCCGCCTGACGGGGACGAGCCGTCCGACCAGCAGCCACCGCCCGAGCCAGACGGTGTGCCGCGGTTCGACTGGCCCGCATTCGAGCGCGAGCTGCGCGCCTACTCGGGACGGCGCGAGCGGGAGCCCGTCGGGGCCGACTGATCGGCGGCCGGCGCCGGCCGGCCCGGAGCTCCGGCGATCGCGTCGGTGACGCGTCGCCGACGCGCTGCGATCCGCGCCCAGCGCGCCCGGGAGCGAGCCATTCTGCGGCCGTCGGGGTCATACAGGCGTCTCGCCCACAGTGAGGTCGGCGAGGCGAGGCGCACCACGCCGACCACCGACGCCAGCGGGAAGAAGACGCCGACCATTCCGAGCAGACGCTTTCCCTTGGTGATCGCCAGCGCCGCGAACAGCACGTTCACTCCGATCAAGGTCGCCAGACTGCGAACCGACGACTCGTTGTTTCGCAGGTCAAACGGAGCGAAGCCGAGAATGACCAAGCCGCCGAGGACCGACGCCACGACGACCGCGTCAAACGAGGTTCGCCCCTCCTCGGCCCAGTACACATCGCGGAGGTAGATCAGCAGCGCGAATTCGTCCAGGGTCAATCCGGCCCCGACACCGAACACGGCTGCCTCGATCTCGCTGCCGGGACTCGCGTCCGGGGTGGCAAACGCGAGGAAGCCCGAGATCAGCAACAGCACGATGCCCCACACCAGGTGGTGGAGATGCAGCCCACCGCTCGTCGTCACGCTACCCGGCCACCACGGGACCCGCGGACTGCGCATCAGGCGTGCGCTTGTGCGGATGAACAGAAACGAGATCAAGAAAGCCGCGAGCAGCACGAACCCGGCGCGTTGGTCACGAACGTCGAGAAAGTGCGCCGGCAGGTCGAAGCTGACCGTGATTGCTGCCACCCCGCCGATAGCGTAAACCCGCTGCGCGCCGCCGTGGAGGCGATCGGCGACGCCCCGCTTTACGTGACGGCCTCGTCCATCGCGAGCAGCAGCTCGTGAAGCCGCTTCTCCCCGGCAAGCTCGGGATGGAACGAGACGGCGATCACGTTGCCCTGCCTGATCGCGACCGGATGGTCCCCGACGCTGCCCAGCACCTCCACAGCCGGGCCATGCTCGCTGACCCACGGGGCGCGGATGAACACCGCGTGGACGGGACCACCGTCGATCCCGGCGACATCGACCTCGGCCTCGAAGGACCTCAGCTGGCGGCCGAACGCATTGCGCCGGGCGCTGATGTCGAGCACGTCGAGATGTTCGCGATCGAGCATGATCAGACCGGCGCACGTCCCGAGCACCGGCGTGCCGCCGCGCACGAGCGCGCGCAGCGGCTCGGCGAGGCCCTCGCGCTCGATCCCCAGCGCCATCACTGTCGACTCGCCGCCGGGGATGATCAGCGCATCCAATCCGGTGAGGTCAGCGGGCACGCGAACCTCTCGCGGCACCGCGCCGAGCGATGCAACGATCTTCGCGTGGGCCTCGAACCCACCCTGGAGGGCGAGGATCCCGACCACCTTGGGCCCGTCCGCCGGAGCCGATGTCACCTGGCTACCAGCCGCGAGGCGCCAGCAGCTGCTCGTGCTCGAGCTTTGAGCTCTCGAGACTAACCATCGGCTGGCCAAGGCCGGTCGAGGCTGCGGCGATCCGCGCCGGATCTTGATAGTGCGTGGTCGCCTCGACGATCGCCGCGGCGCGGCGCTCGGGATCCTCGGACTTGAAGATGCCGGACCCGACGAATACGCCTTCGGCGCCGAGTTGCATCACCAGGGCGGCGTCGGCTGGGGTGGCGATCCCGCCGGCGCAGAACAGCACCACCGGGAGCCGCCCGTCGGCCGCGACCTGGCGAACGACGTGCAGCGGCGCCTGCAGCTCCTTGGCCGCGGTCGCCAGCTCGGCGGCGTCGAGCATGGTCAGCCGGCGGATCTCGCCGCCGATCCTCCGCAGGTGCCTGACCGCCTCGACGATGTCGCCGGTGCCGGCCTCGCCCTTGGAGCGGATCATCGCGGCGCCCTCGCCGATCCGGCGAAGCGCCTCGCCGAGGTTGGTGGCGCCGCATACGAACGGGACCTTGAACGCCCACTTGTCGATGTGGTTGGCCTCGTCGGCCGGAGTCAGGACCTCGGACTCATCGATGTAATCGACCTCCAGCGCCTCGAGCACCTGTGCCTCGACGAAGTGGCCGATCCGGGCCTTGGCCATCACCGGGATCGTCACGCTCTCCTGGATGCGCTGAATCATCTGGGGATCGGACATACGCGCCACGCCGCCGTCTCGGCGAATGTCGGCGGGGACGCGCTCGAGCGCCATCACGGCCGCCGCGCCCGCATGCTCGGCGATCTTCGCCTGCTCGGCGGTGACGACGTCCATGATCACGCCGCCCTTGAGCATCTCTGCGAGGCCGGCTTTGACGGTGAACGTCGCCTCGTCGCGGAACAGGCCCGATTCCTCGCTCATCGCGTGTGAGTGTAGCCAAGCGCGAGTGGGGCCCACCGGAACCACTACCGTGTGCCGCCATGTCCGAGAAAGCCACTCCAGACGCCGTTTACGTCCGTGATGGAGCGCGGTTCGTGGCCACCGAGTTGGCGCGGGGACCGTGGAGCCCGGATTCCCAGCACGGCGGCGCGCCGGCCGCGCTGCTGATGCGCGAGTTCGAGCGCCTCGACGGCTCGGGTCTGGCGATCGCCCGGGTCACCTACGAGTTCGTGCGTCCAGTCCCGCTCGGCCACCTCGTGGTCGACGCCGAGATCGTCAAGCCCGGGCGACGCGTGCAGCTGCTCGAGGGGTCGATCCGCACCACCGGTGGCACCGAGGTCGTCCGCGCCCGCGCCGTGCGCCTGACGCCCGCTGTCGAGCATGCCCCGCGGACTGCCGAGCAACCGCCCCCGCACAGCCCCGAACAAGGCCGCGAGAACGACTTCGCGCCGCCTCACCGCCCGATGTTCGCTCCGGACGCGATCGAGATCCGGTTCGTCGCGGGAGCGTTCTACGGCGGCGCCCCCTCCACAGCCTGGTTCCGGCTGAAGGCCCCGATCGTCGCGGGCGAAGATCCGTCCGCGCTTCAGCGGCTCGCCGCGGCCGGCGACTTCGGCAATGGGATCAGCGCGACCCTCTCCTGGGACGAGTACCTGTTCATCAACCCGGACCTGACGCTGTACATCGACCGAGAGCCCGTGGGCGAGTGGGTCTGCCTGGAGGCGCAGACGATCATCGCCGCGGACGGGATCGGCACGGCCGAGAGCGTGCTCTACGACGCCCGCGGGCGGATCGGACGGGCGCTGCAGTCGCTGTTGGTCGCGGCCCGCTGAGGCTGCGCTCCCCGGCCAGACGCGGCTGGTTGGTGCGCCGCGCCCAGGCTAGGCGGGCTGAGGCTCGCCTTCGCGCAGATACGACAGCAGTCCGCCGGCGATCAGGATCTCGCGCTCGCTTTCTGAGAAATCGTGTCGCAGGGTCAGCTGCTGGTCTTCGTCCTCGATCCTGGCGGTGATCGTGTCCGACCCCTCCGACAGCTCTCGCTTGAGCTCGGGCAGCGTCCAGGTTTGCCCCACCTCTGCGCGGTCGTAGTCGCTCTCGTCGTCGAAGGTCAGCGCGACGATGCCCTGCGAGATCAGGTTGCGGCGGTGGATTCGCGCGAACGACTTCGCGATCACCGCCTTGACGCCGAGGTGCAGCGGCGCCAGCGCGGCGTGCTCGCGCGAGGAGCCCTGGCCGTAGTTGTGCCCGGCGACGATGAACCCGCTCCCCCACTCCTTCAGGCGCTTGCGGAACTCGGGGTCGCGGTGGCGGAACGTGAACTCCGCGATCGCCGGCACGTTGGAGCGATACGCCATCACCTCGACCCCGTCGGGCGCGAGATCGCCGGTAGAGATGTCGTCGGGCTGGATCGTCGCCACGCGCGCCTGCAGCGAATCCCCCAGCGGCTTGTGCTCGGGCGGGCGCTTGATGTTGGGCCCACGCGGGATCTCGATCCGCTCGGCCTCCTGCTCGTCGGCGGGCGCGAAGATGTGGACGTCGTCGACGTAAGGGCGCAGCTTGGGCATCTGCAGCAGCTCCGGCGGCTGCCCGTACTCGCGGGGGTCCTCGATCTTGCCGGTCAGCAACGACACCGCGGCCACCGCCGGCGAGCACAGGAACACGGAGTCGTCGGGCGTTCCCGAGCGTCCCGGGAAGTTGCGGTTGAACGTCCGCAGCGAGTTGGCGTCCGATGGGGGCGCCTGGCCCATGCCGACGCACGGCCCGCAGACCGGCTCGAGCATCCGTACACCGCCGTCGGAGAGCTGGCGGTAGACGCCGGCCTCTGCGATCGCGGTCAGGATCTGCCGCGAGCCCGGGGTCGCCGTGGCGGCGACCTCGGGATGCACGATCTGGCCGCCGCGGTCGGCGAGCACCGCCCCCGGCAGCGCCAGGTCGTTGAAGCCGGAGTTGACCGAGGAGCCGATGCAGACCTGCGCGACCGGAGTGCCCACCACCTCCTCGACGGGCACGACGTTGTCGGGATTGTGCGGCTTGGCGACGAGCGGGCCAAGCTCGCCCAGGTCGATCTCGATCCGGTCGTCGTACTCGGCACCGGGATCGGCGGCGGCTTGCACGAAGTCCTCTGAGCGCTCCTGGCGCTCCAGCCAACCGCGGGTCTGATCATCGGGCGCGAACACCCCGGCGGTGCCCCCCAGGTCCGCGACCATGTTGGCGATCGTGGCGCGCTCGGGGATCGAGAGGTCGGAAGTTCCGGGACCGGTGAACTCGAGCACCTTGTTCTTGCCGCCGCTTGCCGTCAGTCGCCGCAACAGCTCGAGGATGATGTCCTTGGCCTGGACCCATGGTCGGCGGAGCGTGCCCTCGAGGCGTACCTCGACCACCTCCGGGCAAGAGATCTCATAGGGGTAGCCGCCGAGCACCACCGCGACGTCGAGGCCGCCGGCGCCCATCGCGATCATCCCCAGGCACCCCGCCTGGGTGGTGTGCGAGTCGGCACCGAGCATCGTCTGCCCGGGCTTGCCGAAGCGCTCCATGTGGACGTAGTGGCTGATCCCGTTGCCCGGGCGCGAGAAGTGCAGCCCGTGCTTGCGCGCGAGCGCCTGCAGCATGCGGTGGTCGTCGGGGTTCTTGAAGTCCAGCGCGACGACGTTGTGATCGACGTACTGCACCGCTCGTTGCAGCTTCACCCGCGGCTCGCCGAGCTCCTCGAATTGCATCAGCGCCATCGTCCCGGTGGCGTCCTGCAGCAGCGCCTGGTCGATCCGAAGCGAGATCGGCGAGCCCGGCTTGAGCTCGCCGCCGGCGAGGTGCTCCTTGAGGATCTGCGTCGTCAGGTTCTGCGCCATCGCGCCACGATCTGGAGTACCCGCGGCGCGGCGAGACCTAACGGCGCCTCACCCGAAGCGCGGCGGGACCTAACCGCGCCTCACCCGGAGCGCGGCGGGACCTAACCGCGCCTCACCCGGGAGCGCGGCGGCTCCTTACCGCCCCTCATCCCGGTGCGCCGGCAAAGCCGGCCTCGGCGTGGGCGACGGGACGGCCCTCCGAGGTCGCGGTCGCCGATGCCCGTGCCGTTCCGTCGGCCTGCCTGTGCGCGACCGCTTGCAGGTCCAGAAACGCCCCGACGGGCGCGGTGCCGGTCAGCTGCACCGAGACCGTCGCGAGGCGAGCGGACGGGCCACAGGCGAGCGCCATCGCCTCGCAGAGCGCCGCAGCGAGGACGCCGTCGTGCGCGCTGGTGCGGTCGGGTCCTTGATGGTCCTGCTTGATGAAGCAGCGGCCCTCGATCGACCCGTCGCCGGCGCGCTTGGCCTCCAGCATCAGGCCGAACAGGTTGGTCTGGCCGCACCCGAAGCAGAGCTGGTGGTGCGACAGCGGCGAGTGCGCCGACCCTTCCTTGGCGCTCACTTCAGCCGGAAGGCCTTGATCCGCCCGTCGTACTGCTGGGCGTCTCGCGCGTAGACCCCGTAGGCAAGCGCCTGGATCAGCGACAGCAGGGCGGTGTGCGAGCGCACGAAAGCGGGGGTGTTCGAGGAGTAATACAGGCGGATGCGGGCCAGGCGCGCGACCTCGGAGAGGGTCGCGTCGGTGATCGCGAGCGTCGGGGCCTTGCGGTGACGCGCGAGCTTCATCGTGCGCGTGATCAGCGGGTGCGGCCGCCCCGCCGACAGGCCGATCACGAGCGTCTGCTGGTCGATCCGGCTCAGCCGGCCGAGCGATTCCTGCGACGGGCTCGCCACGATCTCGGCGCGCAGGTCGAGCAGCATCAGCAGGTGCCGCAGGTAGCTGGCAAAGAATGCCATCTGATCGGTGCCGGCGATCAGCACCTTCTCGGCGCTGACGATCGCGTCGATTGCCGCCTCGACGTCCGAGCGCGACAGTTTGTGGGCGGTGTCCTCGACGTTGACGTGGTCGGCGGCCAGCGCGGCCTCGAACTCGGTGTGGTCGAGCGAGAACAGCGGCGCCGCCGAGCTGACGCTGGTGGCCGAGCCGTTGCGCCGGCGCCGGTACTCCTCGCGCGCGGCCTGCTGCAGCTCGGGAAAGCCCTCGAAGCCGAGCGCCTGCGAGAAGCGCACGACGGTGCTCGAGGACGTGTTGGCGCGGCGGGCCAACTCCTCGGCCGTGTGGAAGGCGGCCTCGTCGAGGTGGTCGACGATGTACTGGGCGACGTCCTTCTGCGAGCGTGAGAACTGATCGAAGCGGGCGCGGATGTACGCTGACAGGGCCTGGTGGCCGTGGGGCGACTCCGGGGTGGCGGTCGAGCTCTGGGCTTGCTTCATGGGGCAGGCCTGTCATTCGACGCCTGCCCGCGGCGTTCCTTCAGGGCGTGCGCGTGCGCCGCATCACTTCCTTGTCCGGCGGAGAAAAACCGAACCGCTCATAGAGGCCGTGGGCGTCTTTCGTCGCCAGCGTCCAGCCCAGTCCGGCATGTGGCCCGTTGTCGACCGCCTCGCGCACGAGCTCGACGCCGAATCCTCGCCCGCGGAAGGCCGATAGCACGTAGACGTCGCACAGGTGCGCGACGTGGATGTCGTCGGAGATCACGCGGGCGAAGCCGATCAGGCGCTGGTCCTCGTAGAGACCCACCACTCTCGCGGCCTCGCGGATCGAGCGTACGACGTCCTCGCGCGAGCGGTCGCGGGCCCAGTAGGACTCTTCCCTCAGGTAGCGGTAGACGGCGTCGGGATCGATCCGGCGGCGATCGTCGTCGAGCTCGACGCCGTCGGCCAGCGCACGTCGCAAGCGCTATCGCCCCTGTCGCGCGTCCTGATTCTGCTTGTGCTCGCCGAACACCTGGATGATCACGTACACGACCAGGACGTTGACGAATATCCCGATCCCAACGAATGTCGCCAGCAACGCGAGCGTCTGGCCGAGTGACCCAGCGAGCAGCAGCATCGACCCATCAGCGTATCTCACGGCGCCGTTGCTCGCAGGTGCTAGCGTCGCGCCCGATCGCGGCCCTGTAGCTCAGTCGGTAGAGCAGCCGGCTCATAACCGGTCGCGCGGAGGTTCGAGTCCTCCCAGGGCCACTCAGCGCTAGCAGAGACGCCTTGCGCGCCAGCAGAGACGCCCAGCGGCGTCAAGGGGAGAGGCATGGACCATGCCGGTCTCGGGTAGGCGACGGCCAAACCGTCGAATCTAGAGGGAGGTTCGGGTGTACAAGCAGATCCTCGATCCCGTGTCCCACTCGCTGGGGTGGACGTCGGTCTTTGCCGTGTTGCCGCTGTTGGTGCTGTTTGTGCTGCTGGGCGGGTTCCGGATAAAGGCGCAATGGGCATCGCTCGCCGCGCTCGGCGTGGCGATGATCGTCGCGCTCGCGGTTTACTCGATGCCGATCGGGCAGGTCGCCGATTCGGCGCTCGAGGGCGCGGCGTTCGGTCTCTGGCCGATCATGTGGATCGTCATCAACGCCCTGTGGATCTTCAACATGTCCGACGTCATGGGGTACTTCGCGGTGTTGCGAAGAGCCTTCAGCAGCGTCTCCGACGATCACCGCGTGCAGGTCGTCGTGATCGCGTTCTGCTTCGGCGCCCTGCTCGAGGCACTGGCGGGATTTGGCACGCCGGTGGCGATCTGCGGAATCATGCTCGTCGGCCTCGGCTTGTCTCCGCTGCTGGCGGCCTCGGTCGCGCTTGTGGCGGACACCGCGCCGGTCGCGTTCGGCGCGATCGCGATCCCGATCACGACACTCGCCCAGATAACCGGGCTGCCGGTGCATCACCTCGGCCAGATGGTCGGCCGCCAGACCCCCTTCCTGGCGTTGCTGGTCCCGTTTGTGCTGGTGGGGATGGTGGACGGCCGGCGCGGACTGCGCGAGGTGTGGCCGGCCCCGCTCACGGCCGGCGTCGTGTTCGCACTGCTGCAGTTCTCGGTGTCGAACTACGTCAATTACCAGCTGACCGACATCGTCGCCTCGCTCGGTTCCGCGGCGGCGGTGGTGGCGCTGCTGCGGGTGTGGTCGCCAAGCACGCCGGCCGCGCCGGCGGCGGCTGCAGGCCGGCGGCCCGCGATCGCCGGCGGATCGGTCAGCGACGCGGCGCTCGAGCGCCAGAAACTCGCGGAGTCGGGCGCCCCGCTGCCGAAGCGGGAGCTATGGCTCGCGTTCGCTCCGTACATCATCATCGTCATCGTCCTGGGCATTGTGAGCGTGAGCAGCATCAACGCCGACCTGGAGAAAGCAACGAACGCGTTCAGTTGGCCGGGCCTGCACGTCCTGAACGCGAAGGGTGAGGCGCCCAAGAGCGAGACCTTCAAGCTCAACTGGTTCACCGCTGCCGGGACCTGGCTGCTCATCTCCGGCGCCCTGACGATGATCGTCCTGCGTGTGCGCCCGGCCCTGGCGGTGCGGACCTACCTGCGGACCCTCGATCAGATGAAGTGGGCGATGCTGACGGTCTGCGCGGTGCTGGCGCTCGCGTACGTGATGAACCTCTCCGGCCAGACGATCACGCTGGGGACCTGGGCTGCAGGCGCCGGCGGCTTCTTTGCCTTCCTGTCGCCGTTGATCGGCTGGTTCGGGACCGCGGTGACCGGCTCAGACACTTCGACGAACTCGCTGTTCGGCGCGCTGCAGGTGGCCGCGGCTCACAAGTCCGGCCTTTCGCCGACCCTGCTGGCGGGAGCAAACAGCTCCGGTGGCGTGCTCGCGAAGATGGTCTCGCCGCAGAACCTCGCGATCGGCGCCGCCGCCGTCGGGCTCGCCGGGCGCGAAGGCGACATCTTCCGGCAGGTGATCGGCTGGAGCATCCTGCTCGTGCTGCTGATGGCGGTGCTCGTGCTGCTGCAGTCGGGCGCGCTGTCGTTCATGGTCCCGTAGTACGTATTGACGGGTCGGCGCATCCGCTGACCCGGACCGGCCCCCATGCGGCCAGGCGGGCCGGGGCGCGTGCGGCCAGGCGGGCCAGGGCCCATGCGCCCCGGCCCAAACCCGACGAACGATCGACGTCATCCAGGTGTGCTCCGAGGGGCCGCGTCGACGGGCACGGTCCCCGCCGGCGTCAGTCCAGGTACTCGTAGGCGGGGATCGTCAGGAACTCGATCAGCTCCGGCGCCAGCGCCACCCGCTCGAAGATCTCGCGCGTCTCGGCAGGGCGTCCGGCCTGCCAGGTCTCGTCGCCGACGGTCTCGTGGATCTTGGCGGTCTCCTCGTCGAGCACCTGGCGGACCAGGTCCGCGGTGACCGTGCGCCCATCCTCGAGCTTTGAGCCGTGGTGCACCCACTGCCATATCTGCGAGCGCGAGATCTCGGCGGTGGCGGCGTCCTCCATCAGCGAGTTGATCGCCGCCGCGCCGCGCCCGCCGAGCCAGAACGACAGGTACTGAAAGCCGACGTTGACGTCCGTGCGCAGACCCGCTTCGGTGATGCTCCCGGGCGTCGACTGCAGGTCCAACAGCTCCGTGGCGCTGACTTGCACATCGTCGCGAAGGCGCTCCAGCTGGTTGGGCGCGCCCGACAGCCCTTGCTCGAAGACGTCCCTCGCCACCGGCACGAGGTCGGGATGGGCGACCCAGGTGCCGTCATAGCCCTGGCCGACCTCGCGCTCCTTGTCGGCGCGCACCGCGTCGAGCGCCTTCGCATTTGCCTCCTCGTCGCGGCGCGAGGGGATCAGGGCGGCCATTCCTCCGATCGCGTGCGCTCCGCGCCGATGGCAGGTGGCTGCCAGCAACTCGGTGTACGCGCGCATGAAGGGCACCGTCATCGTCACGTCGCCGCGGTCGGGAAGCACCATCTCGGAACGTTCGGGGAAGCACTTGATCGCCGAGAAGATGTAATCCCAGCGGCCGGCGTTGAGGCCCGCGGAGTGCTCGCGCAGCTCGTAGAGGATCTCGTCCATCTCAAACGCCGCCGGCAGCGTCTCGATCAGCACCGTGGCCTTGATCGTGCCCCGCGGGATCCCCAGCTCGTCCTGCGCGAAGCAGAACACGTCGTTCCACAGCCGGGCCTCGGGATGGGACTCCAGCTTGGGCAGGTAGAAGTACGGCCCCGACCCGTTGGAGAGCAGTCTGCCCGTGCAGTGAAAGATGTACAGGCCGAAGTCGAACAGCGAGCCCGACACGGGCTTTGAGTCGATCACGAGATGGCGCTCGGGGAGATGCCACCCGCGCGGGCGCACCAGCAGCGTCGCCGGATCGTGCTCGAGCTCGTACTTGCGTCCATCTGACGACCGATACGTGATCGTCCCGTCGATCGCGTCGCGCAGGTTGATGTGGCCCTCGACCATGTTGCGCCAGGTCGGCGAGTTGGCGTCCTCGAAGTCGGCCATGAACCCGTCGGCGCCGGAGTTCAGCGCGTTGATCATCATCTTGCGATCGGTCGGGCCGGTGATCTCGACCCAGCGCTGCTGCATGTCGGCCGGCGCCGGAGCAACGCTCCAGTCGGATTCTCTGATCTTCCGAGTGTCACCTAGGAAGTCGAGCAGCTCGCCGGCCGCGAGACGCGCCCGCCGCTTCGCTCGCGCCCGGAGCAGTTCCTCGCGCCGGCCACCGAACTCGCGCTGAAGCTCGGCGACGAAGGCGAGCGCACCCGGGGTCAGGACGTCTTCGAAGTGGGCATCGAGAGTGCCGTTCAGCTCCACGTCGGCTTTTGTGCTCATCCCGGAAAGATCCTCTCATTCGAGGGCGGACCGTGGTCCTCGCTGGCGTGATCCTTCCCGGCGCGGCCATCGGCAAAAAGTCGCTCCTCGCGCGCTCCGACCGTCTCGACCGCGCACAGGCCCGCCACCAGCACGGCAGCCACCGCCGCGATCAGCCAGGCCGCGAGCCCGCCCTCGATCGCGTACACGCCCAGAAGCGCGGCGGCGACGGCGAGCTTCTCGCGCTGGAGCGCTCCGACGAGGCGCCACCGGAAAGCAACGTGGCCGACGAGGTACAGCGCGACGCCTCCGCACAATGCCAGCCGCGGCGCCGCGGCCATCGGCGCGCCCACGTCCCGGACCAGCACCCGGACGCCCACCGCGAACGTGATGATCCCGGCGACGATCAGCAGGTGCAGGTAGCTGTAGCCGTCGGCCGCGGCCAGCACCGGGTCGTCGTGCACGCGCAGGCGCTCCTCGGCGGTCGATGCGAAGCGGTCGAAGTACGTCCACCACATTCCGATCGTGATCGCGAGCGCCAGCGTCACGGCCACGACCAGCTCAAAGCTCAGGTGGGGCCGGGTCCCGTTGCCGGCCACGCCGATCGCCACGATCGATTCGCCCAGGCAGATGATCACGAACAATCCGTAGCGCTCCGCGAAATGCGCGACCGCGACGCGTTGGAGGCCGCGCAGGCGCTCTCGCGTCAGCCACGCGGGGCCGGCATAGTCGATCGCGATCGCGACCGCCCATAGCCCGATGCGCGTTCCGCCGTGGGCAAACGAGCCGGCCAACAGGAGCGCCATCCCGACCGCCACGGCCGTCCCGAAGCCCGCGATCGCCGACCACGAGGCGTTGCCCTGCCTGGAGGCGTCGGCGTACAGCGCCAGGTGCAGGAAGCGGACCAGGGCGTAGGTGACGACGAACAGCGTGCCCTCCGCGCCGAACGCGTCGGGAAGCGCAAGGCCGCAGACGAAGATCAGCACCGTCGACAGCAGCAGGCAGAGGCGCAGCGTTCCCGACGCGGCCGTCTGGGCGTTGGCCGCCCACACGAACGCCGACCACGCCCACCACACCAGCGCCAGCAGGAGCATCGACTTGCCGAACCAGGCCCAGTCGAGATGACGCGAGAGCAGCGACGAGACCTGCGTTATCGCGAACACGAACACCAGGTCCCAGAGAAGCTCCACCGGCGTCGTCCGATGCTGCTCGTCGAGCCCCTGGCCGGTGTCCGGCTGCTCCGGCTCCGGCTCGGGGGATCCGTCGGCGGCGATTTCTACCTGCGACTGCACCCCGCAAGTATCGCGAGGTCAGTTCTCGCGCAGGGCGGCGTCCAGGCGGCGTCGTGCCGTCCCGAGCGTCTGCGGGCTCGAGCCGATCTCACGCCAGGGATCGCCGTCGCGCTCCAGCCGCTTGCCGATCGTCGCAAGCGTCCAGCGGTCCGGCAGCGTGCCGCTGTCGGAGAGCTCCTGGAGCGCCAACGGGGTGGCCACCGGAGCCTTGGGTCTGGCGCGAACCGAGTACGGCGCCACGGAGGTGTGCCCAAAGGCGTTGCGCATCACGTCCAGCAGGATCTTGTTCTCACGCTTGGCCTTGCGCTGCTCGATGGTGAACAGCTCGCCGTGTCGTCGCTGCGCAAGCGCGGCGAGGTCGCGGGAAAACTCGCGGACGGTGTCGAAGTCGGCACGGCGGGCCAGCGCGACGACCAGGTGATAGCCGCGCGACCCGGTGGTCATCGCCCACGGCCGCAGCTCGAGCTCGTTCAGAAGGTCCACGACCGCTCGGGCCGCCCTGCGCATCACGGCGTGGTCCTCGAAGCTCGGGTCGAGGTCGACGATCAGCCGGTCGGGTCGATTGAGGCGATCGGTCCGGCTGAGCCACGAATGCAGCGTGATCACTCCCTGGTTGGCGAGATAGACGAGCGTGGCGGCGTCGTTGGCGACGACGTGCTCGACCGTCCCTCCCGCCTTCGGTGTCTGCACGCGCTTGATCCAGTCCGGGAAGTGCTTTGACGCGTGCTGCTGAAAGATCTTCTGGCCGTCGATCCCGTCCGGATAGCGCTCGAGGTTGAGGGGGCGCCCGGCCACGAGTGGGAGCATCGCATCGGCGACGTCGGCGTAGTAGCCGGCGAGGTCGAGCTTTGTGATCCCGGGGATCAGCTCCTTGCCGGGCCGCGAGATCTCGACGCTGCGCCGGCCCGCGCGGATCGAGGTCATTCGCGGGCCGCGGTCGGGAGCGTCGTTCGCATAGGGTTCACCGCCTCGTGGGCGGCCTCGCCAATCTAACGGCGCCCGTCGGGGCCCTCAAGCGATCTCCTTGGCGCGAAAGGAACCTTGCATAGATGAAGCTCGGAGTTCACGTTGGCTACTGGGGCCTCGGGATGGGCCCCGCGGAGCAGCTGCGGGTCGTGCAGGAGGCACAGCGGCTCGGCTATGACTCGGTGTGGGCGGCGGAGGCATACGGATCCGACGCCGCGACGGTGCTGGCCTGGCTGGCGGCCGGCACGAGCACGATCAAGCTCGGGTCCGCGATCTTCCAGATGCCCGCGCGCAGCCCCGCAATGACCGCGATGACCGCGGCGTCGATCGACGTGCTGTCCGGCGGACGGATGCTGCTCGGGATCGGCTCCTCGGGCCCGCAGGTCGCCGAGGGCTGGCACGGGCAGCGGTTCGCGCGCCAGCTGCAGCGCACCCGCGAGTACGTCGCGGTGGTGCGGATCGCGCTGGCGCGGGAGCGAGTGGAGTACCACGGCGACACGGTCGAGCTGCCGCTCCCCCACGGGCCGGGCAAGCCGCTGAAGCTGACGATCGCGCCCGTCCAGGAGCGGATCCCGATCTACGTCGCGGCGATCGGGCCAAAGAACACGGCGCTCGCCGGCGAGATCGCCGACGGCTGGATCCCCACGTTCTTCTCGCCCGAGCACGTGTCCGAGCTGCATGCGCTGCTGCGCGAGGGCGCCGCGCGGTCGGGCCGATCGCTTGACGGTTTCGATATCGCGCCGACCGTCAACGCCTATGTCTCCGATGACCGCGAGGCCGCCCGCGACCTGATGCGGCCGGTGCTCGCGCTCTACATCGGCGGGATGGGGTCGCGCGATCAGAACTTCTACAACAGGCTCGTGCAGCGATACGGGTTCGAGGCGGCCGCGAGGGAGATCCAGGACCTTTATCTAGACGGCAAGCCGGCCGAGGCGGCCGCCGCGATCCCCGACCAGCTGATCGACATGGTGTCGCTGTGCGGACCGCGCGATGCCGTCCGCGATCGCCTCGCCGCGTATCGCGACGGCGGCGTCGGGACGCTGATGATCACGCCGATGGCGACCAGCGCCGAGGACCGGATCGAGCAGCTGCGCGCGGTCGCCGAGCTGGCCGGTTGAGCGCCGCCCCGCGAGGCGGCCCTGCCGGCGCCGGCGCGAGCGAGCCGCAGGGCGGTCTAGCCGGCGCCGGCGCGAGCGAGCCGCAGGGCGGTCTAGCCGGCGCGAGCGAGCCGCCGGAGCGGCTGCGGCT
This sequence comes from uncultured Solirubrobacterales bacterium, assembly GCA_963723675.1. Taxonomy (GTDB): domain Bacteria; phylum Actinomycetota; class Thermoleophilia; order Solirubrobacterales; family Solirubrobacteraceae; genus Palsa-465. The sequence goes on along the minus strand of CAVRRW010000012.1, from coordinate 1,313,695 downwards.
GTTCCTCGGCGCGTTTGGCGATCCCGGACACGCCTTTCCGATGCTCGCGCTCGGGGCCCGCCTGGCGGCGCGCGGCCACGAGGTGGTGCTCGAGACATGGAGGCGGTGGCGCGACGACGTCGAGGCGAACGGCATGCGCTTCGTCGCCGCGCCCGAGTACCCGGTGTTCCCCACTCGCCAGCGGCCACTGAAGCCCTACGAGGCGGTCGTGCTCGCCACCGCCGAGACCCGCCCGAAGGTCGCCCGGCTCTCGCCCCACGCGGTCGTCCACGACATCCTCACGCTCGCGCCGGCGATGGCGGCCGAGCTCGAAGGCATCCCCGCCGCCACGCTCGTCCCCCACCTCTATCCACCGGGAGCACCGGGCCTAGCCCCGTACGCACTCGGCGCCCGCATGCCTCGGACGGCGTTCGGAGCACGCTTCTGGGACGCCTTCGACTCGCTCGCTCAGGCCGGGCTCCGTCGGGGCCGCAGCGAGCTCAACGAGACGCGTTGCAAGCTCGGCCTGCCGCCCGTGGAGCGCCTGCACGGCGGTCTCAGCGAAAGTCTGTGCATCGTCGCCACCTTCCCGCAGCTCGAGTACCCGCGCCCATGGCCGCCGAGCGTCCGGGTCGTGGGGCCGGTGATGTGGGAGCCGCCGGGCGGGGCGGTGGAGCCGCCGCCGGGCGACGATCCGCTCGTGCTCGTCGCCACGTCGACGGCGCAGGACCCCGACCACCGGATGCTCCGCGCCGCGCTCGCGGGGCTGGCGCACGAGCCCCTGCGCGTGCTGGGCACGTGGAACCGCCGGATCCCCACCGAGCCGATCCCGGTGCCGGCCAACGCGCGGCTGGTGGAGTGGCTCTCCTACGCTCAGACGATGCCCGATTGCGCGCTCGTGATCTCTCACGCGGGGCACGGGACGCTGGTCCGGGCGCTGGCCTGCGGCTGCCCGGTCGTCTGTGTCCCGGCCGCCGGCGACATGGCGGAGAACGCGGCGCGTACCGATTGGGCCGGCGTCGGCGTACGCCTCCCGTGGAGGCTCCTGAGCCCGCTCACGATGCGCCTGGCAGTGCGCCGGGCGCTTGGGGAGCGATCGCACGCGGAGCGGGCGGGCGAGCTTGCCGCCTGGGCTGCCGCAAACGACGGCGCCTCGCGGGCGGCCGACCTGGTCGAGGAACTCGCTCGGAGCGGCGGCGGCGCTCTGTCCTCGCGGTGAGCTGCGGGCGGTGGGCGGTCGGTCCTCGCGGTGAGCTCCGAGCGCCGCGCTCTGTCGCCGCGTACGGTCTGAGCGCCGGTGGCGGCGCTCAGTCCTCGTGGTGGGCTCGCACGTACGCGATCAGTTCGGGCGCGTCGCTCTGCACGCGGTCCATCGACTCGCCGGTGCAGCTGCACAGGTCGATCACGGCGCGCTCGTCGCTCACCTCGACCGCACGCCAGACGGCGCCGCCGTCCGACCAGCGCCGCAGGTCCTCGATCGTGACCTGTGCAAGGTGTGGCTCTCGGTCCGATTTGGCCATCTTCAATCCGCCGCGGTGTTGGCGCTCGCCGCCATCCTCAGCTCGCCGCGGTGGCGGAGCTCGGGGCCGAGGCCGGATTGGCCTTCGCCCAGTTCTCGATCTCGTACGAGCCCTGGATCACGATCTCGTCGTCGCTCACGAGCAACGGCACCCAATGGTTGCCGGTCAGACTCCTTACCTCCTGGCGCCCGTAGGTCTTGTTCAACGCGTCGGGTAGCAGACCGACCCCGTAGGACTTGATCACCTCCGGGTCGTAACCGGCGTCCTTCAGCGCGTGATACGCGCGGCCGCACGGGTGGCCGCCCGGGCGCGGCGCGGGCATCCAGGTCCCCCAGCAGACGAAGAGCTTCATCGCAGCGCCGTCCTCCACCGAGCCTTCATCAGGCGACGGATCGTAGCGGTAGCTCCGGGGGTGGGACTCGAACCCACAACCCTTCGGTTAACGGCCGAACGCTCTTCCAATTGAGCTACCCCGGATGGGCTACGCGGGATGCAACAGCTTTCACTTTACGGGAAGCGTTGCCACGCCGTCTTCGACCTCGGCATGGCAATTCGCACACAGGAGCACACATTTCCGCGCTTCGGCCCGGAGCGTGTCCAGGGCAAGCGCGACACCTTTGGCGTTGATTTCAAGACGCTTCTTGAGCGGATCAAGGTGATGAAACGCGAGCGCGCGTGGATGCCGGTTGTACCCGCATATAACGCATCCCCCGCCGGCCTCCGCCACGAGGATGGCCTTGACCTTGCGCCCCCGACGCACCACGGCGCTCGCCCGGCATCGCTTGCATCGATAATAGCCGCGGCCCTCGAGCACGAACTCGGTCTCGCCGTGGCGCTCACACGCCATCACAACGCCCAGCAACCCGTCGTCCCTCGCTTGACCTGCGACCCCGGAGATTCCCTTACCCACGGGGTTCCGAGTCCGGAGGCCATAAACGCGAAGCCAATGGCGAACCGTGCCCTTGCTCAAGCCAACGTCCGCCGCGATCTCGGCGATCGTCTTGCCCGCTAGCACCATTTTCTCGAGGCGTTCCCGTTCGATCCCGCCCTTCGCCGCGTGTTTTTCGCGGTTTGCCGCCTCCAAGGCGTACTTCGCCATCCAATACGAGATAGTCGACGGATCCTTGCCGAAACGCGTCGCGATCTTCTCGACGCTGAGGCCCTGGGCGAGCAGCAGCTCGAGTGATTCCTTGTTCATTTGTTCGATCCTCCGTCGGTCTATTGATCGAACACATGTTCCCATGGGTGCCGGACGGAAAAGCCCTGGTATCAGGCGGTTTGTGCGCTTGTCTACTCTGCTCACACGCCGCGATCCTGGGGCACGGTCCGGCACACTAGGCGCCCGGATACAGCCGCTCAAACGCCTCCGCCGCCGCGTCACGCTGCCGCCGCGCCTCCCCGACCGCCCACCGCCGCGTGGCGCGGTCGACGGCGAGCACCGTCCACCCCTGCCCCTCCTCGCCACTGAGATGGATCAGGATGGTGTCCTCGTTGTGCTCGACCCGGACGCGGTGGGCGGGGCTGCCGTCCTCATGCAGGGTCCGGGGCTTGGCCTCGGATGGGTCCGCCACGAACGACGTCCAGCGGGAGCGCGGTGGTCGCTCCAGGTCCGCCATCACACCGCCCGCTCCATCCGCGCCACCACCGCCCGGATCGCCTCGCGCACCTGCTCGCGCTCGCGAGCGAGGTCGGCGATCCCTGAAGTGCCCTCGGCGCGGGCGCGCCTGATCGTGCGCTCGACACGGCCGAGCTCGAGCACGAGGCGGGCGTGCTCGAGCTGCTCGACCGTGACGTTGCCGGCACGGCCCGAGCGGGCCACGAGATCGGCCACGATCGACGCGAGCTGTTCGTCATCCGGCGGCAGGTCGGCGAGCGGCGCGCCGGCGCGCCCGGCGAGGTGGCGGGCGGCGCGGCGAAGGGGATCGCTGGTCAAGAGCAGGTCGGGGTCGATCGAGGCGAGCGCGGAGTCCCCCTCGCGCGGCAGCGAGACGCACAGCACCAGGAACGTTCGCTCGGCCCGCACGCCCTGGTCGAGCGCCGGCGCCACCGGAGCTTGCGGCCCGCCCGGAGACCGCGCGGGCGACCCACCGCGACCGAGCCCCGAGCCCGCAACCAGAGACGCGAGCCGTCCCTCGGACAGCTCGAGCCGGCCCGCCACGCGCCGCAACAGGTCCTCTCGAAGAACGCTTGCCGGCAGCTCCGCGAGCACCGGCCGCAGCTCCGCGAGCGCACGGTCTCGGCCCTCGGCGCTTCGCGTGTCCGCGCGCTCGAGGATCCGCTCCACGTGGAAGACGCTGAACGGCGCCGATGCCTCCACAAGCGCGCGCAGCGCGTCGGCGCCTTGGCGCTCGATCAGGTCGGCCGGATCGGTTCCCTCAGGCAGGGGCACGACCCGGAGCTCGAGCTTTCGCCCGGCGGCCAGCCGGGCGGCACGGAGCATGGCCTCCTGCCCGGCGCGGTCGGCGTCGAGGCACAGCTCGAGCACGCTGACCACTCGCTCGAGCTCGGCCACCTGTTCCTCGGTCAGGGACGTGCCCATGATCCCCACGGCGTTGCTAAGCCCGGCCTGGTGCGCCGCGAGCACGTCGGTGTAGCCCTCGACCAGGACCATCTTCCCCGAGCGCGCCGCCGCCGCGCGGGCCAGGTTGATCCCGAACAGCTGCTGGCGCTTGTGGTAGATGTCGTTGTCTGCGGTGTTCAGGTACTTGGGCGGCTGGTTGTCGCGCATCGCGCGCGCGCCGAACCCGACCACGCGGCCGCGGGGGTCGGTGGACGGGAATATGATCCGCTCGCGAAAGCGGTCGTAGACCTGGCCGCGTCGCGTCTGCGAGCGCTGCGCTAGGCCCACGGCAAGCAGCTCCTCGTCGCTGAACCCGGCGCGGCGCGACGCGAGCAGCATCCGGTCCCAGGCGCTTGGCGCATAACCGACCCGGAACTCGCGCAGGGTGTCTTCGTGCAGCCCGCGGCCGAGCAGGTACTGCCGCGCCGAGGCGGCCTCGTCGGCTTCCCAGAGGTACCGGCCGTAGTAGGTCGCCGCCCGGTCCAGCAGCGAGTGCAGCCGCTCGCGGTGTTGACGGCGCGCGGCGGCCCGAGGATCCTCGGACTCTGTTTGGAGCTCGACCCCGAACCGGCGGGCGAGCGATTCGAGCGCTCCGGTGAAGTCGACCCCTTCGGTGTCCATCACGAACTTGAACGCGTCGCCGGATGCCTGACAGCCGAAACAGTGATACAGCCGCTCGTCGGGGCTGACGTGGAACGAGCCGGTCCGCTCGTCGTGAAACGGGCAGATCCCGAAGTAGCTGTTGACCCCCGCGCGGCGCAGCTCGGTCCGGGCCGACACGAGCGCGATCATGTCGATCGCGTCGCGGACGCGGTCGCGGGAGTCGTCGGTGTACCGCGTCACGGCGCGAACGCGACCGGGATGCTCAACGCCTCGAACACTCGGACGCAGAAGCGGTCGGTCATGCCGGCGAGGTAGTCGGTGACTCTGCGCTGGAGGTCGCCGGGCGGGATCGAGTCGGGAATCTCCTCGGGGTGAGCGCAGTAGTGGTCAAACAGCGAGCGCACCACGAGCCCGATCTTGGCATGCTCGCGCGTCGCCTCGGGGCCCAGGTAGACCCGGTCGAACATGAACGCGCGAAGCTCCGACATCGCTGCCCCGACGACCTCCCCCTGGACGATGTCACCCGCGATCTCGGAATGCTCGACGAGATCGTGCACGAGCTCGTCGATCCGGCGAGGACCGCTGTCGCCGAGCGTCTCGATCGGTCCCCTGGGCAGATCGCGCGCGGTGATCACTCCGGCCCGCACGGCGTCGTCGATGTCGTGATTGATGTAGGCGAACCGGTCCACGAGCCGCACGATTTTGCCTTCCAGCGTCGAGGGCTCCCGGGCGCGGCCGGAATGGCTGACGATTCCGTCGCGCACGGGGAGTGTCAGGTTGAGGCCGCGCCCGTCGCGCTCGAGCGTGTCGACCACGCGCAGCGAGTGTTCGTGGTGCAGGAACGAGGAGCCGAATCGCTCCGCGAGACATCGATCGAGCGCCTCCTCGCCGGTGTGCCCGAACGGCGGGTGGCCGAGGTCGTGACCAAGCCCGATCGCCTCCACGAGATCCTCGTTGAGTGCAAGCGCGCGGGCCACGGTGCGCGACAGCTGGGTGACCTCGAGCGTGTGCGTGAGCCGGGTGCGGTAGTGGTCGCCGGTCGGCGAGACGAACACCTGGGTCTTGTGGGTGAGGCGCCGGAACGCCTTGCTGTGGACGATCCGGTCGCGGTCGCGCTGAAACGGGGTGCGCAGGCCGCAGTCGGGCTCGGGCCGGAGGCGCGCCACCGGATAGGAGCGGGTGGCAAGCGGCGACAGGTCGCGCTCCTCGCGCAGCCGGATCCGCTGCCCGTAGGCATCGCTGACTGGGCCCCCGGGGTGCTCGTCGGCAGATTCCAACAGGCGATCGCTCATCGAGTCGATTCTGACACCGGGCCGCGACGGCCCACGCGCTTGAAAAGTCGTCACATCTCAACCGGCGCGCTTCCCGATGCCCTACCGCCCGCGAGCAATGGCCGCAGGCGCACGTGCGCATGATGCTCGGCGGTCTCGACGATCGCCCGTTCGGCCTGGCGCAGGGCGCGTTGGGAGGCCGCGGGAGCCTGGGCGAGCGGCTGGCCGACGGCGGTCACCAGGAACCGATAGGACTCCTCGTCGAGCGGGAACGCCGCCGCTTCGCAGGAGCCGCAGACGACCCCGCCGGCGGCGGCAGAGAAGCCCTGCAGATGCTCGGGCTCTCCGCAGCCGGCGCAGGCGCCGAGCTGGGGCAGGATGCCGGCGGCGAGCAGCAGCTTCATGCGAAATGCGAGCCCGTTCCCGGGGCCGGCGACCGCCGGGTCAGACGCGAGCAGCCCCAGCTGGTTGGCGAGCAGGGTGAACACCTCCGGATGCGGTGAGGTGGTCTCAAACAGGCGCGCGACGGCATCACAGGCTCGTGCCGCGGCGTCGAGCGTGGCCGCATGGTCTCGCAATCGCGCGTGCGTGGCCACCGTGTCAACGCTGGTGACCGTGTACAGGTCACCGCGGCCGTCGTGGAGCACCGCGCGAACGTGAAAGAACGGCTCGAGCCGGGCGCCGAAGCGGCTGCGCGCGCGGCGGACGCCCTTGGCGATCGCCCCCAGCCGTCCGTGGCGCGGCGTGTACAGGTGCAGGATCCGGTCGGCCTCGCCGTAGCGGATCGACCGCAGGACGATCGCCTCGGTCTTCAGCGGCGCAGGCACGATGCCCCCATCGGCCGTCCCGATTCTATACTTTGTGAAGTAATGCCGCTGGTCACGGTGTACACCACACAGAATTGTTCGCGATGCGTGAGCGCCAAGATGCTCCTCGCCCGCCGTGGAATCGACTATGAAGAGGTCAATCTGGCAAAGGACCCGGACGGTCGGGTCAAGCTTCAGGAGCGCACGGGGATGTTCACGTTCCCGCAGATCGTGATCGGCGAGGAGACGATCGGTGGCTTTGACGAGCTGCTCGCAGCCGACCGTGCCGGCCGGCTGCGCGAGCTGCTCGCCGCCTGAGTCGGACCGTCCGCGCAGGCCGCTTGCCTGATGCGAACCGCGGCCGCCTCCGCGCCGACAGCGGCAGATCAGCTCGACGGCGGCTGCATCACGGTGAACGAGGCCCCTTGCGGATCGATCAGGCCCGCGAAGCGACCGATCGGCATGTCCATCGGCTCCTGCATGATCGTCGCGCCGAGCTCTCGGCCCTTGGCGACCGTGGCGTCGCAGTCGGTGACCGCGAAGCACACCCCCCAGTGCGGCGGGATCTCCGGCGGGAAGTAGTCGCCCGTCATCTGCATCATCCCCCCGATGGGCTTGCCATCGAGCTCCCAGACGGTGTAGCTCTCGGGAGCGCCCTCGAACGCCGGACGCCCCGCGACCCACCCGAAGACGGCGGGATAGAAGGCCTTGTCGGCCGCGGCGTCACGCGTGAGCACGTCGTTCCAGCACAGCGAGTTGGGCTCGTTGACGAGGTCCGCGCCGGCGAAGGTCTTGGGCTGCCAGACGCCGAACACCGCGCCGGTGGGATCGGAGAAGAACGCCATCCGCCCGAGGTCCATCACGTCCATCGGCTCGACCACGACGCCGCCGCCGGCCGCCTTGACCTTCTCCGCGGTCTCGTCCGCGTCGGCGACGCTCACGTAGGTCGCCCAGGCTGTGGGCTGACCCTCCTGCATGTGGCCCATCAGGCCGCCCACCCGCTGGCCTGCCTGCTGGAACATGCGGTAACCGCCGGTCTCCTCGACCGGGCCGGGCTCGGTGGCCTGCCAGCCCATGAGCTCGCCGTAGAACGCTGCCGAGGCGTTCGGGTCCGGTGAGGACAGTTCAACCCAGGACGGGGTTCCAGGTGCGTATTCAGGCATGGTTCTCCTTTCAGGCCAGCGCCGCCCGCGCGTTCTCCAGGTCGTCGGTCGCGATCACGACCACGCCGCCAAAGGTCGTGTAGAGCAGCTCGATGTTGACGTTCGCCTCGGCGAGCTCGCGGGCGAGCTCGCCCAGCGAGCCTGGCTTGTCTTCGATGTCGACCACCAGCACCTCACGCTCACCGGCGACACCGAGGCCCGTCTCGGTCAGGGCGGCGACGGCCCGCTCAGCGACCCCATCGTCGACCAGCAGGTGGATGATCCCACGGCCTTCGCCCGTGAATGCGCACATGCCCCGGATGTTCACCCCGGCGGCGCCCACCGCACCGCCGAGCATTGCCAGCTGCCCTGGTTCGTCCTGGAGCACAACTGTCACGTCCGTGGGCATGCGTTGCTGCCTCGTTGAGGTGGACCGCTGATCGTGGAGCCTACAACGGACCCGCGGCGCTCCCATTAACCTCGTCGTGATGCATGCTTCACGCTGGCGCGTCGCTGCGCTCGCCGCAGCTGTGGGCCTGTTGGTCGTGCTCTGGGGCGGCTACGGGCAGCATTGGTCCTGGACCGGCCTCAACGGCGGGACCGCGACCCTTTGGGACTGGCTTCACTTGCTGTTGCTGCCGGTCGTCGTGGGGATTCTGCCGATCTGGTTGAGCCGCCAGACGCGGCTGTCGCCGCGATACAAGTCCGGGGTGCTAATCGCGCTGGGCGCATTCGCCGTGCTGGTCCTGGCCGGCTATGTGGTGCCGTGGGTCTGGACGGGGTTTGCCGGCAACCGCCTTTGGGATTGGCTGGAGCTGCTGGCGCTGCCGGTGGCGCTCGCGCTGACGCCGCTGCTGGGCGAGATGCGCGAGGGCTGGACGACCCGCCACTCGGTCGTGGCCTCGCTCGCGCTGGCCGTGTTCGTCGCGATCGTGGTCGCCGGGTACGTCTGGAACTGGGGCTGGACGGGATTCCGCGGCAACACGCTGTGGAACTGGCTGCAGCTGCTGCTGCTACCCCTGCTGGTGCCGATGATCGTGGTGCCGGCGCTCAAGCCCAAGGCGATGAGCACGGTCACCTTCGTCCGGCGCGATCAGGAGCCCGAGAGCACAGCGGTCACCGATGACCAGCCCACGACCGTGCCCGCCACGGACCAAGACGCCGCCGCTGCGGTCAGCGATCAGCTTGCCCGCGAGCCCGCGACCGACAGCGGCGGGGACGGCGCGGATACCGGCACGCGCGGCTTGCGCTGACAGCGCTCGCAGAAGTACGTGCCGCGGCCGCCGACGACGATCTTGCGCACGGTCGCGCCGCACCTCGGGCATGGCTCGCCTTCGCGCCGGTGCACCAGAAAGCGGTCCTGGAAGGAGCCGCGGGCGCCGTCGACATGGCGAAAATCGTCGATCGAGGCGCCCTTGGCCTCGATGCCCGCCGCCAGGGACTCCTCGATCGCATCTCGCAGCCGGATCCATTGAGGTCCGGTCAAAGCTCCGGCGGCGCGCAGCGGATGGATCCCGGCGCGGAACAGCGCCTCGTCGGCGTAGATGTTGCCGACACCGGCGATCCGCCGCTGATCCAGGAGGAACGACTTGATCGGTGCGCTGCGTCCGCGGGCCAGCGCGCGCAGGTGCGCGACCGTGAACTCGGGGGTGAACGGCTCGACGCCGATTCGGGCGGCCAGATACGCGTCGAGCGCCGGCCGGCCATGCAGCAGATGGCCGGTTCCGAAGCGACGGGGATCGATGTAGAGCAGACGGTGTCCCTGGTCCAGCTCGAACCGGACGCGAGTGTGCGGCGGCTCGACCTCGGGATCGAACAGCAGGGCGCCGGTCATGCGCAGATGCACGAGCAGAAAGCGCTCGCGCGTCAGCGACCAGACCAGGTATTTGCCGGATCGGCCGACCTGCCGCACCACCGCTCCGCGAAGCTCCTGCTGGACCGGAGCGGGCGGATCGGGACGGGTCCACCGCGCGTCGAGGATCTCCACGTTGCGGATCCGCCGTCCCTCCAGGTGCGGCGCCAGCTGGCGCCGAATCGTCTCGACCTCGGGAAGCTCGGGCATCGGATGCCCGTCCTAGAGAAACGGGTCGCCGGCCAGCTCCGGCGCCTCGCGGTCGGTCAGCCACGACAGCGCGCTCGCCGCCACGGTGCTCGCCGAGATCACATCGCACCCGTGATCGGCCGTAAGGACCAGCAGGTCGTCGGCTCGCAGCATGCCGCACGCGTCGAGCACCACGACGAACGCCTGGCCCAGGACGCGCTCACCCCTCGCCGTCCCAGTAATCGAGCCGCTCGAGGCGGGCGATCACGCGGACGCCGCGGAACGCGATCTTGTTCGAGCGCGGGTAGTAGCAGACGTCGCCGGGATGGCGGGTCCCGTATGCCAGGTAGGCGAGGTCGCCCTGGCCCGCCCGGAACATGTGGGCGACGCCCGTGGCGGCGGGACGCGAGACCACGTGGCCTTTCCGCACGGGAGTCGCCTCCTCGTCGAGGATCAGCGTCCCCTCGCCGTCGAGGATCACGAAGATCTCCTCCTCCAGCGAGTGGCAGTGTTGGGGACCCGACTCCATGCCCGCCTCCACGACCACGTGCTGCAGGCCCGTGTGCATCGATCCGGCGGCGGCGCTGACGCGCCGGCGGGTGCGCGCCACCGGCCCGCGCTGCAAGCGGATCGGCTCGACGCCGTTGACGTTGACGATCGTTGACGGACGCGGTCCGGGCTCGGCGGGGAGCTCTGGCGGCCCCAGCTCGGCCTCACGCACGAACTGGATGGGGAGCCCTTCGATCGCGCCCGGGAGCGACTCCACGGCCCGGCGTCCGACCAGCGACATGCCCAGCCGAGGGAATCCCACGCTCTCGTCGTGTTCGCGCGGCCCGAATGCGAGGACGTCCAGTGGCTCGATCGCGTGCAGTGTGTGAGCGCCGGCGTGGGCGCCGTAGACGATGCAGTCGCCGGCGCCGACCTCGGCGGTCTGACCGCGCTGCCATGAGATCCCCCGCCCCGCCAGCACGTAGAAGATCTCCTCCTCGCGCCCGTGCTCGTGCGCCGGGGTGGACCACCCGCCCCGGGGGATCTCGAGCCTGCGCACGCCGACCCCGACGCACCCTGCGGCATCGCCGAGGAAGGTCCAGCGAGCGCGCAGGTGCCCGACCTCGCGCTCGCGCGCGAACGCATCGTCGAAGTGCGTCAGGCCCATTGGGTCGATCAGGCTATCGCTTGATCTGCGCCCGAGGATGCGCGTCGAAATACACGTCGCGCAGCCGCTCGGCAGACAGGTGCGTGTAGACCTGGGTGGTGCTGATGTCGGCGTGGCCGAGCATCTCCTGGAGTGATCGCAGATCGCAACCGCCCGCCAGCAGGTGCGTGGCGAAAGTATGCCGGAGCGTATGCGGGCTCATCCGCCGCTCGAGCCCGGCGCTGCGAGCGTGGCGCTGCACGATCTTGTAAAGCCCCTGTCGCGACAGGCCGCCGCCGCGGAGGTTGACGAACACCCGCGTCTCGTCCCGGATGCCGACCAGCCGCGGACGCGCCTTAACGAGATACGTGCCGAGGCTCTCGATCGCCTTGGTCCCGATAGGGACGATTCGCTCCTTTGAGCCCTTGCCGCGGGCGCGGAGGATCCCGGCCTCGAGGTCGAGCTCGGACAGCTCCAGCGAGATCGCCTCCGACGCTCGCAACCCACAGGCGTACATCGTCTCGAGCAGGGCCCGATCGCGGAGAGCGGCAAGCGAGGAGCCTTGGGGTTGTTGCAGCAGCCGGACGACCTCGTCGCGGCTGAGCACCTTCGGCAGGCGCGCCCGCGAGCGCGGCGCGCGCAGCTCGGAGGTGGGATCGCGGTCGAGGACCCCGTCTCGTCGCAGGTGGCGGTAGAACGAGCGCAGGCAGGCGATCTTGCGCTGCAGCGTGGCGGGCGCGACGGCCGGGCGTTCGGGGCGTCCGTCGGCGAGCTCTGTCACGAACGCCGCGAGGTCCGCCGGCATCACGCCGAGCGGGTCGACGCCCCTGCGCGCGAGGAACTCCCCGTACTGCTGCAGATCCGAGCGATACGCCTCGAGCGTGTTGCGGGAGAGACCGCGTTCGAACTCGAGGTAGGCGAGGAAGTCGAGCGCCAGGTCTGTAGTGCGGCGGGCAGCCGCCACCGGCTCGGTCATGACCATGAGGGCGTATTCGGGGCCCGCGAAAGCGCTCCTGCGTGCGGCCGGCGATCAGCCGGGCCCACGCGAGACGGTCACCGGCGGCGAGGGCCGGCGATCAGCGCCGCGGAGCGCTCTTGAGCCACAGCAGCGCGATCAGCGACTTCGAGTCCTCGCACTGAGCGATCGCCTCATCGAGCTGGTGAAGCGGCCACGGGACGATCTCGATCCGCTCCCCGTCGTCTGGTTGAGCGTCGGGATCGTCGGACAAGCCGGTCGCGAGGTACAGCCAGATGCGCTCGTCGCTGAACCCGGGGCTGGTGTAGAAGGCCATCAGCTCCTCCCAGTTGTCTGCCCGCTTGCCGATCTCCTCGGAGAGCTCTCGCGTGGCCGCCTGCAGCGGCGACTCGCCGGCGACGTCGAGCTTTCCGGCCGGGATCTCCAGCGATACGTTCTCCCCCACCGCCTCGCGCGGCTGGCGCGTCAGCCACACGTGCTCGTCGTCGACGGCGAGGATCCCGACCGCGCCCGGATGCCACACCTTCTCGCGGGTTACCTCGGTCTGGTCGTCATAGCGGAAGCGCTCCATGCCAACCCGCACGAGCTTGCCCTCCCACTTGACCTCCGAGCCGAGCGACTCGAACTGGCTCACCGCTCCGCCTCCCGCCCCGCCTGGCCGTGGTGTCCGCCCTCGGTCTCGCGTCCCGCCTCCTCGACGAGCGCGATCGCGACCTCGAACATCCCCTCGAGCGCCTCGACGCTGACGCGCTCGTCGGACTGATGGTTTCGCTCGGTCCCGTTGGCGAGGTTGGTGCAGGGAAAGCCCGCGGCCTGAAACGAGTTGGCGTCCGAGGCGCCGCCGGTGACGATGTGCCTGGGCTCATAGCCGCACGCCCGCAGGGCCCGCTCGGCCAAAACGACTGCCGGCGCCCTGGGCCGCGTCCGGTAGCCCTCGAACATCCGCTGCACCGTCACGTCGAGGTCGCATTCATGGGCGTTGGCGGCGTCCTGCAGATGGTCGACCATCTCGGTTGCCACGGCTTCGGCGCGCGCGGCGTCGAGGCTTCGCGTCTCGGCCGCGAGCCGGCAGCGCTCGGGCACGACGTTGAGCGCGCTCCCACCCTCGATCGTCCCGACGTTCGCGGTGGTTTCGGCGTCGAGCCGACCTAGTCTCATCGCCGCGATCGCGGCGGCCGCCGCCGCGATCGCGCTGCGGCCGTCCTCGGGCCGGATGCCCGCGTGCACGGCGCGTCCGTGGACGTCGGCCGCCACGCGGTAGTGCGTCGGCGAGGCCAGGACGATCTCGCCGATCGGGGTGGCGTGATCGAACACGTAGCCAAAGCGGCTGGTCAGCCGCGTTGAGTCGAACTCGCGCGACCCCCGCAGCGAGACCTCCTCGCAGACCGTGAACAGCAGCTCGATCCCGAGCGGAGGCCGCTCGGCGCCGGCGCTCAGGCGTCTGGCGAGCTCGAGCAGCACGGCCACGGCGGCCTTGTTGTCTGCCCCGAGGATGGCGTCGTTGGCGTTCTCCCAACCGCCGTTGACGATCACCGGCTCGACCGGGGCGGCGAGCGGGACGGTGTCCAGATGGGCGCACAGCAGAATGGTGTCCTCACCACGTCCGGGAATCCGGGCAAGGAGGTTGCCCGCGTCCGATCCCGCGGCGGGCCCGGCTCCGTCCTCCTGCGCCTCGAGCCCGATCCGTCCCAGCTCGGCGCTCACCCAGTCCGCGCACACCCGCTCGCGGCCCGAGGAGCTCTCGATCCGGCACAGTTGCGCGAACGTTTCTCCGAGCCGCTCGCGCTCGGCGTCGGTCGCCCGCCTCACAGCGCGGCGGTAGCCGCAGCGCCGGCCGCGCCCGGCTCGGCCTCGACCGCCGGGCCCGACGCGACGGTCTCTTCGGAGCGGGCCAGGGCAGCGCCCACGAACTCCCGAAACAGCGGCGCGGGACGCTCCGGTCGCGACTTGAACTCGGGGTGGTATTGAGAGGCGATGAAGAAGGGGTGATCATCCTCCGCGAGCTCGATCGCCTCCACGAGGCGATTGTCGGGGGAGGTTCCCGAGCAGACCAGCCCCGCGGCCTCGAGCCGGCGCCGGAGGTGGTTGTTGACCTCGTAGCGGTGACGGTGACGCTCGTACACGACCGGCTCGTCGTAGAGCCGGCGGATGCGCGTGGCGTCGTGGAGCTTGACCGGATCGGCTCCCAGGCGCATGGTCCCGCCCATGTCGGCGATCTCCTTCTGCTCTGGCAGCAGGTCGATCACCGGGAACGGCGTCTCGAGGTCCATCTCGGTGGAGTTGGCGCCTTCCATCCCGACGACGTGGCGGGCGAACTCGCTGACAGCGACGTGCATTCCCAGACAGATGCCCAGATACGGGATCTTGTGCTCGCGTGCCATCCGCGTGGCGCGGACCTTGCCCTCCCAGCCACGACCGCCGAACCCGCCGGGGATCAGGATCCCGTCGGCGTTCTCCATTCGCGCCGCGACCTCCGGTTTGCCGACGGTCTCGGAGTCGATCCAGTCGATCTCCACCTTGCAGCCGTGGTGCACGGCGGAGTGCCGGAGCGCCTCGACGACCGACAGATAGGCGTCCTCGAGCTGGACGTACTTGCCGACCAGCGCGATCCGAACGGTTCGCGCGGCCTCGCTGGCGCGGCGCGTGATCAGCTCCCAGCCGCTGAGGTCGGGCGGCGGTGCCTCCAGCCCGAAATGCTCGTGCAGAATGAAGTCGTCGACACCCTCGGCATGGAAGACGAGCGGCACCTGGTAGATGTCGGAGACGTCGCGGGCGGACACGACCGCCTCCACCGGCAGGCTCGCGAACAGCGCGATCTTTCGCCGGATGTCCGGCGAGAGCGCCGACTCCGAGCGGCACACGACCATGTCGGGCGCGATTCCGATGCGCCGCAGCTCGTTGACCGAATGCTGGGTGGGCTTGGTCTTGAGCTCGCCGGCGTGGCTGATGTAGGGCACGAGCGTCAGGTGGATGAACATGCAGCGCCGGCGGCCGGCGTCGACCGGGAACTGGCGGATCGCCTCCAGGAACGGCAACGACTCGATGTCGCCGACGGTCCCGCCGATCTCGGTGATCACGAAGTCGACGTCGGTCGCCTCGGCCATCAGCCGGATCCGCTGCTTGATCTCGTCGGTGATGTGCGGGACCACCTGCACGGTCGCGCCGAGGTAGTCGCCGCGACGCTCGCGGCGGATCACGCTGTTGTAGATGCCGCCGGCGGTCACGTTCGAGGCCCGGCTGGTGTTCGAGTCGGTGAAGCGCTCGTAGTGGCCGAGGTCGAGGTCGGTCTCGGCTCCGTCCTCGGTGACGAACACCTCCCCGTGCTGATAGGGGGACATCGTGCCCGGGTCGACGTTGATGTAGGGGTCGAACTTCTGCAGCTGGACCTCGAGCCCTCGAGCGACCAGCAGCCGGCCGATCGACGCGGCCGCTATGCCCTTGCCAAGCGAGGAGACGACCCCGCCGGTTATGAAGATGAAACGCGTCTCACCTGGGGTCATCAAACCGACTCCCGAGTCTAGCCGTCGAACGGATTTCACCGTAGCGCCCAGAGCGGACGGTAGCGCTCGGCGGTCAGGCGGCCGCCTTGAGCAGCTGCGTGGCGTGCTGTCGTGCCGCGCGATCGCCGTCGACGGCCCCGAGCATGCGCACCAGCTCGACGACGATCCCGTCGCCCCGCAGCGCGGTCACGGTCGTCGTCGCCGGGACGGTGCGGCTGTCCTTGGCGATCGTGAAATGCCGGGCGGCGAGCGCGGCCACCTGCGGCAGGTGGGTGATGCACAGCACCTGACGGCCGGCGGCCAGCTCGCGCAGGTGCTCGCCGACTGCCCGCGCAGTGTGGCCGCCGATCCCCGCGTCGATCTCGTCGAACACGAGCAACGCGCCGTCGTCGCCGGCGGATACCCGGCCGTGCGCGACGCTCAACAGCGCCAGCATCACCCGCGAGAGCTCTCCGCCGGATGCGATCTCGCGCAGCGGCGCGGCCGGAACGCCGGGGTTGGGCGCAATCATCAGCTCGACCGTGTCGGCGCCTCTGGGCCCGCACCCGCCCTCGCGAGCACGCACTTCGACCTCGAACCGCGCCTCGGGCATCGCCAGCTCCGAAAGCCGCGCTCGCACGGCCGCGGCTAGCTTCGGCGCCGCACGCAGGCGGCGCGCGTGCAGCTCCTCGGCGAGCCGGTCAAGCTCGTCCCGCGCCGCGTCCAGCTCCGCCATACCGCCCTCGAGGGCGACCTCGGCGCCCTCCAGCTCGGCCCGCCGCGCGCGGCATCGCTCCGCGTGGCGCAGCACCTCGCCGATCGCGCCGCCGTGCTTGCGCTGCAACCTGGCAAACAGCCCCAGTCGCTCCTCGACATGCTCGAGGCGACCGGGGCCCCCGCCATCTGCTGCGGCGTCCTCCTCGACCCCGATCAGGTATGAGCGCAGCTCGCGGCCGAGATCCTCGGCCTCGTAGCGGAGCGCGTGCAGCCGCTGTGCCAGCGGCGCCAGCTGCCGATCAATTCCGGCCGCGAGCTCCAGATGTGGCTCGGCCCGCGCGAGCCGCTCGGACACCCCGCCGTCCGCGCCGGCGCCGTCGGACGAGATCGCCTCCGCAGCGACAGCCGCCGCCTGGCGGAGCATCTCGAGATGGCGCAGCCGATCGCGCTCGACCATCAGCCGCTGCGCCTCCTCCTCGCTGGGCGAGACGGCCTCGATCTCATCGAGCTCGAATGCCACCAGGTCGAGCTCACGGTCGCGCGCGCCGGCCATCTCGCGCAGCTCGCCCACCCGCCGCTCCAGCCTGCGGGTCCGCTCGTGTGCCTCGGCCATGCGCCCGCGCAGCGCCGCCTGCTGGTCTCCGCAATGCGCGTCGAGCACGTCGAGCTGCGCGGTCGAGAGCATCAGCTTGCGATGCTCGTGCTGCCCGTAGAAGGCGAGCAGCACGCCCCCGAGCTCGCGCAGGTCACCCACCGTGGCCGAGCGGCCGCAGACGTATGCCCGCGTTCGTCCGTCGGGCCACACCCTGCGGGCGAGGACGATCTCATCGGCGTCTTCGGGCAGCCGCTGCGCGATCTCTTGGTCAAGCGATTCGGGACACGCGAACACCCCTTCGACATAGGCCTCCGCGGCGCCGCCGCGGACGATCCCGCTGCCCGCCCGCCCGCCCAGGAGCAGATCGAGTGCCTGCGCCAGCAGGGTCTTGCCGGCGCCGGTCTCGCCGGTGAGCACGTTGAGGCCCGGGCCAAGGCGCAGCTCCGCGCGGTCCATCAACAGCAGGTTCTCGACGCGCAGCTCGTGCAGCATGGGACCGGTGTACCAGGCGGGCCCGACGGATCGGCTGGGCCGAAGTTCCCCTCGGGCTAGGTGGTGATCGCGAGCCGGCCGAACTTCTGGCGCAGGCGCTGGTAGAAGGTCGCGCCGGCGACCTGCGCCAGGGTCCCCTGCCGGTCCACGAAACGCGCCTCGAGCTGCTCGCCTGGCGGCAGCACGCACACCGGCCGCCCGTCGACGGTGACATCGACAGGCTCCTCACGGGAGCGGTTGTGGACGTTCAGGACATCGCCGGGGGCCACCACCAGGGCCCGCGCGGTCAGCGAATGTGGCGCGATGAACGAGACCACGAAGCCCTCCACCCCCCAGGCCATCACCGGGCCGCCGTTGGCCAGGTTATAGCCGGTCGAGCCGGCGGGAGTGGCGACCACGAGGCCGTCGCAGTGGACCCTCCCGACCTCGTCGGTGCCGACGCCGTAGGCGAGGTGGGCGACCCGGTTGCCCGGCTGCCGGTGCATCGAGACGTCGTTGATCGCAAGCCACGTCCCGCCAACGCCCGAAACGCTGATCCCGGGAAGCGCGAGGACCTCGAACTCTCCGCCGAACGCCCGCCTGAAGCCCGAGCGCACGGCGTCGCGATCGACCGTCGCCAGGAAACCGATTTCGCCGAAGTTGACGCCGAACACCGGCACGTCGGTGCCCGCGTACGTTCGCAGCGCACTGAGGATCGTGCCATCGCCACCGAGCGCGAAGCAGATGTCCACGTCGCGCGCGACCGGCGCGTCGGTCTCGAGCCCCTGGGCCGGCGCCAGCCGGTGCTTGGCGGTCTCCTCGCGATCGAAGCAAAGCACCGCGCCGGCGTCGCGTGCCATCTCGAGCAGGGTCATGACCGCTGGGCGCGTCTCCGCGGGCCGGCGATGGGTGAACACGGTCGCCCTGCTCACCGGATTCACGGCTCCACCTCGCAGACGGCGCGCTCGAGATCCTCGACCGCGCCACGGGCGGCTTCGGCGAGCCACACGAAGGTCTCGAGGTTGCCCTTGGGCCCCGGCAGGCCCGAGCTCGCGTAGCCGAGCACGGACGCGCCGAGCTCCGTCGCCGTGCGCCCGACCTCCAGCAGGGCGCGCCGGCGAGCTTGCGAATCGCGGACGACGCCGCCCTTGCCGACCTGCTCGCGCCCCACCTCGAACTGCGGCTTGATCAGCGCCAGGCAGTCGAAACGGACGGCCCCACAGCGCAGCGCCGCCGGCAGGATCTTGCTCAAGGAGATGAACGAGACGTCGATCGCGATCAGGTCCGGGGCGTAGGGAAGCTCCTCCGGCGCCAGCGACCGGGCGTTGCGGCGCTCGATCACGGTCACCCTGGGGTCGGTTCGCAGGCTCCAGTCCAGCTCGCCGTAGGCGACGTCGACCGCGACCACGTGCGCGGCCCCGCGTTGCAGCAGGCAATCGGTGAAGCCGCCCGTCGACGCACCGATGTCGAGGGCCTGGCGCCCGCTCACCTCGAGCCCCAGCGCGTCGAGCGCGTTTGCGAGCTTCTGGCCGGCGCGCGAGGCGAACCGCGGGGCGTCGCGGACCTCGAGCTCGATGTCATCCGGCACGAGCTGGCCCGGCTTGTCGGCCCGGCGCCGGCCGGGAAGCAGGACGACGTCGCCGGCGAGAACGGACGCCGCCGCCCGGGAGCGAGAAGGGAACATGCCTCGCTCGGAGAGCAGTGTGTCGAGGCGAACGCGTCTCATGCGCCGCGAAACGGTACGTGATCGAGATCACAGAGTTCGCGCCGCCGGTGATTCACGATTAACGACTAGGAGCCGAATGCTCCTTCTTCCAGCGACCGAAGCACGGAGACCTCTCTCCTCTCTCCACGCTCAAAACGGCCCGCCACGACGGCGGGCCGTTCGCTCGTTTAGCAGCTGGGCGCAGCGGCGTCCGTCAACGAGCGCGATCCCTGGGCTTTGCCGGGCCGCCGCCCCGGCCCGTAACCGCCGCGCACGGCGACCGCGGGCCTCGATCCGCTAGACGACGCCGCTGTGCTCGGCGACCGCCGCCTCGATCCGCTCGGCGATCCGCTCGCCGGTGAATCCGACCTCCTCGTGCAGCAGCCGTGGGGCTCCGTGGGTGACGTAGCGGTCGGGGAGGCCGACGCGGAGAATCCGAGCGCTGAGGCCGGCGTCGGACAGGGTTTCCCATACCGCCGATCCAAAGCCGCCGGCGAGGACGCCCTCCTCGACGGTCACCAGGAGCTCGTGCTCGGCCGCCAGCTCGGCCACCAGGCCCGCGTCGATCGGCTTGGCGAAGCGGGCGTCGGCGACCGTGGCCGAGATCCCGTGGCCCGCGAGGATCTCCGCCGCGGCGAGCGACTTGGCGACCCCGCTTCCGTAGCCGAGCAGCGCCACTCGGTCTCCTTCGCGCAGGATCTCGCCGGTACCGATCGCGATCGGCTGCGGTGACCTCGGCAGCGCCACGCCCACCGCCTCGCCGCGTGGATAGCGCAGACCGATCGGACCGTCGTCGTAGGCGAGCGCGGTGCGGAGCATGTGGACGAGCATCGCCTCGTCGCGCGGCGCCATCAGCACGATGTTGGGCAGGCACCGCAGGTAGGCGATGTCGAACGCCCCGTGATGCGTGGGGCCGTCGTCTCCCACCAGCCCGGCTCGGTCCAGCGCGAACGCGACGTTGAGCCTCTGCAGGCACACGTCGTGGACGATCTGGTCGTAGGCGCGCTGAAGGAACGTGGAGTAGATCGCGGCGACCGGCTTGCAGCCCTGCAATGCGAGCCCGGCGGCGAACAGCACCGCCTGCTGCTCGGCGATGCCGACGTCGTAGTAGCGGTCGGGCAGCTCGCGCTGGAGGATGTTCAGCCCCGTCCCAGAGTTCATCGCGGCCGTGATCCCGATCACGCGATCGTCTCGGCGGCACTCGGCGACCAGCGCCTCGCCGAACACCTGGGTGTACTGCGGCGGGACGGGCTTGGCGGGGCGGCTCGTGCGCAGTGGCGCCGCCAGAGCGCCGCGGGAGATCGAGTTCGGCTTGGCGGCGTGCCACTTCTCCATGCCCGCGAGGCCGTTCTCCTCGGCGGGCGCAAAGCCCTTGCCCTTGACGGTGGCGCAGTGGACCACGACGGGGCGCTCCGCGGCGAGCGCCTCGCGCAGGGCTCGGCGCAGCTCGCGGACATCGTGCCCGTCGATCACGCCCATGTAGGCGAAGTCGAGCTCCTCCCACCAGAGTCCCGGTGCCCAGAACGCCTTGATCGACTCCTTGAAGTGGGGACCGAGCCGCTCGAATGCCGCCCCGATGCCGGCCGGAAGCTTGGTCAGACCGCCCTCGACGTCCTCGCGCGCATGCCACAGCTTCGGATTGAGGCGGACCCGGTTGAAGTAGCGAGACAGGGCCCCGACGTTCGGGGCGATCGACATGCCGTTGTCGTTGAGCAGCACGACGATCGGCGTTCCTTCACCGCCGGCCTGATGGACGGCCTCGAACGCGACGCCGCCGGTCAGCGCCCCGTCGCCGACCACCGCGACCACGCGTCCGTCCTCGCCGTGGCCTGTGCGCATCGCCTCCTTGATCCCGACTGCGTAGCCGATCGCCGTCGAGGCGTGGCCCGCGCCCATGATGTCGTGGCTGGACTCCTGGATCGCGCAGAACGGGGCCAGGCCCTCGTACTTGCGGATCGTCGGCAGCTGGTCGCGTCGCCCAGTCAGGATCTTGTGCGGATAGGCCTGGTGCCCAACATCCCAGAGGATCTTGTCGCGGGGAGAGTCCAACAGCGAGTGCAGGGCCACGGCGATCTCGCAGGTGCCCAGGTTGGCGCCGAAATGGCCACCGATCTCTCCCACGGTGTCGATGATGTATGTCCGCACCTCCTCGGCGACGGCCTGCAGCTCCTCGTCGCTGAGGGCGTGGAGGTCCTGGGGCGCGTTGATTCGTTGCAGGAGATCCGTCATCTAGAAGCTCCGGGTAGCGATGAAATCGGTGATCTGCTCCAGCTCGGCCACTTTCGCGGGGGCGGCTTGTCCAAGCGCCGCGCGCGCACGTTCGTGCGCCTCGCCGGCCAGCCTACGCGCTCCCTCGAGACCGAACTCGGTGACATAGGTGCGCTTCCCCAGCCGCTCGTCGCTGCCTCCAGACTTGCCCAGCGCCTCCTGAGATCCAGTCACATCGAGAATGTCATCCACGATCTGGAAGAGGACGCCGAGTTCGCCTGCAAAGCTGCGCAGTCCTTCGATTGTGCCAGTTTGCTCGATTCCGGCGAGCAGCAGGACGCAGTCGATGCTCGCCGCGATCAGCTGGCCGGTCTTGAGCTCGTGCAGTCGCCGTAGGCCTGCCGGGCCTTCAGGCGCGGCGCCGGCGACGTCGATGTACTGGCCGCCGACCATCCCCTGCACCCCGGTGGCCTTCGCCAGCCGGCAGGCGGCGGCGAGCAGCCGATCGGGCTGCGCCTCCTGCCGCGAGAGCAGCAGCGCGAATCCTTCGGCGTAGAGGCCGTCCCCCGCCAGGATCGCGACGTCCTCGCCGAACATGCGGTGGCACGTGGGCCGACCCCGCCGCAGGTCGTCGTCGTCCATCGCGGGCAGATCGTCGTGAATCAGGGAATACGTGTGAATCAGCTCGATCGCGGCGGCCAGCGGCAGCACCCACGCCGAGGGACGGCCGATCGCGCGTGCGGTCGCCAGCGCCAGCACCGGCCGGATCCGCTTGCCCCCGGCGAGCAGCGAATAGCGCATCGCCTCGTCGAGCCCGCTCACGGCGGGGTCGCCGGAGAACCGCAGGCCCTCGAGGTAGCGCTCGACCTCGGCACGCAGGCGCTCGGGGTACGCGGACGCCAGGACGGCGGACGTCACGGAGTCGGCAACGGAAGCTGGCCGGGGAGATCGGGCAGTGGCTCGACCGCGGCGCGCGCTCGTTCGTCCACCTGCGCGGCGGCCTCGGAGGCCAGCCGAGCGCACTCCTCGATCAGCGCCAGCGCCTCATCGGTGTCCAGCTCGCCTGTTCGAAGCCGCTCCGCGGCCTCCTCGAGTCGTTGGCTGAGCTCGGTCAGGGCATCGGTCACGGTCGAGAGGTTACAGGCGCCCGTCTCGGTGGGGCCCCGCCAATGCACCGTCCGGCCGTCAGGCACATTAGAAGCGCAGGAGGGCCGCAATCCCCCGAAACGGCCCCAGGTCCGGGTAGTGGTTGACGATCATCACATCGGCGTCCTGGGCGACGGCCGCCTCGACGGCCGCCTCGCGGAGATGCTCGAGGTTCTCCAGCGGGGTGCCGTCGACAGCGCAGCGATTATCGCCGCCCAGGTACACCAGCCCACAGGAAGGGCACCTCGCCGCCGGCCCGTCGAAGTGCGGCTCGAGCAGCAGCATTGCCACCCGCCGCTCGTTCAGGGCCTCGATCGTGTCGGACGGACCTCCGGTCGCCCGTCCCTGGGCGCCGATCCCCGCAGCGAGCCTGTCGAGCGCGTCGCGCTCGAAGCGCTTCTCGTCGTCGGCGGCGAGCTTTGCGACCACCGCGCGCACCTGGTCCTCGCTGGCGCCGCCGACGTTGACCTCGAGGCGCCCGGGCACCAGATGTGAGCGCTCGTCGTCTCCGAGCAGCGCCTCGATTCGCGGGACGATCTCGGGCGGACCGCCCAGCGCGAGGCGGTCGAAGCGCTCGCGCCGCCAGCGGCGGCGCAGCATGTCCGCGGCGTGTCGCAGGTGGTCATCGGTGTCCTTTTCGACGCTGCGCTCATAGTTGGCCTGCGACCACCCGCCCTGGTCGTGCTGGCCATGGACCTGCTCGTCGAGGCGCTCGCGCTCGCGCAGGACGGCCGTCGTGCCCGTCAGCAACCGCGCGGAGCGACGGTTGACGAGCATCACGCACCAGCGCCGCTGGGTCATCGCCGCGATCAACGGCTCGATGTACGCAGTCGACTCGATCATCACACGGGCCTCCGTGCGCCGGGGAAGAGGCACCGCCTCGAACAGGCCGGCTCGGCTCGAGCAGAACACGGCCAGCCCACGCGCCCCCTGAAACGGCGGCTCACGCGAGTTGAGGTAGTCGTCGATCCGCTTGAGGTCCCCGCGCAGCCCGACGCGCTCGTCGTGCTCGAAAGCGCCGTCGCGGTCGATGTATCTTGCCGCCTCATCGATCAGCGAGCGGATCTGGGAGGCTCGCGCCGGGGCCGTCGCGAACCGCTCCGGATCGAGGTCGAGATAGAGGCTGATGACGGCGTGGCCATGGCCGCGATCGACCAGCCGCTTTGCTGCCTGTGCGACTCCGTTCACCGCTCCGGGAATACCCGCCGGCCGCCGGCGCAAACGCACGCCGGCGCTCAGGCCGCCGCGTCAGATGATTGATTCTGAATCGACGTATTTGGAATCAAGCATCTAGCGCCTCGTTGACGAGCGCATCGGCCCGAGCGTTCTGGGCCCTGGGGACGGTTCGGATCCGCCATCGCTCGAATTTCCGGAGCGCTTCGGTCGCATCGGCGTGAAGCGGCTTCATCGCCGGGTGCTT
The DNA here is from genome assembly GCA_963723675.1 of uncultured Solirubrobacterales bacterium. GTDB lineage: Bacteria > Actinomycetota > Thermoleophilia > Solirubrobacterales > Solirubrobacteraceae > Palsa-465. The sequence goes on along the minus strand of CAVRRW010000012.1, from coordinate 1,289,921 downwards.
GACCCGGTAGGCGCCGGTCAGCTGCCGGGCCACCAGCTCGGAGTCGCCGACGAGCTCGAGCTCGCCGGCACCGAGCTCGCGGGCGCGTTGCACGCCGCGCAGCACGGCGCGGTACTCGGCGACGTTGTTTGTCGCAATGCCGATGCGTTCGGCGATCTCGTCGACCACGGTGCCGTCGGGCTTGGACACGACGACCCCGATCGCGGCCGGCCCAGGGTTGCCGCGAGCGCCGCCGTCGACGTTCACCACGAGCTTCAATTCCGGCCCCGAGGCGGGTTCAATCGCTCGCGAGCCCCGGCAGCTCGCCGGCGACCCGAGGGCGACGGCGATCCCGCACGCTTCGCTTGCCGCCGCCTGGCCCGTTGGCCTTGCGCCGCGAAGATCTGCGGCGGTCGACGATCACCTCCACGTTGGGGTCCTCGGAGTAATACCGCGTCAGCCTGTCGAACAGCTCGTCGGCGAGCGCCTCCGGGACCACACAGTAGATCACGACCCTGATGCTAATCGACGGCCGATACCGGGCGATCGTACCTTCGTCTAGACCCGCGGCGCTACGGGCTCAACGAAAGTGAGCCCCGCTCGTCCGAGACGGCGTTTGCCGCCCTTTCCTCGTCGACCAACTCGTCGAGCTCGTAGCCCTGAGCGCCGAGGCGCACGCTCGGCACCTCGTCGGACAGATCAACCTCGTAGCGGTACCAACACAGCTCCCAGGAGGCCACCAGGTTGACCCGGCTGGGACTGGCGTCGGCGGGACGGACCGAAACCGTCGGAGCCCCCAGGGACCGAGCCACCCCGGCGATCGTGCGGCGATGCTCGGAGCCGTTGAACACGTCGATTGCCGAGGCGATCTTGTGCTCGACGCTGGTCGGGACCGCTCGCACCGGGCGAGGCTCTCGGATCCGCTCGCGGATCCGTCGGGAAGGCTCTGGCTCCTCACGAGCCGGCGCGGGCTCCTGGCGGGCGGCCGTGGGCGGCTGTGCAGAGGCAGCCGCCTCGCGACGTCCTCGCAGCCGGTTCAGCAGCGAGCGCCGGCGGTCCGAGCGGTCCTGGCGGCCGTCGCCGGGGAGGGCCGTGCCCTCCCGGATCCAGCCCTCGTGTAGCGCGCGCGCCGTGCACAGGTCGCACACTGAGCGGCGCGCGCCGCCGTTGAGGTACACCTCGGCCCGCTCACCGCGAAGCAGCGTGCGTCCGCACACATCGCACGAGGTGTGAGCGTCGGTCGTATGAATTTCCCTGGTGGCCACGGGATGCGAGAGTACAAGACGCGGCGCCTGGAGCCGGTACAGGAACCCTCAGGCCTTGACCGCCTCCTTCTCCGCCCGTGCCTCGTCGACGACCTTGCCCGCGAGATGCCCTGGGACCTCCTCGTAGCGCAGGAAGTCCATCGTGAACTCCCCCTGACCGCCCGTAATCGACCTCAGATCGGGGGCGTAGGAGAGCATCTGCGACATCGGCACCTCGGCCTTGACCTCGGTCATCCCGCCGCCCACCGGCTCCATCCCAAGGGGACGACCACGGCGTGAGTTGAGGTCCCCGATCACGTCGCCGACCGCGTCTTCGGGCGCGCTGACGGTGACGAGCATGATCGGCTCGAGCAGCACCGGGCCGGCCTGCTCGAGCGCCTGCTTCATCGCCAGCGACCCGGCGACCTTGAACGCCATCTCGGAGGAGTCGACCGTGTGATAGGAGCCGTCGTATACCCGTACGCGCACGTCCTTGACCGGATAGCCGGCGACGACCCCCTCCTGCATGGCCTCGCGCACGCCTTTCTCCACCGCGGGAATGAATCCCGACGGGATCACCCCGCCCTTGATCGCGTCGACGAACTCGAACCCGGCGCCGGTCGCCAGCGGCTCGATCTCGATGTGGCAATCGCCGAACTGGCCGCGGCCTCCGGTCTGCTTCTTGTGGCGCCCGTGCGCCTTGGCGGCCTTGCGGATCGTCTCCTGATAGGGGACGCGCGGCGGCTTGAGGTTGACCTCGGCGCCGAAGCGCGACTTCAGGCGCGCCACGATCACCTCGACGTGCACCTGCGAGAGACCCGCGACGATCTGCTCGCCGGTCTGCGGGTCGCGGTGCAGGTCGATCGTCGGATCCTCCTCCTGGAGGCGGCGCAGCGCCGTGAACACCTTCTCCTCGTCGCCCTTGCTCTTGGGCTCGACCGCGAACGCCATGACCGGCGCCGGCAGCTTGACGCTCGGCATCTGGATCGGCTCGTCGCGGGCCGCCAGCCAGTCTCCGGCCTTCGTCTCCTTGAGCTTGGCGACCGCCCCGATGTCGCCCGGCCCGAACTCGGTGGTGTGACCGGTGCTGCCGCCCTCGAACGTGACGAGCTGGCCGACGCGCTCCTTGGTGTGGGTGCGGGTGTTCAGCAGCTGCGAGTCCTGCTTGATCAAGCCTTGGTAGACCCGGAAGAGGTTGATGCGTCCGGCGAACGGGTCCGCGCGGGTCTTGAACACGTAGGCGAACAGCTCCGCGTCCTCGGTGGGCTCGAGCGTCAGCTCGCCGATCTTCAGGCCGCCGTGCTTCACCGGCGAGGGCAGGTCCTCGACGATCGCGTCAAGCAGCCGGTTGGTGGCGAGATTCCGCGTCGCCACGCCACAGGTGACGGGGAACATCGCCCCGTGGTTAGTGCCCTCCTTGAGCGTGCTCACGAGCTCCCGGTGGGAGATCTCCTCACCATCGAGGTAGCGCTCCATCAGCGCGTCGGAATTCTCCGCGACCTCGTCCATCAGCTTCTCGCGGTACTCCTGCGCCTGCTCGGCGAGCTCGTCGGGGATCGGGATCTCCGAGCAGTTGACACGGTCGGCGGCGCCATAGGCGTAGGCCTTCATGTCGATGAGGTCGACCACTCCGGAGATCTCGTGCTCGGAGCCGATCGGGATCTCGGTGGCGACCACGTGCGGGCCGAAGGCGGACTTGAGCGAGTCGAGCGTGCGGAAGAAGTCCGCGCGCTCTCGGTCGAGCATGTTGACAAACACCAACCGAGAGATGTCCAACTCGGCCGCTCTGGCCCAAAGCCGGCTGGTGTGGACCTCGACGCCCATCACCGCGTTGACGACGAAGACCGCCGACTCGCACACGCGCAGGGCGCCGAGCGCGTCGGCGATGAAGCTCGAGTCGCCAGGGGTGTCAATCAGGTTGACCTTGCGGTCCTGCCATTCAAACGAGGCCAGCGCCGCCGCGATCGACATCTGGCGCGCCTTCTCGTCGGCATCGGAGTCCGAGACCGTCGTCCCGTCGACGGCCGAACCCAGCCGGTTGATCGCTCCAGCCTGGAACAGCAGCGCCTCGTGCAGGGACGTCTTACCACTACCGCGGTGGCCGACGAGCGCCACGTTGCGGATGCGATCCGCAGGCTTGTGCATGCCTTGGCTCCTCTCACTCGGGACTAAAAGCCGACGATACCCGTTTGTAAATGCATGCGAGCGGTCGCCACGGACCGGCGTCCAGCCGGGCTTTCAGTCGCGCTCGCCGTCCAGCTTGGAGCGCAGCCGCAGCACCGCCTTGGTGTGCAGCTGCGAGACGCGAGACTCCGTGACCCCGAGAACCTCTCCGATCTCCCGCAGGGTCAGATTCTCGTAGTAGTAGAGCGCGACGACGAGCTTCTCGCGCTCGGGCAGGGCGGAAATCGCGCGAGCGATCCGGTCGCGCATCTCGCTCTGATCGACCAGCTGCTGAGGGTCGGGAACGCGACGGTCCGCGAGCGTGTCGAGCAGCGAGACCTGGTCGCCGTTTGCCTCCGAGACGCTCCAGCGCTCGTCGAGCGCGACGATCGTCGAGTTTGCGATCCGGAGCAGGATGTCGTGGAATTCCTCGAGGCTGACCTCGAGCTCGGTCGCCATCTCCTCGTCGGTGGGAGCCCGGTGGAACCGGGCTTCGAGCTTCGCGTTGGCGCGCTCGATCTGGCGGGCGCGGGCCCGGACCGATCTGGGCACCCAGTCCAGCGTGCGCAGCTCGTCGAGGATCGCGCCGCGGATCCGCGTGATCGCGTAGGTCTCGAACTTGATCTCGCGATCGAGATCGAAGCGATCGATCGCCGAGATCAGGCCACCCAGCCCGTAGGAGATCAGATCGGACTCCTCGACGTGGGAAGGCAGACCCGAGCTCATCCGTCCGGCGACATACTTGACCAACGGCGAATAGGCCACGACGAGGCGTTCGCGGGCGCGTTGATCTTCCGAAGCCTTGTAGCGGCTCCACAGATCTCGAAGCTCGATCGCCTTGACGTTCGTTTCCAGTTGGATCCCCAGCGCTTGGATCGCTAGGCCCGAGGATGGGCCCGCGTGTACGCCGACCGCAGGCGCGCCGACTCTACCCGAGTGTAAACCTGGGTCGTTGAGATGGCCGCATGACCGAGCAGTTCCTGGATCGCTCGCAGGTCCGCTCCGCCCTCCAGCAGGTGGGTCGCGAAGGAGTGGCGCAGCGCGTGCGGATGAGCGTCGGCGAGGGCCGGGATGCGCGCCGCCGCCTGCCGGGCCCATGTCCGCAAGCGTCGTCGGACGTCGGACGTGCTGAGCCGGCGACCCGACTTCGACAAAAACAGGGCGCGCACACCGTGATCATGCGGAACGACGAGCTCGGGGCGAGCACGAGCCAGATAGCGATCCAGCGCCCGCAGCGCGTGCTCGCCGACGGGGACCAGCCTCGTCTTGCCGCCCTTGCCCTCCACCCGGGCCGTCTCCGAGTCGAAGTCGATCGACTCCACCTCGAGCGAGACGAGCTCCTCGGCGCGCAGCCCGGAGGCGTAGGCCAGCTCGAACAGAGCGCGATCGCGCAGCTCAAGCGGCGTCGTCTGGGGGATCCGGTCGAGCAGCGCCGCCACCTCGGCGCTGCGCAGCACGCGCGGCAGCCGCTGTGGGCGCTTGGGCGAGCTGAGCAGATCGGCCGGATTCTCCGCCCGGGCGCCGAGCTCGATCTGGACGCGAAACAGGCCTCTCAGCGCGGCGAGCTTGCGCGCGACCGTCGCCGGCGCGGCGCCCTGCTCGGACAATCCGGCGGCATAGCGCCGCAATGCCCGGAGGTCGACGGCGGCGGGAGTCAGGTCGCGTGCGGTCGCCCACCGTGCGAACTGGGCGCTGTCGATCGCGTACGCCCCGCGGGTCTTGTCGGCCACGGCGCGCCGGCGGAGGTCCTCGTCGAACGCCCGCAGCGCCGACTGCCAGGGCGCCGCGATCGGCGACTCGTCCCCGCCGACGGCCCCTTCGAGCGTCAGGTTCGCACCAGGCATCGCTGGGGCTATTCGCCGGGCGGTGCGCCGATGCCTGCTCGGCGGGCAACGATGCCGCCGTCCACGCCTTGCTGAGTTTGGGTCCGATACCAACCAAACGCAGCAATCCTCGGGCGCGCCGGCCGGCTCGGCGCAGGTCCCGGCTTCGTCTCAGACGACGTGAACGAGTGTCCCGATCGGGGTGAACGGCCAGACGCGGCCGGCCGTGCTGGGCGGCATCTCCACGCACCCGAGGCTCTGCGGAAAGCCGAACTGGGCGCGGGTGAAGCCGTGCAGCGCGTCGCCGCCGTTGAAGTAGCTGATCCAGGGGATGCCCGGATCGTTGTAATGGCTGCCATCCGGGTTGGTGCCGCTCATCGTCCCAACGGGGATGTGCGAGTAGACCGGGTAGGTGCCGGTCGCGGTCGGTGCGGCGGCGATGCCCGTGTTGACCGGCGTGGTCAGCACCGTGTGGCCGTTGTGCCAGAGGTCGAGCGACTGCGAGGACTCGTTGACCGAGACGAACGTGTAACCGAACGTGGAGTGTCTGTCGCTGACCGCGGCGCCGATCAGCGCCTTCCACACCTGCGGGCCCGCGATCCCGTCGGCGGTCATCCCGTGGTCGTTCTCAAACGCCATCAGCGCGCCCCGCGTCATAACGCCTGAGCTGCCGGCCTGCCAGAACCCGCGGAGGGGGCTGGGGACGTTGTCGTAGCGCCAGGAGAAGCTGCCCGCCGGCGGATTGACCGCGGCCTCCTCCTGCGCGCTGGGGGTCATCGGCGGCTGGGGGTCGTTGGGGCGGAACTGCAGCGGGAGGTACCCGAGGTTCGCCAGCAGTTGCTGCAGGCGCACCGTCGATCCGGCCGGAACCATCCAGCGTCCGCCGTCCGCCGTCCCGCTCTGCTGGCCGCCGACCAGGGTGACCCCGTGAGGCAGGGTGATGTTGACCCTCGCCCCCAGCCCGTATCCGTACCCTTGCGGGCGGAACACCATGGTGTGGTTGTTGAGCCTTTGCCAGGTCCCCTCGGTGGCCGGCGACACCGCCGGCGTCGAGCTGCCAAGCGCCTTGTCGATCGGCGTCGAGAAGGTCAGAGAGATCGGCGTGCTCGGCTTGATCGTCGCCCCGGGCGCCGGATAGGCGACGACCGACGCGCCCGAACCGGCGGGGAACCAGCTGACCAGCTGTGGCCTGGACGTCTCCCACGGGCGTGGGGCCGCCGCCAGCCACACCGCCCCGGCCTGCGCCGTCCGAGGGAGAATCACGCTCCTCTTCGGGCTCGCGAGCACCTGTCGATGCAGCTGGTCGGCCGATGGGCCGTATGCGATCACGGTCACCGGGTGCCTGAAGGACACCCGCAGAGGCGCGTTGGCCTTCAGCGTCATGTAGTGGTGGCGCAAACTCGCCGCCGGCGTCACCGTCTCAAGCTGCAGACGCTCGGTCTTGCCCGTCAGCCAGGAGGCCCATCCGGGGCGCTTGACGACCACATCGATCGTGACCCGCTCGTGCGCCGGTATCCGTCCGCGCGGCCAGATCTGGTTTCCCCTCACGTCGACGGGGACCGGCGTGCTGTGGGGGCCGGTCACGGCGCTGACGCTCTCTATCGTGCCTCCGCCGAGCGGCATGCCGAGCCGTGCCAGCGCGGCCGAGTCGTTGCCCAGGCCGGCGTGCGACGAGATCAGCGCAACGGCGCCGCCGCCGACGGCAAGCGCCGCCAGCAGCACGATCGCCACGACGACATAGCGGCCACGCCCGGCTCGCCGGCCCGCGACGTTCGAGCTACGACGCCCCCTTCGCGAAAGCCGCTCCGAGCCGACCGCAGGGCGTATTTCCGAATCAAACGCCACTACGAATCACCTGTTGGACGGATCGTACCGGTCTCCTCCCCACGACTCGTGCATCACCAACCTCAAAAGTGGGTTTTGCATTCCTTGTTTCAGGAAAATCGCCGGAAATCCTCCGTTTGGGCGCGGGATGTGAGGGCGGAACCATGCGGTTCGTGCCGGGAGCAGCCGTTTCGAGGAAGCGAATGCATGCGCTCGACGGCTCGCCTACTATTTCGATCGAATTACTGCTCCGCGGGAGGCGTCGGCACCGGGGTCGGGAAGGCGACCACCGCGGCGGGCGTCGCCACCGGGTCGGGAAGGCGACCACCGGGGCAGGCATCGGCACTGGGGTCGGGAAGGCGTGGTCAGCGCGTGACCGCGCCCTCTGAGGCGCTCGACACGAGCCGCGCGTACTTGGACAGCGCGACCCCCGCCGGCGGTCGCTGCGGCGGGCGGTAATCGCGCGCCCGGTCCTCGATCTCCTGCGTCGAGAGAGCGACGTCGAGCCGGCGGGCCTCCACGTCGAGCGTCACCTCGTCGCCGTCGCGCAGGAGCCCGATCGGGCCGCCGCGGACCGACTCGGGGGCGACGTGGCCGGCCATCAGCCCGTGCGTGGCTCCCGAGAAGCGCCCGTCGGTGATCAGCGCTACCTCCTCCCCCAGGCCCTCCCCGACGAGCGCGGCGGTGACGGCGAGCATCTCGCGCATGCCCGGGCCCCCCGCCGGCCCCTCGTTGCGGATCACGACCACGTCTCCCGGCCCGATCGAGCCCGCCGTGACGGCGGACATCGCCTCCTCCTCGGACTCGAAGACCCGCGCGGGACCGGTGTGCCGGCGCCGCTCGTGGCCCGCCAACTTGACCACGCACCCCTCCGGCGCGAGGTTGCCGCGCAGGATCGCGAGCCCGCCGCTTGCCTTGATCGGGTCGTCCAGCGGCCGCACCACGCGCTGGCCCTCGGCCTCGCGCGCCTCGTCGGCGTGCTCGCCGACGGTGCGACCGGTGACGGTCTGGGAGTCGGCGTGCAGAAGCCCTGCCTGCTTGAGCCGCTTGAGCACGAGCGGCACGCCGCCCGCCTCGTACAGATCGGGTGCGACGTATTGGCCGCCGGGCTTGAGGTCGCACAGAAGCGGCGTCCCCTCGCTGATCCGGTCGAAGTCGTCGATCGAGAGGTCGACGCCCATCTCCTTGGCGATCGCGAGCAGGTGCAGCACGCCGTTGGTCGAGCCGCCACTGCAGGCGATCGCGGCGATCGCGTTCTCGAGGCTCTCGCGGGTGATGATGTCGCTCGGGCGCTGCCCGCGCTCGAGCACGTCCATCACCAGGCGGCCCGCGTCGGCGGCGACCTGTGCCTTTGCGGGATTCGTGGCTGGGACCATTGAGAAGCCCGCCGGCGAGATCCCGAGCACCTCGAACGCCATCGCCATCGTGTTGGCGGTGAACTGCCCGCCGCAGGCGCCGGCGCCGGGCGACGCCGCGTCCTCGAGCTCGGTCAGCTCCTCGTCGGTGATCCGGCCGGCGGCATGCGCGCCGACGGCCTCGAACACCTCCTGGATCGTGACCCGCTCGTCGTGGTAGCGACCGGGGAGGATCGAGCCGCCGTAGAGCATCAGGCTTGGCACGTCCAGGCGGCAGAGCGCCATCACGGTCGCCGGGATCGTCTTGTCGCAACCGCTGATCGCGACGACCGCGTCGAACAGGTGGGCGTCGCACACCAGCTCGATCGAGTCGGCGATCACCTCGCGGCTGGCAAGCGAAGCCTTCATTCCCGCCGTGCCCATGGTGATCCCGTCGGAGATCGCGATCGTGTTGAGCTCCATCGGCGTGCCGCCGGCGGCACGGATCCCCTCCTTGACCCTGGCGCCGAGGGCGCGCAGGTGGAAGTTGCACGGCATCGTCTCGATCCAGGTGTTGGCGACCGCGACGATCGGCTTGCTCAGCGCCTCGTCGTCATAGCCGATGCCCTTGAGGTAGGCGCGCGCGGCGGCCCGCTGGGGCCCCTCGGTGAGGGCGCGACTGCGGTGCTTGGGATCGAGGCCGGGCGTCGCCATGGGGGGGCGGGAACTGTAGCGGCGCCCGCGGACTCAGCCGGCGTCGGCGGACGTCGAGGCCGGGCGCGTGGCGGCGTCGCGCATCCGTGCACGCTCCCACCGCGACAGGCGCCACAGGTCGCGCTTGACCGCCGCCGGGTCGAGCTGACGCCCGGGCAGGTGCATGTTCGCGATCGAGACGAGGCGGCGCTCGTCGCCCGTCAGCGCCATCCACTTGGCGAGCACGTCGTCGGAGTCCGGCAGCCGTGCGCTGCCATACGGACGCGTGTCATCGGGGAACGCCACGCAGTACTCGTTGAGCAGCCGGTGGGTCTGGGCCAGGTAGGCGACGATCGGCCGGTGCGGGTAGATCAGGTACGCATAGGGCGCTCCGCCGGTGCCGCCCCCGTCGTCGGGGCCGTCGCTCTGCGATCCCCATACCCGGATGAAGCCGAGATCGCGGTACATCGCCCACTCTTCCTCATTGACGCAGGAGCGCAGCAGCGAGCGGGCCTTCTGCTCGGCGCGCCGCTCGCGGCCGGGGTCGTACGGCGCCGCGGGCACGCGCTGGCGGCGGGCGCGGTGTCGCTCCCAGACGCTCTCCAACCGCGGAATGATCAGGTCCGAGAGCAGCGCGATGGCCACAAGCGCGGTCGCGGCGAGCGCCAGCAGCACGGCGCCCGGCGGCCTACCTGCCGCCCGCCGCCCGCGGGAAGAAGATCACGCGGTCGGCGTCCCGTGGGATGTCGTGAAACGAGCGCACCATGATCGAGTCCCGGCGCCCCTCCGGCCCGGTCAGCGGCACCGCTGCCCACGACCCGGCGTCGAGCTGCCGGCGAAACTCCTCGATCAGACGCAGCTCGTCATCCGCGAGCTCGACATCACCCTCTGCGATCAGCACCTCGCCATGCCCTGGCTTCATCCTCAAGAAGCGCACGCCTTGATTATGTCAAAGCGAAGATCTCGCGAGGCGATTTAGTCTCGCCTGGAGGCGATCGCGAGCACGTCGACGGGGCCCGCGCCGGCACCGATCTCACCGAGCCCGTCCCGCACCGCCGCGGCGGCGCGCCGCTTGGCGCATCGAGCCGCCTGCAACGGCTCGTCGCCCCATGCCAGGCGGGCGGCCAGCACCGAGGAATGAGTGCATCCCGATCCGTGCGCCGCGCCGTCGGGGTGGCGCTCGCCTCCCAGCTCGACGATCCGCTCCCCGTCGAAGAACACATCCGTCGCGGGCTGCCGATGGCCCCCGGTGACGACGACCACCCGCGGTCCGAGCGAACGAACGCGGCGCGCCAGCTCGGCGGCCTCGAGGTCGGCGGCATCCGAGTCCGCGGCGTGCCGCTCGCCCGCCTCCCGCCGGCCCACGGCGCCGGTGGCGATGAGCGCTCGCGCCTCCGGCAAGTTTGGCGTGACCACCGTGCAGCGCCCGAGCAGCAGTTCGATCAGACCCGCCCGCGCGGCCGGCTCGAGCAGCTCTGCCCCCGACTCGGCCACCATCACCGGATCGAGCACGACCGGCGTGCCGGGCGCCAGCTCGTCGAGGGCACGGGCGACGGCCTCGATCGTGGCCAGGTTGCCGAGCATGCCGATCTTGACCGCGTCGACGCCGATGTCGCTCTGCACCGCCCGCACCTGCTCGACGATCATCTCCGGCGCGATCGGGTACACGGCGGACACGCCCACGGTGTTCTGCGCCGTGATCGCCGTGATCGCCGTCATGCCATGAACGCCGCATGAGGCGAACGCCTTCAGGTCGGCCTGGATGCCGGCCCCGCCGCCGGAATCCGAGCCGGCGATCGAGAGCACGCGGGGGATCGGGCGCGATCGGCTCATGCCCGACGAGGTTAGTGAGGAGAGCCCGGGCGGATGCTCGGTCCCGGGGAGGCCGCGCGGTGCGTCCGGGGACGTAAGGGCGTCTCATGGGATCATCGCGTAGCGACCTCCGGCCACGCGCCGCACGTAGCCTGCGAGCTCGAGCGAGGCCAGCGCGGCGAGGCCCTGCTCGGGCGCAAGGCCGGCTCGGACGAGCGCCGCCGCCGTGTCGTGCCCGGCCGCGATTGCCTCCAGCAGCCGCGCCGGCTCGCCGGCGAGCTCGGGGCGATCGGCCACGGTGGCCTTGCGAGCGCCCGCCCCGAACAGCGCGTCGAGCACGTCCTGCGCCCCGCGGATGACGGTCGCGCCGGTCGCCAGCAGCTGGTTGGACCCGGCGGCCCGCGGCATCGTCACCTGCCCGGGCACGGCCCCCACCGGGCGCCCCATGGACCGGGCGAAGGCCGCGGTGAGAAGCGACCCCGAACGCTCTCCGGCCTCGACCACGATCGTCATCGCCGACAGCGCCGCGATGATCCTGTTACGGGCCGGGAACATCCATCGCCACACCGCGCAACCGGGCGGGAGCTCGGAGATCGCGGCGCCCGTGGCCGTCACGGTGCGGTGAAGCCCGCGCCTGCCCGCCGGGTAGGGATGGTTTGCCGGCCCCGGAAGGACCGCGATCGTGCCGGCGCCGGCGTCGAGCGCGCCGGCGTGGGCCGCCGAGTCGATCCCGTACGCCAGGCCGCTGAGCACCGTCACGCCGGCGCCGCCCAGGCCCCGCCCGAGGGCCCGCGCCACGCCGGTTCCATATGCGGAAGGGGCGCGCGCCCCGACGATCGCCACCGGGTCCTCGGCCACGAGCTCCACGAAGCGCTCGACGCCGGCCGCCACGTGCAGCACCGCCGGGGCGCTGTCGAGGTCGTGCAGAGGCGCCGGATAGGCCGGGTCGCAGCGGCATATGAGCGCGACGCCGGAGTCCTGCGCGCGCCGCCGTGCCGCGTCCGCGTCCGCGCGCTCGAGCTCATCTGCAAGCGCATCGCGCCGGCTGCCGCCGACCGCTTCGATCAGCTCCTCGTTTGAAAGGCGCAGCGCGGCCTCGATGCGGCCGCGCGCATGCTCGAGGTGGCCGGCCAGGCGACTCAGCAGCCACGCCCGCGCGAGGCAGCGATCGCACGCCGCGGGGCCGCCGTCGGCCGACTCGGTCACGAGATGGCCGCCATCTCGCCGTGCTGGCGCAGGCTCAGCGCGGTCAGCACGTCCTGATGGGTGACCCGCCCGTGGCGCTCGAGGTCGGCGACCGTCCGGGCCACCCGAAGCACCCGATGGCGGCCGCGAGCGCTGAGTGCCCCGACCGTGTAGGCGCGCGCGAGCGCCTCCTCGGCGACCTCGTCGAGGCAGACGTGGCGCCGCACCAGCCTGGCGTCCATCTCCCCGTTGCACGATGCCCCGGAGCCGTCGAGGCGGGACCGCTGCCGCTCGCGGGCCTCGGCGACCCGGGCGCGGGCCGGCGCCGACGAGGTCGCGGGCCCGGCGCGGAGCTCCTGCTCGGTCGGACGCTCCACGGCGACGAGAAGGTCCATCCGATCGAGCAGCGGCCCGCTCAACCTGCGCCGGTGGCGCCGGATCTCGGCCTCCCCGCAGTTGCACCGATCGCCCACGCCGGCAAACCCGCATGGGCACGGGTTCGTCGCCGCGATGAGCATGAACCTGGTCGGAAACACCAGCGCGCGCTGGGCACGGACGATGGCGACGCTACCGTCCTCGAGCGGCTGACGGAGCGCGTCCAGCGTCGAGCGCTGGAACTCCGCCAGCTCATCCAAGAACAGCACGCCGCGGTGCGCGAGCGTGGCCTCGCCCGGTCGCGGCGGCACCCCGCCGCCGACCAGTCCCGCCGCCGAGACCGTGTGATGGGGAGCGCGGAACGGCCGCCGGGAGATCAGCCCGTCGGCGTGCAGGCCGGCCACGCTGTGGATCCTCGTCACCTCGATCGCCTCGGCGCGGGTCATCGCGGGCAGGATCGACGGCAGCCGCCGCGCCAACATCGTCTTGCCGGTCCCGGGCGGACCCTCGAGCAGCAGGTTGTGCCCGCCGGCCGCCGCGATCTGCAACGCGAGCACGGCGGTGGCGTGGCCGCGGACATCGGCGAGGTCGGGCTCCGGGGCGGTCCCGGCGCACGGCGCCGGCGCGGCGGGCAGCTCCGGGGGAGGAGCGCCGATGACGACGTCGGCGGCGGCGCGGAGGCTCGCGACCCCGGCGACCTCGAGCCCCTCGACGAGCGCCGCCTCGCGCGCCCGCTCGCGCGGCACGATCAGGCGCCTCAAGCCGGCCCGCCGGGCACCCTCGGCGACCGCCAGCGCGCCCGGCGAGTCGCGCAGCTCGCCTCCGAGCCCGAGCTCGCCGAAGACCGCGTAGGACGCCAGCGCCGAGGAAGGGACCTGGCCGCTCGCGGCGAGGACCGCGAGCGCGAGCGCGGCATCGAAGCCGGGCCCCACCTTGCGCAGAAACGCGGGCGCGAGGTTGGCCGTGATCCGGCTGGTCGGGAACTGAAAGCGCGAGTTCAGGATCGCCGAGTGGATGCGGTCGCGCGACTCGCGCACGGCCGTGTCGGCGAGGCCGACGATCGCAAACGCGGGCAGGCCCGAGCGGATGTGCACCTCGACCCATACCTGCCTCGGATCAACGCCGTCGATGGCGAACGTCGCGATGCGAGCGAGCATGCGCCGACGCTACGCATCGTCGGGTGACGGGTGGGTGACGACGCGTCGCAACTGTGCGCACGGGGACGGGGCACGCTGTAGCAGAATTGTTTGAAGGCGTGTCTCACCTGTCACGGGCCCGGGCGTAGCGTCGGACCGATGAGCAACGACCCCCGGCGCCGCCTCGGCCGGCTCGGCGAGCAGCTGGCAGCGGAGCACATGGTCAGGCGTGGTTTTGAGATCGTCGAGCGCAACTACCGGACGCGCTGGGGGGAGCTCGACATCGTCGCTTTCGACGGCAGCACACTGGCGTTCTGCGAGGTCAAGACGCGGCGCCTGGCCGCCGCCCGCGCCAACCCGTTCGATGCGCTGCATGCCGCCAAGCGCTCACGGGTGCGCAAGATGGCGGGGAGCTGGTTGATCGACCGGTCCGATCGCCCCTACGCCGACGAGCTGCGCTTCGACGCGATCGGCGTCACGTTCGCCCGCGACGGCCGGCTCGTCGGCATCGAGCACCTGGAAGCTGCGTTCTAGCCCGTTCTAGACCGGGGATAACGTTGCACGCGGCGAGCTTTCTGCCCCGCGTGTAACAAAACCCCCGCCCACCGGGGATAACGTTGCACGCGGCGATCTTCCTGCCCCGCGTGTAACAAAACCCCCGCCCACACCGGGGATAACGTTGCACGCGGCGATCTTTCTGCCCCGCGTGTAACAAAACCCCCGCCCACCAGGTTCTCAGCTGATCGCGCCGGCTGGCGCACGGCGGTCTCTAGAACGCGCTCTCGAGGGCCAGCTGCTGGTAGGCCGCGGACTGGAACGAGAGGCGGTGAAGCGGCGACACCCCCAGGCGCTCGATCGCGTCGCGGTGCTCGGGCGTGGCATAGCCGACGTGCTGGGCGAACTCCCAGCCGGGATGCGCGGAGTCGGCGCGGCGCATGTACCGGTCCCGCGTCTCCTTCGCGACGACCGACGCCGCGGCGATCGCGGCGCTCTTGCCGTCGCCTCCGATCACCGCCCGCTGCTCGTGCCCGAGCGCGGCCACCGGGAAGCCGTCGCTGAGGCAGACGCACCGGTCGCACGCGACCTTCGCGAGCGCATCGCGCAGCGCGGCGAGGTTGGTGACGTGCAGGCCGCGCCCGTCGATCCCGGGAGCACAGCGCGTGACGATCGCGACCTTGGCCGCGATTCGCAGGATCACCGGAAACAGCTGCGCCCGCACCTGTGGATTCTGCTGCTTTGAGTCGTTGAGATCGCGCAGCGCCCGGATGTCTGCCGGCCCGACCCGCTCGAGGTCGAACAGCACCGCGGCTACGACAAGCGGGCCGGCGAGGCAGCCCCGGCCCGCCTCGTCGGCGCCGGCGACGAACCGCACACCGAGCGAGCGATCGAATCCGAACAGACGCCGAGCCACGCGGGAAGGCCGCCTGGAGGAGCTAGAGGAATCCGATCCGGTCCGGGGGCCAGTACGTGAAGAACGCGACGCCGATGACCCATTTGTCCGGGACGGGGCCCCAGAAACGGCTGTCGTCGGACTCTCCACGGTTGTCGCCCATCATGAAGTAATCGCCGGGCGGAACCGTGATCGTAGTCCGGAAATTGCAGGAGCTGTCGCTTCCGCACTGCTCGATGTAGGGATCCTTCTCACGTACGCCGTTGCGGATCACGTGGCCGTTGTCGATCGAGATGCGGTCGCCCGGAACGCCCACGACCCGCTTGATGAAGGTCTGGCTGGACTCGGCGGGGGTGGGAGTGTCACACGCCGCGCCGTGGCCGGCGCCCTGGCCGGGGTTGCCGCACACGGGCGTGGCGGGATCCGCTCCCTTGGGCGGGTGAAAGACGACCACGTCACCGAGGCTGGGGTGGTTGACGAGACGATTTGTCAGCACCCTTTGTCCCACGTCGAGCGTGGGCACCATCGACGGGCTGGGGATGCGGTAGGGCTTGACGATGAACGCCTGGATCAGGAGCGCCAAGCCGACCGCGATCGCCACCGTCACCACCAGCTCGACCAGGGACTTGACGGCCGACTTCGACGCCTTCGTGGTTGATCTCGCCATCGCTCTCAAAGGTGTCTACAGAAAGCCGAGCCTGCTCGGCGGCCAATAGGTCAGAAATGCCCGCCCGATGATCCAGCGCTTCGGGACCGGCCCCCAGAACCGGCTGTCCTCGGACTGGGGCCGATTGTCGCCCATCATGTAGTACTCACCGGGCGCAATCCTGATCGTGCCGGGAAAATCGCACGCCCCGCCGCCGTTGCACGGGACCGCGTACGAATCCTTCTCTCGTACGCCGTTGCGGATCACGTGTCCGTGCGCGATCGCAATTCGATCGCCGGGCAGCCCGACCACCCGCTTGATGAACGTCTCCGATGACGGTTTGAGCTGGGGGACATCGCACGCCTGCGCGCCCGGCTGGCCGGCTCGATCGGCTCCCTGGGCGGGATTGGCGCAGCCTTGGTCGAAGTTCTTGGGCGGGTGAAACACGATGATCTCGCCGAGCTTCGGAGAGGAGAAGTGCATCCCGATCCGGTTCACCAGAACCCGCTGGTTGATGCGAAGCGTCGGCAGCATCGACCCGCTCGGGATGCGGTACGGCTTGACGATGAATGCCTGGATCCCGAGCGCCAGAGCGAGCGCGGTAGCCACGATCAGCACGAGCTCCAAAAGCAAGCTCGTCAGCGGCCGCTTCGTGGCGGTCACCCGTGGTCTTCGCCGGCGGCCTCCCCCGATGCCGCCGGATCGGCGTCCTGCGGCGCCGTCGAGGATGCGGACTCCGCCGGCTCCTCGGCGCCGGACTCCTCAGCGCCCTCACCCTGCTCATCGTCGGTCACGGGACCGTAGAGCAGCTCTCTCTGGACGGCCTCCTCCGAGCCGGTGTTGCGGCGCTCGCGCACGCGGGCGCGCTTGCCGACCCGACCTCGTAGGTAGTACAGCTTGGCGCGCCGCACGTCCCCGCGCGCGGCCACCTCGATCCGCTCGATCTTGGGCGAGTGCAACGGGAACGTTCGCTCGACCCCGACCCCGAAGGACTGCTTGCGCACCGTGAACGTCTCCCGCGCGCCGTGACCCTGGCGCTTGATCACGATGCCCTCGAACACCTGGGTCCGGCGCCTGGTCCCCTCGATCACCTGGAAGTGCACGCGCAGGCGATCGCCGCCGTCAAACGTCGGTACCCGGCGGAGCTGGGCGCGCTCCAGACTGTCGATAACGGTGCTCATCGCGACGAAGCCGCGGCACCGCCGGAAGCGGTGTAGCGGGGGCCGTGCACTGCGTAGCGCGCGCCCCGCCCGCGGGCGGCCTATGGTAGCGGACCGCCCTCGGGCCCCGTGTCTGCTGTCTGTGCGGCCGCCGTGGCGGCACCTGCGGTCGCCGCTTGCGCCGCCCCGCGGGCGCGGCTCTGGGCCCGGCGCCACTCGCGGATCCGCGCGTGATGACCCGACAGCAGCACCTCGGGCACGGTCCAGCCCCGGTGGTCGGCGGGGCGGGTGTAGTGGGGGTATTCCGGCGCTCCGGCGAGCGCCTCGCTGAAGGACTCCTCGAGCGCGGAGTGCTCGTGACCGAGCGCCCCCGGCAGCTTGCGCAGCACCGCGTCACAGACGACCATCGCCGCCAGCTCGCCCCCGGCCAGGACGTAGCGCCCGATCGACACCTCGTCGGAGACGAAATGGTCGAGCACACGTTGGTCGAAGCCCTCGTAGCGCCCGGACAACAGCGTCAGGCTCGCCTCGCGCGCGAGCTCGTCGACGAGCGCATCGTCCAGCAGGCGCCCGCCGGGGGCCAGCGCAATCACGCGGCGCTCCTCGCGCAGCGCCACCGGGTCGCGTCCATAGCGCGCGCGCAGCGCGGCCTCGACGACGTCGACCCGGAGCACCATTCCCGCCCCGCCGCCAAACGGCGTGTCATCCACCTGTCCGGCGGACAGCGGCGTGTGGTCGCGGTAGTTGACGTAGCCGAGCCGATGGCCTCCGGCGAGCGCATTGCCGACGTGGCGTTGTCGCTCAAACCACGCAAACGCCTCGGGGAACAGGGTGAACACGTCGATCTCCATCACCGCTCGACCGCCTACCGCGACGTCCGCATCACTCCTCGCGCGCCCGCAAACCCGGAGCTCCGCATCACTCCTCGCCCAGGAAGCGCAGATCGATGTCGATCGATCTGCGTTCCACGTCGACGACTCGGACCGCATCGCTGACCAGCGGCACGAGCAGCTCGCCGGCGCCGCGGTCGCGGGTCACCTCGAGCACCTCGCAGGAGGGCAGGGCGAGCAGCCGCGCGACGATTCCGACGGCCCGGCCGCCGTCGCGTACCGAGCATCCGACGAGATCCTCGGCCCACCACTCGTCGGGCTCGAGCTCGGGGGCCAGGTCCCGCGTGACCAGCAGCTCCTGACCGCGCAGCGCCTCAGCGTCGGCGCGGTCCCCGCACCCTTCCAGGCGCAGGATCGGGCGGCTCTCGGTGCCCCCCCGGCGGGTGATCGCCAGCTCGCGGGCGGCGACCTTGACCCGAGCCACCGATCCGAGCAGGCCGGAATTGGGGTCGATCACGTGGAAGCTGCCGTCTAGCCCGTGCGGCCGCCCGACTCGTCCGGCGCGCAGCCATCCGGTCGGATGACCGCCGTCCTCCATCAGGAGTCGACGATGTCCACGAACACCCGACGCTTGTTCCTGGTCGCGGCCGTCTTGACGATCGTGCGCAGCGCCGCGGCCGTGCGCCCGCCGCGGCCGATCACGTTCCCGTAGTCGTCCTGCGCGACCGACAGCTCGAGCACGGTCGCCCCATCATCCTCCTGCACCTCGTTGACCGCAACCTCGTCGGGTTGCTCGACCAGGCCTCGCGCGAGGTACTCGAGCAGATCCTTCATCGCGGTTGTTAGCTGATGCCCTGGGTGCGCAGCAGCTTGCGAACCGTGTTCGTGGGCTGCGCGCCCCGCGCGAGCCAGTCCCGGATGCGCTCCTCGTCGAGCACGATCGTCGATGGGTCGGTCTGCGCGTTGTAGTGCCCGACGGTCTCGATCACGCGTCCGTCGCGCTTGGCGCGCTGATCTGCGACCACCACCCGCCAAACCGGGTTCTTGCGGCTGCCAATTCGAGTGAGTCTTAGTCTTACGGCCATAGCCGCAGGCGAGGTTAGCGTGCTCGGCGTTGGTGCGTCCGCCGAAAGCCCTCAGCGGGCCTGGCGCATCAACGCGCCGAGGTCGGGCATCCGGCCCTGGGCGACCTGCCGCATGACCTTGCGCATCTGCTCGAACTGCTTGATCAGCTGCTTGACGGCCTGCACGTTGGTGCCCGACCCGCGGGCGATCCGCAGCCGCCGCGACCCTTTGATCAGCTCGGGATGCCGGCGCTCCTGGGGAGTCATCGAGAGGATGATCGCCTGGATGCGGTCGAACTCGCGCTCGTCGATCTTGGCGCCGCGCAGCTCCTTTCCCATCCCCGGGATCATCCCCAGCAGCGACTGCAGCGGACCCAGCCGCCGCACCTGGCGCATCTGCTCAAGGAAGTCGTCGAGCCCGAACTCCTGCTTGCGGAGCTTGCGCTCGAGCTCGGCCGCCTCCCGCTCGTCGTAAGCGCCCTGGGCCTTCTCGATCAGCGTCATCACGTCGCCCATCCCCAGGATCCGCTGGGCCATGCGGTCCGGGTGGAAGCGCTCGAACTGGTCGAGCTTCTCGCCGGTGGAGGCGAACAGGATCGGCTTGCCGGTGATCGCCTTGACCGACAGCGCCGCGCCCCCGCGGGCGTCGCCGTCGAGCTTGGTCATGACCACGCCGTCGAACTGCACGACCTCGGCGAACTGCTCAGCGACGTTGACGGCGTCCTGCCCGGTCATCGCGTCGACGACGAGCAGGATGTCGTGGGGCCGCGTGGCCTTCTTGATGTCGGCGAGCTCCGCCATCAGCTGCTCGTCGACGTGTAGGCGGCCGCTGGTGTCGATGACCAGCACGTCCTTGCCCTCGGACATGGCGCGGTCGCGCGCCCAGGCGGCGATCCTGACGGGGTCGCGGTCGGTCCCTTGCTCGTAGACGTCGGCGCCGGCCTGGCCGCCGACCTTGATCAGCTGCTCCACGGCCGCCGGGCGATACACGTCGCAGGCCGCGACCGCGACCGAGGAGCCGTGCTCGGTGCGCAGGTAGCGCGCCAGCTTGGCGGTCGCAGTGGTCTTGCCGGAGCCTTGCAGCCCGGCCATCAGCACGACCGTGGGGGGCCGCGGCGAGAACGACAGTTCGCGGGCCGCGCCGCCCATCAGCTCGGTGAGCTCGTCGGAGACGATCTTGACGACCTGCTGGCCGGGGTTGAGCTGACCGATCACGTCGGCCCCCAGCGCCCGCTCCTTGACCGCGTCGGTGAAGCTCTTGACGACCTTGAAGTTGACGTCGGCCTCGAGCAGCGCGAGGCGGATCTCGCGCATCGCCGCGGACACGTCGTCCTCGGTCAGGGTGCCGCGACCGCGCACGTCCGTGAGCGTCGCCTGGAGCTTCTCGGCCAGTGAATCGAACATCTTCTGTCTGCTCTACGGTAGCCCGGGACCGTCGGCGTTGAGGGCGGGCGCGTCGGGGGCGACGGCGGGAGCGGCGGTGTTGGTGGCGTGAACGTCGGTATGCGACCCGGGCGCCCGCTCCGCAAACGCCTTGGCGATGCCGCCGAACGCCTCGGAGAACTCCGACGGGATCACGAACACCTTGTTTGCGTCCCCCTGGGCGAGCCGCGGCAGCATCTGCAGATACTGGTAGCTGAGCAGCTGCTGGTCGGGCCGGCCCTCGTGGATCGCCCGGAACACGGTCTCGATCGCCCTGGACTCCCCCTCGGCCCGCAGGATCGCCGCCTGCTTCTGGCCCTCGGCGGTCAGGACGGCCGCCTGCTTCTGGCCTTCTGCGGTGAGGATCTGGGACTGCTTGACCCCCTCGGCGTTGAGGATCTGGGCGCGGCGATCGCGCTCGGCGCGCATCTGCTTCTCCATCGCCTCCTGGATCGACCCGGGGGGATCGATCGACTTGATCTCGACCCGGTTGACGCGGATGCCCCATTTGCCGGTGGCGTCGTCGAGGACGCCGCGAAGCTGAGCGTTGACGTGATCTCGGCTCGTGAGCGCGGTCTCAAGGGTCATCCCGCCGACCACGTTTCGCAGGGTCGTCACGGTGATCTGCTCAATCCCCTGCAGCGGGTTGGCGATCTCGTAAGTGGCCCCCTTGGCGTCGGTCACCGTGAAGTAGAGCACCGTGTCGATCTGCACGACGACGTTGTCCTCGGTGATCACCGGCTGCGGGGGGAATGACACGACCTGCTCGCGCAGGTCGATCAGCGGCTTGAGCCGGTCCATGAACGGCACCAAGATCGCCAGTCCCGGCGTCAGCGTGCGGTTGTAGCGGCCGAATCGCTCGACCACCCCGGCGCGTGCCTGGGGAATGATGCGCACGGTGCGCGCGAACGCGATCACCAGGAACACCAACACCACGAGCGCGACGATTGCTCCGACCATGCGCCTCCTCCTATTCGCTCACGAGCGCCGTGGCGCCCTTGATGTCGACAACGAGAACCCGGGTCCCCCGTTCGATCACCTCATCGTCGTCCAGTGCACGAGCCGTCCACACTTCACCGTCGATCTTCACGCACCCCACGCCCTCCATGTTCTCGATGCGCTCGAGCACGATCGCGTGCTTGCCGATCAACGCGGCGGTGCCCGTCCGGATCTGAGGCGGCGTCCGCAGGTGCGCCCGCGCGATCGGGCGCAGGATCGCGAGCGTCAGCAGCGAGACGAGCACGAACACGATCCACGAGGCGAGGGCTCCGGCGCCGAGCGCGTCGACGCCCGCCGCCACCCCCGCACCGACAGCGAACGGTGCCAGGAAGAAGCTCGTGGTGAGCATCTCGCCGATTCCGAACACGGCGGCCGCGATCAGCCACAAGACAGGTCCTGACATTTGCAGCGAGTCTAGTCCTACGAGCGGCCCTGCTCGCCATTGCGCCAGGCACTCGGGGAGCAGTCAGCGCACCCGGGGCGTGAGCGCAGGGGCGGCCCTCACGTCACCAGCGCGCGCGCAAAATCGGCCGGATCGAACGGGCGCAGATCCTCAAGCTGCTCGCCGACCCCGATCAGCTTTACGGGGATCCCGAGGTCGTGCGCGATCGCCAGTGCGATCCCGCCCTTGGCGGTCCCGTCGAGCTTGGTCAGCACCAAGCCCGAGACGGACACTGCCTCGGAGAACATCCGCGCCTGGCGCAGGCCGTTCTGTCCGGTGGTCGCGTCGACGGTGAGCAGCGTCTCATGCGGGGCCCCGGGGAGCTGCTTGGCGATCACCCTGCGCACCTTCGCCAGTTCCGCCATCAGATCGTCCTGGGTGTGCAGGCGGCCGGCGGTGTCGACGATCACGACGTCGGACTCGTCGCGGCGGGCGGTCGCGATCGCGTCGTAGGCGACGGCGCCCGGGTCGGCGCCCGGCGGCCCCTTGATGAACTGCACACCGGCGCGCTGGGCCCACAGCTCGAGCTGCTCCACGCCGGCCGCGCGGAAGGTGTCGGCGGCCGCCAGCACGACCTTTTGGCCGAACCCGTTGCTCAGGTGCCAGGCGAGCTTGCCCACCGTCGTGGTCTTGCCGGTGCCGTTGACTCCCGCCACCAGGATCACCGTCGGCTTGGCCAGCAGGTCGATCCGGTCGTCGCCGGTGCGGGCGATGTCGGCGAGCAGCTCGGTCAGGCGTTCGGTCAGCGCCTCTCCCCCCGAGAGCTCGCCGGCGGTGGCCTCGTGTTCGAGCTTCTCGACGACCTGGGCGGTCGTGCTCGCCCCCACATCGGCATAGATCAGGGCCTCCTCGAGCCGTTCCCAGGTCTCGTCGCTGAGATCCTCGAACAGCGTCGCCTGGATCTCCGACGTGAGCGCCTGGCGAGTCTTTCGCAGGTTCTCGCGCAGCCGGCGGAACATTCCGCCGCGCCGCTGCTCGGCCACCGGCGCTGCCTCGGCGGCGCCGGCGCCGTCGACGATGAACAGTTCCCGCCAATCTCGAGCCATCGCGCGGCGACGATAGCTAAGCCGCGGCCTCCTGTGGCGGCAGCCGCCGCGAGATCACCTTGGAGACGCCGTCGCCGCTCATCGAGACGCCATACAGGCAGTCGGCCGCCTCCATCGTGCGCTTCTGGTGAGTGACGACGATGAACTGGGCGTGCGCGGAGTAGGCGCGCAGCAGCTCGAGGAAGCGATCAATGTTGACGTCGTCCAGCGCCGCCTCGACCTCGTCGAGGATGTAGAACGGGCAGGGGCGAGCGAGGAACACCGCGAACAGGAACGCCAGCGCGGTCATCGACTTCTCGCCCCCCGACAGCAGCGACAGGCGCTTCATCTCCTTGCCGGCGGGCGTGACCTCGATCTCCACCCCCAGCAGGTCCTCGTCGGGCGCGAGCTGAGGCTCGTCGTCGGCGCCTCCCTCGTCCGGGCGCTCCTCGTCCTCGTCGGCGGCCGGCGGCGCCTCGCCCCCGAGCACCCGGGCCGGCCCCTCGCGCTCCGCGACCAGCCGCAGCCGTCCGCGGCCGCCTGGGAACAGGCGCGGCGCGAGCTGCTCGAAGTTCCGCGCGGCCGCCTCGAACGTCTGCTCGAACGTCTCGCGGATCTGCCGATCGGTGTCGGCGATCAGCTTCTCGAGCTCGCGCATGGCGTCCTCGAGGTCGGCGCGTTGGCGCTCGAGCTCCTCGACGTGCTCCAGCGCCTCGGCGTACTCCCGCTGCGCCAGCGGGTTGACCGGACCGAGCTGCTCGCGCCGCCGAGCCAGGCGCTCGAGCCGGCTTGCGAGCGCCTCGCGCAGCTCGTCGGAGAGTGCCTCCGCAGCGGGTCCGGCGTCGAGCGCCAGCGCGGCGGCGACCTCCGCCACCTCCCGCTCGAGGTCGGCGGCCCGGTCGCCTGCGCGCTGCAGGCGCACCTCGGTCTCGGTCCGCGACTCGCTGCAGCGGTGAAGCTGGGCGTGCAGTCCGGCCTCCTCCTGCGCGCAGGCCCTGAGCTCGGCGGCGACGTGCTCGCCCACCTCGCGGTCGGCGGCGAGCGCCCCCTCGAACGCGGCGCGCCGCTGCGCGATCGCGGCGCCGGCGGACGCCAGCGCGTCGATCATGTGCGCGACCGTCGGTTGCAGCTCGTGATCGAGCTCGATCGCCTGGCGCAGGCGCCCCAGCCGGGACTCGCGCTGGGCGCGCTCCCGCTCGGCCCGCTCGAGCGTCGCACGCTCGCTCGACAGCTCGGCGGCGAGCTGGAGCCGGCGCCCGGAGCCGGGACCGTCGTCGGGCGCCGCCCGGCGATGCTCGACCATCGACGCGATCCGCCGGCGCGCCTCGGTCGCCTCGTCGTGGTTGCGCACCGCGACGCGGTGTGCGGCGATCGCCTGCTCGGATTCTGCCTCCAGGCGGGCGGACAGCGCGGTGGCCTGCTCCAGCGCCGCGGCGGCCGCAAGCTCGGTCTGGGCGGCGGCCTCGCTGGCGCCGACAAGCCGCTCGCGGCGATTGCGCTCGGCCAGCACGCGCTCCTCCCCCAGCGCCGGTGCCTGGCGCACCTCGCGGCTCGGCGCCGACCACACACGACCGTCCCGAGTGACCGCGATGCCCGGGAATATGTCGGGCACCTGCTCGAGCGCATGCACCACCCAGGTTTCGTGCAGCAGCGCACGCGCGAGCGCCCGGGCAGCCGGTCGGCCGCGAACGTGATCGGCGAGACGCTCGGCGTCGGGCGTCGGTGTGGTGGCGTCGGCGTCGGGCGGCGCGTCGCCCGCGGTGGGCGCCGTCGCGGCCCCGGAGGCGCCGTCGGCACCCGGGGCCGGCGCGACCAGCGCTCGCCCTCCCTCGGCGCCGGCGCGGTCGAGCAGCGCCGCCCCGGCGTTGCGATCGTCGACCACGGCCGCGCGGAGCCGTCCGTCGAGCGCGGCCGCCACCGCCAGCTCGTAGCCGGAGTCGACCTCGAGCTCGTCGGCGAGCGCCCGGGCACCGCCGGGAGCGGCGGTCTGGCCGCGCAGGAACTGGTTGACGGCCGCGAGCTCGCCGCCGACCCGGGCGGCCTCGCGCCGGGCCGCCTCGACGGCCCGCTCGGCTTCGCGCACGGCGCCGCGCGCCTGCTCGGCGCGTACTTGCGCCTGCTCGCGCGCCCCCCGCGCCCGCTCCGCCTCGGCAGCGCATGCGTCGACCGCGGTCCCCGCTTCGGTGAGCTCGCGCTCGAGCTCGGCGAGCTGGCGCGCCAGCTCCGCCTCGCGGTCGCGATCGAGCGCCGCCAGGGCCTCCTCGAGATCTGCGATGCGAGCCCGCGCCTCGGCATCGGGGGGATCCGCGCAGGCCTCGGCCTCGAGCGCCTCGAGCGCCCTGCGGTTGCGCTCCAGGCGGCGGTCGATCGAGGCGGCCGCCGCGCGGACCGCGTCGGCTCGGTAGGAGACGCGCTCGCCGGCCGATTGGGCGGCAAAGCAGCGCCGCGAGAGCTCCTCACGGTCGGCGCTGCGCCGGGCCAGGGCCTCCTCGGCGGCCTCCCGGCGCTTGCCGACCTCCGCCAGCTCGCGCTCGACCTGCTCGGCGCGCGAGCGCGCCTGCGCCGCCGCGGTCCGCGCCTCCGAGTGCACCGCCTGCTGCGCGCGGAGGTCCTCGCGCGCGAGCTCCCAGCGCGCCTCGAGCGTCTGACGCTCGAGCCGAGCGTGCAGGTCGGCCGCTTCCGCCTGACGCTTCAGCGGACGCAGTCGCGAGCGCGCCTCGCGCTCGACGTCGAGCGCGCGGTCGAGGTTGTCCTGGGTGCGCACGAGCTTGAGCTGAGCCCGCCGGCGGCGCTTGCGGTGCTTGCCGAGGCCCGCCGCCTCCTCGATCAGCAGCCTCCGATCGCGGGGCTTGGAGGTGACGATCGACTCCACTCGGCCCTGTGAGATCACCGAGTGCATCTCCTTGCCAAGCCCCGTGTCCGACAGCACCTCGATCACATCCACGAGCCGGCAACGCGCGCCCGAGAGACGGTACTCGCCCTCCCCGGTCCGATCGAGCCGCCGCAGGATCGAGACCTCAGGCGCCCCGAGGCCGAGCAGCCCCTCGCCGTCGTCGAGCACGAGCTCGACCTCGGCACCCTTGCCGGCCTGGCGTCCGGGCGCGCCGCCGAAGATCACGTCCTGCATCGACTGGCCCCGGACCGCCACCGGCGACTGCTCCCCCAACGCCCACAGGACGGCGTCGGTGATGTTCGACTTGCCCGAGCCGTTGGGCCCGACGATCACGCTTACGCCCGGGCCGAATGCGAGGCTGGTGCGCTCCGGGAAGGACTTGAAACCCCGGAGCGTGATCGACTTCAGGTACACGCCGTACCGGTCCTCATTCGAGCGCCTCCAGCGCCGCCTGGGCGGCCTCCTGCTCGGCATCCTTCTTGCTGCGCCCGGAGCCGCGGCCGGCCTCGACTCCCTCGACCCGGGCGCTGACCGAGAACACCCGGTCGTGCGGCGGCCCCTGCTCGCCGACGACGTCGTAGCTGACCAGCGCTCCGCGCCGGGCGAGCAGCTCCTGGAGGGCGGACTTGTAGTCGACCTGATGCTCGAGCGCGTAGTCGATCTCGGGCCTGAACGCCTCGACCACCGCGTCGGCCGTGCGGTCATAGCCGAAGGCGAGATAGCAGGCGCCGATCACCGCCTCGATCACCGACGCCAGCACCCGCTCGGTGCCGACCAGCAACGACACGTTCGCCGGAGCGCCGGGGGGCGCCGCGGCCGACAGCTGCCCGGGCAGCCCCAGCCGCTCGGCGACGGCCCGGCAGGACCGGCCGGAGACGGCCTGTGCCCGGATCTTGGTGAGGCTCCCGGGGCCGTGGCGTTCGGCCTCGAGCCGCGGGTACAGGTGCGCGGTGACGGCGAGCGCCAGCACCGAGTCACCGAGAAACGCGAGGCGCTCGTAGGACTCCGAACGCCGGGTCGTCCACGAGGAATGGGTGAACACAGGCGCGACCAGCTCGTGTGGCACCTCGTCGAGCAGCGTGCGGAGCTTGGTGTCTGAGCTCACTCAGCGTCTGGACCTTGGCTCGCGGTCGCGGACCGGCCGACGCCGGCGCCATCGCTTGCGAGCACAAAATCGACTGCTTGGCCCACGGTCAGGATCTTCGCGGCCTCCTCGTCGGAGATCTTCACGCCATAGGAGTCTTCGAGCTCCTGAACGAGCGTGTAGAGGTCGAGCGAGTCGGCTTCCAGGTCTTCCTTGAAGCGAGTCGACTCCGAGATCCTATCGGGATCCACCTCGAGCTCGTCGGCCAGGTGCGCGCGTATCAGCGAGAAGATCTGCTCGCGATTCATCGATTCGACACCGTAGCCGGAGGCTCGGACGAGGCGTCTGCGGTGGCGTCGTCGGCGCCGGCCGCCCGCGGTGGACGCAGGGCGCCCGCCTTCATCAACGCGGTCCTGGTCGCGCCGATCACGTCCTCCTGCACGCCCCTGGCGGCGACTTCGATCGCCCGCGCAAAGCCGCGTCGCGTGAAGCGGCCGTGGGCGACCACGCCGAGTTGCCTGAGCCCGAGCATGTATGCGCCGCCGGGTCGCTCGGGATCGATCTCGTCGCGCAGCCGACGCACCGTCGGTGCCAGCAGCCACCCGCCCAGCCTTGCCCGGGTGGAGGTCATCGCGGCGTCGCGGATCGCCCGCATGGTCCGGCCCGAGACGCCCTCGATCAGCTTCAGGGTGATGTTGCCGGTGAAGCCGTCCATGACCACGACATCGGCGACGCTCGCGGTCACCTGGGTGCCTTCGACGTTGCCGATGAAGTTCAGGCCGCTGCCGCCGGGGCCGGCGAGCTGGTCGTGGACGCTCAGCAGGTCGGGCGTGCCCTTGGTCGGCTCCTCGCCGTTGGAGAGCAGCGCCACGCGCGGGCTGTCGATCGCCATCACCGCCTGCGCGAACGCAGACCCCATGTGCGCGAACTGCACCAGGTGCTCGGGGCGACAGGTCGTGTTTGCGCCGACGTCCAGCAGCAGCACCGGCGCGGCCCCCGGGATCGGTATCGGCAGCGCCAGCGCCGGGCGGTAGATGCCGCGGTCGCGCCGCAGGTTGAACAGCCCCGCTGCCAGCGCCGACCCCGTCGACCCGCCCGAGACGAGCGCCTGGGCACGACCCTCCGCCACTGCGCGCGCGGCCTGGACGATCGATGCCTGCGGCGTCGATCGCACCGCGAACGCGGGATCGGCGGCCTTGGCGATCGACGTCGGAGCATCGATCACCTCGACGCCCTCGGGCGTGGACCCGATCTCGGCGGCGGGCCCGAACAGGAGCACCTTGATTCCCTGCGCGGCGGCGAGCGCCGCGCCCGCGGCGACCTCGCGAGGCCCCAGATCGGCCCCGGCCGCATCCACGGCGACGGCGATCATGGGTGCACCTTGGCCGTCAGCTGACCGAATCGCCGTCGTCGGCGGCGACGACCTCGCGCCCCTTGTAGCTGCCGCAGACCGGACACACCCGGTGCGGGAGCCGCGGGCTGTGGCAGTGTGGGCACGCGTTGTAGGTCGGCGCGCCGATCTTGTGCTGCGAGCGCCGCTGGGTGGTGCGGGCGTGGGACTGCTTCTGCTTGGGGACGGCCATGGACGGTGAGGCTACCAGGAGAGTCGCGGGGTGTCCGGGGGCGCGGGATGAACAACGTCCCTATCGACCCCTTCGAGCGGTCGTGCCGGACGTTTCCCGGGTGAACGACGTCCCAACAGACCCCTTCGAGCGATCGTGCGGGATGTTTCCCGGGTGAACAACGTCCCAAAAGACCCCTTCGAGCAGCCGTGCGGGACGTTTCCCTCCTCCGAGGACGGGAACGTCCCGAGCGGCGCCACAGAGGCGCCGGTTGGGACGTTATCCAGGTCCCGTCAGTTGAAGCGGATCTCCGAGAGCTTGGCCCAGCGCGGATCGGACGCGCGCTCGTGACCATGCTCGGGGCCGGCGGTGTTGAGGTTTGCGCCGCACTCCGCGCACAGTCCCGCACAGTCCTCGCGGCACAACAGCGCGGTGGGCAGCGCGAGCGCGAGCGCGTCGCGGGCCCAGCCGCGCAGGTCGAGGATCCCGTGCTCGACGTAGGGCGAGTTCAGCTCATCCGTCTCCCCCGGCTGGGACACCTCGCGGACGTCGACCTCGAACGCCGGGCCGGCGGGTTCGAGACAGCGCATGCAGGGCCCCACCAGGGTCGCGTTGAAGCGCAGCCGCAGCACGTACCCGTCGCCGGTGGTGCGCGAGATGTCCAGGCGAGCGGGCACCAGTGTTTGCTCCAGCGGGTATTGCTCGCCGGCGAACGTGAACGGGTCGATCGCGACGTGCAGATCGAGGCGGCGGCCCTCGCCGCTTGTGAGGCGAAGCCCGCCGAGATCGAACGAATCGGTTCGCGGCGCCATGCCCTCGAGGATAGTGCTCGGCCGCGGAATCCGGCCACGGTCTGGGGCCGGTCGAGACGGGCAGCGGCGATGATTGAAGGCGTGTCGAACTGGTTTGCAAGCTACGGCTTCGGGGAGGTGCTCGAGGGGCTGACGATCGGCGCCTACCCGCTGGATCGCGACGATGTCGAGTTGCTGGCGGGCAGCGGAGTGCAGCGGGTGCTGAACCTGGTCGAGAACGAGGAGTATCGGCGCGGCGAACGAGCGGCGGTGCAGCGCGCGCTGGCGGCGGCGGGAATCCAAGAGCGCCGCCTGCGTCTGGTCGACTACGGGGGTCTGCCCGCCGGCGCGATCGAGGAGGCCGTCCAAGCGGTCTGCGCCTGGCTGGACGAAGGCGCGAGCACATACGTCCACTGCCGCGCGGGTTGGCAGCGCGCCGCCGCGATCGCGGCCGGGGTCGTGGCCCTGCGAGAGGGCATCGAGATCGACGAGGCGCTCGCGTTGGTGCGGGCGCGCAAGCCCTCGGCCGACCCGCTGCCGCACCAGCGAGAGGACCTGCGGCGCTGGTGGGATGGCCGCGCCGCGGTTCCGTGATGAATCTTTGCTCTATAGCGACCAAGATTCATCAACGTAGGACACGTTGAGGCCCGGCCGGGGGCCGGCTATTCGGCGGCGCGCAACCGGAAGCCGGGAAGCTCTTGCACCGTCTGATCGGACTCCGGCGCGGCGCGCGGGGCGTGAACTGTGCGGGCGCTGGTCGTCACCTGCTCGAGCTCAGGCAGCTCGCGACCGGCGGCGGTGGCGCCGTGGTCCTCGAAGCGGCGTGCCGCGGGCATCACCCGCGCCTCGTAGGAGCCGACCGTGTCATTGAACGCCCGGACCGCGGCGTTGAGCCGCGAGCCGAGGGTGGACATCAGGCTCGACAACTTGACCAGGCGGCCGTGTAGCTCGCGGCCGAGCTCGGAGACGGCCTGAGCCGACTCGGCGACTCGCTCCTGCTGCCACCCGTACGCGATCGCGTGCAGCATCGCCAGCAGCGTCGTGGGCGTCGCGATCAACACCCGCCGCGCCATCGCGTCCTCGATCAGTGCGGAGTCGGCCTCGAGCGCCGCGCCGTAGAGATGCTCGCCCGGAAGGAACATCACGACGAGGTCGGGCGCAGACTCGAGCTCCGCCCAGTAGGCCTTGTCGGCGAGCGCCTTGACGTGCTTGCGCAACAGCCGCGCGTGGTCGTGCAGGTGGCGCCGGCGCTCCTCCTCGTCGCGCGCCTGGTATGCGTCGAGCACACCCTGCAGCGGCGCTTTCGCGTCGATGACGACGTGCTTGCCGCCCGGAAGGCTGACCACCAGGTCGGGCCGGAGCACCGACTCGCCGCCCCCGAGCGGCGACTGCTCGGCGAAGTCGCAGTACCTGATCATGCCGGCCAGCTCGACCACGTTGCGAAGCTGCATCTGACCCCACTGGCCCCGTGCATTGGGCTTGCGCAGGGCCGTCACGAGCGCTCCCGTCTCGGTTCGCAGCCGCTCGCCGGTGTCGGCGAGCGTCCGGAGCTGGGCCTCGAGCCGGCCGCGAGACTCCCGGCGCTCCTGGTCGAGCCGCAGGAGCTGCGCGTCGACCCGGCCGAGCTGTTCCTTGAGCGGAGTCACGAGCTGCTCGACCGCCTCGCGCCGCTTGTCGAGGTCCCCCTTGGCCTCGGCCTGGGCGGCCCGCAGCTGCACGCGGGTGATCTCTGCCAGCTGCGACATGCTCGACTGCAGCGCCTCGGCGCTGAGCGCCTTGAACGAGGCCGACAACCGGTCCTGCGCGTCGTTGACACTGGCCAGGCGCTCCTCGCCCCGCTGGCGCTCGTGCAGGAGGTCCGAACGCGCGCGGATGAGCCGCGGCCACAGCGCTACGGCAGCGGCCGCGGCGCCGGCCAGCACGCCGGCGATCAGGAGGAGGATTTCCATCAGACGGTCGAGCATGGCGCGGAGCGCGGACGGAATGGTCGTCAGCGCCGGCGCAGGCGCCGGCGCCGTCGGGTTGGGAGAATCCCCGCGATGCAGGAGCAACGTATCCGCCGACGGGTCATCGTCCACGGCCGGGTACAGGGCGTGTTCTTTCGCGACAGCACCCTCGAGCGCGCCCGCGCTCACGGCGTCGCCGGCTGGGTCTGCAATCGCTCCGATGGCGCGGTCGAGGCGGTGCTGGAGGGCTCGCCCGATGCCGTCGAGCGATTGTTGCGGTTCCTGCGAAGCGGTCCGCGGCATGCCAGCGTCGACGACGTCGAGGTCCACGAGGAGGAGCCCGAAGGGCTGAGCGAATTCAGCGTGCGCTGAGCGCCCGCTCGAACGCGTCGCGCGCGGCCTCGCCGCGGACGGCGAACACGATCCGTCGCAAACCGCCGCCGCCGTCGAGGTGCCTGCGCACCTCCTCGACCTCGATCTCGGCCGCCTGCTCGATCGGGAAGCCGCCGACGCCGGTGCCGAACGCGACCAGCGCGAGCGACTCGGCGCCGAGCTCGTCGGCCTTGCGCAGGGTGCTCGCGGTCGCCGCGCGGATGATCTCCGCCGACGTGGGCCCGCCCAGCTCCATCGTCGCCGCGTGGATCACCCAGCGCGCCGGCATCTCGCCCGCGGTCGTCTCCACGGCCTCGCCGAGTCCGATCGGAGCGCGCTGTTCGCTCTCGCGCTGGACCGCCGGGCCGCCGGCTCGCGAGATCGCGCCGGCGACCCCGCCTCCATGGAGCAGGCGGGTGTTGGCGGCGTTGGCGATGGCGTCGACGTCGAGCCGGGTGATGTCGGTCTCGAGGACCTCGATCTCGGCCATGAGGCCGGCGGCCTAGGAGACCTCTGCGGGCTCGTCTTTGCCGGCGAGCCGGTCGCGCCCGCGCTGGACCGCGGCGATGAACTTCGAGAGGTTGACCTCGAGCGTGTTGAGGATCTCGTCCGCGTAGTCCTCGGCGCCCAGGCGGATCTCACGCTCGCGCCCGCGGGCGTCCTCGATGATGTCATCGGCGGCCCGCTCGGCCTGCTTGGTGATCTCCTCGTCGGAGATCATCTTGTCCTGGCGCTCGCGAGCCTCCTTGACAATCCGCTCGGCCTCGCGCTTGGCCTCGGCGAGCATCTCCTGACGTTCCTTGACGATCCAGCGCGCCTGCTTGATCTCCTCGGGGATCGTCGCGCGCATCTGATCGAGGATGTCGTAGATCTCCTCCTTGTCGACGCGGACCTGATCGGTCAGCGGGACCGGCTTGGCGTTGTGGACGAGGTCGTCCAGTTTGTCGATCAGTACCAGAACGTCCATGGCAGAACCTCTGTTTCGTCAGCGGCTGAGCCGTTCCTTCAGAGCCTTGGCCACTTCGGCGGGCACCAACTCGTCGATGTCACCGCCGAACGTCGCGAGCTCCTTGACTCCGCTCGAACGCAGGAAACTGTACTTGGCCGACGCCATCAGGTAAACGGACTCGACGTCCGGCGCCTGCTTGCGATTGAGCTGGTTCATCTCCAACTCGTACTCGAAGTCCGAGATCGCCCGCAGCCCCTTGACGATCGCCCTCGCGTCGCGGTCGCGGGCGAACTCGACGAGCAGCGTGCTGAACGGCTCCACCGTGATGTTGGGCAGGTTGCTGGTGGCGTTCTTGACGAACTGGACGCGCTCCTCCGCGGAGAACAGCGTCTGACCCTTTCGCCACGGATGGTTGACGACGCCGACGATCACGGAATCGAACATCGCCGATGCCCGTCCGATCACGTCCAGATGACCGTGGGTGATCGGATCGAAAGTTCCGGGGCAGATCGCGGTGCGGTTATCGGGGGGCATGGATTCGGATCAGGGTGTCGCCGTAGCGACGCTCTCGCAGCAGCGGCAGGTCGAGGCCCAGCGGGGCTCGCCGGTCGCTCTCGGTGACGACGCGGGCGCCCGGCGCAAGCACGGGGCGCAGCGCCGGCGAGAGCTGCCGGCCGAGATCGCTCGCTCGTTGGTATGGAGGATCGACGAAGACCAGATCGTATTGACGAGCGTCGGCGCGTGCCTGCTCGAGGAACACCGCGGCGCGCTGGCGCCGCAGCTCAGCGGTGACTCCCAGCGCCGTCAGGTTGCGGGCAATCGCCGCGATCGCCGCCGGCGAGGAGTCCACCAGCGTCGCCTCCGAGGCGCCCCGCGACAGCGCCTCGATCGCGAGCGCCCCGGATCCGGCGAACAGATCGAGCACGCGCGCCCCGTCGACGGACGCGAGGATCGAGAACAGCGCCTCGCGCACCCGGTCCGAGGTCGGGCGGGTCACGCGACCGCGCGGCGCGGTCAGGGTGTGGCCGCCGAATCGGCCCCCGATCACCCTCACGCCCAGATCGGGGCCTGCGCCTCGGCTCCGTAGGCGCGCACGAGCGCCTCGGCCAGCAGCGCGTTCTCGGCGCGCGCCAGTTCGGGATCCTGGGAGGCGATCGCCCGGGCCCGCAGCCGAGCCCGCTCGAGCAGCTCCGCATCGCGGGGAAGCTCGGCCACGCGGAATTGGGCGAGCCCGTGCTGCCGGGTGCCGACGAGCTCACCCTCGCCGCGCAGCTGGAGGTCGATCTCGGCGAGCTCGAAGCCGTCGGAGTGCTCGGCCAGCGCCCGTAGCCGAGCCGAGTCCTTGGCGCCGAACAGGATGCAGCGCGAGGGGTGCTCGCCCCGCCCGATCCGGCCG
Organism: uncultured Solirubrobacterales bacterium; assembly: GCA_963723675.1. GTDB lineage: Bacteria > Actinomycetota > Thermoleophilia > Solirubrobacterales > Solirubrobacteraceae > Palsa-465. Next base: position 1,256,382 of record CAVRRW010000012.1, on the reverse strand, counting down.
CGGAGCTGATGCAGCTGCGAGATCCCGTAGCGATCGGCGTCCTCGACGAGCATCACGGTCGCGTTGGGAACGTCGATCCCGACCTCGATCACCGAGGTTGCGACCAGGACGTTCGCGGCTCCGGATGCGAACTGCGCCATCGCCGCCTGCTTGGCCGCCGGCCGCAGCTGCCCGTGCATCAGCACGACGTCGAACTCCCGAAGCTCGCCGTTGCGCAGCCGCTCGAACTCGGCTGTCGCCGCACGGGCCTGGAGCGCGTCTGACTCCTCCACCAGCGGGCACACCACGAATGCCTGATGGCCGCCTCGCAGCTCCTCCCGGATCCGCTCGTACGCGCGAGTGCGCTCGCGCTCGGTCGCGCATACGAACGTCCGCACCGGCCGGCGCCCCGTGGGCAGCTCTCGCAGCAGCGTGAAGTCGAGATCGCCGTATCCGAGCAGGGCCAGGGTGCGCGGGATTGGGGTCGCGGTCATGTGCAGGACGTGGGGCCGATCGGAAGCCCGCCCCTTGGCGTCCAGCGCCGCTCGCTGACGCACCCCGAACCGGTGCTGCTCGTCGATGACGGCGACAGCGAGGCGCGCGAACCGGACCCCCTCCTCGATCAGCGCGTGCGTGCCCACCACGAGCGACAGCTCCCCGCTGCAGAGCTTGCCCAGCAGATCCTTGCGCCGGCCGCCCGGGGTCGAGCCCGTCAGCAGCCCCGCCGGCACCGGCTCGCCGGGCATCAGCGCCTGGATCGTCGCGAAATGTTGCTCGGCGAGCGTCTCCGTCGGAGCCATCAGCGCGCCCTGATAGCCGTGCTCGACCGCGCGCAGCAACGCGTACAGCGCGACGACCGTCTTTCCCGACCCCACCTCGCCCATCAACAGCCGCTGCATCGGCCGGGCTTTGGCTAGGTCTGAGTCGATCGCCGCCAGCGCGCGCTGCTGATCGCCGGTGAGCGCGAACGGAAGCAGCCGCTGCAGCCACCTGTCGGTCAGGGCTCGCGGCTCGTCGATGACCGGAGCGCCCTCCTGCTCGCGGGTCCCGCGCCGACGCAGCAGCGCCAGCTGTGCGAGCAGCAGCTCGTCGAACGCGAGTCGACGACGGCCCTCGTCGGTGTCGGGCGCCGCACGGGGGAAGTGCACGGCGCAGAGCGCGTCGGCGCGGCCCGGAAGGCGCTCGGCGCTGCGCAGCGCCGCCGCCAGCGGCTCGAACACGGAGCCGATCAGGTCGGCGTGCTCGCGCACGAGCGCAAAGATCTGCGTCGAGGACAGGCCGTCGGTGGCCGGGTAATGCGCCACCCCGGCGCCGTCGACGATCGCCTCGGTGGTGCGCGCGTGGGCTTGGACCCCGAAGCGGTTGCGCGCCTGAAGCTTGCCGTGGAGCATCAGGCGTGTGCCGGGCGGATAGCGCTGCACGAGCCAGGGCTGATTGAAGAACATAGCCTTCATCGGACCGCTCGCGTCGGCGACGGTCGCCTCCACCAGCGGCCTCATCCCCCGGCGCCGGACCGGCCGGGAGGAGATGCTCGCGACCGCGACGAGAACCGTGGCGCTCTCGCCGGGCACCAGGTCTGCCACCGCGCGCGCCTCGCGGCGGTCACGCGGCATGTGCTCGAGCAGGTCCCCGACCGTGAGCAGCCCGAGCGCGTGGGCGGCCTGCCGGCCCTTGGCCCCTTGAAGTGTCAGCGGCCTCTGCAGCGCGGAGGGCCGCGGGAAGCGCACGGGCGCCGCGTTCAGCTCCCCCAGATCAAGAGGGCGAGATGTTGCGAAAGCGGTCACAGCCATCGTTTAGGCTGTGATCATGACCGGCCCACCGGTCGAGCAAAACGCCGGAAAGCAGGTGCGGCACCGCCGGCGCGTCGTGGGAACGCGGCAGCTACTCAGCGCTCAGCAGCCACCAGTAGCGCTCCTGACCGCCTTCGCTCAGCTCGAACTCGACCTCGCCGGCCGCGAGCGCGTGCACGGTGTCATCGTCGAGCGGCGCCTCGGCGCCGCGCAGGCAGGTGATCAGCTCCGCGCTCTGGGCGAGCTGCTCGAGCACCTCACGAAGCGCTTCCCGGGGGCGGCCCCAGGCGACGATCTTCTCCTCGATGAACCCGACGGCGTCGCCCTCGCGAAAGCGCCCGTGGGCGTCGTCGCGGGCGGCCGGGGCCACGGCGCCGGAGCGGACGCGTCCGAGCGTCTGGGTCATCGCCCGCGCGTTGGCGACCGCGCCGCGCGCAGGGTCGAGGCTGACGGCGGCGGCCAGCCCGGCCTGGGGCGAGCGGGAGAGGACCACCTGCACGGCCTTGTCGGACAGCTCGGCGGCACGCTCCGCGGCCATCACGACGTTTGCGCTGTTGGGCAGCACCACGACCTGCTCGGCGGGGATCGCGTGAATCGCCGCGAGCAGGTCATAGGTGGAGGGGTTGAGCGTCGGGCCGCCCTCGAGCGTGTGGACGCCGAGGCCCTCGAACAGCGACCGCATGCCGTCGCCGGTGACGACCGCGAGCGCGCCGCACACGGCCGGCGAAGCTTGTGTCGAGGCAAGCCGGTCGTCGCGCCGGCGGACCTGGGCGTGCATGTCGGCGACGTCCAAATGCGAGATCGCGCCGAACTCCGAGAACAGCGCCGTGGCCGAGTTCGGGTCGTCGGTGTGGACGTGGACCTTGAGCGTCGTGGGGTCTCCGACGACCAGCACCGAGTCGCCAATCTGCTCGAGCGCATAAACGAAGCGCCGCTGCTCGAGCGCCGTGCCGGTGACGGCGAAGTTGGTGCAGTAGCGGTAGGTGCTCGAGGCATGCTGGGGATGAGTAACGCGCGCGGCCGCGTGATGCTCGATCTCGGGGGGCTCGGTTCCGCGCAGCGCGCCGACGATGCCCGCCAGCAGGATGGTCAGCGCGTATCCGCCGGCGTCGACCACTCCGGCCTCGCGCAGCACGGGCAGCAGGTCGGGACCGCGCTCCACCGACTCCTGGCCGGTGACGAGCGCGCGTTCGATCACCTCGGCGATCACGGCGTTCTGTTGCTCGGCGGTGGTCTCGGCGCCGAGGCGGGCGTCGTTGCTGTGCGCGAGGTCGGAGGCCACGCGAACGGCCATCTCCCGCACCACGGTCAGAATCGTTCCCTCGGCCGGGTCGCGAACCGAACCGTACGCCTGGTCGGCGGCGCGTGCCAGCGCGGCGCTGATCAGCACCGGGTCAACGAGCTCACCCGGCCGGCTGGCGAGCTCCTCGGCAGCGCCGCGAATCAGCTGCGAGAGGATCACCCCCGAGTTCCCGCGGGCTCCCAGCAGCGCCGCACGGGCGACCGAGGCCACGATCTCGTCGCGGCCGATGTCGTCGATCGTGCGGTCCTTGGAGGCGCCGGCGAGCCGGTCGAGCTCCTGCAACACCGCTCTCAGCGTCAGCACCATGTTGTCGCCGGTGTCGCCGTCGGCGACGGGGAACACGTTGAGGTCGTTGACCTCCTGGCGGCGCGTTTCCAGCTCCGCGAGGCTCGCCTCGACGATCGCGCGGAAGCGGACGATGCTGGGGTCGGACACCGGAGCCGCTATCGATCTCCCCGGGACGCGGGCACGCGCCGTCAAAGTGCCTTGGTGACCTTGCCGGCCTTCAGGCACCGGGTGCAGACATACACGCGGCGAGGGGTCCCGGAATCGTCGATCCTGACCCGCTGCAGGTTGGGATCGAAGCGCCTCTTGGTGGCCACCATCGAGTGGCTGCGGCTGTGGCCGAAAGACGGGCCCTTGCGACAAACGTGGCAGACCTTGGGCATGCCGGGCGAGTATAGCCTCAGCGCTCCCGGCGATCGGTTCCGCGGCATGCGCGCGGGTTCAAAAATCCCCCCACGGGTAAACATTTGTTCCCATGGGTGAGAGCAATACCCAGGGCCTCAGCATGCTCAAAGACGTGACCTTGCCCGAACGCTACGGCCTGGTGCGCCACATCGCCAGCGGCGGAATGGCGTCGGTCTGGTGCGCCGAGGACCGGGCGTTGGGCCGCAGGGTCGCGATCAAGCTGCTGGCGGAGCGCTTCGCGCGAGACGAATCGGCGCTGCGCCGGTTCAAGCGAGAGGCCCGAACGGCCGCGCAGCTTTCCGGGCACGCCAACGTGGTGACGATCTACGACGTCGGCGAGACGACCCCGTCGGAGCCGACCGACGCGGCTCAGGCGTTCATCGTGATGGAGTACCTGCCCGGCGGGAGTGTTGCCGACGCGCTGCGTCTGCGCAACACGACCCGCACCGAGGCGGTCCGCTGGCTGCACGAGGCCGCCTCGGCACTCGACTACGCGCACCGGCACGGCGTCCTGCACCGGGACATCAAGCCTGCGAACCTGCTACTCGACCGCGATCGAGTCGTCCATGTGGCCGACTTCGGGATCGCGCAGCTCTCCACCGACGATGCCCTGACGGTCGACGGGCAGGTGCTGGGGACGGCTGCGTACCTGGCGCCGGAGCGGGCGGTTGGTCGCGCCGCCACCGAAGCCAGCGACCGCTACTCGCTCGCCGTCGCCGCCTTCGAGCTGCTGGCCGGGGAGCGGCCGTTCGGCGCCGAGCGCTTCGCGGCGCAGGCACGCCAGCACATCGACGCGCCGCCGCCGCCGGCCAGCGAACGCAATCCGCAGCTGCCGCCGGCGCTCGATGCCGTGCTCGCGCGCGGCATGGCCAAGCGCCCCGAGCAGCGTTGGCCGTCGGCGCGATCATTCGCCGACGCGGTCGACGCGGCGCTCGCCGAGAGCGTTGTAAGGGCCTCCCCGGGGCGCCCGGTGCGCCGGCGCGCCCGGAGCCGCCCGGTCCCTGCTCCCGCGATGGCGACAGCCGCGGCAGCGGCCGACGCCGGCGCCAACGGGGTGGCCGGCGCCACCGGCGCGGGCGGCGACACCCCGGTCCGCCGGCACCGAGAGCAGCGCGCCCCGCGCCGGGCCATCGCCGTCGCCGCGCTGGCGGCCGTCGCGGTCGCGGTCGGCATCGCGCTGGGCGCCAGCCACTCGCCCTCGTCCAAGCCCCACGGCTCCTCGTCGCGGGCGCAGCGCGTCACCACACACGCGGCCGCCAAGGCTGCGCCGGTCAACCACCGCCCGAAGCCCGCCAGGCCCCAGTCAAAGCCCAGGCCCAAGCCCCGGACGACGCCGGCGCAGGTGAGCGCGACATCCGCCCCGGCGGCCACGCCGCCCCCCGCCGCCGACACGCTCGAGGCCCGCGGGCACGGACTGATGGAGAGCGGCGAGTACGGCGCGGCGATCCCGGTTCTTCGCCAGGCGCTGGCCGCAGCGCCGCCGACCAGCCTCACCTACGCCTATGCCCTGTACGACCTGGGCCGGTCGCTGCGGCTGGCAGGCGATCCGCGCGCCGCGGTCGCCGTCCTGTACCAGCGGCTGCAGATCCCCAACCAGTCCGGGGTCGTCAGGTCGGAGCTTCAGGACGCGCTGCGCGAGCTCGGAAAGCATGCCCAGAAGCAGGGCGGCGCCAAGCCGGGGCAGGGCGGCGCCAAGCCGGGGAAGGGCGGCGCCAAGCCGGGGAAGGGCGGCGCCAAGCCGGGGAAGGGCACCGGCAAGCGGGGGCACACCCGACCCGGTGGCGGCCGGGGGGCGGCGCCCGGGCACGGGGGCGGCGCGCCGGCGGCGGCGCAGGGCGGCTCCGGCGGCGGCTCCGGCGATTCCGGCGGGGTCCCGGGTGCCCCTCAGAACAACAGCGGGGATTAGGGTTAGCTCAGCCCGCGAATCCGGCGGGGGACCTCCTACCGCCGAGCTCGCGCTTGACCGCCAGCGAGGCCAGCGCCGCCTGCACCGCGTGGCGGCCGGTGTCGCGCTTGGAGCCGCCGGCGACCCGGTCGAGCGCTTGCTCCATCGTGTCGACGGTCAGGACGCCAAAGCCGCACGGCACGCCGGTCTCCAGCTGGACGTCCTGAATCCCCCGCGCCGCCTCGCCGCAGACGTAGTCGTAGTGGTCGGTCTCGCCGCGGATCACGGCTCCGAGGCACACCACCGCCTCATACCTTCCCGATTGCGCGGCGTACTTTGCAATCACCGGCAGCTCGTAGGCACCGGGGACCTCGAATCGGTCCACGGCGCCGATCCCGGCTTCCTCGAGTCGGGCGCGGGCCCCCGCCTCGAGCTTCTGCGCGAGCTCCGAGTAGAACGTCGCCACGCACAGGGCGACCCGCGCGTCGTCGGTGCCGATCGCGATCAGAGCTCCTCTTCGCGCTCCCGGCGGCGGTCCTGCTCGTGCTCGTCGCGGAGCATCTGCTCGTCGAGCGGGAGCCCTTGGTGGTGCAGGGTGTGCCCGAGCTTGTCGCGCTTGGCCCGCAGATACGCCTCGTTGTGCGGATTGGACATGTGCTGGATCGGGACCTGGTCGGTGACCGAGAGCCCGTAGCCGGCAAGGCCTGAGATCTTCTTGGGGTTGTTGGTGAGGATCCGGATCGAGCTCAGGCCGAGGTCGACGAGGATCTGGGCGCCGATGCCGTAGTCGCGCAGATCGGCCGGGAGTCCCAGCCGGAGGTTGGCGTCGACGGTGTCCAGCCCCTCCTCCTGGAGCTTGTAGGCGCGGAGCTTGTTCAGCAGGCCGATGCCCCGCCCCTCCTGGCTGAGGTACAGCAGCACCCCACGCCCCTCGCGCTCGATCATCCCCAAAGCGGACTCGAGCTGCTCGCCGCAGTCGCAGCGCAGCGAATGGAACACGTCGCCGGTCAGACACTCCGAATGCACCCGCACGAGCACGTCCTCGGTGCCGTCGACGTCGCCCTTGACGAGCGCGACGTGATGCTTGTTGTCGACCAGCGATCGATAGCCGATCGCGACGAACTCACCGAACGCCGTGGGCAGTTTCGTGCCGACGACCCGCTCGACGAGCCTCTCCGTCCGCCGCCGGTAAGCGATCAGGTCGGCGATCGTGATCATCTTGAGGCGGTGCTTGAAGCAGTAGACGGTCAGATCCTCGCCACGCGCCATCGAGCCGTCCTCGTTCTGGATCTCGCAGATCACGCCCGACGGGTTCAGGCCGGCAAGACGGGCGAGGTCGACCGATGCCTCGGTGTGGCCGGTCCGCTCCAGCACGCCGCCCGGTTTGGCCTTGAGGGGGCGGACGTGGCCTGGCTTGACGATGTCCTTGGAACCCCTCCTCGGGTCGATCGCCACCTGCATCGTGTGCGCCTGGTCGTGGACGCTGATTCCTGTGGTCACCCCCTCGCGCGCCTCGATCGTGACCGTGAAGGGCGTCTGATTGGCGCTCTCGTTCTTGAGCGTCATCAGCTCGAGGCCGAGCTCGTCGCATCGTTCCGGTGTGAGCGTCAGGCATATCCAGCCGCCGGCCTGGCGGGTCATGAAGTTGATCGCGTCCGGCGTGACGAACTGGGCGGCCATCACGAGATCCCCCTCGTTCTCGCGGTCCTCGTCGTCGACGACGACGACCATTTTGCCCGCCGCGATGTCCTCGAGCGCGTCCTCGACCGTGGCGAAGGACGATCTGGTCGCTGTCATGATCGGATCAGTCGTTCCACGTATTTGGCGAGCACATCGACCTCCAGGTTCACGGTTACACCGGGCTCGGCGGCGCCGAGATTGGTCCGCTCGAGCGTCTCGGGGATCAATGACACGGTAAACGATGACTCGCCGAGCTCGGCCACCGTCAGCGACACGCCGTCGACCGCGATCGAGCCCTTCTGGACGACGTAGCGCAGCAGCGTCGGGTCGACCTGCACCTCGACGCGCCGGGCAAAGCCGTCGTCGTGGACGTCGGAGATAGTCCCGAGGCCGTCGACGTGGCCCTGGACGACGTGCCCCCCGAGGCGATCGGCCGCGCGTAGCGGCAGCTCGAGGTTGACGCCGGCGCCGGGCCGGGCGCCGGCTAGGGAAGTGCGTGCAAGCGTCTCGTTCATCACATCCGCGGCGAACGAGGCCTCGGCGACGTCGGTGGCCGTCAGGCAGACTCCGTTGACCGCGACCGACCCGCCCTCGCGCAGCTCCGCGGCGAGCGCGGTCTCGATCGTCATCCGCGCCCCCTCAGCGGAGCGCTCGGACCGCACGATCCGCCCCAAATCCGCAACGAGCCCCGTGAACAAGTCGCCTAACGCCTCTCGGCCCGCGGAAGCAGCGCTACCACTCCTTCATCCGCGCCGACACCAGCAGGTCGACGCCGACCTGCTCGGAGTCGAAAGTCAGGGCCCGGTTGGCGTCGGCGATCAGCTCGGCCCCGTCCCCCTCGAGCGGGTCTCGCCCGGTCCGGCCGCCCAGGACGATCGGCGCCAGGAACAGGCGGATCTCATCGACCTCCTGCGCATCGAGGAATGCGCCGGCGAGGTGGGGGCCGCCCTCGAGCAGAATCGAGCCGATGCCGTACGCGCCGAGCTGGTCCAGCGCGGAGCGCACACGCGCGGGCTCGTTCTCCCCGGTCGCCACGATCACCTCGGCGCCGTGCGTCTCCAGCGCGTCGGTCGCCGACCTCGGCGCCGCGCGGGAGACCACGACGATGAGCGGAGTCCGACGGGCGTCGCGGACGAGCTTTGACGTCAGCGGCAGGCGCGCGAGCGAGTCGAACACGACCCGGCGCGGCTGCCGGGCGACGCCGTCCACACGGGCTGTCAGCCGCGGATCGTCGGCGAGCGCGGTGCCGATCCCGACGGCGACCGCGTCGCACTCGGCGCGCCAGCGATGCGCGAGCCGGCGACTCTCCTCGCACGAGATCCATTTCGAGTCGCCGCTGCCGGTCGCCACCTTGCCATCGAGCGTCATCGCGGACTTGAACCGGACCCAGGGGCGTCCGGTGCGGGCGTGCTTGCGAAACGACTGGTTCAGAAGCCGCGCGCGTTCGGCCAGCTCACCCTCGGCGACGACCACCTCGATCCCGTCGTCACGCAGGATCCCCAGGCCGCGGCCCGATGCATGCTCGGAGGGATCGTCGGAGGCGACCACCACCCTGCCGATGCCCGCCTCGCGGATCGCCTCCGTGCAGGGCGGAGTCCGTCCCTGATGGCAGCACGGCTCCAGCGACACGTACAGGGTCGCGCCGCGGAGATCGCAATCCTCGGCGGCCGAGATCGCCTCGACCTCGGCATGCGGTCCCCCCAGCCAGCCATGAAAGCCCTCACCGAGGACCACGTTGTCGCGCCCGATCACTGCGCCGACGAGGGGATTCGGGCTGACCCTTCCGCGTCCGCTCTCCGCCAGCTCAATCGCTCTGGCCAGGTGTATGTGGTCGGTGTCGGTATCCGTTCCGGGAGACATCTGCCTTTTTCGCTAGGAACACTTCCCGCCCGTCAGCCGGTACACGCTCATCTCGGGTCCGGGGCGCCTGTACTGACGAGGGTAGTAGTCGATCGACCAGTCGAAGCTGAACGGCACCGGATGGGCGCTGGCCGGCAGCGGGCTGACGTGGTAGAGGAGCTTGGCGCGGTTGGCCAGCTCGGCGTAGTAGGCGATCGCCTGGGGCGCGTCCTGAGGCTGCGCGAACGCGCGCCCCGCCTGAAGCGACCCCAGCACCACCCAGCAGTACCCCCTCGCGACGTAGGAGTCCAGCAGCTCCGGGCGCAGGTAGCGCTCGTACTGATCGATGACGACGTAGCGGTGCTCGCCGGGCAGCAGCGGATTGCCGCGAGCATCGAGGTTGGTCAGCCACGTGGGGTATCGCACCCAGCGCTCCCCGGTCGGCGTCGAGGCCAGCGAGGCGCCGATGTCGGTGGCCCAGGTGTCGGGCACCTCGGGCTCGATCACGACCTTGGACCCGGCCGGTACGTGATGGACCATCCAGGCACGCGTGAGGTTGCGGGTGTCCGGACGCGACAACACCGCGTCGTTGTGGATGTCGGCCACCACGCTCTGGGTCAGCACCAGCACCGCGGCGACCGTGCCGCCAACGATCGCGGGCACGCGTCGCGACCTGGCCAGCCATCGCACCAGCTCGACCGTCCCGTATGCGGCGAGGATCGCGACGATCGGGAAGATCGGCATCAGCCAGCGGCCGAAATAGCGCTGCTGATCGCCCATGAAGATGATGAACGCGATCGTCGCCGGCAGCAGCGTCAGCAGCATCGCCACCCGGCGGCGCGCGACCAGCAGCCCCGCTCCCGCGATCGCGGCGAGGGTCGGTCCCCATCCCAGGCCCCAGGTGAACGTCCACAGGTAATAGGTGATCCCGCTGCCGGGACGGGTCCCCAGCTTGACGGGGTCCGCTCCGGCCGCCAGCGAGGCCTGCGAGGAGACGCCGGCGCGGAACGCGGAGAAGTCCAGCACCGCGAAGGGGTTGGCGATCAGGAACGCGAGCAGGCCGATCACCAGGGCCATCGCGCAGCGCCGCGCCGCCCCCTTCAGCGACATCGAGCCGCCGGAGGCGTCGGTCACGAACGCCGTCAGCAGGCACAGCATCGTGATCCCGCCGGTGTACTTCGTCGCCGTGGCGAGCCCGATCCCCGCCCCGGCGACCGCGTAGTCGCGCATGCGGCCGTAGCGCATCACCCCGGCGGCGCCGTACAGGGCCAGCGACACCGGAGCGAGCGTGGGGACGTCGTTGAGCGCGAGATGGCTGTAGAAGACCGGCAGGAATGCGAACGCGAGGATCGCGGCGGCGAGCAGTCCCACGTTGCGGTTGAAGAAGCGCGCGCCGGCGAGATATGTCAGCCAGACCGAGACCGTGCCCAGCACCGCCGCGACGACGCGAGCCACCACGAAAACGGCGGTTGGATCGGTGGCGTACGCTCGGCTGACGGCGTCGGCGCTTCCGAACCAGACCTCGAAGACGATGTGCAGCAGGTAGGAATAGGCGGGTGGGTTGAGGAAGTAATGCGGGTTGAAGTCGTGCGAGAAGAACGCGATCGCCCGAGGGACGAAGTGCGTGGCCTCGTCGGTGTTGTAGCTGTAGGGAAGCCCCTGTTTGATGCCCCACAGGCGCAGCAGCAGCGTCACGATCAGCAGCACCGCGAGCGCCGGGCGGTGGAAGCTGCCCCCCAGAGCTCGGGTCAGTCGGCTGTCGCGTCGGCTCCGGGCAGGCCCGACCGGCCCCGGCGCGAGGCGCGGGGCCAGGGCGGAGGCGGGCGGGCTGAGGGTCGGGGCATCCATCTGGGCTGTGCAGTATCCCGCTACCTTGTTGTCATTGAGCGCTGCCCGGCGCACCGTTTTCCGAGGCGACCGGCCGTCGTCAACCCGGCGCGGGCGTACCGTGAGCCAATGAAGCTGATCATCCAGATTCCCTGTTTCAACGAGGAAGGGCAACTGCCGCTGACGCTGAGCCGCCTGCCCCGCGAGGTCGAGGGGCTCGACGTCGTTGAGTGGCTGATCATCGACGACGGCTCGACGGACCGGACGATCGAGGTCGCCCGTGAGCGCGGCGTCGACCACGTGGTCGCACTGACCAACCACAAGGGACTGGCCGCTGCCTTCCAGGCGGGCATGGATGCCGGGCTGAAGCTCGGCGCCGACGTGATCGTCAACACCGATGCCGACAACCAGTACGAAGGTGCGGACGTCCCAAAGCTCGTGGCGCCGATTCTCCGGGGCGAGGCGGACATGGTCGTCGGCGATCGCCAGGTGGACAAGGTCGAGCACTTCTCGGGATTGAAGAAGCTCCTGCAGCGGCTCGGCTCGTGGGTGGTGCGTCAGGCGTCGTCGACCGAGATCCCGGACACCACCTCGGGTTTCAGGGCCTACAACCGCGAGGCCGCGCTTCAGGTCCAGGCGGTCTCGAAGTTCACCTACACGCTCGAGACGATCATCCAGGCCGGCAAGCTGCTGGTCGCGGTCGAGCACGTCCCGATCAGGACCAACTCGAGGACGCGGGAGTCACGGCTGTTTCCCTCGACCGCGGCGTATGTCCGGCGCAACGCGCTCTCGATCTTCCGGGTCTGGTCGCAGTATGAGCCACTGAAGCTGTTCTGGACGGGGGCGCTGATATTGGGGCTTCCTGCGCTGGCGCTGTTCATCCGTTTCCTGGTCCTGTTCGTCGCCCACAGTGGCAAGGCCGGCCACATCCAGTCACTGATCCTGGGCGCGGTGCTGTTCTTCGGGGCGATGCTGTTGGGGGCGCTGGGCGTGATCGGCGACCTGCTGGATGCCCAGCGCACGCTGTCGCAACGGACATTCGAGCGGGTTCGCAGAATCGAGCTTCAGCTCGGCGTCGCGCCCTCGCACTACCAGCCGGCGGCGACCGCGGGGCGCACCTCGCCGACGCAGGAGAGCGCGGCCGGGTCGCAGCAGAAAGGCGGGGGATCGCAGGAGAGCGCGGCGGGATCGCAGGAGAGCGCGGCGGGGCCACCTGACCGCGAGGCGCTCGAGGTATGAGCGTCGGCGAGGTCGTCCCCACCGGCAACACCTACGACAAGTACGGCTCCACCAACCCGGTGGTGCGCCGGCTGATGGCGGGGTTTGAGAGCAGCCTGGACCGGCTGTTGGAGCGCGCCGATCCGCAATCGGTGCTCGATGTCGGCTGCGGCGAGGGGGTGCTGACGCTCCGCTGGGCCCGGCGGCTTGGAACCGCGCCGGTGGTCGGCATCGACCTCGAGGACCCCAAGCTGCGCACCGAATGGGCCGGCCGCCGCCGCGACAACCTGGAGTTTCGGGCGATGCCGGTGCAGCGGCTGCAATTCGCAGACGGGGAGTTCGACCTCGCGGCAGCGATCGAGGTGCTCGAGCACGTGCCCGACGCCGAACAAGCCGTCGCGGAGATGGCGCGCGTGGCCCGCCGGCACCTGCTGGTGTCGGTTCCGCGAGAGCCGCTGTGGCGGGCTTTGAACGTCGCTCGGGGCGCCTATCTGCGCGACCTCGGCAACACTCCCGGCCACGTCAACCACTTCAGCAGGCGAGCCCTGGTGCGCCTGCTCGCGCGTCATGGCGAGGTGGTGGAGGCGCGGTCCCCTTGTCCCTGGACGATGCTGCTGGTGCGGGTCGGCTGATGCGCGAGGGTCGCGTCTGATGGCGCGCGACGGCGACGGCGCCCGCGGCGCTGCCACGATCGCGCCGGCCGAGAAGCAGCCCGCGGCGCCGCCGGCTCAGGCTAGCCCGCACAGCGCGACCAGGTCCTACGCGTCGGGAGCCCGCGTTCTCTCGATCGGGATCGCCTCGACGGGCATCTTCACGTTCGCGTATCTGGCGACCGCCAGCCACGTGCTCTCAAAGCAGGCCTATGGTCGCGTGTCGCTGTGCTGGGCCGTGATGTTCGTGATCCTGTCGGTGATCTACCGGCCGATCGAGCAGCTGCTCTCGCGCACGATCGCCGACCGCCGCGCCCGCGGCCTCCACGGCCATCCCCTGCGAGTGCCGGCAACGATCCAGTTCGGCTTCGCGATCCTGTTCCTGGGTGCCGCGCTGCTGTTGCGCGACCGGATCGAGCACAGCCTGTTCGACGGCTCGAGCGGGCTGTACTGGATCCTGGTGATCGGCGTGATGGCCTATGCGGCCAGTTACTTCGCTCGCGGCTGGCTGGCCGGTCACGAGCGCTTCGCGCTGTACGGCGGGCTGGTGTTCCTGGAATCGACGTCGCGCTTCCTGTTCGCGCTGGCGGTCGCAGTCGGGATCGGGTCCGGGCAGACCGCGGTCGGGCTCGGGATGGCCGTCGCGCCATTCGTGTCGCTGTCGGTGATCCCGTTCGCGTTCGGGCGCTTTTCGCTGAACGCGCCGGCGGGGATACCCGAGGCCGACGCCGCGCGGGAGGGCCCCGCTCATGCCACGATCGAGGAGGCCTCCGGCGACCTGTCGCTGCGCTACGGAGCCGGATTCGCGGTCGCGGTCGTCGGGATCATGCTCGCCGAGCAGACGCTGATGAACGCCTCGGTCCTGATCGTCAACGTGAGCTCGGGCCGGGCCCTGGCCGGGTTCGTGTTCAACGTGATGCTGATCGTGAGGGCCCCGCTGCAGTTGTTCCAGGCGATCCAGACCTCGATCCTCCCCCATCTCGCGGGCCTCGAGGCACGCGAGAACCCCGAGGAGTTCCATGACGCGATCCGGCTGACGATCCTCACGATCGCCGCCTTCGCCGGCGCGGTCGCGCTCGGGCTGTTGCTGATCGGGCCGTTCGTGATGACCACGCTGCTGGGCGACAAGGGCTTCACCTACGGACGCATCGGACTGGCCGTGGTGGGGCTTGGGATGGGTCTGCACCTCGTCTCGGGGACCCTGAACCAGGCGCTGCTGGCGCGCAACCGTGCGCGCCTTGCATCGGCGGCGTGGCTGCTGGCGGCGGCGCTGTTCGTGCTGTTCGTCGCGCTGCCGACGATCAGCGCCGAGGTCACGCGGGTCGAGGTCGGCTACTTCGGGGCGGCGCTCGTTCTCTGCTGCCTGCTGTGGCTGATCTACCGGCGCGGGCCCGCCCGCAACGGCGAGGCGACGCCCGTGGGAGGCAGTTAGGCGCCGCTGAGCGCCGTGCAGGCGGGCTCCTTGGCCGCCGCCTTCTCGAGGTCGGCGCTCTGGAGCTTGCCGAGGCTCGCGCTGATCGCGCTAAGCGATGAGCGCACCGTGCGACCGAGGTGATTGGCGCCGTCCTTGAACGCCTGCGGGCTCGTCGTCGACAGCGACTTTGATTGGGTGAAGGCGGAGCCGATCGCCTGCCTGAGCTGCTCGAAGGCACCCACGATCGTGGTCGAGATCGCCGTGCCCTGATCGACGCCGGGCGTGCCCGCGGCCCGCAGCCGTGACAGCGCCCTGTCGGTGTCGGCGGACACCCCGGTGAGGAAGCCCTGCACGGCCTTCTTGCCCTCGGCGGCGCTCGTGAACCTGGCGGTGTTGAGCGCGTTGCTGCGAGCCGCCACGTCCTTCTCGAACGGGCCGACGGCGCTGCAGATCGACCTCACATAGGTCCCGGCACTGACGCCCGAAGACGATCCGCCGGACCCGCAACCAGCTATTACCGCGACGCTCGCGAGGAGGGCGAGCGTGGCGCGACACCTCCAAAAACCCATCGACCGCACCCTACCGGTCGTGCCGGTCGCGCGACGCCGGGCCGGGTTGCCCAATGCGGCCCAACCGTTGGGGGGCCGGCCCCGCGATGCGACCCAAGCGCTAAAGCGCGCCGGCGGCCGCCGCGGCGCTAAAGCGCGCCGGCGGCCGCCGCGGCGCTAAAGCGTGCCGGCGGCCGCCGCGATCGCCGCATAGGCCGCGGCGGGATCCCTTGATCCGAACACGGCGGAGCCGGTCACCAGGAGGTTCGCGCCCGCATGAACGCAGGGGCCGGCGGTGTCCTCGTGCACCCCACCGTCGACCTCGAGGGCGACGTGATCGGGCAGCGCGGCGCGCATCCGCCGGAGCTTGTCCAGCGAGCCAGGGATGAACTCCTGCGAGCCCCAGCCCGGGTTGACGCTCATGCACAGCGCCAGATCGAGGCTGTCGGCGCCCACCTCGTCGAGCGCGTGGGCCGGGGTGGCGGGCGAGATCACGGCGCCGGCGCTGCAGCCGGCCTCGCGGATCGTCTGAAGTGCGTAGTGCAGATGCGGCGTGGCCTCGACGTGGACGGTGATGTTGTCCGCCCCCGCCCGCGCGATCTCGTCGATTTGGCGCTCGGGCTGTTCGATCATCAGGTGGACGTCGATCGCGGCGCCCGCGTCGTGTACGCGGTCGGCGATCGCCCCTACAAGCAGGGGGCCGAACGTGATCGGCGGCACGAAGTGCCCGTCCATCACGTCGCAGTGGATCACGCGTGCCCCGGCGGCGATCACCTCCTGCAGCTGGGCTCCCAGCTGCGCGAAGTCGGCCGACAGGATCGACGGCGCCACCCGCAGCTCGTGCATCAGCGCAGCCCGGTCCCGGGGCCCCGGCGCGGCGTCCGTGGTCGAGTTGCCGGTCGCCCGCGGTGACCCGCCTGCGCCTCCAGACAGCACCTAGACCGCCTGCAACATGCTGCCCTGGCAGTGGTTACAGGCGACGATCGCGGTGCTCGACATCCGCACGATCGTGGAGTGCTCCCCGCAGTTGGGGCACACCGAGACGAGCTCGTAGCGCTGCAGGCAGTAGACGCACCGGTACCGGCCCGGCACGGCCGTGGGTCGCAACCACGGCTCGCCGCATCCGGGGCATTGCGGACCGAGCTTGATCGGTTGATCGCTCACCGTGCCACACAGGTTAACGGGGACCGCGGAGGCGCTCGAGCCGGGCGATGAAGAACCCGTCGGTGCGCTCGCGATGAGGCAGCAGTTGCAGGTAGGGCCCGACGCCCGCATCCGCCCATCGCGGATGGGCGGCGCCGAGCCGGCGGGCCTCGAAGTCTCGGTGCTCGCGCAAGAAGCGATCGATCACCCTGGCACCCTCGCTGCACGAGATCGTGCATACCGAGTACACGAGCGTGCCGCCGGCCGCCGTCGCCGCCGCGGCGGCCTCCAGGATCCGGTCCTGCAGCGCGGCCAGCTGCTCGATCTTCTTGGGGCTGGTCCGCCAGCGCAGGTCCGGGCGCGACTGCAGCGTTCCCAGCCCACTGCACGGCGGGTCCACGAGTACGCGGTCAAATCCCACCTCGCCACGATGACGGGCGGCGTCGGTGACCTCGACGTGGACGCAGCTTGCCCGCATCCGCTCGCAGGTTCGCCGCAGCGCCTGCGCCCGGCCGCGATGGCGCTCGACCGCGGTGACCGTGCCCCGGTCACCCATCAGCGCGGCGAGCTGCGTGGTCTTTGCCCCCGGCGCGGCGCACAGGTCCAGGACACGGTCGCCCGCGGCCGGCGCCAGCGTCCGCGCGACGAGCATCGAGCCTCGCGACTGGGGCATGATCGCCCCGCGGCGCCAGGCCTCCGAGCCGTGCGCGTCGAACGCTCCCTTAAGCACGAGGCCCTCCGGCAGCCCGGCGGCCGGCGCTGCCGGCACTCCGAGCGCGGCGACGGCGTCCTCGGGGGCCGTCACCAGCGTGTTGACCCGCAGCGCCGATTCGGCCGGTTCGTTGATGCGGCGCAGGAGCTGTCGGGCGGTTTCGGCGCCGAGCTCCTGCCACCACAGCCGGGCGAGCCAGCCGGGCACGGAATAGAGCAGTGCCGCCGCCTCGGGATCGCGGTCGTGGAGCTCGGCCAGGAGGGCGGCGCCCTCGACCGTGCCACGGCGCAGCACCGCGTTGACGAGCCCCGCCGCCGCCGGTCTGGCGCGCTTTGCCAGCTCGACGGACTCGTGGACCGCGGCGTGGTCGGCGACGCCGCCCAGGTACAGCACCTGGAACAGCCCGAGCGCCAGCGCCGCCTGGACCGGCGGCTCGATGTCGGCAAGCGGCCGGTTCAGCAATCGTTGCGCCACGTGATCGAGGGTGCCGCGCCGCTGCACGGCCCCGTAGCAGAGCTGCATCGCCAGTGCCCGGTCTCGGGGTTCCAGCCCGCGTGCTTCCCCCGCGAACGCTCGGTCGGCGTAGGCACCCTGCTCGAACACCCTGCGCAGCACGGTGAACGCGCACTGGCGCGCCGGGGCGATCGGCTTGCGCCGTGTGGCGGGGGGCATCAGTGGTGCTTGCCGGCGTGACGGCGCCCGCGGATGTAGTCCTCGCCGCCCATCGGCCGGCGCCCCGGGGGCTGGACGGTCACGAGCTCGAGCGAGCCGTCGGCGCAGCCGAGCAGCGGCATCGGCCCGTCGAGTGAGACGACGCCCGGCGGGGGTCCCTCGCCGGCGTGTACCCGGACCTCGCGGACGGCCAGCCTGGTGCCGTCCGCGAGCGTGACGTGAGCGCCGATGTGCGGGGTCAGCGCCCGGACCACGCGGGCCGCCTCGGCGGCCGGCATCGCCGCATCGAGCGCGCGGTCGGTCGCTGTGATCTTCTCGGCGTAGGTGGCAAGCGCGTCGGCCTGCGCGGTGCACTCCGGCGAGGTGTCGAGCGAGCGCACGAGCAGCTCCCCGCCGAGCTCCTGCAGCCGCGACGCGAGGCTGCCGTATGTGTCGTCGTCGCGGATCGGCTCGCTTGCCTGCAGGCACACCGGGCCGCTGTCCAGTCCCGCCGTCAGCACCATGATCGAGACGCCCGTGAGCCGATCCCCGGCCATGATCGCCCGCTCGATCGGCGCCGCCCCGCGCCAGCGAGGCAGCAGCGACGGATGCACGTTGCGCATCCGGTGCTCGGACAAGAGCGGCTCGGAGATCAGCGCCCCGAACGCGCACACGCACACCGCTTCGGGCCGCGCCGCCGTGATCCGCTCGCGGGTCTCAAGGTCATTGATCGAAACCGGCTGGTGGACCGCGATCCCAAGCTCGCGCGCGCTCACGGCCACCGGCGGCGGCGAGACCCGGCGCCCCCTGCCGCGGGGACGGTCGGGCCGGGTGACGACGAGCGCGGGGAGGTGGGGCGAGGCGGCCAGGCGCTCCAGCACCGCGGCGGCGAAGGCGGACGTCCCAACGTAGACGGTGCGCACCGGGGCGGGGCGCTCAGGCAGCCTGGGCCTCGCGCAGCGCCCGCATCGCTTCCTTGCGCTGGTCGCGCGGAGCGCGATCGAGGATCAGCACCCCGTCGAGATGGTCTATCTCGTGCTGGATCACGCGCGCCTCGAGACCCGATGCCTCGACCATGATCGGCTCACCGCGCTCGTCCTGCGCGCGGACCCGGACGTGCACGGGACGCTCGACGTCGACCAGCACCGCGGGCAGGCTGAGGCACCCCTCCTCCATCGTCTCGGTCTCCTTGCCCTTCCAGTCGATCTCGGGATTGACCAGCGCCGCGATCGGGCCTTGAGGCGCTACCCGGTAGACGAGCACGCGGTTCAGCGTGCCCACCTGCGTCGCGGCCAGTCCCACCCCCAATGCGTCGCCCATCAGGCGGCCCATCCGCGCCACCTCCGAGCGCAGCGCGTCGTCGAAGCGATCGACCGGGCGGGCCCTCGTGCGCAGCACCGGGTCCCCGAACGTGCGCACCTGCGCGAGCGCGGCGGCGCGGCGCGCGGCAACCTCGGGGTCGAGCTCCTCCTCCCGGGGCTCGACGTCCTCGTCGCTCTCGATCTGTGGATTCTCGTATGCCTGTTCGGCCACGCGCTCAGTTTAGTGTCGCCGGGACCGCCTCACTGCGGGTCGACGTCGACGCTCACGCTGACACCGCGCCTGGCGGCGCCCGGGCCGACGGCGTCGACGGCTACGCCGACGGCGTCGATCGCCGCCGGGCGTGAGGTCGACTTGAGGACGAGCTGGCTGCGCGACCGCCCGCGCAGGCGAAACAGCGGCGCCGGTCCCAGCACGGTCGTCGATGGCGCATCGATGCGCCCGTGCAGGTCGGTGGCGACCGACAGTGCATCGGCGGCCTGGGGCGCCGAGCAGACGATCCGAATCAGCGATCCGAACGGCGGGTAGTGCAGCGCTTCGCGCCGGGCCAGCTCGTCGGCGAGGAAGCCCTCGACGTCGTGGCGGCAGGCGAACCCGATCGAGCGGGCCGTCGGCGCCAGCGTCTGCACGAGCACCCGGGCCGCGCCGGCCCCCCGCCCCGCCCGGCCCGCCAGCTGGGTGATCAGCGCAAAGGTTCGCTCCTCGGCGCGGAAATCGGGAAAGCGAAGCGTCTGATCGGCGTCGAGCACAACGCCCAGCGTGACGTCGGCGAAGTCGTGGCCCTTGGCGACGATCTGCGTCCCGACCAGCAGCCCGGCGCCGGCCGCCTCGAAGCGCGCGAGCGTGCGGGCCAGCCCGTCCTTGCGCGAGGCGGCGTCGGCGTCGAGGCGGAACACCGGAAAGTCGGCGCCCCCGAGGGCCGCCTGAAGCTCATGCTCGACGCGCTCGGTTCCCGCCCCGTGGCGGGCGACCGCGGTCGAGGCGCACGCCGGACAGCGCTCGGGGACCTGCTCGCGATGACCGCAGTGGTGACAGGCCACCACCGAGCTCCCGCCGCCGGCGACGCGGTGCAGCACCAGCGCGACGTCGCACTCCGGGCACATCCACACCCGGCCGCAGGCGCGGCAGGAGAGGAAGTTCGACCACCCTCGCCGGTTGAGGAGGACGATCGCCTTGCCGGCGGCCCGCCGCACGTCGGCCAGCGCCATCCGCGTCAGCGGATGCAGCGGATGGTGCGACTCGCGCATGTCGAGCACCTCGACCGGGGGCAGCCGACGCTGGTCGACTCGCTCCGGCAGCCGTAGGCGCGTCAGCGAGGCCACGCTTTCGGGGCGCGGCGTGGCGCTGCCCGCGAGCAGCACCGCGCCGTGCTCGCGCGCTCGGCGCAGCGCGATGGTGCGCGCGTCGTAGCGGGGGTCTCCTTCGTGCTTGTAGGACCCGTCGTGCTCCTCGTCGACGACGATCAGGCCGATGTCGGCGAGCGGAGCGAAAACCGCCGAGCGCGGGCCCACGCACATGCGGGCCTCGCCGCTTCGCAGCCGCAGCCACTCGTCGTGGCGCTCGCCCTGGCCAAGCCCCGAGTGCAGGACCGCGACCACGCCTCCGAAGCGGGCCCGGAACCTCGTCAAGGCCTGAGGCGTGAGCCCGATCTCGGGCACCAGCACGATCGCGCCGCGCCCCGCCGCGAGCGTCGCCTGCACCGCGCGCAGATACACCTCGGTCTTGCCCGAGCCGGTCACCCCGTGCAGCAGGAACCGTCCACCCTGATCCGGTCCGCGCCGCCGCTGCAGCGCGTCGAGCACCTGGTCCAGCGCTCGGCGCTGGAAGCCGGTCAGCGGCGGCGGCGGTCCGGACCGCAAGCCGACGTCGATGCCTACCGGCCGCCGGGCTGCGCCCTGCGTCCGCAACACCACCAGGCCCCGGCGCTCGAGGCGCCGCAGCGCGGTGGTTCCCAGCGAGGCGGCGACCGTGGGGCTTTCCCCTCGCAGGTGCTCCAGCAGTGCGCGCTGACGATCGTTGAGGGGAGCCTCGCCATGCAGGGCCGCGGCGCCCAGGCCCGTCAGCTCGGCGACCAGCACCTGCCTGGGCGCCACGCCATTCCCCGATCCCGGCGCCAGCAGCAATCCAAGGGCCCTCGCCGGCGTCGAGCAGTACTCGCGCGCCATCCATCGGGCCAGCTTCACGAGGTCCTCCGGCAGTCCGGCCCCGAGCACGGCGTCGGGTTCGGCCAGGCGCTCCGGCTCGAGCTCGGAGCCAGCGGCCATCTCCACCACCACGCCGAGCGTGCGCCGCCTCCCGAAGGGCACGCGCAGCAGCGATCCGACGCGGACGTCGAGCTGATCGGGGCGTAGCCGGTAGTCGAAAGGGCCCCGGATCGCGCGCGTTGAGGTCAACGGCTCAACGCGCGCGATCACGACGCTCTGGGCGGGGTACGAGTTCACGGGGCAACGCAGGGTAGAAGGGGGCGAGGATGGCGACCAGTACGCTCGGCGTCGGTGGATCCGGAACCCGGCGAACAGGTCTTCTTTCACGGTCATCCCACCTGGCGCGGGATGCTCGTCTTCTACGTGAGGGGCTTCCTGCTGACGGTACTCGGCGGCGTCGTCGCCGGGCTCGTGACGGCGATCATCAAGGGCAGCGTGAACGTACCGACCGTGGTGGGGGTCGTGCTCGTCGTGTTCGTGATCGTGCTGATCGTGGGCTTCGTCGGGCGGATGCGCACGACCTACACGATCACCAACCGGCGGTTGACGATCGAGACCGGGCTGGTCTCGCGAGACCTGCACGAGACGCGGCTCGAGCGCGTCCAGAACGTGAACTCGCGCCAGTCGGTCCTGGGACGGCTGCTGAGCGTCGGCACCGTCGATTTCGACACCGCCGCCGGCGCCGAGTTCGACTTCGCCTTCCGTGGGGTCGCGAACCCGCGGCAGATCGTGCGGACCGTCGACCGCGCGCTGCACGAGCTGCAGCAGACCGCCCCGCGGGTCTAGAGGGTACGCGCCGAGGCCTCCCTTGAGGGCGGCCTGGGGCTACGCGCTGACGGCCGCCTCGAGGCCGGCGGCGGCCCGGAGCGCCGCCGCCTTGTCGGTGCGCTCCCAGGTGAAGTCGTGGTCCTCGCGACCGAAGTGGCCGTAGGCTGCGGTCTTCTTGTAGATCGGGCGGTGCAGACGGAGGTTCTGGCGGATCGCTCCCGGGCGCAGATCGAAGTGCTCGAGGATCAGCTCGAGGATCTGCGTCCGCTCGATCTTCTCGGTCCCGAACGTCTCGACCATCACCGACACCGGATGGGCCACGCCGATCGCATAGGCGACCTGCACCTCGGCTCGGTCGGCGAGCCCGGCCGCGACCACGTTCTTGGCGACGTAGCGAGCGGCGTACGCGGCCGAACGATCGACCTTGGAGGGATCCTTGCCCGAGAACGCTCCACCGCCGTGCCGCGCCATCCCCCCGTAGGTGTCGACGATGATCTTGCGGCCCGTGAGCCCGCAGTCGCCCATGGGGCCGCCGATCACAAAGCGCCCGGTGGGGTTGACCAAGAAGCTTCGCTTGAGCTGACGCGGGTCGAACATGTCCTCCGGAAGCATCGGCACCACCACGTGCTCCCACAGGTCGTCCTTGATCAGAGATTCCGCGCCGTCCCGGTGCTGGGTGGAGATCAGGAGCTTTGAGATCTCGACGGGCCGTCCGTCCCGGTATCGCACCGTCACCTGGGTCTTGCCGTCGGGCCGCAGGTACGGGACCATCTCCGCCTTGCGGACGTCGGCGAGGCGCTTGGCGAGCTTGTGCGCCAGCGAGATCGGAAGCGGCATCAGCTCGTCGGTCTCGTTGGTGGCGTAGCCGAACATCATTCCCTGGTCTCCGGCGCCGGCGAGATCGAGCTCGTCGTCGTCTCCGGGGTCGGTGCGGGCCTCGTATGCCTGGTCGACGCCCTGGGCGATGTCCGCCGACTGCTTGTCGATCGCGTTGATCACGGCGCAGGTGTGGTAGTCGAACCCGTACTGCGCATCGACATAGCCGATGTCGCGGATCGTGGAACGGGCGATGTCCTGGATGTCGACGTAGGTCGTGGTCGTGATCTCCCCCGATACCACCACCAATCCGGTGTTGACCAGGGTCTCGCAGGCCACCCGCCCGGTGGGGTCGTCTGCGAGGACCGCGTCCAGGACCCCGTCCGAGATCTGGTCGGCAACCTTGTCCGGGTGACCCTCGGTCACCGACTCGGACGTGAACAGGAACTCGTGGCTATCGGCAAGCATGGTCATGGGATCTGGTGCAACAACTCCGCTGTCGTATCGGTCTCCCCACTCGCCGACCCTGGACCCACGTCAGTGGATCCTTCGGGGTCCGGGTGGATCGCGCCGTGCTCGTGCTGCGCGTCGATCCCGTCTGTACGGCGAGGCTGAGGAGCTGGCTGAGGTGGAGAAACTGTAGCGAGGTCGCCTGAGTTTGGAGCAGCTATGCCGCGAAATCATGCCCTCGGGCGTGCTCGGCGCGTTCGTTGCGCGCGCCGCGACGCTCGTTGCGCTCGACGAAGTCGATCACGAGCGGGATACCCTCCATCCGGTAGCGCTCCCGCAGGCGGTTCTCCAGGTAGTAGGCGTAGCTGCGGGTGACGCGCGCGCGCGAGTTGACCTGGATCGAGAACCGCGGCGGGCGCTCCCCGGTCTGGGTCATGAACAGCAGCTTCAGCCGGTGGTCGCGGGGGCCGGTTCCCGAAGGCGGCTGGCGTGCCAGCCCGGCGTCGGACAGGAAGCGGTTGAGTTGCGGCGTCGGGATCCTGGTGGCGCTGCGGTCGGCCAGCCCCACGGCCTCCACCAGCAGCCGCTCGACGTGCCTGCCGGTCTTGGCGCTGACGGTCAGCACGCGCGGGCGCAGCCGCAGCTTCTGGTGCGCGCGGGCACGCTCGTGGTCGAGATCGACGTCGGTCGCGAGGTCCCATTTGTTCAGGGCGAGCGCGGTCGCACAGCCGCTGCGCATCGCCAGCTCGGCGATCCGCAGGTCCTGGGCGGTGATCCCGGCGCCGGCGTCGCAGACGACCAGCGCGACGTCGGCACGCTCGGCGGCGCGGCGCGAGCGCAGCGCCGTGTAGTACTCCAGCGACTCTGAGACCTTCGCCTGGCGCCGTAGGCCGGCCGTGTCGATCAGGATCAGCTCGCGGCCCTCGAAGCTGATCGGCAGATCGATGGCGTCGCGAGTGGTGCCCGCGACCGGCGAGACGATCACGCGAGCAACGGCTTCGCCGTCGGTGCCCGCCCCGGCGAAGCGGTTGACCAGCGAGGACTTGCCGACGTTGGGGCGCCCGATCACCGCGAGGCGGACCGCATCGTCGGGTTCCTCGCCGGAGCCTTCGGTTTCGGGCGCGAGCCCGGCGATCCGGTCGAGCAGGTCCCCGGTGCCCAGGCCCTGGGTCGCCGAGACCGGGATCGGCGCCCCCAGTCCGAGCGCGTAAAACTCGGCGGCGAGCGGGAGCTCGCCGGCCGTGTCGACCTTGTTGGCGGCGACGATCATCGGCAGCGGCTGGCGGCGCAGCAGGTCGGCGAGGTCGAGGTCGCCGGGCCGCAGGCCGGCCCTGGCATCGACCACGAGCACGACCGCGCCGGCGTCGGCCAGCGCCGCGCGCACCTGCTCCTGGATCAGGCCGGCCATCTCCTCGCGGTCCTCGAGATCCACCCCACCGGTGTCGATCAGCGTCAGCGATCGCCCGTTCCAGTCGGTTTGCACCTCCTTGCGGTCGCGGGTCACTCCCGCAACCTCGTGCACCACGGCCTCACGCGACTCGGCGAGCCGGTTGACCAGCGAAGACTTTCCGACGTTCGGGTATCCCACGATCGCGACTTTCATGGTCCGGTTGAGGCTAGTCGGTCCCGGCGTGGTCCAAGCCGTGGACGAGGTCGACGATCCGCGCGACCACCTGCTCGATCGTCAGACCGGTGCTGTCGAGTTCCACCGCCCCGGGGGCTCGCAGAAGCGGCGAGTGCTCGCGCGTGGAGTCGCGCTCGTCGCGCGCCAGGATGTCGGCCAGCACCGCCTCGGGATCGAGCCCCAGCTCCCGCGCCCGGCGGCGGGCGCGCTCGGCCGGATCGGCGGTCAGGTACACCTTCACTTCTGCGTCGGGCGCGACCACCGTGCCGATGTCGCGCCCCTCGACCACCCAGTCGCCATGCGACAGCAGCCGGCGCTGCTCGGCGACCATCGCGGCCCGCACGCCGGGGTCGGCGGCGGCCCGCGAGGCACCCTCGGCGACCGAGGGCGTGCGGATCTCACCGCTGACGTCGCGCCCGTCGAGCCGCGGGCGCTCGTCGAGCTCGATCCGCAGCGCCGGCGCCACCTCCGCCGGCGACAACCCCCGCTCCTGCGCCGCAAGTGCGACGCACCTGTACATCGCGCCCGAGTCCAGGTACGTGAAGCCGAGCGCCTCGGCGGTGGTGCGCGCGACCGTCGACTTGCCGGCTCCGGCTGGGCCGTCGATCGCCACGACCGTCATCGGGTTGCCCGCCCCGCGATCGCCACGACCTTCATGCCAACAGCGTCCGCACGCCGTCTTCAAAGCCCGGGTAGGACACGCCGGCCGCCTCCATCCCGACCACCTCCACACCCCGCTCGGACGCCAGTCCCGCGACCGCGCCGAGCAGGGCCAGGCGGTGGTCGCCGTGAGCGTCGAGCACGCCGCCACGCAGGCGGCCGTGGCCGCGCACGACGAACCCGTCGTCGCTCGCCTCGATCTCGGCGCCGAGGCCGCGCAGTCCTGCCACCACGGTCGCGATCCTGTCTGACTCCTTCAGGCGCAGCTCGGCGGCGCCGCGGACGACCGTCTCGCCCTCGGCGAAGCAGCCGAGCAGCGCAACCAGCGGCAGCTCGTCGATCGCGAGCGGCACCTCCTCGGCCTGCACCGTGGTGCCCTCGATCGGCCCCGCCCGGACATCCACGTCACCCACCGGCTCCTCGGCCGACAGGGATTCGCCGGGCTCGGCGTCGACCAGCACGATCGCGCCCATCCGCTCGGCGATCCGCAGGAAGCCGGCGCGGGTCCGGTTGGTTCCCACCCCCTCGAGCAGCAGGCTCGAGCCCCGCACGAGCACCCCCGCGGCGATCAGAAACGCGGCCGACGAGAGGTCCCCCGGGACCTCGATCGCTTCGAGCAGGAGCTCATCGACGTTGCCGACCGTGGTCTGCTGGGCGCCGCCGGCGCCGGCCTCGCGCCGCACCGACGCGCCGGCCTTGAGGAGCATCCGCTCGGTGTGATCGCGGGTGGGCACGGGCTCGATCACGGTCGTCGCATCGGTCACCAGGCCGGCCAGCAGCAGGCACGACTTCACCTGGGCGCTGGCGACCGGCAGCTCGTAGGCAACGCCGGTCAGGGGCTGTCCGTGAATCGTCAACGGCGTAAACCTGCCCTCGCGCGCCTCGATCCGGGCGCCCATCAGCCTCAGCGGCTCCGCGATCCGGTCGACCGGTCGCCGGCGGATCGAGTCATCGCCGTCGAGCTCGAACGTGGCTCCCTGCTGGAATGCCAGCCACCCGGGGAGCAGACGCATCAGCGTGCCCGCGTTGCCGACGTCGATCGTTCCCGCCGGCGGCTGAGCGTTGCGCAGACCGCAACCGCGGACGACGAGCTCACCGGGACGCGCCTGCACGAGCGCGCCGAGCTCGCGGACCGCCGCCAGCGTGGAGTTGGTGTCGGCGGCGTCCAGGTAGTTGCGGATCCGCACGGGCTCGGCGGACATCGCCGCGATGATCGCGGCCCGGTGCGAGATCGACTTGTCGGCCGGCACGCGCAGCCGCCCGCGCAACGGACCGGAGGGATCAAACCGCGCGTTCACAGGCCCACCACCGGCCGGTAGTTGTTGTCGAGCATCACCGGCGTCCCGTTCACGCCCGGGCCACCGGGAAGCCGAGCCTGGCGACGAGCTCCTCGGCGCGCCGGGCGGGCTCCTCGCCCGCGATCCACAGGGCGACGACGCCCTCGCTCATGTCCGGGGCGGGATACAGCGCCATGTCGGTGATGTTGACGCCCCCGCGCCCGAGCTCGAGCGCGAGCTGCGCGATCACGCCGGGGCGGTTGGGCACCGACGCGCGAAGCTCGAACAACCGGCCGCCCGCGAGCTGAGCCTCGAGCAGGCGCCGGCGATCGGCCGCGGCGGCGTCGTTCCAGGCGGCAATCCGCTCCACGTCTCCGGCCCGCAGCGCGTCGCGGACGCTCGCGAGGCGGGCGATCGTCTCCTCGATCTCGAGCGCGAGCGCGTCGCGGTTGGACAGGTAGATGTCGATCCAGATGTCGCTCGGGGCGCCCGCCACACGGGTGGCGTCGCGGAAGCTCGGTCCCGTGGCGGGGAGCCGCTCGTCACCGGCGGCCAGCGTGTGCGCCGCCTGGGCGACAAGCACATTGGCGAGCACGTGCGGCAGGTGGGAAACCGTCGCGAGGATCGTGTCGTGCGTTTCGGGCTCGATCGCCGCGGGCCGGGCGCCGAAGCCCCGCAGCAGCCGGTGAAGGCGTTCGTAGAGAACTCCGGAGGTCGTCGCCGTGGGGGTCAGAAACCAGGTGGCGCCCTCGAACAGATCCGCCCGCGCGTACCTGACGCCGGCGGTCTCGGCGCCCGCCAGCGGGTGCCCGCCGACGAAGCGTGGATCGCCGTGGCCCGCCACCACGGCGCGCTTTGTCGAGGCGACGTCGGTGACCACACAGTCCGGCGAGGCGGCCGCCAGCGCCGCTGTCACGGACCCGTTCAGCGCGCCGACCGGGACCGACACGAACACCGCCTCGGCGTCGCCGACGCTGGCGGCAAGCGATTCGCAGACGCGATCGACGGCGCCACGCTCGCCCGCCAGCGCCAGCGCCTCGGGGGACACGTCGTAGGCGCTGACGGTGGCACCCAGGCGTTCGCGCGCCGCCAGGGCCACCGAGCCGCCGATCAGCCCGACGCCGACGACCGCGATCCGCACCGCGCAATCCCTTCCATCAGGGCCGGGGCATCGCCTAGTGGTCCCTGCGGGCTCGGACCGCGGCCGCGAGTCC
Organism: uncultured Solirubrobacterales bacterium; assembly: GCA_963723675.1. Lineage (GTDB taxonomy): Bacteria > Actinomycetota > Thermoleophilia > Solirubrobacterales > Solirubrobacteraceae > Palsa-465. The sequence goes on along the minus strand of CAVRRW010000012.1, from coordinate 1,228,720 downwards.
CTCGAGCACCCCGACGGTGGTCTGCCAGTCCAGGCAGCCGTCGGTGATCGACTGGCCGTAGGTGAGCGGGGTCGCCGGCCCCAGCTCCTGGCGGCCGGCCACGAGAAACGACTCGATCATCACGCCGACGATCGCGGCGTTGCCATCGGCGATCTGCCGGCCCACGTGGGCCGCGACGCTCGGCTGGCGGTCGGGCTGCTTGCGGCTGTTGTCGTGCGAGACATCGATCATGAGCCGCTCCGCAAGCCCCGCCGCGCGCAGCACGGCCAGCGCCGCCGCGACCGACTGCGGGTCGAAGTTCGGCGCCCCGTTTCCGCCCCGCAGGATCACATGGCAGTCGGAGTTGCCGCTGGTGTAGTGGATCGCCGGCGTGCCGTCGAAGTCGATCCCCGCGAACGCGTGGCGCGCCGCCGCGGCTGCAACGGCGTCGGCGGCGACCTGGACGTTGCCGTCGGTCCTGTTCTTGAAGCCGACCGGCATCGACAGCCCGGAACCGAGCTGGCGATGGATCTGGCTCTCGGTGGTCCGCGCTCCGATGGCCCCCCAGCTGACCGCGTCGGAGATGTACTGCGGAGTGATCGGGTCAAGGAACTCGCAGCCGACCGGCAGGCCCAGCGCCAGGATCTCGAGCAGCACCCGCCGCGCCATCCGCAAGCCCATGTTGACGTCGCCGGATCCGTCCAGGTGGGGATCGTTGATCAGCCCCTTCCAGCCGGTGGTCGTCCGCGGCTTCTCGAAGTAGACCCGCATCGCCACGCAGAGATCGTCGCCCAGGGCGCTGGCCCGCTCGCTCAGGCGCACGGCGTACTCGACGGTGGCCTCGGGATCGTGCACGCTGCACGGCCCGACCACCACCAGCAGGCGATCGTCCTCGCCGCTGAGGATCGCGTGGACGCCGGCGCGCCCGCGGACGACGACATGGGACTGCTGCTCTGAGAGCGGCAGCTCGTCGAGCAGCCGGCGCGGCGCCACCAGCGGCTCGCGCCGCTCGATTCGCTGATCGCGGACGGCGTCGGCGCTTTGAACGCGGCTGGTCGCCATTAGCGTGGGCTTCCCGGGGGGAGTACTCCGGGCACCGGTGCGCGCCGCGCCGTGAGTGCCGGACGGTGCACTAGGCCGCCACACCGGCGACGAGCGGCGTTTCCCAGAGAACCTTTCCCGCACCGCCGCGGCGGCCTGGACCCGCTCGACGTACCGGGCGAACTCGTCGGCGAGCAGCGCCTGCGGGCCGTCGCAGATCGCCTCCTCCGGGCGCGGATGGACCTCGACGATGATCCCGTCTGCGCCGGCCGCGGCGGCCGCGAGCGACAGCGGCGTCACCAGATCGCGCCTGCCCGCGGCGTGGCTGGGATCGACGACCACGGGGAGGTGGCTGAGCTCCTTGAGCACGGGCACGGCGGTCAGATCCAGCGTGAACCGCGTAGTTCTGCATATTTCGGGCGCCGATCTGGATCACGTCGGCGACTTCGAGCACGTCCTCGAGGTCGCGCAGGTCCATCAGCTCGGTGACGATCGGCAGGCCCGTCTGCTCCCTGGCCTCGGCGAGGAGGCGCAGGCCCTCCTGGCCGAGCCCTTGGAACGCGTAGGGCGAGGTCCGCGGCTTGTAGGCGCCGCCGCGCAGCATCGTCGCCCCGGCCTGGGCCACCGCATGGGCGGTCTCGAGCGTCTGCCGGCGCGACTCCACCGTGCAGGGCCCGGCGATCAGCGCGAAGTGCTCGCCGCCGACCTTGCGGCCGCCGATCTCGAGCACGGTGCGCCGGCCGTGGCGGAACTCCGACGACGCGGGCTCGTAGGGCGTTCGGTCAACGACGGCCTGCGTCTCCTGCTCGGTGGCCGTCGGTCTGTTGGCGGTCATGATCTGTCTGGGTCCTCTCTGCGGATCGAAACTCTACGGAAGGGGCTCGGCGGTGGCCGTCCCGAGGGCAGCGCCGGCTGCAGGTCGCCGAAGATCACCTGCAGGCGGTCCGGACACCGGGCGCGGACCGGTGGTTGCGGCGCTCGGCTTCCGCGCGAGCCCGCGTCAGCGGGCGCAGAGGAGCACGGCCGAGCGCCTAGCTAAATCGCCAGGACCAGACGCAGGGGCAGCCGCGATAAGCGCAAAGGGGGTGGCTGCCGTCGGTCATGCTGCGTCTGTTTTAGCAGAGCGCCGGCGGAATTCCAAAGGGCGCCACCGGCTCGAGAGGTGCAACGTCGATGAAAAAGGCGCCAATAGCACACCTTTTTCATCACTGTGCGCTCAGCACCGCCCCGAGCGCGCCCACGAAGCGCTCGTTCTCGGCCTGCGTCCCCACGGTGACGCGCAGCGCCCCCTCCCGCCCCAGCGACGCGCCCGCCCGCACCAGCACCCCGCGCTCCCGCAACCCTCCGACCAGCGCCGCCTCGCCGCACTCCTCCGCCAGCCGCAACCAGATGAAGTTCGCGTCGGACTCGGCGACCCACACGCCGAGTCCCCGCACTTCGTCCTCAAGGTCGAGCCGCAGGGCGAGCGTCTGCGCCACCCGCCGCTCGACCTCGTCCTGGTGTCTGAGCGCCTCGACCGCCCCGGCCTGCGCGGCCGCGTTCAGGTAGAAGGGCTGGCGCAGCTGATCGACCGCGGTGCGGAAGTCCTCGGAACCGCACAGCGCGTACCCGGCGCGCAGCGCCGCGAGCCCGTACACCTTCGAGAAGGTCCGCAGCAGGACCAGGTTGGGGTAGCGCCCGAGCAGCTGCACCGACGCGTAGGTGTCGCCGAGGCTCAGCGCGAACTCGCAGTAGGCCTCGTCGAGGATCACGCAGACGTGCGAGGGAACTCGGTTCAGGAACTCCTCGATCCGGTCGAGCCCGACAGCGGTCGACGTGGGGTTGTTGGGGTTGCAGACGAGGACCAGCCGCGTGGCGACGGTCACCTCGGTCGCGATCGCGTCGAGATCGTGGCGGTCCTCCCGGTCGAGCGGGACCTCGATCGCGCGCGCCCCCGACGCCGCCGCGAGGTGCGGGTAGACGCTGAACGCGGGCCAGCCGTAAACCACCTCGGCGCCCGGCTCGAGCAGCGCCTCGCCGGCGGCCAGGAGGATGTCGCAGGACCCGTTGCCCAGCGCGATCCGCGCCGGCGGGATCCCATACCGATCCGACAGCGCCCGCCGCAACGGCTCGTAGCCGGGGTCCGGATAGCGGTGGGTGCCGCCGAGGACGCCCCGCGCCGCCTCCGCCACCGCGGGCAGCGGAGCAAAGCACGACTCGTTGGAGGCGAGCATCGCGATGTCGGCCCCGAGGTCGTAGCCCGAGGCGACCGGGTATGCGGGAATCCGGCGGATCCGCTGCGCGAACTCCAGTGGCATGGCGACCTATTGTGCCGACTCGAGGTCTGCCCGGAGCGAGCGGGCCTCGCCCAGGTAGACATGGCGGGGCCTGTGGTCCTCGGTGGCGTAGTAGTGGACCAGCACGCGGATCACGCCGGGCAGCGAGCCCGGCACGGGAATCTCGCGCGAGCACAGGAGCGGCACCTTGCTGAGGCCGAGGTTGCGCGCGGCGACGGCCGGGAACTCGGCGTCGAGGTCGTCGGTCAGCGTGAAGATGCAGCTGACCATCGCCTCGGGTTCGAGCCGGTTGCGCGACATCAGTTCGCGCATCAGCTCATCGGTCGCGGCGAGGATAGCCTTCGCTTCGTTCGCCGCGACGGTGTTCGCGCCGCGCAGGGCGAAGAGCCGCATCGGCGCGGGATTGTGCCAGAGCGCCTAATCGACTTCGTAGACGGCGGCGCAGCCGAACCGCCGGACCGAGAGCAGGTATGGGCGCAGCTCTCTGCGGACATCGCCGGTCGTCTTGCAGTCGGCCAGCACGAAGCGCACGCCCTTGCCGGTCATCAGGTGATGGAGCGTTCGCTTGTTGAGCGTGCCGTCGAACAGCTCCTGCGCGACCACCGACCGGCCGAGGCAGTCGGGCTGAGACCACAGGCAGTCGCCGGCGAGCGTGCTGCGGCCGGTGATCCCGGGGACGGTCGAGCCGAGATAGCCGCGGGTGATGACGCCGCCGGGCGTCGGATCGGAGGCCAGGTAGGCGAGCGCGTCGCGCTCGCCGGTTGTGATGAAGTTGGCGTTCCCCGCGGTCGGACGGGCCAGCGTCCAGGCGAAGTAGAGCTCGTAGGCGGTCGCGGGGATCACCGCGACGGCGACCGCGATCACGGCGAACAGGCGAGCCTGCGGGATCCGCTGCCAGCGGATGCGCTGCCAGCGGATGCTCTGCAGCCCCTCGATTGCCAGCACCGACAGGGGGAACGTGATCCCCTGGAACGCGTGCAGCGGCGTCGCGGCCGCTCCCGTGCCCGAGAGGAAGTAGACGCCGAACGCGGCGATCGGCCAGGCGCGCGTCGCCGCGCCCAGGAACGTCCGGGGATGGCGGCGGTAGGCCAGCAGCGCCGGCAGCACCAGCGGCACGATCGCGATCATGATCGCCCCCAGGTGGAACGAGTGCTTGCTCGCCAGGCGCGCCAGGTGCCACACCGGGTCGGCCCGGGTGAGGATCACGTAGTAGAGCAGGGGCGCCCCGGTCAGGACGATCGTCAGCGCCGCCAGCCCGAGTCGCGGGCGCGTGACCGGCCGCGCCCGCGCGACGACCAGCTCGCCCATGATCACGAGCACGATCAGCGCCTCGCCCTGCCACGGGTGAAGCAGGCTCGCGCTCGCGCCGAGCAGCCCGGGCACCCAGCTGATCCGTCCCTCGCGCAGCGCGCGGTCATAGGTCAGCAGCCCTCCCACCAGCGCCGCCAGCGCGATCAGCCCGAACGTGTAGCCCCACGCCAAGAAACCCGGGAACAGGTCGCCGAGCACCCCGAAGTCCCCGGCGATGACGGTGAAGCATCCGAAGAACAGGATCAGCACCAGCGCCGCTCGCCGCGACCACAGGCCGCTGAGGCTGCGGTTGGCAAACGAGCGCGCCGCCCAGAAGCCGGTGGCGACGGCCACCGGCTTCCACAGCAACAGCGTCAGCCAGGGCGCCATGCCCAGCGCAGTGAGGCCGCCGGAGATCAGGACCGCCGGCTGGAAGTAATCGTGCGGCGTCGCGCGCAGGACGTACAGGTTCGACGCGAGCACGTGATGAGAGGCGTCGCGAATCCAGGCCAGGTACTGCATCTGGTCGACTATGTAGACGCCGTCGGTCCCGGTCCAGACCCGGTGATTGACCACGACCTGGAAGAGATCGAGGCCAAGCACCCACAGCGATACGAGCCCGAACACGGCCAGGACCCCGACGTCGAAGCGGTCGATGCGGTGGGCGCGCCGCTGCGCCGGAACCGGCGCGGGGCGGCGATCCAGGAGCGCATACGGCGCGTCGGCGACGTCGATCTCTGCGCGCATGACGTGCGAAGTTAACAGGGCGTCAATGATCGCGAGGTCAGGCGAGCGCTTGTGGCGCTATCGCTCGAGCTTGTGCTGAAGCCCTTGGGACGCCCGCCCGGCGGTGGTGTTGAGCGGGTTCAGCCCGTGCTTGAACAGGAACATGTCGGTCACCGGCATGAACGTCAGCACGAGGAAAACGGTCAGCCCGAGCGCGGCCTGACGCAGTCTCACGTTGGTGCTGAGCGCGGCCAGCGGCAGCAGCCAGACCACGTACCACGGCACCAGCCAGGCCAGGCAAACGATCAGCGCGAAGGTCGCCCAACCCGCTCCCGTAAGCCAGTCGCGCCGGCTGCGAACCAGCAGCGCCACCGTCACCACGACGGCGACGTTGAGCAGCCTCAGGAGCCCGTGGGTTCCGCCCCCGATCCCGATCACCAGGCCGAACAGGTTCGGGATGCTCCACGTGGTCAGCAGCGTGGACTGATCTGAGAGGTTCGGAAGGGACAGCCCGAAGAGCGCGAGGCTGACGCCGAACAGGGGGACCCCGGCGAGCACCGCGCCCTCGAGGATCCGCAGCCGCCTGAAGGAGGGCCGCGCCGCGAGCAGCAGGAACGGCAGCAGCAGCCCCGCCGTGAACTTCACGGCGACCGCCACCATCAGCATCGCGCCGGCGGATCGATCCCGGCGCGCGAGCAGCAGCGCCACCGCCGCGGTCGATGGCACCAGCATGAAGAAGTCGTTGTGGAAGCCGGGGATCGCGTACATCAGGTAGATCGGGTTGGCAGCGACGAACAGCAGCGCGAAGCGGGGGTCGCGTCCGAGCAGGCGCGCACAGATCCCGACGAGCGCGATGAACGCAAGGCTCATCACCACCGTGATCACCTTCAGCACCCAGTAAGCCACGGGCAGCGGCACCCAGGCCAGCGGGTAGGTGATCACCGTGAACAACTCTCCGTAGGGGCTGTGGAGGTGATGCCAGGTGGTGAAGCGGTACACGGGATCGTGGATCTCGTCCGCGATCACGTGCGTGTACGGGTTCAGGTGGTGCAGGCCGCCCAGGCGGGCATAACCGAGGTAGTTGAAGAGGTCGGTGAGCTGCTGCGGGGGGCTCAGCAGCAGGATCGCGTGCAGGGCCACGATCGTGATCACGATCGACCGCATCGACAGGGTCCGCACCGACGTGAGCACGGCGCCGTAGGCCACCAGCATCGCGACGATCACGACGCTCAGCCCGATGTTCAGCCCGTGCGGGCTGCCGAGGAGGCCGCGCAGCGCACCGTGCAGCACGTGCAGGGGCCCGGCTTCCCAACGCGGGTAGGTGAGGTTGCTCGTCGGAACCAGCGCCGAGGCGCCGGCGGTGGCGAACGCGACCACCGCGAAGACCCCCACCACCATCGCGACCAGCGCTCGGCGACCGCCGAGCGGAGCGAGCGCTCGCTGAAGCCGGGGCAGCGCCGCGTGCACCGGCAGCGGCGAGATCCGCGGCAGTGAGACGGCGCCGTCGCCGGCCGTGCCGATGCCGGCGACCGGCCCGGCGGCGAGCATGGAGCCCTCCACGTGACCAGATTCTTGACTCATCTGCCGGAGATAGTGCCCTTTTGGACTTGGCAACGATGGCGGCGCCGGTTGCAATCTCGTTAAGGTCTTCCTCGATTTCGCGGCGCGCGAACATGCTTTGGATGTGGGAGTGACGGCAGGAACTGCGCGGTTATCCGTCTCCCGGCCTGGGCGGTCGTCGGCGTCCCGGCGATCCGCGGAGGTCCCGGCCGTGCTCGCCCTGACCGCGCTGGGCGCGGTTCTGCGCTTCGCCGCAATTGGCCATCAAGGTTTCTGGTTCGACGAGGGAAACACGGTGCTGCTCGTGCACCTCTCCCCGGGCAAGATGCTGGGGCTGATCCCACAGTCCGAGTCCACACCGCCGCTTTACTACGGCATCGCCTGGGTGTGGGCGCGGCTGTTCGGATATGGTGAGGCGGGGCTCAGATCGCTGTCGGCGGTGGCCGGCGTGGCGACGATTCCGGTCGTCTACGGCGCGGCCGCGAAGCTGATCTCACGCCGTGCCGCCCTGATCGCCGCCGCGCTGACGGCCTGCAGCCCGCTGCTGATCTGGTACTCGCAGGAGGCCCGATCGTACGCCCTGCTGGTCGCGCTGAGCGCACTCTCGCTGCTTGCCCTCGCCTATGCGCTGGAGCGCCCCACGCCGCGCTCGCTGATCTGGTGGGCGATCGCCTGCGCCGCGGCGCTGGCGACCCACTATTACGCGGTGCTCGTGGTCGTGCCGGAAGCGATCTGGTTGCTGGCGGCGCACTGGTACAGGCGGTCCGTGCAGCTGGCCGTCGGCGCGGTCGCGTTGTGCGGCCTGGCGCTGATCCCGCTGGCGATCAGCCAGAACGGGACCGGCAACAGCAACTGGATCGCGCCGATCCCGCTGCGGCTGCGTCTGGGGCAGGTGATCCCGCAGTTCCTGATCGGGTTCCAGGCGCCGGCGCGAGCCGTGCTCGAGCCGCTTGCCGCCGCGATCGCGCTGACCGGGCTGGTGGCGCTGGTGCTGCGCTCCGAGGCCACCGCGCGGCGGCGGGCGCTGGCGCTCGGCGCGCTCGTGTTCGCCGGGCTGGCCCTGAACCTGGCGCTGATCGCCGCGGGCGTGGACGACCTGATCACGCGCAACCTGATCGCCTTGTGGCCGCCGGCGGCAATGCTCGTCGCCGCCGGGCTCGGAGCGCGGCGCGCGGGACTGCTGGGCGTCGCGGCGGCAGCGGTTCTGTGCGCGACGGGAGTGGTGGCCGCGGTCGGGGTGGCCACGAACCGTAGCTTCCAGCGGCCCGACTGGCGCGCGGTGGCGCGGGTTCTGGGCCCGCGCGCCCCGGCGGGCAGCCCCGGCCGCGCGATCCTGATCCAGCACTATCGCGACCTGCTGCCGCTGTCGCTGAACATGCCCGGGCTGAGGTTCATGAGCCGCCGCGGAGCCGAAATCAGCCAGCTCGACGTGATCTCGATCAGCGCCCCGCGGGTGCCGTTGTGCTGGTGGGGAGCCGCCTGCAACCTGTCCCCCTCGCCGATGCAGAGCTCCTATCCGATCCGCGGCTTTCACGTGCAATGGCGCCGGCGCGCATTCCAGTTCACGATCCTTCAGATGGACGCCTCCAGGCCGGTGCATCTCACCCCCAGAGAGGTCTCGCGCGTGCTCACGTCGACGTCGCTGCGGCGCGACGACCTGCTAGTCCAGCGTTAGCGCTCGCCGGCCTGCTGGTCCAGCGTTAGCGTCGGGACGGCCTGCCGGTCCAGCGTTAGCGCTCGCCGGCGGACTGGAGTGCAAGGACCTCCTGCTCGGTCAGCTTGCGGTGGGCTCCGGGACGCAGGCCGCCCAGCTCGAGCGAGCCGAACCTGACTCGTTGCAGTGCTTTGACCGGATGTCCCACCGCCTCGCACATCCGCTTGACCTGGCGTTTGCGGCCTTCGTGGATCGTGATCTGCAGCGCGTCGGCCTTCAGTCGCGTGACCTGCGCCGGGGCAGTGGGGCCGTCGTCGAGCACCACCCCGCGGCGCAGCGCCCGCAGCCCCGTCTCCCGCACCGGCGGGTTGGCGACGGTCGCCCGGTAGGTCTTTGGCACCTCGAACCGGGGATGCGTGAGCCGGTGGGCGAGCTCGCCGTCGTTGGTCAGCAGGATCAGCCCGGTGGTGTCGATGTCGAGGCGCCCCACCGGATACAGGCGAAGGTCCGAGGCCACCAGCGAGACCACAGTGGGGCGCCCCTGCGGGTCGCGCGCGGTGCAGACCACGCCGGCGGGCTTGTTCAGCGCATACACGACGGGCGCGGCGAGCGGCGCAACGGTGCTGCCGTCGACCGCCACATCGTCTGCGGAGGCGACGTCGCGTGCCGGATCGGTGACGATGATGCCACCGACGGTCACGCGCGCGGCGTGGATGATCTCCTCGCACGCCCGGCGCGAGCCGACGCCGGCGTGCGCCAGGTACTTGGCGAGGCGCACACCCTGCCACCATAGTCAGTCATGGACCTGGGGCTGCTCGATCGCACGCTCGCCGAGCTCGGCGAGCCCCGCTACCGCGCGGGGCAGATCTGGCGGTGGACCGCGCGTGGCGCCGCGGGCTTTGACGCGATGACCGACCTGCCGGTGCGGCTGCGCAGCCGGCTGGACGACGCGGTGCCGTATTCGACGCTGAGCGTCGAGCACGAAGCCCATGCCCGCGACGGAACGGTCAAGGCGCTGTTTGCAACCGCTGACGGCCGTCCGGTCGAGGCGGTGCTGATGCGCTACCGCGATGGTCGACGGTCGCTGTGCCTGTCCTCCCAGTCAGGGTGCCCGCTGACGTGCGCGTTCTGCGCGACCGGCCAGATGCGCTTCGGTCGCAACCTCACGACCTCGGAGATCGTCGACCAGGCGCTCCACTTCCGCCGCAGCGGCGACGTCGACCACGCCGTCTTCATGGGGATGGGGGAGCCGTTGATGAACCTCGACAGCGTGCTCGGCGCCTGCGATCGCCTACCGGACCTCGGCATCACCAACCGCCGCACCGCGATCTCGACGATCGGCTGGATCCCCGGGATCGAGCGCCTCGCGGCGAGCTCGCTGCCGGTCCGCCTGGCGCTGTCGCTTCACGCGGCCGATGAGTCGCTGCGTTCGCAGCTGATGCCGGTCAACGACCGCTATCCGCTGGCCGACGTGCTCTCCGCCTGCAGGTCCTACCACGAGCGCAAGCGCCGCCGGGTGTTCGTCGAGTACGTGATGCTGGCCGGCGTCAATGACTCGCATGCGCAGGCATCGCGGCTGGCCGAGATCCTCGACCCCGGCATCTTCAAGGTCAACCTGATCCCGTTCAACCCGACCGGCTCGCGGTTTCAGGGCTCCAGCCCGAAGGCGATCGGCGCGTTCAGGGAAGAGCTGGAGCGCCACGGGCTGACCGCCACCGTCCGGCTGACCCGCGGTCGCGAGATCGACGCCGCCTGCGGTCAGCTGGCGGCGCGGGCAGTCAACTAATCCTGCCCGCGAGGGCTTGCGCTCGCCGGCGCCGCGGCCATACAGTCGACGTCATCGATGGCGAGTGAGCTGCGCAACCTCGATCCTGATCGCGCTGCCGTGCTCGCGTCACTGTGCGAGGCGATCGTCCCCGGCTGCACGCGAGTGGGTCCGGTCGTGTACATCGACGCGCTGATGTCGCAGATGGCGGCGCCCGAGCGAGAGGCGGTGCGCGCATCGATCGACGGGCTCGCCCCTGCGGCATCGGGCGGCGCCGGCGCGCTCACCGAGCACGCGTCGTCGCCCGCGTTCCTGCAGATCCGGGCGCTCGCGATCGAGGCGTTCTACAGCGACTTCGTGGCGCCCGGCGCACCCGGCCCCGGCGCCTACGCGGAGATCGACTTTCGCTCGCCGCTGGCGATGCGACTGGCCAAGGACTGGTCCTACCTGGGAGTTCAGGGAGCGGGATGACTCACGCGCCCTCCAAATCGGCGAGCCCTGACGGCGAGCGGAGGAGCGCGTGAGCGAGCGCTTCGATGTCGCGGTGGTGGGGTCGGGTGCCGGCGGCGGCGTGGTCGCCGGCGAGTTGGCCGCGCGCGGTCGCTCGGTGCTGCTCCTGGAGGCGGGCGGCCACCACACCGCCGAGGAGTTCGTCCGCTGGGAGACCCGGGCGGCGCACGACCTTTGGTGGCCGTTGCGATTCGCGTTTCCCGCCGGCGACCCGGGTCCCGGACCGGTGGTCCTGATCGGGGGCCGCTGCGTCGGCGGCAGCACCACGATCAACACGAAGGTCGCACTACGGGCCACGCGGCGCGAGCTGGACAAGTGGCACGCGGCGAGTGGGATCTGCAACGAGCGCGGCGCGCCGATCGCCTGCGCTGATCTCGATCCCCACTACGAGCGAGTGGAGCGCTACCTGGGGGTTCGGGAGCGAACCGATTGGGACCGCAAGCGCTGCGTGCAGACCGCAAAACGCGGGTTTGCGGCGGTCGGCGCCCGGCTCGAGCCGGTGCGCATGTACACCGACGAGAACTGCGGGCACTGCGGCTCCTGCCTGCAGGGGTGCCCGACCAACTCGGGCAAGTCGACGCTCAACACCTACATCCAGCGCAACCTCGCCGCCGGCGCGCTGGCCCTGCGTCCCGACTCGATGGTGCAGCGGATCCTGATCGAGGACCGGGGCGACGGAGCCGAGGCCACGGGCGTGGAGTACGTCGACCGCGGCGGGGAGCGCCGGCGGGTGCAGGCCGACGTCGTCGTCGCCGCCGGCGGGTCGCTGTCAACGCCGTTGCTGCTGCTGCGCTCCGAGGTTCCCAATCGGATGATCGGCCGCACGCTCGGTCTGCACCCCGCGCAATTCGTGTTCGGGCTCTTCGACGAGCCTCAGGACGCCCATATGGTCGCGCCGATCACCGGTCACTGCAGCGACTTCGCCGACGACGACGCCGGCGGCTTCATGGTCGAGGCCGTCACCGTGCAGGACCCGATCGGCTTCGCCTCCGGCCTCTGCGACGAGCACGGGCCGATGTGGGGACACCCCCTGGTCGACGCGGCCCGCAGCTACCGCCGCTGGGTGGGGCTGCTGAACATGTCAAACGACGACAACAACGCCGGCGTGTTGCTCGAGCCAGACGGCACCGAGCGCTTCGTCACCGACTTCCAGCCCCACGAGCTGGCGCGGATCGAGCGCGCGTTTACGTTCTCTCGCCAGGTGCTCGAGGCGGCCGGCGCGAGCAGGGTCCTGTGGTCCTCGCTGGCCACCACCCACATGCAGGGGAGCTGCCGGATGGGGAGCGACCCGTCCAACTCGGTGGTCGACACGCACTGCCAGTCCCATGAGGTCCGCCGGCTTTACGTCGGCGACAGCTCGCTGATCCCGAGGACGCTGTCGGTCAACCCGTCGCTGACGATCATGGCGCTCGCGAGCAGGCTCGCCGAGCACCTGGACGCCAACGAGAGCGGCTACCTCCACGGGCGCGAGGCGCTGGCGGCGTGACTGCTCCTCTTCGGCACTGAGGCGACGTATCGGGTGTGGTGTTCTTGCCGGTTGGTGATCCGCGAGCGGCCTGAGCGGACGCGTCGGCCTTGGCGAGGCTTCAACCCCGAGGCCGATCGGCGACCTGCACAGTGCGACACTCGCGCGCTCACGCTCGAGCCCTGTCGAGTTTTACACGCGTGACATGCATGGTTCGACACGCCTCGGCGGTCTGGACGCGAGTGTCGTGTTTTACAGGCTCAGGTGCCCCGTTTCGGCAGATAGGCCCCAACGGCGGCGGGTTCGACTGCTCGCGACACTACGTTCCCGCCCGCGCCTCGCCGGCGCGCAGCAGCCGCTCGCGCAGCTCCTGTTCGAGCTCGGGCTCGGGATCGAACCCGCTCACGTCGGGCAGCTCGTCCAGCGAGCTCAGCCCGAACAGACGCAGGAACAGCTCGGTGGTGCGGTACAGGACCGCGCCGAACTGGGAGCGCCCCGCCTCCGCGATCATCCCGCGCTCCAACAGCGTGGAGGCGGCCGATTCGGCTCCGACCCCCCGGATCCGGGCGATCTCCGGCCGCGACACCGGCTGCAGGTAGGCGACGATCGCCAGCGTCTCGGCCTGGGCCGGCGTCAGCGGCGGCGTGCGCGGCCGCGCCAGCAGCCGCCTGGCGGCCTCTTCGGCGTCGGGATGGCTGGACAGCGCATAGCCGCCGGCGAGCTCGCGCAGCACCAGCCCACGGCGTTCGAACTCGTAGTGCTCGCGCAGCTGCTCGACCGCGGTGACGACCTCGTGCAGCTCGCTCCCGGTGGCGTCGGCGAGCGCGTCGGCGCTGACCGGGTCGGCGCTGAGGAACAGCAGCGACTCGATCGTGCGCTCGAGCTCGGCGCTCATCCAACCGCCCTCAGCGCTTTCGCCGGCGCCGGGGGGAGCGCCTCGATCGTGATGTCGCCGAACGGCTCCTCCTGGCTCCACGTCGCCTCCCCCTGCTTGTAGAGCTCGAGCAGGGCGAACAGCGTGACCGCGACCGTCACCCGGTCGGCGTGGGCCACCGCCTCGTCGAAGCTGATGCTGCCGCGGCGAAGCAGGGTGCGGAGATGCGCCAGGCGCTCGGCGACCGTGACCCTCGGCGAGCCGATGTGCCGCACGTCGACGGGCTCGGGCATCCGCAGCAGCTCGCCGATGGCACGGGCGAGGATCGCCGGCTCGTAGACGGCCGCCGCGTCCCGCAGCGGCGCCCGCCGCAGCGACGGTGGCAGCGGCGCGGAGCGAAACCGATATCCGGCCTGGGCGGCGAGCCGTTCCTGGAGGTGGGTGGCGGCGGCGCGGTATCGGTGGGCGTCGAGCAGCCGCGCGAGCAGCTCCTCGGCCGCCTCGCCCGGATCCAGCTCGATCATCTCCTCCTCCTCGCCGGGCAGCAGGAGCCGCGACTTGAGTTCCAGCAGCGCCGCGATCAGCACCAGGAACTCCGTCGCCGCCTCGAGCTCGAGCTCCCCACGCTGCTCGAGGTGGTCGATGTAGGCGATCACGATCTCGGCGAGATCGACCTCCAGCAGGTCGATCTCCTCGCGCAGGATCAGCGTCAGCAGCAGGTCGAACGGCCCGGCGAACACGTCGAGGTCGAGCTCGAGGTCAACGAGACGCACGGACGGGACGTTAGCGGGGCCCGATGACGACATCGCCGATCCAGCGGTAACGTCGGCGCGGCCGCGGACGACTAGCGGACCGGGCCGACGCCCATCACCGAGCGGACGTCCGCAAGCGTGTCCGACGCGATCGCGCGGGCCTTCTCGGCACCGTCGGCGAAGATGCGCTCGAGCCGCTGCTCGTCGGCGCGCAGGTCGCCGTAGCGCTCGCGGACCGGCGCCAGGTAGTCGACCACCGCGTCCGCGACGGCCTGCTTGAACGCCCCGTAGCCCGAACCGTCGAACTCCCGCTCGACCTGATTTGGGGCGACGCCGCGGACCGCGGCGAAGACGTCGATCAGGTTGGAGATGCCGGGTTTGTCGGGCGCGCGCACCACCTCCGTCCCCGAATCGGTGACGGCCGAGCGTACTTTCTTGCTTACGGTCGCGGGATCGTCGAGCACCAGCACGGTGCCCTGCTCGGTGCCGCCGGTGGTCGACATCTTGCGCTCGGGAGCCTGCAGGTCCATGATCCGCGCTCCCACGTCGGGGACCCGCACCTCGGGCACGACCAAGATCTGCCCGAAGCGGGCGTTGAAGCGCTCGGCGACGTCGCGCATCAGCTCGACGTGCTGGCGCTGGTCCTCGCCGACCGGCACCTCGTGGGCCCTGTAGGCGAGCACGTCGGCGGCCTGCAGGACCGGGTAGACGAACAGGCCGGCGGACACCAGGTCGCGCTGCGACCCGGACTTCTCCTTGAACTGGGTCATCCGGTTGAGGTCGCCGAACGAGGTGACGCTCGAGAGCAGCCAGCACAGCTCGGCGTGCTCACGGACGTCGCCCTGGCGGAAGAAGACGCAGCGGTCGGGATCCAGGCCGGCGGCCAGCAGGATCGCCGCCGTGTTGTAGACCGACTCGCGCAGCACCGTGGGCTCGTAGGGGACCGTGATCGCGTGGAGATTGACGATGCAGTAGATCGCCTCGCCACGGTCCTGGCCGGCGACGTACTGGGTGATCGCGCCGATGTAGTTGCCGAGGTGCTTGCGCCCGGTGGGCTGGATTCCCGAGAAGATTCTCACCACACGCGGCAGGCTAGCGAGCCGGCCTTTTCGGGCGTGGGTACGCCGCGGATCGCTAGCGAGCCAGGGCGCGTCCGGGCCGGCCGGCGGTACCCGTGGTGCTGCTCCCGCGGTCGGCGGAGAGCAGCCAGGCGGCCAGAATCCCGGCGATCCCGCCGCACACGTGGCCCTGCCAGGAGACGTTGCCGTGCGGCACGACGCTGGCGAGCAGGGCGCCCCCCCACACCACCCCGACGACCGCCCCTGTGAGCAGCTCGAGCACGTTGCGGTTGAAGATGCCCCGCGTCAGCAGGTAGGTCGCGTAACCGAACACCACGCCGCTGGCGCCCACGGTCGTGACGTCGGGAGAGATCAGCCACGTGCCCAGGCCGCCGACGACGATCACGATCAATGTCACCGCCGCCAACCGGCGCACGCCCTCGAGCGCGATGATCAGGCCCATGAACACGAACGGGATCGTGTTCGCGATCAGGTGCGCCCAGCTGACGTGCAGGAAGGGAGCCGTGAAGATGCCCCAGATGCGGCCGAGGTCGCGGGCGTGGATCCCATCGCTGTCGAGCGCGTAGTTGTCCAGCGAGTTGATCAGCTGGACGGTCCACATCAACCCGACCAGCGCGACGAGCAGCTCGATGCCCGCTCGCCGGTCGATGCCCTTGCGACCGCCGCTGGTCCCCGGGCGATACGGGGCGCTGCCGGTGCGGCTGGGACCGGTGACGCTCATGGGGCAAGCATAAAGCGACTGGTCGCCGCTCCCGCCGGTTCTTCAGCGATTCATATCCAGGACCTCGGCCGCCACCGCAAGCGCCACCTCCGCCCGCTGTCTGAGCGCGGGCACGAGGACGAACTCCTGCGGGGTGTGCGCGCCGCCGCCGCGCGGTCCCAGGCCGTCGACCGTGATCGGGACCGTGGTGGCGAAGTGGCTGGCGTCGCTGGCGCCCCCGCGGGCGTCCCCGACGATCGGTCTTCCGATCCGCGCGCCGGCCCGTTGCAGCAGCCTCCGCGTCCTCTCGACGCAGTCCATGCCGGGCCAGCGGCGCTCGAGCGTCGCCTGCAGCGAGACGCCGTCGAGCTCCGCCGGAACCGCCGCGAGCACCTCGTCGAATGCCTCGAGCCCGTCGGCGCGCATGTCGAACAGCAGCTCGCCGGCGGCGGGCACGACGTTGAAGGCGTCGCCCGCTCGCATCACGGTGGGAACGACGCTCAGGTGCTGTGGCCCCGCCGGATCGTGATGGCGCGAGACCGAGATCGCCGTGCCGGCCAGCCCGAGCAGCGCGTTGCGGCCCTGATCCGGCGCGCTGCCCGAGTGCGCCGCGCGGCCGACGGCGTCCACCCTCAGCGTGCCCGCCGCCTTGCGCCGGACGATCACCGCTTCGTCTCCGGCCGCCGTCAGCTGGCCGGCCTCGAAGCACAGGCACGCGTCATAGCCCGCGAACCGCTGCACGTGCGCGAACTCTGCCGTTCGCCATTCCTCGTCGGTGACGAGCAGGACCGCCAGCTCCGCGAACGCCTCGGGCCGGGCCGCCAGTGCCCTCGCCACGCCCAGCGCGAGCACCACCCCGCCCTTCATGTCGGCGGTGCCGGGACCGTAGAGCCGGTCTCCCTCGGGGCGCAGGGGCGCGTGCGAGTCGTGCGCAATCACCGTGTCGACATGACCCAGCAGCAACAGCCGCCGCGATCCCCGGCCCCCGACTGTCGCGACCAGGTCGGGGGCGCTGCCCGCGGTCGAGCAGGGGACCCGCTGCGCGTCGGCCTGCGGGGGGAGCAGGGCGGTGCACAGGGCGACCGCCTCCTCGGCCCCGCCGACGTCCCCCGAGGGCGAGGAGATCGCGACGAGCGCGTCCAGCTCGCGCGTCGCCCGCGCGGCGACCTCGGCCGCAGCGGACTCGATCAGCGGGTCCATGCCGCCGCCGCGTCGCCGGCCTGCGAGAGGATCTCGCCGGCGTCGAGCGTCTGCGGACCGTCGCGATCGCGGGCGATCCGGCCGGCCAGGCGCGCGAGCAGTTCGTTGACGGGCGTGGATATACCGTGCAGGCGGCCCAGGAGCACGATCTCGCCGTTCAGATAGTCGCTCTCGACCTCGCCCGTGCGCCGCTGAAGGCTCTGCCAGGTCGAGGACCCCGACCGCCGGTCTGTCCGCACCCCGAGCCGCTCCCAGCGCCCGCCGACGTCGGAGACGTCATCGGCCGCAAATGCGATCCCGGCGGCCGTCAGCGCCGCGCGGCCCTCCTCCTGCGCGATCGCGATCAGCCGCTCGGCATCCGGGCCGGGCCTCGCGATCGCCCCGACCGCGTTGGCGAGGTTCAACAGCAGCTTCGCGTGCTTGGCCCGCATCACGTCGGGGCGCACGCGCGCGCTGAAGCGCGAGGCCTCAAGCGCCTCGACGATCGCCTCGCAGCGCTCGTCGGCGCCCTGCGGATAGCGGCCGACGTCGATGATCCCCGTCAGGCGGGTGGCGTGGGCCTGCACGATGCCGGGCTCGGTGTGGGCAGCCGGCACCATCACCACCGCGCCGTAGACGTTCCCGAACAGGCGCAGCGCCTGGCGCTCGTTCTCGACGCCGTTCTGCGCGCAGACGATCGGGGTCGCCGGCGGGGCGACCGCACGCAGCACCTGCAATGCGCCGGCCGTGCCCTGGCTCTTGGTCGTCAGCAGCACCACCTCGTCGCCGGCCCAGTCGATGCGGGCCGGGGAGTTGGTCGCGTCGATCGCCAGCACGGTGCGCCGATCGGGCTCCTCGAGCGTCAGGCCGCGACCGCGGATCGCCTCGTAGTGTCGACCGCGCGCGACCAGGGTCACTCGATGACCACCCTGGTGCAACCGCGCACCGAGGACTCCGCCGACGGCGCCCGCTCCGAAGACGACGAACCGCATCCCCGCAGGGTACGGCCAGACGGCCCGCCGTCGCTACGGCGGTCGGCGTAGGACGGCTGGTCCGCCGTCGCTACAGCGGTTGGCGCACCACAGGCCGGCGCGCCGCCGCCGCCTCGTCCAGGCGGCGAATCGGGGTCGTGTGCGGGGCGTTGCGCGCGATCTCGGGGTCGTCGGCCGCCTCGCGCAGGATCTCGGCGACGATCTGGGCGAAGCGATCCAGCGTCTCCTTGGTCTCGGTCTCGGTCGGCTCGACCAGCAGCGCCTCGTCGACGATCAGCGGGAAATACACGGTCGGCGGATGGACGCCGTGGTCGAGCAGGCGCTTGGCGAGATCCAGCGTCCTGATTGAAAGCCGCTGCTTCATCGGGGCCCCCGAAAGCACGAACTCGTGCATGCACAGCCGCTCGTAGGCGGCCGGCAGGTATTCCAGCACCCCTTCCTCGCGCAGCCGCGCGAGCAGGTAGTTGGCGTTGAGCACGGCGACCTCGGAGACCTCGCGCAGCCCCGCCGCGCCGAGCGAGCGCATGTAGGCATAGGAGCGGACGAACACACCGTAGTTGCCTTGAAAGCCCCGCAGGCGCCCGATCGACTTGGGGCGGTCGTGGTCGAGGTCGTAGTAGGCCGCCGACCCGTTGCCCGGCGGCTCGCGCCGGACCACCTGCGGCCGCGGCAGGTACGGCTCGATCGCCTGTGAGACCGCGATCGGGCCGGCGCCGGGCCCACCGCCGCCGTGGGGCTGGGTGAACGTCTTGTGCAGGTTGAAGTGAACGATGTCGAAGCCCATGTCGCCCGGGCGGCAGATGCCCATGATCGCGTTGAGGTTGGCGCCGTCGTAGTAGAGGGTCGCGCCGACCCCGTGGACGATCCGCTCGATCTCCTCGATTCCAGCTTCGAACAGGCCCACCGTCGAGGGGTTGGTGATCATCAGACAGGCGACGTCGTCTGAGGCCTTCGCGCGCAGGTCGTCGAGATCGACGTTGCCATGGGCGTCGGTGCCGACCTTGACCACCTCGTAGCCTGCCATCGAGACCGTCGCCGGGTTGGTGCCGTGGGCGGTGTCGGGGGTCAGCACCTTTGTCCGGCGCTCGCCGCGGTCCTCCTGCAGCGCCCGGGTCAGCAGCACCCCGGCGAGCTCGCCGTGAGACCCGGCGGACGGCTGCAGCGAGACGTGTGACAGCCCCGCGATCTCCCCCAGCGCCTGCTGCAGGCGCCACATCAGCTCGAGTGCGCCCTGGGCGTGGCTGGGATCCTGCAACGGGTGCAGGCTCGCGTGCCCGGGCAGTGCCGCGACCCGCTCGTGAAGCTTGGGGTTGTGCTTCATCGTGCACGAGCCGAGCGGGTAGAAGCCGGTGTCAAGATCGAAGTTGCGCTTGGACAGGCGGTTGAAGTGGCGGACGATCTCGGGCTCTGACACCTCGGGCAGCCGCGGCGTCTCGGCGCGCCGCATGTCCGCGGGCAGCAGCTCCTCCAGCGGCCGCTCGGGCACGTCGAGCGCCGGCGCCACGAACGCGCGACGGCCCGGCTTGGAGCGCTCGTAGATGGTCAGCTCGTCGTCGGCGGCGGCGATCAAGCGCTCACCCCCACCTTGCCGGAGCCGACGGAGACCGCACTCGCGAGGACCTCGGCGAGCCGGTCGATGTCGGCCCTGGTGCGCCGTTCGGTGATCGCGACCAGCAGCCCGTCGGCCAGCTGGGGATAGTCGCGCCCGAGCGGGTATCCCGGGTTGACGCCCTGTTCGCGACAGCGGCCGATGACCTGGTCCACCGGCGCATCGAGCCTGACGGCGAACTCTCGCACGACCGGCTGCTCTCCGAGCAGGCGCACGCCCTCGATCTCCTGCAGGCGCCGGCGCGCGTATGCGGTGCGCTGCAGCATCAGCTCGGCGAGCTCGACGATCCCCCGGCGACCCAGCCAGCTCAGGTAGATCACTCCCGCCAGCGCATTCAGCGCCTGGGCCGTGCAGATGTTCGAGGTCGCCCGCTCGCGGCGGATGTGCTGCTCGCGCGTCTGCAGGGTCAGCACGAACCCGCGCCTGCCGTCGACGTCGCGGGTCTCGCCGGCGATCCGGCCGGGGATCCGCCGGATCAGCGCATCTGTGACTGCGAAGAAGCCAAACGACGGCCCGCCGAAGTCGAGGCGGTTGCCGAGTGACTGGCCTTCGCCGACCGCGATGTCCACCCCGCATTCGCCGGGCGCCTTGAGCAGCGCCAGCGCCAAGGGGTCACATGAGCAGATCGTCAGCGCGCCGACGTCGCGGGCCGCCCGGGCCATCTCGCCGATGCTCTCGACCGCACCGAGGAAGTTGGGTTGCGCCAGGACGATCGCGCTGACGTCGTCGCCGAGCTCGGGCAGCGCGGTGACGCCGTCCTCCAGGGGCGCCTCCACGACCTGCGTTCCCCAACCGTGCGCGAGTGTCGCCAACGCCTCGCGCGCGTGCGGATGCACGCCGCGGGAGACAACGAACTTGCCGCGGTCGTTGGCGAGCTTGGCGACATAGCCGGCCGCGGCGACCGCGCTGGGGCCTTCGTAAACGGACGCGTTTGAGACCGGAAGACCGGTGAGCTCGGAGATCGCGGTCTGATATTCGAACATCGCCTGCAGGGTCCCCTGGGAGATCTCGGGCTGATAGGGCGTGTACGGCGTCAGGAACTCCGAGCGCTCGATGATCGAGTCGATCAGCGCCGGTATGTAGTGGTCGTACATGCCGGCGCCCACAAACGACACCTCGTCCTCGGTCGAGACATTCCTGGCGGCGAGCTCACGGAGCTCGGCGAGCACCTCCTGCTCGGACAGGCCCTCGTCGAACGCCAGCGGCCGGTCCAGGCGAAGCCGCGACGGGATGTCCGCGAAGAGCTCCTCGATCGAGGCGACCCCGATCGTCTGAAGCATCTCGCGCCGGTCGGCGTCGGTGACCGAGGTGTAGCGCGTCATGACCCGAGCGTGGCCTCGTACTCGTCGGCGCCCATCAGCGACTCGCTCTCGGATGGATCCGACAGCTTCACCTTGACCAGCCAGCCCTCGCCGTAGGGGTCTTCGTTGATCGTCTCCGGCGTCTGGGCAAGCGCCTCGTTGACCTCCACGATCTCGCCCGACAAAGGAGCGAACACGTCGGACACCGCCTTGACCGACTCGATCTCGGTGTAGGGCTGGTCCTTGGTGGCGTGATCGCCGACCTTGGGCGGATCGAGGAACACCACCTCGCCGAGCGCGTCCTGCGCGTACCAGGTGATCCCGAACGTGGCGCCGTCGCCTTGCACGCGCGCCCAGTCGTGCTCGGGGTGATAGAGCAGGTCGGTTGGATAGCTGGCGTCTGCCATGTCAGGGTCCCTTTCGGTACAGAGGCTTTCGCTCGATCACGGCAGGCCTGGTTCTACCCCGTACGTCGATCTCGATCCTGGTGCCGGCCGCGGCACTGTCGGGGATGACATACGCCATCCCGATTCCGCGCTGCAGGCATGGCGAGAAGGTCCCGCTGGTGACCACGCCGCCGCCGCTCACGGGGTTTCCCCGGCGGGCGATTCCGGGCCCCTCGATCGCGAACGGCATGAGCTTCTGCGCCGTGCCGCCGTTGCGCGCGGCCGCCACCGCCTCGGCGCCGATGAAGCCGGTCTGCTCCCTGCAGCACCAGCCGAGGCCCGCCTCGATGGGGCCGCGATCCTCGCTGAGGTCGTTGCCGTAGAGGTGAAAGCACGCCTCCAGGCGCAGGGTGTCGCGGGCACCGAGCCCGGCCGGCGCCGCTCCGGCGGCGATCAGCGCGTCCCACACCGCCGGTGCCGCGGCCGGATCGAGCAGCAGCTCGACGCCGTCCTCGCCCGTGTAGCCGGTCCCGCAGACGAGCATCGGCCTACCGGCGATGCTCCGCTGGCAGCAGTGCATCCGGGGCGGCAGCGAGCCGTCGCTGAGCGACCGCACCAGCGCGCGGGCGCGGGGCCCCTGCACCGCGAGCATCGCGTAGGCGTCCCGCTTGTCGATCACGTCGACGTCGAACCCGTGGCAGTGCTCGAGCAGCCAGCTCAGGTCCCGGTCGTGGTTGGCTGCGTTGGTGACGGTCAGGAAATGACAGTCCGCCAGCCGATAGGTGAAGAGGTCGTCGAGCACCCCGCCGTCATCGCGGCAGATGACGCTGTACTGGGCGCCGCCCTCGGGAATCCGCCGCACGTCGTTTGAGAGCAGCCGCTGCAGGAAGGCGAGCGCCTGCGGACCGCGGGTCTCGACCTGGCCCATGTGCGAGACGTCGAACACCCCAACGTCGCGGCGGACCGCCAGATGCTCCTCCTGGATGCCGCCGTACCGGATCGGCATCTCCCAGCCGGCGAACGCGACGAGCTTGGCCCCGGCGGCGGCGTGACGCTCGTACAGAGCGGTGCGGCGCAGTGACGTCTCGGCGGTGGAGGACACCGAGACGTCAGGCTAGTACAACGGCGAGCCCGGGTGCGGGTGCGCCGCTGCGCCGGATCGCCCTCCCCGCAGCGTCGGCGATCAGAGCCCGCCGTGTGCAGCCGGACGGCGGGGACGAGCGACCGGGGCGATCTGGACGGTCGCGTGGAAGAGCTGGGAGACCGTCGCAAACGAGGGCTTCGCGTTCCCCTGGAAGTCCACCAGGCCCTTCTGGTTGAACGGCGGATCCGGGCGTGAGTCGCCGCCGTTGTAGCCGGGGAACGCCACGTAGTCCTGGAGCGCGAAGTACATGGCCGCCGAGAGGTAGGGCTTGGACGCGAGCACCGCCAGGTGATACGCCACCGCGTCGGCCTGGAACTGGTAAGTGCCGCGCTCCTCGACCGGGCCGTTGCGGTTGGCGTCGAACCCGAACTCGGTGACCATCAGCGCCTTCGTCGGGTAACAGGCGTGGACCCCGTCGAGGAACGGCCCGAGCGCGTCGCGGTCGTCGCTGCCGCCGCCGCCGGCGTCGAACCAGCCGAAGTACTCGTTGTCGCCGATCACGTCGAGCGGGGCGTAGGCCTGCTGGCAGGCGACGCCGGGCCAGTTGCTGATCGCCATCCCGACCGGACGCGTGGGGTCGAGCCCGCGCGAGAGCGCCGCGGCGCCGGCGATGTAACGAGACTCGGCCGCGGTCGCCGGCGTGGGCAGCTCGTTGCCGATGCTCCACAGCATCACCGACGGGTGGTTCTGATTGGCGAGGATGTTGGCCTTCAGGAACGCGTGTGCGCTCGCCAGCCACGCCGGATCGCCCAGGTAGGCGGCGTTGACCTGGTAGACCGGGATCTCCGACCAGATCAGGATCCCGTCGCGATCGGCCAGCTCCTCGATCTGCGGGTCGAGGGGGTAATGGGCGCGGATCACCGTGCCGCCGAGCTGCCTGACCCAGCCGACCAGCCGGCGCAGGTGCGCCGGATCCATCGCCGACCCCTCCAGGAGGTCCTGCTCGTGGATGTTGACGCCGCGCAGGTTCAACGGGCGCCCGTTGAGCTCCAGGTGCCCCGCGACCACGGTGATGCTGCGGATCCCGCTCTGGGTGACGTAGCCACCGAGGCGGCGACCCTGCGAGTCTGTCAGCGTCAGCGTCGCGCGGTACAGCGAAGGTCGGTCGATCGACCACAGCCGCGGGTGGAGGATCGTCGCCACCGCCTTCGCGGTCCAGGTCTTGCGGGGGCCGATCGTGGCGATCCCGAAGTCCAGCTTGGCCCCCCCGTAGGTGCCGTGGAGCCGGACCGTCTGCCTTCTGGGCGTGAGGTTGCGGATCACCGCCTGGTCCTCGATCATCGCGGCGCACGTGGGGCACGGCAGGATCGGCCTGACCTGCACCTGGGAGACGTCGACGCGCTGGACGGCGCGCACGTACACCTCGCGTACGATCCCGCCGTAGTTCCACCAGCCCCCGCCGGGCCCGGGCGGCAGGTCGATCTTGGAACGGCGGTCGTCGACACGCACGATCAGCCGGTTGACGCCGCGCCGGAGCCCGTTGAGGTCGAGCTCGAACGGGAGATAGGCGCCGGTGTGGCTGCCGATCCGGCGCCCGTTGAGCCAGACGGTGGCGCGGTAGTTGACCGACTCGAAGCGGACGATCCAGCGTCTGTCGGCGGCGCGGACATAGCGCCCGAACGCCGTGGTCGGGAGCGTGAAGTCCTTGCGGTACCAGCCGACCGAGCCGGTCATGCTCGAGTTTGAGAAGTCGCCGGCGTTGTAGGCGTTGGGCACGGTCACCGGCGACCAGCCGTCGGTCGCGGCAACGTTGCCAAACCAGCCCTGGGAGAGCCCGGCGTCGCTCGGGTCCGCCCGATAGAGCCAGGTGCCGCCGAGCAGGTAGCGGCCGGTCTGGCCGTCTGCGTAGAGCGCCTTGGGGGTGGGAGGCTGCGGCGCGTAGGCGGGGCCCCGCGCACGCGCGGCGCCGGCGCCGGCGAGGGTCAGGGCCACGGCCGCGGCGCCGGCGAACGCGCGCGCGGTCAACGCTTGCCCCCGCCGGGGTGCGGGTGCTTCTTCTTGTGCGGCCGCGGCTTCGGCTTGATCTTCACCGTGACGACGACGCGGGTCGTGTTGCCGGCGCGGTCGACGGCGGTCACCGTGACCCGGTAACGACCCGCTTTGAGGTACGTGTAGAAGCTGCGGTGGCGGGCGGTCCCGAGGTGGACCAGCGTGTGATCGCCCCAGTTCACCGTCACTTTGGCCAAGCCGGAGGCATCCGTCGGCGGCTGCCCCGCCGGCGGGAGGTCGGCGTCCTTGATGAACACGTGGAGCCGCTTGCCGGTCCGCCGGGTGCCGAGCACGCTGAACTGGACCGTCGGCCGCTGCGTGTCGACGAACACCATCGCCGGGCGCGTTGTGCTCTGGAGCCCGGCCCCGTTGACGGCCGTGACCTGCCAGCTGTGCGGTCCGTCGACCACGGCCGGCGCCCGAACCGCGGTCGCGCTGGCCTGAGCGACCTGAGCGCCGTCGACGGTGACCAGGTAGCTGAGGCGCCAGGCCTCTCGGGCGGGCGACCAGCTGAGCAGCGGCCGCACGCCCCGCGCATAGGCGCGCGCGTGCAGCGCTTGAAAACCACCCGGCGATTGATAAAGCTGGGCAGCGACGATCGCCCTCGCCGAGTCGCTCCCCTGAACCCAGGCCACCGCCCCGTCGCCGTTGACGTCCCCGCCCGCGGCCAACCCGCCGGCGGCGTCCGTGGGGCCTTGTGAGGGCGAGGAGACGACGATCTCGGGACCCAGCCCCGACTGCGCCGGGGCGAAGCGCACCCTGATCTCGGAAAGGCCCGACGTTCCCGGCGTCTGCTCCCACGCGATCAGGTTCGAGTACAGGCCCGCCGTCCCCGCGACGGCGTGTGGCGCCCCCGTGTTGGCCAGGCTGTCGACGCGAAGCAGGCCTCCGGCGGCTGCATTGTTGGCGAGCGACGTTGCGAACAGCTGGTTGGCGTCCACCGGGTTGGAGCCGTCGCGGGTGGACACGACCCAGCCCGCCCCGTATTCGCTCGTGACCACCTGAGGCTGGGCCGAGCCATCGGTCGCGCCCGTCGCGACGCCGTCGACCGGCTGGATGCCGTCGAATGCCGATCCGTGCAGTCGGTTCATCAGCACCCGCTGCTGCCGGCGGCCATTGCAGGAGAGCTGCTCGGTGAACGCGACGGCGGCGTAGGAAGAGTCGCCTTGAACGCCGACGACCGGGCTGGACGCCGACCGCTCGCTGCACCCCGGCAGCGGCGCATCCGCCTGCTCGACGACGACGCTCGGCGAGGGGCCCCACACGCGCCGGGAGTAGATATGACCCGACTCGCCCCAGACCACCACCCCGACGCCGTCACCGGACGTCCCCACCTGCGGTCGGCCGGCGCCGGTGCCGGCGTCGTCCGCCGGGGACACGTTGAGCGGTGCGGGCTCGAGCGTCCAGCTCGTCCTGTCGTAGTAGGCGGTCCTGACGTCCTGACCGGATCCGTCTGCGACCGTGAACGCCAGGTAGGCCTTGCCGAAGTTGCTCATCTGCAGTGACGGGTCGCCGGCGCCGGCGGCGATCGGGCTCGGGGCGGAGAAGACCTGCGAGGCGCCGCCCGCCTGGGCCACGTACAGCGCTCCGCCGTTGATGAACGCGACGATCAGGACGCCGCCGTTGCCGGCGGCGATCACCGGCTGCGAAGACGGCCCCGCCAGCGCCGGATCGAGCTCCTGCGGCGGCCCGAAGACGCCACTGAGCAGGCGCGAGACGAACACGTGGGGAGTGCCCGCCACGTTCTTGAGGTAGACCACGCCGCCGGTCCCGTCGCGGGCGACCGACATCCCCGAAAGGCCCAGGATGTCCGGGCTCGGGCCGTCGACCAGCACCGGAGCCGCGGGCGTGGCAATCGCCCCGAGCGCCGCGGGGGCGAGCACACCGTTGAGCGCCGTCACGGCGGGCAGCGCGATCAGCGTGACGATCGCGGCGAGCGCCGGCCCGGCCGATCGCGCCCGCAGCGGGACCCGCCAGCGCGCGGCGCAAAGCCACCTGCCCGATGCCCGTCTCCGTGGCGAGTGGCCGGCCGACCCCCTGAGTTCGCTGTCACGCCTAGTTCTGACGGAACCTACAACAACTGGCCGCGGTCGAGGTTGCGGCGCGCGGTGTGGATTCGGCGGCGGCAGCCGGTTACTTCTAGCGGTCCCTCAAGAACGAAGGGATGTCGATCTCGTCGTCGCGGATCTCCAGCGAGGAGCGCTGGCTGTCATCCATCGTCACGTCGCGGTCGCGGCGCGAGCGCCGGGTGGTCTCGCGCGCCGTGCTCGGCCGCGTGTGCCCGTGGTCGAAGCCCGTCGCGATTACCGTCACCCGGACCTCGTCCCCCATCCCGTCATCGATCACCGCTCCGAAGATGATGTTCGAGTTCGCGTCGGCCGCGCTCTGCACGATCTCCGCGGCCTCGTTGACCTCGAACAGGCCGAGGTCGTGGCCACCGGTGATGTTCAGGAGGATCCCCATCGCCCCCTCGACCGACTCCTCGAGCAACGGTGAGGAGATCGCGATCTTGGCCGCCTCGGCGGCTCGGTTCTCGCCGCCGGCGCTCCCGATCCCCATCAGGGCGCTCCCGGCGTCGTGCATGATCGTCCGCACGTCGGCGAAGTCGAGGTTGATCAGGCCCGGGATCGTGATCAGGTCGGTGATCCCCTGGACACCCTGGCGAAGGATGTTGTCGGCCTCGCGGAACGCGTCGAGGATCGACGTGCGTCGCTCCACGATCGCCAGCAGCTTCTCGTTGGGGATCACGATCAGCGTGTCGACGTACTCGCGCAGTCGCTGGATGCCCTCCTGTGCCTGCCGTGCTCGCTGCGTGCCCTCGAAGGCGAACGGCCTCGTCACGACGCCCACGGTCAGCGCGCCGATTTCATTCTTGGCAATGTCGGCGATCACCGGCGCGGCCCCGGTGCCGGTGCCTCCACCCTCGCCCGCGGTCACGAACACCATGTCCGCTCCCTTGAGCGCCTCCTTGATCTCGTCCCTGGATTCGGCTGCGGCGCCCTGGCCGATCTCCGGATTCGCGCCGGCGCCCAGACCCTTGGTCAGCTCGTGGCCGATGTTCAACTTGATGTCGGCGTCGCACATCGCCAGCGCCTGCGCGTCGGTGTTGCAGGCGATGAACTCGACGCCCCTGAGGCCCGCATCGACCATGCGGTTGACGGCGTTGATGCCGCCGCCTCCGACGCCGACGACCTTGATGACTGCTAGGTAACTGCCGCTTTCCATAGAACCGTCCGACCCTCGAGTTAAGCTTGAGTGTTTCACCCAATCGCTCTTATACGGGAGTTTTGCACGTTATGCGCTGATGATGCGGGAAGTCAACGCCAGCCGACCTGGCGCAATGATCGTTGCAGAATCGCGAACTCTCGACGGGCCTCGGAGAGTTTCGTTCCCGGGTGGCTCAACCTACAGTTGAGGGTTAACCTCCTCCGTCGTACCGGTTCCGCCGGCGGGGGACGGGGCGGGGGCAGTGCTCGCCGTGGCGGCTGCCGGCGAGTTGGCGCCGGCCCCGGCGCTGCTCGAGCCCGCGCGATCACTTCCGGCTCCGGCGGCCGGCCGAGCCGGGTCCGTGACGTCGATGTACGACGCGCCAGTCGATCCCGGGTCGGCAAGCACCTCCGACGCGGCGATCCACTTCGCGGCAAGCTCGGAGCGATCGCCGAAGTAGATGCTGGGGCCACCCCGAACCTGTGCGACGAGGCCGCGGGAGGCGACGGTGGTGACCTCATTGATCATCCCACGCAGTCGGTCCGGCGCGGCCGCCAGCAGCGTGATCGCCGCCAGCGCGTCGGGATCGGTGACCCTGGCTCCACCGGGTGGAACGCGCAGCGGAATCAGCGGCAACGAGGGCGACGCGACGACGTCGTGGAGCAATGTCCCGTCGCCGGCTACGGCGGTCCTGTGGCCTCCCGCCGCGACCGCCCCCACCGCGAGCTGCTCGATCACGCGGATCCGCATCCCGTGCGGGAACTGCGTGGTGACGCGCAGGTCCTTGACGATCGGGTACGGCGCGACCGCGTTGTGCAGCCTGCCCATTCGCACGTTGAGCGTGCTCATCGTGTGGGCGGCTGACACCAGCGCGGCGCGGATCTGGGCGGCGTCCGGCCCGCTCTCGCCGGTGATCGTGACGTGCCGGACCGAGACCAGTGGCGAACTGCGAAACCAGATCCAGCCGCCGGCGAGCGCCACCAGCACTGCAAGCAGCGTCACCAGCGTAATCCGTGACCGGCGTCCCAGTCGTCGGCGTCCCCGAGGCCTGCCTCTGGCGGCGGGACTCACATCGGGGTCTGGACGCCGGGCGGCCCTGGGCCGCAGCCTCTCAACCAATCCTTGGGCGATCATCCGCGATTGCAAGCGTCCTCCGCTTCGACGACTGAGTCCGTCACCCCCGAGTGGGGCCTCATCGGGGGTTCGACCCCGATCGGACGACCCCTACCTTCGACCCGCTGGTGGCCGTCGGGAACGAGCCTTTCGGGCGATCGCGCGCAGGTTAGATGGCCGCCCGGACGACCCTGAGCCCTAGATGGCCGCCCGGACGACCCTGAGCCCTAGATGGCGCCCCGGCGACCCTGAGCGGCGCCCCCCGGCGACCCTGAGCGGCGCCCCCGGCGACCCTGAGCGCTCAGGCGACCAGCGAGCGGCCCAGCGCGTCGACGTCCCCTGCTCCCATCAGCAGACACAGATCGCCTCGACGGAGCGTCCCGGCGAGGAAGCGCCTGACGTCGTCGAAGCCGGGCAGCCAAGCGACGGTGCGACCGCAGGCCGCGTCCGCCGCGGCGGCGGCGATCCCCCGACCATCCACACCCGGGAAGTCCTGCGGGCGCTCGCGCGCGGGGTATACGGAGAGGACCGCCGCGATGTCCGCCGCCGCCAGCGCCACTCCGAACTCACGGCTCAGCGATCGTGTGCGCGAGAACAGGTGGGGCTGGAACACGGCCACGAGCCGGGCCGGTGCCAGCGTGCGCGCAGCCGCGATCGCGGCCGAGACCTCCGTTGGATGGTGCGCGTAGTCGTCGTACACCGGCACCTTGGCGGCGGTCTCGCCCAGCAGCTCGAATCTCCGCCGGGCTCCGCGGAAGTCCTCGAGCGCGCCGATCGCGCGGGTGCCGTCTGCGCCGGCGAGCTCGGCAGCCGTGAGCGCACCGGCGGCGTTGACAGCGTTGTGCACCCCGGGAACCGAAAGCGCCACCTCGAGGCCGTGCCATCGAAACCGTGAACCGCGTGGCGACAGCGTCGCATCGGACGCGTCGTAGGTGCGTGCGTTCGCCGGACACAGCGCCCGCAGCTCCGGCCGATTCCAGACCACCGCGCCCGCACGCGCCCGCGCCATGAAAACCCTGAACGTCTGCTCGAGGTCGAGCTTTGACGCGTAGGTCGAGTGGTGGTCCAATTCGGCGCTCGTCAGGACGGCGACGTCCGGATCGAGCTTCAGCAGCGAGCGGTCCGATTCGTCCGCCTCGACGACGATCCATTCGCCGGTTCCCCAGCCGGCGTTCGACCCGGTGCTGCGCAGCTCTCCGCCGATCACGTATGCCGGATCCAGCCCCGACCCGCGGAGCGCGTGGACGATCATCGCGGCCGTCGTGGTCTTGCCGTGGGTCCCGGTGACCGCGATGCAGCGCCGCAGGCCGGCGATCTGTGCGAGGAGGTCGGCGCGGTGCAGCTGACGTCCCCGCGCCGCCCGGCGCTCCGGGTTGTCGGGCGAAACGGCCGTCGAGTACACGACCTCTGCGCCGGCGGGAATGTTGCCGGCGGCATGCCCGACGATCGGCTCGATTCCGCGTTCGCGCAGGCGCTCGGTGTAGGTCGATTCGGCCCGATCGGAGCCGGTCACCCGCGCTCCGAGCTCGCGTGCCACGAGCGCGAGACCGCTCATCCCGGCGCCGCCGATGCCGACGAAGTGCAGCCGGCGCGAGGACCAGTCGGGTTCAATCAACCTGAGCGCTCGTCCGCTAGGCCGCGCGCTCGAGCACGACGACCGGGATCTCGCGGTCGGTCTTGCGCTGGTACTCGTCATATGGCGGCCACGACTCGGTCATGAGCCGCCACAACTCGGGCCGCTCCTGCGTCGAGGCGGTGCGCGCCCTGGCCTTGAAGCGATCACCGCGCACCTGGACGGTCACACCCGAGTCCGCGCTGAGGTTCAGGTACCACGCGGGATGCCGGGGAGCGCCGCCCTTGGATGCCACCACGACGTAGTCGTCGCCGTGCCGGCGGTAGATCAGCGGCGTCGTCCGCGTCTGCCCGGTTCGGCGACCGGTGGTGGTGAGCAGCAGCACCGTGGTGTCACGCCACTCGTGGCCCTCCGCTCCGTCGGTCTCCAGATAGCGCC
The DNA here is from genome assembly GCA_963723675.1 of uncultured Solirubrobacterales bacterium. Taxonomy (GTDB): domain Bacteria; phylum Actinomycetota; class Thermoleophilia; order Solirubrobacterales; family Solirubrobacteraceae; genus Palsa-465. The sequence continues at coordinate 1,198,118 of CAVRRW010000012.1, read as the reverse complement.
TGACGTGCTCTTCGCCAAACAGCATCTCGCTCCACCTCGCTTCCCGTCGACTCGATCGTTTGGGGGTCCGACGCGAGGCTATCCGACTCCTACGCGAGTATGCTCGCGGCCCCACGGACCTAGCTCGGGCCTGGGCCGCAGTTGCTGAGCAGATTGGCCCGGCAAGAGTGAACAAACTCTGGAAGGCGCGAGATTTTCGCCGTGAGAAGCCTCTGATGTGGCCATGAGGCTCGGAGTAGTCACGTTGCTCGCGGCGGGATCGCTGGCAGCGGCAGCCGTCTCGAGCGCATCGTCGGCTGGCAGCGGTCATGGGCCGCCCTCCGCAATGGCCGACGCGGCGTTCGCGGAGCAGTGCCCCGACCGCTTCCCCGCCGCTCGCGATCCCTCCAACCCGCTGATGCTCAGAACCGCACCGGGGACCAATCCATTGCACGGGGCCAACTTCTTCGTCGACGGCCCTCGGCACGGAGCGGCCGCAGGTGCGATCGCGACGCTGCTCGGAAGGGACCCTCAGAGCTATCCGGACGACTACTCCTGGGCGCGCTTCCAGGCCAGCCTGGAACGCGGCGGGGGCGCCCGCAAGCTCAAGCGCGACCCTGGCCTTGCCCGCAAGGTGGCCCTGCTCTCGAAGATCGCCGCGCAGCCGGAGTCACAGCGCATCAGCATCTACTCCGAAGGCGGGGGACCAGGGGCGATCTTCGGCCAGACACAGAAGATCCTCTGCCACAACCTGACCGCCGACCGGGGCTCGATTCCGGTGTTCACCACCTACTTCCTGCATCCCGCGGTGGGCGGCTGTGCGACGCCGAGCCAACTGACCGCCGCCGACCCAGAGTTCCGCCGCCGGGTCGACGAGATGGCAGCGGCCACCGGCAACCGCCCCGCCGTGTACCTGCTCGAGATCGACGGGATCGGATCCTCCAGGTGCATGCAGAAGACCGGCGCGCTGGGCATCTGGGAGGCAGAGCTCCGCTACGAGGCGGTGACGATCGGCTCGCTTCCCCACACCGTCGTCTACCTCGAGGGCGGCTACTCGGACGCCAATCCAGCCGGGTACACCGCGAGCGTGCTGAACGCGGCCGGCGTCGGCGAGATCCGGGGGTTCTTCACCAACGACACCCACAGCAACTGGACGATCGACGAGATCCGCTGGGCCGACAAGGTCTCGAGGATGACCGGCGGTGCGAACTTCATCGTCAACACCGCGCAGAACGGTCACGGGCCGCTGCGCCCCCACAACCGGGTCAAGAACGGCAACGAAGTGCTCTGCAACCCGCCCGGCCGCGGAATCGGGCCGACGCCGACGACGACCACCGGTTTTGCTCACGTCGACGCGTTCCTGTGGACCGGGCCGCCGGGCAACAGCAGCGGCCACTGCAACGGCGGTCCGGACGCGGGGAGCTTCTGGGCTGCCAGGGCGATCGCGCTCGCCGCCCACGCCCAGGACAAGCTCGGCCCCGGCTGACCGAGGGGTGACGCCTGGACGAGCTCGGATCCGCCTGGACGGGAACCCCAAAGTCATCTCAGGACGCTTCGGCGCGATCACGGCTTCACCTTCGCCCCGACGGCCTCCAGCACCTCCCCGGCGATCTCCTTGGCGGCGTCCGGCCTGGCGAGGGCGGCCGACGCCCGCGCCATTGCCGCCAGCCGGCCGTGGTCGGCCAGCAGGCTGCCCACCTCGTTTGCGAGCCGGGCCGGCGTCAGCTCGTCGTCGGGTATCACAATCGCCGCTCCGGCCCGCTCCATGAAGCGGGCGTTGGCGCTCTGGTGATCGGCGCTGGCGTAGGGGTAGGGGATCAGCAGGGCGGGTCGCCCGTGCGCGGCGATCTCGAAGATCGACCCTCCCGAGCGGGCAATCACCAGATCGCTCGCCAGCAGCGCCTCGCCAAAGCTCGGGATGTAGCCGCGGAGATCGTAGTGGGGCCCGGGCGCCCGCAGAACGGGAAGATCGCGCTCGCCCGCGGCATGAAGCACGCGAAAGCGCGCGCCGGCGAACGCCTCCACCGCCGCCCGGTTGATCGATCGAGCGCCCTGAGACCCTCCGAAGACCAGCACGCAGGTCTCGCCCGGCGGGATCTCAAAGCGCCTCCTGGCCGTCTCCCGGTCGGTGGCCGGCGGGGGGATCGGACGACCGGTGATCCGATACCGCCGCCCGTCGCGGTCGGGAATCGGGAACGCCAGGCAGACGCGGCGCGCGACCGGCGCCAGCAGGCGATTGGTCACCCCGAGGTGGCTGTCGGCCTCCATCAGCACGAGCGGCACCCGCCGGAGCACGGCGGCGAGGCCCACCGGACCGGCGACATAACCGCCGGCTCCGAGCACCGCGGCGGGTGCGAGCTCCCTGAGCAGTCCCGCCGCGTTCGCGACCGCGGCCGCGTCGGTCATCACAGCGCGGGCGCTGCGCAGCGGTTGCCCGCGGTAGAGCGGCTTCACCCGCAGCGTTCGCAGCTCGTACCCGGCCCCCGGGACCAGCTCGAGCTCGGCGCGCTCACCGCCAACGAAAGCGACCCGCGCTCCGTCATCGCGCAGCGCGTCCGCCACCGCCAGCGCTGGCACGACGTGCCCGGCGGTCCCGCCGGCGCCGATCACGATCGTGGGCCCCGTCACCGACTGCCTGAAGCCGTCGTGCCCCCGGTTGCGAGATGTTGAGCAGCAGCCCAATCGCGGCAAGCATGATGCAGAGGTTCGTCGGTGCGTAGGAGATGAACGGCAGGGGCACGCCGGTCAGCGGCGCGAGACCCAGCACGACGAAGATGTTGAGCAGTCCCTGGCACAGGATCAAGGAGGTGAGCCCCGTCGCGAGCAGCTTGCCATACCGGCCCACAGCCCGCCGCGCCGTGCGCAGGCCGGCGTAGGCGATCATCCCGTACAGGAACACCACGCCGAGGATCCCCAGCACCCCGAGCTCCTCGCCGATGACCGCGAGGATGAAGTCGTTCTGGGCCTCGGGCAGATAGAAGATCTTCTGCACCGAACGGCCGAGCCCGACCCCCAGCAGGCCGCCCGACCCCAGGGCAATCTGCCCCTGGACAGCCTGGTAGCCGGGGCCCGACTTCGTCCCCGACGCCCATGGATGAAGGAATGCGGTCAGGCGCACCCGCTCATAGGGCTGGGCGAGCACGAGCAAGACCACGATGCCCACGCAGATCGCCGCGAGCAGGGTCAGATGGCGCGCGGGCATCCCTGCCGCGATCAGCAGCGCCGCGATCGCAAACGCGATCACCAGCGCCGTCCCCAGGTCGGGCTCGACGACGATCAGCAGACAGGCCGGTGCGGCGATCACCGCGATCGGCGCGACCGCCTGTCGGAAGCCCCGCAGGCGCTTGGGATGGTCGGCCAGGTAGCGCGCGACGTACAGGATCAGCGCGAGCTTCATCAGCTCGGAGGGCTGGAACTGGATCGGGCCCGCCGAGAACCACCGCCTCGCCCCGTTGACCCTGACCCCGAACCCGGGGACCATGACGAGCACGAGCAGGACGAACGATGCGATCAGCAGCGCGTTCACCAGGCGCTGGTCCAGAAGCGTCAATCCGCGGCGCGCCAGCACGTGCATCGCGGCCAATCCCAGCGCCCCGAAGGCCAGGTAGCGCACGAACTGGCCTGTACCGTATCCGCGACCGGCGAGCACGCCCATCGGCGATGAGGCGCTGTAGACCATCACCGCGCCGAAGGCGAGTAGGCACAGCGTCGCGGTCAGCAGGATCCGATGCTCGAGCGGCGGCGCCACCCGTCGCCTGGCGGCGCGCTCGCCCCGGGTGCGGTTCGCAGCGCGCTTGGCTGCCGGCGGGCCGGATCTCCGGGCGGCGGCCGCGCGGGCCATCAGCCCTCCTCCACGAGCGATTGGAAGTGGTCCCCGCGAGCCTCGAAGCTCCGGTACTGGTCGTAGCTCGCACACGCCGGGGACAACAGCACGACATCCCCGGCCACGGCGGCGTCCCGGGCGCGGGCGACGGCGTGCTCGAGGTCCCCTGTCCGATGCAGCGGCGCCGCCGCGCCGGCAAGAGCCTGGGCGAGATCATCGGCGGCCTCGCCGATCAGATAGACCGCCTTGCAGCGCTCGCGCACCAGTGGCACCAGCGGCGAGAAGTCCTGCTGCTTGCCGCGGCCACCCGCGATCAGGTGCGCCGGGGCATCCATCGCCTGCAGCGCCACGATCGTGCTGGCGACGTTGGTGGCCTTGGAGTCGTTGATCCAGGCGACGCCGTCTCGGACCGCGATTCGCTGCAGGCGGTGAGCGACGCCTGCGAACGTCCGCAGCCCCGCGGCGACAGCGTCGGGGGCGATCCCGCGGGCGAGGCACACCGCCGCCGCGGCCATCGCGTTCTGACGGTTGTGCGCGCCGGGCAGCGCGATCTCATCGACTCCGAGCAGCGGCTCCTCATCCCACCACAGGTAATCGGCCCGCTCGGACAGCTCCGCCCTGGGGCCGGCGCCGAACGGGACGCGACGCGCGCAGCCACCGAGGTCCTCGATCTCCAGCGCGACCGGCGCCACGGCGATGTCGTCGTTGCCCTGGTTGGCGAAGATCCGCAGCTTCGCGGCGACGTAGTCCTCGAGGCTGGAGTGGCGATCGAGATGATCCGCAGACAGATTGAGCAGGACGGCGGCCTCGGGCGAGAAGGCGTCGGTGTCCTCGAGCTGGAACGACGATGCCTCGCACACCACCGTCGCCCCGCGATCAAGCCGCCCGACGAGCGAGGACGCCGCCCGGCCCACGTTCCCGGCCACCGCGACGGGAAGAGCGGCCTCGCGGTGAATGTGGCCGATCCACTCGCTCGTGGTCGTCTTGCCGTTGGTCCCGGTCACCGCCACAAACTCGTTCGGGATGAGCCTCCAGGCGACCTCGAGCTCTCCGACCACGAGCATGCGACGGCCTCTCGCCGCGACCACGGCGGGCGCGTTCTGGGGTACCCCGGGGCTCTTGATGAGCGTCCCGGCGCGGGCGGCAAGGGCGTCGCCTGACGCATCCAGGTGAACTTCGACGCCGGCTTCCGAAAGCCTCCCCGCCGCTTGCGCCAGCTCCGGATCGTCCGCCGCGCCCGTATCACAGCCGATCACCTCCTCCCCACGGGCGCGGAGCGCCAGCGCGACCGCCACCCCCGACCTGGCGAGCCCGACGACGAGATAGGGCCCCGGGGGGAGCGGGGGGCGCGGCTCACCCACGGATCGAGAGCTGGTACAGCGTGAAGCCGATCGCGGCACACGCCGCGGCGACGATCCAGAACCGCAGGATGATCTTCGTCTCAGACCACGCCACCAGCTCGAAGTGGTGATGGATCGGAGCCATCAGGAACACCCGCTTTCGGAACATCTGAAACGAGAACACCTGGATCAGCACCGACAGCGCTTCGATCACGAAGATCCCCCCGAGCAGGATCAGCAGCAACTCGGTGTTGGTCATAATCGCCAGCCCGGCGATCGCCCCGCCCAGCCCGAGCGAGCCGGTGTCCCCCATGAAGATGCTCGCCGGGAAGCTGTTGAACCAGAGAAAGCCGATGCAGGCGCCGACCAGGCAGGCCGCGAGGAACGTCAGGTCGCGCTGACCGCCGGTGATGAACGTGATCCCGATGTATGCGAGCAGGACGATCGCCGCGCAGCCCGCGGCGAGCCCGTCGAGGCCGTCGGTCAAGTTGACCGCGCTGGTGGTCCCGGCGACGACGAGGTAGATGAACAGCGGGTACAGGGGACCGAGGTCGATGCTGACGTCGGCCGGGCGCAGCCGCACGCTCGGGCTCAGGTGCGCTTTCTGCGTCGCCACCCACCACAGCCCGACCGAGATCGCGATCGTGACGCCGAGCTTGGTCCGCGCCCGCAGTCCCAGCGACCGCCGCCGAACGATCTTGGTGTAGTCGTCGGCGAAGCCCAGCAGCGCGCACGCGACCGCGGCCCCGAGCACGCCAATCGACTGCCAATCGCGTGTGGACAGGATCAAGAACGGCACCGCCACCGCGGCGAAGATGATGATCCCGCCCATCGTCGGCGTCCCCGCCTTGGTCTGGTGGCCCTCCGGGCCCTCCTCGCGGATGTTCTGGCCAAACGAGCGGTGGCGCAGGAACTCGATGAACTTCGGAGCCAAGAACACGCTGATCAGCAGCGAGGCGGTCCCGGCGATCAGCACCCGCCCCGAGCTCGAGCCGGTCGTCACGCGCACCAGCGCGATCAGGAAGGGGCCGGGGCTCACGCCACTCCCGCCTGCAGCGCCCGGCATACCACCTCTAGCCCGACGCCACGCGACGCCTTGACGAGCACCGCGTCACCGGGTGCCAGCAGCTCGGGCAGCAGCGCGGCGGCCTCGCCGGCGTCCGCGACCGGATAGGCCTCGCCATCGAACCGATCGGTCATCGCCGCCGCCAGCGGCCCGACCGTCACCAGCACGTCGACCCCGGTGGCGCTAGCCGCCTCTCCGATCTCGACGTGGAACTCCCGTTCCCGCGGTCCGAGCTCGAGCATGTCCCCCAGAACGGCCAGCCGCCTGGGATGGCGGCCGCGCTCGGCGGTCGCGGCGAGATCCTCGAGGGCGGCGCGCATCGACATCGGGTTGGCGTTGTAGCAGTCGTCGATCAAGGTCACACCGGCGGGCAGTTGCGCGCGCTGTCCCCGGCCGGCCGACAGCTCGAGCTCGACCCGTCCCGCGGGGGTCACGCCGATCGCGCGGGCCGCGGCCACCGCCGCGAGCAGATTGCGCCGCAGATGCACCTGGGTGAACGGCACCGCCAGCTCGACCAGCTCGCCGGCCACGTCGATCTCGACGCGGTCGTCGCTGGCGGCGCGCAGCGTGACGTCACCGCCATCGCCGAACGTCAGGATCCGGAGATCGTCGCGAAGGTGGGGCGCGAGCAGGGCCTCACCGGCAGGGACGATCGCGGTCGCCCCCGGCGCCAGCCCAGCGATCAGCTCGGCCTTGGTGGCCGCGATCGCCTCGATCGTCCCCAGCAGCTCGAGGTGCACGGGTCCGATGCTGACGATCACCCCTACGTCCGGTTCAGCGACCGCGGCCAGCTCAGCGATCTGACCGCTACCGCGCATCGCCATCTCGAGCACCAGCACCTCGGTACCCGCCGGCGCACCGAGGATCTCCAGCGGCAGGCCGATCTCGGTGTTGAAGTTCCCCCGCGAGCCGATCGTCCGCCGATGCGGAGCGAGCACCGCGTACAGCAGGTCCTTGGTCGAGGTCTTGCCGGTCGATCCGGTCACCCCGATCACGCCCGCGCCGAGCTCCCGCCGCCACGCTCGCGCCAGCGCATGGAGCGCGCGCAGCGGGTCTTGCGCCGCCAGGACCACCCCCGCAGCTGATCCGCCAGGCCGTCGCGGTACGACCGCAGCCGCCGGATCGGCGTGGTCGGGCGTGGTCAGCGCTCCCCAGGCCCCTGCGGCGAGGGCTCTTGCCGCGAAGCTGCCGCCGTCGGCGGTGCCGCCTCGCAGCCCGATGAACAGGTCCCCCGGCCCGGCCTCGCGCGAGTCGACCACGGCCCGCTCGGGGCCGACGGCGGGCGCGGCAGCCGTGAGCAAGCGTGCTCCCGCCGCGTCCGCGAGCCGTTCTGCGCTCCAGCCTCTCATCGCGCGAGCGCGGCCGACCGAAGCACCTCGCGAGCGACCGTCACGTCGTCGAAGGGGATCTTGCGGCCGGCTTCGAACTCCTGGCCCTGCTCGTGGCCCTTGCCAGCGATCACGACGACGTCGCCGACGTGTGCCCCGGCGATCGCCTCGGCGATCGCCGCCCGGCGGTCCACCTCCCAGGCCACGCCGTGCCCCGCACCCTCGAGGATCTCCCCGATGATCGCTTCGGGGTCCTCGGAACGGGGGTTGTCGGACGTGACGATCACCCGGTCGGCCAGACGCGCGGCGATCGCGCCCATCTGCGGCCGCTTGCCGCGGTCGCGATCGCCGCCGCAGCCGAACACGACGTGCAGGCGGCCGTCGGCCAGCGCCCGCGCGGCGGTCAGCACGTTCTCCAGGGAGTCCGGCGTGTGGGCGTAGTCGACCAGGACCGCGAAACCCTGACCCTCGTCGACCGGCTCGAACCGGCCCGGGACCTGACCGGCGGACTCGATCGCGCCGGCCGCTGCATCGGGCGCCACGCCCAGCTCGATCGCGGTCGCAAGCGCCCCCAGCGCGTTGTACACGTTGAACCTCCCTCGCAGCGGCGAGGCGACTTCGAGCTCGAGGTCCGCGGTCCGCACGATAAAGCGGGAACCCGCGAGAGCGGTCTCCACGTCAGTCGCCCGGTAGCGGGCATCGCGGTCGATCGCGAACGTCACCGGCCGCTCCACCTCGGCCGCGAGCCGCGCCCCGTAGCCGTCGTCGACGTTGACCGTGGAGATCTTGGGCGCCAGCGCGAACAGCCGCTGCTTGGCGGCGAAGTAGGCCTCCATCGTCTCGTGGAAGTCGAGATGGTCCTGGGTGAGGTTGGTGAAGATCGCCGCGGCGAAGTGCATGGCATCGGCACGGTGCAGCTCCAGGGCATGCGATGAAACCTCGATCGAGCAGGCGCGGTCGCCGGCGTCGAGCATCTCGCGGAAGGTCCGCTGCAGATCGATCGCCTCCGGCGTGGTCCGCTGCACGGCGCGCACCTCACCGCCGACGATGCTCTTGACCGTTCCCAGCAATCCGGTCTGCCGTCCGCCGGCTTCGAGCAGCGCCCGCACGAGGAACGCGGTCGTGGTCTTGCCGTTGGTGCCGGTGACGCCGACGACCGCCAGCTGGGCGGTGGGATCACCGTAGAAGGCGGCGGCGGCGGGAGCCATCGCCTCGCGCACCGAGCCGACCCGGATTTCCGGGACGCCCAGGTCCAGCGGCCGCTCCACCACCAGGGCGACCGCGCCCCGCGCGATCGCATCCGGCGCATAGTCGTGTCCGTCGCGCGTGAAACCCGGCACGCAGAAGAACAATGTGCCGGGCTCGACGAGCCGGTTGTCATAGGCGAGGCCGGTGACGTCGATGTCCCGCGCCTGCGCCGGGGCGCGGTCGATCACCTGGTCAAGCCGCATCGCGGATCGAGTCTAGCCGTGGTTCCGGCGGTCCCACGGCCCGGGGTGCGGCCCCGGGCGCGCCCGTCGCGATCGGGATCGCCGGCGCGCCCGTCGCGGCTGGAGATCCCAGCCGCGACGGCGAACACCCCGGCTAACCGTGGCCGAAGCCGCGCGTCCCGCGGGCCAGCTCGCGGCGCTCGATCACGCGGTCGACGAGGCCGTAGGCGAGTGCCTCCTCACCGGTGAAGTAGCGGTCGCGCTCCATGTCGGCGTGCACGCGCTCGATCGACTGGCCGCAGTGCTTGGCGTAGAGCTCGTCGACGCGACCGCGCAGGGCCAGCACCTCGCGGGCGTGGATCTCGATGTCGCTCGAAGGTCCCTCGAACCCGCCCGACGGCTGGTGGATCAGGATCCGGCTGTTGGGAAGCGCCATCCGCTTGCCCGGCGCCCCGCCCGACAGCAGCAGCGATCCCATCGACATCGCGATCCCATAGCAGATCGTCTGCACGTCGGGCCGGATGAACTGCATCGTGTCGTAGATCGCCAGGCCGGCGTAGACGGAGCCGCCCGGAGAGTTGATGTAGAGGTGGATGTCCTTGTCGGGATCGTCTGACTCGAGGTGAACGAGCTGCGCGACGATCAGGTTCGCGATCTCCTCGTCGACCTGGCCGCCGAGGAACACCACGCGGTCGTTGAGCAGCCGCGAATAGATGTCAAATGAACGCTCGCCGCGAGCGGTCTGCTCTACGACCATCGGAACCAGTGTCATAGGTCCTCCTACTTCGGTGATATGGTGCAACCAAGTGGTTGCGAAACAACATAGCAAATGTGCAACCTTGTGGTTGCGCGTCCGCTCGGTCCGAGGAGGAACCAATGCCTGATCGCATCGAACGCGAGCTTGAAATCGCGGCTTCTGCGCAGGAAGTTTGGGACGCGATCACGGGTGACGGCTGGCTCGCCGACGAGGTGCAACTGGAACTGCGCGTGGGAGGCGATGCCCGCTTCAGCTCCGGCGGCTCCGTCAAGACCGGCTGGGTGGAGGACGTCGCGGCGCCCGAGCGACTGGCATTCTGGTGGGCCACCGACGGCGAGCCGGCGACTCGCGTGGAGCTCACGCTCGAGCCCGCCGGCGGCGAGCGCACCTGCCTGCGCGTCGTCGAGACCAGGCCGCTGGACGCGCTCGATCTGGTCGGGACGCCGCTTCACCGAATCGGGGGGCGCTCCTACGGTCCCGCCCTCGTGGCGGCCTGACGTGCCGGCGGAGCTGGATCCGGCGACGCTCGATCCGGGCGGGATCGATGCGGCGCAGCTGGCTGCGGCGCACCTCGATCCGGCGAGCGCGGTGTTCGGCGCCCTGTCCGACCCCAGGCGCCGCGCGCTGCTCGCCGAGATCGCTCAGCACCCGTCGGCCACCGCCACGGAGCTCGCGGCGGACCTGCCGATCTCCCGCCAGGCGGTGCTCAAGCACCTCAATGCGCTCGCCGCCGCCGGGCTGCTGGGCCGAGAGCGCACCGGACGGGAGGTTCGTTACCGGGTCACGCCGGCGCCGCTGTCGGACGCGGTCTCGTGGATGGCCGCGGTGGGGTCCCAGTGGGACGACCGGCTCGCTGCGCTGGCGCGCCAGGTCGGCGGCGAGCGGGCCTGAGCCTCAGCGCTCGCGAGAGGGCCTGAGCCTCAGCGCTCGCGAGAGGGCCTGAGCCTCAATGCTCGCGAGCGGGCCGGAGCTCAGTGCGGCGAGATCCCGAAGTACGGGACGGCCCAGCCGACGATCTTCTGGAACGCCGGCGCCGCCACCGCGCCTCCGTAGATCGCCCCCTGGGGCCTGTCGACGATCACCGCGACGAGCAGCTTCGGACGGTCGGTCGGGACGAAGCCGATGAACGAGGCGACGTACTGGGTGCTCGAGTAGGTGTTGCCGACGACGACGTTCGCGGTCCCGGTCTTGCCGGCCATGTCGTAGCCCGGGATCGCCGCGCCGGAGGCGGTGCCGCCGTCGGCGAGCACGCCGCGCAGCATCTGGCGCACCTCGTCGGCTGCCGTCGCCGAGATGATCCGGCGGCCCGCCGGGATCGGCCTCGGCTTGCCGCCGAGCGATTTGACGATATGCGCGGGCCGCAGGATGCCGCCGTTGGCGATCGCCGTATAGGCGGTGGCCATCTGGATCGGGGTCACCGACTCGCCTTGGCCGATCGGCAGGTTGCCCATCGAGGAGCCCGAGTAGTTCCAGTAGCGACGGACGATGCCCTGCTCCTCGCCGGGGAGGTCGACGCCGGTCTCCGAGCCGAACCCGAAGCGGTGAACCCAGTAGTCAAATCGCCTCGCGCCCAGCTTTCCCCCGATCTCGTCGGCGCCGATGTTGCTCGAGACCTTGAGGATCTGCGCGACCGACAGCGTCTCGTAACCGTGGCTTTCGGCGTCGTGGATCTGGCGGTCTGCGACCTGGAGCACCGGCGGAACGTTGAACGTGGTGCTCGGCGTGACCAGCCCGTCCTGCAGCGCGGCGGAGACCGTGATCGCCTTGAACGTCGACCCCGGCTCGTAGTCGAAGTTCACGGCACGGTCGCCGGTCGCGTAGGAGGGCGCACCGGATGGGTCGTTGGCGTTGATCCGGGGCCAGTTGGCCAGCGCCAGGATCGATCCGTCGTTGGGATTCATCACGATCGCGGTCGCGCCCTTGGGCGAGAACTTGGCGCCGACGCCGGCGAGCACCTGTTCGACCTCGTCCTGAAGGGGAGCGTCGATCGTCAGCTCGATCGCCCTGCCGGGAACGGTGGGTCGGACATCGTCGATCGAGATCGGCTGCCCGATCGCGTCGCTGACGATCCGCCGCTCCCCGTCGGTGCCGCGCAGGACGTTGTCGTAGCGCCACTCGAGCCCGTTGGTTCCATGGCCGTCCCATCCGACCGTCCCGAGCACCTGCGAGGCCGCCCACGAGCGGGGGTAGACACGGGAGGTCGTCGGGATCAGGGTTATGCCCGCGATGTTCAGCTTCGCGATCGCAGACGCGCGGCCGGCGGGCAGCAGATGCGCGAGGTAGACGAAACCGGTGTGAGGCTTTGCCACCAGCTGGATGACCGTCAGCGGCGGCTTGCCCAGCAGCGGCGCCAGTTGCCCGGCGACCTTGACCGGATCCTTGATCAGATAAGGGTCGGCCGCAATGTCGTCCGCCGCCTCGCTGATCGCGAGCTCGACCCCGTTGCGATCGGTGATCGCCCCGCGCGGTGCCGGGAGGACGATCTTGGTGACCTGCTGGGTCGCGGCCGCCTTCTGCAGCGACGCGGCCCGCACGGATCCCAGATACGTCGCGCGCGCGAGCGCGATTGCCAGCAGGATGACGAACGCCAGGAAGAGGATCCCGATGCGGCGGTCGATCCCTGCCACGGCCGGCTATCCGCCCCTCTGTCCGGTCGTTGTCGAAGCGCCTGCCACGACCAGCTATCCGCCGGGTTGTGAGGTCGTTGTCGGGGTGGCCGCGGCGGCGGCCAGGCTCGCGGTCGGCAGCGCCGAGGACGACGTGGGGACGGCCGAGGACGAGGTCGACGATGCGGCGGTCGACGTAGAGGTCGTGCCCGATTGGTTCCATGCGGCCAGGTTTGTGGGGGTCACGACCGCGCCGTTTGAGGACGCCAGCGACAGGAAGCTGGCGGAGTCGGGCTGGTGGATGTTGGCGGCGGCGGCTCGCGCAGCGTCGGCGCCGGAACGAAGGGGCAGGAAGCCAATCGCCTGGGGCGGCGGCATCACCATCCCCATCCCCGCGGCCAGCTGCTCGATTCGCTGATCATCGCCGAGTGAGGCGACGCTTTCGCGCAGCGACGCGTTGCGCGCCGAAAGCGCCGTGTTGAGCTCGAGCGAGCGCCCCATGCTCGCTCCCAGCTTGAGCACCTCGACCTGCATCGCGACGATCCCCGCCAGCATCACTCCGAGCAGCGGGATCCACACCCGACCGCGGATCAGCCGATCGAGCAACCGGTGATCCGGGAGCGAGCGCGCGAACGCGGCGACGCGCGCGCCGATCGGCCGGCCGGCCCTCTGACGCGGTGCCGGCCGGGTCAGCGGCTGCGACGAGGCCCTCGCAGCTCGACCTCGCAGCGGGCCGCTGACGCGACGAGGCGACGCCGGCCTCGGGGCCTGCCTCGGTGCCTGGCGCAGGCGCCGGCGCTCGGGCGCCGCCTTCCCGCGGGCGGAGGTGGCGGCGGGCGGGGTCACGCGCGGTCCGTTTCTAGCTTGCGGGCGGCGCGCAGGTGGGCGGACTTCGATCTCGGGTTGGCGGCGACCTCGCCCGGGGTGGGAGCGACGGCGCGCCTGGTCAGCAGCTCGGCCTCGGGACTGTGGCCGCACACGCAGATCGGAATCTCCGGCGGGCAGATGCAGCCGCGGGCGCGATCGGCGAGGAAGCGCTTGACGCGACGGTCCTCGAGCGAGTGGAAGGAGATCGCCGCAAGGCGGCCGCCCGGCCGGAGCAGGTCCCAGGCGATCGGGAGCGCCGCATCGAGCTGCGCGAGCTCGTCGTTGACCGCGATCCGCAGCGCCTGGAACGTTCTGCGAGCGGGATGACCGCCGGCGAATTGAGCCGGGATCGGGATCGCGGTCTTGATCACCTCGACCAACTGGTGGGTCGAGCTCAGCTCGTGATGGCGCCTCGCCCGACCCACGGCCCGCGCGATCTGCGCCGAGTAGCGCTCCTCGCCGTACTCGCGCAGCAGCCGCGCGAGCCGGCGCTCATCCCAGGTGTTGACGATCTCGTGCGCGGTCAGTTCGTAGTCGGGATCCATGCGCATGTCCAGCGGCGCGTCGTACGCGTAGGAAAAGCCGCGAACCCACGCATCGACCTGCATCGAGGACATCCCGAGGTCGAGGTAGAGCAGGTCGGCCTCCAGGCCCTCCTCCTCGAGCTGAGTCAGGCCGGTGACGAAATCGGCGCGGATGAATCGGGCGTGGCAGGGCATTTCCGCCGCGATCTCGGCAAAGCGCTCCTCCGCCAGCGGATCGCGGTCGATGCCGATCAGCGTGCCCGCCGGCCCCAGGCAGTCGGCGATCAGCCGCGCATGTCCGCCGCCACCGAACGTGCAGTCCACCGCGGTTTCCCCCGGGCGCGGATCGATCAGGTCGATCAACTCGCCGGCGAGGACCGGGACGTGGGTCCGTGTCATGTCAAGCAGTGTCGCCAAGACTCGCCGCGATGTCGGGGATTCGGATCAGGATGTCTTCTCGATAGGCGTCGTACGCCTTGCGGTCCCAGACCTCGATGCACTCGCCCGAGCCGGTTACGACCAGGTCCTTGTCGAGGTTCGCGTAGCGCATCAGGGGGGGCGGGATCATCAGGCGGTTGGCGGAATCGAGCTCTGCGTCAAACGACGAGTTGAAGAAGAAGCGCTTGAGCTCCCGGGCCTTGGGCGAGGAGGGGTTGAGACCGGCGAGCGTCTGCGCGGTGAACGCCTCATAGCCCTGGGGCGTCCAGATCGAGACCGAACGGGGTGACCCCGGCGTCACCTCCTGCGATGCCGCGATCACGACCCCGCTCGACAGCGCGGCGCGGAACTTCGCGGGCACCGTCAGCCTGTGCTTGGCGTCGAGCGAGTGTTCGAACGTTCCGCGGAAGATCAAGGGTTCTCATTCGCTTGACCGAATTCCGAACCCGGGTGGCCGGGTGGGAGGAGCCCTGCCACCCGGGTTCCATGATGCATGACCATGCGTGTCTCCCACTCTACCCCACCTCCCCCCACAATGCAACCCAACTGTCACTCAGCGTCCCACTCGGCCGCTCCGCTCCTGCACGGAGAGCCCATGGCCCGATGGCGCCTGCGGTTTCGGGGCCTGGCCGTCGCCGGGCGGATGGTGGCCGGGCTGCACGGTTTATTGCACGCGCGCCGGACGGGCGAAAGCCTGCAAAATTTGGGCGATTCCGTCCGCCGGGTGTGCATTGGTGAAGGGTCTCGGGCCCGGTTCTCCGTCGCCGAACCACAGCGGGGCGGCGTTCGGCTCCGCGAAGCGCACCAGGTTGAAGAAGTTCCAGGGCGCGTCGCCGGTGGTGACTGCATCATCTAGTACGGCTATTTGCCGCACTAGATGACGCGCTTCGCTTCGCCGCGCGACGGCGCCGCCTCCGTGCAGGCGCCTGGCCTCACCCGCCCGGCGCCGCCCGGGTCCCTCCCGGCCTGGTCAGCCGCCCGGCGGCGCCGGCGAGGCGGTCGTGATCGGCAGCTCCAGCACCAGCCGGGCGCCGCCCTGACACGGCGCTGCGGCAAGACGCCCGCCATGATCGCGGGCGATCGACTCGGCGATCGCCAGCCCGCGGCCGCGGCGATCGTCACCGCCCCGGCGCCGGCGTGTCAACTCCGGGACAGGGGCGGGAAGGCCGGGCCCGCCGTCGAGCACCTCGACCCGAACAAGCGCTCCCTCAGTCCGCCGGCGCGCCGCCACATCGTCACCGCGTCCCGCCTTCGCGTCGCCGCGCGCCGCCACATCCCCAGCGCGCGCCGGGGTCGCGCCGCCGCGCCCCGCGACCGCGCCGCCGCGCACGACGACCACCCCTCCCCCGTGCTCGATCGCGTTGGCGATCAGGTTTCCGGTCGCCTGCGCCAGGCGCAAGCGATCACCGAGGACATGCGCCGGGGCGCCGGACCACTGCACCTCCAGGCGAGCCCCGGCCGCGTCCGCGGCCGGCCTCCACGCCTCCACCGAGTCGGCGACCAGGCCGCCGACGTCTACCGCTGTTACGCCGCGCACCTCCCGGAGCGGCGCTCGCGCGGACGCGAGATCGTCGAGCGCGAGCGCGGCCCGAGCGAGCTCGAGATCGAGCGCGCGGAGCTGAGCGGACGACAGCTCGCCGCCTCGCACGCCGAGCGCGAGGCCCAGACGCGCGGCGGTCAGCGGTCCTCGGAGCTCGTGACAGGCGCGCGCGACCGCCTCCATCCGAAGCCCGAGCGAGCGTCGCGCCACCACCGCACCGCCGGCCGCGACGACTGCCGCCAACCAGCCGCACAGCGTGATCGTCGCCACCGTCACGCGATGCTCCCGTCGATCAACCGGTAGCCGACGCCCCAGACGTTGACCACAAATCGGTCCCCGCACAGGTTCAGCTTCTTGCGAAGCCGGAACGCGTGCGAGTCGAGCGTCCTCGTCTGCCCCATCGCCCTGAAGCCCCAGACGCCGCGCAACAGTTCCTCTCGCGTGAACACTCGATTCGGTTCGGCCGCCAGTGCCCGCAGCAGCGCGAACTCCTTCTTTGAGAGATCCACCGGCTGGCCGCGAACCCAGACCTGCCGCGCGATCGGATCGATCTCGAGCGGCCCGACTCGCAGCCTTCCGGTTCCAGGGCGCCGCCGGGTGCGCCGCAGCAGCGCGAGTATCCGCGCGTGCAGCTCGTAATAGCTGAAGGGCTTGGTCACATAGTCGTCGGCGCCGCGATCAAACGCACGGAGGCGGTCGAGCTCGCCGGCCCGACCGGTGAGAACCAGGAGGGGCAGATCCGGGTCCATGCGCCCGGCGACGCGATCGGCCTCGCGCACCACGCGCAGAAGCTCGAGCCCGTCGCCGTCGGGGAGTCCGAGGTCGACGATCGCGAGGTCGGGAAAATGGCTCTGCATGTGCCGCCGGGCCTCGGCTCCGGTCTCGGCCTCGAGCAGGTCGTATCCGTCGGCGGCGAGGTTGTCGGCGAGGAACTGTCTGGTCGGCCGGTGGTCCTCGACGAGCAGGAGCGTGGCGGCGACCGGTTCCATGCCAGAACAGAGCCCCCGAGGGCCGCAAAATCACCCCATGAGGCGCTCAATCTGCGCAGAAACACCTCCCGGATGCAACAAGGCATGCATCGGCTGCACCGAGGCAGGAATGACAAATAAGATGCCGACGGCCTCCATGTACCGACGCGGGAACTACAGCTCCGGCGAGGACTTCGTGCTCGAATACGGCGACCTGCGATTCACGTTCAACGAGCGTGACTTCCGGGAGCGGTGCGAGCAGGCGGCGCGCAAGCTTGGCTTCATCGGCGGCACGATCGAGGCCGACGAAGCGGAGGACCTGATCAACCTCGTCGTCAACGGCGAGGTGACCGATCCCGCCTCGGCGCTGGGCGAGCACGTCAACGACTGCTGGCCCGAGCTGGTAGGACCGTCCGAGCGTTCACTGGTTCATTGGATGCGTCGCCTGATCTTTCGCAGCGCGTGGCTGGATCAGCGCGTCAAGGAAGGCGAGCTGGACGTGCGCTTCAGCGATGCCTCGCACGCGTTCGTCTACATTCAGCCCGACCGCGGAGGACAGCCGGTGGAGCTGGCACCCGAGCCGAGCTGGGACCGCGTGGCGTACGTGCGCCGCTAGTCGGTATTGACGGGAGGGGCGGGCCCGAGCTCACCCCTGTCCGCCCCCGTCACCCGGCGTCACTACGCTCCCGGAGCGATGCAGGCCCGGGTCTGGCTGGTAATCCCCACCTACAACGAAGCCGCGAACGTCGAGGGCATCGTGCGCGCGTCCGCCGCGGAGCTGAATCGCCTCGTTCCCGGCGACTTCCGGATCCTCGTCGTCGATGACAGCTCTCCCGACGGAAGCGGCGCGATCGCCGACCGGGTCGCCGAGGACCTCAACGAGCTCGAGGTGCTCCACCGGCGCGAGAAGGAGGGGCTCGGCCAGGCCTACCTGGCGGGATTCGCGCGCGCCCTCGCCGGCGGTGCGGAGCTGGTGTTCGAGATGGACGCGGACTTCTCCCACGATCCCGGGTACCTTGGGAGCCTGCTCGAGGCCGCCAGCGATGCGGACCTCGTGCTCGGCTCGCGCTACGTCCGCGGCGGCGGCGTGCGCAACTGGGGCGTGCTGCGCAGGTTGATCAGCCGCGGCGGCGGCCTGTATGCGCGGCTGATCCTGCGCGTCGACGTCAACGACCTGACCGGCGGTTTCAAGTGCATCCGGCGAGAGGTGCTCGAGGCGATCGAGCTTGAGAGCGTCCGCGCGGAGGGCTACGTGTTCCAGATCGAGGTTACCTACCGTGCGCTGCTTGCGGGATTCCGAGTCCGCGAGGTGCCGATTGTTTTCGCCGACCGAACTGCGGGCACCAGCAAGATGTCCGCACGCATCGCTCTGGAGGCCATCTGGCTGGTTCCGCGCTTGCGAAAGACCGCGGCCGCGGCGATCGAGCGGGCCTCGGGCCACCAACAGGCGATCGAGACGCCGTGAGCGATGAAAGACTGCTTGCGAGCACAGCCCCCCCTAACTTAAATCCAATGCCGCTGCAACCCCACCAGATCGCCGCGCGGGCAAGCTTGTCCGGATGAGCGTCCACGGTCCGCTCGGCGCCACGCAGGCGGGCGCCTACGAGCTTGGCCGGTCCGCCGAAGTCCGCAGCGGCTCCGCCCGAGCACGCCTTGGCCTGCTCGGGCTGTGCGGCCTGCTCGTCACCGGGCTGGTGATCTCGGTCTCGGCCGCGGGGACGGACTCGCTGCTGCCCGAGTCGGTCCGACCGGTGCCTCGATGGCTGGCAGGCCCGTTCGGCAGCACCGGGATCGGGCTCGGCGTCGCGACCCTGATCGGCGTCCTGACGCTGATGTTCGTGTCCTACGCGATCGCTGTCCAGGCTGCCGATCGGCTGCCGGCGCGAACGGTGCTGATGTGCATCGCCGGGCTGCACGCCCTGGTCCTGCTTGCGCCGCCGCTTGTCTCAACCGATGTCTTCAGCTACCAGGCGTACGCCCGGATGGGCAGCATGTACGCGACGAACCCCTACCTGCACGGCCCGTCGGCGATCGCGCTGGATCCCATCTACCCGTTCATCGGGGCGAAATGGGTCTCCACGCCGACCGTCTACGGACCGGTCTTCACGCTGCTCAGCTACCTGCTCGGAACGGCCTCGATCGCCGCCGGCGCGCTCGCGTACAAGGCGATCGCGGCGGTGGCGAGCCTCGCGATCGTCGCGATCGTGTGGAACGCCGCCAGACTTCGCGGGGTCGACCAGGTCAAGGCGGTGGCGCTCGTCGGACTGAACCCGTTGATCGTCGTCTACGGCGTCGGTGGCGGTCACAACGACATGCTGATGCTCGCCCTGGTCGTCGCCGGCATGGCGCTGCTGCTCCAGCACCGCGACCGCCTTGGCGGCGGCTCCATGGTGATCGCCGCCGGCGTCAAGCTCACGGCCGGCCTGTTCCTGCCATTCGCGCTCGCCGGCGCCGGAGGCCGCCTGTCGCGAAGCCGCCGCCGAGACGTGCTGACCGGCGGGGTGGTGGCCGCAGCGTCCATCGCCGCGCTGGGCTTCGCCGCGTTCGGCAGCGGCCCCCTGCACCTGGTGTCCTCGATCTCGCACGGCCAGAGCGAGGGCGACTGGCACAGCATCCCCGGCTTCATCGGCACCCGCCTGGGACTGACGACCATCGGCCACGTGACCGGCATCGCGCTCGCGGCGGTGTTCGCCGGCGTCTTCTGCTGGCTGGTGAGTCGAGTCTGGCGCGGAGAGCTCGACTGGATCGACGGTGCGGCATGGACCGTGGTGGCGCTTCTGGTCACCGCCAGCTCGCTGCTGCCGTGGTACGTGGCCTGGCTGATACCGCTCGCGGCGCTGGCCGCGGACAGGCGGCTGTGGCCGACGGCGATCGCGATGACGGGCGTGATCCAGGCCGTGCAGGTGCTCGGATACATCCCACACAGCGCTTCGGTGCCGGGGCTCTGATCCGGAAACGTGGGACAGCCCTACCATGAAGGCATGAGCGGGCGGGCCAACGGCGACAGCGATGGCGGGCGACCGCTTGGGCTGCTCAGCGTCGTAGCCCCGATCTACAACGAGGAAGCGACGATCGAGGAGTTCTACTCGCGCGTGTGCCGTGCGCTCGGGCCGATGTCGTTCGAGCTCGTGCTCGTCGATGACGGATCCTCGGACGCCTCCGCCGCGATCCTCAACACGCTGGCGATGCACGATCCCCGCGTCCGAGTCATCTGCCTGTCGCGCAACTTCGGCCATCAGACGGCACTGACGGCGGGGCTCGACCATGCTCGCGGCGATGCGGTCGTGATGCTCGACGCAGACCTGCAGGACCCGCCCGAAGTGATTACGACGATGCTCGATCACTGGCGGGCCGGCTGTGACGTCGTCTACGCGGTGCGCGAAGCGCGCGAGGGCGAGTCGAGATTCAAGTTGGCAACAGCACGCTGGTTCTACACGCTGTTCGACAAGCTCGCCCAGGTCGAGCTGCAGCACAACTCCGGAGACTTTCGGCTGCTGGATCGCGCTGCTCTGAATGCGCTGCTGTCGATGCGGGAGCGCAACCGGTTTTTGCGCGGGATGACGGTGTGGGTGGGTTACCGCCAGGCCGCCGTCCCCTACCACCGCGACCCCCGCTACGCCGGCGAGACCAAGTACACGCTCTCGAAGATGCTGCGCTTCTCGCTTGACGCGATCTCGTCGTTCTCGCACCGCCCGCTGCAGCTGGCGACGCTGCTGGGGTTCGTGATCTCGACACTCGCGTTCATCGCGATCCCGGTCGTGATCGCGCTGCGGATCTCCGGTTCCTACCTCCCGGGGTTCGGATCGATCACGATCGCGGTCCTACTGCTCGGCGGCATCCAGCTGATCGCGATCGGGATTACCGGCGAGTACGTGGGAAGGATCTACGACGAGGTCAAGGGGCGCCCGCTGTACCTGGTGCGGTCGCGTTTGAACATCGCCGAGCCGGAGGCGCCGTCGCTGCCATTGCCGCCGGCCGCCGTCGGCGCCGAGCACGAACAGGTCGGCGAGTAACCCGCTCAGCCGCCCGCCGGGTTGGGACCGCGAGCCTGGTTGACCTGGCCGTCTGGGTGAAGCGAGGATTCGCCGTCCGCGGCGGTGTTCGCGACGCCATCCCCCGGCGCACCTCCAGCCACCGGCCGGGCTCCAGCCACGGGGCCGCCTGCAACCTCCTGCTCGAGCGCCATGATCCGTCGCGACAGCCCCTTGATCGCTTCCGCGATCGGGTCGGGAAGGTGCACCCAGTCGGCGTCTGGTCCCTCCGCACGCCGGCCCTCCACCCGTACCGGGCGGCCCGGATTGCCGACCACCGTCGAGTTTGGAGGCACGTCGTGGATGACGACGCTGCCGGCGCCGATCTTCGATCCGTGGCCGACGGTGATCGGTCCGAGCAGCTTCGCGCCGGATCCAATCGTCACGTTGTCCTGGACCGTCGGGTGACGCTTGCCCGTCGCAAAGCCGGTCCCGCCGAGCGTGACGCCCTGATACAGCGTCACGTCGTCGCCGATTTCCGCGGTCTCGCCGATGACGACCCCCATTCCGTGGTCGATGAAGAACCCCTGGCCGATGCACGCCGCCGGGTGGATCTCGATTCCGGTGATCGACCTCGAGACCGCCGCGATCGCCAGCGGCGCGAACGGCACCCGCGCTCGGTACAGCGCATGGGCGACGCGGTGTGAGAGCAGGGCGTGCACGCCGGGCCAGGTCGCCAGGATCTGCACCGAACCCACGTCGCGGGCGGCCGGATCCCGGGTCTGCGCCGTGGCCACGTCGTGGCGAATCTCTCGCCGCATCCGGCCGATCGGCCCGCGCCCGAACATGCTGAAAGCGTAGCTGGCGGCAATCACCGCCCAGCATCCAGCTGGGCTGGTAGCTGGCGGCAATCAGCGCCCAGCACCCAGCTGGGCTTTCTACGGGGCAAAGAACGGCGTGGTCACGTAGCGCTCGCCCGAATCGGGGAGGATCGTGACGATCCGCTTGCCGCGCAGCTCGGGGCGGCCGCACAGCTCCAGCGCGGCCCAGACGGCGGCGCCGCAGGAGATCCCCGCCAGTACGCCTTCCTTGCGGGCGAGCCGGCGCGCCGTCTCGATCGCGTCCTCGTCGTCGACCGGCACGATCTCGTCGATCACCTCGCGGTTGAGCACCTCGGGCACGAACCCTGCGCCGATGCCCTGGATCTTGTGCGGCCCGGGTGGGCCGCCGGAGAGAATGGCCGAGGCGCTCGGCTCGACCGCGACGATGCGACAGCTCGGGTTGCGCTCCTTGAGGAACTCGCCGACGCCGGTGATCGTGCCTCCCGTTCCGACGCCCGCGACGAACGCGTCGACGCGGCCATCGGTCGCCTCCCAGATCTCCGGTCCGGTGGTGACGCGATGGATCTCCGGGTTCGCCGGGTTTGAGAACTGGTCGGGAAGGAACACCTCGTCGCCCGAGGCCATCGCACGAGCCGCATCGACGGCCTCGTTCATGCCTCCCAGCGATTCGGTGACTTCGACCCGCGCGCCGTACAGCCGCAGCAGGCCCTCGCGCTCGCGGCTCATCCCCTGGGGCATCGTCAGCACGAGCTCGTAGCCCTTGGCGGCACACACGAACGCGAGTGCGATTCCGGTGTTGCCGCTCGTCGCCTCCACGATCGTCGTCCGTCCCGGCTCGATCCGGCCCTCGCGCTCGGCGGCCTCGATCATCGAGACGCCGATCCGATCCTTGACGCTGCCGCCGGGATTCAGCGCCTCGAGCTTTGCGAAAAGCTCGACCCGGGCATCAACGAGCATCCGCGTCAGCTGCACCATCGGCGTTCGGCCGACATGCTCGGCGATGTTGGTCGGGATCGAGGCCATCGCCCCCGAACCCTACGAGAACCGCCGCCGGCCCGCCTGCGCCCGAACCGAGCATCGCGCGAGGACCCCCGGGCGGGCAGGCGGGCGTTCTCGGGGCCCATTGATGAATATGTGGTGCTATTGCGATCTTTTTCATCATCGTCACCGAGATCGCCGGGGCTCGGACACGTCAACACGCTGTAGCGAGGACTCGCGACACCAGTGGGCCCGACTAGATGTGGTACATCGGCGCGGCCGCCGCCCGCGCCTCGCTGTCGGCGACGTCGGCCACCGTCGACTCGCCCAGCACGGAGCGCACGGCCTCCCCCGCGTTCGCGAACACGCCGGTGGCGCCGGCGCCCACCGGACCGTCGAGCAGCTCGACGATCTCCAGCACCGTGATCTCGGTGCCGGATCGGCCGAAGGTGTAGCCGCCCTTCACTCCCCGGTGGGAGCGCAGGATTCCGGCGCGGCGAAGCGTCGCGAACAGCTGCTCGAGGAACTGCACCGGGATGTCGCGGCGCCGAGCGAGCTCCGCGATCGGCACGGGACCGCGGTCACCTTGGCGGTAGAGCTCGACGAGCGCGCTCAGCGCGTACGGGGACTTGGTGGTGATCGAGATCATCGGCCGGCTCCGATCGTATGCGACCGGCCCCGGCGGAGTCCACCGAACCCGCGGCGTCGCCCGATGCGACCGCGCTGGGAACCTAGATCCAGCCGCGCTCGGTGGCGATCAGGACCGCCTGGGCGCGGTCCATCGCGCCGAGCTTGCTGTAGACGTTGTGAAGGTGGGTGCGCACGGTGCTCGTCGACAGCCCCAATTCGCCCGCGATCTGCTTGTAGACCATTCCGCGGGCGAGGCGGCGGAGGACTTCGATCTCGCGGGGGGACATCGGGCAGGGGTCGGTCTGTCGCGCCCGGCCGCCGGCGCCCGGCAGCGGCAGCTCGTACATGACGGTGCGCAGGTCGGCCGGCTCGACGCCGACGACGCGGGCAACGGCGAGGAGCTCCGATGGCGAGACGGCGCCGCCGAGCGTGTGGTGCGCGAGCATGTCGGCCAGCCGCACCAGTGCCGCTTCGCCGCCGGCGTCTTGCGCGTGATGGCGCTCGATCACGCTCGCGATCGAGTTCGGAAGCCCCCAGCGCCTGGCCAGGACGCCCCCGACCAGCGCGTGGTCGACCCCCAGTGCGCGGCGCTCGATCGCGATCCGCTCCTCGGGGGTGGAGGCCTCGGCGTGGCTCTGGCGCGGGTAGCCCTGGTAGGCGTGCACGAGCACGAGCTTGCCGACGTCGTGCAGGAGCGAGGTGACCATCAGGCGGTCGCGCCCCCCGTAGCCCAGCTCGCGGGCGAGGCGATCGGTCGCCCGCTGCGTGGCGACCCCGTGGAGACGGAAGCGCTCGGGAATCCCCTGCCAGACGGCGGTACGTTCGAAGAAGTCAAACGTCCGAGCGCGCATGGCAATCGCGTGGACGGTGTGCGGGGAGAGGACCTCGATCCCGCGGACGGCGCTCTCGATGCTTCCGCGGTGGCGCCCATCGACCTGGTTGGCGAGGCGCAGCACGGTGATAGCGAGCGCGACATCCCCCTCGACCGCCGCGACCACCTCGGACGTGGGCGGCTCGCCGGCCTCGAACAGGCGCAGCACTCGGCTGCGGGACTCCGCGAGCATCGGGAACGCCTCCAGTGCCTCGAACGCCGCCGTCAGCCGGCGTCCGTGGCCTTCGTTGTGACGGCGCTCGTGGGCCGTTCTAGCCGGCGCGGTCCAATGCCCTGTCGATCCGAGCAAGCGTCTCCTGACGCCCCAGGAGCGTAACGCTCTCGAAGATACCTGGTGAAACGGTGGTTCCCGCGATCGCGACGCGCACCGGCTGAAAGACCTTGACCGCCTTGCCGCCGTTGGCGTCGACCACTCGACGCAGAGCCGACTCGACGTTCTCGAGCGTGAATGGCTCGGTCGCGGCCAGCGCGTCGCGCGCTTCTCTGAGCCTCTGAGCGCCGCCGTCTCGCTCGATGACCTTCTCAAACGCCTTCGGATCGTCGGCCGGCCCGTCGAAGATGAAGCCGACGAGTGGCCAGAACTCCGCCAGCGTCTGGATCTTCTCGGCCGAGATCTCGACCGCCCCCCGCAGGCCGGAGCGCCCCGTGTACTCCTCCAGGCGCCGCGTCAGCTCGTCGATCGAGAGGTTTCGCAGGTACCGCCCGTTCATATGCCTGAGCTTTCGCTCGTCGAACACCGCCGGGTTCTTCGACACCCGCTCGAGCCGGAAGCGCTGCGCGAGCTCGGCCAGGCTGAAGTACTCCTCGTCTGCCGAGAAGCCCGCGCCGAGCAGAGCGATGTAATTGTCGACCGCCTCGGGCAGGTACCCGGCCGCTCGCAGCTCTCCGACCGAGTCCGCGCCATGGCGCTTTGAGAGCTTGCGCCCGTCGGGTCCGAGCAGCAGCGGCAGATGCGCATAGCGCGGCGGCGAAGCTCCCAGCGCCTCGAACACCAGCAGTTGCGTCGGGGTGTTGGAGATGTGGTCCTCACCTCGCACCACGTGGGTGATCCCGGCGTCGAGGTCGTCGACCGCGACCGCGAAGTTGTAGAGCACCGACCCGTCGGCGCGAGCGATCACGGGATCGTCCCGGCCGGCGTTGGCAAACCGGATCTCGCCGCGGATGACATCGTTGAAGACCGTGTCGCCATCGTCGGGATAGCGCAGCCGCACGGCGCCGGCATCCTCGGGCTCGCCGCGAAAGCCGCGCTCGAACCCGTGGCGCTGCTTGTAGGCCTTGACGTCCTCGGCGGTCGCCGTGGAGTGATACGCCCGGCCGTGTTGCAGCAGCTGCGCGAGCGCCTCGCGGTGACGCTCGGCTTGCTGCGACTGGAAGATCGGGCCCTCGTCGAAATCGAGCTTCAGCCACCGCAGGGCGTCGAGGATCTGCTCGACGTTCTCCGGGGTCGATCGCACGCGATCGGTATCTTCGATCCGCAGCACGAACGAGCCCCCCTGCCCCCGGGCCAGGAGCCAGTTGTAGAGGGCGGTTCGGGCACCGCCGATGTGGAGGGCCCCGGTCGGAGATGGAGCAAAGCGAACTCGCATGAAAATGCCTGCACCATGCTAATCGGCGCTCACGTCTCCAACGCCGGAGGCCTCTCGAAGGCCGTCGAGCGCGGCATGCAGCGGGGGTGCCAGGCGATCCAGATCTTCAACCAGTCGCCGCGGATGTGGCGGCCGACCGCATACAGCGACGAGGACTACGCGGAGTTCCGGGAAGCGATCGGCTCCAGTCCGATCGAGGGCGTGCTGATTCACGCCGTATACCTGCTCAACTGCGCATCGGAGGACCGCGAGATCCGCAAGAAGTCGCTCGCGTCGCTGATCCAGTCGCTGCGGGTGGGCGACGGGATTCGCGCCATCGGCGTCGTGCTCCATCCGGGCTCGGCGAAGAAGGGCGACCTCGACAAGGCGATCACCCGCGCCGGCAGGGTGATCAAGGAGGCGCTGGCCGAGTCCGATCGGTGCCCGCTGCACCTCGAGGACACCGCCGGTGCGGGCGGGACGCTGGGCCGCTCGTTTGAGGAGCTCGAGCGGCTGCTGGACGCGTCTGGCGCCGACAGGCGGCTCGCGGTGTGCCTGGATTCGTGTCACCTGCTCGCCTCGGGATACGACGTGCGGACGGCGGAGGGCCTGTCGGACACGATCGAGGACTTCGATCGGATCCTCGGGCGAACGCGGCTGGGCTCGCTGCACGTCAACGACTCCGCGACGCCGCTTGGCTCCAACCGCGACCGGCACGCCGTGCTCGGCAAGGGCGAATTGGGCGACCGGGGCTGCGCGACGTTTCTGTCCGAGCCGCGCTTTGAGAGCCTCCCCTGCGTCCTCGAAACGGGCTCCGACGACGGCGCGCCAGGCGCCGAGGACGTCGCGCTCGCGTTCAAGCTGCGAAAGCGCGGAGAGGCCTCGCGCAGGCGCTCGGCCGCCGCCGCGGGGCGGGCGCGTGGCCCGAAAACGGCCGGCGCACGCTAGGTTGCGCGGGATGAGCGAGCAAACCGCCGGCGCCCTCGTCGTGTTCGGGATCACCGGGGACCTCGCGCGGAAGATGACGTTTCGCTCGCTGTATCGGCTGGAGCGGCGGGGGCTGATGGGCTGCCCGGTGATCGGGGTCGCGGTCAACGACTGGACTGTGCAGCAGCTGCGCGACCACGCCCGCCAGGCGTTGCAGGAGACGGGCGAGCAGATAGACGATCGGGTGCTGTCGCGGTTTGAGGAGCGGCTCTCCTACGTCAGCGGCGACTTCGGTGACGAAAAGACCTACGAGCGCGTCGCCGGGGAGCTTGGAGACCGGCGCGACGCGGTCTTCTACCTGGAGATACCGCCGTCGCTGTTCGAGACCGTGGTCAAAGGCCTGGCGGGGGCCGGGCTGCTGTCGGCCGGCCAGCGGGTGGTGGTGGAGAAGCCCTTCGGCCACGATCTCGCCTCGGCCCGGGAGCTGGCGGCGGAGCTGCACAAGTACATCCAGGAGCCCCAGCTCTACCGGATCGACCACTTCCTCGGGAAGATGGGGCTCGAGGAGATCCTGTACCTCCGGTTCGCCAATACGATGCTCGAGCCCGTCTGGAACCGCAACTACCTCGCGAGCGTGCAGATCACGATGGCCGAGAATTTCGGAGTGGAGGATCGGGGCCACTTCTATGACCCGGTGGGGGCGTTGCGAGACGTCGTCGTCAACCACCTTCTGCAGCTGCTCGCGACGGCCGCGATGGAGCCGCCCTCCGGCGGTGATCCGGACACCCTCAAGGACTCCAAGTTCGCCGTTTTCCGAGCGATGAGGGACGCGGACCCGCGGCACTACGTCCGCGGGCAGTACGACGGCTATCGGGAGATCGACGGCGTCGCGCCGGACTCCACGACAGAGACGTTCGCGGCTATGCGCTTGGAGATCGAGACCTGGCGCTGGGCCGGGGTGCCGTTCTTCATCCGCACCGGCAAGTGCCTGCCGGTCACTCAGACCGAACTGCGGCTGCTGTTCAAGCGTCCGCCTCGCGTGCACTTCGCCAGCGAAGAGCGGCGGGCTCCGCAACCCAACCAGATCGTGTTCAGGATCGATCCGACCACCGGCATCAGGATGATCCTCGCCGCTCAGCGCGCCGACCGGCCCGGAGCGGCGGAGATCGAGTTCGACCTGGAGTTCGCTCAGGAGGGCGGCGAGGGCGCGACTCCCTACGAGGTCCTTCTGCACGCCGCGCTGGTCGGCGACAGCACCCACTTCACGAGGCAGGACAGCGTCGAGGCGACGTGGCGGATCGTCCAGCCGCTGCTCGATTCACCGCCACCGGTGATTCCATACGCCAAGGGCTCTTGGGGCCCGGCGGAGGCCGAGCGCCTTGCCGGCGAGTTCGGCGGCTGGCACGGACCATGGATCCCACAGTAGGGCGCGACGCGCCGGCGGGCCGGTGATCCTACTCTGCCGTCCGCCCGCCGCTGCCGGCACGGAATCGGCTCTGCGGCCTGACCGCCGCCCGCTGAAAGCGAAATAACGTCCCTCGCAAGCCCGTCTCGACGGCGCGCGGGACGTTTCCCTTCCACCAGGACGGAAACTTCCCGCGCCACGTCTCGGAGGTCTCGAGCGGGTCGTTTCCGGCCCTTGCGCCGGGGGGATTGCCCCGAGGCCGGACAACCCCTCCTCAGCTGTCCACTAGGTCCGCAGGCACGTCAGCTAGCAGCGCCGGCGGCCACCCCGGCCGTCTGGCGAACGCCGGCGAGCGCGGCATCGGCGAGGATCGCGTCGCCCAGCAGCGAGTCGAGCTCGGCGTGCAGGCTCGCGGTGCGGGCCACCCGGAACTGCGAACCGAGCTTCAGACGGCGGTGGCCAACCGACGTGTGCAGCTCGATCACCACGTCGCTCTCGCCGGGGAAACCGGCGAGCAGCTCGCGAAGCTCTGCGAGCACCGATGCGGGAAGCGAGGCGGCGTCCAGCCGGAGCCGCAGCGACTCCGGCGTGGCCGCCGGCTGGGCGGCGAGCTCCTGGGCCTCGCGCACCTCCTCGGCGCTTGGCGCAAACAGCTCCACGTGCTGGGCGATGATGCACGTCTTGTCGCGGTCCTTGTGGTCCACGCGACCGCGGATTAGCACGATCGAGTCCGGGGCAAGCGCCTCCTCGCAGGCGGCCAACAGTTTGCCGAACACGATCGTCTCGACGGACCCCTCGAGGTCGTCGATCGTCGCGAACATCATTGGTTCACCGGCCTTGGTCCGGAGCCGCTTGGCCTGTGTGATCATCCCGCCGATCGTGACCACATCTCCGTCGCGGCGCCGCGCGAGCTCGCCCAGCGCGCAGTCGACCCGGGCGCGCATCGCTGCCCGGACCTCCTTTAGCGGGTGGGCGGAGATGAACAGGCCGATCGCCTCCTTCTCCGCGGCCAGCAGCTCGGGCCGGTCGAACTCGATCGCCGGGATCGGGGCGTGGCTCGGAGCCGCCCGGCCGGCGGCGCCGAGTCCCCCGCCGCTGGCGCCGAGGTCGCCTCCGAGGTCGAAGATCGATCCCTGCCCGATCAGCGCGTCCTGCTGGGCCTTCTGCCCCGCTCCCTGCGCCTGCTCGAGCACCGCGAGCATCCCCTTTCGGGTCGCGCCGGTGGAGCCGAACGCGCCGCACTTGATCAGCGCCTCGATCGCCTTCTTGTTGACCGCCCGGCCATCCACCCGCGCGCAGAAGTCCCACAGGTCCCGGAACTCCCCGCCCTCCGCCCGCGCCCGCTTGATTGCCTCGACCGCGGCGAAGCCCACGCCCTTGACCGCGTCGAGGCCGAACCGGATGTTGCCGTCGACGACCACGAACTCGTGATCTGAGAGGTTGACGTCGGGAGGCAGGATCGAGATGGCCATCTGCTCGGCCTGGCCGACGAAGAACGGCACCTTGTCCTTGGTGTCCATCACCGAGGAGATCAGCGCGGCCATGTACTCGGCCGGGTAATTTGCCTTCAGCCAGGCCGTCCGGTAGGCGATCAGCGCGTAGCAGGCCGAGTGCGACTTGTTGAACGAGTAGTCGGCCGACCGCTCGTTGGTCGTCCACAGCTGCTCGATCACCGCCTCGGCGGTGCCCGAGGCGCGGCAGCCGGCGAAGAACTCGGGCTTCAGCTTGGCCATCGCCTCGCGGTTCTTCTTGCCGATCGCCTTGCGCAGGTCGTCGGCCTTGGCGCCGCTGAAGCCCGCGATCTCCTTGGCGATCTGCATCGCCTGCTCCTGATAGACGATCACGCCGTTGGTCGACTCGAGGATTGGGCGCAGCCGATCATCGGCGTAGGAAACCGTCTCCGGGTTGTGCTTGCCGCGCGTGTAGGTCGGGATCTGCTCCATCGGCCCCGGCCGGTACAGGGCGTTGAGCGCGATCAGGTGCTCGAGCTCCGACGGCCTGACCTTCTTGAGCGTCTCGCGCATCCCTTCGGACTCGAACTGGAACACGCCGACCGACTCGCCCCGGGCCATCATTTCGTATGTCTCGGGGTCGTCGAGCGGCAGCGTCGTCATGTCCGGCCGCTCCCCGGTCGAGCGCTCGATGATGTCGACCGCGTCCTCGATCACGTCGAGGTTGCGAAGCCCCAAGAAGTCCATCTTCAGCAGCCCGATCTGCTCGACCGGCTTCATTGTGAACTGCGTGACGGTGCGAAACACGCGTTCGCCGTTCTCGTCGGTCCCGGCGTCGGCGATCTGCAGCGGCGCGATCTCGGTCAGAGGACGGTCGGCGATCACGACCGCGGCGGCGTGGATCGAGGAGTTGCGGACGATGCCCTCGAGGCCCGTGGCGACATCGACGATCTTCCTCGCCTCGACGTCGCGGTCGACCTCGGCGCGCAGCGGCTGGCCCGGCTTCAGGCACTCCTCGAAGCTCGGCGGCCGGCCCATGATGGGGTCGGGGATCAGCTTTGCGAGGCGGTCGCCGGCGACGTAGTCGAGACCCAGCACCCGCGCTGCGTCGCGAGTGGCCGCGCGCGGGAACATCTTGCCGAACGTGACGATCTGGGCGACGCACTCCTTGCCGTACTTGTCGGTCACGTAGCGGATCACGCGATCGCGGCCGCGCACCGAGAAGTCGATGTCGATATCGGGCATCGATACGCGCTCGGGATTGAGGAAGCGCTCGAACAGCAGCCCGTAGCGCAACGGGTCCACGTCGGTGATCTGCAGCGAGTACGCGACGATCGACCCGGCCGCCGAACCGCGTCCCGGACCGACCGCGATCCCGGCGTCCTTTGCGTACTTGACGAAATCCCAGACGATCAGGAAGTAGGCGTTGAAGCCCATCCGGTCGATCACACCGAGCTCGTAGCGGGCGCGCTCGATCGCCTCGGCCGGGGGCGGCTCGCCGTAGCGGTCGCGGAGCCCCTGC
Organism: uncultured Solirubrobacterales bacterium; assembly: GCA_963723675.1. GTDB lineage: Bacteria > Actinomycetota > Thermoleophilia > Solirubrobacterales > Solirubrobacteraceae > Palsa-465. Next base: position 1,167,269 of record CAVRRW010000012.1, on the reverse strand, counting down.
TCCACCAGCGAGCGGAGGTACTGCCCCTCGCCGATCCCTTGGGGCGTCGGATAGCGAGGGATCAGCTGACGCCCGAGCTCGAGCTCGACGTCGCAGCGATCCGCGATCTCGAGTGTCGTCTCGAGCGCCTCGGGCCACTCCGAGAAGGCGGCGGCCATCTCGTCGTTGGAGCGCAGGTAGAACTCGTTGGTCTCAAAGCTGATCTTCGGCTGTGCCACCGTCGACTTCGTCTGCACGCACAGCAGCGCGGCGTGATGGCTGTAGTCCTCGCGACGCAGGTAGTGAACGTCGCCCGTCCCGGCCAGCGGTCGTCTCAGCTCGCGCGCGATCTTGACGATGCCCTCGTTGGCCCGGTCCTGGGCGGCAAGGCCGTTCTTCTGGACCTCGAAGTAGACGTTGTCGGCGCCGAACGCCCCGACCAGTTCGTCCGCGTGGGCCCGCGCGTCGGCGCCGCGCCCCTCGAGCAGGAGCCGGCAGAAACGCGACTGCAGACAGCCCGTCAGCGCGATCACTCCCTCGGCGTGGGCCGCCATCTGAGCCATGTCGACCGACGGCTTGCCGCGCTGGTAGCCCTCGAGGAAACCCGCCGAGGAGAGCTTGACGAGGTTCCGGTAGCCGGTCGCGGTGGCGGCCAGCAGCGTCAGGTGGAAGCGGTCCAACCGGCCCGGGCTGCGCCGCAGATGATCGTCGACCACGTAGACCTCGCAGCCGAGAATCGGCTTGATCTGATGCTTGCGGCAGGCGGTGAACAGGTCTACCGCTCCGTTCATCACGCCGTGGTCGGTCAGCCCGATCGCCGGCTGCTCGAACGACGCGGCACGCGCTGCCAGCTGCTCGATCTTGCACGCGCCGTCGAGCAGCGAGTACTCGGAGTGGACGTGAAGGTGTGCGCAGGCGGAGCTCATGTGCGGCTCGCGGCCAGGGATCGGCCACGGGCATCGAGCATAGGCGCTGCTCCGGACGCGGTCGCCGGCGGTGGTCGGATTTGGGCGCTCTGTGCGGCCGTACGGCCGCCCAGGCGCCTCAGCGCCCTGCGGCCGCCCCCGAACTGCGCCGGCTACTGCGCCGCGCCTCGGCGCTGCGCGAGTACGGCCGCGGCGGCGATTGCCGCGGTCCCAAGCCCGGCGGCAAGGGCGATCCTGCGCGATGGGAGCTTGCGCGACGCTCCGGGCACCCGTCCCTGCAGGTACCACTTCAGGGCCTGCCAGACCCCGTAACCGAGAAGCTTGTAACCCATTGCGCGGTTCTACCCGCCCCGCCCGTGCCTCACGCGCCAGGCCATCCGGGATTGCAGTGACCACAGCTCGATGAACCCCGGCGACGCCTGGTGTGAGAACAGGCCTCCGGATTCGTGGAACGTCGCCAGCTGCGCGTCATAGACGGCGTTGCCCGAGGAGCGGGTGACCACCCGCGCCGACCCCTTGTAGAGCTTTACTCCGATCGTCCCCGTCACCTGCGCGTTCGCGGCGTCCATGTAGGCGTCGAGGTCGGCTCGAACCGGCTCCAGCCACAGCCCCGCGTAGACGAGGTAGGCCCATTTCTGATCGAGGAAGGGCTTGAGCTGGTTCTGGTGGATCGTGCCGACGAGGCGCTCGAGCTCCTGGTGGGCCAGGAGCAGGATCGCCGCGGCCGGCACCTCGTAGATGTCGCGGACCTTGAGGCCGACGATCCGGTCCTCGAGCTGGTCGACGATCCCGATCCCGTGGCGGGCGCCGAAAGACCCAATGCGCTCGATCAGCTCGACCAGCCCGTAACGCTCCCCGTCGAGCTCGACGGGCACCCCCCGCTCGAAGCCGACGGTCACGACCTCGGGCTCGTCGGGGGCCGCCTCGGGCCGGGTGACGAGCTGGAAGACGTCGTCGTCGGGCGCGTGCTCGAGATCCTCGATCCAGCGGCCCTCGCTGGAGCGACCCCACAGGTTGTCGTCGATCGAGTAGGGCACGGCCTCGCTCCCTCCCTTGACCGGGATTCCGTGCTCGCGCGCGTAGGCGACCTCCTCCTCGCGGCCCATCTGCCAGCTGCGCACCGGGGCGATCACCTTCAGATCGGGGGCGAGCGTGGCGATCGTGGCCTCGATCCGGACCTGATCGTTGCCCTTGCCGGTGCAGCCGTGGGCGATCGTGTCACAGCCGCTCTCGCGGGCCTGCTGGACCGCGAGCCTGGCGATCAGCGGGCGCCCCAGCGCGGTGAACAGGGGATAGCCGCTGCCGTAGATCGCGTTGGCCTTGATCGCCGGAAGCACGTACTCACGGGCGAACTGCTCGCGCGCGTCCACGACTTTGCACTCGAGGGCCCCCAGCTGCTGCGCCTTGCCGCGGATCACGTCGTAGTCCTCGCCGGGCTGGCCGAGGTTGACGGTCAGGGCGACGACCTCGGCCTCGTACTTCTCCTGGATCCACTTCAGCATCACGCTGGTGTCGAGGCCGCCGCTGTAGAGCAGCAGCACGCGGTGGACGTTCCGGGGATCGGCCTGGTAGGAGGCGGTGGGGCGATCGGCTGGATCGAACATCGGCGAAACGCTATTCCTCGAGCCGCCGGCGGAGCTCTTGCCACAGCTCGTGGTAGGCCGGGGCGGCGCGGCCACGGGGCGCGAACGCCGCGATCGCGTCGCGCTCGACGCCCATTCGCTCGACCTCGACCGAAGCGGGGATGGCGGCCCCGAGCACGTCCGTGCGCTCGCGGCGCAGGCGCTCCATGACCTCGCGGTGCAGCCGCTTGCGCCCGTCGACCATCGAGAAGAAGGCCAGCACCGTGGCGCCGCTCCCCTGGTCGCGGGCGTCGGCCACGAGCGCGTCGAGCTGATCGATCGTGCGCGAGGAGAGCGTCGCCGGGACGATCGGGACCAGCACCACGTCGGCGGCCTCGAACACGCTCTCGGAGACCAGCGAGATGCTCGGCGGGCAGTCGAGGAACACCCAGTCGTACTCGCCGCCGAGCGGCTTCAGCACGCGTGCCAGCCGCCGCGTGGGCCGCTTGAAGCGGTCCAGCGCGAGGTCCATGTGACGGTAGGAGAAGTCCGCCGGCAGCAGGTCGAGACCGGGATGATCGGTCCCCTTGATCAGCGACTCCACGTCGCTCTTGAGCCGCACGAGCTTGTCGCCGCCCCCGCGGACTTTCGGCTTGATGCGCAGCAGGTACGTCGAGCCGCCCTGGGGATCGAGGTCCCACAGCAGCGTCCGAAGCCCGTCGGCGGCGGCGAGATAGGACAGGTTGACGGCCGCGGAGGTCTTGCCGACGCCGCCCTTGATGTTGTAGGTGGCGAGCACCCGGCTCATCCGAAGGTGTCCTTGACCAGCTTCCGCTGGGCCTTGGACGCAAATATCGCAAAGCGCTCGGCGAACTCGGCGCGCGCGGCGAGCTCGTCCTCGTGCAGCCGTGCGACCAGCACGCCGGTCGCCATCAGCCCCGCGGCCCCGCCGCGCGCCGAGCCGATCTCGTCGCCGAGCCTCGTCAGCATCGCGATCTGAACCTGGCGGTCCTGATGGCGGCCCAGGACGTCCTGGAGCCCCTTCAGCGACTTGATCATCGGCTTGACCACGTCCTGCGGGTAGAGCACCGCGCCGAACAGCTCGAGCAGGTATCGCAGCTCCTTGCCTCGCTTGCGCAGCTCGTGGTAGTCCTCGGCGGGACTGGCCTGGTCGATCGCGCCGCCCATCTTGACCATCTTCCGGTAGACCTTGCGGATCCGCTCGCCCGCGACCTGGCCGATCGGTCGCGGCGCGTCACGTCGCTCGTCGTCGGGGAGCTGCTCGAGGTCGTCGAGGAACGAGGACCACCGCGCCGGCAGCGAGCTCGCCCGCTTGCCGCGCAGCGTCCGCCCCATCGCGCGCCTGGCAGTGGCTCGATGCGCCTGCAGCACCGTCAGCAGCGGGTCCAGGTCCTCGCGCATCTCCTCCGGGACGATCGCCCGCATCGAGTCGAACTCGAGCACGTGCACGTCGAGGTCGCGCGCATCGCCGGTGGCCCGCTGCAGCCAGCGGAACTCGTCCCGAAACGCGGACAGCTCCTCCGCCGGGAACACTTGCTTGAGCTCGCGCTGCACCGACCGCGAACGGCGCACCGACACGCGGTAGTCGTGCAGGAACTCGCTGTCGATGTTGGTGATCGTGCCCTCGATGTTGGCCTCGATCACCTCGAGCAGGCCGCGCAACACTCGCGCCGCGGCCCGATCCGATCGCTCCTCGAACAGCAGCGGCACCGAGATCTTCGACGAGACGCCCTGAGGGTCGCGGCCCGACGCCCGGACCGCCTCGTCGAGCAGTGGCTGCTCCGCCGGCGCCAGCCCGAGCTCGTGGGCAAGCACGAGACGCACCTGGTGCAGCTCGGAGTCATAGCCGCGAACCGCGGCGACCCGCAGGCGCGGGCGCAGCGCCTTGCGGCGGCCGTTGGCGGCGACGACCGCGGGCCGCTGCAGGGTGATCCGCGCGACCGTCTTGCGCTCGTCGTCGAGCACGCGCAGCGAGCGCTCGCGCGTCTTGACCCGGACGAGCGGCAGCAGCGCGCGGGCGTCGACCACCGCCGCCAGGGCGTCGCGGACCTGGCCGGGCTCGAGCTCGGAGGGGAAGATTGGCTTCGTCGCTCGCGCCGCCTTCTCCCGCGCGCGCACCTCGCCCGAGTCGCGGTCGATCAAGATCAGCTCACCATGCTCGTGTGCGGCCGCGAGGCCGGCCTCGCGCAACAGCGCGTCGAAGGTGTCGTAGTAGGTGCGGTCGGTCTCGCGTGAACCGCCGTTATCGACCGGCAGACGCTGTGCGATCGCGTCGGCCACCTCGCCAGGGGCGGCGTCGGCGGAGAGCAGAAACTCCGGCTTGCTCACGGCGCCAGCGCTCCCAGCCGGCGGACAGCCTCGTCGATCTCGCGCTCGGAGACGACCAATGGTGGCTCGAGCCGGATCGTGGCCGGTCCCGTCGCGTTGACGACCAGCCGCTGTTGCAGCAGCGCCCGGCGAGCCAGGTCGAATGCCTGGATGTCGCCGGCGAGGTCGATCGCGACCATCAGGCCGCGTCCGCGGACGGCCCGGACGTAGGGCAGGGACTGCAGCGCGCCTACCAGGCGCGCGCCCGCCTCGCGCACGCGCGCGAGCAGCTCCGGATCCGCGCAGACGTCGAGCGCGGCCAGCGCCGCCGATGCCACCACGGGACCCCCGCCGAAGGTAGAGCCGTGGTCGCCGAGCTCGAGCGTGTCGGCGAGCCGCTCGCCGGTGACGAGCGCGCCGATCGGCAGCCCGCCGCCCAGCGCCTTGGCGGCGGTCAGCGCGTCGGGGACGACGCCCGTCTGCTGGTAGGCCCAGAGGCTGCCCGTTCGGCCCATTCCGCACTGGATCTCGTCGAAGATCAGCGCGGCGCCGGTGCGGTCGCATGCCTCGCGCGCGGCTCGCAGCAGATCGTCACCGAGCACGTTGATCCCGGTCTCGCCCTGGATCGGCTCGAGCAGCACCGCCGCGGTGTCGGCGTCGACGGCGGCGTGCAGTGCCGCGGGATCCTTTCCGACGACGACGAACCCCGGCACCAGGGGCGCGAACGGAGCCTGCTTTGACTCCTGGGGGGTCGCCGACAGAGCGCCGTAGGTGCGGCCGTGAAACGCGTCCTGGAGCACCACCACCTTCCCGCCGCTGCGCGCGCGGCGAGCGAGCTTGATCGCCGCCTCGTTGGCCTCCGCCCCCGAGTTGCACAGGAACACCTTGCCGCCGAGCGAGCTCTCGGCGAGCCTGGCCGACAGCCGCATCGCCGGCGCGGTGTAGTAGAGGTTGCCGGCGTGGATCAGCCGCGCGCATTGTTCGCGCACCGCCTCGACGACCCGCGGGTGGCAGTGACCGACATTCACGACCGAGATCCCGGCGAGGAAGTCCAGGTATTCGTTGCCGTCGGCGTCCCACAAGCTGCAGCCGAAGCCGCGCACGAACTCGACCGGGTTGCGGGCGTAGGTGGGGATCGCATGCGCCCGCTCCAACGCCCGCAGCTCGGCGAGACTCATGCTCGCGCTCCGATCCTCATGCTCGCGGTCCGATCTCCATGCTCGCGGTCCGATCTCCATGCTCGCGGTCCGATCTCCATGCTCGCGGTCCGATCCTCATGCTCGCGGTCCGATCCTCATGCTCGCGGACCGATCCTCATGCTCGCGGTCCGATCTTCGTCCCCTGGCCGGCGTCGGTGAACAGTTCCAGCAGCAGCGAATGGGGCACGCGACCGTCGACGATGTGTGCAAAGGAGACGCCGCCTTCGATCGCCTCGATGCACGCCTTGAGCTTTGGGCGCATCCCGCCGCCGACGCTCGCCAGCGTGGCCTCGAGCACGTCGGTGCCGGCCTCGGAGACGACGCTGCCCGGGTCCGCTGGATCGCGCATCCACCCCGGCACGTCGGTCAGGAACATCAGCTTGTAGGCCCCGAGCGCCTTGGCCACCGCGCCGGCCGCTTCGTCGGCGTTGATGTTGTACGAGTTGCCCTCGCGGTCGGCGCCGACGCTCGCGACGACCGGGATGTAGTCCTGGGCGACGTGCGTGAGCACGCTCACATCGACGCGCTCGATTCGCCCCACAAAACCGATGTCCTGGCCGCTGGGCGCCCTCTGGCGGCTGGCGCGAAACAGTAGCCCGTCGTCGCCGCACAGCCCCACGGCAGGCTGGCCGTGGCGGTTGATCAGCAGCACGATGTCCTTGTTGACCTTGCCGACGAGCACCATCTTCGCGACCTCGACGGTCTCCTCGTCGGATACGCGCAGGCCGTCGACGAACTGCACCGGAAGGTCCAGCCGCTGCATGTAGGTGGTGATCTCGGGTCCGCCGCCGTGGACCACGACCGGATTCATCCCCACATACTTCAACAGCACGACGTCGCGTGCGAATTCCTCCTTCAGCGTCGGGTCGGTCATCGCCGCGCCGCCGTACTTGATCACCACCGTCTTGCCGTGGAACTCACGGATGTAGGGCAACGCCTCGAGCAGGGTTGCGATGTCCCTCATGCAACGCCCCTCATGTCGTGTACTCGGAGTTGATCGTCACGTACTGGTGCCCGAGGTCGGAGAAGAAGCGCTCGGCCTGCGCTCCCTCGCCGGGAAGGCCGACCTCGTACTGCACCTCGTCGCGGGCGACGGCGGCCCGCAGCGCGCCGGCGTCGTGCGGGACGACGCCGCCGCCCGAGCACACCTGGACGCCTTCGATCGCCACGTCCAGCGGCAGCGGCGCGGTGCCGGGCAGCGCCATCCCCGCGGCCTGCACGATCCGCCCCCAGTTGGGGTCGCCGCCGTAGAGCGCGGTCTTGACCAGCGGCGAGTCGGCGACCGCTCGAGCGACCGCGTCGACGGCAAGCTCGTCGCCGCCAGAGACCACGATCCGGCCGACCCGGCGCGCCCCCTCCCCGTCCGCGGCGATCGCCAGCGCGAGCTGTCGCAGGACCGCGTCGAGCGCCTCGCCGAAGCGCAGCTCGTCGTCGGTCTCGGGGTCCACCTCGACGCCCGACCCGCCGCTGCATTGCAGGATCACCGTGTCGCTGGTGGAGAGCTGCCCGTCGACGCTGATTCGCTCAAACGACCGCTTTACGGTCACCCCGAGCAGCAGGTCACAGGTCTCGGGAGACATCGCCGCGTCGGTCTGAATGAAGCAGAGCAGCGTCGCAAACCCCGGCGAGATCATGCCCGCGCCCTTGGCCTGAGCGGTCAGCCGCACGATCCCACCCCCTAGCTCGACATCGAGGCAGGCACGCTTGACGGATGCGTCGGTGGTGCGGATCGCGTCGGCGAAATCAGCGTCGCCGTCGGCTCCCAACACGCCCGCGGCGGCCCCGATCCCGGCAATCACCGCGTCGATCTCCAGCGGCACGCCGATCACGCCGGTGGACGCAACCGCGACGAGCGACTCAGAGCCCGCGCCCGAGGCGATCGCCGCCGCCCCCTGCATCCTCGCGGCATCATCGAGCCCGCGGCGGCCGGTGGCGGCGTTGGCGTTACCGGAGTTCACGACCACCGCACGGATCGACTGAAGCCGGCAGCAATCGCGGCACAGCAGCACCGGCGCCGCCTGGGTTCCCGAGCGCGTGAACCTGGCCGCGCTGGTCGTGGCGGGCGCGCCGGACGCGAGCAGGCCCAGGTCGCGCCCGCCGCTTGGCTTAAGCCCGCACGCGACCCCCGCCGCGCGAAAGCCCCTGGGCAAGCCGCCCGGGAGCTCGGTGGTATGAGGCGGCACCTCGATCCAGCGCGACTTGAAGAACCGCTCGGTCACCCTCACCGGATTCCCTCATCCTCCGGCAGGCCGAGCATCACGTTGAGGTTCTGGACCGCCTGCGAGGCCGCTCCCTTCCAGAGATTGTCGATCGCGCCGAAGACGATCACCCGGCCGGTGCGATCGTCGCGGTGGACCGAGATCCGGCAGATGTTGGTCTCGCGAACGTCGCGGACGCCGGGTGGGGTCGGCGAGAGTTCGACGAACCGCTCGTCCGCGTAGGCCTCCTCATAGAGCGCTCTAATTGCTGGGGCCCCCGCATCCTTAAGAGTCACGTAACAGGACACAAGCTCCCCCTGGTCGAGCGGGAGCAGGTGCGGCGTGAACGTGATCCGCAGATCGGCGCCGAGCAACGCGAGCTCCTGCTCGATCTCCGGCGTGTGCCTGTGGCGCGGGACGCCATAGGGGCTGATGTTCTCGTCGACCGCGACGAAGTGGGTCTTCGCCGTGGCCGCTCGGCCCGCGCCGGAGACGCCCGACTTCGCATCGATGACCACGTCGGCGATGACGCCGGCGCGGGCCAGCGGGGCCAGCGCGAGCACCACCGCGGTCGGGTAGCAGCCGGGGTTGGCGACGATCGTGGCATCCCGGACGCGGTCGCGGTAGAGCTCGGGCAACCCGTAGACCGCCTGCTCGATCAGCTCCGGGGCCTGGTGGTCGCGGTACCAGGCCTCGTACACGGCCGGGTCGCGCAGGCGGAAGTCGGCGCTGAGGTCCACGACCCGGACGCCGCGCTCCACGAGCTCTGACACCAGCGGCGCCGCGGCGCCGTGGGGATATGCGACGACGGCCACGTCGATCTCCGCGTGGCGGTCCAGGTCGAGGTCTTCGAGCGTCAGCGGGACGCGGTGAAACGGGTAGAGCTCGTCGAGCCGAGTGCCGACGTCGCTGCGCGCCGTGATCGCCCGCAGTTCAAACGAAGGGTGGCGGTGCAGGAGCCGGGCGGTCAGCGCGCCCGTGAACCCGGCGGCGCCGAACACCGACACGGCAGGCGGCGCCGATGCTCCGCTAGGCGGCACGGACCCTCCCTGAGAGCTCGTCCGCGAGCGCCTTGGCGATTGCCTCGCGCCGCTTTGAGACCTCCTCGTCGGTCAGGGTGCGGTCCGCCGCGCGGTAGCCCAGGCGCAGCGCCAGCGAAACGTTGCCGGCGCCGAGGCGCTCGGGGTCGCGGTACACGTCGAACACGTCCGCGCGCGCGAGTAACGGCGCGCCCGCGCGGCGCACGACCTCGAGCACGTCCTCCGCCGGAACGTCGTCGGCGACGATCACCGCCAGGTCCTCGCGGACCTCGGGGAAGCTGGTGACGTCCTCATACAGCGGCGTGGTGGGCGCAGGCAACGCGTCGAGATCGAGCTCGAACCCCGCCACGGTCTCGCCGATCTCCCATTCGGCGGCGACCAGCGGATGGATCTCCCCCACCCAACCGACCGGCTTGCCTGCCGCGAGAATCGTCGCCGCCGCGCCCGGATGCAGAAACGGCGCTCGCGAGACATCGACGCCCCAGGGCGTGCGCAGCGAGTCCAGGAGCCCCTGTAGCACGCCCTTGGCGGCGAAGAAGTCCGCCCGGCGCGGTTCGGGCTCACGCCAGGTGGGTGGCCGCACGTGCCCGATCAGCAACGCGCCGACGTGATAGGGCTCGCGCGGAAGCGACTCGCCGGCCTCAGGCAGGTAAACCGCCCCCGCCTCGAACAGCCGTAGCGTTCCGGCGCCGTGGGCCCGGTTGCGGCGGGCGATGTCGAGCAGCGAGCCAACCAGCGTGGTCCGCATGCGCGACTGATCCGATGACATCGGGTTGTCGAGCTCGAGCGGGTCCGGACCGCTCAGGCGCAGCCGCGGCGCCAAGTCCGGCCCGGTGAAGCTCCAGCCGACCACTTCGTAGAGCCCCTGCGCGACGAGCGCATCCGTGGCGCGTCGGCGAAGCCGCTGGCGGGCGGTCAGGCGGCCGGAGGCGCCATGGCGCGAAGGGAGCGTCGCCGGCAGCTTCTCGAGCCCGTGCAGCCGTGCCACCTCCTCGATCAGATCCACCTCGCGGGTGACGTCGCCGCGGCGAAACGCAGGAACCGTGACGTCCAGACCGTCCGGCGCCGCGGCGGTCGTGAACTCAAGCGCGCGCAAGATCTGCTCGCAGCGCACGCCGGGGATCGACACGCCGAGCAGGTCGGCGATCCGGGCATCGCGCAGGCGGATCGTCGCGGGCGGCGGTCCGGGTCCACCGACGTCGATCGTCCCGGGTACAACGCGCGCTCCGCACACCTCGATCATCAGGCGGGTCGCCACTGCCTGGGCCTGGATCGGCTGCTCCGGCTGTAGCTGCTTCTCGAACCGCAGCGACGCCTCGCTCTGGAGCCCCAGCGTCCACGACGTCCGGTGGATGTTGGGCCCGTCCCATGTCGCGATCTCCATCAGCACGCGTGTCGTGTGATCGGAGACCTCAGAGCGTGCGCCGCCCATCACGCCCGCGATCGAGGTCGGGCTGTCTGCGTCCTCGATCAGGACCATGTTCGCGTCGAGCGTGCGGATCTGACCGTCGAGCGTCTGCACCCGCTCGCCGTCGTCGGCTCGGCGCACGGTCAGCTCGTGCCCTGCCACCCGGTCGAAATCGAACGCGTGCAGCGGCTGCCCGGTCAGCAGCATCACGTAGTTGGTGATGTCGACGACGTTTGAGATCGGACGCTGGCCGGCTGCCATCAGGCGCGCCTTCAACCACGGCGGGCTCGGGCCGATCCTGACGTCCTCCAACAGGCGAGCGGTGAAGCGTGGGCACAGATCCTGACATTGCACCGCGACCCTCACTCCGGCGATGTCGCCGGTTGTTCCCGGGTCCTGCGCCCATGGCGGCGCGCCGAGGTCGGCCCCCGTGGCCGCGTGCGCCTCGCGCGCCACGCCGTAGATCGAGAGGCAGTCGGGACGGTTGGAGGTGATCTCAAGCTCGAGCACGTCGGTGGCGATCGGGAGCACCTCGGTCAGCGGGGTACCCGGGGCGAGCCCATCGGCGGTGAGGACCACGATGCCGGCGTGCTCGGTCCCGATCGCGAGCTCATCCTCGGCGAGGATCATTCCGTTGGACTCGACGCCGCGAAGCATGGCCCGGCTAAGCGTCGTTCCGTCGGGCATCACCGCGCCGGGCTTGGCGACGGCAACGGTCTGACCGGGGGCGACGTTCGGAGCGCCGCACACGATCTGGGAGGGCGCGCCTTCGCCGACGTCGACCAGGCACACGCTCAGACGGTCTGCGTCGGGGTGCTTGCGGGCCTCGAGCACCCTGCCGACCACGAATTGCCGCAGCTCGCCGACGCCGTGCCGCTCGATCCCCTCGACCTTGGTCCCGGTCATCGTCAGACGCTCGGCCAGCGCGGCTGTATCCAAGGCCGGGCGGCAGTATTCGTGAAGCCACTCGAGTGGGACTCGCATCAGCCGAACTGCTCCAGGAAGTGGATGTCGTTCTCGAAGAACTGCCGCAGATCGGGGACCCCGTGCTTGAGCATCGCGATCCGCTCGATCCCCATCCCGAACGCGAACCCCTGGATCTGCTCGGGGTCGTACCCGTGCTCGCGGACGTGCTCGAACACGTTCGGGTCGACCATTCCCGCCCCGAGGATCTCCAACCATGCGGACCCCTTGCAGATCGAGCAACGCCCGCCGTCCGCGGCGATCCCGTCGGTGCAGTTGAAGCACGACACATCGACTTCGACGCTCGGCTCGGTGAACGGGAAGAAGTCGGGTCGCAGGCGGATCTGGCGCTCGGCGCCGAAAATCGCGCGCGCGAACGCCTGCAGCGTCCCCTTGAGATCCGCGAGCGTGACGTCGGTGTCGACGGCGAGCCCCTCGACCTGGTGGAATTGCGGCGTGTGGGTGGCGTCGGAGTCGGGCCTGTAGACCCGGCCCGGCACGATGATGTAGAGCGGCGGCGGCTGGCGCTCCATCGCCCGGATCTGCATCGGCGAGGTGTGCGTGCGGAGCACGATCTCGTCGGTGATGTAGAACGTGTCCGTGCGGGCGCGGGCGGGGTGCGTGAGTTCGTGGTTGAGCGCGTCGAAGTTGTAGTAGGTGGTGTCCACCTCCGGTCCCTCGGCGACGTTGAAGCCCAGGCCGATGAATATCTCTTCGATCTCGCGCCGCGTCTGCGTGAGCAGGTGCAGCCGGCCGATCTCGGCAAGCGGATCAGCGGGGAGCGTGACATCGACGCGGTCGGCCACCAGCCGCTGCTCGAGCTCGGTGGCCGCGAGCGCCTGGGAGCGGCGCCGCACCGCCTCCTCGAGCGCCTGCCTGGCCCGGTTGGCCGCCTTGCCGACGGCGGCGCGCTCGGCCGGCGGGAGCCGTGAGACGCCGCGCAGCAGGTTGGGGAGCTCTGCCTTGCGGCCCAGGTAGCGGATCCGTGCCTCCTCGAGCGCGTCCGTCGAGTCCGCGGCCCCGATGGCGGCCTGTGCCTCCCGCTCGATCCGTTCAATCTGGTCGATCATGCGCGCGCATCCTAGTAATGCCCTTGGGGCCGCCTGGTTACCTCATACAGCGCGATCGCGGCCGCCATCGCGGCGTTCAGCGATTCGGTCGCGATCGGGATGTGGGCCACGTGGTCGGCACCGGCGATCACGTCCTCCGGGAGGCCTTCGCGCTCGGCGCCGACAAGCACCGTGAGCGCTCCCCCACTCGTTACCGACGCCAGTGGCTCGCCCCGGCCGGCGGCGAGCGCTACCCGCCGTCCGGGCAGCTCCTGCACGGAGGACGCCCGGGCGACCGGCACGGCGAACACCGCCCCCATGCTCGCCCGGACCGCCTTGGGGCCGAACGGGTCGGCCGTACCGGGCCCGAGCGCGACACAGTCCGCGCCGAACGCCTGCGCCGAGCGCAGCACGGTCCCCACATTGCCCGGATCGTGCACGCCGTGCAGGTACAGGCACAACGGTCCGGGGGGCTGGTCGGCCCATCGCTCCTGGTAGACCGCCAGTGCGCGCGTCCCCGACCCCAACCCCGAGGCGCTGGCCAGCAGCCCCGGTTCGACCTCGACGCCGCCCAGCCCGCTTCCGGCCGCGCAGTAGCGCTCCACGGCCTCCCACCCGGCCTCGTCGGCCGCCTGGAGCAGGTCCTCGCCCTCGGCGACGAACCGCCCGGAGCGCTCGCGCCAGCGCCGCCGCTGGCGGAGCTTGCGGATCTCCTTGAGCTTCGAGTTGTGCCGGCTTGTGATCGTCATCGTGGAGAACCAAAAAGGGCGCCGTCCTGTCGGAAGCGGCGCCCGGTCGGCGGTGCTGGTGGGTCGGCGTCTCGTCAGCCGGCCGCCAGCGCCTCACGGGCGCGGTCGGCAAAGCGTCGGAAGGTGTCGGCGTCGCGGACAGCGATGTCCGCGAGGATCTTGCGGTCGAGCTCAACGCCCGCGCGCGCAAGCCCATGCATGAACTGCGAGTACGACATGCCCTGCTCCCGGGCAGCCGCGTTGATCCGGGTGATCCACAGCCGGCGGAAGTCGCGCTTGCGGTTGCGGCGGTCCCGGTAGCGGTACTGGTCGGCCTTGAGGACCGCTTCCTTGGCCACCCGGTAGTGGCGGCTGGCGTCTCCCCGATAGCCCTTTGCCAGCGCCAGCGTCGCGCGGCGCTTCTTGCGGGCGTGGACTGAGCGCTTCACCCTGGTCATGAGCGCTTCTCGCCGAGCAGGGTCTTGACACGTGGCACGTCATGCCTGGAGATGACGACCGGCTGGCGCATCTTGCGCTTGCGCTTGGGCGACTTCTTCTCGAGGATGTGAGTCGAGAACGCCTTGCGTCCGCGCACCTTGCCGGTGGCGGTCACCCGGAAGCGCTTCTTGGAGCCTGAATGGGTCTTCATCTTGGGCATGCGGGAGCCGCCAAGTAAAGCAGACGCCTGATGCGATGACTGGAGGGCGTTCGGCGCAGTCATGCCCGCTCTAGGCCTGTTTCTCGCGCCATCGCTCGTGGACGCGGCGGCGCGGCGCTAGCCAGCACGCCGTGGCACGCTCGCCCGGGGGCTACACGCTCGCGCAGGGGGCTACACGGTTAACGTCCCGCTCGGCACGTTTGACGCCACGAGCGGGACGTTGACCGCCTGGTGTGGTGGAGGGGCAATGTCCCAGTCGGGCTCGCGAAGGGCCCTAAAGGGACGTTTATTCCCTCCAATTTCCGGTCCATTTGGGATCTCGCTCGGCGCCGCGGACGGGGCGCATGAGCCGGCGGTCGCCCGCACGTCTGACGAACCGCAAAACCCGACTCGCCCGCCGGCGCCCGCCTCTAGTCCTGCGAAATCGCCTGAGTCGCCGGCGTCGTCCCAGCCGGTCGCCCGGGTCAGTCCTCCGGGCCTCGCCTGAGTCGCCGGCGTCGTCCCAGCCGGTCGCCCGGGTCAGTCCTCCGGGCCTCGCCAGAGTCGCCTGCGTCGTCCTACGCCGGTCGCCCGGGGTCAGTCCTCCGACTCGTCTGCGTCGCCTGCGTCGTCTGACGCCCGCGCCGCGGCTCCGTTGCGCCGGCTGCCATTCGCCTGGGCGGCGGCGCGGGCGCGCTCCCGCCGGCTTCCCTTCGTCGGCGCCTCGACCTTGCCGTCACCATCGGCCTCGTCCCTCTCACCGGCGAGCACCGCCTTCGAGGGCGCCAGCAGCATCGTCATGTTGCGTCCGTCCTGGATCGGCGACTGCTCGATCACCGCGAGGTCGGAGAGCTCGCCGGCGAGGCGGTCAAGCAGCGCGGTGCCGCGCTCGGGGTGGGTGACCTCCCGGCCTCGGAACATGATCGTGACCTTGACCTTGTCCCTGCCTAGCAGGAAGCGGGTGATGTGCCCCTTCTTGGTGTCGTAGTCGTTCTGCGCGATCTTCGGACGGAACTTGATCTCGCGGATCGTGATCTGCTGCTGATGGCGGCGCGCGGCCTTCTGCTTCTGCGCCTGCTCGTACTTGTACTTGGAGTAGTCGAGCACGCGGCAGACCGGCGGCCGCGCCTCGGGCGCCACCTCGACCAGGTCGAGGTCGCGCTGCTGCGCATAGGCGAGCGCCTCGGACGTCTTGACGACCCCGATCTGCTTGCCGTCCTCGCCCACGAGCCGTACCTCGGGCACACGAATCCGGTCGTTGATCCGGGTCTGGTCCCGCTCAGGCGGGCGCCGGTCGAACTTTCTCGGGACCGGCACTAGTTGCGGAGGTTGCCTGGGTTCAAGCGGCGGCGCCGGGCCGTATGTGATGAAGCACTTGGATCAACGAACGCGAGTATAGCGGCGGTGCCGGCCCGTCAAGGGAGTTTGCTTGGTGATTTCGATCACGTCCTGGACCGGGGTTGGGCGTGTAAGGGCGGCGTCACCGGGCGCGACGCGCTCTCGCTTCCTCGCTCAGGCGGTCGATGAACGCCTCGACGGCGATCGACCCTGCGTCGCCGCGTCGGTGCTCGCGCAGGGAGACCTCCTCGGCCCGCTGCTCGCGGTCTCCGACCACCAGCATGTAGGGGACCTTCCGCAGCTCCGCATCGCGGATCTTGCGGGCAACCGACTCGGTGCGGTCGTCGACCTCGGCACGCAGGCCCGCGGCGCGGAGGCGGGCCACGACGTCTTGGGCGTATTCGGCGTGTCGGTCGGCGATCGGCAGCGCGATCGCCTGGGCCGGCGCGAGCCACACCGGGAGCTCGCCCTCGAGATGCTCGAGCAGGATGCCGATGAAGCGCTCGTATGACCCCATCAGCGCCCGGTGGATCATCACCGGACGGTGCTCGGCGTTGTCGGCGCCGGTGTAGGTGAGATCGAAGCGCTCGGGGAAGTTGTAATCGAGCTGCACGGTCCCGAGCTGCCAGGAACGGCCCAGTGAATCGGTCATGTGCGCGTCGATCTTGGGGCCGTAGAAGGCGCCGTCGCCCTCGTTGAGCTCGTAGGGCAGCCTCTTTGATTCCAGCGCGCTGGTCAGTGCCGCCTCCGACAGGTCCCACAGTGCGTCGCTTCCGATCCGCCCCTCGGGGCGGGTGGAGAGCTCGAGCCGCACGTCGAGTCCGAACACCGCGTAGGTGGCGAACGCGAACTCGAGGCAGCCGGCCACCTCGTCCTGGATCTGGTCCTCGGTGCAGAAGATGTGCGCGTCATCCTGGGCGAAGTGACGCACCCGCAAGAGCCCGTGCAGCACGCCGCCGGGCTCGCGGCGATGCAGCAGTCCGGGCTCGGAATAGCGGACCGGCAGATCGCGGTAGGAATGGCGCTGGAGCGAGTACAGGTGGCAGTGGCCGGGGCAGTTCATCGGCTTGAGCGCCATCGCCCGGTCCTCGTACTCGGTCACGAACATGTTCTCGCGATACTTGTCCCAGTGGCCCGAGATCATCCACAGCGAGCTGTCATATAGCTGCGGCGTCTTGACCTCGGTGTAGCCGCGCTCGCGACCCATCTCCCGACTCAGTGCGACCAGCGAGTTGAACACCTCGGCGCCCGCGGGAAGCCAGAAGGCCGCGCCGGGCGCGACCTCGGAGAATGTGAACAGCCCGAGCTGCGGGCCGAGCTTGCGGTGGTCGTTGGCGCGGGCGCGCTCGAGCCGGTCGAGGTGGGCTTGGAGGTCCTTTGGCGAGAAGAAGGCGGTCCCGTAAACGCGGGTCAGCATCGGCTTGCTCGCGTCCCCGCGCCAATACGCGCCGGCGACGGATTGCAGCTTGAACGCCTTGATCCGCTTCGTGCTCGGCGCGTGCGGCCCGCGGCAGAGGTCGGTGAACGAACCGTTGGTGTACAGCGACACCGTGTCGATGCCGTTGTCGGAGACGAGGTCCTCGATCAGCGCCACCTTGTAGTCCTGGTCCTCTTCGCGAAAGCGCTGCAGAGCCTCGTCCACCGCCACGTCCTCGCGCACGAACGGCTCATCGGCCTCGATGTGCTCGCGCATCTTCGCCTCGATCCGCTCGAAGTCCCCATCGGACAGCGAGATCCCGTCGGGAAAGTCGAAGTCGTAGTAGAAGCCGTCCTCGATCGGCGGTCCGATCGAGATCTTCACGCCGGGGTAGAGCTCCATGACCACCTCGGCAAGCACGTGCGCGGCGTCGTGGCGAATCAGGTCGAGCGCCTCCCGGCCGCTGCGGTCGGTCAGGATCTCCAGCCTGGTCGGCCCCGCGCCGGCCCCCCCGCCGTCGCCTGGAAGCGGGCGAGCGAGGTCGCGGAGCTCGCCGTTGACTCTGACCGCCAGCGCCGCCCGGGCAAGACCCGGTCCGATCGCCGCCGCCGCATCGGCGCCGGTCGCGCCCTCGGGCAGGGTCAGGGTCTTACCATCGGGGAGCTCGAAGTCCATTGGCAGGATGCTAATGGCGCTTCTCGCGACGGCGCTCTCGGCGTGCCGGTCGACGAGGGGCCTGCGTCAGCCGCAGGTGGCGTCGGCGCGGGTCACCGGAATGCACGGGCTCGGGCTCGGGCTCGGAACCGGACCGGAGCTCGCGCGCGGCGCCGGAGCGCCCGAGTTTGCGTTGACCCGGAAGGTGAACGTCCCGATCGTGCGGATCACGCCGATGAACGCCGGGCACAGCTTGCCGGGAGGACACGGCGGCTGCAACGTCTCGATGATCTTGCCGCGATAGGTCCCGGAGCACCACACGCCACTGCGGACCAGGAGACTGGCGCTGACGCGAGCCCCGCTTCGCCACGCCGAGACGTTGGCGAAGCCGCTCGACACGCAACCGTGACGCGCCGTTGTCCTGGCGCTCACCACGTAGCGCACATAGCCGCCGACCTTGCCGCTGCCAAGCGGCGCCGTGAAGCTGACGACAAAGTGCGTGCTTGAACGTCCCCTCCCGGGCGTCACGGTGATGCGGGGACTGGGCGCCGTTTGCGCCGCGGGGGCACGAGACCGCACCTTGGAGGCCTCCGACGGCGCCGTTTGCGCCGTGGGGGCACGAGACCGCACCTTGGAGGCCTCCGAGCAGGCCGGCAGAGCAGCGATCCCGGCGGCCACCAGCGCAGCCGCAAGCTTTGCTCTCATATCGGTGGCGAGTCTACCGATGGCCGTCGATCCTCACCCCGCTACATTTACCCCTCCCAGGGCGATTAGCTCAGCTGGGAGAGCGCCGTCTCGACAAGGCGGAGGTCGCTGGTTCGAGCCCAGCATCGCCCATTCGCCGATTGCGGAGATTTCCGGCCAACTCGACGCGGACGGCTCGGGTGCGTTCGTAGGCCTGTAGGCGGCCGGCGCCGATCAGAGTGAGCCGAATGCGTTCCGGGCTTGCGACTGGAGCACCGACTGTTCGCCGGCGGTGAGCGTTCCGCATGGGCCTGTGTTCGGGGGAGCAGGTTCTCCGGCGGGTGGCGTCGCCGGGAACAGCGTGGGCTGGAACTCGACCGCCACGGCCTGGCGGTAGAAGCTCCACCTGCCGTCATAGACGGCGAGCTTGACGTCGTACCAATGCGGCGACGTGCTCGAGAACGTGTGCTTGACCGTCGGGGAGGTCGTTGCCAGCTTGGTTCCGTCGCCGAAGTCCCAGTAGTACTTGAGTCCTCCGGTGGTGCCGCGCTGGGTGCGGCTGAAGGAGGCGTCGAAGGTGACGGTGTTCGTCGTGGTCGGCTTGGCCGGGTCGGTCTCGAAGTACGCGATCGGGCGGTGGCGCTTGACGCTCGCGCCGCCGTAGGCGTCCTTCTGGATCAGGTAGTCGGTCCACGTCGCCGGCAGCTCGAGTGCCCGCCGCAACTCCTCGGAGGGTTGGTCGACGCCGCCGGGACCGTGCGTCGTCCCGGAGGCCCAGTAGTTGAGGTGCTGGATCGTGTCGTCACTGGTGTCGTAGCCGGCGTACTGGTTCAGCGTGGGCTTGCTCGTGTACGACGCGGGATAGGGATTTTCGTTGCCGCCGATCGCCGGGTTGGTGCTGCTGTCAAACGCTCCGACCACACCGTAGCCCGGGATCCCGCGATTGATGAACGACACCTGGTCGGTGCGACCCAGCGCGTCGTCGATCACCGGCGAGTACTTAGCGATGTCGCCCGGCAGGTAGGCGGGTGCCGATTGGATGCTCGGATCGATCGGCGTGGAGCCGACCTGATCGAGCCGCAGCGGGTTCTCGAGCGGGATGCTGAAGTTGTACTTCTGACCGAGGACCGCAAACGCCTGCTGGACCGCGTCCGAAAGCGCCGTCCGGAATGCCGTCTCGATGGCCAGGTTGTTCTGAATCCGCGCCCAGGCCGCCGATGTCGACGGGTAGATGTTGTTCGGGCTCAGCGGAACCGCGTTGATGTTCGTGTACCACGGGCCGACACCGCCACCCACGATGTTGTTGAGGTAGTGCTGAGTGCCCCAGTGGTATGCGGGGTACTCGATTCCGTTCTGGTCCATGTTCGCGACCATCACGTACTGGCCCTGCGGACCGTCCGGGATCAGGCCGAGCGCGGTGCGAGTCACCTGTGTGCCGACCGGATAGGCGGAGGTGAGCCCCGAGGTCAGCACCAGTCCGCTGCCCAGATCCTGAGCGGGCGCACCGGAGGCGTGGGCCAGGGTGAGCGGCGTGGCGAGGGTGACCGTCGTGCCCCCTGGTCCCGGCGTGCCAACCGACTGGATCGTGTCGAACTCCTGGTTTGAGCCCGTGTCGATCGAGATCCGCTCTCCCACGGTCATGTTGCTGCCGTTGGTGACCTGGATGGTGGTAGCCCCGGCCGCCGCGGCGGCGGCGAGTGTGGTCGCCGGTCGGGCGCCTGTGCCCACGGAGCTCACGGTGTGCGCCTCGTGATTGCCGAACTGGTCGACGATGATCGTCGAGCCGGCCGCGATGCCATTGGTCGAAGCGACGTTGATGGTGGTGGCGCCGGTCGCCGCCGGCCCGACCACCGTCGTCGGCGTGTCGGTCTGCGAGTACTCCCCGGAGCCGACCAGGCCGGTCTCCTCGGCGTCGAACAGCCCGACCTTGAGCGTCCGCGTCGGATACGTGCCGTTGGCGTGATACCAGCGTAAGAGCCCCTGCAGCTCGGCCATCCCCAGTGCGATGCCGGAGTCGGCGTCGAACGGCGAGCCGTTGCCCCAGTTGCCGCCGTGCATGCGGCTCATCGGCGTGGGGCTCCCGGTCTGCGCACCGCTGGCGACGCTCGTCGACGTCGGGGTGCTGTCGTTGTGGCCCGACACCAGCACCACCTGCGCCGGGCAGATTTGGCCCGGGATCGTCACCGTCGCGTCGTCGAGCTGCCACGGATAGGTCTGGTTGCCAGTGCCGCTGCAGCACGGCTCGAAGTGGTCCTTGGCGGTGAGGAAGCTGCCGAGCGAGCCCATGTGGGCGCTGTCGGTATTGGTCATCTCCCGCTTCCACCAGGCGTAGAACTCGTTTGCCCCGTTGTAGTTCTGTGGGAGGTTGTTTACATCAGCCGGGTTGCTGGGCGGCCCGTCCGCACCGGCGATGCGGGTGATGAAATGCGTCGAGGAGAAGTACAGCTCGTGGTAGAGGAAGCCGGTGTCGATCACCGGATGCTGGGCGCGCGCCGGCGCCGCCTGGCTTGCCGCGATCCCGCTCGCATAGACCGCGCCGGAGACAGCCACGACGGCCGCCGCCAGCATGACCAGCCGCCCGATGCGAAGCTTGCGACGCGGCCGCGCGATCGATCGCAATGCCCGCAGGAGTGCGCTCATCGCCGTGCCGCCATGTTGGCCGCCGCGATCAGGGTGTCTGACTCGCTCGCGGTGAGGGTGCCGCACGCATCGGTGGCCGGAGCCGAGCCGGTCGGATCGTCGACCGAGACCGCCTGCCGGTAAACGCCCCACTGGCGGCCGTTGCCGACGGCGAGCTTGACGTCGGCGTAGAGCGGCCGGGAGTACCTGTGCGAGACGCGCTCGCCCACGGCGTGCGTCCCGTCGCCGAAGTCCCAGTAGTACTTCAGCCCGCGCGTGGAGCCGCTCGCGTCGCGGGCGAAGCCGGCGTCAAAGCGAACCGTCCGCGTGAACGTCGGCTTGACCGGGTCGGTCTCGAAATACGCCAGCGGCTTGGTCGGGTGGCGCGTCGAGCCTAGGTAGCTGTCGCCTGCGAGCAGCAGGCTGGTCCACTCGGCCGGCAGCTCGAGCGCCCGCTTGAGCTCCTCCGTCGGCTGGGCCGGGCCGGCGATCCCATGCGGCGCACCGCCCGCGAAATAGTTGAGGTGCTCGATCGTGTCGCCGGTGTAGCCGATCGGTTGGCCCTCGTTGACGTTGAACGGCACGCCGGCGGCGTGGGCGACACGGAGCGGAGCCGCGAGCGTGACGCCGGTGCCGGTGGCCCCGGCCGTTCCGATCGACTGGATCGTGTCGTATTCGATGTTGTCGCTCGTATCGATGAAGATCGGGTTGCCGACCGCCAGGTTCGTGACCGAGTCGACCTTGACGATGGTGTCGCCGACCGCCGTGGGTGCGTCCGTGGTGGTCATGCCCGCGACCGGGGTGTTGTCGCCGATCTGGAATGTCGTCTGGTTGCCGGCGTAAGAGACGATGGGGGTGGCTTTCGTCGTCGCGCTGACCGAGGCGGCGTACGGGTTTTCGTCGATGTTCGAGTTCTTGACTCCGCTCACGGTGAAGCCCGGGATCCCCTGATCGAAGAACGCCTGCTCGTCCTCCAGTCCGGACGTGTCGTCGCGAACGGGCGAGTACAGGCTCTGGTCGGACGCCGAGTACGCCGGCTTCGTCGGCACGACGCCGCTGTAGGGGTTGGGCGCCTGGCCGGTGTGGTCGTAGCGCAGCGGGTTCTCCAGCGGCACCGAGAAGCCGTAGTTCGCGCCCTGCTCGGCAAACCCAGCGAGCACGGCCGACTGCAGGTTCTTGCGGAACTGTCCGATCGCCGGGGCGTTGGCCGCGATGTTGGCGCCGGGTGAACGGGGGCCCGTGTTCGGATAGATGGAGTTCGGAGCGGTCGGCGTCGCCTGGATGAACGTGAACCAGGGCGGTACGCCGCCGCCGGTGATGTTGTTCCAGTAGAACTCGGTGCCCAGGTGGTAGGCGGGATAGTCGAGGCCCAGCGAGTCCATGTTCGCGACCAGGACGTACTTGCCCTGTGGGCCGGCCGGGATCAGGTTCTTTGCGTAATAGGCCGAGCCTTCCCGGCTGAACAGGCCGTCGGCCGCCTTGCCTCTCGAGGCATCGAGCAGGGCCACCTTCAGCGTGCGCTTGGGATATGTCCCCGTGGCCTCATACCACGACAGCAGCGCGTTGTACTCGCCGAGGGATACCGCGACGCCGGACAGCCCGTCGTATGCGCCTTCGTTTCCGAGGTTGCTGTCGGTTATCTCGCGGCGGGCCGCGTCAAAGCCGGTGACGCCGCTGGTCGAACCCGAGTCGATCTCGCCGACGATGTCGGTCGGTACAGGGGTCTCGTCCGGGTGCGCGGCGATCAGGACACGCTGACCCGGGCAGATCGCTCCGGGCACCGTCGCCTCGGCGTCATCGGAATCGAACCGGTAGCCGCCGGAACGCCTGAAGTAGTGATCGCTGATCGTCGCGAACGCGGCGAGCGGCCCATTCACCCTCTCAGATGTCAGCTGCTGTTTGAAGTGTGCGAACAGCTCCTGCCAGCCGTTCACCGTCGGCGGCAGGTTGAACGGAGACGCCGGGTCCTGCGGCGGGCCGTCCGCACCCGACACTCGATAGCTGTAGCTCGTCGCCATCTTGTACAGCTGGCCGTACAGGTAGTCGGGGTTGACCACTGGAGCGCGCTGCTGGCCGGCCGTGGCGCGCCCGCTCACCGATGTGGCCGCGGGCACGGCAACCGCGGCGCACAGCAGGGCCACGAGCAGCAACCCCTGTCGACGCCGGCGGCGAGCGACCCGCATCCCGCGAACGGCCTTCACACTGCACCGACCCCCTCGAGCACTGTCGCCGTTGCGACGGCGTGGCCGGGATCCGCGGGCACCAAGAGCCGTTACCTCTCCTCTCCAGCGTTGACCGGCGGGATTCTGCTCCGCAGCTCTCCGCGGGGCAAGCGTCAGGGCACGCTCGAGCGTGGACCTTTCTCAACGCCCTCGAGCCGGCGAAGCAACGTGTCGCGGTCGGTCGCACCCAGCTTGTGCATCGCCGAGGCGATGTGCGACCGCACGGTGGCGGGCGTGAGCAGCAACCGACGGGCGATCCGTCGGGTCGACAGGCCGCGGCGAAGCAGAGCGATCACTTCCCATTCCCGGCTGGTCAGGCGGTGTCGCGGGCCCGGGCCTCCCACGGTTCGCCAGCGTGGAGCGCCGTCGCGGAACTCCTCGATCACGCGCGTCATCAGCAACGGCGACATCGCCGCCCTGCCATCAGCGGCATCGCGAACCGCGGACGGGATCCGCTCAAGGCCGATGTCCTTGAGCAGGTAACCATCGGCGCCGGCCCGAAGCGCTCCAAACAAGTGGGCGTCGTCGGCCGAGACGGTCAGCATGATGATCCGGGTGCCGGGGCAGCGCGCCGCGATCTCCCACGCGGCGGCGATGCCGCCGCCGGGCATGCGGACGTCGAGCAGACACACATCGGGGCGCTCTCGCAGGGCGGCCTCGACGGCCGCCGGTGCGTCCGCCACATCAGCGCAGGCGACCAGGTCCGGCGCGCTGTCGATTGCCGCTCGCAGGTCGGCCCGCGTCGGACCGTGGTCGTCGGCCACCAGCACCCGGATCGAGCTCACTGCAGCACCACCTCCACTTGAGTGCCGTGCCTTGGCTCCGAGGTGATGCGCAGCTCGCCGCCGTTCGCGCGGGCCCGTTCGCGCATGCTCGAGAGCCCGAAGCCCGCGTCGCGCCCGACCGCGGTGGCGGCGTCGCCGTCGTCGAAGCCGCCGCCGTCGTCAGAGACGCGAAGCCGGGCCCCGCCGTCGAGTAGCTCGACGCGGATCGTCCCCGCGCGAGCGTGCCTTGCGGCATTGGTGACGGCCTCGCACGCAATCCCGATCAGGGCGTCGGCCTTGCTCGGCTCCAGGCGCAACGGCGTGCCGAGATCTAACACCAGGTGCCCCCCCTCTCGCTCGGCGACGGTCAACAGGGCCTCTCTCAGCCGTCGGTCCAACGGCCCACCAGCAGGCCCGGTGAGCACCGAGATCGCGCGGCGCGACTCGGCGAGACCGCGCTCGGCCGCGGCGGAGATCTCGGCCAGCACGCCGTTGCCACGCCCCGCGCGCCGGCGGATGAACGCAAACTCCTGCGCGATCGAGTCGTGGATCTCGCATGCCAGGCGGTGGCGCTCTTCGCGCACAGCGTCCGCGGCGAGCCGTTGCGAGTAGCCGCGGAGCTCGAGGACCGCAGCCGCGAGCAGGACCACGTAGCTGAGGACGCGGAAGCCGTCGCCGATGTACACCGATTGGATCCGGACCGGGGAGGCCAGGAGATAATCGAGGCGACTGAAGAAGGCGAGCGTCAGCGCCACCGCCAGCCATGCGAGCAACGACTGTCCGGCGCCCGCGGCGCGGTAGGCGAAGCCTGCGGCCGCGGCGCCGAACGCCAGGACCGAGATCGTCTGGACCGACAAAACTGCGGGTTCGGGCGACAGCTCGATGCCGGCGCGGTTCGGCGCGGGTCCTGCGCCAGCGTGCGCGAGCAGCGCCAAGGCGAGCGCGACGGCCGAGGTGGCCAGCAGCGCCGCCACCGGAAGCCAACGTCTCAGAGCCCGGCCGGCCGGCAGCGATCTCTCCGGGACGATTGCCGCGCTCGCGATCATCACCCCGCCGAGCGCACTGGCCGCAAGCGAGACCTGGCGCAAACGATGCGCTCCGCCGCTTGCCGCGACGACGGCGAGAAGCAGGTTTGCCGCCGCCAGCCAGCTGAACCCGATCGCCAGCAGGCACTCGTCTCGACGGCGGCTGCGCCGGGCCCGCCCCGCGAGGAGCAGCGCCACGAGCAGCACGATCAACGTCGATGCCGTCTCGAGCGCGACCCGAAGGGAAGGCGCGCGGTATGTGAGGAGAAGCCTCGGGTCGGCGACGAGCGCTGCGGTCACGGCCGACGACGCACCGATCGTCAGGCCAATCAGCAGCCGGGGACGCACCTTCCGCAAATGGTCCACCGTTCCCTCCGAATCCGCGCCCTTGGCGACGAAAGGGGCGCTTGCGATCCTACCTCATTTGCGGTCTCGCTCGACGGACGCCGATCAGCGACAGGCGTTCTCGATCGTCTTCGATGTGGCGAGGATCCGCTGCACATCGTGCACGTCGGACATGGCGGCGGTCGCCGCCTGGAAGTCGCCTCGCGCCGCCGGTGTCTTCGCACGCGCGAACGCGCGCCCGAACGCGGAAAGCGCGTCAACGAGCTCCCGATCCGTCGCCCGGAGCGGGCTCGGGACCGGTCCGCCCCGCATCAGCTCGGCCGAGCGCTGAAGCTGAACCTCCTCGATCCCTATGCGCTTGCTGAGCTGCTGCCTGTCCGCCGAGTGCGCGATCAGCTCCGCGCTGGACTGCAGGGCCACGGTCACGCGTTGCAGTCGCGCGAACAGCACCGCGCAGGCGGGCCGTTCGCTGGGCCGGATCGTCGGGTTGGTAGTCGACGTCGCGGTCCGCGCAGGGCGCGTGCCGGTCGCCGGCGTAGAGGTCGCGGCGGCCGCCGGCGTCGACCTGGACACCGAGCTCGACGTGCTGCCACCGCCGCAGCCCGGAAGGAGCGCCGGTATCACGAGCACGAGTGCGACGCCGAGCCCTCGTCCCCTCAACGGTCACCAACGATCACGCGCGATACGACCTCAGGACCTTGGGCGCCCAGCGGGTCAATCTCCCAGAAGAGGCCATTTGCGCCGAGCGGCGCATCGGTCGGCACGTGCAGCCGCATCTCGAAGCGAATCGCGCCACCGGGTCGGACCGGGCTCGATCCGGCGCAGTTGAGCTGGTGCGCCTCCACCGCACCGTTCGGCGCGAGCATCTCGGCGACGAGCGGGCAGCGTGTGAATCCAACCGTGGTCTGCGACTCGTTGGAAAGCAGCACCGAATAACGAAGCACGGCGCCGCGTAGCGCGTGAAGCGGGCCGGCAGTGCCCGCGAGCGTCAGGACCTTCGCGCCGAGCGGCTCGGTCGTCCAGGGACGACCATTCGGGAGGCCCGTCGGCTGGAACGGCCGGACCCCGATCGTGGACGGCGCGCCGGGCCGAATGCAGGATGTGACCGCGCTGTAGGGGACATCGAGAGAACCGCCTCCGCCGGGCAGGGTCACGCGCACGGCGCGCGGTGGCACAAGTGGGCCTTTCGCCCGGCTGGCCCCCGGTACGCACCAGTTGGCCCAGGTGATCGAGACAGCAGCTTCCGAGCCCGGCTCGAACGCCCTCAGCGACGTCGCCGGTCGTAGGATCTGCGGGAACTGCCGAGGCGGTGATGGCAATGCAATCTGGCGCTGGCGCGGTGCTTTCGGCGCGCCGACGAACCGCACCGCCGGCCGGCCGGTCAACCGGCAGGCGGCGGGCCCGGCGTTTCGGAGCTGAAGGCTCGACGTGGCACCGGCAACCGCCGCCTGGAAGATGAAGCCCCTCTCCAGCACCTGCAGGTGCCGGGCGCGGCAGGGCGGTGCCGGAGCGCCGTGCGCCGGCCGCAGGCCGACCGGGACGGCGCCGGACCACGCCACCAGAGGCATGGTCTGGGCATGCGACGCCACATGGTGGCCTCCGCATCCTGCTGCCACGGCGCCCAGCGCAATCGGGACGGCGACTCGCGCCCGCACCGAGCCGATTATTCCAGCGCCCCGGGTAGGGCGTCTCGAAGCGCCCCAGGGGGGTGTCTCGGCGCGAGGGGCTAACGCGGAGTGTTTGAGGTGATCGGGATCGGCGGGGGCATCGGCGGCCGCGGGAAGTCGTAGAAGCGCCCGGCGCTCGTACCCTGGCTGCCGAAACCGACGCCGGCGCCCTCCAGGGCGGACTTGATCTGGTGAACCCGGTCGAAGCGAAACAGCTCGAAGCCGATATTGTTCGGCGGGCTTGCATCGAGCAGCGTCTGCGCGAGCACGCGGTGCTCGGCCTCGACGCCTGCGAGCTCCGCTGAGTAGCGGGCGAACGTCGAGCGCCCGGCCGCCGCGAACGTCGTCACACCGATCAGGTAGGTGTTGACAAACAGGGTCTCGCCGGCCACGAGCGCGTTGCCGACCGCCGTCAGGCTCAGCGCGTCACCGGCGCCCCCAAAGAAGGCGTCGGGAATCCAGAACCGCGTCGTCTGCGGCGAGAAGTACTTGCGGATAAAGCGCCAGTGATCGAGCTCGGCGGCATAAGCGCCCTTGAACACCGTGGCGACCCCGGTGGGGACCTCGGGGTGCAGGTTCACCCGTCGCAGCAACTCGGTCAGCAGCGTGACCGTCAGTGCCTCGGTCGTCGATGCGAACCTCCCAAACTGCCCGATCGATTCATGCCCGTCGTGCGCAAACGCATCGGCAACGGGCAGGGCCAAGCCCGCCGCACCCACTCCGGCGGCACCGATCGCCGCTCGTTCAAGCAGCCACCGGCGCGTATGGCCGGGCGTGGACGAGTCGCGCAGAGCGCGATCGAGCGTGTCGACCGAAGCTGCGGACAAGGAATCAGACACGGCGTTACCTCCAAGTGAGAACGCATTAATGTAAACAACAAGGCAAGCCCCTGCGCGCGCAACTCCGCTCGGACACCGTCAGCGCGGCGGCGGCGACGCGGGCCCGGGAGCCGGGTGCACCGGCAGGAGGTGCGGTGGCCGCGGGGGCTGGTTGAAGTCGAAGTCGGAGCTGAGGTCGCCGAGCAGCGGATTGGCCTCGCGCACGTCTGGGCGCTGGTCGGGGCGACCGTCGGCGGCCGGGTCGAGCCGCTGGCCGCCGAGGAAATCGTCCTCGATGAACTTCGTGTAGTCGTCGTGGCTGAGCAGCTGATGGTCGATGTAGCCCTGGCTGGCGTAAGGGCTGATCACGATGCCGGGAACGCGCAGGCCGAGGCCGTTCTGGTCGAGCGCGGGCGGCACGACGTGGTCGTAGAAGCCTCCCCAGTCATCCCAGGAGAGGAAGATCGCGGTGCTGTTCCAGTCCGGGCTCTGCATGATCGCGTCGATCAGCCCGGTCAGGTACGTCTGGCCGGCGCTGACCAGCGCGGGCGGGTGCTCGGACACCGTCCCGTTGGGATCGATCCACGACACGGCCGGAAGCGTCCCGGTCTGCGCCGCGGCGAAGAAGTTGCTCAGCGACTGCACGTTGCCGAGCTGCCCGTCCTGCTGGACGTCGGTGAAATGCGGCAGGGGGTTCCAGATGCCGGGCGTGGTGGGCCCCTGGGCCACCGGTGCGCAGGTCATCGCGCTGTCGTCCTCGCAGTCGGGCTCGGTCCCCTTGAAAACGTAGTACCCCCACGACACCCCGTTCGCGTGCAGCAGATAGGTGAGGTCCGTCCAGGCATACAGCGGCGTCGTGGACAGCGCCGCCCCCGGCTGGTTGGGGCTCTGCAGGGCGTTGGTGCACGAGTACGGTTCCAGCGGGTTGGTGCAGAAGGCCGACCACTCAGACACCTGGTACAGGTGCTCGGGGAGGCTCCAGGACGCGTTGGGCTCGAACATGTTGTCCTGGAGCACGTAGTCCTGGGCATAGCGCCAGTAGTTGGGGATCCGACCGAACACTCGCACCCGCTCGCCGGCGAGGGAGGGATCGGGAGCGCCGGCGATCGCAGGCCGACCCCGGTGCCGGTGACGATCGTGCTCCCGGCGGGCCGCCGACGTGCCACTGGAGAGCGCCGCCATCCCGCCTGCCACGACCACCAGCGACATCAACGTGGGCAACAATCGACGGCGCATCGGCACCTCCCGACGTGGACTCGCAAAAACGGAATCCGGCCGACTGGTAGAACCCTGCGGAGGGGTCAGAGTTGCGGGCGGGAGCGGGCAAAGCGGTGGGCGAAAGCGGGCGGGCCACGGCCCGCTCCGCCCGAGTGCAAGGTGCCGGGCTTGGCCTCGCCCGGGGCCCCGGCTCAGGCGGCGGGCCCGGCCCCCGGCTTGGGTCACGGGCCGCCCCCCAGGGCTTAAGCCACGGGGCCGCCCCCCGGCTTAAGCCACGGGGCCGCCCCGGCTCAGGCCGCCCTGTTCGTCGACTCCGTCGAGGCTGCGAGATCGCGGTTCTCCGGCGCGAACTTGCTCGCGATGAACCTCGCGCCCTGGGGGTCGACGATCACGGTCATCCTGACCCAGGGAGCATCGAAGGGCGGGACCGCAACCTCGCCGCCCAGCTCGGTTGCCTTGGTCGCCGTGGCATCGGCGTCGTCGACCGCGAACGTCACGTTCCAGTGCGCCGGGACGTCCGGCTGGTCGTCGCCGATCGGGTTGATGCTCGCGACGACGTCCTCGAAGCCCGCCGGCGCGCCCATCTCGGCCTGCTGCTTGCGGAGGCCAGGGTTGAGCTCCTCGAGGTGGTCGCCGTAGCCGGGCAGCGTCCATAGCTCGGCGCCCCCCTCCAGCGTCAGGGCCCGCCAGCCGAACACCGAGCCGTAGAAGGACTTCGCGCTCTCCACGTCGTGGGTGTTGAGGCCGTTGAAGTTCAGGGAACCCGCCTCGTTGACGATCCGTGCGCCCTTGTGCTCCTTGGCCTGCCAGGCGCAGAACATCGCGCCCTCGGGATCGGCGAACACCGCCATCCGCCCCGCCCCCATGACATCGAATGGCTCCATCAGGGCCTTGCCGCCCGCGTCGAGCACCTTCGAGGCGGTCTGGTCGGCGCTCTCCACCCAGACGTAGGTGTTCCAGGTGGCCATCGGCGGTGCGCCCTCAGGGATCGACCCCACCGCGGCGACCTCGCCGCCTCTGAGCCGCGCCATGAAGTACTGGCCCCCCGAATCCGGCGGCATCATGTCCTCGAACTCCCAGCCGAACAGGCCGCTGTAGAAGTCGACCGCCGCCTCGGGATCGGGCTGGCTTGAGTCGACCCAGCACGGGACGCCGGAGATGTATCGGTCACGCTCGGGCATTGATGCTCCCTTCGTCGTTTGTCGCTCCCCGCACCCTACGAACTATTTAGGTCACGATCTGTCCTGAAGCTCGGGCGATCGAAGCCAGCCGGAGCTCATCCGGCACGGGCGTAGGACGGGATCAGCTCAGAAGTTGGGGGATGTAGGCGAAACTGCCGGCCCGGGTCGCCATGGTGCTCCAACAACGTCCCAGTCGAGCGCCTCCAGCCGCACCGTGGGACGTTCCCGTTCTGGGGCGGGGGGAACGTCCCACGCGAGCCCCAATCGTCATCGAGTGGGATCTTTCCGGCGGCATGGAGGATCCGGCTGTTCCTCGCCAGCCGGCGACGCCGACATGACCGTCGTCGGCACGGAAACGGACGCCAGCGCCCCGGCATCTGCGTCCACAGGGTCGCCGACCTTCACCCACGCGAGGTTCTGCGGCTACGGAGCGACAGGTCGTGAGCGCATCGCACGAGACGGGCTACAGGCAACCCGGTCCGTCGCAAGATCGACACCAACCCACGGGCTGAGCGTTGACGATCTCCACTGCGGCGCGACGAGGCCCACCCACGGGCCGTGCGGTGACGGTGTCCGCTGCGGCGCCACGAGGCCTACACCCGGGCGTCAGCCAACCTGGGGAGGTCCAGCACCACCGATGCGCCTAGGGCCGGCCCGCAGGCGGGCGCCCGCTTGCTCTTCGAGCAGTGCGACCGCGAGCAGCTCGCCGTCGACGGGGCCGTAGCGCGCGAGCGCGCGCCGATAGGTCCGCCCGACCAGCGCGGAGAGCTCAAACGGCACGGCAAGTTCTTCGGCAAGCGCGATCACGGCGTCCAGCTCCTCGCTGCAGCGGTCGAGGCCGAACGATTCAAGGTAGTCGCCGTTGAGCAGGGCCTCGAGGTCGTGGTGCACGAACTCGCTGGCCGCCGCGCTCCGTCGCAGCACCGAGCGCAGCAGCTCGAGATCGATCCCCGCGCGGTGCGCGAGCAGCAGAGCCTCGGCAGTGGCCACGGCCTGGCCGAACCAGAGCAGATTGACGAGCAGCTTGGTCGTGTAGCCCGCGCCGTGCTCGCCGACGTGGTCGATGCTCCCGAGCACCTCGAGCAACCGGCGGTGACGTTGCACCGTGTCGGGTCGGCCGCCGACGAACAGCTGCAGCGTCCCCTCCGTCGCCGCGACCACGCCACCGCCGACTGGCGCGTCCAGACACTCGATTCCACGCGCATGCGCGCGCGCGACGAGTTCGAGACCGATACCTGGGGCACTGCTGGTCATGTCGAGCCACGTCGAGCCGGGTCGCAGGGTTCCGGTCGCGATCGCCATCGTCTCCTGTAACTCGCGTGACCCGGGCAGGATGGTGATCAGGACGTCGGCCGCCCGCGCCACCAGATCGGTCTCCCCCGCCCACCCGGCGCCGACGGCACGGACGTCCTGCTCTCGCTCGGACCGCCGGTCGCCGGCAATGACTTCAAACCCGGCCCCGCACAGGTTGGCGCACACCGCCAGCCCCATGCGCCCGACACCGATGAGACCGATCGTTGCTTTCACGCGCCGGCCAGGCTACTACCGACCGAGCATCGGTCCGATTTCACGCCCGGTGCGCCTCCCGGGAGAACTCGACGCAGCCGCCGCCGCGTGACTTGGCGTGGTAGGCGGCCGTGTCCGCGCGGTTCAGGAGCATCTCCAGATCGTTGTCACCCAGGCTGATGCCGATGCTCGCCGACAGCGCGTGCCGAGCTCCGCCGGCTCTGAGCGGCAGCTGGATGGCCTCCTGGAGGCGCCGGCCGAGCATCAGTGCCGACCGTTGGTCGGTGGCCTCGCAAACCGTCACGAACTCGTCGCCGCCGAGGCGGGCGACGGTATCCGCCGGGCGCAGCGCGTTGCGCAGGCGCCTGCCGATCTCCACCAGCACAGCATCGCCCGCGGCGTGGCCGCCGGTGTCGTTGACCGCTTTGAAGTTGTCGAGGTCGACGAACAACACGGCGGTGGCACGGCCCTGCCGCCTGGATCGTGCCAGGGCCTGCTCGAGACGGTCGCGTAGCAGGGTGCGGTTCGCCAGCTCAGTCAGGGGGTCGTGCAGCGCGTCGTGGCGCATCCGCTCCTCGCTGCGCCGCCGTGCCAGCGCCGTCGCGAGGATGCTCGCCACGGCGCGCACAAGGTTTAGCTCCTCGTCGGCGAGCTCGCGCCGGGGCGCGACCAGCAGCCATCGCCGGCGGCGATCGGCAACCGGATGGCGGCCTCGCTCGTCGGCCCGGATGACGCAAGCGCGCCGCCGTCGCCGAGCCGCACCGCCGCGCCTTCGATCGGCATCATGCTTCGCATCAGCTCGACCGCGTCGGCGGCGAGATCTGCCGGATCTGCGCCCGCCAGCGCCCGCTCGCCCAGCGTCGCGACGGCCCTCAACCGCTCCTCCGCGGCGAGCCGCTCGGAGATGTCACGTCCGATCGCCAGCAACAACGGCCCCGCTGTCGTGTTCACGATCCCCCAGCTCATCTCGCCGACGAACTCAGAGCCATCCCGTCGCAGCCCCCACGCCTCGGTGGAGAACCGCAGCGGATGCTCGGTGGCGAAGTAGAGCCGCATGTTGTCCGTGTAGCGCTCGCGCACGCGCTCTGGCCACAGCACCTGCACCGGGCGCCCCACCAGCTCCGTCCGCGGATAGCCGAACAGCTCCTCGGCGAGCCCATTGACGAACACGATCCGCCCGTCGCTCGCCGCCGCTACCACCGCGTCGGGCAGACCCTCGAGGATCGCCGCGTGGTCAAGCAGCAACCGCTCGGGCCGATCGTCGGCGCTGGGACGTTCCCCCGCTGCATCCATCACCGCAAACTTTGGCATCCCGCCCCCGCGTCCCCAACGCAAGGCCCATTCGCACGTGCCAAGGGACCTCGTGCGTGATCCCATTCGTCGGACCGGGCGATGCACCGAGATCGTCCCTGCTCCGGTGAAACCGAGTTGCTCGTCGCGGTCTTCCGCGCACGCGACCGCCGGATGCCGTTTTCAGTGCCCGTCTGGCCGCCCCCGCAGCACATCACCTGCGACGGCGCGTACGCGGACCTGACCAGCGGCTAGGGCAGCACGATCGAGAAAGTCGCCACCTCGACGTGGTCATGTGACGGATGCGGATCTGCACGTAGTCTTGGGCGTGATCGGCCGAGCTCGAGCGCTGAGAAGTGCCGCGCGGTGCGGTGCGATTGCCGTCGGCGCCCTGGCGATCGGAGCGGCCGGCGCGGCGTCGATGATTCGGAGCCCCACGCCGGCGGGCGAGAGGGTTCGCGTCGGCGTACACGTGATCGCGGTGAGGAGCGCGCGACCGGGCAAGCCCCCGATCGTCTCCCGGATCGTCACAGCCCCCACCAAGGTGCGCCGGATCATCTCATGGATCGACCAGATGCCGATCGTGCAGCCGGGGGCGTACAGCGGTCCGCTGCTCCTCGCGGGTCAGCCCGTCGTGACGTTCGCCTTCCAGGCCGCTGCCCACAGGCCGGTCCTCGCGCAGGCGAGCCTGACCGACTATGGCTTCGACTCTGGTCCGTGCAACCCGATCAGCTTCACCGTCGCCGGGCGCCGCCAGAAGCCGCTGATCGGCGGCAACATCCTGAGCCGGGTCCAGCATCTGCTCGGGGTCCACTTCCGGTAACGGCGCGGCGCGGGCGAGGCAGGCGCGGGAGTCGGCAATCTGTGCCCGTGACTCGCGATCGCACTCCGATGCCGTTCGGCGGCTCCGGCGATACGCGCAGCGATGCGTATCGCTGGGCGACCGCTTTCGCCGCCACGCGGACTCGCTGGAGCGCGCGCGCCGCTCGCCTCTGTCCGTGGCCCTGATGCGGGGCGCTGCGGATGACCTCGACCGCCGTGGTCTGGTGGCCGAGCTGTTCGATGCCGTTCCCGCTCCGTCTGGCTCGGTGCGGCGCTGCGGCTGCTCGCGGCGCTACATCACCTCGTCCTGGGCGGCCGGGCGCCGGCGCTCGCCGGCTTCTACCCGAGCGTGGGCGGCGAGCGCGCGCCCGACGGCGTGTGGCCGGTGGCGCTCGGGGCGCTCGGGGAGCACGCCGGGTGGGTGCATGAGCGGTTGGGTCATAGCGTGCAGACGAACGACCCGGGACGCGCCGCGGTGCTGTTCGCTGCGCTGTTGTGGCTGGTCGGGCGTTACGGGCTTCCCGTCCGGCTGCTCGAGATCGGGCGAGCGCTGGACT
Organism: uncultured Solirubrobacterales bacterium; assembly: GCA_963723675.1. Classification (GTDB taxonomy): domain Bacteria; phylum Actinomycetota; class Thermoleophilia; order Solirubrobacterales; family Solirubrobacteraceae; genus Palsa-465. The sequence goes on along the minus strand of CAVRRW010000012.1, from coordinate 1,133,125 downwards.
GAATCTGCTCGTCGACCGCTTCTGCTATCTCGTCGGCGGCAAGACCCTGGGCGATCCCGCCTCCCCCGTGCGCTTGGTCGAGCCGTGGACCCGCTGCCCCGAAGGCGACCTGTTCGAGGCCGCGGCGCGACTGCGCATCGTCCGGCGGGAGGGTTGCGATCTCGCTCCTCTTGACCCACGCGATCCCGAGGCGCGGCTGACCGTTCTTTCCTACATCTGGCCGGACGAGAACGTGCGACTGCACCGGACACGCGCGGCGCTCGAGCTCGCAGCCGCCCACCCGCCCAGGGTCGCCCCTCGCTCCGCCGAGGAGTGGCTGCCGGGGGCGCTGGCGGCGAGCGACGCCGGTCAGCTGACGGTCGTCTGGCAGTCGGTCGTTCGCCAGTACATCGACAAAGGCGTCTGGACGGCGACCGAGGTGGCGTTTGACCGGGCGCTCAGGGATGCCCCGGGAAAGCGGCCGGCGGTCTGGCTGCGGATGGAGCCGGGCCACGACCATGTCGCCGGCTTCCGGCTCACGCTCAGATCCGCCCCCGGCGCACCCGAGCTACTGCTCGCTCGCTGCGGCGACCACGGGCCGCCCGTGATCGGGGAGCACCCGCTTTAGTGTGCCGCCCTGATTGCCGGACGGTGCACCAGTCGGTCAGTAGTAGTGACGTCTTCCACCAATCGCGCGTCCCATGGTTCCAAGCGCCGCGAGGATCAGACCGACCACGAGGAGGATGATCCCGATGGTCCAGAGAATCGCGATCTTGGCGATGAGCCCGATGATGAGAAGTATTACACCTAGAATGATCATTCAAGCCTCCTGCACTGCTGGTTGTACACAGGTGTCCGGGGCACGCTTCTGCAGTCTGGACCCCCGCGCTGCCTGATCCACAAAATGAGTCTGAACCTGTTCCCATCGGCGTTCAAAGGTGTCATTGAGCTCCGCGACAGGCGGCTCGCCGGGTGGGCCGTCGGGCTGTGACCAGAGCGTCTCCGTCTCCGCAGAGGACGAGGGTGACCGATCCGCCGACTCGCAGTCGCCCGGCGCTGGGGGTGAGTCGGGACGCACCTGGGGTGAGTCGGGACGCACCTCACGCACGACGGGCAGCTCGAAGTGCCGGTCGCTTAACTGGCCGGCGTTGGGAATCGGCCGGGTCCGATCGTCTTGCACCGTGACTCCTTTCATTTCCTCGAGGGGGCAAGCTCTCGACGCTCTGCCCCCCAGGAACGACGCTCTGCCCTCAAGAAAGTACCCTCTTCTCGCCGGTGAATAATCGGCGAAGTCTTCGCGCGTACGTACGCTCTAGTACATGTCCGTCGGCTTGGCCGGTCCGCGCTCCCTCCGGGCCGGGGGCCGACGCGAGCTGAACTCCTCCAGTCGCTGTGACACCCTCGCCATTCCGTCGACGATCTGCGCATAGCGCTCACGCCCCGCCCTCGCACCCATGACATATCCGACTGCGAACACCGCGACCCTCGTGAGTTTCACGAAGCGTCCCTCGCCCCCTCCAAGCGTCGCCTCACAGAAGAGACCCCGGCGCTGGCTGCGGTGAGACCAGCCAGGCCGCCGGCGATCAAACCAGCTTTCACGACCTTGCCTTGCGACGGGCCGGCCTTCAATGGGTTGCTCGAGCCCAGGTCCGGCAGGCCACGCTTGAGCCGGTCGGGTACGTCGAGTGAGTCGGTGACGTTGTCGAGAACACGCTGCAGTCGGCTTTTCTTGTTGAACAGTCTCACCTTGGTCGCCTCCGTTCACGCGGCGCCGCGAGACGCCTTCGCGATCGCGTCGACGAGCTCGCTCTTTGTCATGGTCGTTCGATTCTCGATACCGATGCCGGCCGCGAGCTCGACGAGCTCCGGCTTGTTGTAGGACTCCAGGCCGCCGTCGGCCACATCCCGGGCGAGCACGCGCGCGGTGTGCTTCGCGGTTGCCCGTGACCGCTCGCGTATTTGCTCGGTCGCTCTGAGCCGCTCTTCGGCGTCGCTCGCTTCCCGCTCTGCTTCGTTGGCCAGCTGCTGCGCCTGACGGTGCGCCTCCTCGGCGGCGGCGCGTGCCGCTCCAGCGGCCTCGTCCGCCAGCCGCCTGGCCTCCGCCAGCTTCTCGGTCGCGTCCTCGACGAGGTCCTCGGCTCGCTGTCGCGACGCCTCGGCATCCTGTTGAGCCTCCTCGATCTCCTCGTCAACTTCCGCCTCGACCTCTTGTCGGCGCTCCTGCGCATCCGCCTCGGCGGCTTGCCGCTCGCGCTGCACGGCCTCGTCGGCGGCACGCTGCGCCTCGGCGATCCGCTGCTTGGCCTGCCGACTGGTCTCGCGGTCCACCTCCTTCACGCGGGCGCGACCTCGCTCGCTCACCTGTCGAGCGTGTTCCGAGCGATCCTTGGCCTCACGCGCCGCTTCCAGGGCCCGCTCCTCGGCCTCCCGAGCACGCTCGCCCGCCTCCTGCGCGCGCTTCATCCGGAGCTCGATCGAGTCGCCGCCGAAGGGAACGGCATCGGCCACGGCAGCCCTTACCTTCCGTCCTCGGTCGCGAGCTCCCGCGGTGGCGGACTCTGCCGCCGTCCCCACCCCCTCCGCGGGCTTGACGATCCGCGACAGGACCCATGCAGCGTTGGACGGCATCTCTCGCAGGCCCGTCCGCATTTGCTCAGACAACGACATGAATGATTCTCCTCGGCGCGTGGGACAGCAACGACTCCGGATGAGACATTAGCATCTCGTTGAGTGACTGCTCACGAGACGAGGATGCCCGAACCGGACCCCAGGCAAGCATTGCAGCGGCGTGTCGCCGCCGCGATCCTCGACGGCGCCGCGCGGATATTTGCGATCCAGGGAGAGCAGGCCAGCATGAACGACGTGGCCGCGGCCGCCGGAGTGGCCCGGGCCACGGTCTACCGCTACTTCCCCAACCGGGAGGCGCTGCTCGACGAGCTGGCGCACGCCGCGGTCAACGACGTCGACGCCCGGCTGCGGTCTGCCAGGATCGACGAGGTGGCTCCAGAGGAGGGGATCGCTCGGGCCGTACGCGCTCTCGTCGACGTGGGTGACTCGTTCGTGCTGCTGGCGCGCGAGCGACGGCGATCGGACCCGGGGCGATTCGAGCACAAGCTCATCCAGCCGGTGCGCCGGCTGTTCGAGCGCGGCCAGGCCAGTGGCGAAATTCGCGACGACATCGGGAGCGCTCGTCTTACCGAGTCGCTGATCGGGCTGATCGTTGGCGTGCTCACATCCACCCCGCCGCTCGGCAAGGAGGACATGACCGCCACGGTCGCCGGCCTGTTTCTCGACGGGGCCCGGGCGCGCGGACCACGACTTCGATGAACGACCACCACGCCGCTCCCGTCGTGCGGACCCGCTTGACGGTCAATTCTCAAACCCAAGGAGGAGCAGATGGACCAAGAGCCCGAGCAGCGCGCTTTGGAGGAGTCCGACCGGGGTTCAGACGATCAGCCGGGCGCCGAGGAGGAGTCCGATCCGCGTTCTGACGATCAGGCGGGCTCCAAGGAGAAGTCCGATCGGCGTTCTGACGATCAGGCGGGCTCCAAGGAGAAGTCCGATCGGCGCGCCGACGACCAATCACCACAGCGCTCCCATGAGGCCGAATCACTCCTCCAGGAGCTGGTGGCGCACCTGCGCGAATGCCGCACGGAGCTGCGGGAGGAGTGGGCTCGGCGCATCAGCGCCGCGGAGCTGCTGGGCGTGATGTCCGACGACGAGATCTTCTCCGAGGCGACCGAGGTCTACGACAACTACATGGACGCCCTGGAGACCGGGAGCACCGAGACCCTGGAGACGTACGCCCGCGAACTCTCGGAGAGAATCATCCCACGCGGCGTCGAAACCCATGAGGTGATCGGGATCGTGCTCCTCCTCAGAGACGTGCTGGCGCGGTCCCTGTTCGCCAGGTACCAGCGGGATCTGGAGCTGCTCAATCGCATCCTCGACGCATACGAGCCGGCGGCGAACCGGATCGCGGTGACAGTCGGGGTGAGTTTCGTCGAGGAACGCGAGCGAGTGATCCACGAGCAGCAGGAGGCGATGCGGGAGCTGTCCACCCCGGTTCTACAGCTTCGCGAGCGCCTGCTCCTCCTGCCGATCATCGGCGTACTGGACTCGGCGCGCGCACGCCAGCTCACCGAGCAGCTTCTGGGATCGATCCAGGAGAACCGCGCCACGGTCGTGGTCATCGACATCACCGGCGTGGCAACGGTCGATCGCACCGTGGCCAATCACCTGGTCCAGGCGGTCGAGGCATCGCGGCTCATGGGCGCGCGCACGATCCTCACCGGTCTTTCCTCGGAGATCGCGCAGACTCTCGTCGATCTGGGCGTTGACCTCGGGATGATGAAAACGGTCGGCGACCTGCAAGGAGGGCTCGTGGAGGCCGAGACGCTGGCGGGCTACCGGGCGAGCAACGACCGCGCCACCGCCGAAAAGAACCAGTGAACCGTCCGGGACTCAGGGTTCGCTAGGTCGAGGCGCCGATGTCAGTGGCGATCCTCCAACAGGGGGCCTACCTCATTGCCTCCATCCAGTCGGACCTCTCCGACAGTGAGGTGATGGAGCTCCGCCATGAGCTCGCCGAGCTCGTGGGGAAGCATCGCTCGCGCGGGATCGTGATCGACGTCGCCGCGCTCGACGTGATCGACTCGTTCGTCGCGCGGGCCCTGCGCGCGATCGTCATCACGGCGAGGTTGCGCGGCGCCGAAACCGTGATCGTCGGAATTCATCCCGACGTAGCGATCGCGATGGTGCAGTTCCGCCTGAACCTGGAGCCGCTCCGGACGGCTCTCGACCTAGACGCGGCGACGGCGCTGCTGGATCGCTTGACTCAGGAGGACGCCAGGGATGGAGGATGAGGTCCGCGTTGCCATCCACGCCGACGGCGATCTCGTGATCGCCCGGGCCGAGGCACGCGCCATGGCACAGCGGCTGGGCTTTCCACGACCCGATCCAACCCTGATCGCGACCGCTATCTCGGAGCTTGCGCGCAACATCGTCGTGCACGTCGGCCAGGGCGAGATCGTCCTCAAGCCGTTTGAGGACGTCGATCGCTACGGCCTCATCGTGATCGCAACCGACAAGGGTCCGGGCATCCGTGACGTCGACGCGGCCCTCCGCGACGACTACAGCGGACGGGGCGGCCTCGGCCTCGGTCTGGCCGGGGCGCGGCGACTCATGGACGACTTCCAGATAGCGTCCGATGCCGACACCGGCACGACCGTGACGATGAAGAAGTGGAGGTTCCGCGACGAGCTCGCGCGCCTACGCGAGGAGCGCCGGCAGCGTGCCTGAGCGGACTGGGCAGTCGCCGATCGAGTGGGGCGTTGCGATGAGGCGCCGGCGCGGTGAAGCGACCAGCGGCGACCTCGCGGTCGTCGTCGTGCGGCCCCAGGGGGCGCTGCTCGCCGTGATCGACGGCCTGGGGCACGGCGGCGAGGCCGCCCGCGCCGCTCACAGTGCAGCCGAGGTCGTGCGCAACAGTCGCACGCACGACCTCGTCGCGCTCATCCAGCGCTGCCACGCCACGTTGAGGGGCACGCGCGGGGCGGCGATCAGCCTGGCCTTCGTCTCGCCTTCCAACAGCGCGATCACCTGGCTGGGGGTCGGCAACGTGGAGGGGCGCGTGGTCAGCGGCGCCCCCCTGGCGATGCGGCCCAAGGGTTCTCTCGCGCTTGGGCGCGGCGTTCCCGGGCACGACCTGCCAATCGTGAGCAGCGCGATGCTCGAGGTGCGGCCGGGCGACGTCCTGGTCCTGGCCACCGACGGGGTCGGGGCCGCCTTCGCGGACTCCCTCGACACCTCCGGCTCGGCCCAGGCGATCAGCGAGCGGATCCTGGCCGATCACGGCAAGCACCCGGACGACGCCCTCGTGATGGCCGCCCGCTATCTCGGAGCGCCGCGACCGTGAGCGCCGGCGCGAGCAGCGGCGCGGCGTCGTTTAGAAACACGTACGCGCTCGCTCTCGGCGACTACCTGAGCGACCCGAACGAGACCTCTCTCCGGGTCGCATACGAGCTCGGACGCGTGGCGGTACGCCGGCAATTGAGCGTGCTCGACTTGGCCGTCGCCCATCAGGAGGCCTTGTTGTCGGCGCTGGCCGGCGCATCCGACGCCGCGGCGGTACAGCGGGTCGCGAGCGGGGCGGGTGACTTCTTTCTCGAGAGCCTTTCCAGCTTCGAGATGGTTCAACGCGGCTTCAAGGAGACCCGGCAGGCCTTGTTGGCGCAACGACGCCAGACCGAGCTGTCGCGGATGCTCTCCAGCTTCCTCGCCGACGCCTCACTCGCCCTCAAGGCCTCCGACTCGCTCGAGGAGATTCTGCGGCTCGTGGCAGAGCAGGCGCGCGAGCTCGTGGGCGCCGACTGCTGCGTGGCCACGGTGGGAGTGGAAGGCCATCCCCGGATCGTCGAAGGGGCCTCGCACCCGGCGGACGACCGGCGATGGACGACGTTCGTTCGGTGGCTCGATCTGCCCGCGATCTACCGGCAGGTTCGCCTCAGAGGCGGCTCGGTAAGGGTCGCCGGCGAGCAGCTCGCCGGGCTGCCGCTATTCCATATCGCGGCCGGCCATCGCCCACTTCGAGGGTGGCTCGCGGCATCGCTTACCGCCCTCGACGGCACTCACCTCGGCGCCATCCAGCTCTTCGACAAGCAAGAAGGAGGCTTCACCGCCGACGACGAAGCGGCACTTGTCCACCTGGCCCAGATGGCGTCGGCGGCCGTCGACAGGGCACGGCTCTACCAGGATCCAAGCTAGTGTCGCGACATTACCCGCTCGCGCCCGGCCCCCCCAGGGGCGCCGCATTTGCCGGAGTCCTCCCGGCGCGTTAGGCTCTTCGCTGTCGAGCGAGGAGGTTCCATTGTCCAAGAGGGAAAGGCCGCACGACCAACCCGGCGCCCCCAAGCGCCACTCGGCGAGCGCCGAGGCCGCGGCGCTGCGCTGGCAGGAGGAGCACGATGAAGAAGGCGTCGAGCACCCGGCGCCGCCTCAGCTGCCGGAGGACGAGCACGTCGTCCCCAATCGCCACTCGGCGAGCGCCGAGGCAGCCGCGCTGCGCTGGCACGAGCAGCACGACGAGGAAGACTCCTAAGAAGCGGTCAAGGAGCGCGCAGCCGACCGGTCGGCAGCGGCGCGAGGCGGCGCTGCCGCGCCACCCCTCAAGTACCGTGGTCGCGGTCTCTATCCTTGCGCCGTGGCGAACAGCACCCCATCGCTGGGCGAGTTCATCCGCCGCCAGCGCGAGCTCTCGGAGACGTCGATGCGCGAGTTCGCGCGTCTCGCCGGCATCTCCAACCCCTACCTGTCGCAGATCGAGCGCGGCGTACGTGCTCCCTCCGAGCAGGTCCTGCATGCGATCGCCGACGCCCTGAAGGTCTCGGCCGAGACGCTCTACGAGCAGGCGGGGGTATCGCTCGCCGACGAAGGGCCCTCGAAGGTGATCCAGGCGATCCGCGAGGACCCGAAGCTCAGCGGGCGCCAGCGACAGGCGCTGATCGAGGTGTACGAGGCGTTCGTCGGAGTCGGCGTGCGGCCGCGCAGAGCTCCCGCCGCCTCTCAGGGTCCGTAGATGGATAGGTCCGCAGCTGGGCCCTTAAACCGAGGAAGCACGGGCTGCAAGAGCCCGTGCTTCTCCGTTGCCTGCCCCGGTGTCAGGCGTCAGCTCTCAGACCGTGAGAAGCTCCCGCGCGGCCGAGACGCTCGCCTTCGTAACGTCCTCGGTCAGCTTCGCGTGCGCGGTGAGGAACCCCGCGACCGGCTCCGCCTGCGACTGCTCGCCGAGCTTGCGCTCGAACTGCGCGATGTTCGCAGCGTACCGCTCGACCCCGTCCAGGTAAGCGGTCGTGACCTTCCGCCCTGCCTCGGCGAAACGCTTGTTCGCGTCGCGCACGCGCTCGGTCGCCTCTTCGAGGTCGGGGACAAAAGTCCCGTTCTTGGTCGATTCAGCCATATATGTTGCTCCTTGAACTCTTGAACGTACCGACTGCTTGCAAGTTAGCAGATTGCTCGCAAACTAGCAAGCGGCGTCCGGAGCTGGTACTAATGTCGCCCCCGGAGCGGCTGTACAACGAAAGGAGTCAACGTGGCCACCGGATGTGCCCCCACCTTCGAGGAAATCGCTCTCGCGGACTCGATCAGCGCCTGGACGGCGGCGGTGACGGGGACCGCCGACTGGTGGGCCTCGGCGCTGCGACGCGGCGCGACCCCGCCCGACCTGCTGTCGGACTGCGTCCGCTGGTGGAGAGAGATCGCCACCCGCCGGCGGCCCAGCTGGAGCACGCCGCACGAGATCGTCTTCGAGGGCCCCATCGCGCGGCTGCGCGACTTCTCGGCCGGCGGGACCGGCGCGGACGTGGTCCCCACCCTGGTGCTGCCGCCGCAGGCAGGTCACGACTCGTGCATCGTCGACTACTCGCCACAGCAGAGCCAGATGGGCGCGATCCTCGAAGCCGGCCTCGCGCGCGCGTTCACGCTCGACTGGATCGGCGCGACCGAGGCCACCAAGAGCGCGGGAATCGACGACTACCTCGAGGTGGTCGAGCACGCCGTCAGGCACGCCGGCGGGAAGGTGAACCTGATCGGGGACTGCCAGGGAGGATGGCTTGCCACGATCTACGCGGCGCTGGCACCGGAGCGTGTCAACACGCTGACGATCGCCGGCGCCCCGATCGACTTTCACTGCGGCGAGCCCGTGATCCACGCCGCGGTCAAGGCGCTGGCGCCGAACGGCAACCTCGCCTACTACCGAGCCCTCGTCGCGGCGGGTGGAGGGAGGGTCAAGGGGGAACACATGCTCTCGGGCTTCATCGCGATCAAGCCCGACAACGAGATCGCCCGCCAGCTGCAGCTGCTGGCGAACATCGATGACGCCGAGCACGTGGCGCGCTACCGCGAGTTCGAGGACTGGTTCAAGCACACCCAGCCGATCTCCGGCGCCTTCTTTTTGTGGATCGTCGAGCACCTCTTCCGGGACAACGAGCTGATCGCCGGCCAGCTTCAGATCGGCGGACAGCACGTCGACCTGGCGCGAATCGGCTGCCCGCTTTACCTGCTGGGAGGGGCAGGCGATCACATCACTCCTCCCGACCAGGTGTTTGCGCTGGCCGATTACGCCGGCACGCCCGTCGCAGACGTCTACCGCGACGTCTGCGACGCCGGACACCTCGGGCTGTTCATGGGTCATCGGGCGCTGAGCGCCCACTGGCCGCCGCTGCTGGCGGCGGTCAGGGCTCGCTCCTGACCCCTGCTACATGTCCATGCCGCCGTTGACTTCCCAGACCGCGCCGGTGATGTAGGACGACTGGTCGCCGACCAGGAAGTGGACCACGCGGGCGACCTCGTCGGGCTTGCCGAGCCGGCAGAGCGGGATCTGCGACTTGATCCGCTCCAGGACCTTCTCGGGGACCGCCTCAACCATCTCGGTGGCGATGTAGCCCGGGGCGACCGTGTTGACGGTGATCCCGAGGCCATCCTCGTCGAGCTTCCCTGCCTTCTTGAGCTGGAAGGCGGCCTCGCGCGCGAGCGTCTTGGTCAACCCGAACAGGCCCGACTTGGACGCCGCGTAGTTGGCCTGGCCGATGTTGCCCATCTGGCCGATGACCGACGAGATGTTGACGATCCGTCCAGAGCCGCGGTCGATCATGTGCGGCAGCACCGCCTGGCTCATGAAGAACGCTCCCGACAGGTTGACCGCGATCACCTTGTACCAGTCGTCGTCGCTCATCTTCAGGACGGTCTTGTCGATCGTGATCCCGGCGTTGTTGACGAGGATGTCGAGGCGGCCGTGCTGCTCGATCACCTCCGCGACGGTTCGCCGGCAGTCCTCGGCCGAGCCGACGTTGCCCTGGTGGATGCTGCCCTTGAGGCCCTCCTGGCGGAACTTCTCGATGAACGCCTCCGCCTTCTCCCGGTTGCGGCTGTAGCCGGCGGCGACGTCAGCGCCCTGCTCGGCGAGGCTGTGGCAGATCGCCGCTCCGATCCCCCGGGTGCCACCGGTCACGAACGCCACCCTGTCGTGCAGGCGCGGACGCCTCGCGGCCGACTGGGCGGGGCTGGTCGTTGTAGCCATGTCCTCTCCTTCCTCAGCGGCCCGAACGCTCAGCCAGCCAATCGGCGAGCTCGGGCCAGATCTCGTGCTTGGCCTTCGATCCGGCCATCAGGCCGATGTGGCCGCCGGGGCGGTCCAGGTGCATGACGTCCTCGCTCGAGACCAGGTCGAGCAACGGCACCGTGCCCTGGGGCGGGGCGATGTGGTCAGCCCCGGCGGTGACGATCAACAGGTTCTGTTCGATCGCCGTCAGATCGACCTGCTCCCCCCGGAGCCGCAAGCGCCCCGAGACCAGCCGGTTCTCCTTGTACATCCACGTGATCCACTCGCGATAGGCGCGCGCGGGAAACGGGGGATTGTCGGCCACCCATTTCGCCATCGCCTGGTAGCTCAGGCGGGGGTCCTTGCCCTCGAGGATCCCCTCAAACAGCCGCCGGTAGGTGGTCACGTAGTTCGTCACCGGCTTCATCAGCTTGTTCGCCCAGTCGATTCCAGGCCCGGGAATCGCCGGGTAGCTGTCGGCGATCAGGTCGACGTCGAAGTCGTCGGGGGCCACCCAGCGCGCGTACAGCGAGTCGCTCGGGTCGATCGGCGTCGTCAGCAGGATCATATTGCGCACCGCCCCGACCGGATGCAGCGCGCAGTAGATCGCGCACAGCGTGCCGCCGATGCACCACCCCAAAAGCGAAAGCTCCTCCTGGCCGGCGCACAGCAGCGTCTCTCGCACCGCCCAATCGAGCTCGTCGCAGACGAACTCGGCCAGCCCCATGTCGGCGTCCTCCTCATCGGGCACGCCCCAGTCGACGAGGAACACGTCGAAGCCCTCCGACAGCAGGAACTCGACGAACGAGTTGCCGCGGCGCAGGTCGAAGATCTCCGGACGATTGATCAGGGCGAACACCAAAAGCACCGGGATCGCGTGCTCGCGCCGAGCGGAGCGGTAGCGGTAAAGCGTCGTCCCGCGATGGGTCCAGACGATGTCGCGGGGACTCTGGCCGATCTCCGCGCCGGGCGTCGTCAGGACCACGTTGGCGAACTCGACCGTCGCACGCGGCAGGCTGCGCAGCGTCCCCAGCGCGCTCACGAGGAGGCCTTGCGCTCCCTCGCCGAAGAGGCGTTGGATCGGGTGCCGCGGCCGCCGCCGGAGTTGCCCTGCGACGCCCTCGCTCTGCCGGCCCCACGCTGGGGCTGGGCGCGTCCGTCGCGCTGCGCGAGCGCATCGCGCAACTCCTCGAGCTCCTGCAGCACCCGCTCCAGCTTGTCCTCGGTCCGAGCCAGCTGTCGCGCCAGGCGCACGATGTCGCGGCGCCCCGCGACCCGCAGGTTGCGAAGCACCAGGTCCATCGCGTCGTTGCCGAGCTTCGTCAGCACCGCGGCATTCTCGGCCAGCTGCCCGAGCATCGTCGCGAACCCCCGCGAACCGACCAGGCTCTCCCCCGCCTTCGCGGCCTCGGCCTCGGCCTGTTCGTACAGGCGCGCCACCTGCTCTACCGGACTCGACGTCTCTCTCTCCGCGGCCATCAGCTGGATCCTCTGGATTCGGAAACTCTGATCACGGACAGGTTACCCGTCGCAACAGAACGAATCGCGTCGGCGCGAGGAAAGATCTACGCCGAGACCTCCCGGCGCGCGATACGAGCGCAGGCGGCCCGAGCCGCCGGCCGACCCGCGGCCGAGCGCAGGCGCCCGAGCCGCCGGCCGACCTGCGGCCGAGCGCAGGCGCCCGAGCCGCCGGCCGGCCCGCCGGTTACGCGGACTCCGCACCGACGGCGAGCGCCGGATGCGCGACGGCGGACGCCTGGGCGACGCGGCGACGTCCCGCCGTCAGCAGCGCGGCGACGATGCCCAGCGCCGAGAACCCGACGGCGACCCAGATCGCCTGGGTGAAGCCGTCGATGAACGCCCGCGGCGAGGTGTAGACGCCGTGTCGGGCAAAGACCGACGCGAGCACGGCAACGCCGAGCACGCCGCCGAGCTCACGGATCGCGCTGTTGGTCCCGGAGCCCACGCCCGCCTCCTCGGGCGGAATCGATCCGAGCACGGCGTTGGCCACCGTCGGGAAGCAGAACGAGGTTCCTGTGCCCGCCACCGTGAGCGCGAACCCGAGCTCGCCGTATCCCATCCCGGGCGTCACGATCAACGCGACCCACGCGAGGCCGATCGCCTGTAGGGCCAGCCCCAGCACCATGAACGGGCGGTTGCCGTAGCGGTCGGCGAGGGCACCGGCGATCGGCGCGATGATCATCGGCGGCATCGACCACGGGAGCAGCCTCAGGCCGGCGCCGAGCGGGGAGTATCCAAGCGCCGTCTGCAGCAGCTGTGACATCAAGAACAGGGCGCCGAAGAGCCCGGCGTACATGAAGAAGCTGACTGCGTTGGCGCCGGCGAACGTGCGGCTGCGAAAGAGCTTCAGCGGCAGCATCGGCTCCGGCGTGCGGTGCTCCCAGACGAGGAACGCCGCGATGAACGTGCTACCCCCGAGCAGCGCCGCGATCACCTCGAGGTTGGTCCAGCCGATCGCGCTGGCCCGCACCAGGCCCCAGGTGAGCCCGAGCGCCCCGGCGCCGGCAAGCGCCAGCCCGACGATGTCGAGGTGCGGTCGCGGACCGAAGCTCTCGCGCAGCCGGACCGCCGCCAGCGGGATCACCGCCGCTCCGACCGGCACGTTCAGCCAGAAGATCCAGTGCCAGCTGATCCCGTCGACGACGGCTCCCCCGACCACCGGCCCGACCGCTACGCCGAGGCCGACGATGCCGCCCCAGAGGCCGATCGCGGCGCCGCGCTTGTCGACCGGGAAGGCCTCGCTGATCATGGTCAGCGTCAGCGGCATCACGATCGCCGCACCCGCGCCCTGCAAGGCGCGCGCGGTCACGAGCGCGCCGACGCTCGGTGAGAGGGCGGCGGCGGCCGAGGCGATGGTGAAGATGGAAAGCCCGAGGGTGAACATCCGCCGGCGGCCGAAGCGATCGCCGAGCGCGGCGCCCGTCAGCAGGAAGCAGGCGAACGCGAGGTTGTACGCGTTGACGGTCCACTCGAGGCTCGACAGGCTCGCGTGCAGATCGACGCGTAGCACCGGCAGGGCCGTGGTCACGACGAGCGTGTCCAGGGCGGTCATGAACACGCCGAGCGACGCCAGGATGAGCGTCCACGCCTGGTGATTGCGGTGTTGGGTGTGCTTGGGCATCACGCCTCCGTGTGGGTCGTAGGTTCGGCCGCTGATCGACGGCCTCATCAACTTCGACGCAGCGACACCCGCGGTTTCGACATCGCGGCGCCGAGGAGTCGGGTGCAGCGCGATCCGTCAGGCGGGCCCGAGCTCGGCCAGGCGGTGCTCGAGCTCGGCGCGCTCGACCTCGTTTGAGCTCAGCGCGATCGCTCGCTCGTAAGCCCGGGTGGCGCCGACCCGGTCACCAGCGCGGCGCAGCAGCTCCGCGTGGGCGGCGTGCAGCGGCTGGTGTCGCTCGAGTCGCGGGTCGTCCATGAGCGTTTGGAGGAGCTCGAGCCCGGCCTGCGGCCCGGAGGCGAACGCGACCGCAACGGCTCGGTTGACCTCGACGACCGGCGACGGGCTGATCTGTGCCAGCGCCTCGTAGAGGTCGGCGATCTGGCCCCAGTCCGTCTCTTCGGCGCTGGGGGCGTCGACGTGAAGTGCCGCGATCGCGGCCTGGAGCTGGTAGGCGCCGGGGCGTCGCAGACGCATGGCGCGCTCGAGCGCGCGCCGTCCCTCGTCGATGCGCTTTTGATCCCACAACGCCCGATCCTGGTCGTCGAGCGCCACGTAGCGTCCGCGAGCGTCCACTCGCGCCGCGCGGCGCGCGTCGTGCAGGAGGATCAGCGCCAGCAGTCCCCAGACCTCGGGTTCATCGGGCATCAGCCGCGCCAGCAGCCGGCCGAGTCGCATCGCCTCGCCGCATAGCTCCTCGCGGATCAGCCGGTCGCCGCTCGCCGCGTGGTAGCCCTCGTTGAAGATCAGATAGACGACGCCGAGTACCCCGCCCAGGCGGTCGGGCAGGACCTCGTCGCGGGGCACCTGGTACGGGATGTGGGCGTCGGCGATCTTGCGCTTGGCGCGTGAGATCCGCTGCCCCATCGTCGTCTCGGTGACGAGGAACGCGCGCGCGATCTCACCGGTGTTGAGGCCGCCGAGCATCCGCAGCGTCAGCGCGACCCGCGCGGGCAGGGCCAGCGCCGGATGGCAGCAGGTGAAGATCAACCGCAGGCGATCGTCCTCGACGGTGCTGTCGTCGGTCACGGATGGATGCTCCTGCGCGTCGAGCCGGGCCAGCTGCGCGAGACGATCGGTGCGGTCGGCGATCGAACGGTCCCGGCGTAGCCGGTCGATCGCTCTGCGCCGGGCCGTTACCGTGATCCATGCGCCTGGATTGGCGGGAACGCCGTCCCGTGGCCATGTGGCGACCGCCGCCGCGAACGCGTCCTGCACGGCGTCCTCGGCGAGCTGGAAGTCGCCGACGTGGCGAATCAGAGTCGCCAGGACGCCGGCGCGCTCCTCGCGGAAGGCGCGCTCGACGGTGGCGGCCGGGTCGGCCGACCGCGGCCGCCACTCACCGCGCTCGCTCAAGCCTGCGCCGCCGCCGCCTGATCGCTCGACGTGTCGGCGCCGCCCGCGGCCAACGGGCGGACCTCCACCGACCCGTAGTGGATGTGCGGCACCCTCGCCGCCCACTCGAGCGCGACGTCGAGGTTCGGGCAGTCGAGCAGGTAGTAACCAACGAGGTACTCGTTGGTCTCGGCGAACGGCCCGTCGGTGACGAGCGTCTCGCCGCCGCGCAACCGGACGGTCGTCGCAGCCTCGGTCTGCTGCAACTGGCCGCTTGAGACCAGCATGCCCCCGTCTTGAACGGCCTTCGTGTAGCCGATCCACCGTGAGATGTCCATCCCCGGATCGTCGGCCGGCGGGCGCTCGTGCGCCGGCGTGTAGAGCAGAAGCATGTATTGGGGCATGATCCCTCCTGGGTTGGGATTCGCCACGCGGTCTGCGGGGCTCATTATCTACGACGCGGCGCGAAGGCCGATTTCGACATGCGGTCGATCGAAACGTTGCCGGCGTTGCCGCGGGCCGGGAGCGGGGGTACGCTACGGCGAGCCAGAGAGAGGGTTGCATGGGAAGCAGAACGGGCTGGGCCACGTTGCGAGTTGGATGGCGGGCCGGCGTGATGCTGCTCGTGGCCGGCTTGCTCGGGCTCGGCGCGCCGGCGACGCTGGCCGTCACCACGCCGCCGACCGACCAGCCGCTGCCCGGAAGCCAGTTTCAGGGAGGGGACGGCAACCAGGTCAACGAGCCCGGCCTTATCGACTGGCAGGGCCTCCAGGCGGATCGACGACGTCGTCGCTTACTTCCGGCGCCGACGAGAAATCGCCGGCAACACCCTGCGCCTGTATCCCGGTGAACTGCTCGGCGGCGACGGCGGGCACGTCGCGATGCTGACGGACGGTTCGGCGATCCTGGACGGCATTGAACACCGCTGGTCGACGGTCGGCCTGTACCGCATTCACCGCGGCTTGATCGCCGCCTGCTGGCTTCTGCCACTGGACCAAGCCGCGTTTGACCGCGCGTGGTCGGGCAGCTCCTCGGAGCCCGCGGGCGCCGCCGCGAGCCGCCGGCGCGACCCCGTCCTGATCCCTCGAGCCGCTGCGCGGCCGCCTCGCCGCGCACGGATTCCCCGTCGCCTACGCGGTGCTGAGGGCGCCGCTGGCGTCTGCATTACGCGGTGCGCCGGCCGCCGATCACGGGCGCCGGCCGATCCGAAGGTCGTGGAACAGCTTTGGCGGGAGTTCACCGACGTGAGCACCTACGAGCCCAGCGTGATCGACACCGCCGCGCTCGGCGCCGACGACGCGGCCGGCGTGATCGCACAGAGGCTCGATGGCGACCTCCTGATCCGCCCGGCCTGAGGCTGCGTTGCGCCCGGCCCGAGGCTGCGTTGCGCGCCGCCCGTCGCTACAGGACCTTCGCGAGCCGCACCTCGGTGGCGCGCTCGGGGTCAATCAGCGCTTGCAGGGCGGTGTCGTAGTCGGGGAGCGACAGCACGGTTCCATCGCGCAGGAGCATCAGGTAGCGGCCCATCGTGCGCAGGAAGGCGCGGTCGTGTGAGACGGAAACCACGGTTCCCTCAAACGTCGAGAGCGCGTTCTCGAGTGCCTCGGAGGACTCGACGTCGAGGTTGTCGGTCGGCTCGTCGAGGAGCAGCAGGTTGTGGCCCTCCAGTTCGAGCACGAGCACCTCGAGCCGGGCCTTCTGTCCACCGCTGAGGAGGTCGTAGGACCGTCGGGCTGCTTCGACGAGGCCGTAGCGAGCCAGCGCGCCCATGGCCGCCTGGACGCCGCCGCCGCGGACGCGCTCAAGGACGGTGTCGATCACGACGCGGTGGGCGAGGTCGGCCCGTCGCTGTAGCTGCGTGAAGAAGCCGGGCGATACCCGCGGCCCGACCACCAGCTCGCCGTGGTCGGGCTCACGCTCGCCGGCGAGCACGCGCATCAGCTCGCTCTTGCCAGAGCCGTTCGGTCCGAGCATGCCGACCCGCTCGCCGAAATGGATCTCCTCCGAGAACGGCGCCACGAGACCGTCGATGCCGATCGAGCGAAGGTCGAGCACGCGCCGCGCCGAGTCGCCGCCGCGCATGCGTACGACGATCGTCTCATCGACGACGGGCGCGGGCGGCGGTCCGCCTTCGCGAAAACGCCGCCAGCGCGTCTCGGCGGCATCGGCCTTCTTGGCCCAGTCGCTGGAGTAGCGGGCGCGTTCCTTGAACGTCTTCATCAGCGCAAACAGCCGGCGCTCTTCGTCGCGCCAGCGCTTCACCGCGTCGCCGAGCCGCCGCTGTCGATCCTCCCGCGCGCGCGGGTATGTGGAATACGGCCCGCTGTGCATCCAGGCGCCGTTGCCCTCCAGCGTCAGGATCGAGCGCACCGCCCCCGACAGCACCTCACGATCGTGGGAGATCATCAGCACGGTCTTCTTCGTCGTCGCAATCGCGGGCTCGAGCTCCAGCTTGGCCGGCACGTCGAGGAAGTTGTCGGGCTCGTCGAGCAACAAGACGGCAGCGTCCGAGGCGAACAGGACATCGAGCACCAGTCGCTTTCGCTCGCCTCCCGACAGCGTCACCGCGGGCCGCTCCGCGAGCTCGTCGAACGCGGCGCGCACGATCCGGCGGCAGGCCGCGTCCCATTCGCCCTCGAGCTCGTAGCCGCCCAGCGCCGACCAGTCGGCGATCGCCGTGCCGAGCCGCATCCCTGCCGCGTCGTCTCCGGCCGCAAGCTGGGCTTCGCACGCCAGCACCCGCTCACCGGCGAGGCGGACCGCCAGCGGCGCCAGCGACAGCAGGAGCTCGCGCACGGTGCGTGCGTCGTCGGCGGCCCCCACATCCTGGGCCATGGAGCCCACGATCCCACCCACCGAAACCTCGCCTTCGTCGGCCGCAAGCTCGCCGGTCAGCACCCGCAACAGCGTGGTCTTCCCGACGCCGTTGGCTCCCACCAGGCCGACGTGCTCACCCGGCGACACGCGAAACGAGACGTTCGAGAACAGCAGGTCTCCGCCCGGGTGGGCGTACGCCAGACGAGACGCCACGACATGAGCCATGCCGATCATGCTCGCACGATGCCGCCACGCCGCCGTGCGTCAGGCGGGACTCAGAGTCGGCTCGCGCGTCGGCGCCTCTGCGAGGAGCTCCCGCGCCAGACGCGTCAGCAATCCCGCGAGGTCGACGTTCTCGCCGGGTGACCAGCCCTCACACAGTTTCGCCAGCGCCGCGCGCCGCGTCGCGATCAGCTTCTCGACGATCTCCTCACCAGGCGGCGTCACCTCCCGGACCACGGCTTCGCCGTCGCTCGCCGCACGCTCGAGCACCAAGCCGCGGTCCTCGAGCTCTGAGAGCGCCGCCCAGCCGACGTCCACCGGCACGTCGTAGCTCGCGCACAGGGCATCGATGTCTCCCTCAGGGTCCTCACGCAGGCGCACGAGCAGCCAGGAGGCGGCCGCCGACAGGTCCACCCCGGCTCGCCGCGCCAAAAGTTCGACCGCGCGCCGGCGGTCCTCGCGACCGAGCGCGACGGTCAGCGCTCGCGCGGCCTCCGCGAGCGAATCCCCGCTCTTCGGGATGGCAAAGCTCTCGCCGACGCCGGAACCGGCCACGATCGTTTCGCGCAGCGGGCGCTGCTCGAGCGCCCAGCTGAGCAGGAACGCGATCACCGCCACGCCAGCCGCGACCGTGAACACCGTTCCAAGGGCGTTGGTGAACGCGTCGATGTAGGCGGTGTGCAACGGCGCTGGCAGCTTCGAGATCGCCGCGGGATTCGCGTGCGCGACACCGCGCGCCGCTGACCGCGGCAGCGCCGATGCAAGCTCTGTCTGCAATCGGTTGTTGAAGATCGAGCCGAGCACGGCGGTGCCGACGGCCCCCCCGATCGAGCGAAACAGGGTCGCGCCGGATGTGGCGACGCCGAGATCGGCGTAGTCGACCGCGTTCTGGACCGCGAGCACCAGCACCTGCATGACCGAGCCGATCCCAAGGCCGAGCACGAACATGTAGCCGGACGCCTCGAGCCGGCTCGTTCCTGCGTCCATCCCCGACAGCAGCAGCAGCCCGATCACCATCGCTGCGGTGCCGATGATCGGGAAGGGCTTGTAGCGCCCGGTGCGGCTGATGATCTGCCCCGACGCGATCGAGGTCACCAGCAGTCCCCCCATCAGCGGCAGGATCTGCAGCCCGGAGCCGGTCGGGCTGGCGCCGTTGACGACCTGCAGGAACAGGGGCAGGTACGTGACCGACCCGAACAACGCGAAGCCGACGATCAGGCCGATGCCGCTCGTCACCGTGAATACGCGGTCACGAAAAAGCCTCGGCGGGAGCACCGGCTCGGCCGCGCGGCGCTCGGTGAAGACGAACAGTGCGAGCAATACGACCGCCGCGACGCCGAGGAAGATGATGAACGGCGACCCCCACGCATAGGTCGTTCCACCGAGCGTCAGCCCCAGCACGAGCGCGCTCAGGCACGCCGCGAGCAGCGCCGCGCCGAGGTAGTCGACTCGATGGTGCGCTTCCGCGCGCGGAGTGTGGAGGGTCGCGGCGAGCACCACGAACGCGAGGACGCCGATCGGCAGGTTGATGTAGAAGATCCAGCGCCACGTCAGCGTCGACGTGAAGAACCCTCCCAGCAGGGGCCCGATCACACTGGCGAGGCCGAACACGGCGCCAAAGAAACCCTGATACTTGCCGCGCTCGCGCGGAGAGACCACATCACCGATGGCCGCCATCGTGCTGACCATCAGGCCGCCGCCGCCGAGGCCCTGGATCGCGCGAAACGCGATCAGCTCGGTCATGCTCTGGGAGGCGCCGCACAGCGCGGAGCCGGCGAGGAACACGACCAACGCCACCTGCAGCACAGTCTTGCGGCCGTAGAGGTCGCCGAGCTTGCCGTACACCGGCGTCACCGCGGTCTGCGCGAGCAGGTATGCGGTCACGACCCAGGAGATGTGGTTCAGTCCGCCGAGATCGCCGACGATCGTCGGCAGCGCCGTAGCGACGATCGTCTGATCGAGCGCGGCCATCAGCAACACGAGCATCAGGCCCGCGAACACGACGAGCACGCCGTGCCGCTGCTCCGAAGCAGCACCGTCGCGCGCAGACTCGTAGGTGGTCACCGGGACACGTCCACGAACCTTTGCAGCGCCTCCTTGCCGTCGCCAACGACCGGATCGCCGTGGGCGAGCAGCAGCGTGTCGAACTCGAGGTCGAGCAAGCCCGCGTAGGCGTCGCGCAGCCCCCGTTTGGTGTCTTGCGGATCGTCCATCAGGAAGTCGGGAACGAACGCGAGCTCGCTGCGGCCGTGGCCCCGGACCACGCCGTCCGCGCATACCAGCGCCCGGTGGGCAGGCACGTGCAGCGCGGTCTCGTCGGGGCAGATCGCGTCGACCTCGTGCGCCACCACTCCACCGGGCAGCTCGCCGCCGAAGTCAAACGCCTCGACCGGCCCCCGCCCCTCGAGCTCGTATACGCCGTTGCGGACGCAGTGCACCGAACACCCGAACGCGTCGCTCAGGCGCCAGGCGTGGCGGTCGTGGTGCCGGTTGCTGAGCAGCACGTGCCGCGGAGACCCGTGCTCTTGAAACCAGCCAAGCCCCTCGGGCGGAATCATCGGGTCGATGAGCACTCGCTCGGCCTCGAGGTAATAGGAGCTGACCAGCGAGTTGATGTGGTCATGGCGCGCCGTCCAATGCCACAGACCCGGGGCGATCTCGTTCACGTTCGGCGCCCTGGACCGGTCTTGCTCATCCACCCACCTCCATTCTCGTCACACCCTACGCCGTCCCGGCAGGCGGGTGAGTGCGGTTGATCCGTCAACTATAATCCTGGCATGGAAGCGACCGTCCGTCCACTGC
The DNA here is from genome assembly GCA_963723675.1 of uncultured Solirubrobacterales bacterium. Lineage (GTDB taxonomy): Bacteria > Actinomycetota > Thermoleophilia > Solirubrobacterales > Solirubrobacteraceae > Palsa-465. Next base: position 1,112,693 of record CAVRRW010000012.1, on the reverse strand, counting down.
TCGAGGGGTCCGGGCTGGAAGCGTGGCGCAGTTATCTGAAGAGTCACGCGGCGATTCTGCGCGCGCTCGATGCCGACCTGATCGCCCAGCACAGCATGACCAGCCGGGACTACGAGGTGCTGCTGTACCTCTCCCAGGCGCCCGAGCGAAGGCTGCCGATGTCCGCCCTGGCAGAGAGCACAATGCTGACCCGGTCGGGGATCACGCGGCTGATCGACGGCCTCGTCGCGTGCGGGCTGATCGAGCGCATCTCCTGCTCCGACGACGCCCGCGTGTCCTACGCGCATCTCACCGACGCCGGCCGCGAGAAGCTACGCCAGGCGGGGCACACACACGTCGTCAGCATCCGCAAGCTGTTTCTGGAGCACTTCAGCCCCGAGGAGACGGAGCAGCTCGCGTCGCTTCTGAGACGGCTCCCGGGCGCCGTCGGCGGTGGGGCCTGCACCGTCGAATGACGGCGGCGGGTGCGGCCTGAGCGAGTGCGGTCTCAGCGAGTCAGATGACACAGCAGTCCCAATCAGAGCAAGCGGTCTCGATCGCTCCGGACACGGTGATGGGCACCGTCGCGCTGACCGTGTCCGACCTGGCCCGCTCACGAGAGTTCTACGAGCGCGCGCTCGGGTTGCAGGCCGCAGACGGCCCCGGCGGCACGATCGCGCTGTCGGCCGGCGGTGGCCACCCGCTCGTGCAGCTGCACGGTGACAGCTCGGCGCCGAGGCGCGATCGGCGCGCGACCGGCCTCTACCACCTCGCGATCCTCCTCCCCACCCGGCTCGATCTGGCGCTCGCCTTCGCGCGCCTGGCCGAAGCGCGGTGGCCGCTGGACGGAGCCTCTGACCATCTCGTCAGCGAGGCGCTCTACCTCTCAGACCCCGACGGCAACGGGGTCGAGGTCTATCGCGACCGCCCGCGCGAGGAGTGGCGCCACACCGACGGCCGGCTCGAGATGGCGACGCTGCCGCTGGATCTCGAAGGCGTTCTCGGTGAGCTCTCGGGTGCGACCGAGCCACAGGCCAAGGCTCCCGCCGGCACCACCATCGGCCACGTCCACCTCCAGGTGGCCGACATCCCCGAGACGGAAGCCTTCTATCACGGCATCCTCGGCTTCGACGTGACGGTTCGCGGCTATCCCGGCGCCTTGTTCGTCTCGGCCGGCGGCTATCACCACCATGTCGGGCTCAACACGTGGCAGAGCCTTCACTCGCCGCCGCCGGCCCCCGGTTCGATCGGACTTCGCAGCTTCGAGGTGCAGCTGCCCGAGCGCGATCAGCTCGACGCCGTCCTCGCGCGGGTGCGCGCGGCGGGCGTGGCCGTCGCCGAACTGGACGGTGGCGCCGGCGTGCGCGATCCGTCGGGCAACGCGGTCGTGCTGATCACGCGCTGACGCGGCCGGCGCCGAGCGCGCGCTCACTCGGCCGAATCTGAGCACGCGCTGCCTCGGCCGACGCGGAGCTCGTCGCTACGCTTCAACCTCTGGGCGACGTGGCGGAGTGGTTACGCAGCGGCCTGCAAAGCCGTCTACACCGGTTCGATTCCGGTCGTCGCCTCTCGTGCGGTCGGCCCGTTTCGAGGGCGCCCGCCGCGCCTCGGAGGCGCGGCGGGCAGCCGTCATGCTCAAGCTCGCGCGGCGACCTCGGCGAACCGGTCGAGGTTCCAACCGCCCGGCGAGCCGACCGCATCGCGCATCCCCTGCCAGCCCTCGCCGTGGCGGTCGAGGTTGCGATGCTCGAGCGAGACGTGCGTGCGATCGGGCCCGTCGGCGGTGAAGAGCACCTCGACCTCGCTGGTCCTCTCGTGATCGGTCTCGAGCTGCCAGCTCGTGTTGATGTCCCAACTGAACACGACGCGATGGGGCGGCTCATAGGCCAGCACCCGCGCCCAGCGGCACTCGCTTCCATCGACGCCGCGGTCGTAGACGTTGCCGCCCGCCTGCGGCTCGAAGACCATCTCGGCGAGCTCGGCTTCGAGAATGTGATGCTCCGGCGGCCACCAGGTCCCGATGCCCTCGGTGAACACCTTGAACGCCCGCTCGATCGGCGCCTGGACGGTGGTCGACGTCGACACTGACGTGGCTTCTGCCTGCGTGGTCATGAGACCTCCTGATCGGGTAGTTCGACGGCCGTCTTGAAGGCCGCCAGGGATCGACTCCAGAACCGGTCGAGGTAGGCGCGTAGATCCCCCACCCCGTCCGGGTCGAGCTGATAGATGCGGCGATTGCCCGCGCGCCGGTCGATCACCAGCCCCGCCTCCTTGAGCACCTTCAGGTGCTGGGACACGGCTGGACGGCTGACCGGCAGCTCGCGCGCGAGGTCGCCTACCGCTCGTGGCCCATCGGCAAGCCGCTCGAAGATCGCTCGCCTCGTGGGATCGCCCAGCGCCGTCAATCCATCAACTCTGTAAGCCATGGCTTACGGTAAGTCTAAACTTACCGATGTCGGGTTGTCAAGGTCCGGCGCTCACGTCACCGGCGGGGTCGCGGTCCCATCAGCGGCGGTCACATCGCGGGCGGGGCCGGCGGGGGTCTCGGTCCCATCAGCGGCGGTCACGTCACCGGGGGTCGCGGTCCCATCAGCGGCGGTCACGGCGCCGGCGGGGTCTCGGGGCCTTTAGCTCGGAGGCCCACCGCGGTCGCGTCCCTTCAGCTTGTAGCCCCCCATCCCCCTCGTCCATGGATCCCCTCGGCCATTGCCATCCTGCCGACAACCGCCGCCGGGCGACCCGCGAACAACGTCCCGCTCGGGCGCGTCTGAGGTACCTGCGGGACGTTCCCGCTCCACCAGAACGGGAACATCCCACGCGACGTCTCGGAGGCGCCTGGTGGGACGTTTTCCGCCCCCTTCTGGGGCGGCGGCCGGCCGCCGATACGTCGACCACCGCGCACGCTCGCGCCGAACCGATCGGCTAGTCGTGGTGGAGGTGGCGGTGGTCCCGGTGTTGGTCGTGGTGGAGGTGGTGGTGATCCCGGCGGTGGTCGTTGTGCTCGTGGCCGCGGATGGTGCGCCACGATTGCCAGGTGATGTAGAGGATCACCAGCGTTATGGCGAGCCCGATGAGTGGGTCGGCGACGGGAGCGCCGAGGGCCACAACCGCGGCCGAGGCGATCACCGCCAGCGAGACGTAGGCATCGGCGCGGGCGTGGTTGCCGTCGGCGACGAGCGCCGGGCTGTCGAGCCGATGTCCCGCCTTGGTGCGGACCTTCGCGGCGATGAAGTTGCCCAGGTACCCGATCGCGCCGGCCGCCGCCAGCGCCCAGAGATGAGACGGCGGGTTGGGGTGGATCAGGCGCGACACGGCCTCGACCCCGGCCACGCACGCGCTGATGAAGATCGCCGCGACCACGAACAGGCCCGCGCCGCGTTCGGCGCGTTCTGAGCGCATCAGGAAGGCGATGCCAAGAGGCACGGCCGTGAGCGCATCCCCGAAGTTGTGGATCAGGTCGGCCAGCAGCGCGACCGAACCCGACAGGACGAAGATGAGCGTCTGGACGACCGCCGCGACGCCCAGCACGCCGAGCGCGGCAAGCACCGCTCGGACCCCCTCGCGCGAGCGCTTGATGGAGTCGTGGACAAGGCCGTGCGAGTGGCCGTCGTCACCGTGCCCGTGGCCGGCGTGGGCTTGAGAACCACCGCGACCGATGGAGGCGACATGGCGTTGGACGGCGTCGCCGGGCTTGCGCCGGAGCTCGTGGGCCGGCTGCGAGCGGCTCAACTCAGGCCTCTTGGAGCTCAACGCTCCTCACGGCGCGGCTGCGGCCTTGGCGCAGATGCTCGACGTGGGAGATCGCTTGCTCGAGCAGCTCGCCGACGTGGTCGTCATACAGGTCGTAGACAACCTGGCGGCCCTCGCGACGACCGACCACAAGCCCCAGATGCCTCAGCATTCGCAGCTGGTGAGATACAGCGGAGGGTTCCATGCCGACGACCGACGCGAGCTCGTTGACCGGGCAGGGGCCCGCGTCCAGCCTGCCGAGGATTCGCAGCCGGCTCGGCGTGGCGAGCGCCTGCATCGTCTCGGCGACGGCCTGCGCGAAGACGGCGTCGAGTTCGGAGGGTTCGTGCTGATTGTCGCCATGAGCCATGCACGACAGAATAGCTGAGCAGCTATTCAGATGTAGTGCACGGCTGCCGCGATAGGCTTCGCGGATGCCTGGGAGACCGGCCGCCGGTGGGACGAACTACCTGGGCCTCGCCTACCTGCTGCTCGTCTTGGCGGTGGCGTTCGTGCCGATGCTGTTGCGCCGCCCCGCTCCACCGCCCGATCCTTCGGACTCGGGCCCCGACGACGGGTCGGGACCGCCGCGATCCCCGATCCGCCCGAACCCCCCGCCGGACGGTGTCCCCCTCCCCGACGCCGCCCCCGCTCGCACGCGCCTGCGGGACCACGATCGGCTTGCCGACCGCGTTCCCGGGCGTCCGCCGAGACGGGGGGTCAGGCCAAGCCGCAGGCGAGTCCGCGGCTCCGCACCGCCGCCGGGTGGCCACCGGCAAGGACGGCAACCCGCTGAACGAGGTCGAGCTGCTGTCCGATTCCCTGATCAACAACGACGGGCTCCTGCGCGGCAACAACGTGATCAAGCTGGTTCCCGAAGAGTCGGTCTCGAAGCTCGGGTTTGGCGAGCAAATCACGCTCAGCGCGTCTCAGTTCGAGCGTCTCGCCAGGGCGTTTCTGAGCGAGATCCAAGCCAGTTCGTCTAGCCCCTACGGGGCGGGCCACTCATGCACCGGCTGGTTTGAGTGCATGTGCTCGCGATAGACCCTCGTCATCTGCCGGAGTGCTTCGAGGCGGTCCATTCGGCTTCCCTCGAAGAAGCTGTGGAAGGCCTCGCTCTGCCATGAGGCGCCGTTGCGCAGCATCACGCAGCGGCGCTCGATGATAGCCAGCAGCCGGTCGGCATCGCGTGGCTCGACGCCGGCCCGTCTGAGACCCTCGTGCGCGAGCGGCAACAGGCGCCTGAGCACGAGCTCCGCCGCCGGTACCTCTCCGAGCCCCGGCCAATACATGCGCGCCTCGATCCCGTCGCGGGCGCCGGCGTGAAAGTTCTCCTCGGCGGCCGAGAACGACATCTGCGACCACACCGGCCGTTCCTCCTCGGCGAGGACGCGGAGCAGGCCGTAGTAGAAGGCGGCGTTGGCGAGAATGTCGACGACAGTGGGGCCGGCCGGAAGCACTCGGTTCTCGACCCGGAGATGGGGCTGATCGGCGACGACGTCGTAGATCGGACGGTTCCAGCGGTAGATCGTGCCGTTGTGGAGGCGCAGCTCGCCGAGCTGGGGAACGTCGCCACGCTCCAGCGTCTGGAGCGGATCTTCCTGTTCGCACACGGGCAGCAGGGCCGGGAAGTAGCGCACGTTCTCCTCGAACAGGTCAAAGATCGAGGTGATCCACCGCTCGCCGAACCACACCCGGGGGCGCACGCCCTGGATCCGGAGCTCCTCCGGACGGGTGTCGGTCGCCTGCTCAAACAGCGCGATCCGCGTCTCCCGCCAGAGCTCCTTGCCATAGAAGAAGGGCGAGTTCGCCGCCACCGCAACCTGAGTGCCCGCGATCGCCTGCGCCGCGTTCCAGTAGCGCGCGAACGCCTCGGGCTCGACCTGCTGATGCAGCTGGACGCTGGTGCAGGCAGCCTCCGGCGCGATCGTGTCGGCATGGGTGGACAGCCGCTCCACTCCGGCGATCGCGATCTCCAGATCCTCTCCCCGCGCCGCGAAGATCTGCTCGTTGAGCAGCGCATAGCGAGGACTCGCGCTGAAGGACTCGGCGTGCAGGTGCTTTTCGCCGACGGTCGGGAGGATCCCGATGATCATCATGTGCGCGCCGACCGTTCGGGCCCGCTCCTCGGCATTGTTGAGGCTCGCGCGCGCGTCGCGCTCGAGCTCGCAGAACACCGCGCCCTCCAGCAGCCGCGGCGCGATGTTGATCTCGATGTTGAACTGACCGAGCTCGGTCTGAAAGCTCGGATCGGCGATGGCCTCGAGCGCGGCGGCGTTCGCGAATGCCGGGTCGCCGGCGTCATCGGTGAGGTTGAGCTCGATCTCCATCCCGAACGATCGCTGCTCGGGATGAAACCGCGCTTCGGACAGCATCCTGGCGAACACGTCGAGGCACGCATGAACCTTTCGCCTGTAGCGCTGGCGGTCTTCGCGGCTGAACGTCTTGGCGGCGACCTGCTGTCCCACGCCCACAGTATCCGGAAAGAACCCCGGCACATACAACCCGGGTGGCGGTCACATACAACCCGGGTAGCGGTCGCCGGAGCGCCCGCCGCCGGCCCCTCACTGTGAGTTCAGGTACGTGACGACGGCGAGCACCCGCCGGTGGTCGTCGGGCGATTGCGGCAGGCTGAGGGCGGCGAAGATATTCTTGACGTGCTTCTCGACGGTGTGCTCGGTTACGAACAGGCGCTCGGCGATCGCCTTGTTGGAGCGGCCCTGGGCCATCTCTGCGAGTACTTCACGCTCGCGGTCGGTGAGCTGCTCGAGCTGGTTGTGACCCTGCCGCGGTCGGCCCACGAGCTGGCCCACGACGGCCGCGTCGAGGACCGACCCTCCCTCGCCGACGCGCTGAATGCTCGAGGAGAGCTCATCCAGGTTTGAGACGCGTTCCTTGAGCAGATAGCCGACGCCCTCGGTCCCCGCCGACAGCAGCTCCAGGGCGTAGCGGGTGTTCACGTGCTGGGAGAGGACGAGGATGCCGATCTTGGGCCATCGCTGGCGGATCGCCTTGGCCGCGCGAAGCCCCTCGTCGGTGTGCGTTGGCGGCATCCGGATGTCCACGACGGCGACGTCGGGACGCAGGCGCTCGACCAGCTCCAGCAGGTCGTCCGCGTCTGCGGCAAGCCCGACGACCTCGAACCCCGCCTCCTCCAGCAAGCGCGCGAGGCCCTCTCGCAGGATCACCGCGTCGTCGGCCACCGCTACGCGCATCGGATCTCCGCGCGCACGGTGGAACCCCGGCCTGGCGGACTTGAGAGCGTGAGCCGGCCGGATGGGAACGACAGCAGCAGGTACACAAAGCCGACGATGAACACGTACTGGACCGTCGCGCCAGCGGTGTAGAGCAACGGGCTCGATGCCTCGCTCAGCTGGCCGGCGCACCACGCAAAGCCGGTCAGCACCATCAGCGGGCCGAGCCGGTTGTCCGGCCTGGTCCGCCACGATCCCTGGCCGCTGCCGAGGAGCGACGCGCCGACCAAGAGGGTCAGCAAGAGCCTCGGTTCGGTTGGCCGGTGAGGCGGTTGGTTGGCGGCCAGCCAGACCGCCTCGGCCGCGGCCCAGTCGTACGGGAGGGTCAGTGCGTTTGCCTTCAGCGCCTTCCACATCGGGATCAACGGCATCAGCGCGACGAGCGGAGCCGGGAGCCGGACCGCATTTCGCATGAAGTGCTTGACCGCGCTGGAGCGGTCGCCCGCGGCGACCAGTTCGTCGAGCCGCTGCGAGTAGTCGTCGGTCGGCAGCTTGCCGTCGTGATCGACCATGAACGGCGCCTCATAGACCGACAGCCGCTGCACGCCGATGTCGGCGACGGCGGCGCGCAACACCAGCGCGCCGCCCGAGGACCAGCCCCACAGCGAAGCGCGGCCGCCCGCAGCATCGATCAGCGCGGCGATGTCCTCGACCTCGCGCTGCACCGCGAACGGTCCAGCCTCGTCGCTGTCGCCCCGCCCGCGCCGGTCGTAGTTGATGACCGTGCAGCGCTCGGAGAGCAGCTGCGCTAGCGCCACCATCTTCTTGAACCTGCGGTGACTCAACGCGCCGCCGACGAGGATCACCGCCGGCCCCGCGCCGGAGCGGTCATACGCGATCGTCGTGCCGTCACTCGAGGTCACCGTGCGCATCGCAAATCCTCCATCGTCGGTCCGTTCGCCATCGTGCTGTTATGACCACGCGGGGAGGGAAAACTCAGCGGCCGAGGCGGTGCCGGCCACGGTCGGGATCGGCCGCTCCCCAATGAGCAATACAGTGGGGCCATGCAAGGCCGAGTCGCGTTTGTCACGGGTGGCGCATCGGGGATCGGGCGAGCGCTGTGCGGTGCGCTCGTGGCTCGCGGCGCGCGGGTCGTCGTCGCCGACATCAACGCCTCGGGCGCCGCGACAGTTGCCCACGAGCTCTCCGCGCGGGGGCCGGGATCGGCGACCTCGCTCGGCCTCGACGTCGCCGACGGGCCCGGCTTCGAGCACGCCGTCGGCGGCGTGCACGCCGACGCCGGCCGACTCGACCTGCTGTTCAACAACGCCGGCATCGCGATCGGCGGCCCCATCGAGGAGCTCGCGCTCGGGCACTGGGAGCGCGCGCTGAACGTCAACCTGGGCGGCGTCATTCACGGCGTGCGCGCCGCCTACCCGTTGATGCTGCGTCAGCGCTTCGGGCACATCGTCAACACGGCGTCGCTCGCGGGGCTGCTGCCGTTCCCGCTCGGGGTCCCCTACGCGACGACCAAGCATGCCGTCGTCGGCCTGAGCGTCAGTCTCCGCAGCGAGGCGGCGACCTACGGGGTACGGGTCAGCGCGGTCTGCCCCGGGGTGATCGACACGCCCATCCTGGACTCCGAGGGCCCGCCTGATCTGCCGAGGACGAGCTTTGCCGGCCGCGGGCGCGCAATGTTTCGCCACTCCAATCGCGGCCCGGCCTACCCGCCCGAGAAGCTCGCCGAGGACGTGCTGCGCGGCGTCGATGCAAACCGCGCGATCATCGTCGCGCCGGCGCGAGCGCGGACCGCCTGGCTGGCGAACCGCCTCGCTCCGCGGCTGGTGGAGCGTGCCTCGGCGAGCGAGCTGGCCTGGGCGCGTCGGGAGCTGATGAAAACCCCGGCGTGACTTCCGTGGAGCGCTTGCAGCGCGACCCCGGGCCTGCAAAGCTCAACCCGTTCATGCCCCTCCGCGTCGACCGTGCGCCAGCTCACCGCCCTTGACCAGCAGTTCCTCGCCCTCGAGGACTCGCGCCACTACGGCCATGTCGGTGGGCTGGCGGTCCTCGATCCGTCGACGGCGCCGGGCGGCGAGCTCACCCTCATCGATCTCCAGAACCTGATCAGCGAGCGCCTCCCGCTGGTCCCTCCGTTCCGGTGGCGGCTGACGGAGGTCCCGTTCGACCTCGATTACGGCTACTGGATCGAGGACCCCGACTTCGATCTCGAATTTCACGTGCGCGAGCTCGCGCTGGCGCCGCCCGGCACCGACGCGCAACTCGCCGACCAGGTGGCGCGCATCTTCTCGCGCCCGCTCGACCGCTCGCGGCCGTTGTGGGAGCTCTATCTGATCTACGGCCTGCCCCGCGACCGGGTCGCCGTGCTGACCAAGATCCACCATGCGGTGATCGACGGAATGTCCGGCGCCGAGATCATTGGCGCGCTCCTGGACGTCACCCCAGAGGGCCGAGAGCCTCCGCCGCCGCTGGATCTCTCGAGCACCAGTGCCCCGGGTCAGCTCGAGATGCTGGCGCGCGGGGTGATCGGCGTGCCCCGTTACCCGTTGCGACTGCTCGGCTCGGTGCCGCGGGCGCTTCCCAACGTACGCGAGGTGCCATCGCTCAGCGGAATCCCGGGACTGAAGATGGCCGGGCGGATCGCCGCGACGGCGCAACGCGCCCTGGGGCGCTCGCCAGTGGTCGGGGAGATGGACCTGGTGCCGCCGCGCACGTCGTTCAACGGACGGGTCTCGGCACACCGCCGCTTTGCGTTCACGCAGCTCTCCCTGCACGAGGTCAAGGAGATCAAGGACGCCTACGGGTTCACCGTCAACGACGTGATCGTCTCGATCTGCGCCGGCTCCGTCCGGCGCTGGCTGCTCGAGCACGACGAGCTGCCCGAAGATCCCCTGGTTGCCCAGATCCCGGCGTCGGTGCGGACTGAGGAGCAGCGCGGCACGTTCGGAAACCGCATCCTGCTGATGACCGCGCCGCTGTTCACGAACGTCGAGGACCCGGTCGAGCGCCTCCGCGAGACCCACAAGGCACTCGTCGACATGAAGCAGCGCCACCGCGCGCTGCCCGCCGACCTGCTCCGGGACGCCAACCAGTTCGTTCCGCCGGCGCTGTTCTCGCGCGCTGCCCAGCTGACGTTCTCGCTCAGCGCGAGCAAACGGGGCCGTCCCGCTTGGAACCTGGTCGTGTCAAACGTTCCCGGTCCCCAGATCGCGCTTTACATGGCCGGCGCTCGGCTCGAGGCTCAGTATCCGGTCTCGGTGATCACCGACGGAATGGGGCTCAACATCACGGTCATGAGCTATTGCGGCCAGCTCAACTTCGGGATCGTGGCCGACCGCGAGCAGATGCCGGACGTCTGGTCGTTGAGCGGGTGGCTGGACGAGGCGCTTGACGAGCTGCAGGCGATTCCCGCCTCCCAGGGGACTGCCGTTGCGCAGGATGCTCCGGCGGCGGCGCCAAAGCCCCGGTAGGCAGATCAGAGCCGGGTCTGGCCCAACCCGCGTCGCGCCACCAGCGCGGCGAGCTCGGAGCGGTTCCGGACGCCGAGCTTGGTGTAAGCGTGCGAGAGGTGGACCTTCGCGGTACCGCGGGAGATGAACATCCGCTTACCGATCTCGGGATTGCTGAGGCCGTCGGCCGCGAGCTCCACCGCTCGCAGCTCTGTCGGCGTCAGCGATTCCCAGCCTCCCGCCGGACGCTTGCGCGTACCGCGTGCCCTGCGTAACCATGCGATCGCTTCGGCCGTCTGCATCGCGTGTCCCTCCGCGACGGTGCCTGCGGCCACATCGTCGCCGAGCTCGACGCGCAGCTGTTCGCCGAGCGCGTCGACACGCGCCTGCTCGGGGGGCCAACGGGCGTGGCCCAGGTCACTGTACGCGCGGTCGGCTGCCCCGAACGTGCGTGCCGACTCCTCCTTGCTGTCAAGCGCCGCCGCCGCGTGCGCCAGCACGTCGAGCAGCGCCGGGACGGCCGCGCGAAGGTCACGCTCGATCACCGTCGACAGCGCCTCGTGCGCGAGCCGTTCGGCTTCGCCCGGATCGCCTCTGCTGAGCGCCACCCCGGCAAGCACGCGCCGCGCGGCGGCCGCGAGCGCTGGGTTGCTCAGCGCACCGTCCGCGATCTCGCATGCGCCACCGGCGTGCTCAAACGCATCATCGAGCTCGCCGAGGGCCAGCTCGGCGCGCCCGAGTGCATACAGCGCGAACGCCGTGCCGTAGAGATCCCCGGTGGCGAACTGCTCGATGTACCGGCGTAGGGCCGCGCGCCCATCCGCCAGCATGCCTGCGCTCGCCTTGCCGTAGGCGGTGGCGAGCGTCAGCAGCGGGAGCGCCAGGCCGGCGCCGGTGGCGACCGAGCGTTCCATCGCGATTCCGAGATCGGCGAGCGCTCCCTCGGCATCGCCGCGGTCGGAGCGAAGGATGGCGGCGGAGCCGTGCGTGATGCCCGAGCTGACGGGCTCGCCGACGGCATCGGCGATCGCGATCGCCCGGTCGTAGAGGGCGAGCGCCTCCTCGTCCCGGCCCTGGATCTGGCGCACGTTTCCGATCCCCCACCAATGCCACGCCGCGAACTCCGCGTAGCCCGTGCGCTCGATGATCCCCAGCCCGTCGTTGAAGAGGTCCTCCGCTCGTGGGTCGCTCTGCAACAACAGCGTAGTTGCGAGGATCTGGCAGACGTCCACGAAGCACCAGTCGTCCCCGCTGATCCGCGCCAGCTCCCGAGCCTGCTCGAGACCTTCCCGGGCGCCGGTGGGATCCGGGAACATCTGAATCGTCCCCAGCACGTCGAGCGCCCGCGCGGCGGTCGACGTCTCCGCCAGCCGCTGCGCGGCCTCGAGCGCCTCGAGCTCTACGGCGATGGCCTCCTCGAAGCGCGCCGCATATGCGAGCAGGTATCCCCGCGCCCACAAGACGCGCGCCCGCAGCGCCGCCAGCTCCTCTGATCCGGTATCCAGCGCCCGCACATAGGCGGCGTCGGCGAGCACGAACCGGCCGCGCAGCTTCCACCAAACCGTCAGCGAGACGCACAATCGCAGAGCGCTTTCCTCGTCGCTGCTCGCGGCGTTGTCGAGCGCGGCGGCGAAGTTGGCGGCGTCATCGTCGAGCGCGTCGAGCCAGACGCCCTGACCCGAGGCCTCGAGGTGCGGCGCGATCTGCTCCGCTCTGCGCACATAGTGGTCGCGGTGGCGACCGCGCACGGCCGCCGGCTCGCCGGCGTCGACCAGGCGATCAAACGCATAGTGCCGGACGGTTTGCAGCAATCGATAGCGGAGGCCGGTCGGCTGCTCATCGACGATCACGAGCGACTTATCGACCAGCGACGTGAGCAGGTCGAGGATCGCCATCCGTTCCAAGCCCTCGCCGGAGCAGACATCCTCGACCGCGTCGAGCGTCCAGCCGCCGGCGAATACCGCGAGCCGCCGAAACAGCACTCGTTCGGTCTCGTCGAGCAGCTCGTGACTCCAGTCGACCGACGCGCGCAGCGTCTGCTGGCGCGGCATCGCCGAGCGAGCCCCGCCGGTCAGCAGGCGAAAGCGGTCGTCGAGCGCTGCGGCGATCTGCTCCACGCCGAGCACGCGCACGCGCGCTGCGGCGAGCTCGATCGCCAGCGGAATCCCATCGAGGTCGTGGCAGATCTGTGCGATCGCCGGCGCATTTGCTGCGTTGACCGCGAAATTCGGGCGTACCTTCAACGCCCGCTCGATGAACAGCCGAACCGCGTCCGACTGGGTCACCGCGTCGACCGGCTCGACCGACACCTCACCCGGCAACGACAACGACGGTACGCGCCAGGTGGTCTCACCTGCCAGCCCCAGCGGTTCCCGGCTGGTGGCGACGACCGTCACCGCGCGGGCGCCGCGAAGCAGTGTCTCGGCGGTCTGCGCAGATGCCTCGAGCAGGTGCTCACAATTGTCGAGGACGATCAGCGCCGAGGCGTCGGCGAGGTGCGCGACCGCCGCCTCCAGCGACGTCTGGCCCGGTAATGGCTTGACGCCGATCGCGTCGCTGAGCGACGGGCCGACGGCGCCGGGATCGGCGAGCGGCGCGAGCTCGATCCACCAGACTCCGTCCGCAAAGTGGTCGAGCACGTCGGCCGCCAACTGGGCGGCGAGTCGCGTCTTGCCGCATCCGCCCGCGCCCGTCAGCGTCAGCATCCTGGTCGCGCGCAGCGCCTGCACCAGCTCCTCCAGCTCGCGTTCGCGTCCGACGAAGCTCGTCAGATGCTCAGGCAGGTTGTTCGGAAGCGCGTCTAGCGAGCGCAGTGATTGGTCGCTCGCGGGCAGATCGGGGTCGCGCAGCGCGAACACGTGCTCGGAGCGCCCGAGGTCGCGCAGTCGATGGTTGCCGAGGTCGACCAGCTCGGCTCCCGGCGGCAGGCGGTCGACGATGAGGTCGTGCACTCCGCGCGTCAGCAGCGTCTGGCCGCCGTTGCCGATCGCGCGGAGTCGCGCACAGCGGTTCAGGGCAGCGCCAAAGTAATTGCCCTCGTCCAGCAGCTGCGCTTCCGCGGTGTGCAGAGCGAGCCGGACACGCAGCTGCAGGCCTTCTGGCCATGCCTGTGCGGCCAGCACCCGTTGTGCGTCCAGTGCCGTTGCCACCGCGTCCGACGCACGCGAGAAGGCCGCCACGATGCTGTCGCCCTCACCCTGTTCGACCGGGCGCACGCCGCCGTGTCGAGCCACCGCCTCGGTCAGCAGCGCGTAGTGCGTGGGGACAGCTCGGGTCATCGCTTCGGGGTGCGCCTCCCACAGCCGGGTTGAACCCTCGATGTCGCTCATCAGGAAGGTCACGGTCCCGGCGGGGAGGGCAAACGCCATCTCGGTTCCTTCGACAGTCCCGCGCATCCGCTCACCCCATCTGAGTGGCCGCGCCAGCGCGAGGCCACTCGCCAATCCTGTCACGGAACGATCCGGTCTGTCGAGGGCTCGGGAGTCGATGGTCATGCCGCCACCGCCACGAGTGAGTCCTTGGCTGCCGGGGCGAGCAGCAGCGCCACGCCGATCACGACCAGCCAGAGCGCAAACGCCCCCGCCGCGACCGACCCGATAGCGGTCGGAGGCAATGCGCCGGCGCGCGCGAACCCGATCCCGCTCGCAGCATGGACGGCCGCCGCGACGAGCCCAAACGCGGTCACCGAAGTCGGGAGGGCCCGGCTCCGGCGCGCTGCAATCACCAAGCCGAGCACGCACGCCACCGTCGGCCATGCCGAGACGCTCAACACGATCCAGACGCCGTCACCGAGCAGCTTCGCGAGTTGTGGACTGAGGCCAGCGAGCCCACCGGCAGACCGATTGCGTACAGCAGTGTGACCGTCAGCGCGCCAAGCGCCGTCACGCGAGTCATGCGGACATGGGTCGTCGACATCGAGACCTCCGAAGGCCGGCCGATCCTCCTGGACCGGCGTCGACGACCAACCTACGGGCATCCGGTGGCCACTACATCTGCCACCTGGCATATATGCGGCGCGTACCTGGCCACTGGTTCGAGCCCGTCCCCGGGGCTATACTGACGCCCCTCGCGGCTGTAGCTCAGTTGGCTAGAGCGTCTGCTTGCCATGCAGAAGGTCGAGGGTTCGAGTCCCTTCAGCCGCTTCAGGAAAGCCCCGCAAATCGCGGGGTTTTCTTATGCGCGTCCGGCGGTGATCCCGTCGCTCGCGGCGGATTTCCGGCCACGGGGTTAATCACGGGGTTAAACCCGGCGTTCGGTCACTCGCCGGCATCCACGTCGTCGGCGCCGCCGATCAGGCGCTCGATGCCGCGGTCGAACTCGCCCCGCTCGGTCCCCGATGATCCGCGCGCGTCGTCCCGCTGCAGCCGCGTGATCTGGCGGCTCGGCACCCGCTCGGCGGGCTCGTCGGCGAACCGCATCAGCGCCCACACGGCCTGCTCGTCGATGTAGCGGCGGGTCGCGACCTGCTGGTAGACGGAGAACGTGAACTTCGGGTTGACGTGCCCGATCTGGGCCGCCACCCATTTCGGATCGCGGCCGATCATCGCGCAGAACGTGGCCCACGTCCGCCGCAGCGAGTGCGGCGTGATCGGCGGCAGCGGCGCCAGGCCGCCCTCGGCGCGGTTTGCGTTGGCGCGCGCGACGGCGCGGGCCAGGATCCGGTCGCGGAAGCGGTCGGGGTCGCGGCGCTTGCCGGTCGCGGTGCCGAAGAAGTGGTCGGCGGGGCCGTGCGGCAGCCCGCGCGCCCGGCGGTCCATCGCGTAGTCGAGCAGCTCGTCGCGCAGGTAGAGGGTGATCTCGACCTCCCGCACGCCGGCCTCGGTCTTCGCGTCGGCGAGCTTGAAGCGGCCGCGGTGCAGATCGACCTGCGCGACCTTCAGGTCCATCATCTCCCCGATCCGCAAGCCGGCCAGCCCGAGCGTCGCGACCATCGCGCGCCGTCCGAGCCCCTTGCGGTTCGCCGGCGCCTCCGCCTCGAGCTCGGCGGCGGCATCCAGCAGGGCGTGGAACTCGTCGACCTCGAGGAAGGTGCGCTCCGGGCGCGCGCGTTTGAGGAACCGCGCGGCGCGCCCACCGACGCGCACGGGGTTGCGGTCGATCAGCTCGTAGTCGACGGCCTGCTGGAGGATCTGCCCCAGCAGCGTGATCAGCATATTGATCGAGGTGTTCGACAGCGGGCGGCGCCGGCGCTCGTAGGTCCGGCCGCGCTTGTCGGTGGCGGTCTCCATGACTGGCCGGCCCCGCTGCTGCGCCATGCGGATCGTTTGTGCCTGCTCGGCGAGCTCATCGCGGAAGCGATCGACCAGGCGGGGCGTGATCTCGCTCAGCCGGTAGCGCCCGAAGAACCGTTCCAGGTAGGCGAGTCGCCACCTGTAGTCAATGAACGTCTTCTCGGCCAGGTCCAGTTGCTTTGACCGCCACCACCGCTTGGCGAACACCCGGAAGGTCTCGTCGACCTGTACGCCGAGCTCCGCCATCGCCTCATCGAGCCGGTCCTCGCGCGGCTCCAGCCGTGGCGGGACCCATGTTCCGCGCTCGATCTGCTGCATGATCCGCTCGGTCTCGAGCTCCGCCCGCGTGCGGTTCCAGCCTTGCTTGTTGGTGCCGAAGGTGACCTTCTCGTAGCGGCCGTAGGCCCGCACCTGCGCGCCGTAGCTGACGGTCTTGCCGTCGGCCCATGGGCGCTCGACCACGTGGCCCTGGGTAGGCCGCGGCATTAGACAACGGTCCTTGTAATCTCGCGCTGCATCTACATGGCTCGGGCGGTCGCTGGCGCCGGCGCGCTCGGTCGCTGCCGGAACGGTCGCCGGAGTCCTCATCGTCGCACACGCGCTGCGACGGCCCTGTGGCGCATCGAGCACGTTGGATCGTTTGGCTGCGGCCTCCGCCGGAGCCCGTGACGGACCGGGCGCAGCCGGGGAAGTACTCCTACCTCCTGCGCCTGCCGTTCGACCCTGCTGCCCTGGTCTCGAGAGCCTGACGCGCGCGGTCGAGGTCGAACCGAATGCGTGCTTTGGGGCCGAAGCCGAGGCGCATCGCGCCCAGCTCGGTGGCGTGCGCGTACACGTAGTCGAGCGATACGCCCAGGTCCCGAGCGAGCTGCCGAGCGTCGACCAGTGCGAAGGTACCCGGTGCCGCACTGACGATCTCAGCCAGCCTCGCCGCCGTCGCCTCCGCGATCGCCTCCACATCGCCGTCGCTGAGGATGCGCTCCACGAGCGTTGCGTCGGCTGCTGATTCGCTCTGTCGCTGGGTCATCCTGGCATCGGGCTAGGGTGGCTTCCGACCTGGCCGGGGCGCAACGCAAACGGGCCGTGTGGTCAGAGGTATGGGGTGGGCACCGAGACGCCCCGCGATCGCGCGGTCTCCATACCGACCTCTGCTGCCGGCTGCGTTGCCGCAGCACGAGCCGCCGCCCACGTGCCGAACATACTGCTGACCACGCTAGCCGCGGGCCAGTCCCCGCTTCGCAGCCGCGCGATCGCCTGGCCGCCCCGACGACGAGCGTGTGTCATTGACCAGTCGTATGAGGAGGGGAGTCGTTCGTAATGGTCGCGCCACTCCCGCATCGCAGCCAGCACGACTTCGGCAGTCCACCGACGCTCCATCGCGCCTGGATGGCAGGCCTTGCAGTACGCGTAGGCGTCCCCCTTGCCATTCCGCGGCTGCGTGTAGGCGCCGCGGCCGCGGCACACGCCGACGTAGCGGGCCTTCACTGCCTTCGCCTTTTCGCCCGTCGGGTCATAGAAGTACGCCTTGACGGTCGCCGGAGAGCGACCGAGACGGTCCGCGATCTGCCTGATCGAGAGGCCCTCAAACTCGCGGTAATGGTGCGCCAGGGCCACCGCCCGGCGACGCTCGAGAACCCGACCCGGTTCCGCGATCGACGCCTTGCCCGTCACGCCGGGTCACGCTACCTCGCTCAATTGGCGTTTCCGTCGAGGCGTGTCCCCAGACTGCCGGCGAACCCAGAGGCACTCCCATCCGCGCTTCGTAGGGAAGGGCGAGCCGGAGGTGCTCGTCGCCGGGCCAAGCGAGCGCTCATTCTCGAGGCGTGGGCCTTAACGTCTGAAGCCTGCGAGCGATCAGCGAGGCGGTCACCATTGAGCATCCGAACGACGAACTGGAAGGAGGGCTGGCACAAATGTTCACGAGGAAGGGCGATTCGGCAGTCCTCGCCAAGCTCGGCGAGGCCCCCGCCCAGTACCGGGAGATTGGAGAACGCCTGCACGCCATCATCCGGGAAACCGCGCCGTCACTAGAACCGATCGTGCGCTGGGGACTCCCCTTCTACGTCAAGGACGGCAAGGACATCTGCTACATCAAACCAGACAAGGACTTCATTGCATTCGGTTTCGGCGAAGTCGTGAATCCCGCCCGTGAGGAGGGCGCGAGCATGCACCCGGTCGCGTGGACCCTCACCTCGCTGGACGACTCGACCGAAGCCAAGATTCGCGCCCTCATCAAGAAAGCCGTGGCCTGATATCGACTCGCGCCCACGCCCGTCGGTGCCGCTCGGCCCCGCTGAGGGGGTGCTGAAGGACGAGGCACGCCGTCGCATGCCGTCCCCGATGCACCGCACGGACGTGGTGTTCCCGGGAACGGGTGGCACCCACGATGCGAGGCCGCAGCGAGTTAGCTTCAACTGCGGCTGTTGTGGGCATTCTCGCGTCATGTTCGACGGGCGTCTGCCCAGATCCGCGGAAGCGACATGACGGACCTCGGGACCGGGCACCAAGCATGGGCGTGCCGTTCGCCTGGATGGGGTAACGCGAGAATCCAGCTGTCGATCCTCCCCGTGGGCCGAACGCGGCCGTTATGACTGCCGTGGATCTCGAGGTCGAGCTGCCTCGTAGCTCACGTGCGCCTCGAGTCGCTCGACGCCGCCTCGCGAGCTGGATGCGCGCGGCCTTCGACCCAGCCGATGTCCAGCGGGCGGCGCTGCTCGTGAGCGAGCTAGTTACCAACGCGGTGGTCCACGGCCAAGGCAGGATTCTCCTGCGAGCCGCGGACGCAGACGGTCGGCTGCTGGTCGAAGTTATCGACGAGGGCCAAGGTTTCGAACGCGAAGTCCGCGCCCGCGACTTTCGTCGCGCCGGTGGCCACGGCCTGGGCATCGTCGAGGCCGAAGCCAGCCGCTGGGGCATCCATGAGGGCACAACGCATGTCTGGTTTGAGCTCGAGCCGTCCGGACCCCGCCTCGGAGCTGACGAAAACCCGCTCAGCTGACGTATACCCGGACTTACCGCGCCAGCCGATAACGGCCCGACCGGCCCCGCCGCAAGTCATGCCGAACTCGCTCGGGGTGTCGGGGCTCATGGCGACGCAAGTGAGCCGGTGGGGCAGGCCAATCTGAGTAACACCGGAGAACGTCGCCGAGAGGGGTTCGAAGGCCAGGTCGGTCTGTTCGGCGAGGAGCCTGGCGATGGTCGTCTTCCCGCACCCGGGAGGTCCCCGCAACACCATCGACGCGAGCCGTTGTCCATCGACCATCCGCCCGATTGGGGCATCACTCGCGAGGAGATGGTCTTGCCCGACGACATCGGCCAGCGCGTGCGGACGCAGACGGTCCGCCAGCGGCCGGGATTCGTCGTCGACCTCGAACAAGGAGCGCGGCTGCCCAGTCATGATTGCCCGCTTGTTCGACGTTCGCTGGCGAGGTCGTATGAGCCGTGCACCAGGTCCGAGATCAGTGCTGCTGTGATCCCTACGCCCGGGCCGACGGAGATCCAGTGCTCCTTATCGAGGTAGTGGCCCGCCGCGATCGTGTCGTGCTCGCGCTGCAGTGCATCGCCGTGATGCGGGTCGACCTTGACGGTGATGATCTGCAAGTCCGTGTCGTCATCGGTGACGATGAGGAACACCTTGTCGTGCGCCTTCCATACGTCCAGGTGCGGGGTGAACGGGTGCCCGTGGCTGACGTCGGGCAGCGACGCCGCGGTGTCGCGGGCAATGTGCTGCAGCCGCGCCCCGGAGAGCGTCACCGATTGTCCCGACCAAACGTGGCAGGGTCGACCGGGCGCTTCGCGTGCGGCAGATTCTCCACAACGAGCAGATACGACTCCGTGACCAGGTCATCGATCAGCTGTTTCTGCAGGTCGCCTGAGGGGTGCAGCGTGATCCAGTGCTTCTTGTTCATGTGGTACCCAGCAGTGATGTCGTCGCGCTGCGCCTGGAGCGCCGCGCCGTCCTCCGGGTCGGTCTTCAGGATCACGATCGGCTCCCCGGTGACGTCAGTCATCAGCATGAACACCTTGTCCCGGACCTTGTAGGCATCCCAGCCGGCCCCGAACGGGTGCTCGAGATCAGCACCGGGCAGCTCCTGTACTCGCGCCCGAGCATGCTCCTGCAGTTCTTCGCCGTTCATGCGATGTCCCTTCTCTGGACTATGTTGAAATCCGGTACGTACCGACGTACGCACTAGACTATAGTAGGCATTAGGCTATGTACTGCAGTACGCACTAGGTCAGACGGTGGAGAAGAACATGCGCCGAGGGAAACCGAACGACCCCGGACGTCGCGCCCGCATCCTGCAAGCAACGCTGGACGTGATCAGGGCCGATGGCATCGACGCGGCGTCCTATCGCGGTATCGCCGCGCACGCCGGGGTTCCGTTGGGATCGATG
The DNA here is from genome assembly GCA_963723675.1 of uncultured Solirubrobacterales bacterium. Classification (GTDB taxonomy): domain Bacteria; phylum Actinomycetota; class Thermoleophilia; order Solirubrobacterales; family Solirubrobacteraceae; genus Palsa-465. The sequence goes on along the minus strand of CAVRRW010000012.1, from coordinate 1,092,698 downwards.
ACCTACTACTTCCCCACCCTCGAGGGCCTCATCGTGAGCGCGCTCGACACGACGCGTAGCGATCTCGAACCCCGCTACGCGGACCCACTCCGTCAGGCCCGAACCCGGGCCGACGTCGTTGACGTGCTCGTCGACGCGGCGATCGGCGCAACGAGCCCCACCATCGAAGACATCCGCCTCTACGAGGAGATACGCCACTACGGCGCGCGAAACCCGAAGATCGCCGACGTCCTTCAGGCAGTTGAGGACGACTCCCTCGTGATGCTCCACCGAGTACTCCCGCATAGCACCGCGCTGGCCGTCAATGCACTGCTCTGGGGCTGGTGGAGCCACCGCCTGGCGCACCCCGACACTGCACTCGACCAACTCACCGTGCGCCAAGCCTTCGAAGCCCTCGTCCACCTCCCCGCGCGAGGTCACCCATTCCACGAAAAGGAGCAAACCGTGCCTGAAACGATGCGCGCAATCCGACTCACCGGTCCCGTCGACCTTGACGGCCTCATCGTCAGCGACGTGCCGATGCCCGAAGTGCGCCCTGGATGGGTACGTATCCGCGTTATGGCGTTCGGGGTCAACGAGTCCGAGGTGACCAGCAGGAAGGGCGAGTCATCCCCGGACTTCACCTACCCGCGCATCCTCGGGATCGAATGCGTCGGCACTGTCGACGCCGTCACCGATAACAGCGCACTGGAGGTAGGGCAGCAGGTCGCAACGATGATGGGCGGGATGGGGCGCGCCGTCGACGGCAGCTACGCCGAATACACGCTCGTACGCGAAGAAAACATCATCCCGTTCTCGTCCGACCTGCCCTGGAGTGTTCTCGGGGCTCTCCCCGAGATGTTCCAAACCGCATATGGGTCTCTGCACACCGGTCTGGCACTCGAACCCGGGCAGAGCATCCTGATACGAGGCGGAACCTCAACCGTCGGACTGTCCGCGATCGCGCTGGCACACGAGCTCGGCGCGCACGTCATCGCCACCACCCGAAACCCCGCCCGCGCCGACCTCCTCCGCCAACTCGGCGCCGACGAAGTCTTTGTTGACGACGGCTCACTTGCCGCCGAGGTGCGAAAGACCCACCCGCAAGGACTGGACGCGGCCCTCGAACTCGCCGGCCTCGACGTCCTGCCCGACACGCTGCGCACCCTTCGCCGTGGCGGGACCGGCTGCTTCACCGGCGCCCTCTCAGGTGTATGGACCCTGGAAAACTTCTCTCCCTTCGCCCTCATCCCCAACGGCGTGCGCCTCACCCGCTACGCCGGGCAAGCATCCGACCTACCCGCCGACGACTTCGCTACCCAGCTCGACGCCATCGCCGCCGGCCGCATCAGCCCTGCCATCGCCGCCACCTACCACGGGCTCGCCGGTGTTGCCGACGCCCAGCAGGCGCTCGAGAGCGGACACACGCCCGGCAAACACGTCGTCACTCTCGCCTAACACCGCCCCTCGACCGACAACCTCTACAAAGAATGGAAGACCCATCATGAGCACTACCAGCGACAAAATAGCCCAGGACCTCATCGCCCTCGAAAAGTCCTACAACGAGCGTTTCAGCGTCGGCGACAACCGCGGCTACCTCGACGGATTCGCCGAAGACGTCAGCTACTTCGACCCGATCCTAAAAACCATCGTCGTCGGGCGCGAGAACGTCGTCGCCTGGATCGAATCCATCTACTCCAATCCCCACATCGTCCGCAGCGAGTACCTCAACCCCACGGTCTACGTCAGCGACCACGAAGACTTCGCAGTACTCGCATACAACCTCAACACCTACGTCCTCGACGACGGCGGCAACGAGGTACAGCGGCGCGCCTGGAACGCCACCCACGGATACCGCCTCATCGACGACAAATGGGTCATCGTCCACTCCAACTGGGCCTTCGCGCACACCGTCGAACTGAGGACCGCCTCCTGATCCTGAGGCGCCCGCCCATCTGGTGACTCACGCCTGACTCCTTCGCGGTAGTCGCCCGAAGAACACACCGCCACCTGCACCCGCACCAAGGCCATTCGTCACCAGTTTGCCACCGGCAGGTGTAACTGCGCGTCACGAGCCCAAACCCGGCTGTAGACGATTTCCCTCGCCCCACGACGACCGCACACCGAGACAGGACTCATCAATGATTGACACCAGCAGCACCCTAACCAACGAGCACGCAGTTCGCTCCTGGCTGGGCATTCCGTTCGCCACCGCCGAACGGTTCCATCGGCCCACCGCGCTGCCCTTCAACCCCGACCTGCCCTACGACCAGAAAGGACCCGCACCCCTGCAAGCCGGGGACACCAGTTGGCTGGAAGCCGACAATGGATTCAGCGAAGACTGCCTGAACCTCAACGTCTGGGCCCCTGAAGACGCCGGCGACGAGCTGTTGCCCGTGGTCGTCTACATCTTCGGCGGCGGGTGGATGCTCGGCGCAAACACGCAAACCACGTCCAACGCGTCTGGCCTCGCCGCCACCGGACGAGCCGTCGGGGTCTCCCCGAACTACCGGCTCGGCGCATTCGGAGCACTGTCCCTCTCCCAGTACGGCGGCTCCCTCGCAGATGCCACGAACCTCTGCCTGCAAGACATCATCGCGGCGCTGCGGTGGGTGCGGGAGAACATCGCCCGATTCGGCGGAGACCCAAACAACGTCACCGTCACCGGGCACAGCGCCGGCGCCTTCTCCGCGCTCGCCCTTCTCGCAGCCCCCTCAGCCGACGGGCTCTACCGCCACATCGCCGCATTCTCCGGCATGCCATCACGCCAGGTGCCGGCCTGGGGCGCCGAAGAGCGCGCCCTGGCGGTCCTCACCGCCCTCGGGATCCAGGACGATCCCGAGCAGCTGCTGAACATTGACGCGGAGCTGCTCGCCGAGACAATGAGCAAGACGCAATCGTCAGACCCCGGCGCAGCGCACGGCGTCGACAACGAGGTCATCGCCATCGTCGATGACCGCACCCAACCGAACGGCGTCCTCACCGACCATCCCATGCGAGTCCTCGAGTCCGGACGGCATCGCGACGTCAACATCCTGTTCAGCAGCGCCACCCATGAGACCGACTGGTGGGTCCTGCACAGGACCGACGATTTCGATCCCGTCAGCATCGACGGCTTGGTAAAAGAGTTCGCCACCCGGAACCGCATCCCGCGCAGCCGCGCCCGGAAGATCATCGCCGCGTACGACATTGCCGGGCGCACGCCGGTCCAGGTCCGCGGCGCCTTGCTCACCGACTTCTCCTTCACCCTGCCCCAAGCCCGCGGCGCCCTTGCACACGCCGCCGCCGGAGGAAACGCACACCTCCTCTCCGTCGGCGCCGTCGAGGGAGCGGAGGCCGTTCACGGGACGGAGCTGTACGGCATCGTCGGACGAAGAAACGACCGGGCGCCAGCGAGGAGCAGATCGTGCGTGACACCTTCGTCCGCGACACACTCCTCACCCTCGCCGAAGGGAACACCGACTCACTGTGGGACGCCGTCACCACCCAACCGACCACGCACGGCATCGGTGACCAGCCGACCAATCCAACCACCCACGCCCTGGACGTGCTGCACACTTTCGAGGGGATCGAACGACCGTAAGGATCACCATAGGGCAGGTGCCAGGACATTCGAGGCGACCAGCTCGCGTTGATATCCGACGCCGCGGTCCAGGCTTTCACGAATGCTCTGCTCGTCCGCGTGGGTGACGGCTCGGTCAGCATACGTGCCGGCCCTTAGTTAGTTAGCTAAGCTAATAGGCGGTCTTCCCCGCCCGCCTCCTACCTAACGTGCTGGATCGACCGGCCAGGCCAAAAAAAAGGCAGCGCGGTCCCGCCCTCCCCGCCGGAGCTTGATGCTCTGAGGGAAGGACGGGGCCGGGCTGAGGCGTGGCTAGGCGGATTCGGTCGCCTGCTCGTCGCTGAGATCGAGCTCGGCGAGGTCCGAGGCGGCGCGGTGTGCCTGAAGGTCGACGGTCGTCTCGTCGTGCTCGTCGTTGATGAACGTCTCGCGGTTCAGCGCCGTCAGGGCGGGCGAGAGCATCGGGCGCATGAAGTCCCAGACGCTCGCCCGCAGGGTCCGATCACCGGCGGGAAACGCGTCGCCGAGCTTGCGAGCCATCCGATCCGAGCCGAGGGCCTTGGTGCGTGTCACGCCCGCGGGATCGAGCATGAACGCGGCGGCCAGCCGTGCGGCGAGCTGTGCGATTCCCCTGAGCGGATCCGGGTCCTCAAGCGCCCGCTCGAGCTCGGCATCGACGATGGCGTCGGGTGTCGGGGCTCGTGGCGCCCGGTGTCGCCGACGGGCTGCTGGCGCTCGGGGTCGGTCCAGCCGGCGCCGTAGGCGATCAGCTCGCCGTAGTGGCGGACGAGCAGGCGGCAGACGATCTGCCGGAGCGCTTGCAATTGGCCCTCGGTGGGTTGAAGCAGCCCAGCGCGGATGTCGTGCCCGAGGCCGAGGTTGCTGCGGGTCGCCTGGGCGTGGCGGGCGCGGGCTTGTGCCCGGCGTTGCTCGTCGGTGGCGGCGGCGTCGCGCAACTCGTCGTCGTTGAGACGGGCGCCGGCGAAGTAGGCCTCCTCCCGGGCCGGCGCGGATGTGTCGTCCCTGAGTTCCGGATGGACGAGATCGATCATGAAGGCCGGGTCGACCACCCAGACCGCCGCGGCGAAGTCCTGGCCGCGGTCGTGGACGAAGGCGTATCGGCCGTTGCGGGCGCGGTCGCGGATCGCGCTGGTGATGCGGACCTTGAGCGCCCGCGTCCGGGCCCGCGCGGCGAGGGTGTCGAGCTCGCGGTCGAGCTTGTGCGGTCGATCTGCTCGGCAGCATCGAGTAGGGCGCCGTCGTCGATGCGGACGGCGTAGGTGTGCTCGTCCTCGACGACGGTGCGGTGGACGAACGCACCCATGTCCTTGAGCGCCTTGTCGTGCATATCGCCGGTCGTGATCCGCTTCGCGACAGCCTCGGTGAGCCGGGGCGCGATCGCGTGCATGTCGGCGAGGCGGTTGGCCAGCGTGACCGACAGCTCCTCACCGGCCGGGCGTTCGGCGACGCGCGTGCGGATCTCATCGGGGAGCGTCAGCTGGCGGCGGAGGTTGTGTGCGCGCTTGGCGCTGATCCCGAGGTCGGCACACACGGCGGCGATCCGGTCGTCCTCGCGCAGGCCGGCGCGCGCTGCCCAGCAGTCGCGGAACTGCTCCTGCTGGTCGACGAGGCTGAGCTGCTCGCGCTGGTTGGCCTGGGCTTGGATGCGGCGGATCTCGTCGGCGCCCGGTTCGTGGTCGAGCAGCAGCACGATCAGGCTGCGGATCGGCTGGAGGCCTTCGTACCCGTCGCTGCCGGCGAACTCCTGACTGGCCTTCGCGGCGAGGTAGCGGCGCTGGCCGTCGTAGATGAGCACGGGCCCGTCGATAGCCGGACGGTGACCGATGCAGGGGATCAGCTGGCCGGTGCCGCACAGCATCGCGGCGAGCCGCTCGATCCCCTCCTGAGAGATGTCGCGTCGCGCGTTGGCGGGGAGCTCGATCTGCTCCAGGGGGATGCGCTCGATCCGCCGGTCGATCGGCGAGTCGGCGATCGTCACGTCGAACAGGGCGGGGCGTGGCAGCAGGGCCGGGTTCGCTTTCGGCATCTGGGGTGCTCCTTCAGGTGGTGGTGTTCAGTTGGTGCGCGCGCGGCCGCGGCGTGCGGCGAGCGCGGCGACGGTGTCCGCGGCGATGTGGTCAAGCGCCAGCGCGGGGTCGGTGATCACGGTGATCCGGTCGCACTCGACCGACAGCGGCGCGATCCCGATCGAGAGGTGCACGGTCGGGACGCCGAGCTCGAACAGCCACTGGATCCGCTCAACCCCCGCACGGGTGTCCGACCAGCCGCCGTCGGAGAGGACGTAGACGAACCGTGGCCGTCGTGGGTTGGTCATCTCGAGCTGATCGGAAACGAGCTCGATCGCGTCGCCGGCGAACGCGGTCCCGCCGCCGGTCCGGATCCCAGGCACGAGCGGCAGCGGCCGGGTGCCGTCGGCGAGCAGCTCGGCGCTGTTGCCGAACAGGGCGGTCGCGCAGCGGCCGCCGACCTGCCGCAGGCCGTCAGTGATGATCCAGGCGATCGGCCCGAGCGCATACTCGTAGCCGGCCATCGAGCCCGAGGTGTCGATGATCAGCCCGACGTGCGGCTCTTGGATCGGAGCGGTGATCTGGCGGATGATCCGCCAGGGGTGCGTGGTGACCGGTCGTCCGGCAGCGTGCTCGGCGCGGCCGCGAGTGTATGCGCGGCCGTCGAACCGCCCGCCGGGCGTGCGCTTGTCGATCTGCCGGGTGCCGATGGTCATCGCCCGGCGCAGCCGGTTGGCGTAGCGCCGGGCCTGCTGTACCTCGTCCGGGTACGGCGGGCGGTCGACGCCGCGGTCGGGCATCCGCCCGGTCGGAAGGCCGGTGCCGTGGCCCCGCCCGAGCTTCCACCCCCCTTGGCCTCCGGCGGCCGCGTCTCGCAGCACTTGGCCGAGATCGATGTCGTGGTCGAGCTGCTCGAGTTGCCCGTCGCGGGCGGCCGTGATCGCCAGCTCGAGCGCGTCGGCGAGCGAGCCCGGCGCGCCCGTATCCCAGGCGCTCTCGTCTTCGCCGGCGCCGTCGCCGTGCGCGCCGGAGCCGCTCGGCTCCCCGCACCCCGCCGCCTCGGGTGACTGCTCCGGCTCACCGACGATCTCCCGGTATCTCTCGGCGGCGGCGTCGAGCCGCTCGAGATCACCGTCGGGGATCCAGGTGACGCTCGCGTAGAGCTGGTCGAGCGCGGCGAGGTCGCGCTCGCCGAGCACGCGCTCCCAGACGGTGCGGATCGGCTCGAGGACGCCTGGGTCGAGGACGCCGTAGAGGGTGCGGGCTTGGAGGTAGGCGGTGCTGCGGCCTGCGAGGTCGCGGCTCGGCCCGGCGCCTGCTGCGAGGCTCGCGAGGATCTGTTCCGCGAAGGCGGGCAGGATCACGTCGACGACTGCGGCCTGTAGCGCGCGCCGGCCGAACCGGCCGCGCAGCGAGTCGGGTGGGAAGTCGCGGACCCCGTGGGCTTCCATCCGTGGCTCCTCGAGCAGCCGCCGGTCGGTGGCGAGCTGCCGGTCGCGCGGATCCTCCGATTCCGACAGTGCCATGTCGTGTTCGATCGCCCATCGTTTGGTGTGCTTGGCGTGGAGGGCCTCGTGCAGCGCGACCCCGAACGTCCGCAGGATCGCCCGCTGCTCGAGCGCGCCGGCGGCGATCGCATCGCGGGGTCCGAGCAACGCGTCAGCGTCGAGGTACACGGTGCGGGAGTGGATCTCGATGTGACCGGGGTCCGACAGACCCGGACCGATCAGCGCCCAAACCGGGTACAGCCGCTGGAGGATCGCCGTCCAGTGGTCGGAGAGGTCTTGGTAGACGGGGTCGAGCCGTCCGCGGTGAGCGGCGGCGCGGTGCAGCTACTGCACGAACACCGCAGGGCGCCGCCCGCTGGTCGTTCGGGGGCTCATGAGGTGACCGCCCGCGGGTAGCCGTGGAGGTTCGGCAGGCCGCTGGTCGCGCCGACGCGGTAGCGGCCGTAGCCAGCCTGGTCGAGCATCCGGCAGGCGGCGGCCGCCTCGGCCTCCTGGATCTTCGCGGCCTGCGCCTGCTCTTGCAGGTTGGACGCGAAGAACGCGAGCGCCGCGCGCTCGCCGACCCACTCTGACATCCGCCACAGCGACTCGATGTCGCGGAACTGCGGCGTCCATGTCAGGCCGTCCTCGCCGGCGATCCGCTGGCGGTCGAGTGCCGCCGCCTCGCCGACGAGCTGGCGGGGGGCGCCGAGCTGGGCGAGCGCCGGCCAGTTGCTCGTAACCTCGAGCGTCGCCGGGAACCGTGAGTGCCATGCGTCCGGGATGTCGGTGGCGCCGACCAAGCCAGGGTTGTAGGCGAGCAGTACGGCGAATCCCGGCTGGGCGATGACGGTTTCGCCAGTCGCCGCGAGATACAGGGTGAGCCGGCCGTCGAGGGTGGCGTTGATCGACAGCAGCGCGACGTCGCGGGCGGTGTTGACCTCGTCGATCATCACCACCCACCCCTCGCGCATCGCCTGCACGAACGCCGAGTCGACGAGCTTCACCTGGCCGCCGGCGCCGGCGACTGGGACGTAGTCGTAGCGGAAGAAGAACTCGTCCGACGAGGGTCCGGGTTGCAGCTCGACGAACCCGTAGAACGGGACGCCGTGCCGGTCTGTCACGTCTCGCCCACGATTGGCCCAGAGGCGGTAGGCGATCGCGCGGGCGATCTGGCTCTTCCCGGCGCCGGGCGGCCCGATCAGCCGCAGGAAGCTCGACTGTGCCGGGTCGTGCATGTCGAGCAGCGCGACGGCGAGCTCGTCGATCGGCTGGCCGTGCAGGCTCGGCGGGTAGATCCGCTTGCCGTCGGGCAGCAGGATCGGCTCGCCGGCGGTCTCAAGCTCGAGCGGCGCGGCGGGCTCGGGCGCGAGGTCTCCGTCGGCGGCCACCTCGTCGATCTGCGTCAGGGCAGCGGTGATTGCGCTCATGCGCAACTCCTTTCTGAAGGTCATAGATTCGGGCGTGAGCGGGTTGCGCTCACGCCGTGGGGTTGGCGACCCGTGGGTCGCTCAGGTGCGCATGCCGCGCGGCGGCGCGGGTGCGCGGTCGATCCGCTCGGGGGCTCCGGTGGTCCTGACGCCGGGGAAGCCCGCTGCGGTCGCGAACACGCACACGCAACGACCGGACGGCCGTGCGCTCGAGCGGAACAGGATCGCTTCGAAGCCGTCCTCGGCAAGCCGCAGGCCGACGTCCTGGAACGCCGGCCACTGCGTGCGGTCGGGGCGCGGCTGCGGGAGGCCGAGCGCGCGAAGCGCCCGCGGCTGGGAGAGATCCGCAACCCGTTCCAGTCGCACCGAGAACTGCCACAGGTCGCGCGGCAGTCGCGCGTCCGGCGGCTCGCCGAGCTCCGCCAGCGCCCGATACCACTCAGCCCACACCGTGGCCGGTCCTCGGCGAGGTAGAGCCCCCGGGAGCTGCTCGCCGCGCTGCCAGCGGCCGCTCGGTGCGGAGTGACCGGGGATCGGTGGCGCGTCGGCGGGCACGTGCCGGAACCACGTCCCGGTCACCGGGACCGTGGCTATCCGCCCTGACATGTCTAGCCGAACGTGGGCGACTCGAACTCGGCGACCACGCGCGAGACCTGCTCGTAGCCGCCCTGAGCGATCACGTCGAGCGGCTTGCGGTGCTCGAGCGCCGGGATCGGCTTGTTCAGCCAGACCCCGACCCGCTCGGGTCCGAGCACGGCCGCGAGGCGTTCGGCGATCGCCGAGAGTTCCACGAGCCGCTCCGCGCGCCGGCCGCGCGGAGCACGCTCGCGCCGCAGCCACGCGGACACGGTGCTCACCCCGGACCCGGTCGCTCGAGCGATGTCCCGGTCGGTGAGCGCGGCGATCTCGCGGAGATGGATCGCCTCGTCGGCGTAGGCAAGCGACATACGCCATAATGTAGCCGAAAGTGAGCCAAATCCAAGCATGTGATGAGCCTTCAATTGCGTGGGTGAGGATGTTCAGGTGCCGAAGACACTGGCCGCGACACGCAGCCGGGCGGCGGTGGCGGCGTAGCCGGCGTCGTCCTTGCTTTCGGCAACTTGGCTGGTGATCTCGCCGAGCTGGGTGGCGACGGTGCTCTCGGCCGCTGTTACGCCTTCGAAGCTGTCGAGGATCTGGTGGTGCTCGGCGCCGCGCGAGGCGAGCACGGAGACGATGTGCTCGACGCCGCCGCGGCGGATGTAGGGGATGTAGGTCTGCACGTGCGCGCGGGGGCGCCGGGGCGGGCGGCCCGGCCGACGCGCTGCTCCAGGCCCGTGGGCAGCCACGGCAGGTCGAGATGGCAGAGCACCGACGCGTTCTGGAGGTTGTGCCCCTCGTGACCGATCCTTGAGAGGCACAGAACCGGAAACTCGCCGGCGGTGAACCGTCGCTTGAGCGCCTCGAACTCGCCCGGGTCGATGCTGCCGTCGGCGACATGCGCCTCGATCCCGTGCCGTTCGCGCAGCGTGCGGGCGAGCTGGCGCAGGCACCACACCCGCTCGCCGAACACGATCACCTGCTCCTCGCCGGCCACACCGGCGAGCGTCTGCGCGGTGACGCCCCGCAGCAGCGGCAGCCCGTCCCCTCCGCCGCGGACCGCGTCCGCCACGAGTCCCTGGCGCGCTGGACGTGCTCGTGGCGACGAGCAGGGCGCTTAAGGTTTCGGAGGTTGCGTCCCAGAACTGCTGTAAATGCGCGCTGGGTGATGTCAGAGCGACGGCGTAGGTTCCCTCAAGTCCTGCAAGACGATGAAGGAGGCCTACGCCGTGAGACGCACCGTACCGCCATCAGCGGAGATACAAGCCGAGATCGACCGGTTGTTTGGGAAGGGCATGGTCGATGACCCGCAGAAGATGCTCGGGGACCTCGCGAGGCTCGGTGCCCGGTTGATCATTCAGCGGGCGGTCGAGGAGGAGTTCGATGGCTGGCTGGGTCGCGCTCGCTATGAGCGTCGCCCCGAGCGCGAGCGCGGCCTGAAGAACTACGAGGCGGGGCTGCGCAACGGGTTTCGTCCCCGGCATCTGCAGACCGGCGAGGGCGAGCTTGAGATCCAGATCCCGCAGGCGCGCCACACCACTGTGCCGTTCGTGTCCAGGCTGTTCCCGAAGTGGCATTGCAAACGGCTGTTTCGGACCGATCCTTTGAAGACGTTGGTGATCGGCGGGTTCGTCAGGGGCCTGTCGATGCGTGACATCGAGTCGTTGTGCGAGGAGGCCGGGGTTGGCAAGCTGTCGCGCTCAACAGTCGCGAGGATCTGCGCGGAGCTGCACGAGCGCTTCGAAGCGTTCAAACGCCGCTCGCTCTATGACACCGATCTCGTCGTGCTGTTCCTCGACGCGATCTATCTCTCGGTCCGCCCCAGCGGCCCGAAGGAGGGCGTGATCTGCGCCTGGGGAATCGATGAGAACGGCCGCAGGCAACTGGTTTCCGTGCAGTTGGGATCACGCGAGTCAAAGGAAGACTGGCTCGAGCTCGGGCGTGATCTCACGGCCCGCGGGCTAGGCGCACCACGCCTGGTTGTCGCCGATGGCGCCCCTGGGCTGATCAGCGCAGTGCAGGAGCTCTGGCCCCGTGCTGACCGTCAACACTGCTGCGTTCATCGCCTGCGCAACCTGGTCGCGAAGCTCCCCAAGGCCGAGCATGACCGGGTCCGATTCAACTACTGGTCGGCGCTCACCGACGCCACATCAGTCAAGGACGGCAAGCTGCGTCTGCAAGTCCTGATCTCCGAGCTCAAGCACCGCGGCTACGAGGCCGCCGCCCGGTGCCTGGCCGAGGACCTCGACGCCTTGGTCGTGCACCTCCGCTACCCGCTCAGGCACCGCGAGCGGTGGCGGTCAACCAACCTGCTGGAGCGCTCCCTCGGTGAGGTCCGCCGGCGCACCAAAGTGATGGGCCGCTTCCCCGGAGAGCAGCTGCCTCTCACTCGTCTTCGCCGTCCTCGACCTGTTCATCGCGCACGCCTCAAACGGCGCGACATTCACCGAGCTCGACCGCCAACACCTCTACCGAATCAAATACCGACAAACCGACCCAGACACCATCGACGAGGAGGTCACAGCCGCATAGACTCACCCCCGGGAACCTCAAAGCCGCAGCGAATTTACAGCGGTTAAGAGACGCAACCGTTTCGGACGAGGGACCTCTCGTCGAATGAAAGGGGAGTGTCCTAGGAATTGTGTAGGCACGAACGAAGGAGACGTTCATGCCTTCAACTACAGATAGATCGGATGTTCGAGCGAGGGTCTTTGAACCGGGGGGAGCCGGCGGCGAGCCCTTGGGCGAGCCGCCGGCGACCCCGTCGAGAAGCCAGCGACGTTCTGAGCTCAGCAGCGCGGTGGTCGATGACGCCGTGGATCGCGCGAGACTGCGCGAGATGGTCAAGCGGCGTGACGGCGAGCGGATCCCGGATGAGGTGATCGACGAGCTGTTGGCCGGCGCGAGCACCGAGGAGGAGATCGCTGGGCCGGGCGGGCTGCTGGCCGAGTTGACCCGGCGGCTGGTGGAGCGGGCGATGGAGGTCGAGCTGACCGACCACGTCGGCTACGAGCCGCACTGCGAGCCGCCCGGCGGCGGCGCCAACCAACGCAACGGGACCTCGCCGAAGACGCTGATCTGCGAGCACGGGAAGGTCGGGATCGATGCCCCCCGAGACCGGGACGGCAGCTTTGAGCCGAAGATCGTCAAAAAGCGCCAGCGGCGTTCGTCGGGTTTGACGACAAGATCCTGGCGCTCTACAGCCGCGGGCTCTCGACGCGGGACATCGAGGCGCACCTGCAGGAGATCTACGGCGTGAAGGTCGGCCGCGACCTGATCTCGCGCGTCACCGATGCGGTCATGGACGACGTGCGCGACTGGGCCAAGCGGCCGCTAGAGGACATCTACCCGATCGTGTTCCTGGACTGCATGGTCATCAAGATCCGCGAGGGCGGCAGCGTGCAGCGCCGCGCGCTGTACCTCGCTCTGGGCGTGACGCTCGACGGTGACCGGGACGTGCTGGGCATGTGGTTCCAGGAGGCCGAGGGCGCGAAGTTCTGGATGCAGGTCCTCAATGACCTGAAGACCCGCGGTGTTCGGGACATCCTGATCTGCTGCGTCGACGGGCTGACCGGCTTCCCCGAGGCGATCGAGGCGATCTTCCCGCGCACGACCGTCCAAACGTGTCTGGTTCATCTGATCCGCTCGAGCCTGAAGTACGTCCCGCGGCGCGAGCGTGAGCAGGTCGCCCGCGACCTGAAGCCGATCTACACCGCCAAGGACGCCGACCAGGCCCAAGCCGAGCTCGAGGCGTTCGACGAGAAGTGGGGCCAACGGTTCCCCGTCATCACGCAGGCCTGGCTGAACGCGTGGGAGTACGTGATTCCGTTTCTCGCGTTCCCCGCCGAGGTCCGCCGCGTGATCTACACGACGAACGCTATCGAGGCCCTCAACCGCCAGCTGCGCAAGGCGATCAAGACGAAAGGCAGCTTCCCCAATGACGACGCCGCCCGAAAGCTCGTCTACCTCGCCTTGCAGAACGCGGTCCCACAATGGACGCGCACCCGGAACTGGACGACCGCGCTGCTGGCGTTCAAGATCCACTTCGGTGACCGCGTACCTGACACTGCAAACTGACTGTCAGTTGTGAACACTCAGAGAGTCACTTTGGTATCATTAACTACAAACCCCGCCTACACAGTTAAGCGGACGCCCTCAATGAAAGCGCGTCTGCGGATCGGCCGCGCCGCGCGCTGCCGCGCGTATACGCGCGACGCGAAAAGCGGGTCCTTCGGGCGGCGGTCGTACCGACGAGCCGATCGACGACCTTCGGCGGGACGCGCTGCTGGCGAAAGCGCGGCTGCCGCAGGCGCTGACCGCGACCTTCCTTTGTGGTCGTGCGGGCCTCGTATGTCTGGCGGCCGGCCATGTGGCTCTGCGTGCTGCTACCAACTGAACGGAGGATCGGGCTGGCCGGGTGGCTGGCCGGATCGGCGCGAGTGTTCACGCGCTACGCGGTTCGCAAGGCCTCGGTGGGTGAGAGACGGGCCGCGCGCATGGATGGGTAGAGGCCGGCGACGGCGCCGATGAGAGTGGCGGCGGCGATGCCGCCGTAGAGTGCGAGGGCGGGGATTTGGACGGTCTCGTGTTGGCTGAGGGCGTAGGCGACGGTTGCTACCGAGCCGATGATGGTGCCGGCAGCACCGCCGAGGATGGAGAGGAGCAGGGCTTCGGTGAGGAATTGTGCGGCGACGTGTCGTCGGCTGGCGCCGAGTGCGCGGCGCAGCCCGATCTCCGAGCGACGTTCGAGGACGGAGATGACCATGACGTTGGCGATGCCGACTCCGCCGACCAGCAGGGCGATCGCGCCGAGGCCGAGTAGCAGGCCGTTGTAGGCGCCTTTGGTGACGAGCGCGGCTTTGATGATGTCTGCGGGGAAGGTGACCGTGACCACTGAGGGGTTGGCCGGGTTGACGGTGGCGGGGAGGACGGCGGTGACGGCGTTGACTTGGCTGGGGACGCTGCGGACGTACAGCTCAGTGGGGTGCCCGTCGAAGCCGAAGTCGCGTTGGGCGATGGGGAAGCCGATGAAGGCCATGCTGTCCATTTGGGAGATGAGCCGTACGGGGTTGAGGATGCCCACGACGGTGAACGAGCGCTGGCCGATCCAGACCTGGATCGCGTGGGGGAGCGTGGTGATGCCGAGCAGGGTGGCTGCTTCGGCGCCGAGCACGACCGTCGGGAAGTGGACGGTCGCGGCGTTGAGGAAGGTGCCATGGGCGAGGGTGGCGCCGAGGGTGGCCGGGAGGGCGGCGTCGGTCGCGGTCAGGGAGATGCCGTTTGTGTCGATGGCGGGGACGAACGGGCTGCGGTACGCGTAGGTGCTCTGGATGGTGGCGATCTCGGTTACGTTGGTGACCGGGCCGATGCGCGAGGCCATGCCTTCGGCAGTGGTGGGCAGCTCGGTGGCCTGTCCAGAGGCGGCACTGGCGGGCTGGACGGTGATTAGATTGCCGAGCCGTCCGAGCTCGTTGAGCAAGCCTGCTTTGGAGGATTGGGAGATGCCGAGCACGCCGACGATGGCGGCGATGCCGATGCTGATGCCGAGCGCCGACAGCGCGGCCCTGACTCGCCGGCTGCGCACCCCGAGGCTGCCGACGCGCAGCAGATCCCGTGCGGACAAGCGCGAGCTGCCGGCGTCCCGGTCAGGAGGCGGTCGACGTATCACCGACGATCGTCCCGTCGCGGATCTCGACGCGGCGGTGCATGGCGGCGGCGATGTCGAGGTCGTGGGTGATGACCGCGATCGTCGTCCCATCACGGTGCAGTTCGCGCAGTAGCTCGAGGAGCGCGGTCCCGGTGGCGCTGTCGAGGTTGCCGGTGGGTTCGTCGGCCAACACCAACGCGGGCCGACCCGCCAGGGCACGCGCGATCGCCGTGCGCTGCCGCTCGCCGCCGGACAGCTGGTTGGGTCGGTGCGCAAGCCGGTGGCTGAGCCCGACCCGCTCCAACGCGGCCTCTGCGAGTTGACGGCGCTCGGCGAGCTGGGTGCCCCGGTAGATTAGGCCGTCGGCGACGTTGTCCAGGACGCTCAGCCCGTCGAGCAGGAAGAACTGCTGAAAGACGAACCCCAGCTGGCGCGCCCGCAGGCCCGAGAGCTGGGTGTCGGACATCGTCGAGGTGTCCTGTCCCGCGACGCGGACCGCCCCGGCGGTGGGCCGTTCCAGCGTGCCCATCACGTGCAGCAGGGTGCTCTTGCCCGACCCTGATGGGCCGACGATGGCGACCAGCTCGCCGGTGTCGATCCGCAGGTCGATGCCGGCGAGAGCCCGGACCGGTGGGTCTCCGGGGTACTCCTTGAGGACATCGACCAACTCCAGGACCGGCAGCGGCACGTCAGTCGCGCGCGCCCGGTCGGGGGCCGTTAGGGTCATGAGGCAGGCACCTGCACACGCATCCCGGCCGCGATGCCCGGTCCGCTGACCTGGACCAGGGTGTTGCTGTACAGCCCGGTGGTGACACCGACCAGGTGGCTGCCGTGGGCTGTCACGACGTCCACGCCGTACCCGCCGCCCTGGACGGCGAGCAGGGCGTTGACCGGGACAGCTAGAATGTTCTTGGCGGTCTGGGAGGTGATGTTTACGTTGACGGGAGCCTGGTCGAGCTTGGCTCCCGGTGGGGTGCGCTGCAGCCGGATGGTGACCGGCACGGTGGGTGGCGTGGATGTTCCCGACCCGCTCGATGCGCACGGGGATTGGTCGGCTGTGCCGCCTGTGGCGTTGCCTTGGCCGGTGCCGCCACCCCCGGGGCAGGTGGCGACGTTGCCGACGGCCTGAATCCGTCCGGGCACAGTCGATGTGCCGTCGGGCAGCACGACTGACACCGTGTCGCCACGTTTGACGAGATACTCCTCGGTCACGTCGAGCTGAACGACGACGATCGGGGCGGCGCTGGTGGCCATTAGCACAGTGCTACCGCCACCACCCCCGCCTCCACTGGCACCGCCGGCGCTCGCGCCGCCGCCACCCGCGGTCGACGTGCCGACCGACGCGGTAACCGATGTGACCCGAATCGGCCCGGGTTCGAAGACGACCTGACCCAGCAGGATCTGCCCGGTCACGGGGAGACCCAGTGTCCGCTGCCAGCGCTTGACCGCGATGGCGGTCGCCGTCGAGTAATGCTCGCTAGGACGCAGCCCGGCTCCGTCGCCCAGCGCGATCAAATCCCGCGTCAGCTCACCGACATCGGCGCCATCCGACATGCCGACATAGAAGGCGCGGTAGGCGGCGACGGGCCCGTAGAGCAGCGGGACCGGCTCGTTGCTGAGCGAGTAGACGGCTTGGTCCTGCCTGATGATCGCACCGATCTTCGGCAGCCACGTGAACGTCGTGCCGGCATTGACCGCGGTGGCTTGCATGGAGGCGAGCGTTGCTTGATCGCCGGCGAGCTTGGTCTGATCGGCCCCGACCTTGCCGGCGTTCTGGTCGTGATCAAGGGTTGCCGTCGCCCGCGCGCCGGCAAGCTGCTGCTCGGCCTGGGTCAGCGGTGTCTGGTCTTGGCTGACCTTCTGGGCCGCCTGGGTGCACGCCGGAGTGGACGGTTTCTTGCCGGCGCACGCGCGGGTCTTGGCGGCCCGGTCGGCGCTGAGGGTGGCTGACGCGATCGTCACGGCGGCCTTGTCGGTCGTGATCGTGCGCGCGTCGGCCGTTGACGCGTCGGCGGCGGTCCGTTCGTCCGCGGACAGGGCCTGGTGATCCTCGCTCACGGTTTGCTGAGCCTGCAGGATCTCCTGGGGGCTGGAGCCCGAGGGAGTGGCGATCGCGTGAGCGCCGGCGTAGCCGATCGACCCGCCGACCTGCACCGTGTTGGCTAACGTTGTCCGTACCACCGCGGCCGTCGCCAGCCCGCCGGCGGACGCGGAGGCCGTCGTGGTTTGACCGCCGGCATTGGCCACCATGGCGACCCCAGCTGCCACCGCTCCCCCAACCAGGGCGGCGGCAACAGCGGCGATCACTGTCACCCGTCTGGCTGAGAGCTCAGCCACCGGCCGCGCCCGGCGCGTCTCCGTTGAAGACGACCGCCCCCGGCGGAGGCGAGCCGCCGGTAGCGAAGCCTGGCACGCCGGTCTGCTTGGCGCACAACGTCGAGGCTTTCTGGAAGGCCGGGTTGGTCGGGTTCAAATCACCGGCGCGGTTGAACGACTGCCCGCCGTTCGACGGGTCAGGAAAATCCGCGATCCCGTTGGCCCGCATGCACCGCGAGAACCTCACCAGCTGGGCCTGGCTCGGCGATTGCAGATGCTGGCTGCCCTGCAGATCGGTTATCGCCTGGTCGATGTAGGTGCGGCAGTATTGGCCCGGTCCGGTGTTGCCCTGCCCGCCCTTGTTCGTCCCGTATATCCCTCCAGGGGTGGCGTCGTTCCAGGTCAGGTGGATCACGTCGTTGGCGTCGATTGTCGGAGCGGCCTGATTGGGATCGCCGTGGGTGTTCATGCAGCTGGCCCACTTCACCAGCAGTGCTGTGGCGTTGCCGGTCACCGGTCTGGAGCGGTGGTGGTGGGTGCCCGTGGCCGTGGTCGATGAGCTGTCCGGCGTGGCCCCGCTGGCAGGGGTGCTGCTCGTCGGCAAGCTGGCCACATGCGGGGTGCTGGACGACCCGCAGGCGGTCAGTCCGATCGCGGCGATCACGATGATCGCGGGGAGCCCGCCGCACCGTCCGTACGGTCTAGGTGTCCTTGCGTGGTTGTCTGCCGCTGTGGTGGTCATCGCACTCTCCTTGGGCTGGTGTGCGACCCGGTTGTAGAGAACCGTTGGTTTCAGCCCGGTTTCCCGCGCCGCACCAGCCGCCAGCCGGGGGCAGGGAAACCGCCGTGAAACGTGTGGCGGGCTACCGTCCTCGGGAGAAGGAGCGGTCGATGCGGGTGCTTGTGATCGAGGACGACGAGGAGCTGGCCGAGACGGTCGCCGCGGGCCTGCGTGATGCGCGGATGGCCGTCGACGTCGCGCTGGACGGCAGCGCGGGCCTGGTCCGCGCCCGGGTCACCGACTATGACGTGATCGTGCTCGACCGCGATCTGCCCGTCCTGCATGGTGATGAGGTGTGCAGGCAGCTGGTCGTGGCGGGCGGTCGCAGCCGGGTGCTGATGCTGACTGGCGCCGCCGAGAACGAGGACCTCGTCGAAGGGCTCGGGCTCGGCGCCGACGACTACCTCCCCAAACCGTTCGCGTTCGCGGTGCTGGTCGCGCGGATCGGCGCGCTGGCACGCCGCGCGCAGCCGAGCATCCCGCCCGTCCTTGAGCACCGCGACCTCGTGCTCGACACCGCCCAGCGCACCGCGCACCGCGGCGGCAAGACACTGGGGTTGCGGCCCAAGGAGTTCGGGGTGCTCGAGCTGCTGCTCAGCGCCCAAGGCCGGGTCGTCTCGTCCGAGGAATTACTCGAACGCGTCTGGGATGAGGCTGCCGACCCGTTCACCGGCGCAGTCAAGGTCACCATCAGCCGGCTCCGTGCCAAGCTCGGCGACCCGCCCCTGATCCAAACCATCGCCAAGGCCGGCTACCGGATATGACCGTCGTCGCACGCCTGAACCATCGGATCACCGCGCTCGCGGCCACGCGCCACCTCCCGCACCGGACCGCCCGTATGCGCCTGACGCTGCTCTACGGCAGCCTGTTCCTGCTCTCCGGCGCCGCGCTGATGGCGATCGCCTACGCGCTGCTGGTCAACGCCGGCTTCGTCTTCACCCTCGGCCCGACAAACGCCGCCTCGACACAGCCCGGTCTGTCGAGCCCCTCATGGCCGGGCGGCCTCCCGACCCCCGGGGCCAAAACCCACCCCTCCGCGCAAACGATGGCGCACTGGCGAGCAGTCGCACAGTGCATGCGCCAGCACGGCGTTCCCGCGTTCCCCGACCCCACAACCTCGATGCCACGTGACGGATCGGTTATCAGCGATCACGACGGAGCGATCTTCGCGATCCCAGCGAGCATCAACACCCAGTCGGCGGCATACACGCACGCCGCCGGAAGGTGTGGGCTGATCGACGCCTACCAGAAGAAGCTCTACGCCGAAAACACCCAGCGGCGCGCAGGCGCACGTCAGCAACTGCTCATTCAGTCCGCGATCGCGCTGGGAGCGATGTCGCTGCTCTCCCTCGGCTTGGGATGGATCCTGGCCGGACGCGTCCTGAGACCGCTCGAGGACTCCTACCGCGCGCAGCGCCAGTTCGTCGCCAATGCCTCCCACGAGCTCCGTGCACCCCTGACCCGCCTGCGCGCGATCAGCGAGGTGGCACTCGCCAGCCCCGACGCGAGCGATGCGTCACTACGCGCCGCACACGAGCGCGTGATCGCCTCCGGGAAGAACCTCGAGCAACTCATCGACGGGCTGCTGGCCCTGACCCGCGGCCATGCCGGGCTCGAGCGCCGCGAGCGCGTCGACCTCAGGGCCCTCACCACCCACGCCATCCTCGCCCACCAGTCCCGCCTCACCGACCGTGAGCTCGACCTACGCACGACGCTTGAGCCTGCGGCCACCCAGGGCGATCCCCGACTGCTCGAGCGCCTTGTCGACAACCTCATCGACAACGCAATCCGCCACAACGTCGCCGGAGGTCGCGTGGACATCAGCACGGGCACGCGCGACAAACGTCCGTTCCTATCGATCACAAACACGAGCCCGCCGATCCCGCCCGACCAGCTCGAGCGTCTCTTTGAGCCCTTCCAACGGTTGGCTGAGCGGACCGGCCACAACAACGGTCACGGACTCGGGCTAGCGATCGTGCGAGCGATCGTGACCGCGCACCAAGCCACTCTCCGCGCACACCTAGCCCCAGGCGGCGGACTCGCGATCGAGATTGCCTTCTCGTCCGCGAGTGACACACGCCCCAAGACGGCCTCGATCACCCATCCGAGCAAGGCCACCCCCGACCCGCCGTCTCAGGACAATCGCGCCGGTCGAGACCCTGCGCGCGGGCGTGGCGGGCCACGACGCACGATCAAGCCATGGCCGGACCGTGATCCGGCGAAGAAGGCTCCCGGCCCCGGCGCCGCAGCGACAGATCAGACGCGAGAGTGATCCACCACTCACTCACAGGTGCGATCTCCCGACGTCAGCCGGCTCAGCCCCGACCCGGAGGCGCGTGATTCGATGAATGCAGGGAAGGCACCACCGGGTTCACCGAACCGATGCTGTGACCCGGCAAATCGTGGATGCAGGTCTCCGCTCGTCGTGCGGTCGACACATGCTTTGCGCGGCGAGCAGGGCGGCCGCCGGCTCGGGCGCGATTGGCCCGCGGTGGACGTGCTCGTGGCGATTTGCGGGTCGCGAGTCGTCTTCGGCCTGTAGACCTGCTCTTATCGTGGCGCGGTACTTCGCTACTCCGCGGAGGAGCAGTCCGGCGTCGGGCGAGGTCGGAGTGTTCTGTTTGGCCCGTTATGGCCCCCGGTGGGAGAGTGTTGCTGTCACATGGGGAGCAGAAGCCGGCTTGGGTGAAGTGTCTGGCCGGCGGTGCGTCTCGCTATCGCGTGTCGCGGTCCGCTCGGTGGCCAGCAGCAGGGTTGGTGGTGCCGTCTTCTGTCGCTGCCCAGCTTGCGAGTAGAGCGAAGGCCTCCGCCGACCGCGTGCCGGGCTCGGCGGTGTAAGCGACGATGATCAGGCCGGGATCGGCCGCGACCTCGAGCCGGTTAAAGCTGAGCTCGAGCTCGCCCACGATCGGGTGGTTGAACTGCTTGACGCCTTGGTGTGCAGGCGCACGTTGTGCGCGGCCCAGAGCCCGCGGAACTCCTCGCTTTGCGTGGCGAGCTCACCGACGAGGTCGGAGAGGTCTAGGTCATGGGGGCTGCGACCGGCCTCCGATCGCAGGACTGCCACGCTCTCCCTGGCCGCCCTGTCCCAGTCGGCGTAGAAGCTGCGCGCCTCGGGGTCGAAGAAGATGAAGCGCGCCCAGTTGCCCGAGTGCGACCCCTCGCCGAAGACGGCGGGATACAGGGCGCGCCCGAGTTGGTTGGCTCCGAGCGCATCGAGCCGGCCGTTCTCGGCGAACGCCGCGGAGGCAGTAATGGAGTCGAGCATCCACTGCACGCCCGGCCGGATGGTCGGTGTGGCGGAGCGCCGTCGCCCGCGCGAGCTCGGTTGGCTCGCTCGCGCCAGGTCGCGCAGATGCGCGCGTTCTGCCTCATCGAGCCGTAGCGCGTCTGCCAGCGCGTCGAGCACGCTGTCGGACGCGCCGGCGAGGTTGCCGCGCTCCATGCGGTTGTAGTAGTCGACGCTGACCCCCGCGAGCGTGGCCACCTCCTCGCGGCGCAGCCCTGGCACGCGGCGCGCTCCGAAGACCTTCAGCCCGGCCTCTTCGGGAGTGATTCGCGCGCGCCGCGACGTGAGGAAGTCACGGATCTCGCTCTTGGTGTTC
This sequence comes from uncultured Solirubrobacterales bacterium, assembly GCA_963723675.1. Taxonomy (GTDB): domain Bacteria; phylum Actinomycetota; class Thermoleophilia; order Solirubrobacterales; family Solirubrobacteraceae; genus Palsa-465. The sequence continues at coordinate 1,071,285 of CAVRRW010000012.1, read as the reverse complement.
ACGGGAGGAAGCCTAGGCCCGCTTGCCGACCGCTGGGGTGCCCTGTCAGTACCTGGAAAAAGCAGTCCTCTCAGCAGCGCCGGTTTGGTGCCACGCTGGACGAGCACCCCAAGTCGGGATCCCGGCCGGTGCCGGCGATCTCACCGAACAGAGGCTGTCGCGTAATTACTGTGTCGTCCGGGCGGTTGTGGACGATCCTGGGCATGGCTCAGACTTTCATTGGGTGTGATCGTGATCAGTCGTTCTTGATGCCGCCGGATATCCGGGATTGGTTGGCGGAGGATCATCTGGCGTGGTTTGTCCTGGATGCGGTGGCGGGCTTGAACTGCGGTGTTTCTGAGTTCGTGATAGAGCGGCCGACTTTTCTAACCCAACGCTGAGGGTGGTGGTGGGGCCGGTTGGTGGTCGTGGTTCGGGACGTCGTCCGTGCCCAGTTTCGCTCGCGTCCGTGCGAGCGGGCGACCCCCTCGCGCAGCCACGCTCCGTCCCTCTGAAGCACGAGCTGGCGGACGTGGTCGGTGCTCTGCGCGATGGTCATCGCTTGCTGGCTCGATTCTGCTTGATCCGCTCCGTCCGGGCGCGGCGCATGCCGGCGTGGCGAGCGCGGCGGATCTGAGGGCCGCGTCCGTGATGCTCGTCGTCGGGGGTGACGTAGCCGATCGCGGCGTGCAACCGGACGGTGTTGTACTCGTGCCTGATGCGGGCGAGCTCGGTGTCGAGCGCCGCGGGGTCGGTGATGCTGGTCAGATGCGGCCAGTCGCCCTTCAGGTGGCTGAAGAAGCTCTCGACGTGCGCCTGGTCGGTCGGGGTGCCCGGCCGGCCGTGGTGCTGGGCGATCGCCATCAGCGCCATGAACTGGCGGGTGTCGATCGCGGTCATCTCGGCGCCGTTGTCCGACCACGCGACGAGGATCGGGGCCTCCCCGTCGCGCTCGGGCGGGAGCCCCTCGGGTCCGAGCAGGCCCTGGTCCTCGAGCGCTCTGGCGAACAGCAGCTGCGCCTGGGTCGTGGTCTGCTCGGTCGAGAGCAGATAGCCGATCCAGTATCTGGTGACGACGTCGACGATCGCGTAGGCGACCCGCTTGGCGCGGGTGAAGTGGGTCGCGTCCCAGATCCAGATCCGGTTCTTTTCCCACGGAACCTGCGGCATAGCAGGCAAAACGGGTCTCGGTCGGAACGGCTCGCCCGGCAGCGTCACCCTGTGCTTGAGCGCCACCCGCAACAACGTCGAGGGCGACACGAACACCGTCTCGGTGTAGGAGCCGCGGTGCGCGAGCTTGCGATGCGAGCGGTCGACCCAGCCCCAGGTCTCGATCAGATCGAGGATCGCCTGCTCCTCCCAAGCCAGCAGCCCGTGCACCGCGCCGCCACCGGGATCGCGATCCGCCAGCGAGCCCGTCTCCCGCAACCGCGCCCGCCAGCGGTGCGCGCGGATGTCGACGAGGTCGAGCACCCGACAGGCTCTGGCGTGCGCCCAGCCGTCGGCGACGGCCTGGTCGATCAGCCCCAACAGCTCGAGCTTGGTCTGCGCGCTCACCCGCGCGGGGACCGGGCCGAAAAGCCCGAGCGCTGCCTTCCCCGGAACAACGTCAGCTCCACCGCCATCTCCTTCAGCGCCTCCGACAGCCGATCGTTCTCCGCCAGCGCGGCCTCCAGCTCCACCCGCTCGGGCGATGGCACACGCCCCGGCTTCGCCGAGGCGAACGCCGCCAACGCCGCGTCCTTCGCCAACGCCCGCAAGCGGATGATCACCGAAACGTCGACGCCCCACTTTCTCGCAGCGTCTGCCTGCGAGAGCTCCTGCGAGGTGACCTCCAAGAACACCTCCCACTTCTCCTCCGGCGACAGCTGCCGGCGCCTGCGGCGCTTGCCATTCTCCATCACTCCGTCCTCCTGGTTCAGGGCCCCGAGAGCCTCCCAGGATTAGGTTGAAAAACGACCCGACCTCTATCACGAAGTCAGACGCAAACCAGAACCTCGGTGGGTTTTATGGGGCGTATCGTCGGGATGGGGTGGGGCGGCGGGCCTATGACCCGGCGATGGTGGTGGCCTTGTTGCTGTATTGCTACGCGCGTGGGGTGCGGTCGGCGCGGGCGATCGAGCGGGCGTGCCGCGAGGATGTGGCGTGTCGGGTGATCGCGATGCTCGAGGTGCCTGATCACGCGACGATCGCGCGGTTTGTCGAGCGTCACGAGGCGGCGCTGGCCGAGCTGTTCGGGCAGGTGCTGGGGCTCTGCGATGAGGCCGGGTTGGTCCGGCCGGGGGTGGTCGCGATCGACGGGACGCGGTTGGCGGGGAACACCAGCCGCGGTTCGAATCGCGACTTTGGGCAGATCGCGCGGGAGATCCTGGCCGAGGCCCAGGCGGTTGATGAGGCCGAGGATGAGCTCTACGGTGACGCGCGTGGTGATGAGCTGCCTGAGGCGCTGCGCACGCGCGAGGGGCGGCGGGAGTTCTTTCGCCAGGCCCGCGAGAGGCTTGCCGGCACCGACAGCGATCACGATCAGCCCGGCGACCCGGAGCCGGAGCCGGCGGCCGAGCTCAACACCGAGCAGATTGTCGCGCGCGGTCAAGGGCGGGAGGGGTGGGTGCGTGAGGCACGTCGTCAGCTGGAGCAGCGTCGCTGGCAGGCTCCTGACCCGCTGCCGCGCGGCCGGACTGAGCGGCTGCTGCTCGCGGCGGAGCGGATGGAGGAGGATCTCGACGCGCAGCGGGCGGGCAATCGGGCCTATGAGCATTACCGCGCCACTGGCCGTGACACCAAGGGGCGGCACCTTGGTCGTCGACCGAACCCCTGGGTGGCGCCGATGGTGCCTGATGCGATGGTCAGCGTGACCGATCCCGACAGCCGGCACATCAAAGCCAACGAGGCCTACGTGCAGGGCTACAACGCTCAGGCGGTCGTGGATGAGAACCAGATCGTGCTCGCCGCCGAGATCACCAACAGCACCGTCGACTTCTCGCAGCTGGCACCGATGATCACCGCCGCGCTCGGTGAGCTCGAGCACGCTGGTGTGGCGGGCCGGCCGCGGATCGCGGTGGCCGACGCGCAGTATTGGAATGAGCAGCACATGGACGAGGTCATTGCTGACCAGCACATCCAGGTCTTGATCCCGCCCGACTCCGGTGCGCGGACAACGCCGCGTCCGGGCTGGGCCGGCGGTCGCTACGCAGCGATGCGCAGCGCGCTGGCCTCACCCGCGGGCAAAGCGATCTACCGAAGACGCAAACAGATGATCGAGCCGGTGTTCGCTCACACCAAGCACAACCGCCAGGTCACCCGGTTTTTGCGAAGAGGCCGGGCCGCGGTGCGGGTCGAGTGGCGGTTATTGATGACGACCCACAATCTGACCAAGCTCCACCGTCACCACCTCGCCGCTGTCGGGGCCTAAAACGGCCCTCACCGCGGTTCACAGCACCCAGGCCGCCGACGGGCACACCCACGACCTACCCGCCGTCCACCCGGCGGGAAAATTACGCGACAGCCTCAACAGAAAGCAATAGCGGAGGACCAACATGATCAACGGCAAAGTGGTGATCATCACCGGGGCGTCATCAGGAATTGGCGAAGCGACGGCAAAGCTGCTCGCGAGCAAGGGCGCCAAGCTCGTCCTCGGGGCCCGGCGTGAGGACAAGCTGAAGCAGATCGTCGAGGAGATTGAGAAGGACGGCGGCCAAGCCGTCTATCAGAGGTTGGACGTGACCGAGCCGTCCGAGAGTGACGCCATCGTGAGGCTCGCCAAGGAGACGTACGGCGGCGTCGATGTGATCTTCCTGAATGCCGGCCTCATGCCGAACTCGCCGCTGTCGGCGCTGAAGACCGACGACTGGCACCAGACGGTTGACGTGAACGTCACGGGCGTCCTTAACGGAGTCGCGGCCGTGCTGCCGACGTTCATCCAGCAGAAGTCAGGGCATATCGTTGCGACGTCATCGGTCGCCGGCCTCAAGGCATATCCAGGCGGCGCAGTGTACGGCGGGACGAAGTGGTTCGTCCGCGACTTCATGGAAGTCCTCCGCATGGAATCCGCGATGGAAGGCACGAACATCCGCACCGCGACGATCTACCCGGCGGCGATCGGCACCGAGCTGCTCAGCACGATCAGCGACACGGACACGGCGGAGCAAATGAGGAACGTGTACGACACCTACCAGATCTCGCCGGACCGAATCGCGAGCGTCGTCGCGATTGCGATCGAGCAGCCCGAGGACACGACGATCAGCGAATTCACCGTGGGCCCGGCCAACCAGCCCTGGTAACGCAGCCAAAAGCGAGACGTCATGCAGATAACACGAGACATCGAAACGCAAAAGGGACCGTCCGAGTCGTTCACCGGCGAGGTTTACATCGACGCGATTGCCGCTCCTGCCGGCACCTCGACCCTCGCCGCAGCCAACGTCCACTTCACCCCCGGCGCCCGGACCGCCTGGCACACGCACCCGCACGGCCAGACCATCTACGTCACCGAAGGACTCGGCGTGTGCCAGCGTGAGGGGGGACTGGTCGAGGTGATCCATCCTGGCGACCGCGTGTCCTTCGAGCCCGGCGAGAACCACTGGCACGGTGCCGCCCACAACCGCTTCATGGTTCACATCGCCATGCAGCAGAACGACGAGAGCGGCAGCCCCGTCAGCTGGGGAGAGCACGTCAGCGACGAGCAGTACTCGGCCGCGCCAGCGACCGGCACCTGAGCGGGGTCCAAGAGGTCGCATGGCACGTGTCTTCATCACCGGCTCCGCTGACGGCCTCGGGCGGGCGGCTGCGCAGACGCTGCTCGAGGACGGGCACGAGGTCGTCGTCCACGCTCGCAGCACCAATCGTCTCGCGGCCGTGCGCGACCTGCTGGACCACGGCGCGGAAGCGGTCGTCGGGGACCTGGCCGACCTGGCGCAGACACGGGACGTCGCCGGCCAGGTAAGCCGGCTGGGGCCGGTGGACGCCGTGATCCACAACGCCGGGGTCATCCGTGGGCCGCACGTCCTGCCCGTCAACGTGGTCGCCCCGTACCTACTGACTGCGCTGATCGAGCGTCCGCGGCGCCTAATCTACCTCTCAAGCGGCATGCACCGCGGCGGCCGAGCCCGTTTGCCCGGGATGGACTGGAGCGGACAGCGCACGACCGGCTCGTACTCGGACAGCAAGCTGTTCGTCACGACGCTCGCGATCGCCGTCGCGCGCATCTGGCCGGACGTGCTGAGCAACGCCGTCGATCCCGGATGGGTGCCGACAAAGATGGGCGGCCCCGGTGCGCCGGATGATCTTCGGCTCGGGCACCTGACTCAAGAGTGGCTGGCGACCAGCGACGATTCGGAGGCGCGGACCTCAGGCGGCTACTGGCACCATCAACGCCGCGCCGAGCCGGCCCCCGCCGTCCATGACCAGCGCTTCCAGGACGAGCTCCTGGTGGCGCTGGCTGGCTTCACCGCGACCCCATTACCCCAACAGAACTGACGGCGCGATCATGCGTGGAGCCGTGACGTACAGATCCCGCGATGTGTGAGTCGGCGACCCGGCCACCCTCGACCCGACCTGAAAGACCTGCCTTCACCTCGCGACGGGTACCGCGACCGACAGCGAGCGTTCTGACCTTGCGCGGGTTGCCCAACTGGCGAGCTGCGGGTCGATCGGCCTCGACCCGCGCTGGACCTGCTTTTGTGCGATCGCGTGTCCTCGGGGACAGGGTCCGAGTCGACGGTCTGTATCGAGGACGAGGTGAGCCGTCTCGTCCGACGCGCACGCGCACTGCGACGGGACGCTCGTCGGCGTGGGCTGGTGTGCCCGCGCTCGACGTTCGCGTACGTCCCGCCGCCGCGGCGTTGAGCTAGCTGATTTGCACGGCGATCTTGCCTTGGGTGTGGGTTGTGGCGAGTGCGTTCATCGCGACGGGCGCCTGATCGAGCGGGTATGTCCGGTGGATGTGCACCTTGAGCCTGCGGGCGTCGAGCAGGTGTGCGAGGCGTTGTAGGTCGTCGGTGGTCGGCGCGGCCATCACGTTGGTGCGGCCGGGGCCGTCGCCTGCCGCGTTGTTCGGCGAGGCGACGCGGGCGCCGTCCTTGAGGGCGGCGTCGTAGGCGCCGGGTGCGTAGGAGACGCTGTCGAGCAGGGCGTCGACGCCATCGGGGTAGCGCTGGCGGGCCGCGGCCGCGACGTCGCCGTCGCGCGACAGGATGTCGGCGACGCCGAGCACGCGCAGGTAATCCTCGTCTTCGGGGAGCGCCGGCGCGATCACGGTCGCTCCGGCCGCGGCGGCGAGCTGGACGGCGAAGCTCCCGACCCCGCCGGTGGCGCCGATGACGAGCAGCGTGTCACCCCGGTCAAGCGCGAGCGCGTCGATGGCGATCATCGCCGTGATGGCGGCCAAGGGCGCGGCGCCGGCGGCGGCGAGGTCCACGCCGTCGGGCTTGCGGGCGATCGACATGCTCTCGGGGACCACGATGAGCTCAGCCCAACTGCCGGCGTGCACGGCCGGGCTCATTCCGGGGATGAAGCCGAACACCTCGTCGCCGACCGAGAAGCCGCTGACGTCGGCGCCGATCTGCTCGACGGTGCCGGCGTAGTCGCGGCCGACCGTGATCGGGAATACATGCTCGACCATGTCCTTGAGCATTCCGGCGGCGATCGCGTTGTCGACGGGGTTGACCGACGAGGCGTGGACGCGGATGAGCACTTCGTTGGTGCCGGGTGTTGGAGCGGGCTGGTGTGTGCGCAGCGCCGGTTGGGTGCCGAGTTCGGTGAGCGTGATGGCTTTCATGACTGATCCTCCGTGCGGACGAGGCGGCCGCGGACGATGAGTTTGCTCGGCGCGCGCAGGATCCCGAGAGGGCTCCAGGTCATCCCGAGCTGGCGATGGTCAGCGAGCGCGCTGGCCTCGAGCTCCAGCTCTCCGTCGACCTGGCGCACGGTGGCGTCGATGTCGAGCGGGATGCTGCGGCCCGCGGCGTGCAGCTGCCCGCGGACCTTCAAGATCTCGCCGGCGAGCACGGCGTCGTCGGACTCGAACCGGATCTGCGGGTGCTTGCCGACGTCGAAGAAGTCGGCCGAGCGCAGGTGCTCGTCGCGTTTGGCCTGCTTGGTGTCGAGGCTGTCGGCGTCGATAACGAGCTCGACGGCGGGCCGCCGGTTGAGCTGGAGCGTGCCGTCGTAGCGGTCGAAGTCGCCCTTGACGGTCATCAGCCCGTAGAAATGGCGCACGTGGAACTCGACGCTCGCGCGGCCCGGGTCGAGTCGCCAGGCGCCGGTCGCGAGCTCGGCTGTGGGGGCGGCGGAGGAAGTTGTGTTCATCGGTGGGTCCTTTCGGGCGGCCGCAATCGCGGCCGCGTGCTTGATGTGGTCGACGAGTTCGAGCGCGGCGCATGTCAGGGCGCTGGTGCAGCGGCTAGCCGGGGTCGGCGAGCGCATCGGGGCTCGGCGAGCCGCCGAGGCGGATGGACAGATCGAGCGCGACGGCGTGGGTGCGTTGGCGATCGGCGCGCGGGCCGTGTGAGCCAGACGGAGTTCCATGACCCTCCTCCGGCTCGCTCAGGCGCCGACCGGGATGGGCTGGGCGAGGTCAACCCCTTGAACGTGACCTTTGCGCAGCAGCGCGGTGATCAGGATTGCGCCGGCGAGCATCAGGCCGCCAGCGGTGAGCAGCGCGAGCTGGAAGCCGTCGACGAGCGCGGCGGCCTGGTCCGCCGCCGAGGGCGCGTGCCCGAGCCCGCTGAGCGTGCTTGTGGTCCGGGCGGCGGCGAGGGTGGACAACACGGCCAGGCCGAGCGCGCCGCCGATCTGCTGGGCCGTGTTGACCAGACCCGAGGCGATGCCGGCCTCGCTGGCGTCGACGGTGCCGGTGGCGAGCAGCGTCATCGGCATGAACGTCAGGCCGATCCCGACCGAGGCGAGCACCAGTCCGGGGAGCAGGTCGGTCACGTAGGCGCCGTGCACCGGGATCCTTGAGAGCAGCAGCATCCCGACCGCGGACATGACCATCCCGGCCAGCGGCACGGCGCGCAGCCCAAAACGCCCGATCAGCTGCTGCGCCAGGCCGGCCCCCGCGACGATCCCGGCGCTGAGCGGCAGGAACGCCAGCCCGGCGGTCAGCGCGCTGAAGCCGAGGATCTCCTGCGCGTAGATCGACAGGAAGAAGAACATCGCGTACATCGCGGCGAACGCGAGCATGATCACGGCGTTGGCGCCGATGAGCGCGCGGCTGCGGAACATGTCAGACGGATGAGTGGCGCGGCAGAGCGCTGCTCGATCACCGCGAACGCCACCAGCAGCAGGAGCGCGACCGCGGCGAGCGCGAGCGTGTTGGTGGCGCCCCAGCCCCAGGACTGGGCCTTGACGATCGTGTAGACGAGCAGCGTCAGTCCCGCGGTCACCGACGCCGCGCCCGCCAGGTCCAGGCGCTGGCGCGTCTCGGCGCGCGATTCGGGCACCATTCGGACCGCCAGCAGGAGGGTGGCGATCCCGATCGGCACGTTGACGAAGAAGATCCACGGCCACGAGGCGCCCTCGGTGAGCGCGCCGCCGGCCAGCAGGCCGAAGGCCGCGCCGCCGGCCGAAATGGCGCTGTAGACGCCGAGTGCCTTGGCCCGCTCAGACTGCTCGGTGAACATGGTCGTGATGATCGAGAGCACCGCCGGCGCCAGCAGCGCGGCGCCGAGGCCCTGCGCGACGCGACCTGCGACCAGCATCCCCGGCGAGCCCGCCAGCCCGTTGACCGCCGAGGCGGCGGTGAACAGCGCGACGCCGGCCAGGAACAGGCGCTTGCGGCCGAACAGGTCACCGGCGCGGCCACCGAGCAACATGAAGCCGCCGAACGCGAGCGTGTACGCGGTGATGACCCACTGCAGATCACCCCGGGCGAACCCGAGATCGCGCTGGATGGCTGGCAGGGCGACGTTCACGATCGTCGCGTCGAGCACGACCATGAACTGGGCGACGGTGACCAGCGCGAACACCAGCCACTTGTTCCGCTGGCGAGACGCATCGGCGCCTGCCGCTCGAGTTCGGTTGCGAGTGATTGCAAGCATGTGCGCGGTCCTTTCGAATCAGAGGGGATTAGGAGGGAAACCGAGGTGGCGGGCTAGCGGCGGCAGCGGCGTGCTCGGGGGCGGTGAAGACGCGCTCGGCCTGGTCATGGTTGGTGTGCAGCTCCCAGTAGACGGGAGCGACCTCGTCGGGCATGGCGGTCGGGAATTCCGGGACGGGTGCGACGGCGCCGAGCGACACGTCGATGGCGACGTGCGCGGCCTGGATGCCGCTGTCTGCTAGCTCCTTGTGCAGGTTGATCACCCAGTTGCGCAGGGCGGCGGCGGCAGCGTTGACATTGGCAACGACTGGGACGGGATCAAGCGATCCCGCGCCCGTGGTGTAGAGGAGCGTTCCCGACCGGGCCTGGCGCATCGCGGGCAGGACGGCTTGGGTGGCCGCGATCGCTCCGTACAGCTGGAAGTCGATCTGGTCCTGTAGGTCGGGGGGGCTGGTCTGAGACGGGACAGTCATGACCGTCGTCTCGGCGCTCCCGACCGGGGAGTACTCAAGGACGTCGATCGTCCCGAACCTTGTCGCGGCTTCCTCGAGGGCTTGGGTGAGCGCTGTGCGGTCGCGCACGTCGGCTGGGAACGCGGCGGCGGTGACGCCCTCCGCGGTCAACGTGTCGACCAGGCCGTCGAGCTTGACGCGATCGCGCGAGATGAGCGCGACGTTGAAGCCGTGCGAGCCGAAGGTGCGGCCGATCGCCAGACCCATTCCGGGACCGGCTCCGACGATGGCAATGGTGGGCATGAGCAACCTTTCCTGAATGTGAGGGGGGGACCGGGTCGAGCGGCCGGGAGGCGGTCTCCTGGACCGGCACTCCCGAAATGGAACGCTCTTCCCGTTTTGTCTGGGCAGCATAGCACGAAACGGGAAGGTCGTTCCACCTTGGTATGATCAGCGCGTGAAGACCTCTCCTGATAAGAGCCTGTGCGACCAGGTCGAACCCACGGTGCGCTCCGACGTCGAGCGCAACCGCGGCCGCATCGTGGAGGCCGCACGCCGCCGGTTCGCCACCGAAGGCCTGGGGGCGTCTATGGCCTCCGTGGCCCGCGAGGCCGGCGTCGGCAAGGCGACCCTCTCCCGCCACTTCGCCACCCGCGAGAACCTCATCAACGCTGTCTTCACCGATCGCATGGACGAATATCTGGCCCTCACCAACGAAGCACTTGCCGACCCCGACCCTTGGCGCGCGTTCACCCGCTACGTAGCGGCGGTGTGCGCCATGCAAGCCGCCGATCGCGGCTTCGCGACCGTGCTCAGCATGACCTTCCCCGCCGCCGAAGAACTAGAGGCGCGACGTTCGGAGGCCTATCGAGGATTCGTCGAACTCATCGCCCGGGCCAAGACCACCGGTCACCTCCAGGCCGACTTCACCTCCGAAGACCTCGTCGTCTTACTGATGGCGAACGCCGGCGTCATCGCCGCCACCGCCGACGCCGCACCGGACAGCTGGCGCCGACTCGTGGGCCAGATGCTGCGCGCATTTGCAACCCCAGGCGCCCCAATTCCACCGATGCCCCCGGCACCAGCGTCGGCCGACCTCTACCGCGCCATCACCGCACCCCCAGAGCCATCCTCAGACACCCCACAACGATGATCGCCGAGCCGGGCGCCTAGGACCGCTCGTGCGGCAAAGGTGGCGGACGGCCGCACGTGGCTGGCCGCGGCGCCAGCGAGGGCAGACCTGCTTTTACCTCAGCACGAGCCATCTCCCACCACTCGAGTGTTCCCCGCAACGCGCGGTCAGCGGCGCCGGGGCCGCGTTCAAAGACATGGCCCAGAGCCGATATCAAGCCACCGCTTTCTTGATGAGCGCGCGAATCTTGGCTTCCGTCGGGTCGTCCAGCGAGGTGAGGGTCCACGCGACCGGGTGCATGCTCGCGCCCTCTTCGTGAGCGGGATTCACGACTTCGCCAAAACCGAATGCGATGAAGTCCTTGTCCGGTTTGATGTAGCAGATGTCCTTGCCGTTCTTCACGTAGAACGGGAGTCCCCAGCGCACGATCGGTTCTAGCGACGGCGTGCTTTCCCGGATGATGGCGTGCAGGCGTTCTCCAATCTCCCGGTACTGAGCGGCGGCCTCACGGAGCTTGGCGAGGACTGCCGAATCGCCCTTCTTGGTGAACATGTTCAGGCCTCCTTCGAGTCCGTAGTTCGGATGATCAAGAGTGACGGCCTCGCTCATCGCTCGCAAGCTTCAGACCTTAAGGCCCACGTCCTCGAGAATGAGCGCCCGCTTTGCCGCTCCGACGAGCACCTCCGGCGCGACGCGACTTCCCCTCCTCAGCGCGGTACCCGGGGCTGCGGGTGGCCGCGACGGCCTACGTAACGCGTCTCAGGCGCTGGCTTTCGGGTGGTGAAGCCAGAGCGCCCAGGGCTCGATGTACTCGATTGTGAGCACGCGGCCGTGCCAGGGGTCGGCAACGAGCTGCTCGCGGAGGCCATCCTCATCCTGGTGCTGCATGACGAGCAGCGCGCGATGCTCGTCGAGGGCCCCCCCGAGGAGGACGACGCCCTGCTCGGCGAGCTCGTCCATGAACGCGTGGTGCGCGTCCCATCCGGTCTGCTCGCGCCGCGGCTTGCTGTCCTCCCAGCGGGGCCCGGGCCGGTAGGCCACGAGGTACAGGTGGTGTCGTGCGCTGTCGATTCGCTCATCGGCGCCGAGCCAGATCGTCCACGGCTCGATCGCCACAGTGCGGAGCAGACCTGCGACGCTCCAGGGGTCGCGCTCGAGGCGCGCGCGGATTGTTGCCTCGTCGGACGCTTCGACGACCAGGACGACCTTGTTCTGGCTTCCGGCGGGACCGCCGAAGGCGATGAACCGCTCTTCGTGGAGCGCATCCACCACGGCATTACACAAGAACGTGTAATACTTGTTCTTATGTCCGCTGGTTCGACAGATGCCCGAACTCTCGTCAGTTGCGCGACGACCGATCGACCGGGATTGGACGATCGGGAGCTGCTGGAGCCTCGATCGGCTGCCGAACTCGCGGGAACGTTCAAGGTGCTCGCAAACGACACCCGGCTGCGGCTGCTGCACGCGCTGGTCCGCGCCGGCGAGCTGTGCGTCTCCGACCTGGCCTCCGAGGTCGGGATGGCGCCGCAGGCAATCTCCAACCAGTTGCAGCGCCTCGCCGATCGCAGCATCGTCGCGACACGTCGGGACGGCAACCGCATCCTCTACCGGATAGTCGACCCCTGCGTCTCCGCGCTGCTCGATCTCGGGCTGTGCCTGACCGAGGAGGCGCCCGCGGCCGACCGCGTGCCGGCTGCCCTCGGGTAAGCAATGCACGAGCTCGCGCAGGGCGTGTCTCGCTTCGGATCGCTTGCGATCGGTGTGCTCCCGTGGTTTGCGCTCGCGATCGCAGCGGCTGCGGTCGTGCAGACGTTCGTGCCCGAGCGCTGGGCCGCTCGGGCGCTCGGAGGCCGCGTCGGGGTCCCGGTGGCGATCACCGCGGGCGCGCTGATTCCCGGCTGCTCGCGGACCACACTGCCGCTCGTGATGGGACTACGGGGAATGCGCGGCCCGCGGCTGGGATCGCTCACCGCGCTCGTTTTCGTCGCGCCGCTGCTCAGCCCGATCACCGTGGCGCTGACCGGGTCGATCCTCGGATGGCGAATGACGGTCGCGCGCGTGATTGCCGCGCTTGGAGGAAGCGCCCTGCTTGGCGCGCTGATCAACCGCTTCGAGCCCTGGTTTGAGGCCAACCACCGACCGGTCATCGCAGGTGCAAGCCAAGAGCTCGACGATTGCCGTGCGACCGCGGCCTGCGGGCAGATCGCCGATGCTCCGCGGAGCACGTGGCGGCGCCTGGGCGACAACCTGTATCGCCTCGGCCGGCGTGCCACGCCGTACTTCATCGCCGGGATGGCGCTCGCGGCAGCCGTATCGACGTTGCTGCCGGAGGACGCGATCCCCAAGGCGCTCGGCGGCGCCGGCGATGTCTGGGTGTTCCTGCTCGCCGCGGTGGCCGGCGCGCCGCTCTACGTCTGCCAGGGCGAGGAGGTGCCGCTCACCTACGCCGTCCTCGCGAGCGGCGTGGCGCCCGGTCCGGCGCTCACCTTCCTGCTCGGCGCAGTCGGCATGTGCCTGCCGACCGTGGTCATGTCGCGCGGGGTCCTGACGCCGCGCGTCACCTACGCCTACGTTACGTTCTGGATCACGTTCGCGATCCTCGCGGGCGTCGCCTTCCAGGCGCTCAGCGGCTGAGCTCACTGGTCGCTCAGTCGCTCCCTGGGGACCCGCTTTCGCCCCGCCGCGAGTATCGCTATATCGCTAACTGTCTGTTCCGCTCCGCGCGGCCGGCAGGGAAGTCGGTGCAGTGCGCTTCGGGAGCCATGCTGCCTATGGGACCCCGCTCACCCGAAACGCTTCGCGGCGATCGAAGAGTCCGCCCGTGCCGAACTGGCCGGGGACAGGCCGGCCGGCGCAGCTTCGTAGAGCTGGGATCAGCCGATCGATCGAAACTACGAGAACCGTCTGCTCCAGCCGATGGACGCCACGAGCGCGAACGAGGCAGACCACCGGCACCGCGCCGCGCCGGCACCACCGCCGACGCCGCCGCGACAGCCATGCCGCCTGCGCACACACTTGAAGGAGATGGCGATCATCGTACGCCCGAGTCTTCGTCTCGACCACGAACCCGACGCCGGTCGGAGCGATCGCCACCGAGTCGATGTCCCCGCGCCCGCGCCACGGGAGTGAGTGACGCAGTCTCCACCCGTCCGCCTCAAGGGGTGCGAGCGCGCGCCGGACTCGTCCTCTGACCGGGCGCCAATACGGCTGCGCGCGGCAAGCGACAGCCAGTGGCGGGCATAGAGGCCGAGTCCGACTGCGAGCACGAGCATGACGCCCGCGGCTGATACATCTCCCGCGCCCGCGACAGCCAGCGCCAATAGCAGCGTGGCACCGCTCGCCAAAGCCGTGGAGGCGGCTCGCGAGAGCCGGCGGTACTGCTGGCGGCGAGCGTAGTTCAACCCGTGCCCTGCCTCATCCCGGCTTGCTGACGATCGACCATCCGGCGATGTTCCCACCGACCCTGGACGCCCTCTCCATGAGGCCGCTGGCGACCCTATGGCCGTGATTTTTGATTAACCCCGTGAGCCGCCCCGCGGCGTTAAACCCGGCGGAAACGTCCGCAAATCAGCAGAATTTCGCTCCGGGCGATTCAGCCGCACCAGTGACCGATTTCCAGGGCTTTTGCGCCGTCTGACGCCCGATGCGGTACCGCTTGCCATGCAGAAGGTCGTGGGTTCGAGCCCCATCAGCCGCTCTCTCAAAAGGCCCCGCTCAGACGGGGTGGTTGATGGGCGACGCCGCTTTGGAAAGTGACGCAGGCGCGTTTTCCTCTCCATATCTCTCCCAGACTCAGCCGTCGACGAAACGCACACAATCCGTCGCGAGCGACCCCACCAATCAGGCGCCACAAATCGGGCACCTGCGGCAGCAAAGGCACCGAACGAAAGGGACAGCGCGCGGCCGCGAGCCACCACCGCGCAGCGTCGGATGTCTCGTTCAGCCGGGCGAGGTTCGCGTCGCGGCGCGGAAGGAGGTGTCCGGATGATCGGTCATCAGGTCGAACTGGCCTACTTCCGGATAGACGCCGACCGCTGGCTGCGAAGGTCCGGATCAGCGCGGTCGACACCGCTCATGCCTGGGTCGCGGCCTCAGATACGACGACCCATCCGTGTCGCCGATCATCCCGCCTCCCGCTAGTAGACGCGTCTGGAAGTACGGGGTAGAACTGGGTTGAAGGAGTCGGGCGGGCGGTGACGAAGTTATGTATCGCGATGGCACGCCCGGCACGGCATCGGATTGAGCTCTCTGAGGACGAGCGGCGGGAGCTGACGCGTCGGGCTCGGGCGGAGAAGCTGCCGTTTCAGGATGTGCAGCGCGCCCGGATCGTGTTGTACGCCGCTGAGGGCTTGCATGACACCGAGATCGCCGCGCGGTTGGACACGACAGCGGGGATTGTCGGGAAGTGGCGAAAACGGTTCTTCGCTGATCGTCTTGAGGGGTTAAAGGACAAGCCGCGCGCGGGTCGCCCGCGCCGTTTTCCCCCCGGAGCAGGTCGCCGCGGTCAAGGCTGTCGCGTGCGAGCTGCCGGCCCGGTACGGGCTGCCGCTGGGCCGCTTCTCACGCACTGAGCTGTATCGGCTGGTGATCGAGTTGGCGGTGACCGACGCGTCGGCGTCGACGATCTGGCGGTGGTTGCACGAGGACGCGATCAAGCCGTGGCAGCAGCAGTGCTGGATCTACCAGCGCGACCCCGAGTTCGCCGTCAAGGCCGGGCGAGCGCTGGATCTCTACGCCCGCGTGTTCGAGGGCAAGCGTTTGCGGCCCGACGAGTATGTGATCTCGGCAGATGAGAAGAGCCAGTTGCAAGCACTCGGACGATGCCACCAGACCAGCGCGCCCGGACCGGGGCGCCGCAGCCGTTACGAGTTCGAGTATGAGCGCGGCGGGACGCTCGCGTACCTGGCGGCGTGGGACGTGCATCACGCCAACCTGTTTGACCGAGTCGAGCAAAAGACCGGGATCGAGCCGTTCGGTCGGCTCGTCGAGCAGGTCATGACCAGCGAGCCTTACGCGTCGGCGCGGACCGTCTACTGGATCCTCGATAACGGCTCCTCGCACGCCGGGAAGACGTCGATCAAACGAATGCAGGACCGCTGGCCGACCGCGCGGTTGATCCACCTACCCGTGCACGCCTCATGGCTGAACCAGATCGAGCTGTACTTCTCGATCGTGCAACGCAAAGCGCTGACCCCGAACGACCTCGCCACCCTCGACGCGCTCGCCGACCGGCTCCTCAGCTTCGGCGGGCACTACCGGCAAATCGCCCGTCCGTTCGAATGGACGTTCACCCGCCACGACCTCAACAACCTAATCGACCGGATCGACCAGCACGAGCCCCAACTCGCCCTCGCTGCCTAACGATCAGAACTTACGGACGCGTCCACTAGCCGCCGACAATTTGGCTCCTCCACGTTCTGAGTGGGTAGCGTCCGGATGAGCTGGTTGCCTGCCGTGCTTCTGATCTTCGATGATGGGAGCCCGGTATGCATGACGTCGACCTCTTTGAGAAGGCGCTTGGGCTGGACGCGCCGTGGGAGGTCGTCGAGGTGAGCTTCGACGTCGATGAGCGCCGGCTGGATCTGCGGATCGACTTCCCCCGCGGGGCGGTGTTTTGCTGCCCGGAGTGCGGTGCGGCGGGGCTGAAGGCGCGCGACACCGAGACGAAGACGTGGCGGCATCTGGACTTCTTCCAGCATCGGGCGTTCCTGACGGCGAGGGTGCCGCGCGTGGACTGTCCCGAGCATGGAGTGCATCAGGTCAAGGTGCCGTGGGCGCGGGAGCGGTCGGGGTTCACGCTGCTGTTCGAGGCGCTGGTGATGGCGTTGGTCAAGGAGATGCCGGTCGCGGCGGTCGCCGAGCTGATCGGCGAATCGGACATGCGTGTCTGGCGGGTGCTGCATCACCATGTCGATGCCGCGGTCGATGCGCAGGACCTCTCGCGGCTGGAGCGGCTCGGGATCGACGAGACCAGCTCGCGGCGGGGGCAGGACTACGTGTCGGTGTTCGCCGATCTGGACGAGCGCCGCGCGGTGTTCGCGGTCGAGGGTCGCGATCAGGCGACGGTGCAGGCGTTCTCGCTGTTTTTGGAGACCCACGGCGGCCGAGCCGCGCAGGTCGGCGAGGTCTGCCAGGACATGTCGGAGGCCTACCTGGCCGGGACGCTGAAGCATCTCCCCGGGGCGGAGATCACGTTTGATCGCTACCACATCCCGCTCGCACCTCTCAAAGGCGATCGACGAGGTCCGCCGCGCCGAGGCCAGCGAGCACCAAGCGCTTTTGAACAACACGCGCTACCTGTGGCTCAAGCGCCCGAGCAACCTCACCGAGCGCCAGCAGGACTGGCTCGATCAGCTGCTTCAGCAGCCGCTTCAGACCGCCCGCGCGTACGAGCTGGCGCTGCGCTTCGAGACCTTCTACGAGCTCGATGCGCCCGACCAGGCAGAGGAGTACCTGCGCCGCTGGATCGAGGCGGTCAAACACACCGAGATCGCCCCGCTGATCGCCTTCGCCGAGATGCTGGAGGAGTACTGGCTCGGAGTGACCCGCTGGCATCACAGTCGCGTCTCCAACGGGCTGCTCGAAGGCCTGAACTCACTCATCCAAGCCGCCAAGCGCCGAGCCCGTGGATACCGCACCAACCGCAACTACATCGCAATGATCCACCTCGTCGTCGGCAAGTCCAACCCCGGACCGGTCGTCGCGTGACACCCACACCAATCGTGGAGGAGCCGACAATTTTCGCGGGCAGAGGCCTCGGCTGGAGGGGGCGCGCTGGGACGTGATCACGGTCAGGCGCGCGGGGACGTGATCATGGTCAAGTTCACGCCGTGAGCGGCTGGTCTGGACGGGCGAAATACCGCGCGGCACGGCGGCCGAATCTTCTCGCATGCCGCGTGCGGCGCGACGATTTGCGTCGGCGCGCCGCAGTGGTGGGCTAGGCTCGCGGCCATGATTTCGTCCGTTTCGCAAGCCGAGCCGCCGAGGCTCGGGCGCAGAATCGTGCGCCTGTTCCGCCCCCATCGCGGTGCGCTGGCGCTGATCATCCTCACTATCGTGACGACGTCGGCGCTGAGCGTGATCAGCGCGCTGCTGGTCCGCCAGGTGTTCGACACGGCTCTGTTCGTTCAGGGTGGGCCCGATCTCGGTGCGCTGTACCCGCTGGTGGCGGCGCTGATCGCGATCCCGATCATCAACGGGGTCCTGAACATCGTCCAGGTGTATCTGACCGAGGTCGTGGGCAATCGTGTGCTGCAGGAGTTGCGCGACCGGCTGTTCGAGCACCTCGAGAAGCTTTCGCTGGCGTTCTACACGGCCACTCGCAGCGGAGAGGTTCAGTCCAGGCTGGCCAACGACGTCGGCGGTGTGCAGACGACGATCACGTCGACCGCCTCGTCGGTCGTCAGCAACGTGGTCACGCTGGTCTCCTCGGTGGTGGCGATGCTGCTGCTCTCGCCGCTGCTGACGGCTATATCGCTGGCCGTAACGCCGATGTTCGTACTGTTCAGCCGTCGAGTCGGACGCGCGCGGCGGAGAGCTCGGAGCGATGCGCAGGCCTCGCTGGCGTCGATGGCGTCGATGGCGTCGATCACCCAGGAGACGTTGTCGGTTTCGGGGATCCTGTTGGCCAAGGTATTCGGCCGACAGTCGCACGAGGTCGACCGCTACCGCGTCGAGAACGCGAACCAGGCCGAGTTGCAGGTTCGCCAGGCGATGGTCGGCCGCTCGTTCTTCGCCGTCACCCAGGCGTTCTTCGGGATCAGCCCCGCGCTCGTGTATCTGGTGGCCGGCCTGCAGGGCACGCACGGCAACCTGTCGGCGGGGACGCTGGTGGCATTCACCACCCTCCAGACCCGGCTGCTGATCCCGATCAACCAGCTGCTGCATGTCTCGGTCGACGTCCAGTCGTCGCTGGCGCTGTTCGGCCGGATTTTCGAACTGATCGACCTCCGCCCCCGGATCACCGACCGCGAGGATGCGCTCAGCCTGGCCCCGACCCAGATCCGGGGAGAGGTGGCGCTGGAGCAGGTGTCGTTCCGCTACGGCGGTGGGGAGGACGGCGGGCCCGCGGCGCCGGACGAGGCGTTGCAGGACGTGTCGATGCTCGTCGCGCCCGGTCAGCTCGCGGCACTAATCGGGCCATCCGGGGCGGGCAAGACGACGATCTCGTACCTGCTTCCGAGGCTCTACGACGTCGAGCGCGGGGCCGTCAAGATCGACGGTCACGACGTGCGCGACCTGACCTCCGCGACGATCGCCGGCGCGGTCGGCGTGGTGACCCAGGAGAGCTACCTGTTCGGCGGCACGGTGCGCGACAACATCAGCTACGGGCGGCCGGGCGCGACCGACGAGGAAGTTGTGACGGCCGCGAAGGCCGCCTTCATCCACGACCGCATCATCGCCCTCGAGAACGGATACGACACGGTGGTCGGGGAACGCGGCTACCGGTTCTCGGGCGGCGAGCGCTAGCGGCTGGCCATCGCCCGGGTGGTCCTGGAGGACCCGCCGATCCTGATCCTCGATGAGGCCACCTCGGCGCTTGACACCGAGAGCGAGCGCGTCGTGCAACAGGCGCTGCAGGCGCTGATGGAACGCCGCACCACGATCGCGATCGCGCACCGACTATCGACGATCCGTAACGCTGACGTGATCTTCGCGATCGAGCGCGGCACGATCGTCGAACGTGGAACCCACGACGAGCTGCTCGCCGAGGGTGGCCTTTACGCGCGTCTCTACGAGGAGCAGTTCGGCGACGGAGCGGTCGAGGCCCATTGCAGCGACGGGGTGATCCTCGCCAACGGCCGCGCCTGTCGGCCATCGAGCCAGCGAGCGCGGCCGGGCTCGGAGATCGCGGCACGCCGCCCGACGGAGCCGGATGGCGTCGGCGAGCTCCCCGCGGAGCTGCGCACGGCGCTGGCGGTGTGACCGGCCGCATTCTCCGCGCCGCGACGGGCCTACTACGTCAACGACCTGATCCTTACAGTCAGCGAGGCTGCGGCAGCCACCGGCGCCATTCGGACACAGCGGGCAGCCTGATCCGCCGAATCCGAGACTCCCTGCTCGGCGTCGCCAGTGAATACGCTCGGAACTCCTGCCGACGGCAGAAGCCAGAACCAGCGATACGGGACCGCGCTGGTCGCGCACCACACTGGTCGGGCCGCCTCGGCTTTTTCGGCGGCGCCTGATCGGACACTATCTCGCCGTCGGAGTGGATCTGTGGACAGTCGCGGAACCCTTTTGCATGAATTCTCCTTGTACCGGGGGTGATTCGCCGGGCGGCAAGTTATGGCTCGGCGCCGCGCGTGACCATTCGAACCCGTCAGGTTTGTCACTTCCCACTCCGGCGATCACCGACCCGCGGTCCGCGCACGCAGACAACCATACGGGGAGCGCCTACAGCCAACCGTCGCGACACTGCCCGTTTCACGAACCCCCACGAGCTGGCTGACGCCGCGGACGAGCCGCTGCTTCAGGTCGGTTCGACAGGGCGACGGGTACAAGCTCTCTGCATGACCTCGTGGCCCGGTCACCAGGGCGTTCGGCCCTGATCGTGCCGCCGCACGCACGGGCCGGCGAGACGAGGTCCTGATCAAGGCTTACGCGAGGCACCATGCGCGAGCGTGATTCGTATAGGTGGTCGGGGCGGCTCGTCAAGCACCCTCTCCGTGCCCAAGGGGATCAGGACCGCAGGAACGCCAGCAGGTCGGCGTTGATCGTCTCGGCCTGGATGGTCGGCATGCCGTGGGGGAAGCCCTTGTAGGTCTTCAGCGTCCCGTTTTGGACCAGCTCTGCGGACAACGGTCCGGAGTCGGCGTAGGGGACGATCTGATCGTCATCGCCGTGCATCACCAGGACCGGCACCGAGATCTGCTTGAGGTCCTCGGTGAAGTCGGTCTGGGAGAAGGCGACGATGCCATCGTAATGGGCTTTCGCACCGCCCATCATTCCCTGACGCCACCAGTTCTCGATGATCGCCTCCGATGGCTCGACGCCGGGCCGGTTGAACCCGTAGAACGGGCCGGACGCCAGGTCGCGGTAGAACGCCGACCGGCCGGTGGCGACTTGCGTCTGGAAGCCGTCGAACACGGACTTCGGCAGTCCGCCGGGGTTGGCCTCGGTCTGCACCATCAGCGGCGGCACCGAGCTGATCAGCACCGCCTTTGCCACACGGCTCTCACCGTGACGAGCGAGATAGCGCACGACCTCGCCACCACCAGTGGAGTGCCCGATGTGGACCGCGTCCTGGAGGTCGAGATGCTCGACCACCGCAGCCAAGTCGTCAGCGTAGTGGTCCATGTCATGGCCGTCGCTGGTCTGCGTGGAGCGTCCGTGACCGCGCCGGTCGGCGGCGACGACCCGGTAGCCGTGCTCGAGGAAGAACATCAGCTGCGTGTCCCAATCGTCGGCCGAAAGCGGCCAACCATGGCTGAACACCAGCGGCGGGCCTGAGCCCCAATCCTTGAAGAAGATCTCGGTGCCGTCATTCGTCGTGACCATGGGCATGGCGGTTGCTCCCTTTTTGTTGGTGTGGTAGTGCGAGGTGCGAGACATAGGCCGGTACGGTGTGGCGCCCACAGCACGTGCCGGGAAACGCCAGCCTGCTTTCCCGGCTCAGCACGTCGCCGGTTGGAGACGGCTGCCTGACGGTGGGCTGGCGTTCATGTCACCTGGCTCCGGATGCGCCGTGGTCCGCAACCTCAAATTTTTGGGGACGTCTCCACCGTCTACCGAGCCGTCGCCGCGGACATGAGCGGCTTGGCGCTTGCACGCATCGGTGACCTCGGTCGCAACAAGGTCGATCCATTTCGAGTCGACGGTGCTGGCGACAAGCTCATGGTTAGCTTGCGCCTCGACCCCCCACGGCGGCGGGAGTATACGCCGATCGAGCAGATCGCCGCGGCGGAGCACCCAGCCACCCGTGGCGGTGCAGAGGACCACCCGGAGCCGTCGAGGTAGCGCGTCGCGACGGACCTCCTTTCACGAACCACCGGGCGCGAGCCAGCTGACCGTGCAGCGCGATACGGCTGCCGCTTCGGGCCTGCGAGCTGTCGAACGAGAAGTCGCTCGGCCCTGGCTGCAGCGGCGACAGAATGGACGCGCGGAGGTGGAAGGTCGGCTCAGTTTTGTACCAACGTACTTTGGTACACTGTTGCGATTGTGACGATCGCTCGTGTTCAGACCGGGGTTCGGCTTGAGACGCGGATGCTCAAAGTCCTCAAGGCGCTGGCCGAGTACCTGAATCTCACGCTCGGCGATCTGCTTGAAGGGATCGTGCTGCATGCATTCGAGGGCAAGCCGCCCTTCGGCGAGGACACGCTGCAGGTGGTCAGCAAGCTGAAGGACGTATACGGCATGACCCTGACTGCCTCCGATGCGCACGCGCTGATCGAAGCCAGCGAGGCTCGGCGGTGACCGGAAGCGCTCATCATCGCGTCCGGTTGCACGGGACCTTCCGGGTGCAGTTGCCGCGCGCGCGAGCGATCGAGCTCTTCACACCGTCGGGCGAGCGGCGCTGGGCTCACGGGTGGGACCCCAGCTTTCCGGCGCCGGCTGACGATGAGACTGAGCCCGGAACCGTGTTCGTGACTGACTCGCACGGTCCGCTGACCTGGGTGGTCGTTGGCCGCGAGCGTAACCGTTCGATCAGGTATGCAGTCCTCGCGCCCAAAACTCGGGCGGGGACCGTCGAGGTGGTGTGCGCCGACGACGGGACGGCGGCCACGATCGCGACGGTGAACTACGACATGACCGCGCTCAGCGATACAGGCGACCGGTGGTTGGCCGAGTTCGCGGCCGGATATGACGCCTATCTTGATCACTGGCGCCACGCGATCGCAGTCGTGCTGGGAGCCTGACGGGCCCCGCTAGACCTGACCTGCCGGCACCGCCGCGTCGACGGAAATCTGCACCTTCCCGGGGGGGCCCCGGAACAAGTCTCAATGCTTCTCCTTCGGCCCGGCCGGCAGCAGGAGGAGGTGTCACGCCTCTACGCCCGGTCCGGCGAGACGAAGCAGCAACAGTGAACAGTGCGTCGGCGTCGACTCGGAACCGGGCGCATCGAGCTCTCGGGGCGGGTGGCCGCGGATCGGTCAGTTGTCTGAGAGACTGCTGGCCCTTCTCCGGATCTGGAGGTTGTATGGCTTCGCGGTCGTTGCCCGGTCGCTTGGGGCGGGTCGAGTTCGAGGGCGAGCTGCCGGCGCGGCGTGATCTGGGGTTGGTGTTCGACGAGCTGGACTATCAGATGGCCTGCCAGGCTTACCTGTGGGCGTTGCCGTTGGTGTCGTGGGCGCAGTGGCAACAGCAGCATCGCGAGGTGTTCGGGGCGACCAACACCGATCTCGTGCGATATGTCAGCTACCGCGATCGGCTGGGGCTGATCACGGCTAACGCGACGACGCCGTACGTCCTGAACTTCTTCGATCTGAGCGAGACCGGGCCGCTGGTGATTGAGCTGCCCGCCGGCCCGACCGCGGGCGGCGTGGCCGATTTTTGGCAGCGGGAGTTCGGGGTGTTGGGTGAGATGGGTCCGGATAAGGGCCAGGGCGGTAAGCATCTGGTCGTCGCGCCCGGACAAACGCCGCCTGAGGCCGACGGGTTCTTCACGGTGCAGTCCACCGGGATGAACATCTTCTTCGGATTTCGGACGCTCGATCCCGATCTACAGCGCGCCCAGGCGCTCGTGGACGGGGTCAGGATCTACCCCTACGACCGTCGCGACGATCCACCACCGACGCGGGTGATCTCCCCCAACGGTCGTGCCTGGTCAGGCGATCAGCCACGCGGGCTGGCGTACTGGGAGCGACTGCACGACATCTACCAGCGCGAAATCGTCGACGAGCGCGACCGGTTCTACCTGGCGATGCTCAAGCAGCTCGGGATCGAGAAGGGCAAGCCGTTTGAACCCGACGAGCGGCTCACCGAGATCCTCACGGATGCCGCCGTTGCTGGCGAGCTGATGGCCCAGGCCAACACGTTCGCTAAGCGGTTTGACGGATCGCGCTACTGGCCCGACCGCCAGTGGGACCTGGCGATCATGCTCGATAACCCGGCCCAACGCGGCGAGCATCACGATGAACTACTGGAACGCGCTGCCTGGTTCTATGAGGCCGTCAGCTTCTCCGCGGCGATGAAGAGCCGGACCCCCGGCCTGGGACAGGCATATCTCGGCGCCTACACCGATGCCAACGGTGAGTGGCTCGACGGTGCCCGCGCCTACACGCTGCACGTGCCGCCGGACCCCCCAGCGCGGCTGTTCTGGTCGGCAACGGTCTACGACGTCGAAACCCGCTGCCTGATCGACAACGACCAGCAGCGCGGCGACCGAGGCTCACGCGACCCCGAACTGGCGTACCGCGACGACAGGTCGGTCGACCTCTACTTCGGTCCCACCGAGCCCGACCGCGGACCCGCGAATTGGATCCAGACGATCCCCGGCCGCCACTGGTTTTCCTACTTTCGCTTCTACGGTCCCCTTGAGCCGTACTTCGACCGCAGCTGGAAGCTTGGCGACATCACCCCCAGCTGACCGACTCCGAACCGGGGCGGCCGCGTTGACGCCGCGCAGCGACAGCGCTGAGCTCTCCGATCACCCAAACAACCCGCGCCCAGGCGGCATCACGCCGGCTTCCGCTTGGACGAAATACCGGCACTCAGGCGCTGGCTCTCGCTAGCTCGCGACACTGCTGCTTCCGACGACGCTGAGGGGCAGCGGGCGCAATGCCGAAACGGGCATGTCGCGCTGCTGGTTACGGGACACACGCAGTCACCGAGCCGCGGCCTTCCATGCCCTGTGGGGGCGGTCGGGGATGCGTTCGTTCCGTTCCGACGGCTGGAGGTAGCTCAGAGCCCCGGCTCAGGGCTTCCGCTCCGTCGAAGAGCGGCGCTTTTTAGCGCCCGGTCGGACACCTCCTCGTCGTCCCAGAGCGGGCACCAGATCAGCGATCCAGTCGGACCCCGAGCGCCGGCATCAGGCTCCCGGACGGCGATCACGCCTCGATCCCACGTTCAGGGGTGTAGCGGCCGGAGTAGAACCGTCGCGGCGACGGCCGGAGCTTGCCTGTTCCTCGCGGGCCGAAGCGCGTGATCTGCGCCGGCGACCCTAGTCGGCGGTCGACGCCGCGTCGTGGGCGAGTGCGTAGGCGATTGCCTGCTCGGTGCTCATCCGCCTCCCTTCTTCCCAGATTCGTTGTGTCTCGTCCGTCCCGAGGATGTGCTCGGCTTCGGCCCGAACGGCTTGCCCGCGGCGTTTGAGCCAGGCGGGAGGCCTGCCGCCGCCCGCCTCGCGTATCGCGGCGCACGCTCCGACCAGGCGGACAGCGCGCCGCGGATCCTGCGCTAGGGCAACCTTGGCAAGCGCTTCCACCGCAGTCCCTCGGATAGGACCGAGGGCCTGCGAGCGCACCGCGCGATCCAGGTGCGTCACGGCGACTTCGGCGTCCCCGAAGAAGACCTCTGCCGATCCCAGGAACACGTGCGCGAACCCTTCTCCCCAGGGATCCTTGAGCTCCTTCGCCATGGCGACGGCCCGCCGCAGCGCATCCTGCCCCTCTCGCATCGAGTCGGCCTGCTGGGTCAGGACAACGCCCAGAAACACCAGGGAGTGGCACACACCGAGGCGATCGCCGACTTGCTCTTGCAGTTCAAGGCTACGCCGCGCCGCGTCCGATCTCGGTGGATCCCAGTTCAACTCGAGGAATCCCCGCCACAGCCAGGCCCAGGCTTCGCCGGACCTGTCGCCGATTTGCCTGGCCAGCTCCAAGCTCTCGTTGAGGAGCCGATTGGCGACCTCACCGGCCTGCTGCAGCTGGGCCAGGCCAGCGGCCGTGTTTAGCGCCCGGACACGATGATGCGCTCGCTCGGTAGCTGACGCGAGCGCCTGATCGAGCCACCGACGCCCCTCCGTGATGTTCCCGGCCAGCCAGAGTTGCTCGCCGGCAGCGGCCAGTCTCAACATGCCATCGGGGTCGACACCGCGGGCAAACCCCAAGGCGGCGCGGATGTTGTCTTGGTGGGCGCTGATCGTTTCGAGCTCCGCGTCGATGCCGGTGCTCTGGCGTCGCTCGTGAGCGTCGTCGGCGAGGTCGAGAAAATGGTCGAAGTGACGTCGCCCCACGCTCTCTCGCTCGCCCCCGGCGCGAAGCCGGTCCGCGGCGTAGGCGCGGAGGGTCTCGAGCATGCCGTAGCGGGTGCTACCCGCCAGGCGCGGCTCGGCCACGACGAGTGATTTGGCTACCAGCTCGCTCAGTACGTCGAACACCTCAGCGGCTGGGAGAGCATCGTCGGCACAAACGCTTTCCGCGTCGGAAATCGTCCACCCGCCCGCAAACACCGACAGCCGCCGGAACAAGACGCGCTCGGATTCGCTCAGGAGTTCGTGGCTCCAGTCGACCGTGGCTTGGAGCGTCTGATGGCGAGCCATCGCATCACGCGTGCCGCCCGTCAGCAGCTTGAAGCGGTCATCGAGCCGCTGCACGATGTCCGTCGGATTGAGTGCGCGCGTTCTGGCCGCCGCCAGCTCGATGGCAAGAGGGATCCCGTCCAGGCGCCGGCAGATACGTGCGACTCCGTCGGCGGTCGCGGAATCGAGACAGAATCCAGCCCGCGCGGCAGTCGCTCGTTCGGTGAACAGCTGGATAGCCGCGAACCCACCAAGCTCTCGCAGCGACAGTCCGGTGGTGGCGCTGGGCAGCTCGAGGCCCCGCACCGGCCAGCAGATCTCGCTCCCGAGCCCCAGGGGCTGACGACTGGTGGCTAGGATCCTCACGCGCTCGCAGGTACTGAGAAGCTCGTGAACGAGCTCCGCGCACGCGTTGATGAGGTGCTCACAGTTGTCGAGTACGATCAGCAGCTGCGCGTCGCGTAACGAGCGCTTCAGCGCCTCGAGGAGCGAGTCAGCCTGGGCACGGATCCCGACGGCGGCCGTGACCGCGCTCGCCACCAGCGCCGGATCAGTCAGCGGGGCGAGCTCCACCAGCCAGACGCCGTCCGCATAGTCGGGGAGGGCCTGCCGTGCGGCGCGCAGCGCAAGTCGCGTCTTGCCCGAGCCACCCGCGCCGGTCAGGGTGACAAACCGATTGAGCGAGAGCAGCGTGGACACCTCCGGGAGCTCGCGCTCTCGCCCGACGAACGACGTAAGCTCCACCGGGAGGTTATGAAGCAGTCGAACTGAGCGCCTAGGCGTTGGGCTCCGCCCGGGGAGCTCAAGCTCGGGATCGTGCTCCAGCACTCGCTGCAGGAGCTGGCGCAGCGGGGGACCGGGCTCCATTCCCAGTTCGTCGACCAGTGCCTGCCGAGTCGATTGAAAGACGCGGCTGGCCTCCGCCTGCCGGCCACAGCGGTAGAGCGCGAGCATAAGTTGGGCCGCCAGCCGTTCGCGTAGCGGATGCTCCGCGACCAGGCCCTCGAGCTCCGCGGCCACCTCGGCGTGGCGGCCGAGAGCGAGCTCGCACTCCAGGCAATCTTCGACGGCACTGAGTCGCATTTCCTCGAGCCGAGCGACGTCGGCGCTGGCAAACGACTCGTAGGCGAAATCGGCAAGCGCCGGCCCTCGCCATAGCCCGAGCGCTTCGCTGAACCGCTCGGCGGCGAGCGCGGGAGCCTCGGCCGCCGCCGCCCGGGCCTGCGCGACCAGCTGCTCGAAGCGGACCACGTCGAAATCGTGCTCGTCGAGCTGGAGGAGGTACCCCGGCGAGCGGGTGACCACCACCTGCCCCGCGTCGCTTTGGCCTCGCTCGCACTCGAGCGCCCGGCGCAGGGCACTGACGTGGGCCTGGAGCGCATTGACAGCTCCTTTCGGTGGATGCTCGCCCCACAGCGCATCGATCAGCTCATCGGTGGAGACGACGCGGCCTGCGCGCAGGAGAAGGACGGCCAGAAGGGCTCGTCGTTTCGCGCCGCCCACCGGCACCTGCCGCCCGTCTCGCCACACCTCGAGCGGACCCAGAAGCCGAAACTCGATCACGGACATCCTCACCCGGTCCCGGTTCCAAGGCTACCGGCTGAAACCCGGCTGAGCGCGACGCTCAGGCGGCTTCAGCCGAACTTCAGCGGGCTCTCAGCGTCCCGGCTCACGATCCCCAACGTGATCCAGCTGAACGAGGCAACGGTGAAGTCCAAGCTGAACGATGTACCCGTCGTGGTCGTCGGGGCAGGGCCGACTGGGGCACTCCTCGCGATCGAGCTAGCACGGCGCGGAGTCGAGGTGCGGGTGCTGGACAGGCAGCCCGCGCGCTCGCCGGAGTCCCGCGCGATCGGGATTCATGCCAGGACACTCGAGGTCTTCCACAGGCTGGGCATCGTCGAGGAGTTCCTCGACCTCGGCCACCGGGTCAACGGAGCCATGTATCACATCCGGGCTCGTCACAGTGTGCGGGTGCGCTTCGGGCTGGTCGATTCGGCATACCCCCTCATGTTGACGCTGAGCCAAGCCGAGACACAACGCATCCTGGACGAGAAGCTAGAGCGCCTCGGCGTGACGATCGAGCGCGGGATCCAGGTGGTCGGCATCGACCACGACGCCACCGGTGTGAAGCTGGTGACGGTTACTCCCGGTGGGTCGCGCGAGCGGACACTGACAGCTGACTGGCTGGTCGGAGCCGACGGGGCGAACAGCATCGTCCGCCGCAGTCTTAACCTGCCCTTCGACGGCGACGACTACGGACAGGACTGGCTGATGGCCGAGGTCAGCATTGACTCGCCGCTGCCGCGAGACCACTTCCATGTGTTCGCCTACACGCCTGCGGTGCTGCCGGCGTTCCCGCTGCCTTCTCATCGGTGGCGTGTGTTCGTGCCCCAGGTCCCGGATCGGGCGGTGGCAGAGCGCGACGCTCCCACGATGGAAGAGATTGAGCGCCTCGTGGCCGAGCGCGGACCCGCCGGGATGAAGGTCGAGGACCCGACCCTGCTGGCGGCGTTTCGCTGCCATCGCCGCCACACCAAGATCATGCGTTCCGGGCGCGCGTTCCTCGCCGGAGACGCCGCCCACGTCCATAGCCCCGCCGGCGGCCAGGGCATGAACACCGGCCTCCACGATGCGTTCAACCTCGGCTGGAAGCTGTCATTGGTAGTCCAAGGACACGCAACGTGCGATCTTCTCGACACCTACCAAAGCGAGCGAATGCCGATCGCGGAAGGGGTGCTCGCACTCACGCACGCGCTGGTAAGGACGTTTACCCCGACCACGCCCAGCGAGCGCTGGCTGCGCGACAGGCTGCTCCCCGTGGCGTCGAGGATTCCTGCCGCTGAGCGGCGTTTTGTTAGCCGACTGGCGCAGGTATCCCACAACTACCGAAACGGTCCTCTGAGCACCGGCCATGCCCGGCTGCTACCAGGGCCGATCGCGTCCGGTGAGCGGCTTCCGGACGTGGGCGGGCTCGAGCGGGAGGGGCAGACGGTTCATACGCTCGATCTTCTGGACGGGGGCGACCACACGCTGCTGATCCTCAGCGGCCACCAGAACGGCGCGAATCTGGCTGACGAGACGGCCGCACGCCTCGTGCGATGGGACGGCGTGGTACGAACGATCACCGTCGCCCCGGGCGCCGAACGCCATCGCCCGGACGTAGTGGCGGATCCCCAGCTTCATGCACATCGCCGCTACCGAGCCCGGCGAGGCCGGCTCCTGCTCGTTCGGCCCGACGGATATGTTGCCTGTAACGCACCGCTCGACCGCGCCGACGTCATCGAGAAATACTTCGAGCGGCTGACCACCGAGCAAGGTCCTGGCGAACACCGGTCGATTGACACCTCGACGCCGCCGTGATGCCGACCTGGATCCTCGCCGTCGAGATGCACGACATCCGCGCTTTGCGGGCTTCCGATGCCGCCGGCGCCGAGTGTCGCGTCGGGATGAAAGGAGGTGTTGCCTCCCTGCCAAGCCGCCCGCGGCGCGATGTCGCGCGACGCCCGCGCGCGGTTGCTCAGGAGCGTAGGAGCCTCTCGAGCTTGTCGAGCGACCCTAGCCATCCGGCGGCCGCCCGGTCTTGCACCTCCTTGGTGTGCGGGCCCTGGGTCACGGTCACCAGCGTTCCCTCGCCCTCGGCCTCAAATACCGCCCGCGTGATCATCGGGTGCAAGAGGCCGATCTCTGGCTCCGGGTCCGAGGCAAGAACGAGTAGTTCCGGCTCGGAGATCTCGACGATTTTGAAGCGCACGGGATAGACGGCTCCGCCGTCCAGTTCGACCATCGAGAAGTGGATCCGCCCCCCGACGTGTGGCTCGATCTCGACCGTCTCGCGAGGTATCTCGCACTCCTCGGGCGCCCACCAGGCCGCGACTTGGTCCGGGTCGATCCAAGCTTTGAAGACAAGTTCGCGCGGAGCCCGAAAGAGACGGGTGATGCGAACGTCTCTGGGTGAGGCCGGTCTCGGACTTGGCTCGCTGGTCATCTCGTCTGCCGCCGTTCGGGGTTCTGGATCTTCTCCAGATGGGCCGCGAGGCGATCCATGCGACTTTCCCACGTCACGCGGCACGTGTCTATCCACTCCTCCGCCTCCTCCAGGGCGTCGATCCGCAGGCTGGTCGGGCGTGACTGCGCGGCACGACGGCGCGTGATCAGTCCCGCTCGTTCCAGGACTTTGAGATGCCTGGAGATCGCTGGAAGGCTGACGGGGAACGGCTCGGCGAGCTCGCTGACCGTGGCCTCCCCCAGCGCCAGACGCGCGAGGATCGCGCGTCGGGTCGGATCCGCGAGCGCGGCAAAGGTGACGCTCAGCTGGTCGGCGGGCATCGCTGATAGTTAATGATATGGTTAATTAACGGATAGGACAAGTAGGCTGGCGTTGTGCGGCCGACGGATCGCGCGTCGAAATCGAGAAAGGGGTTCATCCGCATGCCCGAGCAAGGCACGAGGAGACTAGTTCTTCAGATGGGCGTTTCACTGGACGGGATCGTGGCCGTCGGTCGAGGCGACGGATCGGTGCCCGTGATGGAGGGGGAGTGGGGCCTGCCGCCCGAAGACCCGGAGCTGACCAGGCTGAAACTCGCATGGGTGCGGGAAGCGGGCGCGCACCTCATGGGCCGCGTCACCTACGAGGCAATGGCCGCCCACTGGCCATCCTCCACCCACGCCTATGCCGCCCCGATGAACGACATCCCCAAGATCGTGTTCTCGAACACCCTCGATCGGGCGGACTGGGGCCATACACAGATCGTCCGCGGCGATTTCGCGCAGGAGATCGCCAGGCTCAAGCGCGAGCCCGGGAAAGACCTCCTCGCCCACGGCGGCGCGACATTCGTTCAATCGCTAGCACGCAACGACCTGATCGACGAGTACCGACTCATCACTCATCCCGTCGCCGTCGGCAACGGCTTCCCGCTGTTCAAAGACTTGCAAACGCCACTACGCATGGCGTTGGTGGACGCAAGGACGTTCGACAGCGCCAACCTCCGGGTGTATCGACGGGCGTGAAGCGAACGACCTGCGAGGCCCGCGCCGGCTTTGGGCGCAAGCAGCAAGTACGTGCGCGATGATGGGCTGCCGGCAGCGACGCTGCTGATGTTGTTGCGAGGCGGCCAGCAAGGCGCCGTGACCGGTGCAGGCGTCGATCGATGGCGGTCGGTGGTCAGGCGGTCGAGGAGGCCGGCACTCGCGCCACGTCCTCGACGCGTCCGCCGTGCTCTCGCCACTTGTTCGGCGCGGCGTCACGACCCGTCGAGCGGGGCGAGGGCCGGGGCTACCGCGAGCCTGGTGGGACAATACGGCGGTGAGCCCACCGAGCGCGACGATGGACGGCGAGTCCCTGTGGCCGCGGCTCGCAGGGCTGTCGCTCGTGATCGAGGGGTGCGAGTACGACCGCCTCGGCGCCGTCCTCGCCCACGAGTTCCAGCGCGTCACGACGCACGTGCGGCTCGTCGGCGCCGGCGCTGACGGGCTGGGCGAGGACGTCTCGCCGTTTCGCGAGGACGGCACCGCGCTGCACGAGACGAGGCCCTCGCTGCCGCTCGAGGGCGAGTGGACGCTGGCGGGATTCTGCGACCATCTCGCCGCGCTCGAGCTGTGGCCGCAGCCTCCGGAGTGGGACGTGGCGCTGCGCTTTCGCAACTGGGCGTTTGAGTCGGCGGCGCTTGACCTCGCGCTGCGCCAGGCCGGTCGCTCGCTGCACGACGTGCTCGGGTTGGAGCCGCGGCCGGTGCGCTTTGTCAACTCGCTCGGCCTCGGCAAGGAGCCTTCGATCGAGCCGGTGCGCCGGCGTCTTGCTCGCTCCCCCGGTGTTCGTTTCAAGCTTGACGCGGAGGCGACCTGGGCGCCGGCGCTCCTCGACGAGGTCGCGGCGACGGGCGCGGTCGACACGATCGACTTCAAGGGCCAGTACGGGTTCGAGGTCAAGGATCCCGAGGCGCTGGGTGCGCTGTATGACCACGTGCTCGCCGCGTTCCCGGCCGCCTATCTGGAGGACCCGCATGATCTGCCCGAGATCGCGCTGCGGCTCGGCGGTCACCTCGAGCGCGTCTCCTACGACTCGCCGATCCGCAACGCCGAGGACATCGGCCAGACGCCGCTGGCCGCGCGCGTGGTCAACGTCAAGCCGTCGCGGATCGGTGGGCTGCGCCCGCTGTTTGATGTCTACGCGCGCTGCGCGCGGGAGCGCCGGCCGATGTACGGCGGTGGCATGGGGGAGCTCGGCGTGGGTCGCAGACAGATCGAGCTGCTCGCCGCCCTGTTCCACGCCGACGCGCCCAACGACGTCGCGCCGAGCGCCTACAACGAGGACGACCCGAAGGGCGACCTGCCGGCCAGCCCGCTGGCGCCGCGCCCGGCGGCCACCGGCTTCGGCTGGGCGGCGTAGACGCGCACCGCCACGCGCGCCACGGTCCGTCTGCGCTTGTGTCATCGCGGTCGTCCTTGCGGGATCCGCCACTTCAGCCAACCGTCGACGAGACCAGGCACGGCGCTTCCGCCGTTCCATGCGAAGCGGTCACAGCCCGACGCGACCGCCTTCGCCTTGCTCCAGCAGCACGCCCATGCGACAGCGCCGAAGTCGCCAGCACCGCAGCGACGCGCCGGAAGTTCCGGGACATCTCAGACTCAGACCGAGGCCGGGTCTGATCGCCATCCCAGGGTGGATTTCAAAGGACGGAACGCACGATCAGCATCCCCCGGCTCGAGACGAGAGCGCCAAGTCGTCCGCCAAGCGTTGAGCCTGTTCGCTCGCCTGTTGCTCGAAGCGCTTCACTTCGACGATCTCCGCGATCAGCACGTAATCGGCTTGACCGATCGCCTGTCCGGGCACGTCCGTCGGCCGCGTAAGACGCCAATCCGACACCGTGTCCAGCGACCCGCGGACGATGTCCCGATCCCCCGCCATCAGACGCTCAAAGTCCTCGGCCAGCTCCGGCGAGCGCAGGCGAAACCACAGAAGAAGGGTCGCGGGAGCGCTCATCCATGGAGCGTATTGCACAGTCGCACCTGAATCGGTTACCGGGCCTGTCCACGCGCGTCGTGAACTGCTGCACACGCAAGCTCACGAGCACGGATCGCAACCGGCCGCCTAGAACAATCCCAGCCGTCAGCGGCGCGGTGACGCGGCCTCGTCGGCCGCGCCACCAAGGCGACTATTACCGTCCCGGCTCAGCCGGCGTTCTTCTGCAGCATGGCCAGGTTGATCGCGTTCGCCATGGCCTCATAGCCGGCGTCGTTGGGGTGGAGATTGTCTCCGCTGATGTAGGCGGGGTTGATGTACAGCGGATCGAACGGGTCCGCTACAGCGGCAGCGAAGTCGATCACACCGTCGAATGCGTGGCTGGTCATGATCCACTGGTTGACCGCCTCGCGCTTTGCTTCCGCGGCCGGCGACCAGTATGTCGCACCCTTGAACGGCGTCAGGGTGCCGCCGAAGATCTTCAGTCCGTGCAGGTGCGCTTGGCCGATGATCTGCTCGTATCCAGCCTCGATTTGCGCCGCCGAGACGTCTGTGTTCGGAACCGAGCATCCCGTGTTTGGCGTCTGGCTGAAGCCGATGTCGTTGATCCCCTCAAGCAGGATGACCTCCTTGACGCCCGCGGGCGAGAACATGTCGCGACCCAAGCGCCCCTTCGGCGACCCCTCCGAGGCACGCGGTCTGTGACCGAGGCGTCAGCCGGCCCGTTCGGCGGATGCCAGGCCCCGCCGAGCGAACGCGGCCATGACCGTGGCCGCGGCGGCTAGCCCGATGAACGCGATCGCCACCTTGACCGGCGATCCCGCCAGCAGGCCTCGGCCCGCCTCGAGTACCGCGGTTACCGGGTTGAGGCCGGCGACATCGTGGATCCAGCCGGTCAGCAATGACAGGGGCACATAGACCGGGGCGAGGAACAGGAGCACGAATACGGGCATCTGAATGAGCGCTCCGGCCTGTTCGGTGCGCAGGAACATCGCCACCCCGCAGGCCCACAGCGCGGCGACGAAATTCATCGCCACGCCGAGGCCGAGCAGACCGAACAGCTGGACGCCGTTGCCGTAGACGTTCATGCCCGCGATCAGCGCGGCGATCGTCACCACGACCGCGGTGAGCGCCCAGCGCAGCAGAGCGCCGACGGTGTAGCCGGCGATGATCCCGCCGCGCCGGGGGGCGCTCAAGAGCAGCCTGCGCGCGAAGCCGGAATCGAAGTCACGGGCGATCGCAAACCCGGTGAACACGCCGCCGAACGCCGCCGACTGCAGGAACACGAACACGAACTGGAAGGCCGTGTAGCCGGGCTGATAGTGGAAGTTCGGCACGTCGCTGATCCGCGATAGCCCGCCGGCGAAGGCGATCAGAAAGAACAGCGGGAAGACGATCGAGGGAACCAGGATCGCCGGGTTGACGATGGTGTTGTGGATGGAGCGCCAGGCGACGCCGCGCACGACGTTGAGAAAGCGGTTCATCTCCGGGCCAGCCTCGTCTTCATCGCTGACCGCGAGAGACCCAGTGCGATCACCAACAACGCGATCGCGAACCCGAACCCCAGCGCCAGCGCCTGGGCGTCCCAGCCGGTGATGACCAGGCTGCGAAGCGCCTCGAGCAGATATGAGACCGGGTTGTAGGTCGCGACGTCTCGAAACCAGGTCGCCTTGATCAGGTTGCGCGGCAGGCTCGAGGAGCTGAGAAAGAGGGTCACGAACAACAGCGGAAAGATCCCCTGCACGGCCTCGCCCGTGCCGAACCGCAATGCCAGCAGCCCACCGAGGCTGGCGAACGCGAACGAGATCAGGATCGAGAGGCCCAGCAGCACCAGCGCGCCGCCGGCGCCGCTCGCGAACGAGACGCCGGTGGCCAACCCGACGAGCAGGTAAACGACCGCTTGAACGATGCCCACCACGAGCGCCCCACCGAGTTGTCCGACCAGCAGCGCCTCGCCCCGAAGCGGCGTCATCGCCAGCCGGTTGAGGAAGCCGCTCTCGATGTCTCGGGCGAGATCGACGCCCGCCGTGATCGACACGAACATGGCCCCCTGGATGAACGGCATCGCGATCAGGAAGTCGCGATAGTGGTTGGTCGGGAAGCCCGGGATGCGCGTTGCGGGACTGAGCGCCGAGCCATTGATCGCGAACAGGATCAACGGAAAGATCATCGGAAAGATCACGAGTGCCCGCTGGCGCACGGTGCGGAGCACCGCCCGTCGCGCCACGGCGAAAGTCTGCTCCGCGAGCCTGGACGCTTGGGCCGAGCTCCCGGCGCTGACGGTCCCGAGGGCTGCCTCAACGGCCACGTCGCCTCCACCGCCGCCCGTTCGGCGCCGCCGGCGCGTCAGTCCCGGCACCGTCGCCCGATCCCTCAAGCTTTCGCCCGGTCTTGGCCAGAAACACGTCGTCGAGGGAGGGCTGATGTAGCTGGAGGGTCTGAACGTGCAGCTGGGCGCGATCGAGGATCCTCACGATCTCGGCCAGCTCTGCTTCGCCGCCCGGTAGCTGCACCGTGACGCTGCCGCGGCCATTGCGTCGCATCTCGCCAAAGTCCGAGAGCAGCTCGCTCAGGCGGTCTCCGGCGTCCGGATCGGTCGGCGTCACCTCGACGCTCGGACTGCCGATCTCGGCCTTGAGCCGGGCCGGGGTTCCCTCCGCCACGATGCGGCCGTGGTCGATGATTCCGATCCGGTCGGCCAGGGCGTCGGCCTCCTCGAGATACTGGGTGGTGAGAAACACGGTCATGCCCTCGTCGTGAGCGAGCCGCGCGACCTCCTCCCACAGGGCCGTCCGGCTCTGTGGGTCAAGGCCGGTGGTCGGCTCATCGAGGAACAGGATCCGCGGCGAGTGCACCAGCGCCAGGGCGAGGTCCAGGCGGCGCTTCATGCCGCCCGAGTAGCCGCCAACACGCCGGTCGGCCGCCTCGGTCAGCCCCACTCGCTCAAGCAGCGCCTGGGCCCGCCGGCGCCGCTCGGCGCCGGGCAGTCCCTGCAGCGTGGCCTGGAGGATCAGATGCTCGCGACCGGTCAGGATCGCGTCGAGTGCCGCCTCCTGTAGCGCCGCGCCGATCGTCGCCCTCACGTGGGCGCCCTGCCGCACGATGTCGTAGCCACCCACCCTGGCCTGTCCGCTGGTCGGCGGCAGCAGCGTCGTCAGCATCAACACCGTCGTTGACTTGCCCGCGCCGTTGGGTCCAAGAAAGCCGTAGATCTCGCCAGGAGACACGGCCAGGTCGATTCCGTCGACAGCCCGCGGGCCGTTTCGAAAGTCCCGAACCAGGCTCTCCACTTCAATTGCCGGCTGTCCGCTCACGTCGGAAAATGTAGCAAAGCTTGACATTGTAAACAATTTGCCTACCCAATAAAACTGGACCTGAACGATCCCCGGCCATCATGCAAGGCGCGTGGCCTGATCGCCCGGTGCTTGACAGATCTCTATGTGACTCAGTTCACTATTAGTGTCATGTCTATAACGCTCACGCAGCTGACCGCGTTCCTCGCGGTCATCCGCGGCGGCTCGGTCACGGCGGCTGCCGACGAGCTCATCGTCACCCAGCCGTCTGTGTCATCGGCGATCGCGGCACTGGGGCGCGAGCTGGGTTGCGACTTGTTCCAGCGCGCCGGAAGGGGGATCCGGCTGACCGAGGCGGGAGCCTCATTCGCGCCTTACGCCCAAGACATCGTCGGGTTACTCGAGAATGGTGCAAGGGCCGCCGGCGAGGCCGCCGGGTCCGTCGCTCGCAGGCTACAGATCGCCGCGGTCACGACCGCGGCCGAATCATTCGTGCCGGGTCTGATGCGCGCTTTCTCCGACCACAACCCCGAGGTCGAGCTGACGCTTGTAGTTGGTAATCGCCAGGACGTGCTCGACCGAGTGCTGGACCATACGGCCGACGTCGCGATCTCCGGCACACCGCCCATGGATGACCGACTGCATGGTGAGCCGTTCCTGCAGAACGAGATCGTGTGCATCACCGCTGCGGATGATCCTGCGGCTGCCGCGGGCGCGGTGAAGCCGAGCGCGCTGGAGGGCCGCGCGTGGCTTCTGCGAGAACGAGGCTCGGGAACGCGGGCTCTCAACGAGCAGTTCCTCGCCGAATGTGGGCTTGATCCTCAAACGCTCACGCTCGGATCAAACGGCGCCATCAAGCAGGCCGCGCGAGCGCGACTCGGGGTGTCTCTGCTTTCGAGGGCCGCGGTCCAGGTGGAGCTCGAGTCCGGTCTGCTCGGAGAGATCCGACTATCGGGAGGCCCGGCGGCGCGACCGTGGTTCGTGCTTCGCTCTGCTGTCGGCCCCCTACGGCCGACGGTCGATCGGTTCATCACCTTCGTCGGCGAAGCAGCAATGACGCCGATCGATCTCGCCTGATCGTAAAGCTCCGTTGTCAGGACGTTCGCCCGTCGGCCGTCGCGGCTCGGTCGGCGCGGGCATCGGCGGCGCCGATCGCGATCGCTGCGCGGGCGGTGACGAGTTGGTAGAGGACCAGCAGCTGCGTGATCGCGAGCGCCTCGGAGCGATGGAGCTCGGTGCCGACGGTGAACTCGCCCAGGCGCTCGGTGCGCAGGTGCCGGGCGAAACGCAGTCGATCCCAAACGGCCTCCTCGATCGCAGCGCTGCGATCGCGCGAGATCGTGCCCGACACCCAGAGCGAGGTCTCGGATTCGCGCTCCACCAGCGAGACGCCCTCGCCACCTGCGCCCACGACGGCCGAGAGTTGCGGATGGACGAGGCCCCGTCGCATCCCGAGCTTGGCGTCCGGATGCTCACTGTCGCCGCGATTCCCGGGCATGAATGAGATCACGATATCGGCGTGCCGGCGTTGGGGGCGGATGAAGGCCTCGGCGTCGGCCTCGCGACGGTCCAGCTCCTCGAGCACCTGGTCGGTCGTGTAGCCCCGCCGGGAGCAGTCTCGCTGCACCTTCCATTTGCGGCGCAGCTCCTCCGGCGGATCCAGGAACACGCGCACGTCGTAGGCGTCGCGCATCGCCGGGGTGTGAAATCCGAGCAGCCCCTCGATGATCGTGAACGGCGCCGGCCGCACGTACTCCGCGGCCGCAAAGCTCCCATCCTGGTGCCGGTACACCGGCTTGATGATCGGTTCGCCCGCCCTGAGGTGCTCGAGATGCTGCTGCAGGATGTCGACGTGGTTGCAGTCTGGGTGAAGCGGGGTGAGGCCGCGCTGCGCCCGTTGTCTGCGGTCGTAGCGGTGGTAGTGGTCGGCGGAGATGTGCGTCACCTGCGCATCGCCCAGGATCCGGACCAGGCCCCGTGTGAGCGTGGTCTTGCCGGCAGCGGAGTCTCCGACGATGCCGAGCAGAATCGGACGAGGCATCAGACGCCGACCGTACCGCCCGCGTCAACGGCGACCAACCGATAGCTATTTCCTTATGTAAATACGGAAATCAGTGCTTGATCTTTATGGCGATGGGCCCTACGTTCGCCGTCAGGCTCAACCGAAAGGCTCTCTGGAACATGACGCTGACCCCTTCCGCACCGACCCAGGCACCGACCGAGACATCGACCGAGAAGAAGAAGGATCGCTGGGCTTCCGGCGTCACGCCGTATGCGGAGATGGGTTACTTCGACGCGGACTATCAGCCGAAGGACACAGACGTTCTTGCCGCCTTCCGGATCACCCCTCAGCCCGGCGTTGATCCAATCGAGGCGGCCGCGGCAGTCGCCGGCGAATCCTCGACCGCGACCTGGACCGTCGTCTGGACCGATCGCCTGACCGCACACGAGCACTACCAGGCCAAGGCGTACGACGTGGCCCCCGTCCCGGGCCGGGAGGGCGAGTACATCGCCAGGATCGCCTACGACATCGACCTGTTCGAGGAGGGATCCATCGCCAACCTGACCAGCTCGATCATCGGCAACGTGTTCGGCTTCAAGGCGCTGCGGGCGCTGCGGCTGGAGGACATGCGGATCCCGCCGCACTATGTGAAGACGTTTCAAGGCCCGCCGCACGGGATCGTGATGGAGCGCGAGTACCTGGACAAGTTCGGCCGCCCGCTGTTGGGCGCGACGGTCAAGCCGAAGCTGGGCCTGTCGGCCAAGAACTACGGCCGCGTCGTCTACGAGGCGCTCAAGGGCGGGCTCGACTTCACCAAGGACGACGAGAACATCAACTCGCAGCCGTTCATGCGCTGGCGGGACCGCTACCTGTACTCGATCGAGGGCGTCAATCGAGCCTCGGCGTGCAGCGGCGAGGTCAAGGGCCACTACATGAACGTGACCGCGGCGACGATGGAAGACATGTATGAGCGAGCCGAGTTCGCCAAGGAGATCGGCTCGGTCATCATCATGATGGACCTGACCGTCGGCTATACGGCAATGCAGTCGATGTCGAAGTGGGCGCGCCGCAACGGGCTGATCCTGCACCTGCACCGCGCCGGCCACGGCACCTACACGCGCCAGAAGACGCACGGGGTGTCCTTCCGGGTGATCGCCAAGTGGTGCCGGCTGCTCGGCGTCGATCACATCCACGCGGGCACCGTCGTCGGCAAGCTCGAGGGCGACCCGGCGATGACGAAGGGCTACTACGACACCCTGCGGCTGGACCACATCCCGGCGAGCCCCGAGCACGGGATCTACTTCGACCAGGACTGGGCCTCGCTGCCGGCGGTGATGCCCGTCGCCTCCGGCGGCATCCACGCCGGCCAGATGCACCAGCTGCTGCAGTACCTCGGCGAGGACGTGGTGCTCCAGTTCGGCGGCGGCACGATCGGCCATCCAATGGGGATCGCCGCCGGCGCGACCGCCAATCGCGTCGCCGTCGAGGCGATGATCCAAGCCCGCAACGAGGGGCGCGACTACTTCCAGGAGGGGCCCGACATCCTCGAGAAGGCGGCCCGGGGCTGCCCCGAGCTGAACGCCGCGCTCCAGGTCTGGAAGGACATCACGTTCAACTTCGAGTCGACCGATACCCCCGACTACGTGGTCACCCCCACGGTCGGCTGACCGGAAAGCAGGCGGAACATGCACATCACCCAAGGAACGTTCTCGTTCCTTCCGAAGCTCACCGACGAGCAGATCGCAGCCCAGGTCCGTTATGCCCTGGACCACGGCTGGGCGATGGCGGTGGAGTACACCGACGAGCCGCACCCGCGCAACTCCTACTGGGAGATGTGGGGACCGCCGATGTTCGATCTCGAGCCCGGCGGGGCCGAGATCGTGCTCCGGGAGGTGCGAGCGTGCCGCGAGGCCCATCCGAACCATTACGTCAAGCTGATCGCCTACGACCCCTCGCACGGGCGCCAGACGACGGCGCTCAGCTTCATCGTCGGGCGGCCCGCGGAGGAGCCCGGCTTCCGACTGGAGCGGCTCGACGCACACGATCGCGTGATGCGCTACCGGCTGCATCCATATGCGGCGGACCAGCCCGTCGGCCTGCGTTACACCGACGGTTCAGCCGCGTGACCGTGCTCGCACAAGCCCGGGAGGTGCCGGACCTCAGCATCCTGCGCGACGCCGACATCGAGAGAGTGCTCGACGACCTCGAGCGCGACCTCGTGGCGCTGGCGCCGGTCAAGACGCGGATTCGCGAGATCTCCGCTTTGCTGGTGGTGGATCGGCTGCGCCGGCAGGCTGGCCTGACCTCCGGTCGCCCCACGCTCCACATGTCGTTCACGGGCAACCCCGGCACCGGCAAGACCACCGTCGCGATGCGAATGGCGGACATCCTCCATCGCCTCGGGTACGTCGAGCGAAACCACGTGGTGGCGGTCACGCGCGACGATCTCGTCGGGCAATACGTCGGCCACACCGCGCCCAAGACCAAGGAGGTGCTCAAGCGCGCGTTCGGCGGCGTGCTGTTCATCGATGAGGCCTACTACCTGTACCGGCCCGAGAATGAGCGGGACTACGGCGTGGAAGCGATCGAGATCCTCCTGCAGGTGATGGAGAACGAGCGCGAGCGCCTGGTCGTGATCCTCGCGGGATACAAGGATCGGATGGATGAATTCTTCCGGCTGAATCCCGGCATGTCCTCCCGCGTCGCGCATCACATCGACTTCCCCGACTACACGGTGGACGAGCTCGCGCAGATTGCGCGACTGATGCTGGCGACCGAGGCCTACGAGTTCACGCCCGAGGCCGAAGAGGCGTTTGGAGAGTACCTCGCCCGGCGCTTGCGACAGCCTCGTTTTGCTCACGCGCGCAGCGTGCGCAACGCGATCGAGCGCGCCCGCTTGCGCCAGGCGAACCGCATCTACACGGCGGCGCGCGACGGCACCCCTCCCGCGCTGGAGGACCTGGTCCGGATCGAGGCACAGGACATCCGCAAGAGCAGCGTGTTCGTCGACGCCGCCGGGAGCTGACAGATGCCGCGACCCGTCATTCTCGGCGTCGTCGGTGACTCCGCCGCGGGCAAGACCACCATGACCCGCGGGCTGGTGCGGATCCTCGGGGAGGAGCACGTTGCTCACATCTGTACCGACGACTATCACCGCTATGACCGCAAGCAGCGGGCAGAGCTGGGCCTCACGCCGCTACATCCCGACTGCAACCACCTCGACATCATCGCCCAGCATCTGGCCCACCTGCGGCGCGGTGAGGCGATCCTCAAACCCGTCTACCGCCATCGGGACGGCACGTTCGGGCCGCCCGTCTACGTCCGACCCGAACGCTTCACGATCATCGAGGGCCTGTTGGGCTACTACCTGCCCGAGATGCGCGACGTTTACGACGTGCGCGTTTTCCTCAATCCCCCCGAGGACGTTCGGCGCAGATGGAAGGTGCGACGAGATTGCTCGCGCCGCGGATACACGACCGACCAGGTGCTCGCGGAGCTCGACCGGCGCGAACCAGACTCGGAGGCGTTCATCCGACCCCAGCGCCGCCACGCGGACATGCTGGTCTCTTTTTTGCCCTCCGAGGGCCAGGTCGAAGAGGACCAGACCCATCTGGGCGCTGAGCTGACGCTCTGCGAGGGGCTTCCGCATCCGGACCTCACGCCGTTCATCAATGGCGAGCCCGCTGGACTGACACTCGTGCAGCGTGGATGCGACCGCGTTTTGCGTATCCCCGGCCGGATGGACCCGGACCACGCCGCGGCGATCGAGGAGGCGATCTGGTCGCGCATGCACTTCGCGACACATCTGAGGGCGCGGCGGCTCGGCGAGTTCACGATCGGCACCGATCTGCATCGCTCCGAATCGCTCGCGCTCGTGCAGCTGCTGATCCTCTACCACCTGGTGACGTCGAAAGCGACCATGGCGCTCGGCGGCGATGGCGCGCGTGCCACGCAGGCAAGCCGAACCGCCCCCGCCGCGACGTCCGCGGTGCCGGGCTGACCGGCTGGTCTCGCGGACGCGCCGCGGGAGCCCGACGCCGAGGGAATCACTGCGGTGTCGATGCGCCGCGTCGCGGCGGCGCTCGGCGCCGGGACGATGTCGCTCTACTACTACGTTCAGACCTAGGACGAGCTGCTAGACCTGATGACCGACGCGATGATGGGCGAGGCCCTGGTGCCCGACGGAGAGCTGCCTGCCGATTGGCGCGCGGGGCTTGAGACGATTGCGCTTCGATCCCTGGAGACGTTTCGCCGCCATCCCTGGGCGGTCAACGGGCCGCTGAGAACTCCGGGCCCGAACGGGATGCGCCACTTCGACCAATCGCTGGCGGCGGTCGCGAGCCTGAACCGTGGACTTCAGGACCCGGTTTGAGATCGTCCTGATGGTCGACGAGTACGTGGTCGGATTCATGCTCCGGCAGACCCAGGATGAGGCGGAGAGCGAGGCTCTTGACGCGGGCGCCCGCGACGCGCTTGCCGTCTACTTCGAGTCCCAGATCGCGACCGGCCAGTTCCCGCAGATCGAGCGGCTGGTGGCCGGCCAGGAGACGCCAGCCGTGATCGACCGCCTGATGGAGCTCGGACACAGCGAGGGCCGCTTTGAGCGGGGACTGGGGCGCTTGCTCGACGGAGTGGCGGTCGAGCTTGGAGGCGCAGCGCCGTAGACGGCGTGTGGCCGGCATCGCCTGCGGAGCTGATCGGGGCGCAGCGCGAGTTGGCCGCTGCGGCGCCGCGGCCCTGGCGCGCCGGCACGGATGCTCCGCGGATCGGTGCGTGCGCGGTTTGCTTCGCGCGCGGGTTGGCCGGCCCGGGAGCGCCGGGTGACCGAGCCTGGGCGGCCGCAGCCGTGCTGCGCGGCGGGCAGGTGCTGGCGGCGGCGAACGTCACCGCACGGGCCGGCGCCGCATATGCCCCGGGCCTGCTGGCGCTGCGCGAGGGTCGGTGCCTCGAGGCGGCGGTGCGTTCGCTCGCGGTGGCACCCGATGTGCTGCTGGTGGATGCGACCGGCCGCGACCATCCCCGTCGTGCCGGCCTGGCCCTGCAGCTCGGGGCCGTGCTCGATCTCCCGACTGTCGGGGTCACCCACCGGCCGCTGTCCGCGCGGGGCGTCTGGCCAGACGATGTTCGCGGCGCGGCCACGCCACTGCTGCTCGGGGGCGAGCGCGTCGGGGCCTGGGTGCGGACGCGACCGCGGGTCCGACCGCTGGCGGTCCATGCCGGCTGGCGAACCGACGTCGAGGTCGCGCTCGAGGTCGTGTTGATGGCGACGTCCGGCAAGCGAACCCCCGAGCCGCTGCGTGTCGCGCGCACGCTGGCGCGGACCGCCCGCACCTGGAATCGAAGCCCCCGTCCGGGTCGGCGCTGAGGTCGCCGGTGCCGCTACCGTGAGGGGCCCGGTGCGGTTAGCGACCTGGAACGTCAACTCGATCAAGC
The DNA here is from genome assembly GCA_963723675.1 of uncultured Solirubrobacterales bacterium. Taxonomy (GTDB): domain Bacteria; phylum Actinomycetota; class Thermoleophilia; order Solirubrobacterales; family Solirubrobacteraceae; genus Palsa-465. Next base: position 1,027,602 of record CAVRRW010000012.1, on the reverse strand, counting down.
AGCGCATCCCCCGGCTGCTCCCTTGGCTGGATGAGCGCCGGCCGGATGTGGTCTGCCTGCAGGAGACCAAGCTCGCTGACGACGCCTTCGCCGAGCTGCTCGGCCGCGAGCTCGGAGAACGCGGCTACGCCGTGGCAGTCCACGGCCAGGCCGCGTGGAACGGAGTGGCGATCCTCTCGCGCGTTGGTCTCGAGGACGTGGCCGGGGGCCTGGCCGACGCGCCGGGGTTCCCGAATCCCGAGGCTCGTGCAGTGTCCGCGACGTGCGCCGGGATCCGCGTGGTCTCCGTGTACGTGCCCAACGGACGCGAGCCGGGATCCGAGCACTACGCGTACAAGCTCGCCTGGCTGGCGGCGCTGCGAGCGGCGGTTGCCGCGGGCCCGGAGGCGACGATCGTGTGCGGCGACATGAACATCGCACCGACCGACGACGACGTCTTTGATCCCGAGGCCTACATCGGACAGACCCACGTCACAGCGGCGGAGCGGGCGGCGCTCGCGGAGCTGCAGGCGCTCGGGTTGCGTGACGTGGTACGCGATCGCTGGCGCAACGAGCGAGTGTTCACCTATTGGGACTATCGGGCGGGTATGTTCCACCAGGACCTCGGGATGCGGATCGACCTGGTGCTCGCCGGTGCGAGCGTCGCCGCGCGCGTCAAGGCGGCATGGGTCGACCGCAAGGCCCGCAAGGGCAGCGGGCCCAGCGATCACGCCCCCGTGATCGTCGACCTCGACGAGGCGCCCGACGGGGACATCGGACCGGTCGTGCCGCCACCGTCGAGGCCGGTGACCAAGCGCAGGTCGGTCAAGCTGCCCCAGGCACCGTAGCCGCCCTCACGCCCCAGGACGGTCTCTGTCACGGGACGGCTGCACGCGTTTGGGCTCTCCGGGCATCTTCGGATAGTCCGGCGGGTAGGGCATGTCTTCCCGTCCCTCGGCAGCGTCGGCGTCGTACATGTCCAGCAAAGGCTGCAGCGAATGGGCGGCGTCGTCGATCCTCGCGTGGCGATCGCCCACCTCGGCAAACCGAGCCGGCATCGTCGCGACTGTGAAATCCTCGGGCGCGACCTTCCCAAGCTCCTCCCAGGCCACCGGCGCGGAGACCGGCGCGCCCGCCTTGGGCCGCACGCTGTACGCCGAGGCGATCGTGCGATCGCGCGCATTCTGGTTGTAGTCGATGAAGATGCGCTCGCCGCGCTCCTCCTTCCACCACTTCGTGGTGACCTGGCCGGGCAGACGCCGCTCGAGCTCGCGGCCGAACGCGATCGCCGCACGGCGGACGTCGGTGAACGTCCAGCGCGGCGCGATCCGGATGTAGATGTGGATCCCTCGGCCGCCCGACGTCTTCGGGAACCCGGTGTAGCCGAGCTCGTCCAACAGCACACGTGCTTCCGCGGCGACGCACACCGCATCGGAGTAGTCGGTGCCGGGCTGTGGGTCGAGGTCGATACGCAGCTCGTCCGGATGGCCGACGTCCTCGCGTCGGACCGGCCAGGGATGAAACGTGATCGTCCCCATCTGCGCCGCCCAGCCGACCACGGCAACCTCCGTCGGACAGACCTCGTCGGCGGACCGGCCGGAGGGAAACTGGATTCGCGCCGTCTCCACGTAACCCGGAGCCCCCCGCGGGATCCGTTTCTGAAAGAAGGCGTCGCCCCCGCCCTTCTCGCGGGTCGAGAGGACGATGCCCGGATGCACGCCCTTCGGCCAGCGCTCGAGCGTCGTCGGTCGCCGCCTCAGTGCGCGCATGATGCCGTCCTCGACGGCGAGGTAGTACTCGACGATGTCGAGCTTCGTGACCGCGCTCGTACGCTCGGTCACCGGGAAGATCACGCGGTCGGGGTTCGACACGCGCAGATCGCGACCGCCCGCGTCAACGATCGTCGCCTCAGAATCCGCCATCCCCCAGAGTTCTACGGCAACCTCGTCCGTGGTGCCTCCGGGAGCCGGCGCGGGCTCGCGCGGCGCGCGGCGCCCGGGTGGTCAGCGGACGCTCTGGGTGGGTGAGGTGACCTTCCGCAGGGCACGGCGCCAGCGAGCGGGAAAGCGGATCGCGAACCGCTGACGCACGGGCACCGGCCTGTGCCACCGCTTCGGGTCCAGATCGGCGCCGCAAAGGGCGCAGCCCGCCGCAAATGGTGTGACCCGCTCGCCGCACCGAGGGCAATAACCGGGATGCATGCCAACGAGGATGCCGCCGGGGCATCTTGCGCCGCTAAATGGCATGTCAGCTGTGGTGAAGAAACCGCCGGCCCGGGGGCGTACGATCGGCCCGAGCCGCTCCCGTAGGCCTATGGGGCGGCGCGCGCGGCGGACGGCCGCCGGGCGCGGTGCCGCCGCGCGACGGAAACGACTCGTCGCGGTGGGGGGTAGGCTCTGCTGCCGGGATGACAGCGACTTCGGGGGTCGATCGCGAGCGGATCTTTCGGACGCTGACATTCTGGCTGCGCCCGGCGTTCGTGTTGAGGGCACTGAAGCGGTTTCAGCGCGTCGCGGGCTTCGATCGCTCGATCGCGCTCGCCTCGAGCGCGCTGACGACGATGATCCCGCTGGTGATCGTGATCGGCGCGATCCTGCCGCGCGTCGACGGCAGCGACGCCGCGAAGCGGATCATCGACCGCTACCACCTCACCGGCGGTGGCGCCGAGGCCGTCACGAACATGCTCTCGCCGGCTGCGGGGACGAGCACAGACGTCAGTGTGATCGGGACGCTGCTGGTGGTGATCGCGGTGTTGAGCTTCTCGCGCGCCATGCAACGGCTGTTCGAACAGACGTGGGAGCTCAGGCCACTGAGTGTCCGCAACACGTTCAACGACCTGATCTGGATCGTCGGCCTGATGTCGTATGTCGTCGTCAGCGGGTGGATTCACGGCGCGGTCGACCACACCCGCCTCGGGATCGGCGCGAATCTCGTGGTAATGCCGGTTTCGGCGGTGTTCCTGGTGTGGAGCGGGTGGGTTCTCAGCGCCCATCGGATCGCGTGGAAGAGCCTCCTGCCGTTCGCGAGTATGGGAGCGGCGCTGCTCGCGATCTACCTCACCGCAGCGGCGGTGTACATGCCTCACCTGTTCAGCTCCTATGCGACACGGTACGGGGCGATCGGCGCCGTATTGGCGATGATCTCCGCGCTGTTCTGCGTGATGGTCGTGGTCGTCGTCTCCGCCGCGGTGGGGCGTGAAGTCTTTGAGGAGCTGGGGCATATCCGGCGCGGCGTGCGCCCGGCCGACGACGAAGTCAGACGCGAATGGGACGCTCTCATCGACGAGGCGCGCTCGCGGTGGCGGCCGCTTCGCGACCAGATCGATCGCCACCGCCGCAAGCACAAGTCCACCGGTTAGGTCGCCACGCGCCGGGCCGGCCGGAGGGACGATCGATGACGATCACTCAGCTCGGGACGTTTAGTGCCCGTGCAGACACAGCGAGGTCGGCCGACCCGAACGGTGGCGGGCGGACTTCCGCGGACTTGGTCCGGTTCGCCGGTTCGCGTCTTGCGCACCCGGTTGTGCTGCGCGGCCGGCTGGCCGTCTTGGTCGGGGGCGGGCACGCGAGCGTAGCCGCGCCGCGCGCAACTGTCCCTGCTCGTCGTCGTTCATCGTCTCTCATCCTCTGACGACCGCGGAGAACCGGGCGGCCACGGCGAGGTAGTTTGAGCTCCTGCTTTGGGCAGTTGCGAAAATTCGGGGATGGAAGCATCCTCCGCCGATTGGAAGGGACCGGTCAGGGCAGACAAAGCGGGCACTCTGGTGGGGGCGAAGCTCCAGATCGCCGAGGCGGCGCTTGAGAAGTTGAAATGCCGGGTTTCGCCGGCGCTTGTGCGCGGGCGATCGCGCACCACGGACAGCTCAACCAGGCGTTGATCTTCTGCCACTTCGGGAGCGTGCAGATCACCTCGCTGGCGACATTTGACCTGGTCAGCGACCGCCGGATGCAGGAGTACGGATCTCAGATCGAGGCGGCTGTCTCGGCGTCGGAGCTGGGTCGGTTGGCGCGGCGGATCTATGACGAGGACCTTGAGCGTGGCTTTGGCGCAGCCTTGGGAGAGATGGTGGCCGGAGGGGGTGTCTGACCCGGTGCTTGGAGCTGAGGTGGCGGCGCGCATCGAGCCGTGGATCGGGAGGGTCAAGCGTAGGTTCGCCGGGTTGCTGGAGGGTTCGGCGCTGCGGCCCGTGGTCGGTCCGCGGGAACTGGCGTTCGGGATCGTGGCCTCGTATCTCGGGGTCAACATGCTCAGCCACCTCCAGCAAGATCGCTCACGCGCGGACTCGCTGCTAGAGCTCGCCGGGCGGATCGCGGCTCTTGCCGACACCGTGCTGGGCGGGACCAGTCAGAAGGCGTTATGACTCAGACCGACCTGGTGACCGGAGCGTTCAGCTACTCGGGCAGCCACATCGCCCGGCAGCTCCTCGACGCAGGGCGGCACGTGCGGACGCTGACCTTTCATCCCGACCGCGCGCATCCACTGCACGGGGATGTTGAAGCGCTGGCATACCGGTTTGATAATCCGGTGGCGCTAACGCGCAGCTTGGGCGGCGTGACCACGGTCTACAACACCTACTGGGTGCGCTTTGACCGTGGGCAGACCACCTTCGAGAGCGCGCTCGAGGGCTCACGGATGTTGTTCTTCGCCGCCAAACGCGCCGGCGTGCGGCGGATCGTTCACGTCAGCATCACCAACCCCTCGATCGACTCCCCGCTGCCGTACTTCCGCGGGAAGGCGCTCGTCGAGTCCGCCTTGGCGCAGACCGGGACGCCGTACTCGATTGTCAGACCGACGTGGCTGTTCGGCGGCCAGTGCGACGTGCTCGTCAACAACATCGCGTGGATCCTGCGCCGCGTCCCGGTGTTCGCCATGCCCGGAAACGGCGGCTACCCAGTCCAGCCGGTCCACGTCGACGATCTCGCCCGGATCTGCGTCGAGGTCGCGGAGGCAGGCGACGACCTCGTGGTCGACGCCGCCGGCCCGGAGCGGATGCGGTTCGCAGAGCTCGTTGCCCTCGTCCGGGCTGCGGTCGGTAGCCACAGCCCTGTCATCCCCCTGCCGCCGGTTGTCATGACTGCTGCCGCGCGAGCCCTGGGGCTGCTGGTCCGAGATGTGGTGCTCACCTCGGACGAGATCACGGGGCTGATGGAAGGACTCCTTGTCTCCGATGACCCCCCACGAGGGGAGATCGCGTTCAGCCAGTGGCTCGATGAGCACAGGACCTCGATCGGCAGTTCCTACGCCAACGAGCTTCACCGGCACTTCGCCACACGACGATGAGACCGGAATCAGATCTCACGCGGCGGGCTATCGCCGTGGCTGCTTGGTCTTTGACGCTGCCTTGAGCGTGGAGGCTTGGCCGCGCCAGATGATTGGGAGCGCGATAATGACGGCCACGAACCCGGGAGCGATCAAAGCCCACCCCGTGTGGCCGGTGACGCCCACGGCGATGAGCGCCGAGCCGATGGCGCCGACTATCAGCGCCGCGTAGAGCCACGCGGGATAGTGCGGCGGATGGCCTTCCATCGCAACTGTGGATACCCGCATTGACGCGGCATGATGCCCGGCGTCTGATCAGCCTTCCGGGCTGGCTTGTCGGGTGGGGCGCAAGTGCGACCCCACCCTGCCAGGTGCCGCGCCATCCGAAGGACGATCGATCAATAGCGCTCAGCTCGGGACGTCCAGCGCCCCGCGCAGACCAGCGAGGTCGGCCGACCCGAAGACCACCCGATTCTGGGTGGCGACATAGACCAGATCGAGGTTGACGCCGGCGCGGGCGATCTTGCGGGTGAGGTCGGCGAGCACGCCGGGCCGGTCTTTGACATCGACGACGACGACCTCGCGTTCACGGCTGACCGCGAGCTGCGAGATCGCCAGGGAATGCTTCGCGGCGCCGGCGTGCTTGACGAGGATGTGGAGCTCCACTCGCTCCCCCGACCCGATGCACGTCGCCGCGGCGATGTTGACGCCGGCGTCGCTGATCGCCGCCGCGACCCCCGCCAGCGCGCCGGGCGTGTTCTCGATGTCGATGATCAGGTCGAACGCCATGTCACCGTCGTGTGGCGTCAGCCTACTGATAGCGCTCGCGGCGTCACCGGCAGGATGTCTGGCTGGCGTCCCTGATCGCCGGCGGTTCAGGCGCCGAAGCCTAGCGCGCCCGCCAGCGCCGTCCACTCGGCCCGCGGGATCCCCTCGACCCCCGGGGTCTGGAGACAGACGTGATCGGCGCCGGCACTCAGGTGCTCACGCGCGACCGTGGCGATCTGATCGGCGGTTCCGTGCGGAACGACGGCGTCGATCAGGCGGTCTGAGCCGCCGTCGGCGATGTCCTGATCGGTGAAGTCGAAACCGAGCAGGTTCTGCGCGTAGTTGCGGAGCCCGAGGTAGAGCTTCGCGTAGGCCCTGGCCCGGGCCCGCCCCGATCGGTCGTCGTCGTCGATAACGCATGCGAGTTCCGGTGCCAGCAGCGGCGCCTCGCCGAGTCGTGCGCGCGCTGCCCGCGTGTGCGCGACCGGGACAAAATATGTATGCGCGCCCGATGACCGCTCGGCGCTGAGCTCGAGCATCTTGGGGCGCAAGGCGGCGAGGCACCGCCGGTCAGGCGGAACCGAGACGGCCGCGTTGTCGAGGCCGTCGAGGAAGTCCCGCATCGCCGACAATGGTCTGCGATAGGCGCTGGTGGCCTCGGGATGGCCGACGCCGATCCCGAGCAGCACGCGTCCCGGGAAGGCGTCGCTCAGCACGGCGAAGTCGCTTGCCACTCGATTCGGTTCGCTCTGCCACACGTTGAGAATTCCTGTGGCCACGACGATCCGCTCGCTTCCCTCCAGCAGCGGGCGCAGCGCCGGCAGTTGCGGCGACCCGCCGAGCCAGAACACATCAAAGCCGAGACTCTCGACTAGCTTCGCCGCCGCTCCGGCGTTCTGCTCGCCGATCGCGCGGTACGAGGTCCAGATGCCGAATCGACCGATCTGCATCTTGCGGAGATTTGCACACTGCGTCGTGGACGCCAATCCCGAGGCGCACACGATCCGGGCTTCGCTGCTGTCCCGCGCCGTGGCTTGGCTGCCGTCTCAGTGGCGCGGAGTCTGCCCATGCGGTCTAGACCCCATTTCTGGAGCATCTCGTCTGGCAATCGCCGACCGGGATACCCTGGACGCTCCACCGCATCTACGGCCGAAAGCACCAACCCGCCGCTCGTGGAAACCAAGACGCTGCCTACCGGGCCCGACGCCGTAGCTCCGGACGGCTCGGATGTCCGCTTGCTTCTCGGCACGGCGGGCGCAACCATGGCCCACTTCGAGCTGGGCGCCGACGAGACCTCGGTGGCGGTGGTGCACCGCACGGTCGATGAGATCTGGTATTTCGTGCGCGGGAGAGGCGAGATGTGGCGCAAGCTCGGAGCGCGCGAACATGTCGCCGCTGTCTCTGCCGGCGTATGCATCACGATCACGGTCGGGACCGAGTTTCAGTTTCGCTCGCTTGGAGGCGGACCTCTCTCGGCGGTGGCGGTCACGGTTCCTCCCTGGCCCGGCTCGGGCGAGGCGAGGGTGGTCGAGGGGCCATGGGCCCCGACGGTGGACCCCGGCCCCACATAAGAGGAACCTCGCCACCACCGCGCAGGGCTGTCTCAGTCGGAGACAGCGAAGGGTGGACCGGAGCCGCTACTGGAATATGCTGCGGCGCATGGGCGCTCCCGAGGGCACCATCCTGGTCGCTTTCGACGGCTCGGCCGCGGCGCGTCAAGCCGTGATCGAGGCGGCCGGGCTCCTGCTTGGACGGCGGATGCTCGTGCTGACCGTGTGGGAGCCCGCACTCGCGCACGCGGCCATTGCCGGTTCGCCTGACTTGACGATGGCTCCCGTGGTTGAGCCTGAGGTCGTGCTCGGGCTCGACAGCGAGCTACGCCGCAACGCCGAACGCGTCGCGCTTGAAGGGGCCGAGCTGGCGCGATCTCACGGCCTCGAGGCCGAGCCTCTCGCCGTATCCGATTCCGGCAGCGTCTCCGGCACGATCCTGGACATGGCGGGCGAGCATCGGGCAGCCGCGATCGTGGTCGGGTCGCGTGGTTTGAGCGGGCTTCGTGCACGCCTCGAGGGCAGTACTTCGCGCGGCGTCCTGAAGCGCGCAAGCTGTCCGGTGATCGTCGTGCACGGTCCAGATGAGGACGACTGAACCGTTTCCGTGACGTCTCGGGTCTATGTAGACACGAGACGTCACGAAAAGGACATCCGGTAGCAGTGCCGGTGCAGCGCCGGGCCGAACTTAGGCGGCCAGCGCGTCGTCTTGGTCCGCGCGCTCGGCGTAGGCGTAGGGATGGCGGAACGCGTCAAGTGCGTCGGACGGGGGGACCCCCAACTCAAACGACTCCTCGAGGCGTTCGTCGACCACGGTCAAGAACACGCCGTTCGTCTCGGGGTTCCAGAACAGCGTCACATCGATGCCGTCGCCGCGCCGGTGACTCAGCTCTCGAACCGGCGCCTCTTCGACGATGTACATGATCGGTCTCCTCGGGTGGGCGGGTGGTCGCATCGCTCAGTCATTGAGACCCCGCCACCGGCGAAATCTCATCGATCGTCCGCTTTCGATCGGGAGGCGACGCCCAGGCCCGGGCGTGGGTGGGGCGCGAGCGGCGGCTCGGACCCGAAGGCCGTTCGCCGGATCGATCCGCGTGGCGTCACAATCGACATATGGCGTCATATTCCGTCAACGAGGCGGGCGTTGCCTACGCGCGCGAGCTGATCGCGAAGCGTCGCTATGTGCTCAACAGCGAGTGGGGTGCGGTGCAGCCGCGCGCCGCGGTGGAGACGGCCTACCTCGAGCGTCATGGCTGGGAGAAGTACGGCCGATGGTTCCTGGGGCTGACCGATGGGGCCAAGGAGAACACCAAGGCCCGCTATGCATTCGTATTCGGCGACTTTCGCCGTATCCACCGCTTGGGCATCATCGCCTGTCACTACCGCGCGGCGGAGTGGCGGCACAAGGCGATCGAGCTGGCGGCGCATGATCTGCTCCAGCTGATCGACCAGGCGTCGGCGCGATCACGATGATCGTCGCAAACGGCCCGTCCCGCACGGTGCGCGCGCGCGACACGACCTTGTCAGACTACGTACTTGGAATCCTAGATCGGACTTCGCCTCCACGGCGTGGAGATTGGAACCGAACATGAAGGGCGTCCAGTACAGCCAGTTCGGCGGTCCGGAGGTGCTCGAGCTCGTCGAGCTTCCCGATCCTCATCCGGCACCGGGCCAGATCCGGGTTGCGGTTCGCGCCGCGGGAGTGAATCCGGTCGACTCGAAGATGCGCAGCGGGATGATGGGTGGGGACCTTCCGCAGACCGTGGGACGCGAGGTCGCCGGCGTCGTCGACGAGCTCGGCAATGGCGTCTCGGACGTGGCGATCGGAGACAAGGTGTTCGGGTTCGCGGCCGCCGGCGGCGGGGCCGCCGAACTGGCGCTGCTGGCCGACTATGCGCCAATCCCGCCGTCGCTGCACTTCGCCCAAGCCGCCAGCCTTCCAGTAGCCGTGGAGACGGCTGTGCGCACGCTCGACCTGCTCGGCGTCGGGGCCGGCGGCACACTGCTCGTCAATGGCGCGGCCGGCGCGGTCGGCAGCGCTGCCATGCAGATCGCCCGTGCACGGGGGGCGCGCGTGATCGGGACGGCCAGCCCGAACAACCACGAGTACCTGCGATCGCTGGACGCCGAGCCGACCACGTACGGGGAGGGGCTGGTGGGGCGAGTCCGCGAGCTCGCACCCGACGGTGTGGACGCCGCCCTGGACGCCGCCGGCGGCGGAGCGCTTCCGGCGCTGATCGAGCTCGCGGGCGACCCCGAGCACGTCGTCACGATCGCCGACTACGCCGGCGCCCAGGAGACCGGCGCGCGATTCAGCGGCGGGATGGGGACCGGCCGTGCCGTGCACGCTCTGCGGGAGATAGGCGAGCTGATCGAGGCCGGACGGTTCTCGCTTCCGGTGCAGCAGACGTTCCCGCTCGACCAGGTGGGCGAGGCCCAGCGCATGAGCGAGTCCGGTCACGTCCGCGGCAAGCTCGTGCTGCTCGTCGGCTGACGCTCAGCGGTCGGGGCGGGGCCATTGCACGGTGGCGGCCCCCCACGTGAAACCCCCGCCGAATGCCCCCAGCAGCACCCGATCGCCGGGGCGCAGCCGTCCCTCACGCTCGGCGACCGACAGCGCGATGGGCAGCGTCGCCGTCGACGAGTTGCCAAACCGCTCGACGTAGTCGACGACGCGCTCGGGCGCCAGGCCCAGGCGCTCGCCGACTGCGCGGATGATGCGCGAGTTCGCCTGGTGATAGACGAACAGATCGATGTCGTCGAGATCGAGGCCACCCGACTCGAGCGCCTGCACCGTCGCCGCGGCGAGGCACTTCACCGCGGCTCGGAACGTCTCCGGCCCGCGCATCCGGATGTGGCCGCTGCGCTCGAGCATGATCAGCTCCGCGCCGGCGGGATCGGACTGCAACAGCACCGGGCCGACGCGTCCGCGGGCAGCGCCGGCGCCGCTCCGGGCGGTGACCACGGCTGCGCCCGCACCGTCCGCAAACAGAGGCGCGGTGTCCCGGTCGGAGAGATCGAGGAACCTCGAGAGGAAGTCGGCGCCGATCACCAGCGCGTGCCTGGCGCGCCCTGATTCGATCTGTCCGCAAGCCATCGAGAGGCCCGCGAGCCAGCCGGTGCAGGCGGAGCCGATGTCGAACGCCCCCGCACGATCCGCACCGATCAGCCCGGCGACGACCGGCGCGGCGTTGGGCGTGATCTCGTCGGCGGTCGAGGTCGCCACGATCACCAGGTCCAGGTCCCGCGCGGCGACTCCCGCTCGCAACAGCGCTTCGCCTCCGGCTCGCGCCGCGAACTCGCTCATCCGCTGACCCGGCTCGGCCCAGGGGCGCTCCCGCGTCCCGGTGCGCTTGTTGATCCAGGCCTCGTCGACTCCGAGCCGCGCGGCGATCTCCCGGTTGGAGATCAGCCGTGCCGGCACGGCCATCGCCACGCCGGTGATCGTGGCGACGGTCGCGGGTTCCGGCGATCGCTCGCCGAGGGACGGCGCGGGTTTCGGCGCCCCCTCGCCAGCGGCGGAGGTCGCCGGTTCCGGCGCCCCCTCGCGAATGGCGGACGTCGCGGACGGCGCCGAGATCGAAGAGCCGGAAGCCACCATCGGAGTCTAAGGCCGCGTCGGCGCCGACGCCGCTGGTCAATTCGGGCCCCCGATACGGGTCGCCGGGCAACCCTGCGGTCAACTTCGGTCCGCAATCTTTGGGAGGCTTCATGATGATGGTCCAGACCTCCGCCCGCCTCCTCGCGCTCCTGTCGCTGCTGCAGATCCGCCGCGAGTGGACCGGCCAGGAGCTCGCCGATCGGCTCGAGGTCGGGCCCCGGACGATCCGCCGGGACGTCGAGAAGCTGCGCTCGCTCGGCTACCCGGTGGAGGCCTCCCCCGGTGTGGCCGGGGGCTATCGCCTCAGCGCCGGCGGGGAGCTTCCGCCGTTGCTGCTCGACGACGCCGAGGCCGTCGCGGTCGCGGTCGGCCTTCGGACCGCCGCCTCCGGGTCGATCGCCGGGATCGAGGAGACGTCGATCCGCGCGCTCGCCAAGCTCGAGCAGGTCCTGCCGGGGCGGCTGCGACGCCGGGTCAGTGCGCTCAGCGACGCGACATGGGCCTTCGTCGTCGACGGGCCGCGGATCGACGCCGAGGTGCTGGCGATTCTCGCCGGGGCCTGCCGCGACGGGATCCGGCTGCACTTTGCCTACGTCGCCAAAGACGAGCGGGCGACCAGGCGCAACACCGAACCATGCGCCGTGGTCTACAGCGGCTACCGCTGGTACCTTGTCGCATTCGACATCGACCGCGACGACTGGCGCACGTTCCGAATCGACCGGATCCGAGGGCGGGTCCGGCCAGGCTGGCGCGGTCGGCGGCGAATCGTACCCGGCGGCGATCCGGCTGCCTACGTCAAGCAGCAGCTGACGATGAGCGGCGCCGGCGAGGCCACAGCCGCTCCGGGGCGGATTCGGCTCGAGCTGTCCGCCGCCGATGCCGGCCGCCGAATCCCCAACCGCTCCGCGACGGTCGAGCCCGACGGCGAGCACGCCTGCATCGTCACCACGCGTGGCTCCTGGTCACGCCACTTCCTGGTTTGGATGGCGCTGCTCGACGAGCCGATGGAGGTGTTGGGGCCACCGGAGCTCGTCGAGGCGGCGCGGACGCTCGTCAATCGGCTTGAGTCGGCGGCCTAGATGGCCCTTGCGCCGGTCCGGCGGTTGGTGCGGCGTGCGGTGCAGCCACGCGACGGGGTTCCCAGGCGATTGCCGCTCGGACCGGGGAGCGGCATAAGGCTGTACGGCGACAGCGACCCATCGCTGGACCAGTGGTTGGGGCTGTTCGAGTCCGAGCTCGCGCCCCACGTGCGGCGATTCTGTCAGCCCGGCGCGCGCTGCGTGGACGTCGGCTCCTACAACGCCTACTACGCGCTCGTCTTCGCGAAGCTGTCAGCGGCTCCCGTCCGCAGCTATGAACCCCATGCTCACGCCGCCGCGCGCAGTCGCGGAAACGTCGCGCTCAATCCGAAGCTCGCGTCGCTCATCGAGATCCGAGAGGTCGCCGTTGGCGCAGTTCCGGACCCCCAAGGCGCCCGCGTGACGCTCGACGAGGATCTCGACGATTGGGGCCCTCCGGGCTTGCTGAAGATCGACGTCGAGGGCGCAGAGCGCGACGTCCTGTCGGGAGCAGCCGAGCTCCTCGCGCGCGATCGCCCTCACGTGATCGTGGAGACGCACTCGCAGGAGCTGGAGACCGCCTGCGGCGATGGCTTGTTGCGCGCGGGTTATGCGCCCAAGGTCGTGACTCCGCGCAGGCTTCTGCCGCAACATCGCTCCCGCGACCCCAACCGATGGCTCGTGGCCGACGGCGCTTAGCGCCACCGCCGGCGGACCTCTCGAGGCACGCCAGACGTATTGGCGGTGAGTTCGTGTTCTGAGGACGCGTCCGCCGAGGCGGCGCGACGGTCGAGGACTACAACCTGCTGCGTGGGGCGTTCGGCGTGCCCGGCGCTACGTACGACGGGTCCGACTCCGGGCTGTCGGCAGACGGGCGAACGCTGGTGCTGGCGGACATCGGCGGCAGCACCTACCCCCGACACGGACCCGCCTGCTGGTGTTGGACACCGGCCGGCTGCGCGAGCGAGCCCGGATTGAGCTGTCGGGCTACTTCACCGTCGACGCGATCTCGCCGACGGGGCGCTGGCTGTACCTCATTCACTACAAGTCGCCATCGCGTGGCAACAGCTATGAGGTGCGGACATTCGACCTGACCAGGCGGCGGCTGCTTGGCAAGCCCGTGGTCGACTCGCGCGAGCCAGACGAGAAGATGCAGGGCCTGCCGCTGACGCGAACCACCAGCGTCGACGGGCGCTGGGTCTACACCTTGTACTACCGCGGCAACGAGGCGCCGTTCATTCACGCGCTCGACACGGCCGCCCGCGCGGCCTTCTGTGTCGACCTGCCGGTGTCGATCGGAGCAGACCTCTCCAGCATCCGGCTCGTGCTCGCCCCCGCCGAGACGTTGCGAATCGAGCGCGGCGACACACCGCTCGCCCTGATGGACACCCGCACGTTCGCCGTCAGCAGGGCCGACGTGGCCCGGCCAGCCGGCAACGGATCCGCCGTACCCAACCGAAACCAGGGCGGCTCCTCCTGGGCGCTGGCGTTCGTGCCTCTGGTCGCGCTGATCGTGCTCGCGCTGGTCGTCCGCCGTCGCCGGCGCTCGCTCGCCACTCCCCGCCGATCATCGATTCACGCTGATGGCCCCGCCGATCACCGACTGACGCCGGCCTATGACGACATGCTCATGTTCGAATTCGAGCCGGGCAGGTCGATCGAGTGATGGACTCCCTTCCACCAGTCCCACGTGTTGGCGTGTGGCGCGCCGTTCAGGACGCCCAGCAGGCGGCCGTCGTTCTGCGTCCAGACGATGTGGAGCATCGAGTTGGAGAACGTGCAGAAGACCCGCCCCGCCGCCTGATCATCGGTGAGTCGGCCGCTTCGCGATTGCGAAAGCGCGAAGTGACGCGGGTGCTCATAGTTGTGATTCCAACTGACCTCGCCATCGGTCTGCTGTTCGGTGCAGTCGCCGAAGTTGGAGTGAAACGATCCCGGCGCCACCGCCCTGATCGCGGCGAGGTACGCGCCGTACAGGGCGCCCAGCGACGGGTAGGTCCGAAAGGTGACCGAGGTGGCGCCGAATGCCGGTCGCGTGCAGGTCACGGCCGACTTCCCTTGTCCGCTGCAGCTCGCCGGTGGCAGCAGCCCCTTGGCGGTCCTGCTCTCGTTGGTGACACGCAGCGCTTGTGAGATTGCGTTGCCCGCAGGCATCTTGTTCGCCGGCATCCCCTTACCACCCGATGCGGGCCTGGAGCTGGCGGACCCGCCGCCGGACATACCGGCGCTTGAGCCTGCGGCGTTGCCGGCGCCGGCGACGCCGCCAGAGGTTCCGGTGGCGCCGCGCCCAGAGCCTCCGCCGCCCGACAGCGTCATCGCCGCGAGCACCGCCGCGATCACGAGGATCGCCACCACCCCGCCGCCGGCAAGCCGCCGCCCGATTCGGCGGTCGGTTGTCCGACGAATCCGATCCGGTGGCCACGTCCTCCCAGGGGTCGCCGGTGTGACGCTGGACCGGCGCACGCGCGGCCTGGGTTGGTCGGGTTCGCCGGCCGAGAGGGGGTCCGCCGGCGGTAGCTCGCGCAGGCCGGCCGAGAGGGGGTCCGCCGGCTGTAGGTCGCGTGGGGCGGCCGAGCGGGGGTCCGCCGGCGGATCGTCGAATTCAAAGGCGTGGGGAGTGTCCGCGCCGGCCTCGAGCGCGCCCCTCGACGCCGTGATGAGGTCCCGGCACGACGCGTAGCGCTCCTCCGGTCGCTTGGACAGGGCCCGCCCGAGCACCTCATCGATGCCGCCGCCAAGCTCGGGGCGAATCGTGCTCGGCGCAGCGGGCTCGTCTTGGAGGTGAGCCCACAGGGCGGCCGCCTCGAGCTTGTCCTCGAACAGGACGCGGCCGGTCAGACACTGGTAGAGGATGCAGGCTAGCGAGTAGATGTCGGCGCGCGCGCCGACGCGCTTGCCCTGGATCTGCTCGGGAGCGATGTAGTCGATCGTCCCCACGAACTCGCCCGTCGCCGTCAGCCCGGTCTGCGACAGGAGGCGCTTCGTGATCCCGAAGTCGGTGACATAGACGTGGTCTGGGTCGCCCTCCGCCCCTGGCTCGATGACGATGTTGGCCGGCTTGACGTCGCGGTGCACCAGCCCGCGGCCGTGGGCGGCGTCGAGCGCCCGGCCGGCCTGCCCCACCACCGTCAGCGCGTAAGCGGGATCGAGGCGCTCCCGCTCCGCCAGCACCGTCCCCAGATCCGGCCCGGCAACGTAGCGCATCGCGATGAACAGGAGGTCGCCCCACGGGCCGACGTCATGGATCGGGATCACGTTGGGGTGGTTCAGCGAGGCCGCGATCCGCGACACGTGCAGAAACCGCAAGCGAAACAGGTCGTCGGTCGCGAGCTCGTGCGCGATGACCTTCAGTGCGATCGTGCTGCCGAGCCGTGGATCCTCCGCTCGATAGACGGTGCTCATCGCTCCGCGACCGACGACCGCCTGCAGCCTGTAGCCCGCCAGCTCCTCGCCGATCTCCGGCAAAACCGGCGTCACCGACGCCACCCTCCCACGAGATCTCGCCATGTCCGCATCGCGATCTTCATCGCGCCGACGGCGCCCGCGGCTTCAGCCACGAACGGCATTTCCCCTCCCTTCTCAGCTCGTGGGCCTCCGGCTCACGGCTCTTGTTCCTGGATCTTCACCAATGGTCGCAAAACCTCGCCGCCCGCGCAAGCAACGGGATCGAAGCAAACGCCGACTGCCGGCGGCGACGGGAAGATGGGACCGCGTGGCGGCGTCTTAGGCGGTAATGGCCGGATCCGGTGTGGCAGGCGGTGCGGTGCGCACGGGGACCCTGGCTGCGCAACCGGGCCTTCATCGGGTCGTGATCCCACAACGAACGGAGCACAGAATGAGTAGCGAGACGTCTTCGTCGAGCCGTCTACCGAGCCCCCGATCCCCTCGCGCGGTTACGGGGCCGGCGCCGGCCAGCGAGGCCGCGGACAGCAGGCGGCTGAGCAGTCGCCGCAAGTTCCTGGCAGGCGCAGGCGCCGGAGTGCTCGGCGCCGGCCTGTTTGTCGACCTGCCGCTCGCCTCGGCGGCCCGGCGGCTCACCGCCGGAGACGAGGCGATCCTGCGTTTCCTCGCCGCAGCGGAGACACTCGAGGCCGACTTCTGGCAGCAGTACAACGAACTGGGCGGCGTTCCGGACAAGGAGGTCCCGGGCGGCACCGGCAACAAGGCTTACACCGATGCCTTGGCGCAGCTGGATTCGGACATGGCGCAGTACATCCATGACAACACCGACGATGAGTTCACCCATTTCAAATTCCTCAACGCGTACCTCGAGGCGCGCGGGGGCAGAGCGGTCGATCTCGAGCCATTCCGAACGCTGCCGAGCAGCAAGGCGAGCGGCGCGCAACAGATCAAGCGACTCACGAACCTGATGCGGCTGACCGTGGATACCACCTGGTGGACGCGATACCGCGCCGGCAACAAGAACCCCGATCTCGGCGACACGTTGCCGCCGGCGGTCCCGGGACTGATGAACGGCCAGTTCCCGGCGATCCCCAGATCCGATGCCGACCTGACTCCCAAAAAGCACCTCCAGGCGATCGCCAACACCGCCGGCTTTCACTTCGCGACCATCGAACAGGGCGGCACCAGCCTCTACCCGTCGCTGGCACAGAGGGTCAGCGATCCCGAGGTGCTCCGCGTCGTGCTCAGCATCGGACCGACGGAGACGATGCACTTCCAGACCTGGAGCGACAAGGCCGGCAACGCGCCGCCGTTGACCGACCCGACCAACGGGCTGGTGTTTCCGGACCTCAATTCCCGTCCGTTCGGCGGGGAGGATTTCCAGACCAACCTGATCATGCCCGAGCCGACGGTCTTTTTGAATCGCAAGTTCCCGAGGTGCTCGATCATCCGCCCGACCGAGACCGACGGTGCGGCGGCGGGGGCGCTGAAGTTCCTGACCGACGACGGACTGTTCCGTGGGCAGTCGCCCGGCTTCTTCAAGTTCATGAAGACGCTCGCGAGACAGGCAGACGCGGCCCGGCGAAAATAAGCAGACCCGCGGGCGCGACCACATGATCGCGCCCGCGGGGTTGAGCCATGGCCGCCGCAATCGCCTATTTCGCCTACGGGACGCTGCAGAAGGGCTTTCAGAATTGGCCGGATCTGGCGGACCGCCTGGGCCACCCGGTGGGGCGGTTTCGCACGGTGCAACCACATGCGCTGGTGGTGCCGATCGAGCCGGGATGCGGGAACCCCGGCTGCGGACTGCTGCACCGGACGGCCGCGATGGTGCCGGGAGTCGAAGGGTTTCACGTCGAGGGGACCTGTTCATGATCGACCCGTCCACCCTTGCGGCGATCGACAGGCTCGAGGACTACGAGGAGGGGCACAATCCACCCGGGATGTACTCGCGCACCGAGGTCGAGGTTGTCCGCCTCGACGATCGTCACTCGCAGCTGGCGATGGCATACCGCGTGCGTGAGCCGGCGCGCTGGCGGGCGTTGGTGACGAGCGGCGCGGCGCAACTGCTCGAGCGCTACGAGCATCATCTCGCGCATGCAGAGCCCAAGCGATGCTGCGTGATCGACCCAGGGCATTCCGGCCCACACGACGCCATCGATCCCCTTGCGACGGTGCGCTGAGTTGAATCTGTCCGCCCGGCAAGCTTGAATCCGCCCGCCATCCTTACGAATCGAACCCTGGAGGAGAGTCGTGGCGCTAACACAATCGCAGCTCGTCACCGCCGTCGCCGAGCGTGCGGACTTGACCAAGGCCGACGCGAAGCGGGCACTCGACGCACTCGACGAGGTCGTGCTGGCTGAGCTCGGGAACGCCCAGAAGGTGCGGATCGGCGGCCTCGTGCAGCTGACGGTGCGGGTAAAGGCCGCGCAGAAGGCGCGCAAGGGGCGAAACCCGGCGACCGGCGAGGAGATCACGATCAAGGCCAAGCCGGCGAGCGTCGATCTGCGAGCGAGGCCGCTCACCCGAGCGAAGTCGTCGCTGCCCTCGGTTCAGAAGGCGCGGCGCCGCCTGGCGGCCTGAGCAATCCTCTGCGAACTACGGGCTAGATCCGGGGGTAGACCGGGCTAGGCTCGGAGGTGGAGCGGGCGGGTCCGGGCTAGGCTCGAAAGTGCAGCGGGCGAGACGCCAGGCTCGAAAGTGCAGCGGGCGGGTCCGGGCTAGGCTCGAGGGAGAGCGGGCGAGACCGGGCTAAAGCTCGCCGCGAACGACGGCGGCGCCCTCTGCGAGCGCGCGGAGCTTGGCAAACGCCCGCCCCCGCGGCAGGTACTTCATGCCGCAATCCGGGGCCAGGACGAGGCGCTCCGGCGGCACATACACGAGCGCCGCGCGGATCCGTTCGGCGACCCGACCGGCCGTCTCGGCCCCGGGGTCACCGAGGTCGATCACTCCCAGCGCGATCGTCTTCGGCGCCAGCTCGGACAGCTGGCCGAGGTCCAGCCGCGGCTGAGCGGCCTCGACCGAAATCTGCTGGGCGGCGCTCGCGCCAAGCTCGCCCAGGAACTCATAACGGTCATTGCGCTTGGCACCGACGATCGCCGCGTACCCGAAGCACAGGTGCACGGCGGTGGTCACAGACAGGTCCGCGAGCGCGCGATCGATCGCGCGTACCGCGATCCGACGGGCGCCCTCGGGGTCATTTCGCAGCCACGGCTCGTCGAGCTGGATGACGTCGACGCCGGCCGCCTGCAGCGCGTGGGCCTCGCGATTGAGCGCCGCCGCGAAATCCATGACGAGCTCGTCGAAATCGCCGTAGGCCTCATTGTGGGCCTGCTGAGCCATGGTGAACGGCCCGGGCAGCGTGATCTTCGTGGTGCGCTCGGTGTGGGCCCGCAGGAACTCGGCGTCGCGCACCTCCACGGGGCCTATCCAACGGACCGGAGCGACGATCCGCGGGACGGTCCTTGGCTCCCCCGCTCGAGTGCGGATGGTGGCTCCGTTCTCACCGTCGACGCCGTCGAGCGCGGTCGCAAACCGGTTGGAGTAGCTCTCCCGCCGGACCTCGCCGTCGGTGATCGTGTCGATCCCCGCAAGCTCCATCTCGCGGATCGCGAGCAACGTGGCCTCGTCCTGGGCCTGCTCCAGGTGGGGCTCGCGAACGCGCCAGACCGACCGCACCCGCACCCGGGGCACAAAACCGGCACCCAGCGCCGCCCGGTCGATCAGCCACTCAGGCTGCGGGTAGCTTCCGACGACGGCTGTTGTCAGAGGCCCCTGGAAGTGGGGTCGCATCGGTTGGGGAGGCTAACCGCCCGCGAGCACGTCGGTACTCAGCGTCGGCTCGACGGAGCATGGTGTCCCGCAAGATGTCCCGCCGTCTCGGATTTGGTGCAAATCCGTGATTCACGACCCCGAAGCCGGGTAGACCCGAGTCACATGTCCCACTTATATGGGACAGTTCGTGGGGCCTCACCTAGGAGGAACAAATGGCAGAACCCGTACCCCGGCCGCTGAGCTTTCGATGATGTCGCCGCCGACGCGCTCGCACCGAGGATTGCCACCTGCAGGTCGTCGCGGGTCCGGCCAAGCGGACACGCGGCAGTTGTTCGTCCGCTGGCAGCAGCACCAGGATCAGGCGGCTCGTGAGGAGCTCGTCAAGCGGTTCATGCCACTGGCGCGCACGTTGGCCCGCCGCTACAACGGCGCGCGGGAACCCTTCGAAGATCTGCTCCAGGTAGCGAGCTACGGCTTGCTCAAGGCGCTGGATCGCTTCGATCCCCACCGAGGGACAGCGTTCTCCTCGTTTGCCGTGCCAACCATCCTCGGCGAGCTCAAGCGCTACTTCCGCGACGTCGGTTGGTCGGTTCACGTGCCGCGGGGCACACAGGAGCTTGCCCAGAAGGTCCGGCGGGCCCAGGAGAAGCTGACCGCCCAGACCGGCCGCTCACCCACGGTGGACGGGCTGGCGCAGTACATGGAGTTGAGCGTCGAGGACGTTCTCGAGGGCTTGGAAGCGGCCGAAGCACATCATTCGACGTCGTTGGACGTGCGGTGTGATGACGAGGACGGCGACTCGAGCTCGCTCGGCGACTTCTTCGCGATCGAGGAAGCCGGCTTCGAACGGGTGGAGGCCAGGGTAACCGTTGCCGATGCGCTGCAAGAGCTCTCCCCGCGAGAGCGCGAGGTGCTGAGGCTTCGCTTCTTCGAGGATCGCGCTCAAACGGAGGTCGCGAAGGAGATCGGCGTGTCGCAAATGCAGGTCTCCCGAATCCAGCACGGCGCAATCGCGCGCCTGCGCGAGCTATCCGAACGCGACAGCGTCGCGGCCGGTAGAGCGCGCCTGTCGTGAGCCAACCCCAACCAACACCAAAGGGAGGTAACGACCATGGAAATTCCCAAGGACCAGATTCTGCAGATGCTGCGTGACCGTGGCGACGGCGACAAGGCTCAACAGGCAGATCAGCAGCTCCCCGACCAGGTGGATCCCGAGCAGCACGGAGATCTCCTCAAGAAGATCGGGATCGATCCGGGCG
This sequence comes from uncultured Solirubrobacterales bacterium, assembly GCA_963723675.1. Lineage (GTDB taxonomy): Bacteria > Actinomycetota > Thermoleophilia > Solirubrobacterales > Solirubrobacteraceae > Palsa-465. Next base: position 1,006,952 of record CAVRRW010000012.1, on the reverse strand, counting down.
AGCTGGGCGGCCTCGGTGGAAAGCTCGGACTCTGAGGTCAGGCCTCACGATCGGCGGTGACAAACGCCTTACGGCGGGTAGCCAAGTCCCGTGGTCCGCCCGAGGAGTGGGCAACCACAGCAAACACACAGTCGACAGGAGGGAAGTTCGTATGGCCGCTTCAACTGGCGAGACCGGACACGTCACCGGCACCAAGGACAAGGACTACAACCTGCTTTGGTTCACCGAGCAGTGCCTCAGCAACGTCCTGCGACTGGAGTCCTACGTTCAGGACGCCGAGCGTGACGGCGACAGCGAGCTGGCGGAGTTCTTCAGGCGCGCTCAGAACGAGAGCCGCAAGGGAGGCGAGCAGGGTAAGGAGCAGCTTCGCAAGCGGCTTTCAGGATGAAGGCTGTCGCGTGGCACGGAAGCCACGACGTACGCGTTGACAACGTCGCCGACCCGACGATTCAAGAGCCCACCGACGCGGTAATCCGGGTCACCTCCACCGGCCTGTGCGGCTCGGACCTGCACCTGTACGAGGTGCTCGGGCCGTTCCTGGACGCCGGCGACATCCTCGGACACGAGCCCATGGGGGTCGTCGAGGATGTTGGCTCCGAAGTCACGCAGATCAAACCCGGCGACCGCGTGGTGATCCCGTTCAACATCTCCTGCGGGCGCTGTTACATGTGCGAACAGGGTCTGATGTCGCAGTGCGAAACCACCCAGGTGCACGAATACGGAACCGGTGCGGCACTGCTGGGGTACACCAAGCTGTATGGCCAGGTCGCCGGGGGTCAGGCCGAGTATCTCCGTGTGCCCCAGGCTCAGTACGGGCCGATCAAGGTTCCGGAGGGCGCGCCGGACGACCGCTTCGTGTTTCTCTCAGACGTCCTGCCCACCGCTTGGCAGGCGGTCGAGTACGCCGACATTCCTGACGGTGGCAGCGTGCTGGTGATGGGTCTCGGTCCGATCGGCGAGATGTCCTGCCGGATCGCGCAGCACCGCGGCGCCGGCAAGGTCCTCGCCGTCGACCTGGTCCCCGACCGGCTCGCCCGCGCCGCCTCCCACGGCGTGGTGGCGATCAACCTCGGGGACCACGATGACCTGCCCGCCTTCGTGCGTGAGCACACCGACGGCCGTGGGCCAGACTCGGTGATCGATGCGGTCGGGATGGAGGCACATGGTTCCACCGTCGCCAAGCTCGCCCAGCGAATGGCCGGGCTTCTGCCCGACTCACTCGCGCAAAAGGCGGTGGAGAAGGTCGGCGTCGACCGGCTGACGGCGCTGCACATGGCGATTGAACTGGTCCGCCGGGGAGGCACCGTTTCCGTGTCGGGCGTCTACGGCGGCGCCATCAGCCCCATGCCCCTGATTCAGATGTTTGACAAGCAGATCAACGTGCGCATGGGCCAGGCCAACGTCAGGCGCTGGATCGACGACTTGATGCCGCTCGTCAGCGATGACGATCCGCTCGGCGTCGAGAGCTTCGCCACCCACCACCTGCCCCTGGACGAGGCGCCGCGGGCATACGAGATGTTCCAAAAGAAGCAGGACGGCACGTTCAAGGTGGTGTTCAACCCCTAGCGCGCCGGGGGGTGGATGCGAAACGCGTGAAATATCGCCGTTAGACATCCAACCCCCCGCCGCCGCTCGGTCACCGCCGGCGGGGGTGACACGCCCCGCGGTGGGCGCTCGCGACGACGTAGCGGCTCGTGATCCGGAACCCGCCCGGCTCCTCGTTGGCGGGCTCGTAGATCGCGGGCAGCGGCCGTGCCGCGCTGTGCTCGTAGTGACCCTGTCCCCAGTCGGGCCCGAAAGCCGTCCGGTGGGGCCGGTCTGCGGGTTCAGATGTCATCGCAGCTCCTTGGTGCGGTTGTGTGATTCGCTCGCATCGGTCGGCGCGGACGGCCCGAGGGTCTGCGCCGGTAGGGTGCCGGAGGAAGTGAGGATCATCTACACGCTCACCGATGAGGCGCCCGCGCTCGCGACCCAGTCGCTGCTGCCGATCGTGCGCGCGTTCGCCGCGGCGGCCGACGCCGAGATCGAGGCGCGCGACATCTCGCTGGCCGCACGGATCCTCGCCCAGTTCCCCGACCGGCTCGACGACCAGCAGCGCGTCGCCGACGCCCTGGCCGAGCTCGGCGAACTCGCCAACGAGCCCGAGGCGAACATCATCAAGCTCCCGAACATCAGCGCCTCGGTGCCACAGCTCAAGGCCGCAATCGAGGAGCTGCAAGGGAAGGGCTTGGCGATTCCCGACTACCCCGAGGAGCCCTCCGACGACGAGCAGCGCGACGTTCGCGCTCGCTACGACAAGGTCAAGGGCAGCGCGGTCAACCCGGTCCTGCGCCAGGGCAACTCCGATCGGCGCGCGTCCCCGTCGGTCAAGGAGTATGCCCGCAGGCATCCGCACCCGATGGGCGCGTGGTCGCGCGACTCGCGCTCTCACGTCTCGACGATGAGCGACGGGGACTTCCGCTCCAGCGAGCGGTCGATCACGGCGGCCGCGCCGGGCGCGGTCAGGATCGAGCACGTCGCCGACGACGGGACGGTGACGGTGCTCAAGGAGAAGACGCCGGTGCTGGCCGGCGAGGTGCTCGATGCCGCGGTCATGCGCCGGGACCAGCTTCAGGCATTTCTCGCCGGGCAGCTCGCCGAGGCCAGGGACCAGGGCGTGCTGTTCTCGGTGCACCTGAAGGCGACGATGATGAGGGTGTCTGACCCGATCATCTTCGGCCACGCGGTGCGGATGTACTTCGCCGAGGTGTTCGAGCGGCATGGGGAGGCGCTGGAGTCCGTCGGCGTCGACCCCGACAACGGCATGGCCGCGCTGCTGGACGCGATCGAGTCGCTCCCCGACGAGCAGCGAGACGCGATCAAGGCGACGATCGACGCCGTCTACGCGGACGCGCCCGGACTGGCCATGGTCGACTCCGATCGTGGCATCACCAGCCTGCACGTCCCCAGCGACGTGATCATCGACGCATCGATGCCGGCGGCGATACGCGCATCCGGCCAGATGTACAACGCCCGCGGCGAGCTGCAGGACACCAAGTTCGTGATCCCCGACCACTCCTACGCGGCGCTCTACGCCGAGACGGTCGAGCACTGCCGGCGGCACGGGGCCTATGACCCCGCGACGATGGGGACGACCCCGAACGTCGGGCTGATGGCCCAGGCCGCCGAGGAGTACGGCTCGCACGACAAGACGTTTGAGATCTCCGGCCCGGGTCGGGTGCGCGTCATCGACGAGGGCGGCCGCAGCCTGCTCGAGCACGACGTCGACGCCGGCGACATCTGGCGGATGTGCCAGACAAAGGACGAACCGATTCGCGAGTGGGTGGCGCTGGCGGTGTCCCGGGCTCGTGAGACGGGGGCGCCCGCCGTGTTCTGGCTCGACGAGGCGCGCGCCCACGACGCCGAGTTGCTGGGCAAGGTCCGTCCGGCGCTCGATCGGCTCGACACCGATGGCCTGCAGATCGAGATCCTCGACGTCACCGCCGCCGCGCGTTTCACGCTGGATCGAGCTCGCACTGGCCAGGACACGATCTCGGTCACGGGCAACGTCCTGCGCGACTACCTCACCGACCTGTTCCCGATCCTGGAGCTCGGCACGAGCGCGAAGATGCTCTCGATCGTGCCGCTGCACCGTGGTGGCGGCCTGTTTGAGACCGGGGCCGGCGGATCGGCGCCGCGGCACGTCCAGCAGTTCCTCGCCGAGAACCATCTGCGCTGGGACTCGCTGGGCGAGTTCCTGGCGCTTGGCCCGTCATTCGAGCTGCTCGCCGACAAGGACGACAACCCGCGGGCGAGGCTCCTTGCCCGAACTCTGGATCGAGCGACCGGGCGCCTGCTCGAGGAGGATCGCTCCCCCTCGCGACGGGTCGGCGAGCTCGACAACCGCGGCAGCCACTTCTATCTCGCCCTCTACTGGGCGCAGGAGCTCGCCCAGCAGACCGACGATCGCGCCATCGCCGAGCGCTTCGCGCCGCTGGCCGGGGAGCTGACCGAGAGTGAGGAGCGGATCGTCGAGGAGCTCAACGCGGCCCAGGGCTCGCCGGTCGACATCGGCGGCTATTACCGCCCGGACGTCGACAAGGTCGCCGCGGCGATGCGCCCCAGCGCCACCCTGAACGAGCTCCTAGACCGCTTCTGAGTCGTCGAGGGCGAAGTAGTCGAGGTGGACCCGGGTGCTGCCGCGGATCTCGACGAGCACGATCACGACGGCGCCGCAGCTCGGGCAGCGCACGACGGCACCGGGGGCGCGGGAGTAGACCATCAGCTCGGCGATCTGCCGGGCCGCGCCGCAGTGGCGGCAGGACCCGGTGGCGGCTGTCATGTCCCGCCCGAAGTGCTCAAACAGCTGGCCGCCGATCGAGTTTCCGTCCAGTGGTTGCATGCTTCCCCAGTGTGCCGGACGGAGCCTCAGCTCGTTGGGCCGAAGCGCTCGGTCCTGATCCGATCGGTGCCATGCCCGTTGTCGACCAGCGCTTGGGCGGCGGATTCGACGAATCCGCTCGGACCGCACACAAACACCAGCGGCCGCTGGCCTGGCGCCCATGCCACCCGCTCGAGCAGCGCGGGATCGATCCGCCCACGATGGCCCTGCCAATCCGCGGGCCACTCGCGCGTGAGCGCATACTCGATCGCGACGGCCCCGCCGTCGGCGATCTGCGTCAGCTCTTGGCGGTAGATGACCTCGCTCAGCGACCGCGACGAGTAAAGGAGCCGCACCGCCACGGGGTTGCCGAGCGCCGCGCTGTGGCGCAGGATCGCGCGAAACGGCACGATCCCGGAACCGCCGGCGATCAGCAGCAGCGGTCCCCCCTGCGACTGCTCCCAGACGAAGTAGCCGCCGATCGGTCCGCGCAACTCGATCTCGTCGCCGGGCCGGAGCTCGTCCACGAGATAGGGCGAGACCTCGCCGTCGTCGAGCCGCTCGATCGTCAGCACCAGATGGTCGTCCTCGGGACCAGAGGCGATCGAGTAGCTGCGCTGGGCCTGATAGCCGTCCGGAGCGGTGAGGCGGACGTCGACGTGTTGGCCCGCCCGATGCCCGCGCCACTGCGCGGCATCGAAGACGATGCTCTTGGTGCTCGCCGTCTCATCGACGACCTCCACGACGGTCGCCGCCTGCCAGTTCAGTCGCCCTGGTAGCGCTGCTCGAGCCACGGGTCTCCGTGATTGTGGTAACCGTAGGTCTCCCAGAACCCGGGCTCGTCGTCGGCGGTGAACGTCAGCCCGCGGACCCACTTCGCGCTCTTCCAGAAATACAGATGCGGGACCACCAGCCGCGCCGGGCCGCCGTGCTCGGGCTGGAGCGGCTCGCCCCCGTACTCATACGCGACCCACCCCCTCCCGTCGGTCAGATCCTCCAGCGACAGGTTCGTGGTGTAGCCGCCGTCGCACCACGCCGTGACGTGGTCGGCCTCGCTCTGCACCGCGTGCAGCAGCGTGTCGATCGAGACTCCCCTCCAGGTCGTGTCGAGCTTGGTCCACTTCGTCACGCAGTGGATGTCAACGGTGAACGTCTCCGAGGGGAGCGCCAACAACTCGCTCCACGACCACGACACGGTCTCCTGCACGGCACCCTGGATCGTGAAGCTCCACTCCTGCAGCGGCGTGTGCGGCGTCGGGCCCGCCGAGAGCACGGGAAAGTCGCCGGTGACGTACTGCCCCGGCGGCACGCGCGAGGGATCTGCGACCGGACGGCGGCGGCCGAAGAAGCCGCGGGAGACCGGGGACATCAGTTTCTCCCGTTGATGCTCGTGGTGGCCGTGGAGTCGAACAGCTCGCTTCCCGGCTGGGGGCCGTAGCCGGGCGTGTCGGCGACCAAGCTCATCCCCACCCGGTACTTGCTGAGCGAGATCGGCTCGAGGCCGACCCGCGCCAGCGCGCGGTCCGCGGGGCTGTCGCCGTTGTCGGTCTTGGTCTCGACCAGGACCAGGTCGCCCTGCAGCTCCACCGCCCGACCGTCGGAGCTCGAGAGCCGCACCCTCTCGTCGCAGGTGAGCCGCTCAGAACCTCCCCTGGCGGCCAGCGTGATCCGGCGAAAGCACGTGCGCAACCCCGCCTCGAGCTCGTCGGGAACCTCGAGCCCGGCGTCGCGCAGAGCCTCGTCGAGGCACTCCCTGGCGGCCGCGGTCAGACGCTCGCCGTCATCGGCGTCGTAGTCGAGTTGACGCTTGTCGGTCTCGCCGTCGCCGCGCTTGAGCTTGACCTCAAACACGCAGTTGCCGCTGTCCTCGTAGACGCGGGTGCGCACCTTGAAGCGCGGGACATGCCCTTCGACGTGGTCGACGAAGCATCGGAGATCGGGAGTCTCGAAGTACGTCGTGCGGTAGGCGAATTGCCGGCGATCACCGATCTCTAGCACCTCGTGATCGTCGCGCAGCATCCGGGCCAGCTCGGGCAGCGAGCCGCGACGCACCGCGTACTTGTTGTCCACCCGGCGAAGCAGCGCCGCGCGCTCGTCGAGCTCGGCCAGGGAAACGGCCGGGAAGCGCTCGAGCAGCTCGCTCAGCTCGTCGGGCATGAGGGCATGCTGACACGATCGCGCGGCGCGATGACCGCCGCCCCAGCCGACTTAATCAACGGGCCGCGCTGCCCGGTTCGGGGGGCAGCTGCTCGAGGGCCTCGAGCTCGAAGCGCAGAAGCTCGACGAGGCTCGAATCGGGCACCACCTGCTCGAGCATCTCCAGCGATTTGCGATAGCGCCGCACCTTGATTTGCGCGTCCTCAGGGGCGAGTCCGTCTGCGATCCGCACTCGCAGCTCGCGAACCTTGCTGACCTTGTCGGCCGCATATACGGCCAGTCCCTCACCGCCGGCTCCGCGAACGCGCTCTCTGACCTCGTCCTTGCGTTGCTCCTCGTCGGTGATCGCTGGGTCGTCTGAGACCAGCTGGACGAGGTCAGCCACGGCGCGGCCGAACCGCGACCGAAGCTCGGGGGGCTCCACGTTGGTGTCCTCGAGCACGTCATGCAGCACAGCGGCGGCGACCACATGATCAGGCCATCCCGCCCGCTCCAGCAGCAACGCCGCCTCGACCGGATGCACGAGAAACGGCGCGCCGTCGCTCTCGCGGCGCTGCCCCCGATGGCGCTCGCCGGCAAACGCCACCGCCTGACGCGACAGCGGCAGATCGCCAAGGAAGCTCAGCTCCGGACCCTTTGGGATGGCGCCCTCCACGCGTGCAGCATACGTCAGCGCCGGCATGCGGTCACTGCCGCCTGGCCTTCCGCGCCGCCCGGCGCTCCGCCAGCGTGGGACGGAGCTCCAGCGGCTGGTTCTTGGTCAACCGCAGGACGATGAACGTGACCGTTCCCCACATCGCCGGGACCCACAGCGCAATCGCGTGATAGACGACGGTGGCCGCGGTCGCGGTCGTGGCGCCGACGCCATAGAGGACCAGCATCCCGACCAGGCTCCCGTCGAGGACGCCGACGTTGCCCGGGATCGGAACCACGTTCGCGATGTACCCGATCTGGTAGGCAAGCACGATCGTCGCAAGCGGCGGGGTGTGGCCGGTCGCCGCAAAGCAGGCGGCCAGCACGGCGATGTCGCACCACAGAAAGGCGATCGCGCCGCAGATGCGCCAGTCGGGCTTGCGCAGCAGGTCCCGGGTGTCTCGCACGCTCTCGACGCTGGTCTCCAGCAGCTTTTGCAGGCGTCCGGGAGCGCGGCTCCCCAGCCGCGCCTCGGTCAGGCGGGGAATCGCCAAGAAGAACGCCAGCACGGCGATCGCGACAGCCGCGGGCACCGCGCTCAGCAGCGGGTTGCTCGGCCCCGGCAGCAGGCCGACGAACAGCGCGAGGCCCGTCAGCGCAAGCGTGATCACGTTGATTGCGCTCGTCAACAGAAACAGGACCGCGGAGCGTTCGACGATCCGCGCCGGCGGCGCCCCGCGCTCGATCATCATCCACGCCCCGACGGTGACGCTGCCCGCGCCACCGAGCGACACCGCCGCCCCAAATGCCAGCTCGGTCAGCGCGACGCGTGCGCCGAAGCGGACCGGCGCGCGCTCGAACACCTGCAGAAACGCGACCACGTAGCCCACGCACGAAAGGACCTCGAGCCCAACCGCCGCGGCGAGCCACTCGGGCCGCATGTGCTTGACCGTTGCGCCGACGCCACGGAGGCCCGGCACCGCGAGCACCAGGCCGACCACGAGCGCGAGCAGCACACCGAGCGAGATGAGGCCGTGCAGCAGCTTGCGGCTCGCGGTCCGTTCGTCGAGCGTGAGCTCCTGCGGCGGGTCGGGATCGGCCACACCCATATCCTCGACGATCGAGACGTTGGGCTCCTGTCCCGACGCAATCGGACTCGCGGCGTCCTTGTCAACGCGGTCGTGTGAGTTGTAGGCGCCTCGGGTTGACGGTCCCGGGTCGAGGCGAGACGGCGAGCATCGCCACGTCGCCGACCACTTCCCGGCTTACGGCTGCAGCACGATCTTGCCGTGGGTGTGGCCCCGCTCGAGCTCCGCGAAGGCATCTTGCACCTGCTCGAGCGGATAGACGCGCGCGATCGGAACCTCCACCCGCCCTTCGTCGACGAATCGAGCGAGCTCGGCCAGGACTTCCGCGGTCGCCGCGGCAGCGGTGCCCTCGGTCTTGACCCCGTACTTCTCGCCGGCTCGGAAATCGGTGATCGTGTCGATCCGATCGGGGGCGACGCCAAGCGCCAGCGCCAGCTTGACGTAGTCCGGGCTGACAAGGTCGATGAACGCGTCGACCTTGCCGCCCGAAGCGTCGCGGATGCGGTCGGCGACGCCGTCGCCGTAGGTCACGGGTAGCACCCCGTGCTCGGCGAGCCACCGGTGATTGTGCTCGCCGGCGAGGCCGATCACGGTCGCGCCGGCTTGGCTTGCGAGCTGCACCGTGATCGACCCGACGCCGCCGGCCGCGCCGGAGACGACGACCGTGTCGCCGGCGCGCACCCTAACCGCGCGCACCGCCGCGTACGCCGTCGTGCCGGCCACGAACAGGGATCCGGCGGCCTCCCAGGAGACGTTCGGCGGCCGGCGCGTCACGTCGGCGGCGTCGACGACGACGAGCTCGGCATGGCTGGCGCGATTGTGGGTGAAGCCCAGCACCTCGTCGCCCACGGAAAAGCCGTCGACCTGGTCGCCGACCCGCTCGACGAGCCCGGCGAGGTCGCTGCCCTCGCCCGACGGGAACGTCGCGGGCCATCTGGCGTGCAACATTCCTTCCCGGATCTTCGACTCGCCGGGGTTAATACCGGCGGCCTTGACCCTGATCAGCAGCTGCCCCGGTCCGGGCACCGGGGCGTCGACATCCACGACCTTGAGGACGTCGATTCCGCCGTACTGGTCGAATCTCACCGCTCGCGGCATACCCCGAGCTCTCGCTACGGCGCCGAGTCGCGGAGGAGCTGGGCGAGCACGGCGCTCATGCCGCCGCGGGCGAAGGCAGCGCGCTGTCGTCTTGCACCCTCTCCGTCCACGAGCAGGCGCCCGATCTCCTCGAGCGCGTCGTCGGAGCCGATTTCGCGGGCGTAGGGCCGCGCAAGGTCGAGCGTCGCGCGCGCGATCTCGGCGGCCGGGTGCATCGCACCATCGCGCCACAGCGTCGCGTCAAGCCCATCGCGGGCGGCCCGGAAGCTAGATTCCATCAGCACCTCGCGCGGCTCCCACGGCCCGTGCTGGTCCGCCGCCCATCGCGCCAGCGAGTGAACCAGGGCGACGATCCCGGCGACGCTTGCCAGTGACGATTGACTGTCGAGTGCTCGCACCTCGACCGTCCCCAGCATCGGGTGTGGGCGGATGTCCCACCAGAGGAAGGTGTAATCGGGGAGCTCGCCCGCCGCCGTCAGCTCTCCCACCACCTCCGCGTATTCGTCAAAGGACGAGAACGCGGCGGGAATCTCCGATCTCGGGAAGGCCCGGAACACCTGGGCACGGGCGCTGGCAAGCCCCGAGTCGCGACCGTGCCAGAAGGGCGAGTTGGCCGACAGCGCCTGCAGGAGCGGCAGATGGATCCGCAGCGCGTTGTACGCCCTGATCGCTGTCTCGGCGTCGGGCATCCCCACGTGCACGTGGAGCGCGCACGTCGGCGTACGCGCCAGGAGGCCCCGCATTTCGCTCGTCAGCAGCCGATAGCGATCGGAGGGGAACTGAACGGTGTCTCCGAACGCCCCGGTGGGATGCAGGCCGGTTCCGATCATCGTCGCGCCGGCGGATCCCAGTTGCCCACGCAAAACGGAGCAGGAAGCCGCTACTTCGGACGCATCGGCGCAGATCGGGGAGGCGAGCTCCACCATGGCCGCGTATGCCTCTGGCGCGGCGGCCCCTTCGTGCTCCGGTATCGACAGCCGTGACAGCAGGTCCTCCGCGCCGTGATCCAGGGCGCCGGTCTCCGGGTCGACGAGCAGCAGCTCTTCCTCCACGCCGAGCGAGAAGTCCGCCTCGATGCCAAAATTGACGTCGGGGATCGCCGCGCCGATCACCGCCTCAACCTGATGCGACACGGCGTAACCCGCCGACATCTAGGCCGCGAGCGGCAGCCGGCGCACACCTGCCGCCACGGCCACCAGCTCTTCGAACAGGCGTCGCTGTTGCGAGCCGTGCAGGAGCGTCTCGGCGTGCCACTGCACGGCCACCACGAACGTTCGCGACGGATCCTCGATCGCCTCGATCGTCCCGTCCCGCGCCCGGGCGCAAACCCGCAGCCCGCTGCCGAGCCGCCGCACCGCCTGGTGGTGGAAGGAGTTGACGGCCAGCCGCTGTGTCCCGAGCACGCGAGCGAGCCGGGTCCCGGCAACGATCTCGACGATGTGCGTGGGTTTCCGTCCGTCCTCGGTCTGGCGATGAACGACGGTTTCACCGACCACCTCTGGCAGATGCTGGTGCAGTGCGCCGCCGCGCGCAACGTTGAAAGCCTGGGCGCCGCGGCAGATGCCTAGGATAGGCAGATCGAGCCGCAGTGCCTCGCGGATCACCTCATACTCGAAGGTATCGAGCGCCGGCTCGGTGGTCCCGAGCTCGGGATGGGGCGCCGCGTCGTACGCGGCCGGCGCGAGATCGGGGCCGCCCGAGAGCACGATCCCGTCCAGGCGGGCGACGAGGGACCGGGCGTCCGCCAGCGCCAGGGGCGGCATCACGACCGGAATGCCTCCCGCCGCTTCGATCGCGCGCACGTATGTGATCCCCAGCGCCATCTCGGCGTGAGGCGGCTCCCCGTGCCGGCGCAGCGTCGCGAGCTCGCCGGCACGCAGCTCCGAGGTGGTCACGCCGATCAGCGGCTTCATGGCGGGATGATCGCCCAAGTTGCGGACAACCTATATGTACACGTGGACAAAATTGAGCCGGCGCTACCCGGCTGCGCGCTCGCGGCGGCACGGTGTTCCTGACCACGCAGCACCTCGGCACTGTCGCTGCGGACGATCGCCGCCTACGACCGCTGAGCGGTCACACCGGCACGCGTGCGCTCGGCACGGCGACGCCGATCATCGAGTCGCGTGTGACCAGCGCGGCCAGCCGTTCCTCGCTCAGGTCCGACGTTCCGGGCGGCCGGCGCGGCACCACCAGGTAGCGGATGTCGGCGGTCGAGTCGAGCACGCGCAGCTCGACGTCGTCGTCGAGCATCATCCCGAACTCGGCCAGGACGCCGCGGGGATCGGAGACCGCGCGCGAGCGGTAGGGAAGGCTCTTGTACCAGGCCGGCGGCGGACCGAGCAGCGCCCGCGGATAGCACGAGCACAGCGTGCACACGACCATGTGATGCACCGTCTCGGTGTTCTCCACCGCGACCAGGACCGGAGAGGGACCCGGGTCCAGGCCGAGCTCCAGCGCCGCCGCGCGCGCGTCGGCGAATAGTCTCGCCTTGAACTCCGGGTCGATCCAGGCGCGCGCGACCAGCCGGGCGCCGTCGGCGGGGGTGCGCGAGACGAGCCAGTCGATTCGGGCGCGCACGTCCTCGCGGCGAACCACGCCCTTGTGCACGAGCAGCTCCTCGAGTGCGCGTGCCCGAAGGGCGGCCGCGGGTTCGTCTCCGTTCGCGATCGGTGCGTGATCGTGGTCGTGCTCGCTCACCGGCGCATCCTCCGGCAATCAGGGCGGCACATCATGTCTTCTCCAGCCAGTGCTCGAAGACGTCGACGTAGATTCGATCGCCTTGGCGGTCGGCGCCGTCGGGCCACAGGTCGGCGTGGGCAAAGCTGACCAGGTACAGCGGCATCTCGGGAAGCCCGTCGCCGCCGTAGGCGCGTGTCTCGGGATTTCGAAACGTGGCGCGCAGCCGCTCAATCCGCCCGCTCTTGCCCTTGATGTATCCCGGGGTGCGATGGTGGCCGGGATGGGGCCTGGCGGCCACCTTGACCGTCTCCCCCACCCGGTAGACCTGCCGGCCGGGCCGGTGGGTCACCTCGCCACCTTCCGATCGAGCTCGCCGGCGGCGAGCACTCCCTTCTCGGTGAGGATCGTCTCGATCGAGTACAGCCAGCGCTCGTAGTAAGAGGCCCGCTCGTATTCGTCGGGCGGCATGCTCTCGATCGCCCGTCTCAGCTCGTCGACGTTCATCAGCCCGCGATGGCCAAGCGCGCCGACGAGCGCATCGGTCAGGAGCTCCCAGTCTTCGAGCGAGTGCTCGCTGCGGTCGATGGCCCGGCCGGTCGCCGTACCCCCGCGATCGTGGACGGGGCGTTGCACCGCCAGATCCTAACCGCGGCCCGGGGCGAGGTCCAGGTCGCCGCTTGAGAACTGCACGCCGATCTGCTCGAGCACCACGCGCCGGGGGCCCGCAGCGACCGCTCCGGCGACGTGGGCCCCCAGCCCCAGCTCGGAGGCGATGGCGACGACACGCCGACCGGAGCCCACGCTGCAGTAGACCGCGAACCCGCTGCCCATGTTGAGCGTCGAGTAGGCGGCGCGCGAGGACATCTGCGCCCGTTCGACGAGAAACGCGAGCACCTCGGGCACGTCCGGCAGGCTGGTGATCTCGTAGCTGAGCTCCCGGCGCGGGCGCATCAGCTTCAGCAGGCCGTGGCCCGTGATGTGGCTGAGGTAGTGAACGTGGACATCGCTCGCCAGCAGCGCCTCGACGAGCCCCACGTAGATCACGGAGCGATCCAGCAGCGCCTCCCCGAACGCCCTGCCGCTGGGCAAGGGGGTTCGATAGCCCTGGTCGAGCCGGCCCGCGATCATCCGCGCCAGCGACGAGCCATTGGCGTGCAGCCCGTTGCTGTCGACGAGCACGATCTCGTCGCCCACGGTCAGCTCCTCCCCGAGGATCGGGCCGCGTTGGTCGGGGGTCACGCCCACCGCGCTTCCGGCAAGCTCGATGTCGTGCGTGTGTACGAGCTCGGGCAGCGATGGGGACTCGCCCCCTCCCCAGGTCGCGCCCGCGCACTCGCACGCCTCGCGCCAGCCCGCCAGCACCGCGCCGTGGCGATCGGGTCGCCCGTACCAGTCCGACGAACCGGTCGCAAAGTAGGCGTTGACGACCAGGGGCAGCGCCCCTACGCAGCAGAGGTCGTTGACGATCGCCGCGACGGTGTCGTAGGCGACGTTGTCAAACGCGCCCACGCCCAGCTGCTCCTCGACCTGGCGAGCGATCACGGACTTGGTGCCCAGACCCTCGACGACGAACGCGAACGTCCGCCCTCCGAGCTCGAACACGAAAGCGGGCTCGCCCCGCGAAGCGTCCACGGCCCGGCCCCCATGAGCCCCGAGCAGCCCGGAGGTGGCCATCGCCTCGGTCAGCGCGCCGCGCTTGCCTGCATCCAGCGCTTCGTAGTCGACGCCCGCGGAGCTATAGGCGGAGCTTCGGTGCTCTGCCCGTGGCTTGCTCACGAGCCCGAGAATATCGACCAGCCGGTCGCGGTCGGACCGGATCGGCGAGTATGTGGCGATGCCCGGGTACGCCTCGCTGATCACGCGAGCCGACACGCTGGTCGGAGACGGCATCGAGGCCGCCGTGCGCGCCAAGCATTCGTGGCGCCTTCGCCGGCTGGGGTCCGGCCATGCGCTGGCGCCCGCGGACAACGGACCGTGGGCGACGGGCGACCCGCCGCCCCGCGCGGGCTGCTCCCTGGAGGTGCTCGTCGACGGCGCGGAGGCGTTTCCCGCGATCGCGGCAGCGATCGAGCAGGCGCGCGAGTACATCCACATCACCGGCTGGCACATCGCGCCGTCTTTCGACCTGGTGCGCGGCGACCGTCCGGGGACGCTGGGCGCGATGCTGGCCGAGGCGGCGCAGCGAATCGAAGTGCGGGTGCTCGTTTGGGCGGGAGCGCCGGTGCCGGCGTTTCACCCCACCCGCCGGGAGGTCCGCGACGCGGTGCAGACGCTCACCCGTCGTACCAGGATCCGCTGCGAGGTAGATCCTCGCGAGCATCCCTTCCACTGTCACCACGAGAAGACGGTGATCGTCGACGGCGAGGTCGCGTTCGTCGGCGGCATCGACATGACCGACTTCGGCGGCGACCGGTACGACAGCCGTGACCATCCGGCGCGCCGGCGCCTGGGCTGGCACGACGCCGGCGCGAAAGTGCGCGGGCCGGCCGTGGCCGACGTCGACGATCACTTCGCGTTGCGCTGGCGGGAGCTCACCGGCGAGCAGCTGCGGCGGCCCTCACCGCCGCCGGCCGCGGGCGACCAGACGGTGCAGGTCGTGCGAACGATCGCCGACGGCATGTATGACGCGGTGCCTCGGGGGGAGTTCCGGATCCTCGAGAGCTACGTCCGCGCGATCCGCGCCGCGCGGAGCTTCATCTATCTGGAGAACCAGTTCCTGTGGTCCCCGGAGATCGTCGCGCTGCTCGCCGAGAAGCTCAAAGATCCGCCCAGCGACGACTTTCGGATCGTCATCCTCCTGCCGGCGCGAGCCAACAACGGCCAGGACGATACCCAGGGCCAGCTCGGAAGGCTCGTCTCCGCAGACGACGCAAACGATCGCCTGCTGGCCGCCACGATCCGCTCGCGCAGCGGCGAGCGCGACGACCGGCTGTACGTCCATGCGAAGGTCGGGATCGTCGACGACCGCTGGCTGACGGTCGGCTCGGCCAACCTCAACGCGCACTCGCTGCTCAACGACACCGAGATGAACGTCGTCTGCGACGACCCGGGGCTCGCACGGGAGACGCGCCTGCGGCTCTGGTCCGAGCATCTCGAGGTCGACGTCGGGACGATCGCCGACGAGGCGCCGAAGACCGTCGTCGACGAGCGCTGGATCCCGATCGCCGCCGAGCAGCTGCGGCGCCTGCGCGCCGGCGAGGCGGCCACGCATCGCCTGCTGGCGCTGCCGGGCGTGTCGAAACGCTCCCGGCGGCTGCTCGGACCGCTGGCGGGTCTCATCGACGACGGTTGACCTCGGGTCGCGTGACCGGGTCCGACATCGCGGTGATCGGCGCGGGGATCGTGGGCCTCAGCACCACCCACGCCCTGACCGAGGAGGGCGCGTCGGTCGCCCTGTACGAGCGAAGCGTGCCGGGCAACGGCCAGTCGGGTGGGGAGTCGCGGATCTTCCGCCACTCCCACGACGACCGCCGCTTGGTCACGATGGCGCGCGAGGCGCGCGGCGTCTGGCGCGAATGGGAGGAGCGCTTCGGACGAGAGCTGCTCTCGCGCGACGGGGTGGTCGCGATCGGGCCGGCGGTGCCGCGCCGGCTGGCGGTGCTCGACGACGTCGGCGGGGTGAGGGCGAGGAGAATCGACGCCGACGAGCTCGCCCGCCTGCTGCCGCTGCTTGCCCCGGGGGAGGGACCGGCGATGTTCGACGAGGACGCCGGGGTGATCCGGGCCCGGGCGGCGATCGAGGCGCTCACCGGCGCTGTGTCTCACCTGCTCGTCGCCGAAGAGGTCCTGTCGCTACGGGTGACGGCGAGCGGGCAGGTCGAGATCCGGACCGGTGGGGCGGTCGCCCGGTACGAGCGCGCCGTGCTCTGCGCGGGCCGCGGCACGGTTGCCCTGGCCCGGGGCGCGGGGATTCCGCTGCCGGTGCGCCAGGCCGCGCACGTTCGCGTCACCTACCGCGTTCGCTCCCAGCCGCCCGCGCGGCTGCCGTGCCTGCTCGATGGCATCGGCGCGTTCGACGAGCCTGCCTACGGCGATCCGCTGCCAGGCAACGGCGCCTACGCGGTCGGCCTCGCCGAGGCTCCGATCCACGAGGACGGCAGCCTGATCGACGTGGCCGCGCTGGCGGACGGCAGCGAGCGCACCAGCGCCTACGTCGCTCGCGCGCTGCCGGGCCTGGACCCCGAGCCGATCGATGTGCGTCACTGCTGGGTCACCGAGCTGCCCTGGAACACCGATGGGATCGCGGTGTGGGAGGCGGGCGGCCTGTTGACCGTCGCCGGCAACAACCTCTTCAAGCACGCGCCGCTGCTGGGCCGCTTGCTGGCGAGCGGGGTGCTGGGCAAGGGTGTGCCGCCGAGCCTGGATCCGCAGGCAAAGCTCGGCGCCGAGCGCTTCGCAAGCGGTGACGAGTAGACCGGGGGGAGTCGCCCCGCACACCGTTGGACGTAAAAGCGACGGATATCTTCGCTTTTACGTCCAGCCTCGAATGACTCAGCCCGCAAGCGCCGCGTCGACCTCGGCCGTGGTCGGAAGCGATGGCTGTGCTCCCGGGCGAGACGCGGCCAGCGCGCCGGCGGCGCAGGCGCGCTGCAGCGCGGCGTCCCGCTCGCGCCCCTCAAGCAGCGAAACCACGATCGCCGCGCAGAAGGCGTCGCCGGCCGCGGTGCCATCCACGGCCCGCACGGGCGGCGGACTTGCCCGCGCCACTTCCGTTCCGGCGTCGAGCAGGACGGCTCCCTCCTCCCCCAGAGTCAGCGCGACCAGCCCGTCGTAGGAACCAGCGGCCTCGTACTCATAGCGGTTGACCACGAGCAGGTCGGGCTTCATCGTGAGCGGTCCTCGCGTCGGAGCCGCATTGAGGCAGAAGAACCTGGCTCCCTGCGCCGCCGCGGCGATGGCTTCGGCCGGGATCTCCTGCTGGCAGATGACCCCGTCGGCGTCGCCGACCCGGACCTCGGCGGCCCTGAGCCTTCGGTTCGCGCCCGGCGCGACCACGATCACGTTCTCCCCGCTCTCCTCGACCAGAATCAGCGCAACGCCTCCCTCCCCCTGGTCGCGCACCACGCCGGTGGTGTCCACTCCGTCGCGCTCGAGCGAGCCAAGCGTCAGCTCGTCGCGTCCGATCCGCCCGATGAACCGAACCCGGGCGCCAAGCCGCGCGGCCGCGACCGCCTGGTTGGCGCCCTTGCCGCCCGGGTTGCGCTCGAACTCGGCATCGGTGACCGTCTCACCGGGGCGCGGCAGCCGCCGGCATCGAGCCACCAGGTCGACGTTGGCCGAGCCCACGACCGTGATCCGGGGAGCGGACGACACCTCCCCAGGCAGCCTACGCGTATCGTGCGGCCTACACCTCGAGGAGGATTCATGGACCTGACGTTCAACGAGCGCGAGCTCGCATTCCGCGACGAGCTGAGAGCATGGTTTCGGGACAACCATCCCGGCACCGAGCCCGAGGCCGACGAGGAGCGCCGCTATGCCTGGCGGCGCGATTTCCAACGTCGTCTCGCCGACGGCGGATGGGCTGCCGTCCACTGGCCGCGCGAGTACGGCGGCCGCGGCGCGACCCTGACTGAATCAGCAATTTTCTTTGAGGAGCTGGGGCGCTCCGGAGCGCCTTTGCCGGTCAACGTACTGGGACTGCTGCTGGCCGGCCCGACGATCATGACGTGGGGCACTCAGGAGCAGAAGGATCGCTACCTCACGCCGATCCTGCCGGCCGAGGAGATCTGGTGTCAGGGCTTCTCCGAGCCCGAGGCGGGCTCTGACCTGGCGAGCCTCAAGACCCGGGCGGTCAAGGACGGGGACGGCTGGCTGGTGAGCGGGCAGAAGGTCTGGACCAGCGGCGCTCAGCACTCCAAGTGGTGCATGTTGGTGGCCCGAACCGACCCCGAAGCGCCCAAGCACAAGGGGCTCACCTACTTTCTGATGGACATGGAGCAGGAGGGCGTACAGGTCCGTCCGCTTCGTCAGATCACCGGCGAGCCGGAGTTCAACGAGCTGTTCATCGACGGCGGCCGGATCCCCGACGAGAACGTGCTCGGTGGCGTCGGCAACGGTTGGAAGGTCGCGCTGACGACGTTGATGAACGAACGCGCCGGGCTGGCGTTCTTCCTGCAGGTTCGGATGCGCCAGCTGCTCGACCGCCTGATCGAGGAGGCGGCGGGGGAAGGACTGCTCGACGACCCGGTGATCGCCGGCCGCCTCGGTGAGCTTCACCTCAAGGCCGAGGTGCTGAGGCTGACCGCCTACCGCGGCCTCACCGCCGTGCAGAAGTACGGCCAACCCGGCCCCGAAGGGTCGCTGACGAAGTGGATGTGGTCTGACACCAACCAGCAGCTCACACAGTTCGCCGCCGATCTGCTCGGGCCCAAGGCCCTGCGGGCGGGGGAGCCGTGGGCTTATGAGCTGCTGCGCGCCCGCGGCAATTCGATCGAGGGCGGTACCACCGAGGTGCTCAAGAACATCGTCGCCGAGCGCGTGCTCGGCCTGCCCAGGGCGCGTTAGGAGGCGGCCGTGGACTTTGACCTGACCGACGACCAGAAGGAGATCAAGCGCGTCGCGCGCGAGCTGCTCGCCGATCGCTCGCCGTTTGCAAAGGTGCGCGAAGCGGCCGAGGCGGGCGAGTACGACGCCGCGCTCTGGCGCGAGCTGATCGAGCTCGGCTGGCCCGGGATCGCCGTCGCCGAGGAGCACGGAGGACAGGGCCTGGGCGCCGTGGAGCTCGCGGTTCTGCTGGAGGAGCTCGGCTACGCGTGCGCGGCGACCCCGTTTCTGTCGACGGCGGTCGCGGCCGCCGTGATCTCGTCATCGGGCACTCCCGCACAGCAGGCCCGGTGGCTGCCGGGACTCGTCTCGGGCGAATTGACGGGCGGCATCGGCACCGCCGATTTGGCGGCCGACGCCGCCGGCGCCGCGGTCGTGGTCCTGATCGACAACGGCGACGCGGTGCTGATCGAAGCGCCGGAGGCGCAGATGCTGATCTCGATCGACTCGACGCGGCGCTTTGCGACGGTGCGCAGCGACGGCGAGGCAGAGCCCCTGGGGCCCCGCGCCGTCGAGCAGACCCACGGCGCGATCGCGGCCGAGGTCGTCGGCGTCTGCCAGCGGGCGCTCGAGATGACGCTCGCGTACGTCAAGGACCGCAAGCAGTTCGGCGTGCCGGTCGGCTCCTTCCAGGCCGTCTCTCACCGCTGCGCACAGATGCTGCTGCACACCGAGAGCGCCCGATCGGCCGCGTACTACGCCGCCTGGGCCGCCGACGCCGAGCCCGCCCTGCTCCCGGAGGCGGCGGCACTCGCGGCCGCCGCCGCCGCAGACGGCGGGCGCGAGGTCACCGCGAGCGCGATCCAGGCGCACGGAGGCATAGGTTTCACCTGGGAGGCCGACGTCCACTGGCTCTACAAGCGCGCGCAACTCGACGCCGCGATGCTGGGTGCAAGCCGTCGTCACCACGAGGCGCTGGCCCGCTCGGCCGCCGGCCGGGTGGCGGCGTCGACGCCCTGAGCGGCTATGCCCCCCGGTTCCATCCCGCGGCGACACCGCGAGGAGCCTGCTTCCTCGCCGTGGCGGGAGCCCGCTCGCGGCGGTTACCTCGGACCCGAGGCGTTGCGCGCGCGTCCCGTGGACATGCTCAAGGCGATGCTCGCGGGCGAGTCTCCGCAGCCACCGATCTCGCGCCTGACGGGGATGCGGATCACGGAGTGCGCGACCGGCACGGCCGCGTTCTCGATGCCGCTGACCGAGTGGCTGTGCACGTCGCAGGGGGCGATCTCGATCGGGCCGTTGACGATGCCCGCGGACGCGGCGATGGCCTGCGCGATCCAGACCGAGCTGACGGCGGCGACGCCGCTCACGACCGCCGAGCTGTCGCTTCGGCTGCTGCGACCGGCGCCGGCCGGCGGCTCGATCACAGCCCGGGGGGGCGTCGTGGACGTGCGCCGCACGATCGCCCTGGCGGAGGTCGCCGTCACCGATCAGGACGAGCGGCTGATCGCCCACGGGAGCTCCTTGTGCGTGTTGCAGCCCGACGGCGATCGCGCCGACGGCGGCCAGGACGAGCCGCCGGCGAGCGATGACGATGGCGGTGTCGGGGCCGAGCCCGCGGGGGCCGAGAGCCCGGATCCGTGGCAGCGCGCAGCGACTGGCGAGATCCTCGCTCAGGACGTGTGGGAGCGGATGACCGGCCTCGACGTGCTCCAGGCTCAGCTGACCGGCGACTTGCCAGAGCCGCCGGTCCACCACCTGACGGGCCTGCGCGTGACGGCGGCCGCCTCGAGGCAGGCCACGTTCGCGATGCCGGCAAGCGAGTGGCTGTGTGCGCCGGTCCGCGCGCGAGTCCAGGGCGGCGCGGTCGCGCTGCTCGCGGAAGCGGGGTGCAGCGGCGCGATCCAGACGACCGTGCCCGCTCGCACCGCGCTCGCCCCGATCGACCTGAAGATCAACTATCTGCGGCCCCTGGCGGCGGACGGTGCGCTGGCGACGGCCACCGGACAGGTGCTCCACAGCGGCCGGCGGATGGCCGTCGCGAGCTCCGAGGTGGTGGGTGCCGACGGCAGGCCGGTCGCGATCGCCACAGGCTCGGCGATGATCCTCCCCGGGCGCGCCGTGGCGCTGTCGCCGGCGCGGGAGTGAGCCTCCCCGGGCGCGCCGTGGCGCTGTCGCCGGCGCGGGACTGACCCTGCCGGGGCTCGTAACCGGGGTTGGTGTCGCGAGACTACGCGGGCCGCGGCGCTCCGAGCATCGTCTCGGACGCGTCCTCGCCGAGCTCCAGGACGGGGCCGAAGCCAATCCGCACGACCGCGCCGCCGCCGGGGGCGTTGGCGGCCTCCACGAAGCCTCCGTGCGCCTCGGCGGTCTCTCGCACGATCGCCAGGCCGAGGCCGGAACCGGGCTTCGAGCGCGCGTTGGCGGCCCGGTGGAACCGGTCGAACACGAACGGGAGATCCTCGTCTCCAAACCCCGGGCCGTGATCGCGAACGGAGAGCGTGCCCGCGTTCAGGTCGACCTCGATGACGCCGTTGGCGGGGCTCCATTTGCGCGCGTTGTCGAGCAGGTTGGTGACCGCTCGCTCGATCCTGTCGCCCTCCCCTCGGATCAGGGTCGGCTCGAGCTCCGCCCGAACGGTCAGCCGGGGCGCACGCCGGCCGAGCCGATCGATGGCCTCGGCGACGATCGCGTCGACCCGCACGTCGCCGGGCTCGGTGTTGGGCTTCCCGCCGCGGGCGAGCTCGACGATGTCGCCGACCAGGGCGGTCAGCTCGTCGAGCTCTGAGATCACGTCGGCGCGAAGCGCCTCGCGATCGGCCTGCGACAGGCGGTCCTCGTCGCGCATCAGCTGGAGGTTGGCGCGGATCGTCGCGATCGGAGTGCGCAGCTCGTGCGAGGCGTCGGCGACGAGCTGGCGCTGCGCCCGCACGGAGCGCTCCAGCGCGTCGAGCGTGTGGTTGAACGTGCGCCCCAGGCGCGCGAGCTCATCGCGACCGACCACCTCGATCCGCTGCTGCTCGATCCGCTCGGGTCGGGCCGCGATCGACTCGGTCTGACGGGTGAAGCGCGCGATCGGCGCGAGCGCGGTCCGCGCGACCAGGAACCCGAGCAGCGCCGCCAGCGCGACCCCTCCCGCCGCGATCGCGATCAGCAACGTCAACTGGCTGGAGAGCGCGTTGTCCACGTCGGTGAGCGGCAGCGCGACCGCGAGCGCTCCGTCCACGCCGATTCCGGTCACAAGCACGCGGATGTGGGTGTCCGAAACCTTCATGTCGGTCAGATACTCCCCGTGACCGCTGCGGGCGAGCTTCTCGATCGGGGCCGTCGCTGGGATCCGGTCGCGCTGACCGGTCGGCACCGTCGTGCCGCCGCAGCGATCGAACAGGGTGAAGATCCCGGGCGCAGCGCCGAACGACGGTCCGTTGAGCCGATCGAGCCCGAGGCCTTCGTCGCCGACGCACGGGCCCTCCGTGGAGCCGCCGCCGGGGTTGGACGTCGAGTCGCCGCCCTCGGGCTGTCGCGTGCCGTCCCGGCCGGGGCCATCACCCGGCCCCGGTCCGCGAGGGGCATGAATCGCCTCAGCCCCAAGGGCGCGGAGCGAGCTGTCGACCTGGCCGCGCAGCTGCGAGCGGGTGCCGGCGTAGGCCGAGACCGCGACGGCGATGACCGCGAGCGCCACGGCGATCCCCGCGGCCAAGCCCATCCGCGCCCGCAGGCTCACTTCGTCTCCTCGGGCTCGCGCAACGCGTAGCCGACGCCCCGGACCGTGCGGATCAGCGTCGGCGCGCCGGCGGCTTCGAGCTTGCGCCGAAGGTAGCCGATGTAGACGCGCAGCGCGTTTGAGCTGGGACCGAAGTCATAGCCCCACACGCGCTCGTAGATGAGGCTGTGGGGCAGGACGCGCCGCGGGTTGAGCAGCAGCAGCTCCAGCAGTTGGTATTCGGTGCGCGTGAGCTCGACGAACGTCTCCTCCACCCAGGCGCCGTGCCGCGACGGGTCCAGCCGCAACACGTCGAACGAGAGAGCGCCGTCGAACTCCCCCTCGCCGCGGCCGCGGCGCAGGAGCGCCCGCAGCCGCGCCTTGAGCTCGTCGACGTCGAACGGCTTGACCAGATAGTCGTCGGCGCCGGCATCGAGCCCGTCGATCCGATCGGAGACGGCGGCGCGCGCGGTGAGCATCAGCACCGGCACGCGGTTGCCCTCGCGGCGCAGCAGGCGGCAGACCTCGAGCCCGTCGATGTCGGGCAGGCCGACGTCGAGCACGACCGCGTCGGGGACGGAACTCGCCACCTCCGCCAGCGCGCCGGCGCCGCTCTCCGCCAGGCACACCTCGTAGCCGGCGAGCGTCAGCGCGCGCCGGAGCACGTCGCGCAGGGCGCGGTCGTCGTCGACGACGAGCAGTCGCATGCACTCATTGTGCTCGGGAATGCGGCGGCC
This sequence comes from uncultured Solirubrobacterales bacterium, assembly GCA_963723675.1. GTDB lineage: Bacteria > Actinomycetota > Thermoleophilia > Solirubrobacterales > Solirubrobacteraceae > Palsa-465. The sequence continues at coordinate 984,014 of CAVRRW010000012.1, read as the reverse complement.
GGGGACCTTCCTACGGTGTTCTTAGGTTTGCGCCGGCCGCTGTTCTGGCCGCGCAGGTCAGGTCGCCTCGCTCATGACCGCGCCGAGGATCCCGTTGATGAACGCGGGCGCCTCGCTGCCGCAGAACCGCTTGGCGGTCTCGACCGCCTCGTCGATCGCGCCCTCGGGCGGGATCGCCCGCTCGCCGGGAAGCTCGTGGGCGTACAGCAGCTCGACGAGCCCCACCCGGAGGATCGACCGCTCCAACGGTGCGATGCGCTCGAGCGACCAGCCGGTCGCATGCCGGCTGATCAGCACGTCAAGCTCGGGCTGGTGCTCCCGTACGAGCTGCGCGAGCTCGCGCGTGAAGGCGTGCGCGTCGCGAGGGAACGTCTCCTCGAGCGGCCTTCCCAACAGGTCGCTCTGATACAGCGCCCAGACGGCCGCGCGCCGCTGCTCGGTCCTACGCAAGGCCCTGAACGCCCCGGACCGCCGGTGCTTCGCGACCGTCTCTACGGCCGGAAGCACCTAGGCCCGCGATACGTATTCCCCCGAGCGCGTGTCCACGCGGACCACGTCGCCGATGTTGATGAACAGCGGAACCTGGACCTTGGCGCCGGTCTCGAGCACGGCCGGCTTGTTGCCGCCGCCCGAAGCGGTGTCGCCGCGGACGCCGGGCTCGGTCTCGGCCACCGCCAGGTCGATCGCGCTGGGAAGCTGCACGTCCGACGGCCGCCCGTCGATGTAGAGCAGCTCGACCTCGTCTGACTCCTTGATCCAAAGCAGCGCGTCTCTCAGTGCGCTGACCGGGATCGTCAGCTGCTCATAGGTCTCGGAGTCCATGAAGTGAGCGTCGGCCCCGTCCTGGTAGAGGAACTGCATCCGGCGGTTCTCCGTCCGCACCGGGCGAAACTTCTCTCCGGCGCGGAACGTGCGGTCGATCACGGCGCCGTCGCTGGCGCGGCGAAGCCGCGTCCGCACGAACGCGCCTCCCTTTCCGGGCTTGACGTGCTGGAACTCGAGGATCTTGAAGATCGTCCCGTCGACGTCGATATGGGTGCCATTGCGAAATTGGTTGGTCGAGATCATCCGCGCTCTGAGTCTAGTAACCAGGTGGGCTTCGCCAACGGCTCCGGCGGGCCTTCAGTCGGCGACGATCAGGTCCTTGCCGATCGAGGTCAGGATCTCGCAACCCCCGTCGGTGACCACCACGAGATCCTCGATCCGCACTCCGAACTCGCCGGGGACGTAGACGCCGGGCTCGACCGTGACGACGTTCCCCGCCCGCAGCTCGGCCTCCGAGCGCTGCGAGACACGGGGGCCCTCGTGGACCTCTAGCCCGACGCCGTGGCCGAGACCGTGGCCGAACCGCTCGCCGTGGCCGCCGGCTTCGATCACCGCACGCGCGACGCGGTCGACGTCGCGCGCGGCGGCCCCCGCCTCGATCGCCTCGACGCCGGCGAGCTGCGCCTCGAGCACGAGCCGGTAGACCTCCTTCGCCTCATCGCCGAGCTTGCCCGCGGCGACCGTGCGGGTGCAGTCCGAGCAGTACCCGTCGAGCTCGGCTCCCCAGTCGAACACCACGAGCTGACCTCGGGCGATCTCGACGGCGCGCGGCGTCGCGTGCGGCAAGGCGCCGTGCGGGCCGGCGGCGACGATCGAGTCAAAGCTGGGCCGCTGCGCTCCGAGCAACCGCATCTCCTGCTCGAGCTCGAGCGCGAGCTGTCGTTCGGTGCGCCCGACCAGACCGCCCCCGATCAGCCGTTCGAAGGCGGTGTCGGCGATCCTCGCGGCGCCGCGGATTCGCTCGAGCTCGTCGAAGTCCTTGACCGCCCGCAGGCCCTCCACGAGGCCGTCGACGCCGACCAGCTCGACCCGTTCGGGGAGGAGCTCGCGCAGCCGGGCATGCTGGCGGACCGACACGTGCGCGTCCTCGAAGCCGAGTCTCAGGGCGCCGTCGGGGAGCGCCTCCGCGACCGCGTCGAGCAGCTCGACCGGGGCGCGCCGCCGATCGAACGCCGAGTCGACCTGCTCGGCGGCCTGCTCGACGTAGCGAAAGTCGGTGATGAACGTCCTCGTGTCCGGTCCGACCAGGGCGATGCCGGTCGAGCCGGTGTAGCCGGTCAGGTAGTGGACGTTGACGAGGTTGGAGACCAGCAGCAGATCGATCCCTGCCCGCGGCAGCAGCTCCACGGTCCGGTCGGCCCGCGCGCTCATCGGGAGAGCTCGGTCGCGAGCCGCTCCAGCGCCTCGCGATAGCCGTCGGCGCCCTTGCCGTGGACCCGGTCGATGCAGAGCTCTCTGATCACCGATCGACGCCGCCACGGCTCGCGCGACTCGACGTCGGACAGGTGCACCTCGACAGCCGGGAGCCCCGTCAGCTCCAGCGCGTCGCGAATCGCGTAGGAGTAATGCGTCCATGCCCCCGGGTTGAGGATGATCCCGTCGGCCAGGCCCTCGAGCCGATGCAGATGCTCGACGAACTCGCCCTCGTGGTTGGTCTGAAAGAAGCGGGTCTCGAGACCCAGCTCGGCCGCGGTATCGGACACGATGCGCTCCAGGTCGGTGATCGACAGGGCGCCGTAGTGTGCCGGATCGCGCCGCTCGATCTGGTCGAGGTTGACCCCGTGCATGATCTCGATCCGGTTGCGGACGTTCATCGGGCCGCCGCGTTCATCGGCCGCCGCGTTCATCGGGCCGCCGCGTTCATCGGGCCGCCGCGTTCATCGAGCCGCCGCGTTCATCGAGCCGCTGCGGTTCATCGAGCCGCCAACTCTCGCACCGCCGCGACGAGCGAGCGCGAAGTCACCGCGCAGCCCGCGCGCGGCCGCCCCGGGGCCTCCAGCAGCACGAACGGCACCGCCCCCTCGCCGAGCCGCTTCTTGTCGCGCGCGGTTGCCATCACGACCGCGTCCGGGTCGGCGTCCTCGAGCCGGGTAGGCAGCCCCCGGCCGGCGAACAACCGCTCCACCTCGGCGCGAAGCTCGCCCTGCCCCGAGAGTGCAAGCGCTGCGAGGAGCCCCAGCGCCACGGCCTCGCCGTGGCGGTAGCGGACGTATCCGGTCACGGTTTCGATCGCGTGGGCGACGGTGTGACCGAGGTTGAGGACCTGCCGGATGCCGGCGTCACGGTAGTCCTCAGCGACGATCCGCAGCTTGGTGCGCACGCACGCGGCGATCACGTCCGGGTCCGCCGGCTCGGCGCCGGCGCGGATCCGCTCCCACAGATCGCCGCCGGCGATGAGGGCGGTCTTCACGACCTCGCCGTATCCCGCGGCGAGCTCGGCGACAGGAAGCGATCGCAGCGCCTCGGTGTCGGAGATCACCGCGGACGGCTGGTGGTAGGCGCCGACGTAGTTCTTCGCTTCGCTGAGATCGACGCCGGTCTTGCCGCCGTAGGCGGAGTCGACTTGCGCCACCAGGCTGGTGGGCACCTGGACGTAGCGCACGCCGCGCTGATAGGTGGCGGCGCAGAATCCCGCCAGATCGCCGATCACCCCGCCGCCGAGCGCGACCACGAGGTCCGCGCGAGTCATGCCGGCGCGCGCCAGCTCGGTCCAGATGATCTCGGCGTGGGCGACGGTCTTGGATTGCTCTCCGGGCATGATCGCGACCCGTCCCGCGAGCGGCGCCAGCGCGTCCGCGAAGCGCCGCCCGACGTTGCCATCGGTCACGAGGAACCGCCGGCCGCCGACCGTAACCGGCCAGAAGCGATGTGGTTGCAGCAGGCCGGGCCCGATGTACGCCGGATGGTCGCCCGCCGCGCTGGTGGCCCACAGCAGCTTCGTGGCCGGGGGCATCCGCTCCAGCGCCGCGAGCACCTCGGGCATCGCGGTGGAGCGCTCGGAAGGGACGATCGCATCCGCTAGCCCGGCGTACAGGGGCTCGCGTTCGGCATAGAGCCGCTCGAACTGCTCCCGATCCCGCGCCAGGGGTCGTCCGGTTCCGCGGCAGCGCTCCCAGGCGGTTTTGAGCGATACATCCAGCCACACGACCAGGTGACCGGCGAGCGCCGCGCGCACGGCGGGCCGGCCGACCGCGCCGCCGCCGAGGGCGAGCACCTCCGCCGCGGGGCTGCCAAGCAGCTCCAGCGTGATCTGCTCCTCGGCCTCGCGGAAGGCCCCTTCTCCGTCTTGCGCGAACACCTCCGCGATCGGTTTGCCCAGCCGTTGCTCGACCGCGCGGTCGACGTCGACGGCTCGCGCGCCGAGCGCCTCCGCGGCGCTGTGCGCGGCGGTCGACTTGCCGGCGCCCATGAACCCGATGCAGACCACGGCGCGGTGCGCGCCGCCGGCCGCGGGCCCCAGGTTCAGCGGCGTCGCCATCCGATCCGCTCCTCGTACGCCCGCACCGCGGCCCTGACGTCGTCGATGTGGTCGCCGCCGAACTTGCCGCGGTAGGCGTCGGCGAGCACGAACGCGACCATCGCCTCCCCCACCACCCCGGCCGCCGGAACGGTGCAGGAGTCGGTGCGCTCGCGCAGCGCCTCGGCCGGCTGGTGGGTGGCGATGTCGACTGACCGCAGCGGCTTGGTGAGCGTGGGCAGCGGCTTCATCGAGCCCCGCACGACCAGCGGCGCGCCCGTGGTCATCCCTCCCTCCAGCCCCCCCGAGCGGTTTGTCTGCCGGTAGTAGCCCCGCTCCTCCTCGTAGAAGATCTCATCGTGTGCCTGGGAGCCGGGCACGCCGGCGACCTCGATCCCGTCGCCGATCGACACCGCCTTGAGCGCCTGGATCGAGAGGATCGCCTGTGCCAGACGCCCATCCAGTCGCTGCTCCCAGGAGACGTGCGCGCCCAGCCCCGGCACCAACCCGAACGCCCGCACCTCGAATACCCCACCGAGCGACTCGTTCTCCTTGCGCAAGCGGTCGATCTCGGCGACCATCGCCCTGGTCGCCTCCGGGTCCAGGCAGCGGACCGGAGACTCGTCGACGCCGGTGAAGTCATCGGGCGTGAGGTCGTCCCGGCGCGGCGCGCTGACGCCGGTGATCTGGATCACGTGCGAGAACACGGTGACGCCGAGCGTCCCGAGCATCGCCTTGGCGACCGCTCCGCCGGCAACGCGTGCCGCCGTCTCGCGGGCGCTGGCCCGCTCGAGGACGTCGCGCACGTCGCTCAGCCCGTACTTCTGGGTGCCCACGAGGTCGGCGTGGCCGGGCCGCGGCAGGTGCACCTCGGGCACCGCCGCATCGACCGGCCACGGGTTCATCCGCTCCTCCCAGTTGGCGTAGTCGCGATTGACGACCTGCAGCGCGATCGGCCCTCCCAGCGTCCTGCCGTGGCGCACGCCGCCGGTCACCTGCACCTGGTCGTGCTCGATCTTCATCCGGCCGCCGCGGCCATGGCCGAGCTGTCGGCGGGCAAGGTCGCGGTTGAGCTCGGCTTGGTCGAGCATCAGCCCGGCGGGAAGCCCCTCGACGATGCATGTCAGGCCGGGACCATGGGACTCCCCGGCGGTGATGAATCGCAGCGCCATGTAGTCGTCCTAGTTCGTCGTCCTAGTCGGTGTGGACGCCAGGGCGAGCCTCGCCGCGTCCATCCTGACCAGCCTGCCGGTCGGCCGGTTCTCCCGCCTGAGCGTCACGGCCGGGCGCAAACGAGCCGCTCCCACCGCACCACGGGCAGGTCACCTCGTGCGGCGTCCCGCCCAGCCCCGAGATCAGCCTCCCGGTTCCGCGGCACGGCGTGCATTGCGACCGGTCGATGGCGTCTGCCCGTTGCGAGCCGGTGCTCATCGCCGCACCCCGACCAGCAACCCGTCGCCGACGGAGAGGATCGCGCTGTCGAAGTCCTCCATCGCCAGCAGCCGCTCGTTGAGCGCGCGCATGATCGCGATCTGCTCATCGGTCCAGTTGCCGTCGCCACGGCCCTCGGCGACCGTCCCCGACATCAGGACGTTGTCGACGGCGAGCACGCCTCGCTGCCCGAGCAGCGGCAGCAGCGTCTCGAGGTAATCCCCGTACTGGGACTTGACGCCGTCGACGAACGCCATGTCGAACGGCCCGTCCAGCGAGGCGAGGCCGGAGCGGGCGTCCTGGAGGCGAAGGTCGGCGCGATCAAGTGCCCCCGCTCGCTCGAGATAGTCGCGGGCGGCGCGATGGCGCTCGGGGTCGACCTCGAAGGAGATGATCACGCCCCCGGGCGGCAGCGCCCGGGCAAGGTACAGCGTCGACACCCCGATCGCGGTGCCGACCTCGACGACGCGCCGCGCGCCCCGGATGCGCGCGAGCAGATGGAGCAGCGCTCCCGTCTCGGGCACGACGATCGGGATTCCCTCGCGGTTGCCCCGGGCCTCCATCTCTGCTAGCACCGGGTCTACCTCGCCACGCAGGCTGGCGAGGTACGCCGCGACAACGTCTGTGACGATCACCACCGCCACGATAGCCGCCCGGCCGATTCGGGCTTGCCCGATCTGTCGCCTGGCGGTCTGGCGCGCCGGCGGGTGCTCGAGCGCTCAGGGCAGGCGCACGGCCGCGTGCATCGTCTCGACCGGGGCGCTGCGACCGGTAAACGCTTCGAAGCTCAGGGCACCCTGGCCGACGAGCAGCGCGAGCCCGTCGACGACCGGGACGCCGCGCGCCCTGGCGGCCTCCACGAGTGGCGTTGGGCGTTCTCTGTACGCGAGGTCGACCACGCAGCGGTAGCGCTCGAGCTGATCGGCGGCGAGGGGCAGCGCCTCGAACGTCGCCTCCGGCGAATGCAGGCCGATCGAGGTGCAGTTCACGAGCAGATCCGCCGGCCGGCCACGGTCGACGGCCACGCAGCCGAGCTCGGCGCAGAGGCTGCGCGCACGCTCGGCCGTGCGGTTCCAGACGCGGACCTCGCACGCGCCGGCGTCCAGCAACCCCCACGCCACCGCGCGAGCGCTGCCACCGGCTCCGAGCACGAGCGCGGTCGCGCCGGCGGCCGCGAACGGCAACGCCTGCACCAGCGCCGGGGCGTCGGTGTTGTCCGCGCGGATCTGTCCCCGGTCGCCGAAGATGAGCGTGTTGGCGGCGCCGATCCCGCGCGCCCGGGGAGTCGGGTCGGTCGCCACGGCCAGCGCAGCCTCCTTGTGCGGAATCGTCACGTTGGCGCCGCGAAAGCCCGCTGCGGGCAGCGCCCTGGCGGTCTCTGCGAACAGCTCGGGCGGAGTCGGCAGCAGCTGGTAGCGCCAATCGGTTAGGCCGACGGCCTGGAGCGCCGCGTTCTGCATCGCCGGCGAGCGACTGTGGGCGACCGGCCAACCGAGAACGCCCAGGCGGGTGCGGTGAGCCATCAGCGCCCCGTCGCCGGGCTGGCGGTCCGGCATCCGGACCCGATCGACGCCGTGAACCCCGCCGCCCGGACCGACCCGCACCCGATCGACCCGGTAAACCCCGCCGCGCCGACCGACCCGCACCCGATCGGCCCGGTAAACCCCGCCGCGCCGACCGACCCGCACCCGATCAAGCCGGTTAACGTCCCGGACGAGGCCTTGAGTGGCTGGGTTGGGACGTTGCCCCTCTGGGAGGGGAGAAACATCCCGCGCTGCCCTCCAAAATGCTCTGGTGGGACGTTTCCCGGGCGCGTTGCGCCGGGGACCCGCCCGGGCTCCTGACGCTGACCCCGCCGACCCAGACCGCAACCCGCCCCGGCCCCCGCCGGCGAGCGACCGTGGGCGACCGGCCAACCGAGAACGCCCGGGCGGGTGACGCCACTCAGCAATGCGCCGGCGAGCGCCCGCCGCGGCTGCTGCGCGCCGTCTGGTACCGGCTCACCTCCGCCTGGAACTTCGAGTACGTCGAGGCGAATGCGTGCTCGCCGTTGCCGCAGGGCTTGACGACGTAGTACAGGTAGGTGGTGTTCGCCGGGTGCGCGGCCGCCTCGATCGACGCTAGCCCGGGACTGTTGATCGGCCCCGGCGGCAGGCCCGTGTGGATCCGGGTGTTGTACGGGGAGCGCGAGTTCAGCTGAGAGTCGGTGAGCGGCCTGGTGTAGTTGCCGGTCGCATAACGGGTCGTCGCATCGATCTGGAGCGGCATTCCGCGCGCCAACCGGTTGTAGACAACCGATGCGATCAGCGGACGGTCGTGGGCAGTCTCGGCCTCGGCCTGGACCATCGAGGCGATGATCAGGACGTCGTAGGGGCTGAGGTGCTGCCGGCGCGCGTACGCGAGGTTGACCTTCCCGAAGCGCTGGCGGAAGGCCTGCAGCTGATCGCCGACCAGCGCGGGAACGCTGGTCGGCTCGCGCAGCTGGTAGGTGTCCGGGAACAGGAATCCCTCCAGCGAGCCGGTGCTGCGAGGGGCACCGTAGCGTCGCGGATCGAGCAGCTTCGAGTGGCGGGTAGCCGCCAGGTAGCTGCCGTGGACCCCCTGCGAGCGCAACAGCGCGTCGACCTGTCTACGCGTCTTGCCCTCGACGATCGTCAGGTTCGTCACCCTCGCCGCCGGCGGCGCGGTCGTCAGGATCTTGAGGACGTCGCCATAGCTCATGCCGCGCGTCAGGTGGTAGGTGCCGGAGCGCAGATCGCCGCGCTCGCCGGCGAGCATCGCGCGCAGCTCGAAGAAGAAGCTCGACGAGATCACTCCGTCGCGCTCGAGCAGCTTGCCGATCGTGCCGGCGCTCGCGTGCGCCGGGATCGTCACGGTCACGCGCCCGTGGCCGGGGCTCCGAAACGGCTGGAACAGCTCGAACAGGAACCAGATCGCCGCCACCGCGGCCGCGATCGCCAGCACCGACAGCAGGCGCCCGGCCCAGGAATGCCGCCTGCGGTCGCCGTCGGGCCGGCGCCGGCGCTGGACCGGACCGGTGCGCCGACGCCGGCGGGGCTCCCGATCGCGCCGGCGCTTGGCGGCCGGCCGCGCGGCGCCGAGGCGTTCGCGGTGCGCGACACGCCGGGTCCCGGAAGGAAGCTCTTCCGGTCCGTCGTCATCGTCCAGATCGTCCTCGTCTGAGTCCAACCCTTCCTGACTCCGGGTCGGCTCCGGATCGTGGTCGACCTCGCCGTCGTCTTGCACCTCCGCGCCGCCCCGCCCCGCATCGCTTCCGACATCGCCGTGGTCTTCGGCGCCCCATTCCGCACGGCCTCCGCTATCGCCGTGGTCTTCGGCGCCCCCCTCGGCACGGCCTCCGACGTCGCCGTGGTCTTCGGGGCGGCCGTCATCTTCGACTTCGCCCTGGGTATCGCCGTTGCGACCCCGCTCCCCGAACAACGCCTCGTCCTCTTGGCGCTGCGCCCGCCGGCGCTCGCGCTCGAGCCGCGCCGCCTCACGCTCCGCGTCTGTGCGCTCGCGAGACTCAGCCACCCTCCACCTCCGCCCCGCCGGCGGTCGCCGCCAGCCAGCCGTCGAGGAGATGCGCCGCGGCGCGCGAGTCCTCGCTCGCGTCGCCGCCCGTCCGCTGCGCCAGGCGGGTCGTGAAGCGCTCGTCGTAGAGCTCGACAGGGACGGCGAGCTCCGCCTCGAGCCTGGACGCGAACGCGCGTGCTTCCGTGGTCTGCGCCGTATCGGCACCCGACAGGGACAGCGGCAGCCCGACCACCACCCGCGCGGCGTCCAGCTCGTCGACGAGCGTGCGCAGCCGCTTCAGACCCCGCCTGGAGGCAGGCGCGAGCACGGGCGCGAGCGGCGTCGCCAGCACGCCCGTGGGATCGCTTACGGCGCACCCACACCTCGCGCTGCCGTAGTCGAGCGCAAGCACGCGCATGACCTTACCCGCCTACCCGGCGAAGGCGTCATCGATCGCGGCGCGCGCGGCCTCGATCGCCTTCGGGAGCTTTGCCACGTCGCGGCCGCCGGCGCGCGCGAGGGTGTCACGCCCGCCGCCGCCTCCGCCGACCTCCGCGGCCGCGACCTTGACGAGGTCGCCCGCGCGCAGGCCGCGCGAGACCAGCGACGGGGAGACGCTGGCGATCAGGTCGACCCGGTCCTCGCCGGCGCTGCCGAGCACGATCACGGCGTCTCCGAGCTTGTTCTTGATGCGGTCTGCGACATCGAGCAGCGCCTTGCCGTCGGGCGCCTCCACCGAGGCGACGAGCACACGAAAGCCGTCGCGCTCGACCGCTCCCGCCGCCAGCTCGTCGACGTCGACCCCGTCCCGCCCGCGGCCCTCGCGGACGGCGCGCTCCAGCTCGCGCACCCGACCGCGCAGCTGCGACACCGAGTCGGGCACGCGCTCGGGCGGCACCCGCAGGACCTCGGCCGCGTCGGACAGCGCGCGGTCGTGGCGGCGCATCAGCTGCACCGCCGGCGGTCCCGTGAGCGCCTCGATCCGCCGCACGTTGGCGGCGCTCGAGGTCTCGGCCAGGACCTTGAACAGGGCAATCTCCGAGGTGGTCTGCACGTGGGTGCCTCCGCACAGCTCTCGCGAGAACGATCCGTCGCCGACCTCGACCATCCGCACAACGTCGCCGTACTTCTCGCCGAACAGGGCCATCGCGCCGAGCGCCTTGGCCTCGTTGAGCGTGGTCGTCAGCGCGCGGACGGGCTGGCTCTCGAGGATCCAGCCATTGACCCGCTCCTCGATCTCCGCCAGCTCGTCGGGAGTCAGCGCGCTGGCGTGGGTGAAGTCGAACCGGAGCTTGTCTGGGCCCACGTAGGAGCCCGCCTGGTGGACATGGGCGCCCAGCCGCCGCCGCAGCGCCGCGTGCAGCAGATGCGTTGCGGTGTGGTTGCACTCGGTCGCGTGGCGCGCGGCGCGATCGACGCGGGCGCGCACCCGCTCGCCGGGCTTCAGCTCTCCGCTCTCCGGCTCCACCGCCACCACCTGGTCCTCGCCGAGGCGAAGCACGTCGACGACGGCCGCGCGGCAGTCGCCGTCGGCACACTCGACGTAGCCCGAATCCGCCACCTGGCCGCCGCCCGTCGCATAGAACGGTGACTCGACGAGCTTGACGAGCACGGTCCCGTCGTCGGTTGCCGTGGCGCCCACGGTGGTCTCGCTGTCCGTCGTCTCGTAGCCGACGAAGTCGGTGTGAAAACCCGCTCCGCCGGCGAACGCCGCCGCCCGCTCGCGGAATGCCTCGCGGGCGCTGTCGCGCCCGGAGCTGGCGCGCGCACGGGTGCGCTGCTCCTCCATCAGGTCCTCAAAGCCCTTCTCGTCGACGCCCAGGTCCTGCTCGGCGACGATCTCGCGGGTCAGGTCGAACGGAAAGCCGTAGGTGTCGTGAAGAAGGAAGGCGTCCTGCGCGGAGATCCCCTCCTCGCCGTTCTCGGTCGCCCGCGCGATCAGGTCATCGAGCAGCTTCGTTCCCTGCTCGAGCGTGCGCCCGAAGCTTTCCTCTTCGGCGTCCAGCCACTTGATCACGACGTCGTGCTGCTCGGCGAGCTCTCGATATTGCGAGCTCATCAGCTCGGTCACGCGGTCGGAGTACATCCTCAGAAATCCCGGTTCGAGCTCGAGCGCGTGGCGCCCCTGGAGGATCGCGCGGCGCATGATCCGTCGCAGGACGTAGCCGCGGTCCTCGTTGGAAGGCACCACGCCGTCGGCGATCAGGAACGTGATCGCGCGGCTGTGGTCAGCCAGCACGCGCAGCGCCTTGTCGGTCTGGAAATCCTGGCCGTAACGCCTGCCCGAGAGCTCCTCGCCGAGCTCGATCAGCGGCGCGAAGTCGTCGGTCTCGAACACCGTCGCCTTGTTCTGCAGGATCGCCGCGAGCCGGTCGAGCCCCAGCCCGGTGTCGATGTTCTTCGCCGGCAGCGGCGCGAGCACATTGACGGGGTTCTGGTCCAGCTGCATGAACACCAGGTTCCAGTACTCCAGAAAGCGCTCGTTCTCGCCCCCGGGGAGGTCGTCGGGCTTGCCGAGCTCGACGCCGCGGTCGAGGTACAGCTCCGAGCAGGGCCCGCACGGGCCGGTCGGGCCGGCCTGCCAGAAGTTCTCCGACCGGGAGCACTCGACGATCCGCTCGCGCGGCACGCCGACCTCGAGCCACGCCTCGATCGCCTCCTCGTCGGGCCCGAGGCCGAGCTCGTCGTCTCCCGCGAACACGGTGATCCAGATGTCCTCCTCGCGGAACCCGAAACCTTGCAGCGAGAGCTCCCAGGCGTAGCGCACGGCCTCGCGCTTGAAGTAGTCGCCGAACGAGAAGTTGCCGAGCATCTCGAAGAACGTCAGATGCCTGGTGGTCGTGCCGATGATCTCGATGTCGGCGGTGCGGAAGGTCTTCTGGCAGGTCGTGACGCGAGGGTGCGGGGGACGCTCGAGCCCTTGGAAGTACGGCTTGAGGGGGTGCATCCCCGCGATCGTGAACAGCGCCGACGGGTCGTGCTCGGCCGGGATCAGCGACGACGACGGCAGCTGCTTGTGGTCGCGCTGCACGAAGAAGTCGATGAAGGTCTCTCGAATCTCCTGAGTGGTCATCGGAGAGTTGGAGTGTAGGAGCGCTGTGATCAGGCGGCGTCGGCGCTCGCAAGCGCTGCCCCGGGACGCGTGATCGTGCCCCAACCGATCACGAGCTCGCCGTCCATCAGGCACGCGATCTGCCCGGGCGCGGCGGCATCGGCCGGCTCGGCCAGCGCAACCGTCAGCGATCGGCTGTCCACGCCCGGGCGGTCGTCGAGCACCCGCGCCGGAAGCGGGCGTGAGCGGTAGCGCAGCTTGACGCGGTCGACCCGCGCGACGTCGCGGTGAAGGCGAGCGCCGCGCAGCAGCACTCGCGAGCTCCGCAGGATTTCCCGAGGACCCACCACCACCCGGTTTGAGCCGGCGTCCTTGTCGAGCACGTAGAGCGGGCGACCGCCCGCGTAGCCGAGGCCCCGGCGCTGGCCGACGGTGAACAGATGCTGGCCCCGATGCTGAGCGAGCACCGTGCCATCCCGGTCGACGAGCGGACCGGGGCGGTCGGCGAGACCGCCGTGTCGGGCCAAAAACCGGCCACGATCGGTGCCGGCCATGAAGCACAGATCCTGGGAGTCGGCCTTTGACGCGACCGGCAGACCGGCCGCGGCGGCGATTCGCCTGACCTCGGGCTTGGTCAGCTCCCCGAGCGGGAACCGCATCCGCGCGAGCGACCGTGGCGCGAGCGCCGCGAGCATGTACGTCTGATCCTTGGCCGGGTCGGCCGCAACCCGCAACAGGGGGCCGGCGGGATCGTCGCGCTCGCCGGTGCGCGCGTAGTGGCCTGTGGCAAGCGACTCGCACCCGAGCCGCTCGGCCAATTCCAGCATCGCGTCGAGGCGCACATGGCCGTTGCAGCCCACGCACGGATTCGGAGTCTCTCCCTGCGCGTAGCCGGCGATGAACGGCTCGACCACGCCGGCGCGAAACTCCTCGCGCAGGTCGATCGTGAAGTGAGGCAGGCCCATCGAGTGCGCGAGCCGGCGGGCCTGTGACACCGCCGAGGCCGAGCAGCAGCTGCGCTGCGCATCGTTCTCGACGTCGGACCAGAGCTCCAGCGTGACCGCAGCCGACGCTCCGGTCTGCGCGCACCGCAGCGCGGCCACGGCACTATCGACGCCGCCGCTCATCGCGACAAGCGTGCGTCCGCCCGGCGGCGGCGACAGCGACGCCGTCGCTCGCACCGCCATACCGAGCGCTCGCGCCAGCGCATCGCCCGCAACCTCGGCGGCGTGGAGCTTTGCGGGACTGAGCCCGCCGAGCTCCGCGGAGATCTCGGACGGCCCGACACGGGCCGCGTCGAGCACCGAACGGCCGCGGACCAGCGTCACCGCGGCACTGCCGGCCGCGGTCGCCGCGCCGCATCCATCCGCCCGAAAGCCGGCGTCGGCTACGCGGGCGCGCTCGACGCTGACCGAGATCAGGATGCGATCACAGCACGAGCCGCCACCCGCGGTCACGGCGAAGCCGTCGACGGGCAGATGGTCCTGCCCCTGCGGTGACGTCAGGTGATGCTCGAACGCGAGCGTGTCCATTGCCGCGAGAATAGACGCGGGGCTACAGGAGCCGCAGGCCCAGCTCGCGCAGCTGCTCGGGCTCGACCGGGGCGGGAGCGCCGGTCAGTGGATCGCCGCCGCTGGTGGCCTTCGGGAAGGCGATCACCTCGCGGATGTTGTCGCGTCCGGCGAGCAGCGCCACGATCCGGTCCATCCCCATCGCGATCCCCCCGTGCGGAGGGGCGCCGTAGCGCAGCGCATCCAGCAGGAACCCGAACCTCGCCTGGGCGTCCTCGGCGTTCATCCCGATCAGTTCGAACACGCGCTGCTGGACGTCGCGACGATGGTTGCGGATCGAGCCACCCCCGATCTCGTTGCCGTCCAGCACGAGGTCGTAGGAGCGCGACAGCAGTCCCGCCGGATCGCCCAGGTCCCCCAATGGCGCGGTGAACGGATGATGTTCGGCATCCCAGCGTTGCTCGTCGGGATGCCACATGAACATCGGGAACTCGACCACCCAGAGGATGTCGTGGCGGCCCTTCGGGATCAGACCGAAGCGACGCGCCAACTCGAGCCGCAGGGCTCCGAGGACCTGGCCCGTGGTCGTGATCTCGTCGGCGACGATCAGCAGCAGGTCGCCCTCGGACGCGCCGAGCCGCCGGTCGATCGACGCGATCTCCTGCTCGGAGAGGAACTTCGCGATCGGCGAACGCCAGCCGTCGGCCTCGACGAACGCCCAGACCAGGCCCTTTGCGCCGTGCCGCTTGGCAAGGTCGGTGAGCGAGTCGAGCTCGGCGCGAGAGAGCTCGCGCGCGCCGGCGTTGATCCCCCGCACGACGCCGCCCGACTTCAGAGCGCCGGCGAAGACCTGGAAGTCCGATTGCGCAAGCGCGGTGCCGAGATCCTTGAGCTCGAGCCCAAAGCGAGTGTCGGGCCGGTCGGAGCCGAACCGACCCACCGCCTCGGCGAACGTCATTCGCGGCCAGGGCGGCGCGGACACGGGGAGCCCGTGGCGCTCGAACACCGCTCCCATCACGGCCTCGCTGCACTCGATCACGTCGTCCTCATCGACGAACGCCATCTCGATGTCCAGCTGCGTGAACTCCGGCAGGCGGTCGGCGCGCGCGTCCTCGTCTCGGAAGCAGCGGACGATCTGGAAGTAGCGCTCGAGGCCGCCGATCATCAGCAGCTGCTTGAACAGCTGCGGTGACTGCGGCAGCGCGTAGAACGACCCCGGCTGGATGCGGGCGGGGACCAGGAAGTCGCGCGCGCCCTCGGGCGTGGACCGGGTCAGAAACGGCGTCTCGATCTCGAGGAAGTCGTTTTGGTCCAGCACCTCGCGGATCGTTGCGATCGCGCGATGACGAATCGTGAGGGCCTCGAGCATCGGCGGCCGGCGCAGATCCAGGCTGCGGTGCTTGAGCCGCAGCGCCTCGTCGACCGACACGTCTTCGTCGAGCGGGAACGGCGGCGTCTCGGCGGCGTCGAGAATCTCCAGGTGGTCGATCGACAGCTCGACCTCGCCGGTGGCGATGTTTGGGTTGACGTTCTCCGGATCGCGGCGGACGACAGTGCCGAAGGCGCTGAGGACATCCTCTGAGCGCAGGGCATGGGCCGCCCGGTGCACCGCCGGCGCGGTCTCCGGATGGAATACCAGCTGCACGATCCCCGACCGGTCGCGCAGGTCGATGAAGATCAGGCCGCCGTGGTCGCGGCGACGATGGACCCAGCCGGCCACTCGCGCCTGAGTGCCGGCGCGCTCGGCGGTCAGCTGCCCGCACCAGGAATCGCGGTAGGCGTTCGGTCGCGGGCCTCGCTTCATGCCAGCCGGCTCCCGCGCAGAATCGTCGGGATCACGTCGTGCGCGGACATCTCGCGCTGCTCGCCCGACTCCATGTTCCTCAATTTCGTCGATTCCTTCTCGACGATCGCCACATATCTGGCCCCGATTCGATCCGCGTGCCTGAGCTGGCCCCGCAGTGACCGGCCCGCGAGCTCGAGCTGGGCCTGGAGACCCGCTCGGCGGGCCTCGCTCGCGAGCCTGAACGCGCCGCGGACACCATCCCCGTCGGGGTGCGCGATGAACAGGTCTACCAGATCGCCCTGGGCCGGCAGCTCGGCCGCGGCCAAGAGCATCCGCTCGACCCCCGCCGCCCATCCGCAGGCCGGCGTCGGCGGCCCGTCTAGCTGCTCGATCAGGCGGTCATAACGGCCGCCGCCGCCGACGCCCGACTGGGCGCCGAGCGCATCGCTCGAGACCTCGAACACGGTCCGCGTGTAGTAGTCGAGGCCGCGCACGAGCGTGGAATCGAGCTCGTAGTGGATGCCCGCGTCATCCAGTAGCAAGCGCACGTGCGCAAAGTGCTCGGCGTCGTCGGGGGCCAGTCGGTCAAGCAGCTTGGGGGCGCCCTTCATGGCCTCGCGCGTGCTCTCGTCGGTTGAGTCGAACGCGCGCATCGGGTTGAGATCGATGCGGCTGCGCACGTCGGCCGACAGCCGTTGCTCGTGGGCGCGGAGGTACGCCTTGAGCCCCTCGCGATACTCGGCGCGCGTCTCGGGCGACCCGAGACTGGCGAGCGAGAGGCGGACGCCCTTGACGCCGAGCGCCTCCAGAAGCTCGGCCAGCAGCACGATCAGCTCGGCGTCGGTCTCGGGCGAGGGCGAGCCGATCGCCTCGGCGCCGACCTGCCAGAACTGCCGGTAGCGCCCGAGTTGAGGCGCTTCCGCGCGGAAGAAGCTCGACAGGTACCAGAGCTTGACGGGTTGAGGCAGCTTGTGCATTCCGTGCTCGACGTATGCGCGGCAGACCGGCGCGGTCCCCTCGGGCCGCAGCGTCAGCGAACGACCGCCGCCGTCGTCGAACGTGTACATCTCCTTCTGGACGATGTCGGTCGCCTCCCCCACCCCCCGCGTGAACAGCTCGGTCGCCTCGAAGGCGGGCGTCTCGATCCGCCGGTAGCCGGCGGCGCCGAGGATTCGCGCGGCCTGCACCTCCAGGCGCTCGCGGCGCGCAGCGTCGTCGGGAAGGATGTCGAACGTGCCCTTGGGGGCCTGGATCACCGGTTCGCGGCGAGCTCGCGCAGGAACGGGTTGGTGGCGCGCTCTCGACCGAGCGTGGTGATTCCCATGTGGCCTGGGTAGACGGTGGTCTCCGGCGCGAACTCGTCGACCAGCGACTCGATCGACGCCAGCAGCGTGGGCCAGTCGCCCCCGGGCAGGTCGACTCGTCCCACCGATCCTTCAAACAGGACATCGCCGGAGAACAGCGCGCCCTCGCCGGCGATCGCGTAGGTCACGTGACCCGGACTGTGGCCGGGAGTGAACCGCACGTCGATTTTCAGGCCCGCCAGCTCGAGCGTCTCGCCGCCGCTGACCGTGTGATCGGCCTCATAGCTCTCGAACGGGCCAAAGCCCGGCCACGGCACGTAGTCCATGATGTTCGCGAGCACTTGGCGCTCCAGCCGGGGGCAGTACACGGGCGCGTCGGTGGCCCGCGCGACCGGCGCAACGGCGCCGATGTGGTCGAAGTGCGTGTGCGTGACCAGGATCGCCTCGACTGTCTCGATGCCCAGCTCCTCGATCGCGCGCAACAGCCTGTCCGCCTCGTCGCCGGGGTCGACGATCAGCGCCGGCCCGGAGCGGCCGGCCCGCACGATGAAGCAGTTCTCCTGCACCGGCCCGACCGTGAACATCCGCACGTCGATCAACGCTTCGCGCCCCCGTCGCCCCCGTTCCCGGTGCCCGATAGCTCTTTCTTGCGCTGCCGCCGGCGATAGAGGAGCGTCTCCAGGTAATAGCCGGCGGGGACGTAGATGGCCAGCGCGAGGGCCGCGAAGATGAACGCCGATGCGATCCGGTTGCTGCCCTTGGGCCCGGCAACGAGTATGAAGATGAACAAGACCGCGGACGCCATCGAGGCCCGCGTGAGCGATCCCTTCCACGTCGGCGGCGTGTTCAGCCGCCTTTCCCGGGCGGTCATCCGCGCCGCCTTCTTCTTCTCCTCGGGCGTGGCGGGGCGCCCGGTACGTCCGCGGGTCTCGATCGTGCCCGCGGCCGTCCCGCGGTGCTTGGTTCGGCGCTTGCGCTTGGTCTGAGCCATGGTCTACGGGAGCTTAGTCTGCCCGGGGGTCGCCGGCAGCAAGAACATCCTCGATCAACCGCTTGTTGACGACCGGGACGTCGTCGGGGAAGCCGTCGAACGCAGCTCGGGGCGCCAGTCCCACGAGCTCCGCCCGCGCCGGCGCGGCGTGGCGCCGCACGGCCTCGACCACGTCCGCCAGCGGGGCGCGGCGATGATCCTCGATGTTCGTGGACACCTGCGCCACGTCGCGATGCGCGAGCCACAGGCCGATCGCGCGCACCGACGGGAGGCCCTCGGGACCCCCCTCGCGGATCCGCGCCGCGATCACTCGGGCGTCCTCGAGCGTCGCCGGCGGCGCGAGCTCGACGTTGAAGGCGATCAGGGGGCGCCGTGCCCCGACCAGGACCGCGCCGCCCGTCGGATGAAGGCGCCTCGGGCCGAAGTCGGGCCGCTGCTCGCCCGAGTCGATCCTTGCGGCGAGCGCCGGCAACCCCCCGCGCCGCAGCTGCGCTCGGGTACGGCCGCCGGCGAGCTCGCCATAGAGGAAGACGGGGAGCTCCAGCTCCTCGCCGAGCATGTCGGCGAGCACCAGCGCCTCCGCGCAGGCGGCTCCGCGGTCGGCGTCGGCGAGGTACACGATCGGCGCCACGTCGATCGACCCGACACGGGGATGGGCGCCCTCGTGACGGGTGACGTCGATGCGCTGGAGCGCTGCTCGGGCCACGCCGACGATGGTCGGCGCGAGCGTTCCGGGCACACCGGCGATGGTGAACACGCTGCGGTGGTGGTCGGGATCGAAGTGCACGTCGAGCAGCCGGGCACCGCAGGCATCGGCGATCGAGCCGATCGCGGCCCCATCGCGGCCCTCCGACACGTTCGGGATCGACAGCAGCGTCGTCGGCGCATCATAGGCCGCAGCGCCGACACGGCGGTCGCCGGCTACTAGACTGCCTCCCCGCGCCGGAGTAGCTCAGTCGGTTAGAGCAGCGGAATCATAATCCGCGTGTCGGGGGTTCGAGTCCCTCCTCCGGCATGGCTGAGGTCTTCACGTTTGGCCTCTGTTGATGTTCACGTTTGCGTCGGATGGGTTCGGCGGGGCGGGCTGGTGGCGCGTGTGGTGCCGACTCGTGGAGGACTGGGGGACGGGCGGGGCCGGCTGGGCGCTGGGTCGATCGTCGGCGTGGGCGAGTCGGTGTTCGCTTGGTGTTTGGGGTGGCGGGCCGGCTGTCAGGGCGGCGGGTTGGCGGCGCTGATCAAGTCAGGGATTGTTTGCCGGCGGCGTCGGCGCCGTTTGGGCGGCAGCCCTGCCGCGGCGCGGCGCTTGTTCTCGGTCTGGCGGGCGGTGAACGCTTGGGTGGTGCGGATGTTGCGCGCGATGAGGGCGCTAGCCACGAACAGCGCGATCGGCGCGAGCCCCATCAGTCGACACCATCCGCGCGAGAGGTCGTTGGTGGCGCGGTCTGAGACGGTTGCGAAGGTGCGTTCGGCGGCTGTGCGTCGTGTGTAGGAGCGACGGTGGGCGGGCGAGGGGTAGTCGTGTTTTTGGGCGGTCTTGGCACAGACGGACGGAGGCACGGTGATCGTCTGTTGCTGGCAGCAGACGGGAGGGTGCTCGGGTGGGTCGGTGATCGTGGGACGGTCGTGGGAGAGCGTCGTTGATCGTGGTCTGAGTGGACAGCGGAGCTTGCCGTGGGCGGCGGGGCATGCCACACGCCGGTAGCCATCTTGGTCGTGGCCGGTGATCGGTGAGAGCTTGTAGCGGGCGAGCTCGGCGCATTGTTGGTCGTGCTCGAGGGTCTGTTGCTGGGTGGCGCCGGGTGGGAGCGGTGAGAGCTCGAACAGGCGCTTGGGGGTGGCGGGGCAGTAGAGCTGTCCGTTGTGGCAGGTCGCGCCCATGTGGGTGCCTTTGGGGCCGCGGTCTGAGGGGTGTAGATCCTGGACTAGCTCGATCCCCAGCCGGCGGAGCGGCAGCGCCCAGTCCTCCGCGACGCGGTAGCTGTAGCCGCTGTCGGCCAGCAGGTCGCCGAGCTTGACGCCGCCGTCGTGCATGCGCTGGATGACGGGGACGAGCGTGCGCGGCGGGTCGTGATCGCAGGAGGTCAGCTGCATGCGCCGGGCGAGCTCTGGCACCTCGCCACCGCGCTCGTCTTGGACGGCGGTGACGGCTTGCAGGTAGTAGCCGAAGAACATCTCGTTGTCGGCGGGGTGGTTGCTGGTGCGGTGTCCCCAGGCGGCCTCGCGCTCAGCGCAGCCCTCCCCATCGTCCTGGTGGTTGGCGGCGGGCTTGGGTTGATCTTGGCCCGGTGCCTGTTCGGCGGCGGCCGTGTCTGGCTGGCGATCCTCGCTGGCGCCCGCTCGCTTGCGCGGGGGCCGTGACCAGCTCTCCTGGTCGGTCCAGTCGACCGCGTAGCTTGTGCTGTCGGGCGTGCCGAGCACGGTGACGCTGGCCTCTAGCAGCGCGTCGACGACCTCCGAGAGCGCCTCAGACGGGCTGCCGTCGGGCTTCTTTTTGGAGAGCCGCTTGCAGGTCAACCGGTAGGTGTACTCGAGCTGGCGGTAGGTGAGCTGGTGCTCGCCGTCTCTCCAGCGGACGACCACGCCGAGGCGGCGCTGGTCAGCCGCGGGCAGCCCGGCCAGCACCCTGTGCACGTTGCGCAGGAAGGCTTCGCGGCCTTCGAGCATCGTCAGGACCAGGCCGACCAGCAGCGTGCGCACCGAAAGCTGGCGGGGGCGGACGCCCACGGGCAAGCGCGCCTCGATCCGGAGGGCCGCCCCAGAGGCGTCGATGATCGGCTCCACGCGCTCAAGCTGGGTGCTCACGCGTCCCCTCCAAGCAGCGCCACCAGCTCGGGCTCGGTGGCCGCGGGGAGCTTGACGGCGAGGTCCCCCAGCCGCTGAGAGCAGCGGATTCCGGCGGCCTGCATAAACGCGCCCAGCCCGATCCGCTCAGCGCAGGACACCAGCCAGGTCGATCTCAGCCGCCCCGGCTCCAGCCGCGGCAGGGAGCCGTCTGCCGACAACGCGGCGCACAGCTCGTCTGAGATGTTGCGCCGCCCCGGATCAGACCCGCCGACGATCAGCCGCTCGCCCGCGGACCAGGCCGCTACGAGCAGTGGCTCGTGATAGCCGGTCAGGACCGGCACCGACCGGGCGCGGCGGCCCGAGACGAGCACCAGCAGCCCGTCCGCGCGCTGCACCACATCGCTGCCGTGCACATGACGCAGCTCGCCCGCGACGATCCCCGCGCCGGCCCCCAGGCAGATCAGCGCCTGGCAGCGCATCCTGCGCGCCTCCGTGCTCTGCGCGGCCGCCAGCCGCAGATACCCCTCGACCTCGGTCTCCGAGTACGGCGGCTTCGCCCGCTCACGCCCCAGCGCCACCGGCAGAGGCCCAGGGTGGCGCTCAAGTGAGCGCGCAAGCGAACGCAGGTTGGTGCGCAGCGTCCGCTGCGTCGCCGGCGAGAGCCCCGCGCATCCCCGCAACACGAACCGCTCGATCGTCGCCTCCGACAAGAGCGCCTCGGCGCACAGCTCAAGCCCCACCGACTCCGCGAACGCCGCCACCCGCGAGGCGCAGAACAAAAGCGCCTTGGCACGCTGGGGCGACTCCGGAGCAGCCCCAGCCACCACCTCGCGCGCGAACGCGCCAGCGCCCGCGGACACCGAACACGGTGCATAGGCGGCGATCGCCAAAGACACCGGCGACACCGACTCTCCCCGCTCGCTGGGCTGCCGACCCGTGCTCACACCGATCTCTGTCCGATAGTATGTCTACTGTCGGACAGAAACCTGCGTACGATCCCGCCAGTCGATGGCCCGCCGTCACCGCCTCCCCGAAGCCCACCTGAGCGAGCTCAAAACCCAGCTCGCCCAGATCGACTACGCGCTGCCGGGCACCGTCAACATCGCGATGAACCGCTGCGGCAAGCCAAACTGCGCCTGCCACGCCGACCCGCCCAAGCTGCACGGGCCGTACATCACCTGGACCCGCAAGGTCTCGGGCAAGACCGTCACCCGCCGCCTCTCGGCCGAGCAGCTCAAGCGCTACCGGCCCTGGTTCGACAACGACCGACGGCTCCGAGCGCTCGTCAAGGAGATCGAAGCGCTCTCCCTCAAAGCGCTCGAAGCTGCAGAACAAGAGCCGCGCGCCCAGCGCGCGGACTGACCCCCGACTCCGCGTGGAGAAACGGCGCCAAAGCTGTGATGCGCTAGGCAAACCATCGGCAAAGTCCCCGCTCACACGCAAACGTGAACACCTCATGGCTGGCTTGGCTGGCAATGGCATGGCGGCTATCCGAGCCGAATGCTGGATCGGAAAATTCTGGTCGTCACGGAGCGCGAGAGCACCGGCCGGCGTCGGCGAAGACGCGACGGGGCCGCTCGCCAACATCGTCGGCAGGCCGACGATCAGCCGTTTCTTTGGGATCAACATCTCGATGTTCCACGACGATCACGGGCGTTCGCACTTCCATGGAACGGCATGCACAAGGGAGCGCCAGGATCAGGATCGACGAGATCGAGGCGATCGATAGCAGCCTCGGGCGGCGGCAGTTGCGGCTGGTACTCGCTTGGGCGGAGCTTCACCAGCAGGAGCTTCTCGAGAACTGGCAGCGAGCGCGGGCTCATGAGACACTGAACAAGATCGACCCATTGCGATGACCGGGCCGCCGCCTGACATCACCGACGTTTCCCTTGTTCGACATGGCGTCTTGCGCCTAACGTTCGCCGACGGCCTGACTGGCGAGGTCGATGTGCTCGCCAGGATGTGGGGTCCCGTGTTCGAGGAGGCACGAACGCCGCAAGGCTTCGCGAAGGTCGCCGTCGACGAAGAGGCTGGGACGATCGTTTGGCCTGGTGAGGCGGACTTGGCCCCAGACACGCTCTACGAACGCGTCCGCACCGGCACCTGGCCAGACCAGAACCTCGCCGTAGCCTCTCCAAGGGGAGCCCGCGATGTTCTGCGTAGTTCTCTTGTCCGGTTCCTCTGGCGCCGTGAACCGTGATTCGCGAGCGGTGTCGAGCTCGCTGAGATCGTCAGCGGTGAGTTCGATCGTGGCGGCGGCGAGGTTCTCGTCCAGTCGTGAGAGCCTGCGGATGCGGAAGTCTCGCCGACCCGCTCAAGGGCGTTGTGGGTCCTGCTTGTGGGCGAGAACAGAAAGTAGTAACCCACCCCGCGGGACGCGGGCCGCTACCTGCCGGTGCGGTCGCGGTGCTTGCACCCCGGCCAGCAGCAGGGCCGGCGCTGGCCTTCCTCCAGCTCCTCCTGGGTCCGCCGAATGCGGCGCTCTCGGGTAATCGCCTGCTTTGCATCCTCGACCCAGCAGATGAACTCGTTGCGGGCTAAGGGCGTGATGTCCTTCCAGGCATCGAGTGCCGTGGCGTTGACGATTAGCGCCTTTCGCAGGTCCGCGGGCAGTCCATGCACCACGCCGCCGGGGACTCTCTCGCCGCTCACCGGGCTCATCGTAGTGAGCCCGGGCAAGCCCTGTTCACCATCCGCTTTGGGGGCGCCTTCCGCCGCATGGTGTCGCCGGGAGCCATCTGCTCTCGCGGCCCATCGGCGTCCCGACGGCGAGCCGGCCCGTGAACGGAGCGATGATCATCGGCCGTCGAGTTAAGGACTCCGGCCGGGCAGGAATCGCTCTTGCCCTTCCAGCCGCCGGCGTGGGCTGGGAACTGCGAACCGGCCGGCGCACTAATGGCTTTTCCGGCTTGAGCCGGAGATTGTGGCGTCGCCCCTGGTGGAGCGGATCGTTGATCGGCTCGACGAGTTCGCAGCCCGCTTGCATGAGCTGCCGCCGGGCGACAGCCTCACCGTGCAATGGCCGTCGCAAGCCCGCCCAACCTCGGTCGCTTCCGCTCGTCGCCGAGCCCCACCCAGACGGCCAGTCGTGCGGGCGCCAGCTCAGCGGCGACCGTCTCCCAGTTGAGTGAGTCGCGTCCTTGGTAAACGTGACGGTTCAGGCGCCTACAGCGGCGGCCTGAGCGCAATGTGACTCGGCGGGCGGCGAGCCCCTCTGGGCCGGCAGCGAGACGGCCGCTTCGTCGCCGGCGGGGCGGTTGGCGAGCGGACTGCTGCAACGCTTCTGACGGCTGGTCGAGCGGCAGCCGAGATCATCGACGTCGGGCATGACCGCCGCCCGCGAAGGGCGGGCGGAACGTTCCGCTCGCTACAGGGTCAGTCCTGCGGTGGCTGAGATGGTGGTGATTCTCGGCGGTCACAGGCTACGGCCCGTGTCAGCCAGGATCGCGGTCGTCGAGCAGTTTCAAGGCGGTCTCCGCGCCGCGGGCGAGGAGTTGATCGGACAGGTCGCGATCTGCCAGCGCCCTGGCGAGCTGCAGCGTGCCGACCATCAGTCCGAACACCGTGAGCGCGTCCGTTCGAGCAGCCGCGACGTCTGTCGGGTCAAGGCGCAACGCGATGTCGTCGATGACGCCCATCAGCTCGTCGGTGAAAACCTGTCTGGTGGCGGCGGGGCGCCGGGCGATCTCGTCCAGCAGCGCCGCCGACGGGCAGCCGTCGGCGCACTGGTCACGATGCTGCGGCGACAGGTAGAAGCGGACGAACGCCTCGAGTCCCTCCCGATCCGGCAGCTGTGCGCCAACGCTCTGGCGTTGGGCGCGCAACTGGTCGGCGAGGACGTTCGCGATCAGGTCCTCCTTGGAGGCGAAGTGGGCGTAGAAGGCGCCGTTCGTCAGGCCGGCGTCGGACATCACGGCCGCCACGCCGGCGCCGTCGATGCCGTCTTGCTTGAAGCGCCGCCCGGCCGCTTCGAGGATGCGTCGTCTGGTGGCCGGCTTTTGGTCCTTGCCGTATCGCATCGCGAACCTCTCTTGTCGAACTGCTCTTGATCACGCCGTGGGGCGCTGCGGCGCGGGGTCCGAGCCTAGGCCGGTCAACGGGGCGGCCCGGCTCACGTGGCGCCATTGCATTATAGCCGTACTATGATATTATGATCGTCATATGATCCAGCACGTACAAGGAGACAAATCATGACCACGGTCCACACATCCCTGGGTACGGCTCTGAACACGACGTGGAAGAACGCGCCGACGCACACCATCGATGTCGGCGGCGTGCAGTTCGCCTACCGTCAGCTCGGTCCAGACACCGGCGTGCCGGTGATCTTCCTCACCCACCTCGCGGCAGTGCTGGACAACTGGGACCCCCGGGTCGTCGACGGCATCGCCGCCAAGCATCGGGTCATCACCTTCGACAACCGAGGCGTCGGCGCCTCCGGCGGGTCCACGCCGACGACCATCGAGGAGATGGCAAGCGACGCCGTCACCTTCATCCGTGCCCTCGGCTTTGACCAGGTCGACCTCTTCGGGTTCTCGATGGGCGGCATGATCGCCCAGGTGATCGCCCAGGCAGAGCCGCAGCTCGTGCGCAAGATCATTCTCGCCGGCACCGGCCCCGCGGGGGGCGAAGGCATCGACAGGGTCACCCGCATCTCCTACCTCGACACCGCGCGAGGACTGCTCACCCGCCAGGACCCCAAGCAGTTCCTCTTCTTCACCCGCACGCCGAACGGGCGCCGAGCCGGGAAGGAGTTCCTGGCACGGTTGAAGGAACGGACCAGCGACCGCGACAAGGCCATCTCCATAAGGGCATTCCGCGCCCAGCTCAAGGCCATCCACCGATGGGGTCAGCAGCAGCCCGCGGACCTCGCGAGCATCCACCAGCCGGTGCTCGTCATCAACGGTGAGAGCGACAAGATGGTGCCCACCAACAACACCGTCGAGCTCGATCGACGACTCCCCAACAGCCGGCTCATCATCTACCCCGACGCCGGGCACGGCGGGGTGTTCCAGTTCCACGAGGACTTCGTCAAGCGGAGTCTCGAGTTTCTCTAAGAGCTCGCGCCGAACACGCTCGGGCGGATCGGCGTCCGCATCCCGTTCGCGCCGCGCCCGGCCCGGTGGCGTCGTTCCTCGACCTGCGAAAGGGCGCCCGTCGCGTCGTTCTTGCCGCCCTGCGGCCACGCCATCAACACCGTGCGCCGGAGGTGCGGCTAGCGCGCGCGGCCCCGCCGGCGACCGCGGCGCCATCATCGACGCCACGCGGCCGGCGTGAACATGCTTGACGCGAGATCCGCGACGGGGAGTTCAAGCTGTTCCTCCCTACAAGGCGCCGTTCATCCTCGGGCACGACCTCGCCGGCGTCGTCGCCCGCGTCGGGTCGGCCGTGACGCGCTTCACCGTGGGCGACGAGATCTACGCGCGACCGCGCGATGGCCGCATGGGCACCTTCGCCGAGCGCATCGCCGTGGAAGAGGACGATCTGGCGATCAAGCCCGCGAACCGCTCCATGGCCGAAGCGGCCTCGGTGCCCCTCGTCGCACTGACCGCCTGGCAGGCGCTCGTCGAGCGAGCGAACCTGCAGCCCAGGCCGGACGGTGCTCCTCCACGCCGGCTCCGGAGGCGTCGGCGCGTACGCGATCCAGCTTGCCAAGCACCCGGGGGCAACGGTTACCACGACGACCGGCACGAGCAACGTCGAATGGGTCCGCGACCTCGGTGCCAACGTCGTCATCGACTACCAGACGCAGGACTTCGAAACGGTCGCGCACGACTACGACATCGTCCTCGACTCCCAGGGCGGAGACACACCCGCCAAGTCGCTCCGGGTCCTGAAGCCCGGAGCGACGGCCATCGGCATCGCCGGCCGGCCGACCCTCCAGCGAGGGATCGCAGGGACCGTCACGATCAGCGACGAGGAGGCCGACGCCGCCATGCAGGAGCTGTCCGCGAAGGGCCTGACCATCGGCGAGTCCGGCGCGCGCCTCATGCCCGCAGCTAACTCGATGGCTTAGCAGCGTTCAGGCGGCGCGTCCTGATCGGGGCTTGAAAGCGGGCTCGGGTGGTGCGGCTCGTACAGCCTCAGCTGTCCGCCGCCGGGCAGCGTCAGTGACGTCGTAAGCCCCCAGCGCTGCTCGGTGATCTCTTCGGCGAGCTCCACGCCCTTCGCATTCAGCTCGTCGACCGTCGTGTGGATGTCATCGCACATCAGGTACAGCTCGTGGCGAGGCTGGTCATCACCCGGGTGAATCGCCAGTTCGGCAGGTGGAAGGGCAAAGATGAGCCAACCGCCTCCCGCGTCAACCGAGCGCAGGTTGAGCACTTCGCCGAAGAACACACGTGCCTTGGCGACATCTCCCGTGAACACGATCGCGTGAACGCCCGTGATCATCGCCGCGCCAGCCTAGCGCCACGGGGCCTTTGAGCGCTGGGTGCTTGCAGGCAAACGAATCCCCGCCGCAACCGGAATCGTCGGCGTGGGAATGGGATCGCCGGACGCGTCAATGAGGCTGCCGCTGAGCACGGCCGTGCGGCCGGGGTTACCCTCGTTGAAGATGATTACGCCGGAGGCGCCCGCTGCCTGCGCATTGACCACCTTCACCCCGAAGTTGCATCCGCCGCGCTGGATCAGCGCGATCCGGCCTGCGACGAAGGCGCTGAAGTCGGCCGAGGTGCACCCGCTGGTCGAGCTGGACGCCGGCGTCGGCGGGATGATGATGCCGCCCCCCGGTTGAGCCTCGGCATTCGCGGACCCATTGCTACGCCCGGGATTCCACTCGTTGACAAGCGCATAGTCGAGCGCAGTGGGCGACACCTGGCTGAACTGCGGCGCGCCGACGAAGGAGAAGTAGTCGAAATGGTAGGTCTGAATCGTGACGTTGTATCCGGCCGCCTTCATCAGGTGCGCTGGACAAGCTCGCTCGTGCGGCCGAGCGGGTCGGCTGATGACCCCGCGACCGCGACAAACCCACACTCGGAGGATCGTGATGCCCGAGACCCCCACGCTGTTCGTTTGCCACGGCGATGACGGTGGCCCGCGGATGCATCCCTGCCGCCGCGTGCAGGAGGCGCTTCGCGCGGCCGACATCGACTACGACAAGGTGATCGCCGGTCACGGCAGCCCATGGCCGTTCTTGCGCAAAGGCTCCCGTGAGGAGCTACGCGCAGCAACCGGAGAGACGAAACTGCCGGCGCTCAAGCTGCCAGACGGAACGGTTATCACCCACTCGCGGGCCATCCGGTCCTGGATCAAACAGCAGACCTGAGGCAGTAGTCGCGGGTCCATGGCTGCGTGGGCGACAGGATCGCGGTCATGGCGCGGCCGATGCGGCGTCGAATTCGTTCGCCACGATGCGCCGGTCATGCACGCCGGCGGCCTGGCCGGAGGCGAGCCACACGATCGGCGGGCCCATCACGGCCGGGTCCAGCAGTGCGGCTCGGACCTCGGCGGGAACGTCATCGGGGACCATCCCGGTCCGGGTGCCCCGCCCCCCGGGAAGCAGGATGTTGACGGTCACCGAGCTGCCGGCCAGATCCGCTGCCATCACCCGTGACAACGCTTCGACGCCGGCGCCCGCCGGCCCATAGGGCACGAAGCCACGGCGCACCATCGTCTGCTCGTTCATGGAGATGTTGACGATTCGGCCACCGCCCTCGCGGAGCATCAGCGGCACTACCTCGCGGGCCATCAGAAAACAGCCGACGACCTTGGTCTCAACCACGTCCCGAAACCCGTCCGGCGTCACCTCCCAGAACGGCTGCGGCTCCGACATGAACCGGGGATTGACCGTCCGCATGCCGATGCCCGCGTTGTTGACGAGCATGTCGATGCCTCCCCAGGCGTCGCGAGCACGGGCAATACAAGCGGCAACCGAGCGCTCGTGACGCACGTCGAGCTGACACGGGATCGCCGAGGCACCGAGCTGGGTGGCGGCCGCTTCCGCCCGGGATTGGTTGCGCCCGGTGACCATAAGCCGGGCACCGGCGTCGGCGAGCGCGGTGGCCATCGCCGCGCCAAGGCCACTGGTGGCGCCGGTCACCAGGACGCGGATGCCGCTGAGCTCAGTCATCGCGGTGTGGGTGTTGGTGTCGCTGGACGTGAGGCCCCCGGATCTAAGCGGAGTCGGCCTCCGGACGATAGGGACGCGCACGGCGCTTTGTCATGCTGGCCTCGTGATCACGACCGTCCTTCACCTGCTGGCGGTGATCGGCGTTGTGTTTGCGATCAACCTGCTGCCCGCCTTCGGGCCCCCGACCTGGGCGCTGCTCGTGTTCGCCCGCTTTCAGTGGCAGGACATCCCGCCCCCCGTCCTGATCGCCGGCGGCGCCCTGGCCGCGACCGCGGGTCGCCTGGTGCTCGCGGTCGGTTCCCGCAAGCTCGGAGGACGGCTCTCCGCCGAACGCCGGGGCAGCCTCCAGGTGCTCGGCCAAACACTGGCGAAAAGCAAGACCGGCCTTTTGGCCGGTCTGGCGATCTTCGCCTTGTCGCCGCTGCCCTCGGCGCAGATGTTCATGGCGGCCGGTTTGGCCGACATACCCCTACTGCCATCGCCGGGGCCTTCCTCATCGGCCGCTCGGTCAGCTACAGCATCTACGTCAGCGCCGCCACTGCCGCACAGGAGACCATTCACCGCCTGCTGCGCCAGGGCCTCACCTCGCCGCCGGCGATCGCTCTACAGCTGGCGAGCCTCGCCGCCGTTGTCCTGATGATCAAGATCGACTGGATCAAGGTCATCGACTGGTGCCGTGCGCGCATCGCGCGCATGCGCGGCAAGCCACCGCCACCATTGGTCCGGCCACCCGGCCTAGGTCTTCCGAGCGGCGAAGCAGTGCCGAAGTCGACGTGAGCCAGACCGCTCAGCCCCGTGCGCCCACAGCGCTACCACGGTCACGCCTGGCGCTTGGCTGATCGCGGAGCGCACGCCTGGATCGACGGCTCTTTGGCGACGACTCGGCGTAGCGGGGTCCAGTTCTCGCCGGGGTAGGCGTCCTCGAGGTCGAGCAGGTTGTTGTAAAGGTATGTCACCGCGGTCGCGCAGCGGCCCGGCGCGAGCGGGCGAATGGAGACGAGCTCGCTCAGTCCCAGGTACGCGGCAAAGGCCCGGAAATGTGCGGTGCGATGCGCACCGAGCGCCATCCGGCGCAGGCCGGAGGCCGTTTTGATCTTCTCCCAGTCGACTCGGTCCGGACGCGATGCGCGAGTTGTGGACCTGGTCGAAGTATGGGGGCCGCGGGCGGGGCGCGGCGACGCAGACACTCGGCGCGCTGCCGCCGTCGCAGAGCTGCCCAGCATGACGGAGGCGATTGCGATCGCTATGAGCGTGCGCCTGTGCATGTAAAGGTCCTCCGTCCGCGGCGCGCCCGGTGACCGATTCTGTGCGCGGCCGGCGAACACATTCTCGGCCATATCGCTAACAACATCGCGTACGCCGCCGGACAAGCGACCAGGAGATGCCGATGCCGGAGCACGGACGTGGTTGACGTCCTGATGATCGAGACCTCCTCCGCGGGCTTCGCGCTCACCTTCACCCGGATCGTGCCGTACCCGCTGACAACCTCGGGCCGGCGCCCCGTGAACGGCCCGTCCGCCACCACCAAACCCGTCGTCGCGGCGGCGAACCGCGGTGCTCACGCCGGTGGGCTTCAGGCGCTCGCGGCCGACACGGTTGCCGCGGGTCTCGAGCTCATCCTGGAACGCGGGTACCCGCCGGTCCGGATACGCGCTCGTCATGACCCGCCAAAGCCCGGGACGACGAGGCCGGTCTCGTAGGCGACGACGACCGCTTGCGTACGGTCGCGCAGCCCGAGCTTGTTGAGGACGCGGCTGACATGCGTCTTGACCGTTTCCTCGGTGACTACCAGCCGGCCCGCGATCTCGGAGTTCGACAGGCCCTCGGCGATGAGCCGCAGGACCTGTGTCTCGCGCGGGGTGAGTTCTTCCAGCCGGGGTGTCGCCGGCCGCGGGGCGGTGGATTGTTGGGCGAACTCGCTGATCAGTCGCCGGGTTATTGCCGGCGCGATCAGGGCGTCACCGGCGGCGATGACTCGGACCGCCTCGAAGAGTCGTTCGGCGGTGACGTCCTTGAGGAGAAAGCCGCTGGCGCCGGCGCGGAGCGCCTCGTAGACGTATTCGTCGAGATCGAAGGTCGTGAGCACGAGGACGCGCGGCGCGCTCGATTCCCGGCTGGTGAGCTGCCGGGTGGCTTCGATTCCATCCATGCCGGGCATGCGGATGTCCATCAGGACGACGTCGGGGTGCAGCTCGCGGCTGATCCGCACTGCTTGCACTCCGTCTTGTGCGGTGCCGATGACCGTGAACTCCTGCTGGGTGTCGAGCAGGCTGGCGAAGCCCGAGCGGACCACGTCGTGGTCGTCGGCGATGACGATCCGCACGGCCGGTCCGTTTGCGCTCACGTCCCGGACCCGCTGTCGTTGCCGGGCAGCGTCGCCTCGACCAAAAACCCGCCGCCCGCCGCCGGTCCCGTGCGTAGGCGACCGCCGACCGCCGCGGCACGTTCGCGCATTCCGGTCAGCCCGTGGCCTTCGGCCACCGCTCCCGCCGCGAGACCCGGGCCGTTGTCGCGGATGCGCAGCCCGAGGGCACGATCGCCGTAATGCAGCTCGACGTCGACGGCGGCACCGGCCGCGTGCCGGCGCGCGTTCGTGAGCCCCTCCTGGACGATCCGGTAGGCCGCGAGCTCGACACCGGGATCAAGCCTCGTCGGCGAGCCGCTGAGGATCAGACGAGCGGCCGAACCCGAGGCGTCACGCGTCTCGTCGAGCAGCTCGTTGAGCTGGTCGAGACCCGGCTGGGGTCGTAGCTCTGGGCTATCGGCGTCGGCGTCTTCGCGCAGCACCCCGAGCAGCCGCCGCATCTCAGTCAGCGCGGAGCGGGCGGTGTCGCCGATCGCAGTCAGCCGTCGCGCGCCGGCCGCGGGCATGCCGGGAGTGGTCAGGCGAGCGGTCTCGGCCTGCACGGCGATCATCGAGATGTGATGGGCGACGACGTCGTGCAGCTCGCGCGCGATGCGGGCGCGCTCGCCGCGGGCGGCATGCTCGAGCAGATCGCCGGCGGCGGCCCGGCGTGCGGCATCGTGCAGCTGCGCCTGGCCGCGCGCTTGTCGCGCGACGCCCGCGAACGCCGCGGCCGGCGCGAGTGAAGCCAGCAGCACGGTGAGCACGCCGGCCTCGGAGGCGCTCGGGACCGGGTGCGTGAGGGCGAGCACCAGGAACGGGGCGGGAAGACAGACGGCGATCGCCTGGGCGCGGGTTCGCGGCGCGCCTTCATAGGCGAGCCGGTGCAGGACGATCAGCTGCGCGAGGACCGCAGCGATGGTGAGGGTGTGAAACAGCGTCAGCGACACTACGCTCGCCGCCAGCACGGTGACCGCGGCCGTCTGCTCGGCCACGAACGCCGGCGGCAGCGTGGTTGCGAGCGCGACAGCGCAGAGCACGAGCGCGTGCTGTGCGCTGAGGCCGGTGAGGGCCGATCGCACGATCGACTCCGTGACCGCCAGGAGACCCAGCGAGACGCCGGCCAGGACGGGTGCGGTCACCGTCGCGCTGATTCCCCGGCTGTGCGCTGTTCGACGTCGATGCCGGCCGTGGGCTCCGACCACGCGATCATTGTCGCCGCTGTCCGCCGTGTCGGCGTCCCTCTTTCAAGCCATCCGCTCGTAGCTCGTAAGTGGGAGGGACGACGAGCGAAGCGGTCTCGGCCCTCCTCGCCGGCGAACTCCTCTCAAACTGCGCGACGCATGACCGACCCGCCGCCGAGCCGTCGCTAGACGTTTACCGGCCGCGCGGCGCCGCTCGCCAGTGCAGACACCGCTCGGGCTCCAGCGCCAGCAGCGGCCCCGGAGGGAGAGACCGGCGATAGGGTTCGTACTTGGCGATCAAGCCGGCAAGCGCGGCCTGCGCCTGGTTTGGCTGCACGATCTCGACGCTCCCCAGGATCTGCACCCACGCGAGCTGCGCCCAGTCGTCGGCGTAGCGATCGACGGTCAGCGCCGCGAGGGGATTCGCGCGCAGGAACCTGACTCGCGCCAGGTCCTCGCCGGCGGCTCGCTTGGGCTTCTCGTCGACGGCGCTCCAGATCCGGCCCTGGGCGACGGCGAAGGTGACCGGCAGGACCCGTGGCCGGCCTCGATCGTCGAGCAGGCCGAGGTGTCCCACCCGGGCGGCCTGCAGCAGCTGCGCGGCCCAGGCGGGCAGCTGGGCTAGATTGCAGGCCGTCATCGCGGCGAGGATACGAGCAACCAGGGAGGCATCGTGGACGTAGGAATCGGACTGCCCAACGCTGTATCGGGGACCACCGGGCGTCAGCTGCTCGACTGGTCGCGTGCCGCCGAGGACGCGGGGTTCTCGAGCCTCGGGACGATCGACCGGATCGTGTACGGCAACTACGAGCCGCTGATCGCGCTGACCGCCGCGGCGGCGGTCACCGAGCGCATCCGGCTTGCCACCACGGTGATGCTCGGCCCGCTGCGGATGAACCCGGCGATGATCGCCAAGCAGGTGCTCTCGCTCGACGCGTTTGCGGGCGGGGGTCGCGCGGTGCTGGGGATCGGATTGGGCGGGCGCGAGGACGACTACGAGGTGAGCGGCCTCTCCATGTCCAGTCGGGGTCAATGGCAGGACCGCGCGGTCGCCCAGATCCGGCGGATCTTCGACGGCGGTGACCGCGACGAGGCCAGGATCGGTCCCCGTTCGCAGACAACGGGTCCGTCCCTGATCGTCGGCGGTTCGGTCGCGGCCTCGTTCGAGCGCGCCGCTCGCCACGGGGATGGCTGGATCATGGGAGGAGGGACTCCGGATCAGTTATCAGAGGGAGTGCAGAAGCTCAATGCCGCCTGGTCGGGGCATGGCCGAGAGGGTCAGCCGCGCACGATGGCGCTCGCGTACTTCTCGCTGGGAGACGACGCCGAACGCAACGCCGATCGTTACCTGCTCGACTACTACGCGTTCCTGGGCGAGCAGCTGAGCACGATGATCGCGCGCGGCGCCGCAAAGGACGCCGACACCGTCAAGCGGTATGTCGCGGCGTTTGAGAACGCGGGCTGCGACGAACTGATCATGTTTCCGAGCTCGAGCGACACCGCGCAGGTCGGCCTGCTCGCCGAGGCGCTGCGCATGTCCTGACCGGGGCAGCGAGGTCCGGGGTCTGCCGCCTCTGCGTGGCCGCAGAAGATCGGTGGGCGCCGACGGAAGACTGGTGGAGTGGGCGCCGACAGAAGACTGGTGGGCCGCCAAGCCCCGCCCGGCGTCGCTACGGCGCGTCGGCGACGGCCGAGCGCATGCGTCGGAGCATCTCCTCGACCAGCTCGGAGGTGGTGCCGAAGTTCAGGCGCACGAATCCCGCTCCCGGCGCGCCGTAGTCAAGGCCCGGGCTCAGGGCCACCCGGCCGCGACGCAGAAACGCGGCCGCGGGGTCATCGCCGAGGCCTAGCCCTCGACAGTCGAGCCACGCCAGAAAGGACGCCGCGGGCGGCGTCCACGCGACGCCCGGCAGCTCGATCGCAAGCCGCTCGGCGAGCAGCGCGCGGTTGGCGCTCAGCGTGGCCAGGACCTGATCCAGCCAGTCGTCGCCTTCGTCGAACGCCGCCTCCGCCGCCAGCACCCCGAGCAGACCGACGTGATCGGTCTGCCCCCCGAGACGAGCCACGGCATCGCGCGCTCGGCCCGACGCCGTGATCACCATCGCGCACTTCAGCGCCGCCAGATTGAACGCCTTCGAGGCGGACGTCACGGCGATGCCGCAGGCGCGTGCGGCGTCGGAGACCTCGAGCCAGGGGACGTGCTCGGCGCCGGCCAGCGTCAGCGGGCCATGAACCTCGTCCGCGATCACCCACGCCCCGTGCTCGACGCAGATCGACGCGATCCGCTCGAGCTCCGCCCGCGGCGGCACGCGGCCGAGCGGATTGTGCGGGCTGGTCAACACGAACACGCTCGCGCCGGCGGCGAGGGTCGCGTCAAGCGCGTCGAGATCGAGCGAGCGGTCCTCGCGCAGGGGAACCTCCCGCAGCGACACTCCCGGGAGGGACAACTCGATGTAGAACGGCGGGTAATTAGGGGCCGCGAATGCCACGGCTCCACCCGGCGAAACCAGGGCGCGGCTCAACGAGCTCACCCCGACCATCACGTCGGTCACCAGCATGATCTGCTCGGGGTCGACATTCCATCGCATCCGGCGCTGCGCGAACGCCGAGAACGATGCGGACAATCGCGGCGTCCGGGGGGGCGTGTACCCGAGGTCGTGCCGATCGATCGCCGCCCGCAGTGCCGCCAGCACCGGCGGGGCCAGCTCGAAGTCCATTTCGGCGACCGTCGATGACACCACGTCATCGGCTTCCCCGGCCCACTTCTGGCTGCGACGAGCCCGCAACGATCCTAGCCCGGGCGCCCGCAACGGGCCTTGTCGTCCGTTCACGGTCGCCAGTATGCCCTCCCCGGAAGGTTGAAAGCCGACAAGCCGCCGGCGAACCCAAACTAGACTCCAGCGCGAGATGCGCGAGCTTCCGGTCCCGGCGCACTTCGATCCCAGCCGCGTGGGCGAGGTCTGGCGAGTCGACTACGAGGCTCGCGCGCGGGAGGCCCGGGCGTGGGCCGCCGAGCACGGCCTGTCCCCGGCGGCGCAGGACTCATTCCGTCTGTGTCTGCTCGCCGTCGACGTCCAGAACACGTTCTGCATCCCGGACTTCGAGCTGTTCGTCGCC
The DNA here is from genome assembly GCA_963723675.1 of uncultured Solirubrobacterales bacterium. Taxonomy (GTDB): domain Bacteria; phylum Actinomycetota; class Thermoleophilia; order Solirubrobacterales; family Solirubrobacteraceae; genus Palsa-465. The sequence continues at coordinate 948,644 of CAVRRW010000012.1, read as the reverse complement.
GGGCGGTCGGGCCGCGGCGCCGTCGACGACAGCCGGCGCCTGGCCGAATTCGTGTACCGCAACCTGGGCTCCATCTCTCAGATCCTGCCGAGCCTCGACACCCACCACGCGATGCAGGTGTTCCACGCGATCTGGCTGGTCGATGAGCATGGCAACCATCCGGGTCCATACACGCTGATCTCGGCCGACGACGTCGAGGGCGGGCGGTGGCGTGTCAACCCGCCGGTCGCCGAGGCGCTGGAGCTCGATCCGGGGTATGCCGAGCGCCACCTCGCCCACTACACGCGGCGACTGGCGCACGGCGGAAAGTACGAGCTGACGATCTGGCCCTATCACGCGATGCTCGGCAGCATCGGCCACGCGCTCGTCTCGGCCGTCGAGGAGGCGACCTTCTTTCACACGGTCGCCCGGTCCAGCCAGCCGGACTTCCAGGTCAAGGGCGACAACCCACTGACCGAGCACTACTCGATGCTCGGACCGGAGGTGACGGAAGGGCCCGACGGCGATCGCCTCGGCGCCAAGAACCGAGATCTGATCGCCAAGCTGCTGGCGTTCGATGCGGTCGTCGTAGCCGGTCAGGCCAAGAGCCACTGCCTGGCGTGGACCGTGGATGACCTTCTCGACGACGACGATGTGCGTGAGCGGCTCGCCGAGCGGACCTACCTGCTGGAGGACTGCACCTCTCCGGTCGTGGTGCCCGGCGCGATCGACTACACCGACGAGGCCGACGCAGCGTTCGCGCGGTACGCGGACGCCGGCATGCACGTCGTCCGCTCCTCGGATCCGATCGCAACCTGGCCGGGGATCGCCGAGCGCGCCCTGAGCGAGTAACGCGCCGCCCGGCGTCATCCGATGTGGGTGATGCCGCCGGCGCCGCCGACGCATAAATCTGGCCGTTGGAGATGCGTTCGGTAAGGTGACCCCGGCGGTCCGGGAGGCCTGCGACCCGCAACCGGATGCCGGGAGGAGATGACTGGCCAGGCCCCAGCGAAGCGGAACTCGACGGCGCTCGTGAGGGCAGCAGCGATCGCCGCCGTGGTGGTGGTGCTCGTGGCGATCGTCGTGATCCTGCTCTCAGGCGGCAACGGCTACCAGGTGCGGGCGATCTTCGCCAACGCCAGTCAGATCGTCACCGGCGACCAGGTCCAGGTCGCCGGGAACCCGGTCGGCACCGTGTCCAGCATCTCGCTGACGCCCAACGGCCAGGCTCAGCTGACGCTCGCGATCACCAACTCGACATATCGGCCGTTGCGCAACGGCACGGAGGCGACGGTGCGCCAGACATCGCTGTCCGGCGTCGCCAACCGCTACGTCGACCTGCGGCTCGGCTCGGCGACGGCGCCGTCGATCCCCGACAACGGCGTCATCGGGACCGAGAACACGACCAGCGCGGTCGACCTCGATCAGCTGTTCAACACGCTCAATGCACCGACGCTGAAGGGTCTTCAGGACGTCATCCAGGGATCGTCGTCCCAGTACGCCGGGCGGGGCAAGCAGGCCCAGGCGGCATGGGCCTACCTCAACCCGGCGATCGTCTCGAGCAGCATGCTGTTCTCAGAGCTCGACCGCAACACGAGCGACTTCACGAAGTTCATCGTCAAGTCCGGCGATCTGGTCTCCACGATCTCGCAGCGCAGCGGCGACCTGAGCGACCTGGTCGGGCATCTCGCGACCACCACCCAGGCGCTGGCGGCACAGCGCACCGCGCTTGGCGAGTCGATCCAGAGGCTCCCCGGCTTCATGCGGCTGGCCACCCGCACGTTCCGCAACCTCCGCGGCGCCCTCGATGTACTCACCCCGCTTGTCAACGTCACCAAGCCCGTTGCCCCCAAGCTCCAACGGCTCCTGGTCCAGCTCAAGCCGTTGGCTGCGGAATCGGTGCCGACGGTCCGCGAGCTGTCGACCGTGATCAGTCGTCCCGGTGCCGACAACGATGTGATCGACCTGACCAAGCTGGGCGTGCCGCTCGCCGCGGTCACCGTGCGCAACGTCCGCGCGAACGGAAAGCAGCGGCCGGGGGCGTTCCCGCAGACGACGGTTGCGCTCAACGACTTCATTCCCGAGCTCGCGACCGCGCGTCCCTATGCGGTCGATCTGACCGGCTGGTTCGAGGGGTTCTCGCACCCGGGCACGATCGACGCCAACGGCGGCGCGAGCCGTGTCGCCGCCACCCTCGGCGCCCTCTCCGCAGGGGACAGCTCGCTGCTGAACTCGCTTCCGCTGTCGCAACAGTTGACAGAGGTGGTGCGGCTGCTGACGGGCCCCGGGGGCGGCCTGACCGCCTTCCAGGGAGATCGGTGCCCGGGGTCGATGGAGCGCGGGGGGCTGTTCTTCCCTGAGAGCGGCTTTCCGTGCATTCCCACTCAGGTCCCGACCGGTCCATGAGACGTATCGCATTGACGGTCGCGGTCGCCCTCGCCGCAGTCGTGTTCGCGGTGATCACGGCAGGTGCGGGAGACGACGCCAACGCGTCGGGCAGCTACAAGATCGAGCTCGACAACGCCTTCGGCCTGGTGACCGGCGCCGACTTCGAGGTCGCGGGCGTCCGCGCCGGCACGATCAAATCGATCAGCCTCGATCAGAACACGCTTCACGCCGTCGTCACGGTGAACGTAACGCAGGGCGGCTTCGGGGCCTTTCACTCCGACGCGTTCTGCCAGTCGCGCCCGCAGTCGCTGATCGGCGAGTACTTCATCGAGTGCCAGCCGGGAAACAGGGGACGCGTGCTGCCGCACGGCAGCACGATCCCGGTGAGCCACACCCAGTCCACGATTCCGGCCGACCTGCTGCTGAACATCATGCGGATGCCCCAGCGCGAGCGCCTGGCGCTGATCATCAACGAGCTCGGCGCGGCGGCCGCGGGCCGCTCAGGGGACATTCAGTCGGCCCTGCGGCGGGCGGTCCCGGCCCTGACCCAGACCGACAACCTGCTCAGCCTCCTCGCTCGCGACTCAAAGACGCTGCAGCACCTGACCGTGAGCGCCGACACGGTGGTCACCGCGCTGGCCAACAACAGCAGGCAGGTTCAGCGGTTCATCACCGAGGCGAACAACACCGCGACCGTCGCCGCCGGCCAGCAGTCAAACCTGCGGTCCACCCTCCGCCAGCTCCCGGGGTTCCTCGAGCAGCTCCGGCCGGCGATGGTGCAGCTCGGCGCGGCAGCCACCGCCAACCAACCGGTGGTCGCGAACCTCGATGCCTCTGCGACGGAACTGAACCGCCTGTTCACCGACCTGCCGAAGTTCTCGCACTCGGCGATTCCGGCGATCAGGTCGCTCGGCAAGGCGTCGGTCACCGGCAAGGCCGCCGTGCAGGCCGCCGCGCCGACCGTGCGCGCCCTGAATTCGTTCGCGCAACCGACGCCCGAGCTGGCACAGAACCTCGCGATCGTGCTCCACGACCTCGATGATCGCGGCCGCGCGGTCGAGCCCGATTCTCGAAGTCCCGGAGGCAGGGGCTACACGGGCCTCGAGGCGCTCCTGCAGTACGTCTTCAACCAGACGCTCGCGATCAACACGTTCGGGCCTTTCGGCCACCTCCTGGCCGTCGACGCGTTCGTTGATCCCAAGTGCTCGCCTTACGCCACGCCGGCGACGATCGCGCTGAGCCTCCGGCAATTCGGCCCGAGCTACCGCCAGTGCTATGCGTGGCTGGGGCCCAACCAGCCCGGAGTGAACGAGACGGACCCGTCGAACCCGGGCGCTTGTGTCCCCGACCCCGGTGGTGCACCACCGGGCCAGAGTGGTCCGCGGACGACGGCCTGCAGGCTGACCGCCGCGGCAGTCGCGGCCGGCGACAGATCGCGGCGCGCCACCACGCCCGAGCAGGCGCGCCTGACCGCAAGGACGCCGGTGAAGGCGGCCTCCCCACCCCCACCGGCCGGCCCGCCGGCGGCGCCGGCCAACGGAGCCTCCACCAGCTCCCGGTCGGCGCCGGCCAACGCAGCCTCCACCCGCTCCCGGCCGGCGCCGGCCAGCGCACCCTCCACCAGCTCGCTGCCCGCGCAGGGCGGCGCACCCTCCCTCGGCTCTGCGCGCCAGCTCCTCCAATACCTCCTGGACCCGTGACCACCAACTCATGACCACCAGCCCCGTGACCGCTGGCAGCGGCCGATGAGACGCAGCGCCCGTTCGCCCTTCCGAAACCCCGTCCTGGTCGGGGCGGTGACGGTCCTGATCGTGCTGATCGCGGTGTTCCTGGCCTACAACGCAAACCGGGGCCTGCCGTTCGTGCCGACCAAGGAGCTGAAGGTCGACATCGCCAACGGCGCCAATCTCACCGTCGGCAGCGACGTGCGCGAGGGCGGCTATCGAATCGGGCTGGTGTCGGACATGAATCCGGTCCGGCTGGCCACCGGTCAGACCGTTGCGCAGCTGACCCTGCAGCTGAACAACGCCTACGGGCGCGTACCGGTCAACTCGACCGCCGCGATCCGGCCGGCATCGGTGCTGGGTCAGAAGTACGTCGACCTGCACAAGGGAACGTCGCCGAACCTGATCCCCGACGGCGGAACGCTGCCGCTCTCGCAGACGAACGTGCCGGTGCAGTTCGATGAGATCTTCAAGGCTTTCGATCCCCGCACGCGACAAGCGGTCCAGCAGAACCTGTCGGGATTGGGGAACACTTTGGCCGGACGCGGTTCCTCGCTGAACGACACGATCGCGAGCCTGCCGTCGCTGCTGGGGCATCTCGAGCGGGTGGCGCGGACGCTGTCCGATCCCCGGACGCAGCTGACGAGATTCATCCAGACGCTCAACCGGTTCACGGGCACGGTCGCCCCGTTGGCGCCGGTGACCGCACGGCTGTTCACCAACATGGCGACCACGTTCGAGGCGATCTCCAGGGACCCCAAGGCGCTCGCATCGGCAATCGTGCAGTCGCCGCCGACGTTGGCGGTCGGGACCGACTCGCTCCGCGTGCAGCAACCATTCCTGGCGAACGTGGCGACGCTGGGGCGGGAGCTGACGCCGGCGACGGCGGAACTGAAAGCGGCGCTGCCAGTGCTCAATCCGGCGATCGAGAAGGGCACGCAGACGCTGGCGCTGACGCCCGTCCTGAACGCGAACCTCGAGCAGGTTCTCAATGCGCTCAAGCGTCTGGCGCTGGCCCCGGGGACCAATCAGGCGCTCAACGGGCTCACCGCCACCGTCGACACGCTCAACCCGATGGTTCGCTACCTGGGACCGTTTCAGACGGTCTGCAACGACTGGAACTACTGGTGGACCTACGTGGCCGAGCACCTCTCCGCGCAGACCCGGTCGGGCTTCGCGCAGCGGGCGCTGCTCAATCTCGCGGCCCCATCGGGCGGCGGCGTCGGCCAGCAGGGCGCCACCACGCCGGTCAACGGAACCTCAGGGAGCGACAGTCCGCCCCTGACGGTGTTCGGGGGCAAGCAGTTCCTGCACGCACAGTCCTACGGCGCCGCGATCGACAACCAAGGTAACGCCGACTGTGAGACTGGCCAGCGGGGATGGCCCAAGAAGCTCAACCAGTCCGACCCTCAGCGCCGCAACCTCGTCGTCGATCCACACACTCCAGGCAACCAGGGGCCCACCTTCCGTGGCCGGCCCGGCGTGCCGCGGGGTGAGACGTTCAGCCGCAACCCGCCGACGGGGCCCCAGCTCCCCTCCAACCCGAGCAACCCATGAGACGGCTGCGACGCAGAGGAGGGATCAGCGCATTCGCGGCCGGCCTGATCGGAATCGTCGTACTGGTGTTGATCACCTACCTGGTGTTCACGAAGTTCGCGAACCCGTTCAGCACCCGATACACCGTCCACGCGACCTTCTCCAGCGCCAACGGGCTGCGCACGGATTCGCTCGTGCGGATCGCCGGGGTCAACGTGGGCAAGGTGACGAGCATCTCTGTCGCCCCGGGCTGCAAGCTGGGCCGCCCGGCGGGGTCGCAGTGCGCGGCCGCAAACGTCACGATCGAGCTCGACAAGCGGGGCCTGCCGCTTCATACCGACGCGACGTTCGCGATCCGTCCCCGCACGTTCCTGGAGGGCAACTTCTTCGTCGACGTCAGTCCCGGCACGCCATCGGCGCCGACGGCCCCCAACGGGCACACCTTCCCGATTCAGCAGGGCGTGGTGCCCGTCCAGCTCGACCAGGTCCTGACCTCGCTGCAGGCTGACACCCGCCGCAACCTGCAGATCCTGCTCGGACAGTACGGCAGGGCCGTCAAGCAGGGTGGCCCCTCCTACAACGCCTCGATCCCGTACTGGCTGCCGGCGTACAAGTACTCCTCGATCGTGGCCCGCAATGCTCTCGGGATCAAGCCCCACGACCTCTCCAGCTGGGTCGCGGCGCAGGGGAAGGTCGCGGCGGCGCTCGACTCAAACCCGGGGAACCTCAAGAGCCTGATCACCGACTTCAACACGACGGCGAACGCCTTCGCGCGTCAGAACGTGGCGCTCGAGAGCGCCGTGGCCGAGCTCCCGCGGACACTGGCGACGGGGACGCCGGCGTTGAACGCGGTCAACGCCGCGCTCCCGCCGGTGACGGCGCTGGCGCGCGCGCTGATCCCCGGCGTCGAGTCCGCCGGTCCGGCGATCGACGCCAGCCTGCCGTTCATCACCCAGCTGCGGCTGCTCGTCGCGCCATCCGAGCTCGGGGGACTGGCCTCCGATCTCGCGGTCACGGTCCCGTCGCTCGCGCGACTGACCAGGGAGACGATCCCGCTGATGCGAGACGGAGTCCGGCCCGCTTCGAGCTGCCTCGCGACCGTGGTCTATCCGTGGTCGCAGCTGACGGTCAACGACCCGCACTTCAACGCCTCCAACGGCTTCCCGCCGCGCAAGGTCTACGTCGAGGCGGTCGATTACCTCCCGGGCCTCGCCGGCGAGTCGCGCAACTTCGACGCCAACGGCGCATACATCCGCGTGCTGCTCACCGCCGGGTCACTGACCTACTCGCTCTCACCGGGCGCCTTCGGGCAGGCGGTCGCGCCGCTCATCGCGACGCAGCCGACGCTGCCTCCGGGGGGCCGGCGCCCGCCGCTGGAGCCGACGGTTCCCTGCGAGACCCAGCCGCCCATCAACGACCTGTCATCGCCGACCGGCCCGCCCCTGACACAGGTCAGATAACGATGAAGCTCGCGATCAAGAAACACATCGGCGACGTGGTGGCGATCGTCGCGCTGCTCGTGCTGTCGATCGCGGTCGCCGGTTACATCCTCGGCCACGAGCGGCTGCGGTTCCCGTTCATCCAGTCCGCCCCGTTCAAGATCTACGCGCAGTTCTCCACCGCCCAGGCGGTGATGCCGGGCCAGGGCCAGACCGTGCGCGTCTCCGGCGTGCAGGTCGGCGACATCGGCTCGGTCAACCTGCACAACGGGCTGGCGGTCGTGCAGATGGACATCAACCGGAGCTACAAGCATCTGATCCACCACGACGCGACCGCCCTGCTGCGTCCGCGAACGGGACTGAAGGACATGTTCATCGAGCTCGACCCGGGATCGAAGAGCGCGCCGATCGCCAAGCCCGGCTACACGATCCCGGTCGCGAACACGCTGCCCGACATCAACCTCGACGAGGTCCTCGCCTCGCTCGACGCCGACACGCGGGCGTACCTGAGCCTGCTCGTGAACGGCGCCGGGCAGGGCCTGAAGCGAGGCGGCGGCAGCCAGCTCGCACAGGTGCTCGAGCGGTTTGAGCCGACCCACCGCGACCTGGCGCGGGTGAGCCGCGCCGTGGCCGTCAGAGCCACGAACCTGCGCCGGCTCGTCAACTCGCTGGCGCGTCTGAACACCGCGGTGGCCGCCAAGCAGGGCCAGGTCGCACAGCTGGTCGGCTCGAGCTCGGCGGTGTTTCGGGCGTTTGCCTCCGAGGATCAGAACGTCAGCCGAGCCGTCGCCGATCTGCCCGGGACGCTCAGCCAGACGACCACCACGCTCGCCAAGGTGCGGTCGTTCGCCGAGCAACTGGGTCCGGCGGCCACCAACCTGCTCCCGGCGGCGCAGGCGTTGCCGGCGGCCAACAAGGCGCTGGCGGCCCTCTCCACGCCCTCGGCGCCGGTGCTGCGCACCCAGATCCGTCCCTTCGTGATCGCCGCGCGGCCGGTCGTGCACGACCTGCGCCCCGCCGCCGCCAACCTCGCGCGGGCCACCCCGAACCTGCAAAAGGTCTTCGGCGTGCTCAACCACCTCGTCAACATGCTCGGATACTTCCCACGGGGCGCCCAGCACGGCTATCTGTGGTGGCTGGCGTGGCTCGGTCACAACACCCGCACGCTGTTCTCCGTTCAGGACGCAAACGGCTCCTACCGTCCCCTGTTCATTCAGTTCAGCTGCACCCAGGTGGCGTTGCTGACGGACCCGGGCTCGGCGTTCGCGCTCGCCGGGAGCCTGCTGAACCTGGCACCGCTGCGAGCGTTCTGCCCGGGGCTGGGAGGAGCCGGCTGATGGAGACCGGTACCCCCTCGATCGCCAAGATCATGACGATGGTGCTGTTCGCGCTCTCGTGCGTGGGCCTGCTGCTGTTCTTGTGGCTGTCGTTCGGCGGCACGATCCCGCTCAAGCCTCAGGGGTATCGCTTCCAGGCCTCGTTCACCAATGCCCAAGAGCTGGCCACCCAGGCCGACGTGCGGATCGCGGGCGTGTCGGTCGGCAAGGTGGTGTCCAAGTCGCTGGACCCGCAGGGCAATCGCACGATCGCGACGATCGAGCTCGACAAGCAGTACGCCCCGATCCACCGGGACGCCAGGGCGATCCTGCGCGAGAAGACGATCCTCGGCGAGACCTACGTCGAGCTGACACCCGGATCGCGCAGCGCCCCGGCTCTGCCCGACGGGGATCTGCTCGCGCGCACTCAGGTCCAGCCCGCGGTGCAGCTCGACGAGATCTTCAACGCCCTGGACCCCACCACCCGCCGCGCGTTCCAGGTATGGCAGCAGCAGCTGGCGATCGCCCTCGCCGGCAACGGCCAGAACCTCAACAGCACGATCGGCAACCTCCCGCAGTTCGCCGCCGACGCCACCGACGTGCTGCGGGTGCTCGACATCGAACACCGCTCGGTCGTTGGGCTGGTCCGCGACGGCGGGACCGTGTTCGGCGCGCTGACCCGGGATCAGTCGGCGCTGCGCAACCTGATCACCAGCGCCGGAACGACGTTCGCCACGACCGCGGCCAACAACAACGCGCTCGCCGACACCTTTCGGGTCCTCCCCGGCTTCCTCTCGGAGACGCGGGCGACCCTGGCGCGGCTGAAGACGTTCGCGGTTGACGCCAATCCCCTGGTGCAGGAGCTGATGCCCGTCGCCCAAGACCTCGGACCGACGCTGGCGGCCGTGCGCCAGGTGTCACCAGACCTGCTGAAGCTGTTCACCAACCTCGCTCCGCTGGTCAGGGCTTCCAAGACGGGCTTTCCCGCGTTCCGCGACGTCCTGCTCGGAGCCGAGCCGCTGCTCGGCGCGCTCGCTCCGTTCCTGGGCCAGCTCAACCCGATCCTCGACTGGCTGTCGCTGCACCAGCAGCTGATCTCGGACTTCATCTCCGTCGGCGCGGTCGGCGTGGCGGCGAAGACGTCCGCCTACGGCGGCACCGGACTGACCTGTGGCGGCACTCCCTGCGGTCACTACCTTCGCCAGTTTGCGCCAGTCGGCCCGCAGACATCGGGGCTGGCCGGCACCCGCGACGCCAACAGCCGCGGCAACACCTATCCCCCATCGCTCTGGCTCGCAGATCCGAAGACCTTCTCGGCCGGAGGCAGGTTCCCCGGCAGCTTCGCCTTGCCGTCCTGGGACTGCAAGAGCACCGGTGCGCCGGGCGATGGATCACGGCCGGCAACCGACACCCTCCAGGCCTGCCGCGTCGCGCCGCCGCTGCCGGGCGCCAAGCCCGGCCAGATCCCGCACATCCTCAAGGCACACTTCTCGAGCAAGTAACGCTCGTTACCGGACTGCGGGCGGTTCCGCCGTTACGTCCAGCTTGCGGGCGGTTCCGCCGTTACGTCCAGCCCTTGCGCCGGAAGTAGACCAGCAACCCGACGCACGTGAGCACGATGCTGCCGACCCCCACGATCCAGAACGTCCACGGCCGGGTGATCAGGTGGGTGACCAGGTAGGCGAAGTTCTGACCGAAGAACCCGGTGATGAAGCCGAGCGGCAGGAAGATCGTCGCGATCACCGTCAGCTGCTTCATCACCTCGTTCTGGCGATTGCTGATCGTCGACAGGTACAGATCGGTCGCACCCGACATCAGGTCCCGGTAGGAGTCGATCAGGTCGCTGATCCGGATCAGGTGGTCATAGATGTCGCGGAAGTAGTCGCGCTCGTCGAGCTCGAGGCCGGGGAGCTCGGCGATCTGGTCGATCGAGCGGGCGAACAGGTCGCGCTGCGGGGTCACGACCTTTCGCATCACCACGAGCTGGCGCTTGAGCGAGAACAGCCGCTCGAGCTGCTGATCGGTGGGGTTGGCGAGGACGGCGTCCTCGAGGCTGTCGATCTCGTCGTCGATCTCGGAGAGCCGCGGGAAGAAGCTGGCGGTCAGCGCGTCGAGAACGCGGTAGAGCAGGAACTGCTCGCTGTGGAGCATCTGCCCGGCGAGCTGCTCGCGCTGCTGATCGAGGGCGGGCAGGGGGCGGCGGTGGATCGTGATCAGGTACTGGCCCGAGATGAACAGGTGCACCTCGCGCAGGGGTTCTGACCCCTCAGGCCGCTCACCCCAGGCGCCATAGAACACGAGGAACACGTAGTCGCCGTAGTTGTCGAGCTTCGGGCGCTGGCCGAAATCCTCGCTGTCCTGGATGGCGAGCGGATGGAAGCCGAACAGATCCTGGAGGCGGTGCAGCTGCTCGTGATCGGGGCCGGTCAGATCGAGCCAGAAGAAGTGATCGCGTCGCAGGTGGTCACCGATGCGTTCTGGATCGATATCCGTGAAGCACGGCACCGTGAAGCGAAAATCCTCCCCGGCGCTCTCCGGGGGCGCTGCTCTGGCCTTGCCGACGGGCATCGTCGTCTCCTTCGTCGCTCCCGGCGGGACTCCTCGGTGCGACTCGGCATCGAGGTCGGTCCGCCTCCCCCCATCCGCCTGGGGTACGGTTAAGCGGTGCGCGTCGCAATCGCCGGGGGACACGGAAAAATCGCGCTGCTGTTCACCCAGCGGCTCGCCGATCGCGGCGAGCAGGTGCTCGGCCTGATCCGCAACCCCGACCACGCCGGCGACGTGCGAGCGCGCGGCGGCGAACCGGTGGTCTGCGATCTGGAGAGCGCCGGCGTCGATGAAATCGCGGCCGCGATCGACGGCGCCGACGCGGTGGTATTCGCCGCCGGTGCGGGACCCGGCAGCGGCGCCGAGCGCAAGCTGACGGTGGACCGCGACGGCGCCGTCAAGCTCGTCGACGCGGCGCGTGCCGTCAACGCCGCCCGCTACCTGATCGTCAGCTCGGTCGGCGCAGAAAGCCCGCCCGAAGGAGATGACGTGTTCAGCGTGTACCTGCGGGCCAAGGCGCAGGCCGACGCCGCCGTGCAGGCGAGCGACCGGCAGTGGACGATCGCCAGACCCGGTCGCCTGACCGATGATCCGGGCGCGGGCCGCGTCAGGATCTCAAAGCAGCCGTTCCGGGGCGAGGTTGCCCGCGCCGACATCGCCGCCGTGCTCGAGGCGCTGCTGGACGACGAGCGCTCGGTCGGCACGGTGCTCTACATAAACGGCGGCGAGCTGCCGATCGAGCAGGCCCTCAACGGCGCCCTCTGCGGCTAGCCGGCACGATCTCGCCGGCGCCCTGGGAAACTTTCGCCCGTGGATCTGTGCTTGATGATCGAGGGGCAGGAGGGCGTGAGCTGGCCCCAGTGGGTGGCCCTCGCCCGGGCCTGCGAGCAGCACGAGATCCCGGCGCTGTTTCGCTCAGACCACTACCTCAACCTCGATGGCCGACATCCCGAGCGAGGCTCGCTGGACGCGTGGGGGACGGTGTGCGCGCTGGCCGCGATCACCTCCACCGTGCGGCTCGGCACGCTCGTCTCCCCCGCGACGTTTCGCCATCCCTCCCTGCTGGCAAAGCTCGTCACGACCGCCGACCACGTCTCCGGGGGCCGCGTCGAGCTCGGTCTCGGCGCGGGCTGGCACGAGCGCGAGCACGAGGCATACGGATTTCCGTTTCCGCCCACGGGCGAGCGAATCGACGTCCTCGAGGAGCAGCTGCAGGTGGTCCTGGGCAACTGGGGCGACGAGCGCTACTCACTGGCCGGCGCGCACTACACGCTCGGCGATCTCGACGCCCAGCCCAAGCCGGTCCAGCGCCCCCACCCGCCGCTGATCATGGGAGGCAGCGCCGGGCCCCGTAGCGCGGCGCTGGCTGCCCGCTTCGCCGACGAGTACAACACCGCGTTCGCGACCCCCGACGACGTTCGCGGGCGCCGCGAGCGGATCGCCCAGGCGTGCGAGCGCGCGGGTCGCGAGCCGATTCCGTTCTCGGTGATGACCGGCTTCGTCGTCGGCGCCGACGAAGCCGATCTACGCGATCGCGCTCGCCGTCTCATGTCCCGCCAGGATGGCGGCGACGCCGACGCCTTCCTCGCCGACCCACCGCCGGCGTGGGTGGTGGGCACGGTCGAGCGCGCAGCGGAGCAACTAAGCGCTCTGCGGGACGCCGGTGTCAGCCGGGTGATGTGCCAGCACCTCCTGCACGACGACCTGGATGCGGTCGCGCTGCTGGCGACAGAGCTGGCGCCACGGATGCGATAAGCCGCTGCCGGGCGGTGGGCCGCGAGCTACCGCTGCTTGGGCGTCTGCACCGTGCACCGCCCGCAGATGCAGTGGTGGCCGTGGACGGGCGACACCTCGATTCCGGCCATCGCCGGGTGGCGATCGGATTGGGCGTGCGAGGGGGGCCCGCCGGGCACTACATTGGCCGCGGAGCGTGAGCGCCGAGAGATTCCGACAATACGAAGGACTGACCAGGACATGATCGACTCGATTGCCTACGTTAGCCACGCGGTCGGCAGAAACCGGTGAGTCCTTAGCGGATTCTTCGCAACGAGTGACCAGGAGGAGAGACGATGGACGAGGCCAGGACCAAAGATCAGATCCAGCGGCACGCAGAGGCGGTGGAGCGCGGTGACTTTGACGCCGTGATCGCCGACTTCATCGAGGAACTACGCGCGCAGGCGCCTCAGATCGCGCAGACGCTGCCGCAGCCGGTCACCTCGGCGACGGTCGTCGACGTCGATTTCGGGGCAGATGAGGCCGTGGCAAAGATCCACTACGCCGGCAAGATGAGCGAGATCACCGTCCGCTCGCGCTGGCGCGAGGTGGACGGCCGGCCGATGATCGTCCACGCCGAGCCCGTCGACTGACGCCGGCGCCCGCGCCGGCGGCGCCGGCGGCGCCGAACGCTGGACAGCCTCGGCCGCTGCGCCGCCGCACTGGGCAGCTCCGGCCGCTACGCCGCCGCTCATGGCAGCTCCGGCCGCTGCGCCGCCGCTCAAGGCAGCTCCGGCCGCCGCGCCGCCCACGGCCGCGCCGCCTCGATCTGACCGGCGAGCGAGTACAGGGTGTCCTCGGCCCCAGGGCGCCCCACCAGCTGCACGCTCAACGGCAGCCCATCGCTGCCGAATCCCGCGGGGAGCGCGATGGCGGGCTGGCCGGTCAGGTTGAACACGGCCGTGAACGGGGTGAAGCGTCCGGAGCGGTCGATCGCCGCGAGCGCGGAGCGGCCGTAGGCGCCCTCGGCCGCGATCGCGCTCTTCGCCAGCGCCGGCGTCACGAGCACGTCGATCTCGTTCCACAGCGCCACGATCCGGGCGGTCGTCGCCGCCCGCCTGGCGATCAGCCTCTCGCGCCGGCGGGGCGGGACCAGCGCGCGCCCGGCCCCCGCCATCTGCCGGGTCGAGCGCTCCAGCCGGGCGGGATCGGGAACGGCGCGCGAATCCTCATGGATGGCCCGCAGCCACAGCGCTACGAACTCGAGCTGAGCCGAGCCGTAGGGCGGATCTCGCTCGATGACTTCGTGGCCGAGTTCGCTCAGCAGCTTTCCGATCGCTTCCCAGGCACCGCGTTGATCGGGCGAGACTTTCGCGATCAACCCGGGCGGGACCTTGCGCGAGACCGCCACCCGGAGGCGGCCCGGGGCCGCCGCGGCCGCGTCCACGTAGCTGCCGTCGAATGCCGGCGCGGAGCGCGGATGTCCGGGCGGCGCGCCGTGCATCGCGTCGAGCATCAGCGCGCTGTCGCTGACGGTCCGCGCCAGCGCACCGATCACCGTCAGCCCGAGCCACCCCTCGGCCTGCGGCAGCATCGACACGCGGCCACGCGTTGGCTTCATGCCGACCAGCCCGCAGCAGGCAGCCGGAATCCTGATCGAGCCGCCACCGTCCGAGCCGGTTGCCACCGGGACCATTCCGGATGCGACCGCGGCCGCCGAGCCTCCCGAGGAGCCTCCCGGCGTGCGCGTCCGATCCCACGGGTTGCGGGTGATCCCGTTCGCGTCGGTGGCGGTCCACGGGAAGATCTCGAGCTCGGGGACGTTCGTGATCCCGATCGGGATCGCCCCGGCCGCGCGCAGCCGGCGAACCGCCTCGGCGTCGGCCGCCTGTGGTGGCCCGTAGCTGCGCGACCCATGGGTGGTGACCTGTCCGGCGACCGCGATGTCGTCCTTGATCGCGATCGGCACGCCGGCGAGCGGGCCGCGGGCGTCCGCGGAGTTCTCGGCCTCGGCTAGGGCCTGCTCGGGCATCGTCGTGCGGAACGCGTTCAGATACGGGTCTAGCTTCTCGATCCGGCGCAGGCACGCTTCGACGAGCTCGCGCGGGTGGGCTTGGCGAGAACGCACCAGCTCCGCCAGCTCGCCCGGGCCGGCAAACGCGAGCTGTTGGTCTGCCGTCCCGGTCACCGGCGTAGCTTCGCATTCAAGGGCGGTCGGGTGCGCCAGGCATCAACACGCGAGCGCGATGGGCAGCTCGCGGATCGTGAAGGATTCACCGGGCGAGCGCGATCAGCAGCTCGCGGATCGCACCGGGATACCTGTAGGTGATGCCGCCGTGCTTGCCCTCGAACAACTCCAGCGAGTGCGCCACCCCCAGCTTGTCGAGCTCCTGCGCGAACGCCTGCGCGCCCAGGTCCAAAAACCACTCGTCGCTCTTGCCGGCGTCCAGGTAGATGCGCCGCATGCTCCGCAGCGCCTCCCCGCGCGCCGGCGCCATTCGCACCGGATCGAGCTGCAACCACCGTTCCCACACCTCCTCGACCAGCCGCCCCGTCGAGATCTGAAACGGGAGCAGCGCCTGGCCCGGCCGGGCGGGATCGGGCGAATACGCGCAGGCGTATCCATACATCTCAAATGGCTTGCCGAACTGCCCCCAGTCGAAGTGGTCGGCATCCCCCAGACGCTGGTGGAAGACCTCATAGGACCCCTCGAAGCGGTCGCGCAGCTCGCGCGCGACGCTCGGAAAGGAGGGCAGGTAACAGCACTCGAACAGGGCGTCTCCGGCGTGAGACGCGAGCGCGCCGAACACGTCGGGCCGGATCATCGGCACGACCATCGCGCCGTAGCCCCCCGACGACTTGCCGGCCAGCCCACGGCGGTCGCGATCGGCGAGCGTGGGGTAGCGGCCGTCGACGAACGCGACGACCTCGTCGCAGATGTAGTCCAGGTACGGGCCGGTGCTGGACGAGTTGAGGAACTGCGAGCCTCCACGCGAGGTCCAGGCGTCGACGAACACGACGATCCCATCGGGGCAGCCGCCGGCCGCGAACATCGCATCCAGCCGCTCGACCATCGTCGGCTCAAAAGCCGTCCGGGCGAGCCACATGTCGGCCTGTCCAGTGAACCCCTGGATCACGTAGACCGACGGCACAGAACCTCGGGTGCGGCCGTGGGCCACCCCGGGCGAGCTGTAGACGTACAGCGGCCGGATGGCGGGATCGCCGAGCGGATTGCGTTCCAGCAACTCGGACTGGACAACCAAGAAGTCGATCGAGCCCGCCAGGGGGCGTTCCCACGGCTCTCCGGGAAGCCCCCGGTGTTCGCGCAGCGCCACTGGGCCCACCGTATCAACCCCCCAGATGGTGGATCTGAGCCGTTTGTATAGTGCGACACTGGGCAGGGTTTTAGAAATCTCCAGCACTCAACAGGCCATGACCGACCAGGTCCAGACACCTTCGTCAAACGGCGCCGGATCAGACATCGACGTGGTCGAGACCAGCGAGTGGCTCGAGGCACTCGATGCGGTCGTCGCCCACGATGGGCCCGACCGAGCGCGGCAGCTGCTCAAGCGCGTCGTCGAGCGTGCGCAGCACTCCGGCACCGGGCCGATCGCAAGCCTCAACACCCCGTATGTCAACACGATCCCGGCCGACCGCGAGGCGCAGCTGCCCGGCGACCCGGCGATCGAGCGGCGGCTGCGATCGATCGTGCGCTGGAATTCGATCGCGATGGTGGTACGCGCCAACAAGGTCTCGTCCGAGCTCGGCGGCCACATCGCGACCTACCAGTCGCTGGCCACGCTGATGGAGGTCGGCTACAACCACTTTTGGCATGCCCCGAGCGAGGGGAACGGAGGCGACCTCGTCTACTTCCAGGGCCACTCGTCCCCCGGCAACTACGCGCGCGCATATCTGGAGGGCCGCCTCACCGCGGAGCAGTTGGACGGCTTCCGTCAGGAGGTGTCAAGGCCGGGTGGCCTGAGCTCATATCCGCACCCGTGGCTGATGCCCGAGTTCTGGCAGTTCCCGACGGTGTCCCTGGGCATAGGCGCGATCACATCGATCTACCAGGCGCGGTTCATGAAGTACCTCCAGGCCCGCGGACTGGCGGATACCGAGGGCCGCAAGGTGTGGGCGTTCCTCGGCGACGGCGAGATGGACGAACCCGAGTCGATGGGCGCGATCAGCTTCGCCGGCCGCGAGCAGCTCGACAACCTGATCTGGGTGGTCAACTGCAACCTCCAGCGGCTCGACGGTCCCGTCCGCGGCAACGGCAAGATCATCCAGGAGCTCGAGTCCGACTTCGGCGGCGCCGGCTGGAACGTGATCAAGGTGATCTGGGGTTCGCGCTGGGATCCGTTGCTCGCCGCCGATCGCGACGGCCGGCTGGTCAAGGTGATGGAGGACTGCATCGACGGCGAGTATCAGACCTTCAAATCGCGCGACGGCGCCTACGTGCGCGAGGAGTTCTTCGGCCGCGACCCGGTCTTGCTCAAGCGCGTCGAGCACATGTCAGACGACGAGATCTGGCTGCTCAACCGCGGCGGGCTGGACCAGCAGAAGGTCTACGCCGCGTATCACGAGGCGGTCAACCAGTCGGGGCAGCCCACCGTGATCCTCGCCAAGACGATCAAGGGCTACGGGATGGGCGTCTCGGGCGAGGGCCAGATGATCACGCATCAGGCCAAGAAGATGACCGAAGACGCGCTGCTGACGTTCCGCGACCGCTTCGAGCTGCCCCTCACCGACGAGGAGGTGCGGGCGGCCGAGTATTACAAGCCGCCCGAAGACTCCCCCGAGATGAAGTACCTGCTCGAGCGTCGCGCTGCCCTGGGCGGCAGCATGCCGGTCCGCCGGCGGCGCGCCGAGCCACTGCAGGTGCCCGAGCTGGAGATCTTCAAGGGGCAGCTCGAGGGCACCGGCGAACGCGAGATCTCGACCACGATGGCGTTCGTCCGCGTGCTCGCTGCGCTGCTGCGCGACAAGCAGCTCGGCAAGCACATCGTCCCGATCATCCCCGACGAGTCGCGCACGTTCGGGATGGAGGGCATGTTCCGCCAGATCGGGATCTACTCGCCGGTCGGACAGCTCTACCAGCCGCAGGACTCAGAGCAGCTGATGTTCTACAAGGAGGATCAGCAAGGCCAGATCCTCGAAGAAGGGATCACCGAGGCCGGCTCGATCTCCTCGTTCATCGCCGCCGGCACGTCCTACAGCGCCCACGACGTCCAGACGGTCCCGTTCTACATCTATTACTCGATGTTCGGCTACCAGCGCGTCGGCGACCTGGTCTGGGCGGCCGCCGACAGCCGCACCCGCGGGTTCATGCTCGGCGGCACCGCCGGTCGCACGACGCTCAACGGCGAAGGTCTCCAGCACGAGGACGGCCACAGCCACCTGCTGTTCTCGGTCGTGCCCAACTGCCGCGCCTACGACCCGACGTTCGGCTACGAGATCGCGGTGATCGTGCAGGACGGCCTGCGCCGCATGCTGGTCGACCAGGAGGACGTCTTCTACTACCTGACGCTGATGAACGAGAACTACCACCACCCGGAGATGCCGTCGGGAGCACAGGAGGGGATCCTGCGTGGGATGTACCTGCTGTCGCAAGGCGGCGGCGATGGACCTCGGGTCCAGCTGATGGGCTCGGGCACGATCCTGCGGGAGGTGATGGGCGCCGCCGAGCTGCTTCAGTCCGACTGGGGCGTTGGCGCCGACGTGTGGAGCGTCACCTCGTTCACGGAGCTGCGACGCGACGGCATCGAGGTGGAGCGGTGGAACATGCTGCACCCGCTCGAGGAGCAGCGGCGCGCCTACGTCTCGGAGTGCCTCGAGGGGCGCGGCGGTCCGGCGATCGCCTCCACCGACTACCTGCGTGCTTTCGCCGATCAGATCCGCCAATGGGTGCCGACGAGCTACCGGGTGCTCGGTACCGACGGCTTCGGGCGCAGCGACTTCAGGCACGCCCTCCGGCGCTTCTTCGAGGTCGACCGCCAGTACGTCACGGTCGCTGCGCTCAAGGAGCTCGCCGACCGCGGCGACGTCGAGCCGCAACGGGTTCAGGAGGCGATCGAGCGTTACGAGCTCGACGCCGAGGCGCCGATCCCGACCAGCGTATGAGCAGCCGCATGCCTCGCGCGGCATCCATCAAGCGAGCCTGGAGGAGGAGCGGATGGCAAGCGTGAGCGACACTGTCTCTGTCGAAGTGCCGGACATTGGCGACTTCGAAGACGTGCCGGTGATCGAGATCCTGGTTTCGCCGGGCGATACGGTGGCCACCGACGACCCGCTGCTGACTCTCGAGTCAGATAAGGCGACGATGGACGTGCCGGCGCCGTTCGCGGGCACGATCAAGGAGATCAGCGTCAGCGTCGGCGACAAGGTCTCCCAGGGCAAGCTGCTGCTGACGATGGAGCCGGCCGACGGCGCCTCGGACGACGGCGCCGAGGCGGAGTCGAGCAAGGCGTCGGCCGCCGCCTCCGACGGCGCACCCGACGAGGGTTCCGCCCCGGATGCGGTCGGGACCGCGCTCGAGGCCGAGCCGCCGGCGTCCGAGGCGCCGGCACAGCCGTCCGGCGACGGCGGTCCGGCCGCGCGCGAGCAGCCCAGGGCTCCGAGCGAGCGGCCGCCGGCTCCGAGCGAGCAGCCCCCGGCTCCGAGCGAGCAGCCCGCGGCGGCGGCCGACCGGACCACGGCTGGCGCCGACGGTGACCAGCCGGTGTACGCGAGCCCGTCGGTCAGGCGCCTTGCGCGCGAGCGCGAGGTCGACCTCCGTCAGGTCAAGGGCACCGGCCGCAAGGGCCGGATCACGCGCGACGATGTCGAGGGCTTTGTTTCGAGGGGGCCGGCCCCGCCTGCGGCGGCCGGCCCCGGTTTGGGCCTGGACCTGCCCCCCTGGCCGTCGATCGACTTCGAGAAGTTCGGGCCCGTGGAGCGAGTGACGCGCTCGCGGATCCAGCGGATCTCCGCCCCGAACCTCGCCCGCAACTGGGTGATGATCCCCCACGTCACCCACGACGACGAGGCGGACATCACCGAGCTGGAGGCGTGGCGCAAGCGTCTCAACGAGGAGCACGCTCGCGATGGAGTCAAGGTCACGATGGTTTCATTCCTTGTGGTTGCGTCCGTGGCGACGCTCAAGGAGTTCCCCAACTTCAACGCCTCGCTGGACGGCGAGGAGCTGATCCTCAAGCGCTACTACAACATCGGCTTTGCGGCCGATACGCCCGGCGGGCTCGTCGTGCCGGTGATCAAGGATGCCGACCAGAAAGGGCTGCTTGACGTCGCGCGCGAGCTGACTGAGCTCTCGGGCAAGGCCCGCGAGGGCAAGCTGGCCCCCGGCGACATGCAGGGCGCCTCGTTCACGATCTCGAGCCTCGGCGGCATCGGGGGCTCCAGCTTCACTCCGATCATCAACGCCCCCGAGGTGGCGATTCTCGGCGCCACCCGCTCGGCGATGAAGCCGGTGTGGAACGGCAAGGAGTTCGAACCGCGCCTGATGCTGCCGCTGTCGCTGTCCTACGATCATCGCGTGATCGACGGGGCGGCCGCCGCCCGGTTCGTGGTCCACCTGGTCGCCGTCCTCTCGGACCTGCGGCGGGCGCTGCTGTGAGCCCACTGACCGAAGTCCGCGTCCCCGACATCGGGGATTTCACCGATGTCCCGGTAATCGAGATCCACGTTTCCCCCGGCGATGAGGTCTCTCCCGAGGATCCGCTGGTCACGCTCGAGTCAGACAAGGCGACGATGGACGTCCCCGCGCCCGCGGGCGGCACGGTCACCCAGCTCAGCGTCTCGATCGGCGACCGCGTGTCTGAGGGAAGTGTGCTGTTGACGTTGGAGGGCGCGCAGGATGGCGCCGGCGAGTCCGAGGGGACCCAGGCGTCGGCTCGAGGCTCAGAGCAGACGCCCGCCGGCGACGCGGCAACCCAGGCGCCGGCCGGCGACGCCGCAACCCAGGCGCCGGCCGGCGACGCCGCAACCCAGGCGCCCGCCGGCGACGCCGCAACCCAGGCGCCGGCCGGCGACGCGGCAACCCAGGCGCCCGCCGGCGACGCGGCAACCCAGCCGCCCCCTTCCTCACGAGGCGATGCACCCCAATCAGGTGTCTCGGGCGGTGACGGGGCATCGGCATCTGCCGCGACCCGGCCACCCCCATCCCCGGCCGGCGCGCCACCCGATTCCGGTGCCGATGGCGACAACGGCCGCGACACCCAGGTCGTCGTGATCGGATCTGGACCGGGCGGCTACAGCGCCGCGTTCCGCGCCGCCGACCTCGGCCTCGGGACCGTGCTGATCGAGCGCTACGACACGCTCGGGGGCGTGTGCCTGAACGTCGGCTGCATCCCCTCCAAGGCGCTGCTGCACGCCGCCCGGGTCGTCGCCGAGGCGGAGGAAATGAGCGCGCACGGGATCCACTTCGACAAGCCGCGCATCGATCTCGATGCGCTGCGCTCGTGGAAGGACTCCGCCGTCGGCAAGCTCACTGGAGGCCTGGTGGGCCTCGCTCGCCAGCGCAAGGTCGAGGTCATCCATGGGGTGGCGCGGTTCACCGGACCCAACAGCCTCGAGGTCGCAGACCGAACGGTGACGTTCGACAGCTGCATCATCGCGGCGGGCTCTTCGGCCTCCTCGATTCCGGGACTACCCGAAGACCCGAGGATCGTGCACTCCACCGGCGCGCTCGAGATCGAAGAGGTGCCGCAGCGCCTGCTGGTGATCGGCGGCGGCATCATCGGGCTCGAGATGGCGACTGTGTACGACGCGCTCGGCTCGCGGGTCACGGTCGTGGAGATGTTGGATCAGCTGATTTCCGGCTGCGACCCGGACGTGGTGCGACCGCTGCAGAAGCGGATCGGCGAGCGCTACGAGGCGATCCACCTGAAGACGAAGGTCGAATCGGTCGAGGCCGACGACGACGGACTGCGCGTGAAGCTTTCAAACGGCGACTCGCAATCGTACGACCGGATCCTCGTCGCGGTCGGGCGCAAGCCCAACGGCGACGTCGTCGATGCCGGCGCCGCAGGGGTCCACGTCGACGAAGCCGGCTTCATCCCGGTCGACCGTCAGCTGCGCACCAACGTGCCCCACATCTACGCGATCGGCGACGTCGTCGGCGGACCGATGCTTGCCCACAAGGCGTCGCACGAGGGAAAGACCGCCGCCGAGGTGATCGCCGGCGTTCCCGGGGCGGAGTTCGATCCGCGGTCGATCCCGTCGGTCGCCTACACCGATCCCGAGGTCGCGTGGACAGGATTGACCGAGACCGCCGCTGAAGCCGACGGCGTCGAGTACGAGAAGACCGTGTTCCCGTGGGGGGCGTCCGGCCGCGCTCTGGGCCTCGCCCGTCCGGAGGGCCTCACCAAGCTCCTGTTCGATCCACGCACCCACCGCCTGCTCGGGGCCGGCATCGTCGGCGTCAACGCCGGCGAGCTGATCGCGGAAACGGCGCACGCACTCGAGATGGGCTCCGACGCCGAGGACATCGGCCTCACGATCCATCCTCATCCGACGCTGACCGAGACGGTCGCGTTCGCGGCGGAGATGGAAGCCGGCACGATCACCGACCTGATGCCGCCGGCGCGAAGCCGGCGCTGAGGGCCCGGGGGTGGGGCGCGCCGGCGCGAAGCCGGCGCTGAGGGCCCGGGCGGTGGGGCGCGCCGGCGCGAAGCCGGCGCTGAGCGCCCGGGCGGCGACTGGAAGGCCTGGCCGGCGCCCGCTAGCTCCCAAGCAGGGCCCGGAGCTCGCGGATGACGGCGCCAGGATCGTGGTCGATACGAGGCTGTGTCAGGCGAAGCACGCGGAAACCGGCCACCTGGAGCTTCGCATCACGCCGGCGATCGGCCTCGAACTGCGAGCGGGTCTTGTGGGTGTCGTATCCGTCGACCTCGACGACCAGCCGCGATGAGCGCCACACGGCGTCCACCAGTTCGCCTTCGACGAAAACGTTGGCCTCCGGCTCGGGGATCCCGCCGTCCCTGATCAGGGCGTGGAATCGATTCTCCAGCTCGGACTGCGTCCACGGCGCCTGCCCGCGCATCTGCGCCAGGGCGGCCGTCAGCCGCTTGAACCCGGGGTGGCGGCGGCTGCGAGCCAGAAGCTCATCAAGCGCACCGGCCATCAGCAGCTCCCGGCGTTCGGTCGCCTCCAGCGCCACCCGCACCCATTGCAGCGTCTCGACTGCGGCGTAGTCGAGCAACGATCGCGCGAGCGAGGTGACGGGGATGCCGTCGATCATCGTCCGATCGCTGTCGCACGGGGCCCGGCAGCTGTGGACACGGACGCCCCTCGGTCCCGGCTTGCCGCGCCCGGAAACGGTGACGTCGATCAGCCCACTTGTTCGCGGCCGAACCTCCCACAGCGCAAGCGCGTTGCGATGGCTGAGCACCGCGTCCGGTCCACACGCGAGCACGGCGGCCATCCAATAACCCCGGAACGTCAGCTTGCGATGCCCGACCGCGTAGACGCCGCGATGGACCCGGTGCAGGAGGCCACGATCGAGCCGGTCCTGAACCTGGTTTCGACTCAACCCGAGCGTCAGCAGCTGCCACCGCGCGACAGCGCCGTGTTGAGCCGCAGCCAACAGAGCCGCTTTCCGGTCCAGTGCATCATCCAGTGCGGCTATTTGCCGCACTCGATCGTGCAGTCCGGGCATGGCGCCCACGGTGACACGGAAAGCGTCACAAGTGGGTGACGCGGCGCAACGAGTCAGAGCGAAGCTTGCGTCGAAAGTGCTACTGGATCGGCGGAGCGTGCCGAGCCCCAGAGGCGCTGCGCCGGCGCCCCCGTAGCACAATCAAGATCACCAGGGCAATTCCCAACGCCGCGCGCCACGCCGACCCCGCGTGCCGGGCCAACGCGCCCCCTTTCTCGCCGGCCGGTGCGCCGGCGGGCATCGCGAACTCCTCCGCCGCGAGGATGTCGTGCGGCTCGGCGATGCCGCTGGGATCCTCCGGCAGGACCACGGGGCCATGCGTCAGCGATGGGTCGCGTGCGGGCACCGCGAATGCCTCCGCCGCGAGTACGTCGTGCGCCGCGTTGTCGGCGGGTGTATTGGACTCGCTCATCGCAGGCATGATCCCAAAATGCGGCCCGGAACGGGTCAGAAGGCGGCCGAGATCGCCGGCAGCGCTCTCCCCACCGCGGGCCCCGGGTCGTCTCGCCACCGTCATCGGGGGCATCGAGCTGCGGGCCGATAATCTAAGTGTGGGCGGCTCAAATCGTGGCCGGCCGATCACGCTTCAAAAATGCTATCCTCCGCTTATCTCTAGTAAGCACCTAACGAAAGTGAAGTCCTGATGAGCCGACTTCTCCTGGTTCCACTGGACGACATTGTCGTCTTCCCGGGCATGTCGCTGACGCTCGCCGTGGACGCCGGCGAGGACGATCGCGTGCTCCTGGTCCCCCATCACGAGAACGAGTACGCCGGCGTCGGGACCGTCGCCGAGATCGCCGATCGCGTTCGCCTGCCCGGAGGGGGCCGCGCCGTTGCCCTCAAGGGCCTTCACCGCGGAATTGCCGGCGCCGCCCACACGATGCCCGATGGCCGGCTATATGTAGAGGTCGAGGAGCGTCCCGACGACGTCCCCGTCGACGGGCGCACCCGCAACCTCGAGCGCGAGTACCGCGCGGTGGTCGAGGAGATCCTCGAGCTTCGCGGCGACGACGGCCGCGTCTCGGCATTCGTGCGCAGCATCTCGGAGCCCGGAACGCTCGCGGACACGGGCGGCTACTCCCCCGATCTCACGTACGACCAGAAGGTCGAGCTGCTGCAGACGATCGACGTCACCGACCGGCTCGAGCTGGCACTACGCTTCCAGCGCGAGCGCCTGGCCGAGCTGCAGGTGCGCAAGCGCATCCGCGAGGACGTGGAGTCCGGCGCCGAGAAGCAGCAGCGCGAGTACTTCCTGCGCAAGCAGATGGACTCGATCCGCAAGGAGCTCGGCGAGGACGACGGGTCGATCGTCGAGGAGTACCGCACCAAGATCGCAGAGTCCGAGATGCCCGAGCAGGTGCGCGAGCAGGCCGAGAAGGAGCTCGGTCGCCTCGAGCGCATGGGCGAGCAGACGGCGGAGTCGAGCGTGATCCGTACCTACTTGGACTGGCTGATCGCGGTTCCGTGGAGCAAGCGCTCAGAGGAGCGGCTCGAGCCCCAGCACGCCCGCGAGGTCCTCGACGCCGACCACGCCGGGCTCGAGGACGTCAAGGACCGGATCGTCGAGTACATCGCGGTCAAGAAGCTGCGCGTCGAGCGAGGCATCACCGAGGACAAGCGCTCGGGAGCGATCCTCACCCTGATCGGACCGCCCGGCACCGGCAAGACCTCGATCGGCGAATCGATCGCGCGCGCGACCGGACGGGAATTCGTGAGAATGTCACTCGGAGGCGTGAGGGACGAGGCCGAGATCCGTGGTCACCGGCGGACCTACATCGGCGCGCTGCCGGGCAGGCTCGTCAGAGCGCTGCGCGACGCAGGCACGATGAACCCGGTGATCATGCTCGATGAGGTCGACAAGGTCGGCGCCGATTGGCGCGGCGACCCCAGCTCGGCCCTGCTCGAGGTGCT
The DNA here is from genome assembly GCA_963723675.1 of uncultured Solirubrobacterales bacterium. Lineage (GTDB taxonomy): Bacteria > Actinomycetota > Thermoleophilia > Solirubrobacterales > Solirubrobacteraceae > Palsa-465. The sequence goes on along the minus strand of CAVRRW010000012.1, from coordinate 923,437 downwards.
CGACCCGGCGCAGAACCACAGCTTCCGCGACCACTACCTCGACGTCGAGCTTGACCTGAGCGGCGTCCTGTTCATCGCGACCGCGAACGTCGCAGACACGATTCCGGGCCCGTTGCTGGACCGGATGGAGGTGATCCGCTTCGATGGTTACACCACCTCCGAAAAGGTGGCGATCGCGCGCGGCTACCTGTGGCCTCGCCAGGTCGAGCGAAGCGGGCTGCGTGCCGACGAGGTCGAGATCTCAGACGAGGTCCTCACCACTGTGACCACCGAGTACACACGCGAGGCGGGCGTCCGCCAGCTCGAGCGTGACCTCGGGACGGTGCTGCGGAAGACCGCGACGAAGATCGCCTCGGGCGACGCGAGCGCTCCGGTCGTGATCGACCTCGATGCGGTTCGCGACGCGCTCGGGCGCCAGCGGTTCTTCCAAGAGTCGGCGATCCGGACGGCGGTTCCGGGGGTCGCGACCGGCCTGGCGGTAACCGGCGCCGGCGGCGACGTGCTGTTCGTCGAGGCGACGGCGATGCAGGGCAAGCCCGGGTTGACGCTGACCGGCCAGCTTGGCGACGTGATGAAGGAGTCCGCGCAGATCGCGCTCTCCTACGTGCGCGGCCACGCGCTGGAGCTCGAGATCGAGCCGTCGGTGTTCGAGGATCGCTCGTTCCACGTGCATGTCCCCGCCGGCGCGATCCCGAAGGACGGCCCCAGCGCAGGCGTGACGATGGTCACCGCGCTGGCCTCGCTCCTGAGCGACCGGCCGGTCCGCCACACCGTCGGCATGACCGGCGAGGTGACGCTCCAGGGCCGGGTGCTCCCGATCGGCGGCGTCAAGCAGAAGGTGCTGGCGGCACACGCGGCCGGACTCACCGACGTGGTGCTGCCCGAACGAAACCGCGGCGATCTCGACGACGTTCCCGAAGAGGTGCGCGAGGCGATGACGTTCCATTTCGCGATGACGATCGACGAAGTGCTGGGTGTCGCGCTCGAGCCCGCCGCGATGACAACGGCCGCATAGAGGTCCCCACCGAAACCGGCAGACCTGTTGGACCGGGGCGGTGGTCGGGTAGGTTGAAGTTATGACCACGATCACCGCCCCAGAAGAACAAAGCGTCCTGGACAACGTCCCCAAGCAGCTGTACATCGGTGGGGAGTGGCGAGACGGCGGGAAGGGAACCTTCGCCGTCGAGGATCCGGCGACCGGAGAGTCGCTGTGCGAGATCGCCGACGCCTCCACCGACGATGCCAAGGCCGCGCTGGATGCCGCCGTCGAGGCGGGCCCGGAATGGGCCGAGCATCCTCCGCGCGAGCGCGGTGAGATCCTGCGCCGCGCGTTTGAGACGATCGTCGCCCGCGAGGACGAGCTCGCGCTCCTGATGACACTCGAGATGGGCAAGCCGATCAAGGAGTCAAAGGCCGAGGTCGCCTACGGCGCCGAGTTCCTTCGCTGGTTCTCCGAGCAGGCGGTGCGGATCGAGGGTCGCTACGCCACGTCGCCCAACGGCCAGGGCCGGCTGCTGACGATGCGCCAGCCCGTCGGCCCATGCCTGCTGATCACCCCGTGGAACTTCCCGCTTGCGATGGGAACCCGCAAGATCGGCCCCGCGATCGCGGCCGGCTGCACGATGGTCGTCAAGCCCGCGCAGCTCACTCCGCTGTCGATGCTGATGCTCGCCAAGGTCCTCGAGGAAGCGGGACTCCCCAAGGGCGTGCTGAACCTCGTCAGCGCCACCAGCTCGGGCGAGACGATGGGACCACTGATCGCCGATCCGCGGCTGCGCAAGCTGTCGTTCACCGGCTCGACCGAGGTCGGGCGCAAGCTCATGGAGCAGGCGTCGACGAACCTGCTGCGGCTTTCGATGGAGCTCGGCGGCAACGCGCCGTTCATCGTCTTCGACGACGCCGATGTCGACGACGCCGTGCAGGGGGCGCTGATCGCGAAGATGCGCAACATCGGCGAGGCCTGTACCGCGGCCAACCGATTCCACGTCGCGGACTCGGTCGCGGGCCAGTTCGCGGAGAAGCTCGCCGACAAGCTCGGCGCGATGAAGGTCGGCCGGGGAACCGAGGACGGCATCGAGGTCGGGCCCCTGATCGACGAGTCGCAGCGCTCAAAGGTCACCGAGCTCGTCGACGACGCGGTCGGTCGCGGTGCCCGCGCGCTGGTCGGCGGCCACGCCCGCGACGGAGCCGGCTACTTCTACGACCCCACCGTGCTCGCCGACGTGCCCGACGACGCCAACCTCCTGCGCGAGGAGATCTTCGGTCCGGTCGCCCCGGTCAAGGCCTTCGACGACGAGGACGCGGCGGTCGCCGCTGCCAACGACACCGAGTACGGGCTGGTGGCCTATCTCTACACCAGTGACCTCAAGCGCGCGCTGCGCGTATGCGAGCGACTGGAGACCGGCATGGTCGGCCTCAATCAGGGGATGGTCTCCAACGCCGCCGCCCCGTTCGGCGGGATCAAGCATTCGGGCTTCGGCCGCGAAGGGGGGCCGGAGGGAATCGAGGAGTACCTCGAGACCAAGTACGTCGCGGTCAACCTCTGATCGCGCCGCGCTCTACGGCCAACGTGCGGTCCGCGCCGCGCTCTAACGGCCAGACGCCCGCGCAGTGGGAGCAGCGGTTCTCGCCGACCCAGACCCAGGTCGACCAGGGTCACCTCGTTTTTGAAGAGCAATGGCTTCACCGTCACAAGCGTCACCCCGGACCGGATGCAGATCGGCGCCTCCGGCGACGCCACGCAGGTCGAGAAGGCGTTTGCGACCTCACTGTCCGAGCACCGCGTCAACGGCCAGCAGCTTCGTCTGGCCGACAAGAACTTCTCGGTTCCGTCGGACCTCGCCGACATTGTCGCCGGGGTCTCGGGCGTCAGCGAGGCGCTCGCGCAGCGCGACAGCACCACCGACGTCCCGGCCAGCAGCTCGTGGAGTCAGCCGGACGCGTCTGGGCCGATCCCGCAGCCGCCCGGCTTCCGTGTCGCCCCGCCTTGCGGGAGCTTCTACGGTCAGAAGTTCGACAGCACGCTGCCTCCCTTTGGCCAGGGCTACCCGGCGGACCCGCCGTGGGCGGTGTGCGGCTACACCCCGCCGCAGATGCGCAGCGCCTACAGCCTCAACGGCCCCACCGACGGGACCGGCGTGACTGTGGCGATCGTCGACGCCTACGCGTCGCCGACGCTGCCGTCTGACCTCCAGACCTATGCCTCGCGCAACGACCCGGCGCACCCCATGCCGGCGTCGCAGTTCTCCGAGCTGACGGCCAACAAGTTCAACAAGGTCAACGCCTGTGGCGCCTCCGGTTGGTTTGGCGAGCAGTCCCTCGACGTTGAGGCCGTGCACGCGTCGGCTCCGGGTGCGCACATCCTCTACATGGGCTCGAAGAGCTGCCTCACCAACCCGCTCAATCGTCAGATCGAGAAGGTCGTCGACGGCCACCTGGCCGAGATCGTCTCGAACTCCTACGGCGACAACGGCGGCGACGTGCTCGACGATCCGAGCGACCGGGTCGCCACCGACAACATCCTCGAGATGGCGGCCGGCGCCGGCGTCAGCGTCCTGTTCTCCAGCGGCGACAACGGCGACGAGTTCACGACCCTCGGACTCGTGGCAGCCGACTACCCCGCCTCGAGCCCGTGGGCCACGGCGGTGGGAGGAACGAGCCTGGCGATCGGCCGCGACGGTCAGCGGACCAGCGAGTACGGCTGGTCGACGGCCCGCAGCTTTGAGTGCAACCAGGACTTCGTCAACGCCGGCGGATGCGATCCGTCGCAGCTGAACAAGTGGCTCCCCATCGACCTCGCTCTCGACGGTGGCTCCGGCGGCGGGACGAGCTTCGTCTACCCGCAGCCCTTCTACCAGCAGGGCGTCGTGCCGAAGGCGCTGTCGACTTCCAACGCCGGCCTGACCGCTCCCGACGGCACGGTCCTCGGCAATCAGCCGATGCGGGTCGTGCCCGACATCTCGATGGATGCCGACCCGGCAACCGGATTCCTCGAAGGCGGGACGCAAACGTTTCCCGACGGGGTGTACTACGACCAGTACCGGATCGGCGGCACCAGCCTGTCCTCGCCGCTGCTCGCCGGTGTGATCGCGAGAGCCGACCAGCTCTCGGGCCAGTCGGCCGGATTCGTGAACCCGGGGCTGTACGGCCTTTTCGGCAACCCGAACGCGGTCCAGGACATCGTCCCGGCCGGCAAGGTCGATCAGTCGCGGGCCGACTTCATCAACGGCATCGATCCCTCGAACGGATTCCAGTTCACCACCCGGATCATCGACTACGAGGGCCAGGAGCAGTTCTGTGCCCAGAACAACGTCGGCACCACCCCGCAAGGTGGCGCTCAGGGTGCAGCCGGGCTACGACAACATGACCGGCATCGGCATGCCGACGAACGGCTTCGTCCGCGCGCTGGCGCGCTAGCACGAATTGACATAGTGGACGGGGCGCACGCCGCTGGGTGTGCGCCCCGTTTCGCGCTTAGTCGCGCACAGCGCCTTGCGACAGTTCTCCGCCCAGCACATCGCCGCGCTGACCGTGATGGTGGTCGGCGTCGCCGGGTGCGTGTGGGTGGGGCGGCGGAGCCGAGGACGGTGGCCGGCGATGGTCTCGCGGGCGCTGGCGGCGGTGGTCCTGGCGGGATGGATCGGCGAGTACATCGCCGAGGTGATCGTCGGCACCTGGTCGACGAAGTACGCGCTGCCGCTGCAGCTGACCGATGCGGTGTCCGCCGTGACCGTGGCCGCGCTGCTCACGCGGCGCCCACTGCTCGTCGAGCTCTCCTACTTCTGGGCGTTCACCGCTTCGCTGCAGGCCGTGGTCACTCCCGATCTCGCGTACGCGTTCCCCAGCGCCTTCTACCTCACGTACTTCGCCTACCACGTGGGCGCGATCGTCGCGGCGAGCTTTCTCGTCTTCGGCCTGCGGATCTACCCGCGGCCGGGCACCGTCAGGCGCGTCTACCTGGCGACGCTGGGATTTGCCGCGGTCGCCGGGATCGGCGACCTGATCAGCGGCGGAAACTACATGTACCTGCGCGCCAAGCCGGCGCACTCGTCGCTGCTGAACCTGATGGGGCCGTGGCCGTGGTACATCCTCGGCACGGCCGCGGTCGGGCTCGCGATGCTGCTGATCGTCGCGGCCATCACCGACGCCCTGCGCGATCTGGCCGAGGGGCGAGCAGGTCGCGGATCGTCGTTTGCAGGATCTCAACGGCGTCGCTGGACCTGATCTTGTCCGCCACCGGCGGATTTCCCCGCATCCAGGGGACTTTCGCACCGAAAGCCTGGCAGCCTGTACTCTCCGCTCGAGGACCATGGCCTACGCCGAGGAGAGACCGACGACCAGGGGGCGGCCGATCAACGAGCATGCCTCGGCGCTCGCTTACGAGTGGCAGCGGCTGACGCGCTGGGCGACCATCGCAGCGCTGCTGACCGCGCCGGCGTTCTTCCTGATCCTGTTCGATTCAAACCACATTGGTTTGATCTGGTCGCTGATCATCACGGTGATCGCGGTGATCGGGTTTCGCGGGCTCGTCGAGGTCATCGCCCGCAAGCTGATTCCGTCGCCGAGCCTGTACGGCGCCGAGGAGGGCCTCAAGCAGGACGACATCGTCGCGCGGCGCCGCTACTGGTATTGGCGCACGAAGTTCCGGCGCCTGCCGGTCTACATCCTGATCGTCGTGGGGCTGCTGGCGCTGTGCCAGGTGTTCTTCTCGTTCGCCGGCGTCAGCGCTCCGTTCCTGCACCCGTTCCAGGGCCTGCGTCAGATCTTCCCGCCCGACACGCTGCCCCAGCTCGGACTGGTGTTCGTCCAGCTGCCGCTGCTGTTCTTCGTCAACTTCGCGATCTTCTTCGGCCCGTTTTTGTTCTTTGCGGTGCGCCAGATCCGCGGCTACGAGCCGGGCGACGCGAGCTGGGGAGTCAAGATCGACGACGTCCGCGGCCAGGCGGAGGCAAAGGAGGAGATCACCCGCGTGATCACCTTGTGGCAGTCGGGTGAGGAGTTCGAGAAGGCCGGCGGCAAGCGCGAGCGCGGCCTGCTTTTCCTGGGCGCACCCGGAACCGGCAAGACGATGATCTCCAAGGCGATCGCCACCAACTTCAACTGCCCGTTCGTGACGATCCCCGGCTCGGGCTTCGCCGGGATGTTCATCGGGATGGATGCGATCACCGTCCAGTTCCTCGCGCACAAGGCGCGCAAGCTGGCGAAGAAGTGGGGCGGCCAGTGCATCGTGTTCATCGACGAGATCGACGCCGTCGGCACCCGGCGCCAGGCGCTCGGCACGTCGGCGACCGGGGCCGAGCCGATGTCGCTGCACGACTTCTGCTTCTTCGGGCCCAACGGCTCGATCACCCCGACCGGCGACCTCGTGATCGAGTCGCGGGCATGGCGCGAGCGGATGTTCGCCCAGCGAGCCGAGTCCGTGCACACCCCCTATTCGACGTTCGTCGATCGCACCAGCGAGCGGATCCGGCGCTTCTACCCCGGCTTCGGGATGGGCGGCGGGATGGGCGGCATGGCCCTGAACCAGCTGCTCATCGTGATGGACGGAATCGACGAGCCCCCGATGGTGCGCAAGTTCGTCACCAACCGCACCAACTCGTTCCTCGACGCGATCTTCGTGGTCCCGCGCAAGGTCGGACCGGTGCCGCTGCGGATGCGTCCCCCGCGCCCGCGCCAGGAGCAGATCTACTTCATCGGCGCCTGCAATGTCCCGATCACGGTCCTGGACCCGGCGCTCACCCGTCCGGGCCGGATGGGCCGCCACATCTGGTTCAGGACCCCCACCAAGGACGACCGGCTCGACATCTTCGACCTGTACCTGGCCAAGGTCGACCACGAGCCGGACCTCGACAGCGACCGCCGCCGCGACGAGCTGGCGCGGATCACCAACGGGTACTCGCCCTCGATGATCGAGCAGTGCTGTTCGATGGCGCTGACGATCGCGCACTCCGAGGGCCGCCGGCGATTTGGCTGGGAGGACATCGTCGAGGCGATGACGACCGTCGAGACCGGCACCGCGCAGAACATCGAGTACATCCAGGAGGAGACCCGCGCGGTCGCGATCCACGAGGCCGGGCATGCCGCCGCCGGCCACGTCTACCTCGAGAAGGACGTGCTCTCCACGCGGCTGTCGATCCGCAAGCGCGGAGGCTCACTGGGCCACTACCAGAGCATGGAGAAGGACGAGCGTTTCTCCCACTTCCGCAGCCACGTGATGGGCACCCTGATCATGACGCTCGGCGCGATGGCGGCCGAGCACGTGTTCTACGGGGAGAACTCCCAGGGGGTCAGCGGCGACGTCGCCAGCGCGACGGCGACCGCGGCGGCGATGGTGGGGATCTGGGCGATGGGCCCAGACCCGGTCCACATCGACGGCAGCATCGACGTGCCCGAGGACATGGAGAACGTGCAAAAGCGTCTGGAGCGGATCGGTTCGGCGATCATGAACCGCGCCGGCGGCTCCAGCATGCTCGTCGAAGATCCGGTCGCCTCGGTGCTCTCAAACCAGGACAAGCGCCGCGCGGCGGCGCGGATCCTGGGGCAGGCTTACGTGACCGCGTATGCGCTGATGGCCTCCAACCGCGACCGGGTCGAGGCGATCGCCGACACGCTCGTCGACCGCAAGGAGATGCACGGCGACGAGGTCGTCGAGATGCTCGGCCGGGCCGGGCTGCGGCGGCCGGAGATCGATCTCATGGATGACGGCACGTGGCCGAAGGTGTAAACGAGGACGACCGGCTGGTGCGGTCCAGCGAGGACCACGCCGCCGACGCCCGCCTGCCCGCCGCGGCGATGAGCACAAGGCAACGTTCCTCGCGCCGGCGCGCCGGCTCGCCGCATTCGCTCAAGTTCCTCGGGGCGACCGCGGCACTCGTCGGCATCGCGCTTGGCGCGGTCGCTGTCGCCGTCGCGATCCTGATGAGCGGCAGTTCCAGCGGCCCGCAGGCGAAGTGGTCCAGCTGGTCGCCGCCCGACGGGGGCGTCGCCGGCGAGCGCGAGATCGCAAACGCGGTTTCGCCGCTGTACCGAGCCTCACCCGCCAGCCAGCTGGCGGTCGTGACCGTGCAGAACTACTCCGGCTCGGGGTCGGGCACCCAGGTCGCGCTTCGCAACCCCAACGACGGCACCCTTTCCGCGCTCGGCGGCACGACCGTGGTGTTCAACCTGTGCGGGCTGGGGCTCAACTGCGCGATCTCCACCGGGACGCCGTCGGCAAATCGGCTGTTGCTGCTGCGCCGCGAGGCATTCGAGCTGTCGCTGTACACGTTCAAGTACATCCACAACGTCCAGAACGTCGTTTCGATCCTCCCTCCCGGCCGGGCGCTGACGGTCACGACCGGGAAGCTGACTCCGAAGCCGCCCGTGCAGGCGAGCAAGTCCTCGAAGGCTGCGACGTTGTTCATCGCGGTGGCGTTCCAGAAGCGCAGCATCCAGCAGTTCCTCGACCGGCCGCTGCGCGAGACGCTCCCCGAGGAAGTCCCGCCAACGCCGACCACGATGGCAGCGGCGCCCGAGGCCGAGCTCGTCAGCGTGGTCACCGCGCAGGCGCTGTTCAAGCAGCAGATGATCCAGGCCCAGGACGGCAGCAACGTGCTGGTGCTTGACCCCCTCCCGCCTCAGTAGGCTCGTGCCCGTCGCACGCCGTGACCGGCAGCCGCGGGTAGCGGGGGAACCGGTCGGGCTCGCTGCGCGACCGACCACACAGCGAGAACACCGACCCGCGGGTGTTGCGGACCAGCTGCTGGTGGCGACAGCTGTCGCAGAGTCCTGCCCGCGGGCTTGGGAGCGGATCGCCGCTCAGCCTCGAGTCAGCTCCTCCAGGGCGAGCACGAACGAGGCGTACGGGAGTCCGGTGACCTCCTCCAGCGCGATCTCGCAGGTGCGGTTGCTCGACATGCAGGCGTCAAACTTGCGTCCGTCGAGCTCTCGCGCGACGTCGCGCAGCGCCGAGGCGGGGAGCTCCGGGTGCAGCAACCCGCGATCGCCCGCCATCCCGCAGCACCCCGTGGCGGCGGGCACGACAACCTGATCGGCGATCCGCGAAGCGATCGCCGACAGCTTCCCCGCCAATCCCAGGTGGCGCGTCGAGCACGTCGGGTGCACCGTCACGGTTCCGAGCTTGCGGGGGATCTCGAGTCGATCGAGCAGGTGGTCGTGGACCCACAAGATGCTGTCGAGGATCTCGACGCCGCCGGCCGCGCCGTCCTCGATCAGCCCGTGCGCGCAAGAGGTCGCGTCAATCACCACCGGGAGCTCGCCCTCGCCGGCCCAGCGCCGCAGCGACGCGGCGGTCTTCGCCGCCATCGCCTGGTGTCCGCGCTGAAAGCCCTTCGAGCTCCATGGCAGCCCGCAGCAGTGGCCCACGACGTCATCGGGGATCCACAGCGGAAGCCCGGCTCGCTGTGAGATCGCGACCAGAGCATACGGCACCGACGGACGCGCCGGGGCGTTTCGGGAGCCGGCGAAGATCCGGTTGATGCACGAAGGCAGGTACACCGCGGCGGCACCCTCGCGCACCGTGAACGGCAGCTCGGTCGCCGCGCCCGGCAGCGCGCGGCTGCGCAACCGCAGGGCGGGGGCGCCGGCGCGCACGCCGGCGCGGGAGACGCGCTCAGCAACGCCGTAGTGCTTGGCGACTCCGAGCGCGGCCTGCTCGGCGCGGTCGCCGTGCCGGCGCCCGCGCAGCTCCTTGACCAGCTTGCCGGTGTCGATCGCCACGGGGCAGGCCAAGGCGCAAGATCCATCGGCCGCGCACGTGTCGATCGCGTCGTAGCCGTACTGCTGCACCAGCGCCTCCAGCACGGGCGAGCCGGGCGCCTGGCGCGCCATCTCGCGGCGCACGACGATCCGCTGGCGCGGGGTGGTGGTGACGTTGCGAGACGGGCACACCGGCTCGCAGAAGCCGCACTCCACGCATTTGGTGGCGACCTCTTCGATCTCGGGCGTGGATTTCAGGTTTCGCAGGTGGGCGCGGTCATCGCGGTTGAGGACGATGCCGGGTGCGAGAATCCCGTCGGGGTCGGCGAGCCGCTTGACGCGCCACATCATCTCGGTCGCCTTGGCGCCCCACTCGCGCTCCACGAACGGCGACATGTTCATACCTGTCCCGTGCTCGGCTTTCAGCGAGCCGTCGTACTTGTCGAGGATCAGATCGGCGAGTGCGTGCACGAACGAGTCGTAGCGGTCGAGGTCGTCCTCCTCGCCGAAGTTCGGGGTCAGCAGGAAGTGGAGGTTGCCGGCCGAGGCGTGGCCGGCGAGCCCGGGCAGGAAGCCGTGCTTGCTCAGCAGCGCCTGGAGGTCCCCGCACGCCTCGGCGATCCGGGCGGGCGGAACGCAGACGTCCTCGATGATCAGCGAGACCCCGGGGGGCCGGTAGGCCGCGATCAGGCCCTGGATGCCCTCGCGCACGCGCCACAGCACCTCGATCTCCTCGCGGTCGCGGGAGAACCGCGGCGGATCGATGAGCTCGGCTCCCTGGAGGATCTCCAGCCCGCGGCGCTCGGGCTCGTCCAGCGAATCGGCGTCGTCGGCGCGGTACTCCACCAGCAGCGCAGCGGCGTCCTGCGCCAGCGACTTCCAGCGCTCCGGCGTGCCCGGCATGTTGTGCGCGGCGGCGATCAGCGTCGGGGCGAACATCAGCTCCGTAGCGCTGGCTCCGGACCGGACCAGCGGTGTGACCACCTCGGCGGCCGCGTCGATGCTGCCAAACAGCGCCAGTGCCACGCTCGCGTGGCCACCGAACGGAACCGTCTCGAACACCGCCTCGGCCACGAACGCCAGCGTTCCCTCCGAGCCGATCACCAGCCGCCTGAAGATTTCCAGCGGCTCGTCGGCATCGAGGAAGGCGCACAGCCTGTAGCCCATGGTGTTCTTGATCTCGAACTTCCGCGCCACCCGCTCGGAGAGCTCTCGGTCGGCGCGCAGCTCATCGCGGATCTCGGAGAGCCCACGCGCGAGCTCGGGCGCCGCGGCGGCGAACTTCTCGGCGGCGCCGGGCTCGGCGGTGTCGATCGCCGTCCCGTTGGCCAGCACCAGCGTCATCGAGCGAACCGTTCGGTAGGAGTCGGCGGTGACGCCGCACCGCATGCCGCCGGAGTTGTTCGCGATCACGCCGCCGACGCAGGCGATGTCCGTCGACGCCGGATCCGGGCCCAGCTTGCGCCCGTGCCGCGCCAGCAAGCGGTTGACGTGCCCGAGCACCATCCCCGGCGCGACCCGGACCGCCTTGCCGTCGTCGAGCACGCGCGCTCGCTGCCAGTGGCGCCGAACGTCGACCAGCACGGAGTCGCTCTGCGCCTGGCCGTTGAGCGACGTGCCGCCGGCGCGGAACACCAGCGGCACGCGGTTGCTCCGGGCAAACGCCATCAGCGCGACCACGTCGCCGACCTCGCGCGGCATCGCAACCGCCCTGGGGATCAGGCGGTAGGGGCTCGCGTCGGAGGCGTACATGACGAGGTCGAGCGCGCGCGTCAGCACGCGATCGGCGCCGAGCGACGCGAGCAGCCGCGAGCGCAGCGGCTCGGGCGTGCCCGCGGCGACCCAATCGGGCGCGCGATCGCCGGCCGGCGGCTGGGCGGGCTCCGGGGCGATCCTGCCGGGGTCGGCGGGCAGCAGCCTCATCGCGTCACACCGGCCACGTCGGCGCTACTCGAACCACATCCCCGGCGCGACCCGGACCTGTACGACCCGGGGCCCCTCCGCGTCCGCCGTCGCCTCGCGCAGCGCCTCGGTCAGCTCGTCGCGGCCGCTGACGTCCGTCGCCGGCACTCCATAGCCGCGGGCGACTGCGGCCGTGTCGAGCGCGGGCAGCTCGAGCCCGGGAGCGCCGGTCACCTGCTCCAGCGCCGCGAACCATTTGAGGATCCCATACTCGTCGTTTCGCAGAACCAGGAACGTGACCGGCGCCTTGTAGGCGACGGCCGTCCACAGCGCCGTGATCCCGTACTGGGCAGAGCCCTCGCCGACCACGCACACGACCGGCCGGGCCCGCTGGGCGAGCTGCACCCCGACCGCGGCCGAGATCCCGAAACCCAGCCCGCCGCTGGCGGAGAAGTAGTAGCTGCCGGGGGTGGCGAGCCGCAGGCGGTTGCGCAGGGCAAGCGTGCTCGATGGGCTCTCCAGGACCGCGATCCCGTCCTGCGGCCAGGCGTCGGCGAGCGCTGCCATCGCTTCCGAGCCGCTCATCGGGTCGGCCGGCGGCGGGTCGGCCGGCGCGGGGCGTGGCTGCGGCCCGGGACGCTCGGACGCTCCCACCAGGTCGACCAGGGCCGCCAGCGCGTACCCCACGTCGCCGACGACGGCGTCACCCATGGGGGCCCGGGCGGCCTCTCCGGGGTCGCTGGTGATCGCCACCAGTGCCGCCCCCTCGGGCAGCAGCGGGCCCGGCAGGTACGGGTAGTAGGGGAACACCGAGGACCCCACGACGAGCAGCAGGTCGTGCCCCTTGAGCGTCTCAGACAGCGCGCCGATCGCGGGCGGCAGGATCCCGACGAAGTTCGGGTGGTTCTCGGGAAACCCCAGGCGGCTGCCGCCGGTGGCGGGGGATGCCCACACCGGTAGCCGCTGCTTCTCGGCGAGCGCGACCGCGGCGTCCCACCCGCCGGCGGCATCGATGTCGGGGCCGGCGATCAGCACCGGATTGCCGGCCGCGGCGAGTGCGGAGGCGAGCCTCGAGAGTGCGGCCGGGTCAGGAGCGGACCGGCCGCTGACCGTGCGGCGCGCGGCATTGCCGGCGCGGTCGGGGTCGGCCTGCTCATTCCAGTCGTCCATCGGGATCGACACGAACACCGGCCCCCGCGGGGGCAGCGAGGCGTAATTGATCGCGCGCGCGATCGCGACAGGGACGTCCTGCGCGCGCGTGGGCTCGTGACTCCACTTTACGTAGGGCTGCGGGCCGACCACGGCGTCGCGGTTCGTAAGGTTGGCCTCGATCGTGATGTGGGGGCGCACCTGCTGGCCGGCGGTGATCACGAGCGGGGTCTTGTTGGCCTGGGCGTTGAAGATCCCGCCGACCGCATTGCCCACCCCGGGCGCGGTGTGCAGGTTGACGTGGGTTGCTCGGCCGCTGGCCTGCGCGAACCCGTCGGCCATCCCCACCACGGCAAGCTCCTGCAGACCCAGCACGTAGGTGAAGTCGTCGGGAAACTCGGCGAGCATCGGCAGCTCGGTCGAGCCCGGATTGCCGAAGATCGTCGTCATCCCGTGCGCGCGGAACAGCTCGAACGTCGCTTCACGGACTGTCGGCATCAGATTGCTTTCTCCTCGTTGCTGTGGCAGCGGACCCTACAGCTCCGCGAGCACCTCGGCGGCCGCGCGCTCGCCGGAACGGACGGCGCCGTCCATGTAGCCGTTCCAGAACGTCGAGGTCTCGGTGCCGGCCCAATGGATCCGCCCGACGGGCCGCCGGATCCGCGAGCCGTAGGCAAGCAACGTGCCCTGGGTCGGGATCCCGACCGGGCAACCCCTCGACCACTGCTCGCTCGCCCAGACGGTCTCGAGCATGTGCCGCGGGCGCCGGGCGCGGGACCCGAAGAAAGTCGCGAACTGCTCGAGCACGGCGGCGCGGCGAGCCTTGGCGGACAGCGCGCTGTAGCCGCGCGCCCGATCGCCGCCGATGAACCCGAACACGACACCGGGCCTGCCGCTGGGTGGCGAGTCGTCGAAGGTGAAGCTCACCGGCCCGGAGGTGTCAAGCGCGGTTCCGTTCAGGCCCGCTTCGCGCCAGAACGGGCGGTCATAGACGAGGGTGACCTTGGTCAGCGCCCCCTGCCCGAAGCGCTGGGTCAGCTGGTCTCGCTCGAATGGCAGAATCGGGTCGTAGTCGATCCGGCCGGCGAGCGTCGGGGGGACCGCCACGATCGCCCGTTCGCCCTCAAACGCGACCGCGTCGGAGTGGACCGTGACCCCGTGGCGGCCCTGCACGATCCGGCGGACGGGCGTGGCCAGCGCCACCCCCGGGCCGAGCTGCTCCGCGACCTTCAGCGCAATTCGCTGCGAGCCGCCGACAAAGCGCGACATCTGAGCGCCCCCGCGCGTGTCGAAGTTGCGCTCGAACGTTCCCGGGTGCTTCTCGTCGCCCGAGGCCGCGATGTAGAACAGCACGAACAGCAGCGACAGCTCGCGGGGCTCTGCGCCGAAGATCGGCCTGGTCGACGCCGCCACTAGCGCCTTGAAGCGCGGCGTGACGCCGGCGTGGGAGTCGATCCACGTCTCGAGCGTCATTCCGTCCCATTGCGCCGCGTGGGGGGCCTTCCACGGCGCGCTCACCGGCACCGTGCCTGACATCTGGTCCAGCTCGGAGACGACGGTCGCGAGCTGCCCCAGGATCAGCGGATCGGGGGGGGCGGTGCCCGCGATACCGCGGTCGCTGTAGGTCGTGCGGACCCCCTCTGCCACGTAGACGTTGTCGCCGCGGTCATAGGTGGGGAACGTGCCCACGCCCAGCTCGCGGGCCAGCGCCAGCACGCGGTTCTGCGTCGGGCCGACGAATGTGCCGCCGCGTTCGGACACCTGGCCGTTGCCGAGGTCGTGGTTCCAGACCCGCCCGCCGACCCGGTCCCGGGCCTCCAGCACGATCACGCTGCGCCCGGCGCGGCGCAGCCGGCGCGCCGCCGTCAGGCCCGCCAGCCCGGCCCCGACGACGATCGCGTCGACGGGGCGGGGCGCCACCCGTTCCCCGTCGGCGGCCGCGCCGCGGGGCAGCGCCGCCGCGGCGCCGGTCGCGACCGCGCCCGCGATCAGGCCGCGGCGCGAGATCTTGCCGGCGCGCTCGTCGTCGAAGGCAGTCATGGCCGGGCGTCTTCCGGCGCCTCGATCAGAGGCAGCACGTCCTCCACCAGCCGCGCCAGCGTCGAGCACAGGAGCGTTTGCATCTGCTCGCGCGTGAAGCGCTCGTGCGTGAGCCATTCGCGTGTGGCGGCCTCGGCGAACGCCGCGTAGGACCGCAGCAGGCCGCGCAGCGTGCTCGACGCATGGCCGGCCGGTCCGAGCCCGAGCACGCCGATCATGCTGTCGACGCTTGCGTCCCTGGCGCGGTCCCAGACCCGCTCCGCCTCGGGGTCGCGCCCGAGGCCGGCGCCGCCGAGCATCGCCAGCCAGATCCGGCGGTTGTCCCAGATCGCGTCCAGCCACCGGTCGACGCTGTCGGCGAAGCGCTGCTCGGGCGTCACCCCCCGCACGAACTCGGGCACGGGCACTGGCATCGCACGCAGCATGTCGCGCATCAGCTCGAGATACAGGTCGCGCTTGGTCCCGAAGTAGTGGTGCAGCAGGCCGCGAGTGACGCCCGCTGCGCCGGCCACGTCCTCCATCGACACGTCGCCGTACGGCCGCGCGGCGAGCAGGCTCGCGGCGCAGTCGAGGATCTGCCGCCGGCGGTCGTCGTGATCCAGGCGGGCCCGTCGCTGACGCTGGTCGTGATCCACGCGGGGCCGCGGGCCCTGCGCTTGCATGCCGCCGACCTCGCTCACGCAGCGGTCAGCAGCGACGTCTCGTCGGTGTAGGTCTCACCGCGGTGAGCCTTCTCGACCAGCGACGCCGGCGGCTCAAAGCGCTCGCCGCAGCTCGCCGCCAGCTCGCGCGCCCGTGCCACGAACGCGGCCGGGCCGTGCCCGTGGTCGGGGTGCTCATAGCCGTTGATGTACTGCAGCACGCCGCCGGTCCAGGCCGGAAACCCGATCCCGAGGATCGATCCGATGTTGGCGTCGGCGATCGACTCGATCACGCCCTCGTCGAGGCACTTGATCGCCTCGATCGACTCGACGAACAACATCCGCTCCTCGAGCCCTCGCAGCGAGATCGATGACGGATCCGCGATCGGCGGGAACGCGTCGCGCAGGCCCTTCCAGAGGCCCACGCGCTTGCCGTCGGCGTACTCGTAGAACCCCGCGCCCTCGAGCCGGCCGGGCCGGTTGAACTCGTCAAGCATCCGGTCGATCACCGCCTCGGAGGGGTGGCCCGCCCAGGGGCCGCCGCCGTTTCCGCCGGCCGCCTTGGTGGCGTCGCGGATCTTGCGCATCAGCTTCAGGTTGAGTTCGTCTGACAGCTGCAGCACCGGAGCCGGATAGCCCGCCTGCGCCGAGGCCTGCTCGATCGTCGGAGCCGGGATGCCTTCGAGCAGCATCGCGATGCCCTCGTTGATGAACGTGCCGATCACGCGGCTGGTGAAGAAGCCGCGGCTGTCGTTGACGACGATCGGGGTCTTCTTGATCCGCTTGGCGACATCGAGCGCGCGATAGAGCGTCTCGTCGCTGGTCTTCTCGCCCCGAATGATCTCCAGCAGCGGCATCTTGTCGACCGGGCTGAAGAAGTGCAGCCCGATGAAGTCCTCCGGGCGTGACACGCCCTCGGCGAGGCTGATGATCGGCAGCGTCGACGTGTTGGAGCCCAGCAGCGCGTCAGCCGTGAGCTGCGGCTCGATCTCCTTGAACACCTCCGCCTTGACCGTCGGGTCCTCGAACACCGCCTCGATCACCAGCTCCGCGCCGGCGGCATCCGCCGCGTCGGCCGTCGGCTTGATCTTCGCCAGCAGCGCCTGCGCCTGCTCCTGGGTCGAGCGACCCCTCGACACGGCCTTCTCGACCAGCTTCTCCGAGTAGCGCTTGCCTTTCTCGGCCGCCTCGAGCGAGACGTCCTTGAGCACGACCTCGAGCCCGGCCTTCGCGCAAACGTAAGCGATCGCCGCCCCCATCATCCCCGCCCCCAGGACCACGATCTTCTCGGGCGCGAACGTCTCGATCCCCTCCGGGCGGTCGCGATCGCCTCCGGCGCGCTGCATGTCGAAGAAGAACGCCTGGATCATGTTCTTGGCGACCTGGCCAGTGACCAGATCGACGAAGTAGCGGCCCTCGATCTCGATCGCATTGTCGAAATCGACCTGCGCCCCCTCCACGGCGGCGGCCATGATGTGGTGCGGCGCGGGGTAGTTGGCGCCCTTGAGCTGCTTTCGCAGGTTCGCGGGGAACGCCGGCAGGTTCTGCGCGAGCTTGGGATTGGAGGGCGTGCCCCCGGGCATCTTGTAACCCTCGGCGTCCCACGGCTGCACCGAAGCGTCGGGATTGGCCTTGATCCAAGCCCTCGCCGCGGGCACGAGCTCGGCTTGCGCGGCGACCAGCTCATCGACGATCCCGAGCTGCTTGGCCTGTGCGGGCCGGTGGCGCTGGCCCTGCAGCAGCAGCGACAGCAGCGCGTTCGCGATGCCCAGCATCCGCACCGTGCGCACGACGCCGCCGGCGCCAGGCAGCAGCCCGAGCTGAACCTCGGGGAAGCCAAGCTGCACCTTTGAGTCATCGAGCGCGATCCGGTGATGGCAGGCCAGGCAGATCTCCAGGCCGCCGCCCAGCGCGGCGCCGTTGATCGCGGCGACGACGGGCTTGCCCAACGTCTCCAGCCGGCGCAGCTGGCGCTTGAGCTCACGGATCTCGGCGGCGATCTGCGGCGCCTGCTCCTCGGTCGCGAGCCTGAGGTCGTTGAGATCGCCGCCGGCGAAGAACGTCTGCTTGGCCGAGGTGATCACGACGCCCGCGATCCGATCGCGCTCCGCCTCGAGCCGATCGACGGTCGCGCCCATCGACCGCTTGTAGGCGGCGTTCATCGTGTTCGCCGACCGGTTTGGGTCGTCGAGCGTCAGAACGACGATCCCGTTCTCGTCCTGCTCCCAGCGGATGGTGGAAGTGCTCCGCGGGCCGTCCAGGCCCGCGTCCTGATTGCGTCGCCCGGCCTCCGGCCGTTCGTGACTGGACATCAGATCGCCTCCAGGACAGTCGCGATTCCCATGCCACCGCCGACGCACAGCGTCGCCAGCCCGTATCTGCCGCCGGTCCGGTGCAGCTCGTCGATCAGGGTCCCGAGGATCATCGCCCCGGTCGCGCCGAGCGGGTGACCCATCGCGATCGCGCCGCCGTTGACGTTGACCTTCTCCATGTCGAGGCCCATGTCCTTGACGAACCGCAGCACCACCGCCGCGAACGCCTCGTTGATCTCGACCAGGTCGAGATCGTCGACGGTCAACCCGGCCCGCGCGAGCGCCTTGCGACTGGCCGGCGCGGGACCGGTCAGCATGATCGTGGGATCCGCGCCAGACACCGCGGTCGCGAGGATCCGCGCCTTGGGCTGGAGTCCCTGCTCGCGACCGGTCTCCTCGTTTCCGATGACCACCATCGCCGCGCCGTCGACGATTCCGGAACTGTTGCCGGGGGTGTGGACGTGCTCGATCTTCTCGACCCAGTGGTACTTCTGCAGCGCGACCGCGTCAAACCCGCCCACCTCGCCGATTGCGGCAAACGACGGCTTCAGCTTGCCAAGCGACTCCACCGTGGTATCCGGCCGGATGTGTTCGTCGCGGTCGAGCACGACGTTCTCGTTCAGGTCGCGCACCGGGATCACCGACTCCGAGAACTTGCCGTCCGAGTGTGCAGCGGAGGCCCGCTGCTGCGAGCGGGCGGCGTAGCCGTCGACGTCCTCGCGGCTGAACTCCTCGATCGTCGCGATCAGGTCGGCGCTGATCCCCTGCGGAATGAAAGACGTGTCGTAGTTGGTCTCCGGGTCCATCGCCCACGGCCCCCCGTCGGAGCCCATCGGCACACGGGACATCGACTCCACCCCGCCGGCGAAGACCAGGTCCTCCCAGCCCGACGCGACCTTCTGCGCCGCGATATTGACCGCCTCGAGCCCCGAGGCACAGAAACGGTTGAGCTGGACGCCGGCGACGGTGTGCGGCAGCCCCGCCTTGATCGCGGCCGTCTTGGCGATGTCGGCGCCCTGATCGCCGACCGGCGACACGCACCCCAACACCACGTCATCGACCCGCTTGGGGTCCAGACGCTCATTACGGACCAGCGTCTCGTGCATGAGACCCACCACGAGGTCGACCGGCTTGACCGTATGCAGCGATCCATTCACCTTGCCCCTCCCACGGGGAGTGCGGATCGCGTCGAACACCAGTGCTTCGCTGTTGCTCATCTCGGGCTCCTGTTCCTCGGAGAACCGATCGTAGCAATGTTGGCGTTCTGCTAACTCTGGCTGGCGATCCGCCAACCGGCTGGGAGCGGCGCGGGCGCGGGCGGGGGCGGGGATTTCGTCGCAGGCGGCGCCGCGTGCACGTCGCGTGCGACGTTTCCCCCGCACAGAGGGGGTTTCGCTGCACGCGGCGGCGCGGGCTCGTGGCGTGCGACGTTTTCCCCGTCCGACTTACTATACTTTATGAAGTATGCGGACGTTCCAGCGGCTGCTCGGATTCTTACGCCCTCACCGCGCCGGTGTGGCCTGGTCGTTCGCGCTCGCGTTCGGGGCGATGGGCACGACCGTGCTGATCCCGTATCTGACCGGACGGGCGATCGACTCGATTCGCACGAGCGATCACCACATGCTGACGACGTGGGCGATCGCGATCGGTGTCGCCGGCGTGCTGCGGCTCGTGTTC
Source organism: uncultured Solirubrobacterales bacterium (assembly GCA_963723675.1). Lineage (GTDB taxonomy): Bacteria > Actinomycetota > Thermoleophilia > Solirubrobacterales > Solirubrobacteraceae > Palsa-465. The sequence goes on along the minus strand of CAVRRW010000012.1, from coordinate 904,020 downwards.
AGCGTGTTCCGCCGACTCGTGGCGGGCCGGGTGTCGCTCGGCGTCGAGCTGGACCTCCGCAACCTGCTCTACAGCCACCTGCAGCGGCTCGAGCTCTCCTTCTTCGATCGCCAGCAGACCGGACAGCTGATGTCGCGCGCGACGGTCGACCTGCAGTCGGTCCGCTTCTTCCTCGGATATGGCCTGATGTTCATTGCGCAATCGTTGTTGTCGCTGGTGCTCGCGGCCGTGGCGATGTTTGCGCTGCAGCCGGCGCTCGCGGCCCTGGCGCTGGCGCCGCTGCCGTTCGTGGTGCTTCTGGCCTGGGGCTACGGACGCCAGTCGCGGCCGGCCCTGCAAGAGGTGCAGCAGCGGATCGCCGAGCTGACCGCCGAGGCCGAGGAGAACATCTCCGGCGTCAGGGTCGTGAAGGCGTTCGCACAGGAGCAGCGTCAGCTCGATCGCTTCCGCCGCTCGGTCGCGCGGGTGTTCGACCAGGCGATCCATGCGACCCGAATCCAGGCCCGGTTCAGCCCTTCGATCGGATTTCTGCCGAGCCTCGGACTGGCGCTGATCCTGTTCGCCGGCGGGCGCGAGGTCATCAACGGCACGCTCACGCTCGGCCAGTTCACCGCTTTCTACGCCTACCTGTTGATCCTCATCTCGCCGATGCGGACGCTCGGCTACATGCTGAGCGCCGCGCAGCGGGCCACGGCCTCCGGCGCGCGGATCTTCCAGATACTCGACCGCGAGCCGCAGATGACCTCGCCGGCGGGCGCCCCGGCGCTGCCCGCCGGGCGTGGCCAGGTCTCGCTGACCGGCGTCGGGCTCACGTTCGACGGCGCCCCGCATCCCGCGCTCAGCGACATCGACCTCGAGATCGCGGCGGGACGCACCGTCGCCCTGGTGGGGGCGATGGGCTCGGGCAAGACCGCGCTCGTCTCGCTGCTGGCTCGCCTCTACGACGTCACGGCGGGCAGCGTCAAGGTCGACGGCGCCGACGTCCGCTCGGTCGATCTGACGAGCCTTCGCCATCAGATCGCGATCGTCTCAGACGATCCTTTCCTGTTCTCGGCGACGGTCCACGACAACATCGCCTACGCGCGCCCCGACGCCACCCCCGAGGAGGTGCAGCGGGCCGCGCGGGCCGCCCAGGCGGACTCGTTCATCCGTGCCCTACCCCGCGGCTACTACACGCTCGTCGGCGAGCGTGGGCTCACGCTCTCGGGCGGGCAGCGGCAGCGGATCGCGATCGCCAGGGCGATCGTGGCCGATCCGCGGATCCTGATCCTCGACGACGCGACCTCGTCGGTGGATGCCTCCACCGAGCAGGAGATCAAGCTCGCGCTGCGTGACCTGATGTCCGATCGCACCACGTTCGTGATCGCGCATCGGCTCTCCACGATCGCGCTCGCCGACGAGATCGTGGTCCTGGAGGACGGCCGGGTGGCCTCATACGGCACCCACGACGAGCTGCTCGCGAGCTCGCCGCTCTACCGCGAGATCGTCGAGAAGGGCATGCCCGACCAGGTCTTCATGACGCGCAAGCCGCGCGAGGCGGAGGTGGCGGGACTGTGAGCCGGCTCGACGAGATCCGCCGCCGGCTCGGCGAGACCGGCGGCCGCGGGCGGAAGATCCGCGGCCTGGTCGAGCTGCTGTCGCCCCATCGCTGGCGGGTGCTGGCGATGTTCGTCTCGCTGGTGCTCGCGACCGCCGCGTCGCTGGCTCCGGCGCCGCTGGCCAAGCTCGCGATCGACGACGGGATCCGCCGCCACGACGTCGGCGCGCTGGACCTGATCGTCGTTGCGTTCCTCGTCTCCGCCGTCCTGTACGTGGTGGCCTCCTACTTTCAGACCTACCTGGTCGGGTGGGTCGGGCAGCGCGCCCTGCAGGACCTGCGCGTGAAGCTGTTCGCGCACCTGCAACGGCTCTCGATCGGCTTCTACTCGAGAAACCGCGCGGGCGTGATCATCTCGCGGCTGACCAACGACGTCGAGGCGCTGGACCAGCTCGTCGAGGACGGGATGGCGACCCTGTTTCAGTCGGGGCTGACCCTGATCGGCGTCGTGGTGATCCTGTTCGTGCTCGACCCGCACCTGGCGCTGCTGACCTTCCTCGCGCTGCCCGTGCTCGCGCTCGGCGGCCTCCTCTTCCGGATCGCCTCGGCCGACGCCTACCGACTGACGCGGGAGAAGATCGCGTGGATCACCGGCTACCTCCAGGAGACGCTGTCGGGGATCCGGGTGATCCGCACGTTCGGGCAGGAGCCCAAGCACGTCGCCCGCTTCAACGAGCTCAACGAGGACAACGTCAAGGCGAACATGACCACGGTGAACCTCAACGCCGCCTATTTCCCGGCGGTCGAGTTCCTGTCGGCGCTGGTAACGGTCGAGATCCTGGTGATCGGCGGACTGGAGGCAATCAACGGCCACACGTCGACGGGCGTGGTGTTCGCGTTCATCGCCGCGCTGAACAACTTCTTCGATCCGATCCAGCAGCTCTCCCAGCTCTATACGACCTACCAGTCGGGGATGGCGGCGCTGGACAAGATCTTCGAGCTGCTCGACGAGCAGCCAGAACTGACCGACGCGGCCGACGCGATCGACCTGCCGCGGATCCGGGGGAACCTGCGCTTCGAGGGGGTCTCGTTCCGTTATGGCTCAGGCGACGACGGCGAATGGGCGTTGCGGGACATCGATCTCGATGTCCCGGCGGGGCAGACGATCGCGCTGGTCGGTGAAACCGGCGCGGGCAAATCGACGTTCGCAAAGCTGGTGTCGCGCTTTTATGACCCCACCGAGGGCCGCGTGCTCCTCGACGGCCACGATCTGCGTTCGGTCAAGGCGCATTCGCTGCGCTCGCAGATGGGGATCGTGCCCCAGGAGGGATTCCTGTTCAGCGGTACCGTGCGCGAGAACATCTCGTTCGGGCGCCCGTCGGCCACCGACGCGGAGATCGCTGCGGCCGCGCGAGCGGTCGGGGCGGATCACTTCATCTCCGCGCTGGAGCACGGATACAACACCCAGGTGGGCGAGCGCGGGATCCAGCTGTCCGCGGGGCAGCGGCAGCTGCTGGCGTTTGCCCGAGCGCTCGTCGCCGACCCGAGGATCCTGGTGCTCGACGAGGCCACGTCGAACGTCGACGTGCACACCGAGAGCCTGATCGAGCAGGGGCTGCGGCGCCTCGTCGCCGGCCGGACCGCGATCGTGATCGCCCACCGGCTGTCGACGATCCGCCATGCTGGACGGATCGTGGTGCTGGAGCACGGTCGCATCGTCGAGAGCGGCACGCATGAGGAGCTGATCGAGGCCGAGGGCCGATACTGGCAGCTCTACCAGGACTGGGCGGAGCAGGCCGCGGCGTAGCGACCGCGTACCGTAAGACGTACTGTCTTCCCGATGGGCATCTCTGTCACCGGACTTCTGATCTCGCCGATCAAGGCGACGCGCGTCCAGCCCGTCGACAGCGTCAGGCTCGAGCGCTTCGGCGTGCGCGAGAACCGGCGCTTCTACGTGATCGACGATCGCGACCATCTCGTCAACGGCAAGCGACTCGGCGAGCTGACCGCGCTCGTCGCCGAGTACGACCACGACCAGCGCCGCCTGCGGCTCGCGTTTCCCGACGGCACCGTCCTGGAGGACTCCGTGTCGTCGGGCCCGGTCGTGCAGACGTGGTTCTTCGCCCGGCAGGCTCCGGCGCGACTGGTCGACGGCCCCTGGTCGGAGGCGCTGTCGGAGTACGGCGGCCGGCCGCTGCGATTGGTCGAGGCACAGTCGCCGGCGGTTGACCGCGGCGGACCCGGCGTCGCCTCGCTGATCTCGCGCTCCTCGCTCGTGCGGCTCGCCAAGGCCGGAAGCGAGGAGGACATCGACCGTCGGCGGTTCAGGATGCTGATCGAGATCGACGGGGTGCCCGCCCACCACGAGGACCGATGGGTGGGGCGCAGCGTGAGGGTCGGCGGCGCCTCGGTGCGCTGGGTTGGGCACGTGGGCCGCTGCCTGACGACCAGCCGCGATCCCGATTCCGGCACGATCGACCTGCCCACGCTCGACATGCTAGGCAGCTATCGCGGGCAATTGGACACGACCGAGCCGCTGCCGTTCGGCATTTACGGCGAGGTGATCGAGCCCGGCGACATCCGCCTCGGCGATCCCGTCGCCGTGTTGGACTGAGGCCCGGCGCCGGCCGCTTTGAGGTGTAGCGCCTCGGTCGGCGTAGCAGCGAGGGCGATAGGGTCTCCGGTGCGATGACCGAGGAGCGCGTCCGGACCGAGGTGGCCGACCACGTGGCGACAGTCACGCTGGCGCGAGCCGGCAAGCACAACGCGCTCGACCTGCCGATGTTCGCGGCGATCATCGCCGCGGCGCAGCGGCTCGGGAACGAGCCGGGAGTGCGCGCGGTGGTGCTCCACGGTGCCGGCCCCAGCTTCTGCTCGGGAATCGACGTGGCCGCCGTGGTCGGCGGAGACGCCGGGCTCGCGGGCCTGACCGAGCCGCTGGGCGAGGAGCCGCCCAACTGGTTTCAGCGCACCGCGTACGAGTGGCTGCGGCTGCCCGTTCCGGTGATCGCCGCGGTCCACGGCAACTGCTTCGGCGGCGGACTGCAGATCGCCCTCGCGGCCGACGTCCGGTTCGCCGCCCCGGACGCGCGGCTGTCGGTGATGGAGGTCAGGTGGGGGCTGATCCCGGACATGTCGATCACCCGCACGCTGCCGCGTCTGGTCGGCGTCGACGTCGCCAAGGAGCTCACGTACACCGGACGCATCATCAGCGGCACCGAGGCGCACGCGCTCGGAGTCGTCACGCATACCGCCGCTGACCCGCTCGCGGACGCCCACCAGCTCGCCGCGGAGATCGCGAGCAGGTCGCCGGACGCGGTCCGCGGCGCCAAGCGGCTGTTCGACACGGCGTGGACGGGGCGCCCGGACGAGACGCTGGCGCTGGAGGCACAGATCCAGCGATCGCTGATCGGCTCGCCCAACCAGCTCGCCGCGGTCGCCGCCGGGTACGAAAAGCGGCCCGCCGAGTTCACCGATCCGGGCTAGAGCCGGCGGTGTAGCGGGCCCGAAGGCCCGCTACACCCGGCTGTCTTTAGTGGATCGTGAATGTGGGGCCGGTGTTGGTGGTCGGATCCAGCACCACCTGATAGTCGCCCGGCTGCAACTGCCGCGGCCCCGATCCGTCGATGTCACCCGGAGTCACGGCAAGCTGGGAAACCCGGAACCCAACGGAGACAGTCTTCGACTGTCCCGGCATCAGGTCCACCCGGGCCCAGCCGACCAGCGTCCCCTGCGCCGAGGTCAGGATCTCACCGGTGTTGAGGGGACGCTTCACGTACACCGGAACGACGTCGACGCCCTCACGACTGCCCGTGTTCGCCACCGTGAACGTCGCTATGGCGACCCCGCGTGCGGGACCTGCGAGTGACAGGCCGCTGTTGGAGAACGTCGTGTACGAGAGGCCGAACCCGAACGGGTAAAGCGGGTTGTAGCCCGACCCGTGACCGGAGTTCGTTCCCGGGAACTGGTCGAAGAACTTCGGCTCGTCACCAGGCGGCGTCGCTCCGGTCTGGTTGAAGTCGGAGAGCTGGAGTCCGGGCGGTGTGGCATCGCTTGGCCACGTGACCGGCAGCTTCCCGCTCGGGTCGTACTTGCCGAACAGCACGTCGGCGACCCCGTTGCCTCCCTGCGTGCCGGGCAGGTAGGCCATGAGGATCGCGTTGGCCTTCTCCGCGTCCGGCCCGAGGCCGATCGGGCGTCCCGCCACCACGACGACGATCACCGGCTTTCCGGTTGCCTCCAGCGCGGCGATCATCGACTTCTGGTCGGAGGTGAGCTGTGGCGCCGGGTCATCGCCCAGCCCCTCGGCGTACGGCCTCAACTCGCCCACCACGGCCACGATCGCATCCGCGCTTGCCGCATCGGCGACCGCCGTCGTCTGATCGGGCGCCAACACGGCGTTTCCGTCGGCCGCCTGGATGCCCTTCCACACGGTCACCGCCGGCGGTATCTGATCCGGGGGCCCGGCGCAGCACGCCTGGACGTTGTTGTCGAACACGCCCTGCCAGCTGACGCTCCAACCGCCGAGCGTGTTGGGAATCGAGTCCGCGTTCGGGCCCGTGACGACGACCTTGCTGGTCGACGAGAGCGGCAACGCCCCACCCTGGTTGCGAAGCAGCGTCATCGACTCGTCCGCAGCCTGGCGTGCCTGGTCCGCGTGGCCGCTGATCGCCGCGTCGGCCTTGCTGGGGTCGACGTAGGGGTGATCGAACAGCCCGAGCTTGAACTTCAGCGTGAGGATCCGGGTGACCGCCTGGTTGATGCGCCACATGGGGATGGCGCCGCTGTGGACGTCGGAGAGCACCGCAGCGTCCCATCCGGCGGAGTCAAACGGCTCCATCGCCATGTCCACCCCGGCGTTGATTGCGTCCGCCGCGGCGCCCGCGAGATCGGGAGCGATGTGATAGGTCGTCTGCAGCGCGGGGACGTCCCCGTAGTCGCTGATCACGACGCCCTTGAACCCCAACCGCTGCCGCAGTTCGGTGGTCAGCAGGAAGTGCGATGCCGTGGCCGGAATGCCGTTGATCGACCCCGAGTTGACCATCACCGTGTCGGCGCCGGCGTTGATGCCGCCGGCGTAGGAGGGCAGGAGCTGGTCCTGGAGGTAACGGATCGGGAGCTGCTCCTCGACCCGGTCGTGACCGTTGATCGACTGGGAGTAGCCGGCGAAGTGCTTCACTGTTGCCGCCGCACTGAGGCCCGCGTCGCTGGGGCAGGTGCCACTCTGCATCCCGCTGATGTTGGCGCCGCCGATTGCGCCGGAGAGAGCGGGCTCCTCCGCCCAGGTCTCGTAGTAGCGACCCCACCGGTTGTCTCGCGCCAGGTCTTGCACAGGCGCAAAGTCCCACACGGTGCCGGTGCTGCAGATCTGATCGCGGGTAGCCCGACCGGCTGCCCGTGCCAGCTGGGTGTCCCAGGTCGCCCCCATCCCGATCGATTGCGGGAACAGCGTCGCCTGCGTCGGGTGTCCGAAGCCGTGCACGGCGTCGACGCCGTAGATGATCGGAATGTGCAGTCGCGAGTGGTCGATCGCGTAGTGCTGGATCGTGTTGTACATGTTCGCCCAGGCCTGACCGGTGTTGCCGGGCGGGTTGTCCGTTCCGCCGGACAGGATCGAGCCGGTTTGGTCGGTGATCAGGACCTTCTGCAGGCAGTTGGTCTGCAACTGGTCGCTGTTGGTGCTGTTCTGGGAACAGTCGCCATTCGCGGGGTTGCTGGAGTCCCGCAGCTTTTCGACCACGATCTGGTCCATCTGCCCGATCTTCTCGTTGAGCGTCATCCGCCTGAGCAGATCGCTCACCCGCCCTTGGATGGGCACGCTGCGGTCCAGGTACCTCACCGTCGGGCTCGCCGTCACCGTCGATACTCCGACCGCGACAGACGCAGCAACGACGAGCGCGGCAGCGACGGCCACGTAGATGCGTCTCATGCTCCCTCCCTCTACTCGGAATGCCGGCCAGCCCCGACTCGGTCCCCTGCCGGCGGGTGTGTTTTGGCGCGCCGGTCATACCCCGGCGCCGGCAAGAGCAAACCACGATCAGCGGCGTGCAGGCCGGCGATCACGGATTTTCTGGACGAAACCGCCAATGGCCTGGACGGACCGCCGGGTTACCGGGGCGGATCGCCGGGCGGCCGGGACGAGTGCATCGTGTGGAGCTGCGGATCCAGGACTCGAACCTGGACTAACTGATCCAGAGTCAGCCGTGCTGCCAATTACACCAATCCGCAAGGTCTGACCGAGCTGGCTGGTCGCCGGCTCGGACCGGCGTGCCCGACGATAGCGACTTGGGAATCGGTGGGCCTGCCGAAGCATTCCGGCGGCCCCACTACATCGACGCGAGATCCGTCGACAGGTCGCCGAGCTCGCCGGCGCGTTCCTGCACCGCTGCGCCGCTGCAAAGCAGGCGCCGCGCGTGCTCGAGATCGTCCGAGCGTCCCACCGAAAGGGCGCCCGCGACCCGCCCCTCGTGCAGGTAGAAGACGCTGAACTCGCCGTCCTCGATCGAGCCGCGAACCACCTCCTCGTCCCACTGCAACGCGGGGCCGACGTACTCGAGCGATGCCCAGTCGGACAGGTCGGAGAAGAAGTACGGGACGACGTCGTGCGCCCGGTCGGAGCCGAGCATGCTGAGCGCCGCGGTCTTGCCCTGGTTCAAGGCGACGTCCCAGTGCTCGATGCGCAGCCTCCGCCCCCCGTGCACGACACTCTCGTACTCGGCGACGTCGCCGGCGGCGTAGATTCCGGGCACCGACGTACGCAGGCGGTCGTCGACCGCGACGCCGCCCGACTCGCCGAGCTCGAGTCCCGCGGCGCGGGCGAGCATCACGTCGGGGACCGCCCCGGTGCCCATCACGACCGCGTCCGCTTCGATCTCGAGGCCCGCCTTGGTGATCACGCGCGTGATCCGGCCGCCGGTGCCCTCGAAGCGGTCGAGTTCGTCGCCGCCGTAGGCGAGGATCCCGTGCTCCTCGAGGCGCTGCTGGAAGAAGCGGCCCGCCCGCTGCCCGAAGCCGCGGCCGAGCACGACCGGCTCGAGCATCACCAGCGTGCAATAGCTCCCGAGCTCGGTCAGCGAGGCGGCGACCTCGCTGGCGATGTAGGAGCCGCCGATCAGGACTACGCGCTTGCCGGCGGCGTCGCTGCGGATCGTGTCGCTGTTACCAAGCGCCCGCAGGTAGTGGATACCGTCGAGCTCCGATCCGGGCACGTTCAGACGCCGCACGTTGGCGCCGGTGGCGATCAGCGCCTGGTCGAAGCTCAGCCGTTCGCGGTTGGACAGGGTCACCGTCCGCTCGACGGGATCGAGCTTCATCGCCGATACCCGCGTCAGCGCCTCGATCCCCTGCTGCTCATACCACTCCGGCGGCCGGAAGAGCACATCGTCCTTGGACTCCTTGCCCTGCAGATAGCCCTTGGAGCAGGGAGGCCGGTTGTAGGGCAGGTCCTGCTCACGGCCGACCAGGACGATCGATCCGTCCGCACCGGACTCGCGCAGCCACCGCGCGCAGTTCGCGGCGGCGAGGCCTCCCCCGATCAGTGCGTGGTCGACGTGCCGGTCAGACATTCCCGGTGGCGGCCGCTCCCGCCTCCGCGAACTGGGGCGTGATCTCGGACTCGAGCCCCGGGTCGAGGATCAGCAGGACCTGATCACCGGGCTCGATCACGGAGTCGGCCTTGGGCACGAATCCGGTGCCGCCGCGAAGCACGGAGATGATCAGCGACCCGTCCGGGATCGGCACGTCCTGCACTCGCCGGCCGGCCGCGAGCGACCCCGCCCCGACTTCGACCTCGATGATCTCGAGATGCTCCTCCTCGAGCGCGAGCAGCTGGATCAGGCCGTATTCGGGCACCTCGTGCTCGATCAGCCGCAGGATCAGATCGGTCGCCGAGACGGCCGGCTGGATGCCCAGGAGCCGGAAGTGCTGGAGGTTGCGGGGGTTGTTGACACGGGCGACGATCCGCTGGACGCCGTACTTCTCCTTGGCGACCTGACAGATCAGGATGTTGTCCTCGTCGTCTCCGGTCACCGCGATCACCAGATCGGCGCGCTGGATGCCGGCCCGCTCGAGCACCCACAGCTCGGTCGCGTCGCCGTACTGGACGGCGTGCTCGAGCTCCTCCTCGACCACCCGGTAACGGGTGTGGTCGGACTCGATCAACGTCACCTCGCGATCCTTAGCGATCAGCTCCCTGGCCAGGTTCCACCCGACCTTCCCGGCGCCCGTGATGATCACGTACATGCTCGTGCAGACCTCCTCATGACTGCAGGACCAGGCTCTCGGCCTGGTCGATCGCCACCTGCGTCGGGCAGATCGTCAGCAGGCCCTGCTCGGCATACCAGGCGGCACGGCCGGGATCGGCCACCCGGACCACGACCCGCGGCACGTTGAAGCGCCGCTGGGCGATCTGCGAGATCACGAGATTCGTGTTGTCCCCACTGGTCGCGGCGAGGAAGACGTCGGCCTCCTCGATGCCCGCCTCGATCAGCCCATCCACCTCGAGCGCCGTGCCGACGGTGAATCGTCCGCCGGCGTCCTCCCACGTCGTCGACTGGTCCTTGTCCAGGCGCTCGTGCGAGAGCGGATCGCTGTCGAGCACGGACACCTCGTGCCCGGCGTCAAGTGCCCGCTTCGCCACGGCCGACCCCACTCGACCCGAGCCGACGATCAGAATGAACATGATCGGGACTCTAAGGGTTCCGCCGTCGGTTGCGAAGGTGCGCGGACCGAGCGGCCTCAGGTGATCAGCGGGATGATCAGCAGCGCGACGATGTTGGCGACCTTGATCATCGGGTTGATCGCCGGCCCGGCGGTGTCCTTGTAGGGATCGCCGACCGTGTCTCCCGTCACCGCCGCGGCGTGGGCCTCCGAGCCCTTGCCGCCGTAGGCGCCGTCCTCGATCAGCTTCTTGGCGTTGTCCCAGGCGCCACCGCCGGATGTCATCGAGATCGCGACGAACAGGCCCACCACGATCACGCCGATCAACAGGCCTCCGAGTGCCTCGACGCTGATCAGGCCGACGACGAACGTGATCACGATCGGGATCAGCGACGGGAGGATCATCTCCCGTTGCGCGGCGCGGGTCACCAGGGCAACCGCGGTCCCGTACTCGGGCGTGTCGGTGCCCTCCATGATCCCGGGCTTCTCACGGAACTGGCGCCGCACCTCCTCGACGACGGCGCCGCCGGCGCGGCCGACGGCCTCCATCGCCAGTGAGACGAACAGGTACACCATCAGGCCGCCGATCAGCAGCCCGATCAGCACCGCCGGGTTGCCGATCTGGAAGTTCGCGATCACGTGCCGGTCGGCGAGCTCGCGCTCGAACGCGTCGAACAGGACCAGCGCGGCGAGCGCGGCGGAGCCGATCGCGTATCCCTTGGTGACGGCCTTGGTCGTGTTTCCCACGGCGTCGAGCGGGTCGGTGACGTCTCGGACATCCTCGGGCAGGTCCGCCATCTCGGCGATCCCGCCGGCGTTGTCGGTGATTGGGCCGAACGCGTCGAGCGCGACGATCAGTCCGGTCAGCGACAGCTGCGCCATCACCGCGACGGCGATGCCGTAGATCCCCTGGCTGCCGCCGCCGGCCAGCTTCCAGGCGCCGAGGATCCCCATCGCGAGCACGATCGCCGGCGGCGCGGTCGACTGATAGCCCTGTGCGAGGCCCTGGATGATGTTGGTCGCGTGCCCCGTCTGCGACGCCCGGGCGGTGCTCCTGACCGGGGCAAAGCGCGTCGAGGTGAAGTAGTCGGTGATCACGAACAGGCACGCGGTGACGCCGATTCCGATCAGTGCGCAGAGGTAGAACTTCCACCAGTCCGGCGTGACCCCATGGGTCAGGGTGACCTTGTGCATCATCCAGTAGGTCACCGGCAGGAACGCGAGCGCCGCCAGCGCTCCCGACACGATCAACCCCTGGTAAAGCGCGCGCTCGACGTTGCCGGCCCTCGATCTGACCGCGAACGTGCCGATGATCGAGGCGAGGATCGAGAGCCCTCCGAGCACCAGCGGGTAGAGCGCCACCGTCGATTCCTGGTCGAACAGCAGGACGCCGAGCAGCATCACCGCGACCGCCGTCACCGCGTAGGTCTCGAACAGGTCCGCGGCCATTCCCGCGCAGTCGCCGACGTTGTCGCCGACGTTGTCGGCGATCACGGCCGGGTTGCGGGGGTCGTCCTCGGGGATCCCGGCCTCGATCTTGCCGACCAGGTCGGCGCCGACGTCGGCCGCCTTGGTGAAGATGCCGCCGCCGAGACGGGCGAACACCGAGATCAGCGATCCGCCGAAGCCCAGGCCGATCAGCGCGTCGATAGCGTTTCGCTCGCTCTCGCCGGCGATCCAGGTGAGGATCCCGTAGTACCCGGCGACGCCGATCAGGGCCAGCCCGACGACCAGCAGCCCGGTGACGGCGCCGCCGCGGAAGGCCACCGCGAGCGCCGGCGAGACCCCGCCGCGCGCCGACTCGGCGACGCGCGCGTTGGCACGCACCGAGACGTTCATGCCGATGTAGCCGGTGGCCGCCGAGAGCAACCCCCCGATCGCAAAGCCGATCGCCACCCGGATGTTCTGCACCGGGATCAGCACGATGAACAGGATCACGCCGACGCCGGCGATCGTCGCGTACTGGCGATTCAGATAGGCGCGGGCGCCCTCCTGCACGGCCGCCGAGATCGAGCGCATGCGCTCGTTGCCGGGCGACAGCGCCAGGAGTGCACGCGCGGTCAGCGCGCCGTAGACGATGGCGGCCGCGGCGCACACGAGCGCCACCAAGACGCCGTGGTGCGTCAAGAAGCTGGGCAAGAAAGGTCCTCCGGGGAAGTTCTCAGATCACGGGCGCGCGCGAGCGCAGCCAGAAAATGGAAAAAGGGCCCGCCCATCCGTCCGTCGGCGGAGGCCCTGATCAGACGGCGCGCGAGTTTACCGTGTGCGCCTGTCGAACGTCCCCAGGTCGTCCTGCGTCCCCAGGTCATCCTGCGTCCCCAGGTCATCCTGCGTCCCCAGGTCGTCGTGCCCCGAGGAGCGGCGGGCTACTGGCCGGGGATCCAGAGACGGCCGCTGCGTTGGGCCGGGCCCGGCTCCCCCGGCTTGGGCTGCGCTTCCCCGGGCTCACCCGGCTTCGGCTGCGCTTCCCCGGGCTCACCCGGCTTCGCCGGCGCCTCCCCCGGCTCACCGGGCTTCGCCGGCGCCTCCCCCGGCTCGGCCGCCTTCGGCGGCGCCTGCTCGCGCGACTGTGCTCCGGAACCCTCGGCGTCCGGCTGCGAGGCTGCCGGCGCGCCCTGAGCTCCGCCGATCCTCACGAATGCCAGCTGGAGCTGGGAGAGGGCCTCTCGGATCGGCCCGATCTGCTGCGGGGCGCTCTGCTCGAGCAGCGGCAGCAGCGCCCGGATCGACTCCACCGCGAGGCGCACCTGCTCGGGATCGCGCTCGGGCTCGGTGCCGGGAGCCAGGCCGGTGCGCCGCATCCCGAGGTTGACCAGGGTCACGACCTGCTCGAGCAGCACGTGCTCGACGCGTACCTTGCGAATCTCCTCCTCGTAGGCGGCTCGCAGCTCCTCCTCGGTAGGAGCGCGCTGCCCCTCCCCCATCCGATTGCCTTCGCCAGTGCTCATCGCGTCACCTCCGCCGTGCTTCCAAGCCGACCGGCATATGTGTGCCGGGTCTGCGCCACCATCGTCGCGTAAATCTCCTCAAGGCCCAGGCCCGCCTCGACCATCCCGCGCTGACGCTGGGCGCCGTTGCGGTCCGGCAGCGAAACCTCGATCCCGAGATCGGCGCAGGCCGGCGCGCACCAGCCCAGCAGGCGATCGAGGGTCTCCGACGCCGCATACGGCTCGCCGCCGCGCTCCAGATCCAGCAGCTCGCCGTCGAGCCCGTGGCGGACGGCGCGCCAGACGTTCTCCTCGATCATCCGGCGCGGGAGGTCGTCGAAGGGGACCCCGGCGTCGACGTCGCGAGCCGCCTGCGCCACACACGCGACGATCAGGGCCGCCAGGCCCTCCGCTTCGGATGCCGTCGCCTGGGCATCGCAGATGCGGACCTCGACGGTGCCGAACGAGAAGTGCGGACGCACCGACCACCAGACCTGCGTGTACTCGACGATGGAGCCGGTGCGCACCAGGAAGTCGATGTAGTCGGCGAACGCGCCGAAGCTCCCGAACGCGTCGGGCACGCCGCACCTCGGGAAGCTCTTGGTGAAGATCTGGGTGCGGGCGCTGTGCAGGCCGGAGTCGCGCCCGTCTAGAAACGGCGAGTTCGCCGAGACCGCCAGCAGCAGTGGCAGCACCGGCCGCAGCCGATCGCACACCAGGACCGCCCGGTCGGCGCCGCGGATCCCCACGTGGACATGCAGCGAGAACGTGTTGTTGCGCCAGGCGACGTACTTGAGGCCGTCCTCGACGCGGCGGTAGTGCTCAGTTCGGATGATGTGCTGCTCGCGGTAGTCAGACCACGGGTGCGTCCCGGTCGCGCCCAGTGCCACGCCGTGCTCCTCGGCCAACGCGAACAGGCGCCGCCGGCGGTCGCGCTGGGCCGCGGTCGCCGCGGACAGGTCCTCCCCGCGGCCGGATCGGATCTCGATCTCCGAGGAGATCAGCTCCCCCGCGACCGCGGGCCCCAGCACCGGGTCCGACCCGGCCGCGTCGCGCAGCTCCTCAAATCGCGAGATCAGGCCGAGATCGCGGGCATCGAGCAGCGCGAACTCCTCCTCGAGCCCGACCGTGAAGTCGGTCGACGCCTCGAAGGCGGCACGCGCGGTGTCGATATCGAGATCCACGTCGGCGGGCGCTTTAGCTCAGGTCAGGTAGAAGTAGAGCGCGTACAGCAGATCGACGGCCGGACTGGAGGTGTGGACCGTTACCTCCGGGGGGACATGGAGCAGGGCGTCGGAGTAGTTGAACATGATCTTCATCCCGGCGTCGGCAAGCTCGTCAGCCAGCTCCTGCGCCGCCGCCGAGGGGACCGCGAGCACCGCGACGACGATGTCCTCGTCCTCGATCACCCGGGGCATCTCGGACTTGTGACGGACGGTCAGCGGGCCGATCTCGGTCCCCACCTTGTCTTCGTCGACGTCGAATACGGCGACCACGCGAAAGCCGTGGTCGGCGAAGATGTCCGAGGTAGCGATCGCTGTTCCCAGGTGCCCGGCTCCGAACAGCGCGATGTTGTGCTGCCCGGACGTGCGCAAGATCTTGCGGATCTGGGTGACCAGCGACTCGATGTTGTAGCCGACCCCGCGCTTTCCGAACTTGCCAAACCCGGAGAGGTCGCGGCGAATCTGGGTTGAGTTGACGTGCGTGTAATCGGCGAGCTCCTGCGAGGAGATCGTCGTCTTACCCATCTTGCGGGCCTGCGTCAGCACCTGGAGGTAGCGCGACAGCCGTGCGGCGACTCCGAGTGAAAGCTTTTCCCCCGGCTTGTCTACGCCTGGCTGAGCAAATGACCGATCATCGCGGCCGACGGTGTAGCTCATCCGGCCTCCACCTTATCGAGCCGGCGCTCGAATTCGGCCTCGTCGACGAGGAGCTCGAACTCCTCGACCCCGTCGATCGCGATCACCGGGATCCGCTCGAGATATGCGCGCAGCAGTGCGTCGTCTGCCTCGATGTCGCGCTCCTGCAAGGAAAACGGTCGGCGAGCTCGGACGCGCATCAGGATCTCGCGCGCGTCGTCGCACAAGCAGCATCCCTCTCGGCCGTAGAGAACGACGGTTCTCATCGCACCGCCGCCGGTCGTTCGCCGCTTGCGTAGACGTCGAGGTCGAGGTAATCCGGATACGGCAGCGCCTGCACGAACCTGGCGGCGCTGGCGATCATCGCAGCGTTGTCGGTGCACAGCTCCCGCGGCGGCACGTCGAGCGCGACTCCAAGCTCCGACAGCCGCTCGCGCAGCGCTCCGTTGGCCGCGACTCCGCCCCCGATCGCGAGCTGCGCAAGGCCGGTCTGAGCCAGGGCCCGCTCCACCTTGATCGCCAGCGACTCGACGATCGCGCGCTGGTAGCCGGCGGCGAGGTCCGCCCGGCGGCGCTCGGTCTCACTGTCTCCCAGCTCGCGGACCCGGTACAGCAGCGCGGTCTTCAGGCCCGCGAACGAGAAATCCAGGCCCTGCACCCTGCTCGCCGTCGGAAACGAGAACGCGTCCGGGTCGCCGTGCCGTGCCAGCCGCTCCAGCGCCGGCCCTCCGGGGTAGCCGAGGCCCAGCAACCGCGCGCCCTTGTCGAACGCCTCGCCGGCGGCATCGTCCAGGGTCTCGCCGAGCAGCTCGAAGTCCGGACCATGCCCTGTGACCCGCGCCAGCAGGGTGTGTCCACCGCTCGCGATCAGGCTGAGGAACGGCGGCTCGAGTCGCGACGGCTCGAGGAAGCCGGCGGCGACGTGCCCGTGCAGGTGGTCGACCGCAGCGAGCGGGAGCCGCCGCGCGGCGGCCAGTGCCTTGGCGGTGGCGACGCCGACCAGCAGCGCGCCGACGAGGCCCGGCCCGCGGGTGACGGCGACCAGCTCGACCTGCTCGAGCGACACTCCTGGGGCGCCAAGCGCGTCGTCGACGACGTGTCCGATCAGATCGAGGTGGTGGCGGGAGGCGATCTCAGGCACGACGCCGCCGTAGCGGTCGTGCACGCCCTGCGAGGAGATCACGTTGGAGCGGATCTCGCCCTCCCAGGTGACGACTGACGCGCAGGTGTCGTCACAGCTCGTCTCGAGCGCCAGGATCACCCGGACGCGCTCGAGGTCGAGGCGGTCTCCGCCGTGCGCCACATGATCACGGCGTCCTCGCCCGTGTCGTGGTAGTAGCGGCGCCGGGTCCCCGACGAGCGGAAGCCAAAGCGCTCATAGAGCGCGATCGCGGTCGCGTTCGAGGGACGCACCTCGAGCGTATAGGAGGCGTCGTGCCCGGCGCGCTGGACCATCTGCTCGAGCAGCGCCGTGGCGACGCCCTGCCGGCGCGACGGCGGATCGACCGCGATGTTCATCAGGTGCCAGACGTCCGCATAGCGAGCGCAGACCAAGTAGCCCACGAGCTGACCGTCGCTAACCGCCGCCAGGCAGATTCCCGACGGCTTGGAGAGCTCGAGCACGAACATGCCCAGCGACCAGGGCGTCGGGAACGCCCGCCGCTCGATCGCGATCACCTGCGGCAAATCGGAGTATCCGAGGGAGCGGATGGTGACTGGATCGATGCTCATCGGCGGTCGGCGGAGCGGCGGGTGATCTCGGCGTCGGGAAGGCGCAGATACTCGGGGTGAATCTGATCGGGAGAGCTTCCACGCATGTCGAGAGCGAGTTGGCAATGGGTGATCGCGCTCACCCTGTGAAGCTCTGATTCATCCGCCGGGATGAGCGCCCCCGCACGCTCGAGGACCTCTCTGAATTCTACCGCCCCCTCCCCGATTGCCAGGGTGGGCAGTCCGAGCTCACCGACCACCGAGGCGAGCGTCTGCGCGGTGCATGCGCGCGGCGGCAGGGTGGCGGCGCCGGCCGGCGGCAGGGTGGCGGCGCCGTCGCGCGGCAGGATGGCGGCGCCGGCGCGCGGCAGGTCACGCCCCGTAATCGCCGCGCCGGCGGGCGCGAGCTGGCGCCGCCCCCAGGCCGCGGCGAATACCTCGCCGCGTCGTGCGTCGAGCACCGCCAGCACCAGCTCCGTGCTGTCCCAGTCCGCCCGCGAGGCGGCGTGGGTGGCGATCGATCGGAGCGTGGAGACGCCGACCAGGTCGATCCCGCGGGCGCGCGCCAGCGCGCGCGCGCTCGCGATCCCGATGCGCAGGCCGGTGAACGTCCCGGGGCCGACGCCGACGGCGATCCGGTCGACCGCATCCCAGCCGACGTTGGCGCGCTCCAGCACGTCAGTCACCAGCCCCAGCAGCCGGGTGGCGTGCCGGGGCCGGGCGCCGCGGGGAGGATCGTCGCGGGCCTCTGACTCCAGCGGCGGCGCGTCGGTCCGCAGCAGCGCCGCGACGGTCGAGCGCGTCGCCGTGTCGAGGGCCACGACGATCACCCGATCCGCACCTCGCGCCGGTGGCCCCCCGCGTGTTCGATACTCAGCTCGCGCCGGTCGCCCCCGGCGTGTTCGATCCGCACCCGCGCGGCGATCCGCGCGAGGCCGGCGATCGCCCGCGCGCCGGACTGGGGCCATTCGACGAACGCGATCGTGTCCGGGCCGAGATAGTCGGCGAGCAGGTCCGGGTCCTCGGCTTCGATGTCCGAGACCCTGAACAGGTCGATGTGCGACACCGGGACGCGCCCTCGATAGCGCTGGCCGATCGTGAACGTCGGACTGGTGACGGCGCCGCCGACGCCGAGCGCCCGGCACGCACCGCGGACGAAGGTCGTCTTGCCGGCGCCGAGCTCGCCCTCGACGAGCACCGCGTCCCCCGCAATCAGACCGGCAGCGAGCTCCGCACCGGCCGCCTCCGTGGCCGCGGGGCTGCTGGTCGTCAAACGGCGCGGCATTCCTGGCGACACACTGTAGTGTCGTCGGTCCAGACCGGCGCGCCGCGTTTGACGTCGTCGCACAGCCGCGACGTTCGGTACCGTCACGGCGAGATGACCGTCCCCACGAGGCAGCCCTCCACGGGTCGTCTAGCTGCGCTGACGGCCAGGTACGAGCCGCAGATCACGAGCGCGCGCGGATCCGACACGGTCAAGGCCGCCGGTCTGGCGCTGGCGATGATCGCCAACAACGTGATCGCGCTCGGGTCGACGGTGGTGTTCGCTCGGTTGCTGTCGGACTACGCGTCTTTGGCTGCGCTGATCAGCTACTTCCTGATCCTGTCGGTGGCCGGGCAGGCGATGCAGGTCGCCACCGCCCGGGAAGCCGTCCTCGGGCACCTCGGCGTGGGCGAAGGTCTGATCGCGACGCTGAGACGCTGGATGAGGGCCCTGCTGTGGTTCACCGTCGCGATGACGGTGCTCTCGATCCTGTTGCGCGATCCGATCGCGCAAGCGGTCGGAGTCACGCACGACCAATGGGCAGCTGCGATCGGCCTGCCGGCCGGCTGTATGTGGCTGGGGCTGTCGATCCTCCGCGGCGGGCTGCAGGGGATCGGCGACTACAAGAGCGTCGGCATCAGCCTCGTCGGCGAGCAGGCGGTGCGGCTGGTTGCCGGCGCGGCGCTAGCGGCGACCGGCCTGGGCGTCACGGGGGCGTATCTCGGCACGCCGATCTCGTTCATCGCGATGGGCCTGTACTGCACGCTGCAACTTCGCCGGTACGCCGATCGCACCGCCGGATCCGGGGCGGTGCCGTCCCGGGCCGCATTCGGCCTCTGGGCGCATGTCAAGCGGGCTTGGGCGCCGATCGCGGGGCTGATCGTGATCGCGGTGCTCCAGAACATCGACATCATCGCCGCCAAGCACCGCTTCAACGGCGTCAAGGACCTGGCGAGCTCGTACGCCGCGACCGCGGTCGCCGCCAAGGTCCTGGTCTGGGTTGCGATCGGCGCCGGGTTTTACCTCGTCCCCGAGGTCTCCCGCCGGCGTGCAGCCGGAGAAGACACCCGTCCGGTGCTCTGGGCGGCGCTGGGAATCATCCTGGTCTGCTCGATCCCGGTGCTGCTGATCTTTGGCTTCGGCGCCAGACCACTGCTGCGGGCCACGTTCGGGCCGCATCGCCTCCTGGCCAGCGACTCGCTGCTGATCCTCGGCGTCGCGTTCACGGGGCTCGCGGCGACGTATCTCGCGATCCAGTACATGCTCGCGTTGAAGCGCACCTCGTTCCTGCTGGCGCTCGGCGCGGTCGCGATCGCCGAGCCGATACTGCTGCTAGGAGCCTCGCGCAAACCGGCCGGCTTCGCCGCGGTCGTCCTCGGGATCCAGGCGATTGGGGCCTTGCTCGCATTCGCGCTCGCGCTGCGCAGAGACAACGCCCCCCCTAAGGCGGCCGTCAATCCCGAGCCGGCCTAGGCGTCAGCGGGCGCTGAGTGCTCCTCACTGCACTCCGGCCTAAGTGCTCCCCAGCGCACCAAGTTCTCCTTGCAGCAGGATACGGCGGCGGGGACTGGGCGGCCGGCACCCGCTCCCAGGCTTTCTCCAAACGGCCCTGCCCGGCGAGTAGGGTCAGCGGAGAGAGTGGCGCGTCGCCGTTTGGCGGACTCGCCACCAGAAACCCACGATCGACGGGAGGTGGGATGGCGGTCATCAAGATCATCGAGCTGGTCGGCAGCTCCCCTACGAGCTCCGACGATGCCGTCAAGGCCGCGCTCACGGAGGCCCGGGCCACCCTGCGCAACATCAGGGCCGTCGACGTCGTCTCCGTCGGCCTGCGCGGCGACAGCCTCGACGAGTGGCGCGCACATGTGCGTGTCGCATTTTTGATCGAGCGCGTCAGCGAGTAGCGCCCGGCGTTGCAGCGCTCGGCCTAGAAGAGTCCGAGCTGTGCCGCCGGCTTGCGCTCAAAGGCCGCCGGCGGCGGCTCGGGCTCGGAAGCATCCTCGGGTTCCGGCTCGGGCACTGGCTCCGGCACCGCCTCGATCGCCTGCGGCTGCTCCGGAGGCCCCAAGGCGAGCAGCTCGGGGAGGCGCTGAAAATCGGCCCGCAGCGTCTCCAGCATCGACGGCGTGTAGAGCGCCGCGGCCGGGTGAAACAGCGGATACAGCCGGACTGCTCGGGACCCCACGATCCGTTTCTCTTCGCGTCCGTGGAGGCGAGAGATTCCGGTCGTGTCGGCCCGCAGGAGCTTGGTCGAGAAGTTCCCCAGCGTGCAGATCACGATTGGCTCGATCAGCTCGACCTGGTTGAGTAGATAGCCCCGGCAGGCCTCGATTTCGTTGGGCTGCGGGTCGCGGTTGTCCGGGGGGCGGCACTTGAGCACATTGCACACCCAGACGGCCTTGCGCTCCATCCCGATCTCGCCGAGGAGCTTGTCGAGCAGCTTCCCGGCCTGACCGACGAACGGCAGGCCCATCCGGTCCTCGTTGGCCCCAGGCGCCTCGCCGATGAACATCAGGTCCGCGTCCGCGTCGCCGGCGCCGAAAACAACGTTCGTGCGAGTCTGGTGAAGCGGGCAGCGCAGACAACCGCGCGCCTCCTCATAGACGGTCTTGAGCAGTTCGCGTCGCTCCGCCGCACTCCTCACGATCACGATGGTAATCGCGGCGGATGACGGCTCGGGACGAGCCGGCGCAAGTTGTGCGCAATCAGCGGCGAGATTCCACGAGCGCGGGGAGCCGGCGCCAAGAGCGCGGGGAGCCGGCGCCAGGAGCGCGGGGAGCCGGCGCCAGGAGCGCGGGGAGCCGGCGGCGCGCGGGGAGCCGGCGCTCAAGGGGTATCATCGAATAGCGGTGCCGTCACCCCCCGCGGGACGGATCCGCAGCGATCGCTTTAAACCTGCCCAACGCCGACCGGTATCTCAGATGTGGGAACTGGAACGGGACGCTCCCCCTGACACGCGTACGTTGAAGCGCCTGGCCATCGTCGGCCGGGGCAGGCTCGGCAGCGCGCTCGCCGGCGCCCTGCGGGACGGGCCATGGACGATCCTCGGTCCGCTCGGCCGCGGCTACGACGGCGCCGGAGCGGACGCCGTGCTGCTGTGCGTGCCCGACGGCGAGATCGCGGCAGCGGCCGCGTCCGTCGCCACGGGGCCGCTCATCGGGCATTGCTCCGGCGCCACGGGATTGCAACCGCTCTCCGCACACGAAGCGTTCTCGCTGCATCCGCTGATGACGGTCACCGCGGAGGGCGCTTCGTTTGCCGGCGCCGGGGCGGCGATCGCCGGGAGCACTCCGCGCGCGCTCGGGGTCGCCGCAGACCTGGCAGAGGCGCTCGGCATGCGACCGGTCGAGGTCGCCGAGCCCGACCGCGCCGCGTATCACGCTGCCGCATCGATCGCCTCGAACTTCCTGATCACGCTCGAGGCGGCGGCAGAGCGCGTGGCCGCGAGCACCGGCGTGGACAGAGAGCTGCTGGTCCCGCTGGTCCGGGCGTCGGTTGAGAACTGGGCCGCGCTGGGCGCCGAGCGGGCCCTCACCGGTCCGGTCGCGCGAGGCGACGAGGCCACGGTCGCCGCCCAGCGTGAAGCGATCGCGCAGCGGGCGACCGACCTCGTGCCGCTGTTCGACGCGCTCGTCGACGCCACCCGCGCGCTCGCGCGTGACCGCGAGACGCAAGACCGCCCCGCCCCCGCCCCCGCCCGGGCCCCCGCCCCCGAGGCGCAGCCGGCGTGAAGACGATCCGTTCGCTCCCCCAGCTGCGCGACGCCCTGGCGGCGCCGCGACGGGCCGGCCGCACGATCGGGCTGGTCCCGACGATGGGCGCGTTCCACGACGGTCATCTCTCGCTGATCCGCCGCGCGGTCGAGCAGTGCGACGAGGTCGTGGTGTCGCTGTTCGTCAACCCGGCCCAGTTCAACGAGGCGGCCGATCTCGCGGCCTATCCCCGCGACGAGCAGCGAGACGCGGAGCTCGCCGAACGAGCGGGGGTTCAGTACCTGTTCGCGCCGGCGACGGAGGAGATGTATCCGCCCGGCTTCGCGACCACGGTCTCGGTCGCGGGCGTCTCGGAGCCGCTCGAGGGGGCCCACCGTGGCCGCGGCCACTTCGACGGCGTCGCCACCGTCGTCACGAAGCTGTTCAACATCGTCGCCCCCGACGTCGCGTACTTCGGTCAGAAGGACGCCCAGCAGGCGCTGGTTATCGGGCGGCTGACGAAGGACCTCGACATCCCGGTGCGGATCGAGGTCTGCCCGATCGTCCGGGAGCCCGACGGGCTGGCGATGTCGAGCCGCAACGTCCTGCTCTCCCCCACCGAGCGCGACCGCGCCGCGTCGCTTCACCGGGCGCTGGGCGCGGTCCGCGAAGCCTTCGCCGCCGGCGAGCGCGATCCCGCGGCGGCGAGAGCCACGGCCCTCGCCGAGCTCGCTTCGCCCGGGCTCGAGCTCGATTACCTCGAGCTCGTTTCGCCGGATACGCTGGCGCCGCTGCAACGCCTCGACGGACACGCGCTCGCCGTCGTCGCCGCCCGCGTCGGGACCACCAGACTGATCGACAACGAACTAATCGACGGCAGGTGCTGAGTGGGCACCTGCCACCACTTCCTCAATGTCCACCGCGAGGTGGCGACCCGGTTCGCGGCGCCAACCATCGCGTAAAGGAGGCCCAAGCAGATGTCCGCAACCCCCCGCACCCCGGTACCGCAGCGGCTCGGCGACCCAATGCCCATGACCCTGCCGCGCCTCGCCGAGAAGAAGCGCCTGGGCGAACCGATCGTGATGGTGACCGCGTACGACTTCCCGTCCGCCGAGGTCGCCGAGCAGGCCGGCGCCGACGTCGTGCTGGTCGGGGACTCGGGCGCGATGACGGTGCTCGGCTATCCGAGCACGGTCCCCGTCTCCACCGACGAGATGCTGATGCTCGCCTCCGCCGTCCGCCGCGGCCTCCAGACGCCGCTGCTGGTGGGGGACCTGCCGTTCGGCTCCTACGAGGCGTCCGACGAGCAGGCGATCGTCACCGCCCAGCGGTTCGTCAAGGAGGCCGGCTGCGACGCCGTCAAGCTCGAGCGCGGCGGCACCAGCGTGCAGCGGGCCCGCGCGATCATCGATGCCGGGATCCCGGTGATGGGGCACGTGGGCCTGACCCCGCAGACCGCGACCGCGCTCGGTGGCTATCGCGCCCAGGGTCGCACCGCGCGACGGGCGCTACAGGTCGCAGAGGACGCGATGGCGCTGCAGGAAGCGGGTTGCTTCTCGATCGTGTTCGAGGCGATCCCGGCGGCGGTCTCAGAGCTCGTGATGGCGCGGATCGAGGTGCCGGTGATCGGGATCGGCGCCGGGCCGTCGACCGACGGCCAGGTGCTCGTGTTCCACGATCTGCTGGGGATCTACGACGGCCACGCGCCGAGGTTCGCCAAGCGCTACGGCGAGCTCAAGGCGTTGATGGTCGGCGGGGTCGCCGAGTACGCCGCCGAGGTCCGAAGCGGCGCCTTCCCGGCTCCCGAGCACTGCTACTCGATCGACGAGCAGGAGCTGTCGGAGTTCAGGGCGGCGCTCGCGACCGGGGCGGCATAGAGCTCATGGTTCCGGGGGCGTCTGGCCACTACCATGGCCGGATGCCCCGTCTCGCGCATGTGTTCGCACCCCGAGACCGGGTCTATTTCGAGCTGTTCGAAGAGGCCGGTCGCAACGTCTTCAAGGCCGCCGACCTGCTCGACAGGCTGCTGGCCACCTATCCGGACGACCGCGCCCTGGCGCGCGAGATCCTCGCGTGCGAGCACGAGGGCGACCGGATCACCCACGACATCATCGACCGCCTCAACCACACGTTCGTCACGCCGATCGACCGCGAGGACATCCTCGCGCTGGCTTCGGCGCTGGACGACGTCGTCGACTTCACCGAGGAGGTCGCCGACTACCTGGGGCTTTACAAGATCGAGGCGCCGATGGACCAGGCGATCAAGCTCGCCCGCGTGCTGAAGGCGGCCGCACACCAGGTCGCCGAGGCGATCCCCCGGCTGCGCGGCTTCAGGGACATCTCGCTGCAGACGGTCGAGGTCAACCGCCTCGAAAACGAGGGCGACAGGATCACCCGCGAAGCAGTCGCATCGCTGTTCGACGGCGGCATCGATCCGATGGTCGTGATCCGCTGGAAGGACGTGTTCGAGCGGCTCGAGGCCGCGATCGATTCGACCGAGCGGGTGGCCAACATCCTCGAGGGCATAGTTATTAAGAACTCGTAGCCCTGCTTGTCTCACTATTGGCACCGGCGCCTCCGCTGCTGTAGCTTGCGCGCGTGGAGTCGAGGGAGGCCCCCCCTTCAGCCGACTTGACGGTGCGCGACGTCTCGGTGTCGTTCGGTGGGATCTCGGCGCTCAAGGATGTTTCGGTTGAGGTTTCCGGCGGCGACGTCGTCGGCGTAATCGGCCCGAACGGGGCCGGGAAGACCACCCTCTTCAACGTCATCTGCGGGTTCGTGACACCGCAGTCCGGGACGCTCGGATGGCGCGGCCGGCCGCTGCACCGGAGTCGCCCAGACCGGCTCACCTCGCTGGGGATCGCGCGGACCCTGCAGGGCGTGGGGCTGTTCTCGCAGCTGACGGTGCTCGAGAACGTGATGGCGGGCGCCGAGCGCTTTCGCCGCTCCCGGTACGGCGGCGCGATGCTCGGCCTCTGGACCTCCGACCGCGACGAGCGGGCGCTGCGCGAGCGGGCGCACGCGGTGCTCTCGCGGCTCGGGTGCGAGGGCATCGAGGACCGCCTTCCCGGCACGCTGCCGTTCGCGGTCCAGAAGCAGGTCGCGCTCGCTCGCGCGCTCGCCTGCGACCCGCAATTGTTGCTGCTCGACGAGCCCGCCGGCGGCCTCGCAACCGATGAACTCGCCGAGCTGGGCGAGCTGATCAGGTCGCTCGGCGAGTCGATCGCGGTGATGGTGGTCGAGCATCACATGGACCTGGTGATGTCAGCCTGCGACAAGGTCGTGGTGCTCGACTTCGGCCGGGTGATCGCGAGCGGAGAGCCCGCGGCGATCCGCGAGGATCCAGCCGTGCTCGAGGCGTACCTCGGCCGCGAAGCCGTCGAGGAGCAAGTGACGGGAACCGGAACGGGCGATGCTGGCCGTTGACGAACTGACGACCCATTACGGGGCCGTGTGCGCCGTCGATCGCGTGTCGCTGCAGGTCTCCGAAGGATCGGTGACCGCGGTGCTGGGCGCAAACGGCGCGGGGAAGACGTCGCTGCTGCGCACGATCACCGGGCTGGTGCCGCCGAGCGGCGGCAGCGTGACGCTTGCCGGCAAGCGAATCAATGGGATGGCGGTCGAAGAGATCGTTCGTCGCGGACTCGCGCACGTGCCCGAAGGGCGAGGCGTGATCGCCGAGTTGACCGTCGCGGAGAACCTGCGCCTGGGAGGTCTCTGGCGCGGGAGCGAGGCCGCACCACTGCGGGAGATCTACGACCTGTTCCCTCGGCTCGAGGAGCGTCGCGGCCAGCTGGCGTCGAGGCTGTCGGGGGGTGAGCGGCAGATGCTGTCGATCGGACGCGCGCTGGTGGCACGGCCACGAGCGCTGTTGCTCGACGAACCCTCGCTGGGTCTGGCGCCGATGCTCGTCGCCCAGATCATGGAAGTGGTGCGCCGTCTCGCCGACACGCTCGGTCTGGCGGTACTGCTCGTCGAGCAGAACGCCCGCAGCGCACTGTCGGTGGCCAACCGAGGGATCGTCTTGAACCTGGGCCGCGTCGTCGTCGAGGAGGACGCCAAGCGACTCGCGGCCGACGAGGGGCTGCGCCACGCGTACCTGGGGTTCTGAGCCGAGATGACCAAGTTCATCGACCTCACCCTCAGCGGCATCTCCAGCGGCGCGATCTACGCCGCCGTCGCGCTCGCCCTGGTCCTGATCTGGCGGTCGACGCGGATCGTCAACTTCGCGCAGGGAGCGTTGCTGATGATCACCACGTTCATCGCGTCGGCGGTGATCAACGGTGGCGGCTCCTACGTGCTCGGATTGGTGGTCGCGTTGTGCTCGGGCTTCCTGCTCGGCGCGATCATCGAGCGGGTACTGATCCGGCCGGTCGAGAACGCGCCGCCGCTGAACCCGGTGATCCTGACGCTGGGCCTGTACACGCTGCTGGTCGCGGCTGCCGGAATGATCTGGGGCAACACCCCTCGCTCGTTTCCGGCAGCGTTCTCGCTTCGCGGCTACAAGGTCGGCGGCACCAATCTGCTGTTCACGCCGAACGACACGTTCATCGTGGTGACCGTGATCGTCGTCGCCGGCGCGCTGGCGCTGCTGTTTCGGGCAACCAACGTGGGCCTGCAGATGCGGGCGTCGGCGTTCGCGCCGGAGGTCGCGCGGCTGCTGGGCGTTCGCGTCGGACGGATGCTGACGCTCGGATGGGCGCTGGCCGCGCTGGTGGGATCGCTCGCCGGCGTGCTGGTGGGACCATCGGTGTTCCTCGGCCCCAACACCTTCGACCCGATCCTGATCAGCGGGTTCGTCGCCGCCGTGCTCGGCGGACTGGACAGCCCGCCGGGAGCGGTGGTGGGCGGATTGATCCTCGGGCTCGCGCTCTCCTACGTGTCGGGCTACGAGGGCTCTGCCATGGTGCCGCTTGCCGCGTTCGTGATCCTGATCGTGGTCCTGATGGTCCGTCCCGGCGGCCTGTTCTCGACGACCCGGGAGCGGCGGGTGTGAGCGCGACGAGGACCGCGCGCGTGAGCGCGCCGGGGATCTGGATGGCGGTCCGCGAGCGGACGCTGCTTCGCTCGCTGGCGCTGGTCGTCGCCGGCGGGTTGGTCCTGCTGATCGTCAGCGACATCGTCAGCGCCTACCACGACCTCCAACTCGCAACCGGCGCCTACTACTTCGCCGCGCTCGCCGGCCTGACCGTGTTCGCGGGGCTGAGCGGGCAGATCTCCCTGGGCCACGGAGCACTGATGGCGATCGGCGCGTACACGGCCGCGCTGTTGATCGGCAACGAGGGCTGGGCCCTGCTGCCCGCGCTGGTCGCCTCGGCCGTCGTCACGGCCGTGGTCGGGATCCCCGTCGGCGCCGCCTGTAGCCGTCTGCGGGGCCCCTACCTCGCCGGCGCGACGCTTGCGTTCGCGGTCGGTCTGCCCGCGCTGGCCGACAAGTTCCCCGGGACGTTCGGCGGAGAGAACGGGCTGCTGCTCAACCCTCCCACCCCGCCCGCATCGCTGGGGGTGAATTTCCCATTGGAGCGCTGGGAAGCATGGATCGCGTGCGCCGGCGCGCTGGTGGTCCTGTTCGTGCTTTACAACGTGATCCACAGCGGCATGGGCCGCTCGCTGCGGGCGGTGCGCGACGACGAGATCGCGGCGTCGCTGTGCGGCCTACGGGTCGGACGCACGCAGACGTTCGCGTTCACCCTGAGCGCGGGCTGCGCCGGCCTCGGCGGTGGGCTGCTGGCGGTCGTCGACCAACTCGCGTCGCCGGGGGCGTTCCCGCTCCAGCTGTCGCTGTCGCTGTTGACCGGTGTGGTCGTGGGCGGACTCGGATCGCTCACCGGCGCGATCTGGGGAGCGGCGCTGCTGACGCTGTTGCCCAACTGGACCAACGACATCGCAAACTCGTTCTCGCTGTCCAACAATGTCTCGCACAACCTCCCGCTGGCCATCTACGGGATCGTCCTGATCGTCGCGATGCTCGCATGGCCATCGGGGATCCAGGGCGCGATCCATGCGATTGCCAACCGGCTGCGTAGCGCTCGCACGCGGCGCGCCGGGCCCCCGCCGGCTCCGGCGGACCGGCCGAGCGCGGCGTCATGACGCAGCCGCTGGGATCCGATCCTCGCCGGCGGCGGCGTCTGCACCCACCGGCGTGGCGACGCCCAGCAACGCCGCCTCGACGTCCCGCAGGCGCTCGTGATCGCCCCGGATGCCGATCGCAGCATCGTTGTACAGAAACGCCTCGGCCAGGCGGACGATCGCGTAGGCAAGCGTCCCCGCATCAGCTGGGGGATCGAACGTCCCAGCCGACGCTTCGGCGTCGATCAGCGCCTTCACGCACGAAACCGCGCGCGGCTGAACGATCCCGTCGCTTGAAGTCAACAGCCGCATCGCGACCGTGCGCTCCTGTTCGAGCAAGCGCCGCAACGCCGGCGACGTGGCGAGGCTGCGGTTGATGCGGTCGAACACCTCGAGCAGGCCGATCGCCCCGGGAACCGTCACCTGCTCGCGCTTGGCCGCGATCAGCGTCTCGAGCTGGTTGGCGACGACCTCGCCCAGCACCGCCTCCCGCGAGCCGAACCAGCGGTAGATGGTGGCGCGCCCCACACCGAGCTCGCGGGCCACCACGGTGACGTCGACCCGCTGCCCCCTGACGAACTGGCCGGTCACGACCCTCAGCACGTCGGCTCGCGATGCGGTCGCGGGTCGCCCCCTCTTAGCTGCAGTCGCCACTCCCAGAGCGAGACCGCGCGGGTTCGCCCGACAGCGGTCTCTTCCCTTTCTGCTTGGTTGCCACGCCTACCGTAAGACCATAATATTTGAAACGTTTGAAGGAGAACGTATCGAAATGCCGCCGCTCGCTCAACACGCCGGCCGGTTCCCGTGCGCTCGGAGTCCTCCGGTTCATGTGAGCGGGACCTTTGGGGGGTCAGGGCCCCATGACGGGGCGTCACGTTGGTGTTGAAAATCATGACCCGGAGGAGTGAGATGCGAAACCTGAGAAGGAGATCGATCGCCTGGGCGACGGTCTCGGTGGTGACCGCGCTGGTGGTGGGAGCTTGTGGTTCGTCCAAGTCGTCGTCCGGTGGTGGTGGCGGGGGTAGTGCGAGCGCGCCGGGGGTGACGGCGACGTCGATTACGTTTGGTTCTCACCAGCCGTTGACGGGGCCGGCGGCGCCCGGATACAGCGAGATCGCGCCGGCGTCGCAGGCGTTCTTCAACTACGTCAATGCGCATGGCGGCGTGTTCGGCCGCAAGATCCATCTGATCTACAAGGACGACGCGTACAACCCGACCAACACGGTCAACGTCGTGCATCAGCTGGTGTTGCAGAACCATGTGTTCGGGATCTTCGAGGGACTGGGAACGCCCACGCACACCAAGGTCGTTGGGTACCTGAACGCGTCCCGCGTGCCGGACCTGTTCGTGGCGTCGGGGTGCGCGTGCTGGGATGCCGGCTCAAAGCAGCCCTACACGTTCGGGTGGCAGACCAACTACACGATCGAGGGCAAGATCCTCGGGCAGTACATCAAGAAGCACTTCGCCGGCCAGAAGGTCGCCGTGCTCTACCAGGACGACGATTTCGGTCAGGGCGGACTGGCGGGAATCGAGGCCGAGGTGCCCGCCGCGGACATCGTCTCAAAGCAGCCCTATCAGTCCGGGACCACCACGCTGGCGCCGCAGATCACCGCGATCAAGACGTCGAAGGCCAAGGTGCTGGTCCAGTTCACGGTCCCGATCTACACCGCGATCGCGGAGCTCACAAGCTTCACCCTGGGCTACAAGCCCCAGCTAGTGGTCTCCAATGTAGGGATCGACCCGACCACCGTGGGCGCGCTGTTGAAGGTGGTTTCCAAGGGCAAGGCATCGGGCACAGGGCTGATCGAGGGGGCGATCAGCGACGGGTATTTGCCCTCGAGCTCCGACTTGTCCAACGCCTGGATCGCGCTGTTCAGGAAGGTCCACGACCAGTACGACCGCAGCGCCCCGTTTGACGGCAACGTCGAATACGGGATGGCCAACGCCTTCACGCTGGTGCAGGCGCTCAAGGCCGCCGGCAAGAACCTGACCCGCCAGGACGTCGTCTCCGCAATCCAACAGCAAGGCGCAAAATGGACCGGACCCGGTCTGGTCCCCTACCGCTACAGCACCACCGACCACGGCGGCTTCAGCGGCGCCGAGATGGCCCGGATCAAAAACGGCAAGATCGTCCTCTTCGGCGGGCCCCTCACCACCACCCCCGAGCCCAGCAGCCCCATTACCCCCTACACCACCCCCCAGCCGGCCCCGCCGGCAAACGGCGTACCGTCAAGCTGAGCATCAGCCAGTTCCAGTCACTAGCGGTCACGCACTCACTCCATGGTCACCGGGCCCGGCTCCCAGGGTTCCGGTGACCATCCCGGTGACGCTAGGAATACTCGATCATCCGCAACACCCGCGCCGGCGCGCCGGCGGCAATCGCGAACGCGGGAATGTCGGAGGTCACGACCGAGTTGGCGCCGATCACGCAGCGCTCGCCGATCGTGACCCCGCTTGTGATCACCACGTGCGCACCGCACCAGACGTTGTCTCCCACGCGCGTCGGCCCCTTCGTGGTGAACCCCTGCCATGGCACCGGCCGATGGGGATCGTGGAAGCGGTGCGAGGCGTCGGTGACGAAGCAGCCGTTGGCGAGCATGCAGTGATCGCCGATCTCGACGAGGTCCATCGCGGCCACCATCACGTTGAGGTTCAAGAACGTCCCGGCGCCGATCCGGATCCGGGCAGGGCCCGGCGCCGTCAGCCACACACCCGCTTCGAGCAGCGCGTGGGGCCCGATCTCAAGCCGGCCGTCACGCAAGGCCTCGAGCACGTTGCCGTGGATGGGCCAGCGGACAAACGCCTCCCGACGCATGAACTCCCAGTGGATCCGGACGCGATTCCAGGGCACCGAGTTGCGCTCATACCACCGCCACTTCTGCTCCCACAGCCTGAGCCGCGCGAGGTCGGCGGCCACGATGCTCTCAGCCCGTGGTCGCGGCTGCTGCGCGACGGGGCGCCTGACGGCGGCCCGGGGGCTTGCGGGTCGCGGCCGCTCGGGCCGGCAGCACCTGCGCCAGGTACTCGGCGGTGTGCGACTCGGCCACGGTGGCGACCTGCTCCGGAGTGCCGGTCGCGATTACGCGGCCCCCCTCCTCGCCGCCTTCGGGACCGAGATCGATGATCCGGTCGGCGACCTTGATCACATCGAGGTTGTGCTCGATCACGACGACCGAATTCCCGGCGTCGACGAGCCGGGCGAGCACCTCGAGCAGGCGCTGGATGTCGGCGAAGTGCAGTCCGGTCGTGGGCTCGTCGAGGATGTACATGGTCCGCCCGGTCGCGACCTTGGACAGCTCCGCCGCGAGCTTCACGCGCTGCGCCTCACCGCCCGACAGCGTCGTCGCCGGCTGGCCGAGCCGCATGTAGCCAAGGCCGACGTCGTTGAGCGTTTCGACCCGGCGGCGGATCTTCGGGATGTGCCGGAAGAAGTCGAGCGCCTCCTCGATCGGCATCTCGAGCACGTCCGCGATCGTCTTGCCCTTGAAGCGGACCTCCAGCGTCTCGCGGTTGTAGCGCTTGCCGTGGCACTGCTCACAGGGCACGTACACGTCGGGCAGGAAGTGCATCTCGATCTTGATCTGGCCGTCGCCGCGGCAGACCTCGCAGCGGCCGCCCTTGACGTTGAACGAGAACCGTCCGGGCTTGTAGCCGCGGGCGCGGGCTTCCTGGGTCTTTGAAAACAGCTCGCGGATCTGGTCGAACAGGCCGATGTACGTGGCCGGGTTCGAACGGGGGGTACGCCCGATCGGCGACTGGTCGACCGAGATGATCTTGTCCAGCTGCTCCAGCCCGGTGATCCGCCGGTGGACGCCGGCCCGCTGGCGCGTTCGGTGCAGCCGGTTGGCGACCGCCTTGTAGAGAACCTCATTGACGAGCGTCGACTTGCCCGATCCCGAGACTCCCGTGACGCAGCAGAGCACGCCGAGCGGGATCTTGACGTCGATGCGCTGAAGGTTGTGCTGTGAGGCGCCCTCGATGCCGATGTAGCCGCTGGGCCTGCGGCGCCGCCGCGGCGTGTCGATCACGCGGGTGCCCGCGAGGAACTGGCCGGTCAGCGAATCGGCGACCTTCTCGACCTCCGCCGCGGTTCCCTGCGCGACCACGTATCCGCCGTGCTCGCCGGCGGCCGGGCCCATGTCGACCAGGTGATCGGCCGCCCGCATCGTGCCTTCGTCGTGCTCGACGACGAGCACCGTGTTGCCGAGATCGCGGAGACGCTCGAGCGTCGCGATCAGCTTCGCGTTGTCGCGCTGGTGCAGGCCGATCGACGGCTCGTCAAGGATGTAGAGGACCCCGACCAGCGACGAGCCGATCTGGGTCGCGAGCCGGATCCGCTGCGCCTCCCCTCCCGACAGCGTCGCGGCGGCGCGTCCCATCGACAGGTAGCCGACCCCGACGTTGTCGAGGAACTGGAGCCGCTCCTCGATCTCGCGCAGCACCAGCCGCGCGATCCGCCGGTCGTGGTCTGTCAGTTCGAGGTCGCGGACCCAGCTCAGTGCGCGGCGCGCCGACAGCGCCGTGAACTCGTGGATCGGCGTGCTCCCGATCAGCACCGCGCGCGACTCGGGTCGCAACCGCGCGCCCTTGCACTCGGGGCACGGGCGCAGCGTCATGTACTCCTCGATCTTCTCCCGCGCGTAGTCCGACTCGGTCTCCCGGTAGCGCCGCTCCAGGTTGGGGACGATTCCCTCGAACGTGGTCGAGTAGGACCGGCGGCGCCCGAACCGGTTGCGATAGGAGACCTGCACCCGCTGCCCGTTGGTGCCGTACAGGAAGAACTCCTGGTACTCCGCGGCAAGCTCCTGCCACGGAATCTCGAGGTCGACCCCGTAGCGCTCGGCAATCGCCTGGGTGAGCTGGTCGTAGTAGTCCGAGGCGCTTGCCGTCCACGGCGCCAGCGCGCCCTCGCCGATCGACAGCGTCGGATCGGGAACGACCAGCTCCGGGTCGATCTCCATCTGCGAGCCGAGGCCGGTACACCGTGGGCACGCGCCGTGGGGTGAGTTGAAGCTGAAGATGCGCGGCTCGAGCTCGACCAGGCTGGGGCCGTGCACCGGGCAGGCGAACTTCTCCGAGTAGGTCTGGATCTGACCGGGCGGGCTCGAATCCACGAGCTCGATCTCCACGAGCCCGTCCGCCAGCGCCACCGCGGTCTCGATCGAGTCGGCCAGCCGCTTGCGCAGCTCGCCCTTCATCACCAGCCTGTCGACGACGATCGCGATGTCGTGCTTGAACTTCTTGTCGAGCGCGATGTCCTCGTCCAGCCGCCGCAGCTCCCCGTCGATCTTGGCTCGCCCGAAGCCCTCGGCGCGCAGCTCCTCGAGCTGCTTGCCGTACTCGCCCTTGCGCCCGCGGACGATCGGGGCAAGCACCATGAAGCGGGTTGCATCCGGCAGCTCCATCACCTGGTCGATGATCTGCTCGGCGGACTGGCCGCTGATCGGGCGGCCGCAGACGTGACAGTGAGGATGGCCGATCCGCGCCCACAGCAGTCGCAGGTAGTCGTAGATCTCCGTCACCGTGCCGACGGTTGACCGGGGGTTGCGCGACGTGGTCTTCTGATCGATCGAGATCGCGGGGGACAGCCCCTCGATCGAGTCGACGTCGGGCTTGTCCATCTGCCCGAGGAACTGACGCGCGTAGGCCGACAGCGACTCCACGTAGCGACGCTGTCCCTCGGCGTAGATCGTGTCGAACGCCAGCGACGACTTGCCCGACCCGGAAAGCCCGGTGATGACGGTCAGCGACCCCCGCGGGATCGCGACCGTGATGTCCTTGAGATTGTGCTCCCGGGCGCCGGAGACGATCAGTTCGTGCACATGATCCAGTCTAGTTGAGCGAACAGATGTTCCCCCGTCGCGAAGGTCGCACCTTGCGGGAACTGAGCGCTCTATCCCTCGACCGACGCGTACACCTCGTCCAGCAGCCCCCCTCGATCGCTCAGCTTGAAGTTCGCGGCGAGGTACTTGTCGGTCTCCTCGCGCGGCGTGCCGTTCAGCGCCATGTTGAGCGCGACCAGGCGGGCCCCCTCGGCGTCGTCGGTCCCGGCCGCGGCGGGCTCGGCCGCGGAGAGCTGGGGGGGTGCCGCGGGCTCGGCCGCGCCATGCGGCTCGGCCGGCGTCTGCTTCACCTCTGCCGCCTGCCCCTCGAGCCGGCCGAGCTCTGACTTCAGCCGCTCCGTGCCGCTCCGCAGCGACTCGGAGAGGCCGTTGAGCTCGGCCCGCATCGACTCCAGCCGGGCGAGCATCCCCGACGTGGACTCGTTGACCTTGCCGGCGTCGGCGTGCGCGCGCTCCTCGGCCTGCCGGCGAATCGCCGCCGCCTCCGTGCCGGCGTCGGCGCGGATCTTGCTCGCGTCTTCGCGGGCCTGGCGCTCGATCTCGGCCGCGCTGGTCTCGGCGCCCTCGATGATCGCGCGGACCCGGTCGCTGGCGGTCGCCGCGAGCGACTCGGTCCGTCCGCCCGACGAGCGCTTGAGCTCCTCGACCTCGTCCGCAAGCGCCGATAGATGCGCGTCCACGGCGACCGCATCGTAGCCGTGGTCGCCCTTCGGAAAGTCCTTCTTCTCGATGCTCTGTCGGTCAAGCGCCACCTGAGCTGCCTCCGGGTCGCAGTATGGGAGAAGCCTGCGGCAGCCTACCGGCTGCGCCCTCTCATGGGCGGGGCGCGAGCTCTCCGGCCGCGACGGCTTGGTCGAGCTGCCGCCTGAGGTCTCGGATCTCGTCGCGTAGCTTGGCCGCGTACTCGAACCGCAGCTCCTCGGCGGCCGCGAGCATCTCCTCCTCGAGCTCGACGATCGTCTTCTCGATCTCGGCCGGGTCCATCGCCTCGCCGGCCCGTTGGCGGCGGCGCCGCGACCGCGGCACCTTCGACTCGGACTGGAGGAACTCCGCGATGTCGGAGATCCCCTTGACGATCGTCTCCGGCGTGATCCCGTGCTCCCCGTTGTAGGCCCGCTGAATCGCCCGGCGCCGGTCGGTCTCGTCGATCGCGGCGTGCATCGCCGCGGTCTGCTTGTCGGCGTACATCAGAACCTTGCCCTCGACGTTTCGGGCGGCGCGCCCAATCGTCTGGATCAACGACGTCTCCCCGCGCAGGAAGCCTTCCTTGTCGGCGTCGAGGATCGCGACCAGCGAGACCTCGGGCAGGTCGAGCCCCTCGCGCAACAGGTTGACGCCGACGAGCACGTCGAAAGTGCCCAACCGCAGCTCGCGGATGATCTGGATCCGCTCGAGCGTGTCGATCTCCGAGTGCAGGTAGCGCACGCGGAACCCCATCTCGAGCAGGTAGTCGGTGAGGTCCTCGGCCATCTTCTTGGTCAGCGTGGTCACCAGCGTCCGCTCGTCGCGGTCGACGCGGCCCCTGATCTCGTTCATCAGATCGTCGATCTGGTTGCGGGTCTCGCGCACCTCGACCTCGGGGTCGATGATCCCGGTGGGGCGGACGATCTGCTCGACGATCCGCGGCGAGTGCCGGCGCTCGTACTCACCGGGGGTGGCCGACACGAACACCAGCTGCGGCGTGATCGAGAGGAACTCCTGGAAGGTCTGCGGTCGGTTGTCGAGCGCGCTCGGCAGGCGGAAGCCGTAGTCGACGAGCGTCTGCTTGCGCGAGCGGTCGCCCTCGTACATGCCGCCGATCTGGGGCACGGTCTGGTGGGACTCGTCGACGAAGCAGACGAAATCGTCGGGGTAGTAGTCGAGCAGGCAGTACGGCCGGTCGCCGGGGTTGCGGCCGTCGAGGATCCGCGAGTAGTTCTCGATTCCCGAGCAGAACCCGAGCTCGCGCAGCATCTCCATGTCGTACTGGGTGCGCTGGCGCAGGCGGTGGGACTCGAGCAGCTTGCCCTGCCCGTCGAGTTCGGCGCAGCGCTCGTTGAGCTCGCGGCCGATCTCGGCGACGGCGTCCTCGATCATCCCCTCGCGCACGTTGTAGTGCGACGCCGGCCAGATCCCGACGTGCTCGAGGTTGTCCTCGAGCACCTCGCCCGTCAGCGGGTCGAAGTGCTGCAGGTGCTCGACCTCGTCGCCGAACAGGACGATCCGGAACGCCGTCTCGGCGTAGGCGGGGAAGATCTCGAGCGTCTCGCCGCGGACGCGGAAGGTGCCGCGCGCCAGCGCCGTGTCGTTGCGCGTGTACTGGATCGAGACGAGCTTTCGCAGCAGCGCGTCGCGATCGACGAATTCCCCGACCCGGAGCGTCTGCAGGTTCTCGTCGTAGACCTCGGGCGAACCGAGGCCGAAGATGCAGGAGACGCTGGCGACGATCACCACGTCGCGGCGAGCGAACAGCGCCGCGGTCGCCGAATGGCGAAGCCGGTCGATCTCCTGGTTGATCGCCGAGTCCTTCTCGATGTAGAGGTCCTTGCTCGGGACGTACGCCTCGGGCTGGTAGTAGTCGTAGTACGAGACGAAGTACTCGACCGCGTTGCGCGGGAAGTACGTCCGGAACTCGTTGCAAAGCTGCGCCGCGAGCGTCTTGTTGTGGGCGATCACCAGCGCCGGCTTCTGGACCGCCTCGATCGTCGCGGCCATCGTCATCGTCTTGCCCGTGCCGGTCGCGCCGAGGAGCGTCTCAAACGGCTCGCCAGCGTTGATCCCCTCCGCAAGCGACGCGATGGCCGACGGCTGATCGGCCGTCGGACGGTACGCGGCATCAAGCTCAAACTTCGGCATCGGCGAACCTATGAGCGTAGCGGGCTACTCGGACGTCAACCCCCGGGCGCGCCCCCGCGAGCTCCAACGCGCGCTCAGCGCGCCGCCGCGCCGTTGGGGCGGGCGTAGGATTGAACGTAGTCGGGCACGGCAATCGAGTTGACGTCGTCCGGGACCGGCTCGCCGACCGCGAGGGACAGCGGCAGCTCTCCGGCCCACACCGGCAGCGCCAGGTCAGCGCCGGCGTCCACCGGCGGCCCGGTCCGGGTCTTGGCCGAGGCCTCCTCGATTGTCAGCGCGATCACCTCGGTCGCCTTGAGCTCCTTCTGGCTGGGGGCGCGGGCCTCCTCGGATCTGCCCGGCACGATGTGGTCGACGATCATGCGCAGTGCCTCGTGCTTCTCCTTGGGGTCGCGGACCGGCCGGCCCTCGCCCAGGATCACGACCGAGCGGTAGTTCATCGAGTGGTGGAAGGCCGAGCGCGCGAGCACCAGCCCATCCAGGAGCGTCACCGTCAGGCACATCGGGGCTCCCTGCGCGAGCGTGCCGAGCAGCCGGCTCAGCGGCGAGCCGTGCAGGTACACGCGCTCGCCGTCGCGCGCGTACAGGACCGGGATCACGAACGGCTGCCCGTCCGCGACGACGCCGACATGGCCGACCATCCCCTCGTCGAGGATCGCCTCGATCGTGGCTCGTTTGTAGCTGCCGCGCCCGGCGCGGCGTCGCACCCTCGTTCTCGGAGTTTTGTTATAGTACGAACCCATGCCTGAGGTAGAACAATATCAGATCACTGGTTCGACCGCGGCCGAGATCGCCGCCAGCGCCGAGGCCGCGATTCGTGAGGGCGCGCTGGACGCCGGGGACGCGCTGCCGACCGTGCGCGCTCTCGCCGACTCCCTCGGCAGGAGCCCCGCCACCGTGAACTCCGCCTACAGGATCCTGCGCCAGCGGGGTTTCGCGGTCGCCGACGGCCGCCGCGGAACGCGGGTCGCGCCGCGTCCCGCGCTGCGCGCGCCCGTGCCGGCGCGCCGGCGGTTTGAGCCCTCGCCTAACGTCCCCGCCCGCCGCGACCTCTCGATCGGCCTGGCCGACCCGGCGTTGCTCCCACCGCTCGGGCCAGCGATCGCGCGGATCGATCTCGAGCACACGCTTGCGATCAGCGGGCTGGGGGCCGGCGACGAGGAGCTGCTCGAGCTCGCGGCGCGCTGGTTCCAGGCCGACTGCGTCCCGGCAGACTCGCTGACGGTCGTCTCGGGGGCGTTCGACGGCATCGAGCGGGTGCTGCAGGCGCACCTGCGACCGGGCGACCGGATCGTGGTCGAGGACCCTTGTTATCCCCCGACCAGAGACATACTGCTGGCCCTGGGCCTGGTGGCGGTGCCGGTGGCGGCGGATGACCGCGGCCTCATTCCCGACGCGCTGGAGGCCGGGCTGGCCAAGGGGGTCGAGGCCATCGTGGTCGTGCCGCGCGCCCAAAATCCGCTCGGGGCCGCAATCGACGAGGCCAGGGCGTGGGAGCTGCGGGGCCTGCTCGAGCGGCGGTCCGACGTCCTGATCGTCGAGAACGATCACGCGAGCATCGTCTCGGGAGCCCCGTACGCGAGCATGATCGGCGCGTCATCGCGGCGCTGGGCCGTGGTCCGCGCGCTGTCCAAGTTTCTGCACCCGGACCTGCGCCTCGCGATCGTGGCCGGCGACGAGACCACGATCGCGCGGCTGGAGGGCAGGCAGGCGCTGGGACCCCGCTGGGTCAGCCACATCCTGCAGGCGACCGCCGCGGAGCTGTTGCGCGACCCCGCGTTCGAGTCGATTGCCGCCCGCGCGCGCGACGCCTACACCGCGCGCCGCGGGGCGTTGATCGGTGCCCTGGCGCAGCGAGGCGTGCGCGCGCACGGCCGCTCCGGGCTCAACGTCTGGGTGCCGGTGCGCGAGGAGGCACCGGTCGTGCGCGAGCTGCTCGACGCCGGCTGGCTGGTGATGTCCGGGGAGCGCTTTCGGTTTGCCTCGCCGCCGGGGATTCGCGTTACCACGGCGATGCTCGACGAGCTGGAGGCTGTCGAGGTCGCCGATGTGATCGCCGCCGTCGACCAGGCGGCCAGACCCCGACGGGCCTACTGACCGCCGAGGCGGTCCGCCGGTGCCCTACCGATACCCCAGCTGGCTCGCGTAGGACTGGCGGTAGTCGTGCTGGGCGCGCAGGACCTTCTCGACGTAGGCGCGCGTCTCCGGAAACGGGATCCGGTCGATCGTCAGCCTCCGCCCCGCCCGCCGGGCCTCGGCCAC
Source organism: uncultured Solirubrobacterales bacterium (assembly GCA_963723675.1). Lineage (GTDB taxonomy): Bacteria > Actinomycetota > Thermoleophilia > Solirubrobacterales > Solirubrobacteraceae > Palsa-465. The sequence goes on along the minus strand of CAVRRW010000012.1, from coordinate 865,364 downwards.
CCAGCGGTCGACGTTGGCCTCGCCGCCGTTGTAGGCCGCGAGTGCGAGCGTCTTGTCGCCGCCATAGTGGTCCAGCAGGAAGCGCAGGTAGTAGCTGCCGTAGGCGATATTGACCTGGGGAGTCGCGAGGTCCGACAGCCTGAACGAGGTCGCACCGGAGCGCCTGGCGAGAAACTCGGCGGTCTGGGGCAGGATCTGCATCAGCCCCTGGGCGCCGGCCGACGAGGGGCGGGGGTCGAACTTGGTCTCGGCGTAGATGACCGCGGCGATCAGCGCGGGGTCCAGGTGCTTCTCAGCCGCCTGCTCGCGGATCACGTCCTGATAGGCGAGCGGCAGCGTGAACTCGTTGACGGCCTTGCGAAACAGCGGCATCGCCACGACCACCGCGACCGCCGTCACCGCGACCGCGAGGATCGCCAGCACCTTGCGCCGCCGGCGCGCCGCGGCCCGCCGCCGGGGCGACGGGCGCCGGGCAGGTGCGCGGCGCATTGCCCCCCTCGTCGCGGTCGGGGGCGGCACTACTGGTCCACCCTCCTCACTGCTGCCTCCTCCTCCTCACTCGCTCTGGCGAGGGCTCAGCATGTCAAGAAGGCCCGACAACTTCGACCTCAGGTCGTCGATGGTGCCGTCATTGACGACCACATATGTCGCACGTTGTGCCTTTTCCTTCTGGGAGAGCTGTCGGGCGGAGCGCTCCGCGAGCGCCTGATGGCCGCGAGCCCCCGCCCGCTGCGCGCGCTGCGGCTCGTCCGCGATCACCGCGACGGTCGCGTCGAACGAGCTCTCCATCCCGGCCTCGAAGAGCAGCGGCACCTCCACAACGGCCGCGCGCGGGGGCGGCGATTGCAGCTCGAGACCTCGGCGCCAATCGACGACGCGGGCGCCGACCAGCGGCCACAGCAGCTCCTCGAGCCAGCGCCGGTCCTCGGCCGTGGCAAACGCCCGCTGGGCCAGGACCGCTCGATCCACCGCGCCTCCGGGTGCGACGGAAGATCCAAACCGCTCGCTCACCGCACGCGTCACTCGCTCATCCTCGTAGAGATCCTGGACGACCCTGTCGGTGCTGAGCACTGCGGCGCCGAGGCGCGCGAACGCCTCGAGCGCGGTCGACTTGCCGGCGCCGATGCCGCCGGTGAGCCCGATGTAGGGGATCACCCCGGACGCGGCTCAGGCGTCCGGCGGCGTCTCGGACTCGGGCTCGGCAGGCGCCTGGGCGTCGGCCGTCTCGGGCGTGGCAGCCGGCTCCTCGGAGGCAGCGAATACGTCCTCGGACAGCCCCAGCTCGGGGACGTTGTCGAGGTCCGCGGCGTCGCCGTTGGTCGGCGGCACGATCGGCCTGACCGGGAGCACCTGGCCCTCGACCCGCTTGATCGAGAGCGACAGCCGGCGGCGCTCGGAGTCGATCTCGAGGATCTTGACCCGCACCGGATCGCCGGGCTGGATGATCTCGCGCGGGTTCTCGACGTGGTGCTGTGCGAGCTCGGAGATGTGCACGAGCCCCTCCACCCCGTCGAGGATCTCCACAAAGGCGCCGAAGGTGACGACCTTCGTGACCGTGCCCTCGAGCTCGTCGCCGATGTTGTAGGTGTCGACGACCCGCTGCCAGGGGTCCTCCTGGGTCTGCTTGAGACCGAGCGAGATCCGCTGCCGGTCGCGGTCGATGTCGAGCACCTTGACGCTGACGGTGTCGCCGATCGAGAGGATCTCGGAGGGGTGGTTGACGTGCGACCACGACAGCTCGGAGATGTGGATCAGCCCGTCGATCCCGTCGAGGTCGACGAACGCGCCGAAGTCGACGATGTTCGAGATCGTGCCCTCGACCACCTGTCCGGGCTGGAGGCGGTCCAGGATCCGCTCGCGGTCCTCCTTGCGCTGCTCCTCGAGCACCGCGCGGCGCGAAAGCACAACGTTGTTGCGGGAGCGGTTGAGCTCGATCACCTTGCACTCGATCGACTGGCCCATGTACTCGTCGAGGTTGGGCACCCGGCGGATGTCGACCAGCGACGCCGGCAGGAAGCCGCGGACGCCGAGGTCGATGATCAGGCCGCCCTTGACGACCTCGATGACCGAGCCGGAGACGGGCTCGCCGGATTCGGCGGCCGCCTCGATCTTGCGCCAAGCCTTTTCGAATCGCGCTCGCTTCTTGGACAGGATCAGCCGGCCGTCCTGGTCCTCCTTGGTGAGGACTAGCGCATCGACCTCCTCGCCGAGCGAGACCTCGTCGCCGGGGTCGACCGACTTGCGGATCGAGAGCTCGCTGGAGGGAATGACGCCTTCTGACTTGTAGCCGATGTCGACCAGCACCTCGTCGTTGTCGATGCGGACGACGTGGCCGGTGACGACATCCCCCTCCTGGAACGGATGCAGGGTGGCGTCGTAATTGGGGACTATCTGGCCATCGATCTCGAGCAGAAGGCCGTTGGAGCCCTCGACGACCTTCGCGTTAGGCTGCTCGGCGGCCGAGGTCAAAGTTGTGATTGTTGACATGCGTTCTCGGAGGATAGCCGCACGGGGCCTGCGGAGCCGCTCCCTATCATCATTTGCTCATGCCCCAGCGAGCGACCAAGCGCGGCGAGGAGCGCACGCCACTTGACCGCGACTGCGACGTTCTGATCTGCGGGGCGAGCTTTGCGGGGCTCGCGGTCGCGCGCGAGCTCGCCGGCAGCGGCGCCGACGTGCTCGTGATCGACCGCTACGAGATCGGCGAGCGCCAGACATCGGCGTGCGCGGTTCCGACCGGCTGGCTGGAGGCGCTCGAGCTCACCGAGTCGCTGCAGCAGACGTTCGGCGAGCTCGTGATCCACACCCCCCACGGCACCGTTCGCTACGGCCTCCCGTGGACCTTCTCGACGTTTGACTACCGCACCTTGTGCGGGCTACTGGCCGCTCAGGGATCGCTTCAGTTCGAGACCGCGAAGGTCGACGGGCGCACCGGTGACACGATCCACACCGACCGTGGCGACGTGCGCGCCGGTGCGATCGTCGACGCGCTCGGCTGGCGCCGCATGCTCGGCGCCGGCGAGAACGTGCAGCCGCCCGACGCGCTGCTGTCGCGCGGGCTCGAGGTCCACCCGTGTGGCTCGGGCGAGGAGATGGAGATCTGGATCGACCGCTCCTACGTCCCGGCCGGTTACGGCTGGAGCTTTCCCGCCGACGGCGAGCTGCGCATCGGGGTCGGGTCGTTCGATCCGCGATTTCACGTGCGCGAGCCGACCGTGCGGCTGGCCACCGACCTGCACGCCGAGACGGTGCGATACCAGGGCAACTGGATCCCGCACGCGCTGCGCGACGCGACCGAGGACGGCGTCTTCTTCGTCGGCGATTCCGCCGGCCATTGCCTGCCGCTGACCGCCGAGGGCATTCGCACGGCGCTGTACTTCGGGCTGGCGTGCGGTCGCGAGCTTCGCGCGGTGATTGAGGGGCGCCAATCCAGGCAGCGGGCGCTGGCCCGCTATGACGAGTTCTCGGCGAGCCACGCGCGGCCGTTTGCCTGGATGCTGCGGGTCCAGCGGCTGGTCCCGCGGGTGGCGCCCCGGCTGCTCGCGCACTCGCTGCGCGCGCTCGACAGCAAGCGGTTCCTGGACTGGGCCTTCGGCCACTACCTGAACGTCGCGCACCCGGACTTCGTGGGCGGCCGAGCGGCCACGCTCGCGACGGCATAGGGGCGGCCCCGCGAGCTATTTGGCGTTCAGCCAGTCGGTGCCGATCCCGGCCTCGACCGCCAGCGGCGGGTCCATCTCAAACGCGCCGCGCATCTGCTCGATCGCGATCCGCTTGACCTCCTCGGCCTCGTCCGCCGGACCCTCGAACAAGAGCTCGTCGTGGATCTGGAGGATCATCCGGGAGCGCAGCCCGCCCTGCTCGAGTGCCTGCTCGCAGCGAACCATCGCGACCTTGATGATGTCGGCCGCGGTCCCCTGGATCACCATGTTGACCGCAAACCGCTCCCCCTGCCGGCGCAGCTCCCAGCGTCGCGCGCGCAGCTCCGGAACCTGGCGGCGGCGACCGAACAGCGTCGAGACGTATCCGTGCTCGGTGCCCTGGGTGATGGTCTCCTCGATGAACCGGGCGACGGCCGGAAACCCGGCGAGATAGCGCCCGATGAACTCCTCGGCCTCCTCCTGGGGGATGTCGAGCCGGTCGGCCATGCCCCACGCCGACAGCCCGTAGACGATGCCGTAGTTGATCATCTTCGACCTGGAGCGCATGGCCGGGTCGATCTGGTCCGGCGTCACCCCGAACACACGGACGGCGGTGGCGGTGTGGACGTCCTCGCCCTTGCGAAAGATCTCCTTGAGCACGTCCTCCCCGGCGATGTGGGCGAGCAGCCTGAGCTCGACCTGGGAGTAGTCGGCGGATACCAGCAGGTTGCCGGGCTCTGACACGAAGCAGGCGCGGATCTCGCGCCCGAGCTCGGTGCGGATCGGGATGTTCTGGAGGTTGGGGTTGTTGGATGACAGCCGTCCCGTGGTGGCGGCCGTCTGGTTGAACGTGGTGTGCAGGCGGCCGTCGCCGGCGAGCAGCTGCGGCAGCGCGTCCAGGTAGGTCTGGGCGAGCTTGGTGAGCTCGCGCCAGCGCTCGATCTTGGAGATCACCGGATGCTCGTCGCGGATCGCCTGCAGGACGCGGGCGTCGGTCGAGTAGCCGGTCTTGCCGCGGCGCTTGCGCGACAGGCCGAGCTTGCCGAACAGGACGTCCTCGAGCTGCCGCGGCGACCCCAGCATGAACTGCTCGCCGCACAGGTCGAAGATCTCGCGCTCGAGCGCGTCGGCCTCGGCCTTGACCCGGTCGGAGATCTCCCGCAGGCGCCGGGTGTCGAGCTTGAGGCCGGACTGCTCCATGTCGCGCAGCACGCGCACCAGCGGCAGTTCGACCTCCAGGAGCAGGCCGGTGAGGCCACGGCTGCGGATCTGCTCGCGCTGCCAGGCGGCGAGCGCGTTGACCAAAACCGCGTCGGCGGCCGCTTCGCCGTCGACGTCGGCGGCCAGCCCGCGCTCCTCGCAGAGCTCGCGAAACGGGTAGGCGCGGCGCGCCGGCTCGAGCAGGTAGGCGGCGACCTCGGTGTCGTGCGCGAGCGTGGCGGGGACAACGCCCAGCGACTTGGCGTCGTGGGCGACGGCGGGTCGCCTCCCGATCTGCGCGACCAGGTCCTCGGGCCGGTGGCATGGGCCGGCGAGCACCTCGGAGGCGCCGTCGACGTAGACGCCGAAGCTCCAGCTCGAGTTCGCGGCAAACAGCGCGTCCTCGGGCGTCTCGGGCGCCCGCACCGCGATCGCGACCTCGGTCTCGGGGAGCCGGGCGAGGTCCGGCAGTGCGCCGTTTCGCACGCGCGCGGTGAGCGCGCGGTCGGTGGCCGGCGCCGGCGCCGCCGCGTCGGCCGAGCCCAACGCCTCCTCGAGCCGGCGCAGCGGCTCGCGCAGCTCGAACTCGCGGAACGTGTCGCGGAGCCTGGAGCGCTCCGGCGGCACGGCCACGAACGACGCCAGGTCTAGGTCGATCGGGACGTCGCGCTTGACGGTCGCGAGTCGTTTTGAAATGCGGGCGTCGTCGGCGTGCTCGGTCAGGTTCTGCTTGCGCTTGGCGCCGCTGATCTCGTCGACGTGCTCGAGCACCCCCTCCAGCGACCCGAACCGCTGCAGCAGCTCCGCGGCGGTCTTGTCGCCGATCCCGGGGACGCCAGGGATGTTGTCGCTGGTGTCGCCCTTGAGGCCGATGAAGTCGGGCACGAGCTCGGGCGCGATCCCGTAACGCTCGATCACGCCCTCCCGGTCATACACCTTCGTGTCGGTGATCCCGCGCGAGGTCGTCATGATCCGCACGCCGTCGCCGACGAGCTGGTAGGCGTCGCGGTCGCCGGTGACGACCATCACCGGAATCGGCGGCTCCGCGTACCGCGCCCGCTCGACGATCGAGGCGATCACGTCGTCGGCCTCGAAACCGTCGACGGCCAGGTTCTGATACCCGAACGCCGACACCAGCGGCTCCAGATGCGGCCACTGCTCCTTGAGCAGGCTGGGCCTTGTGCTGCGCTGGGCCTTGTACTCGGCGTAGAGGAGCTTGCGCCCCGTGTCGCCCTTGTCCCACACGACCACGGTCGCCTTGGGCCCGAAGTCGGTGAGGATCTTGACGAGCATCGACGCGAACCCGAAGATCGTGTTGGTGGGCACTCCGGTGGAGGTCGCGATCGACTCGGGCAGCGCAAAGAACGCACGGTAGGCGAGGCTGTTGCCGTCGATCAAAAACAGCTCATCGGGCATATACAAATGAGGCTAGTGCGTCGCGCCGACGATTACGGGGCGACGGCGCCGGCCGGTTTGTCGCCCCTCACTCCTCCGAACGCGTGCGCCTCTCCCGCTTCGGAATCGGGCCGTCGAGCTTCCACTTCGAGCCCGGCCGGCCTGGGAGCAGCAGCACGATCGCCAGGCCGATGACCGACAGCAGCAGGCCGAAGGTGAGGCCGACACGCTCGCCGTAGCCCTTGCGATCAGACAACCACGACGCGGCCGCGGCGGACAGCAGCCACAAGAACAGGAGATACAGGCCCTTGGCGCCGATGTTCGCGAAGACCATCATGTGCCCAGGTACGCCCTCTGCACCTCGGGGTCGTCGCGCAGCTGCGAGGAGTCTCCGAGAAGCGCGACGCGCCCGGTCTCGAGCACGTAGCCCCGGCGGGAGATGTCCAGCGCGTAGTTTGCGTTCTGTTCGACGAGCAGGATCGCCACTCCCGAGCGGTTGATCTCGCCGATCGTCTCGTAGATCCGCGCGACCAGGATCGGGGCGATCCCCATCGAGGGCTCGTCGAGCATCAGCAGCTTGGGCCGGGCCATCAGGGCGCGGCCGATCGCGAGCATCTGCTGCTCTCCGCCCGACATCGTCCCCGCCTTCTGGCGCTCGCGCTCCTGCAGGCGCGGAAACAGGGTGAACACCCGGTCCAGATCCTCCATCACCCGCGGTCCCTTCTCGCGACGATGCGCTCCGAGCTCGAGGTTCTCGCGGACGGTCATGCGTGAAAAGCAGTGGCGCCCTTCGGGCGCCAGCGCGATCCCGCGCACGACGATCTCGTGTGCCGGCACGCGCGTGATCTCCTCGTCGGCGAACACGACCTTGCCCGCGCTTGCCGGCGTCAGACCCGAGATCGAACGCAGCGTGGTCGACTTGCCGGCGCCGTTTGAGCCGATCAAGGTCACCACCTCGCCCTCCTCGACGGTCAGCGAGACGCCCCTGAGCGCCTCGATCGCCCCGTAGTGGGCGTGGATTTCGGAGACCTCGAGCAGCGCCATCAGTCCTGCTTTCCGAGGTAGGCCTCGATCACCCGGGGATCGCTGCGCACCTCCGCCGGGGGCCCCTCGGCGATCTTCGTCCCGTGGTCGAGCACGGTCACTCGCTCCGAGACGCCCATCACGACCTTCATGTCGTGCTCGATCAGCAGGATCGTGAGCTCGAGCTCGTCGCGCAGCTTGCGCATGAACTCCGTGAGCGCGCCGGACTCCTGCGGGTTCATGCCCGCGGTCGGCTCGTCGAGCAGCAGCACGGTGGGGTCGGAAGCGAGCGCCCGCGCGATCTCGACCCGCCGCTGGTCGCCGTAGGACAGATGCGACGCGATCTGCTCGAACACCTGCTCCTGCAGGCCCACGTAGGCGAGCAGCTCGCAGGCGCGCTCGCGCGCCTGGCGCTCCTCGCGGCGAACCCATGGCGGACGCAGAATCGAGCCGAACACGGTCGCGCGCATCCGGGCGTGGCGACCGATCATCACGTTCTCGACCGCCGTCATCGCGCCGAACAGGCGGATGTTCTGAAACGTCCGCGCGACGCCGAGCCCGGTGATCTTGTCAGGCCGCGAGCGGGTGATGTCACGCTCGCCGAGCAGGATCCTGCCGCTGGTCGGCTTGTAGAGCCCGGTCAGCATGTTGAACAGCGTCGTCTTGCCGGCGCCGTTGGGGCCGATCAGCGAGACGATCCCGTGCTGGGGCACGGCCAGGGTGACGTCGTCGACGGCGACTAGGCCGCCGAACTCCTTGGTCGCGTGCTCGGCGCGCAGCACGGCCGGCGCCGCCGGCACCGTCGGCGCCGGCGCGGTCGCGGTCATGCCGGGCCCCCGGTGACCGAGGTCATACCGCGCTCGTACTCTCCACCAGCTGGGCGTCCTCCGCCGCGATCTCGGCGGTGAGCTCGAGCCGCCTCCGGCGCTCCGGGAACAGGCCCTGCGGTCGCAGCACCATCACCAGCACGAGCAGGAACCCGAAGATCCCGAACGACAGCTGTGTGAGGTCGAAGCTCAGCCCGAAGTCGCGCGGGAGCGAGTTGAGCACGTCGGGGATCAGGTAGTAGTTGATGTAGGACAAAAGCAGCGCGCCCAGCACCGCGCCCCAGATCGAGCCGAGCCCGCCGACGATGATCATCGCGAGCACGAAGATCGAGAACGAGAACGCGAACTGCCCGGCGTTGACGGTCGTGAAGTAGGCGCCGAGGAACGCTCCCGAGATCCCCCCGAAGGTCGCGCCGATCGCGTACGCGAGCAGCTTCGTGCGAACCGCCGGGACGCCCATCGACACGGCCGCGACCTCGTCCTCGCGCAGCGCGACCCAGGCTCTCCCCAGCCGCGAGTCGCGCAGCCGCAGGTTCACGAACAGCACGAACAGCATCAGGGCGAGGATCAGCCAGTACCACGGTCTCAGCTTGAGCAGGTTGAACGAGCCGATGACCGGGAAATACGGCAGGTCGACCGCGGGGATCCCCAGGTTGCCGGCGGTCAGCGTCTCGCCGCCGCTCAGGTGGATGCTCGTCCCGTTGATCGCGAACACGCGCACGATCTCCCCGAACGCGAGCGTCACGATCGCGATGTAGTCGCTGCGCAGCCTCAACGTGGGGAGCCCGATGATGATGCCCGCGACGGCCGCGATCACGACCGCGGAGACCACGATCAGGACGAAGTTGAGGTGGATGCCCGGCAACGTCGACTGCAGGTGGGACGCGCCGACGTGCAAGTGGGCCTTGTAGAAGAAGCCCGAGCCGAACCAGCCCACCGAATAGGCGCCGAGCGCGTAGAACGCGACATAGCCGAGGTCGAGCAGGCCGGCGAATCCGACCACGATGTTCAGGCCCAGCGCCATCACCACGTAGGCGAACGAGATGATCGTGGCGTTGATGAAGCCGCTGGTCTGCGCGAAGAAGAACGGCAGGATGATCGCCCCCACGATCAGGACGGCCGCGAGCGCTCGGCTCCACCACGGCGGCAGCCGCCGCTGGAAGGCCTCGCGCCACTCGCGCAGCTGGGCGGCCAGCTCACCCGCGCCACCGGAGGGGGACCGCTCGCGGCGCTCGGGGCGGGGATTGCCCGACCGCGGGGCATGGCCCTTGGCCACGAACACCTCGCTGTGCACGCCGCCGGCGCCGGCTTCCGAGGCGCCCTGCGCGGGCGGCCGGTCGTGACCGCTGGGGTTCTCGGAATCGCTCATCCCGCCTCGCGCGTCTCCTCCCCGAGCAGCCCTCGCGGCCGCAGGACCATGACCAAGATCAGGTAGCCGAACACCACCGCCGGCGTCCACTGGGGCCCCAGCCGGGAGTCCGAGAGCTGCTGGATGCAGCCGATGATCAGGCCCCCGAGGACGGCGCCGCGGACGTTGCCGATGCCGCCCATGACCGCTGCCGTGAAGGCGATCAGGCCGGCCTCGAAGCCCTGGAAGTACCAGACGTTCGTCTCATACAGCGCGTAGACGATACCCGCCGCGCCCGCGAGCATCCCACCTAGCAGGAAAGTCAGCGAGATCGTGTTGTTGACGTTGATCCCCATCAGCCTGGCGGCCTCGGGATCCTGTGCGGTCGCTCGCATCGCCCGGCCGGCACGGGTGCGGCCGATGAACCACGTAAGCCCGAACACCAGCGGGATCGTCACCGCGATCGAGAGCACGTCCGCGCGGTGCACGATCACGCCCGAGATCTTGAACACGGTCTTGTTCTGGTTGATCAGGTCGGTCACGCCGGTGGGCGAACCGCCGCGCCACAACAGGCCGACGTTCTGGAGGATGAACGAGAACCCCACCGCGGTGATCAGCGGCGCCAGCTTCGGCGCCCCCCGCAGCGGCCGATAGGCGACGCGCTCGATCAGCACGTTCAGCGAGCCGCACACCGCCATCGCGATGCACAGCGTCACCACCAGGCCGCCGACCAGCCCGAGCGTGCCGGTGGCGGTGCCCAGCCCCAGCGTTCCCCACAGGCCCACCGACACGAACGAGCCGATCATGAACACGTCGCCGTGGGCGAAGTTGATCAGCTCGATGATCCCGTAGACCAGCGTGTACCCCATCGCGATCAGCGCCCAGATCGCGCCGTTGGACACCCCCGAGACGAGGTTGAAGCCGAGCTGCGAGAGGTCGTGCTGGATGACCTCGTGGCCGTTCACAAAGCCGGCGGAGTAGCCGTGCGTCAGGTCACGGACGCCGTAGTAGACCGGCAGCGCCAACAGCGCGATGATCAGGCCCCAGCGCCCGATGTAGCGGCGCAGCGCCGCCAGTGGCGCTACGGCCACGGCGGGCATCCTCGGCGTAAACGAGCTCGCTTCCACGGATCGTGCGCAGTATGGAGAGGGCGCCGGATGCGCCCTCCCCATACAGCTTGTTACATAACGCCGATCACAGGACCTTCGTCGGCGTGATCGTCTTGTAGAACACCGGGGCGCCCGTCGCTGAGACCTTGTAGAGGCCATAGGACTTCAGCGTCGTGTCGCCGTTCTTGTCGAACCCGTAGGTGCCCAGCACAGAGTTGCGGCTGTGAACCGCGAACAGCGCGTTGAGCACCGCCGACTTGCTGTTGCCCTGCGCGCCCAGGCTGGAGATCGTGTCCAGCCCCAGCTTCATCACCTCATAGCCGTAGATCGCGTACGGGTCCGGGCTCGAGGAGTTGTACTTGGCCTTGTAGGCGGACAGGAACTTCTTGCCGCCCGGGTACGCGGTCAGCTTCTGGGTCGCGACCGTGCACTGGATCAGCGGCGCGATCGCGGCCGGGACGCCGCCGGCCTTGGCGTTGGTGTAGGACGATGTGCAGATGCCGTCGCCGCCGAAGATCTTCGCGCTCGGCAGCTGCGCGTGGACGTCCTTGGTGATCTGGACGGCGCCGTTGGAGACGATGCCCGCAAAGTAGAAGCAGTCGGCTCCCTGGCCCTTGATCGTCGCCGCGTAGGAGCGGAAGTTCGGGGCCGTGGGATCGATGCCCGTGTTGCTCACGATCGTCACCCCGTAGTTGGCCTTCTCCAGCTCCAGGAGGGCGGCGAGCCCCGCGCCGTAGGCCTCCTTGTCGTTGGCGATCGCCACCTTGGTGCATCCCGCCTGCTTCATCGCAAGCAGGCCGGAGGCGGCCTGGATCGAGTCGCGCGGGACGATCCGCAGGTAGGTGCGCTTACCGGTCGGGTAGTACTTCTGCGGCTCGCCCGGGGCGCTACCCGGCTCGTTGGTGGTCAGACCAACGTACGTGTTCGCCGGGCTCACCTGCGGAAGCCCGGCCTCGTTCAGGATCGGGATCGAGACCTCGCTCGCGCCCGAGTTGAACTCGCCGATGTAGAAGACGGCCTTCGTGTCCGCCGCGGCCTTGCGCGCGTTGGCGGCCGTCTGGCCGGGGTCCCACTTGCCGGCGGCGGCCGTCGAGTCGTCCAGGGACGTGTAGTTCACGGTCCACTGTCCCGCCTTGTTGCCGGCCTGCGAGAGCGCCAGCTTGATCCCGTTGACCATCGGGACCGTCTGCGCGGACGACGCCCCCTGCAGCGGGAGGCTCGAGTAGATGTCGACGGCCTTGCCGCTGCTGGAACCGCCGCCCGCGGCGGCGGTGGTGGTGCCGCTCTTGCTGCTGCTCCCACAAGCGACGAGCCCTAGCACGGTGCCTGCGATCAGGCATCCCGTCATAGCCTTGCCGAGAGTTCGCATACTCCTCCTCTGGATGATTTCAGCTGGGCTCCCAGTGGCCCAAAGCGAGCAGCCTAGTGAGGGCGCCGGACCGCAGCAACCCGAGGCCCTCCGTCGGCGCCCGGACCTAACCGAACCGCAACCGATCCTTAGTCCTTCCCGCCGCAATCAGGCACTGCTCGGTCACCGCCTTCAGGCGTCGATCGCCCTCCAGAAACGCAGATGCCCTTCGACGATCCGGTAGATCCCGTAGCGTCGCAGCGTCGTGTCGCCGTCGTGCTGGATGCTGTAGGTGCCGACGGCGCTGCGGCGATCGCGCGTGGTGAAGATCGCCTTGCGCACCTGCGATCGCGTCGCCGCCTTGGTGCCGTCGTCGGTGGCCCGGGCGATCGCCGACAGCATCAGGCTCATCGCCTCGTATCCGAAGATCGCGTACGGCTGAGGATCGCCGAATCGACGCTTGTAGGTCGCGTAGAACGCCCTCCCCGCGGGCGGTGAGTCACCCGGACCGAGCTCCGGTCCGGTGAGCAGGACACGCGGATCGAGCGCGCTCGGGATTCCGCCCAGCTCCGGATCGGCGTAGGTGCTCTCGGCCAGGCCGGCCGTGCCGAAGATTTTCGCCGCGGGCAACGCCGCGGCGACCTGCCTGGTAAGCAGGACCGCGTTGTCCTCGGTGATCGCGCTGATCAACACGCAATCGGCTCCCGTCTTCGCGACCGAGGCGGCCAGCGATCTGTAGTCTTTGACGCGCGGGTCGAACGGCTGAATGCCCCCCAGCCGCAGGTGGGCGGCGCGCGCGGCGAACTGGAAGCTCGCGGCGGTGTCCTCGCCGTCGAACTCGTCGTCGTCGAGCACATAGGTCTTCGTGCAACCGAGGCTCTGCTGCAGGCGCACCTGCGCGGCGGCCTGCACCTGGTCGCTCGGAATCACGCGGGCGAACGTGCGCACACCCGTCGGGTAGTACTTCTGCGGCTCGCCCGGGGCCGCGCCTTGCGACCCCGAGGTCAGGCCGACGGCGGTGCTCGCGGGGCTGATCTGGGGGATCCCGGCGCGGTTGAGCACCGGGATCGAGATCGCGCTCGCGCCGGAGTTGAACTCGCCGATGTAGCCGATCGTGGTCAGGTCCTTGACCGCCTGATGGACGTTGACGGTGGTCTGACCCGGGTCCCAGGCGCCGAGTTTGGCGGTCGAGTCATCCATCGAGCGCAACACCACCCGGTAGCGGCCGATCTGCCCGTGGACCTGAGCGAGAGCGAGCCGGGCACCGCCGATCACGGCCTGGGCGCTGACGTTCGAGGCGCCATGCAGCGGCACGCTGGAGTAGATCGTCAGCGTCTTGCCGGAGATGCGGTTGGGGACCGGTTGCTTGGCACCGCAGCCCGCCGGCGCCACGAGCGCCGCGAGCGCCGCTAGCATCACGAGCAGGCGCGCGCCGCACTTCACGGCCGGCTGCTCGTCGTAGCCGAGCCTCACCCCTGCACGGGGACAGACTTGAAGGGCACCAGTTTGCCGCCCGCGAGATGGCTGAAGATGAACGGAGCGATGCTCGTGTCGCCGTTGGCGTCGATCGAGTAGCTGCCGAGCACCGAGTTGCGGTTGCGGATCCCGAGGAAGTCGTGAACGACGGTCTGACGATCACCGGCCGAGGAGCCGGCCTCCCGCAGGACGGCGAGCAGCGCCGACATCGCCTCGTAACCGAAGATCGCCTGTGGCGCCGGCGCGTGGTGGTAGGCGGTGACGAACGGCCCGACGAACTGGGTCTTCGCCTGGGCAGTGAGCGCCCCGGGCAAGAACCCCGGCGCGGACACGTAGAGGTTTCGCACCGACGGCGCCAACAGCGCGACGAACGCGCTGTCGCTCAGCGCCGATGGACCGAACAGCTTCACGGTCGGGCTGCTCGAGGCCGTCGAGTTGAACAGGCGCGCGGCGGCGGCCAGCGAGCTCGCGCCGTAGAAGACGGCGTCGGCGCCGGCCGGGCTCGGGACCACGGAGATCGCGGCGCGCGCGGCGTCGGTTCTGACGGCCTGTGCGATCGCGCCGCCGTACTGGCTGCCGTCGGTTCCGACGTAGAGCCTTGAGACGTGCAGCGCCCGCATTTCCTGAACTTGTGCCGCCGCTTCGGGCGAGGTCGTCGGAACCACTCTCGCGAACGTTCGCCCGTTGCTCGACAGGGATTCGTAGTATCGCTTGGGGGAGCTGGGCACCGCCGCTGACGACTGGGTGAGAGCGAGCGCGGTGTCGGTCGGTGTCACCTGCAGGAGCTGCTGCGCATTCGTGATCCCCAGCGAGTCGGCGGAAAGTCCCGGGATCAGCTCGCCCAGGTACGCGATCGCGGTGTCGTCCTGGATCACGGTGCGTGCATTGTCGGAGACCTTCTTGCCCGCGACCTTGAGGAACCTGAGCTTGAAGTTGGCCACCTTTCCCCCGGACTGCTGGAACTGCTGGAACGCCAGCTGCTCGGCGGCGAGCACGTCCTGGGCCTGCTGCCCGCCGGCGCCGGCGGGCGGGACGCTCGCATATACGGTCAGGGTGCCGCCGGACACGGTCTGCTTGGACGCCGGTGCGGTGCAGCCCGCGATCGCGATCGCGGCCGCGACGCCTGTGCATGTGCTCAACACCCGGCGCCTCGGGAGCGCCTTGCCACGCATGCGCGGCGCAGCTAGCCCTGCCGCCCGGGCAGGAACGGGAGCAGGTTGCGGATCACGATCGCGATCAGCACGATCACGATCGCGATCAAGATCGCGTCGAAGCCCGAGGTACCGAGCGCCCACAGCACGATCCACAGGCAGAGGCCGGCGGTGGCGGTCAGGATCAGGCCCATCGGCCAGATCCTAACCGAGTGGCCAGCGACGAGGTCCGCGGCGGCGGGCGCGGTACGCAACCCCAATCCGGCGCAAACAATCGCTCTATGCACCGCCGGCACCGCCGGGATCGGGGGGATCGGCGGCACCGGCGGACGCCACCGGCGCTAGCGCAGCGCGGTCGAGAATTCGGCAACGAGGCGCGTGATCGCCGGGACCGGGTCCTCGGCCTCGGACGCGGCGCGAACCAGACGGCTGCCAACGATCACGCCGTCCGCGCCGGCCCCCGCGGCCGCCGCCGCCTGCTCGGGGGTCGCGATCCCGAACCCGATCGCGACGGGAACGTCGGCGTGGGCGGCGGCTCGCTCGATCACCGTCCTCAGGCCGCCGGTGAGCTGGACTCGCTCCCCCGTGGTGCCCGTCCGCGAGACCGTGTACAAAAAGCCGCGAGCGCGGCCGGCGATCAGAGTGAGGCGGGCGTCCGGGGTGGTCGGAGCGACCAGCGGCACCAGCGCGATCCCCCGGGCGTCGCAGACCTCGAGCATCGCCGGAGCCTCCTCCAGCGGCAGGTCGGGGACGATCAGACCGCTCGCGCCGCAGTCCACGAGCGCGTCGGCGAAGCGCTCGAGACCGCGCGCGAAGATGGGGTTCGCGTAGCACATCACGACGACCGGAACGCGGGAGGCGAGCTCGCGCCCGACCGCGAGCACGTCCCCAAGCGTGGCCCCCGCGAGCAGCGCCGCGGTCCCGGCCGCCTGGATCACCGGACCGTCGGCCAGCGGGTCCGAGAACGGGATCCCCAGCTCGATCAGGTCGGCGCCGGCGTCGGTGTAGGCGATCCCGATCCGGCGAGACGTGCTCGCATCGGGAAAGCCCCCCATCAGATACGGCATCATCGCCGCGCGCCGGCCGTTTGCGCGCGCCGACGCAAACGCCTCGGCGATCCGCTCGACGCCGCTGACCGCCGCCCCGGGCGCCACCGGGGTCATGGGCCATCGCGGCGCCCCAGCAGCGCCAGGGCCTCCGCGAGATCCTTGTCCCCCCGCCCCGACAGGCAGACGACGTCGAGCTCGCTCGGGCCGTTGGCGAGCACCCAGGCGAGCGCATGGGCGCTTTCCAGCGCCGGAACGATGCCCTCGAGCCGGGCCGTCGCAGCGAACGCCTCGAGCGCCTGCGCGTCGGTGATCGCCACGTAGCGCGCCCTTCCCGAGTCGCGCAGCCAGGCGTGCTCGGGACCGCTCCCTGGATAATCGAGCCCTGCGGAGATCGAGTGCGCCTCGAGGATCTGACCGTCCTCGTCCTGGATGATCGCCGAGTAGGAGCCGTGGAGCACTCCGGGCAGCCCCGCGGCGGTCAACGGCGCCCCGTGCCGGCCGCTCTCGATGCCCTCCCCAGCCGCCTCGACCCCGACCAGCTCGACGCCTTCGTCGGCGACGAACGGGATGAACATGCCGATCGCGTTCGAGCCGCCACCCACGCACGCGATCACTCGCTGGGGCAGGCGGCCGGCACGCTCGAGCACCTGCGCCCGGGTCTCGTCGCCGATCACCCGCTGAAGATCGCGGACAAGCGCCGGATACGGCGCGGGGCCGACGCACGAGCCGATGATGTAGTGGGTGCGCCCCACGTTCTCGACCCAGTCGCGGATCGCCGCGGAGACCGCCTCCTTGAGGGTGCGGGCGCCGGCTTGAACCGGCTCCACACGCGCGCCGAGCAGCCGCATCCGCTCGACGTTGGGCTTCTGCCGGCGCATGTCCTCGGTCCCCATGTAGACGACGCACTCGAGATCCAGCAACGCGCACGCGGTGGCCGCCGCGACGCCGTGCTGGCCGGCTCCCGTCTCGGCGATGATCCGCGCCTTGCCCATCCGCCTGGCCAGCAGCGCCTGGCCGAGCGCGTTGTTGATCTTGTGCGCGCCGGTGTGGTTGAGGTCCTCGCGCTTCAAATAGATGGGGTGTCCGGCGGCCTCGCTCAACCGCGAAGCCGGATACAGCGGGGAAGGACGCCCCACGTAGTCGCGCAGCAGCGCGTCGAGCTGCGTCCGGAACGCCGGGTCGGCGCGCGCGGCGGCCCAGGCGTCCTCGAGCTCAGCCAGCGCCGGCATCAGCGTCTCGGGCACGTACTGGCCCCCGTAGGGGCCGAACCGATGCTCGATCGCGCTCACCGGACGCTCAGCCGTGCCGGAGCCGTCGCGGCGACCGCCGCCGCGAACGCCAGGAGCTTGTCGGGGTCCTTGCGGCCTGGGCCGCGCTCCACGCCGCTGGCGACGTCGACCGCGAACGGCCGCACCACGGCGATCGCCTCGGCGACGTTGTCCGGATTGAGGCCGCCGCTCAAGATCACCGGCGCGGTGCCGCGATGGCCGCGGGCGATCTCCCATGCGAACGCCTCGCCGGTCCCGCCCGGGACGCCGCGCGCGTAGCTGTCGAGCAGGTGGTAGTCGGTGTGAAACGACGACAGCGCCTGGATGTCGGCGCCGCTGCGCACCCGCGCGGCCTTGATCACCTTGCAGCCGGTGCGCCGCGCCGCCTCGGCGCAGAACGCGGGACCCTCCTCGCCGTGCAGCTGCAGGAGCGTCAGCCCGACCTCATCGGCCGTGCGCGCCACCTCATCGAGAGAAGCGTTGACGAACACGCCGGCGATTTCCGCCCGGCGCTTGAGCGCGGCCGCGATCGCGGCGGCCTCCGCCGGCTCGCAGCGGCGGGGCGATCCCGGCCAGAAGATCAGGCCGACCGCCCAGGCGCCGGCGTGGACGGCGCGCTCGGCGTCCTGCAGCGAGGTGACGCCGCAGAACTTGATCTTCGGGGGATTGGCCGGCACCCCGACAATGCTAGGGGTCTCCGGCCGGGTGACCGCATCCGGCTTCGGGGCGCCGCCGCGCCCCGGTAACCGCATCCGGCTCCGGACCCTGGCCTGTCTAGGCCGGCGCGCTCTCGGTCCTGCTGCCCAGCTTGACCGACCGCGTCTGAACCCGGCTCCCGTGCTGGACTCGCACCGCGATGCTCTGCCCCGGGAGGTGGGCCTCGACGATCTGCAGGACGTCACCGATCGATGCCACCCGGCGACCGGCGACGGCGAGGATCTTGTCGCCGACCGCGATCCCGGCGGCCGCCGCGGCACCGCCTCGGCGGACGTGGCGCACGATCACGCCGTGCTGGGAGCCGGGAGCTGCGTCGCCATCGGCGCCGAAGTCGGCGATCTCGACGTGGCCTCCGTGCTTGATCCGGGGCAGGAACTCCTTGGCGGTGTTGATCGGGATCGCAAACGCGATTCCGACGCTGCCCTGGGCGGAGCTGCCGCCGGTCTCGATCTGGGAGTTGATCCCGATCACGCGTCCCGTCGCGTCGAGCAGCGGCCCGCCCGAGTTGCCCGGGTTGATCGGCGCGTCGGTCTGGATCACGTTGTCGATGCTGAAGCCGCTGGGAGCCTGGATCTGGCGCTGCAGCGCCGACACGATCCCGCTGGTCAGGGTCCGGTCGAGGCCGAACGGGTTGCCGATCGCGAGCGTCGGATCGCCGACGCGAACGGTGGTGGAGTCGCCGAGCTCGAGCGGTCGGACCTGCGGGACGCCGGCCATGTTGACCTTCAGCAGCGCAAGGTCGTTGTTGGGGTCCTGGCCGACCATGGCGGCCGTTCGGGTGACGTTGTCCTCGAACTGGACGGCCACCCCGCTGGAGCGGTTGGCGCCCTCGATCACGTGGTAGTTGGTGACGATGTCGCCGGCGCTGTCGATCAGGAAGCCGGACCCGGTTGAGACGCTGCGTTCCTGCTGCGGAAACAGGTCGAACGGATCCTGCACCTGTTCGATGATCTGCGCGCGGACGAACACCACGCCGGGCGCGTCGCGCTCGTAGATGTCGTGGGGCGTGAGGCCGGTGCTCGCGTCGGATGCGGGTTGGGCGGTCACCGGCGACTCCTGCACGATCGTCTGGGTGCTGCGGTGTCCGGTGACTCCGAGCGCCAGGAACGCGGCCGCGACGACCACTCCGCCCACCACGGACGCGGCGAAATGCGAGCGGAACGGGGACTTCATCCAGTCACCAGTGTGGAGGGGACGGTGAAGTGCAGCTAAAGGGAGCTTTTGTTCGGTGCCGCTCGGCCTTCTACCAAATTCCGGCAGGCCGCGGCGACGTCCGGCGCGCGCATCAGCGCCTCTCCGACGAGGACCGCGTCGACCCCGGCAGCGGCGAGCTCGTCGAGGTCGGCGCGCGACCGCAGCCCCGACTCCGCCACGATGGTCGCGTCGGTGGGGACGTGGAGCAGCAGCTCATGGGTGCGGCGGATGTCGACCCGCAGCGTCGTCAGATCACGGTTGTTGATCCCGATCAGGAGCGCCCCGACGCCCGCCGCGGCGTCCAGCTCGCGCTCGTCGTGGACCTCCACGAGCACGGCGAGGCCGAGCGACAAGGCGGCGGCGTGCAGTCGCGCGAGCGCCGGCGGCGCCATGGCGGCGACGATCAGCAGCACCGCGTCGGCGCCGGCCGCCACCGCCTCGTAAAGCTGGTAGCGGTCGACGATGAAGTCCTTTCGGAGGATCGGCAGTCGCGAGGCGGCTCGGGCCGCCCGCAGGTCGTCCAGCGACCCCCCGAAGCCGGGGCCCTCGGTGAGGACCGAGAGCGCCGCCGCGCCGCCGCGCTCATACGCCGAGACGACGTCCTCGATCGCGAGGTCGTCGCGGATCAGGCCCGCGGAGGGCGAGCGACGCTTGTGCTCGGCGATCAGCGACAGCCCCGGTCTCGCCAGCGCCTCGCCGAACGCCCGCAGCTGCCCCGAGCGCGCCGCGCTGACTCGCTCGAGCTCGGCCTCGGGCACGCTGAGCTTGCGGCGGCCCAGCTCCGCCCGGGTCTCCGCGACGATCCGCTCCAGCGCGTTCACGCCGGCGCCAGGCGCCGGGTGCAGCCCACGAAGCGTTCCAGCGCTGCGGTCGCGGCACCGCGGTCGATCGCCTCCTCGGCCGCGCGCACACCCTGCTCGAGCGATTGTGCGACGCCGCCCGCGTAGATCGCCGCGCCTGCGTTGAGGACCGCGAGATCACGCGCCACACCGCGCTCTCCCGCGAAGATCGCGCGCGCGATCTCGGCATTCTGCCGCGGATCGCCGCCCGGAACGGCATCGGGCAAAGCGCGGCCGAGACCGACCTCCTCGGGGGTGACGGTGTACTTGTGCAGCTCCCCGCCGACCACCTCGACGACGAGCGTCGGCGCCGAGATGCTGAGCTCGTCGACACCGTCCTCGCCGCTGACCAGCAGCGCGTGCTTGGTCGCAAGCCGCGCCAGCGCGCCGGCCATCGTCTCGACGTACGACGGGTCCGAGACCCCGACGAGCTGCCGGGTCGCGCCCGCTGGATTGGTCAGCGGCCCGAGGAAGTTGAAGATCGTGCGCACCGCAAGCTCGCGGCGAACCGGGATCACGTACCGCGTGGCCTGGTGGTGGGCCGGAGCGAACATGAACCCGAACCCGGCCTCCGCGATGCAACGGGCCACGGCCGCCGGGGTCAGGTCGATCCGCGCCCCCAGCGCCTCGAGCACGTCGGCGGACCCCGACAGCCCCGTCGCCGAGCGGTTGCCGTGCTTGGCGACGGTGCAGCCGGCGCCGGCGGCGATCAGGGCGGCGGTCGTGGAGACGTTGTACGTGCGCCGCCCGCCGCCGGTGCCCGCCGTGTCGAGCAGGTCGTCGCTGGCGACGTTGACCGGGACCGCGTTTGCACGCATCGTCCTGGCCAGGCCCGCCAGCTCGTCGACCGTCTCCCCCTTGGTCCGCAGCGCGATCAGGAACGCCGCGATCTGAACCTCGGACGCGTTGCCGGCCATGATCTCCGACAACACCGCCGCCGCGTCGTCAAGCGGCAGGTCCCGACCGGACGCGAGCTCGTCGATCGAGCGCGTCAGCAGGTCCGCCGTCATCGCGTTCGCGCGAGGAAGTTGCCCAACAGCTCCCGGCCCTGCTCGGTCAGAACCGACTCGGGGTGAAACTGGATGCCCTCGGCGGGCAGCTTGCGATGCCGAACCGCCATCACCACCTCGTTCGCAAAGGCGCTGCGCTCGAGCACGTCAGGGAGCGCCGGGTCGGCCACCAGCGAGTGATAGCGCCCGACCTCCAGCGGGGCGCGCAGACCGCGAAAGATCGTCTTGCCGTCGTGCTCGATCTTCGTCGTGCGCCCGTGCACCGGCTGGTGCTGGACGACCTTGCCGCCCCACGCCTGGACCAGCGCCTGATGGCCGAGACATACCCCCAGCGTCGGCACGGCGGCCTCGGGGAACCGGCGCATCGCCTCGAGCGAGATACCCGCCTGGTCGGGTGTACATGGCCCCGGCGAGACGATCACGCGGTCGTAGCCGCGGATCAGCAGCTCCGCGACCGTCGCGCGGTCGTTACGTACGACCTCGATCTCGGGGGTGGGCGGGCCCGATTCCCCCAGGTACTGGACCAGGTTGTAGGTAAAGCTGTCGTAGTTGTCGATGACGAGGACTCTCACCGGCACGAACGGTAACGCGTGACCGCTGGGACTTAAGGGGCCGCCGGCAAACTACGGCCACTCCCCCTGGCCGACCGCCAGCTCGATCGCCTCCAGCACCGCCTTGGCCTTGGCCTCGGACTCGCGAAACTCGAAGTCGGGCTTGGCATCGGCGACCGTGCCGCCCCCCGCCTGCACGTGGGCGACCCCGTCCTTGACGACGACCGTGCGGATGTGGATGCAGGTGTCGAGGTCCCCCGCGTAGCTGACATACCCGATGGCGCCGCCGTAGCCGCCGCGCTTGACCGGCTCGAGCTCGTCGATGATCTGCATCGCGCGGACCTTGGGTGCTCCCGACAGGGTCCCCGCCGGCAGCACCGAGCGCAGCGCGTCCAGCGAGCCCACGCCGTCGCGCAGAAGCCCGGCGACGCTCGAGACGATGTGCATCACGTGGCTGTAGTTCTCGATCGCCATGAAGTCCTCGACCTCGACGCTCCCGTACTCGCAAACACGTCCGAGGTCGTTGCGGCCGAGGTCGACGAGCATCACGTGCTCGGCTCGCTCCTTGGGATCTGCCAGCAGCTCCTCTGCGATCAGGCGGTCCTCCTCGGCGTTGGCGCCGCGGGGACGGGTTCCGGCGATCGGTCGGGTGGCGACCCTGCGCCCGCTGACCGTGATCAGGGGCTCGGGGCTGGCGCCGGCGACCTCGAAGTCCCCGAAGTCGAGGAAGTACATGTACGGGCTCGGGTTGACCGCGCGCAGCCCCCGGTAGATCGAGAACGCCTCGACCGGCACCGGCGCCGACCACCGTTGCGAGGGCACCACCTGGTAGGCGTCGCCGGCATGGATGTACTCGATGATCCGCGCCACGTTTGACTCGAACCCGACACGCGACATGTTCGATCTGAACTGGGGTTGCGAGCGGTGGGGGGCGGGCGGCGTGCCGGCGCGGGGAACCGGGCCGCTCAGGCGCCAGCGGATTTCGGCGATGGTCTGCACCGCCGCCGCGTACGAGGCATCCAGATCGTCGTCGGCGTGGGCGTTGGCGAGCACCGTGACGGTGTGCTTGAGATGGTCGAACACGACCAGCGCGTCGGTCAGCATCAGCGCCAGGTCGGGTATCCCGAGCGGGTCCGGGTTGGGCTCGCCGAGCGGCTCGACCGTCCGGACCAGGTCGTAGGCGAACACGCCGACGGCCCCGCCCGCGA
Organism: uncultured Solirubrobacterales bacterium; assembly: GCA_963723675.1. GTDB lineage: Bacteria > Actinomycetota > Thermoleophilia > Solirubrobacterales > Solirubrobacteraceae > Palsa-465. The sequence goes on along the minus strand of CAVRRW010000012.1, from coordinate 843,010 downwards.
ACGGCGGCAAATCCGGGAGCGGCGCGGCTCGGAACCGACGCAGCTCGGCCGCCGCGAGCTCGTAGGGATCGCCCGGGTCGCCCAACGACCAGCGCAGCACCTTGCGCGGACGAACGCCGATGAACGAGTAGCGGCCCACCCGTCCCTGCTCGGCGGACTCGAGCAGGAATGACGGCTCGCGCATGGCGCGAGCCCGGCCTCCAGCCTCAGCCGATCGCGTGACCCGCCAATTGTCCGGCTGCTGGCGCAGCTTGAGGAACGCCCCCACGGGCGTCTGGCAGTCCTCGATGAACGTCTGGCGCACCGGGATCAGGTTGTGGTCGCGCGCGAGTAGCCGCGCCTCCTCGAGCGAGGGCCGCACCCCGGCCAAAGCCCTGTCAGGGCTTGCGACGGCCATCGAGCACCTGCTCGGCGTCCTCGAGCGACAATCCCCGCCCCCGCAGCAGCACCGCCAGGTGATAGATCACGTCGGCCGCCTCCTCGGCGACGCGTTGGGCGGACTCATCGCGCGCGGCCCGCGCGACCTCCTCGGCCTCCTCTTGGACCTTGGCGCCGGTCAGCGCCGGGTCCGCCAGCAGCGTCGCCGTGTAGGAGCCTGGGGGGCTGGTTGTGGCACGCTGCGCGATCGTACGCTCGAGCGCCGGCAGCGTCTCGTGCGAAGCAGGCGGCTCGAGCTCGCCCCGGTGAAAGCAGGTACGTTCGCCCGTGTGGCAGGCGGGGCCGGCCGGCTCGACGATCGCGAGCAGCGCGTCTCCGTCGCAGTCGTAGCGGATCGCGCGGACTGCCTGCGTGTTGCCCGACGTGGCTCCCTTGTGCCAGAGCTCCCGGCGCGAGCGGCTGAAGAAGTGCATCTCCCCGGTCTCGCGCGTCAGCCGCAGCGACTCGGCGCTCATGTAGGCGAGCGTCAGCACCTCGCCGGTGCGCCAGTCCTGGACGACGCACGGCACGAGCCCGCGCTCGTCGAATGCGATCTGGGAATCGTCCACCGCCGGGCGGATTCTAGGGTCACTCGATCCCGAGCCGGTCGAGCAGGCGCTCGTCCCCGCGCCAGTGACGGCGCACGCGCACCGACAGCTCCAGGTGCACCTGGGTCGAGAGCTCGCGCTCGATCGCCCGGCGGGCGGCGATGCCGATCGCCTTGACCATGCGGCCGCCGGCGCCGATCAGGATGCCCTTCTGGGATTCGTTCTCGACCAGGATCACCGCCTCGATCCGGACCAGGTCCTCGCGCCGGCGGTCGATCTCCTCGATCTCGACCTCGACCGCGTGCGGGATCTCGTCTCGGGTGCGGGCGAGGATCTGCTCGCGCACGAGCTCGGCCAGCAGCACCGGCTCGGCCTGGTCGGAATGCTGGCGGGGCTCGAAGTAGAAGGGGCCGGGAGGCAGCAGCGAGACGAGGTGTTCGAGCAGCCGCCCCACCCCCGTGCCGGTCCGCGCCGAGACCGGAAGGATCTCGTCGCCGACGGGCAGCTCCGCCGCGTCTTGCAGCGCCGCCGTGGTCCGCGCTCGAGATGCGCGGTCGATCTTGTTGACGGCGATCACGACCGGGACCGGAGCCGACTGCAGCAGGTGGGCGATGAAGCGGTCCCCGGGGCCGACGCCCTGCTGCGCGTTGAGCACGAGCAGGCACCCGTCGGCGTCGGCAAGCTCGCGTTCGACGCGCCGCTGCATCCTCTCGGTGAGCGCGTCGCGGGGGCGCTGAACCCCCGGGAGATCGACCAGCACCAGCTGCCAGTCCGGCCCGGTCGCAACGCCGCGGATCGCGCGGCGGGTGGTCTGCGGTTTGTCGGAGACGATCGCGACCTTGGCGCCGACCATGGCGTTGGCCAGCGTCGACTTGCCGACGTTGGGCCGTCCGGCGAGCGCGATGAAGCCGGAGCGACTCCGAGCCGAGTCGGCGGCGTCCTCGCTCAATTGACCCAGCGCATCAGCTCGGCTTGGAGCGCGAGCATCTCCCCGTCGTCGGTCTCGTGATCCATGCCGCTCAGGTGCAGCGCTCCGTGCACGATCGCCTCTCGGAGATCCGCCGTGTGCGAGGGGCAGATCACGATGTCGCCGAGCTCCCTGGGACCGGCCGCGTCCCCGTCCTCGTCCACTGCGAAGGACAGCACGTCGGTGGGCTCGTCGAGCCGGCGATAGTCGCGGTTGAGCTCGCGGATGCGCTCCTCGTCGACGAACTCGATCGCCACGTGGCCGTCCGCGATGCCGGCCGACGACAGCGCCAGCGAGCACAGCTCCTCCATCTCCGCGACGGTCGGGTCCGCCGGGGCGACCCCCTCGATCCCGATCACATCGATCTCGAGCATCGCGTCAGGCTCGCTTGCGCGGCCGGAGCTCGGGCGCCATCCGCTGTGAGTGATCGCCGTAGGCGGCGACGATCCGCTGCACGAGCTTGTGCCGCACCACGTCCTCGCCGCCGAAGCGGACGAACTCGATCCCCTCGACCTTGTCCAGGATGTCGGCGACGACGACCAGGCCGGAGTCGTGCTCGCGAGGAAGGTCGATCTGGGTGATGTCGCCGGTCACCACCATCTTCGAGTTGAACCCCAGGCGGGTGAGGAACATCTTCATCTGCTCCGGTGTGGTGTTCTGCGCCTCGTCGAGGATGATGAAGCTGTCGTTCAGCGTCCGTCCGCGCATGAACGCCAGCGGCGCGACCTCGATCACGCCGCGCTCGAGGTGCTGCGACACGCGCTCCGGCTCGAGCATGTCGTGCAGCGCGTCGAACAGCGGGCGCAGATAGGGGTCGACCTTGGCCATCAGATCACCCGGGAGAAAGCCGAGCCGCTCCCCGGCCTCGACGGCGGGACGCGTGAGGATGATCCGGTTGACCTCGCGGCGGCTCAGCGCGGCTGCCGCCAGCGCCACCGCCAGGAACGTCTTGCCGGTGCCCGCCGGTCCGATCCCGAACGTGATCGTGTTCTTGCGGATCGAGTCGACGTAGCGCTTCTGGTTGACCGTCTTCGGGGCGACCTTGGTGGCGCGATGGCGCCAGACCACGTCCTCGAGGATCCTGGCCGCGGACTGGTGCTGGTCGAGCGCGGAAGTGACCGCCTCGATCGTCCCCGCCGCGATCTCGTGCCCCTGTGCGATCAGCTCGGAAAGCTCTCGGACGACGGCGCCGGCGGTATCGACCGCGGCCGCGTCGCCCTCGAGCGTGAGCACGTTCCCGCGCAGGTAGACGTCGGCATCGAGGTGCCCCTCCAGCGCTCGCAGAACGGCGTCCTCGCTGCCCGCCAGCTCGGCGGCGACGGCGTTGTCGAGCTCGAGTTGCTTTCGCGCCAAAGGACTAACTCAACGCCTCTCGGACGCGTGCGGAGGCGCGCCTGCCGTCGGCGCGGCCCCCGGACCGTGCCATCACCGCTTTCATCACCTGCCCCATGTCCTTGGGGCTGCCGGCGCCGGTCTCGGCGATCGCCGCGGCGACGATCGCATCCAGCTCGGAGTCCTCGAGCGGCGCCGGCATGTAGCGCTCGATCAGCTCGGCCTCGGCCTCTTCCTGCTCGGCGAGCTCCGGGCGTCCGCCGTCGCGAAACTGGCCGGCCGCCTCGAGGCGCCGCTTGCGCTCGCGCCGCAGCACCGCGAGCTCGTCGGCGTCGCCCTCCTTGGCGGCCTTCTGCAGCTCGGAGAGAACCAGGCGCAGCGCGCCCACGCGCTGCTTCTGGCCGGCCTTCATGGCGGTGGTCATGTCGTCGCGTACCTGCTCGGTGACGGTCACTCCATTCAGGATAGCCCTGCGGAGGACGTCGGCTCACAACCAATCCCGTCGGCGTGCAGCTCGGCGCAGCGGACCTCGACGAGCTCGCCGCGAGCTCCGGCTCCGGCCGGCAGGTAGCACCGGGTGTAGTCCGCGCTGTAACCCGAGCACTGAGCGGCCGCGGCCTTGTCGATCAGGACCCGCTCGCAGCGCCCGAGCTTTGCCACGCGGTGGTGGCGTGAGCGGACCTCGGCGTGGCCCCGGAGCTCCCAGGACCGGCGCTTCTTCTCCTCAGGCGCCACACGGTCGCCCAGCGCGTCGGCAACGGTCCCGGGCCGCGGCGAATAGGAGAACGCGTGCACGCGTGTGATCGCGGCCGCGTCGATCGCGCTCAGCGTCCGTGCGAACGCCTCCTCATCCTCGGTCGGAAAGCCCACGATCACGTCGGTGGTGACGTTCACATGCGGCGCGACGGAGCGCAACGCCGCGATCTGCTCCAGGTACTCGCCGCGGGTGTAGTGGCGCCCCATGTCCTTGAGGACGCGGTCATCGCCGGACTGCATCGGGACGTGCAGGTGGGGGCAGACCTTGGGCTCGGTGGCGAGCGCCTGCACCAGCGAGTCCTTGACGTGGATCACCTCGACGCTCGACAGCCGGACGCGCTGCACGCCGGGAACGTGCGCCACCTCGACCATCAGCTGGCCCAGCTCGAGTCCCCGCTCGGGGTCGCGATAGTCACCGACGCTGATGCCGGTCATCACCATCTCCGGCTGCCCCTGCGCGACGCGCCGGCGGACCTCGCTCAGCACGGCGCTCGCCGGACGCGAGCGAGCCGGCCCGCGGACCGTGGGGATGATGCAGTACGCGCAGTGGCAGTCACATCCGTCCTGGACCTTGACGAAACCCCGGGTCCGGGCCGCTTGCCGGGCGGCCTCGCGTGCGAGCACGTCGTGCTCGAGATCGGCGCAGGAGCCGACGTCGCCGGCGATCGCGCCGGCTACATCCTCGGCGGTCCCCACGAACGGCCGCACCAGAGGGTCGATCTCGGCGAACTGCTTTGGGCGGAGGTTCGCCGCGCAGCCGGCCACGTACACGCGCCGTTTCTCGTCTCCCGGACCGCTCCTGAGCGATCGCCTGACGGACTGTCTCGACTTGGCCTCGGCCTCGCCGGTGATGCAACACGTGTTGATCACGTGCAGCTCGGCCTCGGCCTCCGGCGCCTCGATGTGCCCGGCCTCGAGCAGAGCGGCGCGCGCCAGCATCGCGTCGGCCTGGGAGACCTTGCAGCCGAGGAACTTGACCGCGAAGGAGGTCATCTGCGCGGACGGTATCGAGCCGTGGGGCTGCGCGGCCCGCGGGGTCAGTGCCCGCGGGCCGCAAGCGAGATGGCCGGCCCGCGACCGGCCGACGGTCGTGCTTGTCGGATGTCGTCCGGGCGGTGTCCTCGGGGCGGCGCGTGGCGAGAGGAGAGCATTTCGTCATACGCAAGTCCAGCCCGAGGCTTCGGCCGCGGAACGACGACATCCAGTAGCAGGCCACCGACGGTCACGCCGATCGCGAGCGGGTTGAGCAACTGGTCCACCTCCTTTCGGGTGCTCGAAGCGTCCGCCACAGGATGCGCTCGGGGTCGGGGGCTCACATGGGCCCGATGGACAGAATCGAGGGGCGCGTCCTTGTCCACGGGCAGAGGATCGGGAGCCCCGATGGACAGAATCGAGGGGCGCGTCCTTGTCCACGGGCAGAGGATCGGGGGCCCCGGGGAACCTTGATGAAAGTTGGTCGTATAGGAACAAAGATTCATCAACGTCCGAGCAGCAGCGCGGCCCAGTCTCCTCGGGTTCGGCGCACGTCCTCGCGCAGCCCGACGGCCCCGAACGCCTCGGCGACCCCACCCGCCTCGTGGGTCAACAGCCCGCTTGCGATCAGCCGCCCGGGCACCGCCCCGCCGCCCGGCCCGGCCAGCCTCGCCGCCCAGGCGCGCAGCAGCGGCCCGAGCAGATTCGCGGCGACGGTGTCCGCCGCGGGCACCGGATCGACCCGCAGGTCGTGCCGGCGCGCCTGAAGCTCGACCCCATTCGCCACGGCGTTGTCGATCGTGGCGCGAACGCTCGCCGGGTCGTTGTCAAGCGCCAGCACCGGCTCATAGCCCAGCCGGACGGCGGCGATCGCCAGCACGCCCGACCCGCAGCCGACGTCGACGAACGGCCCGCCGGGGCGCTCGAGCTCGAGCAAAAGCTCGAGGCACAGCCGCGTCGTCGCGTGCGCGCCGGTGCCGAACGCCTGCCCCGGGTCGATCACCAGGTCGATCGGGGTCCCGGCCAGCGGCTCCCACGGCGGCCGGACCGTCAGCCGGTCGGCGATCACGACGGGCTTGTGGAACTCGCGCCAGCGCCGCGACCAGTCGTCGGCGACCTCGCTGGTCACGACCTCGACGAGCGCTCCGCCCGCCGACGCCCGGAGATCGGGCAACGCGGGCAGCTCGCCCGGGGCGCCGTAGACGGCGTACTCGACCAGGTCCGGGCCGAGCTCGACCTCCTCGACGCCGCTGGGCGCAAGCTCGAGCAGCTCGGCGAGCACCAGCTCGGCCTGCTCGCGGCGGACGCGCACCGCCAGGCGGATCATCGCCCCGGGGCGACACTCCAGCTCGGGGTCGCCCAAAAAATCAAACCTAGTGCCCGCCGAACGCGCGCTTGAGCTTCCCGAACACGCCTTCGTCGGTGCGGAGGTTGTGCTCGGTCATCGACTCCGACAGCTGCTCGAGCAGCGCGCGCTGGTCGCGGCTGAGGTGTCGTGGGATCACCACGTTGACGACCACGCGCAGGTCTCCGGTCCGGCGCCCCCGCAGAGCGGGCATCCCGGCTCCGCGGACCAGCAGCGTCTCGTGCGGCTGGGTACCGGCGGGGATCTCGAGCTCGGTCTCCCCGTCGACCGTCGGCACCGTGATCGTCGTGCCGAGCGCGGCAAGCGGCGCCGCCACGTCGACGGCGGTCACGAGGTCGTCGCCGTCTCGCACAAAGCGCGGATCCTCGCGCACCCGGACCAGCACGTACAGGTCGCCGGGCGGCCCGCCGCGCTCGCCCGCGTGCCCGCGCCCGGAGACTCGGATCCGCTGGCCGTCGGCGATCCCGGCGGGAACGTCGATCGACACCTTCGGGCGGTCGACCCTGCGGCCGCGGCCGCGGCACGCGTGGCATGGATCGCGCGGCACCCGGCCATCGCCGTGGCAGGTGTCGCAGAGGGTCGTGCGCATCACCTGGCCAAACGGGGTGCGGGTCACCGCCCGCAGCTGGCCGGAGCCCTGACAGCGGGGACAAGTCTCGATCGGCGTCCCCGGCTCGGCCCCGTTACCCCGGCAGTGCTCGCAGATCGTGACCGCCTCGTAGCTCACCTCGACGTTGCGGCCATGCACGGCGTCCGCGAGGCTGATCTCGGCCGTGACGGCGACGTCGCCGCCCTGCACCACGCCGCCCGCGCGTCCGCCGCCGGCCCCTCCGAAGATGTCGCCGAACGGACTGGAGCCGCCGAAGAATGCCTCGAAGATGTCCGACACCGAACCGAACGCCTCGTAGTTGGGCGCCCAGCCGCCGCTGCGCAACCCTTCGTGCCCGTAGCGGTCGTAGGTCGCGCGGCGATCCGGGTCCGACAGGACCTCGTAGGCCTCGGCGGCCTCCTTGAACTTCTCCTCGGCCCCGGGATCGTTGGTGTTGACGTCGGGGTGCAGCTCCCGGGCCAGTCGCCGGAACGCCTTCTTGATCGTCGCGTCATCGGCGTCTCGCGAGACGCCCAGCACCTCGTAGTAATCGCGTGTCGCGCTCATCGCCACTCGTTTACCTCGGTCGCCCTCACCGCTGGTCGTAGACGTCAACGACGAAACTCGACAGCTGGCTCGCCGCCTCTCGGACCGACCGGATCGCGCGACCGTAGTCCATCCGCAGCGGGCCGATCACCGAGACCGCCCCCAGGTGGCGTTGCGGCAGGCCATACCCGGCGGCCACGAGCGCGAGCGAACGCAGCGCCGGCGTGTCGTTCTCGGTCCCGATGCGGACGAGCACCTCGCGGCCGGAGAGCGCCGAGCGCAGCACTCCCAGCAGCGTGAAGCGCCGTTCGAGCATGTCCATCAGGGCGTTCAGCTCCGACACGTCGGTGAAGCGGTCGCCGCGCAGCAAGCGCGAGGCGCCCTCGACGTACATGCTCTCCAGGGCGCTCTCCTCCAGGTCTGTGAAGACCGGCTCGAGCGCGTCGAGGAAATCGCGCTCGGAAGCCGAGAACGACGGGTCGTGCAGGCGCTGGTGGACCATCCGCGCGCCCAGGCCGAGGCCGACCAGCCGCTCGTTCAGGCAGCTCAAGGCCCAGTCGGCCAGGCCAGGGTCGATCGGCCGCGAGAACGTGAACAGCCGCTTGGTGACGCCGCCCGTCGAGGTGATGACGACGACCATGAGGACCTGGGGCTGGAGCAGCAGGACCTCGATGTGGCGGATCGTCGAGGTCTCGATCGGCGGCGCGGTGACGATCGCGAGCAGGTTGTTGACCTGCGACAGGGTCTCGGTGGTGACCCGCATCGCCTCGTCGAGCTCCCGGCGCACCAGCGACAGCGACAGCGGCGGACCGGCGTTCTCGGTTGGAAGCAGCCGATCCACGAAGTAGCGGTAGCCGGCCTCCGTCGGGATCCGGCCGGCGGAGGTGTGCGGATGGGCGAGCAGACCCAGCTCCTCCAGGCTCGCGAGCTCGTGACGGATCGTCGAGGGACCCCACCGGACCTCGGCCGAAAGCACCTTGGAGCCCACCGGCGCACCGCCCTCGAGGTACTCCTCGACGACCATGCGCAACACGAGCTCCTGGCGATCGGTCAGCACGAGGTTGATTGTAGGAGGGGCGGTCTCGGCTCCCACGGTCGCATCCTGCTTTCAGCCGGCGTCCGGCGATGCCTTACATCGAGATCTCGGCCACGGCCCGCCGGATGATCCGCTGACCGGACTGCTCGGCCTCGGAATCGACGACCGCCGTTGCGCCGCGGGACTCGCGCACGGTTCCCTTGACGACGATCTCCTCGCCGATCCGCCCCATCCCGCGGAACTGCACGCTGAGGGACCTGAGCCTGTCCGGCCCGCCGGCGGCGTCGGTGTGGGCGCGCGCGACCTGGGCCATCGTCCAGAGCCCGTGCAGGATTCGCCCCGGGAGACCGACGCTGCGCGCGAACTCCTCGTCGATGTGGATCGGGTTGAAGTCGCCCGAGGCGGCGGCATAGCGGACCGTCGCGTAACGGTCCGGCGTGACCTTGAGCTCGATCGCATCACCCTGCTTAAGGCTCACGCCGACCGCCTGACGATGTTGGTCCAGATCCCGGTGCAGACGATGTCGCCGCGCTGGTTGGTCGAGACCGACTCGAACACGTAGAAGCCCATCCCGCCGCGCTCCGAGATGTCCTTGACGCTGGCGGTGGTGGTGATCTCGTCGCCGGCGACGACCACCGGTCCCCAGCGAAACTCCTGGGAGCCGTGTAGAAGCATCGGAAAGTCGATCCCCAGCTCCGGGTCGAGCACGGCCGGGCCCACGGCTCTACCGCCGTAGACCACCGCGAACATCGGGGGCGCCACGACGTCGGCATATCCGGCCATGCGCGCGGCCTCGACGTCGAAGTGGAGCGGGTCGGTCTCGCCGACCGCGGCGGCGAACTCGCGGACCTTCTCGCGGCCGACGGCGTAGTTGCTCGGCTGGTAGGTCTTTCCGATCGTGCTGGTGTCGACCGCCACGGCCGGCCACGATAACCGGTCGGCGGTCTCCGGCGCGGCCCACGTTGCAGGGGCCTGCGAGCGGTCCCCGGACCGAAGACTCAGATGATCACCGGCACGGCACCGCCGTCGGCCGACCAGGCCGCGCCGACCACGTTGGACGCCGCCTCCGAGCACAGGAACACGATCACCGCGGCGATCTCCTCCTCGGTGCCAAAGCGGCCCAGCGGGCTGCGCCCCGCGGTCGCCTCGAGCACCTGCTCGCGGGTGGTGCCCTGAACCTCGGCGGCCTGGTCGGCCATCCCGCCCGGAGCCATCCACAGGTCGCTCCCGGTCGGTCCCGGGGCCACGGCGTTGACCAGCACGCCGTCGCCCGCGTAGAGGTCCGCGAACGCCCGCGACAGCGACAGCTGCGCGGCCTTGGTCACCGAGTAGGCCATGTTCGTCTTCGACGGGCGCTTGCCCGAGGACGAGCAGACGTTGACGATCCGGCCCCAGCCGCGCGTTGCCATCTCCGGCGCGGCGGCGCGCATCAGCCGCATCGGGCCGATCACGTTGAGCTCCCACTGCGACTGCCAGTCCTCGTCGGTGAGCTGCTCGAGCGGACGGACCGCGCTCGTGCCGGCGTTGTTGACGAGTGCGTCGATCCGCGCAAAGCGGGCCAGGCATGCCTCGACGAGGCGTTCGCCGGCGTCGGGGGCGGTCACGTCCAGCGCCAGCAGCTCGCCGCGCCCGCCGGCGTCGACGCACTCCCGCGCGACCTCGCGCAGCGGCTCTTCGCGGCGGCCCACGAGAAACACGGCCGCCCGCTCGCGCGCGAGCGCGAGCGCCGTCGCCCGGCCGATCCCGCTTGATGCACCCGTGACCGCGCAGGCGCGATCGTTGAGGCCCAGATCCATGAGCGATGATTCTTCCATGGGCGCGTCCGCCGGCAGACGCTTGTGAGCTGGTCCGCGGCGCGCTAGCCTCCACGTTCGTGGCACGGAGAGCAACCCTGAGGGCCTCGGATGCGGACCGCGAAGCTGTCGCAGAGCGGCTCCGTCAGGCGACGATCGAGGGCCGCCTCCTGGCGGAGGAGCTCGAGCAGCGCCTGGAGCTGCTGTTCTCGTCGCGGACGTACGGCGAGCTCGACGCGCTGGTCGCCGATCTGCCGATTCGCCGCAACCCGCCGCCTCGCCGCCAGGCCCCGATCGGCCGGTACGTAATCCCGGCGATCGCGATCGCGATCGTGCTGCCGCTGGTGGTCGCGGTGGTGGTCGCCGCGGTCGTGTTCCTGCTCACCGGCGTGTTCGCGGTGTGGATGGTGTGGTTGGCGATCGGCTGGTGGTGCTTCGGGCACCGTGGCAGGGGCTTGCCGCCGCGCCGGCGGATCCACTGGACGCGCTTTTAGCCGCGCCGGCGCCGCGATCCGGGCCCCCCACGTCAAGCCAACGGACCGGTCAGCCCTTCTCGCCCAGCTCGAGCACGGCCAGGAACGCCTCCTGGGGGACCTCGATCCGCCCGACCTGCTTCATCCGCTGCTTGCCGCGCTTCTGCTGCTCGAGCAGCTTGCGCTTGCGCGTGATGTCGCCGCCGTAGCACTTGGCGATCACGTCCTTGCGGTAGGCCTTGATCGTCTCCCGGGCGACGATCCGCGAGCCGATCGCGGCCTGGATCGGCACGTCGTACTGCTGGCGCGGGATCGTCCTTCGCAGCTTCTCGGTGAGCGTGCGGCCGGCGTCGTAGGCCTTGCTCTTGTGCACGAGCATCGACAGGGCGTCGACGGGATCGCCGGCGAGCAGGATGTCGAGCTTGACGAGATCGGATTCCCGCATCCCGATCAGGTCGTAGTCGAGCGACGCGTAGCCGCGGGTGCGCGACTTCAGCTGGTCGAAGAAGTCGAGCACGATCTCGGCCAGCGGCAGGTCGTAGGTCAGCTGCACGCGCTCGGAGGAGAGGTAGTGCATGCCGGCGTGCTCTCCGCGGCGCTCCTGGCAGAGCTCCATGATCGCTCCCACGAATCCCTTCGGCGTCAGGATCGAAGCGCGGATGTAGGGCTCGCGGACCTCGGCGACGAGGGTCGCGTCGGGCATGTCGGTGGGGCTGTGCACGGGCACCACGGTCCCATCGGTCAGCGTCACCTCGTACTCGACGCTCGGCATCGTCGCGAGCAGCTCGAGGTCGTACTCGCGCTCGAGGCGCTCGCGGACGATGTCCATGTGCAACAGGCCGAGGAAGCCACACCGAAAGCCGAACCCAAGCGCGTCGGAGGTCTCGGGCTCCCAGCTCAGGGCGGCGTCGTTGAGCGTGAGCTTCTCGAGCGCGTCGCGGAGGTCTGGGTATCGGTCCGAGTCGATCGGGAACAGTCCGCAGAAGACCATCGGCTTGACCTCGCGGTACCCGGGAAGCGGCTCGCTCGCGCGGTTGGCCTTGACCGTCAGCGTGTCGCCGACTCGCAGCCTTGTGACGTCCTTGATGCCGGTGATCAAGAACCCGACCTCCCCGGCCGCGAGCGACTGCGCCGACGTCATCTGCGGCGTGAAGAAGCCGATGTCGTCGATGTCGGCCTCGGTGCCGGCCTGCATCGCGACGATCGCTTCGCCCTTGCTGAAGGTCCCGTCGACGACGCGGATGTAGGCGATCACCCCGCGGTACTGATCGAACTCCGAGTCGAAGATCAGCGCCCGGGGCGGGGCTTCGGGGTCGCCGCGCGGCGGAGGGACCCGCGCGATCAGCTCGTCGAGCACGTCGGTCACGCCCTCGCCGGTCTTGGCGCTGATCCGGCGGACCTGATCGGCCGGCTCGCCGAGCAACTCGGCGATCTCCTCGGCGACCCGCTCGGGCTCGGCGCCCGGGAGGTCGACCTTGTTCAGGCACGGGATCAGCTCGAGCCCGGCGTCGACGGCGAGATAGGTGTTGGCGACCGTCTGCGCTTCGACCCCCTGCGCGGCATCGACGACCAGCAGCGCGCCCTCGCACGCCGCGAGGGAGCGCGACACCTCGTAGGTGAAGTCGACGTGGCCGGGAGTGTCGATCAGGTGCAGCTGGTAGGTCTGCCCGTCGTGGGCGGACTCGTAGAAGACGCGGACCGCCTGCGCCTTGATCGTGATCCCGCGCTCGCGCTCGAGCTCCATCGAGTCCAACAGCTGGGCGCGCATCGCTCGGCGGTCGACGGTATGCGTCAGCTCGAGGATGCGGTCGGCGAGCGTCGACTTGCCGTGGTCGATGTGCGCGATGATCGAGAAGTTGCGGATGTGAGCCTGATCGGACATGTCCTGCTTTGAAGGGTATTTGGCCGCGGGCCGGTTGTCGGCGTCCGATGAAGCGAGAGGTGGAGCCGGCCCGGGGTCGCCTCTAGCGGGCGCCCAGCCGCTCGCCCAGGAGAGCCTTGATCTGGCGCGCCTCCGGGATCCGCATCGCCAGCACCGCCTTGGCGTAGAGCCCCACGGCCACGCCGAGCGCGATCCCCACCGAGATCAGCTGCGCCGGCAGCGAGCGGCCGAGGAGGCTGTCGAGCACCTTCCAGATGCCCCACGCGACCGCCGCCATCAGCACCGATGCGGCCACGATCCGGACGGTGATCATCACCGTCTGCGGACCCTCCAGGCTGCCGTTGAATCCGATCCGCAGCCGGCGCCATTGCAGGGCGGTCATGACGATGTTCGCGACAGCCGTGCCGATCACCAGTCCCGCGATCCCCAGCGGCTTGTACAGCGCGACACTGACGATGATGTCGACGATCATGTTGATCGCGGCGTAGCGCGTCGGGATCCACGGCCTCTGGAGCGCGAAGAACGTGCGCGTCAGCAATAGGTTGAGCCCCCCGAACGGGAGGCTGAAGGCGAAGTAGAACAGCGCGACCGAGACGAGATGGGTCGAAGTCGCGTCGAACTCGCCCCGCTGGTAGACCAGGCGCGTGACCGGAATCGCAAGCACGAGGATCAACGCCGCCGCCGGAATGAGCGTCAAATTGATCTGGCGCATGCCGATCCCGATCGATCGGCGCATCTCTCCCTGAGCCCCCCGCGCCGCCTGGCGGCTGAGCGTCGGAAACAGGACCGTCGCGATCGCGACGCTGAACACTCCCTGGGGCAGCATGTAGATCCGAAACGCCTGGTCGATCGCGCGCGGCGCCGCGCCCGAGACGAGGCTCCCGAACACGGAGTTCAGGAGCTGGTCGAGATTGACGATCCCGAGGCCGATGGTGACCGGGAGCATCAGCAGGAAGACGCGCTTGACCCGCGGATCGCGCCAGTCGATTTCGAACCTCAGGCGAAAGTCGATTCGCCGCAGCGCCCAGGCCACCATCAGCATCTGCACCACGGTCGCCACCAGCCAGGCCACCGAGTACGCGTAGATCGACTGGTGAAAGCGAGGCTTGAGCACGATCAGCAGCACCACGATCACCAGGTTCCACACGGCCGGCGCGATCGCCGGCACCGTGAACTGGTCATAGGACTGCAGGATCCCGACCATCAGGCCGGTCAGGCCGAGCAGCAGCACGACCGGGAACAGCACCTGCGCCAGACCCGCGGTGAGCACGTTGTCGGCGCCGCTGAACTTGGTCCCGGTGAACAGCGGCATGATCACGCCGGCGAGCAGGATGCCCAGCGCCGTCAGGGCGCCGAGCACGATCAGGATGATCCAGAACAGAGTCGAGGCGAGCTTGAACGCCTCGCGGCTGCGTCCCTGCTGCAGCAGGCCGGTGAACACCGGCACGAACGCGGCCGACAGCGCGGCCTGGGCGAACAGGTTCGACATCAGGTTCGGGATCTGCGAGGCGATCGTGAACGCCGAGGCCGCGACCGTGGTGCCGAAGAAACTCGCCGCAACGATCTCCCGCGAAAGTCCGGCGACCCGGGACACCGCCGTCGCGACGGCGAAGATCGCCGTGTTGACGCTCAGCCGGCGGCGTGGCGGGTCGGCGCCCAGGGCCGTCGTCTCCGATGACACTATTGGAGCCGGCTTCGCGGTTGGGGCCGGCTTCGAGGCGACGGGGGCGCGGCTGGGGCCATCAAGCGCGCTATAGTACGGCCGAGCCGCGGCGGAACGTCCGCGGCTTCTCTCTGCCCGATCCATGGCGAACATCCACTCACAGAAGAAGCGGATCGAACGGGCCGCGCGCGAGCGGCTCGAGAATCGGCGCTACACGTCGCGGATCAAAACCTACTTTCACCGGCTCGAGCGTGCTGTCGCCGACAGCGACGAGGAGGCCGCCGAGAGCGAGCACCGCGACCTCGTGCGAACGATCGACAAGGCCGTCAAGCGCGGCGCGCTGCATCGCAACACCGGCGCCCGGAAGAAGTCCCGGGCAGCGCGGGTCCGGCGCGGCGAGTAGGCGCTGAGCGGCCGGGCTTAGTCCGGCGCGGCGAGCAGGCGCCGAGCGCCCGGGCTCGGCCGGCGTCCGGCTGCCTTGGGATCCCTCTCATTCGAGCGATAGGAAATCGCTCTGGCCGGGTATTCGACGCAGTGATGGCCGACGGGCGCCAAGCGGCCCGGCGCCGCCAGATCGTGGGCGGTTGGCGCCCGCCGAGGCGAGGGCGAGCGAGCTTGCCAGAGGGCGGTGGGAGGACGGGTCCGAGGCGCAGCGGGAGGCGCCTCGCCCGACCCTCACCCCGCCGCGCGGCACCCGACCACGCGCCTAGCCCGCGATTCAGCCGCGAAAGAGCTGCATTTCATGCCAATCGCCACGCGATCGCCGAGGCTTGTCGAACTGTGCATGTGGGGCATGTAAAACTCGACAGGGCTTGGGCTGTCGGGGTCGATTGACGAGTTATGCACCTTCGCCGGGCTCCGAGGGGCGGGTCCGGGATCCGGGACCGCGCGGCGCCTTGCTCGCTACCCCGCGATCTCCTGGATCGCCCGCACCGCGGCCGTGTCCTCGCTGGCCGCGCCGGCGCTCCCTCCGCGCGAGGCCAGTTCGAGGTCGGCGATCTGCTCGATCGCGCGCTCGAGCCGCTTCGCTCCCGCCCGCCGGGCGTCGGCGATCAGGCGATCGGCGGCGCGCGAGGGCAGTCGCAACCGGCGCTTGATCTGCGCTGGCGGCTCGCCGCGCTCGAGCGCCTCGGCAACCCCGTGGGCATCGCGGACGCGCTGGGTCATCCAGTAAAGGAGTCCCGGCACCCGCTCGCCCTGCGCACGCAGCGTCAGGTAGATCCTGGTCGCCGCCTGGGCGTCGCCGGCGACGAGCGCGTCGGCGAGCGTCCACACCCTGCGCTCCGCGGACGGCGCCGCGAGCGCCTCGACGTAGCCGGCGTCGAGGCTGGCCCCCGGTTCGGCGGCGAGGGCCAGCTTCTCGAGCTCGCGCAGCAATCGCTGCTGGCGATCGCCGACGTGTCCAATCAGCGCCCGTGCGGCCTCGGAATCGAGCCGTAGGTCGAGCTCGGCGGCGCGCGCGACCACCCACTTGGGCAGTTCCCACGGCTTCACGCTCGCTTCGACGCTGACGTCGCCGCCGGCCTTCATGACGGCCGCGCGGAGCCGCGCCGGCGCCTTGAGCCGGCTGTCCTCGCGCGCGAAGAACGCCGCCGTGGTGTCCGGCGCAATCGAGGCGAGCGCCCCCTCGAGCGACTCGAGCTCGCGCTCCTTCCACCGTTCGACGCCGTCAACGATCAGGAACCTGCGCCCCAGCGCGAATGTCATCGCGTTCAGGGCGGCCGCGACGGACTCCGGCGCCGACGCTTCGCCTTCGAACAGCTCGACGCCCTGTGCGCCGCTCTCGCCCTCGGCCAGCGCCCGCAGCCGGGCGCGGCGCTCGGCGATCCGGCCGTGGTCGTCGCCGTGGATCAGGTACGCGGGCTTGAAGGTCGGCATCGCGGCCAGCCAGTCTAGGAGCCGCCTCAGATGCGCGCCCGCGCCAGCTCCAGCGCGCGGCTCACCGCCGCAGGGGCCGCGTCCACGCGCTCGATCCCGTCGATCGGCCAGGTGCCGATCCCGACGACCGGCACGCCCGCCTTCAGCGCCAGCGCGATCTCCGACAGGGTCCCGTAGGCGCCGCCGACCGCGACGACGGCGTCCGCGCAGCGCACCACCAGCGCGTTGCGCATCTCCCCGAGTCCGGTCGGGATCGCGACCCGCACCCATTCGTTGGCGGCACTGCGGTCGGAGCCGGGGAGAATCGCGATCGTGAGGCCGCCCGCTGCTGCAGCGCCGCGGCAGGCCGCGGCCATCACGCCGCCGAGCCCACCGCAGACCAGCATCGCCCCGGCGTGCGCCAGTCCACGCCCCACCGCCGCGGCGGCCGCGATCTCGCCGCCGGACGCCGCGCCCGGCCCCACCACCGCCACGTACGGTGTGGCCGCCACGACCCCGTTCAGCGAACGACCACGTTGACCAGCTTGTCGGGGACGACGATCACCTTCGCGATCTCGTGCCCGTCGATATGAGGCTGGACACCGCGTGCCTGGAGGCACAGACGCTCGAGCTCCTCGCGCGGAGCGCCGGTTGCCGCGGTGACGCGGTCGCGAACCTTGCCGTTGATCTGGCATACGAGCTCAAAGGTGTCGTACTGCAGCATGTTCGGGTCCACGTCCGGCCACGGCTCCTCCCAGACGCGGCGGCCGGTGATCATCTCGTAGACCTCCGCGCCCAGATGCGGAGCGAGCGGGAACACCAGCGACGCCGCGGTCGCCGTCGCAAAGCGCCGGGCCGCGATGTCGGCATCGAGGTGGTGGTAGATCGTGTTGACCAGCTCCATGATCGCCGCGATCGCGGTGTTGAGCGTGAACCGCCCGCTCAGGTCGCCCGTGACCTTGTCGATCGCCCAGTTGGCCTTGCGGACGAGGGTCAGCGCATCTCCAGCCGGGTCAAGCGGCTGATCGGCGGGGCCGGGATCCCCGGAAAGACCATCACCCAGCCGCCACAGCCTGGCAAGGAATTTATGCACACCCGCCAGCGAAGTCTCAGACCAGGCGGCGTCCTGATCCGGAGGTCCGATGAACAGCACGTAGCAGCGGGCCGCGTCGGCGCCATAGCGCTCGACGATCGGCGTCGGGCTGATCACGTTCCCCCGTGACTTCGACATCTTGTGGCCGTCGGGGCCGAGGATCATGCCCTGGGTGAACAGGCGGTAGAACGGTTCCTGGAAGCCGAGCAGCTCCATGTCCGCAAGCGCCTTGACGAAGAAGCGCGAGTACATCAGGTGCAAGATCGCGTGCTCCACCCCGCCGATGTACTGGTCCACCGGCATCCAGCTGTCCAGCACCCTGCGGTCCCAGGCGGCGTCCTGGTTGCGGGCGTCGCAGTAGCGCAGGAAGTACCAGCTCGAGTCCACGAACGTGTCCATCGTGTCGGTCTCCCGCCGCGCGGTCCCGCCGCAGTTGGGGCACCTGGCGTTGACCCATTCCTCAGCCGTGGCGAGGGGAGAGCGACCCCTGGGCTGGTAATCGTCGACCTCGGGCAGCTCGACGGGAAGCTCACCTTCGGGGACGGGGACCATCCCGCAGTTGTCGCAGTAGAGGATCGGGATCGGGCAGCCCCAGTAGCGCTGGCGCGAGATCAGCCAGTCGCGCAGGCGGTAGCTGACCGAGACCTGTCCCATGCCCTCGCGATCGAGCCAGTCGATGATCGCCCGCTGGCCGTCGAGGGCACTCATGCCCGAGAACTGACCCGAGTTGACCAGCCGCTCGTCGGCGGTGTGGGCCACGAATGCCCGGCCCTCCGGCGCCTCGCCCTCGGCCGGAGCGACCACCTGGCGGATCGGCAGGCCAAACGCGACCGCGAAGTCGTAGTCACGCTGGTCGTGCGCCGGCACGGCCATGATCGCGCCGGTCCCGTACTCCATCAGCACGTAGTCCGAGACGAACATCGGGATCTCCTCGCCGGTCACCGGGTTGGTGACCGTGCGACCGAGCGGCACGCCGGTCTTGGGCTTGTCCTCAGCCCCACGCACCTCGGCGGACTCCCTCAGCGCACTATTGACGTACGTGTGAACCTCCTGCTCGCGCTCGGTCCCCCCCGCCAAGCGCGGCACGTCCGGATGCTCGGGCGCCATCACGAAGAACGTCGCTCCGAACAGCGTGTCCGGACGCGTGGTGAACACCGCATAGTCGACGCCGAGCTCCTGGCAGCGGAAAGTGACCTCGGCCCCCTCGCTGCGGCCGATCCAGTTGCGCTGCATCGCCTTTACGGACTCCGGCCAGTGGATCGTGTCGAGATCGTCGAGCAGGCGGTCTGCGTAGTCGGTGATCCGGAAGAACCATTGCTCGAGCTGGCGGATCTCGACCAGGTGGCCGCAGCGCTCACAGCGGCCGTCAATCACCTGCTCGTTGGCCAGCACGGTGGCGTCGTGCGGGCACCAGTTGACCGCGGCCTCCTTGCGGTAGGCCAGGCCCCACTCGAACAGCTTCAAGAAGATCCACTGGGTCCAGTGGTAGTAGCCGGGCTCGTCGGTTGCCAGCTCACGCGACCAGTCAATCGAGATCCCCCATCGGTGAAACGCGCTCCGGAACGCCTTGATTGACTCGTCAGTCGACACTCGCGGGTGCACGCCGGTGCTGATCGCGTAGTTCTCGGCGGGCAATCCGAACGCGTCGTAGCCCATCGGGTGCAGCACGCGACGGCCCGTCCGCCGGTGGAAATGCGCGATCGCATCGCCCAGAGCGTAGTTCTTCAGGTGCCCGATGTGCGGCTCGCCGCTCGGGTAGGGCAGCATCTCGAGCACGTAGGACTTCTCGCGATCGCCGCCGTGGCCGACTATCGCGGAGGGATCGTTGGACACCTCCCAGGCGTGTTCGCGCGCCCAGACCTCCTGCCACTTGGGCTCGATGCGATTCGGGTCATAGCGCTCGCCGGCCATACGGACATGAGGTTACTTCCGCCGCTGGGACTCTGACCGCCCACCCGGCCACAGGCCCGTGTACTAACCTTGCTGGTACTTCGAATTCGAAGGGGCTATAGCTCAGCTGGGAGAGCGCCTGAATGGCATTCAGGAGGTCGCCGGTTCGAGCCCGGCTAGCTCCACTGGACGGAGCCACCCCCACGACCGGGGGGTTCGGTCGCCTCCTCGTGCATAGGGCCGCAGCGGCCGTGGGAGGATGTCTTCGATGACCCGTGGCGCGCGAATTGCGAATCTGCTCGGCGTAGTGGTCCCGTTCGCCGGCGTGATCGTGGCGATCGGCCTGCTCTGGAACCGGGCGGTCGACGCCGCCGACCTGGCGATTCTGGCGGCGATGTACGTGATCACCGCGATCGGGGTCACTGTCGGCTTTCACCGGCTGCTGACCCATCGCGCGTTTCAGACCTATCCCTGGCTGGAGCGGACATTCGCGGTGCTGGGCTCGCTGGCGGTGCAGGGCTCGGTGATGGACTGGGTGGCAGACCACCGCAAGCACCATGCCCACGCCGACAAGGAGGGCGACCCCCACAGCCCCCACGTGGGCCACGGGACCGGATTTCGCGGGCTCTGGCATGCGCATACGGGGTGGCTGCTCGAGACCCAAGGCCAGGCCGACTGGAAGCGCTACGCGGCCGAGCTCTACGAGGACCGGCGGATGCGCCGGATCGGGCGCCGCTTTCCCTGGCTGGTGGGACTCTCCCTGCTGATTCCGACCGCCGCCGGCTACGCCCTCGACGGATTCACCCTCCGGGGCGCGCTGCTGGGATTCATCTGGGGCGGGCTCGTGCGGATCTTCCTGGTCCACCACGTGACCTGGTCGGTGAACTCGATCTGCCACTTCTTCGGGCGGCGGCGGTTTGAGCTCGAGGATCACTCGACGAACGTCGCGTGGCTGTCGGTGCTGTCGCTCGGGGAGTCCTGGCACCACAACCACCACGCGTTTCCGCGCTCGGCCTTCCACGGCCTCAAGCGCTGGGAGCTCGATCCCTCGGGATTCCTGATCGCGATGCTCGAGCGGCTGGGACTCGCCTGGAACGTGATCCGGATCACTCCCGAGCGCCAGCTCGAGAAGACCGCAGCCGTCCAGGTGCAAGCGCGGTAGGTCTGCCCCCGGCGCGCCGGAGCGCCGGACGCCCGATAATGGGCGGCCGCCGATGACCACGACCGATCCCGCGTCGCTGCTCGCCGAGACCCGCGCGTTCAACGTCGAGCTCGAGCGCAAGCTCGCGACGGTGCCGCCCACCCACACGCTCCCGCCGGAGGAGAGCCGCCGCATCCGCCGCGAGGGCCTGGGGATCTGGCCGGCGCCGGTGTTCCTGGACAAGGCCCGGACGCTAGAGATCGATGGGCCAGGCGGCCCGCTCTCGCTGCGCATCATCGCGCCGGACCGCGAATCGACCGGGACGTTCCTGCACATCCATGGCGGTGGCTGGACCTTGGGCGAGAACGACATGCAGGACCCTCGGCTGGACCGGCTCGCACGCGACACGGGGCTCACGGTCGTCAGCCTCGGCTACCGACTCGCGCCCGAGAATCCCTATCCGGCAGGCCCCGATGACTGCGAGGCGGCCGCGCTGTGGCTGCTAGGCGAGAAGGCCAGGAACGCCGGCGCCGGGGCGCCGGGGAACGCCGGCGCCGGGCCGCCGGGGAACACCGGCGCCGGGCCGCCGGGGAACACCGGCGCTCCGCTGCACGCGGCCGCCTGGCCGCTCGCGATCGGTGGCGACTCGGCGGGCGCGCACCTGGCGGCGGTGACGCTGTTGCGGCTTCGTGACCGCCACGGGATCACCGGCGCGTTTGACGCGGCGGTGTTCCAGTACGGCGGCTTTGATCTCTCCATGTCGCCGAGCCAGCGGCTGTGGGGCGACCGCAACCTGGTCTTGTCGGAGCCGATCATCAAGTGGTTCGGCGACCAGTTCCTGCCCGGACACGACCGCGAGCAGCGCCGTGATCCCGATATCTCGCCGCTGTTCGCCAACCTGACGGGGATGCCGCCGGCGGTCTTCACGGTCGGTACTCAGGACCCGCTGCTCGACGACACGCTGTTCATGGAGGCGCGGTGGCGCACCGCGGGCCACGCGACCGAGCTGCGCGTCTGGCCGGAGGCGCCGCACGGGTTCGTGTCGCTGCCGATGACGGTCGCCGACGCGGCCCTCTCGGCAGAGCACGATTTCCTGCGCCGCACGCTGGGACTGGCTTTGGGCTAGCCCCGCCCCGGCCGCGGGGCCAGCCCGGGCGCCCACGCCCCCTAAGCGCTCTCCACAGCGGGCATCAAGGCTCCACCAGACCGCGCCGGATCGCATATCTCGTGAGCTCGACGCGGTCGTGCATCCCGAGCTTCTCGAGGATGTTCGCGCGGTGACGGTCGACCGTCTTCTCGCTGATCACCAGTGTGTCCGCGATCTGCCTGGTGCTGTAGCCCTCCGCGATCAGCTTGACCACCTCCTGCTCGCGGGCGGTGAGAGGCTCCTCGCGCAGCGGTTGGTCGGTCCGCGCACGGTGCAGATAGTCGTTGATCAGCGGCGTCATCGCTTCCGGATACAGAAACGGCTCGCCCCGCATCGCGGCCCGGCAGGCCTCCACGAGGTCGCGGTCGGCGACCGTCTTGAGCACGTATCCGGACGCCCCGGCCTTGAGCGCCTCGTACAGGTACTGCTCGTTCTGATGCATCGACAGGATCAGGATCCGCAGCCCCTCGCGCCGCCGGTGCAGCTCCCGGACGGCCTGAAGCCCGGTCATCCGCGGCATCGAGATGTCGATGATCGCCAGATCGATGTCGTCGGCGACCGCACGCGCCACCGCCTCCGCGCCGTCGCCGGCCTCGGCGACCACCTCGAGATCCGGAGCGCCTTCGAGCACCAGGCGCAGTCCGCGGCGGACGACCGCGTGGTCGTCGGCAAGCAGGATCCTCGTCTTCAAGGGCACCGTCATGGCGAGACCGCCAGCGGGGTCTCGACCGGGACGTCAAGCCGGACCTCGCAGCCGTTGCGCCCCGGGCCGCTGGAGACCCTGAGGGTGGCGCCGATCAGCGCCGCGCGCTCACGCATCCCGCGCATCCCCGCGCCCTGGAAGTGGTTTGCCGGGAGCCCCCGCCCATGGTCGATCACCTTCAGGACCAGATGACCGTCCTCGGTGACGAGACTGACCTCCGCCTGGTCGCTGCCCGAGTGGCGGGCCACGTTGGTCAGGGCCTCCTGGGCGACGCGGTAGACGACCAGCTCCTTGTCGGGCGTGAGCTCGGGCATGTCGGGCGCGATCCGCTCGCGCACCTCCAGCGATGAGCGCTCGGCGAATCGCTGGCCGAGGACGGCCAGCGCGCTCACCAGGCCCAGGTCATCGAGCGCTTCCGGTCGCAGCTCCACCGCGATTCGGCGAACGTCCTCCAGGCTCGCCCGGACCTCTTCCTGGATCTCGAGGATCTCCGGTCGCATCACCGCCGAGACCCGGTTGTGAAGCCGCGAGAGCACGAGCAGCACCGCCGTCAGCTCCTGCCCCACCTGGTCGTGCAGCTCCTGGGCGATCCGCAGCCGCTCGGCCTCCTGCCCGGCCAGCACCCGTCCCGTCGCTTCGCGTCGCTCGAGCTCGAGCCGGTCGAGCATCTCGTTAAACGTCAGTGCGAGCTCGCCCGCCTCTGAGGTCGGCTGGGCCCCTGGCATCCGCTCCCCGGGATTGGCGAGGTCGACGCGCCGGGCCAGGTCGGTGAGCGCCTGCAAGGGCCGGACGATCCGCCGCAGCAACAACAGGTTCACGAGCGCCATCAGGATCAGCGCCGCGACCAGCACGATCACCTCCCTGAGGGCGAACGAGGAGATCTTCTCGGGATCGAGAACGAGGATCGCAACCGCGACCGCCGCAATCAGCAGCAGCGCGTTTATCCCCGCGACGCGCGCGAACAACGGGACGTAGGGGCGCCGCAGGGGGTGCCGGGGCTGATGGGACGCGTCGGGGTTCATCGGGGCTCGTGGCGAAAGCGCAGCAATAGGGTCATCGGACCTTAGGATCGCACCTCGATGGATCGCGGCCGCGACCCCGGCGGCCGCGACCGACGACTCAGCGATCGGGCACGCTCCTGTGCGCCCCGCGTGACCCCGAATCGACATCGAGGTTCTCGAGCTTGCGCAGCATCTCCCACAGTCGGGACTCCAGTCCGGCCGACGAAAGCCGGAGCGTCTTCGCGATCTCGGCGGGTGCGATCCCCGCCAGCGACATCCCGAAGATCGCCTGCTCTTCGTCACCCAGCCGGCGCCGCATCGTCTCGGCCAGTTGCCAGGGGACCACTGGAAACGACGAACGACCGGCCGCCACGGCGCGCACGGCCTCGCAGAGATCGATACCGAGCCCGCCCTTGCTGACCAGTCCGTCGGCCTGCGCGACGACCGCGGCCGCAGCGAGGAGCCCGTCGTAGTACGCCGAGTAGATCAGCACGCGGGGCGCCATCTCCAGGCGCTTG
Organism: uncultured Solirubrobacterales bacterium; assembly: GCA_963723675.1. Lineage (GTDB taxonomy): Bacteria > Actinomycetota > Thermoleophilia > Solirubrobacterales > Solirubrobacteraceae > Palsa-465. The sequence continues at coordinate 819,320 of CAVRRW010000012.1, read as the reverse complement.
AGCTTGCGGCTAACCCACAGCCCGTTGCGACCGGGCAGCTGGTAGTCGACGACCGCGACGTCCAGGGGCTCGCGCTCTGCGATCGCCAGCGCCTCCTCCGCCGATCCGGCCGCGCCGATCACCCGAAAATCCGGCTGATCTGCCAGGAGCTCCGACAACCCCCGCCGAACCGCCGGGTGGTCGTCGACCACGAGCAGCCGGATCGGCTCCATGGTCACAAGCACCGAGCGCTCGCGCGCGCCCCGGTCGGCGTGTTCACTGGCGGAGAGCATCATTCCTCCAAATCGCGGGTCGAGAAAATCGAGGGTCGAGAACTTGACCTGAGGATGGCCGCCCGGGGGCGTTCTCGGAATGGGTCCGCGCCCCCATCTTGCCCTCCGCATGGCCGATCCCGCTCGCCTTCAGGGTGTGGCCAGCGCGCCGATCACCTCTCGCCACCACGCCTGCTCGGCGTCGGTGTCGGCGACGCGCAGCCGGCGGCGCGCGGCCTCCTGCAGCTGGACCGCCGACCCGGTCGCGGTGACCGGGCCGGTGTAGGCGTATCGGCCATCGGCGAGCGCGACCAGCGCGCCCGGCTGGTCGCGACGAGTCCGCAGCTGCTCGACGACCTCGATCCTGCCGACGCGGGTGGGACGCCCCGGATCGCCGTCCCCGTCCAGCCACGGCCGGCTGCTGAAGATCGTCGTCGTCGCCCGCAGGGCCGGCCGGCCGCGCGGCGGCGGTCCGACCGGACCGTCTCGCCAGCGGTCCAGCAGCGCCTGGAAGTCGACCGCGGCCTCCTGGCGGACGAGGATGTGAAGGTGATCGTCGGGCTCAATCCGGGTGGACCCTCGCGGCGGCAGCGCCTGGTCGGAGCGGATGATCAGGTTCAGCAGCGCATCACGGGGAAGCCCGAGCTCGCGCACGCGGCGGCCGGCGACCGCGTACTCCGGCTCGACGACGAACTCGACCACCTCGGCGCCGAGGCGCCGGATCGCGGTGGGCTCGATCAGCGGCGCGGGCAGCGCCGCCTGTGCGGTGGTCACCCCGAGCCACTTGGAAAACGGCTCGAACGTGGTGCCCTGCAGGATCGTCGAGACCAGGACCGCGAAGAAGATGATGTTGAAGAACTGGACGCTGTGAGCCACGTGCGCGATCACCGGGAACGTGGCGAGGACGACCGGAACGGCGCCGCGCAGCCCCGCCCAGCCGAGCGCCAGCCGCTCCGGGATCGTGAACCCCGCAAACGCCGTAGCCACGAACACGGCCAGCGGTCGCGCAGCCACGGCGACCACCAGCGCCAGCACGGTGCCGCTGACCGCGACGGAGCCGAGCTGATCGGGGGACACCAGCAGGCCCAGGACCAAGAACATCACCAGCTGCGCGACCCAGGCAAGGCCGTCGTGGAAGGTCGCGATGGTCCGCTGGGCGGGCGACGGCGAGCTGCCGATTGCCAGCCCGGTCGCGTACACCGCGAGGAATCCCGAGCCATGGAGCGCGTCGGCGGCGCCGTATCCGAGCGCCGCGAACGCCAGCGACGCGACCGGGTACAGGCCGGCCGACGGCAGGCGGGCGTGGCGCAGCACCAGCACCGCCGCCGTCGCGGTCACCGCGCCCACCGCCGCGCCGATCCCGAGCTCGCGGACGAACAGGACCACGAGGTCGAGCACCCCGTAATGCGGGTGCGTGATCCAGGCCATGAACCCGAGCACGAGCACCACCGCGACCGGATCGTTGAGCCCGGCCTCGCCCTCGAGCGTTCGCGCGAGTCGGCGGCGAAGCGTCGATCCGCGCAGCACGGCGAAGATCGCCGCGCCGTCGGTCGAGGCCAGGATCGAGCCGAGCAGCAGTCCCTCCAGCGCCGGCAGGTCAAACAGCCAGGCGGCCACGAGACCGGAGATCACGGCGGTCACGATGGTTCCCACCACCGCCAGGCTCACCGCCGGCGCGAACACCGGCCGAATCTCGCCCCAGCCCGCGGCGACGCCCCCTTCGAACAGGATCAGCGACAGCGCGACGATGCCGATCCGGCGCGCCAGGCGGTAGTCGTTGAACGCGATCCAGCCAAAGCCGTCTGACCCGATCGCCATCCCCAGCCCCAGCACCAGCACCAGGCCCGGGACCCGCAGTCGGCCGGCGAGCAGCGACACGGCCAGGCCGCCGCTCAGCAGCGCCCCGGTGATCAGCAGCAGCACGCCGTCGCTCATGGCGGCAGTGAACCCGGCGCGGCGAGTGTCTCGAGCTCGCCGCGGGCGGCCGCGATCACGCCGCGCGCGACGCCCTCCCACGAGTAGTGCGCCCGCGCGGTCGCAATGAGCGACGCCCGTGCGGCGTCGCGGGCCTCGGCGGGCGCCCGCAGCCACCCGCGCACGCACGCGGCGATCGATTGCACCACCTGCCCGTCCAGCGGGAACGACAAAAACTGGCGCACGGGCGCCGGGAGGTCGCGGGCGAGCACGGCGGAGACCTCGGCCAGGCCGGAGTGAGCGGCGCTGACCGGCAGCGCGCCGCACGCCGCCGCCTCGGCCGCGACCATCCCGAACGACTCCGGGAAGGTGCTGGGCACGACCATCGCCTCGCACGCGGGCAGCACGTCGGCGAGCTCGTGGTGCTCGAGCCGACCGGTGAAGAGCACGCGCTCTCGCATCCGGGCGGCGGCCGCGAGATAGCGCTCCCGCCCACCGGAGCTGCGCTCGAGCCAGTCCACAAACGCGACCACGAAGCGCAGTGTCGAGCGCGGCCCGCCCTCGGCCGCCCGGCCGGCCGCGGCGATCGTCCTGACCGCGGCGAGGTCGCCGGTCGAAAGGACATCGACCAGGCGCTGGGCCGTGTCGGCGTAGGCGCCGAAGCCGATCACCACCAGGCGCGCCTCCGGGACGTCCGCGAGCACCAGCGGCCACGCCACCAGCAGCAGGTCGATTCCCTTGGAAACGATCAGCTTGCCGACGAAGGCGACCAGCCGGTCGGCCGGCGGAGCCGCGGCCAGCTCGGCCAGAGCCGCCGCGGCGGCCGCCTGATCGCGCATGAAGGCGGACCCCTCCTCCTGTCCCGGCCTCGTATCGGGCAGCTCCCGGCGGCTCTCCGGGCCGGGTCCCGGCGACGGCCGCGCCGGGGGCGCGGCGCCGGCGATCCGATCGGCCAGCGCCGCCAGGCGGTCCAGCGCCTCCCCCCGCTCGCGAGGACGGAACGTCGCCACGTCGACTCCGGGCGGCCCCAGCCGGGTGCGCGCCTGCAGCGTCGGGTCAGCCATCGCCCCCCAGAGGCTCTCGGCGGTGTGGCGAGATCCGACCAGCACGCCGGCGGCGGCGTCGATCCCCTCGCGGGCGTAGGGGAGAAAGCGCGGGTACGGCTTGACCGTGTACTCGAGCGCGCTGCCATGGACCTTGACGGCGTATGGCACGCCGGTTCTCGACAGGGCACGCGAAAGGATCGCCGGACCCATGATCAGGTGGTTGGCGAGTGCCACGTCGGGTCTGTGGCGCGCGATGACGTCCGACACCGCATCGACGTTGGCGCGCACGTAGCGGTCGATCTCGGCTTTGCTGCACTCGGGGAACGGCCGCGCTTCGATCTCCTCGTAGCGATCGGCCACGTACACGGGAAGCAGCCCGCCGATGTCGGGGCGATAGACGGTGGCGCCGGCGCCGCGCAGCTCGCGCACCACGAGCTCGCCCGTGTCCCAGTCGCCCACGGCGGCGACGAACTCGAGCTCCTCGGGATGGCGCTCCTGACAGAGCAGATCGACCTCATGCCCGAGACCCACGAGCGCGGCGGCGAGGCTCGCGTTGTAGACGTTGGAGCCGGTTCCCCGCAGCAGGTAGCCATGGAACACGAGCACGCGCACGGCGCGAGATTAGATAATCGGCATGTCATGGCCACCACAGAGCGAGGGCTCTGGATCAGGAGCCGCCCCCGGACGGCGCCTGGTCCCGCGATAATCCGCGTCCCATGCCCACCATCTATGTCTCCGGGCACCGCAACCCCGATGCCGACTCGATCGCGTCCGCGATCGGCTACGCCGAGCTGCGTCGACGAATCGACCCGAACAACGACTACGTTGCGGTCCGGCTCGGCGACTGTAATCCGCAAACCCGTTGGCTGCTCGAGCGCAGCGGCGCCCCTGAGCCCAGGTTCCTGGCGCACGTGTTGTTGCGCGCCTGCGACGTGATGCAGACGAGCTTCCCGGTCAGCGGCCAGGACGAGCCGATCCGCGAGGCGGGGCTGGCGATGGCGCGCGCCGAGCTCGAGCTCGTCCCCGTCGTCGATCAGGACGGCGCCCTCGTCGGCGTCGTCAGCGAGCGCGCGCTGGCACGCCGTTTCAGCCGGGAATCGCGTCAGACCTCGACCCTGGAGGAAGCGCCGACGTACGTGCGAGCGATCGTCGAGTTGCTCGAGGGAGAGCTGCTGACGGGAGACGACGCGCTGCTCGCGGGGCGCGTGTGGGTGCACTCGATGGATGTCGGCTCGCCGAGCGGAATCTCGGACGGCGACGTGGTCGTGGTCGGCAACCGGGCCGATGCGCAGCGGCTCGCGATCGACCTCGGCGCCGCGCTCGTGGTGCTCTCAAACGGCTCGCGGCCGTCGGACGCGGTGCTCGGGCTGGCCCGCGAGCGCGGCGTGGCCGTGGTCGTGTCGCCGCTTGACTCCTACGTCTCGGGCCGGATGATCACGCTCGCGGCGCCGTGCAGCGCGCTGATGGAGAGCGACCCGCCGACGATCACGACCGAGTACCTCGTCGCCGACGTCGCCGAGCAGATCCGTGAGACCCACTACGGTGCGGCGGTCGTCGTCGACGAGCATCGGCGACCGGTGGGGCTCCTGCGACGATCGGACCTGGTCGCCCCTCCGCGGCGCCGCGTGCTGCTCGTCGACCACGCCGAGCAGGGCCAGAGCGTGTCGGGCGTCGAGCAGGCCGAGATCATCGAGATCCTCGATCACCACCACATCGGGTCGATCGAGACACGGGTCCCGGTGACCGCCACCTTCGACCCGGTCGGCTCGACCGCGACGCTGGTCGTCGAGCGCTTCCGCCAGAACGGGATGGAGCCGAGCCGGCCGACCGCGATGATGCTGCTCGGCGCGATCATGTCGGACACGGTGATCCTGAACTCCGCGACCACGACCGAGCGCGATCACTCCGTGGTGCAGTACCTGGAGCGGGTGCTCGCGCTCAGCGACGCGACGCAGCTCGGCCGCGAGATGTTCGAGGCGACCTCCGACGTCTCGGACCTCGACGCCGACGAGATCATCTCGCGCGACGCCAAGGAGTACCAGGTCTCCAGCGGCCAAACGATCTGCATCGCCCAGATCGAGGTCGTCGGCAATGCGTTGCTGGAGCGCAGAGCCGAGCTGCTGGATGCGATGCGCCGGACCCGCGACAGCCGCGAGCTGCACCTCTATGCGCTGATGATCACCGACGTGCTGACCAAGGGCACCGACCTGCTGGTCGCCGGCGACGTCGTCACCGTGGCACGCACGTTCGGCGTGCAGGCACACGACTCAGAGCTCGAGCTGCCCGGAGTGATGAGCCGCAAGAAGGAAGTCGCACCGAGGCTGCTGGCGGCGCTGTAGCGGGTCGACGACGGCGCAGTGCGAATCGGCGATCGCGGGAGCCGGAAGGTTCTAACGCACCGCTGACGGCGAGGCGCCCGCGCGTGCCGCGGGCGCCTCGCCCCACAGCTGCTCGAGCCGGTAGTAGTCGCGCGTCTCGGGCGTGAACACGTGGACGACCACGTCGAGGTAGTCCATCAGGATCCACCGTCCCTGCGACAGGCCCTCCACTCGCCGCGGCAGCCTCCCGTGCTCGGACTTCATGCCGTGATGGATGGCGTCGTGGATCGCCTTGGTCTGCCGGTCGGTGCGGCCCGTGCAGATCAGGAAGTAGTCCGTGTACTCGAGGATCCCGCGCAGGTCCAGCGCGATGATCTCGAGCGCCTTGCGATCGGCGGCGTACTCAGTGGCGGCGGCGAGGACGTCCTCGGGGCTCATCGCGCCGCCGTCAGCGCTCATCGCTCGGGTCTCCTTCGTAGAGGTTGTGGCGTCCGACATAGGCGGCCACCGCATCCCGGGTCAGATACCGGATCGGCCGCCCCGCGCGGACGCGCTCGCGAAGCATCGTCGAGGACAACCCGATCTCGGGCATGTCGAAGAACCTGGCGCGTTCTGAGCCGCGCAGCCCGCCCAGGGCCCGCTCGACCGCCGCTCGCTCGGTCCCCGGACGCTCCGCGACCGCCAAGCCCGCCAGCGAGAGCACGCGCTCGGGCTCATACCACTCCGGCAACCCCGCGGCAATGTCCGCGCCGACGATCAGATGCAGCTCACTGTCTGGTGTTCGAGCATGCAGCTCCTCCAGCGTATCGACCGTGAAGGATGTACCGCTGCGCAGCACCTCGAGATCTGACACCTCGAAGCGCTCATCGTCGCCGGCGACCGCGAGCCGGCACAGCTCGAGGCGGTGCCGGGGCCCGGGCTCGTCCTGCACCGGCTTGTGCGGCGGTATCCGTGCGGGCACCAGCATCACGCGATCGAGCTCGAGCTGAAGGTACGCCTCCTGTCCACAGACGAGGTGACCGAGATGTGGCGGATTGAACGTTCCGCCGAGGATGCCGATCCGCACAGCGGCTTCAGCGCTCGCCGGGGCTCATGGGCGGACGTGGCCGGCGCCCTCGACCAGGTACTTGAACGTGCACAGCTCGCGCAGCCCGATCGGGCCCCGCGCGTGGAGCTTCTGGGTGGAGTTTCCGATCTCGGCGCCCATCCCGAACTCCCCCCCGTCGGTGAAGCGCGTCGACGCGTTGACGTACACGCAGGCGGCGTCGACGCCCAGCTGGAACTCGCGGGCGGCCTCGATGTCGCTGGTCACGATCGCCTCGGAGTGGCCGCTGCCGTGCGCGTTGACGTGCGCGATCGCGTCGACAGCGGAGTCGACCACGCCGACCGCGAGCTCGGGCGCCAGATACTCGGTGTCCCAGTCCCGGTCGGTCGCCTCGTGCATGGCGACCGCCGGCGCGGCGGCGCGCGCGCGGGCGTCGCCGTGCAGCACGACGCCGGCTTCGCCGAGGGCCCGCAGCGTCTCCGGAAGGAACTCGGCGGCCACGTCGACGTGGACGAGGAGCGTCTCCGCCGCATTGCAGACGCCCGGACGCTGAAGCTTTGCGTTGAGGGCGATCGCGCGTGCCGCGGCGAGATCCGCGGTCGCGTCGACGTAGACGTGGCAGTTGCCCGACGCGGCGTAGATCACGGGAACGGTCGCAACCCCCTTCAGCGCGGCCTTCAGCCCCTCGCCGCCGCGGGGAATGATCAGATCGACGACGCCGGCCTGGGTGGCAAGCTCCGCGAGCTCCTCGCGGCCGCCGCCGGCCACCAGCGACAGCGATCCCTCCGGGAGGCCTGCCTCGGCGGCGGCCTGCGCCGCGACGCTTGCAAGCACCCCGTTGGAGTGAGCCGCAGAGCGCGAACCGCGCAGCACGATCGCGTTGCCCGACTTCAGGCAAAGCGCGGCGGCATCGATCGTGACGTTGGGACGAGCCTCGTACACGACGGCCACGACGCCGAGCGGGACCCTGACCTTGCGCACGTCGAGCCCGTTTGCGAGGCGCGAGCCGTCGATCACCTCGCCGACGGGGTCCGGAAGCGAGGCGATCTCGCGCACGCCGGCCGCCATCGCGGCGACCCGCGCCTCGGTGAGCGCGAGCCGATCGAGCAGCGCATCGGAGAGACCGTCGTCGCGGCCGGCCTCGAGATCGCGGGCGTTGGCCTCGAGGATCTCGTCCGCTCGTGCCAGCAGCGCCGCGGCGATCGCCCCGAGCGCGGCGTCCTTGATCTCGGATCCAAGCGTGGCCAGTCGCCGCGACGCCCGCTGAGCGGCGGCGCAGGTCTCTGCTACGGAGATCGCGGTTGTGGCCATCGCGCTACAGGTTACGACAGCACGAAGTAGTCGCGGTGCACGGCTTCCTCGCTTGCGCGGGGGAACAATTCGCGCGCATCGGCCGACTTCAGTCCCTGCACGGTGCGCAGCTCCTGGGCCGAGTAGTTGCAGATTCCCTTGCCGACGGTGTTTCCGTCGTGGGCGATCTCGACCGCGTCGCCGGCGTCGAACTCCCCGGCGACGTCGACGATCCCGACCGGCAGCAGGCTCGTGCCGCCCTCGCGCAGCGCTCGCGCCGCGCCGGCGTCGACCAGCACGCGACCCCGGACGGGTTTGGCGTACTTGAGCCACAGCTTGAAGCTCGAGTAGCGCCCGGAGGAGGCGGCGAAGGTCGTCCCCACCGGCTGCCCGGCCGCGGCGGCGCGGATCGTCTGCGGGCGAAGCCCGCTCCCGATCACGGTGGGAATTCCGGCGGCGGTCGCCATCTCGGCGGCGACCACCTTCGAGCGCATCCCCCCCGAGCCCAGCGGGGAGCTCGCGTGGCCGATGTCGAGTCCCTCCAGCTCGGCCAGCTCGGCGACCTCGCCCACCAGCCGCGCCTGGGGGTCGCGTCGGGGGTCGGCGGTGAACACGCCGTCGGCGTCGGTGAGCAGGATCAGCCGCTCGGCGCCCAGCAGGATGGCGACCTGCGCTGCGAGGAAGTCGTTGTTGCCGAAGGAGATCTCATCGGTGGTGGTGGTGTCGTTCTCGTTGATCACCGGGACCACTCGCCACTCCAGCAGCTTGCGCAGCGTCTGGCGGGCGTTGAGGTAGTGCGAGCGAGCGCTGATGTCAAAGAACGTGAGCAGCACCTGCGCGGTGGGGACCCCTCGCTCGCGCAGGAGCTCGTCGTAGACCTGGTAGAGCTTGCCCTGTCCGACGGCACTGGCGGCCTGCAGCTCCTCGATCGCCCGCGGGCGCAGGGGGATCTCCATCACCCCCATCCCGCGGGCGATCGCGCCGCTGGTGACCACTACCAGCTCACGCCCGGCGCGGTACAGCTCGGCGAGCTGGTCGCAGATCCCCTCGAGCACGTCCGCGCGTACCGCGCCGCGCCCATCGGCGACGATGCTCGATCCCAGCTTTACGACCAGGCAGCCCATTCCGAGAGAGGTTAGGGACGCCCTCGGGTGTCCTGGGTCTTGCGGGGCGGGGCCCGGGGTCGCCCCGGGCCCGACACCCTATCCGCCCGGCGTCAGTATCGAGTGTGCTTGGCGCTCTTCTGTCCCGAGCACCACGGGTTGGTGGGAACGCCCGCGCACGGGTTGGGCATCGTCGGCAGGCGCCTGGGGAGCTTGTGCATGACGATGTGAGTCGCCCGCGGATAGTGATCCCCGGGCTGGCAGCCGAACCCCGCCAGCTGCACCTGAGAGTCGCAGAGCACCTCGTTGAGGAACGGGATGTTGAGATTCGGGGCGACGGGGCTGGACGTGCAGGTGGGGCTGGCCTGCTGCAGCTTGGCCGCCTCGGGCGTGAGGCTGCCCGCCCTGTTGGTGTTGGCGCCGTAGCAGTCGCTCGGGTGCGGCTCGAAGTTGAGCTGGTCGAAGTCGCCGTTGGTCGGATTTCCGTATCCGCCGTTGTCGCTGAACGAGTTGCCGGCCAGCGAGTTGCCCCAATCGTCATACAGGCAGCTTCCCTTGCCGAGGAACCCCGGGGTGCCGCCGGTGCACGGCGGCCCGCTGTCGGGATAGGACACCAGGATCACGCCCCACGCCTTGTTGTGCACGAACCGGTTGCCCGTGATCGTGTCGTTGCGCCCACCGGACACCGACATCCCGGTGCCGACGGGGCCGGCGGCGGCCGATCCTGCGGCGGGCACGTTGGGGTTGTTGTTGTCGTGCACGAAGTTGTGGGTGAACACCCAGCAGGTGCGGGCGCCCTTGACCGGAGGCTTCACGCCAGGCGGGCACGCCCCGTCCTGGGGCGGCGGGTTGTCGCCGTTCTGGCTGTTGGTGTCAAACCCGTCCTCGTTGTTGTCGAACTCCGAGTTCTCGATCAGCAGCCGGCCGCCGGAGTTCGATCCCGAGTAGCCGAGCGCGCTGAACTCGCCCCAGGCGTGGTTGACCGTCTGGTTGCACTGCTGCTTGCACGCGCCGATGTAGAAGCCCGAGTCGTTGAAGTTGCTGGCGTAGATCTGGTCGAACAACCCGCCGGTCCAGTTGCTGGTGAAGATCCCGTACGCGGCCGCGGTCGACTCGTCGTTGTGGAAGTACGTGCTGGTGGCGGTCAGGTATGAGCCGAGGTACCCATGGCCGCCGATCTTGCCGCTGCCGTCGCCGCCGTTCCACCAGATCTCGTTGCCGGCGTCCCCTTTGCCGCTGAGGAAATTGCAGGCGGTCAGGTTCTGCACCCATACGTCGGCGGCCTTCCACACCATGATTCCGTTGAGTCCGAGCGCGCCCTTGGAGCCGCGGGGGCCGAAGTTCTGGTCGGCCTTGCGGCTGCTGCAGCGAGAGCCCGACCTGGTCCCGTCGACGATCACGGTGTTGCGGTTCATGCCGCGGATGTAGATCCGCGACTTGCTGACCAGCACTCCCGCGGGCACGTCGCTCTTGCCCTTGGCGTGGCGGCTGCTCAGCGTCTTGTAGTCGCCCGGGCCGACCAGGATCCAGTCGCCGGGCCTGGCGGCGTTGACGGCCGCCTGGATCGTCGCGAACTGACCGCGAATGCCGTGGAAAGACCCCACTCGCAACACGCGAGCGCCCGCTGTTGAGACGGGTAGCGCTACAGCGGCGATGAACATCGCCGCGCACAGAACACGACGCATCCTGCTCCTCCCTGTCTAAAGTTTGGCTATCCGGCCGGCCGGCGATCCTACACGGTCGGGTCGAGGTCGAACGCCACCCCGGCGATCTCGACCTCGTCGCCGGGCTCAAAGCCCTTGGCCTCGAGCTCGTCGATCACGCCGATTCCGCGCAGCCGGCGCTCCAGGTGCGCGAGCGCGTCCTCGTTGTCGAGGTCGTAGCGCGCCACCAGCCGTTCGATCCCCTGGCCCACGACCCTGTAGCTCCCCTCCCCGGTGCGCTGTACCTCGTAGCCGCGCTTCCCGGCTGGGCGGAACACGCGGTGCTCGGCGAGCGGCTCGCCGCCGGCGTCGGCGACCGTCTCGGCTCCGGCTTGCGCCACCTCGGCCGGGACGCGCCGGATCAGCTCCGCGGCGAGCTCGTCGAGCCCGATCCGTGAGACCGCGGAGGTCGCGATCACGGGGACCTCCGGTCCCAGGCGCCGGCGCCACCGTTCCCGGGCGGCCTCGCGCGTGCGCTCATCGACCAGGTCGGCCTTGGACAGCGCCAGCACCCGCGGCAGCGCCGCCAGCCGGGGGTCGTGCAGCGCCAGCTCGCGCTCGATCGTCGCATGGTTGGAGACCGGGTCGGAGCCGTCGAGCGGGTGGAGATCGAGCACATGGACCAGCAGCCGCGTGCGCTCGACGTGCGCGAGGAACTCGTGCCCGAGACCGGCGCCGGCGCTCGCGCCCTCGATCAGCCCGGGGATGTCGGCGATCACCAGCTGGCGGTCATCGGCCTCCAGCGTCCCCAGCGCCGGCTCGAGCGTGGTGAACGGGTAGTCGGCGACCTTGGGGTGAGCCCGGGTCAGCCGCGCCAGCAGCGACGACTTGCCGGCGTTCGGCAGGCCGACCAGCCCCACGTCCGCGATCAGCTTGAGCTGCAGCGTGACCCACGACTCCTCGCCGGGGAGCCCACGCTCGGCGAACCGCGGCGTCTGGTGCGTGGGGCCCGCAAAGCGCTTGTTCCCGCGTCCGCCGGGCCCGCCCCTGGCGACCACCACCCGCTGCCCGGGGCGCACCAGGTCGTGACGGGTCCCCTCGGATTCGACGGTGACCTCGGTGCCGGGTGGCACCGCGATCTCGAGCGTCTCGCCGTCCCTGCCGTGGCGCAGGGATCCCTGCCCGTGGCCGCCGCGGCGCGCCTTGAAGTGCGCCCGTCGCCGGAAGCGCTCGAGGTCGCGCAGCGAGTCGTCGCAGACGAACACGACGTCGCCCCCACGGCCGCCGTCGCCCCCGTCGGGTCCGCCCTTGGGGACGTGGGCCTCGCGCCGGAAGCTGAGGCAGCCGTCGCCGCCGCCGCCGGCCTGGACGTGGATGCGCGCGCGATCCTGCATGCATCTATTGTTCCGACGCGACCTCACTCGGCCAAGCCGGCATCTCCGCCGGTGCGGTCACCGCGCGCAGCCATGGCCGACACCGACCCCGTATTCCTGATCACCGGCGCATCCAGCGGCATCGGCGAGGCCACTGCGCGGCACGCGGTCAGGTCCGGTTACCGGCTGGTGCTCGGCGCGCGCTCGGCGGACCGGCTCGCCGCCCTCGCCGGCGAGCTCGGCGGCCCTGAGCGGGCCCTCGCGGTGACCTGCGACGTGACGGAGTGGGAGCAGCAGCGGTCGCTGGTGGAGACGGCGCTGGAGCGCTATGGCCGCCTCGACGTGGCGTTCGCCAACGCCGGCTTCGGCGCCCGGCGGGGCTTTTTGGAGGAGTCGCCCGCGCAGTGGCGGTCGATGGTCCTGACCAACGTCTACGGCGCGGCTCTGACGATCCGCGCGACGATGCCGGCGCTCAAGGAGTCCCGCGGGCACCTGCTGCTGACGGGCTCGGTCGCCGGCCGCCGCGCGCTGCCCGGCTCGCTGTATTCGGCCACGAAGTGGGCCGTGACCGCGATGGGCGAATCCGCCCGGCAGGAGCTCAACAACACCGGCGTGCGGGTGACCGTGGTCGAGCCCGGGAGTGTGGACACGAGGTTCTTCGACGCCGGCGCGCCGGAAGGGGCGCTGAAGGCCGACGACATCGCGCGGGCTGTCATGTTCGCGGTCTCACAGCCGCCGCACGTCGACGTCAACGAGATCCTGGTCAGGCCGACGGCGCAGCCGAACTAGTGTTGAGGATCGCGCGGGATCTCGGCGGCGAAACCCGCCGGCGACAGGCCGCCGAACGTCGACCCCGGGGCTCCGAGGGCGGCGAGGATCCGCCGCCGGCTATGAGTCGCCGTCGGGCTGGATCGAGACCACGCGCCCGCGGCGCCCGCGGGTGAACTCGACGGTGCCCGCCGAGCGGGCGAACAGGGTGTCGTCCTTGCCGATCCCGACGCCGTCGCCGGGCTTGAAGCGCGTACCGCGTTGTCTGACGATGATCTCGCCACCGGTGACGGCCTGACCCGCAAACACCTTCACGCCGAGGCGCTTGGCATGCGAGTCGCGGCCGTTGCGGGAGGAGCCGAGACCCTTCTTATGCGCCATTTCCGGCCTCCGAGGTTTGGTCTGTGTCTTGGGCGCCGCCGGAGGTGGCGGGCTGCGCGTCGGAAGCCGTGGCCGCCGAGGACCTGCTGCGCCGCGCGGCCACCGCGATCTTCGTCACCTCGATCCGGGTGAGCTCCTGACGGTGGCCGGTGCGGCGCTTGTACCCGCGCTTGGGCTTGAACTTGACGATGCGCAGCTTCGGGCCGCGCTCGTGGCCGACGACGCGCGCCTGCACGTCCACCGTCGAGAGGTCCTCCCCGTGGACGACGTTTGAGCCGTCCACGTAGAGGAGCGGCTGCAACGACAGCGTGCCGCCGTCGTCCACCGGCAGGCGCTCGACGAGCAGCGACTCGCCCTCCTGGACCCGGTATTGCTTTCCGCCCGTCTTGACGATCGCGTACATGTCTAATCAGTTGATGATGATGTGGCCGACCCGGACTTCGCCCGAGCGCTCGAACGGCGTCGTCCGCCTCTGCGGCCACGACGCCGATTACCCGATTCTAGGCCATCGCCGGAATCACCCCTGCCGCCGTCGCCGGAACCGGGCTCGGGCTCGACGTCCACAAGCGACGCGACCGCCGTGGTCCGGCCGGCCTCCTCGATCCGGACCAGGTGCTTCTCGCCCACGTATCCGCCGCCGCCGGTGATCGAGATCAGGTAGCCGTCGATCTTCGCGACCGCGTCGCCGGGACTGTACATGTGAGGCTCGACGATCTCGACGTGCACCTCCTCGCCCGCGCGGAACGGGACCGCGCGCTCGAGCACCTCTTCGCGCGTGCCTTCGAGCAGGACGGCGAAATGCTCCAGCGGCAGTCCCTCGGAGCCCTCGAAGTGAAACCACTTGCCGGTCTCCTCCTCGATCGCCCTCAGCACCCGGGCCTCGTTGCCGGTGAACTCCGCGCTGACGCGGGGATTCATCTGGATCAGCAGCGCCTCGGCCTCGGTCTGCTTGGCGAGGTCACGCATGCGCCGCTCGAACTCGATCGCGATCGTCTCCTCGGACTTGATCACGCCGATCCCGTGGCACGTCGGGCAGGGGCGGGTCATGATCTCACGGACGCCGTCGGTCACGTTCTGGCGGGTCATCTCGACCAGCCCGAGCGGCGAGATCTCGACCACGAACGTCTTCGTGCGATCCTCGTCCAGCGACTTGCGCAGGGACTTGAGCACCGCGTCGCGGTTGCGGGCCCGGGCCATGTCGATGAAGTCGATGACGATGATCCCGCCGATGTCGCGCAGCCGCAGCTGGCGCACCACCTCATCGGCGGCCTCGAGGTTGGTCTTGGTGATCGTGTCCTCCAGGCGTGCTCCCTTGCCGCGGCCGGTGAATGAGCCCGAGTTGACGTCGATCACGGTCAGCGCCTCGGCGTAGTCGATCATCAGGTAGCCGCCGCTGGGCAGGTCGACCCGCCGCGACAGCGTCGAGGCGAGCACCGCCTCGACGCCGAACGCCTCAAACAGCGGCTCGGGCTCGTCCCACAGCTCGACCTGCTCGACCAGCTCGGGTGCGGTGCGCGAGAAGAACGACACGAGCCGGTGGTGCTGCTTGGGATCGTCGACGACCGCGCGCTCGAACGCGGAGGAGAAGATGTCGCGCACGACCCGCACCGAGAGGTCTGCCTCCTGGAACACCAGCGCCGGCGCGGAGGTCTCCGCGACGCGCTTCTGCAGCACCTCGTTGAGCTTGAACAGATACAGCAGCTCCCGCTCGAGGTCGGCTCGCTTGGCGCCCTGGGCGGCGGTGCGGATGATCGCGCCGGCGCCCTTGAGATCGAGCTTGGCCGCCTCCTTGCGCAGCCGGTCGCGCTCTCCGTCGTCGAGCCGCCGCGAGACGCCGATGCCCTCACCGAACGGCGCGTAGACCATGTAGCGGCCGGCGATCGTCAGATCCATCGACAGCCGCGCGCCCTTGGTCTTCAGCGGATCCTTGACGACCTGGACGACGATCTCCTGCCCGGGCTTGAGCATGTCGCTGATCTGCCGGCTGTCGCGGCCCGCCCCCCGGCCCCGGCGCGGGGCGTCGACCCCGGGGAGCACGATCTCGTCGACGTGCAGGAAGCCGTTCTTCTCCAGGCCGATGTCGACGAACGCGGCCTCGAGTCCCGCGAGCACGTTGTCGACGCGGCCCTTGTAGATGTTGCCAACGATCGAGCGGGCGCCGCGGCGCTCCAGGTAGAGCTCGGCGACGTGATAGCCGGCCGCGGGGTTGGAGCTCTTGCGGCGGCGGCGGGATGGGCTCGATCCCGGCTTGCGTGCGGCGACGGTTCCTGTCGCCTCCAGCAGCGCCACGCGCGTCTCACCGCGGTCAACGCTGACCAGTACTTGCTTCTTCAATTTTCATTCAGTCCTTTGGAAAGCTTGTGCCGCCCCAACATGGGCGGCGGCTTTTACGAAATTAGCGCCCGGCTCTTTGTGGTCGCAGCGATCCGAGCTTGAATGTGGATCGACTGCAGGAGGCCGATGGCGATGAACGTCACCAGGACGGACGAGCCGCCGTAACTCATCAGCGGCAGCGGTACTCCGGTGATCGGCATGATCCCGATGGTCATGCCCGCGTTGACGAAGACCTGGAACATCAGCATCGCGAGGATGCCCCCGGCAATCAGCGTGCCGTAGAGGTTCTTGGCCATCGTGAGGATACGAAGCGCGCGCCAGATCAACAGCGCATACAGCGACAGCACCAGCGCCGCGCCGATGAACCCGTAGGTCTCACCGACCACGGCGAACACGAAGTCGGTCTGGTTCTCGGGCAGGAAGTGCAGGTTGGTCTGGCTTGCATGAGCCACGCCCCGGCCGGTCTTCTGGCCGGAGCCGATCGCGATCAGTGACTCGGTGATGTTGTAGGTCTGGTTGCGGGGGTCGTGAGAAGGGTTCAAGAAGCCCGTCAGCCGCTGCACCTGGTAGGGCTTGAGCACGTGCACGCCCAGCGCGGGGGCCGCGACCAGCACAAGCGCCACCGAGACGACGAACATCGTCACCAGCGCGGTCAGTTGCTTCCACGACGTCCCCGCGAAGAACAGGATCGCGAACCCCACCGCCACGTACACCAGCCCGGTGCCGAGGTCGGGCTGGGGAATGACGATCAGCGCCGGCACCAGCGCCAGGAGCATGATCCTCGCGGTCGTGCGCCGCTCGTGCAGCCGCCGGGAGCGGTCGACCGCAAACGCGGCCAGCGACGCGATCAGCAGGACCTTGCCGAACTCCGAGGATTGAAACTGGAAGAACGGCAGCGGGATCCAGCGGTGGGCACCGCGGACCAGCGGCGCTCCGAACACGACGATGTTCAGCGCGATCAGCAGCGCGTACATGACGTACCTGTACCGGCGCAGCCGGGTGTAGTCGATCCATGACAGGACCAGCGCGATGACCAGGCCGATCGCCGCGTAGACCGCCTGACGCTCGACGTAGAACAGCGGATGACCCGGATTCGTGGTACGCGTGGCGCCCTTCAGCGTGATCAGCGAGCACGCCACCAGGCCGGCCGCCGCGAGCATCAGCAGGGGATCGAAGCGCAGCAGCGTGCGCGGCACCGGCTCGGCCTGCGGCTCGACGGTGGTGAGCGGGGTCGCGACGCTCACAGCGTCTTCGACGCTCCCGACTTGAACGGACCGCGGTTGCCGTAGAACCACTGCGACAGGATCTGCCGCGCCGCGGGCGCGGCGGCGGCGGCGCCGAAGCCGCCCTGCTCGACGGTGACGACGACCAGGATCGGCTTGTTCGTCGCGCTGTCTGGGACGAAGCAGGCATACCAGGACTGGTCGGCCTGGCCGTTTCGCTGAGCGGTGCCGGTCTTGCCGTAGACGGGCATCGGGAAGCTGCCCATCACGTCAGCGGAGGTCCCGCCCGGCTGCGACGCCGCCTCCCGCAGGCCCAGCCGGATCGCGGCCAGGTAGGTCGGGTCGATGTTGATGTGACGGGCCGGCGGCGGCTGGATCTTCTGATCGACGGTGCCTTCGAGCGAGTCGACCTCCAGCCCGATGTGCGGCCTCACCACGGTGCCGCGGTTGGCGATCGCGGAGTAGGCGACCGCCAGCTGGAGCGGCGTCACCTGCACGTCGCCCTGGCCGACCGCGAGGTTGATGTTGTCGCCCACCGACCATGGGCGGCCGTCGGCGATCCCGCAGCTGGGGACGTGGTGCTTGCGCTCGCACCGCAGCTCTTCGCGGTCGACCTTCGCGCGCCACGTCGGGGAGGGCAGGTTCCCGGCGGTCTCGCCGCCGAGGTCGATCCCGGTCTTGCGCCCGACCCCGTAGAGGTGCGCCCAGTGCTGCAGCGCGCCGCCGTTGGGATGCTTGATCGGGTCGGCGTTGGTCTGCGCCCCGAGGTTGTAGAAGAAGACGTCGGAGGAGACCCTGAGCGCGTCGGTCAAGGTGAGCACGCCGTTGGTGGCGTTGCCGGCGTTGTGGCGGCACTGCGCGTCGATGCAGAACTGGCCGGTGTCGTCGTAGGTCTCGCCGAGCGTCCAGGCGCCGCTCTCCAGCGCCGCCGTGGCGGTGATCGGCTTGAACGTCGATCCGGTCGGGTACGCGCTCATGATCGCGCGGTCCAGCAGGGGGAAGTTGCTGGCGGTGTTGTTGAGGCCGCTGTAGGTCGCGGCCGAGACTGGCTTGGCGAAGATGTTGGGGTTGAACGTCGGCAGCGAGCCCATCGCGTAGACGTCGCCGTTGTCGGGATCCATCGCCACAAAGGCCCCGGCCTGCGCCGGCGGGTTGGCGGCGATCGCCTCCTGCAGCGACTGCTGGGCGGCGCGCTGGAGGTTGACGTCGAGCGACAGCTTCAGGGTGTGACCCTGCGTCGGCTTGGTCGCCGACAGGTCGCCGGTGAAGCGTCCGAGCGCGTCGACCTGCACCCGCTCGGCGCCGTCGACGCCGCGCAGGTACTTGTCGTAGTACCACTCGAGCCCCGACTGTCCGACGACCGCATTCTGCGAGACGCCGCGGTAGCGGAACGCCTTGACCTCCTGCGGGGTGATCCGTCCCACCGTGCCGAACAGCTGCGCGGCGAGCGTGTTCAGCGGGTAGCGGCGCAGCCACACCTGCTGGACGCTCACCCCCGGAAACTGCGCCTGGCGCTCGGCCAGGTAGTACTGGACGTCCTTGCTGACGTCGGTCTTGATCGTGACGTCCTGGTAGGGAAGCTGGGCATAGCCCTGAGCCACGGCGCAGCCGATCGGCGAGAGGTGCACCACCCCGTATCCGTCGACCGGGCACTTCCTGCGCTTGGTGGGCATCCCCAGCACGTGCGCGAGGTGGTTGTAGAGGCCCGTGTCACGGCGCGGCGGGTGGGCCATCATCATCGGCGCCAGCGCGACCGGCAGATCGGCCGGCGAGACCTGCACCGCGATCGCCGGCTTTGAGTCGACCAGCACGTTGCCGCTGCGGTCGACGATCTGGCCCCGCGGCGCGGGCACGTCGATCGTGCGCACGCGGTTGACGCTGGCCAGCTTGAGGTACTGGTCGCCCGACAGCACCTGCAAGAACCACAGGCGGAAGAAGATGATCGCGAACATCGCCAGCGCGAAGCTGGCCATCACCGCCACGCGCAGCGCCAGCTGCGGCGTCAGCGGCGGCCGTCGGTCCTCGGGGGGTTGGATCATCGCGCGGAGGAGCGGGGGATCGGACCGAGCCGCTCGGACGGACGCTGGAGCGGGCTGAGCCCGCCGGTCGTGTAAGCGCGGCGCCGGCGCCGGCGCGGGTCGTCGGGCAGCGTCGGGCGGATCACTCGCCGCACCAGCGCGTAGACCGGGAGCGCGATCAGCGTGTTGACCAGGATGGTGATGAAAATCTGCTGCGCGAGCAGCGCGCTGACCGGCGCGTTGACGCCGAGCAGGAACTGGATCAGCGCCATCCCGATGCCGGCGAAGGCAGTCGCCGCGGCGCCAATCGCCAGCGGCACGAGACCGTGCGCGGGGTCGCGGACCTCGCGCACGCGGCCCGACCAGTATCCGATCCCGATGTAGAGCAGAGAGGTCACGCCCAGCGTCTGGACGAGTACGAGATCGACGAACAGGCCGGTCCCGAACCCGGTGATCGCGCCGGCCGTCGAACCCGCCAGAAGCCCGACCGACATCACCACCAGCGGCGCAAGGTCGGCGCTGACCCCGAAGACCGAGATCTGCGAGACCGCGGCCTGCTGGATCACCACGGTCGCGAAGGCGAGCACGATCAGGCGCAGGGCGAGTCGAAAGTTCACGGCAGCTGCGCCCGCTCGGTGCCGCCGTGGGGCTTGGTGAGGATCTGCACTGCATCGAGGTGACGCAGGTCGACCGCCGGGTTGACCTCGACCTGTCCGCTGTTGAGCAGATCGCTCTCGCCGGCGCTGGAGATGGTGCCGATCGGGATCCCCGGCGGGTACAACGACTGCAGCGGCCCGGACTTGAAGCCGGCGGTGACGACGAGCTGGCCGACCGCCTCGTGGAACGGGCCCGTCTGCGGCAGGCTCTGCACCAGCAGCTGGTTGGGGTTGCCGACCGCTGGGACGAGCACCCCGGTGTCGCCACCGGAGTCCTGAACCTGGGCGGCGACCGCCATCGAGTGGTCGGTGATCAGGGTCACGATCGAGACGGTCGGATCGACGACCGAGACCCGCCCCACCAGCCCCTTGTCACCGATCACGGGGTCGTTGACGCGGACGCCGTCATCGGACCCCTTGTCGACCTCGATCGTCGCGTACCACAGCGTCGGATTGCGGCCGATCACGTGCGCGGCGACGGCACGGTAGGCCTCGATTCCGAGCGAGTTGTCCAGCCCCACGAGCTTGGTCAGCTGGCGGTTCTGAAGCACCGCGGCCTGGGCGCGTGCGAGCTGCGCGGTGAGGGTCTCGACCCGCCGTTGCAGCTGATCGGCGCGGGACTTGGCGCGGAACGTGTCCGAGAACCACCCGGCGACGTCGCGGGCGGGCTTGAGCGCCTTGCTGGCGCCCTCCTGAACCGGCGAGAACACCTCGACGATCCCTCGCTGCACCGTGTGCAGCGGACTGCTCGACGACTCGCCGAAGTAGGCGGTCAGCAGGATCAGGGAAACGCCGACGAGCAGCCCGAGGACTGCCCGCCGCCGCCGAACTTGCTTGTCATGCACGAGATGCGTGTCTCCAAGGTGTTGCTCCGCGCCATCTCGGTACCGGGCCCAAACCTAGTACCGACGACGCCGGTTGCGTGAATTCTTGCTTGAACGGTGGATCGCCTCGAACTCCTCCAATGACCTCCCCGAGCCCACCGCGACGCAGGTCAGCGGCGACTCGGCCAGGTGCGCGGGCATCTGCGTCTCGTGACGCAGTCGCTCCTCGAGCCCCTGCAGCAGGGAACCACCCCCCGCCAACATGATGCCACGATCCATGATGTCGGAGGCGAGCTCGGGCGGGGTGCGGTCGAGCGTCTCCTTGACGGCATCGATGATCTGCGAGACCGGCTCCTCGAGCGCGCCCCGGATCTCCTCGCTCGTCAGGACGACCGTCTTGGGCAGGCCGGACACCATATCGCGGCCCCGGATCTCCGCCTGGACCTCCTCCCCCATCGAGAACGCCGAGCCGATCTCGAGCTTGACCTCCTCGGCCGTCTGCTGGCCGATCAGCAGCTTGTACTCCCGCTTGACGTAGCTGATGATCGCCTCGTCGAGCTCGTCGCCACCGACACGGATCGACTGTGAGACGACGATCCCGCCGAGCGAGATCACCGCGACCTCGCTGGTGCCGCCGCCGACGTCGACGACCATCGAGCCGGTCGGCTCGCCGACCGGGAGCCCCGCTCCGATCGCCGCGGCCATCGGCTCCTCGATCAGGTAGGCCTGGCGCGCGCCCGCCGACAGGCACGCCTCCTCGACCGCGCGCTTCTCGACGCCGGTGACCCCGCTGGGGACGCAGACGACGACCCTGGGGTGCGCCCAGCGGTTCTGGTGGACCTTCTGGATGAAGTGCCTGAGCATCTCCTCGGTCACCTCGAAGTCGGCGATGACGCCGTCCTTGAGCGGCCGGATCGCCGAGATCGTGCCGGGTGTGCGCCCGAGCATGCGCTTGGCCTCGATCCCGACGGCGTGGACCTCGCCGGTGCGCGAGTCGACCGCGACGACGCTCGGCTCCGAGAGGACGATCCCGCGTCCACGCACGTACACGAGCGTGTTCGCCGTGCCCAGATCGACCGCCATGTCGCGGCCCCCGAAGCCTGTCAGGTACCCGAAGAAGCCCATGGGTGCTGGTTCACCCGTGGATGCCGGCGGGCAAAATCTCGCGGCCGCGGAGCGGTAAGGGGCTTTCGGGATGAATCACAGCGATGAGCGAGGTACGGACCGGCGGCGGACGGTGCGACGTGTGGCGGACCCCACGCCCAAACCGCCGACCATGGCGCTTGAGTGTAGCCGAACGCCCGGTCGCGAGCAGTTCCCGCAACAGCTCAAAAAGCACCGAAATGCGCTGGAAAACGGGCCACGAACGGCACCGGCGCGAGCTCTCCCGACAATCGAGCAAAAGCGATCGACAGACACCGCTAACCGACCGGTAACAGCCACGGCGCCAACTCGAGCAGCGTCGTCACCGGCAGCCCCACGACGCCTGTGTAGTCGCCCTCGATCGCTTGCACGAGCGCGGCGCCGCGCCCCTGGATCGCGTATCCGCCCGCTCGCTCGCGCCACTCGCCGCTGGCCACGTACCAATCGATGATCGCCTCGTCGAGGTGCCTGAACTGGACCACGGTCGTAGCGGCGGCGGTTCGCGCGGCGCCGTCGGCGATCACGCACAGCCCGCTCACCACGGCGTGCCGGCGGCCCGCCAGCGCCCGCAGCGTCGCGGCCGCCTGCTCGGGATCGGCCGGCTTGCCCCAGATGCGCGCGCCGATGCTGACCAGGGTGTCGACGCCGAGCACAGCCGCGTCGTCGCCGGCCCCGGCGATCGCCGACGCCTTGCGGTAGGCGTTCTCGAGCGCGACCTCGTGCGGCGGACCGGACTCGAGCTCCTCGACGTCGGGCGCCCGCACCGAGAACGCGATGCCCAGCTGCTCGAGGATCGCGCGGCGCTGCGGTGAGCGCGACGCCAGGACCAGCGCCCGCATTCGCAGCCTCAGCGCCTTCGGGCGGACATCCAGTGCTTGCCGGTGGCGAGCCCGTGCGTGACGGCGGGACCCACTAGCCCAGCTCCGGGAAGAACAGCGCCACCTCTCGCACGGCGGACTCGCCGGAGTCCGAGCCGTGGACCATGTTCTGTCCGACCGCGATCGCGTAATCGCCGCGGATCGAGCCCGGGCCCGCTTGGAGCGGGTCGGTGGCGCCGATCACCTGCCGCGCCGCGTCGACCGCCCGATCACCCTCGAGCACCATCGCGACCAGGGGACCCGAGGTGATGAACGACACCAGCTCGCCGAAGAACGGCTTCTCGACGTGCTCGGCATAGTGGCGCTCGGCCAGCTCGCGGGCCATCGTCATCTGCTTGAGCGCGATCAGCCTCAGCCCCTTGCGCTCGAACCGGGCGACGATCTCGCCGGTCAGGCCGCGGGCGAAGGCATCGGGCTTGACGAGGATGAGCGTTCGCTCCATGTGCGGCTGGTCTCCTTTGGAGGGGATCGGCGCGGGAGCCTAGTGGTCGCCGCCGAAACGTTCCACTAGCTGCCCGAGGGGCCGCCGGCCTCGCCGGCGGTGCCGGCCACCGGATGCTCAGGGACGCCTTCACGGCGACGGCGCGCGCGCCGCGGGGCGGCCTGGATCGTGCCGACCTCGGCCTCGCAGAACGGGCACAGCTTCCACATCGGGTCAAGCGGCTTGCCGCACGACTTGCAGGGATCCTTGAGCTTGCGCAGGCAGTTGGGGCAGCGCAGGAAATCCTTCTCGACCTCGTAGTCGCAATGCGGACAGAGGTGGTAGCCCAGCTCGGCGAGGCGCGCCTCGGCGGCCTGCATCTCGAGCTCGCGCTCGCGCACGTCCTCGAGGTACTCGGGCGGCCGGACGATCATGTAGACGATCGTCCCGACGAACGGGAACAGCGACGCCGCCGTGGCGCAGCCGACCAGCAGCGGGTCGGCGATCCGCCGCCTCGCGTCGGCGTAGGTCCAGTAGACCAGCGCCAGCCAGAGGACCACGAGGAACAGGATCACCAGGTCGACGACCAGGCTGATCGTGTTGTTCTTGATCCCGAAAGCGCCCGGAAGTAACAGCATCAAGCTCGCGAGTGTAGTGGTCGGTGCAGTCGGATCGTCGCGGCGGCCAGGGATTCTCAGGTTTTGGTTTGCCGGCGCAGGACGGCGGCCTCAAAGGAACAGCCGCCCGAACAGGTACCCGATTCCGAAGAAGACCAAGATCACGACCGCAACGATCAGCGCGACCCGCCCGATCATCGTCAGGAATCTCGGCTGGTCTGGATCGTTCACAGCATCGAGGCGCGGCCCCGCCCGGACGGTGCCACCAGGTCGGCGACGAGATAGATCGAGCCCGTTGCGATCACCACCCCACCGGGCCCGGCGAGCTCGCGCCCTCGCCGCACCGCCCCGTGCGCGTCGCGGACGACCTCCGAAGAAGGACCGTGGAGCTGACGCGCCAGCGACTGCAGCGTGGGCGGCGGCAAGGCGCGCGGATTGTGACTGCTGGTGAAGATCAGCGCATCGCAATGGCGCACCAGCGCGGCGAGCATGCCGGCGACGTCCTTGTCGTCGAGAATCGAGACGACCGCGACGACGCGGTCGTGCCCCGCGACGAGTTCGGGCAGGGACTCCACCAGAGCCGCCATCCCCTCGGGGTTGTGCGCGCCGTCGACCAGCGTCAGCGGCTCCTCGCCGACGATCTGCAGCCGCCCCGGAACCCTGATCTCGGCCGCCGCTGCGGCCACGGCGCCGTCGTCGAGCCGACCCAGGTACGCCTCCGCGGCCGCTCGCGCAAGGGCGAAGTTGCGCCGCTGAAACGAGCCCAGCGCGCCGACCGCAACGCCGGGGTCGTCTCCCGCCTCGGTCAGCCGGGCCCGCCGGCGCGCGGCGACCGCGTGGGCCTGCGCCAGCGCGTCGGGGTGCAGATGCGGCCCGAGCACGAGCGTCCCGCCGGGCTTGACCACGGCCAGCTTCTCGGCGGCGATGTCGGAGATTGTCGGGCCCAGCCAGCGGGTGTGCTCGAGGCCGACGCTGGTGAGCACCTGCACCTTGGAGGGGATGACGTTGGTGGCGTCGTAGCGGCCTCCGAGCCCGGCCTCGATCACCGCGACCTCAACGCCACGGCGACCCAGCTCCCAGTACGCGGCCGCGGTCAGCGCCTCGAACTGCGTGACGCGGTCATCGGCGCCGAGTGAGCGGTCGACCAGCTCGGCCGCGCGCGCGGCGCGCTGCACCGCGGCCGCAAACGCGCTCGGCTCGAGATCGGCGTCGTCGATCCGGATGCGCTCGCCGAAGGACACAAGGTGGGGAGACAGGTACGCGCCAGTGTGCAGGCCGTGCCGCGCGAGGATCGCGGCGATCATGCGCACCGTGGAGGACTTGCCGTTGGTCCCGACGACGTGGATCGACTGAAAGTGGCGCTGCGGATGCCCCAGCGCGGTCATCAGCCGCTGCATGCGGTCCAGCCCGAACCGCATCCCGAACAGCTCGAGCGACAGCAGGTAGCGCTCTGCGTCCTCCGGGGTCACAACCCACCGAGCTCATCGCGCAGCCGCGCGAGCCTGTCGCGCTCGGCGGCCACGATGTCAGGCGGCGCCTTGGAGACGAACCCCTCGTTGGCGAGCTTGCGCTCGCTGCGCTGAATGTCGGCCTGGAGCTGGGCCCGGCGGGCGGCGCGCCTGCGCGCGGCGGCCTCGAGATCGAGCCCGTCGCCGACGAGGATCTCGACCGTGCCGCCGGGGACCGGGACCGACGCCACCGTCTGGGCGCTGTTGCCCGAGCCGTCCAGCGACAGCCTGGCCAGCCGGGCGAGATGCTCGCCGGTCTCGGCGTAGCCGTCGGCGCGCAGCAGGGCCGGCAGCGTCGCGCCGGGCTTCACGGACGCGAGGTCACGCCACGCGCGCAGCGCCTGCACGGCCTCGATCATCCGCGCCAACGACGCCTCGGCATGCTCGTCGATCGCGGCAGGCTGGTCGGGGATGCCGGCGGCGAGCAGTCCCTCGGCGCCGGGCACGTAGCCGTAGATCTCCTCGGTGACGAACGGGATGATCGGATGCGCGAGCGCCAGCGTCTGGGTCAGCAGGTGCAGGAGCGTTCCCGCCAGCTCCGGCTCGCCGGCGCGAAGGCGCGGCTTGACCAGCTCCAGGTACCAGTCGCACAGCTCACCGTAGACGAAGTCGTACAGCCCCAGGGCCGCGTGTGAGAAGTCATACCGCGCGATCCGTTCGCCGATCTCGCGCTTGGCGCGCTCCAGGCGCGACAGGATCCACCGGTCCTCGACCGCCGCCGGGGTGACCGCGGGGCGCGCGTCGCTGCCGACCCCGAGCAGGATCAGCCGCGAGGCGTTCCACAGCTTGTTGGTGAGCTGCTGGGCCTGGGCGAGCTTGTCCTCAGAGAACTTCACGTCCTGGGCGGACGACATCGCCAGCAGGCCCCAGCGCACGGCGTCCGCGCCGTAGGCGGGAAATTCTCCGGGCGAGCGGTTGCCCTCGGCGAAGACGGGCGGGCGCGGGCCCCCCTCGATCAGCGCCATCGGGTCGATGCCCGTGCCGAGCGACTTCGACATGCGGCGTCCGTCGGGCGCCTGGATGATCGAGTGCACGTAGACGTCCGAGAACGGGATCTGCCCGAGGAACTCGATTCCCATCATGATCATCCGGGCGACCCAGAGGAAGATGATGTCGCGTCCGGTGGCCAGCACGTCGGTGGGATAGAAGGCGCGCAGCGCCGGCGTGTCCTCCGGCCACCCCAGCGCTGCGAACGGAAACAGCGCCGAGCTGAACCAGGTGTCGAGCACGTCGGGGTCGCGCTCCCAGCCCTCGCCTCGGGGGGGCTCCATCCCGACGTAGCGCTCCTCACCGCGATACCAGACCGGGATCTGGTGACCCCACCAGAGCTGGCGTGAGATGCACCACGGCCGGATGTTCTCCATCCAGTTCAGATAGACGCGCGTGTAGTTCTCGGGCCAGAACCGGACCTTCCCGCTCCGGACCACGTCGATGGCCGGCTTGGCGAGCTCATCCATCCGCATGAACCACTGCAGCGAGACCAGCGGCTCGATCCGCTCGCCCGAGCGCTGCGAGAACGGCACTTCGTGGACGTAGGCCTCGGTCCGGGCAATCAGCCCCTGCTCGCGCAGCTCGGCCACGACCGCCGCGCGGGCCTGTTCGACGTTGCGCCCGACGAACCGCTCCGGGGCCTCGTCGGTGATCCGGCCGTCCTCGCCGATCACCGACGGTTGCGCGAGCCCGTGCCGGCGCCCGATCTCGAAGTCGTTGGGATCGTGGCCGGGCGTGATCTTCAGCGCACCGGTCCCGAAGTCGCGCTTGACGAACTCGTCGGCGATGATCTTCAGCTTGCGCCCGACCAGCGGCAGGATCGCCTTCTCGCCTACCAGCCGCCGGTAGCGGTCGTCGTCGGGATGGACGGCGATCGCGACGTCGGCCAGCATCGTCTCGGGCCGCACGGTGGCCACCGTCACCGCCCCGGACCCCGTCGCCAGGGGGTAGTCGATGTAGTAGAGCGTGTCGGTGACCTCGCGGTCCTCGAGCTCCAGGTCGGAGATGGCCGACCGCATGCCGGGGTCCCAGTTGACCATGTAACGGTCGCGATAGATGTAGCCCTTCTCGTACAGGTCGACGAACACGTGCAGGACCGCCCGCGCGTACGCGTCGTCGAGCGTGAAGCGTTCGTCTTCGTAGTCGAGCGAGGCACCTAGGCGCTTGAGCTGCTCGATGATCTGGCCGCCGTACTGCTCCCGCCAGCGCCAGACGCGCTCCACGAAGGCCTCCCGCCCGAGCTGCTCGCGGCTTGTTTCCTGCGCGATCAGCGCTCGCTCGACCTGGATCTGGGTGCCGATCCCGGCGTGGTCGGTGCCGAGGATCCACTTCGCGCGCCACCCGCGCATGCGGTGACGGCGGATCAGGCAGTCCTGTACCGAGTTGTTGAGCGCGTGCCCCATGTGGAGCACGCCGGTGACGTTCGGCAGCGGGATCGCGATCGAGTAGTTCTCCTCGGGGGTGCCCTGCGGCTCGGGATGGAACAAGCCCGAGTCCAGCCAGGTGCGTCCGATCCGCGGCTCGACCTCGCCGGGGTCGTACCGGGTCTTTGCCTGGAGGTCCGAAATCGCCGCCACAGTCGGCAGCGTAGCGGCGGGCCTAAGCCGCCTCTTCCTCGGGTGCCGCGACCGTCACCAGCGTCGGCGCCTTGCCCTTGTCGATCGTGTCCCTGGTCACCACGCACTTGCGCACGTCGCGGCGCGAGGGCAGCTCGAACTGGACCTCGAGCAGGACCTCTTCGATGATCGAGCGCAGCCCGCGCGCGCCGGTCTCGCGCTCGAGCGCTTTGTCGGCGATCGAGGACAGCGCCTCGTCGGCGAACACCAGCTCGATCCCGTCGAACTGAAAGAAGCGCTGGAACTGCTTGGCCAGGGCATTGCGCGGCTCGGTCAGGATCTGCATCAGCTCGTTGCGCGAGAGCTGGTGGATCGCGGACATCACCGGCAGGCGGCCGATGAACTCGGGGATCAGGCCGTACTGGATCAGGTCCTCCGGCAGGCAGTGCTCGAAGATCTCGCCGGTGTCGCGCTGGTCCTTGGACTGGATGACCGAGCCGAAGCCGACGCCCTGGTGGCCGATCCGGCGCTCGATCACCTTGTCGAGGTTCGCAAACGCGCCGCCGCAGATGAACAGCACGTTGGTCGTATCGATCGAGAGAAACTCCTGATGGGGATGCTTGCGGCCCCCCTGGGGCGGCACCGAGGCGGTGGTGCCCTCGAGGATCTTCAGCAGCGCCTGCTGGACGCCCTCGCCGGAGACGTCGCGCGTGATCGAAGGGTTGTCGGCCTTGCGGGCGATCTTGTCGACCTCGTCGATGTAGATGATCCCCGTCTCGGCCTTCTTGACGTCGTAGTCGGCGGCCTGGATCAGCTTCAGGAGGATGTTCTCGACGTCCTCGCCGACGTACCCGGCCTCGGTCAGCGCGGTCGCGTCGGCGATCGCGAATGGCACGTTGAGGATCTTCGCGAGCGTCTGCGCGAGCAGCGTCTTTCCGCACCCGGTCGGGCCGAGCAGGAGGATGTTGGACTTCTGCAGCTCGATGTCGTTCTCATCGGACTGCATCATCTGGACTCGCTTGTAGTGGTTGTAGACCGCTACCGAGAGCGTCCGCTTGGCCTGCTCCTGGCCGACCACGTACTCGTTGAGCACGTCGTAGATCTCCCGTGGCTTGGGGAGATTCTCGATGTCGAAGCTCGGCGGTGCGGTCAGCTCCTCATCGATGATCTCGTTGCAGAGGTCGATGCACTCGTCGCAGATGTAGACGCCGGGCCCCGCGATCAGCTTCTTGACCTGTCGCTGCGACTTCCCGCAGAAGCTGCAAAGAAGCTGTTCGTTGGAGTCGGTGGGACGTGCCATCAGCAGCGCTCTGGGGAGTTCGGCTCGTCGCGCGTCACTCGAAGCCTAAGCCAAGCCTAAGCCTAGCCGCTCAATGCTGCGAGATGACGCGGTCGATGATTCCGTAGTCCTTGGCTTGCTCTGAGCTCATGAAGTAATCACGTTCGGTGTCGTGTCGAACTTTCTCGAGCTCCTGGCCCGTGTGCTGGGCAATGATCTCATCGAGCCGGCGGCGCACGTCGATGATCTCGGCGGCGTGGATCTCGATATCGGTCGCTTGTCCCTGGAAGCTCGAGGACACCTGGTGGATCAGGATCTTGGCGTTTGGCAGCGCCATCCGCTTGCCGCCGGCGCCGCCGGCGAGCAGCAGCGCACCCATCGACATCGCGATCCCCACGCAGATCGTCTGCACGTCGGGCTTGATGAACTGCATGGTGTCGTAGATCGCCAGCCCGGCGTACACGGAGCCGCCGGGCGAGTTGATGTACACCGAGATATCCTTGTCGGGATCCTCTGATTCGAGGTGCAGGAGCTGCGCGACGATCAGGTTCGCGATCTGATCGTCGACCGGGGTGCCGAGGAAGATGATCCGCTCGTTGAGCAGACGGCTGTAGATGTCGAACGCCCGTTCCCCACGGGATGTCTGCTCGACGACCATCGGTACGAGTGGGCTCATCGTTCTCGCTTCTTTCGCTTACTCCGGCGGATTCCTGCCGAATGTATCAACCGCCATCCGGGGGCCCTTTCGGTAAACAACGGCGCCCGCGCCAAGGGAATGCGGTTCAGCTCCCCGGTGTCCAGAGCTGCCCCGAGCGCTGCTGCTGACTCTCGCGCTCTGGGGTCCACAGCGTTTCCCTCGCCTTGGCCTGCTCGACGCTGATCGGCTTGGCCTCCTTGACCAGCAACTCGACGGCCTGACCGTTGGCGACGTCCTCGCGCACGCGGTCCAGCCGACCGGCCGAACGCAGGCGCTCGAGCAGCTTCTCGGAGCTGATGCCTTCACGCTCGGCGGACGGCCCCAGCATCTCGAGCACCTGCTCGTCGGTCGGCTCGATCTGCTCGGCCTCGACGACGGCGGCGAGCACGGCCTCCCGGCGCAGCGCCTGGGCCGCCTCGGGCTCGGCCTCGTGGGCGAGCGTCTCCTCGTCCTTGCCCGCGATCTGCAGATAAGCCTCCTTGGAGATGCCGCGTCGCGCCAGCGCCGACAGGGTCTGCTCGAGCAGCTCGTGAGCCTGGGCGTGAACGAGCTTGTCGGGAAGCTCGACCTCGGCCTCGGCCACCGCCGCATCGAGCACGGCCTGCTCGAACTCGCGCTCGATCGTTTGCTCTTCGGCCTCGGTGAGGCGTCGGGCGACCTCCTCGCGCAGCTCCGCAACGGTGTCGAAGCCCCCCGCGTCGGACGCAAAATCGTCGTCGAGCTCGGGGAGCCGCTTGGCCTTGACCTCCGAGACGGTGGCGTCGAACACGGCCGTCCTGCCGCCCAGGCCGCCCGGGTAGTCCTCGGGAAAGGTGACCTCGACGGAGCGCCGGTCGCCGGCGGCGGCACCCGTGAGCTGCTCCTCAAAGCCCGGGACGAGCGTCCCGGAGCCGAGCTCGAGCAGCTGATCACGCCCCTCGCCGCCCTCGAACGGCTCACCGTCGACGCGGCCGATGTAGTCGATCACCAGGTGGTCGCCTGACTGCGCCGGCCGCAGCACGGTTTCGAGCGTGGCGAAGCGGTCGCGGAGCGCCTCGATCTCCTGATCGATCATCGAGTCGTCGACGTGCGGCCCACGGCGGCCCACCTCGAGGCCCTCGTACTGGCCGAGCTTGGCCCGGGGACGCACTCCGATCTCGATCGAGAACGCCAGCGGCTGCCCCTCCCGCGGAAGGTCGCCGACGTCGAGCTCCGGCTCGCCCACGGGCGAGATCCCCGCCTCGTCGATCGCGTCGACGTACCACCCGCCGAGCGCCTTGCGAAGCGCCTCGTCGAGCACGGCTTCGCGGCCCAGCCGGCGGATCACCACCGGCGGCGGGACCTTGCCCTTGCGGAACCCGGGCACCCGCATCTGACGCCCCAGCTCACGCGCGGCCTGCTGCACACGGCGCTCCACCTCCTCTGCCGGGACCTCGGCCTGCACGCGAACCCGGGACTCTGGAAGCTCGGTGATGCTCGTCTTGACGGAGCTCATCAAGACAGCACGATAGCTTGGCGTGGGTGTTCTCACGGCTATCGGGGCGGATTGTGACGGGACCGATCGCGTTTCTCGCGGCGGGAGCGATCGACGTGGCCGCGTTCGCGGTTGCCTCGCTGCGCGATCGCCTCAGACGTCGTCTGGGGCGATCGAGGCGCTGAGCGCTAGTCGGCCTCGGTGATCGCGAGGGCCTGGGTGGGACCGGCGCCGTCGCCATCGACGCGGTCGGATCTGGGTCCGGCGCGGGTGCCGACCAGGTTTCGCACCTCGCGTAGCGCCACCGGCAGCGTGGTCGTGTCGTAGACCCGTGAGGCGTTGATGTCGGAGAGCATCGCGATGTGCCGCTGCACCGCGGCAGCGTTGCGTTGCAGCCACGCTTCGATCACCTCCTCGGCGCCGGCGTCAGCGCCGGCCGACTCGAGGACCTCCTGGGTCAGCGCGCGATGCACGGCGTAGAGGTCCTCGCGCAGGGCCGCGCGCGCCAGCGCCTGCCAGCGATTGGTCCGGGGCAGCTGGATGATGCGGTCGCGCAGCCAGTTGAGCTCCAGGCGCGAGCCGAGCTGGGAGTAGACGCTCATCACGGTCGCCTGCTCGCGTCCCGACGCCGCGGCGACCTCGACGATGTCGAACACCGAGATCATCGACGGCATCGCCGCCACTTTCGCGGCGAGCTCGGCGGGCACCCCGACGCTCTGGAGCTCAGCGGTGCGCGCGGAGAACGCGGCGCGGTCATTGTCGTCGAGCACGTCCGGGAGTGCTTGCGCCAGCAGCTTCACGCCGGGCTCAAAGCGCCGCGTGGCCGCTTCGATGTCGATCGTCCGGGGATTCGCCCGCACCAGCCAGCGAGTCGCCCGCTCCACCAGGCGGCGCGCCTCGATCAGCATCTCGAGCTGGAACTGCGCGTCGACCTCGTTGTCCAGTGCCTCGACCGCGATCCAGAGCGCGCGCATGTCGAAGACCTCGCGCGCGACCGCGTACGCGCGCGCGAGGACCGACGGGGGCGCTCCTGTCTCCTCGCGCAGGCGAAATGCGAAAGTGGTCCCGGCTCGGTCGACGAGCTGGTTGGCGACGACCGTGGCGATGATCTCGCGGCTCAGCCGGTGCGAGCGCATCTGCGCGCTGTAGCGCTGTGGCAGCGGCGGCGGGAAGTACCGCTCCAGGTCGTGGGCGAGGTAGGGATCTTCCGGCAGGTCTGACTCGAGCAGCTGGGCGTACAGGAAGATCTTGCAATAGGCCATCACCACGGCCAGCTCCGGAGCGACCAGGCCCTGGTGGGCGGCCTTGCGCTCGGAAATCGTCTCGTCGTCGGGCAGAAACTCGAGCTCGCGGTTGAGGCCCGTCACCTGCACGAGCTGGTGGATCAGGCGAGCGTGGACGTCGATCATCGAGGGGGCCTGGGCGAGTCCGATGCTCAACGCCTGCGTCTGGGTGTAGCTGCCGTAGAGCACCTGGTCGCCCACCGCCTCGGTCATCTCGGCGAGGAGCTCGTTGCGCTGCTGCCTGGTCATCTCGCCGGCTGCGATCAGCGAGCCGAGCAGGATCTTGATGTTGACCTCGTGGTCTGAGCAGTTGACGCCGGCGACGTTGTCGATCGCATCGGTGTTGATGCGCCCGCCACCGAGCGC
Organism: uncultured Solirubrobacterales bacterium; assembly: GCA_963723675.1. Lineage (GTDB taxonomy): Bacteria > Actinomycetota > Thermoleophilia > Solirubrobacterales > Solirubrobacteraceae > Palsa-465. The sequence continues at coordinate 786,942 of CAVRRW010000012.1, read as the reverse complement.
GTATTCGATCCGGCCGCGCTGGGTGAAGCCGAGGTTGCCGCCCTCGCCGACGACGCTGCAGCGAAGCTCCCGGCCATCGACTCGGAGCGCGTCGTTTGCCTTGTCGCCGGCGTCGGCGTGGGTCTCGCTCGACGCCTTGACGTACGTGCCGATGCCGCCGTTCCACAGCAGGTCCACGGGAGCCCGCAGGATCGCGCGGATCAGGTCGTTGGGAGCGAGCTCGGAGTCTTCGATCGCGAGCACCTCGCGAACCTGCGGCGAGAGCGCGATCGACTTGGCCGTCCTGGGGTAAACCCCCCCGCCCTCGGAGATCAGCGACTGGTCGTAGTCGGTCCAGGACGAGCGTGGCAGTTCGAACAGGCGCCTGCGTTGCGCAAAGCTGCGCTCGGCGTCCGGATCCGGGTCCAGGAACACGTGCATGTGGTTGAACGCTGCCACCAGCTTGATGTGCCGCGAGAGCAGCATCCCGTTGCCGAACACGTCTCCGGACATGTCGCCGATGCCGGCGACCGTGAAGTCGGTCTGCTGGATGTCGCGCTCGAGCGCCCGGAAATGGCGCTTGACCGACTCCCACGCTCCGCCGGCGGTGATCCCCATCTGCTTGTGGTCGTAGCCCTGAGAGCCGCCGGAGGCGAACGCGTCTCCGAGCCAGAAGTCATATGCCGCCGACACCTCGTTGGCGATGTCCGAGAACGTCGCCGTGCCCTTGTCGGCCGCGACCACCAGGTAAGGATCGTCGTCGTCATAGCGCACCACCCGGTCGGGCGGGACGACCTCGCCGCTGCGGATGTTGTCGGTGACGTCGAGCAGCCCCGACAGGAACATCCGGTAGCAGGCGATTCCCTCTTGTGCCAGCGCCTCGCGACCGCCCTCGACCGGGGGACGCTTGAGCACGAAGCCGCCCTTGGAGCCGACCGGGACGATCAGCGCGTTCTTGACCATCTGCGCCTTCATCAGGCCGAGGATCTCGGTGCGGAAATCCTCGCGGCGGTCCGACCATCGCAGCCCGCCGCGCGCGACCTTGCCGCCTCGCAGATGCACGCCCTCAAACCGGGGCGAGTACACGAAGATCTCAAACCGGGGCCGCGGCGCCGGCAGCGTCGCGATCTTCGTCGGGTCGAGCTTGAACGACAGGTAGGGCCGGTGCGTCCCGGGATCGCCCACGGGATCCTCCTCGCCGCTGCCGATGCGGAAGTAGTTCGTGCGCAGGATCGCGCAGACCACCGAAAGGAAGCTCCTGAGGATCCGATCCTCGTCGAGGCTCTCGACGGCGTCGACCGCCTCCTCGACCTCGCGCCTCAGGCGCTCGGCCGCGCCGCGATCGCGTCGCTGCGGGTCAAACCGCGCGCAGAACAGCTTGACCAGCAGCGTCGCGATCGCCGGGTGGCCGAGCAGAGTTCGCTCCATGTAGGCATCCGAGAACGCGATCCCGGCTTGGCGCAGGTATTTCGCGACGGCGCGGATGATCGTGACCTCGCGGCCGGTGAGCGCTGCGCGGAGCACCAGGCCGTTGAGACCATCGTCCTCGAGCTCGTCGCGCCGGGCCGCGAGGAACGCCTCCTGGAAGAGGTCGCCCACGCGCTCGACGTCCTCGGCCACGCACCGCAACCCGAAGTCGTAGATCCACGCCTTCGTCTCGCCGGCCGGCGCAATCTCGTAGGGGCGCTCGTCGATGACCGTCGCGCCCATGTGCTCAAACGTCGGCAGCACGTCCGACAGCGACACACGGCCGGCGCTGAACAGCTTGGATCGCAGCGTGCCGACCTGCCCCGAGGAGGGCCGATAGAGGCTCATGATCGGACCGTTGCCGGCGGCGAGCTGCTCGATGTGTTCGACGTCGGCGACGGCCGCGCTCGCCGGCCAGTCCGCCCTGTAGGCGAGCGGGAACGCGCGCTCGTAGCGGCGGTGCAGCTCGATGCCTTCATCCTCGCCGTGCGCCTCGATCAGCGCCGATCTGAGGTCGTCGGTCCAGGCGCGGGTCTCGCGGGCCAGCCGTGACTCGATCTCTGAGACGTCGTAGTCAGTCGGCGTTCCCTTCGCGCAGTGGACGATGTACAGCGCACGCACCAGCACCGACTCGGAGCGCTGCAGAGTCCAGTCGAGGTGGCTGCCGCCGAAGGCCTCGAGCAGGATCCTTCCGACCCGCTCGCGGTTCTCGGTGTTGAAGCGGTCGCGCGGAATCGTGACCAGGCACTCGACGAACCGGTCCAGAGGGTCGTGCCGGACGAACAGGCGCACGCGCTGACGCTCGCCGAGCCCGAGGATCCCCATCGCGACCTCGAACAGCTCGTCTGAGTCCATCTGAAAGAGCGAATCGCGCGGATAGGACTCGATGATCTCCAGCAGCGCCTTATGGTCGTGGCTGGCGGGCGGGAACCCGGCGCGCCTGAGCACCCGCTCGACCTTGTGCCTGATCAGCGGGATCTCGCGAGGGCTGTTCTTGTAGGCCGCGCTGGTGTACAGGCCCAAGAAGCGGCGCTCGCCGGTGACCTCGCCGTCGGGGCCGAACTTCTTGACCCCGATGTAGTCGAGATACACCGGGCGGTGGACGTTCGAGCGTGTGTTGGCCTTGGTCAGGACGAGGATCTGGTGGGCCATCGCCAGCCCCAGCGCCTTGGAGCCCAGCCGCTTGAAGGGCGTCTGGGGGGCGCTGCGGAGGATTCCCAGCCCCGACCCCGGCCTCACCTGCAGCCCGACACCGTCCCCATCGACGACGAGGTCGTACTCCCGGTAGCCCAGGAACGTGAAGTGGTCCGCCGCGACCCATTGCAGGAACGCCTTGACCTCGTCGACGTCCTGCGCGTCGATCGGCGGCGGGTTCCCCTCGAGCTCCTCGATCAAGCGCTCGGTCTGGTCGCGCATGGGGCCCCAGTCCTCCACCGCCGCGCGCACCTCGGCGAGCACCCGCTCGAGTCCCTCGGCCAGCCGCGCCAGCTTCTCCGGGTCGCGCTCGCGCACGACCTCGGCGTGCAGGACAGACTCGCCGATCGCGTCGGGCGCGGTGGCGCCCGGTTCGATCACGTCCCGCAGCCGGTTGTCGGGATCACGCTGCAGGCGCACGACGGGATGGATCACGAGGTCGATGCTGTACCCCTGGCGCCCCAGCTCCATCGTCACCGAGTCGACGATGAACGGCATGTCGTCGGAGATGATCTCGATCACCGTATGCGGCGACTGCCATCCGTCGCGCTCGGGCTCCGGGTTGTAGACCCTGACCTTGACGCCACCCGGCGCCCGCTCCTGCGCCAGGTTCCACTGCGAGATCGCGGCCCCGTACAAGTCCCCCGGGGTCCGATCGGCCAGATCCTCGGGCGGAACCCAGTGGTAGAACTGCCGGATGAAGGACTCGCAGGGGGCCACGCGGGAGTCGGGCAACCGCCTGCGCACCTGCACGCAGAGCGAATCAATCAGTTCCGACTCGAGGTCAGCCGCCTTTACTGCGATCGCGACACCACCTTCTCGTCAATGGAGCCTACCCGCTGTGAGGGTGGATCGATCGGAGTGTTCGCTCATGCTGGACACAACGGCCCCGTGCGCTAGACGGGTCTACCGTGCGCCGCTGTCGAAGAAGTTGATGTCGCCGGGATTGACGAGGTCGGGGACGGTCCAGCCGTCGAGGTCGTACTCGGCCATGCACTGCTCGGCGAATCCCTTGTACTGGTCGGCCTGTCCGCTGGCCATCGCCGAGAACAGCACCTCCATCCGGATGTTCTCGCTGTTGCCGCTGTAGTTGCGCTCGTACAGCTCGTGCCGGCCGCCGAACTCGCTACCGACAGCGTCCCAGAGCAGCTTCATGAGCTTGACGCGCTCGACCGACTCGATGCCGCCCGAGCCGCGGACGTAGCGGTCGAGGTAGCGGCGGATCTCGGGGTTCTTGAAGTCCCTGGCGTTGGAGTTGATATAGATCAGGCCGCTCGACACGGTCTGCTGGATGATCTCTTTGACGCGCGGGTAGCCGATCGTCGAGAACAGGCGGTAGGCCATCGCGTAGTCCATGTTGGGCAGCACCGCTCCCTCCTTCCAGGGCTGCGGCTCGCGTGCCATTGCGCTGGCCAGTCCCCACAACAGGTTGCGCCACGCGAGCACCTCGCCGACCTGCGCCTGCACGCCGCGGAAGTCCTTGGTGCCGGTCGCCTCGACGGCCTTCATCAACAGGCCGCCGATGAAGTCGAGCTTCACCGCCAGCCTGATGCAGCCGTGGAAGCAGAAGCGCGGGATGAATCCCGTGAACGGGAAGAAGTTGTTCGCCTTTTCGATGTCCCCGTAGACGAACACGTTCTCCCACGGCACCAGAACCCTGTCGAAGATGAAGATCGCGTCGTTCTCGTCGAGCCGGCTGGAGAGCGGGTAGTCGAAGGGGCTGCCCATCACCTCGGCGGCCATCTCGTATGAGGGACGGCAGATCAGCTTCACGCCCCGCGTGTCCATCGACACGGCGCAGACGATCGCGAACTGCTTCTTCTGCAACGGCACCGGGCCGTAGTGGGCGATGAAGTTGAAGTGGGTCAGCGCCGAACCGGTCGCGACGACCTTGGCGCCGCTGACCACGAGGCCGGCCTCGCGCTCCTCCTCGACGTGCATGAACACGTCGGCGACCTCGTCCGGGGGCCGGTTGCGGTCCACGGGCGGGTGGATGATCGCGTGGTTCCAGTAGAGCACCCGTTCCTGGGCCTCCCGGTACCAGCGCTTGGCGTTGTCCTGGTAGGGGTCGTAGAAGTCGGAGTTGGCGCCGAGCGTGGCGAGAAAGGCGGCCTTGTAGTCCGGACTGCGCCCGAGCCAGCCGTAGCTCAGTCGCGCCCATTGCGCGATTGCTTGCAGATCCCCCACGCAGTCCTCGGCGCTGCGGGGAAACCGGAAGAACTTGTGCGTTCGTCCTCCGCTGCCGGTGTCGGTCTCGGTGGTGATGATCTCCCGCGTGTCCTCGTCGTGCAGCGCGTTGTACAGCCGCGCGATCGAACGGGCGCTGTTGCGAAAGGCCGGGTGCGTGGTGACGTCCTTGACGCGTTCGCCATAGACGTAGACCTCGCGGCGGTCGCGCAGGCTTTCCAGATACTCGTCCCCGGTGAGCGGCCCGGAAGTCTTCGCTGTGCTGTGGAGCATCTGATTCACGGCTCCTTCTCGATGTGGCTGATCCGCCGTGAACCCTGACAGCGGGCATAGAATTCCTCAAGATGAGCACTCGCAACCTGGCCCACGAGGAGCTCACGCAGGCCGTCCTGGCCAGCTTCGACGACTGCCGCTCCGAGCGCTTCCGGGAGATCGCGCAGAGCCTGGTGCGTCATCTCCATGCGTTTGCCACCGACGTCGGGCTCACCGAGGAGGAGTGGTTTGCGGGGATCGAGTTCCTGACTCAGGCCGGGCACATCACCGACGACAAACGCCAGGAGTTCATCCTGCTGTCCGACGTGCTGGGACTGTCGATGCTCGTGGTCGGCCGCAACCACCGAAAGCCGCCGACCGCCACGCCCGCGACCGTGTTCGGGCCGTTCTTCGTCGAGGCCTCGCCCCGGTTCGAGAACGGCGACGACATCGCCAACGGCGCGCCAGGAGAGCCCTGCCTCGTCTCCGGCCGCGTGATCTCGGTGACCGGCGAGCCGGTGCCAAACGCACGGCTCGAGGTCTGGCAGGCCGACGACCACGGCTTCTACGACGTTCAGCAACCCGGCCTCGAGGAGCCCCGGGGGCGAGGGCACCTGTACTCCGCCGATGATGGCCGTTACTGGTTCTGGACGGTCAAGCCGACTTTCTATCCGATCCCAGTCGACGGGCCCGTGGGGAGGCTTCTGGCGAGCGCGAACCGGTCACCGATGCGTCCGGCACACGTTCATTTCATGGTCACCGCGCCGGGCTATGAGAGCGTCACCACGCACGTGTTCGCCGACGGCGATCCGCACCTCGATTCCGACGCGGTCTTCGGGGTCAAGAGCGAGCTGATCGCGCCGGTGGTTGCAAACGACCCGGGCCAAGCGCCGGACGGACGCCGGATGGACGCCCCGTTCTGGAGCATCACCTACGACATCGTGCTCGCAGGCGGAGAAAGGAGCCAATCGTGGCGTTGACCACCACCGTGATGACCGACGAGCAGCGCAAGTCGGTGGCACTCGAGTACCTCAAGGCATTCGACAACGGCGGAGTCACATCCACCGGTGCAAGCATCCTCGACCTTTTCGCCGACGACGCGCAGGTCTACTTCCCCAAGTGGGGGTTGGCCGACGGCAAAGAGGAGATCGGCCGGCTGTTCACCGAGGTCGGCGGCACGATCGTGTCGATCCGGCACGATTACTCGCACTTCAACTGGATCTTCTCCGGTGGCGATGTCGTCGCGTGCGAGGGGACCAGCCACGGCGAGCATCGGGATGGGCCGTGGCGAGCGGGGCTGCCCGAATGGCAGGCGGGCCGCTGGTGCGACGTCTTCGAGATCCGCGACGGGCTGATCCAGCGATGCTTCATCTACCTTGATCCGGACTACGCCGGCAAGGACACGGCGCGGTATCCGTGGCTGACGGATCGCGCCGAGTGATACCCGGGATCCGGGTCTGGCGGATCGCGCCGGGTGTCACCCGGGATCCGGGTCTGGCGGAGCGCGACGAGTGATATCCGCTACTTGCGCGCTGCCCTGACGAGCAGCGTCTCGTAAGGCATCTCGAACGATCCCCCGACACCGTCGATCGCCTCCCCCACCGCCGCCAGCAATCGACGCAGGCGCAGCGCCGGCAGCGCCTGGTGGTTGCTGTGCGTGGTGAGGTGCTCGAGCCACGTCTTGGCCGAATAGCGCTTGCTCCAGGGAAACCGGAGCACCTCGACGGCTTCGAACTTGCCGGACTCCTCGAGCGCGGTCTCGGTGCCGCCGATCCGGCCGCCGTGGTTGCCGCCCGAGAAGCTCCCGAGGTCGGGCTCGAGCCGCCTGTAGATCGGGACGAGCCGGTCCCGGACTTGAGCGGGAGGGTGACCGATGTTCCAGAACAGTCCAATGCCCCCCCCGGCGAACAGGACCTCGGCGGCCTTGATCGCGCCGGCGCGCGGGTCGATCCAGTGCCATGCCTGGGCGCTTATCAACAGGTCGTACCGGCGGCCGCGGTCCTCCCAGGCCTCAAACGAGGCGACCTCGACTTCGAGTCCCTTGCACCGAGCGACCGCCGCCATCCGTGGGTCGATCTCGACCCCGAGCACGTCGCATCCGCGAGCGGCGAGCAGCGCTCCGGCGATCCCGGTGCCACAACCCACGTCGAGGACGGTTCGCGCGCCGCCGGCCAGGAGACCGTCGACCAGCGCCGGCGGATAGGTCGGCCTGGCACGGTCGTACAGCTGCGCCACGGCGCCGAACGACTCGGCGCGGGAGCGGTCCTCGAACATCGACACCGCGGGGATGATGTCGGAACTCCTCTCCGACGACCGGACGGCCGCCGGAGAAGTCTCGGCGCTGAACTGCTGGGCCCTACCGAACTAGTGTCCCGACGCTAGGAGAGTGTCGGCGTGGTGGTGCCGGTACCGAACACGTCGCCGGCGCTCGCGACGTGCTGGCCCGCCAGGCGGTTGAGCACGCGGGCGGTGAAGGCAGTGATCCTCACCGTACCCGTGGCGCTCCCGTTGCTGACGGTGACGCCGGTGACACGCGCGATGCGCGCTGTGACTAGGCGTGTGATCATCACACAGCGCGTGCGCGGATGGTGACGTCCGATGTGACGGCACACGCGCATGCCCGCGCCGCGCACGGTCGCGAACAGCAACACACCACGCTTGGCCGGGACGAGCGTCAGACGACGGAGCGTCACCTTCGTCGTTGCGTTCGAGATGACGAGCCCGCCGCCGTGGCGGATCACGCCGTGCAGCGTCTTTGCGCTGAGCCTGCCGCCCGTGATGGGAAACGTGAACGTCGCACCCGAGGCGGTGACCGGAGCCAGTGGCGCCATCGTGATGTGGTTGTCGGCAAGCAGCTTGACCGCGGCCGGCGAAGCTGTGATCTGGGTCGACCCGGAGGTCACCTTCGAGGCGCTCGCGATCGCAGCTCCGGCGAGTGCCAGCGATACGACCGCCGCGGTGGCGACCGTCATGCGGACACGAGACATGGGACTCCCTTCCGAAAGAATCTGAGTTCGCGCGTTGGAACACGGGCCCTCGCGAGGAGTTGCGCCGGGGCTCGCGATCGGACCGGGATCTCCTCATCGGCGAATGCGGACCGTTTGGCGGCGGAGTGTCGCAGTGTGTCAGCGGCGGCGGGCTCGCAGGTGACGGTTCTTCAGGCGGTTGCCACAGAGAGCCATGTTGCACCAGTTGCCCTGCTGGTTACGCGAGCGATCGTAGAATGCCCACCGGCAGTCTGGATTGGCGCAGATCTTCAACCGGGACCAGCTCCCGTCCTGTTGGGCCTGGCGGATGATGAGCAGCAGGTCAAACAGGCCGTCACCGAGGTTGCTGTGTCGAGGGTTCTCCAGCGCCAGCATGCCGTGGTCCCCGACCCACAATCGCAGCGGGTGCGTGTCCGCCAGCTCGCGCATGGGTCCCAGGACCGCGCCGCTGCTCAGGTCGCCGTCGCCTGGCTCGAGCAGGCGGCGGATGCTCTCCCGCACGGTTTGGGCCTGTTCGAGGTCGGCGGCGCTGAGGGTGGCGTCGGGACTGAGCAGCCCGGCGTCCAGGAGCCAAGCGCTCGCGGCGTCGATGTCGTTGAGGAGATCGGACTCCTCCTCGAGATCGCGGGTGTTGACGAAAGCCTGCACCAGCATCAGGGGCATCGGCGCCGGTTTCGCCTCGGTCCCTGGATACCAGGAAGGAAGAGCAGACATCTCTCAGATTGTACGCTTCGTGACCAGCAAAAGTGCTTGACAGGTCATCATGACCGGCGTATCATGTTTGTTGGTCATGAGGTCGCACAGGTCGCAGACGAGGCAACAAGCGTCGCAATCGGGTCGGGCGGCGAGCGAGGCCGGTGGACTGGTCGTGGCCGATCGCCTGGGGATTCGCGATCGAATCACGGCTCGTTGGCGCAGCCGGCGGCTCGACGTCGCGCTGGCCGCCGGTGCCTCGACCGAGGCCGCTGCGGCGCTTTCCTCGCGCGCCCGGCGACTTACCGACCTATCTCGTCGCCGCGCAATTGCCGAGGCGCTGCTTCGGGTCGTGCGCGAGGCTCACCAGGGCGCCCCGCCTTCCCTCGTCCGCATCACCCCGGCCCGGCGCCGAGTCCTGGCCGCCGGCGATGAGCTCACCAAACTCGCCGCCGGTCTGGCCGAGCCAGGTCCGGTCGCCGCGCGCGGCGTGGCGCAGGCGTGGATTCTTCTCACAGACGGCTCCGGCCCGCTCTACGACCCGGGCAGCTCGGCAAGCCTGGAGGCGGTCGCCGTCACAGCAACGGAGAACCTGCGACCGTGGAGCGCCTAAGTGATCGGGCCTCACCCAGGCGGGGTGAGCCACTAACCCCGATCGCCGCTTGGCACGACGCGCAGAACTCTCGCCTCGGAGGCGTGCCACGCCCACGGCGGCGACATGGTCGTCCCCAATTTCCTGTGCTCGGCCGGCCAGTACACCAGCAACATGCTCGGGGTCTACCACGCGTTGCAGGCGGGCAGAACATCGCCAGCCTGCACCTCACCGAGCCGCCGTTTGACCCCAACGCCGGGTTCTTGGACCCCGTCACGCTGCTGAGCTCGGTCGCCGCCGGGCGACATGCGCAGCGCGGGGTGAGCGAGTCGGTCTGTACTCGGTGCTCTTGCGATGCCTTGATCAATGATTTTGGCTGCGGATCGCAGTCTCAGCATGTGCAGCCGTGGCTGCACCGTAACGACCGATCGGAGTGGAGATGGCCGAGCTGATCTATGCGGCGATCGCCTCGCTCGACTCCCGAGCCATCAGAAGACCCTACCGCCCTCGGGCCTGCTCCAGGTTGGACTGGTGCGGGCCGGAGAGCCAGTCCGCATCCGGCCCCAGACGCGCGTCGACCGGTTCCTCTCCTCGCCGCAGCGCGTCGATGTAGGCATGATCGGCGGCCAGTCGGGCCGCCACCTCGGGACCCTCGGCAACGGCGCCGTGGCCGGGGACCAGGACATCGACGTGCCTGGCGGCCTCTCCCAGCCGGTCGAGTGTCGTCTCGTAGGCGCCCACCTGATCGGGGCGGCGAGGGTCGAGGAGCGGGATCAGGACATCGGAGAGCATGTCGCCGGCGAGCAGGACGCCACGGTCCGCGAGGAGGACCGCGGCGTGGCCGATGGCGTGCGCCTGATGCTCGACGATCTCGCCCGGCACGGGTCCGCCGTCCTCGGGCAGCGGGGTGACGAGCCCGATCAGCTCGAGAGGGATGCCCGACGCGCTCTCCGCCGCCAGCGCCTGTGCCCGCTCTCGGGCTTCACTGGCAACGTGGGCGCCCGCGGGGGTGGCGTAGCGCGGCACGTCGCCGAACCGGGGATGCCAGAGCAGGTGGTCCCAGTGGGGATGGGTGGAGAACCCGGCGACCACCGGAATGCCGAGGCGGTCCAGTTCGTCGGCGAGCTGGTTCAGATCGGAACCATCGATGCCGGGATCGACCAGGATCAACCCACCCTCCCCGCGCACCGCGATGGCATTGCTCCAGACCCACGCACTCTGCCTGACCCAGACGCCGTCGGCCACCTGAGTCAGCATCGGTTCACCCTGTCAGGTGTCTCCTCCCGGCGCAAGAGGAGAGCCCGCTCGCACCCGTTGAGCGTCACCGGCGCCGCTCGCCGGAACTCGTCGCGGGCCTCCTCGACGCGGCCGGGTTGGCGCTCAGCCACGCGTGATCGCGCGATCGCATCTCGCGCCGCGACAGGAGCTGCTCGCACGGGGCGTCGGCATCGAGCACCAGGCTCACCTGCTCCGCGAGGACCGCCCCATGCACGGCAACGAACATCAACGCGTCGCGGCCGCGGTCGGTGACCGATCCGAGAGGTCTGCAATCAGGCTCAAAAGGCCCCAGCATCAGCCGTCAGCAGCGATCTCCCAGGCGTCGCTCCCGCCCCCCGGTCCCACGGGCGGATAGGAGGCACAACGTCGGGGTGGCTGCGCCCCCTGCGGCGTCTCTCGTACTTCGAGAATCGGCCGTGGCAGACGCGCTACCCACGGCGGACGCTGTCGCGGGTGTCAGAAAGTCGCTGATTTCCAGTTTCTTTCCTAGGGTGAGCGATGGGATTCGAACCCACGACCGCCTGGACCACAACCAGGAGCTCTACCAGCTGAGCTACGCCCACCGTGCGGGGACTGAATCTAGCATCGAGTTGGTCCACGGTCGCGCCCGGATGACGGTGTCGGGGGCGCCCCGTTGGTCAGCGCCGAGGACCTCGCGTCTCGAGCCGGCGGATCTCGGTCAGAACGGCCTGGAACCCCTCGCGGTAGCCGCGCAGATAGTCGTTCTCGTCCTCGGCATCGAGAAACCGGCGGGGTTTGAGGGACTCCAGGCAGTAGCGCCGCAGGTCGTCGAGCGTGTTGTTGATCCGGGCGGCGTGCTGCTGGGCTCGCCACAGTGCCGCGCGTCGCCCGCTCGCGAGGGCGCCATGCCGCTCGGCGTCGAGCTGCGCGAGCCTCGCTCGGATTGCGGGGATCAGCTCCATTGCCAGCATCTGACCTCCACCCATAGGCTACGCGCAGCGCGGAACGGTCGTCACAGGGGACCTCGCCCGCTTGTTGGGCAGCGGTCTTCTCTTACTACTACGGCGAATACATCCCGGGCGCAGCGCTCTGACCGTAAGCTCATGCCACACGTCACCGGACAGCGTCAGGAGGTCCTTCCGATGAATCGGTGGCCGCGCTCTACGGCTACTTCGGCGCCACGGTCCTCGTCACGCTGTTCGTTCGCGCGCTGCCCCCATACAGCAGCAACCGCTGGCTGGGGTGACGACTGCGGCCAGTTGATCCGCAACGCGCGTCCGGAGGAACGTCACCGGCTCTCCGCGATCTCCGAGACCATCACGACCGGTCGCCGTGCGCCCGCGGCGAGGCGTGCGGCGACGGATCCGAACAGCGCGGAACGCACGGCTCCTGCACCGCGGGCCGCCACCACCAGCAGCCAGCTCGCCTCTCGATCGGCGACCGCCTCCAGCACGTCCCACGGGGCACCGGCCTCGACGACGCCGGTGCCGCCGTCACCGGTTCGCGCAAGCGCGTCGCCAACGATCTGTGCGGCCTGGCGCTCGCGGGCATCCGCCTGCCCGCTGAGCGGAGGGTTGCTGGCGCGCGCCCCGAGATATGCCGCCGTCGCGGTGACATCCATGAGCGCGTGGACCAGCAAGAGGCGGCATCCGAGCGCTCCCGCCAGCCGCTGGGCGACCTGCGCCGCGGCCAGCGCATGCTCGGAGCCGTCCACGCCGCAGACGATGCTGGGCTCGACGAGCTCGCCAGCGGACGGCTCGGTGACGCCCGGCGGAACCACCACCACCGGCACGCCGGCGCCGGCCGCGACCTGCCGGAAGACGCTCCCGAACAGCCCCGAGGCCAGCGAGCCTTGGCCCCGGGAGCCGATCACGAGAAACGCGGCGTCCTCATCCTCGGCCGCCTCGAGCAGCGTCTCGGCGGGCTCCCCCTCGACCACGCGAACCTCCCGACCCGCGCCGAGACGATTCTCGACGGCCGATGCGAATTCATGCACCTCCGCGGTCGACTCCTCGACGACGTGCACGACGACCAGATCGCCACCGATCCGATCCGTAAGCCATGTGGCTGTGCCGAGCACGGACCAGGCCGCCTCGGACGCATCGACCCCACAGACGATTGAATCACTCATTCGCGGCCCCGCTGGTGCACGCTTGGATCGTCAGCTCGCCGAATGACATATGCGGCTGGCATAGTACGTGCCGCTGGCCGTATCAGCCTTGGCACCCGACCGTCCAAGCCGGCGTCGCGGTGCGTGGCTTGTGACTCGCAGGCCCCGATTCGCGCCGCCTCGCGGGTCAACCAGCGCCGCTGTGTGGTTTACTCTCGCGCGAGCTGGGCCCGGTGAGGACGTCGTTCGCAATTCTTCTTCGATTGGAGGTCAAGTGAGCGATCTGATCGCTGTCGCGTACCCCGACAGGGAGACCGCCGAGACCGTCCGCTCGCGGTTGATGCAACTGATGACCGAGCGCGCGATCGAGCTGGAAGACGCGGTGGTCGTCGACCGCGATGCGGAGGGCAAGGTCAAGCTGCACCAAATCCACCGTCCCGCCGCTGCCGGCGCCACCGGCGGCGCGTTGTGGGGCGGACTGATCACCCCGGACAAGGTGCTGCCGCAGATTGCGCAATACGGCGGGGAAGTGATCCAGACCTCGCTGGACAACGATTCCGAGGAACGCCTGCGCGAGGTCCTCGAGCGTCATCAGGCAACGGCTCCGGCCGGCTAGCCAACCGATCCTCGCCGTGTTGTTCGTCGGCTTAGATCCGTCCCGCGGGCGCTGGTCGACGAAGCATCGCCGCCGATGACGTTCGTCGTGCGGGCCGTGTTCTGGGTGATCGCCTACCTCGGGGCGGTCTTGTCGCCGCTGGTCTTCGCGGTGATCGGTGCGAGCCATCCGGACCATGGGTTCTGGACGAACTTCTCGGTCGCGCTCGGGTTCGTGGGGCTCGCGATGATGGGCCTCGAGTTCGCGCTGGTGGCTCGCTTCCGGCCGGTGGCGGCCCCTTTCGGCCAGGACGCGCTGTTGCAGTTTCACCGCCAGATCGGCTATGTCGGGCTGGCCTTCATCCTCGTCCACTTCGCCATCTCGGCAAAGTGGAACGAGCTGACGCTCAGTAAAGCCCTCCACGCGCCGCTGCTGGTGTGGTTTGGGATGGTCGCGCTGTTTGCGTTGATCGCCCTGATCGTCACCTCGGTCTGGCGGCGCCGGCTACGGCTCTCCTACGAGGCGTGGCACATCCTGCATACGGTGCTCGCGCTGGTGCTGGTGGTTGGAGCGCTGGGGCATGTCTTCTTCGTTGACGAGTACGTGAGCAGTCTCTGGAAGCAGATCCTCTGGGCCATCATGTCGGCCGCGTTCGTCGCCCTGCTGGTCTGGGTGCGACTGATCAAGCCCCGTCGCGCGCTGGGGCGTCCCTGGCGCCTGGAGCGGGTGGAGGCCGAGCGCGGCGAGACGACGACGCTGGCGCTGCGGCCGCCGCCGGCCGCAGGGTTTCGCTTCGAACCCGGACAGTTCGGCTGGTTTGCCATCGGCCGTTCGCCGTTTTCGCTCACCCAGCATCCGTTCTCGTTCTCCTCCAGCGCCGAGCGCGACGAGGTCGAGGTGGCGGTCAAGGCGCTGGGCGACTTCACCTCCCGGGTCGGTGAGCTCGAACCCGGCACGACGGTATACGTCGATGGCCCGCACGGCGTGTTCTCGATCGATCAGGACGAGGGGCCGGGCTTCGGCCTGATCGCCGGCGGGGTGGGAATCGCGGGCCTGATCAGCATGCTGCGGACGATGGCCGATCGCAAGGACGTCCGCCCGGCGGTCCTCTTCTACGCAAACGGCGAGTGGGATGGCGTGGCCTACCGCGAGGAGCTCGAACGACTGAATGACCGGCTCAACCTCACCGTCGTGCACGTGCTGGAGCGGGCACCGGAAGACTGGGCGGGCGAGACCGGCTACGTGACGAGCGAGGTTTTGGCCCGCCATCTCCCCCCAGGCTACCGGCGCTTTCAATTCTTCATCTGCGGACCGGACGCGATGATGGACGCCGTGGAGGCGGCGCTGGTGAAGCTGGGCGCCCCACCCGAGCGCGTGCATACCGAGCGCTTCAACATGGTGTGACGGAGTATCCGGTGCGACACGCTCAAATGACGTGGCTGGTGTGGCTGATCGCGGCCCTGATCGTGATTGCCTGCGTGGTGTTCGCCGCCGCCCAGAGCTGACATCGCCCAGGAGGACATCGGAAGCGATGCGAATCAGGTCCTGTGGATCACGAGCCGCGGGCCGTCGGCACGGTCTCCGGCGCCCGCTGTCTGATTGGCAGCGAACGGCGGATCGGCAGCTCCGGCCAGGCCACCGTCGCCAGCAGCGCGAGAAGGACCAGATCCCGGCCCAGCACCGCCCACGACGGGACCGTCTCAAAACGGGTGAGTTGCCAGAAGAGCGCGGGGATCCAGATCTGGGTCAGACCCATTGCAGCCGTGAGCAATCCGGTGGCGACAAGGCCGCGCCTGCCCGGTAGCGCAATCACGAGTGGAGCCAGCCAGATCAGGTATTGCGGGGACAGCACGCGGCCGAAGGCGACGAACGTGCACAGCGCCGCCGCGCTCCCAACAAGCAGGCGCTGCTGGGTGGCGGGACCGCGGAGGAACCGCAGCCAGACGATCAGCAGCGCGGCGATCTGCAGCACGCTCAGCACAGATGCCAGCCAAGCGGCGGTGTGCCCGCCCAGATTCTGCGAGCCATGACTGGCGATCAGCGACAGGTGGGCGCCGGTCAACTGGTGGGCCGCAAGCAGAATCGACGCTCCGAGGCTCTCGATCTCCAGTGGCCGTGAGATCTGGCCGTGGATGCTCGACCAGACCCCGTCCGGCGCGAGAATCACGAACGGCAAGAAGCAGGCGACCAGGACCACGGCGAATATCGCAAAACAGCCGATCGCCTGGCGCCGGCCCGAGCCGCGCCAAACGTAGACGACCGCGAGCGGAACGATCACGATCGGATAGGCCTTCGCCGCCACCCCGAGCGCAAGCAAACCGAAGGCAAGCCGCTCCCTCGCACTGAGGATCGCGGCCAACGACGCGATCGTCAGCGCCGCCGGCCACAGGTCATACCTGGACAGAATCACGGATCCCATCAACAGCGGCGTGAACGCGGCGAACGCGACGCCGACGATCAGCCGAACCCTGCCGACGTGCTGGCGCGCGAGGACCAGGGCACCCAAGCCCATCGCCGACGCTCCGCAAACCGCCATCAGCAGCTCGAAGGCATGCCCGTATGCGTTGAAGTTGCTCCCGCTGCCGGCGATCAGCGAAGGGAGCAGGAACGCGGGAAGCGCAGCCGGCGGATACTCGACCGCAAAGTCACGGTACGGGAACAGGCCGGCCCTCATCTCATCGCCATAGTGCGCGTAGATCGGCGTGTCGATCAGGCGCGCGCCGGCGTACGGGCCGTGATGAACCACGGCCCAGGAAACCAGAAAGCCACCCGCCGCTAGCACGACAGCGAGCAAGCTTCGGGATCGATCGCGGGGCGGACGCAGCTCGTTCACCGTCTCGGCCGGGGCCAGTCATTCACGGTCTCGGCCGGGGCCAATCATTCATAGTCTCGGACGGGGCCAATATTCATAGTCTCGGCCGGGGCCAATCATTCACCGTCTCGGACGGGCCAAGAGTATTACGCCGGAAACCCTCACGCTCGGATAACCGATGTCCGCGACTACAGACGGCTCAGGACCGGGCACTGTCCTCGGACACCGGCTGCGGCGGATTGCGAAGCCGCCACAGGTACCGGCCGGCCAGGCCCAGCGCCGAGATGAGCACGATCGCGATAGCCCCCCTCACTCCGATGTCGCTTAGGATGTCGGCCGCTGCCGGTCCGAGGAAGTATCCGCCGAGCCCGGTGGACAGCGTCTAGCTGGTCGCCGCCAACAGCGAGGCGGCCGCGAACATCCCCCACGGTACGCGGTGGATGCCCGACAGCACCGCAGGAGCGAGCAGCGGCGCGAAGCGGGGGAAACGCCGGAACAGGCCGTCCCCCGTGTCGAGCGTCCGCTGCCGGAAGCGGTGAAACGGGCCGGGTCGTCCGATCAGCGGACGGCCGCCCGTCGATCCCAGCCAGTAGCCGAGCGCTCGACCGACCAGGCAGGCGATGCACGCCGTGACCAGCACGACACCGAGGCTCAGGTCGCCATCCGCAGCGAGGAGCCCGGCCGCGATCAGGGCGGAGTCACCGGGCCCGGGAAATCCCATCGCCGAGATCGCCGCAAGAACGAAGAGTGCCGCGTATTCGCCGGCCATTAATCCTCCAGAGCCGCACACGGCGCCACAGGCGGTCTGCGTTCAGATGTCGCGCCTCGAGTGCGGATGGAGATTAGCCTGAGCGGATGATCGATCGCCCGGGACGCACAGCCGACCTCACTGGCGGTCGCGACCGCGCTATCGGCAGATCTGGGTGCGGAAGACGAAATGATTCGGGTTGATCGTGAGCGGATCCGGCGGACGCTCACGTTTTGGCTACGGCCTGCGTTCGTGCTGCGGACGCTGACGCGCTTTCAGCGGATCGCAGGCTTCGATCGGGCTGTCGCCTTGGCCTCGAGCGCGCTCACGGCACTGGTCCCGATGGCCATCGTTTTTAGCGCGATCCTCCCGCACGTTGACGCAGAAAGCGCTGCGCGAAGCATCATCAATCGCTACGGCCTGACCGGCGGCGGGGCCGAGGCTGTGAGGAACGTCCTCTCGCCGTCCGGAGGAGCGGCTACCGACATCAGCGTTCTCGGGGCGGTGTTGCTGGTGATTGCGATGCTGAGCTTCTCGCGCGGCATTCAGCGACTGTTCGAGCAGGCCTGGGAGCTCAAGCCGCTCGGCGTCCGAAACACGGCCAACGATCTGATCTGGCTGGGCGGGCTGGTGTGTTATGTCGCGTTCAGCTGGTGGATCCACGACCTCCTCGACCACAGTCGCGTGCAGATCGCCGCCAACCTGGTGGTGTTGCCCGCGTCGGCGCTGTTCCTGATCTGGAGTGGCCTGGTTCTCAGCGCGAAACGGATCGAGCGGGGAAGCCTGATGTCGTTCGCGATCCTAGCGGCGGTGCTGTTGGCGCTCTATCTGATCGGCGCGGCGGTGTACGTGCCACACCTGTTCAGCACCTATGTCGCGCTACGGCGTCATCGGAGCCGTCTTGGCGATGATCTCCACGCTGTTCGGAATGATGGTCGTCCTCGTCGCCTCCGCCGCGATCGGACGCGAGGTGTCCGAGGAGCTGAGTCGCATCCGGCGCGGAGAGCGCCCGCCAGAGGACGAGATCAGACGTGAGTGGAACGCGCTCGTCGCCGAGCTGCGCTCGCGCTGGCAGACCCTGCGCGAGCAGCTCGATCGCCGGCGCCGCAAAGCATCGCGGGACGATCGCTTGTCGCGATGAACCGACGTGCGGGTTAACGCGGTCGCCCTTGGCGCGCTCAGCTTCGAGCTCGGCGGTCACGACGACGCGCCTGCCACCCCGTTGCCCGCCGGCGCCAGATACCGGGCGCCGGCGCTAGGCGCCCGACGCGAAGTCACGGTCCGCCGTGGGCACGATCTCCCGCCCGAGCGGAGTCAGTGAGACGGGAATCAGCTTGAAGTTGGCCAGCCCGAGCGGGATCCCGATGATCGTCACACACAGCGCGATACCAGTGATGAGATGCGCGAGCGCCAGCTCCCAGCCAAACAGGATGATCCACAGCACATTGCCGATCATCGAGCCAGCGCCGGCATCCGGCCGGCGCACGACCCTGCGGCCGAACGGCCACAGCGCGAAAGCCGCGATCCGGAACGCAGCGAACCCGAACGGGATCGTAATGATCAGGATGAACGCCAGGATCCCCGCTAACACGTAGAGAATCGAAAGCCAAAACCCCGCCAGAACGAACCAGATCAGATTCAGGATCAAACGCAACGCGCACCCCTTTGTGATCGCGAAGGCCGGTACGCGAACAGACTACGCCGATGCCAACGCCGTGCCGATGCTCGGCCTAGCTGTCGTCCCGGCGAGTGCTCGCGCCGGTGCTCTCGTACCCCGGGCGGGCGCTGTTCCGCACAGCACCATCTCGGATCGCGGGGTGCCACGCTAACGCCCGGACGAGGAGCAGACGGCGGCGGCGGCGACGCCCCCGGCAGGACTTGAACCTGCGACCCACGGCTGGCAAGGGCCGCAAGCAGAGGATCACCCCACTGACCAAGGAGACTGCTGCCGTGCTCCGCGAGTGGCTCGCCGAACGCGGCGGCCTGCCCGCCGAGCCGCTGTTCCCGACCAGCACCGGCAAGCCGCTCACCCCCGAAGCCCTCGCCCGCCGGATCGCCAAACACGCCACCCACGCCGCCGAGCGCTGCCGGTCGCTGGCCGAGAAGACGATCACGCCCCATGTCCTGCGCCACACCGCCGCGATGCGGCTGCTGCACGCGGGTGTCGACACGACCGTGATCGCATTGTGGCTGGGACATGAACAGGTCGAGACCACGCAGATGTACCTCCACGCCGACCTCGCCCTCAAAGAGCGAGCACTGGCCCGGACCACGCCGCTGGACAGCAAGCCCAGCCGCTACCGCCCGCCCGACGCGCTCCTCGGATTCCTCGACGGACTGTGACCATGTCGCTCCCGACTCCTGTGGTTCTGTATCCGCGCGGCTCGCGCGTCCGGAACCGGCGGGTTGTGCTACTTGCGAGGGCCGGGGACAGGACGGAACCTGCGCTAAGACCTGCTCTTGCATTGAGTCGTCCATCGACCTACGGCGGCGGGCGACGTCGCCATAGCTCGGATCGCCCTCGCACGCGGTCGCTGGCTTTAGCGTGTTGTCTGGCGCGCTTGGAAGATGTTGGTCTCGAATGCCGCGACCCGGGATGGCGCCGGGATCTGCAGCTCGGCTATCAGGTGCGAGTTCTTATCGCTGAAGCGTTTGGCGTGCTCGTCGGATTGCCAGACCTCGATGATCCGTGCGCCGTCCTGGGCGGCGCCCAGCACGCGCGCGAGGCAGCCGTCGGGCAGCGCGTCGTGGTCGCCTGCTTGGGCGTTGAGCTCCTGGTAGCGGTCGAACGGGAAGCTTTCATCCCACTCGAGCAGCGTGCAAAAGGCCACGGCGGTCTCCCTTCGTTGTTGCGGTCGTCAGCGCTTTGGCTTCTTGGTTGGCTTGGGCTTCAGGGTCAGCGCGTATTGATAGCTGCGGTGAAGGTGCGGGGCGAGCGCGGCCGTGTCCGCAAGTAGCCAGTCCGGGACGGCGACGTATTCCTTGGCCGGCGGCCAGGCGGGGTCGGCTCTGAAAACCTCCGTGTCGTAGCGCTCGATGAAGGCGGTGCGCTCGGGCTCGGGGAGTCGAATTCCGACCACCCCGTGCTTGGAGATCATCGAGTACATGTTGCTGTTGACCGCCGTGTACCCGGCGCCGAAGTTGGACTTCGTCTCGGGGCCCGTGACGGAGTCGACGAGCCGCTCGTACAGCCGCAGCTTGTCCTCCGGCACGCTTGTCTTCTTCTTTGCGCTCATCTCGTATGCGCGCAGCGATCCGCAGCAAGGCTCGCGAACAGGGCGGCATCCGCCGTGTGGTTGGGGTCCTCGCTTGCCACGTGTAGCCTCATACCCCGACGGTGAACATACCAACCGGTCTGTTTCCAGACGGGCTGCTCTCTGCATGTCTGCTCGCGATCCCTCCGCCACACGACGCCGCCTCCTCGAGGTCGGCCAAAGCGAGATCTACCTACGCGGCTTCCACGGGGCCTCGCTCGAGCAGATCCTCAAGCGCGCCGGAGTGACCAAGGGCGCGTTTTTCCACCATTTCCCGAGCAAGGCCGAATTCGGCTATGCGGTGATCGATGAGGTGATCGCCGGGATGATCGCCGCGCAATGGGTCTACCCCCTCAAGGCCACGCCCGACGTGCTCGACATGATCGCGACCGAGTTCGAGCGAGGCGCCCGAATCTTGCGCCGGCAACGCCCAATCCTCGGCTGTCCGCTGAACAACCTCGCTCAAGAGATGAACCCGCTCGACGAAGGCTTCCGCCAGCGCACCCAAGCAGTATTTGACACCTGGCGCACCTCCTACACCGATGCGCTCACGAGCGCGAAGTCCGACGGCGTCGTGAACGCCGACACGAATGTCACGGACGCGGCCCACGCACTCGTCGCGCAAATCGAAGGCACCCTAAGCCTGGCCCGAAACTCACAAGACCCCGCGACACTCATCACCGGCGCCCGCGGCCTGCGGCACTACCTCGAGTCGATGCGAGCACGCTAACGCCACAGCTCTAGCCGCCAATGAACCCCCGGGCCAATAGCGTCCTCGCGGCCTCCCGAATCCCAGGCTCGAGCCGGAGTCCGTTGGTTCTGCATTTCGCGTGGCACAAGCACCTCGGGGTCGACGACCCGGGCCCTGCTCCCCGCGGCAAGCACGGGTCACGGCGAGCCGCTCCTCATCGATTATGGGTCCCTCGATGCGGGGTCCCTCGATGCGAGGATCGGCCCAGGAACACTGTGCACCCCGGCGCGAGAGGACATAAGCCGAGAGTTCCATGATCGCCCTCGCAAATGAGGACCTCTTATCTGCAGTCGAATTGGATGTACTCACGACGTTCGCAGCGAAGCGCTCCCCGAAGCTCCTGCCGCGTTGTGAGCGTTTTATCCACGGGGCTTCTTCGAGAGAGAAGCGATAGTCGTGTCAACGCCGGTTGAAAGCTGGACCACCCCGTTGCTGCCGGGTAGGTGTCAAGGGTCGAGAATTGGCCCCCTCTTGGCGTTGGCTTGGGGTTGACAAGCAAACCGCCCGTCGTCGCGAGGGCCGAGCCCGTAGGGCGAGGCCAGAGCGGCGATGGGCGGTTTAAGCGCCTCCTGCGGAGGCCCCGCGACGGCCGTGATTAGCCGGGCGGCGTCGAGGACCGCAACGCCCTCCTGATCGTCTCCCTGTGCAGACCCGTCCGCCCGCGGATCTCCCTGCTCGCCGGCCGCTCGACGGGCCGCATCCGCCGCCCCTCGGTCCACTGCTTCACGCTGAGCACCCATCATCTCCTGACTCGATCGACGCGTCAGGCTCAGACCCGACCGGACGGCACCGAAGCCGCCCAAGGTTGGTCAGTTTTCACCGGCGTAGCTGGTCCAGTATTCAGCCGGCGACGACAAGTCGTCCTGGTCCCGACCTAGCATCTCCGCCTGGGATGGGAGGGGCTCGGGTTCAACAAGTGCGGCTGCCGAGCGGCGCGGCGACCTGGACGGTCATTTGGTGGCGACGGCCTCTCGATCGACGCGGCCGAGGAGTACCTCGAGTACCTGCGGGTCTCGAGTTCGCCGAACACGGTGAAGTCGTACGCGCGGGCACTCGCGCTGTGGTGGCGGTGGCTGCAGACGACCCAAGTCGGCTGGCACGATGTCGGGCTCAGCGAGTTCACCGGCTTCGTGCACTGGCTTCGCACGGGCGAGGACGGGACGATCGTCGCATTCGCGCCGAGCGCACCGAAGCTGTCTGAGAGCACGGTCGCTGTTCGCTTGCAGGCGGTGCTTTCGTTCTACCGCTACCAGGCGCTCAACGGCGTGCCGGCGGCGGTCGCGCTGACGCAGCGCATTCATCGCTCCTCGCCCCAGTTCCGGCCGCTGCTTGAGCACGTGGCCAGACGGCGCGGGCGACCGACCCAGACGGTGCGGGTGCGAGCGCCGCGACGGGAGATCCCGCCGATCTTCACGCCGGGGCAGATGACGCTGATCAAGGACGCGTGCGCGCATGTGGACGCGTCGACCGGCGAGTACGTCGGGTCGGTTCGCGACCGGCTGCTGTTCGAGCTGCTCGAGTGCAGCGGCATGCGTCTTGGCGAGGCGCTCGGGCTGCTGCACGGTGATTGGGTCACGGGCCGTGGCGACACGCCGTACGTCAACGTCATCCCCCGCGAGCATTTTCACGGCCAGCGGGTCAAGAGCGGTCTGCCGCTGCGGATTTACGTGACCGACCGCGTGGACCGGCTCTACGGCGAGTACCTGTGGCAGCTCTGCGATGCCGGCGCCGACGTGGTCTTGGGTGACATGGACCGAGCGCTGGTCTTCGTCAACGTGGCCGGCGGCGAGCTTTTCGCCCCGGGGAGGCCAGGCAGCGTCTACTCGCTGGTGGCGCGACTGAGGCGGAGCCTGAAGCACAAGGTGCCGGCCGGCTGGACGCCCCACTGGTTTCGACATACGCACGCCACGGCTCTGCTATTGGCTGGCGTCCCGCTGCACGTCGTCTCGCGGCGCCTGGGCCACGCCGACGTGCAGACCACAATGAACCTCTATGGGTGGGTGAGCGACGACGCCGAGCTGCACGCCCTCGCCGATTGGCAGCGTCTCATGGCAAGCTGGGAGCGCCGTATTGCTGCGTAGCGACACCGTCCCGGCCGACTTCATCGACGGCACGCAGGGCCACATCCGCCAGGACACCGGACGCCTCTGGCTGTCCGTCCCCGTGGAGCTTCGCCGGCTGCACCTCGTGGTCGGCGACGCGCCCGAGTGGGAGGGCCGGTTTTCTCGGGGCAAGAAGGTCCGCACGCTGCTGGACCTTCGCGACCTTCCCGAGGCAATCGCCTGCGAGATGCTGTACGCCGCCTGGCGGCTGCTCGATCTGGGCGCTGCCGTCCAGGTCGGCGACACGAGCACCTTCCTTCGCGACCTCCGCCGAGCGCTGAAGGCCGGCGCGCCGCCGCGAGCGTCGCTGATGGACGCGCCCGTGGAACGGTGGGAGCAGGATCTGCTGCTCGCCTGCGCCGCGCGCCGCGGCAAGGTCCCCGACCGCTGGGATCGGCAGCGCATCCGCAGCCAGCTGCACCGGATCTACTTCGCCGTGTACTCCGCCTACGACACCCGGCCGTGGTGGCGACGGGAGATCTGGGACGCCGAGAACGACCCGCGCATCCCACTGCGCGAGCACGAACCGCGCACGCACGCCCTCCACTTCACTGACGTCCACCCGCTGTGGCTGCGCGACGGGCTGCGGTACTTCCTCGGGATGCAGATGCAGACCGGCGCGCTGTCGATGGCCAGCGCCCGCTCCTACCTGATCTCCATCCGCAAGTTCGGCCGCTACCTGCAAGACCGCGGCGTCCGGCACCCGCGCCTGGCCGAGGATCGCGAGGGCCTACGCGATTTGGTCCTCGGTTGGCGCGGCGAGGTCGCTTCGATGCGATCCGAGCGCACGGGAGGCTCACTGTCGAAGTCGACTGCCTACCAGTACCTCAACCAGCCCGAGAACCTCTACGGGTGGCTGCTCGACCACCGTGTCGATTTGACGCGCGCGGTCGGGGACGACCGCTGGCTGGCGCTCGGTATCGAGCACAGCCGGTTCTATCAACCCGGCGAGCGGCCGCGGACGAGCGCCAGAGCTCCCGACGAGGAAGAGGTCATCGAGGACGCGGTGATGACGCGCGTCCTGTCGGTCGCCGGCGAGCTGGGCCGCGACGTTAGCGACGGCGGAGCAGGCGACGAACAGGCCGAGCGGATGCTGCTGTTGCTCGCCAAGACCGGCCGCCGCGTGATGGAGATCCTTCAGCTCGACTTCGACCCACTGCTTCTCCTGGCCGGCGGCGTCAGCGCCAACGACACCGACGGCTTCGTCGCCAAGCTGCGCTACCAGCAGACCAAGATCGAAGGCGCGCCTGACACGATCCTGGTCGACCGCGAGACCGTCGCCATCATCGAAGCCCAGCAACGGTGGGCCAGCGAATGGCTCCGGTCCGAGGGCATCGACGCCGAACCGAGGTACCTCTTCAGGCGGCCACGGATGAATCGCAACGCCGACCGCTGCTACGCCTACGCGACCTTCCGCCAGCGCCTGTCCTGGCTCGCCGAGACCCACGACCTGCGAGACAGTCGCGGACGACCGGTCGTCCTGACGCGCACGCACCGCTTCCGCCACACCCAGGCGACGTCGCTGATTAACGCCGGCGTGCCGCTGCACGTCGTGCAGCGTTACTTCGGACACCTGTCTCCGACCATGACGATGCGCTACGCCCGCTCCCTGGCCGAGACCCACGAGCGCGAGTTCCTCCGCTACCGCAAGATCACCGCGGACGGCCGCCAGCTGGATGTCGACCCGCGCGATCTGTACGACATGCTCGAGCTCGACAAGCGCGCAGACCGGATCCTCCCGAACGGCTATTGCCTGCTGCCGCCCCGCCAGAGCTGCGACCGCGGCAACGCGTGCCTGACCTGCGACAAGTTCGCCACCGACCGCACCCACCTCGACGAGCACCAGCGTCAGCTTTCCGGGTTGCTTCAGATCGTCGACGCACGTCGCGAGCAGTTCCAGCGCAAGACCGGACGCGAGATGCCCGAAGACAACGTCTGGCTGCGCGAGCGCCGCAAAGAGCGACGCGCTCTGCAAGGCATCATCGCCGCGCTCGACGCCACCGCGCAGACCGATCAAGCGGTGCGAGGAGCCGGCGTCCAAGCGCGGCTCGAGGAAGGCCGCGCATGAGCGACTCCAAGAGCGACCGCTCCCAGGTCCTACGCGCAGCCGCGGCACGCAAACACCACGACGCCGTCCAACGCGCCGAGCGGGCCATCCGCCAGCTGGTCAAAGAAGCTCGTCCGGTCACCTTCAAAGCCGTCGCCGAGCACGCCCCATGCTCGACCGCTTTCCTCTACGGCCACGCTGAGCTCAAGCGACGAATCACGCACCTCCGCGAGCAGCACCGGCGCGCGGCCGTCCCGATACCGCCAGTCGACCCCGACGCCCCGAGCTCGGTCGTCCGCACGCTCACCTTGCAGATCGCCACGCTGAAGCGCCGCCACCGCGACGAAGTCGCGCAGCTGCGACAGGACCTCGCCGCCGCACACGGCGAGATCCTCGCGCTACGCCGCAGGCTGGGCGACCAACGCCGCTAGCCCCCACGCGGGCTTCTGCTTCTCGGGGTGGCTGTCGGGCAAAGGTGTGACGTCCGGCGGGTTTAAGACCATCCAGTGATGCCACAGAACTTCATCGCTTGCGACCGGGGGCAGACGATGTTGATGCCGCCGGATCTGACTGATTGGGTGCCGGACGATCACGTGGTGTGGTCGATCCTTGGGGCGGTCGAGCAGATGGACCTGAGCGAGTTCTATGGGGCGTATCGGGAGAACGGCCAGGGGCGGGCGGCGTATGAGCCGTCGATGATGGTGGCACTGCTGTTGTACTCGTACGCGCGCGGGAACCGGTCCTCGCGGGGGATCGAGCGGGCGTGCCGGGAGGATGTGACCTACAAGCTGATCACGGCGATGCGGGTGCCGGATCACTCGACGATCGCGGAGTTCCGCCGCCGGCATGAGCGGGCGCTCGGCGAGCTGTTCACCAAGGTGCTGGCTCTGTGCGATGAGGCGGGCCTGGTCGAGGTGGGGGTGATCTCGATCGATGGCATGAAGATCCGCGCGAACGCGTCGCGGGGCGCGAACCGCATCTACGTGAAGCTGGTTGCGGACATCCTCAAGGAGGCTGAGGAGACCGACCGCTGGGAGGATGGGCTGTTCGGCGCCGATCGCGGTGATGAGGTGCCGGAGCAGCTGCGGAGCGAAGAGGGTCGGCGGGCGGCGTTTGCGGCGGCGAAGGAGCGGCTGGCCAAGAAGGCTGGCCGCAGGGAGGAGTCTGAGGTGGATCCGATCGAGCTTGATCCGGAAGGGGTGGCGCCTGGCGGGGGTCGGCGCGGATGGCAGCGGGCGGCGCACAAGGAGCTGTTGCGTCGGCGCGAGCAGGCCGCGCAGCCGATCGCACGGTCACGGGCAGACCGGTTGTTAGACGCGGTTCAGCGGCTGGAGGAGAGCCAGCGGCTGGAGATCCAGGCCAGCGAGGCCTACGAGCGCTGGCAGGCAGACCGGCGCGCGGGCGGCGTGCCTGGACAGAAGCTCGGGATGCCACCGAAGCCGTACACGCCGCCGGCGGTGCCTGAGGGTGTGATGAACAAGACCGACCCGGACTCGCGGATGATGCGTACCCAGGGTCAGCCGACCGTGCAGGGCTACAACGCGCAGGCCGCAGTCACCCGCGGGCAGATCATCGTCGCCGCCGAGATCGCGGTCGAGAGCCCCGACTTCGGTCATCTTGAACCGGCCGTCCGGGCCGCTGTGCGCGAGCTCGGGGATGCGGGTGTCACACAACACCCCGAGACCGTCCTCGCCGATGCGGGCTACTGGCAGACCCGACAGATCGAGAACATCGTCAGCGACGGCATCCAAGTACTGGTCCCGCCCGATGCCGGGCTACGCGAGGACGCCAGACCGGGATGGGAGAAAGGCCCCTACGCGTTCATGCGCCGAGTGCTCGCAACCGAGGCTGGACACGAGGTCTACAAGCACCGCAAAGCCACAGTCGAGCCGGTCTTCGCCCAGAACAAATTCAACCGCGGCTTCCGCCGGTTCCAGCGACGAGGCAGATCCGCGGTCCGCTCGGAGTGGCGCCTGCAGGCAGCAGTCCACAACCTACTCAAGCTCCACAACCACTGGATCAGCCCGGCGATCGCCTGAGCGATCGGGGTGCGTCCAGTTCCACACTCGGATTCACTCCGATGTCACGGAGAATCACGCTCGTCGTCCAGACTTTGCCCGACAGCCACCGGGCAAACCTAGGGTCGCGACTCCTGGCTGCGGCTTCCTCCTACCCAGCCTCGCGACTGAGCAATTGCCATCGGCTCGTGGTTGGTGCCATCACCCTCCACAGCGGACTCGCATCCCCCGAGCTGCTGATCATCTCGTGTACTCCGCAGACGCGCGGTTTGTAGGGTCGGCGGGAGGCGTCCCGGGACCGCGCGGCTATGCCGACTGGTCCGGGGTAGCCTCCCGCCGCCGCATCGAACCGTGCGTGCGGTTCTCCCGCACACGGCTCTCCGACATCGTTCACCGGCTGGCATGCGCAGGCCATCGGGTCACCTTGCCACTGAGACGGTAGATGCCGAGCTGGTTCACCCACTGGTTGTTGAAGCGGGTTACCCAGTTGCGGCCCGTGAGTCCGTGCTTGGTGCTGGCGAGGATCGCGAGGCGTTCGTTGATGTAGGCGTCGATGAGGTCGAACTTCTCCGCCGAGTTTCCGTAGCGGAAGTAGTTCGCCCAGCCGCGCAGCACGCGGTTGAGGTCCTCGACTGCCCATTCCAACGGCAGCCGCGCGTGGCGGCGGTCCGTCCGGTCGCGGATCTTGGCCTTGACCTGCGCCATCGCCCGCTTGGACGGCCACTTCTGCAGATACCAGTAGCCCGTCCTCCACGACCTCCGCATGCGATGGTGGAAGCCGAGAAAGTCGAACCCCTCGGCGCCTTTGGCGAGATGCACGATCCTGGTCTTCTCGGGATGCAGCCGCAGCCCGATCGGATCCAGCACCGCCGCCACCAGCTCGCGGGCCTCTTCGGCCTGCTCGCGGGTGGCGCACAAGGCGACGAGATCATCTGCGTACTTCACCAGCACTCCCAGCCGCTGCCCGCTCGCCTGCCACGCCTCATCGAGCACGTGCAAGGCGATGTTTGCGAGCAACGGCGAGATTGGCGAGCCAAATGAACAGCGCTGGGTTATGCGCAGCGCTGGCTTGAAGTTCCCGCAGCGAGCGGGGTTGACGGTCGAGCGCTGCGCATAACGCGGGAGAGGCTCTGGTCACGCGGCTCGGGCGTGGTGCTCGGTCGTTCGTGATCGGAGGTGAGCGTGATGGCTGCTGTTTTCGAGCTGGTATCCGCGTTGGATGGCGAGTTGGTGCGTCTGGGCTACAAGCCGTCGACGATGAAGTGGTATCGCGGCTATTGGCGGCGTCTGGAGCGGTACTTCGCGTCGCGCGGGGTGCGGGAGTTCTCGCTCGATGTCGCGATGGCATGGGTCGATGAGGCGTGCGGCGGCTTCTTTGAGAAGGAGCAGGCCGGGACGCTGAAGCAGTCCGACGTGTACGTGTTCCGGGTCGCGGCGATGCTGGACGACTTCGTCATCCACGGGTCGGTGCTGCGCCGATACTCGCGCACGGTGAGCACGCTGAGCGCCGGGCAGGCGGAGATTCTCGCGGGGTTTCAGGCGTGGTTGCGGGAGGGTGGTTGCGCGGTCTCGACGGTCCGGGGGTATGGCACCGTCGCCGGTGAGTTCCTCGCGTTCATCGGCGCGCGCGGCGGTCTGGGCGCCCTGGATGGCGCGGTGATCGGCGCGTTCGTCGCGACTCTGGCCGGCTACCAGCCAAAGACGGTGGAGCACAAGCTATGCGCTGTGCGGTCGCTTTTGCGGTTCGCCGCCAGCGAAGGGCTGACCTGCGAGGCTGTGCTCGCGACGGTCCCGGCCGCGAAGTCCAGCAGGCAGGCGAGGGTCCCGTCGGTATGGCACCCGGGCGACGTCACGAAGGTCTTGGAGGCGATCGACCGCGGCAACCCGTCCGGCAAGCGTGATTACGCGATCGTGTTGCTGATCGCCCGGCTCGGGCTGCGTGGCGTTGACGTCAGGCGGTTGCGGTTCTCAGATCTGGACTGGGCGGGCAACCGGGTCTCGGTGGTGCAGGCCAAGACCGGCCGGCGGGTGTGGCTGCCGCTGCTCAAGGACGTCGGCTGGGCGATCATCGACTACGTTCGCGACGGCCGCCCCGGCAGCGGTTGTGAGCAGGTGTTTTTGCGGCATACCGCGCCGATCGGCCCGTTCTCTGACCAGGACCATCTGCATCAGATCTTGGTCAAGCACGCCCGGGTCGCGCGCGTGGCGCTGGGCGAGGAGCGCCGCCACGGGATGCACTCGCTCAGGCACACGCTCGCGACCCGGTTGATGGAGGACGGCACGCCGGTTGAGCAGATCGCCGACATCCTTGGCCACCAGTCGGTCGAGTCGACCGGCGTGTATCTGAAGTCGTCGCTGGGCCTGTTGGCCCAGTGCGCGCTTGACCCGGACGCGCCGGTGTCGGGGGCGCGACGATGAGCGCGCAGGTCACGCTGCATGACGCGATCGCGGGGCTGGTGGCCGAGAAGCGCGCCGTCGGCTACAAGTACCATGCCGAGGCGCAGCTGCTGGCACGGTTTGAGGCGTTCAGCCGCAGCGAGTTCCCGGGGGTGGACACGCTCACCGAGGAGTCGGTGTGGGCGTGGATCGCCGCGGCGAAGCAGCGAGCGGTCAAGCCCGCGACGTTGCAGGGCATGGCCGCGCCGGTCCGGGAGCTGGCCCGCTGGCTTGGTCGCCGCGGCGTTGATGCCTACCTGTTGCCGGCCGGGGTGCTTGAGCGCCCCGCCCGTTACATCCCGCACATTTACAGCGACCAGGAGCTCGCGGCGCTGTTCGCTGCGACCGACGGCTGCGATTACTGCCCGGAGGTGCCGTTCCGCCACCTGGTGATGCCGGTCCTGTTCCGCACGATCTTTGCGTGCGGGTTGCGCTGCTCAGAGGCCCGGCTGCTGCGCGCCTGCGATGTCGACATCGACACTGGCGTGCTGCAGATCCGTGACGCGAAGGGCGGCAAGGACCGCCAGCTGCCGGTCTCTGAGCCGCTGCGCGAAAGACTCGCCGGCTACCACGCCCAGATCGCCGCACAGCCCGACCGAGGGGAGTGGTTCTTCCCTGGCAGCACCCCCGGCCGGCCGCTGACGCTCGGGAACGTCGGACACAACTTCCGGCGGTTTCTGTGGCAGGCCCGGATCTCGCACGGCGGCCGCGGGCACGGTCCCCGTGCTCACGATCTCAGGCACACGATGGCTGTCAACAACCTCCGACGCTGGTTTGAGCAAGGCCAGAACGTCAACGCATTGCTGCCGGTCTTGCAAACGTACCTGGGGCACTCGTCGATCGCGGACACCGGCTACTACCTGCGACTGACCGCCGCGTCCTACCCGCAGATCACCGCCCGCGTGCAGCAGACGATCGGTGATGTCGTGCCACCGATGACGGGAGGGCCAGATCATGGCGACTGATTTCGCGGTCCGCCTGCGCCGGTTCTTGACCGATCATCTCGCCGGGGTGCGTGGTTGCTCGCCGAACACGATCGCTTCCTACCGTGACGCGTTCAAACTGCTGATCTGTTACTTCCGCGATGAGCGGGACGTCGCGCCTGAGAGGCTCACGCTGGAGCTGATCGACGCCGCCGCGATCATCGGGTTCCTCGACTGGCTGGCGACCAGCCGCGAAAACAGCGCGTCGACCCGCAACCAGCGCCTGGCTGCGATCGACTCGTTCTTCACCTGGATGCAAACCCAAGACCCGGCCCGGATGGCGTGCTGCCAGGACATCCTTCAGATCCCCTCAGGCAAACACGACCAGCCGGCCATCGCGCACCTGACCGTCGAGCAGACCCGACGGCTGCTCGCCCTGCCCGACCGGTCCACCCGCCAAGGCCGACGTGACGCGACCCTGCTGGCCACGCTCTACGACACCGCCGCCCGAGTCCAAGAGATCGCCGACCTCACCGTTCGCGACGTCCGTCTACAGAACCCCGCGATCGTCGCTCTGACCGGCAAAGGCCGCAAGACCAGGCACGTCCCGATCGACGCCAACACGACGGCGCTGCTGGCCGCCTACCTGGCCGAACGGCGGCTGCGGGACCCCGGCCGTGACGGTCACCCAGCGTTCTTTAACCAACACCACCAGAAACTCAGCCGCGGCGGGATCGCCTGGATCCTTCGCAAATACCAAGCCCGCGCGACCGACCCGGCGCTCGCTGACACGCAGCTCAGCCCGCACGTCCTGCGGCACAGCCGAGCGATGCACCTCTACGACGCAGGCGTGCCCCTGCCCTACATCCGCGACATCCTCGGCCACGTCGACCTGTCAACGACCGACATCTACGCGCGCGCCTCTACCGAAGCCAAACGCAAAGCCCTCGAAGCCGTCTACGACCAGGTCGTCAGCGCTGACCTGCCCGAATGGAACCAAGACCCCGAGCTGCTCACCTGGCTCGCCAACCTCTAACGACCTCCCCTTTATGCGCAGCGTTCGGCCGCCAAGCCCGCTCGCTGCGGGAACTTCAAGCCAGCGCTGCGCATAACCCAGCGCTGTTCATTTGGCTCGAAATGAGCAGCTGCTCATTTCGAGCCTTGCGGGGTGCCCGCTTCGATCGCAGACACGACCCCGCCCTCGAACACCCCCGCCCGCAGCCAACCCCGCAGCAGCTTCAACATCCGCCGATCGCACACCCGCCGCTCGATCTGAGCGACCAAGGCATCCGAATCGATTTCGTCGAAACAGCGTCGGATGTCGGCGTCAAGCGCCCACACCTTGCCCTGATTGACCGTCATCCTGACGGTCTCCAGGGCGTGGTGGGCCGACAGCCCGGGCCGAAACCCGTAGCTGGACGGGAGGAAGTCGGCTTCGAAGATCGGCTCGAGCACGGCCTTCGCTGCCGCCATCACCACCCGGTCGGCCACACAAGGAATGCCGAGCGGCCGCAACTGACCTGGCCTGCCCGGCTTCGGGATGTGAACCCGCCGCAGCGGCCGCGGCCGGTAGTTCCCGGCACGCAGCTTCGCGGCGAGTTCGTCGAGGAACTCCCCCACCCCCGAGGCGACGACGTCGTCGATGGTGATCCCATCAACGCCCGGCGCACCGCGGTTGGCACGGACCTCGCCCCAAGCCTTCCAGAGCACGTCGCTGCGGGCGACCTTGTCATAGAGGGCATGGAAACGGCGATCCCTGTCCTGCTTGGCACAGCGGTAGAGCACGCGTTGGAGAGCACGAACCCGGTCCGCACCCAAGGTGCGGCTGACGGACCTAGCCGAAACGTCGGCACTCATCAAGTCCCTCTGCTCCTTCCCGTGCATCGATGAAGTACGGGCCCTTCCCCATGTGGCCGGCTTTCCCGACCCCCGAGTACTACGACCCGCTCCGACTGCCGCTCGACCACCCAATGCCACTTCCCGGGTTCGCCGGTTATAGGCCGGGCATCGCTTCCCGTCGATCCCGCAGACCGACGGGGCCGAGACGGCTCTCCCGAGTTCCCAGGACGACCATTCGCACGTTCAACGCCCCTATACGCCGGAGGGTTCCTCAGCGCCCGCTCCTGGAACCAGAGCGCTTTCCATGGCCTTCGCCGTGCGCGGACCGGCTCGGCACCCCTCTCACCCCGCCCGAAGACGGGCCTCTTTGACGACGCTTCACCAGGGCTTCACTCGCGTTGCAGACCGCACGATTGATCCCGCCCCGCTTCGCACCCGGCCTCTCGACCACGCACGGGGGCTTCACTACCGGGGACCCAGGCGTCTCCCCGGACCGGACTCACACCGGCAGGCCGCCCTGAACTTGTCGCCTCTACGTCATGTCGATCTTCCTTTCTTCATGGCGCCGAGGCAGTCTCGGCGCACCCGCGCATACCAGGGCCGGGCGCCAGCGGCGAGCGGTGCGCGTCGCGCGAGGAAAGCGAGAGTGACGCGACCGCCAGCGGTGGCGCTGCTGACCTCGACGGGCATAGTCGACTTTGCCGCATTGCCCCAGCGGGAGCGCAAGTCGGCCGTCCTCAGCGCGAGACAGATTCGGCGAGCGCATCAAGACCGAGCAAGTCAGCCATCCACGCAGCGAAGCAACCGCTCCCCTAACTGGCCGGGCTGAGGATCACGACCGGGATCTCGCGTTTGGTTCGCTGCTGGTAGACCGCGTATTCGTCGTACATCTCGACCAGCCGTGGCCAAAGCCGCTGCTTCTCCTCAGGCGTAGCCTGGCGGGCGAGGACCGCCCGGCGCTCGGATCCGACCTGCACGGTCGTGCTCGGACTGGACATCAGGTTCAGGAACCAGGCCGGCATCGCGTCCGAGCCCCCGCGCGAGCCGACGATCACCAGATCGGCGCCGTCCCTCAGGTACAGCACCGGGGTCGTGCGCGCCCGTCGTGTCTTACGCCCGAGATGGTCGAGCAGCAGCACCGGCGCTCCCTTGATCTTGCCGCCAAGCCGACCACCGGTGAGCCGGTACACGCGGACGTTCAGAGCGACGAACGTCTTGACGAGCTTGAACTGGAGCGAGCCGGGCGGAGGGAACGGTGGGCTGGCCATCGTCCGCGGGAGCCTACCCGACGCCCTTCCTCGCATTCCGGGAAAGTCGGCGCCGACGCCGGGATGATCGCGGCAGAGCCTATGCAGGCTCTGCCGGCCGACGAGCCGGTGGTCACGCGCGGCTGCTCCACGCCTTAAGCAGACGTCTCGCCGCCGTGGCTGCTTCGGCGACAAAGCGGAAAAGGGAACCTGTTCGTGCAGGTCGCTTTCCGGCCGAGCGGGCGGTCGGTTCGTCCGGCCGGGAGGTGTCGTTAGTTCTAGGGGTGTTTGGCTGTGGCCGAGGTTGAGCCCTCGCGGCAGCCGTGGAGCTCGGCTAGCGGGCGAAGGGTTTCGTCGAGCCAGTCGTACATTCGTTGCTCGAGCAGTGACTTTCCCATCGGTTCGCAGTGCATGCCGGCCCCTTCGGCGTTGGTGAATGACACGAGCTCCTTGGTTGCGGACAGCGCGTCGTAGAGCTGTTGTGATTGTCCGGGCCAGAATTGTTCTCCTTCGGGGGCGGTGATCATGATCGGGGCTTTGATGTTGTTGATGAGGTCGCCGAGGCGGTACTGCTCGGCAGTCTTGAACGTCGCGTAGATAGATGGCTGGTAGCCGTATGGCTTGGCGCGCCAGGCGAACTCTTGCTGCATCGCCGGAGACATCTCCTGCGTCACCGACTCGATCGCGGCGTTGAACGCGGTTTCGTTGTCGGCGTCGAGCAGCGCGACCATCTCGGTGGGGATGTGGTTCTTCCACGAGGTTGAGACGTCGACCACGCCCGGGTCGGCGATGACTGCCGCCAGGCGGTGCTCGAACGCTGCCGCTCGGGGCGCCCAATAGCCCCCTTGGCTGGCGCCGTAGAGCACGATCTTGGACGCGTCGACTTCGGGACGATCGCTGAGGAAGTCCACCAGGGGCGTGATCACGTGCTCCCAGTCAGGTCGGAACGGAACCCCGCGCTCAAACAGCATGCTCTGCTGACCGGGACCGTCGTAGATCACGGTGTTGTAGCCGCGATCCAGACCGGGCTGACCCAGTCCTGGCCACAGGAACGTCATCGCCCCGTCGCTGCCGTTGGTCAGAATTACGGTCGGACGCGCGACGCCATCATCGGCCGGGACGAACAGGTAGCCGGGCAGATCGCTGTCTTCATACGGGACCGTGATCGGGGTCGCGGGCGGGTCGAGAAGCCGAACGTGCTGGTCAAAGCATCTGCGGTGCGCGGCGAACAATTCGGTCAGCTGGGCGTCGGGGTTCTCGGTCCCGTCCACGAACACGCACGCGGCGGCGTAGTACACGGCGGCGCGCAGGTAAGCCCCGCGCGCACTCACCCGGTGCCCAGCCTTCAGGCATGCATTGCCGATCGCCTGGATACGTTCGGCCAGCGTCCGGTACTCATTGACCCAGCTCGTAGCGTCGCCATCGCGAATGTTGGCAACAGCGGTCAACATCTCCCCGGCGTCACCGGCTCCGTAGTGAATGCCTCCCAGCAGAGTTCGCGTCTCAAAGTCAAACGACGGATCTGTGAAGAACTTCTCAAACATGTTGCTCTCCTTGGTCTTGGTCACACGACGGTCCGGCGAACTGCTGACCTGACGCCAACAGCGGTCCTCCCCGGTCGATTCATTCACCGTGCCCGGGCAGTCTCCCGACCGACCGACGATCAGTCGTCAGTAATCGACTACTGAAATCCGCCAGGCCATACCGAGCCTTGCTGCTGGCTTGATCGCCCGGACGCGACGAAGGAGGCGCTAGAGGTCTTGGCGGTTGGAGACCCCGAGCTTCTGCATGGCGTGGTAGAGGTGGGACTCGACGGTCCGGACCGAGAGGACGAGACGGTCGGCGATCTCGGCGTTGGTGAGTCCGCGGGAGGCGAGGTCGACGAGCTGGCGCTCCCGGGAGGTCAGTGAGGTCGCAGCGTCGTCTACGCCCACGATCGCCGGCAGCGTCCCGCCTTGGCCCCGAGCGTGCAGCTCGCGGCAGCGAGTGGCAGCTCGGCGCGCCGAGTCCTGATACCCGGCCGTGTGAAACGCGCCCGCGGCGTCGGCGGCGATCTCGGTCGCATAGCGCAATGCGCCGATGGCCTCCATCGCGTCGGCGACGCTCATTAGGGCGTCGCCGTCGTCGGCGACGAGGGCGGTGGCGTGGGCTGCGTAGGCGGCGGTGAGCGGGGCGTCGCAGCGCTGGGCGAGCGCCTCGAGATCACGCGCTAAGCGCCGTGCCGGCGTGCCTGCGCGCAGAGCCTCGTAGGTGAGGCGCGCCGCGTAGAGCGGCCGCTCGCGCAGCCGTCCCGCGGCCGTGAGGAACAGCTGCTGGGCGCGAGGTGGGTCGCCCCTGGCGAGCACCGCCCAGGCCTCGGCGCGGGCGAAGTAGGGGAGCTGGTTGGGCAGGGGCTCGTTGTCGCCGACCGCCGCGCGGCAGCGGGCGAGTGCCGGGCCGACAGCCTCGTGGTCACTGGTGAAGTAGGCGACGCCGACCTGCATGGAGTTGGTGATCGCGAGCAGACCGGCGGCGTCGTGCAGTTCGAGCTGGAGCTCAGCCTCGGCCAGCCACCGGCCCGCCTCGATGAACCGGCCTTGCGAGAACCGCAGGCCGCCGAGCGCAAGGGCCCCGCGTCCAGCCGCGGCGCGGGACCCGAGCCTCACTCCATCGGTGAGCGCCGCCGTCGCCCACGTCTCGAGCTCGCTCCAGCCCAAGCCGCTCTCGATGGCGATCGCGCTCCAGAGCACGAATGCGATCTCATCCGTGAGATCGCGCAGCGGCACGCTCGGGCGGATCCGCTGGGCCAACTCGAACGCTTCGCGCACGCTTCCGCTGTTAAGAAGGTTGGCGGCGTGCAGCGGCGCGACCCGACGGCGCACCTCGGGATCCACGCTCTGATCGGCGAGGATCTCGGCCGAGGCGGCAGCCGCGAGGTTCGGCGGGGTGGCCTCGTCGCCCACGAGGCGCAGGGGACTCAGACGGTCGCGCCATTCCGGGGAGTCCCACCACGCGTGCGCGCGATCCAAGAGCCGGTGTAGCTCCTCGGAGCGCCGAAGCCCGAAGTACAGAACCGCCGTTTGCTGCTCGAGGTAGTCGACTGCGTCGGCCTCGCTGTCGATCTCGGGCTCGGCGGCGGCTAGGACTTTGGCCGCCTGTTCGTACTCGCTCTGGATCGTGTGCGCTCGGGCGAGCAGCAGCGAGGCCTGCAGCCCGGCGCCTGCGTCCAAGGCTCTGTGCGCGAGGCGGACGCCGAGCTGCGGGTCGCCTGCCAGGTTGGCCGCCGCGGCGGCCTGCAGCAGGGTCGAGGCGGGGATCGGCTCGCCGGCATCGAGGAGCCAGCGGGCGATACGCAGCGAGTCTCCGGTCTCGGGATCATCGCGCGCCGCTACGGTGTCGGCGAGGGCGAGCCGGGTCTGACGCGCCGCAAACGCAGGCAGCGCGGCTCGGATCGTCTCCCCGTAGAGCGGATGCGCGAGCGAGGCCTGCGCGCTCGGCGAACCGTCGCCGAGGTTCACCAGCCCGCGCGCCTCGACTCCGGCCACCGGCTTGGCGCCGGTGAGCGAGACCAGCTCGCACACGCGTAGCGGCTCGCCGAGCGCCAGCAGCTCGAGCGCCCGCTGCTCGACGTCAGACAGCCCGGTCATGCGAACGGCGATCAGCTCAGTGAGCGACGCGCTCACCGCCGGCCGCGCGGGCATGCGCCACAGCCCGTGGACTTCGGTGAGCGCGCCGCCCGCGAGCGCGCCGAGGGTGAGCTCGCGGACGTACAGCGGGTTGCCCAGGCTCGTCGCGTAGATCCACCGCAGCGCCGATTCCTCGATCAGTCCTCCGACGATCGTCTCGGCGAGCGCGTCGGTCTCCTCAGCACCAAGCGTCTCGAGCTCGAGGCGCGCGGCGCCCGCGTCCTTCCACACCGACACGATCGCGTCCGGGGCCGGCTCGCCGGTTCGCAAGGTGATGACGACGAACGCAGCGTCGCTGAGCGTGAGCTCGAGCACGAGCGCGGCCGAGCTGTCGTCGAGCAGCTGAGCGTCGTCGATCCCGAGCACGAGCGGACGGGTGCCGCCGAGCTCGCGCAGAGCCGTCGCGCTCAGTCGCAAGAGCTCGAGCGGATCCTCGGAGCGAGCCGCATCGGGAATGACACCGGCGAACGCTCCGAGAGGAACGGTCGCCGCGCTACTGGTTGCCTGAACCCACCGCGTCACCCGCCCTGCATCGTCGGCTCGGCGCAGCGCCTCGCGCGCCAGTCGTGACTTCCCGACGCCCGCCGAACCCAACAGCACGACGGCGCTGGCCCCTGCAGCCCCGGCGCGCTCGATAAACGCGAGCTCCTCACCCCGCCCGACGATCGGCCAACTCAATGCCGAAACCGAAGCCAGCTTGCACCACCTCCCTCGTGCCGCCTCACGCCGACTATAAGGCGCCGCTCAGCAGCTCCTAACCGCGACTTCAGTAGCCCGGTACTGAAGACACCGAGTACCCCCGGGCGCGAGGCTGTCCTCAGACATCGAAGATCGCCGCGCCGCCGCTGAGGCGGCCGGTCTGGAGAAAGGACAGAGGATGCTCTCAGCCACACAGAACGCCGGAAACGGGACCATCGAGAAAGATGGCCGTCGTTTCGGAATCTATATCGCCTTCATTCCGTGGGTGCTCTTCACCCTCATCACCCAGCACGACACACTGAAGGCAGCGGCCGTGGTCGCGCTCCTCGGGGCGGTGGTGATCGCGTTGCCGGCGCTGCTGGCCGGGCGACCCAAGCTCCTAGAGCTCGGCGCCGTCGCGGCGTTCGCCGGGTTCACTGTCGTGGCGTTCGCCGCCGACGCGTCGACCGCCGCGTGGCTGGCTCGCTATGCGCGGGCGATCGCCGCCGGGCTGCTCGCGCTGATCGCCTTCGGCTCGCTGCTCATGACGCCGTTCACCGAACAGTACGCCCGGGAGTCGGTCCCGCGCCGGTTGTGGTCCTCGCCCCGTTTCGTGGCCATCAACCGACAGCTGACGCTCATGTGGGCCTGCGTGTTCACCGCCATGGTCCCCTCGCACATCATCGCCGGCGCGCTCGACACCCGGCGGGCGAACACGATCTTTAACTGGGTCATCCCGATCGTCCTGATCGTGTGGGCTGCCAAGCGGACGACCGCCGTGAGCGGCGGCGAGCAGCCCGAGGTGGCGCGATGAACGCCCGCTTTGGCAACGACGACTTCCAGTTCGGCCTGGAGATCGCACTGGGCTGCGCCTATCGCCAAGCGTCGGACGTCGGCGAGGTGCTGGCCACCGCCGAGCGCATCAAGGACGGAGACGACGACGCCTGGGTGCACGAATGGACCGCGACGGCCGGCTCGTGCTGGGCGAGCGCCCAGGAGGCGGAGGCGGCCGACCACCGGGTGACCGCAACGTCCTTCTACCGCCGGGCGGCGACGTACTACGCGACCGCGCTGTACCGGATCGCCGGCGCCACCGACAGCCACGGCAACGGCAATCGCAACGGCGGCGCTTGGACCTCGCGCCAGCTCGACCTGTGGCGACGTCAGCGGGCGTGCTGGGAGAAGGTCGTCGACCTGCACCCGGTCCCAGGCGAGCGCGTGGCCATCCCGTATGAGCACACGACCCTGCCGGGCTACGTCTTCCGGGCACCCGACGCCGAACCGGGAGAAGTCCGTCCGCTCGTCATCGTCAATAACGGATCCGACGGTGCGACCTCCCAGATGCTCGTCGACGGCGGTGCGGGCGCGGCCGAGCGCGGCTATCACTGGATGACCTTCGACGGGCCGGGCCAGCAGGCCGCGCTCTACGAGCAGGGGATCCCGTTCCGGCCCGACTGGGAGGCCGTGCTGACCCCGGTGCTGGACGCGATGCTCGCGTGCCCCGACGTGGACCGCGATCGAATCGCGGTGATCGGGGTCAGCCAGGCCGGATACTGGGTGCCGCGCGCCCTGGCCTTCGAGCACCGCTTTGCCGCCGCGGTCGCAGACCCCGGGGTCGTCGACGTCTCGACCTCGTGGACGGCCTCCCTCCCCCACGTGATGCGCAAGCAATTACACGACGGCAACCAGACAGCGTTTGACCGCGAGATGCATCTCGCCGAGCTCCTCCAACACAACACCAAGACGACACTCGCCTTCCGCGGCCACCCCTACGGCGTACAGAACGACTCGCGGTTCGCGCTCTTTCAGACCGTGACCGAGTACCGCCTCGGCGACGAGATAGAACAGATCACCACGCCTCTGCTGATCACCAGCCCCGAGGACGAGCAGTTCTGGCCCGGCCAAGCCCAACAGCTCTACGACCGCCTCCCCACGACCAAGAAGCTCGTGACGTTTACCGCTGCCGAGGGCGCCAACCGCCACTGTGAGCCGATGGCGCGATCGCTGCGCGACGCCCGGATCTACGACTGGCTCGCGGGATATCTGCGATGAAAGCCCGCCGCCCCATCTCGCCACGTTGCTGTCCAACCCGTTCGTCGGCCTCGCGCCCCCCGAGCCGCCGGAGCTCTGGGCGGATGGGGCGCCAGTCAGAATCGCGGTCTGTGTCAGACGACGCCCACAGCCAAGCAGGGGCCGATCCCACGCGGCCACCGGGTCGGGGTCGTGCCGCGGCGGCCAGATCCGTTCCCCATGAGTTGATCCGAATCGTCTACCGGGATCCCGAGCACATCTGCGAGCGGATGACCCTGTTCGCGTCGCACCGACTGGCCGAGCCCGCGCGCGAATGGGCTCAGCAAGCCCGAGCAGACGATCCCCCGACCGACCTGCGCGAGATCGCGGACAGCCTGGGAACTCAGTCCGCGCGGATCGCGCGGATCGAAGGTGCGGTCGCAGGGACCCCCTTCTACCTCGCGCTCGTTCCCGGCTACATCAACTATCTCTGGCAGGAGATCAGGATGACCTTGCGGCTCGCCGCGCTCTACGGCCACGACCCCGCGACGCTACGCACCGCGACCGAGGCGCTCTGGTTACGCGGCGTCTACGCCGACCTCCAAGCAGCCGAGGCTGGTCTGCTGGCCATACAGGCCCAGCCGCTGCCGCCCCGGCCGACAACCCGCCGCCCGGTTCGGGTGTGGATCCGAAGCATCCGCCGGCTCCTGGTCTTCGGAGGCTTTCTGTCGCCTCCGAGCGGGACCCCGCACCACGGCCCGCTGTCCTGGCTTCGCGACGCCCTGGGCGTAGTGATCGGCCTAGCCGGCTGGGTGATCACCTGGATCTTTCCCGCGACCTTCATGATCTCGATGGCCTGGGGCTGCCACACCCACGCACGCCGCCTGTTCCGGACCACTCTCGAGTACTACTCCGGCGAAGCCACACCCACCAAAAGCCCACGTGAGCTCGCCAGCGAACTACGCCATCAGACACGACGTCAGGTTGCCCACGGCGCTGCACTGGCGGTATCCATCCTGCTCCCGATCGGGTTCCTGGTCTACGCCACCCGTATCGAGAGTCGCGCCGGCCTCAACATACTCACCGCGCCCGGGCTGCTCGTCGCAATATCCCTGGTGCTCGCCGTCAGCATGTATGGCCGGCGGTAACCGGCACCGCCGGCGTCATCCACCGGCGCCGAGACTGCTGCTAGCACCAGGACGGAGCAGCCTCGTGAGGGCCGTCGCGACCGCTGAGACAACCGCTTCCGGACACAACCGGCCACGACGGCGTGGGTGTGATGCCCGCGCAAGAACGAAAGCGAGTCTCGACCCGCGCGTGGCCTGGCACCTCCTGTTCGCCAGTTGCGAGTCGCTTCGTGCCGTTGCTACTGAAGCCTCCTTCGCGTCTTTATCCGCCTCAGCGGCGGCCGCGACGCTCCGCCCGCCCGGACCAGCTTCCTCGACACGCGATCACGGTCTGTGACGGGCTCGCCGCGACATCAAGCCCGTCGAGGGTTTGACGTCATGAACATGCTCATGACGCGGAATTCCCCGCGTTCAATCGCCTTGACTGCCGCCCGACGTGGTCGACTGGGGATAGGACCTCATCCTCGTACCAGCGAAGCGCCTCGCCCTCGGTGCCGTCGCTCCAGCGAACCACCGCGCGCCGGCTCCCCAACGAGCCGGGCGGCAGGTCCTCGAAACGCAGGACCTCGATGGCGGTCGGGCTGGCCTCGGACGGACTCATCGCGATCAGCCGATCTCCGCCGGGCAGCGGTCAGCACTCCGTGGGCGAAGACCCTGGTCTAGCCGACCTCCTTGCCCTCCTCGACGGCGACCTCGCCAGTGGTGAACTCAGCCGGGGCCAGGTTCGCGTAAGTCACGCCGGTGCTCGTCGTGCGGGACTCGATCAGGCGGAAGCCGCTCGCGGGGGCATCGTCAGTGAACAGGCGCTTTCCAGCCCCGACGGTGACTGGGAACGTCAACAGGCGGTACTCGTCCACCAGTCCAGCGGCGTGCAGCGCGCTCGCAAGCTGCCAGCTCCCGTGCACCTGCAGCTCGCCGCCAGGGCGCTCCTTCAGCCGTCGCACCTCGTCGAGCGGGTCTCCCGACAGCACCGTCGTATCGCCCCACGCGGGATCGGTCACGGTGCTCGACACCAGGTACTTCGGCAGCCCGTTCAGCGCCACCGCCGCGGGATTGTCGGGGTCGGTGACCTGCGTCCAATATCCACGCATCGCCAGAAACGTGTTGCGGCCGAGCAGGATCGCGTCTCCCCGCGGGAACCAGCTGCCGACGATCTCCCCAAAGTCCTGGTCGACGTGAGGCACGAGCCACCCGCCGCGAGTGAAGCCCCCGCTTCGGTCTTCCTCGAAACCCGCGGGGCCCTGCATCACGCCGTCGAGGGTTAGGAACGTGTGAACGGTCAGTTGCATCGGATACTCCTTGTCGGCATTGGCACGTGCATTTACGACCGGGACGTCGGCAGCTACTCATCGCCGCTCCGCCGCCAGCCACGCCACGAGCATGATCCAGGTTGGACTGGGCGCAACCCAACTGGCGGTCGACGGTCCTGTGGGTATCGCCGGTGAACTCGGCCATTTCCTTGCGGCTGAAGCCGACCGCGCGTAGGCCGACGAGCCGTGCCTCGCGCGGCCGGAGCCGCGCCGCTCTGGTCTCTTCGGTGGCGATGATCAGCTCGAGCCGAGCCTTTAACCCGGCAACGTGGATCCGGCGAAAGCTCAGCGACGCGCGGCGCGGTGATGAAGCTTCACCGCCTCCCGGATCGCGGTGGCGCAGAGCCAGGCGAATGCCGTCGCACGCCTGGGCTGGTGGCAGACCAGTTGCAGCCGGGCGCACCCGCAGGCGTCCTCGAGGTTCGCGGCCGAGGTGCTCACGTGCCTGCTCACCACTGCGTTCAGGCGCAGTGCGTGCTGCTCGAACAGCTGCGCGTCGTCGTACCGGCACACTGGGGATCGGACGGGGAGCGCTGCACTCACGCCGCCACTCCCTAACCGCATCCGCCGAGCGCCCGGTTAACGTGCCGGGCGATCTGCGCCGCACGGTCGGAGCTGATCGCGCCCTCGACCTGCGCCCAGCACGTCGCCTCGCTGACGTCCGCGAGCACGGCGCGTCGCACCGCTGTCCCTGCACCGATGCCGGCGATCGCCAGCAGCGCGCTCGACACCGCCGTCCGGTCGTGGCGCACCAGGCGATCGATCAGCGCAAGCTCCTCGGGCTCGAGCTTCACCGGCGCCGGCGCGGCTGAGCTCGTGTTCGTCCGCCGCGAGAACGCCTCGGCACGAGCATGCCGCTGCCGCTCGTGGCGAGAGAGGTAGCGCCGGGTACGCGCGGCACGGATCATCGACTACATCTGTCAGACCTCCATTGGTTGGATTGAGCGGCCTCGTGAGGACGGCCGCGGATCAGTCGGGTGGCCGGCGGTGGCGGACGCGTAGTCAGCAGCGCGTCCGTACGGAGGCGAGGGAACGGCGCGCGTGGATCTGCCTCCTCGGCGGCGCGTGGCGGCCCCCCCTTCACCGTCCGGGAACGAGAAACGGCCGGCGGCCGCCTTGAGGGGCGACCGTCCAGGCCGTGTGGTGTGGGTGCCGCGGTGCGGCTAGTTGCTCATGCCGAGCGGGTCGAACGCGCCGCCGTCGGGCAGCGCCACCAGCTCGAGCGGGCGGCCGGTCTCGGCGTGCCGGCCGCTGAAGCGCAGGGCGTGCCTGCCCAGCGGGTCCTCTCCGCCGAGCGGCAGGTCGGGCACGAAGTTGACCGCCGGATCCAGCAGGTACGAGCTGGGCTCGCGGCCCTCGAAGTGCGCCAGCGCGCGCACCTGCATCAGCGTCGGCAAGTGGTCCAGCCGCCGGCGCCAGCGCGCCAGCTCCACCAGCGCGCGGAGCGTCCGGCGAACGTGGATGCGGCGCCCCTTCGCCGGAACATCGTCGTCGAGCAGCGGGATGCCGCCCGACCGGGTGTTACGGTTCCTTCTCACGGAATTCGCCTCCTTTCGGGGCAGCCTGGTCGGCCCCGAGACAGCAGCTCGGGGTCGACGCGTTTGTAGGGAAACGTGGGGTGCTCAACGCCCTCACGGCAGTCGGGCCACCGATCAGGGCATCGGTTGTTCCTTCACCGGGGTCACCAATCAAGGGTCGACCACGCGGCGCCGGCGGAGATCAACGCGGGTCGCGCCGCCCGGCAGGGGGAGGGCTATGCGATGGCGACTTCGGGCCAGTCGAGCCGGGCGGCCAACTCGGTCGCGCCCAGCTCGATCAGCGAGCTGCGCTTAACCGGTTGGTACGCGCCCCCGCCTAGAGCCAGCCAGTGCACCTTCCGCTCCCGCAGGTCGACGACCAGCAGCTCGTCGACGCCGTGCTCGGCGTAGAACGGGAGCTTCTCCCACGTGTCGTCATCCGGCGACAGGATCTCGATCACCAGCGCGGCGGTGGCGTGCCATACGCCGCTGGCTCCGGCGCGGAACAGGCCTCCGTCCGGCACCAGATAGTCGCC
The DNA here is from genome assembly GCA_963723675.1 of uncultured Solirubrobacterales bacterium. Taxonomy (GTDB): domain Bacteria; phylum Actinomycetota; class Thermoleophilia; order Solirubrobacterales; family Solirubrobacteraceae; genus Palsa-465. Next base: position 742,627 of record CAVRRW010000012.1, on the reverse strand, counting down.
GAGTTCGCCCAGTGCAAACTCCTGGATCAACGGCTCCAGCCCGGCGTTTCGCGCCAGTGGGCCGAGCAGCTCGCTCAGCTGCTGCGCGATCGCCTGATGCTCGTGTGTGGGAGGCGGATTCATCCGGTAGACCCCCTTCCACATTTCGTCTCGGCGATCCAGGCCCAGCCGTTGGCGCCGCTCCAACAGCGCTTCGAACTCGGCCGGGGGCGGATCCTTGACGAGCGTCGGCACTTTCCCAAGGCTACCGCCTTCATCATCTGCCATTCCAACGTTCACCTCCATCGGCGTCATTCATCGTTGAGAACCTTGGGGTCCAAAGGCCTGAAGGGCCGCCAAACCCGCTACCGAGAAGCCCCCGACCCAGCGGGCCAGTCGATCTCCTCGGCCGGCGTATGTGCGCAGCTCCCGTAGCGGGCCGTGGCCGACCTCGAGCAAGTGCCGGTGGTCGCCTCGCCGGGCTGCGACCCGAAACGGCCAGCCGGCGAGGACCCGGCCCACGCGACCCGGGGGTCGGCACGCGACCGCTTCATCATGCGGGCATCGCCCTTTTCTTCCTTCACCGGAGTCACGGTCACGACGAGGACGAGGCTGGGCGACGTTCCCGCGCGTGCGCCGAAGACCTGGTCGGCGTCGTCGCCAACGATCCGCGACGAAGCCCACCGTCTCGAACGGGTGAATGCGCGTTGCCGCCCGTGGGGTGCGGGCAGGTGCGACGAGCACGAGACGACATCCAGCACCCGCTACCGCTCGGCCATCACTCCCCGGCGCGGCCGCGATCCGGCACGCTCCCTTGCCGTTCGTTCCTTCCTTCACCGGACGCATCTTCACGATGTGGACGAGGCTCGACGACACGGCAGCGCTCGCGCGCGAACCGGCTTCACACGTCGTCATCACCGGACGCTCAGTGATCGCATGGGATGCGCCGGGGGACCGCGTCCCGCAGCAGCCATACACCGGCCGGCTGGTGTCCGGCGATCAGTCGGCGGCCTGTCGGAAACGCCCGCTTATGTCCTGAGTCTCGGGTGCCTCGTCAGTGCAAGGGGGTTGCTCCACCAGAGCAAGCCGTAAATCGAGGGGCTTCACGTTAACACGCTCGGCGACCGATTCAAGGCCAATGACCGACGACCTGCCGCGCGGTTGCGTGATGCCAGCCGGCGCCGCGCGACAGCGGATCAAAGTGCACCTGCTGGTCGCGGATCTCCAGCACCTCGCCGTAGATCACCCGCCCCCCGACCGACGCCTTGACAATGTCCCCGACCGCGATCGACTCGATCCTCACCACAACATGATCCCGACCATCCCGGAGGAAACATGTCGGGGAACCCTGTTTCCTAACTCCGTGGTGCGGGCCGCCTCTCTGAGGGCTTCGAATCAACGGGAGACCGGTTTATGTGCGAGCGGCCTCGGCCGCCAGTCCGTTGCCGCGTCGCGCCTGGTCCTGACGAATCCGACCATCCGCCGCGTCGACGACCGGGGGCGACCCGCGCTATCCCTATGTCGCCGAAGCGATGGCGCGCAGCTGGGCGGCGGGAACGTCGAAAGCGCTCGTCCGCGACATGTGCACTTCTACGCGAACTGGGCGTCTGGGCGGCAGAGGGAGTGTCGCGGGACGCAGGGAGGGGGACCGCGGACGTGGCGGCGTCGCGCTACCCGCGAAACGTGTTCGGCGAAGGCGGCTGGCGCGCTACCTCACGGCTAGGAACAGGTATCGGTTGAGGCTGAAGAAGTAGTCATCCCCCAGCGCCTTTAGATCCTCCGCCCAATCCCGCGCATCGCGCTCGTTCACCCCCTGCCGGCCCGGAACGAACGCCGTGATGAAGCCGATCAGGCCGGCGCTGAAAGTGTTCGGGTCATAGCCGGCGTTCATCAGCGGGATCGCCGCGCGGCGCACGACCGAAAATCCCGCTGCCGACAGGAGCGCGGTCAGCCGCCGGGGGAGATGGGGGTCAACGAGGTGCTCATCCCAGGCGGCGAGCACGCGCCGCATGCGCTCGGCGTCGCGTGAGTGCCACACGATCGATCCCCAGTCCGTGTCGAGCACGAGCAACCTGCCGCCCGGTCGCAGCACGCGGAATGCCTCCCCGAGCGCCGCCGGCATGTCCTCCACGTACTCGTACACCTGCGTTGCGACCGCGGCGTCGAACGTTTCACCGGCGAACGGGAGCGTGCAGGCGTCCCCGGCGACGAACCGGATCGCGGCGGCGCCCTCTGGCAGCCGGCGGCCGCGCGCGAGCGCGAGCATGCTCTCGCTCGGGTCGATGCCGTCGACCGAGCCGCCAGCGCCCACCTCGGCCGCCATCTCGCAGGCGAGGAGTCCCAGCCCCGACCCGATGTCCAACACGTTATCCCCCTGTCCGAGCGCCAGGGCCGCGCGTATGGCATGACGCTGCTCGACGACATCAGGCGTCATATATGTCGCTTCGGCCCGCCGCGAAGCTTCCTCGTCGAACTGAAGCGTGGTGCTCATCCCACGATCTTTTCAGCGTCCCCCCGCACTCTCAACCTCACAGGGCGCGTGATGCACGAACGCTGCTGGAATGCTCGATGCTCAACTCTCACCCGAGTTTTCGCAGGTCTCCCATCCGCGCCACGCGGACCTCGCGCTGGTCCCCAGCGATCCGGGTTGCACCCCGCTCCTCGCTAGCAGTAGGGGTTGCGGCTCCGGCCTCGGCTGCAGCGAACGCGACCCTCGGCCGTCGCCGATCCCTGCAGGCAGCGCCAGTGCTTGGTCGCCAATGATCGCGGGACCCGAGCAGGCGAGAGGACAAGAGTAATCGTGCGGGCCGCGTCGGCCGGCTTCAGACCGTGGGGTTGGCGGTTGCTAGCTTCGAGCGCACGCGCACGAGCGGCGCGTTGGGGTCGTGGGGCTGAGGGATCGCCGCGAGCGTGAACTCGGCGATCGCGCCCGGGCGAAAGACGAGACAGTGAGTCGAGCCGCCGAATTGGAAGTAACCGAGCTCCTCGCCCTTTCCGATGTGATAGCCGGGCGTCACCTTGGAGTCGATCAGGCACGAGGAGACCTCCGACATGCCGACCGGCACGAAGGCCATCAGCCCGATGACGGGATCGTCGGCTTCGATCAGGATGATCGCCCGAGCCGCAACGTGGGCGAGGTAGGACTGCGAGTTCATCGGCTCGACCGCGTCCTTGCCTTCTGAGTCGGCCTCAGAGTAGTAGGTGCCCGGTTGGACGAACGCTCGGACGATCGTGCCCGCCACCGGGCTGTGCCACCGGTGGTAGTTGGTCGCGCTCAGAAACGCTTGATACACCGTCCCGCCGACGAACTGATCAACCGAGTCATCATTGGCCAGCATGTCCTCCAGCGAATATGGCTGACTCTTGATCCAGAAGCGATCTTGGCGCTGGACCTCGGTGCTGATGCCGTAGGGCAGCGACTCGCAGGCGCTGACGATCACCTTGTCGTCGTCCGGGGAGTCCACCGGACGAGCGCCGTCCTTGAAGTGTCGCGTGAAGAAATCGTTCCATGAAGCAAAGCCCCAATGCTCGTCCTGCGGGTCATATTCGAACTGCTCGATGCCCACCGCGCGCTGGGCCTCGGCGGACTTCCAGCCCGACGGGGAGTCGTTGAGCACATAAAGCGAGTCGCCGCCGCTGAGGAACTCGCACCAGACGGTCAGAATCTCCTTCAGCATCGCGTTGATCCGCGCGTCCCGATAGGCCGCGAAGCCGGCCGTTGTCCCCATCGTCCAGTCGAGGATCGCGCCCAACGGGGTCGCCACCATCGCGGGGCCGAACTCGGGCGCCATCGTCAGCACCTCGTTGATCAGGCGCAACAGCTGCTCGACGCTCTCCACATGCCGCTCGCGGTACGGCTTGGAGGTGGGCACCTGCGCGATCATCTGGTTGACGTACATCCGCACCACCGGATCGCTGTCAATCAGCTCCTGAAACCCGCTGATCACGGGGTGAAGCACCATCTGCTCCCCCCGGGCCTCCACCCGCTGACGGTGGCCGTCGAGCCAGGCTTCCAAGTCCTCCTGGTCTTCGGGCAACCATCCGGCCCGGCGCCGTACGTCGAGCGCGTGGGGGAGAGCCGTCACGGAAGAAAACGTACCCGCGTCGTCCCATCTCAACGCAGCCCGCTGGCAGCTGATCATCCCGCTCGGCGCGGCACCCGCTGGCCCAACCTGACACCGACCGCACCCAACGGGGCACGCGAACCGTTGGCCAGCCAGCCGCGACGAACCCGGCATCTCGAAACGGACAGCGATCGCCGCAACTTCGGCATGTCGCCGCCGATACCGCAGAACCGGCGGAGTGATCCCATGCGCGGCGCGCTCCCGCTGATCGCAACAGCGGCCATGGCGGACGGATCGCGTCTGCAGAGCCGCCGCCACGTTAGCCTCAAGATCAGTCATTCTGCTAGGCCCATGCGATTCGCGATCTCCATCCCGCAGTACGCTCGTGAGAGCCGCTTTGACGATGACGCTTTCCGCGCGCATCTGCGTCGCGTCGAGGAGCTCGGGCTGTTCGAGAGTGTCTGGGCGCAGGAGCAGGTGATCGGCGCGGCCGGCAGCCTCGCGCCGCTCCAGACGCTGGCCTACGCCGCAGCGTGCACCGAGCAGCTGCGGCTGGGTTGTGCAGTGTTCGTACTGCCCCTGCACAACCCCCTGCACCTGGCTAAGGCGATCAGCTCACTGGACTGCCTCAGCCATGGTCGGGTTGAAGTGGGTGTCGCGACCGGCGGGCCGGGGCGCCCGTTCGGCGCCTTTGGTGTCGACGCGGACAGGCCCGTTGCCCGCTTCAACGAGGCCCTGGCGCTGATGAAGGCGTGCTGGACGGAGCGTGAGATCAACTTTGATGGGCGCTTGTGGAAGCTGCAGGGCGCCGCGATGGAGCCCAAGCCGGTGCAGAAACCGCACCCGCCAGTCTGGTTCGGTGGCAGTGTGCCCGCGGGGATGCGGCGCGCGGTCCGGCACGGAGACGGATTCATGGGCGCCGGCTCCCAGACGAGGGCTCAGTTCGCCGAACAGGTCAAGGTAGTGAGGGAGGAGCTCGGCGCGCAGGGGCGCGAGCCCGATACGTTCCGGATCGGCAAGCGCGTCTATGTCCACGTCGAGGACGATGCGGCGCGCGGGCGCCAGCGACTCGAGGACGCGCTCACGCGGCACTACGGTCGGGGCGGCTGGTCGGAACACATCCTCGCGGGCCCGGCCGAGGCGTGCACCGCCGGCATCCGTGCGGTGGCGGACGCCGGTGCGGAGCTGATTCTGCTCAACCCGCTCGTCGAGGACGCGCCACAGCTCGAGCGGCTCGCGGCCGAGGTGATCCCGGCGCTCAGCTGAGCTCGACGCCGCGTGGCTGAACACCTCCGTCAGCGCTGCTGCCCGCGTCTCCCGGACCATCGCATCCACTTTCCCAGCCGGTTGCCCCGAACGAGTGCATCGGCGACGACGCACAACTCCGCAACGACGCGGTTCTTGCCGCTGACGGGCAGATACGCAAAGAATCTGCCTGGACCATCAGTCGTCAGCGTAGGCAGGTGCGATCGCCGACGGCCATCGATTCCCGAACGTGTCGACGAAGAGCTTCTTGAAATCATCGGCGAGCGGGAACAAGTAGCCCTGTCTGACAGCGCCGCTGTGCGTGAACGGCCGACCCTTTTCCGAGCGCCACTCGAGTGGAATCTCATCGAGAGCGATTGGTCCCGCGGCATCGTAGTAGGCCACCCGGACCAAGTAGCCGGGACTCGCAGCGTCAAAATCCTGGCCGGACAATCGGTCGTCGTGCAATGCGACACGGCTCGACGACCTGACTAAGCTCTTATGGAGAGTCGTTTGTCAAGCCGCCAACACCAGATGCCCGCGGCGAGGGCGGGCATCTTGTCGGCTGAAGGGGCGGCAGGTCTGGCGGGGTGCGCGACGCGCGGTCAGACTCTTATGCGCGGGTGCGCGGGTTGGCTACCGCCTCCGCAAGACCGGTTTTCGTCGTGAGAGCCCGGCTGTCTAAGATCGAGCGTGGCCGGAGGGGCTGCTCATGCTTAGATCGCGGATGCTCTCGCGCGGGTGGCCAGGTCGGTCCTACCGCCTCTTCAGCCGACGTGGTGCATCGGTCGAGTCAGTCGGCGTTCGCGAGTGCCCAGCAGAAGCCGGCCAGTTCGCGGGCGACGGCGACGGCGACGATCGTGCGGCGCTTGCCGCGCTGGGTATCGAGTCGCTGCCAGACGCGGTGCAGCCGGCGTTGGGCCTGCCAGCTGATCTCGATGATGTGAGCGGGCTGTCCGTGTTGGCGGCGGCGCAGCGCCCGGCCCTTGGCCGGGGCGCGGCGGTAGTGCCAGGCGCCCTCGACGAGCAGCCGGCGGGCGTGCCGTGAGCCGGTCTTGGTGATCGCGCCTTGGCGGCGTTTCTCGCCGCTGGTGTCCTCAGACGGGGTCAGGCCGAGGTAGCTCATCAGCTGCCCGGCCCTGGCGAACCGCTCAAACTCGCCGACCTCGGCGCACAACCCGATCGCGGAGAGCGTGTCGATCCCGCGCAGGCAGCGCAACCGGGCGACGGTCTGCTCCCACGGCGAGCCGGGGATCAGCTCCCCGATCGTCGTCTCCAGCGCGTCGCGGCGGATCACGATCGCGTCGATCGCGCCGAGGTACTCCAGCAGTGTCACCTGCGCGCCGCGCTCGCCCAGGTCAAGTGCCGTCAACCAGCTGCGGTGCCGGACCGTCCACGCGCTGGCGCTGTCCTCATAGCGGACGTCGTGTCGCAGCAGCAGCTTGCCCAGCCGCTGGCGGGCGCGCATCAGATCCCCGCGCACCGCCTCCCGGGCGCGGACGACATCACGCAGCGCCTCCTCCTGGCCAGTCGGGACCCGGACCGGGTGCAGCCCATCGATCATCAACAACCGCAGCACCCGCTCGGCGTCTCGCTGATCGGTCTTAACCTTGTCCGCGGCCGGTCGCTCGATCTTTCCCGGCGCCGCGACCACGCACCCGACGCCGACCCCGTGCAGCGCCCGCGCCAGCCCGTAGCCCGTCGGCCCCGCCTCGTACGCCACCCGCGTCGGCCCCGGCAGCGAACAGCAAAACTTCACCACCTCGCTCGTGGTCCCCGACAGCCGGCGCGAGCCCAGCTCCCCGGACTCGCCATCGATCGTCACCGCGAGCACCGAGCGCGCGATCGCGGTAGGGACCGCCCTCGCGAGCGGCCCCCCGCGCAGATCCCAGCGTGCGCTGCTAACGCACTGGGCTCCTGCCTCGGGTTCTGGCGTCGAAGCGCTCGTCGGGGAAGGGATGCATCATGCGGGCGGGCGGGAGCCATTGGGTCGCGAGACGATCCATTCGCTTCCAATCCAGGCGTGTGCGCTGGCTGCGGCGCCGTAGCGCCCGATACCAGTGTCTTGTTGCCTGGGTGCGGAAGGCATGGACCGCGTCGATGTTGCCGGGCACGGCGTAGTAAGCGCGGTGCCCTCGCACCACGCTCGCCAGCCATCGCCCTTGTTCGGGGACGGGCAGGTGCCGGCGTCGCATCAGCTCGGTCTTGACCTCGCGTAGCTTTGCCCGCATCCGCTTCGAGATCGTGATCCGCTTCAGCAGGAACCTTCCGTTCTGGGTCTTTGCGCAACAGTGCGTGAAGCCCAAGAAGTCGAAGGTCTCCGGGCGACCGAGACCCCGCGCCTTCCGTCGTTGGGCGGCGAACCGTCCGAACTCGATCAAGCGCGTTTTCTCGTCCGCCAGTTCCAAGTTGAACTCCGCGAACCGCTCGCGGAGGTCAGCCAGGAACCGCTCGGCGTCGTCACGATGCTCAAAACCACCCACGTAGTCGTCGGCGAAGCGCACGAGGATCACGTCCCCTCGCGCGTGGCGCCGTCGCCACTGGTCGGCCCACAGGTCGAAGACGTAGTGCAAATAGATGTTCGCGAGCAACGGCGAAGCCGAAGCCCCAAATGAACAGCGCTGGGTTATGCGCAGCGCTGGCTTGAAGTTCCCGCAGCGAGCGGGGTTGACGGTCGAGCGCTGCGCATAACGCGGGAGAGGCTCTGGTCACGCGGCTCGGGCGTGGTGCTCGGTCGTTCGTGATCGGAGGTGAGCGTGATGGCTGCTGTTTTCGAGCTGGTATCCGCGTTGGATGGCGAGTTGGTGCGTCTGGGCTACAAGCCGTCGACGATGAAGTGGTATCGCGGCTATTGGCGGCGTCTGGAGCGGTACTTCGCGTCGCGCGGGGTGCGGGAGTTCTCGCTCGATGTCGCGATGGCATGGGTCGATGAGGCGTGCGGCGGCTTCTTTGAGAAGGAGCAGGCCGGGACGCTGAAGCAGTCCGACGTGTACGTGTTCCGGGTCGCGGCGATGCTGGACGACTTCGTCATCCACGGGTCGGTGCTGCGCCGATACTCGCGCACGGTGAGCACGCTGAGCGCCGGGCAGGCGGAGATTCTCGCGGGGTTTCAGGCGTGGTTGCGGGAGGGTGGTTGCGCGGTCTCGACGGTCCGGGGGTATGGCACCGTCGCCGGTGAGTTCCTCGCGTTCATCGGCGCGCGCGGCGGTCTGGGCGCCCTGGATGGCGCGGTGATCGGCGCGTTCGTCGCGACTCTGGCCGGCTACCAGCCAAAGACGGTGGAGCACAAGCTATGCGCTGTGCGGTCGCTTTTGCGGTTCGCCGCCAGCGAAGGGCTGACCTGCGAGGCTGTGCTCGCGACGGTCCCGGCCGCGAAGTCCAGCAGGCAGGCGAGGGTCCCGTCGGTATGGCACCCGGGCGACGTCACGAAGGTCTTGGAGGCGATCGACCGCGGCAACCCGTCCGGCAAGCGTGATTACGCGATCGTGTTGCTGATCGCCCGGCTCGGGCTGCGTGGCGTTGACGTCAGGCGGTTGCGGTTCTCAGATCTGGACTGGGCGGGCAACCGGGTCTCGGTGGTGCAGGCCAAGACCGGCCGGCGGGTGTGGCTGCCGCTGCTCAAGGACGTCGGCTGGGCGATCATCGACTACGTTCGCGACGGCCGCCCCGGCAGCGGTTGTGAGCAGGTGTTTTTGCGGCATACCGCGCCGATCGGCCCGTTCTCTGACCAGGACCATCTGCATCAGATCTTGGTCAAGCACGCCCGGGTCGCGCGCGTGGCGCTGGGCGAGGAGCGCCGCCACGGGATGCACTCGCTCAGGCACACGCTCGCGACCCGGTTGATGGAGGACGGCACGCCGGTTGAGCAGATCGCCGACATCCTTGGCCACCAGTCGGTCGAGTCGACCGGCGTGTATCTGAAGTCGTCGCTGGGCCTGTTGGCCCAGTGCGCGCTTGACCCGGACGCGCCGGTGTCGGGGGCGCGACGATGAGCGCGCAGGTCACGCTGCATGACGCGATCGCGGGGCTGGTGGCCGAGAAGCGCGCCGTCGGCTACAAGTACCATGCCGAGGCGCAGCTGCTGGCACGGTTTGAGGCGTTCAGCCGCAGCGAGTTCCCGGGGGTGGACACGCTCACCGAGGAGTCGGTGTGGGCGTGGATCGCCGCGGCGAAGCAGCGAGCGGTCAAGCCCGCGACGTTGCAGGGCATGGCCGCGCCGGTCCGGGAGCTGGCCCGCTGGCTTGGTCGCCGCGGCGTTGATGCCTACCTGTTGCCGGCCGGGGTGCTTGAGCGCCCCGCCCGTTACATCCCGCACATTTACAGCGACCAGGAGCTCGCGGCGCTGTTCGCTGCGACCGACGGCTGCGATTACTGCCCGGAGGTGCCGTTCCGCCACCTGGTGATGCCGGTCCTGTTCCGCACGATCTTTGCGTGCGGGTTGCGCTGCTCAGAGGCCCGGCTGCTGCGCGCCTGCGATGTCGACATCGACACTGGCGTGCTGCAGATCCGTGACGCGAAGGGCGGCAAGGACCGCCAGCTGCCGGTCTCTGAGCCGCTGCGCGAAAGACTCGCCGGCTACCACGCCCAGATCGCCGCACAGCCCGACCGAGGGGAGTGGTTCTTCCCTGGCAGCACCCCCGGCCGGCCGCTGACGCTCGGGAACGTCGGACACAACTTCCGGCGGTTTCTGTGGCAGGCCCGGATCTCGCACGGCGGCCGCGGGCACGGTCCCCGTGCTCACGATCTCAGGCACACGATGGCTGTCAACAACCTCCGACGCTGGTTTGAGCAAGGCCAGAACGTCAACGCATTGCTGCCGGTCTTGCAAACGTACCTGGGGCACTCGTCGATCGCGGACACCGGCTACTACCTGCGACTGACCGCCGCGTCCTACCCGCAGATCACCGCCCGCGTGCAGCAGACGATCGGTGATGTCGTGCCACCGATGACGGGAGGGCCAGATCATGGCGACTGATTTCGCGGTCCGCCTGCGCCGGTTCTTGACCGATCATCTCGCCGGGGTGCGTGGTTGCTCGCCGAACACGATCGCTTCCTACCGTGACGCGTTCAAACTGCTGATCTGTTACTTCCGCGATGAGCGGGACGTCGCGCCTGAGAGGCTCACGCTGGAGCTGATCGACGCCGCCGCGATCATCGGGTTCCTCGACTGGCTGGCGACCAGCCGCGAAAACAGCGCGTCGACCCGCAACCAGCGCCTGGCTGCGATCGACTCGTTCTTCACCTGGATGCAAACCCAAGACCCGGCCCGGATGGCGTGCTGCCAGGACATCCTTCAGATCCCCTCAGGCAAACACGACCAGCCGGCCATCGCGCACCTGACCGTCGAGCAGACCCGACGGCTGCTCGCCCTGCCCGACCGGTCCACCCGCCAAGGCCGACGTGACGCGACCCTGCTGGCCACGCTCTACGACACCGCCGCCCGAGTCCAAGAGATCGCCGACCTCACCGTTCGCGACGTCCGTCTACAGAACCCCGCGATCGTCGCTCTGACCGGCAAAGGCCGCAAGACCAGGCACGTCCCGATCGACGCCAACACGACGGCGCTGCTGGCCGCCTACCTGGCCGAACGGCGGCTGCGGGACCCCGGCCGTGACGGTCACCCAGCGTTCTTTAACCAACACCACCAGAAACTCAGCCGCGGCGGGATCGCCTGGATCCTTCGCAAATACCAAGCCCGCGCGACCGACCCGGCGCTCGCTGACACGCAGCTCAGCCCGCACGTCCTGCGGCACAGCCGAGCGATGCACCTCTACGACGCAGGCGTGCCCCTGCCCTACATCCGCGACATCCTCGGCCACGTCGACCTGTCAACGACCGACATCTACGCGCGCGCCTCTACCGAAGCCAAACGCAAAGCCCTCGAAGCCGTCTACGACCAGGTCGTCAGCGCTGACCTGCCCGAATGGAACCAAGACCCCGAGCTGCTCACCTGGCTCGCCAACCTCTAACGACCTCCCCTTTATGCGCAGCGTTCGGCCGCCAAGCCCGCTCGCTGCGGGAACTTCAAGCCAGCGCTGCGCATAACCCAGCGCTGTTCATTTGGCTCGAAATGAGCAGCTGCTCATTTAGCCCCTTGTGGAACACCCTCATCGCACGACGTCCGCGTCCCGTCCTCGATGACCCCGGCGCTGATCCACTTGCGGATCAGGCGCAGGACCCTCCTGTCCGCGATCCGGTGCTCGAGAAACCTCTCCATCCAGGCGTGATCAAGCCGGGTGAAGAAGTCGCGGACGTCCGCGTCTAGCACCCAGTTCACCTTCCTCTTGACGATCCCGGCGGCGAGCGCATCCAACGCGTGATGCGGCTGCGTCCCGGCCGAAACCCGTACGAGAAACCAAGGAAGTCTGTCTCGTAGATCGCGTTCAACACCTCGACGGTCGCCCGCTGGAGGATCTTGTCCTCAAGCGACGCAATCCCGAGCGGCCGCAGCCGCCCGTCCGCCTTCGGTATGTACGCCCTCCGTGACGGCCTCGCCCGGTAGCTCCCACAATGGACCCGGCCGTGGAGATCCCGAAGGTTGTCTTCAAGCTCCTGTCCGTAGTCCGTCCACGTAACCCCATCGACCCCCCGCCGCAGCCTTGGGCTTGAGCGCCCAGTACGCCGCCCGCAGGCGATCGACGTCGATGTGGTGCAGGAGCGCAGTGAACCGCGCGTCCTTATCCCCTGCTGCGATTCGGCGCACACGATCCAGCGCACTTGGCGCGCTCAGTCCGGCTCTGTGTCCGGGGCGCGTTTTGCTGGTCATGTTCCCCTCAGCCAGGTCCCTTCCCTCCACCACCTCCGCGACCGCATCCGCGGTGTTGTTCGGCGGCTTCGCCGGTAGTACGGACCTGTCTGACTTCCAGCGATCGTGCATCTCAGGCTTGCGGCCTTGGCCTTCCCTGAGCGTCCCGCCCCGCGATCACAGAGACGGGCGATTGCTGGACCTCCCGGTTCTCGCGCATGGAGACTCCGCGCATGCACAGGTTCCTCGACCGCGCAGGGTCCACCGAGGGCTCGCGATGACGCCCTCGGCGATGTTGCCTTCCGCCTCGTGCAACGGCGTCAGCACCCCGACCACCTTGATTTCGCGGCTCAATAGCCCAGCCTAAGGCGCAGTCGAGCTAACGTCCGGCATGGCTGGTCCTCCTTCGCATGCGGCACTGGCCGCAGCGGTCGGTTACAACCGCCGAGGCTAACCCGTGACCCTGCGAACGCCGAGGGCCAGCCCCAACTCGGCATCCATACTGACTAAGCGAGCGCACAAACCCACTTACGTAGTGAACGATGTTGTCTCCCCGCTGGAGCCGCAGAAGGGTTTCCCAGTGGGGGACCGTCCGTCCGTTCGTCGCATACTGCGGCGCGAACACGTATCCGGCAGACCGCTCGTCAGGGAACGTCGAGCCCTGGTTCACCCACCACAACCGCCCAGCGAACTCGTCACCGGCGACGTTGCGGCCGACGAAGAGCACCGGAGTGTGGTTCTGATAACCGCCGACCCGCGGCGCGTGCAGCGCGCAGCCGCGAGCGGCTCGAGGTCGAGCGCCAGGAGTTCGGCCATCAGCGCCCACGCGAAGATGTGCCGCGACGGTGACGCCATCGCGCAGCGCCTTGATCACCCTGCGGGTCAGGTATGCGTCCCACGCCGGCTGGTCGCCCGAGGCGGCCAGCACGGCCGATAGCAGCCGCCGCGCACGCCCGACCATGCGCAAACGATGTCGGCGAAGCGGCTCTCGGAATCACCCACGGAGCGATCGCTCATGCACCTGAAACCTTGCCAGGCGAGACTTCCCCATCACGGATCAGCAGCACCCATACGCTTGGCTTTCGCGAGTCGCGGCACTGCCGCTTTCGGACACAGACAGTCGCGCCGTGTCGCACGCGGACCACGCGAACGCCGCGAGCACCGCGCTTGCCAATGCGCGCTACCCATCAACGCCTGAAGCAGCAGTCTCGAGCCTGTGGCTGCTCAGGCGACGATGCAGAAGTGCCACGGCGGGCGATGCGAGTGTCCAGATGTTCCGACTGGAGGAGCCTCGATAGTTGCCGCCCGGGACCCCTCCATCCTCGGGCGCGAGCAGCAGTCTGACGTGCCAGACGGCCGGTTGTCGTCCGATCCGGGAGCAGGTCATGGACTGGGCCCGCTACCCCTCACCCAGGCGAAACGGGCGCCGCGCCCATGCCTTGGGCGATATGCCGGGCGGGCCGACTGTCCGCTGACCGACATGTCTAGTTCCTCTGACCATTACCGGCAGGGATACAACCGATGAGATCGAAGTGCGCTGAGTCCGCGACTTCAAGTGGGCGCGGAGGCGGTTCGGATAGACCGAGCCGTGTTCGATCGTGCCTGTCGCCGGATGCGCAATGTGTGTTCGCCATCCGCTCACCTCGTTTCACCTGGACGCAGATGCGTCGCGTCGCTGCTGATCTGTCTCGCGGTTGGGCTGGCTGCCGGCATCGCATCGGCCGCGACGCCCGTGAGTGCGTCGCCGTTTGCGCGCGTGCTGCGGGTGGGCGAGGAGGGTGGCGATGTGCGGAGGTTGCAGCGGTGGCTGACCGCTGTTGGAATACGGACGAGCGCCGACGGGATCTTCGGCGTGCTGACACAACGGAGCGTCCAGCGCTTTCAGCTCGCGGCGCGCCTTTACCCGGCGAGCGGGACGGTCGGGGGGCGAACGGCCCGGGCGCTGCAAGCGTGGGTCGCTCGCGGGAGGAGCATCGGACGCGGCAGCCGCACGGTCCGACGCCCGCCGTTTCGAAGAGTGCTTCGAGTCGGGGATCGGGGCAGCGATGTGCGGACGCTGCAGCGGTGGCTGGGCGATGTGGGGATCCCGACGGGCGCGGACGGGATCTTCGGCTTTCTGACGCGCCGGAGCGCTCTGCGGTTTCAGCTCGCGGCACGCCTGGGCCCGGCGAGCGGGACCGTCGGGATCCGGACCGCGACGACATTGAGGTCATGGGTCGCGCGTGGCCGGAGGGTCGCACGCGTCGGCGCGGGGGTCGCCTCGCCGTTCGGGCGCGTGCTGCGCGCAGGCGACCGCGGCGGCGACGTGCGCACGCTCCAGCAGTGGCTGGGCGCCGTCGGCATCCCGACCGGCACCGATGGGATCTTCGGGCCGCTGACGCTTCGGAGCGCGATGCGATTCCAGGTTGCCGTGCACCTGCACCCGGCCAGCGGGACGGTCGGCGTGCGAACGGCCCGGGCGCTGCAAGCGTGGGTCGAGGGCCGCCGCAGGGTCGCCGCCGCGGGGCTCGTGTTCCCGCTGCGGCCGATCGGGCGGGTGCTCTCGCCGAGCCACTGGACGCTCGATCAAGGGGTCGACATCGGCACCGTCGGAGACGCGTGCGGCCCGCGCGTGATCGAGGTCGCGATCGCCCCCGGGACGATCGTCGCCGAGGGCATCAGCGGCTTTGGCCCCGACGCGCCGATCCTGAAGGTCGACAGTGGTCCGCTCCGCGGGCGCTACGTGTACTACGGACACGCAGGCCCCGCGCTCGTGCCGGTCGGCGCGCGCGTGTCCGCGGGACAGGACATCGCCGAAGTCGGCTGCGGAATCGTCGGGATCTCCAACTCGCCCCATCTCGAGGTCGGCATCAGCGCGCCGGGCGGTCCGCCGTGCTGCCCTGGGCAGCTCGAGACCGCGGCCGAGGTGTACCGCATCGTGCGGGAGCTGTACAACTCTGCCTGACGCTGCGCGGTCCCGGCGGCGGTCACCGTTCCGCACTCACGGCGGAGCCGATAAGCGAGGGTTGGATTCTCGACCCCGCTCCGAAAGCGGACCTGCCGCAGCGCAGCACCCATACAGTGAGAGACGGTGGGAGGCTGGCTGTTCGCGCACTGGCCACTGATTGTCGGGCCGCTCACGGCGGCGTTCGGTGCTGCCGTGCTGGCGCTTGGGGCCGCTCAGCTGGCCTCCGGCCTCGACGGTGCGCTCCTCGGTGTCTGGCCCCAGCTCGACCTTCACCTCGTCGCCGGCCTCGACGCCCGCGGCGCTCCGCACCGCCTTATTGAGCCCGACCAGGAACTCGCCGCCGATCCGCGCGACGCTGCCCCGCCACGTGTAGCCGTTGACGGTCACGCGGACCGGCAAGTGTTTGGCGCCCCGGCCGACCGTGGCGACCTGGTCGTCGTCGAGCACGATTGCCGTCGCGGGCCCGCGGCTGAAGCGTCGTCGTGAAGGAAATCATCGGGCGCTAACGAAGCTAGGGGAACCGAAGCAGGGGCATCGGCTTCGCTCCGCTTCCTATTGTGCGCGATGCAGGCTCGTAAGGCCCGAACCACGGTGCTAGGTCTGTTCGTGATCGCGTTCGGCTCGCTCGTGCTCTGCGTCGTCGCCGGCTTGGCGAGCCAGGGGGGCGGCGGCTCTGCTCAGGTCGCGCAAGCCGGCCCGCCTGCCGCGCCGGCGCGCGTGGCGCGCGCGATCACGGTCGAGTGGGTCGGCGATATGGCGCTCAGCAGCGGGCTTGGGCTGCCGCCCGGCGGAGTTGCGGGGGCGCTTGCGCCGCTGGGCTCCCGACTGCGCGACGCCGACATCACCGCCGGCAACCTGGAGGGCACGCTATCGGTCGGGGGCGTGTCGAAGTGCGGTGGCGCCAATACAATCACCTGCTTATCTGAACGGTGGTCCGGCCTCAGACAGGTCGCGCGCCGCCACCGCCAAGCGCGGGGGTCCAGAATGGCCGGTTCAGTGGCGCCCCGCCTGGCGCAGCAGCGTCCGGGGTGCGCAAATCGCACCGCGCAGGTTTACCGCGCCGACCCGAATGCTCCAGCTAGTCTCTATCCGTGGAGATTCAAGTGGCCCGGCGGTGGGGCGCGCTTTCACGTCTTCCGCCTATCGGGGTCCTCTGGCTGATCACCGCCGTGCTGGTGGCAGGTTACGCTGTCCACCAAGTCTTTGGTCTGGGCGGCCCGGGTCTCAACGGCCTCTTTGACGACTGGATCAACGACGGCCTACTGTGGTGCGCCGCGGTCGCGTGCGTCGTGGCAGCGCTGCGCACCACCCGAAGCCGCGCGGCCTGGATACTGGTCGGCCTCGGGCTCCTAAGCTGGGCTACCGGCGACACGATCTTCAGCGTTCGCGTCGGCGCCGGCGCCGCGCCACCGCCGACGAGCATCTCCGACGTCTTCTGGCTGGCCTGGTATCCGCTGGTCGTTGCGGCGCTGGTCCTGCTGGTCCGAGACCGGGTTCCCCGCTTCGAGCTACCCAGCTGGATCGACGGCCTCGCGGTAATGCTCCTCGTTGCGACCCCCTGGGTGGCCCTGTTCCTGCAACCGGTTGCGGAGCACACAAATGCATCGGGCCTTGCCGTGGTGCTCGACTTTGCCTATCCGCTGGCCGACGCGATCCTGGTCGGGGCGGTTCTCGGGGTGTTTGTTCTAATGGACTGGCGCCCGGGCCGGATGTGGCTGACGCTCGGCGTCGGGCTGATGGCGATGGGGATCGCCGATGCAATCTACTCGGTGCAGGCGCTGGGACACTCTCATGAGCGAAGCGTCTACGACGCCGCGTGGGCGGGCGCCGCCATGCTCGTCGCCTATGCGGCCTGGCAACCGCATCCGGGGCGACTCGAGCCGCGAGACGTCACGGGGTGGCGCGCGATCGCCCTGGCCCTCGCGGCCCAAGCCCTAGCCGTGTCGATCCAGATCTACGCCATCTTCCACGAGGTCGCGACTAGCGAGCACATCCTGACCGTGTTCGTCCTGATCATCGCCACGATCCAGATCGTGGTCAGTCGGCCTCGTCCGCAATCCGACTCCCAGACACTGCCGGACGCTCCGGGGTTGCTCGCATCGGTGACCAAGCCGGAGCGGCGAGCTCCCATGCAGGCGAACCAGGCGGGGCGCACGCCCTCGAGGGCAGCCGGTTCCCATGGCGACGTGACCGACGCCCCAAAACTGCCGCTGCCTACGCCGGGCCCACCCGGGGATCAGTCCGTTAAGTGCATGCCAGGGTCCGCCGGCGCCGGCCACCGACGGCCAGATCCGAGCTTGCCGTCCGATCCGGAGGTTCGCCGGCAGCCGTAATACAGCGGAGCGCGAGGATTCAGGGCTCGGTCGCACCAAGCAGCGCCGGCGTCAGTCGGGGCAACGACCAACGCCGGGATTCTCACGCCGCAAAGGCGGCCGCGCCCCGTGCGGCCAGGGCCACTTTTCGCAAGATCTCCCGCCCGACACACCGAGAGCTCGACGGCGCCGCCCGGCGTTGGCGCTCCGGATCGGCGCCAAACCCGCCGAATCGCCTGACCAACACCTCACCGCCCTCACCGGAGACCACAGAACGTCGCACAACGCGCCGGTCAAGACCCCGGTGAGAAGCGGTTAAGCGACCATCGGCACTTCAGGCGTCGCCCTGCGGGCTCGGCCTCCGCGCCGACAGTCGCTTTGCCTTCAACCCCCTGGACCAGCTCAACCTCAACCCTCAAGTGGGCTAGGTTTTCGACCGGTGTGGCTAGCCTAGCATTCGATCGGTGTTGACACCCGGAAGGGAGCAACCCGATGCCGCCGTCCTTGCTCGCCGACTAGACGCGGAACTACCACCGCAGCGACCGGCATGGCAATCACCACACCGGATGCGGCGTCACCTTGACCAAGGTGCCCTCCGCGCCGGGGAAGAACACGCTTCCGCCGTAACCCGGCTGAACCGCGCTTCCCTGAGTCATGTACGGGACCCTCGCGGACCGGGCGAGTTCTCGACCAGTCGCCGCGTCGCGAAACACTACTCTGTCAGTCTTGTTCCGGCCAGGGATCTCGGCTCTGGGGATGTCGGTGCCGACCCAGACGCGGTGGCCCTTTGGGCCGATCAGCGTGGCCCACTCGGTGGTGGTCTCGGTCTTCTTCCAGACAGTCTGGATGCCTGAGGTAGTGAGTTTGAATGCTGCGACTTTGCGTGCCAGCGTCTCTACCCCGTAGAAGAGGCCGTTTTGGGGGTCGGCCTCCAGTGACATGTCGGCCCAGCTGATCGCCGGCGCGCCTCCGGCGGCGGTCTTGAATGCGCGGGCTAGCAGCGGCGGGATCGGGTCGTGGAGATAGGGCTGCCGGTAGAAAACCTTGCTGGCGTCACTCTGGTTGATGGCGAACACGGCTAGGGCCCCGGCAGCGGGAGGGGCGTTCGTGGCGCCGACGATCCAGTTGTTCATGATCATCAGCGAGCCGCCGGTCGTCTGGCCTGAATAGGGAACGGCGGCGGGGGTCCAGCTGTTGTCGAGGGTGAAGATCCCGTGGTGCACCGAGTAGCGCACCGCGTTGGACGTGTTCTCCAGCAGATACACGTAGTCAACGCCGCGGTAGCGAGTGATGGTGGGCCGGGCGCCGGCGGGCGCGGGCAGAGGGATGTTGTCGATGATCCGCATGGTGTTCGGGTTGACCGAGATCAGGACGGATCTCGGAACGTTCTTGGACTCCGGGCACTCGAGGAGCGCCGACGGTCCGTTCAGCGGGCATCCAGCCTGCCGATACAGCGACTTGACCACGATCGTCCCGTCCGAGAGCGCGTTGATGCCGTTATAGGAAGTGTTGACGGCGTCCTCGGTCAAGGTCTTGTCATATCGAGGCGGCGTGGTGGGATAGTTGTTGCGCATATAGACCTGCGTCGGCAGCTCGAGGGTGTTCACGACTTTCCCGTTCGCCGGATTGACCTTGAAGATCCGGTAGCCGGACACCACGTAGATGAAGCCGTTGTTCTCGATCGCCATCGCTCCGGGGTAGTCCCATTCGCCGGTCTGCACCGTGTTCACCAGTTGCGTGTACCAGACCGGCTTCAGGGTCTTCGGGTCGACCTTCGCAACGAACGGGCCAATCGAGCCCTTGACGTCGCCGTAGCTGCCGCCCTGGATGAAGGCGTCCTTGGCGTTGAGGTAGGACATGTTGTAGCCGGACGGGTAGGCGCCGTTGCGGGACCGGACAAGGTCCACGCCGTTCCGTCCGCGGAACGAGCCATCGAACCTCGCCATGGAAAAGACGTGCGACCGGGCGGAGTTGTAGTGCTCGAACGCCTCGAGCGACGGGTACCACGGCGGGTTGGTATCGCGAGGCTGAGCGGGCGTCGAGGCATCTGTCGAATGGGCGGTGGTCTGAGCGCGAGCGTTGAGGGCTAGGGGCATCACCATCAGCCCCGCGGCAAGCACCAAAGCCGACAATCTCCGCTTGGAAGTGTTCATTATCGAGCCGCCTCGCCTTAGGAATTTCCGTCGATCCATCTGACCCTCCTCTTCGTGTAGCTAATCGGTTTCGGCCCTGTGCCCAGACGTGGCCAGCGCGCGATGCCGGCACGGCGCTGCTACCGCGCGCACAGCGAAACCGGCGCGCTCGCCCGTCCTCTGCTTCCGCGCGGCGGGGATGAAGGATCGACTGTCCTTCGCCTGACGCATATGCAAGACGTCTGAAGGTTCATGCCATCTCCATCTCAATCTCATGTTGGGGCCTGCGTCACCTCAACCGGCGATTGGGACGGCATAACAGTGACGCGACCAACCATCTCACTCCACCGGCATGCTGCCAAGAGGGGGATCCCCAACAAAATCCCGACCTAATCCGCGTCACGGGAAGGACAACATGGGGGTCGCCCTAGTACACCCAAGCGGTGTGCTGCTCTGGTCTTCGACGGAAGCAATCCGTCCTTGGGGGGCGGGCGGGACTCTCGGCGTTAACCGAGCGCAACCACGTTGCCTGCCGGTCGAAGCGGTCATCGATCCGGTGTCGCTGCAAGTGTGGGCGCAGGAGGACCCGGCGGTCAGCATACCTGCCCGACGCCACCCGCTCAGCCACCTAACCATTCCGGCGCGACAAAGATCAATTACGCCGTTTCGGGCAATCATCCCGGGGACGTGAGCGCTACCGCGCACGCGAGGACCGCCACCTCGTGCCACTTTGTCTGCGGTTCGCCATATCGGCCAGGTCTGGACCTAGGGCTCGGCCGTCGGCACGGGTCCGGTTGACGACCCTGCGGTCTGCTCGGTCAATTCACCTTTTCGAGGGCTGGGAATACGTAGGTGGCTCCGCTCGGTTGATTCGGCGGAGGCAGGATCGACGGCTGCGTGTTGCTTCCGGGTGTTGGGTAGTAGATGCGGATCAGTGGCCGGATCTGCGTCGGTACGGAGACCCCCGGATAGATGCTCGCGTAATAATGGCTCGATGGTGTCGGGAGCCAGTTGGTCGCCGGTGCCCCTGGCGGGAGTGTCGGCGCGATCCAGATCGTCACCGACCCGTCGGCGTTCTTTACCAGCTTGCCTGAAGTCAGCTGCTGCGATCCCAGCTGTGAGACCGGCTGGATCGGGCCCACTGCAGGCTGACCGGTCCACCCGGGTTTGTCAGCTGGACGATCGGGCCGGGGGTGCCCGTGGCGCCTTGGATCGGGACGTTGGCCGCGGACAGTTGCTGCTTCCAGATGGTCGAGACCTTGAACGAGTATGTCGGGGTATTAGTCGTTGGGTCGGTCTGCTGTGTCGGTGTGGTCGCGACGTAGTACGGAATGCCGGGCGTGAGGCCGTACTGTGCCGCGGTCGAACCGAACAGGATCGGACTGCTCGCGATCAGCGCCCCCCAGTCGGAGCCCTGAACGGTCATCGTGTCGGTCGACGGGTCAACAACGGTCACGGGAATGTTGGCGGTCGAGTAGGCGGTGTTCAGAACGCTCGCCTGGGTGATGAACGGAGCGGCGGACTGTGTGGCATCAGTCTGGTAGGCGTGGATTGACCAGAATCCCCGTGGATTGCCCTGGCAATCGTTTACTGTCGGCGGCAGGTTGGCCGAGCCTCCTTCGAGCACGATCGCCGCTCGGTACAGGTACCCCAAGGGCGTGTTCGGATACGTCCCGATGATCGTGTTCAGATAGCTCCAGAAATTCGTCGCCGCGCTCGCCCCCACCGACGACAGGACGCGGTTGACCCTGGCCTGCCCGTCCTCGTAGCGCCTCTGGAGGGCCCGTTTCTGAAGGGGCCCCCAGTTGCTCGGTATCCTAAAGCCGCTCGCGGTGAGGCCCAGGGGCTTGAACTGTGCCAGCGTGTGCTGTTGCGGGTAGGATGGGTTGCGGTAGCGTCGGGTAGCATGGTATGGGGGCGATCCAGTTCGGCAGCGACCGCAGTGGGATGCCGTTGAGTCCGGTCGTCGCGTCGGGGAGCGGGTTGAGCCTAAGTGACGTGCCCATCTGCTTACAGAAGGCGAATGCGTGTGTCGGGGCGTTCTGCCACTTCGCCGCACGGTCTATCTGCGACTGCGTTGGTATGTACTGGCCAGGCTTGAAGTAATTGGGCCGATGTCCCCGAGCCTCGAATTGGGCGAGTGTGCTCAGAGCGAAGCGCTCGACAACGTTCTTCTGGATTGAGGCGGCGGACGCAGGGTCACTCCCGGCACGAGAGCGTCGGCCCGGATCCGAATAAGGATCCGGCCAAGAGTGGTGTCATAGGGCACTACCGGGTAGGTGAACCAATGGATCCGTACGACGCGCTTATGGACGTACCACGAGGTCGGGCCTGCTAGCAGGTAGGTCTGCGCGCGTCGAGGACGTTGTCCGCGTGCCGATACTTCCCAACGTGTTGACGAAAACATCGAGCAGGTTGGCCACGTAGTAGTTGCGGTTCGATGGCGGCACGGTGAGCACGAGCTCCTTGGTCCGCCGCGGCCCTTCTGCCCGCTGAGATCGATCATCGCGTTGAGGTAAAGGACCGACGCGTCGCCGGCGTTGGTCCCGTTGTTGTTCCAGGCCGCCGCTGTCTTTCCACCACCGAGCGTGTTGCGGGGTGCCGTCACCAAAACGCTGTAGTTCTCGAACCGGTATACGAACTCGGCCGGAACGCCCCAGACGTACGCGTGCGCGGCCAGCGTCTCGATCTTCTGCGGATCCGTGAGCCGTGAAACCGAGCCGACGGCTGATGAGGCAGCCAGTACACCCGTGGAGATAACACCGACCACCACCGCTAACGCGAGCATCGTACCTGAGGCTGTGCCGTGCATCTGAGGATCTCACGTAGTTCTCCTTCGTTTGACGCGGCGCAGGCCGGGCCACGGCTCGATAATCGGACCGGCGTGTCGTCGGTCAAGCTGTCCCCCGACGGTTGCGGTCACCGGAGATAGTCGGTGCCTCTGCGCGTCCGCACAAGAGGGAACGCCCCCATGGCGCGGGTAAGACATCGATCCCAAGCTCCATGGGCGTCGGCCAGTCCAACCGGCATCAGCGACGCGATGGTGGTGCGATGGCCCGTGGCTGGAGCAGCAGCGCGAGGATCACCAGGTGATTGCCGCTGAAGCTCGAGCCAGATGTCGGCGCGAAGCTGCGCGCGTATAACGACGAACGTCGATAGCTGACGGCCGACCAGTACCTGGTTCGGGCGGGTGGACTACCAATGCACATGTGCTAGAAAGAGCGCCCCGGCGTGATGCGACGCGCGAGCACAGCGATCGGGTCGCGGGAGCCGTGAACTTCACTAGTAAAGCGCCCTAAGACGTAGTTGCGCGGCCGGAGTCTGAGAATCCGCAGGCCTGCGCGTTGCTGCGCACGACACCGCCAGGGCGGCATCGGTGCCCACGCGGCGGCTTGGCTACGTGTGGAGGGCTGGCTGCAGCTCTGGCTCGAGGTCGCCCTGGGCGCGACGCTCGCGCTGCTTGAAGAACTCCGCTCCCTCGATGCTGATGTGGGGTAGAAGCCGGTCGAGCCAGCTGGGCATGTACCAGTTGACCTTGCCCATCATGATCATCAGCGCCGGCACAAGCAGGCACCGCACGATGGTGGCGTCCAGGATCACGGCCACCGCAAGACCGACGCCGAATTGTTTGACGGTTGGGTCGCCGTTGAGCACGAAGCCGCCGAACACGAACACCATGATCATCGCGGCGGCGGTGATCACTCGGGCGCTGGTGACCAGCCCGGAGACGACCGAGCTCTTGTTGTCTTGACCCGCGTGCACGTGCTCTTCGATCTGGCTGACTAGGAACACCTCGTAGTCCATCGAGAGTCCGAACAGGATCGCGAACATGAAAAGCGGGACGTAGGAGACGATCGGCACTGAGCCGTCCAGGCCGATCAGGCTGTGCAGCCATCCGTACTGGAAGATTGCGGTCAGCACGCCGTAGGCGGCGCCGATCGAGAGGATGTTCATGATCGCCGCTTGGATGGGGACCACGACGGTGCGGAAGGCCAGCACCAGTAGCAGGAAGCTGAGCGCGATCACCACCAGGATCTGCAGCGGCAGCTTGCTGGAGATGTTGGAGGCGAGATCGACGTTACCGGCGGTGGTGCCCCCCACATAGGCCTTCAGGTTGGTTCCCTTCTCGGCCCCCGGGATCACGCTTGCGCGCAGCTTGCCCACCAGATCCGCAGTGGCCTGATCGGCCGGCGCGGTGGTGGCGACAGCGTTGAAGTAGGCCGTGGTCCCGGCTTTGTCGAGCTGGATTGGCGTGACAGCCGCAACTCCCGAGGTGCGCGAGACGTCCTGCTCGAGTGTGGTCAGGCGCGAGTCGCTGGTCCCCTTCGCCGGCGAACCCAGTGACACGGCGATGATCAGCGGGCCGTTGACGCCCGGCCCGAAGTTGTTTGAGATGAGGTCGTACGCCCGGCGGGCGGTGGTCGAGGTCGACAGCGCGGCGACGTCCTTCTGGCCCAGGTTCAGCGACAAAAGCGGGATCGCCAGCGGGAGCAGGATCACCAGCGCAACCATGCCGGCGATCACCGGTGCGGTGGCGATCCGGTGCGCCCAGCTGGCCCATAGTCCCGGCTTGGGTTTTGCCCCGGGATGGTTCTTGTGCACGCGCAGCGAGTTGATGTGTGGACCTACGATCGCCAGCAGCGCCGGCAACAGGGTAATCGCAGCGAGCACCGCTACCACGACTGCGACCGCCGCCATCAGCCCCATCGTGGTCACCAGCGGAATGTTCGCGACCGCCAGTGACACCAGGGCGATGGTCACCGTGCTGCCTGCAAACACCACCGCCCCACCTGAGGTGGCTGCAGCTCGGGCGATCGACTCGCGCATCTCAAGGCCGTCGTGCAGCCCGCGGAAGTGCCGGGTGACGATAAACAGCGCGTAGTCGATCCCCACGCCCAGGCCGATCATTGTAGCCAGCGTCGGCGCGACGGTGGAGACGGTCATAGCGTGGCTGAGGATCTCCACTATCGACAGCGTCGAGGCCAGTCCTAGGATCGCGGTGAAGATCGGCAGCAGCATCGAGACGACCGTCCCAAAGGTGAGGGTGAGGATCACCATCGCCGCGATGATTCCGATCAGCTCGCTGGACTCGGTGGATGGCTTGGATACTTTCTGCCCCAGCTGGCCGCCCGTCTCCACCTGGATCCCAGCCGACTGCGCGGGCTTCTGTGCGGCGTCGATGATGTTCTGCGCATCAGAGACCGAGAGCGCCCCAGGGCTGACCGATAAGGTCACAGACAGATACCCGGTCGCCTGGTTCTTGCTGAGGGCCGAGGAGCCCTGTGCGGTCAACGGGTTGACAACCGAGGCTACGTACGGTGCCTTGGCCACATCGCCGGCGGCCTGGTTGACCGCGCTCGAGTACTCAGAGTCAGTCAGCTTGCCGCTCTTGACATGCAGCACGATCGGGCTGGACCCGTTCGCCTGGTCTGGAAACGACCTACTCAGCGTATCGGTGGCATGCTGGCTGTTGGTCCCTGGAAGGCTGAGGTTGTCATTGGTGTTATCACCAAGACGATGCGACACGGCCACCAGCCCAACGGTGGCCACCAGCCACACCGCGAGCACCAAAAACCGCTGGCGCGTGCAGAAGCGCGCGATGGCGTAGAGCACACCTGTCATGACCTGCCCCTTCCTGTCCGTCAGCGGCGTGGCCGCCGTTTGCGTTGGCTGGCGCACATCCTGTGCGACGCCCCGGCCGCTCACAAGAGGGGAACCCCCCGTGTTTTCCCTACCCTTTTTGGGGGAGGTGTCCGGCCGAGCGGACGGCGGTGCAGCTAGTCGCCGATCGCCGCCGCCAGCTGAAAGCGAGAGCGGATCCCCAGCTTCTGATAAGCGCTGCTCAAGTGGCGCTCGACGGTCTTCTCGGTCACGAACAGTGCCTGCGCGATCTCCCGGTTGCTGGCATCTTCCGCGGCCCGCCTGCAAACCCGCCACTCGGCCGGCGTCAGCGCACCGCGCCCGGTCAGCTCGATCCGCGGGCGACGCCCCGGTCCCGCGTGCAGCTCCGCTCGCGTGCGTTGCGCCAGCACGATCGCGCCACAGTCGTCGGCAAGCTCAATCCCGCGGCGCTGGGCATCACGGCCCTCACCTCGCCGTCCCACGCGAGTTAGCTCGCGACCCAGCTCCGCGAGCGTCTGCGACAGCTCCAGCCGCGCCCTACTGTGCTCGAGGATCGAGACCGCTTCCTGGAGCAGCGCCAGCCGCTCGTTCCCTTCAATCGTCAGCGCAAGGGCCCGCAGCGATGTTCCGAGCGCCCCCGGCGCACCGACTTGCCGAGCCACGGCCAGCTGCTCCTGGGCAAGCCTTGAGGCCGTCTGCCGTTCACCGAGCGCGGCGAGGGCCGGCGCTAGAACCGCTCTCCAGTCGCTTGGCCACACCAGGCCCAGCGCCTGCAGTCGCTCACCGCACCAGCGCAGGCCCGCGACGCCCTCGTGCACCTGACCCTGGGCGAACCGCAGGCGTGCGCGGGCGATCAGGAACTCCACACCGTAGGTGCGATCCTCGAGGAGCCCGAGTGCGTCGCCCATCCGCGCCAGCTCGTCGGCCACGGCCAGGGCTCCGCGCTCGACATGCACCACGATCGCCACCGCGACCAGCTGCGGCACCACGAAGTGCGGCGGTTGGACCAGCAGCAGCCCGGTCTCGGCCTCGACCTGTGCATCGGGAAGCGCTCCCTGGGCGAGCGCGATCGCCGCCCGCTGCCCGTGGATTAGACCCTGTCTCGCCGCATGACCCTCACGGCGGGCGCCCTCGTATGCGAGATCAAGCAGCCGAGCGGCGCCGTCATAGCGCTCCGCGAGCCGCAGCGTAGTCACAGCCAGAAGCCCCGCTTGCGTCGCCGCGGCTGGCGGCAGGCCGGCCACGAGCGCCGCCTGAACTTCCTCGGCGGCCGCCTCGGCCGACCCTCCTCGAAACAGCCGCTCCGCGGCGGCATGGATTCTCGCCACGGCCTCATACCCGGGGTCACCGCGCGCCTGGGCGAGAAACCGCTGCAGGTGCCCGGCGAGTGCCGGACGCAACTGCGGGACGCATGTCGCGACCATCAACAATGCAGAGCCCAGCTCCAGTGAGCGCTCCCGGTCCAGCGGCTCCAGTTGTCGCGCAAGCGACGCCAAGGCGTCGACGGCGGCGTGCGCCGAGCGGCCGTCCGACACGATTGCGCATCGCGCGAGCGTGGCCGCTGCGTCGGCTCGAGTCGTCAGCTTCGCATCCGAGGCCAAACATGCCTGTAGGTGCTCTTCGGCCGCCTGAAAATCCGTCCCGGCGACCTCGTAGCGGCCGAGCTCGGCCAAGATCTCTGCCCGCTCTTGCTCGGAAGGAGATTCCTCAAGCGCGCGCCGCATCCGCGCGGCAGCGGCCCGGGGTGCACCGCGGTCAGCGGCACTCACCGCAGCCGACCGCAACGTCTGAACACGACGTTGATCGCCAGTCGGCGTCGTCAGCAGCAGATGTGCGGTGATCCTCTCAGGCGCAGCGCCCAGCTCGGCCAACGCTTGAGCGACGCCGGCGTGCCGCGCGTGGCGCTCGCCCGGCACAAGGTCCTCATACAACGCTGCACGCACGATCGGATGCACGAATCCCAGCCGCTCGCCATCGGCGAAGATGTCGGCCCGGACCAGATCGTCTGCCGACTCCTGGGCCACTTGTTCGCTCAAACCCGACACACGGGCCGCAAGCTGCGGCCCACTGTCGTCTCCGAGCACCGACACGCTCCGGGCGAGCTCGGTGGCCGACGGTCCCAGAGCGGCAAGCCGATGCAGGACGAACCGGCTCACGACGGCCGGCCCGACCGCCTGAACTTCACTCGCGGCGGCAGCCGACGGCAGCACCCCGGCAGCATCGAGACCCCGCAGGAGCTCTCGCAGGAACAGCGGGTTGCCGCCGGTCGCCGTGTGGCAGGCGCGACAGAAGTCCTCGTCTGCGCTCGCGCCCATGCGCTCCCGCACCAAGGCCACCGAAGCGGACTCGCTCAACGGCCGCGGATACAGAGCAACCGCCGAAGGACGCGAGGCGACCTGCGCCCATAGGGCGGCGGCCTCTGACCCCGAAGAATCCGGCGGACGTCCCGCAAGGACGACCGTGATCGGCAGTCCCTCAATGCGCTGGGCCAAGTAGCTCAAAAACCGCAGCGAATCCGGATCCGCCCACTGGCAATCGTCCACCACCACCAGCAGCGGACCACGGTCGGCGAGATTCACCACCAGCCAGTACAGGGAGTGAAGCGCCTCAAAGCCAGGTTCGCCCGCGGGCGACAGTTGCTGATCGGACCTGAACAGGCGTGCCGCCGGCTTCGCGGCCCCGGCGAACGCGTCAGCGCCTGCGGGTAATTCGTTGATCACCGGCTCGAGCAGCTGGCGCACGACGCCAAACGCAAACGGCTGCTCGAGCTCTGAACCCCGTGCCTCCAGCACCGCGACGCCCGCCCGCTCGGCCGCCAGGCGCGTCTCGCGCTGAAGCTCAGTCTTGCCAACACCGGCTGGCCCCTCGATCAAAATCAGCGACCCTTCACCCGCGCAGGCGCGATCTAGCCCCCCACGAAGCGCTGAGAGCTCAAGATCGCGCTCACGCAGAGCCTTCCAGATCGTGGACGACACGACTCGACGATACACCGCCGTCCACCCACTCTGGCGACAAAACACTCGGGTAAACCCTCGGGGATCCTCCCTTGTAAGCGACGCCACGCCGCAGATCATTACCTGCCATGACCGGCGTCACCGAGCGGAACAAGCACAAGGTCCAGCTATTTATCCAGGCAGTCTGGAACGAGGGGCAGCTTGAGCTGATCGACGAACTCGTGGCCGCCGATCACCTCGGACACCTGTGGTGCCTGCCAGAACCAGTAGTTGGAACGCAGGGAGTCCGCCGGTTCGTGTCAAGCCACCGCCGCGCCTACCCAGACCTGTACATCAAGGTCGAGGACCAGATCGCCGAGTACGACCTCGTTGCGATTCGCTGGCGAGCGACCGCGACCCGTTCCACCACCGGCCACCTGCGCTGCTGGGCGGGGATTTCGGTCATCCGCCTGCTGGCAGGCAAGCAGGTCGACGCGCATACCGCCCTGACGCCGAGCACGACAAAGGCTGCCAGATGAACAGAGACGTCGGGCTCGTGCTCATCTCCGCGGTCATCGCAACACTCAACCCGTCGCTGCTCGCCGCGGTGACCGTGATGCTGCTGCTCCCTCACCCCAAGCGACTCATGCTGGGATACCTGCTCGGCGCCTACACATCCAGCATTGCCGTCGGCCTGGCGATCGTCTTCTCGCTGCGCGGAACCGGCGTGGCGAGAACCTCAAGGCACGTGCTCAGCCCCGGCGGTCAGATCGCCGTCGGTGCCGTTGCCCTATCGGTCGCGCTCATCCTGGCAACCGGACAGGACACTCGACTCCGGAGCTGGCGCGAGCGCCGAAAGACGGCCAGACCGGCCGACCAACAGGCCAAATCGCCGTGGCAGGCGCGCATGCTCGAGAAAGGCTCCTGGCTCGTCGCGTTCACGGTCGGCGCCGCGATGAGCTTCCCCGGCGTCAGCTACGTCAACGCGCTCGACCACATCGCGCACCTCAACCCGCCCACGGTCTCGACCCTGCTGCTCGTCCTCTACTTCTGCGCAATGCAGCAGATCCTCCTCGCGGGAGCGCTGCTCGCCTACACGTTCGCCGCCGACCGAACGCAAAACTTCGTCGTGGCGCTCAAAGGCTGGTTCGCGCGCTACGGCCACCAACTCGCGGTCCTCGGACTGTCGGGATTGGGGATCCTTCTCGCCGCGCGCGGCGCACTCACAATCAGCTGACTCCATCTGCGTAGACCTGTGCCCGGCCAATATGACCGAGCAGCCCAACTCCTGACCCGCATGTTGCAACCGCGACCGCCATCACCCGCCGTCTCTACACCACCGTCATCACCGTCCGGGGCGCCACTTCAGCCCGCCGCGCCGGGGCCACTGCAAGTTGCCGCTCCCAGTCCGCAAGCCGTTGAGATTATCGAGCCAATGCTCGTGCTTGCCAAGTCCACCTCAGGCCGCAAGCACTACCTTGGAGGATGTCCGGATCGCCACAACCGCGGTAGCCGAGGAGCGCCTATTACGACCCCTCCAAGCTTGCCGATCGGAGACAAGGGACAGCTACGAACCGGCCACGGGATGCGCCCGCCGCTTCCGGTTCGAGCGGGCGGAGGAGGAGCCGACCTCAGCTGGGATTTTGATCGCTCCTGTCCGGCGGGTCGTCAACCGCGCTCCTGCTCGGCGACCAAAGGAGCCATCCCGTAGGAACTGACTGCCCATCCGACGACGACGGGAACCGGACACATGCAGCGCTGGCTCAAAGACGTGATCGCCGTCGAGCACGACCTCTCAGCCAACAAGTTCACCTACCGCACCGACCCCGACCAGATCGAACACATCGCCGAGCGCGAGTGGGGAAAGCGGATCATCTTCACCAGCCGGCACGAATGGTCAGACGAAGAGATCGTCGCCGCCTACCGCGCCCAGTCCAAGGGCGAGAACGCGTTCCGCCAGGACAAAGACCGCGAGTTCGTCAGCTACTCACCAACCTTCCACTGGACCGACCAGAAGCTCAATGCCCACGGCTTCTACTGCACGCTGGCGCTGATGCTCGTCTCGCTGATCGAGCGCCACATCCGCCACGCCGCCGTCCACCACCACGGACCGCCGCTCGGCGCCAAACTCGCGATGCGCCTGCTCAACGAGATCGACGAAGTCACCCT
This sequence comes from uncultured Solirubrobacterales bacterium, assembly GCA_963723675.1. GTDB lineage: Bacteria > Actinomycetota > Thermoleophilia > Solirubrobacterales > Solirubrobacteraceae > Palsa-465. Next base: position 712,479 of record CAVRRW010000012.1, on the reverse strand, counting down.
CGTCTACCCACCCGCCGGCGGCCGCCGAGGCCGTCCACGCCTCCGTACCATCCTCGCCGAGCTCGACGACACCCAACGCCAGCTCTACGACGCGCTCCAGCTCCAACCACTCGCCCCCAGCCGCGTTTAGGTCATACACCGCTCGAGCGGCAAAACCCCTGGCGTCAAAGGCGATACGACCCCTCAGCCACGTCAGGCCCGGAAAGTCCCGCTAGTAGACGCGTCTGGAAGTACGGGGTAGAACTGGGTTGAAGGAGTCGGGCGGGCGGTGACGAAGTTATGTATCGCGATGGCACGCCCGGCACGGCATCGGATTGAGCTCTCTGAGGACGAGCGGCGGGAGCTGACGCGTCGGGCTCGGGCGGAGAAGCTGCCGTTTCAGGATGTGCAGCGCGCCCGGATCGTGTTGTACGCCGCTGAGGGCTTGCATGACACCGAGATCGCCGCGCGGTTGGACACGACAGCGGGGATTGTCGGGAAGTGGCGAAAACGGTTCTTCGCTGATCGTCTTGAGGGGTTAAAGGACAAGCCGCGCGCGGGTCGCCCGCGCCGTTTTCCCCCCGGAGCAGGTCGCCGCGGTCAAGGCTGTCGCGTGCGAGCTGCCGGCCCGGTACGGGCTGCCGCTGGGCCGCTTCTCACGCACTGAGCTGTATCGGCTGGTGATCGAGTTGGCGGTGACCGACGCGTCGGCGTCGACGATCTGGCGGTGGTTGCACGAGGACGCGATCAAGCCGTGGCAGCAGCAGTGCTGGATCTACCAGCGCGACCCCGAGTTCGCCGTCAAGGGCCGGGCGAGCGCTGGATCTCTACGCCCGCGTGTTCGAGGGCAAGCGTTTGCGGCCCGACGAGTATGTGATCTCGGCAGATGAGAAGAGCCAGTTGCAAGCACTCGGACGATGCCACCAGACCAGCGCGCCCGGACCGGGGCGCCGCAGCCGTTACGAGTTCGAGTATGAGCGCGGCGGGACGCTCGCGTACCTGGCGGCGTGGGACGTGCATCACGCCAACCTGTTTGACCGAGTCGAGCAAAAGACCGGGATCGAGCCGTTCGGTCGGCTCGTCGAGCAGGTCATGACCAGCGAGCCTTACGCGTCGGCGCGGACCGTCTACTGGATCCTCGATAACGGCTCCTCGCACGCCGGGAAGACGTCGATCAAACGAATGCAGGACCGGTGGCCGACCGCGCGGTTGATCCACCTACCCGTGCACGCCTCATGGCTGAACCAGATCGAGCTGTACTTCTCGATCGTGCAACGCAAAGCGCTGACCCCGAACGACCTCGCCACCCTCGACGCCCTCGCCGACCGGCTCCTCAGCTTCGGCGGGCACTACCGGCAAATCGCCCGCCCGTTCGAATGGACGTTCACCCGCCACGACCTCAACAACCTAATCGACCGGATCGACCAGCACGAGCCCCAACTCGCCCTCGCTGCCTAACGATCAGAACTTACGGACGCGTCCACTAGCGCCCCCGGCAGGACTCGAACCTGCGACCCACGGCTTAGAAGGCCGTCGCTCTATCCAGCTGAGCTACGGGGGCTCGCGGCCAGACTGTAGTGAGGTCGGCGGGGGTCCCGCGGGTAACGCTCCGCGGGGCGTCGGCCTCGGACGCAACCGGCAGCGGCCATCGTCCGAAGCGACGCGGGTCGTCGCTCGTGGCGGCGAGAATCGCCGTACGAATCGGGGCGCCCGGATTTGAACCGGGGACCTCCTGCTCCCAGGGCAGGCGCGCTACCAGGCTGCGCTACGCCCCGCGCGGCGCTGAGTTTAGCCCCCACTCCTCCTGGACGCCGTCGATCCATGCCTGAAGACGAGCGCGAAGCAACGTGTCGTTGACGCCCACGCTGAGGACCCCGTGCCGGGATCGCCAGCTCCGGCCCTTCAGCTGACCACTGTTGGACTTTCGCTGCATTCGGATCGTCGTGCCGTCAATCTCGAGCGCTTGACCCCAGAAGCGGCGCAACTCGTCCAGATCTTGGTCGGCGTGGTACTGAAGCGCGTAGATGAGCGGCTTGAGCGACAACCGCGAAAGCCAGCGAGCGGCCATGGACACCACCCGCTCATCCGAGTTTGCTATCCACACAACGTTCCGGTTCGCTTGTATCCCTCCGCGATGTACAGCACGACGAAGTCGCGGAAGCTCGGCCGCGCTGCGAGATCCCCGAACTCCGCCCGTCCGAGCGCGTACGCCTCGTCGCGCAGCCGCCGGTACTTCGCCTGCATTGCGAGATTCCCCTTCCGTTGTCCGGGCGATGCCTTGCGCTCCCGCCCCAGCGGCAGGTCCTTGACCAGTAGTAGATCGTCGTCTTGGGGAGCGCGAGGCGCTCGGCCAGCTCGTCGATCGACAGCCGCTTGGTGATTCGGAGCTCGCGTGCTGGTTGTCTCAGGTACGCGGGATGTGCCATCAGTACGTCTCGAACACATGTTCCCATAAGCGGCGGACGGACTTTGCTGGAAATCGACCGGTTTTTGAACCTCGGGCGACGCGCATCAGGCCATCCGCGCGGCGGATCTGAAGCGACCACGACCACCACATCGCGCCCGGCCGCAACCGTGAAGTAGGCTCGGGCGCCAGTGGCCGAGATCGAACCGCTGCGGGCGCTGCACTACAACCTCGAGAGGACCGGCGGGCTGCAGGACGTGGTCGCGCCGCCCTATGACGTGATCGACGCCGCCCAGCGCGTCGAGCTCGAGGCGAGGTCGCCCTACAACGTCGTCCGCATCGACCTGCCGGTCGGTCCGGACCCCTACGCGGAAGCGGGCCGCCTGTTCCGCGCCTGGCGCGAGGACGGCGTGGTCGTCGCCGACGAGCGGCCGGCGTTCTGGGCGCTCGACCAGGCCTATACCGGGCCCGACGGCCTCCGGCGCAACCGCCACGGCTTCCTCGCGCGCGTGCGCGTGGCGGATTACGGCGCCGGGCGCATCCGCCCGCACGAGCGCACGCACCCGGGACCTCGGGAGGATCGTCTGAGGCTGACGCGCGCAACCAAGGCCAACCTGTCGCCGATCTTCTCGCTGTTCTCGGACCCGGCCGGCGCCGCCTGGGGGGCGCTCGAGCCGCATGCGACCGATCCTCCCTGGGCGCAGACGACCGACGACGACGGCACCGTCAACCGCCTGTGGCGCGTCGAAGACGAGCAGGCGATCGGCGCCGTGAAACGGGCGGTCGGTGGCGCCGAGCTGCTGATCGCCGACGGACACCACCGCTACGAGACCGCGCGCGTGTACGCCGAGGAGGTTGGCGGCGACGGACCGCATCGCTACGGGCTGATGTGCCTCGTCGCGCTCCAGGACCCTGGGCTGACGGTGTTCCCGACGCACCGGCTGCTGCGCGGGCTGACACCTGACCAGCAGGAAGCGCTCGCGAACGCTCTGCGCCGCGACTTCGAGATCGAACGGCTCCAGCGGACCACGGAACTGGTCCCCGAGCATGCCGACCGGGTCCGGCTCGGGTACATCGACGGCCACTTTCGCCAGCCGTTCATGCTCACGCTGAAGGACCCCGCGATCGCCGACGCCGCGCTCGGCGACCACGCCGAGTCCTACCGGCGACTTGATACCGCCGTGCTCGAGGCCTTGGTCCTCAAGGGCGCGCTGGGCATGACCGACGGTGACATCGACCACCTCGCCGGGCTCGGATATGCGCGCGACTTCGAGCAGGCGCTGGAGGCGGTCCAGGGGGCCGAGTACGATGCGGCGTTCTTCATGGCGCCGACCCCGGTGCAGGATGTCCAAGCAGTCGCCGAGGCCGGCGAGAGTATGCCCCCGAAATCCACGTTCTTCTTTCCAAAGGTGCCGACCGGGCTCGTTTTCAACGCACTCGTGCAGTGAACGAAATGCCCGGCGCTACGATGGCTCAAGGAGGATCTCGCGACAATGAAGGAACACAGCATGAAGGCCACAGCTCACCGCAGCGCACGGACAGCGTTTACACATCGGATCGACATCCGCCAGCACCAGCTGGTAGCCGACGAGCCCCCCGAGCACGGTGGCGACGACGACGGTCCGAGCCCGCAGGAGCTGCTGGCCGCAAGCCTGGCCTCGTGCACCGCGGTGACGATCGAGATGTACGCCCGGCACAAGGGCTGGGACATTGGCACCGTCGAGGTGCAGTGCGAGTACCTTCCCGCCGAGCGCGGCTGTCCGACGAACTTCAAGACGGTCCTGCGCCTCCCGACTGACTGCCCTGGGGATCAGGTCGAGCGACTGCGGGTGATCGCCGCGAAATGTCCCGTGCACCGCACCCTCGACGGTGAGGTCATCTTCACCGAGCGCGTCGAGCTGGTCGAGCCCGCCGCGACCTGAGCCCGGCCGCGTCGCGCATACGCTCCATCCGCGACGAGCTGCGACCCGTGCTGCTGTCGGTCGAGGACGCGCTGAAAATTGACGTGCGGGGACGCACGGACGCGGCGGTGCTGGTCCCGCTGTATGAGTCCGGCGGTGAGCTGCATGCGGTATTCACCAAGCGCGGCGACGACCTCCCCCGCCATCCCGGGGAGATCTCGTTCCCCGGTGGGCGCTACGACGACGGCGAGCGCGACCTGTTGGCGACCGCGCTGCGCGAAGCCCAGGAGGAGATCGGCCTCCCCTCCGACGCCGTCGAGGTTCTCGGCGCGCTGCAGCCGACGCCGACGATCGCCACCGGCTACGCCGTGTATCCGTTCGTCGGAGTGATTGAACCGGGCCGCGAGTGGACGCCGAGTGCGCGCGAGGTCGCCGAGGTGATCGAGCTGTCGCTGAGCGCGCTGCGGTCCGGCTACGGACGCCGACGCCTGGTCCGCCGCGGGCTGCCGATCCGAACCGACACCTACCTCGTGGAAGACCATCTGATCTGGGGAGCGACCGCGCGGATCCTCGCCGACCTGTTCGACCGGATCGGGCCGCTGCTCGGCCACGGCTCGACTCGCGAGCTGTAGTCCTCGCGCCGCTGCGCGGTCTTACGGCGCGACCGTACGATCCGCCAACCGACGAACCGAGAGGAGCGCCCGATGGAATTCGAGCAGATAACGAGCGACGTCTCCGAGGGCGTCCTCACGATCACCCTAAACCGGCCCGACCGTCTCAACGCCTGGACCGCGACGATGAACCGGGAGCTGATCGCCGCGTTCGACGACGCCGATGCCGACGACGACGTCCGCGTCGTGATTGTCACCGGAGCCGGTCGGGGCTTCTGTGCCGGCGCCGATCTGGGCGCCGGCGGCGGGACGTTCGACTACCGGGAGCGCGAGGTCGAGGGCCCGATCCCGCGCGACGGCGGAGGCCGGTTCACGCTGCGCGTGTTCGAGTCCGCCAAGCCGGTGATCGCCGCGATCAACGGCCCGGCCGTCGGCGTCGGCGCGACGATGACGCTGCCCATGGACATCCGCCTCGCCGCGCAGGACGCGCGGATCGGCTTCGTGTTCACGCGGCGGGGGATCGTCCCCGAGGCCTGCTCGAGCTGGTTCCTACCGCGCGCGGTGGGGATCAGCCGCGCGATGGAGTGGGTCGCGACCGGTCGCGTGTTCCCCGCGCAGGAGGCGCTCGACGCCGGCCTCGTGCGCAGCCTGCATCCGGCCGGAGAGCTGCTCGACGCCGCCCGCTCGCTCGCGCGCGAGATCGCCGACAACACGGCACCGGTGTCGGTCGCGCTGGCCAGGCGGATGCTGTGGACGATGCTCGGCGCCGAGCACCCGATGCTCGCCCACCGCGCCGACTCCCGGGGGATGTTCTCCCGCGGGCAGTCGGCCGACGCGGCCGAGGGGATCACGTCGTTTCTCGAGAAGCGCCCGCCGCGCTTCAGCGATCAGGTCAGCGACGGGCTACCGGACATTCTGCCGGGATGGGAGGCGCCGGAGTTCCGGTAGCCGTTCAGCGCCGCGACAGCACCCGATCGACCGCATCGGCCGGGTCCTCGGGCCACCTGCCGCGATCGCGGTCGAGTACCACGTACGGGATCAGGGACCGCTCGCAGAAGCTGCGCACGCGCTCGCCGCCGGCAGCGAGGATCGCCGGATCGACCGTTCCGGTCGCCTCGTAGACGACACCGCGAACCGTCGTATCGAGCATCCGCAGCAGAAGCATCTCCAGGCGACTGCCGTGGAGGGCGGCGAGCGCCTCCGAACCGCCGATCGCCGATCCCAGCAGGATGCAGGCGGCGCCGACGTGCTCGAGCGCCGGGATCACCGTCGCGATCCGGTCGGGGTCGGCGATGACCCCCTCCACGCCGGCGCGGTCGAGCTGGGCCGCCCGCTCGGTATCCCTGGTCGTTGCGCGAACCGCGTGGCCGCGCGATGCCAGCTCATGCGCGAGCAACAGCCCGCGACACCCGCACCCGATGATCAGGCACCGCGCCAAAGCCCGCGCCGGCGCGAGCGCCGGTCAGCTCTCCCGCGTGGGCTTCCCGCCGGTATCGCCGAATTGCTCGCGCCCGACGCCGAACTCCTCGCGCGCCTGCGCACGGGTTCGCTCGGGGAGGCCCCGCTTGCGCCGGTGGGCGTTGGTCACCTCGAGCAGCTCGTCGAGCTCCCGATCGGCGAGGTAGCGCTCGCGGTCGCGGCGCTGCTCGTGGATGTCGTGCAAGACGCGCAGCTCGAACTCCGCGGCCGTGACCTCGGGCTTGCCGTTCGCGCGCCGGCGGGCGTTGTGGGCGGCGATCATCTGGTCGAGGTCCTCGGCCTCGAGCGCCTCGCGTGTCTCCATGATCTCTCGCGCGGACTTCAGCCCCACCTGCTCGAGACCGCTACCGGGGTAGTGCTTTGCCAGCAGCCACATCCACAGTCCGAGGGCAACCAGGCCGCCCAGCAGCACGAGCGCAAACGAATCCACCGCCGCCTGAGTCTATTGCCGGCGCCCGTCGCTGTCGAGGTCGACGCAGCGGTCCGCCTGGCGGCTCGGCGCGCCCGCCCGGCGTCGAGCCGACACCCGGGTTGTGCGGCGCCGAGGCGGTCGACGCCGTCCTCTGCGCACTCGGCGATGGGCGGACGTAATTGCCGACCACGGCGCCGCCGTTGAGCGCCGCTCACACACCGCAACTTTCTCGGCAATCTGTGTGTTCAGACGGGGCAAGCAGCCTTCGCGTTGCCGGCCGGGTATCGCAGGAGGTGTCATCTACCACGCTGGGAAAGGAGGGCCTCAATGCGCCCGCGCTTCACCGTGCTCGCGTCACTGCTGGTGGCACTCGTGGTCGCCGCCGTTCCGGCCACCGCCGCTGCCGCGCCCCGGCACAACCATGGCCTCACCATCAACGCCACGCCCAATCCGATCATCGCGGGCGAGGGAGTGTTGATCTACGGTCAACTGAGGGGAACCGACGTCGCCGGCCAACCGATTCTCCTTTATCACCGGCTCGCCGGTTCATCGCGATTTACGCTGGTGGGAGCGACCAAGACCGAGTCCCACGGGTTTTATGAGTTCACCCGGGCGGAGGGAGTAGTGCTCACGCGGCGCTCCTGGTTCGTGAGAGGGCCTGCTCACACCCACAGCCGCACCGTCCACGAGCAAGTTGCGGCGCTGGTCAGCGCAACTTCGAATGTGACGGACACGGACACAAATCACCCCATCGTGTTCTCCGGTCACGTCACGCCCGACCACTCGTTCCAGCGCGTTCTCCTGCAAGCGCAGGACGAATCGGGCGATCGGTGGCACACCGTGCAAGTCGGCCGCCTCGACGGGGTCTCCAACTACTCGATCTCCCAGCGCTGGCGGACTCCTGGGCTTCGGATGGTTCGCCTGGTCTTCCCGGGCGACATTCGAAACAACACCGGTCAGTCGGATCCGATAACCGTCACGATCGAGCAGGCCCAGGTCGCCGACTTCACGATCAGCACGTCGGCCCCGATCGTCAGCTTCGGACAGACCGCGACGATCTCCGGCACGCTTGACAAGCCGGGCTCGGCCACCCCGGAGCCCGACACAGCCGTGAACCTCTGCAGCCGCCTCGCCCAGCAGCCGACGTTCACGTGCAACGCCGCGACCACGACGGGCGCCGATGGAAGCTACAGCTTCTCGGTCAGCCCGACGACCAACACAATCTACGTCGTGCAGACGACGCTGCCGCCGATGCGTCACAGCGCCCGCCTGTTCGAGGGCGTGCGTAATCTGATCACGTTCACTCCGAGCGCGACCATGTCGGCCGTCGGCCAGGTGGTGACAATCACCGGCACGGTCACCCCGAACAAGGCCGGTGATCCAGTTTACCTCCAGCGGCTCGGCAAGGATGGCAACTGGCACACCGTCGAGGTGCGGACGGTCAGGTTCAACTCGACCTACCAGTTCGGGTGGAGGTTCGGGAACTCGGGCACGGCAGTGTTCCGAGCGCGGATCCTGGGTGACGGAGCCAACGTCGGGACAGCCTCGCCCGCGGTGACGATCACCGTCGCACCGGCGCCGGTCTCGTCGCTGCCGCCCGGGTCCTGACGTCGCCTTACACGGGCAGGGAAGCGGTCGCCCCCGTCGCAAGCCGCGGCGGGGGCGACCGGCGGTTTCCGCGCCGGCCTAGGCGGCCACCGCCCAGAGCCGCCAATGCCCGGGAATGCCTCTGAGCTCGTGGGCGCCGCGGTCCTCGAAGGCGATGCCCGATCCGACCACGAGGTCCTTGACCGTCCCCGACACCAGCACCTCTCCCGGCACCGCGGTGGCCCCGACGCGCGCCCCGATGTGCACCGCGATCCCGCCCACGTCGCCGGCGATCATCTCGACCTCACCGGTGTGCAGGCCGCTGCGCACCTCCAGTCCGAACTGGCTGCGGATCGCGTCCCGGATGGCGGCCGCGCAGCGGATGCCGCGCGCGGGTCCGTCGAACGTGGCCAGAAACCCATCGCCCAGCGACTTGACGGCGCGGCCCCGGTGTTGGGCGAGCTCGCGCATCACGGACGCCTCGATCGAGCCGAGCATGTCGCGCCAGCGCCGGTCACCGAGCTCCGCCGCTGTCCTCGTCGAGTCGACGATGTCGGCGAACATCACGGTCGCGAGCACCCGCTCGAGGTGCGGCGCCTGGCGGGCGCCGGTGAGGAACTCCTCGATTTCGTCGAGCAGCTGGTCCCCCTGGCGGCCGAACGAGAACACCTCCGCCCCGGGCAGCTCGATGTAGCGGGCCCCGGGGATGTGCTCGGCGAGGTAGCGCGAATGCCGGACGTCGATGAAGCGCTCGCCCTCGCGGTGCAGCACGAGCGTGGGGACCGAGATCGACGGAAGCACCGCTCGAACGTCGACGTCGGCGTTCATCATCAACAGCTTGGCGGCGGTTCCGGGGCTTGCGGCCAGCCGCTCGAGGCGGCCGAACCACTCCACCAGCCGGGGATTTGTAACCGCGCTGGGCGCCAGCCCGAAGATCCGCGAGCCGTCGCCCCAGGGCGCCTCCAGGGCAGCCTCGCGCTGCTCGCGCGTCGGTGGCCAGTCGTAGTCCGGCGCCCACGACATGCGCGGCATCGCCTCGTAGAGCACGAGCGCGCTTGTCCGCTCGGGATGAGTTGCCGCGAACAGCGCCGCCATCGCCCCACCTTCGAGCCACGCGAACACCGCCGCTCGCTCGGATCCGGCGGCGTCCATCACCGCGACGACGTCGTCCATCTGCTCTTCGAGCGTCGGCGTGCCGGCAATCGGGTCCGACAGGCCCGTCCCGCGGCGATCGAACATGATCAGCCGGGCGAACGAGGCGATCCGCTGGAAATAGCGCGCGACGGCCGGCTCGTCCCAGTAGTGCTCGACCTGTGAGATCCAACTCGGGACGTAGACGAGGTCGATGGGACCGTCGCCGATCACCTGGTAGGCGATGTGAACGTCGCCGCTGCGGACGTATCTGGTCTTGGGAGCCATTGCGCGCTGAGGCTACTCGCAGATGGATACGTCCCCGATCGTGGTCGTGACCCGCGACCCCGGGGCGCTGCGGTAGCGTCCCGGCCCATGGACTTCGAACTTACAGACGAGCAGCGCCTGGTCCGTGAGACCGCGCGCGACTTCACCGACAAGGAGATCGTCGACCGCGCGCGCGAGAACGATCGCAACGAGCACTTCGACGTCGAGCTGGTGGCCAAGATCGCCGAGCAGGGCTACCTCGGGGCAATCGTGCCGCGCGAGTACGGCGGCGCCGGGCTGGACTACCTGACCTACGCGCTCGTCGTCGAGGAGGTTGGCCGGGGCTGCTCGGCGATGCGAACCGTGATCTCGGTTCAGACCTCCCTCGTGTGCTCGGCGATCCTGCGCTGGGGCACCGAGGAGCAAAAGCAGCAGTACCTGCCGAAGCTGTGCTCGGGCGAGTGGCTCGGCTGCTTCGGGCTGACCGAGCCCGACACCGGCTCCGACGCCGCAAACCAGAAGACCCGCGCGCGCCGGACCGACTCGGGCTGGGTGATCAACGGCTCGAAGATGTTCATCTCGCTCGGCAACCATGCCAAGGTCGCGTTGATCTTCGCCCAGACCGATCCCGAAAAGGCGCATCGCGGCGTCGCGTGCTTCCTCGTGGACGCCGACCAACCCGGCTTTCAGCCTCAGGAGATCCACCACAAGATGGGTCTGCGCGGCTCGGACACGGCCGCGATCTCGCTCGATGACGTGGAGGTCGCAGACGACGCGATCCTGGGTGAGGTCGGAGATGGGTTCAAGATCGCGATGAGCTCGCTCGACTCTGGGCGCTACAGCGTCGCCTCCGGGTGCGTCGGGATCTGCCAGGGCTGCCTGGACGCATCCGTGCGCTACGCCAAGGAGCGGGAGCAGTTCGGGCGGCCGATCGCGAGCTTCCAGCTGGTGCAGGAGATGCTCACCGACATCAAGCTGCAGACCGACGCCGGGCGGATGCTCGTCTGGCGCGCCGGCTACCTCAAGGACACCGGCAAGCCGAACACCACCGAGACCTCGATCGCGAAGCTGTACGCCACCGAGGCGGCCGTCAACTGCGCCAACATCGCGATCCAGGTGCACGGCGGCTCCGGCTACGTCGACGACTATCCGGTCGAGCGCTACTTCCGCGACGTCCGCGTGACGACGCTGTACGAGGGGACCTCGCAGATCCAGAAGCTGATCATCGGTCGTGCGCTCACCGGGATCAACGCGCTCGTACCGGCATGAGCCCGGAAGCCTGAGGCGGGACGTGAGGCCGGAGGCATGAGGCCGGAGACGATCGGGGTCGCCGGCGCGGGCACGATGGGCGCCGGGATCGCGCAGCTGGGTTGCCTCTCCGGTGCGCGGACCTTGCTCCACGACCCGATGCCCGAGGCGCTCGAGCACGGGATCGCGCGGATCCGAGACCACCTCGAGCACGGCGCCGCCCGGGGCCGGTGGAGCGAGGACGATGCCGTCGCTGCCGCCGAGCGGCTCGAGGCCGCGCCGGCGCTGGAGGATCTCGGCCCTTGTGACCTCGTGATCGAGGCGGCGCCGGAGAGCTTGGAGCTCAAGCACGAGCTGTTCGCGCGGCTGTCCGAGGAGGTCGTCTCCGAGCGATGCGTGCTCGCGACCAACACCTCGTCGCTGCTGGTGACGGCGATCGCCAGCGCCGCGAAGCGACCCGAGCGAGTGGTCGGCATGCACTTCTTCAACCCCGCGCCGTTGATGCGCCTGCTCGAGGTCGTGGCCGGCGATCGGTCGGGCGCCGAGGCGCTGGCGGTGGCGCGTGCCGCCGGCGAGGCGATGGGCAAGCACGTGATCGAGGCAGCCGACGGGCCCGGCTTCCTTGTCAACCGCTGCAACCGCCCGTTCGGGCTCGAGGCGCTGCGTTTGCTCCAGGAGCGGGTGGCGCCGCTGCAGGAGATCGATCGGATCTGCCGCCTCGGAGGCGGCTTTCGGATGGGCCCGTTCGAGCTCATGGACCTGGTCGGCGTCGACGTCGGCCTCGACGTCGCGAGGTCGTTCTACGAGCAGAGCTTCGGCGAGCCCAGGTGGCAGCCGTCCACGATCGCCGTGCGCACGGTTGCGGCGGGACGACTCGGCCGCAAGTCCGGGCGCGGCTACTACGACTACGGCGAGGCCGGCGAGCATCGGCCGCCGGACCCCGAGCCGTTGCCGATCGGCGGCGGCGACGGCGTGATCGTGCTCGCGGGCGAGTCCGTGCTCGCGCTCGAGCTCGAAGCGGCGGCCCAGGAGGCAGGCTGGGAGGTGGTCGCGCCCGAGCGCGCGGCCGACCACGACGCTCCAGTCCTGATCCTCGACCTCACCGGCCGCGACGAGCCGAACGCGCCGCTGCAAGGCGGCCCGCAAGCGATCTGCTGCGCCGCCGGTTCGCTGACCGCACTCGATCCCGGCGGGGCCGCGGTCGGCTTTCACGCGCTGCCGCCGCTCCGGGACGCCTCGTTGATCGAGCTGACGCGCGGGCCGGACAGCGCCACGTCCGCCGCATCGGCGGCCGAACGCTTCTTCGCCTCGCTCGGCAAGCACACCGTGTGGGTGCAGGACGCGCCGGGCCTGGTCCTCGGGAGGATCGTCTGCCAGGTGATCAACGAGTCCGCATTCGCCTTCGGCGAGGGCGTCGGCAGCGCCGAGGACATCGACGCCGGGATGGTGCACGGACTCAGCCACCCCCGCGGCCCGCTGGAGTGGGGCGACCAGATCGGGCTCGACCACGTGCTGAGCGTGCTCGACGCCCTCTCCGACGAGCTCCGGGAGGACCGTTACCGGGCGGCGCCGGCGTTACGCCGGCTGGCCTGGTCGGGCAGGCTCGGGCGCCAGACCGGCGAGGGCTTCTTCGTCTACGAGGAGGACGGCGGGCGAGAGCGGTGATTTGCCACGGGGACACGGGTCGCGCGGTGACCAACCCGCAGTGAACCGTGCTCGGCGGCGCTAGGACGCGCTCGCCGCGCCGGCAACGTCCTCGGCACGCGTGGCGCTGTCAAAAGGAAACGGGTTGTCGCGCAGATACCACTCGGCGTCGAGCGCCGCCTGACAGCCCGAGCCGGCCGCGGTCACGGCCTGACGGTAGGTGTGGTCGACGAGATCGCCCGAGGCGAACACGCCGGGGACGTTTGTCAGCGTCGAGCGTCCCTGCGTGACGACGTAACCCGCCGCGTCGGTGTCGACCTGGCCCTGCACGAGCTGGGACTGTGGCTCGTGGCCGATCGCGATGAACGCGCCGGTGATCGGAAGCTCGCGCCTGGAGCCGTCGACCGTGTTGCGCAGCCGGGCGATTCCCAGTGCGCCGCCGTCGACGGCCGCGAACTCCTCGATCACGTAGGGGGTGACCCATTCGATGTTCGGGATCGCGCGGGCCCGCTCGAGCATGATCTTCGAGGCCCGGAACTCGTCGCGACGATGCACGATCGCAACCTTCGAGGCGAACTTCGAAAGGAACATGGCCTCTTCCATCGCCGAGTCTCCGCCTCCGACGATCACGGTCGCCGCGTCCTTGAAGAAGGCCGCGTCGCAGGTCGCGCAGTAGCTGACCCCGCGGCCGGCGAGCTCTTCCTCTCCAGGAATGTCCAGCTTGCGATGCTGCGCGCCCATCGCGAGGATCACTGCCCGTGCCACATGGAGCTGGTCGCCGACCCACACGTTGTGCAGGCCGTCTTCGCGCCCGAACTCGACACGTGTGACGTCGTCGGTTTCAAGCCGCGCGCCGAAGCGCTCTGCCTGGTCGCGGAAGCGCTGCATCAACTCCGGCCCCATGATGCCGTCGCGGAAGCCCGGGTAGTTCTCGACATCGGTCGTCTGCTGGAGCAGACCGCCCCAGGCGAATCCCTCGATCACCAGTGGCTCGAGGTTCGCGCGCGCGGCGTAGAGAGCGGCCGTATATCCGGCCGGGCCACTGCCGATGATGATCACGTTCTCGATGTGCCGATCGGTCACTTCAAAAAGTATAGCGTGGGAGGGCGGTTGGTGATCGTGGGGATTCCATCAGGAAGCTGGGAGGTCATCAGAAAGCCATGGCGGATTCCATCAGGAAGGCGACCCCGATGCGCCGCTGAGCAGACCGGGCGCGGAGGCTTCCCCGACATGCTCCTCCTGCCACCGGTGGACCGTGCGGCGCAACTGCAGGTAGGCCACCGCCCCCGGCAGCGTCGGCAGCCAGAACGCGAACGCGCGATATGCGAGCACCGAGACGACCGCGAGCTCGACATCGATCCCGAATGCCGTGAACGCGCCGATCATGCCGCCGTCGACGCCCCCGATGCCCCCCGGCAGAGGCAGGGTGTTGCCGACCATGCCGACGAAGTAGGACATGATGATCACGCCCTTGGGCGGCGCCGCGCCGAACGCGTGAAAGCACGCCCATAGCACCGCGATGTCAAAGCCCCACCAGGCGATCGCTCCGAGCAGGTAGGGATCCTTGGAGCGCACGAGATCGATCGCGGTCCGCACGCCCGTCGCGGCCGCCGCGGGCACCGTAGCCAGGCGCGCCGCTGCCTGCCCGATCCTGCCGCTGCCGCTCGTCCACCGCCGGACCAGGCGGTCGAAGTCGCCGGGCAGCAACGACACGGACAGGAACGTCGCGATCACGATCGCCCCGAAGATCGCCGGCACCATCGTGATCGCAAACGATCCCCCGCCCGGGATCAGCCCCGTGTAGAGGCCCAGGCCGACGACGACGAGCGTGGCCATGTACACGCCGTAGAGGAGCGCCAGGAAGGCGACCATCCGGCACGCGACGATCCGGGGTGCCATGCCCGAGCGTCGCACGGCCCAAGCGGTCAGAGCGATTCCGCCCGCGCCGGCGGCGGCGAACAGCCGCGTTGCCGCCAATCCGGACATCGTGATCTGGTAGCTCGCGCGCCAGTCGATCCGCGACTTGCCGCGGACGAACACGGCCCGGAACAGCGCGATGTATCCGATAAACGAACAGACCTCGAGCAGCACGGCGAGCGCCAGCCACCACCCGTTTCCGTGCTGAATGCGGTTCCAGGTCTCCTTGAGGCCGAGTAGCCGTGGCAGGACGAAGTACAGGAACGCGACGGCGGAGACGACGAACAGCAGCGATGCGAGCAGCCGCCGGCGCGTGAACACGACACGCGGCATCTCCTCCCGGTGGTTGCTGGGGGCGTGCTCGGGCACCCCGCCTCCTATGCGTCTGCCGCTCGAGCCTCGACCGCTTGCAGCACGGAGGACAGGCGCCTGATCAGCGGCGCAGACCGTCGCGCTCCGGCCCTCACGCCCTCGGCCAGCGCAGCGCCGGCGATGAGGTCGACCGCGTAATGCTCGCCCAGATAGACGAGCGCGAGCCCGAGCATCCCCGCATAGCTCCACCCCACGGCGCCGGCAACCGGACCCACCTCCGACAAGAGATGAGCAGCCATCAGAGACGTAGCGAAGTGCAGCGACGGCATCGCGGCTAGTGGATTACCTCCAAACACATCGTAGAGGGCCTCCCAGCGATCCCCCCAGAACTGCTCTCCGTACTCGATCATCATCCGCCGCACGCGCAGCGTCCGGGCGTCGCCGAGGCGCCCCTCGCGGGCCGCCCACCAGGGAGGGGCGGTGGGAATCGCCCAGTAGAACACCGCGCCGAAATCGAACACCGCATACATCCGAGCGGCCGCGCCGGCAAAGCGCTCGGGGTCGCGCAGCAACACGTACGCGACGCTCGCGTGGGGCACCCCGAACCACATCCAGTGGCACCACACCATCACCCGCTCGAAGCGGTTGATGTGCCCCGGCGCGGCGAACCTGCGCTGCAGGCGCAGGGTCGGCGGGACCCCGAGGCCGAGCGCGCGGTCGACCGCGATCGCGTAATCCATCCGCACGCGGGATGCGAGCGTCTGCGGATCGTCGTGGGGCATCTTGTACGCCGCCAGATACGCCCACATGTTCAATCCGCACACGGCGACGTCCCGCGCGCGGCTTCGGGGCACCACCCCGCACAGCGCCAGCGGCGCCGCGAATCCGGCGCCGAGCACGAGCGCCGGTTGTCGCCGGAGCCGACGTCGCAGGGCGGGCAGGGCAATTCCCGCCGCGACGAGGGTCCAGGCGGTCACTCTGATGCCCCGCGACGAGCGCAAGGCGCGCCAGTATAGGTTCGGGCCCGGGCGCGAGCCCGGCGGTGGGTGGTTCGACTCCGGCCCGTCCTCCGCCGACGAGACCACCCCCCGCCGAATAGAATGCGGCGCCGTGCGCCTCGACGTCAACGACGCCAAGCCCCGCCGCCGTGGGCCCCGGCCGGGGCGCGTGGCGCTGGCGTTGGCGATCGTCGGCGTGATCTCGCTGCTGGTCGCGCCGAACGCTTTTGCGAACTTCATCAGCCCCAAGTCCGGGGGCTCGCCGAACGCCGACCAGATCGCCTCGCTGTACAAGATCGTCCTCTACATCGCGGCCGTGGTCTTCGTGATCGTCGAGGGCGCGCTCTTTTACTCGGTCTACAAGTTCCGGGCCAAGAAGGGGGCCGTTGCGGCCCAGATCCACGGCAACACGCGGCTGGAGATCGGCTGGACGGTCGCGGCCGCGTTGATCCTCGTGGTGCTCACGGTGGTCACGTTCATCAAGCTCCCGAGCATCATCAACCCGCCAAACTCCAGCGCCAGCGGACTGGTGCTGTCGGCGTCGGTCACGCAGCCGACGCCGCCCAACGGCAAGGCCGTGACCATCTGCGTGCAGGGCCGGCAGTACATCTGGCGTTACAGCTACGGCGCCGACTGCCTCAACGGGGCGTTCACGTCGAAGCTGCCGTACTCCTACCAGACGATGTATGCGCCGGCGAACACCACGGTGATCCTCAAGATCCAGTCGACCGACGTGATCCACTCGTGGTGGATCCCGTCGCTGGGGGGCAAGGTAGACGCCGTCCCGGGGTACACCACCTTCACGTGGTTCAAGGCACCCAAGGCGGGCGCGCAGTTCCACGGCCAGTGCGCCCAGCTGTGCGGACGCGGCCATGCCGCGATGACCGCGATCGTCCAGATCCTCAGCCCGGCCGGCTACAAGGCGTGGCTATCCCGGCAAACCGCCTTGATCAACCAGGCCAACGACCAGGTCACGCAGTTGCGCGCGATCCTGACCGCGAGCGGGAACCTGTGAGCGCGCCTTCGGTCACTGTTCCGGCGAGCGCGCCTCCGGTCACTGCGCCGGCGAGCGCGCCTCCGGTCACTGCTCGGGCGAGCGTGCTCCCCTAGGAGAACAAGAAGATGTCCGTCACCACCAGAACCATGCCCGTCGAGCGAGCAGCCCGTCCGGTCCCACAGGCCATCTCCCACGAAGTGGTCCGGCCGCGGCAGACCAAGCGGTGGATCGACTGGGTGACGACCACCGACCACAAGAAGATCGGGATCCTCTACCTGGTCACGACGTTCGTGTTCTTCGGCCTGGGAGGGGTCGAGGCGCTGCTGATGCGGGTGCAGCTCGGCGTCCCCAACAACACCCTGCTGTCGGGCGAGCACTACAACGAGCTGATGACCATGCACGGGACGACGATGATCTTCCTGTTCGTCGTTCCGGTGATGGCCGGCTTCGGGAACTACTTCGTGCCGTTGATGATCGGGGCCAGGGACATGGCGTTCCCGCGATTGAACGCGCTTTCCTACTGGCTGCTGCTGTGCGGCGGGATCGTGTTCTACGCGACGCTGTTCTTCCACCCGCCCGAGGCCGGATGGTGGAGCTATCCGCCGCTGTCGAGCATCCGCTTCTCCCCTAGCGGCGGACAGGACGCGTGGATCTTCCTGATCCACCTCACCGGTATCTCCTCGCTGCTCGGCGCGATCAACTTCTACGCGACGATCGTCAACATGCGGGCGCCGGGGATGAGCTGGGGCCGGCTGCCGCTGTTCATCTGGGGGATCCTGGTCTACGCCGTGCTGCTGATCATCGCGCTGCCGGTGGTCGCGGCGGCGGTGACGATGCTGCTCACCGATCGCCACTTCGGGACCCATTTCTTCGATCCGACGGCGCACGGCTCGCCGATCCTCTGGCAGCACCTGTTCTGGTTCTTCGGGCACCCCGAGGTCTACATCATGATCCTGCCGGGCTTCGGGATCATCTCGGAGGTCATCCCGGTGTTCTCGCGCAAGCCGATCTTCGGCTACAAGGCGATCGCCGCCTCGACCGCGGTGATCGCGTTCCTGGCGACGCTCGTCTGGGCGCACCACATGTTCGCCTCGCCGATCCCGATCGTGGTGCTCGGCTTCTTCATGCTGAGCTCGTTCTTGATCGGGATTCCCACCGGCGTCAAGATCTTCAACTGGATCGCGACGCTGTGGCGAGGATCGATCGTGATGACCACGGCGCTGTACTTCGCCGTCGGCTTCATCGCGATCTTCGTGATCGGCGGGATCACCGGCATCTTCCTGGCGGTGTTCCCGGTCGACTGGCAGCTCAACGACACCTACTTCGTCGTGGCGCACTTCCACTACGTGCTGATGGGCGGCTCGGTGTTCACGGTCTTCTGCGGCGTCTACTACTGGTTTCCGAAGATCACCGGGCGGCTGCTGAACGAGACGCTCGGCAAGATCTCCTTCTGGCTGATGTTCATCGGCTTCAACGCCACGTTCTTCGTGCAGCACGCGCTCGGCCTGTCGGGGATGCCGCGGCGGATCTACACCTACGGGCCCGGGCTTGGCTGGTCGACCTACAACCTGATCTCGACGATCGGATCGTTCATCCTCGGTCTCGGCATCCTGGTCACGATCATCAACGTCGCCCGGTACTACAACCGTGGTGCCCTTGCCGGACCCGATCCGTGGAAGGGCAATACGCTGGAGTGGTTCACGACCTCTCCGCCTCCCGTCAACAACTTCGACGTGATCCCGCGCGTACGCTCGGTGGAGCCGATGCGCGACATTCGCCGCCAGGTTGAGCGCCAGACCGGCGTGACGCAGAAGACGGGCGGCAGCGAGCAGTTCGCTCGGGTCTAGTGTTTGTGTGGCATGGACGTGAGTCACTGCTGCGTCGCGAGGCGGCTGCGGTGAACGCCTCGGCGATCACCCGGGACGGAAGGACCTCGGCAGCGTCGGCCGCGAGGCAGGTGCTGGCCGACTATTTCGAGCTGACCAAGCCCAAGGTCCAGACGCTGCTCCTGTTCACGACGGTCACGACGATGGAGATCGCGGGAAGCCCGACCGTGAAGAAGATCGCGCTGACGTGCCTGGGCGGCTACCTGTCGGCGGGCGGCGCCGGCGCCGTCAACCACTACTACGACCGCGACATCGACGCCCAGATGAAGCGCACCGCCACCCGCCCGATCCCCGCCGGCCGGGTCTCGCCGCGGTCGGCGCTGCTGTTCGGGATCTCGCTCGCGGCGCTGTCGTTCGTACTGATGTCGCTGACCGTCAACCTTCTCGCCGCCTCGCTTGCTTTGGCGGGGTTTGCCGGCTACGTCGGTGTCTACACCGTGTGGCTGAAGCGGCGCACCCCGCAGAACATCGTCATCGGCGGCGCTGCCGGAGCGGTCCCACCGCTGGTCGGCTGGGCCGCGACCCGTGGATCGCTCTCATGGACAGCCGTGTACCTGTTCGCGATCGTGTTCTACTGGACACCGCCGCACTTCTGGGCGCTGAGCCTGCTGATGAAGGACGAGTACGCCAAGGTCTCGGTCCCGATGATGCCGGTGGTCCGCGGCGAACGCGAGACGCGCCGCCAGATCGTGCTCTACTCGCTGCTGCTCTACGCGATCTCGCAGCTGCCGTTCTGCGCCGGAGAGTTCGGCGTCTTCTATCTGATCGCCTCGATGGTCCTGGGGCTCGCGTTCGTCGGCGGCGCGGTGTCGCTATACCGCCGGGCCGACCGGCGCACGGCGCTGCGGCTGTACCTGTTCTCGCTCCTCTACCTGGCGCTGCTGTTCGGCGCGATGGTGGCCGACGTCAAGCTGTAGGATCTCGCTGCCTCAATGGATCGCAAGCTCGCCCGCAAGAACATCCGCTCCGGTCTGATCGCCGGCGCCCTGTGCCTGTTCATGTTCGGCATGACGTTCCTCGCCGCCGCGATCTACGTGCACGCGTGAGCGATCCTCCCTCGCAACCACCGCCCGCGGGCGAGGAGATCCACCTTCCCGGCCCGTCGCTGATCCCGTTCATGAGTGCGATCGGGATCACGCTCATCGTGATCGGGACCACGATCACTCCGATCGTTTCGATAATCGGCGGGGTCATCTTCGTCTGGACCACGATCCGCTGGATCAGGGACACGCGGCGCGACGTGTCCGAGCTGCCCGAAGACCACCTGCACTAGCTCGGAAGCCCCACCCGCAGTCACCGGAAGCCCCACCTGCACTAGCTCGGAAGCCCCACCCGCAGTCACCGGAAGCCCCACCTGCACTCGCCCGGATGGAGGTGTGGGAGCCGATGCGAACTCGGGAACGTCCCAAACGGGGCACCCCAGAGCAGCCGTGGGACGTTTCCGTTCTGGGAGGGGGGCAACGGCCCGAGCTGCGCCGGCGAGGGCTCGAGTGGGCCGTTCCCCTCTAGTCCGGCGACCACTCGGCGGTCCCGGCTACCCATCACACCCCGGTCACGACGCGACCTCGGCGACCCCCGCGTCAGGCGCTGGCGGCCTCGGGCACCTCGCAGCTGGCGCCGTCCCCGGTCCAGCAGCGCACGATGTCGCGCATCGACAGGATTCCAGCGAGCTCGCCGCCCTCGACCACAACCAGGTGACGGAAGCTGCCGCGGATCATCGCCGCCGCGGCGCGCTCGAGCGACCAATCGGGCGAAGCGAACGTGAGGTTCGAGGTGAGGTGGTCGGCGACCCGCTCGGTGTCGGGATCCTGACCGGACCCGATCGCCTGAAGAATGTCGCGTTCGGTGATCACGCCGGGACCGGGAGCGTCCGGATCGAGCACCACCGCTGCCCCGACGCGACGGCGGCACATCGCTGCCGCTGCATCCCGCAGAGAGTGCCCTGGACCTACTGTCAGCACCACTTCGGTCATGCCCTGTCGTACCTGCATCGCGCCTCCAGGGCCGTCATGCTCTCAAAAAAAGCATGTCATTTGCAACGATTGCCGCAATCATAGTCGACCTCGAGGCGCGGCCGAAACGGCGGTGCCCGCCGATGCCATTCGTCGCCGAGAACCCATAGGATGCGAAGCGAAGTGATGCACGAGGGCCACGGACACGGAGACCACCACCGTGCGTAATCGTCCGATCCTGCAGATGGTGGTGATCGGGCTGATCGCATGCGCGATCGCGATTCCGCTGGCGCTGATCATCCCGTGGTTTCCGAGCGACGCCTCCCGGCAGGCCGGCAACGTCCGCACGCTCTACGACGTTCTGCTGATCGCGTCGCTCCCGATCTTCGTGCTGGTCGAGACCGTCGTCCTGTTCTCGGTCTGGAAGTTCCGGATGCGCCCGGGCCAGGAGGAGATGGACGGGCCTCCGATCCACGGCAACACCAGGCTCGAGGTGGCCTGGACGGCGATGCCGGCGATCCTGATCGTGTCGCTGTGCACGTACGCCTACACGGTGCTGCGGTCCAACGAGGACTCCAAGCACAACGAGATGACGATCAATGTGACGGCGCGCCAGTTCGCATTCGAGTTCTCCTACCCGGCGGCCGGCGGCAAGACGATCGTCTCGCCGGTGCTGTACCTCGCCAAGGACCAGCCGGTGGTGTTCAAGCTGCACGCTTTCGACGTGATCCACAGCTTCTTCGTCCCGAACTTCTCCGAGAAGATCGACGCCGTTCCCGGGATCACCACCACCCTGCGGGTCACCCCGACCAGGCTCGGCTCCTACCCGGCCGAGTGCACCGAGCTGTGCGGCGCCGGGCACTCGCTGATGCGTGCCCCGGTCAGGGTTGTGACGCCCGCGGCGTTCCAGACGTGGCTGCGGTCCCAGAAGCCCAACACGGCCCCGCCGATCGGCACACCGCCGCCCAACGCGGCCGCGGCGGGGGTCCCCGGCGCCGGGGCCCCGGCGCCGAGCACCTCGTCGAGCTCGAGCTCGTCCTCCACCACGCCCGGCGCCGGCAAGGCCGTGTTCACGGGATCGGCGGGCTGCAGCTCGTGTCACACCCTGGCGGCCGCGGGCGCCACCGGCACCGTCGGTCCCAACCTCGGCACCGCGATCGTGCCCAGCGCCAAGAAGGCGGGGATGGCGCTCAAGCCGTTCATAATGGAGTCGATCGAGAAGCCCAACGCGTTCATCGCCCCTGGATTTCGGGCGAATGTGATGCCCCAGACGTTCTCCCAGACCCTCACGCCGACCCAGATCCAGGCGCTCGTCAACTTCCTCGCAAGCGTGACAAAGTGATGGGAGCTATCTCGACCGCGATGCTCAGAGCCGAACTCGACCGCGATGCTCAGAGCCGAACCGATGCTCAGAGCCGAACGTAAGGGGGTTCGCTGATGTCAGCAACCACAGTATCCGAGCCTCCCCTGCAGCGTCCTCAACGCTCGCGCGTCCCGCTCCCCCACAAGCTCCGTGCACCTGGGTGGTACCGGGCGGCGCTGTTCGACGTTCTCGGCTTCGCGGTCGCGGTCGGATTGACCGTGCTGATCAGATGGCTGCAGCACCAGCACCCGATCATCGACGGCAACGCGATCACGATCGTCGCGCTGATCGCCGTGCCGCTGTTCTTCATGGTGGGGCTGGGCGCCTTCGACTACTGGTTCTACTGGGCCGCGGGCCGGCCCACCCGCGCCGAGGACCATTCCGCCCACGGCGCGCGCAGCTGGCGCGACTACTTCCGCGTCAACACCGACCACAAGGTGATCGGGATCCAGTACACGGTCACGTCGTTCTTCTTCCTGCTCGTGGGCGGGCTGCTGGCGATGCTGATCCGCGCCCAGCTGGCCAAGCCCGGGATGCAGTTCCTCACCCCCGAGCAGTTCAACGGCGTGTTCTCGGTCCACGCGACGCTGCTGATCTTCCTATTCGTGATCCCGGTGTTCGCGGGCCTGGCGAACTTCGTGCTGCCGCTGATGATCGGAGCGCCCGATATGGCGTTCCCGCGGCTCAACGCCCTCTCCTACTGGATGCTGCCGCTCGCCGGGATCATGATGCTGATGAGCTTCCTGGCTCCGGGTGGCTCGTTCGCCTCCGGCTGGACCGCGTACGCGCCGCTGTCGACGACGATGCCGCTCGGCCAGTTGTTCTTCTCGATCGCCGTCCAGCTCGCCGGCGCCTCGTCGATCGCCACGGCCCTGAACTTCCTGGTGACGATCATCACGATGCGAGCGCCGGGGATGAGCTTCTTCCGCCTGCCGCTGCTGGTGTGGGCCAACTTCTCGACCTCGCTGCTGGTCGTGATCGCGACCCCGTTCATCGCCGCCTCGCAGTTCTTCGTGCTCCTGGACAGCGCGCTGGGCTTCCACTTCTTCGACGCGTTCGTCGGCGCCGGCAAGAACGGCAACGTGATCATGTACCAGCACGTCTTCTGGTTCTAC
Organism: uncultured Solirubrobacterales bacterium; assembly: GCA_963723675.1. Taxonomy (GTDB): domain Bacteria; phylum Actinomycetota; class Thermoleophilia; order Solirubrobacterales; family Solirubrobacteraceae; genus Palsa-465. The sequence continues at coordinate 689,276 of CAVRRW010000012.1, read as the reverse complement.
TCCCACCCGGCCGTCTACATCATGATGCTGCCGGGCTTCGGGATCATCTCGGAGATCATCGCGGTCAAGTCGCGCAAGCCGATCTTCGGCTACCGGATGATGGCCTTCTCGCTGCTGGCGATCGTGGTCCTCGGGTTCACGGTCTGGGCGCACCACATGTTCGTCTCGGGGATGCAGCCGTGGATCCGGATCCCGATGATGATCACGACGGCGATCATCGCGATCCCCACCGGGATCAAGATCTTCTCCTGGCTGGCGACGCTGTGGCGAGGCGTCCTTCACCTGGACACGCCGATGCTGTTCGCGCTCGGCTTCCTGACCATGTTCACGCTCGGCGGGATCAGCGGCGTGATGCTGGCGATGATCCCGTTCGACATCCACGTCAGCCAGACGTACTTCATCGTCGCCCACATCCACTACGTGCTGTTCGGTGGCTCGCTGTTCACGATCTTCGCCGGCGTCTACTACTGGTTCCCGAAGATGACCGGGCGAATGTTCGACGACCGTCTGGGCAAGATCCACTTCTGGTTCACGTTCGTCTTCTTCAATCTCACGTTCGGCCCGATGCACCTGATCGGGCTCCAGGGGATGCCGCGCCGCGTCGCCGAGTACGCCTCGAAGTTCGCCGCCTGGAACCTGTTCATCTCGATCTCGGCGTTCATCCTCGGGCTCAGCACGCTGATCTTCCTCTACAACATCATCGCCAGCTGGCGAGGCGGGCCGCGGGCGGCCGCCAACCCGTGGCGGGGGCTGACGCTCGAGTGGCAGGTCTCCTCGCCGCCGCCGATATTCAACTTCGACGCGGTCCCGACCGTCGTCGGCGGCCCGTACGAGTACGGCGTCCCCGGCGCCGTGCACGGGATCTTCAAGCCGCCGGTGGAGGCCCAGCAGGCGGTCGCCGCGGGTGAGTTCACGACGCCGCCCAGCCAAGAGAGCCATACGTGAGGACGATCCTGGTCGTCGCCAACGAGACGCTCGGGGGCAGGGCGCTGATCGACTCCGTCCGCGAGCGGGCGGCGCAGGGCGACGTTCGCTTCGTCCTCTGCGTCCCCCAGAACCGGCCGCGCAGCGGGCTCGTCGTCTACGACGACGCGGTGTTCGATGCCGCCCAGGCCCGGGTCGATCTGGCGCTCGAGTTCGTCCGCGCGGAGGGCATCGAGGCGATCGGCGAGGTGGCCGACCCCGACCCCTACACCGCGACGATGGATGCGGTCCGCGAGTACCGCCCGAGCGAGATCGTCATCTCGACGTACCCCGAGACCCGGTCTGGCTGGCTCAGGCGCGACCTGATCGACCGAGTCCGCGACGCGTCGAGGCTGCCCGTGGAGCACCTCACCGCCGATCCCGAGACCGAGGGCCTGCCGTTTCAGGTCACGCTCGCCGTCGCCAACCGCACGGCCAGCGGCGACGAGCTGCTCGAGGCGCTCAAGACCAAGGCTCGGCGCCAGGGCGAGCACGATCACGGGCGGCTGTTCCTCGTCGTGGTCCCGCAGGAGGGCGCCGACGGCAATGCGAGCAGGCGCGCCCGGACCCGGCTCAAGCTCGTCCTTGACCGAATGCACGGCGCCGGGCTGTTCGCGGCCGGGATGATCGGCGACCCCGACCCCTACACCGCGATTGTCAACGCGCTGCAGTACTTCCGCGTCGACGACATCGTGATCTCGACGTTCCCGGAAACCAAGTCCGGCTGGCTGCGCGCCGACCTGATCGAACGTGTGCGCCGCACCACCGGCAAGCCGGTCGAGCACATCGTCCACCAGGACGTCACGGACACCGCCGCCGCCTGACATGGAGGATTGAATGGAAGCAGCCTCGATCACCCACGCCGAGCATCACGGACCGCCACCCGCGCACCGGTCCTCGCGGGTCCACGCGCCGACGCTGGGGATGCTGCTTTTCATCATGTCCGAGGTGATGATCTTCGGTGCGTTCTTTACGGCGTACTTCTTCATCCGGGTGGTCACCCACAACCCCTGGCCGGCGTCGGGGACCAAGGTGCCCGAGGCGGTCGCCGGCGTCAACACGGCGATTCTGCTCTCCTCGTCGCTGACGATCCACTGGGCGCTGACCTCGATCAAGAACGGCAACCGGTTCGGGCTCAAGGCGGGGATGCTGTCGACGTTCCTGCTCGGCCTGACGTTCCTGACCGTGCAGATCAACGAGTACGTCCACGTCGGTTTTGCCCCGCACGACTCGGCCCAGGCAACGGTGTTCTACTCGCTCACCGGGTTGCACGGAGCGCACGTGTTCATCGGCCTGTGTCTGCTGGCGATGGTCAATATCAGGTCGTTCAGGGGCCACTACTCGCCGGAGGCACACGCGGGGATGGAGGTGCCGGGGATCTACTGGCACTTCGTCGACATCATGTGGGTGATCGTCTATACGTCGGTGTACGTCCTGTAGCGCAGCGCAATCGAGGCTCCGGCGGTTGGGGTGATCAACCCCCTGCGATCCGAGGCCGACGCGTTTCGCGTGCTGGTCTGGTGCGTCGCGGCGATCGCGCTGATCGTCGCGATCGTGCTGATCGTCCGCGCGCTGACCTAGTGTTTCCGAGCCCGGATCCGCGCGTGGCACTATTGACTTAGTGCAAGCTAGCCTGACCTCTTTCGCCGCCGCGGGTCCCGCCGACGGCGTGTTTCTCCCGGTCCTGGCGCTCGTCTGGTGGCTGCCCTACCGGGCCCGCGCCAAGAAGCTCGCGCACCACCGACGCGCCGTCCCCCAGTGGCGCCAGGCCTGCTTCGCCGCCGGGCTGATCGTCCTGGCGGCGGCGCTGAGCCCCCCGGTCGACACCCTTGCCGACCAGCTGCTGGTCGCGCACATGGCCGAGCACCTGCTGATCGGGGACGTGGCCGCGCTGCTGGTCGTGCTCGGCTTCACCGGGCCGCTGCTGGCGCCGATACTGCGAAATCGCTACCTCGGCCATCTGCGGGTGCTCACCCACCCGGTCGTCGCGTTCACCGTCTGGGCGACCAACTTCTACGTCTGGCACCTGCCCGTGCTCTACCAGGCGGCCCTGCGCCACGACGCGATTCACGCTCTCCAGCACGCCACCTTTCTGGGCTTCGGGATCGCGATGTGGATGGCGTTGCTGGGGCCGCTGCCCAAGCCCGCCTGGTTCAACAACGTCGCCCGGCTGGTGTACATCATCGCGGTGCGCCTGGCCGGAACCGTGCTCGCCAACGCGATGATCTTCGGAGGCTCGCCCTTCTATCCGATCTACGCGTCGGGCGACGCGAAGTGGCACATCGGCCGGATGGCCGATCAGATCAGCGCCGGCGGCGTGATGATGGTCGAGGAGAGCCTGCTGACGATCGGCCTGTTCTGCTGGCTGTTCCTCAAGGTGGCCCGCGAGGGCGAGGAGCGCCAGGCGCTGCTGGACTACGCGGCCGCCAACGGCGTCGAGCTCGACGAGCGCCGCGCCGCGCGAGCGGTGGCGGCGGGGCGCGGCGCCGAGCTGTGGGAGCGCGTCACCGCGCAGGCGGCGCCCCCCGCTACTTGACCGTCAGCGTCCCCTTCATGCCCGCCGCCTCGTGCCCGTCGACGGAGCAGTAGAACGTGTACGTCCCCGGCTTGAGGTTCTCGGTCACCATCGAGGTGCCGCCGCCGGAGACGACCTGGCCGACCTGGCTGACGCCGTTGCCCCTGATCGCGATGTCGTGCGGGACCGAAGACGCGTTCTTCATCCGCAGCGTGACCTTCCCCGCGGTCGCGCTGGCGCTCGAGGCCAGGAACTTGAGCTGTCCGGTCGGATCGGCGTCGATGTGCACCACGCCGTTCGTCTCGACCGCGGGCTTCTGCTTGACCTGTTGCACGGCCGTAGCGAGCTCGCCCGTGTCCTGGCCGGGAATCGAGGCCACCTTGGCGACGTACGCGGCCACGTCCTGCGCGTCCTGACCATCGACGACCCTCGCCGGCATCGCCCCCTGTTTGTTGGGGTAGCGGATCCAGTAATCGATGAGTCCCTCGATCGAGGTGCTCTTGACCCCGTCGGCTCGATCCTGGCGGAACGCGTCGTCGAGGTTCGGACCGACGGTGCCAGACGTTCCGGCGTGGCTGAGCGTATGGCAGGAGCCGCATTTGGCCACGAACAGCTGCTTGCCGTTGACGACGTCCGACGTCGGATGCTTGACCGCGCATCCGGCGACGACAAGCAGCATCACCGTCCCAGACAACAGGCCAACGGGCCTTCGGAGCTTGCGTGCAAGGGCGCTGACCATACGTTGCGGGCGGACTCTATCCAAGGGTAAGGCGTCGGTGTCTCGCCACGCGGAAGCCCGCGTGGGGGCCCGGGCGCCGTCCCGACCCGCTGGTAGCATGGCCGCGATGAGGATCCGCCAGAAGTACCGCATGCGGGCGCCGTCAAGCGGCCGTGAGGTCGTCATCGAGGCTGAACCGGGGGAGGTCTACGTCGACCGCGACACGGGAGAGCAGCTCGAGGTGGTCGCGCAGCTGCTGCCGCTTGCCCCGACGCCGTCCGAGCTCCCCTGGGCGGTTGAGAACCTGCGCTTCTGCAACTGGTGCGACCAGCTCAGCCAGAAGGACCTCAACGACTGCCCGCATTGCGGCAGGCGAATGGATCCCCTCGAGTAATCGCTCCAACCCTGAGCCAGAACCACATGCCTTCCAGCCGTTCTCGCACATGGATGTTCGTCGCTGCCCTGATCACCGGCGCGGCGCTCTCGGTCGGCGTCGCCGCGTGCGGCAGCGCCTCCAACACGCCCGACACCTCCAACGTGCCGCCGTTCACGGTGCCGATTCCGACCGGCGCATCCTCCTCGTCGCCGAGTTCATCGTCATCAACCAATACGACGACGAGCACGACCCCGACGACCGCCACCACCGGGTCGACGGGGTCGACGGGGTCGACCGGGTCGACCGGGTCGACCGGATCGATCGGGTCGGCGTCGTCGGCCTCGACGGGAGGCTCGGCGGCACCCAGCAACTCCGCATCGGCGACCCCCGCCGCACCGGCGAACACTGCGCCCGCCGGACCCGCGACCGGCGGCGCCGGAACCGGGAGCGGAGGCGGCGCCTCCGGGACGTCCGGCACGAGCACGGGCAGCGGTCCCACCAGCGGCGGAGCCGGCCTCTCGTCGGCCTTCTGTCAGCAGAACCCCGGCGCCTGTTAGCGAGCCGTCGCCGTCAGTTCCGGGGCGCGTGGATCGGATTCACAGAGGCCGGGTTGGTGATCTCGGTGGCGGAGTACTCGACCCGGGTGCCCGGGTAGTTGCACTTGTAGGTGCCGGTCTGCTTGAGCGCCTGCGCCTGGCTGCTCGCCGGCGGCCTGTTGCAGCTGCCCGAACGGCTCTGGCGGTATGCGAACTTGCCCGCCGGCAGCTGGATCGAGAGCACCGGCGCCCACGTCGGGACGGTCAGCGCGACGACGTCGCCCTTGAGCACCGGCAGACTCGTGGGCAGCGGGAGCTGCACGACCTGGCCGAGGTAGGGCTGCAGGTGGAACACGGCGCTCTGGCCGACGACGGTCCAGCGGCGTTGGTTCTTGGGCCCGGTGGCCCGCAGCACCGTGATCGAGGCCCGCGTGGTCCCCCCGTAGGTCTGGTCGAGGAAGTGAATGTCGTTGTGAGCGGTCGTCTTGTTGCTCGACAGCCGGGAGAGCCCGATCGTGAACGCGACGATCGATCCTGGTTTCTTGACGATGGTTGGGTAAGCGACGCCATCTCGAATCGTCTCTAGTGCCGTCACCTGAGTCAGGATGATCGTGCAGTTTGCGGCCGACACGCCCGCGGGGCATGTCGGCGCGACGAGCGAGGTGGAGGTCGCACCGAGCTCAGCGACCGCGGCGGTCGCGGACGCCGGCGCAGAAACGGCGCCGAGGGCCGCTACGGCCACGATGAGCGAGGAAATGCGTTTCATTCGAGCATTGAACACGCCGGAGGCATGGCAGTTGCGGCCGTAACACCGGCAAACGGAGTCACGTTCGGGCTACGGTCGGCGGCAGCCGCCCACTGTTCGACAGCGCGCCTGTCGAAGTGTGCGAGAGCTGCCGCGTTCCGCCTAGATCTTGGTGACGTTGACCGCTTTCGGACCCTTGGGGCCGCTCTCCTCCTCGTAGGACACCTTTGAGCCCTCGGAGAGCGAGCGGTACCCGTCGCCGTTGATGCCGGTGAAATGGACGAACAGATCACGCCCGCCGTCGTCGGGCGTGATGAAGCCGAAGCCCTTGTCGTCGCTGAACCACTTCACGGTACCCGTTGCCATTAACTCCCCTTTTGCTGCATTCGGGCATCGGGTTGTGGCCCCGAGGCCCCGACCAGGCGGGAAACCTAGCAGGCACGGCGGATTCAGGGTGGCCGGGGGCCCGCCGATCTCATCTGAGCTGGTCGGCGACGGCGGCGATTTCGTCGTGGTCCCCCGGCCTGGGAGTCCACGGCAGGCGCAGCGGGTCGTCGTCGTAGCGCGGGATCACGTGGATGTGGAAGTGAAACACGGTCTGCCAGGCCGACCGGCCGCAGGAGTTGAGCAGGTTCACGCCGCTGGCGCCGAGCCGCTCGTCCACCCGCCGCGCCAGCCGCTGCGCGGCGACGATCATCGCCTCGAGGTCCTCTTGGCCGACCTCCAGCAGGTTGCGGCTGTGGTCTTTAGGGATGACCAGCGCATGCCCGCGCGTCGCCGGGCTGATGTCCATGAACGAGATCGTGCGCTCGTCCTGGTCCACGATCCGGGCGGGCAGCTCGCCGGCGGCGATCTTGCAGAAGATGCAGTCCGGATCGCGCATCGACGGGAGCCTATCGATCCGCGCCGGCGCGGTCTCCGAGCAGCTCGCGCGCCCGCTCGATCGCCTCTTCGCGCGAGGAGATCTCGCCGGCGAAGCTCGCCTCCTCGAGCTCGGCCAGCACGCGGCCGAGCTCGGGCCCCGGTCGCAGTCCCACCGCCCGCGCCAGCTGATCGCCGCGCAACGGCGGTCGCGGTCGCTGCGCTCGCCACGCCAGCGCCTCGCCGACGAGCTGCCGGGCGAGTTCGAGGTGACGTGCGATCGCCTCGTCGGAACCGCGCCCGCGCGTGGCCAGGCGATCGGCGGCGCTGAGCACCGTCACGTCCACCTCGACCGGCTCGCAGGTGAGCAGGTAGCGGTAGATCGCACGGCGGCTGAGCGGCGCCTCGCGGACCAGAAACCCCAGACGCAGGTGGTGGCGGGTGAGCGCGGCCACGTGCTCGCCCAGCCGCTCGCTCGCCCGCAGGCGCGCGAGCGCAGCCGCCGCGATCTCCGCGCCGGCGGCGTCGTGTCCCATGAACGTGATTGCACCCTCCGACGTGACGTTTCGCGTCTGGGGCTTGGCCACGTCGTGGAACAACGCCCCGAACCGCAGCGCCTGTCCCCGCGTCAGCTCGTTGGCGAGCGGCTCGCGCAGCAGCCGCGCGACCGCCTCGGCATGCTCCCCGGCCCATCGCTGTCGTTCGCGCTCGAGCTCGATCGCCGCGGCGAGTACCGCGCGGGTGTGGTCGTAGACGTCGAGGTGGTGGTAGGGGCTCTGCTCCACCCCGCGCAATCGCGCCAGTTCGGGCAGCACCGCCCCGGTCGCGCCGAGCGAGTCCATCAGCGCCAGGCCGTCCAGCGCCCGGTCGGCGATCACGATCCGCTTGAGCTCGGCGAACACCCGCTCCGGCGCCACCGCCGCGAGCGCGCCGGAGCTCGCGGCCGCCCGTGCTGCCGTGTCCGGATCGACCTCGAATGAAAGCTCGCAGGCCAGTCGCGCCAGCCTGAGCGTGCGCAACGGATCGACGGCGAAGGCCCGCGGCGAGACCATCCGCAGGCGGCGCCTGCGCAGATCCTCCACGCCGCCAAACGGATCAACGTATCCCTCCCCGCCCAGCGGCTCGGCGATCGCGTTGATCGTGAGATCGCGCATCGCCAGGTCCGCCTCGATCGCGTCGCCGCCCAGGGGCAGCAGATCGATCTGCCAGGACCGGTCGCGCGCCGTCACCCGCCAGACGCCGAATCCCTCGGAGAGCTCGAACGCGTTCGCTCGGCTGCGGCGAGCCAGCGCGCGCGCCACCGGCTGCGCCGGGCTCGCGAGCGCGACGTCATAGTCGCTGGTCGGCCGGCCCAGCAGGCGGTCGCGAACGGCGCCCCCGACGAGCCACGCGGCATCCGTGACCTCGGCCAGGTCGGCCAGCGGAACGGGTGAGGCCGCCCGGCTCACGCCGGCCGTCCGTCGCGCTCATAGACGCGCGGCACGCGCTGCGAGATCCCCGTCAGGATCTCGTAGTTGATCGTCCCGACGCGGCGCGCCAGGTCCTCGGCCGTCTGGCGCTCGGTCCCGTCGGCCCCGATGATCGTGGCCACGTCGCCGAGCGTCGGTCCCGGGTCGGGCCCGAGGTCGGCGGTGACGTTGTCCATGCTGACCGTGCCCACCAGCGGGTACCGGCGACCACCGATCAGGATGTCGCAGTCGTTGGTCAGCGCGCGGCGGATCCCGTCCGCATAGCCGATCGGGAGCGTCGCGATCCAGGTGTCGCGAGGCGCAGTGAAGCGGCGGCCATAGCCGGCGCTGTCGCCTGCTCGTGCCAGCTTGACCGCGGCGACGTAGGTGCGCAACGCAAGCGCCGGCTCGAGGCCGTGCGCGGCCGGGTCGTGGTGCATCGGGTCACAGCCGTAGATCGCGATCCCGCAACGCACAAGGGTCTGATGGGTGCGGGGCGCACGCAGCGTTGCGGCGCTGTTGGCAGCGTGAACTGCGATCCCCGGCCGGCGGCGGCGCAATTGCCGGGCGAACGGAGCGAACAGCTCGAGCTGGCGCTCCAGGAACTCCCCGTCCTCGTCGGCGGTGGCAAAGTGCGTCATCGCCCCGGCGAGCTCGAGCGTGGTTGCCTCGGACTCGATCCGCTCGGCGACGGCCAGCGCCTCCTCGAGGTCGCGCGTGCCAAGCCGCCCCATCCCCGTATCGAGCTTGACGTGCATGCGGATGGGCCCGGATGGAGGGCGCACGGCCCCGGACGACAGGCGGACGGGCCCCGACGATCGGGCGCGTCGCCGGACCTCGTCTACGAACCGCTCATCCCAGGCCACCAGCTCGGCCCGTGCCGCCAGCGCCACGGGTAGCTCCTCGGGGCTGATCGCGCCCATCACCAGCAGCGGCGCCTCGATGCCGGCGGCTCGCAGCGCGCCCGCCTCGTCGGCCGTGGCGACCGCCAACGAGGTCGCACCGCCGGCGAGCGCGGCGTTTGCCGTCGCGGCCGCTCCATGCCCGTAACCGTCGGCCTTCACGACCGCGCACAGCTCGGCGCCGGCGGCGAGCCCGGCACGCAGGCGTCCCACGTTGCGCTCGATCGCCGCGACGTTGATTTCCGCGATCGCGCGAAGCGGCATGGGGGCCAGCGTATTAGAGGGCTCGGGCGGGCTCGGCGTGGCTCAGCCGGACTCGGACGGCTGGGACGCCGTGCGGGCCTCGTGGAGCGCCCGCGGCAGCGCCTCGATCACGTCGCTTGCGATCACGCCCTCGGGCCCGAGCTCGCGGGCCAGCAGCCGCCCCGCCCGAGCGTGCACGAGCACCCCCGCACAGGCGGCCGCAAACGGGTCCATTCCCTTCGACAGATATGCGCCGATCAGGCCCGAGAGGACGTCGCCGGTACCGGCCGTGGCGAGCGCGGATGCACCGCCGCGACTGACTCCCACCCGGCCACCGGGCTCGCAGACCAGCGTGTCGTCGCCCTTGAGCACGACGATCGCCTCCGCATCCGCCGCCGCGCGCCGGGCGCTGTGCAGCCGCCTCGCACCCACCGCGGCGCTCTCCGAGTCCAGCAGACGCGCGAGCTCCCCCGCGTGCGGCGTCAGCACCGTCGCCGCCGATCGTCCGACGAGCGAGGTCAGCCTGCCGGCATGGGCGTTGAGCCCGTCGGCATCGAGCAGCAGCGGCACCTCCGCCGTCCGGGCCACGGTCCTCGCCAACTCGATGGCCTCGGGCTCGCGGCCCAGTCCGGGGCCAAGCACGAGCGCGTCCGCACGGGCGAGCCGTTGCAGCACCGCGTCGGCCGCCCTGGCCTGCAGCGAGCCGCCGGCGTCGGCGACGGGCACCGTCATCGCCTCCAGCAGCCGGGCCTCGAAGATCGGGTTCAGCGAGGCGGGGATCATCGCGGTGACGTAGCCGGCGCCTGCGCGCATGGCCGACTGGGCAGCCATGCAGGGGGCTCCGGTGAGGCCGGTCGAGCCGCCGCAGACGATCACGCTGCCGGCGGCGAACTTGGTCGACTCGCGGCCCCGGCGCGGGATCTCCTCGACGACGCGATCGCCGATCAGCCCGATCCGGGGGTCCTCGGGGCCGCCCGGCGGGATCCCGATGTCGATCACCCGCACCTCGCCGGCGTGCGCCTTGCCCGGAGCGATCCAGAGGCCTGGCTTGGCCGCGTGGAACGTCGCGGTGGCCCGCGCGCGCACGGCGTCGCCGGCGACCTCCCCCGTGGAGGCGTCAACGCCGCTGGGGACGTCGCACGCGATCACCGCCGCCTCGCCGGCGGCCTCGTTGATCGCCGCGATCGCGCTTGCCGCGGGGTCGCGTGGCTCGCCTCGAAAGCCGGTGCCGAGGATCGCGTCGACGATCGCGCCCGCCCTCCGCAGCGCAGCGGCATCGAACGGCTCGGGCGGTGCCCCGGGCAGGCGCTCGCAGTTGGTGGCAGCGTCGCCGCGTAGTTGCACCGGCGCGCCGAGCAGCAGGATCCGGACATCGCGCCCGCGCTCGCGCAGCCGCCGCGCGACCACCAGCCCGTCGCCGCCGTTGTTGCCCTTCCCGCAGACCACGGCGACCGGCCCGGTCGGTACCAGCTCGTCGACCAGCCCTGCCAGGCCCCTGCCGGCTCGCTCCATCAGGGTCAGCCCGGGGGTGCCGACCTCGGAGATCGCCCACTGGTCGAGCGCGCGCTGCTCGTCGGCGTCCGGAAGCGGCTCGAGCCAACCCGGCAGCGTCACGACGCGATCGCGACCGCCGCCGCGTCGCGCCGGCTGTGCGTCAGCGACACCCTGACCTGCACCCCCAGCGCCCGTGCGCGATCGGCGACGGCGCCGTGGAGCTGGAGCTCCGGCGGCCCGTCCCGTCCCAGCACCTCGACCTCGCGGAAGCTCCACCACTCCAGTCCCAGCGCCTTGGCAACGGCCTCCTTGGCGCAGAACCGGGCCGCGAGATGCTGGCCGGGACGAGCGCGTCCCGCCGCGCACTCGCGTTCGGCGTCCGTGAACAACCGGACCGCGAGCCGCGGCCTGCGGCGCAGGGCCTGCTCGAGCCTCTCGATCTCGAGCAGATCGATCCCGATCCCGGGGGCGGCCGGCGCCGCGGAGCGACCGGCGGTCACTCCACCGTCACCGTCTTGGCGAGGTTTCGCGGCTGGTCGACGCTGCAGCCGCGCTCGGTGGCGATGAAGTACGCGAGCAGCTGAAGCGGGACCACGGCAAGCAGCGGCGCGAGCATCCAGTTGGTGGCCGGGATCGCGATCACCTCGTCGGCGTGCCCGGCGAGGCGATCATCGCCCTCCGTGGCCACCGCGATCACGCGCGCCCCGCGCGCGCGGACCTCCTGGATGTTCGAGATCACCTTTTCGAGCACCGGCGAGTCGATCGCGACCACGACCACGGGCGTGCTCTGGTCAAGCAGCGCGATCGGACCGTGCTTCATCTCGCCGGCGGCGTATGCATCGGTCGCGATATAGGAGATCTCCTTGAGCTTGAGCGCGCCCTCGAGCGCGACCGGCAGCCCCACGTGGCGGCCGAGATAGAGGAAGAAGTCGGCGCGGTGGACGTCGCCGGCGATCCGCTGGAGATCCTCGAGCCCGTGCTCGAGCATCAGCGCGATCCAGTGCGGCAGGTGCTTGAGCTCGGAGATGGTGGCCGTCAGCACTTCGGGCGCGAGCGCGCCGCGCAGTTCCGCCAGCCGCAGCGCCAGCAGATAGCACGCGGCGACCTGGCTGACGAACGTCTTCGTCGCCGCGACCCCGATCTCGAGACCGGCGCGGGTGTAGAGGACGCCGTCGGCGTCGCGCGTCGCCTGCGAGCCCATGATGTTGGTGATCGCCAGCACGGACGCCCCGCGCGCGCGAGCGGTCCGCATCGCCGCCAGCGTGTCGGCGGTCTCGCCCGACTGCGAGATCCCGATCACGAGGTCCCCGGGCCCCACGATCGGGTTGCGATAGCGGTACTCGGAGGCGATCTCGACCTCGACCGGCACACGGGACCACTCCTCGATCGCGTAGCGGCCGATCAGGCCGGCGTGGTATGAGGTGCCGCAGGCGACCATCACGATCCGCCTGACTCCGCGAAGGAACTCGTCGTCGATCGCGCCGAGGTCGCCGAGGTCGATCCCCACGCCCCGGGCCGCGCGCTCGCCGATCGTCTCCGCGACGGCGTCGGCCTGCTCGTGGATCTCCTTGAGCATGAAGGTCTCATAGCCCTGCTTCTCGGCCGCCTCGGCATCCCAGTCGATCTCGACGACCTCGCGCTCGACCGGCTCGCCGGCCGCGGTCAGAAACTCGACGCCGTCGGGCCGCACCACGACGATCTCGTCATCTTCGATGTACTGGACGCGGCGCGTCTCTCGCAGGAACGCGGGGATCGCCGAGGCGACGAACTGCTCGCCGTCGCCCCGCCCGATGATCAGCGGGCACTCGTTGCGGGCTCCCACCAGCAAGCCCGGTTCGTCCGCGCTCACCGCGACGAACGCGTAGTGGCCGCGCAGTTCGGCGTACGCCCTGCAGACCGCCTGCACGAGATCGCCGTCGTTGTGCTCGGAGATGAGGTGGGCGATCACCTCGGCATCGGTCTCCGAGGTGAACACGGCGCCGTCCGCCAGCAGCCGGTTCTTCAATGCCACGTAGTTCTCGACGATGCCGTTGACGACGATGTGGACGCGGTTGGTGGTGTCGTAGTGCGGATGCGCGTTCTCCTCGGTCACCCGGCCGTGGGTCGCCCACCGCGTGTGACCGATGCCCGTCTGCGGCTGGGGGCGCTCGGCGACGGCCAGCGCGCGCTGCGGCTCCTCGGCCTCGAGCGCGCCGCGCAGCGCCCGCAGGTTGCCGACCGCCCGGACCGCATCGATCCTGTCGCCCTGCAACGTTGAGATGCCGGCGCTGTCGTATCCGCGGTACTCGAGGCTCTCGAGCCCGGCGAGCAGCAAGTCCCGAACTTCTCGGGGGCCAACGTAGCCGACGATTCCGCACATGCGCCTGATTCTCCCGTCTGTTGGTGTCGGACCGCACCGGCGGTCCGCGTCCTGAGCTCCTGGGCCGCAGAACGAGCTTGCGATGTTAGTCCCGACGGATCAAACGTCAAAGCGCCCGCAACACTTTGTGGCCGCGCGCCGGCGGCGTGGTGAGATCGGCGGCCGCGACGCGGCCGTGGCGGAATCCTCCGGGTTTGAGCGCGATGCTCCGGGTTTGAGTGCGGTGCTCCGGGTTTGAAACCGTGCAATCAGGCGGTGGCGGGAGCGTCCTCGGCGGTGGTGGCCTGACCAGGCGCCTGGGCGGAGGGGGCTTCCGGGGCGCCGGGCGCTTCGCTCTCGGGCTCGGTGCCGGAGGTCATCACCGCCGCGCCGCCGATGCCGCCGGCCAGGGCCAGGAGCGCCACCAGGGGTCCCTTCACCTCGATCCCCAGCGCATGGTCCAGCGAAACGTGCCCCGGCCCCACATCGGCGAGAGCGACCAGAGCCGCGACCAGCGCGAGGTTGTACTCGTAGCCGCCATCGGATACCCAGAGGCCGTTCTTGAGGTGCACCTTCCGGACCGCGGTTGACATCACGCCGATGGTTGCCGCCGCGGCGGCCGGGGTCAGGAAGCCCAGTGCCAGCAGCGCTCCGCCTCCCGCCTCGGCGGCGCCGGCGGCGGTCGCGTGCTTGCGCCCGGGCTTCAGACCGAGCGACTCGAAGAAGCCCGCGGTGCCCTCCAGACCGTGTCCGCCGAACCAGCCGAACAGCTTCTGCGTGCCGTGCCCGAAGAACAGCCCGCCGATCACCATCCGCAGCAACGTAAGTCCAAGCTTCATCGATTCAGTCCTCCTGTGGAGAAGTGCGCCGGGACCGCCACTGACGCGGCGGCGGCTCCTGCGCGAATGGACGGTATGGCACTACCCGGAACCTACAACGTCGCGCACGACGTCGGTCAGCCGGGCGCAGATCTCCTCGGTTTCCTCGTCGCTGGGCGCCTCGACCATCACCCGAATCAGCGGCTCGGTCCCGGACGCGCGGACCAGCACCCGGCCGCGTCCGCGCAGCGTCGCGTGCTCTCGGTCGATCGCCGACTGGACCACCGGATCGGCCATCGCGGCGGCCAGCGATGCGCGATCCCGCGCGCGGATGTTCACCAGGCGCTGAGGCAGCTTCTCCATCGCGCTGCGCGCGCGGAGATCGCGCGCGCCGAGCGCTTCGAGCGTCAGCAGCGCGCTCGCGATCCCATCTCCCGAAGGTCCGAAGCCGAGGTCGATGATGTGGCCCGATTGCTCCCCGCCCAAAGCCCAACCGCGCCGGCGCAGCTCGTCGAGCACATAACGGTCGCCGACCGGGGTCGTGGCGACGTCGATCCGGGCTCCGGCCATCGCCGTGTGAAACCCGTAGTTGGTCATCACCGTGACCGCAACACCGCCGCCGGGCAGGCGACTGCGCTCGCGCAGGTGCAGCGCCGCCAGCGCGACCAGCTCGTCGCCGTCGACCACGGCCCCGTCGCGGTCCACCGCCAGGACCCGGTCGCCGTCGCCGTCGAAGGCGAACGCGACGTCGTAGTCCCCTCCGATGATGTGCCCGCGAACGAGCTCGAGGTGGGTCGAGCCGCAGCCGTCGTTGATGTTGCGCCCGTCGGGGTGGTCGGCGATCACATCGACATCGGCCCCCAGTCGCCGGAAGATCTCCGGCGCGGCCCGGAACGTGGCACCGTTGGCGCAGTCGAGCAGGACGCGGCGGCCGCTCAGGTCGAGATCGGCAAATCGGACGTGCAGCTCGCGAAGGTAGTCCTCGAGAGCCCCGTGGAACAGGCGCACCCGGCCGATGCGCTCCGGCGGAGCCGGCGGCTTGTCGAGCTCGGCCTCGATCGCGTGCTCAGTGTCGTCGTCGAGCTTGAAGCCGTCCGCCGCGAACAGCTTGATCCCGTTGTCCTCGTAGGGGTTGTGCGACGCCGAGATCACCGCGGCGAGCGCCAGTCCGTGGCGGCGCACCAGCAGCGGTGCCGCCGGGGTCGGGAGCACGCCCGCCACCAGCGCGTCTCCGCCGGCCGCGGCGACGCCCGCGGCGATTGCGGATTCGAGCATCTCGCCCGACTCGCGGGTGTCGCGGACGATCAGCACTTGTGGCCGCGACACCTCAGTCCCCGCGACGGCGGCGCGCGGGACGGCGGCGCGCGGGACGGCGGCGCGCGGGACGGCGGCGCGCGGGACGGCGGCGCGCGCCAGGGCGAGCGCGAGATCGGCCGTCAGAAAGTGGCCGGCTCGGCCGCGGACGCCGTCGGTGCCGAAGAGCTTTCGCGCCATTCGATCAGCGGCTCTCGCCCGCTGGAACGCGCGCACTCAGCGCTTGGAGAACTGCGGCCGCTTCCGGGCTTTCTTGAGGCCTGCCTTCTTGCGCTCCTTGACGCGCGGATCGCGCGTCAAGAAGCCGCGGCGCTTGAGCTCGCCGCGCAGATTCGGGTCGGCCTCGATCAGTGCGCGCGAGACGCCATGCCGCAGCGCTCCGGCCTGGGCGGACACGCCGCCGCCGTGCATCCGGGCGACCACATCCATTCGCGCCTCGTAGCCGACCGACTCGAGGGGTTGGCGGATCATCCGCTGGAGCGTCGCGCGTGGGAAGAAGGCCTCGAGCGGTTTGTCGTTGATCGAGTAGGTGCCGGTTCCAGGCTTGAGGATGACCCGGGCGACGGCCGTCTTGCGCTTGCCGGTGGCGGTGTAGCGGGCGCCGGCGGCAAGGTCGATCGCGGCATCGGCGATCGGGTGTGCCTGGTCGTCCTCGGACTCCTCGTCCGCGCGCGCCGCCGCGGCCTCCGCCTCGGCCTCGGCGGCGGCCTGGGCCTCGGCGTCAAGGAACTGGCCGGCGTCGGGGACGATGTCGGGCTCGAGGTCTGCGCCCGGGATCTCCGGCTTTGGCCGCGGTGGCAGCTCGACCTCTTCCTCCTCGGCGGGCGCCGCCGGGGCGTCGATGCCGGCCTGGGGGGCGGAGCCGGTCGGGAGCGGGACCTGGGACGGGGTCTCGGCGGCGGGCTCTGCGGCGGGAGTCGGTTCTGGGGGAGCCTCTGCGGCGGGCGCCTCGGCCACGGGCTCGGGCTCTGCGGGAGCCGCTTCGTCGGGCGCCTCGGCCACGGGCTCGGGCTCTGCGGGAGCCGCTTCGTCGGGCGCCTCGGCCACGGGCTCGGGCTGTGCGGCCTCGGGCTCGACGGGAGCGCTCGGCTCCTGTTCTTCGCCGCGAGGCTCGTCCTCGGGATTCTCGGTCACTGCGCGATCTCCATCGGTTGCGGCTGCTGGGCGGCGTGCGGATGCTCGGGACCGGCGTACACCTTGAGCTTGGTCAGCTGTTTCCGGGCGAGACGGTTGCGCGGCATCATGCCCTTGACCGCGAGCCGGATGACCTCCTCGGGCCGGCGCTCGAGCATCTCGCCGAGCGTCCGCGACCGCAGGCCGCCCGGGTATCCCGAGTGCCGGTAGTAGCGCTTGTTGGTGCGCTTCTCGCCCGTGACCGAGATCTTCTCGGCGTTGACCACGATCACAAAGTCTCCGGTGTCGATGTGCGGCGTGTACGTGGGCTTGCGCTTGCCGCGCAGAGCATCGGCGATCTGGGTGGCGAGCCTCCCCAGCGTCCGGCCGGAGGCATCGACGAGCAGCCAGTTTCGCTCTCGGTCGGTGGGTGTTGCGACGTAGGTCTTCATGGCACGCACAGACCGCGCGTCGACGCGCGGCCTGTGGCAATGATAGGCGATGGGCCCGCGCTCACAACGGCGACGGCTTTGAAGACCCCCTACGCTGCGTTCGTGCGGCTGCCAACTCCGCTGCGCCGGCTCGCGTATCGCTGCGCGTACGCGCTGCTGTGCACCTACCGGTTCACCGTCCGGCCGAGGTTGACCGGCGTCAAATGCGTGCTGACCGACGGCGACCTGGTGCTGCTCGTGCGCCACACCTATGGGCCCCGTGAGTGGGACCTCCCCGGAGGCGGCATCAAGCGTCGCGAGCGACCGGCGACGGCCGCGCAGCGGGAGATGCAAGAGGAGCTCGGCGTTGTGCTCGAACAGCTGCGCGACATGGGCGAGGTTCTCGCGCGCCTGCACAACTCCCCGGTCACGCTGCACTGCTTTCGGGCCGAGCTCCGGGCGCCGGCGCTGGCGATCGATCGAGGGGAGATCGCCTCGGTTCGCTGGTTTCCCCAACAGGGGCTGCCTCCCAACCTCGGAAGGCTCGTCCGTCCCGTCCTGACGCGATCGGGAGTCGGCTGAACCCGCCTCAACGGGCGGCCGCCTGCGGCCGGGGCGTCGGACCGACGCCGGCCCGAAGCCGGTCGAGCAGTTCGGCCAGGAGCTCGGTGTCCCCCTCGCCGAGCACGGAGCGAAGCCGCTGGTCGTGACGGAGGGCGACCTCGCGCAGTCGATCGAACAGCGCGAGCCCGGGCTCGGTGAGCTCGGCACGCTGAACCCGACGGTTGCTCGTCTCGCGCCAGCGCCGCACCAGCCCCTTGTCCTCGAGCGCGTTGAGGTGGTGGGTGAGCGTCGCGCCGGTGATGCCCAGCTCCTCGGCCATATCCGACTGCGTCCCCCACTGCTGGCTACGGATCAGCAGCAGCACCTGCCAGGCCGGCACTGACCCCCCGGCCGCTGCCATCTCCCGCTCAAAGGCCTGGCTGACCACCCGGGCGGTGCGCGCAAGGCGCAGTCCGATCGGCTGCGTCGCTGGGGCCGGGTTCACGACCCGCATCATAACAGATGCCTTGACATCGAAGACTTTGATATCTAAGCTTTAGGCCCTCAATCTGATCCTCGCAACGTCACGGGAGGGCCAATGACACCTTCGGACATGAATGCAACTCCGGATGCCAGAGCAGCTGCGAACGAACGGCGCCAAGTCGCGATCGCGTTCGCGGCGATCGTCCTGGCGATGCTGCCCGCGGTGCTCGACCAGACGATCCTCGCGACCGCGCTGCCGACGATTGCCGGCGACCTCGGGCGGCTCACCGACGTCTCCTGGATCATCTCGGCCTACGTGATCGCCGCGGCCGCGACCACGCCCCTGTGGGGCAAGCTCGGCGACCGGCACGGCCGCAAGCGCCTGCTCGAGGCCTCGCTGGTGCTGTTCCTCGCCGCCTCGGCCGTCTGCGGCGCGGCCCAGAGCATCACCTGGCTGATCGTCAGCCGCTCCATGCAGGGGGCGGCCGCCGGCGGCCTGATGACGCTCGCGGTGGCCGCCGTCGGCGACCTGGTCAGCCCGCGCGAGCGCGGCCGCTATCAGGGGTACATTGCGGCCACATTCGCCGTCGCGACCGTAGTCGGACCGCTGCTCGGCGGCCTGCTGGTGCAGCACGCGAGCTGGCGCTGGGTGTTCTACGTCAACCTCCCGCTCGGCGCCGCCGCGCTGGCCGGTCTGCGGCTCACGCTCGCAGCGCCTGGGGCCGACCGAGCCAACGCGCCGCTCGACGCGGCGGGCGCGATCCTGCTGGCCGGCTCGACCACCGCGCTGATGCTCGCCTGCATTTGGGGCGGCGATCGCTACGCCTGGACGTCGGCTGAGATCGTGTCGCTGGTCGCCGGCGCCGTGCTGCTCGCGGTGGCCCTGGTGGCGCGCGAGCGACGCGCGCCCGACCCGATCGTGCCGCTCGATCTGCTGCGCACCCGTCCGGTCGCGATCTCGAGCGCGGCCCTGTTCTTGACCACGGCGGCTCTGTTCTCGATCACCGTTTTCGTGCCGCTGTATCTACAGGCCACGACGGGCGCGACCCCCACTCAGGCGGGGCTGTTGCTGGTGCCGATGATGCTCGGCATCACTCTCTCGACGAACCTCGCGGGACGCGCCATCTCCAAGACGGGTCGCTATAAGCGCTACCCGATCATCGGTCTGGGGCTGATGACGATCGCGCTCGGAATGCTCGCGCTGGTGGTTGCGCACCCGTCGCGCACCTCCACCGGGGTCGGCCTGGCGGTGTTCGGGCTCGGCTTCGGGATGGTCGGACAGGTGCTGATCGCCGCCGTGCAGAACAGCGTCGACCGGCGCCGGCTCGGGATTGCGATGGCCACCACCACGTTCTTCCGCGGCCTCGGTGGCGCCATCGGCGCAGCGGTGCTGGGCGCTATCTTCGCGGCGCGCACAGGCGCCGGTGCCGCGGGAAGCCCGTCGACGCTCGCCGCCGCCGGCCGCACGGACATCATCCACGGTGTCCAGACCGTGTTCCTCGCGGCCGCGCCGATCACCGCACTTGCGCTGGTGATCGTGCTGTTCCTCAGTGAGGAGCCGCTGCAGGGAGAGGCTCCGCGCGATGCGGGAAACGGGGCACCCGGGAACACCGCCGGGCAGGCAGCGCGAGCGGCTCGGGCATAAAGTCCGGCGCATTCTCCGAGCCTCGGCAAAGGGTGCACGGGTAGTTGTGCATTGCGCTTCGCGACGTAATGGTTTGGTCACGATTGACCGTTAGCTTGGTGAACAAGCGGCCCGGTGGCCAGGGTTGGCGCAAGCCGGCTCACGCGTGGGAACTCGCCGCCCAATTCACTGTCAGTCAAGCTGAAAGGAGCAGAGCGTGCGCGTCCTTACACGTGTAGCGATGACCCTTGTGTGCGCGTCGGCTGCGGCCGTCGCGCCGGCGGTTGCATCCGCTCGTCCCCACCACCCGTCGCAAATCCTCGGGTACGTCTATGTCAACGACAACACCGTCCCCGCGAACACCATCGCCGGGTTTGCGCGTCATGCCGACGGACAGCTGACGCCATTGCCGGGATCGCCGTTTGCCACCGGCGGTGCGGGGACCGGCACGGCCGTCGGCTCTCAGGGAGCGCTGCAGACGGCCGATGATGGCCGTTACGTGCTCGCCGTCGATGCGGGCAGCAATCAGATCTCGGTGCTGCGCGCGGGAGAACACGGGCGGCTTCAGTCCGTGGCCGGATCGCCGATCAGCTCCGGGGGCAAGCAGCCGGTCAGCATCGCCGTCCACGACGACCTCGTCTACGTCGCCAACGCCGGGACCGGCGCGAGTAACTACAGCGGGTTCACGCTCGGCTTCGGCGGACGTCTGCGCCCTCTGCCGGGTTCGGCTGCCTCTCTGCCGGATGGCTCGCAGCCGGGGGACGTGCTGTTCAACGCCGACGGCACCAGGCTGGTCGGGACACGAGTCGGTACCTCCCAGATCGACAGCTTCGTCGTGGGCCCGGACGGACGGCTTCGCGCGGCTTCAGGATCGCCGTACGCGTCGCAAGGCCTGGGGCCGTTCGGCAGTGAGTTCCGCCCCACCGACCCGAATCAGCTGTTCGTCTCCAACGCGCACAACGTCGGCGCCGGCACCGGTACGGTGTCGGCGTTCCACGACTCCGCCGACGGGACACTCTCGCCGATCGGAGCCTCGCCGTTCGCCGACGATCAGAGTGCACCGTGCTGGGTCGAGATCTCCCACGACGGTCGCTACCTGTTCACCGTGAACACCGCGCAGCCAAGCATTTCGCGCTACGCGATCGAGCCGGACGGGACCCTGGTCCTACTCGGCAGCACCACGTTCAGTAACCCGAACGGGCTTGGGCCGTTCGACGCGCGGCTCAGCCCGGACGGCCAGACGCTGTGGGTGGTCGACAACGGCGCCGACGCGATCAGCGCCTTCAGCGTGCACGGCGGCGACCTGGCGGAGCTGCCGTCGTCGCCGACGAGCCTGCCCGCAGGCGCCAAGCCGTTTGGAATCGTCGTCTCGTAAGCCGGCGACTTGGGGGCTCGACGCGGGGGTGCGGCGGTCGCGCCGCACCCTCGGCGTCGCCTACTCCCACTCGATCGTCCCGGGCGGCTTGCTCGTGATGTCGAGCACGACGCGGCCCACCGGGCGGATCTCGCCGGTCATCCGCGACGCGATCGTCTCGAGCAGGTCATAGGGAAGGCGGGCCCAGTCGGCGGTCATCGCGTCGTCGCTGGTGACCGCGCGAATCACGATCACCTTCCCGTAGGTGCGCGAGTCTCCCTGGACACCCACCGTGTGGATGTCCGGGAGCACGCAGAACGACTGCCAGAGCTCTCGGTAGAGGCCCGCCTTGCGGATCTCCTCCTGCAGGATCGCATCGGCCTCGCGGAGGATCTCCAGCCGCTCTCGGGTCGCCTCGCCGCCGACGATCCTGATCGCCAGCCCCGGTCCGGGGAACGGCTGTCGCCACACCAGACGCTCCGGCAGGCCGAGCGCCGCTCCAACCGCTCTGACCTCGTCCTTGAACAGAGCCCGCAGCGGCTCGACCAGGTCGAACTCGAGGTCCTCGGGCAGGCCCCCGACGTTGTGGTGGGACTTGATCGTCGCCGCTCCGGTGCCGCCTCCGGACTCGATCACGTCGGAGTACAGCGTGCCCTGCACGAGGAAGCCGACGTCGTCGAGCTTGGCGGCCTCCTGCTCGAACACGCGGATGAACTCGGCACCGATCCGCTTGCGCTTCTCCTCGGGGTCCGTGACGCCCTGCAGGCTTGCCAGGAATCGGTCGGAGGCGTCGACGGCGACGAGCGGCACGTGGAAGTGGTCTCGGAACGCCGCGATCACCTGCGCGCCCTCGTTCTTGCGCATCAGGCCGTGGTCGACGAACACGCACGTCAGCCGCTCGCCGATCGCGCGATGCACGAGCAGCGCGGCAACGCTCGAGTCGACGCCGCCCGAGAGGCCGCAGATCGCGCGGCCTTCGCCGACCTGAGCGCGGATCGCAGCGATCTGCTCCTCGATCACCGAGCTCGGGCTCCAGGCGCGGTCACAGCCGCAGACGTCCTCCAGGAAGTTGGTCAGGACCTGCTGTCCGTACGGCGTGTGAACGACCTCCGGGTGGAACTGGATCCCGTAGATCGCCCGCTCTTGTGACTCGAACGCGGCAACCGGCGACGCCGTTGACGATGCCAGTGCGGTGAATCCCGGCGGCGGCGCGAACACGCTGTCGCGGTGCGACATCCAGCAGGTCTGCTCGGCCGGCGTTCCCGCGAGCAACCGGCCCGGCTCGGACACGCGCAGCTGCGAACGCCCGAATTCGCCCACCTCGGCGCCCTGTACCTCGCCGCCGAGCTCGCGGGCGAGCAGCTGCATGCCGTAGCAGATGCCGAGGACCGGAATGCCCAGCTCGAGCAGGTCGCGCTCCAGCTCCGGTGCCCCATCCTCGTAGACCGAGGCGGGGCCGCCGGACAGGATCACGCCCCTGGGTCGACGTCGCGCCACCTCCGCGGCGCCGGCGTGGTGGGGCAGCAGCTCCGAGAACACGCCGCATTCGCGCACCCGGCGCGCGATCAGCTGCGAGTACTGGCCGCCGTAGTCGAGGACCACCACCTCTTCGGCGACGGCGGCAGGAGTGGTCGGACTGACCGGCTCCGCGCTGGCAACGATCCGGGCGCCCTCGTCGGGCGCCTGCGCCGCCTGGCTCCCGCGCCGGGCCGCTGCTCGCGGGGCGGCCGGGCTAGTCGGCGACACCGACCGTTGCGGCGGTGGCGTTCGCGCCCATCCCCACGCCCTGCTCGCGCTGAAGCTGCTTGCCCTCGGTCTGCAGGGCCGGTGCCACCAGCAGCTCGGCGCGGTTGAACTCGGCGATGTCGCGATACCCGCAGGTCGCCATCGACGTCCGCAGCGCGCCCATCAGGTTGAACGTGCCGTCGTTCTCGCGAGCCGGACCCCTGATGATCTCCTCGATCGTCCCGTTCTGGGTGGTCGCCACGCGCGCGCCCCGCGGCAGCGTCGGGTGGAACGTCGCCATCCCCCAGTTGTAGCCGCGGCCGGGAGCCTCGTAGGCGCGCGCCAGCGCGGATCCGAGCATGACCGCGTCGGCGCCGCAGGCGATGGCCTTGGCGATGTCCCCGCCGTTTCGCATGCCACCGTCGGCGATCACCTTGACGTAGTCGCCGGTCTCGAGCATGTGCTGGGAGCGCGCGGCGGCGACGTCGGCGATCGCGGTGGCCTGGGGAACGCCGATCCCGAGCACGCCCCTGGTCGTGCAGATCGCGCCCGGGCCGACGCCGACGAGTACGCCCGCGGCACCCGTGCGCATCAGGTGAAGGCCGGTGTGGTAGGAGGCACAGCCGCCGACGATCACGGGCGTCGGCGCAAGCTCGCGGATGAACTCCTTGAGGTTCAGCGGCGGGCGGGTCTCATCGCGCGACACGTGCTCTGCCGAGACCACCGTTCCCTGGATCACGAGGACGTCGAGTCCCGCCTCGAGCGCCACCTCGTAGTGGGCTCGCACCTTCTGCGGGGTCAGCGACGCCGCCGCCACGACGCCCTGATCCTTGATCTCGCGGATGCGCTGGGCGATCAGCTCAGGCCTGACCGGCTCCCGGTAGATGTCCTGCATCTCGCGGGTGGAGATGTCCTTGGAGAACGTGGAGATCCGCTCGAGCTGTCCGTCGGCGTCCTCATAGCGGCAGAAGATGCCCTCCAGGTTCAGGACTGCGAGCCCGCCGAGCCTGCCGATGACGCCCGCCGTCTCGGGCGAGACGACGCCGTCGAGCGCGGCGGCCAGCAGCGGGAGCTCGAACCGATAGGGACCGAGCGTCCAGGAGATGTCGATGTCATCCGGGTCGCGCGTCCGCCGCGACGGGACGATCGCAATGTCGTCGAATCCGTATGCCCGGCGAGCCTTCTTGCCACGTCCGATCTCGACTTCCATTACGGCATCGTATTGCTCGCCGCGGACAACGGCAGAGCGGTGGGGATGGACGAGGAGATGGCGGCGATCAAGGGGGAGGCGGCGTCCGAGATGATCGGGTTCTCGATGCTAGCAGCGAGGGTTCCGCCGCCCCGGGGCAAGTCCCCCCGCAAACACCGGAACAACCAATCACTGAGGAACACCCCGCCGCCCCCCGGCAAACGCACGGCAACGTCCCAATGATCGCCCGTTTGAGATCGCCGGGGACGTTGCCGTTCCACCAGGACGGAAAGGTCCCTGGCGTCCTTGAACCGGCCTCCGCCGGGACGTTATTCAAGGGCTGCGGTCGCCGCCGAGGTGGCCACTCGGCCCTAGACCCGGGACCTTCAGGGCATCCCGCGGTCAAGGCATTTGACGATGGACGCCGACGAACTCGGCGACGATCGCGCCCCGGGCCCCCTCGGCCGACTTACCCCCTCGCCCCGGCCCACCTCGGCCGACTTACCCCCTCGCCCCGGCCCACCTCGGCCGACTTACCCCCGCCCCCCACCTCGGCCGACTACGCCCGTCCCGTCCCCGCCTCAGCGTATCTCCGCGCCGATCTCGAGGCGATCGGCCTCGACCTCGGACAGCAGCCGGTCGACCTTGAGCGGATCGAGCAACCCCGCGCCGAAATGCTGGATCGACTCGGCGCCGCAGGCGACCGCGTAGCGCAGGCATTCGACGGGCGAACGGCCGACGTAACGCGCCGCGACGTACCCGGCGAGGAACGCGTCGCCCGAGCCGATGCTCGAGCGCGCCTCCTGCTCTTCGACGCGGACTCGATAGAGCGCCGGCGCGCCGTCCTCGCGCACTTGCGCGTAGCACCCGTCCGGGACCGTCATCAGCACCTCGGACGCCCCCAGCCGGGACATCTCCGCGACCGCGCGGGCGCGATCGTCGACGTCGTTGAACTCATTGCCGACCAGCTCCTCGGCCTCGAGCTCGTTCGGGCAGATCACGTCGGGTTCGGCGCGCACGGCGAGGCGCAGCGGCTCACCGTCGGTGTCGACGATCGCCGTCACGCCCAGGCGCCCGACCTCGCGGATCAGTCCCGCGTAGACGTCGGGTTCGAGCCCGCGCGGCAGACTTCCCGCGAACACGCACATGCTCGCGCCCTTGGCCAGGTAGAGCAGCTTGTCGCGGAACAGGTCGAGCTCCTGCGCCGAGACCGCCGGCCCCCGCTCGTTGACCTCGGTGTGCTGGCCGGTGGTCGGGTCGAGCACCGCCGTGTTCGTGCGCGACTCCTCTCGGATGCGCGCGAACCCGTTGAGGATCGCCTCGTCGTTGAGCGCCTCGACGATCCGCGTCCCGGTGGCGCCGCCGGCGAGGCCGGTTGCGATCACCGGCTGGCCCAGTCGCTTCAGCGCCCGGGCCACGTTGACGCCCTTGCCGCCCGGCATCGTCGTCTGGTCGACCGTGCGGTGCCGGCGCCCCGGGGTGAAGTTCGGCACCTCGAGCGTCTTGTCAAGGGCAGCGTTGAGCGTGACGGTGATGATCATGCGGGCTCCGCGCGTTTACCCCTGATCCGACCACGCCGAAACACCACAAAAGCGGTAAGTGCCGCGATCAGTACAACGACCGATACAAGCGTAAACGGCCGCGTGATGAAGCCGAGCCCGGCGGCCGCCGGCCGCGGCGGCGGCACCGCTCCGGCAAGCACCAGCGGCACCCTCGCCACGATCTTCCTGCCGGCCACCACCGACACCGCCCCCACGATCGCGCCCCGACGAAGCGGTCCGGTCACCTGGTCCGGGGCACTGACGCGCAGGTGCACGCGCGCACGCCGCGGGAACACGTGGCTGAACGTCCGAGCCGCGGCCGCGTTCACGCGCAGATCCCCGCGGCCGTGGACTGCCGGGTGAGCGAGCACGGCGCCCTTGCGGACCGGCGTGCGCTGACGGAAGTTGTCAAAGCCGTAATTCAGCAAGGCGAGCGTGCTGGCGTCCCGCGCTTCCTCGCTGGGGGTTCCGAGCACGGCGCTGATCAGATTCATCCCGTCCCTCGTTCCGGAGCCGATGAGCACGTAGCCCGCGTCGAGCGTGTGGCCGGTCTTGACCCCGTTGATCCACGGGAACTTGCCGACCAGATCGTTGCGGTTGACCAGGCTCCTGACCTGCGCGCCGGTGTGCACGACGGCGCCGCGCAGCGCGACCGCGCGTTTGAAGAACGGCGACTCGTGCAGGACGTCGCGGGCGAGCGCGACGAGGTCCGAGGCGCTCGAGTAGTTGCCGGGAGTGTCGAGTCCGATCGGGGTCGAGTAGTGCGTGTGGTGAAGGCCGAGCTCGCGAGCGCGCGCGTTCATCATCCCTACGAACCTGGCCACCGAGCCGTGACCGACGTTGTAGGCGAGATCCTCGGCGGCGTCGTCGGCGCTGGGCAGCAGCAGCGCCAGCATCAGGTCGTGAACGCTCATCCGCTCGCCCGGCACCAGGCCGATCTGGGAGTCCTCGGCGCCCGGGATGTAGTCGTTCTGGGCGAAGATCGTCCCCAGCCGACGGACGTGCTCGAGCGTCACCAGCGCGGTCATCAGCTTCGTCGCGCTGGCGATCGGCCGGCGGCTGTCGGCGCTCGAGCCGTAGAGCTCCTGGCCGCTGCCGGACTCGATCAGGACCGCCGCGCGCGCGCTCGTCACGACCGCCGGTGCGGGCGGTGCGACCGTGCCGGTGCTCGCGTGGGCGAGCGGCGGCGCTCCCGCGAGAACAACCGCCGGCGCCACCGCGAGCGCGCCGAGGATCCCCACCATGCCCCGCCGCATTGGTGCACCGTGCGGCAACCACCGCCACCTCACCGCCGCAGCCTCAGCCGCTGTGCGGTCTGCAAGCTGTTCGGATCGACGACCTTGGGGTTCAGCGACTCCAGCGTGCTCACGGAAACGCCGGTCTTCTGGGCGATGTTCGAAAGGGTGTCCCCGGGCTGCACGACGTAGAACTTCGCTTTCGCGGCGGTCTTCGGGCGCTTGGCGGCGGTGGAAGGCTGGTTCTTGACGTGCGAGGTCGTCGTCGACGACTTGTGCGTCAACCCGTTGTGGACGATCAAGTACGTCCCTGTGATCGTCGCAGCGAGCGCGATCGGCGCCAGGTAGCGCCCACGACTCCTTCGCACCATCGCCCGCCGATCATACAGCCGCACGCGGCGAGTTCGGATGGTTGACGCCCCGCGCCCGCGACCCAGGCGCTCCGTGGCAACTCCTGGATGCCCTGCCCCCGGCGCGACCGGGCGCTCAGGCCGCCAGCTGCCCGGCGAGCTCGCGCAACCTGGCGGCCTCGCCCGCAGCCGTGCCGGCCGGATCCCCCCGCTCTCGCGGTGGGCGTCGACGATCGATCGAGAGGCGGCGATCAGCCCGCCGGCGGGGCCGGGCGCGAACGCGGCCGCGAGGTCCTGCACCCGGCCGCCCTGGGGGCCCACCCCGGGCAGCAGGAAGACCGCCGCCGGCATCAGCTGGCGCAGCGCCTCGAGCCGCTCGGGAGCGGTCGCGCCGACCACCGCTCCGACATCGCTGAGGCCGGTCGCTCCGATCCCCGGCGCCCCCAGCTCGGCGACGAACGCCGCCAGGCGGTCGCTCACCGAGCCGCCGGTGGCGAGCGGCTGCTCCTGTAGGTCGGTGGCGCCCGGATTCGAAGTCCGCACGAGCGCGAACACGCCGCCGGACCGTTCGCGGGCGACGGTCACGAACGGCTGCAGCGAGTCGATCCCCAGCAGCGGGTTGACCGTGAGCGCGTCGGCACCGAGGCCCTCAACCGGCCCGTAGGGGCCTGGCGTGTTGCCCACGAACGCCTGAGCGTAAGCCCGTGCCGAGACGTCGACGTCACCGCGTTTGGCATCGGCGATCACCAGCAGCTCGGCTTCGTGGGCGCGGTTGGCGGCTTCCTGCAGCGCCGTCCATCCGGGGCCACCCAGCCGCTCGAAGCACGCGACCTGGAGCTTGACCGCAACGCACTGCTCGGCGGTCGCCTCAATCGCGAGGGAGCAGTGGACAGCCACCGCGCGAGCCGCCCGCGCCGCCGCCGAGCCGGCCGTCTGGGCCCGGTCGGCGAGCTCCACCGCGCGCGGCCACAGGCGCGCCGGATCGGGATCCAGCCCCAGCACGAGCTGCGACGACCGATCCGCAACCCGGCCGGCCAGCCGGTCCCCGAAGCTCCCGGGCCGTGCTGGTGTGTCAGGATCCGTCAAGGCGCACCGTTGCGCGATTACGCGCTCCGCCCAGGACCCCACGCCCGCTTGTTCACTGCAGGCACGCGCCGACCGAGCGCGGCCGAGCCCTACTTGATGGCCTTCTTGAGACCGGCGCCGGCGGTGAACTTGGGAACCCGCGACGCCGAGATCTGGATCTTCTGGCCGGTCGCGGGGTTGCGCCCCTCGCGCGCGCTGCGCTGCGAGACGCTGAACTTGCCAAATCCGGAGAACGTGACATCGCTGCCGCGCTTGAGCGCGTCCTCGATGGTCTCAAGGACCGCGTCGACGGCGTCTCCAGCATCCTTCTTGCTCAATCCGGCCCGATCCGCAACCTGGTCGACGAACTCGGACTTCGTCATTGGCAGCCTCCTTAGAGGTGGTAGGAACGTTCGACGCTAACAGGATCAGCGGACACAACCGACCCGCCGGCTCCTGGAAACGCCCATTCTGTCCTCTGCAGGTAGGGTGCTAGCTACGTCGTCGCGCTGATTTGCGCAATTTGCGAGATTCCCCGTCCATGATTCGGCACAAGGCCGCCGGTACAGACCTCGCGGAACCCGTGCTCAGCGAGCCGTCCGAGGCGGCTACGATTGGCAAGACAGGCGCAGAGACCGTGCCAACGGAGCAGCTCGAGACCCCGTCGGACGGGCGCGCCGCGGCGCCACCGTCTGACGTCACCGCCCCCGGTCAGAATGCGAGCGTGGATCTCGCCCGACTGGCCTGGCTGGTGACCGTGCTCGCGTGCCTGGTCACGATCGCGATCCTGACGGTGCAGGGCTACTACGGCTACGCCCTGGTCACGCTCGCGGTCGCCGTGTCGGCAGGGATCAACCTCGTCTAGATGATTGATTCCAAATACGTCAATTTGGAATCAATCATCAATTTGGAATCAATCATCTAGCTCGCATCCCTCGCCTGGGGCGTCGAGGCCGCTTCACCGCGACCAGCTCCTCGCCGGGCCTCACCCGGTCCTCGGGCTCGAGGTGGATCAGCACGTCGGCGCCCGACAGCCGCGAGCCGATGGTGTCCTGAAGCTCGTGGGCGGTTCGGTGGGCGTCCTCGAGCGAGGTCCCCGATCTGAACTGGATGTGCAGGTCCACATAGCGTCTGGCGCCGGCGCGTCTGGTGCGCAGCTCGTGATAGCCGACGACCCCGCGGGGAGCGAACGCCTCGATCGCCGCCCGGATCGCCTCCACCTCGCCGGCGGGAAGCGCCTCGTCCACCAGCACCCGCGAGGCGCCCAGCAGCAGCCGGACGCCGGTGGCGAGGATTGCGGCCGCGACCGCGAGCGCGATCGCCGGGTCGATCCACTGCGCGCCTGTGATCTTCACGGCGGTGAGGCCGGCGAGCACCGCAGTGGAGGTCATCGCGTCCGTCCGCAGGTGCGCCGCGTCGCCCTCGAGCGCGGCCGAGTTGGTGCGGTGCCCGTTGCGGGCCACGATCGAGGAGACCACAAGGTTGACCACCACCGAGACCGCCGCGACCGCGATTCCCAGCCCCACCGCGCGCAGCTCGGTGTGGCTGAGCAGATGGCGGATCGCCTCAAACGCGATCGCCGCCGAGCCCACGAGGATCAGCAGCGCCTCGATCGCCGCCGACAGGTTCTCGATCTTCTCGTGTCCGTAGCGGTGGCTCTCATCGGCCGGCTCACCGGCCTTGCGCACCGAAAAGAACGCGACCACCGATGCGACCAGGTCGATGCTCGAATGGACGGCCTCGGTCAGGATCGCGACGGATCCGGTGACGCTCCCCGCGATCACCTTCAACAGGATCAGTCCCGAGTTGGAGATGATCGACAGCGCCGCCGTGCGCGATTTGAGCTGCGGGATCTCCCCGACCTCGAGGTCGACCTCGGCTCGGTGATCACCCGCGGCGCTCACCCCCGCAGCCACCTCAACAGCTCGCGCACGGCTCTGCCGCGGTGGCTGATCAGATCCTTCTCGGCGGCGGTGAGCTCGGCCATGGTTCGATTTTGCCCGTCCTCATCGGGGAGGAACGCGGGGTCATAGCCGAACCCGCCCTGTCCCCGCGGAGCGTCGGCCAGGCGACCGCTGCACTCTCCGAAGAACACCCGCTCCTCGCCCGAGCGAGGGTCCACGAACGCCAGCGCACAGACGTAGCGAAGCCGGCTTCCGGCGGGAGCTTCGCGCAGCAGCTTGTCGAGGTTCTCGCGGTCGGATGCGTCGCGCCCGGCGTAGCGGGCCGAACGGACTCCCGGCCTGCCACCGAGCGCTTCGGACTCGATCCCGGAGTCGTCGGCGATCGCGGGCCGTCGGGTTGCCTGCGCCGCCGCCCTGACCTTGGGGAGGGCGTTGTCGGCAAACGTCTCGCCGTCCTCCGGGGGCAGGGTCACCCCGGCCGGCAGCGACTCGGCCTTGATGCCCGCCGGCGCGAGCAGCCGAGCCACCTCGGCCAGCTTGTGGCGGTTGCGGGTCGCGAGCACCAGTGACGCGATCGGCTCCGAGACCGGGGTCATGATCGAGCCCGCCCGCCGATCTCAGCCCGGCGCCGCGGCGGCCGCCTCGTCCTGGAGGCCGCGTAACGCCTCGATTCCCCGCGCCGCCAGGGCCAGCAGCTCGTCCAGGTGGGCGCGCGACAGCGGCGTGCGCTCGCCTGTGGCCTGTACCTCGATCAGGCCCCCCTCCCCCGTCATCACGACGTTGGCGTCCACCTCGGCGGTGGAGTCCTCGGCGTAGTCGAGGTCGAGCAGCGCCGCCGCGTCCACGATCCCGCACGAGACCGCCGCGACGGTGCCCGTCAGCGGCGTGCGCGCAACCTCACCATTTGCCAGCAGCCGCTCGCACGCGAGCCTCAGCGCCACCATCCCGCCGGTGATCGATGCGCAACGGGTGCCGCCATCGGCCTGGAGCACGTCGCAGTCGATGTAGATCGTGCGCTCCCCGAGCGCCGAGAAGTCGATCACCCCGCGCAGCGACCGCCCGATCAGCCGCTGGATCTCGACCGTACGTCCGTCCGGACGCCCGCGGCTGACGTCCCGCTGCTTGCGCTCACCGGTGGAGGCGGGCAGCATGCCGTACTCGGCGGTCACCCAGCCCCGGCCCGAGCCGATCAGCCAGCGCGGGACGCTCGCCTGCACCGAGGCGGTGCAGATCACCCGCGTCTCCCCCGCCGAGATCAGCGCCGAGCCGGTAGCGGTGCGAACGAACCCGGGCTCGATCACGGTCGGCCGCAGCTCGTCGGCCGCGCGTCCGTAGCTGCGCTCCGGGCTCACGCCGCCACTCCGGCGCCGAGCTCCACGTGGACCACGTCCCCGAGCGGCATCTGCAGAAAGCGGGTTCCCAACGCCGTGAACGATTGCACGTCGGCGGTGCAGCGAAAGCCGTAGCTGCCCTCGCCGGTCTGCGGGTTGAGCAGCTCGCGGAAGGCGAGCGCGCGCTCGACGCTGCGGGCGATGCCGGCGCCGGCCGAGACGAGCGAGACGCCGCGGCCGAGCATCCGCTGGAGCATCGGCGCGCACAGCGGATAGTGGGTCGAGCCGAGGATCACCGTGTCGACATCGGCCTCGCGCAGCGGGGCACAGTAACCGCGGACGATCTCGACGACGCGCTCGTCGAACGGGAACCCACCCTGGATGATCGGCGCCAGATCCGGGCACGCCACGCTTTCGAGATGAACGTGTGGGTCGGCCGCGGCGACGGCGAGCTCGTACGCGCCGCTGGCGACGGTGGCCGGCGTGGCCAGCAATCCGATCCGTCCCGTGTGGCTCGCCACGACCGCGAGCTGGGCGGCCGGACGCAGGACCCCGATCACGTCGATGTCCCGGCTCGCCCGCTGGAGGTGGCGCTCGATCGCATCGAGCGCGACGGCGCTGGCCGAGTTGCAGGCGACCACGATCAGCTTTGCGCCTGCCTCGACCAGGTGGTCGACGATCTCCAGCGAGAAGCGCTGAAGCTCCTCGCTGTGGCGGGGCCCGTAGGGAAAATGGGCCGTGTCTCCCAGGTAGAGATAGTCCTCGGTGGGCAGGGACACGAGCAGCTCGTGCAGGACGGTCAGCCCGCCGACGCCGGAGTCGAACACGGCGACCGGCTGCTCTGGCAGGGCGGTCATCGTCGTGATGGTGCCAGAACCAACCCGCCAGCTACGCTCGCCCGCGAATGCGCGCGCTGGTCGTCACCAACATGTATCCGTCGCCGTCGCACCCGGCACTGGGCAGCTTCGTGCGCGACCAGGTCGAGGCGCTCAGGCGGATCGAGGGGGTCGAGGTCGAGGTGTTCGCGTTCGCGCCGGGCTCGGCGGTGTCGTATGCCCGGGCCGCGCGTGAGCTGCGGCGCCGGCACGGCAGCGACCGCTTCGACGTGGTCCACGCGCACTTCGGCCTGTCGGCGTGGCCGGCGTTGTCCGCCGACGCCCGCTCCCGTGCGGTCACGTTGCACGGCACCGATCTGGCGCATCCCCGCACGCGCCTGATCACGCTCGCGGCGCTGCCATTGCTCGATCTGATCGCCACCGTGTCGGAGCCGCTGGGCCGCGCACTCCCGGCCTGGAGCACGAAGCGCGCGGCGGCGGCCGTGCTCCCCTGCGGCGTCGACCTGCACCGCTTTGCACCGATTGCACGCTCGGAGGCCCGAGCCGCGCTGGGCCTCGACCCCGACCGGCCGTGCCTCCTGTTCGCCGCCGACCCGCGGCGACCCGAGAAGCGCTACGACCGCGCGCTCGAAGTCGCAGGCGAGGTGCCGCTGCTGGCCCTGGGGGACGCCGAGCCCTCGGCGGTGCCGCTGTGGGTGAACGCCGCCAGCGCGGTGCTGGTCCCGTCCGAGCGAGAGGGCTTCGGGCTTGCGGTGCTCGAGGCGCTGGCGTGCGACGTGCCGGTCGTCGCGACGCCGGTGGGGATCGCGCCCGAGGCGCTGGCGGGCGTCGGCGGAACGTATTGCGGGCCGTTTGCGCCCGCTGCCTGGCGCGCCGCGCTGGCGGCTCATCTGGCGGCGAGCGACCCTCGGGTCGATGGCCGCGCACGCGCCGAGCGATTCTCCACCGACGCGATGGCCGCGCGGGTGGTGCAGGCCTGGCGCGCTCTGCCGCGCTGAGAGAGATGGACCCCTCGTGGGGGGTGGCTGGCTGAGTTTGGGTCGATAATGCACCTAGACGCGGCAACGGTGCCGCGAGGGACCTAGGCCGACCTAGGCCAGCACCGGCCACCACTCCGCCAGCCGCTCGCGCGCCGCGAGCGCCGGCTGCGCCATCCCGACATCGTCCTCGGCCGCCGACACCGGGGCCTGCAGCTCCTCGAGGGTCACCGCGACCGACCGCGCGAGCGCGTCCAGCGCGTAGCCGCCCTCGAGCACCGCCCCGAGCGGCGCGCCCAAGCCCTCGCAGCAGCGCCGGATCGATCGGGTCATCTGCGCGAAGCCCTCCTCGCTGAGGTTGCACGTCGCGAGCGGATCGTCGCGGTGGGCGTCGTACCCGGCCGAGATCAGCACCATCTCGGGCTCGAACGCCGTCGCCAGCGGCACCACGACGTGATCGACGAGCGAGCGGTAGAGCGCGTCGTCGGCGCCCGCCGACACCGGCAGGTTGACCGTGTACCCGCTGCCGTCGCCGATCCCGACGTCCGCGGCGTGGCCGGTCCCGGGATACAGCGGCGACTCGTGGATCGAAATGAACAGCACCTCGTCGGAGGCGTGGAAGATGTCGTTGGTGCCATTGCCGTGATGCACGTCCCAGTCGAAGATCATCACCCGCTCGACCCCGCGCGAGCGCAGCGCGTGCGTCGCCGCGACCGCGACGTTGTTGAACAGGCAGAAGCCCATCGCTCGCGTCGGCAGGGCGTGGTGGCCGGGAGGCCGATGAGCGCTGAACGCGCTCGAGGCCTGGCCGTCGAGCAACAGGTCGACGAGCGCGACCGCCCCGCCCGCCGCGTGCAGCGCCGCCTCGAAGGAGCCCTCACTGGTCACCGTGTCGGCGTCGAGGTAGCCCCCGCCGCGCGCTGAGATCCGCTCGATCGCCTCGACGTAGCTCCGCGGGTGCACCGCGGCCAGGTCCGATTCCGCCACGGCGGGAGACTTCATCCGCTCGTACCCCAGCCAGCCCCGCTCCGACAGCTCCCGCTCGATCGCGGCCATCCGCGCGGGCTGCTCGGGGTGCCCGCCGGTGTCGTGCGCGTTCGAGCTCGGATGCTCCAAGAACACGGAAGCCATCGCGAGTACCGTACTTCCCGTTGTACCGCGCTGACACTCAGGTTGCCGTGGTCGGCGCCGGCGCCGCCGGGCTCTACACCGCCCTCTGTGCCGCCCGCGACGGCGGGCGCGTCAGCCTGATCTCCGCCACCGCGCTCGCGCAGTCCTCGAGCTGGTGGGCGCAGGGTGGACTGGCGGCGGCGATGTCCGCCGACGACGCCCCCGTAGCGCACCTCGCCGACACGATCGCGGCCGGCCGCGGCGCCGTGCGCGAGTCGGCGGCCCGGGTCCTCTGCGACGAGGCGCCCCGGGCGGTGGAGGACCTTTCCAGGCTCGGCGTGCGCTTCGA
Source organism: uncultured Solirubrobacterales bacterium (assembly GCA_963723675.1). Classification (GTDB taxonomy): domain Bacteria; phylum Actinomycetota; class Thermoleophilia; order Solirubrobacterales; family Solirubrobacteraceae; genus Palsa-465. Next base: position 654,845 of record CAVRRW010000012.1, on the reverse strand, counting down.
CGCCGACCGCGAGGGGCGCCTCTCGCTGGGGCTCGAAGGCGGCCACTCGGCGCGACGGATCGTCCACGCCGGCGGCGCCGCCACGGGCCGGAGGCTGGTCCGCCAGCTGAGCGCGCTGGTCGCCCGGGATCCGCGGATCGAGGTGCTCGAGGGTGCACGGGTGGTCGCGCTGCTCACGGCCGGCGGCCGCTGCGGCGGGGTCCGGCTGGGAGATGGCGGCACGGTCGCGGCCGCCGCGGTCGTCGTGGCGACGGGCGGCGCCGCCGCGCTGTGGTCGCGTACCACCAACCCCCCCGGCTCGGTCGGCGCCGGCCTGCTGCTCGCCCACGACGCCGGCGCGACGCTCGCCGACCTCGAGCTGATGCAGTTTCACCCCACCGCGGTCGTCGCCCCGAACGGCGCCGACGGCTTCCTCGTGACCGAGGCGGTCCGCGGCGAGGGCGCGCGGCTCCTCGATCGGGCCGGCGAGCGGTTCGTCGACGAGCTCGCCCCGCGCGACGAGGTCGCCCGGGCGGTGCAGCGCCAGATGGCGCTGACCGGTGCCGCGTCGGTCGACCTCGACATGCGCGACGTCGATCCGGCGCTGTTTCCCAACGTCGTCAGTGCCCTGCGCCAGGCCGGGATCGACCCCGAGCGCGAGCTCGTGCCGGTGGCCCCGGCCGCGCACTACATGATGGGAGGGATCGCGACCGACGTGCACGCGCGTGCAACCCTTCCCGGCCTCTACGCCGTCGGCGAATGCTCGTGCACGGGCCTGCACGGCGCCAACCGCCTGGCCTCCAACTCGCTGACGGAGTGCTTCGTGTTCGGAGCGCGGGCCGCGCGCTCGGCGCTCGACGAGCCCGGGCCGTCGAGGGATGCTGGCCTTGACGCCCGTGCAGCGCCCACGAACCGGGCGGACGCGATCGCGTCGGCCGCCAGGGCGGACCCGATCCCATCGGGCGCCAGGGCGGACCCGATCCCGTCGGCCGCCAGCCGCGAGGCGCTGTGGCGACACGCGGGGCTCGAGCGCGACGGCGAGGGCCTGCGCGGGCTGACGAGCGATCCGCATCCGCTCGTCCGGCTGATCGCGACCTGTGCGCTGACCCGCGCCGAGAGCCGGGGGGCACATCGGCGCCGAGACTTCCCCGAGCTCGACCGTCGCCTCAACGGACGGCACGTCACGCTGCTCGCGAGCCGTGAGCCGAGGCTCGAAAGCTGGTTGTGAACGTTCACGGTCCCTTTGATGTGAACGTTCGCGTTCATCAGTTAACGCGAGCTTAATGCTTCAAACGTCTGATGCTTCACACCGGCGGGGTAGAAATCGCCGGGCCGAGAAACGGATGCGCCCTGGCAGGGGAGCCGAAAGGAGTGGTGTGCATGTATAGGTTCAGCCGAGCGATTTATCGGGAGCTCGCTGACGAAATCGCAGAAGACCCGCACGGCACCGGCGCTCACACCAACCACGAGCGAGTGCTGCGGGCCTGCGAGGCGGCGGTGCAGCGGCTGGCAACCGACCGCCACTACTTCGCAAAGCCGTCGCGGACGCTGTTCTACGACATCCGCGCGTACTTTCCGATGACCTCGCAGGTTCGGGTCCTGCGCGTGATCGAGCGATATCTGGCCTGTGCGGACGAGTTCCTGCGCCGCCTTCCGCAGAATGGGTTCGACCCCTACGGCAACCCGTTGCAGTGCCGCGCCAGCACCCGCAAGGGGACGCCGTGCCAGCGGATGCCGTTGCCCCACAACGGCTACTGCCCCTCCCACCAGCACCTCGCCGAGACCGAGGAGATCGAGGCGCGGCTGGCCGCATGAGCTGTGGCGTGTAACGTCGCGCCATGCTCTTGGGAGTCGACGTCGGCGGCACCTTCACCGACGCGGTGCTCGCGTTCGACGGCCGGATCGTCACCGCCAAGGCGCCGACGACGCCCGGGGACCAGTCCGAAGGCGTAATCGCGGCGGTGCGGGCCGCGCTGGAGCGCGCGCAGCGCCCCGCTGCGGAGGTCCGCTCGTTCTCGCACGGGATGACGGTCGCCACCAACGCGCTGCTGGAGGGCCGTAGCGCCCGCACCGCGCTGGCGGCGACCGAGGGCTTCACCGACCTGATCGCGCTGGGCCGCCAGGACCGGGCCGAGCTCTACCGGCTGTGTGCGTCGAGGCCGCCTCCGCTGATCGGAGAAGAGCTTCGCTTCGCGGTGCCCGAGAGGATGACCGCCGAGGGTCCGTTGCGGCCGCTCGAGCCGGGGGACGCCGATGCGCTCGCTCGGCGCATCGCCGACCGCGACGCCGAGTCGGTCGCTGTCGTGCTCCTGCACTCATACCGTCATCCAGACCACGAGCGGATGCTCGGCGAGGCGATCGCGCGGGCGCTCCCCGACGCCCACGTCTCGCTCTCGCACGAGGTGGTCGGCACCTTTCGCGAGTACGAACGCGCGGCCACCACCGAGATCGACGCGGCGATCTCGCCGCTGCTGGCGAGCTATCTGCGCCGCCTCGTCGAAAGTGCGGACGAGGCCGAGCTGCCAGAGCCCGCGATCATGCAGTCAAACGGCGGCCTGATCGACATCGGCGCCGCGGCAGGTCATGCCGCCTGGACGGTGCTGTCGGGCCCGGCCGGCGGCGCCGCCGGGGCGGCGTTCGTGGCGCGCGCGGTGGGCACGCCGGAGGCGCTCTGCTTCGACATGGGCGGCACCTCCTGCGACGTGTGCGTGATCGACTCAGGGAGCGTGCAGGAGCGCGGCGCGGGCGAGATCGCGGGACGGCCGCTGGCGCTGCCGATGCTGGCGATACACACCGTCGGCGCCGGCGGCGGATCGATCGCGTGGCGTGATCCGGGAGGCGCGCTTCGGGTCGGTCCCCACTCGGCCGGAGCCGACCCCGGCCCCGCCTGCTACGGACGCGGCGGCAGCGAGCCGACGGTCACCGACGCCAACCTGGTGCTCGGCCTGCTGTCGGCCGACGCGCCGCTCGCCGGCGACGTCGCGTTGGACCTCGAGCTCGCACGGACCGCGATCTCCAAGCTCGCCGACGAGCTCGGGCTCGACCTCCACGCCTGCGCGGAGGGGATCCGTCGCGTGGCCGGCGCGGAGATGGTGCGAGCCCTGAGGGTGGTGACGGTGCAGCGCGGGATCGACCCGCGTCGCTACGCGCTGCTGCCGTTCGGCGGCGCCGGGCCTTTGCACGCGGCGCAGATCGCGCAGGAGCTGGGAATCGAGACGATCGTCTGCCCGCGGGCCTCGGGCGTCCTATCCGCGCTCGGACTGGTCGTGTCGCCGAGCCGGCGCGACGTCCAGCGAAGCGTGCTGCTGGCCGGCGACGACCTGACCGCCGACGCGATCGCGGACACGGTCGCCGAGCTCGGCGAGCAGGCCCGGCGTGCGCTCGGGGCCCAGCCGGATGACTCGCGCGCCGCCCGTTCGGGCGAGGCCGGACGCCAAGCGCGCGGCCAGCGCGCGGCCGACCTCGCCGCGACCTACGAGCTTCGCTACCGGGGCCAGGCATTCGAGCTGGCGATCGCGGGCTCCACCAGGCCGCAGCCGGAGGCGCTGCGCGAGGCGTTCGAGGCCGAGCACGAGGATCGTTACGGCTACAGCGACTCGGAGCAGACGCTCGAGCTGGTCACGATCCGGGTGACCGCGACCACCCCGGGCGCCGAGATCGAGCTCACCGCCGGGGAGCAGGACGCCGAGCTGCAGCGCAGCCGGCGGCGGGCGGTCGTCGACGGTGAGGAGGTCGAGATCGAGGTGCTTCGCGGCGAGCCCGGCCCCGGGACCGAGATCGGCGGGCCGGCGGTCATCGAGCTGCCCGAGTCGACCCTGCTGGTTGCACCGGGCTGGTCCGGCCGGGCCGACTCGACGGGAACGATCCGCATGGAGCAGGCCCGATGATCGATCCGGTCCAGCTCCAGGTTTTGACCGGCGCGCTGCGCGCGATCTGTGAGGAGATGGGCGCGGTCCTGATCCGCGCCGCGCACTCGGCGAACATCAAGGAGCGCCGCGACGCCTCGACTGCTCTGTTTGACCCACACGGCGAGATGGTGATGCAGGCCGAGCACATCCCCGTCCATCTGGGGGCGATGCCGGCCGCGGTGGCGGCCGTGCGCGACGAGGATCATGCCCCGGGCCGTGCCTGGATCCTCAACGACCCCTACCGGGGCGGCACCCACCTGCCCGACATCACCGTGATCACGCCGCTGTTCGCCGGCGACGAGCTGATCGCATTCGCCGCCAGCCGGGCTCATCACGCCGACGTGGGCGGCCCCACGCCGGGATCGATGCCGGCCGACAGCCGCACGCTCGCCGACGAGGGCGTGGTGATCGAGCCCCGCGTGCTCGACGACGAGGCGATCACCGAGCTCAGCGCTCAGATGCGCCAGCCCGAGCAGCGCCGCGCTGACCTGCGTGCGCAGCTCGCGGCCGGGCGGGTCGCGGCGCTGCGCCTGTCCGAGCTGCACGAGCGCGTCGGCGGCGGCGAGCTCGAGGAGGCCTTCGCGGAGGTGCTCGACTACGCCGAGCGGCGCACCCGCGCCTGCATCGCCGAGTTGCCGGACGGCAGCCGCACCGCCCGCGACGTGCTCGAGGCCCGCGAGGGCGATCTCGAGATCGCGCTGAAGGCGACGGTCTCGGGAGATCGGCTGACGCTCGACTTCACCGGCACGGGCCCCCAGCACGACGGCAATCTCAATTGTCCCTCGGCCGTGACGCGCTCCGCCTGCTACTTCGCGATCCGCGTGCTGACCGACCCGGACATCCCGCCGAGTGCCGGCGCGTACCGTCCGATCGAGGTGATCGCGCCGGAGGGCTGCCTGCTCAACGCGCGCTCGCCGGCGGCGGTCGCGGGGGGCAACGTGGAGACCTCCTCGCGGGTCGCCGACGTCGTGCTGGGAGCGTTCGGGCGCGCGCTCGGTCAGGGCACGATGAACAACCTAACGATCGGCTCAGAAGACGTCGTCTACTACGAGACGATCGGCGGCGGACAGGGGGCCTGTCCCGATGCCGACGGGCCCAGCGCGGTGCACGTCGCGATGAGCAACACGCTCAACACCCCGATCGAGGCGCTCGAGCTCGAGTTCCCGATGCGGATGACCGCGTACGCGGTGCGGCGGGATTCCGGCGGCGCAGGTGCGCGGCGGGGGGGCAATGGAGTGATCCGCGAGCTCGAGGCGCTTGCCGATCTGAGCTACTCGCTGATCACCGAGCGCCGGCGCCACGCCCCGCCCGGCGCCAACGGCGGCAAGCCCGGCAAGCCCGGGCTCAACCTGATCGACGGCGAGGAGCTTCCGGCGAAGGCGACCGGCCGGCTGCGCCCGGGACAGCGACTGCGGATCGAGACGCCGGGCGGCGGGGGTTATGGCGAGTCGCGGCGAGCGGAGGGGTAAGCCCCAGGCTCTGCGGGTAAACCTCCTTCGTTGCCCCCGGAGCCTCCAATCGTGCTGTGAGCAAGCCTCACGTTCTCGTATCAAGTACTCCCTTTGCAGCAGTATTTGGGGATTTGGAAAACCTCGCGTACAATGCGGTTTCTCCTGTTGCAGCGGTTCCACTCCGGTGTGCGCGCGCAGGATTGATTCATAAATCTCGTCCGTTTCCCCCACTCATATATGCCGATTGCTTTTAAAGAATGGGCCGTGACTGTGCGGGCCCTTGCCGAGGGCGAACAGCTTCTGACCCTCCGCAAGGGAGGCATTCGCGAGCCCGAAAGACACTTCAACCTGGAGTACGACCGCTTCTTCCTGTACCCGACGTTCGACCACCAACGCCCCGACCTGGTGCGTGAATCACATCAGCCTGAGCTCTCCCGGGCGCTCGAAGAAGGGGTGTGGAGCGACGGCGAGCCGCCGCCCCATTCGCTGCTCCGTGGCACCGAGATCACCCAGCCCGACCGCGTCCGGATTCGCGCCTGGGCGGAGGTCGCGGCCCACTACACGATCACCGATCGGCGCGCCGTGGACGCGCTGGCGCCGTTCTATGTATGGACCACCGACTACGCGGAGAAGCGCCTGGCGTGGAAGCGCCGGCATCCGCTTCACGTGATCCTCCTGCGGACCTACCGGATCCCTCGACCCGTCACCGTCAAGGTGCGCGACGAGTACCACGGGTGTCGCTCGTGGCTCGAGCTCACCCGGGAGCTGCCGTTCGAGGGCACGCCGGTGCTTTCCGACGAGGAGTTCGAGCGGGCCTCCGAGGAGATCGCCGGGATCGCCTCCGACCGCCAGCCCGTGATGGCCTAGCCGTAGCGGGTCCGTGATCGTCGAGCGGGTCCGTGATCGTCGAGCGGGTCCGTGATCGTCGAGCGGGTCCGTGATCGTCGAGCGGGTCCGTGATCGTCGAGCGGGTCCGTGATCGCCGAGAGGCCCCGGATCGGCGAGCGGATCTTGCGGACCAATCGGTCGCGGACCCGCGACGGTCTAGTGGACCAGTTCGGTAATCAACCAGACGATTACTGCCGCGATCGCGAGTGCGATCAGCAGCCCGACCAGTAGCCGACCCGGCGCCACGACCGCCGGACGGCCGACGTCGGGTGTGATCAGCTCCGCCTCGAGCAAAACCTGCCGCGCCGTCGCGACGCCGGCCTGCGGGACCAGCACGTCGCGCGGGCCCGCCGCGAGGAAGTCCGGCACGTCGAACCCGGCGCTGCGCCGCAGCATGCTCGGGACCCCCTCCTCGAGCAGCATGCCCTGGATGAACTCCGCCTCGGCCTGGTTGCCGGCGCCGGCGACGCGGACCAATTCACCCTCGGAGAGCTGGGGCTTGACCTTGCGCGCGCGAGCGTGTCGATCGCTCACGGCCTCGTCGCCGTCGGGCGCCTCGGGATAGGTGAGGGGCACCTTGCAGCCGGCGCAGAAACGCTCGTGCGCCGGATACGAGGTGCCGCAGCTCGGACACACCAATGTCCCGGATCGGGGCGCCCGCGGCATCACTGCACGACCAGCTCTGCATCAGTCACGCGGCCGTCTCGGATGAAGAACGACCGGACATCCGGCTCGGCGTCCGCCAGCCCGACGATCACATAGATCGACTCGGGATAGAACGCGAGGTTGATGTCGGTCTGCGACGGATAGGGCTCGCTGCGGGTGTGCGAGTGATAGATCGCTCCGAGATCGAGCCCCGCGTCCTCGATCTCCATCTGGATCCGGTACTGCTCGGCGCCGTCGATCTCATAGCGCAGCGGGCTCGCCGCCGCGTTAACCGCCCGGAACACCTTGACCGCCTCGCCGCTGGTGGACGCGACCATGCCGCAGCACTCGTTGGGCGCCTCGGCGCGGGCGTGCGCGACGATCTCGTCGTAAAGGTCTCTGGAGATCCTCATCGGCGGCCGAGCCTACCAAGGGGCCCTCGTCAGCTCCGGCCCTCCACGAACGCGCCCGGGACCGTCTTGTCGATCTCCCCCGGGTGCAGCAGATCGGCCAGGACCGTGTAGTGCTGGCCCTCCGCCCCGAGGATCGAGGCACAGATCCGCGCCAGCCGCGGACTGGTCAGCTTCGTCAGCGACTTGTAGTAGGCGCCCTGCGCGATCTGCTCGACCCCTTCCAGCAGCCGCAGGCAGTCCTGCTCTGAGTGCAGCGACCTGAGGCTGCCGTTGCCGTGAAGCGCCGCGAGCTCGGCGTCGGCCGCGATCACGCTCGTGGGGGCGCCCGGAGGCTGTTGTCCGAGCCTGAGGAGCTCGTCGGTCATCACTTCCACGTGTGTCTGTTCGTGATCGAGAAGGTGATGAAGCGCCGGTGCGGCCTCCGGCGAGATCGTCTCGGAGGAGAGCACCTGCTGGTAGGCGAACACCCCCAGCAGCTCCACCGACAGGATCGTCCGGACCAGGTCGGCGTCGCTCACCGGGGCAGCGGCGGCGGCTTCGGAGGCGTCGAGCATCGCCGGCACAAGCGAACCCGAGACCGCGCCGGCGATCGCGCCGGAGAGGAACTGACGCCGTGTCGGCTGACGAATGGGACCGGGGGGCATGCTCGGGCCGGCCTATTCGTGGCCGTTGACCAGAGCCGACGGCACGGCCTGGCGCCCGAGCTGGGAGCGCAGCACCGCGATGTGCTGCGCGTCGTTTGCGAGCACCGCCGCAAGCGCGGCCCGGGTCGCTGGCATGGCGAGCTTCGGAATTGCCTGGAGGTAGGCCGAGATCTGCAAGCGCTCGATCTCGTGCAACAGCCTGAGCACGTCGGCCCCGGTCCGGGGATGGCCGAGGTCATAGCTGGGCTTTGACTTGTTGGGCAATCCGCCGGCCTGGCTCACCAGGCCCGCGACCTCGCCGGCATGCGACAGCTCCTGGATGAGGAACCGCTGACCCGCCATCCGGCCCGACGGCGACAGCAGCGGGATGCCCGCCGTGTAGGCGGCGATCCCGACGTGCTCGAGGTCCAGCAGGTGGTTGAGCAGCTCGACGTCGGGGCTGTGGACCGCTGGGATCGTGGAGGTCTGAGCGCCGACGTGATGAGAGCCGCCGCACGCGGCGAGCAGAATCGCCGCCAGGCCGCCGGTCCCCGCGCCGGCGGCGCCCAACAGCCACCGGCGTGAGCGATGATCGGCTTCCGCCGGCTCGGTCACCACCAAACGGTGGCGTCCAGATTCTCGATCTCGTCTACGGGGCGCGTGTAGATCCCCGACGACAGATACTTCCAGCCGTCGTCGGCGACGATGAAGACGACATTGCCCTCGTCCAACTCGTTCGCGATCCTGACGGCCACGCGCGCGATCGCTCCCGAGGAGACGCCGGCGAACAGCCGCTCCTCGTCCAGCAGCTTGCGCGTGAACACGATTGCATCGGTGTTGGTGACGAAGATCTTGCGATCGAGCACGGACAGGTCGAGGATTGGCGGGATGAAGCCGTCCTCCAAGGACCGCAGTCCCTGCACCGGCTCCCCTTGCATCGGCTCGGCCGCGACGATCTTGATCTGGTCACCCAGCTCTTCTCTGAGCCGGCGGCCGTTGCCCATCAGCGTCCCACCGGTGCCGAGCCCGGCGACGAAAGCGCTGACCTCATCGAGCTCCTCGAGAATCTCCAGCGCCGTCCCGTTGTAGTGCGCCAGCGGGTTGGCCTGGTTTCCGTACTGGTAGGGCATGTAGTACGAGGCGTCGTGCTCGGCCATGTCGAGCGCCATCTCGACCGCCCCGTTTGATCCCTTCGCGCCCTCGGAGTAGATGATCTCGGCGCCGTACATGGCAAGCAGTTGCGTGCGCTCGGGCGTGACGTTCTCGGGCATCACGGCCGTCAGCGGGTAGCCCTTGTGCCCGCAGATCATCGCCAGCGAGATCCCGGTGTTCCCGGAGGTCGGCTCGAGGAGCGTCTGTCCTGGCCCGATCAGGCCCTTGTCCTCGGCCTCCTCGATCATCGCGCGGGCCACACGGTCCTTCACCGAGCCGGTCGGATTGCGAGATTCGAGCTTGGCCCAGATCCTCACGCCGGGCTTGGGGCTGAGGCGCTTGAGCTCGACCAGCGGCGTGTGCCCGATCGCCTGGACGATGTCGCCATACCGCCCCCCGCAGGGCTTGTTCTGGAGGCGCTCGGCGTCCATTGCTTTACGAAGTGTAGCGGTGCCCGGTCACCGCGATACGGAAACGGAGAGGGCCGTGAGCCTTTTTGACACGAGCTCACGGTCCTCGCCAGACGGCCGACCACCAGCCGGGGGGTTGAAGCTGGTCTTGGCCTTAGATTGGGCTTTATCGCCGAGGTCGGGGCCGGCGGCTAATAGCCCGGAGGAAGCGGGGGATTCATCGAAGGTGGCGGGCTGTTCTTGGCCTTGCCCGACGCCGAAGCGGGGACGATGTGCCAGATCGAGCCAAACGTCTTCAGCTCGTCGCCCGTCGCCAGCCTCTTGTTCTTGGACATGATGTCGGGCGTGAAGTAGTAGAGCGGCTTGCCGCCGAGCGTGACCTGGAGCAGCCCGTGGTTGCGGAAGGTCCCGAGCTTGCCCTTGACGCCCGACTGTGCGGCGAGTCCCGTCGCCGACTTGACCGAGACCGGCGGCCAGAAGGCCCAGCAGTTCGTCTTCGCGTTGCTGGTCTTCTTGCAGATGAGGTGGTGGGTGGTCTCCCCCTGGAACGTGTAGACGGCGAATCCGGTCAGGCCGACCGCGATTGCCTCATGCGTGTCGACCGCCTTCACCCTGAACGCCTTTGTCGGGGCGTTGGTGACATGAACGTTGTTGGCGACCTTCAGAGTGAACGACTTGGCGAGCGCGATCCCGGCAAGCGCGGCCAGCGCCAGGCCGGCGACGGCAAGCGTCATCGCAAGCGACCGGCGTCGCCGGCGATGGCTGACCCGCTTCATTGGACGAGGCATTCCGCTCCCTTCGATGGTGGGCACTCGCACATTAGACGCCGCTGAGGGCGCAAGCCTTCCCGACTGGCGAAGAAGGTGCCCCGGCCGCTAGGACGCCGGACCCGCCCGCCATCGCGGGCAGGATCACCAGGGTGTCGTGGGCGCCGACGCCCGTATCGAGACCGTCCAGCACGCGCACGTCCTCATCGTTGAGGTACACGTTGACGTAGCGGTTCAGCTGGCCATCGGCCGAGAACAGTTGCGACTGCGTGTCGGGGTACTCTCGCGCGATCGACTGCAGGACCTGACCGACGGACGAACCATCGGCGTTCAGTTCCCTCTCACCGCCGACGTACGGGCGCAGCACCGGTGGGATGCGGATCGTCGCCATCACCGGGTAACCCTAATGAGCGCCGGCGCAGAACGCTTCGTAGTCGGGGAAGACGCCCAGCTCCTCGTCGGCGATCGCGTCGGGATCGCGCGAGCAGATCGGGCAATCCGGGTCGCGGCGCACCTTGACCTCGCTGACGGTGGCAGACAACGCGTCGTACATCAGCAGCCGGCCGATCAGCGGCTCGCCCGCGCCCAGGATCAACTTGATCACCTCGGTCGCCTGCAGAAGGCCCATCGTCCCGGGCAGCACTCCGAGCACACCGTTGGCGCCGCAGGAGGGAGCGAGCTCGGCGGGCGGTGGCACCGGGAACAGGCAGCGGTAGCACGGGCCGTCGTGAGGCTTGAACACCGACAGCTGGCCCTCGAAGCCGAGGATCGCCGCGGAGACCACCGGGATCCCGAGCCGGACCGACGCGTCGTTGAGCAGATAGCGCGTGGGGAAGTTGTCGAGGCCGTCGACGACGACGTCGTAGCCGGAGATGATCTCGACGATGTTCTCGGGCCCGAGTCGTACCGGATACTTCTGCACCTTGACGTCGGGGTTGAGCGCATTGATCGTCTCCTCGGCGGAGTCGACCTTGGAGACGCCCACGCGCTCGGTGGAGTGGATCACCTGGCGCTGCAGATTTGAAATGTCGACCTCGTCGTTGTCGACGATTCCGAGTGTGCCGACGCCGGCCGCCGCCAGGTACAGCGCCGCGGGCGAGCCGAGACCGCCGGCGCCCAGCAGCAAGACCTTGGCGTCCAGCAGCTTCAGCTGCCCGTCGATCCCGACTTCCGGAAGCAACAGGTGGCGCGAGTAGCGATCGCGCTGCTCGGCGGTCAGCGTGCGCGGAACGTCCACGTCGTAGCCGCGGTCCTTCCACAGCGTGAACCCACCCGTCATCGACTCCACGTTCTCATAGCCGAGGTCCTGGACCATCGTCCTCGTCGCCCATGCCGAGCGGTTTCCCGAAGCGCAGTAGAGGATCACGTGGCGCGAGCGATCGGGGACGGCGCCCTCGATCCGGGACTCGAAATAGCTCTTGGGCACGTGGACGGCGCCGGGGATGTGGCCGGTCGACCACTCCTCGGGCTCGCGGACATCGACCAGGACCGCGCCGTTGGAGGCCTGCTCGCGCACCACCGCGGGATCAACCTCGTCGATCCTGCTCTTGATCTGGCGGAGAACTTCGGCTCCTGACGGGCTCATCGAAAACTCCTCAAAGGCAGTACGGATTCAATACTTCACGTAGTATAGCGAGCCGGCGCGGCAGGTCACGCCCAGTTCCGGCCGGACCGTCGCCACCACCATCGCCCAGGGTGCGAGCTCCCGTCGCCACCACCATCGCCCAGGGCGCGAGCTCCCGTCGCCACTACCATCGCCCAGGGTGCGAGCTCCCGTGGATCACATCGCGGCTCCGCCGTTTCCGCCCAGGCTGCCGTGGATCAACGTCACGACCCTGCGGATGGACCAGCAGCTCGGCCGTCCTGTGCTGGTCGAGTTCTGGGACTTCTGTCGCCCCAACTCGATCCGGACGATTCCGTACATGCGCGCATGGCATGAACGATACGAAGCGGCGGGGCTGCGGGTGATCGGGATCCACGCGGCTGGGTTCGAGCCGTCCGCGGACCCGGCGGCCGTCAAGGCCGCCGTGGCACGGCTGCACGTCCCCTATCCGGTGGTCGTCGATGTCGAGCACGAGATCTGGCGCGACTACGGCAACCTCGGCTGGCCGGCCCGCTACCTGTTCAACGCCGAGGGCAGGTTGTTTGAGTATCACTACGGCGAGGGGGCCTACGATGAGACCGAGCGCGTGATCCAGGAGCTCCTCGGGATCGAGCGGCCCCTGCTCGAGCCACTGCGGCCCGAGGACGTGCCCGGAGCGCTGCTGGCGGTCCAGACCGACGACGTCGAGGGGCCCTACTCCGGTCCCTACGAGGCCGGCGGGGTTTGGGCCGTGCTCGACGGCAACGGCACCGTGACCGTCAATGGAACGACGTTCGAGGTCGACCATCCCGGCGCCCGCGAGCTGATCTCGCACCCGCGCAGCACCGCCGGCGAGCTCGAGCTCGAGGTCGGCGAGGGCGTGCGCTGCCACGCGGTCTGCTTCACGCCGGGGGTGGCCGGTTAGGCGCAGCGCCACCGGGAGCGTCCCGCTCGAGCCCTCGCCCGCCTCGCACGTGACGATGCCTCCGCCCCAGAACTCAAAACATCCCGCTCGAGCCCTCGCCCGCCTCGCACGTGACGATGCCTCCGCCCCAGAACTCAAAACATCCCGCCCGCCCCCTCGCCGGCGTCGCGCGAACGACGCCCCCCGCCCCACCCGGAGCATCCCGGCGAGCGTTCGCACCCGGGCCATCTCCCAGGCGCCGGAGAGCGGCTTCGAGCGGGGAATTCGTAACACGCGACGTCCGCGGCTCACGGCGTGGCACATTTTCCCCGCTGACACCCGGGGATTTCGTTACATGCGGCGCAGAAGGATCGGCGCGTGTGACGTTGTCCCCGGTGAGCGGGGATTTCGTGACATCCGACAACGTCGGCGGCCCCGGTGCGACGTTTTCCCCGCCGGTTCCTCCTGTTCTCGGTGATTCCCGTGTTGCGCCCGTTCTTCGCTCGGACTCGGGCCTGCCCGGCCGTCCAGGGCGGCGCCCGGGGCCGCGAGCCGAGTCGTGCCCCCCGACTCCCTCCATCACCTCCGGCGCTCCCCAGGCACCGTCACCCGCGCCTCCGGCGCTCCCCAGGCACCGTCACCCGCGCCCTCCGGCGCTCCCCAGGCACCGTCACCCACGCCCAACGTGGCGCACGTCACTCCGCGCGCTATCCCACCCGCATCGCCTCCGGCGCAACCACGCCATCCAACAGGTTCACCAGCGCCGGCGGCCCATGGTCCTCGACCACGACGCAGAACCCCGGCCGGTACGGGCTCGTCGACGGCGAGCCGCCAATGTGCGACGCCTCGTACACCCAGCAGCCGGCGTTGTGGAGGGTCACGCCGGCGGAGGTTCGCCACTCCGTCCGATCGTCGTTGCGCAACGGCCCCGCGCGGTGCGTGTGGCCGAAGACCAGATGCGAGGCGGAGATGCTCAGCCGCGCGAGCACGGCGACCGTCGCGGCCAGACCGGCGCGCCGCAGCTCGGCGCCGGAGACGTCGGCCCGCAGCGGCCCGATGCCGGCGCGATTGAGGCCGGCGACGATCGCCGGAAACGCCGCGGCCAGGCCGCGCCGGCGCAGGCTTGGTCTTTGGCTCGAGTCGGCCAGCATCCGCCATGCCCGCGTGGAAGCTCCCTGCGGACCGCGGCCGAGCGCGCCGTCGCGAGACTGGGCGACCGCGTGGATCCAGGAGTAGATCGGCGACAGCGTGGCCTCGTAATCCTCAGACCGCGCCGGGCTCGAACCGGACTCGCCGACGATCCGCGCCATCACGCCCGCGCCGAGGCGCTCGAACATCGGCACGGTCGTGTGAAGGTCGGCGTAGTGGCCGTGCATCGCATACACGTCGTCGCGAAGCCACACGCCGGGATAGGCCGCGCGAACGCAGGCCGGTGAGAGATGCGACGCGACTGCGGCCAGCGGCTCCGTCGGATACCAGTCGATCGCCGACTCGAGCCCGAGCGGGCGCGGCTCGGCGCCCTGGGCGCGCCGCGCCAGCCAGGCCTGCGCGAGGTAGTGGTCGTGGTTTCCGCCAACGAGCACGACCTCGCGCTCCGCACCCAGCGCCGCGCCTATCTCATCGAGCACCGGCGCGGCGGCGGCGAGCGCGTCGCGCACCGGCCCGTGGCGCAGCTCGATCACATCCCCGAGCAGGACCAGCCGATCGCACTCGGAGATCGTCTCAAGCAGCGCCGTCCGCGGTTGCTCGAGACACAGCACGTCCTTGCCGCCCCCCCATCCCAGGTGTAGGTCGGAGACGACCAGCGTGCGCAGGGTGGCGCCTCTCAGCTTGGCGCCGAGGCGGTCGCCATGGCCTGGCGAATCTTTTTGGGGAGCATGAACCGCACGTCCTCCTGGACCACCTCGAGCACCTCGACGTCGGTGGTGCCGCGGTCGCGGAAGAACCCCACCAGGCGCTCGACGAGCTCGTCCGGGGCGCTGGCGCCCGAGGTGATGCCGACCACGGGCTTGCCGGCGAGCCACTCCTCGCGGACCTGGGTCTCGTTGTCGATCAGGTGCGAGTCGGCGCCGTGCTCGCGCGCGACCTCGACCAGGCGGTTGGAGTTGGACGAGTTGCGCGAACCGATCACCAGCACCAGGTCGCATTCGCGGGCGAGCTGCTTGACCGCGGCCTGACGGTTGGTCGTGGCGTAGCAGATGTCGTCGGTGCGCGGACCGATGATTTCCGGGAAGCGCTCGCGCAGCCGGTTTATCACCGCTCGGGTCTCATCGACCGACAGGGTCGTCTGCGAGATGTAGGCGACCTTGCGAGGGTCCTGCACCTCGAGCTTGTCGACATCCTGTTCGTTCTCGATCAAGACGATGTTCTCGGGGGCCTCACCCATGGTCCCCTCGACCTCCTCGTGCCCGGCGTGGCCGATCAGCACGATCGTGTAGCCCTCGGCAGCGAACTTCTTGGCCTCGACGTGGACCTTGGTCACCAGCGGGCACGTCGCATCGATCGTCTGCAGGCGCTGGCGCTGCGCGTTGGCGTGCACGCTGGGGGCGACTCCATGGGCGGAGAACACGACCGTGGCGCCCTCGGGCACCTCGGTCTCGGAGTCGACGAACACCGCGCCGCGATCGCGAAGCTGCTCGACGACATGCTTGTTGTGGACGATCTCCTTGCGCACGTAGACGGGAGCTCCGTACAGCTCGAGCGCGCGCTCGACCGTCTGGACGGCGCGGTCGACGCCCGCGCAATATCCGCGCGGCGCGGCCAGCAACAGCTTTTCGGGAGCGACGCCCATGTCAGAGAACAAGTGTAGGAGGCCGCCGGCCGGCCGGCGACAGCGGCCCGGCCTCGCGAGGGCGAACGCCCTGCCGGCTGCGAGTGCTTCGCCCCGGTCAGTCGTTTGCGGTGATCGTCTCGAGCAGCTCCGCAAACTCCCTGCGCGCGGCCTCTCGGCGAGTGGGGACGTGCTGCGTCGGGATGCCGTCGTGCGGCGGCTCGTAGCCGCGCAGGACCCGCCTTGCCACCGATGCGCGATGTACCTCGTCGGGTCCGTCGTAGATCCGGGCCGCGCGGGCGAAGCGGTACATCGCTTCGAGCGGCAGGTCGGTGGAGTACCCGAGCGCGCCGTGCGCCTGGATCGCGCGGTCGACCACGTCATGGAGCACCTTCGCTCCGTAGAACTTGATCATCGCGATCTCCGTGCGGGCGGCCGCGACGCCTTCGGTGTCCATCACCCAGGCCGCCTGCAGCGTCATCAGGCGCGCCGCCAGCATCTCCGCCTCGGAGTCGGCGATCCAGTTCTGGACGGTCTGGTGTGAGGACAGCACGCCGCCGTGGGCGTACCGGTACAGCGAGCGCTCGCAGAGCATGTCGAACGCGCGCCGTGCAACTCCCAGCCAGCGCATGCAGTGGTGGATCCGCCCCGGGTAGAGCCGCTGCTGAGCGATCAGAAAGCCCGCTCCCTGGGGGCCGAGCAGCGCGTCCGCGGGCACGCGGACATCCTCGTATAGCACCTCGGCGTGGTTTCCGTAGCGCCCGAAGCTCTCCCACGGGTGCTCCATCGTGGCGACGTCGCGCACGATTCGCATCCCGGGCGCGTCGGCGTCGACGATGAACATCGAGGCCCGCTGGTGGGGGCGCGCGTCGGGATCGGTGACGGCCATCACGATCAAAAAGTCGGCAATCGAGCCGTTGGAGGAGAACCACTTGTGGCCGCTGATCACCCATTCGCCGCCGTCCCGAACGGCCGAGGTCTGCAGCAGCGTGGGGTCCGAGCCGGCCGTGTCGGGCTCGGTCATGCTGAACGCCGACCTGAGGTCGCCGGCGAGCAGCGGATGCAGGTAGCGCTCCTTCTGCTCCTCGCTGCCCGCGAGCGCGAGGATCTCCGAGTTGCCCGAGTCCGGTGCGGCGTTGCCGAACGCCAGCGGCGCGATCGGGCTCGTGCCGAGGATCTCGTGCATCAGCCCGAGCTTGACCTGGCCAAAGCCCTGGCCACCGAGCGCCGGGTCCAGATGAGCCGCCCACAGGCCCCGTCCGCGAACCTCCTGCGCCAGCGGTTTGATCGCCCGCATCAGCCCGTCTTGACCGAGCTCGTCGAGCAGGGTCTCGAGCGGCCAGATCCGCTCGCGCACGAACTCGCGCATCCACTCCAACTTGCGCTGAAACTCGGGCTCGGTCGAGAAATCCCAGGGCATCGACGTCCCCCGGGCACACTACCGGGCCCGTCTTGATCGAGCGTTGATCGAGCCCGGTAGCGTCGGCCCTTCTGCACCAGGTCGCGGCAGGAAGGAGTGGTGCTCACCCGGAGGGAAGCACTAGTCTTGACCAGTCTCTTGCTCTCGGACCCGCTCGGGAGGCCCGCATGCCGCAGCAGCACCTGGATCGCCTGACGTCGATCGACGCGTCGTTCCTTCACCAGGAGGGCGAGAGCTCGCACATGCACATCGGCGCGGTGCTGATCTTCGAAGGCGCTGCGCCCGAGTTCACCGACTACCTCAACCACATCCGCGGGCGCCTGCACCTCGTCCCCCGATACCGGCAGCGGCTGGCGACGCCGCCGCTGGAGACGGGACGCCCGTTGTGGGTCGACGACCCGACGTTCAACCTCGAGTACCACGTGCGCCACACAGCGCTGCCGGCGCCCGGGACCGAGTCCCAGCTGTTCCTCCTAGCCGCCCGCATCGCCTCCCAGCAGCTCGACCGATCCAAGCCGCTGTGGGAGAACTGGCTGGTCGAGGGGCTCGAGGGCGGTCGCTTCGCGGTGATCTCGAAGACGCACCACTCGCTCGTCGACGGCGTCGCCGGGGTCGACCTCGCGTCCGTGCTGTTCGACCTCGAGCGCACGCCGGAGCCGCCGGCGCCCGATCTCCAGCCCTGGCGTCCCAGGCCCGAGCCCTCCTCGGTCGAGCTGGTCGCCGCCGGCGTGCGCGGGATGGTGGGGGCGACTGCCGGTCTGGCCACCCGCGCGGTCACCGCCGCGACGCGGCCGGCCGCCACGCTGTCGATGCTCCGCGACGCTGCCGAGGGCGTCGGCGAGATCGTCTGGGCCGGGCTCAACCCCGCACCCCAGTCCCCGCTCAACGTCGAGATCGGGCCATACCGCCGCTACACCGTGGTGCGCCACCAGCTCGCCGACTACAAGGAGGTCAAGCACGCCCTCGGCGGCACGGTCAACGACGTTGTCCTGTCCGTCGTCTCCGGGGCGCTTACGCGGTGGCTGCACTCACGGGGGATCCGAACGGAGGGACTGGAGCTGCGTGCGCTCGTCCCCGTCTCGGTTCGGGGCCAGGACCAGCGCGGCACGCTGGGCAACCAGCTGACCGTGATGCGGGGTCCGCTCCCGGTCTACATCGGCGACCCCGTCGCGCGGCTGCAATTCGTGACTCGCGCGATGGACGGCCTCAAGGAGTCAAAGCAGGCGGTTGGCGCGGCCACGCTCTCCGCCGTCAACAACCTCGCGCCGCCGACGATCCTGGCACAGGCGTCGCGGCTGAATTTCTCGACGCGGCTGTTCAACCTGATCGTCACCAACATTCCGGGCCCGCAAGTGCCGCTGTACGTGCTTGGGCGCAGGCTCGAGGACCTGTTCCCCGTCGCCTTCCTGCCCGAGAACCACGCCCTCGCGATCGCGATCATGTCCTACAACGGCAACATCGACTACGGCCTGCTGGGCGACTTCGATGCGCTGCCCGACATCGACGTGATCGCCGACGGAATCGATCTCGCGCTGGCCGAGTTGCTCGAGGCCGCCCACGGCAAGGGCGCCCGCCCCCGGTCGCGGTCAAAGCGGGCCGGTGGGATCGCGGACTCCGGCCCGGCGCCGCCGGGCGCCGCCAAGCCCGCTCCGTCCGCCAACGGCGGCCCGGTGCCGATCGTGCCGCTGTCCAGTGGTCGCGCCAAGCGCGGGCCGGCGGCCGACATGCGGGCCAAGCGCACCCGCCGCGCGCGTCGCCGACCGGAGCGCCCGCAACGCTGAGTGTGGTTGCCGGGACGCGGGGGATTGCCGCCGGCGCGGGTCGCCTGGCGCAGGGGTTGCCGCCGGCGCGCCGTGTCTATACCTTTCCGGCTCCGATGGCCGAGGACCTGATCCAACCCGGCGAGGTCGCGTTCCGGCTGGACCTCACCGCCGCCCAGCTGAAGATCGTCCACACCGCGCTCAAGTCGTTGTTCGACGATCTTGGACACGAGGAACGCGACGTCAAGCGCGTTGTCGCGTCGGTGCTCGATAAGCTGCCCGGCGAGCACGAGATCCGGGCGATCGATCTCAATCGCGAGCTGCGCGGCCGCGGCCCGGCCTGAGGACCGTTCGCGCTCAGAACCCCAGCGCGAACTTCGCGTCCTCGCTCATCCTGTCGGGCGTCCAGGGAGGCGAGAACGTCATCGTCGGCTGGACGTCATCCACCCCATCGAGCTCGCTTACGAACTCGACCATCTGCTCGGACACCTGGGGGCCGATCGGACACCCCGGGCTCGTCAGCGTGTAGGTGATGCGGACGTCGCCGCCCTCGACCTCGATGTCGTAGATCAGGCCGAGCTCCACAAAGTCGAGTCCGAGCTCGGGATCGATCACGTCTCGGAGGGCGTCGGTGACGTCGTCTACGGTGACCATGACCTAAGTGTAGGCCAGCGTCGCGACCCGTTGTCGCGACGAGCTTGCGAGGACCGGGTGGATTTCGGTAGGTTTCGCCGATCGTCGACTTCAACGAACAACCGGCGACGTTGAGCTGCCGTGGCGATGAGGACAGGTCGACCCAGGGCTGCCGCCGGCGGGCGTTCGTTCGCGCGCTTCGTGCCCAGACCGATGTGATCGTCGATCTCAGCGGGCTGGTCTTCGCCGACGCCTCGCTGATGCTCGATCTTGCGGCGCTCGCGCGCCGCCTGCGCTGCCGTGACCTCAAGGTCCTGCTTCGCGGCGCCCAGCCGCAGATCGTCGCGCTGATCGAGCAGGTGGGGCTGCACCGGCTGCCGGGCGTGAGGCTCGAGGGTCCCTCGCCGGCGCTCGCTTAGCGCGCGCGGGTCGAGAGACGCCGTCATGGCCCTTGCATGGCGCCCGACGGGTGCTTGCATGGCGCCCGTCTGGGCGCTTGCACCGCGCCCCCGCCCGGGCAGGCCGTCCGCGCCGCAGTAGCCTAGGAAGCGATGTTCATCGCATTCGCGCTGCTGATCCTCTGGGCGGTCGCCGAGCTGTTCGTCGCGATCACAGTCGCGCACGCGATCGGCGCGCTCGACACCGTCCTGCTGCTGATCGTGAGCTGCCCGATCGGGATCTGGGCGATGCGGTCGCAGGGACGCCTCGTCTGGCGACACCTCACCGCGGCGGTCGCGATCGGCAGGCCGCCGGCGCAGGAGGTCCTCGACGGCGCGCTCGTCCTGATCGGGGGACTGCTGCTGATCGTCCCGGGCTTCATCGGCGACCTGGTCGGCGCGTTGCTACTGATCGCGTCGTCGCGGGGGATCGTGCGCCGGCTTCTGATGCGCGCCTTCCGCGGCCGGATGCCGATGCGGCCGGCCCGGTTCACGCGCCGGCCGTCGGCATACGACGTCGACGCGACCGCCACCGATGTCGAGCAGCCGCGCCTGGGGCGATGACCGCGCGCGGCGCAACTGCGTTTCGCACGCTCGCGTTCGGCGCAACCGACATGTCGTTCTGGGGCGCGGCCTGGATGCATGGGACGGGGCCGGAGGTCTTCGTCGGGGTGGGTGCCGGTGATCGCGCGATCACCGCGGTGGCGGCGCTGTACGACGGCGGCGAGAACGAAGACTGGCGTCTGGAGGGCGACGGCATCGAGCTGACAGCGTCGTTGACCGGCGCCGACGTCGCGCCCTCCCGAGCCGACCCGGCATCGGGGTTTGATCAGCTCTGCCGCGTTCACGGCCGCATGCTGCTCGACAGGATCGAGCGCGAGATCGACTGCATCGGTCGCCGCGGGGTCTACGCGGAGGGATCGGACATCGAGCGACTGGAGTCGGTCAGGGACGTCTCGGCCTGGTTTGAGCCCGCCGACGGGCTTGCGCTGGTGGCGCTGCGACCACGCAAGTCGCGCGGCCAGGACTCCGACCTGGTCACGGCCGTCGTGTTCGACTCCGACGCCCCGCACACCGTCGATGATCCGCGGCTGTCGACGACCTACACCGCCTCGGGTCAGCCGCTGCGGGCCGGCGTCGAGCTTTGGCTGGGCGATGACGATGAGCAGCAGCAGTACCCGCGACGGGCCTTGGGCGAGGCGACCGGCGCCGGCACCGCCGGACAGGTCGGGCGCTTCGAGGTGCTCGCACAGCCGTTTCGCTGGCAGAGCCGGGGCCGTGACGGCGCCGGCGTGTACCTGCTGGCCCGGCAGCGATGAACCCGGTCGAGACGATCGTCATCCCGGAGCCTCGCCGATGAGCGGGATCGAAGCGATCATCAGCGATTTCGGGGGCGTACTGACGTCGCCGCTGCTGGACTCCTTTGCGGATCTCCAGGACTCCTCGGGCATCTCGCTCGAGGCACTCGGCAAGGCGATGGGGGTGATCTCGGCACGGGATGGCGCTCATCCGCTGTTCGAGCTCGAGACCGGGCGAATGAGCGAGCCGGCGTTCCTGCAAGCGCTCGCCGACGAGCTCACCGCTCAGCTCGGCCACGAGGTGCAGCTGCACAGCTTCGGCGAGCGCTACTTCGCGCACCTGCACCCCAACGAGCCGATGATCGACTACATGCGCCACCTTCGCGACCGCGGCTACAAGCTCGCGATCTGCACCAACAACGTCCGGGAGTGGGAGCAGCGCTGGCGGGCGATGCTGCCAGTGGACGAGATCTTCTCGGTCGTCGTCGACTCGGCGTTCGTGGGAACTCGCAAGCCCGAGCGCCGGATCTATGAGATCACGCTCGAGCGACTGGGGGTGGCGGCCGGGGCGGCGCTGATGATCGATGACATCGAGCTCAACTGCGACGGCGCGGCCAAGCTGGGAATGCGCTCGGTCTGGTTTCGCTCCACCGAGCAGGCGATCGAGGAGATCGAGGCGGCGCTGGACCAGGCCGGCGCTTCGGCCTAGTTGCGGTCTGGTTCCGGATCAGTTGGCGACTCCCAACCTGTCCCAGCAGTACAGCTCCAGGCATTCCCGCGCAAGCTCGGCACAGCGCTCCTCGGACAGCCACGGGAGCACCGTGTCCAATGCCTGCTCCTCGCCCACGCCCGCCTCGAACGCCTCCTCGCCGCGGAAGCCGGCGGCGATCCGGAGGGCCTCGCGGCGGTTCTCCCCGAGCGTCGGGAACACGTTGACGAGGAACTCCTTGCTGGGGACCGGGTGGCCGACCTCCAGTGAGGCGTGCCAGGCAGCGAGCAGCGACAGGTCGTGCTCGTCGAGGTCGGCGACCGCCTTGGCGTAATGGGAGTCGAGCTCGGACTCGGGAATCTCGTCCACCCACGCACGCACGACCTCGCCGAGAATCTGACGGCGCGCTTCACGCCCGACCGATTCGGCGATGACTCTTATGGCGTTCTGCGGTTCGATGAAGCAGAGTGGCATCGGAGCTCCGGCTTGCGGAAAGAGGACGCCGCAGAAGGTAGGGGCTCGCGCGGACGTAATGCCGATCCGCGCATCCCGGGTGCGGACCAGGCGGCGGCGTTACAGTCCCAGCGCCGCTCGCGCCGACTGAAGCGTCGCCCGATCGTGCTCCGCATCGATCCCGAGCCCCATCGTCGCGCGCTCGCCGCGCTCCCAGTTGGACAGGCCGAGATCGAGGGCCTCGAGCGGTACCGAGCAGGCCCGCGCAAGGTCCTCGGCCCGCCGCTCGAGCAGCATCGGATCGCCGATTCCCAGCGCGCGCTTGGCCGCGACCGTGACGTTGTTCTCCCCGCGCAGCTCGAGCGAGGCCGCCCGCAGCTCGTAGACGCCGAGCCGCCCGAGCGTGACCAACATGTCAAACCGTGCGCCGCGGTGCAGCCCCGGGAGCGCCAGGCGCTCGAACGTTCGCGCGAACCTCCGCTCCGGCGGCCACCCCGGGTCGCCCGTGAATGCGCTGTACTGCGAGCCGCTTCGCCGAGCCCAAGCACGGTAGGCGTCGAGCGTGCGGACGCCCCGGCCCGGCTCGTGAGCGGTGCGCGGCCCGAGCTCGACCCCCTCGAGCGCCGGCTGCTCATTCGCCGCCCAGGGGGTACGGACCCGTCGAATCGAGGCGAACGGGTCGTCACCTTCGATCGGGCATAGGTAGGCGATCAGGAACGCCAGCCAGGCGCGCTCCTCGATGTCCTCGCGGCCGTCGGCGACCTCGGCGTAGAGCCCTGGCGGATCGTGCTCGAGCCGCTCGAGCCGGCCCGCGGCAAACGCGATCTCCGCGGCCAACCGTTCAGCGTCCGCGCTGGAACGCAGGCCCGGCACCAGCGACGAGGCGTAGCCGTCGTCGGCGCCACGTGCCAGCCGCCGCACTGTCACCCCGCCACGGAGCCCGGGCTGCGACGAGCCGGCGCGCGAGCGGTTAGAGCTCGACGTTCGAGCGCGCGGCTGGCTGGTCTTGGGCGCGCTCGAGGAGACCACCGGGCGCAGCTCGATCGCCTGCTCGCGAGAGCAGATCGGGCAGTTCTGGATCAGGCGGTTGTGGCGGCAGAAGGTGGGCACGCCGTCATCGTTGCACGACCGGCAGAGCCGGTCGGCCTCGGCGGCTCTCATCCCGCGAGCCCGGCGGCTCCTATGCCGCGAAATCGGCGCGGCGTTCTCGATGAGCGCGCGCCTTGGCGCGGTTGCCGCACACCCCCATGTCGCACCACGTGCCCGAGTGGTTCTTGCTGTGGTCATAGAAGGCCCATGCGCAGGCGGGGTCGCGACACGCCTTGAGCCGTTCCCAGGTCCCTTGTGCGATCGCCCCATGGACGATCGCCACGAGGCTGCCGAGGGCTCCGTCGACCCCCTGCGCGTCGGGCTCCAGGCTCGCGCCGCCCTGCATGTCGAAACGAACTCTCAGGCGCGACCGGCACGCAATGTCGTCGAGCGCGATCGGAGCTTCCGTCGGAACCGGCGCACCGTCGACGTGTGACCGCAGGATCGCTCGGAGCGCTTCTCGCAGCCGCAGCGCGGTCTCGAGATCGAGCTCGCTCGCCCGCAGACCGCCTGCCGGCCCGAGGCCGTGCGCGACCAGCCAGTCCTCCAGAGCGGCGGGGCTGGACAGCTGCTCGGCCCCTTCCTCGATGTCGAGTGTGTTGACGAATGCCCGGACGGTCTCGAGCTCGCCGGGAGCTCGCTGCTGCTTGCTCATCGTGTCCAATCGTAGTTCAGATCGCGTAACCGTCTATGAGTCTTGACAGGTTAGCTAACCGTCGATATGATTTTGGTGGTTAGCGGCTATCGAGAGGACGGACTTGATCACAGGCCATCTCAGTTTCCTTGCAGCCCGTGAGCACGTGCGTGAGCTGCAGGCGCGACATGGCGTCCCGGCGGCCTCGCTCGACTCGCCCGTCACGCGGGTCACGCTCCGCTTCGCGGCGGCCGCCGATGCCGATCGCCTCCGGCGGCTTGCCGAGCTTGATTCCGCCGCCCCTCCATCGGGACCGGCGCTCGTGGCGGAGATCGATGGCCGGCTGCGGGCCGCGCTACCGCTCGACGGCGGGCCCGCGATCTCGGATCCGTTTCATCGCGGCGTCGAGCTTGTCGAGCTGCTGCGACTGCGGGCGCTCCAGCTCACCTAGTGTCGACGCGGGACACTCGCTCGGCACCAGCTCACCTAGGTCGGGACAGTCGCTCGATTCCGCCCAGGAACAGCTCGGTGGCGAACCGGGCAGCGCCCTCGACGTCTGCGGGATCGCGCTCTGCCATCCGCACGCCGAGCTCCAGGGCGGCGCCGGCCATGGCCCCGGCCATGTAGTCGGCGTCGAGCGGGGCCAGGTCGCCTCGCACGATCGCGGCGCGGAGGTCGTCGAGCAACTCCTGAACTCCGGCGCCGAGGATGGGATCGCCGAACAGCGACCGGATCGGGCCGGCGTTCCGTTTCATCAGCTCGAACATCAGCTCGTCCTCGACAAGGAACTCGAACCAGGCCCTGTAGGCATCGCCCACGAATCGCTCCAGCGTCTCGGCACCGCTGCGTGCCTCGCGCAGGCGCCGCCTGATCTCCTGTGCGCTTTCGTCGACGACCGCGCGGAACACCGCTTCCTTGTCGGCGAAGTAGTTGTAGAACGTGCCCGACGCGAGTTCTGTGCGCCGGATCACGTCGCGCACGCTGGCCGCGTCATAGCCGAGCTCGGCGAACACCTCGCGCGCCGCGGCGACGATCGCGGCCCGATTGTGGGCTTTGGTGCGCTCGCGCTTTCCGTAGAGGATGCTCGCTTCGGTCACGCGGCGCTTGCCTCGGTCACGCGGCGCTTGCCTCGGTCACGCGGCGCTTGCCTCGGTCACGCGGCGCTTGCCTCGGTCACGCGGCGTTCATCAGGCGGCGTCCTCTGAGACCGCCCGCGTCGGTGGCGCGCCGCCGGTCACCGCGGCCGCCGCCTCGCGGACGCGCGCTCGCGGCGGCACGGGCAACGCGAAGCCCGCCAACCGCGCCCGGGCAGTCCCGGCCCTGAGCTCTTTCCCCAGGTCGTAGAGATAATTGTCGAAGTCCACCTGCATGGTGTGGCGCTTGGAGGCGACGTAGCGGCGGAACATCCGCTCGCGCTCCTTGCTGATGTCGGCTTGCATGTCGGCGATCGACGGCAGCCGGTACTCGCCGCGAAGGTAGGCCGCGACCCAGCGGCCCTGAGCCTCGGCGAGGGGCATGATCGCCCCGAGCGGCTGGAGCAGGCCGATGAACGCGACGTTGTCGATCCCCGGCTTGAACACCCGCCTGAACAGCGGCAGGTCGTTGTCGGGCGCGGAGATCAGGTCCGCGTCGAAGAACGGGAACGTGACCTTGTAGCCCGTGCAGTAGACGATCACGTCGATCTGCTCGACGCTGTCGTCCTCGAAGCGGACCGTGTCGCCCTCCAGCGCGCTGATGTTGGGCTTCCACGTCATCTCGCCATGGGCGATCCGATTGAGAAAGTCCGCGGAGATCGTCGGGTGGGCCTCACCGAGCTTGTGGTCGGGCTTCGGGAGGCCGTAGTCCTCGACCCTGCCGACTCCGAGCCGATACAGCGTGGTCAGGATCGAACGCCGGAACGACCAGGGCATCAGCGGCGTCAGCGCGTTGACCCCGATCTGGTCGAGCGGGCGCCCGAACAGGTACTTCGGCAGCACGTACGCGCCACGGCGCGATGAGAGGAACGTCCTGCGTGCGACGAAGCTGGTCTCGACGGCGATGTCCATCGCGCTGTTTCCGATCCCCACGACGAGCACGTTCTTGTCGCGAAAGTCGTCGTTGTCGGTGTAGTAGTGCGCGTGCAGCTCGACGCCGTCGAAGCGTCCCGGGAACGCCGGCTCGGGCCAGCGTGGGTCCCAGTGGTGGCCGTTTGCAACCAGCAGCGCCTCATAGGTCTCGGTCCCGCCGGCGTCGAGCGTGATCGTCCACACGCCGTCCACGCCTCGCTGCGCGTGCTCGACGCCGGTCTCGAACACGATCCGCTCGCGAACGCCGAAGCGGTCGACGTAATCGTTGAAGTACTGCGCGATGTGGGTGTGGTGCGGGAAGTCGGGATACGCCTTGGGCATCGGGAAGTCCGAGTACTCCATCCGCTCGCGCGAGGTGTTGATGTGCAGCGACCGGTACGCCGAGGACATCCCGTTGCGGTTGCCGAATACCCAGTTGCCGCCAACCCGGTCTGATTTCTCGTAGCAGTCAAACGGGATTCCGCGCTCGTGCAGCGCCTTGGCCGCGGCGATGCCCGAGGAGCCGGCGCCGATCACGCAGACCTTGGGAAGAGCAGTCATGCGCAGATAGCATAGGCAAAGGTGACGGGGGCGTCAAGTTTGTAGGAGAGGCAGGAAACGCAATTCGGGCGGTGTCTGCGGGGATTTGTGGTTGCCAGCACGTGCCCAACCGGCGCGTCGCGATCCCGGTCGCGCGGCGGGGCCCCAGCGACCTCGCCGAGAGAATGGTTGTCTCCACGGCGTGCATTACACGCCAATGGCTGCGGTGAGGCTGAGCCCTGGCGAATCATGCATGCCGGACATGCATTACTCGCCAGGGCTCGGGATTCGGCGCGCGAGTGTCGTGTTATGCATGCTGCGCGCGGTCGTGTTGCGCATGGGCCGCCGCAACCGCGCCTGGCTGGCCGGGCGGCCAAGCCGTGGATGTGACACCGACGTGCGCTCGGCGGCCTCGGCGGCCTCGGCGGCCTCGGCGGCCTCGGCGGCCTCGGCGGCCTCGGCGGCCTCGGCAGCGCTCGTCGGCCTCGTCGGCCTCGTCGGCCTCGGCGGTCTCGTCGCCGCTCGTCGCCGCTCGATGGCGCTCGGCGGCGCCGGCGCTCAGCCCGACACGGCCATGTCGGCCCGCGGCTCCTCCCCCTCGCCGTGCGCCGTCTCGCCCACCCGCGCCGGCTCGCCCCGGGCGCCCTCGCCGCGCCGGTGCGCCTTGCCGCGCTCGATCACCTCGCGGAAGCTCTTGAAGCGGAAGATCAGCACCAGCGCCGCGAACCCCAGCGTGGCGCTGAGCACCGCCGTGGCGATCTGCTGGCCGACCGAGAACGACGTCACGTAGCCGTTGCCGGCGAAGATCGTCAGCAGCAGCGCCTGCTGGACGCCGAGGCCTCCAGGCGTGAACGGGAACACCGAAGCGACGACCTGCACGGCGAGCACGAGCAGGGCGTTGCGGAGTGATCCGCCGATGTGGAACGCCTCGAGCAGCGCCCAGTAGGCAGCGAGGCGGAAGATCCAGCTGGCGAACTGCCAGGTCGCCATTTCGCGCAGGTAACGACGGCGGTCGCGGAGGATCTCAAAGCCCTGGCGGACGCGCTGCCAGAACGCCCGCACCTTCGCCGACAGCAGCGCAAACGCGATCACGAAGCCGAGGCCCAGCACGGTCAGGAAGAACAACGTGAAGCGCATGTGCGACGCGAAGAAGCTGATGTCGAACGCCGGCAGCTTCGAGAAGTCGGGGGGCTTGGGGAACACCCCCTGCGTGAACGCGAAGCACATGATCAAAAACCCCATGAACCAGTCGAAGATCACCCCCGTCCACAGGGCGGAAGCGACCGTCGGGTAGCTGCTCGGCGGGATTGACACGCGCGTCAGAAACAACTGGGCGAGGTTGCCGCCCCCGAGCGGGAACACCGTGTTGACGCCGTAGCCGACCATGTAGGCGCCCCACACGTCGCGCCACCGCACAACCTCTGAGGGATAGGCCGCTCGGACCGCGTTGAAGAGGGCGCGCGAGCGAAGCAGCAGGTACACGCCGTAGAGCGCCAGCCCGATCAGCAGGGCCCCCCACTTGAGGCTCGACAGCTGCGAGAAGAAGTTGCCCCCGGCATCGATCACGTGCGTGATAGTCGATCCGACCGACGAGGCCAACGGCGTCATCGACAAACGGTGGCACACCGGCGTGATCGGCGTGCAACCCGTTGGAACAACGAGCCGCCGAGCCCGGCGATCACCCGGCGGCCGAACGCGCCGAAGCGGGTATCAAGCGCCGCCGAAAGCCTGCCGCCGCCGAAAACCTGCCGTAAAAGAGCCCGGGGGGCCCAGATCCATCTGGGCCCCCCGGAGAGTCAGGGAAGTGGGGGCGCAGTTCCCTGACCGACAGGGGCGAGTTTCCCCGTCCCAAGCCTTCAGTAAACCTCATATCGTCCACCCGCGCGACAGCTCAGGCTGAAACCCGGATGCCCTTTGCTTGATTAAACGTAGCATTCCCCCCAAACTCGCATGCAAACGCGCAACCGCGATGGCCGCGGGCGCGGGCCCGGCTCTCAAACGCCCCGCGTGCCAGGACCGCTGAAGAACTCCTCGCCCGGGCGGACCGTCCCCGCCGCCTCCGCTTCATGGCGCAGCGTGCGGTCGGCCTCGCCGCTCCAGGCGCCGATCGCGAGCATCTCGCGGTCGGCGTCCATCGGGCTGCCGCCGAGGTCCTTGTTGACGATCCGGGCGCACTTGCGTCCCTCGGCGATCGCCGTGACGACCAGCGCCTGACCGATCCGGGCGTCCCCGCAGGCGTACACGCCATCCACCGACGTGCGGTAGGTCTGCATCGTGCGGACGTTGCCGCGGCGATCGAGATCGAGCCCGAGCTGCGCCACCAGGCCCTCGTGCTCGGGATGCTGAAAGCCGATCGCGATCAGCACGAGATCGGCTTCGAGCACGAACTCGCTGCCGGGCACCGGCGTCAGGTCGCGGGAGGACGTGCCCGTGACCTTGCGCGCGTACACGTGGCTGACGGTTCCGTCGATGCCTCCGAACCCGGTGACCTCGGTCCCCCATCGCCGCCGCCCGCCCTCCTCCAGCGCATACGTGGTGCTGGTGCGCTTGGGCGGCAGCGGCCAGGGATGCCTGGGGTCGGCGCCGTCGGAGGACAGTTCGGCGTAGACGTCGATCATCGCGACGCTCTTGGCGCCCTCGCGGTGAGAGTTCGAGATGCAGTCCATCCCGGTGTCACCGCCCCCGACGACGATCACGCGCTTGTCCTTGGCGGTGATCTCGGTGCCCGGCTCCGGCAGGCGATGAGGGCGCCCCTCCTGCGCCGCCACCCAGCGGTTTCGCTGATACAGGTAATCCATCGCGAGGTGGATGCCGCTCAGCTCGCGCCCCGGCGCCTCGAGGTCGCGTGACACGCGCGAGCCAATCGCGATCACCAGCGCGTCGTAGCGGTCCTTGAGCTCGAGCGCTGCGATGTCGCGGCCGGCGTCGACGTTGTAGACGAACTCGATCCCCTCCTCCTCGAGGATCGCCACCCGTCGGTCGATGATCCGCTTCTCGAGCTTCGCGTCGGGCACTCCGAAGCGCATCAGCCCGCCTGGGCCCTCATCGCGCTCGTAGACGGTGACCGTGTGACCGCCGCGATTAAGCTCGGCGGCAACGGCGAGCCCGGCGGGGCCGGCGCCGACGACCGCGACCGCCTTGCCGGTGCGGCGGTCGGGCGGGTCGGGCGCGACCCAGCCCGACTCGAACGCGCGCTCGGCGATCGCCAGCTCGATCTGCTCGATCGCGACCGGCTCGTCGTTGATCGCCAGCACGCAGGCGGACTCGCACGGCGCCGGGCAGATCCGGCCGGTGAACTCCGGAAAGTTGTTGGTCGCATGAAGCCGATCGATCGCCTCGCGCCACATGCCGCGGTAGATGAGGTCGTTCCAGTCGGGGATCAGATTGCCCAGCGGGCATCCCTCGTGACAGAACGGGATCCCGCAGTCCATGCAGCGGGCGCCCTGGCGCCTGAGCTCGGGTTCGGGCTGCAGCGAGAAGTACTGGTTGTAGTCCTGCACCCGGACACCGGGGTCGCGCTTGTCAAAGCCGACCCGATGGATCTTGAGGAACGCGCCGAGCTCGCCCATTGTCAGTGCCTCGCGGTGTTTGCGGCGCGGACCACTCAGACCTCCACCGCAGCGCCGGCGGCCTCCCGCTCCTGCAGCGCGCGCTTGTAGTCGCGCGGCATCACCCTGATGAAGCGATCGCGAGCGCCGCGGTCCCACGACGCGAGAACATTGCGCGCGACCATCGAGCCGGTGCGGGCCACGTGCTCTGAGATCAGCGCCCGCACCTCGGCGGCACCCGCGTCGGTCAGCTCCTCCAGATCGACGAGCTCTGTGTTGCAGCGTCCTTCGAACCGGCGATCGACGTCGTACACGTACGCGATGCCGCCGCTCATCCCGGCCGCGAAGTTGCGTCCGGTGCGCCCCAGCACCACGACCCGGCCGCCCGTCATGTACTCGCAGCCGTGGTCGCCGACCCCCTCGACGACCGCGTGAGCGCCCGAGTTGCGCACGGCGAAGCGCTCGCCGGCGAGCCCGCGGAAGAACGCCCGCCCTGCGGTGGCGCCGTAGAGCACGGTGTTGCCGACGATCATGTTCTCCTCGGCGCGAAACCTGGCCTTCTCGGGCGGGCGGACCGAGACGACGCCGCCCGACAGCCCCTTGCCCGTGTAGTCGTTGGTCTCGCCGCGCAGGCAGAACGTCACCCCGGGCGCGAGCCAGGCCGCGAAGCTCTGCCCGGCCGATCCCGAGAACGAGATCTCCACCGTACCCTCGGGGAGCCCCTCGACACCGAGCCGGCGTGCGATCTCGCCGGAGAGAATGCCGCCGACCGTGCGGTTGACGTTGCGCACCGGCACCGGCCCGAGCTTGACCGACTCGCCATGCTCGAGCGCCGGCCTGCAGCTGCGCACCAGCTCCCAATCGAGCGCGTCGTCGAGCACCGGCACCTGAGGGCGGGCGCGGCGCCGGGGAGTGCCGGCGGGAAGCTCCGGCGTGCTCAGGACCATCGAGAGGTCGACGTGGCGGGCCTTCCAGTGGTCGATCGCGGCTTGCACGTCGAGCAGTTCGGTGCGGCCGATCATCTCCTCGAACCGGCGGATCCCCAGCGCGGCCATGATCTCGCGCACCTCCTCGGCCACCAGCATCAGATAGTTGACGACGTGGTCGGCGGTCCCCTCAAAGCGCGCCCGCAGCACCGGATCCTGCGTGGCGATGCCGACCGGGCACGTGTTCAGGTGGCAGACGCGCATCATGATGCAGCCCATCGCGATCAGCGGCGCGGTCGAGAACCCGAACTCGTCGGCGCCGAGCAGCGCGCCGATCACGACGTCGCGCCCGGTCTTCATCTGCCCGTCGACCTCGACCGTGATCCGCGAGCGCAGGTCGTTGAGCAGCAGCGTCTGCTGGGTCTCGGCCAGGCCGATCTCCCACGGGACTCCGGCGGACTGGATCGAGGACTGAGGCGAGGCGCCGGTCCCGCCGTCGTGGCCGGAGATCGTGACGTGGTCGGCGTTGGCCTTGGCGACCCCGGCCGCGACCGTCCCGACGCCGACCTCGGAGACGAGCTTGACCGATACTGACGCCGTCGGGTTGGCACAGCGCAGGTCGTAGATCAGCTGCTTGAGGTCCTCGATCGAGTAGATGTCGTGATGCGGCGGCGGCGAGATCAGCCCGACGCCCGGAGTCGAGTGGCGGATCTGCGCGATGTAGTCGTCGACCTTGTGGCCGGGGAGCTGTCCGCCCTCACCGGGCTTCGCGCCCTGGGCCATCTTGATCTGCAGCTGGTCGGAGTTGACGAGGTAGTGGATCGTCACCCCGAACCGGCCGGAGGCGACCTGCTTGATCGCCGAGCGCCGCGAGTCACCGTTGGCGTCGGCCGCGTAGCGGCTCGGGTCCTCGCCGCCTTCGCCGGTGTTGGAGCGCGAGCCCATCCGGTTCATCGCGATCGCCAGCGTCTCGTGCGCCTCGCGGCTGAGCGCCCCAAGACTCATCGCTCCGGTGGTGAACCGCTTGACGATCTCCGTGGCCGGTTCGACCTCCTCGAGCGGCACGGGGTCGCCGGCGTGGCGCAGCGCCATCAGGCCGCGCAACGCCGCCTTGTGCGTGGCCTCCTCGTTGGCGAGCCGCGCGAACTCGTCGTAGGTGGCGCGAGGATCCCCATTCTGCCCGCGCACCGAGTGCTGGAGCTTGGCGATCGTGTCGGGGTTCCAGATGTGGACCTCGCCGTCGCGGCGCCACTGCAGCACGCCGCCGACCGGCAGCAGGTCGCGCCCGGTGCGCGGGTAGGCGCGGAAATGCCGCTCCAGCGCCTCGGTCGAGAGCTGCTCGATCCCGACGCCGCCGATCCGCGAGGCGGTGCCCGTGAAGTGCATGTCGATCAGCCGCGGCTCGAGCCCCACGGCCTCGAAGATCTGCGCGCCGCAGTAGGACTGGATCGTCGAGATCCCCATCTTCGAGATCGTCTTCATCAGCCCCTTGCCGATCGCCCGGACGATCCGCTTCTCGGCCTCTTCGCGCTCGAGATCCTCCGGGAGGAGAGAGCGGTCGGCCAGCTCGTCCAGCGACTCGAACATCACGTACGGGTTGATCGCCGCCGCCCCGTAGCCGATCAGGGTCGCCATGTGGTGGATGTCCCGCGGCTCGCCCGACTCGATCACCAGACCGGTGCGCAGCCGGGTGCCCCGCCGCACCAGGTGGTGGTGGACGGCGGCGACCGCAAGCAGCGACGGCATCGCGACCCGCTCGGGCCCGAGGTTGCGGTCGGACAGGATCAGGATGTTGGCGCCGTTGTCGACGTACCGCGCGGCCTCCTCGCACAGCGCCTCCAACCGTGGCTCCATCCCCTCGGCGCCCTGCTCGATCGGCCAGGTGATGTCGAGCGTGGCGGCGTCGAACACGTCGTGGGAGACCTGCCGGAGCTTCTCGAGCTCGTGGTTTCGCAGGATCGGCTGGTCCATCACGAGGATGTGGGCCTGGTCGGGGGACTCGATCAACAGGTTGACCTCGGCGCCGACTCCGGCCTGCAGGCTCATCACGACCGACTCCCGGATCGGATCGATCGGTGGATTGGTGACCTGCGCGAACAGCTGCTTGAAGTAGGAGAACAGCGGCGGCTGGCGGTCGGACATGACCGCGAGCGCGGCATCGTTGCCCATGCTCGCCACGGGTTCCTCTCCCTTTGCGGCCATCGGCGCGATCACCATCCGCAGGTCCTCCTGCGAGTAGCCGAACGCGAGCTGCTTTGAGCGCAGGGGCTCGATCCGCGGCGCCCGCGGCTCGCGCTCGGGCAGATCGTCGATGTGTACGACCGAGCGCTCGTACCACTCCGCGTAGGGCTTGCGGCGGGCGGCGCGGAGCTTGACCTCCTCGTCCTCGACGATCCGGCCCTGCTCGAGGTCGACCAGGAACACCTTGCCCGGGGCGAGGCGGCCCTTGCGCGTGACGTGCTCGGGAGCGACCGTCATCACGCCCGCCTCGGAGGCGAGCACGACGTAGCCCTCGGTGTCCTGGATCCAGCGGCCGGGGCGCAATCCGTTGCGGTCCAGCATCGCGCCGGCGAGTCGGCCGTCGGTGAACACCACCGCTGCGGGGCCATCCCAGGGCTCCATCAGACAGGAGTGGAAGTCATAGAAGCCCTTGACGTCGGGGTCCAGATCCTTGCGCGTCCGGTAGGCCTCGGGGACCATCATCATCACCGCGTGCGGGATCGAGCGGCCGCTGAGCACGAGCAGCTCGAGCACGTTGTCGAAGATCGCCGAGTCAGAGCCGCCCTCCCGCACCACCGGGATGACCTTCGGCAGATCGTCGCCGAACAGCTCCGATGCGAGCTGCGACTCGCGCGCCCGCATCCAGTTGATGTTCCCGCGCAGCGTGTTGACCTCGCCGTTGTG
The DNA here is from genome assembly GCA_963723675.1 of uncultured Solirubrobacterales bacterium. Taxonomy (GTDB): domain Bacteria; phylum Actinomycetota; class Thermoleophilia; order Solirubrobacterales; family Solirubrobacteraceae; genus Palsa-465. The sequence continues at coordinate 620,957 of CAVRRW010000012.1, read as the reverse complement.
GGCGATCATCCGGTAGGGATGGGCAAGCTCCCAGCTCGGGAACGTGTTGGTCGAAAAGCGCGAGTGCACCAGCGCCAGCCGGCACGCCAGACGGGGATCGCGCAGATCGGTGAAGTATCGCGGCAGCTGCGGCGCGGTCAGCATCCCCTTGTAGACCATCGTCCTGCTCGAGAAGCTCGGCAGCGCCAGCTCCGGGCCGGCGGCGCGCTCGATCACGCGCCGGATCACGTACAGCTTGCGCTCGAATTCGTCCTGGTCTCCGACGTCGTCGGCTGCCTCGATCAGCACCTGTCTGATCGCGGGGGCGCAGAGGCGGGCCGTCTCGCCGGCGTGGCGGTCGTCGACGGGGACGTCGCGCCACCAGATAGAACGCTGCCCCTCGGCCTCGATCGTCTCGTCGATCAGCTGCTCGAGCAGGATCCGCCGCTCCGGATCGGCGGGGAGGTAACAGACGCCGACGCCGTAGCGGCCCGGCGGGGGCAGCTCGACCCCCGCGGCCGCGCCCCGCAGGAAGCCGTCGGGAATCTGCAGCAGGATCCCGGCGCCGTCGCCCGTGTTGGGGTCCGCGCCCTCGGCACCGCGGTGCTCGAGGTTCTCGAGTGCGTCGAGCGCCTTTTCGACGACCGCGTGGCTGGAGTCTCCCCACAGCTTCGCGACCAGCGCGATGCCGCAGGCGTCGTGCTCGTTGACGGGGTCGTAGAGGCCGGTGGCCCCGGGTGGAGCGAGTCGTTCGTTCATGGTGTGGAGTGGAGGGTCCCGGAAGCAAGGACCCCGCAGCGAGGAGGAACCGGAAGGCTACCAGCGGCTGTTGGGGAAGCGTTAGCGCCGGGCTGCCGGCCCCCGTCGCCGGCCGCGCCTTCGGTGCGTCGGGAGGATCAGGCCTTGCTGCGGGCCCGGCGTTTGGAGCTCGCGCGGTCCCCGGCGCCGTCGCCGTCGCCCGCGCCGTCGCCGGCGCCGGACTCGGAACGGCGCTTGGGCTTGCTCTTCTCGGGCTCCTCGTCCTTGACGGCGGCGAGGCTTGCCTCGAGCGCTGCCATCAGATCGGGCGCGGCGGCGGGCTCCTCGGCCTGCGGCTGGACGGCGATCTCCTCGCCCGCGGCCTTGCGCTCGATCAGGTCCAGCACGCGCTCGCGGTATTCGTCGTGGTACTTCGAGGGCTCGAAATCGGCCGACAGCGAGTCGATCAGCTGCTGGGCCATGGTCAGCTCGCGCTTGGTCGCCTCCGCCTCGCCGACGGCGTCGAGCTCGTCGAGCCGGTCGGGTTCGAGGACCTCGTCGCCGAACAGCATCGTGCTGAGCGTCAGCACGTCGCCGGTCGGGCGCAGCGCGCACAGCTGCTGCTTGGAGCGCAGCACCACACGGCCGATCCCGACCTTCTCGGCCTCGCGCATCGCGTCGACCAGCAGCCGATAGGCCTTGGCGCCGCCGGCAGCGGGCGCGAGATAGTAGGAGTGGTCGTAGTAGATCGGATCGATCTCGGCGAGGTCGACGAACTCCTCGATGTCGATCGTCCTCGTGGCCTTGGGGTCGAGTGCTTCGAGCTCCTCGTTGGAGATCAGGACGTAGCGATCGGGCGTGATCTCATAGCCCTTGACGATCTCCTCGTAGGGGACCTCGTCGCCGGTCGTCGGGTCGACGCGCTTCTGGCGGATCCGAGCGCCGGTCTTGCTCGAGAGCTGGTGGAAACGGACTGTCTTGGGCGAGGTCGCGCTGAACAGCTTCACGGGCACATTGACAAGCCCGAAGCTGATAGCGCCTGACCAGATTGCGCGGGCCATAGAAGCTTTGTATAGCGAATGAGCGACTCGATCAAGCGCTGAGCGCGGTCTTGCCGGCACGCGCCAAGATCTCACGAGATGTCACGTCGTGACGTTTCATCCCCAGTGGAGCTTGCACCCTTTCAGGCCCTAATCGACGAACACGGGCGAGACGTGCAGCGTTTTCTGATCGCCACCGTCGGTCCCACGGCCGCCGATGACTGCTATCAGGAGACGTGGCTGGCGGCCCTGCGCGCATATCCGCGCCTCCGCGACACATCCAACCTCCGCGGCTGGCTGCTGACGATCGCTCACCGCAAATCGATCGATCACGTGCGCGCGCGCCGCCGCCAGGCTGTGCCGGTCGAGGAAGTTCCGGAGCGGGCGGTCGACGACTCGATGCCCCAGCGCTACGGCGCCGACGGGGAGGACGAGCTGTGGAGCCTCGTCCGTGCGCTGCCGACCAAGCAGCGCACGGCGCTCGCGCTGCGCTACGTGTTCGACGCCGCGCACGCCGACATCGCCTCGGTGATGGGCATCAGCGAGGAGGCCGCGAGGCGCAACGTCCACGAAGGCCTGAAACGACTGCGAACGGAGTATCAGCGATGACCGATCACGATCCCCTGGAGCGAGCGCTCGCGCTCAGTGCCCCCCGTCAACCGGACCACGCGCCCCCCGATCTGGACGAGGCGGCGGCGGCCGCCGGGCTGCTCGACGTCGCCTACGCGACGCTCGACTCTCCGCTCGGGACGCTGCTTGTCGCGGCCACCCCCCGAGGTCTGGTGCGGATCGCCTACCTGGATCACGACGAGGAGGAGTCCGTGCTGCGACAGCTGGCGACGAAGATCTCGCCGCGGGTGCTCGCCGCCCCGCGCCGCCTGGACCTTCCCCGGCGCGAGCTCGATCAGTATTTCGCGGGCGGGCGGCGCGAGTTCGATCTGCCGCTGGACTGGCGGCTGACCCACGGCTTCGGCCGCCGGGTGCTCCGGGCCACGGCGCGGATCCCCTACGGCGACGTCTCGAGCTACCAGCAGGTCGCGGCGGCCGCGGGCAGCCCGCGCGGGTCGCGCGCCGCGGGCAACGCGCTCGGGTCCAACCCGATGCCGATCGTCGTGCCCTGCCACCGGGTGCTGCACGCCGGCGGCGGCCTCGGTGGGTACACCGGCGGGGTCGATCGCAAGCGCCGGCTGCTCGCGGTGGAGTCCGGCGCGGACGCGTCGGCGAGCGCGACCTGTGAGCGATCTCACATAGTCCGCACCGGCCGGTGCGACGATGCTGGCGGCACTGAATCCCGCACAAGCTGTCGACCGGAGGGAGCAACGTGAGCAACCGTGATCTGAGGGCGCTGCTGCCGCCCGGCCCGACCACTCCGGCGGCGATCCAGATGATGGCCACGTGGAAGCGTCCCGCCGCCTCGCTGGAGCGGCTGCGCCGGCGCTACGGCAAGCGGATGACCGTGCAGCTCCCGTTCCAGCCGCCGTTCGTGATGCTGTCGGATCCGACCGACATCAAGGAGCTGTTCACGGCGCCCCCCGACGTGGTGCACCCGGGCGAGGGCGCGCGCGTGCTCGAGCCGTTGGTCGGCCGCAACTCGGTGATCCTGCTCGACGAGGGCGTACACCTCGAGCAGCGCAAGCTGATGCTTCCGGCCTTCCACGGCGAGAAGATGCAGCGGCTGACCGGCACGATGACGGCGCTCGCCGAGCAGGAGGTGGAGTCGTGGCCCCGCGAACAGCCCGTGGCACTCCATCCCCGCCTGCAGCGACTCACGCTCGACATCATCCTGCGCGCCGTGTTCGGCCTCGAGCAGGGGCAGCGGTTCGACGACCTTCGGGACGTCCTCACCGACGTTCTCGCGTTCAGCGAGAACCCCCTTTCGCTGCTCCCGGCGTTGCGGCGAGCGGCCGGGTGGACCGGTCCGATCCGGCGCTTCAACCGGCTGACCCGGCGCGCGCACGAGCTGATCTTCGAGCTCGTGGAGGAGCGTCGCAAGGCGGAGCAGGCCGGCGAGGCCGGCGGCGACGACGTGCTCGCGATGCTGCTGCAGGCTCGCCACGAGCCGGATGACTCGGGCGCCGCCCAGACCGACGAGGCCGGACGCCGAGCGGGCGGCAAGCCCGAGGGCTCGCCGATGTCGGCGGCCGAGCTGCGCGACGAGTTGATGACCGCCCTCGTCGCCGGGCACGAGACGACCGCCTCGCAGCTGGCGTGGGCGTTCGAGCGGCTCGCGCGGGAGCCCGCCGTGGTGGCCCGGCTGACCGAAGAGCTCGATCGAGGCGACGGCGACGAGTACCTGACCGCGACGATCCACGAGATCCTGCGCCACCGCCCGGTGCTGCCCAACGCCGAGCCGCGCCTGACCAAGGGCCCGGTCACGATCGGCGGCTTTCACTACCCGGCGGGCGTCGCGCTGGTCGCGAGCGCCTACCTCCTGCACCACGACCCGGACATTTACCCCGAGCCGCATGCATTTTGGCCCGAGCGGTTCCTGGGCAGGGCGCCCGGCACCTACACCTGGATCCCGTTCGGCGGCGGACGCCGGCGATGCCTCGGCGCGAGCTTCGCGATGCAGGAGATGAAGATCGTGCTGGGCGTGGCGCTCGGCCGCTATGAGCTGGCTCCGGCCGATCGGCGGCCGGAGCGGACGGGACGGCGCAGCATCACGTTCAGCCCGTCCGGCGGCGCGACCGTGCTGCTGCGGGAGCGCGTGCCCGCGGCGGCGCGTCCGCCGGCGCCGGCGCCGGAGCCGCTGCCTGCCGCGGCCTGAGCAGGCATTCTTCGCGTTCTCGGTGCGGTGGCGGGGTAGTTTTTGATGCGTGGATCTACTGCGCCCCATTCGGGCCTTTGACCGTCGACAGCAGAGGCATCCGTGGCTGGCGGTTCCGCTGGCGGTGGTCAAGAAGTTCAGCGACGACCACGGGGGACGGCTCGCGGCGCTGGTCGCCTACTACGCCTTCTTCTCGCTGTTTCCGCTGTTGCTCGTGCTCGTGACCGTCCTCGGCTTCGTGCTCCAGGGCAACCCGGGAGCACAGAAGTCCGTGGAGAACTCGGTGCTCGGCCAGTTTCCCGTGATCGGCCCTCAGATCCAGGTACACGCGCTGAGCGGGAGCGCGTTCGCGCTGGTGGTCGGGTTGCTCGGCGCGCTGTGGGGCGGACTGGGCGTGACGCAAGCGACCCAGGCGGCGTTTGATCAAGTGTGGGCGGTCCCGTTCAAGGACCGGCCCGATTTCATCCACTCCCGGCTGCGGGGACTCAGGCTGCTGGTGGTGCTGGGCACCTTGTTCCTGGTCGCCTCGATCGCCTCCGGCCTGGTCACAGGCGGGCTCGGCGGTCCGCTGCTGAAGGTCGCGGGGATCGCACTGTCGCTGCTGCTCAACTTCGCGCTGTTCTTCTTCGCATTCAGACTGATGACGGTCAACGACGTCGCGACGCGATGTCTGTGGGTCGGCGTGGTCGTGGCGTCGATCCTGTGGGAGGTGCTCCAGGTCGTCGGGGGCTACTACATCGGCCACGTCTATCGGCACTCGAGCAATACCTACGGGCTGTTCGGGCTTGTGATCGCGCTCTTGGTCTGGCTGCACCTGGGAGCGCTGCTGACCGTCTACGCAGCCGAGATAAACGTCGTCGTGTCCCGCAAGCTGTGGCCGCGGAGCCTGCTCGGCGAGCCGGAGCGCCCCGCGGACGAAAAGACGCTCCACGACCTGGCCAAGGTCGAGGAACGCTCGCACCGGGAAACCGTGGACGTGCACTTCCGCCGCTAGAACAGGCGCTCCGGCGCGTCGCGGCGCGTCAGCTCGAGCGGCCACGAGCACAGCCCGCCCTCGGCGGGGCAGCCCCTGCAGATCGCGCGGTGCGGTTGCTCGGTGACCGAGAACTCGCGCCGCAGCACTCCCTCGGCGAGCCCTGCGAGCTGCCGCCCGAGCTCGGGGATGTCCGCTTGCGAGAACGTCGCGGTCACCGGCTCGTTTGCCGCTTCCAGGAACACATGGGCCACCTCCACCTGCTCGGCGCCTGCCCGCAGCGCCGCCAGCCCGTACACGAGCCGCTGGGTCGCGTAAGCGCTCGCCACGATCTCGCCGGGATCGGCGCCCTCGAGCCGGTCGGTCTTGTAGTCGACCACGAGCGAGCGTCCGCCCCGCTCGCGCGCGATCACGTCGAGCGCGCCGACCACGAGCACGCCGCCTGCCGCCTCCCCGAGCGTGAACGCGAAGCGCTCTTCGCGCGCCACGTGCGTCGCCCGTCCCAGCCGCGCGCACAGTTCGGTCGCGCCGAACCGCGCCACCAGTTCAGCCGCCTCGCCGGCGTCCGCGTCGCTCACCGGCGCGGCCAGCCCGGCCCGCTCGCGCGCCGCGGCGACCATCGCGAGCGTCGGCTTCACGGGGCGCCGGAAGTCCAGGCGCTCCAGCAGGTCGTGGACCAGCACGCCTCGGTCCGCGGCGCCGATCCCGAAATTCCCCGCCACCTCATCCTCGTCGTCGGCGGCCTCGGCCCCCGCCTCGACCCCGGGCACCCCCGGCAGCCCCAGCACCCGCTCGACGTAGAACCGATAGCCGCAGCGCCTGTATTCCCCGAGCGAGGAGTAGCTGAGCGCCGTCACGGGCGGCGCCGGCGCGGCGGGCGGCGCCGGCTCGGGGGGCCGCCGAGCCGCCATCGAACGCTGGACTGCATCATCGGGTGCCGCCCTACGCGGCATCAGATGAGGCACCTGGTCGCCCTCGCGGACGAAAGTGAAGCGCACACCCCCTTCGGTGACCCCGGACCCGCAGTCGATCAAGGGCTCCGGATCGCCGAGGAGCGCCGGCCCGAGCCACGCAATCGGGCCGCCGGCGCCGTCCGCGGGCCATTGCTCGAGCTTCGCCGCGCCGCTCAGGATCAGGCGCTCGCGCGCCCTGGTCATGGCGACGTAGAAGAGCCTGCGCTCCTCGCGCGCATCGGCCCGTTGGCGCTCGTCGCCAAGCGCCCGGTAATCGAGCGCCGGCTCCCGCTTGCCGGTCCCGGGCCGGGCCAGGCGCAGGCCGAATCGCCCGTCGCGCCCGACCCGCATCAGCTCGACACCCCACCGCGGCCCCCTGCCGAGATCGGCCACGCAGACGGTCTCGAACTCCAGTCCCTTGGCGCGGTGGATCGTCATCAACCGCACCGCGTCGAGCCCCTCGCCCTCGACCGGCGCCTCGCTCTCGCGCGAGGCGGCGCGCCCCCACTCGCTCGCTCGGCCGGCGACGAGCTCGAGGAAATCGCGCAGCTCGCTGCCCCCCGCGGCCTCGTGCTCGCGGGCCAGCCGCATCAGCTTGCGCACGTTCGCCAGGCGCCGCTGGCCCCCGGGCATCGCGAGCACGGCGAGGTCATAGCCGGTCAGCTCGAGCACCCGATCGATCAGCTGCTCGATCGCGCTCCGCCCGGCCAGCGCCCGCTCGGCGGCGAACCATCGCGCGAACTCCGACAGCTTGGCGGCATCGTCGGCGGCCAGTTGCTCGAGCCGTTCCTCGGGCTCGCGCAGCACGAACCAGGGGTCGCGACCGCTCGCCCGGGATGCCGCCGCGAGCACCACCAGAGCGTCGACGGAGACGCCGACCAGCGGCGACGCGAGCACCGTGTAGAGGGCCTCCTCGTCGCGGGGGTTGGCCAGCGCGCGCAGGTAGGAGACGAGGTCGACCACCTGGGGATGGGACCAGTAGCCGCGCCCGCCGATCATGTAGGTCGGGATCCCCCGCTCCTCGAGCGCGCGCTCGTATGCGCGCAGGTCGGTGGTGGCCCGGGTCAGCACCACGATCTCGCCGGGAGCCGCCCCCTCTGCGATCAGCTGCGCCACCCGGCCCGCCAACGCGCGCGCCTCGGCGATCCGCCAGGGCGCGGCCAACCCCTCGTCGGCCCAGTCCGCTCCCTTGTCGGCGACCTGCAGCTCGACCAGCGGACCGGGCGCGGGTGGGTCGGCGCGGCCGGCCCGCAGCCGCTCAAACCGCCCGGAGAGCTGCGGCGCGAACGTCGCATTGAGCACGTCGATGATCTCACGCCGGGAGCGGAAGTTCGTCTGCAGCGTGGCGCGCGCACCGGTCTGCGCGAGCCGCTCGCCGCGCTGGGAGAACAGCTCGACGTCGGCATGACGAAACGCGTAGATCGACTGCTGGGCGTCGCCGACCGTGAACAGGTTCCCGCGTGCGAGCTGCTCGATCAGGTCGAGCTGGACCGCGTTGGTGTCCTGGAGCTCATCGACCATGATCCGCTCAAAACGGGCGCGGTAGCGCTCGGCCACCTCGGCCTCGCGGCGAAGGAGCTCCCGGGTAAGCAGTTCGAGGTCGTCGAAATCCAGGCCGGAGCGCTCGCGCTTGCGACGCGCGTAGCGGGACCCGTAGCCGCGCAGCAGCAAGTCGAGCAGCCCGTGCGCGCGCTCGGCCCAGCGGTGCTCGCAGGCCGCGCGCAGCCGCGCCAGCGCCTCGCCATAGGCGACGCACGCGGCGGTGCTCAGCGCCGCGCCGTTGCCGCCCGGCAGACAGAAGCGATCGAGCTCCCCGGGCCACGGGACGCGATCGTCCCCCGCGCCGGCGGTCGTCTCGCCCACCCCGTCCTCCCTATCCCCCGCCCACCAGTCCCCGTCTTCGAGCAGCTCGATGCAGCGCGCCAAACGATCGCTCGCCTGCTCGACCCGTGCGCCGGGGTTCTCCGCCGCGGCCAGCTCGGCGGCGGCGGTCGCGGCCGCCGCGGCGAGCTCCTCGCGTGCGCCCGCCAGCTCGGTGGCGGTGAGCGGCGGGAGCGCCGGCAGCGCCGGCTCGAGCTTCCCGCGCGAGCGCAGCTCGCCGTAGGTCGCGATGATCCCGGCGCGAAGCGTGCCCGGGGTGTATGCGGCGATCAGCTCGACCCCGCCTGGAGCGTTCTGCGCGAGGTCCTCCAGCGCCTCGTCGAACGCGGCGTCCGCGAGCCGTCCGGCATCGGGTTCGTCGAGGACGGTGAACAGCGGATCGATGCCGGCCGTCAATGCGTGGGTGCGCAGCGCCCGCGCACAGAAGCCGTGGATCGTCGAGATGAACGCGCCCTCGGTCGCCCGCGCGGCCTCGTCGGCTCCGAGCTCGCGCAGCCGCGCGCGAATGCGATCGCGCATCTCCGCCGCCGCCTTCTCGGTGAATGTGATCGTGAGGATCCCCTCGACGGCCACGCCGTCGTCGAGCACGGCGCGCACGAATCGCTCCACCAGCACCGAGGTCTTGCCGCTCCCCGCGGCGGCGTCGAGCAGCAGGTCTCCCTCTCGGCGCTCGATCGCATCAAGCTGCTCTGCCGTCCATGGCGGCGCTCCTGCGCCCATGGGGGGGGTGGGTCCAATTCCGGCGCAGGCGATCATTGGCTGCGGCAGACCCCGGGATACCTGCAGCCTTCGCGCGAGCAGGTCTGTGGACAGGGAATCAGCTCTCCGGCGCGCAGGCGCGCCGCGAGCGCGATCGCCCGCGCGGCGGCGCCCTCGAGCTCCTCGCGCAGCTGGTCCTCGTCGCGCCCGTCGTTGCACACGAGCCTGGTGCCGGCCTCGGCGCCCTGCAGGAACACCCCTCGGGCGCGCAGGTCGTTGCCCGTCAGCGGCTGGTACAGCCCGGCCACGGGCTCGAGCCCGAGCAGCTCGCGCACCGCGAGCATGTACAGCGCCACCTGCAGCCGCCCGTCCGACCGCCAGCGCGCCCCCTGATAGTCGGGGCGGGAGCTGCCGCTCTTGTAGTCGCGGACGATCGCCCCGCGACCGCCCGGTTGCACATCGACACGGTCGATGGCGCCGCGGATCCGCACGGTTCCCGGCCGCTGCCCGAGCTCGAGCGCCGGCAGCGAACCCTCCTCCCCCTCGAACCCGAACCGCAGCTCCAGCGCCTGGGGCTCCCAGTCGATGGCGTCGCCGGCCTCGTGCGCGAGGTACCGGCGCAGGTCGGCCTCGATCGCCGCGGTCGCCGCGGCGCGGACGCCCTCGGGCCGGCCGGCCGCGATCGCCGGCGGGGATTCCGCGAGCACCTGTTGGAGGATCTCCAGCGCGTCCGGCAGCGACCCCGGTGTGACCGCGCGGCCGAGGCGCTCGATCACCTCCTCGAGCACGGCGTGCATGAAGCTGCCGCGCACGATCGCGTCCGACTGGGGGTCCAAGGGGGCCGGCTGCAGCTCCCGTTCGACCAGCCATTTGACCGGACACTCGTTGTAGGACTCGAGCGCGCCGCCCGACAGGATCTCGCTGTGGCGCACGAGGCGCAGCGCCCGCTCAGACAACGAGCGCAGCGGCGGCGACGGCTCCCCCGCGGGCGGCGACGACGCGGCCGCCGCGCTGCGAGCAAGCTCGCGAGCGGTCGGGGCCTCGCCGGCGGGCCACACCACGTCGGCGAGCAGTCGCTTGCGCCGGCGACTGGGCCAATCGGGCTCGAGCAGCTCGGCGACGTCGGCGATGAACGGCGAGGGCAGCGCCAGATTGCCCTCCTCGTCGGAGCTGCGATAGCTCAAGACGACCACCTGCGATGCGCGCGAGGTGCACGCGTAGAACAGGTATCGCTCGCGCGCGAGCGCGTCGTCGCTCGGGCGCAGACGCAGGCCGCTGCCGACCGCCAGCTCGCGCCGCCAGTCGTCGGACAGAAACGGCTCCGGCGTGCTCGCCAGCGGAAACTCGCCCTCCTCAAGGCCGCACACGAGCACCGCCGCAAAGCGCCGCGCGCGGATCGCCAGCGGCTCTGACACCAGCACCGCGCCGCGCCGCGGCGGGGCGCCGTGGGCCACGCTCAGGCCCTCGAGCAGCTCGATCAGCTCGGCGCCCGTGATCGCCTCGCCGAGCTCGTCGAGCTCGGCCACCGCCCTCAGCATCGTCGCCAGCGCGTGGGCGTCGAGCTCCTCGGTCGGTCCGAGGATCGCCGCGCGGCCCCGATGAGCCGCGGCGAACAGCCTGCGTGCCTGCCTGCCGAGCTCGGACGCCGGATCGGTCGCGGATCCGACCGCCTCGATCTCCCCCAGCGTCCAGCCCAGGCGCTGGCGCGCCTGGACGGCGGTTCGGAGGCCCTGGCGGCGGACCTCGGCCTCGAGGCCGTCGGCGAGCTCCGGCCGATCGAGCAGCCCCGGCGAGCGCAGGTACTCGAGCAGGTCCTCGGCTCGTGCTCGATCGCCAAGCAGCGCGCACCGGGCCAGGGCCAGCAGCCCACGACCCAGTGTCGTGTGCCCGAACGGAACCTCCCGCTCGATCGCGATCGCGACCCCATACTGCGCAAACACCCGCTCCAGGGCCGGCGCCGCCGTGGCGACCGAGCGGCACACGACCACGATCTGCTCGCCGGGCACGCCGGCGCGAAGCAGCTCGAGCACCTCCGCGGCCATCAGCTCGGCCTCGGCTCGCTCGCCGCCGGCCTCCAGCAGCCGGATCGCGCGGCCGGGGTCCACCCGGCCCGGCGACGGCTCGAACAGCCCTCGCTCGAGATGATGCAGGGCGGCCCGCGAGGCGTCGTCGTAGTAGGTGTCCAGCGCCGGCAACTCGAGCACACGCTCGCTCAGTGGACGGAGCTCCTCGACGACCTCCGCCCGAGCTCCCAGCGCGGTCCTGCCGGCCTCGTAGGTGAGCGACACCGTCACCTCCACCCCGACGACCCGCGCGAGCGTCTCGACCGCGTCGCGTTGCAGGGGGTGCAGATCGTCGAATCCGTAGAAGAACACCGGGTCCTCGCCCCATTGCCCCGGCGCCAGGCGCAACGCATCGAGCGCCCGCCACAGGTACAGCTCCGCATCCACCCGGCCAAGGGCCTGCAGCTCGCGCGCGAAGCCCAGGTAGATCGCGGCGATGTCGGCGGCGTAGGCCCGGCGGCGGTCGTCGCCGGCGCCCCACCCGCGCATCGCCGCTGCGAACCGCTGAGGAGTGACCAGCGTTCGCTGCAGTTCGGCGATCAGGTTTGCGGCGGCGACGACGAACCCGGGCGACTGTGCCGCGTCGCCGAGTGCCGCAAGCCGCATCCGCCGCAGGGTCCTGCGCAGCACCCGCTCGCGCTGCAGCGTCGAGAGCCGCCGCCCGGAGTAACCGGCGCGACGCGCAATCTCGCGCGCCAGCCCCGAGAACGTGAGCACCGAGCCCAGGACGGCTCCCTCGGCGGCGAGCTCGCGCGAGTAGTGCTGGGCGTCGGGCGCGGTGGGCACGACCAGCAGCGCGCCGCGATGCGCGGCGGCCGCGTAGGCGCCGAGCACCTCACCAGCCTTGGCGGAGTTGGCGGGTCCCAGTACGAGCGTGAGCGCCATCACCGACATGGTGCCGATCGCGCCCGACGGGACGACCGCGCCGCCTGCAGGGACCGCCGACGGGGCCGGCCCCCCACACTACGCCGCTTCTGGCTGCTCCTCGGACGGCTGCTGCTGCTCGTCGGCCTCTGGAGGCTTGGCGCCCGGACCACCGGCTTCGCCGGCGGTGCCCGCCCACGGCTCGTCGAACTCGACGCGCCACTTTCCGTCCTCGGACTGCATCAGCGCCAGGCGCGCGCGGAAACCCTTGCCGGAGCGGCCCTTGAAACCGGTGACCGCCTTCTGCGTGCGCCCGGTCTTGATCAGCTCGCGCGCCACCGAGATGGGCAGCTGCTTTCCGGCCTTGGACTTCCAGATCACGAATCCGCAGCCGGGATCTTCCCGCGACCAGCACGAGTAGCCCTTGCGGTTCTCGACGATGTCGCGCCCGCACACCGGGCACGGCCCGAGGTTGGCACGCGGGATCCGGACGTCCTTGAGCTTGCTGTCGAGCTCGCCGACCGTGTCCCGCGTGAACTTGACGATGTCGCCCATGAACGCCTCACGGGAGTCCTCGCCGATCTCGATCTTGGCGAGCCGGTGCTCCCACTCGCCCGTCAGCCCCGGCGACGTCAGCGCGTGCTCGCCGAGCAGGCGGACCACGTTCAGCCCCTTCTCGGTGGCGATCAGCGCGCGTCCGTCGCGCTCGACGTAGCCGACCTGGATGAGGCGCTCGATGATCGCCGCGCGCGTCGCCGGCGTCCCGATTCCCGACTCCTTCATCGCCTCGCGCAGCTCCTCCTCCTCGACGAGCTTGCCCGCGGTCTCCATTGCCGCCAGCAGCGAGCCTTCCGTGTAGCGACGGGGAGGCTTGGTCTCCTTCGCCTCCGAGGCGACCTCCTGCACCCGCACCCGCTCGTCGCGCTCGAGCCTCGGGAGCTGCTGCTCGCGACCCTCGTCATCGTCGGCGCGGCCCGCGCCGTTGGCGTCGGCCTCCTCGCCGTAGACGCCGCGCCAGCCCGGGACCAGCATCAGCTTGCCGCGCGTGCGGAACACGTGCCCGGCGACGGTCGTCTCGACCCTGGTGTTCTCGAACACCGCGTCGGGGTGGAACACGGCCAGGAAGCGGCGGGCCACGAGGTCGTAGATGCGGCGGTCGTCGGGGTTCATCTTCTCCATCGGGTGGCGGTCGGCGCGAGTGGGGATGATCGCGTGGTGGTCTGAGACCTTGGCGTCGTTGACGACCCGGGCCAGCGGCAGCACGTCGAGTCCCAGCACGTACCGCGAAGCCTCGCCGTATTCGCGGTGCTCGCCGACGATCCGAGCGATCGGCTTGATCTCACCCGCCATGTCGCGCGTCAGGTAGCGGGAGCTGGTTCGCGGATAGGTCAGCGCCTTGTGCTCCTCATAGAGCCGCTGAGCGGCCGCGAGAGTGCGCCGGGCCGAGAACCCGAAGCGGCTGTTGGCGTCTCGCTGAAGCGAGGTCAGGTCATAGAGCAGCGGCGGGCGCTCCTTGCGCTCGCTCTTGTCCAGCTTGGTGATCTCCCCCGTCTGCCCCTCGCAGGCCGCCACGACCGCGGCCGCCTCCGCCGCGGTCTTGATCCGGGGGCCGCGAGCCGCGCCGGCCGCGCCGGCGTCGGCGCCGGGCGCGGCGTGATAGCGCCCCTCGTATCTGCGCGGTCCGGCGTTGACGGTGTCAAACGTGGCGTCGACCACCCAGTAGGGCTCGGGCTTGAACGCCTTGATTTCCTCCTCGCGCCGGGCGAGGATCGCGAGCGTGGGGGTCTGAACGCGGCCGAGCGAGACCGCCCCGTCAAACGAGGACCGCAACCGGATCGTGGCCGCGCGGGTCGCGTTCATCCCCACGATCCAGTCGGCCTCGGAGCGGGAGCGGGCCGCCGCCTCGAGCTTGGCGAGCTCGGAGCCGGGACGCAGCTCCCCGAACGCGGCCTTGATCGCCGAGGTCGTCATCGAGTTCAGCCACAGGCGCTCGACCGGTTTGCGCGAGCCGGACTTCTCGTAGATGTAGGCGAAGATCAGCTCGCCCTCGCGTCCGGCGTCACAGGCGTTGACGACCGTGTCGACATCGTCGCGGCCGAGCAGCCGCTTGACCGCGTTCATCTGCTTCTTTGAGCGCTCGTCGCGGACGACCAGCTTGAAGCGCTCAGGGACGATCGGCAGGTCCGCCATCCGCCAGCGCTTGAAGCGCTCGTCGTACTCGTCGGGATCGGCGAGCTGGACGAGGTGCCCGACCGCCCAGGTGATGACATGCGCCGATCCCTCGAGGAATCCCTCGCCCTTGTCGAAGGTGCCGGGCAGCACGCGCACCAGGTCGCGGCCGACCGATGGCTTCTCCGCGATGACCAGCGTCTTGCTCATGAACCCGGTGAGGGTAGCGTCCGTGGCAAGCGACCCTTGCCTGCGCGACCGCCCAGGGCGCCGGCTCGGCGAGCGAGCTTGTGCAATCCGAGCGTCTGCGCGGTGCCGGCGGCCGACTCGATCAGCTCCTCGGCCCGCTGCCCAGGGCCCAGTGCCCTTGCGTAGTCGAGCCGGGTGTGGGCCAGACACACGGGCGCTCGCAGCGCGGCGTTGGCGTCGAGCGCCTGCTCGAAGTGCGCCGCCGCGTCGCGATGTTTGCCGGTCGTCGCCGCGAGCTTGCCCAGGAACGTCGACACCGAGCCCAGGCAGACGGCGGCGAGCCCGGCCACCACGTTGTGGTCGGCGAAGGGAAGCAGCTGCTCGTAGAGGAGCCCGGCCGGTCCCGCGTCGCCCAGCTCGGCGCAGACGTCGGCGATCAACACCACCGTCGTCAGCCAGTCGCCGTCGTGAGTGATGTCCGCAAAGCCGTGCCGGGCGAGCGCGTCGATCTCGGTTCGCGCCTCGGACTCGCGTCCCATCTCCCACAGCAGCGTGGCCAGCGCCGCACGCCACCCGGGTCGGCCGGGATTGGTATCCACGAGCCGCCGGGCCGCGCCCTCGAGCGCGGCCATCTGCCCGTGTTCTCGGCGGATCGCGAGCAGCTGCATCGAGTAGTACTCGCGCGCGGTTACGGCCTCCGCCGGAGCGCCCGCGGCCATCGCGTCCGCGGCCAGCTTCTCCGCGCGCTCCAGGTTGCCGGCCAGCAGCGCCTGCATCGACCGCCAGACCATCGCGTGCCACGTGAACATCGGCTGGCGCAGGCGCTCGGCGCCGAGGGCGAATGCCTCGATCTGGGCGTCGACTGCGTCGCGGTCTCCGTACTCGAGCAGGTCGACGGTCAGCCAAGCGTGTGCCTGGAGCTCGAGCTCCAGGCTGCCGGCCTGACGAGCGCGGGTCAGCATCTCCGTCGAGGCCCCCAGGCGAGCCTGCAGGTGCCACGGGCCCGACAGCGCGCGGCGTCGTGCTGCGCACGCATACGTCCGGGCCTCGGAATCGTCGAGCTGCTCGGCGAGCTCGATCGCCTCGTCGCTGAGCGCCAGCATCCGGTCGCGCTCGGGGGAGTAGTAGATCGCACCGCAGAGCCGCGCCAGCAGCTTCACGCGCGTGACCGTGCGCTCCCCGGCCGTTGCCGCCAGGGCCCGCTTGAGCATCGCGATCAGTTCCACCTCGACCACCCCGGGCTGCTGGATGTACCACCGGGATGCCCCGATCGCGGCGCGCGCGAGGCCGGCGCTGTCCCCGAGTAGCTCGGCGAGCTCGGCGGCGTCGCGGAACGCGGGCCACGCGGGCGCTCGCTCACCCGCCCGGACCCACGCCTCGCCGAGCAACAGCAGCAGCTCGCAGCGGCGCTCCGGCGCGTCGGGTTCGGCGCGTTCCAGCACCTCCAGCGCGCGGGCGTAGTGCTCGGCGGCCTCCTCGTGCGCGAGCACCGCCGTGGCCTGCTCGGCCGCCCGGCGCGCGTAGGTGATCGCCTTGTCCCCGTCCTGCGCCGTGGCCGCCCGGGTGAAGTGGTGCGCGAGCGCCGGCAGGTAGCGCTCGCCGCCGGCGGTCGCTTCGAGCTCCTCGCCGACGCGGCGATGGATGCGTGCCCGCCGCGGCGCCGACATTCCCTCATACAGCACCTCGCGGATGAGCGCGTGCGAGAACGCATAACGGCCCGCGTTGGGGACCGTCTCGACCACCAGCCCGGCCGCCAGCGCCTCCTCGAGCGCGTCGAGGAACTCCTCCTCGTCGAGCGAGACCACCCGCTCGAGCAGCGAGGCGCTGAAGTCCCTGCCGATCACCGCGGCGAAGCGGAGCCATTCCATGGCCGGCGCGCTGAGCCGGGTCAAGCGTCTGGCGATCACCTGCTTGACACCCTCCGGAAGACGGAACCGCTGCAGCTCGACGGCGCCGACCTCGCCGACGCGGACCCTGGCCTCCGTCAGGTGGCGGACGATCTCCGAGACGAACAGCGGGTTTCCCTCGGTCTCGTCGTGGAGCGCGCGGGCGAACGCACGCGAGGGCGCCTCGCCGGTCCACATCTGCACGAGCTCGGCCGTGTCGGGCTCGCTGAGCCCACCCACGTCGATCTGCGAGATCAGCTGCTCACGCCGGAGGTCGGCGAGCGCGTCGGCGAAGCCCGCGAGCGCGGTCTCCGTCGAGCGGTACGCGCCGAGGATCAACAGCCGCGCCGGATCCGGCGCGCGCGCCAGATGACGCAGCAACAGCAGCGTCGGCCGGTCGGCCCACTGCAGGTCGTCGAGCACGAGCAGCACCGGAGTGCTCGCCGAGATCGCGCTCAGCAGGCCGACCACGGCCTCGAACAGCCGGTACCGGTCGGGCTCCGGCTCCGACGTCGGCGGCACGGACAGCTCCGGCGCCCGGCGGCGCAGCTCCGGGATCAACCGCGCCAACTCGGATCCGTACTCGCGGGTGGTCGCCTGGAGGTCGGAGATCGGAGCGTTGAGGAGGTAGTGGCGAAGCGCCTCGACGAACAGCTGGTAGGGGATCAGGGTCTCCTCGAACGCGCGCCCCGCCAGCACGCACGCGCCCTGGTTGTGGGCGGTGCGGGCGAGCTCGGCCGCGAGCCGGGTCTTCCCAATCCCGGGGTCGCCTGCGAGCAGCACGATCCGGCCGGGCACGTCCCCCTCCCATTCCCCCCGCGCGATCGCCCACAGCCGCGCCAGCTCGGAAAGCTCGTGGCGCCGGCCGACGAGCGGCACCGCGGACCGCGCGGCGAGTTCGACGGGAAGCTCGATCGGGGCGGCGGATCTCTCGCGATCCTCGCCCGCGCCCGCCGAGGAAGGCCGCCGCGCCGGCCGCAGCAGCAGCTCATGGCCCGCGATCGTCTCCGCCGAAGGCATCGTGCCGAGCTCCTCGCGCAGCAACGTACGCAGCCGGTCGTAGACCACCAGGGCCTCGGCCAGGTTGCCCTGCAGGGCCAGCACCTCCATCAGCAGCGCGTAGCCGGACTCCCGAAAGGGCTCGGCCTCGATCAGGCTGCGGGCGGCCCGCTCGGCCGACGCCAGCTGCGTCCCACCCATCCTCAGGCCCGCGCGTCCGATCACCTCCAGCGCTCGCAGCCGCACGTCCTCGAGCTCACGGCGCCGCGGCTCGAGCCAGGTCGCCTGAGTTCCCGGAAGCAGGCCCCGGGCGGCGATGTTCAACGGCACCTGGGCGAGCGCCCAGGCGCCACGCACGTCACCGCGCTCGAGGGTCTGCTGCGCGCGGCGCACCTCGACGACGGCGGCCTCGACGTCGATCCAGACCGGTTCGGGGAGCGCCAGGACGAGCTCGTCGCGGCCCGCAAGCGCAGAGGTCCCCAGCGCCGAACGCAGCCGGGAGAGCAGCGTCCGCAGCGCCGCGTCCTGAGAGCGCGGCGCGTGAAACGGCCACAGCACGCCGATCAGCTCCTCGCGACCCACGTAGCGATCGCGGTTGAGCAGCAGATACGCGAGCAGTAGCGGGACCTGGCGGCCACGCAGCGAGTCGGCGAGCTGGGCCCCGTCGATCTCGACAGACAACCGCCCGCAGAGCTGAATCCGCGTGCCGTTGATCACCTGTCCGTCGGATGGCAACGTTCTGGAAACGTATCTACAACGCGCCCGTAGGATCGTGCCGGCAGTGGACACCGGGGCATTTCCACCCGACGCCCTCGGCGGGGCGCTGGAGGTGCAGCCGAGCCGGCAGCGATGAAGGCCATATGACCAGAGTCAACGAAGGGCATCGACGAATCGCGTTCTGCGAGTGCGGGGCGCTTCTCGCGGGCGATTCCGAGCAAGAGCTCTTCGATGCGGCGCAGCGGCACCTCGCACACCATCATCCACGTCTCCTCGGGGCATTGGGGCGTGAAACGGTGGTCCAGATGGCCGAGGACGTCGGGGGGCACTGAGGGCGCCCGGGGGCAGACACCTGGGGGCGGGCGGTGTGCAGACCACCGCCCGCCCAAGGTCTTTCGGTGAGAGCTCCGGCGAACACCGCCCGCCCACGAACACCGCCCGCCCAGGGTCTTTAGGTCGGAGCTTCGGCGACCACCGCCCGGGTCTTAGTCGATGGGAGCTCCGGAAACGTCCCTGTGGATTCCCCTGGGCGCTCGCACGGGACGTTCCCGTCCTGGTGGAGGGGGAACGTCCGGCGCCACGTCCAGATGGGCTCGGTCGGGACGTTTTCTCCCTCCTGCGCGCCTCACGCAATCAGCCTTCGATTGCTATCCCGTGCAGCCCTGCGTGCTGACCGCGTCCGCCCTGGTCCTCGCGATCGCCAGCTGGTTTGAGACGAGCGCGTTGGGCACCGCGAAGCCGCCGCGCTCGGCGCTGCCTCGACCCGGTGTGATCGCGGCGAACACCGTCGCCACCACCCGGCCGGCGCCGTCGACCATGGGCCCTCCGGAGTTGCCCGGGCGGACCCGTCCTCGCAGCGAGGTGATGCTCCGCTGGACCGGGCCGTTGCCGTAAGCGTCCTCGGTGCTGACGACCTGGGTCTGGCCCAGACGCGCCGGCTGGGCGTCGAATGGGCCGTCCAGCGGGTAGCCGAGGACCGCCGCGGGGGTCCCCGAGTGCGGATCGGCGGCGAGCCTCAGGGTGGGCTGGCGGAGGCCCGCGACGCGCAGCACAGCGACATCGTCGCGTGGATCGAACACCACCGCGCGCGCCGGCAGGCCGGGCGAGACGCCACCGATCTGCACGACCGTGTCGGTCTCGCCCGCGACCACGTGCGCATTGGTGACCACCAGACCGGGCGCCGCAACCCACCCGCTTCCTTCGATGCCCAGTCCGCAGGCCGTGCCGACGACCCGGACGACGCTCGACCGGGCGTCGATCACGCCGCGCGCGGCCAGGATGCCGCGACGCGGCGGTGGCACGTCGGCGGCGGGCCCGCGGACCGACGGCAGCGGGTCGAAGCGAGCGAGCGCATTGAGGATCGGGCCCGACGGCGGCAGGATCTGGTTGAGCCCGCGGAGGATCGCCGAGCGCTGGATGTCCTGGCGCAGCAGCTGCGACCCGGCCGACTGGATCGCGATCGCGCCGATGATCCATGCGATCCCGAGCCCCACGCACGCGGTCAGCATTGCCCCGAGCATCCCGTCGACGGTGCGCAGCCCCGGCAGCCGCAGCGCCGCCCGTGCGTGCACGCCCAGGCCCTCGAACCCGCTCGCGAGCACGCCGCCGGCGAGCAGCGCGCCGAGCAGCCCGAACAGCGGCGCGTACTGCGAGTGCGAGCCGGCCGGAAGGATCAGCGGCGCCAGCCGCGTTCCGAGGAACGCGCCGATCGCGAATCCCGCCAGCGACAGGGCGCCGACGATGAAGCCCTGCATGTACCCGTACAGCGCCAGCAGTACGGTGAACGCGACGATCACCCAGTCGATCGAGGTCACAGGCGAAGGTTAACCGCGCAACCATGCCCACCCTGCATTCGCCGCACCGGTAGTACCTTTTCGTACAAGGTGGCATTGGGCGGTCGTACGAAGGTGGGCAAGGGGCCGCATCTGATGCGGCGTCGCTCGCGTCGCCGGCGTCTGCTGACGCGGGCGGTTCCGATCTGCGTGCTCGCGGCCGCGTCGGTGGTCGCGGGGATCTTCGTGGGGACGTCGCCGGGCCGTGCCGAGCGGCGGGTGATCACCCGCTACGTGCAGGCCTGGGCGCGCGGCGACTACCGCGCGATGTACGCGCTGCTGGACCCCAAATCGCGATCGCGCGTCAGCGAGCGGCAGTTCGTGGCCGCCTACGAGAGGGCGGCGGCGACCGCGACGCTGAGCTCGGTCACCCCAGGGCGGGTGGGCGCGCGCCACGGCGAGACAATCATGGCGGACATGGCGGCACGAACCCGTCTGTTCGGCGTCTTGCACGAGAAGCTGATGGTCGGTCTCGTCGGCTCGGGCTCGGGCACTGCCGTGCGCTATTCCCCGACGCTGCTGTTCCCCGGCCTGCGACCGGGCGAGAGGCTCAAGCGCCGTGTTCGCCTGGCGCCGCGCGCCGCGCTGCTCGCAAGCGACGGGACGGCGCTGGCGAAGGGACCCGACCGCCTAAGCCCGATCCCGGACGTCGCGGCCTCGATCACGGGGTCGGTCGGGCCGATCCCCAGCGCCCAGGCCGCGCTGTATGCGGAGCAGGGCTATCCCGCCAATGCGAAGGTCGGGCTCGACGGGCTCGAGGCGATCTTCCAGCGCCAGCTTGCAGGCACCCCCGGCGGCTCGCTGCTGGCCGGGCATCGCACGCTCGTGGTACAGCCGCCCCGGCCCGGGCAGGACGTCCACACGACGATCGATCCCGCGATCGAGCGCGCCGCCATCACCGCGATGGCGGGGCGGTATTCCGGGATCACGGCGATGGATCCGCGGACGGGCGCCCTGCTGGCCGTCGCCGGGGTGGCCTTCTCGGCGCTGCAGCCGCCCGGGTCGACGATGAAGATCATCACCGCGACCGGCGCGCTCGAGGCCAGGATCGTCAAGCTCGGCGACACGTTCCCGCTCGCCAGCGCCGCGACGATCGACGGGTACACGCTGCACAACGCCGGTGGCGAGGTCTGCGGCGGGACCTTCCTGAACGCGTTCGCCGTCTCCTGCAACTCGGTCTTCGCTCCGCTCGGAGTCAGGCTCGGCGGCAGCCGTCTCGTCGACGTCGCGCAACGGTTCGGCTTCAATCAGGCGCCCTCGATCCCCGGCGCGGCCGAGAGCCAAATCCCCTCCGCGAGCACGATCGGCGGCGCGCTTGCAGTGGGCTCCTCGGCGATCGGCCAGGGAAGGGTGCTGGCGAGCACGCTCGAGATGACCGACGTCGCGGCGACGATCGCGATGGGCGGTCGGCGCCCGGTTCCCACATTGGCGGCCGATCAGCCTCCGCATTTCGTTCGGGTGACCAGCAGGCGCGTCGCGCGACAGGTCCAGACGATGATGGTCGCGGTCGTGCGCTCCGGGACCGGTGTCCCGGCTCAGATCCCCGGCGTCGAGGTCGCCGGCAAGACCGGGACCGCCGAGCTGCGCAACACCAACGACCCCAATGCCAACAGCGCCCAGAACACGGACTCGTGGTTCGTCGGATACGCGCCGGCGGGAAGGCCGCGGGTCGTCGTCGGCGCGCTGTTTCCGGCCCAGGGCGCCGGCGCGGAGACGGCCGCCCCGGCCGTGCGCCAGGTGCTCGAGGCGGTGCTGCAGGCTCACTGAGCCCGCGACGTGCTAGAGGCAGTTGGAGGAGGCCAGGGACGATCGCACCTACGGTCCCCTGAAAACCGCCCCCATGACGCTCTGCGCGAACGTCCCCTGCGTCCATGCCGCGATCGCCGTCGCGCCGCTCCCGAAGCAGATCGTCAAATCAGCGGCGAACCGGGTCGCCGACACGACGCGGGGCGGGAGGAAGCGTCGTGCCCTCCGTTCCCGGGCCGCCGCGAGAACGTGACCGTGGTCGATCCAGCCGACCAGCGCGACGCCCCCGTGTGAGACCGCGACCGCCGGCGCCTGGGAGGGGTCGATCGGGCCCAGTTCCACCGGCACGCCGTAGCGCCCGCCGGAGTCCTTGGTCACCGCCTCGACGCCGCACGAGCCCGGGAGGTCGCAGATCTTCCACGCGAGCACCTGGGCGCCCCCCGGATCGGTGGCGAGCGACAGCCCGGACGCCAGCTCGCCGTCGATCGCCCACGCCCGGATCCGGATGTGGCGGACCAGGTCGGCGACGGCCGCCTGCGAGTGCGGCACACCGGCGGTGTCGTACCAGCTCTCGATCCAGGCGGCGGTCGCGGCGGATCGATCTCGGCCCAGGGCGAGCTCATCGATCTCATGGCCCGCGGCGACGGTGAGGGCGACATGCGGGCGGCGCGGCGCGTGACTCGCTGACCCGCCGGCGACGACGATGCCGGCGGGAGGCGCGGGGGCGGGCTGCCCCGCGGCGGCGGTCCAGCCCACCAGCGTGCGGTTTGCGTTCAGCGTCGTCGCGGCGAGCGTCTGCGGCGCCGCCACGACCGGCGTCAGCCGGCGCGTCGCCGCGGGCCGGCCGGTGGAGCCGGTCTGCGCCACCCAGACGCCCTCGGCCGTGGCCACCGTCGACAGCAGCCGGCCGCCGGGCAGCGGCAGCAACCGGCCCAGGGTGGTGCCGGTGAGCCGTGTGACGACGGTTCGGGGCCGCCGCGGGGTCCCCTTGACCACCTTGACCAGGCCGGCCGAGCTGCAGCAGGCATTGCCCGACGGGCTGCTGCCGATCAGCAGCGAGAGCTCGCGGCCGTCGTAGGCGAGGTCGAGGATCTGCTGAGCGGCGGACACCCGCCGCGGCCTCGCGAGCTTTCCGGAGGGCGACCCCAGCGCCGTCACCGCCTCCGAGGCCGCCGGATGGTCCTCGTTCTGCACGCCGAAGGCCAGCGCAACGTCGCCCTTGGCCGAGAACGCAAGCTGGGCGGGCAGCACGTCGAGCGAGTAGGGGCCGGCGAGCCGTTGTGGCCGGCTCCAACCCGCCCGCGCGGGCGCCGCCGCCCCGAGCGCGAGTGCGACGATGATCAGCCCTAGAGCCGCGGGCCGCGCCATACGTGGCCATCGCGGCGCGCCACCCACACACCGGCGAGGACCCCCAGCACCAGCCCGAGCACGATCCCCAGCGCGATGATCGTGCCGTTCTTTCCGGCGGGCCGCGTGTAGCCGATCACGACGCCGGGAATCGCGATCGCGACGAACACCCCGAACCCGGTCGCGAGCGGGTCGAAGCGCATGTTCGGCGGGGCCGAGGGCCCACGCACTGGCGGCTCTGAGTCTCGCCACCGGTCTTCGTCGTCGTTCAAAGGTCGAGCGAGATCTCGGCGGGCTTCGCCATGCCGGGAACGTGGATGAAGAGCGTCAGCGGCCGGTTGCCGTAGACCGCGTTGTTGAGCTTGAACAGCAGCAGCCCGCCTTGCGTGGGGCCCTCGGTCGCGGTCGTGGCGGCCGCCGGCTCGCTCGCCGACGGCGCCAGCACCGCCGGTCTCCACACGTACGGGTTCAGCTCCGGGTTGACGGCGAGCGGCCTGTAGATGTTGCCCTGCGTGTCGACGATGGAGAACGTGTTGGTGACGGGCTTGGCCTGGTCGCTCTGGTTCTTCGCCCACAGGAACACCCCGTACCACAGCTGGTCCGGGGTCGGGTTCGGCGTGCCCGGCGGCAGCCCCCTGAGGTACTGCGAGTCCTCGACGCTGTACTGGTTGAGCTGGCGCGAGATCTGCAGCTGGTACGTGATCCCGCCGGCATCCACGTAGAAGCCGTCGTTGTCGGCGTCGGCGACGGTTGGATGCGCCTGTTTCCCGCACGCGGCCAGTCCGAGGGACATCGCCACCAGGCAGGCGAGGATCCAGAAGCGGCGGGGGATCACAGGCGGACTAGTGTACTTGCCGCGGAATAACTCTTGATCAACGAAACGGCCGCGCGGAGGTCAGTGCGCGGCCGTTCGTACGTGGAGGGTTTGCTCTTGTCGAAGGAGCGGTTGGGAGTGTTTCACCGGGTCCGGACGGCGAGGGTGTCGGTGTTGTAGGCGAGGATCGCCCACTCAGTCCAGATCTGCCGGCCCTGGTCGCCCTTCAGGCGGGATCGGTCCAGGCCGTAGCGGCGCTTGAGGTGGCTGACCCGGCCCTCCTCGCCCGTTCGGTAGCGCCGCAACCGCCGCTGCGTGCGCTTGGAGGCTGGCTCCTGGCGGCCAGCGATGAACACAGTCTTGGGCGCCAGGTCCGCGAGCGCGCTGTTGGTGGGAATGGGCATGAACCCACCGTCGAGCGCGACCTCGCGCGGGGAGATCCCGAGCCGTGTGAGCTCGGCCACGGTGCCCGGCAGCAGCGTGGTCTCGCTTGGGTTGCCCAGCTCGGTCGAGGCGGGCAGGATCAGCCCCCGCGCGCCGGGCTTGGTGTTCTCCGTCACCTCCGCCAGCTGGCTCACGAAGCCGAATTCCGTGGGCTTGCCAAGCTTGCCCTTGCGGATCGGCCTCGCGTCGGGATCTGACAGCGACACGATCCGGTCGGCGATCGGCTCGCCCTGAACGCGCTGGCGGATCTGCCGAGCCACCTTCTCGCACCGATCCGCCAGCTCCTCCAGCTCGCGAGCGGCCTTCAGCTTCGCCCTCGCGCCACGCCCTCGCGCCTTGCGTTTGGCGACCGCCGCGAGCCGGCGGGTCTCCTTGATCGAGCGTTCCAACAGCTCCCCAGTCTCGCTGGTCAGCTTCAGCACCTCGGCCTTGGCCTCCCCCGAGCGCCGACGGATCGTGCGCGAGATCGCCCGCAGCTTGCGGCCCATCGACCGCGACCGGTCCCGCACCCGCCGCTTCTGCTCGCCAATCAGCCTGGCGAGCTTGCGACCCTCCCGCGCCAGTGTCCTGACCCCGGCGGAGGCCAGCCCTGAGTCCGTCGGATACTTCACATCGGCCTCGATCACGGTCGAGTCGATCCGCACCGCCCGCGGCCGAAACCGCTTCTCCCGCGTCGCCTTTGAGATCAACGCCCGCGTCAACTCCGCCACCGTCTCGGACCCGATCCGCCGGGTCAGCTTGCGCACGGTTGACTCGTCCGGCACCCGCTCGGTCAACGAGATCCGACAGAACCGCCGCAGATGAATCGAGTCCGACACCTCCGCCACCAGCGTCCGGTAACCCCACCGATACCGCTGCTTGAGCACCATCAAACGGACATAGGTCTCGAGCGCGATCGTCGGCCGGCCCTCCGTCAACACCGCCCGCCCGGTCTGCTCGAACTCCCGCCGCCAGCGCTCCACCAGCGGCCACATCAACTCGTGATCGGACAACAACACATCCAACGCCGCCAGATCCTCCGGCAGTTCCTTTACCTCGAGCGGCAACGCGTCGTCCCACAGGCACTCCGGCTGACCGGCCAAGAGCGTCAGCACACTCACTCCTTTCGACGAGAAAACCCTGCACGCGCACAGAATTCTCACCGTCAAGCCGGACGGAAAAGCCGCCTCACAACCCCCTCAGTTTTTCCGCAGGAAGTAGTGTAGTTACCGGGCCGGGACCGGGAGCCGCCGGCCGTCCGGACCGGGAGCCGCCGGCCGTCCGGACCGGGAGCCGCCGGCCGTCCGGACCGGGAGCCGCCGGCGCCTACCGGGCCGCGACCGAGGGACGGCGGCCGCGGGATCGCCCCTCCTCGAGGATCAGCCGCAGCCGGCGCAGCGCCCGCGACGCCTGCCGGCGGGTCCAGGCCCTGCCCCCGAGCGTCTCCATCAGCTTGTCGGAGAGCATCACCGGCAGCGTCTCGAACGTGTACTGCACCTTCGTCGTGCCGCCGGCGCCAGGCGACAGCGTGTAGGTGCCCAGCATCCGGACGCGGTTGTACTTGCCACCGCGGCCGCGCTCCAGGATGCGGAAGGGCGGCTCGACCTCCGCCAACGTGACATCCGCCCAGGAGAAGCGGCTCAGCGGCGCCTTCACCCGAAAGCGCGCCCCGGCGCCGGCGCCGTAGGAATCCACGCGCGTCAGGTGCCAGTCGGTCAGGTAGTGGTCCGCGAACTCGGCGTGATTGGCGATGTCGGCCAGGTACTCGAACACTTCCTCGCGCGGTCTGGCGATCGTCGTGGTGACGGTGATCGGATCCACGGGCGCGGATTCTATGTGGGCCTACGCGGCGCGCCGATCGGTGATCCGCATCGTGTGGCCGAACTCGGGCCCGTGCACGAGCCCCGAGCGCACCGGGGAGTCGCGTTCCAGCGCGCGGCACAGCTCGCACAGCATCGGCCCGTGCTCGTAGAAATAGACGCTCTCCCCGACCAGCGGCGTGCGGTGACAACGCCCGCAGCGATCCGATTCCGCGAGGCGCTCATCGACCCCCCGTTTGAGTAGGGCGAGCTCGAGATCGGGCGTTTCGCGATCCTGGCCGCTCATGGATGGGATGTTCGTCGCTGTCCGAGGGGTTCCTGCCGTCGCGCCCGGGGCCGCCCGGCGCCGCTGCGCTCCGTCAAACGGTGCTATTCGATGACAACATCGCTCTATCAAACAGTGCTTTTCGGTGACAACATCTTTACCGACGCTTTGACGCAGGGGATATCATTGGACGGCTGGGTTGGCCAACCCGGCAGAGTCTGCAGCCCGTAACAAGGAGATGTGCCCCATGAAAGCGTGGATGTCGGGCAACGTTGCGGGGACCGGAACGTTTCGATGTACGGATTGTGACTACCCGGTGTCGTTGGACGCGGTCGATGAGCTGCCCACGTGCCCCAATTGCGGCGGCACCGAGTTCGTCCGCGCCTCCTTGTTCACGACGGCTCAGACCAGCGTCGTCGAGATGGCCCCCGACATCGACGATCAGGGCTGGCTGGAGGAGCTGCGCGACGGCCTCGCCGAGCCCGGCCAGTACCTCTGCTACCGCAGCGACGGCAACGTCGTGGCGTTCGCGCTTCAGCGCGAATGGACGCGGATCGGGCGCAGCCTGGCCGCCGACATCCGGTTCGACGATCCGACCGTGTCGCGCCGTCATGCGCTGATCGTGCGCCAGCCCGACGGGCTGCGGGTGCTCGACGACCGCAGCCTCAACGGCGTGTTCGTCAACGGCGAGCGCGTCGAGTGGAGCACGCTGACGGACGGCGACGAGGTCGTGATCGGCCGCCACCACCTCCATTTCATCGATGTCCCGGCGATCTCGGGGATGCGGTACAGCCACAGCGGCGACCGCGAATCCGGCACCGCGGCGATCTGATCGACGCCATAGACTGGCGGGCTCACGACGGCCCCGGTAGGGCGCCCCCACCCTGGCGCGGGTAGGGCGCCGCGGCCCGGGTGAGGGGCCTATAGTCACGCGCCGATGGCCGAGACGATCTCAGTCCTCTCCCAGAAGGGCGGCACGGGCAAGACCACCGCCGTTCGCACGCTGACCGACGTGCTTCGCCGACTGCAATTGCGCGTGCTCGCGGTCGACCTCGACCCCCAGGCCAACCTCTCGGACTATCTCGACGTCGACCCCGACGCCTCCCCCACGGTGGGCGACGTGCTCGCCGGGCGGGTGCGGGCGCGTGAAGCGATCCACGACGGGATCATCCCGGCCAACATCAGCCTCGCCGAGGCCGAGTTGATGCTCGGCGGCAAGATGGGCCGCGAGCTGACGCTGCGCAGGGCCCTGCGCGACCTCGACGGCGACTACGACCTGATCCTGATCGATTGCCCGCCGGCGCTCGGCCTGCTCACGGTCAACGCGCTCGTGGCCTCCGACCACGCCCTCCTCTCGGCCGAGGCCCAGTACTTCGCCCTGCAGGGCGTCGAGCAGGCACTCGAGGTGATCGAGCTCGCGCGCGACGGCCTCAATCCCGACCTCGAGTGGCTCGGTGTCGTCCTGAACATCGCTGACATGCGCACTCGCCATTCCCGTGAGGCGTTTGACTCGTTGCGCCAGCACTTCGGCGAGAAGCTGTTCGAGACGACGATCCGTTCGTCGATCGCATATGCCGAGTCGGCCGAACGGGCCGTGTCGATCCTCGACTACCGGCCCGACCTCGCGGTCGATTACCTCGAGTTCTCAGAGGAGCTGCTGCGCCGGCTCGGACTGGACGCCCCGCGACGTCGCCTCGCGTCGCTCGCCGACGCCTCCCGCGCGAGCGCCTGAAGGCGCACGGCGTCCGATGCGCCATCCTGCGCGGGCGCCTGAACGCGCACGGCGCCCGATGCGCCATCCTGCGCGAGCGCCCGAACGCCTATAGCGCGCGCACGTCGGCGCCCTGGATCTCAAACGGCGCGCGCAGCACCTTCGCCCACCCCTTGGTCTCGCGCTTCAGGGCCTCGACCACGCCGCCCGTCTGCTCGTAGTGAGACCATACGAGGACAGTCGGCCCGGCGCCCGAGATCGTCGCGCCCAATGCTCCGAGCGAGCGGGCCCGGCGCGCAAGCTCGGCCGAGCGCGGGTACAGGCGCGCGCGCGCCGGCTGGTGCAGCCGATCGTCGAGCCCCGCGGCGATCAGGTCCCAGTTCGAGTTGGCCAGCCCGAGCACCAGTGTCGCCGCATGCGCGACGTTGAACACCGCGTCGGACATCGGCACGCTCCCCGGCAGCGCCGCCCGTGCCTCTGCGGTGCTGACGGTCCGGTCGGGCACGACCAGCACCGCCTCCAGCCCCATGGGCGGCTCGAATCGGTGCACTCGCGTCCCCTCGCAGATCACCAGGCCGCCCTCGATCGCGGCCGCCACGTTGTCGGGATGGCCTTCGATCTCGGCCGCCAACGCGAACACGTCGGCATCGAGCTCGAACAGGTGGTCGGCCGCCATCAGCCCCGCGACGATCGCCGCGGCGCTCGAGCCCAGCCCACCCGAGAGGGGGATCTGGGACTCGATCCGGAACTGAAAGGCGTCGGCGGGATGCAGCCGCTCGAACGCGCGCGCGACCAGGTTGGTGCGATCGCGCGGCACGTCGAGTGAGGTCAGCACCGAGAAGCTTCCCGTCTCTCGCACCTCGACCTCCAGATGCAGGTGCAGCGCCGCCGCGAGAACGTCGAACCCCGGGCCGAGGTTGGCCGAGGACGCCGGTACGCGGACCACGCGCCGGCGGCCGAGCGTCATCCCGGAACCGCCCGCTCGATCGCCCCGAGCGTCATCCCAGGACCGCCCGCTCGATCGCCCCGAGCGTCATCCCAGGACCGCCCGCTCGATCGCGCCGAGATCCGACTCGCACGGGACAACGGCGCCGGCGTGCTCCAGCGCCGTCTGCGGGTCCTTGAGACCGTGACCGGTGAGCACGCAGACCACCCGCTGGGCATCGCCGGCCCCGTGCGCGAACAGGCCCGCGACACTCGCTGCCGATGCCGGCTCGCAGAAGACACCCTCGCCGGCCGCGAGGAACCGGTACGCCTCGAGGATCTGGCCGTCGGTCACCGCCGCGACCGCGCCGCCGGACGAGGTCATCGCGTCCATCGCCTGCTCCCACCTGGCGGGATTGCCGATCCGGATCGCGCTCGCGACCGTCTCGGGGTGCTCGACCGGGGCGCCGTGCACGAGCGGCGCGGCGCCGGCCGCCTGGAAGCCGAACATTCGCGGGCGGCTGTCCTCCTCCTTGAAACCACGCCAAAGCGACGTGATGTTGCCCGCGTTGCCGACGGGGATGCAGAGCGCGTCGAGCTCGCCGCCGAGCGCTTCGACGATCTCGAACGCCGCGGTCTTCTGACCCTCGATCCGAAACTCGTTGACGGAGTTGACGAGCGCGACCGGGTGGCGCTCGGCGAGTCGGCGCACCAGCCGCAACGCCTCGTCGAAGTTCCCCCGCAGCGCGATCACACGGGCGCCGTGCATCAGCGCCTGGGCGAGCTTGCCGGTCGCGATCTTGCCCTCCGGGACGATCACGGCGCCCCGCAGCCCCGCCCGGGCTGCGTACGCGGCCGCCGAAGCGGCGGTGTTTCCGGTCGACGCGCAGACCACGGCCCGGGCGCCCTCGCGCACCGCGGCCGACACCGCACAGGTCATCCCCCGGTCCTTGAACGAGCCGGTCGGGTTGGCGCCCTCGAGCTTGAGCCACACCTCCGTCCGGGCGCGTTCGGACACGCGCGGCGCAAGCACCAGCGGCGTGGCGCCTTCGTCGAGCGACACAACCGGGTCCTCCGCGGCGAATGGGAGACGGCCGCGGTAGCGCTCGATGATTCCCGCCATCCGCGATCCGGGACTAGCCCAGCTCGAGCACGACCTTGCCGGTGGCCCCCCGCTCGTCGATCAGCACCAGCGCCTCACCGGCGCGCTCGAGCGGGAAGCGTGCACCGACGACGGGGCGCACGAAACCCTTGTCGATCAGATCGGCGACCGCAGCGCCCACCTCGGTCACGAGCGCCGGCTTTCCCATCACGCCCGCGCCCCAGCCGGCCCCGACGACCTCGGTGTTGTTGAGCAGCAAGCGGTTGACCTTCACCTCGGGAATCGAGCCGCCGGTGAACCCGACCACGACCACCCGGCCGCCCTCTCGCAGCGACCGCAGGCTGTCGGTGAAGCGGTCGCCGCCGACGGGATCGAGCACGACGTCGACGCCGCCGCCCGAGATCTCCTTCGCCTGGTCCTTCCAGGAACCCTCGGAGCGGACCACCTCGTCGGCCCCCGCCGTGCGCGCCACCCGTTCCTTGTGGTCGGTCGAGACGACCGCGATGGTCCGGGCGCCCAGGCCCTTGGCCACCTGGATCGCGGCGCTGCCGACGCCGCCGGCGCCGCCGTGCACGAGCACGGTCTCGCCCTCGCGCAGCCGCCCCCGCAGCTTCAGCGCGAAGTAGGCGGTGTGGTAGTTGAGCACCAGCCCGGCGCCCTGCGCGAAGTCGAGCTCGTCGGAAAGCGCGAAGCAGAGGAACTCGGGCGCGACCGCGACTTCGGCGAAGCCGCCCGTCCCGCAGAACGCCGCGACCCGGTCCCCGGGGGCTACGGCGGCTCCCTCCGGCGCGCTGCGGACGACGCCGGCGACCTCGCTGCCCGGCACGAACGGAAGCGGCGGTTTGAGCTGGTATTCGCCGCGCGTCTGCAGGACCTCAGGGAACGACACGCCGGCGGCGCGGACGTCGACGACCACGCCCCTGCCCGGCGTCAGCATGTGCGACGGCTCCGGCTCGGGGAGCTGCGCCGGTTCCAGAGCGCCGGCCGGTCCGCTCAGCTCGGTGATCTGCATCGCGCGCACGGCGCCGACCCTATCCGAACTGCTCCTCGAGTACCCTGATCGCGCGCGGCGGTGCGCGCATCACGTCCAGCCTTGCGATCAGCTCCATCGCCGCCGCGAAGCGCGACTCGAGCACCGGGTGGGCCACCATCACCAGCCGTGCCTGCTCGCCAAGCCCCTTCTGCACGACCGACTTCACCGACACGCCCTGCAGCGCGAGGACCTGCGCGACCTGGGCGAGGACGCCGGGCTCGTCGGCAACCTCGAGGTGCAGGTAGAACGCCGACACCACGTCGGGCACGATCTCGAGCACCGTCGCCGCCGGCGGCGTCGACGCCGGCGGGATCATCGCGCTGATCACGTCGCCGAGCACGGCGCTTGCCGTCTGCGGGCCGCCCGCTCCCGGTCCGGACATCGTGATCTCGGTGATCGCCTCGGACTCGACCGTGACCGCGTTGAACGGTCCATGTATCGACGCCAGCGGGTGACCTGGATACAGGAAGATCGGGTGCACACGGACCGACAGCCCGTCGCCGATCCGCTCCGCGGTTCCCACCAGCTTCAGCTCGAGCCCGAGGTCGCGGGCGTACTCCAGGTCGTCGGGCTGGACGTGCTCGATTCCCTCATACCTCACCTGATCCAGATGCACCGGCGTGTCGAATGCCAGCCGCGCGAGGATCGCCATCTTCGCGGCGGCGTCACGGCCGTCGACGTCCTCGGATGGGTCCGCTTCGGCATAGCCGAGCCGCTGGGCCTCGGCGAGCGCCTGCTCGAAGGTCATCCCGGTGCGCGCCATCTCGGTCAGGATGAAGTTCGTGGTGCCGTTGACGATCCCGTGGACCCGGTCGATGGTCGCGCCCGACAGTGACTCCTGGAGCACTCGAATGACCGGCACGACGCCGGCCACCGCGCCCTCGAATCGCAGCTGCACGCCGGCCGCGCGCGCCGTCTCCCACAGCTCCTCGCCGTGCTGTGAGAGCAGTTGCTTGTTGGCGGTCACGACGTGGCGTCCCTCGCGCATCGCACGCAGCAGGTAGTCGCGCGCGGGGTCGATCCCGCCGATCAGCTCGACGATCAGATCGGATGCCCCGAGGATCTCGTCAAACGATCCCCGGCTGCGGGTCATCACGCCCGCCAGCTGGGGCGCCAGCCCAGTGATACGCCGGACCCGGTCGGCGTGCTGGGGCAGCAGCTGCGCGAAGGCCGACCCGACGGTTCCGTGACCGAGCAGGCCGATCCGGAAGGTGTCGTTATTCGAGGTCACTGGCGGAGGGTGTTATTCGAGGTCACTGGCGGAGGGTGTTATTCGAGGTCACTGGCGGAGGGCGTTGTTCGAGTCACGGGCGGGCGGCTTTATTCGAGGTCGCGGGCGGCCAGGTCCTCATAGGTCTCGCGCCGGACGACGACCCGCGCCGTCCCCTCGCTGCAGAAGATCACGGCCGCTCTCGGAACGCCGTTGTAGTTGTTGGCAAGCGAGTACCCGTAGGCGCCGGTCACGGGCGTCGCGATCACGTCGCCGGCGCGGGGATCGGGCAGCGCGACGTCGCGCGCGATCACGTCGCCGGACTCGCAGTGCTTGCCGGCGAGGTTGCAGCGCTCGCCTGCACCGGCCATCGGCCGCTGCGCGATCGCGGCCTCGTATCCCGCCCCGTAGAGCATCGGACGGAGGTTGTCGGACATCCCCCCGTCCACCGCCACCCAGGTCGACACGTTGCGCTTGACCGACTGCACGGTGTAGAGGGTGACCGTCGAGTTGGCCACGAGCACTCGGCCGGGTTCGAACAGGAGCCGCTTGCCCGGTCCCAGCGACTGGTGCGCCGCGCCGACGATCGCCTCCACGTACTCCTCGAGCCGGGGCGGGTGCTGCGCCGAGGTGTAGGCGACGCCGAGCCCGCCGCCGAGGTTGTAGACCGGGAAATCGCCGAGCGCCGCGATGGTCCGTAAGGCGGCGCGAAACGGCTCGAGCTCGTACAGCTGCGAGCCGATGTGGAAGTGCAGCCCGACCAGCGCGAGGTGCTCGGCGGCTTGCAGGCGCCTGATCGCCGCCTGCGCCTGATCGACGGAGAGGCCGAACTTGGAGTCCGCCTGTCCGGTCGACATCGCCTGGTGGGTCTCGCCCGACACGTCCGGGGTCACCCGGATCAGGACCTCTTGGCGCACGCCGCGAGCGGCGGCGATTCGCTCGAGCGCCTCGAGCTCGTCGCGTGAGTCGAGCACGATGTGGCCGACGCCGGCCTCCAGCGCCTGAGCGAGCTCCGCGTCTGACTTGGCGTTGCCGTGGAGGTAGATCCGCGCGGGGTCGAACCCCGCTCGCAGCGCGAGGAACAGCTCGCCCCCCGAGGCCACGTCGCAGGCCATCCCCTCCTCGGCGAGGACCCGGTAGACGGCGGTGCAGGGGAACGCCTTGGACGCGAACAACACATCGAAGTCGTCGTGACGCGCGGCGATCGCGTCCATGAACGTCCGGGCCCGGGCGCGCAGGTCCTGCTCCGCGACGACGTAGAGGGGTGTCCCGAACTCCCGCGAAAGCTCAACCGCGTCGCAGCCGCCGATCTCGAGCCGGCCGCGCTCGTTGACGCGGGTCCCGAGCGGGTACACGTGCGAGAGGCCATGCGCCGTCAGGCTCATCCCGCGCGATCATGCCATGCAGGCGAGGCTCTGCATATGATCGCCCGCATGCCACGCGCCCGGACGGTCACGCCGGCGCTGCCGACCGAGATTGCGACACACCACGGGCTCGCCTACTCGCTTTGGCTTCCCGCTGCCGGCGTGCCCGCCCGGGGCGGCGTCGTGATCCTGCACGGCGCGGGCTCCTGCAAGGAGCGCCACCACGACTTCGCCCGCGCGGTGCTGGCGGCCGGCTTCGCCGCGGTCGCCTTCGACCAGCGCGGTCACGGCGCGAGCGATGGGCCCATGGACGGGCGCGTGATCGAGGACATCCGCTCGATCGGCACGTTGCTGCGAGCACGGATCGGCGACCCGGCGGCGCCGGTCGCGCTGCGCGGCTCCAGCATGGGCGGCTGCTTTGCGATCCTCGCGGCGGCGCCGGCCGCAGCCGCGGCGGTGGTGGCGATCTGCCCCGCGAGCACCGCCGGCCTGCGGCGAGGGGCCGCCGCCGGCACGCCGGGATTCGAGACCGATGTGCCGGCGCTCGACGCGTTCCTGGCCGAACACGATCTGCATGAGACCATGTGCTCGCTCCCGATTCCGATCCTGTTGCTGCACGCCGAGGGCGACGAGCGGGTGCCCGTCGACCATTCGCGCGAGCTGGCAACCCGATTCATCTCGCCCCAGAGCCGCCTGATCACCGTCCCCGGCGGCCACCACCGCTCGGTCCAGCACGACGAGGAGTTGCAGGCGATCAGCGTGCGGTTCATCGAGCGGATGGTGGGTTAGGGCCGTGTCGCTTGAGTCGCTTGAGTCGCTTGAGTCGCTCGGGTCGCTCAGGTCGCTCAGGTCGCTCGAGTCGCACGGGTCGCTCGGTGTGACGAAGACCTCCGGGCGGGGATAACGTCGCACGCGACGAGCCGACGGAGCCCGATGTAACGAAACCCCCGGCGGACGGGGACAACGTCGCACACGACGAGCCGACGGAGCCCGATGTAACGAAACCCCCGACGGGCGGGGATAACGTCGCACACGACGAGCCGACGGAGCCCGATGTAACGAAACCCCCGACGGGCGGGGATAACGTCGCACGCGACGAGCCGACGGAGCCCGATGTAACGAAACCCCCGGCGGGCGGGGATAACGTCGCACGGGACGAGCCGACGGAGCCCGATGTAACGAAACCCCCGGCGGACGGGGACAACGTCGCACGCGACGAGCCGACGGAGCCCGATGTAACGAAACCCCCGGCGGACGGGGATAACGTCGCACACGACGAGCCGACGGAGCCCGATGTAACGAAATCCCCGGCGAGGTGAAATCCTGTACATCCGGCCCGTCGCTCAGGGGGCGCCTTCTCGCCCGCATTGGGGCTCCGCCGGCGTCCCCCTCACACCTCCTTCCCGGCCGCGCGCCCCCCGCGGTGCGCGCGCCCAAGGTGCCTCCTTGCGAATCTCCTGCGAGTCGTTGACGCTTTCCTTATCTCGTCTGCCAACATAGTCGTATGGCGCGCTCTAAATCATTCGGTAAAGACACCGGGCTGCAGGCCCGGATGGTGTTCACGCTGTTCCTGCTCGGTCTCGTCTACGCGGTCCTTGTCGGCGTCCTGATCGCTTCGGGCGCCGGCGCGGTCACGATCGCGATCATCGCCGGCGGGCTCTTCCTGGTCCAGTACTTCACATCGGACAAGATCGCGTTGCTCTCGATGGGAGCACGCGAGGTCGGCCCCCGCGACGCACCGCGTCTGCACGGCGCGATCGAGCGTCTGTGCATCCAGGCCAACCTGCCCAAGCCACGGGTCGCGATCGCGCAGACCGCGATGCCCAACGCCTTTGCGATCGGACGGTCGCCGAAGAAGGCGACGGTGTGCGCGACCACCGGGATCCTCGACCTGCTCAACGACTCAGAGCTCGAGGGCGTGCTCGCCCACGAGCTCACGCACGTTCAGAACCGCGATGTGCTGGTGATGACGATCGCGAGCTTCTTCGCCTCGATCGCCGCGTTCATCGTGCAGACGGGTTTCTTGTTCGGCGGCGCGTTCAACAACCGCGACAACAACAACGGCCCGGCTTTCATCGTCGTGCTGCTCGTGTCCGCGGTCGTGTACGTGGTCTCGTGGCTGTTGCTGCAGGCGCTGTCTCGCTACCGCGAGTTCGCCGCCGACCGCGGCTCGGCGATCATCACCGGCCGGCCGAGCGCCCTGATCTCGGCGCTGCTCAAGATCGACGGCGGCATGCAGCGGATCCCCCAGCAGGACCTCCGGGCCGCGTCGGGCGAGCTCGCCGCGTTCTACATCTTCCCGCCCAAGGCCAAGCAGACTGTGGCGAGCCTGTTCTCGACCCACCCGCCGCTCAAGGCTCGGATCGAGGCGCTCGAGCGGCTCGAGGCTCAGCTCCAGGGCGCTCGCTAGGCGCGCGGACCGCTGGCGGCGATGGGCTTCCTGGACGTCCTGCTGGGCAAGCGCAAGCTGGCGGGACCGGCACCCGACCGGCTGTTTGCGATGACCACGGCGTACGTGACGCTCGAGACGTCGCTTGGCATCACCTCCCGTGGCAGCGCCGCGATCGTCTTCCAGCCCCTGTCGACCGCCGACTTCGAGGGGATCGTGCGCGAGATGGAGGAGGTCGTGCGCGGCACCGCCGCCGACAGCGGCACCACCGTGGACAGCTCCGACGACAGCTACGGCTTTCGCTGGTTGATCCTGCGCGGCAAGTCCTTCGACGACCTCGTCGTGGGGATCAACGCCGTCAGCACCGCGCTCGAGGGCGGCGGCTACGGCGAGCGCGTGTTGTGCGCCGTGTTCGCCTTCGAGGACTCGCACAAGCGCCGGCTGTACTGGATCTACAACTACAAGCGCGGCGCGTTCTATCCGTTCGTCCCCGGGGCAGGCCCGCAGCAGCGAGACACCGAGCGCGAGCTCGTGCTCAAGGCCCAGATCGGCTCCGAGCTGCCCGTCGAGCAAGAGCTCGAGCGGTGGTTCCCGCTGTGGGGAATCCCGATCTGAGCCCGCGCCGGGCGGCCCCGGTCCGGCCGCGCCGGCGACCGCTCGCTAGCCCGGGATCAATCCCTCGCCGCTGAACTCCGCCCTGGCCTCTTCGAGCGAGACGTCGGGCGGAGGGAGGATCACGTCGGAAGGGGCAAGCAGATCGTCTCCGACCGGATGGCCGTTGGTGCGGACGAACTCGAGCAGTCGGTCGAAGGCGTCGCGGAAGTGCTGCTCGTCCTCCGCCTGGCACGCCGCCACCGCCTGATTGTCGAGCTCGTTCAGGGCCTCGGCGTCGTTCTCGTCGAGCTCGTACTGCCCCTCGTTGGAGATCCTGACGATCACCCGCCCTGCCCTTCGCGGGGAGCGGGGCGCTCGCCGGCGCCGGTCTGCGTCGCCGTCGAGCCACCGGAGCCGAGCTCACCCGCCGGACTGGGGGACCCGCTGCCGAGCTCCGCCTTCATCTTCGCCAGCTCGGTGTCGACCTCGCTGGTGCTCGAGAGCTCCTTGAGCTGCCTGTCGATGTCGTCCTCGCCCGGACCGAGGGCGGTGATGTCGTCGAACGTGCCCGCCGCCTCGAGCTCCTGCACGGCGTCGGCGCGGGCCTTCATGTTCTCGGTCTTGTCCAGCGCCCGTTGCATCGCGAGTCCGACGTCCGCCATCTCCTCGCCGACGCCTGTCGCCGCCTCGGAGATCCGCACCTGCGCCTCGGCGGCCGAGTACTGGGCCTTGATGACCTCCTTCTTGGAGCGGAACTGCTCGATCTTCGAGCGCAGCTTCTTCTCGGACTCCGCCATCTGCTCCTGCTGCTGCTCGAGCTGGGCCACCTGGCCGTCGAGCGACTGCAGCTCGGTCTGCGCGATGTTCTTGCGCTCGAGCGCCGTTCGCGCAAGCTCCTCCTGGCCTGCGGCGAGCGCCTGGCGCGCCTGGGTGTCGAGCTTGACGACCTGGTCACGCAGGGTCTTCTCCTGCAGTTGCAGGCGCTTCTTCGACGTGACGACGTCGGCGATCCCCTTCTTGACGTTCTGGAGCAGCTCGATCTGCTTCTGATAGCTGTACTCGAGCGTCTCAGCGGGATCCTCGGCGCGGTCGAGGAGCTTTGAGATCTTCGCTTTGATGACGGTCGACATGCGTCCGGAAAGGCCCGGCATCGCATCCTCCTTGGCGGGTGTCTGGACGAGCCCCCCAAGCGTAGCGAGGCGGGCCACCCAACGGGATGGCCGTGGCGCTCAGAACCCGGCGGGATGGCGGGACATGAAGCCGCCGGTGGCGCGCATCGTCACTCGCCACCGCGGGCCGGAGCCCGTCGACGGCTGCGGATCTCCCTCCGCGGAGGTGTCGAACCGGATCCCCGCGATCTGGACGAACGCGTGGCCGGGGTTGGTGAAGACGGTGATCCAGCGGCCCAGACCGCTCATCCCCCAGCTCATGAACTCGCTGGAGTCAAATGGGCTGCTCAGCAGCCCGGCGGCGTGCAGCACGAATGAAACCGACCCGGAGCAGTCGTAGCCGGAGGCGATGAAGGCGCCGTGCCCCCCACCCCAGATGTACGGCTTGGTCCGGATCTTGTTCCCCGCCCAGAGCGCCCGCTGCACCTGCACCGGCGCGTAGGCGGGCGCGTAGGCGACACCGCGGATGATCTTGGCCGTGTAGCCGGCGACGGTCGGGTGGGCCGAGGTACTGGGCGCCGAGGGCGGCGCGCCGATTCCGGTTCCCCCGGAGGGATTCATGCTCGCCGGCGCGGACGCGCCGCCGCCGGACGCGACGGCGGTCGGGGCTGCCGCAAGCGCGCACGCCGCGACAGCTGGTAGCACTAGGTGTGAAACCCGCAAGTCCCGTTCTCTCTTTCGTGGGCCTGCGGGGTTAGCTGACGGGCTGGCGCTAAAAGAGCCTGCGCCTCCTGCGGATTCACCGCAGGATTCGCCCCAATGACTGGGTCCCCCGCTCCACGGAACATGAGGGCCGTGGATTCGGCGTTGCGGCAATATACACACACGTTCGGCGAGACGTCTCTTCTGCCGACGCGCGCGTTCTCCTCCCAGGCGCAGGACGGCGCCCGGCGCCGGGCCGCCGTCCGGCGCCTCCCCGACAACGTGCGGCGCCCGGCGCGATCGCGGCGCCCGACGCGATCGCGGCGGCCGGCGCGACCGTGGCGCTAACGTCAGCGCGGCAATGAAACGGATGTCGCGCCTCGCCCTCGCCGGCGCCTGCCTGGCGCTGGCCGCTTGCGGCGGTGGGAGAACGACGATCCTTCGCGAGCCGGCCACCAACGTCCACGGCAAGACTCCGCAGGGCGGCCAGCAGCTCGGGTTTCCGAGCCTTGCCACCAAGAACACCACGCGCGTCGCCGGCGCCGACCCGATCGCCGACGCCGCCGGCGTGGCCCTCGCCGTCTATCCGTCGACAGCCGCCGGCACCCACCCGGCCGCGGTCACGCTCGCTCCGACCGATGACTGGCCGGCCGCGATCGCCTCCGCCGTCCTGATGGCGCCTCCGATCCGCGCCCCGATCCTGCTCTCGGGCAGCTCCTCGCTGCCCTCGGCGACCGCCGATGCGCTGAACGCGCTCGCGCCCACCGGCTCGGGCGCGGCCAGCGGTGCCCAGGTGATCCGCGTCGGCGACGTGCCCAAGCCCGGGGGCGAGCGCGCCGCGGCGATCGGGGGAGGCGATCCCTACGCGCTGGCGGCCGCAATCGACCGGTTCGTCAGCGCTTCGTCGGGCAGAACGAGCAGCGACGTGGTGATCGCGTCGGGCACCAACGCGGCGTACGCGATGCCCGCCGCGGGCTGGGCCGCCGAGAGCGGCGACCCGGTGCTGTTCGTCTCGGATTCCGGGATCCCACAGCCCACCCGCCAGGCGCTGCTGGCGCATTCGAGCCCGCACATCTACGTGCTCGGTCCGCCGACCGTGATCTCCGACAAGATCCTCGCGCGGCTGCGCAGATACGGGAACGTCAAGCGTGTCGGCGCACCGGATCCGGCCTCCAACTCGGTCGCGTTCTCCACCTACCGAGACCCCCCGTGCGCCTTGCGCCAGCCTTGCGCTCACGTGCCCGGCAGCTTCGGGTGGGCGATGCGAAGCCCGGGGCACGGATACGTGCTGCTCAACGCGAGCCGGCCGCTGGACGCCGCCGCGTCCGCGCCGTTGTCGGCAAGCGGAAGCTACGGTCCGCAGCTGCTGATCGACAAGCCGTCGGCGCTCCCGCCCTCCGTCCTGAACTTCTTCCTGGACTACGCGACGCCCGGTTTCACGCAGCAGGGGCCGACCGCGGCCGTCTATAACCACGGTTGGGTGATCGGCGATCAGTCGGCGATCTCGGTCGGCGTCCAGGCCCAGATGGATAACCTTCTCGAGGCCGTCCCCCAGAAATGAGCCGAGTCGCCGGTCCCCGGAAATGAGCCAAGCCGAGAACCCAGATCGCCTGCGCCCCGGTCGTGAGGTCACGGTCGATGACGTGCGCCAGCTCATGGGCGCGTCGACTCCGCATTTCGCGTTGCAGCTGCGGGAGCGGATCCGGGTGTTGATTCGCGGTCTCCCTCCGGGGCATCCCGCCCGCATCGAGGGAGAGCGCGAGATCGCGCGGCTGGACCGGCTGGCGTTTGCCGGCGAGGTCCGCGGGTACCCGGCCGAGCCCGGCCTCGAGCCTCTTCCCAGCGTCACCGCCGGCGAAGCCGTGTGAACCGCGCTCGCTAACCGGCCTTCGCGCAAACAGGAATCCGACCCGGCTCCAAGTACGTTTAAGCACGCAAGTGAGCGATGAGCGTTGCATCTCCGTGATCGGCCTGGGCCGCGTGGGGCTTCCCCTCGCGCTGTCGTTTGCGGACCGTGGCATCCGCGTCCTCGGCGTCGACCACGACCGCGCGGTGCTGGAATCGATCCGGGCCGGGCGGATGCCCTGGAGCGAAGCGGGCACTCGGGAATTGCTCGATCGCGTGTCCGCATCGGGCCAGCTGGAGCTGGCCGAGCGGGCAGCCGACGCCGCCGTCGCCGACGACATCGTGATCACGATCGGGACGCCTTCCTTCTTTCACTTCGAGAGCGACCTGCGGCAGGTTCGAGCGGCGGTCGACGACCTGCTGCCGCTGCTGCGACCGGGCCACTCGCTGATCCTGCGCTCGACGATCGCGCCGGGGACGACCGAGTTCGTGGCGGGCTACGTCGAGAAGCGCCGCGGGCTCAAGGTCGGCGAGGACGTGTTCGTGGCGCACGCGCCGGAGCGGATCGCCGCCGGGCGCTTCCTCGATGAGATCTCGACGCTCCCATGCATCATCGGCGGCGTCGGCGAGGCCTCCACCGAGCGAGCGGCCGCCACGTTCTCGGTGTTCGGAGCCCCGATCGTCAAGACCACGCCGGTGCAGGCCGAGCTCGCGAAGATCTGGACGAACATCCTCCGCTACGCGACATTCGCGCTGCCGAACCTGCTGATGATGGACTGCGAGCGCTACGACGCAAACGTGTTCGAGGTGATCGACCTGATCAACCGCGACTACCCCCGCGGGGGGATCGGGATGCCCGGCCTGACCGCCGGCACCTGCCTGCGCAAGGACTTCGTGTTCTCCGAGGAGCGCTCCAACGCGCCGGGGATGCTGCTCGCCGTCTCGCGAGTCCACGAGGCCGTGCCGCTGTTCCTGGTCGAGGGGATCAAGCGGCGCGTCGGGGCCCTCTCCTCGCGCAAGGTCGCGGTGCTCGGCCTGACGTTCAAGCGCGATACCGACGACGA
The DNA here is from genome assembly GCA_963723675.1 of uncultured Solirubrobacterales bacterium. Classification (GTDB taxonomy): domain Bacteria; phylum Actinomycetota; class Thermoleophilia; order Solirubrobacterales; family Solirubrobacteraceae; genus Palsa-465. Next base: position 579,746 of record CAVRRW010000012.1, on the reverse strand, counting down.
GCGCGATTCGCTGTCGCCGAAGCTGATCCGACTGCTCGAGCGCGAGCTCGCGGACGTCGCCGTCTGCGATCCCTGCGCACGGACCCCCACGCAGCCGCTGGCCGACGCCGTCCACGGGGCGGACGTCGTCATCGTCGCGACCAACCACTCCGCGTTCGAGAGCTCCGAGGCGGTGCGCGAGATCGTCGAGGGAGCCTCCGAGAACTGCCTGTTGGTCGATCCCTGGAACGCGCTCGGCACCGGCCAGGTGTTCGGTTACGTCGCCGAGGCCGCCGCGATGCTCGGCGCCGCGGGCGAGGTCGACGCGACGAAGGACGCCACCCTCTAGATGTCAGGCAAGATCGTGCGCAACCGGCGCGGGTCCCGAGCGTGAGCGTCCGCCGGGCCCTGATCACGGGGATCACCGGGCAGGACGGCTCCTACCTGGCCGAGTTCCTGCTCGACCGTGGCTATCAGGTGCACGGCATGGTGCGCCGCTCATCGACCGAGAAGTTCGACCGCATCGAGCACATCCGCGACCGGCTGACTCTGCACCAGGGAGACCTGCTGGACCAGCGGTCGCTGGTCGATACGCTGCGGGCGGCCCGCCCCGATGAGATCTACAACCTCGCCGCGATGTCGTATGTGGCCGTCTCCTGGGTGCAGCCGACGCTCACGGCCGAGTTCTCCGGCATCGGCGTGACCCGCCTGCTGGAGGCGATGCGGGAGGAGTGTCCCGAGGCTCGCTTCTACCAGGCGTCCTCGAGCGAGATGTTCGGCAAGGTGCTCGAGGTTCCCCAGAGCGAGCGCACCCCCTTCTATCCCCGGTCGCCGTACGGGGTGGCGAAGGTCTACGGCCACTTCATCACGGTCAACTACCGCGAGTCCTACGGCCTGCACTCGACAAGCGGGATCCTCTTCAACCACGAGTCCCCCCGCCGCGGGCTCGAGTTCGTCACCCGCAAGATCACCTGGCACGCCGCCGCGATCAAGCACGGGCTCGACGTCAAGCTGCGGCTGGGCAACCTCGACGCCGAGCGCGACTGGGGCTTCGCCGGCGACTACGTGCGCGCGATGTGGCTGATGCTCCAGCAGGATCAGCCCGAGGACTATGTGATCGCGACCGGGACCGCACACTCGGTTCGCGACTGCCTAGAGATCGCCTTCGACCACGCCGGCGTCGCGATCGACGACCATGTCGAGATCGACCCAGAGCTCCTGCGTCCGGCCGAGGTCGAGCACCTGGTCGGCGACGCCAGCAAGGCGAAGCAGATCCTCGGGTGGGAGCCCGAGGTCAGCTTCGAGCAGCTGATTCGGATGATGGTCGAGTCAGACGAGGCGCTGATCCGCCACGAGCTCGGGGTCGGGCTCGCTCGAGGGTGAAGCTGCAGCTGGGCGCCGGCCTCACTCGAGGCTGAAGCTGCACCCACGCGCCTCGAGTTCGGCGAACATCTCATCGGGCTCGATGCAGCGCTCCGGGGGGTGAGCGCCGGTGGCGGTCAGCGACCCGCGCGCCAGCAGCCGAACCGTCGCGGCTGCTGGGGCGGCCGTCGAGACGATCGAGCCGCCCAGATCGAAGTGGGGCCTGGTGATCGCGCGCACGGTCACGCCGCGGCCGTCGACCGAGCGGAGCGCGACCAGGTGGACCGACACGGTCTCATTCGACGGAGCGGCCGCGTCGCGGGCGGCCGCCGCGACCTCGTCGGCCGGGGCGCCGACAAGCTCCTTCAGGCGGACCAACAGTGCCGGCGCCAGCGACAGCCGAAAGCTGGACTCCCGACAGCCGAAGCTCTCGCCGAACGTGGCGAGCTCGGAGTGCAGCGTGAAGATCGTCTCGGCCGTCCCGATCGGCTCGCCGTAGCTGACGGCGCCTCCCGGCGTCAGCGGCTCGATCTCGGCCGGGCGGCCGTCGCGGAGCACCACCGGCGCGAGCGTCAGCTCGTCGATCAGGGTCTGGATCGCGTACGGCGGGCGCAGGCGACCGTCGTCGGGCGCCGCCGGGTCCCTGCCGGCGGCCATCACCTCGATCGAGCCGATCTCGCCAGGGGCGGCACCCAGCTCGCGCACGCCACGGGCCGCCATCAGGTTCGTCTTGCCCGGGCTCGACCCGATCCCGAGCACCGCCAGCATCCCCGCGCGCTCGAACTCGGGTCCGAGCTCGAGCTGGCGGCGGGTCATCCAGTAGAGGCCGCCGAGGTCGAGATAGCTGCAGCCCGCGCTCAGGCAAGCCTGCATCGCCTCGAGGTTGACCCGGTAGGACGCCGTGTTGACGAGCACGTCGACGCCCTCGAGCACCGATGCCAGCGCATCCACGGCCCGCGCGTCGACTCTCGCCGCGGAGGCCTTCCCGCCGCCGTGGCGCTCTGCCACGCGCGCCGCCCGCGTCTCGTCGAGATCGAGCAGCACCATGCTCGCGACCTCCCGGGACTCGGCGAGATCTAAAACGATCGGCGGCGCGATCGTGCCGCCGGCGCCCAGCACGGCGACCGATACCCGAGGTTCACCCATGTGACCGCACCGTACCGCCGCGTCCTTTGGACGTTTTGTACAAACGCGGCGCTACATTGTGGTGCCCCCCGGCTTGCGGCCATCGAGCGCTCCGCATAGGTTTAGCCTGCTTTGGAGAGCACGACCGTCACCCCGCAGCCCGCCAACGCGTTCGATCCCAGCGCCCCTGGCAACAAGGGGCTCAAGTCCGACGCGATCGGCTACATGTCGAATCTCGTCATCGCGATCGCCTCGACCGCGCCGGCGTACAGCCTCGCGGCGACGCTCGGCTTCATCGTCGCCGTCACCGGCGTGGGGGTTCACGCGCCGGCGGTGCTGATCGTCTCGTTCATCCCGATCCTGTTCGTCTCGGTCGGCTATCGCTTCTTCAATCTCGCCGATCCGGACGCCGGGACGACGTTCGCGTGGGTGACGCGCGCATTCGGGCCACAGCTCGGCTGGATCAACGGTTGGGCGATCTTCCTGGCCGACATCATCGTGATGGCGTCGCTGGCGGCGATCGCGAGCAACTACACGTTCCTCCTTTTCAGCTCGAGCGGCGCCCCCTCGAATTTCTGGCTGATCGTCGGCGCCGTGGTCTGGATCGCGGTGATGACCTGGATCTGCTACCGGGGAATCGAGCTGTCCGCACGAATCCAGACGTTTCTCCTGAGCCTCGAGATCTTCACGCTCGCCCTGTTCGTGGTCGTCGCGCTGATCAAGGTCTACGCAAACAGCCCGGCCCACTCGATTCACGTGTCCGGGTCTTGGTTCAACCCCTTCGACCTGAGCTTCACCGCGCTGATCGACGGGGTCCTGCTCGGCATCTTCATCTACTGGGGCTGGGACTCGGGCGTCGCCGTCAACGAGGAGTCGCGCGATCGCCATCGCGGACCGGGCAAGGCCGCGGTCGTCTCCACCGTGATCCTGCTGCTGATCTATGTCGCCGTGGCCGCTGCGGCGCAGGCCTACCACGGCACCGCTTTCCTGGCCAACAACTCCAACGACGTCCTCAACGCGCTCGGCAAGGGCGTGTTTGGCTCGACACTCGACAAGCTGCTGATCATCTGCGTCCTAACGTCGGCCTCGGCGTCTACGCAGACGACGATCCTGCCCACCGCCCGCACGACGCTGTCGATGGCGCGCTGGAAGGCGATCCCGTCGGCATTCGGGCGCGTCCACCCGCGCTTTCTGACGCCGAGCTTCTCGACGCTCCTGATGGGCGGCCTTTCGATCGCCTGGACGGTGGCGCTGCTCGCATTCAACCCGAAGCAGAACGTGCTCGGCGACACGATCTCCGCGCTCGGCTTCGCGGTGGTCTTCTACTACGGCTTCACCGGATTGGCCTGCGCGGTCTACTTCCGTCGCGATCTGTTCAAGAGCGCTCGCAACTTCGTCCTCGCCGGGCTGATCCCGGTTGTCGGCGGGATCATGATGGCCTACGTCGGGATCAAGGCATACGGCTACTACAACACGGCCGGGAACAACTACTCCAAGCCGGTGCTCGGCATCCAGACGCCGATCTTCGTCGGTATCGGCGGGCTGATCCTCGGGGTCGTCCTGATGTTCGCGTCGTGGCCGTTCTTTCACCAGTTCTTCCGCCGGCGGTGGCTCGAGGCCGCCGACCCCGAAGTTCTGGTGGCCGACGCCGCCCACGGCACCGTCGCGACCCCGGGCGAGCCGGGCCCCACCCCGCGCTAGCACCGGTCGTCGGGATCGCGTCGTTCGGTGCTGGTCATCCGGCCGCGCGATACACACGTGCCCCGACCGCCGGGCGGTGCACTAGCCTCGGCGATCCGATGTCCCCCGCCGAGGCCGCCGTCCGCGACGGCATACCTGACAGCCAGCTACCGGGCCCATACCCGGTCGGAACCTACGCGGCGCAGCTGCAGCGCCGGCTGCGCGAATTCGCGCGGGTCCAGCTCGAAGGCGAGGTGTGGGGGCTGCGCCCTGCACGCGCGCGCGTCTACTTCGAGCTGCGCGATGCGCGCGGCGCGCTCCCGTGCTCGATGTGGCGAAACGATTACGAGGCGCTCGGGGTGCCCATGCGCGACGGCACGCGAATCATCGTCGGCGGCGGCTGTGACTACTACCCCGGCAGCGCCTCCTCCTCGCCCTCGTTCACGTTCGCTGTCTCGGAGCTGCGCGTGGCCGGCGAAGGCGATCTGCTGCTCGCGCTCGAGCGCCTGCGGCGGGCGCTCGCCGCCGATGGCCTGCTCGAACCGCAGAAGCGGCTGTGCCGCCCGCTGCTCCCGCGCACGATCGGCGTCGTCACCGGCGAGCGGGGCAAGGCGCGCGACGACGTGTTGGCGGGCTTGCGTCGGAGGGGCTGGGCCGGTCGGCTGGTGTGGGCGTTTGCGCCCGTTCAGGACCGCCACGCCGCACCGAGCATCGCGGCGGCGCTGCGCGAGCTGGCCGCGGTCGAGGAGGTCGAGGTCGTGATCGTCGCGCGCGGCGGCGGTTCGCTCGCCGATCTGTTCGCGTTCTGCGACGAGGGCCTGTGCCGGACGGTGGCGCTGCTGCGCGTGCCCGTGATCTCGTCGGTCGGCCACCACACCGACCGGACCCTGATCGACGACGTCGCCGCGGTCAGCTGCTCGACGCCGACGCACGCGGCCGAGGCCGCGGTGCCGATCGACTGCCGGGCGGCCCGCGCCGAGCTCACCTCACTGGCGCGCCGGCTGAGCGGCCACTCCCGCCGCGCGATCGTGGAGCGAGCGCGCGCGCTGGGCCATCTCTCGCGTGCGCCCAGGCAGCACGTCGCCCGCCACCGCCGCCAGCTTCACCAGCTCGTGCGGGAGCTGCGGGCGAGCGCCAGGCGGGGGTACGACGAGGGCCGCTCGCTCGCGGGCGTGCACCTGTTGGTGCTGGGACGGTCGGCCGCCCGGGCGCGGGGATCGGACTCTGCCAGGCGCCGCGCAGAGCTGGAGCGCCTCGCGCTCGCGCTCGCCGCTCACGATCCCGATCGGACGCTTGCCCGCGGCTATGCGCTGGTCCAGGATCGCGCCGGCGAGCCGGTGGGCTCCGCGGCTGCGGCTCGCTGGGCCAAGGACTTGCGGCTGCGCTTTGCAGACGGAGCGATCGGGGCGCGCGTGTCCGAGGAGGACCTCTGAGCGAGGATGCCCCCATGACCGACGAGCGCACCTACGAGTCCGCGGTCGCACGGATCGAGGAGATCATCCGGCGGCTGGACTCCGGCGATGCCGGCCTGCGCGAGACGCTCGAGCTGGTCCGCGAGGGACGCGACCTCGTCGAGTACTGCGCGGCCGAGCTCGACGCCGTCAGCCACGGGCTCGAGGAGCTCCGGCTCGAGGAGCTCGTGCAGCGACTCGAGGCGACCCGGGTCGCCGGCGACGCCGGCGGCTGACCGGCCACGGCCGGCGCCCCGATGATCCGGGGTCGGGAGCGGCGCCGGCGGCTGAACTCATATGCTCTGAGGCCGTGGCCACGTTCGACCTCCTCGCCGACCTTGCGCTCGAGGTCGATGGCTACCGGCTCGAGGGCCTGCGGGCGCAGGTGTCCAGCGGCTTCGAGCGCCTGACGACGGTGGTGCGCCTGCACGGCGGAGGTGTCGAGGGGATCGGAGAGGACGTCGTCTACCAAGGCGAGGACCACGTCGCGCTGCAGGAGGCCGGCGCCGTGCTCGACCTCGCCGGCCGCTACGCGCTCGGCGAGTTCTGCGAGCTGATCGATTCGCTGGACCTGTTCCCGGTGGCGCCCGCGTGGGAGGTCTCGCGCCTGTACCGCCGCTGGACGTTTCACAGCGCCGCGCTGGACCTCGCGCTCGGGCAGGCGGGGCGCTCCCTGCACGAGGCGCTGCACCGCGAGGCCGAGCCGGTCACCTTCGTCGTGTCGCTGCGCCTCGGTGAGCCGCCGACGCTGGAGCCGCTGCAGCGCCGCCTGGCCCGCTACCCAACGCTGCGCTTCAAGCTCGACCCGACCAGCTCCTGGACGCCCCACCTGATCGCCTCGCTGGTCGCCACCGAGGCCGTCGACTCCGTTGACTTCAAGAGCCTCTATCGGGGCACCGTGGTCGACCAGCCGCCGGATCCGATCCTCTACCGTCGCGTCGTGGACGCCTTCCCGAACGCGTGGCTCGAGGATCCGGACGTCCTCGCCCCCGACACCGCGGAGGTGCTCGCCGGCGAACACGATCGGATCACCTGGGACGCGCCGATTCACTCGATCGCCGACATCGAGTCACTCCCCTTCCCGCCGAAGATGGTCAACATCAAGCCGTCGCGGATCGGCGGCCTTCCGAAGCTGTGCGCGACCTACGACTACTGCGCCTCGCGTGGCATCGGCGCCTATGGCGGCGGCCAGTTCGAGCTCGGTCCCGGTCGCGGCCAGGCGCAGTATCTCGCCTCGTTGTTTCACCCCGACACGCCGAACGACCTCGCCCCGGTGGGCTTTCACGAGGACGACCCGCCGCCGGGGCTGCCGGCGAGTCCGCTGCCGCCGGCGCCCAGCGGCGTCGGCTTCCGGTGGGATTCGGCCTGATGGCGGGGACGCTCGAGGGAACGACCGCGCTCGTCACCGGCGCCTCCAGTGGGATCGGCGAAGCCACCGCGATCGCGCTGGCCGAGCACGGGGCCGCGGTCGCGATCGCCGCGCGCCGCGTCGATCGACTCGAGGCACTGGCGCAGCGGATCCGCGACAAGGGCAGCGCGGCGCTGGTGATCGAGGCCGACGTCGGCGACCGCGAGCAGGCCCAGCGCGCGGTCGCGCGCACCGTGTCAGAGCTCGGGCGGCTCGACACGCTCGTCAACAACGCCGGCGTGATGCTGCTCGGCCCGGCGGTCGACGCGCCGCTCGAGGAGTGGGAACAGATGCTCCACGTCAACGTGGCGGGGCTTCTGTACTGCGCCCACGCCGCGCTTCCCCACCTGCTCCGGGCGGCGCGGGACAGCCCCCGCGGCGTGGCTGACATGGTCAACATCAGCTCGGTCGCGGGACGCGTTCCCCGCAACGGAAACGGGGTCTACACCCTCACCAAGCACGGCGTCGGCGCGTTCAGCGAGTCGCTGCGCCAGGAGGTGACCGGCCGCCACGTGCGCGTGTCGGTGGTCGAGCCCGGGGCCGTGGCGACCGAGCTGGGCTCTCACAATCGGCCCGAGATCCAGGAGCAGATGAGCCGGCGCTTCAGCGGCGTCGAGCGCATGCAGGCGACCGACATCTCCGACGCGATCCTCTACATCGTCACCCGCCCCTGGCGCGTCGCGATCAACGAGGTGCTGATCCGCCCGACCGAGCAGGAGAACTGACGTGGCCGGGGCGGAAGAGCGCCGGGCGGCGGCACCGGCGCAGGAGCGCCGGGCGGCCGCATCGACCAAGACCGTCGTCGTGCTGGGCGCCCGCAACCTCGGCGGGGCGATCGTCGATCACTTCCTCGAGCTCGGCTGGCAGGCCGCGGCGGTCGCGCGCAGTCAGGAGACGCTCCAGCGTGTGGCCGAGCGCGGCGCCCTCGCGCTGGCCGCCGACGCGTCCGATCCGAACGCGCTGGCCGATGCGCTGGCGACCGCGCGCCGGGACCTGGGCTCGCTCGACGCGGTCGTCAACGCGGTCAGCGCGGCCCGGCCCCCCGGGGACGGGCCGTTCGGCGGCGGCGAGCTCGGGGGCGCCGACATCGAGGCGTTCCGCGGCTGGACGGTCGCGGTCGCCGAGCAGGCCTTCGTGTTCCTGTCGGCCGGCGCCGCCGCGCTGCGCGCGGCGGGCGGCGGGGCTCTGGTTCAGATCACGGGCGGATCCGCGCGACGGGCGATCCCGGGCAAGGGCCTGTGGGCAGCGGGCGCGTTCGCCACCCGGGCCCTGGTCCAGGCGGCCGCCCAGGAGCTTCGAGCCGAGGGCATCCACGCGGCGCTGCTGGTCGTCGACGCGACGATCGAGTCGCCCAAGACCGCGGCGTTCACGGGCGGACAGCCGCGCGAGCAGCTGGCCGACATGGGCGAGGTCGCCGCGGCGGTCGCCTTCCTTGCGCAGCAGGGTGCCCGCGCCCAGACCCACGAGCTGGTGGTCACGCCGGCGGGCGAGCGCTGGGTCCCCTAACGCTTGATGTGAGTTGCGCCGTCGCGCAAGACGACCTCGTTGGCAGGAAGCCCGTTTGGATGCCCGACCACCAGGCCGATGAGGGCCCAATGTGGTCGAGCGCCGAATGTCCCATGAGCGGGCAGTTGACCTGCAGAGCCCCGCACCTCCGCGGCCGGGACCTGCAAAATCCGACAGTCGCGGCGTCAGCCGCCGGGCCTGTCGAACAATGCATGCCTGGCATGTATAACGCGGCACGGTTCGGTTCTCGGCGAGCGACTGTCGTACTTTGCAGGTGCCGCTAGCCCGGCTTTGGCTCTTCCCGCGGCTCCACGAACGAGTCGTCGTCGGCCGGCTGCCCGGCCTCGATCGCGCGTCCCCGCTCCAGCTCCGCGTTGAGCTCGACCCCGATCAGCATCGCGATGTTCGTGATCCACAGCCAGATCAAGAACACCACCACACCGGCGAGCGTGCCGTAGGTCTTGTTGTATGAGGAGAAGTTCGCGACGTAGAGTGCGAACAGCAGCGAGGCCAGGATCCAGACCGCCAAGGCGAACAGGGCGCCGGGAGCCATCCACCCGAACCCGGGGTGCTTGACGTTCGGCGTGGCCCAGTAGAGCAGCGTGATCATGAACGCGACGATCAGCAGCAGGACCGGCCATTTGGCAATGTCCCAAGCGCTCACGGCCGAGCTGCCCACGCCGATCACATCGCCCACCTGCCTTGCGATGCTGCCGGTCACGACCACCGCGACGGCGCTGAACGCCAATAGCACCACCAGCACGACCGTGACTCCCAGCCGCACCGGCATCAGCTTCCAGAACGGGCGGTTCTCGTCTACGCCATAGATCGCGTTGGCTGCGCGGATGAACCCGCTCACGTAGCCCGATGCCGACCACAACGCCAGCAGGATGCCGACGAAGAAGACGATTCCGGCGCCGCCGCGGCTGCGCTGAAGGTCGTGGACCGCGTTGGTAAAGATGTGCTGCGCCGAGCCCGGAACGATCTTGGTGATGCTGTCGACGAGCGACTTGGTCGACCCGGCCCCGGCCAGCCCCAGAATCGAGAACAGCGCGATCATCGCCGGGAATATCGACAGGACTCCGTAGTAGGTGAGCGCCGCGGCCAGATCGCCGACGTTGTGTTCCTTGTACTGCTTCACGGCGCGCTTGAGCGCATCGACCCAGGAGCTTGCCGCGAGTTCGGTGGGCTTGTCGGCCGCGGTCGCTGCCCTGTCGCCTGATTGGTCTGAAGTCGTCATCGCGGCGCTGCAGAACGCTTTCCGCTCACTCGCGATTAAACACGGGCCGTCCACGGACGGTGGCTTTAATCGCCGCGGGGAATCACCCCGGCGTGCGCTACACGCGCTGGAGCATCGTGCCCGTGCCCAGCCCGCCGCCGCAGCACATCGTCACGAGGCCGACCTCGCCGTCGGAGCGCTCGAGCTCGTGCAGCAGCGTCGTGATCAGCCGGGCGCCGGTGGACCCCAGCGGGTGACCGATCGCCATCGCGCCGCCGTTGACGTTGACGCGATCCATGTCGGGCTCGAGCTCGCGCCGCCAGGCGGCGACGACCGGCGCGAACGCCTCGTTGATCTCGATCAGGTCGACGTCGTCGATCGTCATCTTGTTTCGCGCCAGCAGCTTCTGGGTCGCCGGAATCGGACCGGTCAGCATGATCACGGGATCGACCCCCACCGTGGTCTGATCGAGGATCCGGGCACGCGGCCGGAGGCCCAGGGCCTCGGCCTTCGTGCCCGCCATCAGCAGCACCGCGGCGGCCCCGTCCGAGATCTGCGAGCTGTTGCCGGCGGTGATCTTGCCGTCCGGCTTGAAGGCCGGCTTCAGCTGCGACAGCGCCTCGATCGTCGTGTCGGGCCGGATCCCCTGGTCGCTAACGAACGTCGATCCGTTGACCTTCATCGGCACGATCTCGCGCTCGAACCTGCCCTCCTCGGTGGCGCGATGGGCCAGCCGGTGCGAACGCAGCGCGAGCTCGTCGAGCTCCGAGCGCGGGATCTCCCAGCGGTCGGCGATCATCTCCGCCGAGAGGCCCTGGGGAATCAGGTTGTAGCGCTCCATCAGCTCCGGCGGCCAGGGGCTGCCCACCTCGCCGACCCAGTTGAAGCCCACGCCCATCGGGACATGGGCCATGTGCTCGACTCCCGAGCCGATGACGACGTCGTGGACGCCGGCCGCGATCAGGGCCGCGCCGAAGTTGACCGCCTGCTGCGCGGACCCGCATTGCCGATCGACGGTGGTGGCCGGTGTCTGCACCGGCAGCCCGGCCTGAAGCCAGGCGTTGCGGGCGACGTTGAACATCTGCTCGCCGTACTGCTGGACGCAGCCTGCGATGACGTCCTCGACCTGCTCCGCCGGGATGCCCCCGCGCTCGATCACCTCCGCGTAGCAGCGTCCGAGCAGCTCGTTCGGGTGGGTGTCCGTGTAGTAGCCCTTCTCCTTGTGCCCGCGGCCCACCGGAGTCCGCACTGCCTCGACGATCACAACCTCGCGTCCACGGTCTGCCGACATTCGGGCTCCTTCTCGGAATTGGTCGGACTCGAGGCGCCACAATCGGAGACTGTCGCTCTCGACTGAACGGTGACGTACTGTACTCGGGCTACCGGGGGCGTAAACCTACGCCGGCCAAGCTACTGGGGCGTCACCTTGCGCCAACGCACACTGAGGAGCTGACTTTGCAAGAACGACTCGGAATCGCCGGTTCGGGCGCGATCGCGTGCGGCCTGGCCGTGACGGCGGCGCGCAGCGGCGGCGACGTGCTGCTGTGGGCGCGCTCGGACGCCTCCGCAGAGCGGGCCTGGTCGACCGTCTCCAAGACGTGCGCGAAGCTGGCCGAAGAAGATCTCGATCCGGCGAGGGTGCAGATCGTCAAGGGCCTCGACGGCCTCGCCGACGCGACCTTCCTCGTGGAGGCGGTCGTCGAGCACCATTGCAGCAAGGCGGCGGTGCTCTCAGAGCTCGTGGGACACGCCCACCCCGACGCCGTGTTCGCGACCACCACCTCCTCGCTCTCGATCGTCGACCTGGCACAGGCCACCGGACATCCGGACCGGTTCGTCGGCCTGCACGTGTTCAACCCGGTGCCGCGAATGAAGCTGATCGAGCTCGCATTCCCCGACGAGGCCACCGACCACACCCGCGAGCGCGCGCGGGCGCTGTGCGAGGCGCTCGGAAAGACCCCCGTCGAAGTCCCCGACATCCCCGGCTTCGTCGTCAACCGGTTGCTGTTCCCGTACCTGTTCACCGCCGTCGAGCTGATGTCGGAGGCCGGCCTGGCCGCCGAAGACGTCGACCAGTGCATGGTGCTCGGGGCGGGGATGCCGATGGGCCCCCTCGCCCTGCTCGATTACGTCGGTTTGGACGTGGCGATGGCGATCGGCGAGGCGATCGGCGCGACAGTTCCCCAGGAACTGGCCGACCTGGTCGATGAGGGGGCGCTGGGCCGCAAGACCAAGCGCGGCTTCTACTCCTACGACTGAGGCTGCTCGTCGCAATGAGTCGGTTCCGAACAACTTTTTAGCGCCCGTTCAGGTCCGAGCCGCATCCTTTCTCTCGCGACGTACCTCATAGCAGCACCTCCTCCCCAGAAGCACGAAGCCGGCCCGTCCCCAGCGGGCCGGCTTCCTCGTTAAGGGGTGCGAGCGGGGCCCCGAGGCGCGCCACTCCGTGGAGGGTGTAAACCCGACAAATCCGCGGCCGCGAGATCCCGCCGGATCCCTCCAAGGTGGCGAAGCCGGCCCATCACGCGGGCCGGCTTCAGCTCTCCTCTCAACCACCGGTATGGACGGCCTGTGGGCCGCTCCGGCCTGCGCGGAAATGTAACGAATGATGCGAGGCTGTGCGGAAGGTAAAGATTTTGTGAACCGCCGGCGCCCTACGCCGGCACTCGGCGCTGCCTGATCCGGACCGCCTCGATCCTGTTCGCGCGGACGGATTCGACGCGAATCGAGTAGCCGTTGGCCGAGATCGTGTCGCCACGCTTGGGCAGCCGTCCGAGCTCGGCGAACACGAACCCGCCGACCGAGTTGTAGGCGTCGGTGTCAACCGGCAGTTCGAGCCCGTAGTCCGTCAGATCGCTGACGGCCACGTGGCCGCGCACGAACCAGTCGCCGTTGGCGAGCCGGCGCACCGCGCCGCCGGCGGGGTCGGTCTCGTCGGAGATCTCACCGACGACCTCTTCGATGATGTCCTCGATCGTGACCAGGCCGGCGGTCCGGCCGTACTCGTCGATGACGATCGCTAGCTCCGTGCGCTCGCGCTGGAGGTCGGCCAGCAGATCGTCGAGCGGCTTGGTCTCGGGCACGATCGGGGCCTCACGCACGACGGTGTCGAAGTGCGCGTCCTCGCCGCGCGACATCAGCACCTTGACGAGCTGGTTGACGTGGACGATCCCCTTGACCCGGTCCTGGTTTTCGTCCTCGGTCACCACCAGCCTCGAGTGGCCGGTCATCACGGCCCGCCGGAGGGCGTCCTCGACCGTCTCGGAAACGTCGACGGTGACCACGGCGGGGATCGGGGTCATCACCTGCCGGGCCTCCTGCTCGTGCAGATGAAAGACGCCGGTGAGCATGTTCGCCTCGCCGGCGTCGAGCTGGCCGCCCGTCGTGGACTGCGCGATCAGGCGCTTGAGCTCCTCCGGCGTGCCCGCCTCGGGCTCGGCATCCGGATCCACCCCGCCCAGCCGCAGCATCCAGTTCGAGGTGGCGGTCAGCAGGATGATCAGCGGATGGAAGAGGATGCGGAACATCTGCAGCGGGCGAGCGATTCGCCGCAGGGCCCCCTCGGCGTGCTGGATCACGTACAGCTTGGGGACCATCTCGCCGGCCGTGGTCTGGGCGAACGTGATCAGCGAGTAGGCGATGATCACCGAGATCGCGACCGACGCGGTGTGCCCGATCGCGCCTCCGAACACCGGCTCCAGGAGGTGGGCGATCACCGGCTCGCCGACCGCACCGATGCCGATCGAGGCCATCGTGATCCCCACCTGGCAGGCGGAGATGTAGTCACCGATGTTCTCGACCTGCGAAAGCGCAAGGCGCGCGCCGCGGGCGCCCTCGTCGGCAAGCTCCTCCAGTTTCGTGCGGCGCGAGCGGACCAGCGAGTACTCCGCGATCACGAAGAATGCATTGACCAGGACCAGGAACCCGGTGAGGATGATGAGCAGCGCCGTCACTGCTTGCGTGCGGTACGCCCCGCCGCAACCGCGAGCTTGCGATCCGGTAGGGAGGGGCGGCCCTCCACTAGCGCGATGCGGTCCGTTCCCCTCGCGCCGCTACTTCGGGATGGGTCGTCGTCGTTCATGCAGCGACGGCACGAACGGTAGCAGCCGATGACGCGGATCCGGCAGCCTCTTCAGGCGGGCCGGCTGCCGCCTCGCTGCTACAAACACCCTGATGCGGATCGTCAGCCTCGTCCCGTCAGCCACGGAGATGATGTTTGCGCTCGGACTCGGTCCGGACCTCGTCGCCGTCACGCACGAGTGCGACTACCCGCCGGCGGCTCGCGAGCTGCCGAAGATCACGCGCAACGTGCTGCCCGAAGGACTCACCTCGGCCCAGATCGACGCGGCGGTGAAGGAGCACACCCTCGCCGGTGAGTCGATCTACCAGTTGGACGACGTCGCGCTCGAGGAGCTGCGCCCCGACCTGATCGTCACGCAGGCGGTGTGCTCTGTCTGCGCCGTCTCCTATGACGACGTCCGCAGCATCGCGCAGCAGCTGGACCCTCGCCCGCGCGTGATCTCGCTTGACCCGCGCACGCTCGGAGAGGTCCTCGGCGATGCCCGTACGCTCGCGCAGGCGACCGGCCGCAGGGACGCCGCGGTCGAGCTCGTGCGCGACGCGTCCGACCGGATCGATCGCATCAGGCTTGCGGTCCGCAGGGCCAAACGCCCACGGGTGGCGGCGCTCGAGTGGCTGGACCCACCGTTCGCGGCCGGCCACTGGACACCGCAGCTGATCGATTACGCCGGCGGCGAGGACGTGCTCGGATTCCCCGGCGAGCATTCCGAGGAGGTGAGCTGGGACACGGTGGAGGCCTCCCAGCCTGACGTGGTGATCGTGATGCCCTGTGGTTACCACGCGGAGATCGCCCATCGCGAGGCGGAGATGCACCGCGACCAGCTGGCCGCGATCGGAGCGGGCGAGGTGGTCGCCGTCGACGCGGCAGCGTACTTCTCGCGACCCGGACCGCGGATCATCGACGGGCTGGAGTTGCTCGGCCACATCCTGCACCCCGAGCTGCTGCCGGCGCCGGCCGCGGAGGCGCTCACGGTCGAGCCGTAGCCGCCGGCTCCGCCCACCTGAGCCCTCCGGGCCGCAAGACGGCGGGACGGACTATGCGAAGCCGATGCCGTTCGGCGCGATCCCGTGGCTGCCGGCCACCGCGATCGCGGCCGCGAAGCCGGCGGCGGCCACGAGCACACAGCCGGCGAGCGCGACCCCGGGCCGGCGCCGGCGCTCGGCCAGCTGCACGAACAGCCAGCCGGTGATCAGGCCGCCGACGAGGCCCCCGAGGTGTCCCCCGATCGAGATGTTGCGGACGCTCAGCGAGAACACGATGTTGATCAGCAGGATCGCGCCGAGCCCGCTTTGCCAGATCGGGATCCGCCGGTAGTACGCGATCACGATCAGCGCCCCCAGCACTCCAAAGCACGCGCCCGACGCCCCCACGGTGGGGATGGTGGGCTGAAACAGCAGGGCGCCGAACGAGCCCGCGATCAACGACGCGAAGTAGACGGCGGCGAAGTTGACGTGCCCGATCACGGGCTCGAGCTGCCCGCCCATGATGTACAGGAAGAACATGTTGAAGGCGATATGCAGGAACCCGTCGTGGAGGAAGCCGGAGGTGACGATCCGCCAGTACTCGTGCTGGTGGACGATCAGCGGCCCGACCAGGGCCCCGTGGTCGTAGACCGAACCGGCCGCGCCGCCGCCCAGCGATGCTCCCGTGGCGGTCTCGGCGATGAACACGGCCACGTTGAGCGCGATCAGCGCCTGCGTCACCACCGGGGCGGTCGGTCCGGAGCGAATCGTCTTGACCTTCGTCCGCTCGCGTGAGCACTCCGGGCAGCGCATCCCGACCGGGGTCGGGGTCATGCAGTCCGGGCAGATCGGGCGGCCGCACGAAGAGCACGACACGCCGGTCTCGCGGTTCGGGTGGCGGTAGCAAACGGCCATCGGCACCACGCTATCAGCGGCCGCTTACGCCCAGATCAGCGTGGCCGCTTACGCCCAGATCGGGACGGCCGGCGCCGGAGGCTCGGCGCGCTCAGCGCTTGGGCAGGATCCGCCGCGCTTCCTCCGCCACATCCCGGGCAGTGCGCCCGACGAGGTCGAGCGGGCCGGAGGACTGCTGCTTGCGACTGCGGTGTCGCCCTCGCACCCGCAGCACCACGAGCGCCGTGCCGGCGGTGACGCCGACGACCGCGGCGGCGGCCGGGCGAACCCAGTTGCGCGGGTCGCGGATCGACGACAGCTCCCAGGACTCGAGCTCGTCGTGGGCGAGCTCGGTCAGGTTGACGAGCGTCAGCTCGAGCCGCGCGGCGAGATCCGCCGGCGGGTCGACCGGCGTCAGGGCCTCGCGCAGCAGCGCCTCGAAGTCGGTCGCACCTGTGCTCATCACCCCTCCTTGACGGTATCGGATGTGGCCTCGGAGACGATCCCCTCGAGCTGACGAACGGCCCGGTGCAGCAGGACCTTCGTCGCGCCGTCGGTCCGACCGAGTGCGCGCGCGATCTCGCGGTTGTCCATTCCCAGCGCGAAGCGCATGATCAGCGCCTCACGGCGGTCGTCCGGGAGCCGCTGCACTCCGTCGAGGATCGACTTCAGCTCCTCGCGTCCTTCCACCAGCGATTCCGTGGTGTGCGGGGTGGAGATCATGCCCGCGTCCTCGATCGCCGACTCGGGCTTGCGCGAGCGGTCGCGATAGTAGTTTGCGGCGAGATTGTGGGCGATGCGGATGAGCCATGGCCGCAGCGGCCGCCCATCGGACTCGCGCAGCGCGCGCTCGAAATGCCGGTAGGCCTGCAGGAACGTCTGCTCGGTGAGGTCCTCGGCGTCATGGTGGTTGCCAACCCGGTAATAGCTGTAGGAGTACACGTCCCGCAGATGCGCCCGGTAAAGATCGGTGAAGCGAGCGTCAAGATCCGCCTTGCTCTCGGGGAGTTCGTCCGACACAGCATTGGGAGCCTACATCCGGCTATGCGGCGCGGACAGGAGATCGGCGCCTGGAGCGCCTCGGTTCACTGACGATCGCCGTCCACCGCTCGGGCTCGATCCGGCCCTGGACCAGATCCGCCAGGCCATCCAGAGCGAGCGTCTCGACATGGGCGTCGCGCGCGACCGACGCCAGCAGGGCGATGGAATCGATCGCGTCGGCCGCCTCCGCGATCGAGCGCCGCACATCGGCCGCCGGGACCCCCTGGGCGAGCAGTTTGCCGGCGCGGCGGTCCTGCGAGGCCTGCGCGACGACGGTCGCAACCGGGTCTCCCGTCCCCGCAAGACCCGCGAACGTCTCCGACAGCCCGCCTCGCGACCGCGCCAGCGCGTCCACTTCCGCGAACACCTTGCCGGCGGCGGCCCCCGCGAGGCTGGGACCGCCGATCGACGACGCCGTCGCCGCCGCGAGCACCGCGACGCTCTTCGCGCACCCCGCGAGTTCGACGCCGGTCACGTCGGCGGTCACCGAGACGTCCCAGCCGGCCGTGCGCAGAACGTGGCCAAGCTGTCGGCGCAGCGCCCGGTCTACCGAGGCGAGCACGACCGAGGCGCCATGCTCGAGCAGGTCGGCGGGGCGTGCCGCCCCGCCGATCACCGCCACCGCGCGTGCGTGGCAGCGCTCGGAGACAAACGCCGATGACAGCGTGCCGAGCGGCGGCACCAGGCCCCTGGAGAGAACGAGCAGACCGGATTGGCGCGGGATCCGTCCACCGTGGGCCGCGAGCACGGCCGGCAGCGACCTCGCCGGCACCGCCAGACAGACCAGATCGTGCGGTGCGAGATCGAGCTCGGTGGCTCGCATCACGCAGACCGAGTCGGGAAGTTCGACGCCCGGCAGGTAGCGGTCGTTGCGGCGCTCCCGCTGGACGGCCTCGGCCTGCTCGTCGGTGCGGCAGCCGAGCTCGACCTCAAAGCCCGCCCGGGACAGCGACACCGCCAGGCTGGTTCCCCAGGCGCCTGCTCCGATGATCGCGGCCCGCCGGATCGGTGGCACCCCGCCGAGCCATTCCCACTGGAGCATCACGCACCGCCAGATCCGATCCGTGACCGCGCCGGCGAGCGCGGGCGATGGATCCTGCACGAGCGGGAAGCGCAGCGGCCGACCGGCCCGGATCCTTACCTTGCGAGGCCTGATCCGCCAGCCCCGGCGGACGTCTTCGCTGCCGATCACCGCGATCGGGACGACCGGCGCGCCCGTCTCGAGCGCGAGCCTGCCGACGCCCCGCCTGGGCGTCGCGAGCGGGCCGGGGCGGATCCGCGTCCCCTCCGGGAACATCAGCACGACGCCGCCGCGCGCGAGGATCGCCTCCGCCGTCTCGATCATCTCCTCGTCGCCCCCCCCGCGGTCCACCGGAAACGCCCCCAGCGCGCTGAGCATCCACGTCACCACCGGATGGCAGAACAGCTCCTTCTTGGCGACGTAGTACATCGGCCGGCGCACCATCGTCGCGATCACGAACGGATCGAGGAAGCTGCGGTGGTTGGATGCGATGATCACCGGCCCTTTCGCGGGGATGTGCTCGCGGCCGATCCGCCCCATCCGGAAGTAGATGTGGAAGAACGGCTGGAGAATCCCGCGGACCAACAAGTACACGAAGGGATTGACGCCTCGCCGGCGCGTGCGCTCGTGCAGGGCTGCGTGATCCATCGCACATTGGCGTACCCGCCGCGGCCCCGCCCGTTACAGTTGCGGGCGTTGAGCAGCCGGATCGATCGCACCCGCACTCTCAGAGGCGCCGTTTGCGGCGCGGTCGCCGCTGCGGTCTGGGCGCTGCAGCAGCCGCTGGACAAGCTCTTGTTCTCAAGCCGCTACGACGACGTCGAGTTGCTGGGGCGCGCCGTGACCCGCGGCGAGGGCTGGTATCCGGCGGGGCTGGCGCTCCACATGCAAAACGGGGCCGTGTTCGGCGCCGTCTACGCCAACCTCGCTCCCATTCTGCCGCTGCAGGCGCCATTGCGCGGCCCGGCGTTCGCGATGATCGAGCACCTGCTGGTGTGGCCGCTGGGGGGCGTCGCCGACCGCGTGCATCCGGCCCGTGGGCAGCTCCCCCCGCTTGCCCGCAACCGCCGGGCGTTCGCCCAGGCGACCTGGCGCCACCTTCTGTTCGGGCTCGTGCTGGGCGACCTCGAGCGACGCTTGAATGCGGCCCCGGAGCCGACGCCGCCGCCGGCTGAGGCGGACTTCTCGAGCAACGGTCACGGCTCTCTCGAGCACGCGGTTTCGGCCGAGCGGGCCTCGTAGGCCCGCGTGCGGGTTCTGATCACGGGCGCGTCTGGGTTCGCGGGAGGCTTTCTCGCGCGCGAATGCGCTCGCGCCGGCGACGAGGTTGTGGGCGTGTCACGCAGCGGCGAGATCCCCGACGGCTCCGGCGAAGGCCACGCCGTCGACCTGCTCGACGCGGCCGCCGTCCGGTCGATCGTCGTCGACGTGGCACCGGACGTCGTCTACCACCTCGCGGCCCTGAGCTCGGTCGGCCGCTCGTGGGAGGAACCGTCGCGCACGCTGTCAGATAACGTCGCGATCGCGGTCAACACGCTCGAGGCCCTGCGCTCCGAGGCTCCCGCCGCGCGGATCGTCTGGGTCAGCTCCTGCGAGGTCTATGGAGCCCCCGACCGCCTGCCGGTCGGCGAGGAGGCGAGGCTGAACCCCGCCAACCCCTACGCGGTTTCCAAGGCCACCGGAGAGCTGCTCGCGGGTGTCTATGTCGACGCCTACGGCCTCGACCTGGTCTGCGCACGCCCGTTCAATCACGCCGGACCCGGCCAACGACCGATCTTCATCCTCTCCTCGTTGGCCCGCCAGGCCGCCGAGGCGGTGCTCGCCGGCAGCGACTCGCTGGAGATCCTGACCGGCAATCCCGACACGCGGCGCGATTTCACCGACGTCCGCGACGTCGTCCGCGCGTATCGCTTGCTGGCGGCCCGCGGCGAGCCCACGGTCTATAACGTCGGCTCGGGCCGCTCGATCTCCGCCGCCGACCAGGTGCAGCTGCTCGCCGAACTGGTCGCCCCGCTGCAGGTGCGACAGGTCGTCGATCCCGATCGCGTCCGCGCGCTCGAGGTGATGGACCTCCGCGGCGCCCACGATCGGCTCACGGCCGCAACCGGGTGGCAGCCGGAGATACCGCTGCGCCAAACCATGTCCGACACGATCGAGTGGTGGAAGCAGGAGCTGTTCACGAGGGCGCCCACCGGCGTGACCGGGCGCCGCACGGGCGCCGAGGCGCAACGGGGGCGCCGGCGCTGAACGGGCGCGTGGCGGCCCACCCGGCGCCGGCGCTGAACCGGGTCCCGAGCGCGACCGCCTCACCCCGGGCGCCGCCGCGCCAGTCCCGAGCGCGACCGCCTCACCCCGCGCGGGCAGGGCGCATCCGCCCGTCGCGGCGACCCCGCTCGTGCGACACTGAGCCCGCTCCGCCCGCCTAGCTCAATCGGTAGAGCACTTGATTTGTAATCAAGGGGTTGGGGGTTCAAGTCCCCCGGCGGGCTCTACCTACAAATGCCCTGGAATCGCACACTTGGGCTGCGAGCGCCGCGATGCCGAGGGCGACCTCACCGCCCGGCTATGCGCCTGCGCCGCCACGGTACGACTCGCCCTCGTGGAGGTCAGCCGCGGTCGGCCGCGTCCTCGTCGACGGGCAGGGCGAGCCGCGCCGCGTCGACGTTCTCGCGGCGCTGTCGCGGTCGTCGTCGCGCCTCGCAGGACGCTTGACAGGCGGCTGATACAACCATATGGTTGTATGGATGCAAGTCGCGCTCGACAACGACCGCATCTTCGATGCACTGGGTGACCGCACGCGGCGCGACATTGTGCGCCGCGCGATCAACGGTCAGGAGGGCGTGGCCCAGCTGGCCGAGCACTACCCGATGAGCTTCGCGGCGGTGCAGAAGCACGTCGCCGTCCTCGAGCAGGCCGGCCTCGTCAGCAAGCACCGCATCGGGCGGCGGAAGGTCGTCCGCACGAACCTCGAGGGGCTTCGCGTTGCGCGGCGCCTGCTCGACCGTTACGAGGAGCTGTGGCGCGAGCGCGTCGAGCGCATGAACCAGCTCCTCAGGGACTCGCCCGAGGAAGCAGACCGATGACCGTGACCGCCATCCGCAAGGACCCACAGTCGCGCACGATGACGCTCGAGGCCGAGTTTGAGGCTTCGCTGGAGCGGGTCTGGCAGCTGTGGGCCGATCCGCGCCAGCTCGAGCCTTGGTGGGGACCGCCGACGTACGCGCCGGTGACGCACTGGCCGCGGAGCGACGCCGGTTGCCCATGGTCGAGGTCGATCCGACAACGAAGCTGATCGGTGCCGACGGGCCGGTGCCGTTGACCGAGGTCCTCGACGGTCGGTCTGAGTTGATCGCCGACGTCCTGATATGGCACACCGGCAGGCCCACGGCGGAGCAGTGCGAGGGCTGCACCTTCAACAGTGCCCGGATCAACGAGCTGTCCTATCTGAACGCGCGGGACGTGAGCTACGCGACGTTCTGTGAGGAACCGTACGAGGAGAGCTCGCGCTATCGCGACTTCATGGGCTGGGCGGGTGGTCGGTGCCACAGGACTCCGTGGACGCGCTGGTCGCAGACCCGCACGCCGGCTTCCTGGTCAGCTATCTCGGAGTTGGTGACAGGGTCTACGAGACCTACCCGGACCGCCGCCCGATCGCCCAGTGGTCACGGATCAAGGCGGGACGCAACGACGACCTCGCACGGCGCCTGGTGACCATTCGGAGGAGCGCTGTCACTGAGGAGGAGTAGCCAAGGCCTGTCGATCGGCGCGTCACGCGACTGGCTGATCGCCTCCTGAGTCTCCTCACGCGTGTCCGTTGGGGAGTACGACATCGCCGACGTGCGGCCCGGGTTCGGGAAGGGCAGATTGAGCTTGCAGCACGAGAGCCACGATCGACGGATGAGATCCGCGCCTGGTGCGGCCATCACGAGCAGACCACCACGAGAGAAAGGACGAACCAATGAAACTGACGACCGTCCACGAGGTCTACCAGCGCGCCGACGTGTTCCTGTTCGGCCGGCGGACGTACGAGCTCTTCGCCGGCTACTGGGGCGTGAGGGAAGATCTGGCGGACCCCATCGTCGGTGCCTTGAACACGCGTCCCAAGTACGTCGCCTCGAACACGCTCACCGATCCGCAATGGGCGGACACGACCGTTCTCTCCGGTGACGTCGCGGCGGCCATCGGCGAGCTTAAGGCCAAGCCGGGGGGCGAGCTGCAGGTGCACGGCAGCGGCGTCCTGACCCGGTGGCTGCTCGATAACGACCTCGTCGACGAGATGAACCTGCTCATCGTCCCCGTCGTCGTCGGCCAGGGCATACGGTTATTCCCCGACAACGGTCCGGACATCGCGCTTGACCTGGTCGACTCGCGAGCCTTCCCGAAGGGCGTAACGATCCAGGTCTACCGGCCGGCCGGGCGCCCGCAGTATGCAACCACCTGAAGCACCTGGGATAGGTGCCGCAGTCAGTGAAGTCGATCAGGGGTGGGGTGAGACGTTGGTGGCGATGCAAGCCGGGAGCGCCACGATGAAAGGCGAGTCGCTGTGGCTGCGTAGATCGCTCACCCGAGTGGCTTGGCGGGTAGTGCACATACTGGAGCCGTCGCAGAGCGCCGCTTGTCCCTGTCGCCCAGATGGGCTCCCAGACTCAACGACCGTCTCGATCAGCGCTCTGGCCGTGCCCGCTCGCCTGGAGGCTCACCGGCGGCAACCGCAACGACGTCACCCAGCTGCTCGAGCTGCTCGACCGCGCCCCACCCGGGCGCGGCCAGGGTTGGAAGGCCGCGACGCAGGCCCAGCGCCCGAGGACTTCTCATTTGCACCGGTCGCCGCGACGACATCCACGAAGGCTTCTCGTCCTCGCCTGCTGCCTCATCTGCTGGCGACGGCTGGAGAGGTCGGTGAGTTAGACCTCCTACGCCGAGACGCAGAGCTCATATGATTGTGCCGTGCCGGCGCACTGAGCATCTGAGCTGACGGTCTTGCCCCCTTCGCCGGTGGGGCGCCCTTCGCGTGGCTCGCGCTGTCGCGACGCGCGCTGAGGAGTCCAGCGGCCGTCGACAAGCGGGTGCTCTAGCGCGCGATGGCGCGCCTGTTTCTAGGAGGTTCCATTGATTAAAGAAGCACGACTCGAGCGGGTTGAGTCGGGCCTCACGCCCGTCACAGCGGGGTGGTTCGTTCTCAATGCCCGAGACGGCGCATGGCTGAACAATGATGCGACGCAGGCTTGCTGCATCTTCGAGTCCGACGACTTCGTCTTGCGCGGGCGGCCTGATCTCACCGAGTACGTCAAGCCCGGCGCGGGATTTGCCCTCCGCGTACTCCGGCCGGAGCGGCCGGCCGACATGTACCACGCGGAGTCGGTGGAGGAGGACTTCCTCGTCCTCGTGGGCGAGTGCATCCTGATCATCGAGGATCAAGAACGTCACCTCCGCGCCTGGGACTTCGTGCACTGCCCGCCCGGGGCGGCACACACCTTCGTCGGGGCGGGCGACGGTCCGTGCGTGCTCCTCTGTGCCGGGAACCGCGACTTCAACGACGAGACGTTCTGGCGCATCTACAAGCGCTCCGACGTCGCCATGCGCTACGGCGCGAGTGTGGAGAAGGACACGAGTTCGAGTGCCGAGGCAAACGCGCCGTTCCGAGACCGCTGGCGCCACGAGCGCCCGGAAAGCTGGAGCGAGCTACCGTGGAGCTCGGGTTCGTGACCGCTGCCTGGTGAGCCACGTTGACCGCGGCCGCTCGTCAGTAGTTCCGCAGTCGAGCGCGCCGCGGTCGCGCGATACTGCGGCTGTGGCCAAGGAGAAGACGCCCGAGCATTGGGTCGCGCCTTTGGATGCGACGCCCGTGTCGGCGACGGTCACGGTCCTGCCACCGGCTCGCGGCCGCCCGCTTCGGGAACGACTGGCGGCCATCGGCGTGCCACACGGGGCGCGCACCGCTCTCGCCGTGGCGCTCGTGCTCGCGGCGCTGGGAGCGATCATCGCGACTGTGCTGCAGAGCAGCCAGACAAGCCGACCCGCCGGATCGCGTCGCGCTCAGCCGCAAGGCATTGAGCGAGCGGCGATCGCGGCGGCGTTCGGGTATCCGTACCCGCTTCGATGCTTGACGATCACGATCTCCGCCAGCAATCCCGATTACGCCCGCGCCGATGCCGATCGCACGAACGGGTGCGGGAGATACCACGGGTACCTCGACGCGAGCTTCCACCGGGTCGATGGCGCGTGGAGGCTGGTGATCGACGAGGGCCAACTATTCGTGCCCAACAGCCTCCTTGCACCGTGCCGCGCGGGCCGAGCTGGGTGTGTGCGCACAGGCGGAACAGCGGGCGCCAAGGGCGGTCAGTCCCGCACCCTCGGCTCGGTTGAAGCTGGCACGCCGCATGGGTATCCGCTTGGATGCTTGAGCCTCGCGATCGCTCTACACGATCCGCGGTTGGACCGCGCCGAGTTCGATCACGCGATTTGCACGCGGGCGCGAGCTGGATAGGACACCTTGATCTTGCTTCGCTCGGTCGCGCTTGGCGGCGGGGCTCGGCCTGATGGTTGCCCTCAAGCAAAGCGCCTGACACCGCTGCTTGCGCGTTGACGCCGGGCCCGGCGGGCTCTGCTGCTTTCCCTGATATCAGGGGTTCGTCAGTTGCGCGCTATGTCGTGGCCGGCGGAGAGGTATGCGACTACCAGCAGCCGGCCGCGGTGTTCGTGGAGGCCGGTCGCGATCTTCCCGGCCGAGTCGTCCTGGGTCAGTCCGACTCCGATCGAGACCGCGGACTCCGCCACAAGAGCGATGACGAAAATGATACCCGCCGCCCAGGCAAATCGCTCCTACGGCCTGGAGGTCCGGTTCGGCACCACGATGCGATTTTCCCCTCGCGCGTCCCATTGGAAACGCTACGTTGAACGGAACTCGCTTCTCGCTAAACCCGTCTTTTGCGAAGGCGTCTGCCTTGTCGAATGCGCGCACCCGCGTTCGCAGCCACTCCGGACACCGCGGGCCCGCGGAGATGGCTCGGCGAGCGCCTGGAGCACGCGAGTGTCCTCATCGACGATGCCCACAACGCCGCCTGGGTAAGCGAGCTCAGGTCGTCACCGGGGTGATCGACCGGCTCGAGAAGGCCGGCTATGCGCGCCGCGTTCCGGACCCCGACGATCGCCGACGCGTCAGAGTCGAAGTCACACCACGCTTCTACAGATCTGCTGAGCGCATTTGCGGACCGATGGCTGCGGACTGGCACGTGACGCTCTCCAAGCGATTCACCAGCGACGAGCTCGAGCCGATCACGACGTTCCTCCGCGCGACCAACGAAGTCGGGCGCCGACACCTAGACCGCCTCCGCGAGAAACGGTGATCCCCTGCCGGCAGGCGGCTTCGGGCACGCTCTCCCCGCGGATCCAGGAGAGACGTGTGCCAACGGGGCAGCAACCGGCGACGATGGGGAAGAACGTCACAGGCTCTCCGCTGATGTAGTGGTTTAAGCTTCCTCAGGATCATTGGCCGACCGAGCGTCATCTGCGCGGGCACCGTATGAGCCGCGGTTGGGTTTGGCGACCGATGATTTCTCGGCGGTCGGCGGTCTAAAGATTCCATGACATCAACTACCTGCCACATGTCTATATCGCTCGATGGATTCGTCGCGGGCCCCGATCAGAGCCGCGAGAATCCGTTGGGTATCGGTGGCCTCGAACTCCATCACTGGCACTTGGATGAGCCGCTTCACGAAGCTGACGCCCGCGCCCAGAATGAGCTGATGAGGCGCCGCGGCGCGTATGTCATGGGCCGCAACATGTTCGGTCCTATCCGGGGTCCGTGGGATGGCGAGTGGCGGGGATGGTGGGGAGACGAGCCGCCATATCACGCGCCGGTGTTCGTTCTGACCCACTATCCGCACGAGCCAATCGAGATGAACGGCGGGACGACGTTCTACTTCGTAACCGACGGGTTCGACGCCGCGTTCGAGCGCGCGACAGCAGCGTCGGACGGGCTTGGAGTCGATATAGCGGGCGGCGCCTCCACCGTCCGCCAGGCGCTCGCCGCGGGCGTGGTCGACGAGCTTATGCTCGACATCGTTCCAGTCCTGCTCGGTACCGGCGAGCGGTTGTTCGAGGGGGTGGAAGATCCCGGCTTCGAGCCGCTCGAGATCATCCATTCCCCGCGCGCGACACACGTGCGCTACAGCGTAGGTTCGCCGACTCGACCGACACCCGAGCAGGTCTGACCACGCTCCGATCCGAGCGTCTCGCAATCGCCAGGCTGGCGTGTGGCGTGGGCCGGCGCCATCGCTGTGCCGGTCCACGCCGGCTTTGTCTACCGCCTCAGCTGAAGCCCCGCGGTGGCAGAGATGGTGGGTGATGGCCTCCGTGGACGGTGCTGATGATCTCCTCCGTTTCGATGCCCTGTAGGTAGGTGGTGCGCCACGGGGCGCCATGGGAAAGGAGATGACGGAGGACAACATCTCATCCGTGTCGGCTGGAATGCCGGCCCTGGGCTGATGCAGCGGACTGGGTGAAGCTGGGGGACCACTGAGGCGCGGGATCGCGCGCCGGAGGTGAAGCGTCCCTGACTATGTGACGGCCGGGCGGCACTGCCAGACGCCCGCGTGCGTGCTAGCGAGACCGAAAGGAAGAGCGAAAGCGATTCGGTGGTAGAAGCCCCTTGAATTCAGAACCGACCCCAAACCTGGCGGACACGGGTCGTCCACAGCAACGATGCCGCCCTTATCTACGGCGGCTCGCTCCGCGCCCGGCGGATGTACTTTGGTGTGGTGACCGGCGGGAGGCTGCGATTGCCCGCCGGATGGGCTGTAGGGGTAGAGCCGGCTTCCGACCCGGTCAAACGGATCATGGTCAACGTGGGAGACGCCCGCGCTCGCCGGGCTGCTGGTGGCAGCCCGGCGAGGCTCGATGTCGGCTGATGGGCGCTGGGCGTGTCGGAGTCCGCGTAGTAGTCCGAGGGCGGGAAAGCCGTCCACATGGCGAAGGCGGACAGCAGGGCCGCAGCATGAAACGCTGTCCGGGAGGTCGGGCGTGAATACGCTCGCGCCGCTTGACGCGAAGTTGGCGGAGGAGCGGGTACTGGGATGGCAGACCAAGCTGCACCGAAGGCAAAACCGGCCTGGGACGAACCGGCTCGCCCGGCAACGTGACCCGGTGCTTGAGCGCGACCCGCAACAGTGACAAGGGCGACACGAACACCGTCCCCCTGTAACTGCCGCGATGCGCGAGCTTGCGATGCGACCGATCGACCCAACCCCACGTGTCGATCAGCTCAAGGATCGCCTGCTCCTCCCACGCCAAGATCCCGTGGACCGCTCCGCCGCCGGGATCGCGGTCCGCCAGCGTCCCGGTCTCCCGCAGCCGCTGGCGCCAGCGGTGCGCGCGGACGTCGGCGAGATCCAAGACCCGGCACGCGCGGGCGTGCGCCCACCCGTCGCCGACGGCACGGTCGATCAGCCCCAAAAGCTCGAGCTTGGCCCCGGCGCTCACGCGCGCGGGGACCGGGCCGAAAAGCCCGAGCGCTGCCTTCCCCGATGCAGTGTCAGTTCGACCGCGAGCTCCTTCAGCGCCTCTGAGAGCCGGTCGTTCTCGGCACGCAACAGCTCCAGCTCGACCATCCCGGCCGACGCGGCCGGCCCGGCTTGGCCGAGGCGAACGCGGCCAGCGCCGCGTCCTTCGCCAACGCCCGCAACCTGATGATCACGCTCACGTCGACCCCGTACTTCCGGGCCGCATCGGCTTGCGAGATCTCCTGGAGGTGACCTCCAGAAAGATCTCCCGCTTCTCCTCCCGCGACAGCTGCCGCCGCGCGCGTCGCTTGCCGTTCTCCATCATCTCGTCCTCCTGGTCCATGGCCCGGACAGCCTCTCAGGATTAGGTTGAAAAACGGCCCGACCTCTATCGCGAAGTCAGACGCAAAGGGCGCCCTTGTTGCGCGGTGGACGGCCCCGGTGGTAGCCGGGCATGGTCGCGTGCGAGCGGCGATGGCCGGCGGCGTTCAGCAGCACGGATTCCATAAATCCTCCCTTGGTGGGATAGGTTGACCCTGCGCTGCCATCTGAACCGAATGGCCGTTACCGGCTCAGCTCCGCTGCAGTCGCCTAAGTCAGCGCAACCTGGTGTCCGCGCCGAGCAGGGCGCTGCCCACGCCGGCAAAGTTGCTCGTCATCGAACGAAAGTGAGGCTCTGCTGCCCGCTGGATCCGGCGGAATACAGCAGCCTGGTCGCCTCTCGGCGGGTGGCGTGGGATGTCTCCGTCTGGCTGGAACCGGGAGTGTCGGTGCTCGACCGCATCGGTTTTTGCTTGTGCCAGATTCTCGAGATGGTGAGCGCTTCCGAACAACGTGCCGTGGCGGCGGCCGCTACGGTTGCCTCGGCCCAGGGGCTGAAGCTGGACGAGGCAATCGTCATCTACTCGGGAAGCAATGTGCTGGTGCATCTGCGTCCCGCGCAGATCGTCGCCCGCGTGATGACTGGAACGATCGCGCTTCACGAGGATCCGCGGAGGTGGCTTGAGCGCGAGGTCTCCGTGCTTGAGTTCTTGGCGCCTTCGGGCCTGGCCGTGTCACCAAGCCGGTTGATCGCGCCGGGGCCGCACTGCCACGACGGTCTGTGGATGACGTTCACGGAGTGGGTTCCCGAGGTCGAACCGAGGCCTGATGTTCACATCGCGATTTCCGTCGATGACGCGCGTGAGCTTGGTCGGATGCTGAGGTATCTGCACGATGCGCTGCGGCCACACGATGGCGCTCTAGGCGGTTTGCGTGAGCTTCGCGAAGACATCGAGCGCCTGCTCGGCCAGCTGCGACCGGCCGACGCCCAGCAGCGCGCCGCGATCTCTTCGCTTGGCGAGCGGCTGAACGCGCTTCGAGCGGTCGTCTTTTGAATCGAGCCTCCCGACCCAGGCGCTGCACGGGGACGTCTCCCTGCGCAACCTGCTTCGCACCCCGCGCCGCCTCATCTGGAACGACTTCGAGGACACGTTTCGCGGCCCGGTCAACTGGGACGTGGCGAGCGCGGTCGGCGGTCTCCGCATCCGCGGAGCGGACACGCGCCGTGTCCGCGAGATGCTCGACGCATACGGCTGGAACGACGAGCGAGACCTTGCGCCCTTCCTCGCCGCTCAAGACGTCTATGACGAAATCTGGCGAATGTATGACCGGCAGCGACGGCGTTCCTGGCGCGCTGCTGGGTCTTAAGCGTGCCCGTGCCGTCGGTGAAGGAGCTCTGTGCCGGGCTATGGGGAGCCGGCAACCTCGTAGTTGAGCATCAGGATGCCGGTGCTGGTCGGAGCACAGTCGACCAGCTGCATCGGTAGCGGACGCGAGGTCTCGCGGAATAGCCGCTTGCCGGTGCCGAGCACCAGCGGGTGCACGAACAGCCGGCAGTCATCGATCAGCCGGTGCTCGATCAGCGTCTGCGCTAACTCGCCGCTGCCAAGCACCGTGATGAAGCCGTTGCCTTGGGACTTGAGGTCAGTGACGGATTCGACGAGGTCGCCGTCGAGGATGTGCGATCCGGCCCAGTCGAGACTCGTCAGGGTTCTGGTGACGACGTATTTCGGCGTCGCGTTCAGGTGCCGTGCGATCGGGTTCTCGTCGGGCTTGTGTGGCCAGCGCGCCGCCATGTGCTCGTAGGTCTTGCGGCCGAACAGGTACGCGGTGGTGGCGCCTATCCCCTGGCCTGCGCGTTGCCCGATCTCCTCGCTCGCGTACGCGGCGCCCCAGCCGCCGTGCTCGAAGCCGCTCTCGCGATCCTCGTCGGGACCGCCGAAGCCCTGCATGACCCCGTCGAGGGTCAGGAACTCGACCACCGCCAGCCTCCGCATCTAGTCGCTCCTCTCGTTGGTCGGTTTTGCCTGTGGCAGAACTAGACCGTACAGTACTATACGGGAACTGGACTGTCTAGTACCATATTCCTGAGCCATGGCTGCCCCCGCCGAGCCACCGCTCGACCCCGACGATCAGCGCCGCTCAGCGCGCAAGCGCCGCGCGATCCTCAACGCCGCGACGACCACCTTCCTGAGCAAGGGGTACCTGGGAACGAGCATGGACGAGATCGCGGCCCTGGCACAGGTCTCAAAGCAGACCGTCTACAAGCACTTCGCCGATAAGCAGAGCCTATTCATCGAGCTCGTCACCGGCACGGTCAATGAGATCAGCGACCCGGTCTACGACGAGGTCGTCGAGCTTGCCGACAGCGGCGATCTCGAGGCAGACCTGCGCGATCTCGCGCGCCGACTCGTCGCCCGCGTAATGCAGCCGCGGCTGTTGGAGCTGAGGCGACTGGTGATCGCCGAGGCGAGTCGGTTTCCCGAGCTCGGCCGCGCGTTCTACGAACGCGGTCCCGGACGCACCATCTCCGCCCTGGCGTCCGTGTTCGAGCAGCTCGCCGCCGACGGTGCGCTCCGACTCGACGACCCCGCGCTCGCGGCTGCTCACTTCAACTGGCTGATCATGTCGGCGCCGGTCAACCAGGCGATGATGCTCGGGAGCGACTCGATCCCCGGCCGGCGGGAACTCAACCGCCACGCCGACGCCGGCGTTCGTACGTTTCTCGCTGCCTATCGCGGCCCCTGACCGAACTCGCGGGCAAATATGGCCACGTGGCCGATGTCGCCCGGCGACGCGCCGGCATGCGTGTCGCGCCGCCAAAGCAGGTCAGAGCCGCCCCAGAAACGCTGGTCTCGCTCCTCGCCACGAGCGCTACCGACGCCGCCGGCCTCGCGGCCGAACCGGGCGACGAGCTTCCTGCTCGCCGCGCGCAAGGCAGGTTCTGGAGCGATGCTCGTCGAGCCGCGTGCGCCGCTGAAAGCGGAACTCTCAGTGAGTGGAGTCCTTGCTTATTCGAGGCGTTGGCTCGGTTGTCGGTGGACCATTCCGCTCCGGTAGGCGATGACCACGAGCTGCACTCGGTCGCGCGCGCCGAGTTTCATCAGGATCCTGGAGACGTGCGTCTTGGCGGTGAGTGGACTGAGGTGGAGCTGCTGCGCGATTTCGGCATTGGTCATGCCTGTCGCGACCAGGCCGAGGACTTCGCGCTCGCGGCTCGTGAGCTCGACGAGCCCGTCGTGTTCGGTCTGGGCTGGACGTTGCGCCGTCGTGACGTAGGTGTCGATCAGCCGACGGGTGACGCTCGGGGCCAGCAGTGCCTCGCCGGCGGCCACGACTCGGATCGCGTGGATGAGGTCGGCGGGCTCGCCGCCCTTGAGCAGAAAGCCGCTGGCGCCTGCGTCGAGCGCTCCGAAGACGTACTCGTCGAGCTCGAACGTCGTCAGCACCAAAACGCGTGTCCGGCTGAGCGCCGGGTCGGTTGTGATGAGCCGTGTTGCTTCCAGCCCGTCCATCTCGGGCATGCGGATGTCCATAACGACGACCTCGGGATTCAGCGCGCGTACCTGTGCGACCGCCTGGGCGCCGGTCGCCGCCTCGCCGACCACCTTGATGTCCTCGCGCGAGTCAAGCAGTGCGCGGAACCCGGCTCGGACCATCGGCTGGTCCTCGGCAAGCACGACACTGGTCACGGTCATCTACCGTTTCCGCCCCCGAGCGGAAGCACGGCATGGACGCGCCAGCCGCCTTGGTGGCGGGGGCCGACGTCGAGGCGGCCGCCGAGGGCCGTGGCACGCTCGAACATGCCGCGCAGACCAAGGCCGGCCTCGGCCTCGGTGCGGTCACCGTGGCCGTTGTCGGTGACGTCGATGTCGAGCTCGTCCGGGTTCGCGCGGACACTCACGTACGCGCTCGACGCGTTGGCGTGGCGTACCACGTTGGTGAGTGCTTCCTGGACGATCCGGAAGGCCGCTCCGTCGATCGCCGACGGGATGGCAGCACCATCGATGTTGACATCGATGTCGGTTTTCAGCCCGGCCGAACGTGCCTGTGCCACGAGTCGCGGGAGCGACCGCAGGGCAGACGCTGGCGCGGTCGGCGCCTGATCGGCCGGATCGCGTAGCAGACTGAGGGTCGTCCGGAGATCGCGCAGAGCGGCGGCCGACGCCTGCTTGATGTCCTTGAGCGCCGCGGACGGGTCTTGGGAGTCCCGGAGATCGACCGCGACGCTTGCCCTGACGTTGATCGCGACGAGGGAGTGAGCCAGCGTGTCGTGCAGCTCACGAGCGATCCGCATGCGCTCCTCGGCCGCCCGGCGGCGATCGTCTTCGTCGCGCTCACGCGCTTCGCGCGCCGCCCGCTCGCGCGCAGCAGCAACGAGCGCCTGGCGCGAGCGGATCGTGTCCCCCATCGCGAGCGCAGCGAACACGAGCAGCAGACGAAGCCCGATGGCGGTCAGCTCCAGAGAGCCCTCGATCAGCACGATCGCGACGACCACCCCGATCCCGGTCAGGCCGCCGACCACCAGCGACCGCTGCCGGTTGCCCAGACGCGCGACCGTGTAGAGCTCCACGATCACCATCGCGGTCGCGGACCAGCCCGCGTCAAATGTGGCGGCACACAGGATCGCTCCGGCCTCGACGCCCACGAGAGCCGCGAGCGGCGCGCGCGTTCGCAACGCGAGCGGCGCCGCCGACGCGACCGCCAGGAAGAACGCCCCGGGCGACAGGCCACCCTTTGCGCGCAGCGAGCCCTCGGTGATCAGCGCGGCGGCCGCGGCGACCGCGAGCCCCAGATCCGAGAATCGCAGCGCGCGGTTCCACATGCATGCGAACGCTACTGCGCAGGCTGCGGCGCGTCGTCGGCCGAGCGGACGGCGCCCGAGTACTGCTCAAGGAGTACTCGTGAGCACCCCCACCGGCAGCGGCATACGGCTCGCGGCCGCTCCGAAATGCATCCGCGAGGCCGACGACAGCGGCTCGTTCGGGGCCTAGGTTGCCTGCCATGACCTCCATTACGTATATTGCTCTCCGCCATCGGCGCCTCGTAGCGCTCGCATGGATCGCTCTCACCATCGTCGGCGCGCTCACCGTGTCCTCGGCGACCGGGGGGCTCTCGCACAACTTCAACACCCCGGGCACGGCCGGCTATGACGCCAACGCCCACATCGTCCAGAGCCTGGGCATCGACGGCAACGAACAGCCAACGATCGCCGTCCTGCACTTGCCAGCCGGCGACAGCATGGCTACGGCCGCCGGCCAGGCCGCCGCCGCGCGCACGTTCGCCGCGGCCAACACGGCGGGCCACGTCGCGGTCGCGGACTACGCCAACACGCACAACCCGAAGCTGATCTCGCGCGACGGTCAGACCACCTGGGCACTGATCGACGTGCCCAACCCCGACGTCGGAGCGGGGCAGGGCGTCGTGGACCGGATCGGACCGGCGCTGCGTGCCGCAGCACCCGCCGGCGTGTCGGTGTCGATCACGGGCTTCGAGCAGATCCAATCGAATGGTGGCGGTGGCGGCGGTGGGCCTAGCGTGCTCGTCATCACGGTGATCGGCGCGCTCGGCGCGCTCGCCGTGCTCCTGTTCGTCTACGCGTCGGCGATCGCGGTCGTGCCGCTGCTGATCGCGATCCCGTCGATCCTGACCACCTTCCTGCTCGTCCTCGGGCTGGAGCAGGCGATCAGCGTCAACTTCCTGGTCGAGTACCTGGTCGCCGTGATGGGGCTCGGCATCGCGGTCGACTACTCGCTGCTGCTGATCACCCGCTGGCGCGAGGAACGCGATGCCGGGCGCTCGAACGAGGACGCGATCCTGGCCTCCGGCCCGACGGCGGGCCGGGCCGTCGTCTTGAGCGGAGCGACCGTCGCCGTCGGCCTGCTCTCGCTCGTGGTCCTGCCGGTGCCGTTTTTGCGCAGCATCGGGCTCGGCGGAATGCTGATCCCGCTTGTCGCGATCGCCGCGGCCGTCACGCTGCTGCCGGTGATCCTCGCCGCGTGGGGCCCGGCGCTCGACAAGCGCCGCGTGCGCTCGAGCTCGACCACATTCAGCCGCCGGTGGGAGTCCTGGGCCAAGCTGATCGTGCGCCGCCGCTGGATCGCGGGCGCCATCGGACTCGCGATCGTGATAGGCCTCGCCCTTCCGGCTCTGTCGATGAACACCGGCCAGCCGCGGACGAACTCGCTCGGCGGAAACGGCCAGCCGGCCAGAACCCTGCATGCCCTCGAACACCAAGGCGTACCAAGCGCAGTCGTGTTCCCGATCCAGGTGCTAACGCACGGCGGCCCAGCCGCCGCTCAGCGCGCGATCACGATCGCAAACGCCACACCAGGCGTCTACACCGCCCTTGCTCCCGCCACCGAGTCGTCCCGGCACGGCAACGACAGGCTACTGAGCGTGATCCCGACCGCCGAGGGCAACACCCCCGCGGGAACCGCAACCGTGACCCGTCTGCGCGCCGCGCTGGCGAGCGTGCCCGGTCGCGTCGAGGTCGGCGGCAACACCGCACAGAACGTCGACTTCAACCACGCCGTCTACGGCAACTTCCCGCTGATGCTCGCGCTCATCGCGATCGTCACCTTCCTGATCCTCGCGCGCTCGTTCCGCTCCGTCACGCTCGCCGCCAAGGCGGTCCTCGTCAACCTCGCCTCGCTCGGGGCGACGTTCGGGTTCCTCGTGCTGTTCTGGCAGAACGGCCACGGCTCAAGCCTGGTCTACGGGGTGCCCGCGACCGCCTCGATTCGCAACTGGATCCCGATCATCTCATTCGCCTTCCTGTTCGGGATCTCGATGGACTACGAGGTGTTCATCCTCGCCCGCACCCGGGAGGAGTACAACCGCACCGGATCGACCAACCAGGCGATTGTCGGGTCGCTCGCGCGCACCGGGCGGCTCGTGACCTGCGCCGCCCTGATCCTCGCGATCTCGTTCACCTCGCTCAGCACCGCCCCGGACATCGTCGTCGAGATGATCGCCACCGCGCTGGCCTTCGGAGTCCTCATCGATGCCGTGATCGTCCGCACACTCCTCGTCCCCACGCTCGTCGCGATCATGGGCCAATGGAACTGGTGGATGCCCGATGGCTTCGCGCGCCTACTGCGACTCCCACCACCCACCAAAGCCGAAGACCCGGCGGGCGCGTGACATCTGTGCCCCGTAACGTCGCAAACTCACGGGCCGGTCCGAACTACCCCGATAACACGAATACGGGGCCCGCCCAGGTCGGGGTCGCGTTCCGCTGCTCGCCACGAGCACGACCGGTGCTGCCGGGCTCGCGGCCGGGCCGGTGAGCGACCCGCTCGCCGCGCATAGGAGGGCGCGACCCCCCGCGGAGTCCGAGATGCACGCCGCCGACTGGAAGCAGGGCCGCTCGTCGTTTACCCGTCACGATCCACGTTGTAATAGGCGTTCGCGGGGATCGAGCAAGCACCCGGCCCCTGCTTCGCGGGGGGGAGCAGGGCGGTCGATTGATCGGTCACGACGCCGGGCGGCGAGCGGCGCCGCCGGTTGCGGAAATGGGCGAGGAGGAGGGACGCGACCTCGAGGTCGCGGTGCACCCTGGTTTCATCTGTAGGGAAGTCTGCGTCCACCCTACTGTCAGGATCGTTCCGGACGGGCGCTGCCGCGAACCCGTAGCGGCTGGGAGAGGCGTGCTTGGGCACGCTACGATCGCGCCCCGAGCGGCGCCGGAAGAGGAAAGGACGCGGCTCATGCCGGAAGACACTAGAAGCGAGGAAGGCGGAGACACGACGGACGTCGACCCGAGTCCGGCCGTCCATCGGCCGCACGGGGATCCGCGGCCGGCCGCTGTCACATTCGCAACGACTGAGCACTTCACCCTCCAGGGCGCGCGGGCGGCCACGATCGCCGAGTCGACTGGCCGCGCGAGCATGTTTCTCAGCGCCGTGTCCGGCGGCCTGGTGGCGCTGGGATTGATTGCGACCGCGAGCCGGGTCGGGACCGCCTTCTATGCCTTCGGGCTCGTTCTCCTTCCCACGCTCACGTTTGTCGGGTTGGTGACGTTCGAGCGGGCGCTGCAGTCCGGAATGGACGATGTCGGGTATGCGCGTCGCATCGCCCTGTTACGCGGCTACTACTTCGATGAGGCGCCGGAGCTCACTTCGTACTTGATGAGCGTCCCGGGACCCGAGCGCCTTCGCGCGCTCGAATGGGGGGAGGGGCGCTGGCAGGCATTCCGAAGCGTCGCGGCCATGGTGGCGGTGATCACGGCGGTGCTCGCGGCTCCGCTGTCGGGCTGCTCGCCGCCGTCGCGTCGGAGCACTCGCTTGCGGCCGCGCTTGCTGCGGGCGGCGTGGTCGGCGTCGTCGCGCTTGCCGCGATGATGCGCCGCCAACAGTCCGCCTGGGAACGGGCCACGTCCGCGCCTGTCAGCTTCGACGCAGACGACACGGGGCCCGTGGAGCACCAGCAGGGACCCCATCAGCAATGACCTGATCGAATGTTGCGCTCTCCGACTGACTGCCGATTCATGACCTGTCGCGTCGGCACCTGATGGTCAGCTGGGGACGTAGGTGAGGATGACCGAGCTGTTGGCGAGCTTGCGGACGTCGGTGAGCCTGAGCCTCAGGGGCGAGGTGTCGACATCTTCGAACAGGCGCTGGCCGCTGCCGACCACGACGGGCATGACCCACAGGCGGAGTTCGTCGACGAGGTGGGCCCGCAGGAGTGTGTCATCGACCCGGCTGGTGCCGTATTTGATGAGGTCCTTCCCAGGCTGGGCCTTCAGCCGCTCGATCTCGGCGACGATGTCCGACCCAAGCAGCGCGGCGTTCCAGGTCGTCTCGGTGAGCGATCGGGAGGCGACGTACTTGGGCATTGCGTTGATCCGGTCGATGTAGGGATCGCCGCTGGAGGATCCCCAGTTCGCCCGGAAGAACTCGTATGTCACGCGACCCAGGACTAACGCGTCGTACTTTTCCAGTTCCTCCTTGGCCAATTGCCTGGATTCCTCGTCGAAGAGAGACCATCGGTCTGGGGAACCGATGACGCCGTCGAGGGAGACGAGTGTGGATTCGATGAGCTTGCGCATGACTTCCGTCCTCCTGTGTCGTATTTGGCTAGCGCGAGCGTTCGCCACGTGGCCGGCGGCGGGCCGTGCAGGTCCGCCGCCGGACGCTGGACGTCACGACTTGTCGAACGTGCGGTAGTCGCCGATCAGTTCGGGCTGGGTGGAGGTGGCCGGCTGTTCGTGCCGATCCTCCGCCGCGGCTACGAATGCTTTGAACGAGGCGAGCGCTTGCACGCCCGATGTGCTGCCCTCATCGGTGTAGAGATGAATGAACTGGCGCGAGTCCGGGAGATAGAAGACCGCGTACCGCAATCCGCCCGGTCGCGTCTCTGCGAGCTCCTCGAAGACGGCCCGCACGAGCCCGGCGTTCTCTTCTTCACGTCCCGGCTTGACGGTGTAGGTGACCAGTGTGTGGCGCATCGTTGACTCCTGTTTGTGGTTTGGGTGGTGGTTGTCACGTGGCTGGTTCGGGCTGTGGGTCGTTGAGGGCCGTGGCGGCGACCGCCTTTGCCATCTCGTCCTTGCGGATGAGTAGGAACGTGACCGGGATCGCGAGCAGCGCGATGACGCCGGAGACCCAGAGGGCGGAGTGGAATCCGCCGGTCAGCGCTGCGCGGACGGTGTCCCCGCCGCGCAGGAGCGCGGTGTAGTGGCTGACGGCGATGCTCGAGGCGATCGCGATCCCGAGCGCCCCGCCGAGCTCCTGGGAGGTGTAGATCAGCCCGGAGGCAAGTCCGGCTTCGCGCTCTGAGACGCCGGCGAGTGCGGCGATCTGTATCGGGATGAACGTGAAAGCGGTTCCCATCCCGACAGCCACCAGAAACGGCCCGAACAGGTTGCCCAGGAAGTGTCCGTGCACCGGCGCTTGGGCGGTCCAGAAGATCCCGACGCCGAGCACGGTCATCCCGAACGCCATTACCAGCTTCGCCGAGATCTTCGTCACGAGTGCCTGTGAGAGGCCGGCGAACAGCATCGAGGCGATCCCGGATGCGGCCCATGCGAAGCCGCCCTGCAGGGCTGAGTACCCGAGTGCCTGCTGCATGTACAGGGTGCCGATGAAGATGAACGAGTAGAAGCTCGCTCCGAGCAGGAAGCCGACGGCGTTCGCGCCGGCGAGCGTCTGGAGGCGGAAGATCCGCAGCGGCATAAGCGGCGCCTGCCCGCGGCGCTCGATCACCAGAAAGGCGCCGAGCAGGGCCGCACCGATTCCCAGCTCGGCGATCGTCCTGGGCTGGCCCCAACCGACCCGCGGTGCTTGGGCGATGGCGTACGCGAGCAACACGAGCGCGCCGGTCACCGTCACCGCGCCGAGCGGGTCATAGCGCCGCCGTGCGCTATCGACGCGTGTCTCGGGCACGACCCCCCGGATCAGCAGCAGCGAGACCACGCCGACCGGCACGTTCAGCCAGAAGATGTACTGCCATCCGGCGAACCGCGTCAGCAGGCCACCGAAGACAAGCCCGGCGGTCGCACCGAGAGCGGCGAGAGCCCCCCAGATGCCAAGCGCCTTGTTGCGCTCAGCACCCTCGGCGAACATGTTTCGAACGGTCGACAGCGCGGCCGGGAGGAACATCGCGGCCCCAAAGCCCTGAGTTGCTCGCATCGCGATCAGGACCGTCTCGCTGCCGGCAAGCGATGCTCCGAGCGAGGCGGCCGTGAACACGGCGAGCCCGGCGATGATCACGCGACGGCGCCCCAGTAGATCGGCGGCCCGGCCGCCGAGCAGGAGAAAGCCGCCGTAGGCCAGCTCGTAGGCGGTCACGACCCATAGCAGGCTCGTTTGCGAGAAGTGGAGCTCTCGCCCGATCGTCGGCAGGGCCGTGTTGACGATCGTCAAATCCATGACCGTCATGAACGCGGCGACGGCGAGCAGCGAGAACGCTCGCCAGCGATGAATATTTGGGGTTTGAGATGTCATCGGACCTCCAGTGGTGCGTTCGCCGCCTCTCGGAGGCGGCCTCACTCGTCCGACGCAGCACGAGCGGCGATTTGGACAGCCCGCTCAGAGATCCTGCAGGCGCCGCTCGAGCTCGGCCCGCTCGACGGCATTGGCGCTCAGCTTGATCGCCGCTTGGTAGGCGCGCGCAGCGCCCTCTCGCTCACCGGCGCGCTTGAGCAGCTCGGCATGGGCGGCGTGCAGCGGCTGGTAGCGCTCGAGCGCCGGGTCGTGCAGCAGCGGCCCGAGCAGGTCCAGGCCTGCTTGAGGGCCGTCGGCGAAGCCAACGGCGACGGCACGGTTGAGCTCGACCACCCCGGTTGGCGTGAGCTTCGCGAGCGCACCGTAGAGCTCGGCGATCTGCCGCCAATCGGGCTCCTCCTCCATCTGAAGCGCCGTGACCGCCGCCTGCAGCTGGTACTGACCCGGGCGCCCCAGACGCACGGAACGCTCCAACGCCCGCAGGCCCTCGCGGACGCGCGCTTGGTCCCACCGCGAGCGGTCCTGCTCGCCGATAGCGAGGTAGCGGCCGTGCTCATCGACACGCGCCACACGCCGCGAGTCATGCAAGAGCATCAGGGCCAAAAATCCCCACACCTCGGCGTCGTCGGGCATCAGCTCGCGCAGCAGCAGCCCGAGCCGGATCGCCTCATGGCACAGCTCTTCGCGCACCAGACGATCGCCCTCGCTGGCGGAATAGCCCTCGTTGAAGATCAAATAGACCACCCGGAGCACCCCGCGCAGCCGATCCGGCAGCTCCTCGTCTCGAGGCACCTCATAGGGGATGCGGGCGTCGGCGATCTTGCGCTTGGCCCGCACAATCCGCTTACCCATCGCCGGCTCGGCAACCAGGAACGCGCGCGCGATCTCGCCGGTCGTCAGGCCACCAAGCGCACGCAGCGTCAGCGCCACACGAGCGGACACATCCAGCGCCGGATGGCAGCAGGTGAAGATCAGACGCAGGCGATCGTCGACGATCGAGCTCTCTTCGATCACGGCCCTGTGCTCCTGCTGGTCGATCCGTACCAGCTCCGCAAGGCGCTCGGCGCGATCCGCCACCGAGCGGTCGCGGCGCAGGCGGTCGATCGCGCGCCGCCGCGCCGTGACCGTAAGCCACGCGCCCGGATTCGCGGGAACGCCGTCGCGCGGCCACGTCGTGAGCGCGGCCGCGTAGGCGTCCTGGACCGCATCCTCAGCCAACTGGAAATCGCCCACATGACGAATCAGAGTCGCGAGCACGGCCGCACGCTCGTCGCGAAACGCGCGGGCGACCGCATCCGCCGTCGGATCTCCCAACCCCCCAGTCACATGACCGGGCGGACCTCGACGTGTCCGTAGCGGACCAGCGGGATCCGCTTGGCCACGCCCAGGGCCTGATCGAGGTTCTGGGCCTCAATCAGGTAGTAGCCGGCAAGGGCCTCCTTTGTGATCGCGAACGGGCCATCCGTGAGCTCCGTCTCGCCAGAGATCGCGCTGACGGTCGTGGCAGTCGTGGTCGGATGCAGGCGACCGGCCGCGGTCAACAACCCGGCCCCCTCAAGGCTGCGATTCAGCTCCGACCACATCGTCGGAATCTCCGACTCGCGCTCAGCAAGCTCCTCGCCATCGACCTCGGTGGCATACAACAAAAGCATGTACTGGGACATCATCCCTCCTTATTGACTTTGCCAATACGACGCAGCATGGCCGCGCATTTGGACACACCTCCTAAAGCCGAACGGCGAACCGCACCGCCGGAAGCCTCTAGCCGTCAGTGCCGCCGACTGCAGCTGGCATCTACAGTCCTGTGCTGCTGTTGCGAAGCAAGCCAAGGGTGCGGGGACTCGCCGTCCGGGGCAAGGCCGAGGTCAACGAGCGCGTTCTCGCGATAGAACCAGCCGACGAGCTTCGTGACAGTGCCGTCGCGAATGTGGAGCAACACGGCTCCGTTCGCCCCGATCTGCTCGATGTTTCACTCCGCTCGTGTTGCCGTGTCCGCTGCGGCGAGCAAACACGAGCACACACTCGTCGTCGAGTTCGCGGTACTCCTGCGCCTCGACGCGGTACCCCTCCCAGACGCTCAGGAAATCGCGCCAACCCCTTGCCATACCGGCAGTTCCCATCCAGGTCTCAGGTGAGGGTCCGTCAGCGAGCACAAGCTCGATCTCCGGGTGCGCCCAGCCGGCGGAAATCCAGTCACCGCGCTCCCGGGACGCGAAGATCGCCCGCGCAAGCTCGATATTCGCTGACGTCAGGGAGCAACTATCCCGGATCGAAGAACAGAAAAGATCCGGAGACCGTCCGCGACCGCTCAGAGGCTCCGCGGCGCGGCGACCTCCTTTCGGTACCGCACGGGTCCCGCCACTGAATTCGTGGCACACCCGCAAAGCGCGGACACCAGGGCGAGGCCTACGCGTGTGCGCGGAGCGCGCGTGCGTACCACTTCCAGGCGTCATGCATCTCGTCGGGGTTCTGCGTCTGATTCTGCGCCAGCCGTTGACGATCGCGACAAGAGCCCAGTAGCGTCCGACACGCCGGTCGTTGAATGCCTCGATTCGTTCTGCGGCGGCGTTGCGGTCCTCCGAGTTGCCAGGCGTGATCGCCTCGAGCCGCTCGATCACCGCTAGCGCCTCGGCTGAGTCCGGGGCGACGCCTGCGCGGGCGGCAGCGCCGGCGTGCTCGCCCACGGCCTTGCGAAGGTCGAGCTGAGCGGGGTCGGGCGTCGGGCGTTCGCCCATGGCTCGCTGCGCCATCCGCTTGCTGGTAGCGACGAAATCTGGATCACGCAACAGCTGCGCCAGCTCGATCCAGGCGACGACCTGATCGGGCGTTGGGTCATCCGGCAGTTCGGGCGCGCCGGTGCGCATCTTGTCGGCGACTTCGTTGTGCTCGTCGCCGAAGACAGCGTCGAGGTAGTCATCGAGGATCCGGCGGTGCTCCTCGGCAGTCAGCGTCGTCAGGTCTGTCATCAGTTCCAGCTCCTTTGCCTCGGTGGATCGGGCGACCGCGCGCAGTACGGCCCGCGGCAGACGGAGCGTCCGGATCTGAGCATCGATTGCGTTGGCGTGCGCCGCAGCTATCTCAACCAGCGATGCCTCTGCGTTCAGCGCTCGTTTGACTGCGTCCAGCCCGACACCAAGCTCGCGCATCGTGCGCACGAGCCGCGCCCGCGCCACCGCGTCTGCACCAAACAGGCGGTACCCAGACTCCGAGCGTCCGGCCTCGGGGAGCACGCCCGAGTCCGCGTAGAACCGCAACGTCCTAACCGACAGTCCCGTCCGCGCTGCAAGCTGGCCGATCGTCAAGTTCCCAATCATCAAGCCTCCACCAAGTGGAGAGTCAAGCGCCTACCGAGAACCACTCGCCGGCCGCCCGAACCTGCTCTGCTGAAGACGAGCATCCCGGCGCTGCCAACGAGCGTCTCGCGTTGCGCGGGTTCCGTGCCTCAGCGGCCGGCTCCGGCGTCGGGGCGGGCTCCGGAGCCGTGAGCCACCCGCGGCCCGCGCAAGGCAGGGCGCTCGCCCCATCGGAGCAAGATTCGCGTCCGCTACGCGAAAGCAGGTGTGCGCATCAACGACCCAAAGCTGTTCTTCTGCATCCGCTGGTGATGGAGGCGTTCACCGACGGGCAGCCGTCCCTCTTGCTGCGTGTCCGACGGGAGAGCGAACCGGGCTCGGTCGACGTGCTCGCTTGCCGTGCGAAATGAAGCCCTCGCGACCCCGAGCCGCAATTGGATGCAAGCGATCTATTTGTCGTCCGCGCCATCGAGCCCGAGATCCTCGCGCGTGAGGCGGAAGCCGAGCGAGCGGCTCGCGCGAAGCCGCTCGTAGTAACCCTCGGTCCGAGTGCGCACGTCTAGCTGCAGTGGATCGCACCGACGACATGTCCACCGGCGATCGCAACCAGCGTCGTCACGCCCGGCGCGGTCAGTGCGCGGCGGGTCCGCTCGACATCGTCCGTGTATTCGGTCCAGCCCTCCGCAGCCACGAGTGCGATCAGCCCGTCGAGGTGGGCTTGTGTGAACGGTTCAATCGAGATCTCGGTCATCGCTCGCCAGCGTCTGAAGAAATCGCGGCATCCGGCCGGCGCCGAAGTCGAAGAACCGGGCCCATCGCGGCTGGATCCTGATCAGGGCCATCTGGTCGTAGTCGACCGGACGCTGCGCTCGAATTCCGGCACCTGGTCCGCGTCCAGCACCTTCCTCGAGGCTGCGATGTACTCGTCGGGAACGCCGTCGACGATGTCCACGCTTGCGACTCCACACATCAAGAGTTGCTTCGAGTCCGTAGGCATGTCGCCGACATCGATCGTCAGCGCAACCTCAGGACGCGACGACAGCGCCTTCACCTTGGGCGCGGTCGCCGCCGTGCAGACGACGATCTGGCTCCCGTTCCAGTAGAACCCGATCGGTATTACTCGCGAGAAGCTGTCTG
The DNA here is from genome assembly GCA_963723675.1 of uncultured Solirubrobacterales bacterium. Lineage (GTDB taxonomy): Bacteria > Actinomycetota > Thermoleophilia > Solirubrobacterales > Solirubrobacteraceae > Palsa-465. The sequence continues at coordinate 536,817 of CAVRRW010000012.1, read as the reverse complement.
ATCCGTTGTAGGCGAGCCGGAGGAGCGACGCGGAGGCGAGCAGGTTCCGCGCACCGGGATGCTCGAGCTCTTCGGTGATCTCTTGTGGGTCCATGACCTTCCTTTCTTTGGAGTCGGTGAGCTACGGGTGGTGATTCTGGGTGCCGCTGTCCGCGTGGAGGACGCTCAGTGAGACGACCTTCCTACGGCTCGGCGGCCCGCGCGCGTGCGGCCTGACGGACCAGGTGGTCGCGCTCGGCGACGTTCGTCGCCCGCCTGGCGCTGCCGCTTGACGTCGTCGCTTCCGTAGAGCGGCAGCGGTGTCTGCTCGAGGCGCTGCCCGGACGAGTTGGCGGCGCTTAACGCGATCCGACGGGCGGAGGGATCCCTAGCTGGCGGCAGATCGCGCGCGCTGTCCCGGTCGGGATTTCGCGGTGCCGAGGCAGCGGGGTGCGGAGGGCGCGGGCTGGGTTTGACCCAGATCGTGTGGTTGGCTCCTTCGCGGAGCTCGCGGCAGCCGTGGTTGCGGAGGTGCGTTTCGAGGTCACGCCGCTTCAAGCAGCGAGATCGATCGTGATCGGCTCGGCGTGGCCCCCGCCAATCGGCGGCTCGCGTCCCTCGTCGCGATAGGAGGCGATCATTTCCCGCGCTGCGTCCAGCAGCATCACGCGTGCCTCGTCGACGGTGCGCCCGCAGGTCACGACCGCGGGCCATTCGGCGAGCTGAGCCATCGTCCAGCCATTCTCGTCTGGGGTAAAGACGGCGGTCAGGGTCAGCGCATCAGGCATGCGCTAAGTATGACCTTCTGCGCAACCGGAACGGCGGGCTGGTGGACTGATGCGCCGGAGCCATGAGCAGGCCGGCGCTGCCCGGAAGTGGGCAGCGCCAGCGACGCTCTCCCCTAAAGACCGAGGCCGGCCGTGGCCGAGATGGTTGGCTGACGACGCGAGCGGACGGCATCGATGATCTCGCTCGGATCGATGCCCTGCAGGTAGGTCGAGGTCGTTCCGAGGTCGGTGTGCCCGAGCTGGCGCTGAATGATGTTGACCGCCACTCCCTCCCGGGCGAGCTCGACCGCGTGTGCGTGCCGGAGTTGGTGGTTGTGCCGACGTCGGCACAAGCATCATTACGCCGACATGATCGTTATGCCGAGGCGGGCGAGAAGGCGCTGCTTAGGAGCGTTTGTGCGCTGCGAACGTCGGCATATTCAGAACTCCTCGAGAAAGCGCAAGAGCGCGTCGGGGGGCTGGTAGCGCCCGGGCTTGGTCGCGAGCGGCGCGGCGCGGTCGATCGCCTGCTGCTTGTGGGTCATGTCGGCGTGGAGGTAGATGTTGGTGGTTGAGAGCTGTTCATGGCCGAGCCACAGGGCGATCATGGTGACGTCGTTGCCGGCGAGCGGCAGGCGCATCGCGGCGGTGTGCCGGAGCGTGTGCATCGTGACGTGCTTGGTCTTGAGCGACGGGCAGCTGGCGGCCGCGATCGCGAGGTGGCGGATGAGCCGCCGTTCGATCGCGTCGCGGCTGAGGTGTTTGCCGGTGGTGGTCGGAAACAGCGGATCGGTGGGATCGCCGGCGCGCTCCTTCAGCCAGGCCTTGAGCACCTTCCTGGTGTCCCTGACTAGTGGTGTTCGCCGCTCCTTTCTGCCCTTCCCGATCGTGTGCACGTTGGCGCCCGTCCCGAGCGTGATGTCGGTGCAGGTGAGGTCGGCGAGCTCGGAGATCCGTAGCCCGGCCTGGATCGTGAGTACGAACATCGCGTGATCGCGCCGGCCGGTCCAGCTGATCTGATCGCAGGCTTCCAGGAGGGCGTCGACCTCGGGCTCGGTGAGGTAGGTCACGAGGTTGCGCTCAGTTCGCTTGTGGGGGATCGCGAGCACGCGCTGGATCGACGCGGCGTGCTCAGGGTGGTGAAGCGCCAGGTAGGCGAACAGCGAGTGGATTGCCGCGAGGCGATGGTTGCGGGTGCGGACGCTGTTGCCGCGAGCTTTCTCGAGATGGTTCAGGAACGCGCCGATCAGCGGCGCGTCGAGCTGGGAGATGTCCAGTTCGCTGGGCGCCTTGCCGGTGCGGTTTGACGCGAAGCCAAGCAGCAGCCGGAATGTCTGGCAGTAGGCGGCGATCGTGTTCGGGCTGGCGCCGCGCTGCGCGGCCAGCCGGTCTGTGAAGTAGGCCTGCATCGCGGGCGCGAGCGAGCTCACCTGATGCCTCCGAACCGGTCGTGAACCCGCTCGGCTGCGAGCGCCATCAGCTCCGGTGAGGCGGACAAGTACCAGTACCTATCCGCCGGGCTGATGTGCCCGAGGTATGTCGACAGCGTGGTGATCTGTTCGTCGATGTTCACGTCCAATCGCTGCCAGTCGATCAGGGTCTGGACGGCAAAGCGGTGGCGGAGATCGTGGATCCGCGGACGCACCTCCTTGGTCCGGATGCCGATCCGCGTGGTGATCTCCCGAAACGTCGCGCGCAGCCCAACTGCGAGCACGGGAGTGCCGGCGCTGGAGAGAAAGAACGCGCGCGAGCGCGGCCTCGGGCACAGGCGGTCTCGCACCGACGCGTAGCGGCGCAACGCCTCGGTCGCGGTCGGGTGCAGCGGCACCAGCCGCGCGCGGTCACCTTTCGCTTTGCGGATCGTGATCAGGCCAGCGTCGAGGTCGACGTCCTGGCGCTCGAGCGCGATCGCCTCGCCGATCCGCATCCCGGATACGGCCAGCAGCCCGAACAGCGCCTCATAGCTCGCCGCGCGCATCGGGTGGCGCAGCCGCCGCGCCTCCTCCAACAGGCGGCAGATGTCCTGCTGGGAGAACAGGTACGGGGTGGCGCGCTGACGGCGAGTGGGAAACACATCGCACGGCGGGATCTCGGTCCTCGGGTCGATCGTCTGGAGATAGGCGGCGAACCCACGCGCGATACGCAGCCGCTTGGCCCACTGGTTCGGATGCACCCCGACTGGCAGGCGGGCCCACCGGATCGCCAGTTCGCTGGTGACCGTCTCGGCGCTGGCGGCCTCGAGGTAGTCGACGAGCTGACCGAGCAGCCGCTCCTCCTCCTTGAGCTTGAACCCGAGCGCCCGGCGCAGTCGCAGGTAGTCATCGACGTGCGCTTGCAGGCCGCTCATCGCGGTGCACCTCCCGGCCACGGCGCCACCAGCAGCCGCAGCCGCTCAACATCGACGCGCGCGTAGATCGCGGTGCTCTGCAAGCTGCGATGGCGCAGCACCTGACCGATCCGAAGCAACGGAACGTTGGCTTGGACCATCTCGCACGCCGCTGTGTGCCGCAGCCGGTGTGACCCGAACTCTGCGATCCCGGCGCGCCGACACGCCCGGCGCACGGTCGAGGCGACCGTCCCGGAAGCGATCGGCTCATATGGCGCTTTGGATCGCAGGAACACCTCCCGCCGATCGCTGTGCGGCCGACCGCGCCGCAGGTAGGAGGCGATCGCCTCCCCCACATCTGCCGGCAACGGCAGGCGCTCCTCTCGTGCGCCCTTGCCAACAACCACCAGCTCACCGGCCCGCCAGTCGATGTCATCAAGCCGCAAGCCGGCGACCTCGCCTCGACGCAACCCCAGCCGCAACAGCGTGACGATGATCGCGTAGTCACGCCGCCCGAGCGCCTGGCGGCGATCACAGGAGTCCAGCAGCGCGCGAGCGTCCGGCCGGCTGATCCCCCTCGGCAACGGCGAACTCGACCGCCCCCTCACAAGCAGCGCCGCCTGCGAGAGGTCAGACCCGACCAGCCCCTCGACGAAGCAGAACCGCAGAAACCACCGCACACCCGAGACGAAGTTCTGCGTTGCGCTGACCGACACGCTCTCGGACTCGCGCAGCACCGCGGCAGTCACATCGCCGGCTGCCAGACCGGCAATCCCGCGGTCCGGCGCCAAGCCCTCCACAAACCGACACACGCAGTTCAGGTACAGCGTCACCATGCCCGCCGCCAACCCCCTCTCCGCAAACAGATAGCGCTCAAAGCGCGCCAGCAGCTCATCCGTCGGCGAGCTTGCCGCAGGCTCCTCGGCTGCCAGCACCCCGAGGCCGCGCAGCACGCCGAGCAGGCACCTCAGCCCGGGTCGCGACCACGAATGACGGTGACGCCAGTTGGCCCGCTACCACTCGAAGAACTCCTCGACCCGCCCCTCGCTCACCGCGGCAGCAGTCAACCCATCCGCTTCCAGCCACCGGCTGAACCGCGCCGCCTGCCGAAGCTCACTCACGATCGACAGCGACGCATAGCCGCGCTCAAGCAACTCCGCTCGATACGCCTCCGCGAACGGAGCCACCGGCCCTGTCATCAAGACCCTGCTCACCCTCGTCGTCGGCCTGGCCATCCACTCCTCCTTTTCCGGGAAACCGGCCGGGAAGGATGACCACAACTGTTCGCTTTATGCCGACATCAACCGCCCGACATCCCAACGTGCGCGGACTCTCTCGCCCGCCTCGGCATAACGATCATGTCGGCATAATGATGCGGCGCGAAGCGGCGCCGAACACCCGCGGCGAGCGCGTATCGGCGCAGCTCCCCTCGTGCGGCGGTCGCCGACCACCGCCGTCCGCGGGTGACGCCGTCGATCACGGAGAACAGCGGTCCGGGCGGCAGCAGCGTCCGGTGCGCCAGCCAGGCGGCGAGCTGCTCGAACCCGAACGGGTCCATCCCGGCCTCGCGGCGCTTCTCGCCCTTGCCGTGCCGGATCAGCAGCGACCCGCGACGCGCGTCGACGTCGGTCTCATTTAGCGCCAACGCCTCAGAGATCCGAAGTCCACCACGCCACAGAATCGCGATGAGCGCCCGGATCCGCAATCCGTGCCGGTCGTGGCCAGCTTGGCGCATCACCACAATGATCTCCTCCGCTCGCGGCGGGTCAGGCGGGTATTGCATCCCCTTATTACGCGGTGCGCGACCGGCGAGGTACCCCGGCGTCGTCGCTGGCGATCGCCGGCGGCCAGCAGCGTCCCGCAGGACCATCGAATCGTTGGACATGAGCGGCTCCATTCCGGACGTGCGCCCCGGCCAGCCCGGGACACATCACCGGCCTCGATCGCTGCGAGGCGTCGCTCGTCGTCACTGGCGAGATGGATACACAGGTCGTAGTCGTCGATCGCCGGCGACTCGAAGTCCGACAGCCCGATGGCGTGTGGATCGGCGCCGGGACGCCTAGTGACCGCTCGAAGGATGGAGCAGCGCGACCGACGCGAACCCGGCGATGCGTGAACCTGTGCCGACGCGCGCCTGCCGCCCACAGAGAACCGTCGGTGACCGATCATTCCGCTACCCGGCGCGCGGGAGAACTGCGGCTCGCTTGTGGGTGCTCATCCCGACGGCGCATAGGTGCTGATGTCCTGATCCAGCGTGCCCTGCGAATCGTATTGGCCCGTGTGCACGTAGACGACCTTTCCCGCTGGATTGATGAAGATGGTTGTGGGCAGGTCTTGGACTACCGCCAGGCCGGAGAGGTTGCTGGTCGTCGTCTGATAGCTGGGGTAGCTGACGGGATGGTTCACCAGGAACGTGTGGGCATCCGCGGGCGAGTCGTCGGTGTCGGCGCCGAGGAACGCGACCCGCCGCCCGTAGCGGGCCGAGGCGGCGGCGAACAGGCCGAATTCCGAGCGGCACGGCCCGCACCACGAGGCCCAGGCGTTGATCACGATCGGATAGCCGCGGAGCGCTCGGATGCGGTCGGCGAGGGCGGAGTCGTTCCCAAGCAGCTGGTCGGTTTGCTGATGCAGCGAGGCGAGCGGTGGCGGCGAGTCGGCGAGTGCCTGGTTGACGGCTGCGCCGCCTGAGGGCGTACGGACGCGGGTGAGCGCCGCCTTAACGTCGCGGACGAGCACGTTGGTGCTCGGCCACCCCGCGGTCGATACTTCCCGGTAGTAGAGGATCTGGCCGGTTGGCGAGGTCAGCACGAACCACGGCAGGCCCAGAACCTCGTACCCGTCGGCGAGCTTACCGCTCTGGTCCAGAGCAACCGGATACGACAACGGATGCGGCAGGCGCTCGAGGAAATCCGTCGGTGCCTTCAAGCTCGGCTCGACGCTCGTCTCGTCCACAGCGCTCAACTGGGGCAGGCCGGTACGGGCGGCGATCGTCTGGTAGCGCTTGAGTGAATCCAGTTCGCCGGCGAGACCGCTGGTCTCCTGATCCCAGGTCGCGAAGAACGCGAACAGCCTGGCTGACTTGCCCGGACCGAGCTTGACCGTCCCGCCTCCCGCGCGGGGGACGGTCGCCGGCTCGCTCGGTGTCGTCGGCTTTATGCGCCCGTAGGAGACATCCGCATGGACTTTGGGGCCGCCGGGCAACAAAGCCGAGGCGCTCTGCGCCAGAAGCTGACCAAGTTGCGCGACGGCGGTGTACGACATCTCGGTCATGTAGAGCCGCGAGAGCCTGCCCTGCCGGTCGATCACGAACAGGGCCGGCGTATGCGTGATCTCCCCACGCTCGATCGCCGCCTCGATCCCATAGTGCTTCCAGACGGGCTTCAGCTGCGTCAGCGAGCCGGTCAGGAACCGCCACGAGTGGAGCATCCCATGCAGCTGTGAGTACGACCACACGTCCTCGAGCGAGATCGCGGCCGGGTTGGCATCGACACCGAGCAGCTCCACCTGCGAGCCGGCCCTGCCCAGCATCGCCTTGGCATCCAGCATCGCCGTTGTCGTAAGCGGGCACACTGTCGTGCACTCCGAGTCGTTAAACGCCAGGATCACAACCTTTCCGCGGTACGAGTGCAACGAGACGGGGCGACCGAACTGGTCAGACAGCGTGAAATCCGAAGCCACCCCAGACACCGGCGTGCCCGGATCCAGGTAGGGATTAGCGGCCAGCGCCTCCGCCTGCGATTGAGCCGGCGAATTCGACCGCACGACGATCACTGCGCCCGCGACGAGCGTGATCAGCAACGCGGCACCGCAAAAATCGCCAGACGCGCGCTCCAAGACAGCCCCCGCCGCAAATCGACCGAGAACCGCGGCCCAGCCCAGCCCCGCCGCCGAGCCATCCAGCGGACAGTGAGCACGGCGAGAGCTAGCGCCACCAGACTCAGCGCGACGATCCCCACCACCTCGTCTGCGCTGCGCCGCGGCGCCGCAGACTGCGCGGCGGGACTGGCGGCTCCGCCCGGCGCGGCCAACCCCCCAGGTGAGCTCGCGACCGAGGGAAGCTTCACCCCGCCGGCGAGAGCCAGCTTCCCTACAGCCGCCTCCGTTGCATCGAACAACCCGGATGCCCCCGAACCGATCGAAATCCCGGCCAGCACGCGGTGCGCAGACACCGGCGAGTGGCCGGGCCAGTTGAACCCGAACCCATCCGGCATCACCACCAATAGCCGCTGCTTGTACGCCAGCGACAGCTCATATCCAAGGAAGCGAGCGTACTGCCGCGGCCGGTGCCACAGTGCCGTGACCGCCCCCAGGTCAAACGGGCTCGCGATGATCGCCACCCGGACCGGAAAGCCCGCCCGCGCGGCTCCCTTCAACAACGCCCCGAGCTGCACCTGCTGCTGGACAGACAGGCCGGCATCCGAACCGGCGAACAGGTCCTGGTACACCAGCACGTCGCTTCCCGGATCCCCATCCGCTCGCGCTGCCGACACCGGCACCCCGACCAGCACAACCACGAGCAGCGCCACCAGACAAGCTCGCCACCTCAGCCCACGTCCAGACACCGAATACGTCCTCGCCAGCCGTCCACCGGCCGAGAGATCGACGGAAATGTCAAGCACCTGCAACAACTGCCGTGAAGCAAGATACGGCACACCACCGGACAGCGCACCAGCTGCTCACCGGCGAGTTCCGCTTTACTCAGCGAAGCGACGATGCCGACCGACGCCATGCTTGCCGAGCGCGCTCAGAGCAGCAAACAGGAACTGTGCTCGCTTGGCCACGAATGCGGTAGCAGGGGTAAGCGCCGCGATCCTGCATGAGCCAGCATTCTGGTCGCTGTTCGACGACCCCGAGGAGGTCAAGCGGACGGTCGGCGCAGAAATCGCCGACGGCATGCGCTCCGGCGGCCCGCGGGAGGCGATCGAGCGCTTCTATCGCTTTGTTGGCGGCGACGCGAATTGGGAAGGCCTCGGTCCCGAGCTGCGCGAGCGGGTTTGCGCCGGCGCCGACACCTATCTCGAGGTCGAGCGAGGCGCCGTCGCCACCTAATATCTCCCTGACGAGGCGACCTTGGCGGGGATCGCGACGCCGATCCAGCTGCTTGTCGGCGAGCAGACCCTGCCGTACTTCGCACAGGCCGCTGGCAGGCTAGCCAAGCGCCTCGGAGTCGAGATCACGAGCACAGCCGGCACCCATTTCGGCTACCTCGACCATCCGGTCGAGTTTGCAGAGACCGTGAGGCCGTTCCTGCGCGCGGTGAGCGGCGTGACATAGCCCGTCGCGCAAGAGCCGTGCTAAGACCAATATGTCGCTTCCGGAGGACGCGGGCGCTTCCGCGATGGCGTATAGATGGACGCTCGGGACGACGTGGAGCGGTCAGGGTCGTCCACCGCAGCGCCCCTGCTCGGCCAGGCGTTGCGCAAGCCCCGCGCGCCCACGCGCTCACTGCTGCAAAGGAACGCCAGCAGCCAGGCGCAGGCGCCCACCGACGGTTCTCGTTCGTCGCCCAACCGGCCACGTGCTGGCGGCTGCTGCTCTGCTCGCCGGCTGCGTTGGAGGGGAAGTCCCGAGGGCGATATGAGATCGACCTGAGGACCCCCGTTCATGAAGCCGCGAGCGCGCCCGTGTGCGGTGGTGTGGCGCCCGGTTAGACGACGCGCGGTCATCGAGCAGCTTCAGGGCAGTCTCCACGCCGCGGGCGAGGAGTTGATCGGAGCGGTCACGGTCTGTGAGCGTCCTGGCGAGCTGCAGGGTGCCGACCATCAGTCCGAAGACAGTGAGCGCGTCCGTTCGAGCAGCCAGGACGTCTGTCGGATCGAGGCGCGCGGCGATGTCGTCGATGACGCCCATCAGTTCGTCGGTGAAGACCTGTCTGGTGGCGGTGGGGCGGCGAGCGATATCGTCGAGCAGCGCAGCGGACGGGCAGCCGTCGGCGCACTGGTCGCGGTGTTGGGGAGACAGGTAGGAGCGGACGAACTCCTTGAGCCCCTCCAGATCCGGTGGCTGGGCGTCAACGCTGTGGCGTTGTGTGCGCAGCTGGTCGGCGAGGACTTTTGCGACCAGGTCCTCCTTGGAGGCGAAGTGGGCGTAGAAGGCGCCGTTCGTCAGGTCGGCGTCGGACATCAAGGTCGCGACGCCGGCGCCGTCGATGCCGTCCTGCTTGAAGCGCCGCCCGGCCGCTTGGAGGATGCGCTGTCTGGTGGCCTGCTTCTGGTCCTTGCCGTATCGCATCGCGAACCTCGCTCGTCGAACTGGTCTCGATCATGCCGTGGGCGCTGCTACGCGGGGGTCTGACCCTCGGGCCGTCCACCTCGTGGGCTCGCTCACACCTGGGCATTGCATTATAGCCATACTATGATATCATGACCGTAATGCAATCTGCGAGCACGGACAAGGAGAAAGAGCATGACCACGGTCCACACACCCCACGGATGCGGCCCTGAACATGACGTGGAAGGACGCGCCGACCCACACCATCGACGCCGGCGGCGTGGAGTTCGCCTACCGTCAGCTCGGCCCGAGAACGGGGGCGCCGGTGGTCTTCCTCACCCACCTGGCCGCAGTGCTTGACAACTGGGACCCCCCGAGTCGTCGACGGCATCGCCGCGGAGCGTCGGGTCATCACCTTCGACAACCGAGGCGTCGGCGCCTCCGGCGGGTCCACGCCGACGACCATCGAGGAGATGGCGAGCGACGCCGTCACCTTCATCCGTGCCCTCGGCTTTGATCAGCTCGACCTGTTCGGGTTCTCGATGGGCGGCATGATCGCCCAGGTGATCGCCCAGGAAGAGCCGCAGCTCGTGCGCAAGATGATCCTCGCCGGAACCGGTCCTGCGGCGGGCGATGGCATCGACAAGGTGACCCGGATCTCCTACCTCGACACGGCGCGAGGACTGCTCACCCGCCGGGACCCCAAGGAGTTGCTGTTCTTCACCAAGACTCCGAACGGGCGCGGAGCCGCGAAGGAGTTCCTCGCACGGTTGAAGGAACGTACCAGCGACCGAGACCAGGCCATCTCCGTGGGCTCGTTCCGCGCCCAGCTGAAGGCCATCCATCGGTGGGGTCAGCAGAAGCCGGTGGATCTCGCGAGCATCCACCAGCCGGTGCTCGTCATCAATGGCGAGAGCGACAAGATGGTGCCCACCAAGAACACCGTCGACCTCGCTCGACGACTCCCGAACAGTCAACTCGTCGTCTACCCCGACGCCGGGCACGGCGGGGTGTTCCAGTTCCACGAGGACTTCGTCAAGAGGGCTCTCGAGTTTCTCTGAGGGCTCTACGGGTGGCCCATCGCACGTCGCCGCAAACTGGGGGCGGTAACGGACCCAGACGGTTCTCAGAACCGGCCGCAGCGCGCGTGATAACGCTCGAGGGTTAGCGCTGGACCCTAGAAGGAGCCGGACCTGCAGTACGGCATCCGCCGCGTCGATCTGGCCCCGCCGACCCACGGCAGCAGGACCCTGCGGCGCAGGTGAGGCTAGCTCGCGGCCCCGCGAGCCGGACCGCGACGCCCTCCACGAGCACCGGCGCGTCTAACCGACCGAACCCCGACCAACGAACCGAACCACCCGAGAGGACCCGATCATGCAGGCCTACCTAGTCAGCAAGTACAAGCGTCCGATGCAGGCCGGCGAGATCGCGGAGCCGATGGTCGGCGACCGCGACGTGCTGGTCGACGTCCACGCGGCCGGCGTGAACATGCTTGACGCGAAGATCCGCGACGGGGAGTTCAAGCTCTTCCTGCCCTACAAGACGCCATTCGTCCTCGGGCACGACCTCGCCGGCGTCGTCGCCCGCGTCGGGTCAGCCGTGACGCGCTTCACCGCCGGCGACGAGGTTTACGCGCGACCACGCGACGGCCGCATCGGCACCTTCGCCGAGCGCATCGCCGTGCACGAGGACGATCTCGCGATCAAACCCGCAAGCCTGTCAATGGCCGAAGCGGCCTCCGTACCGCTCGTCGCACTAACCGCCTGGCAGGCGCTCATCGAGCGAGCGAATCTGCAGCCGACCAGAACGTGCTCATCCACGGCGGCTCCGGGGGCGTCGGCACGTACGCGATCCAGCTGGCCAAGCACCTGGGAGCGACGGTCACCACAACGACCGGCACCAGCAACGTCAAATGGGTCCGCGACCTTGGCGCCGACCTCGTCATCGACTACCGAACGCAGGACTTCGAAACGATCGCGCACGACTACGACATCGTCCTGGACTCCCAGGGCGCAAACACGCTCGCCAAATCACTCTGGGTCCTGAAGCCCGGAGGGACGGCCATTGGCATCGCGGGGCCGCCCGACCCAGACTTCGCCCGCCAGCAAGGACTCCGCCTCCCGCTGCGCCTGGCCATGACCCTGCTGAGCCTAAAGACGCGCCGAGCGGCGCGCCGCCACGGCGTGCGCTACTCGTTCCTGTTGATGCGCGCCAGCGGTCCTCAACTCGACGAGATCACCAAGCTCATCGATACCAACGTCCTCCGACCCATCGTCGACCGGGCGTACCCGTTCGACGAGGCCCCGCAAGCCCTCGCCCACGTCGAAAGCGGCCGGAGCCAAGGCAAGGTCGTCATCACAACGATCTGACGCCCAACGCGTGCGGCTCTCGTGCTGCTCGCCGCAGCTCGCCGTCCCTCTCGCCGCACCGCGAATCGCGAAAAGCGGAGCCGTGCCGAGGACTCGTTGCTTCCGCTTCGTAGGCACTGGGGCAGGGTCGCACCGGCTCCTGCGCTCGTGCTCGGCCTGGTCGAAGCAGAAGCCGGGCCGATGCTTCGGTTCGCCGTCCACCGATCAGTCGGCGGGCCTGCGAGGATCTAAGCCATATGAACGATACGACTCCTCTCATCACTGGTGTGGACTTCGTCTGCATCCCGGCGCAGGATTTCGACGCGATGACGGCCTTCTACGGCGAGACGCTCGGCCTGCCGTTCGTCAAGCGCTACGGGAGCCGGCCGGGCGCCGAGTACCAGGCAGCAGGCTCCGCACCCTTTTCCCGACGGCCACCGTCCACCGGGGCAGCGACGGGGGCGACGAACTCGACGTCTCATCTCTCGGGATGGTCCAAACTTTCTAACCATGCTCGCCAACCCCGAACTCATCCTGCGTGCACTTCGAACCTTCGGTCGGCTAGTTGCGTGGTGTGCGGCGGCGACGGTTCCGCTGCTAGCGGCCGGCTGCGGTGGCGGCTCGCCACGCGTGGCGAGAACCGGCTCCTCCTCGATCACCACTGTCACCATCAACGCTGCCGAGCAGTACCAGCGCATCGCCGGGTTTGGTGTGTCCGAGGGGTTCGGGCAGGCCAAGACGCTGATGAGCACGCCGGCCTCGGTCCAGAAGCAGGTGCTGAGCTTGCTCTACAGCCCGACCAGCGGGGCGGGCCTGACGATCTTGCGCAACGAGATCAGCGCCGACAAGGGGTTCACGATCGAGCCCAAGGCGCCGAGCGGCCCGACCGCGAAGCCGTCGTATCTGACGCTCGCCGAGGTCGACCAGGATCAAGGGCAGCTTTGGTTCGCCAAGCAGGTCAAGGCCGACTTTGGCGCCAGCGTGTTCGCCGATGCGTGGAGCGCTCCCGGGTTCATGAAGACCAACGACTCGGCAATCAACGGCGGCACGGTGTGCGGGGTCCCGGGCGCGAGCTGCAAGAGCGGTGATTGGCGCCAGGCCTACGCCGACTATCTCGTGCAGTACGCGAAGGATTACGCCGCGGCGGGCGTACCGCTCGGCTACGTGGGCCCGGAGAACGAGGGGAACCTCGCGGTTCCCCAGGACAGCATGATCATGAGGCCGGCGCAGACGGCCAACTTCATGGCGATCCTCGGCGCGACGCTCGCCCGCTCGGGTCTTTCGACGCGCGCGGAGTGCTGCGCCAGCATCGGCTGGAACTACGCGCAGCAGTTCGCGGCCGCGATCGAGACCGACAAGCAAGCGAACACCGCGACGGCGCTGTTCGCCAGCCACGGCTACTTCGCAGCGCCCGACTCGCCACTGAAGGGCTGGAGCAAACCGATCTGGCAGACCGAGTGGGCGCCGTTCGGCCACCAGCCGTTTGACCCGGCCTGGGACGACGGCTCACCGTCGTCGGGATTCACTTGGGCACAGAACATCCACACCGGCTTGACCGCAGCGAACCTGGCCGCGTTCCTCTACTTGTGGGGCGCGAGCACGAGCGGCCCGACCGGCCCCAACACCGGACTGCTTGAGGTCAAGGGCAACACCGTCGCCACCTCCGGTCGACTGTGGGCGTTCGCGAGCTACAGCCGGTTCATCCGCCCGGGCGCGGTGCGCATCGGCACCACGACGAGCCGCGCAGGCCTCGAGGTGAGCGCGTTCCGCAACAGCGACGGGTCGGCCGCGCTGATCGTTCTGAACAGCACCCACAGCCGCCAGGCCGCAACCTTCTCGCTGCGCGGCCTCGACGCAGCGCACGTCACGTCGTACCTGACCGACACAACCCACCAGCTCTCCGCACAGACCCCGATCACGGTCAGGAACAACGCCTTCACCGCGACCCTGCCGCCACGGTCGCTCGTCACCTACGACATCCGATCGTGAGCATCGCGCGCCCACTGTGACCAGCGCACCCCGCGCGCGCTCAAGCGGGCCGGCCGCCGTGGGTGGGGCATCGATGCGCGGGGTGGGTGCAAGGCAACAACGCGCACGCGCAGTGCGACGAGCACCCGTCACCGTCATCTGCCGGGATCACGAACCCCTCGCCGGACTTCGGATCGCTCGGCCCGATGCTTGACGCGGCATGCCGCGAGCTCGCCGCTGTCCGTGACACGACAAGCCGAGTGGAGTTCCTTGGCAACGGCGCAACGCGAGGGCGAGGCGCTGAGATGGCTTGCGGTCATCCGGCAGCCGTTTCGCTCCCCGACGACATCGCCGAACCCAGCGGCCATTCCCTGGGTGGTGTGTCCGCGGCCGGCAACTGTTGGGCGAGGATGACGGCGAGGATCGCGCCCCCAAGTGTCCCGAACGGACGAACGTCCAACGCTTTGAGGACCGAACAAGATCCGATGCAAGCGAACCGGTGTCGGTCGCTGGTCGCCCAGCCGTTAGCGTCGATCCACGGCTTCCGCAAAGTCGCCCTCAGCGGCCACGCCGCCGTCACTGCTCCTCTTTGGTCTGGCGGGGGCGGAGGAGAAGCCCTGGTCTCGGGCTGGACGCCGACGAGGATGCTGAGCTTCGTGGATCCGGGAGCCTGCGGGATCGCGCGCAAGGATCAGGCGACGGGTGCGTCCCCGCCGAGCTCGGCCGCGACTGACTCAGAAAGGGCGAGCTGCAGCGGTGAATCGATCAGCTGCTGCTCGGTCACGTTGATCCCTTAGTCGGCACGCGCACGCTGAAGCCCCTTCCAGGAAAGACGATGCGGGCGATGTTGCTCTGAGTCACGTCCCAGCATCTGGTTAACAGCGTCCTCAACATCGGACATCCCGCCGTGATACGTCTCCTGCAGCAGGCGCTCCTCCTCGACAGGATCCTCGTGCAGCTCGGGACCTCGGGTATCGGTGCCAGATCGCGGCGACCCGATGATGCGGGCCACTGAAACTAAATCCGCCGCCGCTGATCTCCCGGCCGTCGTCTAGCCGCACGGCAAGCGGACGTTCATCTGGTACATGGCAGGATCAAGAATTCTCGCCTCGATCTCCGACAGTCGCACCGGCCGATCTGCCCATTGGCTGTCTCGAAATCGCTGCACCTTGGCGTGCTTGGCCGCTTCGCCTCCGAGATCGACGTACGCAATGACCTTCGCCAGCTTCGTCACGGCTGCGACGGTAGCGGGCACGGCACATGAGATCCCGGCAGGACCGCCGCTGCTGGTTTATCGCCGACAGGGCGGTGACCGAGAGACTTCTGGATCGGCTCCCCGCTGATGAGGAGGAGAAGCCTCGTGGCCACGCCAGCGAGCCCCATCACGGCTCAGGCTTCGTGGAAGCGGTGGTCTGAATCTGGTCCGGCGCGGCGCTCGTCTTGGCCGTCGCAGGCCTCCATGTACGACAGCCTGCCTGACCCCCTATCACGATCACGTCTCGAATCGCGACATGGCGGGCGTCATCGGCTCGGGATGTGTAGGTTCCCATCGATGGCCACGATCGAGACCCTGCACGGCCCACTGGACACGGCGCATCTCGGCACCGTGCTGATGCACGAGCACGTGTTCAACCTCACGGCCGAGATCCAGATGGTCCATCCCGGGTTCAACGGCTGGAACCTCGAGGTCGAGCTTCCCAAGGCCCAGAAGCAGTTGCGGGCGGTCAAGGACGCGGGCATCGACACGATGGTCGAGCTCAGCCCGATCGGCCTCGGCCGCTCGCTCGACCTGATCCGGCGCGCCTCCGAGGGCAGCGACCTGAACATCGTGCTCGCGACCGGGCTCTACACCTACGACGTGCTCCCGCGCCCCTGGCACTTCGTCGGGCCCGGCACGCTCCTCGACGGCGAGGAGCCACTGGACGAGCTGATGCGTGGCGACCTCAGAGACGGGATCGAGGGCAGCGGCGTGAAACCCGCAATTCTGAAGTGTGCGATCGACGCGGCCGGGCTGACCGATCACGTCGAGCGGGTCGTGCGCTCGGTGTGCCGGATCCACAAGGAGACGGGCGCGCCGATCTGCATCCACACCTCCGCGCCGCACGAGCGGGGCCGGGACGCGCTGCGGATCCTCGGCGAGGAGGGGATCGATCCGCGGCGAGTCATGCTCGCGCACTGCGGTGACACCGCCGACCTCGAATACCTCGAGGAGATGGCGGCCTCGGGCGCGGTGCTCGGGATGGATCGCTTCGGGCTAGACGTCCTGCTCCCGTTCGAGGAGCGGGTGAACACCGTCGTCGCGATGTGCGAGCGCGGTCACGCCGACAAGATGATCCTCTCCCAGGATGCCAGCTGCTTCACCGACTGGTTTGCGCCTGGCGTGCGGGAGCAGATGGCCCCCAACTGGCATTACTTGCACGTCGTCCAGGACGTGATCCCGGTCCTGCGCGAGCGAGGTGTCGGCGACGCCGCCATCGATCAGATGATGCGCGAGAACGGGCGG
This sequence comes from uncultured Solirubrobacterales bacterium, assembly GCA_963723675.1. Classification (GTDB taxonomy): domain Bacteria; phylum Actinomycetota; class Thermoleophilia; order Solirubrobacterales; family Solirubrobacteraceae; genus Palsa-465. The sequence continues at coordinate 520,716 of CAVRRW010000012.1, read as the reverse complement.
GTGTTCTTCGAACGCTGACCCCGGAGTCAGCGCAGCGGATCACCCCACTCGGTCTCTTCACGCAACTGCTTCTTGAGCACCTTGCCACCAGGGTTGCGCGGCAGCGAATTGTCGCGCAGGGCCACGTACTGCGGCACCTTGAAATCCGCGATTCGTTCGCGCACATGGGCGATGACCGCATTCAGGTCGAACTCTTCGCCCGCGGGCACGATCACCGCGCCGACCTTCTCCCCCATCATCTCGTCCGGCACCGCCACCACCGCGACCTCCGAGACGGCTGGCGCGCCGGCGAGCGCCGCCTCGACCTCAATGCAGTAGACGTTCTCCCCACCGCGGTTAATCATGTCCTTGGCGCGGTCGACGATGTACAGCAGCCCGTCATCATCGATCCGGGCCAGGTCGCCCGTGTGCAGCCAGCCGTCGACGAACGTCTCAGCGGTCGCCTCCGGTTTGCGCCAGTATCCCTGCACGACGTTCTGCCCGCGGACGAGCAACTCGCCAACACCGGTCTCTGCGTCCGGCTCGTGCAGCGCGAGGTCGACGACCGGCATCGCGAAGCCGACCGAGTCCGCGTGCTCGAGGGCCTCCTCGTGGGGAAGGAACGAGGTGAGCGAGGAGGTCTCGGTCAACCCGAAGCCGTTTCCGACCCGGGCCCCCGGGAACGCCTCGATGATCTTGTGCACGGCGGAGGCCGCGATCGGAGCGCCGCCGTAGGAGACCCAACGCACGTGACCGAGGTCGGTCTGGGCAAACAGTGGGTGGCGGGTGAGCGCGTGGTAGATCGCCGGCACCGAGGTGAGCATCTGGATCCGCTCGTCGCGCACCGTCCGCACGAACCCCTCGAGATCGAGCGCATCCGAGAGGATGAACACGCGTCCTCCGAGCTCGTTGAGCACCAGCAGCTGGCTGTTGCAGCCAGTGACGTGAAACAACGGCACGTTGATCAGCGTCGCCAGCGACGGGCCCTCAGACTTGTCGACCCCGATGCAGCGAAACGCGTTCTCGGTGTTGGCCAGAAAGTTGGCGTGCGATGTCATCGCCCCTTTCGGGAATCCCGTCGTGCCACTCGTGTAGAAGATTGCCGCCAGGTCGCCCGACGCCTGATCGTCGGTAACGACCGGCTCGCCGTCCGGCAGCCGTTCGCCTGGCCTGAACACATGCGCCGCCCCCGAGTCCGAGATCACATACTCGATCTCCGGCTCGGCGAATCGTGTGTTGACTGGCACCGCGACCACGCCGGCCAGCTGTGCACCCCAGAACGCCAATACCCAATCCAGACCGTTGGGCAGCAGGATCGCAGCGCGGTCGCCGCGCTGGAGCCCGGCCGCTCGCAGTCCGCCGGCGACGCGCGCGGCTCGGTTCCACAACCCGCCGAACGTCACGCGGTCCCCGCCGACCTCTGCGACCGCCTCCGCGTCCGGTCCACGCTCGACGCTCGCCCGCAGCATGTGGACCAAGGAGTCGGGGCGGTCGATGTAGCAGGCAACGCCGTCGTCCCCACGCTCGACCCCGGTTCTGTCAAAAGGGTTGCGGCCCCGAGCCACCGGTACCGCTGTCATCTCTCGTCGGGCCATGCTCGTCTACTCCCCTCGGGTCGGCGCCCCAGCCTATTTAGCCGGCCTGCCCATCGGACTCTCTACCTCGGAGGCGATCGACTCAGACCCGTTCGCTCGTGCCGCCGCGGTGAGGGCGTGGCGCCGGGCACCGGACTTCGTCTCGGTCAACCCCAGTAACGTATCGGCTATGAGTCTTAGTGTTAGGTGGCGGAACCGTAGGACCGGGCTCCAGAAGGCTCAGTGGGCGAGTCTGGAAGGGCAGGGATGGACGCTTGCCATCATCGGGCGGGACGGCGGGGATATCCTCGTCAGCGCATTACGCGAGGGCGAGCGCGCCTCCCTGCGGCTCAAGAAAGAGGGGACTGTCTACGGCCTGAGCGCCGAAGAGCCAATCGTCAAGGTCCGCTCCCCCTCCGTACAGTTTCTGTCGGAATCCGACGCCAAAGCGCGCGAGCTCGGCTACTGAGCCTGACATTCCTGCACTCGGGATGACCGACGCCCTCCAAGTGGTCGGAGAGCTTTGCGTCCCCTGCCCCCGAACATAGGCGCGAGCATCGCGGGACGATAGGCCTGGCACCGACTCGGGATCGGCCAAATCTATATGAACACCCTCCCCGGCCCGGTCTGGGCCGCAACCGGCGGCGCGCCGGGCTTCGGCAGCACGCTCGCTCATCTGCCCGCCAAGGGCATCACCGTCGCCGTACTCGCCAACCGCGACGACTCAACACGGCTCACCGACGCGATCGCGGAAACTCTGATCGAGCGCAATCGAAGGCCCCTAGCGCTCGCACGTCGTGCGGAACGCATCGCCTTCCGCGCCCAACCAGAAACAGCCACGACGTGCACAGCACACACCAGCGCAGCGAAACCGCCGCGGCTCGCGCCCGCGCGCACTGTCGCTTGCCGTGCGAGGGAGCGGTCCCCGCCCGAGTGCTGCTTTGGGCGGATACCAGCTGTCCGAGCTCGCATTGCGGCCCTCCTGTCCGCGCGGAAAGCGCGAATCTTCGCCGGCGATTGCTTCGCGGTCTCCGCCCTCCGAGACCGGACCATCGCTATAGACACTATGGAGGACCGGCCGCTTCGGAGTCGTAGCCGGCACCCCCGTGTAGCGGGGTTGATGTTCGCGTCGAAGGTTCCAGCTTCGACGCGGGCCACATCTACGAAGAGGTACCGACATGCCTGACGGTATCCGTTGGGTCCGTCTTGACGTGCACGGGCGCGAGTCGACGCTGGCGGTCTTCCACTCCGCCGAGATCCGCGCGCGATGCTGATCCAAACCCATCACCACAGACACGCCGCCACCATCCCCTCGATCCCCACACCGCCAGCGCGCGCTCGCGCGAGCACCGTCGCGCCCGAGCCATCGCATACCGTGAGCCACGGTCGGCACCTCCTCATCAAATGAGCCGCGCGGCCACTGTCCGCGCGCGCCTCCAATGCCGTTCGACGCGGAGTACCGGCCACCTTCACAGCCACGGCCACACACCAACCGAGACATGACATCTTTCAGTGCGACGCGGAGGTGACGCGCGCTGAATTGACGCGACCTCGTGGTGCGTGCCTGGGATCATCTTCGCGAGCTTCGTACCGGCTGGCCCTACCCGGGAGGATTCCGGGTGCCCGGCTGTTCGGAGCGCGAGACCGCGTTCAGACTCTTGTTCATGCCCAACCGCGCCTCGTTGAGCTCGATCGGGACTCACCGCGCGTGGCTCATGGATATGCGGTCTGACCGGACTGCTGACGGTCGTGCAGTCGAAGGGCGATCGGCCGCGGCTTTGCGGCCAGCTCTGGTGCGGCTGTCGGGTTGGGCCGGGGTGATCGCCGCGGTGCAGGGTGCGGTGCTGCTCGCGACAAGCGTGCGCTACGGATATCACCGCGATGAGATGTACTTCATCATCGCCGGTTCGCATTCCGCGTTCGGCTACCCGGACCAGCCTCCGCTGGTTCCGTTGCTGTCCTGGGCGATGAACGCGATCGCCCCGGGGTCGCTTCTGCTGCTGCGAACCCCTTCGGCGTTGACTGCCGCTGCGACTACGATCCTCGCCGCGCTGATTGCGCGAGAGGTTGGGGGCGGCACACGCGCGCAGATCCTCGCGGCGGCGTGCACGGCGTGTTCAGGGTTCGCGCTGGCCGTCGCCCATCTGGTGAGCACTACGACCTTTGACCTGTTGAGCACGACCGCTCTGGGGTGGCTGGCGGTCCGCACGATCGTCCGCGGGAGCGGCCCGTCGATCCTGGCCGCTGGCGTGGTCGTGGGCGTCGGCGTGGAGGCCAAGCCCCAGGTGGGCCTGGTGGCCGCCGTGATGGTCGCAGCTGTGATCGTCCTGGGCCCGCGAGCAACGCTGCGCTCTTGGTGGGCCGCTGGCGCTGCGATCGCCGCTGTGGTGCTGGCTGCTCCGTACGTCATCTGGCAGCAGCAGCATGGTTGGCCACAGTTGACAGTGGCCGGCAACATCGCGGGCTCTCAGGAAGGTGGACGGGCCGGTTTCTTCCCCTTCCAGCTGGTGATGGTCAGCCCGCTGCTCGTGCCGGTGTGGATCGCCGGGCTGCTCGCGCCGTTTCGGCGCGCCGGATGGCATCGGCTGCGCTTCGTGCCGATCACCTACGCGGTGATGGCCGTCCTTTACTTTGCCGGCAACGGCCACGCGTACTACCTCGCGAGCCTCTACCCCCTCGTTCTCGGTCTCGGTGCGCTGCCCACCGCTGACTGGACGATGCGCACCCCCAGGCGCACGCGGCGCCTGATCGCGGCGCTCGCTCTGAGCGCCGCGATCGGCGCCGTCATCGCTCTGCCGGTGCTTCCCGAGCGCGATCTCCAGGGAAGCATCGTGATGGCGCTCAACCCCGCCCAAGGCGAGATGGTCGGTTGGCCCCGCTTCGTCGCAACCGTCTCAAGCGCCTGGGATCAGATTCCCGCCGGCGAGCGCCGCCACACCGCGATCTTCACCGGCAACTATGGCGAGGCGGGTGCGATCGATCTCCTCGGACCGACCCACCGCCTCCCCCGCGCGTACAGCGGCCACAACGGCTTCAGCCAGTGGGGAAGGCCACCAGGCACCGACACCCACGCCCTGATCGTCGGCTTCACCGACACCGCAGACGCCGCGCCCTACTTCGAGCAATGTCGAACCCTCGCCACCGTCGACAACCGCGTCGGCCTGAACAACCAGGAGCAGGGGCTGCCGGTCATGCTCTGCCAACCCGCCGGCCCGTGGGCGACGCTCTGGCCACAGCTCACCCACTACGACTAACTCAAACACTGCCACCGCGCACGGTCCACCGCGTCATTTCCCGCTTCACCAAAACCGGGTCACCTTCATCGACGTCGGTCGCGTGGATCGATCTCGTGCTGCTGGACGTCCCAGGCGCCAGCACCGTTCGAGTACCGACGCGCGCCCGGGTCCCGTTCTGGAAGGAGCCGTCCACCGCGCACCGGATCGGGCACGCGCGTCCAGACGTTCGTCCAACACGGCTGGCGTGCCTGCTAGGGGCCTGCCATTGACCTCGCCCCGGCGATGAGTTTTGTGGCGTGCGGCGGTCGTAGCTGGTAGCAATACGGTTTCTCAGGCGCCGTCCCGCGCCCAACCTCCGATTCCGGCGCTCACGCCGTCGGCGCAGCGGGGGCAAAGGGGGCCCGTGCCCTCGGGACGCCGGTCAGTCGTGGCCCTTTCCGGCGGGGCGCCGTGAGCGTGAGTCGCGGGGCCGCGCCTGTTCGAGAGGAGCACAGACGATGACCGAGCAAAAGTCGTTCAAGCGGCTGGTCCGCGCGCGGATGGCGAAGACGGGTGAGAGCTACACGGCGGCGCGCGCGATGCTGCTTGGAGCCGAGGAGCCCGAGCAAGACACGGGAGTGCGGCTGGCGACCTCCGACGAGAAGATCCGCCGGCGGACCGGCCACGGATGGGAAGAGTGGTTCGACATGCTCGACCGGTGGGGCGCGGCCGAGCGGGCGCACCGGGAGATCGCCCGCTGGGTGGCCGCGCAGCAGGGCATCGAGCCGCTGGCGTGGAACGCACAGGCGGTCGCCGGCAGCTATGAGCAGGCTCGTGGCCTGCGAGCCGTCGGCGAGAAAGCGGACGGGTACGCGATCACCGTCTCAAAGACCGTGGCGGTAGCGGTGGAGCGGCTTTACGACGCGGTCGTCGATGGGTCGCTGCGTGAGCGGTGGCTGCCCGGCGGCGAGCTTTCAGACCGCGCCGCGACCAAACCAAGGTCGGCCCGCTTTGACTGGGGGAACGGCGAGACTCGGGTCAACGTCACCTTCCTCACGAAGGATGAGACCAAGAGCATGGTCGCGCTCGAGCACAGGCGATTGGCCGACGCCGACGAGGCGGACCGGATGAAGGCCTACTGGCGACAGCGGCTCGTGGCGCTCAAGGCAATGCTCGAGCGCTGAGCAGCCAAGCCTCCGCTTGCGGGCCCGCGAGCAGGCGAAACGAAGACCGACCACAAGGAAGGACGAGATGAACGAGCAGGCACCCAACATGATTGACGACGTGATGACGATCGGCATCCCGGTCACTGACCAGGATCGAGCGCTCGAGTTCTACGTAGACAGGCTGGGGTTCGAAAAGCGCCGCGATGTGCCGGTGGAGCAGTTCGGTGCGCGCTGGATCGAGGTTGCACCCCCGACCGCGACGGTAACAATCGCCCTGATACCCGCACGCGAGGGAGTCCCCGCCGGTGTCGAGACCGGCATTCGGCTAAAGACTGGCGACGCCGCCACCACCCACGCGGACCTGCAAGCGAGCGGAGTCGACGTGGGCGAGCTCTTGCGCTGGCCGGGCGTCCCGCCGATGTTCGCCCTCCACGACCAGGACGGCAACGGCCTCGAGATCGTCCAAGCCGCCTGATGGACAGTGGTGGGTCACGCCGCCGCGGGCGGAGCAGATCGTGCACGCGGCCTCCGACACGCAGCGCTTCGGCCGCCAGGATGGCGACGGCGTCCGTGACAAACTGGCCGCATGCCCCGGCGAGCAACGACAGACGGAAGCACCAGCGAGCGATCGACCATGCTCCGATCGCAGCAGGTCGAGGCTACTCGCCGCGCCGTGCTCGCCGCCGCCCGCTCCTCGTTCGGCAGGAAGGGCTACGTTCAGACGTCGGTCGACGAGATCGCGGCCGCGGCCGGGGTCACCAAGGGTGCGGTGTACCACCACTTCGCCGGCAAGGAGGCCCGCGGCGCCAGACGCGGCGTCACCTGCCCCCACCCGCTTCCCGCATCAGGCCGAGGTGGTAAGCACGCTGTTGACCGAAGTCGGCGGATACCCGGTGAGACGCAGGACCCCGTCAGAGACGGCCGCCCACCGCTGTTGGCGGATTGAGTCGAACATCGTCGAGTAGGCGTATATCCACCAGGGATCCTCTCCGCCGCGGGCCATCTCGACGCGGTGCTCGGCCGGGATAATGTCGAGGTATTCAATCGGCCTGTTCCAGGCGCGCTCGGCCAGCCTGGCGATAGCGAGTAGGTCGAGCGACTGGGGGCCGGTGATGTCGTGGTGACGGCCGGTCGGGGCGGCGACGGCGAGTGCAGCGAGGCAGCGGCCGACATCGGTACGCGAGACGAACGAGATCCGACCGTCGCCGGCCGGCAATCGGATCTGACCGGTGGCGCGGGTCCGCGTCAGTAAACCCAAAAAGAACTCGATGTAGACGGATGCCCTGGCGATCGAGACCGAGCAGCCACTCTCAAACAGGAGCCGCTCGGTATGGCCGTAGGTGACTGCGTAGCAAAACGGCGATTCCAGGTCGGCATCGAGTCCGCTCAACGCGACGATGTGGCTGACGCCACTTTCGGCGGCAGCCTGGATCACGTTCTGATGCTGAACGAGAACCCGATGCGCCTCACCGTCGCTGGAGACGAACACCAGGGTGTCGATGCCGCGCAACGCGGCGCGAAGCGACGCCGGCTCAGCGTAGTCGGCCAGAGCCGCGCTCACGTTCGCGGGCCGCCGCTCTGGCGGTATCTCCCGCCGAGATAGAACTACGACCTGGTGCGCTTGATCTGCTGCGAGCAGCCGCGCGATCTGGCCACCGAGCCGGCCGCCCGCCCCGGTTATCGCGATCCGCAAGACGGCCTCGTGATTTGACCCATTTGCCGTGAAGTGCGCATCCCGCGGCACCGAGCTGATCGTGTTCTAGCGCTCGTCGATGATCTCGCCGTCCTCGTTGCTTGCCTCACGGACGAGCGACATCGTCGCCCGGACCTCGGGGAAAGTCGGCGCCGCGGCGAGGGCTGCCTGCATCTGCTCGGCAGACTCCCAGCGCCAGCTGTCGATCAACATCCCATCGTCGAGCCGGATCAGACGGGCCTCGACCAGGCCCGGGTGCTTCGCGCGGATGGCGCTGATCAGCTCGGCACGCCTGGCGAGGAACTCGTCGGCTTCCGCGGGGTCGACCGCATAGCGGTGGATCCTGATGTCTGGCATGTCAATCCTTTCAGTCGTTGCCAGCCGAGCCTCTTTTCTGGGGTGGCCGTCAGGTAAGACGAACGGCCGGCCGTAAAATCGACGCTCCTCCCGCGCGGCCGAGAGTCGATAATGGACTTGGTGCTGGCCCTCACCGAGTCTCGGTCTTCCGGTGCGAGACGCGGCGCGGGGCGCGGACGCTCGCCGCACGTCCGCGCCCGCGCTTCTTTGCTGTCTGCTAGGTGCGCCTGCCGTGACTTTGCTTGCCCGAATGGTCACGATTGTCTTGGATCGGCTGGTAGAACAGGTAGTCGCCGATCCAGTTGGTGTAGTGGGCGCCCGGTGACGCCACCGGGTGGAAGCTGGAGGCCTGGTTGGGCTCGCCGCTTCCGTTGTAGCGCGGGATGTCGGGGTATGGGTATACCGGCCGCGTCAACACATTGTTGTTGATCGTGTCGGTGGCCGTGATCTGGCTCGGGGCCGTGCCGTTCTCCACCCACTGCACCATCGGGTACACCAGGTCGAAGCTGCTGTTGGTGTAGCCCGGCGCGCAGTGGTATTCGCCCGGGAACATGAACAGACGCGCGAACCGCTGCACCGACCGAAGGCCGCCCATCCGCCGGGTCAGCACGTCGTAGTAGTCGACGGTCCCCGACGGGGGAATTCCGTTGTCGGCCCTCGGTGGTCGGGACGCTACCGCCGTTCTGGCTTGGTGGGAGCTCGAACACGCTCCAGCCCAACTCCGAGCCATACGGCAGCCCACCGGGGTACAGAAGCGGGCCCTGCGGATCGGCCGGGCCTTGATAGAACTTGCGAACGACCGCCACCTGCGCCGGTGTCAGACAGTTGTTGTTGTCCTCACTGGACGGGCACTGGAGGCCGGCAGGATCGAAGTGGCAGTTCTGCGGGTCGGTGATGATCCCGTCGTTGGTTCCGTCGTCATGTCCGCAGGCGGCGATCACCGCCGCGTGGAGCGCCGGCAGCTTGTTGTCGGTGAGGATCGCGTTGCCGTTGGCATCGGTGTTGACCTTGTAGTCCCACGTCTGGTGCTCAGCGTTGAGCGGCCCCGGCGATGATCTCCGGCGCGCCGGCGATGATGCCGTTGAACATCTTCGCCGGGATCGTCGGGCTAGTTGCCGCCAGCAGGCTCGAATCACGGCGTAGCAGCCGGTTGGCGTGAGTTCTGTGGGTGCCCGCCACAGCTCCAGACACCCAGGACCATGACCGCGGCAGCCATCAACGCGACCACGCCGCTCACGCGCATAACCGCCCGCCACAACTAAGGCGAGACAAGTACATCAGGGAACCTCCCTCCGGTGGTTTCCCATAAATTCTCTTGCGAGCTCCTACAGATGCCCGAAACAGTGCGCGTCCGAGCAACTTCGCGGCCTGAAGAGTGCGCAAACTGCCAAGTTGCCGTCCGCTCTTGATGCGGCGACTCTCCTCCCGGACTCGCGGCAGCGTCAGGGATGCTTCGCAGCGTCGCTGTCAGTCCTTTGCCAAACTGATCCTGATCGATATCGACGCGCTCGCTGAGAGGAGGCAGCCGTTGGAGTCGGCGGCGGTGATTCAGATGTTGTGGGACCGCATCCAGGCGAGGGATTGGCGAGCAGTCGGCGACCTGCTTGACGAGGATCTCATCGTCGAATGGCCCGTCAGCGCCGAGCGCATCGCGGGTCGCGCAAACTTCGTTGCCGTCAACTCGCGTTATCCCGAGGGCTGGACGATCCGGGTCTTGCGGATCGTGGCCGATGGCGACGAAGTCGTCTCCGAAGTGGAAGTCCCCCACGACACGCTGGGTGTGTCTCGCGCAGCATCCTTCTGGACGGTGCGCAATGGGAAGATCGTCCGCGGCCGGGAGTACTGGACGACCCCTGGTTCGGATCCATCGCCTGAATGGCGCGCTGCGTACGTCCAGCGGGCCTGAGCGGGTGGCCTCCGATCGCCTTCAACACCATCTCGCCGTTGCCGTTTGGTGACGGATCGGGGAAGCCAGGCTTCCGCTGATGGGTGAGCCGTCGCCATCGCGGAGGCGCGCACGATCGGGCGGCCATGCTCCCGTAAGACGTCTGACCGCTGATATCTCTCGCCCACAATGGCAAAGACGCGAACCGTGCGTGGAACCTTCCAGGCCAGTCACCTGCGCCAATGCGGCCCCGCAGTGGTTCACGGCCAGCCCCGGCTATTCGCGGAGGAGCTCGAGCAGCGCGTGGTCGGTCACACCGTTGTGGATCGCCCAGCCAAACGGCGTACCGTCATGCAGTCGGTCACGCGCGTCCAGCGGCGCCCCGCGGCGGATGAGGAGCTCGACCGTCTCTCGTCGGTTCGCGGAGGCTGCGAAATGCAGTGGCGTGATGCCGTAGAGGGGCGCGCGGGACGGGTCAGCTCCGCGATCAAGCAGTTCCTCACAGGCACGCGTGCGCCCGAGCTGTGCGGCGAGGGAAAGCGCCTCGGCGATCACGTCGCCCGGATCGTCTTGGGCTCGAGCTCGGGGCGGCCAGCCGACGTCGGACAGGTTCGGCCGCTCGCGCATCGCGCCCGGTCGTAGCCGTCCCTCATCGTCGAACCAGACCGCCAGTCGCTGCAGGTCATCTGCCGCAGCAGCGATGTAGAAGGCGTCGGGATGGAGCCCGGTCCGGGCAACGAGCACATCGACGGCCTCGCGCGCGCCGTGGTACGTCGCCGTCTGCAGCGGCGTGATGCCCCAGATCGGCACCGCGGTAGGGTCCGCGCCGGCGTCCAGCAGCCAGCCGACCAGGTCGGGCTTGTTAAAGCAGGCAGCGATGTTCAACGGCACGTCCAACTCGGAGCCCGCCTCGATCAGGACGTCAACGACCTCGCGCGGCACGGCGCCGGCCTCCGGCTGGGCGGCGGCACAAAGCAGCGTCGAACCGGGGTCCTCGCGCTCCAAACCCGGATGCTGCTCTAAGAGCTCGCTCAGCTCCGCGACATCGCCGCCCCTGATCGCCGCCTCGGCGCGCTTCCACGGTGACTCAGCCGGCAGCCGGCTGTAATGCGTGTCGTGGGCCCGATCGGCGGCATCGGCCAGCTCGGACCAGGTACGGAACCCGTACTCGCGCGCGAGACAGACCCGCGCGTCGGCCAAGGTCGCGTGCGCGACGATGTCCTCATCGTCCGTCAATCTGGGCACCCGCTCGCGCAGCCGTGCGACGGCATCGGGCTCGCCGCGGCGGACGGTGTCAAGAAGACGCTCAGCCCACCCGGCGTACGCGACCGAGGGCGACGCGCTGATCCGACCAACCAACCGCGCGTCGCTCACAGCCTGCGCCTCGATGCTGCGCTTGAACACCGGCCACGACTCGTAGCCGTGCTCGACGGCGATGACGTGGAGCGCGTCGGCCAACACAAAGCGCTCACGGGCGCGGTCGCCCAGCGCGTCGTGTGCTCGCAAGCGCGCCCTCGCATCACCTACCCGCGCGGCGCGCAACAGCGACTTGGCCTCCCGGCGATAGCGCTCGACCCCGTGCGGTCGCAGCTCGTGATGCAGTTCCTGGTCCACGGCAGCCTCCTCGATCGCGCCCGGCGTCCGCTCATCTCGGGCAGGAGGTGCGGGACCCGCACAGTGACTCGCTCGACAACGAGGTGGGACGTGACCCTCTCCGCGGACCGGGAGCGCCCTCGCGCGCAACACTCATTCTCGCACGTCGGCCAGGGCGACCATCACTGCGCACCAGGGCCTATGAGCTTGAGCCGGCCACCGCGCCGGCGCTCGCCCCGGAGCTCGCAGCGGCGCGGCTCCAGAGCGTCACCACGAGGAAGCCGATGAATGCCTGTGCGGCCGGTGACACGTCGGGCGGCAGCTGACAGACGATCTTCCCCTGGGGACCCTTTCGAACCGAGCCCACTGCAGTCTGGTGGGCGCAAAGCTCCATTTCTGAGCGCCACGCGGACCTCCGCCGCAGCTCATAGGACAAGTCGCCGACGGCGATCGCCCACCGTCCGCGCCTGCCGGCAGTCGCGGTGGCGACCACAACCCCCGCTTGCATCAGGAAAAAGCGCCTTCGGCCGTCGCGGCCTAGCTCGTAAGGCTGCCCATCGAGGTCGCCGGCCATCGTTTCCTTGAAGGGACGACGCACCCACGTCCCGCCGTGTCCACGATCGTCGCGCACCGTGTAGCGCGGGGTGAGCCGACCAACCCTCCGGATCTCGAGCACGGGATGACGTTAGCCCAGATCCCAGGCGGTTCGGTCGTTCATCGAGGACGGCGTCCGTCTCTAACGGACCCGGAGCGTGCTGACAGCCCTATCTGTGCTGCTCACCCGCACCGATCGGGATCGACGAGACGTTGCGACCAAACGTCGCCGCGTACAGGGTCTTGTCGTCTCCGGTGACCTTGACATCGAGCACCGGCGTGTTCGGCAGGCCACACCGCAGAGAACGTCTCGCCGGCGTCGGTGCTCTTCCAGATGCCGCCGCCCGACACCGCGACATAGAGCGTGTTGGCCGAAACCGAGCAAAGATCTTCATGCCAGCTCCTCCTGCCTGGACGCTACGAGCGCGCAGCGATCTAGCTACCAAGTTGGCAACGCGGCGGCCCGTTCAAGAAGCGGAGAGGTTCACCAACGAGAGCTGCAATACATGGGGACGGTGTGACGAACATCGCGTATTTTGCGTGGAGATGAGTGGACGGCCTGACGCCGGGGAACTGCTGGGTGCGTCGGTTCCGCATCTGGTCCCCGAGCGGGTTGTGGAGGTCGCCGCGGGACTGGCGGGCTGTCCCGTGGCAGCGTACGTGCTGGACGTGGAGGGATTGTTCGCGCTGCGCCTGGCCGGCGACGTGGAACGCTTTCCCGAGCAGATCCGCGCGCCGGTCGGTGTCGGACCGGAGGTCATTCCCGAGGCGCTGCCGCAGCTCCGGGGGCTGGTGGCCGACCGCGTCGGACAGAGCACGCTGTGGCCGATGGTCGTGCGCGATCGCGTGATGGGCTTTCTGCTGGCTCGTGAGCGCACGGTGGTCGACCTCGAGGCATTTGCAGGCCAGGCCGCTCTGGCGCTGGAACTGGCCTCGGGCTACACCGATGCGCTGCATGCCGTCCGCCGGCGCAAGGACACACAGCCGGCCGCCGAGATTCAGCAGAACCTGCTTCCACCGCGGCTCGCCCGGGTCGAGGGGGCCGACGTCGCCGGAGGCGTCCTGCCCGGCTATGACGTCGGCGGCGACTTCTTTGACTACGCCGGCAACGCGGATGGCCTATGGGTCGTCGTCGCGGATGCGGCGGGAAAGGGCAACTCGGCCGCGGCGCTCTCCTCGCTGGCGCTCGGCGCGCTGCGCGCCGCCCGCCGCGCCGGCGCTGGGCTTCAGGAGGCCGCGCGGCTCGCCGATGAGGCGATCCTGGCGCTCGACATGGAGCTGTACCTGACCGCGGTCCTGGGGTCCTGGGATGCCGTTCAGCATCGGTTGCGCTGGATCAACTGCGGCCATCCCACGCCGCTTGTCGTACACGCCGATGGGCGCGTCGAGGAGCTCGACGGCGAGCGCACCTATCCGCTGGGCATTCGGTTCAGCGAGCGCGAGTTCCCGGTCCTGACCGCCCGAGTGGGGCCCGGAGCACGCCTCTTGCTGTACTCCGATGGAGTCAGCGAGCGGCGCGTGGCCGATGGCGGGCGCATCGGCGAACACGGCCTGCAAACCGCCCTCGCCCAGCTGGTTCGGCGCTCGGCCGCAACGACGGTGCGCGGCCTGCAAGACACCGTGATCAATGCCTCCCCGGAGGCGCTGCGCGACGATGCCACGCTGCTGGTGCTGGCTCCTCACGCCTGACCATTCGGATCGGCTTCCCCCAGCGCCCGCTCCGGGCGGGTAGGCGTTCGGCGTGAGGGTAGCCTCCGTCCGTGCACGGGCAGAGGGGCGAGCCGACGACGACGATGTTCGAGGACGTCGCGATCATCACCGTCAGCGGCGAACTCGATCTCGCGCTCTCGGTCAAGCTCACCCCGCGGCTCAACGAGGCCATCCGCTCACCGGCGCGAGCGGTGGTCATCGACCTCGAGGCCGTGACGCTGGTGGACTCCTCGGGGATCGCGCTGCTGCTGAGCGCCTACCGGCGGCTGGACCAAGCGGGGCGCCAGCTCGCGATCGCCTGTCCCATGGGATCGCCGCGCCGCGCTTTCGAGGTGACAGCCCTGGATCGCCAGCTGCCGATGCACGAGAGTCGCGCAGACGCGCTGGCCGCCGTCGCAGCCGGCTGAGCGATCACGCGGTCGGCCGAGGCCTTCCGACCAGGCCGGCCTCGTAGGCGAAGATCACCGCCTGCACCCGGTCGCGCAACCCGAGCTTCCGCAGCACGCTCGAGATGTGCGTCTTGACCGTGGCCTCACTGAGCACGAGATCGGCAGCGATCTCGGCGTTGGAGCGGCCGCTTGCGACGAGCACGAGCACCTCCGTCTCGCGCCCGGTGAGCTCGGCCATCGCCTCGCTCGAGCCGTCGCCGAGCGGCAGCGTCGTCGCGAACCGCTCGAGCAGCCTGCGCGTCACCGACGGCGCGAGGAGCGCATCGCCGGCGGCCACGATCCGGATCGCTTCGAGCAGCTGCGCGGGCGTGACGTCCTTGAGCAGGAACCCGCTCGCGCCGGCCCGGATCGCGGCGTGAACGTACTCGTCGAGGTCAAACGTCGTCAGCACGAGGATCCGCGCCGGAGACCCTTCGGAGACCAGGCGGCGGGTCGCCTCGACGCCGTCGAGCACCGGCATCCGGATGTCCATCAGAATCACGTCGGGGCGACGCCGCTGCGCCAGCGCAATCGCATCGGCGCCGTTCTCCGCTTCGCCGACGACCTCGATCTCGGGCTTGGCCGAGAGGATCGCCCTGAACCCGCCGCGCACCAGCGCCTGGTCGTCGCAGATGAGAACGCGGATGCTCACCGGACAGGCTCCGCGAGCGGAAGCCGCGCGCGGACCGCGTAGCCGCGGCCGGCCCGGCGCTCCGCCGTCAGCTCGCCGCCGAACAGTCCCACTCGCTCCCGCATCCCGATCAGGCCGTGGCCATCGGAATCGCCGTTGACCGGTGACGCGCCGCGGCCGTCATCGACGACCTGGAGCTCGAGCGCGTCGGAGACGTAGCGCACGCTGACCCGCGCCCGCGAGGCGTCAGCGTGCTTGAGCGTGTTCGTCAGCGCCTCCTGCACGATCCTGTACGCACACAGCCCCACCGCCTCGGGGAGCTCCCGCGGCTGGCCCAGCACCGACAGCTCCACCGCGAGCCCCGTCTCCCGAACCTGGCGGACGAGCTCGCCGAGGTACTCGATTCCCGGCTGGGGCACGTACGAGGCCCCTGCCTCGTGATCGTCCTCGGTTCGAATCACGCCCAGCAGCCTGCGCAGCTCGGTGAGCGCCGCCCGCCCCGTCGTCGCAACGGCTGACAGCGATTCGCGTGCCCGACGCGGATCTGAGTCGAAGAGGTCGTCGCCGGCCGAGGCCTGCACGACCATGACGCTGACGTTGTGTGCGATCACGTCGTGCAGCTCGCGCGCGATCCGGTTGCGCTCCTCGGCGACCGCCCGCTCGTCGCGCTCTTCGCGCTCTCGCTCGAGCCGTGCCGCGCGGGCCTCGAGCTCGGCCAGATATGCACGCCGGGTGCGTATGTTGTCGCCGATCACCCATGCGATCGCGAACAGCGCCAGCTTCGGGATGATCCGCCCCACGTTGGGACCGGTATTGACGATCACCCCGACGGTGATCGCCAGGGCCGCCCACCCCCCGGCGCGTAGCGAAACCGGTCGCTCGCATCGCGCCGCGACGGTATACAGAGCCACGATCACGCCGAACGGCGCCTGGACCCGCGTCGAGAAGAGCAGCAGCACGGTCTCGGCGCTGACCGTGATCGCCAGCACGGCGACCGGCCGATAGCGCCGCACCGCAATCGGCAGCGTGGTCACCGGCACCAGGATCGCGTCGAGCACGGCGATCGCGCGAGCGTCATGGCCGCTGCCCCCGAAGACCACCGAGCCGACCGAGACGATCGTCAGAAACAGCGCCAGCAGCGAGTCCGTCCACCAGGGATGGCGACGGATCGCGCCGCGGACCGCCTCGAGCCCTGCAGAGACGCGCGACATGCGCTCAGAGTAACTCGACGCCGACGGCCCCCGCTGCGAACGCGGCGAGGGCCATGACTGCGACCTGCCGGATCTCTCAGGCATCGCGCGTGCGGGTGCGCCATGCACCCAGCGACGGCAGCACCAGCAACCACAGCGCGAGCATCAGAATCGCGATCCCCACCGACATCGAGATGGTCGGAGCACCGCTCGCCGGTCCGGGCTTCAGGAACAACAGCACCCCGTCGAGGACACCGTTACGGAGCGAACCGAGCGAGCTCGACTGGACCAGCAGCGGGCTCAGCACGAGCTCCCAGCCGATCAGCCCCGTGATCGTGCCGGGCCGCGAGCCCGTCAGCGCCGCGAGCCCGATCGCCAGCACGCACACCACCGAGTTGGCGAGGGCAAGCCACGCGGCTGACTGTGCGATCAGCGACGCGCTCGGGGTCGGCAGCCCTCCGGCGAATCCGAACGTGGCCGCCAAGCCGACCGCGAATCCGAGCGCGGTCACGGTCAGGCACACCACCAGCGCCGCCGGAATCCGTGCCAGGAACAGCGCCAGCCGCGAACGCCCGGTGAGCACGTTGTCGCGAAAAACGCCCGCCGCCAGATCGCCGGCGCCGGCCTCGGCGCCAATCAGAACCGCGGCGACCGGCCCCATGAACACGCCGAGGATGTCGAGCAGCCGCGTGTAGTTGTGCAACCCGCCCGCCGGCGCGTGGGCGGCGGGATCGGACGCGTGCCGGATCACGTCGTATCCCGTCGCGACGACGATCGGCGCGAGTACCACCACCAGGACCAGCGCCATGAACCCGCGCTTCTTGCGCAGACGCAGCAGGTCCGCCCAGATCATCTGTCTGGCCGTCACAAGGATATTCATGCGGCCACCTCCAGCCGTGTCGTCATCTCCAGGAACCGCTCCTCGAGCGTGTGGCGCGCCGGCTCGAGCCGGGTCACGACCACGCCCGCTGCGACCAGCCGCGAGTTGATCTCACCGGCCTGTTCGCGGCCCAGCAAGCTCATCCGCAGCGCGCCGTGCTCGCGGCGCAGCGCGCGAGCCGTGGGATCATCGGCGAGCACGGTCAACGCGCGCTCGATGTCGTCGCACTCGATCACGAGCTCGCCGGCGCGGTCGGCCACGAGCTCCTCGATCGTCCCCTGCGCGATCACGCGACCGCCGTCGATGATCGCCGCCACGTCGCACGTCTTCTCGACCTCGTCGAGCAAGTGGGAGGAGATGAACACGGTCCGACCCTCCTCCTCGACCAGGGCGCGGATCATCCGGCGCATGTCGAGCATCCCGCCCGGGTCCAGTCCGTTCATCGGCTCGTCGAGGATCAGCAGCTCGGGGTCGGAGAGCAGGCAACGCGCGACACCGAGCCGCTGGCGCATCCCCAGCGAGTACGTCCCCACCCGATCCCCAGAGCGCTTGTCCAGGCCGACACGGTCGAGGACCTGGTCGATCCGCTTGCGCGTCCCGGGTCCTCGAATCGCCGCGGCGATTTTGAGGTTCTCCTGGCCGGTCATATGCGCATAGAACGACGGCTCTTCGACGATGGCCCCCACTCGCGACAGAGCATCGGCCCGCTCATCGGGGACCGGCAGCCCGAGCACCGTCGCACCTCCGGCGCTCGCCCGGGTCAGCCCGAGCAACATCCGGATGAGCGTCGTCTTGCCCGCGCCGTTGTGACCCAGGAATCCGTACGCCACCCCACGCGGAACGAAGAGGCTGACAGCGTCTACCGCGGTCCGTGCGCCGAAGCGCTTGGACAGTCCCACGGTCTCGACCGCGGGCCGCTGATGATCTTGATTGGCATGTTTGCTTTGCATATCGATCAAGGTAGGCGCGGGGGCTGCGGAGCACATCGGCCGCGGGGATGGGATGTGGGGTCATCCGAAAGTCGCAGGCTCGCGTCGGGAGCCGGGATTCAGGGTGTGGCCGGGAGGGTTCGCCGCGGCGCGTTACGATCTCCCGGCGCACAGAGGCGCAGGAGTATCTCTCAGCGCTGGAGCGGCGCGGAAGCTCGTGCCAGGCCGAAGGGGCTTCCCTCGGAGTCCTTGCAGATCGCCCATTGGGTGCCCGGGTGAACGACGCTTCCGCCGAGGTCGCTGACTCGTTGCAGCGCAGCGTCGAGATCGTCCACCTCGAAGTACGGCAGCGAGAACGTGTCTCCAGGCCCGCGACCACGCCGGTGCACCCCGATGACGGGACCCTGCCCGGTCGTCTGCCAGCCCTCGCCTGCGCCCTCGGCGCGAGGCTCGAGCGGGGTTTCGGCGAACCCGGACCAAAAGCGGCGCGCGCGTTCGGGGTCGTCCGCGGGAAACTCGATCAGTGACAGCCGGCCGCCCATTGGCCAGACGATAACGCCCGGGATCGTCTCGGGCTCGCGTCCCGGTTGAATCCGCGCTCGTCCTGCATCAGCTCGTCGGCGCACGCGCTCCGCCAATAGGTCTGGCTCATCACGGTCACCCCAGGCCGCCGGTGCGCGGCGGCGCGGGCGGGGTGGAAACGGCGATCCGAGGCAGGCGGCCGATCACGCGTGCGAACGCGCGGGCGATCACGGCATAGCCGTTTTTGTTGGCATGGATGTTGGGACCGCTGGGGGGAGGAGCGCACGCCCAGGTCCAGCTGCAGACCCTCGCGACGTTGACCGGGATCTCCTGCCCGTTGTATGGAACGCTGACCGTGCCGTCATAGCTCTTGAAGCCTCCGGCGACGTCCGCGGTCTTGAATCCCGCCGCCCGGTTGGCAGTCGCGATCTCGAGGTTGATCCCCTTCAGGAAGGCAACCGAAGCCGCCGCGAGCGCCCTGACCGACGCGCTCGCGCTGAAGTACCCCGAGAGAATCGGGTCGTACAACGTCATGCCGACCAGCACCGTGCGGTAGGAGGCGGCGTGCTCGACGCCCCGCAAGATCAGCGGAAGGTTGTGTTTGATCGATGCCTGACCGGCAGCGACGCAGCGGGCCACGTTGACCCCCGGCGCGGCGCAGCCGTCGACGTCGTTCGCACCGATGTCGACGGTCACCAGCGCCACCTCGCCTGGGCGGTGATGCGCCCGCAGGAACAACTCGGCCGCCTTCAGCTGCGAGCCGCCGGTCCTGGCGCACCGAAACAGCTTCGCGTTCGCCTGGTTGCCCCGGCCGGTGAGCATGCTCGTCGTCGTGTCGCCCGGACACCCCAGCTTGACCAGCCTGAGGTTTGGGATGTGCCGACGCTCGATCACGAACAGCTGGTCGGCGTAGCCCTGGTCGGTCTCGAGCGATGCACCGCGCACGTCGGGCTGAACCCCTTGCGAAAGAGAGTCTCCCAGCGCGAGGTAATAACGAGCGGCAGGCTGGGCCGCAGTCGCGACTCCCGGGAGGCCGGCGAACGCGACGAGCAAGCTGACAACCAGACCGCGGACGAGCCCCGAAGTTCCCCGGGCTCCACGCGATACCGAGGCCGCCGCACTGCTGAAAGACCGTATCCGAGACGCCACGACGATCACGGAAAGCCTATCCCCCATACTGCGATGTCGCTTGACGCCTGCGTCGCTCCATGACCTCTTTCTCTCGTCCGCCGGCGTTGCCGGGGCACTGATCGGGCTGCTGTTCGTAGCGATCTCGGTCGAACACGAGCGACTGACCGCCCCCGACGCCGACCAGGTGCACCGGGTGCGGGCGTCTGCCGCGTTGACGTCGTTCACGAACGCGTTCGCGATCTCGCTGTTCGCGCTGCTGCCCGGCGACAACCTCGGCTGGACCGCCTTCGTCGTCAGCCTGCTTGGGCTCTTCTTCGTGGCGGCATCGCTGCTGTCGCTCCGACGGGTGGGCCAAGTCCAGCCCGTGGCGCTGCGCGACGCCGTGTTTCTCGTGGGGCTACTCGCCGCGTTTGCTCTTCAGCTCGTGTTCGCCGTGCGGTTGATCTCCCGCGCCACAGACGCAGGCGCCGCAAAGGGAATCGGGATCCTGGTGATCGTCTGTTTCTTGATCGGGATCGCGCGGGCCTGGGAGCTCATCGGCGGACCGTCGATCGGTCTGGGCCATGAGGTGACGGAGATTGTGCGGGCCCGCAGCCACCACGGATCACCCCTCGAGGCAGAGCCGCCGCCCGTGGAACCCCTGGAGGAACGGTGACGCGTTGTACGGATTCTTGTGGGGATGGTCCTCGTGACGCTCACCCGTCAGCGAGAACACGCCCCACACTCCGGCCTCGCGGCACGCCTTGGCGAAGATGTCCGTCTCGTCGCCGGGGATCTGCGCCGAGCACTCGAACATCTCCTCCCGGTCATAGAGGATGCCGTGGGTCAAATACTCCGGGAAGATTTGATGCTCGTGGTCCGGCGGAAGCTGGCGCCGGTTCTGTGAGGATTGCCATCCGCCGGCGTTGTCGCTTCGAGCGAACCTCTCAGCCAGGCGTGACGGCGCTCGAGATCGGCCCGGCTGCCTCGGGACGTCGCCTGGCCGGGCGCCGCGACGCTTTACATCGGCTCACCGCAGAACGAAGCCCGTCCCCAGCGGGTCGCGGGGGTCGAGGTAAAAGCGGTGCTCGCCGGTCCTGAACGCGATGCCCTCGACCTCGGTCAGCAGCCCTCCCGGCGCCTCGCCGATGGCCCTGGCGCGAAAGGTCGTTCCGACGATCGAGTCGGCGCGCCAGGTCTCGCCGGGCGCCAGGGCCCCGTCGGCGGCGAGCAGTGCCGTGCGGGCGGAGGTGGCCGACCCGGTTGGCGAGCGATCGACCTCGCCGTCGGCGAAGATCGCCACCGATCGCTGGTGGCGCGGGCCGACTCGCTCGTACAGGACGGTCCCGTAGATGCCCGACAGCCGATCGTCGTCGGGATGACGGGAAACCTCGCTGCCTTCGAGCTCGCGCTTGACCCTGCGGCCCACTGCGATCAGCTCGGCCAGATGATCGGGGACGACCCGCAGTCCCCAGCGCTCTGCCGGCGCGAACGCATAGATCGCCCCGCCATAGGCGACGTCTACCTGCTCCCCGGCCGCCGCCACTCCGCGCGCGACGACAAACGACGGGACGTTTCGGAACGCCACGCTCTCGATCGTGCCGGCGCGGCATCGGACGCTCGCCACCACGCGGCCGGAGGGCACGTCAATCGTGACGTCCACCTCACCGTCATCGGGTGACGCCACCCGACCGTAGTCGACCGCCCACGCCCCCAGCGCGATCGTCCCGTGCCCGCATGCAGTCGAGTAGCCGTCCTTGTGCCAGAACAGCGCCCCGAAGTCGGCGCCGTGGTCGTCGGGCGGAACGAGAAAGCAGCCGTACATGTCCGCGTGCCCACGCGGCTCGTGACAAAGCAGCCGGCGTACGCGATCGACCTCGTCGGACAGCGTCGCGTACTCGCGCCGTTCACGGACGTTCGCTCCGGGAATGTCGAGCAGGTCATGCGAGACGATCCGAAACGGCTCGCCCGCCGTGTGGTAGTCGGTCGTCTCGATCTCCATGACCGGAGTCTCTCATCGCCTCGCCAGCTCCCACATCGCGCGCAGCTCGGCGAAGGTCAGCATCCGCCACCGCTGTTTGTCTTCGCTCCACACGAAGACGTTGATGTCGACGATGCTGCGGACGTCGCTGAGCACGTCGATTGTCTCGCGCGCGCTCGCACCGTCGGCGAGCGCCTGCCGCGTCATCACGTCGACGACCCTGAATCGGCGGGGCGGTCTGCGTTCGGGCGCCTCCTGCTCGCGCGGCCGGGGCTGACGCGGCACGAAAATCGGCTCGGGGGCCGACGGGCGCTTGGTGACGCTCTCGAGCGGAACCATCTGGGCTCCCGTCCCCTTCGTCTCTGTATGCAGGACCCATTTGCCCACAACTTCAGGGTAGTCCAGGGCAGCACGTCTCAGACCGGTCCGGAGGCGCGATCGTATGCGCCACGCTCGGGGGGAGCGTGAGCCATGCACAGAGTCTCGCCCAGGGCGAGTCCAGGCGGCCCTCGGGGTAGTCCCATGTGGTGACGAGCGGCAGCTCAACCGAGACCTGGACCAGCCGGCGTAGCTCCGCGCGATCGCAGCGGACCGCCGGCGCGAGCCGCAGGACCGTCCTGATCGCGCTTGCGGCGAATGCGATCGTGGCGCTGGCCAAGCTCGCCGGCGGGCTGATCAGCGGCTCCGCGGCGCTGTTGGCCGAGGCCGCGCACTCCGTCGCGGACACGAGCAATCAGGGCTTTCTGCTCCTCTCGATCTCGCTCGCGGAGCGCGAGCCCACGCCCGACCAGCCGTTCGGGTACGGCCGGGCGCGCTTTTTGTGGACGTTCATGGCGGCCGTGGCGATGTTCCTCGCCGGCGCGATCTTCGCGATCGGTTATGGCGTCTACCAGCTCTCCGCGGGCGAAAAGTCCAGTGGTTACCTCGTCGCATACGCGACGCTCGCAGTCGCGCTCGCGGCCGAGGGCGCGTCTTGGCTGCGGGCGCTGCGCCAGACGCGGGGTGAGGCGGCGGAGACGCGGCTGTCGCTATTGCGATATGTGCGCTCGAGCCGCGACCCCAACGTCAAGATGGTCCTGTTCGAGGACACCGCAGCGCTGGCAGGAATCGCGATCGCCTTCGCCGGCATCCTCGCCGACCAGCTCACGGGCTCCTCGGTCTTCGATCCCGCCGCGTCAATTGCGATCGGGGTGCTGCTCGTGACCGTCGCGGTGTGGATGGGGCACGACACATCGGAGCTGCTGATCGGGGCCGCGGCACGGCCCGACGAGCGCATCGCGCTCGCGCAGGCCCTCGAGGAGTTCGAGCAGGTCGACGCCGTCATCGAGCTGCTGACGATGGCGCTAGGACCGAATTCGCTTCTGGTCGCGGCGCGGATCGACCTCGCCTACGGGCTAAGGGAGTCCGACGTCGAGCAGCTCTCCGATCAGATCGAGGATCGGCTGCGCGAGGCCGTGCCCGACGTCACCGAGGTGTTCCTCGACGCGACCACCTCCCCGACCGGCCGCAGCCCCGCCGGACCCGCCGGCACTCGCCCGCGGACGACTGACGTAAGCTGACTGCTGATGCTTGACAACAGCTCCGCGGTCGACCCCCAGCACCTGCAGCCCACGCCGTTCATCGACTCCGACAACCCCGCGGTGCGTGCGTTCGCAAGCCGTGCCGTGGGCGACGCCGGGGATGACCGCGAGCGCGTCGGTCGGCTGTTCGCCGCCGTGCGCGACGCGATCCGCTATGACCCCTACACCGCGACCGACGATCCCGCCGATTACGTGGCCGGCAACGTGATCGAGCACGGGGCCGCGTACTGCATCCCCAAGGCCGTGCTGCTGGCCGCCGGCGCCCGATCGTTGGGGATCCCCGCCCGCCTGGGATTCGCCGACGTGCGCAACCATCTGCAGTCCGAGCGGCTCCGAGAGCTGATGGGTGGCACCGACGTGTTCATCTACCACGGCTATACGGAGTTGAACGTGGACGGCACCTGGCGCAAGGCGACGCCCGCCTTCAATGCCTCGCTGTGCGCGCGCTTCGGCGTGCCGCCGCTGGAGTTCGACGGCTCCACCGATGCCGTCCTGCATCCGTACACCGGCGACGGCAGCCGTCACATGGAGTACGTCCGCGACCGCGGGAGCTTCAGCGATCTGCCGCTGGAGGAGATCGTCGCGGCCTTCAACGAGACGTACCCGGGCCTGATGCGCCGCCGCCGGGCAGCGGTGGACGATCCCGCCCTTCGCGGGGCCCGGCGCCGGCGAGCCGCGCGATCAACCGCCGTCGTGGTCGATCGCGACCGGAACGCCGCGCGCGATCGTCTGGTAGACGACGCAGTAGCGCTCGGTCAGCCTCAGCAGCGTCTCGAGCTCCTCGCCCTCGACCGACGGGAGGTCGAACCGTAGGCGGATGGCCCGGAAACCGACCGGGGCGTCGCGATCGACGCCCATGGTGCCGCGAAAGTCGAGTTCGCCCTCGGCCACGATCCTCCCGCCCGACAGCGCGATCTCGCGGTTTGTCGCGACCGCTTTGAGTGTGACCCCGGCGCAGGCGACCAGCGCTTGCAGCAGCATGTCCCCCGAGCACGCCAGCGCACCGTCGCCACCGCTGGCCGGGTGCAGCCCCGCCGCGATCAACGCGCGACCGGTCTGCACCGAGCACGACACCGCCGTCGAGTCGAGCTCTCCCTCCGCCGTCAGGGTCACCACGGCGCTCTCCGGGTCTTCTCGGTAGCGGTCCTTGAGCGGCGCCTGCACCGCCTGCAACTCCTCACGGCTCATCTCGATTTCTCCTCGCGCCCGCTTTCGCCGGAGGCTACTGGTTCGCGGCCGGGTCAGCCCGAGGCCCCCGCGCCGGCGGCGGCCGCGCGCAGGCGCGGCCGGAGCGCTCGGTAGCCCGGCGAATACACGTCGTTGACCCTGAGGCTGGTGGCGAGGTTCGCGTAGCGCTGCAGGTCGACCGCGCCCAGGCCGCCGGTCGCCGCGTCCTGGTTCCAGACGCCGATGGCGATCGTGTTGGTGCCGTCCGGGCGCAGGATGCCGGTCGGAACCGGGAACGACGTCTCGGGCCCCGTGTCGTTGATGTAGCGCCCGATCAGCCAGCCATTTACGTAGATCAACGCCCGGTAGTGGCGCGACGGGTCGTCGCTGATCCTGATCCCGATCGGAACGTCCTGGTCGCGTGGGAGGTTCAGCGAGAACCTCGTGCGATACCACTCCTCACCAGGCGTGGGGTCACGATGCGGCAGCGTCACCGAGCGCCACGACCGGTCGGGGAAGCCGGGGAGCGACCAGCCGCTGCGCTCGCCGAACAGCCCGCCCGTGTTCATCGGCCCGCGCACCGGGTCGACCAGGTTCTCGCCACCCAGGCTCCCCTGGATGCGCCAGCTGAGCTGCGCCGTGGAACCGACCAGCATCGCTCCGGTGAGCCCGCGCGGCTGCTTGTGTGAGTCGTCGGCGTTGAAGTCCTCGTTGTGGCCCATGTTCTCGACCATCACCGACAGCACGTTGTCGGCGCCCGCGCGCACGGTGCCGGCGGGGAAGTCGAATTGATGGGTGGCGTCGTCACTCGAGCCGAGGAAGTGGCCGTTCAACCACGCGCTGTAGATCCCGGAACGGCCGGTGATCGCGGAAACGGTCAACCCGATTTCCGTTCCATCGGAGCGAAAGTGTGCGCGATACCAGACATCACCGTGGTGAAAGCCGTACTCGTCGGCGTAGAGAACCGGCAACGTCACCGGCGGCGTCGGGTTGTTGGTCGTCGTGTGGTCGGCGAGCGTCCAGCGGCTGTCGTCGAAGCGGGGCTGGGCCTCCGGGCTTCCCCGGTGAAAACGCCAAACGCGCAGCGCCGGTAGCCGGACCGGGGCCGGCCCGGGGAGTGAGCCGGTCAGCGTGGCGCCGTCGTCTCCGGGACGTACGGCCACGAGCTGGCCGTTCCACGTGATCGACGTGATGCCGGGGGGCGCCCACACCTCCAGGGGGGTCCTGGCGACGGTGTCGCCCGTCAGCGCGAGCGTCCGACCGTCCACCGACGCCGACCGCACCAGCTCGGGACCACGGATCAGCGCCGGTCCCGCGGTGGTGTCCTGACGCCAGAACCGCGCGGCGGCCTCGTCGGTCGCGAGCAGCAGCTCGAGCGGCGTGCCGCCCGACGGGCGGATCAGCACGCGGGCCAGGCCCTGGTGGGTGTAGTTCAGGCGAAGGTCGCCGCGGCCGGCGTCCCAGGTCGACTTGACCCGCCCCGCCAGCACCTCGAGCCGCGGCTGGTTTGCGTAGCGCAGAACCGTCTCGCCATCCGCGCCCTGACGGCCGTAGAACAGCGCCACGTCGCGGCCGCGGACATGTGCGTGGGTCATCAGCTCGGAGGTCGAGTACTGCAGGCGCTGGCTGTCCATGTCGTAGCCGGCGATCAGCAGCTTCGCGTCGCGGCCATTGATCGTGATGTTGGTGCCGGGCTCCTGCGGGACGCTCGGGTAGAGATCGCCGGCGCTGGCGCCGGTCGGGACGTCGATCGCGTCGACGACGGTGTAGGCGCCGGTGGCCGCGGCGTTCTTGGTACCGGTCGCCACGATCGTCAGCGTGTGCTGTCCGGGAGCCAGTCCGTCGGCAGCGTAGAAGATCGACTGGAACTCCTTGCTGGGGGCGTAACCGTCGACCGTTGCGACCTTGGCGCCGTCCAGATACACGTCGGAGATCCCGTGGCTGGGGTCGCGCGATGAGATCCAGCGCACCGCGGTGCCGGTGAACGTCACCGAGACACTGTCGCCGGCGTGGTTTGAGAACGACTCGCTGTCGCGGTAGTCGCCTGCCGTGTAGCTCTGCTGGGCGACGTGCGTCCAACCGGTGCCGCTGTAGCTGAGCGCCGGGTCGACGTCGTCGTAGGTGTAGGTGTAGCGGCTTGAGAGGTCGATCGCGATGTGCGTCTGATCGTTTGCCGTCGAGGTGCTGTCGCTGTGGCGCAACTCGTAGAAGTGGGTCCCGTCGTCGGGGTTGGCGCGCGCGGCGACCCGGATCGACGGATCGGTGGCCGGCGCGGCGGCCACCTGATCGGTCTTGGTCAAAGGAGCGACCGAGGCGAGCACGTAACCCAGCCGCTTCTGCTCGTCGTACTTGGCGGTGAGCTCGCGGTCCTCCTTGATCGCGGCGCCGTAGTCGTAGGAGCTGTAGACCTGCTGAGGGTCGGCGAGCCAACCCCACGACGTCCCGCCGTAGGTCATGTAGAAGCTCTGGAGGGTGGCCCCACCGATGATGTTCTCCTTGTAGAACACCTTCTCGAAGTCCGGTCCGGTGAGCTGCCGGCACTTGTCATAGCCGGGTCCGCCCCAGGGATCGAAGGAGCCGCCCTGAAACTCGGGCGTGAAGATCGGGGCGTCGTCGCGAAAGCGCGGGAGGCTGGACACACCGCTCCAGTGGGTCGGATTGGAGCAGTTGAACCCCTGCGGGTAGCTGTCCTGGCCGGGCAGGTCGACAGCGCCCGGTCCCGTCGCCCAGGTCGAGGCGCCGCAGCAGTGGTTGTGGGTCAGGGGAACGGTGATCCCGTCGGCCCGGACCTGCGCCTCGAGCTGCTGCAGGTACGCGGCGTCGGTGTTGGAGCCGTACTCGTTCTCGACCTGGTAGAGGATCACCGAGCCGGTGCCGTCGGTGAGCTGGTGGCGGGCGATGATCGGGTCGATATGCGCCAGCCAGTCGCGATAGGCGGCGGTGTAGTCGGGCGCGCTCGACCGCGCCCGGCCCTTCTGGGTGTCAAGCCAGGCGGGGAAGCCGCCGCTGTCGGTCTCGGCGTTGATGTAAGGGCCGGGCCGGGCGATCACGTAGATGCCGACCTGGCTGGCGATCGTCAGCAGCTTGTCGACGTCGCGGACGCCGGTGAAGTCGTACACCCCGGGCTTGGGCGAGTGATAGCCCCAGTCGAAGTAGATCGAAGCGGCGTTGTAGCCGGCCGCCTTCATCTTCTCCAGGACGTCGCGCCAGAGGCTCGGGCTCGGCAGCCGCCAGTAGTGAAACTCTCCCGACCAGATGTACACGCGGCGCCCGTCGATCTTGAGCGAGTAGTGGTCGTAGGTGATCGTGTGCGCCCCGGTCGCGGCTGGTGCGGCCGTCCGCCCGGCGGACGTGCGCCCGGCCGCGGGCGCGGACGCCGCCGACGCCAGCGCGACCACCGCCATTGCGACGGCCGCAACGGCGCGGGCTGCGCTGATCGGTACGCTCGCGCGCGAATGGCCTCGACCCTGTTGACCTCCACCCTGCCCGTATGTCCGCACGGCGACTCCTCGTTCGCAGCGTTGCACTGAGTCCCGGCGCAAGCTTCGGATTCCCTCTCCGGTGGCGGCGCAAACATCGAGCGGCTCAGCGCGGAATTTCGTTTCCAACCACTCCAAGTTCAGCCCTGGTCGCCCGCTGACCGTTTAGGCCGGCGAGCAGCGGGTAGGAGCGCCCGCTGCAGAGTCCCCGGGAAGGAGAGGCAAATGGCAGATCGAGTGGCCCGCGCCGTCTGGGAGAAGCCCAGACGCCGCGTCGGCTTCGGAGCCGCACTTGCGGCGGTGTTTGCGGCAGTGGTGCTGCTGACGGGAGTGCTGTCGACCGCGACGCCGGCGGCGCGCACGGTCAGCGCCGGCGTCGTCGACGCGAACCTTCAGGCGATCAGCGCGAAGGTCAACGCGCTGATCGGCAAGATGACGGTCGACGAGAAGTTCGGACAGCTGGAGATGGCCGGTCCAGACGGCCCCAACGGGACCCCCGGACCCAAGCTCCTCGCCGCCGCGCAGGCGGGGCAGATCGGCTCCGTGCTCGACCTGGTCGGCGTCAACAACATCAACCAGGCCCAGCAGGCCGCGCTGAAGTCGCGACTGCACATCCCGCTGATCTTCTCGCTGGACGTCATTCACGGCTACAAGACGATGTTCCCGGTGCCGATCGGGGAGGCCTCGACCTGGGACCCGGCCACGGTCCGGCGAGACGAGGCCGTCTCGGCCGACGAGGCGACCGCGGACGGGATCAAGTGGACGTTCAACCCGATGGTCGACATCAGCCGCGACCCTCGCTGGGGCCGGGTCGTCGAGGGCGCCGGCGAGGACCCCTTCCTGGGCTCGGCGATCGCCGCCGCCAAGGTCCGCGGCTATCAGGGCAGCGACTTCAGCGCCCCGAACAAGATGGCCGCCACGGTCAAGCACTTCGCGGGTTACGGCGCCCCCGTGGCGGGCCGCGAATACAACACCGTCGACATGTCGTTGCAGCAGTTCGACAACGACTACGCGCCGCCGTACAAGGCAGCCGTCGACGCCGGCGCGGCGACCGTGATGAGCGCGTTCAACTCGTTCAACGGCGTGCCGGCGAGCGCCAACCCGCAGTTGTTGCGGACGATCCTGCGCAACGAGTGGGGCTTCGGCGGCACCGTCGTCAGCGACTATCAGGCCATCCAGGAGCTGATCGCCTTCGGCTACGCGTCCGATGGCGCCGACGCCGCGCGGCTGGCGTTGACCGCGGGGGTCGACATCGAGATGGCCGTTCAGGTTCCGAGCGACTTCTCGACGTACATCAACAACGGGCCGGCGCTGCTGCGGTCGGGCAAGATCACGATGGCGCAGCTCAACAACGACGTCCGCCACGTGCTGACGCTCAAGTACCTGGCCGGGATGTTCGATCACCCGTTCACCGATCCCAGCCGGGTGGCGCATGCCGAGCTGACTCCGGCGCACCTGGCGGCCGCACGCAACTCGGCCGACCGCTCGATGGTGCTGCTCGAGGATCACAACAACGCGCTGCCGCTCAGTGCCGGGGCCCATTCGGTGGCGGTGGTCGGACCGCTGGCCGACGACCCCACCGACCAGCTGGGACCCGACCAGCCGATCGGCTACGACGTGACGCACGGGAAGGTGGTGTCGGTGCTCGCGGGCATCAAGGCCGCGGTTCCGAACGCAAATGTCACCTACGCGCAGGGCTGTGACCCCAATTGCGCCCCTCCAGACAGCGGGTTCGGCGCCGCGGTCGACGCCGCCAACAATGCCGACGTGACCGTGGTGGTGGTGGGCGAGCCGTTCACCGACAGTGGTGAGGCTTCTTCGCGCAGCGACATCAGCCTTCCCGGCGACCAGCTGGCGCTGGTGCAGGCGATCGCCAAGACCGGGAAGCCCTACGTGGTCGTGCTGATGAACGGCCGGCCGCTGACGATCCCGTGGCTTGCCGACAACGCGCCGGCGCTGCTGGAGGCGTGGTATCCCGGGACCGAGGGCGGCGATGCGGTCGCCGACGTCCTGTTCGGGAAGGTCGATCCGGGCGGCAAGCTGCCGATGTCGTTCCCGCGCAACGTCGGGCAGATCCCGATCTCGTACAACGAGCTGCCGACGGGGCGTCCATTCGATCCCAACAACAAGTACACGTCGAAGTACCTCGACGTGGCCAACACGCCGCAGTATCCCTTCGGATACGGGCTCTCCTACACGACGTTCTCGGTGTCGAACCTGAGGCTGTCGACAAGCAGCGTCTCTCCGACCCGGTCTCTCACGGTCAGAGCCGATGTAACCAACACGGGGTCAGTCGCCGGCGACGATGTGGCACAGCTCTACTTGCACGAGAGTGACACCAGCGTGCTGCAGCCGGTCCGTCGCCTGGAGGGGTTCAAGCGACTGACACTCGCGCCGGGACAGACCCGCACCGTCATGTTCACGCTCGGCAGCCAGCAGTTGGGCTTCTACAACGCCGACGGCAAGTTCGTGATCGAGCCCGGACCGTTCGACGTGTGGGTGGGTGACAGCTCGGTCGGCGGGCAGCACGCGACGTTCACGGTGGGATAGGCGCGATGGCGAGGCGGCTCATCGCTTCCTCACGCGGCGGTCGCGGTGCAGCGTGCGCCGTGGCCGCCGTGATCGCGGCCAGCGCCCTGTTGGCCGCGGCGAGCATCGCGACCGCGGCGAGGGCGGGCATCGCGACCGCGGCGAGGGCGGGCATCGCGACCGCGGCGAGGGCGGGCATCGCGACCGCGGCGAGGGCGGGCATCGCGACCGCGGCGAGGGCGGGCATCGCGTCGCCGGCGGCTGACGGCGGCGGCGCCCTGAGCGTCGGCCAGCGGTCGGTGCTCTACGGGATCGCCAGGGACACCTGGCGCTTTTATGCCGCCGACGTCGATCCGGCCACGCACCTGCCGCTCGACAACCTCGGACCGGGCGCGACACGCGGCGCGTACACCTCGGCATCGGACATCGGGGTGTACCTGTGGGCGGTGGTGGCCGCTCGCGACCTCGGGCTGATCAGCCGCCCGCGAGCGCGGTCCCTGGTCGCCGCGACCCTGGACGAGGTCTCAAAGCTCAAGCGCTTCGACGGCTTCCTGTACCAGTGGTACGACACGAGCAGCGGAGGCGTGCTGCTCAACCCGGGCCAGCCCTGCCCAAGCGAGACGACGGCCGCCGACCGGCTGCTCGCCCCGATGGACTTCGGGATCTTCTACGACAACCGGCCGCAGAGCGAGTGCAACACGAACGCTGCGATCGCCGGCAACCAGCCCACCGGCCAGATGTACGGCGGCTTCTACGTCGACCAGGGGCCGGCCGGCTATCACAACGGCGCGCTCTACAGCGACCCGCGGATCGCGATGTACATCGGCATGGGCCTGCATCAGATGCCCGGCGACGTGTGGTGGCGGACGTGGCGGACACTGCCTCCCAAGCGATGCCCGACGGACCCGGACTTCTCCTGGCAGGGAGAGTGGCCGGTCCCGGGCCACTGGCAGACCTATAGCGACCCCCAGTCGGGCAAGCGCTTCAGCGTCTGGGAGGGGCACTACACATATCCGGGCACCTCGCTCACGTTCGTTCCCACCTGGGCGGGAGGCATGTTCGAGGGCGAGATGGCCAACCTCGTCGTGCCCGAGACGGCTTGGGGCCCGCGCAGCTTCGGACTGAACGACCTGCGCTGGGCGCAGGTCCAGGCCACGTATGCGACCGAGGTCCTTCACTACCCGGTGTGGGGACTGTCGCCCTCGAGCACCGCGGACGACACCGGCAACTACGCAACCTATGGCGTCATGGGCTTGCGGTTCCCGCCGGGCCGGCAGTTAGCGCAGTGCCCGGCCTGCGGCACCGAGAGTACGGTCACTCCGCACGCATCGGTGATCGCGCTGCCCGTGATGCCGCGCCAGGCGTTTGTCAACATCGCCGCCCGGCGCCGGCTCTATCCCGACATCTACGGCCCGACGGCGGCTTCTATGACGCGGTCGATCCGACCACCGGGTCGGTCGGACACCGCCGGCTCGTGCTCGACCAGTCGATGATCATGGCCGGGCTGGAAGACGCCCTGCGGCGCGGAGGGATGCAGCGGCACTTCGCTCGCGATCCGATTTCGTGGGCGGCGCGGCTCTATCTGTCCGACGAGACGATGTCGATCTCGTAGCGGGCTCGGGGCGCCAGGCGTCGGCCGGGTTCAGGGCGCCGGCGTCGGCTCGCCGTCGTCCCCCGACGGAACCCGCTCATGGCGCTCAGCGGCAGCCAGCGAGATCTCGTCGGCGAGGCGCGAAAAACGCTTGCCCTCAACCTCGCCGATCGCGACAAGCTGCTCGCCGACGGCGCGCACGTCGTCGATCAGGCGCCTGCGCTCCCGCCAGATCGCTTCGGTGCTGCGGGCCAGGTCACGCGCCCGCGTCTCGGCGCTGTCGCGTAGCGCGGCTGCCTCGTCCTGAGCCGTCTCACGGAGCTCTTGAGTGTCGCGGGCGGCGGCCTCGCGGACCTTTGCCGCCTCCCGCTGGGCGGCTTCGCGGGTCTCCTCCGCCTCGCGCTGGGCCGATTCCCGCGTCTCCTCGGCCTCCCGAAGCGCCGACTCCCGCAGCTCCTCGGCCTCCCGAAGCGCCGACTCCCGCAGCTCTTCAGCCTCCCGAAGCGCTGCCTGGCGCATCTCGTCGGCCTCGCGCTGAGCGACCGCGCGGAGGTCGCGGGCCTCGCGCTCGGCGTCCTGGAGGCGGTCATCGGCCCGCGACCGCGACCGTGCGGTGATCTCGTCTGCCGTCTCGTGCGCGCGCTGGAGGATGTCGCGAGTCTCCTCGCTGACCTCGTCGAGCGCATGCCTGACGGCTGACTCCGGGGACGAGGAGATCTCGAGCTCCGCCAGCAGCCGGTTGACATGCTCGACGTAGCGATCCACCGCGCCGCGTTCGTAGCCGCGCAGCGTGATCGGAAACTCGGTGTCGCGGGTCTGCTTGACCATCCGGTCGCGCTCGGGGCCGCTGACGATGCTTGTCGTCAACCGTCGCGTCGCAGACGCGTCATCCTGCTTGCCCCCGCCCGTCGAATCGGTCGCTTCGCCGCCGCTGTTGGCCCGCGCGCTCCCGCCCGGCACCGACTCGCTGCCGCCGCTCTCGGAATGCGCCATCGCGCATCAGCTCCCTTCTTGGGCCGCGGATCGCGGCCCATGGCAAAACGTGAGGAGGTCCTAAAGCGTCAAGCTACAGCCCAGGTCAAGCCTTCGCCGGAGTGCCCGTGGAGGGCCTCCAAAAGCGAACCAATGCTCCTGTTTCACGCGCGCACGGCACGACGCGACGCTCTCAGGGTACGACGCGGTGCGCTCACGGCACGACGCGACGCTCTCACGCGACGGGCTCACGGCACGACACGCTCTTCGGGCGCAACCTCTCCGGCTCGCTCGCGCTGCAGGCGAGCGAGCCGACCGCCCGCCGCCGAGATGAACATCCCGATGATCGCCGTGATCACGACCAGCAACGGCGGAAAGCTCCCCAGCGAGACCTTCGCCGTCGTCCCGACCAGCTTGTGCACGACCAGCAGGGCGATCCCGTAGAACACGCCGCCGAAGAATCCGCGGTCCGCACCACCCCAACCGTCGCGATGCTCAAAGCCGGCAAAGAAGGCGCCGACCGCTGCCAGCGCGGCCACTGCCCAGTAGGCGGGCACCGAGGCGCCGATCAGCACCCCCTGGAGCGCTCCGATCGCGGTCGGTATCACGCCGGCGACCAGGATCTGTAGCGGGCGCGGCCGGTCGCGCAGCAGAACGGGCGAGTAGTTCATCCCGGGTCTACTGGAAGATCTCGGTGGTGCAGTCGCCGCCCGGAAGGTGGATCTCGTGAGGCCGCGCCCCATCCGCCTGCTCGTGGAAGTCCACGAAGAAGTCGGGGTCGAGCGCGTAGCTGCCGTCCGGCTGACGGTCGAGCTTTGTCAGCCATCCCTTCAGACCGGGATAAAACTGGTTGTCCCACGTCGAGAACAGCGAGTTTGAGACGTAGACCCGTTGACCGTCGAGCGAGTTCTGCACCATCTGCGGGCCGCCGTTGAGCGGCTCCGCGGCCTTCGGATGCCCGCCGTCGCGGCCGAGCAGACCGCCGAGCCAGACCTGCGAACGGAGCTTCGGCTGCTGCGGGTCTGAGACGTCGTAATGACGCAGGTCGCCATGGAGCCAGTTTGAGAAGAACAGATCCTTGTCGTCGAGCGAGAGCACCAGATCCGTGATCAGGCCGGGCACACCGCCCTCCAGCGGCCAGCCTCCGAGCTCCTCGTTGGCGACGTCGATCGCTTTCTGGGTCGACCACGAGCCGTTGTCCCGATAGAAGCGCACGATGTTGCTCGACAACGTCGCCCCAACGAAGCCCTGGGTCGAGTCGGGGTCGTGCTGCCACCGGATCTCCAGCGGGATCAAGCCCTCGTCGCCGAGGTCGATCGTCTGCACCTTTGCGCGGCGCTCGAGGTCCCAGAAATGCAGGCGCCGCCCATACTTGCCGGCGACGACGTCCGCCGGGTTGAAGCCGTCCTGGAACGTATTGGGCGCCCCCCACTCGCTTGAGATCAGGGTGTTCTGGCGGGGCTGATACCAGAAGTCGTACATGAACTCGATGCCGTCGGACTCGCGCTCCCAGCGCTCGACGATCGAGAAGTCACGCGCGTCGAGCACCGCGAACCCGCCTGGGGTGTTGCCGTCGGCGTCGCCGAGCATGGAGATCGTGATGATGTCGCCGGGCATGCAATGCACCGTGTGAGGCGCGCTCAGCCCGAGCTTCTCCTTGATCTGCTCGCCCTCGATCACTTCCTTGATCCGCGGCGAGCGCGGCTCGGATATGTCGAGCAGGTGGATCCGGGAAGACCGCAAGCCCGGCACGATCAGGGTGTCGCGCCGAAGCTGCGAGTGGCACGCCGACGAGCACGCGTTCCAACCGAAGTGATGCAGCTCGTCGCCGATGTTGGGCATCTCGGTGCGCCCGACGATCTGTCCGTAGGTGTCCGAGTCCCGATCGGCGTCGACGACCGCGACGAAGTCGGGACGGTTGATCCCCGTGCCTTCGTACAGTGCCGCGACGTAGACGAACTGCTCAGGTGTCTGCTCGCGGGCGACCTGCACGGATGCATACCCTGGCCCGCTGTGTTGATTCCCCGCGTGGGACTCAGCGCTCATCCTCCGAGCTCCTTGTGTCGTGGGTGGCTGACGGCGGGCCGCGACCCGTCCGCGAGCGCAAAAAGGTCAAACAGGAGTGGCTTATAGCAACTGCGATCTGGCTAGGCTCAAAATTCTGAGCGTAGATCTTCCCACCTTCGATCTGCAAAGTCACTCGGTGCACTCGGACGGCGCCCTCCCGGCGGCGGAGGTCGTCGCCGCCGCCGCGTCCGCCGGCGTGGAGCTGCTCGCGCTGAGCGACCACGACAGCGTCGACGGCGTGTCTGAGGCAGCCGCCGCGGCGGCCGATCTGGGCCTCGCACTGGTAGCGTCGGTCGAGATCTCCGCGCTAGATGAGGCCAACCGCGATCAGCACATCCTCGGCTATCTGCTCGACCATCGCGATCCGGTCCTGTCGCAGCGGCTGGCGAGCTATCGGCACGACCGCGAGCAGCGGGCCGCCCGCATGGCGGAGGCACTCAGGGAACTCGGTTTCGAGCTCGACGAGACCGCCCTGGGTGCACGCGCCGCCGAGGGCAAATCGGTCGGCCGCCCCCATCTCGCCAACGCGGTCGTGTCCCATCCGGCCAACGCACAGCGACTTCGCAGCGAGGAGCGGACCGACCCCTCGGCGTTCCTCGAGGCCTACCTGATCGAGGGCAAGCCGGCGTTCCGGTCCCGGACGATTCCCTCGGTGCCCGAGTCGATCGCCGCGATCCACGAGGCCGGCGGGATCGCGATCTGGGCGCATCCGTTCTGGACGATCCCGGAGCCCGATCTCGTGCTCGAGACGATCGACGAGTTCCGCGGGCAGGGGATCGACGGGATCGAGTGCTTCTACGTGAGCCACGGCCGCGAGCAGACCGACCTCTTGGCCGATCGGTGCGACGGGCTCGGTCTGCTCAGCACCGGGTCGTCGGACTTCCACGGCCCGCGGCACCGCGAGTTCTCCAGGTTCCGCGCGTTCAGCACCTACGGCCGAGAGCCCAGGCTCGGGGCGATCGCGGGCTGATGTCCTCCCGGCCGGTCGCGGGCTGACATCCGCTACGCGGCCGCGTTGCGCTCGGCCAGATGGTGGCCGACCTTGCGCTTGACCCGTTGCAGAGCGTTGTCGACCGTCTTGCAGTCGCACCCGATTCGGCGCCCCACCTCCTCGTAGGAGTGGCCGTCGAGATACAGGGCGAGCACTCTCGACTCGAGCTCGGACAGAGCCGTCGAGATGCAGGCCACGAGGGCGCGGAGCTCCTCCGAGGAGATCACCTGATTGACCGGATCGTGGACCGAGGAGCCGGGGAGCATCTCGTCGAGCGTCGGCTCGCTCTCGCCAATCGAGCCGGCGGGCGTGCTCGAGAACGAGACGTACTGGTTCAGCGGCGTGTGCTTGTTGCGGGTTGCCGTCTTGACCGCCGTGATGATCTGCCGCGTGATGCAGAGCTCCGCGAAGTTGCGAAAGCTCGATTCGCGATCGGTTCGGTAGTCCCGTACGGCCTTGTAGAGGCCGACCAGACCCTCCTGGATGAGGTCGTCGGCATCTCCGCCGGCGAGGAAGTACGACGACGCCTTGAGACGCACGAACCCGTAGTAGCGCCGGACGATGTGGTCATACGCGTGCGCGTGCCCCTGCTTGGCAAGCGCAATCAGGTAAGCATCTTCAACCTGAGGCTGAGGGTTGGAAGCTGCCGAAAGTCGAGCCACGAGGGGTCCCTTCTCGAGCAGGCGCGTCCGGCCGCTCGGTCGGAATTCGTGGCGCGATACCTCCCCTCGCGCCGATGGTGAAAACGCTCTTCGGCCCGAATTCTCGGACCCCGACCTCACGTCGTCTCAGCTTTGGCGACCTGAGCCTCAGGCTTTGATTGACGGTTATCTCCCGCGGCGAACTTTACATTGCGTGCGCCCCTTGTCAAGCAGCTGGTGTGGAATCTGTGCGCTCGGCGCCGCCGGCGGCCGACGTCCGTGTCGCGACTGTGTCGCGGCCTGCTCGACCCCATGCGCCAACGCGACGGGTCGCGTCAGCGGTGCGACGAGACGCGGCGCCGGCACCGATGGCCAACGTTGCCGGCGCCGGCACCACCCAAACGTCGCGGCGCCGGCAGCCATCGGTCGCGACCGGGATCTGGTTGCGGCGGCGCGACGCGACACGATTAACGTCCCTCGCGAGGCTAATCGGCCGGCGCCTGGGATGTTCCCGTCCTGGGAGAGCGAAAACGTCCCGCACACACCGAAAGCAGTTCGCTCGGGACGTTTCCGGGCCCGCCGCTGACCGCCACCCGCTCACCGCCGCCCGCTCCCCGCTCAGAGCAACCCGCTCACCGCCGCCCCCCAGCCCTACCGCCACCCTCACCGCCGCGCCGCCGCCGCGTACAGCAACACCGCCGCGGCCGCCGCGACGCTGAGCGCCTCGATCCGCCCTTTCAGCGGAATCGACACGAGCGCGTCGCAGGCGCCGGCGACTCGGGGCCGCAGCCCCCGACCCTCGGATCCGAGCACGAGCGCGGCGGGCCCACTGAAGTCGACCGCGTCGTAGCGCAGCGCCGCGCCGGCGTCGGCGCCGTAGCACCAGATCCCTGCGGCCTTGGCCTCCCCCAGGAAGTCGGCCAGGTTGCGAACGCGACCGATCGGCAGGTGCTCGACAGCGCCGGCGGACGCCTTGCACACAGCCGGGGTGACCTCGGCGGAGCGGCGTTCGGGGATCACCACGGCGGTGGCGCCGGCGCACTCGGCGGTGCGGCAGATCGCCCCGAGGTTCTGGGGATCCTGCACCTGGTCCAGGGCGACGATCAGCGGCTGCGAAGCGCCGAGCAGGGATTCCTGGGCGGCGTAGCTGAACGGCCCCGCCTCGGCGCAGATGCCCTGATGGTCGGCGCTGCCGCACCGCTGCTGCAGCTCGTCGGCGCTGGAGGTGCCGACAGGCACCCCCGCGCCGGCCAGCCACGGCTCACGAGCGGCGTTCTTGGTCGCCCACACCCTGTGCACGGACCGCGGGCCGCGGATCGCCTCGCGCACCGGGTTGCGGCCGTACAGGATCATTAGTCAGTCCTCCCCACCGCAATTACGGCGGAAAGGACCGCGTCGGCAGCAGCTCCGGTCCGTCGGCACCGTCTCGCACCTCCCAGCCGATCTCCCGCAGTTGCTCGCGGAGGCAATCGGCCCGGGCGTAGTCCCGGGCCGCCCGCGCCCGCTCGCGGGCGTCCACCAGCGCCCGCGCCTCGGGTGGTACCTGTATCCGCTCGGGCTCGAGCAGGTTGTCGAGCCCCAGCACTCCGAGCATCTCCCGCAGATCGGCAGCCCCGACGGCAGAAGCGCAACGGTTGGCCTCGCGGACCCAGTCGAACACCGCCGCCAGGGCGCGCGGGGTGTTGAAGTCGTCGGCGAGCGACTCGAAGAAGCGCTCGCGCAGCGCGCCGGACCACTCGGGACGGGCGTTCGCCCCCGCCGCCGGGCTCGAGCCGCCGGCAGTCGCCGGCGCCCCCGGACTGCAGTCGCCGGCGTTCAGCCTGCGCGCCGCCTCTCGGATCCGCCTGACGCGTGCGGTCGCCTCCTCCATGCGCTCGTCGTCGAACTCGACTGGCTGGCGATAGTGCCCCCCGCAGAAGTACATGATCAGGGCATCGCGCCCGTACGTCGCGAGCGCCTCGTGCAGAACGAAGATGTTCCCCACGGACTTGGCCATCTTTTCGGCACCGAGTCGCACCATCCCGTTGTGCATCCACAGTCGCGCGAGCGGCGTGCCGCGCGCCGCGGAAGTCTGCGCCGCCTCGTTCTCGTGGTGCGGGAAGATCAGGTCCGAGCCGCCGCCGTGGACCTCGAAGTCGAGGCCCAGAAGGCCCTCGGCCATCGCCGAGCATTCGATGTGCCAGCCGGGCCGGCCTCGCCCCCACGGCGCCTCCCAGGAGGTGTCCTCGTCCCGCTTCTCGGCCTTCCACAGCGCGAAATCCAGCGGATCGCGCTTGCGTTCGGCGCCCTCGAGCCCCTCGCCCTCGTCCATGTCGTCGACCCGGCGATGCGACAGCTCGCCGTAGTCCGGGTAGCTGCGGACCTGGAAGTAGACATCGCCCTCGGCCTCGTAGGCATGCTCTCGATCGAGCAACTCCCCGATCAGCGAGACGATCTCCGGGATCGTCTCGCTCGCGCGCGGCTCGTGGTCGGGCCGTCCCAGCCCCAAGGCGTCGGTGTCCGCAATGTACGCGTCGGTCATCTGGCGCGCCAACCGCTCGCTGGGCACGCCGGCCCGCTGGGCGGCCGCGTAGATCTTGTCGTTGACATCGGTGATGTTGAAGACCAGCGTCACGTCGTAGCCCTCGTGCACCAGGAAGCGCTTGAGCAGCGAGAAGACCACGAACGGGCGCGCATTGCCCACGTGGATGCGCCCGTACACCGTCGGGCCGCAGGCGTAGATCCCGACGCGGCCCGGCTCACGGGGCTCGATCGGGCGCACCCGTCCGGTGCGCGTGTCGTGCAGGTAGACCGCTCGCACTCGCCAGCACCCTAGCGACCACCGGACAATCAGCTCCTATGCGGGCCGGCTCGGGGTGACCGGAAGGAGACTCACCGCGACACCACTCCCGACATCGCCAGCTCGAGGATCCCCCTGCGCGCACGCTCGGGCGACCAGCCGTGCCCGCTTCGCAGATGCCGGTAGGTGTGACCGACGGCGTTGAACAGGACGGTTGCCGTTTCCTCGGCATCGGCTGGGGCGAGCGACCCGTCGGCGGCGCCGTCCAGCAGCAGCCGTTGCAGCGGCTCGACGAACACCTTGCGCGTCAGGCTGGGCGATCCCGACTCGTGGTAGATCGCGTCGCGAGTGCGCGCGCTCAGGCCGTCGAGCAGCCCCAGGTTGCGTTCGGTCACCTCGCAGAGGCTCTCGAGCGCGGTCTGTAGCCGGTCACGCGCGGACCCTCGCGACACCAGCGCGTCCCATGTCGCGTCGCGGTAGTCGGCCTCCAGCGCCTCGGCCAGCGCCTGCAGGATCCCCTCCTTGGAGACGCCACGACGGTGAAGGGTCATCCGCGAAACCCCGGCCGCCGCCGAGATCCGCTCGAGCGTGGCCGCCGCGAGCCCGTCCTGGGCGAGCACGTGCCGCGCGGCGTCGACGATGTGCGGAGGGACCTCGCCGCTCGGGCTCACGTCGGCTTCTGGGCGCGAAACCGAAACGATCGCTCGTTTCTGTCCAGGCGCGGCGCCGCCAGGCCGGCGGCCGTCAGCCGGGCGGGCATCTGCGCCGGATCGATCGTCACGAGCGTGTCACCGACGTGGATCAGCTTGAACAACGCGCCGGTGCCGACACTGTCGGTGCCGGCAAACCAGCCGCCCGGCCGCAGCACCCGGCCGACTTCGGCCAGGACGCGGTCCTGTTGCTCGCGCGAGGGGACGTGGTGGAGCATCGTGAAACAGAGCGCCGCCGAGAACCGGCCCTCTTCGAACGGCAGGCTGGTGGCATCGCCGTGGACGACCGAGACCCGGTCGGCAAAGGTGCGGCGTAGCCGCGCGCAGTAGCCCTCGTCCTGCTCGAGCACGGTCAGCGTCGCCGGAAGCCGCGCCAGCACGCGAGTGGTAGCGCCAAATCCGGGGCCGATCTCGAGCACCTCGTCTCCGAGATCAAGATCCGCGATCCCCCACGGCACCAGCTTCGTCCCGACCCTGTGGGACCACCAGCGCGAGGAGCAGAGCAGATTGTGTGCGACGTTCATGTTACGCAAGCGTACCGCTTCTTTGACATGTATGTATCGCAGGTAGCCTGCGGCTTGTTGTCGAGCCCAACACGCAACATCCTGGTGCGGCCTGGCGCGGCCCTCCAGGCCGGCGCCGGCCTCGTCGCGCAGCTCACCCAGGGTGCGTCGACGATCGGGATCGTGCTCGTCATCCACCAGCACAGCGGCTCGGTCGCGTTGGCGGGCGCCGTGGCAGGGGCACTGGCGGTCGCGGCGGGGATCTCGCGGCCGGCGCAGGGACGGCTGATGGACCGGCGCGGCCCGGCCGGCCTGATGATCGTCTGCGCCCTGCTCCATCCCGCGGCTTTGATGGGCATCGTCGGCCTGTCGCTGCTGCACGGCCCGGGAGCGCTGCTGCTGGCGCTGGGCGCGGTCGCCGGCCTTGCGCTGCCGCCCGTGTCGACGGCGATGCGGGTCGTCTGGGGCGAGGCGGCGGCGGCGGACGATCGGACCGCCGCGTACAGCATGGTCTATCTGACGCAGGAGCTGGCGCTGCTGACCGGTCCGTTGCTCTTCGCCGCGGTCACCGCCCCGACTTCGGCATCGCTGGGCCTGGTCGTGGTCGCCACCGCGTCCGGAGCGGGGACGGTCGCGTTCGCGGCGTCGGTGAAGTCAGCGGATTGGCGCTCCCCGCATCCGCCACATCAGCGGGGCAGCGTGGTGAGAGGGCGGGGCATGCAGGCGCTGCTGGCCGTCGCGATCCTGCTCGGAGGCGTGATCGGCACGACCGAAGTGGGGATTCCTGCGCTCGCGATCGCGCATGGAACTCCGGCCGCCGCAGGGATCCTGATCGCGCTGCTGTCCGTCGGCGGCGTGATCGGCGCGCTGCTTTACGGCGCTCGTCGTTGGGCCGCGGAGCCGGCGGCGAGGCTCTTGTGGCTGTTGGGCGTGGTTGCGGCGTCGCTCGCACTGATGATCACGACCGCGAGCCTGCCGGTGGTGGGGTCGCTGTTGGTGGTCGAGGGGCTGGCGATCAACCCGGCGTTGACGACACTGTCGCTGCTGGTCGACAGCGAGACGCGGGGACCAACGGCCTCGGAGGCGTTCGGCTGGCTGTCGACGGGGATCTCGGCCGGCGGCGGCGCCGGCGCCGCAATCGCCGGCGCGCTCGTGCAGCACGGCCGAGACGCCCGGCCGGCGTTCATCGCGGCGGCGCTTGCCGCGATGGGGGCGACGGCGCTGGCGGTCGTAGCGCGCCGCCTCACGCGGCGGGGAGCCGCAGCTCGGTCAGGCGCCCCTTCGGTCCCGTGAGCGCGTTGGTCACGGCGCCTGCACGGTGGCCAGCGCGAGCGCCGCGGCACCCTCTTCACGTCCCACGAACCCCATCCCCTCCCCCCGCGTCGCCTTGACGCTGACGTGCTCGTGCGCGATCTCGATCGCGTCCGCCAGCGTGTCCCGGATTCGCTCCCGGACCGGTGCCAGCTTCGGACGCTCGATCATCACGGTCGCGTCGACGTGCACGACCGCGAGCGAGCGCTCCCGCAGCAGCGCGACGGTGCTGCGCAGCAGCTCGATCGAGTCGGCGTCGCGGTAGCGTTCGTCGCTGTCGGGGAAGTGGTGCCCGATGTCCGGGAGCCCAGCGGCACCGAGCAGAGCATCGATGATCGCGTGGGTGAGCACATCGGCGTCGGAGTGCCCGGCGAGCCCCACCTCCGCCGGTAGCTCGACGCCGCCGAGGACGAGCCGCCGGCCCGGCGCGAACGGATGGCAGTCGAATCCGATCCCGGTCTGAACGGTCATCGCGGGCGCTCGGAAAGCAGCAGCTCGGCGAGCTCCAGGTCGATCCGGCTGGTCACCTTCAGGTTCTCGAGCTCCGACCTGACGATGCGGACGGTACCCCCTCCCCGCTCGATGAGCCAGGCGTCGTCGGTGGCGGCCGCGAGCACCTCGTCGGAGGCATCCAGCAGCGCGCGGTCGAGCGCCGTGCGGTGGAACACCTGCGGCGTCTGAACCGCCCAGAGGCGGCTTCGGTCCAACGTCCGCTGCACAGTATGCCCGTCCTCGCCGAGCTCCTTGATCGTGTCCGACACGGGCATCGCCGCGATAACGGCGTCGGCATCGGAGCCTTCGAGGTCTGCGAGGGCACGCTCGAACAGCGCAGGCGACGCGAGCGGGCGGGCG
Organism: uncultured Solirubrobacterales bacterium; assembly: GCA_963723675.1. Lineage (GTDB taxonomy): Bacteria > Actinomycetota > Thermoleophilia > Solirubrobacterales > Solirubrobacteraceae > Palsa-465. Next base: position 478,107 of record CAVRRW010000012.1, on the reverse strand, counting down.
GCGTCGTGCACGATCACGGGATCCCCGGCGCCGCACGCGCGCAGCGCCTCGCGCACCGAGTGTGAGCGCGTCGGCCCGCCCGCAACAAGCACGACGCCCTCGGGCACGTCCGACCACGCGGACCCCGGCGGCAACGCGATCACGATCCGATGCACCGCGGCAACCGCTTGCAACGCGAGCACGCTCCATTCCACCATCGGCTTGCCCGCAAGCGACTCGAGCGCCTTGGGCCGGCCCGACCCAAGGCGCTCGCCTCGGCCAGCGGCCACGATCAACGCGACCGCCATTTCGATCTTTCGGCGCCGCCTACTTCGCGGCGACCGCCACCTTTGCGCTCTTTTTCACGCCCGAGGACTCCGCGAGCAGCCCGTAGATGTGCTCGTCCACCTCGTCCTCGTCCAGCTCCAGCGCGTACATGAGCTCAGACGTGAGGATCTTCTTCGCACGCGTGAACATCTGCTTCTCGCCGGTGGACAGGCCCTTCTCGGACTCGCGGGTGGCGAGATTGCGCACCACCTCGGCCAGTTCGTAGATGTCGCCCGTCTTGATCTTGTCGCGATTGTGCTTAAACCGGCGGTTCCAGTTCTTGGGCATCTCCGAGCACTCATCCTGCAGCACTCCAAGCACCTTCTTGACCGTCTCCTCGTCGATCACGCGGCGCAAGCCTGCCAACGCTGCATTCTCCGTCGGCACCATCACGGTCATGTCGTTGTGAAGGATCTTGATCGTGAGGTATTCCCGACTCTCCCCTAGGACTTCCTTTACCTCCTTGCGTAGCACCTTGCCAGCCCCGTGGTGCGGGTATACGACGTTGTCGCCGATCTCGAACTCGATATGAGGGGGTGGTGCAACGTTTTCGAGATCCGTGAGGTGCTCGTCCATTAGCTCGGTGATGATGTCCTCCTATCTCCCGGCCGCACGGGGAGTGACCCGCAGGCGGATTACTTCGTCGTTGATACAGAACTACGTTTGCAGGTACCGGTCCACCAGATTGATTTCCTGCTGTCGGCGAAGGCCCTCCCGGATGTCCTTCGCCCGTATCTCGCCGACCCCGTCGACGGTCTCCAGCTCGCTGTCGGTAGCGGCGAGCAGTTCCTCCAGACCGCCGAACTCGTCGACGATCCTCTGAACAACAAGCTTGGGAAGCCGAGGGATACGCCCGAGGATCCGGAATCCCCGCGGAGACACCGGATAATCCAGGGTGTTCAGCTTGCGGTCGTGGCCGAGCAGCTCGGCCAACCTTCCAAAGTCCAGCAGGTCTTGATGAGGAAGGCGCACGAGCTGATCGAACGCCACAGCGAACGAGTCGTCTGAGTCCTCCACCAGGTAGTCGTGCACGAGCGCGGCCTTGTCGGCCGACACCCCGACCATCGTCTCGTCGAGCTGCATCTCGATCAGCCGCCCCTCGGTTCCGAGCTCGACGATGTAGCGCTCGATCTCCACCGCCATCCGCGTCACCAGCTCGGCGCGCTGGAGGACCGTGAGAATGTCGTGAAGCGTCGCCCCACCCTCGAACTCGAGCGCGGTGAGCCGCGTCGACACCTGGTCAAGGCGGCTGCGGTACTTGTCGAGCGTGGCAAGCGCCTGATTCGCCTTCGCGAGCACCACGGGAATGTCCTCGAGGATGTACTTGATCCCGTCGACGTACAGGGACACGACCTCGCGGCGCTCGGAGATCGCGACCACGAGCGCATCGGTCTGCTTGGAGACTCGTTCTGCGGTGCGGTGTCGCGTCCCCGTTTCCAGTGTGAGGATCGTGGGATCCGGCGTCAGCTGGACGTTGGCGTGGGCGATCTTGGTGGCATTGGAGCTCAGCACGATCGCGCCATCCATCTTCGCCAGCTCGTAGAGGAACGTCGGCGAATAGTCCAGATCTAGCTTGATTCCCCCTGAGAACAGGAACGCGAGCTCGTCGGCATCGCCGATCACGATCAACCCGCCGGAACGCGCCGACTGGATGTTGTCGATGCCCTCTCGCAGCGCCGTGCCTGGCGCCACCATCTCGAGCGCCCGAACCATCCGCGAGTCCTGTCGAGACTCGAGCTCCTCCTTGAGCTCTTCCCCGGAACGCGGCGGCATGAACGAAGATTTTACCTCTTATTGACGATTACGCCCCTCGCGGCGACCGTGCGTCATGGATCTGCACGCCGGCGCCGGCGCTCGGCCCACGGGCCGGAAGTGGATCCGCACGCGGTGCGGGCGCTCAGCCGGCGCCGGAAAGCGGCTGCGGCGCCGGTTGGCCCAGAGGCGGAGGATCGTCGTGCACCAGATCTGGCACCGTGACCAGGCGGTATCGGCGCCGCCGCAGGTCCCGGATGATCCTCGGCAGCGCCGCGACGGTCTCGCTGCGGTCGCCGCCGCCGTCGTGCAGCAGGATGATCGCGCCCGGCCGCGCGGCCGCGACCGCATTGTGGACGATCCGTCTCACCCCGGGACGGGCGTAATCGCTGGTGTCCACCGTCCACAGCACCATCAACAGCTTCTGCGCTCGCAGCATCGCGAGCGTGGCGCGATCGAATGATCCGTACGGGGGACGAAAGAGAAGCGGGAACGGCGCGCCGGCGCGGGTGATGGCGTGCTCGGCGTCGACGACCTCGCGGCGCTGCGCGACGGGCGTGAGAATCGCCAGAGGCGGATGATTCTGGGTGTGGTCGCCGATCACCTCGTCCGCCTTCACCAGGCGCCTGGTGATCGCCGGGTTTGCGTCCACCAGCCTGCCGATCTCAAAGAAGGTCGCGGGCACGTGGTGGCGGCGGAGCACCGCCAGGACCTTGAGCGTGTAGGGCCCCGGCCCGTCGTCGAACGTCAGCGCGACCTCCCGTTTGCGGGGCCGGCCGCCCGCGATGTACGGCGTGTAGCTCAGCACCAGGTTGACTGCGCCGGTGATCGCAGCCGCGAGCAGGGCGGGGTTCCGCGCCGAACGGCGGTCGCCGCGCCCGCTGGTCGCCGCCTGGCCGTGAGAGCGCGCGCCACCGCTCGCGTCGACCATGATTGCCCCGATCCCCACCACGATCAGGCCGATCACCAGCAGCGCCACGGCCCGCCGGCGGCGGACCTGCACGCGCCGGGCACGCTTGCGCGCCTGCAGCTCGGCCTGGCGCGACGAATCCTCGCGCCGTGTCTCCGGGCGCTCGCTGATGGGCGGTCTGTCAGCCATGCGGTTCAGGTGGTGCCCGTCAGCGCGCGCAGCACCCCAATGCGGCGTCCGAGCTGACGCCCGCGGGATTTTATGCCGAGTTTGCGGAAAGGCGCGGGCCGGCCGGCTGTCGGCTCACGCCGCAATCGCTCAGCCCAGCCGCCCCGCCGCCAAACGCTTACGCCGCAATCGCCCCAGGCCGCCGCCGCTCGCCGCCCATCGCCGCCGCCAGCGCCAAACGCAGCGTCCGGTGACTCTCGGGCTCGACGACCGGGGTGAGGCCGAACTTCTGTGCCTCGGAGAGTCGACGATCGGCGTGAGCGACCGTACGCAGCTCTCCGGTCAGGCCAAGCTCGCCGAAGCACGCCAGCGGCCGGTCGGCCCCGCCGGCGCCCGCGCCTGGCGGCGCGGACCTCGAGCTCCCGGCGGTCAGCTCGGTCCGCCGGACCGCGCTGGCGACGGCCAGGGCGACCGCCAGGTCGGAGCCGGGATCGTCGACCCGCACGCCGCCGACGACGTTGATGAACACGTCGGCGCTGCCCAGGCCGATGCCGGCGTGGCGGCCGAGTACGGCGAGCACGAGCGCCACCCGGTTGCGATCAAGGCCCGACACGACCCGGCGGGGGGGCACCAGCTCCGATCTGGATACCAGCGCCTGCACCTCGACCAGCAGCGGGCGCGAGCCCTCCATCGCGCACAGGACCACGCTGCCTGGAGCGCGGGTCGCCTCGCCCACGAAGCGGGCGGAGGCATCGAGCACCTCGACCAGGCCATGGTCGCGCATCTCGAACACGCCGGCCTCGTTGGCGCTGCCGAAGCGGTTCTTCAGCGCCCGCAGCGTGCGGTAGGTCCGTTCGCGCTCACCCTCGAACTGGAGCACGCAGTCGACCATGTGCTCGAGCACCCGGGGGCCCGCGAGCGCTCCGTCCTTGGTGACGTGGCCGACCAGCAGCACCGCCGTGCCGCGTGACTTGGCCACGCGCATCAGCTCGCCCGCGACCTCGCGGACCTGGCCGACCGATCCCGCCGCACCCGACAGCTCACCGCAGTGAAGCGTCTGCACCGAGTCGACGACACACACCTCGGGGCGTTCCCGCTCGATCGTGGCGAGCACCGTGTGCAGGTCGGTCTCGGCGATCACCGGGATCCGCAGCGCCCCCGCCGTGCGCAATCGCTCGGCGCGCAACCGGATCTGCGCCGCGGATTCCTCGGCCGACACGTACAACGTCCGGTGGCCCGTCGCGAGCACGTTCGCAAGCGCCATCGTCGTCAGCGTCGACTTGCCGATCCCCGGCGCTCCTCCGATCAGGATCAGCGAGCCACCCACGATCCCGCCCCCGAGCACGCTGTCGAGCTCACCGATGCCGGTGCTCAGGCGCTCCTGCTCGTTGGCGGCGACGTCGCCGAGCGCCACCGGCGCGACCGCGGCGCCCGCCGCGCGCCGCCTGGGTGCGCCACCCGTCGGCGCCACCGCCTGCTCGACCATCGTGTTCCACTCGCCGCAGCCGGGGCACCGGCCCGCCCAGCGCGACGTCTCGTGGCCGCAGGCGGAGCAGACGTGGATCGTGGTCGGACGAGGCATCGGGACCCAGGCTACGGCCCGGGCCCGACGTAACCACCTCGCCTGCGAGCCGGCGCTACTCCGCGTCCGAGGGGGTGTCGGGCGCCGGCGGCTCCGCTGGGGCGTCGCCTTCGCCCTCCTCGCCCGAGCCGCCGCCCTCGGCGCCCACGCCGACCGGGGTCGGCCGTGGGGCCGGCTCGATCACCGAGAGTTTGACCTCGCGCTCCTGCGGTTCGCGCTCCCGCGAACCGCCCTCCTGCGGATCGGGCTCGGTGGTGGGCTCCACCAGCACGGTCGATCCCGACGGCACCTGCGAGCGCAGGACGAAGTCGGCTAGGGGGTCCTCGATGTAGCGCTGAATCGCCCGGCGCAGCGGGCGCGCACCCATCGACGGGTCCCAGCCCTTCTCGACGAGCATGTCCTTGGCTCCCTCGGACAGCTCGAGCTGGAGCTCGCGCTCGGCCATCGACTCCCGGATTCGCCGCAGCAGCAGCTCGACGATCTCCTTGATCTCGTCCTTGGCGAGCTTGTGGAAGACGATCACCTCGTCGATCCGGTTGAGGAACTCGGGCCGGAAGACCTTCTTGAGCTCGCCCATGATCCGGTTCTTCATGTCGTCGTAGGTGATCCCGGTCTCGTCGTCGGACACCGCGAACCCAAGCGGCGTGTTTCTCGCGATTTCCGACGCGCCAATATTGGACGTCATGATCACGATGCAGTGGCGGAAGTCGACGGTGCGGCCCTGGGCGTCGGTCAGCCTGCCGTCCTCGAGGATCTGCAGCAGGATGTTGAAGACGTCCGGGTGGGCCTTCTCGATCTCGTCGAGCAATAGCACGCTGTAGGGCTTGCGCCTAACGGCTTCGGTCAGCTGACCGCCCTCGTCATAGCCGATGTAGCCCGGGGGCGAGCCGACCAGCCGCGAGACCGCGTGCTTTTCCATGTACTCGGACATGTCGATCCGGACCATGGTGTCCTCGTCGCCGAACAGGAACTCCGCGAGCGTGCGCGCCAGCTCGGTCTTCCCGACGCCGGAGGGGCCGAGGAAGATGAACGAGCCGGTTGGCCGCTTGGGGTCCTTGAGGCCCGCGCGGGAGCGCCGGATCGCCTTGGAGACGACCTCGATCGCGGGGTGCTGGCCGATCACGCGCTTGTGCAGCTCGTCCTCCATCCGCATCAGCTTCGCGGTCTCGGCCTCGGTCAGCTTGAAGACCGGGATGCCCGTCCACATCGAGACGATGTCGGCGATCTCCTCTTCACCGATCGCCGGGCGCTCGGTCGATTCGCCGGCCTCCCACTGCTCCGCGAGCTCGCGCTTGCGCTGCGTCAGCCGCCGCTCCTTGTCGCGCAGGTTGGCGGCCTTCTCGAACTCCTGGGACTCGATCGCCTCCTCCTTGGCGCGCCGGGTCTCCTCGATCTCGTCCTCGAGCTCGCGGTAGATCGGCGGGGAGGTCATCGACTTGATCCGCATCCTCGACGCGGCCTCATCGATCAGGTCGATCGCCTTGTCTGGCAGGAAGCGGTCCGAGATGTAGCGGTCGGCCAGGTCGGCAGCGGCCTCGAGCGCCTCGTCGGTGATCGACACCTTGTGATGCTGCTCGTAGCGGTCGCGCAGGCCCTTGAGGATCTGGACGGTCTCCTCGGTGCTGGGCTGGTCGACGGTGATCTTCTGGAAGCGCCGCTCCAGCGCGGAGTCGCGCTCGAGGTACTTGCGGTACTCCTCGAGCGTCGTCGCGCCGACGGTCTGCAGCTCGCCGCGTGCCAGCGCCGGCTTCAGGATCGAGGCGGCGTCGATCGCGCCCTCGGCCGCACCGGCGCCGACGAGGTTGTGCAGCTCGTCGATGAACAGGATGATGTCGCCGCGCTGGGTGATCTCCTTCATCACCTTCTTCAGGCGCTCCTCGAACTCGCCCCGGTACTTCGAGCCGGCAACCAGCGCTGCCAGGTCCAGGGTGTAGATCTGCTTGCCCTTCAGCAGCTCGGGAACGTCGCCATGGGTGATCCGCTGGGCCAGGCCCTCGACGACGGCGGTCTTGCCGACGCCGGGCTCGCCGACCAGCACCGGGTTGTTCTTGGTGCGCCGCGAGAGGATCTGCATGATCCGCTCGATCTCGGTCTCGCGACCGACGACCGGGTCGAGCTTGCCCTCGGAGGCGAGCTTGGTGAGGTTGCGACCGAACTGGTCCAGCAGCTTGGAAGACTTCTTGCCCTCGCCGGGAGCGGACGCCGCCGGGGAGGCGCCGGCGCCGGAGCGCTGGCGGCTGCCAGGCCCGGAGAGCATCCGGATCACCTCGTTGCGAATCTTCTCCGAGTCGGCGTCGAAGTCGAGCAGGATCCGCGCCGCCACCCCCTCGTTTTCGCGCACCAGCCCGAGCAGGATGTGCTCCGTGCCGATGTAGTTGTGGCCGAGGCTCAGCGCCTCGCGCAACGCCAGCTCGAGCACCTTCTTGGCCCGCGGCGTAAACGGGATCTGACCGGAGGTGACCTCTTCGCCGGAGCCGACGATCCGCACGACCTGGGCGCGCACGCGCTCGACCGTGATGTCAAGCGACTCGAGCACCCGGGCCGCCAAGCCCTCCTCCTCGCGGAGTAGGCCGAGCAGGATGTGCTCCGTGCCGATGTAGTTGTGCTTGAGCGTCCGCGCCTCTTCCTGTGCCAGGACGACGACCTGGCGGGCTCGCTCTGTAAATCGCTCGAACATGATTCTCTCTCGATGTGCGGGTACTCGGAAGGTCGGTCGGGGCGATTTCTGGTCGGTTCTCCTACGGTGCCAAACTCGTCAAGGGCCCCCCGCCTACGGGGACGCCAATGGCGCCGCTCTTCCCACCTGGTCGACCGGTGGTCCACTCGATGGGTCGAAACGGTTCGTTGCGGCCATGTCCCAGTCTACCAGCAGGTCTAGAGCCACATTTTCGGCGCACCGGGCCTACCCGAGGAGACGTTGACGGGCCGTGATTCTTCCCGACCTACGTTAGCGCCGATCTCAGGCGGCACGGGCCCGTTTGGCTGGTGGTGTTTGTAACCGCCTCCGGCTCCCGGCCGGCGTTCGCTCCGCTCATTGAGTCCGGGAGACCGCTCCGCTGCGCCGGCAATCACCACGGACTGGCATCCAGCCAGTCCCCGTTTCAGTCCCGCATCGCCGGAAACAGCACTACCTCGCGGATCGAGCGCGTCCCGGTCATCACCATCACGAGCCGGTCGATTCCGATGCCGATCCCGCCGGTGGGGGGCATTCCGTGCTCCAGCGCCTGCACGAACGCCTCGTCGTAGGGCTGCGCCTCCTCGTCTCCGGCGGCCGCGAGCGCCCGTTGCTCCTCGAACCGGCGGCGCTGCTCGTCGGGATCGTTGAGCTCGGTGAAGGCGTTTCCGATCTCCATCCCGGCGACGAACGGCTCAAATCGCTCGACCAGGCCCGGCTCGCAGCGGTGGCGCTTGGCCAGCGGCGAGATCTCAACCGGGTAATCCATCAGGAACGTCGGCTGGATCAGCGTCGGCTCGACCTGCTTTGACAGCAGCTCGTCCACGAGCCGGGGCCAGTTGTCCTCGTCGGCCACGGCGAACCCGCGAGCGCGCATCGCCGCCGCGAGCGACTCGCGCTCGCGGAGCTCGCGGATGTCAATCCCGGTGCGGTCCAGGATCGCCTCCGCCAGCGTCTCGCGCCGCCAAGGCGGCGAGAAGTCGACCTCCGCGTCGTAGCCGATTTCCTCGGCGACATGGGCGATCAGCCGCTCGCAGCGCGCGGCGATGTCGTTGTAGTCGGCGTAGGCCTCATACCACTCGAGCATCGTGAACTCTGGGTTGTGGGTCGAGTCGACGCCCTCGTTGCGGAAGTCCTTGCCGATCTCGTAAACGCGCTCGAGGCCGCCGACGATCAGGCGCTTGAGGTACAGCTCGGTGGCGATCCGCAGGTAGAGCTCGCGATCCAGCGCGTTGTGGTGGGTGGTGAAGGGCCGCGCGGCGGCGCCCCCGTAAAGCGGCTGCAGGACCGGGGTCTCGACCTCGACGAAGCCCTCGGCGTCGAGGAAGCGGCGGATCGCCGAGATGATCCGAGCGCGCGTGAGAAACAGCTCCCGGGCCTGCTCGTTGGCGATCAGGTCGAGTTCGCGGTGGCGAAAGCGGGTCTCGACGTCTCGAAGGCCGTGGTGCTTCTCCGGCGGGGGCCGCAGCGACTTGGCCAGCAGCGCAAACGACTGGATTCGCAGCGTCAGCTCGCCTCGGCGCGAGCAGAACGCGATCCCGTCGATGCCGATCACGTCGCCGAGGTCCAGATCCAGCAGCCGCCGCATCCCGTCGGCGCCGAGGACGTCGACGCGCGCCTGCAGCTGGATCCGCCCGGAGCGGTCGACCACGTCCAGAAACGCCATCTTCCCCTGCCCCCGGCGCGCCGCCAGGCGGCCGGCGACGCGATGGGCAACCGCGGTCTCCTCCCCCGGTTGCAGAGACGCGTGGGCCTGGCGCACCGAGGCGATCGGCTCGACGCCGGCGAACTGGGGCGGGAACGGATCCACCCCGGCGGCCCGCAGCGCCTCCAGCTTGCGCCGGCGCGTGGCGAATACGTCTGCGGGTTCCTCGCCCAGGGCGGAGGTCCCTTCCTATCTGGTCGCGACGTCGATCTTGGTGATCTTCAGCTTGCGCTCGCCGCGCGGCGTGGAGAAAACGACCTCTTCACCGCGCTTGCGGCCGAGCAGCGCCTTGCCGACCGGCGATTCGTTGGAGAGCTTCGCCTCGGCGGGATTCGCCTCGGCGGATCCGACGATGGTGTACTTGCTGGACTTGCCGCCCTCGTCCTTGACATGCACGATCGATCCGACGCGGACCAGGTCCGTGCCGAGGTCGGAGGCGTCGATCACCGTCGCCGAGCGCAGCTTCTCCTCCAGCGAGGCGATCCGCGCCTCGAGCATCGCCTGCTCGTTCTTGGCGTCGTCGTATTCGGCGTTCTCGGAGATGTCGCCGAACTCGCGGGCCTCCTTGATCCGCGCCGCGATCTCTCGGCGGCGGGTCGTGGAGAGGTGGTCGAGCTCGGACTTGAGGTTGGATAATCCTTCGGGTGTGAGGATGACGTCCTTGGGCATTGCGTTTGACCTGCTCTTGAAGCGTTCTTGACGAAGAAAACCCGCCGTGAAAGCGGGGGTCACGCAGCGTCCCTGTGCCGTGGGCGGACGAGTATAGACACCTCGATACCTCTCCTCGCAACAGTGGCGGATGAGACTCGCGATGGGTCGGGTCAGGCGGCCGGCGGGACCTTCACGACCAGCGGCAGGCCAACGTTCCCGGCGCTGTCGACGGCGCGGATCGCCACGTAGCGCTGGGCGCTCGGTCCGAGCCGCAGGTGCTGGCGAGAGCCCGCGGCCGCGGGGTCATCGCGCTCTGGTTGTTCCATTCGATCCCCGAATCGAGCACGTCGATCACGACGTCGGGCCGGCCCGTGGTCGACTCCCAGGCGGTGCGGATCGGGCCATGCGCGCAGGTGCCCGCGGGCTGTGTGACCAGCGCGTCGACGAGGCTCATGCCGCGACCCCGCACAGCTCGTCGGGCTGGCTGTTGACCATGGCGGTCATCGGGTTCGCAAGCGGGCTGTCCGGCGTGGCCGCCAGCTTCCAATCCAAGGCCTCGCTGAAGTCGTTCGGGATGACCGCGGGCGCGAGCCGGAACGTATCGGGCTTGTGCACATTGCTCCCCGGGGCGTATGGGAAATCGGCCCGCGCGGTCCCCGCCGTCGCTGCGGCCGCCAGCGCCATCAGCGCAAGCATCCTTGCCATCGCGGGCACGCTCCCCGCCGCGCTCCTCCTCCTCGCCGCGAACATCCGGCGGGGACCCTATACCGAAGCCATGCTCCGCGCTTCTTCAAACAGCGCCCGAGCGGCCTGGAGCGTCGGCGCGGTCTGAAGCGCCGACTGCAGCGCCCGCGCCACGGTCGGCGGAGGCGCCAGGCGCTCCACGTACCAGGGATAGAACTTGCGCAGGTATCGCGTCGCGCGCTCCTCGCCGAGATGCTCGCGCGCGCACGCGAGCACCCAATCGAACTCGGCAAGGATCTCCTCGCGCTCGGGCTCGCCGCCGCGCAGGCCGAGCAGCTCCGCGAACAGCCACGGGTTGCCAAGCGAGCCGCGCGCGAGCAGCACACCGGCCGCTCCGGTCCGATCAAAGGCGAGGCGGGCCTGCTCCGCCGTGTGCAGCCCGCCGGAGATCAGCACCGGCACCGGCAGCTCCTCCACCAGCGCCCGCGCAAGCTGATAGTCCGGCGCGCCCCTGTGGCGCTGCGAGGCGTGACGCGGATGGATCGACAGCCCGGCCACGCCGGCGTCGTGAGCCAGCGCGCGTGCCAGCGCGACGCCGCTGCGGTCCCCCGGCCCAAGCCCCGTGCGCAGCTTGACGGTCACGGGCAGCCCGCTGCCCCGCGCGGCGGCGCGCGCCAGAGCCACGGCGCGCGCGGGATCGGCCAGCAGCGCCGCGCCGGCGCCGGTCTTGCAGACCTTCGGCACCGGGCAGCCCATGTTCAGGTCGATCATGTCCGCGCCGGCGGCTGCCACGCGCTGCGCGGCGGACGCCATCACGTCGGGATCGTGTCCGAACAGCTGGACGGACATGGGGTGCTCGTCGGGATGGATCCGCAGCAGCTCCCGGCAGGTGCGCTCGTTTCCGTAATGCACCGCGAAACTCGAAACCATCTCCGAGACGACCAGCCCGGCGCCGTATCGCTTGGCCTGCAGTCGCACGAACCAGTTGCCGATTCCGGCCAGCGGCGCGAGCACGACGCGGTTGGGGATCCGGACCCCGCCAAGCGTCCAGCTGTCGGTAAGAGCTCGGGTCACGAGGGTTTCATGGTACGAATCCTGGTAATGGACCTGATCGAGCAGCTGGCGCCCTGGACGGCGATCGTGGCCGAGCAGGTACCCGGACTCGAGTTGTTCGACGCCCACACCCACCTCGGCTACAACGACCCGGACGGAATGCGTCAGAGCCCCCAGGAGCTGGTCGAGGGGCTGCGGCGCGCCGGCGCGCGCGGCGCGTTCACGTTCCCGTTTCACGAGCCCGACGGCTATCGCAACCCCAACGACGCCGTGCTCGCGGCGGCCCGGGAATCTCCGGATGGCCTGCTGGTCCCGTTCTGCCGGGTCAACCCGCACCACGGCGCGCTCGCGGAGGCGCGGCGATGCCTCGATGCCGGGGCTCGCGGCATCAAGCTGCATCCGCGCGCCGAGAAGTTCACGCTCGACCACCCGGGCGTCCGGCCGCTGATCGCGCTCGCGGACGAACGCACCATGCCGGTGCTGATCCACGCCGGCCGGGGGATACCGGCGCTCGGGCTGCACGCCGTTCAGCTGGCCGAGGAGTTCCCCAACGCGCGCCTGATCCTCGCCCACGCCGGCATCTGCGATCTGTCCTGGATCTGGCGCGTCGCCCCCGATCACCCGAACCTGCTGTTCGACACCGCCTGGTGGATGCCGGCCGACATGCTGTCGCTGTTCTCGCTCGTCCCCCCGGGTCAGATCGTGTTCGCCAGCGATGCCCCCTACGGCGCCACCGCGGTGTCGGCGTCGTTTCAGCTGCGCTCGGCGCTTCAGGTCGGCCTGTCCCCGGAGCAGGTCAGGTCGATCGCCTCGGGACAGGCGCTCGCGATGGCGGCCGGCGAGCCGCTGCAGCCCGTCGGGCCCGCAGTCGGCGAGCACGAGCGCGCTCCACACGTGCTGCTTGACCGCGTTTCGGAGTTCGTGCTGCTCGCCGCGATCGCGACGATGCGCGGCGGCGCCGAGGCGGCGACCGAGATGCTGGCGCTCGCCCGGCTCGCCTGCGACGTGCCGGTCGACATCGACGACGCCCCCATCTTCGCCGCGATCAGCTCGCTGCTGGACGCCTACGAAGAGTTCGCCGCGCGAGAGCCGGACAATCGCCGAAAGCTCACGTTCCTGATCCTCGCCGCGACTGTCGCCCGCACGCCCGAGGTGCCGGTCCCCGACCTCAGTCCCGATTCCGTTCCCAGATCAGCCGAAGCCCGGTCAGCGTGAGCAGGTCGTCGACCCGGTCGATCGTCTCGCGGATGAACGGCACCAGCACCCCCGCGAGGCCGCCGGTCGCGATCACCATCGTCGACTCGCCGAGCTCGGCGCGCAGGCGGCGAACGATTCCCTCCACCTGACCGGCGAAGCCGTACACGATCCCGCTGCGGATCGCGTCGACGGTCGACTTGCCGATCAGCGATCGGGGCGCGGCGAGCTCGACCTTGGGCAGCTTCGCCGCGCGCTCATACAGCGCGTCGATCGAGATCTCGGCGCCTGGCGTGATGATCCCGCCGAGGTACTCGCCGGCGGCGGAGACCACGTCGTAGGTGATCGCCGTTCCGAAGTCGACGACGACGCACGTGCCCCTGACCTGGTCATAGGCCGCCACCGCGTTGACCAGCCGGTCGGCGCCGACCTCGTGCGGGTTGTCCATCCGGATCGGCATGCCCGTCCGGATCGCGGGCCCGACCACGAGCATCGGGCGCTGGAGATAGCGCTCGGCCATCAACGTCCACTGCTCAGACAGCTGCGGGACGGTCGAGGAGACGATCGACTCGCCGATGTGGTCGAGCGACAGCCCGCGCAGCGAGAGCAGGTTCGACAATGCCGCGCCGAGCTCGTCTCCGGTCGACTCGCGGATCGTGGCAAAGCGCCAGTGCTCGGCGATCGTGCTCTCGCCGTCGCCGAACACGCCGAAGTGGGTCTGGGTGTTGCCGACGTCGACGACGAGGAGCATCGCGCGCAACCCTACCTTCCTACAGCAGCGCGGCTCCCACGCGGCGGACGGCCTGCCCCTCGGGCAGGGCGCTCAGCTCCTCGGCGGCCCGCTGGCCGCCGGGCAGCGTCAGCTCGGGATCGAGCTCGAGCAGCGGCACCAGCACGAACCGCCGCGAGAGCACCTGGGGATGCGGCAGCGTCAGCCGCGGCGACTGGTGCGTGAGGGTTCCGAGCAGCAGCACGTCGACGTCGATCGGCCGCGGGCCGTGTCGGACCCCGCCCGCCGGGCGGCCCAGCTCGCGCTCCACCTCCTTGCAGGCGTCCAGCAGCTCCTCGGGGCCGTGGTCGGTCTCGACCCGCAGGCATGCGTTGTAGAAGTCGCGCTGATCGAGAACGAGGCCGACGGGCTCGGTCTCGTAGACCGACGAGGAGGCGAGCACGCGGACGCCGTGGCGCGCCAGCGCATCCACCGCCCGCTCGAGCTGCGCCCGACGGTCGCCGACGTTGGATCCGAGGCCGAGATAGCCGATCCGGCCGGCGCTCATTCGGCCTCGCGCCACACCTCGACCGAGACTTCGGTCACCGGCAGGTGCAGCGGCGGCTCGGGCTTGGCTGCCTTGACCCACACGGCATGCACGTCGTACTGCTCGAGCAAGCGGTCGGCGATCGCGGCGCACAGGCGCTCGAGCGTCTTGTAGGACCGCTGCGCGACGAGGTTGGCGACATCGCACACCTGTGCGTAGTCGACCGTGTCCTCGACCCGGTCGGTGACGGTCGCGTCGGTATCGCCGACATCGATCCGCAGGTCGAGCAGGAGGCGCTGCCCGACCTCGCGCTCGGCGGCGGTCACGCCGACGTGGGTGAACAAGGACAGCCCGCTGATCTCGATCGTGACCTCGGGCTCGGGGTGTCCCTCGCCGTCGTCTACGTCGTCGAACTCGTCGGGGTCGGCCATCGCGCGGTGACCGTAGCAGCCGTCACCGCGAGGGCGTCGTGTACCGGGGCGACGTCGTGAACGCGGAACACGCGGGCCCCGCGCTCGTACGCCAGCACCGTGGTCGCGACGGTTGCGGCGACCCGGTCCCCGAGCCCGCGTCCTGTGATCCGGCCGAGGAACGACTTGCGCGAGGTGCCGATCATCAGCGGCTGTCCGATCGCCGCGAGCTCGTCGAGCCGGCGCAGCAACTCGAGATTGTGGGCCACCGTCTTGCCAAATCCGATCCCGGGATCGAGCGTGATCCGCTGCTGCTCGATGCCCCGGGAGACCGCGAACGCCATCCGCTCTCGCAGAAACGCCTCGATCTCGCCGACCACGTCCCCGTAGTGCGGATCGTCCTGCATCGTCCGGGGGTCGCCGAGCATGTGCATCAGGCAGCAGTCGGCGCCGGCGCGCGCGACCACGTCGGCGATCTCCGGGTCGGCGCGCAGCGCGGTCACGTCGTTGACGAACGTGGCGCCGGCGTCAAGAGCCGCGCCCGCGACCGCGGCCTTGGAGGTGTCAATCGAGATTTGCGCCCGGCAGCCCGCGGACACCAGCCCCTCGACCACGGGGAGTACGCGCCGCAGCTCCTCCTCCTCGCCGACGGGTTCGGCGCCGGGGCGCGTCGACTCGCCGCCGATGTCGAGGATCGCCGCGCCCTCGAGCTCGAGCTCGAGCCCGTGCGCAATCGCGGCCCGCGCGTCGAGGTAGCGCCCTCCGTCCGAGAAGGAGTCCGGCGTCACGTTGACGACGCCCATGATCCGGAAGTCCCCTCCCACTCAATCCTCCTCGTCGGGCCAGTGGCCGTGACGGTCGAAGTACTCGCGCGCCCGCTCCTCCCGCTCGCGGTCGCGGTTGCTCTGCACGCTCATCCTGAACATCCAGTTGAGCATCCACACAATCAGCGCGACGATCAACAGCGACACGCCGGCCGCGGCGAGGGCCGGGCTGTGATGCTTTGAGCCGGTGCCGCCGATCACGATCGCGACGACGCCGGCCACCGCGATCGCGACCGGCAGCCATACGCGGGTGGCCACGAGCAGCATCCGCGTCGCGCCGCTCTGGGGGTTCTCGTCAGGCATCGCTCTGCTGGGGTCAGACACGGTGCAACTGACGTTAGCGTCGTGCCTCTGGACCGCGGCGCTCGCGGCTCATGACAGCACCAACCCGGACGGCGGGCGCTCACGGCTCGTTGACATCCACAACGCGGACCGCGGCGCTCACGGCTCATTGACCCCCCAGTGCGTCGCCGGATATCGTGCCAGCCCGTGAATCCCCAAGACACCCAGACACTTACCCGCCGCACGCTGCTCGGCGCCGCCGCCGGGGCCGGCGCGGTGCTCGCCACGCGCGCTTTGCCCGCCTGGGCTCGCCCGATCGTCGACGCCGGGCACGTGCGCAAGCCTGACAGCCTGCCGTTCCCGCACCTGCCCGCGGGTCACGCGTGCATGCCCGAGATCGAGCACATCGTGGTGCTGATGATGGAGAACCACTCATTCGACAACGTCCTCGGGATGGTTCCCTACGAGGTCCCTGGCGGTGAGGGGGTCGATGGTCTCACCCGCAGGCGCGGGCGCGTCGCGAACTTCAACCGCGACTCAACCGGCCGGCGCGTTCATGCCGCGCGCGCCGACTCGCCGTGCCAGCTCGACGGGCTGCCCACCCAGAGCTGGAACGCGAGCCACCAGTCCTACGACGGGGGGCGCAATGACGGCTTCGTGAAGGCGAGCGGCCCGATCGCGATGCGCTTCTGGGACAAGCGGGACCTACCGTTCACCTATTCGCTCGCCAGGCACTTCCCGATCGGACAGCGCTACTTCTGCTCGGTGCTCGCGCAGACATATCCCAACCGCCGGTTCTTTTTCACCGGCACTGCCTCGGGCACGATCGCCACCAACAACCTCACCTTCACGATCCCGGCGGCGAACGGCACGATCTGGGATCGGCTCGACGCGCATCAGATCGACTGGGCGATCTACTACCAGAACCTGCCCAGCTGGCTGATCGTCCCGGGCTCGTTTACCCCCGCGCGTGCGCCGCGCCAGCGTCCCTTCTCCGCGTTCGCCGCCGACCTGGCGGCGGGGAGGCTGCCCCAGTTCACGTTCCTCGATCCCGACTACAACACCACCTCGGAGGAGAATCCTCAGGACATCCAGGTCGGCGAGCAGTTCGTCGCCGGGGTCGTGAACATGCTGATGCGGGCGCCGACGTGGCGGCACACGGCGCTGTTTCTCACCTACGACGAGCACGGCGGCTACTACGACCACGTTCCGCCCCCGCCCGCGATCAGGCCCGACTCGATCGATCCGATCCTCGCCCCCGGAGACGCCCCCGGCAGGTATGACCGCTACGGGTTCCGGGTGCCGCTGCTCCTCGTCTCCCCGTGGGCCCGCCAGGACTACGTCTCCAGTTGCGTCCAGGACCACACCTCGATCACCGCCTTCATCGAGCGCAAGTGGAACCTGCCGGCGATGACGTACCGCGATGCCAACGCCCAGCCGATGACCGACTACTTCGACTTCCGCAGGCCCGCGTTCGCCAGGCCGCCGGCGCTGGCGGACGCGCCGGCGCTTGCTCCGGGCCTCGCGGCCTGCCGCGCGCAGGGGCTCAACCCGCCCCTGCCGCCCGGGGTGTAGCCATCCGCGCAGCGCGCTGGCGAGACTCCGGGCGTTGCTGCCAAGGACGCAGGGAGCGACGTGTGCTTCGCACACGAGCGACTGAGGACGCAGGCAGCGGCGCCCGGAGGCCGCCAGCTATTCCGCGGTGCCGCCGGCGAGGCCGGGACGCGGCAGCGGCCGCGGCGCCTCGCGCCCGGCACGCTCGGTCGGGGCGGGCGGGATCGGCACCTGGGGTGGAGGCGGCGCCTCGGCGCCGAACACTTCCTGCTCGGTCTGCCCGTCGAGCAACGCCTCGAACTCGGTCTTCTCGATCGTCTCGCGCTTGACGAGGATCTCGGAAAGCTTCTCCAGCGAGCCGCGGTACTTGCTGAGGATGTCCTTGGCCTGCACATGGGCGGCTTCCACGATTCGCCGAATCTCGTCATCGATTTCCCGCGCGATCTCGTCGGAGTAGTCCGGCTCGGCCGAGAACTCGCGACCCAGGAATGGCATACCGTGGTCGTGGCCGAACACCCGCGGGCCGAGCTTCTCGGACATCCCGAACCGCATCACCATCTGCTTGGCCGTCGCGGTCACCTTCTCGAGGTCGTTGGATGCGCCGGTGGTGACCTCGCCGAAGATGATCTCCTCGGCGGCGCGGCCCCCGAGCGTCATCGCCATGGTGTCCTGCAGCTCGGCGCGCGTGGTCAGGAACTTGTCCTCGGTGGGGAGCGAGATCGTGTAGCCCAGCGCCTGCCCTCGGGAGATCACCGAGATCTTGTGGACCGGGTCGGAGTTGGGCAGGTAGTGGCCGACGATCGCGTGGCCCATCTCGTGGTACGCGGTGATCTTGCGCTCCTTGTCGCTCATCACCCGGGTCTTCTTCTCCGGGCCCGCGATCACGCGCATGATCCCCTCTTCGAGCTCGTCCTGGGTGATCTCGCGCTTGCCGTTGCGCGCCGCCAGCAGCGCCGCCTCGTTGACCAGGTTGGACAGGTCTGCGCCGGTGAAGCCCGGGGTCTGCCCCGCCAGCGCGTCCACGTTGATCTCGCGCGCCAGCGGCTTGCCGCGGGTGTGCACCTCGAGGATCTTCTTGCGGCCCGCCCGGTCTGGGCGGTCGACGACGATCTGGCGGTCGAAGCGACCCGGGCGCAGCAGCGCGGGGTCGAGGATGTCCGGCCGGTTGGTGGCGGCGATCAGGATGATGTTGTCCTTCATCTCGAAGCCGTCCATCTCGACGAGCAGCTGGTTGAGCGTCTGCTCGCGCTCGTCGTGACCGCCGCCGAGACCGGCGCCGCGGTGGCGCCCGACGGCGTCGATCTCGTCCATGAAGATGATGCAGGGACTGTTTTGCTTGGCCTGCTCGAACAGGTCGCGCACGCGCGAGGCGCCCACGCCGACGAACATCTCGACGAAGTCAGAGCCCGAGATCGAGAAGAACGGCACGCCCGCCTCGCCGGCGACGGCCCGCGCCAGCAGCGTCTTGCCGGTGCCCGGCGGCCCGTAGAGGAGCACGCCCTTGGGGATTCGCGCGCCCAGCGCCTGGAACTTCTTCGGGTTCTCGAGGAACTCCTTGATCTCGTGCAGCTCCTCGACCGCCTCGTCGACCCCAGCGACGTCACGGAAGGTGATCTTCGGCGAGTCGACCGACATTCGCTTCGCCCGCGATTTGCCGAACGACATCACCTTCGACCCACCGCCTTGGACCTGGTTCATCAGGAATATCCAGAAGCCGATGAAGATCACGAACGGGAGGATGTAGGTCAGCAGCGACAGCCAGCCGTTGCTCGTCTTGCCCTGGACGTCGAGCGTGCCGCCGGTCGCCTTGGTCTCTGCCTGCGCCTTGTTGATCAGCGTCAGCGCGTAGTCGTCCGGGTAGCCGACCGAGTACTTCTGACCGTTGGTGAGCGTCACGTCAACGGTGTTGTCCTTGGTGTGGATCGACAGGTTCTTGACGCTGTTCGAGTCCAGCTGCGTGAGCAGATCGCCGAACGAGTAATGCTGCTGATGGCTGTTGCTGCCGATCAGCTTCTGGGCGAAGAACGCGAGCACGACCACGATCAGGATCGGGAAAGCTGCACTCTTGAAGAACCTGCTCATAGGGAAACTCCGCGCATGCGACGCGCCGGCTGGGGAGCGGGAAATATCAAGCCTAGCAGTTGGGTTTGGGCCTCTGACGAGGGTTCTCGGCATGCACGAGGGCGCTCATTCACGCACGTCCCGACACGGTCATTCATTCAACGCCGCGACGAAGGGCAAGTTGCGGTAGCGCTCCCGGTGGTCGAGGCCGTAACCGATCGCAAACCTGTTGGGTATCTCAAAGCCGACATAGCGCGTGTGCAGGTCGACCTTGCGGCGCTCGGGCTTGATCAACAGAGCGCACACCTCCAGCGAGCGCGGATTGCGCCCCGCGAGGTTTCGCAGGAGGTATTGCAGCGTCAGGCCCGAGTCGACGATGTCCTCCACGATCAGCACATCGCGTCCCTCGATCACCGCGTCGAGGTCCTTGAGGATCCGGACGACACCCGAGGACTTGGTCGCCGAGCCGTAGGAGGCCACCGCCATGAAGTCGACCTCGCATGGGACCTCGAGATGACGCATCAGATCCGAGAGAAAGAACACCGCGCCCTTGAGCACGCCGATGAGCACCAGGTCCCTGCCGGCGTAGTCCCGCGACACCTCGGCGGCGAGCTCGCGGACCCGCCGCTCCAGATCGTCAGCGGGCACGAGGATCTCGCCGACCGCGTCGTCGTCCACGCCGACCTACTCCCCGATCGCCTCGTCGTCCACGTCTAACAAGTTTATGGGCGCGGGTCGGGGACGGTCCGCTTTATCGGGCCGGGTCGGGACGATCCGCCGGGCGCGCGCTCAAGCGAACCGCCTCGCGCGTCGACTCGGTCACCTTGAAGCGCTCCGACGTGGCCACGCCGGCGACCCACGCGATCTCACCCTCGGATTCGACGACCGCCACCCCGGCCCGCTCGCGGCGGGGAACGCGCCGCGCCGTGAACAGGTCCTGCAGGCTCTTGCTGCCTGCCAGGCCGAGCGGCGACATCCGGTCGCCCGCCCGCCAGGAGCGGACCGCAAGCTCGTCGCCGAGCGAGCCGCGATCAAGCACGCCGGGCTCGCGCGCCGGTGGGCAGACCTCGCACCGCACCTCGACGCGGCCGAACAGCACGCTGCCGGGGATCTGGAGTGTGAGCGGCGCCGCCGGCTGCCGCTCGGCGCCTGCGCCGGCGGAGCCCGGCGCGAGCCGCTCGAAGCGGACGGTCCCGTACTCCGCCACCGCCCGAACTCCCGAGCCGAGGTCCAGCTCGACCGTCCCCCGGTCACTGAGGCCGGCGACCTCGGGGGTCCGGCGGGCCACGCCCGGAGCGAGGCCGCCGGCCGCCTCGTCGGCGAGCCGCTGCACGACCAGCCGCGCCAGAGCCTCCGGAAGCTCGCGCAGCAGGCTCAGCTCGAGCTCGCGACGGCCCTGGAGGACACCATCGACGAGCGAGTCCAGGATCGCGGCCTCCTCGCGCAGGGTCAGGGCAAGCGCGAGGACGTTGTCCGAGGCAGCCGGGTGCACCTGCAGCAGCGCCGGCACCAGCGCCGCGCGAATCCGGTTGCGCGCAAACTCATCTGAGTCGTTGCTCTCGTCCTCTCGCCAGCTGAGCTGCCGGCGGTCGCAGTAGACGGCCGTCTGCTCGCGCGTGAACGCGAGCAACGGGCGGACCACGAGGCCCTCGCGCGCCTGCATCCCCAAAAGCGCCCGCCGGCTCGGGGAGGAGGCGAGCCGGTAGAGGATCGTCTCGACCTGATCGGTGGCCGTGTGCCCGACGGCCACGTCCGCGCCGCGCGCGGCCGCGAGCTTCGACGCCACCGCGTACCGCTGCTCGCGCGCCCACGCCTGGAGGTTGCCGCGCGCACGGCGTGCCGGGCGGCGCACCTCCAGCGGCACGCCGAGCCGGGCACACAGTTCGACGCAGTGGCGCTCGTCGGCGTCGGCGGCATCGCGCAGCCCGTAGTTGACATGCAGCGCGAGGACCGACTCGCCGCCTACGATCCGCGCCGCGAGGTCCAGCAGGCAAGTCGAGTCGCGTCCGCCTGAGATCAGCACGACCACGCCCCGGCCGGGCGCCAGGAGTCCCTCCGCCCGGACTCGTTCCTCGATGATGGCGTCGATCTCGGGGTGGCTCAACGCGCCTCCCCGCCGGCCCTGCGCCCGGTTCCCTCGTCGACCCCACGCCCGGCGCCCTCATTGTCGAATGTCGCCACGAGCGGCAGCCCGGCAGCGAGCACGGCCTCGACGTAGCGCAGCAGCTCGACATCTCTCGCTGACATCGACTGTGCCTGCGCCGGGCTCAGCCCCAGCGCGCCGACGATTCGCTCGATCAACGCCGGCTCCAGGCCGGTCTCCTCGGCGGCCTGCTGGATCGTGAAGCCATCGCCCTCGGCCTCGAACACCTCCTCCAGGTACCCGAACGCGAGCCGCCCCTCCTCAGTCGTCCGGCGAATGTCGGCGATCGAGTGTCCGCGTTCCCGCAGCCTCGCCACGATGCGCGCGTGGCCGACGGCACCCGCCGACCAGCCGCCGTCATGGCTCGGGATCAGCCCTTCGCGCACCCACCGCCTGAGCGTCGCAGGGGTGACCGCGGCTCGCGCGGCCGCATCCTTCAGGGAGAGACCGTCGCCTGCGGTCGGGCTGCGCCGATTGGACCGGTTATCTGCCGGCATCCCTTGAATAGTCGGCGGCGGGAGCCCGGTGAGAGGCCGGACCCTCGCCGCCCGCGGACATTACGGCCCGCTGCGTCGGCCGTTGGCGCTCGTCACGTTTCCGGCGGCGCCTCGCGAGCTCGGTGCCGAAACTGGCACCGCACCCACGCTCCGGCCTGTTGCCTTCGTCGTGCTGGAAGGTCTACTCGCCCGCGTCCCGTCTGTCAACTCACGCGCGCCGCAGACGCCGCTCCAGGTAGGAGACTAACCTCGCCGCACGTGGCGATCCATCTCCAGCCGACCGCCCAGCTCGCCGAGCGGGTGCTGCTCCCGGGAGACCCGGGCCGGGCCCTGTTGCTCGCCCAGTCGTTGCTGGAATCGCCCTTGATGTTCAACCACAACCGCGGTCTCTGGGGCTACACCGGATCGTTGCCCGAGGGGGGGCTGTTGACGATCCAGAGCACCGGGATGGGCGGACCGAGCGCCGCGATCGTGATCTCCGAGCTCGCCGACCTGGGGGCACAGCAGCTGCTGCGCGTCGGCACGTGCGGCGCGCTGGACAGCGAACTCGGGCTCGGCGAGCTTCTGATCGCGAGCGAGGCGATCGCCGCCGACGGAACGAGCCGCGCCTTGGGTGTCAGCGATCGGGCGGCCCCGGACGCCGATCTGCTCGGTGCCCTCCGCACGGCCACGGATGCCCGCGCCGGCGTGGTCGTCTCGACCGACCTCTTCTACGGCGGCAGGCCCGACCAGGAGCGCGCCTGGATCGCGGCCGGCGCCGTGGCCGTTGAGATGGAGAGCGCGACCCTGTTCGTGCTGGCGGCCAGCCGGGGGCTCCGGGCAGGATCGCTGCTCGTCGTCTCAGACCAACTCGCACCGCCCCGGGTCCGGATCTCGCCGGGGGAGTTGCGAGAAGCCGAGCAGCGCATGGGCGAGGCGGCCCTGCTCGCGCTTGCCGCGCTGGCCCGGTCTGCCGGCGCGGATCGAGGCCGGCCCTGACGCCGCGCGCCTACTCCGCGACGGCGCCGGCGCGCTTTGCCGCTTCCGCGGCCTGCTCGACCGCGCTCTCGATCCGCTCCAGTCGCTCCTCGATCGCGGCCAGACGCTGATCCGCCGCGGCGCCCGAGTCGAGACCCTCGATCCGCTGCTCCAGGCGGTCGAGGCTGTCCTCGATTCCCTCCAGACGCTGAGAGACGCCCCGCAGGCGGCGCGTAAGGCGCTCGATGTCGCTGGCCGACGGCAGGTTCAGCGCGCCCATCGCGACTTCCTGCGCCCGCAGGGCTCGCTCCCGCGTCTCGAACGCCGCCGACATCGCACCGCTGACCACCGGATTATCGAGCAGCTCCGCGGCGAGCTTGCCGATCGCCTCTTCGCCTTGGCGACTGACCCGTTGCCTGAGGCCCTTGTCTTCGGTCATTGCGCCACTGTAACGGTGCCGGGCACGGCGGGGCCAGTGGGAGACCTGGCGGGTGCATGGGAGCGATGACGCGGGTAGACAGACCTGGATCGTGCGGGCCTTGGTCGTTGCAATGCTGTCGACCACTCAGTAGCGTGCTGGACACCCGCAAGAAACGGCGGTGATTTTGGTGCGCGTCGCGCGTGGCGGGAGGAACAAAGCGAGAGTGTTAGGAAGCCGGAAGCTCAGGGTTGCGGTTATCGCGGTCGGGACGTTCCTGACCGTCATGGGGCTCGCGGTCCTACCCGCTGCCTCCGCCGTGCAGTGCTCGGTGCCGGTCCAGCTGTTGACCGGAGCCGTCGAGAACCTTCAGGTGCCCCAGGGCGTCCCGCTGTCGTCGGTGAAGCTGCCACTCGGCGCGAAGATCATCGGGAGGGAGTCGTGCCCGCCGCCGCCCAACACGGTCACCACGCCGGCCAGCACCACGCCGACGACAACTGGCACGACCCCGACGACGAGTGGCACTACTCCGACGACGACGAGCACGACGCCGACGACCACGACCGGCGGCAACAAGGGCCACACCACACCAACGAGCACGACGACAACGCCGTCGAACGCCCCGCCCAAGCCGAACGGCCCCGCGAAGTCACAGCGCCCGTCCACGCACCAGGCGCCGGCGGGCACCGTCGGTGGCTCCAAGGCCAGGAGCAAGCACAAGGCCAAGAGCAAGCCCAAGGCCAAGAGCAAGCACAAGACTTCGCACAAGAAGCCGGCCGCCAAGAACAAGCCCAAGCCTTCCAAGCCTCACGGCGCCAACAACGTCGCGCCCACGCCGTCGAACCCGTCGTTCTCGTTCGCGCTGCCCGGGCCGGCGCCGATCGGCGTGCCCAACTTCTTCATCGACAGCTTCAGGATCCCGCCGTTCCTGCTGCCGATCTATCAGGCGGCGGGAATCCAGTACGACGTGCCTTGGCAGGTGTTGGCCGGGATCAATGAGATCGAGACCGACTACGGCCGCAACCTCTCGGTCTCGAGTGCGGGAGCGGTCGGCTGGATGCAATTCCTGCCGTCGACATGGAAGGAATGGGGAGTCGATGCCAACGGCGATGGCGTCGCCGACCCGTACAACCCGGTCGACGCGATCTTCAGCGCCGCGCGGTACCTACACGCGGCGGGCGCGTCGAACAACCTTCCCGGAGCCGTCTTCGCATACAACCACGCCGGCTGGTACGTGCAGTCTGTACTGCTCCGGGCGAAGCTGATCGGCGGCATGCCCAATCAGCTCGTCGGGGCGCTCGCGGGGCTCGTGGAGGGTCACTTCCCGGTCGCGGCGCCGTCGAGGTACGCAGACGGCGCCGTCCAGCAGCTCGCCAGGCAACGCGTCAAGCGCGGCAACGCCGCGATCCCGATCAACTCCGATCCGAACGCCACCGGCGTCGCGATCTACGCCAAGCAGAACGCGCCGGTGATCGCGGTCAACGACGGGAAGGTCGTCAAGATCGGCGAGAACCAGAAGCTGGGCCGTTACCTCGAGCTCCAGGACGCGACCGGCAACGTCTACACCTACGCGAACCTCGGCTCGATCCCGCGTCAGTACCCGGTGCCCAAGCCGGTCAAGGTCACCGCCAAGCAGATCGCCAAGCAGCTCTCCCAGCAGATGGCCACCACGGCCACTCCCGCCACTCCCGCCCCCACCAAGCCCGCGACCGCGGGCTCGCAGCGGAGCACGCCGACGCCGAGCACGGCGAGCGCGACCAAGCAGATCGACCGCACATCCAAGACCGCAGCGCCGTGGGTTCCGGCAGCGTCCGGGACGAGCGCGGCGCCGGCGTCGGGCGCGGTCACGATGGTCAAGGAGCGGCTGTTTGCCAATCCTCATCGCCCGAAGTCCTACGCGGCCGGGGGGGCGCTGCAGATCAAGAGCACCGACTCCCGGATCTCAAACTTCGACAACTACTTCTCGGACATCTTGCACCTGGCCAAGAACCAGTACACGCTGCAACCGCTGAAGGCCGGCGCCGTCGTCGTCGCCGGCACGATCGTCGGGCGGATCGGCCAGGGCACCAAGGCCAACGCTTCGCACCTCGAGTTCATGGTCCGGCCGGCGGGCAAGAACGCTCCGCAGATCGACCCCAAGCCGATACTCGACGGCTGGAAGCTGCTCGAGGCCACGGCCGTCTACCGCGCTCACGGAGTCGATCCCTTCTTCGGGCCCGGCGCGAAGAATCCCTCGATCGGCCAGGTGCTGCTGATGTCCAAGGAGCAGCTCCAAACGCGGGTGCTCGAGGATCCTCACGTTCAGATCTACACCTGCGGGCGCCGCGACATCGAGGCCGGGCTGATCGACCGGCGGGTCCTCGGGGTGATCGAGTTTCTCTCGGCATCGGGTCTGTACCCGACGGTCAGCGGGCTCGAGTGTGGCCACAGCTTGAGCGCTTCGACCGGGGTCGACGCCGCCGGCGCGACCGGCTCGAGCATCGACATCTCGAAGATCAACGACATCCCCATCGACCACCACCAGGGACCCGGCTCGATCACCGACATCACGGTCCGTCGGCTTCTGACGCTGCAGGGCGCGATGCAGCCGGATGAGATCGTGTCGCTGATGAGCTACAAAGGCCAGTCGAACACCCTGTCCCTACCGGATCACACGAATCGCATCCAGATCGCTTTCACGCCGCAGTTCGGCCGCAACAACAAGATCTCGGCCGAGGTCCGCAACATCCTCCAGCCCGGCCAATGGATCAAGCTGATCAACCATCTCAGCCAGATCCCGGAGCCGATCGTGTCGATCGCGCCCAGCAAGTACGCGATCAAGGCGACGGGCGCCGGCCAGTAGCCTCGAGCCCCTGGCCGCTGACGTCGACCACCGAGCCGGCGTCGTCGACCGCCGAGCCGGCGGCCTCCACCCCCCCGCCGGCGGCGTCGACCACCACCCCGGCGGCGTCGACCTCCCGGCTGTTTCCGTTCAGCCAGGTCGAGTTGCCGTGGGCCCTGGGTCCCCCGGATGGTCGTTATCTGCTGCGCCGCACAGGTGACGCACCCGACGCGAGCCCCACGCACGTGCTCGTGATCGCGACGCTCGGCGCACCGGAGCGCCGGCGGTTCAGGGAGATCCGCAAGAAGCATGATGCTCAACCTGAGCCTGAGCCTATGCCGGTGGCGACGGGTCGAGCGACGATCATCGGCGTCGCCGGCACGTTCGAGGACACGCGCGCGGCGCGGACCTGGCTGGCACGCGCCGGCGAGGAGCAGCTGACCGCAGACCTCGTCGTGCTCAACCGCGCACTACACGCATTCCGGCTCGTGACCGCCGACCCCTACCAGAACGTGGTGAGCTTGCGCCATGCGCTGGTGGCGAGAATCGGATACGGCGCCGGCGAGCAGGTCGCCGACGGGTTATGGACCGAGGCGCGAGAGCTCGTGGTCGCCCCGGGCCGCCGTCGTCGGGCGACCGTCTTGGCGCCCCAGGCCAGGCTCGCCGCCTTGCTCAACGGTCGCCAGCGCTCGCTTGCATGCGAGGAGCTGACGCTGCGCGCCCGGCTTGATCTCGACCAAGGACGCGAGCGCGAGGCCGCCCTCCAGGTGCTGATCGCCCTCGACGCCGCGCTGGCCGAGCTGGCTGGGGAGGCCGCCGCCGTGGCGCTCGAGGAGCGGCTTGCCGAGCTAAGCGGTCAGCGCGACCCGGTCGCCGTCGCGGCCCAGTCGGCGCTGGCCGGGCCGCTGCCGGCCGACCAGCTCGAGGCGGTGGAGTTCACCCTGGGTCGGATCGAGGCCGCACTCAGGGCACGGGCGGTCGCGAGCTCCTAGGGCTTGCCGGCGATCCCCGGCGCCGACAAGTTCCCAGGGCTTGCCGCGATCCCCGGCGCCGACAAGTTCCTAGAGTCCGAGCGCGCGCAGGAGAGACTCGAGCTCGTCGACGACGTCGCCGCTCATCCGTACGTCGGCGTGCCCGTCGAACGGCGTCGGGCCCTGCGTGAGGATGGCGATCTTGCCGCCGCTTGCCAGCGTCAGCTCGGGTAGCTGGGCCACCGGGTAGACCTCAAGCGAAGAGCCGATGCAGAGCATCAGGTCGGCGCCCATCGCCAGCCGCTGCGCGCGCTCGATCGCCCCGACCGGCAGATACTCGCCGAACAGGACCACATCGGGTTTCAGCGCGCAGTCGCAGTCACAGCGCGGGACTCCTGCCGGATCGGCGGCCTGCCGCCCGCGTACCTCGGCGAGCGGATAGCGGGTGCCGCAGCGCAGGCACGAGGAGTGGGCGATCGTTCCGTGCACCTCGATCAGGTCGCGCGAGCCGGCACGGGCGTGGAGCCTGTCGATGTTCTGCGTGATCACCGCGTGCAGGAGCCCGGCCTGCTCCATCTCGGCGAGCGCCTCGTGAGCGCGGTTCGGTCGCTTGTCCTCGAGCGTCTGAAAGCGCTTGCCGTAGAAGTGCCAGAACCGCTCGGGGTCGGTTCGGAACACGTCGATGTGGGCGACCTCCATCGGGTCGACGTTCTCCCACAGTCCGGTTCCGGGCGAACGAAAGTCCGGGATTCCCGACGGGACGGAGATCCCCGCCCCGGTCAGCGCGATCACCGAGCGCGCCGCGCGGACCAGCTCGGCCAGGCGGGTCGTCTCGTCGGCGGTGAGGGACATGCCGCGTGAGTCTAAGTTGGAGAGGACTGAGCGCGATGCGAGCCGAGCTCGGCCCCGAAACGACCGAGCGTTGTGGTCAGGGAGGTCGTCATCGCCCTCTTGATGAACAGCGCGTCGACCAGCGGCGTCAGCGGCGTGCGGCGCTTGAGCTCGTATGCAAGCGTCAGCGTGATCTCGACGCCGGCCGCGACCGGTAGGAACGCGACGGTCTGACGGCCGCGGAGCGACGAGTCGCGAACCTCGAGTGTCTGCCCCGCCAGCGGCTCGCGGGCGACCACCCGCTCGCTCACGCGGCCGCGCCCGGCCGGACCGGAGTCCCAAATGACCGCTGCGCCCGCCGCCGGCCACTCACCCGCGACTTCGACCACCCGTTCCAATCCGTCAACCCACGCCGGCCAGCGCGCCGTGTCGTACCACCGCCGCTCGACCTCCTGCACGGTTCCGGCAAAGGTCTGTTTCGCCAGGACCATGCGCATCGGGAGCATTATCCGCGCTCGCTGCCGTGGCTCGCCGGGTCGGCTGAGCGAGTAGGCTCAGCACAGGTTATGGCGAATATCCTGCCCGACAGCGTCGAGCCTTACGAGAACATCTCGTCCAAGGCCTACGAGCATCCCGCCGACAGGGCCGCCACCGCCGCGCTGAAGGCTGTCCCGATGCTCGACACGGTCGTGCGCAAGCTCGTCGAATGGCGCTACGAGCGCGCTCTGCGCCAGTTCTTTTTGGGCAACTCCGTGAAGGTCGGCGAGCATCAGCTGCCCGAGCTGTGGACTGCCCACATCGGCGTCTGCCGGATCCTCGACATGGAGCGCTACGACCTCTACGTCAGCTCTGGCGTGCGCGGCGGCGCGCAGGCAATCGGATCGGGCGAGCCGATGATCGTGGTCGATTCGCAGCTGCTGGAGTGGCTCGGCGCCGGCGAGCAGCGCACCGTCCTGGCCCACGAGCTCGGCCACATCCTCTCCGACCACGTCATGTACATGACCGCGCTGAACATCCTATTGAGCGTCGCCGGCCCGCTGCCGTTCTTCCTGGGCATCCCGTTTCGGGCCGTCCGCGCGGTGCTGCTCGAGTGGTATCGCGCCGCCGAGCTGAGCTGCGACCGCGCCGCCACGCTAGCGGTCCGCGACCCCCAGATCGTGTGCCGGACGCTGATGGTCACTGCCGGCGCGATGCCCGCCGACCGCCTCAACCTCGACGCATTCATGGCGCAGGCGATGGAGTACGAAGCCTGGGACGACCCATCCGACCGCGTCCGCCGCTTCTTCCAAGAGATCGGGCAGGACCACACCTATGCCGTTCGCCGTGTCTCCGAGGTGATGAAGTGGGTCCAGGCGGGTGAGTACGACCGGATCGTCCGTGGCGAATACCGCCGCCGCGACGAGGAGACCAATGTCCGCGAGGAAGCCGGTGACGCCGTCCAGTTCTACGCCGAGCGTTTCCGCACGATCTTCCGCGAGGCCGGCGACAACCTCGCCAAGGCCGGCTCGCAGATCGGCGGCGTCGCCGACCAGCTTGCAGACTGGATTCGCACGCGCAGCGGGCCAGGCGGTTTCGGCGGAGGTTTTGGCGGCCCCGGCGGCGGACGGGGAGGCTCCGGGGGCGGAGGTGCCGAGGGCGGCCGCGGTGCAGGGGAGGACGAGGGTTCGGGGGGCGGCGCGGGCGACGAGTTCGACGACGACGAGAGCTGAGGCCCGGGCGGCGTTCGGGGATCAAGCGCCGGCGGCGGGCGAGGCGGCGGTTTGGGCGCCGGCGCGGACAGCCCGGCGCGGGGCCTGGAGCCGGCGGGTGACATGAACAGCGTCGGCGCAGGGGCGGCGGATCACTCGGAAACGCCCCAGTCGCGCACTCGCCGGCGTCGCGTGGGACGTTGCCGTCCCCCCAGAACGGAAACATCCCGCAGCGGCCCTCGAACGCCTCGGTTGGGACGTTGCCCGGCTCCGGCAAGGTGGGACGTTGCCCGGCTCCGGCAAGGCGCCGGGAGGCACCGGCGGACAGCGGCTGCTTGCCGAAGCCAGTCCGGCTCACCTTCCCACGTCCTCGCGGATTGCTTGACATTTCACGCGCCATATCCGGCCCGGACCGCGCCCCGCCCCACCACCGGCTCCTGTCGCCCAGGCCGCCCCGCCCCGCGCCACCACGCTCCGCCCCACAGCCCCCGCCGCTCGTCTCGACGCCACCGGCCCCCTCGCGTCGAGATGCCGCCGCCCGCTCCCAGCGCTTCCACCCGGCGGCCGTTTGACAACGATACACTAGCGATATATCGTTATAGCTCGTACACCAGGAGGCACATCATGAGTCACGCAGAGGCGGCAGATTGGCTGTTCGACCGACACAATTGGCAGAGGAAGGGCGAGCACCGGTGGATGATGGGGGGCGATCCGCGCCGGCGGAAGATCGAGCACTTGGAGCGCCTTGCGGCGCTGCGCCACATGGCCGGCAGTGCTCCGTTCGGCGGCGGCCCGATTTGGGGCGGCGGACCGTTCGGTGGCGGGCGTGGCCGCAAGCGGCGCGGCGACGTCAGGGCGGCACTGCTGATGCTGCTGGCCGAAGAGCCGCGCAACGGGTATCAGCTGATGCAAACGATCGAGGAGCGCAGCGGCGGACGCTGGCGGCCGAGCCCTGGCTCTGTTTATCCCGCGCTGGCGCAGCTCGAGGACGAGGGGCTGGTCCGCGCAACCGAGCGCGATGGCGCCAGGCTGTTTGAGATCACCGAAGCGGGGCGCGAGCACATCGGAGACCGGACGGACCAAGCGCCGCCATGGGAGATGAGCGAGGACCCCGCGTTCGAGACGCTTGCCGACCTTCGCTCGCTCATGCACCAGGTTGCGATGGCCGCCGGACAGGTGGTGCACGCGGGCGACGAGGACCAGATCCACCGCGCGCGCGAGGTGCTCACCGATGCCCGCCGCACCCTTTACCGGATCCTCGCGCAAGACGAAGACGCGCGATCGGGCACGGAGGGTGGCAACGAGGGCGTAAGTGCCTGACCGCGTAACGTTCACGGATGGCATGGCACTGACGGTCAACGGCGCCCCACCCGCTTCGCAGCCCGCGATCGAGGTGCGGGGCCTGGCAAAGGACTACGGAGAAGTTCGCGCCGTAAAGGGCGTGGAGTTCGAGGTCGTCACCGGCGAGGTGTTCGGGTTCCTGGGGCCAAACGGCGCCGGCAAGACGACCACGATCAACATGCTTTGCACGCTGGCGAAGCCCACCGCCGGTGCGGCGCGCGTCGCGGGCCATGATGTCGTGCGCGAGCGCGACGACGTCCGGCGCAACATCGGCCTCGTCTTCCAGGACCCGACGCTCGACGGATATCTGACCGCACAGCAGAACCTGCGCCTGCACGCCGAGCTCTACGGCGTCCGGTCAGACCTGGTCGCACCCAGGATGCACCAGGTGCTGGCGATGGTCGGATTGTGGGAGCGCAAGGACTCTGCGGTCTCCACGTTCTCAGGCGGGATGCGCCGGCGCCTCGAGATCGCCCGCGGGCTGATGCACTCCCCTCGCGTCCTGTTCCTCGACGAGCCGACGATCGGCCTGGACCCGCAGACCCGGCGCTCGATCTGGAGCTATATCCGCGAGCTCAAGGAGCGCGAGGAGATCACCATCTTCATGACCACGCACTACATGGACGAGGCCGAGTGGTGCGATCGGATCGCGATCATGGATCACGGTCAGATCGTTGCGCTCGACACGCCCGAGGCGCTCAAGGCGCAGGTCGGCACAGATCGGGTGATGATCCACACGGACGACGACGACGCAGCGATCGCGGCGCTCGCCGACCGCTTCGGGATCGATGCGCGCATGGCCGAGGGATCGGTTACGTTCGGGGTGCCCGCCGGCGAGGAGTTCGTGCCGCGCCTGTTCAGCGAGCTGGGCGTTCCGATCAAGGCGGTCAACGTGTCCCGGCCGACGCTCGACGACGTGTTCATGTCCTACACGGGCACGACGATTCGGGATGCCGAGGAAGACCAGGCGCGGCACCGAAACCGCGTGATGATGCAGATGATGCACGGAGGTAGGAGATGAGCACGACAATCGATCGGGGCCGCGGGGGCACACCCGGTCAGGCGCCCGCGCCGGAGATCGTCCGCGTCAGCGTTCCCAAGCGAAGCGCTGCGTCCGAGCTGCGCGCGATCAGGATCGTCTGGCGCCGCGAGCTGATCCGCTTTCGCGCCGACCGGCTCCGGATCGTGACCTCGCTGATCCAGCCGCTCCTGTTCTTGTTCGTGCTCGGTTCCGGGCTGCAGGGCCTGGCCAGGTTCGGCACCCACGGCGTCGACCTGAAGACGTTCATCTACCCGGGGATCCTGTGCATCGCGGTGATGTTCACGGCGATGTTCTCTGCGGCCTCGATCGTCTGGGACCGCGAGTTCGGCTTTCTGCGCGAGATGATGGTCGCCCCCGTGCGTCGCAGCTCGATCGTGATCGGCAAGTGCCTGGGGGGCGCCACGGTGGCGTCGATCCAGGGAGTGATCGTGATCTGCCTGGCCGGGCTGGTGCACGTCCCATATGACCCGGCGCTGATCCTCGGGATCTTCGGACTGCAGCTGTTGCTGGCGTTCACGATCACCGCCTTCGGCGTGATGGTCGCGGTGCGCATCAAGCAGATGCAGTCGTTCATGGGCGTGATGCAGATGATCGTGATGCCGATGTTCTTCATCTCCGGCGCCCTGTTCTCGGTCGCAAGCCTCCCGGGCTGGCTGACGATCCTGAACCGGATCGACCCGCTCACCTACGCCGTCGACCCGATGCGCCGGCTTGTCTTCGACCACCTGTCGATCTCCCCTGCGGCTCGCGCGGCCCTCGATCCAGGGGTGACCTGGTGGGGCTGGCACGTGCCGGCGCTGCTCGAGGCGGCGGTGATCCTGATCCTCGGCCTGATCATGCTGTCGATCGCGATCTGGGAGTTCAGCACGACCGAATAGGCGGCGGGCGCCGGGCGCTCGGTGATGCTCACGCCGCGGCGGGCGCCGGACCGTTCGGTGATCCTCGCGCCGCGGCGGGCGCCGGCCGCTCGTTGATCCTCAGGCCGCGTCGGGCGCTCGACCGCTCGTTGTTCCTCAGGCTGCGGCGGGCGCCGGCTGCTCGGCGCGACGGGGAAGCAGCGTCTCCCTCGCGATCACGAGCCGCTGGATCTGGGCGGTGCCCTCGTACAGCTGCAGGATCTTCGCGTCTCGCATCAGCTTCTCGACCTTGTACTCCTTGATGAAGCCGTAGCCGCCATACACCTGGACGGCGTCGGTCGTGACCTCCATCGCGGTGTCGGCGGCAAAGCGCTTGGCATGCGAGGACTCGAGCGTGTTGCGCTTGCCCTGGTCGAGCAGCACCGCGGAGTTCCAGGTCGCCAACCGCGCCAGATGGACCTTCGTCGCCATGTCGGCGATCAGGAACTGGATCGCCTGGTGCATCGCGATCGGGACACCGAACTGGACGCGCTCTTTGGAGTAGTCGATCGCGAACTCCATCGCCGCGCGGGCGACACCGGTTGCCATCGCCGCCACGCCCGGACGCGTCCGGTCGAGCGTCATCATCGCGATCTTGAAGCCCTTGTTCTCTTCGCCGACGAGGTGGTCAAGCGGAATCTCGACTTCGGGAAATGTGATCGTCGCCGTGTTCGAGGCGCGCTGCCCCATCTTGTCCTCGTGCTTGTCGACGACCACGCCGGCGTCTCGCGGGACAACGAAGCACGAGATCCCGCGGTGCCCGGCCTCCCTGTCGGTCTTGGCGTAGACCGTGTACCAGTTCGCGTACTCGCCGTTGGTGATGAAGCACTTGGAGCCGTTGATCACCCACTTGTCGCCCTTGCGCACGGCCGTCGTCTTCATCCCGGAGACGTCAGAGCCGGCGTCCGGCTCGGTCAGGCAGAAGGACGCGAGCAGCGGCGCTTCGATCATCCGGCCGAGGTACTCCCGCTTGAGCTCCTCCGAACCCGCGAGCAGCACCGGGGCGGTGGCCAGCCCGTTGCAGGTGAGCGAGGTGCCGATCCCCGAGCATCCCCACGCGATCTCCTCCTCGATGATCGCGCCGTCCAGGTAGCCCAGCCCCGGACCGCCGTACTCGACGGGCAGGTGGCCGTTCATCAGCCCCAGCTCCCAGGACTTCTCGATGATCTCCCCGGGCCAGGTGCCGTCCTTGTCGTAGTCCCAGGCGACGGGCCGGATCTCCTTCTCGGCGAAGTCGTGCGCCATCTCCTGCATGCTCTTCTGCTCGTCGGTGAGCGTGAAATCAACCACGGATTTCTCCTTGAGTAAAACAGATTGACTAGTCAGTCAACGCTCCAAGGGTAGCCCATCGTGCGGTGGCGCCCGTAAGAATCAACCGGCACGCGCGTGCGCAACACTTAAGCGGTGCAGCACGCGTTTGGCACCGTCCTCTGGATCGTCTGTGCGATCGGAGCGCTTGCCGCGCTGGTGGCGCTGGTTTCCAGCCGCAGGACCTGGGATGACTACCGCAAGGATCACCTCGTCATGAACGCCCCGCCTCCGGTCGAAGCGGCACCCGGCTCGTCGGGAGCGATCCACGAGCGCGAGGCCGAGATTCGCGAGCTCCTCGAGGCACGCAACGCACTACGTGCCCGCCGCGGGGAGCCGCCGATCGACGTCGAGCAGGAGCTCTCCCGGCTGACCGCGCCCGCGATTGACCCGGCGCTACGCCAGGAGATCCGCGATCTCGTGATCGCTCGCAACCTCCGCCGCTCCAGGGCCGGCAAGGCGCCGCTCGACGTCGAAGCCGAGATCGAACGCGAGATTGCCGGGCTGCGCGACGTCCAAGCGACCCCGGATCGGGCACCTTCAACTCGTGCCTCGTTGTAGGTACGCTGCAGTCGATGGCCGATCCGCGACGTTTTGAGCTCGAAGAGTTGGTGAACCGACCGGGTACCTACTTCAACCCGCAGACGGAGGTTCTCGTCACCGTCGACGACTCGCCCGAGCTCGACTCCGAGATCTTCAACATGGAGGAGTACGAGGGCGCGGACTGGGTGCTGATCTCCGACGAATCGGCGATCGACGAGAGCCGGCGAGACGAGCTGCTCGAGTCATTCCAGGTCCGCCACCAGCCAAGCGCTGCCTCCGACGACGGCGACGAGCCGTTCGACGAAGGCGAGGAGGACGATCCGGAAGTGGCCGAGCGGGAATAGCCCGCTGAGAGCAGCCCGGCTACTTCCCGTTCAGCTGCCACTCCCGCTGCCGCTCCCGAGCAGCGCGCTCGCACCGAGGCTGCCCTGAAGCGATTGCACGAACGCTTGAATCTTGCTCGTGAACTCGCTGTACGGGCGAACGGTCTTCGGCGCGGTGATCGTCTGCGGCTGGTTGAGGTTCGCGTACTGCAGGTTCAGCCCGATGTCGGCGGAGCGCATTCCGCCCAGGACCGACGAGGCCTGTCCCGAGACGGGAAGCAGCACGCCGATTCTCAGCTTGCGCAGGGTCTTGTCGTCGTTGCCCGTCCAGACGTCGAACGTGGGATTCTTGACCTCCCTTTCAATCTCGTTTCGGGTCGCCGCGGAGAGCCCGGCGGATGCGGTGCTCCTCTTGGCGACGCCGAGCGAGGAGGCCTTGCGGAGGAAGGTGTCGACGTCGGTGAGGAACGCCGGAACGTTGACATTCGCTCGGATGTGCGTGGTGGCCGTCCCAGCCACGTTCTCGCTGCCGACAACGGTGGGGTTCACGAGCCAGCGCAGAGGTTGAATCCCAAGCTTGCCCAGCGTGCTCGAGCTGTTCGCGTTGCCGCCCGACGGCCCGAGCTGCGAGAAGCTCGACTCGAGCTTGTGGAACGTCGCCTTGGGGAGCTGGTAACTGGTTCCCTGAAGCGTGATGTAGCCGCTCGAGCCCGTCGACAGAATCCGCAGCGAGCCCGTCTTTCCCATCGCGCTGACGCTGACCTTGAAGCTGGACTGCGGAAGCTTGCCGGCGCCCTGGGACTCAAACGGGCCGCCGAAGCTCAGGGTGATCGGGCCGCTCAATGTGCTCGACCCCGACGGGTCGACCGTCAGCGTCAGATTCAGGTTGCCGCTGTTGATCCTGTGCGATCCGGCGAACGTCTCCTTGAGCAGGCTCGACGCATCCGCTGACGATCCCGCCGATGAGCTGCTTCCGCATGCCGCCAAGGCGATTGAAGCCAGCGACGCCACGAGCAGCGCCGCAAGCGCGCTGGCTCCCCGAATCCGATGATGCATGTCGAAACTTCCTCCTTGAAGGCGCCGGACGGGGATCGAGGGTAGCATCGGCCCGGTGCGTAGGCGACTCTTCGGCCTGCTCATCGTCGCCGGCGCATTCCCTTCTACCGCGGGCGCCGCGCCGGTGGTCGTACTGGCCCCGGGCGGCCATGCCGTCCGCCGCAACGATCCGTACCTGACGACCCCGCCAGTCACGCCGGCGCCGGCCGGGACGCCGGCGGCGCGGACCGGCGCGGCGAACGGCCGCGGCCATCCGAAGGGCAAGCAGCGAACCGTGCGCACGGAGCTGACGCGTCTGCGCAAGGTGGGCGCGATCACCGTGCCTGCGTATCGCAGCTACAGCTCGAGCTTCTCCGCCGCGCTCGGTTCCGCCCGTCGTCTACGCGGGACCCGAGGCAGGGAGCTCGAGGCCGTGATCGAGAACCTGCACGCAATCGCGGTCTCGGGAGGGCTGACACCATCGCGGCTGCCGGCGCTGTTTCAGACGCTCGACCGTAATCGTCAGTGGTGGAGCATGGGACCGCTGCTGAGCTACGGTCAGCGGGTCGAGTTCGCCGGGTCGGGGCTGGTGTGGCAGTACTACCCGGGTCAGGGGATCGAGCTGCAGGTGCTCGGCAGCTTCGGCAAGGCGGACGGGCTGTTCACCGCGGGACCGGCTCAGTATCCCGCGCTGACCGAGCTGCTCGGCGAGCTGATCGGGCTCGCCGCCCGCCGTGGGGGTGGGCTTACCTGGGAGTACTACTTCGAGTTCGACGGCGGCAGGCCGCCCTGGACCAGCGCGATGTCCCAGGCCACGGCGCTTGAGGCGCTGACCCGTGGGTACCAGGCGACCGGCGACAGCTCATACCTCCAGATCGCACAGCAGGCGCTGGCGATCTTCACGGTGGCGCCCAAGATCGGCGTCCGGGAAGGAACCTCCGTGGGGGCCCGCTACCTGCAGTACTCGTTCGCGCCGGGCACCGACATCATCAACGGGTTCCTGCAGTCCCTGATCGGCCTCCACGACTACGCCCAGGTCAGCGGCAACCAGCTCGCGGCAAGCCTGTTTGCGGCCGGCGACGCCCAGGCGCAGTCGGAGCTGGCACGATTCGACACCGGCGCCTGGTCGCTCTATCAGCCCGGGGTCGAGGACACGCTCAGCTATCACCAGCTCGTTCTGGACCTCCTCGATCAGCTGTGCCAGAGCACCCAGGCGCTCGCGTACTGCACGACCGCCACCCACTTTCGGTCCTATCTCACGACGCCGCCCACACTGGCGCTGCTGACACGCCGGGTCGCACTCCACAGGCGCTCCACGATTCGCTTCCGGCTCTCGAAGGCGTCGCACGTGGGAATCGTGCTCGTCGATGGAACGCGCACGGTGCTGGCGACGAGCGCCGGCTTCTCGTACGGGGCCCACGCGTTCTCGATCCCGCCGCTCGCGCGGCGAGGGCTCTACACGGTCCGCCTCGCAGCCACCGACCTGGCGGGGAACTTCGGCCGGATCATCGGCACGGTTCAGGCTTCCTAGCGACGGCTCGGTCGACACTGGTCTCGTGGACTGGCCGAGACCCCTAGACTCGCCCGCTCATGAGGCCGCGAACGATCCTGTACACCGGCAAGGGAGGCGTCGGCAAGACCTCGGTCGCGGCCGCTACGGCCCGTCGCTGCGCGGCGGCCGGACTGCGCGCGCTGATCGTCTCGACCGACCCGGCGCACAGCTTGTCGGAGTCGTTGGGCGTCGAGCTCGCGGCCGAGCCGAGCCCTGCCGGCGATCGATTGTGGGGACAGGAGGTCAAGGCGCAGGAGGAGATGGAGCGGCACTGGTCCGGTGTCCAGGACTGGCTCGGCGATCTGTTGCTCGAGCGCGGCGTCGATCGCATCTCGGCCGAGGAGCTCACGGTTCCGCCGGGGATGGACGAGCTGTTCTCGCTGCTGGTGCTCCAGCAACATCACGAGTCGAGGGACTGGGATGTGATCGTCGTCGACTGTGCCCCCACCGGCGAGACACTGCGGCTGCTCTCCTTCCCGGACATCGCGAGGTGGTGGATCGACAAGGTCTTCCCGGTGGAGCGCCAGATCCTTGCCGCGGCGAGGCCGCTCGCCCGATCGCTGTTGGAAATCCCGCTTCCGACCGGCGCCGTGTTCGAGGACATCCATCGGCTGTCCAGGAATCTGATCGCGATGAACGAGATCCTGCGCGACCGTGAGCGGTCGACGATCCGCCTGGTGATGAACCCCGACCGGATGGTGATCGGGGAGGCGATGCGAACGTTCACGTACCTGAACCTGTACGGCTATCTGACGGACGCGGTGGTCGTCAACCGGATCTTCCCGTCCGACGTCGGCGACTATTTCGCGGGCTGGCGGCGTTTGCAGGAGGAGCACCTCGAGCTGGTGGAGGCGGCGTTCTCGCCGGTGCCGGTGCTGCGTGCTCCGTACTTCGATCGAGAGGTGATCGGCGCCGAGATGCTCGACCTGCTGGCGGCGTCGCTGTTTGACCCCGGCCTGCGCGATCCGGCGGCGGTACTGCACGACGCGCTCACCCAGGAGCTGCGGGTGTCCGAGCATGATGCCCGCCTCCGTCTCGCGCTCGGGTTCGCGCGCAAGGGAGACATCTCGTTGAAGAAGATCGGGCTCGAGCTGGTCGTAAGGGTCGACGGCCAGAAGCGCACGATCATGCTCCCACCCGCCCTCGCCGCCTTCCAGCCAACCGCTGCCAGGTTCGACGACGGTGCGCTCGAGGTGACGTTCGACGGTGTCGAGGGAGCTTGAGGTCGACGGTGTCTGAAGGACCAGGCTCTCGCGAACCAGCCGGGCCCGAGGCGCTGCGGCGGCTCGAGGAGCGGCTTGATCGGGCGTCGGCAGCGGCCGAGCGGCTGATGGCCGAGGCGGTGGCGGCGGGTGCGGCGGGGGCCGGTGCTTCGGGCGGGGCGGGGTCGGCCGGTCGCGAGCCCCCGGCGGCCGGATGGCAGTCACCGGCCAGCGATGCGTCCGCGGATCGGGACAGCGACCTCGACGCGCTCGTGCTGCTGCTGCGGTCGCTGCGCGACCTGATCCCGCTCGAGCTTCAGCGGCGGCTGATCGAGGCCTTGCGTGAGCTGCTGCACGCGATCCGGGCGTTGATCGACTGGTACCTGGAGCGGCTCGAGCACCCGCGCGCCGAGCCGGCCGAGGTGCAGGACATCCCGATCCTCTGACGGACGCCAGACCCGCGCCTACAATCGAAATGGTGGCGCGCGCCTGGATCCTCACCGGGTCGCCCGAGAGCGACGAGGCGACCGGAGCTCACGGCTTCGCCGTCATCGGCCTGAAAGAGCGCCAGCGGCGCGGCCGCGCGCTCGAGGTCAATGCGTCCGCGGGCGCGGCATGAGCGAAGGCAGCGCCGGCGCCGGCGCCGCCCACCGGATCGTCGCCGGCGCGGGCCGCCTGGCACGGGCCTGGCGAAAGCTGCCCTCCGAACGGCGACTGGCGGCGGTCGCGGCGGTCCTCCTCTTCCTGACGCTGTTCTTGCCCTGGTATCAGGAGACCGTGATCGCGTCAGGGACGGCGACAAAGCTGCAGTCGGTGAGCGCGACCCTGACCGGGTGGGGCGCGTTCTCGTTCGTCGAGGCCGCGATCCTGCTCATCGCGGCCGGCGTCCTGGTACTCCTCTACCAGCGGGCCGAGGGGCGGGCGTTCCACATCCCCGGCGGCGACGGCGGCGTGATCATGGTGGCGGGATTGTGGGCATGCGTGCTGATCGTCTGGCGGATCTTCGACAAGCAGGGCACCAGCAGCCACGGTCAATACGCCACGACCTCGGGAATCGAATGGGGCATCTTCGTCGCCCTCGTGATTGCCGGCTTGCTTGCTTACGCGGGATCGCGGATACGGCTTGCGCACAGGCCTGAGCCGCCGCTGCCGGGGGAGCGCCGTTCGCCGCAAGGGCCTCCGGCCGCGGGAGCGGCTGAGCCGCGTCGGGCGCGCCAGGCTCGCTCCGAGGACGACACCATCCCCACGCGTCAAGTTCGGTCCGAGGACGACACGCTTGCGTCCGACCCGGTTCCATCCGAGGCTCGTCTTCGCCGGGCCCGCCCGATTCGCTCTGAGGACGACACCATCCCCACGCGCCCGGTTCCGTCCGAGGACCACACCCTTCCGACGCATCCGGTTCCCGCCGAGGACGACACCCTTCCGACGCATCCGGTTCCCGCCGAGGACGACACCCTTCCGACGCCCGCGACCCGCTCCGACGGCGACACCCTCCCGACGCCCGCGACCCGCTCCGACGGCGACACCCTCCCCATGGGCCCTCCGCCAACCGATGACTCGCCGACGCTCCGCATGCAACGGCGGCGCCCCAGCGCCGGCAACGATGACCAGATGACGACTCCGCTCGAGCCCAAAACGCCCGAGCGCTGAGGGCCCGTCCCCACTGCGTTCAGGCCCTGCATCGCGGGGGCGGGAGCATCACCCGCTCACCAGCGGGCGGGGCGTCGCGCCAGCGCCGTCGCGACCCACACGAGAACCGCCTCGGGCGTGTCCTCGAGCTGGCGCCAGGTCGCTCGGATGACAAGGAAATCCGAATGTTGATGCTCGGCGTCGCGTTCGTGGTCGCGTTCGAATGCGCCACGCCCGCGGTGATAGTTGTACCCGTCGACCTCGAGCACGATCCGCTCGCGTCGCCACAAGAAGTCGGCAACGAACCGGCCGAGCCTGACGTTGACCTCGGGTTCGGGCAGGCGGGCCTTGCGAACCATCATGAGGAAGCGCTCCTCGCCCTGGGAGCGAGTCGCGGAGGTCTTCCTGTCGGGTCGGGCGAGCGCGCGGATCCGGGCGGCGCCGCGTGCCTGCGGGTACCTGGCGAGGACCGCACGCACGGCTCCGAGACTCACGATGTTCCGGACCAATGCTTCGTCGAACGCGCGCTCGAGCGAGCGCTCCGACAGGTGCGGTGCGATGTCCAGAAGTGCGCGAGCGGGTGAGGTGAGGGGGATCCCGTCGTGCCGCAGAATGTCGCGTGGGTGCAGCTCCGCCACCCTGTGGACGCAGATGCCAACGCGCCGGCGTCCGGTTTCCTTGCCGACGACCATCACGTCGACATCGCCGGCGAGGAAGGGACGGATCCTCCATACCGCGGCAGCCGAATGATGGCTGAGCAAGGCGGTGTCACCACATGCGAGAACCGCCGCGCGTTCGGTCGCCAGGGGCGGAAGTGCGGTAGAGGCGACGAGCGCGTACACGCCTCGATGGATTCGATGAAGGCGACCACGCGCGAGCGCGTGCTCAATCGCGCTGGGTCCAATGCCAAGCCCGACAAGCTGGCTGCGCGTAACCAGCGCCTGCTGGGTCGCGGCGATGCGGGCGATCTCGCGATCAGGCCAGCCGATCACCTGGACACCTCGCGATCAGGCCAGCCGATCATTTGGACACCTCGCGATCAGGCCAGCCGATCACCTGGACCCCCCCCGATCAGGCCGGCCGATCACCTGACACCCCCCGATCAAGCCGGCCGATCACCCGGACACCCCCCGATCAGGCCAGCGATCACCTGGAAACGTCCCGATCGGCGCAAGTCGGAGCTCGCGCGGGACGTTGCCCCCGCCCCAGAACGGAAACGTCCCGAGGTGCGGCTGAACCCCTTCGATCGGGACGTTGTTGGCGCGATCCGAGGTCGTCGGCGTGCGGTTTGGCCTCCATTGGCCCAGGTTCTCACCCGATCGCGTCGGCACCCGCCTCATGTGACGCATCTTTTGCGGAGTTGTTGCCGATTGGTGACGAACCGGGGGCAAGGCGAAACGAATGAGTCGGCTGAGACCGCCGGCGTCGCGCTGCCACGGCCGCCTCCCCCTACCCCGTCGGCTGCAACGCGAACACGTAGTACGCGCTGACCGCCCCGATGACCACGATTCCCGCGGCGATCAGCGGTCGCGAGCGGATGACGTGGCCGAACGCGCCGATCAGGAAGCCGAGCGCGATCGCGGCGGCAAACAACCCGAGGTGCGAGGAGCGGACGGCGACGGCGAGGGCGAGCACGCGGGAAACCCTATATTTGACAATCCCGCCCATGCCAGTGAACCAGCCAGCCTCGGTCGACCAAATCGCCGCCGGACTCAGGACCGTCGGGTACCTGCCCGGCGAGTCGACCGCGCTCGTCTCGTTCCTGGCGACCAAGCTCGGCAAGCCGGTGCTCGTCGAGGGGCCCGCCGGCGTGGGCAAGACCGAGCTCGCGAAGGCCCTGTCGCGTTATCTGGATCGCACGCTGGTCCGCCTGCAGTGCTACGAAGGCCTCGACGAGGCCAAGGCGCTGTATGAATGGAACTACCGCAAGCAGCTTCTGCGGATCCAGACCGAATCCGACGACGCCAGCTGGCGCGACGTCCAGGACGACATCTTCGGTGAGGAGTTCCTGCTGGCCCGTCCGCTGATGACGGCGATCGCCTCGACCGAGCCGGTAGTGCTGCTGATCGACGAGATCGACAAGACCGATCAGGAGTTCGAGGCGATGCTGCTGGAGCTGCTGTCGGACTTTCAGATCTCGATCCCCGAGCTCGGGAGGATCGAGGCGACCACCCGGCCGGTGGTGCTGCTCACCTCGAACAACACTCGCGAGCTGACCGAGGCGCTCAAGCGGCGCTGCCTGTATCTGTGGCTGGACTACCCCGACGTCGAGCACGAGCTCGAGATCGTCCACCTCCACGCCCCCGAGCTGGACGACGAGGTCGCCCGCAAACTGGTCGAGATCGTGCACGAGGTCCGTGAGCTCGACCTCAAGAAGCCACCGAGCATCGCCGAGTCGATCGACTGGGCTCGGGCGCTGCTGCTGCTGGGCGCCGACGACATCGACGACGCGATGTTCCGAGACACCATGAGCGTGATCGTCAAGCACCGGACCGACCTCGACACGGTCGCCGCGCGGGTCGGAGTCAAACTGGATCAGTCGGCAGATGCCCGCCCCGCCGCCTGACAACCCGGGCCGCGACAACCAGCGCGCCCCCCCGCGGCCCGTTAACCGGGCCGCGTCCCCACCGCCTGCCGGCCACGGCGAGCGCTACGGCGGAATAGCGCAGCATGGACCGGGAGGGTTCGACGGACAGATGCTGCTGTTCGCCGAGGACCTCCGCGAAGAAGGGGTCGCGGTCGGGACGTCGGAGATCCTCGACGCGTTCGAGGCGCTGACCGAAGTCCCCTGGACGAACCCAACGGACTTCAGGGAGGCGCTCGCGGCGACACTCGCCAAGTCGCCCGAGGACCGCCGCGTTTTCGACCTCGTGTTCGACCGCTTCTTCTTCCGCGCCGCCGAGGCGCAGGCCGCGCGCCGCGGCGTCACCGAGGGCGAGGCGGGACACGGCGGCGACCGCGGCGAGGGTGAGATCAACCTCGACACGCTGCGCCAGCAGATCGCCGCCGCGCTGCGCGACGGCTCCGACGCCGCGCTGCGCGACCTCGCGCGGCTCGCGATCGCGGCGTTCGGCCGCGGCGAGGGCTCGGGCGTACTCGGGGTGGATGTCCAACGGATCCGCCGCGCCCTCGGTCTGCGACCCGAGCCCCAACCCGAGCTTCCCGAAGGGGACCCCCGCCGGGACGGCGTGCCGCGGGAACAGCTTCGCCGGTTCGAGCAGCACCTTCGTCGGGAGCTCGAGCGCGACCTGATCGAGCGCACGGCCTCGCTGCCGCCCAAACGCCCCCTCAACGAGCTGGACCGGGCTCTTCCCACCGGCCCGATCCAGGACCTCGCCGCGGTGCACCGGGTCGTCGCGCAGCTCAAGCGCCGGCTCGCAACCCAGGGCCACGAGCTGCGCGGCCGCAAGCGGCACGCCCACGTCGACGTCCGGCGCACCATGCGGGCGTCACTGCAGACCGGTGGCGTCCCGGTCGTTCTCAAGTTCCGGCCGCTTCGCCCTCGCCGACCGGAGATCTTCGTGCTGTGCGACGTCTCCACCAGCGTCACCAGCGCCAGCACGTTCTTCTTGAGCGTCCTGCACGCGCTCCACGACGCATTTCGCAAGCTGCGCTCGTTCGTGTTCATCGAGCGGATCTCGGAGGTGACCGAGGTGTTCGAGCGGGAGCGCGACTTTCGCGCAGCCACCGAGGCGATCTCCAAGGACGCCGGCGTCGCGGACATCTCGGGCTACACCGACTACGGGCGCGTGTGGACGGAGTTCCTGGCGCTGATCGAGGATGAGCTGCACCCCCGGGCGACGGTGATCGTT
Source organism: uncultured Solirubrobacterales bacterium (assembly GCA_963723675.1). Taxonomy (GTDB): domain Bacteria; phylum Actinomycetota; class Thermoleophilia; order Solirubrobacterales; family Solirubrobacteraceae; genus Palsa-465. Next base: position 434,032 of record CAVRRW010000012.1, on the reverse strand, counting down.
CTCGGCGACGCCCGGACCAACGGCCGCCCGCCCCGCGACGACGTGTTCGCGGCGATCACGGCCAGGGCCGGCCGGACCTTCTGGCTGAATCCTGAGCCACGGCTCTACTGGAACTACGGCGACTCGGTGATCGCCGCGTACGAGAAGCACTGCCAGGCGTTCGAGTGCTGGCGCACCGATCAACTCGAGGAGTTCGTCAAGGCGCTGACCCGGCCGCTCGCGGCCTGACCCACCGGTGCGCCGGCCGCCTGACCACCGAGGCCCGCCGGCGCTCTACGGCTCCTGCACGAAGTGCGTGCGGATCGTGCGCGTGTCGCCGTTGGCGTCGCTCAGGACCCAACGGGCGAGGTAGGTGCCCGTGGGCAGGCGCCCGACTCGCACACCCCGGGCGGTGCCGACGTTGCGGGCCCGGAACACAGGGACGCCGCCGGTGGAGCGGGTGATCGTCAGCGACACCCGGGTGGTGGCCGGCACGACCGAGTCGTCGGGGCCGGGCAGGCCGGTTCGGGCCAGCGCGACGAACGGGCCGAAGAGCGTCTCGCCGTCCGTCGGGGAGGTGCCCTCGAACGCCGGCACCTCGGTCCGCGTCTGGCCGCCGCCGAGATCGTCGGTCTGGGCGATGTCGGCGAGCGGGAGGCCGGCCGCCTTGCCGCTGCGCGGACAGACCCTGCCGGTCCCGCCCGCACCCGGGAAGCCGATCGCGGGGCTGGCCGGCGGAGTCTCGAGCGGCGGTCCCCAGTAATCGCCGGGCTCGCAGGTGCCGCCCGCGGCGACCGTCTCGTTGCCGGTCACCTCGACGCGCAGGTAAGCGACGTGGAGGGTGCTCAGCGTGCGACCGTGGGCGCGCCTCAGCGCGAGCACGTCGCCGCCGCGGATCCCGACCGCCCCCGGGAACCCGCCCAGCACGACCGACCCCTGCCGATCGGCACGCCCGCTTCTGGCAGCGTGGCTGCGCCGGCGCAGAACCGAGTAGCTCGCGCGAGGCACCAGCCCCGCGCAGCGCACCGTCTGCGCGCGCAGGTTCGCGGTGCAAGACGGGAACCCGGTGAGCGTGAACAGGACCTGGCGGTTGCGCTGAGCCGAGACGCTTCCCGGCTCGCCGACGGGGATCGTCATCCGCACCAGCGCGCCGTTTGGGTTGTCGATGAAGACCGCGCGGTTGTCCTCGCTGCTGATCGTGATCGGGGTTGCGGCATGAAGCGTCCGCGTGTGGACGAGCGAGATGTCGGTTTCGGTGTCGCACCGCTCGATCGGCGCCGGCGCCGGCGAACCTCCGACCTCGAGGCCGAGGACGCCGGTCTGGCTACAGGGCGCGAGCGCGATCGCGTCCGGCCTCACCGCGTAGCCGTGGTCGAGGTCGAACCATCCCGTCCATCCGGACTCGTTGAACGGGTCGCCGCCGTTGCCGGTCTCGATCTGATCGGGCTTGGGGCCGCCGCGGCCATATGAGACCAGGATCTGGTCGCGATCGTCGCCGACCGCATGCGGCGCGCCGGCCGCCGATCGCAGCGTCAGCGGCCCCCACGCTCCGTTGGCGCGGGTGACGCCGACGCCGACGGCGACCAGCGTGGAAGCGCGAACGACGCCCACCACCACCGGCACCCCGCCCTGCGTGATCCCGGTGTTGCCCCCGACCGACGAACTGAACTGCGTGAGGCTGACGGTCGCGAGCGGGAGCGGCGAGGTCGTCGCGGTTGAGTCCTGCACGCAGCCTCCGACCGGGTTTGACCACATCGTCTGCAGGAGGTAGTCGTGGCCGTTGATCACCTGGTTGAACGGCGCGCCGTTCGAAGCCGTCCCCAGCGGAGTCCCCTCCTGAGGCCCGTTCTCGCACTTGTCGCCGACCTCGAATCCGTTCGGGTCCATCCACCCCACTCCCTCCGGATCGGTCACCGCCTCGATCGTCTCGTGGGCGATCGTGTCGATCGTCGTCTCCGCCTCGGGATTGCCTTCGGGGTCGACGCCGGGGATCGGGGGCAGCTCGATCAGCGGGTCGGGGATGACCGCGTAGATCGTGGGGACCGCTCCGAGGTTCGAGAGCGAGTGATAGCCGGCGAACGCGTTCGTCCCGCACTGACCGGGCGCCACGCAGGTGTCGACGTCGGGCGGGAGCAGGATGAACCACACGTCGTGCAATCCACCCCCGGCGGGGTCATGCAATCCGATCACGCGCACGATCTCTCGCCGCAGCTGCAGGTCGGTCAGGCAGGTGCTGATGCCGGACGGCGACGCGCACCGATGGCCCGCGGGATACGGGTTCGTGTCGTCGATCGAATCCGCCATCGCGTTGTACGCGATGCTGTAGCTGCCGGGCCCCGCCCCGTCCCCGTACTGCCCGAGGATCGAGAATTCGTTGCTCGTCGTCCCGGAGTCGTGCGCGACGTCGGTGAAGAACTGCTGGACCAGCTGCTCGTAGGAGTCCCCCGCGCCGGCCGGCGCGGGGCTGAAGCGAAAGCCTCGCGGCCCCCAGAAGATCGTGTGGACGGTGACGCCCCGCATGACGAGGCCGCCGTGATAGACGACGGGGATGCTCGTCTGGGCGGCGATATCGTCCTGGCGCGGCGGCACGATCCCCATCGCGCCGCCGATCCGAGGACGGAAGCTGGTGCTCGCCTCCGCAGTCGCCACGCCCCCCGCGAGAGCGACCAAGAATGCGAGCGCACACCCGAGGCCCTTGCTCCGCACAACCGCACCCTATCGCACCGATGCCCGCGCGCTAGCATCTGGCCGTACTTGAAAACCCAGGGGGGCTGGCGGGAAAGCCGGCTGAGATAGCGCCCCACGCGACCCTGCGACCCGGCGCTGACCCTTCGAACCTGTGGGGTAATGCCCGCGGAGGGAGCGACAAGCGCAATGATCGAGGCTCCCGCAAAGGAGCCTCGCGATCTTCAGGCCCCGGTTGGCGTAGGAGTCGAGGTCGTGAGCCGTACGTTCCGCACCAAGCGGGGAGAGGTCGCCGCTCTGTCCGGTGTCTCGCTGTCCGCCCAGGCCGGCGAGATCGTTGCAGTCGTCGGTCCGAGCGGATGCGGCAAGACCACGCTGCTCGAGCTGATCTGCGGGCTGCAGGTCCCCGACTCCGGCACGCTCAGCTCGGCGCCGGCGGCGCTGATGCCGCAGCGCGACCTGCTGCTGCCCTGGCTGAGCGCGATCGACAACGCCGGGCTGGCGCTGCGCGCGAGGGGCGTGTCGCGGGCGCAGGCGCGGGCGGCGGCGCAGCCATGGTTGCAGCGCTTCGGCCTGGAGGAGTTCGAGCGGACGAGGCCCTCCGAGCTGTCGGGCGGCATGCGCCAGCGGATCTCGTTCCTTCGGACGCTGCTTTCGGGCAAGCCGGTGCTCGCCCTCGACGAGCCGTTCGCGGCGCTCGACGCGATCACCCGTGCCGAGATGCAGGGCTGGCTCGCACACGTGCTCGCGAGCGAGCCGCGCACAGTCGTGCTGGTCACCCACGACGTCGAGGAGGCGGTCGTGCTCGCCGATCGGGTCGTGATCCTGTCGCCGCGCCCGGGACACGTCGTGGCCGAGCTCGAGGTCGCACTGCCGCGCCCGCGACGGCGCACCGACGGCGCGGTTGTGGCGCTGCGAGAGCTGGCGCTGCAGGCGCTGGGGGTGGGCGAATGACCTCCACTTGGGGTCTGACGTTGGTCGGCAGGCTCCGCGGGGGGTGGCGTGCCGCACTCGTGCTCGCGGTGCTGATCGGCGCCTGGGAGCTGTACGTCGACCTCGGCGGCGCGGATCCGCTGATCCTGCCCGCCCCCCATGCGATCGCCAAGGCGGTGTATACGGATCGATCGCTGCTGTGGAGCAACTTCCTCGTGACCGCCCGCGAGGTCCTGCTCGGGATGCTGCTGGCTGCCCTCGCGGGGCTGGTCTTCTCGGTCGCGCTGCATTTCTCGCAGACCCTGCGACGGGCGATATACCCCTTGCTGGTCGCCTCCCAGACGATTCCGGTGCCGATGTTGGCGCCGGTGCTGGTGCTGTGGCTCGGGTTCGGGATCTTCCCCAAGCTCGTCGTGATCGCGCTGGTGTCGTTCTTCTCCATCGTCGTCACGACGCTCGCCGCACTCGCCGCGGTCGATCCCGACCTGATCAAGCTGATGCGGACGTTCGACGCCTCCCGCCTGACCACGTTTCGCCACGTGGAGTTGCCGGCCGCGCTTCCCGGCCTGTTCACCGGCGCGAAGATCGCGGTCGTGGTGGCGGTGATCGGGGCGGTGTTTGCCGAGTGGGCCGGGGCGAGCTCGGGCCTGGGCTTCCTGTTCGAGCAATCGATCCCGCAGCTTTTGACCGCCCGCGCGTACGCGGCCGTGGTGATCCTGTCGGCGTTCGCGATCGCTCTGTTTGCTTTGCTGACCCTGGCCGAGCGGCTGCTGCTGCCGTGGGCCTATCAACCAAGAGAGGAACGCTCCTGATGAAGAGAGCCCTGACGTTGATCGCCGCGGTTGCGCTGCTGGCGGTGGTGCTGGCTGGCTGCGGAGAGAAGAAGGAATCGGTGTCGTCGTCGGGGCAGACCCAGTCGCTGACCTTGATGCTCGACTGGTTCCCCAACGCCGACCACGTCGGGATCTACCAGGCGCTCGCCAACGGCGACTTCGAGCGCGCCGGGCTTGACGTTCACGTCCGGGTGCCGTCGGATCCGGCGCTGCCGCTGAAGCTGCTCGCGGCGGGCAAGACCGACCTTGCGGTCTCCTATGAGCCCGAGGTGCTGCTCGCCCGCAACCAGGGGCTGCCGCTCGTGTCCGTGGCGGCGATCGCCCAGGAGCCACTCACCTCGATCGTCTCGATCGGCTCAAAGCACATCCGCACGGTGGCGCAGCTTCGCGGCAAGACGGTCGGGACCGCAGGCATCCCCTATCAGCACGCCTACCTGACGACGATCCTCGCCCATGCCAGGATGCCCGCGAGCTCGGTCAAGGAGATCAACGTCGGCTCCGACCTGGTCCCCGCGATGCTGTCCGGCCGCGTCGACGCCACGCTCGGAGCTTTCTGGAACTACGAGGCGATCCAGCTGCAGCGGATGCACAAGCACCCGAACGTGATCCGCATGGAGCAGGTCGGCGTGCCGACCTACGACGAGCTCGTCGTCGTCGCCCGCAAGAGCACGATCGTCGATCACCCCGACGAGATTCGGCGGTTCGTGCAGGCGCTCGGCCGCGGGTACGAGGCGGTGCGCAGCAACCCCCAGGCCGCCGTGCACAACCTGGTAGCCGCCAATCCCGGCCTCGACCCCAACTTCCAGCTCGCCAGCGTCCGCGCGACGCTGCCCGCGTTCTTTCCCAGCGATCCGCGCAACCCCTGGGGCTGGCAGAGCTCCAGCCGGTGGAACGCCTATGGCACATGGATGATGCGCCAGCACCTGATCAGCAATCCCAGCGCGATCGCGGACGCGTCGACCAACGAGCTGCTGGCCGGGCAGGGGCTATAGCACGGCCCGGGGGCAGGGGCTATAGCACGGCCCGGGGGCAGGGGCTGTAGCGCGGCTCGCGCCGCGGCATCGATCTACGAGACCGCCGCGGGATTCCCGACCGCTCCCAGCTCGCCGATCAACTCGGCGAGCCGCTCCGGGGCGTCGAGCTGCACGAACGTGCTTGCCCCCGGGAGCCGGTGCAGCCGCGCGTCCGGTAGCGTCGCCGCCAGACGCTCGGCGTCGGCATAGGGGAAGTAGGGATCCTTGGCGCCCCAAGCGATCAGCGCGGGACGATCCAGACCACGCAACAGCTCGCCCGCGCCGACCATGTCGGTCGCCTGCATCGCTGCAACGAAGCGCGCCAGGTCCGCGCGGATTCGACGATCACGCAGCGGCTCGAGCCAAGACCGGACCAACTCGTCGGAAATCGGCTGCGTGGTCAGCTTCATCAGCGAGAACGTCGAGCGAATCGGACGCAGGCGCCCGAGCTGTCCGAGCGAGGCGACCGCGCCGGGCAGCTTCAGCATGCCGATCGCCGGACGCAGCGACGGTGGCGGGAAGTGCTCGAACGAGTCGCAGTTGGTCAACACCAGCCGGCCCAGTCGCCGATGATCGTCGGCGACGACGAGCTGACAGAGCGCGCCGCCGGTGTCGTTGCCGACCAGCGTCACGTCATCGAGCTCGAGCCGCTCCATCAGCTCCGCGATCGTCCGCGCGACACCCTTGGGCGTGACATCGGCGCGGTCGCCCATCGGAACGCGATGCGAGCCGAGCGGCAGCTCGGGCACGATGCAGCGGGCGCCGTGTGACAGGTGCGCCACCAGCGGATCCCACACCCTGCCGTTCACGAGCAGGCCGTGGACGAGGACGATCGGGGCGCCAGATCCGAGCTCGCGGTACTGAACGACGCCCCGCGAGAGCTCGATTTCGCGGTACTGAACGACGCCCCGCGAGAGCTCGATTTCGCGGTACTGACGGGTTGCGTTGCGAAACTCGGATTCGCGCATCGGTGACACTCCACGCTAGGGTTACGTACCGGGTGTACGGATCTTCACATACAGACAGTATGGATGTCAAGCCGACTGCCGAGGATGAAGCGGCGAGAGGTGCGGCAGGGGTGGCGCCGACGGCGGAGCGTGGAGCGGGGAGAGGTGCGGCAGGAGTGGCGCCGACGGCGGAGCGTGGAGCGGCGGGAGGTGCGGCAGGGGCGCCGACGGCGGACGCTGCGCGCCCCCGCACCAAGGCCGCGCAGCGCGAGGCGACGACCGCGGCGTTGATCGCCGCCGCCCGCGCCCTGTTCGCCGAGCGCGGCTACGCCGGCGTCTCGACCGAGGAGATCGTGCAGCGGGCCGGGGTCACCCGCGGAGCCCTGTACCACCATTTCGCCGGTGGCAAGGAAGAGCTGTTTCAGGCGGTGCTCGTCGAGGTCAGCGCCGAGACGACGCGGGGCATCGCAAGCCGGGCGGTGGCGGCGGGCGATCCGTGGAACGAGCTGGTGGTCGGGATCAACGCCTTCCTGGACGCCTGCATGACGGCCGAGATGCAGCGGATCGTGCTGATCGACGGGCCCTCGGTGTTGGGCTGGGATCTGTGGCGGGCGATCGATGCCGACCACGGCCTCGGCCTGCTCGAAGCGGCGGTGCAAGCCGCCATGGACGGGGGCCACCTGCTCCCAGGATCAGCGCGAGCGGTCGCGCACGTCCTGCTCGGCGCGCTCGACGAGGCGGCGATGGTGGTGGCGCGCGCCGACGACCCGGTGGCCGCGCGCGCCGAGATGGGTCAGACGGTGACGCGCCTGCTCTCCGGCCTGCGCGGCCCGGTCGCGGAATAGGGTCGCACCGATGCTGATCCGCAAGGACGAGCGCGGCGTGCTCGCGATCGGACAGGCGGCGCACGCGTGGGTTTCGGGCCAGCTCGCGCGAGCCTGGGGCAACGCCCGGTTCGGCCGGGTCTCCCCGTTTCAGGAAGTGTGCCTCGGCGCCGAGCAGCACGATGTCGGGATGGCCGCCTGGGATCTGGCGCCGGACTTCAACCCCGACACCGGCTATCCGCAGTCGTTCATGGAGATGCCGATCACGGTCAGCGTCCAGCTCTGGCGCGCGGGCCCCCGGCGGTTGCTGCGCCAGAGCCGGTACGCGGCCCTGCTCGCGTCACTGCACGGATGGCGGCTGTACGACCGTCTCGATCTCGCCAAGCGGCCGCAGACCGAGGCCGAGCTGATCCGCAAGTTCCTCGACGAGCAGCGCCGCTTTCAGGACGAGCTGATCGCCTCGCTGCGCGCCGACCTGATCACGGCGCCGGCAGCGGCGAAGGAGATCGTGGCCCGCAACAGCCGGCTGGTGTGGACTTGGGACACCCTCTCGCTGGGCCTGTGCCTTGACTGGGCGCCCTACACCGCGACGGGGGTGCCCACGGCCGGCGAGCCGGTCGAGCTCAGGCTGACGTTCGCAGAGCGGCCCGGCCGCCTCAGCCTCGACCCGTGGCCGTTCGAAGCGGACGCGGTGACGGTGCGCTGCGAAGGCCAGCGCCTTACCGAGCGCGCGTGGTCCTCCGACGAGATGCGCGACGCGCTCGCCGGCGCGCCCTGGGAGACGGTCGAGTTCGAGCTGATGCCGATCACGTGAAGGGAGCGCGCACCTTTCGTCCCGGCGCGCCGGCGGTTACTCGCCGTGCTTGCCGATCAGGTGGACGTCGACCAAGAACGTCCGGGTGGCGACGATCGGCAGCATCTCGACGGCGCGGCGCGGGCCGCTGCGCGCCCGGGCCAGCTTGCGGGCGTTGCGCCGCCTGACGAGCGCCAGCGTCGCGGCCCCGGCAACGAACCCGGTCGCCGCCGCGGCGGCCGCTTGCACCGCCGGCAACGACCCCGGCGAGGCCCGCTCGATCGTCCGGACCTCGGCGAGCACGGGCAGGCCATCGACGGTCTCCACTCCGTTCTCGTCGTGCTCGGGCTGTTCGCCGTTGATGTGCAGCTCTTCGGTCATTGCCCCGACATCGTGACGGCGCGCTCGGTCATCTTTCTCCTCGGCGGCGCGGTTGTGCCCGTTACGATACAGGCCGCGTAGCGCATGCCGACCTCAATCGACGTCTTCGCCAAGGCCCGTGAGCACGAGCGCTTGGAGCAGCTGCGGGCCGCCAGGGAGCTCGATGCGCTGCCGTACTTCCGTGTGCTCGAGGGCCCGACGCTCCCCGTCGTGGAGATGGAGGGGCGGCGCCGGATCATGCTCGGATCCAACAACTATCTGGGGCTCACCGGCGACGAGAGGGTCAAGCGGGGCGCGCTCGATGCCCTGAACCGTTATGGAACGGGGCTCACCGGGTCGCGTTTCTTGAACGGGACGATCGATCTGCACCTCGCGCTCGAGCGGGAGCTCGCGGAGTGGCTCGAGACCGAGGCCGCGCTCGTGTTCACGACCGGTCATCAGGCGAACGTCGGCGCGCTGGGGACGATCCTCGGCCCGGGCGACACAGTCGTCGCCGACTCCGGCGACCACGCCTCAATCCTCGACGGTTGCATCCTCTCGCGGGCCAAGCTCAGGCCGTTTCGGCACAACCGCGTCGACCGCCTCGAGCGCACGCTGGAGAAGGCCGCAAGCGACGGCGGCGGAGTGCTGGTCGTGGTCGACGGCGTCTTCTCGATGGAAGGCGACGTCGCGCCGCTGCCGGAGATCGTCGAGTGCTGCCGCCGGTTCGGCGCGCGGCTGATGGTCGACGAGGCGCACGCGCTCGGCGTGCTCGGCGCTCGCGGCGCCGGCACCGCCGAGCTGTTCGGCGTCGAGGAGGAGGTCGACATGCGCATGGCCACGTTCTCCAAGTCGCTCGCATCGTGCGGAGGCGTGATCGCCGGGCCGGCCGAGGTTGTCGAGTTCCTGCGGATCCAGTCGCGGCCGTTCATGTTCACCGCCTCGGCCGTGCCGTCCGCGGTCGGCGCCGCGCTCGCCGCCGTCCGCATCTGCCGCTCCGAGGAGGGTCGGCAGCTGTTCGCCCGAGTCCTCGACAACGCCCGCTATCTGCACCGTGGCTTGAGCGAGCTCGGATTCAAGGTGGTGTTGCCGACCCGGCTCGCGGACGGGACGGAGGTCGTGACGCCGGTCGTGCCGGTGGTCGTCGGCGACGACTGGAAGGCCGTGTTCCTGTGGAAGGCTCTGTACGACGCCGGCGTGTATGTGAACGTGGCGATCCATCCGGCGGTTCCTCCCTCCGGCGCGCTGCTTCGCACGAGCGTGATGGCGACCCACGATCACCACACCCTGGATGCGGCGCTCCAGCGATTCGGGGAGGCCAAGCGGGCGTTCGAGGCCGATCACGGGCCTCTTCCCGAGGCTTCTTAAGCACCCAGTCGGCGTCGTTGTCTTGTCCACTTGCGCACAAGTGGCGCGGGCCAGAAAAAACACGCTCTAAGCGCATGCACGCAAGTTGTGACATTGCTGTTACCCCCTCGGTGGCGTAATTTCCAGTCTTGTCGAACGGTGGTCGGCCGAGCGGCGCGAGGGTCCTTCAGGGGTGATGGGGGACCTGCGCGGCAGGGGCGACAATCAGTACCCAAGGCTCGGCGACAGATGAAGTGCCCCATGGACGCGACGCCGCAAGGCGACGTGCCCGTGCGAAACCGAAATAGTCCGCCTCGGCGGACAGGACGCAGGGAGTGAGACCACTACATGACGGACACCGCCATCATGCACCCGGAGCCGCAGAGAATGCGTGCGCTCGGGCGGGCAAATGAGATCAGGCTCGCGCGTGCAGAACTGAAGCGGCGGATCGCCGACGGAGAGGTGTCGGCCGCTGATGTCATCCTGGCTCCGCCGCGGGAGGCGGGCACCTGGGCCTTGGGCGAGCTGCTGATTAGTCAGCGTCGCTGGGGCGGCACGAGGTGCAGAAAGTTCCTTTCGCGTTGCCAGATCAATGAGACAAAGACGGTCGGAGCACTCACAGACCGTCAGCGACGACTGCTTGCCACCCAGCTCGACTCGTGTATCTCGAGCGAGTTCGCGCTGGTCGGCCAGGTCTAGCCTGCCCCCGCCCATCCCGCGCCACCGGCGGGAGCGGTGGCGCGGGGCCGATCTCGCCCCAGTCTCGCGAATCGTAAATTGGAGGGCTCTGGTGGGCCGTTTTCCATCCCTCCGCTCCAACCAGCCTTCGCGTGCTTGGCCCTGACTCGCGACACTAAAACTAAATCTGGATCCCGACCGGGACGGGGCTTGCGCCCGCGAACAACAAGAACCAGATGACGAACGCCGCGAGCGTGATGCCCGCGCTCACCACCAGCACGGTCTCGAGCAGGAAATGACCGGGGTCGTTGTGGCCCCGCGCCAGGCAGTTGGCGCGGTAGACGTTGCTGAGCTTCGAGAGGACGGCCGCCAGGATCGCGATCGTCGCCACGACGCCGATCATCATCGTTCCGAGCGCGGCTCCCAGCGACGCCGTCGCACCCTGGATCTGCGAGCCGATCCACAGCCACAGCAGCGGCGTGCCGATCCACAGCACCAGGCTGCCGATGATCATGATCGCCACGACGAGCGCCGCACCACTACCCGTCCTGAGCATCGCGCGCATCCGACGCCTCAGGATACCCGCGGGTCCAGGCTGTTCAGAGGGCCGCGAGCGCGCGCTCACGGCCCCTGGCTAACGGACAGCCGGAGGAGAGCTTGACCTGCCACCACCCCATCAGCATCCCGATCAGGCCCAACCGTGGCCTGACCTCCCAGACGCCGCACCCGGGTTGACCCAGCTGCCGGCAGGAGATCCGCTCGAAGCGATGCTTGCCCGGCTCGAGCAACATCTGCTCGAGCGCGACTCGGCTTGCGGCCTGGGCATCGGCTCGCTCGGCGATCGTGGCGCGCCCCGCGGCCAGGCGCTCCACGAGCTCATCGCGAACGTGCTCGAGCTCCCCCAGATCCAGCAGCCGAGCGCCGCGGCGGGGATGCTGCGGCGCCTGCTCCAGCCCTCCCATCGGGAAGGCGGTCACGAAAGCGTCGGCGAGCTCGCGCTCCAGCCTTGCGATCTGCGTCCGCAGGGCCCGGCGAGCTGCCCGCTCACCGCCGTCGATGACCGGCGATGTGGGTGTCCCGGAAACGGGCGCATGTCCGGTTACCTGTTCGAGCAGCTCCATCCTCGCCTCCTCTGCGGGGCGACGCCAGCTTATCACCGTGGTTATCCCCTTCGGGGCCGCTGCCTACGCGCCGCCCGGGGCTTCTATCCGCCGTGCAGCGCCTCCACGCAGACCCACAAGGCCTCCTCGAGGTGGATCGCCGGCACGCCCTCGACGCCTACCGAGAACAGCGCGATCCGCTTCGCCGCGGCACTCACGCCATGCCCGGGAGCGATCTCACCGAACAGGAGCGCGTGGATGGCGCACGCATCTGCCACCACGAGCCGACCCGGCGCCACCGGGTAGGCATCGTCGGAACTGCCAAGGCGGTCGCCGGCGACCGCGGTGCGGATGCCCAGGCCCCGGGGGTCGATCAGCGCGGCGTCCAGCGCCCACACCGGCACCCCAGTCTCGACCAGCGCAATCAGAAGCGCGTCGTCGAGCGTGCCGTGCGACCGGAACCGACCGTGCAGCAGCCGCGCGACGGCAGCCTCCTCACTCGGGATCCTGTCGATGTCCGGGTCCAGCCCGATCTGGCGAAAGAATGCTCGGTAGGCGTGCGGAACCGGCTGCGTACGCATCGCGATGACGCTTGCACCGCGATACCGGTTGGAAAGATCCTCGAGGCGGTGCACGAGGGCCGGCGAACTCCCGCGTGCCGGCCTGCGCACGGTCAGCCAATGCAGCCGCAGTCCCGGCAGCTCCGCGCTCAGCTCGGCTTCGACGAAGCCGGGCGCAGCTCGCAGCTCCACCGCTTCGCCGCTCACCCGCTCACCCGCTCACCCGCTCACCCGCTCACCCGCTCACACCGTCACTCGCTTACTCGCTCACCAGGCTCACCGGGCTCAGCTGGCTCAGCTGGCTCAGCTGGCTCACCGGCTCACCCGCCCACGAGCGAACGCACTCGTTGTGCAAGTGCCTGGGGTTGCAGCCAGTGGTTGCCGATCAACCGATCGGCAACGATCCCGCCGCGCTTCGCCAACTCGATCAGCGGGCAGATCTGGACACCGTACTGCGCCCCCACCCTCCCGTCGACGTCGTATGCGACGGGGATCGTCCAGCGGTGCGAGCGAACCTGGGTCGCGACCGACGAGTGGCTGGCTCCGACCGCGACCGCCGCGAACCGCACGTCGCGGGGCGAGAACTCCCGCGCGACCGTCTCAATGGTGTCCACCTGCCGCGTGCAGTTCGCCGACCCGGTCACGAAGAACGCGAGCACGAGCGGGGTGCGGCGAACCAGCAGACAGACGTTGAGTGCACGGGGATCATGGCGCGCGAGCGTGCACGGAGGGTTGAGGTTGGCCGCGCCGCTGAGCGTCGAGGTGGCCAGCGGAGCGGCGAAGAAGTGAATGCGCTTGCCCGGGGGCACGCCGGTCGTCCCCGTTCCGTGCGAGGCGAACTGGTACACGGAGATCACGATCACCAGCGCCAGGCCGAAGATGCCGATCATCCATCGGTAGCGCTGGTTATCGACCGCCGGCTCGGCCGGCGGCTGATCGGGCGCCGGCCGCGCCGGCGCGGTGGCGGCGGCGCGGTCGGGATCGAGCCGACGCGGTGGGGTCTGTGGGCTGGTGTCGCGAGTCACGGGAATGGCTCACGCCACCCGAGCCCGCCGGCCCGGACGGGGCAGCCACGACAACGCCCGGCGCACGAACCCTGGCGCGGCCTCGAGCAGGTCATCGCGCTCAGACAGCGCGAGCACCGACGGCAGCACCAGCATCACTCCGGCGAGCGAGACCGACAGGTCGATCAGCGTCACGAAGCCGAAGTCTCGAAGCATCGCGATATCCGACAGCACCAGAACGCCGAAGCCGGCGATCGCGGTGATCCCGGACGCCAGCACGGCGGCGCCGGTGAACCGGTAGGTGCGCGCGAGCGCATCGGCGAGCTCGTAGCCCGCTCTTCGCTCCTGCCTGAACCGCTCGGACAGGAGCACGCTGAACTCGGTGGAGATCGCGATCACGAGCGCCCCCAGCGTCGCCGACATCGGGTTCAGCGGGATCCCGATCAAGAACAGGATCAAGGCCGACCAGCCGGTCGCCAGCGCGATCGGGATCAACGGCACGATCACGCGCCGCGGGCGGCGGAACACGGCCAGCAGCACCAGGCCCACCGCGACCAGCCCCGCCAGCAGCGTCAGCAACCGGCGCGCCGACGACGACAGCGCCGCGTTTGCCTGCGCCGCGAGCACGGGCACACCCGCCAGCTGCGCGGTCACCCCCGGCGGCGGATGCAGCTGCGACCGCATGTAGTCGATGACGCCTTGCTGACGCGACAGCGGCATCAGCCGGATGCCGAAGGCGAGCGCCGCCTCGCGGTGGTCGGGGGTGATGACCGCCTGGGAGAAATAGCCCGGGACCGCCCGGAGCAGGCTGTTGATCGCCGCCGCGGTCGGGGGCGCCTGGCGCGTGCCTTGGCCCGTCCCGCCCGAGAACAGATCTGGAAGCGACAGCGCCGGGCACAGCGTCGCCTGCGCGCAGCCCTTCTCCTCGAGATACCCGTAGCGGGCCAGCAGCGTGTTCTCGTAGCGGGTCATCCATCCGATCACGGCGGGGGTCGCGACGTTGGCTGCGTGCACGGTCACGTCGATCTCGCCCGAGACGCCGGTTACCCGCTCGAGCGTACGGAGGTTCTGCAGCGCCGGCATGTCCGGGGGTACGAGCTTGGTCACGTCTGACTGGACCGTGGTCTGTGTGTCGGCCGCCCACCCGAGCACCGCGAGCATGACGCCGACCGCGAGCACTCGTTGAGGGCGGCCGACGACAGCGGGAAGGATTCGTCCCGCCGGCCAGCGCGGATGCAACCGATCGACGCCGCCAACGCTCCGCCCAGCGCCGCGTAGGAGCTCCGCCGCCCCGCGCAGCGACGCACCGAGCGCACCGCCGTCGCGATCGCTCGCCACCAGCGCCGCCGAGCCCGCCGTCAGCGCGCACGCGAGCGCGATCGCAATTCCGATCACGAGCAACACGCCGAAGCCGCGCACCATCGGCACCGGCGACAGCAGCAGCACCAGGAAGCCGGTGGCCGTCGCGAGCGCGGCGGTGGCAATCGTTGGCGCGGCGGCTCCGGCCGCGCGAGCCACGGCCTCAACGACGTTCGCCGGCGCGTCGGCTTCGGAGCGCCGGGCCTCCTGCACGCGCGACTGGAACTGGATCGCATAGTCGACCGCGAGGCCGATCAGGATCGGGAGCACCGCGATCGACGCGAGCGTCAGCGAGGCGCCGAGCAGGGAGGTCAGGCCGAACGTGATCCCCACCGCCGCCAGCGCGATCGCCACCGGCAGCAGCCGCAGGCGACTGCGAAAAACGATCAGCAGCGTCGCCGCCATCACCAGCAGCGCGGCGATCAGCAGGCTGGATATCGACCCCGTGATATCCGACGCCAGATCGTTGGTCACCACCGGCACGCCGGTGACCGTGTAGGTGCCGCCGAAGGACAGACCGAACATCGGCATTGCGACCGCCTGGCGAATCCACGTGATCGCCTGACGCTGCTGGGCGTCGCTGAGCGATGCCTTGAGGCGGACCTGGATCAGCGCCGAGTCGGCGGTCGGGAACAGGTAGGCGAACCGCGCCTTGGGCTGGTTGACCCCGCGCGTCTGGTCGAACACGATCTCCGGGATGAACTGGGGATCGTCGATCGACGGCGTGCCCGAGATCCCCGAGTCGAGGTACAGCCGCTCGAGCTGCTGGAGCTCCTGCTGTTTCTGCAGCGTGCCGGCCGAGTTGGCGACCCGCTGCGCCTGCGCCTTGCTCATGCCGCGGGCCAGCGCGAGCTTGTAGGCGTTGTTCTCGACATTGGCGACCGTGGTCTGGGCGCTGGTCAGAAGCGCCCCGACCTGCGTGTTGACCGCGGCGACCGCGCGATTGAGGAACGTTCCGGGGCCATAGACCACCTGCGCCGGCCGGTTCTTCATCAGCTTTGCGCAGGGGCTGTTGGCGCCGCCGTAGGGCGGCTTGGTTCCAGGCCTTGCGGGTGTAAACGACGCGAGCTGCTGGTTGGCGATCAGGACCTGGCCTCCCAGGCAGGCCTCGAGCTGGCTGACCGTCGCGAGATCCTTGGTCTCCACCAGGTTGGTGAGCTTCTCCTTGATCAGGATCACCACCGCGTCGGCGCCGAAGTGCCGGTGGTCGTCGTTTGTCGCCTTGAAGCTCGCCGACGACGCGCTGACGAACGTGTCGCTGCCGGCGTTCGGCTTGAGTGACAGCGCGAGCACGCCTCCCGCCAGCGCCAGCGCGAGCACCAACCCAAGCGTCTGAAACGGCCGGCTCGCGGCGGCCTTCGCCAGCCGCTGGAACCTCTCCCTGGCTGTCATCTGGGGCTCAGGCTATCGGGCGCGCACGCGCACGCGCCGAACCCCTCTCAGTCCATCGTCAGCGGGCCCTGGGACTCGCCGGAGAGGAACTGGCGGATGAACGGGTTCTCGGAGTTGAGCATGTCCTCGGCGGGACCCGCTTCGACGATCCTGCCCCTCCACAGCACGTTGATGTAGTCGGCCACGCGGCGCGCGGTGAGGATGTCGTGGGTGATCACGCAGAACGTCGGCAGATGCGGCTTCTGCTTGGCCTTGGCCTCTTCCATCATGTCGCGGTGGATCTCGAGGATCAGCTCGCCGAGCAGCGCGGTCCGCACGGGGTCGAGTCCGGAATCGGGCTCGTCGAAGAGGACGATGTCGGGCTCGAGCACGAGCGCGCGAGCAAACCCGGCGCGCTTGCGCATCCCGCCGGAGAGCTCGTTGGGCATCTTCTCGCGGGAGTTGCCCAGGCCGACCTCGCCGAGCCGCCGCATGACGATGTCCTCGATCTCGTCCTCGCCCTTCTCGGTGTGCTGGCGCAGCGGGAACGCGACGTTGTCGAACAGGTCCATCGAGCCGAACAGGGCCCCATCCTGGAACAGCAGGCCGAACTTCTTGCGCATCTCGAACAGGTCGTCGTCCCGCATGTTCGGGACCGACTGGCCGTGCACGATCACGTCGCCGTCGTCGGGGTAGAGCAGGCCGACCATGTGCTTGATGCAGACCGACTTGCCGGTCCCGGAGGGCCCGATGATCATCGACACCATGCCCTCGGGCAGCCCCATGCTCAGGCCGCGCAGGATCCGCGCCCGCCCGAAGGACTTGTAGACGTCGGTGAACTCGACCGAGTCGGGACGGCCCGACGGATAGATCTTGTAGGTGTGCCACTTGTACTCATCCTCGGACGCGCCTCGAGGGGGCGCCGGGCGCGGCGGCTGCTCGTCGACCACCGACACGCGGGAGGCGCTCTTCTCGGGCGGAGCATCGGAGGCGCCCTGTCCGAGCGGGGCATCGGAGGCGCCCTGTCCGAGCGGGGCATCGGAGGTGCCCCGTCCGGGTGGCCCGGCATCGTGCACGAGCCGGTCGTGGGCCTGCTGGGCCTGCTGCAGCGGCGCGGACGCCTGGCCGCCGTCGGCTCCGCTGCGCTCCTGATCGCGCTCGCTCGACGCGTCTCCCGGGCCAAAGCGCTCCATGGTCAGCCTCCGATTGGTGCCCTCGGATTTGCGCCCCAGAAGAGCTGCGTACCGAGCATTCCGATGAGATGTACAGCCACGATGTTCAAGACCATCGACTTCGCCGTCGCGGTTCCGACCCCGACCGGGCCGCCGCTTGCGTTGTAACCGTAATAGCACCCCACTAGCACGATCACGGTCGCCATCGCCATGGCCTTGATCAAGCTATATAAGAGATCGGGCGGGTTCTGGAACTGCCAGAAGATCAGGAAGAAGCCCCCCGAGGAGACATCCCCGATCTGCTGGACCACCACCAGGTAGCTGGCGAAGAAGCCGGCGCCGATCGAGCACAGGTAGACGAACGGCAGCACCATCCAGGCGGCGAGCAGCCTGGTCGCACACAGGAACGTGACGCCGCTGATGCCCATCACCTCGAGCGCGTCGATCTCGTCGGAGATGCGCATCGAACCGAGCTCGGCGACGATCCCGGTGCCGACCTTCGCGGCCATCATGTACCCGAACGCGTAGGGGACGAGCTCGCGTAGGTCGCACCACGCCGAGAACACGCCGGCGTAGGCCGGCACGCCGTTGGCGCGGTCGAAGTAGGCGCCCTCGACCCCGCATTCGAGCCCGATGATGAACACCAGGCCCCAGATCACGAGCGTCGAGGATACGATCAGGATCCCCGACTGGCGCAGCGCCTCGCCGAAGAAGCGCAGCACCCGCAGGCGGAGCACCTCGCCGACGATCCTCGAGGTGAACTTGACGATCTCCCCGAACGACTCGATCCAGCCGCGCGGGGTGGCGAGCAGGCCTTCCATCGCTAGTCGACGATTTCCATCGCTACTTGACGATCGTCGTGATCTCGGGATGCGTGGCCAGCAGGGTCTGCGTGAACGCGTAGTTGAACGCGAAGATCCCCAGGAAGGCGATCACCACCGCCTGGTTGACGGCGCGGCCGACCCCCTCGGCGCCCCCGGATGCGGTCATCCCCTTGTAGCAGCAGACGATCGCGATGATCGCCCCGAAGATCGTCGTCTTGACGACCGATCCCCACAGGTCCGTGGTCGAGGCGTTGTTGAAGAACGTCGCCCAGAACGGTCCCAGCGGCGCGTGGTTGACGATCGTCGCGACGATCCCGCCGAAGATGCCGAACAGCAACGCGTAGATGTCGAACAGCCCGGTGACCAGCATCAGCGCGAGGAACCTCGGCACGACCAGGTTCTTGATCGGGTCGACGCCGAGGACCTGGAGGGCGTCGAGCTCCTCGCGGATCTTGCGCGCGCCGAGGTCGGCCGTGATCGCGGTGCCCGCGACGCCCGCCAGCACGATCGCGTCGACGAACGGGGCGAACTCGCGGATCGACGCGAGCACGAAGAAGCCGCCGAGGCGATCCAGGGCGCCGAACAGCACGAGGAAGTTGGCCGCCTGCAGGCCCGGCGCTCCATAGCCGAATGCGACCGTCGACACCAGCAGCGGGAACCAGCAGAGCTTCATCGCGAACAGGAACTGCCCGACGAATTCGCTGCCGTACGGGTATGGGGGGCGGATCGCCGACGCCAGCGTCTTGCCGGTCAGGATCATCATGTTGCCGACCTCATCGAGGACGTTCTTGGTCGGCAGGAACGTCCGGTCGGCGACTGCTCGAATCAAATTTGAACCCGTCCTCCCCGAGGCTGTCCATCGCCAGTGGGCGAATGTGCGGCTAAGCCTACGCCACCGCGTCGGCAATGGCCAAGTCGCAACCGTCCCACGGCAACGGCCCGATCGCAACCATCGTCGGGGCCGATCCCAACTGGTATGTTCGGCTGGCTTTGAGCCGGTGGACGCGGTGCAGCTACGGGATCACGGCCGGGATCGCGGCGGTGGTCGCATTGGCCGCGTGCGGCGGCGGTACGCGCCAGGACGCGTCCGAGCCGAGCGGCAACTTCACCGTCCAGGTGCCCAGGGCCACGTTCCCGCCGTCACAGCGCCTGGCCCAGCAGACGCGGCTGGTGATCTCGGTGCGCAACGCCGGCACGAAGACGATCCCGAACGTGGCGGTCACGATCTGCAACGTGACCTGCGCGTATCCGGCCCGCCGCGGACAGGGCACCAACGCCGCCGCGTTCGCGCAGGATCTCGACCAGGCCAACCTCGCCAGCCCCTCGCGGCCGATCTGGATCGTGGACCGGGCGCCGGGGCCATGCAACTTCAGCTGTCAGGCGGGCGGCCCGGGCGGCGCCGTCACCGCCTACTCGAACACGTGGGCGCTGGGCCAGCTGCGGCCAGGCGGAACCGCGACGTTCCGATGGGCCGTCACCGCGGTCAGGCCGGGCAGGCACGTGGTCGCCTGGCAGGTCGCGGCGGGATTGAACGGCAAGGCGAGGGCGGTTCTCGCCGACGGATCGAAGCCGCACGGACGGTTTGCGGTGATCATCCAGCGCCGGCCGGCGCAGGCGTTCGTGACCGACTCGGGGAAGGTCGTCACCAAACAATAGGCCAGCAGGATGCTGGCCTGTGGTGGCCAGCAGGATGCTGGCCTGTGGTGACCGCCGGCGTAGCGAAGCGGTTACTTGGACTCTAGGAGCGGAGCGTGCGCCGGCCCGGAGCCGGACGCGTTTACCCCGCCCACGCCTACGCCGTGCTGGACTGCTCCCAGATGTTGAGCGAACCCTCCACCGCGTACCGATCGATCTCCTCGAGCTCGCCCGCGTCGAAGTCGTCGCGGGCGAGCGCCGCCACGTTCTGCTCGAGCTGAGCCACGCTGCTGGCCCCGAGCAGGGCCGAGGTGACGCGCGGGTCGCGCAGCGTCCATGCGATCGCCATCTGCGCCAACGATTGCCGGCGTCGCTGAGCGATATCGTTCAACGACCGCGCGCGCTCGAGATTTTCGTCGCTGAGCAGCTCGGCGGAGAAGCTGGTGCCGCGCCGCACGCGCGAGTCCTCCGGCACGCCGTCGAGGTAGCGGCTGGTGAGCAGACCCTGCGCCAGCGGCGAGAACACGATCGTGCCGACGCCCTCGCGCCCGAGCACATCCAGCAGCTCCTCCTCGATCCAACGATTGAGCATCGAGTAAGACGGCTGATGGATCAGCAGCGGCGTCCCGAGATCCCGGAGCAGCTGCGCGGCCTCCTCGGTCCGCCGCGGGCCGTACGACGAGATCCCGACGTAGCGCGTCTTGCCGGCGCGCACGGCGGCGTCGAGCGCGCTCATCGTCTCCTCGAGCGGCGTCTCGGCATCAAAGCGATGCGAGTAGAAGATGTCGACGTAATCCAGCCCCATCCGGGCCAGGCTCTGGTCCAGGCTGGCGAGCAGGTACTTGCGCGAGCCCCACTCTCCGTAGGGCCCGGGCCACATGTCGTAGCCGGCCTTGGTGGAGACGATCAGCTCGTCGCGATAGGGCCTGAAGTCCTCGGCGAAGATCCGGCCGAAGTTGATCTCGGCGCTCCCGTACGGCGGGCCGTAGTTGTTGGCCAGATCGAAGTGCGTGATCCCGAGGTCGAACGCGCGCCGCAGAATCGCGCGGCTGTTGGCGAGCGGCCGGTCGTCGCCGAAGTTCTGCCACAGCCCGAGCGAGATCGGCGGCAGCTTCAGGCCGCTGCGCCCGCAGCGACGGTAAGGCATCGACTCGTAGCGATCGTCGGCGGGGGCGTAACGGGTCGGGGCGAGCTCGCTGTTGAATGGCACGCGCCCAGTAATACCAGGCTGCCGCGCCGGTGTGCTCCCCGAGAGCGCTCCGGCCGTCTCGCGACAGCGCCGCGGACAAGCCGCCCCGCGATCTCGTACATTTGAGGCGGGCGCAACGCCGCCGTGCCTGCCTCACCGAGCCGCACTCCTCCGCTACCGAGCCTCAAAAGGAAACCGAACGCATGCCTCGCATCCGTCAACAGAACGTCCTCGCAGCCCAATGGACTCCGAACGGGGGGACGCTCGGCGCTCCCGACCTGACCATCCCCGACAATCAGATCTTCGGCTCGAACGTGTTCACGCCGGCGATCCAGCGCCAGCGCCTGCCGCGGGAGATCTTCCGTCGCTTGGCGCAGACGCTCGCCAGCGGCGAGCCGCTCGACACCTCGCTCGCCGACGCGGTGGCGCTTGCCATGAAGGAGTGGGCGTTGGAGAACGGCGCGACGCACTACACCCACTGGTTCCAGCCGCTGACCGGCTCGACCGCGGAGAAGCACGACAGCTTCTACGCGCCGACGGGCGAGGGCACCGCGCTGGCCGAGTTCTCCGGCAAGGAGCTGATCCAGGGCGAGCCCGACGCGTCGAGCTTTCCGACCGGCGGCATCCGCGCCACGTTCGAGGCGCGCGGCTACACGGCGTGGGATCCGAGCTCGCCGGCGTTCATCCTCGAGAACCCCAACGGAGCGGTGCTCTGCATCCCGACCGCGTTCGCGTCCTGGACGGGCGAGGCGCTTGACCACAAGATCCCGCTGCTGCGCTCGATGGACGCACTCTCGAAGTCGGCGACGCGGGCGCTGCGGCTGTTCGGCGACGACAACACGCAGCGGGTGTTCACGACCGTCGGGCCCGAGCAGGAGTACTTCCTGATCGACGAGCAGTACTACTTCGAGCGCCCCGACCTGATCACCACCGGCCGCACCCTGTTCGGCGCCAAGCCGCCCAAGGGACACGAGCTCGACGACCACTACTTCGGGTCGATCCCCGAACGGATCCTCGCGTGCATGCTCGAGACCGAGCGCGAGCTCGCAAAGCTCGGGGTCCCGGTCAAGACCCGCCACAACGAGGTGGCGCCCAACCAGTACGAGATCGCGCCTATGTTCGAGAACTCCAATGTCGGTTCCGACCACCAGCAGCTGACGATGCAGATCATGCAGAAGGTCGCGCACCGATACCGGCTGGTGTGCCTCTTGCACGAGAAGCCCTTCGCCGGCGTCAACGGCTCGGGCAAGCACAACAACTGGTCGATGGGGACCGACACCGGTCACAACCTGCTCGACCCGGGCGAGACGCCGCACGAGAACCTCCAGTTCCTGTTCTTCTGCGCGGCAGTGATCCAGGCGGTCAACAAGCATCAGGGGCTGCTGCGCGCGTCAATCGCCTCGCCCGGTCAGGACCACCGGCTTGGCGCCAACGAGGCGCCGCCCGCGATCATCTCGATCTTCCTGGGCGCCGAGCTCGAGAAGGTCTTCGGCGCGATCGAGCGCGGAGAGGCCGGCGAGTCTACCCCGGAGTCGTTCCTCGGGCTGGGGACCCCGGTGCTCCCGCCGCTGCCACTGCACGGCGGCGACCGCAACCGCACCAGCCCGTTCGCGTTCACCGGCAACAAGTTCGAGTTCCGTGCGCTCGGCTCGAGCCAGTCGCTGTCGCTGCCGAACACGGTCCTGAATACGATCGTCGCCGAGGCGATCGACGACCTTGCTGAGGAGCTCGAGAACAGCCTTCGGGGCGGAGCCGAGCTCGAGGCGGCGCTGCCCTCGATCCTCCAGCGCAGCTATGCGGACAACAAGCAGATCATCTTCGGCGGCGACAACTACTCCGAGGAGTGGCACTCCGAGGCGCAGCAGCGAGGACTGCTCAACCTGCGCGCGACTCCCGACGCGCTTTCCTACCTGATCTCCGATGACACGGTGTCGCTGTTCTCCAACTACGGGGTGCTGTCTGCGCGCGAGCTCGAGTCACGCTACGAGGTGTTCCTCGAGCAGTACGTGACGAAGCTCAACATCGAGGCCGAAACGGCCGCGTCGATCGCCCGGACGATGCTGCTGCCCGCGGCGGCGCGCCACCTGGTGATGCTGTTGGAGGCGCAGCTGACCGAGCTGGCGGGCGAGACATCGGATCTGATCGCGGAGTTCGCCGAGGCGATCAAGGAGCTCGAGTCGGCCAACCTGGCCGAGAACCAGCCGCACGGTGACCTGCTCGAGCACGGCGAGTACATGCGCGACACGGTGGTCCCGGCGATGGAGGCCACACGCGCCGCGGCCGACAAGCTCGAGCGGATCGTCGCCGACGACCTGTGGCCGTTGCCGAAGTACTCCGAGATCTTGTTCATCAAGTAGCGCGGCATATCGCCGGCGCCGCGCGCGCCGCATCGAGCTATCTCTAGACCGGGCACGCGCTCGGCCGCCGCGTCCCGAAGCGCAACTTGCAGGATCCGTACGCGTTGTAGGGTACGGTGAATGGCCGTATGAGGGTCGACCGCGGTAGCCGCGGTTGTCGGGCATTGGAGTTTTGTCGGTTCCGGCGGCTGACTGTGACGTTCGTGCTGACGGCGGCGATGAGCGCTGCGCTCGCCGGTCAGACGAGCGCAGCGGGGGCCACCGGGCCGACGGGCGGCACGGGCTCGGGTGGCACGGGGCCCTCGGGCGGCACCAGTCCGACCACCAAGCCAAGGCCGAAGACCAAGCCAAAGCCAAAGCCCCGGCGCGGGTCAAAGACTCATCACAGCGCCGCCGCCAAGGACCCGTTCGCCAGTCGCGGGATGTGGATCTGGGTCCTGTCGCAGTCTGACGGGGGCAACCTCTCGGCGCTCGTCGCCGACGCGCACCGCTACGGGGTGACGACGCTGATGATCAAGAGCGGCGACGGCAGCAGCACCTGGTCTCAGTTCAACACTGCGCTCGTGTCCAGTTTGCATGCGAACGGGTTGCGCGTGTGCGCGTGGCAGTACGTCTACGGCGTACATCCGATCAACGAGGCACACGTCGGCGCCGACGCCGTTGCCGCCGGCGCCGATTGCCTGGTGATCGACGCGGAGAGCCAGTACGAAGGCAAATACGTGCAGGCGCAGGCTTACATGACCACACTGCGCCAGCTGATCGGCGCCGGCTTCCCGCTGGCGCTGGCGGGCTTTCCGTATGTCGACTACCACCCGGCGTTTCCGTACTCGGTGTTTCTCGGTCCGGGCGCCGCGCAGTTCAACGTCCCGCAGATGTACTGGGCCGACATCGGCACGACCGTCGACGCGGTGTACTCCCACACGTATGAGTTCAACCGCCTGTACCAGCGCCCGATCGATCCACTCGGTCAGGTGTTCAATCATCCACGCACAAATCAGATCAGGCGCTTCAGGGAGATGTCACGTTCCTATGGCGCGTCCGGCATCAGCTGGTGGGACTGGCAAGAGGCCAGCGTCGGTGACTGGAGGGCGCTGTCGCAGTCGGTCGGGAGCCTCACCGGCTTCATCGCTGACCCGTCGCTGGCCACACTCGGCCTCCACGCCCGCGGCGACGTGGTCGTGTGGGCGCAGGAACATCTCGTCTCCGCTGGGCAGCCGATCACGATCGACGGCGCATTCGGGCCCTCGACCCAGGCCGCGGTGGAGAACTTCCAGGTGGCCGAGAACCTTCCCGCGACCGGCCTGATCGACCAGTCCACCTGGCAGGCGCTGCTGCGCTTTGCGCCGGCGACGGTTCACTGGACACTACGAGGCAGGCGCACGACCGCCACGCTCGCCGGCGGCCCCCGGACGCTGCCGGTGCCGAAGTCGGCCAGGCTGCCGGCCAGGCGCAACGAGATTCCGGGCTCCGGCGGCGCGGGCCGGCCCTCTCACTGAGACCGCTTGACGGCACCTCTCGGCGAGCGACAACGGCGCGGCGAGTAGGGCTCAACCTGCTCATCGATGCCGATATGCGCGCCTTACACGCGATTACGCGAAGCGATCGTGTGCAAATGGCACGATCGCTTGCGACCGTGGACCGGATAATCGAATACGGTCAGCATCTCCATGCGCTCGCACGAGCTCACATGCTCGTACTCGATCCCGATGCGGACACCTCGAGGGTGTTTTCAACATGCGTCCTCGCGTTGCGCAAAGCTTTGCCGGTTCGCCACAACTAGCTCAACCAAGGAGACGCCATGCCGCCCGCCAAGAAGCCGGCCGCGCGCAAGACCACCGCAGCCCGAAAGCCGGCCGCGCGCAAGCCGGCCTCGCGCTCGACCAGTCGCACCTCCTCGTCAGCCGCCTCGACGTCGACGAGTACACGTCGCGATCTCGAACGCGCGCAGCAGCGCTTAGAGAAGCTGCTCGACGACGCCGCCGCCGCGCTCCAGGCGGCCGGCAAGCACGTGAGCAAGACCGCACAGGACGCCTACAAGGACACGAGCAAGACGTTGAAGAGCTTGCAGCGCGATGCCAAGAAGGCCAACCGGAACGCCCTCAAGGAGTTCGACAAGCTTCGCGCGAAGATGGGGACCGACAAGAAGCCGGCGAGCACGACCCGCAGGAGCACGACCCGCACGAGCGGATCGCGGTCGACCGCATCGCGCTCGAGCGGATCGCGCTCGGCGTCGCGTTCGCGGAGGTCGAGCCGCAGCAGCTCGTGAGCTGGGTGATGCGCGCGCCGCACACTGGCTGCGCGCGTCAGCCGCCTCGGTCAAGCCCGACCAGTCGCTCCGACAGCTCTCGCAGCCGCGCTCTCGCGTCGGCGTCGTAGGCCTGAGGGTGCGCGCGTGAGGGGTGCAGGCCGCTGTAGAAGCGCCCGCTGATGCCGTCGAGCTCGGGAGCGGTGATCAGGTGGACGGTCGCCTCGATCCCCTCCTCCAGCGATGATGCTGCGCTCCCGCGCGCGGCGAGAGTCATCTTCGTCGGCATGAACGAGGCCGGGTGCAGGCACATGGCGGTCACGCCACTGCCGGCGAGCTGCTCGGCGAGGTCGAACGTGAACATCACGTCGGCGAGCTTGCTCTGGCAGTAGGCGCGCATCCCGCTGTAGCGACGCTCGAGCATCACGTCCTCGAAATCGATCGGCATTTGCCCCAGCGAGCTGACATTGACGATTCTTGCCGGCGCCGACGCGATCAGCACGGGCTCGAGCAGGCGGGTGAGCAGAAACCCCGCCAGGTAGTTGACTGCAAAGCGCAGCTCGTAGCCGTCCGCGCTCGTGATCCGCTCGCCGTGACCGGGCAGGACCGTCCCGATCCCGGCGTTGTTGACGTGCACGTCGAGGCGGTCGTGCTCGGCGCTGACACGCCGTGCCATCGCGCGGACTTCCGCGAGCGATGCGAAGTCCGCGCGATAGAAAGACACGCGGTCGTTCTCGGCGATCTCGGCGATCTCGGCGACGACCTCGTCGCCACGGGCGTCGTCGCGCCCGTGCACCAGGAGCGTCGCGCCGGCGCCCGCCAGCTCGATCGCCACTCCCCTGCCGAGCCCGTCGGTCGCGCCGGTGATCAGGATCGTCTGGTCAGCGATCGGTCGCACACGCCATGCCCGGGTCAGCCTTCCAGGACGGTGCCGGGCTCGATCCTGGTCTGCTCTTGCGCCGTCACCTCGACCGCGCCGCGGACCACGATCCCGGCGCCGAAGGTGACGTCTCCCTCGACCACGAAGCGCTCCGCCTCGCGCAGCGACGGGGCGCCGTCGGGAAACCGCGCCTCGAAATCATCGAGCAGCTTGTAGTGCTTGCTGTCGAGCTCGACGTAGGGAAGGTTCCCGGCGCGCTCCGGCACCGGCGCCACGACCAGATCGTCGGACATCGTGTAGACGTCGGAGCGCAGCACCAGCAGGTCATCGGTCGTCTTGACCGGGACAAAACGGGTGCGCGGAACGCACAGCAGGCTCGCGCCACTGAAGCTCCCGATCGCGGCTCCCATCGCGCTCTCGAGCTGGAGCACCGCGGGGGAGTTCGAGTCCCGCGGATCGACCGTCTTGCGATTGACGATCAGCGGCAGCTTCAGCACCCCATCGGAGCGCTCGAGCGTGTCCGACAGGGCGCGCAGATCGACCCACAGGTTGTTGGTGTTGTAGTAGCGCCAGTGGCGGTAGTCGCGGAATGAGTCCTCGTCCTCGGACGGCGTCTGTGCGATCTCGCGCAGCACGAGCCGTCCGTCGGCCCGGCGGCGAGCGATGTGGCCGCCCTTGCGGTCGGCCTCGGTCCCCTCCACCACCTCCATCAAGAACGGAATCCGTTGCGCCACGACATGACCGGCGATCCGCTGGTCCAGGGTCGCCCCGAGGTTGTCGGAGTTGGAGATCATCGCGTAGCGGAAGTCGCGCTCCAGCAGCGTCTCCAGCATCCCCGAGCCACGCAGCGCCCCGTAGATGTCGCCGTGGCCGGGTGGGGACCATTCGAGGCTGGGT
The DNA here is from genome assembly GCA_963723675.1 of uncultured Solirubrobacterales bacterium. Classification (GTDB taxonomy): domain Bacteria; phylum Actinomycetota; class Thermoleophilia; order Solirubrobacterales; family Solirubrobacteraceae; genus Palsa-465. The sequence goes on along the minus strand of CAVRRW010000012.1, from coordinate 407,047 downwards.
TGCTCGGGCCAGCTCACCGGGGCCTGCGACTCCGCCTCCAGCTTGGGGACCATGCTCTGCATGAAGTCGGGTGCAAGGCCCTCGACCGTGAACTCGGAATAGCGCTCGAGCGCTTTGCACGTCTCCTCGCGGGTCGCCTCGCTGTCCATCAGCAGCAGCGGCAGGCGGACGCCGTGGCGCTTGCGCAGTGCCAGCGTCTGTCCGACGATGATGTCCAGAAACGAGCGTCCATCGCGCGCTTCCACCAGCGACTTCGGGCTGCGCAGCCCCATCGTCGTCGCCAGGCCGCCGTTGAGCTTGATCACGACCAGGTGCTCGAGCGCGCCGGCATCGTCGGCAGCCGGCAGGTCCTCGAGCGTGGGCACATCGGTCGCCGGTTCCAGCTCGGCGCTCGGCATCATTCCGGACTCGCCAGCGGCGAGCCGCTCGTAGGCGCTGCGAAATGCCCGGATCGCCTCCTCGGAGTGACCGGCCTCGCGCATCTTCTGCTCTGCGGCCTGCAGACCTTCGGCGCTCATGGGGGCATTCTGCCTGACTCGCTCGGATGTGACGTGCGAGGATGCCGGAGCGATGCGGCAGCGGGCGCGGGCCGGACGCGAAACGGCGATCATGCCGCCGTTTCACGTCCAACCCCCGCAGTGCTCAGCCCGGCGCCGGGCAGCCCCCGAGCGCGCGCAGACGCCGGCGGTAGACCTGCATGTCGGCGTGGTTGAAGTCGCTGTGCGTCTGCGTGCGCAGCGACGGCACGTTCTCGTGGTGGTAGGGGCTCGACAGGCTCTCGTTGTGGCCGATCACGTTGCGGACCTCGATGTGCAAGCGGCAGCGCAGCCAGCGCACCAGCGCCAGGCTGGCGTCCATCTGGCGCCGGTCGTCGAGCACCTGCCGGTCGCTGTAGCCGACGTGCTCGATCCCGATCGCGGTCCAGTTCAACCCCACGGTGTGGCGGCACATGATCTTGATCGAGACGAGCTGATGGATCGTCCCGTCGCGGTCGATCACGTAGTGCGCGCACGTGTTGGGCAGCTCGTGCAGCTCGGGATCGGGCGTGTCGGGGGCGAACGTGTTGAACGTCGACTGAAAGTCGGGCGTTTCGGTGAAGTGGATGACGATCACGTGCGGATCGATCAGCTTGTAGGTGTCAAGGCCGTAGTGGCGCTTGGCGTACGCTCGCATCTGCGCCTTGCGCTGTGCCCCGAACGGAATCGGGTCCCACACGATCCGCGGCTTTGTCAACGTCGCACGTTCGCTCCGATGGGCCGCAACGGTGGTTGTCGGCGGGGGAGCTGCGGTCGCCGCCGGCGCGGCTGCGGTTGCCGGACTGTGGGGTGCCGTGCCCGATAGGTGCCCGCCGAGCGCCGCAACCGCCGCGGCGATCACCGCGAGGACGAGCGCGATCCCTTCAAGCGTGCTCTCCGTGCTCACGTCTGGCCATAGTATGCGCGCGGTCCGTGCTTTCGCTGATGGTGCTTGTCGCGGAGCGCCTCGGCCAGGGGCGCAACCGCGGGATCGAGCAGGCTCGTCAACAGCGCCACTCGCGCCACCTCCTCGAGCGTCACCGCGGTCTGCACGGCCGTCGCCGCGCTCTGCGCCCAGCAGAACGGGGCGTGCCCGCGCACCAGCGCACACGGGATCTCCGATGGCCCCTTCCCAGCGATGGCCTCCACCAGGGCCTCCCCGGTGGCCAGCTCGTAGTCGGACTCGATCTCATCCGGCGTCAGCGGCCGCGTCAGCGGGATCGAATGGGCGCAGAGGTCGGCGTGCGTGGTCCCCAGCAGCGGGATCTCCCGCTGCGCCTGAGCCCAAGCGGTTGCCCAGGTCGAGTGGGTGTGCACGATCCCGCCGATCTGCTCAAACGCCCTGTAGAGCGCGAGGTGGGTGGGGGTATCGGTCGAGGGGCGCCGCCGGCCCTCGATCACGTTCCCGTCGAGGTCGAGCACGACCATGTCGTCGACCGTGATCGCCTCATAGGCGAGGCCGCTCGGCTTGATCACGACCAAGCCGCGATCGCGATCGATGCCGCTGACGTTGCCCGCGGTCAGCAGCACCAACCCGTGCGCCGGCAGCGCGAGGTTGGCGGCGAGCACGTCCTCGCGCAGCGCGTCGAGCATCACACGTCCCCGCGCGCCGCCACCAGCGCGCGGCCACGACGATCCATCAGATCTCCTCGTAGTCGAGGTCGAGCAGCTCCGCGAACCGGCGCCAGCGCGCGGCGTGGTCGCCGAGGTTGATCACGAAGTGGTGAGGACCGCCAAGCGACAGCCAGGCGTCCATGAACGGCTCCATGCCGCGGTCGGGGCGGAAGTGGAAGTAGTGCATCTCGACGTTGGGCAGCTCGGGGGTGTCGAGCACCTCTCCCCTTCCGACCACGAGCCGGTAGTACTCGCCCTCGAGCGGCACCAGCGCCGCGGATGTGGCGATCCCCGGCTCGGCGGAGAAGACCGGCGTGGGAGGGTTGTCGAGCCGGCCGATCCCGAGCCCGCGATCGATCAGGCGGATCGGACGGTCAGCGCGAGCGATCTTCCAGTTGCCCTCGCCCATGTGGCTGATCAGCACCGAGTCGAGCTCCCAGTCCATCGCGTACATCTCGCTGAAATGGGCGTCGCCGACCATCGTCTGCGCCGCGCACATCAGCGATGCCGTGTTCGTGTCCCCCTCGGCCGCATACCCGTAGCCGTCCGCCATCAGATCCGAGGCGGCCAGCAGCGGCAACTGCTCGAAGCGGCCGTCACCGCCGATCGAATCGAAGTGAAACGAGAACGCCCGATAGCCGGCCTCCTCCATCATCGCGCGAATCGCCAACTCCAGCCGCGCCGCGTAGGCGTGGCGGGCGCGAGGTATAGCGGATGAGACCTCGAACGTCTCGGCGTGACGGGAGAGGACCGCGTCGACCTCGGCGTCACCTACTTCGGACACCCGCCTCACCAACACCCCGAGGTCCTCGCTGACCACCATCGGCCCGATTCGCCGCAGCAGCGCGGGCGGGTCGTAGAGGATGTCCCCCATCCCGTTCATCGGATAGCCCAGCAGCGCGATCCGAGTCTGGCCCAATGCGGTGACTGCCTGTGCCGCTCGAGCCCAGTCCGCGAACGCGTCGGCGAACGCGTCGGAGCGCCAGTCGCCCGTGATCACCGAGAACGGCTTGCCCGTGCGCACAAGCGCGTTGGCTTGATCCTGGGCGCCGTGGATCCCCTGGTTGTAGGTCAGGTCGGCCATGTCCCAGGCGGCGGTGACCGCGCGCTCGGGCTGGATGTTCGCCAGCAGCAGCGGCACCGGCGCTCGCTGCAGCGCGCGGACCGTGCGCATCGCCGGGCCGTAGGTCAGCATCACGATCGCGATCCCGTCGACGCCGCGGTCGCCGAGCTCGCGTACGACGGACTCGACGTCTTCACGGTTTCGCGCGGGGCGCGTGAAGATCACGTCCGCGACCCCCGCCAGCTGTTGCGCAACCGCCGCCGCGTACTCACCCTGGCGCTCGGTGATCCCCGGGAGCATCTCGTCGTAGAGCTCCTGCATGATTCCCAGAAGCCCGATCCTGGGAAGCTCGCTCACGCCGACGTCCCCGCGCCGCCGCGAATCCGCTTGAGCTCGTGTATCAGCTCCACGTGCGAGCGGCCCAGCAGCTCATAGAGGGTCCGGTAGATCTCGTAGACGCGGTCATAGGTCCGCTTCGCGGTCAGGTCCGGCGCGTAGGTGCGCACGCTCTTCGGCCGGGTGGCGGCGATCGCCGCCTCGATGTCGTCGAACGCTCCCGCCGCGACCGCGCCGAACAGCGCGGCGCCCCGAGCGGGGACCTCCCTGGCGGACGGGACGTGGACCTCTTTGCCGCTGGTGTCCGCCAGCAGCTGCATCATCAGGGGGCTTCGCTCGGCGATCCCTCCGCAGGCGACGATCTCCGCGAGCGCCAGTCCGTGCTCCTCGAAGTTGTCCATGATCCGGCGGCTTCCGAAGGCGATCGACTCGAGCAGCCCGCGGTAGATCTGCTCGCGCGTGCTCTGCAGGGTGAGGCCGAAGATGGCGCCGCTGAGATCCGCGTCGGCGAGGATCGTGCGGTTGCCGTTGAACCAGTCCAGAGCGACCAGCCCCGTCTCCCCCGGCTCGATCTTCGCCGCCGCCTTCTCGAGCTGTTCGTAGCTGCCGGGGTCGGCCACCATCTTCTCGACGAACCACGCGAGCATGTCGCCGACCGCCGCCTGCCCGGCCTCGTACCCGTACAGGCCCGGGAGGATCCCGTCCTTGACGACGCCCGTGATCCCGGGAAGCCGGATCTCCTCGGGGTGGACGATCATGTCGCAGATCGACGTCCCGATCACGACCACGAACGTGCCCGGCTCCTGCACGCCGACTCCGGGGACCGAGACCCACGCGTCCACGTTTCCGACCGCGACGGCCACCGACTCGGGTAGGCCGACCCGCTCTGCCACCTCGGGCCGGAGCGTGCCGGCGCGCGTGCCCAGCGGAACGAACCTGTCGCCGAGCTTCTCGCCCGGCGAATCGAACCCCGGGTAGGCGGCCTCGAAGTACTCGCGCGGGGGCAGCCCCTCGGCCTCGGACCACATCGCCTTGTACCCGGCGGTCGCGCTCTGGCGGCATTCGCGCCCGGTCAGGTACCAGATGATCCAGTCGGTGGCTTCGATATATGCGGCGCACTCGTCGTAGACCTCGCGATCCTCGAGCCACACCTCGATCAGCTTGGGGAAATACCACTCCGACGAAATCCGCCCTCCGTAGCGCTCCAGGAACTCATCGCCGCGCTCCACCGCCACCTCGTTGAGGCGATCGGCGACCGGCTGCGCCGCGTGGTGCTTCCACAGCTTCGGCCAGGCCTGCGGTCGCTCGCGCCAGGCGTCGATCGTGCACAGCGGCACCCCCTCGGCGGTCACCGGCAGGACCGTGCACGAGGTGAAGTCGATGCCGAGCCCGACCACCTCCTCGGCCGAGACGCCGGCCTCCGAGACGACGTCGGGCACCGCCTGCTCGACCACCGTCACCCAGTCGTCGGGATCCTGCAGCGCCCAGTCGGCCGGCAGTCGCTCGCCGGTCGGCGGGAGCGTCTGATCGATCACCCCGCTCGGATAGCGCACCACGCTTGTGGCGAGCTCGTCGCCGGTGTCGAGGTCGAGCAGCATCGCCCTCCCCGACTCGGTCCCGAAGTCGATCCCGATCGAGTACGCGGTCACGCTCGGCCGCCCGGCCCGGCGTGCCTCCGAATGCCGCTCACGACCCGGGCGATTCGCCCGCGTCGTCCCGCTCGCGCGCGGCCGGAGGACTCGTGGCCGCAGCGCTCTCGGGCGTCTCGCCGCCCTCCTCAGCTGCCGCCCCGTCGCCCTCAGTCGCCGGGCCGATGGCGGCGACGCCCGCGCCGTTGCCGACGGCTGCGGCCATCCTCGCTCGGCGATACTCCTCGACGACGATGTCGGTGAGCTCCTGCACCGACGTCTCGGCGGTCGGCTTGTCCAGCGCGATCACTCCGTCCTGGATCAGGTTGACCCGGTCGCACGCGGTCAGCACGTGCACGTAGTTGTGGAGGATCATGATGATCGCGATGTTGCCCTCGTCCTTGAGCCGCTGGATCAGGTCGAGGATCATCGCGCCCTCCTTGGCGCCCATCGCCGCGAGCGGCTCGTCCAGCAGGACGATGTCGGCGTCGCCGGAGATCGTCCGCGCGACCGCGATCGCCTGGCGCTGACCGCCCGACAGCCGCGCGACCGGGACGTCGATCCGCGGAATGTTGATCCCGATCTCGTCAAGCGCCCTGCGCGCGTCGCGGCGCATCAGCGCGTTGGACAAGAACGGGATCGGCCGACGGACCCGCTCCCTGCGCAGGAACAGGTTGTGGTAGACGGTGAGCTCGTCGATCAGGGCGAGGTCCTGGAAGACCGTGTCCACTCCCTGGGCTCGGGCGTCGTCGACGCTCTTGGGGTGGTAGGGCTCGCCCTTTCGCCACATGGTGCCGCCGTCGGGGCGCTGGAAGCCGCACATGATCTTGATCAGCGTCGACTTGCCCGCGCCGTTGTCCCCCAGCAGCCCCAGCACCTCTCCCTGGCGCAGGTGCATGTTGATGTCGCGCAGCGCGATCGTCGGGCCGAACCGCTTGGAGATGTGCTCGACCCTCAGTACGTCGTCGGGAGCCGAGGTCGGCGCGACGGCCATCTCGGCGGCAAGCGAAGCGTCGTCGGCCACGGCCGGATCCCGTTCGTCAGCCGGGGCGGGATCTCGTTCGTCAGCCACGGCCGGCTCCCACTCGCACGCGGGAGATGTACGTGTTGATCGTCATCGCGACGAGGATCGCGAGCCCGAGGTAGAGGTATTGGTAGTTGGCGTTGACGCCCTTGAGCGTCAGGCCGTCGTTGAGGATGCCGAGGAACAGCGCGCCGATCAGGGCGCCGATCACCGTTCCCGAGCCACCTCGCAGCAGGGTGCCCCCGATCACCGCCGCCGAGATCGCCTGGAACAGGTACACGTTGGAGCCGGACGGGTCTGGCGTGATCGTCGATGCGCGGACCGTCTCGAGGATCCCGACGAAGCCCGCCAGCATCGCGCACATCATGAAGTTGCGAATCAGCACGAGCCTCACGTTGACGCCGGCCTCGGCGGACCCGAGCCGGTTCCCGCCCACGGAGACCGTGTAGATGCCCCAACGGGTGAAGCTCAGGACCAATTGGAGGATGATCACGATTCCCAGCGCCCAGAACAGCTCCGAGTACACGCCCGCGCCGAAGATCTTCGAAAACGTGGTGGACCCGGAGATCGGGGTTCCGGGCGGTGTGACCGGCGTGGCGTGCGACATCACGAGCGTCACGCCCTCGAGCACGAACAGCATTCCCAGCGTCGCGACGAACGAGGAAATCCCGATGTATGCGTTCGCGAAGCCGTTGACCGCCCCCAAGGCCATCGCGGTCAGCAACGCCACGATCAGGGCCGGATACAACGGCAGCCCCCAGGTGTGGACCTGATGGAACCAGAACGGGATGAACAGCCCCATCGCCCCGATCGACAGGTCGATCTCGCCGTTGATCATCACGAACACCTGGCCGGCCGCGAGGATCGCGTACGGCGCGAAGAACGGAAGCAGCGTCTTGAAGCTGTCGATCGTCAGAAAGCGGTTGCCCGGCACGGTTGCGGCGAAGTACGCCGCGGTGGCCACCGTGATCACGATGATGCTGCCCTCGCGCAGCGTCAGAAAGCGCTTGCCGAGGCTCAGCGCTCCGCCGGGGGCCCGGCGCTGTGCCGGGCCCTTCGGAGCGGTGGTTTCTGCAGCGCCTGAGGTGACCGCCATCGCTAGCTAGGTTGCCGTGGCTATGCGTCCGTTCCTGATCACGCCTTCTGGACTCCTACGCCCGTCCCGGTGCCTTCGTAACGACTCTTGGTGCTGTTATACGGAACGATCGAGGTCTTGTCGAGGAACTTCAGGCCGGTGTCGACGGTGGCGATACCGGTCAGCTTCTGCGACACCTGGTACATGTAGAGCTGCAGGATCGGGTAAAAGCCCTGCAGGTAGGGCTGCTGGTCGATCGTGAATTGGATGTAGCCCTTGGCCAGCAGACTCTCCGTCACCGGCGTGAGGTCATACCCGCCGCCCTTGACCCCCTTGGAGTTGAGACCGTGCTTCTGGATCGTCTGGGCAAGGCCCTGGGTGCTGCCCGCGTCGACCGCGAACAGGCCCTTGGTGTTGGGGTGTCCCACGGCGTAGGAGTCGATCACTCCGAGCTCGGCCGGCACCGCGGCCCCGGTCGCGACCGTGTGCGTCGTGATCGACGGGTGGCTCTTGAGCGTGTCCTTGGCGCCGTCGATCCGGGGCTGGATGTTGAGGGCTCCGGGCGTGGCGATGAACAGCGCGACGTCCCCGGACGGGACCAGCTGCGCGATGTGCTGGCCCATCTGCTGTCCTGAGACGAATAGGTCCTGGCCGATGTACGACAGGCGGGCATTGCCCGCCGCATCCGCGTTGTAGGAGACGACCGGGATCCCACCCGACAGCGCCTTCGTTGTCGGCGCGTTGAACGCATGCAGGTCGATCAGCGAGACCGCGATCCCATCGACGCCGGCGGCGATCGCGCTGTTGAACGCGTTGACCATCTGCGACACGTTGCTCGAGTCAGAGCCGGTCCACTGGTACGAGCAGCCCAGCAGCTTGCACGCGTCCGCAGCGCCGCTCTGGGTCGGGGTGAAGAACGGGTTGGTGGTCACGTGGTTGACAAACGTGAACTTGTAGGCCTTGCTCGAGCCGAAGATCGCGCTCGCCGCGCTGCCGCCGCCGCTGGCCGCGGCGGTCGTGGTGCCGGATTTGCTGCTGCTGCCGCAGGCCTCGAGCGCAAGCGCCGCGAGTCCCGCCGCGCCGCCCGTGAGCGCGGTTCGGCGCGTCACCTGGCGCCAGCGCTTGTAGGGAGTCTCCTCCTGCTTACGCTCGTCCCATTCCAAGCGCTCTACCGCGTCGTGGACGATATCCGCATCTGCCATCTGCGCATCTCCTCTGGTATGAACCGCCGCTTCTGGGCGTGAACGCAATCAAAGTCCGGCGCCGCTGTCTATGCAACCTTAACCGCGCGTAAAGAATTGCAGCGGCACGCGACCGTGACGCGTGCAAGCCATCTTTGTATCGGTAGCCACCCACCGGCTCGAATGACGTCTACAGGTTCGACGTGCGCGGCTTCCGCACCTGCGAACCTGGCGCCGCCTCCTCTCCTCATGGGTCCAAGCGAGGCGTGATGTTAACGATCACACAGGCGCGATGTCAACCGCCCGGCCCGGGCGGCGCGGCCGCCGTGCTCGACCGGACGATCAGCATTGGACGCACCGCCGGTCCGGCCCGGAGGCGCCGCCCGGCCGCCATCGTCCGCAGGAGCAGGCGCACGCCGCGGGTGCCCATCTCGTCGAAGTCCTGGCGTACGGTGGTCAGGGGAGGCGAGAAATAGGCCGCCTCGGGGATGTCGTCGAAGCCCACGATGCTGACCTCGCGCGGGATCTCACGGCCGGCCTCGTTCATCGCACGCAGCACCCCCAGCGCCATCTGATCGTTGGCGACGAAGATCGCCGTCACGTCCTTGTCGGCGCTCAGCCGGCGCCCGAGCTCATAGCCGGCTTTAGCGCTCCAATCGCCGAACAGCGGCTCGGGCGCCTCGGCGCCGGCGGTCTCCAGCGTCTCGCGCCATCCCTGCAGCCGCTGATGGGCCTCGAGCCACCCCTCGGGGCCGGCCACGTGCCAGACGGTCCCGTGGCCGAGGTCGAGCAGATGCCGGGTGGCGGCCGCAGCGCCCCCGACCTGATCCACCGTGACCACCGGGACGGATTTGGGAGGACCCGCCTCGACCGCCACCAGCGGGACCTCCGCCGGCACACGCCGGAGCGCGTCGGCGGCGTCCTCCTGCGGGGCGATCGCGAGGATCCCGTCGACCCCGTGCAGGCGCAGGCGATCGACGGCCTCGATCACCGAGCTGCGGTCCAGCGCCTTGAGGCTCGCGACGATGATGAAGTAGCCCGCCTCGTGCGCGGCGCGCTCGATTCCGTACAGGGTCGTGGCCGGCCCGTAGAGCGTCGTGTCGAACGTGACGACGCCGAGCGTGTTCGAGCGGCCGGTGACGAGCGCGCGGGCCACCGAGTTGGGCCGGTAGTCGAGCGTCCGCATCGCGTCGACGACGCGCTGGCGCGTGTCGGGCGCCACGTGGCGGCTGCCGTTGATCACGCGCGAGACGGTCTGGTGCGAGACGCCGGCCAGGCGCCCGACATCGGACATCACGGCCGCCCGGCGACGCCGCGGCGCCGGCCTGTCTTCGTCCGGATCCATGACGCCCGGTTGCATCGTCACCCCGCCCTCCTGCTGGTCATCCTGCCGTTCGGCATGTTAGCGCTAACTGGCCGCTGCCAGGGCGACCTGCCGGCGCGGTTGCGCCGACCTGCCGACCGCGATTGCGCCGACCTGCCGGGCGCGATTGCGCCGACCCGCCGACCGCGATTGCGCCGACCTGCCGACCGCGATTGCGCGGACCTCCGCGGGGCGATCGCGCCGACCTGCCGACCGCGACTGCGCCGACCCGCCGACCGCGACTGCGCCGACCTGCCCACCGCGGTTGCGCCGACCTCCCCGGGGCGATCGCGACCAATAAGATCACGTCCCGCCGGCCGGGACAACCTCGCGAGCGCCGGACTGGCGGCCGGTCGTCAAAAGGAGAGCGATGAAAACGAGCCTCGGCATCTGGGCCTTCGGCCCGATGGTCACGCGTTTCGTTCCGGGCGGCTATCAGCCCGAGCACGGCTACGAGCCCGAGCCGGTGGCGGAAAAGGTGCACCGGGCCGTCGAGGGGCTGGGCGACCTGATGGACGGTTACGAGTTCCACTACCCCGACGAGCTGTCTGCCGACAACCTCGACGAGGTGCGGTCGGCGCTCTCGGGCCACGACGTCTACTGCATCGCCGGCGGTCTTCACCTGGATCCCCGGTTCGGCCGCGGCGGGCTCGTCAACCCTGACCAGGCGGTTCGCAGCCAGGCGCGCCAGATCGTTCGCGACGCCGCCGAATTCGCCGGCTCACTCGGAGCCCACCTGATCATCTGGCCCGGCGGCGAGGGCTACAACTATCCCTTCCAGACACCTTATGTCCAGTCGTGGGGCTGGCTGATCGAGGGCTTGGGCGAGGCGGCCGAGGTGTGCGCCAAGCACGGGGTCAAGCTGCTGCTCGAGCACAAGAACTCCGAGCCGGCGATGAAGATCCTGATGCGCAACATCGGCATGTGCCTGCACGTCGTCCACAAGCTCCAGGCACAGGGGCTCGACAACGTGCAGATCAACATGGACTGGCAACACCTGCTGATGAACGGCGAGCACCTGCCCGAATACGCGGCGCTGCTCGCCTCCGAGGGACTGCTCGGTCACCTGCACGCCAACTCCGGCTGGGGCACGTTCGACGACGACAACATGGTCGGCGCGACCGCGTTCATGGAGACGCTCGAGCTCGCGCTGGAGCTCCGTCGCTGCGGCTACGGCTCAGGGGGAGAGCGCCTCGGCTTCGACCTGTACCCCTATACCGAGGACCAGGTCGGCACGGTCAAGCGCTCGGTGCTGCAGTGGCGGTTCATCGACTCCGTGGCGGCGCGGATCGACGATGCGGCGCTGCGCAAGGCCCAGCAGGCCAAGGACGCGGTGCGCGCCTATGAGCTCGTCTACGCGGCTCTCGGGGCGTGAGCGCCCCTCCGGCGCCGTGAGCCTTGTCGGCATCGATGTCGGGACGTCGGGCGTCAAGGGCCTGGCGATCGATCCCGCCGGCGCGGTGATTGCCAGCGCCGAGGCGGAGTATCCGCTGTCGACGCCGCGGCTCGGCTGGGCCGAGCAGGATCCGGCGGACTGGTGGACGGCGACCGAGGCGGTCCTGTCGCGGCTGCAAGCAGCAGCCGGGGTCCCCGAAGGGATCGGGCTGTCCGGTCAGATGCACGGTCTCGTCGCGCTCGACTCCGGCAACCAGGTGCTGCGACCCGCGATCCTGTGGAACGACCAGCGCACCGCCGTCGAATGTGAGGAGATCGAGCGGACGCTCGGCCGCGAGCGGCTGCTGGCGCTGACCGGCAACCGCGCCCTTCCCGGTTTCACCGCTCCGAAGCTGCTGTGGCTGCGCCGGCACGAGCCGGAGGTGTGGCAGCGCATCGCCCGGATCGCCCTGCCCAAGGACTACGTGCGCCTGCGGCTCTGCGGCGAGCATGCGATCGACGTCGCCGACGCGTCGGGCACGTTGTTACTCGACGTCGCGGGCCGGCGGTGGAGCGAGGAGATGCTGGACGCGCTGGCGCTCGACCCGGGATGGCTGCCGCCGGTCCTCGAGAGCCCCGCGCTGTCGGGGCACACCGCCGCCGGCGTCGCAGTCGCCGAGGGCGTCGCCGTCGCCGCGGGCGCCGGCGACCAGGCCGCCGGCGCTCTCGGCGTCGGCGTCGATCGCCCCGGGCCGCTGTCGGTCGCGCTCGGGACCTCGGGCGTCGTCTTCGCCGCGCTTGACACGTTCGCGGCCGACCGCGCCGGCCGCGTGCACGCGTTCTGCCACGCCGTCCCGGGCGCCTGGCACGCGATGGGCGTGATGCTCTCGGCGGCCGGATCGCTGCGCTGGTTGCGCGACACGGCCGCCGCCGGCGTGCCCTACGACCGGCTGACCGAGGAGGCGGCCGCCTGGCCGGCGGGGACGGAGGGGCTGACGTTCCTTCCCTACCTGGTGGGTGAGCGGACCCCGCACGCCGATCCCGACGCGCGCGGCGCGTTCACCGGGCTGACCGTTCGCCACGACCGCGGCGCGCTCGCTCGCGCCGTACTCGAGGGCGTCGCGTTCGGCTTGCGCGACTCGCTCGATCTGATCGTCGAGCTGGGCGGCGAGCCCGCACTCGGGCGCGTCTCCGGGGGCGGCGCCCGCAGCGACCTGTGGCTCGCGATCGTCGCCTCGGCGCTCGAGCTGCCGCTGCAGCGCGTCGCGGTCGACGAGGGTGCCGCGTTCGGCGCCGCGATCCTCGGGGGCGTCGCGGCCGGCGTCTGGCCCGACGTGCAAGCCGGCGTCGCGGCGACCGTGGCGCCCCGCGATCAGATCGACCCCGTGTCGGAGTGGGTCGAGTGCTACCGCGAGCGGCGCGAGCAATTCAGGGCGCTGTATCCGGCGTTGCGAGGGGTGGGGTAGGCGTGCAGTAGGCGCCGGCGCGCCCATGCCCGGCGGCGCCCGCGGCCGGCGGCACCGAAAGTAGCCCACCGAAACCCAGTCCAGCCGGACACGTCCTAACCGACGCGTCCCATGCGCCGGCAACGTCCCAACCGAGGCGTCCGATGCGCCGGCAACGTCCCAACCGACGCCTCCGAGCGCTGGCGAGGGACGTTCCCGTCCTGGTGGAACGGGAACGTCCCAAAGGAACGCGAGAAGCGATCGAGTGGGCCGTTCCCCACGCCGCCAAGCTACCCCAGCTCTCCCACGCCCCGCTCAACCGCGGCCAACAGCTCCCCCGAGCCGATCAGCGCCTCCGCCGCCTCCAGTTCGGGCGCCACGAACCGGTCCGGGCCCGGGCCAGCGATCCGCCCTCGCGCGCAGGCGAGCGCCGCCTCGGTCCCGGGCCCGGGCCGCAGCGGCGCGCGGAGGTCCAGCGCCCGGGCGGCGCAGGTGAGCTCCACGGCGAGGACCCGGCGCAGGTTCCCAACCGAGATTCGCAGCTTGCACGCCGCACTCCAGCCCATCGAGACGTGGTCCTCCTGCATCGCGCTCGTCGGCAGCGAGTCGACGCTGGCCGGTACGGCTTGCCGGCGGTTCTCGGCGACGATCGCCGCCTGTGCGTAGTGGGCCAGCATCATTCCCGAATCGATGCCTGGGTCATCGGCGAGGAACGGCGGCAGCCCGTGCGAGCGCGAAGCGTCCAGCAGCCGGTCGGTGCGCCGCTCCGCGATCGCGCCGACGTCGGCGGCGGCGATCGCGAGGAAGTCGCAGGCATATGCCACGGGCGCGCCGTGGAAGTTCCCGCACGACTGCACCCGGCCGTCCGCGAGCACCATCGGATTGTCGATCGCGGAGCGCAGCTCCGCAGCGGCGACGCGCCGGGCGTGATCCAGCGTGTCGCGGGCCGCGCCGGCGACCTGGGGCGCGCACCGCAACGAGTATGCGTCCTGAACTCGTGGATCGCCCTCGCGGTGGCTGGCGACGATCTCGGAGTCGCCGAGCAACGCCCGCATGTTGGCGGCGCTGGCGGCCTGCCCCGGTTGTGGCCGCAGCGCGATGAGGTCGGCGGCGAACGCCCGGTCGGTGCCCAGCAGCGCCTCGACCGACATCGCCGCGGTCACGTCGGCCACTCGCAACAGGCTCCCCAGATCCTCGATCGCCAGCACCAGCATCCCCAGCATCCCGTCGGTGCCGTTGATCAACGCCAGCCCCTCCTTTGCGCCCAGCTCGATCGGCTCGATCCCGGCGCTGGCGAGCGCATCCGCGGCCGGGCGCCGCACGCCGTCCGGCCCACAAACCTCCCCCTCGCCGATCAGCGCCAGTGCGCAGTGCGCCAGCGGCGCCAGATCTCCGCTCGCGCCCAGCGAGCCGTGTTCGGGGACGACGGGTGTCAGCTGCGCGTTGAGCAGCGCCGCGATCGCCTCGGCCACCACCGGGCGCGTTCCGGAGCAGCCCATCGCGAGCGTACGCGCCCGCAGCAGCATCATCGCGCGCACGACCTCGCGCTCGACCGGGGGGCCCATCCCCGCCGCGTGAGAGCGCACCAGGGCGCGCTGGAGCTGCCGGCGCCCCGCGGCGGGAATCCGCACCAGCGCCAGCGAGCCGAACCCGGTGGTGATCCCGTACGCGGGCTCGTCGGAGCTTGCGAGCGCCTCCACCACCGCTGCGCTGCGCTCCATCGCCGCTGTTGCCTGCGCGGTGATCGTGACCCGCGCGTCCCCGCGTGCGACCGCGACCACCTCGGCAGCGGTCAATCCATCGGAGGTCAGCTCCACGCTATCCATCAGCCGGGGCTGTGTCGATCAACCGGGCTCCGGGGCCCGGCCGCACCTCGAGCGCTCCCTCGGGAGCGTGCCCATCAGCGGCCAGCAGCCCCAGCACGTGACCGCCGAAGCCGCCGCCGACGATCCTGGCCCCGAGCGCGCCGGCGTCGTGCAGCTTCGCGACCGTCGCCTCGACCGCGGGCGTGGACACCTCGTAGCAATCGCGCAGGCTCGCGTGCGAGGCGTCGAGCAGCCGGCCCAGCTCCGAGACGTCGTGGCGCTCGAGAGCCCCGACCGCGTCGTCGACCCGCTGGTTCTCGGTGATCACGTGGGCGGCCCTTCGCGACAACGGCTCGGGCAGGCCGGCGGCGCTCTCGAGCGTGGCCTCGCGCAGACTCGAGATGCCCAGCAGCTCTGACGCGCGCGCACACTCCTCGCGGCGTTCGTTGTAGCCCGAGCCGGCGTGGGCGTGGCGCTCGCCGGAATCGAGCGTGACCAGCGTGCAGTCGCCGAGGTGGAGTGCCACCGGTTCGGCCGACAGCGACCGGAAGTCGATCCGCAGGGCGCGGTCGCGCTCGCCGAGCAACGACGCGAGCTGGTCGAGCAGCCCGGTCTGCGCGCCGACCCACTCGTTCTCGATCCGAGAGCAGAGCTTGGCGAGTTCGATGCGATCGGGCTCCTGGGCACCGGCGACGGCGAGCAGCGCGAGCGTCAGCGCAACCTCTAACGCCGCCGAGGATGAGAGGCCGGCGCCGCGCGGGACCCCGCCGCTGATCTGAAGGCGCGCGCCGCGCACGGGCAGTCCGGCGCGCTGCAGCTCGGCCACCGCTCCGCGGACGAACGCCGACCATCCGCGCGTCCGCGTGGGGTCTCCCAGGTCGAAGCTGTCCCGCTCCTGCAGGTCGAGGGCGACCGCCTCGATCCGAGGCGCGTCCAGCGCGGTCGCCTCCACCGTGACCCCCTCGCTGATCGCGAACGGGAGCGCGAGGCCCTGGTTGTAGTCCGTGTGCTCGCCGATCAGGTTGACCCGACCGGGCCCGAACGCAATGGCGTGATCAGTCACTGTTCTCTAGTGTCCCTTGAATGCCAGTCCGGTGGGGAATCATGTCGACCGCGCGCATCAATGGCCTGTTCCTGGCCGGGGCCCGTCAGGCCGCCGACGTGGACGTCATCGCCGTCGCAAGTCGCGAGCGCGAGCAGGCCCAGCGCTACGCGCGCGAGCAGGGCATCGGGCGGGCCCATGGCGGCTACGAGGCCCTGCTCGCCGACCCCGACGTCGACGTCGTCTACATCTCGCTGCCGAACTCGCTGCACGTCGACTGGACCGTCCGGGCGCTCGAGGCGGGCAAGCACGTCCTGTGCGAGAAGCCGCTCGGGCGGCGGGCGGCCGATGTCGCGCGCGCCTTCGATGTCGCCGAGCGGCAGGGGCGCCTGCTGATGGAGGCGTTCATGTATCGCCACAACCCGCAGACGCGGCGTCTCACCGAACTGGTTGCAGCCGGCGCGGTCGGTCGCCTGCGGATGGTCCGCTCCGCGTTCAGCTTCGCGGTCGACAACCCGGCCAACGTCCGCCTGAGCGCCGACCTCGAGGGCGGTGCGCTGATGGACGTCGGCTGCTACTGCGTCAGCGGTACGCGCCTGATCGCCGGTGAGCCAGAACGCGTCATCGCCGAGCAGACCTTCGGGGGTGAGGGGGTCGACGTGGCGTTCGTCGCGACGATGCGCTTGGCCAACGACGTGCTCGCCCACTTCGACGCCGGCCTCGCGCTCGCCGACCGCGACGAGCTCGAGGTCGTCGGCGACGAAGGAGCGCTGTTCCTCGACGATCCCTGGCACTGCCGCAACCCGGTGATCGAGGTGCGGCGCGACGGCGAGATCGAGCGGATCGAACTCGAGCCGGTCGACTCATACCGGCTCGAGGCGGAGAACATGTCCGCGGCGATCCGCGACGAGGGGCCGCTGCTGCTCGGCCGGGCGGACGCCCTCGGCCAGGCGCGAACGATCGAGGCGCTATACGAGGCGGCGGACAATGGAAAGCCGGTCGCGCTGAGCCGCTGAGGTCGGGCCCACGCGGCCGAGATTCATGTCTGACAGCAACTCACCGCGCGCCCGGCTGCGCGCCCCGACGCGCGCCGACCGCGACGAGTTCATCGCGGCCATGCAGGCAAGCCGGGCGCTGCATCGGCCCTGGCTGAGTCCGCCCACGACGGCGGCGGCATTCGACGCCTTCCTGCGGCGAGTGCAAAGCGATTTCTACGACCCATTGCTCCTGGTCGGAGTCGACGACGGCGCGCTGCTCGGCTACTACGTGCTCAGCTGGATCATTCGCGGACCGCTGCAGAGTGCCTTCCTCGGTTACGGCGCGGTCGCTGCGCACGCCGGACGCGGTTACATGACCGAGGGCATGCAGTTGGTGCTCCGCCGGGCCTTCTCCGAGTTGCGCCTGCACCGTATCGAAGCAAACATCCAGCCCGGCAACGCGGCGTCGATCGCGCTCGCACGCCGGTGCGGGTTCGCGCGCGAGGGCTATTCGCCCCGGTACCTGAAGATCGGCGGCCGCTGGCGCGATCACGAGCGTTGGGCGATCACCGTCGAGCAGTGGCGCAGCCGACGCGCGGGGCCGAGCCTAGGCCCGCGCGCCGCCGCGTCACCGTTTTAGGCCGTCACTCAAATCCCTCCGGCGGCCCGACCGTCGCCGCCTCGGGGCCGAACTCCTCGACATAGTGCGAATGCGCGGTCTTCCACTTGTCCATCTCCCCGCGCGCGTCGGACTCGCCGCGCAGATCGCGCTCGAGCGCATCAAGGCACGTGTGCCAACCGGCCCCGTCCCGTGCGGCCTTGCCGCGCTCTTCGAGCGTGTCGAGCAGCGTCAGCTCGGTGCCGTCGTCGGTCGGACGCAGTTCGAGGCGCAGGACGTCGGGACCCCAGCGAAGCTCCATCAGCGACGGCGGCTCGTAGGCGATCATCTCGCCCTCGAACGGCGGCGCCTGTCCGCCGGGGAACGAGAACCGCAACGGCGCGCCCGCCGTGCGCTCACCCTCGATCGTCGTTGGAAACCAGCGCGCCAGGTGCTCGGGCTCGGTGATCGCCTTCCACACCCTCTCTTGGGGGTGGGCGAGCGCTCGCTTGAAGCGCAGCTGCCAGCGTCCGTCTTGCAGGGTCTCGAGGGTTCCGTACATCGCTTGCTCCTTTGCGGTGGTCAGCTGTCGGTAAGCGCGTCGAGGTGACGTTCGAGGTCGTCCAGCCGCGCGGCCCACATCGCGCGGTACGGCGCCAGCCAGTCGTCGATCACCCGCAGCGGCTCGCCGCGCACGCTGTAGAGGCGCCGTTGGGCGTCACCGCGTACGTGCACGAGCCCGGCCTCGCGGAGGATTCGGAGGTGCTTGGAAACTGCCGGTTGGCTGACTCCGAGCTCGTCGACGAGCTCCCCCACCGGCCGCTCATGCTCGCGCAACAGGTCCAGGATCCGGCGCCGGTTTGACTCGGCGATCACATCGAACGCGGACATCCAGGTCTTTATAGCCTATCAGGCATATAACTGTCAAGGAATAAACGACAGCAGGCGTGGACCATGCGGGTCCGCTGAAATCAGGCGTAGCCTGCCCGCGTGTGACCCCCGAGCGCCAGCACTCGGCCTGGGACGTGGAGATCAGGCCGATCGAACCCGATGACAAGGACGAGCTGCAACGCGGGTTTGCGCGACTCAGCGAGCGGTCACGGTACCGCCGCTTCCTGTCGCCGCGTGGACCGCTCACCGACGCCGAGCTCCGGTACTTCACCGAGGTCGATCATCACGACCACGAAGCGCTCGTCGCGGTCGATCCCGTCAGCGGCGAGGGTGTCGGCGTCGCCCGGTTCGTGCGATCCGAGGACGATCGCAGCGCCGCGGAGTTTGCGATTGCGGTCACCGACGACTGGCACCGGCGGGGAGTTGGCAGCCGCCTCATGGCGGCACTCGCGGAGCGGGCGCGCGAGGAACAGGTCGTGAGCTTCACCGCGCTCGCGCTCGCGGACAATGAGGCGATGCTCAAGCTGCTGCGCGAGCTCGGGCAGGTCCGATCGGCGACCACCGGCGCGGGCACCGTCGAGCTGGTCGTGGACCTCCCGGCAACCGGCGTCGACCGGCTGCGGCGACTGCTGCGAGCGGTGGCCCGCGGCGAGATCACAGTGCTCCCCCGCCGGCTCCGCGGGCGCAGGGTGCGCGACGAGTAGGTTGACGGTGCTCTACTTCCAGCACCCCTCCTCGCTCGCGCACGATCCCGGCGCTCTGAGCCCGGACCACCCGGAGGCTCCCGGGCGGATCGAGGCGATCGAAGCGGCGATCGCCTCGAGCGGGCGGCCCGGGATCGAGCGCCGGCAGGCGCCTGCGGCGGCGGAATCAGAGCTCGGGCTCGTGCACACGCCGGAGCACATCCGGCTGATCCGTGAGCTGTCGGCGGGGGCGGCGCAGATCGACTCCGACACGCTCGTGAGCGAGGGCTCCTACGAAGCCGCTCTCCACGCCGCCGGCGGCGCCTGCGAGATGGTCCGGGCCCTGGTTGGCGGCGAGGCGAGCGCGGGCTTCTGCGGCCTGCGTCCCCCCGGCCACCACGCCGGCCGAGACCAGGCGATGGGCTTTTGCCTTTTCAACAACGTCGCGATCGCGGCCGAGCTGGCGATCGCGGAGCTGGACGTGGAGCGGGTCTGGATCCTCGATTGGGACGTGCACCACGGCAACGGCACCGCAGAGATCTTCCGGCGGCGGCGCGACGTCCTGTTCGCCAGCATCCATGAGGCCGGTCTGTTTCCGCCGACCGGCAAGCTCAGCGATTCAGGCTCGGGCGAGGGCCGCGGCTACACGATCAACATCCCGGTGCCGCGAAGCTCCAGCGAGGAGATCTGGCTGTCCGTGCTCGAGCACGTGATCATCCCGGTCGCGCTCGAGTTCGACCCGGGGCTGGTGCTGGTCTCGGCCGGCTTTGACGCTCACCGCGAAGATCCGGTCGGCGGGTGCCTGCTCGAGTCCGAGTCGTTCGCGGAGATGGCCTGCCAGGTTCGGGATGCGGCCGGAGAGCTCGCAGCGCCGGTGGGGGCGGTGCTCGAGGGCGGCTACGACCCGACGGCGCTTGGCGAGAGCGTCGCGGCGACGGTCGCCGCGCTCGACGGCGAGGGAGAGGCCGAGTCGATCGCACCCGAGCAGCTCGTGACGCCCCGGGCCGCCGGGCACGTGGGCCAGTTCTGGGCGCTGTGAACCAGACCCGCGGCGGGATCGGCAGGCGCTGAGATCGAAGCCGCGAGGCGGGATCGGCAGGCGCTGAGATCGAAGCCGCGAGGCGGGATCGACAGGCGCTGAGATCGAAGCCGCAGGGCGGGATCGGCAGGCGCTGAGATCGAAGCCGCAGGGCGGGATCGACAGGCGCTGAGATCGAGGCCAAGCGGCGACGTGGTTAGGACCTGGTGAGGGGGGAGTTAAAGCCTCCTTAGCCTGCTCCGGGTCGCCGCCGCGCGACGCCACGCTGCCCTTATCGTGAAGCTGATCCGGGTTCGGTTGGGGACTCGACGAGTTCTGGTCGATCCGGGGCCAAAGCGATGCGTGCCGATCGGGCTCACTCCAGCGACCAGGCCGGCGACGATCCGCCTCCTCGCCCCACCCGGCGACGAGGCCCCCGTGGCGCGATGGTCTGGCTCGGCGTCGTCGTGGGCTTGACCGCGCTGCTGGCGGCGAGCGAGGTGCTGTTCGAACTGCCCGACCACGAAGGGGTTCCGAAGGCGGCCGCCCGTTCAAAGCGCGTGGAAACGGGCAGGCCAATCGTCACCCGCCGGAGCGCGCCCCGGCCGGCGGCACGGCCGGTCAAGCCCGACGCCGCGGTGGCGACGATCACCCCGTTCGCGACCGCCAGGGTCGTCCCCCCTTCCTTTTTGGGATTGTCGACCGAGTACTGGTCGCTGCCCGGCTACGAAGGCCACATGGCGGTGTTCGGACGAGTGCTGTCGCTGCTGCACGTGCCGGGCAACGCACCCTTGATGCTGCGCGTCGGCGGCAATTCTGCCGATCACACGTTCTGGGAGCCGACGGTGCGGCGGATGCCGCATTGGGTGTTCCAGCTGACGCCGGCATGGCTGCGAGCGGCCCGCGCGCTCGTCCATCGCGTGAGCGTGCGCCTGATCCTCGATCTGAACCTCGTCACCGACTCGCCGGCGGCTGCGGCTCTTTGGGCGCGCGCGGCCGAGATCGAGTTGCCGCGCCGGAGCATCGCGGGGTTCGAGATCGGAAACGAGCCCGACATCTACAGCCGCTGGTTCTGGATGACGAGAATGTCCCGCGCGGGAGACTCAGATCCGGACATCCTTCCCCCCGACCTCACCGCGCAGGACTACATCCGGGCCTTCCTCACCTACGCCCGGCTGCTCAAGCAGATCGCGCCGGGCGTGCCGCTGCTCGGTCCGTCCGCGGCGAATCCCTCGCGCCACCTGTCGTGGATCTCGGCGCTGGTCGCGGGCGCCCGCGGAGCTCTGGAGATCGTGAGCGGCCACCGATATCCCTACTCCGCGTGCCTGGGCCCCGCCTCGACGAGCTACCCCACGATTGCGGGGGTGCTGAGCGAACACGCCTCGGCAGGCGTCGCGGGATCCCTGCAGCCGGCCGTTGCGGTGGCCCGTCGCGCCGGGCTCCCATTCCGGCTCACCGAGCTCAACTCCGTCACATGCGGCGGCCTGCCCGGGGTCAGCAATGCGTTCGCGACCGCCCTCTGGGCCCCCGATGCGCTGTTTGAGCTGATGCGCAGCGGAGTCGACGGCGTCAACATCCACGTGCGAACCGATGCGATCAACGCCGCGTTCGCGTTCAGCCGCCGCGGGCTCGTCGCCCGCCCGCTGCTCTACGGCCTGATCATGTTCCGGCGGGCGCTGGGCGCCGATGCCCGGCTCGTGCCGGTGCGGCTGAGCGCCGCGCGGTCACCGCATTTGAAGGTGTGGGCGGTGCGGGTCGCCGGCGGGCGCCTGCACGTGCTCGTGATCGACAAGGGCAGCCGGCCGGTGACGGTCCGGCTGCGGGTTCCCGGCGCCGGCTCGGCGAGCGTCCAGCGGCTGCTCGCATCGTCGGCATCGGCCACCGCGGGCGTCACGCTGGACGGCCAGTGGCTGGGCCACGACGGCAGGTGGAAGGGACGTCGCGACACCCGCATGATCGCGCCGACGGGCTATGGATACACGCTGACGCTCCGGCCCTACAGCGCCGCGCTGGTCTCGATCGGGATCGCCGGTGTGGGGACCGCCTTGCCGATCACCTGACGCCGGTAGCCTCCTTTCGGCTGCCGTGTCGGAAATCGATCTCAACGCGCTGGGGGGTCTGGTCCCGTTCGCGCAGGCGCTCGGGATCGAGTTGATCGAGGCCTGCCCTGATCTGGTCGTGGCCCGCCTGGAGTCCAAACCGGAGCTGTGCACGATGGGCGGCCTGATGCACGGAGGGGCGTTGATGGCGCTCGCTGACAACTCCGGTGGTGTGTGCGCGTTCTTGAACCTGCCCCCAGGCGCGACCGGAACCGCGACGATCGAATCCAAGACCAACTTCCTGCGCGCCGTTCGCGAGGGCGCGGTCACCGCGCGGACTAGACCGCTGCACAGGGGCCGCACGTTGGCAGTGCTCGAGACCGAGCTGGTCCGCCACGACGGCAGGCTTGCGGGGAAGGTCACCCAGACCCAGGCCTTCCACTACCCCCCTCGGTGACCGCTGGCCCGACCCTGGGTGCTTGCAGGGTCGCGCGCGGGAACAATGATCGGCATGGACTCCGACCGGCAGCCATCCGCGGTCGCCTTCGTGCTGGGCGGCGGGGGGCTGCTCGGCGCCCACGAGGTGGGCATGCTGCGCGCGCTCGCCGAGCACGCGATCGTGCCCGATGTCGTGGTGGGCACGTCGATCGGCGCGGTCAACGGCGCGTTCTTCGCGGCGGACCCGACCGCGCGCGGCGTGGAGCGGCTCACCCGGTTGTGGCGCGAAGCGAACGTCGCCGAGCGCGACGCGGGGACTACGCTGCGCAGGCTCACCACGCTCGCTCGCAGCGGCACCCATCTCGAATCGCTCGACAAGGTGCGTGCAATGCTCGCGCAGGCCCTCCCGGTCGAGCGCGTCGAGCAGCTCGCCCTGCCCTTTCAGTGCGTCGCCGCATCGATCGAGCGAGCCGCTGAACACTGGTTTGACGCCGGTCCGCTGGCCGACGTCCTGCTCGCGTCCTGCGCCGTGCCCGGCATCCTTCCGCCGGTCGCGATCGGCGATCAGCACTTCATCGACGGAGGGATCGTCAACTCGGTGCCGGTCAGCCGCGCCGTCGCCTTGGGCGCCAAGCGCATCTACGTGCTCCAGGTGGGTCGGCTCGAACGGCCTCTCCGGCCACCGCGCCGGCCGTGGGAGGTCGGACTGGTCGCGTTCGAGGTCGCCCGCCGCCACCGGTTCGCCGACGACCTCTCCTCGATTCCGCCCGGGGTGGATCTGCACGTGCTGCCGACGGGGGGCTCGTCGGCGCCGGCGTACGGCGACGTTACGGCGCAGTTTCGAGTCAGGCGGCTGGCCCGCACCGTGCAGCGGCAGATCGACGCCGCCTATGAGGCCTCGATGCGATATCTCGGCGATCGGGCCGCGTGATGCCTCCCGCGTGGGTCAGACGGCCGCTGACGGTCTCCGCCTGGCTGGCTGTGGCCGTGCTCGCCCTGGCGCTGTCGCCGCTGCTGCTCGGCTTGGCCTGGATCGCCGGCAGGCTGACCGGACGACCGCAGGTGCTGATCTTCGCCCGCCTGCTCGTCGCCTATCTGCTCGCCGAACTCGCCGTCCTGATCGCCTGCGGGTTGCTCTGGCTGCTCAGCGCCGGCGGAAGGCTCATGCACCAGCGACGCTTCCAGGCGTTGCACTGGCGCCTGTTGCGATGGTTCGCCCGGCGGATGGCAACGGTCACGATTTCGGTGCTGTCGATCGACGTGGCGCCCGAGTCCTCGCCCGATGCGACCAGCGCGCTCGAGGCCGGCGATCCCGTGATCGTCTTCAGCCGCCACGCTGGTCCCGGCGACTCGATCCTGCTCGTCGATCAACTGCTGACGCGCTTTCACCGACGCGCCAGCGTCGTGCTCAAGGGGAGTTGGGCGGTGGATCCATCAATCGATCTCCTCGCCCACCGTCTGCCACAGGCGCTGCTGCAGGGCGGCGACCGAGAGGACGCCCAGGCTCACATCGCCGATGTCGCTTCAGGACTGGAGGCCCGGGGGGCGCTGTTGCTGTTTCCAGAAGGCGCCAACTTCACGCCGGAGCGTCGTCGCTCAGCGCTGGCCAGCCTGCGAGCCAAGGGCAGCCGCCAGGCCGCCGCAGACGCACAGCGCATGTCAAACGTCATGCCACCCTCCCCCGCGGGCGTGCTCGCAGCTCTGCGCGGCAACCCCGCTGCCGACGTGATCTTCGCCGGCCACACCGGACTCGGCCTCGCCGCCACTCCTCGAGAGCTCTGGCGCGACATGCCGACCGGCAGGACGCTTCGCACGCATATGTGGCTGGCCCCCCGGTCGGAGATACCGGCCGATCCCGACGAGCAGGTCACCTGGCTCAACGAATGGTGGCAGCGAATCGATGCTTGGATCGAGGACCAGCAATGACGCTCGCCAGCGAGACACTGGCCCGCCGCATGCGGCTCCTCCGCGCGCACACTCACGATCTCGTGTGCGACGAGGACCTGCGCGTCGTCATGGACGACGGTGCGGTGCTGCTGGCGGATCGCTGGGTGGCGCGTGAGAACGACGGCGGCGCGCAGCCGACCGTGCTCGTGCGCTCGCCCTACGGGCGCCGGCAGGTGGTGGGGTTGCTGTTCGGGCGACTGCTCGCCGAGCGAGGGTTGCAGGTCGTGATCCAGAGCGTGCGCGGCACGTTCGGCTCGGGTGGCCGGTTCAGCCCCTTCGACGAGCGCGCGGACGGCCTGGCGACGTTGAGCTGGATCCGCCAACAGCCATGGCATGCGGGACGGATCGGGACGCTTGGCCCGAGCTACATGGGATTGGTCCAGTGGGCGGTTGCGCCCGACGCGGGCGATGACCTCGCGGCGCTCTCGATCCAGGTCAGCGCCTCGCAGTTCCACGGCCAGACCTACGCCGGCGGCAGCCTCTCGCTGGAGACGGCCGCCTCGTGGCTGGTGATCGTCGCCGCGCAGGAACGAAGGCTCGCCCCGGTCGCGATCGCTCGCGCCCTGCGCCGCCTGCCCGCCTTGTTCAGCGAGCTCCCGCTTGGCGAGCTCGACGAGCGGGCCACCGGCGCGGAGGTGACCTGGTTTCGCGAGGCGATGGCCCACCCGCTTCGCGACGATGCCTACTGGGTCGCGCGCGACTACGCGGGCGGCGTGGCGAAGGTCACGGCCCCCGTGCAGCTGATCGGCGGCTGGTACGACATCTTCCTGCCGTGGATGCTCGAGGACTTCAGCGCCCTGCATGCCGCGGGACGCGAGCCGCAGCTCGTGATCGGACCGTGGACGCACACGGCGCCGGGCCTGACGGCCGCCGGGATCCGGGAGGGGGTCGCCTGGCTGCGCTCCAGGCTGCTCGACGACGACCGGCTCGGGAGACCGGCCGGCGTGCGCGTGTTCGTGACCGGCGAGCGCAGCGGCGGCGGCTGGCGCGAGCTGTCGGGCTGGCCGCCGCCCGGCACCGGCGAGCTGCGGCTGTGGCTCGACGACGAGGGCCGCCTCGCGCGCGAGCAGCCCGCCCAGACGCCATCGACCGCCGACCGCTACCGATACGACCCGGCCGACCCGACGCCGTCGCTGGGCGGTCCCGTGCTGCTCTCGCGTGAGCCCGTGGTCGACAATCGCGGGCTCGAGGCCCGCGCCGACGTGCTCACCTACACCACGGCGCCGCTGCCGGCGACGCTCGAGGCGATCGGACCGGTGTGCGTGCAATTGTGGATTCGCGCCGGCGCGCCGCACTTCGACCTGTTCGCGCGTGTCTGCGACGTCGATCCGCAGGGCGCCTCCTGGAATGTCTGCGATGCGCTGGCGCGGGTCGCGCCGGGCCGCTTTGAACCGCTCGCCGACGGCATCTGGCGGGTGGAGCTCGACCTTTGGCCCTGCGCACATCGCTTCGCGGCGGGGCACCGGGTCCGCTTGCAGGTTTCATCGGGAGCGCATCCTCGCTACGCCCGCAATCCCGGCACCGGCGAGGACCCCAACCGGGCCACCGAGCTGGTGCCGGTGGAGATCGAGGTGCTGCACGGCGCCGAGCATCCGTCGGCGCTGGTGCTGCCGTCATGAGTCCTCCCCTCCCCAAGTGGCGTCGGAGGAGCCAAGCCGAAGTTCGCGCTAGGCGGCCTCGGGTACGAGGATGCCGCGTCCTTGCAGGCGTCCTTGGTCGAGGTCGGCCATGGCGTCGTTGATGTTGTCCAGCGGGTAGGTGGTGGTGTGCAGGGTGACCTTGCCCTGGGCGGTTAGGGTCATCAGTTCCGCGAGGTCGGTGTAGGTGCCGACGAGGTTTCCGATGAAGCTGATCTCGCGGGAGATCACGTCGATCGTGGGGATGTTGATGTTCTCGCCGTAGCCGATCACGTAGTAGAAGCCGCCGTCTCTGACCATCTCGATCCCGTCCTCGATCGCGCCCTTTTCCCCGACGAAGTCGATGATCGCCTCCGCCCCGAGCCCGTCGGTGAGCTCCTTGACGGTGTCGACCTGGGTGCCGTCGACGGTCGCGGTGTGATCGGCCCCGACCTCCCGGGCGAGCGCCAGCGCCTTGTCGGAGGGGTCGATCACGATCACCCGCGCGGACGTGTAGGCCTTCAGGCACTGGATCCCGATGTGCCCCAGGCCGCCGGCGCCGATCACGACCACGCTCGTCCCGGCCCCCAGCACTCCGATCGCCTTCTTGACCGCATGGATCGCCGTCAGGCCGGCGTCCGCCAGCGCAGCGATGTCCTTGGGCTGCAGCCCGGGATCGAGCTTGACCACCGAACGGGCGGAGGTCTTGAGCAGGTCGGCAAAACCGCCGTCGCGGTTGATCCCCGGAAACGACCCGTTCAGACAGTGCATGTCGTCGCCCCGCCGGCACGGCCCGCAGAGGCCGCAAGAGATGAACGGATGCACGATCACCGTGTCCCCCACCGCCACGTTGCTCACCCCGGTGCCGATCTCGTGGACCCAGCCCGCGTTCTCGTGCCCCGGCGTGTAGGGCAGCGCGACCCCGGACTTCTCCGCCCACTGCCCCTCCTGGATGTGCAGATCGGTCCGGCACAAGCCCGCCGCGCCGATCCGCACGATCACGTCCAACGGCCCCTCCACCCGCGGCTCATCGACACTGTCGAGCCGCAACGGCTCCTGATAGGCATGCAAACGCGCGGCCTTCATCTCGCGATCTCCTCCTCGAGTTCCTCCGCCAGCCCGTGGCGGAACTGCAAAAGCGACCGGCAAATCCCCCCGTTGGCCTCCAGGCTGGTGCTCACCAGCCGCGCCACCCGCAACCACCTCTCGAGCTGCTCGGGAGCCACCGGCTCGCCGTCGGCCGACACGAACGCGGGCGCGCCGGGGCCGCACTCGATCTGCAGCCGCGCCCGCAGCTCGATGCACCGGCGGGCCTCCGGACCATCCGGCAGCTCGCCTACGCTCATCGCCGCGACCCGCTCGTGCGACAGGCCGGACGCGAGCAGCGCCTCGCACACCCGGCCCTGGCGCGCGACCAGCGCCTTGCGCAGGAACAGCTCCCGCAGCGCGTCGAGATCATCATCCGCGGTCTCCCCCGGAAACGCGCCCGCGAACCCCTCGCCGCGCGCGAGCGCCGCGTTGATCTCCTCGCCGGTGTAGTGATCCTCGAGCCGCACGCTGACGCCACGCACACCGGGCAGCGCGGCCACCGCCCGTCTCGCGTCGGCCGCCATCAGGAACGCGAAGTTCGGCGCGCACTGCGGCGTCGGCAGCCGCAGGGTGAGCTCGACGTCGCCATCGCCGGTGACCTCGCAGGCGCTGACGAACCGAAGCTCGGTGATCGGCTCGTCCAACTCCGGGTCATACACCGAGCCCAGCGCGTCCCAGACCCGGTCGCGCGTGGTCATGCCGACTCGACCAGCTGGGCGTCCTCCTTCGCCGCCGGCTCACCGGCCTGCGCCGGAAGCTGCAGATCCTTGGGAACCTCGATCCCGTACAGCTTCGCGGCGTTCAAACCGAGGATCTTGCGACGGGTCGCGTCGGTCACCCGGGGGTAGTCCGAGTACGCCTCGTCGGGGTAATCCCACGCCAGGAACCCCTCGATCTGCCACTTCGGCTCCCAGATCCCGTAGTCGGAGCCGAACAGCATCTTGTCCTCGCCGACCCAGAACAACAGCTCGCCCATCACCTTGGCGAAGAACCGCGGCCGCGCGTGCATCAACCCGCCGAGCACGACCGACAGGCCCGCGTACACGTTGGGCTCCTGCGTGGCCATGAAACAGAAGTCCTCGATCCGCGGCAACCCCACGTGCTCGATGATGAAGTTCAGCTCCGGGTTGTCGGTCGCGGCCTCGTCCACATCCCGCGGATCAAACGCGTCCTTGTCGAGCGGCCAGATCGTCGGCCCCTTGTGCACGTGCAAGTTGCGGATCCCCAGCTCCTTGCACTTCTCATAGAACGGCTTGCAGATCTCGTCGTCGAGCCGCCACCCCCGCGAGCCCCGATACCACTCCGCGGTGTAGAGCTTGGCGCCCTGCAGCTTGTAGCGCTTGGCGTCCTCCTCGAGCTGCGCCAGGCCCGCCTCGCCCTCGCGCGGATCCCAGCGCCCATTGACGATCAGCTTCCCCGGGTGCTTCGCGGCCATCTCGGCGTTGCGCTGGGCCGTGTTGAACCCGTCCGTGTACCACTCCTTCAGGTACGTCGACTGGAACACCCCGACATCGACGCCGCCATCCTCGAACACGTCCTTGACGAAGTCCTCCTCGGAGTACTTCATGAATTTCTCAAGCGGCCAATGCGTCTCCGCCGGCGCCAGCCCCATGTACGCGTGAAAGCACTCGATCCAGCCCTTCGCGTACTGCTCCTGCCCCTTGACCCAGTTCTCAGGACTGGCATCCCACATGTGAATGTGGGAGTCCATGACGAAGTACTTGTCGCCGTTTTTCGCGTACATGCAAGCTCCCTCAGTCGAAGACCGCGATGCTCAGAATCTACTCCGGGACTGGGGCCTCGTGGAAGTCTTTGACCGCACTACCTCAGGGCGGCGCCGAGCGCCGACGCGAACGAGTCGACGTCCTCCTCGGTGGTGTCCCAGGAGCACATCCAGCGCACCTCGCCGGTCCGCTCGTCCCACACGTAGAACGGGAAGTCCCGCCGCAGCGCCTGGGCGGTGTCCCTGGGGATCGTCGCGAACACCGCGTTGGTCTGCACCGGCCGCGTGATCGCCAGCCCCGGCAGGTCCCGCACCGCGTCGGCGAGTGCGGCGGCCATCTGGTTGGCCTGGGCGGCGCAGCGCAGCCACAGCTCGTCGGTGAGCAGCGCGTCGAACTGGGCGGCGAGGAAGCGCATCTTGGAGGCGAGCTGCAGCGTCTGCTTGCGCAGGTACTCGAACCCATCGGCGAGCTCTCCGTTGAGGAACACGACGGCCTCGGCGCCGAGCAATCCGTTCTTGGTGCCGCCGAACGACAGCAGGTCGACGCCGACTTCGGACGTGATCGCCCGCAACGGCAGGTCCAGCGCGGCGGCCGCGTTGCTCAGGCGGGCGCCGTCGACGTGCAGCAGCACGTCGTGGGCGTGTGCGAACTGCGCCATTGCCTGGATCTCAGAGCGCGTATAGACGGTGCCGAGCTCCGTGCATTGCGAGATCGTGATCAAGCGCGGTTGCGCCGCGTGCTCATCGCCGACACGCGCGAGCATCGTCTCCGCCAGTCCCGGCGTGAGCTTGCCGTGCTCGGTCTCGACGCTCAGCAGCTTCACGCCCGCGATCGCCTCGGGCGCGCCGCACTCGTCGACGTTGATGTGCGCGGTGTCGGCGCAGATCGCCGCCTCCCAGGGCCGGCAGGCGGCGCGCAGCGAGAGCACGTTTGCCGCTGTGCCGTTGAACACGAAGAAGACGCGGGCGTCGCCGTCGAAGTGCTGCGCGAGCTTTGCCTCGACGCGTCTGGTGAAGTCGTCGTGGCCGTAGCCGAACGTGTGCCCCACGTTGGCGCGCGCGATCGCATCGAGCACCGCCGGATGGATCGTTGCGGAGTTGTCGGAGGCGAAGCCGCGAGCGCTGCTCACCCGGCGAGCTTAGTGCTCGTTGGTGACGCCGGGCAATGCCCGCGTTGGTGCGCCGACCCGTCCTGAGCCAACCTTGCCACAGCTGTGTCAAGGTTCGCTAGGATGCGTCGCGATGCGCGATTTCCTGTCGGCCACCCGCGAGCGCGTGATCGTCTACGACGGCGGCATGGGCGCGACGCTCGAGCAGTTCGATCTGAGCCTCGAGAGCGACTACCGGCTGCCCGGCCGCTGCCACGAGGCGCTCGTGCTCAACCGCCCCGACGTGATCGAGGGGGTCCACGCGTCGATGCTCGAGGCCGGCGCCGATGTGCTGGAGACCGATACCTTCCAGGCCTCCCGGCTCAAGCTCTCGGAGTGGGGGCTTGATGACCACACCGAGGAGATCAACCTGCAGGCGGCTCGGATCGCTCGCAAGGCCGCCGGCGAGCACCGGTTCGTCGCCGGCTCGATCGGCCCGACCGGGTTTCTTCCCGCCAGCGACGACCCCACCCTGGGGAATGTCCGCTTCCCCGAGCTGGCCGACGTGTTCGAGGAGCAGGCCCGCGGGCTCCTCGCCGGCGGCGTCGACCTGATCATCATCGAGACCGCCCAGGACATCCTCGAGGTCAAGGCGGCGATCTTCGGGGTTCGCGCCGCGTTCAAGCAGCACGGCCGCGCGGTTCCGATCCAGTGCAGCGTGTCGCTGCTCCCGCAGGGCGGCAAGATGCTGCTCGGCACCGACATCAGCGCGGTGCTGGCGACGCTCGAGGCCCTCGACGTCGACGGGATCGGGCTCAACTGCTCGACCGGACCCGAGGACATGCGCGACGCGATTCGCTTCCTCGCCGAGACCTCGCCGGTCCCGGTCCACTGCATCCCCAACGCCGGCCTGCCGCTGCAGGGTCCCAACGGCGAGACGATCTTCCCCGAGGAGCCGGCGCCGCTGGCGGAAGTCCTCGGCGAGTTCGTCGACCGCTACGGCGTCTCGATCGTGGGCGGCTGCTGCGGGACCACCCCGGCCCACATCGAGGCGATCGTCGCTCGGGTGCGCGGACGCACCCCGGGCGAGCGGCCGCAGCGCCGCCTCCCGCTGGTCTCGAGCATGATTGCCGCGACGCCGCTGGTGCAGGACCCGCGGCCGACGCTGGTCGGTGAGCGGGTCAACTCGCAGGGCTCCCGCAAGGCCAAGGAGCTGCTGCTCGCCGACGACTACGACGGCATCCTCACCGTCGCCGAGGACCAGGTCGTCGGCGGTGCCCACGTGCTCGACGTGTGCGTCGCGCTGACCGAGCGCCAGGACGAGGCCGAGCAGATGCGCCAGGTGGTCAAGCGGATCTCGCTGACTCAGCCGGCGCCGATCCAGGTCGACTCGACCGAGCCCGACGTGATCGAGACCGCCCTGCAGCAGATCCCCGGGCGCGCAATCGTCAACTCGGTCAATCTCGAGGCGGGCCGGGCCAAGCTCGATCGCGTGGTGCCGCTCGCCAACGGCCACGGCGCGGCGCTGATCGCGCTGACGATCGACGAGGTCGGAATGGCCAAGACCGCCGAGCGCAAGCTCGAGGTCGCCAAGCGGATCACGCAGCTCTGTTGCGAGGAGCACGGCCTCGATCCGGAGGCCTTGATCTTCGACTGCCTGACGTTCACGCTGACGACCGGGGACGAGGAGTGGCGGCCGAGCGCCGTGGAGACGATCGAGGGGATCCGGCAGGTCAAGGCGGAGATCCCGGGGGTGAAGACCTCGCTGGGCGTCTCGAACGTGTCCTTCGGAGTGGGCGTCCCGGCGCGGAGCGTTCTCAACAGCGTGTTCCTGCACCACTGCGTCGAGGCGGGGCTCGACCTCGCGATGGTCAACCCCAACCACATCACCCCATACGCCGAGATCCCCGAGCTGGAGCGAGAGCTCGCCGACGATCTTGTGTTCAACCGCCGCGAGGACGCGCTCGAGCGGTTCATCGCGCACTTCGAGTCCAAGCAGACGTCGGAGGACGCTCCCGACAGGGCCGATCCCACGGAGGGCATGGAGCCCGAGGAGGCGCTGCACTTTCAGATCCTGCGCCGCAAGAAGGAGGGCGTCGAGGACTGGATCGATCGCAGCGTCGAGAAGATCGGGGCCGTGCCGACGCTCAACGGCGTGCTCCTGCCGGCGATGAAGGAGGTCGGCGACAAGTTCGGCGCCGGCGAGCTGATCCTCCCGTTCGTGCTGCAGTCGGCGGAGGTGATGAAGCGAGCCGTCGCCCAACTCGAGCACTATCTGGACAAGATCGAGGGCTACACGAAGGGGACCGTGGTCGTCGCGACCGTGTTCGGCGACGTCCACGACATCGGCAAGTCGCTGGTCAACACGATCCTCACCAACAACGGCTACACGGTCGTCGATCTCGGCAAGCAGGTCCCGATCCAGACGATCCTGGACGCCGCCGCCGAGCACGAGGCGACCGCGATCGGCCTGTCGGCACTGCTCGTGTCGACCTCCAAGCAGATGCCCGCCTGCATCCAGGAGCTCCACGAACAGGGGCGCGACATCCCCGTGCTGATCGGGGGCGCCGCGATCAACCGAAACTTCGGGCTGCGGATCCTCTACCCCCACGGCACCGAGTCCGACGAGATCTACGACCCGGGCGTGTTCTACTGCAAGGACGCCTTCGAGGGCCTGGCCAAGATGGACCAACTGATCGACTCCGATGCGCGCGCGGCGCTGCTGGCCAAGACCCGCGAGGCCGCCCGCAGGCTCCGCGAACAGCCCGCGGCCGAGCCCGACGACGCGCCGCCGGTGACCGACGACTCCGTGCGAAGCCCTGCTCGCGTCACCAACCGGATTCCCGAACCCCCGTTCTGGGGTGTGCGCGAGATCGAGGTCCGCATGGATGAGGTCTACCGCCACCTCGACACGCACGTGCTGTTCAAGCTGCACTGGGGCGGGCGCGGAGTCAAGGGCGAGGCCTGGCGGCAGCTCCTGCGCGAGGACTTCCAGCCGCGGCTGGAGCGCATGTGGCGGGAGCAGGACTATCTCCACCCGCGCGCGTTGCTCGGCTACTTCCCCTGCAACTCAGACGGCAACGAGGTGATCGTCTGGGATCCGGACGCCCCCGGCGAGCGCGAGCTCGAACGCCTGGTATTTCCGCGCCAGCCCCGGCATGACCGCATCTGCCTCGCCGACTTCTACCGGCCGCTGGACAGCGGCGAGTGCGACGTGGTCGCCCTCCAGGCGGTCACGGCGGGCGACGAGGTGACCGAGCTGATGGCCCGGCTCGAGCGCGACGGCGAGTTCGCCGAGCAGCTGTTCGTCCACGGTCTCGGCGTGCAGGCGGCCGAGGGGATGGCCGAATGGCTGCACGCGCGGGCGCGATCCGATCTCGTGCTGGAGCCCGCCCAGGGCCGGCGCTACTCGTGGGGCTACCCCGCCTGCCCCGAGCAGTCCGAGCACGAGAAGGTCTTCCGCCTGCTCGACGCGCCCTCGATCGGCCTGACCCTGTCGGACGGCTACGCGGTGGAGCCCGAGCAGTCGACGCTCGCGGTCGTCGCGCACCATCCGCAGGCCGTGTACTTCGGGATGAAGTCGGGCTTTCTGCCCCATGGCGACAAGCAGGCCGCCGACGAGCTCGTCGCAGGGACCGACAAGGACCCCACGCAGCTGTCCGAGCTGACCGACACCGAGCCGCCGGCAGAGCGGGACGGATCCGCCGAGAATCAGCCGGCGATGGCGCAGGCGTAGCGCGCCGGGTTCGCGGCCCACGCGGCCGTCCGGCAGCAGCGGGTGGATCCGAACGATCCGGGGTCTAAGCTCGGAGTATGCGAAGCGCTCCGTCGACCGGTTGATGGGATGCCGGCTTCGCCTATCGCGCTGATCCTCCTTTCTCACCGGTTTGTACCGGCGACTGCGAGTTGATCGGCCCATCTGAAAGGACGTTTGTATGCCTCTCTTCTTTTTCACCGTCGAACAGCAGGAGCGCGCGATCGTTGAGCGGTTCGGCAAGTTCGTCCGAGTCGCCGGGCCCGGACTTCAACGCAAGTCACCGTTCGTCGAGTCGGTCGCGGGCCGCATGAGCTTGCAGGTGGAGCAGCTAAACGCAGATATCGAGACGAAGACCAGGGACAACGTGTTCGTCGTGGTCAAGCTTGCGATCCAGTACATGGTTGGCGCGGACGAGGCGAAGGTCAAGGACGCGTTCTACAAGCTCGACGACCCGGAGGTGCAGATGAAGTCCTACGCCTTCGACGTGGTCCGTTCGCACATCCCGACGATGGACCTCGACGAGGCTTACGCCGACGCGGACACGATCGCCAAGCACATCCAGGACACCCTCCAGAAGCAGATGGCTGACTACGGCTACGAGATCATCAAGGCGCTGATCACGAACATCGAACCCGATCAGCGGGTCAAGGACGCGATGAACAACATCAACGCCGCGCGCCGCAATCAGGAGGCTGCTACCGCCCAGGGCGAGGGCAACAAAACGCTGCAGATCAAGAAGGCCGAGGCGGAGTCGGAGTCGATGCGTCTTCACGGCGAGGGCGTCGCGGCGGAGCGCAAGGCGATCGCTCATGGACTCAGGGACTCGCTCGCTCTGATCGCCGGCGAGAGCGG
This sequence comes from uncultured Solirubrobacterales bacterium, assembly GCA_963723675.1. GTDB lineage: Bacteria > Actinomycetota > Thermoleophilia > Solirubrobacterales > Solirubrobacteraceae > Palsa-465. The sequence continues at coordinate 372,866 of CAVRRW010000012.1, read as the reverse complement.
CTTCGACGCCAGGGAAGCGATGGGACTGGTCGCACTAACCCAGTACATGGACACGATTCGATCGGTCGGCGAGCACGGCAACATGACGACGCTCCTGCTACCCCACTCGCCGGCCTCAGTCGGTTCCTTGATGGAGCAGGTCCGAGAGGGCATGCTCACCGGCAATCTCGCCGCGGATGCCGCAAGCGGCGGTAACGGCCTGCGCGGCAACGAGCCGTCGCGGACGCCAACGTCCAGGGAGGCTCAATCCTAAGGCGCCGCGCCGGGGGTTCAGACGATGGCTGACGCCGGTGAGGGCATGCTGGCGTTCCTCGGGGTCGCCGCTGACAGGCGGCTGCTGAACGAGGACCTGCTCAACCTGCCTACGGCACAGCAGCGTCGCGAGCCTGCTGTGCCGACTCACCGGCACGACCGGCTCGTCGCGGCCGGCTCGGTGCTAACCGGTACCACCTTGATCGGTGGCGCGGCGATGACTCTGTTCGGCGGATGGGAGCTTCTCTTCAATGGCGGTGGCGCCTTGGCTGTCGCCGTGGCCGTGATCGGGATCGTGCTGGTGGCCACGCACTGGGGGTGGGTGCACGTCGCCGAGTACATCGGCCTGACGATCGACGAAAGGGAGCGACGCGCGGCCGAGACGCGGAGCCAGGCCTGGCTCGCGTCGATTCAGCCGTACCCGCGTTTCAGCGTTTCGACCAGCGTGCTCGAGGACGCCTCGACGCGCGTCGAGCGTGTCCTCCACCGGCCGCTCCTCACCGCCCGGCATACGTTCACGTTTGTTCGTGAGACAGCTGCTGAGAAGACCTTCGACGCTGACACCCCGGCCGCGGTCATCGCCACGAGCGTCGAGACGATGCGCCGGCAGGCGCGGCTCGAGACCGACCGCCTCCGCGGGCTCTGGGAAGCCGCCTCCAGCGCCTACCAAGCAGCGCTGCTCAGCGCCGACGACGACCAGCAACGCCTGGCCGCACAGCGAGCCGCAGCCATTGCGCTGTCCGAACACATAAACGCGTCGCTGCTCGAACCCCCGCTGGTCGAGTAGCCGACTCCGATGCGGGTTACGGTCAATGTGCACGCCGGCCTCAAGCAGCCAGCGACCACGACCGAGCGGGCGTGACCGGTTCGAGCCGATGACGCACCAGTAGCCCGGCGGCGGCGCCGGCGGATTATCCGAATGTGCAGCGGGCAGCCCTGTAGTGACAACGATCAAAGGAGGCGTTGATGCCCTGGACTGATCTCAAGACGCGGAAGTTCCCGGCGTTCGAGAAGCCGCTCGACGGGATCTCGAAGCAGACGATGGACGACCACTACAAGCTGTATGAGGGGTACGCCAAGAAGGCGAACGAGTGTCGCAAGCTGCTCAACGAGTTCGACTACGGCAAGATCGAGGGCAACCAGGTCTACTCGGACCTGCGCAGCGTCTCGGTCGACTACACGTTCGCGCTGCTCGGCTTCAAGAACCACGATCTGTACTTCGGCCACCTCGGCGGCGACGGCGGCAGCCCGGCCGGGCGGTTTGCCGAGCTGATCGACAGCGAGTTCCACGGCGGCGTCGGAGAGTGGGAGCAGGCGGTGAGGAAGGCCGCCTCGGCCGCGCGCGGCTGGGTGATGGTCGGCTACGACCTCAACGACGGCTCGCTGTTCAACTACATCATGGACACCCAGAACCTGTGGGCCGTCTACAACATGGTCCCGGTGCTCGCGATCGACGTCTACGAGCACGCGTACGTGCGCGACTTCGGGGCCACGCCCGACGGGCGCAAGCAGTACGTCGACGCGTTCTTCCGCAACCTGGACTGGGATCATGTCAACCGGCAGCTGACTCAGGCAGAGGCCGCCAAGCAGGGCGCGGACTCAGCGGCCGCGCACGAGCAGGCTCCCGTCTCGCACTGAGCCAGCGGTTCAGCTCTCCGCCTTGACCGCGCTCCGCGCCGGGCGCGAGCTGGGTCGGGCGGGGAGCTTCACCGGGGTGGCGTGCATCGCGCGCAGGCGCACCTCGCGCCACGACATGCCCTCCTTCAGGAGGGCGGGCATTCCCATGATGATCGCGGTCGTGACCTCGACGGCCTGCAGGATCACGCCGTAGGCGACGCCGGTGCCGTAGCCGACGTGCCAGCCGGTGTGCAGCACGGCCGCGCAGGCCGCCTGGAAGACGCCCAGGTTCGCGGGCGTCGCCGGCAGCACGGCTGTGATGTTGACCGCGAACAGCACCGCCGCGGCAGCCCCGAACCCGGCCGCGTTGGCGAGCCCCAGGGCTTCGAGCAACATGTAGCAGGAAAGCAGCTGCAGTCCCCATGCCGATAGCTGTGCCACCGAAGCGATCGCCCCGAGTCGCGGGCGCCGGAAGACGTTCAGCCCCGCGCGCACCCGCGTCATGCCGCTGCGTACCTGATCGACGATCGCGTGCAGACGGCCCGAGCGCGAACCGGCGCCGCGCAGCAGCACCGGCGACAGCAGCACCAGCGCCAGCAGCGCCAGCGGCGCGATCGCCGCCACCACGAGCGCGTCCTGGTGACCGTTGAACAGGTCCACCGACGAGAACATGACCGCGCCCAGCGCCGCCAGCGCGACGATGTTGAGCAGCGTCTGCGACACCAGCGTCCCGAGCACCACCGGCAGATACTTGCGCGGGTCTCCGGTCCGCCTGGCGACGACCAGCGCACGCGACGGCTCACCGAGGCGCGCGGGCAGCGTCGAGGACATCAAGACCCCGATGAACGTGCCCTGCGCGGCGTCGGCCAGGCGGATTCGTCCTCGGGGGAGGGCGGCGCGGAGGATCGCGTGCCACGAGAAGGCGCGCAGCACCATCGCGGCGCACATGAACGCCAGGCCGAGCAGCACGAACGTAGGACTCGACTGCAGCAGGGCGGCGGCGATGTTGCCAAGTCCGATCTTCTGCAGGGCCAGGAGCGCGAGCACCGCACCCCCGAGCGAGACCGTGGCAAGCGCCAACCGCCGCGCCAACGCCAGGGCGCCGGCGCGCCGCCCCGCCGACGTCTTGGGCTCGAGGCTGGCAAGCCGCCGCGCCGGCGCTCGGGGCTTGAGGTCCGCCGACCGTGCTCCGACCCGCACCGCGGTACGCTGGAGCACGCCCTCGGGAGCGGGCGTTGCGATGGCCTCGTCGTATGCCTCCATCACCTCCGCGGCGACTCGCGGCCAGGCAAAGCGCTGGACGTCGTTCGCGGCGGCGCGGGCCATAGCGTCGCGCCGGCCGGGTTCCTCCCACAGATCCCGCAGCGCCTCGGCCAGACCCTGGGGGTCACCCGGTGCGACCAGCACCCCGTCGACGCCGTCGCGGACCACGTCGCGATAGCCCGCGATGTCGGACGCCACCACGGGGGTCCCGGCCGCAAACGCCTCGGTCAGCACCATCCCGAAGCTCTCGCCTCGCAGCGACGGGGCGCACAGGACGTCGGCCTGCTCGAGCTCGCGGTGCTTGACCTCGTCGGAGACCTTTCCGAGGACCCTCACGCCGCTCGGGTCGAGCATCACCGGCGCGAGGTCCTCGGGGGAAGGCCCGATCACGGTCAACTCGGTCGGGATGTGCTCCCGCAGCGCCTCGAACGCCCGCAGCAGCAGCGGCAGGCCCTTGCGCTCGACGGCCTGCCCGACGAACACGATCCGCAGGTGGTCAGCGCCGGGCCGCATCGCGGCGCGCATGGCCCGCTCCGGATCGACGCTGACGCCGTTGGGGATCACGCGATAGTGGCCGCCCCAGAAGCGCCTGGCCGTCCACGCGGCGGCCTCGGACACGGCGATCCGGACGTGCAGCCGGTTCATCATGCGCCGCGCCCCGATCAGCGCCGCCGTCCCGTTCGACAGGCGATTCTCGGAGTAGATGTGAAATGTCCCGACCAGCGGCAGTGCAATCGAATCGGCGGCCACCCAGCCCGTGAGTGGCGCGACCGGCTCGTGGATGTGTACGACGTCGTAGCGCCCGGCGCGCAGCTCTCGCTGCATGGTCGCGACGCCGTAGGGCGTGATCGAGAGATTCGAGACGGCGCCATTGGCTTTCATGCCCACGGTCCGCCCGAGCGAGACCAGGTAGTCGGGGGCGCGGACGGGTTGCGGCGCGGCGCCGCGATGAAGTACCGTCGAGAAGCGGTCGGCGGGGTCGAAAGGAGCCAGCACGCGGACGTGGTGGCCCCCGTCGATGAAGCGCTCCGCCAGCGCCTCGATGTGCCTGGTCACGCCGCCCGGATAGGTCCACGAGTACGGCGAAACGAGCGCGATGCGCATGGACTTCATCCTAGTGGGTCGCGTGCCTTGCGCCGGTCTGCGCCGGCGGGCCTGCCCCGGTTCTGCTCACGAGCGCGCGTATCATCAATCTCGTTATCCCGGTACGGCATTTCGTCAAATACACCTTCCTCAAGGTGGATCCTGCTTGGCGGCGCCTTGAGGGCGAGAGGCGGGCCGCCGACAAGCGCGAGTTCATCGCCGCCTGCGACGACTTCGCCGATGGGCATCTGCTGCGCACGTTCTCGCTGGTGGGGACTCGCGGCGACGCCGACCTGATGCTCCTCAGCCAGGCCCAGAACCTGGAGCGGATCCACGAGTTCCATGTGGTGCTCGCCCAGAGCGGGCTGATGAAGTGGTGCTCGGTGCCCCACTCGTTCCTGGCCATGACCAAGCCGTCGGAGTACTCCGAGGAGTCGCGTCTGGAAGTCCGGCCCGGGCAGAGCAGGTACCTCTTCGTCTATCCGTTCGTCAAGACTCGAGCCTGGTACGCGCTGCCCGCCGACGAGCGCGGGCGGATCATGCAGGAGCACATCAAGGTCGGCCGCGAGTACCCCTCCGTGGACCTCAACACCTCCTATTCGTTCGGGCTCGACGACCAGGAGTTCGTGGTCGCCTTCGAGACCGACAACCCTTCGGACTTCCTCGACCTGGTGCAGCGGCTGCGCACGACCGAATCCAGCTCCTACACGCTCCGGGACACGCCCACGTTCACGTGCATCGCCTGCTCGGTCGAGCGGGCGCTGGCGGCGCTCGACGGGGCGGCGCTGACGATCACGGAGCCGACGGCGCTGTGAGCACCGATCCGGTCAGGCTTGCCGCCGACGTCGACGAGGTGGTCGACTTCACCGTGATCGGCGCCGGACCGGTCGGGATGTGCACGGCGTTCTGGGCGGGCATGCGAGAGGCCTCCTCGCGCGTGATCGATTCCCTGCCCGAGCTCGGCGGTCAGCTGACGACCCTGTATCCCGAGAAGTGGATCTTCGACGTACCCGGGCATCCCCGGATCCTGGCCCGCGACCTCGTGGAACTGCTGCGCCAGCAGGCGCTCGAGCAGTTCGACGTGCCCGTGCACCTGAACACGACCGCCGCGACGATCACGTGGGAGGGCTCGGGCGAGGAGCGGGTCGTGGTGCTGCATACCGATCGAGGCGAGCTGCGCTCGCGCGCGGTGATCGTCGCTGGCGGCCACGGCGCGTTCGAGCCAAAGAAGCTGCCCGGATACGACATGACGCCGTGGGAAGGACGAGGCGCGCACTACATCGTCGGCGAGAAGTCCGTGTTCGCCGACAAGCGCGTGCTGATCGTGGGCGGTGGCGACTCCGCGTGCGACTGGGTGATCAACCTGCTGGACACCGCCAGCGAGGTCCGGCTGGTGCACCGCCGAGAGGGATTTCGCGCGCACGAGCTCACGGTCGGACAAGTCCTCGAGGCCGCCGAACGCGGCGACGTGATGCTGCACGTGCCCTTCCAGATCAAGGAGGTCTACGGCGACGGCGGCGTCGAGCGCGTCCTTCTGTTCCATTCCGAGGATCAGGAGCGCGAACTGGAGATCGAGGTCGACGCGATCCTCCTGCAACTGGGCTTCAAAACCGCCCTCGGGCCGCTCAAGGACTGGGGCTTTGAGATCGTCAAGGGCGCGATCGCCGTCGACCAGGTGATGAAGACCTCGCTCGATCGCGTCTGGGCCTGCGGCGACATCACCACCTTCGACGGCAAGCTCAAGCTGATCGCCACCGGCTTTGCGGAGTCCGCGATCGCGGTCGCGCAGGCGATCCACGAGATGCGCCCGGACACCAAGATCCAGCCGAAGTACTCGACCAACACCGGCGTTCCCGGGGCGGTTGCCGGCCAGCCGTAAGCCCGCGCCGGCGAAGGCGGTGCCGCCGGCAAAGGCGGTGGCCGCGCCGGCAAAGGCGGTGGCCGCGCCGGCGAAGGCGGTGGCCGCACTCCGGGTGTCTGATCCGGTGCTGCGCGCCGTGATCGACGAGGTCGGGCCGGAGAACGTCGGCGACATCGGCGCCCGCCGTTCGTCGGACAACTATGGCGCGCTGGTGCGCTCGATCGTCGGTCAGCAGCTCTCAACGAGGGCCGCGATCGCAATCTACACGCGATTGATCGACCGCTTCGGCGGACGGACGCCGACGCCGGCGGAAGTGCTCGAGGACGATCCGGATGCGCTGCGGGTTGCGGCGGGCCTGTCGCACGCCAAGGTCGCTTACCTGCGGTCGCTGGCCGAGCACGTGCTCGACGGCTCGCTGCAGCTCGACCGACTCGACGAGCTGCCCGATGAGCAGGTGATCGCGGAGCTGACAGCGGTACGGGGAATCGGGACCTGGAGCTCGCACATGTTCCTGATCTTCCAGCTCCAGCGCCCGGACGTGCTGCCAGTCGGAGACCTCGGCATCCGCCGCGCGTTCATGGTCCACTACGGGCTTCCGAAGCTGCCCGGCGCCGCCGAGATGGAGATGATCGCCGAGCCGTGGCGTCCCTATCGGACGCTGGCGTCGCTGTTTCTGTGGCGGTCGATGCGGGCGGCACCGATCTAGCGCTTCCCAACGGCCCCTTCACCGGGGATTACCGACCGGGGAAAACGTCGCACGCGACGCTCGAATGTCGCCGCGTGTAACGAAACCCCCGCCCACACCGGGGAAAACGTCGCACGCGACGCTCGAATGTCGCCGCGTGTAACGAAACCCCCGCCCACCGGGGAAAACGTTGCACGCGGCGATCCTTCTGCGCCGCGTGTAACGAAACCCCCGCCCACCGGGGAAAACGCTGCACGCGGCGATCCTTCTGCGCCGCGTGTAACGAAACCCCCGCCTTGGACGGGCCGCGGCGGGGCGGTGGACGCGCCGCAACGTGCCGCGGACTGGCCGCAGCCGTGCCCGCACACTCCGACTACCTCAGACGGCCGAGACTTCTTCTTCTTCGGCGACCCGGAACGAGGAACCGCAGCCGCAGGCCGCTACCACGTTCGGGTTGTCGACCTTGAAGCCGGCGCCTTGGAGTTCGTCGACAAAGTCGATCACCGAGCCCCTGACGTAGGGGAGACTCGGCCGGTCGACCAACAGGCGGATGCCCTTGTCCTCGAACACGCTGTCGCCGTCGCGCTGCTCATCGAACGCAAGTGCATACTGAAAGCCCGAGCAGCCACCGCCGCGGACGCCGACGCGGAGGCCGGCCGTCTCGGCCACGGCGGCCTGACCCGCAAGGAACTCGCGGACCTTCTCGGCGCCTTTGTCTGTAAGGGTGATCATGCTTCATTCAGTATAGCGATGCACTCCCGCTACGCTTTGAGGCATGTCAACGAGTTCTACCTCCGCGACCCCGGAAGAGCTGAAGGCCCGGATCGAGGCCGGCATTCCGGAGGCGACGGCGGTTGTGACGGGCGACGGGCACCACTTCAACGCCGTCGTCTCCTCTCCGGCGTTTCACGGCCTCTCCCGCATCGCCCAGCATCGCCTCGTATACGAGGTGTTCGGCGGCGAGGTGGGGGGCCGGATCCACGCCCTTTCAATCCAGACGAAGGCCTCGGAAACGGAGGACAGCGCATGAGCGACCCCAGCACAAACCCCCTGCGCGATGAGATCCAGAAGGCGATCTCCGAGAACCGCGTGATCCTGTTCATGAAGGGCACCCCGAACCAGCCGGCCTGCGGCTTCTCGGCCCGGACCGTCGCGGTCCTTCAGTCCGTCGGCCAGCCGTTCGCCGCCGTGGACGTGCTCCCCGACCCGCGCATCCGGCAGGAGCTCTCGGCCCTCTCGAACTGGCCGACGATCCCGCAGCTGTTCGTCGAAGGCGAGCTGGTCGGCGGCGCCGACATCGTCGCCGAGATGTACCAGTCCGGCGAGCTGCACGAGACGCTCGGCCTCGAGGCCGAGCCGGCCGAGGAGCCCGCCCCCGAGGCAGCGCCGGCGCCGGCGCCGCCGCTGCCGATCGAGAACCGGCTCTAGCGCCCCGGCGCCGCGCCGGGCGCGATGACCGCCACGACCCGCGATCGGCGAGCCGAGCCGGTGGTGGCGCTCCGGTTCGACGGGACCGCCCTGCGGGCGATCGATCAGACCGAGCTGCCGTGGCGGGAGCGAGAGCTCATGCTGAAGACCGCCGCCGACGTCGCCGACGCGATCAAGCGGCTGGCGATCCGTGGGGCGCCGCTGATCGGAGTCGCCGCCGGATATGGCGTCGCGCTCGAGCTGGCCCGGGATTCCCGCCGGGAGTCCCTCGAGGTCGCATGCGAGCTGCTCGCTCACGCGCGGCCAACTGCGGTCAACCTCGCCCGTGCCGTCCAACGCGTGCGCGCGGCCGCGCTCGCGACGGAAGGCGACCGCGCGGAGGCGGCGATCGCCGAGGCGCGGCTAATCGATGCCGAGGAGCAGGCATCCAGCGACGCGATCGCCGAGCACGGGGCGCGCATTCTCAACCACGCACGACGAGTCCTAACCCACTGCAACACCGGCGCGCTCGCCGCGCCCGGGCGCGGCACGGCGCTCGCGGTGGTCGCCGAGCTGGCCGATCGCGGAACGCTGCGCGAGGTGCTCGCGACCGAGTCCCGCCCGCTCCTGCAGGGGGCCCGGCTGACGGTCTATGAGCTTCGTCGTCTCGACATCCCGCACCGGCTGGTGGTCGACTCCGCCGCGGCCGGACTGATCGCCGCCGGCGAGGTCGACGCGGTGATCGTCGGCTGCGACCGTGTGGCCGCCAACGGAGACGTCGCGAACAAGGTCGGCACCTACGGGCTCGCGCTGGCCGCCGCCGCGGCGGGAATTCCGTTCGTCGTCGCCGGCCCGACCTCGACGATCGATTACGCGTGTGGGGGCGGCGCCGAGATCGCGATCGAGGAGCGCGACCCCGGCGAGGTGCGCTCGGCGGCCGGGCAGAGGCTGACGATCGAAGGCACGCAATGCCGCAACCCGGCGTTCGACGTCACCCCCGCGGCGCTCGTGACCGCGCTTGTGACCGAGCGCGGCGTCGCCGGGCCGGTGGACTCCGCCTCGGTGCTGGCGCTGCGCCCGCGATGAAGGTCGCGCGGTCGCTGGACCCGCGCGAGGTGCGGATCGAACAGGCCCCGGACCCCGAGCCGGGTCCCGGCGAGGTGGTATGCGACGTGATCGCCTGCGGGGTGTGCGCATCGGATGTGACCGACTGGTACGTGGCCGCGAAGGTCCCGGTGGTCCTGGGTCACGAGCTCGCGGGGGTCGTGCGCGAGGTCGGTGACGGAACCAGCGCAGGCGACGGCGCCAACCCTGTCCGCGCCGGAGCGCGCGTGGCCATCCATCACCACACGCCCTGCGGCGAGTGCCGGCGCTGCCGTCGCGGCCACGAGACACTGTGCGAGCGATTTCGCGCCGTGGGCCTGGACCCGGGCGGGTTTGCAGAGCGGGTGCGGGTGCCGGCGGAGCTGGTCGGCGAGCTGCTCGAGCTGCCCGACTCGATGGACCCCGTTGCGGCGACGTTCATCGAACCGCTGGCGTGCGTGCTGCGTGCGCAGGACCGGGCCGGCCTGCGCCCCGGCGACAGCCTGTTGGTCGTCGGCGCCGGAGTCAACGGGCTGCTGCAGATCGCCGCCGCCCACGCCCGAGCGGTCGAGGCGGTGTGGGTCCGCGAGCCGCGGCCGCGCCGCCTCGAGCTCGCCCAGGCGCTGGGCGCCGAGCGTCACGGCAACGAGCTCGTCGACGTGGCGATCGCCTGCACGCCGAAGCCGGAAGCGATCGCGGCCGCGGCGGCGGCCCTCGCACCGGGCGGAACGCTGTGCCTGTACGCGCCGCCGGCCCCCGACGCGCCTCCCGCGCTGGACGGCACAGCCCTGTTCCTGCGCGAGCTCACGATCACCGCGAGCTATTCGGGCGGACCGGCCGACATGCGGTTGGCCTTCGAGCTGATCGCCTCCGGCCGGATCGACCCGCTGCCGCTCGTCTCGCACCGGTTGCCGCTGCGGGAGACCGCGGAGGCGCTGGCGCTCCAGCGCAGCGGCGATGCGCTCAAGGTCGTGGTGATGCCTTGAGAGGCGCCGTCCTCTTCGGCCCGGAGGACCTCCGCGTACTGGAGGTCGCCGAGCCCGAGGGCGACGTGATCGTGGAGGTCGAGGCGGCGACCACCTGCGGCACCGACGTGAAGATGTGGCGCCACGGCCACCCGGTGCTGCCGCCCTACCCGTGCGTGTTCGGCCACGAGACCGCCGGAGTCCGTGCGGACACCGGCGAGCGTGTGCTGGTGTCCGACTCGGTCGCGTGCGGGAAGTGCGCACCGTGCAGGTCGGGACGGGCGCAGATCTGTCGCGCCCCCACCTGGGTGCTCGGCGGCTTCGCGGAGCGGATCGCGGCGCCGGCCCAGGCGCTGCACAGAGTCCCCGGGGGCCTGCCGGCGCCGGCGGCGGCGATGGCCGAGCCGCTCGCTGCGGCCATCCATGCGCTCGCCCGGGGCAGTGACTCCAGCGACGTCGGCGTGATCGGAGGCGGCTCGATGGGGCTGATGCTCGCCTCGCTGCTGGTGGCACGGGGCAGATCCGTAACCGTGGCCGATCCCCACCCCGAGCGGCGGGCGCAGGCCACTCGTGCGGGCGCCCACGCCGCCGAACGGGTGGGCAGGCACGAGCTCGTTTTCGAAGCGGTGGGACGACCCGAGGCATGGAGAGCAGCGGTCGACGCGGCCGTCCCCGGTGGCGTCGTGGTGCTCGTCGGCGGTTGTCCCAGAGGCACCGAGGTGACCCTGGCGACGGCCCCGATTCACTATGACGAGCTCGACCTCCGTGGCTCCTTCCACCACTCCGGAGAGGAGGTCGACCGTGCGCTGGAAGCGTTGGCGGCGGGCGAGGTCGCCTGGGAGCAGCTGCTCGGGGAGACGATCTCGTTGGAGCAGCTGCCCGCGGCTCTCGCCGCTCCGGCCGGGGGGCCGGCACGAAAGTGGGTGGTCGATCCGCGCCGGCGCTAGCGCACTCGCAAGGGCGGCTGTCGCCGGAACTCCAGGTACTCGACGATCCGGCGGGAGTCGCAGATCGCCTGGCCGTCGATCACCAGCACGGGCACTCGGCGCTGGTCGGTCAGGGCCTCGACCTCCGGGCGCCGAGAGCGCCGCTGGGGCACCCTTACCTGTTCGAAGCCGATCTTCTCGGCGGTCAGCGCTCGCGCCACCTTCCCGCATGGGCACAGCCAGTTGGTGGGGGTCGTGCAGCGGTAGAGGGTGGCCACCGAGCAAGAAGATAGAGGGCGGCCCCGGGCCGCCCCGTCCTCCTACGGGCCGCCCGGTCCTCCTACGGGCCGCCCGGTCCTCCTACGGGCGGCCCGATCCTCCTACGCGCCGCCCAACCCGGCCCTGCGCAGGATCCCCCCGGCCATCCGCAAGGGCAGCGGCTGACGCGATCCCGCCGGCGCGAGCCGGCCGCCGGCGCGCTCGCGGTACCAGGCGATCGTCTCCTCCAGGCAGTCCTCGTGCGGGGACGTGCGCCAGCCGAGCTCGCGCCGGGCCTTGGTGCTCACGAAGGCCCAGTGCAGCGACGATGCGCGGACCTCCACCGCGCTTGGCAGCGCCGGACCGGGCAGCCGCTCCCCCGCGCCCGCCAGCGCGAGCGCCACCGGCAGCGGCAGCTTCACCGCCGGTGCCTCGACGCCCGACAGGCGGCCGAGATCCGCGAACAGGCGATCGAGCGTGAAGTTGCGGTTACCGAGGATGTAGCGCTCGCCCACCTCGCCGCGCTCATCGGCCAGGAGATGGCCGCGGGCCACGTCGTCGACGCCGACGATGTTGAGCGTGCCGTCGACGTAGGCCCGGATCTGGCGCCGCAGGAACCGCCGCACCAGCGCCGTCGAGGAGCGGCCGGGATCGCCGGCTCCGAGCACGTGCGCCGGATTGACGATCACCACCGGCAACCCCCGCGCGGCGAGCCGGAACGCCAGCACCTCCGCCTCGTGCTTGGAGTCCACGTAAGGGATCGCGTAGCGGCCGGCATCCCAGACGTTGTTCTCGTCGGCCGTGGCACTCTTCGGCGCCGGCCCGATCGCGGCGACCGAGGAGGTGTAGACGAGGCGCTCCACCCCTGCCCGAAGCGCCTCCTCGAGCACGATCCTCGTGCCCTCGAGGTTGACGGCGAATGACTGCGCCCGTCCGAGCCGGAGATTGGTGGTGCCGGCGAGGTGAAACACGCGGTCGACGCCGCCCATCGCTCGGCGAACCGCTCGGCGGTCACAGATGTCAGCCGCGACCGTGGTCAGCGGCAGGTCGACGAGAAGCCCCAGCTCCGATGCCGGGCGCACCGTCACGGCAACCTCGTCGCCCCGCCGCACCAGCAGCCGCGTTACATGAGAGCCGATGAAGCCGGTCGCTCCGGTGACGAGCGTGTGTCCCACTTCGATGCGATCGTGATGATCCAGGCGGGAAGACGATCCTACCTGTAGGGTGCCCCGGTCAATGGCTTCTGTCGCGATCGTCTCGGACACCTGCCACTACCTCCCCCGCGACCTCGTCGCCGCTCGAGGCATCCACGAGGTCAGCCTGTACATCCATTGGCACGGGGAGATCGAGCGCGAGAGCGAGATCGGCGACTACGACGACTACTACCGGCGGCTGGCCGCGGCCGCCGAGCTGCCCACCACCTCCCAGCCGTCGATCGGCGACTTCCTGGCCGTGTACGAGCCGATTCTGGAGACGGGCGCCGATATCGTCTCGATCCATCTCGCCGGAGGGATGTCGGGAACGGTCCGTTCGGCCGAGCAGGCGCGCGAGCAACTCGGCGCACGGGCCGAGCGCTTGCACGTCGTCGATTCCGCGACCGCCTGCGGCGGCGAGGGGCTGGTGATTCTGGCCGCGGCGGCCGCCGCGCGCGACGGCGCCGATGCCACCTCGGTCGCAGACCGTGCCCGCCGCGCCCGCCAGGACCTGAAGATGTGGTTTGCGATCGACACGCTCGACTACCTCCGTCGCGGCGGCCGGATCGGCGGCGCGCAGGCTTGGCTCGGGTCGGCGCTGAAGATCAAGCCGATCCTCACCGTCGAGTCCGAGATCACCCCGGTCGAGCGCGTCCGGACGTCTCGGCGTGCGTTCGAGCGCATGGTCGACCTGCTGCGCTCCCGGGCACAGGACGGCGCGGACGGGTGGATGGTTCAGCACATCCAGGCGCCGGCGGAGGCGCAGGAGCTGGCCAGTCGAGGGACCGAGATATTCGGTCATGGGCCGCTCGTGGTCTCGCAGATCGGCCCGGTGATCGGAACGCACGTCGGCCCGGGGCTCCTGGGGGTGGGTGCAATTCCCAGCTCATACGTGTAAATCCCCGACGTGTAAATCCCCCGCGGTGGGCTGCCCTCGCCAGGAAATCCTGCCCTCGCCAGAAAATCCTGCCCTCGCCAGAAATCCCCGGGGCGGGCTCGCCCCGCCGGCTCAGCCGCGCTTGAGCGCGCGCCGGCGGCGGCCGAACAGGATCCCGCCGACGGCGGCGATGCCGCCCCCGAGCACGAATCCCGCCACCCCGGCGGCAATCATCGCCTGCTGCTCGTGGCGGCGAAGCTGGGAGCGCCAGTCCGTGACCCGGACGACCTCGCCGCGCAGGCGCTCGAGCGAGGTGCCGAGCTCCCTGCGGTTCTGCTCGATCGAGGCCCGGATCTCGTCCGGGCTGCGAGTCGGCGTCGCCATCAGGATCCGTCCTGCGCCTTGGCCGCGACGGTCTCCCGGATCTTCTTCGCCTCGTCGATCGCCATCGCCGGGGTGGGAGCCCCCACCCGCAGCTTGCGCCACGCGAACAGCCCCGCGACGGCCGTGAGCAGGAGCAGCACACCGGACACGATCAAGAACCCGACCCAGAGGTCCCCGGCGCCGCTGATGAAGATCGCGTTCAGCGCCCAGGCGATCGTCTCCAGCACGAAGATCAGCGCGAACACCCCGAACACGGCTCCCGCGGCGACGGCCGCGCTCCCTCGCAGAATGCTGTTGACCTTCACCGAGACCTCGGCCTTGGCGAGCTCGACCTCTTCGCGGACGAGCAGGCTCATCCGCTCGGAGACCTCGGTCACCGCGGTCGCGAAGGTCTCCGATTGATTGTTCTCAGCGGGCAAGGCGCTTGAGGATCATGGCGAGCAGGAATCCGCCGGCGAACGCGGCGCCGACCGCGAGCTCGGGACGCTCCGCGGCGATCTCGGCCGGCAAGCGGCCCGACGAGGACGACGTCGGCGGCACCGGCGGCACCGGCGTCGGCGCTACGCGCGAGCCCCCGGCTTCCGTTGGCGGCGTCGGTGCGACAGGCGGGACCCCGGCTTCCGTTGCCGGCGTCGGTGCGACAGGCGGGACCCCGGCTTCCGTTGCCGGCGTCGGCGCGACAGGCGGGACCCCGGCTTCCGTTGGCGGCGTCGGCGCGACAGGCGGGACCCCGGCTTCCGTTGGCGGCGTCGGCGCGACAGGCGAGCCGCCGGCCTCGGGTGGCGGCGGCTGCGTGCCAGGGGTCTCGGACTGGTCGGTCACTCTGGCGGGTCTTCGCCGAAGATGCGCATCCAGATCATCGTGGCAACGCGCGAGGCAACCAGGCTCGCCAGCGCGCCGGTACCGGCCAGCAGTCCCGACCAGATCAGTCGCTTGACCAAGGGGCTCTCCGTCATCGGGCGGATTCAATCAGACTTGGCGGACCGGACCCGGCTCGGCACAGTCGTGGGCGGCCCCTATTGACCCTCGAGCCCGCGGCAGATCGTCTCGACGATCAGCGACTTGGCGCGCTCGAGCTCCTCATCGCCGACTGGTTCGGAGTCGAAGATCCAGCTGGTCAGGACCTGCTCGATCAGGCCATAGAACGCCAGCGCGGCGAACTCGGGAGTGATCTGTTCGCGGAACACTCCCGCGCTCTGCGCGCGAGCGACGATTCCCGCGATCTGCGCGTAGGCCTCGCGGATCTTCGCCAGGTGCGTGCGTCCGAACGTGTTCGCGGCGCGGGTGACCTCGACGACGATCACCTTCATCAGCTCCGGATCGTGGCGGTAGGAGTCGACGATGAACGCCGCGATCGCCTGCAGCTTCTCGCGGGGCGTACGCGCCGAGGCGTCCACCTCGGCGATCGCATCGAGCATCACGTCCCAGCGCTCCAGAAACAGCGTGTCGAGGATCTCCTCCTTGGAGGAGAAGTAGTGGTACACGAGCCCGTAGGCGACGCGCGCCTCGTCGGCGATGTCAGAGACTCGGCAGGTGTGGAAGCCCTGGCGCGCGAACACCCGCACCGCGGCCTCGAGGATCACCCGGCGCTTGTCGATCGCCGGCTGTGCGGCCATTACGCCTCCACGCGCGTTGACGCCCGGTAGACCTCGGGGCGCCGGTGGGCCAGTGACGGCAGCCTGCGCCTGACGTCCCGAAGGAGAGAGAAGTCCAGCTCGGCGACGATCGCCGTCTCGTGGTCGGCGGCGGTGGCCAGCACCAGACCCCACGGGTCGACGATCATCGAGCGGCCTCCCGAGCGAAGGCCGCCCGGATGGTGGCCGATCTGGTTGGCGCCGATCACGAAGCTCTGCGTCTCGATCGCTCGAGCCCGGAGCAGCAGCTCCCAGTGATCGCGGGTGGTCGGGAGCGTGAACGCGGCCGGCACCGCGATCACGGTGGCGCCGCCTGCGGCGAGCGCCTGATAGAGCTCGGGAAAACGGACGTCGTAGCAGATGCTCAGCCCGATGCCGACGTCGTCGTCGAGCTCGGAGACGACAACCTCGTCGCCGGGCTCCTCGCGGTCTGACTCCGCGTAGACGGTGCCCTCGACCTCCACATCGAACATGTGCAGCTTGCGGTAGACGGCGCGGATCTCCCCGTCGGGACCGACGTGGACGCTCGTGTTCGAGGTCTTCTCCCGCTCAGGTCTGACCTCGGCGATCGATCCGGCCACCAGTTCGATACCCAGCTCGCGAGCGATACCGCGCGCCCAGGCGATGCACGCGCCATCCAGCGGCTGCGCTCCCGCGGCGATCTGATCGCCGGTTCCGATCACGCTCCATTTCTCGGGCAGCACGACGAGCTCGGCGCCCTGGTCGGCTGCCAGCCGCACCAGGCGGTCGGCGGTCTCGAGGTTGCGATCGGTATCTTCGGTGGCGTTGAGCTGCACTGCTCCGGCACGCATTGGGATCACCTCCGACGGGTGATTGACGAGTCAGTCAGAAGTGCACGGGAGGATACTCGGCGCCGGTGCCGATGACCTCGCCTGCGCACCATCATCCCCGCTTCGACCAGCTCGCGTACCGTGGCGTCTTCGGCTCCCCGCGCCCATCGGAGCTGTCGACGTTGGCCCTGCCCCCGGCAGCGATGCCGGCCCGGCTGGGGACGCGACCACTCAAGGCATGGCGATACGTCGGTCTGTACGGCCCGGAGCTGATGCTGTGCCTGGCGGCGGTCAGGATCGGGCCCGCCCGTCAGGCCTTCTGGGCGGTGTGGGACCGCGACGAGCAGCGACTGCACAAGCGCACCGTGATCGGAAGCGGGCCGGTGCGCCTGTGCCGCGGCGGGGCACGCCTGGAGGACCGCGATATCCGGCTGGAGCTGGCGCTGGAGGAGACCGCGGGTGTCGAGAGCATCTGTGCCGCCGGCGACGGCTACGCCTGGACCCGCAAGCAGGGCGGGGTGCGCGCGCACGGGACGATTTGGATCGAGGGGCGCCCCCGCGAGCTCGACACGCGGGCGGTAATCGACGACACCGCCGCGTACTATCCCCGCCGCACGAGCTGGCGCTGGTCGGCGGGAGTCGGTACCACGCGCGACGGGCGCGCCGTCGCCTGGAACCTCGTCAGCGGGGTCAACGACCCCCCGTCGAGCAGCGAGCGCTCCGTGTGGGTCGACGGGCGCGCCGTCGAGGTCGGCCCGAGCAGGTTTGCGGCCGATCTCTCAGCCGTCGACGGCCTGCGGTTCGAGGCCGAGGCCAAGCTGCGCCGGCGCCAGAACCTGCTGCTGGTCCGAAGCTCCTATCGCCAGCCGTTCGGCACGTTCTCGGGCGCGCTGCCCGGGGGACTGGACGATCCCGAGCGGAGCAGCGGACTGGACGATCCCGAGCGGCGCGGCCCGCTCGAGCTCGCCGAGGGCTACGGGGTGATGGAGGAGCATGACGTGTGGTGGTGACTCACCGTCCCTAGGCCATCCCGTCCGTGGGCCATCGCCGTTTCTGGGCCATCCCGTCCATGGGCCATCGCCGTTTCTGGGCCATCACCCTCCCTGTGTCATCACGCGGTGCCGCTGCAGCGCCGCCAGCAACATCTTCGAGTGCATCGCGCCGAGCAGCGCGCGCAGCGGTTGCGCGCCGGACGCGATGATCTCCGCGGCGCGCTCGATATCGATTCCCGCCAGCCGCTCCAGCAGCACCCGGACCTCCTCCCGGACCAGCGGTTGGAGCGCATCGCGGTAGCGGATCGTGTCATAGACGGTGAACCCGATCGATTCCTCGAAGCCGCCGGCGCGAAAGCGCGAGATCGCTTCGATGATCGCGACGTCATCGGCGTCGTAGCCACGGGGTCCCGGCGTCAGCACGCCCAGGTCCTCGAGCCGGTCGAGCACGTTCTGGGGCATCGAGTAGGTCTCGCGGACCGCGGCCCGGGACACGCGCTCGGTCTCGCGGGCCTCGATCGCCCGCTCGAGGATGCGGTCCTCGAGCTCGATCAGACGAGCGGCGCGCTCGGGACTGTCGCCGATCACATCACGGATCACTCGCAACGGCATGAACCGCTCCTCCTGCAGGCGCTTGATCAGCTGGATCCGCTCGACGAACCCCGGCGGGTAGTACGCCATGTTGCGGCTCGTGCGGATCACCTCTTCGTCGGATCCGAGCAGGCCCTCCCGGAGGTAGTGCTTGATCGTGCCGGCGCTGACCCCCGAGCGCTCCGCGAGCTCTGACATCTTCAGCATGCCGTCGGTCGCGGTGCTCATCCGGACAAGAACGAGCCTCGCACCGCAGCCACCGCGCCCGCGACCGCGCCGGACTCGTGCAACCCGGCGATCTGCTCGGGGGTGAAGCCCGCTTGCGCGAGAACCTCATCGGTGTGCTCGCCCAGCGCCGGACCGGGCGCGCGGGCCGGATCGCCAGGGGTGCGGCTGAGCTTGAGCGGAACGCCGAGCAGCTTCACCGCCCGGTCGACCCCGGGCTGCGCGAGCTCCACGACCATCTCGCGAGCGGCCACCAGCTCCGAGCTCAGCGCCTGGTCGAGGTCGAGCACCGGCTCCAGGCAGCAGTCGTGCTCGGATGCGAACGCGCGCCACTGCTCCCGCGTGCGCTGGGCGAAGATCTCGCTCACCGCCTGGTGCGCCTCCGAGCCGGGTGGGTCGAAGGCGTGGTCGAGCAGGTCCTCGCGGCCCACTCCACGGCAGAACGCGCTCCAGAACTTGGGCTCCAGCGCCCCCAGCGTGACGTGGCCGTCGGCGCACCGGTACGGCCGGTAGCACGTGGCCGCCCCCGCAAGCTTGAGCTCTCCGCGCCGCGCGGGGCGCCCGGTCGCGAACGCCTCCGCCGCCACCAGCGCGAGCCACGAGAGCGCGCCGTCGAACATCGAGCAGTCGACAAGCTGGCCCTCGCCGGAGCGCTCGCGCTCGCGCAGCGCCACGAAGATCCCGATCGCCGCCATCAGCGCCCCGCCGCCGATGTCCGCGATCTGCCCGGCCGACTGCACCGGGGGCCCCTCGGCCTCGCCGGTCAGCCCGAGGATCCCGTTCAGGCCGAGGTAGTTCATGTCATGGCCCGACCGGTCGCGGTTGGGACCGTCCTGTCCGTAGCCCGTGATCGCGCAATACACGAGCCGCGGATTCGCTTCGCGCAACCGCTGATAGCCGACGCCGAGGCGGTCGAGCACGCCCGGGCGAAAGGACTCGAGCAGTACGTCGGCGTCGCGCGCCAGTCGCAGCAGCACCTCCTTGCCCCGGTCGGTCTTGAGATCGATCCGGACCGAGCGCTTGCCGCGGTTGAGCGCCAAGAACAGCGCTCCCGCGGCGGTTTGATCGGCGCCCTCGTAGTGCGGCGGCGACCAGCGCACGTAGTCGCCAATGCCGGTGTCCTCCACCTTGATCACGTCGGCACCGAAGTCCGCGAGCAGCAGCGAGCAGAAGCCACCGGGCAGCAGCCTCGAGAGGTCGAGAACGCGCAGGCCGTCCAGGGGGAGCTCGGTCATGCCGCGGTCGCCTCGCCCGCCCCCGACCGGATCCCCAGCAGCTCACGGGCCTCCTGCACGGTGGCCCGGCGACGTCCCAGCTCCTCGGTCAGCTGCCGGGCCTTGGCGATCAGCTCGCCGTTCGAGCGTGCCATCTTGCCGTCGGGCAGGTAGAAGTTGTCCTCCAGGCCGACCCGAATCGAGCCCCCCAGCGTGAGCGCGGCGGCGACGAGCATCCACTGCTCGCGCCCGATCCCGATCACGCCCCAGTGGTGGGTTCCGCCGGGCATGTTGTCGGCCATCGCGGCGAGGTTGCGGGCGGTCGCCGGGATGCCGCCGACGACCCCCATCACGAAGTCCGCGTGCAGCGGCGCCTCGAGCAGTCCCATGTCGACCAGCGGCGCCAGCGAGCCCACGTGGCCGACGTCGAAGCACTCGTGCTCGGGCTTGATCCCCAGCCGCCGCATCGCCTCGAGCAGCTCGACGATCTCGTCGAACGGGTTGGCGAACACGAACTTGAACACGAAGTCCTTGCGCTTGCGCGAGTACTTGGCGTAGTTCATCGAGCCCATGTTCAGCGCCGCCACCTCGGGATGGCCGGCCTCCAGGTAGGCGATCCGCCTGGCGACCGGCACGCCCACGGTTCCGGTCGAGAAGTTGATGATCGCCGCATCGCCCACCTCCTGGCGGATCGCGTCGCGGATCGACACGAAGTCCTCGACCTCGTAGCTCGGGGTGCCGTCGGGCCTGCGGGCGTGGATGTGGATGTGGACGCCGCCCTCGTCGACGATCCGGCGGGCCTCGGCCGCGTACTCCTCCGGCGTGTAGGGGATCGCGGGGCACTGCTCGCGGTTGGCGATCGAGCCCGAGATCGAGCAGGTGATCACCACCGGATCTTCGAGGCTCACAACGGCACCACCCGGCTCATACCGGCACCCACCCGGCTCACACCGGCACCACCCGGCTCATACCGGCACCACCCGGCTCACACCGGCACCACCCGGCTCATACCGGCACCACCCCCGAACGCTTCCATGGACGCTGCACCCGCTTGCCCGCCGCCATCTCCAGCGCGCCGCAGATCGTCGCCCGGGTCTCGCGAGGATCGATCACGTCGTCGATCATGTCGTTGCCGGCGGCTACGTACACGTCGATGATCTTGCGGAAGTTCCCGATCAGCTCCTGGCGCTTGGCGGCGGGATCCTCGGCGTCCTGTACCTGCTTGCGGAAGATGATCTCGACCGCCCCCTCGGCGCCCATCACGCTGATCTCCGCCGACGGCCAGGCGACGATCAGGTCCGGCTCATAGGCGCGGCCGCACATCACGTAGTACCCGGCCCCGTAGGCCTTGCGCAACACGACCGTGATCTTGGGGACGGTCGCGTTGGCGGTCGCGTAGAGCATCTTCGCGCCGTGACGGATGATCCCCGCCTCTTCGACCTTGGTCCCGACCATGAAGCCGGGGACGTCCATCAGGTAGACGAGCGGGATCCCGTAGGCGTTGCAGAGGTTGATGAACCGCGCGGCCTTGTCGGCCGAATCGTTGTCGAGGATGCCCCCGAGCTGCCTGGGCTGGTTGGCGACTATCCCGCCGGGACGGCCGCCGAAGCGGGCCAGGCAGGTGATGATCGTCTTTGCGAACTGCGGCTTGAGGTCGAAGTAGCTGCCGTCGTCGACGATGCGGCGGATCACGTCGTACATGTCGTAGGGCTTGCGGTTTGACTCGGGCAGTACGTCGAGCAGCTCCTCGTCGGCGCGGTCGACCGGGTCCGCGGTGACGATTATCGGCGGCGACTCCTCGCAGTTGGATGGGAAGTAGCTCAGGTACCGCTTGATCTGCTCGATGCACTCGGGGTCGTCTGCGACCTCGAGGTCGCCGACTCCCGACCTGCGGCAGTGCACACGCGAGCCGCCGAGCTCCTCCTGGGTGACGTCCTCGCCGACGGCCGCCCGCACCAGATGCGGTCCCGCCAGCGCCATCGAGCCGCGACCCTTGACCATCGGCACGAAGTCGGCGAGGCCCGGGATGTAGGCGGTGCCGGCGGCGCAGGGGCCCATCAGCGCCGCGACCTGCGGCACCACGCCGCTCATCACGACCTCCTCGCGAAACAGCGCTCCAGAGCCGGCGAACAGCGAGCCGACCGCCTCCTGGATGCGCGCCCCGGCCGAGTCCAGCAGCCAGATCATCGGGATCCGCTTGCTGAGCGCGAGCTCGCGCAGCCTCGAGACCTTCGTCTCGCCGGTCATCCCCATCGAGCCCGCCATCACGGTGAAGTCATAAGCGGCGACGGCCGCCAGACGTCCGTCGATCTTGCCGTAGCCCGTTATCACCCCGTCCGCGGGCGCCTCTTTGCCCTCCATGGCCCGTTGGGAGAAGTGAGGCCGGCCGTGGATCCCGAGCTCGACGAAGGTCCCCTCGTCGATCAGCAGCGCAATGCGCTCGCGGGCGGTGAGCTTCTGGGCGGCGTGCTGGGCGGCGATCTTCTCGGCGCCGCCGCCGAGCTTGATCTGCTCGCGGCGCGCACGGAGGTCCTCGGCGAGCGGCCGCAGCAAGCCGGTGGCGGGAGCGTCGGTGGCCATGCGCGTTGGAAGTAATACGTTCTACTTCCTACGTTGTCAAACGGCGGTCCGGCCGGGCGGGCGGGATGGAGCTGCGCCCGGCGGGCGAGATGGACCTGCGCCGGCGGCCGAGATGGACCTGCGCCTGCGGCCGAGATGGACCTGCGCCGGCGGGCGAGATGGACCTGCGCCGGCGGGCGAGATGGACCTGCGCCGGCGGGCGAGATGGACCTGCGCCGGCGGGCGAGATGGGACCCCCGCACGACGCGGAAGCGAGCGCTAGCGCCCGGTCCACTGCGGCTCGCGCTTCTCGAAGAACGCGTGCACCCCTTCCTGGATGTCCTCGGTCGAGAACGCGATCGTGAGCTGTGAGCGCAGGAAGTCGATCGCGTCCTCGTACGCCATGTCCTGCTGGCGGAACATCGCGTCCTTGCCCAGTCGGATCATCACCGGGCTCTTGGCGGCGAGCTTGTTGGCCCAGTCGGCGACTGCCTCGTCGAACCGATCGGCCGGCACCACCCGGTTGACGATCCCGACCCGCTCCGCTTCCTCGGCCGAGATCTGCTCGCCGAGCAGCAGCAGCTCGTTGGTCTTCTTGCGCCCGACGTTGCGGTAGATCAGCGCCATGATCATGAACGGGAACACGCCCACGTTGATCTCGGGCGTGCCGAACCGCACCCCCTCGCGCGCGATGATCAGGTCGCACGCGAGCGCGATCCCCAGCGCGCCGGCCAGCACGTGCCCGTTCGCCGCGCAGATCGAGGGCTTGCCGAGTCCTCCGAGCAACCGGAAGACCTGTGGAAAGCGCTCGGTGCCGAAGTGCTTGTGCACCAGCGGAGCCTCGGCCGCGAATCCGGACAGATTGGCTCCCGCCGAGAAGACGCGGTCGTGCGTCGAGGTCAGGACAACGCAGCGGACCGCCGAATCGTCCTTCGCCGCCTGCAGCACCGCCACCAGATCACCGAGCAGCTCGTCGGAGAGCGCGTTGCGGGTATCGGGCTGATCCAGTGCGATGGTCGCGACGCCGGCGTCGGAGACGTCGTAGCGGAGAGTTGCGTAGGACATGGCTGCTCCTTCGGTGGGCGGCGGCTACCGGTCGTCAAGCGGCGGCCGGGATATTGCCCGAGTGCGAGCGGCGCCGATCGGGAGCCGGCGGCCGCCGCGAGCCGACGCCGCCTCGGTCTCCTCCGAGACACCTGCATATTGCGACAATCGCGCCGCCGAAGACGAGCCCTGCCGAGTTTTACATGCCTGGCGTGTACAACACGACGCGGCTGGCGGGTTGGGAGCCGAATGTCGTGTAATGCAGGTCCGGCCGGGCGTTGGCGCCCTCTTGCCCGAAGCTCGCGACGACGCCGGCGCGCATTCACTCAAGCAGCGAGGCCAGATCCGTACTGGCGCATCCGGGCGTCGGAGCCCTGAGTAGGAAGTAGGAAGTCCTACTGTTTACTTTGTCTCGCCCCTGCGGTAGCGTCCGCGCGACGGCGCAGGTTCGACGCCCACCCCGGTCGCACGAGCGAGCTTCGACGCCCACCCGATCGCACGAGCGAGACTGCGCGCCTCACCCCACCCCGCGCCCACGCCGAGGAGACCAGCCACGATGGCCACCGCCGATGTGCTCAAGCCCGACTTTGCCACCACCCGCAGGCACTTCATCTTCACCGACGAGCATGAGCAGCTGCGCGAGTCCATTCGCCGGTTCGTGATCAAGGAGCTTCAGCCACACGCGGACGAGTGGGAGGAGAACACGTTCCCCGACTGGGTGTTCGAGCGCATGGGTGAGCTCGGGTTCCTGGGGCTCGACAAGCCCGAGGCGTACGGCGGCCAGGGCGGCGACTACTACACCGCGCTGGTCCTCGCCGAGGAGCTGGTGCACGCGCATTGCGGTGGGCTCGCGATGGGTATCGCCGTCCAGACGGACATGGCGCTGCCGCCGATCCTCGCGTTCGGCAGCGAGGAGCAGAAGCGGCAGTGGGCGGCGCCGGCGATCGCGGGCAAGCGGATCCTGTGCCTCGGAATCACCGAACCCGACGCCGGTTCGGACGTTTCCGGGATCAAGACGCGAGCGGTCAGGGACGGCGACGAGTACGTGATCAACGGCTCCAAGACGTTCATCACCAACGGGCACCGCGCGCACGCGATCGTGCTGGTGACCAAGACCGATCCGAACACGGACCCGCCCACCCACGACGGCTTCACCCTGTTCCTGGTGCCGATGGACCGCCCCGGCGTGATCCGGGAGAAGCGCCTGGAGAAGCTCGGCATGCACGCGTCCGACACGGCTCTGCTCGCCTTCCAGGACGTCCGGGTGCCCGATTCGGCCGTGCTCGGCCAGGTCGGGAAGGGCTTCTACCACATCATGTGGGAGCTCCAGGGGGAACGCCTGATCGGTGCAGCGGGATCGGTCGCCGGCGCCCAGCACGTTTTCGACCGCACGCTTCAGTACGCCCGCGAGCGGACAGCGTTCGGTCGCCCGATCGGTCACTTTCAGGTGATCCGCCACAAGTTCGCCGACATGGCGACGAAGATCGAGACCGCCCGGCAGATGGTCTACACGACCGCGTGGCGCTTTCAGAACGGCGAGTATCCCGTCCGCGAGATCACGATGGCCAAGCTCTATTCGGCACGGATCGCGGTCGAGGTCGCCGACGAGTGCATCCAGATCCATGGTGGCAACGGGTACATGAAGGAGTACGGGATCGAGCGCTCCTGGCGCGACCTGCGCCTCAACCGGATCGGCGCCGGCACCGACGAGATCATGCTCGACGTGATCGGCCGCTCGTTCGGCTTGTGAGCCGGCAGGGCGTTCCCTCCTCCCCACGCCCACGCCGGCCGATCCCGCCGTTCACCGCCGAGCACGAAGCGTTCCGGGCGGCGGTACGTCGCTTCGTCCAGACCGAGCTCGCGCCCCGCGCTCCCGAATGGGAGCAGGCGCGATGGTTCCCCAACGAGGTGTTCAAGCGCCTGGCCGAGCTTGGGTACATCGGCCTCAAGTTCCCGGCCCGCTACGGCGGCGGCGACGATGTGGTCGCCGACGCGGTGTTCGCCGAAGAGCTTGCGTGGTGCGGGTCGGGCGGCCTGGCGGCCGGGATCGGCGCCCACTCCGGAATCGCGCTGCCGCCGATCGCCAGCTTCGGGACCGACGAGCAGAAGCAGCGCTTCCTGGTGCCCGGCATCCGGGGCGAAAAGATCGCGGCGCTCGCGATCACCGAGCCCGACGCCGGCTCCGACGTCGCCTCGATCAGAACCCACGCCCGCAAGGTCGACGGCGGCTACGTCGTCAACGGCTCAAAGACGTTCATCACCGGCGGCGTACGCGCCGATGTGCTCGTGACCGCGGCGCGGACCACGCCGACAGGTGGTCAGCCGGATGACTCGTGCGGCGCGCGATCAGGCGAGGCTGGACGCCGAGCGCGCGCCAGGCACGAGGGGATCTCGTTCCTGCTCGTCGAGCGCGGCCCCGGGGTCGTTTCTACGCCCCTCGAAAAGCTCGGCTGGCATGCCTCCGACACGGCCCACATCTCCTTGGACGACGTATTCGTGCCCGAGGAGAACCTGCTCGGACAAGAGAACACGGGCTTCTACCTGATCATGGCCAACTTCCAGTGGGAGCGGCTGCTGATGGCGCTGGGCGCGGTCGGCGCGATGCAGGCGACGTTCGAGAGGACGCTGGAATTCGCGAGACAGTCCGTCGGCGATCACCAGGCGGTCCGGCACATGCTCGCCGAGGTCGCGGTCACGATCGAGGCGGGCCGCGACGTCACCTACGCGGCGCTGCGGCGCTACGTCGCCGGCGAGGACGCGGTGCGCGAGGTGACGATCGCCAAGCTCGCCACTCAGCGCTCGGCGTTTGACGTCATCGACACGTGCCTGCAGATCCACGGCGACGCCGGATACATCAAGGACTGCGGGATCGAGCGAGCCGCCCGGGACGCACGGCTCGGCCCGATCGGCGGAGGCACCGACGAAATAATGAAGGAGATCCTGGGCAGAGCGCTGGGGTTGTGAAAGCGCGCGAGGAGCCGTGGGTGAAGCGCGCGAGGAGCCGTGGGCGAAGCGCGCGAGGAGCCGTGGGCGAAGCGCCCGAGGAGCCGTGGGCGCCACAGGGCAACGCCGTTGGCCCGACGGCGCCGGCGCGTAGTAGCAAAATGTCCCGATGGACTCTGCCCGGGGCAAGCTCCTGATCGCGGGACCGTCGCTGCTGGATCCGAACTTCTGGCGCACGGTCGTGCTCATGATCGAGCACACCGAGGAGGGCGCGTTGGGGCTGGTGGTCAACCGCCCATCGGAGACCACGGTGGGCGAAGCGGTACCGCAGCTCGAGGTGCTCGTCGACTCAGACCAGCAGCTGTTCATCGGCGGCCCCGTCCAGGCTTCGGCCGTGATCGTGCTCGGGGAGTTCGAGGACCCCACCGATGCGGCCTTGCTCGCGTTCGACGATGTCGGCGTGCTCGGCGTCGGATCGTCGCCGGACGAATCGGCGGTGGGGCTGCGCAACGGACGCGCGTTCGTCGGCCACTCCGGCTGGGGCCCGGGCCAGCTCGACGCCGAGATCGAGCGCGGCGACTGGATCCTCGAGCAGGCGACGCTCGACGACGCGTTCACGGCCGAGGCGCCGGCGCTGTGGTCGACGGTGCTGACCCGCAAGGGCGGCAACTACGCGCTGATCGCGCGGATGCCGCCCGACCCGTCGGTGAACTAAGTGCACCGATGGGCACAGTGATGGACTTCCCGGACCATTAGCGATGGCGACCGATCACCCTTAGCGATGGCGACCGATCACCATTAGCGATGGCCACCGATCACCACCACGATCACGCGCAGATCAGGCGAGACGCCGACGAGCGGGCGCTGAGGGCAGCGCTGGCATTGATCCTCGCGTTCATGGTCGCCGAGGTGGTGGCCGGCATCCTGGCGTCGTCGCTGGCGCTGCTGTCCGACGCCGCGCACATGCTGACCGACGCCGCCGCCCTGGCGCTCTCCATCGCCGCGGCGACGGTGGCGAGCAGGCCGGCCCGGGGCTCGATGACGTACGGGCTGGGGCGCGTGGAGATCCTCAGCGCCCAGGCCAATGGCGTGACTCTGCTCGTGCTCGGCTGCGTGATCATCTACGAGGCGATCGCGCGCCTGGCCTCGCCGCCCGACGTGCGCGGCGGCCTCGTGCTCGTCGTCGCGCTGGTGGGCATCGCCGTCAACCTCGCCGCTACCGGGATCCTCGCCGCCGGCTCCGGCCGCGGACGCAGCCTCAACGTCGAGGGCTCCTACCGCCACATCCTGACCGACCTGTACGGCTTCGTCGCGACGGCGATCGCCGCGATCGTGATCCTCACAACTGGCTTCGCGCGCGCCGACGCGATCGCGTCGCTGCTGATCGCGGGACTGATGCTCGCGGCCGCCTACAGCCTGCTGAAGGCGTCGGGTCGGGTGTTCATGGAAGCGGCGCCGGCGGGCCTGGACCCCGACCGGATCGGCCACGTGCTCGCGGCTCAGGACGACGTGATCGAGGTCCATGACCTGCACGTCTGGGAGGTGACGTCAGGGTTCCCGGCGCTGTCGGCGCACGTCGTCGTGCGCGCCGGGAGCGACTGCCATGCGCTGCGCCGGAGCCTGCAGCGTGTGCTCGAGAAGAGCTTCGATCTCCACCACACGACCCTCCAGGTCGACCACGAGGCCGCGGCCCAGCCGCCGCTGCAGATCGAGGTGGCGCCGCCCGCCGACGGTGCGCACGAGCACCGCTAGCCCGCGCTCCGGCGATGAGAGCCAATCACCGGACGGCGCACTAGACTGGCCGCCGACGATGGTCGCCGAATCCCGCCGCCGACGATGAAGGTCATCAAGCCGGGCCCCGATCGCGAGGTGCCCCGCGGCGTCGTCGGCGGCTCCGAGATCTCACAGGCCACGGCCGGCGCGCGGAACATCTACATGGCGGTGTTCCGCGTCCCCGCGGGCGCCCAGTCGAGGCCCCACTACCACGAGGGCTGCGAGAGCGCGGTGTACATGCTCTCGGGATCGTTGCGGGTCAGGTGGGGCGACCGCCTGGAGAGCGAGCTCACGCTCGAGCCCGGCGACCTCGTCTACGTGCCTCCCCGCGAGACCCACGTGCTCGAGAACGTCTCCGAGCGCGAGCCCGCCGAGTACGTGGTGGCGCGAGACTCCCCCCACGAGGACGCGGTCGTCGTCCCCTGGGCCGAAGAGAGCGCGTGACGACCCGCCGCGAGTCGTCGTTTTCCGGGGTGGGCGGCCTCGAGATCTACTGGCAGGCGTGGCTGCCCGACAGCAGCGCGACCGCCGTCGTGGTGATCGCGCACGGGGCCGGCGAGCACAGCGGGCGCTATCCGCACGTCGCTGCGCGGCTGGTAAGCGAGGGTTACGCGGTGTACGCGGTCGATCATCGCGGTCACGGCCGGTCCCAGGGGCCGCGAGCGCTGATCGACCGGCTCGACAACGCGGTCGCCGATCTCGACAGGCTCGTCGTGCATGCCGCCCGCGAGCATCGAGACGCGCCCGTGTTCCTGTTGGGGCACAGCATGGGGGCGACGATCTCTCTGTCCTACGCGATGCTCCACCAGGACTGCCTGGCGGGTCTGGTCCTGACCGGGCCGCTGGCGGCGATCGAGCCGGTGCCCGCGCCACTGAAGGTCGCGGCGAGCGCGCTGTCGGCTCTCGCGCCGCGGATCCCGTTGATCAAGATCGACGCGTCGCTGGTCAGCCGTGACGCTGCCGTGGTCGGTGACTACGAGCGCGACCCGCTCGTTCACCACGGCAAGCTTCCGGTCCGCACCGTGACGGAGATCGCCGCTGCGATCGAGTCGTTCCCGGACGCCGTCGCGGCGATCACGGTGCCGGCGCTGATCATGTACGGCACCGCCGACGCGCTCTGCCCCCCGAGGGGGAGCCTGATGCTGTCGCGGCGCATCGGATCGACGGACAGGACACTCCAGTCCTACGCCGGCCTCTACCACGAGATCCTCAATGAGCCAGAGCAGGACGAGGTGCTCGGCGACCTTGTCGGCTGGTTGGCCGCGCGGATCGCCGCAGACCAGGCTCAAGCGAGCGTTTCGACCGCGCCCAGCGCAAACCGGCAGCCGCTGAAGTAGTCGCCCGCGGGCGACAGCAAGAAGCAGGCGAGCTCGGCCAGCTGCGCGGGCGTGGTCGCCGAGCCCGGGGCGATCGTCGTCGCGGTGATCCGGTACCTGGCCCACTCGACCGACAGCGTGCGGGCCAGGTTGTCCAGTGCCGCGCGAGCCGCCCGCGCGAACGCGCCGGCGCCGGGAGGCGGCGCGATCAGCATCACCTTGCCGCCATGCCCGCGCGGAATCAAGTCGCCGGCGACCACCTCGCGGATCACTTCCCAGGCCCGTGCCGACGCTGCCCGCAGCCCGGCTTGACCGCCGTCACCGAACGCGGGTGCCGCGTCATAGATGACCGCGTCAAGCGGCGAGCGTGCGCGCGCCCACTCGCCGGCGAGGTCCTCGATGCGATCCGGCCGCGCCGCGCCCTCCAGGATCTCGACGCGGGCTCCGAGCCCGAGCATTCCGTCGCGCACCTCGTCAGGCGCGCCGGCGAGGACGACGGCGGTCCCGGCCAGCAGCTGTTGGCGAAACACCGTCATCGCTGGCGACACGGTATAGCCTGCGCACAGCGATCGAAGGAGGACCGATGACGATGTTGTCCTACGCCCAGGGTGCCTGCGAAGTGCCGTTGCTCGGCGAGACGATCGGCCACAACCTCGAGCGGACCGCCGCCAGGGTCCCGGAGTGCGATGCGCTGGTCTCCTGCCATCAGGGAGTGAGCTACACGTACGCCGAGTTCAACGAGGCGGTCGACAAGCTCGCCAGCGGCATGCTCGCGGCCGGACTGCGCAAGGGCGACCGGATCGGGGTGTGGAGCACGAACCAGGCGGAGTGGGCGCTGGTCCAGTACGCGACGGCGAAGCTCGGCGTGATCCTCGTCAACGTCAATCCCGCATACCGGGTCTCAGAGCTCGAGTATGCGCTCGGGCAGTCCGGCTGCCGCTGGATCGTCGCGGTGCCCGGGAGCCGCGGGTCGGACTTCGTCGAGATGGTCGCGCAGGTGCGGCCGCGCCTGTCGGAGCTCGAGCGGGCGGTCTTCTTCGGCACCGAGGAGTGGGAGCAGCTCGCTGCCGGGGACGCCTCGAGGCGCGACGAGCTGCGGGCGCAGATGGAGGCACTCGACTTCGACGAGCCGATCAACATCCAGTACACGAGCGGCACCACCGGCTTCCCCAAGGGCGCGACCCTCACCCATCACAACATCCTCAACAACGGCTACTTCGTCGGCTTGCTGCTGGACTACTCGGAGCGCGACCGGATCTGCATCCCGGTACCGCTGTATCACTGCTTCGGGATGGTGATGGGCAACCTCGGAGCGACCTCGCACGGTTCCTGCATGGTCTATCCGGCGGAGTCGTTCGAGCCCGAGGCGACGCTGGCCGCGTGCGCACAGCAGCACTGCACCAGCCTCTACGGGGTGCCGACGATGTTCATCGCCCAGCTCGGCCACGAGCGCTTTGAGCACTACGACCTGAGCGCGCTGCGCACCGGGATCATGGCTGGCTCGCCGTGTCCGATCGAGGTGATGAAGCGCGTCTCCTCGCAGATGGGGATCGATGAGATGGGGATCGCTTTCGGGATGACCGAGACGTCGCCGGTGACCACGCAGGTGCGTCGCGACGACACGCTCGCGCGCCGATGCGGGACCGTCGGCCAGGTTGGCCCGCACGTCGAGATCAAGATCGTCGACAGCGAAAAGGGGCGCACGCTCCCGCGCGGGAAGCCCGGCGAGTTCCTCGCGCGCGGCTACGTGGTGATGCGCGGTTACTGGAACGACCCGGAGCGGACCGCCGAGGCGATCGACGAGTATCGCTGGATGCACACCGGCGACCTTGCGACGATGGACGAGGACGGCTACGTGCGGGTGGTCGGGAGGATCAAGGACATGGTCATCCGCGGCGGCGAGAACGTTTACCCCCGCGAGATCGAGGAGTTCCTCTACACCCATCCGCAGATCGCCGACGCG
This sequence comes from uncultured Solirubrobacterales bacterium, assembly GCA_963723675.1. GTDB lineage: Bacteria > Actinomycetota > Thermoleophilia > Solirubrobacterales > Solirubrobacteraceae > Palsa-465. Next base: position 341,967 of record CAVRRW010000012.1, on the reverse strand, counting down.
CAGGTGATCGGCGTGCCCGACGAGCGCTACGGCGAAGAGCTGATGGCCTGGATCGTGCTGCGGCCGGGCGGCGAGCTCGGCGAGGATCAGCTGCGCGAGTTCTGCCAAGGGCAGATTGCGCACTACAAGGTTCCCCGCTACATCAAGTTCGTCGACTCCTTCCCGATGACGGTCACCGGCAAGGTGCAGAAGTTCAAGATGCGCGAGACGGCGATCCAGGAGCTGGGGCTCGACCGGGCGGCGACGGTCGCGACCGCGTAGACACTTTCAGGAGGCACGGGTCGCAACCGCCTAGGCACTTTCACGGTCGCGCTCGCGGCCTCATGGCGGCGCTCAAGAAGCGGCGGGCGCGGCGCGCCGGCGCGCTGCCTGGAGCGCGCCCTTGTGGCCGACTCGCTCAAGCTCCGCGTGCAGCGCCCTGATCCGCTCGAGGATGTAGTCGGCGGCCTCCTGCTGGCGCTCGCGCGTGGTCCGCTCGACGACCTCGAATTTGAACGGGGCGCCGTACTGGACGGTCACCCGGGGGAATCGCAGGCGCTTCCAGTTGCGGACCTGGTGAGAGCCGAGGATCGCCACCGGTACGACCGGCACGCCCGACTCGACGGCGATCCTCCCGATGCCGGGCCGCGCCTGGTCTCCGACCTGGCCCGTTCGAGACCGTCCGCCCTCGCAGTACATGACGACGGCGCCCCCGCGATCGAGGATCCGGAAGGCGGTCGTGAATGCATCTTCGTCGTGATAGCCGCGGCGCACCGGGAACACGCCGCCGTGGCTGAACACCCAGGAGCTGATGCCTGGCTGGAACAGCTGCGACTTGGCCATGAACTGCACTCGCCGGCGGATGAACGCGCCGGTGAAGAAGTGGTCCATGAACGACGCGTGGTTCGGCGCGAGCATCACCGGTCCGTTGGGGACGTTCTCGGCGCCAAAGCCCCTGGCGCGAAACGCGGTCAGCGCGGTGACCACGGTGACCGTCCTGACGATCTCGTAGACCTTCGCCTCCGGCGGCCCCGCGCGGGTTCGCTCGTGGAACTGGTCGAAGTGCTCCTTCGGCCGCGGGTCCTTGTAGACCTGCGGCTTGATCTGGACGTCGGTCATCGCGCCACCCCTGCAATACCCCGGGGCGGCCGGGCGGTCACGTCACGGCTCCCGGGCGATCACGTCACGGCTCCCGGGCGATCACGTCACGGCTCCCGGGCGGTCACGTCACGGCTCCCGCGCGATCACGTCACGGCTCCCGGGCGATCACGTCACGGCTTCCGGGCGGGCACGTCCAGCTGCTCGCCGCCCGAGTCATCTCATCCGGTCAGCGGCAGGACCATCGCCGGCTGCTCGATCACGTGATCGGTGCTGGTCGGCACGACGCCGGTCCCGATCGCGAAGAACTCGATTACGTGCGAGCCCCAGCCGTGGCTGCGCTCGACGATCCGCGCTCCCACGATCCCGCTGGCCTGGAGCTCCGTCGCCTCGGTCTGCATGCGCTCCATCGCGAGCTCGCGCGCCTGATAGAGCGCCTGCGTGTAGGTCGGCATCTCCTGGTTTCGCCCGATCTGCCTCCAAGCGGCCCGCAACCCCTGGTGCGCCACGTGGTAGACGCAGTTGCCCATCACCAGGCCGACGGGGCGGTAGCCGGCACGCAGCAGTGCCGAGAAGTCCTGGCCACTGAGGTCAGACGTGAACGGCCGGCCGTTAGGAGCCCGATGAAGCTCGCCCTCGCGGTGTTTGACGGCCGTCCCCACGGCGATGAACTCGGCCAGATCGGCGCCCCATTCGTAGCGCCCGATGTCGAGCCTGACGCCGACGACACCGTCGGCCCCGAGCTGGTCGGCCTCCTCCTCCATGCGCGTCATCGCCAGCTCGCGGGCGTGGTACATCGCCTGCGTGAGCACGCCCATCTCCTGGTTGCGGCTCCAGTTGGCCTGCTGGAACCCGATGTGGTAGATCGAGCTGCCGAGCACCAGCCCGAGCGGGTCGAAACCCGACTGCTTGACGAGCAGGAACTCGTTGATCGAGAGGTCGCTGGTGAAGAAGCCCCGCTGCACCTCCGTCTTCATCCGCTCGATCCGCTCGCGCCCGGATTCCGGAATTCCGGCCAGCGAACCGGCCTCGTAAGCGGCCGCGTGCGGAGCCTCGTCGGGCTCGGCGCCGCCGACGGCGACGGCCTGCTCGTCGGCTTGTGCCTGCTTGGCGGCGTCGTCGTCGCGCTTCAGGAACCCCATGGTGCCTCCTAGTTCAGAAGCAGGCGCTCGAGCGCCTGCCGCGTTCGCTCGTTTCGCCCCGCCTCCGTGGCAAGCGCCTCCCCCAGCGCGCTCAGCCACGCGTCGGTGTCGAGCCGCTCATTCTTGAGCACGATCCCGCCCGAGAGCCGTGAGCAGTACGTTTCGATGCCCCCGATCTCGGGATGCAGCAGCTCCAGCCGCACGGAGGCCGTGTCGACCTCGATCCGCCGCACCCGCTTGGGTCCGAACAGGCCACTGCGCCTGCGCTCCACGCGCACCCGCCGTGGCACCGCATCCTCGAGCTTGGCGGCCAGACTCTCGACGAACGCGGAGACGTCGCTCGAGTCCGACCGCAGCGACGCCGCGAGCAGATCGATGTCGAGCGCCCCTTCGTCCAAGGCCACGCCGTCAGCGTACGCCTCGCCCGCGGCGTTTGCAGACACGCCGTGACTGCGGCGCCGGGGGTGCGGCGCCCGACCACGCCGGGTTTCCCACCGCCGATCGTGGGAAGACGAGTGACCATGACCACTCCAGCCGGCTCCATCTCCGTCCCATACCTGAAGCTCAACGATGCAAACCGGATTCCCCAGCTCGGATACGGCGTGTTCCAGGTCCCGCCGGAGGACACCGCGGAGGTCGTGACCCACGCCCTGCGCACCGGTTACCGCTCGATCGACACCGCGGCCGCCTATCGCAACGAGTCGGGCGTCGGCGAGGGGATCGCGAGCAGCGGACTGCGGCGCGACGAGCTGTTCATCACCACCAAGCTGTGGAACAACGACCAGGGCCGCGACCGGGCCCGACGCGCATTCCAGGCCAGCCTCGAGCGGCTCGGTCAGGAGTATGTCGACCTCTACCTGATCCACTGGCCGGCGCCGGCGGCGGGCAAGTTCGTGGACACCTGGAAGACGCTCACCGAGCTCAAGCGCGACAAACGCGCCCGCTCGATCGGTGTCTCGAACTTCCGCGAGCAGGACATCGAACGGATCGTCGATGCCACCGGCGTGGTCCCGGCGGTCAATCAGATCGAGCTGCACCCTCGGTTCCAGCAGGCCCGGCTTCGTCGCTTCCATGGCGAGCTCGGAATCGTGACCGAGGCGTGGAGCCCGCTGGGACAGGGTTCGTTGATCGACGACGACACGATTGGGGAGATCGCATCGCGCCACGGCCGCACGCCGGCGCAGGTGATGCTGCGCTGGCACATCCAGCTGGGCAACGTGGTGATCCCCAAGTCGGTGACCCCGGAGCGAATCGAGGAGAACTTCCGGATCTTCGATTTCGAGCTCGATGATGAGGACATGCGGGCGATCGCCGCACTGGACTCCGACGACGGCCGTCTCGGGCCGGATCCGGCGACTATGGGCTAGCCTAGATCCCGCCGCGCGCGACGATCATCACGGCGATCGCGATCACCACCAGCGCGATCGCGATCAGTAGCTCGACCCGGCCCGGCGAGCGGCCTGGCCGACGGCGTGCGAGTTGGCGCCGCGACAACGAGCTGATGAAGATGCTTCGGCTCTCCACCTGTCCTCCGTAAACGATCAAAGAGGCACGAGCGCCGTCAGTCAAGCGGATCGTGCGGACGGATCCCGGAAACTGGGCGAAAGTGATCGAGCGGCGGCCCCGACTATCCTGCCGCCATGCTCGCGCACAGGAGGCCGGCCTAGTTGTCCGATGTCGAAGCCCACATCACCGGGACCGTGTGGAAGATCGAGGTCGAGGTCGGCGACAGCATCGAGGAGGGGGATACCGTGGTGATCCTCGAGTCGATGAAGATGGAGATGCCGGTCGAGGCCGAGGATCCGGGCATGGTCAAGGAGATCGCGGTCACGGAGGGTCAGTCGGTGTCCGAGGGCGACACGCTCGTTGTCCTCGAGTAGTCCGCCGGGAGGTCCCGGCGGGGAACCCGCTTCGGGCAGCCCCGCCGCGGGAGGTCGTCTGCTGGTCGACGAGCCGGCCCCCGGGGTGGCGCGACTGACGATCTCCAATCCGCAGAAGCGGGGCGCTCTGGACCACCCGATCCTCGACGCCTTGGCCGGCACGCTGCCGGAGCTCGATGCCCGCTGCCTGATCATCACCGGCGAGCAGACCACCTTCTCGGCCGGCTACGACATCGGCGCCCTGGGTGGGTGGGACCAAATCCTGTTCGCCGACGAGGCCGAGCGGCTCGTGGCGCATCCCTTCGCCGCCGCGATCGACGCGATCGAGGCGTACCCGTATCCGACCGTCGCCGCGCTGAACGGTCACGCGATCGGGGGCGGCCTCGAGCTTGCGCTGGCCTGCGACCTTCGAATCGCCGCCGGAACGATCGCGCTGGGGATGCCGCCGGCGAAGCTTGGCCTGATCTACTCGCACACCGGGATCCGCAAGTTCATCGACACGATCGGGGCCCCGCGCACGCGCGAACTGTTCCTCGTGGGCCGGCGGATCGACGCGCGAACGGCCCGGGCCTGGGGCCTGATCAACGCGATCGCGCAGGACGGCCGCCTCGCGGAGGAGGCAGTCGAGCTCGCGACCGAGATCGCCGCCAACGCACCGCTGGCCCAGGCCGGCAACAAGCGGGTGATCCGCGCCGTACTGGACGCCGGGGCGAAGCTCGACGCGGACACTGAACGCGAGCTGATCGAGCTGCGCCGTGCGTGCTTGCGCTCGGAGGATTTCCGGGAGGGCGTCCGCGCGTTCGCCGAGAAGCGCCCACCGCGCTGGCGGGGAGTCTGACGTCCGGGCCGGGCCGTACGCTGCCCCACCGATGCTTCCGCTGGTCACTCGCGAAGCGGCCACATGATCGAGATCGAAGCGCGGCTCGACGAGCTCAAGGCACTCGGCCTTCACCGCCGCATGCGCCTGGTCAGCGGTCCGCAAGGACCGCACGTGGTGCTGGACGGCAAGCCGGTGCTTCTGATGTGCTCAGACAACTACCTCGGGCTGGCCGACCACCCGCGCGTGCGCGAGGCAGCGGCGGAGGCCGCCGTCCGCTGGGGCGTCGCCGCCGGTTCGTCCCGGCTCGAGTCGGGAACGATGACGATCCATCGCCGACTCGAGGAGCGCCTCGCGGAGTTCGAGCGCCGCGAGGCCGCGCTGCTGTTCGGATCCGGGTTTCTCGCCAACGCCGGCGTGATCGCCGCATTGGCCCGGCCGGGCGACGTCCTCTTCTGCGACGAGCGCAGCCACGCGTCGATCGTCGACGGATGCCGCTTGTCCGGGGCCGACATGTTCGTCTACGACCACTGCGACCCCGAGCACATCGAGTGGGGCATCGAAGAGGCGGACGGACGCGCAGCGCTGATCGTCACCGAGTCAGTGTTCTCGATCGACGGAGACGTGGCGCCGCTGCAAGAGATCGTCGAATTGGCCCAGCGGCAGGGACTTCGGCTCGTCGTCGACGAGTCCCACGGCATCGGCGCGCTTGGCCCCGGCGGACGCGGCGCGCTTGCCGACCTCGGCCTCGAAGACCAGGTCGAGGTGATCGTGGGAACGCTGGGCAACGCGCTTGGCTCCTACGGCGGGTTCGTGGCGTGCGACCGCACGATGGCGCGATATCTGATCCACGCCGCTCGGACGCTCCAGTTCTCGGCGGCCCCGGCGCCCCCGGGCGTGGGAGGCGCGCTGGCGGCGCTCGACGTGCTCGAAAGCCGCCCCCGGCTCGTCGACCGGCTGCGCGCCAACGCCGCCGCGCTTCACGACGCGCTCGTCCGCGAGGGATTCGACATGGGCGGATCGCCATCGCAAATCCTGTCGATCGTGATCGGCGATCCACGGCGGGCGCTGCGGATCGGCGAGGTCGCGCTCGAGCGCGGGATCCTCGCCCAGACGATCAGGCCGCCCGCGGTCCCGTCGGAAATGTCGCGGCTGCGGCTGACCGCGATGGCGTCCCATCCGACCGAGGAGCTCCGGTCCGCCGCGCGGATACTCGGCCAGGTGGCGCGAGCGGCGGGGCTCGAGCGCCACGTGCCGACGCGACCGGCGATCGAGCCGGCTCCGATCGACCCGCCCGAGGAGCAGCCGGCCTCGTCGCCGGGCGTGTTCGACTTCGAAGCGCGCGCGGCCTAGGGCCGTTACGCTTTGCGCCCGGGTAGGCGGGCGCAAAACGCGTCAGTCCGCCATCGCACCCCGCGAGGAGCGGCTGTGACCCGGCTTGTGGAGCGACCGCCTGGGCCTCGAAACTCTTGCGGAATTTTCACTTCCGCCCGGTACCTTGAGGTAACTCATGAGCGCACCAAGGCACCTTTGGTCCGGCGAATGGGAGTCCGAATCCGAGTCCGCCGCCGAGGAGGTTGACCGGCGCCGCGGGCTGCGGCCCCGCGCCGAAGCGGCCCCCGAGGGCGCCCCCGAGGACGTACCGGCCCAGTCCGCCCGCCAACGGCGATCGCTGCGGCGCGACGCGGCGCGAGTGATCGCCGCGATGCTCGCGACGTGGCGATCGGTCGCGGCCCGCGCCGCCCGGTGGGCCGCCGCCGCGTGGTCGCGCCTGGCCGCGATCAGCCCGCGCCAAGTCGGGCTGACGCTGCTCGCCACGGTCGCGGGCGCGGCGGTCGCGCTCGGCGCGGCGGCGCTTGCCGGAGGCTCGGGCAGCTCCAACGCCGGCCCCGGTGCAACCACGTCGCGGCCACCCGCGGCCTGGCTGGGCGTGCAGACGACAACATCGACCGCGGCCGTTCCGGGCGCCCTGATCGAGCTGATCGAGCCCGGCGGCCCGGCGGAGCGCGCCGGGCTGATGCCGGGCGACGTGATCACCGAGGTCGACGGCCGGCCGATCACCACGTCCGGCGATCTGGCCAGGACGCTTACCGCCAAGCAGCCGGGAGAGCAGGTGCAGCTCCAGGTCAACCGCTTCGGTCAGACGATCGTGATCGACACGACGTTGGGCAGCCGCCCACCGGGCGTGCCATGACCTTCGCCACCCCACTCGCCCTCGCCGGCCTCATGGCCGTGCCGGTCCTGATCGTGTGGTACGTCCGGCGCCAGCGCGGCCGCGCCCACGATCGAGCCGCATTCGTGCTGCCGGCGCTGATGCCGTCGGTCGCGCCCGAGCGTCCCGGCTGGCGCCGGCATCTCCCGATGCTCGCCTTCGCCGCGGCGCTGACCGTGCTGATCGTCGCGCTCGCGGGCCCACAGGCGACCCGAGCGGTGCCGATCAAGCGCTCGACGATCATGCTCGTCGTCGACAACTCAAGCTCGATGGCGGCCACCGACGTGGCGCCCTCGCGCCTGGTCGCGGTGCAGCGGGCCGCCCGGCAGTTCCTGAAGACCGTGCCGAGCAGCGTCGCCGTCGGCGTGATCGTGTTCAACCAGACGCCGACGGTGCTGACGCCGCCGACCACCGACCACGCGGTGGTGGAGCGGGCCCTGACCGGTTGGCACGCCGCCGGCCACACCGCGATCGGCGACGCCATGGAGGCCGCCCTCAAGCTGCTGACGCGCACGCCCAAGGCGACCCGCCCGCCGTCGGCGATGGTGGTGCTGTCCGACGGCACCTCGACCAACGGCGCCAATCCGATCACGGTCGCGCAGCAGGCCGCCGCCCAGCGCATCCGCGTCGACACGGTGGCGCTCGGCACGCCGAACGGGACGATCCAGGTGCCGCGCGCCAACGGCACCAAGGTCGCCAAGCCGGTGCCACCAGACCCGCAGTCGCTGGCCCAGATCGCGCACGCCTCCGGAGGCCAGTCGTACGCCGTCCAGGACGCAAGCCGCCTGAACTCGCTGTACGCGCAACTCGGCGTCAAGCTCAGCCACCGCCACGTCAAGCAACACATCGCCAACGAATTCGCCGGCGGCGCGCTGGTGCTGCTGCTCCTGGGCAGCGGCCTCTCGCTGCGCTGGTTCGGACGCCTCATCTGACATCCCTCTCCAACGAAACAAGGACGCACATGACCGATTTGCACCGCCCCATCGAGCCGGACGAAGACCCGGCCGACATCCGCGACGAGGCGCGCACCGCGCTGCAGGACGCCCTGCACGAGGTCAAGCGCGTGATCGTCGGCCAGGACGCGATGCTCGAACGCGTGCTGGTGAGCCTCCTCGCCGGTGGCCACGTGTTGCTCGAGGGCGTCCCAGGCCTGGCCAAGACGCTCACCGTCAAGACCCTCTCCCAGGTCCTCGGGGGCAGCTTCCGCAGGATCCAGTTCACCCCGGACCTGGTGCCGGCGGACCTGGTCGGGACCCGGATCTACCGCCCCGACAGCGGCCGGTTCGACACCGAGCTTGGTCCCGTGTTCGCCAACTTCCTGCTCGCCGACGAGGTCAACCGTGCCCCGGCGAAGGTCCAGTCGGCGCTGCTCGAGGTCATGCAGGAGCACCAGGTGACGATCGGCGGCACCAGCTACCCGGTGCCGCGCCCGTTCCTGGCGATGGCGACCCAGAACCCAATCGAGTCCGAAGGCACCTATCCCCTGCCCGAGGCGCAGGTCGACCGCTTCCTGATGAAGATCCTCGTCGACTACCCGACGGTCGGCGAGGAGGCTGCCGTCGTCGGCCGCAGCCTCAGCGGCCAGGCCGACGTCCGCGAGCGCGTCCCGTTGGCGCACCTCGAGCGCTACGCCGAAGCGGCCCGGACGGTGCTGGTGGACCGCGACGTGATCGCCTACGCGGTCTCGCTCGCCGACGCCACGCGGAATCCCGGCCAGTACGGGCTGCCCGAGCTCGAGGGGCAGATCGAGTACGGGGCCAGCCCCCGGGCGCCCATCGGCCTCGCCCAGGCGGCCCGGGTGCTGGCGCTGCTGCGCGGCCGTGGACACGTCACTGCCGACGACGTACGCGACCTCGCCGCCGACATCCTCCGCCACCGGCTCGTGCTCTCCTACCACGCGCTGAGCGAGGGGATCACGCCCGACGCGATCATCGAGCAGATCCTGGTCGCCGTCACCGAGCCGCGCCAGGACCACCTGGCGCGGGTGACGCGGGTGGCATGACCCCGACCGGGCTGTATTCGCCGCGCGCTGCGGACTCCGCCAAGCCGGCGCCGGATCGCCCCAACCGGGGGACCGCTCGCCTCGCCCGGGCCCCGGCTCGCGCCGAGCTGGCGCCGCCGGCCGGCCGCCAGGGCCCGGGGCAGATCGTCGAAGGCCTGCTCGACGCGATCGACCTGCTGGTCGTGCGCCTGGTCGCGCGCGGGCTGCCCGGAGAATGGCGGGCCGTGGGCGTGGGACGCGGCACCGAGCTGGCCCAGCTTCGCGCCTACGAGCCGGGCGACGACGTCCGCCATCTGGATGCGGCCGCGACCGCGAGGACGGGCCAGCCGCACGTGCGCCTGCACGTTCCCGAACGCGCCCTGACCACTTGGATCCTCCTCGATCTCTCCCCGTCGATGGCGTTCGGCACCGCCAAACGCCTCAAGGCCGACGTGGCCGAGGGGGTCTCGCTGGTGCTGGCCCGCCTGGCGATCAAGCGCGCCGGCAGCGTCGGGATGGTGGCGTTCGGCGCCGGCGCCCCGATCGTCTTGGAGCCCCGGGGATCCCGGCCCGGGATCGTCGCCGTCCACAACCTCCTCGCCGCCGGGGTCGGCCGGGACGGACAGGCGGACCGCTCGTCGCTCGCGACGGCGCTCGAGCGCCTGCTGGCGATCGCGAAGCGACCCGGGCTCGTGGCGATCGTCTCGGACTTCCGCGATCAGCTCGAGTGGACGCAGCCGCTCGCGGCGGTCGCCGGCCGCCACAGCGTCGTCGCGATCGAGGTACACGACCCTCGCGAGGCGTCACTGCCGGCGGTCGGCCGGATTGCGCTCGTCGATCCCGAGAGCGGCCAACGCCTCGAAGTGGACACCTCATCGGCGCGCGTGCGAGCCCGCTTTGAGCAGCTGGAGCGCGAACGGCGAGAGCGGCTGGAGAAAGAGCTGGGGCGCCTGCGTGTCACCCACGCCGGCCTTGACACCGAGGGAGACTGGCTGCTGGACCTGGCCTCGAGCCTCTCGGCCAGACAGAAGGCGCGCGCTCGCAGATGAGCTTCTCCTCCCCCCTGTGGCTGTTCGCGCTGCTGCTGGTGCCCGCTGCGTTGCAGGCGCAGCGCCTGGCCCGTCGGCGCGCGCGCCGCTACGCACTGCGTTTTCCGGCCGTGCCGACCGTCGTGCAGGCGCTCGGCAAGCAGCCCGACTGGCGCCGACACATCCCGGCCGCGGCCGCGCTGGCGGCGATCGCCTCGCTCGCGTTCGCGCTGGCGCGCCCGCACGTGACCACGAGGGTGCCGGTCAGGGAGGCGTCCGTGATGCTCGTCCTGGATCGCTCTGGGTCGATGGACGCCAACGACGTCCAGCCCACCCGCCTCGTTGCCGCCGAGCGCGCCGCCAACACGTTCATCGATCAGCTCCCCTCGACCGCGCGCGTCGGCGTGGTCACGTTCTCGAGCGCGCCCGACGCGGTCGTCGCGCCGACCACGGACCATGTCGCGGCTCGGCGGGCGATCGGCGCGCAGAGCGCGAACGGCGCGACCGCAACCGGCGACGCACTGGCCGTGGCCCTCAACGCGCTGCACCAACCGGCCAACCACGCCCGCTCGGCGATCATCCTGCTCTCCGACGGCGCCGCCAACGCCGGTGAAAATCCGCTCACCGTGGCCGGCAGCGCCGCCAAGGCCAACATCGCGATCGACACCGTCGCGCTCGGCACGGCATCCGGATCGCTCCCCAGTCCCGACCCATTCCAACCACCGGTGGCGGTGCCGCCCGACCCGCAGCTGATGCAGCAGATCGCCCGAACCTCACACGGCCGCTCCTTCACCGCCAGGGACGCCGGCGGGCTGATCTCGATCTACAAGGGGCTTGGCACGCAGCTGGGAAGCAAGGCTCACCAGACCGACATCACGCTCGTCTTCGCCGGCGCGGCCCTGGCGTTGCTGCTCGCCGGCGGGGTCGCATCGCAGCGCTGGAGCGGGCGCCTCCCGTGATCGTCAGCCGCACGGCGGCCCTCTGACCGGCGCCGCCCGGGCGGCAATTCGGAATCAGCTAATCCTCGTAGGGCGTGAAGTCGCGCTTTCGTGCTCCGCACACGGGACAGAACCACGTCTCGGGAATGTCCTCGAACGCGGTCCCCGGGGGAATACCGCCATCGGGGTCGCCGATCTCCGGGTCGTAGATGAACCCGCACGATTCGCACATCCACTTCACGGGGGCCAAGGCTAGCGCCCGCGCTAGGGTCGGGGATCATGGAAGGGCAACGACCGGGCCCCGGAGAGGAGCTCAATCTCGGTCAGGAGTCGGTTCCCCGCTCCGCGGCGACGGTGATCCTGCTTCGCGGCGGCGCCGATGCACTCGAGGTGCTGCTCGTCAAGCGCAACCCGCAGTCCCGGTTCATGGGAGGCGCCTGGGTGTTCCCCGGCGGCGCGGTCGACCGAAGCGAGGGCGAGGGTCAGGACGCCCTGCGGGCGGCGGCGCTGCGCGAGGTGCTTGAGGAGGCGGGCATCGAGATCAGCGGCCGCGACGAGCTGATCCCGTTCTCGCGCTGGATCACCCCGGCCCAGGTGAAGATCAGGTTCGACACCTGGTTCTACCTTGCCGCGCTCCCCGCCGGGGCGACGGAGAAGGTGGACGGGAGCGAGGTGGTCGACGCGCGGTGGTACGAGCCGCTGGCGGCGCTCGCGGAAGCCAGCGCGGGAGAGCTGCTGCTGGTCTTTCCGACGATCAAGCACCTCGAGCAGCTGTCGGGCTTTCACTCCGCCCAGGCGCTGCTGGCGCATGCCCGCGACCGCGACGTCCGCCCCGTCCAGCCCCGCGTCGTGATGCATGGCGAGACCGCGCGAATCGTGCTCCCGGGCGAGCCCGGCTACGAGGACTGACGGACCAGGATCCCGTTCCGCCGAGACCACGGCCGCGTTCCCCGGCCGTGACCGTGGCCGGGTTCCAGGGCCCTGGCGAGGCATATACTCGCGCGCCGTGACGGCCTCGCTGCCAGACGAAGTTCAGACGGTCTTCGATCGCTTCATCACGACCGAGCTGACAACGATCAGCCGCCAGGGCCAACCGATCACGTGGCCGGTGACCCCTTACTACGAGCCGGGCGCGCCGTGCATCGACGTGACCACGGGGCTCGGCTACCCCAAGAAGGCCAACGACGCGCGGACCAATCCGCTGGTCGCGCTGCTGTTCTCCGATCCGACCGGCTCGGGCCTCTCCGATCCCCCGATGGTCCTGGTGCAGGGCTCTGCCCAGGTCGACGACCACGATCTCGAGGCCAATCGCGAGCGCTATGCCCGAGAGTCGCTAGAGAAGCTGCCCGGGACCGCGAGCATGCATCCGCCCGACCCGATCAAGCGAATGCTCGCGTGGTACTACACCCGCATCTACATCCACATCCGTCCGGAGCGCATATACGTATGGCCACACCGGGACATCGCCGCCGAGCCCACGTTGTACGACGCTCACATGGAGGAGGTTCGCTCGGGTCACTCCGAGGAGCCCAAGCGCTTCCATGCCTCGCCCGGCGGCGGCATCAGCGCGTGGGACCCACGGATCAGCGACCTCGGCTCGCGGTATCCGACCGCGGCGCTGTCGCTGGTGTCACCCGATGGCTTCCCGTTCGTGGTCCGGGTCCCCGCCCGGATCGACGCGGCGGCCCGGTGGATCCGGATCGAGGGAGAGCCGGCGGGGATCCCGTTTGCGCCCGGGCTGGCCTGCCTGACCGCGCACGAGCATGGCGAGCAGTTCACCTGGCAGCACAACTTCCAGGTGCGCGGCGATCTCGTGTTCGTCGACGAGGTGTGGGCCCTGATCCCCCACAAGGTGATCGGCGGATTTGAGATACCCCGCTCCCGGATCGCCGCGCTGCGCGCGAACGCGGCCAAGGCGCGGCGCTTCCGCCGGACGGCCAAACGGGAGCTGGCGCGCCGTGGCGGCTAGTGTCGCGAGTCACTCGCGCATCGCGGCAGACCAGGAGCCGTGGCGGCTAGCGCGTCGCTGACGGTCGCGGTCACCGGACCGACGGGCGACATCGGCCGCTCGCTGCTGCGCGCGCTCGAGAAGAGCCGGGAGGTGGCGCTCGTCAACGCGATGGCCCGCCGTCCCTTCGATCCCGAAGCGGCCGGTCTGCGCCATACCGAGTACCGGCGAGGGGACGTGCTCGACCGAGGCAGCGTCGACCGCCTCGTCGCCGACGCCGACGTGGTCGTCCACCTCGCGTTCCTGATCCTCGGCAGCCTCGAAGAGACCCGGCGGATCAATCTCGAGGGCTCGCGAAACGTGTTCGAGGCGGCGGTCGCGGCAGGCGCCAAGCGCCTGGTCTACGCGTCCTCGGTCGCCGCCTACGGCTTCCACGGCGACAACCCGCCGCTGCTGACCGAAGACATCCCCCCGCGCGGCACCGACCGCCACTACTACTCCGCCCAGAAGGCCCGGCTGGAAAGTGTTCTCGGGGAGATCGTCGACGGCACCGACACCGCCGGCTACGTCCTTCGGCCTTGCATCGTCGCCGGGCCCGACGCGCTGATGCTGCTGGAGAACATCCCCTACGTCCAGCTCTCGGACCGCATGCCGGGGCCCGTCCGGCGCGCGCTGGAGCTGATGCCCGCGGTCAAGCCGGTGCTGCCCGATCCGGGGGTTCCGTTCCAGCTCGTCCATCACGATGACGTGGCCACCGCCCTGCGAGCCGCGGTGCTGGGGCGCGGGTCGCCCGGGATCTACAACCTCGCCGGCCGCGGCGAGCTGACGATGTCCGACCTGGCCAACGCGCTCGGCTGGTACAGCGTGCCGATGCCCGAGATCGCCGTCGACGCTGCCGCCGGGCTGGTCGCCAGGCTTCCGTTCGTGCCCGCGGAGGCGCAGTGGATCGAGGCGGTTCGAACGCCGGTGTTGATGGACACGAGCAAGGCGCGACGCGAGCTTCGCTGGCGCCCTCGACACGATGCGCACGAGACGCTCCGCGCGATGGTCGCGGCGGCGCGATCCGAGCAGCTGATCAGATAGTCCGCGCGGGCGGCCCGGAGACGCGGCCGATCGCGGGCGGGCGGGATCGGGTCAGGTGTACGAATTGAGGTCCGGCAGACCCAGCGTCTGCAGCCAGCGGTTGACGGTGATGTTCAGCTGCGTGAACTCGCCCGTCCAGATCAGGACGCCCATCCCGATCAGCACCGCCCCGCCGACGCCGATCACGACCGGGTAGTGGCGTTTGACGATCGCCAGCGCGGAGGTGGCCTTGCCGAACGCCAGCCCGGTGATCAGGAAAGGCACGCCCAGCCCGGCGCAGTAGACCGCCAGCAGGAACGCCCCGTGCGCCGCGGATCCCGAGATCCCGGTCGCCGTGATGATCGCCCCCAGCGTCGGGCCGGTGCAGGGCGTCCACGCAAGCGCAAACGCCGCCCCGGTGAGAATCGGCCCGCTCCGGCCGGCCCGCTGCATCAGCGAACCCATGTGCCATTCGCGCGACAGCTGCGGGACGAATGGGGCAAGCATGAACAGCGCGCCCATCACGATGATCACCGCGCCGGAGATTTTGAGCGCGGTGGGGCCGGTCAGCGCACCGTGCAGCGCCTGCTGGCCGATCAGTCCCAGCGCGATGAAGATCACCGAGAAGCTCGCGACGAACGCGAGGCTCGGCCCGATCACCCGCCGTGCGCGGATGTCCGCCGGCGCCACACCGGCCACGGCCGAGATGTAGCCCGGCACCAGCGGCAGGACGCACGGGGACAGAAACGAGATGAGCCCGGCCGCGAACGCGACCGGTATGCCAATGCCCGAGACAGGATCCATTCTTCCTCGCCTGAGAGTATCGCCGCCCGCGCGCTTGTCAGTGGTACGTTGCCTCGATGGCGACAACAACGGCAGCTCTTCAAAACTTCGTCGACGGCCAGTTCGTCGATCCGGCCGACGGACAGACCGAGCCGGTCCTCAACCCGGCGACCGGGGAGGTGATAGCGCACGCGCCGCTCTCGAACGCGGCCGACGTCGACCGCGCCGTCAAGGCCGCCCGCGGGGCCTTCGACGGATGGGCCACGACGACCCCGGGCGAGCGGGCCCTGGCGCTGATCAAGCTCGCGGACGCGATCGAGGAGCACGCGGACGAGATCTCAGAGCTCGAGTCCGACAACGCGGGCAAGCCGATCTCCGCGTTCCGCGACGACGAGATCCCGTTCATGGTCGACAACCTTCGCTTCTTCGCGGGCGCGGCCAGGTGCCTGGAGGGCAGGGCGGCCGGAGAGTACGTCAGCGGCTACACGTCGTTCATCCGCCGCGAGCCGATCGGCGTCATCGGCCAGATCGCTCCGTGGAACTACCCGCTGATGATGGCGATCTGGAAGATCGGGCCGGCGATCGCCGCGGGCAACACGATCGTGCTCAAGCCGGCGGAGACAACGCCGCTGACGACGTTGAAGCTGGCCGAGTACGCGTCCGAGGTCCTGCCCAAGGGTGTGCTGAACGTGATCACCGGCCACGGCGACCCGGCCGGACGAGCGCTCGTCACCCACGCCGACGTGGACATGGTCTCGCTCACCGGGTCGGTGGACACCGGCAAGTGGATCGCCGGCGCCGCCGCCGACACGCTCAAGCGCGTCCACCTCGAGCTCGGCGGCAAGGCGCCGGTCGTGGTGTTCGACGACGTCGACATGGACACCGCGCTCGAGACGATCGCCGGCACCGGGTACTACAACGCCGGTCAGGACTGCACGGCCGCGACCCGCGTGCTGGCGAGCGCGAAGGTCCACGACGATGTCGTCGCGGGGCTTTCCGAGCAGGCGCATGAACTCGTGATGGGCGACACGCGCTCGGCGGAGACGACGCTGGGCCCGCTCAATTCCGCCCGGCAGCGCGACCGCGTCGAGGGCTTCCTCGAGCGGCGCCCCGAGCACGTGGAGATCGCGACCGGCGGCCACGAGCCCGACCAGCCCGGCTTCTTCCTGGCGCCCACCGTCGTCGCCGGCCTCAGGCAGGACGATGAGATGATCCAGCGCGAGATCTTCGGCCCGGTGATCACCGTCCAGCCGTTCTCGGACGAGGCCGAAGCGATTGCTTGGGCGAACGGGACTCCCTACGGGCTGGCCTCGTCGGTCTGGACGCGCGACGTGGGCCGTGCAATGCGCGTTGCAGCGGCGTTGCGATTCGGCTGCGTCTGGATCAACGATCACATCCCGCTGGCGTCGGAGATGCCCCACGGCGGCTTCAAGCAATCCGGCTACGGCAAGGACCTCAGCACGTATGCGCTCGAGGACTACACAGAGATCAAGCACGTGATGGTGTCGCTCTCCTGACCGCGCGCGACAACTTTCGCTTTGGTCAGGCGTTAGAGTGATCGCTTAGGGATCAACGTGGAAGCTTCCGCTCTCCAAGCACCGGCAGCAATCCCGCGGGCTCGGGTCTCCCTCGCACCGCCACTGCTTCGCTTGAGGTCCGACGAGCAGCTAGTGGCGCTGTTCCGGGCCGGCCACGACGACGCGTTTCGCGTGATCCACGACCGCTACCGCCAGCGCCTGTTCGCCTACACACGGCAGATGCTGCCGCGACGGCCCGACGCCGAGGATGCGCTGCAGGACGTTTTCGTGCGCGCCTACTCGGGCTTGCGGACGACCGATGGTCAGGTTGTGCTGCGGGCATGGCTGTACCGCATCGCCCACAACCGCTGCATCGACGAGCTCCGGCGCCCCGCGCCGCCTCCGCCCGAGCTGCTCGAGATCGTGCGCCCGCCGATGCACGACCCGATCGCCGCCGCCGACCAGCGCGAATCGCTCCGACGACTCGTCGCCGACGTCCGTCGGCTACCCGAGCAGCAGCGCTCGGCGCTGCTGATGCGCGAGCTCGGCGGGATGGCCTACGCCGACATGGCCTCGGCGCTCGGGGTGACCGTCCCGGCGGTGAAGTCGCTGCTGGTCCGCGCGAGGATCGCGCTCGCTCAGGCGCTCGAGGCGCGCGATATCGCCTGCTCGGAGATCCGCGGGCAGCTCACGCTCGCCCACGACCGCGGGGTCCGTCCCACCGGCACCGCCCGTCGCCATATGCGTGACTGCAACGACTGCCGCCATTTCCACCGCGAGCTGCGCGGCATCAGCCGCCGCTTCGCGGCGCTTGCACCGACGCTCGGGCCGCTTGGCCTGGTCGCCAAGCTGCTCGGCTTCGGAGGAGGCGGCGGCGCGGCCGCCGGAGGCGGCGCCGTGGCTGCCGGCGGCGCGGCCGGGACCGGTGGTGCACTCGCATCGGCGGGCATGTTCGCGGGCGGCGCCGGCCACGTCGCGACGCTGATCGCCGCGGCCGTGGTCACGGCCGGCGGCGCCGTCGAGATTCAGCACTCGGTCGCGGTGACGCCGGTGCATCACCGCCATCACGTATCGCCACCGGCCCTGGCGCGACACGCCGCCGTCCGGTCGGCCCCCGCCCCCGCCGCGCCCGCGGTCTACTCACCGGCCCCGGCGCCGCCGGCCGCCGTCGAGCCGGCCCACCAGACCCCGGTGCCCAGGGCCGCCGCCGTGCAGGTCAAGCCGGCGGCTCATCCCGGGAAGTCACCGGCCGCCCGCAAGGCCCCCGGGCACCCGCGTTCAACGCCCACGGCCGCCGGCTCGGCCACCGGCGGCGCGACCGACCCGAGAGGGGCCTCGACCACCACCCTGAGCGCCGGCACGACGATCACGCCGCTGGACGTCGGCGACGGCGGCGGCCCCACGACCTCGAGCGCCGGTCAGAGCGTTGGCGACCCGACGAGCACCGGCGGCTCCCAGCCGCCGGTCGGCGGCACCCCACCGGACGGCACCACTCAGCCCGGCGCGACGACGCCACCGAGCGCCACCAGCACGAGTAACTCCGGATCACCGCCGGCGAGCACCCCCATCACCGCCTCGAGCACTCCGACGCCGACGACCGGTCCGGGCGTCGTGGGCCCATGACCGCGCATTCGATCTGCGGTCGATGACCTGCTAAGCCGATCGACCGCTACCTCGAGACGCTAGACCACGAGGAGGTCCTCGTCCGGCGAGGACGGCGCTCGGGGCTGTTCACGTTCGTCGCCGTGCACTCGACGGTTCGCGGCCCGGCACTGGGCGGCTGTCGCATGTGGGTTTACGCGGACTCGCGCGCAGCGCTCCGCGACGCGTTGCGGCTGTCGCGAGCGATGACCTACAAGGCCGCGGTCGCCAACCTGCCGTCGGGCGGCGGCAAGGGGGTGGTCATGCTCCCCGGCGCCGCCGCCCTGGGCCGCGAGCGCCGGCGCGCGGCGCTCCTGGACTTCGGAGACACCGTGGAGGCGCTGGGCGGCCGGTACATCACCGCCGAGGACGTGGGGACCTCCAGCCGGGACATGAGCGTGATCGCACAGCGCACCCAGCACGTCGCCGGGCTGTCGCGCAGCCGCGGCGGATCGGGCGACCCCAGCCCGTTCACCGCCCTGGGTGTGGAATCGGCGATCCGTGCCTGCTGCGAGCGCGTCTTCGCCTCGGGCTCGTTGCGCGGCCGCACGATCTGCGTGGTCGGCCTGGGCCACGTCGGCTCGCGCGTTGCCAGACGCTGCGCGCGGGCCGGCGCGAAGCTGCTGTTGGCCGACGTCGACACCGCCAAGCGCAAGCTCGCAGGCGATCTCGACGCGGGCTGGACGACCCCGCAGCGCGCGCTGGATGCCGAGGCCGACGTGCTCGCGCCGTGCGCGCTCGGCGGCTTTCTCGACGACGTCACCGTCCCGCGCCTGCGCTGCCGGATCATCGCCGGCGCGGCGAACAACCAGTTGGCCGACGACCGGATCGCGGACCTCCTCGCGGCCCGCCAGATTCTGTGGGCACCCGACTTCGTGGTCAACGCCGGCGGGATCATCAACATCGTCGAGGAGCTCAACGAGTACCACCCGGCCGCCGCGCGCAGGCGGGTCCGCGGCATCACCGACACGCTCCGAGAGATCTTCGACCACGCCGAGGCGAGCGGCGCCACTCCGCTCGCGGCGGCGATGGAGCTGGCCCGCGCGCGGCTGGCGGCCGACGGCGGCTGATCGGCCAACCCGCTCGGTGCCGCCGTGATCGAGCGCTGCGCGGGCCTGGCTAAAGCCACGCCGGCGGCGCCGGGCGCTGCACGCCGTCGGGCAGGCGTCCCTCGTCGGCGAGCTTGTCCAGGTGCGCCGCGAGCGTGACGGCGGCAACTGGTCGAAGCGACGCCGGGGCGTCGTCCCAGACCTCGTCGAGCAGCTCGTCGACGGTCCGCCTGCCGTAGGCGAGCGCCGCGACAAGCCGCCGTTCCCGGTCGAGCCGGTGGGAGACGTACTCGTCCAGCTTCGTGGCGGGATCGTGCACGGGCGGCCCATGGCCGGGACAGATCAGCGACGGGTTGCGCCGGCGAAGCCGCGCTAGCCCCTCGAGATACGGCGCCAGCCCACCCCCGCCGGGCGCGATGAAGACGCTGCCCTCGCCCAGCACCGCATCGCCGGTCAGCGCCGCATCGCCGAAGATGAACGCCATGTGATCCGGCGCGTGCCCGGGGGTCGACACTGCCTCCAGCGGGCCGAAGCCGCTCCCCTGCGACAGGAGCACGTCGACCTCGCCCCGCGCGGCGGCGAGCGGCGCGCTCGGGAATCGGGCGCGGATCGCGGGCACGGCCTCGGCGTGATCGATGTGATCGTGGGTCAGCGCGATACCGCCCAGGCCTCCGCGGCGCCGCACCTCGGTCACGAGCGCCGCGATGTGGTCGTCGAGCGACGGGCCAGGGTCCACCAGCCAAGCCGGGTCCCGGCCGGCGATCCACGAGTTCGTTCCCGACAGCGTCAGCGGCCCCGGGTTCGCGGCCCGGATCCCGACGAGCTCGTGACCTGGCAGCTCCAGCCGGGTCACCCGCCGATTGTGACGGGAGCCGCCGCCTGGGTGACCGCCCAGCCTCGCTCCTGCCAGGTGCCGACGCCGCCGCCGGCGACGTGGATGACGTGACGGGCGCCGCGACTCAACAGCAACGATGCCGCGACGGCGCTGCGCTGCCCCGAGGAGCAGACCACGGCGACCGGCCGTGCGGGATCGATCCCTTCAGGGATCGTGCTTACGTCGTGATAGGGCGTGTGAACCGAACCTGGAATGTGGCCGGCGTCCCACTCGAGCTGCTCGCGGACGTCGAGCACCTGCACCTCGGAACGGCGTTCGTACAGCGCGTCGATATCGATGCGCTCGAGCGTCTCGACGGGCAGTCCGGCCTCGCGCCAGCTGCTCATCCCGCCCGCGAGGTAGCCGGCGACCCTGCGCAGGCCGACCGAGACCGCGAGGTGGCCGGCGTGGAGCCCGTCGGGGTCGTCCTCGCCCACGAACACCAGCTCCCGGTCGCGGCTCGCGACCCATGCCAGCTTCGTGCCAAAGCCCGCTCGCACCGACGGGTTGCAGAGGGCCCCCGGGATGTGGCCGGCGTCGTACTCGCGGTCGGGCCGGACGTCGACGACCAAAGCACCTTGCGACTGCATGCGCTGCAGGCCGATCGCGGTCACTGCGGGCATCTCGACCCCCTCGGCGACGAGCGGCCCTCGGTTGATCGCGACGATCGCCTTGAAGTTCGGTGGCTGCGGCCCGAGCTCTGCGGTCGTCTCCTGCACGAACGCCTCCTCGTCGGCGAGGCGCAGCAGCTGGTTGTGGTGACGCTCATACGCGATCGTCGAGCTGACCTTCATGTCCATGCCCGGTCCACCGCAGAGAGAGCCGCCCAGATGCCCCGGCCAGACCTCGCATTCGGGGGGCAGCGCCAGCAGCTTGTCGTGCAGCGAATGGAAGATCTCGCGGGCGCCTTGCACCTTTTCCACGGCCAGGTCGGGCCGGGCGATGTCGCCGACGAACAGCGTGTCGCCGCTCAGCACCGCCCACGGCTCGGGACCCCTTGCGTTCTCGATGATCGCGAACGCCGTGTGCTCGGGCCGATGTCCGGGGGTATGGAGGGCACGAACCGTGACCGTGCCGAGCTCGAGCTCCCAGCCGTCGTCGAACGGCTCGTGCTCGTAGGAGGGTGCGGCGAGTCGGTGGATGTGGATCGTCGCTCCGGTGGCGGCCGCGAGCCGGCCGTGCCCGGAGACGTGATCGGCGTGGTTGTGGGTCTCGAGGATGTGCGTGATCCGCACCCCCACGTAGCGAGCCAGCGCCAGATAGTCGTCGATCTCGAGCTTGGGATCGACGACCGCCGCGACCCCGGCGTCCTCGTCGCCGACCATGTACGAGCCACAGCCGAGGTCGTCGTGGATGAACTGGCGAAAGATCATGTGCAAAACCCCCTCAGCGGCCGCGATCTGCGCGCCGACGTGCCGTGCTTGGTACGAGTGACCAAGCTATCGCAGCCGCGCGGGGTGGCGCCCGGAGATTGACGACGTCAGGAAGATCGCGTCGGCAGCAGCGAGGCGGAACAGGTCGAGGGGCTCCTCTTGTGCAGACGGCTCGTCGGCGAGTAGCGCCGCCCGGGTGATGCCGGGAAGGATCCGTCCGTCCGCCGGCGGCGTGAGCAGCCGTTCCTGCTCGATGATCCAGATGTTCGCGTGGGCGGCTTCGAGCACGAGCCCGTCCGTGTCGACGATCAAGGGCACGGTCCCCGGCGCCTGGGCGGCCAGCGCCTCGAGCAGCCTGCGGTCGCGCCACTTGTGGGCGCCCAGTCCGCCCGGCAGGGCGAACGGCGTCAGCACCGCCGGCGTCCGCGCGGCGGCGCCCGCCGGCGAGATCGTCACCGTCGCCGAGCGGTCGCCATCGACGAGGACCCGCAGCCGCGAGCGATGGCCGCCGGCGCTCGCGGCGATCGTCCGGGAGCGCGCGGCGACGGCGGGATCCGGTGGGCCGCCGTAGAGTTCGGCGACGGAGACCGCGAGCCGGTCCAGGTGCTGCTCCAGGCGCAGGGGCTCGCCATCCTGCACGAGCACGGTCTCGAACACGCCGGCCGCCGGATCGGGACGCGATCCGTGAGCCAAGGCCGCCTCGGGGATGCCCCCCGCAAGTACCGGGCGTCGCACCGGCTCGACGAGGCGGCCGCCGATCGCGGCGATCGGCCCCGCCGCCTTCGTGAGCGCCTCGGCGAGCTCGAGCTCCGGATCGGAGTCGGCGACGATTCCGCCCCCGGCGCCAAACCAGATGTTCCTCCCTCGGGTCTCGAACGTGCGGATCGCCACGCTGAGATCGAGGCCCGCGATCGGGCTGACGATTCCGACCGCGCCGGTGTACAGCTCCCGCCTGGTCGCCTCCAGGGTGGCGATGACCTTCATCGCCTGCACCTTCGGCGCCCCGGTCACCGACCCCGGCGGGAACGTCGCCCGCATGAGGGCGCCGTCGCCCACGCCGTCGCGCAGGCGGCCAGACACCGTCGAGACCATGTGCCAGACGCCGGCGTGCGCCTCCACCCGCGGCGGCTGGGCCTCGATCGTCCCGTACTCGCACACCCGGCCGAGGTCGTTGCGCATCAAGTCGACGATCATCACGTGCTCGGCTGCGTCCTTACTCGATGCGACCAGCTCGTCGAACGATGCGCGCCGTTGCACCTCTGCTCCCGTACGGCCACGCGTCCCCTTGATCGGCTCGGCCTGCACCCGACGGCCGGTGCGGCGCAGGAAGCGCTCCGGCGACAGGCTCAGGGCGCCGTCGACGAGCGCGCCGAACCGCGGCTGTGCGACGGGCAGGGCCCGCGAGAACAGATCGACCGGGTCCCCGTGCAACCGCGCCTCGAGCCGGAGGCACAGGTTCGCCTGGTAGAGCTCTCCGGCGGCGATCCGCTCCAGACAGTTGGCGACCGCCGCCACATGACCCTCGGCGCCGTTGCCCGCGAGCGCGAAGGGCGACAGCGAGACGCCCCGCGCCGGCGGTGGCTCGGCCCGCATGCGCGCCTCCCAGACCGCCAGCCGCTCGTGTAGGGCACCCTCGCGTTCCTCGCTCCACAGCGCCTCAAACCACCACCGCTCTCCATCGAACAGCACCACGTGGTCGTGGAACGCCAGCGAGAATGGCGGCCGCGGCACCGGCGCCGGCGGACTCGGCGGCAACCGCTCGATCCGCGCTCCCAGACCGTAGCCAAGCCAGCCGACCCAGCCGCCGCCGACCGCCGCCTCGCCGCCGGTGGGCGCGGCCCGCGACTCGATGATCGAGAACGGATCCGCGTCGGGGCTCGCCACGCTCAGGGGCTCCGAGCCCAGCAGCGCGGCGCCGCCGAGCCAATCGCCGACGAGCGCAAACGGCCGCTCGTCCTCCCGCAGCCACAGCACCGCCCGTTCTGGCGCCAGCCCTGATGGCAGCGGCACGCGAACGCTCTCGATGCCGCGCGCCCGGGGGGATGAGACCGACATGCGCAACGGATCGCAACGATACGCGCCGCGCCCTCAACTCGGGGTCGACTAGGGCACGATTTTGAACGTCACTGTTCGGCGCGCGCCGGCATGGCCGTTGGCGGCGGGGGCGGCGGTCAGCCGATAGCTGCCGGGCCCGAGCCTGTGGCCGCCGATCCTGCCAGTGAAGGTGAACGCGTTCGCGCCCGCCTTGGCCGCCAGCGTGATGCTCGCGGGCACCGCGACCCACCGGGTGCAGCGCGCATGCCTGTGGTTCTTCTTCGTCTGTTTCACGCAGCGGCCCTTCACCTTGCGGCCGGCGGCTTGGCGCTTGAGCGTGAGCGTCACGGTCGCGGCCGCGTTGAGCGTGTAGGTGACCTTCAGCTTGACCGGACGCCGGCAGCGCTTGTGGCGCTTGTTGTGCCTGGTCGGCTTGACGCAGCGGCCGCCCACCGTGCGGCCCGCGATCGACATCCGGTGCGGGGAAACATGCAACCGCGACAGTCTCGGCACCGCGGTCCGCGGCTTGACGGACGGGGCCACCGTCGCGGGGGGCGGGCTCGACGACGGCGGCTGAGCGATCGTGTAGGCGGTCACCTGGTCGCCGCTGCCGACGAACAGCCGGCCGCCGCCGGCGCTCGGGCTGGCGAAATGGTTGACCTGCGATCCGTTCTCGGGGAGCGGGAACTGGCTTCTCGTCGCGCCCGAGGTCGGATCAAGTCCGTACAGGGTGCCGGTGGAGTAGTTGGTCACCCACACAAGCCCGCCGGCGATCATCGGTGGTCCCGTCGCGCCCGCCGGGGCCGAGAAGCCGGCCTTGAGCGCGAGCGACGGTGGCGATCCCGAGCCGAGCGACAGCGCCCTCAGACCACCGGCGCACGCGGTGTAGATGGTCGAGGTGCCGGGCTCATACACCGACCCGCCGAAACTCCCGCCCGGGCAGAACCCGGACGACTGGACGACGGCCGGGCTGATGTGGCCGAGCCCGGCGCCGTTCAGCAGGTAGCCGTTGCCGTCCTTGCCGGACTGAAACAGAAAGCCCCCGGGCAGCAGCGTCGGCATGCTCGAGCCCAGATCCGCGTCGGAAGAGTCCAGCGCCTGCCAGTTGGGCGGGGCCCACCAGTCCAGTGGCGAGGCCAAGGCGCTGAGCTTCACCACCGAGTCGCCGTACTCGGGATCGGGGGTCGAGTTGCCAATGCCGTTGCCGGTGGCCAGGAAAACATTGCCGGCGGCATCCACCGGCGGGGCGTTGCCCGCGGCCCAGATCGCGCCCGCCGTGTGGCCGGCACCGGCATCGACCTGGAAGGATGCGAGCCCGGTCGTGCCGACGGTCGGGGCCGATACGAGCCAGCCCCAGTATGTGCTGCAATCGCCGTCGTTGCCGCCGTAGCCGATCAGGATCCGCCCGCCATCGAGCGCGAGTCCCGGGCGCTGAAGCTGGTTGACGGCGGCGCCGCCGCTTGGAAAGGGCGGGTCCACGATGATCGGAAAGCCCGCGATCGGTTGCCCCGAGCTCAGATCGAGCGCGAACAGCTCGTGATGGACGGCGCCCGAAGCCGCGACCGCGCCCACCGCATAGATGCGATTTGTGGCCGCGTCGATGACCGGCGTGCTGGTGATCCCGATCGAGGGGGAGATGTCACCGCACGGTGCCGCCGAGGATGGCTCCGGGGTCGCCAGGTGCCTCGCCCAAACCACCGCACCTGACCCCGCGTCGAGCTCGTAGACGCTGTCGTTCTCGGTCGCGACGTAGACGAACGACCCGTACACCAGTGGCTGGCCGTACACCTCGCCATCGAGCGAGGGCGTCTGCCACGCTTGCGAGGGGGTCACCGGGGTGACGCTGTCCGGGTCGATCCCGCTCCGGGCCGCGTCATGGCGGTAGGTCGTCCACGCCGGGGCCGTGGCGCCGGCGTACGCCGCGGGCACCGCCTGAACGACGAGCGCCACGGCCACCGCGAGAAGCAGGCGAAATCGCCGGCGCATCAGCGCTAAGAGACTACCGGTCAGCCCAGGTCGGTTCGGTGTGCGGCGCCCCAGGCCCGGGAGGAAGCTCGATCTCACCGCCGCCTACGCGTTGGCCGCAGCGCTCGTAGCGCAGCGCCTCGCGTCCAGCGAGCGCGTTCGGATCAAAGCCGGTCACGCAGCCGGCGAAGCCGAAGTATTCGTCCGTCCACTTCGCGGATCGGCGGCAGGTCCGCGTCGAAGCAGTGCGGGACGATGTGATCCCGGATCGCCGGCGAAGGTCGCCTCGTCGCGGATCTGCGGGTGGCGGGCGATGTGCTCGATCATCTCGGCCGTGGGAGGTCCGGAAACGTCCCACTGGGTTGCTCTGAGCCGTCGCGCGGGACGTTCCCGTCGTGGTGGAGCGGAAACGTCCCGCGCGACCTCCAGACGGGCTCGAGTGGGTCGTTTTTCACCGTCGCCCGTGCGGGGTCGCGCCGGTGTATGCCCTGGTCAGATGCCTGGTGATCAGGCGGCGCTGCGCGCTCGAGCTCGGCGAACTCGCACCACGCGCCACGCGATGTAGGCGAGCAGCAGCACGCCGACGGCGATCGCGAGGTACCTGCTGTAGCGCGCGGCGTCGTTATAGATCGTGTCGATGTGGCTGCCGGAGAAATATCCGACGCTGGTCCAGACGGCGACCCAGAGCGCGGCGCCGATTGCGTTGAAGATGAGAAACCGCCGCCAGTGCATGCCGGTCGTACCGGCGATGATGCCGTTCGCCTGGCGCAGGCCCTCGATGAACCGCGCGACGATGATGATCTTGCCGCCGTGGCGGTCAAAGAAGCCTGTGGCTTTGTCCAGCCGTTCGGGCGTGAGGAAGATGTAGCGGCCGTATCGCTCGGCGAGTGGACGCCCGCCGAAGTGGCCGATGGCGAAACCGAGGTTGTCGCCCAGAACGGCACCACAGAAGCCGAGCAGTGCCACGAGCACGATGTTGAGCCGTCCCGTGCCCGCATACACAGCTGCGAGGATCAGGACGGTCTCGCCGGGAACGGGGACGCCGAAGTCCTCGATCAACACCAGGCCCAGCACCGCCAGGTAGCCAAACTGGTTGAGCGTGGGCTCGAGACTGTGTAGTACGCCCGGCAGGTGCTGAGGCATGGCGGCAGCGATCATCGTCGGAGTTCAGGTTGCCGCATCCTTACTGAGGTGCCTAATCGCGCCCGCCGCCGAACAGCCCGAGCAGGAACAAGAACGCGTTCAGGATGTCCAGAAAAGATGCTTGCTGCGATCGGCACCGCGCTCTCATCGACACTTAGTCGGAGAGGCTCGCCATCTGCGCGTTCATCGGTGTGACCGGCCGGGGCATGTCGGCGATCTCCATGCGGAGCGCCATCACTGCCGCGTCGTAGATCCCCGAGAAGCTTGGGAAGGGCTGAATCGTGTCGCTCAAAACGTCGAGCGGGACGTGTGCGCGGATGGCGAGCGTGGCCTGCTGCATCCACTCGCCGGCCTCGGGCCCGAGCGCGTAAGCGCCGGTCAGACGCTCGCCGTCTGAGAGCAGCGTCAAAAAGCCGTTGGCTTCGGCGTAGGCGTGCGTGTAGGTCGCGGTCTTCGGCACCTCTGACATGGGTGCGGTGGCGCTGTAGGGCGCTTCGACGGCGCCCACCGCAGCGGCCTGCGGATCGGTGTAGGTGACTCGCGGAACGGCTTCGTAGTTCGCCGGATGCGCATCGCCCGAGATATTCGCCGCGACCACGTCGCCCTCGTATTCGCCGACGTGGGTCAGCGGCCAGATGCCGTTGACGTCGCCGATCGCCCAAAGACGCTCGCCTGCGCGCATATGCTCGTCAACCCGGATGCCGTGGGAGTCGGCCTCGACGCCGACGGTTTCGAGGCCGATTCCCGCGACGCGCGGGCGCCGACCGGTTGCTGCGAGCAGCCGGTCGCCTCGCAGCTCCGTCCCGCCCTCGAACTGCAGGACATATTCTTCGCCCTCGCGCCGCGCGGAGCTGGCGTGCCTTCCCAGCATGAGCTCTATTCCGTCCCGGCGCAGGGCCTCGCCGAGCGCCTCGCCCAGCGGCGCCGGCTCGCGGGGAAATACCCGGTCGGCGCCTTCGACGATCACCGCCTCGCCGCCGAGACGTCGCACGACCTGCGCAAGCTCAACGCCCGCTGATCCGCCACCCAGCACGAGCAGGCGGCGGGGGACAGCCTTCATGCTCGTCGCCTCACGGGTGCCCCAGACGCCCTCGAGTTCACGCAGCCCCGGGATCGCAGGCACGATCGGATCTGCGCCGGTCGCCACGACGATGTGCGCCGCGGTGTGTCGGACGCCGTCGACTTCGACCATGCCGATGCCGCCCAGACGGCCCGTGCCGCGCAGCAGATCGATGCCCCGGTCCGCCAGCCAGCGCTCCTGGCCGGCGTCGGAATAGCTCGACACCATGAAGTCACGCCACGCAAGCGCGGCCTGGACGTCGACCTCCGCCCTTGCTCCAGCCTCGCGCGCGCCCTGCACGGCCTCGCCCGGACGCAGCAGCGACTTCGACGGAATACAAGCCCAGTAGGAGCACTCACCGCCGACCAGCTCTCGCTCGACTATGGCGACGCGCAGCCTGCGCGCAGCCAGCGCCGCGGCGCAGTGTTCGCCGGGTGCGCCACCACCGAGAACGATTACGTCGTAGTCATTGCTAGAGCTCATCGTTACCTCCGTCGGTTGCTTGTGAGATCACGGCCGCGATCGTCCCACCTGGCGACGGGTAGCAGAGTCCCGCTCCGAGCGACCGATCGCGCCCGTGGACGCCCTGATCGATGCCCTGGTCCGGTGCTCGCCAACGGACGTCGGGCCCAGGCCGACACGCCTGCTGCATGAAACGGCTCAGCCGGCGAGCCCGTGCGTGTAGGCGTAGACCCTATGGAGGATGATTCGCCGGAACGGTGAAGGCCGGACCTCGGTCGCATTTTGCGGGGGTTTGACTGGCCGGAGAGTGGCTCCGGCTGACCCCATACGAAGGAGGTCCGACCGTGACTGGAACGATGACATGGGCCGCGATGGATGTCCACGCGCGCTCGACCTACGCTGCGTCGTTGGACGTGCTGACTGGCGAGCTGAGGCGGCAGCGATTCGACACTGGCGCGGTCGAGCCGGTCGTTGCGTGGCTGGCTGGGTTGCCGGGACCGGTGCGCAGCTGCTACGAGGCAGGGCCGACCGGGTTTGGCCTGTATCGCGCGGCGGTGGCGGCGGGGATCGACTGCCAGGTGATCGCGCCGTCGAAGACGCCGCGTCCGTCCGGGGATCGCAACAAGTCCGATCGCCGCGATACCGACCTGCTGCTGCGTCAGTTGATGGCCGGCGCGCTGACGCCGATCGCGGTCCCCTCGGTCACGTTCGAGGCCGCCCGCGATCTCGCCCGGGCGCGCGAACAGGTCCGCCTGGACTTGATGCGCTGCCGGCACAGGCTCTCGAAGCTGCTGCTGCGTCACGGCCGGGTGTGGGACCGGACCGCATGGACGAAGGCACACCGCGAGTGGCTGGCGGCGCAGACGTTCGATCAGGTCAACACCGAGCTGGCGTTCATCGACAACCTCGCCGCGTGCGACGGGCTGACCGCCCGCCGCGAGGCGCTCGACGAGCGGCTCTCGCACGTCGCGACCGACCCGGAGTTCTGGCCGATCGTTCGCCGGCTGCGCGCGTTCCGCGGGATCGACACGCTGTCGGCGCTGATCGTCGTGCTCGAGGTCGCCGACTTCGAGCGGTTCCCGCGCGCGGTGCAGCTCGGCTCCTGGCTCGGGCTGGTGCCCTCCCGCCAGCAATCCGGCGAGCAAGACGTGCACGGATCGATCACCAAGACCGGCTCCAAGTACGCGCGGCGGATCCTCGTCGAGGCAGCCTGGCACTACGCCCGGCCACCGAGGACCGGCCGCACGCTGTACGAGCGCCAGGAGGGCCTGCCCGATCACATCGTGCAGATCGCGCTGCGCGCCCAGCGCCGCCTGCACCGCGTCCACAAGCGGATGCGCGAACGCAAAAAGCCCGGCAACGTGATCACAGTCGCGTGCGCCCGCGAGCTCGCCTGCTTCCTCTGGGCCGCAGCGACCGCTGCCCCATAACCGCAGCTGACAGAAGCCCCCGCTCGGGCGCGGCAGGCGCCGGGCCCCGAAGTCCGCTGGCACGCGCGGAACTACTATGGGCAGCCCTCACCAGGCCACGCCCGCTTCTAGACACGCGTCCGCCAGCGACGAAACCAGGGACCTGGGGTAGCCAACCCCCGCATATGAGACTGACCGACGTCGAGCACTTCGCCCGACGCCTGCCGCACCCGAGCACCCCAACCAACCCCAACCGCAGCACCGCGGGGAGCATGAACGCTGCTCACTTGACAACCGCCCCTCCATATGAGTAGTGGACTGCCTGCGCGCGGTCTCGGGCGCCGATCTTCGCGAACAGGTGGTTGATGTGGGTCTTGACCGTCGCTTCGGTGACGACGAGCGTCGCGGCGATCTCGGCGTTTGATAGTCCGCGCGCGATGAGCGCCAGGACCTCGGCCTCCCGTGGGGAGAGCTCATCGGGCAGGCTGGTCGGCCGCGGTGCCGGACGAGGGCCGCTGCTCGCTGCGGCGATCAGGCGGCTCTGGACCACCGGGTCCAGCAGGGCGTGGTGGCCCGCCGCCGCATGGACGGCGCGCGAGATCTCCGCGATTCCCGCGTCCTTAGTGAGGTATCCCCGCGCGCCGGCGCGCAGCGCGTCGAGGATCGACGCCTCGTCGGCGTGGGTGGTGAGCACAACGATCTCGGTCTCCGGCTGCGCGGCGCGGATCTGGCGCGTGGCCTCGACCCCGTCGAGTTTGGGCATCCGCAGGTCCATCAGCACGACATCGGGACGGTGGCGAGCGCAGAGCGCCACCGCTTCCTCGCCATCGGCGGCCGCAGCCACCGGCTTGATGCCGGGCACGGCCTGAAGCAGCGTCATCAGTCCCTCCCGCACGAGCGCTTGGTCATCCACGATCAGCACCCGCACCGGGCCGTTCACCGGACGCCCTCACCCGTGGCCATTGACGCGGCCGGTGGCGGCAGCCGGAGCTCGACGCGCCAGCCATCGGCCGCGTCGCCGGCGCGGAGCGACCCGCCGAGGCCGACTGCGCTCGCTCGCGCATCCCCTGAAGGCCATACCCGCCGCCGATCGCGGGCAGGGTCTTAGAAAGCGCTGCCCGGCCAGCCTGGCCCGGGTGGTCGTCGACGAGGAGAACGACATCTTCATCAGGGCGCTCGCCGGCGTGGACCACGACCGACACGCCGGCACCCGGAGCGTGTTTGCGCACGTTGGTAAGCGCCTCCTGCACGACCCGGAATACGGCCTGCCCGGTCGGCCCGGCCAGGCGCGCCGGGTCTCCGTCGATCGTCAGCTGGGCCGGGGCGTCGGCGGTGACGCGATACTCGGCAACCAGGCCCTCGATTGCGACTGGCGCTGACACCGCATCGCCCCGCAGTGCCCCGACCGCGCGCCGGGTCTCCTGCAGCCCCTCGCGAGCCAACTCATGCGCACGTTGGACCCGAGCCAGGACGGTCTCGCGATCCGCCCCTTGCTGCAGCAACGAGGTCGTGGCCTCGAGCTGGATCGCGAGGCCGGCGAGCGCGTGGGCCAGCACATCGTGAATCTCGCGGGCGATCCTCGTCGACTCCTCGAGTCGCGCCACCCGCAGCTGCTCTTCATGCGAGCGCTGGGTCTGCGCGAGCAGCAGTTCCGCCTGCTCGGCCCGGACCACCGACTGACGGCTGTTGGACGCGGCCAGCAACGCGGCAGCGAAGCCGAGCGTATAGACGAGCAGTCCGAGCCCACTGCCGTTATAGACGAGGATCGAGACCGCGAGCGCGAGCGTGCCCAGCACCTCGCCGCATCAGCACGGTCTGGCCGCTCCCGATGCCGATCAGCAATCCCACCAACGTCAGCACGCCGACCAAGACGAGGTCGTTGCCAGCAGTTGGGATGCCGTTCAGGTAAGTCATTACTGCGATTGCAACGATGACCAGCGGGCGGATCAACGCCCTGGTCGTGAGCGGGCGCTCCTTGATCTGAAGCAGGACGAGGAGCACCAGGGTTGAGTCGATGAGGTAGTCAGTAGTTGTCATGTGAGCATCGTCGTCTCGAGAGCCCACTTGCACATCGGCGCCAGGGTCGATTCGCGGGTGGAGATCGCGCGTCCCTCAACCCACGGGTTGAGCGGCGTACCCCAACCAGAGCAGCGAACCAGCAACTCATCGGCCGCGCACGGGATGGCCGTCGGCTTTGGCGAAGCCAGGTCTGGCGGCGAGCAGCAGGTCCGGGCACTCGGGGCTGCTTTGCAGCCGACCCCGGGCTGTCCGGTTAGGGCGCTTCGGTGATCCGGTAGCCGACTCCGGGGGTGGTGTGGATGATGTCGGGCTGGCCGAGCTTGCGTCTGAGTCGCGCGATGGTGACCTTGACGGCGTTGGTGAACGGGTCGAGCGCCACCCGGTCGCGCTCCTCAAGCCAGCCGCTTTGGGCGCGGGCGAGAGCGAGGAAACCCTTCAGCAGCCGGTCGGGTTGCCGCCGCCCACTCCTTTCCATCTCCGTCGTCGCGGTTGCCGGCGTCTCGCTGCTCGCGGCCGGCTGTGGCGGCGGCTCCTCCACGACCGCCGCCACGACCGCGCAGAACGGACTGGTTGCCTACTCCCACTGCATGCGCTCCCACCGGGTGCCGAACTTCCCCGACCCCACCAGCAGCGGTGAGATCCCTAAGGACAAGGTGACCGCCGCCCTGGGCAACAGTCCTCAGTCCCAAGTGGCCCAAAAGTGCCTGCCAGCACCTGATGCCGAACAGCGGCCTGGGCCCCCCGCACGCGGCCGAGCCGACGCGCACCCGGCTCGCGGACGCGCTGTCGTTCGCCAGGTGCATGCGCAGCCGCTGGTTCCCAAGCTTCCCGGACCCCACCAGCCAAGGTCAGCTGACGCTGCAGATGGTCACGGCGGCAGGCATCGACCCGCACCAGCCAAACGTGCTGAGCGCGGGCCTCGCCTGCGTGCCTGCGAGCCACGGCCTGCTTACACGGGGCTCCTCGGCGATCGAACGGGCGGTACACGGGGGCTGAGCCGGCCGCCGGTCCCGCATCTCGGGTGGAGAGTGCGCCAGAGCCCTCTCGTTGAACATCCGGTAGCACTCGGCGGAGGACTCCCAGCTCATTCGCCCAGCAGTCCGATTCGCCTCATTGCGTTGTCCGTCCTGCACGGTAGACGTAGTGGTCGGACGAGTGCCTGGGATTGTCTGGCTTCAGCTGTCCTTCGGCAATCCGGAGAAATCCGGCGCGCGCGAGCGCCCGCCACGATGCTCGGTTCTCGACGTGCACCGGCACGATCACGTCGTCGGCCTCCGTGCATTCCTGCCAGATCCACTCGACGCAGGCTTCGATCATCCTCGTGCCCAGGCCACGCCCTCTGAGATCTGGTTCGCCGATCAGGTAGTCGACGCTCACGGCGGCCGCGGGCACCTCGCAGACAGCCGATAGCTCTCCAAGGTACTCCGGGTAGGCGGCGATCGCATAACACTGGATCAGCCCGAAAGGCCGGCATCCGAGCTCGGCGATGAACACGAAGGTAGGCTCCCGTCCGTCCACCGCCGGTCCGAAGTCGCGTTCGATCGCCGTGGGGGTCGTCTGGTGATTCCACCATCGCGCGACCAGCGGCTCCGCCAACCAGCGCTCCAGCATCTCGAACTCCCTCCTGCGTAACAGGTGGAGTCTGACCTCCATGCGTTCTCCAGCCTGTCTCACCCTCCTGCCATCCTAGGCTGAGAAGTCCCGGGTCAGACGGTCGCCGCTGGGTCGCCTTCGCGGCATTGTTCCCAATCGACGATTCCAGCCGGACCGGCCTGGCCCGCAGCCTCTCCGTGCTCGACGACCTCCGGCACGGGAGCTCCACGAGCACGCATGATCGCCATCAGCCGCAGGTCTTGGGTCAAGGTCGCGTGTTGTCGCGTGCCGCGATGCCGCGAGCACGCAGAAGTTCGACGACCTCCGGGCTTGGCTGAATGGGCTCGGACGGATCGTGGTTGATCTGGCTGGTGGAGGCGCCGGCGTCGAGCAGGATGCGCACGGTCTCCACCCAGTCGGGGGTGGGGTTGGCAGCGCGGCGTTCGCCGCTGCCGACGAGCGCCCACGCGAGCGGCGTGCTGTCCCAGTTCGAGTCGTGCGCGTCAAGCGCCGCGCCAGCGACGAGAAGCTGCTCGACGGCCTCGGCGCTCCCGGCCCAAGCGGCCGCGTGCAGCGCGGTGGCGCCGTCCACTCCAGCGGGATTGAACCGGCCCTTCGCGGCGACGGGGAATCCGACCTCGAGCAGCAATTCGATCGCCTGGGTGTTGCCGGCCTCCGCGGCGCCCACGAGTGCGGCGCCATCCACGTCGGCAAGCTCTGCGCAAAGCGCCGGGTGCTGCTCGAGTAGTTGCAGCGCCCCCGCTCGATCTCCGCGCAGGCACGCGTAACGGAGGCGATCGAGCTCGGTGGTGTCGTCGCCGGCGCCATGGCGTCGGAGCAGCTCCAGCAGATCGCCCCGTCCCCCCGCCATCGCGTCGGCGTACGCGGAGCGGCCGTCCTCGCCAGCCTGGCCAGGGTCGGCACCATGGGCGAGCAGCAACTCGATCAGCTCCAGGTTGCATCCCGCGGCGATCGCCGCCAGCACGACGCCGGTGGGCTGACCGTCGTCGTCGCGGTACGCGCGAGGGTCGGCGCCGGCTTCCAAGAGCACGCGCACGCCGTCCGTGTCCTTGAGCGAGATTGGCGCGGCGAGGGCCTGCTCGGCGATCGCCCGCGCGTCCGGCGTGTTCTCGACCAACAGTCGCAGGCACCACTGCCCGCCACCCTCCGCAAACCCTGCGAGATACAGGTCATGGTCTTCCACCTTCGCGCCGCGTTTAAGCAGCAGTCTCACGATCGGCTCGTTCCCGCGACCCGAGGTCGTACTCGCGACTGCGCAGCGCAGCGGCGACCACTGCGACTCGGCGGTAGGTGGACGGTGCAGATCCGCGCCCGCATCCAGCAGCATGCCCACGATCGCGAGAAGCCCCTCAACACGAGCCGAGTCCACATGCCAGCGCGACGCGCACGCAAGATGCAGCGCCGTCCAGCCGGTGCGAGGATCCCGCCGGCCGGCGAGATCCGGATCGCGCTCCAACTCAGCGCTCACCCGGGCAGCGTCACCCAGCGCGACCGCCGCCCGAACGTCGTAGTTGGCGATGTTGGGATGCTCCGCCAGCAGCTGTCCGGCACGGCCGATTCGGCCGCGCACGCTTTCCCGCAGGAACGCGTCGACGGCTTCAGCAAGCGTTCGCGTTCGTGCCTCAACCTCGGCCTTGAGAGCCGGCCAGCTCGCAAACCCGTACTCGCGGGCTATCGCGAGCTGCGCCCCGGCCAACGTCACGTGCTCGGACCCGGACACCGACCGCACCTGCTCGCTCGCCCCGTGCTCGCCGGCGCGCGCCGCCCGCAGCAGGTCCCGAGCCTGGTGGCGCAGCTGCTCGAGATTCGGACTACTCGGAAGCGTCGACATCAAATCTCCCGTCCACGACCTAGGCGGTCCGCAAGCCAGGCCACAAGGAGATCGCGACGATCCGACATCTGAACAGCAGAGGTGGACTCAGTCCTTCCCGCGGACCCGGACGCGCCCTCCAGCGCGAACCCAACTGTACCCTCTGTCGAGGGCGACATCACCCGGCGGCGCCCTCCACGGTACGCGGGGTTGTCCGGCGGCGCAGCGGCCTGCCCGCACATGCTGACGATGTTTTGCTGGTGCCCCTTGCCCCTTGCCCCCTGCCCCTTGCCCCTGCACACCTCACGCGGCCCACGCCGAGCCGAGCACAAAGGGGTTGATGCGAAGCCACGGGTCCCAGGGGAAGCCCAAACTCGCTCAATGCAAACGCCGACCGTCTCGATCGCCGCCGTTGGCACCTTGTTCAGTTCGTTCCCCTGACCCCCAGCGGTGCGTCGCGGTGCAACCGTTTGTACGGCCGCGAGTCAGCGCTGGCGCGCGAGGTCCGCGGCACCGACGGTGCCGGCTTCCCCGCCCATCTCCGCAATGCGCACGTCGGCGGTCGGCCGGTGCCCGCGTGCGGTCAGGTGCTTGCGATAGGCGCGCAGGGTCGGCTCGCGAAGCAGTTCGCCGGCGGCCGAGACGCCGCCGCCGGTGACGAACACTCCCGGGTCGAGGATGGCGGCCAGCTGGGCCACGCCCGCCCCAGCCATCGACCCACCTCGTCGAAGCACTGCAGCGCCGCGACGTCGCCGGACTGGGCGGCCTGCGTGACGATCGGCCCGGTGATGCCCGCCGGCTCTCCGCCGGCGAGACGTAGAAGCTCTCGGGCGAGGGCGGGCGAGGCAGTCGCTTGCTCGTAGGCCTACTGGACGAGGGCTCGCCCGCTGGCGTACTGCTCCCAGCAGCCCTGCAGCCCGCAGCCGCAGCGCCGCCCGTCGGGCACGATGTTCAGGTGGCCGATCTCGCCGGCGACGCCGTAGCGCCCCCGCAGCAGTTGGCCTCCGATCACGATGCCGCCGCCGATCCCGGTTCCCACGGTGAGGACGACGACGTGGTCCTCACCGCGGCCGGCGCCAAAGCGGGCCTCCCCCAAGCGGCGGCGTTGGCGTCGTTCTCGACCACCGCCGGCAGCCCGAGGCGCTGCTCGATCGCCGCGCGTAGCGGCTCGTCGCGCCAGGCCAGGTTGGGGGCGAACATCACGCTGGAGCGCGCGGCGTCCACGAAGCCGGCGGCGCCCAGCCCGATACCCGTCACCTCGTGCGTGGCGATCAGCTCGCGGGCTGCGTCGGCGATAACGTCGGCCGTCCTCGTCGGATCGTCGGCCGGTGTGTCGCGTCGCGTCATGGCGATCATCGCGCCTTTCTCGTTAACGACGCCCGCCGCGACCTTGGTCCCGCCGATGTCGACGCCGATCGTAAGCGTCGTGAGCTTCTGCGCGTTCGCCCCGGCTTCCGCGTAGGCCCCGTGCGCCGCTGAACTGGTCATTACCTCTCCCTTCGTGCCAACCTGCCCTCCGCCAGGCGCTGCACGTCGACATCGTCCAGGGACGTGACAACGAGATCCGCGTGGGCAGCCGACAGGGAGTCGGCGTCGTCGGCGCGGGCGATCCCCAGCGCCGCCATCTCGCCCGCCTTGGCGGCCTCGATGCCCGACACGGCGTCCTCGACGACGAAGCATTCGGCAGGCGGCGCGCCGAGCTCGTGGGCCCCGGTCAGGAAGATCTCGGGATTCGGCTTGCCCTGGGCGAAGTCGCGGCCGGAGATGTCGGCGTCGAAGAACTCGAGCAGGCTGAGACCGGGACGCAGGAAGTGATAGTGCAGGCCCTCCTGCTCGGCGAACGTGTCCAGCCGGATCTGCGCCAAGAAGAGACCAGCGTTCTTGGACGAGGAGGCGGCCGCCACCGGAATGCCGACGTCGCGAACCGCCATGATGAACCGCAGCGCGTCGGGGTAGGCATCGAACTCACCCGCTTTGATGAGCGCGATCACCATGTCCTGCTTGCGCTGCGCGTAGGTCTCTACGCGCGCCTGAGCATCGGGCACGTGGAAGTACTCGAGCGCCGCCAGTGCACCGGCCATCCGCGGTTTGCCGGACATGACCTGCTGGTAGACCTGTGGCGTGAAGTGCTCTGGCGACCATGTCGTCCGTCCCCGGATGTCGCGCCAGTCGGACTCCATCAGTTCCCGCAGCGCCTCACGCCACGCGCGCTCGTGCGGCGAGTCGACCATCACCCCATCGATGTCGAAGGTGGCCCCCTGAAAGCCGTCGTGCCCGCTCATCGCTTTCCCTCCGGTTGATATTGGTGGTGCGCGACGCCGCTCTCCTGAAGCGCGAACGTTCGGTGGTCCCCCGGGCACAGCTCGGCCACTTCGTCCCCCACACCCACCCTGATCGGCTGGCTCAAGCCCTCGGGATCGGCACTCACCGTGAGCTCCCCGCCCTCGAGCGTCAGGTGGATAGGCGTCCCGCGGAACTGCATTGAGAAGGCCAGCCCGTCCAGCCGGTCGCCCAACCGCGGCGCGAAGGTCAGGACGCCGTCGCGGATGGCGCTGCCCACGTAGCTGCGCTGGATCAGATCTAGCGTCCCGGACATGACCCCCATGTGGATTCCCTCCTTGGTGGTTCCGCCTTGCACGTCGCCCACGTCGCTTTCAAGCGCCACGATGAACCGTTCCCAGGAGCTCTCAGGATCGATCGCGGCGAGCACTCCGGCGTGGGCGATGAAGCTCAGTGTGGATCCGTGCGAGGTCCGCTCGTCGTAGTAGTCGATCGTCCTGCGCGCGGTCTCGGCATGTATTGATAGCCCAGCCGCTTGAACAGCTCGCGCAGCTCGTCCTCGGAGAACAGGAAGAACAGCAGGACGGTGTCTGCCTGCTTGGCCAGCTTGTAGCGGTCGGGATCGTCGTCCTCGGACCTGAGGATTCGGTCGAGGCGCTGGATGTTGCCGTACTTCTCGCGATAGGCGTCCCAGTCGAGCTCCTCGAGGTCCTCATAGCCCTCGAACTGGCTGATGATTCCGCCGTCGTGGAAAGGCACGAACATCTTGCGACTCATCTCCCGCCACGCGAGGACCTCCTCGTCGGTCAGCTGGATGCGGTCCCGCACCGCCCGCGCGCGACTATCCGGTAGGAGGTCGAGGACCTGGAGCACGGCGTCGGAGATCCAGGCCACCATGAGGTTCGTGTAGGCGTTGTTGTTCAGCCCGCCCTGCTGAGCGCCCGGATACTTCTCGTGGAACTCGTCGGGTCCCATCACGCCGTGGATCTCGTAACGGTCACGCTCGTGGTTGTAGTGCGCGATGGAGGCCCAGAAGCGCGCGATCTCGAGCATCATCTCGGCGCCGTGATCGCGCAGGAACTCGATATCCGCCGTGGCCTGGTAGTAGTGCCAGATGTTGTAGAAGATCGCCGCGTTGACGTGGCGCTGGTTGTGGCTGAGGTCTGGCTCCCACCTTCCCGACAGCGGATTGAGGTGCACGACCTGGGTCTCCTCCTTGCCGTCGCTCCCGCTCTGCCACGGGAACATAGCCCCCCGCCGACCGGCTTCGCGCGCCGCCGCTCTGGCCTCGCCCAGCCGGCGATACCGGTACATCAACAGTTCCCGTGTGATCTCAGGCAGGCGGATGTTGAGGAAGGGGTAGACGAAGAGCTCGTCCCAGAACACGTGTCCGCGGTAAGCCTCGCCGTTGAGGCCACGGGCCGGAACGCCGGCATCGTGGTCGGCCGTGTGCCGCGAGCAGACCTGCAGCACGTGGGAGATGTGCAGTCGCAACAGGAGCTGCACGCGCGGCTCACGCGGCAGCTCGAAGTCGCATCTGCGCCACAGCTCGTCCCAGGCGGCGGCGTGGCGGGCGAGGGCCTGGCCGAAGTCTGGGTAGCGGCCCACGGATTTACCGGCGTTGCCGAGCGGTTCGTTGATCGCCCGGTCCCGTGAGGTGTAGAAGGCGACAAGCTTCTCGACGCGCACCGGCCTGCCCTGGTGAGCGTCGAAGGCCATGACCTGCTGGATGTAGTCCTCCATCTGATAGAGGCTGCGCTCGGTCGCGATCGCCTGATCGGCTCTGAACACCCGCGTGCGGGCCGCTTCGGCGGCATACATCGTCGACTGCCGGGTGCGCACCTTCAACGCGATGATCTCGGGGCCGAACGTGCGCGGGGAGACGGGATCGAGATGACGGCCTTCCAGCTGCCGGTAGCGGGCAACGTTGCCGTTGGTCACCCGGCCGTCGAGCGCCGAGACGATCTCGACGCGCCCGGACCAGTTCTCCGGCGTGATAATCCACTCGACCGCCGCCTGGTGAGAGTGCGCCATGCTCACGAACCGGCGGCTGCGCAGCGTCGTCTCCCGACCGGTCCGATCGCGGAAGCACAGCTCGCGCACCACGGTGGCGTTGCGGATGTCGAGCTCGTGGCGGTAGGACAGCAGCTGGACGTTTGTGAGCCTGATTGCTTCCTCCCCCTCGATCCGAAGCTTGAGGACCAGCCAGTTCGGCAGGTTCACGAGGTCCTCGTTGAGCACCGGGCGGCCGCCCAAAATCGTTGTCTCGCGGTTGTAGACCCCGCATGCATAGGTGCCCGGGTAGTGCACGTCGTCGGCGTCCTCCCACTCGCACGCGCCGCGGGTGCAGAAGTAACCGTTGCCCGTCGAGGTCAGCGCCTCCCGCAATCCCTCCTGCCCGGGATCGAACCGGTCGTAGGCGAGCGTGAAGTGGGGCATGGAAGTCTCCTTCAGGATCATGGCCGTCAGCGGGCGAGCATGTCGAGGAACCGCTCGACCGCGTCGATCGAGTCCGGCTGGAAGGCAGCGGCAGTCGTCCGGCTCGCGACAGCGAGGTACCCGGGCTCCCCAGCGAAGATGACGATCCCGCGGCCGGTCAGCGCTTCGAACGCGTGCTCGTCCGTGATGTCGTCACCGACGTAGATCGGCGCGACGCCCTCGCCGGTCCGGGTCGAGTGCTGCAAGCAGATGCAGCGCGCTCGGCAGATCCCGAATGTTCGAACTGCGCAGACTCATGTGAGTCGCTGGCCTAGGGCGGACCCGCTACCTGAATGCTCTCGGTCATGTCCTCGAGCTCCACGCCCTTGGTCTCGCTGATGAAGCGCAGGACGAATAACAGGGACAGCAGCGCCGACGCGGCGTAGATCCCGTAGGCGACGCCCAGCCCGACGTTCTTCAGCACGGGGAAGCTGGTCGAGATCGCCCAGTTGGCGACCCACTGTGCGGCGGCGGCGACCGACAGCGCCGCGGCCCGGATCCGGTTGGGGAACTTCTCGCCCAGCATGACCCACACCACCGGTCCCCAGGACATTCCGAAAGCGAACACGAACAGGTTCGCCGAGACCAACGCGACCGGCCCCGCCAGGCCGTTGAGGACCGGCTCGCCGTGCGCGTTCAGCGGCGCCGTCCCAAAGATGAGCGCCATCGTGCCAAGCGTCACCGTCATCCCGATGGACCCGATGATCAGCAGCGGCCTGCGCCCAGTGCGGTCGATCCGCGAGATCGCGACCAGCGTGGTGACGATGTTCACAACACTCGTGATGACCGTGATCAACAGGGAGTCACTCTGGCTGAAGCCGACGGCCTGCCAGAGCACGCTCGAGTAGTAGAAGATCACGTTGATCCCGACGAACTGCTGGAACACCGACAGGCCGATACCCACCCACACGATCGGCAGCAGCCCGAGCGCCGGGCCGCGCAGGTCGCGCATCGTCGGCTTGACCTCGCGGGCGAGCGTCTGCTGGATCTCCCGCACCTTTCCGGGAATGTCGATGTTGCCCAGCACCCGGCGCAGCACCTCACCCGCCTCCGCGAGCCGATCCTTGACCACGAGATAGCGAGGCGACTCCGGGATGAGGAACGCCCCTATGCCATAGATCAGGGCCGGAACCACCATCGCCAGGAACATCCACCGCCACGCCGGAAGGCCGAGCGCCAGGTTCTTCTCCGGGGTGCCGGCTGCGGTGGCGAGCACGTAGTCGATCAGCAGCGCGACGAAGATACCGAGCACGATCGCCAGCTGCTGCAGAGAGCCGAGCCGGCCGCGAATCCGGGCAGGCGCGATCTCGGCGATGTAGGCGGGCGCGATGACGGAGGCGACGCCGACCCCCACCCCACCGATCACACGGAACGCGATCAGGATTCCTAGCGAACCCGCCAGGGCGGTGCCCACGGCGCTAACCAGGAACAGCACCGCGGCCGCGCGCATCGCCCACAGGCGGCCGAACCAGTCGGCCACCCGGCCGGCGGTCACTGCGCCTACCGCCGCCCCCAGCAGCGCCGAGGCGACGGCGAAACCAAGGCTGCCGGCGGCTGCATGGAAGTGGTCGCCGATCGCGGTGACCGCTCCGTTGATGACGGCCGAGTCGTAGCCGAATAGGAAGCCGCCCATCGCGGCCACCGAGGCCAACATGATCACCGCCCGATTCGACTGTCCCGGCTCGAACCGCTCGATCGATCCCCACTCGTCCATCAGCTCGGGCCCCACCGCTGTCGACATGCTCTGATCGGTCATTTCCCCCAGTCCTCGCCGATGTACGTAACGAATGCGACATAGTTCTACCTCGACTCGTGCTGGTCAAACCCGCGAGAGGATTTGTGGACAATCATTTGAGCAACAGCAACCCCGCCAGGAAGGAGGACGACCGTGCCAGATGACCCGCGCGTGGTGGCGTTCGGCGGTGGCAGCGGGCTGCCGCTCCTGCTTCGGGGGTTGCGGCAAACAAGCGGTGCGGGCCTATGTGGCGTCGTTACGGTCGCGGACGATGGCGGGTCGAGCGGTCGGCTGCGCCAGGAGCTCGGAGTCGCCCCGCCCGGGGACGTCCGCCGGTGCCTGGTCGCGCTCGCGGACCGGCGGCGGCTCGCCGAGGTGTTCGAATACCGCTTCGAGGGCGGGGTCGAGCTCCGCGACCACTCGGTCGGAAACATCATCATCGCGGCGCTCGCCGAGATGTCCGGCGGCTTCTGCGAGGGCGTGCAGCAGGCCGCGCGGTTCCTGCGCGTGAAGGGCAGCGTCCAGCCCGCCGCGACGGAAAGCCTCACGCTCATCCTCCATCACGCCGACGGGTCGGTCACCCGCGGCGAGTCGACTGCACGCGAGCCCGGGCGTGCCGTCCGGCGCGTCACGATCGAGCCTCCGGAGACCCCGGCGCCAGCCGCCGTCATCCGAGCCATCGAGCGGGGAGACGTCGTCGTGCTGAGCCCGGGAAGCCTGTTCACGAGCACCATCCCGGCGCTGCTGGGCGCGGGAGTCTCGCAAGCGCTGGCGGAGTTTGGCGGCCCGGTGATCTATGCGGCGAACATCATGACCCAGCCGGGCGAGACCACCGGGTTCACACTCTCAGACCACCTGCGGGCGATCGCCGAGCATGTCGGACAGGTGGTCACAGACGTGCTCGTGCCCATCGAGAAGCTGCCCCCGAGTGTGCTCGCCCGCTACCGCGTCGAGGGAGGCGCGCCGGTTCAGATCGACCGCGAGCAAATCGAGCGGCTCGGAGTGCGGGTGCACGCGGCTCATCTGCTTCCCGACGAGATCGTCGCGGAGGTACGGCACCACCCAGGCCGGCTCGCTAGGGCTGTGCTCGAGATCGAGGCGCGGTGCGGAGTGGGGTCGCCTTCGCCCATCCCCTGACGCGCGTCCCTCGCCCCAGCCACATCGATGGCGCTTCACCTGATGGCAGGCGGGGCGAGGTTCGGGGCCCTCCGGCCCGTCGCGGTGACCACGGTCACCGGCAGGCCGAGTTTGCGCGCCCGGCTGGGGAGATCGCGCTCGAGCCAGCGTGACACGCCCAACGGCAACGTCGAGATGATCACCTCTTGGTACTTGCCCGTCTCCACCGTCCGCTGCAGCGCCTCCCACGGGTCGATCCCCTTTTCCACCATCGCCTCGACCGGGGAGCCGGCGGCCTCCTGCAGCAAGGGCAGCGCCAGCTCAAGGGTGGCTTCGGGATCCTCATCTTCCTGGATGTCGGGCACGAGGAGATCGAACCTAAATCCTTCTTTCGCACGACGGCGGACCTCATTGAGCAGCAGCGGCGTGGCGGCGGTGCGGTGAGCGACCACAAGGATGCGAGATGGTTCGTGTGCCTGCATCGGTTCCTCCTACATCGGGTGGCACAGATGTTCGCGCGCACGAGGCGGAAATTCCACCTCTGTCCGGTGACTCGCGCTCGGAGCCGGTCTCGAGCAGCGAAGCGTCTCTGTGACCAGCCTCACAAGACGACCGCGACACTGCTTACTAACCTGATCTTGAATGCGAGTGCTCCGTGAAGCCTGGCGGCGAGAAAGGCGCGAGCGTCCCGTCGCCGCGCGGTTGGCTCTCATCGGCGTGGAGATGCTGTCGCTCGCCGCCGCCCTGGCGGGAGGCCGCCTCATCCTCCTCGCCCAGCTCGTCGCCGGGCTTGCGCTCCTGCCCCTATCGCTGGCGGCTTACCTCCGCCTGCTCCCATCTTCGCCGTGGACCGATGGTGAAGGCAATGGCGGCGGTCGCGGCTGGGGAAGAGACGACCGCGGTGGCCCGGGGCCGTCCGACGGTCGGAAGACCGAGACAGAGTGGGATCGCTTCGAACGCCAGTTCCGCGCACACGTCGAAGAACGCGAACTCGTCGAGGTCTGAGAAGGGCGTATCGCGACCCGCGCGCGTCGCTCACATCCCCGAGACGAGGCTCAATACGGCCTAAGCGGCGAGCTGTCGACGCGCGTCGCCCCGCAGGCGTCCGGTAGTCATGCATTGGCCGATCCGGACTTGGGCTCCGCGCCGTGGTCGGCGAGGCCTCCCACGCTGTCGGGCTCCAGCAGGTCGAGAGGGCGAGACGAGATGACGATGTCACGTTCTTCCTCGAGGATCCGGTGCACCCAGTCGATGGTCGTCTTGGCGTCGTCGCAGGCTCCACGAGCTTGACTTTGGCGGTGCACGGCTGAAAGACAGCGAGTTCAACGACGCCTGCCCTGACGTCCACGAGGCTGGCAGCTACGGCACGTCTTCCTTGACCGCGACACACGCAATTGCTCGCGGACCGGCGCCATGCCTGAGACAAGTGCGTGGTAGGACAGGGCGCCGGTACCGCTCATCCTGCTTCCGCCTCGTGCAGCGCCTCCGCCGCGTCGTGGCTGAGGAAGTACTGCGCGTAACGAGTGCCGGCGAAGTGCTCGCCCATGAGCTGCGACCAGAGCAGCACCGAGCACAGCGGGCGGTAGTTGACGACGATCCGGGCGGCTTGGCCGGCCTCGTTGAAGCGGACTACCACCACGCTGCCGATCGGTTCACCCCGCACCGCCGACGTGTAGTCCTGACGAACCCGTGGTCTCCGTACGGGCCGACGAAGTTGAATTCTTGGGAACTCGTACAGCGTCCGCGCAAAGCCGAGGATCGCCCGGATCGCCTCGGGCCCCTCAGCAATCCCGGTCAGCACCGACCCCTCCATCGTCACGTCGTCCGCGAGGTTGTCCAGCCACTCTGGCCGGTAGTCCCGGCGCTGCCTGCTCGCGTCGCCGCTGCCCAGATGCGCCGTCGTAAAGCCCGGGTTGCCGGCCGGGCCTTGGTCTGAGGTCGCCTTGGTGCTCCTCCTTGCGTCGGTGGTTCAGCGGCTTGTCGGCTCCTTTCAGCGCAGCAACTTGAACCCCGCGCGCATCTCCTTGCTGAAGAGCTCGGGCTCCTCCCACGCGGCGAAATGGCCGCCCTTGTCGACCTCGTTGAAGTAGACGACGTTCGGGTACGACGCCTCGACCCAGCTGCGCGGCGTCCGCCAAATCTCGCCCGGGAACGTCGTGAAGCCGAACGGGATCGACGACGCTGGCAGAGGCTTCTGGCCGCCAGCAGGGGCGTCTGGCCCGTAGGCCTCCCAGTACGACCGCGCTGCCGAAGCGCCGGTGCCGGTCAGCCAG
This sequence comes from uncultured Solirubrobacterales bacterium, assembly GCA_963723675.1. Lineage (GTDB taxonomy): Bacteria > Actinomycetota > Thermoleophilia > Solirubrobacterales > Solirubrobacteraceae > Palsa-465. The sequence continues at coordinate 297,247 of CAVRRW010000012.1, read as the reverse complement.
TAGGTCGTGACGTTGTCGAGGATGTGGTCGCGGGTGAGGTTGCCCGACGGCTTGTCCTCAGTGAAGGCGCCCGCGATCTTGTAGTAGGCGTCCGTGTCGTGGTCCACCATCCACGCCGCGAGTGCGACGGGGGAGTCCAGCAGCGCGTAGCCGATGGTCTGGGGCCTGGTGGACTGCTCCACGAAGTATCCGTTGCCGCTCGTCTGGAACGTCTTGATCGCGGCGAGCGCCGCCTTTTCCTTCTCGGTGTCCGCCGGCAGGGCGGCGGGGTTGTTCAGCGCAGGCACGAGCAGATTCGTGTGGACGCCGATCAGGCCCTCGGGTGCCTGGCGGCTCATCGCGTCGGCGACGCCGGCGCCCACGTCGCCGCCCTGGGCGACATAGCTGGTGTAGCCGAGACGGCGCATCAGCTCGGCCCAGGCCTGTGCGGTCCGGAACAGGTCCCAGCCGACCTCGGCCGGCTCGGCGGAGAAGCCGTAACCGGGCACGGACGGCAGCACGAGGTCGAACGCCTCCTCTGGCCGGCCCCCATGCTCGGTCGGGGCGGTCAGCGGGCCGACGGTGTCGAGCATCTCGATCACCGAGCCGGGGCAGCCGTGAGTCATGATCAGCGGCCGCGCGTTCTCGTGCGCCGAGCGGACGTGGACGAAGTGGACGTCCACGCCGTCGATCTCGGTGACGAACTGCGGGAGCGCATTCAGCCGCTCCGCGACGCGCCCGAAGTCGTACTCGTCCAGCCAGTAACGACAGAGGGCCTGCAGAGCCGTGAGCTGGACGCCCTGAGAGCGGTCGGCAACGAGTTCCTTGCTTGGCCAGCGCGTCGCAGCAATGCGCCGGCGCAGGTCGGTGAGCTCCGCCTCGGGAAAGCCGACCTCGAATGGTCGAATTGGGGCAGCGCTGGATGACTTGTCAGTGGTCGCAGCCACGTTCGTTCTCCTTGATTGGTGAGTGTCTGATGGCACGAGTCAAAGCCGCTGGGCGACCGATCGGTTTCGACGGAGCGCGGCGCTGGTCGGAGCGAGGCGGGAAGATTCCATGGCTAGCTGCCAGCGGCCGCGGTTGGCCGTTCGAGCGAGGCTGCCGCCGTCAGGATCACACCGGCGACGGTGTCGGGTTGGGAGATCATGATCACGTGCGAGCCCTCAACCTCGGTGATCGTGGCCTCGGCGCGCTCGGCTTGCGAGCGGATAACGTCGGCCCCGGCTGCCTTATCGCCGGTCGCCACCACGGCCCAAACCTGACGGCCCTTCCAGGCTGGCGGGCCTGACGGCTCCGTGAACGCCGACTCGGCGACTGGGCGCTGCGTCGCGGCCATCAGGGCCGTCTGCTCAGGCGGCAGGTCGGCGGCGAAGGCCTCGCGGAGCTTCGCGGGGTCGATCGCGAACTCGACCGGTGTGTCCGCGCCGTCCTCGGTGGGATGGTGGAGCTGGCAGATGAGACGTTGCTGCTTCACCCCCGCGAGGCGAACCCGGGCCACTACGACGCCGTGCTAGAGCTGTGGCGAGAGCAGGGCGTTGAGCCGCGGGTCCTCGTGCGAACCTTGAGCTTTGATCTGGCCTACACCCCGATCCTGCAGGGTGAGGCTGTAGCGATCGTCGGAGAGTCATCGAGTGCCCTCGGGCTGCCGGACGAGCTGCGCTGGTTGCCCCTATCCCCTCCGGCAAGCTTCGAGGTGAGCTTGCTCGCCCGCAGCCACAACCGCTCCCCGGCAGTGAATCGGATGCTCGACGCAGCGACAGGGGTCTCAGACGCCCTCGGCTGGATCTAACCACACACGACCAGCAGGCATGCGGTCATGCCGGCGAGCGCCAAAACGGGGCCCAACGACCCAGTGTTCCTCACCGCCACCCCGACGGCGCGCTCCCGGGCGTTGTAGTAACGCGTGGATCCCGAGCCGACGACAGCAAACAACAGTTCACAGGATCCTGTGAACGTCGGGATCTACCCGCGCTAGCGATGCGATGGCGTCGACTGGGCGGCAGTGGCAATCGGCTTCGCCTCCTGCCGTTCAGCTGCCGGCGAACGCGCGATCGACGAGGAGGGCCACATCCCGCCAGCTGTTCTGGGCCGGGTAGAGCTCCAGGCACCGCTCGATCCCGCGCACGATCACATCGAACTCGCGATGATCGATCCCGTATACGAGTATCACGCCCGCGTGCGGGCGCTGCGCCGTCGCCCAATCACGGAGGATCGCGGGGAAGTCCCGGATGTTGTGAGTGACGAGGATCCGCTCCGCAGCCGCCGCCGTGCTCAGCACATCCTCGTCGTCCAGTCCCTCGAGCATCGGCTCCTGATCGAGCGCGCGGACGTCATGGCCGTCTGCCTCGAGCCGCCGGCCGACGCGCGGACCCGACACGTGTGCGTCGAGCAGCAACCGCACGGTCGCGACTCAGCGGCGGGGGCTCTGAAGGAACGGGTACAGGCCCGTCAGCTCAGACAGCGGCCGGCGGTTCTCCTCCAGCAGCGCCGCGATCTCGTCGGGAAACTGGTTCGAGTAGGCGCGCGCTGTGCGCACGTGCCGCTCGGTGAGCAGCGGGTGATCGGCCGCCAGCGCCGCCTCATCATCCTCGTAGGAGGCAAGCAGCTCGGCGATCTCCCACACGTCCAGGCCGCTGCCGATCACCCACGCGCGGCGGGGATGCCCGCGAAATGCGATCCCGGGATGCAACCTGGCCTTTGCCGCCTCCTCCGCCAGCTCCTCGACCACCGCGCTGCGCGACCTTCCCGACCGGCGAGCCTCCTCGGACACGAGCAGGTTCGCGCGCTTACCTAAGCGGATCGAGAACGGCTGCGTCTTCGGCTGCTTCGTGGCCATCAACTACACTGTAGCGACTGTAGTCAAGGTGCCAGGGCGCTCCTCGCCCTCGGGTCGCGTTGCCAAGGGCGTCGGCGTCGACGGCCGGCGGCCTCCAGAAGCTCTCCCTCTGCCGCGTTGCAGGGACTTTTTCTGTGAGCGGTGATCGACCCAGGGATCGTATCCAGCACTTGCGGTGACCAGCCCACCAAATCAGTGTGTGAAAAGATGCCGATTTGCAGGGAAAATCGGGGCGCCCGGATTTGAACCGGGGACCTCACCGACCCGAACGGTGCGCGCTACCAGGCTGCGCCACGCCCCGAATTGAATCCAGTATTCCACAGCCGGCCTTGGACGGGGCGACGGCTGTCGCCCGGGCGTCCGATCGTCGCGAGCGACTGAGACCGGCGGGTCGGCAAGGCGCGAATCGGCTGATTTGCGCGCGAAATCGGCATGAGCGGAAGCGCGAGCGTCGCCGGATGTTGAGATTGTGTTGTGAGCGTCCGGCAAACACGGCATACTCCGAAGCCATGTAGTCACCGCAAAGGAGGAACACGACCGATGGCGAATCACCTGACGCCCACCGAGCTTGCACGAGAGTCCGGCCTAGAGCGCCGATACGTGATCGTCAAGTGCATCGAGTTGGGCGTCCCGATCTTCAACGGTCGGATTGACAAGACCCTCTTCCTCTCGAGCCTCAAAGAGCTTCCGAGCATTCAGCAGCAGCAGCCGCAGGCCGTCTAGACGTCTTGAAGCGCGGTCCAAGGTCCTTCTTCAGCCTCGCCGGCGGGCGTTATTCCTGCGCCGACTGACGCAGTAGCGTCGAGGTCGTCTGCTCGAGGATCTTGCGCCATGCGCGGGTCTTTTCGCGCTCGGCCTCGAAGTGCTTGACCACCTTGCGCACCCGCGTGGCGGAGATTTCGATCCCGTGACGAGCGCAGATCCGCTTGAAGCGGGGGTAGTCGTGCGCGAGCTTGAGCGTCACCGACTGAAAGCCGTGGCGCGCGATATCGACCCGCGACGAGTAGTTCATGATGCTCGTCTGGAACATCAGCTCGTCGTTCGGTTCGGGCTCGATGAGGATGATGTCGACGCCCGGGTAGCGATCCTCCCAGCGACGGGCCATCTCGTGCAAGCGCTGGTAGGCGAGCAGCTTGAACGCCTGGTAGCCGATCTGCGGGAATCCCATGTCGGAAACGCGGCGCGCCCGGGACCCGGTGATCGTGGGGATCCGCTTCTCGAAGTCGTTGACGTAAGGGACCAGCGGGTTGACGACTACGACGAACTTGGCGCCGGCCTCGACGGCGATGTCGAGGTTGGTCGTCGACAGGATGCCGCCGTCGATCAGCTCGCGCTCCTTGATCTTCACCGGCTTGTAGATCATCGGCAACGCGCTGGAGGCACTGACCGCGGTCGAGATCGGGACGTCGTCCCAGTCCTCGGCGCCGAACACGATCCGCTCGCAGGTGTCGAGGTCCGTCGCCGCGAGGTAGAGCTCTTTGGCCAGCAGGCGGAAGTCGTCGGTGCGGTCCGGGTCAGACAGGACAGTCCGCACGTAGCGCTCGACCCCCCGGCCCGAGTAGAGCCCGGACGGGAGCGCCTCGGCCAGGCCGACGGCAACGTCGACCCCGGTCATCTGCCCGAGGTCGCGGACCACGCTGCGCGCCAGCTGCAGCACCCGCAAAGGGATCAGCAGCCCCTTGGCGATGAATTCGGCGTAGTTCGGGCGCAGCAGCGAGCCGGCCCGAGCGTCTGGAAACGACGACGGCCCCTGCTGGACGATCACCCGCATCATCTCCTCGGGGGTGACGCCGTTGGCCAGCGCGGCCGCGACAAACGATCCCGCGCTCGTGCCCACGTACACATCGAACTCATTCACGGTCCGGTTGACCGAAAGAAGGTCCAGCGCGCGGAGGGCTCCGATCTCGTATACGCCGCCGGTGAATCCGCCGCCGCCGAGCACCAGCGCCGACTTCGAGCGAGGCTTGCGGCGCCGGCTGCCTGGGCCCGCGCCCGGCCGATCCGCCGCAGCGGTATCGAGCTTTACGACCTTGCCCATCGCGGGCATTGTAGGGAGCGCTCAGGAGGGCTCTCGCGACGCGAAACCGAAGCTTTCGCCGTCCTGAGGCGTTAGATACCACTGATGCGCCGTCTCGCAGCCATCCTCGGCGTGACGTCTGCCGTGCTTGGCGCCGCCCCGGCGGCCGGGAGCGCAAACAGCGGCAAAACGAGGGGGTCGGCGCAGTCGGCGCTCTCGAGCACGCTCTCTCAGCGAATCCGAGGAGGCGGGGGAGCCAGCGGCGGCTATGTGCTCGACCTCAACACCGGCCAGCCCCTGTTCGCCACCACCCCCGACGTTGCGCGACTGCCCGCGTCTGTCGAGAAGCTCTACACGACTTCGACCGCACTGCTGCGCTACGGCCCGAACGGGACCCTGGCCACATCCTTGTACGGACAGGGCACGCTGGACAGCCGCGGCGGCTGGCACGGGACCCTCTATGTGAAGGGCGGCGGCGACCCCACTTTCGGATCGGCCTCGTTTGACCATTTCGCCTATGGCGGCGGTGCCACGATCCAGCGGCTCGCGGCGAACCTCGTGCGGACCACGGGGATCACCTCCGTGCAGGGCCGTGTGATTGGCGATGAGACCTACTTCGACTCGCTGCGCGGGACACCGGCGAGCGGCTTTGGCTTCTCCACCGACGTCGAGGGGTCGCTCAGCGCGCTGGTGTTCAACCGCGGGCTGATCAACCAGGGAACAGCGTACGTGCTTCACCCGGCGTTGTTCGCGGCCCAGCAGCTCGTGTCGGCCTTGCGGGCGGCCCACGTCAGGATGGCCGCGCACATCCCGATCGGCACCGGACGCACCCCCGCCGGCGCACGCCGGCTGACCCTGGTCCACTCCCCGCGGATCGCGACCCTGATCAAGCTCACCAATACCCCGTCGGACAACTTCTTCGCCGAGACGCTGCTGAAGGACATCGGCGCCCGGTTCGGCGGCTCGGGCACGACCGCCGCCGGCGCTTCGGTGGTGCGCTCCGAACTTGCCTCCCAGTTCGGGATCGTGCCCCGCCTGGATGACGGGTCGGGTCTGTCTCGCGGCGACGCGACGACCCCCCGCCAGGTCGTGACGCTCCTGCACGCGATGGCGAGCAACGCACCGTTCGTCGCCTCGCTGGCGGTCGCCGGCGAGACCGGGACGCTGCAGGACGAGATGAGGGGGACGATTGCCCAGGGCCACTGCCGCGGCAAGACCGGGACGCTGCGCGACGTCGCGAACCTGGCCGGCTACTGCCAGGCAGTGGATGGGCACACGCTGGCGTTCGCGTTCTTGATGAACTCCATCGGCAACCCCGACGCCGCCCACCAGGTGGAGGCCAACATGGCGGTCTCGCTCGCGAAGTACGACGGCTGAGCAGGCTGTCGCGACTGCCTTCGAGGATCGTGGAGCGCCGACGCGGGACCGCCGCTCAGCCCAACAGCGCCTCGAACTCCTCCTCGCCGATCACCTTCACCTCGAGCCGCTCGGCCTGGGCGAGCTTGGACCCCGGGCTGTCGCCTGCCAGGACGAAGTCGGTCTTGCGAGACACCGAGCCCGTGACCCGTCCGCCGGCGCCGACGATCATCTCGGTGGCCTGCTCGCGCGTCAGATTCGGAAGCGTCCCGGTTAGCACGAACGCCTTGCCTACCAGCGGTCCCGTCCCCGGCACAGGCCCCTCCTCCTCGAAGCGCAGCCCACGCCTTCTCAACTGCTCGATCAGCTCGCGCATCAGCGGGTCGGCGAGCTGCTCGTGGATCGAGCGGCTCATCTTCGGCCCGACCCCTTGGGTCTGCGCGATCTCCTCGGGAGTCGCCGCGAGCAGCGCATCGACCGTCCGAAAGTGCTGGGCCAGGTTGCGGCCGGTCACGTAGCCGACCTCCTCGATCCCCAGCGCGAACAGCATCCTCCCGAACGGCTGCTCCTTGGAGCACTCGATCGCCCGCACCAGCTTCTCCGCGGAGACCTTGCCGAACCCGGTCTGCTCGGCGATCTGCTCGGACGTCAGATCGTAGAAGTCGGCGGCCGTCCGGACCCAGCCGAGGTCCATGAACAGGCTCACCTGCTTCTCGCCGAGCCCGTCGATGTCCGTCGCCCCCACGAAGTGCTTGAGCAGCTGCCAGCGGCGCCCGGGACAGTCGCGGTTGGGGCATCTCGTAAACACGGACTCCTCGGGCTTGACGGTCTTGGTGTTGCACACCGGGCAGCGCTCCGGCGGCCTGGGCGGGGCTGGACGGTCCTTGCGTTCGGCCATGTGCGGCGCCGGCGACAGGACCTGCGGAATCACGTCGCCGGCACGGAGGACGATCACCTCTTCGCCCTCCCTGATGTCCTTGCGCGCGAGGTCCTCCTCGTTGTGCAGCGTCGCCAGCTTGATCGTGACGCCGCCGACGTGCACGGGCTCGAGCATCGCGTATGGGTGCAGGTCGCCGAACTTGCCGGGGTTCCACCCGATCTGCTTGAGCTTCGTGACCGCGGTGGTCGGCGGGAACTTCCAGGCGATCGACCATCGCGGCTCGCGCCCGACGACCCCGAGCCGCCGCTGTAGCTCGACCTCGTTGACCTTGACCACGGCGCCGTCGATCTCGAAGTCCAGCGACCCGCGACGCTCCTCCCAGGAGCGGCATTGGGCGACCACCTCGTCCTCGGTCCGCAACTTCTTGACATCGGGATGAACCGGAAGACGATGCCCTCGCAGCCATTCCAGCGCGTCCCAATGCGCCGAAAACGAGATCCCCTCGGTCGCCCCGATCGCGTATGCCCAGAACGACAGCGGCCGGTCGGCCGCCAGCTTCGGATCGAGCTGACGGATCGTGCCCGCCGCGGAGTTTCGGGGGTTCATGAACGTCGACAGCCCCGCCTCGGCGCGGCGCTCGTTGAGCTTCGCGAAGTCGGGCAGCGACATGTAGACCTCGCCGCGCACCTCGATCATCGCCGGTGGCTCGTCGTCATCCAGCTTCAGCCGGATGCCGGGGATCGTGCGCAGGTTGTGGGTGACGTCCTCTCCGACCTCGCCGTTGCCGCGCGTGGCTCCCCGCTCGAACTCCCCGTCGCGGTAGATCAGCGAGATCGCGAGCCCGTCGATCTTCGGCTCCACGACGTACTCGAAGTCCGGATCGGCGATCCCCTCGCGCGCGAGATGGTTGCGCATCCGCGCGATCCAGGCGCGCAACTCGTCGGCCGAGCGGGCGTTGGCCAGCGACAGCATCGCCTGGGGATGGCGGACCTTCTCGAGCTCGGAGACCGGCTCGCCGCCGGTGCGCTGGGTCGGCGAGTCCGGCGTGACCAGCTCCGGATGGTCGGCTTCGATCCTGCGCAGCTCGTCGATCAGCTCGTCGTACTGATCGTCGCCGATCTCGGGATCGTCGAGGACGTAGTAGCGGTAGCCGTGATGGTCGAGCTGCCGCCGCAGCTCGGCGGCGCGCTGCGCCGGGTCCGGTTCGCGTGCGGTGCGAGCCGCGCTCACGGTTCGGTCACCTCGCTGGCGGCGGAGCTGATCAAGCGCCCCAGGTCGTAGGGTTGGAGCGCGGACAGGCCCTCCCGGTCGGTCAGGTCGAAGTGGATCGGGGTCACCGCGATCTTCCCCTGGGCGACGGCGGCCAGGTCGGTGCCGGTCTCGCCGTGCTCGTAGCTGGCGTCCCCGTAGATCCGGTACAGGCGCCGGCCGCCCGACCCTTCGTCGACGAGCGAGAGCTCGTCTCGGTAGACGCGCTTGCCCAGGCGGGCCACCTCCACCCCGTCGGGCTGCTCGCCGGGAACGTTGATGTTGAGCAGCGTGGCCGCCGGGAGCGGCAGATCCTCGAGCTCTGCGACCAGCCTCGCGGTGAATGTCGCCGCGACGTCGAAGTCGAATCCGGCGACCGAGCGGAAGTCGAGCTCCATCGCCGCCGACTGCTGGGAGATCGCGATTCCGGGCACTCCCAGCACGATCGCCTCCAGCGCCGCCGCGACCGTCCCCGAATAGGTGATGTCGTCACCGAGGTTCGATCCATGGTTGATTCCCGAGACGACGAGATCGGCCTCGAAGCCCTCGACCAGCCCGAGGCGGGCGAGCCGGACGCAGTCGACCGGCGTGCCATCGGTCGCGTAGCCCAGGGTACCGTCGCCGAACTCGACCTCCTGCACCCAGAGCGGCCGGCGCGTGGTGATCGAGCGTGCCATCGCGGAGCGGTTGCCATCGGGGGCGATCACGACCAGCTCGACGCCGTCGATCGGGAGCAGAGCGCGGCGAAGCGCCTGCAGCCCGGCGGCCTCGATCCCGTCGTCGTTGGTGAGCAGCACTCGCATCGCAACTGATGCTAACCAGGGTGGCGGCCGCGACCGAGTGCGGCCGCGATCGCCCCGACGACCGCGAGCGGCTCATCGTTCAGCTGCCGCCAGGACACCCGGATCACGTCGTATCCCGCGGCCACCAGCGCCATGTCCTTGCGGCGGTCGCGCTCGAATGCGGCGCGATGTCCGTGCGGTCCGAAGCCGTCCACCTCGACCACGAGCCGGTGGTCTTGCCAAAGTGCGTCGAGCTCGTAGCGTTGAAAGGGCACGTTGAATCGAGGCTCCGGCAGGTGGGCGGCGCGGATCAGCCTGCGTAGCGCGCGTTCGCCTCCAGAGCGGGTGAAGCCGGAGGCGTTGTCGCTCATCAGCGCGCGGATCGCTCCGATGCCGGGGCGGGGTCCCCAGCGCTCGACCGCCATCGCCAGCTCGCCGTCGCGAAGCAGGCCCTGGGCGTGCGCTTCGCCAAAGGCACGCTCCAGCGCGGGGTGGTGGGTGGCGGCCAGGTCGAGCACGGTGCGGCCGGGAGCGGTTAGGCGCAGGCCGTCGAGGTGGCGGATGTCGCGCGGGTCGAGTGCTGACGCGTGGTGCACTCGCAGTCCCGGGCGTGAGCGGGGTCTGCGCCCGATTACGGTGACGTGGACGTCTGTCCCCGGCCCCGGTAGCGCCACCATCCCCCAAACGACGGCCGCCGAGGAGTGGCTGATGAGGGCGTCGTCGCCACACGCCAGAAGCGCGGCGGTCTCACGGGCGTGCGGCGCGAGCGCCTCATGGCCGACGAGGTAGACACCTTGATGAACCCGATGTAGGAGACCGTTCCGAGCGCGTCGATCGACCGCGTTGCTTTCGAGACCCGCCTGGAGCAGCTGCTGCTTGGTGATCGAGCCCCGCTGTGCCGTGGCGACCCTCGCGATCGCCTCGGTGGGTCGGTCCGAAGCGGGGATTTCGTCACAGCGGGCCTCATCGCTCGCTCGCTTGCAACGTTTTCCCCGCTGGTCGGGGATTTCGTCGCACCCGGGGTCATCAACTCGCCGCATGCGACGTTTTCCCCGCTCTGGAGCACTCATCGTCTCCAAGAGCCGGCCAACGGGCTCGATCCGCCCCTCGTCGCAGGTTTGTTACAGACCCCGTGACCCCGCCCCGGTCATCCCGTGACCCCCGCGTGCGCCTCGTGACCCCCGATGCGCGTTCGTGACCCCCATGCGCGTTCGTGACCCCCCATGCGCGTTCGTGAGCCCCGCACGCGCCTCGTGCCCCCCGCACGCGCCTCGTGACCCCCGCATGCGCCTCGTGACCCCCGCACGCGCCTCGTGCCCCCCGCCCGCCGGGTGACGACAGCTCAGCGGCGCTTCAGCACCCGCTCCCCCCCATACCCGACACCGACCAGCGCCAGTCCGTGCGCCGGCGCGGTCGGCCCGGCGTCCGCGCGGCGCCGGCCGGCGAGCAGCGCGGCGAAGTCCGCCACCGAGCGCCGTCCCCCCGCCACCTCGAGCATCGTCCCGACCAGCACCCGGTTCATGTGGCGCATGAATGCGTCGGCCTCGATCCAGAACTCGAGCACGTCGGCCCGCTCCGGGGAGCGGCGCCAGCACGCCGCGTAGACGTCTCGGGAGAAGCGCACATGCTCGGTCTCGGTCGGCGTGAACGCCGTGAAGTCGTGCGTCCCCACGAGCGCGGCCGCGCAGGACTCCAGCACCGAGAGCTCGACCCGGTAGGGCCAGTGCAGTACCCGTCCCGCCTCCAGCGCGGTCCGGGCGCTCCGCGCCAGCACCCGGTAGCAGTACGCCCGCGAGGTCGCGTCACGCCTGGCATCGAAGTCGTCTGGCGCGGCGGCGCACGAGAGCACCGCGACATCCCCCGGCAGCAGCGCGTTCACCGACCGCACCGGCGCCGGCGGCCCCTCATAGCCGGCGACCTGCCCCCAGGCGTGCACACCCGTATCGGTCCGCCCCGCCACGCTCAGCCGTACCGAATCCAAACGCAGCACGATCGCAAGCGCCCGCTCCACCTCCTCCTGGACCGTCCGCACCCCCGTCTGCCGCGCCCAGCCGGCGAAGCAGGTCCCGTCGTACTCGATCAACAGCCGGCTGCGCATCGGCAGCGACTACACCAGCTCGAGCAGCACCATCTCCGTCGAGTCAGAGCGTCGAGGACCCAACTTGAGGATCCGCGTGTAGCCGCCGGCGCGCTCGGTGTAGCGCGGCGCGACCTCCTCAAACAGCTTGTAGACGGCGAACTTGTCCTGTCCCAGCACCGACAGCGCCTGGCGCCGCGCGTGCAGGTCGCCGCGCTTGGCGAGCGTGATCAGCTTCTCGACCTCGGGCTTGACGGCCTTGGCCTTCGCTTCAGTCGTGCGGATCCGCTCGTGCTCGATGATCTCCTTCGAGAGGTTCATCAGCAGCGCCTTGCGGTGCGAGGCGCTGCGGCTGAGCTGGTATCGCTGACGTTGATGGCGCACGCTGGCGGCAGACCTTACTCGTTGCGCAGCCCGAGCCCGCGCGCGTGCAACGTCTCGATCACCTCATCGATCGACTTCTTGCCGAAGTTGGGGATCGCGTTGAGCTCTGACTCGGTCTTGGACACCAGGTCGCCCACCGTCTGGATCCCCGCACGCTTGAGGCAGTTGTAGGAGCGCACGCCCAGCTCGAGCTCCTCGATCAGGATGTCGTCCATCGCGTTGGGCTGCCGGCCGCCACCGCCGACCGCACCGGCCACGCCGAGCCCGGGCTCGAGCGCGCCGGGCTCGCCGGCCGCCCGCAGCTCCACCACCCGGTCGGGATCCGTGAAGATCGCCAGCTGGGAGATCAGGATCTCGGCCGCCTCGCGCAACGCCGCCGGCGGATCGATCGAACCGTCGGTCTCGATGTCCAGCGTCAGCTTGTCGTAGTCGGTGCGCTGCCCGACGCGAGCCTGCTCGACGTTGTAGGCCACGCGCCGCACCGGCGAGAAAATCGAGTCGATCGGGATCACCCCGATCGGCTGGTCGGGGGACTTGTTCTCCTCGGCGGGGCGGTAGCCGCGCCCGCGCCCGATCGTCAGGTACACCTCGAGCTTGGTCTTCTTCTCAAGCGTCGCGACGTGCGCGTCCGGGTTGAGGATCTCGACCCCCGAGGGCAGGTCGATGTCCTTCGCGGTGATCTCCCCCGGCCCGGTGACCACCAGCGGGGCCTCGATCTCCGTGGCGTCCGAGTGCATCCGGCAGACGATGCCCTTGAGGTTAAGGACGATGTCGGTCACGTCCTCCTTGACGCCGCGGATCGTCGAGAACTCGTGGGCGACACCCTCGATGCGGACGCTGGTCACCGCCGCGCCGGCGAGGGAGGACAGCAGAACGCGTCGAAGCGAGTTGCCGAAGGTGTAGCCGAAGCCCCGATCGAGCGGCTCGATCGTGAACGAGCCTCGGTTCTCGTCAACACTCTCATTGGAGATTCGGGGGACTTGGAAGTCGAGCATCAGGGTCCTAACGTCGTGGGGTTCCTGCCGCCGCCTAGGCGGCTGTCGGCGTCGCGCCGCGCCGTGAGGCCGCGCGACCGAAAGCTTGGGGGTTACTTCGAGTAAAGCTCGACGATCAGCTGCTCCTGCACCGGAGCGGCGATCTCCCGCCGCTCGGGCTTGCGGAGCACCTTCGCCGTGAGCGAGTCGTGGTCTGCCTGCAGCCATGCCGGCACCTGGCCGGTGAGCTCGGTGGCGTCGCGGATCACCTGCTGCGCCGTCGAGCTCTGATGGATCGCGATCACGTCGTTGTCTCGCAGCTGATAGCTCGCGATGTTCACGCGACGGCCGTTGACGGTCCAATGCCCATGGAGGATCAGCTGGCGCGCCTGGCGCCGCGAGGCCGCGAACCCGAGCCGCACGAGCACGTTGTCAAACCGGCACTCCAGCATCCGCAGGAGGTTCTCGCCGGTGATCCCGCCCTGGCGCGAAGCCTTGTCGTAGTAGATCCGGAACTGCTTCTCGAGCACGCCGTAGTAGCGCTTGGCCTTCTGCTTCTCGCGCAGCTGGACGCGGTACTCGCTCTGCCTCTGGCGTCCCCGCCCGTGCTCGCCGGGCGGATAGGAGCGACGCTCGACGCCGCACTTGTCCGTCAGGCAGCGCTCGCCTTTGAGGAACAGCTTCTGCCCTTCACGCCGGCATTGCTTGCACTGCGGTGATGTGTCTCGTGCCATCTGCTCTTTGGTCTTCCTATACGCGTCGCCGCTTGCGCGGGCGGCAGCCGTTGTGTGCCTGCGGGGTGACGTCCCTGACGCCGGTGACCTCGAGGCCGGCAGCCTGGAGCGAGCGGATCGCGGTCTCACGGCCCGAGCCCGGTCCCTTGACGAACACCTCGACCTTCTGGAGCCCATGCTCGATCCCCTTGCGGGCCGCCTGGTCGGCCGTCACCTGCGCGGCGAACGGGGTCGACTTCCGCGAGCCCTTGAACCCGGCTCCGCCGGCGGACTCCCACGCGATCACGTTGCCCTCGCGATCGGTCAGCGAGACGATCGTGTTGTTGAAAGACGTCTTGATGTGCGCCTGTCCGACCGGGATGTTCTTGCGAACGCGGCGGCGGCCGCGCTGAGGTCTCCGGGGAGCTGGACTCACTTCTTCGCGGCCTTCTTCTTGCCGGCGACCTGCATCCGCTTGGGACCCTTACGGGTACGCGCGTTGGTCTTGGTGTTCTGGCCGCGTACGGGCAGCCCACGACGGTGGCGCAAGCCGCGGTAGCTGCCGATCTCCTGCAGGCGCTTGATGCTCTGCGACCGCTCGCGGCGCAGGTCACCCTCGACCGTGAGCTGACCGTCGATCAGCTCACGCAGTTTGATCACGTCGTCCTCGGTCAGGTCGCGGACCTTGCGGTCGGGCTCGATCCCGACCTCCCCCAGCAGCTGGTTCGAGGTCGAGCGCCCGATCCCGTAGATGTACGTGAGACCGATTTCGACTCGCTTGTTGAGGGGGATGTTGACGCCTGAAATTCGTGCCATGAGTGCTCACCTCCGCGGGGCTACGCTCCCGCGCTCTGAAAACTGTCCTCTTTGCAGCGGCTCATCCCTGGCGCTGCTTGTGACGCGGATTCGAGCAGATCACAAGAACCCGCCCCTGGCGGCGGATGATCTTGCACTTCTCGCACATCGGCTTGACCGACGGTCGTACTTTCACGCTCGTTTCGCTCTCGTCGTGAGTGTTTTAACAGTGGTCCCTGCAACCCGGCTCTGGCGACCGCTTCAGGTCGCCGCTACCGCGCTGAGGATCGGCACGCAGCGCAAAAGCTCGCGCTACGAGCGTACCGGCGGATGTTAGCAGGGGTGCGATCGCTGCCCCTCCGGGCCACGAGGGCCGCTGAAGGAGCCCCGAAAGCCACTGAAAGGGGCCCCCGACAGCCGCTGAAAGGGGCCCCGAAAGCCACTGAAAGGGGGGCCCCGAAAGCCACTGAAAGGGGGCCCTGAAAGCCATTGAAAGGGGCCCCGAGGGTCCCTGAAAACGCCGTTCAAGCGGCCGCTCGGCCGTCGCCGGCCTCGTGCCACGGCGTCAGGATCCGTGGTCCGGCCTGCGTGACCGCGATCGTGAACTCGAAGTGGGCCGCCAGCGACCCGTCCTGGGAGTAGATCGACCAGTGATCGTCGCCGACGCGGATCGCCTGCCGGCCGGCGGTGACCATCGGCTCGACGGCCAGCACCATGCCCTCTTCGAGCACGATCCCGGTGTCCGCCGCCCCGTAGTTGGGGATCTGGGGCTCCTCGTGCATGCTGCGTCCGATCCCATGCCCGACCAGGGCGCGCACGATCGACAGCCCGGCGGCCTCGACGTGCTCCTGGATCGCGTGTGAGACGTCGCCCAGCCGGTGTCCGGGCCCGCACCGGTCGACGGCGATCAGCAGCGACTCCTCGGTCGTGTTCAGAAGCTTGCGAGCGACCGGGGTGATCGGGCCGACCGCGAATGTCCGCGCGGCGTCGGCGACCCAACCATCGAGGACGACGCCGACGTCGACGGACAGGATGTCGCCCCGGGCCAGCTTGTAGGGCCCGGGGATGCCGTGCACGATCATCGAGTTCGGCGAGGCGCAGATCGAGCCGGGGAAGCCGCGGTAGCCCTTGAACGCGGGCTCTGCTCCCTGCGAGCGGATGAACTTCTCGGCGGCCGCGTCGAGCTCGCGGGTGGTCACGCCGGGACGCACCTTTCCGGCGAGCAGATTGAGCGTCTTTACGAGGATGGCGCCGGCGGCGGCCATCCGTTCGATCTCCTCGGGATTCTTCTTGATGATCACGTCAACCTGAGCGTAGCGTCAGGCTCCGAGAGGCCAACGGGCCCCATCGAAACGGCTAGAAATTATCCTCCAGGCGGAGGGTCGCGATCACCGCTCGGATGTGATCGTGGACGTCGGCGGCGTCGCGCGTGCCGTCGATCCGGCGCATCACGCCCTGGTCGTCGTAGTGCTCGACGAGCGGCTCGGTCTGCTCGTGGTAGACGCGCAGACGGTTGCCGACCACCTCGGGGTCGTCGTCGTCGCGGCGGATCAGCCGCGAACCGTCCTGGTCGCAGACGTTGTCGTGCTTGGGCGGATCGAACTCCACGTGGTAGTTGTGCCCGGCCTTGACGCACACCCGCCTCCCGGAGAGCCGGCGGATCACCTCCTCGTCGGGGACGTCGACCAGCAGCGCCGCCGTGACGCGGCGACCGAGGCTGGAAAGCTGCTTGTCCAGCGCCTTGGCCTGTTCGAGCGTTCGGGGGAAGCCGTCGAGGATGAACCCGTCGCGCGCATCCTCCTCCTGCAAGCGCTCCGCGGCCATCGCCACGATCAGGTCGTCGGGGACCAGCTCGCCGGCCTTCATGTAGCTCTGCGCCTGCTTGCCGAGTTCGCTCTCCTGCTTGACGTTGGCGCGCAGCATGTCTCCGGTCGAGATGAACGGGACCTGAAAATCCTCTTGCAGGCGCTCGGCCTGGGTACCCTTTCCCGCCCCCGGCGGACCGAGCAGAATGAGGTTGAGCTCAGACACGAGGCACCACTGTATCGACGGCGCGAGAGTTCTGTACGCGACCGTCATGCACGGCATTCCGGGGCCGCCCGGCCCCGAGCCGGGCTACTTCAAGAAGCCCTCGTAATTTCGCATCATCAGCTGCGCTTCGAGCTGCTTCATGGTGTCGAGCGCGACGCCGATCACGATCAGGATCGAGGTGCCGCCGAAGAAGAAGTTGGCGCTGGTCTGGTTGATCAGGATCGTCGGCAGTGCCGCGATCGCGGCCAGGAACAACGCTCCTGGAAACGTCAGGCGGGCGAGGATGCGGTCGAGGAACTCGGCCGTGGGCCTACCTGGTCGCACCCCCGGGATGAAGCCTCCGTACTTCTTGAGGTTGTCGGCCTGGTCGACGGGGTTGAACGTGACCGCCGTGTAGAAGTACGTGAACAAGATGATGAAGATGCTCTCCCCGGCCACGTAATGCCAGCCCTGGGGGCTGAAGAACGAGGCCAGCCCGTGCGCGAAGCCGTGGGTGCTGTTTTGTCCGATCAGCTGGCCGATCGTCGGGGGGATCGCCATGATGCTGGCGGCGAAGATCACCGGGATCACGCCGGCCATGTTGACCCGCAGCGGCAGGTAGGTCTGTCCGCCCTGGGTCATGCGGCGGCCGATCACGCGCTTGGCGTACTGGATCGGGATCCGGCGCTGACCTTCCTGGACGAAGACAATCGCCGCGACCACGCCGATCGCGATGAACGGCATGATCACGCGGAACACCTGGTCGGGGTTGGTCCACCACGACTGGATGCCGTGAGGGATCCGCGCGACGATGCTCGCGAAGATCAGCAGCGAGATCCCGTTGCCGATCCCGCGTTGGGTGATCAGCTCACCCATCCACATCAGCAGCACCGTGCCGGCCGTCAGCGAGACCACGATCAAGAACACCTTGGCGAGCGTGAAGTTCGAGATCAGCGTGACGCCGGCCGAGGTCTGGAAGCTCTTGAACAGGAACACGTAACCGATCGACTGCGCGAACGCCAGGCCCACGGTCAGGTATCGGGTGTACTGGGTGATCCGCGCCTGACCCACCTCGCCCTCCTTCTGGAGCTTCTCGAGCGAGGGCACCACGACCGTCAGCAGCTGCAGGATGATCGACGCGGTGATGTAGGGCATGATCCCCAGCGCGAACAGGGCGATCCGCCCGAGGCCGCCGCCGGAGAACAGGTTCAGCAGCCCGAGGATGCTGTTGCCGCCGAAGTTCTGCTGGATCGCGTCGAGGGCGTGGGAGTTGACGCCCGGTGCCGGGATGTGCGTGCCGAGCCGGTACAGCCCTAGGATCGCGGCCGTGAACAGGACCTTGGTACGAATCTCTCGAATCCTGAAGGCGCCGAGGATCGTCGAGATCATCGCCCCGTCACTCCTTGGTGCGACGGTCGACGGGGATCGCCTGGCAGGTGCCGCCGGCCGCCTCGATGCGCGCGCGCGCGGTCTTGCTGAAGCCGTGCGCGTGCACGGTCAACGCCTTGGTCAAATCGCCCTTGGCGAGCACCTTCACCGGCACGTCCTTGCGAGTCGCCAGGCCCTTCGACTGCATCGCTTCAAGAGTAACGGAGGCGCCAGCTTCGAATCGGGCTTCGAGATCGAGCAGGTTGACCGGCTGGGTGTGCGTGCGGAACGGCTCGAACGGCATCGACTTCTTCATGTGGGGCCCGCGCAGCTTGCGCATCCGCATGTGAATCGGGTTCTGCCCGCCCTCGAACCGAGCCCGGCGCTTGGCGCCGGAGCGCGAGCCCCAGCCCTTCTGGCCGCGGCCCGCGGTCTTACCGGTGCCCGAGCCTTCGCCTCGACCGATCCGCTTGCGCGGCCGGCGCGAGCCTGGCGGGGGCGTGAGATTGTGCAGGCCGATCCGCTGGCTGCGCTCGTCGCTCATCCGGACTCCTCCGAGACCTCGACGAGATGGCGCACCTTGTGGAGCATGCCGCGGATCTGCGGGTTGTCCTGCACCTCGACGGTGTGCCCGATCCGCCTCAAGCCGAGCGACCGCAGCGTGTCGATCTGTCGCTTGTCAGAGCCGTTGCGCGATTTACGCTGCGTGACGTTCAGCGTGCTCATTCGGACAGCTCCCCGGGCTCATCAGCCGAGTCTGGGACCGCGTCCGCCGCCACTCGAGTCACCTCCGCCGAGCCGTTCCCATTCGTCATTGTGGGTGTGGCGGCGGATGTCGGTTCAGACTCGGTAATCGCGGCTGCAGATGTCGGTTCAGAATCCACAAGCCCCAGGACTTGGTTGATCGAGATCCCCCGCAGTTCGGCGACCTCGTCGGGCGTGCGCAGCGACTGCAGCCCCGACATCGTCGCCTTGACGAGATTGATCGGATTCTGCGAGCCGAGGCTCTTGGAGAGGATGTCGTGAATCCCGGCGAGCTCGAGCACCGCGCGCACGCCGCCGCCGGCGATCACGCCGGTCCCGGGCGCGGCCGGTTTGAGGAACACGCGGCCGGAGCCGAACACGCCGGTGGTCTGGTGGGTGATCGTCGAGCCGTGCTTGGGCACCCGGTAGAGGTTCTTCTTGGCCCGCTCGACCGCCTTCTGGATCGCCACCGGGACCTCGTTGGCCTTGCCGTAGCCGATGCCGACGACCTCGCGTTCGTCGCCGACGACGACGAGCGCGGTGAACGAGAAGCGCCGGCCGCCCTTGACCACCTTCGCCACGCGGTTGATCTCGACCACGCGCTCCTGAAGGTCCAGGCCGGTGGCTGTCACTGAGCGATCACGTGCCATGAGCAGATCCAGCGTAGCCCATCAAAATTCCAGACCGCCCTCGCGGACGCCCTCGGCGAGCGCCTTAACTCGCCCGTGGTATTGATATCCGCCGCGATCGAACACCGCGCGCTCGATCCCGGCGGCCTTCGCGCGTTCGCCCAGCGTCACCCCGGCGCGCCGCGCCTGGTCCATCGCTCGAAGGCCGCGCAGATCGGGTTCGATCCAGTTGACGGCCGCGAGCGTGCGGCCCGAGTCGTCGTCGATCAGCTGCGCGAGGATCCCGCGATTGGAGCGAAACACCGAGATCCGCGGACGCTCCGCGCTGCCGCGGATCTTCGCCCGCACACGCCGGCGGCGTTTGAGCCGCCTCGCCGGACCGGTCTTGACGGTCATGCTCGCTTACCGACCTTCCGGGCCACGTACTCGCCCTCGTAGCGAATCCCCTTGCCCTTGTAGGGCTCGGGCTTGCGCTGCTTGCGGATGAACGCGGCGATCTCGCCAACCTGCTGCTTTGAGGAGCCCTTGACGACGATCCGGGTGGGCTGCGGAACCTCGAACTCGATCCCGTCGGGCGCCTTGACCGGCACCGGGTGCGAATAGCCCAGCGCCAGCTCGAGGTCACGGCCGCGCAGCTGAGCGCGGTAGCCGACGCCCTGGATCTCGAGCCGCTTCTCAAAGCCATCGGTGACCCCCTGGACCATGTTCGCGACGAGCGTCCGGGTCAGGCCGTGCAGCGCGCGATGCTCGCCGCGGTCGGTCGGACGCGTGACGAGGACCTCGTCGCCGTCCACGCCATCCTGGCGCGGAGCCCGCTCGACCTTGATGTCGCGAGGGATGCGCTCTGACAGCTCGCCCTTGGGACCGTTGACGGTCACGCGCTCGGGCTCGATCGCGATCGTCACTCCTGCCGGCACGGGGATGGGTTGCTTACCGATACGTGACATTGCTGCTCCGGGTCTACCAGACCGTCGCCACGACCTCGCCGCCGACGCCCTGCAGACGCGCATCGTGACCGGTCATCACGCCTCGGGAGGTTGAGATGATCGCGGTACCCATGCCGCCCTGGACGCGCGGGATGTGGGCGTGATCGACGTAGGTGCGCTGGCCCGGTCGCGACACGCGGTGCAGGCCCGAGATCACCGGCCTGCGCTGGTCGGTGTACTTGAGCGTCACCGTGATCGCCTCGCCGGGACGCCCGGGCACGGGCGGCACGATCTCATAGGCGTCGATGTAGCCCTCCTCCCTGAGGATCCGCGCGAGCTCGCGCTTGAGCTTCGAGGATGGGATCGTGACGTCGTGATGCTGCGCCTTGGCGGCGTTGCGCAGACGGGTGAGAAAGTCCGATACGGGGTCAGTCATGGACATGGGTTCACCAGCTCGACTTCGTCATCCCGGGCACGTAGCCGTTGTGCGCGAGCTCCCGCAGGCAGATCCGGCACACGCCGAACTTGCGGTAGACGGCGCGGGCGCGACCGCAGCGCCGGCAGCGGGTGTAGCCGCGGGTCCTGTACTTGGGTGTCCGCTGCTGGCGGATTCGCTGTGAAAGCTTTGCCATGTGCTCCTCTAAGTCTGTGTGACGGCCGCCTGTGGACGGCCCTCCCGTGAGAACGGCATCCCGAGCGCCTCGAGCAGCGCGAACGCTTCCTCGTCGCTGGACGCCGTCGTCGTGATCGTGATGTCGAGGCCGCGGACCTGATCGATCTCGTCGTAGTCGACCTCGGGAAAGATGATCTGCTCGCGTACGCCGAGCGAGTAGTTGCCGCGGCCGTCGAAGGCTCGCGGGTTCAGGCCGCGGAAGTCGCGGATCCGGGGGATCGCCACGGACATGAGCCGATCGAGGAACTCGTATGAGCGCTCGTGGCGCAGCGTGACCGCGACGCCGACCGGCATCCCCTCGCGCACCTTGAACTGGGCGATCGACTTGCGAGCCCGGCGGACGTTCGGGCGCTGCCCGGTGATCGTCGCGAGCTGATCGGTCGCCGATTCGAGCACCTTGGAATCCTGTTTGGCGTCGCCGACGCCCATGTTCACGGTGACCTTCGAGAGCGCCGGCGCCTGCATCGGCGTGGAGTAGCCGAAGCGCTCCATCAGCGCCGGGCGGATCTCCTCGAGGTACCTGGTCTTGAGTCTTGCTTGTGCCATCGGTCAGGTTCTCGCTCTTTAGTCCAATCTGGTTCCGCTGCGGCGCGCCACGCGGTAGCGCTTGCCGACCCGGCCATCCGGGCCGGGTTCCCCGATCTCGACCCCCACGCGCGTGCGCTTGCCGTCCTTGGGGTCGAGCAGCATCACGTTTGAGAGATGGATCGGCCCCTCCTTCTCGATCACGCCGCCCACCTGCTCGGCGCGCTGAGCGCCGGCCACCTGGCGGGGGCGCTGATGGCGCTTGACGATGTTGAGGCCCTCCACGTAGAGGCGGTCCCTCTTGGGCTCGACGCGCAGAACCTTGCCGCGCTTCCCGCGATCCTTCCCGCCGACCACGATCACCTCATCGTCGACCTTGATTCGCCTCGACATCGTCACAACACCTCCGGGGCAAGCGACACGATCTTCATGAAGTTGCGTTCGCGCAGCTCGCGCGCCACGGGTCCGAAGATCCGGGTTCCACGTGGATTGTTCTGGGCGTCGATCAGCACCGCGGCGTTCTCGTCGAAGGCGATGTAGGTGCCGTCCTCGCGCCCGTAGGACTTCTTGGTGCGCACGACGACCGCGGTCACGACCTCGCCCTTCTTGACCGATCCCTGCGGGCTGGCCTGCTTGACGGTCGCGGTGATCACGTCACCGACGCCGGCATAGCGCCGGCGATGGCCACCCTTGACCCGGATCACCAGGATCTCGCGCGCGCCCGTGTTGTCGGCCACGCGAAGTCGACTCTCGTTCTGGATCACGCACCGGCTCCTGGACTGATCACTTCGCGCGCTCCAGCACCTCGACCAGCCGCCAACGCTTGCTCCTCGACAGCGGACGGCTCTCGCGCACGATCACCGTGTCGCCCGCGTGGGCGTCATTGCGCTCGTCGTGCGCGTGCAAGGTGCTCGAGGTCCGCACGATCTTCGAGTAGCGGCGATGACGGCGGGTGACGTCGATCCGCACCGTGATCGTCTTATCCGCGCGGTCCGAAACGACCACGCCCTGACGCGTCTTCGGCTTGCCGGGAACGTGCTCGCGCGGCGGGGTCGCCTGCGCGGGCGATGTCGTCGCCGCCGCCTTGGCGCGCACGCGCTGGCGACGGGCCCGGCGAGCGTGCGCCTTGGCGCGGCGCTCGGCGAGGCGCTCGCCTTGGCGCTCCTCGCGGCTCCGCGGTGACCGGGCCGGAGCCGCGGCGGCCTTGGCCGAGCGAGCGCGGCGTCGGCGCTCCTTGGGAGCGACCACTTCCGCGGGCTCGGCTGCCCCGCGGGCCGCCGGCGCCTGGGACTCCCCGGGCGTCGAGGTCTCAGCCGAGCCGGCCGCCACGGCCGCCGGCGCTTCGGGCTGGGCGGTCTCGGGGACCTCGTCGGCCGCCGGCGCCTGGGGCTCCGCGGTGGTCGCGGGCTCGGCTACCTCCTCGGGCATCGCTTCGCCGTTCTCGTTCTTGTCGTCCTCAGCCATCGTCCTCAGCTCTGGTCGCTCTGTTCGTCGATCTGGCGCTCGCGGGCGATCGTCAGCGCCCGCGCCACGTCGCGCTTGGCCCGCTTGAGACCGGCCGTGTTGTCGAGCTCGCCGGTGGCGTGCTGGAAGCGCAGGCCGAACAGCTCGCGGCGCGCCGTCTGCAGGTGCTCGTACAAGTCACTGTCGCTCATGTCGCGCAGCTCGCCGGGCCTCATCGCGGCTCTCCGCCGTAGGGCTCATTTGTCGCGGGGGCCATCACTAATGGTCCTCTCGCATCACGAACTTCGTTCGAACGGGCAGCTTGTGCCCGGCGAGGCGCATCGCCTCGCGCGCGAGCGGCTCGGGCACCCCCGCGAGCTCGAACATCACGCGGCCGGGCTTGACGACCGCGACCCACCCTTCCGGTGATCCTTTGCCCGACCCCATCCTCGTCTCGGCGGGCTTCTTGGTGAACGACTTGTCCGGATAGACGTTGATCCAGACCTTGCCGCCGCGCTTGATCTTGCGGGTCATCGCGATTCGAGCGGCCTCTATCTGCCGGTTGGTGATCCAGGCGGAGTCGATCGCCTTGAGGCCGTACTCGCCGAACTGGACCCTGACCTGGCCGCGCGAGAGCCCGCCACGGCGCCCGCGATGCACCTTGCGATGTTTGACGCGCTTTGGGGAGAGCATCAGCGGCCGCCCCCTCCGCCGGCGCCACCGGCTCCGCCAGAACCGCCGCCGCCACCGGCACCGCCAGCACCGCCGGCGCCACCGCCGCCGCCACCAGCTCCGCCACCGCCGCCACCGGCACCGCCAGACGGGCGACCAGGTCCGCGAGCGCCGCCGCCGCGGCCACCCGGGCCACGACCTCCGCCCCCGCCGCCGGCGCCTCCGCCGCCGGCGCCCGCGCCGCCGGCGCCTCCGCCGCCGGCGCCTCCGCCGCCGCGAAAACCGCCGCCGCGGCCGCCGGGACCGCGACCGCCGCCGCCGGGACGGCCACCCCGCTCGCCGGCGCCCGGACCCCCTGGACCGCCGGCGCCGCGACCGCGCCCGCCAGGTCCACCCGGACCGCGACCGCCGCCCGGCCCACCCGGACCGCGACCGCCGCCCGGCCCACCCGGACCGCGACCGCCGCCCGGCCCACCCGGACCGCGACCGCCGCCGGGTCCGCCGGGACCACGGCCGCCGCCACGACCGCGCCCGTCGCGACCGCGCCCGTCCCGGCCGCCTCGCTCGGGCGCCTGGGGAGGGGGCTCGTCCATGATCGTCAGGTCCGTGCCGGTGTAGCCCTCGGGCATGATCTCGCCCTTGTTGATCCAGCACTTGACGCCGATCCGCCCGAATGTGGTCCGCGCCTCATGGAAGCCGTAGTCGATGTCGGCCCGCAGCGTGTGCAGGGGCACGCGGCCGTCGGAGTACCCCTCGGTGCGCGCCATCTCGGCGCCGCCCAGACGTCCCGAGCACTGCACCTTGACGCCCTTGGCGCCGGACCGCATCGCGCTCGTCAGCGCGCGCTTCATCGCGCGGCGAAACGCGACCCTGTTCTGGAGCTGCTCGGCGATCGATTGCGCGACCAGCCGGGCGTCCAGCTCGGGGCGCTTGATCTCGAGGATGTTGACCTTCACCTGCTTGCCGGTGATCCGGTGCAGATCGCGGCGCAGCTGGTCGACCTCCGAGCCGGACTTCCCGATCACGATCCCCGGCCGCGCCGTGTGGATGTTGACCTCGACCTCGGTGGCGTTCTTGCGGATCGTGATGTCAGACAGCCCGGCATGCGAGAGCCTGCCGATGATGTGCCGGCGAATCTCGGTGTCTTCGTGGAGGTAGTCGGCGAACGAGCGCTCGTTGAACCAGTTGGACTTCCAGTCGTGGATGTAGCCCACGCGCATCGACTCCGGATGAACTTTTTGACCCATGGCTTGTGACTATTCCTTCGGCGTGAGCAAGATCGTGAGGTGACTGGTGCGTTTGCGGATCTTGGTCGCGCGTCCCATCGCGCGTGGCCGGAACCGCCTGATCGTCGGGCCCTCGTCGGCGTGCACCGCCTTGACGTAAAGGTCCTCGCCTACGAGCTCGTGATTGTGCTCGGCGTTTGCGACCGCTGACTCGAGCAGCTTGCTCCAGTCACGCGCGATCGCGCGCGGCGTGTGAGCCAGGATAGCTCGTGCGTCCTCGACGCTGCGGCCGCGGATGTTGTCGCAGACCAGCCGCGCCTTGCGCGCCGACGAGCGGACGTACTTGGCCTGCGCTCGCACGACCGGGGTCGGCGCGTCGGGATCGCGGCTGGCGCGCCGGCGCGCCGGGGCCGCCTGGGGCGGCGGCTCTTCCTCGGCAGCCCCGCGCCGTCGCCGCGCGCGTCGCGGTCTGGGCTCGCCCTCGGCCTCCGGCTCCCCCTCGCCCTGGGCTTCTGGCTCTTCGTCTTCCTCCTCGGCCTCGGGCTCCTCCTCAGCTTCATCATCCGCTTCGAGCACTACATCTGCCGCGGCGTCCTCGGCCTCCTCGTCCTCATCCGTCGGCTCGATCTCGGACTCCGCCTCTGGCTTTCCCTCAGCCCGGGGGTCGACGTCGGAAGCAGCCGCAGCCGCGGCGTCCTCGCCATCGTCGACATCGGCCTGCTCGGCATCGGAGGTCACGTCGGCGTCCGAGGATTTCGAGGCCGTTCCCTCAGAGGCCGACGTGACCTCCGAGGCCTCCGAAGCGGCCTTCTTCCGGGAACGGCGACGCCGCCGCGGCTTGGGCTCTTCTGACTCGATCTCGGGCGTCATCGTCTCTTGCCCGTCCCGGCATGCCCGCGATACAGCCGCGTGGGCGCAAATTCCCCGAGCTTGTGGCCGACCATCGACTCCGACACGAACACGGGCACGTGCTTGCGACCGTCGTGCACCGCGATCGTGTGCCCGACCATGTCGGGGAAGATCGTCGACGTCCGCGACCAGGTGCGGAGCATGCGCTTCTCGCCCGAGGCGTTCATCGCCTCGATCCGCGACATCAGGCGCTCCTGCACGAAAGGTCCCTTCTTGCTCGATCGACTCATCGCTTGCCCTTCCCTCTTCTCCTTGCCCGCACGATGTAGCGGTCAGATTGCTTGCCCTTCTTACGCGTGCGGTAACCCAGCGTCGGCACGCCCCAGGGGGTGACCGGATTGCGTCCCGGGGTGGTCGAGCCCTCGCCACCTCCGTGCGGGTGGTCGACGGGGTTCATCGCGGTTCCTCTGGTCTGCGGGCGAACGCCCATGTGGCGCTTTCGCCCGGCCTTGCCGATCGTCACGTTCTGATGATCGGTGTTGCCGATCGAGCCGACGGTCGCGCGGCACTCGGCGCGGACCATCCGCATCTCCCCCGACGGCAGCCTCAGCGTCACGTGCTCGCCCTCCTTGGCGAGCAACTGCACCCCGGCGCCGGCGGCTCGGGCCATCTGGCCGCCGCCCCCCGGCTTGAGCTCGACGTTGTGGACGACGGTGCCGGGGGGCATGTTCGCGAGCGGCAGGCTGTTGCCCACGCGTATGTCGGCGGTGGGCCCGGACTGCACCGTCATCCCGACCCGGAGGCGCTGCGGGGCCAGGATGTAGCGCTTCTCCCCGTCGGCGTAGTGCAGCAGCGCGATGTAGGCGGAGCGGTTGGGGTCGTACTCGATGTGCGCGACCTTCGCCGGCACCCCGTCCTTGTTGCGCTTGAAGTCGATCTTGCGATACAGCCGCTTGGCGCCGCCACCGCGGTGGCGCGAGGTCTTGCGGCCGTGCACGTTGCGTCCACCGGACTTCTTGAGGCCTTCGGTGAGCGACTTCTCGGGCTTGGAGCGGGTGACCTCCGCATAGTCCGGATAGGTGACGAAGCGGCGTCCCGCCGAGGTCGGCTTCGGGTTTCTGATCGGCATTTACTCGCCTCCCTCCAGGCCGCGGAAGATCGGGATGGTCTGACCCGCACGCACCTGCACGATCGCCTTCTTCCACTCGCGGCTGCGCCCTGAGGTGTGGCCGCGGCGCTTGGGCTTGCTCTTGACCGAGGCGGTGCGGATCTCGACCACGTTGACGTCGAACAGCTGCTCGATCGCCTGGCGGATCTGGGTCTTGTGCGCCCGCTGGTGGACGCGGAACGTGTACTTGCCGGTCTCGGCGAGCACGAACGTCTTCTCCGAGACGACCGGACGGATGATCACCTGGCTGGGATCCATCAGCCCTGGGCCTCCTCGGTGTCGCTCTCGGCTCCCGAAGCGCCACCGGTCGCCCGCGCGATCAGCTCGGGAAGCGCCACCTGGGAGACCAGCAACGACGCGGCGCCGACGATGTCGGCCACGGCGGCGTGCGAGACCGGCATCACGTCGACGCGCGGGATGTTGCGAAACGATTTGCCCGCATCGGCCTCGTCGTCGCCGAGCAGCACGAGCGTCGGCGTCGGCGCATCCCAGTCGTGGAGCAGGTCCACGGCATCGCTCGTCGAGGGAGCATCGAAGGAGGCTGCGTCGAACAGCGCCAGCGACTCGCGCTCGGCGTGCAGCGACAGCGCGCCCCGCAGCGCGGCGCGACGGGCCTTGCGGTTGACCTTGACGGTGTAGCTGCGCGGCGAGGGGCCGAACGAGGTGCCGCCGCCCGCCCACAGGGGCGAGCGCGAGGATCCGGCGCGGGCGCGCCCGGTGCCCTTCTGGCGCCAGGGCTTGGCCCCTCCTCCCCTGACCTCGCCCCGGGTGCGGGTCGAGGCGGTACCGCGGCGGCGCGCATTGAGCTCCGCGCGGACCGTCTCGTGCACGAGCGCCATGTTGAAGCGTGCCTCGAACGCGCCCGGGTCAAGCGTCACCATTCCGCCACCGAGCACGGACGCCTGCCTAGCCATCGGTGCGCACCTCCACGACGCCGCCACGGGGGCCCGGCACGGCGCCGCGCACGAGCATCAGGTTGCGCCGAGGGACCACCTCAACCACGGTCAGGCCGCGCTGGGTCACCCGTCCGCCGCCCATCCGGCCGGCTCCGCGCAGCCCCTTGAACACTCGCGAGGGCGTCGCCGACGCGCCGATCGAGCCGGGCGCGCGGACATTGTGCGAGCCGTGCGACTTAGGCCCGCTCTTGAAGTTGTGGCGCCTGATCGTTCCCTGAAAGCCCTTGCCCTTGGCGTTGCCGGAGACCTTGACCTGATCGCCGGGTGAGAACGCCTCGACCGTGACCGTCTGACCGACGAGCAGCTCGCCGGCCTCGTCGCGAAACTCCGCCAGGTGGCGGTGAGCGGAGGCGTCGGCCTTCTTCAGGTGGCCGAGCTCGGGCTTGGTCAGCGACTTCTCCTTGCACCGGCCAAACGCAAGCTGGACGGCCTCGTAGCCGTCGCGCTCGTGCGTGCGAATCCCGGTCACCGGACAGGGACCGGCCTCGAGCACGGTGACCCGCTCGATCTTCCCGTCGTCGAGAAACCGCTGCGTCATCCCGAGCTTCTTGGCGAGGATCGCGGCCATAGCGATTACGAAGCCAGACGGATCTCGATGTCCACCCCGGCCGGCAGGTGGTCGAGCCGCTGCAGGGAGTCGACCGTCTTCGGCGTCGGCTGGTGGATATCGATCAGTCGCTTGTGCGTGCGGATCTCGAAGTGCTCGCGCGAGTCCTTGTCCTTGAACGGCGAGCGGATCACGCAGTACACGTTCTTCTCGGTCGGCAGCGGCACCGGTCCGGAGACGGTCGCGCCGGTGCGCGTCGCCGTCTCGACGATCTCCTTGGCCGCGGTCTCGATCGCCGTGTGGTCGTAGGACTTCAGGCGAATTCGAATCTTGTTCTGGGCGATGGTTGCCACTTAAAACGCTTGATTTCTCTCAGTCGAACGGGGCGACACCCGGGTTGCGGGCCCCGCCCCAATGAAGGTCGTATCTCGTATGGCGAAAAAACGGGGCGGCGGGCCGTCAGGCCCAGCCGCCCCATAACTACTGAATGACTTCGGAGACGACCCCCGAGCCGACCGTGCGGCCGCCCTCGCGGATCGCGAACCGCAGACCCTGGTCCATGGCGATCGGCTGGATCAGCTCGATCTCCATCTGGACGTTGTCGCCGGGCATGACCATCTCGGTGCCCTCGGGCAGCTTGGCCACGCCGGTGACGTCGGTCGTGCGGAAGTAGAACTGCGGCCGGTAGCCAGTGAAGAACGGAGTGTGACGGCCGCCCTCCTCCTTCTTGAGGACGTAGACCTCGGCCTTGAACTTGGTGTGCGGGGTGATCGAGCCAGGCTTGCAGAGCACCTGTCCGCGCTCGATGTCGTCCCGCTTGGTGCCGCGCAGCAGGCAACCGACGTTGTCGCCGGCGCGGCCCTCATCGAGGATCTTCTTGAACATCTCGACGCCGGTGACAACGGTCGAGGTGGTCGGCCTGATGCCGACGATCTCGACGGTCTCACCCGTCTTGATGATCCCCTGCTCCACGCGCCCGGTGGCGACGGTGCCGCGACCGGTGATCGAGAACACGTCCTCGACGGGCATCAGGAACGGCTTGTCGAGGTCGCGCACGGGCTCGGGGATGTAGGTGTCAAGCGCTTCGGCGAGCTCGAGGATCTTGCCCTCCTGCTCCTGGTCGCCCTCCAGCGCCTTCAGCGCGGAGCCGGCGATGAACGGAATGTCGTCACCGGGAAACTCGTACTCGGACAGCAGGTCGCGGATCTCCACCTCGACGAGCTCGAGCAGCTCGGGATCGTCGACCATGTCGACCTTGTTGAGGAACACGACGATGTAGGGCACGCCGACCTGGCGGGCCAGGAGGATGTGCTCGCGCGTCTGGGGCATCGCGCCGTCGGCCGCCGACACCACCAGGATCGCGCCGTCCATCTGAGCGGCGCCCGTGATCATGTTCTTGACGTAGTCGGCATGACCCGGGCAGTCCACGTGTGCGTAGTGACGGTTGGGGGTCTGGTACTCGACGTGTGAGGTCGCGATCGTGATCCCCCGCGCCTTCTCCTCGGGAGCGTTGTCGATCGACTCGAATGACCGCACCTCCGTGCCACCGAACCGCTCGTTCAGCACCTTGGTGATGGCCGCTGTCAGCGTCGTCTTGCCATGGTCGATATGACCGATGGTGCCAACGTTTACGTGGGGCTTGTCGCGCTCGAACTTGGCCTTCGCCACTTTGCTGTCGCTCCTTCTGTTTTCAGTGGTTGTGTCCGTCTCAGGACGAACTTGAAGAATCTATCGGACTTCTGTCCGATCTTGCTGCTACGCAGCCTGTTGGTCCCCCACCACCTTTTCGGCGATGTTGGGGGGGACTTCGTCGTAGCGCTCGAATTGCATGGTGTAGGTGGCGCGGCCCTGGGTGTTGGACCGCAGGTCGGTGGCGTAACCGAACATTTCCGCGAGCGGAACGTGCGCGGTGACGACCTGTGCGTTGCCGCGCTGCTCCATCCCGTTGATGTGGCCGCGCCTGCGGTTGAGGTCGCCGATCACGTCGCCCATGAACTCCTCGGGGGTGACCACCTCGACCGCGAAGACCGGCTCCAGCAGGACCGGCTTGGCGCGCGCGGCCGCCGCCTTCAGCGCCAGCGAGCCGGCGACCTTGAAGGCGATCTCCGAGGAGTCCGTGTCGTGGTACTTCCCGTCGACGAGCGTGACGCGCACGTCGACCATCGGGTAGCCGGCACGAGGGCCGTTGTCCATCGCCTCCTCGACGCCCT
Organism: uncultured Solirubrobacterales bacterium; assembly: GCA_963723675.1. Lineage (GTDB taxonomy): Bacteria > Actinomycetota > Thermoleophilia > Solirubrobacterales > Solirubrobacteraceae > Palsa-465. The sequence goes on along the minus strand of CAVRRW010000012.1, from coordinate 267,260 downwards.
TCTCGACCGCGGGGATGAACTCGGTCGGAATCGCGCCACCTCTGATCTTGTTGACGAAATCGAAACCCTCCCCGGCTGCCGGCTCGATGTCGATGTAGACGATTCCGTACTGGCCGGCGCCGCCTGTCTGGCGCACGAACCGGCCTTCGACCTTCTGGGCGGTGCCGCGCACGGTCTCCCGGTAGGACACCTGGGGCCGTCCCACGTTCGCCTCGACCTTGAACTCGCGCATCATCCGGTCGACCAGCACCTCGAGGTGCAGCTCGCCCATCCCGGAGATCTCGGTCTGGCCGGTCTCCTCGTTGGTGCGCACCTGGAAGGTGGGGTCCTCCTCGGCCAGGCGCCCCAGCGCGGTCGCCATCTTCTCCTGGTCGGCCTTGGTCCTGGGCTCGATCGCGACCTTGATCACGGGCTCGGGGAACACGATCGTCTCGAGGCGGATCGGCTTGTCAGGGGCGGCCAGCGTGTCGCCCGTGGCGACCTGCTTGATCCCGACCGCGGCGGCGATGTCGCCGGCGTAGACCTCCTTGACCTCCTCGCGGTCGTTGGCGTGCATCATCAGGATGCGCCCGATCCGCTCGGTGCGTCCGGTGTTGACGTTGAGCACGCGCGACCCGGCGTCGAGGTGCCCCGAGTACACGCGGAAGTACGTGAGCTTGCCGACGTACGGGTCGGCCATGATCTTGTGCACGAGCGCGGCAAACGGCTCGTCGTCGGCGGCGTGGCGCTCGGCCGGGCGCCCGCCGTTCTCAGATGACTTGTCGGGCTCGAGCCCCTCGACCGCGGGCACGTCGAGCGGGCTCGGGAGGTAGTCGATCACCGCGTCGAGCAGCGGCTGCACGCCCTTGTTCTTGAACGAGCTGCCGCAGAGGACCGGGGTCAGCTTGATCTGCAGCGTGGCCTTGCGGATCGCCGCCTTCAGGCGGGCCGGCGGGATCTCGACCTCCTCGAGGATCATCTCGAGCAGCTCGTCGTCGTAGTGAGAGACCTCGTCGAGCAGGTGCTCGCGCGCGGCCTCGGCCGCGGCGGCGTACTGCGCCGGGATCTCGATCACGTCCTGCTCCTTGCCGAGCTCGTCCTTGTAGATGATCGCCTTGTACTCGACCAGGTCGATGATCCCCCGGAAATCGGACTCGGCGCCGATCGGCAGCTGTACGGGGACGGGGTGTGCGCCGAGGCGGTCGACCATCGTCTGCACGCCCCGCTCGAAGTCGGCTCCGATCCGGTCCATCTTGTTGATGTAGGCGATCCGCGGCACCCGGTACTTGTCGGCCTGGCGCCACACCGTCTCGGACTGGGGCTCGACGCCGGCGACGGAGTCAAACAGCGCGATCGCACCGTCAAGCACGCGCAGCGACCGCTCCACCTCGACCGTGAAGTCGACGTGTCCCGGCGTGTCGATGATGTTGATTCGGGTCCCCTTCCACTCGCAGGTCGTGGCCGCCGAGGTGATCGTGATCCCGCGCTCCTGCTCCTGCTCCATCCAGTCCATCACGGCCGCGCCCTCGTGAACCTCGCCCATCTTGTAGGTCCGCCCGGTGTAGTAGAGGATGCGCTCGGTCGTCGTCGTCTTGCCGGCGTCGATGTGCGCCATGATCCCGATGTTGCGAGTGTTCTGCAGCGTGAAGGTGCGAGGCATGTGCGTCAGTTCGGTGGTTCCGAGAGCGGGTGGTCTGGGTCTGCGAGCGCCGGTCGCGGACATGAAAAAGGGCCCAGCGGGGCCCCTTCACGACGCGGGTGTCGACGCGGGGCGGTTGTTATGAGGTCGGCGTCTCCATCGAGTGGATTCTCCGCGCCCGGGACGAGCACAGGTGACCGGCACGCCTCCCGGGGCGAACATCGAATATAGCAGAGCAATGGTGCCTTCAAACGGGCGACATCGGCCTCGGTTGCGGGCGATTCGGGCGTTCCCGGCGGGTCCCGGGGCGAGCTTTCGGACGGCCGCGGCGGGCGCCCCCGCGAGCTCTCGCGCGGCCTTCGCGCCGGCGTCCTGACCGGCACCATGCTCGGTTTGCTGCTGCTGGTGGTGGCCGAGTTCACGACCCTGTTCACCGTCCATGTCGAGACCGGCTCGGCCCCGATCACGACCGTCACGACCGGCTCGCACCACTCCTACGCGCTGATCCCGATTGCGGTTCTCGCCGCGGTGCTCGCGGTCGGCGTCTGGCGGGACGGGAGCCCGGCCGGCGCTGCTGGCCATCGGACTGCTGGCGATCGTGACGCTGGCGATCGCGCTGCTCGGCGACCTTCCCGACGCCGACGCGTCCGGGCTTGCCGGGTCGAGCGCCGCCCGCTTCGTCAGTGCGAGCTCGACCCCGAGCGCCGGCCTCTACCTCGAGACGCTCGGAGCGGCCGCGTTCGTGATCACCTGCGGCGTGGCGTTGATCGCGCAGACCTCGTCGTCGGCTCGGCCTGGGCCCGCGGGAACGTGAGATCGCCGAGGCCGCCGTCGGGTCGGCGAGGGCCCTGGCGAACCCTGAGATCGGCGGCCCGCCGAGGGTGATGCGGGCACCCGGAACGGCCGAGTGTCGGCATCCTGACACTTTGGGTGAACCCTCGACCAGGGCGCTTCAGCGCCGCTACATTTCACGAAGCGAGGGTTGTCCCACCGCAGCCCCCGGTCCCGTGTGGTGGGCTGCCCTCGCGACCTACTCCGAGGTCAAGGGCGGCCCGGGAGCGTCAGGCCCAGGCGCGGCGATCGGCTGGGTTGGGCGCCGCGAGCACCTGCAGGACACGACAATCGCTCGCACATGCCCGAGCGCTGTCGTGTCGTACATGCGTGACATGCATTGCGCGGCGGGCCCCAAGGGCTTCGCCGCGAGTGTCGCAATATGCAGGTCGCGGGCGCATCTCCGGGCACGACCCGCGGCCGCATCTCCCGGCACGACCCTCGGCCGCATCTCCGGGCACGACCCCTCGGCCGCATCTCCCGGCTCGACCCGCGGCCCGCCGGGCCGCCGCGCGCCTACCAGCGGTAGTGCGCGAACGCCTTGTTCGCCTGCGCCATGCGGTAGATGTCGTCCTTGCGCTTGAACGCGCCGCCCTGCTGCTGCTCGGCGTCGAGCAGCTCGTTGGCAAGGCGCTGCGCCATCGTCTTCTCGCGCCGCAACCGGGCGAAGTGCACGAGCCAGCGGACCGCAAGTGTCCGCGCCCGGCGGGCGGGAACCTCGACCGGCACCTGATAGGTGGCGCCGCCGACGCGGCGCGAACGGACCTCGAGCACCGGCGTCAGAGCCTTGATGCCGCCCTCGAGCTGCTCGATCGGGTTCTTGCCGCTGCGCTCGCCCACGATCGCCAGCGCGTCGTAGACGATCTTCTCCGCCACGGACTTCTTGCCGTCCAGCATCACCTTGTTGATGACCTGCTGGACGAGCCTGTTGTGGTGGACCGGATCCAGCGGGATCGGCCGAACCTGTGCTGCTGCGCGCCTCGGCACCGGCTACTTGGCCTTCACGCCGTACTGCGAGCGAGCCTTCTTGCGATCGCCGACCCCGGCGGCGTCGAGCGTGCCGCGGATCACCTTGTAGCGGAAGCCCGGCAGGTCCTTGACGCGGCCGCCGCGGACGAGCACGACCGAGTGCTCCTGCAGGTTGTGTCCCTCGCCCGGGATGTAGGCGCCGACCTCCATGCCGTTGGTGAGGCGCACACGAGCGACCTTGCGCAGGGCCGAGTTCGGCTTCTTCGGGGTCGTGGTGTACACGCGCGTGCACACTCCGCGGCGCTGCGGCGCCGCGACCTTCTTCTTGCGGCCCTTGCCGGACTTCAGACCCGGCGTGGCGAGCTTCTTCTTCGGTGCGGTGCGACCCTTGCGGATCAGCTGGCTGGTAGTCGGCATCCGGTGCGCAAATGTAGCAGGGGCCTCGCGATCGGCCCTATGCGGCCCCGGCCGCGACGCTCTGAAGCGCATCGTCCACGGCGGCGCAGGGCACTCCCACCGCGTCGGCGACCGGCCGATAGGTGACCTGCCCGCCGGCAACGTTGACGCCCAGCTTCAGGCCGGGGTTCTCGCTCACGGCGCGCGTCACCCCCGCGGAGGTCAGGTGGAGGACGTAGGGCATGGTCGCGTTGGTGAGCGCGTATGTCGAGGTGATCGGGACCGCTCCGGGCATGTTCGTCACGCAGTAGTGGGTGATCCCGTCGACCTCGTAGGTCGGGTTGGAGTGGGTCGTCGGCCGGGAGGTCTCAAAGCATCCACCCTGGTCGATCGAGACGTCGACGAGCACCGCGTGGCGCTTCATCAACCCGAGCTGGGCGCGCGTGATCACCCGCGGCGCGCGCGCGCCATGCACGAGCACCGCCCCGATCACGAGGTCCATGTCGGGCAGACGCTGCTCTACCTGCAGCGTCGTGGCGAAGCACGTGTCGGCGCGGCCACCGAAGGCGATGTCGAGCTCGCGCAGGCGGTCGATGTTGCGGTCGAACACGTACACGGTCGCCTCCATCCCGAGCGCGATGAACGCCGCATGCATGCCGACGACGCCGCCGCCGATGATCATCACGTTCGCCGCCGCCACGCCCGGCACGCCGCCGAGGAGGATGCCACGGCCGCCGAGCGGCTTCTCGAGCATGAAGGCCCCGGCCTGGGTCGCGATCTTTCCCGCCACTTCCGACATCGGCGCGAGCAGGGGCAGCCGTCCCCGGTTGTCCTCGACAGTCTCGTAGGCGATGCACGTCGCCCCGGACGCCATCAGGCCCCTGGTCAACGAGCTGTCGGCCGCGAGGTGCAGGTAGGTGAACAGCGTGTGGCGCGGCTGGAGACGCTCCACCTCCGGCGGCTGGGGCTCCTTGACCTTGACGATCAACGTCGACTCGTCGAACACCGCATCGGCGTCGGGGACGATCGTCGCGCCCTGCCCCGAGTAGTCCTGGTCGGAGATCGCGGAGCCCAGGCCGGCGCCGCTCTGCACGAACACGTCATGACCTGCATCCACCAGCTCGCGAACTCCCGCCGGCGTCAGCGCCACCCGATATTCGTCGGACTTGACTTCGGTTGGAACCCCGACCTTCACGGCAAGACCACCTCCTCACAGCGTCGCTCAGCGCCTGGTACTCCCCGCCGTATATACGCCCTTGTCACGCCACCAGCTCCCGGCCGCGAAGCGCCAGCCAGAACTCGATCCGGTCACGGGCGGTGCCGAGATTGCGCCCCGTCAGCTCCTCCACCCGCCGGATTCGGTAGCGCAGCGTGTGCCGGTGGCAATACAGCCGCCGCGCCGCCCGCTCCCACTGCCCGTTCTCCTCGATGAACGCCTCGAGCGAGCGCATCAGCTCGCCGCCGTAATGGCCCTCGCTTGCCTCGATCGGGCCGAGGATCGAGTCGCAGAACAGCCGCAGCGACTCGTCGTCCTGGAGTGAGAGCAGCAACTGGAACGAGCCCAGGTCCTTGTAGGTGGCGACCCGAGGAGGACCTGCGTTGGAGGCCGCTCCGTTGTGTGATGGCGTCCCCACCCCCAGCGCGAGCGCCTCGACGGCGCAGCGGGCCTCGTGGAAGCTGCGGCGCGCGTCGCCGCCCGGGACGGCGCGCCCGACCCCGACGCCCAGCATCCCCAGCTCGGAGCCGAGCCTGGCGCCGACGCGAGACGCCAGCGCGAACAGTTCCTCGTCGACGATCCCGGGCACCAGCGCGCAGGTCAGCGGCCCCGCGGACGCGACCAGCGCCGCCGTTGCCTCGTCGCGCAGCGCCGCCAGCAAAGCGGTCTCGATCGGCGCCGGAGAGCCGCGGCCGTTGTGCGGGCGCTGGACCACGATCGCCGCGACGCGATCGGACAGGCCGAAGGGCGCCAGCCGCCGGGCGAGGTCGGGGCCCGACAGCTCGCCGCGGACGACGGCGTCGAGCACGTCTCCGGCCAGCCGCCGCTCCGTGTCGCCCGCCACGCGAGCCCGCAGCAATTCGAGCGCGACGATCGTCACCGCCTGGTGCAGGGTCAGCCGGTCGAAGTCAGAGAGCGGGCCGCTGTCCTTGATCGCCACGAGCCAGGCCTCGGGGACGCGCGGCGGCCCGGGAGCATCGCCTTGCGGTGAGCCATCGGCCGCGACCGGGAGCGCCAGGCCCTGGTTGCCCTCGTCGACCGGAGGCATGAACGCGCGGGCTTCCCGCCGGCGGCCTCGCTCGCGTACCTCGCCCTGCAGCGCCGCCACGGCCTCGCGATCGATGGCCCGGCGAAATGCCCGCTGCATGATCGGCTCGCCGCGCGAGTCGAACACGAGCACGGCGGCGCCGATCAGCGTGGCCAGGGCCGCGATCAGTGTCTCCAGCCCGCGTTGGGAGAGGACGATCCGTTCGAGGCGCTCCTGTGCGGTCAGCGCGCGCCGGAGCACCGCGTACTGCTCGTTGACCAGCTGCGTGAAGGCCGCTTCGGTGATCGCGATGAACGGCAGCTCGTAGGGGACCTCAAACACCGGGAACTCGCGCTCCGCGGCGATCTCGGTCAACGGCTCCGGTACGACCTCGTGCTCGAATCCGGTCCCGAACCCCAGGCCGGCGAGGTGGTGGTCGGCGAGCCGCGTGATGAACTCGCGCTGGCGCTCCGGGCTGTCCAGTTGCAGCCCGGTCGTCAGCAGCAGCTCGCCGCCCGACAGCCACGGCGTCGGGTCCAGCAGCTCGGAGATGTGCACCCAGCGGACGGGCAGGTGGAGGCCCCCTTCGCCGGCGACCAGGCGAACGTCGAGGTCCTTCAGCAGTTCGCGTACGGTCAGCATCCGCTGCTAGCCCGGATCGCGCCTGGCGGTGCCGGCCCCCCCGGTGTGGACTTGCATCCGCTCTCCCGCCTCGGTCAGGACCGCGCGCAGGGTCGACTCGATCTCCTGGAACTGCTCAGGCCCCGCGATCAGCGGCGGCGACAGCTGGATCACCGGGTCGCCGCGATCGTCGGCTCGGCAGATCAGCCCGCGGCGGTAGAGCTCGGCGGAAAGGAAGCCCCGCAGCAGCGTCTCTGCCTCGTCGTCGTCGAAGGACTCCTTGGTCTCCTTGTCCCTGACCAGCTCGATCGCGTGGAAGAAGCCGGCGCCGCGGACGTCGCCGACGATCGGCAGGTCGCGGAGCGAGTCCAGCATCTCGCGGAAAGGCCCCTCGTTGTTGCGGACGTTGTCGAGGATCCCCTCGCGCTCCATCGCCTCGAGGTTGGCCAGCCCGATCGCCGCCGACATCGGATGCCCACCGAACGTGAAGCCGTGGGTGAAGCTGTTGAGCCCGTCTAAAAACGGCTCGGCGACACGGTCTGACGCGATCACCGCGCCCATCGGGGCATACGAGCTTGTGAGCCCCTTGGCCGTGGTGATGATGTCCGGCTGGTAGTCGTAGCGCTGGCATCCGAACCACTCGCCGAGGCGGCCCCAGGCGCAGATCACCTCGTCGGAGATCATCAGCACGTCGTACTGGTCGCAGATCTCGCGCAGGCGCGGGAAGTAGCCCGCCGGCGGGGTGAAGCAGCCGCCGGAGTTCTGCACGGGCTCGAGGATCACCGCGGCGACGGTGTCGGGCCCCTCGAACTCGATCCGCTCGGCGACCGCCTCGGCCAGGTCGGCCTCGGTCATGTGCAGCGGCAGCCGGTAGGTATTGGTGTTGGGGACGTGGCAACCGCCCGGGGTCAGCGGCTCAAAGGGCTGGCGCAGCCCGGTGATCCCGGTCGCCGACAGCGCCCCGAGGCTGGTGCCGTGGTATGCGATCTCGCGCGCGATCACCTTGTGCTTGTTGGGCTTGCCGGTCAGCTTGGCGTACTGGCGGGCGAGCTTCAGCGCCGACTCCACCGCCTCGCTGCCGCCACTGGTGAAGAACACGCGGTTCAGATCGCCAGGGGCGAGCGACGCGATGCGGGCCGCGAGCGCGATCGCCGGCGGGTGCGCGTAGGACCAGTTCGTGAAGAAGCCCAGCTCCTTGGCCTGCTCGGCGCCGGCCTGGGCGATGTCGGCGCGGCCGTGGCCGATGTTCACGCAGAACAGGGCCGACAGACCGTCCAGATAGCGCTTGCCGTGCTCGTCGAAGACGTAGCAGCCTTCACCCCGGACGATGATCGGCACATCCGCGTCGGAATACGCGGACATGCGGGTGAAATGCATCCAGAGGTGGCGCTTGGCCAGTTCCTGAAGCGTGCCCTGGCCGGTTCGGACTGCCTCTTGGGTGCTCGCCATTGCTCTCCTCTTAAATCGTTGTGCCGTTTTGTATAACCGTACAGCCCAACAACCCGGCAAACAATTGTCCCATTCGGCAGGCGTGGCGGCCCCCGTTGTCCCAGAGACCGCGCTGCCAATAGGGTTTGCGCTCATGGACCTGTGCTATCGCCGTGCCGGAAGCGGTCCGCCGCTGGTGCTGATCCACGGGATCGGGAGCCGCTGGCAGATCTGGGACCCGGTGCTCGACCTGCTCACCGCCCAGCGCCAAATCGTCGCGTTTGACCTGCCCGGGTTCGGCGCCTCGCCCATGCCGCCGCCGGGCACGCCGGCGGGAACCGCCTCGCTCACCCGCCTCACCGGCGAGTTCCTCGACGGCCTGGGGCTTGACCGCCCGCACGTGGCGGGCAACTCACTTGGCGGCCTGATCGCGCTCGAGCTCGCCAAACAGGGCCGGGTGCGGTCGGCGACGGCGCTCTCTCCAGCGGGCTTTCACACCCCTCGCGAAGCGGTCTATCAACGCCTCTCGTTTCGTCTGACTGTCCGTGTGGCTCGCCTGCTCGCTCCGCGCGCGGATCGCCTCAGCGCCTCCCCGACGATCCGCCAGCTCACCCTGTCGCAGTTCTTCGCCCACCCCCGGAAGGTCGGAGCGGCCGACGCCGCCGCCTCCGCCCGAGCGCTCGCCGGCGCGCCCTGGTTTGACGAGACGCTGTCGGCGGTGCTGTCCAAGCGCTTCAGCGGAGGCGAGCGGATCGACGTTCCCGTGACGATCGCGTGGGGTGAGAAGGATCGGCTACTGCTTCCCCGCCAGGCGCCGCGAGCCGCCCGCGCGATCCCCCGCGCCCGCCTGGTCACCCTCACCGGCTGCGGGCACGTGCCGACCTACGACGACCCCGAGCAGGTCGCGCGAGTGCTGCTCGAGGGCAGCAGCGGCTGACAGGGCGCCGGCGCAGAGCCCAAGCACGTCCCGATCGACACGTTCCCGACGTCCGCCGGGACGTTCTCGTCCTGTCGCCGGGACGTTCCCGTCCTGTCCGCCGGGACGTTCCCGTTCTGTCCGCCTGGACGTTCCCGTCCTCCTAAGCGGGCGCCGCCGCCGCCCGCACCGGCGCCGGCATCAGCCAGGCGGCCGCGATCACCAGCACGAACGCCAGGCACTCGAGACCGAGCGAGACCGGATTGGCCGAGAGCGGATCGCCGAATACGATGATGCCGCCGACCACGCCGGCGATGTTTGCGCCGGTGCCCGTGATCGCGATCACCGGCACCGGGTCGCCCTCCTGGAGGCCCTTGGCCGACGCATAGAACGCCGCCACCGACGCGGCCACGCAGGTGATCAGCCAGGGGCTGAACAGTCCCGCCACTCCGTTCGCCCCGATCAGGCCGGAGATCGCCTTGATCGCGACGTCGGAGACCCCGAACAGGATCCCCGCGGCGGCCCCGAGCATGAACCCGTGATGCTCCTCGGGGGCGCCGATCCTGGGGCCGGCGATCAGCAGCGTTCCGACGATGATCAGACCGGCCTCGAACGAGATCATACCGGCGATCGAGTAGTGGGAGTGGGCGCCGTGAGCCGCCGGCAGGGTCACCCCGAGGAGCATCAGCCCCCCGGCCGTCAGGGCGAGGCCGATCCATTGCCGGCGGCCGATCGCGACGCCGAACATGCGCTCGGCCATGACCGCCAGCAGGACTACTCCGCCCGCGAGCACGACCTGCACGATCGACAGCGGCGCCAGCGACATCGCCGCGACGTGGAACAGCCAGGCGCCCGTGGCGATCAGCATCCCGATCGCGAACAGCGGCGAGCCGAACAGCGCTCGCGCCGACCACACCGGCCGGCGCATGTCGACCGGGGGCGCCGCGCAGGCGCCGCGATGCTTGTAGAGGAAGCCGACGTTCGTCGCGAGGGCGCAGGCGAGCGCGAGCAGGATGCCGAAGAGCAGGGTCATTGATTGGGCCGGGAGCACAAGCCGGCGCCGACGCACCGCCTCACGCTGTATCTCGGCAGCGCGAGCAGCCGGCTTGAACTTGCTCGCCTTCGGCTCGGCAGAGTCTAGGCGCAGACCATAAGAGGCGCGTCAGTGAGCATCCCTGGCAAGCTGGTACCCGAACCCATGGGCATTGACGCATCCAGACCGCTGCTGCTGATCGACGTCGACGGGGTGATCTCGCTGTTCGGCTTCGATCCCGCGCGGCCGCCGGCGGGACGATTCCAGCTGGTCGACGGGATCGCCCATTTCCTGTCGGGCGCGGCCGGGGGGTGCCTGGTCGAGCTGATGGAGGCGTTCGAGCTCGTCTGGTGCACGGGTTGGGAGGACAAGGCCAACGACCATCTCCCGTTCGCGCTGGGCCTCCCCGGTCCTCTCCCGCTGGTCACATTCGACGGCCTCGACCGGCCCTCGTCCGCGCATTGGAAGCTCGCGGGCATCGATGCGTATGCCGGCGACCGGCCGCTCGCATGGGTCGACGACGCTCACGATGAGCGCTGCAGGGAGTGGGCCCGGAGCCGCACGGCGCCGACGCTGCTGCTGGCCACCGACCCCGCGATCGGCCTCACCGAACGGCACGTGGCACGACTGCTGGCCTGGGAGCGAGGTTTGTATCTGGACACCCGGGGAGGGTCGTCAACCGCGTGAATAACGTCCCAATCGAGCCCTTCTCCACGTCGACTGGGACGTTGCCCTCTCCCCAGGACGGCAACGTCCCGGTCGACGTCCCGGAGACCTCGAGTGGGACGTTAACCGGGCCGCCAACTGGCCGTCGCCACACCCCTCGGTCGACCCTCCGGAGGACGACAGCGGGCGTGAACCGCCGAGCGACGCTTTCATCAAGTGCCTCGGGCGCCGTCAACCGTTCGTCCGCCGTCAGTGAGGCGGCGCGGGCCCCGGATCCCCGAACGCTCCGTGCCGCCCCGCGCCGGCGTGAAACCGCTCCAGCCCCGGCGCCACCTCCCGCAACGACCGCAGCCCGTGCTCGAGTTCGTTGGCGATCGCAGCGGCCTCGTCCATCCCCTCCTGCTCGAGCAGCGACAGCCGGTCCTCGCGCATGCACGTCTGTGGAAAGCGCGCCAGCTCCCCCGCCAGCGCCTCGGCCGCTCCACGAGCGCGACCGGCCGGCACCACCCGGTTGACCAGCCCCATCGCCAGCGCCTCCCGGGCGCCGACGCCGCGGCCGGTCAGCACCATGTCCATCGCGGCGCTGACCCCGATCAGCCGCGGCAGCCGCACCGTGCCGCCGTCGATCAGCGGCACCCCCCAGCGCCGGCAGAACACCCCGAACACGGCGTCCTCCTCGGCCACGCGCAGGTCGCACCACAGCGCCAGCTCGAGCCCGCCCGCGACCGCATGACCCGCCACGGCCGCGATCACGGGCTTGCCCAGCCGCATCCGCGTCGGCCCCATCGGGCCCTCTCCCTCGGCCGCCACGCGGTTGCCCGCCGCGGTCCCCACCGCCGTGAGGTCGGCGCCGGCGCAGAAGACCCCGCCCTCGCCGTGCAGCACCGCGACGCTGGCGTCCGGATCGGCGTCGAACGCCGCAAACGCCTCGGCGAGCGCCGCCGCTGTCGCGCCGTCGACGGCGTTGCGCCGCTCCGGCCGCGACAGCAGCACGGTCGTCACCGGGCCGTCGCGCTCGATCCTGACCGCCGCCCTGGCCCCGCGCCGACCGCCCCGATCACCCCGCGCCGACCGCCCCGACCGCGCCGACCGCTCCGACCGCCCCCCGCTCACGCCGCGCCCACCGCCCGCCGCACGAACGTCTGCAGCGCGTCGAGGATCTCCTCGCTCGACGGCCTGGCCCCCGCCAACGGCGACAGCGGCCCGACAAGCGCCTCGCCGCAGCCGCCGACAAGCGCGGCCGCCGTCAGCTCGACGTTCTGCGCCGGCAGCTCGCCGGCGTCGATCCCCGCCCGCAGCGCCTGTGCGGCCAGCGCGCTGTAGCGCTCGCGGTAGGCCAGGCGCTCGGCATCGACGCGCGGGTCCACGGGCTCGGCGATCAGCGCCCACGCCAGCCGCGGCCTGCTCAGCGCCCGCCGCGCGAACGTCGCGAGCACGGTCACCAGCCGATCGACGGGCGAGGCGTGAGCGGGCATCGCCTCGGCGGCGGCGCGCATCGCGCGCAGCTCGCGGTCGCAGACCGACCTGAACAGCTCTACGAACAGGTCCTCCTTGGAATCGAAGTGGCGATACAGGGTCCCGGCCGCGAGCCCCGCCCGGTCGGCGATCGCGATCACCGACGCGGCGCCGTAGCCGCCCTCCTCGATCAGCTCCTGGGCCGCGCGCAGCAACCGCTCGCGCGTCGGTGCGAGGGTCTCCTGGGTCATCCCTTGAACGTCGACCGCCCAAAGTCTCCAAACGGCTCGTCGCGCGCGCGCACGGCCGCCCGGAACCCCTCCCGCGCCGCCCGCGCCGCGAACGCATGGCCCTCCTCGGTGTGGCGGGCGATCCCGTCGAACACGGTCCCCAACAACTGGGTCGCGTGCAGACCCTGCGAGTAGAGCGACTGGTTGACGAGCAGCTTCATCATCTGCAGCTGGTTGAGCGGCACCCGCGCGATCCGCGCCAACAGCGCCTCGGTGCGCTCGTCGAGCTGTGCCGGCGCCGGCGCCTCGATCGCCAGCCCCCACTCCAGCGCCTCGGCCCCCGACAGGCAGTCGCCGGTGAACAGCAGCCGCTTGGCGCGCTGAGGCCCCAGTCGGTAGGCCCACATCGCCGTCGTCGGCGAGCCCCACACCCGCGCCGGCGGATAGCCGATCTTCGCGTCGGCCGCGATCACCAGCAGGTCGCAGCACAGCGCCATGTCGGTGCCGCCGGCGACGCAGAAGGCGTGCACCTTGCAGACCACCGGCTTGCTGCAGTGATACAGCGACATGAACGCCCGCACGTTGCGGCTCATCATCGAGTGGTCGACCATCGGGTCCCAGGCCCGCGCGGGGTCGTGATTGTTTTTGATGATCTTTGGGTCAAGCGGCGATCCAAGCGGAGCGCCGCTTTCCGTCGGACCAATCGCACCTTCGGCCGACTCGACCAGGTCATAGCCGCCGCAGAAGCCCTTGCCGGCGCCGGCGAGCGCGATCACGTGGACCGCAGGGTCGAGGTCGGCGCGCTCGACGGCGGCCTCGAGCTCGGTCAGGAGCCCGCGGGTGATCCCGTTGCCGCGCTCGGGCCGGTTGAGCGTGATCCGCGCGACCCGATCGGCCACCGCGTACTGCACCACGCTCATGCCGGGAGCGCGCGGTCGATGATCGCCGGGGCGTCTACTCCCGCCGGCAGCGTCCCGAACACGCGCCCACCCTCGCCGCCGATCCTCGCCGCGCAGAACGGGTCTGCCACCGCCGGCGGAGCGTGGCGGACCAGCAGCGAGGCCTGCAGCGCCACCGCCAGGTCCTCGACCACCCGGCGGGCCTCGAACTGCGGGTCGCCGCCCGCGAACACGGCCCTGGTCCGCTCTGAAACCCGCGCGAGATGGGCGTCCAGGCGCGCGTCGCCCCCGGCCGCCAGCTCGCACTCGGCCAGGAACGCCGGCAGGCCCTCGGGCTCCTTGACCATCGCCCGCAGCACGTCGAGCGCGGCGACGTTGCCAGACCCCTCCCAGATCGAGTTCAGGGGCGCGTCGCGGTACAGCAGCGGCATCCCCGAGTCCTCGATGAAGCCGTTGCCGCCCAGGCACTCGAGCGCCTCGGCCGCATGCGGGGCGGCCCGCTTTGAGACCCAGTACTTCATGACGGCGGTCGCGAACCGGCGGAAGGCCGAGTCGTCCTCGTCGTAGCTGCGCGCGATCCGCATCGCGGCGGCGGTGGCGGCCTCGGACTCGATCGCAAGGTCCGCCAGCACGTTGCGCATCGCCGGCTGCGCCACCAGCAGCGCCCCGAATGCCGAGCGATGGCGGGCGTGATGGATCGCCTCGAGCGTGCCACGGCGCATCCCCGTGCTCGCCCCGAGCAGGCAGTCCAGGCGGGTGTGGTTGACCATCCGGATGATCGCCGGCACGCCGCGGCCCTCTTCTCCGATCAGGCGCCCCGGGATCCCGCGGAACTCCACCTCGGACGAGGGCAGCGAGCGCGTCCCGAGCTTGTCCTTGAGCCGCTGGAACTCCATCCCCGGCCCGCGCTCCACCAGCAGGCACGAGAGCCCGGCCGGCGCCTGCGCGAGCACCAGGAACACGTCGCACGGCGGGTATGAGCAGAACCACTTGTGGCCGTGGATCTCATAGACCCCGTCGCCGACCGGCTCGGCGCGGGTGATGTTCGCGCGCACGTCCGAGCCGCCCTGGCGCTCAGTCATCGCCATCCCCGCGAGCGCGCCGGCCTCGTAGTCGGGCTGGGTCAGACGCGGCTCCCACTCGGCCGCGAGCTCGGGGGCGCCGTCGCGCAGCGCCGGCACCGCCGCGTAGGTCATCGACACCGGGCACATCACCCCGTCGTTGGCGTTGCCCCAGAGGCTGAACAGCGCGGCCCGCACCACGTGCGCGCCGGGCCGGGGCTCGCGCCAGGGCAGGCTTGCGATCGAGCGCTCCACGGCGCCGCGCAGCAGCCAATGCCAGGAGGGATCGAGCCCGACCTCATCGATCCGGTTGCCGTAACGGTCGTGCGTGCGCAGGATCGGGAGGTTTCGCTCGGCGCGGCGCCCGTGCTCGAGCGCGTCCAGGCTGCCGGCGACGGCGCCCGCCTCGCGCGCCCGGTCGACCCCCCAGCCACCGCCTTCCCGCTCCAGCGCCTCGGCCAGCGCGAGATCGGTCTCGAACACGTTGATCGGCTGCAGCGGCGGCGCCTGGTTGAGGACCTCGCGGGCGGGATTCGTCACATCGATGGTGGCCATCGCCTCTCCTTCGTTGCGGCATTCACGGGTGCGGGCGTTACGCGACCCCGCTCAGCGTCCGCTCCGCGACCCTGTCCGTGGCGTCGTGGGTGCCCGCCAAAAGCCGGCGCGACAGCTGCGCCCGGCGGAAGAAGAGCGGCGCGTCGTGCTCCCAGGTGGCCCCGATCCCGCCGTGGACGTTGATCATCGCGCGCGCCGCGAAATCCAGCGCCTCGCCGGCCGCCGACCGCGCGGCGCTCGCCGCCAGCGGGAACTCGTCGCGCTTGGATTCGCGCGCCCAGCCGGCGTAGTACTGAAGGCCCCGGGTGTTCTCGAGGCGGCGGAGCACCTCGGTCAGCTCGTGCTTGATCGCCTGATAGGAGCCGATCGCACGGCCGAAGGTGTAGCGCTCCTTGGCGTAGGCGACGCTGACGTCGAGGCAGGTCTGGACCGCACCGAGCGACTCGGCCGCGATCAGCGCCTGCGCCAGAAACCAGGCATCCTCGAGCACCTCGGCGCCGACGTGCAGCCGGCGACCGCGAGCCGACGAGAGGCTCACCTGTCCGAGCGACCGGGTGGCGTCATAGACGGTGACCCGCTCGATCGAGACTCCCGCCGATCCGGCCGGGATCGCGGCCGCCACTGGCAGATCGTCCTCGTCCGCCCCGATCGCCACCAGCAGGTCGGCGCCGGGGGCGTCTGGGACGAACGCCACCGTCCCGTCGAGCGTGACCTCGTCGCCGCTGACGGTCGCCTCAGGCGCCGGCGCCCGGGTGGCCCCCGAGCGCGGCTCCACCGTCCAGGCGGACTCGAGATCTCCCGGCGGCCGCGCCGGCAGGTACGCCGGCCGCAGCTCCCCGGCGGCCGCGGCGGAGAGCGACTCGTCGCCGGCGGCGTTGAGGATCGCCGTCGCCGGCAGCAGCCCCAGCAGCGGCACCGCCGCCAGCACGCGCCCGAGCTCCTCGGCCACGAGCAGGGCGTCGAACGCCTCCAGGCCGGCGCCGCCGTGCTGCTCGTCGATCAGCAGCCCCGGCCAGCCGGCCTCGACCGCCATCGGCCACAGGTCCGGCAGCGCGGTGTGATCCTCGAGCGCCTGACGCGCCGCCTCGATCGTCTTGTGCCGCGAAAGCGCCCCCCGGGCCGCCTCGCGCAGCAGCATCTGCTCGTCTGTGAGGGCGAAGTTCATCGCGTCAACGCCTCCTTCTCCTTCGCGCGCAGCTCGCTGAACGGGACGCCCTTGTCCAGGCGCGGTTCGGGCGCCAAGCCCAGGACCCGCTCCCCGATCGTGTTGCGCAGGATCTGTTCCGTGCCGCCGGCGGACTTCAGCCCGGGCAGGAACGAGATCAGATAGCTCCAGTTGCTCTCGCGCTCGAGCGCCTGGGGACCGAGCACGTCGGCGGCGAGGTCGGTCGCCTCGATCGCCGCGTTGACCATCGTCACCTTGGCGAGCCCCGCCTCCGGACCGGGGATTTGACCGCGCGAGAGCATCGTCAGCGCTCGGTAGCCGTTGAAGCGGACGGCCAGCAGCTCGCGCATCACCTCGCCGAGGCGCTTGCGCACCTCGATGTCGACTCGCGCGTGTGGATCGCCCGCCAGCACCTCCGCCAGCCGCGCCGGCGAGCCGAACGACTCCGACCCGAAGCCGATCGTCAGCCGCTCGAACATCAGCACCGTCAGCGCCGTCCCCCACCCGTTGCCGACTCCCCCGACGACTGCGTCCTCATCGACCGCGACGCCGTCGAAGAACACCTCGTTGAACTCCGCCTCGCCGGAGATCTGGCGCAGGCCGCGGACGGTCACCCCCTCGGCATCCATCGGCACGATGAACATCGTCAATCCCTTGTGCTTTGGCACGTCGGGATCGGTGCGCGCGAGCAGCAGGCCGAAGGACGCAAACTGGGCGTTGGTGGTCCACACCTTCTGGCCGGTGAGGACCCATGAGCCGTCGTCGCTCCGGCGCGCGCGGGTCTGGACCGCCGCGAGGTCCGATCCGGCGGCGGGCTCTGAGAACAGCTGGCACCACACCTCGTCGCCGTGGAGCATCGGACCGAGGTAGCGGCTCTTCTGATCCTCACTGCCGTGCGCGATCAGGCACGGGCCGAGCATCCCGATCCCGATCACGTCGAGGATCCCCGGCACCTCGGCGCGCGAGATCTCCTGGTTGACGGTCACGTGCTCGATCGGCCCCAGTCCCTGGCCGCCGACGTCACGGGGCCAGGTGACCCCGGCGAGCCCCACCTCCGCGAGCCGCCGCTGCCACCTCCGCCTCGAGTCGATGTACTCCATGTCCTCCGAGGAACCGGAGCGCGGCGGCGCCAGGTTGCGGTTGGCCTCCAGCCAGGACCGCGCCTTCTGGCGGTACGCGGCCTGTTCCGGGGTGTCGTTGAGGTCCACTTATGTCTCCCGATGGTCTCGGTGAATCCGAATTCACGAGCGATCTTACCTACCCTGATCCCTCGCGGTGTCGGCCGGCACGGCGCCGGAGGTCAAGCCCGCGGCGGCGCCGGCCTGCTCCGGCCGGCGTGGTCTGTGTCGCATCGCACGTCAACCGCTCGCACTTTTGGCCCCGCGCTTGTAAACTCTTGACACAGGGTCATCGCTGAGCAAACAGGAAGGGTCTTCGGCCGATGGCAAGGGGCAGTTCCCAATCAGTCGCAGGCGGTCAGAACGGACTCGGCAACGGCGCCGCTTCCGGCACCGCCGCCGCACCGGACCGCGACGCCATCGAGCGGTTCAACCTCGGGCTGCTGCTCGAGGAGCGTGGCGATGTCGCCACGGCCGAACGCGCGTATCGCCAAGCCGATTCATGGGGCTGTGTCCCCGCCGCGCTCAACCTCGGCGTCCTGCTGGAGGATCGCGGCGACCTCGGCGGGGCGGAGGCGTGCTACCGGCGCGCACACGCGCGTGGGGAGCCCAACGGCGCGTTCAACCTCGCGGCGCTGCTCGAGGAGCACGGTGACCTTGCCGGGGCAGAAGAGGCCTACCGGCTTGCGGACGCGCAGGGCCATGCCGCGGCGACGTGCGGCCTCGGCGTCGTTCTCGCGCAGCGCGGGGATCTCGCCGGTGCCGAGGCGGCGCTGCAACGGGCCCGACAGCGCGGCGATCGCGACGCCGCTGCCAGTCTCGCGGCGGTCATCGCCGCTGCACGCAAGCGGCGCGCGGGCAAGACAGCCGGGGAGCGCTCAACCGGTGATCCGGCGCATGTGGCACGTCGTCGGCGCCCGCGCGCCAGGCGCCGGGCCGCACTCGCGCTCACCGTGCCGGCGATCGCGGCCGCGAGCGCTGTCGTTGTGAGCTCGCTGCCCTCGTCAGCCGGGAAGCGACCGGCCAACGCGGAGGCGCTCGCCGGCGTCACGCCAGAACAAGGTCCGGAGGCGGCGGCCATCGCGCCCCTGCTAACGCGTTCGCCGCAGCCGAGAGCCCCGCGCACGGGCAGCGCATCGCGCAAAGCGAAGTCCGCGCCCAAGGCGCGACCGCGTCCGAAATCTCGCCCAGCGAAGGTGACCAAGGCTCGGGCTTCCACCAGGGCCGCGGCGACTGGCGCGCCGCGATCGGTCGCGAGCCCCGCGCCCCGGAGCGTGAGCCGGGCAGCGCCCAGCGGTGGCTCGAGCGCGCCCCGGGCTCCGGTCTCGAGGCCTGTCTCGACGCCACCCCCAGCTTCATCCCCACCTCACCAGGCCCCACCCCCACAGGCCTCACCCCCGCGCCCACAGCCGGCCCCCGCGCCGACCCCTTCCCCACCCCCGGACCCGTCCCCGGGCTCGGGCTCGGGCTCGGGGCCTACTCCCGCGCCGAGCCCAAGCGGAGGCTCGGGCAGCGCCGGCTCGGGCTCATCCGGAAGCGGAACGGTCAGCGGCGGCGGCTGAACCTCGAGCTCGATCGCGGCCGCCGACGGTGCCGGTCGGCCGTGACCCGATCAGGCCCCAAAGCGCCGGACGCAGCCGCTCCGGATCGTGCACGCCGGGGTTCGCGACGTTTCGAAGCGCCCGGGGTACCGACTCCACTCCATATCTCGTCAGCTCGGAGGGGTCAAACCTGAGCATCGCGGAGGGGTCGTGCATCACCGCGTCGACACGGATGCCGTGCGATCGGAGCGCGAGCAGATGATCGCCGGCGGCCATCCCGGCCGCCTCGCGCGAGCCGGGCTCCAGGTTGGCGATCCACAGCACGCGGGCACGGGTGCTCCTCAGGGCGCGGACCAGATCCGGCACCCCGGCCGTGGACACCACGCTTCGGTAAAGCGCGCCCGGAGCGAGCAGCGCCCAATCCGCATGCCTGATCGCCGCGACCGCGGCGTCGGGTGACTCGGCACGGCCGCCCACGAAGCGCACGCGCCTCAGCTTGTGCCCGGAACCTCCCGACGATGCGGCCGTTTCTTGCGCGACCTCGATCTGCAGCTGTACCGGCTCGACGGTGGCGGGCAGCACCGCGCCACCGATCCCGAGTTGCTCGCCCAGCCACGTGCTCGCCCGGCCATAGTCGCCGAACGCCGTGGCGACCGACGCGATCACCAGGTTTCCCAGCCGGTGCCGTCCCAGGCGTTCGATCGTCAGCGGTCGCCTGATCGCCCGCAGAAGCGCTCCCTCCTCAGCCGACAGCGCCTCGAGCGAGCGGCGCAGGTCCTCGACCGCCGCGCTGGCGAGGCGTTGCCGCGCATCGCCGCCGCCATCTCCCTCATGGGCAATGCTCACGATCGCCGTCAGCCGGCTGTCCTCGTCTCGGACTGCTCGCAGCAGCGACGTCAGGCCGCGCCCGGCGCCGAGGACGACGACCGAGCTATTCGACGGTGATCGTCTTTGCAAGATCACCCTTCGCGCCAGGCGATCCCGGCCGAGTCATGCCCCGGTACTCGAGTCTTCTCAGCCCGTCGAGCAGCACCTTCCGACATGGTCGGCCGCCCACGTACCCGATTATCCCGCACATACGACGCCCCCTCCTGACCAACATTTTGTGTAGACGATTAACATCGTCTTAGGGCTGGTCGTCAATGGGATTGCGGGGCTATCCCGCGTTCATAATCTGATCGGTTTTGCGCTAGCTGTCGGGTAGTCGCGCGCGAGGAGCTGTGCCACCTTCGTCAGACGTCGACATGCGAGTTGTCAGCCTTGGGGGCCCAATCCGGATGAGCTTGAGGACGTGCAGGTCCAGCGGTCACCGTCATCGGCGGATCGACGGCGCGGTCGCCGTGGGCGTTCTCTTGGCCCTGGCCCTGATGCTCGCTTCGAGCGCTTCCGCCGCGTCTCCGGCGGAGGGAGTTGTCTTCGCGACCGCGGACGGCGCCACGCCGACGAATTCCCTCGCGGTCGCGTCCGCCGCATCTGCGGTGATTGCTTCCGGTAGTGCGTCGGCGGCGGCGACGAGTCCGTCTGGCGACACGAGCCCACCCGCAAGCACCCCGCCGACCACCACGGCCGCAGACCCGCCGCCGGCCACCACGCCCGCGGACCCGCCGCCGACCACCACGCCCCCGAGCACCCCGCCGACCCCCACGCCCCCGAGCACCCGGCCGACCCCCATGCCCCCTGGCGCGACCACACCCGCCGTCACCCCTTCAACAACCCCGCCCCCGGGCACGACCACGCCGGCGGGCGAGACCACAGCACCCCCGGGCGCCCCGCCAACTCCCACGCCCGCGGGCACGCTCCCGGTCACCGGCACGTCGCCGCCGTCGCCCGGATTGGGGACCGGGTCGGCTGCGGGCCAGGACGACCCCACGGGCGCCGGATCCCCCACCGCTCCGACCGGCCCGTCCCAGCTGGTTTCCAAGGAAGACGACCCGGTTTCGGCACTTCGCAGGTCGCTCGTGGCGGGAGACCCGACCGCAGGCAACGCGTCGGGTGGCCCCGGGGCGTCGACCACGGCCCACCCCGGGGGGGAGGAGGTCGGACAGCACCCCGACGCGCCGACCAACGCCGCCGGCGCATTCGGCGCTACGGCGACGCTCGTCGGCGGCAGCGAGCACGCCGGCGACGCCAAACATGCCGCGAACGGGGGGTCAAACGACCAGTCATCCGGCTCGGCGGCCGCCGGATGGATGACCGCCCCGCACGAAGCGGCGGCACGCGACCTGCTCGCCGGCAACTTCGTTGGAGCTTACGGATTGCAGAACCCCGCATCGAATCCCGCCGGTGATCTGACCGCGGCACAATCGTCGACCCTGACCGATCGCCCGACGCGTGCCGCGGACATGCCGCAGGGACGGTCCGAGGACCGGGCCGTCCAGCCCCAACCATCCCTGATCGACACGATGTCGCACGGCACACGAGGTCCGCAGGGCGGCGCGCAATCGTCGTCGGGCGGCGGCGCCGGCGCGGACCCGCTGATGCTGGTGGTCTCGTTCGCGCGGTATCCCGCGCCGTGCGTCAGGTTCGTCCCGCAGCCGGCCATCCATCCGACGTGTGCGGAGACTCCCCGCCTGGAGCGACCCGGATAGCCGAGCGCGCGGGCGACCTCAGGTCGTCCTCAAGTAATGCTCGGCTTCGGCCGATAGGAAATGGTCGCGTTTGCGAAGCGAGCCAGCCTTTGACTCCGGTCGCGAGCGACCTCGGTTCAGTTTCAGGAGGAAGTGAGATGGTTGAGAACAGGCAAATCAGGCATGGAAGCCCGGGAGAGGTGTGGCTTGGCACGTTGTCGGAAAGCGCCCGGCCGAACGCGCGAGCGCAGGAGCGAGGGCGTGCGCCCCGCGGCGATGCCGTCCCGGCGCCACGCTCGAGTGGTGCATCCGCTCCGAGCACCCCGGTTATCGGCTATGCAAGCTGCTTGCGCGCCGGCGAGGCCGGCAGCCGTGAGCTCAGGCAGCAGGCGAGCATGATTTCGCGGGAGTGCAAGCGTCGCGGCCTGCAGTTGATCGAGCTTGTGGGGGAGCGAGAGCCCACGACCGGCAAGGGGCTGGCCCGCCCCGGTCTTTCCTACGCGCTGGATCGGATCCGCTGCGGAGACGCCGAGGGGCTCGTGGTCGCAGAGCTCTCCCGGATCACCTACTCGGCCGCCGAGCTCGGCACGATCATGGAGTGGCTTGCCGGCTCGAGCGTGCGGCTGATCGCCGCCGCTCACGGGTTTGACACAGACAGCGAAGAAGGCCGACTGGCCGCCAACATGCTGATCGAGGTGTCGCGGTGGGAGCGCGTTCGGCTCAGCGAGCGGACCCGAAACGGCCTCCAGGCGGCCCGCAAGCGCGGCCAGGCCACCGGGCGCGGTGCGGTGACAGACGATCCCGACCTCAGCGAACGCATCACCCAGATGCGGGCTCGAGGCATGACCCTGCAGGCGATCGCCGACCGGCTCAACGAGGAGGGCGTGCCCACCGTCCGCGGAGGCGCGAAATGGCGTCATTCAAGCGTCCAGGCGGCGGCGGGCTACCGGCGCTCGGCGTCCCCTCTGGGCGGTGCTCGCCTGCAGACCGCCGGCGGGTAAGCGGGGCGTCCACGCCAGCCAACGTCGCCAGTCGCGCCTCAGGCAGGCGGTGGTATGGGCGCGTCGGCGTTCGCTTACAGCAGCGAAAGGGAGCTTTAGCCTGAGATAGGGCACCTCCGCGCCCCAATCGCGCGTTAACAAACCCTCCCGCAGGGGTAGACGGCCCGCCTGACAGCGTCGCTGTCTGAGCGGCGCGTTCCAGCCGGAGGGACCGATGAAGCGACTGGCTGAGCTCGACGGCGGCTCGTTTGGGCCATGCCACACGCGACGCGCGAGACGGGCCAGGACACTCCTCGTCGTGGTTGCGCTTTCCGCTGTCCCGCTGGCGGCCGGCGGCGCGACCGCGTTTGCGGCGAGCCGGCGAGTCACCGTACGGGTCACGCACGGGCGGCCGCTGTGCTCGGTCGGCCGGCATCGGCCTCGGCCCTGCTCACGCAGACGCAGATACAGGCTGGCCGGGCATACTCGGTGGCTCCGAGCACCCGCGAGGCACCGGCGCAGACGGTCGCCAACCGCAGGTGCGCGGGGGCCAACCGGTGCGACCACCGTCCCCCCGAGCCCGCCGACGCTCGCCGGGTCGTCGAACGGTCTCGACCGCTGTCCTCCGATGCCGAATGGGAACGTCGCCTCGGGAGGTCACGCCTGGACACTCGAGGGCCAGGACGACTTCACGAAGCCCGCGCCGATGGGTTCGTTTGCTTCGGGCGGCAGCGGCACCGTTTATGTGGGCGACCACGGGATGGGCTGGACCGAATACGGCGATGGCTGGTCCTCGACATACACCGGCGGTGCTCCGGGCTATGAGCCCAGCGTCGTTCAATCGGTTCACAACGGCGTGCTCGACTGGTACCTGCACAACTACAACGGCACCCCCGTGTCGGCCAACCCGTCGCCGCTCCCCGGCGGCCGTCGGTATCAGGCGTATGGTCGCTATTCGTTTTGCGAGCGCTTCCTCCCGGCCGACTCGCGCAAGCTCGATGACTTCTATCAGGCGATCCTGCTCTGGCCGCCGAACGACGGCGACTGGCAGTCTGCGGAGTCGGACTTTCCCGAGGGAAACCTGAGCGGCACAAGTTTCGGTGCTTACTCGCACCATGGCGGCTCGGGTGCCCAGGACTCGCTCGACACGCCGGCGATCGATTCCACGGGATGGCACGTCTACACGCAGGAGTGGGGTCCGGGGTTCCGGAGCTACTACATCGACGGCAACCTGATCGGCACGACAACCAACCAGATCTCCGCGTCGCCCGAACGGTGGCAGCTCCAGATCGAACCGTCGGGCTCAAACGACGGCGACAGCGGGCACGTCTACGTCGGCTGGGTGGTGATCTGGGCGTACTAGCGAGCCCCAGCGGATGACCGTCCACTCGTCGGCGATCATGTTGAAGTGCCGTCCGGTGTGGGAGGTCCGGAAACATCCCGCCTGACTTCCTCTGAGCGGTCGCGCCGCGGCTCGCGAGGGCTTGAGGACGCGTCTTCGCGTTCGCTCAGCGCTTGAGCACGACCACCCGCTTCACCACGCGGTGGTGGTTGGCGGCGTCGATCGCGGCGAATCGGAGGACGAGTGTGGCCTCGCTCAATCCCCCCAGCCGGGTTTCGGGCAGGCGCAGCGAGATCTGGCTGTAGGGCTCGGGGAGCTGCGACTCGGTCTCGTAGAACGTGGCGATCCGCCGCAGACGGCGTCCGCGTCGCAGCGACGCGGTCACGGTGACGTCGCAGCCGAGCGAGCAGTGGATCGCCACCGGCACGCCGGTCCGCACCGCCGCCGTCAGCGAAAACCGCAGCGGACGAGCGTCGAAGACCAGCTGCGGCTCCCTGCGCTCGAGGCCGGCGACGTTCGCGGTGGCGATGTCTCGGGCGGCGGAGGCGGTCGCTGCGCCGGCCGGACCATGGCAGGCCGTGGTGCCGCTGTCGATCACGGCCCCACTCGTCGTCACGTACTTCCAGTCATAGCTGCCGGCGTGAAGCGTCAGCGCCAGCACGCCGAAATCCTGGTTGTCCGAGGCCTCGACGTTGATCTTGGGGTGAACGAACGGCACGAGATTCTCGCCGCCGGTGCCGACCACGAATTCGCGAATGCCGCTGGTCGTCGCATTCCGTGAGGGATCCTGTTGGGCATAACGCTCGTAGTCGTGGTCGTGGCCTCCCAGCACGACGTCGGCGTGAGCGTTGTAGAGCGAGGTCCACAGGGGCGCAACGCCGGGACTGTCGCCGATGTCGCCCGCGGAGAACAGTGGGTGATGCCAATAGGCGAGCGTGCACGCGCTCCTGTTTGCAGCCAGGTCGGATTGCAGCCAGGACACCTGCGCGGCCGTCGTGGCGCCGTTGACCGAGTCCGCGCAGCCCGAGTCCGAGCAGTTGGAGTTCAGCGCGATGATGTGCCAGGCGCCGAGGTTGAACGAGTAATAGCCGCCCGGCGGCCCTGTCATCACGCCGTTGCCCCCGAAGTACTGGAAGTAGCCCGCGGCGCTGGAACTCATCTCGTATTCGTGGTTGCCCGGAACCGGATGCACGATCGGGTTGAACCCTCCCCAGGTGGCGTTGTAGGCGCCCGCACCCGTGTACTCGCTGAACAACCCCGATTCGTACTGGTTGTCGCCGAGGGGAAGTACCGCAGTGGGATTCTGGGCCGATGCAACCTTCGCGGTCAGCGCCTGCTCACAGTTGTCGGCCGGGTTAGTGTCGCCCGCCGGGCAGGCGATATCGCCCACCGCGACGACGACAGGATCGGGTGCCGGGGGCGGGGGCGGAGGTGGCGGCGGGGGCGGTGCCGGGGGCGGGGGCGGGGGCTTGGGGGCCTTCACGCAGCGGCTCACCCGGTGATAGACGACCTTGTGGTGCCTACGCACGATCCGGCCGTGCCTGCGCACCGCCACCCGCACCCAACGGCGAACATAGCCGGCGCGGCACCGGGGCGGACGCTTGGTGACCTTCACGCAGCGGCTCACCCGGTGATAGACGACCTTGTGATGCCTGCGCACGATCCGGCCGTGCCGGCGCAATGCCACCCGCACCGAACGGCGAACGTAGCCGGCGCGACACCTGGGCAGGTGGGGCTTGGCGTTGGCGTGCGAGGGCGCGGCCAATGCCAGCCCGCCCGCTCCCAGCAGCGCCAGCCAGGCCGCTATCAGCAGTGAGATGCCCCAAGCCCGTTTCACGTTGCTCGGGCCTCCGTCGGCAGGAGGCGCCCGCGCCGGAACATCGGCGTCGAACGACGAAACGGATCGCGCCCGGAACGGAACACCGCGTTCAGCGTCGCGTGAGCGTGACTGTCCTTGTCACAGTGCGGTGGTGGTTGGCAGCGTCGATGGCCGAGAATCTTACGACAAGCCGGACCGGGGATGTGCCCGTCAGCCGGCCCGCGGGCAGTCGGAGCAAGATCTGGCTGTATCGCTCGGGGAGCTGCGACTCGGTTTCGTAGAACGAGGCGATCCGCTGCAGACGGCGTCCGCGCCGCAGCGACGCGGTCACGGTGACATCGCAGCCGCGCGAGCAGTGGATCGCCACCGGCAGGCCGGTCCGCACCGCCGCCCTCAGCGAGGACCGCAGCGGACGAGCATCGAAGGCCAGCTGCGGCTCCCTGCGCTCGAGGCCGGCGACGTTCGCGGTGGCGATGTCACGGGCCGCCGAAGCGCTCGCGGCCGCACCGCTTGGGCCATGGCACGCCGCCGAGCCGCTGTCGACAGTCGCCCCGCTGATGCTCTTGAACGCCCAGGCATAGCTTCCGGCGTGAAGCGTCAGCATCAGCACCCCGAAATCCTGGTCGTCTGAGGCCTGAAGTGTGGTCTGGGGGTGGCTGTTGAGGGCCACGAGGTTCTCGCCGCCGGTGCCGGCCACGAACTCGCGAATCCCGCTGGTCGTCGCATTCCCCGAGGGGTCCTGCTGCGCGTACCGCTCGTAGAGGTGGTCGTGGCCGTCCAGCACGATGTCGGCGTGGGCGTTGTAGAGCGCGGTCCACAGCGGCGCAACCCCGGGGCTGTCGCCGATGTCGCCCGCGCTGAACAGCGGGTGATGCCAGTACGCAAGCGTGCACGCGCTCCTGTTCGCGGCCAGGTCAGCCTGCAGCCACGACACCTGCGCTGAAGTCGTTCCGCCGGCGACCGAGTCCACGCAGCTGCCGGAGGGCGAGCAGTCGGAGTTCAGCGCGATGACGTGCCAGGCGCCGAGGTTGAACGAGTAATCGCCCGACGGGGGCCCAGCGGCGGCGCCGAAATACTGGAAGTAGCCCGCGGCGCCGGACGTGTCGTACTCGTGGTTGCCCGGAACCGGATGCACGATCGGGTTGAAGATCCCCCACGTGGCGTTGTACGCGCCGGCGCTCATGTACTCGCTGAACGACCCCGAGTTGTACTGGTTGTCTCCGAGCACCAGGACGTCGGTGGGATGCTGGCTCGCCGCCAGCGTCGCCGTCTGCTGTTGCACGCAGTTGTTGGTCGTATCGCCTGCGGGGCAGGCGATATCCCCCACGGCGGCGACCACATGATCGGGCGGAGGCGGAGGCGGGGGCGGAGGCGGAGGCGGAGGCGGAGGCGGTGGCGGCGGTGGCGGCGGCGGTGTCGGCTTGGGCTGGCTGACCTTCACGCAGCGGCTCACCCGGTGATAGACGACCTTGTGGTGCCTGCGCACGATCCGGCCGTGCCTGCGCACCGCCACCCGCACCGAACGGCGAACATAGCCGGCGCGACACCTGGGCAGCCGCTTGGTGACCTTCACGCAGCGGCTCACCCGGTGATAGACGACATTGCCGTGGCTGCGCACGATCCGGCCGTGCCTGCGCACCGGCACCCGCACCGAACGGCGAACATAGCCGGCGCGACACTTGGGCGGGTGAGGCTTGGTCCTCGCGTGCGCGGACGTGGTCAATGCAAGTCCGGCCACTCCCAGCAGCGCCAGCCCGGCTGCTACCAGGACCGCTATGCCCCAAGTACGCCTCACGTTTCCGAGGGCTCCCTCGGCAGGAGGCCCCCGCACCGGCATGTCGACCTGAAACGACGGGGCTGATCGCGCCGGAAGCCGAACACCGCGTTCAGCGTCGGTTGAGCGTGACCATCCTTGTCACCGTTCGGTGGTGGTTGGCGGCGTCCAGCGCGGCGAATCGGAGGACCAGTGTGGCCTTGCTCAGGCCCTTCAGCCGGGCTGCGGGCAGACGGAGCAGGATCTGGCTGTACGGCTTGGGGAGCTGCGACTCGGTCTCGTAGAACGAGGCGACCCGCTGCAGACGGCTTCCGCGCCGTAGGGACGCGGTCACCTTGACGTCGCAGCCGCGCGAGCAGTGGACCGCCACCGGGAGCCCGGTCCGCACCGCCGCCGTCAGCGAGGCGTGAAGCGGGCGAGCGTCAAAGACCAGGTGCGGCTCCCGGCGCTCGAGCCGGGCGATGTCAGCGTTGGCGATGTCACGCGCGGCCGAGGCCGTCACGGCGGCGCCGCTCGAGCCATGGCAGGCCGTGGTGCCGCTGTCGATCACGGCCCCGTTCGTGGTCACGTACTTCCAGTCATAGCTGGCGGCGTGGAGTGTCAGCGCCAGCACCCCGAAATCCTGGTCGTCTGATTTCTCCAGGCTGGTCTGGGGGTGGCCGTTGAGGGCCACGAGATTCTCGCCGCCGGTCCCGACCACGAACTCGCGAATCCCGTTGCTCGTCGGATTCCCCAAAGGGTCCTGCTGCGCGTAACGCTCGTAGAGGTGGTCGTGGCCGCCCAGCACGACGTCCGCGTGGGCGCTGTAGAGCGTGGTCCACAAGGCCATGACATTGGGGCTGTCGCCGATGTCGCCCGCCGAGATCAGCGGGTGGTGCCAGTACGCGAGCGTGCAGGCGCTCTTGTCTGCGGCCAGGTCTGACTGCAGCCAATTAGTCTGCGCTGTTGTCGTGAAGCCCGGCATCTGGTCGGCGCAACCGGAGTCCGAGCAGTCGGAGTTCAGCGCGATGATGTGCCAGGAGCCGATGTTGAACGAGTAATAGCCTCCCGGAGAGCCTGCGCCCACACCGTTCGTCCCGAAGTACTGGAAGTAGCCCGCGGCGCTCGAACTCATCTCGTATTCGTGGTTGCCAGGAACCGGGTGCACGATCGGGTTGAACGGTCCCCACGTGGCGTTGTAGGCGCCCACACCCATGTACTCGCTGAACAACCCCGACTCGTACTGGTTGTCGCCGAGGGGAAGAACCGCGGTGGGATTCTGGGCCGACGCGACCTTCGCGGTCAGCGACTGCTCGCACTTGTCTCCCGGGTTCTTGTCGCCCGCAAAGCACGCGATGTCGCCCACCGCGACGGCGACCGGGTCGCTTGCAGGCAGGATCGCGGTCGTGAGCGCTGACGCCGCCGAGGCCGATCCCGCCGTATTGGCCGCGGTCACGGAGACGCGCAAAGCACGGCCGAGGTCATTTGCGCCGAGCAGGTAGGTGGAGCCGGTCCCCACGCCCGAGCACGAGCCGCCGCCCACATTGCAGCGCTGCCACTGGTAGGTCAACGACGGGGTTGGCGTGCCCGTCCACGTCCCTGGCGTCGCAGACAGCGTCTGGCCCGCGCGAGTGCTACCCGATACCTGGGGCACTGCCGTGTTGGCCGGCGCCACCGGGGGCGGTGGCGGCGGCGGCTTCGGCGGGGGGGAAGACGACGGTGGCGGGACGACGGGCGCAGGCGAGCCTGGCGTGGTCGTCGTCGGGGGCTTCGGCTTGGGCTTGGGCTTGCTCACCTTGACGCACCGCTGCACCCGCACATAGACAATCTTGTGGTGGACGCGCACGATGCGGCCGTGCTTGCGCTTGGCCACCTTAACAGTGCGGCGGACATAACCGGCGCGACACTTCAGGGTGTGAGACTTCGACTTCTGCGTGTGGTGCTTGGGCTTGGTCTTGGCTTGAGAGGAGACGGCGAATGCGAGCCCTCCGCCAAGCAGGAGGGCCAGCGCCCAGCCAATGACTGCTCGGCGGCCCCATGCCAGCAGACCCGGTTTCTCTGGGAAATACTCCACGCATTCAGCAGTGTGTGGGTTCCCTGACGACCTGCCTATGGCCCTTCTCCCCCTTCCTCCGTTCACACCTGAACATCGCGGAGAGGAAGTTCCCCGATGAAGTCGCCTAAGTATTGACATGATCCTCACGCTGCTGCCCCCTCACGCCCGCATATCCTGCCAGTTCACGGAGATGAACGGTGTATCCACGAGGTGGCCCATAGACGCGACGGCGCCGGCCACTGAGACTAAACATATGCAAAAACGGTTCAGCACACTGGCAGTGCAGTTCGAGGAGACCCCAGCCGGCGAAGCTAGTACAGAACATGCGCCCGAGCAACGCCGTCGGAGTGAGCTCGGCTCCAATCCCGGCAGCTTCGACCAGAATGTCCACGACGCCCTCACCGATCTCAGCGCATACGCGCTGAGCCTCGACCTCGAGCGCCACCGAGTGGACGATCGCATCCTCCAGCTCGCCGAAATCGAATCGTCGACGGCGGAGCGCCGCGCCCTCCTGCGCGAGCGCGACGGGATCGTCGAGGAGCTGACGGCGTTGCGCCGAACGATCGCGGAGTTTTCGGACCAGCTCCGGCGATGAGCAGCGGGCGTTCAAAACCCGACCCTTTACACCATCGAGTTGGCTGATGCGGCGTTGCCCAGCAGCGGCAGCCCCAACAGCTCCTCCGTGATACGCAGCAACGAGTAGTGGCTGTATGAGATCGCGTTCTGCACATGGCTGGTGTAGGGCGATATCACGATCAGCGGCACGCGGTTCGTACAGCCCGAGCATGGCCCGTTGTCCTCGTCCCATGCGATAAAGAGCACCGTGTTGCCGGATTGATACTGCGAGGTTGCCAGTAGCGCCGGGACGTAACTCTTCAGGAAGGTGTCCCCAGCAGCCCGATCCGAGGTTGGTAGTAGGCCTCCGGGTTGTGCGCCTAGGATCCTGGCTTTGGGCCGTGGTAGGCGTATGCGGCCACCCACTGGATCTGCGCGTTGACGTGGGCGGGCGTTGTTCGATCCGGGCACGGCGCGAACGTGACGCCGCACGTCCCCGCTTGAGTCTGGAGGTCCATCTCCATCGGTTGGTCGGGGACGGCGCTACTGCTTACGGTCGCCCATCGCCGGCCATCGAGCGTATAGATCAGCTCCCCTGGCATCCATTCGACACCGACCGTGTGCCACCGCGTTAGGTCAACGCCGACGATCCGTTGGAGCTGGGAGTTGTCGCTTCCATAGTGCAGCGTCGCGGTGACGTGAGTCCGACCGCCGGTCTCCCCGCCGTTCTCGGCGAAGTCGATCTCCGGCGGCCAGACGTTGCGTACCGGCCACAGCAAGGCCACGAACGCGACGCCCTTGCCGGGATCCATGCGGACGCGGACCTCGTACTTGCCGTATGTCTGCTTCAGCGCAGGTGAGCTGGAGACGCCGGCCGATACCCAGCGCCCTCCGTAGCGGGGGTCGCGGTAGGTCTCGAGGTTGAGCACACCGTGCGCGACGACGGCGTGAGCGGGGGCCCACCACCCGCCTGGGTCGCCGCCCGGTTGGCCGCTGTAGGCGCCCCACTGCGAGGATCGCAGCCCGTGGCTGAAATCGTCAAAGAAGACTCGATGCCAGCGTCCATTAGACCCGCTCAAAGGGAGCGCGACGGCGAGAGCCGCGATGGCTCCGAAGATCGCAACGATCACGATCACTCGAACCGCTATGCGCTGGGCACGGGGACGACTCACATTGCCGCCAGTATGGACAGGACGTTGCGGCGTTGCCACACACGATATCTGTATCCGACCTGTGAGCCCTGCTGCCGCGCGTGACCGCCAACGTGACGCAGCCAGTAGAGGAGAAGCATGTGGCGTGGCGACAGTGGGTATCCCGACAGCCACGTCCAGTAGCGGTTCAGGAGCGCGCGCTCCTCGGCAGACCATCCCTCCCCCCGGAGCTGGTCGCAGAGCAGCTCGCCGAGCTCGCGACCGGTGGCGAGGCGCCGAGTGTAGAAGAGGAGGTGAAGCACGTCGTGGAAGGGAAGCTCGAGCGGCGCCGAAGCCTCCCAGTCGACGATGCCGGTGGGCGATCGCATGCCTGAGAAGAGCAGGTTGCCGAGCCAGTAGTCCCCGTGGATCCAGGTGGCGACGAGTGTCCCAGCCGCCAGCGCGCCGTAGAGCTCGTCGCGCAGCAGCTCGAGGCGATAGGTGAGCCATCGCGAGTTGCCGGCGTGACGTGACAGCTCTGCCAGCGGAGCATCGACCCAGCGCTTGGCCAGCTCCGGTCCAGCCGCGACCGTTGTCGCGGTCTTCTCGTGCAGGACGGCGATCGTCTCCGCTGCCGCGCTCAGGAGCACCGGACGAGCGGCCGTGGTCGGGGCGACCACCGAAAGACCCCCCAGGGCCGAGTCGAGGCGGTAGCTGTAGCCTCTCAGCACCCCTTCCGCCCGGGGGCGGGGCAGCAGGGTTCGCCAGCCATCCAGGCGTTCATCGCGGTGAAGCGCGCTGAGAACCGCGGTCTCCCGTTCGAGCAGGCGCTTGCCTTCCGCGGTTGCGGTGACCTTCAGGATCGCGCACGGCGGCGCCCCGGGTGGCCCGAGCTTCGCGATCGCGACACCGGCCGAGGTCCGCTGGGCGCTGCGCATGACGATGCCGGCATCGCCCGCTTGCAGCGCGTCCGCGTGGAGCGCCGTGATTTCGCGTGTCAGCGTCCCCAGCCGCATGTCACGCCGGCGCACAAACTCCGTGCCAGCGGAGCGTGAGCTCGCGCCAGACGATCGTGGTGATCTCCGCCCGCACCGTGTCCGCATCGGCGCCGGCGTCGACGAGCTCGACGGCGAACGAGCGCCTGACCAGCTCACCGTACAGCCTGCGTTCCGATTCGAGCTCGTCGGGCGGAGCCTCCGGCTTGCGTCCGTACGCGACGTCTCCCGCCACGTCGAGGAACACGGCCGCCCGCGGACGGGGAAGCACGTGCGCCAGAAACAGGAAGTAGGCGCGCTTTGCCATCAGCAGCGGAGGGCTGGGAGGTAGAAGCGCGTCGTAGACGTAACGATCGAATACGACTACTCGGCCCCGGAACTGGTGGTATTGGGCCTTCAGGTAGCGATGCCAGATCCTCAGCGGACGGGTGGCGATCTCCATCACCACGGCGACACGGCCCCGCTCCTTGTCCGGCAGCTTCCACATTCCCATGTAGACAATTCGCACCTCAAACGGCAGAGACCGCTGCAGCGCCGCGGCGGCGGTCGACTTGCCGACGCCATTTGGACCGAGCAGCGCCAGGCTCATCCCCTTCCGGCGCCGCAGCAGCAGCGGCCTGCGAGCCACCCGGACGGCACGGCTCAGCAGCACCTGCCACCGCTCGGTCAGGGGCCTGCGTCGCCTCAGCTGATCCGTCAGCCTGACGCCGAGCTCCAGCAGCGCCTCGGTGTCACCCGCCTCTGCGGCCGCCACGAACTCGCGCTGCGCAAAGGCCGGCCCCGCCGCGGCGCACACCGCGGCGCCGAGCGGCGACTCCATTGCCGCCGGCGCCAGGCGGCGCAGCCGCGGACGGTAGTGAGAGGCCACACGGCCCTTGTCCAGCAGGCAGTGGAGCAACAGCAGCCAGAACGCGTCCGCCTCCGCGGGCAGCGCGATCCCGTCGCTCAGCCTCCTGCGCCGCAGAACCTGCTCGGTCGCCTCGGGAAGTTGCCACGAACGGGGTGAACGGAACGACACGCTGGTCGAGACGTCGAGCAGAAGCCAGCGATCGGACGCGCGGTCGTAGCGCACCAGGATCAGATCCGGCGCGGACTCCCATCCGGGGAGTGCCACGAAGCCGAGCTTGCGAGCCGCCTCGCTCAGAGCGGCGGAGTCCTCCGGCGCCACGAGAATGTCGACATCGCCGGTCGGTGCCGCCAGGCTCGACGGCACGCGCAGGAGCGTCCAACGCAGCCCTCGTCCCTCCAGCGACGCGAACAAAGCCCTGAGCAGGGGATGCACCTCGCTCGCCTCGGCGGATGGGAGATCGGGCTCCAAGGCCTGCTCGCGAGACGGGAGATCGGGCTGCAGGCCCGCCTCGGGCCATGGGAGATCAGGCTCCAGGCCCGCCTCGGGGCTTGGGAGATCGGGCTGATTACCCGTCGCGGCGGGCGCCGTGCCGGTGTGGAAGGAGCTTCTCCACGTGAGCAGCAGCCCCGTCGCGACGATGCACTGCGCCGCCGTCCACCCGATTCCGACGCCGGTCACGCCCATCGCGTGAACCAATGGCGTGGCGGCGCCGAGCGCGATCAGCGCGTCGGCCCCGAGCGCGATCACCGCGCGGCGCAGGCGCCGCTGCACCCTGGCGATGTGGACCGACAAGACGATCACGAAGTTCGGCAGGGCTCCGAGGGCGAGCAGCCGCAGCACGGTGGTGCCGTGGTGCGCATAGCCGGGGCCGAAGAGCGACAACAACAACGGAGCCACCAGCAACAGCAGCGCCACCGCCGGGACGAGAACCCGGGCGCCCTGGATCGCGGTTTTGCGCGCGAGGGCCGGCAGGGCGGCGCGATCGATGGTGGCGTGCAGCATCAGCGACGTTCCGAAGTTCATGGCAACGCCGTACAGCGGAAACGCGACCGTGAAGGCAAGCGCCCAGTACGCATTGGTCGTCGCGCCGGCCACCGCCGTCACGACCAGTGGCATCAGGTACAGGTTCGCCTGCCAGGCCATCGAGCAGGCGTAGTCGGCCGCGAAGTAGCTCGCAAATGCGCGGTTGCGGACATCCACGGCTCGGAGCGGGCCCAGGCCCGTCCGGCGCATCAGCCGAGTGAAGATCAGGAAGTTCACTCCCGCGACCGACACCAGCATCGCGATCGTCCAGGAGACGAAGATCCCATAACGGGGCGCCGCGGTTGCCGCGGCGGCCAGCAACGCGATCTTCAAAAGCGAGAACACGGCGTTCTCGACCGGAACCCAGACGGCTCGCCTCAGCGCGGTGAGGACGCTGTCCTGGATCACGAACAGGCACCACGCGATCGTGGAGAACACAAACCAGGCCTGCAGGCCGTGATCGGATCGCAGGAAACCCAGCCGGGGAGTCCAGGACCCCACTCCGAGGATGAAGACCACTGCCGCGCACGCCGCCAGCGCCGCGGCGACCGCGTAGGCACAGACGACTCGAGCGAGCGTGCGGTTGCCGCTCTCGGGCAGGAACCGGACGATGATGTTGGGTAGGTTGAGGCTCGCGAGCCCGGACAGGAACGTCATCGCCGAGATCAGCGCGAAGTTCAAACCGACCGCGTGCGTGCTGAACGTATGCGCGGCGAGAATCCAGTACAGCAGGCCTGTCGCGGCGGTGAACCCGGAGTTCAGCGCCAGCGCGTACGCGTCGCGGTGCAACGGGAGCCGCACGTGTTCGAGCAGGCGACGCCTCACGGGACCACCAGACAGCGATGCCCTCGGAAGGGTGCCGATCAGTGCTTCAGCTCGTCGCATTTCGCCTTCCGGCCTTGGCCTCGAGCGCGATCCCGGCGACGAAGGCGCCACCGGTCACGGTCAGCGAGGCGACGATCGCCACGGCGCCCAGAGCGGAGTCGCGATCACGCCGGCGTACGCCGTCGAGAAACAAGCGCGGGACGGCGTCGGCGATCAGCAGCCGCACGTAGCTGCGCTCGGTTCCCAGTGCGGGCCCCGCGTACAGTCGCTCCAGACGGCCCTTGGCCAGGCCTTCGCTCAGCGAGCGACGCATCAGCAGACGCCACGAGACCCGGGCCGCCGGGACGAGATGATGCACGCGCGCGTCGGGGACGAAGCGGATTCGGCCCGGTCCGTGCGCGCGTTCCAGCCGTAGCGCGAGCTCGGTTTCGTCGCATGTCGCAAGCGCCTTGCCGCACTTACCGAAACTGGTCTCGAAGCTCCCGACCTCGATCAGCTCGCGACGGCGGAAGGCCATGTTGCACCCGATCGGGTTGCGGATCGGGCCCGCATCGTGGCGATGCCCGGCGTACGTGCAACCGACCACCCAGAGGAGCTCATCCGGCATCCACTTGCGCTCGGCGGCCCACCGCGGCAGCACCGGGCCGCCGACCCCCAGGAGCTCCCGGTCGGTGGCGCACGCCTCCTTCAGCGAGGAAAGCCAGCGGCGGTCGGCCGTGGCGTCATCGTCGAGGAACGCGACCAGGTCGGAGCGGGCCGCCTCGATCCCCATGTTCCGCGCCGCGGACAGACCGGCCCGCTCACACTGCAGCAGCTGTACCTGCGACGGCAGTGAGCTCGACAGCTCGGCGGCCAGCGACGGATTGGTGTCGACGACGACGAACAGCTCGTCGGGCTGGCCCTCTCCATCGAGCAGCGAGTCGATGCAGGCCCGGAGCAGCGGTGCGCGCTCCCTGCTCGATGTGCAGACGATCACGGCCGCGGTGAGCTCCCGCGACACCTCGCCGGGGCTGTCCCGCAGCGTCACCATGCTTGGCTCCCCGCGACGTGCAGGCGCCTTCGCGACCGACGCGCAATCCGGTATACGCGAGTGCGAACTCGCTCGCCTGTCCAGGCCAATGGGATCCCCTTTCCTTGAAGCACTTCCATGATCCGTTGCGCGGATGTCGCGGCGGTCACCGTATAGCGGGCGATCGCGAACGGATCATCGTCCGCGTGCGAGAGCGCGTTCTTGACCGACGCCGCGGAGCGGTAGCCGGCCCTGATCACCGCCGCCCGGACGCGCCGGTCATAGGCGCCGTGCGGGTATGAGAACGACTCGACGGGCCGCGAGGTCAACTGCTCCAGCCGGCGCTTGCTGCCTTGCACCTCGTCGTCCAGCTCGACATCGTCCAGCTCGTCCAGCCGCCGGTGACGGACGGCGTGGGCGCCGACCTCCACGCCGGGCAGATCCGCGAGCGCCGCGACCTGCTCGGGCGAGAGCCGGCCCGTGTTTCCGATCTCGCCCGCGGTCACGTAGACGGTCGAGCTCAGGCCGGATTGCCGCAGCGTCTCGATCGCCTCGTAGGTGTCGCCGTATCCGTCATCGAACGTGACCGCGATCGGCGGCTCCACGAGCGCGTGCTCGCGCCGCAGCGCGGAGGCCAGCGCGGTGATCGTGAGCGAGTCACGCCGAGCGGCCGCGATCGCCTCGACGTGCGCCTCAAACTGCGCCCGGGAGACGGCACCCCATGAATCGCCCGGCGCGGGCCGGTCGCTGACGGAGTGATACAGGAGAACGGGAATGATCACGGCGGTCACCCCTGGGGTTGTTGCCCGGAGGCTTGGGGGCGCGGCGCGCCGTACTTGAAGATCCAGACGGAAGGAACGTGATACACGAGCCGGAACGCCGGCGATTGCCCGAGCGCGCCAACGAAGCTGGTGAGCGACCCCGCGGGCAGCAATCCCTGGAGCCGGGCGTAGTTCTCCTGCAGGCCCGACAGGACGACGTACGCGGGCCGGGCTCGCTGCTTGTCGATCACCTTGATCAGCCGGGGCACGTCACGCGTGCCGAGCCGGTGCCCGGTGAATCCTGGGGTCACCACCAGTGAGGAAGGGTCGCTCAGATCGACCAGCGGGTATCGCGCCGTGAGCCGGTCGGGCGCATTTGGCGCGAGGTCGACGCGCATCGATCCGGAGGGAGCATGCTGCTCGTACCAGAGGGCCGCGCGGACGTCGTTGGTCGGCACATGGTTCGCGAGCTCCTGACCGAAGAACGCGAACAGGAGGCACGCGGCGACGGCGGGCGCGGCAATGAGCAGACGCGAGAGGCGGATTCGCGCCCCCGCCGGCGACACCCGCCAAGTCGTGCAGGCGAACGCGGCCAGGAAAGACAACCACGGAAGCGCGAACAGGTAGGCCCGGTAGCCACCCTCGCCCCCGTAGGATTGGAACACGACCACGCTGACCGGCGCCGCGATCAGGCAGGCCGGAATCAGGTCCCACTTGCCCTGGGTGACCCTGCGCGCGAACCCCACGCCGGCCAGCACCACCATCAACGCCATCACCGCCGCCGGCGCGTAGAAGCTGAGCGCCGCGCCCGCAGGCGCCACGCTCAGGTCGCGGCCGGGCGCCGCGGCGCCGGCACCGCCCGGATCGATCAGGTGGAAGTGCGCCGTCAAGAACGGCCACGCCAGCAACACCCACCCCACTTCGAGCACGCCCATCAGCACGGGAATCCACAGCGGGACCTTGCGGGTGACGACCGCGAGCACGAACACGCTGAGGGTCAACATCACCGGAGAGAGCTGGTGGCTGGTGACGATCGCCAAGTAGCACACGCCGCCCACGACCAGCGCCATCCGCCGGCTCATCGGGGGCCCCGCCGGGTGGTCATCCCGCGCGCGGTCCGGGAGCACCGCCATGGCGATCCTCGACGCCATCCAAGAGGGGCGCCGGCCGAGCTTGAAACGGAGCTCCGTGACCTCGCGACCGCACCGCAGGCATAGGCCGAGCACGATCACCGAGAGCGCGAACGCAAACGCCTGCGGCGCGAGATAGTCCTGTCCGACCCAGTTGCCAAGGACGAAGAACAGGGCTGCGGTCCACAGCACCCGCTCGTTGCGGGTCAGCCCGCGGAGCGCGAACCGGACGGCAAAGACGTTGAAGACGCCGAAGAACAGCTGCGCCCAACCGGCGTATGCGATCGCGGCCACTCCCGACGTCTTGCTGAACCAAGCATTGAGGGCGAAGAACGACGGCCAGTTGTTGTAGATGTCGATCTGGCGGTTGGCCTTGCCCGCGGCCGCGATCAGGTTGATGACGCCGAGGTGCGGATATGTCCACGCGTACCGCGGCTGGTCGTAAAGGATCGCGGTGGTGGCGTGGATGACCACGACCAGGGCGAGGACGTAGGCGCCGAGCAGGCGCGGGTTTGGATCCTCGCTCGTGACTGCCACGGCGAAACCGGCGAGCAGCAGCGCGAGGGCGAGGAAGTACGTTGGCGGCATCGCCGCCAAGAGCCCCACGCCTTCGA
Organism: uncultured Solirubrobacterales bacterium; assembly: GCA_963723675.1. Taxonomy (GTDB): domain Bacteria; phylum Actinomycetota; class Thermoleophilia; order Solirubrobacterales; family Solirubrobacteraceae; genus Palsa-465. The sequence goes on along the minus strand of CAVRRW010000012.1, from coordinate 229,106 downwards.
TCCGCCCGAGGTCGGCGCCGGTCAGCGAGATCGCCCAGGCGAGCATCGCCACCCCGATCAGAGCGGTAAGCCGCAGCGAATTTCCGGTGACCGCCGGCCTGGGCACGCGCAGGCTTCCATTCCCGGTGCCCGCCACCGCTTCGCCGCGAATCCCGGTCTTTGCGAGGCGCCAGGTCAGCGGCACCAGGCACGCCGCGGCCACGCCGTAGAGAACCGGACGCGGCGACCAGATCCCCAGCCACAGCATCGATTGGGCGGCGACGCCGGCGAGGCCGATGCTGATTCCGATGACGAGTCCGGGCTCGGGGCGACCACGGATCGCGGTCAGACACGCGATTCCGGGAACCAGGCACAGGAATGCCAGGACGAACGGCATCCGCACCGCTGTGGGAGCATCGAGCGCCACCAGGATCGGAGCCGCAACGCAGATGAAGACCGCGCCGAGGACGAGCCGGGTGAACGGACTGACCGCAGCGCGCTTGGGGGCCCGGCGCCACGCGAAGCGAACCCTCGGAGCCTCGATTTCTCGAAACCAGGAAACGCTGATCGACTCGTCACCGACGACCATGCGCCGCATGATTCGAAGCGGGCTCGGGCTCGGCGTCCGCGTCGGAGTCAGGCGACGCGCCTGGACGATCACCGCGCTCATCAGGTAGAGAATCGGGCCGACCAGCATCCCCAGCCGCTCGAGCCAGGTGAGACGGCGCGGGTAGCCTGCCGGCTTTCCGGCGTTCTTGCGCGACCCGGGATCGCGCAGATAGCGCAGTCCCGCAGGAATCGCTCGCAGGAAGTCGCGGCGCTGGGGACCGGCTATCAGCTGCTTGCCGAGCATCGCGCCAAGGCCGACGCCGTAGCCGTAGACCTGGCGGCGCAGCCGCGTCGAGCCTTCGGGATGCTCGTGCCAGACGATTGCCCTCGGCTCGTATGAGAGCCCGTGCCCCTCCCGTAGGACGCGAGCGAGCAGATCGATGTCCTCACCGCCCTTTGCCGGCGTGGGCGGACCCAGGGAGGGGTCAAAGCCCCCGAGCCCGCGTGCGATCTCGGTCAGCATCACGATGCTGGCGCCCGAGCCGAGTGCGCCCGCCGCGTAGGGAAGGAGCGGATTCTCCTCCCAGGAATCCGGCAGGCGGTAGGTCTTTGGCCGGAATCCCTTGCCGAAGCCGGCGAACTGCTCCAACAGCAGCTGACTCTCGCTTTCGAGCTCCAGCGGCAAGATGAGCCCGGTCACGCAGGCGATATCGCGCGCGCTCAGCAGAGCCCTGACGCTGGCGGCGAGCCAGAGCCGGTCAACGACGACGTCATCGTCGGTGAACGCGACGATCTCGCCTTCGGCAGCGGCCAGCCCCGCGTTGCGAGCGAGCGACGCGGACGGCCGTGGCTCCTCGACGTAGCGCAGCCTTCGCTCGCCCGCAAAGCGCTCGATGAGCATCCGCGCCGTCTCCGACGAGCCGGGCCTGTTCTCGACGACGATCACCTCGAAGTCGTCGTAGTCGGACAGGAGGATCGATTGCAGACAGCGCTCCAGCGGCCCCGGGTTGCAGCAGGTCGGGACGACCACGCTGACCGACGGGCCCAGCATGGTCTCGTCGCTGTCACCGAGCTCGGGCATACCCGAGAAAGGATCCACCCGTCGGTCGCGATTGCGCCGGTCATACGCCTCGATCAGCTCGGCGCCAAGCTGCCGATTGAGGCCGCCGGCGAGCTGATCACGCGTCACGTAGCCGCCTGGGTCGACCGGGAACGTGGCAACGCCGATCGGGTCCTGCGCTAGTCGGACCACCGCGAGCAGCGACCGATAGTCCTGTCGCAGGTACTGGTAGGAGAGATCGAGATCGCTCAGCGGCGCGTCGAGATCGATCAACCGCACCGCGACCGGCGCGGTGAGCGAACCGATGCCCTCGGTTGCTAGCGCCACCTTCCCGCTCCATTCACCCGCGGCGCTGCGAGACCGACCCCTGGACCGGACACGGAGTGCCCGACGAGCTCTCCGGCGCCGCGGTCGCGCGCGGGACGGAGGTCTGCGAGCAGTTGTTCGTAGATCATGCACGTCGTGTCCGCCACGGATTCCCATGTCGGCGTCGATGAGGCGAGTCCCCCCGCGCTGACCAGGACGGACACGCGAGCGGCCTCGTCGATTGCGTCCGCCAGATCAAGCGGCGATCCATTCGGCGCCACGAAGATCACGTGACCGCCCCCGCGTCGTTCAGCGGCCTCGCGGTGAATCGGGACGTCGGATGCCACGACGGAGGCACCGGCCGCGCGCGCTTCTGTCAGCTGCGATCCCGAGCCACGCTCGCCGGGCAACGTGACCACGACATTCGCGGTGCGCAACCAGCGGTAGAGGACTGCGTCCGACAACGCTCCGGCGAACTGCACCCTCGAGGAGATCCGCAAGTCGGCCGCGTAGGCGACCAGGTGGTCACGCGCGGGTCCGTCGCCCACCACGACCAGACGGAATTCAGGATCGAGACCGGGCACGGCAGCGATCGCGCGCTTGACCCAGGTCGCGCGGTCGAGTCGGTCGACGGCCAGTACCACTGCGCCGTCGGTCGTGAACGGCCTCGCCGCAAGCAGGGCCTGTGCATCCACGCCATCGGGCACGACATGCGTCCGGGCGGCCGTCCCGGGCACCGTCTCACAGAGCAGATCGCGTTCGATCTCGGAGTGGCAGACGATCCCGGCCGTCGAGCCGATGAACGCACGCGTGGGCCGGCCGTAGGACCGGCCCAGGAAGGCGTCCATGGGGACGCTGGGCGTGAACACCAGCCGGCGGACGCGGGTGCGGCCCACCGCCAGCGCCAACAATGTCTGCCGGGTGTGCACGTCGACGACGTCGAACTCGTCGGACGTCAGCCGCAACCGCTCCCACAGCCTGGGCGCAACGGCGAAGCGCATGGGACCGACCGCCGTCGCGAACCGGCGTACGGTCACTCCCTCGCGCTGGTCGACCCACGATTGCCCGGGCCCCTGGCTCAGGATCTCCACCTCGGCCCCGCGTACCGCCAGCCCCTTCGCCAACTGCTCCACACGGCGCTCCATCCTCCCGGGCTCCGGGAGGATGCTCGACGCAACGAGCGCGACCTTCATCCGGCGAGCAAGCGGTTGGCGATGCGAGGAAGGAGCGACTGTTGCGATGCCGTGGACATCCGCTCGCGCACGATCGTGCGCAGAACGCGAGAGCCGTCACGCACGGCATGGAGGTTGCTGGTCCCATGCAGGCGGGGGTGTTCGTCGCTGGGAACCTCGTGGATCACGAGTCCGGCCTTTGCGATCCGCACGTTAATCAGTGTCTCGACCTCGAATCCGTCGCAATCGACGCGCATGTACGGCAGACACCGGGCCCAGAAGGCGAAGTACCCGTAGCAGAGGTCGGTGTACTGCGTCCCGTAGAGGGCGTTGACGAACGCGTTCAGCGCGCGGTTCCCGACGCTGCGGGTTGGAGTGATGTCCGTGCTCGAGCCGCCTTGCGCGAAACGCGAACCCTTGACGAAGTCGGCGCCGTGGCAAAGCGCGCCGACGAAGCGCGGTATCTCCGCGGCGTCGGTGGACCCGTCGGCATCCAGCGCCACGATGATCTCTCCGGTGCAGGCCGCAAAACCGTCCCCGAGCGCGTTGCCCTTGCCGCGCCCGCTCTGAGACACGATCCGCACGTCGGGGTATAGCCTCTGCGCCACGCCCACGGTGTCGTCGACCGAATGGCCGTCGACGAGGATCACCTCGTGCAGTCCTTCCGGAAGGCGCGCGAGTACGTGCGGCAGGTTCTCCGCCTCGTTCATCGCCGCGATCACAACGCTCACCTGCAAGCCCAGCTGCGCCAAGCCCGGCACGGGCTGGCGCGATCCCGGAGCGCGCGAGAATCCATTTCGATGGAGTAGCTCGAGGTCGTCTGGTCTGATCGCCTCGAGCTCCACCGACGACACCAACTGCTCGTCTTGTTGAAGCACGGTAAAGCCCCCTATTTCATCGCCCTGTGATCAATCGTGACCGGGGTCGATTATTGCCTCAAGAATTGTTATCGCCCTGTGATCAATTCGTGATTGACACCGATTATTGCCTGAAGAGGGCCAGATGCGGCCGAAAAATACGATGACGCCGCCGACCGTTTACGTCATTGCCGTGAATCCGGCCCGTCAATGCGTCAGCATGATGCGGTCCAGTCGTCCGGGGTGGGACGAGACTCGTTGCTAACCCCACATCACGAAAGAAGGGGCAGGATGTTCAAGCAGTCATTTCGGCGGTTGCCGTCGCCCGCGATGGTCGTAGCCGTGATCGCGCTGATCGCGGCCGCTGCCGGCACCGCCGGCGCCGCCAGCGTCGTATCGAATTCCTCCGGGAAGAGCAAGCCGAAGGCCAAAACTCACGTCGTTCGTGGGCCCAGGGGCTTCCGCGGTCCCCGGGGCTTCACCGGTCCCGCCGGTCCCGCCGGTCCCAAGGGCGACACCGGCCCCGCCGGCGCCAAGGGCGACAAGGGTGACACCGGCGCCACCGGTCCCGCCGGTCCGACCGGTCCCGCCGGTCCCGCCGGTGGCACGACCGTGACGTCAGGGGTCTACACCAGCGGCCAACAACCGATTAGCACGCCTGGCATCCACCCGTGGACGCAGCCCTGCCCGCTCGAGCCGGGCAGCGCGACCGTGCGTCAGCACGCGATCGGCGGCGGCGTGGGGACCAGCGGCACGGGCGTCTCGGTGGTGGACTCATATCCAAGCGACAACAATGGCGCCACGCCGGCGTCGGGCGCAGCCGCGACCGAGTGGACGGCGGATATCAATGTCACCACCACCGCGACAATCAACGTCTACGTGATCTGCACTCCGTAAATCCGATCCGCCCGCATGGCATGGCCCGCGACCGCCGGGGGTCGCGGGTGGCCGTGCAACCGATCGATCAGGCCTCCTGGCTGCGCAGTTGCTCTCGCTCGGCCCGATCGAGCATCTCGATCGCGCTGCGGCGGTTTGGCATTCCGAGCTTTCGCAGCACCGAGGCGATGTGCCGCCGCACGGTCACCTCAGAGATTCCAAGGCGGGCCGCGATCTCGGCTGTGCGCTCGCCCTTTCGCAGTCGCTCGAGGACCTCGAACTCCCGCGCGGTCAACTCGACCTCCGCCTCGCCGGATGGCATGTTCACCCGGCGCCTGGTTCCGCGCTCGCGAAACTCCAGGATCAGGCGGGCCGTCAGGGCGCGAGGCAGGGCCGCCTCGCCGCGGGCGACGCCGCGGATCGCATGGGGGAGCCGACTCGCCGATGTGCTCATCGGCAGGTAGCCGTCGGCACCGGCCCGCAGCGATCCGAACAGATCCTCGTCGCTCGCCGAGCCCGTCATCATCACGATCTTCGTCGCCGGGAGCGACTGCTTGATCTGGCGCGCCGCCTCGATCCCGCCACCGGGCAGAGCGACGGCAAGGACGCACACGTCGGGTCGCTGCGCCACCGCCATCCGCAGGGCGTCGGCGGCGGTGGACGCCTCGGCCACGACGCTCAGGCCGTGAGGCTCGATCGCCCCCTTGATTCCCGCCCGCGCGGCAACGTGGTCGTCCGCGAGCAGTACGTTCAGCTCATCCGCGTTGCCCATGACTGCGTCGCCCCCAAATGTGCCGCCTTGCAGCTCCGTCCGGACACCAGCTCCGCTCGCAGCACGGCCGGTCAAGTCCACGCGGACGTTAGCAGGCACCGGGCTTGCGCTTCGGGCGTTCAGCTCATGAACGCAGGAGGGCCTGGGAAGCCCATTGGCAGCAAGCTCGCCAGCCAAGAAACTCTCCCGTTCAGCGGGGCCATTGGCAATACAAATAGGGGCGTTTGGGGCGCAAGCGCGAGCCGGCGGGTGCGCCGCGTTCGAGCCAACCAGGATCAGCCCAACCAGGATCAGCCGTAGTTTCTTCGATGACAATGTTCTCAGCTCGCCGCACGCGCGTCTTCCTCTGCTTGATGGCAACAGCGGTCACCTGTTGGCTATGTGCCGGCGTAGCGCAGGCCTTGCCGGCCAACACAACGCCGCCCGCGATCACGGGGACCGCTCAGCAGGGCCAGACCCTGCACCTCCAGGCGGGCACCTGGACCGACACCGCCGACCCCACGACCCTCAAGGTCACCGACGAGTGGGAGACGTGCACCGGCGCCACGTGCACCGCGATCAGTCCCGCGCCCGCCGGCGCCTACACCCTGACCGCCGCCGACGTCGGAAACACGATCAAGGTCGTCGAGACGGCGGCGACGACCACGGACGGGTCCGCGATGCTCAACGCGACGACCGCGGCGGTGACCGCGCTCCCGCCGGCCAACACGGTCCTGCCCAAGATCGCCGGGACAGCCCAGATCGGGAAGGTCCTGACGCTGACTCAGGGCCAATGGACCAACAACCCGACGATCACGGACCAGTGGGAGTCCTGCACGGTCGGCACGGGCCCCACATGCTCGCCAATCGCCGGTCGGACCGGAACGACCTACACCGTGACCGCTGCCGACATCGGAAAGACGATCGAGGTGCTCGAGACGGCTACGAACACGGGCGGTTCGTTGCCCGTCCCGTCCAATGCCACATCCCCGATCGTCGCCCCGCCGAGCCCGATCTCGGCCCCGTCGATCTCGGGCACGCCCCAGCAGGGAAGTCCGCTGACCGAGCACAACGGCACCTGGAACGGCAGCCCGACCTCCTTCAGCTACCAGTGGGAACGCTGCGCCGCCTCCGGTTGCACGGCAATCCCCGGCGCGATCAGCCAGACGTATACGCCGACGGCCGCCGATGTCGGCGCCGCGATCCTGGTGGCGGAGACCGCGAGCAACGCCGGCGGTCCCGGCGCACCCGCCAATTCCGCTCTCACCGCTGCGATCACAACCCCGGCGGGCGCCGTCCCGGTTCCCGCGAGCTCCTCGGCTCCGACGGTGTCCGGCACCCCTCAACAAGGGCAGACGCTGCGCGAGGGGCATGGAAATTGGAGCAACAACCCGAGCTCCTTCGGATACCAGTGGGAGAGCTGCAGCTTCTTCGGTTGCGCGGCGATCCCGGGCGCAACCGGCCAGACCTACACGCTGACCGCCGGCGACGTGGGGCAGTCGATCTTCGTGGTGGAGACGGCGTCCAACAGCGGCGGCGCTGCCCACGCGGCTTCGGCGCGCACCGGGACGGTGACCGCCACGAGCGCGATCTCGCTCACCGCCTCGTCGAGCGGCCCGCTGACAAATCAGACCGTGACGCTGGTGGCGACGATCAGCTCCAGCTCCGGTAACGCCGACCCGGCGGGATCGCTGACGTTCGTAAACGGCGGCAACGCGATCGGCGGCTGCGCGAACCAGAGCTTCAAGTCCACCAGCCCGAGCATCAGCCTCATCTGCCAGGCCTCCTTCCCTGCGGGCACCGCCAGGCTTGCGGCCGTATACACCCCCAACGCAGGGTTGCCCGTCGCGGCTTCCGCCAGCCCCGCCGTCATGCTCAACGTCGGAAGGGACTCCACCTCCACCTCGCTTGCGATCACCAAACGGATTGCCCGCCTCAAGCGTGCGACCTACACCGCGACGGTCCTTCTCCCGGTCAGCAACTCGGGGCCGATCCACCCCACCGGCTCGATTCAGTTCCTGGACCGCGGCCGCGCGATTCGGGGTTGTGGCAGCCGGCCGCTGAACAAGCTCTCCGCGACGTGCGCGATCGAGTACAAGTCGCTCGGCACCCACCGCATCTCCGCCCGGTACTCGGGCGACTCCAATTTCGCCCCGTCGACCTCGCCGACCCGGTCGGCTCAGATCGTCAAGCACTCGTCCGGGCCGGGCACGCTTGGGTTCATCAGCTCAACGCTCGAATGGCAGTTCCAATACCACCCCGCCTATACCCTGGTGAAGGCGCTCCGCGCCGATGGGGTCGTCAAGGGGACCACGGTGCTCGTCGCGTGCGCCGGCAAAGGCTGTCCGTTCAGTCGCCGCTCGATCCAGGTCAAGACCGCAACGTCGGTCGACCTCCTTCCGGCGTTTCACAAGCGCCACCTCCGCGTCGGATCGCAGATCACGCTACGGATCATGCGGCCGCACTGGGTCGGCAAGTACTACTCGTTCACGATGCGCGGCGGCCGCGGACCCCTGATCGTTCTCTCCTGCCTGGGCGTCGGCAGAAGTCGCCCCGGATTGGGTTGCTGAGACGCTTGTCACAGCGGGCCGTTGACAGGATCGTTACAATTTCAGCAGCTTAGACCGTAGAAACAGTCGCTGGATCGGCGACACTAAGCGGGCCTTGGGCGGCCCGGGGGTGGGTTTTGAATTGCACGGCGGAGCCAGGCCAGTGAAGGCCAAGCCGCAATCGGTCGCATTGACCGACGGACCTTGCGAGACCCGGGCACGGGCTCGGTGGTCTGAGGCGAAAATGGATATCGCAACACATGATTTGCCCGTCAGGGCGCTCACGGCTGACCTCAAGGCACAGACGGGCACGCGCTCGGCGTTGGCCATCGCCGCTCTGTCGGCAATCGCCGTCGCCGTGGGTCTGCTCCGTCCGGTTCACGCCGTGAATCCGGGCGCTCGCGCCGCACTGGAGACGACGATCACGCTGACGGCGATCTTCGGCGCCGGCCTGTTCGCGGCCGGTTTCGAGCGCCGCCGCCGGTTGCCCGACCTGCTGCTGTTGTTCGCGGTGCTCGCGGCGTTGCTGGCGGATTTCGTCTACCGCGCCGCGCCCACGCTGTCGGCCGGCGTGGGCCTGGAGTCGGGCCACGGCGCGCAACTCGGCTGTGAGCTGGCGGTCTCGCTCATGGTCGCCGCCGCCGCGTTCGCACCCGCCAGGACGATTACGGATCCGCGCCGCGTCCTCGTCACGTGCGCCGTTGTGGCCGGTGCGGGCACGGTCATGCTGGGAGAGTTGTTTGCACAGCTCACGAGCTCGCGCTGGGTCGGGGGTGCCGACATTCCGACCCATCCCCTCGTGCTCGGCGTGCACATCGCGACGGCCGCCGTCCTGGTCGTCGCGGCGGCGGCGTTTGTCGCGAGCCCCCGCCGTGGAGGACCCGAAGGCGGACTCTTCGCGGGCGCTTCGCTTCTGCTCGCCGGCGCGAACGTGCAATATCTGGCGGTAGGCGCGGTGGCGACGAATTGGGTCACTCCCCGGGAGGCCTGGCGACTCTCGGCCTACGCCCTGCTCCTCGTAGGGGCATATGCGCGACACGCGAGGATCCGGCGCGATGACGCGCGGTCGGCGATCGCCTCCGAGCGCGAGCGGATTGCCCGCGACCTGCACGACGGACTCGCGCAGGATCTGGCGTGCATTGCGACGCAAGGACAGCGACTCGACGCCAAGCTGGGGGCCGGGCATCCGCTGATGGTCGCAACGCGCCACGCACTCGCGACCTCGCGCGGGGCGATCACGGACCTCTGGGCCTCCACCGCTCCGACCACCGAAGCGGCTCTTCGCATGGTCGCCGACGAGCTCGCGCATCGCTACGACCTGCAGGTGGAGGTGCGGATCGAGGCCGACACGGGCCTCACCGCCGACAACGAGCTTGATCCGCACCAACGCGAGGATCTCGTCCGCATCGCCCGCGAGGCGATCGTCAACGCGGCTCTGCATGGCACCGCCCGGCACGTCGGCGTCGTGCTGCAACGCCGGGGAAGGGATCTCCTCCTGCGCGTCGCGGACGACGGTCGCGGGATCAGCGACACGGAGCGGTCGGGATTCGGCTTGCGCACCATGCGCGCGCGCGCCGCGTCGCTCGGCGGTGAGCTGAGCGCTCACCCCCGCGCCGACGGCGGGACCGAGCTCGAGCTGGTGATCCCATGATCCGCTCCGCCCTCTTTCCCGACGTCGTCAGGGACAGCGACCTCAAGGTCATCGTGGTCGACGATCACGAGCTGTTTCGTCGAGGGATCATCGGGCTGCTTGAGGAGCGCGGCGTCCAGGTGGCGGGTGAAGCAGCGCTCGCCGCGGACGCGATCGCGCAAGCATCTGAGGTTGGCCCGGTCGTGGTGCTGATGGACCTGAGCATGCCGGGGATGTCGGGGATCGAGGCGACACAGCGCTTGACCGCGGCCGCGCCGCTGGCGCGCGTGCTGGTGCTGACGATGATGACCGATGACGAGTACGTGATGAATGCGTTGCTGGCCGGAGCCTGCGGCTACCTGCTGAAGGACAGCTCGGTTGACCAGATCATCGAGGGCATCCAGGCGGCGGCACGCGGAGAGTCGGTGATTTCGCCACGAATCGCGAGCTGCCTCGTACGGCGCCTGCGCGAGCCCCAAGAGATCGAGCCCGGACTCTCCGGGGCGGAGATGACGCCGCGCGAGCTCGAGGTCTTGGAGCTGCTCGCGCGAGGACTGGACAACTCGGAAATCGCACGCGCGCTGTTCCTGAGCCAGCACACCGTCAAGAACCACGTTTCCAGCATCCTCATCAAGCTTCAGGTCGAGAACCGCATTCAGGCGGCGGTGCGAGCGGTTCGCGGCGGCCTCGTCTGAGGCGTGAGGCTCGTCGCGGTCGACGACCCCAAGGCGCCGGCACGCCACTCCAAACGGGTCCGGGCCGCCCAATTGCGGGCGGCCCGGAGCAGGACTACAGGTGGTGCGGCGGCGAGCCGGGTTAGGAGTCGTCCTCGTCGGGCACGTCGAGGTCCGCCAGCTCGTCGGCGAACCCGATCGCCGAGCCGCCGTTGCCGATGTCCTCGAGGTCTGACAGGTCCGGCTCGATACCGCCGCCGAAGCCGGCCAGCGAGTCGCCGTCGGTCAGCCCGAGCTCGGCCGCGAGATCGTCGTGGTCGAGCAGGCCGACGTCGTCCATGCCGCGGGGAAGCGGCTCGGACGGCTCGATCTCGATCCGCCGGTAGCGCTTGAGCCCCGTGGCGGCCGGGATCAGCTTGCCGATGATGACGTTCTCCTTGAGGCCGTTGAGCCGGTCGATCTTGCCTTCCAGCGCGGCGTCGGTCAGGACCTTGGTGGTCTCCTGGAAGGACGCCGCCGACAGGAACGAGTCGGTGTTGAGCGACGCCTTGGTGATCCCGAGGATGATCTCCTCGGCCTGGGCGCCCTCGCCGCCGCCGTCGACCACGTCGTGGTTGACCCGGGCGTACTCCTGACGGTCGACGAACTGACCGGGGAGCAGGTCGGTGTCGCCCTTCTGGTCGACCCGGACCTTCTTCATCATCTGGCGCACGATCAGCTCGATGTGCTTGTCGTTGATGTCGACGCCCTGGGACTTGTAGACCTCCTGGACCTCGCGGACGAGGTACAGCTCGGTCTCGGTCCGGCCGCGGATCGCCAGCAGCTCGTGCGGGTACAGCGACCCCTCGTTGAGCTGCGTGCCGGGCTCGATCTTCTGCCCGTTGTCGACGAACAGCAGCGTCCGGCGCGGGAACGTGTGACGATGCTCCTCGCCGCCGTCGTCGGTGATCACGACCGTGACGGCCTTGTCGGACTCCTCGATCGAGACCTTGCCGCCGACCTCGGCGATCTTCGCCAGACCCTTGGGCTTGCGCGCCTCGAACAGCTCCACCACGCGCGGTAGACCGTGCGTGATGTCCGCGCCGGCGACACCGCCGGTGTGGAACGTCCGCATCGTCAGCTGCGTGCCGGGCTCGCCGATCGACTGAGCGGCGATGATCCCGACCGCGTCGCCAATCTGAGCGAGCTTGCCGGTGGCCAGCGAGCGGCCGTAGCAGCTCTGGCAGACTCCGGTCGGGGCCTCGCACTTGAGCACCGAGCGCACCGGCACCGTGATCGTCGTGCCCTTGTCGGTGTCGTCCTGCCAGGACTCGACGATGTCCGCCATCTCGGCGCGGTCGATCTCGGCGCCCTTCTGGACCATCACGCGGCCGCGCTTGGTCACGATGTCATCGGCCGCGATCCGCCCGATCAGGTTGTCGTTCGGCTCGCCCGTCGGACGCAGCCGACGGGTCTCGGGGTCGACCTCGAGCTTGGACACCGGCATGTCGATGTGCTCCTGCGTGCCGCAGTCCTCGGCCCGGATGATCACGTCCTGGGCGACGTCGACCAGCCGCCGCGTCAGGTAACCGGAGTCCGCGGTGCGCAGCGCCGTGTCCGCGAGTCCCTTACGGGCGCCGTGCGTCGAGATGAAGTACTCGAGCACCGTCAAGCCCTCCATGAAGTTGGACTTGATCGGCCGCTCGATGATTTCACCCTTCGGGTTGGCCATCAGACCGCGCATCCCGGCGAGCTGCCGGATCTGCGAGAACGACCCGCGAGCGCCCGAGTTGGCCATCATGAAGATCGGGTTGAGCTCGTGCAGGTGGTCGTTCAGAGCCTGTCCGACTTCGTTGGTGGCACGATCCCAGAGCTTCGTGACCGCCTCGTGGCGCTCCTCCTGGTTGATCTCGCCGGCGTCGTACTGGCCTTCGATCATCGCCAGCTCGTTCTCATAGCGTCCGAGGATCTCGTCCTTGCTGGGGGGCGTCTGGACGTCGTTCTTGGAGATCGTCACCCCCGCCTGCGTGGCGTAGTGGAAGCCGATGTCCTTGAACGCGTCGAGCACCTGCGAGATGCTCGCCGCCCCATAGGCCTGCACGAGGTCGTCGACGAGCTTGGTGGTGTCGCGCTTCTTCATCGAGCGGTTGACGAACTCATAGGTGCTGGGGTCGAACCCGTCGCCCAGCGCCTCTTCGAGCGCCCGCTCGATCTTGTCGTTGTAGATGATCCGGCCGACCGTGGTCAGAACGTGGCCGCCCTCGCGCCCCAGCGAGCGGTACTCGGCCAGGTCGTGGAGGTTGACGACGCCGTGCTCGTAGGACCACTCCGCCTCCTGGGCGGTGCGGAACACGTGCGGGCGCGGGTCATGGGTGGCCGGGTCGATCTTCGCCAGCACCTCCGCGTCGGGACCGTAGGTGAGGTAGTAGGCGCCGAGCACCATGTCCTGCGTCGGGGTCGCCAGTGGCGAGCCGTGCGCGGGCGAGAGGATGTTGTTGGCGCTCAGCATCAGGATCCGCGCCTCGGCCTGGGCCTCGGCCGACAGCGGCAGGTGCACCGCCATCTGGTCGCCGTCGAAGTCCGCGTTGAACGCGTGACAGACGAGCGGGTGGACCTGGATCGCCTTGCCCTCGACCAGCACCGGCTCGAACGCCTGGATCCCCAGACGGTGCAGCGTCGGCGCCCGGTTGAGCAGTACGGGGTGCTCGTGGATGACCTCCTCGAGCACGTCCCACACCTCCGGGATCATCGAGTCGACCATCTTCTTGGCCGCCTTGATGTTCTGCGCGGACTTGCGCTCGACCAGGCGGGCCATGATGAACGGCTTGAACAGCTCGAGCGCCATCAGCTTCGGCAGCCCGCACTGGTGCAGGCGCAGCGACGGCCCGGACACGATCACCGAGCGGCCCGAGTAGTCCACCCGCTTGCCGAGCAGGTTCTGGCGGAAGCGACCCTGCTTGCCCTTGAGCATGTCCGACAGCGACTTCAGCGGACGGTTGCCCGGGCCGGTCACCGGGCGGCCGCGCCGGCCGTTGTCAAACAGCGCGTCGACGGCCTCCTGCAGCATCCGCTTCTCGTTGTTGACGATGATCTCGGGAGCGCCGAGGTCGAGCAGCCGCTTGAGCCGGTTGTTGCGGTTGATCACGCGGCGGTAGAGGTCGTTGAGGTCGGAGGTCGCAAAGCGCCCACCGTCGAGCTGAACCATCGGGCGCAGCTCCGGCGGGATCACCGGCACGGCCTCGAGGATCATCATCTCGGGGCGGTTGCCCGAGTGGATGAACGCGGAGACGACCTTCAGCCGCTTGACCGCGCGTGCCTGCTTCTGACCCTTGGCGGTCTTCACCTGGTCCTGGAGATCGGCCGCCTCGGCCTCGAGGTCGACCTGCTGGAGCAGGTCGCGCACGGCCTCGGCGCCCATCCCGCCGCGGAAGTACTCGCCGAACCCGTACGGCGAGCCGAACCGGTCCTTGAGCTCGCGGAACGTGGTCTCGTCGTTGACGACGTCCTTGGCCTTCATCGTCTTGAAGAGCTCCCACACCTGACGCATGCGCTCGGCGGCGTCCTCGATGTAGGCCTCGGTGTCGTCGATGTCGGCCTGGAGGCTCTTGCGAACCTCCTTGAGCAGCTTCTCGCGCTCGTCGTCGGAGACCTTGGCGATGTTGACCTCGAGCGTCTCCGCCCACAGGTGGTCGTCGTCTGAGAAGTCGCGGCTCTGCTTGCCGCTCTGGAGGTACTCCTCGCGCCGCGTCAGCGACTCGCGGAGCTCGAGGATCCGCTCCTCCTTCTCGGCGGCGTAGGAATCCAGCACCTTGTTGACCTCGCCCTCGAGCGAATCGATGTCCCTGGCGCGCGCCTCGTCGTCGACCCACGTCACCATCGAGGCGGCGAAGTAGAGGACCTTCTCGAGCTCCTTGGGAGCCATGTCGAGCAGGTAGCCGATCCGGCTCGGCACGCCCTTGAAGAACCAGATGTGCGAGACCGGAGCGGCCAGGTCGATGTGACCCATGCGCTCGCGGCGGACCTTCGAGCGCGTGACCTCCACGCCACAGCGCTCGCAGACGATGCCCTTGTAACGGACGCGCTTGTACTTGCCGCAGTAGCACTCCCAGTCCTTGGTCGGACCGAAGATGCGCTCGCAGAACAGCCCATCCTTCTCGGGCTTGAGCGTCCGGTAGTTGATTGTCTCTGGCTTGGTGACCTCGCCCGAGCTCCAGGAGCGGATCTGCTTGGAGGACGCGAGGCCGATCTCGATTGCGTCGAAGTTGTTGATGTCGATCATGCGGTTCCTTGTGAATTGAGGCGGAGAGCGGTGGCGGGCTGCGGTGATCGGCCGCATCGGATCACGTCTCGTCCTCCTCTAGTACCTCGTCTGCGGGGCCGCTGTCGACCTCGTCCGCGGGACCCCCGTTGACGCCGAGCATCGGGTCCTCGGTCGCGTCGAAGTCCTCCTCGACGAGGTCCTCGCCGGACTCGAGATCGGGATCCTCGACCTCGACCTCTTCCTCTGAGGCCTCGATCGTCTCGCCCTCGTGCTCGGTCGCCTCGTCGGCGGCTCCGTCGGTGGCGCGAACGCCGGACAGATCGATGCCCAGCTCCTCGGCCGCCCGCAGGAGATCATCGTCCTCCTCGCGCATCTCCGCGCGCTCGCCCTCCTCGGAGACGACGTTGACGTCGAGCGCCAGCGACTGCATCTCCTTGAGCAGGACCTTGAACGACTCGGGAATCGACGGCTCGGCGATGTTCTCGCCCTTGACGATCGCCTCGTAGGCCTTGACCCGGCCGACGGTGTCGTCGGACTTGATCGTGAGCATCTCCTGGAGCGTGTACGCGGCGCCGTAGGCCTCGAGCGCCCACACCTCCATCTCGCCGAATCGCTGACCGCCGAACTGCGCCTTGCCCCCCAGCGGCTGCTGGGTGACCAGCGAGTAGGGACCGGTGGACCGGGCGTGGATCTTGTCGTCGACGAGGTGCAGCAGCTTCAGGATGTACATGTAACCGACGGTCACCTGCTCGGCGAATGGCTCGCCGGTGCGGCCGTTGAACAGCCTCACCTTGCCGGACGCCTGCTCGCCGCTGCGGCGGCCCTTGTCGACGTCCATCCGGATCGAGCCCCGGTGCTCGTCCTGCCAGCGAACCAGCGCCGTGTCGACGTCGGCCACCGTGGCGCCGTCGAACACCGGCGTCGCGATGTACACCTTCTTCTTGGCGCCGTTGCCATCACCGTCGATCTGCTTGCGGGCGTCGGAGCCGTCGTTGTACCAGCCGTTGGCCGCGACCCAGCCGAGGTGGGTCTCGAGGATCTGACCGAGGTTCATCCGGCTCGGAACGCCCAGCGGGTTCAGGATCACGTCGACGGGGGTTCCGTCCTCGAGGAACGGCATGTCCTGGACGTCGACGATCTTCGAGATCACGCCCTTGTTGCCGTGACGGCCGGCGAGCTTGTCGCCCTCGGCGATCTTGCGCTTCTTGGCCACGAACACGCGGACCAGGTCGTTGACCCCGGGCGGCAGGTCGTCGCCCTCGTCGCGGCTGAAGGTCTTGACGTCGATGACGACGCCGCCTTCGCCGTGGGGAACCTTCAGCGAGGTGTCGCGGACCTCGCGCGCCTTCTCCTTGAAGATCGCGCGGATCAGCTTCTCCTCGGCCGTCAGCTCGGTCTCGCCCTTGGGCGTGACCTTGCCGACCAGCAGGTCCCCGGAGGACACCTCGGCGCCGATGCGGACGATTCCGCGGTCGTCGAGGTTGCGCAGCGACTCCTCCGAGCGGTTCGGGATGTCGCGGGTGATCTCCTCGTCGCCCAGCTTCGTGGTGCGGGCGTCGACCTCGTACTCCTCGATGTGGATCGAGGTGAGCTCGTCGTCCTGCACGAGGCGCTTGGAGAGGATGATCGCGTCCTCGAAGTTGTAGCCCTCCCAGGACATGAACGCGACGAGCAGGTTCTTGCCGAGCGCCATCTCGCCCGAGTCGGTGGCCGACCCGTCGGCGAGGACATCGCCCTCCTTGATCGTCGTGCCGACGTCGACGATCGGCTTCTGGTGGATCAGGGTGCCCTGGTTGGAGCGCATGAACTTCTGCAGCAGGTACTCGTCCTGGCCGCCGTCCTTGCGGTCGACCGCGATCTGCTCGGCGTCGACGTAGGAGACGGTGCCGGGGGCATCTGAGAGCACCACATCACCGGTGTCGATCGCCGCGCGACGCTCCATCCCGGTCCCGATCAGCGGCGCATCGGTGACCAGCAGCGGCACCGCCTGGCGCTGCATGTTCGAGCCCATCAGGGCGCGGTTGGCGTCGTCGTGCTCGAGGAACGGGATCATCGCGGTCGCGACCGACCAGATCTGCTCCGGCGAGACGTCGATCAGGTCGACCTCGTTCGGCGCGACGGTCACGTACTGACCGGCCTGGGTGCGGCACAGGATCTCGTCGCCGACCAGACGGTCGTGGGAGTCGACCGGCGTGTTCGCCTGGGCGATGATCCGCTCCTCCTCCTGGGTTGCGTCGAGGTGCAGGATCTCCTCGGTCACCTTGCCGTTCTTGACCACCCGGTAGGGGGTGGTGACGAAACCGTGCTCGGAGATCTCCGCGTAGGAGGAGAGCGAGCCGATCAGGCCGATGTTCGGGCCCTCCGGCGTCTCGATCGGGCACATGCGCCCATAGTGAGTCGGGTGCACGTCGCGGACCTCGATCGGGGCCCGCTCGCGGGTCAGTCCGCCCGCCCCCAGCGCGTTCAGCCGGCGCCGGTGCGTCAGCCCGGCGAGCGAGTTGGTCTGGTCCATGAACTGCGACAGCTGGCTCGAGCCGAAGAACTCCTTCAGCGCGGCCACTACCGGACGGATGTTGACGATCGTCTGCGGCGTGATCGTGTCTGCGTCCTCGGTGGTGAGGCGCTCGCGCACGACCCGCTCCATCCGGTACAGGCCGATCCGGAAGGCCTCCTGGATCAGCTCGCCGACGGTCCGCAGGCGACGGTTGCCGAAGTGCTCGTACTCGTCGAGGTGGTCGGCGACCGGCTCGCGCGGGAGCGCCAGCGCCTCGGCCGCGTAGTCCTTGACGTCGCTGTCGGGCTCCTCGGGCATGCCCAGGCGCTTGGGCAGCGAGACCAGTTCCTTGACCAGGGCGATCACGTCGTCGTGGGTGAGGGTCCGAGTCTCGAGGTCGATGTCGAGGCCGAGCCGCGAGTTCAGCTTGTAGCGCCCCACGCGGGTGAGGTCGTAGCGCTTGGGGTCGAAGAACAGCTGGTTGAGCAACGAGCGGGCGGCATCGATCGACGGCGGCTCGCCGGGGCGCTGCTTCTTGAACAGCTCGATCAGCGCGCCCTCCTCGCTGCGGACCATCTCGGGGTCGGCGTCGAGGGTCAGGCGGATGTAAAGCGAATTGTCAAAGAGGTTGAGGATCTCCTCGTCGGACGCGTAGCCCATCGCGCGCAGCAAGACCGTCACCGGCAGCTTGCGCTTGCGGTCGATGCGGACGTAGACGCGGCCCTTCTTGTCGATCTCGAGCTCGAGCCACGAGCCCCGCGCCGGCATCAGGTTCGCGATGAAGACCTGCTTCTCGCGGTCCTTGGGCTCCATCACGTAGGCGCCGGGAGAGCGGACCAGCTGCGTCACGACGACGCGCTCGGTGCCGTTGATGATGAACGTCCCGCGCTCGGTCATCCATGGGAAATCGCCCATGAACACCGACTGCTCGCGGATCTCGCCGGTCTCCCGGTTGATGAAGGCGACCGTCACCGTCAGCGGGCGCGCGTAGGTGAGGTCCTTCTCGCGGCACTGCTCCAGGCTGGCCACGGGCTCGTCGAAGGTGAATTCGCCGAACTGGACGGCGAGGCTTCCGGTGTAGTCCTCGATCGGCGAGATGTCGTCGATCGTCTCGCGCAGGCCGCCAACGCCGGGGTCGGTCAGCCACGCAAAGGACTTGCGTTGAATGTCAATGAGGTTGGGGACTTCAAGGACCTTGTTCAGACGCGCGAAGCTACGGCGCGTCCGGGGGGCATGAGTGGTAGCCAAGACGGCGGCTCCTCGGGCGGTCGAGAGGGAGGCTCGGATGCGCTCCAGGAGTCGCGACGGGCCCATAGAGCGCGACCAGCAAAGATAGCACACGACATCGTCGCCCTGTGCAGGGGTGCTCAGCTCTCACGGACCCCGCCCCGGTCACCGCGTATGTGGCGCGGCGCCTTGCCATCGGGCGGCTGCGGCTATTGGCTGACCGTGGCAGTGTAGGGGGAAATCCGCCAGGGGGCAAGAGTGGGTGTGGACGGGGCGGTCCGGGTCCACGCGGTTGCAGTCTGATCCCGCGTTCCGGGTGCGCGCACGAACGCCCCGACGAGGGGTGCACGAACCCCCTGTGGATGCCACGGTGATGAGTTTGGGTTCATACGCGACCCAAACTCAGCACCGTGGGGCGCTACTTGAGCTCGACGGACCCGCCGGCCTCTTCGAGGTCGGCCTTGAGCTTGTCGGCCTCCGCCTTGTCGACGCCCTCCTTCACCGGCTTGGGGGCCTCGTCGACGAGCGCCTTGGCCTCCTTGAGGCCCAGTCCGGTCGCGGCGCGCACGACCTTGATCACCTGGATCTTCTTGTCGCCGGCCGCGGTCAGGACGACGTCGAAGCTCGTCTGCTCCTCGGCCGGCTCGCCGGCGCCATCGGTCGCCGCCGCGCCGGGCGCAGCAACAGGCGCGATGGCGGTCGCGGAGACGCCGAAGGCCTCCTCGAGCGCCTTGATCCGCTCGGACAGCTCGAGCACCGAGATGCTCTTGAGCTCGTCGATCCATTCCTGGGTACTTGTGGCCATGGTTTCCTCCTTATGCCTCGGACTCGTCGGTCTCCGTCGAGTCCGCATCAGGTTGTTCAGATGCTTGTGCCGGTTCGTCCGGCTCCGGTTGGGGGGCCGCCTCGGGCTCGGGCTCCGCAGGGGCTTCTGGCTCCGCAGCGGCTTCGGGCTCCGCCGGCGTCTCCGCCTGGGGCTCCACCGACGCCCCGGGCTCGGCCGCCGCCGCCGGCGCCTCGCCACTCACCAGGGCGGGCGGGTCCATATCCACGATCGCCTGCAGCTGGATCGCGATCCCCGCGATCAGCGCGTTCAGCGTCCGCACCAGGCCGCTGATCGGCGAGGCGATCGCTCCGACGAGCTGGGCGTGGAGCACGTCGCGCGCCGGCAGCCGCGCGATCGCGCGCACGTCATCGGCGGTCAGCGCGGCGCCGTCCATCAAGCCGCCCTTGAACGCGAGGATGTTGAGTGCTCGGGCCGTGTCGTTGAGGGCCTTCGCCGCGAGCGCGGCGTCCCCACCCACCAGCGCGAGCGCCGTGGGGCCCTCGAGCATCGGCTTGAGCGATTGCGCGCCGGCCTTGTCGGCGGCACGTTCGGAGAGCGAGTTCTTGACGATCCTGAACTTCGTCTCGGACTCGCGCAGCCTCGCGCGAAGGTCGGCCACCTGGCCGACGGAGATGCCCCGGTAGTCGACGGCGAACACCGCGTGGGCGCCCTGGATCTGCCCCGCGATCTCCTCGACTACTGCTGCCTTCTGGTCTCGATTCATGGTCCTCTCTCAGAACAACGCCCGCGCGCGGCGGGCGTTTGACCGGGGCACCGGGATCGGGCTCTGATCGAGGCTCGCCTGCTCCGGGCTTATGCGGTGGCGCCGCCGGAGGTCTCGGGCATCTCTCTTTGAAGTTGCGTTCAGTCTACGCCGCCACCGGCTCCTCGACGATGTCGCGCGTGCGCGACGGATCCACCTTCACGCCCGGCCCCATCGTCGTCGCGAACGTAACCGAGCGGATGTAGCGGCCCTTGGCGGCCGACGGCTTTGCCCGGATCAGCTCATCCATCACCGCCGCGTAGTTCTCGAGCAGGCGACGCTCATCGAAGTCGCGCTTGCCGATCACCAGATGCACGATCGCGTTGCGGTCGGTCCGGTACTCGACCTTTCCGGCCTTGGACTCCTCGACGGCCTTGGCGACGTCCATCGTGACCGTGCCGACCTTCGGGTTGGGCATCTTGCCCGCCGGCCCCAGGATCCGGCCCAGACGGCCGACCACCGGCATCAGGTCGGGTGTCGCGATCGCGACGTCGAAGTCGTCGAACCCGTCCTGGATGCGCTGGGCGAGCTCCTCGGCGCCGACGACGTCGGCACCTGCCTCCTCGGCCTCGCGCGCCTTGTCTCCTTGCGCGAAGACCGCGATCTTGACGTTCTTGCCGAGCCCGTTCGGAAGCGCGATCGTGCCGCGCAGCTGCTCGTCGGCGTGGCGTACGTTGAGACCGGTGCGAACGTGCACCTCGACGGACTCGTCGAACTTGGCCCGCCCCAGCTGCTTGATCAGCGACACCGCTTCCGCGGGCGAGTACGCACGCTCGCGGTCAAAGCGCTGCTTGGCGTCTTCATAGGACTTGCCGCGCTTGGCCACTCAAACCACCTCCACACCCATCGAGCGAGCCGTGCCCGCGATGATCTTTGCCGCCGCGTCGACGTCGTTGGCGTTCAGGTCGTTCATCTTCTTTTCGGCAATCTGCCGGAGCTGATCCTGGGTGATCCGGGCGACCTTGTCGCGGTGCGGCTCGGCCGAGCCCTTCTCGAGCGACAGCGCCTGCTTGATCAGCACGGCGGCCGGGGGGCTCTTGGTGATGAACGTGAACGAGCGGTCCTCGTAGACGGTGATCACGACCGGGATCACCGTGCCCGCGTCGGACTGCGTCTGCGCGTTGAACGACTTGACGAACTCCATGATGTTGACGCCGTGCTGCCCGAGCGCGGGACCCACGGGCGGCGCCGGGCTGGCCTGTCCCCCCGGCGCCTGAAGCTTGATCTGCGTTAGAACCTTTTTTGCCATTAGATCTTCTTGACCTGATCGAATCCGACTTCGACGGGAGTCTCGCGGCCGAAGATCGAGACCAGCACCTTCAGACGCTGCGCATCCTCGTTGACCTCGGAGATCTCCCCGGAGAAGTCTGATAGGGGCCCGGAGATGACCTTGACCGACTCGCCGATCGAGAATTGCGCGCGGCTCCGGGGGCGTACCTCCTGCTCGCGATGTAGCAGGCGATTGACCTCGTCCTGGGTGAGCGGCACGGGCTCCTGAGAGGCGCCGACGAAGCCGGTCACACCGGGAGTGCCCTTGACCAGGGTCCAGGAGTCCTCGTTGAGGTCCATGTTGACCAGCACGTAGCCGGGCATCGTCCGCTTCTCGACTGTGACCTTCTGGTTGTCCTTCATCTCCGAGACGGACTCGGTGGGGACCACGATCTGCCTGATCGCACGCTGCTGCCCAAGCGACACGATCCGGTGCTCGAGGTTGTGCTTGACCTTGTTCTCGTGACCCGAGTATGTGTTGACTACGTACCAGCGGAACATTTTCTCTCTCCGCAGGACCTCCTGGTCCCACGTCTTTGACGTTTGCGCCTCAAGTGCCAGCTACTTGAGGATGAAGTTCATGAGCTTCGTGGCGAGCAGATCGGCCACGCCCAAGAAGACCCCGGCCACGATCACAAACCCAATCACGACGCCGGTGGCCTGAATCACCTGGCGGCGGTCAGGCCACTGTACCCGTTGAAGCTCGCGCCAGCTTCCTCGAAGGAAGTTGATCAGCCGGTTGCCGGCCCGCGCGCGCGGCTGCGGAACCGCCCCGGCCGGCGCGACCAGCTCGCCGCCGCCATCGGCCGGAGGACCGCCCGACGAAGGGCCGCCCGGCGCAGGCCCATTGGACGGAGGACCGGGCCGCCCAGCATCCAGCGCGTCCTCGTCGACCTCGTCCTCGAGCGTCTCGAACTCATCCTCGTCGAGTGACTCCGGCTCGGCCGCGTCCTCGAGTACCGGTTCGGCCTCGGCCAGCTCGGGCTCGGCGTCGGCGAGCTCCGGCCGTCCCAGCGCCATCTGCGCCTCGGCCAGCTCGACGTCCGGCGCCGCGTGGCGGATCGGCCCTGGTGCCCCGTCCTCGCGATCGGCGCGAGTGGCCGCCACGCCCGGCCGCGCGACCGCCGACTGCGGCCTGCGACTCCGACGTTCCTTGGCGCGTTTACGGTTGCGAGCCACGGACCGCTCCCGTCAGCTCAGCGCGTCTCGCGGTGAGCGGTGTGGCGCCTACACCAGCGGCAGTACTTGCGCAGCTGGAGACGTTCCGGGTTGTTCCGTTTGCTCTTGTTGGTTTGATAGTTGCGGCGCCGGCACTCTTCACAAGCAAGAGTCGCGGCGATCCGGACATCTCCACGGGCCATCTACGCGCTTCCCGTACGGGGTCTTCAGGACTAGGACACCGGACCGCGGGCGCGAAAACGAACGCCGCCCGGCGCCGAGGAAGCAGTGTAGCTGGTGTGCTGTCCGCTGCCCTAACCGGCGGACGGGCGCTAGTCGACAAGCTCCACGGGCAAGAGCTCCAGCTCGAGCTCGCGCTCGCCCCGCAGGACGCGGACCGGGAGGGGACGGCCGATTGCATCCTGGGTCATCAGGCGCTGCACGTCGTCGACGCGCTCCACCGGTTGCCCACCGAGCTCGACGATCAGATCCTCGGCGCGCAGGCCGGCCTTCGCGGCGGGGCCGGCATCGGCCACCTCGACGACCTCGACACCGCCCTTGCGCTGGAGGCGCGAGCGAGCGTGTGGCGGCAGCGGCCGCGGGCCGCCGGCGATCCCGATGTATGCCCGGCGCACCCGGCCTTCGCGCATCAGCGCGCCGATGATCTGACGGGTGGCGTCGTTGATCGGTACCGCCAGCCCGAGACCGATCCCGGCGACCGCCGTGTTGATGCCGATCACGCGGCCGCGGCTGTCGACCAGCGCGCCGCCCGAGTTGCCCGGGTTCAGCGCGGCGTCGGTCTGGATCACGTTGTCGATGAAGCGGACGCTTCGTCCGGCGCGGGCCGGCAGCGATCGACCCAGGGCGGAGACGACGCCGGCCGTGACGGAGCCGGCAAACCCGTTGGGGTTGCCGATCGCGACGACCAACTGGCCCACGCGCAGCGATTCGGCCTCACCAAGCACCGCCGGCGCGAGCTCGTCGCCGTCGGCGCGAAGCACCGCCAGGTCCGACAGCGGGTCGGCGCCGACCACTTGGAACCTGAGCTCGCGGCCGTCGACGAACGCCGCCCGGCCGGAACCCGGCCGGGCGGTAGGCGACGGACTCCGGCCGGCCACGACATGGGCCGAGGTCAGCAGGAACCCATCGGGCGTGAGCGCGACGGCGCTGCCCGCGCCGGCGGGCACCTGTCCTCCACGAGTGCGCCGCATCACGCGGAGGTTGGCCACCGAGGGCGCCAGGCGCTCGGCGACGTCGACGACGACCCGCGAGTAGGCGTCGAGCGCCTCGGCCTCGCCGGCCGGATCCGGGTGATCTGAACGAGGAACGGTCGTGCTCATCGCCAAGCCCTCAGAACGTGACCGCGATCGT
This sequence comes from uncultured Solirubrobacterales bacterium, assembly GCA_963723675.1. Lineage (GTDB taxonomy): Bacteria > Actinomycetota > Thermoleophilia > Solirubrobacterales > Solirubrobacteraceae > Palsa-465. The sequence goes on along the minus strand of CAVRRW010000012.1, from coordinate 205,355 downwards.
GTGCTCGTCGGTGCCGCGGACCACGGTCAGCTCCAGTTGACCGGAGGGTCCGGCACCGTCGAGCGCCTCGTACAACGCCTCGACTGAGTCGATCTGGCGGCCTGCCGCGGTGACGATCAGGTCGCCCTCCAGCAGGCCGGCTCGGGCGGCGGCACTTCCGTCCTCGACCGCGCGGACGAGCACGCCATCACGCTCGGGCAGGCCGACGGCGCGTCGAAGCCGGCGCGCGACCCGCGGCGGCGCAACGGCGACCCCCAGGCGGGCACGCCGTGGCGGCTCACCACGCCCGAGCGCCTCGATCCGCTGGCGCAGTGTCGCGTCGGCGGCGATCGCGAGGATCAACCCGCCATCGACCCGCACTGCATTGATCCCGAGCAGGCGCCCCGAGGTGTCGACCAGCGGGCCGCCGGAGGAGCCTCGCGGGAGCGGGGCTGTGTGCTCGATCGCACCTCTCACGCGACGCCCACGGGGACCGCGGAAGCTGCGCGCCGTCGCCGACACAAAGCCCGGCGTCGCACGTAGTCCACGGCCGCCGGGGTTGCCGAGCGCCAAGACCGTGCGTCCGATCTCCACCGACTCGGCGGCGTCGTCGGTCCAGCTGATCGCCTCGATCTCGCCGGTGTCGACCCCGATCACGGCCAGGTCGAGATCGGCGTCAGCGCCCGCGACCCGTCCGCTCTCGCGCCGGCCGTCGGAGAACGTCACCGTTACCTCGTCGTGGCGGAGGTTGTGGGCATTGGTGAGAACCCGCCCCGGCGCGATCACGACGCCCGAGCCGACGCCCCAGCCGCGCCCGAGCCCGACCACCGTCGGTCCCGTCTGCGCCACCGCCTTCTGAATCTGTCCTTCGAGTTCTTCGAGCACTGCCATGCCCGCCTCCATCCATCTAAACTAGTTACTTGCAATGTGCAAGTCGCACGATATCAGACGGGTGAACCACGCGGCAGATGCCAGACCCGTAGGATCGGCACCGCTGTGACGAGTTCGAGTCGGGATGCCGGACCCGTAGGATCGGCACCGCGGTGACGAGTTCGAATCGCCACTCCGGCGGGGCACGCGACGACCGCTCGGCGGCGCGGTATTCCGACCGCGCCGGACAGCCGGGATCCGACCTCCCGGCCCCCCCGGCGTCCGACCCCTCGCGATCCGCGCTTGCCGACGCGCTCGCCACCGTCGGAGATCGCTGGACGCTGCTGGTGATCGCCGCGCTGCTGGATGGGCCACGGCGTTTCGGTGAGCTCCAGGAGGACGTACGGGGGATCGCCCCCAACGTTCTGACCCAGCGACTGCGCCAGCTCGAGCGCAACGCGCTTCTGATCGCCCGGCCTTACTCCGAGCGGCCGCCTCGCTCTGTCTACGAGTTGAGCGACGCCGGCCAGGAGCTGGCGGGGGTGTTGAGATTGCTCGCCGGCTGGGGGGCTCGTAACGCCGAGGGCGCCGCGGCACCGAGGCACGCTGTATGCGGCACTCCCATGGAGGCGCGGTGGTGGTGCCCGACATGCGAGCGCCCCGTCTCCGAGGATGAGGGCGAGGAGCTCCACTTCGCCTAGTGACTCGGGACACTCCTAACACACCAAACGTGCATGCGAGCGCCGGGCGCGGCAAGAATTGCCCCAATGTTCCGGCTGCTCGGCCTCGTCATCTCGATCGGCCTCGCCGATTCGCTGAACCCGTCGACGATCGCGGTCGCGCTCTATCTCGCGACGGGAGAGCGAGCACCGGCCAGGGTGATGGAGTTCACGCTGGCGGTGTTCGGCGTCTACTTCCTCGGCGGCGCCGCCATCGCGCTCGGACCGGGGCAGCTGCTGCTGTCGCTGGTCCCCCATCCCAGCGCAACGACCCGGTACGTGCTCGAGGTCGTGGCCGGCGCAGCGTTGATCGGAGCGGCCGCGCTGGTGTCGCTCAACCGCCAGCGATTGGCCAGGCGGGATCCGCCGGATCTCGATCCGGGTCGGAAGGGCAGCTGGGTGCTGGGCGCCTCGATCACGGCGGTCGAGCTTCCTACGGCGTTTCCGTACTTCGCGGCGATCGCGGCGATCATCGGCTCGGGTGTCGGCCCGTTCCGCCAGCTGTTCCTGCTCCTCCTGTTCAACGCCTGCTTCGTGTTGCCGTTGCTGGTGATCGTGGGAATCGTCGCGTTCGGCGGCAGCCAAACGGAGGAGATGCTCACGAGATTTCGCAACTTCCTGCAGCGCCGGTGGCCGGCGCTGCTCGCGTGGCTGCTGCTGCTCGCGGGCGTGATCGTGATCGTCCTCGGCGTGACCGGCCTGACCGGCGTCCGCGGGCACGCCAAGCACGTCAGCCACAAGATGGGTAATCCCTTCGGGCCCTGACGAACGTCGGCGCTACGAGCTCGCCCGGGCGCCGCGCACGATGCGGCGCATTCCGGTCAGCCAACGCTCGTGATCGGCGCCCTTCAGCGCCACGTACTTGCTGACGACCTCGTGCGGAAGGATCAGAAGACGCTCCTCCCGGATCGCTTCGATCACGGCCTCGGCGACGTCGGCGGGCTCGAGCACCTCGTCGGCCAGAAGCGCGGCCGCCCCGACCTTGTCGTCGAGCGCCAGCTCGAGCATCGGCGTACGGACGCCGAGCGGGCACAGGCAGGAGACCTTGATCCCGGCGTCGCCGTAATTGATCGCCAGCCATTCCGCGATCGCCACCGCGGCGTGCTTGGTGTAGGAGTACGCCAGTGCCGAAACCTGGGTCAGCAGGCCCGCGGCGGACGCCGTGCTCACCAGGTAGCCCTCCCCGCGCTGCACCATCTCGGGCAGCACCGCGCGGGCGGCCCAGACGTGGGCCATGACGTTGACCCGCCAGGTTCGGTCGAGCTCCTCGTCGGGCGCTTCGGGCCCGCCCCCGGGGCCTCCGACGCCGGCATTTGAATGGAACAGGTCGATCGGGCCGCCGAACTCACGCGCCCGCTGGACCAGCGCGACGATGTCCTGCTCTCGGCTCACGTCGGTGCGCACCGCCAAGCCGCCGACCTCCTGGGCCACCGCCTGGACCGCATCGAGGTCGATGTCGGCGAGCACGATCGCCCGCGGGCGCTCGGCGGCGGCTCGCAGCGCGATCGCGCGGCCGATCCCGCTCCCCGCGCCGGTGATCACGAGATGGCGATCGGCGAGCTCCACGAGCGGGAGCCTAGTTGAACTCGGCCGCGCCGGCGACTCGGCGTCGTCGTCGGACCGCCGCGATCAGGCTGTATTGAACTCGAACCCGGATTCAAGTAATCTCTGCACAACATGGCCAGTGAACTTCCCGCCCGCAGCGGCCGACCGCCGGCCAGCGCCCGCGGCGTGCGCACCCGCGAAGCGCTGGTCAAGGCCGCTCGCGAGGTATTCGAGCGCCACGGCTTCCTGGACGCCCGGATCACCGACATCGCCACGACCGCCGGCGTGGCCACCGGCTCGTTCTACACCTACTTCGCGAGCAAGGAGGACGCATTCGCCGCGGTGATCGAGGAGGTCAACGAGGAGATGCTCCATCCCCGGGTGCGTGAGTTCGCCGATCACGACGATCCCCTGGGGGTGATCGAGGCCGGCAACCGGTCCTACCTCGTGGCGTACCGCCGCAACGCCAAGCTGATGGCGCTGATGGAGCAGGTCGCCCAGATCGACGAGGACTTCCGCCGGATGCGGATGCGCCGCGTCCGCGCCTTCACCGACCGCAACGCACAAGCGATCACGCAGCTTCAGCGCCGCGGGCTCGCCGATCCCGAGCTGGACCCGCGGCTCGCGGCCGAAGCGCTGAGCGCAATGGTCGGCCGCATGGCTTATTTCAGATACGTCCACCGCTTCAACAACGCGTCGCTTGAGTCTCTGGCCAAGACGCTGACCAGACTGTGGGCGGGCGCGCTTGGCATGCCGGCCGCGCGGGATCGGCCCGCGACGCGGGATCGTCGGGCCAAGACAACTCACCCCTCCAAGCCAAGGAGATGATCCAGATGGAATTCGAGCTCAGCGACCGCTGCAAGGAGCTTCGCGAGCGCCTGCTCGCGTTCATGGACGAGCAGATCTACCCCGCGGAGTCCGTGTACCACGAGCAGCTGCTCGCCGCCGGCGATCCGCATGCTCATCCGCCGGTGATGGAGGAGCTCAAGGGGCGGGCACGCGACCTGGGGCTGTGGAACCTGTTCCTCCCCCACGACACAGACGACCTCTCCGCTCCGGGGCTGTCGAACGTCGAGTACGCGCCGCTTGCGGAGATCATGGGACGGAGCCACATCGCGCCCGAAGCCTGCAACTGCGCCGCCCCGGACACCGGCAATATGGAGGTGCTGACGCTGTTTGGGACGCCCGAGCAGAAGCAGCGGTGGCTGGCGCCGCTGCTCGAGGGCGAGATCCGCTCGGCGTTCGCGATGACCGAACCGGCGGTGGCGAGCTCGGACGCGACCAACATCGAGCTGCTGATCGAACGGGCCGGCGACGAATACCTGCTCAACGGGCGCAAATGGTGGACATCGGGCTCCCTGCGCGAGCGCTGCAGGGTGATGATCGTGATGGGCAAGACCGATCCCGAGGCCCCGTCGTATCGTCAGCAGTCGATGATCCTCGTGCCGCGCGACACTCCCGGGGTCAACATCCTTCGCAACCTGCCGGTTTTCGGCTACATCGACCCGGAGGGCCACGGCGAGGTCGAGTTCAACGACGTCCGGGTGCCGACCGCGAATCTGATGGCCAACGAAGGTGACGGCTTTCTGATCTCGCAAGCGCGGCTGGGTCCTGGCCGCATTCATCACTGCATGCGATCGCTCGGATCCGCTGAACGCGCACTCGAGCTGATGTGCCGGCGAGCCGCCTCGCGGGTGACGTTCGGTCAGCCGGTGGCCGAGCGGGCCAACGTCCAGGATTGGATCGCGGAGTCGCGGATCGAGATCGAGATGGCTCGCCTTTTGACGATGAAGGCCGCGTGGTTGATGGACACCGTCGGCAACAAGCTCGCCCGCACCGAGATCGCCGCGATCAAGGTGGCGGCGCCCAACGTGGCGCTGCGGGTGATCGACCGCGCGATCCAGGTCCACGGCGGCGCCGGGGTCAGCAATGACTTCCCGCTGGCGATGATGTACGCGCACCAGCGGGCGCTGCGGCTCGCCGACGGCCCCGACGAGATCCACAAGCGCACGATCGCCCGTCACGAGTTGCGCCGGGCGGTTGCCGACGACGGCCGGACCCCCGCCGCCAACACGCCCGCCCGCGCGTAGGCGTTCGCCGGACCTTCCATCGTCAACAGGCCACATGCCCGGCCTCGGCCCGGACAGGCCAACATGCCCCGCCTCAGCCCCGGATAGGCCACATGCCCCGCCTCAGCCCGGACCGGGCTGAAGCTCAGCTGGTCTCGGCGTGCTTCTTCAGCTCGCCGGCGCGGGCATTGACGAGCATGCCGCGGAGCATGTCGACGAGCGGACCGCGGATCACGAGCCCCAGCATCCGCCCCAGGTCGACATCGAGCGCATAGGTGGCGCGAGTGCGGCCGCCTCCGAGATCCGCGAGCTTCCAGCTTCCGTCGACGGACTTCATTTCCCCCTTCTCCTGGCGCCACCGCAGCTCCGTCGGGCCGCCGTAGAAGAAGCGAACGGTCGACTTGATCGTGCGCACCTTGGCATCGGATTCAGACTCGCAGAGGGTGGCCCGCCCCTCTCCGTCGCGCTCGATCGCACGGATGGACTTCAACCCGCCCTGCCATTGCGGCGCCGCCTCAACCTCCTCGACCAACGCCCAGACGCGCTCGAGCGGCGCGTCGATCTCCGCGGTCGAGCTGCCGGTCAGGTTCGCCATCTCCCTCTCCTCCCGTCGTCGGTGTCGGGCGGTCCCCGCCGAAGCCGCGGGCTCGTGAGCTGTCCACGGCGGCCCGTCGCTTACGCCGCGTACCGCTGCGCTGAGCGGGCCTTGGCCTTTGCCGCCTCGGCCTCCCGATCCTTTGGCGGGGCCGTGGTCTGCAGGTCGCTCAACAGCCGCGCCGAGGCCTCGGTCACGGCATCCCATGCGCGGTGGAACGCTTCCTCATTGGCGCGCGAGGGCTTGTTGAAGCCGCTGATCTTGCGGACGTACTGCAAGGCGGCGCCGCGGATCTCCTCATCGGTCGCAGGTGGGTCGAAGTTGTAAAGGGTTCGAATGTTTCTGCACATACCCCAAGCGTAAACGCCCCGCCGGCTAGTCGGCGCGTCGCATCAGCTCGGGCGCCCCAGGCGCGGCGGATCGGCGTCCGCATCGGCGAAGACCTCCGACGCGGCCACCTCGCGGCCCGCCACATTCTGGGCGGCGGTGTCGGCGGTCATGTCGTCAGCGACGGGCGGGCGATGGCGCGACAGCGCCCTCTCGGCGGCTCTGCACCAGGCGCGAGCAGCATCACCAGCAGGCCGGCGAAGACCAGCAGCCCGCAGGCCAGCCGCAGCGAGGTGAGCTGGGCGACCCCGCCGATCAGGGGCGGTCCGGCAAGGAAGCCGAGGTAGCCGAGCGAGCTTACGGCCGCCAGCGCCGGACCGGTCGAGACGCCGGGCTGATCGGCACCCGACCGAAACAGGGTCGGCACCACGCCGGCGAGTCCGAGGCCGAGCGCGGCGAAGCCGACGATCGCGGTGGGCACCGTGCCCAGCGCCAGGCCGCCCGCGAACCCCACCGCCGCGAGGGCTCCGGAGCGCCGCAGCAGGCCCACCGATCCCCACCGGGCCCAAAGCCGATCGGCGATCAGTCGACCCACGCCCATCGCGATGCTGAAGACGGCGTACGCGACCGCTCCGAGGGCGGCGGTCGCGGCGAGTCCGTCACGAACGAGCTTTGCGCTCCAGTCCGAGGCGCCGCCCTCCGCCATGAGGCAGAAGAAGCAGGCCGCACCGAGCAGCACCAGGCGCGCCGGCAGCCGCCGCCAGCGCATCGCCGGCGCATGCGCGTCGACGTCCTCGTCCCGGGCCAGCAGCGGCCCGATCGCGAGCAGACCGGGAACCCCGAACAGCAGCGCGGCGAACGCCAGGTGCGGCAGCGGCGCGACGCCGAGTGCAGCGGACAGCGCGCCGAGCGATGCGCCGGCAAAGCCGCCGAACGAGAACGCGGCGTGCAGCGAGGAGAGGATGGGGCGCCGCATGTGTCGCTCGATCGATACGCCCTGGGCGTTCATCGCGAGATCGAGCGTGGAGTTGGCGAGGCCCACCGCAAACAGGGCCGCGGCGAGCGCCGGGATGCTCCGAGCCAGGGCCGGCAGCAGTAGCACGGCCATCAGGCCGGCAACCGCGAAGGCGCAAAAGCTGCGGCTCGAGCGTCCCGGAAGCACGCGGCCGACCAGCGGCATCGCCACGATCGCCCCGAGCGCGGGAGCGAGCAAGGCAAGTCCCAGCGCGCCGGTGGTGGCGCCGACCCGATCCGACAGCGCCGGGATTCGCGAGGCCCACGACGCGAACAGCGCACCATTGACGAAGAAGATGAGGGTGACTCCGGCGCGGGGGCTCATGCACGCAGCACCTTGATGCCCAGCGCCCGATAGGGGGCCAGGGCACGCTCGTCCACATCCGCATCGGTTACGAGCCGCGTGACGGCGCTCATCGGCGCCACCACGATGGGCATCGCGGTCCCGAGCTTGTCGTGGTCGGCCAGCGCCACGACCTCGGCGGCACCTTCGATCATCGCCGCCTTGACGTGTCGCTCCTCGAGGTCCTCGGTGGTCACGCCGATCTCGGGATGCAGTCCGCACACGCCGAGAAAGACGACGTCGGCCCGGATCACACGCAGCGCCTCGACCGCCGACGCGCCGACCGTGACGAGCGCGTTAGGCCGCAGCGTCCCGCCCACGATCGTGACATCGAGCCCGGGGTGGTCCGCCAGCGCCATCGCGATCGGCGGGCTGGTGGTGATGACGCTCGCGCGCAGGTCGTCACGCAGTGCGCGAGCAAGCTCCAAGGTGGTCGTGCCGCCATCGAGCACGACCACCTGGCCATCCTGGACACAGGCGGCGGCCCGGCGGGCGATCGAGGCCTTGGCCTCGGGGGCGCGCCGCGCACGGGTCGCAAACGGCGACGCGTCGCCGTGGCGGGGCAGCGCCCCGCCGTGCACCCGCCGCAGCATCCCCGCCTCGTCGAGTTCGCGCAGGTCGCGCCGGATGGTGTCGGAGGAGACCCCGAGCTCTGTCGTGAGGTCGGCCGCGAGCACGCGGCCGTGGTTGCGGAGCCGGTCGAGAATCAGGGAGCGCCGCTCGTCGGTCAGCACCTTCGAGATCGTACACGACCTTGCAGGTTTATGCGTGAACGTGCACGATCAGGCGGCAACAGCGCCGGCGACGGGCTCCTCGCGGGGGCACTGATGAATTCGGGTCGCATTGGACCCAAGTTCATCACTGCCCCTCAACTCAGCTTCACGAACAGCGCCGTGACGTCGTCGTCGAGCTCGAGCTGCGCCGGCCGCACGCTCGCGAGCACGTGCTCGCGCAGCGCTTCGGGCTCGCCGGGGCCGCCGGCGACCGCGTCGGCCAGCCAGCGCAGCCCGACGTCCAGCGACTCGCCGCGCCGTTCGACGAGGCCGTCGGTGTAGAAGACGAGGATCTCTCCCGGGCCGATCGGCGCTCGCAGGTCCTTGTAGATCACGTCCTCGATGCCCATCAGACCCTCGCCCCCCTCGAGGAAGATCGTCTCCCCTTGCCGGTTGCGCAGCAGCGGCGGCGGGTGACCGGCACACGCCCACGAGACGATCCCCTCGGCCGCGTCGATGATCGCGTAGACGACCGTGAACATCTCGGTCTGGCCCAGCGCAAGCTGATGGCGGTTCAGCCGGGTCAGCACCTCGCCGGGCGAGCGAACGCCCTCGTCGGCGAGCGAGAAAGCGCGGGTCACGCTGCGCAGCTGCCCCATCGCCGACGCCGCCGACACTCCCCTCCCGGCGACGTCCCCGAGGACCACGCCGAGGCGGCCCGCGGGCAGCGCGAACGCGTCATACCAGTCGCCGCCGACCTCGGCGCCGGCGGCCTCGTAGTGCGCCGTGAGCTGGACACCCGCGATCTCGGGCAGGCGCTTGGGCAGCAGCCCGCGCTGCAACTCGACCGCGACGCGATGCTCACGCTCGTGCAGCCGCGCGCGCCGGATGCCCAGCGCCGCGCGCTCGGCGGCGTCATACAGCAACGAGCGCTCGGCCGCGGTGAAGACTCCGGCGCGGCGGCCCAGTCGCAACTCACCGACCGGCGCGCCCTCGATCACGATCGGCGCTTTCAGCGACTGGTGGTGCTCGGGCCGGCGCTCGTCGCGCGCAAGCTGCGAAACGTCTCCGTGCTCGGCGCGAATCACGATCGGCTCGGCGGCTTCGCGGGCCAGCTCGATCTCGGCGATCTGCACGTCGAACAGCTCCGCGAGCCGAACCGCCAGCTCCGCGAGCACCTGATGGAGCGACAACGACTCGATCGCGCCGCTCAGCGCCTGCAGCGCCGAAAGCCGCTCGGCCATCGCCTCGGCGTGGTTGCGCGCCGCCTGCTCGAGCAGCAACTCGGCACGGGCCTCCTCGGCGCGACGCCGAGCGCTGAGATCGACCCACTGGATCAGCAACAACGGCTCCACCAGGTCGGTCGGCTCGATCGAGGAGGCCACGAGCGTGACCCAGACCTCCGACCCGTCGCTGTTGTGCAGACGGAGGTCGACGCCGCCGCGGTCAAGCGACGGGGGCTCGGGATTGCCGTCGACGACCCGGTCGACCGCCGCCGACAGCCGCTCGCGGTCATCGGGGTGACACAGCTGCAGCACCTCCACCCCCTCGAGCTCTGCCGGCTCGCGGCCGACGAGCCGCGCGAAGGCGGAGTTTGCGCGGACGATCGTGCGGTCGCCGGCGACGATCGCCTTGCCGATCGGCGCCCCCTCGAACGCCGCCCGCAGGAACGCCTCCGAGCGCTTGACCGCGCGGCGACCCTTTTCGAGCTCGACGAACACCGCCACCTTGGAGCGCAGCAGGTCCGGCTCAAATGGCTTGAGCACGTAGTCGACGGCCCCGATTCCATAGCCGCGCAGGATGTCGCCGACCTCGTCGCGCGCCGCCGTCAGGAACACGATCGGCACATCGCGCGTCCGCGCCCGCCCCTTGATCAGGCGAGCCGTCTCGAGCCCGTCGAGATCGGGCATCCGCACGTCGAGCAGGATCAGCGCGACGTCGTGCTCGAGCAGCAGCCGAAGCGCCTCGGCACCCGAGCGCGCCGCAAGCAGCGGGTAGCCGAGCGCGCTCAGTACGGCCTCAAGCGCGTTGAGGTTCTCCTGACGATCGTCGACGATCAGGATCGGCAGGTCGTCGACCGCGGTGAGGCCACCGGTGTCCTCGCCGCCGGCCATCGGCGTCGAATCTAGCGGCTCCACCGAAACGCTCCGGCGACTGCGATCAGCGCCTTGTCCGGCCCTACCGGACGTCGAGCCACCCCCGCATCATCGAGATGAGCTGGTCGACGTCGACCGGCTTGGTGATGTAGTCCGAGGCGCCGGCGGCGATCGCCTTCTCGCGGTCGCCTTTCATCGCCTTGGCCGTCAGCGAGATGATCGGGAGGTGCTCGAACCGCGACATCGAGCGGATCGCGCGGGCGGTCTCATAGCCGTCCATCTCCGGCATCATGATGTCGAGCAGGATCAGGTCGGTGTTTGCGTGCTGGAGCAGCCGATCGATCCCCTCGCGGCCGTTCTCGGCGAACACGACCTTCATCCCACGCTGCTCGAGCGTCGAGGTGAGCGCGAACACGTTGCGGATGTCGTCGTCGATGACGAGCACTTTGCGTCCCTGAAGCGCCGCGTTGCCGGTGCGAAGCGTCCCGATCATGCGCCGGGTGGGAGTGGGGAGCTGCGCCTCGACCCGGTGCAGGAACACCGCGGCGCGGTCGGCCAGCCGCTCCGGGGTGTCGACCACCGCAATAACCGCGGTCTTCGACAGCGCATCGATCCGGGCACGATCGGCGTTTGAGAGCCTCTCCTGGAGGTAGGCGATCGTCCGGCGCTCGCGCAGAGCCTCCTCGACGGTCACCGCCCGCAGCAGCGCGGCTGTCTTGGTGTGGTCGCGGCCGACCACCACGACCGTGAGGTCGAACGGCCGGGCGCGAAGCGACCCCAGCGCCTCGGCGACGTCGATCCGCTCGAGCTCGACCCGATCGCCGCCGGTGAGGAGGTCGAGGGTCTGCTCGTCGAGGCGCCCGTCTTGCTCCTCGATCAGCGCGATCCGGTGTCCGGAAGCCTCGGCCCGGCGCTCGAGCTCGGCGAGCGTCCGCTCGAGCTGCCCCTCGGCGGGGGGATCCTCGACGAACACCGCCGCCCCGGCCCGAAGCGCATCGATGCGAGCGGCCGGATCGCCGATCATCACCACCGGCACGTGGCGCGTATCCGGGTGCTTCTTGAGCTGCCCGAGCACGGATTCCACGCGCGACATCTCGCCGGCGAGCAGCACCGCGCCGGGGCGGTGCTCGCGGGCCAAGCCGAGCCCGGCGGTGGGGCGTCCCGCGACGATCCCCTTGGCTCCGGCGGCATGCACCGCGTCGAGCAACGACCGTGCTCGCTGCGGCCGTGAATCGATCACCAGCACGACGCGGTCGTCGGGATCGAGCACCGAGTCATCGTCGGGCGGCGGGTCGACGAGACCGGCCGGCTTACCGTTCCGGCCGGTGGGCGGGGCCACAATCGACGCCTCGGCGCTGCGTCCGTCGACCAGCGGCTCGGCCACCCGCTCGGTCAGCGGCAAGAACAACGAGAAGCGGCTTCCCTCTCCGGGGGTCGACTGGACCTGGATCTCGCCACCGAGCATCCGGGCGATCTCCCTGGAGATGGACAGGCCCAGCCCGGTTCCTCCGTACTTGCGCGACGTCGTTCCGTCCGCCTGCTGAAAGGCCTCGAAGATCGCCGAGAGCTTGTCGTCGGGGATCCCCACGCCGGTGTCGGCGACCGTGAACGAGATCACGGCCTCGGCGCCCCCAAGCGTTTCGCTGCTGAAGCTGTGACCCGGTGCGGTGTTGCCGATCACCAGGCTGACGCCTCCGTGGCTGGTGAACTTGAACGCGTTTGACAGCAGGTTCTTGAGGATCTGGCCGAGCCGCTGCTCGTCGGAGATGATCGACGGCGGCAGCAGCGGATCGATCTGCACCGTGAACTCGAGCTGCTTCTGCTCGGCCACGTGCCGGAATGCACGCTCGGCGTCCTCATAGATGTCCGACAGCGCGACCGGGGCCATGTCGAGCTCCATGCGCCCCGCCTCGACCTTCGACAGGTCGAGGATGTCGTTGATCAGCGACAGCAGATCGTTGCCCGCCGAGTGGATCGTCTTCGCGAACTCGACCTGGCGCTCGGTCAGCAGACCCTCCTCGTTTTCGGCCAGCAGCTTCGAGAGGATCAGCATCGAGTTCAGCGGCGTGCGCAGCTCGTGCGACATGTTGGCCAGGAACTCGGACTTGTACTTCGACGACAGCGCCAACTGCGAGGCCTTGTCCTCGAGTCCGCGCCTGGCCAGCTCGATCTCGTCGTTCTTGATCTCGATGTCGCGGTTCTGCTCGGACAGCAGCCGCGCCTTCTCCTGAAGCTCGTCGTTGGTGTTGCGCAGCTCCTCGGACTGCTTCTGGAGCTCCTGGGTGAGGCTCTGGGACTGCTCCAGCAGCTCCTCGGTGCGCATGTTCGCGCGGATCGTGTTCAGGACGACGCCGATCGTCTCGGTGATCCGGTCCAGAAAGTCGCGATTGGTGTCGGAGAACGGCCGCAGCGAGGCCAGCTCGATCACGCCGAGCACCTGATCCTCGAACAGCACCGGCATCACCAGGATGTCGGCCGGCGGCGCCTCCCCCAATCCCGAGCCGACCTTGATGTAGGCCGGCGGGACGTCGGTGAGCGCGATCGTCTTGCACTCGAACGCGGCCTGACCGACGAGCCCCTCGCCGATCCGAAAGCGGTCGCGTATCTGGCCGGCGCGTGTCGTGTAGCCATAGGACGCCACCAGCACCAGCTCGCTGCCGGCGTCGCCGGTGGGCTCCGCGACGAAGAACGCGCCGTGCTGGGCATTCACCGTCGGCGTCACCTCGCTCATGATCATCTGCGTGACCGCGGCGAGGTCGCGCTGGCCCTGGAGCATCCCGGAGATGCCCGCGAGGTTTGACTTCAGCCAATCCTGCTCAGCGTTGCGCTGCGTGGTCTCGCGCAGGTTGGCGATCATCTGGTTGATGTTGTCCTTGAGCTCGGCGACCTCGCCCTGAGCCTCGACGGAGATCGAACGCGTCAGGTCGCCCTGTGTCACGGCGGTGGACACCTCCGCGATCGAGCGCACCTGCGTGGTCAGGTTGCCGGCCAGCTGGTTGACGTTCTCGGTCAGCCGCCGCCATGTGCCCGACACGCCCTCCACCTCCGCCTGGCCTCCCAGCTTCCCTTCCGTACCCACCTCTCTTGCCACGCGCGTCACCTCGTCGGCGAAGCTCGACAGCTGAGCGACCATCCGGTTGAGCGTCTGCTTGAGCTCGAGAATTTCTCCTCTCGCGTCGACCGTGATCGTCTGGGTGAGGTCGCCGTTGGCCACGGCGGTCGCTACCTGGGCGATGTTGCGAACCTGGTCGGTGAGGTTGCGGGCCATGAAGTTGACGTTGTCCGACAGCTCCTTCCAGGTTCCGGCGGCACCTGGGACCTCTGCCTGTCCCCCGAGAATCCCTTCCGTTCCAACCTCTCTGGCCACCCGTGTCACCTCGGCCGCAAACGACCGCACCTGGTCGACCATCCGGTTGATCGTCTCGGCGAGCGCGGCGACCTCGCCCTTGGCGTCGACGTTGATCTTGCGCGAGAGATCGCCGTTCGCCACGGCGGTGGTGACGGTTGCGATGCTTCGGACCTGGGTGGTCAGGTTGGAGGCCATCAGGTTGACGTTCTCGGTCAGTCCCTTCCAGGTCCCGGACACGTCCGCGACCTCCGCTTGTCCCCCGAGAATCCCTTCCGTCCCGACTTCTCTAGCCACCCGCGTCACCTCGGCCGCGAACGAACGCAGCTGATCGACCATCGTGTTGATCGTGTCCTTGAGCTCGAGAATCTCTCCTCTGGCGTCGACGGTGATCTTCTTTGACAGGTCACCCTGGGCGACGGCGGTTGTCACCTGAGCGATGTTGCGCACCTGTGAGGTCAGGTTCGATGCCATGAAGTTCACCGAGTCGGTGAGGTCGCTCCACGTGCCCGACACTCCGGCCACCTCGGCTTGGCCCCCGAGCTTGCCCTCGGTGCCGACCTCCCGTGCCACCCGCGTGACCTCGTCCGCAAACGCCGACAGCTGGTCGACCATCGTGTTGACCGTCCGCTTGAGCTCGAGCACCTCGCCCTTGACGTCGACGGTGATCTTCCGCGAGAGATCCCCATTCGCCACTGCCGTGGTCACGGTGGCGATGTTGCGCACCTGCTCGGTCAGGTTGCGCGCCATGAAGTTGACGTTGTCAGTGAGGTCCTTCCAGGTGCCGGCGACGCCGGGCACCTCCGCCTGACCGCCCAGGATCCCCTCGGTGCCGACCTCGCGAGCGACTCGCGTCACCTGGTCGGCGAATGCCGACAGCTGGTCGACCATCGTGTTGACGGTGTTCTTCAGCTCCAGGATCTCACCGCGTGCATCGACGGTGATCTTCCTGGAGAGATCGCCAGTCGCGACGGCCGTCGTCACGTCGGCGATGTTGCGCACCTGGTCGGTCAGGTTCGACGCCATGAAGTTCACCGAGTCGGTGAGGTCCTTCCAGGTCCCCGCCACGCCCGGGACCGCCGCCTGCCCTCCCAGCTTCCCGTCGGTACCCACCTCGCGCGCCACACGCGTCACCTCGTCGGCGAAGCTCGAGAGCTGATCCACCATCGAGTTCACCGTCGTGCCGATCCGGGCGAACTCCCCCTTCACCGGCCTGCCTTCGATCTCCAGCGCCATCTTCTGGCTGAGGTCGCCCTCGGCGACCGCCACGATCACCCGTGCGACCTCGGTCGTCGGGCGCACCAGGTCGTCGATCAGCCCGTTGACGGAGTCCACGGTGCGGCCCCAGGCGCCTTCGGCGCCCCGCAACCGGGCCCGCTCGGTCATCCGGCCTTCGCGACCGATGATCTGACCGACCCGCACGAGCTCGGCCTCGAGCGCCGCGTTGCGCGCCGCAAGCTCGTTGTAGGCGGCCTCGACCCCTCCGATCGAGTCCTTGCGCCGCGCCGGCAGCCGGACCGAGAAGTCGCCGGCGGCCGCCGCTCGCAAAGCCTGCTCGACCCTGGAAAGCGCGGGAGCGCTCAGCCGCGCGTCCGGGATCTGTCCGTCGCCGGGCCCGGTCGGCTCGCCCCTGCCCGGGGTTGTCGCCGCGTCGGCGCCATCGGTTGGATGGGCCGCCGCTCGCTTGGTGCTCTTGCCCTTGGAGGCCGCAGTTCTCGCCATGTCCTCGCCCTCGAATCCGTTGCTTGCCCGTCTGTGGCGCTGCCCCACAGGCGCCCGCGCGCGGCATCGGGACGCCGCGGGGACTGCAGTCCACACGTC
Source organism: uncultured Solirubrobacterales bacterium (assembly GCA_963723675.1). Taxonomy (GTDB): domain Bacteria; phylum Actinomycetota; class Thermoleophilia; order Solirubrobacterales; family Solirubrobacteraceae; genus Palsa-465. Next base: position 189,918 of record CAVRRW010000012.1, on the reverse strand, counting down.
ACCTCCCGGATTGTCAAGCGTCCCGGCTGGATCGCCTATCGTCACCGGATCGCCGAGCGAGCCGCTGCCGCGCGGGTTGGATAATTGCCGGGATGGCCCCAACGCTGACCGAGCAGATTCTCGACCGCGCTCCCAGCGCCGTCGTGTCGATGGACGAGCGGGGGCTGGTGACCTATTGGAACCCCAGCGCGGAACAGGTCTTCGGGATCCACCGCGACGCGGCGATGGGACGAGCGGTGGTCGATCTGATCGTCCCGGAGCGATTTCGCGCCCGGCATTCGGAGGGGCTCGCGCGCTTTCTCGCCGAGGGAACAGGGGCTTTGCTCGACCGCCGGGCCGAGATGGCCGCGCTGCGCGCCGATGGCGCCGAGATCCCGGTGGAGATTTCGATCTCGGCGCTCAGGGAGGGCGCGAGGTGGACATTTCACGCCTTCATCCGCGACATCTCCGCGCGCAAGGAATCCGAGAGCGAGCACGAGCGCCTGGTGCAGGAGCTCCGGGGCACGCTGCTTGGCACCGAGCGGCGCTTTGACGCGATCGTCGGCTCGCTCGGCGACCCAGTGACGATCCGCGACCGTGAGCATCACATCGTGTACGCCAATCGTGCCGCGCTGACGCAGCTGGGCTTTGAGACGCTCGAGGAGCTGCGCCAGACTCCCCCCGCCGAGATCATGGCCGACTACCTCGTCTGGGACGAGCACGGGCGTCCGGTCGCGATGGCCGACATCCCCTCGGTGCGGCTCCTGCGCGGCGAAGACGCCGAGCCGCTGGTGATCCGGACCATCCACCGCTCGAGCGGCGCACAGCAGTGGAATCTGCTGAAGTCCGCACCGCTGCTCGACGCCGACGGCGAGATCGAGGCGACGATCACGATCTTCGAGGACGTGACAGAGCAGAAGCGCGCGGAGCGTCAAGGCGCGTTTCTGGCCGAGGTCAGCGCGATCCTGGCCTCCTCGCTGGATTATGAGCAGACGCTCCGCAACGTCGCCGAGCTCGCGGTCCCCGACGTGGCCGACTGGTGCGCGGTGGATCTGCTCGATGAGGAAGGCGATCGCCGGGCGGTCGCGGTCGCCCACGCCGACCCCGCCCGCCTCGAGCTGGCCGAGCGGCTGCGCGGGTATGAGCCGGCGCGACTGGACCCGCAGCGGGGTCTTGGAATCGTCCTGCGCACCGGCGAGCCGGTGCTGTTCGAGGAGATCCCCGACGAGATGTTCGTGCAGGCTGCGGTGGACGAGCGCCATCTCGAGCTTCTGCGAGCCGTCGGGCTGCGCTCGGCGGTGATCGTGCCGATGCGGATCGGCAACCGGATCCTCGGGGCGATGACGCTGGTCAGCGCCGAGTCTGGCCGCGTGCTCGACCGATTCGATCTGGCGCTGGCCGAGCAGGTGGCCGACCGCTCCGCGGTCGCGATCGAGAACTCCAGGCTCTACGGCGAGCGTTCCGCGATCGCCCACACCCTGCAGCAGAGCCTGCTGCCCGACCAGCTGCCGGAGATCCCCGGGTACGAGCTGGCCAGCGTCTACATCCCCGCCTTTGAGAGCGACGAGGTTGGGGGTGACTTCTACGACGTCTGGGAGCTCGACGAAGGTTGGATGATCATCATCGGCGATGTCACCGGCAAGGGCGTGGAGGCGGCCGCGCTGACGTCATTGGTTCGCCACACCATGCGCGTCGCGTCTGAGTTCGAGTCCAGTCCCGCGCAACTGCTCGGCCGTGTCGACAAGATCCTCAAAAGGCAACGGGGTTACTCGATCTGCACAGCGCTGTGCATGCGGCTGTCGGGAAATCGCGCCGTCGTCGCCGCCGGCGGGCATCCGCTTCCGTTGTACATGGGCCCGGACGGCCTCGAGCGCGCCGGCGAGCACGGGCCCCTGCTCGGCGGGTTCGACGACGTCAGCTGGGATGAGGCCGCGATCGACATCGAACCCGGCGGCACCCTGATCGCCTACACCGATGGCGTCACCGATGCGATCGGCGAGAACGGCGCGCGCTATGGACTCAGCAGATTGTGCGATACGCTCGTGCGATTGCGCGGGCGGTCGGCGGCCGGCGTGATCGAAGGACTGACACTCGCGCTCGGCGAGTTTCAGGTTGGCGCGCACGCCGACGATACGGCTGCGCTGGTCTTGCAGCGACGGTCCGGTGCCGGCGGTGAGGGGCTTGAGCCCGAGGCGGCGGTGGTCGCACACCGGGTCGACCGAGACATCGTCACAACGGATTAACCCTTACACCAATGGTCCGCCCCCGGAACTTCGAGATCGTGCAGACGGCTGATGGCTCGAGGCCGGTCCTGTCGATCGCCGGAGAGCTCGACATGGACACGGCCGAGATGCTCTGCGAGCTAGTCGACCAGCATCTCTGCGATCGTCCGGTCTCGCTGACGCTCGACCTGCGGGAGCTCACCTTCATGGACTCCTCCGGTGTGCGGTTCCTGATCGCCCTCTACGACCGCTCCCGTCAGGATTCCTGGCGGCTCAGGCTCGTCACTCCGCGCAGCGAGGGCGCGACGATGGTCCTGCGAGCGACCGGGGCCGACAACGCGCTGCCGTTTGAGCCCGGAGACGGCTGATGACCTCCTTCTCGTCGAAGGCAAAACCCGGCGAGGCGCCGGGCCTTAGCCTCGACCTCGAGTGCAGCCGCCAAGCGCCGGCGCTCGCGCGTGCCGCGATCGCCGGCTGCGGGGCACGCGACGCTGATTAACGCGCGCCGGGTCCGGGATCGCCGCCCCCGGGCACCCAGGGCGGGCCGGCGCCGCCAGGCCTCGATCGCGTCAATAACGTCCCAGTCGAGCCCCATTTGAGCTCGCTCGGGACGTTGCCCCTCCACCAGGACGGGAACGTCCCTCGCGACCCCCCGAAGGCGTCCGCTGGGACGTTCCCGTGCGCGGGTCCGTCCCTGTGGATCTCTACTAGCTTTTTGGCGCCCGGTCGGCGATGCTTGGCTCCCATGAGCCGCCAGGTCCGTCTCGCCTCTCGCCCCGTCGGCATGGTCGATGATTCCGACTTCGACATCGTCGACGTTCCCGTGCCCGAGCCGGCCGAGGGACAGTTGGTCGTCGAGGTGACCCACATCTCGCTCGATCCGGCGATGCGGGGATGGATGAATGCGGGCCGGTCGTACGTCCCGCCGATCGAGATCGGCGAGGTGGTCCGCGCGCTGGCGCTCGGGCGCGTGACCGCCTCGCGCAGCGACCGGTTCGCCGCCGGCGACGTCGTGCGCGGCATCTTCGGCGTCCAGGAGCACGCCCTTTCCGGCGTCGACGGCGTGGACAAGATCGTCCCCGCCGAGGAGGTCTCGCTCGCGACCTACCTCGGGGTGCTGGGGATGACCGGGTTGACCGCGTATTTCGGGCTGTTGGACGTGGGTCGGCTGGCGGAGGGCGAAACCGTGCTGGTCTCCGGCGCCGCCGGCGCGGTCGGCACGGTCGCCGGGCAGATCGCCAAGATCAAGGGGGCGCGAGTCGTGGGGGTGGCAGGCGGTGACCAGAAGTGCCGCATGCTGGTCGACGAGCTCGGGTTCGACGCCGCCGTCGACTACAAGCAAGGCGACCTCCTCGGCCAGCTTCGCCGGCACACGCCCGACCACGTCGACGTGTTCTTCGACAACGTCGGCGGCGAGGTCCTCAACCAGGGACTGACGCGGCTCGCGCGCGGCGCCCGGGTCGTGCTCTGCGGCGCGATCTCGCAGTACAACAACGCCGAAGCGGTCACCGGACCGAGCAACTACCTGTCGCTGCTCGTCTCCCGCGCGTCGATGACCGGCTTCCTCGTCTTCGACTACGCCTCCCGTTACGCGGAGGCGACCGCCGAGATGTCCGCCTGGCTGAGGGCGGGACGGATCAAGAGCGTCGAGGACACCAGGCCGGGCAACATCGCATCGTTTCCGTCCACGTTCGGGCGCCTGTTCAGCGGACAGAACACCGGCAAGCTCGTGTTGGAGCTTGCGCGGTAGCCGGAGCCGCCGGCGCGGCTCAGCGCCACCAGGGCCGCCGGCGGATCTCCGCCACGCGCGCGGCGGGGCCGACCAGCTCGCCGAGGTGCTCGGTGAGGTGGTTGAGGTTCTCAGAGAGCCACACCAGGTGCGGCGAATCCGCCAGCTTGGCGCCGGCGGCCCCGTCGAGCGCGGGCGTCGGCGGCAGCGTGTCGACGGCGCGGCCGCGCGGCCGGTCGACCTGCGCCGCCAGGCGGCCGTACCAGTTCTCGAGAATCGCCGTTCGATCGTCCAGCTCCCGGCGGGTTCGCCCGATCTCGGCGGTGTCGTGGCGAGGCAGCACCGCCACCGCGTGCGCGGTCAGGCGTAACCGAAGCGAGCCGCCGACCAGGCGCCACAGCTCCTCCCGGCCGATGTGCTTGGTTCCCTGCTCGGCCACGAACCCGCGGAGCGCGTCGTCGAGCCGCAGCCCGGCCGTCACCGCCGCGGTTGCGCCATCGGGCGCCTGCGCTCGCAGCCCCGACACCCACTCCACCGCCTGCGTCAGGTACGCGGCGCCGGCGCGGTAGGCGTCGGCGAGGTCGTCGCCGACCACCGATGCCACGCCCCGGGGCCAGAACAGGATCCCGACGAGGATGCTCACCGCGCAGCCGATCGCCACGTCCTCGATCCGCACCACCCCGACCTTCCAGCCGACCGGGGCGAGCAGGTTGAACAGGACAGCGATGGTCACCGTGAACGCGGCCTGGCCGACCGCGAACGGCGCCGTGCCGGGCGAGTAGGCGGCGACGAACACCGCGACCGGGAGGGCCGCCCAGAGGGCACCGGAGCCCGTTCCGATCGCCAGGATCAGGAGGGCTCCGATGACGAAGCCGACCAGGGTGCCGGCGAACGCACGAAGCGCGGTCGACCCCGTCGAGGCCGCATTGCTGCGGAGTACCGAGAGCGTTCCGAGCACGACCCAGAAGCCGTGCTGGACGCTGCTCAGGTCGGCCACCGCCACCGCGATCGCGAGCGCCAGGGCACCACGGAGGCTGTTGACGAACCAAACCGAGCGCAGGCTCGCATGCCGCCGGGCAAATCCGGCGTACTCCGCCACGGTGAAGCGATGGCTCTCCGTCGGATCGAACGTCGAGGCGCCGAACCAGCGGCTGCCCTGTCGGGCCACCCAGTCGGCGTCGGCGACGCCCGCCTCCACCAGGGCGTCGGCGCCGACTGCCAGCGCGGTCACCGCGATCGCGTGCGCGTGGAACGAGAGCTGCGCCTGCGCGCGGAAGTCGTCGCTGTCGGCGGTCAGCTCGTGGAGGCGCTCCATGCTTTGCACTCGCAGGTTCTCCAGCCGCTCGAGATCGGGACGGCCATCCCCGCCCGCAAACAGCGAGCCGGCCTCGCGCAGGACCTCGGCGGCGGCTTGGAGCAGCTCTCGTTCGACCGGGGCAGCTCCGCTCAGGTCGCTGCGCTCGCGGACGCTGTCGACCAGCAGCGATGTGCACCACTCCAGCAGCTCGACGCCGTTGGCCATCGCTTGCTCGGCGGTGCCAAGGCCGGTTGGCCTGAACGGCGTCGCGGTGAACTGCGCCAGCAGCTCGTGCTTGGCATCGATGCACTCGTGCAGCTGCGCTTCGGTGGCGTCGCCACGCAGGACCGCCTCGAGCTCGCCGGCGAGCGCCGCCCCGAGCTTGGCTGCGGTCGCGCGCAGCCTGTCGCCGGGCCCTGGCCGGGACATCGCGATGACCGCGGCGGTCCCGACGATCGAGGCCAGCCACCACCCCGCGAGACGGTCGGGGACCATGGCGATCGTGCCCGGCGACGCCGCCGGAAGCACGTACGGAAGCAGCGCCGCGATCGCCCCGATGGCGGCGTTGGGACCCAAGACCCCGGCGAAGAACACGGCGAACGTCACCGGAACCGTCACGACCGCGGCCACAACCGTCGAGAAGCTCACCGCGGTGCCGATGGTCAGCAGCACGCTGCCGGCGACCGCCAGCGCCGCGTGCGCCACCAGCTTGTCGCGGCGGCCGCCGCCGAAGCCGGCCAGCACCAGCGTGGCAAACGAACCGAACGCCGCGAACGTCGCCATCTGCAGGTTCCCGACCACCTGGTCGGCGAACGCGAACAGCGTCGGCAGGATGATCGCGGCGCGCACGGCCCGCAATGCCGCGGCGGTCGACCAGACAGGCAGCCACGGGGTCGACCCCGGCGCCGGTTTCCTCAGTCGCCTCAGCCGCGACAGTGGGAGCGCGCTCGTACCGCCGTTCACACGATCTTGCCGGGGTTCATGTGCCTGCCGGGATCGGTCCCGTCGAACAGCGCCTCGAGCATCGTCACGCCGGGCGCCGAGATGTCCTGCTCCAGCCAGCGCGCGTGCTCGGTTCCCACGGCGTGGTGGTGCGAAAGCGTCGCGCCGTTGTCGACGAACGCCTGCTGGATAGCCGATTTGACGACGTCGTACTCGGAGACCATGTCGCCGCCGGGGCTCGGCACGAACGCGAACGTGAAATACAGGCAGGCACCCGCGTGGTAGCTGTGGGACAGGTGGCACATCAGGTAACCGCGGACGCCGAGCTGCGCGAACGCCCCGTACCCGGCCGAGACGACCGCGTCGTACACGGGCTCCAGCCGGCTCCACGGCATCGCCGTCTCCGACACGTCCCCGGCCGCGCCGCGGTCGAGCAGGAAGTCACGGATGTGGGGGGTGTCGAACTTCTTCTGGTCATACAGCGCGCCCGGACCCGCGCCGATGCACAGCCCGCCGTGGCGCTTGACGAGCCTGCCCGCGGCTCGCCGCTGCTGGGAGACGTGGCGGTCGCTGCCCTCGTAGCCGATGAACGAGAGGCACATCCGGTGGGGGTCCCAGCCCAGTCGGCGCCGCACGAACGTCCGCAGCGCCCGCGACTGCAGCTTGTCCGCCAGCGTCGGACGCACCCGCATCGTGAACGAGAACTGCGTCTCGTGCGCGTCGGAGACCCGCGTGACCGAGACCGCGCACTCGCTCGCGGCGATGTCGCGCATCGCCTGGAGGCCGTCGGAGAAGGTGGGGAACAGATAGCCGAGGATCGTGCGCTGCTCGGGGATCGGCGCAACGTGGACTGTGGCCTCGGTGATGATCCCCAGACGGCCCTCACTGCCGAGCACCATCTCGCGAACGCTCGGGCCGGTCGACGTCGCCGGCACGGGTCGCGTCACCAGCGTTCCCGACGGAGTGACGACGCGCAGGCCCTTCGTGAGATCGGCGATGTCGCCGTAGCGGTCGGACTGCATGCCGGAGGAGCGCGTAGCGATCCAGCCGCCCAGCGTGGAGTGCGTGAACGAGTCCGGGAAGTGGCCGAACGTGTAGCCCCGCGCGCGCAGTTGCTCTTCCAGGTGCGGACCGAACACGCCGGCCTGCACGCGGGCCAGCCGCGAATCGCTGTCGATCGCGAGCACCTTGTCCATGCGCGCGAGATCGACCGACACGACGGGGCGAGATTCGTCGGGCGCCGCCTCGAGCGAGCCCGAGATCGACGAGCCGCCGCCGAACGGGATGACCACGGCATCGGAGATCAGCGCGGCGCGCACCACGGCGGTCACCTCGTCCTCGCTGGCGGGACGCACCACGAGATCGGGGACCCGGGGGATGTCGCCGCGGCGCTGGCGGATCAGATCGCGCAGCGACTTGCCGCGCGCATGCTCCACGCGGTCCAGCGGGTCGATCGATACGAACTCCCCGCCGACGGCGCGCTCGAACGCTGCGCGCAGACCATCGGGCAGCGACGGTTCCGGTATCCGCAGATCCTCGAACCGGACCGGCGCATCGGTGGGTGCTCCGACCTGCAGGCCCAGCACCTCGGCGATGAACGGAGCCAGATCCGGCTTGTCCTCGTGGGTGAACTCGACCCCCTCCTCGCCCCAGCCCCACCATTTCATCGCAGCCATGTGTCGTGCCTTCGTCTCGATTCGCCGCCTGCCGGAGGGGCGATTTGGTGGCGGTGAACCATAAGGGATGCCATGCGCCGAAGCCCTGGCGTTTGGTGCCGCAAGATCTGCAACATGCGACGGGATCCCAGAGTGGCGCTCTCCGTCGAGGGCGGCACCCGCAACGAGATGGGGCTGGCCGAGTACGTCGTCGTCCACGGACGTGCCCGGATCACCGAGGGCGGGGCCGCACAGCTCCTTCAACGGCTCGCTCGCACCTACCTCGGTCCGGACGTGAAATTCCCGCCGATGGACGACCCGCCTGCGGGCTTCATCACCCACATCACCGTCGACCGTGTCGGCGGCGTCGGCCCCTGGGCGCGCTGAGGCCCACCCCGCGCCGGGGCGCACCGAAGCCCACCCCGCGCCGGGGCACGCCGAAGCCCACGCCGCGCCGGGGCGCGCTGAAGCCCACCCCGCGCCGCGCCGCAGCCGCCGGCTGGCTCGGCGCTAAACCGAGAGGGCGGCTCGGTCGAGCGGAAACGTCCCCCACGAGCTCTTGCCGGCGTCGCCCGGGACGTTGCCGTCCTCCCAGAACGGAAACATCCCGCGGTCGCGCTCGGAGGCCTCGATTGGGACGTTTCCGGGCCCGGAGCGGGTGGGTTCCCCGAGCATTGCCGGTCGCAGCGGGCGCGGCCGCACCACCGGTGCGGCCAGACGCCCGTGACGATCAGGCCGGCACGGCGCCCAGGCGCTCGGCGGTGATCGCCTCGAGCGCCTCGCGCAACGCGGCCAAGTGCTCTGCGCCGAAACGGTCCGCCCAGTCTCGCTCGATATCGTCGATCAGCGCGCGGCCGACCGCCTGGGCTTCCAGCCCCCGGGCGGTCAGGCGAATGATCTTCGCGCGGCCGTCGTTGGGATCCGGCACGCGCTCGACGTAGCCGCGGGCTTCGAGATCGCTGGTGACCTCTCCCACCGACTGCTTGGTCATTCGCGCGCGCTCTGCCAGCTCCGTGAGGCGCGAGCCGTCGGGATCGATGTTGCCGAACAGGCAACCGTGGCCGGGGCGCAGATCGGTGTAGCCCTCCGCCTGGACGCGCCTCGTGAGCTCGTCGGAAAAGTCATCGAACGCCTCGCCCAGGAGGCGAATGAACGGGAGCCGTCGTGTGTGATCGATGTCCGTTGACATATGGTCAGGTCTCCTGATAAGGTTGCAAGACGGTCTGGTTCCCTTACAAGGTTTCCTGACAAGTCTAGCACCGGAATCGGAGGCACCTAATGGCTAGAAAATGGTGGACGTTGATCGTGGTGAGCTTGGGGACGTTCATGCTGCTCTTGGACATCACCGTCGTCAACACGGCGCTCCCGTCGATCCAGAGGGATCTCTCGGCGAGCTTCACCGACGTGCAGTGGGTGATCGACGCCTACACGCTGTCGCTCGCCGCGGTCGTGCTGACCGCGGGTTCACTGGCCGACCGGCTCGGGCGTCGCGCCGTGTTCGCGGCCGGACTTGGAGTCTTTGCCGCGGCCTCGCTCGCGGCCGGACTCGCTCCGGATGCCGCGTTTCTGAACATCTCGCGAGCGGTACAGGGGATCGGCGCCGCCGCGATGTTCGCGGTCTCGCTCGCGCTCGTGGCACAGGAGTTCGCGCCTGGACGGGCGCGCGCCACGGCGATGGGTGTCTACGGCGCCACGATCGGCGTGTCGGTGGCCGTCGGACCGCTCGTCGGCGGCGCGATCACGAGCGGCCTGGGCTGGCGCTGGGTGTTCTTCGTCAACGTGCCGATCGGGATCGCGGCAGTCCCGATGACGTTTGCGAAGCTGCGCGAGTCGCGTGATCCGAATGCAACCCGAGTGGACTTGCTCGGGCTCGTGAGCCTCAGCACATCGTTGCTGTTGCTCGTGCTGGCGCTGCTGCGCGGCAACGCCGAGGGTTGGGGAAGCACGCTGATCCTCGGTCTGTTCGCCGGCGCCGCGGTGATGCTCGCGGCGTTCGTGGCGATCGAGCAGCGCGTGGCGGAGCCGATGCTTCCGCTCGAGCTGTTCCGGCGGCGCGCCTTCACCGGGGTCCAGGTGGCGGCGTTCGCGGTCTCGGCCTCGCTGTTCGCGCTGTTCTTGTACCTGACGCTCTACCTGCAGAACTACCTCGGCTACTCGCCGCTCCAGGCGGGACTTCGCTACCTGCCGATCACGTTGGCGCCGTTCGTCGTCGCACCGCTGGCCGTCGCGCTGCTCGGACGGATGCACGCGCGGTATGTGATGGCGATCGGGCTCGCCGGCGTCGCTGGCGGACTCTTGCTGATGGCAGGGCTCAGCGAGAACTCGAGCTGGACGGCGCTGCTCCCGGGCTTCATCGTGGCCGGCGTCGGGGTTGGTCTGCTCAACCCGGTGATCGCCGACGTCGCGGTGAGCGTCGTGTCCAAGGAACGCAGCGGCATGGCGGCCGGGATCAACGACACGTTCCGCCAGGTCGGGATCGCCGTCGGCGTCGCCGCCTGGGGAGCGATCTTCCTGTCCCGAGGCGCCGCGAAGATCTCCACGCTGGCGGCCGGCACGCCGGCCGCGACCGGCCACCACCCCCGGCAGCTGATCGAGGCGGCCTCGGGAGGCCACCTCGGGTCGGCGCTCGCGGCGGTCCCGCACGGGGCACAGGCGGTGGTGGTGAACGCAGCCCGCCAGGGCTTTTTGAGCGGTCTGAACACAATCCTCGTGATCGGCGCAATGCTGGCGTTCGCCGGCGCGGTGCTCGCCCTGTGGCTTGTGCGAGAGCACGAGATCGAGCGCGATCAGCCCGAGCTGATCATGGGCGGCGAGGAGTTCGAGGCGGTCGCGGCCTGAGGCACTCCCTCCGCTTCCAGTCGCACTCAAGATGTGGCGCGGCGCTGCGCGGCGATTCGCGGGGCCCGCGCCACTCCAGCGTCCGGCCCGGCTCCACGCAGGCGTACTCCTTCGACGACGCCACGATCACGTCCGTCGCCGAGCGCGGAGGCGTGCTCGGTTGCATCTCTGCGAGCACTACATGACAAGCGGGCTTTCGGGGATCGGTAAGTCGCTCGACGGTTCGGTCGACGCGCTCTGCCGGCACATCGACAAGCTCCACGCCCTGACAAACGGCTAAGACAACATCGCGATCGGCTCGGATCTCGATGGATACATCAAGCCGGCACTCCTGGGTCTGGCCGACATGAGCCGGATGACCGAGCTGCAGAGGCGTCTTGGGGCCCGCTATGGCGACCTCGACGCCGAGAAGATCTGCAGCGGCAACGCGCTACGCGTCCTGCGGGCCCAGTGGGGGCAAAAGCGTCCGCGTGTCGGCCCGCCCCCCGCCGGCCCGTAGCCACCACGGTCATCATTGGGAGCCTCGCAGGTCATGCGCGGCCCACCATCAGAGGCCGGTTTGCACCGCGAGTCTCCCGCTGGCGGCGGCCGCGGCGAGCGCCTGGTAGTCGCGATCGTTCTGCTCGGCGTAGGCCTTTGAGAACTCCACGATCGCACGGTCAAAGCCGTTGCCGCTGCCGAGGTAGGCGGCGATCGCGATGCGATCGCCGCTGCGGGCGTGGGCGCGTGCCAACGTCCAGCCGCAGAGCCGGCCGTAGACCGCCAGCCCCGTGGTGTCCATCGTCTCGATCTCGGCGGAGCCCTTCCAGTCCTTGAGCTGGCGCACATAGAAATCGCGGGGCTCTCCGGTGTCGAACGCGGCCTTGACGTGCACCCAGCCAAGGAAGATGTCGGTCGTGGCCTGCATCAGCCGCTGCCCGGTGACCACCCGCTCGCCGTGGGAGCGAAACCGGCTGCGCCCGACGAGCTCCTCGAGTACCGATGCGTCGGCTTCCTTGGCTTGCAGAAACAGCGGGTCCCGGCCGTCGCGCCCGGTCAGCAGTGCGATGAATGCGCGGGTGCCGACACTGCCGACGCCGACGACCTTACGGGCGAAGTCGGTTATCTGAAACTGCTCGAGCAGGATCCGCCGATTGAACTGGAGCGAGGCGCGATAACGCCGGAGCAGCGCGCGTAACGCGTCGAAGATCTGATCTCTCGGCAGCGGCGCGAACTGCTCGACCGGAACGATCAGCGGTGGGTCATCGACGATCCGAGCCTCCCCGTTGACCGAATGGGTCAGCTTCGAGAACGCCGTCATGCTGTCGCGCGTGCGGGCCTTGGCAAGCATCGCCTCCGTTCGCTTGACCCGCTTTCGCTCGAAGTTCGCCGCGCGCTCCTGGAGCAGGCGCTCGAGTTCAAGGTGGGCATACCAGACGTCGAGATTCCCCATCCCGGCGAAGTCGGCCATCGCGGTGCGGTACGCCTTGACGGTGTCGAGCACGGCCCGCTCCTGGGACTTGGGCTTGAATCCGTTGTCGCGAGCCGCTACCAGCATGCTCACGGCGAGCCGCTTGAGGTCCCATTCCCACGGTCCCGGCAGCGTCTCGTCGAAGTCGTTGATGTCGAACACCAGCCGCCGCTCGGGCGACGCGAACGCGCCGAAGTTCGACAGGTGGGCGTCGCCGCAGCACTGCACCGTGAACCCCGAGCGCGGCGTGGTCGCGAGATCATTGGCCATGATCAGCGCCGCGCCGCGGTAGAACGTGAACGGCGAGACCAGCATCCGGCCGTAGCGGATCGGAACCAGTTCCGGAACTCGCTGGCTCGCCTGGTGCTCGAGCAGGTCGATCGGATGGGGCCGCGTCGCCGGCGGATCAAACACCGCGTGGCTTGCGCGCGGCACCTCCGCCCGGGCCGCCTTGCCCCGAGCGATCCGCTCTTGGACCGTCAGGTACGGCGTGGTCCGCTTGCCGGCAGGTGCGCCCGTGGCCCGCGGGCCTCTCGTCGACGTTGTCATGGCTGCAGGATTGACAAGCCATTGGTGAGATTCATCACCCGATCTAGGCTACGGGCGCTACACATCCTCTGATCGTCGCGATCATCGAGGACTGGCCACGTCGGTGCGGCCGAGCATGGTGACCGGACCCGCGACCGGCCTTTGTCTGGTCGTCGCGAGGGTGCTGACGGTCGCCGGCCGGCCCGAGCCCCGCGCGAGCGTCTGAGTGCGATCGCTTGACTTTCCCGGTAGGAAAGGCTATCTTGACTTTCCCACTAGGAAACGAGAGAACATGGAACAACGAATCACACCTCAGGAAGCGCGCGCGGCCCTAGCCGCGGTCGATCGCGGCCGCCTTCGGGTGGTCGCCGAGATCGACCTGCCTCGCTGGTATTGGTGGGGCCTCGCCGTCGGATGGATCGCGCTCGGGTTCATCACCGACCTCAAGCATCCCTGGATCACCGCAGCGGCGACTCTGGTCTTCGGCGCCGTGCATGCAAGCGTGGCGCCGCGGCTGGCAAGCGGCCGTCACCGCACGCACGCGCTGAGCGTCAGCGCCGAGCTGGCGGGTCGGCAGACGGCGCGACTGGTAATCGGCGGCGTGGCCGCGCTCGCCCTGGTGACGATCGCCGCCTCGCTCGCGGCGTCTGCCGACGGCGCCGGCCACCCGGTCACGATCGCGAGCATCTTCGTCGCGGTGATCATCGTGCTCGGCGGACCGCAGCTGCTGGCGTCCGTCCGGCGCAGGGCCGCCGGGACCGCGTCGCGATGACCGTCGCACGATTCGATGAGCTGATCCACCCGAGCACGCGCCTGTCGATCGTGTCGCTGCTCGCGGGCGCCGACTGGGTGGAGTTCGCGTTCCTGCGCGACGAGATCGATCTCTCGGACTCGGCCTTGTCCAAACAACTCGCGACCCTCGAGGAGGCCGGATACGTCGAGATCGAGCGGCCCCTGCGCGAGCATCGCCGGCGCGTCCGGGCGCGACTCACCGCCGTCGGCAGAGAGGCGTTCCAGAGGCACGTCGCGGCGCTCAGAGCGATCGTCGCAAATGCCGACCCCGAGCACGCGCTGGTCTGAAGAGGTTCGCCGCCACCGGCCCGGCGGCGGACGGTCGTCTGGAAGGAACTGCGCCGCCACCACCGCGATGTATCGCCATACCAGGCGCTGGTGCAGGAAGATGGGGCGTCATGGGAGCGGCGCTTGAAGCTGTACCGGCGTCAGGATCCCGGTCATGAGCGGTAACCGGCGTGCGCAGGATTTCTATGAAGCGCACGGATACGCGGTCGCCGAGCAGGTTCTGTACGGGCGGTTGGAGCCAGGGACGGGCGGTTGGAGCCAGGGACGGGCGGTTGGAGCCAGGGACGGGCGGTTGGAGCCAGGGACGGGCGCTAACGCCGCGACCACGGGGTGATCGGGCGGTCGAGTTCGCGCCCGTCGACCACGAGGCTGACACACTCGTTGAAAAACGCGATCCGGTCGGTCACCTCGGCGGCTTCACGGAGCGGGTCGGGGTAGGTCCAAGCGATGTCCGCCTCGTCCTGCAGCGACCAGTACGACGCTTGTCCCTTGTAGGCGCAGAAGGTCCGGGTCGGGCTGGGGCGCAGGAGGTCGAGCGAGACGTCGCCGGGCGGCAGGTAGTAGCGGACCGGGAGCGGCGGCTCGAACAGCAGGTACGGGGACGCCGACTCCGCCAGGACCTGCCCGTCGCGGACGACGCGAACGTGGCGTGAGCTGTGCACGATGTCGATCCGGTGAAACGGGTCCCGCGGGTGGGCCACGTTCGGCTCGTCCTCCTCATACCACGCGTCGAACGCGCCGAAGTCGACGAACACGTAACCGCTGAGCGCCGCGTCGGCTGGGCGAAACGCAGCCCCCGCGCGCTCGCCGCTGCCGGCGCGGATGTCCAGTGGCTCGCCCTTGGTGGTGTGGACAGAGAACGGGACGCTCGGGTCGTAGATCGGGCGATCTCCCAACCGCGGAGCGACGATCGAATCGGGGTCAACCCTCGGTCCACCCTCGGCCATGCCCTCGGCGACAAGTTCGGCCTCAACGTCCTCCACCGGAATGCCATAGCTCGGAACAACCCGCTTGGGCTCCCAGACGAGCATCGCGCGGCTGCTGTCGATCACTGTCTGGCCGGCGAGCGTGGCTCGAATCCGCTTGTCGATCGGCTCGTAGCGAAGCTCGCCGAGCTCCCCCATCAGTACGTCGCGAACACGGGTGGCCATACGCCCAAGGTGCCACACTCGGCCCGCTATCGCAATCTACGCCGATCGGGCGTCGGCGAGCGCAGCCGGACGGTCCGGTACGCCCCTGAGCTTCTCGACCAGCCGCTCGAACATCGGGTACACGCCCGGCCCATGCAGCTCGTCGAGCGCCGGCTTCCACATCTCCCAACGCTCCACCAGCGTACGCCCCAGCATCAGCTTGATCAGCTCCAGATCGAAGGCCCCCTGGCTCTCCAGCGCCGCCAACTGCTCGAAGTAGTCCAGCTCCCGATAGAGCACGTAGGCCTCGGGGGCATCGGCGGCGACGTAGGCGGAGAACGCCTCGCGGAGCTCCTCGGGTGAGCTGAACCGCGCGACCATCCGCCGCGTCTCCACAAGCGCGTCCTCATTCCATCGGCGAAAGAACTCCGCCGCCATCTGCGCCTCGCGGCTTCTGCGAGCCTCGCGTACCTGCTGCGCAGCAAACACCGCGGCCCCAAACCCCCCGAGCAGGCCCACGGCCAACAGGGAGGTCGCGATCGCGGTGACCTCGGCCCAGTCCACCGCCATAGTGAGCAAGTCTCGCCTCCGATCCTTCAGGGTGATCCGGTCCGCGTCCTCACCATAGGCCAGATGTGGCGGTGGTCATGGGGCCGCCAGCGTGATGCCGACACGCCCGGCCAGCGCTTCGATCTCGGCGCGCAGCGGCCGCTCCGCGAGTCCGACGGCGATCGCGTGCGCGTCGTGTAGCAGCGGCGCCGCCTCGGCGGCGGCGTCCCCGCCGCCTCCGAGCGCGAGCATGGCCTGCGCCTGGCGAAACTCGGCATAGGCGATCGTGTACGGCTCGCTCAGCGCGCGGAACTCGTCGACGACCAGCGCCCACGCCGTGGGGTCCGACCGTCCGCCGGCGCGGATCACCTCGGCTGCGACGAGCGAGCGACACGCGACCGGGCGCGGAGGCAGGTGACCTTCAGGGATGCCCGCGAGCATCGAATCCAGCCGGGCGAGCGCATCGGCAGCGGCCGCCTCGGCGTCGGCGGCGCTGGCACCATCGGCGCGGGCGCGGTCGGCGCGATCGGCCTCGACCCGCGCCGCGGTCGGGTACACGTCGGCGAAGTCGGGCAACCAGGGCCCGTACTGTGGATCGTCGACCGCATCGAGTGCCTCACGGGCCGCTTTGGCGGCGTCATCGAGTCGCCCTCGCCATAGCGCAAGCATCGCGATGTCGGCCTGGATGGCCGGCCACCATTCCGCGCCGCCCAGGCCCCGGGCGAGCTCCTCGGCGCGTCGCAGCTCGGCCTCCGCGGTTGCGAACTCGCCGCCGGCGAACGCCAACCCGCCAAGCGTGCGATGCCGCGGGGCGGCCGCCGTGTGACCCCGCGGCATCGTTTCCTCGCACAGCCGCCGAGCCTCGTCGTGGCGACCAAGGCGCAGCTGCCAGCCCGCGATGCTGGCGCTCAGATACAGGACGAAGTCGTGCAGCCCCCAGCGGGGAGCGGCGGCGATTCCCTCTTGCGCGAGGGCGATGGCGTCGTCGGTTCGCCCGACGTAGTCGAGAGCCTCGCTGCCGTTGGCGTAAGAGCGGCCGATCTCCTCGATCGCTCCCAGCTCAAATGCGATCCGGCGCGCTGTCGCGGCGTGCTCGATGGGGTCGCCGAACGACCATCCCAGGCCCGCCAGCGTGTTGTGAACGTGTGCTTGCACCAGTCGATCGCCCAACGCGCGGGCGAGTTGGAGCGCCTCCTCGCAGCGGACGTATGCCTCCACGGTGCGTCCGCTGAGCATCAACGCCTGGGCTTCGCCGGCCAGGACGAGGGCGCGCTCGGAGCTGGGAGGTTCGGGGGGAACAAGGCGCACGGCCTCTCGATAGGCAGCGAGCGCGGCGGCGTGGTCGGCGTTGAGCCACATCGCGCGGCCCGAGAGCATGTGGATCCGCGCGAGCCGCAGGGGATCGCGAGCCGGATCGATCGCGGCGATCGCCTGACGTGCCAACGTCACGGCCCTGCCGGGTTGGTCGGCACGCACTGCGGTGCTCGCCGCTCGCTCCAACAACGCGGGGAGGTCCAGCCCCGAGACGCCGGCCGGGTCGGGCACCACGTCCCAGAGCGCCAGCGCGCGCTCGGTGTGACGCTGAGCCTCGGCGAACGCGAACGCACGCTCCGCCTCGGCCCCGGCCTGCACCGACGCCTCGAAGGCGTGGGTGAGCTCTCCCGCCGCGTACCAGTGGTGAGCGAGCTCCCCGGCAGCCCCGATTGCCGTCGCGGCAAGCTCGGGACGCCGGACCAGCGTCCGCGCCAGCGCGCGGTGCAGCCTCGCTCGCTCGCCGGCCAGCAGATCGCGATACACCGCCTCCCGCACGAGAGCGTGTCTGAACGCGTAGGCGCCGTCGCCCCGGGGGATCAGGACCTGCTGGGCCAGCGCCTCCCGCAGGGCGGGCGCGAACATCGCATCCGGCACCTCCTCAACCGCGGCGAGGAGCCGCTCGTCGACCACGCGCTCGGCGGTCGCCGCGAGCGCCAGCAGCCGGCGGCAGGAAGGCGAGAGCCGCTCGATCCGGACCAACAGCACATCGCGAAGCGACGCCGGCAGTCCCGGTTCACCGCCCGCCGCGAGCAGCTCCTCGGTGTAAAAGGCGTTGCCGTCGGTGCGCTGGAACAGCTGATCCACCAGCGCGCCGGGAGGCCGCTCGCCGAGGATGCCTTCGACCTGCAGCGCCAGCTCGGCACGCGTGAACGGCGCCAGCTCAAACCGCTGCACCCCACGCAGTCGCGTGAGCTCGGCGACAAATGCCCGGGCGGGATGCTCGCGATCCAACTCCTCGCCGCGCAGGGTCACGATCAGCAACAGCCGGCCGCCTCGAGCGGAGCGCACCAGGAACGCGAGAAAGTCACGGGTCGAGCGGTCCGCCCAGTGCAGATCCTCGACGACGAAGACAACTGGCTGCTCGCTTGCCAGCCCCATCAGCAGCTCGAGCAGGAGCGCGAACACCCGCGCCTGACTGGAGCCGCCGGCGTCGGGCGATCCGCCCTCGGCGGGGCCGAGCTCGGGCCACAATCGCGCCAGCTCGGCGCGCTCGGCTGCGCCGAGGCGGTCGCGCGCAGCTCCCCCGCGGAGGACCGGACGGAGCGCGGCGACGATCGGCGCGTACGCCAGCTCCCCGTCGGTCAGCTCGAGGCACTCTCCGATCAGCACGAGCTTCCCGTCGCCGCGAGCGCGACGCTCGAGCTCGGTGACCAGGCGACTCTTCCCGACCCCGGCGTCGCCGGCGATGACCACCGTGCCCGACTCGCGCTCGAGCGCGGCCAGCTCGCCCTCGCGTCCCACGAAGCGCTCGCTTGACATGGACGCGCCGATCGCGCGTTCGAGCCTGGGCGGGTCCTCCATCGCCAAGCCGCTGTCGGCAGCGGCGAGAAACGCCGCCCGGTCCGTCCCGGAACCTGTCTGCGCTCGTGGCCGCGCGCGATCGCGAGCGATGGTGTCGTCGTTCGGTAGCGCCGTCGGCATCGACGGCGCCGTCTTCCAGACCAGCTCGCACGTCGCCACCGGCCCTGGCAGCCCCTTGAGCTCGAGGTCCCCGATCGGCTCAAAGCGATAGTCCCCGCGACGTCCGACCATGATCCGCGTCACCTCGGTCAGCAGAACCTGACCGCCGTTTGCCGCCGCGCACAAGCGGGCGGCCTCGACCACGGGAGCACCGAAATAATCGCCGTCACGGAGGCTCGCATCGCCCATCGAGATCCCAACTCGGATGCCGAACGGCTGATCGGCGCCGCGATTTCGAGACTCCACGCTGCGTTGGATCCGAGCGGCACAGCCAATCGCGCCGGCCGCGCTTGCGAACACAACCATCAGTCCGTCGCCGATGTTCTTCACCTCGCGGCCGTTGGCGGCCGCAACCGCCTCGCGCAGCAGGCCGAAGTGCTCGACGCGAAGCTCCTCGGCGCGGTCGGGACCGACCCCGGACGCAAGCTCTGTCGAACCGACCAGGTCGGTGAACATGACGGTCACCGTCTCGACAGAGCCGTCGGTCATGATTGCGCCCGCCGGGTTGGATCACACTCCGGCTGAGGGCTTCTCCGCGTGGCCGCCGAACTGCTTGCGCATCGCGGAAAGCAGCTTGTCGCCGTACTCTGCTTCACCGCGCGAGCTGAAGCGGCTGAACAGAGCCTCGCTCAGCACGTTGGCGGGAACGCTCTCGTCGATTGCCGCGGCCACCGTCCAGCGCCCCTCGCCGGAATCGGAGACGCGTCCGCTGAATTCCGTCAGCTCAGGGGACTCGACGAGCGCGATCGCGGTGAGGTCGAGCAGCCAGGATGCGATCACGCTGCCCCGACGCCACACCTCGGCGATCGCGGGGACCTCGAAATCGTAGGAGTAGAAGCGCTGCACGTCGCGGACCGGTGCGGTCTCCGCGTCTGACTCCTGCGTGGTCTTGCCGATGTTGGCGTGGCGCAGGATGTTCAATCCCTCCGAGTAGGCGGCCATCAGCCCGTATTCGATGCCGTTGTGGACCATCTTGACGAAGTGCCCCGCGCCGGCCGGACCGCAGTGCAGGTAACCGAGCTCGGCAGTGTCGGGATCACCTTCACGTCCCGGCGTCCGCTCCGCCGCACCGAGCCCGGGCGCGAGCGTCCGGAAGATCGGGTCCAGCAACTTCACGGCCTCGTCCGTCCCCCCGATCATCAGGCAATAGCCGCGCTCCAGGCCGTAGACGCCGCCGCTGGTTCCGACGTCCACATAGTGGATGCCGCGGCGCTCGAACCGCTCGGCGCGATCGATGTCATCGCGGTAATAACTGTTGCCCCCGTCGATCATCACGTCGCCCTGCTGGAGGAGATCGGCAACCTGGTTGAGAGTCTCGTCCGTAAACGCGGCGGGGACCATCACCCACACGGCTCGCGGCGGCGTCAACCTCTCGACGAACGCCTGAAGCGAGTCCGCTCCCACCGCGCCCTCTCGCTCCAGGTCCGCGACGGACGCGGGCCGCACATCGAAGACCACGCACTCGTGCCCGTCGCGCATCAGCCGCCGGACCATGTTCGCGCCCATCCTCCCGAGTCCCACCATTCCCATCTGCATGACCAGCACCCCTTCTGATTGTCGATCGAAGCGCGGCTACGGACTGGCTGCTGCCTACGCCGGGCGCGTCGCAGCTTAATGGTTCCGGCCCGGGGCACTAGATTGCGTGCATGACCTCCGACCCGCATTTCGGCCTCACCGGGCTGGCGACGATGGGCGCGAACCTGGCGCGCAACGTCGCCCGTCACGACATCCCGGTAGCGGTGCACAACCGCACGACCAGCCGCACGCAGACGTTTATCGATGAGCACGGCTCGGAGGGGCCGCTCACCGGCCACGAATCGGTCGCCGACTGGGTTGGCGCGCTGGCCCGCCCCCGCGTGCTGATGAGCATGGTGCAGGCGGGCAGGGCGACGGACGCCGTGATCGACGAGATCGTGCCGCACCTAGACGCCGGCGACGTGCTGATCGACGGCGGCAACGCGAACTTCCGCGACACCCAGCGCCGGCACGGTGCGCTGGCCCGGCACGACATCCATTTCCTCGGAGTGGGAGTGTCCGGCGGCGAGGAGGGCGCGCTGAACGGCCCGAGCATCATGCCCGGCGGCGATCGCGAGCCCTACGACGAGTCGGTCAAGTCGATCCTCGAGGCGATCGCCGCCAAGGTCGACGGGACTCCCTGTTGCACCTATGTCGGTCCCGACGGCGCCGGCCATTACGTGAAGATGGTCCACAACGGCATCGAGTACGCCGACATGCAGCTGATCGCCGAGAGCTACGACCTGCTGCGCCACGGCGCCGGCCTCGAGGTACCCGAGATCGCCGAGCGTTTTCGGGCCTGGAACGAGTCCGAGCTCGAGTCGTTCTTGATCGAGATCTCGGCGCGCGTGCTCGCCAAGACCGACGACGCCACCGGCCGGCCCCTGGTCGACGTGATCCTCGATGCCGCCGAGCAGAAGGGGACGGGACGGTGGACCGCACAGAACGCCCTCGAGCTCGGCGTTCCGTTGACCGGCATCACCGAGGCCGTGTTCGCGCGGACGCTGAGCGCGCTGAAGACCGAGCGCGAGGCGGCCGCCCGGCTGCTCGCCGGGCCTCCCCCCTTCGTTACCGACGGCGATCGACTCGCCGAGGACCTCGAGCACGCGCTGTACGCCTCGAAGATCGTCTCCTACGCCCAGGGCTTCGCGCAGATGGCGGCCGCCTCCGAAGCGGAGGGCTGGGACATCGACCTCGGGTCGATGGCAACGATCTGGCGGGGTGGATGCATCATTCGGGCCCGCTTCCTGGATCGCATCCGCGAGGCATACGACTCGGAGCGCAAGCTCGCGAACCTGATGCTCGCCGACTTCTTCGCCGGCGCCCTCGAGGAGGCCCAGGATCCGTGGCGGCGGGTGGTGGCCCGGGCCGCCGAGCTCGGCATCCCCACGCCCGCGTTCTCATCCTCGCTGGCCTACTACGACGGGTACCGGCGCGAACACGGCCCCGCCAGCCTGATCCAGGGCCTGCGTGACCTGTTCGGGGCGCACACCTACCACCGGGTCGATCGGGACGGCGCCTTTCACATCAGGTGGGGTGAAGATGGACGGGAGGTATCCGCTTGACAACGGCCGTCTGTTCGGAACGCGAACACGTCGCTTGACAGGTCTCGGGTCATGTGCATCGGGCCGTTGCCAGGGTCGGAAAGCCCCAGGGGCTGGCGGCCACCCGTGCCGGGAGTTCTACCGACCCGCGTTGGCGTTCGCGGGACCTCTACCGAGCCGCGGTTGGCGTTTCGCGAGTTCTGCCGACCCGCGGTCGGTGTGGCTCTTGAGGTGCGGCTGGGTGGGGCGCTTCGCCGTCGACCTGCCCGAGCGCTTGCCAGAGCGTGCGCATCGTCGGAGCGAGATGGGCCAGCTCCTGGAGATGGGTCTCGGCGAGCGCGTCGAGCTTGTCGGTCCCGGCCGGGGTGAGCGTCATGCGCACGACACTGTTGTTGGTGGGGTCGGGATTGCGCTTGACCAGCCCCGCGGACGCGGCGCGGTCGATCAAGCCCACGGCGCTGTGGTGTCGCAGCACGAGGTAGTTGGCGATCTCGCCGATCGTCGGCCCCGCCGGGTCGGGGTGCCCCCTGATCGCGAGCAGCAGCTGATGCTGCGCCGGGGTGAGCCCCGTCGCTTGAGCCTGTTGCTCGCTCCATCGCAAGAATCGCCGCAGGCCCGTCCGCAACTGGAGCAGATGCTCGAAATCCGCCTGAGTGAGGTGCATATCGTTCTGCGACATCCCGCGACGTTCGAGAAACCTACTACGCGCGGATGCGAAATGAACTAGGAATCTCGCCTAGCCGGTGGCCCATGACGTGACCTGTCTCGGTATCAGGCCGGTTGGGACACCCGGAAGGCGGTCACGCCGTCGCGGATATCGGGTGAGAGCGACCCGTAACACGGATCGGTGGGGTCGGCGATCCGCTGTCGTGTCCGAGGGTGCTCACGGATCGATCGAGCCGTCACTCCGGCCGTCGGATCCCCCCGGCGATGGGGTCCAACATCGCTGTCTTCATCACGGTGGGGTCAAGGATCGCTGTCTTCATCAGAGACCTCTCTTCGCTTCGTCAGGAATTACTATCGTATCACGACATCGCTAGCCGACATGTGGCCGCACCAATCCGCTCCCGAAATGTGCGCCGGATGACAATAAGCTCGTAGCCCTGGTAATGAGCAGACCGACCCGTGCCGGCGACGACCGAAGAGCGACGATGGCACCCGCAAACACCAAGGAGCGATGATGGCTACAACCGCGCAGCCTGTGACCGGCGTCGATTTCGTGCCGTTCTCCACGCAAGACCTCGACAGGGCGATCGACTTCTACGGAGGCACGCTTGGCCTCCGTCGCTCGGTCTATGTCCCCGAGCGCAGCTACGCCGAGTTCGAGACCGGCAACGTGACGCTGAGCATCGTCGACGGCGAGAGGATGGGCATCGGTCACCACGTCCACCAGATCGCTCTGGCCTTGCACGTCGACGACGTGGATGCCGCACGATCGGCGCTGGAGGAACGCGGCGTGCAGTTTCAAGGCGACATCCTCGACACCGGCGTGTGCCATATGGCCTTCTTCGCCGACCCGGACGGCAACGCGCTCATGCTGCACCACCGCTACGCGCCGCGCGTGACCGAGACCTGAGAGCCGAGACGCGCGGCCCTTTGAGCGTCGATCAGGCTTCCCGCGGGTAGCTGCGCGTTCGCGTAGGAGTTCGCGTCCGAGAGATCACACGGCGGGAGGAGCGATGGGCGATCGCACACAGCGAGTCAAAGGCAAGGTCCAGGAGACTAAGGGTCGCCTCAAACGCCAGGCCGGAAAAGAGACCGGCCGTCCCGGCACGGAGACTCGCGGCGCCGGTGAGGAACTCAAGGGAAAGGCCAAGAACTCCGTCGGGCGGGCCCGCAGCGCGGTCAAGAAGAACACCCGGTAGCGGGCGCGCTTAACCGGTCGAACTCCGCTGCAGTTCAGGTCGCTGGCCGGGGTGCCGCCCGCGTGCACGAGCTCGCCCGATCTGTGACATCGGACACGCTGCAGCGGCGCCGGCGGTCGACGATTGCTACTTTGGGCGCCACGATGATTGGGCTGACTCGCTGGTGCATCGGCCATCGCCGCTGGGTCGTGGTGGGCTGGATCCTCGTAGCCGTGCTGACGACGGTGATCGCGGGCGCCGTCGGACGCCACTACGCCACCGACTTCAGTCTGCACGGGACCGAGTCACAGCACGTCGTGGATCTGCTCAAAAGCGAGTTCCCGGCTCAGAGCGGTGACGTCGACACGATCGTCTGGCACAACTCGAAGGGCCCGGCGACCGCGGCGAACGTGCGTGGGGAGATCGAGCCGCTCCTGGCGAAGGTGGCGAAGATGCCGCACGTCGTCAGCGTGATCAGCCCATATCAGTCCGGCGGCGCGGTTCAGATCTCAAAGGACGGGCGCACCGCGTTCGCCACCGTCAACTACGACAAGCGCGCCAACCTGCTGCCCAACGACACCGGCAAGCCGGTGCTCGACGCGATCGACAACGTGAACGTGCCGGGGCTCGAGATCGCCGCCGGTGGACAGGTGATCGAGCAGGCCGAGGGATTCAGCATCGGCCCCGCAACGGCGGTGGGCGTGGTGGCCGCGCTCGTGATCCTGCTGCTCACGTTCGGATCGCTGATCGCCGCCGGGATGCCGATGATCACCGCCGGCCTCGGTCTGATCACCGGCATCGCGCTGGTCGGCCTGGCCACCCACGTCACGAGCATGTCCAACATCGCGCCCGAGCTCGCGGTGATGATCGGGCTCGGCGTGGGGATCGACTATGCCCTGTTCATCGTCACCCGCTTCCGGGAGAACTACAGGCAGACGGGCGACGTCTCGGCAGCGATCGTGGGGGCGATGGACACGTCGGGCCGCGCGATCCTGCTTGCCGGCGCGACCGTGATCATCGCGCTGCTGGGCATGTTCGCCACCGGCGTCAGCTTCATGTACGGCCTCTCGATCGCCTCGGTCCTGGCCGTGCTGCTCGTGCTCGCCGCGTCGCTGACGGTGCTGCCGGCGCTGCTGTCGGCGTTCGGTCACAAGGTCGTGCGACCCAGCCGGGCGGCACGGCGCCGCGAGGCCAGAGGTGAGCCGCCACGAACCTCCACGTGGCGGCGCTGGAGCAGGACCGTGCAGTCGCGCCCCTGGCCACTGGCGGCAGCCTCGCTGCTGGTGATGGTGTTGTTCCTCGTGCCGTTCTTCGCGATGCGCCTCGACACCAGCGACGCCGGCAACGATCCCTCCAACACCAGCACCCACCGTGCGTTCAACCTGCTCGCAGACGGGTTCGGACCAGGCTTCAACGGGCCGCTGCTGATCGCGACGCAGCTCAGCAGCTCAGACCAGGATTCGCAGCTTCCGGCCGTGCGGGCGGCCGTCCAGCGCACGCCCGATGTCGTCGCCGTAACCGCTCCGCGGGTGTCGCCTTCGGGCAAGGTCGCGGTGATGGACGCCTACCCGAACTCGGCGCCTCAGGCCCAGGCGACCACGGATCTGGTCCGCCGCCTGCGCGACCACACGCTGCCGCCGTTCAAGGCTACGTTTGGGTCGCGACCGATGGTCGGCGGCTTCACCGCCGGATCGATCGATTTCTCCCAGGTGCTGTCGGGCAAGCTGCCGCTGTTCATCGGGATCGTGGTCGTGCTCTCGGCGCTGTTGCTGTTCGTGATCTTCAGGTCGGTCGTGATCCCGGTCCAGGCGGCGCTGATGAACCTGCTGAGCATTGGGGGGGCGCTGGGAGCCACCGTGCTGGTGTTCCAGGAGGGGTTCCTTTCCGGACCGCTTGGGATCTCCAAGGGGCCGGTGGAGCCGTGGATCCCGGTGCTGATGTTCGCCGTCGTGTTCGGCCTGTCGATGGACTACGAGGTGTTTCTCATCTCCCGTGTGCGCGAGGAGTGGATTCGCCAGCGCAACGCCACCGCGGCGGTGACGGACGGGATCGCCTACACCGGCAGGGTGATCAGCGCGGCCGCGGCGATCATGATCTGCGTGTTCTTGTCGTTCATGCTCGGAGATGAGCGCTCGGTCAAGGAGTTCGGCTTCGGTCTTGCAGCCGCGGTGTTCCTCGACGCGATGGTCATTCGCTGCGTGCTGCTCCCCGCCGTGCTGGAGATTCTCGGCGCGCGCACCTGGTGGCTCCCGCGCTGGCTCGATGCGCGCCTGCCGCGGATTCGCATCGAGGGTCATGCGGCCGAGACCGATGCGCTTGCGGCCCAGCTTCGCGACGCCGAGGAGCCGGCGCCGACATCCACCCGCGCGTAGTCCGCGCCAGGCATGCATCGTCTCCGCTGCAGGGCCGCGCCGGGCGAGCGAGCTAAGCGGCGGTCGTCCGCACCCGCACCCGAGGCCGGGCGTTGTTCACATAGCCCTTTGGATTCCAAAGCGCCGCCTCGTCCTCGGGCTGCGTGGCCGCGGACGAGTCCCAGGCGCGCACGAGGATCTCGTGCTCCCCGGGCGCGAGGTCGAGCGCGATGCGCCAGTGACGCCAGGCCCACGGGCCGAGGTCCTCGAGCAGTTCCGCCTGCGACCAGCCGGCGCCGCCGTCGATCGACACGTCGACCCGGGCCACGTGGCGCTCCCCGCCCGCGAACGCGTAGCCGCGCACCTCGACCGGGCCCGCCGCGACCGCGTCGCCGTCGGCGGGAGACAGAACGTCGGAGTTGAGCGCGACCAGGCCGAGCGGCATCCCGGCCCCGGGCGCCGGCGTCCCGTCCTCGGGCAACAGCCGGTAGGCGACATGCTGGAAGTAGCCCTCCCAGGGGCTCGAGCGGATCTCGATCCGCTGGAGCCATTTGATGCTGCGCGCACCGATGTACCCGGGCACGACCACGCGCAGCGGCGCGCCGTGGACCACCGGCAGCGGCTCGCCGTTCATTCCCCAGGCGAGCAACACCTCGGGGCGACACGCCTTGTCGAGCGGGATCGAGCCGCCGAAGCGCTGGACGGGCGTCGCCTCCGGGCACACGTCTGC
The DNA here is from genome assembly GCA_963723675.1 of uncultured Solirubrobacterales bacterium. GTDB lineage: Bacteria > Actinomycetota > Thermoleophilia > Solirubrobacterales > Solirubrobacteraceae > Palsa-465. The sequence continues at coordinate 163,541 of CAVRRW010000012.1, read as the reverse complement.
GCCGGCGAAGCCGACGTGCTCGGCTCCCCGCAGCGGGCCGGCCAGTGCCACGACGTCGGAGAGCGCGACGCCGGTCCAGCTGGCGGTACCGGTGGCACCCGGGCCCCACGGTGCCTCGCCCGGGATGTCGCGCGTCGCGATCAGACCAGCCCGTCGGTTGCCGGCGCACTGGAGCGTCGCGATCACCTCGCGCTCCCGGAACGCCTCGCGCAGCGTGGACAGAGAAAGCTCCAGCTCGCGCTCGACCATGCCGTGTACGTGCAGACGCCAAGTCGTGGGATCGATCTCCGGAACCGCGGCGTGAGCTCGCACGTAGAAGGCCTCGGTTGCGGTCAGCGGACTCTCGGCCAGCGCGCCGAGCCCGGTTTCGGCGTTGAAGGGCTCCTCCTCGTGCACGATCACATCCCGCTTTCCGTAGCGACTCATCCGACACAGCGTATGGGGCCGCGGAACTTTTGGTCCATGGATTCGCGACCCGATTGGACCTTCTCAGAAGACCAGCGGCGACCTACGGTGCCTGACATGAACACGCTCGCCACCGAGATCCGTTCCGACCCCGTGGACGAACTGATCACGCTCTACTGCAACTGGCGCACCCAATGCGCCGAAGTGGCGGCGGCTTACGGCCGCGTGTCGAGCGCACGCCCATCCGACCAGGCGCTTGCGTTCGCCGCCTACTGGGCCGCGCTCGATCGCGAGGAATCCGCCGCCCACGCCTATGCCTCCCAGGTCAGGCTGATCATGTCGCGCGAAAAGGAGCCCGCCAGCTGACCCTGTTCGCGGATGTCGTTGCAGCGTCCGGGGAAGTCGCCGTCACCGGTTCGCGCTCGCGCAAGATCGAGATCCTCGCCGAGCTGTTGCGCGCGCTCGATGCCAACGAGGTCGAGATTTGCGTGGCCTTTCTGTCCGGGGTCCCGCGGCAGGGCCGCGTCGGGGTCGGCTATTCGACGATCTACGGCATCGGGGCCCCGTCGGCCCAGCAGCCGTCGCTGACCGTCGAGGACGTTGATCGGGCGATCGTCGAGATCGCAGGTGCCACCGGCAGCGGATCGATGACGAGGCGCAGGCAGCTTCTCGCCGAGCTGCTGCGCCGCTGCACAGAACAGGAGGCAGATTTCCTCAGGCGGCTGTTCACGGGAGAGCTGAGACAAGGGGCGCTGGCCGGGCTGATGGCGGACGCGGTCGCCAAGGCCGCCGGGGTCTCCGGCGAGATCGCGAGACGCGCGCTGATGCTCTCCGGCGATCTCCCGCGGATGGCACAGACCGCGATGAGCAGCGGCGAGGATGGGCTTCGGGCGATCGGCTTTGAGATCTTTCGGCCGATCCTGCCGATGCTCGCGTCCACCGGGGCAAGCGTGGCCGAGGCGGTCTCGAGCTTTCACCGCGCGTCGGTGGAGTGGAAGCTCGATGGAATCCGCATCCAGATCCACCGCCGTGAGCGCAAGGTTCGGATCTACACCCGCAACCTCAACGAGATCACCGCCGCGCTGCCCGGGATCGTCGACGCGGTACTCGACCTGCCCGTGACGCAGGCCGTGCTCGACGGCGAGGCACTTTGGATGGGCGAGGATGGCCCCGCAGCGTTCCAGCACACCGTGTCGCAGATCGACAGCGGCGCGCCACAGGTCGGCGTCGTCACGTTCCTGTTCGACCTCCTGCACGTCGACGGCGACGACCTGCTCGACACCCCATTTGAGCAACGCGCCGCGACGCTGCAAGGGATCGCGCCACGACTGAAGGTGCCCGGCCTGATCACGTCTGACCCCCAAGAAGGGGAGGGCGTCCTCGGCGAGTCGCTGGACGCCGGCCACGAGGGTGTCGTCGTGAAGGACGCCCGGTCTCTCTACGCCGCGGGTCGTCGCGGCAGGGCGTGGCGCAAGGTGAAGCCGGTGCGCACCTACGACCTGGTGGTGCTGGCCGCGGAGTGGGGTCACGGACGGCGACAAGGTTGGCTCTCCAATCTCCACCTCGGGGCTCGCGATCCCCGCTCGAGCGAGTTCGTGATGGTCGGGAAGTGCTTCAAGGGGTTGACCGACGAGCTCCTGCGGTGGCAGACGCAGGCGCTGCTGCAACGCGAGATCGGTCGCCGCGGGATCACGGTGCTCGTGCGTCCCGAGCTCGTCGTCGAGATCGCGCTGGACGGCGTCCAGTCCTCCACACGCTACGAGGGCAAAATCGCGCTGCGCTTCGCCCGCGTCAAGCGCTACCGGCCCGACAAGAACGCGGGCGAGGCCGACACGATCGACGACCTGCGCGCGCTGCTGGCGCTCAGCTGAGCGGCTTTTCGCCGTTGATCGCCTCGCGCAGCTGATCGGTGGCGCGGCGCAGCATCCGCGAGACCTGCATTTGCGAGACACCGATCCGATCCGCGATCTCGCGTTGGCTCAGCTCGTCACGAAAGCGCAGCGTGAACACCTCCCGATCGCCCTTCCGCAGCCCCCGCATCGCGTCCGCGAGACTGGCTGAAGCGTCGACCAATGCGTAGCGATCATCCTCGGCGCCGATCGTGTCATGGGGCGTCACAGCGTCATCGCTGACCTCGTTATCGATCGGCGCGTCGAGCGAGGCGGCGTTGTGCGCCGCCATCGCCTCCAACGCCTCCAACACGGTCTCGGTGTCCACCGAGAGGTGCTCCGCGATCTCGACCACGGTCGGAGAACGGCCGGTTCTTGCGCCCAGCTCCGCATCTGCACCCTGCACCCTCAGCACGAGCTCCTGCAGGCCTCGTGGCAGATGCACCGACCAGCCCTTGTCGCGAAAGTGACGCTTGAGCTCGCCCAGGATCGTCGGGACGGCAAACGAGGAGAACGCCAAACCCCGATCCGGATCGAATCGGTCGATCGCCTTGACCAGGCCGAGACTCGCGACCTGAACGAGGTCGTCGAAGGGCTCCTGCGTGCGCCCGTAACGGGACGCGAGCGCTCGAGCCAGCGCCAGGTGACGTCGCACGAGCTCTTCGCGTGTTTGCTGGTCGCCGTCGCAGCGCAGACGCCGGAACAGCTCGAGCTCGTCCGTAGGACCTGAGACTCCAGCACGAAGGTCTGGAGCGTCCGCGGCTGCTTGCCGCCGACCGGCGAGGTCAGGCGCCGAGCGGCGCCCATTGTTGTCGACTACCGTTGCCGCGCCCTCGGCTTCAACGCCTGACGGACCGGGGAGATCGGATCTGGCAGATCGCTGATCGTGCTCCGATAAAGACCGATACGACAATGCAAACCCCCGACCACTGGCGAGGAAAAACGCCAGTTGCGCGATGCACGCCGCAAAGCAGCGGCACCGATCAATCTGGACATCCCGCCTGCCGAGGCGTTCCGTGGTCACGCTCGGCCTGCGATGGAGATCTTATCCCCTGCCGCGCGCGCTCTCAATGCGCGGTAACCCGTCGCGCCCGCATATCGCGTAGCTCCCGTGGCGGCTCCGCGCCGAGCAGCCAGGTCTTGTCCTCCCGGTTGCGCCGGACCAAGCCTTGCTCCGCGAGCTCCTTGAGCGAGAGCGAAACCGACGGACGTGCCACGCCGATGAGCTCGGCGAGGTCGGAGTGAGACAGCGCCAACGGGACCAGCGTGCCGGTCGGGGTCACCCTGCCGAAGCGGTCCGCCAGGTGCCAGAACAGCACCAGCAGCCGCAACTCGGTGTGCTGTAGACAGTGGATCGCGACGTTGGAAGGCCAATGATTGTGCACGCTCGGTGGTGCGTTCGGTGAATGCCTCGATCAGCGCCGGCCAGCGAACGATCGCCGCCAGGAAGCGTCGATCCAGGAGCGCCAGACGCAAATCCTGGATCACCCGCCAGCCAACGTCGAAAGGAAGCGGAGCGTGCCCTCCGAAGTCGTCCCAGGGGCGCAGCACCGCGCCCGGCCCCACGAGCTCCCCGCATCGCCGGTCGGCGACCGCCAGATCCTCTTGGCTCAGCGCCGCTGCCAGACCCCGATCCACGTCGAGGACGCGCACCACTGTGGTCACATCGCCAACATATCGTCCCGAGCATGGCGACGGCCCCGGGAGTTGCCGGGGCCGTCGAGGGCACAGGCTCGCTCAGCGGAGGCCTACCGTCAGCGGGCGCCTACCGGCTCCCGCGCGCCGTGGTCGTGTCCATTGGCGGCGGACGAGGCGACGCCGTGCCCGCGCGAGCGCTGCTGCCAGGTCATCGGCGCGCGCTCGACCGCCGGTCCTGACCCGCGGATGACAGCATCGATCATCGCGTAGATGCCCGTCACGGCCAGGCCCGTGACCACGTCGATCCACAGCGGTACAGACAGGACGACCGTCATGATCACGAACGCCGAAGCGCCCAGCATCATTCCGGTGCTGCTCACCCGCGCATCCAGGATCCAGCGGTATGGGGTCGAGACCATTGCTGCCCCGATGATGCCGGCAGCGAGAATGCAGCCCAGGGCGATAAACGCGGTGCTCAGGCCGCCGCCGAGGATCACGAACCACAGAAACCACACGGCGACGCCGATGACCGCGCTCATAGCTGTCAGGAGCTTGCCCATGTTTTCACCTCCATATTTGCTTGGTGGTAAATGACCATGAATCAAACATACCTCCGCGATGCACTACTCCAAGGCCAACGGTCACCACGAACACGGATTCACCAGCACACAGGTAAGGCCACGAACATGACGGTGGGCGTTGGACTCAAAACGGCGATCATGTCGCCGGTTCGCGTCCAATCCTTCCGTTATCGCCGAGTTCCCTGCAGGGGCCAGCGGCCGCGTCGCACGTGCGCGAGCGCCCCCAAACCGCCAAGCGCGACCACGGCGCCCGCGGCCATCGCTCCCCCAGCGCCCGACCCGTTTCGTGCCGGTACCGGCGGCTGTGAGTAGCCCACCTCCGGCCGCGGCATGGCGGGCCCGTTCGGACCTTCCTTCAGCGCCATCTGGATGACCTGCGCGAGGTGCAGCGCGCCGCGGTCGGAACCATGGCCGATCTGCGAGCGGCAGCTGAAGCCGTCCGTCAGCAGCAGCGTGTACGGAGAGGCCCGGCGCACCGCCGGGAGCAGTTCCCGCTCGGCGGCCTTGATCGACACCTCGTAGCGCTCCCCGCGCTCGTATCCGAACGACCCCGCCAGGCCGCAGCAACCGGTGTCGAGCACCTCGTAGTCGAGCCCGAGGCGATCCAGGACGGCGCGATCGCAATCGGTGTCGCTCGTCGCACGCTGATGACAGTGAAAGTGAACCAGCGTCTTGCGATCGAGTCTCGGGATCTCCCACGCGTGCGCGTGCAGTTGCAGGAACTCCGCGAGCGAGTGGGTCTGGCGCGCGAGCCGCTTAGCGTCCTCATCATGGGGGAGCATGTTCGTCAACTCGTTGCGAAAGACCGCGCCGCAACTCGGTTCGAGCGCGACGACCGGGGTGCCCGCGCGAATCTCGTCGCGGAGGCCGTCCAGGACCTGGCCAAGCAGCCGCCTGGCCAGCCTCAGCATGCCGTAGTCGTACAGCGGTCGGCCGCAGCACAGCGAGCGCTCCGGGACCACCACCTGGAATCCCGCGGCCTCGAGCACCTCGGTCGCGGCAATCGCCACCTCTGGGTGGAAGTGGTCGTTGAACGTGTCGAGCCACAGCAGTACCCGTCGCCGCGATCGGCCACCGGCCCCCGTGCCGGCACTACCTCGCGCCCCGAGCCGATTGACGTCTTGGGCGCGGGCCTGCAACCACTGCCTGTATGTCATCGGCGCGAACGGCGGCATGCTCCGCTCCGCGGCTATGCCCGCGAGGCGCTTGCCCAGCGCGGCGAATGGCTGGCGCTGGGTCAGCAGGTTGGCAACGCGCGGAGCGCGGGCAGCAAGCTGTGCCTCCCAGCGGATCAGGCCCAGGGCGTATGCCTGCCTGGGCCGCAGGCGGCCCGCGTAGTAGTGCGACAGGAACTCGGCCTTGTAGGTCGCGATGTCCACCCGCACCGGGCACTCGTGCAGACATCCCTTGCACGCCAGGCACAAGTCCAGGGCCTCCTTGACCTCCTCGTTTCGCCATCCGTCCTGAAGCGGTGAGTCACTGCGCATCATCTCGAACAGCAGCCGCGCCCGGCCTCGCGTGGAGTGCTTCTCCTCCAGCGTCACCTGGTAACTGGGGCACATCACGGCGTTCTGATCGCGGCACGCGCCGACGCCGAAGCAGCGTTCGGCCGCCGCGGCGAAGCTGCCGCCGTCGCCCGGAAACTGGAAAGCCGTCTGCACCGGGCGGGTGTGGTAGTCGGGATCCATCCGCAGGTGCGTGTCCAGCGGATAGGGATCGACGACCTTCCCCGGGTTCATCCTCCAGTCCGGATCCCAGATCGTCTTGAACTCGCGGAAGGCCTGCACAAGCTCGGGGCCGAACATCTTGGGCAGCAGCTCGGCACGGGCGTGACCGTCGCCGTGCTCGCCCGACAGGGATCCCCGGTAGCTCGCGATCAGATCCCCGGCGTCCTCCATGAACGCCCGGTAGTTACGCACTCCCTCGGGCGTCAGAAAGTCCCAGTCGATCCGCGAGTGAACGCAGCCGTGGCCGATGTGCCCGAACAGGCAGGAGATCCGCCGGCCGTGCTTCTGACAGAGCTTTTCGAGATCGCGCAGGTAGTCTCCGATCCGATCGGGTGCGACCGCGGCGTCCTCCCAGGAGGGCCAGCCCGGGTGCTCGCCGGGAATCTTGCTGTGACCGACACCGCCCTCGCGGATCTCCCACACCTGGGCGATCTCGGCGGGGTCCTCAAAGAGCTTGACCGCGAAGTGCTCGCCGCCGCCACCGTGCCTGACCGCGCCGGCGAATCGCTCTGCCTGCTCGTTGGCCTCGTCGACCGACTCGCCTCCGAACTCGACCAGCAGCCATGCATCCCCGCCCGGCAACAGGTCGGTGCGGCGCTTGCGCCCGAGCCGCAGCTCGTTTTGCACCAGCCGACTGTCGAAGGTCTCCAATCCGATCGGTCCGAACTCCATCACCCACGGCACCTGATCGGCGGCCGCGGGACAGCCCTCATAGCCGACCAGCACCAGCGAGCGGTGCTGCGGACTATCGATCAGCCTGCAGTGGGCCTCCAGCACCAGCGCGCAGGTCGCTTCTGTGCCCACCATCGCCGCCGCAAGGTTGAATCCCCCCTCCGGCAGCAGCCGATCGAGGTTGTAGCCCGAGATGCGCCGGGGGATCTGGGGGTAACGCTCGCGGATCAGGTCGGCGTAGCGATCTCGGAGCTCCCGCAGGCTCGCATAGATTTCACCGACCCGACCGCCGGCGGCAATCGTTCGCTGCAGATCTTCCTCGCGCACCGCACTCGGCAGCAGCAGTCGGGTCCCGTCGTAGAGGACCACGTCGAGCGCCTCGATGTTGTCTGCGGTCACACCCGCGATGATCGAGTGGGTGCCGCACGAGTTGTTGCCGATCATTCCCCCGAGCGTGCACCGGCTGTGCGTTGCGGGGTCGGGTCCGAACGTGAGCTGGTGCTCCTCGGCGGCGTCGCGAACCCAGTCGAGCACCACTCCCGGCTGCACCCGCGCGATGCGGCCCTCGGGATCGAGTTCCAGGATCTCGTTCATGTACTTGGAGAAGTCGAAGATCACGGCCTCGTTGACGGTCTGGCCCGCCAGTCCCGTGCCGGTGCCTCGCGCCCCGATCGGCGCATCCCGGCGACGACAGATCTCGACAGCGGCAACGACGTCGGAAGCGTCGCGCGGGATCACCACGCCGAGCGGCAGCTGCCTGTACACCGAGCCGTCGTTCGCGTACAGGGCTCGGCTGCCCGGAGAGAAGCGCACCTCGCCGTGGAGCTCGCGTGCCAGCTCACGCGCGAGCGCGCGAGTATCGATCTCGGTGCCGGCCCGGCGGCCCACCGGAGTGGCTGTGGTTACGGCCATGTGATCAGAGCTCCTCTCGTGTGTGCCGGTATGCCATGCCGCTCACGACGCTGACGATCGCGAGCGGAATCGCGATCGCGCCGGCGTGCCAGGCCCCTTCGGCCAACGCGCCGCCCAGTGCGCCGGCGCCGTATGTCGCCCACGCCGCGCCCGGGAGGCCTGGCCCGTCGCCGGTCTGGGGATCGCGCCGCGCGCGCTGCACCAGCCTGGCGAGCGCGTTCACCAGGGTGCTGGTCATGTAGGTGGTTCTCACGCCTTCCACGTCCGACGCGCGCACGGCCGCGGACTGCGCGCCCATCGCCACTCCGGACAGCACGATCAACTCGTACCGGACCGGGCCAACCCCCGCCGCGATCCACAGCGCGAGCAACGCGGCGAGCACCGCCACTTCGAGTGTGAACGCGCTCGCCGCAATCCCGGGCCACGGACCCTCGGACCTGATCAGCGCAACCCCGCACGCAGCGCCTGCGCAGAATCCGCCGAGCGCCGCCGCGGCGCGTGCCGCGTCGCCGCCGGCTCCGCGAGCAAGCGCCACACCGAGCAGCACCGTGTTGCCGGTCATGTTGGCGGTGAAGACCCTGCCGAGCGCGACGTAGCTCACTGCGTCGACGCATCCCGCCGCCAGTGATAGCGCCAGCAGGTATTGCGAAGATCGACTCGGCAGGGTCAACGGTCCGAAGACGCGAGGTCAATGGTTCGGAGGCGCGTGCTCCGCGGTTCGCGGATCTTGTCAAGGACCGACGTCCTGCTGGACCGAGCGTGCCTCGAACACCGGGAGGACCTCCCGACGGAACGTCCTGTTGAAGACGATCGCGGCCGAGACGTACCACGCGCAGGCGGCCGTGGCGATCCCGAACGCGCCACCGATGTGGTACAGCAGCGTCGACGGCAGCGCGTCTCCGAGACCGAGCAGCACGTAGGTCGGTACCAGGGTGAGAAACACCGCCTGGACCCCGAGGCTGACTCGCGTCGAGGCGATCCACATGTAAAACGTGAACGCTCCCCACACGAACAGGTACAGCGCCAGCGCCGACTTCTGGTTGGCGGCGGGGATCTGCTTCAGGAACGTGCTTTGCAGCAGGTAGAAAGAGATCCAGAAGCCGCCGTAGGAGCTGAGCGCCACCGCCGCGAACGTGTCGTTCTTGATGAACGCCCACATCCCGGCGAGCAGCTGCACCAGCCCCCCGTATGCCAGCGCGAGCGCGCCCACCATCGGCAGGATCTTGGTGGACAGGATCCCCGCGTTGATGAAGCTCAGCGCCATCGTGGTCAGACCAAAAGCCGCCAGGCCCAGCGCGGCGGGCTCGGAGACAAATCTCGCCGGTCCCACCTCCGCCGTCTTCACTCCCCGCCGGTCCGGCGCACTGACCTTGGGGCCTGTGGCCGCTTCGCTATAGGTAGCCATTGCTTACCTCCTTTGATGTGACTGCATGGTGCGGCTCGTTTCCCCGGCGTCAATCCTCGTGGGCTGATTGCCCGTCGCCTCCGGGCAGCTTCTCCGCGACCCGGTCCTTCGCGCGCGCCAACACGCCGGCGGGGCTGGTCGCGTACTCGATCTCGCGGGCGAGCGTCCGGGACATCGTCAGCGCGATCTGCTCGCGGTTTGGCTCGCCGCGCGCCAGGCCCCAGGCGAATCCTTTGGCGTGCTCTTGGTTGATCGTCGGCGTCATCGGCATGTCGTGAGGGTCGACCACCGCCTCGATCAGCGCCGGCCCATCGATCCGAAGCGCCTCCGTCAGCTGATCTTCGACGCGGGCTGGATCGTCGATCCGCGCGCCCCTCAGCCCGCATGCCTCAGCGACCTTGACGAAGTCCACGGGCGCGAGCTCGACGCCGTACTGGGGATTGCCCAGGAACGCCATCTGCTCCCACTTGATCAACCCCAGCACGTTGTTTCGCATCACCAGCACCTTCACCGGGAGCGCGTGCTGGGCAAGCGTCGCCAGTTCGCCCATCATCATCGTCAGCGAGCCGTCCCCCGTCAGTGCGACGACTTGGCGGTCCGGGTAGGCGGCCTGCGCCCCGATCGCGTACGGCAGCGCCGCCATCATCGAGCACATCGTGCCGCTGAAGGAGAACAGCTGTCCACGTCTGAGTTCGGTCCGCGCCGCCCACGTCGTGACCGTGCCCGAGTCACCGCACAGGATGGCCCGATCGGCGAGCGCCGTTGACAGGTGAAACGGGATCGCGTCCGGCTTGATCGGAGACTCGTGCGGCTCCGCCCTCTCGGCTTGCAAGGTACGCCAGTCGCGCATCTCCGCCTGTGCCTGCTCCAGGAACGAGCGATCCAGACGATGCTCCAGCATCGGCACGAGCTCTGGAAGCGTGAGCCGGGCGTCCCCGCACAATCCCACCTGGACCGGATAACGAAGCCCGATCCGCTCCGGGCGATCGTCGATCTGCACGCCGGCGGCCGACCCCGGCGACGGCAGGAACTCGATGTAGGGGCTGGAGCTTCCGACGATCAGGATCGCGTCACACCCCTTGAGCGCGTTCTGCGCGGGTCGGGTGCCGACCAATGCGTAGCCGCCAAGGCAGTACGGGCTGTCGTCGGGAACCGCGTCCTTGCCCAGCATCGCCTTGACGATCGGCGCGCCGAGCCTCTCGGCCACCTGCTCGACCTCCTCGCCCGCGCCGCGTGCTCCGGCGCCGATGAAGATCAGAGGCCTCGACGCGTTCGAAAGGACCCCGGCCGCCTGCTCCAGACGCTCTCGCGGCGGCAGGCGCAGGCCGTCGATCGCGGTCACCGCGGAGTGACCTTCAATGTTCTTGATCGAGCGGTCGCCGGTGACCGCGTCGCCGGACTGGATGTCGATCGGGAACGCGATCGCCGCCGGACCTCGCTGTGCGATCGCGCAGCGCACCGCCATGTCCACCACGTTGAGGACGTGCGCCTCCCCCATGATCCGCTGGCTGTACACGCATGGGTCATTGAGCGCGAAATCGTGGTTGATGTCCTGCAGGTAGTGCGTCCCGATCACGTCGTGGTACGTCATGCCGGTGATCGCGATCACCGGGGACTGATCGATGCGGGCGTCGTAGAGCCCGTTCATCAGGTGCACGGCGCCCGGCGCCGCCGTCGATAGGCACGCGGCGGGGCGGCCGGTGAACTTGCCGTAGGCGCACGCCGCCAGCGCCGCCGTCTCCTCGTGGCGCACGTGGATGAAGCGGATCCTCTCCTCATGGGTGCGAAGCGCTTCCATCACGCCGTTGATGCCGTCGCCGGGGAGACCGAAGACGGTGTCGACACCCCACTCGGTCAGGCGCTCCACAAGCTGATCTGACGCGGTTTGGTTGCGGGCCATGTTCATTCCTCGCTTGTCGCTCGACGCTCTTGCCTTATCGATCGGGTTGCCGATGCTGCCTCGCGGTCTGATTACCCCGGGTGCCAGGCGAGTCACCTGACCGTTTGTCGAAGCCGTTTTCAAGCTGACAGACGCGAGTGCGAGCTGTTCGTCAACTGACAGGATCCGGCGGCTCTCACCAACGACCAGCCGGCTGGGTAGCGCGGAAACGTGGGACCCGGCTACCCGTTTGTCGTTCTACTTACAATTTGCCGCCGATGGCGGCGGCCTTGATCTGCGAGCATCGCGCCCGCGTGCATCCGAACTACAGGCGGCAGGGACGGGAGGACACGTTGGCCGATTTCGTTGCAGTCCTGGAACACGATCCAGACCTCGGCGAGAATCTTCGCGACGAGGACCTCGCGCGAGCGCGCATGCACGTCGTGGCTGACCTCGTGGCCTATCCCCGGGGCGACTGGGGCGTCGGCCCCGACGATTTCGACGCCGTCGCGAACATGGGCCTGCTGATCATCGACGGTCTGATGACGCGGACGGTAACGGTCGCCGATTACACGTGTGCCGAGCTGCTTGGCCCCGGCGACGTGCTGCAGCCATGGCTTCGAATCGGCCCCGACGAATCGGTCGCCGCGGAGGTCGACTGGGTGATCGTGCAGCGAGCGCGGATGGCGGTGTTGAACCGTTCCTTCCTCGCTCGCGCCCGCCACTGGCCGGAGATCTCGGCCGCGGTGTCGCGCCGGATCATGCAGCGCCTCCACTGGCTTGCCTTCCACCTCGCGGTCTGCGGGCTGAGGCGTGTCGATGACCGGGTGCTCCTGGTCCTGTGGCACTTCGCCGACCGCTGGGGCACGGTCACCCCCGAGGGGGTCGTGCTCGACATCCCGGTCACGCACGAGCTGCTTGCCGCCGTGATCGGGGCTCGCCGCCCCTCGGTCACCGTCGCACTGGGGCGGTTGAGTGAACTAGGACGATTGCGCTCGCGACCCCGCTCTCGCTGGCTGCTGCTCGGGCAGCCGCCCGCGGAGCTGCGCACCCTGCACGAGCGCACCGAGAGCCCGACGTAGCGGCGCCTCTCCGCGGATCCGCGCCCGCCTACCTGGCCGTCTGCGTCGTCGCGGCAGCGACCGCCCGCTCGTGCTCTCGCGCCTCTTCCTCTGCTTGTTCGCGTACCTCCTCGATCCGATCCGATGCCTGCAGCTCGCGGCACAAGCGGCGCACGAGGAAGAACAGAACGGCCGGTATGACCCAGATGCCGATTCGGAAGATGTACAGCTGGGCGTTGTAGCTGAGCCCCCACAGCACGAAGATCCGGTCTGCCGCACCGAACGCGAAGATCAGGAACACCCAGCTGAGGAACGCCACCCCGAACGCCGTTCGGTTCGGCGCCTGGCGCGGACGGTCGGCCAGGTTGTGAACGCGATGGTCGCCGGTCAGACGGCGCTCGATCCAGGGAAACGACGCGAGTACTCCGAGCACGAGCAGCGGAAACAGCGCTCCTCCCCAGAACGGATTCGGCACCACCGTGAAGTGCCCGACCGTGAGATCGAAGCTCGGCATCAGCCGCAGAGCGCCGATCAGCCAGCCGAGGTACCAGTCGGGCTGTGCGCCGTTGGTGCCAAGCCACGTCTCGAACGGACCCCACTGCCAGATCGGGTTGATCTGCACCAGCCCCCCGAACAGGAACAGAATTCCCGCGACGAAGAACATCAGCGCCAGCGAGCGCGGCGTCTGACCGGGAAACAGCGGCACGCCGACGATTCGGCGGTTGGTGTGCCTGGGGCTTTCGCGAAACTGGGTGTGGTGGCGAGCCATCACCAGCGCCAGGTGGATGCCGATCAGCGTCGCCAGCAGCATCGGGATCAGGAGCACGTGGGCGATGTACATGCGCGACCAGAACTCCGGCTTTCCCGGAAACGCCGCGCCAAAGATCGCCATGGTCATCGGGCCGCCGATCACCGGGATCGAGAGCCCCACGCCGTAGCCGATCGCGAGGCCCATCCCGGAGAGCAGGTCGTCCACCAGCGAGTAGCCGAGATACCCCTCGAGGAAGGCCGTGAACAGCAGGATCAGCCCGATGATCCAGGTCAGCTCTCGGGGCTTGCGAAACGCGCCGGTGAAGAAAACGCGCATCAGGTGCATCACGATCGAGGCGACGAACACGTCTGCCGCCCAGTGATGGGTCTGGCGCAGCAGCAGCCCCGCCTTGTAGTTGAAGGAGAGGTCGAGCACCGACTTGTAGGCGTCGCTCATCGTCGCTCCGTCCAGCGGCGTGTAGGGGCCGTGGTAGACCGTCTTGGCCGTGCTGGGATCGAAGAACAGCGCCAGATATATCCCGGTCGCGATCAGGACGATGAACGAGTAGAGCGCGACCTCTCCGAGCAGAAATGACCAGTGGTCAGGGAACAGGTAGCGCAGCCCCTTGCGCAGCACCGTCGCCGACGCCGTGCGCTCGTCGATGAAGCGAACCGGCTCCTTGATCGGGTCACTCATTCGTCGGCTTGCTCCGGACGTTCCACCACGAGGGGCCGATCCTGGCCGAGAAGTTGCCGGCGGCCCGCAGGTACCCGCTCAGGTCGATCATCAGCGGCAGCTGCGGCAGCGGCCGGCCCGCCGGGCCGTAGATCACGGTCCCGCCCGTGAACGGATCGAAGGTCGAGTAGTGGCAGGGGCAGACCAGCGCGTCGTTGGGCTCGAGCACGGTGAATGTCGGCTTGCGGTACAGCGCGACGGCGCAGCCGGCGTGTGTGCAGATCTTTGAGTAGGCGAGGATTCCATCCGGCGCCCAGTTGCCGCGCGCCGACGGCAGTTTCAGCGCGCTAGGGTCGACCCTGATCACCACCAGCGGCGAGCCCAGCCGCTCCGGATCTGCACCTTCGGGGAAGGCGGTGTAGAAGGTCGCCTGCTCGATCTCCGCCGCCCTCAGTGGCTTGCCCTTGTCATCGACCAGGCGCACTCCGCGGCGCCAGGGGGTGACGTCGAGCGGACCGGTGTCCCAGATCGGACCCAACGACAGCGCCGGCGTCAGCGCCGCGAGACCGAGGGCGCCGCCGGTGGCCGCGCCGGCGCCCATCAGCAGCCGCTTGCGGGTGATCCGGCTGCCGCTCTCGTGCACGATCGCGGCGATCTCCTCCTGCTGTCGCGGATGCTCCTCCGGGTAGTCGTCCTCGAGCTCCTCGGTGACCACGAGGCGCTTGGCGACGACGGTCAACGCGGCGCCGATGAACAGCAGGCTCATCCCCAGGCAGATGCCGAGCAGCTCGGTGGGCAGGTCGGCGGGGCTGAATACCGCGTAGGTGATCACGAACCCGATCGCGAACAGGCTGGCGATGCCAAGCAGGACCAACACGACATTCTCGGCACGCCGCTCGGGGGTGCCCGCCGGGACGATCCGCTGGTCCGTCCCCTCGGCCTCGGAGCGGCGAGGCAGCAGCCTCCCCAACAGCAGCGTCAGCAATGCGACGACCCAGCGCCAGAGCCTCATCGACGAAGCCTCCTCCCGAGGAACGTACAGGCGACGATCAAGAGCGGCGCGGCGATCCACCAGGTCACCAGTCCCTCCGGGATCGGCCCCAGGTTGCCGATCCCCCAGCCGCCCCGGTTGTCGGGATGCCTGGTCGAGAGCACGTAGGCGATGATCGAGTTCAGCTGCGCGTCGGTGATCTGGCGGGTCGAGAAGCGCGGCATCACGTAAGGCCCGATCCGGACGGCCTCGGCGATCTCGGTGGGGGTGGCGCTCTGAAGCGGCGGCACCAGCGCGCCGGTGACGAAGCCGCCGCGCGCCATGATCTGGTGGCAGCCGGCGCAGTGCAGCGTGAACTGCTGCAGCCCTTCGGCGATGCTGCCCGACTGCGGGTCAGGGTGCGGGATCGCCGGGCCCGAGCCCAGCGACGCGATGTAGGCGACCAGCGAGCGGATCTCCGTGTTGGTGAGGAGCACCCGGTCGGGGCCCGGCTGGTCATGGATGCTCGACAGCGGCATGTAGCCGGTTCGCAGGTAGAGGTCGGGCGCCCGCGCGCCGACGCCGCGCAGCGGCGGACCGGCGCCTCGGATGTCGCCGGCGCCGGGTCGCGGCGAGCTGATCCCCGATCCCGCGATTCCGTGGCAGCTGGCGCAGTTGCCGGCGTACAGCTGGGCGCCGAGCTGGACGCTTGGCTTGGTTGGTTCGACGGTGGGCCGCACGATCCCCGACTGGGGCTGCGCCTCGGCAAGTCCCGCCGCCCACAGCCCCAGCAGCGCGACGAGCAGAGTGATCGTCCTGGCCCGGGTCATGACTGCTGGCAGACGGGGAGCAGGGGGGCGCCGATCGCAGTCATCACGATGATCGCCAGGGAGAGGAAGTTGACGGTCAGTCCGACCATCGCCAGGAAGTTGATCCGGCCCGTCGGCGGCGCGCTGCCCTCCCCGTGCCGCTCGGCCTCGGCGATGTGGTCGATGTTGACCGTGCGCAGGTACAGCCACAGCGATGCCGCCTGCGCGGCCAGGCCGATCACGATGGCCCCCGCGGACACGGCGATCTGCCAGCCGTGCACCGGCAGCTCCCAGCGCCCGGCGGGCGCGTTGCACTGCGCGAAGGTGAACGTGAGGTTGATCACGAACTGCGCGGCCCACGCGCCGGGGCCGCCCAGGACCGCGAACCACACGACTGCGTTGGATGGCGGATACCTCACAGCGACGGCGCCAGCTGCGTGAAGACGACGAGCACGGCGAGCACGTTGACCACATACCAGTACAGGGCGAGGGCGCGTACCGCGACCAGCCAATAGTTCGTCAGTCCGCGGATGCTCACGAACGCGAGCACCGTGAGACCGAGCAGGATCCCCAGGAGCACGTGGGCGTGGTGGGCGGCGAGCAGCGTGAAGTAGATCGACCCGTAGGCGCTGTCCTTGGGGGTGAAGTGACGCAGGTCGTGGCGGAACAGGAGGATCTGCAACGCCAGGTAGCAGAGCTGCACCAGGACCGCGAGCGAGATCGCCCCGATCACGCGGCCACGCCGCCCCTCGCGCGCCGAGCGCGCGGCCAGCCACATCGGCGCGCTCATCGCGACCAGCACTCCCGTGCCGATCAGCGGCAGCACCACGCTCGGACGCTCGATCCCCGCCGGGGGCCAGCGGTGCGCGTCGAAGTCCAGATAGAAATAGGTCGCGATCAGGGTCCCGAACAGGGTCACCTCGGCGCACAAAAACAGCGCCATCCCCCACCAGCCGTTGGGCTGGGCAACGCGCCGGCGCGAGACCCGCCCGGCCGCGGCCGCCGTGAACGCGGCCGCGCTGCGGGTCACCTGCGGCTCCCTGCTCACTCGCTCACGCCCTTCCAGTGCCAGCCGATCAGCGACAGGCCCCCGGCCACCAGGAAGCCGGCCGCGATCCAGTAGTGATGCAGCGTCAGCATCGCGAACACGCCCGCCAGCGTCAGCGCGGAGACGGGCGGCCAGATCGAGTGCGAGGGCATCGAGAGGATCTCGTCCAAGATCGCATCCTGGGCGCTGGTCGCGGGCGTTTCGTGGCCCAGCTCGAGCAGGCCCTCGCCGCGGTCGAGCCTTCGGTTGTCCTGCTCACGATCGTCCTCGTCCCACATCGGGTAGGCGCTGGTCACGGTCGGAATGACCGGATAGTTGTACGGCGGCGGCGGCGAGGTGGTCGACCACTCGAGCGTGTCGCCGTGGAAGGGATCGTTACCCGCCGCAGGACCCTTGAACAGGCTGACCGCGAGGTTGACAACGATCATCGCGAGGCCCACGGCGAGGAGGTAGGCCCCGATCGACTCGATGAAGTTCAACAGGGACCAGCCGAGCCCGGGCGGATAGGTGTAGTTACGACGTGGCATCCCCAGGATTCCCACGATGTGCATCGGGAAGAAGGTCACGAACGTGCCGGTGAACGTCAACCAGAAGCTGAGCTTCCCCACGCCCTCGTGATACATCCGGCCTGTCACCTTCGGGAACCAGAAGTACATGCCGCCCAGGATCGGGAACACCGCGGCGCCGAAGATCACGAAGTGAAAGTGCGCGATGATGTAGTAGCTGTCGTGGACCTGTTGGTCAAACGGGATCGCGGCCACGGTGATCCCCGACAGCCCGCCGATGATGAAGTAGATGATGAACCCGATGATGAACAGCATCGGCGTCTTGAATTCCGGCGTGCCGGTCAGGATCGTGGTGATCCACGCGAACAGCTGGATCGCCGAGGGGATCACGATGATCAGGCTCGCTGCGGCGAAATAGACAGTGGTGAGGGTCGCGAACCCGACCGTGAACATGTGGTGGACCCACACGCCGAAGCCGAGAAACGCGACCAGGATCTCGGCCAGCGCGACCAGCGGGAAGAACACCATCCTCCGGTGCGAGAACGCCGGGATGATCGACGTGGCGATCCCGAACGCCGGCAAGATGATGATGTACACCTCGGGATGGCCGAAGATCCAGAACAGGTTCTGCCACAGCAGCGGGTCACCGCCATGCGCGGCATCGTAGAAATGAAAGCCGAGCTGGCGATCGAGCTCCAAGAACATCGCTGCGACGCTCAGCGACGGAAGCGCGAACAGGAGCGCGAACGCGACCGCCAGGAACGCAAAGCAGAACAGCGGCATCCGGTTCAGCGACATCCCCGGCGCGCGCATCTTGAAGATCGTGACGATGAAGTTGATCGACGCGGCGGTGCTCGAGATGCCGTTGAAGATCAGGCCGTAGCCGTAGAAGTCGATGTTGTTGCCGGGATCGAAGTGCTTGGAGGCCAGCGGCACGTAGTCGAACCAGCCGGCATTCGGAGCGTGGCCCTGGGCCAGCGCCACGTACATGAAGATCCCCGAGCACAGGTAGATCCAGTAGGAGACGGCGTTCATCCGCGGGAAGGCCATGTCCCGAGCGCCGATCATCAGCGGAATCAGATAGTTCCCGAACGCTCCCGTGGTCATCGGGATCACGAACAGGAAGATCATCGTGATCCCGTGCATCGTGAACATCTCGTCGTAGGCCTGAGGCGAGAGCACGTGCTGGTTGGGGCCGATCAGCTGCGTGCGGATCAGCAGCGCCTCGACGCCACCGGCGCCGAAGAACACCAGCGCCGTGAAGAAGTACATGAGCCCGATCCGCTTGTGGTCGGTGGTCGTCAGCCAGCCGAGCAGGCCGGGCCGCTCGGTCCAGATCCGCTCCAGCCGGTCGACGTGGCGCTGCCCGCGAGGTGTGATGACGGTGGCCACCGGCTACCTAGTGCAGGCTCTCCAGGTAGGTGGCGAGCTCCCGGACGTCTGCGCGCGAGAGACCGAGATCGGGCATCAGGGTGCCGGGCTTGATCGCCTGAGGGTTGGAGATCCACGCGGCGAGTTCCCTCGGCGTGTTGGGAATCGTCGCGGAGGCCAGCGATGCCCGACTCGCCACGTGGCTGAGATCGGGTCCGATTCGCCCCTGCGCCGGGGTGCCCGCGATCGTGTGGCAGCTCGCGCACTGGCTGCTCATGAACAGCCGCTCCCCCGCCCGGGCCGGCGCGCTGGTCGGCGAGCGCGCCGGCGCCGACATGTTCGCCAGCCACGCCTTGAAAGCCGCGGGTGGCTGTGCGACCACGTACATCGACATGTGGGCGTGCTGCAGCCCGCAGAACTGCGAACACTGCCCCCGGTAGACGCCCGCACGCGAGGCATACAGCAGCACCCGGTTTCGCCTGCCCGGGATCGTGTCGATCTTGCGGTTCAAGGCGGGCACCCAGAAGCTGTGGATCACGTCGGCCGTGGTCGTGACGACGTTCACGCGCGTATTGACCGGGATGTGGATCTCGTTGGCCGTGACCGCGCTCCCGCCCGGATAGCGCACCTCCCACCACCACTGGTGGCCGACCACGTTGATCGTCATCGCCGTGCTGCGGGGATCAGGAGGCGATGTCTGGCGGACCAGGTAGACATCGGAGACCCCGAACAGCACCACCAGCACCACCGCCGGGATGCCGATCCCGAACAGCAGCACCATGCCTTCGGAGATCTCCTCCCGCTCGCCGAAGAACGGCAGCCCGGGGGTGCCGCGACGCACCCAGGCAACGACGAGCATCGCCACCGCTCCGAGGAACACGATCGTCGCGGCCGCAAGCATCCACCACCACAGCAGCGCGATGTTGTGAGCCTGCGGACTGTGGGTCGAGAGCATCGACTGCTTGCCGCAGCCGGTGAGGGTCAGCGTGGCGGCGACCGCGCCCACCGACCAGGCGCGGCGGCGCCATCTCCGCTTGCCCTGGCGGTCGCGGCTGTTGACGGCTTTAGTCAAGCACTGCTCTCACGGCTGATCCTCCGTGGCACATCCCACCGGTGGGGACGCAGAAGGCGCCCGATGGTCGCGAAACTACCCGGACGCGGTTGGACCAAACGGAGCGCCGGGGGCGGGCAGTTCGTGCTCTGACTTGCCGTTTGAACCGCCGCCTGAGATCTGCTAACGGCGCGGGCGGACGACGATCTCGCCGTCACCAGTCGAAACGGTTGGTCCCCCCGCGCCTTGGACTTCGAGTTCGAGCACTTACCGACGCGGCGGCGCTGCGTTTTGATTGCGCCGTGAGCGGTAGCTCCTTGAGCATCAGCATCCGAAGATCGCGACCACAAGGGAGGCCGAGATGTCGCCCGTCAGTCACCAGACGATCAAGCTGAGCAAGGACAAGCACCGCTCCGCGGACGGTGCGGGACGCCCGGCTCGCGCGCTTGGATGCCTGGACGACGCGGCAGCGCGAGCGCAGCTGGAACCGGCTTCTCCGGATCAGACCGGTCAGCCCAACCATTGGAGCGGTCAGGCCAACGATTTGTGGCGCGCGCGGCGTGAGATCGGGCTCGAGAGCATCAGGCCGATCGCCAGGAACCACTCCGCGGGGCGGCCCAGCCGGCGGCCTTGGCGTTCGAGCGCTGGCTCTGGCAAGTAGCAACAGCTCCGTGGGTCTCGCGTCGCGCGGAGGAACGGAACGGACCGCACCCGAATGCTGCGGTCCGTTGCCCGTTGCTTAGAGGGATCGGGAGTGCCCGGTTGGGCCGGCTGTCACGGGCCGGCCGCGACCGGATCGCCGGAGTCCGCCTCGCTCGCGGGCGGCGCCTCCGTCCCCTCGATCGTCTTGGGCTCGGAG
The DNA here is from genome assembly GCA_963723675.1 of uncultured Solirubrobacterales bacterium. Taxonomy (GTDB): domain Bacteria; phylum Actinomycetota; class Thermoleophilia; order Solirubrobacterales; family Solirubrobacteraceae; genus Palsa-465. The sequence continues at coordinate 143,332 of CAVRRW010000012.1, read as the reverse complement.
CTGCCGGCGCCGACCGAGATTGCGACCTTTCGCGGTTTGCGCTGTTCGGGCTTGTGAATTCGCACCTCGAGCACGCCGCGGTCGAACCGGGCCTGCACCGAGTCCGGGTTGACACCCTCGGGAAGGGTGAGCGAGCGAGCGAACGCGCCGGAGGCGCGCTCAATGCGGTAGTAGCCCTCGTTTCGGTCCGCGTGCTCGGCCTTGCGCTCGCCGGAGATCGTCAGGACGTTGTCCTCGAGCTCGATGTTGACATCGCCCTCTGAGAGGCCGGGCAGGTCGGCACGCAGCACGTAGCTGTCGTCGGTCTCGACTAGGTCCATCGGGGGGATCCACCGCCTGACCGGCGCGCCCTCGCGCGTCCCCTGCGCCGGGGAGTCGAAGAGGGTGTTGAAGAGCCGGTTCATCTCGTTCTGGATCGTGTGCAGCTCGCCGATCGGCTCCCACCGAATCATTGCCATCTAGGCACCTCCTTCCGGAGAACAGATGATATGCGCAGACCATTATGAAATCTGCGTCGCGCGCTGTCAAGTCGTAGGGCCTGTCGTGGGACTGGCTTCGAGGGCGCCGTTGGGGCAGCATGAACCCGCTCCCCGGGGCTAGGCCATGGGCTAGGCCCTCGAAAACGCCTCCAGGCATGGGGTTGGATGTTTAACGGCGGTCATGGCCGCCGTTAAACGTCCAAGTCCGTCCTAAGCTCCTGCTCTATCTCGCTGTGATCCAGGAGCTGCTCGTAGGCGTGCCCGGTGAGCGGATCGACCAGCAAACTCTCCGAGGCTCAGGGCGGCTTCGTCCAACGGATCGAATAGCGCCAGAGCAGGTGACGGCGATATTTCATTCCCGGCAGCAGGCCGGCCGCGAGTTGACGGATCTGTTGATAGGTCTCCGCCGGCGGCCGGACGATGGGCTGGTGGTCCAATGGCGGTCCAGCCTCCCCGACGAGGAGGCCGCCTAGTGGCCGGCAGCGGTGACGGAGACGCTGGACTCGGTGGTCGACCGCCGCTGGCACGTTGAGCGCCAGGTCGACGAGCGAGCCGTCACGGGCAGGCCCGATGACGACCAACACGCCGCCCGGTCGGAGCTGCTCCCTCATCCGGGTCAGCGCGGCCGCGCTGTCCATGTGATGAAGCGACGCGACGGCGGTGACGAGATCGAACGTGCCGGGTTCCAAGGGGACGTCGAGGAAGTCGCCGCAGCGATAGTCGACGTCCGCCGAATCGGGGTGGGCGCGAGCGACGCGGATGCTTTGCTCGTCAAGGTCGATGCCGGTCACGCGCGGCACCACGTGCCTGAGCTCGCGGGTCAGCCGGCCGGTGCCACAGCCGACGTCGAGCGCCCGGTCGCACCGTGGCGGGAGCGCCTCCCAGACGACACGGTGGTAGTGGACGTTGTGGTTCCAAGGCTCGCGCAACATCGTCGCCCGTCTGACCTCTAGCCACCGGCGTGTCAGCGCTACGCCTCCGCCACCTGCACGGGCGCACCTGTGTCGATCGACTTCCGGATCGCCTCCATGACGCCCACGTCGGCCAGCCCTTCCGAGATCGAGCACGGCGGCTCGGCGTCGTCGCCCACGGCTTTCGCCCAATCCCTCAAGACTTCGGCGAGTGAGTCGTAGTAGTTGGTCCCCGCGCCGTGCCATTCGTCTTTCATCCTCGGACGCTGAAGCAGGGCGCCGCCGCCCTCCCCCTCATAGCTGATGTAGACCGCGATCGATCCCTCCGAGCCATACAGCGTCAGTTCGGGCGTGCGATCCGGCGCTGCCGGCGTGGGGCATGCCCACGTCAAGAGCTGCGTGGCGATCCGACCGGAGCGCGTGCGGCAGGTGACGACGGCGCTGTCCTGCGCCGAGAGGTCGCCGCGGTGCCCGCTCGCGTAGGCGTGCACCTCGACGATGTCGCCGATCACGGTTCGCAGAAGCCGGGAGACGTGTGTGGCCTGGTCGATCACCACTCCCGTCGGACCTCCGCCCGTGACTCGCCAGCCGTCTCGGCGCAACTGCGCACCAAGCTCGAACACGCGCGTGGCCTGAGCCACGAGCAGCTCGCCGATAGCGCCGGCTCTGAGCAGATCGCGCGCGGCACGTACCGGTGCGAGGTGGCCGTAGTTCTCAGATACGCCGCACGCTCTCGCGGTGCGCTCGGCAAGCGCCGCGATCGCTTTGGCATCGTCGAGCGAGGAGGCCATCGGTTTCTCGATCAGAAACGGAAGCCCGCGCGCGGCCGCGAGCCTCGCCCCCTCCAGGTGCAGATGGTGGGGCAGCCGCACGTCGACCGCGGCGAGCTCAACCGCCGCGGCGGCATCGGCAAGGGCCGAAAAGGGCGGCGCTCCGAGCCCGTCGCCCACGGCGCGGGCTCGCTCGAGCGAGAGGTCGACGGCAGCGACGACCTGAATCGCATCGGTGACCCGCGGGTATACCCGCGCCGCCAGAATCTCCGCCAGCGCTCCGCAGCCCAGCAACGCCGCCTTGATCGGCATCGTCATCCGATACATGATGCCTGGGCGAGGGCGGTCGGATTGAAAGCATCGGCGCCCGGCCGGGGGGCGCTGCGATCATGCCGGCCGTGCCCTGGTGATCTCCGGAGAGCGGACGGGTCCTCCACGGCCCGAGCGCCGCCCGGGTGAAGGGGCCGCTGGCGGTGCTTCCGTACTTCACGCGCTGCCGCAGTGGCGGCACATGAACACGCGCCGCGCTCGGGCGCTCCTCACGCTCGCCCGTTTGTGACCGTTAGCTCGCCGAGTAGGGTCACCGCTAGCTCGCCGAGTAGGTCACCGCGACCGTCGTATACGCGAACCGTGGGACGAAGCAGCGATGGACCTTCTTGGTGCCCACGACCTTCCGCCGACCATTGACCTGCTTGAAGATCGGCTGGTGGATGGTGCCGCAGAACTGATTCGGCCCAAACGGCCCGATGAAGCCTCCCACGCCGGGACCGTAGAAGCCCGAGCTCTGTTGGTCGGATATCGAGACGACCGGACCGAGCTTCAGGCCGGCGGCACGCGCATAGTCGAGCGCATATTCGCGCGCCTGGCTGATCGCGCCCGTGATCGAAGCCTTGCGAGCCGCCTCAAACGCGGTCGCGATCGAGGAGTTGCTGTCGCGATCCTTTGGCAGGACCCTGGTTTGGCCGGTGCCCGTCGCCGTGACCGTGCCGGTTCGCGCAGCGACCGCCGGCGCCGCCGCCAACAACGCGACCACGGACATGCCCAGCGCTCCCCTCAATAGGAAGGAAAACCCACGTGCCATCGCCCACTCTCCTCGATCGAGCACCGTCCGGAGTGGACGGGCTGCGGGTGTGATACCCCCGCACAGTACCGGGCAACGTAGTCAATGGCCACAGGTGTGTCGGCTGTTCAACCGAGGGCCGGCGCTCGTTCAGCCGATCGCCGCCGCTGGACCGCCGACCCGCGGGAGCACCGAGGCCACGGCTATCGCGGGTCGGCTTGCCCGTCCTCCCCGGGCCGGTGGCCGCGCACGGCGCCGGCGTGCGCCCGCGCCGTCGGCTGCGATGTCGACTTCAGCAGGCTCGCGATCGTCGTGACCGCGAGGACCACCACGATCACAACCAGTGAAAGACCGGTCGAGATCTCGGGCAGGCGGTGATCCTGGGAATGCGCGAAATGCAACACCAGCTTCACGCCGATGAACGCGAGGATCACCGCGAGTCCGGTCGAGAGGTACAGCAGTCGATCGAGCAATCCCGACACGAGGAAGAACAGGGCACGCAGCCCCAGTAGCGCAAACGCGTTGGCGGCGAACACGATGAACGCCTCGCGGCTGACCCCGAAGATCGCCGGGATCGAGTCAAGCGCGAACAGGAGATCGGTGCTGCCGATCGCGACCAGCACCAGGAACAACGGTGTCAGCACCCATCTCCCGTCCAGCCGCGCGAGCAGCCGGCCGCCCAGATAGCGGTCGGTGAACGGCAGCCTGCGGCGCGCGACCGCCACCAGCACGTTGTCCTCCACCGACGGATCCTCATCGCGATGGCGAATCAGCTGTATCGCTGTCGCGAGCAGCACCAAGCCGAAGATCAGGAACATGAACGAGAACGCATCGAGCAGCGCCGCGCCGAGAACGATGAACACCCCGCGGAAGATCAACGCCAGCAGGATCCCCAGCGTCAGCACCTTCTGTTGGCGCTCGGCCGGAACCTCGAACGTGCCGATGATGATCACGAACACGAACAGGTTGTCGACCGACAGGCTCTTCTCGACCACGTAGCCCGCGAAGTACTGGGCGCCGAACCTCCAACCCGCGATCAGGCCGAAGACCACGCCGAACAGCAGCGCGATCGCGATGTAGAACACCGACCATCCCGCCGCCTCGCGCAGCCCTACGGCATGGGGCCGGCGAGTGGACACCAGCAGGTCCAGCACGAACAGCACGGCGACAACGCCGACCGTCGCTCCCCACCCCGCCGCAGTCAACTCGAGCATCGCCCGGCTACTGCCCGACCGATGAGCGCCTGCGAGAGCCTGGCCGCGCTCTCGTGGCGGTCATGGACGCCGATGTCGACCGAGCCGCGGATTCGTCAGCCGACATCTATCCACCGCATGCCCGTAGGAGGTCAGCTTCCAGGTGCCGCGCTCCTCCGCCAGCGTCACACGTCTGATCGCTCTCGCCACCGCCGTGCCGCTTACCGTGGCGCTCGCCTTGCTGCCAGTGGTATTGACCTGAATGTTTGAGTAGAACAGCTGCGTTTGATCCTTGGGGAGGCTCGTGACGGTGTCTGGCAGGCACCGAGCGAACAGTTTTTCGCAGCTGACGCGAGCCCCCGCCAACCTCGCCGACGATTCGCGCGCCCGCTTGTCGAGCAGGACGCACGCGCCGGGATAGTTCCCTGAGCCGAGCTGGTTGAGATAGTTCTGCACGACTTCAACTGGGGGCGTCGTCGTCGACGCTCCGCATCCAGCCAGGCACGCCGCAACGGCGAGCACTCCCACTGCGCGGCTCATCAACCAGCTCGCGCAGTGACTTTCGGCGCAACTCATCCGCAACCGGTCAAGGATCCCAGATTGGGATCGGACGACGCATCGGACGATCCCGACCGCGCCCCCGCGACCATCTTCTTGCGGGCGGCAAGGATCGCCTCGGCCTGTTGGCGGCGCAGCATCACCTCGTGATCTCGGCGGCGTACGCGAGATGCGTGAGGCGGGTCTCGAGCACGTCGATCTCCGCTGTCTCAAGCCGCGCCTGGAGTCGGTGTGGAGGCTGTCGAGCACATCATCGGCGCTGGTGCGCAGGGGGATCCCGCGGCGTCATAGTGGTCGTAGGGGTATCTGCCGGCGAGATGCCGCCCGGCGGTCTCGCTCTGGACGACGACGAACGGCTCGTAGTCCTCGACATCGAAGGTCGCCTTCGCCGTGTCGATCACGCGTCACACCACGACGGCGGCAATTTCGATCGGGTTGCTTCACGGATCTACGCAGGCACGCTGATCCAGGGTAGCGCGAGGATCGGCTTGCGATCGGCCCTCCGTGTGACAGCAGGTCCGTCGGGTTGACGGCGCCGGGCCGGGGCGTTTGACTGCGGACGCGCATGACCCGCTTTGAGCTTCAGTTCCCTGCGAGCGAGATCAATGCGCTCGCCGCTCGCTTCGGCTACGAGGACGACCGCCGCCTGATCACGCTCGGCGCGGCGGCGCGCGGCCGCGGCTACTACACGCGCCGGGAGTTCATCGAGGTGTGCGCCTGGAAGACGCCGCGCAGCCGCCCACGCGTCGCGGCCAACTCGCGGCATGCGGTGATGAGCCGGACCGCTCGCGCGCTGGTCGGCAGCGACGAATCAGAGCGGATCACACCGTTGCTCAAGCTGCAGGGCGTGGGCGTTCCCACCGCGTCGACGCTTCTGTACGTCGCTTTCCCGGACGACTATCCGATTCTCGACGTCCGGGCCCTGGAGTCGCTTGGCGTGAAGTCGCGAAGCACCTACGCGGTCGGGTTCTGGCTTCAATACCTCGATGCCTGCCGAGAGCTTGCTCGCGTTCATGGTGTGAGCATCCGGACGCTCGACAAGGCACTGTGGCAGTCCTCCAAGGAACGCTTCGCCAACCGTGACGAAGGTGAGGCGCCGGACGACCACGACGCTGGTCGCGCCGGGGATAGACACCGATTTCGCGCTGACCCGCACCAACAGCGACGGCACCTGCAGTGAGGCATCGCGCGTGGCGTTCTTGGGCTTCTCGTACGCCGGGTACTGGTCCAGTTGCGCGACGCCGCCTTTCGCTGACCGCGGCTCGAAGGGATTCAACAGCGGCGCCTCCGCCTCGACCATCGGACCCTTGCCATCGACAGGCGCGAACACATAGCCCCCTGCTCGGAACGGCAGCAGCCTAAGTCGCAGGTTAAAAGCGGCAGGACCGAGATCGAATAGCTTGTTCACGGGGCCGTTCCGGGGCGGGGGTCAATGACTTCACTCTGCGCCGTGCGAGGGTCCACCGCCACCTTCCCCACGCCCTGCTCGATCTTGCTCACCGACCAGTGCCGCACCGGAATTCCAATCGGACGCGGAGCGGCCGCCGCAACCGACGACGCGAACGCGACCAGCACGCCAACCGCTGCCAGCGCAATGATTGTCAGGACCCGCGCCCGGCGACGTCGGACGATCTCGTAATCACGCATCTGTCTGCCCCTTGGTTCAGTCACACACCGTTTGGTGTCGTGGTGCGGACCGTAATCCCCGAACCGCGCTTCATCTTCGGTACAGGTACGGATCTCTGTACGGATTCGGTCACGCCGACCTGCCGGTCTTTCGCTTCCAGGCCCCGATCAGCAGGGGCCACATGGCCGGTCGGGATGGGAAGCGCTTGGCGTCGTGGGAGACTTCGGACAGCGTCGCGGCGGCGTGCTGCTCGGTGGTGATGCCGTGCCCGATCGCGGTCGGCAGGACGCTCGTGTAGGCGGCGCTGGCCGAGCTGTTGGCGAGCGCGCCCGAGCCGCCCGTGCGACCCCGGGCGCTCGGACCGGCGGCGACCGGAACGCTGGTCAAGCAGCGGCTGCCGGCGACGAGCGGCGGGTTCGCGCACGCCTGCCATGCCGTGACCGGCGGCAACCCGTTCCTACTCGGCACGCTGCTCACCGAGCTGGTAGCCGACGGCGTCGTACCGGACGACGAGACCGCTGAGCGCCTAGGGACGTTCGGTTCCGAGCAGGTCGCGCGCGTGATCGAGCGTCAGCTCGCGCGCCTACCCGACGGGGCCGCTCTGGCGCGGGCCGTCGCCGTGCTCGGTCCCGGCGCTCCCCTTCGTCACGCGGCCACACTCGCGGGGCTAGAGCTGTGTCAAGCCGCCCCCGCCGCCGACGCGCTGCGGGCGGCAGGGATACTTACCGATACGCCCGAGCTTGAGCTCGCGCATCCGTTGATCGCCGGAACCCTCTACACCCGCATGCCGGCTGGTGAACGGGCGCTACATCACGCGGCGGCTGCCGCGTTGCTCGTGCAGGAGCGTGCCGAAGCTGAGCGGATCGCGCTTCACCTGCTCCGCACCGAACCGGCGGGCGAACCGGCGACGGTGGCGACTCTGCGCGACGCGGCCAGGCGCACAGCCGCGCGGGGAGCGCCGCAGACAGCGGCTACGTATCTGCGCCGGGCGCTCGACGAGCCGCCGGCAACTGCGGGTGAGGAGGCCAGCGTGCAGCTGGAGCTCGCCCTCGTGCTCGCCGCATTCATGCACGCCGACGCCTTCGAGCTGCTGCACAAGGCGGTCCGCCACCGCCGATACGCCGGTTCAGCGGGGCACCATCGCCCTCGCCGGCGCACGCGCCTGCGGCCTCGCGGGACACTTCGAGACGTCGATCGCGCTCAGCCGCAGCGGTCTCGACGCCGGGGGCGGCATCCCGCCCGAGCTGCGAGCACGCCTCGAGGCGGAGCTCATCGCCGACGCATGGCTTCACGAGGCGACCGTCCCCGAGGCCCGCGAGCGCCTGCATCGCATAACCCACCCCCTCCCGATTGGGCGCATCAACGCGGCATGGGAGGCCGTCGCCGACGCGCGCCCGGCCAGCGAAGCGCTGAGGCTCCTCAGGCCTGCCCTCGACGCCGGCGCGCTCAGGGACGACCCGGACTCGCTACTGCGCACGCTCGCGAAGATCCTCCTAGTCGCCTGCGGCGAGCTAGACGAAGCACGCCAACACTGCGCCGAGCTGATCGAACTGGCGCGCCCTCGCGGCTGGCTGATCGCGCTCGCCCACGGTTGCTTCATGCGCGCGATGGCACTTGTACAGGCCGGCGAGATCCGTGACGCGGAAGCCGACGGAGGCCTCGCCCTCGACATCAAACTGACCCACAGCCCTCCCGAAGCACTGATCTGGGGCGTGTTCCCGCTCGTCGACGCGTTGACCGAGCTGGGCGAATTCGCCGAAGCCGAGGCGGTGCTGGCCAACACGGGATATCTCGACGATCCGCCACCCGGTGCGTTCGCAGCGCCGCTGCTGCTCGAGGCCCGCGCGCGCTTGCGGCTCGCCCAGCACCGCTACGCGGATGCGCACCGGGACCTCCTCGAAACGGCCGAACGCTGGAACGCCCTCGGATTCCGCCACCCCGGCCTCGCCGCCTGGCGCGTCCATCTCTGCGAAGTGCTCATCGATCAAGGCAACCTCGGTGCCGCCCGTCAGCTCGCCGAGGAGCATCTCGCACTCGCCGAACGCCTCGGCCTCCCAGGCCCACGGGTCGCCGGACTGCGCGCCCTCGCCCGCACCGCCGATCGCGACCAGGCCGTCGCCCCACTCAAGCAGGCCGTCGAGCTGCTCGAGGCATCCCCCGCCCAGCTGGAGCACGTCCGCGCGCTCGTCGATCTGGGTGCCGCCCTGCGCAGGACCAATCGACGCGCCGCCGCCCGCCCCCCGCTCCGCCGCGCCCTCGAGCTCGCCGCCCAGGGTGGCATGCGCGTGCTCGCCGACCGCGCCCGCCACGAACTCCACGCCGTCGGCGCCCGACCTCGGCGCAGTGCAATCTCCGGCATCGACTCGCTCACGCCCGCTGAACACCGCATCGCAATGCTCGCCGCGCAGGGCCACAGCAATCCCGAGATCGCCCAAGAGCTCTACGTCACCCGGCGCACCGTCGAGGCGCACCTCACGCACATCTTCCAGAAGCTCGGCGTCGCGACGCGCGCTGACGTCACGACATGCTTCGCCGGCACCGAGCCGGCCGAACGTCGCGCACACACCAGCGCGGATGACCTCGTAGGGACGTCCACGGCACGCAACCCGTGAGCCAGCTCCGGCAAGCCCAAGAGGCTTCGCTTCCGGACGGAGGCAAATACGGCCCTCGGTTCGTCGAAAGCGTGATGCTGATCATGGTGACGAGCCACGGCTGGCCGCGCACTTGCTCGCTCGACTTCCGCCGATTCTCAGCAAACGCGATGTCTGTCGGAGAAGCCTGCGGTCAGCCGTTAGCCCCGACGGAGCGAACCTCTTTGTCCGTGAAAGGCACGGACTCGCTGTTCGATGCTCCCGTCCCAGCGCGCATGGAGATCAGCAGCGAGTCGCCGGCATGATGGTCATCCCCGTCCTGGCTGTCGACCGATGAAGTCTGCGGGCCTGCGAGGATCTAAACCACCATGACCGACACAACCCCTCTCATCACCGGCGTGGACTTCGTCTGCATCCCGGCGCAGGATTTCGACGCGATGACGGCCTTCTACGGCGAGACGCTCGGCCTCCCGTTCGTGAAGCGCTACGGGAGCCGACCCGGCGCCGAGTACCAGGCCGGCAACCTCACGCTGGCCATCATGCGCACCGAAGACTTCGGTGGCACGTTCTCGCGGAACGCGATGCCGATCGCTCTCCAAGTCGACGACGTGGCCGTCGCGCGGCAGCGGCTTGAGGCCAAGGGCGTGCGCTTCGTCAGCGATACGTTTGACTCCGGCGTCTGCTGGCAAGCGATCTGCCTGGACCCCGACGGCAACCCGCTGTCGCTGCATCATCGCTACGCGCCGAAGGACGAACGCCCCGCCGCGCCGTAACTGTCGCGGCAGGAGAGCCCACCTGGTCGGCACTGGTTCGTGCGCAAGCGAAATCGCGGCCCCCGCGTTGCGACATGAGCAGCAGCGCGAGCCACGGCGGAAAACACCTCCTTATCTGTCGCCTATCCGGCCATGAGGTCGGCGCTCCTGCCCTCGGTGGTCGGCGGGTCGAAGCGGAAGTCGCGAGGTCGCCCCGGGGACGGAATTACCCGGCGCCGTTGTGTCTACGCGTCGCAACGCACCGAGCACCTACGGCAGGAAGGAGGCCCTCAGCGATCAAGTCGACCTCGGCCTCAAGGAGACTTGCCCGCAGCTCCCAACGGTGCAGGTAGGGGCCACGTATGGGCTCCCCAAGCTCAAAGTGGGGTCTCAGCGCCGCGTGGACGCTGTCCAACGAGTGGATGTGACCACGCAGATCCTCGAGCATTTGGGCCGGCTCGTGGTTATGCGCGGCACAGCCGAGCGCGTGGCGCTGCCCCAGCCACCAGTCCAGCGCACGGTCGTCATAGCGCGCGATGTCGATCTCATCGATCACCAACGCTCCTCCCGGCGACAGCAGCGACGCAAGATGCGTGCATGATTCCTGGAGCGGATCGAGGTGATGCAGCGCGACCACCGCGACCGCCGCGTCAAACCGCCCGCTGACCTCCAGCAGCGAGCAGCGTCGCACATGGCTTTCGGGTTCGGCTGCGGGGTCGATCGCCATTACGTCATAGCCAACGCCGGTGAGAGCTGCGGCGAGCTCCCCGCGGCCCGCACCAATCTCCAGGACACGAGCGGGGGGCAACGGCAGCGCTGACCTCACGAACGCCAGAAGATCTCGCGTCAGCATCGACCGGATTCTGCCTGACCGGCAGCTCGCCGACCCCCAGCTCCCACGCCAGGCGATCGCCCGACGATCACCAGCACGACTGCTGGTCCGTCGCCGAGCCGGCCGTACCTCCTCCGATAGATCGAGCGAACTCCACGTCCAGCCCAGCAGCCGTGAGGTGCGCGTAGCCCTGAAACAGGCTGGCTCGTCACTCGTGCGCCAGCGCGGCTCCCATGAGGTCTAGTCGCATCCCGATCTCGCGCCGCAAGCCGGCGTGGCCCGTGTCCTGGCGACCGCATGCAGGGAGCGCGGGGCGGCTCGGTGACGGGCTGCCGTTTTCAAGCCGACGCGGTCACGGCCGCCCGGCTTCCGCTTCGCGGGCCGTAGGGCGGTAAGGCGGCAGCGTTGTCCGACACAATCTCGGATCGCGAAAACGCGGGGCGGCGTCGCAAGCGGAGAGCGGGTACCGCATTGACGCCGAGGCCGGCGGCATCGCAAAGCAAACACCATGCCGGCGGGGCGGCGATCCTCCCCCAGCCGCCGACCCCACAAACTACCTAGACTTCCCTCTTCCACTCGGCTCCCGGGCGGCTAGGGTTGGGTTCAAGCGATGTCCCTGCGCGAGGTCTACAACCGCCATTGCCACAGCGCCAGGCAGGAGCGGGCGCTGCTCAGCGCGATCGGATTCACGTCGGCGTTCACCACCGCGCGACTGATCACCCATTCGATTCGTGCCGGGATCGGCCCGTTTCACAACATCTCGGGGGGCGGTCGCCACATCCACCACAGCACGTTCGGGATCTTCGGCCTGCTCGGCATCGGCTACCTCTGGACCTACCGGATCGGGATCGGGGACAAGATGCCGGAGTGGGAGTCCCGGCTGACGGCGGGCGCCTACGGGGTCGCGGCCGCGCTGACCCTCGATGAGTTCGCGCTGTGGCTCGACCTCCACGACGACTACTGGGACAAGCAGGGGCGCAAATCGATCGACGCGGTGGCGGTGTTCGGCGGACTGCTCACGATCGGGGTTGCCGGCCGCGACATGATCAACGAGCTCGGCCTGTTCCCCAAGCGGATCAGCGAGCTGGTCGAGCGCGACCAGGACCGCCGCGAGGCGCTTCGGCAGGCCCAGTAGGTCCGGGCTCTCGCGGCTGGCCACGCAGCGCCGCTTCCTGGCCTTCAAATGCTGCAAGCGGGCCATCGCCAAACCGCCTGGTGGTGCTCGATGACGATGACCGAGTTGCCGACGTCGGCGAGCCGGTCGAGGATCGCGTGCCCGCCGGCGTGCACGGCGCGCCGGCGCCGAGGAACTCCTCGGCCTCGGGGCAGACGCGGTGGCGAGGGCTCGTCCGCTGCAGCCCAGGTGCGCGTTCTCGTCACGCGAGAACGCCTCGTCCGACAAACGATCCCGCCCAGAGCGGGTTCGGTCGCGAAGTCCAGTCCTCAGCTCACCGCTTTCTTCACGAGCGCGCCGATCCTTGCCTCTTCGGCGGCGGTCAACTCCTTCAGCGCGAAGGCGACCGGCCACATGGCGCCTTCGTCGAGGTTCGCCTTGTCGTTGAAGCCGAACGTCGCGTATCTCTCCTTGAACTTTTGCGCGTCGCGGAAGAAGCAGACGACTTTGCCGTCCTTGGCGTACACGGGCATCCCGTACCAGGTTCTCGGCGAGAGGCCTGGCGCGCTGCTTTTGATGATCGCATGGAGCCGCTTGGCCATGCCGCGATCCGGTTCCTGCATCGCGGCGATCTTCGCGAGCACGTCGCTTTCCCCGTCCGCCTTGCCCGCGCTTGGGCCGCGGCCCGCGCCCGCCTTCAGCTCCTGGGCGCGCTCCCTCATCGCGGCTCGTTCCTCGTCCGTGAATCCCTTGGACGCCTTGCCGGTCACGATGGTGCTCTTGGCGGACTGCTGTGTGCGCTTCTTTGCAGGTTTCCTCTCAGCCATTGCGAAGCACCTCCGTGCGTCGAACGAGTCCCAGCCGCTTGACCTCCGGTGCGACCGCCGGACGGTTCAGCGCAGCTCCTGGATACGGATCAGCTTGCCCGCGGGATCGCGGACCGCGCGATCGCGAACCCATGGCAGTCACTCTAGCTTCTGCTCGGTGAGCACGCTTCTCGATTCCTGATCGGTCTGGTCACCTGTTTGGTCACGCACGACAGCATCCCGCCGTCGCGTGCGCCGCATGGTGTCGATAGACGCTGGGCGGGATACCGACCAGGTCGGTGAAGCGATTGCTGAAGGTGCCCAGCGACGAGCAGCCGACCTCGAAAACAGACCTCGGTGACGCTGAGGTCGCCACGACACAGCAGCGCGATCGCGTGCTCGATGGCGCCGCGGCATCGGCACGATGCGGGCTCACTGAGGCGAGGAGGTTGAAGGCAGTCCGACGCGAGCGGGATCCCTCGTCACGGGAGTTTTGATGGCACGGATCGCGGTGGCTTCCTGTTCGGTGTTTCATAGTTCGCGACGCTCGAAGCTGGCCACTGCGACGAGCAGGACGATGAGGAACCAGCACGCCACCCACAACAGGTACGGCCAGGAGGGTGCTCCCTGCGCGTAGAACGGGTTTCCCTTTCCGCCTTCGGACAGGTGCTCGGCGATGAGGGAGGGTGGTTGGAGGTAATAGATGGCGGCGTGCCACAGCCCGTCGGTCGGCAGCAGGAATCGTCCTACCTGCCCTACGGTCCGTAGCGCGCTGATGTTGAGTGTGATGCCCAGCGTGCCCACCACTCCGGCCAGCCACCCGGCGCCGAACACCGCGATGCCGATGACACCCGCGGCGATTGCCGGCATCCTCGTGCTCAAGAACAGAGACAGGGTCAGCAGCAGCGCTCCCTCTGCGAACAGATAGACGCCGGCGAGTAGCGGGTTCGGTGGCACGAAGCCGCTTGCCCAGTCGACGACCCCGAACTCGAGGGCGCAGACCACCCCGGCGTACCCGGCGAGCAACGCGGCGAGCCCGAGCCACTTACCGAGGAGCACCTCGGTCCTCCGGATCGGACGGGTCACGACCGTCATGAGTACGCCGGACTCGATCTCGGAAGAGATCGACGGAGAGGCGATCGCCGACGCGCTCAGCGCGACGACGAAACTGAACATGAACATGAACAGGATCAGCGCATCCGGGACCGCGAGGTGACTCTCACCGGAGGTGATGCTGTGGGTATGGCTCAAGCGGTCGAAGCCCCAGGCACTGAGTCCCACGATGATCGCGGTGATCGCGATGAAGGCGAGGAGGAGACGTCGCCGCACCGCCTCCTTGACCGTGAGCAGAGCGATCGTCCAGGTCGGGCTCATCGCTCGCCCAGCAGCTCGAGGAAGCGCGCCTCCAGGCTCTGCTGCTCGGGGATCACGGCCGCGACCCGCCCCCCGACCGCGACCACCTCGTCGACCAGGTCGGCGATCCGAGACGGATCGATGCCCTCGACCACGACCCACTCCCCCTGCCGGTGCCATCGACCAAACCGACCGAGGCGGCTCCACCAGCTCTCACCGAGCCCTCCTACCTTGAGCCGCACCCTGCTGTGGCGACCGAGCAACTCGTCGAGGGTGCCGGTGGCGATTGCCGTCCCCTTATCGATGACCGCTACACGATCGCACACGTGCTCGGCCTCTTCGAGCAGGTGCGTGTTCAGGAACACCGTGGCCCCCCGCTCGCGAAGCCTGCTAACGATCTCGCGCACGTCGTGGCGTCCGACGGGATCGAGGGCGCTGGTGGGCTCATCGAGCACCACCAGCGTGGGGTCGCCGAGCAGCGCCACGCCGAGCCCAAGCCGCTGCTGCATTCCCTTCGAGAAGCTGCCGACCCGATCATCGCCTCGCTCGAGCAGGCCGACGGTCTCCAGGGCCCTGCGGGTCTCGTCCTCCCACGCCGCCCTGGGCAGCGCGAGGAGCCGGCAATGCAGGCGGAGCACCTCCCTCGCGGTGAGCAGGGCCTGAAAGCGAAACAGCTCGGGGAGATATCCGATGTGCCGCCGGGTCTCGCGATCGCCCAACGGCGCGCCGAGCACCAACGCCTCCCCGCCGCTGGGACGCGCCAGCCCGAGCAGGAGCTTCACCACCGTGGTCTTACCCGCCCCGTTGGGGCCGAGGAAGCCGAACACCTCTCCTCGCTCCACCGTCATGGACAGCGACTTCACGGCGACCGTCTCGCCAAAGCGCTTGCTCAGCGCCGTCGTGTGGATCGCCGGGGACACCACAGGCCGCGCGGAGCGGTTCCCCAGGTGGGAGCCCCCAGCTTGTGACGCGGTGGGCAGGGGGGCCGCGGTCCGGTCGCCGCCCTCGATGGCGGCCCTGTCAGCCGAGTTGGTCGGCGACATTCAGAAGATCTTGCGAATCGAGGATTCCCGCGACCACGTGGACCATGCCCCGGCCGTCCTCCCAGACCACCCCGCCGGCCCCGTTCGACGAATCGGCGAGGAGCACCCCCGGCCAGCCGGCGACCTGCACCGAGCGAACCGACGCGCCTGGCGGGACCGGCACCGGAAGGATCGTTCTCAAGTCACCGAGCAGGCGGATCTCCTCCCCCAGCTCCGGTGGGATGCCCGGCTGGCCGAGCAAGAACGCCTCGATCTGCCTCAGGGTCGCGCCCGTCGAGCGCGCCGTCGGACGAGGCATCGTGGCCACGCCTAGGGTGGGCAAATCGGTCCCGCTGGCCCCGGCGTACAGCACGAGGGCGGCCGGGCCGGCGTCGAGCGCGACCGAACTCCCCGTCAGGCCGGCGGCGGTCGAGTTGAACGTCACGGTCGCACTCACGCGCGGCTGAACGACGAACTGCTCCACGGCGCCCACCCCGCCGGGAAGGCGTCCGGGCAGGTACACCGGAAAGCCCGCCTCCTTGGTCGCCTGCGCGAGCGAGGATGACTGGTGGGCCGGGCCTGAGGAAGACCACTTGATCGTTCCGAACCGTGCGGTGGTCGATCCGTTCGCGGTGGGGAAGCCCCCGAGCACGTGGCTGTCGCCCAGGCCCATCAAGGCGGTGATCGCCTGCACGTCGCTCTGGCTCACGGACACCGGCGCCACGTGGGTAGGTGCGAAGATCGTGGTCAGCGTCGCCGCCACGGCCGTGCCCGCGACCACAATCCCGACCGCCCCAATGGCCAGCCCGGCGCGCAGCGACACCCTCGGAAAACGGGCTCCGCGCCGGAACACAGGCACTGGCCCGCGGCGCCGGTGGGCTTCCTGCTCCCGCCTTAGGTACAGCTCGCGCTGCAGCCGAGCCCACGCCATGTCCGCGTCCGGTAGGAGCTGCGGAGCCGACAACAGCCGCGCCGCGAATTCCGTGTCCCGGGCGATCCGCGCTCGGCGAGCGCTGCAGCGCCCACAGCTGGCCGCGTGCTCGGCGACCCCGTCCGGAACGGCCAGGGGCTCGTCGTCCAGCCGCCGAAGCACCCCGTCAGGAATGTGTCTCACGTTCCATCTCCTTTCGAAGCGCGGACTCTGCCCTTCTGAGCAGAGTCCCCACGTGCCCCACCTTGACCCCGAGCGCGTCTGCGATCTCCACGTAGCTCATGCCACCGTGACGCATCACCAGCACCGCAGCCGACCGGCGCGGCAGACGGGCCAGGACGCGACGCAGCTCTCCCCGCGCTTCCCGATCGATCACCGTCTCCTCCGCGCTCGGCAGGGCGCTGACCCCTTGCACGAACCGCTGACGCTTGTCGCGACGGCGCTCCCCGCGAAGCACGTTGAGCGCCGTGTGGACTGCGGCGACCCTGACCCACCCCGCGGCCTGCTCGTAGTCGCCAGGGAACCGCCGGTAGGCCGCTAGAAAGACCTCCTGCGCCACGTCCTGCGCCGCCTGGAAGTCGCCGACCACCCTCTGTGCGAGGCGCACGACCGCCCCATAGTGGTCGCGAAAGAACGCCTCGAACCCAGCCGGCCCCGATGCGCCATTGAGGCACTCGGACCGCTCGTCGTGTCGCGCCTGCAACCCCATCACACCCACTCAGCACCGCCGCAGCCTGAAATCTGACACGTCGGCGAATGCCGCCCGGTTGCAGCAGCGGACTGGTCGGCCCTGACGACGGAACCACCTCTGATCTTTGGCGGAGCAGCACCCATGGCATTCGACGGTAACGTCGTCGGCGCCAGCACGCCGGCAAAGACCGGCTTTTGCGCCCGTGACGCGCATTTTGTCGGCGCGGTGATACACCTGAGACCGGGCTTGACTGCAGCAGCCACTGAGTTCGATGGGCGGATCCTCGATCACGACGTCATCATGCTGCTGCCAGGCGGCATGGTGCTCGACGAGCGGGCGGCGATCGTGGAGTCCATGTCGGGGCAGCCCTGGTCCTCCTATGAGCTGGAGGATCTGCGCGCGCTCCAACCAACGCCGGACATGGCGGTCGTCACTTACGGCGTCGTCGCTCAATGGGAAGGCGCTTTTTGAATATTCGGCGCTCATGAGCAGCGTGTACACGCGTCGCGAGGACGACTGGAAGCTGGTCTCTCACCAGCAGACTCCTCGGTGAGCCCGGGATTTGGGGCTCGAGCAGGGCGCTCGGCTTGTCGCAGTCGATCGCGTCCGAGCCAAGTGCTGACCAGGAGGGACGCGACCGCGCGCGCCGACGCGTGCTCCGCCACGCAAGAGCATCAGCGTGACCCGCGCCGCGAACCCCGCCTCACCGCGAACAGGGATAGGCTTGGCGAGCCGGCGCGATATGGAGGCCGTGATGCAGGCCGCCGAACCCCAGGCGATTCTGACCCCGATTACCGAAGCGGCGATTTTTCTCACCCTGACCGTCGACCCTGGCGCTGAGGGTGTAGCTCGCGACCTGCTGTCGGATGTCAGCGGACTCACGCGGTCGGTGGGTGTCCGGATCCCGGAGGGTCAGCTGACCTGCGTGGTCGGGGTCGGCTCTGCGATCTGGGACCGGTTGTGCGGTCCGCCGCGCCCAGCCGGGCTACATCCGTTTCGTGAGCTGAACGGCCCGAGGCACAGCGCGCCCGCCACACGCGGCGAGCTGTTCCTTCACATCCGGGCTCATCGTCTGGATTTGTGCTTCGAACTCGCGCAACGGTTGACCGGTCGACTTCACGGGGCCGCGCGGGTAATCGATGAGGTGCACGGATTCAGGTCGTTCGACGAGCGTGACCTGCTCGGTTTCGTCGATGGCACCGAGAACCCAGCGGGCGTAGCGGCGCGCGCCGCGGTCCTGATCGACGACGAGGACCCGGAGTTCGCCGGCGGCAGCTATGTCGTCGTTCAGAAGTACCTGCACGACCTCGACGCTTGGGATGCGCTGGCGGTCGAGGAACAAGAACGAGCGATGGGCCGGACCAAGTTCTCAGACATCGAGCTCCCCGACGAGCTCAAGCCCGCCAACTCACACGTCGCCCTAAACACGATCGTCGACGAGCACGGCGACCAGCAGCAGATCATGCGCTTCAACATGCCATTCGGCAACGTCGGATCGCGCGAGTTCGGCACCTACTTCATCGGTTACGCCCGCCCGCCGGAGGTAATCGAACAGATGCTTGAGAACATGTTCATCGGCAAGCCACCGGGCACCTACGACCGGATCCTCGACTTCTCCACCGCGGTCACCGGCAACCTGTTCTTCGTGCCCACCGTCGAGTTCCTCGACGACCCGCCAAGCCCGCATCCCGCCGCGGCATCCCAGACCCAACGCCTGCCTCACCACGAGGATGTCGCCGGCGATGGTTCACTCGGCATCGGAAGCCTAAGAGAAGCGTCGCGATGAACGCCCTGCTTCGCGAGCTCGCGGGATAAGGGGCACGCCGACTCTCGGCGACCCACGGCATTTGCTTCGTCGCCCAGCCGGCCGGAAGCCGCGGCTGGCTCCTACTCGTCGGCGACCACCAAGAAGACCCGGCCCTCGCGGCCAGGAGAGCCTGGACTTGAAGCCGGCGACCCCGCTGCTCGAAACCGTGCCGCTCTACCTTCCCTTCGAGATCAGCGTGCTGCTCGCCACGATCGCCGAGCGCCGCGCCAGCGGACGCGAGCCTCGGCTACCGCATAGCCGAGAGCAGCATCACGGGCTAGGTCGTGCCGACTCGAGTGTCGCGTCCACTCCATTCCCGCTCTCGCAGAACGAATTTCTGGACCTTGCCGGTGGAGGTCTTCGGCAGCGGCCCGAATTCGATTGCGTCGGGGCACTTATAGTGGGCGAGCCGCTGGCGGCAGAACGCGATGATCTCGTCGGCACTCGCGCTGGCTGCGCCGATGAGCGTGACGAAAGCCTTTGGTCGCTCCCCCCAATGCTCGTGAGGGACCCCGATCACGGCGCACTCGAGCACGGCCGGATGAGCGGAGATCGTCTGCTCGACCTCGATGCTTGAGATGTTCTCGCCGCCGGAAATGATGATGTCCTTGCCCCGGTCGCGCAGCTCGATGTTGCCGTCCGGATGCCATACGGCTAGATCACCGGAATGGAACCAGCCGCCGCGAAACGCCTTCTCGGTGGCCATCTCGTCTGCCAAGTAGCCGCTCATGACGTTATTGCCGCGCATGATCACCTCGCCCATCGTCTGGGCGTCCTGCGGGACATCTTTCATGTCCTCGTCGACGACCCGGAGGAGGTCTGCCGAGGGGTAGGCCTGGCCCTGGCGCGCGAGCAGCTTCGCCCGCTGCTCGAGCGTCAGCTGCTGCCACTGCTCCTGAGCGGGACACACCGTAATCGGGCCGTAAGTCTCGGTGAGTCCGTAGACGTGCACGATGCGGAAGTTCAATTCGGCCATGCGAGCGAGCAGGGTCGGCGAGGGTGGCGCCGCGGCAACCATCGCCGTGACCGGCCGCTCCAAGCGGTGCGCTTCAGGATGGTTGATGATCATCAGCTGAACCGTAGGCGAGCCGTTGTAGTGCGTCGCGCCCTCCTCGTCGATCAGCTGCCAGACCGCCTTGGGGTCTACCGCGCCCAACGCCACGTGTCGGGCTCCGACAGCGGTAACCGCCCACGGGAAGCACCAGCCGTTGCAGTGAAACATGGGAAGCGTCCACAGGTACACCGAGTGGGAACTCATCCCGGCCACGATCACCTCGTTGAGCGCGTTCAGATACGCGCCGCGGTATGTGTACTGCACCCCCTTCGGCTGCCCGGTGGTGCCCGAGGTGTAATTGATCGAGATCGTCTCCTCCTCGTCCTGGAGCCAGCTCTCGGGCACCACGGCGGACGCGTCGCTCAGGAATTGCTCGTAGGGATCTCCAGCGTCATCCCCGCTCGCATACCGGATCACCCTGACGCCAGACAGCGCCAGCGGCGCAATAAGCGACTCGAGCTCGGCATCGAGCAGCAGGAAGCGGGAACCGCTGTGTTCGAGGATGTACGCAACCTCCATACTCGCCAGCCGATGGTTGATCGCCACGAGAATGCCGCCCGCCGCGGGAACGCCGAAATGGGCCTCCAGCATCGGCGCCGAGTTGAACAGCAGCGTGGCCACGCGGTCGCCCTTCCTCAGCCCTGCCGACCTCAGCGCATTGGCCAACCGCCATGAGCGCTCCGCAAACTGAAGGTACGAGTAGCGGCGGTCCCGGTCCACCACCGCGGTCTTGTCGGGATACACGTAGGCAGCCCTGCGGAGGAAATCAACCGGGTTCAGCTCGGTCCGAAATACCTTGCTCCCGGCGGCGCCGGGCGCGGACGCACCTTCGAAAGCGACGAGCGCGTCGGTCATGCCGTTCCTCCTTCATAGCTTGAAGCTTGCCCACCACTCGGCGCAATCAGCGCCCGCGTTGATTATCTCAGCCGCGTCGAGGCCAACCCGGCCGCAGATCCGAAGTTCGCAAAAGCCCTCAGCCGACGGGGCGTCGGCAGTCTAACGTCGAAGCGCTCATCCGCGCAGAACACTTCCTTGGTCGAAGCGCGCGGTACTCGCGGCAGTCGGGAGCTGGGACCTGCTCCGCACAGGTTCCGGGCAGCCCGATCGGGTTGTGCCCGCGTCGGGTGAGACGGGCTATTCGGCCCGCAACACCTCGGCGACGGAGCGTCGGGCGCCGATCCGGGCTGGGATTGCTGTGACCGATGCGACCGCGATCAGGGTGCCGGGGATTACCGCGAGCAGCCAAAGGATCGGCGGCTGGGCCTCCGAAAGGTGGCCACCGGCCAGCTTGAACAGCAGGACCCCCGCGGGGATGCCGAGGCAGGCCGCAACGAGCCCGGGGACCAGCTGAGCGGTTGTAAGTCCTGCGCTGATCTGTCGGGGCGTGGCGCCGAAGGCGCGCGCAAGGGCGGTCGAGGTCTGCGCTTCGATCACGGTTCGACCAGGCGATGAACGTTGCGCTGATTGCGGCGAGGACCACGAGGATCACGCTGAGCATGATGAGCAGGTGGTTTGCGGTCGCGCCGACGCCTGAGCTGACGAAGAGCCCGGACGGAGCGGACCGCTGGTTGGTGACCTGGAGCTCGTGTTGCACGGTTATCGCGGCTACGACCATCGCGACCGCGATCATTAGCCCTGCGGCGGTGAGGACGCTTCTGCGTCTGCGACGCGCGATCAGGCGCAGCCCGAGCAGCAGCGGCGCCGGCAGCGCCGAAGAGAGAGCGATCAGCCATGGTCGTCGCCGCGGTGGATGGGCGGAGTCGTTCAGCGCCCTGATCGTGCTCATGCGCGCTCCGCGGATGGCCGGGCCCAGCGTCGCGACAACCGCAAGCCGTGGCCACGCCGATCACCAGCGCGACCGACGTTGCCGCCAATCGAGGAGACGCGGGGCTACCGAGCAATCCCTGGCCCGGGCTGGTAAGCAGCGGCGTGAGCAGGTCGCCGGCGGCTAGCCCGAGGATCGCCGCCGCGAGCGCCAGTAGGAGGTTCTCGGCAACCAGCACGAAGGCGACCAGCGCCGGGGTGGCGCCGACAGCCTTGAGCAGGCCCACCCGCCGGTTTTGCTCGGCCATCCGACCTCCCACCACCACCGCGATCGTGGCGATCGCGAGCATCGACAAAAGCAGGCTGCCGACCAGCAGGACCTTCTGGTCAAGCCCGATCACCCGGTAGTCGGCCTTACGAACCTGCTGCCACGGTTCCAGGATCGACGGCTCATCGTGGGTCGCACCGGCGAACGCAACGCGGCGGACCCGAAAGCGCTTGTCGAGACGCCGCCTGAGAGCTTGATGTCGAGGATGTAGCCAAGGGGTTGTGTCGGGGTGGCGAGCCGCTGCGCATCGGAGCGGGTGACCCACACCAGGCCCGGGATCGCCGCCGGATAAAAGGCCCGCTGTGTCGTCAGCGCGATCCCCGCGACCCGGAACGGGTGGTTCCCCAGCCTGATCGTGTCGCCGCGGTGGAGGCCGAGCGCGTCGGCCAGCCCCTGTTCGATTACGGCGCCCCCGGACCGCACCCAGTGCCCGGCTGTGACCAGCGGCCGGTCGATTGCGGTGGGCGCGAGGTCACGACCCTCAACCTGGACTGGGACGTTGATCCGCGACGCGCCGAGTCGCGCGAACGCGATCGGGTATGGCCCGGCCGTGCCGGCCACGCCCCGCGCGTGAAGGAGGGGCGCGAACTGCGTTGGCGAGGGACGGTTCGAGCCTGGGGCGTAGCCGATCTCTGCGACCATGTCGGGGCCCTTGGTCGCGACGCGGGTGCGCGCGAACGGGTCCTTGCTGACCCGGTGAAGCGCCAGCCCGAGCGTGAGCGTCGTCGTGGTGGTGAGGATCATGACCATCAGCAGCAGCGACTGCACGCGGCGGCGCTTGATATCGCCGATCACCAGCCGGGAGATCAGGAGCAGGCGACCCATCGCGCTCAGCCTTTGAGCCCGGTCATCGCGCTCAGCGTCTTGGCCGTGCCGCCGGTCAGCCTGGCCTCATCGACGAACGCCCCGTCGCGCATCGAGATCAACCGGTCCGCGGTTGCCGCGATCCTGGAATCGTGGGTCACGACCACCACTGTCTGGCCGTCCGCGTGGAGGCGATCAAACAGGCGCAACAGGTCCGTCGTGGCGGCGCTGTCGAGGTTGCCGGTCGGCTCGTCGGCGAGCACGAGCAGCGGCTCGTTGGCGAGCGCCCGGGCGATCGCCACGCGCTGGCGCTGACCGCCGGACAGCTCGGAGGGCAGGTGACCGGCACGGTCGGTCAGGCCGACCTGCTCAAGCAGCTCCTGCGCACGCTCGCGCGCCCGGCGCGGTGAGGCCCCCGCTAGCAGCGCGGGCAGTTCTACGTTTTCGCGCGCGGTCAGCTCGTCGACGAGGTGGAATGCCTGGAAGACGAAGCCCAGCGCACCGCGGCGCAGCTGGGCGAGCCCGGCCTCCGCCTGCCGCTCGAGCTGCTGGCCGGCCACCTGCAGAGTGCCGGCAGTCGGCCGCTCGAGGCCGCCAAGGAGGTAGAGCAGAGTTGATTTCCCGCAGCCGCTCGGGCCGACGATCGCGACCGACTCGCCCTGCGCCACGTCGAGGCTGACGCCGTCGACGGCTTGGACCAAGGCCGCGCCCTTGCCGTAATGCTTGTGCAGCCCCGTTGCGGACAGCACCGGGTTGTGAAGTTGCATCGTCATTCCTTCCTCGCGTTCCAGTACCTGGCGCAGGCCTCAAGCCAACGCAGGTCCGCTTGCAACCGCAGCACCACTCCCTCCAGCAACAGGCCCGCCATCGACCCGTCAGGCTGAGCCAGCGCGGCGCGCTGGGCGTCACGAAGCTCGAACAGCAACGCGCGCCGCTGGGCGTCGACAATGTTGACCGGGTCGGCCATGCCGGCCGCCGCGGCCGCCACCAGCTTGAGGTGAAACTCCGCCGGCGCGGGCTTGGGCCAGCTCGTGTCCCGGAACCACTCCCGTACCCGCTCGCGGCCGTCTTCTGTCAGCTCGTACACCTTGCGGTCGGGCCGGTCGTTCTGGCCGACGCGGGTTGAGACGACGAGCCCCGACTTCTCGAGCCGGTTCAGGGTGACGTACACGTGGCCCCGGTTGAGCGCGTCAGCGAGTGGTCCGAGCGCCATCTGAAGCTCGGCGCCGAGCTGATAGCCGTGCGCCGGCTCCTTGGCCAGCAGCGCCAGCAGAACCTCTCGGACTACGCGAAGCTGGTAGCCGGGCGGGAGCTCGGGCTGCTGTTCAGCGAGGAGATCGGCTTGGGGCGGCATCAAAAGTGGGCTTAGATGAGGCACTAGATAACGGTTAGGTACTGAAGGATAACCGTTAGGTAGAACGGTGTCAAGCAGCGGGGCTTGTTACGGGCTCGTCTAGCCACCGACCGCGCTCGTGGCCTATCCGACGGCCGCTCCACAAACGGGGAGCGGGGCCACTCGTCGCCGGCCCAATTACTGCTTGGGATGAGCCGAAATGACTCCGGGGCGCGATGGTGGCAACGGTGGAGTCATTCGCGCGATGGTCGCAACGGTGGATTCATTCGCCGTCCCAGTAACCAACCGCGTCGGCGTCGCGCAAGACCTTGCGCAACGGCTTGAGCACGAGCTTGCCGGTGTCGGCGAACACCGCGATCGAGGGTTCGTGCAACGTCGAGAGCATCACGATGCGCACCGTGGTCTCCGTGCGGTTCGTGACCTTGTGCGCACCTTCGGGGCCGTCGGGAAAGGCGACAACGTCCCCCGGATCGAGCAGCTTCTCGCCGTCGGGGTGCCTCAGCGTCGGCCGCCCTTCGAGCACCACTAACCACTCCTCGTTTCCGTACTCGTAGTGGTATGGGCAGACGCTCTCGTCGGGCTCGAGCTCGTAGATGGTTGCACCGAGCCTCCGCGCCTCCAGCAGCGGCCCGATTTGCCTTCCGCGGATGCGGTAGCCCGGAGGAGTTTCCGGACCGGGCTCGAGCTCCACATCGAGAACGTTCACCACCGGCCGCGGCGTCATTCGCCCTCCCAGTAGTCGACTGCATCGGCACGGCGAAAGTTGAGCCGGTCCTCGCGGTCGGGCGGCCTGGTCCCGAGCTTGTCCGAGTCGGGATATACCGAGATCGATGGCGTCCGGTTCGCCGAAATGATCAGCACGCGCCCGGGTCCGCGGACGCTGTGGGCACCCTCCGGGCCGGCCGGGAAGCACATCATGTCGCCCGGGCGGAGCACTCGATCGCCGTCGGGAGTGCGCACCGTCGGAGCGCCGCCCACGACGTACAGCCACTCCTCGACCCCATGATGGAAGTGATATGGCCACGTCTGCCCGTGCTCTGGGAGTTGGTACAGCGTTGCCCCGATGCGGTGGCCGCCGATCCGGTCGCCGACCCGAGCCGCATGCCAGAGGTATCCGTCGCGGCTGGAGTCGATGTCGAGCTCGCCGTTAAAGAGGTCATAGCGAGGCATCGGTGGATACTTTCACACCGGAGGCGCAGGCTTCGACGAGCGCTCCGGACAGCGAGACAACCAGCGGCTACCCCCGCGTCAGGCGCAGACGCAGCGGATGAGCCCTGCGGCGATGGGCTCGGCGGTGGTGCCGGAGCCGCGTCGAGTTCCGCTAACCGGCCGGCGGGATGTTGTGGTTCCGGCGCAGAACGTTGTCCGGGTCGTAGCGGGACTTAAGCGCCTGAAGGCGCTCAAACGAGTCATTACCGAATGCCGCCCGTACTCGCTCGAGCGGTTCGTCGGCCTGCATGTAATTGGCGTAGCCGCCGCTGACCGACCATGGCTCCATTGCCGCCGCGGTCTCCCGGGCCCAGGCGATGTGCTCGCCGTCGACCGCCGGGTCGGTCCAGCCGGCCATCGCGCTGATGTTGAAGGCCGCGTCGCGGTAGCCGAGGGCTGCGGTGGTGGGGCCGAAATCCTTCGGTGTGCCGTGCAGCGACTCGATCAGGATCCCCCCCGGGGGGCGGCCCAGCGCGTGCATGCGTCCCAGCAGCTCGTCAATCAGCTGGTCCGAGAGCTCGCGGACAAAGTGGCTCTTCCAGTAGTTGCGATCCACGCCGTAGTCGGGATCGAAGACGCGCTGCTGGTCAAGGAAGCTATGGAAGCGCAGGCCGTCGCTCACGAGTCCGGCCACCGAACGCAGTGCGCGCAGCTGTTCGGTATCCCGGTCCGGGCCGGTGTAGCAAGGTGCGATGCTCAGGTTTGGCGTCAGGGAGTCGTCGACCGTGATCTGCGCCTGGATGCTGAGGTCGCGGTCGGCGCTCGAGGCGACGTCGCGGTAGACGCGAAGAGCCTCGGCGACGCCACCGCCGGCGTACTCGAGCAGGCCGCCGACGACGCGCTTGAGCGGATGTAGGCCGAACTCGAGCCGCGTGGCCACCCCGAAGTTGCCTCCTCCACCACGTAGCGCCCAGAGGAGCTCCGCGTTCTCGTCGTCGTTGGCGCGGACCACCTCCCCGGCGGGGGTGACCAGCTCGGCTCCCACCAGGTTGTCGCACGTGAACCCGTGTTGCGCGGTCAGGTGCCCGATCCCTCCGCCGAGGGCGAGGCCGGCGACGCCAGTCGAGCCGACGACGCCACCGGGTGTGGCCAGGCCGTGGGCTTGAGTTGCCGCGTCGAAATCGAGCCACGTGGCGCCGCCCCCGGAGCACGCGATGCGGGCGTTCGCGTCGACCTCGACGCGGCGCATCCGCGAGAGATCGATCACCAAGCCCTCCTCGACGACGCAGTGTCCGGCCGGGTTGTGGCCGCCGCCGCGCACGGCGATCTCCAGCCCATTCGACCGCGCGAAATCAAAAGCGGTCGCGATGTCCCGGGTGTCGACGCACCGGGCGATCGCAGCCGGTCGACGATCGATCAGCAAGTTGAAGCAAAGACGCGCCCGCTCGTAGTCGCGGTCCGATGGTTCCAGGACGTCGCCGGCCAGGGAATCGCGAAGCTCAGTGACGTTCTGGATCATCGGATCGAAGACCTCTAGTTGCGGATTGGAGCCAGGACCCGCCGTAGTTGCCCCAGCCTGCGCCTCGTCATTGCGCTCACTCGGCGAGCGCCACCAAACAAACTCTGCACTTACGACCGCAGAACACGACCAAAGTCATCGGCCGCAAGTCGACGAAGTCAGCGGATGCGCGAACCGTGAGGCGCCGCGCAGGCCGCACGGCGGCACACCCGCCGTCTCCGGGCGCACACTCGAGGCCTCCGTGCCCCGCGAACGCGGAGACCGCCGCTCACATCTCGGGCTAACGCCAGGACGGCGCGCGGGTGTGGGCGGTCCCGATCAATGCCGTCGCCTCGATTCGTTCGCTCAGCGGGCCATGCTGGAGGTGCGGGCGTAACGCATCGGCGAGGCCGGCCTGGAACTCGGCTGCTCGCTCGGGCGGCAGCGTCGATTCGGACATCGCGGAGCGTAGATGGCCCGCGACGTATGTCAGGTCGACCTGGTTCTCGTAGGCATGTTCGACGACCTCGACTTGCTCATAGCCACACTCCCGGAGTCCGCGCTCCCGTTTGTCGATGGTGGCGCGATCAGTGCCGCACATCGCGCTCACAGACCCGCCGGTCCACCTCTCCAGGTAGGCACGCAGCTCACGCGACCAGGCGGAGTCCGAAAGCCACATCGGCGGCCCCTGGCTGATGATGATCAGTGCACCGCCGACCCTCAACATCGCGCGACACTGTGCAAAGACGTGTTCGATGTCCATCCAGTGCAGCGCGTTGCCGATGGTCACGGCCCCCAGTGAGGCGCGCCACATCGTTGCGATGAGGGCCAGGTCGCGATCGGCGCCGAGCATCGGCGCAACGTTGGTGGTCTCCATCGTCCGCAAGCGCGCGCGGAGACCGCTCAGCATGTTCGGCTCAGGATCGATCGCGAGTACGGCGTTCACGTATCGCGAGAGCGGAAGCGCGACCTGTCCGGTCCCACAACCGAGATCCAGCGCCAGATCGCGACTGGTGAGACCAATCGCGCGGACCGCCGCCTCGATCAGCGCATCGGGGACATCGCGACGGTATATCGCGTAAAAAGACGCCGTCGTGCCGGCGAACTCGCCGCTGATGCACGTCATTGAAACGAGGTGGACACGCGGCGGCGGCACCTTCGAGCAACCATGGGGTTGCACGATACTCCGTCCCCGTAGCCAATCCTGATCACGACTGGCGCGGCTTGCCACCCGACCAGTGGCGGAAGTCGGTCAAGTCCGATCATGACTGCGCTGGTCGGGCGGCGTATGGTCATCGGCGACCACTTGCCGTGTCACCAGCAGCCAGGAGGGGCGAGCATGCCACAAGTCGAGGTAGACGGACTCACTATCAACTACGACGTGCAGGGGGAGGGCGAGCCGCTCTTGCTGATCCCCTACCTGTCTGCCGATCACGCCTCGTATGCGTTCCAGTTGCCGGCCTACACAGAGCACTTCCGCTGCATCGCGCTTGACCTTCCCGGTTCGGGCGAGAGCGATAAGCCGCCCGGGCCCTACTCGACCGAGCGTTACGCCGATCAGGTCGCCGCTTTCTTGGGCGCCGTCGGGGTCGAGCAGGCTCACGTTGCGGGCGTCTCGCTCGGCGCCGGCGTGGCGATGCATCTTGCCGGCCGCCACCCGACGCGCGTGCGTTCGCTCTCGTTGCACAGCGCCTGGGGCACCAGCGATTCATACCTGAAGACCGTCGTCGAGCTCTGGCGGACCCTCGCGTCGTCGCTGTCGACGGTTGCCGACACCGTCATCGAGGCGATCTTTCCGCTGTGCTTCACGCCGGAGATGTACGTCACCCGGCCCGACTTCGTGGACAGCCTGAAGGACTTCGTGCGTGGCCGCCCCGCCCAGCCGCTCGAGGCGTTCCTGGCCCAGACCGAGGCGGCCCTCGCCCACGACGCGAACGCCGTGCTGCATGAGATCGGCGCTCCGACCCTGATCACCTTCGGCGCACGCGACCTCGTCTGCTCCACGCGCTTCGCCGAGCCGCTGATGAGCGGGATCGGCGGGAGCGAGTTGGTCGTCTTCGAGCAGCTGTCGCACGCCGGGCTGCACGAGGACCCTGACACCTTCAACCGCGCGACGCTCGACTTCCTGCTGCGTCAGCGCTCATGAACCTCCGCGCCCCGTCGCGTAGGAGCGACAAAATCGCCCGTCACCCATCTCGTGCCGCAAGGTCAGCCTGACCCCCCAGCGCCCACGCCTGCCGCCTCACGATCTGGCCGTTCACGATGACCCGAGCGATGGTTCCATTGCCCAGCAGCAAATTCGACTTCACAAGCCGTCCGCCGGACGGCTTCCGCGCCACCGGCCTGGCCGCCGTGGCGAGCATCGCCTTGGGCTTGACGGCGTTGGTCGGGAGGTAGGTGGGCCAGCTTCGCCGCCGTCCCCGGGGGGAGCTTGCCGCGGGTGCGTGATCCCTCGCTCTGGGTGCCGAGGGCCGAGCCGACACGGCTCTCGAGGTCGCGGTCCACGCTGGCGCCGGCGGCGGAGCTCTTGCGTTGCTTGCGATGATGCCGTCGAGGTGTTGACCGGACACGCAACCGTGCTGCTTGTCGAGAGCGTCCAGCGCGCGACCGAACAAGGAAGTCATCCCGCCTGACATGTTCGACGCCTACTTCTGGGTCGACGACGTCGACGCCGCTCACCTAGAGCTCTCAGACCGCGGCGCCACGATCATTCAGCCCCCAAGCGATCAGCCCCACGGCCTGCGCGAGTTCCGCGTTCAAGACCCCGACGATTCACAGAGTTCGGGTCGACGTTCTCCTTCGGCAGCTCGTCGATCACGATGGTTTATGGGCTGGACGAGCTGCGCCGGCGGCGTCGGCTCGAGGTCTTTGCGCGTTGTCGCTCAGGTGGAGAACGGGTCGCGGTGGTTCACGATCGCCGGCTCGGGCGTGAAAGGCGGCCCGGTCGTAGGCAATCCGTTGCGGGTCAGAGCTCAACGCAACGTTTTCCTCGGTCACGCGTACCGCATCGTCGCGACCGGCAGCGTCAGGATCGGCGCGCCGACGGCGTCGGCTACTGCCCGCGGCGGAACCTGGGCGCCGTAGCAGGTCTACTTGGCCGCTGCCTATCGTCGTCCGAAGAGTCCGAGCCGCATCGCTTCCGCACTGGCCTTGCCGCGGGTCCGCACGTCGAGCTTTCGCAGGATCGCGGAGGCGTGGTGATCGACCGTGATGAGGCCGGCTGGGTTCTTGCGCGTCCGCGGGCGCCCAGGCGGTGTACCATCTGACTGGATGGTGCTGGGATGGTCTAGGGATGGCGGAAGAACGGAGAGGCGGCAAGGCCGAAAAGATGCCCGATGTCGAGAAGAGCGAGAAGATCACCATCAACGTCGGGCTGGTCGACCTGGGTCAGATCGATCTGCTCGTGAGCGAGGGCTTCTTCGCGAACCGCACAGACTTCATTCGGACCGCCATCCGCCGCCAGATCGAGAGCCGATTGAGCAGTGTGGAAACCACAGTGGCCCGACGCGAGCTGACCCTGGGTAGCGAGCACTACAGCCGCCGCGACCTCGAAGAGCTGCGCGACTCCGGTCGCATGGTGGAGTTGCGCGTCCTGGGGTTGGCGAGCATCGCCGACGACGTCTCGCCCGAGCTCGCCCTCGCGACGATTTCAGCGGTTGAGGTGCTGGGGGCGTTTCGGGCGCCTCGGCAGGTGAAGGAGGCCCTCGCTTCGCGCACCAGATGACCGTCCTCGCGTCGCAAATCCGACCGGACGGTGGCATTTCCCCCAACTAGCGGCCCGACCCCGGAGCGCTGGCCGACCACACGATGAAAGGGCATGCGATGAACAACAACAGGAACGCCACGATGGCCAAGGCGCTGTGGCTGACACGCACCGGACGGTTGGCCGAGGCCACTGCGCTCCTGCAGCAGGGTCTCGCCGCTCCTGGTAGCACCCCGGTCGATTCGACGATCGCTGGGCCGCTCAACGCTCTCGGCCGTCTTCGTTCGCCGCTAAACGACGACCGCCACTACACCGAGGAGCAGGCGCCCGGCGGGTACGCCTCGCCGCCCCCTCACGATCTGATTCACCCAGCCAGGGCCAAGCTGCCCAATCAGCCGCCCGTCATCAACCTCGTGACCCCGGACCGCGGCACACGGTCCTCTCGCTCGGGCGCCGCGGAAAACACCGCCGGCGCGGGCCCCGGCGAGATCCGCCACCTCACCCACAGCGAGGCGGCGGGGATTCGCAGATACGACCTCTACGTTCCCACGGGCTACACCGGGGACCCCGTCGCACTGGTGGTGATGCTCCACGGCGGCAGCCAGAGCGCATCGGACTTCGCGGCTGGCACCCGCATGAGCGATCTGGCCGAGCAGCACACCTTCCTCGTCGCCTACCCCGAGCAGTCAAGCGCGGCCAACCACGGCGGCTACTGGAACTGGTTCTCCCCGGACCACCAGCGCGCAGGCGCCGGTGAGCCGTCGATCATCGCCGGCATCACCCGCCAGATCATCCGCGACCTCGCTGTCGACCCGACGCGCGTCTACATCGCGGGGCTGTCGGCCGGTGGCGCGATGGCTGCGGTCATGGCCGCGACCTACCCCGACCTATACGCCGCGGTCGGGGTGCATTCCGGAATCGCCTACCGCGCCGCCCACGACGTCGGGTCTGCCTTCTCGGCCATGCGAACCGGGGGCACGCCGGCGCCAACCAGCGCAGTGCCGCTGATCACCTTTCACGGCGACCGTGACACAACCGTGGACTCGGTCAACGCCGACAAGCTGATCGCAACGCGGCTCGCGGCCGACAACATCGGCCCGGATGAGCCGACAACGACAAGCGGCAACAGGGGCCATCGTTACACCCGCACCGTGCACCACGACCTCGATGGAGTGCCCATCGCCGAGTGCTGGATCGTTCACGGCGGCGGCCACGCCTGGTATGGGGGCAGTCCCCTCGGCTCCCACACCGACTCACGAGGCCCCGATGCCTCCACCGAAATGATCCGCTTCTTCTGCCTGCACCGGTCGCGCTCGCACTGAAACCAAGCAGACGAGCGAGACTGAATCTCTCTGCGGCCTCTCGAAGCGATAACACGGATCTCTGTTCCTCCGCAGCCATCCAAGCG
The DNA here is from genome assembly GCA_963723675.1 of uncultured Solirubrobacterales bacterium. GTDB lineage: Bacteria > Actinomycetota > Thermoleophilia > Solirubrobacterales > Solirubrobacteraceae > Palsa-465. Next base: position 111,773 of record CAVRRW010000012.1, on the reverse strand, counting down.
GTCCTGGCCGAGGCCAACTCGGTGCTGCATCGCTTCCGTCAACGCGAGGAGGCCCGAGAGCGCCTGAACATGACATACAGCTCGCCGATCACGCCGTCTCGTTGACGTGGATGGAGTCGCATCCTTCAACTGTTGCGCGGCCCGGGCCGTCAAGCTTCGCTCGATCTGCCGCAGCATCCGTGGGTACACGATCACGTGCCGGAAAGGACGGATCGCGGCCATATAGGCAGCCCCCAACGGTCCGTTGGGCTTCACGAGAACAGCCATCTGGCCGCGGCAACCGCCACTCCCGTCAGGCACCAAGGTGATCGAGCGCGTTGACGCCGGGGGCGGAGACGCCAGGGCGAAGCTCCGGCGGCTGTCGGCGCTCGCCGGGAGCGCTCGCCGCTCCTCCGGCGGCAATATGATGAGGCTCGAACTTGCCATCCGAGACTGGGCCCGGCGCGACAAAGGGGTCGCGAAGCGCCTGAGGCGCATCGACAACCGGCGAATGGACTACCTGCGCTCGCTTTTCGGCGAGTTCTGTCCCGGCGAGGACGACATGGAGGCGCCCTGCATGCTCCTCCTTTCACTATGGGTCGGCAACCACTTGATCGCGGCCGATCACGGCGCGCGCAGCCGCGCGGACGTGTTAAGACACGCTCTGAGATGGCTCGAGGCCTAATCGCCTTGACAGTCGAAGCGTTCGCGTCTTTCACCTGATCGAGCGGATTAGCCTTCAGCGAGCGCTGTGCACCCGATCGAAATCAGCAGACCGCGCGGGAGTGGCACTTGCATTGTCATGCGGGCGGGCGGCTCGCTCGGAAAGAACTCCGCGAAGAGTTCGTTGAGTTCCGCAAACGCGCCCGCGTCGGCCACGAGCACGGTCGTGTTGACAACTAGCCCGAGACGGCTGCCGCCCGCTCGAAGCACCGCATCGAGATTCCGGAACGCTTGTCGTGCTTGCTTGCCGAACGTGGCGCCAGCTGGTTGTGACGTCGACGGATTCACCCCTGGCTGACCGGAGACGAACAGGAAGTCGCCTGCGCGGACGGCAGCCGAATATGGGCCGATCCCACTCGGGACCTCGGGGCCGGTAACCACTTCGCGCGTCGCAGTCATGTCTCTCTCCAATCGCGTTGACTGGACGATCATGACATCGCGGGCGAAGAGGGACTGATGGCGAGGCTGGCAACACTCGGCCCGGCCAGAACTAACCCAACCCGGAGCCTGGGCCTAGCCAGCCTCAAGCCGAGCTCGCGGTCTCGCCCGCGGGTATCGAGGAGCGAGCCGACCGATAGATTCATCAGCCCTGCGGCGAGCGGCAGCACGGCGGTGCGAGTCGAGGTCTTCCTCGAGGATCCCGACAGCTTCGTCCGTCGTGCCGTCGACGCCGGCGCTGATGGGTCCGCCGACGCGGTTCGAGATCACGAAGCCCCGTGGGGACGCCACCGCCACGGGGTTTCCGCGACCCCTACGGCCACACCTGGCTGGCCGGTGACAAGTCCCCGCTCACCCCATTCCCTCCACCATCGTGAGGCGGGCGCCGTCCACGCAGCTAGCGCGAGCGGCGCCGGACCTCCCCGAGACGCAACGCGATCAGCTCCTTCACGACCGTCTTGGGCAGCGGACGGTCGACAGGGAAGTGAAGGGAACTCTTCGTCATCGTGTATCCCGTGAGCTCATCGGCAAGCTTCCCGAGGACGGAGCCGCTGAACGGTAGGTAACTCAGGTGATCGCTGAACGCCGCAAAGCCGGCAACCGTCTTACCGCCTACGCGGAAGGCGGGAACGCGGTACGAGATCACCTCTTCGGCGTCTGGGACGATCTCAAGAATGGTCCGGCGCAATGCCTGAAGCGTGCTGCGCTTCGGCTCGTCGAGACCCCGCAGGTACTCGTCAACCTCCTCGGCGGACACACCTCACAGTCTAAGGCGGAGATCCTGCGCGAAGCCAAAGAGTCCAAGGCTCCACGTGCTCAACGGTGAGCGTCCCGTCCGCCCACGGGTCGGTGGCGAGGCGGGCGCGGACTGCCGCCTCGTCGTCGAGCCGCATGACCAGTAGGGCGCGCCGCTCGTCGAGCGGGCCGCCCAGCAGGACGACGTGCTGGTCGCTGAGAGCGTCCATGAACGCGGCGTGCGCCTCCCAACCGGCCTGCTGCCGCCGCGGCCTGGCATCGTCCCACCGCGGCCCGGCCGCCTCCGTGACCAGCTGCAGCGGTCGCTCCCTGGCGATGCGCTCGTCGCCGCCCAGCCACACCGTCCACGGCTCGACGGCGATCGTGCGCAGCAGGCGCGCTAGCTCCCACGGGTCGAGCGCCAGCTGCGCACGGACGGACCGTTGGTCGGAAGCATCGACGATCAGTACGAACCTCGTCCCATCGCCGGCGGGGCCGCCGAAGGCCACGAAGCGCTCATCGGTCAACCTGTCCATGAAGGCCGCATGCGAGTCCCACCCCGACTGCTGGCGCGTGAGCTCGGCAGGATCCCATGCCGGGCCGGGCGCTCGGGCGACCACGAAGCGCCCCATCAGGCCTGCTCCGGCGGACCCGGCCGCAGCGTGTACTGCCGCAACCCCACCAGCGGCGGGAACGTGGCGTGCGTCATCGCCTTACACTCGCACCGGCGACCCAAAAGAGCAACTTGGTCTTGTTTGAGCAGCGATGAAGGACGCCAGCAGATGCTCGCGCTCGTACGGATTGTCGGCGCCTCGTTGTTCACGCGGCCCTGGGCACCACGTTGTTCACGCGGCCCTGGGCACCACTGGAGCAGGTCTCGCACCGTCGCCCGCGTCCGCGCGGCGTGGATGCTTCTTGATGCGTGGACTTGTCATTTCGGCGGCCGCGCTGGCGAGCCGGAAGTTCGCCTCGACGTCCGTGCACCGGGAGCGGAAAGCGGCCGGTCTTCGGACCCCAGGCCAGTGTGTCTGCCGGTGGTCCACCCGTCAGGCGCGGCAAGCCTTCAGCACCGCCTCGGGACCGGCGGCCAGCTGGGCGTGCAGGTTGGTCTCCATCATCCGGATTGCCGCCAGCGCCAGCCCCTCGTCGATGTGGGCGACGGCGTGGGTGGGGACCACCACCTCGAAATGGCGCACGTAGGCGTCAAGCGCGGAGTAGAGGATGCACTGCTCGGTGACCTGTCCGGCCAGCACCAGGCGGTTGATCTTCTCCCGACGCAGCAGGTACTCCAGCAACGTCTCGTAGAAGATCGAGTGCCGGGCCTTGACGATAAAGGGGGCCTCCTCGGGTGGCAGCACCGGCTCGACCAGCTCGGGCGTGGCACCCGCGAGCGCGTTGTCGGCGATCTCCTTGGGCCCGGCGGTCCAATCGCCATGGTTGTCGTTGACGTAGACGATGCGGAGCCCCTCCTCACGGGCGACGGCGATCAGGGCGCAAAGGTCACCGAGCATCCGCCGCACGGAGGCCGTGAGTGGCCCAGCATCCTCGTGCTCGTAGGGGTTGAGCATGTCAATGACGATCAGTGCAGCGGCCATGGGCAGGCGTTACCCGACACCGACCGCCGGCATGCGCCTCGACTCATGCGCGGCGTGGCCGGCCTGACTCGTGGCGTCGCGGTCTCCCTGAACGACGGCGGCTCGGGCGGCACTATTGGCCGCGTGCTGGATTCCGGGGCAGACATCCCGCCCGGCACCGGCGTCTGGCCCCCTTCGCGCGCGCAGCCGGGTGGCACGCTGGTCCACTGACGGCGTATCCTGAGGCGCCAGCGCGGACCGTATCGGGTCGTCCGCGGCGCACGCGAGGTAATACACGGCCATGCCTCCAGAACAGGCGGCGGGGGACTCACGCGACAGCGGTTTGAGACTTTCTCAGTGCGAGCCCCTCGCGCGGGAGCTGATCGCGGCGATCCACGACGGGAACATTGCTGCGTTGCGTCGCCTTCTCAGCCAACATCCGCGCTCGGCCTCGGCGCGAGTCGTCGATGGCAAGGGCGGCTCGCGAAGGCCCCTCCACGTAGTCACCGATTGGCCGGGATTCTTCCCGCGCGGGCCGGAGGTCGTAGCGGCGCTGATCGACGCCGGCGGCGATCCCAACGCCCCGGTCGAAGGAATGTGGCATTCGGAGACGCCGCTGCATTGGGCCGCCAGCAGTGATGACGTAGAGGTGGCCAGGGCGCTGATCGATGGCGGCGCCGATGTGGAGGCCTCCGGTGCATCGATCGCAGGCGGCACGCCGCTCGATGACGCGGTCGGGTACGGCTGCTGGCAGGTGGCCCGTCTCCTCGTTGAGCGCGGGGGGCGGGTGGACCGGCTCTGGCACGCCGCTGGGCTCGGCATGATTGCACGCGCCGAGGAACTGCTGGCCGGCGCCCCTCCCATCCAACAGGAACTCACGGATGCCTTCTGGCAGGCATGCCACGGCGGCCAGCGACGCATGGCCGAATACCTACTGGCGCGCGGCGCCGATCTGAACGGCACACCTTCATGGGGTGATGACACACCACTGGACGTGGCCGAATCCGTGGATACGGGGCGCCAGGCGCTGGTGACCTGGCTGCGCGAACTCGGCGCAAAAAGGTCGTCGAAGGCGCCAACCTGAGCCCGAGCGCGGGGTCGCCCCGACTCCTGCTCCCGCGATCCCGCGAGCATCTCGACGGCGCTATCGATCTCCCTCCTTCGCGCGGCAGCCGGAACTCCGCGAGCCACATCGGGGACGCCGCTCGTTCGGGGTCCATTCGGCTCAAGGCTCCGGGTGGTGTTGGGCGCTTTCGGATAGGTCGGCGAGGCGGTTTTCGAGGAATCGCCGTTCCGGTCCGGGCTGGGTTAGCTCGAGGGCACGTGCGTAGGCGGCGCGCGCTTCGTCGGCTCGGCCGAGCCGGCGCAACAGGTCGGCGCGTGTGGAGTGGTAGTAGCGGTAGTCGTCGAGCTCGAGGCGGTCGAGCAGGGCGAGTGCTGCGTGCGGTCCTTTGAGTTCGGCAACAGCGATCGCGCGGTTCATCGTCACGACCGGCGAGCTGGTGATCTGCTCGAGCCGCTGGTAGAGGAGCGCGATCTTCTCCCAGTCGCGTGGCTGTTGGAGGTGGAGATCGGCGATTGCTGCCTGGATGGCGTAGGGCCCGATCCCGTGGAGGGTGAGCCCGCGTTCGAGCAGTTGCCGGCCTTCGTCGATCTGGTGCTGGTCCCAGAGGGAGCGGTCCTGGTTGTCGAGCAGGACGAGCGCGCCGCCCTGGAAGCGGGCGGTGCTGCGCGCGTGGCCCATGAGCATGAGCGCGAGCAGGGCGTGCGCTTCGGCTTCGTCGGGCATCAGCTCGACCAGGGAGCGGCCGAGACGGATCGCCTCTGCCGAGAGGTCGACGCGGCCGCCGCCCCAGCCTTCGTTGAAGATCAGGTAGATGACCGCGAGCACGGCGTCGAGCCGCTCGGGCAGCAGGTGGTCGGGCGGGACGGCAAACGGGATGCGCGCGTCGCGGATCTTGTGCTTGGCGCGGGTGAGGCGCTTGCTCATCGTCTCGAATGGGACGAGGAAGGCGCGTGCGATCTCCTCGGTTGAGAGGCCGCCGAGCGTGCGCAGCGTGAGTCCGACTTGTGCGTCGAGCGCGAGCGCCGGGTGGCAGCAAGTGAAGATCAGCTCCAGCCGCTCGTCGGCAAAGGTCGCGGTCTCGTCCATCGTCTCCTCCGATTGGTCGCGCAGCTCGCGCTCCAGCTGCTCGGTCTTCATCGCCAGTGCCCGCTCGCGCCGGATGCGGTCGATCGCGCGGTTGCGAGCGGTCGTGATCACCCAGCCCGTCGGGTTGGCGGGGATGCCGTCGCGTGGCCAGCGTTCGGCCGCGGTCGCGAACGCTTCCTGGGCGGCGTCTTCGGCCAGCTCGATGTCGCCGAGAAAGCCGACGAGCGATGCCACGACGCGGCCCCAGTCCTCGCGGAAAACCTGTTCAAGCACCGACGAGGTCCTCCTCGCGGACCGGCCGCACCTCGATCGCGCCCGCGACCCGCAGCTCCTGCAGTTCGCCTGCCACGGCGAGGGCGCCGTCGAGATTCTCCGCCTCCACGACGATGAAGCCGCCGAGGAAGTCCTTGCTCTCTAGGAACGGTCCGTCGGTCAGCAGCGTCCTGCCTTGTTCGTGGCGCACGGTCGTCGCCGACTCGACGTCCTGGAGTCGTAGCCAGCCGGTCACGTTCGGTCGCTCCAGAACCTCGTAGATCCCGGCGTTGATCTCCCGTCGCTGCGCTTCAGGTCTCTGATCGACCTCGGGGTTGTTGTAGATCAAGAGGGCGTATCTCAAGACATCTCCTTGGTGTGCGGATCCCGGATGTCCCTTGTAGACGAATCGCGTCGCCAGAGACGGACATCGTGATTTTTTCGCGCCCGCTGTCCGTCTGGCGTCGGTCTGTTCGTCACTGATGCAGAACCGGCCGATCAGCCGGCCCAGACGAAAGGAGCAGACATGACGGACGCATCGCCAACTAGCCGCCGCCTCAGTTGCGTGGTCGGGCTGACCTCGACCGCCTACTTCATGGTCGTCCTTGACGCGCTGGTCGTGGTGACGGCGCTGCCGCGCATGCAGCGAGACCTCCACGTTGGCCTTTCCTCGCTGCAGTGGACGGTCAACGCCTACGGCATCGCCTTCGCCGCAGGCATCATCACCGCCGCCGCACTGGGTGACCGCTTCGGCCGCCGCCTCATCTTCAACGGCGGCCTGGCGCTGTTCACGCTCGCCTCGGCGACGTGCGCGCTCGCGCCCAGCGTGACCGAGCTGATCGCCGCCCGCACGGTGCAGGGGCTCGGCGCGGCCATGGTGCTGCCGCTCAGCCTGACGATTCTGACGACGGCGTTCCCGCCCGAGAAGCGGGGGATGATCGTCGGCGTCTACGGCGGCCGCGCCGGTCTCGCCGTGGCGCTCGGGCCGATCGTCGGCGGCGCGATCACGCAGGGGATCGACTGGCACTGGATCTTCTGGATCAACGTCCCCATCGGGCTCACGGCAGCGGTCCTCGGTGTGCGGCTGCTGCCCGAGAGCCACGGTGCGCCTGAGCGGCTCGACCTCGCCGGCGTCGCGCTCGTCACCGCCGGTGTTGTCGCACTCGTCTGGGCGCTCACCCGCGCCAATGACGTCGGCTGGACCAGCGCAGAGATCGTCTCAAGCCTCGCCGCCGGCTGCCTGCTGCTCGCCGCGTTCCTCTGGTGGGAGAACCGGACCGCCGAGCCGATGGTGCCGCTGCGGCTGTTTGCCCGCCGCGAATTCGCGATCGGCAACCTCACCACCTACTTCCTGCACGGCGCCACATTCGCCGCCGCCTTCTTCATCACGCAGGAGTTCCAGCTCGCGCGCGGCTACTCCCCGCTCGGCACCGGGCTGCGCCTGCTGCCGTTCTTCGCCACCCCGATGATCGTCGCGCCGCTCGCAGGCGCTCTCTCCGACCGGATCGGACGCCGCCCAATCATGGTCGCCGGCCTCGCGCTGCAGGCACTCGGCTACGTGTGGGTCGCCGCCCGCGGCTCGCTCGCCACCGGCTGGATCGAGCTCGACGTCGCGCTGCTCGTCGCAGGCATCGGCATCTCGATGGCGCTGCCAACCGTGCCCGCCGCTGTTCTGGACGCGGTCGCTCCGGAGGAGATCGGCAAGGCATCCGGGATCAACTACATGGCGCAGCGCTTCGGCACCGTGTTCGCGCTCGCGATCGCAAGCGCCGTCTTCTCCGCCAGTGGGCACCTCGGCAGCCCCCCTGCCGTAACTGCCGGCTTCCGGCCGGCGCTCTGGGCCTGCGCCTGCTTCGCCGTCCTCGCCGCCCTGAGCGGCACCGCCATCATTTCCTACCGCCGCGAGACATTGACACAGATCGAGCCGGCGGAAATGCCAATCGCCGCCTGAACCGGCCAACCAAACAACCACCACACGAGGAGGCAGGTAGATGACACACATGGACCCTGGCATTCGTTTTCCTGGCGAGTCCGAGGAGTACCGCCGCGAGCGCAACCGTCTGCTGGAAGCCGAGGCCGGCTTGCGGCGGGCGATCGAACAGGTCGCCGCGCAGCGGCGCGCCCTGCCGAAGGGCGGCGTCGTTCCCGACGATTACCGCTTCGAGGACGCGTCCGGCGGCGGCGAGGTGCGGTTCAGCGAGCTTTTCCAGGCGGGCAGCGACACGCTCATCATCTACAGCTTCATGTTCCCGCGGTATTCGGGCGATACCAGGCCGGGCCCCGCGGAGGGCGACACGGCGCGGCTTCCACTGTCCGAGACCCCGTGTGGATCATGCACCTCGATTCTGGACTCGCTCGACGGCGCCGCGCTCCATCTCCACAAGCGACTGAACCTCACGGTAGTCGCCAAGTCCGATCCAGATCGGATCCGCAACTTCGCGCGCGAGCGCAGCTGGCGCCACCTGCGGCTTCTGTCCTCGCGAAATAACGCCTACAACCGCGACTACCACGCGCAGACCCCAGAAGGCGAGCAGATGCCGATCCTGAACGTGTTCGCCCGCGACGGCGATCTGTTTCGCCATACATGGGCCTCGGAGCTCATGTACGCGCCGCGAGACGAGGGCCTGGAGGCCCGGCACGTCGACGCCATCTGGCCGATCTGGAATCTGCTCGACGTGACGCCCCAAGGGCGCGGCAACGACTCGAACTTCCCGGCGCTCCGCTACGACTGACCAGCGCTGAAGCTGGTCAGGGTCCGCGGAGCACTCCAGGATGCAACCGTCGTGGCGATCGGCGATGCGATGGGCCGAGTGCCGATTGGGCCATTACGGACCGGAGACCCACACGAACAAGCCGTCCATCACGACGGACGAGCTCGACGAGCTGCTCAGCGACCACGGAGCTGATCCAGACGTCAAACAGCAGCTCCTAGCCGACGTCCACGGACGCTCGCTTCGAATGTCTGGAGCCCCGTCCGACCCTCCTGAGCGCGCGATCGCAAACCGGAGGATTCACATGTCAGCCTCGAGGCCTGGCGCCGGCTGTGGTCAGGCGGGCGGGAGTTAGATCGGCTCGAACACCGGCAGGGTCACCTCGCCCAACTCCTCGAAGGCAACGGAGACGCGCTGTCCGACTCGAGCCAGCGCCGGATCTTCGACGCGCAGCGTGCTTAGCAATCGTGGACCCTAGTCCAGATCGATCAGGGCGACGACGTACGGGACACGGTCCGCGAACGCCTCGCTTGCCGGCCGGTGCACCACGGTGAACGAGTACACGACGCCGGTGCCGGCGGCGGGCACCCACTCGAGCGCCTCGCGGTGGCAGTGGGGACACAACGCGCGCGCGTAGAACACGTGTCGTCCGCACGCGCTGCAGCGCTGCAGCGCCAGTCGGTGGGCACGGGCCGCCTCCCAGTACGGTCGGCTCTCCTCATCGACGACGGGCAGCGGCCGCGGCGGGGCTTCGGATGCTGACATCGCCCCGCAGCCTCACCCGGCGGTCAAGATGCAGGTCGCCGCGCTCGACAGAACGCCGCCGGTTCCGTTGACGAGCGCCACCCGGGCGCCGTCCACCTGTCGCTCGCCAGCATCGCCGCGCAGTTGGCGCATCGCCTCGATCAGCAGGAAGATCCCGTACATCCCGGGGTGCGCGCAGGACAGGCCCCCTCCATTCGTGTTCATCGGCAGCGCGCCTCCCGGCGCGGTGCGCTGGTCGCTGACGAACTGCCCGCCCTCTCCAGGGCCGCAGAACCCGATCGACTCAAGCGTCAGCAGCACCGTGATCGTGAACGAGTCATAGATCTCGGCCAGGTCGACCTCGTCGATCCCGATCCCGGCCATCTCAAGCGCCCGGCGGGCGCTGTGCGCCGCCGGGGTAATGGTCTGGTCGGACATCGAGGCGATCGACAGGTGGGTCTCCGACTCGCCGAACCCGCGCACGGACACCGCAGCGCTGTCGAGCGCGCGGGCGTGCTCCTCGGTGGTCAAAACGATCGCGCCTGCCCCGTCGGTGATCACGCAGCAGTCGAGCACGTGCAGCGGCTCGCACACAAGTGGACTGGCCAGCACATCGTCGACGCTGAGCGGATCACGGTGCAGCGCCGCCGGGTTCAGAGACGCCCACTTGCGGGTGGCGACCGCGACTTCGGCCAGCTGCTCGCTGGTGGTGCCGTACTGGTGCATATGGCGGTTGGCGGCCATCGCGTAGCCGCCGATCGGCGACGGGAGCCCGTACGGCGTCTCGAACTGCACGTTGAGCACCGCCGGTCTTCCGGCCAGCGTCCGGCTGCGGTCACTGCGCTGGCGCGAGGCATACACAATCAGAGCCACCTCGCAGTCGCCGGCCGCGATCGCCCTGGCGGCGTGGCCCACGTGCGCCTCGAAACGAAGATCCGCCGACGTTGGTCGAATCGAAGAATCGCGGCGTGATGCCCAGGTACTCGGCGAGCGTCAGCGTCGGCATGGCCCCCGGCCCCGGGATCCCCCACGAGCCGGCGGTCAACAGTCCGTCGACGTCGCCCAGCTCGAGCCCGGCCTCCGCCAGGGCCGCCGCCGCAACCCGAGCCTGGTCGGAGAGCACCGTCCCGCCTGGCGGCAGACGCCCACCCCGAAGCGGGCCTTCTGCCGCTCCGACGATCACCGCCTGGCGGCTGCTCATCTACGGGCCGCCGGAGATGTAGATCGTCTGACCGGTGATGTAGCTCGATCCATCGGAGACCAGAAACGCGGCCAGATTGGCCACGTCCTCGGGCTGGCCGACGCGCTTTATCGCGTTTCGCTCGATCGTGCGTTGCTGCATGTCCTCGTAGGAGATGCCCATTCGCTTCGCCGTGGCGCGAGTCATCGCGGTCTCGATGTGGCCCGGAGCGATCACGTTGACGTTGATCCCGAACGGCCCCAGCTCGATCGCAAGGGCTCGGGTCATGCCCTGGAGGCCCGCCTTGACGGCCGAGTAGTTGGCCTGTCCCCGGTTGCCCAGCGCCGAGCGCGAGGACATCATCACGATCTTGCCGTAGCGGCGCTCGACCATGTAGCGCTGGGCGACCTGGCTGCACACGAAGCTGCCCCGCAGGTGCACGGCGACAACGATGTCGAAGTCTTCATCGGTCATCTTGTGGACCAGGTTGTCGCGAGTCAGCCCCGCGTTGTTGACGAGGATGTCGACCGAGCCGAGCTCCGACGCGACCTGCTCGAATGCGGCCTCGACCTGATCGCGGCGTCTGACGTCGCAGGCGACCGCAACGGCCGGCCGCCGGCAGTCGGCGAGCACATCCGCAACGGCCTCGCGCCGCAGGGTCCAGGCCGGCGATGGCGGCTCCGTCACGATCCAGACGGCGCATGATCGCGGCGCCGATGCCCTGACCGGCTCCGGTGATCACCGCTACGCGTCCCTCGAGCAAAGTCATCGTCCGCTCCCTCGCTTCCTGCCGCAGTGCCGCGCGACAGCCTACTCAGCGCAGGATGATGGCCGCGTCCACGACGCAGGCGCCGCGTCCCTCGGGCCCGACCAGCACCGGGTTGAGGTCGATCTCGCGGACCTGGTCCTCGTGACAGACGATGAATCGACCGAGCGCCACCAGACAGCCCGCGAACGCGATCCGGTCGGCGCGCGGGCCGCCGCGGGCGCCCGACAGCAACGCCGCGCCGCGCAAGCCGTCGATCAGTTCAAGCGCCTGCTCCTCGGATACGGGCGCTGGGCGCAGCGAGACGTCCTGCAGGATCTCGGCATAGATGCCGCCGGTCCCGGCCAGCACGAACGGGCCGAGGTCTGGGTCGACGAGCGCTCCGGCAATCATCTCAACTCCCGGCGCGGCCATCTGCTCGACCAGGAACCCGTCGGGAGCCACCGCCAGCCGCCCGCGCATCGCGCTCGCCGCCGCAACGACGGCGTCGGCGCCGGCGAGATCGAGGGCCACGCCGCCGGCGTCGCTCTTGTGGATGAGGGCCGGGGATTGCGCCTTCAGGCACAGCGGTGCGGCCAGGGTGCGGGCGGCGCCATGCAGTTCGTCGACGCTTGTCACAAATGTTCCCTTGGGCACTGTCAACCCCCAACGGGCAAGCAGACGCTTGGACTCGTGCTCGAGCAGCGGCTTGTCGTCCTCGGTGCGCACGCGCTCGGGCGGGCGGCTGCCTTGGTCGGTGGGTGCGGGCGGTCGCGGTGCGGTTCTTATGTGTGCGTAGTCCACCAATGCCCGCAGCACCCGCGCCACGCGGCGCGGGCTCGTGTACCAGGCTAGACCGAGCTGCGCCATGAGCTCCACGCTGTCGGACGTGGCCGGCGAGTAGGAGTAGATCAGGAGCGGCTTGTCGGCAGCTTTGAGGAGCGGCTCGAGGCGGTCGCGGTCCAGCAGCCGTGTCCCGGTCAGCGTGGTGATCAGCACGACGGCGTCGAGCTGCGCGCTGTGCAATGCGAGCTCGATGAGCTCGGACAGGGCGCCCTCTGCGCCAACGACCTGGGCGGTCACGTCGATCGGGTTGGCGCTCGAGCCGTACGGAGGGATGAGCTCGCGCACGCGCCGCTGGGTCCGCTCGTTCAAGATTGGTACCTGCAGCCCCTCGTCGGCGAGCGCGTCGGCCAGCCACGTGCCCGCGCCACCGGACAGGGTCACGATGCCGATCCGGTCGCCGGCCGGCAGCGCGCAGCGCGAGAAGGCCATCGCCAGGTCGACCATCTCCTGTTGGTCGCGCGCCTGTGTGACCCCGTTGCGCTCAAACAGCGCCTGATAGGCGCCATCGTCGCCGGCGAGATGCGCGGTGTGGGACACGGCAGCGCGCTGGGCGGCGGGCGAGCGGCCGACCTTCGCGACCACGATCGGCTTGCCGGCCTGGAGCGCGCGGGCGGCGACCGGGGCCAGCCGCCGTCCGCGGCGCAGGCCCTCCACGAACATCAGGATCACGCGCGTGCGCGGGTCGTCGAGCAGGTGCTCCACATAGTCGAGCACCTCGAGGTCGAGCTCGTTGCCGGTGCTGACCACGCAGCTGAACCCCAGCCCTCGCCGCTGCCCGTCGTTGAACATCGCGAACGCCAGCGCCCCACTCTGGGCGACGACGGACACGTGGCCGGCGATCAGCCGCTCGAGCCCGCGCGTGTAGTCGATCGCGGGGCTGAAGCCCAGGGGCACGCGGTCGTGGACGCTGATCAGGCCCTCGGAGTTCGGGCCGCAGATGCGCATCGGCCCGCGGTCCGCGAGCTGTTGTGTTGCGCGCTGGACCGCGGGGTCGGCGTCCGCCTGCTCGGCAAACCCCGAGCTGATCACGACCGCGAAGCGCACGCCCGCCGTGGCGCACGCCGTCAGCACGGGGACGACGTGCGAGGCGTTTACGACCACGAGCGCCACGTCGATCGGACCGGGCACCGAGGCGACGTCTGGGTAGCACCGCAGGCCGGAGAGCTCTTCGTGCCGCGGGTTGACCGGATACACACGCCCGCGGTAACCGTGCCCGAGCAGGATCCCCAACGGCCGGCCGCTGATCGACTCGGGATCCGCCGAGGCGCCGATGATCGCGATCGATGCAGGGTCGAACAGCGGTGTCAGGTCAGTGGCGCTCGGATTTGTGGCGCTCGGGTCGGTGGCGCCGGAGGTCAACGGCCGCGGCCCGTCGCAGCCGTACCCAGGATCTCCCGAGCCAGCAGGTAGCGGTGGATCTCGCTGGCGCCCTCGACCACGCGGGCCACCCGCAAAGCCCGAAACCAGCCCTCGAGCGGCATCTCCTTAGCCATCCCCATCCCGCCCAGGATCTGCATCATCGCGTCGACCACCCGGAAGCCCATCTCGGTCCCGTACAGCTTCGCGATCGAGGCCGCGATGCGGGCCTCCTGGCCCTGGTCGTGGCGGTGGGCGGCCTCCCAGGTCAAGTGCCGCGCCGCGTTGATCTCCACGCGCGCGTCAGCGATCGCAAACTGCACCGCCTGACGCGTGGCCAGCAGCGCCCCGAACGTCTCGCGCTGCCGAGCCCAGTCCACCGCGATCCGCAGCGCCTCCTCGGCCACGCCGACCGCCTGCGCCGCGTAGTGCAGGCGACCCCGCACCAGCCACTGCTGCGCCAGCTCAAACCCCTGGCCCTCCTCGCCGACGAGGTTCTCGACCGGCACCTCGCAGTCCTCGAAGCTGACCTCTGTGGACCAGTGGTCGCGCAGCACCGGCACGGACGTGACCTGCACGCCGGGCGTGTCGGCGTCGACGATCAGCGCGCTGATGCCCTTGCGGCCGGCGGCGGGATCGGTGCGTGCGTAGACGACGCCGTAGCGGGCGGCGTCGGCGTTGGTGGCCCACATCTTGCGGCCGTTGAGGACGTAGCGATCGCCACGGCGCGCGGCGGTCGTGCGAATCGCCCGCGCTGGGTCAGAGCCGCCCGTGGGCTCGCTGATCGCCGTGAACGAGGACCATGCATGCTCGATCGTGGGCACGACGTAGCGCTCGATCTGGTCCGGGCTGCCTCGGTACAGGACGACCGGCGGGCTGAAGCCGAACGCGCCGCCGCCCGGCAGCGGGAACGAGAACCGGTGCTTGGCAGCGTGCTCGTTGACGACCACCGACTGGAACGCAGACAGCCCGCCGCCGCCGTACTCCTGCGGTGCCTCAAAGCACCACAGTCCGGCGTCGCGCGCCTTGCGCTGGAGCTCTTTTAGGGGCTCCGGAGGGATCTCACGCGCTTCCGCGGGCAGCGTTTCCTCGACCGGGAGGATCTCCCGGCGAACGAAGTCGCCGACCGTTCCCGCGAGCACCCACAGCTCGTCGGGGAGATCAAAACCGTCGAACGGCATCGCTTACCGCCCTTCGAATGCGGGCTTGCGCTTCTCGACGAAGGCCTCGTAGGCCTCCTTTGAGTCGCGCGTGGACTGGACAACGGCCATGTGCGACGAGATCAGGTCAAGCGCCGTGCGCAGGTCGCAGTTCGCCGACTGGTACACGGCGCGCTTGATCATCGCGGTCGCGATCGGCGGCCCATCGGCCAGTCTTTGGGCGAGCGCATTGGTCTCGGCTTGCAGGCTGTCGTCGTCGTAAACATGGTTGACGATCCCGATCCGCTCGGCCTCGGTTGCGTCGACGAAATCGCCGGTCAACAGCAACTCCATAGCCCTGGCGGTGCCCACCAGGCGGGGGAGGAAGTAGCAGCCGCCGTCGCCTGGCACGAGTCCCACGCGGATGTAGCCCTCGGAGAAACGGGCCGAGCGGGCCGCGAGCCTGATGTCGCACATCAGCGCCATGTCCATACCGGCGCCGACCGCGACGCCATTGACGGCGGCGACAACCGGCTTGTCCAGGTCCTCCAGGGCGAGGACGACGCGATGGATGCGGTCAGTGAGGTTGCGCTTGACCTCGAGCGGACCGGAGCCGCGTTGGCTGAAGGCCTCGAGGTCGACCCCCGAGCAGAACCCATCGCCCGCGCCGGTCAGGATCAGTGCGCGGACGTTGTCGTCGGTCCTCGCGTCCCGCAGCGCCTCCGACCACGCGTCGATCATCCCCATCGTGAACGCGTTCTTGCGGTGCGGACGGTTGAGCAGGATCGTCCCCACGCCGTCTATGACTTCGTACTCAAGATCTGCCATGGGCCTCTCTCTCCTGATTTGCGCCCGTTGATCATCGCGGGCCACGGCCGTGGTTACTCGGCGGGTCGGTCCGGCGCGTACGATCCGCCGGTGGGCAGCAGGCCTGAGCTCTACATGTTCTCCAGCGGGACGCTGGCGCTGAGGGGTGCCGAGGTGCCCGTGCCGTTCCTGTTGATCCGCCACCCAGAGGGCGACGTGGTCGTCGACGGCGGCAACCCGCTGGCCGTCGCCCGGGATGTTCGGGCGCACTGGGGCGAGCCCGGCCGAGTGGCCGGGGGTCTCGATCAGGCGGATCGTGCCATCGCGGGTGTCATAGAGGTCGTGGCCCTTGAACGCCTCAAAGCGCTCACGCAGCTCATCGCACATCCGCAACGCGGGAGGAGAGGAGCGTCTGGATCGGCGGTCTCCTGGCACGGCGAGGTCACGCTGTCGGCGGGTACCACCGGCTACTCGAGCCAGCCCGGACGGACCAGCCCGGTCTCGTAGGCGAGCACGACCAGCTGCGCGCGGTCGCGCACGCCGAGCTTGACCATCGCACGGCTGACGTGGGTCTTGGCGGTCGCGGCGCTGACCACCAGCCGCTCGGCGATCTGCTCGTTCGCGAGCCCGCCGGCCGCCAGCGCCATCACCTCGCGCTCGCGGTCGGTCAGCTCGTCGAGCGCGGCCGAGCTGGGCGGCTGTTTCGCCCGCGCGGCGAATTCGGCAATCAGCCTCCTGGTGACCGACGGCGACAGCAGCGCCTCGCCGTCCGCGACGACCCGCACCGCCTGGATCAGGTCGGCCGGCTTGGTGTCCTTGACGAGGAATCCGGCGGCGCCGGCGCGGATCGCGTCGAACACGTACTCGTCGAGCTCGAACGTGGTCAGGATCACGATCCGTACGCTGTTGAGGCTGGCGTCGCTTGCGAGCTCTCGGGTCGCCTGAAGTCCGTCGAGCACCGGCATCCGGATGTCCATCAGGATCACGTCGGGCTTGAGCTTGCCCGCCAGCTCGACCGCCTCGCGGCCGTCCGCCGCCGAGCCAACCACCTCGATCCCGTCCTGCGCGTCGAGCAGCGCCTGGAAGCCGGCGCGGACCAGCTCCTGATCGTCAGCCAAAAGCACCCGGATCATCGCCCGGCCCCCAGCGAGAGCGGTAGGCGGGCCCGCACGCGGAAGCCCCCGGCCGGCAGCGGACCCGCGTCGAGTGATCCGCCGAGCGCCATCGCCCGCTCGCGCATCCCGACGATCCCGCTCCCCATCCCATGCCCGGCTTCAGCCGCGCCCGACCGTCCGCCAGACCGCGAGCCGTCGACCCCACGGCCGTCGTCGTCGACCTGCACGATCAGCTCGGAGGCCCCATAGGTCAGCGTCACGGTGGCCGCTCCCGACCCCACGTGACGGATGATGTTGGTGAGCGACTCTTGCACGATCCGGAACGCGGCCAGGTCGATGCTGGCCGGCAGCGGACGCCGCTCACCGCCGATGTCGAGCGACACCTCGACGCCGGCCGCAGCCGCGCGGGAGACCAGGTCGTCCAGCCGGGCCAGGCCGCCCGTCGGCGCGCGGGGGGGCTGCTCGCCGCTGCCGCGCAGCACCCCGAGCACGGAGCGTACCTCGCGCAGCGCCTCGGCGCTGGCGTCGTTGATCGCCGCCAGCGCGGTCCGCGCCTGCTCGGGCTGCTCCTCGATCAGGTGCAGCGCCACCCCCGACTGGACGTTGATGAGCGAGATGCTATGCGCCAGCACGTCGTGCAGCTCGCGCGCGATCCGCAGCCGCTCCTCGTCGGCCTGGCGGTGGGCCTGGAGCTCACCCGCCCGCCGCACCTCCGCCGCCCGCTCGCGTCGCACGCGCACCCCCTCCGCGCCGGCGAGCAGCACCAGCAGCCAGGCGGTGATCGCCAGCGCCGACAGCACCGTCGGCGCCCCCGTGATCCCCAGCGCCACCGGTAGCCACAGGAACACAACCCAGCCGGCGACCAGCGCGACCCGGGCCGCGATCCGATCCCCAGCCTGCGCCGCTCCCAAGACCGCGAACAGCAGCGATAGGTAGTTCGGTCCCTGAACGTACCCGAGAGCCACGTACACCAGCGTCACGCCGAACACGAACCCCAACACCGCTCGCGGATGGCGGCGGCGTACGAGCAGCGCCGCCGGCCCCAGCGCCAGCAGCGCGTACGCGAGCGCGTCGAGGTGGTTCGGCGCCCGGCACGACGATGCCCACCAGCAGAAGTTGCGGCCGTGGCCGTACCGGTGCGCCGCCGACCCGGAGCTGCCGCCGATCTGGATCGCCGCGGCGATCACCGCCAGGCGGATGTCGCTCCGCCGCAGCCCGCCCCGCCGGGCAGGCCGGAGATTGCTCGGCCAGTTGGTCACAGCCGCACCTTAGCCCCGCCCGAGCGCTCCGTCATCACCTGCCAGGAGCACCCCGCGCTACCACGCAGGAAGTAGCGCTGGCTGCGCCAGTCGGCCCGCGGACGCAGCCCGGAAGCATCTCCACAGGCGATGACGGCGGGCCTTCCCCGCGGGACGATGTGTGCCGTCGAAACGACCAGCCAAGCCGAAGGAGCAGCTATGTATGAGTACTACGGATATGACTACGGCGCCGCCCCGGACCCGAGCGTGCGCGCCGCCGACGCCGACCGCGAGGCAACCGCCGACCGGCTGCGCCAGCACCATGCCGAGGGTCGGATCGACGTCACCGAGTTCCAGGACCGGCTCGACCGCGCCTACGAGGCCAAGACGGTCGGCGAGCTGCGCCAGCTCTTCAGCGACCTCCCGCGCGACCAGCACCCCGGGCCGTTCGGCCGGGGTCCTCGCCTGCGCTCCCTGTGGATGTTCCCATGGATCCCGCTCCTGTTCTTGATCATCGCTATCTCGGCGCTCGCTGGCCACCATCACGCCGGCCTGTGGGTGCTCATCCCGCTGTTGTTCGTGGCGCGGTTCCTCTTCTGGGGTTACCGGCCGTGGGGCCGGCGGCGCTACCAAACCCCGCAGGTATAACGAGCCGACCGCGAGCTCGACCAAACCCCGGCGGCGCCGCCGCGTAGCGTCGCCGGGCACCCAGCCGCACCCGCGGACATCATCAGCGACGCCAGCAGGCGCGTGCTGGCCTTCAACTCGCCAGAGGCAGAAGTCCGCTGCACTCTCGCATTCGCCCGCGCGGTCGCGCTGGCCTGACGTCTGCTTTGCGACGAAGAGGGCCGCGAACGGCTCGGCTGTTGCGCAACCGTTCACGCCCAATGTCAGGCGTCCCGCAGCGGCAGTCTGCCTGGAGGAGGTCTCCGGGCCGCCATTGCTCTAACCCTTTTGGCACCCGCGCAACACCGCCGCTGATCGGGTGTCCGCCGCGGACCTCTCGCTGATCGGGCCTCACGTGAGCGGACAATCGCTCGTCGGTGCGCCGCGAGCCTATGATGGGATGGCCGCCGTGGACTGGGAGATCGACTGATGCGACAGGGCCCCTGGACAGGCCGTTACCCGGCGGCTGCGGCCATGGTGATCTTCGCCCTGGTCCCGTACCTGGCGCTCTCGGCGGCATTGCAGCCGATCACCCCGATCATCGCCAGGGACCTGCATGTGAGTCTCCAGGCGATGAGTCTCGCCTCGGGGATGGCCAACGCCGGCTATGCCGTGGGGACGGTCCTGGCTGTGCTGTTGGCTCAGCATCTTCCCCAGCGTCGGATGCTGGTCCTCTACGCCGCGCTGCTGGTACTCGGCTCCGTGCTCGCGGCGGCCGCTCCCGATGCGGGCCTCTTCATCGCCGGCCACGTGTTGCAGGGCCTCTGCACCAGCCTGCTCCTGATCGCGGCCGTCCCCCCACTCGTCGTCGCGTTTTCCATCTCCAAGCTGCGCTGGACGGCGATGATCCTCAATGTCTGCATCTTCGGAGCGGTCGCGCTGGGGCCGCTTGTGGGCGGCATCCAGGCGCAAGCCAACGGGTGGCGTCCATTGTTCTGGATCATCGCAGGCATCGCCGCGGCGGCGCTGTTGCTGTCGCTGCTGACGTTTCAGGACGCCCCGCCGGCTGACCGCAGCGCCACTCGCAACCCTCTCCCTGTTGGACTGGCCGCCGCGGGCTGCGTGGCCCTGTTCTACGGCGCCTCGGAGCTGCTCACCCACTCCTTCCTGGACGCCGTGACGCTCGCGCCGCTCGCAGGTGGGCTCGCGTTGATCGTTGTTCTCTTCGTGTACCAGTATCGCGCCAAGCGACCGCTGCTGTGCGTTCGCCCGCTCGCCAGCACGCTCCCAGCGAGCGGGATCGTGGTTGCGATGTGCGCCGCGGCGAGTTCTATATCCGCGGTCGCGCTGGCCGCCGTCCTGCTCACGAACAAGTTCACTCCTGTGCACCTGGGGCTGCTTCAGTTCCCCGAGTTCATCGCCGCGCTGATCACCGCGGTCCTGCTTGGGGTGGTCTTCCGGACCCGGGGTCTCCACTACCTCGTGCTCGGCGGCATGCTCTCGCTGATCGCGGGGATCCTGGTCCTTCAGTCTCAGCTCCCGCCCACGTCCCTGCTCATGGCGCTCGGCTCCGGACTAATCGGACTCGGCGTCGGCGGCTCGGTGGCGCCGGCGCTCTTCATCGCCGGCTTCTCGCTGCGCAACAATGCCATACAGCGCGTGTTCGCGATCATCGAGCTATTGCGGGCGGTCGCCGCATTCGCGGTCGCGCCGGTATTGGGCCACGTGGCCGCGACCGTCGGAGGGAGCCGGGCAGCCAGCACCCACACCGCGCTGTGGATCTGCTTCGGGATCGCGACCGGCGGCACGCTGTTCGCGGTCTCCCTTTATGCGCTGGGTGGGGTGCGCCCGCCGGCGCCGGCGCTCGAGGTATGGATGAGCGGTGAGGCTCCGGCTTGGTACTCGCCGCCGCTGCTGGACCGAATCCGTGACTCCTCCGGGGCGACGGTCCTCACCGAACCGCTCGCCTGTGACGTGGGCGGACAATACGGCGGCCCGCGCGACGGGGACTCGGCTGCGCCCGCGGCCGACCGTCCCACTGGCGCGGTGACATGAGTGCCGGCGACCTTGGCCCTGTGCTGTTCGCCTACGACCGCTCGGATCTGGCCGGGCTCGCGATCGAGGAGGCGGGGCGCCAGCTTGAGCCGGGACGGAACGCCGTCGTTCTGACCGTATGGCGTCCGTTCGCGGTTGGGTTCATCCCGGCGCCCGAGCTCGAGTTCGACGCGGCGTCAAGCGACCAGGTCATGAAAGCTGCCGAGGAAACCGCCGCGCAGGGAGCGTCGGTGGCGCAAGCCGCCGGCTTCCGCGCCCAGAGTCTCGCGCTCAAGGAAGCGACAACCTGGAAGGGCATCGCCCGCGTCGCCGACGACCGCGACGCAAGCCTGATCGTGCTCGGCTCCCACGGCAAGAGCGGTCTCGCAGGCGTTTTCCTCGGCAGCGTGGCGGCCGCCGTCGCGGCGCACTCGGGGCGTACCGTGCTGATCGTGCACAGGCGCGCCTGAATCCCCTTCAGGCCGGACCCCGACACCCCCCGCCAACCGAGGCAATCAGACAGAGCCCTCTGTCGGACCCGAACCGACGACCCCTTCCTTATCATGGAACACAAGCACGGCCCAAAAGGTCATTTGCAGGTAGTTTCTCGAATCGAGAGTTGGCCCAAATGTTCCCAATTGCGGGCGTTTAGCAGAGGCGTGTTCCATGGGTGTTCCAGGAAGTGAGCCCTCGAGGGCCGGCAGCCTTCTTGCTCGAGCTCGACACGACGATCCGCGGTTGAGCGGTCCCGCGTGGCCTCCGGCGTCTCGACGAAGGACAGTGAACGGGCGGGACCGACCCGGCCTTATGGCCTTTGTGGCGGGCGGAGCGTGCGCTTTACTGGAGCGGGTGACAGCAGGCGCACCGCCACGCTTTGAACACCACGCCGGACTGGTCGAATGACGGATGCACGCGAGATGTTGGAGGCTTCGCCGAGCGGCGTGCCGCTCGGAGCGGCTGAGGTCGCGGAGGCGATCGACGCCTGCTTGAACTGCGCCCAATCGTGCACCTCGTGCGCGGACGCGGATCTCGTGGAAGACGACGTGGCGGAGATGCGCGCGTGCATCGCGCTCTGCCTGGATTGCGCCGATGTGTGCGAACTCGTGGCGCGGATCCTCTCCCGGCCTGCCCAATCAGATCATGTCGTCGTTCACCGGTTGCTGCACGCCTGCGTCCGCGAGTGCTCGCTCTGCGCCGAGGAGTGCGCCCGCCACGCAGAGCATCATCGCCATTGCGCAATCTGCGCCAAGGCATGTCGCGCGTGCGAGGTGGCGTGCGGGGCGCTGCTCGATGCTGAGGCGTTCGAGGAGCTCGAGAAACTAGCGGGGGGCTGACCGAGGCCCTGGACAGACACGTGGCGCGAGCGGAACGGCGGCCGCCACGAGAGGTTGCTGCATCTCGTCAGGGTGAAGCGCTCCCACGACCACGGCAATGCGCCGCCATCAGTCGGCGTCGCGTGGGTCCAACGGCCGCGTGTTTAGCGGCCGGACGGCTCCCTCACCCGAGTAGACGGTCAGTTCGCTGGGCCGTGCGAGCAGGCCGTCGAGCCCGAACTGGAAATCGGCGAACTCCTGCGACTGGTAGTGGGCGTCGAGCGCCTCCAGGCTGTCCCACTCGCTCACCAGCACAAACCGGCTGGGATCGGCCAGCGTGGCGGCGAACGTGTAGCGCCTGCAGCCGGGTTCGCCGGCGGCCCACCGCTCGAACCGCTCAAGCCGAGCTGTGAGCTCGTCTCGTCGCCCGCTTATCCCGAACATCTCAGCGACCCCGATGACGCCCATCACGCCACCCTATTGAACGCCGCACCCCCGCTGCTGGTTGCGCCGAAGTTAGAGCTGGTCCAGCCGCCCGTGGGGATACTCGGAATCCTCCGAGCTATACACGTCGCCTTCGCCCCGGACGTCGCGGTAACGACGGGTCGAACAGCTCGAGCACGGCGGTCACGTCGCCTGGCCCGCGTAGTCGCGCGACTTTGAAGCGACTCAGGTTCAGCTCGCCGGCGATATCGCTCTTGCTCAACCCATCCAGGTAGTAACGCCGGGCAACCGTGGCCGCCACTACCAGCGCCGCCGGACCCGAATCGCCGTCCTGTGCCATGAAGCTTGCCTTTCCGCGCTCATGTGAGCGCACATGACGGATCCTTGCACAAAGGAGTCCTCGCACAAGCTTCTAAACCGTCTGCCGTCGGCTTTTCGGCTCGTTATGCGACTGGATGAGCACCTGAGTCGCTTGAGCGAGCCTTCAGCGAGCAGCTTGATGTGCTCGGCCGGCTGTCGAGCCCGGGCCGCTGCGGCCCGCCGGTCGGGTCGAGGTCGTGGCGATCCTGCGATCCGAAGCTGGCGGCAACCCAAATGACCGGGACCTCTCAGACCTCGTCGGAGAGCTCGCAACGCAAAGCGAGGATTTCCGGACCCGGTGAGCCGACACCGGCCTGACCAAATCCCGCTGAAGCGGTGCCGGCCCAAAGCGTTCCTGATGGACGAGCCGCTGTCGAACCTCGGCGCCAAGCTGCGCGTGCAGACGCGGGTGCAGATCGCCGAGCTGCAGCGCAGCCTGGAGACGACGACGGTGTACGTGACCCACGACCAGGGCGAGGCGATGACGCTGGGCGGTCGGGTTGTAGTGCTCAAGGACGGCGCGCTGCAGCAGTACGGCCCGCCGCGCGAGCTCTACGAGGAGCCGCAGAATGCGTTCGTCGCCGGGTTCATAGGACTGCCGCAGATGAACCTGATCCGCCTGCCCGTCGAAGACGGCGCGGTCCGGCTGGGTGGGCAGACGATCAAGCTGCCGGACCAGCTAGTGCGTGCGGTCGGCGACGGCGGCGGGCGTGAGGTCATCCTGGGAATCCGTCCCGAGCACATGTCGGTCAGCGACGGCGACGGGGACGGGATTCCGGGCGAGGTGGTGCTGGTCGAGTCGCTGGGCGCCGACTCCTACATCCACGCCTCGATCGAGGGTACCGAGTCGACGTTCGTCGCGCGGGCCGAGGGCTACCACGCGCGCCCGGCCGAGACGACCGTGCGCCTGCGCATCGAGCCCTCTCGGGTATACGCCTTCCACCCGGACACCGAGGAGCGATCGAAGGCGGCCGGCAGGAAGGCGGCGGAAACAGCCCGCGTCCCCGGCGGCGCCGGCGGGCTCGGGCGCGAGTTAGACGCTCGCGGGCAGCGCGCGTTAAACGCTCGGCCGCATCTCGCGCACCTCGATCTCCTCGCGCAACCGCCGGTAGACGTCCTCGTCGAAGTGGCCGGCCAGCGGCGCGCACACGGCGGCCGCCGACAGGGCGGCGGCGTCGGCCAGGCGCTCCGGCCAGGGCGTTCCGTCCAGTAGCCCGGCGATCAGCGCGGCCGAGGCGGCGTCGCCGGCGCCGGTCGGATTGCCGGTCAGCGAGCGCGGCGGAGCGGCGTGCAGGACGCGTTCGTCCAGCACCGCGGTCATGCCCTCGACGCCCTCGGAGACGACCACCGCCCGGGCGCCACACTGTCGCAGCGCCTGCGCGCCGGCGACCAGGTCGACGTCCTGCTGCACCCCGGCGAGCTCGGCGCGGTTGATCTTGACGATGTCGGGGCTGGCGGCGCCACCGCGTCGGAGCGCCTCGCCGTCGGCGTCGAGGAGCGTGGGGATTCCGGCCTGCGTCGCGGCGCCGAGCAGCAGGGCGTAGCAGTCATCGGGCACCGCTCGTGGGACGCTGCCGGACACCACCAGGGCGTCGCAGTGAGCCGCCAGCGACAGGACGCGCTTGATCAGCGCCCGCCATTCGCCCTCGCTGATCACCGGACCCGGCTCCGAGAAGCCGGTGGCCTGCCCGTCGTCTTCGACGATCATCAACGTCAGCCGAGAGTCGTCGGCGATGGGCACAAGCTCATCGCGCAGCCCGGCCGCGGCCAACTCGGCACGTGCGGCCAGGCCGCTGTAGCCGCCGACGAAGCCGGTGACCGCCGCCTCGCGTCCGATCGCCTGCAACATGCGGGCAACGTTTACTCCCTTGCCCCCAGCCTGGCGCGCGAAGCCCTCGACGCGTGCGGTCTCCCCGCGCTCGAATCGTGCAACGTGGTAGGTCACATCGAGCGCGAAGTTCAGCGTGACCGTGAGGATCAACGCTGTGGCGCGAGCTGGATCTTCACTCCCGGCTCGCCGTCGATCCCCTCCGCCGCGGCGCGGAACGCCTGCTCGGCTTGATCCAGCGGGAATGTCCGCGTGACCAAGCGCTGCTCGAGGCCCCCCCGCAGGCGATCAGCTCGATCGCCCGCTCGACATCCTGCCGCACGTACATCGCTGTGCCCTGGAGCCGCAGTTCGCGGTCCTGCACCAGGTGCAGCGGGATCGACACCGGGCCGCGTGGCACGCCCTCCACCACGACCGTGCCGCCCTTGAGCGCTAGGCCGATCGCCTGATCGATCGAGTTCTGGCTGGCGACGCAGTCGAATACGACGTCCGGGCGGTGCGGTAGGCGCTCGCGGATCTCGACGACAGCGTCGTCAGCCATCGGGTCGATGGCGAATCGGCGCCGAGCTCGACGGCTAGGTCACGCTTGGCCGCGACCGGGTCGGTCACTGCGACGGCCAGGGCACCCAAGGCGCGCGCAGCGAGCATCGTGAGCAGTCCGATCGATCCGGCACCGAGGACCGCCGCGGTTCGCCGGCGGACCAGCTCGGCCACCCGCACCGCGTGGGTGGCGGTGGACAGCGGCTCGACCAACGCGGCCTCGGCCATGGTCATCCCTTCGGGGATGTGATGAAAGCGTGATCTACAAGGTTCGGCTCTAGCAGGACCGCGTCGCCGGGCGCAAAGCCGTTGACTCCAGCGCCGACCGTGTCGACCACCCCTGCCGCCTCATGCCCTGCAACGACCGGGAGGTCTATGAACGGATGCTCGTCGGCATACGCATGCAGATCCGAGCCGCAGATCCCGACCGCCTCCGCACGTACCCGCAACTCGCCAGCTCCCGGCTCGGGGTCAGGCCCGTCTTCGAGGCGCAACTCCCCGGCGGCAGCGAGGACAACTTTGCGCACGTCCTCGCACTTCCCGGGTCACCGAGGCCATAAACGCGCGTAGCATGGTCGCGCGTGAGCAAGCTCTACGGAGGGCTCGAGACGGGGCGGCACCTGCTTCCTTTTGAGCGAGACGCGGCCGCCGGGGACCTCTTCGCACCGTCGAGCGCGGCCAGCCGGCCGAGAGCGAGGTGGTCGTCGTGCGCGGCGAGGCGAATCGTGATCGGAAGGTGGGGCGATGTGATCGAACACTCCGAGAGGTTGCGATCGCAGCTGCTTGGTGTATTGCCTAGCGAGCTCGCGTGGGGTCGTCGTACGGGTTGGAGCCGATCTGCCGTCCTTGTGTGGGATCGTCATAGGGGTCCGACCCGATCTGCCGTCCTTGGGTGGGATCGTCATAGGGGTTCGAGCCGGTCTGCCATCCCTGGGTGGGGTCGTCGTACGAGTTTGAGCCGATCTGCCGTCCTGTTGTGGGATCGTCATAGGGGTTCGAGCCGATCTGGCGTCCCTGGGTGGGGTCGAAGGGCGGTGCATCGGGCTGTTCGCGCGTCGTGTCAGCCGGATCTCGGTCAAGCGTTGGCCACTCTTCGATTTCGGAGTGGTCTGGCTTGAGGTCGGGGGCAACGGTGGTTGTCATGGTGTTGGGTCTCCTTGGGGTGGTTGGGGTTCTGCAACGCTTCCATCTCAGCCGGGAGTGGGGAGGATCGTCTGCACGAGGCCGGTGACGACGTCGTAGACATGCCCTGAGACGGTGACGCGGGGAGATATCGGGGGTGCGGAGCGCAGGCGCTCTACGTCGCGCGTGACCGTCGCCCGCGGGGTCGAAGACGGCGTGCTCACGGAGGGCCGATTCATGGGCGCCGATCCGCTCGGCGTAGCGGCGGCGGAACGTGTCGTCGGCGAGCGCGCCGGTTCCGGACTTGGTTACGCTCGAGCGGGGGATCGAAGTCGGCCGCGCCCGACTCGTTCGGGCTGGCCAGCTCAAACCCGGTCGCCCGGCCGACCCGGGAGCCTGCGGCGCGCACGCGCGTTGCGAGTCGTTGAGTGCTCATGATGTTCTGTCTCCTGTCGTTTAGGGGTCGGTCATCCGCGCGCCGCGGCTGGGGCGGGCGAGCCGAGTGTTGGCACCTCAGGCGTGTCGTCGTCGCTGGTCGCGGGGTAGGCGGGCAGCAGCGCCAGCGCCATCACGGCGCCGGCGGCGGCGACGCCGGCGGAGACGAAGTTGGCCGCGTGGAAGCCATTGAAGAACGCCGAGCTAGCGGCGTCGTGGATGGCCGTCGCGAGCGCGGGATGGCCGGCGTGGGACAGCTTGCCTGAGGCGGTGAGCGCGGCACCGACCGATGCGTGAGCGGTCCGCGCGATGGTGGTCGGCAACCCCGCGGGGAGCGCACCCGTGAGCCGGCTGGCGTACAGCGACGCGTACACGCTGCCGATCACGGCGACGCCGAGGGTGCCGCCCAGAAGGCGCGTGGCGTCGTTGACCGCCGACCCGACGCCTGCCTTCGCCGTCGGCACCACGCCCATGACCGCCTCGGTCGCCGGCGCGCTCGTCAGGCCCATTCCCGTCCCGAGCACGACCATCTGGGCCGCGATCGTCCCGTAGCTAGTTCCGGCTTCTGCGGTCGTGACCCACACGTAGAACGCGGCCATCAGAAACAGTCCCAAGGCGACGACCAGCTTGGTGCCGAACCGCACGGCCAGCCTTGCGCCGAGAATCGAGGAGATCGCGACGCAGGAGGCGACCGGCAGCAGGCGTACACCGGTGGACAGCGGGCCGTAGCCCTTGAGGAACTGGAAGTACTGGGTGACCAGGAAGATGAACCCGGACAGCGCGAAGAACGAAATCGCGACCGAGGCGCTTGCGGCGGTGAACCGCGGGTTGCGGAACAGGCTCAGGTCGAGCATCGGCTGCTCCGTGCGCCGCTCCCAGGCCACGAACGCCGCCACCAGCGCCGCCGTCAGCGCGAAGCTGCCGAGTGTCCGGGTGCTTCCCCAACCGTAGGTCGGGGCCTCGATGATCGTGTACACGAGCAGTCCGATCATCGCTGTCGAGAGCACGAACCCGGCCCGGTCGGTCCTGGGCGCGTGCGGGTCGCGCGAGATGGGGACGTACCCTGCGACCAGAACGCCGGCGAGCGCGGCGACCGGAGTCATCGCGAGGAAGATGCTGCGCCAGCCGAACGCCTCGAGCAGCCAGCCGCCGACGATCGGCCCGAGCGCGATCGCCACGCCCGTGATCGCTCCCCACAGGCCGATCGCCAGCGCACGCTCCCGCCGCTCGGTGAACACGTTCGCCAGCAACGACAGGGTCGAGGGGAACACCATCGCCGCACCCACTCCCATCACCGCGCGAGCAGCGATCAGCTGACCCGGGCTGCCGGTCAGCCCACCCGCCAGGCTCGACAGGCCGAACACCGAGAGACCAGCTAGAAGCATTCCCTTGCGCCCGAGCCGGTCCGAGAGGCTGCCCACGGCCAGCACCGATCCCGCGAACACCAGGTTGAACGCGTCCACCACCCATTGGAGCTGCGAGTTGGACGCGTGCAGCTCGCGCACCAGCGTCGGCAGCGCGACGTTGACGATCGTCGTGTCGAGGTTGATCACAAACGCCGCCAACAGCAGCGAAATCAGGATCAGGGGCTTTCGGTTCATAGCTTCTCCTCGGCGGCTAGCTTGCGTCATGCAAGGCAGGCTACTGGGGAGGCTAGCTTTTGTCAAGCAAGTCAGCTACAATTAGGCAATGCTCCAACGCGACTATCCAGACCAGGTCTGCTCGATCGCCCGATCGCTTGAGATCGTCGGCGAGCGCTGGACGCTCCTGATCCTGCGCGACGCGATCCTGGGCATCGAGCGCTTCGAGGACTTCCAGGACAAGCTCGGGATCGCGTCCAACGTCCTCACCAACCGGCTCAAGCTGCTGTGCGACGAAGGCGTGTTCGAGCGCGTTCCGGACCCGCAGCGTCCCGGCCGGCCCAAGTACGTCCTCACCGCCAAAGGAGCCGAGCTCGCGCCCGCCCTGATCGTGCTGATCAAATGGGGCGACCGCCACTACCCCACTCCCGGCGGCCCGCCAAGACTCACCCTTCACGTCGGCTGCGGCGGTACGGTCGGCGCCGATTTCCGCTGCGAACAATGCGGCCAACACGTAGGTCGGGGTGAGATCGAACTTCCCCCCGGACCGGGGGCGCCACACACCGAGCGCTCAGAGAGGGCGGAGAGTGCCCGCTCGCGAAACTCGCGTCACTCAACGCGCTCCGCCAAGGCACGCTCGACCGTTGCTAAGAAGGCCCAGCCGTGACGAAGGTTCGCGAAATCAGATCTCCGATGCTCCGACGCTCCACGACATGAGGCTTCGAGAGGAGCATGAGATGGCCCACCACAAACATGCTTGGCGAGGCCCGAACTCCTGACCTCCAAAGCAACGGCCGGCAGCTCCGATCGCTCTACGACGCGTTCAAGGCGCGCGACATCGACGCCGTGACCGACGATGTCGGCTGGCCCAACGCGTGGGAGGGCGGACGGCTGCACGGGAAAGAAGCCGTGAGGGCGTACTGGCTGCGTCAATGGAACGAAATCGACCCCCACGTCGAACCGGTCTCAATCGCCGCCCGACACGACGGTCGTGTCGCGGGTATCGCCCGGCTCGAGTGCGGGCGACCACGCCGCTTGACTGCCTGGCCGCAGGAGGCCGCGGCAGACTGCTGACGAACATGCGCATCGCGACCGATGCTCGACCCGGTCACCGCTACCCGCCGAGTGCTGCGTCCCGGAGCTGGGGGTTGTCATGTCAATGCCAAATCCTGGGGGGTTTTGTTCCCCTCGCGTCCCGTACGCCGCGCGTTGGCTGGGCGGCCTCGTTGATCGCCTCGATTATTAGCTTTGGATCCGTCGCGGGACCAGGCGACCGATGATCGTCGCGACGACGGTGACCAGATAGATCTGACCTAGCAGCGCCTCGGTCACGGCCGCCGTATGTCCGAGATTGCTCCGAGCGGTAAAGTCGCCGTAACCGACGGTCGTCATCGTGACGAAGCTGAAGTAGACGGCGCGCGCGGATGTGGCAGGGTCACCGTTCGCGAAGAACGGAGCGCCACCAAGGTTCTCGATGGCGACGTACGCGAAGGAGAAAAACAGTCCCAGCAGCAGATAGAGGCATAGCACGCCGGCGACAGTTGTCACGGTCACGGCGCCGGTTGCGCGCAGGTTGTGGATCACCCCCGTCACGACCGCAACAGGCGCCACCGCGATCAGCAGCCCGTTGGCGATCGCGGCGATGCCGGTCACCGTGCTCCCCTTGCCAGCCAGGGAGGCGATCAGCACGCCCGCGACGATCGCGAGGACGAGCGCGGCCGCGAGGCGCAGGAGGCGGGTCGAGATTTCGGCCGCGTACAAGGCGAGCATCAGCGCGGCGCCGACCAAGACGGTCGCAATCGCGCGCTGGGCATCGCCCGGCTTGGCAACCCCCTCGAAGAAGAAGGTGACGCCGAGCGCCAGAAGCAGCATTCCGTAGCGCTGCCGCGAACGCTTCACCGCCGGCTTATTCGCCATCGCCGGTCAGGACGGCAAGGGCGGACGCTAGAGCGCGTGCCTCCATCAAGCCACGGGTGCCCACGCCCGCGGGTCAGGCAGCCGGCTTTGTGCTCTCGCGAAATCTGGGCGTGCATCGTCACTGCCTCTGCGCTGAG
This sequence comes from uncultured Solirubrobacterales bacterium, assembly GCA_963723675.1. Classification (GTDB taxonomy): domain Bacteria; phylum Actinomycetota; class Thermoleophilia; order Solirubrobacterales; family Solirubrobacteraceae; genus Palsa-465. The sequence continues at coordinate 81,723 of CAVRRW010000012.1, read as the reverse complement.
GGACTGACGGTCCGGCCGAGCGCGAACTTCGTCAGCATTCCGATGGTCTCTAGTGGCGAGTCTGGTTCGAGCGCCGACGGGGACGCTCCGGGGTGGCTCGGGGCGATTCGAACCTGCAACGCTCCGGCGCGGATGCGAAACCGCAGCGGTGGATCGAGCACCGTTGCCTCGCCGTCGATCCCGGCCGGCACTGGTCGATCGGAGCCGATCTCGAAGGTCGGGCTCGACCACTGCCGGATGCCGCCGGCGCCTGGTCGGCGCCCACCGGGCCCGTCCGGCACGCCGATCACCGCGATCCCGAGCTGTCCGCGATCGAGGCGTGGTCGCGTCCCTGAGCCGAGGGCCCGTCCTAGCCTGTAGCCGTTGTTGGAGACGAGCACGGCCGCGCCCGATTCGTTGCCGTTCGGTCCCTCCCAGCGTAGGTGGGGTGGCTGCGCGTCTGGCCCGAGCACGTCTGGGACCGTGTCCAGCAGCGTACGGATCTTGGCCTCCCGATAGCCCGCTCGCTGGACCGCGTCGGCGTAGAGGCCGAGGGATACGTTGTTCACGAACACGCGGCCGTTGACCTCGGCTAGGTCAACACGCCGTTCGCCGCCGTCAACGAATGCGTCCAGGGCGCCGACTACGTCGTCGCGGTCGACGCCAAGATCGAGCGCGAAGTGGTTGCGCGTGCCGGCCGGGATGCACGCGTAGGGCAGGCCAAATTCCGCGGCGATCATCGCGACGATCGCCTGAGATCCGTCCCCACCTGCCATCGCCAAACCATCCGCGCCACGCCGAGCGGCCGCGCGAGCGAGCTCCTCGAGATCATCGCCGCGGCGCAGCTCGATCGGCTCGATCCCGCGGCGTGTCGCCTCCTCGGCAAGGTGAAACCGTTGCGCCTTGCCACCACCGGAGAGCGGGTTGTAGAACAGCACCGGATGCTCTGGTGGAGCCCCCGAGGGTAGTTCGACGTGGACCCTGAACGCGTTGCGGGCGGCCACCACCGCGCCGGCAAGTGCGGCGAATACGAGGAGGTTGAGGACCGGCTTGCCCTCGATCACGATCAGCACGACAGCGCCCGCCAACAGAAGGGCTCCGGCGCTGGCCCAGACGATGCGCGCAGCGCCGCGGCGCCGGACGGCGTACCACCCGGCCAACGCAGCGAGCGCCACGCACACGAGCACCGACAGCCCACGCGGGAAGCGCTCGACCGCGAGGACGATCGCAAGCGCGGCCGCGGCCGCCGTGAGAAGCAGCGCCGCGCACGACGAGAGTCTGCGTGTGGTCACCGCGTTCCTTCGGGTCAGAGTCCCGTTTGCGCGGCGATCCTGCTCGATCTGGCGGCCTCGACCAGGTGCCGGTAGTCGCGGTCGTTCTGGTCGGCGTAGGCGTTTGAGAACTCCAGAATGGCGCGGTCGAAGCCGGGGCCGTTGCCGAGGTAGGACGCGATCGCGACGCGATCGCCGCTGCGGGCGTGTGCGCGTGCGAGCGTCCAACCGCACAGCTTGCCGTAGACCCTCATGGCCTGCGGGAGCATCTGGTCGATCTCGGCCGAGCCCTTCCAATCCTTGAGCTGGCGGCCGTAGAAGTCGCGATGCTTTCCGTCCAGCGGAGATTGAACGTGTAGCCAACCGAGGAAGATGTCGCTCGTGGCTTGCATCAGCCGCTGGCCGGTGACCACGCGCCGGCCGTGGTTTTTGAACTTGCTCGGGCCCAGGAACTCCTCGAGCACCGACGCCTCGGCCTCCTTCATCTGCAAAAACAGCGGGTCGTTGCCGTCGCGGCCGAGCAGCAGCGCGATCCACGCGCGGGTGCCGACGCTCCCGACTCCGACCACCTTGCGCGCGAAATCGGTCAGGTGGTACTGCTCCAGCAGCACACGCCGGTCGGCCTCGAGCGACTCGCGGTAGGTGCGCACGAGCGCGCTCAGCTCCTCCAGCATCTCCTCGCGCTGTCCGTCCGGCGCAAGCACATCCAGCGGCACGATCAGCGGCGACTGATCGACGATCCGTGTCTGGCCGTCGACCGCCCGGGTCAGTTTCGAGAACGCCGACATGCTGTCACGGGCACGCGCCTTCGCCAGTGTCTTCTTGGTCCGTTTGACGGCGGCCGGCTGGAATCGGGCGGCCCGCTCCGCGAGCAAGGTCTCGATCTCCAGACGCACGTACCACACGGCGAGGTTGTCCATGCCGGCAAACTCGCGCATCGCACTGCGGTATTGCCCGACGGTGTCGAGCACGATCCGCTCCTGATCCCTGACCCGATACCCATTGTCCCGCGCGGCGATCAACATGCTCACCGCGAGTCGCTTGACGTCCCATTCCCACGGTCCCGGGAGCGTCTCATCGAAGTCGTTGATGTCGAACACCAGCCGCCGCTCCGGGGAGGCGAACACGCCGAAGTTCGACAGGTGCGCGTCCCCGCAGGACTGCACGTTCAGCCCCGATCGTGGTGTTGCCGCAAGGTCATGGGCCATGATCGACGCCGCCCCGCGATAAAACGTAAACGGCGAGACCAGCATCCGGCCATAGCGGATCGGCACCAGCTCCGCCACCCGCGTGCGCGCCTGGCGCTCGAGCAACTCGACCGGGTCCGGACGGGTCGCCGCGGGCTCGAACGTGGCGTGGCTCGAGCGTGGCACCTCCGCCCGCGCCGCCTTGCCCCGCGCAGCCCGCTGAGCCACCGTAAGGTGCGGAAGCACCGCTGCCGGCTGTGTCTCGGCCATCATGACCACGCCCCTACACGGGCTGCCGGGGACTTTGCGGCATCCTCGTCGGACCCGCCGACTCTCCCGCCTCCGCCATGTCCTCGTAGTCCCGATAGATCGCCAGGCCATGGATGATCCACAGGCTCAGCGCAAATACCGCCAGCGACCAGAATGGGTACGCGGGGATCTCTAGCAACGCAGCGATTGCCACCAGCGCGCCGACCGCGATCCCGAAGTATCGCCCGAAGGCCCCACCGCGAAACAATGAGAGCGACGCGAGGATCTCGAGGATTCCGAGGATCAGGGTGATCCAACCCCAGCTCTTCAGGCTGGCGAAGACGTAATGTGTGTCATGAACGAAGAACTTCGAATTTCCGATCGCGGCGATTCCCCAGATGAGGTTCAGCGCGCCGCCGACCATCAACAGCACGGCGGCAAACAGGGCTCGACCCACGCCCCTGACTTGGTTCATCGTTTAGTTCCTTTCGATAGCGGGACGCCAGGCGGGGGTTAGCAACAGAGAACGCTGATCGAGAAGCATCTGCGAACCTCCTCGACGGGGATTGCACTGCGCGGATCCGCTGAGCTATTGATCATGGAGCGAGGCTACGTTGGCCGCAGGCGGTCGACCCGCTGCCAGCGCCCATTCACCCAGGTGAACGTGAATCGTTCCGAGATGCCGTCGGGGACTGCGCCAGGATGGACTCGGCTTCGCAGGCACCTTCGCGCCGCCCACGATGATTACGCGCCAGGCCTGCGGTCGTGCGCGGCAGCTGGTTCTGGCTTCGTGGGCGATGTAGCGTGAGGACTATGTTCCTCGTTCCGCGCTCTCGGTCCTCGTCCCGCGCTCTCGTCGAGCGCGGTCGCGCTTAGCAGAGTGAGCCCGAGATCGCAGACGCGCCGCAGCAGACCCTGGAGTTGCGCCTGGTCGCGTACGAGCCCGACCAGCAGCGTGTTCCCGTTCTCACGCGTGAGGGTCATGCCTTCAAATGCCTGACCCGCGCGATCGCTGAGCTCTCCTGCGACGGTGAGCCGGTATCGGCGAACTGGCATCCCATCAGCATCGCGCGGCGACTCGCTCGCGAGCGGGTCGAAGGCGAGGATCACATAGGTGATTGCGCTTGCTCGAAGAGGCCGAGCGCAGTCGCACGAGCGACGGCATCGCCACGCGAGTTCACGCCGAGCTTGCGGTAGATCGCACGCGTGTGGGAACGGACCGTGTTGGGCGAGAGAAACAGGTGGTTTCCGATCTCCCGCGTCGACAGGTCAGAAGTCAGGAGCCGCAGCACCGTGAGCTCCGCGTCACTCGGCAGTTCGAGGACGGCGCCGTTGCCGGCGCGCGAGCTCGCGCGTTCGAGCTGTCGCTCGACTTCCAAAGCAAGCGACGAGACTCGCCCACTGTCGGCGAGCTCGCCAATCTCATCGCGGGCCGACCGTATCGTCGCCGCTGCCTCTTCAAGACGCCCCCGTTGACAGCGGATCCGGGCGAGAAGAACCAGCAGCCACGCATGGTGCACGGTCGCGACCTCGTCGCGGAAGAAGTGCTCCGCAAAGGAAAGCTCGCGCTCGGCCCCGACAAGGTCGCCCTCGGCCCCAAGCACGCTGCCGAGAGCCGCAGATGCGTTCGCGCCGAGCCAGCTTCGGCCGCTCCCGACCCCCCCGATGATCGCCCTTGCTTTCTCGGCGTGGGCTCGGGCGGACACCAGCCAGCCGCGATCGACGGCGACGAGCGCAAGCGTCGAGCGGGCGACAGCGTGCCCGGGCGGACGACGCTCGGCGTCGGGATGCTCCACAGCACGCAACGCCGCCGCCCAGGCCCGATCGAGCTCGCCGCCGAAATACAGGGCCCGGGCGTAGCCGGCCAGGGCGGCCACGAGAACCTCGTCGGCGCTCAGTTGCGCTACCTCGGCCGCGTGGCGGCCATCCTCGATCGCCTCGCCAACGTCGCCATCGACCGTAATCGCGCGCACCATCCCAGCAACCGCCTGGACATACGGGGTGGCGCTTTCCGGCTGCTCCGCCTGCGCGCGACTCGCAAGCGCAAGGAAGCGGCGCTGATCAATCGTGGAGTGACCGACCGTTGCGGCGGCCGTCGCCGCGACCACCGCGAGCCCCGGCTGATCGATGAGCTGCTGTCCAGACAGCGTTCGCACCCAGCGAAGTAGCGTCTTGGCTCGCCCGCTTCTAAGCAGCGACAGGTGATGCTCGGCCAGGATCTGTGCGACGAGCTCCTCGTCACAGGCCGCGGCAGCGTGCTCGATCGTCTCCACCGGCATGCCGCGCGACCGGAGCCATACGGCCGCGCGCCGGTGGAGCCCGGCCGCAGCGCCCGGGTCCACCGAAGCGAGCTCGAATCCCGCGAACTCCGCGAACAACGAGTGGACGCGCCACCAGCCCCCCTGCTCGAGGCGAACGACGAACAGATTGGAGCGCTCGAGGTCGGCGAGAACCGAGGCAGAGTCCGACCGGCCGAGCACCCCATCGCACAAATCCGGCGTGAACCGACCCAGCACCGCGGCCTGCAAGAGGAACGAGCGAGTGTCCTCGTCGAGCGAGCTGAGCGCCTCGCGGCTCAGATAGTCGCCAACGAACCGGTGATCGCCGCCGAACTCGCTGATGGCCCGACCGGGATCTTCCACGCCGCGAAGCCAAAGCGCCGCCAGGAAGAGCGCCGCCGGCCACCCCTCAGTTCGCTCCTGCAACAGCTCGATTTGCACGGCGTCCAACTCGAGTCGCGCGAGACCGACGAGCAGCTCCTGCGCTTCGGCCGCCGTGAACGCAAGCTCTCCCGCGCGCAGCTCGGCCAGTGCGCCGCGTCCGCGCAAACGCCCCAGCTCGATCGCCGGGTCAGTCCGGCTGATCACGATCAGCCGCGCCGTTGCGGGCAGGCGCTCCAGCGAATCGCCGATCGAGGCGAGACAGTCGACGTCCGTCACGGTGTGGAAGTCGTCGAGCACGAGTACGAGCTCATCGCCGAACGCCGCCATCCCGTTCATCAGCTCGTCAACGGCGATCTCGATCGGCGCCCCGGGGAGGCCGAGCCGTTTCAGGGCCCTGCGCCCCAGGCCCTCGCGCACCCTATCCACAGCCGTTGCGACGTACGTCCAAAACCGCACGAGATCGTTGTCGCCGGCATCGAGCGTCACCCAGGCAAACGCCGTCCCCCGGCTGGTAAGCCACTCGCGAACCGCGGTCGACTTGCCGTAGCCGGCCGGTGCCGCGACGAGCGTCAGCGCCGCACCCTCGGAATCGTCGAGCATCCTCATGATTCGCGGCCGCCTGACGATGTTGGGACGCTGCCGCGGAGCAGCAAGCTTCGCCTCCGCGAGCGGAGCCGGTTCATCCACGCCAAGCAAGCCGGCCCTCCCAGCGCCGGTCGAGCTCTCGTCACGCATCGGTCTCGCCATCCCGCGGATCCTCTGAGAGTGCCCAGGATCCATGTCAAACCAGCCTACTGGATCCGTAGGCTGTGTCACCGGCCAAGCGGCTGGATGGCGCCCGACGAGAGGTCGCCGGCAAGATACGGCCGGGCTGAGTCATCTGGTTCGGGCGATGTCGCTCCGCACCCGGCGGAGGATGATTCGACGTGTGAAATGGGAGCTCGCGCTCATCGCCGCGGTGCTGCTCGCGGTGGCTGGCGTGTCGCGCCGGCTGACGGACACGCCATTCACCCCTGCGATGGCGTTCGTTCTGATCGGCCTCCTCCTGGGGCCGCTTGTGATCGACGAGCTGACGGTGGCCACCACCAGTGCGACGATCCGCACACTGGCGGAGGCGACCCTGACCGTGGTGCTGTTCGCGGATGCCTCACGGATCAAGTTGCGAGCGCTCAGAGAGGAATATGCGGTTCCTCTGCGCTTGCTCGCGATCGGATTGCCGCTGACGATCGTTATTGGAGCGATCTTGGCGGCCGCGATGTTCAAGCATCTGAACGCGGCCGAGGCCGTTGTGCTGGCGGTGATGCTGGCGCCAACGGATGCCGCACTCGGACAGGCCGTGGTGACCGAGCCGCGGCTGCCGTCTCGCATCCGCCAGGGCCTCAACGTCGAAAGCGGGCTCAATGACGGCATCTGCGTGCCGCTGCTGCTGATCGCGCTCGCGGCAGCCGATGTCGAGGACAACGCGGCCACGGGCCACTCGGCGTTCAGGGTCGTGGCTGAGCAAGTCGGCTACGGGATCGTCGGCGGCGTCGCTGCGGGACTGATCGCTGCTCTCGTCGTTGCCGTGGGCTACCGCCGGCACATGATCAGCGGGACATGGCTCCAGGTCATCCCGATCGCAGGCGCGGCTCTTGCCTACGGGATCGCGGCCCCACTGGGAGGCTCAGGGTTCATCGCGGCATTCGTGGCGGGAGCCATCTTCGGATCCTTGGTCGCACGGGAATCGGAGCATGCGTCGCGCCTGAACGAGGAGCTCGGCGAGCTGTTGGGCGGAGTGACGTTCCTGATCTTCGGGGCGGTGCTGCTAGGCCCCGCGCTAAAGCACGTGACTTGGCAGATAGCGCTATACGCAGTGATCAGCCTGACGATTGTCCGCATGTTGCCGGTTGCAATCGCGATGATCCGCGGCGGCGCCAAGTGGCAAACCGTCGGTTTCCTCGGCTGGTTCGGCCCGCGCGGTCTTGCGTCGATCGTCTTCGCCGTGATCGTCGTGCAGGAGGCGAACCTGCCAGGCGCCGAGACGATCCTGCGCGCGACCTATCTGACCATCGGTCTATCGGTGGTCGCGCACGGACTCACGGCCGCCCCGCTGGCAAGGCGGTATGCCAGTTGGTACGAAGCACGTGCGAGCAAGCGTGGGCCCGTGATGGAAAGCGTTCCTGCGCAGGACCATCGCCCACGCGGCGGGCCCCGACGCGATATCCAAACTGAAACGTAATCACCCAGGTGATCGTGACGGCTCCACTCGTCGGTCCTGGGAGGACATGGGACTCTGCGACGATGCTCGCCCGAACCTACCGGCTCGAAGTCGAGGGCGAAATAACCGATTCCAGCTGGTGCGAGCTCGAAAATGTGCACATGCGATATGCCGGAGGAAATACGGTGATCGTGGGTCTGGTGCGGGACCAGGCCGAGCTCCAGGGCGTGCTACAGCGCGTCTCGAGCCTCGGACTGACGATTCTCAGCGTCGGCATGGTCGACGATTAGTCTCAGCGCGCAGATTCAGGTGGCCCGGCGTCGTCGCGCTAGGTCGGCGGGACGAGTCGACCGGCCCGTGGTGGTCGCAATGGTCTTCGTGGGGGTGGTGTAGGTGCCCCGCGACGAGGTAGTCGACGTGGTCGCCGTGCGGTACCGCTTCGTGCCCGCAGTCGGGTCCGCGCTGGTGGCTGGACTGGTGCTCGGAGCAGTCGTGGTCCGGGGTGCAGCCGGCAGGGTTGAGCTCACTGACCGGAACCGCGTGGCGCTCGACGCTGCCGCGGTCGTGGTGGTGCAACTCGCCGTCGTGTAGGTAGTCGACGTGGTCGTCGTGGCGGACTGCCGTGTCCCCGCAGCCGGGTCCGTATTCGTGTGAGTCGCTCACTGTGTCCTCTGTCATGAGACGATGCGCATTTCGGGTTGGTGTTGTTCAGGCGCCGGCCGCCGTCTTCGGTGACGGTGACGATGTCCCGAGCAATGTATGGCCTACGCCCGGCAACCGGACCTCGCTATGTGTTCCCGCGCGAGCGTGTGGCTGTCTTTCATGGCGGCTGCTATTGGCACGCCTGTCCGGAACATAGGATCCGTTAGTATTTAGCAACTGCAGCAGAAGCTGGAAGCGAGGCTCGATGCCGCCCACGCGAACCGCACCGTCTATTCATCTCAAGCATGTCGGCCCCGCCAGGCTGTTCTGGGGCGACGTGTATATCACGGGGAGTATTCTGAACCGAGCACGCCACCGCGGTATGGCTGCGGTCTTCGGCGTCCCCGCTGAGGGCTCCAACCTTGTATGGCTAATCGCGGTCGCCGGAATTGCGCGCGCCGTCCACCGCATCGCTGCTGCGCCACGCACGGAGGTGCGCAAAATGCGATCTAGCCCGACCGCCGTTGGGGACACGATGATCGGGGGCGCCGCGCTCAGGGAGACACTCGATAGCGTCGCAGGACATCCGTCGAGGGACACGTCCTCCGCCGCCGCATTGATCGCCCTCGCCGTGGTGGCCCACGCATCTCGCCCCGCAGTTGTGGGGTCGCTCGGGGCGATGCGGAAGTCTGTTCGCGTCGCCATAGCCGAGGCGCTCAGACTCCGGGGTAGGTTCGCTGCCAGGGCTGCGTCGGGTCGGTACGACACATAGGGCGCATCGGTCAAAAACCGCGATTAGTTTGCGCACGCAACTTCCTGATTCGATTGCGACCCAAGGATGCGACCTTGGGTCGGGGAGATGACTCCCCAGGAGTCTCAAGCGCATCGCGACCGCGCTCCGGTGTCGGGGGAGTACTAAGTTGCAGGGCTGGACGTGAGAGGCGGCAGAGTGCGTGACTGGCTCGACCCGCGGGGACGGGACACCGACCCTGCTGGCTTGTGCCGCCAAGCGAGCCGCTGAGAGGCGCGGACCGCCGACAGTGAGGATGTGGTGATGCAATTGGCCCCGAGGTGGGCAGACGGCCCATGTTGATCGATGAGCAGCCCACCAGGCAGGCGGATTTTCTCACTCGCCACGAACTAGTCAAAAGCGTGCAGCTCAGCCTCCACCATTCCCAGCATCAGCCGCTTCGGTTTCGGAAGCAACATCATCAACGTCGACGCCGCGACAAGCGTCGGGTTTGAGGCAGCGGCCAGCGCGAGACCGAACACCTTGCGCACGAGTAGGGCTAATCATCAGCGAAGTCCGGCTACCTCACGACCAGATCGGCACGAACCCGTGCGCAGCGTGCGTGAATCTCGCGCGGCTTCGCCCGACAAGGTAGGAGTCTGCGCCACAACGGGCGGCGCAACTCGCGCCTCGAACACGGCGCGGCTCGAACGCGACACGTCCGCGCGCTCAAGACGTGTTCGGAAACTCCCGCACGGTCTGTCGTCGCAGAACCTCGGTCCCGAACATCGCGAGCGCGGTGAACACGATGATGCCGGCGGGCCGGTGAGTCGTCGGGATCGGGCCCCAGATGAAGATCAAGGTCAGGACGGAAGCCACGATCCCGAACGCAAGTTCTGGGTGATCGCGCAGGAATGGGGAGATCGCCCGGCGCATGCGTGTCGCGAGTTTTGCCGGCCCGGCGACCCAGGCGGCGGCGATCAACGGGATTCCCACGATCACGAATGCGCCGGCGATCTCGCTGAGCATCGACGTCGCGATCGACACGACTGCGCTGGCCGCAGGCCTGTTGGCCTCGCTCTTGACCAGCGAGTTGGTCACCCCCGACTCGACGATCTTGCGCGCGGCGAACACCACCAGTCCGGCGGCGACGATCGCGAACCCGACCGTCATCAGCGTTCGCCGCCGCCGTCCACGTGCAAGGAAGATCGCCAGCGCGTACAGCAGCGGCACGATGATCGTCAGCAGCAGCGCGAGCCCCTTCAGCGCCTTGCCGCCATCCTGCACGACCTTGATCTGCTTGGAACTCAGGATCCTCAGGTTCGCTGCCGACGGCGGAAGCTTCGAGCTGACGTCGGGAAGCCCAAGCTGGTCGGCGACGTTGGCCACGAGCGATCTGAGGTCGAGTGTGACCACCCCACCCTTGACCGTCGCCGCGCCCTTGCCGCCGTCCACGACCAACACGAGCGTCCTGTCTGCCGCCAGGTTGGCCTCGCGCCAAGCGTCCTGGACTCGTGGGTTCGCCAGCGCCCGCTCCGCAGCGGCGACGGCGGCGTTCTGAAGCGCTCCCGCAAGCGGCCCCGACACCGGCTGTAGCGCCGGCGGCAGTCTTGAGCGCAGCTCCCCCGCGACGTCGACGTTGGCATAGAGCTGATTGACGAGATAGTTCTCGGCCGCGGTGCGAACCGCGGGGTGCTCGAGCAGCTTGGTGCTCGTGTTGGCCCAGTTGTTGGGATTTAGCAGCTGCCGATTGGCCCACACCGCGAAGATCGCCAGCACCGCGAGCACGGTCGTTACCCAGATGATCACCTGCACGACAATCCGCCGACCGCGACCGGCCGCCTTCGGCGCGCCGGCATCGCGCGCCGCTTCCGATCTGGCGGCATTCCCAACCGCCGCCGGCCCAGCATTCGGTGGCTCAACCACCATCGCGGCACCCCGTCGCCGGCAAATCAGCTGATGCCGAGGATCCGGGCTTTCTGCTGTGAGAACTCCTCGTCGGTGAGGACGCCTTGCTCGTGCAGCTTCCCAAGCTCGGTCAGGCGTTGGGTGTCCTCGGAGGTGATTCCGCTGGAAGCGCCACCAGAGGCAGGCGGAGCGGCGCTCATCGCGGATCGCTGGCCTTCGTCGTAGGCCTGCTGCTGCTCCTCCTCCTGCCTGCGCTCGCGGTGCTTGCCGAACGCGTAGGCACCACCGCCGACCGCGGCCGCGCGCAACAGGGGGCGTCGGCGTCTGAGTAGTGGCATCGCTATGCCTGCCCTTCCTCATCGAGTGCCAGCCCCATCGCGAGCATGATCTCCGGAGCGGCCGCGATGATCCTTGGACCGCCGACCTGTGGCGCGACCGCGCGGAGCACGCCGACGAAGTCCTCGGCGGTGGCTCCCTCTTCCAGCGCGTTGGCGATCTGCCAGGCGTAGGAGGCTGGCGGCGCGTCAAGCGCGATCAGGGTCGCGATCTTGACGAGCGCGAACGTGCGCGCGTCCAGGCCGCTGCCCTCGCGATTGAGCTCGCGCAATCCAACCGCCTGCTCCAGCACCTCGAGGTTGCCCGCCGAGATCCCAGACAGCTTCTGGTGAGTGTCGTCGCTTACTGCAGCCATCGCATCTTCTTTCAGTTAGGGGTGGGCCGCTGCTGCCAACCAGCAGCCGGCAGCCGTGGCGTCGAGTACACAGAGTCCTACGAGGCAGCGCCGACGCCCTCCGGCGGCGCCAGGGCTTCCTGCAGTTTCTTGGTGTCCTCCTCGGACAGCGAGGTCTTGATCACCGTGCCGCCGTACTGCTCAAGCGCCGCGATCGCCTTGTCCGGCGTTACCTGCTCGATCACCATGAACAGCGCGGAGGTGCCCGGCTGTAGATGGTCGCGCACCTGCTGCTGAAAGGCCCCATCGATTCCCTTCTTACCCAGATGGCCGAACAGCGCGCCCATACCGGCGCCCATCGCCCACCCGGCAAACGGGATAAAGAACAGCAGGCCGAAAAGCAGACCCCAGAACCCGCCCCAGATCGCGCCGCCGGCCGTCGAGGCGCCACCGTGAGTGGTGTGGACGTGGTACTTGCCTTCCGGGTCTCGAGAGATCGCAGCGACCTGATCGGCCTGGATGATCAGCTCCGCCTCCAGTCGCTGGACGGTCTCCCTCGCTTGCTCGGCCGTTCCCTGGTCCGGATAACCAATCGCAACCAGCGTGGCCATAGGACTCTCCTTCACGTAGTTGATTGTCTGCGTCGGAGCATGCCGTGCGGAGCCCTCCGCGGACGCGTCGAAGGCGAGGATCACATAGGTGATTGCGCTTGCCCGAGGGGTCCCGGCCCTCGGGGCCCTGGACGGCGCCAGGGGAGATGAGGGATGATCGGCTCGTGCACGGCCGACTCGGGGATTCGGCAGGTGGATCGGGGCTCACGCGGCGAAAGCGATTGGCGGTGCTCGGTCGACGCCGGCGCTTCGTCGGTTGGGTCCTCGCCGCAGGTGCGCTGGACTTCGGCCTCGAGCAGTTCGCGGTCATTCCGATTCTGCCGGCGGTGCAGCACGCCGAGAACAGCTCGCTCACCGCCACTACGTGGTTGTTGACCGGCTTCTCGCTCGCCGCGGTCGCTTCGGCACCGCTGCTCGGCCGGTTGGGAGACATGTACGGCAAGCGTCGCGTCCTGCTCGTCTCGGTCACGGCGTTCGGCGTGGGCTCTCTCGTCTGCGCGCTGGCCGGATCGCTGGAATGGCTGATCGCGGGCCGAGTGATCCAGGGTACGGGGGCCGCACTCGGGCCGCTGGCGATCGGTCTCGCGCGCGATCACGCCCCGCGCCAGCGGGCGCCCGTGTGGATCGGGCTGCTCGTCGCTATGGCCGGAGCCGGCGCCGCACTCGGCCTGGTGCTCGGCGGTGTGCTCGTCGACCACGTCTCGGTCGCCGCGGTCTTCTGGTTCCTGTTCGGACTGGCGACCGTGCTGTTCCTCGCCATTTCTCTGTTCGTTCCGGAGACGCCGCTCCGAGACGCGGTGCGACCTGACTGGCTGGGTGGTGTGCTTTTGTCAGGTGCGCTGCTCGCCGCTCTGCTCGCGATCTCGGAGGGCAACAACTGGGGATGGAGCTCGCTGCGGGTCGTCGCGCTCGGTATCGCCTCGGCGGTGATGCTCGCCTCGTTCGTGACGATTGAGCGATCGACCTCGACGCCGCTCGTCGAGATGCGGCTGCTGGCTCGGCGTCCCGCCTGGAGTGCGAACGTCGTCGCCTTCGCGATGGGCTTCTCGCTCTTCATCGCCGGGGTGATCGTCCCGCAGATCTCCACGCTCCCAGCCGCTTCGGGCTACGGCTTCGGATTGACATTCACACAGACCGGACTGGTCCTGCTGCCGGGCGCACTGGCAATCGTCGTCGGGGGATGGGCGAGCGGCGCGCTCGTACGAAGAACGGGAGTCCGGGCCCTCGTCGGCTGCGGAGCGATCCTCGCCGGCGCTGCCTACGCGGGGCTGGCGCTCGATCACGGGTCCGTGGCCCCGGTCGTTGCCGCCAATACCGCGCTTGGACTCGGGATCGGGCTCGCATTCGCCGCGATCACCAATCTCGTCGTGCACTCCGTCGACCAGCGACGCACGTCCGTGTTCGCGGCGACGACCGCCGTCAGCCGCTTTACTGGAGCCGCCCTCGGTGCTCAGGTCGCGGCCGCGATCGTGATCGCAGCCGGCGTCACCGACCACGGCCTCCCGGCCGAGCGCGGTTTCACCGATGCGTTCGTCCTCGGCCTGGTCGCCGCCCTCGTGGCGCTGGTTGCGACCGTTGCGATTCCCGATCGGATGCTTGATCCTGTTGTGCCAGGCGTGATGGCCGATAGCCCGCGTACGGCCACGTGACCACGGCCCAACAGCGCCATGCGGTGAATGGCGCCGGGGCGGTGCAGTTCGCGTTCACCTGGGTGAATCGAGCGCCCGACCTCATGACCACGCGGTCCGCGGGATAGCGTGAAAACGTGGCTGGCACGCGACCACGGGACCTAATCGTTGCGAAGAGGGATGCATGGGGTTGATGCGGCTGGTAAGTGAGCCCTCCGCTGGGCGGGAAGTGGCTGTCCGGTTTCTGTTCGATGCCTACCAGGGCGTTGCGAGCCCGCCGGGGAAGGGCGTCCCGCACGCCCACGCGGTCGCCCACATTCTTCGCGACAGCGGCGCCGATGAGCTCACGCAGCTCGTCGGGTTGCTGCACGATGTCGTAGAGGACACGCCGCGCACCGTCGAAGACGTCCGCGCGACATTCGGCGACGAGGTCGCGGAGATGGTGGCGGTGCTGACCGAGGATGGACGCGTTGAGGGTCATGCGGCGCGCAAGCAAATGTTGCGAGGCCGAATCGCGGGCGCCGGCCGCCCTGTCGTGGATGTCGCGTTGGCCGACAAGATCGCCACGCTGCGATACGTCCTCCTGGCCGGCAGACAATTAACGAAGCCGAAGCTCACCCACTACCGCGCGACTCTTCAGCTTGCAGCGGCGGCGGGTGGCGCCGACGAGCTGTGCGCGCAGCTCGCCGATCTTCTCCTGCGTGTTCGTTGCCGGCGCGCCATCGGCGTTCGCGTCCGCGTGTGAGAATGATCGTGTTCACCCAGATGAACGGTCACGGGCAGCGTTTCGTCGGCCCGCGGTCGATGTAGCCTCACGCTATGACCGTCATCTCAGCCGCTCTTCGCCGTGGAAACTCGGGTCAACGTGATTTGCGGTTTGATTGCCGCAAACACCCGGGTTCCGACGTTCGGCCTACGTGGGCGCGATGGACCGGAGCGCCGGAGCAGCGGTACACGATCGGAGTTGAGGAGGAGGTGATGCTCCTACGGCCGCCGGACCACTCGCTCGCAGAGTCAAGCGAATGGGTGCTGGCGCGACTCTCAGCCGAGCTGGCCAAGCACACCTGTGCGGAGACGCACGCGGCGGTTATCGAGCTGGCCACGGGCATCCATCTGGATGTCGCGGGGGCCGTGGCGGAGCTTGCGGGCCTCCGCTCCCGGCTGGCTCGCGAGCTGGGGGCGATCGATCTGCGCGCGGCGTGCGCCGGCGCGTATCCGCTGGCAGGCGCCAGCGAGACCCGGGTCTCGGGCGGGGCGCGCTACCAAGCGGTTGCCGATTCGATGCGCGCGCTCGCCCGCAGGGAGCCGACGATGGCGCTTCACGTGCACGTTGGCGTTCCGGATCCCGAGGATGCGATCCGGCTGCTGAACGGCATCCGCGAGGTTGTGCCGGTGCTGCTCGCGCTTTCGGCCAACTCTCCGTTCTGCCAGGGGCGCGACAGCGGGTTCGCCTCGGCGCGGACCGTGATCTTCCAAGGCTTTCCTCGCACGGGAACGGCGCGGCGGTTTACCGGCTATGCCGACTACGTCGGCGCGGTGGATCCGCTGATCGCGTCGGGTGCGCTGCCCGATCCGAGCTTTCTGTGGTGGGACGTGCGCCTGCAGCCGGCCCTGGGGACGGTGGAGGTTCGGGTGATGGACGCGCAATCGACTGTCGCGGATAGCGCGCCCCTGATCGCCCTCGTCCAGTCGCTCGCGCGGCTCGTGCTCGAGGGCGAGCCGCAACGGAGCAGCGTTGCGCCGGAAGTGCTGGCGGAGAACTGCTTCCTCGCTGCTCGTGATGGATTGGGCGCGCGGCTGATCGACCCGGTCAAGCGCCGGCTGGTGCCGGTTCGAGCGCTCGTGGGCGCCTTGGCGGAGAGATGCGGTCCGCATGCCACCGCGCTCGGCTGCTCGGCCGAGCTCGAGCAGGTCCGGAGGCTGGCGGCGGTCAACGGGGCGGATCGCCAGCGTTCTTGGGCCGGCGCAACGAGCGGTCTCCCTGGCCTGGTCTCGACGCTCTCGGAGCGCTTTGCCCGGCCGAGCGGGGCGTTGTGGTGTGCCAGTCCGAGCGCGCCGGCTGAGCCGAGAGAGCTTCCGTCGATCCGCGGAGGGTCAGGTCTCTCTTGGGCCGCAAGTGGAAGGAGCGACTGATGTGCCGCTGGCTCGCATATACGGGCTCGCCCGTGCTGATCGGAGATGCGCTTTATACCCCGGCGCATTCGCTGATCGATCAAAGCCTGCACTCCCGCCTCGGTGCGGAGCCCACAAACGGAGATGGATTCGGCGTCGGCTGGTATGACGCCGAATCGACCCCCGGGGTGTTCCGGAGTATCGAGCCGGCGTGGAATGACGCGAACCTGCGCGAGCTCGCCGGTCACGTGCGCTCTCCCCTGTTCTTCGCGCACATTCGCGCCGCGATCGGGTCGGCGGTGCAGCAGACCAACTGCCACCCGTTCCGCCACGGCCGGTGGCTGTTCATGCACAACGGATTCATCGACGGCTTGGCGACGATCAAGCGCGACCTCGTGCTCGCGGTCGACGAGTCCCTGTATCCCGAGATCAAGGGTCAAACCGACACCGAGATCCTGTTCTACCTGGCCCTGACCCTCGGCCTCGAGGATGATCCGCCGGAAGCGATCGCGCGCGCGATCGGCCTCGTCGAGGCGTGCGGACACGAGCGGGGTGTCAAGTACCCGTTCCAGGGCACGGTCGCAACCAGCGACGGCGAGCACCTGTGGGTGTTTCGCTACTCGAGCGAGGGCAAGTCGCGCTCGCTGTTCTTCTCGCGCGACATTCGCACGCTCAGAGCGCTGTACCCCGAGCGGCAGATCCTGCAGCAGCTCTCTGACGACGCGCGAATCGTGCTCTCCGAGCCAATCGGCGACCTCCCCGGCGCTTGGGTCGAGGTGCCGGAATCAAGCTACGGAGTCGTCGGCGACGGACACGATCAGCTGCTGCCGTTCGCCGTAAAGCCCCCGCCGAACATAACGGTCTGAGGGCACTCGCGAGCCACGAACATCCAATACGTCAATTCGGAATCAAGCATCTAGGAGGTGGCATCGTTGCTGATCGAGGACTACGGCTTGATTGGGGATATGCAGGCTGCTGCGCTGGTTGGTCGTGACGGGGCGGTGGACTGGTTGTGCTTGCCGCGGTTTGATTCCGCGTCGTGCTTTTCGGCGCTGGTGGGGGATGAGCGGCATGGGCGCTGGCTAGTCGCGCCGGCCGGTGAGGTGCGCGCGAGCTCTCGTCGTTACCGGCCGGGGACGCTTGTGCTCGAGACCGATCTCGAGACCGCCCAGGGCGCGGTGCGGGTGATCGACTTCATGCCTCCCCGGGGTGCCGGGCCGCCGCGTTTGATGCGAATCATCAAGGGCCTTCGCGGTCGGGTTCCGATGCGAATGGCGCTCTCGATACGCCCGGACTACGGGTCGATCGTGCCGTGGATCGAACTCGCGGCCGACGGGGTCATCGTCACGTCCGGGCCGGACGCGTTTCGGCTCAGCACGCCGCTGCCGCTGGAGGTAAGCGACGGGACGGTGAGCACCGAGTTCGTCGCCGTCGAGGGTGCGCGAGAGCGGTTCGTTTTATCTTGGCACTTGTCTTACGAGGAGACCCCGCCGGTTGAGGATGCCGACTCGGCGCTCGCGCGCACGGAGGAATGGTGGCGGGAGTGGAGCGGGCGCTGCGCTTATCGAGGCGCCTATCGAGACGAGGTGTTGACCTCGCTGATCGCGCTCAAGGCGATGACGGATGAGACGACGGGCGCGCTGATTGCGGCGCCGACGACCTCGCTGCCGGAGGACATCGGCGGGGTGCGCAACTGGGACTACCGCTACTGCTGGCTGCGCGACTCGGTGCTCGCGCTGGAGGCGCTGCTCGCGGCCGGGTACACCGAAGAGGCGCTGGCCTTTCGGGACTATCTGCTGCGAGTGGGAACCGGTGACCCCAGAAAGATCCAGATCATGTACGGGATCGGGGGCGAGCGGCGGCTGACCGAGTTCGAGCTCGAGGAGCTTCCCGGGTACGAGGGCTCCAAGCCAGTGCGGGTCGGCAACGCGGCTTCTGAGCAGTTTCAGCTCGACGTCTACGGAGAGGTTCTCGGGGTCGCATTCATCGGGGCCGAGGCGCTGGGGAGGATCGAGCAACGGTTCTGGCCGCGCTGGAGAAGAGTGGTGGAGCATGTCGAGACGATCTGGCGCGAGCCCGATGACGGGATCTGGGAGACGCGGGGCGCGCGGCAGCATTTCACCTACTCAAAGGTGATGGCGTGGGTGGTGTTCGATCGTGCCGTGCGACTCGCCGAGCGGTTCGAGCTGGAGGGGCCGGTGGAGCGCTGGAGCCAGCTTCGCGACGAGATCCACGAGCAGGTTTGCGAACGGGGATACGACCGCGAGCGTCGCACGTTCACCCAGTTCTACGGATCCAAGGAGCTTGACGCGAGCGTGCTGAACATCCCGCTGGTGGGTTTCCTGCCCGGGGACGACGAGCGGGTGACGGGGACGATCGACGCGATCTCACGGGAGCTTGGCCGCGACGGTTTCGTCTCTCGCTACTCCACCGCCGAGACCGACGACGGCCTCCCCGGCGACGAGGGGCAGTTCCTGGCGTGCTCGTTCTGGCTGGTCAGCGCGCTCGCGCTCAACGGCCGCGTGGCGGAGGCGCGCGCCCTGTTCGAGCGGCTCCTCGGCCTCACCAACGACCTCGGCCTGCTGTCAGAGGAGTACGACGTCAAGCGCCGCCGGCAGGTCGGCAACTTCCCGCAGGCTTTCAGTCACCTCACCCTGATCGTCGCGGCGCGTGCGATCTCAGCGGCCGAGGCCGGCGCCCAGCAGCCGGGCGCCTGACCGAGACAACGGAGTTGACCGAGGTTGACTGACATCCCACGAGTGGCGAGTCAGGAGGCGACAGCGGACCGCGCGGGCGTCTCGCCCCGGGCGATGCTGATTCCGCTCGCTCTGACCCAGTTCATCGCGAGCTTCGCCGGGTCGAACATGAACGTGGCGATTACCAGCATCAGCAAGGACCTGGACACGACCGTGCACGGTGTGCAGACCGCGATCACGCTGTTCTTGCTGTGCATGGCGGCGCTGATGATCTCGGGCAGCAAGCTGACCGACATCTGGGGCCGCAAACGCTGCCTGATCGGAGGTCTCAGCGTCTACGGGACCGGAGCAGTGATAGCCGCGCTGGCCCCGGGCCTCGGGGTCCTGATCCTGGGCTACTCGGCCTTTCAGGGCGTCGGCTCGGCGCTGATGATCCCCCCGGTCTACATCCTCGCGACAATGGCCTTCAGCGACCTGCAGTCGCGCGCCCGCGCCTTTGGCGTGATCAGCGGCATGGGAGGAATCGGCGCGGCCGCGGGCCCGTTGATCGGGGGGCTGATCACGACCGCGGTCAGCTGGCGACTGTCGTTCCTGCTCCAGGCGGCGGTCGTCGCGACGATCATCTTCCTCAGCCGGCGGATCGTCGACCCAGTGCCACCGGACCCGACACGCCCGTTCGACATGGTCGGAGCCGTCCTGTCGGCGGCCGGCATGTTCTTCGTGGTCTTCGGGATCCTCCAAGCCGGCACCAACAACACGCTCCTCGTCGTCTTCCTGGCTCTCGGAGCGGTGCTCCTGTTCTGGTTCTTCCTCCACATCCGCTCCCACGAGCGAGGGGGCAAAGAGCCACTGCTGTCGACCAGCCTGTTCCGCAACCGCACCTCAGATCTTGGGCTCGTCACCCAGAACATCCAGTGGCTCCTGCTGATGGGGATCACGTTCACGGTCTCGGTCTTCCTCCAGACCGAACGCGGGTTCAGCGCGATCAAGACAGGAGTCATCTTCACGGCGGCGACGGCCGGAATCCTGCTCTCCTCGATGGCCGCCGAGCGCCTCGCCAAGAAGTACGAGCAGAGGACCCTGATCCGCGCAGGCTTCATCGTGACGATTGCCGGGGTCGGGCTCCTGCTCGGCCTGGTCAAAGTCTCCTCCCACATCTTGGCGTTCACACCCGGGCTGCTGCTGCTCGGCCTCGGTCTCGGGGTCATGCTGACGCCGTCGGTCAACATCGTGCAGTCCAGCTTCCCGGAGCAAAAGCAGGGCGAGATCTCGGGTCTGTCGCGCAGCGTCTCCAACCTCGGCTCGTCACTGGGCACTGCGATCGCCGGCACGATCCTCGTCTCCGATCTCGCCTCCGGAAACAAGTCCTACGTCCTGGCGATGATCGTCCTCGCCGCGCTTGCGCTCGTTGGTCTTGCGGCTGCCGCGCTCCTTCCCGCAAACCCCGCGCAACAGCCGGGTGCCCCCGCCGAGCCAACTGCCCCACACGCCGTTGATCCGGTCGCCGAACCCGGATAGGCGACGACCGTGCGTCGCCACTGATGGCGTCACGAAGCAGATATGGTGACTAAGGAACGAAAGGACCGGCGTTTCGCACGCGTTTTTCCGGCGGTCGGGTGGCTGCCTCAGTACGAGCGTCGGTGGCTCCGTGGGGATCTGACGGCGGGGGTCGCGGTCACCGCGCTCGTAGTGCCCAAGAACCTCGGGTATGCCGGCATTGCGGGGGTGCCGCTTCAGAATGGGCTGTACGCCGCGGCCGCGGGCGCGATCATCTATGCGCTCTTCTGCACGTCTCGGCAGATCTCTACGGGCCCGAGCTCGTCTCTTGCGGCCGTGGCCGGTGGCGCAGTGCTCGTGACCAGTCTTGGCGGGCAGCAGGCGGCGCAGCTGGTTGCGGCGATCACAATTGCGACCGGGCTGCTGTTCCTTCTGCTCGCGCTCTTTCGGATGGGATGGATCGCCCAGTTCCTCTCAAAAGCGGTGGTCACGGGGTTCCTGGCAGGAGCCGCCGTCGACGTAGTCATCGGGGAGCTGCCCAAGCTCACCGGCACGTCCTCCAAAGGTGACAGTGCTTGGCGCGAGTTCGCAACGTGGCTTGGATCGCTCGGTGACGTGCATTGGACAACCGTCCTGGTCGGTGTGATCTCGCTCGGTGTGATCTTCGGGCTGCGTTTTCTGGCGCCGGCGGTTCCCGGCGCGCTCGTGCTGGTGGCAGGGGGACTGCTCGCCTCCTCCGTGTTCGACCTCGGTAACCACGGCGTGGCGCTCGTCGGTCACGTGCCGCGCGGACTTCCTGTCCCCGCGCTGCCCAATCTCACGCTCGTAAAGCAACACTATGCGACCATCGGCATCGCCGCCGTCGCGCTGCTCGTAATCGGGTTCTCCCAGACGGCGGGCGACGCGAGGGCGTTCGCCACGCGCCATCGATACCGCATCGACGTCAACCAGGAGTCAGTGGCGCAGGGGATGGCGAACGTGGGGGCGGGTGTGTTCCAGGGTATGCCTGTATCGACCAGCCTCTCGGCCAGCTCGCTGAACGAGTCGGCGGGCGCTCGCACACCAGTCGCGTCGCTCACGACTGGGGCGCTGGTGCTCGCGACACTGATCGTGCTCGCGCCGCTGTTCTCGCACCTCCCGAAGGCTGTGCTGGGCGCCGTGATCATCGACGCTGTGGTCTTCGGGATGATCGATGTCGCAGAGCTGCGCCGGCTTCACAGGGTGACGCGATTTGACTTTTGGGTCGCGGTGGCGGCAATCATCGGCGTGCTCTCCGCAGGAGTCCTGGCCGGTGTGGCGATCGGGATCGTCCTCTCGCTCGGCTGGCTTATCCATGTCGCGACCAAGCCGCCAATGCCGCTACTCGGACGCGAAGCCGGGACCCAGGTATTCCGCGACCTCGACGAGAATCCTAATGACGAGACGTTCCCCGGTATTCCGGTCGTGCGTCTCGACGGTGGTCTCTTCTTTGCCACCGCCGAAGCGCTCGAGGATCGCGTCCGCGGGCTCGTCGAGGACGGCCCACAACCCCGCGCGCTCGTGCTCGATCTCGAAGGTGTCGATTTCGTCGACTCCCAGGGCGCAGCGAAACTGACCGACATTCACCAGCTCACGCAGACCGAGGCCGTGACGCTGCGTCTGGCCCGAGTGAAGCCACCCGTTCTCAAGGTGCTCCAAGCAGACGGGATCATCGACCGGATCGGCAAGGACCGCATCCACGGCAACGTCAATCGGGCGATCGAATCACAGCTTGCTGACGAAGCCGAGTCCGGGCCGGGCGCCGTCCGCGTCTGAAAGCGATTCACGTTCACCCAGGTGAATGGGCGCTCGCAGGGGTGGTCCGGCCACGGCCAACGTAGCCTCACTCCGTGACCGTTACCTCAGCCGCGTTCACCAGGAGGGTACGACTACGGGGAGCGTCGCGGGCGGCAGGCTTCGTTTGAGCGATTGGGATGGAGCGGACGATGGCTGATAAGAGGCAGAAGCGGCTGGCGGAGTTCATCGAGCCGTTCCGCGTGAGGCCGGGTTCGAAGGTAACTCTCGGCAAGGACTTCGATCCGGCGTTCAAGGCTGGTGTGAAAAAGAAGAAGGACGGGGTCAAGCTGCTCGCGGAGGGCGTGGAGCTGCTGTGCGAGTATCAGGCCCGGCTCGCGGCCCAGGACACCTACGGCGTGTTGGTCGTGTTGCAGGCGCTCGATGCCGCGGGCAAGGACGGAACTATTCGCCACGTGATGAGCGGCGTCAACCCGCAGGGTGTCAGCGTGCACAGCTTCAAGGTGCCCTCCGCAGAGGAGCTCGATCACGATTTTCTGTGGCGCTACGCGCACCGCCTGCCGGCCCGGGGCGAAATCGGGATCTTCAACCGCTCTCACTACGAGGAGGTGCTCGTGGTCCGCGTCCACCCGGAGAACCTCGATCGCCAGAAGCTGCCGAAGGCGTCAAAGAAGGGCAACGTGTGGAAGCGCCGCTACCGCGAGATCAACGACTGGGAGCGCTATCTGACCGAAAACGGCTTCCGGATCGTCAAGGTGTTCCTCAACCTGTCAAAGCAGGAGCAGCGCACCCGGTTCTTGCGCCGGCTGGATTTGCCCGATCACAATTGGAAGTTCTCCGCGGCCGACGTGAGGGAGCGCGAGCGCTGGAACGACTATCAGAGCGCGTTCTCCGAGGTGCTTTCGAACACGAGCACCGAGTGGGCGCCGTGGTACGTGATTCCCGCCGACCGAAAGTGGTTCGGGCGGCTCGGCGCCGCCGCTGTGCTGGTTCACACGCTCATGGAGATCGATCCTCGCTTCCCGACCGTCAGCAAGGAGCAGCGCGACGCGCTGCTCGAGGTCAAGCAGAGCCTCGAAGCGCAGGCGCCGAAGGGTGCTGCTCGGGACCCGTATGAGCAGGAGCGCCGTGCGACGGCCAAGGCGGCCGAGCAGAACGGCGATCAGCCCATCTCTGCCGAGCCGCAGCAGGAGCCGGCCGGTCGGGGACCAGCTGAGCACCGACGGTGAGCATGACTCCCGCCGCCGCAACGCGGGTCGATCCGTCCGTCTGGACCGAGGATTGGTACGGCGTCTCCGGCAGCGATGTCGCGAAGCGGCTCGGCGTAGATCCCGAGGTGGGACTCTCGTCGGATCGGGCCGCCGAGCTGCTGGAGCGCCATGGCCCCAATGTGCTGCCGGTCGAGGAGGCGGTACCGGGCTGGCGCCGGTTCGTCGCGCAGTATCGAGTCTCCATGCAGATGATCCTGCTCGGCGCTGCCGTGGTGTCGTTGGTGATCAAGGAATGGAGCACGGCGCTGCTGTTGTTGCTGATCACGGTGCTCAACGCGGTCGTGAGCCTGCGTCAGGAGGGCAAGGCGGAGAGCGCGATGAACGCGCTCAAGGCGATGGTGAAAGCGACCGCACGGGTCCGCCGCGACGGATCTGAGGCGCAGATCGCCGCCGAGGATGTGGTTGTGGGCGACGTCGTCCTGCTGGCCGCTGGGGACAAGGTGCCCGCGGATGGGCGGATCACGGCAGCGAGCTCGCTTCAGATCGACGAGTCCGCGCTGACCGGCGAGAGCGTGCCGGCTTCGAAGGGGGTCGAGCCGCCTGACGGCACCGATCTCGCCCCGGGTGAACAGACAGACATGGCGTTTATGCACACGCCGGTGACGCACGGCAGTGGTGTGATGATCGTGACGTCGACGGGGAGCGACACCGAGGTCGGAAAGATCGCCGGCATGCTGGCGAGCACCGCCAGGGAGCAGACGCCGCTCACCAAGCAGCTGAACACGCTGACGCTGTGGATCGCTGCGGCCGCCGGCATGACGATGGTCGTCATGTTCGTGCTCGGCGCTCAGCGGGGCCACTCCTCGACGGTCGTGTTCACGAGCGCGGTCGCGCTCGCGATCGCCGCGATTCCGGAAGCGATGCCGACCGTGCTGCAGGTGATCCTGTCGCTCGGCGCCGCTGATCTAGCCAAGCATGGCGCGGTGCTGACGGACCTGACCTCGGTCGAGACCCTGGGATCGACGTCGGCAATCAATTCGGATAAGACCGGGACGCTGACGATGAACCAGATGACCGCGATCGAGGTCGTCGACCCGACCGACCGGTTCACGATCTCGGGGACCGGCTATGAGCTCGAGGGCAAGGTCCATCACGCGGCCGGCTCCTCGGACACGATCGACGACGCGATCCTGCCCTACGTCGTCGCCAACGACGCCGAGCTCGTGGACGGCAAGGTCGTCGGCGATCCGACCGAGGGGGCGCTGCTGGTGCTCGGCTACAAGGCCGGGTTCGACATCGACGCTGCGAGATCCGCTCACTCGCGCATCGCGACGCTTCCGTTCGATCCGGTCTACAAGCTGATGGCCGCGTTCACCCAGTCGACGGACGTGTCCGGAAAGGACGTCGTGCGCTGCTTCGTCAAGGGAGCGGCGCCGGCGGTGATGAGCCACGCCTCGAGCGCGCTGTCCGCCGGCCGGAGCATCCCTTGGGATGAGGATCTGCGCCAGCGCGCGGAGGCCAATGTCACCCGGATGGAGGGCCAGGGGCTGCGCGTGATGGCGGCGGCGATCCGCGATCTCGACCCCGTCTCGTTCGACCCCGGCGGCGACCTGCTCGGCTACGTCAAGGAAGTCGAGCTGACGAGCCTCGTCGGAATGGTCGACCCGCCGCGCGACGCGTCAAAGCAGGCCGTACAGGACGCGCAGAGCGCCCACATCCGCGTGCGGATGGTGACCGGCGACGACGTCGTCACAGGCGCCGCGATCGCGCGGCAACTGGGGATCGACGGCGAGGCGATCCTGGGCGCCGAATTCGCGGCGCTCGACGAACAGCAGCGCCACGCCCGGATCGACGCCATCGGGGTCGTCGGCCGAGTCGCACCCGAGCACAAGGTGCTGCTGGTCGACACTCTCAGGAAGAACGGCGAGGTCGTCGCGATGACGGGCGACGGCGTCAACGACGCGCCTTCGATCAAGGCCGCCCACATCGGGATCGCGATGGGCAGCGGCACCGAGGTCGCCAAGAACGCCGGCCGGATGATCCTCACCGACGACAACTTCGCGACGATCGTGCGGGCGGTCCGGCAGGGACGCAAGATCTACGACAACCTCACCAAGTACGTCCGCTTCGTGCTGATCTCGCTCGTCGCGTTCGTGCTCACCTTCCTTGGAGCGACGCTCCTCAACATCGCCGCCGGCGAGCCGTTCACCCCGGCGCAGGTCCTCTGGATCCACTTCTTCATCAGCGCACCGTTCGGCGTTGCCCTCGGCCTCGATCGGGAGACACCGGGCCTGATGCGCCGCCGCCCCCGTCCGAGCAGCGAGTCGATCATGACCGGGAGCCTCAAGCTCACGGCAGGGCTCGTCGGCCTGTACATGGCGATCGTCCTCGACGCCCTGATCTACTTTGGCAAGCAGCACTACGGCAGCAACAGCGTCGGCTCGTCGATCGGGCTGACCGCGTTCGCGCTGATGCTCGTCGTCGCCGCCTACGAGAGCCGCGGCGTGACGCTGTCGACCCTGAGGAGCGAGACGTTCGACAACCGCTCGATGAACTGGACGGCCCTGGCCGAGATCACGCTGGCCGTGATGGTCACGCAGACGGATCTCTTCAACCGGCTGCTCGGCACGGTTCCGCTGACCGCTCCCCAATTCCTGTTGGCGTTCGCAGCCGCCGTCCTGCTGTTCGCGCTCTCGGAGATCGGCAAGCTGATCGCCCGCAGGCGGACATCGAGCACCGCGGCCGGCCCGGTCGCGGATTGACCCTTCGCGGAGCGCTGGCGATGATCAAGCGGTGGCTTCCGGGCGCGCGACTGCTCGCGAGCTACCGGGGCTCGTGGCTGCGCCGCGACGCGGTCGCCGGTCTGGTGCTCAGCACGCTGCTGGTTCCACAGGGCATGGCCTACGCGGAGCTCGCTGGGCTGCCGGTGATCACGGGCCTCTATACGACGGTCGCCTGTCTGATTGGCTATGCGGTGTTTGGCCCCTCCCGGATCCTCGTGCTCGGCCCGGACTCCTCGCTGGGACCGATGATCGCCGCGACGATCCTGCCGATCGTCGGCTCCGACGGCAACCCAGAGCACGCGGTGGCGCTGGCTTCGATGCTGGCGCTAATGGTCGGGGCGATCATGGTCGCCGCCGGGATCGCGAAGCTCGGGTTCGTCGCCGACCTGCTCCCCAAACCGACCCGCATCGGCTACATAAACGGCCTGGCGCTGACGATCCTGATCGGGCAGCTGCCGAAGCTGTTCGGGTTCTCGGTCAGCGCCAACGGGCTGATCGACGAGACGCACGCGTTCATACACGGGCTCGCATCAGGCGAGGCGGTCGCCGCGGGCGCGGCGATCGGACTCCTCAGCCTCGCTCTGATTCTCGTGCTCGGCCGCTGGTTGCCACGTATCCCCGGGGTGCTCGTGGCGGTCCTCGTCGCGATCGCGGCCTCGGCGGCGTTCGATCTCGCCGACCACGGCCTCTCACTCGTCGGGACGCTCCCCAAGGGACTCCCGCCACTCACGCTGCCCAGCCCCGTATCGGACCTGCCGCTGCTCGCCGCAGGAGCCTTGGGCATCGCGCTCGTCGCGCTCACCGACACGATCTCCACCGCCTCCGCGTTTGCCGCGCGCACCGGCCAAGAGGTCGACGGGACCGGCGAGATGATCGGCATCGGCGCCGCGAACGTCGCCGCCGGGTTCTTCCAAGGATTTCCCGTGAGCACCAGCGGATCACGCACCGCGGTGGCCGAGCAGTCCGGCGCCAAGACCCAGGTCACCGGGCTCGTCGGCGCCGCGGCGATCGTGCTGATGCTCGCGCTCGTGCCCGGCCTGCTGCACAACCTTCCACAGCCCACGCTCGCCGCAGTCGTGATCGCCGCGTCCCTGTCGCTGGCCGACGTGGCCGGGACCGTGAGGCTATGGCATCAGCGCCGAGTCGAGTTCGCGCTCTCGATCACGGCGTTCCTCGGCGTGGCCCTGCTCGGCGTCCTTGCCGGGATCGCTGTCGCCGTCGCGCTCTCGATCCTCAACGTCTTCCGGCGAGCGTGGTGGCCCTACCAGACGACGCTCGGCCGCATCCCCGGGATTCCCGGCCACCACGACCGCCACCTCCATCCGGAGGCCCAGGAGCTCCCTGGCCTCGTGATCTTCCGATTCGACGCACCCCTATTCTTCGCCAACGCCCGCACCTTCCGCGACCAGATCCGGCGGTTGGCCGCCGCCGACCCGACGCCGCGATGGATTGTCATCGCAGCGGAGCCGATCACCGACGTCGACACCACAGCGGCTGACATGCTCGCCGAGCTCGACGACGAGCTGAACGCAGCCGGCACCTCACTGGTGTTCGCCGAGCTCAAGGATCCGGTCCGCGAGAAGCTCGAGCGCTACGCGCTGATCGGCCCCCTGAACCCCGCCCACTTCTTCGCCACGCTCGACGCCGCTCTCACGGCCTTCAGGGAACAAACCGGAGTTGACTGGACACCGCAAGCAAACACGAGACCACAACGCCCGACCGATGTTCGCTGAAACAGAGAGCGACCACATCATCCCAGCACGCGAGAGAGGCACGCGGGCGAGCGACCCCGTCAACCGCCGGGGCTGGCTCGGAGCTCGGTCGGGTGAGCGAGTGGTTCATTCCTCGACAAAGGAGGCAAGTTTCAAATGAGCGGGCGTGAGGATCCTCATTCTCAGGGTGCGCAGCGCGAAGCGAGTTCTCGGCCAGCCAAGGTTCCGCTGACCGCCCGGCTGATGCTGCGCGAGTCGCTGACCGCGCGCCGGGCTGCGGCGATCATCGCTGCGTTTACGGTGCTCATCACCGTTGCGGGAGGGATCCTGGAGCGGCTGGTCGACCGTCAGGAGTTCCCAACGATCGGCAAGGGGCTCTGGTTCGCGCTGCAGACGGTCACGACAGTCGGATACGGGGACGTCACCCCAAAGCACAGCGATGGCCGATTCATCGGTGCGGTCGTGATGCTCACTGGAATCGGCTTTCTGGCCGTAATCACAGCCTCGGTCACGGCATCGCTGATCGAGACCAGCCGCCGGCGGTTCGTCGAGAGCGAGGGGGAGTTGACGAAGCGCCTTGAGGAGGTCAGCGAGCGGCTGGTGAGAATTGAAGCGGCACTCGACCCTCCAGCGCCGTCGAGGTCATCTGATGGCTGACGAGAGCGGCGCGAGCGCGCCGGAGCTGGGCGAGCCGCAGCGCCCGAAAGGTCGCATCAGGCGCGTGTTTTCCGGCTCGCGCGAGCTTGTGCGGGTCGTCTATCGCGACCCCGAGCACGTCGCCGAGCGACTCACCCTGTACGCGGCCGATCGGCTCGGGCAGAGCTCGAGCGAATGGGCCCAGGCCACGCGCAGCGCCCGCCCGGACACCCCGCGCGCACAGCTCGCCGAGGAGCTGCGCACGCAGTCGGCGCAGGTCGCGCGGATCGATGGTGCGATTGCCGGGACCCCGTTTTTTCTCGCGCTGGCGCCAGGCTATCTCACCTACCTGTGGCAGGAGACGCGGATGACGCTGCGCACCGCCGCGCTGTATGACCGCGACCCGCGGCAGCTCCAAACCGGGGCCGAGATGCTCGCGCTGCGCGGCGTGCACCCCAACGTCGAGACCGCGCAGGCGGCCCTCATCATGGTTCGGCAGACCGGGACGCCGGAGCGGCCGACGCAGCGGCGATCGCTGCGCACGTGGGTTCACAGCGTCTACCTACTGCTGGTCTTCGGCGGCTTCATGTCTCCGTCAGCAGCGCAGCCGCAGACGGGCGCACGGGCGCGCGTCAGAGCGGTGCTCAGTGTCGCGCTGGGGGGAGCGATCTGGGTGACAACCTGGGTGCTGCCCGTCACGTTCATGATCGCGATGGCCTGGGGATGTGAGACGCATACGCGCCAGCTCGGGCGCCGAGCACTTGTCTTCTATGACGGCGAGGAAGCGAGCGTCAGTGCAGCGATCGCCGTCGCCGACCAGCGCCGCGACCGAGGCCATGACAAACGCGCGATCCTCCGGGCGGTGGCGCTGTTTCTTTCCGTGGTCATTCCGGTCGGGTTCATCGCGCTCGTGATTCACGTCCGCAACACCACCGGATTCAGCTGGGTCGTTGCTCTCGGCGCGCTCGTGGCGCTCTCACTGGTGATCGCAACGGCGGTCGTCTCCAGCCGCCGGTAGCGCAGCAGGGCACGGTCGAGCGGCGGCCGCGACTGCCGCGACTGCCGCGGCCGGTGCGAGCCCCGTGCACCTGTGCCTCAGGCGAGCCGCTGGCCGCCTGGCGATTTGGCTTGCGTTCGTGGACCCGCAGTGGACCCTCCAGCGGAGAGGTAGCGGGCCTTAACCCGCGATTGCTTCCCTGCAAATCCTGGTAAAGCCCTCTGTCGGACTCGAACCCGACGACCCCTTCCTTACCATGACCCCGCGGGGGTTGTCAGGCGTCTTGCGGATCCCGATTTGTGCCGCAACACGGGCTTTGGTGGCTTAGATCCAGGCGGCTGTGACGGGTTTCGTGTGGGCTGCGGTTTCCAAGAAGTTTCCACACGGCGGCGCGTTCGCTCGACCTCGACGGACTCATGAACTTGGCAGCCGGCCGTTGACAGCGGCGACCAGTTCGCGCATTTGCGCGATGACGAGCAGCCGAATCGGCTTCGCGGTCGGTCACCGGTCGGCCTCGGCACGCTCGAGCGTCGTCTCGAGACGCACTGTCTCGGCACCGGCCGAGGCGAGCGCCACCGCGTCGAGCTCAGTGTCCTGGAGCCGGCGCGCTCGCTCGTTCTCTCCCCCGACGAACTCCTCGGCAAGCGTGTGGCGCAGTTGGCCGCGGAGGATTAGGAAGGCGGTAACCAGTTCTTCGCGGTCTCGACGAAGCTCGGCGGCGAGTTCGCTTGACCAGGGCGGAGACACCCCCCCGACTTTGGCAGGGCGTTCGGTCGTCTCGTTACTGCTGATCACTCGAGTGCCGACGGGCAATGACCCCCTCGACGGCCTCGACGAACATGGGCGCCTCGCCTCGGGCGAGGTCCCGCAGCTCAGCGTCGCTCATCTCGTCCATCTTTCTCAGCGCCGCCCGCACGCCCTCATTGACCTCGACCAGCTGGAGCCCGCGCTCAGGTTGCTGACTTGCCATGCCTCAAGGGTACCCCGCGGTCTGGCCGGCACGGGTGCGGCGAGCCGGCTGGGACCATCGAGCGCCGCGGCACGCTGTCACCGGCGAGCAGCGCCCGCGAGGCAACCATGTGCCGGAACGAGTGCATCGAGGGGAGCGTTCCGCGCGGCACTTGCACCGGTCGGCCATCGGCATCAGTCTCGTGAAGGATCGGGAATGTCGGCCGTCCGTCGGCGTCGGCGGCACGTGTTTGCGCTTGCCTCAGAGCGCGCGCGACGTTGCGCTGCTGCAGGGGTCGGCCAGTGCGGGTCGCGAACACGAAGTCGGTGGCCGCACAATGCTTCGCCGCGACCCTGTGCTGGTCGAGCACGCGTGCCAGCTCTTCGGGGATCGGCACCGTCCGGGCCGAGCCGTCCGTCTTCGTCGGTCGTCGATTGCCGTGGCGGTCGACCTGCCAGCCGAACTCGATCTCCGCCTCATCGAGATCGTCGATTCGCACGTCGCCCCAGAGCAACCCGCACAGCTCCGAGATCCTCGCGCCTGTTAGCGCCGCCAGCGCAAACAGCGTACGGAATGGGTCGTGCGCCGCGGCGATCGTCTGCTCAAGCTGCTCGCCCTCGAAGATCGGGCGGCGCTCAGCCTGCGAGATCTTCGGACGCTCGGAGGTGAACATCAACGTTGTGGGGCTTGCTCCGTTCCACCCCAACCGCCGAGCGGCGAATCTGTAGATCCGTGCGACGACCGCAATAGCAACTGCAATCGTCGCCTCGCTCTTGCCCTCCGCGCGCAGTTCGCGAACGAGGCATGCCAGATCGTCTGCGGTGACGGCATCGAGACGTCTCGCATCGAACCGTGGCCGAAGATGGCCATCCACGATGCTTTCGATATTTCACCTGGGTGGTGTCTCGAAGGTCGAGCACCGGACCCGTCAGCCATTGGTGAGCAGCTTCGCCGAAGCGCAGCTTCGGATTCGGAGCGACTTGCTCACCTCGAGCCTTCCGAGCAGCAAGGTCGTCTCGCAGCTTGCGCGCCGCGAGGATCCCCCCATCGACCGTTTGCCAGCGCAGCCGGCTGGGATTCGTCCGTGAAGCAGATCTCGAGCACTCCGGTCGAACGGCGATAGATGGCGCGCTCTACCCGCACACGCCGGGGAGCCGGTGACCCGTCAGGCATGACACTCGCTCCTGATGGCGACCACCTTGGCAGCGCCGCCATGCCGCCACGCGGCCAAATCGGAGCGGCGGAAAAAGAGCTTGCAACCCGTACCTGCCTGCTCCGAGGGGATCGCTCGCTCGGCAGCCAGGCGACGAATGCGGAAGCGGAGCGTGTGTCGAGCCACTCGTCGGCGGCCCCGCTCTCCTGCCGCGCGAGCCGGTCGATGACCTTGGCAGCGATGAGATCGGCCAAATGCGCCAACGGGTCGTCGACCCCCAGGTTGCCGGTCGCTGCCAGAGACGAGAACCAGCCGCGCACGTATCGCGCGCGCGAGGCCTAATACCGCCAGTCGCGCCGCTCGAGTCCTGAGCGAGCGGCCAAGGAAGAGCAGCTGGGCGGGGGTCGGTCCGTCTACCGCAGGATGCAGCGGAAGCCGATGTGGCTGGTGGACGTGTCGATCGCTTCGGGTTGGCGAGCCGCTGGCCGGTAGCGCAGGCAGTAGTTCGGTGCGCAGAGGTGTGAGCCGCCCTTGATTACGCGGCGGGGGATGTCCGCGCCTGGGCGGCCGACGTCGTAGCTCGCGTCCGGCGTGCCGACGCGCGGGTTCAATGGCGGCCCGCAACAGGGGCTGGCAACAGTATTGGTACCAGCACCCTGAGGGGAGTAGTAATCGCTCGTCCACTCCCAGACGTTCCCTGTCATGTCGTAGAGGCCGTAGCCGTTGGCGGGGAAGAGGCCGACCGGGGAGGTGCCCCGCCACTGCTTGGCACCGGTGTTTCGCCACGGAAAGTCACCTTGCCATGAGTTCGCCATCAGTTCGCCGCCGGGCCGTTCCTCGTCGCCCCAGGCGAAGATCGCGCCGTCGAGTCCGCCTCGCGCCGCGTACTCCCATTCGACTTCGCTCGGCAGCACCTTGCCGGCCCAGTTTGCATAGGCCTCGGCGTCCTCGTAGGCGACATGTGTGACCGGGTGATCCTGGCGCTCGGCGTTATCGCTGTTGGGTCCCCAGGGGTGGCGCCAGTTGGCGCCAGGGACGTAGCGCCACCAGCGGCCCGGATCGTTCAGCGGGACCGGCCCGGGGGTGGGATGAAACACAACCGAGCCTTCGACCAGAAGTGAGGGGTCGGCGTCGGGGTAGTCAGCGGGGTCAAGCGGGCGCTCGGCAACAGTGAGGTACCCAGCCTCCTCGGTGAAGCGCCCGAACTGCTCCACCGTGACCGGTCCGCGGTCGATCGCAAAGCAGCCGACCTGAACGTCGCGCACCGGTCCCTCCTCGGCGTAGAACGCGGCCGAGCCCATCCTGAAGAAGCCGGCTGGGATCTCGACCATATCCTTGCAATCCATCAGCCGGGATCCTAGAAGCACCGGGCCGCGGCCGAACGTCACCGCGGCGCCGACTGTCGTACTGCCTGCTCGAGCGGGCGATTCGTCGACTTGACGCGTCTGGCCGCTCGGGCTCTTGATGCCGAAGCAGATCAGCGTCGAGTGGATCCGGTTCTTCAGGGTCGAAGAGTGCTTTGGCCGGGGCTGCGCGCGTTCGCCCGGCCGCCGCCATGCGCTGGTCGCGTCTGTTCTCGCTCGTCGTCCGGTCCGAGCCACCGCCGCCGTCGCGGCGCGGACGTTCGCGTCTACGCGGAAGCCCACTGGCGTGGCGAGCCCGCTCGTAGCGTCTGCGGTTTGTCATTGGGCGGGCCTGGGTGCGCTCGCATCGGCGACATTGCGCGGCGTCACCTTGTTGCTGGTCGTGGAACGCTGCGGCGGCAAATGCCAGTCGCGCATTGCCGATCCGGGGCTTGGGGCTTCAGGCGCTTGCTTTCCGCCGCCGCACTTCATCCAATCCGGGTGAGGAACCTGGGAGTTGGCGCGACTAGGTTTGGAACGGCCCCCCGGGCGCAAGGTCAGCGCCGGGCCACAGCTGAAAGGACTGGATACGTATGAGCGCACCATTTCGCGGGACTATCAACGTCGATATCCAGGATTCGGTGCCGGACTGGGGACCGTATACCCAGCCGCAGGCGCCGGAGGACGCGCCGAGCGTCGTGTACATCGTGTTGGACGACGTCGGATTCTCTGCAATGGAGCCGTACGGTGGGCTGATCGAGACCCCGAACATCAATCGCATCGCCGAGCGTGGCGTGATCTACACCGACTTCCACACGACGGCGTTGTGCTCGCCGACGCGTTCATGCCTGCTGACCGGGCGCAACCACACCACCAACGGGATGGCGTGCATCTCGGAGGCGGCGTCGGGCTTTCCCAACGCGAACGCGCATATCCCACTCGAGTGCGCGACGATCGCCGAGGTGTTGGGCGAGCGTGGCTGGAACACGTACATGGTCGGCAAGTGGCATCTGTGTGCGGAGGACGAGATGAACCTCGCGTCGATCAAGACCCACTGGCCGATCGGACGGGGGTTCGAGCGGTTCTACGGCTTCCTCGGCGCGGAGACCAACCAGTGGTATCCGGACCTGATCTATGACAATCATCCGGTCGACCAGCCCAGTTCGCCCGAGGACGGTTATCACTTCGGTGTCGATATCACCGATAAGGCGCTGGAGTTCATCCGCGACGCGAAGGCGGTGGCACCGGATAAGCCGTTCTTCCTCTATTACGCACCCGGCGCGGCGCATGCCCCGCACCACGCTCCGAAGGAATGGATCGAGAGATACAAGGGCAAGTTCGACATGGGCTACGAGGCTTACCGCGAGCAGGTCTTCGACCGCCAGAAGAAGCTCGGGATCGTCCCGGAGAACGCAGTCCTCTCGCCGATCAACCCCTACGCGCAGGAGACGAGCTCCGATGGCAAGCCGTGGCCGGAGCTCGACACTGTGCGTCCGTGGGGGGAGCTCTCCGCCGACGAGCGGCGGCTGTTCGCGCGGATGGCGGAGGTCTACGCGGGCTTTGTCAGCCATGCCGACGATCAGATCGGCCGGCTGCTGGACTACTTGGAGGACAGCGGCCAGCTGGACAACACGATCGTCGTGCTCGTGTCCGACAACGGCGCGTCCGGCGAGGGCGGCCCGAACGGCTCCGTTAACGAGAACAAGTTCTTCAACGGCATCCCCGACACGATCGAGGAGAACCTCAAGTATCTCGACGACCTCGGCGGCCCGAAGACGTATAACCACTATCCCACCGGGTGGGCGTGGGCGTTCAACACGCCGTTCAAGATGTGGAAGCGCTACAGCAGCTACGAAGGCGGGACCGCCGACCCGATGCTCGTCGCCTGGCCCAAGACGGACACGCCGGACAGCACCTTGCGACGGCAGTACGCGCACGCGATCGACATCGTCCCGACGCTCTATGAGTGCCTCGGCATCGAGCTGCCCGACGCGGTCAAGGGCCACACCCAGAAGCCACTCGAGGGGGTCAGCTTCGCGGCATCGTTGACCGACCCAGCTGCGGAGACCGGCAAGCAGACGCAGTTCTATTCGATGCTTGGCACGCGCGCGATCTGGCATCGCGGCTGGAAGGCGGCCGCGGTGTCGCCCGCGGCCCCCAACGCCTGGGCGAACTTCTCCCAGCAGCGCTGGGAGCTGTTCGACACCGAAAACGATCCGACAGAGAGCCAAGACCTCGCCCGACAGCATCCCCAGAAGCTGCGTGAGCTGATCGACCTGTGGTGGACCGAGGTGGGCCGCTACCAGGCGCTCCCGCTCGAGTCCCGAGAGGCGGTCGCGATCCTCACCACGCCGCGGCCGCAGCTCTCCAAGCCCCGCGATCGCTACATCTACTACCCCGGCGGGGCGGAGATCCCCGAATCCGTGGCCCCGAACATCAGAAACCGCTCGTACACGATCGCGGCGGAGGTGCGAATCGACACCCCAGAGGCCGGCGGTGTGCTTCT
Source organism: uncultured Solirubrobacterales bacterium (assembly GCA_963723675.1). Taxonomy (GTDB): domain Bacteria; phylum Actinomycetota; class Thermoleophilia; order Solirubrobacterales; family Solirubrobacteraceae; genus Palsa-465. Next base: position 46,620 of record CAVRRW010000012.1, on the reverse strand, counting down.
CGCCCAGGGAGCACGATTCGGGGGCCACGGGCTGTACATCAAGGACGGCAAGCTCAAATACGTCTACAACTGGGCGGGCGAGCTCGAGCAGATCATCGAGTCCACCGAACCGCTCCCGACCGGTCACGTCGTGCTGTCAGCCTCGTTTGCCAAGGACGGCGACACGATGCCAGCCGAGGGCACGCTGACACTGCACGCCAACGACAAGCCCGTCGGCGAGGGGCGCATCAGAACTCAGCCCGGCAAGTTCTCGCTCGCGGGCGAGGGGCTCAACGTGGGCCGCGACGGCGGCGAGCCCGTTACCGACGACTACCCCGGAACGTCTCCCTGGCCGTTCGTCGGAGGCAAAATCGAGCGGGTCATCATCGACGTGAGCGGCGAGTCGTTCGTGGACCTGGCCAAGGAGGCCGCGGCACTGTTCGCGCGGGAATAGGAGGCGCTGTAAGCCCTGCTATGGGAGCCGAGATTCGTTGATCAACCCGGGGCGGCGCTACCGTTCCCTTGTCGATGTCCTGCCGGAGTCTTGGCCTTTTCCCCGAGCGGCCCGGGGTGAGCGCGCCGAACCCCGCCGCGTGGTCAATCGGGTCGCCGACGCGGCCGCGCAGGATGATCGCGCACCCCGGCGCGATCGCGGCGCCAATGAGCGGGCCGGCGTTGTCCACCCAGTAGGCGGACCAGTCGCCGCTGGCGAGCGCGGGGCCGAGCGAGCCGGCCGGGTTATCGAGGTGCGGCCCACGGCGCGGACGACAGGCCGGCCCGGGCAGTCGACTGTGCAGGCCGAGTGGTGGAAGCGCAAGCCGTGGCCGCTTGCCTCGCGGCATCGATCGCGCCGACCCTGCGTCGTCGCTGCGCTCGCCCTCGTACTCCCAGCCGCCACCCCGAATCCCACAGACTCGCGGCCACCCCGAATCCCACAGACTCGCATCTTCGCGCCGACGGCGCAGCCGATTAACGGTCGGCTCAGAGGCCCGTTTGGACGGTGATCGTCCCGGATTTGACTGCTGCGACGAGTGCTCGGTAGTCGCGTTCGTTCTGCTCTGCGTAGGCCTTCGAGAACTCGAGGGTTGCGCGGTCGAAGCTGTTGCCGTTGCCGAGGTAGGAGGCGATCGCGATGCGGTCGCCGCTGCGGGCGTGCGCGCGGGCGAGCGTCCAGCCGCAGAGCCTGCCGTAGGTGGACATGCCCTTGGGAATCATCTGCTCGATCTCGGCGGAGCCCTTCCAGTCCTTGAGCTGTCGGCCGTAGAAGTCGCGCTCTTGCCCGTCGAGCCCGGAGTCGACGTGCAGCCAGCCGAGGAAGATGTCGCTGGTGGCCTGCATCAGGCGTTGCCCGGTGACCACCCGCTGGCCGTGGTTTGAGAACTCGCTCGCCCCCAGGAAATCCTCCAGCACCGAGGCTTCGGCCTCCTTCATCTGCAGGAACAGCGGGTCTTGGCCGTCGCGCCCGAGCAGCAGCGCGATCCACGCGCGCGTGCCGACGCTGCCCACCCCGACCACCTTCCGCGCGAAGTCGGTCAGCTCGAACTGTTCGAGCAAGACGCGCCTGTCGAACTCGAGCGTCTCACGGTAGCCGCGCAGAAGCTGGTGCAGCGCCTCGAACATCTCGTCGCGCTCTTGGCCCGGCGCGAGCTTTTCGATCGGGACGATCAGCGGCGACTGGTCGACGATCCGCACCTTCCCGTCGACGACCTCGGTCAGCTTCGAGAAGGCCGCCATGCTGTCCTTGGTGCGGGCCCTCGCGAGCGTCTTCTCGGTTCGCTTGACCATCTTGGCCTTGAACTGCGAGGCGAACTCTTGAAGCACGTTCTCGATGTCCAGGTGCGAGTACCACACCTCGAGGTCCTTCATCCCCGCGAAGTTAGCCATCGCGGTGCGGTACTGACCGACCGTTTCGAGCACGATGCGGTCTTGGTCCTTGGCGCGGAAGCCGTTGTCGCGCGCCGCGATCAGCATGCTCACCGCGAGGCGCTTGACGTCCCACTCCCACGGACCCGGAAGCGTCTCATCGAAATCGTTGAGATCGAACACAAGCGCTCGCTCCGGCGAGGCGAACACCCCGAAGTTCGACAGGTGCGCATCCCCACAGCACTGCACGTTCAGCCCCGACCGGGGCGTCGCCGCCAGATCATTGGCCATGATCAAAGCCGCGCCGCGATAGAACGTAAACGGGGAGACGAGCATCCGCCCGTAGCGGATCGGCACCAGCTCGGGCACCCTTGTCTTCGCCTGGCGCTCGAGCAGCTCGATCGGATCACCGCGCGTGGGCGATGGCTGGAACTTGGCGTGGCTTGAGCGCGGCACCTCGGCTCGCGCCGCCTTACCACGCGCAACCCGCTCGGCCACCGACAGATGCGGCACCGGCGGAATCACTCTCTCGCGCGACGCCGCCGAGCCCCTGTTGGACCTGACCGCAGGCCGGCCGGCCCTGGATGTGGTCGTTGTCATGAGCCCTCCAAGGTTTGAGATGTTGCCGAGGCGGCATAGCTTTGACCGTCGCTTGCGGCAGCGCGGTCGCAACACCCGCAGTCCTAACGTACGGCCCACGCCGCGTTGCGCATCCTCCGAATCGGGTGACGAAGACGATGCCCGGCTCGCAGCGAGGACCTAACGCGCTGTACCTCTGCCCTCGACGCGGCCGCTCAACAGATCCGCCAGTCACGATGAGCCACACGGCGGCTGGATCAGACACATGAACAATCAGACGGGCGGCTGCACGGATCGACTACAACAACGTGAACAGGCCCCTTGCGATCAGCAGCACGCCGATCAGGGCGGCGCCGATCACGCCGGCGGTGCGACCGCTGCGACCCGTCCAGGCTCTGAACCGCGTGATCGTGTCCTGCGTCCGTTCCGGTGCGAACAAATAGCCGAGTAGGGGTACCTCCAGCAGGAGCAGCTGCATCAGACAGAAGCCGACGACCAACAGCACGGTCGGAACGGTTCCCGGGTCCAGCTTGTGGATGTGATCCAGCGCATCGAGGTAGGAGACGCCGGGGAAGCTCAGAACGGCCCCCACGACGAACGTAACCTTGGGATCGCCTTTGCCCAGCATCCGCAGCGGCAGCGACTCGGTCGGCTTGCCGGCGTCCTGCTTGGCCTTCAGCTTGGCGTCCTTCTTTGTCCGCCGGCGCTCCCGAAACGGTTGGTCGCGCTCGGTCTCGAGCACGAACGCGATCGCCACCGCCAGCAGGCCGACGACGAGGTCCTCCAATGGCCCGATCGTGTGCTTGGACGTGCTTTCCGTGCTGGAGCCGTGCAGGGTGAAGACGATCACGAGGCCGAGCGTGATGCTGGTCATGTAGGCGCCGAGCAGATAGCCGACCATGAGCCGCCTCGGGTTCGGAAGCAGCAGCATCACCGTCACCGCCGCCAGCAGCGACGGGTTAAACATCGAGAGCAAAGACAGCAGGAAGACGTCGACGAGTTGGTTGGTCATTGCGTGGTACCTCCGTGGGGTCGACCTGGCCACCGGTTTGTCCAGGGAGGTCGAATTAGGCGCCCGGCTCTGGATGAGATGTCAGATCCAATCATCAACGGCTGTAGACGCTGCATCGTGAAGCAAGCGACAGTTCGGCCCTCGGCTTGCCTTCGCAGCAACCGTGAACCAGGAGTGCGGGGCGCAGCGGGCACTCCCCCGGGGAAGAAAAACGATGGTCGCGAGCGCCAGCTGGCAAACGCCTGCTTCGGGCTGCCCGCGACGGCGATCGGCCCAGAGCACTGCCGAATCGATCGTGTCGGTCGCGCTCGCACGGACGCGCCGCGGGAGGGCGAGGTAGCTGGTGGCGGCGTCCAGGCGCTGATCGCGAGCAGTGTCCGATGGTGTTGTGGTGGCGGATCATCCCTTTCGGGTGACGACCGTTTGCGGTTTGCGGGGACGATTGATCCGTGACGACGACAGATCGCGAACTGACGTCCGTGGCGATCCACGACCTGCCCCGTGCGCAGCGTCTGTTGATGCTCGAGTTCGGGTCGCGGGATGAGTTCGAGGATCCGCGCCTTGAGTACCGCCGGCTGTTTTCCGAGCTACTGGGCACCTTTATGCTCGTGCTGGTGGCTGCCGGCGGCGGGCTCCTGCACGGCAAGGGGCAGATCAGCCTCGCAGCTGCGGTCGTCGCTCCCGGACTGATGGTGCTGGCGATCATCCTGTTCATGGGGGCGGTCTCGGGGGCGCACCTGAACCCGGGCGTATCGCTCGCGTTCGCGGTCCGGGGCGACTTTCCGTGGCGGCGGGTGCCCGGCTACATCCTCACGCAACTGCTTGGCGCCACCCTTGCCTGCTTGTTCCTGCTCGCGGTGTTCGGAAATGTCGAGCATCTCGGCGCGACGTTGCCCGGCCCGGGATACCACGACTGGCAGGCCCTGCTGATGGAGATCGCGCTCACCGCCGTGCTCGTCAGCGTGATCCTCGGCACCGCTTCCGCCGCGCAGAACGTCGGAACGATCGGCGCGCTCGGTGTCGGCGGCTACATCGCCCTCGCCGGGCTGTGGTCAGCGCCCGTGAGCGGCACGTCGATGAACCCCGCCCGCTCGTTCGGGCCCGCGCTCGTCAGCGGCGACTGGACCGCTTACTGGGTGTACCTTGCCGGGCCGCTCTCAGGCGCCGCGATCGCGGTCGGATGCGCCTGGATCCTCCGCGGACGCGGCGGGGACCCGATCGCCCACGCAGCCGGATCCGGCGTGCTGACGTCGGGACGGCGAGGGGCGGCCACGGAGCTCGCACAGGAGATCGACGCTGGCAAAGCCGCTACTACGCCCGGCCGCACACCAACCGACTCGCCAACTCCCCCGGACAGCTCCTGAGTTTGTTTGATCGCCTCGCCGGACGGTTCCTCGCAACGGTCTGGCTCGCCCCGACGGCGGGACGAAGTATGTGAACACGTATGACACTCCACAGAAAGGAGCGGCGAATGTGCCGCTGGCTCGCTTACTCGGGTTCCCCCCTGCTCATCAAAGAGGCGCTCTACGAGGGCCCTAACTCGCTGGTATCACAGAGCCTGCATTCGCGGCTCGGCGCGGAGCCGACGAACGGCGACGGGTTCGGCGTCGGCTGGTACGGCGCCCCGGACACGCCGGGCGTCTTCCACAGCACCGAGCCGGCCTGGAACGACAGCAATCTGCGCGAGCTCGCCGGCCATATCAGCTCCCCGCTGTTCTTTACGCACATCCGGGCGGCGATCGGCAGCGCTGTGCAGCAGACCAACTGCCACCCGTTCCGCCACGGCCGTTGGCTGTTCATGCACAACGGGTACATCAACGAGTTCGCAACGATCAAACGCGACCTCATCCTCGCGGTCGACCCATCCTTGTATCCAGAGATCAAGGGCCAGGCTGACACCGAGGTGCTGTTCTACGTAGCGCTCACGTTCGGACTAGAGGATGACCCGCCGGCCGCCGTTGAGCAGGCGATCGGGCTCGTGGAAGCCGTCGCCGCCCGCCACGGGGTTTCCAACGCTTTCCAGGGCACGATCGCGACCACCAACGGCGAGACGATCTGGGCGTTCCGGTATTCGAGCGAGAGAAACTCGCGTTCACTTTTCTACACCACCCATGTCCCCACGCTGCGCGCGCTCTATCCGGAGCGCCAGCTGTTCCAGGAGGTCTCGGACAATGCGCGGCTGATCGTCTCCGAGCCCCTCGGCGACGTCGCCGGCGTCTGGAACGAAGTCCCCGAGTCCACGTACGGCATCGTTGGGCCAGATCACGCCGAGATGCAGGCTTTCCGACCCAAAGTACCGACGACATCCGTCCCCGTCACCGGTTGACGGCGCCGGAAATCTCCACATTGCCCCGGTGAAAGAGCGGCGGCGTCCGCGGCGCGCGTTGAGCTTCTCGGTCGCCTGGTCGACAACGTGAACGTCGAATGCGCGAATGCAGCAGTGAGAACGCTGCTTCCTCCTGCTCGCGTCGTGGATTGGCTCTGTCCTCTCCTTGCCGTCCCTGCTTGCCGCGCAGCCGGGGACCCGTGAGCGGCGCCGAGGTACCGCGGCTGGAGCAAAGCGGCGCTTCGCTCGATGCCCCTTTGGTCCAGCAGAGCGTGGGGCGATGCTGGCCAGACAGAGCCGTGCGTCGGCGAGGAAATGCTCGAGCTCAAGGAAGCGAGGCTGTACCTCCGCGCTTTGATGAAGATGGAGCACCTTGGGGGGAACGGACGAGAGTGGAGAAGGCGTGATCGCGACGCCTTTGGGCGGTCGCGTAGCCGGGCTGATTTCTTCGTCTCGTTTGGGTGATGCCGGCAGGCGGGCCGGTCGCTGAAGTGTGCTCCATGGCAATCGCGATCAGGCGTAGCGCGCGGCTGTGGCGCCGGCGGGATGCCGCCTGTCATCGAGTGGCGAGTGGCGGGGCATGAGTCGCGGGCGCTGGATGGCGGTGTGCTTCGCCCTGGGGTCGGCATGCTTCGTGGTTGGCCCGTTTCCTGGCTACGCCACCCTTGTCGGCGATTCTGCTGACGCGATCACGTTCTTCGTTGGTTCGATCCTGTTCACGGTCGGCGGGGGGCTTCAGAGCTGGCTTGCGTGGCCCGGAAGGCATTCCCCCGGGGAGGGGCGCGCGGCGTGGTGGGCTGCGGTGATTCAGTCCACCGGCACGCTGTTCTTCAACGTCACGACCTTTCAGGCTATGCACACCGCCTTGACGAGTGCTGAGTACAACAAGCTCGTGTGGCGGCCCGACTGGCGCGGGTCGATCTGCTTCCTGGTCTCGGGCGCGATCGCCTACCGCGCCTCGCCGCGTCATGGGTGGCTGCCGACACGCGAGGGCGCAGGATGGTGGCAGCCGGCGATCAACCTGCTCGGCTGCATCTTCTTTGGCATCTCGGCCGTCGCCGGCTACGTTGTCCCCTCGACCGGCTCGGTTCTGGACCAGGCGGCCGCGAACTGGAACACGTCGCTGGGAGCCTTCTGCTTCCTGGCCTGCGCGCTCGACACTCTGATTAGCGGCGAGGCGGCGAAGATGCCAGGCGTCCTCCGGCTGCGCGAGCTCGAGCGGCTTCTCGATCGCGATGTCCGGCGGGTGATCTGACGCGGGACGTTACGAGCTGCACACCCGCCCGTAACGTCCTGTGGTCGCAGCCGGTGCGTGCGGAGCCGCAGCGCCATGGGATGCGGGGGACCGCTTCCGGCGGATTGCGGCCCTGCCCCCGCCGGGAGTGGTCGAACGCCGCGGCGGGCTTTACGCGTCATCGCGTGGCTTGTCGCGGTTGCTCGGCATTGGATCACCCGTTTCGGGGGATGCGCTGCCGGCGCGGCCGGCTAGGTTCGACGGCGTGGCCGGGGCCGTTCAGGTGTCCGATCTGGTTGGGGGATCGGGTAACGAATACCGGCGGTCCATTCAGGACACCGTGGAGGAAGCCAGCAACTCGAGTCGCTAGGAGATCAGCAATGCAGCAGCAACCGATGCCAACCGACGGCGGCAGCTCTGATGGCGAGAATCTGGATGTGCTCGAGGCTCGTTATGGCAGTCGCTTTTTGCGCCAGGAGGCACCCGCGGAGAAGCTTCCGGACGTGGGGATGCCGGCAGTGGATGCGATGCGCCTGGTCGCGGAGGAGCTGATCATCGAAGGGTCGCCGATGCGGAACCTCGCGACGTTCGTGACGACGTGGATGGAACCGGAGGCGCAGCGGTTGATCGCGGAGAACCTGCACCGCAACTTCATCGACCACGCTGAGTATCCCCGAACGGCGGAGCTTGAGCAGCGCTGCATCCGGATGCTGGCCGACCTGTTCCACGCTCCGGCGGAGACGACAGGGGCGCGAACTCAGGGGTCGTCTGAGGCGATCATGCTCGGCGCCCTGTCGTTGAAGTGGAACTGGCGCAAGCGCCGGGAGGCGGCCGCGCAGCCGACCGACCGTCCCAACCTGGTGTTTGGGGGGGATGTGCACGTAGTGTGGGAGAAGTTCTGCCGTTATTTCGACGTGGAGCCGCGGATCGTGCCGCTGAAGCCGGACAAGTACACGATCGGGCCGGAGGACGTTGAGCCGCACGTGGACGAGAACACGATCGGCGTCGCCGCCGTCTTGGGGACGACGTTCACCGGGCACGCCGACGACATTGTCGGGATCAACGACTACCTGCTCGGGCTCAAGCGCGAGCGCGGTCTCGACGTGCCAATGCACGTCGACGGCGCCAGCGGCGGGTTCGTGTGGCCGTTTTTGTACCCGCACTCGGAGTGGGATTTCCGGCTCGAGCAGGTCCGCTCGATCAACGTCTCTGGCCATAAGTACGGGCTCGTGTACCCGGGGATCGGCTGGCTGATCTTCCGCGAGCGGGCCGATCTGGCCGAGGAGCTCGTGTTCTACGAGAATTACCTCGGTAAGCGCGACGCAACGTTTACGCTGAACTTCTCGACCGGGTCGGCGATGGTCGTCGCGCAGTACTACAACTTCATCCGCTATGGGCACGACGGCTACGGCTACATCATGCACACGATGCAGGAGAACTCCCGCAAGCTCGCCGAGGACATCGCCGCGATCGGAGAGTTCTCGATCATCGGCGCCAAGGACGCGGAGCAGCTGCCGCTGGTGGCCTTCCAACTCGCGCAAGAACAAACCTATGATGAGTTCGACATCGCGGCGCAGCTCGCCTCCGAACGCGGATGGATGGTTCCGGCGTACACGCTCCCGCCCGACGCCGATCACATCAAGATCATGCGCGCGCTGGTCAAGGAAACACTCGGACGCTCACTGACGACCGCGCTCGCCGAAGACATCGCGCAGGCCTGCGCGACGCTCAAGCAGAAGGGCCGCGTGCACGAGACCGAGCGAGCGCGCGTGCACACCAGCACCGGATACTGAATCCGGGGGCGCTGTCCGGCGTGGCGGAGCTGTCGGCGGACTGACTCGCTCATCCCGGAAAACCGGCGCGTGCGAGCTTGCTCAGCGATCCGCTCGACGAGGTTGCGCTCGCCTCCCGGCGGAGCGCGCGATATCAACGATCGGAGCGACGTGTGACCCTCGGGCCGTTGTGGCAGCGGGGTGGGTTGTCGCAACGTCTGGAGCGGCCGCGGTAGTGCGGCCCTTGCGCCAGAAGACGGAGCTCAGCAGCGCCACCACGTATGAGACGACCACTCCAACGATGATCAGCGGCTCGTCGCCGGTGCCTGAAGGCGACGTCAGTAATGTCGCGATCACGACCGCCGATAGCGGCAGCTTGAGCATGGCGACGGTCGTCGCGCCCATCCCGACCGCGACCGCGGGCGTGATCGGGAAGCCAGCGACGTGGGAGGCCACGATGCCTGCGGCGGCTCCGAGGAACAGCGCCGGGCCCGTCGGGCCGCCACGGAAGCTTCCCAGGCAGAGGGCGAAGGCGAGGCCCTTGAAGGCGATCAGCAGCGCCAGCGCCGACGGCGACCAGTCCCGGCTTGGGCGACGAGCGCTGGGAGCTGGTTCTGCCCCGAGAACAGCACCTCGTTGACGCTCTTGCCGGTGGACTGTGAGAACGCGATCGCCACGCGGCATCAGCCCCACCAGCGGCAACAGCAGCAGCATACGGCGGCTCACGACCCGCCGAACCCCAAAACGGCAAGGAACCACCATTTCGGGGACCGTGGCTGTAGCCGACGGCGTGCGGAAGGTGCGTGAACAGCTCCTGCTGGATCTGGTAGATCAGTTCGAGGAACGCCCATGCGGCGAGCGACACGACGACGCCCGCCGCCGCCGCGATCATCAGTAGTACGACATACCCCTTGCTGCGCATCGTCGCGCTCGCCTGCTCAGCCGTGGGCTGCGGGGGAGCGGAGGCAGTGTCAGACAATGGCAACCAACCTGAGCAGCCCACCGGCGCGACGGATCCCCGACGCCTGTGGATGCCGGCTCGCTAACGCAACTTGGCCATTCGATTCCGATCCGCGGAGTGGCTTCGAGACCATCGCCGACCACGTCCCTGCGGCGACGCCCGGCGCGTCCAAGCCTACAGTCCTGTCCGCCCGCTGACATTACCTTCTTCTGGTGAAGCCCAAGGAGCAGCCCGGGCCGTGACGACGCGTGGGCGAGCCGTCGCTCCCAGCACGTATTGGGTACTGGAGGACTGTCTGAGAGGCTTCACGGATCGATTACAACAACGTGATCAGGCCCCTTGCGATCAGCAGCACGTCGACCGGGGCGGCGCCGATCACTGCGGCGGTGCGACCGCGTCGGCCCGTCCAGGCTCTGAAGCGGGTGATCGTGTCCTGCGTCCGCTCCGGTGCGAACAAATAGCCGAGAGGGGTACCTCCAGCAGGAGCTGCTGCATCAGGCAGAAGCCGACGACCAACTTGGGATCGCCTTTCCTCCAGCATCCGCAGCGGCAGCGACTCTGTCGGCTTGACAGCCTCCGCCTTCGCTTTCAGGTTCGCGTCGTTCCTTTCCGCCGACACTCCAGAAACGGCTGGTCACCCCCGGTCCCGAGTACGAACGCGATCGCCACCAGCAGCAGGCCGAGGACGACGTCCTCGACCGGTCGATCGTGTGCTTTGGAGGTTGCTTTCCGCGCTGGAACCCCGCAGCGCGAAGACGGTCGCGAGAGCGACCGGGCGAGCTCGCCGTTCCGCGTTAGGCGGGTGGTCCGGGAAGGCCGAGTAGTTGCACCACCGATACGACCAGAAGCACCGTGGCAACGCCGATCAGCCCGTAGCGCGCGACTCGGGCCGGGAATCGACTGCCGATGCCAACGAGGAATAGGACGGCCGCGAGAAGCACTGTGAGGCGAACATACTTGTCCGCGGTGCCGTCGGCCGACTCGCCCTCGGTGAAATAGGAGTTGGCTAGCGCGGTCGAGACTCGTGCCTGCGTTTCTTGTGGGATGCGGTATTGGGGCATGTCTGATGGGTCCGCAGGCGCCCGCGCGTTCTTCACGGGGTGAGTGGCCAGCCATGCGTCGAACGCCGGGCGGTAGCCCGCGCGTAGCCGTCTGACCGCGAGGCGGAACAGCTTGGGGTTGTTCGTGGCATACGCGGCCTCTGCGGCGTTGAACGTCACCGAGTCCAGCGTGCGGATCTGCGTGGCCTGGATCTCGGCGACGCTGGCGCTGCTACGTGCCCCGGAGGCCTTCGCCAGAGAGCGATGCCTCGGTGCTCCATTTGGCCGCTGAGTATCCCGACCACGCGGCGAGCAGCGCCACGATCGACAGCAGCACTGCCTCGACGATTGAGACGACGCGGTCGCGCCCGGCGTGTTGCGCTGTCGCATGCTCGCGATGCTCGGCGATCTCCTTGCCAACCTCAGAAGCCGATAGCCCCTCAGGCACTCTGTTGCTCCTCTCCGAACCCAGTACCGCCTTCCGCGGTGAAGTTGCTCAGGTGAGGTCGAGCAATGGGCAACACCGGATGCACGTTTCACCGGACAATCGCCGACGCGGCGGCACGGCACATCACCCGAACGAGGTGAAATGCGGCTCAGGCCACGAAGTCAACGCTGCTGCGGCTCAGCGGCGCGGCCGTCTGAGGACCAGCTCGCCCGCTTTCAGGTCGCGGCGCTCGCACGCCCAGCGATACCGCACCTCGCCGGACTCTCTGAGTGCACGCTCGACCATCTCTGGCAGGACCTATCGTGAGCATGCCTCGGGCGCCGAGCACTTGCAGGTGCTGCAGGCCGTCTCTGTCGCGGAGGCGCGGCCCCTGATCGCGGCCGGCACGGAGCTGACGTTCGCCGAGTTGGTGCCCAACGCGGCGCGATCTCGGTGCCGCTGACCGGCAGATCACGCAAACTGGATGATCCCGGCGAAGCAGACCGGCGTCGATCGTCGACCAGCGCGACCTCGGCCACACGACAGCCCCGGTCCAGACGCGACGCCGGCCAGGCGAAAGGGTCCGTCCGCTGCCGACCAGGTGGCCGGAAAGCGGCACCGCCGCGTCGACTACAAGAACGTGATCAGGCCCCTGGCGAGCAGGCACACACCGATCGCGCCGGCGCCGATCACTGCGGCGGTGCGGCCGCGTCGGCACATCCAGGCTCTGAAGCGGGTGATCGTGTCCTGCGTCCGCTCCGGTGCGAACAAATAGCCGAGCAGGGGTACTTCGAGTAGGAGCTGCTGTATCAGGCAGAAGCCGACGACCAGCAGCACGGTCGGGACGGTTTCCGGGTTGAGCTTGTGGATGTGATCCAGCGCATCGAGGTAGGAGACGCCGGGGAAGCTCAGAAGGACCCCGACGACGAACGTCACCTTGGGATTGACCTTGCCGAGCATGCCGGCCGGCCTCGCGGCCGGATTCGTCGGAGGCGCGTAGCGGGGGAACGGGCGGGCGTTGGCGCCGGCCTGGCTCAGCGGATCGGCCCACACCACGCCGGCGAGGGGGCGCTGCGCCACCGACGGCCCGATCGAATCCAGGCGCACCAGGACCACGTCGTCCGCCGGGACCCCCATCCGCTTCACCTGGTCGAGCGCCCGGTCGACGGCGTCGTCGACGAGGTCGGCCATCACGACCGCGTGTCCTCCGTCCCGGTCTCCCGTCCGGATCACGTGCCTTGAGCCTGGGATTTCCTGCAAGCGCTCCGCTACGTCGGCCATCGCCGGCGCGGCCCCGAACACCCGCAGCTGCAGCATGGCTCAGCGGCTCAGCCGACGGACTCTGTCGTCCGCCGTCGCCACCGCGGAGACGTAGGCCGCGTGCGTGCCCAGGCAGGTGGCCATCACGTCGATCGGCCAGCGCCATGGCGGTGGCGTTCGCCCGAGCAGCGGAAACAGCGAGAAGGTGGCGCTCATCAGCGTGCCGCCGAAGATCGCGCTCGCCCACGGCTCGCCGATCCTCCGATGCAGCAGTCCGTGCCACAGGCCGAACGCCGATCCGTAGCCCCAGCGCAGGAGCAGCCCGAGGTCTTCGTCCTCGCGGGCGGTGACGTGCGGCAGGTGCATTATCGATGCGACGATCTGGCCGGGGACGAGCGAGTCGTCGTAGTCGAGCGGCCCGCGATGGCGCGAGCGTAGCCGTCGCTCGACCGCGTAGGAGAGCGAGAGTGCCGCGGTTCCGGCGGTACCTGCCATCACGCTTCGGATCGGCCAGGGTACGCTCACGTTCTCCTCCGTCTGTGGTCAGCCATGGCGGTCATAAGCTGAGCACGCGATCGACCAGCTCGAGGCCCTCGTCTCGGTGCGTGATCAGCAGCACGGCGCGGTCACCGGCGGCCGACACGACGTCGCGGACGAGCTCGCTCGCGGTGCTCGGGTCGAGGTGGGCGGTCAGCTCGTCGAGCACCAGCACAGGCGCGTCGGCGAGCAGCGCCCGGGCGAGGACGATCCGTTGCCTTTGCCCGCCCGACAGCTCCCGTCCCCGCTCACCCACGGGTGTATCCAGCCCGTCGGGGAGACCACAGGTCCAATCCCAGACCTGGGCGCGGCGAAGGGCCTGCTCCATCTCCGCGTCGCTCGCGTCCGGGCGCCCCAGGCGCAGGTTGTCGCGGATGCTGGCCGAGAAGAGGTGGGACTCCTGGCCGACGACCGAGATCGCGCGCCGGACGTCTTCCTGACGGTACTGGCGCAGGTCCTGCCCGGCCAGGGTCACGCGACCCCGCTCGGGGTCGAGGAAGCGCAGCAGCAGGTTCGCCACGGTCGTCTTACCGGCGCCGCTGGGACCGACCAGGGCGACCCGCTCCCCCGGCTCGAGCCGAAGGGTGACGCGGTGAAGGACGGGATGTCGCTGCCCGGGGTATCGCGCGGACACGCCCTCGAGCGCCACGGCGAACGGCCAGACCGGGGCGGGGGCCGGGTCCAGGGGGTCGCGAACGGACGCCTCTCTGTCTGTGAGCTCGACGATCCGGCGCCCGGCGGCGAGCGTCGCCGACAGCTCGCGCGCGCCTGCGGCCAGCGGTGTGACGGCCTCGAATGAGGCCATCGCCAGCAACGCGAGCGCCGCGATCAGTACCCGGTCGAGCTGCCCTCCGGCCGAGGCGCCGATCGTGACCGCGAGCATCCCGCAGACCGTGATGCCGGTGACCAGCAGCCCGAGGCCGTCGCCCACCGCCGTGGAAAGCGCGTCTCGCCGGGCCAGGCCGACCAGCGTCCGGTCCGCCGCGCGGACGCGCGCGAGTGCGGCGCGCTCGTCGCCATAGGCCACGATCTCCGGCGCTGCGTCGATCAGCTCGACCAGCTCGTTGCACAGCTGCCCGCGCGCGGCTGCTTGCCGGCGGCTTGCGCGTGCACCGAGCCAGCGGGCCAGCGCCGGGATCGCGAGGCCGCCGACGAGCAGGCCGGCGGCGAGCACCGCCCCCGCGGCGGGCTTCACCGCGGCCGCGGCGCCGACGGACAAGGCGCCGGCCACCAGCGCGACGAGCGGCGGCTCGAGGCCGCGCAGGTAAAGGTTCTGCAACGCGTCCACGTCGGCAACCATCCGGGAGAGCAGATCGCCGGTCCGGTAGGTGTCGAGCTGTGCCGGCGCGAGCGGCTCGATGCGCTCGTAGAACCGCGCCCGCACGCTCGCGAGCACCCCGAGCGCGAGATCGTGGGAGGCGAGTCGCTCGAGGTAGCGCACGATCGGCCGGCTGAGGCCGAAGAACCGCACGACGACGATCGCCACCATCAGCGACAGGACGGCCGGACGCTCGGCTGCGCGGGAGATCAGGTAGCCGGCCATCGCCATCAGTCCCACGCCAAAGGCGACGGTCAGCGCCCCGAGGGCGACGGCGACCGCCAGCCGGCGCCGCGGCACCGGGGCGAGCGCCATAACCGCGGACAGCGTGCCGTTCACGCGGCCCTCCGAACCTGCTCCGGGAGCGCGGCCCCGTCGACCAGGCGGACGACCCGGTCCACCTCCCGGACAAGCTCCGGGCGATGCGCGATCACCAGCATCGTTCGCTCGCTGGCCAGGCGCCGGACAGCCACGGACACGACCGCCACGCTGAACGGGTCCAGGTCCGCGGTGGGCTCATCGAGGATCACGAGCGGGGCGTCCTTGAGAAAGGCGCGGGCCAGCCCGATCCGCCGACTCTCTCCAGGTGACAAGGGGCGGCCGCCGTCGCCGATCAGCGTGCGAAACCCGTTCGGCAGTGCGGCGATGAACTCATCCGCTCCGGCCAGCGCCGCGGCCTCGAGCACCGACGCTTGGGAAGCGCCCGGGTCGCCGAGCCAGATGTTGTCGGCGA
Source organism: uncultured Solirubrobacterales bacterium (assembly GCA_963723675.1). Lineage (GTDB taxonomy): Bacteria > Actinomycetota > Thermoleophilia > Solirubrobacterales > Solirubrobacteraceae > Palsa-465. The sequence continues at coordinate 31,579 of CAVRRW010000012.1, read as the reverse complement.
CCGTGCCGCGAATCAGCGCCGGGTGCTGGGGCAGCCATGCGACATGGCGCCGCCATGCCTGGATCTGGCACGACGAGAGATCGACCCCTCCCGCGGAGATCCGGCCGGAGGTCGGGGCGAGCAGGCCGAGCAGCAGCGCAGCGACGGTGCTCTTGCCGGCGCCGCTGTCGCCCACGAGCGCGACCGCCTCGCCGGGCGAGAGCTCGAGCTCCAGCTGGTCGAGGACGACGCCGGCGCGGGCCGGGTACGAGAACGACACCAGCTCGAAGCGTACCGTGGCGCGGGCGGGGCTGGGCGCGAAGCTCTGACCACCCTGCACGGCCGACGGAGGCGCGTCGATCAGCCCCAGCATCCGCTCGGCGGTCGCCAGCCCGTCGGCGCTGGCGTGGAACTCGGCGCCGAGCCGGCGGAACGGCAGGTACAGCTCGGGAGCGAGCACGAGCACGGTCAGCCCGGCCTGGAGGCCAAGACCGCCGTCGACCAGCCGGACGCCGGCCGTGACCGCGACCAGCGCCACCCCGAGCGTGGCCGCCAGCTCCAGCACCGATCCGGACAGGAAGCTGACGCGCAGGGTTTGCATGGTCGCCCGGCGGTAGCGCCCGCCGACATCGGCGAGGATCTCCATCTCGTCCCGGGCGCGGCCGAGCGAACGCAGCGTGGAGAGACCCCGGACGACATCGAGAAAATGGCACGCGAGCTGCTTGAGCGCCTGCCACCGCTCGAGCGTTCGCTGCTCGGTGTAGCGGCCGATCAGCCACATGAACACCGGCACGAGCGGGAGCGTGAGCAGCATGATCAGCGCGGACTCGAGATCCACCACCGCGACCCCCGCCACCACCAGGAACGGCACCACGCAGGCGAGCACGACCTGAGGCAGGTAGCGCGCGAAGTAGCCCTCCAGCGCCTCCACTCCCTGCACCGCGAGCGCGGCGAGCTCGGCCCCGCCGGCGCCGTCGGTGGCGGTCGGCTGCCGGCGCAACCGACGCTCGACGAGCGCCAACCGAAGCTCCGACAGCACGCTCCAGGCAGCGCGCCGGCCCGCGATCTCCATCCCCCACGCAAACGCCCCACGCAGCGCGAACGCGAGCAGGAGCAGCCCCAGCTCCAGCCGGAGCGCGTACAGCGAGGCGCCGCCGAACGCCCGCGCAACGATTCGTGCCAGCAGCCCAGCCTGCAGCAGCACCGCCAGAGCGTTCCCGACGCCGAGCGCGGTGTCGATCGCCAGCAGCGGCCGGGTCGACCTCGTACGGCGGAAAAGGCGCGGGTCGAGGTAGGATCAGCAACAGGGCGATGTAGAAGCCCGAGAACATCGTCGCGTACCAGGCCGGAAAGGCGGCGAACGTCGCGCCCGCGGCGACCACCAGCCACACCTCGTTGCCGTCCCAAACCGGGCCGATGGCCTCGAACATCACACCGCGCTCACGCTCGCTGCCGCGCAGAGGCAGGAACGGGAGCAGCATCCCGACGCCGAAGTCGAAGCCCTCGAGCAGGAAGTAGCCACCCCAGAGGACGCCGATCAAGCAAAACCAGAACGTCTCGAGCCCCATCTCACGCGGCTCCGTAGCCGACCGCCCGGGCGGCCTCCGCGCCGCTGGCGCCGGACGCATCCGCCGCCGGCGGGTCAAGGCGGGCGTAGCGCCGCATGAGAACGAAGTCGACCACTCCGAGCGCCAGGTAGAGCAGCACGAACACGGTGAGGCTCGCGGCGACCATCGCGGTGCTGAGGTTGGTGGAGACCGCCTGCGAGGTCTTCAGCAGCCCCTGCACGATCCACGGCTGGCGCCCCATCTCGGTCAGGATCCAGCCGAACGTGGCGGCGATGTAAGGGAAGGCGATCGCGACAACCGCCGTCCACAAAAACCAGCGAGCCTGCTCGAGCTTTCGCCTCCGGTACAGCCAGGCGCCGACGATCGCCACCAGCAGCATCACCACGCCGAGGATGGCCATCACCCGCATCGACCAGTACATCAGCTCGACCCGTGGCATGTAGTTACCCGGGCCGTATTGCTTCTGCTCCTGCGCCTGGAGCTGGTTGAGCCCCTGGACCTTGCCGCTAAACGAACCTGTGCCCATCCAGGAGAGGAGGTCCGGGATCGTGATCGAGAAGGATGGGTTCGGGTGCTGTGCCGAGAAGCCCCCGATCTGGAAGAGCGAGAAGCCGCACGGCTGGCAGGTGTTCCACTGCGCCTCGGAAGCGGCGATCTTCATGCTCTGCTGGCTCGTGACCGCCTCGCCGAAGCGGTTGCCGACCGACAGCTGCAGCAGGGTCGCCGGCGCCGCGACGATCAGCGCCAGCTTGGTCGCCCGGCGGAACAGCTCGACGTTGCGCCCGCGCAGCATGTGCCAGCAGCAGATGCCGAGCATCACGATCGAGCCGAAGATCAGGCCGGCGAGGATCGTGTGCAGGTAAGCGATCAGCGCGAACTCGTTGGACAGCAGCGCGCCAACGCTCGTGAGCTGCGCCTTGCCGTCCACCAGCTTGTAGCCCACGGGATGCTGCATCCACGAGTTCGCCACCAGAATCAGGTACGCCGACAGCCACGTCCCGGCTGCGGCAATCCAGATCGTGGCGAGGTGAACCCGCGGCGACAGGCGCCCCCAGCCGAAGATCCACAGCCCCAGGAAGGTCGCCTCGAGCATGAATGCCGCCAGGCCCTCGATCGCCAGCGGCGCCCCGAACACCCCGCCGACGAAGTTCGAGTACACCGACCAGCTCATCCCGAATTGGAACTCCTGCACCAGGCCGGTGGCGACCCCGATTGCGAAGTTGATCAGCAGCAGCGTGCCGAAGAAGCGGGTCAGCCGCAGCCACGCATCGTCGTGCTTGCGATGCCAGATCGTCTGCATCGTCGCCACCAGCGGAGCGAGCCCGAGTGTGAGCGGCACGAACAGGAAGTGGTAGATCGATGTGGTGGCAAACTGAACCCGGGAGAGATCGACCGCCGTTGAGGCGAGGCCGATCACCTCACCGTCTCGTGCGGCGCAGACTGGGGCGTGGGCTGCCCGTCGGGCAGCGGCCGCTCGATGCCCGGCAGCTCGCAGTCGATCACGCGGTTCTGACGCGCGCCGAACCCGGCCGAGATCCAGGTCGCCAGCACGGTCAGTCGCCGGCCACCGACGCCGCCGAGGTAATAGAGGTGGACGCCCAGGTACATCAGGAACGCGGGCAGCCCGGACAGTCGGTGGCCGCGGACCTCGCACACCGCGGACCCGCGGCCTACGACCGCGAGCGCGCCTTTGTCGAGGTACTTGAACGGCGTTGAGGCGCCGGGTTGCCCGTGACGGATCCCGTCGGCGACGTGCCGGGCCATCTGGATTGCGGTCGTCGCCAGGCCCGGAAGCGGCTTGCCGTCCGTCCCGGCGAGGTTCACGGCGTCGCCGATGACCGAGATCTCCGGATGTCCCGGCAGCGTCAGGTCGGGGTTGACCTCAATCCGCCCGGCTCGGTCGGTGGTTGCGCCGGCGGCGTGTGCGAGCTTTTCGGCGATGCCGGCCGCGCGCACTCCGGCCGCCCACACTACGGTCCGGGTCGGGATTCGCTCGGTGTCCTCGCCCAGCTTGACGGTCACCCCGCGCGCGTCGATCCCGGTGACCATTGCGCCCTCGCGTACGGTCACGCCGAGCTTGCCGAGCTGTTTTGCCGCCTTGGCGGACGTCGGCTCGGTGAAAGCTGGCACGACGCGCTGTCCCGCGTCGAGCAGGATCACCTGCACCTTGCCCAGGTCCGTCCGTCTGAAGTCCCGCTTCATGGCGTGATTGGCGAGGATCGCAAGCTGTCCGGAGATCTCGACGCCGGTGGGACCGCCCCCAACGACCACGAACGTCAGCCACTCGTCGCGGGCGCCGGGATCGGATGTCCGTTCGGCCTCCTCGAAGGCGCCGAAGACGTGGTTGCGCAGATCGAGCGCGTCGGCGAGCGTCTTGAGCGGGCAGGAAACCTGCTGCCACTCGTCGTGACCGAAGTAGGAGGTCTCCCCCCCGCTGGCCATGATCAGGCTGTCGTAGTCGAGGCGATCGCCGCGATCGAGGACCACCTGGCGCCGCTGTACGTCGACGTCGGTGACCGCCGCCATCAGCACTGTCGCGTTGGGCTGACGCTTGAGCATCGCCCGGATCGGAGCTGCGACCTCGCCCCCGCCGAGCGCGCCGGCGGCCAGCTGGTAGATCAGTGGCTGGAACAGGTGATGGTTCGTGCGGTCGATGACGGTCACGTCGACGTCGGCGCGCTTTAGGTGCTGGGCGGCAGCGAGGCCCCCGAACCCGCCGCCGACGATCACCACCCGCCGCCGCCGCGCGCCTGCGCCCTCAACCGACCCGGGGGCGTCAACCGACGGAGCGCCGTCAGCCGACATGCGCGGGCTCCGGTCGGGGCTGCTGCGACCCGAGGCGTTCGAGCACGTGGTCGCCGACCCGCAGGGCGTTGGCCATCGCCGTCAGCGCCGGGTTGACGGCGCCGATGCTCGGGAAGAAGCTGGTGTCGACGACGTACAGGTTGTCGAGCTCATGCGCGCGGCAGTCTCGGTTCAGGACCGACGTCGCCGGGTCTGATCCGAACACGCACGTCCCGGCCTGGTGGGCGCAGCCGGCCACGGGGATTTCGTTCTTGAGATAGGCCCAGTGAGGGAGCAGATGCCCGTGATGCATCCCGAGATCGCCGAGCATCGACTTCAGCTGCTCGTAGAGGAGCTTCTTGGGCTCCTCGTTGCTGGCCGAGTAGCTGATCTGGATGTTGCCGTCAGCGGCGAGCGTGACCCGGTTCTCGGGCAGCGGCAGGTCCTCGGTCGAGAGCCAGAAGTCGACCGCGTGGCTCGCGACGTCGCCCAGCGTCCAGTTCGGGGCGAAGCGCGTCTCGCCCGGCTTCTCGCCCCGGAACATCGGCGCCTGGGACTTGCCGACCATCTGGATATTGCCCAGCGGGAAGTCATAGTCCTTGCCGGCGAGATAGAAGTCGTTGACGCCGAGGGTCTTCTGGAAGATCGTCGGGTTCTGTTCCTTTGACAGCGCGAGCACGGCCTGGCTGTTGTGGAACATGTAATTGCGCCCGACCTGATCGGAGCCGTTGGCCAGCCCGTTCGGATGCTTCTCGCACGCGGAGGCCAGCAGCAGCTTGGCGCTGTTGGCCGCCCCGCACGAGACGACCACGATGTCGCCGTGAAAGGTCTGTTCGTGGCCGTCGAGGTTGACCACGACCCCTGTCGCGGCCGTGCCGGCAGGGTCGCATTCGAGGCGCACGGCCTCGGCGCCGGTCACGAGCGTGACGTTCGGGTGCTCGATCGCCGGCCGCACCGAGATCACCTCGGCGTCTGACTTCGCGTGCACCAGGCACGGGAAGCCGTCGCAGTTCTGGCAGCGCACGCACCGGCTGAACGGCATGTTGCCCTCGTCCAGCAGGATTCCGCACGGGGCGTGGAAGGGGTGCAGGCCGGCTTTGGCCAGGTCGTCCGAGAGCTGCTGGATGCGCGGCTCGTGCGAGACCGCCGGGTGTGGGTAGGGGGCGCTCGTGGGCGGCTCGGTCGGGTCCTCGCCGCGCGCGCCGTGGACCTGGTACAGCTGCTCAGCCCGCGTGTAATACGGCTCCATCTCGTCGTAGGAGATCGGCCACGCCGGCGAGACGCCGTCGTGGTGGCGCAGCTCGCCGAAGTCCTCCCCGCGCAGCCGGTACAGCGCCGCTCCGTAGAGCTTGGTCGCACCCCCGACGAAGTAGTGCACCTGAGGTTGAAACGGCGAGCCGTCCGAGTAGTGCCAAGTATCCGGGGAGACGTAGCGCCCGTCGACGAATACATCTTCGGCCAGCCAGTTCTGCGGCTCGCGCGTAAGCCAGGCACCGCGCTCGAGCAACAGGATCTGCTTGCCCGAGGGCGCCAGGTGGCGCGCCAGCGTACCGCCGCCCGCCCCGCTGCCGATCACGATTACGTCATATGAGTCGGTCATCCGCTGATCTCCGCTAGTCGCTCTGCCAGGACAATCCGGCTGGCGGCCTCGACCAGCGCGAGGTGCGAGAACGCCTGCGGGAAGTTGCCGAGATGCCGGCCAGTCTCGACGTCGAACTCCTCCGCGTACAGCCCGAGCGGGGACGCGATCTTCGCCAGGCGCATCATGAGGTCACGCGCCCGTTGCATCTCGCCGATGATCGCCAGAGCCGAGACCAGCCAGAACGAGCAGATCACGAACGTGCCCTCCTTGCCTGACATTCCATCGTCGGTCTCGTCGGTCCGGTAGCGCAGCACGAACCCGTTCTCGGTGAGTTCATCGGCGGTCGCCAGCACGCTTGCCCGCAGCCGGTCGTCATTGCCAGGCAAGAACCCGAAGATCGCGGCCAGAAGCGTGGACGCGTCAAGCGCATCGGTGCCGTAGTGCTGGCGCAGGACTCCGCGCTTGTCGACCCCGTGCTCGAGGATGTCGGACTTGATCTCCTCGGCCGTCTCGCCCCAGCCGGAGGCAAGCTTCTCGTCGCCGCGGATCTCCGCTAGCTTGGCGGCGCGGTCCATCGCCACCCAGCACATCAGCTTCGAGGAGACATAGTGCTGGGGCTTGCCGCGGGCCTCCCAGATGCCCTGGTCAGGCTCGCGCCATACTGCCTTCGCGCACTCGGCCTGTTGCTGGATCAGCGGCCACAACCGCCGGGGTAGGCGCTGGCTGCGGCGGGTGTGCAGCAGCACCGAGTCCAGCGCGGCGCCGAAGACGTCGTTCTGCCGCTGATCGAAGGCACCGTTCCCGATCCGAATCGGCCGCGCCCCGGCGTAGCCGGAGAGCTCATCGCGGAACGTCTCGGTCAGGTCTCGTCGACCGTCGATCCCGTACATGATCTGGAGGGCGCCGTCGTCGTTGCGCTCGAGGTCGGCGATGAACTGCATGAATTCGTTGGCCTCCCAGTCGAGGTTTAAATAGTGCAACGCCTGGAGCGTAAACGTGGAGTCCCGAATCCACGTGTAGCGGTAGTCCCAGTTGCGCTCGCCTCCCGGGGTCTCGGGCAGCGACGTCGTCAGCGCGGCGACGGTCGCCCCGGTTGGCATGTAGGTGAGGCCCTTGATCGCCAGCGCTGAGCGCTGGATGAGAGGACGCAGTTCGTGATCGGGAATCCGCGCCCGCCCCAGCCAGTGGCGCCAAAAGCGACTCGTTGCGTTCAGCTGCTCGTTGGCTTCCTCGACGGTGCCCGGCACGCGGGCGCTCTCATCCCAGGAAAGCGCGCAGTAGAGCTCCTCGCCGGTCGAGAGGACGTGTCGCGCCCGGGCGTGGTTGGCCTCGATCCCGATCAGCATGTCGGTCTGCAGCACGATCGCCTGCCCGCCCGCGGACACTTCGGCGTGGTGGCGATCGGACGAGAGCGTCCACTCGCCCGGCTCGCGGCCGTAGTCGAAACCCGGCTCGCACACGAGCTCGATTTCGACGCTCCCCTCGATGCAGCGGACCGTCCGGACGAGCATGTGCTCAGCGTCCTCGTCGGCCGGCGGGCGCGTGTGCGGAGTGATCGTGTCCTCACCGTGGCGAGGGCCCATGACGAGCGCATCGCGCACGAGGGCCCAGCCGCTCGGAGTGTTCCACCCCGTCAGTAGCGCCATGCTCCCGGGCTCATAGGTCCGGCCGCTCGGCACGTTGATCCCAAACGGGCCAAGGCGGAATGCGCCGCCGCCGCGGTCGAGCAGCGACCCAAACACGCTCGGCGAATCAAACCGCGGAACGCAGAGCCAGTCGATCGTGCCGTCGGGAGCCACCAATGCGCCGGTATGGCAATCCGACAGGAATGCGTACTCAGCGATCGCGTGAACGGCGAGGGTGCAGCGGCGCTCTGGGGCTCATTTGCGGCCTGCGTCTTGGTCTGTGGGGCGCCGGGCTGGCCGCCGTCGGCGGACTTGGTCGATTTGCGGTTGTTCTTGACGGTTGTGCTCATGGCGCCATCCAGGGGTGATGCCAGCGTCCGTAGCCGGCAAGGACATCATCGGAGGCCTCGGGCCCCCACGATCCTTTCGCGTACGGGTGTACCGGCGGAGGTTGTTCGAGTAGCGGCTGCATCACCCGCCAGCACTCCTCGACGGCGTCCTGGCGGGTGAAGCGCTTGCTGTCGCCGATCAGCGCGGCGTGGAGCAGGACCTCGTACGGCGTCGGACCCTCCCCGCCCTCAGCCGCGAACTCCATGTCCATGCTGATCTGCTCCGGCTCGACCCGCTCGTGGCGCTGGGCGTCGACGAGCAACCGGATACCAGTCGCCGGGTCGAGCTTGATTACCAACTGACTCGGCTCGGGACCGCGAGACCAGGCGGCGAACCCAAGCCTTGGCGGACGCCTGAACACGACCCGAAACTCGGTCTGCGTGATGGGCAGGCACTTGCCTGTCCGAATGAAGAACGGAACGCCTGCCCAGCGCCAGTTATCGATCTCGAGCCGCAGGGCAACGTAGGTCTCCGTCGTTGAGTCTGCAGCCACACCCTTGATCGTCCGATAGCCGTCGTACTGCCCGCGCACGTAATGAGCCGGGTCCGCCTCGGGCATCGCGCGGTAGACCGCCACGAGCGCGTCCTTCAGCACGCCCACCTGACCCGAGGAAGGCGGCTCCATCGCGGACGCCGCGACCACCTGCATCAGGTGATTGACGACCACATCCCGGAGCGCCCCGACCGGGTCGTAGAAGTGACCACGATCCTCGACCCCGAAGCTCTCTGCCATCGTGATCTGCACCGACGAGACGTAATTGCGATTCCAAACGGGGTCGAAGATCGCGTTGGCAAACCGCAAGTAGAGGATCTCGCCCAACCCCATCTTCCCCAGGAAGTGGTCGATCCGGTAGAGCTGCGACTCGTCGATGTACTGTTGGATCTCGTCCGCTAGCTCGCCCGCGGAGGCCAGGTCGTGTCCGAAGGCTTCTCGACCACGACGCGGCCTGTCTTGGTGAGACCGGCCTCGGTCAAGCCCTTGATCACCGATCCGAACAGGAACGGCGGAATCTCGAGGTAGAAGACGGGCGTGCGCGCCTCGCCGGCGTGCGCGCCTCGCCGATCGCCCGCGCAACGCGCTTGAACGTCGCCGCGTCGCCGAAGTCACCGGCCACATAAGACAACCGCGCCGCGAACCGGTCGAAGACGCCGTCGTCGATCTGCTCGCCGCAGCCCTCGATCGCCGCGCGGGCGTGCTCGCGCAGGTCCTCCACGGACCAGTCGTCGACGGCCACCCCGACGATCGGGCAGCTCAGAAGCCCGCGTTTCTCGAGCCGGTAGAGCGAGTGGAAGGTCATCACCTTCGCGAGGTCGCCGGTGATCCCGAAGACGACGAACACATCGGCGACCTGCTCGCCACCACCGGCAGACCGCGTCGCCGCAGCCCTTTCAGTCATCTTAGGCTGTCGCTCTTTGACGCTCATCGCGCTCCATTCCGATCTAAGCCCCCCGTTCCGTGCGGCGCGGAGGCGCTGGGAGTGTTGTTCTAAACCCCGGTGACCGAGCTGGAGATCGTGATCTGCAGACCGTCGAAAATCCGACGCTGTCGAACAGCGGCCCCGAAAACCATGCCTGATGGACCCGGTCCTCGTCCTGGTCGGGCTTTCGGGCAGCGATGACGCCGCCGGCCATCGCCGCGGTGCTCATGCCAGTCTCCTTCGGGTCTCGGCGCGGCCCCTCATTCGGACCTCACATCCGAGGTCCGACTCTGGCAGCGGCGTCACGGTTCAACAAGAAGGCAGACAGGCAGATCGTGGGGGGTGGTTCCTCAGCTCGCCGTGTCGGTAAACACGCAGGCCTCCGGCCCCTGGTTTCGCGCAGTCGCTTCCTAACCATTCACGACGACGCCTTCGAAAGCACGCTTCGCGTCGTAAGACCACGGTGAGACGGCCGCTAGAGGGGTGATGGTCGGCCCAGGTCTCGGTATCGCAGCCAGATCTCATCGAGTAGCTGCGGCGCGAGTTCGCTCTTCCAGATCACCGCGCCGGCGATGGTGTCGTGTGCTTCGAGCGCGAGCTCGTCGGGGTGAGCCGTTGATATCAGCACAACAAGCGTCCCGGGACGACCCGCCTTGATCCGCTCGGCGGCCGCGATCCCACCAAGTCCCGGCATCCGGACGTCCATCAGGACCACGTCGGGCCGCAGTTCCCGCGCGGCCTCGACGGCCCGTTCGCCAGATTCCGCCTCGCCGACAGCCTCGAGCTCGTCCGTTGCCCGTAGAACGTCGCGCAACAAAGCCAGGAACGGCGCGTCGTCGTCGACCGCCAGCACACGCCCACGGCGACAAGCATTCGTCGGTGACCGCTTCAATGATCGCTCCAACCCAGACACCTCGATCCACAATCGTGGCCTCTCGCGGCCAATACGCCTAGGTGGCAAACATGTGGGTGCGAGCGGTGCTACCCGACCTGGCCACCGAGAAATAAGAGAGCCGCCCTGACACGCCGGCTGACGTTCTCCGCGTCGCCCAGATCGAGTTTCCCGAAGATCGAATTGATGTGGCGCTCGACGGAGCGCTTGGTGATCACCAGCCGCTCGGAAATCGCCCCGTTGTTCCAACCTTCGGCCACCAGCGCCAGAATTTCCTGCTCGCGAGGCGTCAGCGCGTCGAACGGCGAGTCCTCGCGTTGTCGTTGCGCCGCCAGCAGCAGCTCGACGATCCGCGAGTCGACAACCGAACCGCCCGCAGCGACCTCCCGCACGGCGCGGCTCAAGTCGCTCTGGTGTTGGACGCGATCCTTCAGGAGGTAGGCGCGGCGATCCGATCCGCCATCGAGGAGATCGGTGGCGTACAAAGGCTCGGCATACTGACTGAGGATCACGACCCCCACAGCCGGGTGCGTTAGCCGCAGCTCGGCGGCCAGCCTGATGCCCTCGTCGGTCTTGGTCGGTGGCATGCGGATGTCCGCCAGCACAACGTCCGGTTTCGTCTCGCCGATGGCATAACGAAGGGTCGCCAGATCTCCGCACGCCGCGACGATCTCGATGTCCTCCTCGTCCTCAAGGATCCGACAGATCCCCTCGCGAGCGACGTAACTGTCCTCACCCAAAACGACGCGAATGCTCATCGCGCGTTCTCGGATTGCACCGCGGGCTCGAGCCCGGCTTCGGGAACGGTTCCCCGGACCGTGGTGCCCAAGCCGGCGGCGGAGACGATCTCGAGCTCGCCGCCGACGGCACCGATGCGGTCGCGCATGCTGACGAGACCCACACCCTCGCCCGGCGCCGAGGTGTCCAGCCCGACGCCGTCGTCGGCGATTGCGAAGCTCACCCCACGGCCGTCCCGCCTCAGGGTCACCGTTGTCTCGGCGTGGCTGCCTGCGTGCTTGATCGCGTTCTGGATGGCCTCCAGCGAGCAGAAGTAGACGGCCGCCTCGACCACTGGCGAGCAACGACCGATGCCCCCATCGTCGATGCGAATTGCAACCGGGGCTCTCATTGAAACCGAGCGCAGAGCGGCGGCGAGGCCACGGTCACTCAGCACAGTTGGATAGATGCCGCGCGCCAGAGTTCGCAGCTCCTCGACCGCGTCCGCCGCCTCCACGCCTATCGCCTCGAGCTCCTCGGCGACACCATCTCCGTTAGCGTGCTCCTGCGCGAGCCGAAGCTTGACCTGTATCGCCATCAGCCGCTGCTGCGCGCCGTCGTGCAGATCCTGCTCCAGACGCCGTCGCTCGCGCGCGGCTGTTTTAACGATCCGCGAACGCGACGCCCGGAGCTCCTCGACCAGACGTGCGTTCTCGAGCAACATCAGCGAGCTCACGGCCAACCCCTGCACGACGTCGGAATCGGTATCGAGCGAAGGATCATGGATCAGAGCCGCGACCGGCCGTTCGTCCCGGGTGACGCGCGTAACACAGCGCGCTCGCGCGTCGAGCGGAAGCTCCAGCGCCTCACCGTCGACGTCTACGTAGCCGGCGCGGTCCGGGGCCCACAAGGCCAGCGTGAGGCTCGCGTCGCCGAGCGCGTCGCCGATCAGATTCTCCACGGTCCCGGGAGACAGCGACCTACCGCCTTCGCGCACGACGATTTGGCCCAGGCTCATCGCCGCGAACACATCCCCGCGAACCTGGCCGGCAAAAATCGCTACTGGCACCGCCACCGTGACCAGACCATTGATGATCTTCAGTGTCTCCCTGGTCCCCGGAAAGGCGGCAGGGAGAAACAGCGAGACCACAAACTCGACGATGGTGGCGATCACGACAACCGCCAACGGAGTCATCACCCGTCGGCGCAGATGCGCCGAGGAACGCGCCTTGCTGAATACGAGCATCGCGACGCCGATCGCCGCGATCGTGAAGACGATGTCAAACGCCGTGCTAAGCGCCATGCCGGTGGCGGCGTGCCCACCGACGATCTGCAACGCATTGTGAGGGCACCCGGTCCCGCAGTTCGTGAAATCGCTCCCCGCCGGAAGCGTCGGCGACAGCGGCAAAATCAGCCCCCACAACACCGCCGTGCTCAGAGCAAACGCCGCCATAAACCCACGCTCCAACCGCGACTCGAGCCGACCGCGCGGAAAACACAGATACATGTAGCCGATGTAAACGATGTAGGCCGCCCAAACCACCATCCCGACCGTGTACGCGAGCGCTGCTCCCGACGCGTTCAACGAAGTCAGGCTGTACAGAAAGCCAGCCCCGGCGACGATCGGCCCGAGTCTGCTCTCGGGCCGCCGCCACCACGTGTACGCCCCCACCGCGACATAGGCCGCGACGAACAGACTCCTCCAGATCACATCGCCCGTCCGGGCAACCAGTATCGGGCTGTTCGCGACCGCCCACGCCGTGGCCGCCGTGGCGACGGCCCCCGCGACCCCGATCGCGGCCAGCACGAGCGCGTCCGACGCGCTACGCCGACCCACCCGGAATCCCGAAACTGATGCAGTCGCCACCGATCCCGACTCCTAATCCGAATTTATCGCGCCAGACCAGATGCCGTCGTCACCCAAACGGATGATCTCTCACTTCACCGCGCAGTGTTCGGTTGGTCGGCATAAGCATCATCACCGCCCGGATCGACTTCGCCACTGCGATGCTCGCCGCGGTGCAGGACGCATCCCCAAGTTCGGGATCGCCGCGATCCTCGTGCCGCGAGTTCCCAAAGCGACTCCGACGCCGAGATTGTCCAGGTTGGACACTGCTGCGATCAGGACGGTGGGAAGCAATCGCATCTCCGAGCCGCTCTCCCGGTTCGCGTTTCTCTTGCCATCATCGGTACGAGGAGCATCTCAGCCCTCGCTGCAGTCCGCCTCAATCGATTCGGATGAGGCGTCGAGCCGCCTAATCGTCGTTCACGGGTCGCGCCCCGCGCCCTTCGGTGCGGGATACCGATTAATCCAGATCGGGTGATGACAGCGGTGGCGCCACCTTCGATCTTGAAACCGACAGCGAAACGAGGCCTGCTCGTGTCTTGAGCGGGAGGATGGTGGATGCGCATGGAGTCCGGAGCCAACACGCCGAGGCGTCAGCCGGGGACAGCAAAGCCCCGCGATCGCCCGAAGGCAGGCGCCCAGAAAGAGCAGGGGCAAGCGCCAGCTTCGAAGGCACGGCCAGCACTTGAGCCTCAGCCGATCTGTTCTCTGCCCTTAATTGGCGGGACCACCGTGGAGGACGCGGTTTTCTACGCCGCCGTCGGCGCGGTCGCGCTCGCTGAGCTGGTGGCATGGCCTACGGCCGCGCTGATCGCTAGCGCACACGCGCTGCACCAGCGGGCTCGGAACGTGATTCGCGCGGGGGACGTGGGCGAGGCGCGCGAGGGTCTGATCGAAGCGTTCGAAGACGTCGCCTGACCGGTCTGCCGGGTCAGCCCGCTCGGAGATGGACGGTGGGTTTCAAGGCGTGAGCCGACGCGGTGGCGAGGGTCAGCACCTTGGCGTGGACCGGTGGACGCGGAAAGCCAGTGCTCGACAAAGCCAGTGCTCGACCGGTAGCGCCCGACTCAGGGCAACCGCGAGCAGATAAGGCCACCGGCAATCAGCGCGCCCGGTAGCGTGAGGGGCGCCAGCCCGAGGAAGTTGCGCAGGCCAAGGACGGTCAGGGTCGTCCCGACCACGCCTAGCGAGCCGCCGACGGCGGCGAGCACCGGGGCGGTGAGCCGGCCTCGGCCTGGCCGAGATCGATCGTTTGGGCCAGTTGTGTGGTGACGATGCTCAGATACACGACGCTGCGGGCTGCAGTCGTGCCGACCATGCGCAAGGCGAGCAGGTAGGCGCCGTAGCTCGTTGGCGCCGGTGGCGATTGCGCGGCGATGATGTCGACGCGCAGCGGCGCGTCGAGCGCGCTGCCGCCCTCCCGAGACAGGGCCGCCAGGTTGCGGTGCTCGGGCGGTTGAATCGCCACCGAGACGGCGGGCAGCACCTCGGTCACGAGGTTGATGGTCAGCACCTGGCGCGTGAGCGGCACGGCCGTGCCGGAGGCGGCGAACGATCATCAGGAGAACCTCGCCCGCGTTGCCTCCCAGCAGGAGGCCGAGCGAGCGACGCATGTTGTGCCAGAAGCCGCGTCCTTCCATGAGTGCTTCCGCGAGCGTGGCGAACTCATCGCCGATTAGCACCAAATCGGCCGCTTGGCGCGCGACCTGTGTGCCGCCGTGGCCCATCGCCACACGGACATCGGCCAGTCGCAGCGCCGGCCATCAAACTGGTGCCGCTCCGCCTATGCGAGCGGCAGTCCGAGTGGATCTAGGCCGGCTTGACCGAGACTGTCGGTTCGGGGGCAAAGCAGGCGCCCCGCATGACCTAATCGTCGCCGTCGAGGCTCTCGCTTGGGACGAGAACCAGCCGCGTACGTATCGCGCGGCCTGAGACGATCGCTTCGTCAGGGAGGCTGTCGCTCAAACCAAGCGATGGTCGCCGGCGTCGCTCTGTGCTGACGGCGGCGTTAGTGGTGGGCACGTCTTGGTTGGTGGTGTCACCCCCGGGGGGGCCGTTTCAGGCCCCACGGTGGCGATCTGGTGGCGGTGGAGCTTGGTCAGGTTGTGGGTCATCATCAGTAACCGCCACTCTGTGCGCACGGCGCTCCGTCCTCGTCGGAGGAAGTGTGTGACACCTCTGTTGTGGCGGGTGTGGCCGAACACAGGCTCGATCATATGCTTGCGTTTTCGGTATAGCTCGTCGCCGCGCGCTGCGTTGAGTAGGTATCGCATCCAGGTGTAACGGCCGCCAGTCCAGCCCTTCCGCTGCTTGCCGCTGGGGCCATTCGGCGGGATCAGCACCTGCACGTGCTTGTTAGCGATTACCTCGTCTATGTGCTGCTCGTTCCAGTACTGGGTGTCCGCGACCGCGACCTCAAGCCTGCTGGCAGAGCCCGCCCGCGCGAGCTCGGCGAGCGTCGCGGTGACCATCGGATCCAGCTGCGACCAATCGACGGTGCTGTTGGTGATCTCCGCCGCGAGCACGAACTGCTGCTCGGTCACGACCGCCCGCGCGTTGTAGCCCTGCCCGAAATCGATCCTCGTCTTCAGCCGCCCGCTGTCAGGATCGGTCACGTTTCACCTTCCCGCGCTTTCGCCCAGCAGGAGGAGTGACGAACGGCGCGAGCGGACGAGCGCTTTGTGACGAATGGAATCGGAAGCCCGGAGGTGTGCCGCGCGATCGCAAAGCCGACGCAGGAGTGGTCCGCCGGCGCCAACGCCGGACCACTGGTTTGCCACGAATGCGATCGTCACTCGATCGTCGAGCGGGACGACTCCCTTGGCGACGAGGAACTCGCTGGCGCATCGACCGGCGGGCGAGCGCTCGCCGGATGAAGACGATCGTCGCGTCGTCGTCTACCGACATGGCGCCGCTCCCCGCCAGATAGCAACGAGTGCTCTCCGTCTCCGAGAAGCCGGGTCAAGCCCTCGTCCTGCCGGTCTACCAGGACGACGGGTGCGGCCGCTCGCAAGACGTGCCCGAGCTTCGATGGTCGCCTCCGGCAGGGTACTCCCCGGCGGAAGACCGCCCATCCAGGACCGTCTCCCGCCGGGGAGTGGATGACTCGCGGTTCAGGCGGATCGCACGAACATCAAGAAACATCCTGCGGAACGGCAACCCAGGTATCCGGCACCGGCGCCCGCCAACGGCAGAACCACGCCGCGGGTTTCCAAATAGTTTCCAAACCGGCCTGCGGACGGCGCTCGCCGCACCAGCCCGAATCCCAAAGCCCCCGCCCACTCAGGCGATCCGCCAGAGCCCTCTGTCGGACTCGAACCGACGACCCCTTCCTTACCATCCGTGTCGTCGACGCAAGCGCGTTTATGTGAAATTGCTGCGAAAAAGATGCAATCTCTGACGGGTCAGCAATCCGCCATCTCTCATTTATCTCTTGGACTAGCCCGTTCATTCTGAAAGAAGAGGCGGCTTCAGGCACCCGAGCCTGGTGTGCGGCGGGCGAGTTTCGCGCGCGCCGAGCGCACTTCGGCCACCCAGTCGACGGGCTCCGTGCCCCGGTACTCGGCGATCTCGTGTGCGTACGTCGCGGACAGCTGCGAGATGGTCGTGTGGCCGAGCTCGGCCACCAGCCCGGCGAGGTTGTTCGACATCCCGGCGCGCAGCCTGAGCGACGCGTACGAGTGCCGCCCGAGGTCGTAGGGGCGCGCGGCGAGCAGCTTTGCGCGCTCTCGCGCGGGGACGTGAGCCAGCGCACGGTCGCGCGCTCCGCGCCAAACCCGCTTTCGCCAGTTGCGCCAGTTGTGGTCGGCGATCGGCTTGCCCGGCAGTGCCGGGTCATCGAAGATGAGCTGCCCGAACTCCACCGGCCAGCACTCCAGATAGGCGTCCAGCTCCTCGCGCAGGAGCGGATGGAGCGGCGGGTAATGCCATTCGTCCTCCTTCGTCCGTTTGACCTCGCCGTGGGCGACCGCCTGCACGACGGAGATCGTCCGTTCCCGGAAGAAGTCGGGCTGGAGCGCCCACGCCTCCTCCGGGCGCAGGCCCGCGAGCGACGTGCATGACTGCCACAGCGCGTCTCGTGCTCGCTCTAGCTCGCTCCGGCCCGGCGCGTGCATGAGCTCGAGGCGGACCGCCTCGAAGGCGACCGGTGCGAACACAAGAACCGGGCGTACCCGCTTGGCCCTCGGTTTCTTCACACCGCCCCGGAGCATCGGGTTCTGCCGTACGCCCGTATAGGAGCGGCGCTCGGCCGCCGCCGAGAGCAGCGACGACACCAGGGTGAGTGTCTTCGACTGCGCGTTGGCAGGGACGCCGGCGCTGTCCATGTCGTCGCGGAATCGAGCGATGCGCTCGTCGGAGAGTGTCGGCAGCGGCTCGTCTGCTATCCCGTAGCTGGAGTCGGCGATGTGAGCGCGGAACACGCTGCGGTAGTTCTTCTGCGTGTTTCGCTCCCATCCGGCACGCTCCCGGTGCTCCAGGTACCAGTCGCCGAGCGTCACCGCTCTCCGGCGGCGGTGCGGCTCGGGCGCCGGCTCGCCCCTTGACTGCGCCCGGCGCAGCTCCCTGACGAACTCCTCGGCGTCGTCGGAGTCGTAGAAGCTCTTCGACTTCTGGTTTGAGCCCGGGTGCGGATACCAGCGCACCTCCCACACCTCGATGCCGTCCTTGCGCCGCTTGGGCTTGATGAAGGCCACGCGCCCAGGCTATCTCTCAGAGTGGAAAGGGGTCAAGCGGCGTCATGGTAGGCGGCGTTCGAGCGGGCCCGCGCCGCGCGCACGGCCTCAATCGAGTCCGGCGCCGAGCCCTGTCCCGCTTCCCGCGGGACCACCGTGCGCTCGCGTTCGAACCGTTCGAGCGCCGTCAGCGGTACCCGATACTCGGCACGCCTGGAGCCTGGCAGCGTCAGATCGAGCGCGGGGAGAATCCCCGCGCGGATCGCACGCAGCACCTTCGGGTAGCCCCACTGGAGGCGCTGTGCGACCTGCTTGGGGGTCAGGTGCGTGACCCCCCCGCTCGTGTCAGCAGTCCGCTTCCCCTGCGCAGGTTCAGCCTCGTGGCGGCTCTTGTGGCGAGTGCCGCTCACTGGACAACCTCCGGCCCAGATTAGGTTCGGGATGTTCGCTTCTCTGGCGTCGTGCTCGGACCATCCCGCGGCGACGAGCGACGCGATCAGCTCCCCGACGAGCTCGCCGACCTCGGCTGCGAGCTGGCGCCGACGCTCCGCCGCGTCCTGGTAGGCGATCAACGCGTGGTGGATGGTCCAGTGCGCGCGCTGGGCCTCCCGCAGCGGATCGCGTGCATCGAGGATCTCTGAGCGGTTGTGCGCCGCCGCGCTCTCGATCGCGGCGGGATGCTCGCCGTAGATGGCGGCGATGCCGTCGGGATGTACGCCCGACCACAGGCGATCGTTCGCGTCTCGCAGTCGCCGTTGCGCATCGTTCAGCCGCGTCGCGAGCTCGGCGTCGCGCGCGAACCGCCGCTCCAGCTCGGCGGCGAGCTCCCGCGCGCGCTCTGGGATCGCCCGACTCATGCCGCCGGCTCTCCTGACTTGCGCCGCTGCTGCGGCGCGCTTCCTGGCTGGCGTGATCTGGCGCGAGACGGGTCTGCCGCGGTCGGGTCAGCGGTGGATTCGGCGTGATCGCTCCGCGGTGCTCCGAGCCTGTGACCGAGTCGTCGCTGTAGCGTGGCGTGCAGCAGCTGTCGTGGTAGCCAGGGCGGCGGTGAACGAGCTCGGCGACAGGAGCGCGTCGAGCTGCTCCGCGCTCCAGCGCGAGTTGCGGGCGGCGAGCACCACCTCGACCAGGATCTGCTCGCACCATTCCCGGACCTGCGCCTCGATCATCGCGTCGGCGCCGGGAACGCCGCGGTAGCGTCCGCGCCAGTGGGCGAGCAGATCGGTGATCGCGCGGAAGTCGGCGTGCTCGTCAGCTCGTGGCGGGCCGGATGGTAGCGGGCGGCCTGGTCTTCGAGGTCGCCCGGCGCCCGGGTTGCGTCTCGCGCGGAGATCCACGCGACGTCGGGCAGATCGACGATCGCCGTCGAGCGCGCGTCGTCGTCGCCATCGTCCGCCGGCGCCTGGCTGCCGGCGAGGCTGGGGTCGGGCTCGGGCTGGACCGGTGCGCATGCTGGATGCGCGGCCGGCTCGGTGCTGGGTGCCGAACGCCTGGGCGCGCGTGGGCCGGTGGACGCGTTGGCCGGGCGGGTGGTGGCCGGCCCGTTGGGCCGTGGGCTGTGCGGTCTGGTTGGGCGGTAGCGGCTGAGTCGGTACAGCGGCAGGATCGCGCCTACGCGGCTGCGGATCGCCTCTCGGCGCGGCCCGCAGTCGGTGCCGGCGGCGCGTTCCTGGAGTCGCAGGATCTCGGCCGGCATCGCGGCGGCGAACTCCTCGCCCCACCGTGCCCACGGCAATGGCTCGTGGTCGAGCAGCAGCGTCGTCCGCGCGGTGTTGCACTGAACGCGACCGGACTCGGCCTGGGGCTCGATGTGCAGGACCACTCGCTCGTTGCCGAAGCGGATGCCGAAGTCCTGCAGGCGTCCGTACCCGCCGCGCGTCGGCGCCAGCACGTCGTAGAGCTCGTCGTCAAACACGGCGGTCGCGTGACCGGTCGACGCCCACAGACGCGCCTCGCGGCGCCGGGCTCGGTGGACGTCGCCGAGCACCCACCAGCGGACGATCGCGTCGCCCAGCGCCACCGTTCCTGCCGCGACGGCGTGGTGCTCGAGGTGGTGCCGCTCGCCGTGGATCCGTCGCAGTGGGTGCGTGTCGGGGCCGTGGTGTTCGCGCAGAAGCACCTCGACCTGCGACGGGAAGCGCAGGAAGCGGTCCGCCAGGTAGCGGGCGATCCATTGCCGTCGCGCGTCGGTCACGCTCGGCGGCGCCTGGGTGGTGTCGTGCCGCTCGTGCTGGCCGAGCAAGACGACCTGGGTGCCGTGATCCTGGCCGCGCAGCAGCCGGGGCTTCTCCGCCTCGCCCAGAGGCCGCCAGTAATCGGCGCGGCCGTCTGCCCACCGCTGCGGCTCAAGCCCCCAACACCCGTCCAGGTTGCGTTTGAAGCACACCAGCGAGCCTTCGCCCTGATGCCACGAGCGGTAGTCCAGGCCGTGCGGATTGCGGGAGCCCGCGGCCACCTTCGCTCCCACGCCGAAGTTGCCGGTCGGCGACTGCTCGCGACCGCTCGCCGCCAGCTGGTTGATGTAGCAGCGCAGCTGCCCGGCGGTCATCCCCGTCCCGGTGTCGATCACCGACAGCTTCCGCACCCGGCCACCGGAACCATCGAACCGCTCCCAGTCCAGATCCCACACCACGCGGTCGGGCCGGTCCGCGCCGAGTGCTGCGATCGCGTCCAGCCCGGTGACGGTCAGCTCACGCAGACCCTGAAGGTCCGTGCACTCGCTCCCCAGCCGCTCCAGCAAGAACGTCGGGTTCGCGACCGCGAGCTCGTGCCACCCGTCCGCGGAGGCCACCGGGCCCTCCGCAGCGCCGGCCAGTTCAGCGAGCTTCTCTGGCATCCCGGCAGGCAGGTACCGGAAACGGCGGGCAAAGCCTCCAACCCGACCGGCCTCAGTTTTGTGCGAACGCGTCCGCGCGCGCCGCGGCCCACGACCCGTACAGGTCGATCACCGTCGCGGGCGCCGGCCATGTCCGTGTGCTCAGGCGCGAGAGCGCCTCGTCCCCGCGCTCGCGTGCGTGTGAGACCAGTCGTAGGAGGACGGCGCCGCACTGTAGCGACCGCCAGCGCCGCATCGCCTCGCGCACCGCCTCGCCGAGGCTTGCGTCCCTTCAACGACGACGTCCTGATCGGATGCCGCGCCGCCGGCGAGGGATTGTTCGTGCGGTCGCTGCGCCGCGGTTGCGCCGCTTGCGGATCGACGTGTTGCTGGAGCACGACCTGATCGCCGAGATGCGAGGCATCTCCCCGCCACTCGACCTCGGCAACCGCGCGTCAGCGGCCCCCGCCGCGCCAACTGTGCTTGTGAGTCTCGAATGCGACGACGAGCAGCAGCCCGAGCGCGAGCAGGACGATCGCGACCGGGTGTTCTAGCCCGATCGCCACGCCCGCGAGAAGCGAGATCACCGCGACGGCACGCCCGGCAGCGTCGAAGAGGCGGGTCCGGCGAGCGCGCGCGGCTGCGTCGGTCTGCGGCGGGCCGGCCGCAACATCAGCTTGTCGTCGGCCGGTCTTGATCAGGCGGTGGAGGCGGACCGGGGCGCCGATCCGGAGGATCGCGCGCTCGTAGATCCCGGCTGCGAGCGCGACGAGTCCCGCGGTGGCGAGCACGGCGGCCCGGCACCTGCTCGTCGCCAAAGGTGCGCATCTTGGCGTCGACCGTCGCCACGGATCGGCCGGCGGGCTGCATTGGCGCGTTTGTCAGAGTCGTCGATGTGCTTGCTCGCGGCCCGATCCGCGGCGGCTTGCAAGTGCACGTCGCTGTCGCTCCCTTGGCCTAGCAGCCACCGGCGCCGACGCCCCCGTTGATGCTGCTGCAGACGAATGGCCGTAGCGTTTGCGGCGACCGTCGGCGCCCCCGTTCACATGACCAAGCGCAGACGAGGGTCCGTGTATCAACGGCATCGAGGGCCAGGGGTTCAGGCGCCGCCGAAGGCGTCGGCGCGGGCCGCCGCCCAGCTCCCGTACACACCGGTGACAGTGGACGGCGCAGGCCAGTCTCCGGCCTGTAGCCGTTTGAGCGCTCCGCCGCCGCGCCGGCGTGCGTGCGTGCGCGACCAGTCATACGACGACGGCGCAGCACCGTAGCGCGCTCGCCATCCGCGCATCGCTTCGCGAACCCGTTCCCGTGTCCATT
Source organism: uncultured Solirubrobacterales bacterium (assembly GCA_963723675.1). Lineage (GTDB taxonomy): Bacteria > Actinomycetota > Thermoleophilia > Solirubrobacterales > Solirubrobacteraceae > Palsa-465. The sequence goes on along the minus strand of CAVRRW010000012.1, from coordinate 9,973 downwards.
GCGGCGCGATCGCGCCGGGATGGCAGCGTTTGCAATACGCGTAGGCGTCGCCCTTGCCGTTCCGGGGCGCGGTGCGCGCCCCGCAGCCGCGACACACTCCCACGTAGCGCGCCTTGACCGCGCGTGCCTTGTCGCCGGTTGGATCGTAGAGATACGTCTTGATGGTTGCTTCTGCGCGTCCCAGCCGACGAGCGATCTCGGCGATCGACAGACCCTCTTGGTCGCGGTAGTGGCGGGCGAGTTGCGCCGCCCGGCGCCGTTGCGTGACCCGGTCGAGCATCAGAACCGCCAACCTACCGGATGTGCTGGACAGCCCAATCGAGCGCAAAGAAAGGTCCGCCGGGGAAGGATCTCTTCTCGGGCCGCTGCGGCCGGCAGGTGACTCCAGACCTCGCGACCTCCTGCCTTGGCCACCCGCTCCCAGCTGAGTCCTTTGTTAGCATCGGTCGGATCGTAGAAGTACGCCTTGATTGTCGCCGACGAGCGGCCGAGGCGCGCGGCGATCTGCGCGATCGACAGGCCCTCCGCATCGCGGTAATGCCGGGCGAGCGCTACCGCGCAACGGCGCTCGACGACACGGTCGTAGTCCGACGGAGAAGATGTCACTCCGACCAGGTATGGGTTGAACCCACGGCTCCTCCTATCCGCGCGGAGCGGGCATGATGCCGATCGTCCTAGCTTTGGCGCCAGGCTTGCGTCAGGGCAGTCCACGACGAATATGCTGGTCGGCATGGCCGACTCGATTTCAGCCGCGCCCGATCCGGCACCTCGGGGTCGATGCGTCTGCGGCGAGAAGGTCACCATTGCCGACGCACACGAGGTAACTCTGCCCAACGGCCGCGCCGGTTGGCAGGGCTACTGTCCCGAGTGCGGCGCCCCGCTATATGCGATCCGGCGCGCGGCGCGCGCCAGCAGCTAGGAGTTGGTGGCTGGCTTCCGACGAGCGAAGGTGGGCGTTCAATCAGCTGGTTGGTACTTCCAGATACACGGCCTGCCTTTCGGAGCCTCCGATCTGTGCTCGGGTGCGTGGCCCTCCGCCTGGGTGCCACCATGGACTCAGCCCGTCACCGCTCGAAGCATTTCGACTTCAATGAAACGCCATCCCGCACTCGAGCAGCTCTCGCGCGACCACCATCATGCGCTCGTCGTGGCGCAGCGCCTAAAGCGTGCCGACGAGGCGACTGCGCAGGAGGCTCGCGACGTTTTCCTCGCGTATTGGAGTGACGACGGCCGCCACCATTTCCGCGAGGAGGAAGACGTCCTCCTTCCGGCCTGCGCCGAGTTCATGGATGTGGAGCAGCCGCTCGTCGCCAAGGTCTTGACGGACCACATCCAGATCCGCCACCTCGCCCACCAGCTCGAGGCGCAGCATCCACCGCTGACGATCCTCCACGACCTCGGGGGTCGCCTCGAGCAGCACATCCGCCGCGAGGAGCGCGAGCTCTTCCCGTTGATTGAGCAATCGCTTCCGAATCAGGAGCTGGCGCGACTGGTCGATCTGCTCATCCGCTGACTGCGCCCCGCGCAGCGATGGAATCACCGTCAGCTTCCAGACGTAGCGGGTCGTCCTCTCCCGCTGCTCGGCGGGCCGTCGGCCCCAAGCGTGCGGCACGGTGAGGTGACGAGGCAGACGACGCGAGTCGTCGCAGCGCCCCGAGGTTTACCGCAACGCATCGAGATGCACCGTTGCCTGAGCTGCGAATGGGTGTTTGCCCCAATGGTCTGCACGATTGGGATGAGGAGAATCGTCCTCTATGCGTGTGAGCATCAACAGGTGGGAGGGCGAGGGCGGCGCGCTGGCGCCCAGGACGTTGCAGGACGCCGTGCCCGTCTGCGTCGCGGTGCCGAATTCAAGCGACGGGTCCGCCGGATGCGCGCGGCGGGCGAGCGCCTTCGCGCTCCCGGCCCCGCCACGTCGGGCCAAGCGGCGGTCCGCCAATGACGCGCTCTCGCGCGTGTCGTCTGAACTCGCAGCACCGCGCGAACTGAAAGGGAAGCCCATGTCGCCGGCGATCATCGTCGGGTTTGATGGCTCAGACGGGGGCCGCGACGCGCTCGCGCTCGGCGCCATCCTGAGGGACGCCACCGGCGCACGTCTTCTGGCCGTGAGCGCTTACGAGCACGGGTCCTACGAGGCGTCTCCCCAAGCCGAGCGCTCGCCCTCCGCAGTGCGGCGACATGCCGAAGCCGCGGCAGAGGAAGCCCGCGCATGGCTCGACGACGCACCACGGTCAGAATCCTGCGTGATCGGGGCCCCCTCGCCTGCGCGTGCGCTGCACGAGGCGGCGATGCGCGAGCAGGCCGACCTGGTGGTGGTGGGCTCTACCTCCCGCGGGACGCTTGGACGGGTGCTCGCCGGGAGCGTCGGGGAGCGTCTGCTGCACGGCGCGCCGTGCGCGGTCGGACTCGCGCCAGGCGGTTTCGCCCGCGTGGCGGCGTCTGGTGTGCTTGTGCCAGTTGGAGCTGCGTTTGATGGGTCCGCTGAGTCGCGCGCAGCCCTCGCCACCGCGGCGGGCTTGGCCGGGTCGCTTGGCGGAGAGTTACGTGCAATCTCGGTCTTCGAGCGCCCAGCCCCGGCGCATCCGATGTTCGCCGTCACCAGCTACCGCGAGTTTGTGCAAGACCTTGAACACGAGCATCGATCTCGCCTGAACGAGGCCATCACAACGCTGGCAGCCGGTGTCGCAGTCGAGCCGATCGTGGTCGAGGGAGACCCCGTCGCGGTGCTGGCCGAGCAGTCGCGTGCGCTGGGATTGCTCGTGCTCGGATCGCGGGGTTACGGTCCGCTGCATGCGGTGCTCGTGGGTGCGGTCTCGAGCGATCTGCTCAAGCGCGCGGCCTGCCCGACGATCGTTATCCCTCGGGGAGTCCAGCGAGCGATTGGATCACGGCCGATCGATGCTCGCGCCGTCCACTCGCACTAGCGGCCTCGGCGAGGCGGGATGCCGCGCGCTTGGAGACGACTCGCAGTCGGGAAGCTGATCTGCTTCGGGCGAGCACCGTGACGGGGTTGCCGTGCGAAGTCGCGCTGCTCGTCGGATTCCTTTGAGCGTGCTTCTCACCAACTGGCTCATGTCGCCTGCCTCGTCGCGGGCATCGGCTTCCTGACCGTCGCCGATGCCGGCTGGGCGTACGCGATCGGGATCGCGTGCCTGTCTGCGTTCATCGTCCTCGGGACGGTCGCAGCCGCACCCGCTGAGCTCGCGAGGGTTCGCGCCAGGCGAGGCGGCAGACCAGTACCGCGAACGTCCGAAGTAGCTATGGCAGCCCGACGATGCGGCGGCGGGCGCCCGCGAATCGCCTGTTCGCAGCCGGCCGAGCGGTCGGTCCGGCGTCTGTCGATGCAAGTCAGGCAAGCGGTCCGGGAGCGTCACGCGGGGGTCGAGCTGGCGGGCTGCTTGGGCGACGAGCACGTGCCACTCGTGGGCGCTCTTGGGCGCCGGTTGTCCCCAGGTGCGGGCTTCTAGCACCCACTGTCCCTCGTCCGCGCCGCGCTCGAGGAACACGCCGGAGAAGTGGTCAAGGCGTGCGACGCCCGGACTGTTCGGGTCCGGACGCATCTTCGGGTACATATGCGTCGAGAGGTCCAGCAGGCGCGCGAGCACTGCCAGATCGGAGTCGCTCATCGCGCTCGTGAACGGGACCTCGAACAACACCGTCCCCCCGCGTCCGTGGGACTGACGGCCTGCGGCGGGCGCCTGTGCGGGGCTTGCATCAGCGGTGGGAGGCCTCGGTGGCGCGGGGCGCGTCGGCGCCGTGTCGGCGCCGCGGTGCCGCCGTAGGTGTGGGGATTGTGGCCATCTGCGCCTCCGTTCTTTACGTGCTCGTCGTGGGAGTAACAGGTGCCACCGATGCTGATGGAAGGCCAAGGGCTTTCACGGCCCGCTCACGAGGGCGCTGTCTAGCTCCTCGAGAGCGTCGATGGCAGCGGTGGTAACGGTCAAAGACGAGCAGCTCGTCGTTCGCGCGCAGACGGTCAAGGGCCGCGATCTCCGCGTCGGTCGCGGTCGCGTGCTCGGACAGCACGTCGCCTCGCTCGGTCTCGACGATCCAGCTTCCTCGGGGCCGCGGCAGCACGCGCAGGGATCGCATCGGCTCGAGCTCTCGGCCGCTCATGTGCGCCTCAGTGGCTCGCGTGGGGACGACGGCCGCGGGTTCGCAAACCCGCGGCCCGGCGGAGGATCAAGCGAAATGTTCCGCATGGTTCCCCAGCGTCGAACGCATCGGCAAGCCTTACGTCCGGCAGCTGCTCTTGCGACGAGCCGGGGTTGCAAGGGAGCAGATCTCCCGGCAAGCCGGCTGCTTGCCCTTGCGAGTGCGTCGCCAGTCCGACCGGGATGGTGCACGGAACAGGAGCAGGATGGTGTGTGGATGCTGGGGAGTAGCGATGAGCATCCGGCTCTGCTCGTGGGTGCGGGTGTCATCCAGCGGCGGAAGGGCTACCGCGGGTCGGAAGAACCGCGACCGGATTGACCCGCCGTCCGCCTGGCGAGTCCGGCCGTCCACTCGGCTGTCCATCGCTGATCGCGGCGTTGTCCCGAGCGCGCGCGTCTGATCGGCCCCCGCCCGCTCACGGCAGCGATCCTGCGACCACGAGCTCGCTGGCGTAAGGGCCTGCTCGAGCCAAGACGCTAGGGAGAGATGCAACCAGAATCCTCGACCAGGAGGCCGTCATGCGACTCAACTATCGAGAACTGCTACCTGACGCGCTGAATGCGATGCTCGGCCTGGAGCGCGTGGCGAACGGCGGCCTGGACGATCCGCGGCTGTTGAACCTCGTCAAGATCAGGGCCTCGCAGATCAACGGCTGCGCCTACTGCGTTCGGCTTCACGCCGCTGAGGCGCGTGAGCGCGGTGAGACCGATGAGCGCTTGGACATGGTCGCGGTCTGGCGCGAAGCTGACTGCTTTGGACGGGCGGAGCGCGCGGCGCTCGCCTGGTGTGAGGCACTCACGCTGCTGCCCGACTCTGGCGCGCCGGATGAGCTCTTCGACGAACTCTCGCGTCAATTCACATCGCAGCAGGTCGTCGCCCTCACTGTCGCGCTCGTCGCGATCAACGGCTGGAATCGATTGAACGTCGGCTTCCGCACGCCGACAACCGACGCGATAAGACATGCCCGACCGGAGGCAGCCTGACCGCGCATGGAAATTACGGGGGATAATCGTCGGCGGTGTCGGCGGATTGGCGTGTGCACGCCAGTCTCGGACCGCCCACGAGGTCGCATTAGTGGATCGCCAGCCGTCGGCATTTACGGGCGCCTCTCTGCCAGCTCACGAGCGCGACGTGACAGCGCCGGACATCGCCAGTCCGTTCACGCCAAGTTCGGTGACCGACGGAACGTCAACCTTTGTAAGGCGGCCGGGTCGTGAACGCGCACATAGACGAAGCCTTCGGCTCGGGCTACCGCGTCCTCGCGACTACCGTCGCGGGCGTTGCGCGCCAGATTGAGTCACCGGGCGCGCCCCGGCAAACGGAGGAGGCCTCACCACGCGGCGACACGCGCCCGCTGGATCACGCAGCGAGCGAGCGACGCGCGCGCCGGTTGGTCTCGCGTAATGCGCACTCGCGGGCAGCCTGACAACGATCACGGTGGGTGTCGGATACATCGGTACAGCCGCTTGAGGCGGCGAGACCACTTGGCTGTCCAATCGGCCTTTGCGGCTGATGCTCGCGCCCTCACGGCTGATTCCCGACGTTCGGGTTCAAGCACGGGGTCAGATGAGGGGTCGACCCCGCATCACATGAGCGTCTTCCCCCATGGCCTGGCGGCAGTCGGCGCTCAAGAATCGATCCATGATCCAACGCGCCCTCCCAACGAAGCAGAGCCATGCCAACGGGGCCCTGCAGCTCGATCCCGAGTCGCGCGTTTGGCTAGAGACCCTGCGTAGCGATGGCGCGCGCTACGACGCAGCGATCATGCGGTTGCATGCATTGCTCCTCAGCGAAGCCCGCTATCAGGTTCGACGTCGAACCGCTGCGCTGGCCCACCCATCCGGCAGGGATCTCGACGACCTCGCGGTCCAGGCTGCCGACGACGCGCTCGTTGCGATCCTCGGCAAACTAGATCGATTCCGCGGCGATGCGCTCTTCAGCACATGGGCGCGGCGGTTCGCCGAGCTCGAGGTGCCAGGCAAGATCCGGCGGCGGCTCGGTCACGCACGCGAAACCCCGAGCGAGATTGAGACGTTGGAGCTGCGCCCGGCCCGGGACGAGGATGCGGAGACGATCAGCGAGGCGACGGACCTCGCGGACCGGCTCGGTGAGCTGATCGTCCACGACCTGACTAGCCACCAGCGCGAGGTTCTGGTCGCCCTGGCAATCGACGGGGTCGACTCCACGGATCTCGCGACACGCCTCAACTCGACTCCTGGGGCTCTCTACAAGACGCTCCACGACGCGCGGCGAAAGCTCAAGCGCGGGCTTGCGGACCGAGAAGTGGACGACCGTGGTGAATCTTGTGACTCGATGTCGACGGGCGACCGCGCGGAGGCGAGACGCCTCGCGCATCGGATGCTCGTGTGTGCTGGGGCGTAGGCAGCATCCACTCAGGCCCGGCGGTGCCAACCCGGTAGATCCGGCGAACGGGCGCGGTATGTGCGCGCTCAGGAGTAACACGCAGACGCAGTCCGGGTGACACCTCAGCGCGCAGGCTGTCAGGGTCGCGCACCTGTCAAAGCCGTGATGTGAGCAGGCCTGCGGCTCGAACCACCGTCCCGACCCGCACGGCGGCCTCCGTCGTTGCCCGATTGCGACGACGTCGTGCGAGGGGAAGTGGTGCGCAGCCGCGACTCACGGGCCGTCCGCCGTGGGAGTGAGCTGGGCGCTCCCCAGGTGTCGTGGCGGCAGCCGGACAGGGGATTTGGCGCGAGCTGCGCGGCGGTTTCGCGCAGGTGCTCGAGGCACAGTCCGGCGGAGCAGCTCCAGCAAGTGGCAACCGCCGGTCGTTCGACTCCTCGTGTGGCGCATGGATAGCAAAGCATCGTGTTCGTCCTCCAGAGTTGTGCCGGCCCGCTCGGTTGTGCGGTCGTGACTGCACAGCGTCCACCGGCAGCGATCCTCTTACGCGTCGCGTCCACGGTCCGCTGGTCGCACGACCCTCGAGCCGCAAACCGGGAGCCGAGCGCCGGATCGCGTCGCAGATCGATCACAAATGGACGGCGCGCGCTCATCGCGGCGCCACGATGCGTGCGGGCATGGCTCGGGTGCCGCACGAGGTATTCGACGAGGCTCCCCCCGCGCTGGGCTCGGTGGGGCCGGTGCCGCGAGGAGCCGGACGCTGCCCGTGATCGACCGCGACGGCGACAGCGCCTGGCCGGGTAAGAAGCCTTCCCTGCTCGCGCGCTAAGGACATATGAACACGATGAATCGAGCGCGCGGCGACGACCCCCACGCGCAGAAGGAGACAGCGATGAGGGATCTCAGTTTCGACGTCGAGTTGTCTTGGTCAGCTACCGGCCGTCAGGGCGCCGGGCAGATCCAGACCCGACGACCTTGTCCTTGAGCTGTCCGGCCCGGAGTCGATGGGCGGCCGCGGCACCGGCACAAATCCTGAGGAGCTGTTGGTTTGTGCCGTCTCGTCCTGTTACACGGCCACGCTGTTTGCCGTGCTGCGCCGCGCGCAGCTTCCGGTCGACTCGTTGGCAGTGGCCGCCAGCGGCACCGTGACCGGCTTCCCGACTGCTACGCGGTTTGCGCGGATCGTCGTCACCCCGACGATCATCGGAGGCGACATCGCGCGCCAGTCCGAGTACGAGGCCGCGGCCTCTCTGGCGCACAATCGCTGCTTCATCGGCCGCACGCTCGCCCCAGACGTCGCCTACGAGGTCGGCTCCGTGCACATACGGGGAGGCCTCGTGCGTGCGCCAACCTCCGAGCGGTCGCTTCCGGGCTCCGAGGATGCCGGCGAGAGTTCGTCCCGTTGCAGGGCTGCATAAGGAGGCATGCCATGACCGCTCCCACCTCGAATGTCGCCAAGGTAACGCCCGATTGGGACCTCGAATCTGGGAATCATGCAACTCGGGTCGAGGAACTCGCACAGTTTGTCTGCCGGTCGTGCTGGGATGAGATCTCAGAGCCGGCGCGAGAGCAGCTGAAGCTGCGAGTGCTGGACTCGCTCGGGGTGGCCCTGGGTGCGCTTGATGGTGAGCCGGTCGCGATGATCCGCGAGCAAGTGCAGGAGTTCGGCGGGAAGCCGCTGTGCACGCTGATCGGCGCGGGCAAGAGCGCGCCTGACCGTGCCGCGCTCTACAACGGCGCGCTGGTGCGCTACCTGGATTTCAACGACTCCTACCTGGCACCCGGGGAGACCTGCCATCCGTCAGACAACCTTGCTCCGGTGCTCGCCGCCGCCGAGTACGCCCACGCCGACGGTCGCACGCTGCTGAGCGCGTTAGCTGTCGCCTACCAGGTCCGGAACCGCCTCTCCGACGTGGCGCCGGTGCGCGCCAAGGGCTTCGACCACACCACCCAGGGCGCCTACGCGGTCGCGGCCGGCGTCTCGCGGGCGCTCGGGCTGGATGCGCGACGCACCGCCAACGCGATCGCGATCGCCGGCACGTCACTGAACGCGCTGCGCGTCACGCGCACCGGCGAGCTCTCGCACTGGAAGGGGCTCGCCTATCCGGCGACGGCGTGCGCCGCCACCCACGCGGCGTTCCTGGCGATGCGTGGTGTGACCGGGCCGCGCGAGGTGTTCGAGGGCAACAAGGGCTTCATCGAGGCCATCGCCGGCCCGTTCGAGATCGACTGGCGACAAGAAGACCTCGAGTCGGTTCGCCGCAGGATCCTCAAGCGCTACAACGCCGAGATCCACTCGCAGTCGGCGATCGAGGCGCTGCTCGAGCTTCGCGCCGAGCACCGGCTAACGGGTGCCGAGGTGGAGCGGATCGAGCTGGACACCTTCCAGGTCGCGTTCGACATCATCGGCGGCGGCGAGGAGGGCGACAAGCACGAGATCCGCTCCAAGGAGGAAGCCGACCATTCGCTGCCCTACCTGCTCGCGGTCGCGCTGCTCGACGGCCAGGTGCTGCCTGAGCAGTACCTGCCCGAGCGGATCCTCTCCGACGACGTGCAGCAGCTGATGCGCCGAGTCGACGTGCGCCCCGACCCCGAGCTCTCACGACGCTTCCCCGAACAGCACAGCGCGCGCGCGCGCCTTCATCTCCGCGACGGGCGCGTGCTCGAGCGCGAGCACCACGACTACGGGGGCTTCCACACCCGGTCGATGGGCTGGGACGCGGTAGCAGCGAAGTTCGACCGGCTCGCCGAGCCCCACATCGGGCCCGAGCTGTCAGCACGGATCCAAGACACCGTGAGCAAGCTCGACGAGCTCCGCGTGGAGGACCTGACCGGGCTGCTCGTTGCTGTACCAAGTTCCAACCGATCGGAGGCAGGATGAGCACGAATGTCCTTGACGAGCTCAAGCGCTGGACGCTCTCCGGCGGCCACTGGCGGCTCGTCGACATCTCGAACGAACGCGCCGTCGTCGACCTCTGCGCCTGCACCGGCGAGCCGATGGAGCGCTTGGAGTTCAACGACCCCGCGGTGATCGCCCACCTGCGCACCGCCCACTCCGATTTGGACCTCGACTGAACAAGGAGACGACGATGACCCCCGAGACCCTCACACCCACCGATGAGCTGGCGTTCTCGTTCCTGCGCTCAAACCACCGCTCGCCCAAGCCGCGCACCCGCGGCGTGACCGAGATCCGCGGCCCCTACTACTCGGTGCTGGGCCCGCGCTACCTCAAGGACGTGCTGGAGACGATGGGCGAGCATGTCGACGCGCTGAAGTTCGCGGGCGGCTCGTTCACGCTGATGCCCGAGCCGGCCCTGCGCGAGCTGATCGAGATCGCCCACGAGCACGACGTGCTCGTCTCCACCGGCGGCTTCATCGAGCACGTCCTCACCCAGGGCGCCGATGCCGTCGAGCGCTACATCGATGAGGTCGCGCGCGTGGGCTTCGACATCCT
>CAVRRW010000011.1:0-274322 GCA_963723675.1 uncultured Solirubrobacterales bacterium | reverse complement strand
GACCTGGGCTCTTGACAGAATCCGGGCCAATGACGGGCGGCGAAAGACACGAAAGCGCGCAATTGCCGCAGGGTCCCGGAGATGCGTCATATCGACCGGTTGAGCTAGAGCTGTACAGGCTCGCGGTCGAGATGGCCGACCGGGTCTCCGCCCGGCGCGCTCTGGCGAACACGTTCTTTCTTACCGTCAACACGGGACTCGCAGCGCTGCTGGGCGGCAAGGACCTGCGGTGGTACGCCGCAGCAGGAGGGATCGTATTCGCACTCTCGTGGTGGTGGCTGCTCCAGGCATACCGCAAACTCAACCAGGCGAAGTTCCAGGTCATCAACGCGATCGAGCCGACACTGCCGTTCCAACTGTTCACGGACGAGTGGCGGCATCTGGAAGCGTCAAGAGCGCCGCTGAAGCTAGTGCCGCTCCGATCCTTGCGGGCGTGGCTGAACGGGTACCACGAGCTTGGGACCGCGGAGCGAATTGTGCCCCTCGCATTCGCTGCGATCTACGTAGTTGAGTTGATCCGTCAGGCAGCCAGTTGAGCTACGTCGACGAGGTGGCTGACGCGATTCGCCGGCTGATACCGCCGTCCCTCCTTCCTGATGGCGATACCGCGGTGCTGTTTCGCCTGTACGCGGTCCTCGCGATGGCGAAGGGGACGGGCGTCGTGCTCGAGGACGTACATGACGCGTGGGCCGCGTGGATGAGCGAGCAGGACCCCAACCATCCATCGCTCAGGCCGCTCCAAGAGCTGCCTCTCGAGGTCCAGCATGCAGACCAGCCGTACCTGGACGCGGTCCGGGTGGTGGCCGCCGCGTTCCCGCGGGCGCGGGATCGGCGCTGAGCGGATGACGATTCCCGCGGCGTAGTCCCGTATCGACGGCCGGGACAAGCCGAGTTCACCAGCGTGGTGAATCGACCCTTCAAGTACGCGTGCAGAGTCCTGATACCACCGGGATCCCGGATCTCCGAACCACCGGTACGCCCCTGCGCTAAATGTCACAGAATTCCAGCCAAGGATCGATCAAGGTGTTGTCGTCGGCGAATCAGGGGGTGCGCCGCGTCCTCTTGGACGCGAGAAAATATCACCTCTCCGCTGGTTAGCTGTGACAACATGTTTGCGGCAGGGCGCACAACAGTAGGAGGGCAGTCATGCGGAAGTACCCGTTCCTTACCGTCCTAGCAGCGACGGTCGCGGTCCTGCTCGTGGCTGGCGGCGCGTTGGCCGCGCGCCGCTTCATCATCACAAACGTCAATCAGATCAAGCCGAGCGTCCGCGCCCAACTACGCGGGAACCATGGGCCTCGGGGGATCGCCGGGCCGCGAGGATCGCAAGGGTTACAGGGGGTGATCGGCGCGCAGGGAGTACAGGGACTGCAGGGAGCGCCCGGTAGCGCTCGTGCGGTTGCCGTCGTCAATGCGGACGGATCGCTCGCCCCGGGAATCGGGAAGGGCGTGACCGGAATTACCCACCCGGGGGTGGGGATCTCCTGCATCGGGCTAGCTAGCGGGATCGATCCATCCGACGCGATGGCGGCGCTCACGAGCGACTCACAAGCTGGAGCCGTCGTCAAGACCGTCCCTAGCAACAGGCCCGCCCACTGCCCCGCCGGCCAACTGGAGGTCGATACGTCCCAGCTGATGGAGAATGACGTGGGCGGCGTGCTAGCTGAGCCTCCCGCCGACCACCAAGGCTTCGTGGTCCTAGTGCCCTAGCCATGCGCCACTCGCAGCACTCCACGCCCGCTTTGATACGGGGGCGGCCCGCGCGCTTGAAAAGCTCGGGCAGACAGGCGAGACTGTCCCGGCGGTCTGGTTGCGACCGTGTCCAGAGTCGGCTCAGTTAGGGGCGGCGCGCGGCTGGCGCGGCAGACAACCTGATGAAGGTCTTCATCAACTATCGGCGCGAGGACACCGAGGCTTACGCACGGTTGCTGTATGACCGGCTCGCGCGGTCTTACGGCGCGGAAGGCGTCTACCTCGACGTCGTGGACATGACTCCTGGGCTGAGATGGCTAGAGCAAGTCAAGGCACGCAGCACGTCGCCCGGGGCCTTCCTCGTCCTGATCGGGCCCCGCTGGATGTCGAGCATGACGGACCGCGCACACGCCCGGTTCGAGAAGCCCGCGGAGGATATCGTCAAGCGCGAGATCGAGTTCGCGCTCAGCAGAGGCTCGTCGGTGCAGGTCATTCCGGTCCTCCTCGGCGGCGCACAAGTGCCGAGCGGCGAGAGCCTCCCCAGGTCGATCCGGACGCTGGTGTCATTGCAAGCAGTGGAACTGCGCCACGCGCAGTTCGAGCAGGATGTCGAGCGTCTGATCGGCGCGCTCGACGGGATTCGTAAGCCGCCCGAGGCGGCTCGAGACGAGCCAGTCGACGCTGAGCCGGCCGGCGCAACCCCCGAGCCGCCCGTCGCAGCGATCGCAGCCCCGCCCCCGGGCTCGACTGGATCGTTGTCGGGACCGCTCAGCGAAGCCAGGGCGCCGGCGCCTGACGAGCGACATTACGACACCATCTTGAGGTACTTCCTGGACCAGGACGGGGTGGTGCCGGTCCTCGGTTCCGACGTCAATGCCGACCGTCAAGTGAAGGAGCCAACGGTCGGCTCCGAGTTTCTTCCGACCGCGGAGGAGCTCGCTGCAGATTTGGCTCAGCGGTTTGGGCTGGAGTTCGACCCCCTCGACCTGGCCAAGGTCGCTCAGCACGTGTATCTCACCTGCGGGTCGCCCGATCTTCACAGGAGCTTGAAGCGCCTGTTGCCGATCGAAGCCGAACCATCAGCCGTGCATCGCTTCCTGGCGGGCTTACCCGGTCGTCTGGACGAGCTTGGACTGGAGCGGAGATATCAGATGATCGTTACGACGAACTACGACGTGGCGCTGGAGCGCGCGTTCGATCAGGCCAACGAGCCATACGACCTGACCGTGTACATGGCAAGTGGCAGCGATCGCGGAAGGTTCGTCCACTTCCCGTTCGATGGTGATCCCGAGCCAATAAATGTTCCCAATCGCTATGCAAAGTTGCCCATAGATGAGAACGGCGAGGTTCAGCGCTCGCTGATCGTGAAGATTCACGGGGCGGTTGACGGGAGCAGCGGCGCCTACCGCTGGAAAGACAACTACGTCATCACCGAAGACCAGTACATCGAGTACCTGAGTCACAGTCCGGTCGAGAGCCTCGTCCCGGTTCAGATCCTGGATAGGCTGACCGGCGCCCATTGTCTGTTCCTCGGATACTCGATGAACGACTGGAACCTGCGAGTCTTCCTGAATCGCATATGGCAGGGAGCTCCAATCCCGGCGAAATCCTGGGCCATCGAGCGCGATCCCGGGATCCTGGAGAGTGATTTCTGGCGCCACTCCGGCGTCGATCTGCTCACAGCTCCGCTCGCTGAATATGTCGCCGAGCTGACCAGGCACATAAAGCCCGAGCCGGTTGCGCCCGCGTAATCGGTGGAAGGGCTCAATCGAGGCAAGAGTGGCGGCACCGGACTCCCCGTATGTGGGCCTCGGGTACTACACCGAGGACCAAGCAGATGTGTTCTTCGGGCGTGACGCCGAGCGCAAGGTCATCATCACAAACTTAAGGGCGTCACGCCTCACCCTGCTGTACGCGCAGAGTGGGGTTGGGAAGAGCTCGCTGCTGCGCGCCGGTGTGATGCCGCGGCTTCGGGAGGCCGCGGTTGAGAGCTTTACCAGGCGAGGCTCCGCGGCACACATCCCGGTGGTAATCAGCTCATGGAGCGACGAGCCGGTGGAACAATTCGTCTCGCAGCTGGAGAGCGCGATCGCTCCGTTCTGGCGCCGGGAAGGCCGGGTCGAGCTGCCTCGAGGCAGCGCGACGGAGGCCATACGGGCCGCTGTGTCGGGGACGGACGCAACCGTCCTCGTGATTCTCGACCAGTTCGAGGAGTACCTCCTCTATCAATCGAGCGAGCGGCGTCCGGGCCGGCTTGCCGACGAGATCGCCGACTCGATCAACACCAGCGGGCTCCGAGCCAATTTTCTCATCGCCGTGCGCGAAGACGCATACGCCGGGCTGGGGGATCTTTTCAAGGCCAAGCTCCCGAACGTGTACGGCAACTACCTGCACCTGGAGTACCTGCACCGCGATGCCGCGCGCGAGGCGATCGTCAAGCCGGTCGAGCGGTTCAATGCCGCCCACGCCCAAGCGGACCCAGTGCTGATCGAGCCCGACCTGGTCGAAGCGGTACTCGACGAGGTCCGAACCGGCCAGGTCGGCTTCGAGCACGGCGGGAAGGGAGTGGTGGCTGCCCGCAACGGCGTGTCCGCGCAGGCAGATGAGATCGAGACCCCCTATCTGCAGCTGGTCATGACGGCGCTCTGGGAACGTGAGCTAGGCGCCGGATCACGAACGCTCAGGCTCTCGACGCTCGAGTGCCTGGGGGGAGCCCAGGAGATCGTTCGCGCGCACCTCGATAACGCTCTGGCGTCCCTCCCCGCGGAGCAGCGCGACGTGGCCGTCGACATCTTCAACTACCTGGTCACGCCCTCGGGGACGAAAATCGTGCACCGGATCCCCGACCTTGCCTCGTATAGCGGCCGCGAAGTGGCGGACGTTGAGAAGCTGGTCGAGCAGCTAGAAGGCGGCCGGCAACGCATCCTGCGTCCGGTCCCGGCGCCGGGCGCGGAGAATGGCACGCCGAGGGTGGAGATCTTCCACGATGTCCTCGCCCCGGCGATTCTGGCCTGGCGTACCACCCAGACCGCGAAACGCCTCGAGCGCGAGAAGCAAGAGGCCGAGCGGACGGCCCGGCGCGAGCGCCGGCGAGCGCGGATCTTCAGGGCGACCGCTGCGGTTGCGACGACGCTGCTGGTCATCGCGATCGCCGCGGTAATAGTTGCCGAGGTCGAAAGGCGCCGGGCAACGAAAGCCCAGCATGCGGCCCTTTCGCGGCAACTCGCCTCACAGGCACTGTCTGATTATCGCAGCGGTGCGATACGCCAGGGCGTCCTGCTTGCGGTCGAGGCCTACCGCTACGCCGACACGGCCGATGCTCGTCTGGGCCTGACACGCGGCCTCGAGACGACGCGCGGCATGGCGGAGTACCTCACCGGACACACCGCCGCTGTGTCCGATGTCGCGTTCAGTCCCCATGGCGAGCAACTCGCCTCGGGCAGTGACGACGGCACCGTCATCCTGTGGAGCCTGCGGACGGGTCGTCCTTTGCGGATGCTGCAAGGCCAGACGGGCCACATCTCCTCGGTGGCGTTCAGCCCGGAAGGCAATCTCCTCGCTGCCGCCAGCGACGACGGCATGGTGACCTTGTGGAATGCTGCGACGGGCGCCGGGCTGCGAACCATCGCGGGTGCGGTCGGGCCTGTCGAGACCGTCGCCTTCGGTCCAGACGGAAGGATGCTGGCATTGGGCGGTGACAATCACTCGATCGAGTTGTGGGATCTCGCCGCGGGAAGAGCCGCGGGCATGCTGCGCGGGCACACCGCGAACGTGTACGACGTCGCCTTCAGCCCGAGCGGAACCGTGCTCGCATCTGCGAGCGCCGACCACACGGTGATTGTGTGGAATCTGCGAACGCGTCGAGAAGTGCGCGCCCTGCGCGGACACGGCGGTCCTGTATCGACCGTTGCGTTCAGTCCCGACGGCCGCGAGGTGGCGTCGGGGAGCGACGACCGGAACGTAATCGTATGGAGCGTCGATACGGGCCGGAGGCTGCGAACGTTGCGCGGCCATTCCGGACCCGTGGAGAGCGTGGCCTTCAACCCGGACGGTTCAGAGCTGGCGTCGGGCGGTGACGATCGACGCGTCATCCTGTGGAGCGCCGCCACAGGGGAGCGACTCGGCGCATTTCATGCTCAACGCGACGCAGTCTCAAGCGTCGCCTTCAGCCCCGACGGCAAGGAGCTTGCATCGGGTAGCGACGACAACACGATCGTCCTCTGGAACACTGATCTGTCGCACGGCGTCGAGACATTGCGTGGTCACAGAGATGCGGTCCTGGGCGTTGCGCTGAGCGACGACTCCAAGCTCCTTGCCTCGGCCAGCGCCGACGGGACCGTGATGTTGTCGAGCACGATCAGCGGGCGGCGCCTGCGGACACTCCATGGTCATACCGACGTCGTGGAGACGGTTGCGTTCAGTCCCGACGGGAAGACGATCGCGTCAGGAAGCAACGACAAGACGGTCATCCTCTGGGACATCGCCTCGGGCAAACCGGTGAGGACGTTACGGGGCCACCGGGACATCGTTTACAGCGTCGCGTTCAGCCCGGACGGCCGGACGCTCGCGAGCGCGAGCGCCGACCACACCGTGATCCTGTGGGACACCGCGACGGGGCACCGACTTCGGACCCTCCGGGGCCACTCGAACGCCGTCAACGCCGTCGCATTCAGCCCCGACGGGAAGCTCCTCGCCTCGGGCGGAGGGGATGACGAGGTGATTCTGTGGGATGTCTCGAGCGGGCGGCGCGTCCGTGTCCTGAATGGCCATACGGGTCAGGTCGAGAGCGTCGCGTTCAGCCGGGACGGACGAGTGCTGGCCTCGGCGGGAGACGATCAATCGGTGATCCTCTGGGATCCGCAGACGGGTGCGCGCCTCGGCGACCCGCTGCTTGGACACCAGGGGTTTGTCACCAGCGTGTCGTTCATGCCGCCGGGGCATCGGATGCTGGCCTCGGCGAGCAGTGACGGCACCGTGATGGCCTGGGATACGGCCACGAAGCTCGGGGAACCGCTCGGGGACTACGGCAAGCCCGTCCAGAGCGTCGCCTTCGGTGGCGATGCAAGGATCCTGGCGTCCGGAAGCGTCGACGACACCGTCAGGCTGCTGACGTCGCTGCCCGCGAGCATCGATGTTGGCGATGCAGAGCAGCGTCTGTGCGACGTCGTACGCCGAAACCTGACGCACGCCGAATGGCAGGAGTTCCTCCCGGATCAGCCCTACGCCAAAGAGTGTCCTTCGTGGCCGTAAACGCGGGGGCGCGCAACTCCAGTCTCGCACTCGTTGCCTTCGCCGTGACCCTGGCAGCTGCCTGCGGCGTGGTCAGCGCGGCAACTCGGGCAACGTCTCAGGCGATGGCCGCTGCGGTCTTCGGCAAGTCTGTCGACGTCGTACCGGTGAGCGGCAAGGTGCTCGTGAGGGTGCCGGGAAGGCGAACCCTGCCGCTCCGGGCGCGGAGCCAGATCCCGCTCGGATCCCTGCTCGATACGCGAGCTGGGACGGTCCGGGTTATTAGCGCGTCCGGGCGCGCAGACGCGACTCGCGTCGGCGATTTCGGCGGCGCCCTCTTCAGGGTGCTCCAGGGAAGGAACGACGGTGGCGTCACCCAGATGCGATTGGCCGGCGAGGACTTCTCCGATTGTGGAGGGGCGGCGATCGCCAAGATTCGCCATCACCGGCGGTGGCGGGCGCATGCCGACGCTGAAGTCGGGTTCAGCGTGAGGGCGCGGAACGCAAGCTCCACCACGACCAGCGGACCGGCGACGTGGCGGGTCAGCGACGAGTGCGATGGCACACGGACGACCGCCAACACCGGCACGGTAGTCTTGACGACCCCGGAACGCCGGCGCGCGTTGTATCCCGGGAGCAGCGCGGTCGACTTCTGCCACCCGCCGCAAGCGAAACGCCCCCATTACTGTCTGCGCGTCGACTCACTACCGTCCGAAGACAGCTTTGCGTTCGGATTGCTCCTGCGCGGGACGCAAACGCGATATCAACTGTGTGTCTCACGCATCGGCAGGTCAGACGCGTGCGCGGGGTATCCTCTGACTTACGTCCCCAGAATCACGGCTGCCGTAGGCGTCGTTGAATGCGATCGAACTCTACCTTTAGGTAAGTTCCTCGCGCGTTGGCGGATAGGCGGACACCAGCTCGGAGTGCCATTGAGCTTCACCAGCATCGGCGTGCGGCACCGCGCCGCGCCGGGCTCGTGCTACAACTATCCGGTCGCTCGATTCGGTCAATCGGTGGCGGCGTTTCCTTTGAGCGGCACAGTTCATGTCAGCGCGCCCGGGCAGAAGACTGGGCGCCTGGTTTCACCTCGCCTATTTCCAGTGGGCAGCGTCGTCGACGCGCGACACGGAGAGCTCGCCCTGTCAGTCGCCACCAACCGGCGCGGCGGCGGGGCGATCGGACACTTCTCCGGCGCGGCGTTCCGAGTTCAGCAACCCGCTTCCCGGGGCGGATTGGCGGTGCTCCGTCTGGTCGGCGGCAACTTCGCCACGTGCGCCACCTCCGCTCTCGATACGACGGTAAGACAGCTGTTCAGCACAAATCTCGCCGTTTTTGGTGCATCGGGCTACATGAGCACCGGCGCCGGATTCC
This sequence comes from uncultured Solirubrobacterales bacterium, assembly GCA_963723675.1. Classification (GTDB taxonomy): domain Bacteria; phylum Actinomycetota; class Thermoleophilia; order Solirubrobacterales; family Solirubrobacteraceae; genus Palsa-465. The sequence continues at coordinate 266,027 of CAVRRW010000011.1, read as the reverse complement.
GCGTCGCCGGACGCTATGCGTCGGCCGTCGGAAATGGACCGATCGCCTGGTCCACCGCGGACGAGTGCGACGGCACGCGGACGCTGCCCGTGGAGCGGGGGCACATCTCGGTCAGCGATGCGTTCCAGAGCTTCTCGGTGGGCTTCGGCGAGGACGAACTTGACTCGTGCTCCAGCACCGGTTCCAAACCGAGCTTTTGCCTGCATGTACTCGCCGAACCCGCGCAAGACACCTGGGGCTTCGGACTCGGTCTACGGAGAGGGGTAAAGCAGTACAGCTTGTGTATCTCGGGCCCGAACCGCTCGAGCCCGTGCTACGGGGCTCCGATGACCGCGGAACGCAACGGAAGCGGGATCGGCAACGTTACCTGCAATCTCAACGAAGGGCCCGGCGGATATGCCGTGGCCTGGTTCCTCGGGACGCGCGAGCTCGGAGCGCCGCTCACGTTCAGTGCGACACGCGCGGTCGTCCCGCAAGTGCCGGCGATCAGCTGTGTTACCGGCACACCGACCCACGCTCGCGGGAGCCGGACGCTGCCGAGGTCGTTCCGCTAACCCCGGCGAACCCGTCCTACGGGCCAGGACGGCGCGGTTCCGCGCCTTCTGATCGGAGGTTGCGAGAGAACGCAAGCCTTGGCCGCCGCTGCGGGGGAGTATCTAGGCGGCTGGAAGGACGACGTTGCCGTGATCGTCGAGGCCAAAGCCGGGGTTATGAGCCACCTCCGACGGATGGCCATCGAGGTCAAGGAAAACGCCGGCGAAGCCGCCGTAGAAGGTATCGACGGCTCGCGCGTGATTTCCGCGCCGTTCGCGCGCGCCTGCTCGATGATCTCGTGCATCTCGTCGCGAGAGCCAATGTTGTGCGCGAGTGCGATGGCACCCCAACGGGCGCCGTCATCGAAGATGCCTGCGTCCTCCGCGAGTTTGTCGCGAGCCCACAACACGAGAATACAGCCGTTGGCTCGGAAGAACGCGGCCTCCGCGATATCGAGCGTCGCCGACCAGCCCAATGCCTCGTAGAAGGCCTTTGCCCGACGATAATCCGAGACTCCGAGGCGACCAGGCTCACGCGCGGCTCCACAGTGACCGCGAGCCTACCGGGCCTGCGTCCGATTGCGGCTGACCGCAGCTACGTTGGGGAGAGCGGGCTCGGGTGCTTAGGTTCATATAACGTCAGCTGGCCGCCGCCCGGAAGCCTGAGCGCCGTCGGTCAGGCCCCGCCGCTCGTCCGTGATTTCCTTGGTGAACTCGAGGCCTCTGGCTTTCAGCTCGTCGGCGGTCTCGTGAACGTCGTCACACATCAAGTACAGCTCGTGGTGAGGATGCTCGTCACTCGGGTGTGCCGCCAGCTCTGCCGGCGGGAGAGCGAAGATGAGCCAGCCATCTCCAGCGTCGCGATCGCGGGAGTGCGATCAGGAGCGATCGGCCGCGACGCGCTCGGCCGCCTCCTTGGCCTCGTTGCCGATCCGCTCCACCTCAAACATGACCGCGACCGCGGAAAATGCTCCGATCACGCCACCGACCTCGCGGGCGCCGCTGAAATCAAGCGCCCGGAGCGCACCCCAGGCGACGAGGTAGCTCCAGCCGCCGAGCGCGGCTCCGTATACGAGCCCGAGCGCCCGCTCCTGGCCTACGGTCAGTACGCCAAATAGTCGCGCCTGGCGGGGCGCAAACCGGCTGAGCACGCCGTCCGGGCCGTTCATTCCGCGTGCGACGTCCAGGCCCAGTAGCCGCTCGAGAGCCTGCACGTGACGCAGCGTCGCACCGAGGATCTCGGTGTTGCGCAGGTCATAGAGGAGGATCCCGACCGTTGCGATCACGCCCAGCAGTCCGACTGCGAGCAGATCCGCCGCCGACCGGGCGGAGCCGAGCAGTCCGACTGCAGCAGCGGCGATCGTGGGAACGACGGCGAGCAGCTTGAAGCGCACATCCATCAGCGCACGAATGAGCTCGCTCGTCTGGTCGTAGTCGAGGCGCAACCGATCGTCGGCGTCCATCGCGAGCGAGTATCGAGCGAACCTCGCTGTCGGTCAAGCTTCCGGCTCGGGCCGGCCCAGTAGCGCGTTCTCACGCTGGCGCGCTCGCCGCACTGGCGCGCTCGGCGGCACCGCTCAGCTTGAACCGTTCTGCTCTGATCCCTCGGGACGAGATCGCCGGGTCGCTTCTACCTGCCCGACCTTGGAGAGCTTCTCGATCAAGGGCTCGAGATCACTCGGCAACTCATGTTCGCCGACCAACACCGAAGCGCCGCGGGCGGGCACCGTGATCTCGTACTCAAACGCGTCAGGGTGCGGAGTCGGCGCGGTGCCGGTTGTGGCGAGCAGCCGGCCGACTGCATCGTCCACGCGTGCTGCGGTCTGACTTCCGAGCTCGGCGGTATCGAGATCAGCACGGAGGGCAATCCCTGCCAGCCCTCCACGCCTTCTGATCTGAATTCGCACGCTGATTTTGGGAGCTACAGCGGCACCTTCACGGCCTCCCAGCCGGCCCGCACCGCGTCGACCTCCTTGCTGGTGGAGCCATAGCGGTGCCGGGCTTGGACGGCCGTGAGGCGGCCGAAATCGGAGAAGCTTGCGTTTGAGCTCAGCTGTGGATCGCTGAGAGTGGCGTACCAGATCGGGCCGGCGGCATCCCACGAGTTGCCACCGAGCGTGGTGGCAACGACGTAGAAGGCTCGGTTAGGGATGCCGGAGTTGGTGTGGACGTCGCCGCCGTCGACATAGCCGTTCATGTCGGCGGCCTGGTCATCGTGCGGATTTGCGGTGCCCGGCTCCTTCATCGACCGTAGAGCTGGACGAAGCTCGGGCCCCACGATGTCCTCGCCGATCAGCCAGTCGGATTGCTCCACGGTCTGGCCGAGTGCCAGCTGCTTGACCTGGATCCCGAACACGTCCGAGATCGACTCGTTGAGCGCGCCCGACTGCCCCGAGTAGACGAGGTTGGCTTCGTGCTGGGTGACCCCGTGTGTCAGTTCGTGACCGATCACGTCAATGCCGGCGGTCGTCTCGGTGAGGAGCCGGCCGTCCCCGTCGCCGAAGAACATGTGGCCGGCGTTGTCCCAGAACGCATTGTCGTAGTTGCTGGAGTAGTGGATCAGGCCGAGCAAGGGGAGCCCCTGTCCGTCGATAGAGTCGCGCTGATACCTCGACCAGTAATAGTTGTAGGTCGCCCCGAGTCCGTCATACGCCTGGTTGGCCGCCTTGTCGGAGCTGGGGCGCTGACCCTCTCGCCGCACGACCTTGCCGGGCGTCTGCACGTTGCGGTGTTGCTGGTCGTAGATCGTTCGATTCGCTTGGCCGCCGATCAGGCTGAACGTCACCGGCCGAGCCAAGCGACCGCCCCGGCGCGCGGCCGATTCGGCGCGCGCAAGCCGGAACTTGTGGTCGAGCGCGAGCGTGTCAAGCGCCGCGGCGCGCACCCGCTCGTCGCCGGTGCGGGCGAGCTTGTGAAGAACGCTTGGCGGAAGGATGCAGTGCAGGGGGTTGTGTGTCATCTCGTCTCTCTCACATCGCGGCGCGAGGCGGCGGGGCCGCCTCCGAGCCAGTCACCTCAAGGCTGCGGATCGTGCAATCGGTCACAGTGGTCTGGCGCTGAACGGCTTGCCACCGATCACCACCGATCAACCGTCGCAAGCCTTGCTAACCCCGCTGCGTTTGTCAACCCCATGCGACGGCGGGGTGGCGGATTCCGGGAGCGGTCGTCCTTCTGGTCGCGCCAGGTTCGCGCCCCGCGCCCTCCGGACGACGGCTTGCGGACGAGCCGAGCCTCACGGGTGGCCGGCTGGCAGCCCCAGGTGACCCATCGCGCGCGCGAAGCCCAAGAACCCTTCCTGGAACTCATTGAGGACTACCGGCTGGCCCGCGCCATCGGGAGCCAGGCTCGTGCTCTGGGCCCGCGCCCCCCGCGCGGCCCGAGCGTTGCGCCGCCACTCTGAGAGCTGTCGCCGCACCGACGAGTGGTCGGAAATGTCGGTGCGCGTCTCCTTCTGCAGGACGCCGCTCAGATCGCGCGCGGCCGCGACTCGGGGCCCCATCTGCGCGATCGCATCGCCGGGATCGGCTGCGAAGCGCAGCAGGATCGTCTTGATCAGCGCGGTGTGATCGAAAGTCTCCTTGCAGACGAACTTTTTGACCCTGGGGCCGATCACAAGCGCCGGAACACGCACGCCCAAGCTGGCATACCCCAAACCGTCATCGACGGCCGGGGGGATCACGTGGTCATAGAAACCGCCGTGCTCGTCGTACGTGATCACCAACATCGTTTTCGCCCACTGGGGACTTTCCACCAACGCGTGGTACAGATCCATGACCATCGCCTGACCCGCTTTGATGTCCGAGGGCGGATGGTCGTCGTTGGACATAGGGTCGAATATGTGTAGATCGATGAAGTTCGGATCGATCCATGAGACGTCGCGCAGATTTCCTTTGGCTGCATCGTCGAGGAAGCTGTCGCCGACGATCGACGCCTCGACGACTTCCGTCAAGAGGTTGAGCTTCTTACGGTCGAAGTAGGCGAAGTTGTGGCGGTCCAGGTGGAAGAGCTCCCTGTAGCGGCCGTCCGCAGCCCGGAGCGTTGCGGGATCGTGGGAGTACCAGCGCCACTGCTCGTTGCCGAGCTGCCGGGTGAACGCATCCACGTCATAGATTGGAAGGCCGTCCGCGTGCTTCCTTGCCAACAGCCTTCTCAGCTCGCCCAGAACACCCTGCTCCAGAGCGACCTTGGGTCCGTCGCTGCCAGCAAGAGAGAACAGGCGGTTTGGCCAGGTATCGCCAGGGACTGACGCGTGCCAAGCATCACAGAGGCAGTATTGGCGTGCGAGGAAGTCATACGCGGGTACGTGTTGGGCCGTGTAGTGACCCATGGGAAGCCTGCGGTCGTCGGGGAGCGGGTGCTTCATGTCGATGAAGTTCTGCACGAAGCCGCCGTTGTGGCCCGCCAGCTGAGCTTGCACGCAGTCGACCGAGTGGCAAGGGTCAAGACTCTCGTCAAACGGCTTTCCAGGCTTGTGAAACGCGGTCTGGTCGGGCTCGAACTCCCACACCGGGTACTCGTCGCCGTCCCGATCGACGTTCTTCTCCGCGCCGCTGAGTCCGTCGACTTCCGGCATGCCGTCCTTCGTGAGATATCCGAGCATGTGATCGAACGAGCGGTTCTCCATCATCAGAACAACGATGTGATCGATCTGCGCGAGGAGCCCGACGTCACTCTGGTTCATGCGTCAACACTCCTGCCCTCCTGCAGCGGGCAACCGTGGCTCGTGCGCGTCAGAAGCCGGCGGCCTTGTGGACGAGATGCTCCGCGCCGACAAATGTCCGAGGCATCTCATGGTGTCCTACTCTACGCAACTAGGGTCAACCTCGTTTACGCGTTTGCGCGCGCAACATCACGTTGGCTTGACGGATCTGCCCCGGCGGTGGTATAGGTTCGCCGGTCGGCTCCCTAGACCCGGCGGTGACTCGGACCGGTCGGCCACGGGCAGTGGCGTTGTGGTCCAAGTCTCACGGCGTGACGCGCCAGCAGGAGGACAAGGACATGACACCGCAAACCGCGCCGTACGTCCGCCGCAACGTGTGGACACTGCCGAGTGGTGATCAGACAATCGCGGAGTACGCGAAGGCAGTCACGATCATGAAGGCCCGAGACTCGAGCGATCCCACGAGCTGGTCGTACCAGGCGGCCATCCACGGCACCCACGCGGCGCAGAGCAAACCGCTTTGGAACGGATGTCAGCACGGGACCTGGTTCTTCGTCGCCTGGCACCGGATGTTCATTTACTACTTCGAGCAGATCGTCCGGGCCGCGGTCGTGCAGGCGGGGGGACCCTCCAACTGGGCGCTGCCATTCTGGGACTATGGCGCCGGCGGACAGCAGGCCACGATCCCGCTCGCGTTCCGTGACCCAGAGGTGAACGGCAGCCCCAACCCGCTGTACGTGTCGCAGCGCGCGCAGGGAATCAACGGTGGCCTCGCGCTTCCTCCGGCGGTCGCGTCGCCGGCGCGCGCGCTCAGCCGCCCGAAGTTCACCGGGATGGCGCAGTTCGGCGGCGGCATCACGCCGGCGCAGCAATTCTCGAGCGGCACGGGTCAGCTCGAACAGACGCCGCACAACGACGTCCACGGCTTGGTGGGGGGGCAGGGTGGATGGATGAACGACCCGGACCAGGCCGCTCAGGATCCGATCTTTTGGCTGCATCACGCAAACATCGACCGGATCTGGTTCGTTTGGAGCGGCCCGACCCATAAAGATCCAGCCGACCAGCGCTGGACAGGCCAGAAGTTCTCGTTCTTCGATGCTGAGGGAAACCAGGTCCAAAAGGCGTGCGCCGACGTCGTTGACAACGCCCAGGAGTTCGGGTACACGTACGAGCCCGCCTCCGAGCACGCGACGCTGGCGGCCACGCCGACCGGGCCTCGGCGAAAGGAGCCCGCGATGATGACCCCCGGCGGCTCTGAGGAGCGCGAGCCAGAGCTGGTGGGCGCTTCCGATGCGTCGGTCCGGCTCGTGGGAGGTCCGGCAAGCGTTGCGCTCCAGATCGACGCGAAAGCGAAGGAGGCAGTACTGGCGGACATCGGCGTCACGGAGCCGACTCACATCTATCTGAGCGTCGAGGACATCGACGCGCAGCGAAACCCAGGTACGGTGTACGGGATCTATGTCAATCTGCCTGAGGACGCGTCACCCGAGACCGCGGAGAGTCACCACGCCGGCAACGTGTCGTTCTTCGGTGTCGAGCGCGCGCGCAACCCTCGTGGTGACGAGCACGCCCACAGCCTCCGAGTCACACACGAGATCACCGAGCTCGCCCACGCGCTCGCGACCCATGGCGAGTGGGACGGCCAGCACGTGAACATCACTTTCCGTCCGCTCGGGCTGATCCCCGCGGATCGGCCGGAACTGGCGCACGCGTTGCCGGACCCCGTGTCGAGCGCGGACCCACCGGTCGTGATTGGGCGCGTCAGCGTCTGGTACGGCTGATGCCCCAGCCCTGGACGGCCGTCCTCGATCTGTGTTGGCGTCCGGCCCCCCGCGGCGGCGAGCGAGACGTCGCGCTCGGGATCATGGTGGCGGTAGCGGTCGCGTGGATCGTTGTGGTCGCGATGCTCGTCTCGGACCCCATGCAGCAGCATTCCGCCGGCGCCCGCGCGGCGGCCGGTGGACACGCCGGAGGGATGGGGGGAATGGCGGGCATGCCTGGGATGGCGGGCATGTCCGGGATGGCCGGCATGTCCGGCATGGCCGGCATGCCGGGGATGGCGATGGGCACTGGCGCCACATCGCCCCGTGGTCACCCCTCGATGCTCCTCGGCTCCGGGGCCGCCCTGGCGATCGCGATGTGGGCCCTGATGGTGGTGGCGATGATGCTCCCCGCCGCGATCCCGGCCGTCAGGCATGTGGCTGTCAACAGCCTGCGGTGGCGGCGGCGGCGCGCCATGGCGACGTTCGTTGCTTTCTATGTCTCGGTCTGGGTTGCGTTCGGCGCGGTCGTGGTCGCGGTCTCGCGGTTGTGGTCGTCGATTGACGGTGCGGCCGTGATGGCTGTGGCGCTCGCGGTAGCGGGGGGCTGGCAGCTGACTGTGCACAAGCGTCGCGCGCTCAGGGACTGTCACCGTCCCCTGCCACTGCCGCCACGCGGCTGGCACGCGACTGCGGGCGTGGTTCGCTTCGCGTCGCTGAATAGCCTCGCGTGCCTTCGTTCGTGCTGGGCAATGATGCTCGCCATGGGTGTCGCAAGCTCGATGGTGGTTGTCTGGATGCTGACGATCACCGGCATCGTCGTGACCGAGAAGCTCGTGCAGAAGCCGCGGCGGGCGACGCGCGCTTCGGCCGCCGTGCTCGTTGCCGGCGCCCTGGTCGCAGGCGCACCCCTGCTGATCACGTAGTCACCGTCGGCGCCCTGGTCGCAGGCGTACCCGTGCTGGTCACGTAGTCACCCGCCGGCGTCGCTGTCGCGCGCCGGAGGAAGGGCTTGGTAGGTCACACCTACGGCGCCCGCAGCAAGGGTGTCACGGTGATTGGCAGCTACTGCACGACTTCGCGGCGATTACGGCTGCAATTTTGGCCCCAAGCGTACCGCCGACGGGGTGACTTATCCCCCGATCGCGTTCGAGCGCAGCAATCGGCGTGCTCAGTGGCGGCGTAGCGTTGTTTGACTGGTTCGGGCGCAAGGTAAATCCGGTGACACCGCCGCCGTCGCACATCGATGCCCGGCTGACCAGCCCCGTGCTTCGGGGCCTGAGAGCCTCGAACCAGACTGCAGCCGAGTTTCGGCCACGAGGCCCTGACCAGGCCAGCGAATGGCCGGTATGGGTCCCGTCGCCGCCGAGGCGGGGCAAGTTTGCGTTCCGCGCGACCCTCATCGATGACAAGCATCTTCCGTTGTATGAGGCCGACAGCAAGCCGTTCACGCTCAAGAAGGCCCCCGGCCCGTAACCCCGACTATGCCGTAAGGACCGCATTCCCGGCGGGCCGGCACTCCTATCCCGCGCCGGCAACCGACGGCCCAATCGCCCCCGCCTCCCCCACCGAACCAGCGAGCTCCTCCCGTCCGCTGGCCGCCTCCACAACCGCGGCCGCGGCCGCCACCCCCTCGGCCTCGCGCAGCTTGAACCGCTGAACCTTTCCCGTCGCCGTCCTCGGGAAGTCGTCGACGAACGCCACCACGTGGGGATACTCGTAGCGGCGCAGGTGCTGCTTGCACCACTGGCGCAGCTCCTCGGCCAGCACGTCGGGATCCTCCGGGACCGAACCACAGATGACGAACGCCTTGATCCGGCTCACATCCTCGACCGAAACCCCGATCACCGCCGCCTCCGACACGGCGGGATGGCGCGTGAGGCAGGCCTCGACGTCCGCCGGCGACACCCACAGGCCGCCGACCTTGATCATGTCGTCGGCCCGCCCCTGATACACGAATCGCCCCTCGGGCGTCTGCAGATAACGGTCGCCGGTGTAGAACCACTCGCCGCGCATGCACTGCCGTGTCTTCTCGCGCTGGTGCCAGTACAGCGACGCGCAGCTGTCCCCGCGGACCAGCATGTCGCCCGGCTCGCCGGGCGCCACGTCGCGCCCGTCCTCATCGACCACACGCAGCGAATATCCCGGCACCGGCCGCCCGGACGTGCCGGGCGCCAGATCCTCGAGCGTGTTCGAGCAGTAGATATGCAGCATCTCGGTCGACCCGATCCCGTCGAGGATCGGGACCCCGGTCACCTCCTGCCAGCGCGCCAGCACCGCGGCGGGCAGGGGCTCGGCCGCCGACACGCACGCCCGCACGCTCGAGAAGTCGGTCTGCGCCGCCGCGGGCGTCCGCGCCATCGCCGCATACAGCGCCGGCACGGAGAAGAACAGCGTCGGGCGGTACCGCGCGACTGTCTCGAAGATCCGGTCGGGCGCGGGGCGCCCGCGCATCAATGCAGACGTCGCGCCGACCGACAGAGGGAAGGACAGCGCGTTGCCCAACCCGTAGGCGTGGAAGAGCTTCGTGGTCGAGAGGCAGACATCATCGGCGTCGATCCGAAGCACCTGGCGGGCATACGTGTCAACCGTGACTCCGATGTCGCGATGGCTGTGGACCACGCCCTTGGGCCGGCCGGTCGAACCCGAGCTGTAAAGCCAGAAGGCCATGTCGTCGCGGTGGGTGTCCGCCACCGGCGGGAGATCGCCGGCCCGGTCCAAAACAACGGCATCGAAGCTCACATGCGATCCGGTATCCCCACCGACTACGACCACCTGGACCCCCGGACGAGCCTCCAGCGCCGGCTCAACGCTGGGCAGCAGCGCCGCCTCGACGACGAGCACCTTGGCGTAGCTGTCCTCGAGGTAGTAGGGGAAGTTGTCGACGCGGTCCATCGGGTTCACCGGAACCGGCACCGCGCCGACGCGCATCGCCCCGAGAAACACCGCCGGAAACGCGGCCGAGTCGTCGAGGATCATCAGCACCCGCTGCTCGCGCTCGACCCCCAGCTCCTGCAGGTAGGAGGCCACGCCGGCGACGAGCCGCCCGAGCTCGCCATAGCTCACGGCGCCCTCGGCCGTCTGGTACGCCGGCTTGTCCGCCAGCCCGGCGTCCAAACATCGATCGAGCATGAGGCTCGCGTTGAACCGCTCGGATGTCACGCCGCCGATCGCCACCGGTACGTGCCGAGTCTAATTCCGCGCGCCGGAGCCCGGGGCTGGAGATGGCCCGCGGAGCGGAAAGGGTTGGAGTGGATGACGCCGGGCGCCGCCGCCGGCGCCCCTCAACCCACCAGCCGCGAAAGCTCCCCCGACCGGATCAGCTCGACCGTCGTGGCGATGTCCTCGTCCAGATAGCGGTCGCGGTCGACGAAAGCCACGTGCTCGCGCACCAGCTCGAACGCGTCCCGTGTGCGCTCGCTGCAGCGCTCGACACCGCGGAGCTCCAGCGCCTGGGCGCAGGCCATCAGATGGATCGCGGCGACGTTCTGCGCGAGCTCGACGATCGTCCGGGCGTCGCGGGCCGCGATCGTGCCCATCGAGACCTTGTCCTGGTTGTGGCACTCGGTCGAGCGGGAGTGGATCGTCGTCGGATTGCAGAGGTTCATCGCCTCGGCGGTCATCGCCGAGCAGCACAGTTGCAGCCCCTTGAAGCCGTGGTGCAGGCCGGCTTCGGGATGGTCGGCGTCAAAGCGGGGAATCAGGTTGGGGGTGAGGCCGACGTTGAACTTCTCGTCGACCACGAGCTCGAGCTGGCGGTCGATCAGATCGCACAGGTTGGCGAGCGCCACCTTGAGCGAGTCCATGGCCTGGCCGATGTGGCCGCCGTAGAAGTTGCCGCCGCTCTCCACCCGTCCACCGTCGACGTTGAACAGGGGGTTGTCGTCGGAGGAGTTGATCTCGGTGGTGACCCATTCCTCGATCCAGCTCAACACGTCACGCAGCACCCCGGTCACGTGCGGCGCGCAGCGGATCGAATACTTGTCCTGAACGTGGCGCTCGAGCTGGCGGAACTGCGCGCCGCCCAGTCCGCCGGCGAAGATCTCCTCGCTGTCGAGCGCGAGCTGCGAGCTGGCGAGCAGCTCGCGGATGTTGCCGGCGCTGGTGACCATCCCCGGATGGGGCTTGGCCCGGTCGAACAGGAACGCGTTGAAGTGGCCGCGATTCCCCAGCAGCGCCTCGGAAGCCATCGCGGTCATCAGGTCGGCGGCGTCGGCGAGCTCGCGCGCAGCTCCCACCGCGAGGCATGCAAACGCGCTCATGAACGAGGTGCCGTTGGTCAGCGCGAGGCCCTCCTTTGCCTCGAGCGCGAACGGGCTCATCTCGAGCTCTGCCAGCACTTCGCCCGCCTCGCGCGTCTCGCCCCGCAACCACACCCGGCCGTCGCCGGCCAGCGCGCGCCCCACGTACGAGAGCGGCGCGAGGTCGCCGCTGGCGCCGCACGAGCCGCGCTCGGGGATGAACGGCAGCACGTCGTTGTTGAGCAGCGCCAGCAGACTCTCCACCAGCTCCGTGCGCACGCCCGAGTTGCCCTTGGCCAGGCAATTGGCGCGCAGCAGGATCGTGATCCGCGCGACCTCGGGAGGGGCGACCGGGCCGGTGCCGCAGCCCATGAAGCGCAGGATGTTCTGCTGCAGCTTGGCGGTCTTGTCGGGCGAGATCTGCCGGTGCGCGCTGTCGCCGAAGCCGGTGGTGACACCGTAGATCGGCATCTCCGCGGCGATCAGCGTCTGCTTGAGCTCCCGGCTGGCGCGCAGCGCCGCCGCCGCGTCGTCGGAAAGCTTCACCAGCCGGCGACACCGGGACACCTCGAGCGCATCCTCGATCGTGAGCGCGGCGCCGGTCAGCTCCAGCAGCGTCCGATGGGCGCGCTCATCTGAAACCTCGGTGACGGCCATCGACGGAATCTCCCACGCTGTTAGACTCGGTGCAACCGAGACGCAGTCGAGTGGTCGTTACGTGCAGCTAACTCGTCCTTTGGACGCCATCGACCGCAGGATTGTTGCGTTGCTCCAGGAGAACGCGAAGCTGACGTTTGGCGCGATCGGCACCGATGTGGGCCTCTCGCCGACGGCCGTCAAGCGCCGCGTGGACCGTCTCGAACGCGACGACGTGATCCTCGGTTACGGGGCGCGCGTCGACCACCGGGCGCTCGCAGACGAGATCGAGGCACTGATCGAGATCTACTGCTCGTCCCGCACGGCGCCGGCGGACGTCGGAAAATCGATCGCCGGGATCGACCGCATCCTTTCGGCGTTCACCGTGTCGGGCGAGCCGGACGCGCTGATCCGGCTGCGCGTCGATGGCATCCAGGGCCTCGAGAAGGCCGTCGAGAAGCTCAGGCGCGACCCCAACGTGGTGCGGACCCGCACGCTGATCGTCCTCTCGACGCTGATCGACCGCGCGATCTGATGACACGCACGGACCCGGGCACGGCGGCTGGCGGGAGGGCGATCAAGGAGACGCTCGGGGAGACGTTCGCGACGCCGGACATCGCCGCGGAGCGCCGCGCGGACGGCACGGTCACCATGAGATCCCGAGCCGATCTCGAAATCTATGAGCCATCCGTGCCCGAGGTGTTCTGCGCCCGGGCCGCGGCGCATCCCGATCGGACGCTCGCCGCCGAGCGGGGCGATGGCGATCGGTGGATGACCCTCACCTACGGCGAGGCGCGGCGCCGCGCCGACGCCCTGGCCCAGGCCTTCCTCGACCTCCGCCTCGGGCCTGAACGGCCGCTGATGGTCCTCTCGGGGAACTCGCTCGCGCACCTGCTGGTCAGCCTCGGCGCGCACACCGCCGGCGTCCCGGTGATGCCGATCAGCGTCGCCTACTCGCTGATGAGCGCGGACCATGCCCGTATCGCCGCGATCGCGAGCCTGACGAACCCCGGCCTCCTGTTCGCCGAGGACGCCGGCCCGTTCACGCCCGCGCTCGACGCGCTCGGCGCGCTGAAGACATTCGACGCACACACCCTGATCGCCCGTGGCGACCGCCCCGGCGCGCTGCGCCTCGACGACCTGCTGACCACCACCCCCACACCGGCGGTCGAACGGGCCGTTGCGCGACTCACTGCCGACACGATCGCAAAGCTGCTGTTCACGTCCGGATCGACCGCCGCGCCCAAGGGCGTGATCAACACCCACCGCATGCAGTGCACGAACCAGGCCATGCTGCAGTCGATCTGGCCGTTCCTCTCAGATGAGCCGCCGGTGCTGGTGGACTGGCTGCCCTGGAGCCACACGTTCGGCGGCAACCACAACCTCAACCTCGCGTTGTTCAATGGCGGCACGGTCTACATCGACGACGGCAAGCCGGCGCCGCCCCTGTTCGGGCGCACGCTGGCCGCACTCAGGGACGTCGCGCCGACCGTCTACTTCAACGTCCCCGCCGGGTTCGCGCTGCTCGCGCCGGCACTCGAGGCCGATCGCGAGCTCGCACGGCACTTCTTCAGCCGCCTGCGGTTCATGTTCTACGCCGGCGCCGCGCTGCCCGACGCCCTTGCTGCCCGTCTGCGCGCGCTCGCCCAACACACGGCCGACCACGAGGTCCCGCTCACCTCCAGCTGGGGCACGACCGAGACCGCTCCCGCGGCCACGAGCGCGCACTTCGCCGACGCCGTCACCGGCTGCATCGGCGTCCCCATCCCGGGGACCGAGATCAAGCTCGCCCCGGTGGGCGACAAGCTCGAGATCCGCGTCAAGGGCCCGAACATGACCCCCGGGTACTACCGCCAGCCCGAGCTCACTCACGGCGCGTTCGACGAGGAGGGCTTCTACCGCTCCGGCGACGCGGTCCGCCCCGTCGACGAGCACGACCCGAACAAGGGCCTGCTGTTCGACGGCCGCATCGCGGAGGACTTCAAGCTCCTGACCGGAACGTGGGTTACCGTCGGCACGCTTCGCACCCGCCTGCTCAGCACCGCGGGGGTTCTGAGCGACGCGGTGATCTGCGGGCAGGACGGCGAGTACGTCGCGGCGCTGGCCTGGGTCAACCAGGCGGAGGCGCGCAAGCTGTGCGCGACCGATCGCGACGTCGCGCTCGACGATCCGGTCCTGCGCCGGCACCTGGAGCGGGCGCTGGCCGCGCTCGACGAGGGCGCCGGCTCGGCGGCCCGGATCGAGCGCCTCCTGCTGCTCGCCGAGCCGCCGGGGCTCGACGCCGGCGAGATCACCGACAAGGGCTACATCAACCAGCGCGTCTGCCTGGAGCGCCGGGCGGCCGAGGTCGTCCGCCTATATGCCACACCGCCCGACCCCCAAGCGATCACGCCGGCTGCATAGCCGCCCGCACCGCGATCGTCACGTCGACCAGCGCGCACAGCCGCCCCCGCTCGTCGCGAAACTCGTGGCCCCACAGCCACTCCCGCTCATCGTGGCCGCGCAGCCGCGCGAGCACGTCGACGGCCCCCGAAGTGATCGGCCGCAGGAAGCTCGCCGAGTTGCTCAGCCCCGAGCCGATCATCCCCTCGCTCCACACCGCGCGTACGGTCGCGACCGAGGCCACGCTCTCGGCGACCGCGCAGAAGATCCCGCCGTGCAGCAACCCCAGCGGCTGCTTGAGATCCTCGCGCACCCGGAACCGCACTCGCGCGGAATCGCCGGTGAGCTCGAGCCATTCGAGTCCGAGGAAGCCCTCGAACGTGCGCTCGACCGGGATCAGCGGAACGGGAAGCGCCGCCGCATCCCAAGGCGCCCGCCGCACGTCATCGCTGCTCGTCACGTCATCGCCGCTCGTCATCGCCGCTCGTCACGACGCGGCACCGAACACCACCGACTTGGTCTCGGTGTAGAAGTCAAACGCCTCCTCGCCGTGCTCCTTGCCGTACCCCGAGGACTTCCAGCCACCGAAGGGCAGCTCGTCGTAGACCTTGGTCCGGGAATTGATCCACGTGTAGCCGGCCTCGATCCGCTCCGACGCCTGCCGGGCCCGCGCCAGCTCCCGAGTCCACACCGACGACCCCAGCCCGAACTGTGACGCATTACACCGCCCAATCGCTTCATCCAAATCCCTGACCCGCCAGATCGGCAAAGCCGGCCCGAACACCTCCTCGACCGCCATCGCCGAATCGTGCGGCGGGTCCACCACGACGGTCGGCGAGTAGAAGAACCCCTCCCCCAGCTCCGGATCATCGGGCGGCCCCCCGCCGACAAGCAAGTCGCCGCCGCCCTCCAAACTCCGTGCAACCTGCAGAGCCATCTCCCCGCGACCGCCGGCGGTGTGCATCGGCCCCATCTGCGTCCCCTCCGCGTCGCCGCGGCCGACCTTCAACCGCGCCGCCTTGCCCGCGATCGACTCGATCACCTCGTCGGCGACCGACTCAAACACGTACACCCGCTTGATCGCCAGGCAGGCCTGACCGCAGTTGTAGAAGCGTCCCATGCTGGCGGCGCTCGCCGCAGCGGCCAGATCGGCGTCGTCGCAGATGATCATCGGGTCAGAGCCGCCCAGCTCCAGCGTCACCCGCTTCACCCCCGGGGCGCACAGCGCCATGATCCGCTCCCCCACCGGCGTCGAGCCGGTGAACGCGATCTTGCGCACGCCCGGATGCCTGACCAGCGCCTCGCCCGCGTCCGCGCCGCCGCCGGTGATCACGTTGAACACGCCGTCGGGCAGCCCACCCTCGGACAGCAGCTCGCAGAAGCGAAGCGTCGTCAGCGGCGTCGTCGAGGCAGGCTTCGCGACCACGGTGTTGCCGGCAACCAGAGCCGGCGCGAGCTTGTTGCACAGCAGCGTCGTCGGGAAGTTCCACGGCACGATCGCGCCGACCACACCCAGCGGCCGCCGCAGCACGATCCCGTCGACGCCCGGGTCCAGCCCCGGCGTGTGGGCGCCGCGCAGCGCCTTTGACAGCCCCGCGTAGTGCATCAGCGTGTCGACCGCCTTGCTCAGCTCGATCCGTGAGTCGCGCAGCGTCTTTCCCTGCTCGCGCGTGAGCAGCGGGACCAGCTCGCCCAAATGATCTGACACACATCCCGCCGCGCGAGCCAGGATCTCCCCCCGCCGAGACACCGCCAACGCGGACCACGCCTCAAACGCCCCCGCCGCGGCCCGCACCGCGGCGTCGACGTCCCCCCCATCCGCCGCAGAAACCGAAGCGAACGGCCTCCCCTCGGCCGGGTTCACGACCTCAACCGGCTCCCCTCGATTGAGATGCTCACCCCCGCCGATGAACGACCCCGGATATGCGGTCAACGTGCTCACGCGCCCACCAACCTCGCCCTCACGAGCCCACGAACCCCACGTTCATGAGCCCACGAACTCCGCGCGCCGCTTCTCGACGAACGCGGCCAACCCCTCGGACGCGTCGGCAGAGCGGAACAGCTGCTCCATCAGCTGCGCCTCGAGCACCAGCCCCTCGTCCAGCGGCAGCTGACCGCCCTCGTGCACGCAGCGCTTGATCGCGGCGATCGCCATCGACGCGCCGGCGGCGAGCTTCTCGGCGTATTCGCGAAGCGCCACCTCCGGATCCTCCCCCTCGAACACCTCGGCGACGAGCCCCATCGCACGCGCCTCCTCGACGCCATAGGTCCTCCCGGTGACCAGTAGCTCCATCGCCCGCGACGGCCCCACCAGCCGCGTCAGCCGCTGGGTGCCGCCGTTGCCGGGGAGCAGCCCGAGCGTTACCTCCGGCAATCCCAGCCGGAACGAGCCCGCGCCGGCAACCCGGATGTCACACGCGAGAGCGATTTCAAGCCCACCGCCCATCGCATGCCCCGCCACGAACGCGATGAACAGCTGCGAGGCAGCGGCCATCCGCTTGAACGCCGTCTGGCTGACCCGGATCATCTCCATGTTGGCCTCGACGTCGCCCTCGAGGAAGCGCTTGATGTCGGCGCCGGCGGAGAAGAACTTCGGGTTGGCGCTGCGCACGATCACCACGCGCACGTCCGACGAGCCGATCGCCTCGTCCACGGCCGAAGCGAACTCCGTCATGAACGCCAGGTCGTACGAGTTGGCCGGCGGGTGGTCGAGCGTGACCCACCCGATCGCGCCCTCACCCGAGAAAGAAACGGCCATCAGCCCAGCCCTCCGACCACCACCGACTTGAGCTCGACGTAGGAGTCGAGCGCCTCGATCCCGTGCTCCTTGCCGATCCCCGAGGCCTTGACGCCGCCGAACGGCAGCTCGTCGTAGCCGTAGTGGATCTGGTTGACCCACATCATCCCCGACTCGATCTCCTGCGCCGCCCGGTGGATCAGCCGCGAGTCGTGCGTCCACAGCGAGGACCCCAACCCATACGGGGTGTCGTTGGCGCGCGCGACAGCGTCGTCGAAGTCATCGAACCGCAGCACCGGCAGCACCGGGCCGAACACCTCCTCGCGCATCAGCCTCGAGTCCGGCCCCGGCGAAGCGACGACCACGGGCTCCAGGAAGTAACCCCGATCAAACCCGCCGGTGCCGCCGCCGATCAACACCTCCCCGCCGGAAGCAACCCCGTCCTCGAGCTGGCCCACCAGCTCATCTCGTCCGGCACGCGTATGGATCGGCCCCATCCGCAGCCGCGGTTTCTCGGCCTTGACCGTGCCGTCGCCGGGCTCATACCGCCCCACCCGCTCGACCAGCGAAGAGACAAACGAGTCGTACACCGAGTCGTGCACGAACACCCGCTTGCATCCCAGGCAGGCCTGACCGGCGTTCCAGTAGCGGCCGATGATCACCGCCTTGACCGCCGCGTCCACATCCGCATCCGCGCACACGATCACCGGATCCGAGCCGCCGAGCTCAAGCGATACCCGCTTCAGATCCGGGGCCGCCAACGCGGCGACATGCCGCCCGACCGCGGTCGAGCCCGTGAACGCGACCCGCGCCACGTCCGGGTGGCCCACCAGGGCATCGCCGATCACCGACCCCCGCCCGGTGACGACGTTCAGCACCCCGTCGGGCAGACCCGCCTCGGCAAACAGCCGCGCCACCTGCAGCGTCGCCAGCGGCGTCGTCGCCGCCGGCTTGGCCACGACCGTGTTGCCGGAGGCGAGCGCCGGCCCCACCTTGGTCCCCAGCAGCGTCAGCGGGAAGTTGTAGGGCGTGATCGCCGCGCACACCCCGATCGGGCGGCGGATCACCAGCCCGTATGCGGACCCGAGCGTCGACGGCAGCTCCTGGTAGGCCCCCCGCACCTTCGTCGCCGCCTCGGCGTAGAAGTGCACCCCGTGGGCGAGGTGGGTCACCTCGCCCATCGCCTCGGCCAGCGGCTTGCCCTGCTCGGCGGTGAGCGCCGCCGCCAAATCCCGAGCGTTCTCCGAGATCAGATCCCCAGCCCGGCCCAGAACAGCGGCCCGCTTCTCGACGTCGGTGCGAGACCACTCCGGGAACGCCCGCTTTGCCGTCGCGACCGCGAGCTCCACGTCCTCGGGCGCGCCCGCCGGAACGCTGTCGACAACCTCCTCGGTGGCGGGATTGACGACTTCGAGCACCTCCCGCGCGGCGGCCTGACGCCACTCACCACCGATCAGCATCTCGGGCACGCTGTCTCCTCCTTTTCCGAGGGGTCAAAAACCGCCAGCCAGTCGACGGCGGCTTGCCGCCGCTTGACTTGGACCCTTGTTGGGGAGAGACTATACGCGAGCGAGCGTAAGTCAAGTGTCACACGTCGAAAGGCACGCCGTGGTCGCAACCGATGTCGCAGAGCTGGCCCCGAGAACCGAGGAGGAGGTCCAGGCGCACCTCGCCGCGGGCAAGCTCGTGGAGGGGCTGCGCCACATGTCGCCCAAGTACCTGGAGGGGATCCGGCGGATCCTGACCGTGTCGGCCGACACCGAGCTGGTCAGCGCCCCCGCCTACCTGCGCGCCGCCCAGCACGCCCCCGCGCTCAACAACTTCGGCTCGGCGATGTCGATCATCCAGGACGAGCTCGCGCACGCGCATATCGGCTACCGGCTGCTGGGCGATCTCGGCGTCGACATGGACTGGCTGATCTACGAGCGCCCGGCCGAGAAGTTCAAGTATCCCTACGCGTTCGACGTGCCGCTGAGCTCCTGGGTGGAGCTGGTCTGCGCGAACGCGCTCTACGACCAGGCCGGCTTCGTGCTGCTCTCAGACGTCTATGAGTCGAGCACGTTCGGGCCCTGGAAGCGCGCGCTCGCCAAGGTCGACAAGGAGGAGACGTTCCACCTCCGCCACGGCCGCACCTGGTGCAAGAAGCTGTCCGCCGATTCGGACGGCAAGGCCGAGATCCAGGCCGCGGTCGACTGGATGTTCATCCTCACGCTCGAGTGGTTCGGCCTGCCAGACAACCTCAAGAAGCACTCAGAGCAGCTCGACTACGGCTTCAAGGGCAAGACCAACGACCAGCTGCGCCAGGCGTGGATGGCCGCGGTCGTCCCGTTCATGGAGGAGATCGGGATCGAGGTGCCGGCCCACTTCGACCCCGCCGAGGAGCGCTACGTGATCGACTGCCCGTTCCCGGCCCGGTTTGAGGAGGACCGGCGCGAGTGGCAGCTCGACGGCCCGATCGGCTGGGACGAGGTGCTGAGCCGCTGGGCCGCGCGCGGGCCGATGAACCGCGACTACGTCCACAAGCTCCAGCGCGGTTATCAAACAACTTCTCTGAGAAAGGCGGCGTAGGATGGCCGTCGGCGGTGGCGCTGCGCCAGCGGGCATCTCGCTGTCCCCGATCGAGCGGGTGCAGGCGCGCCTGTGGGACGCGCTGCGCACGGTCGAGGACCCCGAGATCCCGGTGTCGGTCGTCGGCATGGGGCTGATCGTGTCGCTCGCCTACCGGCCCGATGATCGCCGGGCCGACCTGCAGATCACGTTCACGTCGATGGGCTGCCCGGCGATGGAGTTCATCGAGGACGACATCCGGGCGGCGCTGCTGCGCGATCCCGACGTCGATGCGGTCGCGATCGAGGTCGTGTGGGACCCGGTCTGGACCAAGGACCGGATCCGCGCCGATGCCCGCGCCACGATGCGGAAACTGGGCATCGCCACGTGACCCGCGCCGGCGAGACAGCGACGTGACCCGCGCTGGTGAGACAGCGCCATGACCCGCGCCGGCGAGACGGTCTGGGAGGTGTTCGCGCGCAAGGCCTACGAGGAGCCGCTTCACCACGTCGGCACGGTCACCGAGGCCGACGAGGACCTCGCGCTCGTCTCGGCCCGGGCGATCTACGACGAGCAGCCCTGGATCGAGATGATCATCGTCCCCCGCACCGCGATCAGGGAGGCGATCAGCGCGTGACCGCGACCCGGGAGGCGACCAGCGGATGAGCAGCACCGCGCCGGCGACCGACGCCACAGCGACGATGATCTCGCTGATCGGCTCGCTGGCCGACAACAAGGGTGCGCTGGGGCGCCGCTACGGCGAGTGGGCGGTGAGCGCCCCGACGATCGAGTCGGCGGTGGCCGCCGCCGCGATGGCCCAGGACGAGCTCGGCCACGCCCGGGCCACGTATCCCGTCCTCGCCAAGCTCGGCGTCAAGCGCGACGACGACGGACTCGACCCCGGGCACGCCCTCCCCGTCCTCCAAAGCGAGCTCCCCGACTGGTGCTCGTTCATCGCGGCCAACCTCGTGGTCGACGGGATCCTGACGACGTTCGTCGCCGGCGCGCGTGACAGCTCGATCGAGCCGCTCGCCCAGCGCGCCCGCAAGATCCTCCAGGAGGAGGGTGCCCACAAGGTCCACGCCGAGGCCTGGGCCAAGCGGATCCAGCGCGCCGGCGGCGCCGACCTGGAACTGCTCAACCGGCGCATCGCGGAGATGTGGGCGCAGGCGGCCCGCTGGCCCGGTCCGGACGATCACCCCGGCTACCGCCGGGCGGTCGCCGAGGGGATGCTGAGCGAAGGCCCGGCGGCGATCCGGGGGCGGGTCCGCGATTGGCTCGAGTGGCTGTTCGACGCTCCGCCCGCGCTCGAGGAGCCGGCCGACTGGTCGGACTGGGACGAGGAGCACCGCCGTTGAGCGTCACCTGCCCGTTCTGCGAGTCAGCCGACGTGGAGCTCGTCTCCGCGTGGGGCGGGCAGATGATCACCAGCCAGATGCGCTGCCGCAGCTGCCAGACGTACTTCGAGGCGATCCGCGAGGAGCCATGGACGATCAGCTACGACGACGATCGGTCGGCGCCGCTGCCGCCCGGTCGCTGCTCCTGACAATCCTCGGCGAGTACGTGCTGCCGCGGCGCGAGCCGGTGTGGCAGGAGACGCTGGTGGCGGCGCTTCGGTCGTTGGGCTACACGCAGCCCGCGGCGCGGCGGGCGGTGTCGCGCAGCAGCGGCGACGGCTGGCTGACCGCCGAGCGCCACGGGCGCCGCGCCCGGATGTCGCTCGCCGGGCCCACCGCCGAGCTGCTTCGCGCCGGCGCGCAGCGGATCTACTCTTTCGGCGAGGGCTGGGAGTGGGACGGCCGCTGGCTGGTGCTCGTGCTGCGCGTGCCCGAGCAGCGCCGCGACGTCCGCCACCAGCTGCGCTCGCGGCTTGCCTGGGCCGGGCTCGGGTCGCTCGGCGGGGGCGTCTGGCTGACCCCGCACACCGAGCGCGAGGCCGAGCTCGCCACCGCGATCCGGGAGGAGCCCGCGGCCGACGCCACCTCGTTCGTGGCCGGCCTGGGGAGCATGGGCAGTCCCCGCAGCGTGGCCGCGGCGGCCTGGGACTTCGAGGGGGTCAGCCGGCACTACGCGGAATTCGTCGACGCGTTCGCGCGGGTCCGGGCGACCTCGCCCGAGGCCTGCTTTCGGATGCAGACGCTGCTCGTCCACGCCTGGCGCAAGTTCCCGTTCCTGGATCCCGACCTGCCGCCCGAGCTGCTGCCGCCGCGCTGGCCTCGGGAGCGGGCGCACCAGCTGTTCCTCGATCGGCATGCCCGCTGGCAGCCGGCGGCGCGCGACTACTTCGAGGCGCGCGAGTCCGCTCCCGACGACGCCGCCGCTCCGTCCACCGACGCGGCCGAAACCGCCGGGGCCCCGTCCACCGAGGACGCAGCCGAAACCGCCGGGCCCGCCCCGCCCACCGAGGCCGCCGAGGCCGCGCGCGCCGCGTGAGGACCCTTACCGTCCCGGGTGGCGGCCGGCTCGAGCTGCTCGACCTCCCGGGAGACCCCCAGGCGCCGGCGCTGGTGCTGCTGCACGAGGGCCTCGGGTCGGTCGGCCTGTGGCGCGGCTTCCCGGAGGCGCTCGCCGCCGCCACGAACTCGCGGACGGTCGCGTTCTCGCGCTACGGCCACGGGCGGTCGGACCCGCCGCCGATGCCCCGCACCCCGGCGTTCATGCACGAGGAGGCGCTCGAGGTGCTCCCCGCGGTCCTGGCCGAGGTTCAGATCACAGAGCCCGTGCTCGTCGGCCACAGCGACGGTGGCTCGATCGCCCTGATCCACGCGGCTCACCATCCGGTCCGCGCCGTCGTCGCGATCTCACCGCATGTGTTCGTCGAGGAGTTCGGCCTGAGCGAGATCCGCCGCGCCCGGGAGACCTACCTTCACGGTGGCCTGCGCGAGCGCATGGCCCGCCACCACCGCGACCCCGATGCGGCGTTCTTCGGCTGGAACGACGTCTGGCTGGATCCCGATTTCCCCCGGTGGGACATCACCGACGAGGTCGGGCGCGTCGATGTTCCGCTGCTTCTGATCCAGGGCGTGCACGACGAGTACGGGACGATGGCCCAGCTCGACGCGATCGACGATGCCGCCGCCGGTCCGGTGCGACGTGTCCACCTCGACTGCCGGCACTGGCCGCCGACCGAGCGCCAGGACGAGACCGTGGACGCGATCGCCCGGTTTCTCGCCGGCCTGCCGTGAGCCTCAGCGGCTGGCGGCGCGCCGGTACCGGGCCACGGCGAGCGGGGCGAACACGGCGAGGATCACCAGCGACCAGACCACCGCGCCCCAGACGTTGTTGCCCGCCGGGGCTCCGATCCACAGGGAGCGCATCGCGTCGACCACGATCGTGAACGGATTGACGTTCGCGAACGTCTTCAGCGGCTCGGGCATCGAGGCCACCGGGACGAATGCCGAGGAGATGAATGTCAGCGGAAACACGGCGATGAAGCCGACGGAGTTTGCGGCCTCGGGGCTTGACACCAGCAGCCCCAGGAACGCGAACACCCACGAGAACGCATAGCCGAACAGCAGCAGCAGTGCGATCCCGGCGATCACCTCGAGCACGCCGGTCTGAAAGGAGAAGCCGATGATGATCCCCGTGACCAGCAGGATCGTCAGCGACAGCGTGTTTGTCACCACGTCGGCGAGCGTGCGGCCCGCCAGCACCGCGGGCCGCGCCATCGGCAGCGACCGGAAGCGGTCGATCAGTCCCTTGTGGACGTCCTCGTTGAGGCCCAGCGCCGTGACGAACCCGCCGAAGGCGATGTTCTGGACGATGATCCCCGGTATCAGGAAGTCGACATACGAGTAGCCCGGCGTGCTGATCGCGCCGCCGAACACATAGCGGAACAGCAACACGAACATGATCGGCTGGACGGTGAACGCGAGCAGCAGGTCGGGCGCTCGCGGCAGCCGGACCAGGTTGCGCTCGGCGATCACCAGCGTGTCGGAGGCGAGCCTTCTCACGCCGCGGCCTCCTGGTCATCCTCGGACTGGTCCTCGGCGGCATGGCCGGTCAGCGTCAGGAACACGTCGTCGAGCGTGGGGCGGCGAAGCGCGAGATCGTCGACGCCGACCCCGGCCTCGCTCAGCCGCCGCACCGCCTCGACGATGCTGCCCCGGTGCTCGCGCACGTTGAGCTTGACGACCAGGCCGTCGGCGCTGGGCGGCTCGTCGGACATCGGCGCCAGCGCCTCCACCGCCGGCTCGATGTCCGAGGGCTCGTCGAGCCTGACTTCGAGGCGCTCGCCGCCCACCCGGTCCTTGAGGTCGTCCGAGGTCCCCTCGGCGATCAGCCGGCCGTGGTCGATCACCGCGATCACGTTCGCCAGGCGGTCGGCCTCGTCGAGGTACTGGGTGGTCAGCAGCACGGTGGTCCCCTCGGCCACCAGGCCCTCGATCACCTCCCACAGGCTCAGCCGGCTGCGAGGGTCAAGGCCGCTGGTGGGCTCGTCGAGGAACAGCACCGGGGGCTTGGCCACCAGCGCCGCCGCCAGGTCCAGCCGCCGGCGCATCCCGCCCGAGTAGGTCTTCACCGGCCGCCGCGCCGCGTCGACGAGATCGAAGCGCTGCAGCAGCTCCTCGCCGCGGGCGCGGGCGGCGCGCCGGGGCTCGCCGTAGAGCCGGCCGACCATCGTCAGGTTCTCGAGGCCGGTGAGGTTCTCGTCGACGGCGGCGTACTGGCCCGCCAGCCCGATCTGCTCGCGAAGCTTGGCGGCGTCGCGGATCACGTCGAGGCCGACCACGCGAGCCGTTCCCGAATCGGGCTCGAGCAGCGTCGTCAGCACCCGCACGAGCGTCGTCTTGCCGGCGCCGTTGGGCCCGAGCAGGCCGAGCACCATCCCGCGCGGCACCTCGAGATCGACGTCCACCAGCGCCCGGACCTCGCCGAAAGACTTCGACAGCCCCTTGACGCTGATCGCGGGATCGCCACCTGTCGGGCGCGCCGTCGGGCGCGCCTGTATGTCAAGCGCAAACTCCACTGCGACCCACAGTACGAAAAAAGCGCCGCGACGTCATGGCGGCGCGACCCCATATGGAGATCGTCAGATCTGGCGCGAGGACCAGAGCACGGCCGACAGCACGACGCTGACGATCGCAACGACCAGGCCGACGAGCCAGCCCTCAGAGTTGCTGGAGACCATGATCGCCGCGATCGCGACGCCGATGGCGACGATCCCGAACGTCGCGATCAGCCGCATCAGCAGGCGCTCCGCCCCGAAGCGGCGCCGCTCGCGGCCGGGCAGCATGTTCGGCGCCGGTTGAGTAGCGGGCGCGCCGGTCTGCTCGGAAGGGAGGGTGTCGTCGGCGTAGGACTCGCCGGCAGCGCCGGTCTGGGGCGCGGCGGCCCCGCGCCGGGGCTCGGCGGTGGGATCGGTTCCGTAACTCATCTCGTTAGGTCTCCCCTCACGTCTGACAACCGAAACGACTGCCGATCGGATGCTAGACCCGCGGCGCCGGCGCTGAGGCGAACAAGGCCGGCGGGGAGGGCCAACAAGGCCCATCTCGCACCCCCTCGGCCGGGCCGGATGTAGCATCATCCACCCGTGAGCAAGTCGGAGGGGCGCTCGTGACGGCGACGCAGGCGACCCAGGCCGCCTCGGTTGCCGACGTGGTCGGCGCGACCATTGCCGCCCAGGGCGTGCAGGACG
Source organism: uncultured Solirubrobacterales bacterium (assembly GCA_963723675.1). Lineage (GTDB taxonomy): Bacteria > Actinomycetota > Thermoleophilia > Solirubrobacterales > Solirubrobacteraceae > Palsa-465. The sequence continues at coordinate 240,893 of CAVRRW010000011.1, read as the reverse complement.
CCTTCGGGATCATCGGCAGCGGCAACATGGTCGTGACCAACGCGCTCGCCCGCAACGGCGCCCGCTTCCACCACGCCCGGCACGAGGCCGGGGCGGTCTGCATGGCCGACGGGTACGCACGGGTGTCCGGCCGGGTCGGCGTCTGCAGCGTGCACCAGGGCCCCGGGCTGACGAACACGATGACCGGCCTGACCGAGGCCGCCAAGAGCCGCACGCCGCTGCTGGTGCTGGCCGGCGAGACGCCGGCGGCGGCGCTGACCTCGAACTTTCGGATCGATCAGCACGACCTGGTCGAGTCGGTCGGGGCGATCGCCGACCGCGTGCACGGCCCCGCCACCGCCGCCGACGATGCCCAGCGCGCCTACCAGCGCGCCGTCACGGAACAGCGCCCGGTCGTGCTGATGCTCCCGATCGACATCCAGCCGCAGCCGTCCGCGTGGCCCCAGCCGTCCCGGCCGCCGCTACCGCCGATGCCCCCGCCGGCGCCGAACGCCGCCGCGATCGAGGCGGCGGCGGACCTGGTCGCCGACGCGCAGCGCCCCGCGATCATCGCCGGGCGCGGCGCCGTCCTCGCCGGCGCCCGAGACGAGCTCGAGGCGCTGGGGGAGCGGGTTGGCGCGCTTCTCGCCACGTCCGCCCCGGCCAACGGCCTGTTCACCGGCCTCCCGTACGCGGTGGGGATCTCGGGCGGGTTCGCCTCCCCGTTTGCGGCACAGCTGCTCCCCCAGGCCGATGCCGTGCTCGTCGTCGGCGCCTCGGTCAACCACTGGACCACCAAGCACGGCGAGCTGATCGCCCCGCACGCGCGGGTCGCGCAGCTCGACGCCGACCCGCGGGCGATCGGCCGCAACCGTCCCGCCGACGTCGCCGTCATCGGCGGCGCCAAGGCGAGCGTGGGCGCGCTGATCTCCGAGCTGGAGCGCCGAGGCCACACCAACACGGGTTTTCGCACGCCCGAGCTGGCCGAGCAGATCGCGACCCGCCGCTGGCAGCACGAGCCCTACGAGGACGCGGGCACCGATGAGTGGATCGACCCACGCACGCTCACGATCGCGCTCAACCGGATCCTTCCGCCAGGCCGCGTGATCTCGGTCGACTCGGGCCACTTCCTCGGCTACCCGTCGATGTATCTCGACGTTCCCGACGCGCACGCGTGGCTGTTCGTGAACGGGTTTCAGGCGGTCGGGCTGGGGCTCGGCAACGCGATCGGCGCCGCGATCGCGCGCCCCGACGTCCCGACGGTCGCGGCGATCGGCGACGGCGGCGCGTTCATGTCGCTGCCGGAGATCGAGACCGCGGCGCGCCTGAAGCTGACCCTGCTGGTCGTGATCTACGACGACGCTGCCTACGGCGCCGAGGTGCACCATTTCGCGTCGATGGGACACGATGTCTCGTTGGTGCGCTTCCCCGACGCCGACCTGGCGGCGATCGCCGCCGCCGCCGGCGCCAAGGCGGCCACCGTCCGCAACACCGACGACCTCGCCGTCGTCGAGGAGTGGTTGGTCAACCCCCACGGCCCGCTCGTTCTCGACGCGAAGGTGAATCCCACGATCTGCGCAGAATGGCTCGAGGAGGCTTTTCGCGCGGGGTAACAGACAAGGAGCCTCGAACATGTCAAGCACGCAGACAAGCCAGGTCTCCGGCCTCGTCGAGGGACTGGCCGCCGGCGCCGTCGAAATCGTCGACCTCACCCAGCCGCTCAGCGAGTCGACACCGGTGATCAAGCTGCCGCCGCCGTTCGCCAACACGCCGGGCCTCTCGCGCGAGGAGATCAGCCACTACGACGACCGCGGACCCGCCTGGGCCTGGTACACGCTGACGCTCGGCGAGCACGTCGGTACTCATCTGGATGCCCCGATCCACTGGGTCACCGGCAAGGACGGCGACGATGTCGCCTCGGTCAGGCCAACCAGCCTGATCGGGCCGGCGTGCGTGATCGACAAGAGCGCCGAGACCGATGTCGACAATGGCTACCTGCTGACGGTCGCCGACCTGGAAGCCTGGGAGGCCGAGAACGGCCGCGTCCCCGATGGCGCCTGGGTGCTGTTTCGGACCGGCTGGGGCGCACGCGCGCAGGACGAGGCGGCGTTCCTGAACGTCGGCGAACAGGGTCCCGAGACACCGGGCCCCGACGTTGAGGCGTCACGCTGGCTGGCCGGCGAGCGCGGGATCTCCGGATTCGGGGTGGAGACCGTGGGGATCGACGCCGGCGCCGCAGGCGGCTTCGATCCGCCGTTCCCGCTTCACAACTTCCTGCTCGGCGCCGGCCGGCTGGGGCTCACCCAGCTTGCCAACCTCGAGCGCCTGCCGATCACCGGCGCGATGATCGTGGTCTCGCCGCTGAAGATCGTCGGCGGCACCGGCAGTCCGAGCCGCGTGTTCGCGTTCGTGCCCAAGGGCTAGCAGCGTCGTGGCTAAGGGCTAGCGCGTTCGTGGCCGAGGGCTAGCCGGACGCGGCGCCGGCTGCGAAACGCAGCACGACGCCACGACCGGCGGACCCAAGCACGACGCCACGACCGGCGGACCCAAGCACGACGCCACGACCGGCGGACCCAAGCACGACGCCACGACCGGTCTCAGTGACCCGAGGATTTCCCCGGGTCACGGTGGCACCGGCGGTCGTGAGCGGACCGGCTAGCAGCGACGATTACTGGCGGAAGTCGTCAGCTACCTCGATTCGCCGGTCCTCGCGTTCTGAGGCTGTGCCTCTTCGGTCGGTTGCGGGATCTGTGCGACCTCCTTTCGTAGTGCGTTGAGGGTGTGCGGATCAGCGATCCCGTCCATGGGCAGGCGGTGTCGCTGCTGGAAGCGTTTGACCGCTTCCGTAGTGACGGGGCCGTAACGCCCGTCGACCGGTCCAGGCTCGAGCCCGAGCGCGGTCAGCTGGCGTTGTAGCTCCTTGACCCGCTCGATCCGGCCGGTGAACGGCCGGCCCCTGAGGCGCGCGTGCAGCGCGTTGAGGGTGAGCGGGTCGGCGATGCCATGCACGGGGAGGTCGTTCGCTTCCTGGAAGCGCTTGACCGCCCCGGTTGTGACGGGGCCATAGCGCCCGTCGATCGGACCGGGACTGAGTCCGAGCGACTCGAGCTGGCGTTGCAGCTCCTTGACCCGCTCGGCACGGCGTCCCGGTGCACGCTCTGGCGTGCTGTTGCGCAACGCGTTGAGCGTTCGCGGGTCAGCCACGCCGTCGACCGGGAGGTCGTTGGCCTCCTGGAAGCGCCTGACCGCCTCGGTCGTGACGAGGCCGTAGCGCCCATCGACCGGTCCGGGATCAAATCCCAGCGCGGTCAATTGCCGCTGCAGCTCCTTCACACGCTGCAGACGGCCACTGAACGGACGTTCCGGCGTGCCGGCCCGCAACGCGCGCAGCGTCATCGTGTCGGCAACGCCGTCGACCGGCAGGTCACGGATCTGCTGGAAGCGCTTTACCGCCTCCATCGTGACCGGCCCGTACCGCCCATCGATCGGTCCTGGTTCAAGCCCCAGCCAGGTCAGCTGGCGCTGCAGGGCCTTGACCCGTTCGGCGCGCTCCGCACGCACCTCGGGCGAGGCGGTGATGGCACCCTCGCTCGCCGGCATCGACTCCTCCAGCGCCGACAGCGGATCAGCGGTCGGTGATGGTGTCTGCTCCGGCAGCGGTGGTGCCTGCTCTGACCCGGATCCGTTCTCGGGCATCCGTGGCACTTCCTCGAGCATCGCCGCGGATCCGGGTGCCGGCGTCGGTCGCGGTGCCGACTCCGGTGCCCCGTTTCTGGCGGCTCTGAATGCCGCCATGGACGCCATCGCCGCGGCTACCGCTATCGCCGGCACGGCTGCGGCTGTCGATGGCACTGCTCTGGTTGTCGATGGACTTTCTGTGGTTGTCGACGGCACTGCTGTGGTTGTCGATGGCACTGCTGTGGTTGTCGATGGACCTTCTGTGGTTGTCGATGGACCTTCTGTGGTTGTCGACGGCACTGCTGTGGTTGTCGACGGCGCCGCTCCATTTGTCGGCGCAGCCGCGTCCTCGGATGCCGCCTTCGCCTGCTTGGCGGTCGCCCGCTTCGGCCGGCGATCGGGTCCGACGAGGACGAAGATCGCGATCGCGATCGCGATCAGCACCGCCAGGATCACCCACTTCAGCCACGACGACCCATGCGCGGCACGCGGTGCCGGAGCCGTATGGTGCTTCGGGGCGGCCGGAGTCGTCTGCGGGTTGGGGGTTGTCGGTGCGGCGTGCCCATGTGGCCGTGGGGCCGTGTGCGCGCGCGGCGCCGGCGCCGCGTGATGCTGCGGACTCGACGCCTTGGGCTGCCCTGGGCTCGACGCCTTGGGCTGCCGTGGGCTCGTCGCCTTGGGTTGTTGCGGGCTCCCCAGCGCGCGCAGGGTCGGCGCGTTGGCGATGCCGTCGGCGGCGAGATGATGCGCGTGCTGGAACCGCTTGACCGCTTGCGCCGTCAGCGGCCCATAGCGACCATCCGCCTGGCCCGGCGAGTAGCCGGCCCTCGACAGACGCCGCTGGAGGGAACGGACCACCGGGGAACCTCCGGCCTGGAGGTATCCGGCGCCGCTCACCAGCGTGCCGCGAGCCAGCGCCTCGCTGGTCTGCGGACCGACGATGCCGTCGGCCGCCAGACCGTGGGCGTGCTGGAACGTCGCCACGGCTTGCATTGTCAGCGGGCCGTAGCGCCCATCGACTGGGCCCGGTGAGAAACCCATCCTCACCAGTTGCCTCTGCAACGAGCGTACGTCGGTCGCGCCACCAGGCAGGCTCAGCCCGGTGCCGGGTTCCAATACCACTACGTGACTTGCATCTGGGTGCTTCGTTTCGTGCTGGGCGCTTAGGCGAGCCGACCCTGAGCTTGTGCTGTGGGCCGCCATCGCTACGCCCGGGACCAGCGACATAACGAGAACCGCTATCGCCGCCGCCCAGAATGAGCGTGTCATTTAGAACTCCTGACTAGTCAGTACAAGGGACCCGCATGGGCACACAGGCCCGTGCGGCTCAACGACCTGGAAGGCCGCTGTGACTAGTCAGGCGAGACGAGAAGAGCCAAAAATGGCGTCGGCCGACCGAGAACCGTCTCGGCACGGCGACGCATCAGCCCCGGCAGCGACAGCCCCGTCGCCGCGAAGTGCACACCAAAGACAGAGAAGAAATGACCACCGGAGGACCCGACGCCACCCGCTGCGCCCGCCCCAGGAGGCGGCGCGGGCGGGGCCTGCGGGCCCGGGCCCGGCGATGACGCCGGCGTCAGGCCGTCAGAAGCGCCGCCGGACCCACACCCGGATCCGCAATCAAGCCCGGAGCCGCCGTGAGACAGCCCCAAAGCGGCAGCCGCGCTCGAGATCGAGGACGTCGACAACCCCGACGTCCCTGTAGCGAGCTCGCTCAGGAGCTGCGAGATCAGGCTCGACGAGGGCATTGCCGAGCCCAGGTTCAGGTGAATGTGGCAGGGGGCGTGGTGAGATGCGGGCGCGGTGCACGTCGGCGCAGAGGAACCGGTCAACGCGGGCACCGGCGCCGCTGTCGGCGTCGTCTGCCCGGGCAGCGAGCCAAGCGGCGAGACCGCCGGCGCGGCAGTCAGCGAGCCGACCAATCCGGCGGCGGACTGCTGGACCGGCGAAGCCGCCGAGCTCAGAACTGAGACGGGAGCAACGACGGGCTTCAGCGCGCCGCTCACGGGAGAGAGCACGCGCGCGACGCTGTTCGAAATCGGTGCCAGCGTCCCCGTGACGGGCGCCAGAACGCCGGCAACCGGCGCGACGACCGCAATCACTGGGGCGGTGATGGGAGAAAGGACCCGGGCCACGTCGCTGGTGACCGGCGCGAGGACCCCGGTGACCGGAGCGAGAACGCCGGTGACCGGAGCGAGGGCCTGCGTCACCGGAGCGACGACATTCGCGACCGGCTGAACGACCGGAGCGAGCGCCTGAGCGACCTGCTGGGTGACCGGCGCCAGTACCGCCGTCACCGGGGCGACGATGTTCGCGACCGGCTGGACGACCGGCGCGATCGCCTGGGTCACGGGAGCGACCGCGTTGGTGACGGTGCTGAGCACCGGCGCGACCGCGCTGATCACCGGAGCGACCGCGCTGGTGACCGTGCTGATCACCGGAGCGACCGCGCTGATCACCGGAGCGACCGCGCTCGTCGCGCTGCTGAGCACCGGCGCGACGGCCTGGGTCACCGGCGCGACCGCGTTCGTCACGGTGCTGAGCACCGGCGCGACGGCCTGGGTCACCGGCGCGACCGCGTTCGTCACGGTACTGAGCACCGGCGCGACCGCGCTGATCACCGGTGCGACAGCGTTCGTCACGGTGCTGAGCACCGGCGCCACGGCCTGAGTCACCGGCGCGACCGCGTTCGTCACGGTGCTGAGCACCGGCGCCACGGCCTGGGTCACCGGCGCGACCGCGCTCGTCATGGTGCTGAGCACCGGCGCCACGGCCTGAGTCACCGGCGCGACCGCATTGGTCACGGTGCTGAGCACCGGCGCGACCGCGCTGATCACCGGAGCGGTCGCGTTCGTGACGGTGCCGAGCACCGGCGCGACCGCCTGGGTCACCGGCGCGACCGCGTTCGTCACGGTGCTGACGACCGGAGCGACCGCCTGGGTCACGGGAGCGACCGCGTTCGTGACGGTGCTGACGACCGGAGCCACAGCCTGGGTCACGGGAGCAACCGCGTTCGTGACGGTGCTGACGACCGGAGCCACAGCCTTGGTCACGGGAGCAACAGCGTTCGTGACGGTGCTGACGACCGGAGCCACAGCCTTGGTCACGGGAGCAACAGCGTTCGTGACGGTGCTGACGACCGGAGCCACAGCCTGGGTCACGGGAGCAACAGCGTTCGTGACGGTGCCCGCGACCGGAGCCACAGCCTTGGTCACGGGAGCAACAGCGTTTGTGACGGTGCCCGCGACCGGCGCGACGGCCTGGGTCACGGGAGCAACAGCGTTCGTTACGGTGCTCGCGACCGGCGCGACGGCCTGGGTCACGGGAGCAATCGCGTTCGTCACGGTGCTCGCGACCGGCGCGACGGCCTGGGTCACGGGAGCGGTCGCGTTCGTCACGGTGCTCGCCGCCGGCGCGGCGGCCTGGGTCACGGGAGCAAGAGCGTTCGTCACGGTGCTCGCCGCCGGCGTTACCGCCTGGGTCACCGGAGCAGTCGCGCTCGTCACGGTGCTCGCGACCGGCGCGGCGGCCTGGGTCACGGGAGCAAGAGCGTTCGTCACGGTGCTCGCCGCCGGCGCGACGGCCTGGGTCACCGAAGCGGTCGCGTTTGTCACGGTGCTCGCCGCCGGCGCGACGGCCTGGGTCACGGGAGCGGTCGCGTTCGTCACGGTGCTCGCCGCCGGCGCGACGGCCTGGGTCACCGAAGCGGTCGCGTTTGTCACGGTGCTCGCCGCCGGCGCGACGGCCTGGGTCACCGGACCGGTCGCGCTCGTCACGGTGCTCGTCGCGGGCGTTACCGCCTGGGTCACTGGAGCAGTCGCGCTCGTCACGATGCTCGCCGCCGGCGTTACCGCCTGGGTCACCGGAGCAGTCGCGCTCGTCACGGTGCTCGCCGCCGGCGTTACCGCCTGGGTCACCGGAGCAGTCGCGCTCGTCACGGTGCTCGCCGCCGGCGTTACCGCCTGGGTCACCGGAGCAGTCGCGCTCGTCACGGTGCTCGCCGCCGGCGCGGCCTGGGTCACCGGAGCAGTTGCGCTCGTCACGGTGCTCGCCGCCGGCGCGGCGGCCTGGATCACGGGAGCGGTTGCGCTCGTCACGGTGCTCGCCGCCGGCGCGGCGGCGTGGATCACGGGAGCGGTTGCGCTCGTCACGGTGCTCGCCGCCGGCGCGGCGGCCTGGGTCACCGGAGCAGTCGCATTCGTCACGGTGCTCGTCAGCGGCCCTGTCGTGCTCGTGCTGGGCGCCGTCGTGCTCGTGCTCGGCGCCGTTGTGCTCGTGCTCGGCGCCGTCGTGCTCGTGCTCGATGGCGTCGCGCTCGTGCTCGATGGCGTCGCGCTCGTGCTCGGCGCCGTCGTGCTCGTGCTCGGCGCCGTCGTGCTCGTGCTCGGCGCCGTCGTGCTCGTGCTCGGCGCCGATGTGCTCGATGTTGGCGTGCCTGTGCTCCGCGCTGTCGTTGTACCCGTGCTCGGCGTAGTCGCGCTTGTCAGGAGTGCCGTCGCGCCCGTCAGCGGCGCCATGGGCGTGCTCGTGGCCGACACCGTTGTGCTCGTGCTCGGCGCGGCTGTGCTCGTCGTTGGCGCGATCGTGCTCGGCGCCGTCGTGGTCGTGCTCGGTGCTGTGGTGCTCGTACTCGGCGCCATCGTGCTCGTCTTCGGCGTCGGTGTGCTCGTGCTCGGCGCGGCTGTGCTCGACGTTGGCGCCGTCGTGCTCGTCTTCGACGCCGTCGTGCTCGTACTCGGCGCTGCCGTGCTCGTCGTTGGCGCAGTCGTGCTCGTCTTCGGCGCCGTCGTGCTCGTCTTCGGCGCCGTCGTGCTCGTGCTCGGCGCTGCTGTGCTCGTCGTTGGCGCAGTCGTGCTCGTCTTCGGCGCCGTCGTGCTCGGCGCCGTGGTGCTCGTGCTGGTGCTCGGCGCCGTCGTGCTCGTACTCGGCGCCGTGGTGCTTGTGCTGGTGCTCGGCGCCGTCGTAGTGCTGGCCTTCGGCGTTGTGGTACTCGTACTCGGCGGCGTTGTGCTCGTCTTCGGCGCCGCCGTGGTCGTGGTCGGCGCTGCCGTCGTGCTCGTCTTCGGCGCCGTCGTGCTCGTGCTCGGCGCTGCCATGCTCGTCGTTGGCGCGGTCGTGCTCGTCTTCGGCGCCGTCGCGCTCGTCTTCGGTGCCGTCGTGCTCGTGCTCGGCGCTGCTGTGCTCGTCGTTGGCGCAGTCGTGCTCGTCTTCGGCGCCGTCGTGCTCGGCGCCGTTGTGCTCGCGCTGGTGCTCGGCGCTGTCGTGCTCGTACTCGGCGCCGTGGTGCTTGTGCTGGTGCTCGGCGCCGTCGTAGTGCTGGTCTTCGGCGTTGTGGTACTCGTACTCGGTGCCGCCGTGCTCGTGCTCGGCGCCGGCGCGCTCGTCGCTGGCGCGGTCGTGCCCGTCTTCAGCGCCGTCGTGCTCGTGCTCGGCGCCGGCATGCTCGTGCTGGCCGCCGTGCTCGTACTCGGCGCCGTGGTGCTTGTACTGGTGCTCGGCGCCGGCGTAGTGCTGGTCTTCGGCGTTGTGGTACCCGTACCCGGCGCAGTTGTGCTCGTCTTCGGCGCCGGCGTGGTTGTGGCCGGCGCTGCCGTGGTCGTGGCCGGCGCTGTCGTCGTGCTCGTCTTCGGCGCCGCCGTAGTTGTGGCCGGCGCTGCCGTCGTGCTCATCTTCGGCGCTGCCGTACTCGTGATCGGCGCTGCCGTCGTGCTCGTCTTCGGTGCTGCCGTGGTCGTGACCGGCGCTGCCGTCGTGCTCGTCTTCGGCGCGGTCGTCGTTGTGCTCGGCGCCGTCTTGGTTGTGCTCGGCGCCGTCGTTGTGCTCGTGGACGGCGCCGCCGTGCTAGTGACCGGCGCGGCGGCCTGGGTCACGGACGCGGCGGCCTGGGTCACGGACGCGGCGGCCTGGGTCACGGACGCGGCGGCCTGGGTGACCGGCGCCGCGGCCTGGGTTACAGGGGCAGTCGCCCCCGCCACGGTCTGGGTGAGACTCCCCGTCGATGCAGCGAGCGAGCTGCTTGTCCAGAGCAGCAAGCAGGCCAAAGCCAAGGCCGAAGCCCAGCATAACCGGGCGATTCGCGCCCCCGAAAGTCTCCAATTATCTGCAGGTGGGTCCTGCATAAAGCGTTCACTGCCCCCGTCCGGAAGCATCCAAACCTCAACAGACCTAGAAACTGCGCTATGACGTAACCGAGCTTACTCGACGACGATCGGCCGGGTCGCAGACCCCGCCAGCCCCGCCCCGGGCGCCGAAGTCACCGCTTCGAAGTGCCGTTGAGCGGGCTCCGCCAGACCCTCGTACAACGCATGAAATACCTGCACAGCGCGCATTCTGGGGCGCGCCACAGGCGGCGCCAGCGCGGTCGGCAGTTCGGGATCGAGCACCGGAAATTCGCGGAACAGATGCACGCACCGGGTCCGGATCGCAAACGCGTCGGCGTCGGGCAGCCGGCGCACACCCTCTTCTTCGAGATAGGCCCCGAACTCTTCGGCGAACTCCTGGTAGCGCTCGACCAGGCCGCTCAGGTTCCAGGCCCTCGAGACGAGCGTCGGGAGGCCTGACCCATCCGCCACGGGAGCTCGAAACAGCGTCGCGAACTCCGAGACCTCGAGCTCTCCGAGCAGCTCGGAAACCTCCTGCACATGGTCGTGGGGAGAGACCCAGAGGCTGTCCTGCGCCGAGCCGAATCCGAGGAATCGCAGGCGGCGGGCCAGGCGGCCCCGCTCGAGCCTGCGATCCTCTGGAATCTGGTGCCAGACAAGCGTCCAGTTGGTGCCGTCGTCGTGGGGATCGCCCAGCGAGAAGATCCGCCCGTCGCCCTCGAGCAGCAGCCGATCGCAGCGAGGCGTGATCCGGTAGTGGACCAGCCGCCCCGACCGCACCCGCTCGACGAGTCCGCGCCGCACGAGCCGCGTCAGCGCCACCCGAGCGGCGCCGTGAGAAAACCCGAATTCCCCGAGCAGCACCACTAATCCACCCGACCAGACGGTGCTTCCGAACGGCCGTACGTAGGTGCCGAGCAGCGTGATCAGGAGGTCTTGCGGCTGCAGCGGCTCGCCGGTGGCCAGCGGACCCGCTGCGACCGCGTCAGTCATCGACGAGACGTTGTCGCGACAAGCGATTGCCCTGCGACTGGCGCTGTCGCGACAAGCGATTGCCCTGCAAATGGCGACTTCCCGTACATCGTCACGGCTCGATCACGAGCGGCACGGAAACGGCCTCGAACGTTCGCTGGAGCTCCTTGCGGAGCTCGTCGCCGCGCCCGCTGGGCGGCCTGCGCGACCCCGCCTGGTACTGCACCGGCCAGCGCACGCCGGCGTATCCCTGCTCGGCCGCCGCGTGCAGCGTCCAGTGCGGGTCATACAGGTGCGGCCGGGCCAGCGCGCACATGTCGGCGCGCCCGGCGAGGACGATCGTGTTGACGTCGTCGTAGCTGGAGATCGCGCCGACCGCGATCGTCGGGATCCCGACCTCGTTGCGGATCCGGTCGGCGAACGGCGTCTGGAAGCTGCGGCCGAACGCAGGCCTCTCGAGCGGGGATACCTGTCCGGACGACACGTCGACCATGTCGCACCCGTGATCCCGCAGCATCCGCGCAAGCGCGACCGCCTCGTCGGGATCGAACCCGCCGGGGACCCAGTCCGTCGCGGAGATCCGCACGCTCATTGGGTTGTCCTCGGGCCACAGCGCCCGGCAGGCGTCGAACACCTCCAGCGGGAAGCGTGCCCGCCGAGCCAGGGACCCTCCGTAATCGTCGTCGCGCAGATTCGAAAGCGGGGACAGAAACGAGGACAGCAGGTACCCGTGCGCACAGTGCAGCTCGAGCAGGTCGAATCCCGCGGCGATCGCCCCCCGTGTGGCTCGCTCGAACTCCGCCACGACCACGTCCATGTCGTCCCGGGTCATCGCGCGCGGCACCTGATTGCGCGGCCCGTAGGCAAGCGCCGACGGCCCGATCACGGGCCAGTTGCCCTCGTCCAGCGGCTCGTCCATCCCCTCCCACATCAGCTTGGTCGATCCCTTGCGCCCGGAATGCCCGATCTGGGCTCCGAGCGCGCAGCCGCCGTGCGCGTGCGCGAAGTCCACGATCCGCTTCCACGCGGCGACGTGCTCTTCGCACCACATTCCGGCACATCCAGGCGTGATCCGCCCGACGTCCGAGACACAGATCATCTCGGTCATCACCAGCGCGGCGCCGCCGAGTGCGCGACCCCCCAGGTGCACGAAGTGGAACTCCCCGGGGGTACCGTCGACCGCGGAGTACATGTCCATCGGCGAGACCACGACCCGGTTGGAAAGCTCCAGCCCGCGCAACCGAAACGGGGTGAACATCGGCGGACGAGGGTCGGGATGCACATCCCCGACGAACTCGGGATCGCGCATCCGCAGGTTGTCATAAGTGACCCGGCGGCTGCGAGTGAGCAGGTTGAAGGCGAACTGCAACGGCTCCTGCCCGACGTAGCGGCTGATCCCTTCAAACCACTCCAGCGACGCCTGCGCCGCCCGCTGAGTGCTCTCGACGATCGGGCGCCGCTCCGCCTCGTATGCGGCCGTGGCCATCGCCACATCGTCGCCACAACATCGGAACGCCCAGGCCAGCGCGACGGCGTCCTCCATCGCGAGCTTCGTGCCCGACCCGATCGAGAAGTGCGCGGTGTGCGCGGCGTCGCCGAGCAGCACCACGTTGTCGACGCACCAGCGCCGGCTGCGGACCGTCACGAAGTTGATCCACTTGGAGTTGTTGTCCAGCAGCGCATGTCCCTGCAACGCGCCGGCGAACAGCTCCGAGCAGCGCTCGACGCTGGCGATGTCGCTCGCTCCGGGCGGCAGCGGCCCGGGGGCCAGCCGGTCGAGACCGGCACGCCGCCACACCTCCTCGTGCGTCTCGACGATGAACGTGCTCATGCGGTCGTCGTAGGGATACGCGTGCGCCTGATAGACGCCCTCGGGAGCCTCGACGATGAAGAACTTGAACGAGTCGAACACCAGGTCGGTGCCCAGCCACATGTAGCGGCAACGGCGGCGGTCGAGCGTGGGCACGAAGTCGCGCGCCAGCGCCGTCCGGACCGCGCTGGCGGCGCCGTCGGCGCCGACGATCACGTCCGCCCATCCGAGCTCCGAGAGCGCCGGCGCCTCGGTTGCAAAGCGGATCTCGACCCCCAGCTCGAGGGCGCGCTCCTGCAGTACTCCGAGCAGCTCGCGGCGACCGAGCGCCGCGAATCCGTGGCCGCCCGAGCGCGTCACGCCACCGTGGTAGTGGATGTCGATGTCCGTCCAGCGCGCGAAGCGATCGGCGATCGACCAGTACGTCTCGGGGTCGGCGTGCTCGAACACGGTCAGCGTCTCGTCTGAGAACACCACCCCGAACCCGAACGCATCGGTGGGGGCATTGCGCTCGAAGACCGTGACCTCCCAGTCCGGCCTGACCTTGCGCATCAGGATCGAAAAGTAAAGCCCGCCCGGCCCTCCGCCGACCACCGCGACCCGCATTGGCGTCACACGCCCAGGTCGCTCAGGTGCTCATACTCCAGCGCGAGGCCGGCCACAACGTTGTGCATCAGCGCGAGCGCGGCGCGCACGTTGGCGTGTGCATTCGGCGGCATGTCCTCTGCGCACAAGGACTTGAGTTCCTCGTAGACGCCGAGCAGCCGGGCCTCCACCGGTGTCAGCTCCGATCCCAGCAGGTCGACCGCCATCAGCCCATCCCCATCAGGTCGACCGCCATCAGCCCATCCCGATCAGGTTGACCGCCATCACCGAACCTCCATCAGCTCTATCCGCCATCAGCCCACCCCCACGGGCGAGTCGCGGAGATCGATGGTGCGCTTGGCCTTGAGCTCAAAGCGCGGCAGCTCGCCGGTGCCGGCTCGCTGCACCCGGAAGTTCAGGGCCTCGTGGGCGTGGGCCAGGCGCTTGTGCAGATCCGAGCAAAGCGCCTCCCAGCCGTCCACGGCCCAGTCGGGCTTCATCTCGACCCGCAGCGTGATCTCGTCGCGGATTCCCTCGTGCGTGATGACCGTCTGGAACTCGTCGACTTCGGGGAACTCGCGGACGATCGCCTCGATCGCGCGCGGGTAGACGTTGGTCCCACGGACGATCTTCATGTCGTCGACGCGGCCGAGAATCCCCCCCTCGTAGATGTCAAAGCCGCGACCGCAGGCACACCGGGACGCCGGCACCTTGCAGACGAGATCGCCGGTGCGGTAGCGAATCAGCGGGATCGCGCCGCGCCCGAACGACGTCACCACCCGCTCCCCACGCGCCCCGTAGCCGACCGGCTCGAGCGTGTCGGGGTCGATCACCTCCTCGATCATGTTGTCCTCGATGATGTGCGTGCCGCCAGGCTGGTGGGAGCACTCGAACACCATGATCGTGCCGATCTCAGTCATCCCCGCGGTATCGAACGCCTTCGCGCCCCATTGCTCCTCGATCAGCGCCTTGGTCTGGGGGATGGAGCCCGCCGGCTCTCCGGAAAGGATCAGGCGCTGCACGCCGGACTCGCGCAGGTCGAGTTCCTGAAGCTGCGCTTCCTGGGCCAGCCGCAGTGCGTAGGTCGGGGTCGAGGCGACCACGGTCGCGCCGAAATCGCGGATCTGCTTGACCCGCACATCGGTCGGCTGGGCGCCGCCGGGGACATTCAGAACGCCGATCTTCTCCATCGCGTAGTGCAATCCCCAGAAGCCGATGAACGACCCGTATCCGAACGCGATGTAGGCGGTGTCGGCCGGCCGCACGCCGCAGCCCCACAGCGCGTAGCACCACATCTCGGCGATCCACGACCAGTCCTTGCGGGAGTCCAGGGCGCGCAGCGGCCCTTGCCCGGTTGTCCCGGACGTGGTGTGCACGCGGATCGCGCCGTCGCCGCCGATCGCCGGAATCTCGCCGTAGGGCGGGCGCTCCTCCTGTGAGGCCATCCACTCGTCGCGGGTCAGGCAGGGGATGCGGGGGATGTCGGCCAGCGACCGGAGCCGGTCGGACGAAAAGCCTTCCTCGGCGAACCGCCGCCGGTACCAGGGGCTGCGCGCGGCCGCCCAGTCGCACTGCCGGCGCAGCTTTGCGAGCTGCAGCGCCTCTAGCTGTTCGCGCCCGAGTGTCTCGGTCTTGGGATTCCAGTAGGGGCTGTCGCCGACCAAGTCTCCTCCGTGCCGATAATACCTAACATTGCTCCAGGGTTATATGTCGAGTATCGTCGCCGCGGGATGATCCGGCAGTTCGATTTCGATGTCACCGACGGCGTCGCGACCATCGCCCTGAACAGGCCCGACAGGCTCAATGCTCTCACGTTCGAGGCCTACGCGGACATGCGGGATCTGCTCGCCCAGCTCCCCCATCGCGGCGACGCGCGAGTGCTGGTGATCACCGGGCGCGGGCGCGGCTTCTGCTCGGGCGGGGACGTCGAGGAGATCATCGGCGAGCTGGTCAAGCGCGAGGCGGCCGACCTGCGCGAGTTCACGCGGATGACCGGCGCCGTCGTCAAGGGCTTGCGCGAGCTGCCAATGCCGGTGATCGCCGCCGTCAACGGCGTCGCCGCCGGCGCCGGATCGGTGATCGCCTTGGCCGCCGACTTCCGCCTGCTCGCGCGCTCGGCGTCGTTCGCCTTCCTATTCACGCGCGTGGGACTATCAGGGGCCGACATGGGCTCGGCCTATCTACTTCCGCGGATCGTCGGACTGGGCCGCGCGACCGAGCTGCTGATGCTGGGAGAGAGGATCGGCGCCGAGCGGGCCCACGAGATCGGGCTGGCGAATGAGGTGGTGGCCGACGAGGAGCTGGGCGACAGGGCCGCCGCACTGGCGCGGCGGCTCGCGGACGGGCCGGCGCTGGCCTACTCCGCGACCAAGGTGGCGCTCACGCGCGAGCTCGACTCCGACCTCGGCAGCTCGATCGAGGTCGAGGCGCTGACCCAGGCGCTGCTGATGAAGAGCGAGGACTTCACCGAGTTCTACAACGCCTGGCACGAAGGCCGTGAACCGGATTGGAGGGGCCGATGAGCGGAGGAGCCGATGAAGCGTGGGCCAATCAACCGGAGGTGCTGATGAACCGGATCGTCAACCCGCCCGAGCTGCCCAAGCCGAGCGGGTTCTCTCATGCCCTCGTCGCCGGCAACACGGTCTATCTGGCCGGGCAGGTCGGCTCCGGCGAGACGCTTGTGGAGCAGTTCGACGGCGCCGCGCGGAACCTGGTGGCGGCGCTTCGGGCGGCCGGTGGTGATGTGGGCGACCTGGTCTCGGTGCAGGTGTTCGTGAGCGATGTTCCCGCCTACCGCGCCGCGTTGTCCGAACTCGGGCGGGTCTGGCGCAGCCATTTCGGCAGCCACTACCCGGCGATGGGGCTGTTCGGCGTGACCGAGCTGTTCGATCCGGCACTGAAGGTGGAGCTGATGGGCGTCGCGGTCATCCAGGCGTGAACCGGTGACGAGCGAGCTGTACGAGGACACTCGGCGGCTGGCGGCCGAGGTCCTGGCACCAGTCGCGCAGCGAAGCCCACCGTTCCGCATCAATCGCGAGCTGGTGCGGCGCTGCGGAGCATGGGCTGCTGGCGCGCCTGTTCCCCCGACGTCGCGCGGGGCGCCGACATGGCGCGGCGCGCCGGTTCCCCCGTCGTGGCGGAAACCACCTCCGCCGGCGACGTCTCGGCGACCGCAGCCTCCGCAGTCCCGGTGGGCGCCGGTCGGCGAGGTTGGTGAGCGGGCGGATGTCGAAGCGCCGGTGGTCGGCTGGCCGAGCTAGCCGTCGTAGTGGTGCCCGGCCGCGCCGCCGGCTGGCGCGGTCATTATGTAGGAGACGATGGGTACACACTCAGCTTTGCCGTACCCGGAATGGCCGCATATGTGCGTCGCACGGCGGATGCCACGGCAAGGGCGGCAGGAGCCGCACGGTCGGCGTCGACGAGCACACCGTAGCGCTGATCGCCCGCTGGCTCGATTGCCGGCGAGGCGCCCGCGCGCGCGCCGGCGCGCCGGTCTTCTGCACCTTACGGGCGGTCACCTCGACTCCTCTGAGTTCGCAGCGCGCAGAGCCGGCATCGCTCTCCGGGTTCATGCCCGCGGGCTCGCGATTACCCACGCCTCAGAGCTCGCCCGCGCCTCCGGTCGCGAGTGGTTCGGCTCCGTTCCGGTGCTGAGCGCGTCCGCGCCAGCTTGGCAACCAGCGCGTCAGCTGCGGTGGCGAAGACTGCGGCGCCAGTAACTCAGCCCGTCGCCACTGCGTCGGCTCCGGTGTCTTCAGACCGCCGTAAACGCCGCCGCTACGGTGACTCAGCCCGTCGCGACTGCTGTCGCGACTGCTGTCGCGCCAGTGTCGAAGGCTGCGGATCCGGCAGCTCGGCCCGTGTCGACAGCGTCGGCGCCGGTGACGCAGCCCGCTTCGACGCGGCAGGGCCGGTGACCACGGCCGAGCACACCCTGATTAAGTCATCGGTCACCCGATGTCGCGCCCGTGCACCTGATCGACAGGATGCGGGCACAGCTGGGAGGAGGCATAGGTCACGAGAGCGTTGCCGCCGCGCGCTGCAGTCCTCGATTATCCCCAGAGAACAAGCATGGGCTGCCCAGCACCTCGTCGGCTGGCTCGGCGGCTTGATCTTTAGCCGACTGCAGTCGCTGCTCAACGAGATGCATGGCGGCCGCACCCCCGGCGTCATTGGTTCACAAGGTCCTCGGCGCCAGAGAACATGTCCACGTCGCGCCCTTGACACCTTGTCAGGATTGGTATGATCGACGCGCTCTGAAGGGGGCTCTAGGACACGCGATGACAATGCGGGGGTTCACGGCTTCGCTTGCTTCCGTCGCCGCGATAGTGGTGACCACGTTTGCTGTGGGCTCAGCTTCATTTGGCGCTCCTGAGGCATTAGCCAACGGTCTCCAGTCCGCCTCGGACACGGCGACTACCGCTAGTGGGTCGACTTCGACCACCGGTTCCAGCTCCACGTCGACGACTGGTACTGGCTCGACGTCGATGACTGCTACTGGTTCGGCGTCGACCACGGGTACGGGCGGCTCGACGTCGCCGACGGGTACGTCCAGCGGTTCCACGTCGCCGACCGATACGTCCGGCGGTTCCACGTCGCCGACCAATACGTCCGGCGCTTCGACGTCGCCGACGGGTACGTCCGGCGGTTCCACGTCGCCGACCAATACGTCCGGCGCTTCGACGTCGCCGACGGGTACGTCCGGTTCCACGTCGCCGACCGATACGTCCGGCGCTTCGACGTCGCCGACCGATACGTCCGGCGCTTCGACGTCGCCGACTGGTACGTCCGGTGGCTCGACCTCGACCACCGGTACGGGTGGGTCGACGTCGCCGACTGGTACGTCCGGCGGCTCGACCTCGACCACCGGTACGGGTGGGTCGACGTCGACGGATACGTCCGGCGGCTCGACCTCGCCGACCGACACGTCCGGCGGCTCGACCCCGCCCACCGATACGTCCGGCGGCTCGACCCCGCCCACCGACACGTCCGGCGGCTCGACGTCGCCGACCGATACCACCGGCGGCTCGACCCCGACCACGGGTCCGGGTGGGTCGACCTCGCCGACCGACACGACCGGCGGGTCGACGTCGCCCACCGGTACGGGCGGGTCGACCTCGCCGACCGACACGACCGGCGGCTCGACCTCGACCACGGACACGTCCAGTGGCTCCACCCCGCCGACGGACACGTCCGGCGGGTCGACCTCGACCACGGATACGACCGGCGGCTCCACCCCGACCACCGACACGACCGGCGGCTCGACCTCGCCGACCGGCACGTCCGGTGGGTCGACCCCGCCCACCGACACCACCGGCGGCTCCACCCCGCCGACCGACACGTCCGGCGGCTCGACGTCGCCGACCGATACCACCGGCGGGTCGACCCCGACCACGGGTACGGGTGGGTCGACCTCGCCGACCGACACGACCGGCGGGTCGACGTCGCCCACCGGTACGGGCGGGTCGACCTCGACCACGGATACGACCGGCGGCTCCACCCCCACCACCGACACGACCGGCGGCCTGACCTCGACCACCGACACGTCCGGCGGCTCGACCCCGCCCACCGGTACGGGTGGGTCGACGTCGACGGATACGACCGGCGGCTCGACCCCAACCACCGACACGACCGGCGGCTCGACCCCGCCCACCGGTACGGGTGGGTCGACGTCGACCAGCGGCTCGACCCCGCCCACCGATACCTCCGGTGGGTCGACCCCCACCACGGACACGACCGGCGGCTCCACCCCCACCACCGACACGACCGGCGGCTCCACCCCGACCACTGGTACGGGTGGGTCGACCTCGACCACGGACACGACCGGCGGCTCCACCCCGACCGACACGTCCGGCGGCTCGACCCCCACCACGGACACGACCGGCGGGTCGACCCCAACCACGGACACGTCCGGCGGCTCCACCCCGCCCACCGACACGTCCGGCGGCTCCACCCCGCCCACCGACACGTCCGGCGGCTCGACCCCGCCCACCGACACGTCCGGTGGGTCGACCCCGCCCACCGACACGTCCGGTGGGTCGACCTCGACCACGGACACGACCGGCGGGTCGACCCCAACCACGGACACCACCGGCGGCTCGACCCCGACCACCGATACGTCCGGCGGCTCGACCCCGACCGCTAGTACGGGTGGGTCGACCTCGACCACGGACACGACCGGCGGCTCCACCCCGACCGACACCACCGGCGGCTCGACCCCGCCCACCGACACGTCCGGTGGGTCGACCCCGCCCACCGACACGTCCGGTGGGTCGACCTCGACCACGGACACGACCGGCGGGTCGACCCCAACCACGGACACCACCGGCGGCTCGACCCCGACCACCGATACGTCCGGCGGCTCGACCCCGACCGCTGGTACGGGTGGGTCGACCTCGACCACGGACACGACCGGCGGCTCCACCTCGACCACGGGTACGGGTGGGTCGCCCCCGCCCACCGACACGACCGGCGGCTCGACCCCAACCACGGACACGTCCGGCGGGTCGACCCCAACCACGGACACGACCGGCGGGTCGACCCCCACCACGGACACGAGCGGCGGCTCCACCCCGACCGACACGTCCGGCGGCTCGACCTCGACCACGGGTACGGGTGCCTCGACCCCGCCCACCGACACCACCGGCGGCTCCACCCCGACCACGGGTACGGGTGCCTCGACCCCGACCACCGACACCACCGGCGGCTCCACCCCGACCACGGGTACGGGTGCCTCGCCCCCGCCCACCGACACCACCGGCGGCTCCACCCCGCCCACCGACACGACCGGCGGGTCGACCCCGACCACGGGTACGGGTGCCTCGACCCCGCCCACCGACACCACCGGCGGCTCCACCCCGACCACGGGTACGGGTGCCTCGACCCCGCCCACCGACACCACCGGCGGCTCCACCTCCACCACGGGTACGGGTGCCTCGCCCCCGCCCACCGACACCACCGGCGGCTCCACCCCGCCCACCGACACGACCGGCGGGTCGACCCCGACCACGGGTACGGGTGCCTCGACCCCGCCCACCGACACGACCGGCGGCTCGACCCCGACCACGGGTACGGGTGCCTCGACCCCGCCCACCGACACCACCGGCGGCTCGACCTCCACCACGGGTACGGGTGCCTCGCCCCCGCCGACCGACACCACCGGCGGCTCGACCTCCACCAGCGGTACGAGTGCCTCGCCGTCGCCGACCGACACCGCCGGCGGGTCGACCCCGACCACGGGTACGGGTGCCTCGACCTCGCCGACTGATAGCACCGGCAAGTCGACCTCGACCAGCGGTACGAGTGCCTCGCCGTCGCCGACGGACACGGTCGGCGGCTCGACCTCGATCACGGGTACGGGTGGGTCGACCCCGCCGACCGATACCCCCGGCGCGTCGACCTCGACCAGCGGTACGGGCTCGACCTCGACCAGCGGTACGGGCTCGATCTCGGCCGCGAATACGGGCGCATCGTCGACAACTGGTTCTGGGTCGTCTTCGACGATGAACGCGCTTGCCCAGGCGCCGGCCACTTCGCTGACGCCCAGCTCTTCGCTGACGACCAGTTCTTCGCTCACGACCACTTCTTCGCCGACGACCAGTTCTTCGCTCACGACCACTTCTTCGCCGACGACCACTTCTTCGCCGACGACCACTTCTTTACTGACGCCGATCGCCCGGTCGCTCGCGTCGATCGCCCAGGTGGCCGCCAGCATGATTTCGCTAATCGTTCCCTCATTGGCGACCCAGTTGTCGAGCTGGGGCGGGGGGCAGGCGCAGTCGCTGGGCATTGTCGAGCTGACTGGTGGCCGTTCGCCGAGCGATCACGCCTTTGGGCTCGAGAAGCGTCGATCGCCCACGGCCGCGACAGATGGTCAGACGGCGCCGACCTCTGCGACGGCGATGTCGGGGTCGGGTGGAAGCGCCGCGAGTGGAGGTTCGGGCGCCTTCTTCTTCGGTGCCGCGGAGTTGTTGGGGCTGATCGTTTTGGGGCTGCCCCGGCTGAGCTTCCGGTTGCCTCTGATTAAAGAGTTGGACGTCCCATCCCCGTTCGTCCTATTGCTTGATCGACCCGGCTAGCGCCGAGGTCGGTCCCAGGCTGTCGCACGCCTGCTTGTGGCCAGGCGTGCATCTGATCCTTAGTAAGCGATAGGAGAAAATTCATGTCACGCTCTTTGTGGGCGTCGACGAAGGGATACGAGCTTGTTAGTGCCGTCGCGGGCGACGCTGATAGGCGAGGCCGGTTCGGGGCTCGGAGACGCTTCGTCTACGAGCACGCGCTCGGCACAACAATTTCCCCGAGACGACTTTTTTGGTTGACAACGGTCGGTCTGCTCGTGCTCCCGGCCGCTGCACTGGGACGGAACGACGCCAGCGCGCGCGCCCAAGCTCGGGCGACGCTGGTCCAGCAGCGCTCACACCGGGCGCAAGGTGCTACCGGGTTGGCGGGGCGCACGTCGCGGGTCAGGCTCTCGCAACCCGGAGGGACCTCGTCCGGTGGGCGTATTGCCGGCGCACAGTTGCTGGCGCCCGGCAGCGGCGAGCACGGTCCTGACGGTTCAGCGCTAGTGCGGACATTGCAGCGTCGACTGGCCGGTGCGGGATACACGCCGGGACCGCTCGACGGGCGCTACGGCCCGCGCACGGAACAGGCGGTCACGCGCTTTCAAGCCGCTTACGGTTTGTGGGTCGACGGAATCGTCGGTCCGCGCACGCTCGCAGCGCTTGCCTCCCGCACGCCTGTGCTCTACCCGGGTTCCGGGCATCAGGACGACTCCGAAAAGGTCCGCGTGCTGCAGCGTCGGCTGGCCCGGGCGGGGTATGCGCCCGGTCCGATCGACGGGCGCTATGGCTCGCTCACCACACGGGCGGTGATGCGCTTTCAGGCCGCTAACAGCCTGCAAGTCGACGGAATCGCCGGCCCACAGACGCTCGAGCACCTAACGGCCGGGAGCAGTCCGCGCCAGCACCGCCAGTCACATCCGGTGCGCTTGCGGCCAAGCCACCCGCAACGCCAGTCGCCTGCTCGGTTCCCGTCAAACACACACCGCGCAGGGCACCCAGGTAGCTCGTCGTCGATCGCCTGGCTGGTGCTGCTCGCGGTTCTCGTACTGGAGTCCGTGGCGATCGTGGCCTGGCGTCGGCGTCGGGGCCGAAGCGAGCCCGTGGTCGCTTCACGACCCACCCCTAGTGACGGGCAGCCCGGAGCGTTCGCGCCCAGCGCCGCGATCAGCGTGCCGTCCGACCCGGATCCAGCGCTCAGGGAGTGCGGTGACCCCGCAGCGCCCGAGGGCGATGGCGAGAGGACAATCCCTGCCGCTACCGTGAACGAAGGGGTTGGGCACCTGGTCAGTGCCGAGAACGCACATCCGCGGGCCGAGCAACGCGGCGATGCCAACGGCGCGTTCAATCTCGGTGCGCTGCTCGAACAGCAGGGCGACGTGGCCAACGCAATGGCTGCCTACCGGCGAGCCGACAAACTTGGCCATGCCGCCGCCGCGTGCAACATCGGTGTGCTGCTCGAAGAGCAGGGCGACCTCGCCGAGGCCGAGAACGCCTATCGGCGGGCCGAGCAACGCGGCGATGCCAACGGCACGTTCAATCTCGGTGCGGTGCTCGAACAGCAGGGCGACGTGGCCAACGCAATGGCTGCCTACCGGCGAGCCGACAAACTTGGCCATGCCGCCGCCGCGTGCAACATCGGTGTGCTGCTCGAAGAGCAGGGCGACCTCGCCGAGGCCGAGAACGCCTATCGGCGGGCCGAGCAACGCGGCGATGCCAACGGCACGTTCAATCTCGGTGCGGTGCTCGAACAGCAGGGCGACGTGGCCAACGCAATGGCTGCCTACCGGCGAGCCGACAAACTTGGCCATGCCGCCGCCGCGTGCAACATCGGTGTGCTGCTCGAAGAGCAGGGCGACCTCGCCGAGGCCGAGAACGCCTATCGGCGGGCCGAGCAACGCGGCGATGCCGGCGGCGGGTTCAACCTCGCTGCGCTGCTCGAACAGCAGGGCGAGGTGGCCAAGGCAATGGCTGCCGACCGGCGAGCCGGTGAGCGCGGCTGCCGGGAGGAGGCGGAACTGGCTCGCGGGCCTCTGCCCGACCTCGGCAGAAACGGACGAGACGATCGCCGTGCCTCGGCGGTGAGCGCCGCCAGGGAAGGGAGGTGATGATCATGACCGGCCAGATAATTCGCTCTCAAGGACCGGCGCACGCGGAGCTTCTCGCCCCTCGCGATGGGCGCCTGCGGGTGCTGATCGCCGATCACGACGGCCTCGCACGGCACATGATGTGCACTGCGCTCCACGAGGTCGACAGAGTCGCGATGGTCCTCACGGCCGGGGACTCTCGCGAGGCGCTCGAGCTCGCGCGCTACTACTGCCCGACCGTGCTGATCGTCGACACGGGGCTGCCGCCTGACGGCGGCCTCGAGTTGATCGGCAAGGTGTTGCTGGTGTTGCCCGAGACCAGGGTCCTGACGGTCTCGGCCGACGATGAGCGGGCGGCGCTCGCGGCTCTACGCGCGGGCGCTGTCGGGCACATCGGCAAGGATGTCGACCCGGACTGGTTCGCACGCCTAGTGGTGCGGGCGGCGGACGGCGAGGCGATCGTCCCGCAGCGGCTGATCATGCCCCTGCTGGAGCTCTTGCGCGAGGTTCCCGACGCCGGATGGCGGCCGTTGCACAGCCGTCTGACCACCCGCGAATGGGAGATCGTCGAACTGCTCGCCGAGGACGCCTCGACCCAGCGCATCGCCGAGTGCCTCGTGCTCTCGCCCACCACCGTATACAGCCACGTCAAGAGCGTGCTGCGCAAGCTCGGCGTGCACACACGCCGCGACGCCGTCGCCGCCGCAGAGCGCCTACGCCGAGAGGAGTCATTGGGTAAAACCGCCCTATTTTCGGTCCCACCAAGTTCGCCCCTTCCACCTGCGTCCGAGCGGAAATCTGGAAAGCCTGCCTCGACGCCACCCCGGCCGAGGAATGAGGAGAAAAACCCTCATCCGGTTCTCGTCCGGCTCCCCGGTGCTCCCCACATGCGCCGGGCAAACTAGCCCCAGGTACGGTGCCGTCCCAGGGGGAATGTAAGGGGGCACGTCGGACGGGGTGGCCAGAAGGCCACCCCGTCCGGTTCGACGATGCGTGCCGCTTGACGCGAAGCGAAGCGGACGGGACCCGCGATGCGAGCGAACCGGGACCTGCGATCACAACCTGCAGCCGGCCGCGGCCTCGCCACCTGCCGAGCCTCAGCCCGTGCGTACGCCCTTCTGCGGCACTGGGGCCGCTGCAGAAGCCGATCACGCTCGACTCGGCTGCGCCTCGCGGTTGAAGGAGCTTGCCGTGCCGAGTCGACGGCGCGTGAGCCGACACCGACCGAGACCGCCCACGAGGCCGTCGACGCCATCCAGATCCACGCGCCCGCGCGCTCGAGCAGGGCCACCCGCTCGAGCACCTCTACCGCGAGGTTCGTGCGCCGCGGATCTACGAGGGCACGTCCGAGATCCAGGACGAGGGCGCGTCCGAGATCCAGCGCGAGATCATCGCGCGGGCGCTGTCTCGCCAGGCGCAGGCACGAAAGAGTGACACACTAGAAGGGTGAGGCGTTAACGATGGACTACGGCGTGTTCCTCCCCGTCTCAGGCGCCGCCTGTACGCGCGCGGGCCTGCGCCACGCCGCCGAGACCGCCGAGCGCCTCGGATTCAGCACGGCGTGGGCCGCCGACCGGATCGTGATCCCGTGGCAGATCGAGACGGAGTACGCCTACAGCTGGTCAGGGTCGTTCATCGTGCCGCCCGAGAAGCCGTTTCTGGAGGCGATGACCGCGCTGGCGTTCCTTGCCGGCGCCACCGAGCGGATCAGGCTCGGGATCAGCGTGCTCGTGACCACGTACCGCGACCCGGTCCACTGGGCCAAGGTCGCCTCGACGATCGACTGGCTGTCGGAGGGCCGCTTCATCCTTGGCGTCGGAATCGGCTGGATGGAGGAGGAGTTCGCGGCGCTGGGGCGCTCGCAGATCTTCCCGCAACGCGCCAAGGTCGCCGAGGAGCAGCTGCGCGTCGCGCGCAACCTGTTCGGCGCCGAGCACTGCTCGTTTGCCGGCGAGCACTATTCCTACGACGACATCGCCTTCTACCCCAAGGCCTACGACAAGCCGATCCCGATCTGGTGCGGCGGCGAGAGCCGGGGCGCCCAGCGGCGCGCAGGCGTTCACGGCGACGCCTGGTTTCCGTACTTCGCGAGGGTCACGCCGGAGGAGCTGGCGGCCCGTTTCGCGACCGTGCGCCGCGCCGCGGAGGGTGCCGGCCGCGACCCCGACGAGCTCGCCCTGAACTGCTGTCTCTCGGTCGAGGTCACCGGCGAACCGGTGGACCAGGAGCCCGATCGCCTTCGCGGCAGCCCCGAGCAGGTCGCCGACGCGCTCGCGCGCTTTGAGGAGATCGGGGTGCAGCACGTCGCGCTGCAGTTCCTGGTCGGACGCTATCCCGAACGGCTTGCGCAGATGGAGCGGCTCGCGCCCGTGATCACCGCATGAGCCGCAGGTCGTGATCACCGCATGAGCCGCAGGGTCGTGGTCACCGGCGGCGCCAAGGGCATCGGCCGCGCGGTCGTCGAGCGCTTCGGGGCCCTGGGTGACGAGGTCGTGGCGCTGGGACGCGACCGCGAGGCGCTGGCGCGCCTGCAGGTCCGGACCGCGGTCTGCGACGTGACCGACGAGGATACGGTCGCGCGCACCTTCGACGAGCTCGGCGCGGTCGACGTGCTCGTCAACAACGCCGGCGTCGCCGAGAGCGCGCCGCTGGCGCGGACCACGCTGGCCTCGTGGGGGCACCATTTCGCCGTCAACGTCACCGGCCCGTTCTTGTGCATCCGGGCGGTGGTGCCCGGAATGTGCGAGCGACAGCGTGGCTCGATCGTCACCGTCGCCTCGACCGCCGGGCGGATCGGGGCACCCTACACCTGCGCGTACACGGCCTCAAAGCACGCCGCGGTGGGATTGACGCGGGCCCTCGCAAGCGAGCTCGCGGGCACCGGCGTGCGCGTCAACGCGGTCTGCCCCACGTACGTCCGCACCGAGCTGACCGCGCGCGCGATAGCCCGGATCGTGGAGGCGACCGGCCGCACCCCGGCACAGAGCGAGGATGCGTTGATCCGCCAGTCGCGGCTCGGGCGCCTGCTCGAGCCCGAGGAGGTCGCAGCCGCGGTGGTGTTCCTGGCCTCGCCGGCGGCAGAGGCGATCAACGGCCAGGCGCTGGTGATCGACGGGGGCGGGATACAGGCGTAGCGCAACCGCGGTTTTCGTAACCCTGGCCGGCGGGAGACAGGCGTAGCGCAACCGCGGTTTTCGTAACCCTGGCCGGCGGGATGCGGGCGTCGGTCGACCGCCGTGTCGTTATCGTGGGGGCGTGCTCAGATCGTCTGTCCGGCGATCCTTGCTCGTCGTGCTCGCATTGGCAGCGTTCGCAGCAGGGGCGATGGCGTCACAAGGCTCCCGCTCGCGCAAGAGCGACCCGATCGTGTTCACGGTCAACGCCGGCGCATCCGGGCCGGCGATACCGCCCGGCTTTGTCGGGCTTTCGACGGAGTACTGGGCGATCCCCAAGCTCGCCGGCGAGGACCCGCGGGCGGAGAACCCGGCGTTCGCGAAGCTGCTGGCAAATCTCGCGCCGGGCCAGCGTCCGGTGCTGCGGCTCGGCGGCGACAGCACGGACTGGACGTGGTGGCCGATCCCGCACGTGCGGGCGCCGCTCGGGATCAGATACACCCTCACAAGCCGCTGGATGCAGATCACCAGCGCGCTGATCAAGGCGACCAATGCCCGGCTGATTCTTGGCATCAATCTCGAGGCCGACAGCCGGCGGCTGGCGGGCACCGAGGCGCGAGCGCTGCTCAGCGGTCTGGGCCGTCCGGCGGTCGAGGCGTTCGAGGTCGGCAACGAGCCCGAGTTGTATGGAAGCTTCGGCTGGTACCGGACCACGAGCGGGCGCGAGGTCCCGGGACGCCCTCGCAGTTACGACCTACCGGCGTTCGTGCGCGACTACTCGGCATTCGCGAGGTCGCTGCCGCCGGTGCCGCTGGCCGGCCCCAGCACCGGGTCACCGATCTGGATGGCACAGCTCGGGCAGTTCCTGGGCGATGAGCGCGGGATCGGGGTGGCCACCGTCCACGACTACCCGCTCAAGCACTGCACCGCCGCCAGTGATGTGACGATCGCGCAGCTGCTCTCCAGCGCATCGTCGGAGGGACTGGCGGCCTCGCTCGCGCCGGAGGTGTCGGCCGCTCACCGCCATCACCTGCCGCTGCGTATCGACGAGATGAACTCGGTCAGCTGCGGGGGAGAGCGCGGCGTCAGCGACACCTATGCGTCGGCGCTGTGGGCTCTGGACTCGCTGTTCGCGCTGGCGCGCGCCGGCGTCGACGGCGTCAACATCCACACGCCCCCGCGCTCGATCAACGAGATGTTCACGGTCAGCCAGGTCAACGGCGCCTGGCAGGTCTCGGTGCATCCGAACTACTACGGGATGCTGATGTTCGCCCAGGCGACGCCGGCGGGCTCGAGGCTGATCCGGATCTCGGGCGGATCGGCACCCGGGCTCTCGACCTGGGCCACACGCGGGCGCGACGGCAAGACCCGCGTCGTGGTGATCAACAAGGACACGCGGGCGTCGCGACTGGTCGCCGTGCGCGCGGCGCCGGGCTCCGGCCCGGGGACTATCGAGCTGCTGCGAGCGCCGGCGATCGGGGCGACGTCCGGGATCACGCTGGGCGGCCAGAGCTTCGGCGCCGAGACCCGCACCGGCGTTCTGGCCGGCACCCCCGACGGCGAAACCGTCAAGCCGACCGATGGCAAGTACACGTTCACGCTGCCCGTGGCGAGCGCGGCGCTGCTCACCGTCTCGGGGATCTGATTGTGCGCCGCGATCGTCATCCGTAGGGTGTGGGCGCAATGAGCGCCAGGTCACGTCAGGCCGCGGTGGCGGTGGTGCTGGTCGCGGTGGCCGTGGTCGCGGTGACGGCGGCGCTGCTTGCCGACCGGGACCCTCGCGCCCAGGCGGCCCGCCCCGGCGCGGGTTCCCGGGCCCAGGCAGCCCATCCCGACGCGGGTGCCCAGGCGGGAGCGGCCGGCGCATTCCCCGCACAGGCAACCGTCCTCTCGATCAAGGCCCCCGCGCATGCCAGGGTGATTCCCCCCGGGTTCGTGGGCCTGTCGCTCGAGTATTCGACGGTCATCCCCTACGCCGGCACTGACCCGGCGGCGCTCGACCCCGTGTTCCTGCAGCTGATCCGCAACCTCTCTCCCGGCCAGAGGCCACAGCTGCGGATCGGCGGCGACAGCACCGACTGGGCCTGGTGGCCGACGCCGGCGCTGCCGCGGCCGGCCGGGGTCAGGGTCGACCTCTCGCCCCAGTGGCTGCAGGTGACGAGCGCGCTCGCCCAGACGCTCAACGCCAGCGTGATCCTCGGGATCGACCTCGAGGCCGACAACCAGAGCCTGGCCGCTGCCGAGGCGAGCGCGTTCGTCCCCGCGCTCGGCCCCAGCCACATCGCGGCGCTCGAGCTCGGCAACGAGCCCGAGCTCTACCACAGCTTCGGCTGGTATCAGGACGCGAGGGGTAACCCGGTCCCCGGCCGCTCGAGCGCCTGGAGCTATCCGAGCTATATCCAGGACTTCTCGAAGATCGGCAGCGCGCTGCCGCAGCTGCCGCTGGCCGGTCCCGCCATCGGCGCGCCCGACTGGATGCGCGACACCGCCGGTTTCGTGGCAGCACAACCGCGCGTGCGGATCGTGACCCTGCACCGCTATCCGCTGCAGCAGTGCGGGATGCCGGCCGCCTCTCCCGAGTACCCGTCGGTCGCGAACATCCTCTCGCCCGCGGCGTCTGCGGGCCTCGCCGACAGCGTCGTCCCCTACGTGGCCGCCGCCCACAGCCACGGCGACGCGATCCGGATCGACGAGATGAACACGGTCTCCTGCGGCGGCGCCCCCGGGGTCTCCAACGCGTTCGTCTCGGCGCTGTGGACCGTTGATGCGCTGTTCGGGATGGCCCGGGCCGGGGTCGACGGCGTCAACATCCATACCTTCCGCGGCGCCACCTACGAGCTGTTCACGTTCAAGCTCGTCAACGGCACGTGGACCGCGTACGTGGCCCCCCAGTACTACGGGCTGCTGCTGTTCGCGCAGGCGGCGCCGCCGGGGTCGCGCCTGCAGAGAGTCGCCGGGACCGGCCGCCGGCTCAGAGCCTGGGCCACCCGCGCCCGCGACGGGCGCACCCGGGTGCTGCTGATCAACGACGACACCCGCCACGCCCGCACCGTCGCCGTACGCGCGCCTGGAGCCGCCGGCGTCGCGTCGCTCGAGCGGCTGCTCGCTCCGAGCGTCCATGCCACCTCCGGGGTGACCCTCGGCGGGCAGACCTTCGGCGCGGCGACGACCACCGGCCTGATGGCGGGGGTCCCGCAGACCACCAGCGTGAGCGCCGCCCGCCACGAGTATCCGGTGCGGTTGCCGGCGGCAAGTGCGGCGCTGCTGATCTTGCCCAAGCGCTGACTAGGTCGTACGATGCACCCCAATGGGGCGCATCGATGGCCGATAAGTCGACCGAGGACCTGGTCAAGCGCTTCACCGCTCCGGGGCCGAAGATGAAGCGCAAGGAGTTCGAGAAGGAGCTCTCAAAGCTCCAGCTCGAGTGCGTGCGGATGCTCGACTGGATCCGCGCCAACGGGCACAGGCTGGTCGTGATCTTCGAGGGCCGCGACGCCGCCGGCAAGGGCGGCACGATCAAGCGGTTGACGGAGCCGCTCAACCCGCGCTCCTGCCGCGTGGCGGCGCTCGCGGCGCCGACCGAACGAGAGCGAACGCAATGGTACTTCCAGCGCTACGTCGAGCAGCTCCCGGCCGCCGGAGAGATGGTGGTGTTCGATCGCTCCTGGTACAACCGGGCCGGCGTCGAGCGCGTGATGGGCTTTTGCACCGACGCGGAGTATTGGGAGTTCCTCCGTTCGGTCCCGGAATTCGAGCGGATGCTCCAGCGCTCTGGGATCCAGCTCGTCAAGTACTGGTTCTCGGTCTCAGACGAGGAGCAGGAGCGGCGCTTTCAGTCGCGCATCGACGACCCCGCCCGGCGCTGGAAGATCTCGCCGATGGACCTCGAGGCACGCACCCGCTGGGTGGAGTACTCCAAGGCCAAGGACATCATGGTCGAGAAGACCTCGACCTCCGACTCTCCATGGTGGGAGGTGGCGGCCGACAACAAGCGCAGGGCCCGTCTCAACTGCATCGCGCACCTGCTGTCGCTCGTCCCCTACCACGACGTCAAGCAGCCCAGCATCAAGCTACCGCCGCGAAGGTCTGACCGGGGCTATCGACGTCCGCCGATCGAAGACCTGAACTGGATCCCGACGCCGTACTAGCGCGCTTACGGGCGGCGGGCGCCGTCCTGGCGAGCGCGTTGTTGCTCGCCGGCTGCGGCGCGCTCAGCAGCGCCGCCGGGACGTTCACGCCCGCCCACCGGGACACGCTGACGGTGGTGACCCAGCCGTTGCCGACGGCGGGTTTCTGGCTGGGTGTCGGCGACCGCCCCACCGGCGGCATGGAGTACGAGATGGCCAAGGACCTGGCACACCGCTTCGGGCTGAAGCATCTGGTCGTGCGCACCGAGAGCTTCTCGAAGATCGTCGGCGGCGACCTGGATGGCGCCGATCTCGCACTTTCGCTGATCACGCCGACCGATCAGCGCCGCCGGGTCCTGGACTTCTCGACTCCCTACATCCAGTCGCCGCCGGCGCTGCTGGTGCGGACCGGGACCTCGGTGCCCGACGTGCACACCGCCCAGAAGCTGCGGTTCGTGGTCGGCGCGAACACCACGTTTGAGAGCATCGTCGACGACGTCATCCAGCCGGACAGGGCGCCGCTGCTGATCGAGGACCGCAACGACGAGCTCGTCGCGCTCAGCTCCGGTCGCGCGGACGTGGCGATGTTCGACCTTCCCGCGGCCGAGGCGATCGCCCACGCCGATCCCCACCTCGCGGTCGCGGCCAGGCTCGCTAACACCGAGCCGATCGCCGCCGCCCTGCCAAAGGGATCGGGCAACGTCGAGGCCGTCAGCTCGGCCCTCCGCGCGATGCAGGCCGACGGGACGATCGACGGCCTGGCGCAGCAATGGCTGGGAATCTCGATCGCGGACGCCACCAACGACGTGCCGCTGCTGAGGACGACCGAGTCGTGATCCTCGGGTCGATCACCCTGACCGCTCCCACCGGCGGCGCCTGGGAGTTCCTCGTCCTCTTCCTCGTGGTGATCGTGGGGCCGCCGCTGATGCAGCGCGCGCGCATCCCGGGTCTGGTCGGCCTGCTGCTCGGCGGCTACGTGATCGGCCCGCACGGCCTCGGACTGATCAGCTCCGGCAGCACCACGATCCCCGATCTCGGGGCGGTGGGCCTGCTGTACCTGATGTTCGTGGCGGGGGTCGAGTTGGACCTCTCGCTGCTTCGCGAATACCGCCGCTCCGCGGTCGCGTTCGGGCTGCTCACGTTCGCCTGTCCGATGGTCCTCGGCCTCGCGGTCGGCGTCGCGCTCGGCTGGGAGCTGTCGGCGTCGATCCTGCTGGGCGCGCTGCTGGCCTCGCACACGCTGGTGCTGTATCCGCTGATCCGCCGCGCCGGCCTGTCCAGCGACCCGGTCATCGCCAGCGCGCTGGGCGGGACCGTCCTCACCGACACGCTCACGCTCACGACCCTGGCCGTGGTCTCGAGCACCAAAAGGGGGACCGGTAGCGACACGGAGATCCTGCTCCAGCTCCTGCTCGGTGCCACCGTGCTCGGCGTGTTCTGCTTCCTGGTGCTGCCATGGGCGGTGAGCCGGGCGTTCTGGATCCTCGGCAGCGAGCGACCGGTGCGCTACGTGATCGCGGTGGCGGGATTTCTGTCGGCGGCGGTGGTCGGAGAGGTGTTCGGGATCGACGGGATCATTGGGGCCTTCTTCGCGGGGCTGGCGCTGAACCGGCTGGTGCCCAACGAGGGTCCCCTGATGCACCGGATCGACTTCTTCGGCGCCGCCTTGTTCGTTCCGGTGTTCCTCGTCTCGGTGGGATTGCTGCTGAATCCCTCGGTGATGGTGAAGGGCGCGACGCTGGGGCTCGCCGCGCTGTTCATCGCCGCAGCGCTGGGGGGCAAGTTCATCGCCGCCCAGCTGACCCGGCCCCTGTTCGGCGCCGACAAAGACAAGGCGCTGCTGGTGTTCGCGCTGACGACGCCGCGCGCGGCGGCGACGCTGGCGGCCACCACCGTCGGATTTCAGATCGGCCTGTTCGGTGAGTCCGTGGTCAATGCGGTGCTGGTGGTGATCCTGGTCAGCGTGATCGTGGGGACGCTGGCCGCCGAGCGCGAGAAGACTCGGGTGGCGCCCCCGCCGCTGCGAAGGCGCGCGCTCGGAGAGCACGTGCTGGTGGTCGTCGCCCATCTCGACGGGGCGCCGCTGGGGCTGCGTATCGCCCGCAGGCTCGCCGACCACCGGGGCGGTGTCGTCGAGGTCTTGATGTTGGAGGCCGCGGGCGCGCCACATCATGCCCGCCAGGCCGATCTCGATCGCCTGAGCGGCCTGTGCCGGCGGCTGAGCATCGACACCGACGCGGCGATTCGGGTGACCGACCACATGGCGCGCGCCGCGGTGCTGGCCGCCAACGACGTCGACGCGTCGCTGGTGATCGCGGTGGAGAACAACCACCACGAGCGCTGGGCCGAGACGATGGCGCTCGTGGTGCCGGCGCCGGTGGTGGTCGTCCGCGGCACCGTCGACCAGTCGCTGTCGACGATCAGGTTCGTCGGTCCCGCCCCCCCGGACGACGCGGCGGGCGCCGTCGCCGCGGAGCTACTCGATACGGTCCCGGCGCGAGCCAAGCGAGCCAGCCGAGCCGATCGCGGGGGCGACGGCGCGCTGGGCGGATTGGAGAAGGGCGACGTGGCGATCGCCGTGGTCAACGGCTGGGACAGGTTGACGAGCCTGCAGCCACCCGAGGGAGCGGCGATGGTGCTCGTGCCCGACGGCCTGCTGCCGTCGGCGCCGCCCGAGGTCGCGGCGTACGCGGCGATCGAGGATACGCCGTAGTCAGAGCAGCTCCCGCAGCGCCTCGATCCCGTCCCACACGTCGACGAACCGGGTCGTCAGCGGCGAGAGTCCGAAGCGGATCACGTCGGGGCGGCGGAAGTCGGGAATCACGCCGCGGTCGATCAACCCGGCGCACAGTCGCTCGGCGTCGGGGTGGGCAAGGGCCACGTGGGCTCCGCGCCGCCCCGGGTCGCGGGGCGAGGCGACGCGGACGCCGGCGGCGGCGAGCCTCGCGTCGGCCAGCTCGATCGCGAGCTCGGTCAGCGCCACTCCCTTGGCGCGGATCCGCTCGATCCCCGCCTCGGCGACGAGCCTGACGCCCTCGTCGACGGCGATCAGGCCGAGCACCGGCGGCGTCCCCGACAGCAGCGCCTGGACGCCGTCCGCCGGCGCATAGCCCTGCTCCATCTCGAACGGATCGCGGCGGCCGAGCCAGCCCCAGATCGGCTGGCGCAGCTCGCCCTGTATATACGCGCGCGCGTACATGAAAGCGGGGGCTCCGGGACCGCCGTTCAGGTACTTGTAGGTGCAGCCGACGGCGAGGTCGGCGCCGTCTGAGTCGAGCGCGAGCGGGACCGAGCCGACGCTGTGACTGAGATCCCACAGGGTCAGCGCCCCGGCGTCGTGGGCGATCGCGGTGATCGCCGCGAGGTCGGCGATGTGCGCGGATCGGTAGGAGGTGTGCGAGAACGTCACGAGGGCGGTGCGGCCGCAGACAAGGTCGGCCACCGCCTCCGGCGTCGGCCCGCTCCAAGGTTCGCCGCGCAAAAAAACCAGCTCCAGGCCGCGAGCGCGCGCCAGTCCCTCCAGCGCGTAGCGGTCGGTGGGGAAGTTGTCGACGTCGGTGACGATCTGGTCGCGGCCGGGGCGCAGGTCCAGCGCCGCCGAGGCGAGCTTGTAGAAGCAGACCGTGGTCGAGTCGGCGACGACCACCTGGCCGGGGCCGGCCCCCAGCGCGGCCGCACCGAGACGGTCGCCGATCTGGATCGGCAGCGCCAGCCATCCCTCATTCCAGGCTCGGATCAGCCGGTCGCCCCACTCCTGCGCGATGGTCCGCTGCACCCGCTCCAGCGTGGCGCGCGGGAGCCGACCCAGCGAGTTGCCGTCGAGGTAGACGACGTCCTCGCCGACGACGAACCGGTGGCGGTAGTCGCGCAGCGGGTCGGCGGCGTCGAGCGCGGCGGCCGCTTCGCGGGTGAGGCGGTTGCCGTCAGCCACTTCTTGACTTTTGATCAACGATTCCGATACTAGGGGCGACGATGGAGTCCCATCTTGCCGTGCTCGCGGATGAAGGCTCGAACCGGGGCCATCGCACGCTCGCGGAGAAGGCGTTTGAGACGCTGCACCGGGCGATCATCACCGGTCGGCTTCGTCCGGGAGCGCGACTCCCGATCGAGGAGCTCGCCGACGTGCTCGAGATGAGCCCGATGCCGATCCGCGAGGCGGTGCGCCGGCTCGACGCGGCGGGTCTGGTCGAGAACATCCCCCACCGCGGGGCGCGCGTCACGGAGCTGTCGACCACCGACCTGGCCGAGGTGTACGAGGCGCGGCTGGCGCTCGAGATGCTCGCGATCCGCCGCGCCGCCGAACGCTTCGACGCCGCTCACGAGGCGCTGGCACGAGCGCGGTTGGCGGCGCTCGAGCAGATGACCGACGACAAGTCCGCGGCGGCGTCCGCCAGCCACGAGGCCTTTCACTTCGCGCTGTACGCAGCGGCCGACTCGGCCTGGCTGCAGCGATTGATCCGGCCGGTGTGGGAGACCAGCGAGCGCTACTGCCTCGAGGTCCCGCACGTCCGCCAGCTCGCCAAGCGCCGGCGCGAGCACCGGGCGATCCTCGACGCCTGCATCGCGCACGACCCCGGCGGCGCCGCGCTCGCGCTCCACGATCACCTGGCCCGGACCGCGAACAACATCTCCGCCGCGATGGGCGGCAAGGCCTTGTTCGAGCTCGCGGTCGCCGCGCGATCGCAAGACGGGGCCTTGAAAGCATGAGGAATCGCCTGCTGATTTTCACCGCCGTCGTGATTGGCGCGTTTTTCGTCGGCGCCGGTGCGCTCTACGCCTACGACCGCAGCCGCCGCGATGTGATCGCCCACGGCGTCAGGGTCGACGGGGTCGACATCGGCGGCCTGACCGCGGCCCAGTCGCGCGCCCGGCTGTCGCGCCGGTACCGCTCACTGCTGGTCCACCCGGTGGTGGCGCGCTTCCGCGCCCATCGCTTCGTGCTCTCGCCCCGGTCCGCCGGCCTGAGGGTGGACATCGACGCCGCGGTCGATCAGGCCTTGCAGCGCAGCCGCGACGGGACGATCTTCGCTCGCGCGTGGCGCTCGCTGACCGGGGGGCACGTCGACGCCAGTCTCGAGCCGCCGGTGGCCTTCTCGCACGCCGCGGTGGTCCGATTGGTGAGCCGGGCGAAGCGGACGCTCGATCACCCGGCTCGCGACGCCACGATCTCCTTCTCGCCGGACTCGATCGGGGAGGTGCCCGCGAGGACCGGGCTCGAGGTAAAGGGCGCGGCGCTGACGGACGCG
This sequence comes from uncultured Solirubrobacterales bacterium, assembly GCA_963723675.1. Lineage (GTDB taxonomy): Bacteria > Actinomycetota > Thermoleophilia > Solirubrobacterales > Solirubrobacteraceae > Palsa-465. Next base: position 205,135 of record CAVRRW010000011.1, on the reverse strand, counting down.
CTCCAGAACGCGCTGGAGCACCCCACCGCCGCGCACCAGATCGCGATCCCCACGACCGTGCTCACTCCCAAGGTCACCACCGGGCAGCTCGCCCGCCGCTACCCCGCGGCCATCACCATCGACCGGGGCCGCTTCACGCTGCGCGTCTATCAGCACCTGCGGCTGACGCGGAGCTATCCGATCGCGGTCGGCATGCAGGGCCTGTCGACCCCCGCCGGCCTGTACCACATCCAGAACAAGACGATCAACCCTTCTTGGGACGTGCCCAACAGCCCCTGGGCCGGCTCGCTCGCGGGCCAGGTGATCCCGCCCGGACCCCAGGACCCGCTGAAGGCGCGCTGGATGGGGCTGTGGAACGGGGCCGGGATCCACGGCACCGACGAGACCGGGTCGATCGGCCACGCCTTCTCGCACGGCTGCGTGCGCATGCTGATCCCGGATGTGATCGACCTCTACGACCGCGTGCAGGTCGGCACTCCGGTGTACATCGGCGACTGAGTTCCCCAGAGCGCCCGGGCCCGTCCCTCACCGCCCGAGGTAGGCCTGCCTCAGATCCTCGCTCTTGAGCAGTTCTGAGGCGGGCCCCTCGAGCACGATCGCGCCGGTCGACAGGACATAGCCCCGGTCGGCGATCGAGAGGGCCATGGCCGCGTTCTGCTCGACCATCAGCACCGCGACGCCGGACTCGTGGACCTCCTTGATGATCCGGAAGTTCTGCTGCACGAGCGCCGGCGAGAGGCCCATCGAAGGCTCGTCCATCAGCAGCAGGCGGGGCTTTGACATCAGCGCGCGGCCCATCGCCACCATCTGTTGCTCGCCGCCCGAGAGCGTGCCGGCGAGCTGGTCGCGGCGCTCGTACAGGCGCGGAAAAAGCGTGTGGACGCGCTCGAACTCCTCGTCGAGCGACTCGCTGCGATCGCGCAGCACCGCTCCGAGCTCGAGGTTCTCGCGGACGGTCATCTGCCCGAACAGGCGGCGGTTCTCCGGAACGATCGCGACCCCGTTGGCGATCCGCTGGGGCACCGGCCAGCGGGAGATGTCCTCGCCCTCGAGCAGGACCTTGCCCGAGCGCGGGCGCACCAGACCGAGGATCGTCTTCAGCGTCGTCGACTTGCCCGACGCGTTGCCGCCCAGCAGGCAGACGAGCTCGCCGGCGCCGACCTTCAGCGAGATCCCCTCGAGGATCCGCATCTGGGCGTAGTAGGTGGTGACCGCGTCGAGGCTGAGCAGGTCCGGCTGCATCAGGCCTCGGCCAGCGCCTCGGGGTCGCGGCCGAGGTAGGCCTCGACCACGGCCGGATGGTTTGCGACCTCGTCGAAGCCGCCCTCGGCGATCTTGACGCCGTGGTCGAGGGCCACCACCCGGTCCGAGCAGCCCGCGACCACGTGCATGTCGTGCTCGATCACCAGGATCCCCACGCCGCGCTCGTCGCGCAGGCGGCCGATCAGCTCGGTCACCTCGCGGGTCTCGTTGGGGTTCATGCCGGCGGCTGGCTCGTCGAGCAGCAGCAGCCGCGGCTTGGTGGCGAGCGCGCGGGCGATCTCCAGCCGGCGCCGGTTGGCGTAGGAGAGGCTGTAGGCGGGCTGGTCCCAGCGATAGCCGGCCAGGCGCTGACCGAAGAACGAGAGCGTGTCCTCGGCGAGCCTGCGGACCTCGCGCTCCTCCCGGCGGGCGCGGGGGAGGCGCAGGATCGACTCGGCCGGGGTCGCCCTGGTGTTGCCGTAGGTTGCCGCCATCACGTTCTCCTTGACCGACATGTTGAGAAACAGCCGCAGGCTCTGGAACGTCCGCGCGATTCCCCGGCGGGTGATCTTGTTGGGCGAATGGCCGACGATGCTGTGGCCGCCGAGGCGGACGTCGCCCTCGCTCGGTTTGTAGATGCCCGTGATGACGTTGAAGACCGTGGTCTTGCCGGCGCCGTTGGGGCCGATCACGCTGACCACCTCGCCCTCGGCGACGTGCAGGTCGAGCTCGCTGAGGGCCTTCAGGCCGCCGAACGACAGCGACACCTTGTCGAGCTCCAGCAACGCCATTGGTCAGACCACCTCCACACGGCGCGAGCCGAACAGTCCCTGCGGGCGGGCGTTCATCATCACGATCAGGATCGCGCCGAGCAGCAGCTGGCGGGTGACAGACGGCTGGGCGACCAGCACCCCCTCCCAGACGCACGCGGCGAGGTACAGCGTCGGCACCATCAGGATCGTCCGCCAGCGGCCCTTGACCTGGATGAGCGCGATCACCAGGCAGAGGAGGACCACGTATCCGATGTTGCCGGCGCGAGTCGGGTTTGCTGGGACGATCACCCAGTCGTGGAGCAGGTTGGAGATCCAGCCGCTCGACTGCGGGCCGCCAGCGACCGCGGATGCGCTGATCGCCTTCACGATCGCGTGCGCGACGAGGCCGAACGCGACCGTCCCGCCCAGCACCGCCGCCAGACGCTGCCAGGGACGGACCTTGACGATCAGCGTTGCCAGGATCACGCCGTAGAAGATGTAGCCCGCCTGAGTGGGACTGCGGAGGAACCCTTCCAGCGTTACCGAGAGAATGATTCCGCCGAGCACCGCACCAGCGAGGCTGCCGGCGCCGCCGAGGATCAGGCCCGCGTAGATCAGGATCAGGAACGGCGTGTCGAAGTCGGTCGGGAACACGCTGATCTGCTGGGCGGCAAACACGGTCCCGGCCATGGCGGCGACGACTGCGCCGAAGCTGAACGCCATCAGCTTGACCCGATTGACGGGGACCGTCATCAGCTGCGCGGCCAGCGGGTCCTCACGCACCGCGCGCCAGGCGCGGCCGAGGCGCGACGTATCAAGCAGGTGGAGCACCGCGACGGTCGCGACGATCAAGACCAACAGGACGTAGAAGTACCCCTTGTTGGTGAGGATCGGGTGCCCGAGCAGCTTGTACGGGTCGACCGAGACGATTCCGTTTGGCCCGCCCAGCTTCGTCGGCGCGACGTTGTTGGTGAACTCGACGAATGCCTCGCCGAAGAACAGCGTCACGATCGCCAGGTAGTCGCCGATCAGGCGCCGCGACGGCAAGCCGACCAACAGGCCCAGCACGGCCGCCGCGATCATCACGATCGGGACCGAAACCAGTGTCGGCAAGTGGATGCCCGCGGTGCTGAGCTGGTTTGAGGACAGCAGCGCATACCCGTACGCACCGAAGCCATAGAACGCGATGTAGCCCAGATCGAGCAGGCCCGCCCAGCCGACAGATACGTTCAGGCCGACGGCGAGCAGCGCCAGCAGCAGCGCGTTGATTCCCACCTGCAGCTGGAAGTCGTTGACGGTCAGCAGCGGCACCGCCGCGCCGGCGAGTCCGGCAACCGCCAGCTTCGGCCACCATCCGACGCGCTCGAATTGGCGCTGCACCTCGCCGCGCCAGCCCGGCGCGTGCTCGCGACGCCCCGCCGAGCGAGCTACCCACTCGTCGACGCCGATCCCCGGGTCCTGGGGAGCAACGGTGTCCGGCGTCCTGGGCTCGGTGCTCATCGACGCCGCGACCTCAGACCTTCTGCAGCGGCGCGCGGCCGAGCAGGCCGCTCGGCCGCAGCACCATCACCACGATCAGGATCCCGAACACGATCAGGTTCGTGTACGTCGAGGAGATGTAGCCGGTGATCATCGACTCGGCGATCCCGATCAACATGCCGCCGAGCATCGCCCCCGGGATCGAGCCGATCCCGCCGACGACCGCCGCCGTGAATGCCTTCAGGCCCGCGACGAATCCCATCAGCGTGTAGATCTGGTTGAACACCAGGCCCGCCATCACGCCGGCCACTCCCGCGAGCGCCGAGCCGATGAAGAACGTCGCTGAGATCGTCATGTCGACGTTGATACCGAGCATCTCCGCCGCCTCGCGGTCGGCGGCGACCGCTCGCATCTGCTTGCCGAGCTTCGTTCGGTTGACGATCACGGTAAGCCCGTACATCAAGACCAGGCTCAGGACGATCACCATCAGTCGCACGATGTCGATGTTGAGCGGGCCGATGTGGATGCCCGTCGAGAACGAGATGAACGCGGACGTGTCGTAGTTGCGAAACGACGCGCCGAACAGCAGCAACATGCTGTTCTCGAGCAGGAACGAGACTCCCAGCGCGGTGATCAGCGGAGCGATCCGTGGCGCGTCGCGCAACGGCCGGTATGCGAAGCGCTCGATCGCGACGCCCAACCCCCCCACGCCGCCGCCGGCGATCAGGAACATGAACAGCAGCAACAGCGGTACAGGGATGACTAGCGCCGTAGGTCCCCCGAACCACTGGATCACGAAGTACCCCACGAACGCGCCGACCATGTACAGGTCGCCGTGCGCGAAGTTCAGCAGCTTCAGCACGCCGTAGACCATCGAGTAGCCGAGCGCGATCAGCGCATACAGGCTCCCCTGGGTGAGCCCGTTCACAAGCTCTTGGATGAAGAAGTGCATCTGACTCGGGTGGGGCTCGGCAGTTTGGCGCAAGCGGCGCGCGCCCGCTCACGGGCGCGCGCCACCGCTTCAGGTCACGTGTTGGTGACCAGCTTGTACTGACCCTTGCTATTGATCTTGAACAGGAACCACTTCGCTCCGACAAGATCGCCCTTGGAATCGAACTTGATGGGCTGTCCAAGGATCGAGGTCGGCTCGTTGGTCGCCTTGATCGCCGCGAGGACGTTGCTGCGACTTGGCGTCTGACCGCTCTTGCAGACCGACGCGATCGCCTCGTCGACCACGTGCGTGGCCGCGAACACCGGCGGGCCGAACGTGCCGTACTTCGGGTAGGCCTTCGCCGCTGCGGCCGCGATCGCGGCGTCCGCCGGGATCGCCTTGATGTCCGGACCGAACGCCGAGACGTATGAGCCCGGGATCGTGAACGAAGACGACTGCGTGCCATCGGTTCCGAAGATCGTCGCCTTCTTCTTCTGCTCGGCGAGGTTCTTGCCGAACTGCTCCGCGTTGGCCGCGACCTGCCACGGCAGCACCACCACGGTGGTCTGGGGGTTCACCTTGGCGACCAGCGACGAGAAGTCGGTCACCTTCTGGCTGACCGACTCGTGGTCGACCTTGATCCCCGCCGCCTTGAACACCGGGATCATCGCGGAGACCAGTCCGGTCGAGTAGACCTCCTGGTCATCGATGATCATCAGCGCCTTGGGCTTCAGGTGGTTGACGATGTAATGCGCGTCCTGCGGACCTTGCAGATCGTCTCGGGAGACCACCCGGAAGAACGTCGGGTTCTTGCCCGATGTCGTCAATGCTGGGTTCGTGGCAGAGCCGGTGATGAACGCCATCCCTGCGCGACCGAACAGCGGCCCGACTGCCTCGACCTCCTGGCTGCCGGCCGGTCCGACCACGGCCACCATCTTGCTGTTGGAGGTGAACTGCTGCGTGACGGTCGTCGCCTGCGCGGGCATCAACTGCGTGTCGCCCTGGACCAGCGTGATCTTCGTCCCGTTCTTTGCGTTGTCCATCTGGATCGCCAGCTTCGCGAACGCCAGCTGTTCCTGACCGAGGACCGCCACCGCACCGGTGAACGGGCCCTCAATCCCGATCGTGGCCACGCACGCGGCCTTCGCGGCGCCGCCGCTAGCGCCGCTCGCGGCCGCAGTGGTGGTGGTACTGCTCTTGCTGCTTCCGCAGCCCGCCGCAATCAGCGCTGTGAGCGCCAAGATGGCGGTGATGATCCGTCCCTTCACTGGTACGACCTCCTCCTGGGGGGAAACGTCTGTGTCGCGGTTGTCATCGCGTCGATAGCGGCGGCGCGCCGGCGTGAGCCGGGGTGCCGTCCGGGTAATAAGCGGCCGCCGGCGAGCCAGCGGGGCGGAACACCGCGGCCACACGCATCACGCGGTCGCCGGTGTTCTCAAGGCAGTGCACGGTCCGGGCCGGAAGCTGGATGCACGACCCGGGACGAACCCGCCACTCGTTGCCCTGGGCGTGCAGGACGCCCTCGCCGTCGAGCACGTAGATGACCTCGTCGTAGGTGTGGAAGTGCTCCGGCGCGCGCGCGGTGGGGATGTAGCCGACGAAGTGCGTGGCCGAGCGCAGTCCGGTGCTGGGGTCCGCGACGATCCGGAACTCCCGCTCGGTGGTCGCGGCCTCGGACTGCTGGTCGGCCAGGCGGCGGATGACGGCGCGGGCGGCGGGGTGCTGTTGGGAGGGCACGGCGGGGTCCTGTTGGAACGGCGCGGCAGGGTCCTGCTGGGGGGACGCGGGGTCGGGGATCCGGACGGAGATCAGCTTTAGCGGCCCTGAATCCGCGGACGTGAGCTCGTACTCATCGCCGGGCGCCAGGCATGCTGCGCTCTCGGGCTCGAGCGCGTGGCCGGCGCCGGCGAGCTCGAGCGTCCCGATCCCGTGAAGAACGAACAGGACCTCTTCGTTGGTGTCGGTGGAGCGTTTGACGGACGCACGAGGATCAAGCTCGAGCACCGCCTGCTCCAGAGCGGGGAAGTTGGTCCTCGGCCCGACCGTCGGCCGCTCACGCACCTCAGCCTCACGGCCCCCGATCGGGGAAACGGTGGATGCGTCGACTGCTTGAACGGTGACGGTCAATGGCGGCATGGCCGCAGGTGGGGGATCCTCGAGTGCCGGCGGTCGAGTGGCTGTCCGTGCGCGCTCGTGCCCCGAGCGTCGGGCCACCCTCGCATATTCCTCCCTCACCGGTCAACCCCTTGCAACGCGCCCGCGCCGTGATCAGGCGTCTGCAAGCGCGGCCTCCCGGGCGATCTCGGTGTCGCGATCACCCCTCTGCAAGCGTGGCCTCGAGCGTGATCTCTGTGCCCCCCAGCGCCCGGGACACGGGGCATGTCGCCTCCGCCTCGGTGGCGAGCTTCTGGAAGGTGGCGGCATCAACGCCCGGCACCTCGCCGACCGTGCGCAGCGTGATGCGCGTGATGCTGAAGCCTGTCTCGAGTTGCTCGAGCCGCACCTCTGCGGTCGTCCTCAGATCGGTGGGCGGATGGCCGGCTTCGCCGAGCATGTTGGCCAGCGACATCGTGAAGCAGCCGGCCTCGGCGGCCGCGATCAGCTCCTCGGGGTTGGTCGCGCGCTCGACATCGTCCACCCTCGCTCGAAGTGTGAACGGGCCCTCGAATGCACCGCTCCCCAGCGCGATCCGTCCGCCGCCGTCGGGCACCGTGCCCTGCCAGCTCGCCTCGGACCTGCGGGTGACGCGGACGCTCACATTCTCCTCCCCAGATTTGTAGTCTTGATCAAATCATCCGGCCTGAGCGAGCGCAAGGATTGTGAGCTTGTGATTGCGTTAGCCCGATTTCCGGGGAAGGAGCTGCCGATGGCCGACGTGCTCAGCGAAACCAGCCGTGTCGATGCCATTCGCCGGCGCTTCTCCTCGCTCCAGCAAGGGTTTGCGTTCTTCGACGCACCCGGCGGATCGCAGGTTCCCGACGAGGTCGGTGACGCGATCGCTCGGGCCATGCGCGAGGCGAGCGCCAACCTCGGAGCGGCGTACGCCACGAGCTTTCGCGTGAAAGCGATCCTCGAGGAGGCGGAGGCCAAGGCCGCTTTGTTCCTCGGGTGCGAGCCGCACGAGATCGTGTTCGGAGCGAACATGAGCTCGCTGAACTTCGACCTGTCGCGGACCGCGGCGCGCGCGTTTGAGGCAGGGGATGAGATTCTCGTGTCGTCGCTGGACCACGACGGCGGCGTCGCGCCGTGGCTCGAGCTCGCCCATGACAAGGACCTGGTCGTCAAGGTGATCGAGCTCGCCGACGACACCACGCTCGACTATGACGACCTCGCCGGCAAGCTCGGTCCGCGCACCAGGGTGGTCGCGTTCGCGTGGGCGTCCAACGCGATCGGGACGATCGTCGATGCCGCCCGGGTGTGCTCGATGGCTCACGACGCCGGCGCGCTGGCATGGATCGACGCCGTCCACTACGCCGCACACCAGCCGATCGACGTGCGCGAGATCGATGCCGACGTGCTGATCTGCTCGCCGTACAAGTTCTGCGGGCCGCACCTCGGAATCGCCTACGGCCGCGCCTCGGTGCTCGACAGCTGGCGTCCGTACAAGGTGCGCCCGGCGCCGATGAACCCGCTGGGGAGGCGGTTTGAGACCGGCACGCAGCCCTACGAGCTGCTGGCCGGGTTCAACGCCACGATCGACTACCTGGGATCGATCGGGGGGTTTGACGCGATCGTCCCTTACGAGCGCGCGCTGGGGCAGCGGTTCCTCGACGGTATCTCCGACTCGATCACCGTGTACGGGCTCGCGGGGATGGGCGGGCGCGTGCCCACGTTCCTCGTCAACGTCGATGGCGTGCCGGCGGTGGACGTCGCCGCGCGGCTGGCCGGGCAGGACATCGGCGTGTGGGCCCACGATTCCTGGTACTCGCTGAACCTCTACAGGAAGCTCGGGTACGAGCAGGACGCGATCCGGCTCGGGTTCATCCACTACAACACGGCCGAGGAGGTCGACCGGCTGGTGGCGGCGCTGGAGGGGACGCGGGGGTAGGCGCTAGGCCGGCGGGGGCCGGCGGGCCGGCGGGCCGTCGGTCTCGGCGGGAAGGCCCGGGCCGGGCGCTTGGTGGGCGTGAAAGGATTCCCCGCGGATCCCGACCGGAGGAGAGCAGATGGCCCTACACCCGCAGGTACGCGCGATGCTGGATCAGATCGAGGAGTCGGGCCTGCCGCAGCTGTACGAGCTGCCGCCGGAGGGAGCCCGGGCGCAGGCGAAGCTGATGACCGAGCTGGTCGGCGCGGGACCGCAGGTCGCACGCCTGGACGAGTTCTCGATCCCGACCTCCGCGGGCGAGGTCGCGGCGCGCCGGTATGTCCCCGAGGATCCCGCTGGTGTCGTGCTGTGGATCCACGGCGGCGGATGGGTGATCTGCGACCTCGACACCCACGATGCGATGTGCCGGCTGCTCGCCAACGAATCCGGCTGCGAGGTGGTCGCGATCGACTACCGGCTGGCTCCCGAGCATCCATTCCCGGCGCCGCTGGAGGACTCCTGGGACACGCTTTGTTGGGTCGCCGAGCAGGCCGGCGGGCAGCCCTTGATCGTCGCGGGCGACAGCGCCGGCGGCAACATGGCGGCGGTCTGCGCGCTGCGCGCCCGCGACCGTGGGGGCCCGGGGCTGGCGCTGCAGGTGCTGGTGTATCCCGCCACCAGCGGAGACCTCACAACGCCCTCCTGCCTGAAGTACGGCAGCGGGCGCGACACGTTCCTGACGCTCGCCGAGATGGAGTGGTTCTGGGGCCACTACGTCGGCGATGACGCCGACGACTCAAACCCCGACATCTCGCCACTGCGGGCCCAAGAACACGCGGAGCTTCCGCCGGCGGTCATCGTCACCGCCGAGTACGACCCGCTTCGTGACGACGGCTTCGCGTACGCCGAGGCACTGCGGGCCGCGGGCGTGCCGGTCACCCACCATCACTACGACGATGTGGTCCACGCGTTCTTCAGCCTGGTGAACCTGCTCGAGCGCGGCAACGAGGCCGTGGCGCAGGTGGGCGGGGAGATCCGGGCGGCGGTCGCTCGCGCCACGGCGCCGGCGTAGCCGCGGGTCGATCGCCGGCGGTAGCTCGCGCGGCGCCGGCGCCCGAAGTAGGCGCGGGTCGAACGCCGGCGGTCGCTCACGGGCGCCGGCGCAGCCCCGGTCAATCGCCGGAGCGCTCGGCCTCGAACAACTCGACCAGCCGGCTGCGCGCCTCCCACAGCTTCGGCAGCTGCCGTTGAGCGATCAGCTTGCCGAGCACCTGAACCGGCGTGCCCTGCGTGCCGACCGTGTCCTCGCCGAGCGCGCGGGCGACGATCGTGTAGTGGCGAAAGCGCCACACCCAGATCCGCTCGTCCCACTCGGTCAGCAGCTCGGCGACCTGGTAGAGGTCCTCGTGTTCGCGGCTTCGGCGGTAGAGCTCGGTCAGCTCGAGGCCGGCGCGTTCGAGCAGGCCGTCGAACGCTCTCCAGACGCGCTGGGTCACCCGCGGCACGCGCCGAAAACCCGGTGAGTCAAAGCCGCTGCCGTGCCCGAGCACGACGCGGATCTGGTGATACTCCCACGGGTCCATCTGATCGAGCATCTCGATCTGCGTGGTGATGTACTGCAGGCAGAGGACGGCGCGGCGCAGCAGCCGCAGTGCCGGCGCGACTTCGCCGTGCTCGAGGCGGGCGGCGGCCTCGTCGACCTCTGTGGTGGCGAGCTTCAGCCACAGCTCCGAGGACTGATGGACGGTCTGGAAGAGCAGCTCGTCGTGGTGAACGCGCTCCTCGGGAGTCTTCTGCAACGACAGAAGCGCGTCGGTGCGCAGGTATCGCTCGTAGTCGCTGGCGCCTTCGCCCGGAAGCACCGGCGCATGGAGGTCGTCGGTCATCGCTCACCCCCCGTGAGGATCTCGGCAAGTTTCGTCAGGTTGATGTTGCCGCCCGAGACGATGCAGACGACCTTCCCCGATCCGGTCCGGCCCGCCAGCGCCGCGGCGGTCGCGAGCGCACCGGCTCCCTCGGCGAGGATGCGGACCCGCTCGGCGAGCGTGCGAACCGCCCCGGCCGTGTCGGCGATCGTCACCGCGAGCGCGTCGTCGACGAGCGGCATCACCCGCGGCCACATCGAGTCGAGCACGCGCCGGCTGCCGGCGCCGTCGACGAATGACGGCTCATACTCGACGTCGATCGGTTGGCCCGCCTCGAGCGCGGCGAACAGCGCGGCCCCGGTCTCGGGCTCGGCGGTGTAGATCTTCGTCTGCGGGCGCAGGGCACGGATGGCGCTCGCGATGCCGACGGTCAGGCCGCCGCCGCCGTAGGGGATCACGACCGCGTCGGGATCAGGCAGGTCCTCGAGGATCTCGAGCCCGATCGTGCCGTTGCCCGCGATCACGGCGTCGTCTTGGACCGGGTGCACGAACAGTCCGTCGAGGCCGTCGACGCGGCTGGTGACGATCACGTTCCACCATTCGTCATACGGAAGCTTGATGACCCTCCCGCCGAGACGTTGGATCGCGGCGAGCTTGGCGTCGGGTGCGTGCTCGGGCACCGCGATCGTCGCCTGCAGTCCCAGCTCACGCGCCACCCAGGCGACCCCCTGGGCCATGTTGCCCGCGCTCGCGGTCACCAGCCCCTTGGCGCGTTCCCGCTCGGGCGCGAGGCGGACCGCGTTGGTGGCACCGCGGATCTTGAAGGAGTTGATCGGCTGGAGCGCCTCGAGCTTGAGGTAGATCTCGGTCTCGGCGGGGACGTCCTCATGGTGCAGGCGGAGCAGCGGTGTGCGCACCGCTGCGCCGGCGATCCGCTCCCTCGCCGCTTCGATCTCGGCGAGCTCGATCACAGCTCGACCTCGGTCCCGATCCCCTCGTGGCGGGCGTTGGCGACCGCAAGCTCGGCGGCGGCGAGATCCTCGACGGCGAGCCCGAGCGACCGGAACAGGGTGAGCTCGCTGTCGTCCGCCCGCCCGGGCTTCAAGCCGGCGAGCACCTCTCCGAGCTCGGCGCGGATGTGCTCCTCGCCGGAGATTGCGCCCTCGCTGATCGCGAGGGCGAACTCGCCCGCCTCGTGGCGCAGCGACTCCCGGCTGTCGCAGAACAGCGCGCTGGCGGCGACGGTCTCGACGTCGAGCTCGCGCGCGGTCAGGGTGCTGGCGCCGACAGCATTGACGTGGGCGCCGACGCTCAGCCACTCTCGGCTCAGCACCGGCTGGCGCGAGCTGGTCGCGACGACGATGATGTCGGCGCCGCGTATGGCCAGCTCGGCAGTCGGGGCGACGGTCAGCTCGGCGTCGCCGAGGGGCGCGGCGGTCTCGTCGATCACAGCTTGGGCGTGAGCCTCGGTGGGGGCGTAGATGCGGACGTGGGCGAGCTCGCGCACCCGCGCGAGCGCGTCGAGGTGCGAGCGAGACTGCACGCCCGCGCCGAGGATCGCGAGCACGCTGGCGTCGGCGCGCGCGAGCTCGCGGGTGGCGACCGCCGTGACCGAGGCGGTGCGGATCTCGGTCACGGCCGAGGCGTCGAGAATCGCCGTCGGCACCCCCGTCTCGCCGTCGAACAGGGTGACGATGCCCTGGTGGGCGTCGAGCCCGCGCGCGGGGTTGGTCGGGATCAGGCAGATCGCCTTGAGCGCGAAGACGGGCTTGTCAGGGGGTGGCGCTTGGTCAAGTGCCTGCTCCTCGGAGGCGGCTGCGGCGGACTCGCCGCCGGGGTGCGCGCCTCGCCACGCCGGCATCAGTCCCATCAGCCCGGCCGCGCCGGGCGGCATCATCACCGAGCGCAGCGGCATGAACGCGTCACCGGAGGCGTGGGCCGTGAGCACCGCCGCCATCGCCTCGATGCACTCGTCGGGCGGCAGCGCGGCGAGCACGTCCTTGTGACTGAGGGTCAGCACGCGCATCAGCCGAACAGCTCGTCGCCGGGGCCGAAGATCAGCACGCACATCAGCCCAACGCCTCGTCGCCGGGGCCGAAGATCAGCGCGCGCATCGGCCGAACACCTCGTCGAGGTGGGATCGCTCGTCGTCGGCGAGCGCCTGCTGCAGCGCTTCGCGGACCGGCTCGAGGTGCTCGGGGCGACCCGGGCCGACGACGATCTGTGCGACCCGGTCGTCGGCGAGCAGCCAGCCGAGCGCGACACCCGCCATCGATGCCCCCCGCTCGCCGGCGACGCCCGCCAGCCGGTCGAGCGCGTCGAACGTGCGGTCGCTGATCAGCGTTTCATAGGGTTCGGGCCGTTGGGTCATCCGCGATCCGGCCGGGAACGACGCGCCGCGGCGGTACCTGCCGGTCAGCCACCCGCCCGAGAGCGGCCCGAAGGCGAGATAGGCGACCTCGCGGCGCGCGCACAGAGGTAGGACCGCAGCCTCGTCGTTTCGCTCCAGCAGCGAGTGCGCGTTCTGGATCGCCTGCGGGTCGCCATGGTCGAGGGCCGCTTCGAGTTGGAGGGCGTCGAAGTTGCTGACTCCATACGCGCCGACCTCGCCGGCGGTCCGCAGCGACTCGAAAGCGCCGAAGGTCTCCGCGAGCGGAACATGACGATCGAATTCGTGCGCGAGGTAGAGGTCCACCGTGTCGACCCCGAGCCGCCGCAGGCTTGATCGGAACTGTCGCTCGATCCGCTCGGGCGCGAGGCCTTGGTCGGCGCCGGACTCCATCGCGTTGTAGGTCTTCGTGGTGAGGCCGGGGCGCATGCCGCGCTCGCGGATCCAGCGTCCGATCGCCTGCTCGCTCCGCCCGCCGCCGTACGCGTCGGCGGTGTCGAAGTGGGTGATGCCGAGCTCCCACGCCGCGTCCATCAACTCCATCGCCTGGTCCTCGGTCAGGCCCTGGCCGAAGAACGCCGGCGCCGAGCCGACGCCGCCGAAGTTCCCGCAGCCGAGCGCGATGCGGGGGATGGTTCGTTCGGAGGAGCCGAGCGGGCGTTGCTCGATCTCCAGGGTGGTGGTCATCGGCGGCCGCTTGCTGGTGGGGCGGTCACCGATTCGCCCTCTGCTTGTCCGGCTCGCACGCGCGCGTCACTTCCAATAGTTGATCAAACTCGGGGTGGCGGGTTCAAGGGAACTTTGGGCGGTGAGGTTCAAGGGAACTTGGGGCGGTGGGGTTCAAGGGAACTTGGGGCGGTGGGGTTCAAGGGAACTTGGGGCGGTGGGGTCAAGGGGACTTGGCGGGTGCGTCGGGCGCTCGGGGTGCGCGGTCAGGCCCGGGAGCGTGCGGGAGTCCACTGCATCATCGAGTACTGCTATATGCCGCACTCGATCGTGCACTTGGTCCACAGCGCGAAACTGGGCCCCGGGTTGGTCGCTCTCGGACCCCGCACCCTCCGACCGCTACCGTAACGACGGTGCCCGTCCTGCACGCCCACGGGATCACGAAGACGGTGGGCGCCGGACGTGCCGCCCTGAGGATTCTGGACGGTGTCAGCCTCGACGTCGACGCCGGCGAGGTGGTCGCGATACTGGGCCGCTCGGGCAGCGGGAAGTCGACGCTGCTGCATCTGCTCGGCGCGCTTGACCGACCGGACGCCGGGCAGATCGTGCTCGCCGGCCAAGAGCTCACCGCCATGTCTTCACGCGCGCTCGCGCGCGCGAGGCTGCGTCACGTGGGCTTCGTCTTCCAGTCCTTTCAATTGATCGAGGAGCTCAGCGGCGAGGAGAACGTGCTGCTGCCGGCGCGGCTGCCCGGCGCCCGGCGCGGCGCGGAACGCCGGGCCAGGCGGCTGATCGATGAGCTCGGGATGAGCGGGATCGCCGGCCGCCGCCCGCACGAGCTCTCCGGAGGTGAGCAGCAACGCCTCGCGATCGCCCGCGCACTGGTCAACGACCCCGAGCTCGTCCTCGCCGACGAGCCGACAGGCAACCTCGACCAGGAGAACGGTGCCGCCGTGCTTGCCCTGCTTCGCGGCCTCGGGGGCAGGGCCGTCGTGCTCGTCACCCATGAGCCCGAGGCCGCGGCGGTCGCCGACCGCGTCCTGCACCTCCGCGACGGCCGACTCGCCCTCGCATCGGAGCCCCGTGCCCCCGGGTCCGTCCCCCGCGCGCTCGACCTCAGGGAGTCCGCCTGAGAGCAGCGTTCGCCGCCGCACGATTCGGGCTGCGGGCGCGGCGCCGGCGGTCCCTGCTGACGGCGCTCGGGATCGGGCTCGCCTCGGCGATGCTGGCCGCCGCGGTCGTCGTCTCGGATGGCCTGGGGCGTGGCTTCGATCGCGCCGCCCGCGCCGCCAACCTGCCGGACGTCATCGTCCGCTTCAACCCGCAGCAGGCCGGCCAAGTCGCGCGGCGGATCCGGGCCCTTCCGGATCTCGCGGCGTTCTCTCTGCGTCAGGAGTTCACCGGCGTCGAGGTCGCCGCCAACGGCCACAGCAGCTCGAGCGCGTCGGCCGAGGTGGTCGGCGACGGCCGCCGCGGCTATGCGATCGTCGCCGGACGCGACGTCTCTGACCGCGCCCGCGAGATCGTGCTCGAGCGCGGCCTCGCCTCAGCCTGGGACGTGCGGCTCGGCGACACGGTCGATGTCGGCGGGCTGGGACGGCAGCGCGTGGTCGGCTTCGCCGAGAGCCCCGACAACGTCTCCTACCCGCTCGCGTCGGCGCGGTTGTACTTCTCGCGCCTCGGGCTCGAGCGAACGGTCGGGGGCCTGGACCCGCGGGTGAACTTCGCGCAGATCTGGCTGCGCGACCCGCGCAACGTCAACGAGGTGCTGGCCCAGGCGCGAGCGACCAGCTACGGCCTCGACGGAGTGCGGTTCGTGACGCGCTCGGGACTGCGCGTCCTGCTCGACCAGGCGGCCGGAATCGTGATCGACCTGCTCGTCGCGCTGTCGGTGATCGCGCTCGCCACCGCCGGGGTGATGCTCGCCTCGTCCGCGCGCGCAGAGGTCCAGCGGCGCCTGCAGGCCATCGGTATCCGTCGCGCCGTCGGCGCATCGCGCGGCCACCTGGCGCTGACCCAGGCGCTCGAGGCGCTGTTCATCGCGGTGCCCACCGCGACCATCGGCGCGGTCGCCGGCACGCTGGCGACCTACGGGCCCACCAGCAGGCTGCTGACGTTGCTCAACGAGCCCGCTCCGGGCGCCGGCCTGTTGCCGGCGCTCGGCACCGCCTGGCTGGTCAGCTTTGCGATTCCGGTGCTCGCGGCCGCGTGGCCGGCCTGGCGCGCGGCGGGACGGCACCCGGTCTCGCTGCTGCAAGGCGCGGAGCTGCACCGGCGCTCGCAACGCGCCATCGGGCCGAGATCGACCCGCGCCGGTCTGTCGCTGCTCGGCGCCCGCCTGGTCGGAGCGCGCCGCGCCCGGATGACAGCGACCGCGATCACCCTTGGTGCCTCGACCGCGTTCGTGCTGCTGATGCTCGCGCTCGCATCGGCGCTGGCATCACTCGAGACCGACCCGGGCGCACTGGGCAAGCGATACCAGCTGACCGCGAACCTGCCAGCCTCAGACGCGGCACGCGTGCGTGCGATCTCCGGCGTCCAGGCGGCGGCCCCCCGCTACGAGATCGGGGCGGCCGACTCCTTTTCGCTGGACGAGCCGATCGACGTGATCGCCTATCCCGGCGACCACACCGTGTTCGAGGCGCCTCCCCTGACGGCCGGAACCAGGATGCGGGGCCCCCGCGAGTCGGAGGTCGGCGCCGGCCTCGCCGGCGCGCTGGGCCTGTCACCCGGGTCCACGCTCGCGATCCAGCTTCCATCCGGCACCGAGCTACGCCTCCGGGTGGCGGGCGTGGTCAGCTCGCTCGACCACGACGGACGCGTTGCCTACGTGCCCGCGACGGCCCTGCTCGCGGCCGATCCCGGCGCTCCGGAGCAGCTCGCGGTCCGAGTCCGAGCGGGAGCAAGCGTCTCCGCGGTCAGCGCCAAGCTCGGCGCCACCGCGGCGCCCACGGCCGGCGCCACCTCCCGCGGCCTCCCGCTGGTGAATACGCTGCGCTCGATTCTCCGGGCGGTCGCGATCGTCGACGGACTGGTCTGTGTCTACGCGCTGGTGCAAGCCTGCGCGCTCACGGTTGGAGAACGTCGCCGCACCGTCTCGGTGCTGCGGGCGTTCGGAGCAGGCGACGCCGCGGTCCGGCGATTGCTCGCGGGAGCGGTCGCGGCGCTCGTCATCCCCGCCGCCGTGATCGGCATCCTGCTCGAGCGCCTGGTGCTCGGCCCCGCGCTGAGCCGGATCGCCGCCGGCTACGCGACGCTGCCGCTCGGCGCGACCGGCCCGGAGATCGCGGCCGTGCTGGCCGGGCTCGCGGTCGCAGGCGCGGTCGCGGTCCTGTCGGTGGCGCGGCAGATCACGCGCGAGACCGTGGTCTCGGGCCTCCGATCGACATGAAACGGCGCGGCCTCCGATCGACATTGAAACCGGCGGCACCGATCGACATGAGAACCCCCGGGCCTTGGAACGAGATGAAGCACCCCGGCCTCCGATCACCATGAGTCTGATCACCAGGCGCCAGGCCCTCGGTGAGGTGCTCGCGGCGGCGGCGCTGCTCGCGGCCGGCTGCGCCGGCGGCAGGTCGGGCACCGCGCCGGCGCCCTCGGGCTCGACGCTGACCGCGACCTGGGTTGACCCCGGCGGGACCGGGGTCCTGCGCCCGGGGCCCGGCGAGGCGCTGATCGCGCGCACCGAGCTCGGGCCGCACCGCGCCCCGGCCGCGACGCTCGCGACGCTCGCGCACGTCACCGACGCCCACGTTCTCGATGCGTCCTCCCCCGCGCGGGTGACGTTCCTCGACCGGCTCGGATCTCCGTTTCAGTCGACCTTCCGCCCGCAGGAGACGCTGACCGAGCAGGTGCTGGCGGGCACGGCACGGTCGCTCAGGGCACTGCGGCCCGACGCCGTGATCCAGGGCGGCGACCTGATCGACAACGACCAGCAAAACGAGCTAGCGCACGCGCTCGCGGTCCTCCAAGGAGCGCGGGTGCGTCCCGGCAGCGGACCCCGCGGCTACTTCGGCGTCCAGTCGCCGACGGATCCGGATCCGTTCTACTACCGCCCGGACCTCGATGCGCCCCAGCACCCCGGTCTGCTGCGTCGCGCCGTTCGTCCCTTCGACAGCTCCGGCCTGCCCAGCCCCTGGTACCCCGTGCTCGGCGACCACGACATCCTCGTCGCCGGCGAGCTCGCGCCGACGCCGCAGACCCGGGCGCTGGCGGTCGGCCACGAGGCGCTTTGGGAGCTCCCGCCGGGGCTGACGCTCCCGCCCGGAGCCGCCCTGACCAACGGCACCTCGCCGGACGGTCCCCCGCGTCCGGAGCTCGTCTCGAACTTCCTCGCCCAGGCGCTTGCAGGCCCCAAGGTGCGTGTCCCTGCGGACCCGTCGCGACGGGAGCTCGATGCGACCGAGGTGGTGGCGCGGCTTCGGGCGGCGAGCGCCGTGGGTGCCGGCGCCGACCGGCTGGACTACCACGCCGACGTCGGCCCGGACTTGCGGCTGATCGTGCTCGACCTGGCGCGCCGCGGCGGCGGGTCGGGCGGGCTGGTGGTCCCGGGCCGGTCGGCCTGGCTCGCCGACGAGCTCAAAGCCGCCGCGCAGCGCTGGGTGATCGTCATCTCGCACCAACCGATCGCCGGCTCCGAGGGCGGCGAGCAGCTGCTCGCGCTGCTGGATCGGCACCCCAGGGTGATCGCCGCGATCGCGGGGCACACGCACCGCAACCGGATCGAGCCGCGAGCGACGGCCAGCGGCGGGTATTGGCTGATCGAGACGGCCTCGCTGATCGACTACCCGCAGCAGTCGCGAGCGCTCAGGGTGATCGCCACAGCCGGCGGCGGCGTCGCGATCCAGACGTGGATGCTCGACCACGTGTTCCCCGCTGACCTCGGCGCGATCTCGCGTCAGCTCGCCTACCTGGACGCGGACGGAGGCCGGCCTCGGGGGTTTGCAGGCGGCCGCCTGGACCGCAACGTGGCGCTGTACCGAGCCGCGGCGTAGGATCGCTGACGTGACCACGATGCCGATCGAGCACGTCGACGTGTTGATCGTGGGCGCCGGCCTTTCCGGGATCGGCGCCGGCTGCCACCTCCAGGCGAACCTGCCGGAAAAGAGCTACGCGATCCTCGAGGCCCGCGACCGAATCGGAGGAACCTGGGATCTCTTCAGGTACCCGGGGGTCCGCTCGGACTCGGACATGTACACGCTCGGCTACTCGTTCCGTCCCTGGCGCAGCGCCAAGGCGATCGGCGACGGCCCCTCGATCCTGCAGTACGTTCGCGACACCGCCGGCGCTTACGGGATCGACCGCAGGATCCGCCTCCACCACCGGGTTGTGGGCGCGGATTGGTGCAGCGAGCAGGCGCGCTGGACGGTCCAGGCACAGCGCACCGACACCGGGGAGACCGTGCAGATGACGTGTGGCTTTCTGTTCATGTGCAGCGGCTATTACCGCTACGACGAGGGATACACGCCCGATTTTCCCGGCGTCGAGCGCTTCGCCGGCCAGATCGTTCACCCCCAGCACTGGCCCGAGAGCATCGATTACGCCGGCAAGCGCGTGGTCGTGATCGGCAGCGGTGCGACCGCGGTCACGCTGGTCCCCGCGATGGCGCCGGCCGCCGGGCATGTGACGATGGTGCAGCGATCGCCGAGCTACGTGCTGTCGCTGCCCGCCGTGGACCCGATCGCCAAGCTCGCGCGCCGCCTCTTCGGCAAGCGAATCGCCTATGGGATCACGCGTTGGAAGAACGTGATCGTGACGTTGCTGTTCTTCCAGCTCAGCCGTCGCCGGCCGGCGATGATGAAGGCGCTGATCCGGAAGGCGCTCGAGCGCCAGCTGCCGCCCGGCTACGACATCGACACGCATTTCAAGCCCCGCTACAACCCCTGGGATCAGCGCCTCTGCCTGGTCCCCGACGGCGACCTGTTCGCGGCGATCGCCGACGGCAGCGTCGACATCGTCACCGATCGGATCAAGACGTTCACCGAGCAGGGACTGGAGCTCGAGTCGGGCAGGCGGCTCGAGGCCGATCTGATCGTCACCGCGACCGGGCTGAATGTGCAGCTGCTCGGCGGTGCGCAGCTGGCCGTCGACGGCACCCCCGTCGATGTCCCTCGCCACATGACGTACAAGGGCATGATGCTCAGCGAGGTGCCCAACGTGGCGTTCGCGTTCGGCTACACGAACGCGTCGTGGACGCTCAAGGCCGACCTCACCTGCAGGTACGTCTGTCGGCTGCTCGCGCACATGGACGACCACGGCTACGACCGGGCCACACCGCGGAAGTGCGATCCGGCGATCACCGAGCAGCCGTTCATCGACTTCTCCTCCGGCTACATCCAGCGCGCCGTCGACCGGTTCCCCAAGCAGGGGTCGCGCGCGCCTTGGCGGCTGTATCAGAACTATGCGCTGGACACAGTCACGCTGCGCTTCGGCGCGATCGATGACGGCGTGCTCGAGTTCGCGCGGCCGGAGGCCTCGGCGCAAGCGCCTCAGAGGCTCGCGGCCTAAGCCCGCCGACCCCTGGAAGGGGCTCGCCCGCCCGCGACGACCCCTATCCCACCACGGTCTCGACCGTCTCGATCACCTCGAGCTGGTCGATCTCCCCGCGGCGGTTCTCCCAGTGGGGCGGGATGCACATGTGCGTTCCGAGCTCGTCCTCGGCCTCGTCGATCAGGAATCCCTGGGGGGTCGAGTAGGCGAGCTCGATCAGCGCCCCGCCGGGGCTGCGCATGTAGACCGAGAAGAAGTAGCCGCGGTCTTTGACGTCGGACACGTCGGTGAAGCCGAGCCCGACGATGTAGTCCTTGACGACGAGCTGGTTCTCGGCGGTGCCCGCGTCGAGCGCGTGATGATGGATCGTCCCCTCGCCGAAGCCCCAGCTGCCCTGGGGCAGGTCGGGTTCCTCGACCAGCTCGAAGTTCCTGCCGTGGCCCTCGGCGGTGCCGAAGCGGAACTGATGGTGCTTGCCCTCCGAGGAGACCAGCTCGGCGTTGAGGGCCTCTTTCAAAAATTGCGTCTGGGGCTCGGGTTCGCGAACCGAGGTGGTGGTGCCGAACGCCCCGCGGATCGCGTGGTCGGTCGGGACTCCCGAGGCCGAGTAGGGCTCGCGCGAGTCGGGCTCGGGATCGCCGACGATCGTGTAGTCGATGCCGCAGGGGTGCTTGAAGTCAATGCGCTCGGTGCCGAACAGCTCGAGGCGCTCGTGCTCGACGCCGAACTCGTCGAGCCGGTCTGACCAAAAGCCGATCGAGTCCACCGGCACCGACAGCAGCAGCGTCTTCATCTGGTTGGTGCCGCGCTTGCCCATCCACGCGGCCTGGCGGTAGGGGAACGCGGTCAACAGCGTGCTTGCGTCGCCGACGCGGTTGCCGTAGTACAGGTGGTAGATCGGAATCTCGCCGTCGAAGAGCACGGTCTTCTTCACGCTCTTGAGCCCGAGCAGCCGGACGTGAAAGTCGTAGTCCTCCTGGGCGCCGCCGACGCAGAAGGTCAGATGGTGAGTGCCGCGGACGAAGCCGGGATTGGCCATGATGCTGCTCCTCTCCTTGCGATCCGTGTAGCGCGACGATCATACTTGAGCGCACAAAGGCTCTCCAGGTCCCGAGTGACCGGCGAATTTTGCAACCCCGCATACGAGTGAGGCGCCTCCGAGATGAGCAACGACAGCCGGTTTCTCACCACCCACGTCGGGAGCCTGCCGCGGCCGCAGGAGGTCGTGGACGTGGTGTTCGGCGAGGACCGCGACGAGGAGGTCGACCGGGACCGCTACGAGGCGGTCATACGCGCGGCGGTCGGCGATCGGGTCCGCCACCAGGTGGACGCGGGGATCGACCTGGTCTCAGACGGCGAGATGAGCAAGATCGGCTACGCCACTTACATCCGCCACCGCCTCAGCGGCTTTGAGGTCGGCGACGTCCCCCGCGCAACGCCCGCCGACCTCGACGCCTACCCGCGCTTTCGCGACCGCCTGGCGAAGGAGGGAGGGAGCGCCCGCTACCTGCGGCCGATCTGTCGGGGGCCCATCTCCTATGAGCACCACGAGCCGCTCGAGCGCGATCTCTCAAACCTCAAGGCCGCGATCGAGGGACAGGACGTCGCGGGCGCCTTCATGAACGCGCCCTCGCCCGGGATCATCGCGCTGTTTCAGCCAAACGAGCACTACGAGACGCTCGACGAGTATCTCGACGCGATCGGCGAGGCGATGAAGACCGAGTACGAGACGATCGTCGCCGCCGGCATCACGTTGCAGATCGACGCGCCGGACCTGGCGATGGGCCGGCACATCATGTACCGCGACCGCTCCGATGAGGAGTTCGCCGCAAGCGCCGAGCGCCACGTCGAGGCGATCAACCGCGCGCTGCGCGACGTGCCCGCCGACAGCGTGCGGCTGCACGTCTGCTGGGGAAACTACGAAGGCCCCCACCACCTCGACATCGGCCTCGAGAAGATCGTCGACGTGGTGCTGCGCGCCAAGCCCTCGACCCTGCTGTTCGAGGCCGCCAACCCCCGCCACGCGCACGACTGGGCCACCTGGCGCGAGGCCGAGATTCCCGACGACAAGGTGCTCGTTCCGGGCGTGTTGGACTCGACCACCAATTACATCGAGCACCCCGAGCTCGTGGCCCAGCGGATCCTCACCTACGCGGACATCGTCGGGCCGGATCGGGTGATCGCCGGCACCGACTGCGGCTTTGGCACGTGGGCGGGCTACGGAGCGATCGACCCGGACATCTGCTGGGCCAAGATGCGCTCGCTATCGCAGGGCGCGCAGATCGCCGGCGAGCGCGCCGCCCGCTCCAACCCATAGGTCCTCGTCCCTCGCACGCGCGGCGATCCCGGCGAGCAGGGCCCGCGCGCCGCGCCACCACCCGGGATCGAGCATCAGGAACGGATGCAGGATCACGGTCGCGGCGCCGGCCGCGGCGCCGGCGCCGGCGGTCTCCCCAGACGGCCCATCGCCGGGAGCGGCGCCGGACAACCCATCGCTCGGAGCGCCGGCCATCGCGCCGGCCATCACCCCGGCCAACATCCGCCGCTTCACCAGATCGGGATCGAGCGGCTCCCCCGCCTCGCCGCGCCCGACCCGAACCTGCCCGAAGTCCTCCATCAGGTAATAGGCGTCCACCAGCTCCCAGGAAAACGGCACGTATGCGAGGCCGTCGTCGACCCGGAACTCCCGACCCTCGGGCGAGCACCATTGAAACCCCGCTTCCCGCAGCAGCGCCGGCGACTGCGGATTGAGCCCTCCTCCCGGCGGACGGAACCCGGACACCGAGACCCCGAGCGAGTCAAACGCGCGCCGTCCCCGCTGCAGGATGGAACGCTCCCGCGCCGCCGGCAGACCGGCCCACTGCTCGTGGCGCCAGCCGTGCATCCCGAGCTCGTGGCCGTGCGCGGCGATCTCTCGCACCGCGTCCGGGTAGATCTCGCAGTTGACCGCCTCGACGAAGAACGTCGCGCTCAGCCCCAGGGCGTCGAGCTCGTCGAGCAGCCGCGGCAGCGCCTCGGTCACCGAGCCGTGCCGGCCCACCGGTGCGCCGGCCGGCCAGGTCCCCCGCTCCAGCTCACTGGCCTCGCCGAGGTTGTCGAACGTCAGCGCCAGCGCGCCCGTCACGCGCGAGGACCGGCTCCGAGCACGGCATCGAGCAGCCCGGGGAAGCGGTCGTCGAGGTCATCGCGGCGCAGCGAGTTCAGGCGCGAGGTGCCCTGCTGACGCTGGCGGATCAGTCCCGCCTCGCGCAGCACCCGGAAGTGATGCGTGCAGGTGGACTTGACCACCGGCAGGTTGATCTCCTTGCAGCAGAGCTCCTGATGTCCCGCCAGCGCCATCACGATCGTTAAACGCACGGGATCGCTCAGCGCCTGCAGCACGGGGGCGAGCTCGATCTCCTCGCGCGGTGGGTGTGGCAGCGCCTCGACGGTGCCGACCGCCAACACCTCGCGACCTTCGATCAACCTGCCCATTGTGTTGATTGTACGACGATCATCGAACTTTTGCTAACCTCGACACACCCATCCTACTCACGCCCCGGGAGGCCCATGGCGGACGACAAGACCGCGCAGCAGCACCCGCATCTCCGCGCCACTCTGATTCTTTCCTGCCTCGCGCAGTTCATGGTGATTCTCGACGTGTCGGTCGTCAACGTCGCGCTGCCGGCGATCCGCAGCCACCTGCACTTCACCGAGCAGGATCTCCAGTGGGTGGTCAACGCCTACACGGTCACGTTCGCGGGATTCTTGCTGCTCGGAGGCCGCGCCGCTGACCTGCTGGGGCGCCGGCGCGTGTTCGTCTCCGGCCTCGTCCTGTTTGCGGCGGCCTCGCTGGCCGGCGGCCTTGCCAACTCGCAGGGGCTGCTGATCGCGGCCCGGGCGATTCAGGGACTCGGCGGCGCCGTGATTGCCCCGGCCTCGCTCTCGATCCTGACGACGACGTTCAGCGAAGGCGCCGCGCGCAACCGCGCGGTCGGGATCTGGGGCGCGATGGGCGGCGCCGGCGGTGCCGCCGGAGTGCTCCTCGGCGGCATCCTCACCGATCTCTTGAGCTGGCGCTGGATCCTCTTCATCAACGTCCCGATCGGCCTCATCGCCGCGCTCTGCGCCCAGCGCCTGATCGCCGAGGGCCGCAACCAGGAGCGGGCTCGGGGCTTCGACCTCGCCGGCGCGCTCGCCGCCACGCTGGGACTCTCCGTACTGGTGCTGGGGATCGTTCGCACCGACGTGACCGGCTGGGGCTCGGCGCAGGCGCTCGCGCTGATCGGGGCCGGCATCGTGCTGCTCGCGGTGTTCGTCCTGATCGAGGGACGGTTCGCCAAGGCGCCGCTGATGCCGCTTCGGATCTTCGCCTCGCGCACACTCAGCGCCGCGAACGTGGTCGTGCTGACAGTCGGCGCCGCAAGCTTCGGGATGTGGTTCTTCCTGTCGCTTTACCTGCAACAGGTGCTCGGGTACTCGCCGATCCGGGCCGGGCTGGCGTTCCTGCCGATGACCCTGTGCATCATCGCCGGCTCGACGCTCGCCTCGCGCGCGGTCACCCGGGTCGGCCCGAAGCCACTGCTCGTCGCGGGAATGATCGCCCAGGCGATCGGGCTGCTCTGGTTCACCGACCTGGCGGTCGGCGGCACCTACCTCGGCGACGTGCTGGTGCCCTCGCTGCTGGTCGCGATCGGCATCGGCCTGGCGTTCGTCCCGGTGACGATCGCGGCGGTGTCCGGCGTCGCATCACGCGAGGCGGGCCTCGCTTCGGGGCTCGTGAACACCTCGCGCCTGTTCGGCGGCGCGCTCGGCCTGGCGATCCTCGCGGCGCTCGCCGCCGCGCGGACCACCACCGACCTGCATCACGGGACGCACAACGTCCAGGTGGCCCTCACCAGCGGCTTCCAGCTCGCGTTCGTGGTCGCGGGGACCTTCGCCGCGGTGGGCGCCGTCGTCGCCATCTTCGGGCTGCCGAGCGTCCCGATGCGCCGGCGCGCCGCAGAGGCGCCGGCCGAGGACCCCGAGGCCGTGGCCGCGGGCGGCTGAGCGCCCGCTCCAGCAGTAGGCTCTCGCCTCGATGGAAAAAGGACGCGTCGCCGTCGTCGACATCGGGTCGAACTCGACTCGCCTGCTGATCGCCGACATCGACGACGGCCGCGTCACCGGCGAGCTCGACCGCCGCAGCAACGTGACGCGGCTGGGCGCCGGCGTCGATTCCGACGGACGGCTGCACGAGGAGGCGATGAAGCGAGTGTTCGCCACGCTCGAGGAGTTCCGCGAGGCGATCGACCGGGCGCAAGCGCAGCGAGCCCTAGCGGTGCTGACCAGCGCCGTTCGCGACGCCGCCAACGGCGGCGAGTTCGCCGGCGCCGTGCGAGAGCGCTACGGCCTGCAACCGCATGTGCTGAGCGGCGACGACGAGGCGCGGCTGACCTTCCTGGGCGCGACCAGCGAGCGCGACCCCCACGACCGGACGCCGACGCTCGTGATCGACATCGGCGGCGGATCGACGGAGCTGGTGCTCGGCGCCGGCCGCGAGGCCTCGTTTCACGTCTCGACACAGGCCGGCGTGGTCCGCCAGAGCGAGCGTCACCTTCACAGCGATCCGCCCACCGGCGAGGAGCTGGGCAACCTCGTCGAGGACGTTCGCGCGATCATCGCCGACGGGGTCCCGCCCGAGCGGCGCTCGGCGCAGCTGGCGATTGCGGTCGCGGGGACCGCCACGCAGCTGGCCGCGATCTCGCAGGAGCTCGAGCCATACGATCCGGAGAAGGTGCACGGGTTCGTCCTCACCGCCGGCGAGTGCCGGCGGCTCGGCGACCGGCTGGCCGCGATGACGCTGGCGCGCCGCCGCGAGGTCCGCGGGCTGGATCCCGCCCGCGCCCCGACGATCGTTGCCGGCGCGCTGATCCTGGGCGAGGTGATCGGGCTGTTCGAGCTCGGGCAGGTCGAGGTCTCAGAGAACGACATCCTCCGCGGCGCCGCGCTGGGGCTCTGACCGACGGTTCGCGCGCTGCGCCCCGCGGGTATAAGCTGCCCGCGGAAGGCTCGCCGGGTCGGGATGCGAGCGGAAGTGAAGGTCCCAGACAGGGAGGATTTCCAGGTGCGATTGGTACGTCGTCGGCCGATGTTCGTGGGTGCAGCGGCCGCAATTGCCTTTGTCGTAATCGGTCTCGGGGTCGCGATGGCCCATGCCGCCCATCGCACCGGTCCGTTCGCGCGGGGCGCCCACAGCGGTCTCTCGACCAGCAAGGCGCTGACGACAAGCCGCGTCACGTCGTCGAGGGTGATCGTGATCATGCGCAACCAGTACAACGCGATCCCCGCCACCAGGCGCCGGATCGGGACGCGGATCCGGGCCGAGCGATTCGGCAACGCGCGGCTCCTCACCCAGGTCAGGCACGCCGGCGGCCACGTCTACCGCCAGTACCACGCGCTGAACGCGTTCGCGGCCCGGGTCTCCGCCGGCGAGCGCGCGGCCTTGCAGAAGGACTCGGCCGTGGCGCAGGTCGTGCCCGACACGATCGTCCAGCTGCCCGCGCCGATCAACGCCTCGTCGGCCGCGAGCTCAAAGGCGACGCCGGCGCCGCCCGGCACCACCACACCCAACGGGCAGACGATCTGCCCGGCGGACCCGAGCAAGCCGCTGCTCGAGCCGGAGGCGCTGCAGACCACCCACACCGCGTTTGACGACCCCAACACGCCGCAGGCGGCCAACCTCGCCACCGGGCAGGGCGTGAAGGTCGCGACCTTCGCCGACGGGCTCGATCCCAACAACCCAGACCTGATCCGCCCCGACGGGACGCACGTGATCGCCGACTACAAGGACTTCAGCGGCGACGGCCCCAGCGCGCCGACCGGCGCAGCCGAGGCGTTCGGCGACGTCAGCTCGGTCGCCGCTCAGGGCAACGTCACCTACGACATCTCGCATTTCGTCAACCCGGCGCATCCGCTTCCGGCCGGCTGCAACATCAAGGTCCGCGGGATCGCCCCAGGCGCCACGCTCGACGTGATGAAGGTGTTCGGCAACTCCAACTCGGCGTTCAACTCCACGATCCTGGAGGGTCTGGACTACGCGCTGACCAACGATCACCCCGACGTCTTCAGCGAGTCGTTCGGCGGATACCCGATCCCCGACAGCACCCAGGATCTCACCCGCCAGTTCAACGAGCAGGCCGTCGCGGCCGGCGCCACCGTGGTCGAGAGCAGCGGCGACTCGGGAGTCGAGGCGAGCCCCAGCTCGGCATCGAGCGACCCGGCCGTGATCGCCGCCGGCGCCAGCACGACGTTTCGCAACTACGCCCAGGGCACCCAGTACGGGTTCCAGTTCGCCAAGGGCTGGCTCAGCGACAACATCAGCTCGATCGAGTCGGCCGGGTTCACGCAGGGTGGCCGCGTGGTCGACCTGGTGGCCCCGGGCGAGGCCAACTGGGCGCTGTGCAGCGCGAACACCGCGATCTATCTGGAATGCGTCAACTACGCGGGGCAGCCCACCAACCTGCAGAGCTTCGGCGGCACCAGCGAGTCGGCGCCGCTGATCGCGGGGGGCGCGGCGCTGGTGATCCAGGCCTACCGCCAATCCCATGGCGGCGCGAGCCCCTCGCCGGCGATGGTCCGCCGGCTGCTGACCAGCACCGCCACCGACCTCGGCGAGCCCAGCGTCGAGGAGGGCGCCGGCGAGCTCAACACGCTCAATGCCGTGCAGGCCGCGGAGGCGGTCGGCAACGCCCCGTCGAGCGCGAACGGAAACCACCTGCTCGTCGGGCCGACGCAGCTGGACATCTCGGCTCAGGCCGGCACCTCGCTCACCAGGTCCGTGCAGGTCACCAACCTCGGCTCCACCACCCAGATCGTCCAGGCGCACGCGCGCGCGATCACCACGGAGCTAGGCAACGAGAGCGGCTCGGTCACGCTGAACTCGGCCAGCCCCACGTTCGTCGACCAGTTCGGCGCGTCACGGCCCTACGCGAAGGCCACGTTCACGGTCAAGGCCGGCGCCGACAGGCTGGTGGCGTTCGACGCCTGGCCCGGAGGGACCTCGCGGGTCGGGCTGACGCTGATCGACCCCAACGGCAACTTCGCCGCCTACACCCGGCCGCAGGGCGACGGCAACCACGGCGAGGTCGATGTCGCCCATCCCGCCGCCGGCACCTGGACCGCGTTGATCTTCCTGCGCGACGGCACCTTCTCGGGAACGGTCAAGTGGCAGGCGGTCACGCAGGACTTCGGCTCCGTCGACTCGGTCTCGCCGTCGGCGCAGTCGATCGCTCCGGGCAACACCAAGACGTTCAAGCTGAACGTCACGCTGCCGACCTCAGCGGGCGACAGCAGTCAGGACCTCGAGCTCGACAGCGCGGCCGGCACCACGGTCTTGCCGGTGTCGCTGCGTGCTCTGGTCAAGCTCAACGCCGGCGGCGGGAGCTTCTCGGGCAACCTGATCGGAGGAAACGGCCGCAACGGCTTCTTCCAACCGGGCCAGATCGACACGTATGACTTCAACGTCCCCGCGGGGAAGCCGGAGCTCGGCGTGTCGCTGTCGTTCGCGAATAACCCGGGCACGGAGGTATTCGCGAGCCTGATCGGTCCCAACCAGCAGGCGGTCACGGCCACCGACAACGTCCACGTCGATTCCATCACCGGCAACGCCACGTACACCAATGCGCTGCAGGTTTACGCGCCGTCGCCGCGAGCGGGGCGGTGGCGGTTCGTCGTCGACATCATCAACCCGATCGGCGGACAGGTGCTGTCCGCGCCATATCAGGGCTCGGTCACGTTCAAGGCGCCACCGATCACCGTGAGCGGGCTGCCCAACGGCGCCGGCACGGTGCTCCCTGCTGGCACGCCCAAGGCGGTGACGGTGTCGGTCAACAACGACGGGGCCGGGACCGAGGACTTCTTCCTCGATCCCCGCACGCCGCAGCGGCAGGCGTTCTCGTTGCTGTCGCTCACTCCGGACACCAACCTGAAGTTCCCGCTCCCCGTCGGCACGGCGCCGCCGGAGTACTTGATGCCCACCGAGACCAACCAGGTCGACGCAGTCGCCCAGGCGACCGAGCCGGTCACGTTCGACTTCGGCTACGGAGACCCGGACCTTCCCGCGATCAGCGCAGGCGACACCGCCTCGGCCACCTTCCGCACGCAGGAGGCATCGCCGGGGGTGTGGTTCATCGGGCCGACTCCGGCCGGCGGGCCGTTCGGCGACGCGGGCGCGCCGAAGGGCACGGTCAGCACGGCGCTGATCGCGCACACGCTCGGGTTCGACCTGAACACGAGCTCGTCGACCGGCGACATCTGGCAGCAGACGGTCGACCCCAACGCCCCCGCCTACAACCCGTTGGTGCTAGGTCCCGGGGACCACGGCAGCATGACGCTGACGATCACCCCGTCCGGCAGGGCCGGGAAGGTTGTGCGCGGGACCCTGTTCGTCGATGTGTTCAGTCTCAGGCTGTTCATCGGCGGCGAGGTGGTCGCGATCCCGTACAAGTACACGGTCGGGTAGCCGGAAGTTGAGAGAGGCCCGGGCGGGCATGCCCGCCCGGGCCTTTTGTCGCGCGGGCTTGCCCGGGAGCATGGCCGCCGGCGGATGGAATCGGCCTGCCGGAGCCGCGCGACCCGCGCCATCCCCGGGACTGGCGTCGCCAAGTGTCCCTGCCCCGGAGCCGCGCGACCCGCGCGGCTGCCCTCCCGTCTTGCCCGCCCCGCTTCGGGCCGGCAACGTCCCAACCGAAGCGTTTGAGCGCAGCCGCGGGACGTTTCCGTTCTGGGGGGACGGCAACGTCCCGCGCCACACCGGCGAGTGTTCCATTGGGACGATTCCGTGCGATCCGCCGCCTCCAAAGCCCGCAGAGCCGCCCCACCCCGGCCCCCCTCGACGAGCCGCCCCACCCCGGCCCCCCTCGACGAGCCGCCCCACCCCGGCCCCCCTCGACGAGCCGCCCCACCCCGGCCCCCCTCGACGAGCCGCCCCACCCCGGCCCCCCCGTCGACGACCGACGCCTCGCCTCAATCCCCGCCCGGAAGGCCCCGCCAGACGCGCTACCCCCACCCCACCCCTCGGTTTCCAGCGCCTCGTCTCACTCCCGCCCCGAAGCCCCCAGCGAACCGCCGGTGAACGCCGGCGGACGCCGATCGCGCGTCGGCAAACATGGTCAGCGAACGGACATCGGGCGACACGGACGACTGAAATGGAGTATCTTCAGGCGCGATTAGGTACTTTCTGGCCTAGGAAAGCGCCCCATTTGGGCGATCGATAGCGGCTAGAACGTTCGTCCATATTGGTCTGCTATGTAACTGGACGAATGTTCGATTGCTCACCGCCTGGGGAGCATGGATGATGCTCTCGGGGCTAGGCTTGCCCTAGTTTCCCAACATAGGTTCGGGCGAAGCCGCAGACATCGGCGCCTCCCGCCGTCCGAGCCAATCTAAACGGCCCTTTCTGGCACGTACCCCTGCCCGTCCCGATTGGGCCAAACCTGGATCGGAAGCCGCCCGCTACAAGCGGGCGGTTTTCGGTGTGGGAACGGCGCCGCTACGCGGTGTGGGAAGGCGCCGCTACGCGGTGTGGGAAGGCGCCGCTACGCGGTGTGGGAAGGCGCCGCTACGCGGTGTGGGAAGGCGCCGCTACGCCAGATTCGACCGCCGCGGATACGCGATCGATGGATCCGTCAGCACGTTGACGAGCGCGGGCTTGCCCGACGCAAACGCCCGCTCCATCGCCGGCCGCAGCTCTCCCGGCTCGCGCACCAGCTCCCCGTGGCACCCGAGCGCCTCGACCATCTGGTCATAGCGCGTCGCAGGCCGCAGCTCGGCCGCGACCGAGTATCCGTAGAGGACCTCCATCGGGTGCTTCTCGAGCGCCCAGATGCCGTTGTTGCCCATCACCGCGATGACCGGGACGCCGTGCCGCGCGAGCGTGTCGAACTCCATCCCCGAGAACCCGAAGGCGCCGTCGCCGAGCAGCAGCACCACCTGGCGCTCGGGGCGGGCCAGCTTCGCCGCCATCGCGTAGCCCGGACCGGACCCGAGGCACCCGAACGGGCCCGGGTCAAGCCAGCAGCCGGGCCGATAGGAGTCGACGACGCGGCCCGCGTAGGAGACGAAGTCGCCGCCGTCGCCGACGATGATCGCATCGCGGTCGAGCACCTGCGCGAGCTCCCCGTACACGCGCATCGGATGCAGGGGCGCGCGTGGGTCGGTGCGGTGGGGCACCTCCGCCGCTCGCTTCTCGTCCTCGATCGCGCGCAACGACTCGATCCACCGCGCCCGCCCCGACGCCGCTCCACTGCCGGCGGGGGCCGCGGCTCCGAGCGCGCCGAGCGTCGCCGGCAGCGCTCCGTAGAGCTCCGCGGCCACCGGCCGCGGATGGTCGCGCTCCGATTCGGCGCCGTCGATCACGATGATCTCGGCATCGGACCCGAACGACGCGCCGAACCCCAGCCGGAAGTCCAACGGCACGCCGATCACCAGCGCCACATCCGCTCCGGCCAGGCCGCCGCCGCGGGCGCGTGAGAAGCACAGCTCGTGGTCGGCGGCCACGCAGCCGCGAGCGAGGCCGTTGAGGAACACGGGGATCCGCAGCTCCTCGGCCAGGGCGCGCAACGCGTCCTCTCCATGTCCCCAGTACAGGCCGCTTCCGGCCATGATCGCCGGGCGCTCGGCGTCGCGCAGCAACGCCGCCGCGCGCTCGATCGCTCGCGCGTCGGCGGCCTGCCCCCGCGGCGGCCCCGGCGCCGCCGCCGGCGCCTCCTCCGGCTCGGACGCGGGCCCCTCGCTGAACACCAGGTCGAGCGGGAAGTCCAGAAACACGGGGCCCGAGTGCGGGGTCAGCGCGGCGCGGATCGCGTCGTCGACGAGCCCCGGGATCTCGGCGGTCTCCTGCGCCGTCGCCGCCAGCTTGACCAGCGGACGGACGAACGGGACGTGGTCGATCTCCTGCAGCGACCCCTGCCCCCACCGAAACTGCGGCGCGCGACCACCCAGCACGAGCAGCGGCGAGCGGTTCTGACTGGCCGATGCGATCGCGCTCATCCCGTTGGTCACCCCGGGGCCGGCGGTCAGCGCACATGCGCCGATCGTCCGGGTCACCTTCGCCCAGCCCTCGGCCGCGAACGCCGCCGACTGCTCGTGGCGAACGTCGATCAGCTCGATCCCTTCCGCGCGGCAGCCGTCGTAGATCGAGAACAGGTGCCCGCCCGAGAGCGTGAACAGCTTGTCGACGCCATGTGCCTTAAGGCGCCGCGCGATCAATCGTCCGCCGTGAACCTTCGTCTCAGAGCCGGTCTCGGTCGCCACCCGCGCCACGCTAACAGGCTCAACAACGATCGCCGAGGACCAGCGCGTTGACCACGGCGCCGCCGAGAATGATCAGCGCCAAGATGTAGAACCAGGCGAGCGTGATCAGCACGAACACGATCGTCGTCCCGAAGCGGGCGATCGTGGAGATGTTCGTGAGGTAGGCGGGAAAGGCGATGTCGATCACGCCGATCGCGAGCGTCGCGCCGAGCGCACCGGGCCACGCCGCCCGCCACGGCACCGGGCGGTTGGGCACGCGCACGTAGATCACCATCAGGCACCCGAGCAGCAGCAGGAAGCTGATCCCCAGCGAGCTCAGATAGACCACGTCGGCCACCCTGGCGAGATCGAACGGGAGACGTGACGCGCCGGCGTCGAGGATGCTCTGCAGCGTCGGAACGATCACCGTCGCGACCATGAACACGAGCACCACGCCGAGCATCGCCAGGCCGAATCGCTTCTGCTCGAGCCACCTTCGCGAGGGGCACCCGTAGATGCGGCTGAACGCCGTGTCCAGCGCGCCCCAGAACGATGACCCCAGCCACAGGCTCGCGATCAACGCGAGCACGCCGATGCTGGTGGTCGAGTTGCGGATCTCGTTCAGCAGCGAGTTCAGCGTGTTCTCCGCCGCGCCCGGGAACACCCCCTGAAGATCGGTCAGCACGCTGTGCTGCACGGCGCCGCTCGACAGCACCTGGCCCGCGATGAACAGCCCGAGCAGCGCCACCGGAATCACTCCCAGCAGCATGTTGTAGGCGAGCATCGCCGCCATCCCCGTGAGGTTGGCGTCCCAGGCGAGCCGCCAGAAGTCGCGCACCCCGGATGCGAACCTGCGCCCGTTCACTCGCGGACGGCGGATTCTGCGCCGCCGCGAGCCAACATCCGCGGCACCCGCAGTCGCCCGCACGGCGCGGTCGACCGGATCGCT
The DNA here is from genome assembly GCA_963723675.1 of uncultured Solirubrobacterales bacterium. Taxonomy (GTDB): domain Bacteria; phylum Actinomycetota; class Thermoleophilia; order Solirubrobacterales; family Solirubrobacteraceae; genus Palsa-465. The sequence continues at coordinate 172,094 of CAVRRW010000011.1, read as the reverse complement.
CATACCGGCAGTCTGACGGCTGGGGCGGCCGCACGGAGCGAGTTCTCCGCGCCAGCGCCGTTTTAGCCTGGCACGACTTCTCCGCGCCGCCGCGCCGTGTACCCCGGCAGAACCGTTACTTGACCGCCGCGGCAACGCGCAGCAGCGGCAGCGCCTCGTTCAGCATCCGCTCTCCCCAGAGCAGATGCCGTTCGATGCTGATCGCCGGCAGAGCGTCGACGCCGCGGACCGCCAGGCCTAGTGCGGTCGCGCGGATCGGCCCGTCGAGCCGGCTGTCGCGGGCCGCGGTCAGGCATCGGTCGACCGAGAGTCCGGCCGCCGCAGCGGCGTCGGCGAGGACGCCGCGATCCTCCAGGTCGAACCCCCCGCAGAACGCCAACCTGCTCGCCGCCAGCGCAAACCGGGCGCCCGCTCCGGCTTGCGACGCGTACGCCGCCGCGCGCAGCGCCGCCGGCGAGCCGGCCGGGAATCGGTCCGGCCACACCATCGGAAGCTTCAGCACGAGCGCCTGCTGCTCGGCGCGGGCCATCACCAGCCTGGTCCGGGCCATCACCAGCCTGGTCCGCTCGACGGGATCGTTGTCGACGGCGTCGTGCTGGGGGACGCGCCGGAACGGATCGCCCAGACGCAGCGAAGCGGTCGCGGTCGGCACCCACTCCACTTCGCCGAGCAACTGCTCGACCCGCTCGGTCGCCAGGTACGAGAACGGGCACGACGGGTCGAAGAAGAACGCGGGGGCCGTGCCGGTCACCGCTCGCGACCGCCGGCCGCTCCCGGCCGTTACGCGCGAGCGGTCCGCCCGCCGGTCTCTGAACATGATCAGATCGCCCACTGAACCCCAAGAACGGAGGATAGCGGCCAAACTGCCGGAGCCGTGGCGCAATGGTCCGGTGGCGGCGTTAGACTCGCCTCTCCAGGTGAGTCTCCCGCTCAAGGCGGATCCCATTTCACACGTGCCGCCGCGCAAGCGCCATCCCTACGACCAATGGTCGCCGGACGCGCGCGCGCTCGATCTCGTCGGTGACAAGTGGACGCTGTTGATCGTCCGCGATTTGGCCGCCGGTGCCCGGCGCTTCGTCGAGCTTCAGCGCGTGCTGCCGGGGATTTCGACCGAGCAGCTGCGCTCCCGCCTGAACCGGATGGTCGCCGACGGCATGCTGACCCGCGAGCGTTATCGCGAGGTGCCCCCGCGCGTCGACTATGCGCTCACCGAGCGCGCCCGAGGTCTGATGCCGGTCCTCGGCGAACTGGCGCGCTGGGGATACGAGTGGGCGTGGAGCGCGCCCCGCAGCTCCGAGTCGGTCGACCTCGGCGCGATCTTCAGGCTGGCCCCGGGACTGCTACGCGGCACCGGCGCCACCGGCACGGTCGAGTTCGTGGTAGCCGACGACGACGACTTGCCGGCCTACGCATTCACCGTCGGCGAAGGGGTGGTGGCGCTCGAGGAGCGTGAATCGACCCAGGCCGATGCCCGTGTGCGCGGCGACCGAGGGGCCTGGATCGCGGCCTTCTCACCGGACCGCGACCGGGCCGGCCTCACGGTCAGCGGCGACGCCGCGCTGGCGAGCCTGGTGCTCGACCGCTTGGTCTGCGGGTGCGATGGCGACTCCGGCGAGGAACGCGGCGACTCCGGCGAGGAACGCGGCGACTCCGGCGCGGAACGCGCGGTGGCGTAGGTCCGCCGGCACCGTTCCATCCTTCAGGCGCTACGTTTTCCAGACCCGCCCGGGTGGTGGAATTGGTGAGACACGGTCGCCTTAAGAGCGACTGCCCTAGCGGCATGAGGGTTCGAGTCCCTCCCCGGGTACCTCGAGACTCCGGTCCGGAGCGCGTCGCGGGGGCCACGGCAAGGCACTAAACCGCAACTAACGCGCTGCTACCGTGTCACAGCGACCGAGGATCCTCGGGACCCGAACACGTGGAAGTCTCGACACTCAGATACTCCGGAGCAATGAGCCTGCACGGGCGCTCGCCCCTGCTCAGGCTCCAGTCCGACGAGCGCCTGATCGGCTACGTCCGCAAGGGCAACCCGGCCGCCTTCGAGGTGCTCGTCGCTCGCTACCACGCGCGGCTGCTGGCGTTCTGCCGCCACCTGCTCGGATCGCGCGAGGACGCCGAGGACGTTCTTCAGGAGGTGCTCGCGGCCGCTTTCAACGCGATCCTCGCCGACGAGCGGCCGATCAACGTGCGGCCCTGGCTGTATCGGATCGCTCGCAACCGCAGCCTCAATCACCTACGGCGGATCCAAGCCGTCGGCGTCGACTCGATGGACGTCCACCTGTCAGACAACGGCGCCAGCACCGCGGACAAGGCCCACGAGCGCGAGGAGTTCCGGGTCCTGGTCGAGGACATCCATGACCTGCCCGAGACGCAGCGGACCGCGCTGGTGCTGCGCGAGATGGACGCCCTGTCCTACGAGCAGATCGCAGAGGCGATGGAGACGACCGTGTCGAGCGTCAAGTCGCTGCTGGTCCGGGCGCGGGTATCGCTTGCCGAGGCGGCCGAGGCGCGGTTGCTGTCCTGCGACGAGGTGCGGATCGAGCTCGGCGAGGTCGCCGAGGGCCTGCGCCGGCGTCCCAGCTCGCTGGTGCGCCGCCATCTGCGTTCCTGCAAGCGCTGCACGATCTTCCGCAGTCAGCTCAGGGAGACCAACAAGGCGCTCACCGCGCTGCTGCCGATCGGCCCGCTGGTCCTGCTCCGCAAGCTCGTGTTCCTGCACCTCAGCCACTCCGCCGGTGCTGGCGCCGGCTCGAGCGCGACCGGCGCGGGCGCCGCCGCACAGACCGCGGCGGTCGGCTCGACCGCCGCGGCGGGCGCCACCGCCGCGGTCGGCGGCGCCGGCGGGCTCTTGTCGGCCGGGATCGGCGCGGTCGCGACCAAGGCGGCGGCCGGCCTCGCCGCCGCCGCGCTCGTGACCGCGGGCGCGGTGGAGGTCTCACAACAGCCGGCGAGGACGTCGAAGCTCACCGCCGCCACGTCCCACCACGCCGCTCTTCCCGCCCCCTCGCCGCCGTCGCCCCCGCCGTCGCCGTCGCCGGCGCCGTCGCCGGCGCCGGCGACGCCGACATTCCGCAGCACGGCGCCGGCACCAGCCCCGGCGCACCCGCAGCCCAAGAAGGCCGTCCCGGACAAGGCGGCGACGAAGCCGGCGACCCCCGCCCAGGCGCGGACCAAGCCGGTCGACAAGACGCAGCACAAGACGGCGAAGGCTCCCGTGAAGCCGGCGGCCGTCGCCCCGACTCCGCCGGCCGGTATGACCCAGACCGAAACGGACCCGACCGTCCTGCCCCAATCGCCGGCCGCGACCACGGCCACGCCGGTGATCACGACCCCGCCGACGACAACCGAGGCGGCGAGCGCAGCCGCGCCGCCGGCGACGTCGACCACGCCGCCGGCGTCGACGACGCCGACGCCCCCGACCACGCCGGGGACTACGAGCACCCCGACCACGACCACACCTCCCCCGACGACCACGCCCACGACGAGCACGCCGACGCCGACCACCCCGCCGCCCCCCGGCTCGGGAGCTGCCGCCGGATCGCCCCCCGGGGACCCCGGCGCCGGCACGGGCGACGCGAGCGCTGCTCAGGCCACGATCACCCCGGCGCACGCGCGGCGCCTTCGCTGGCGCCACCCGAGCTCGTTCTAGCGGCCCAAGTGATCGACATCGATCACTTCGATGCCGTCGACATGCGGGTCGGCCGGGTGCTGTCGGTCGAGGATTTCCCGGAGGCGCGAAAGCCGGCCTGGAAGCTGACGATCGACTTCGGCCCAGAGCTCGGTACCAAGCGGTCTTCGGCGCGGATCACGCACTACACGCGCGAGCAGCTCGAGGGAACGCTCGTCGTCGCGGTCGTCAACTTCCCGCCGCGGCAGATCGGGCCGTTCCGTTCCGAGGTGCTGGTCCTCGGCGCGCTCGACGAGAAGCTCGACGTGGTGCTGCTGCGCCCCGACCGCGAGGCGGCGGTGGGGTCGCGAATCGCCTAGGGGCCTGGCTCGCCCCCGATCACGAGCTTGGCGCGGGCCGCGCCGTCGATGTCGACGCCGTAGCTGCCGGTCCTCAGGCCGCCGATCAGCACCGATGCGCGGCCGCCCGCGGGCACCGTCAGCGAACGAACGGCCGGGGTGTGCACTGCCACCTCGTGGCGGCGCCCATCGCTTGAGACGACCGTGAGCGAAACCGCCAGAAACGCCGGCGCCGAGACGGTCCGAGGGCTCACCGAACCGCCCGGACCGATCGTGAACGTGGCCGGGACCCGAGCGTTGCCCGAGCCGCCCGCGGGCTTGCCGGACTTGGTCCCCGGCGAGCCGCCGACGGTGCTCTGAGCACCCGTGGTGGGCTGGGGGCTGGCGCCTCCGGAGTTCGACGTGGTCGATGTCCTCGTCGGCGGCGGCGTGCTCCTTGAGCTCGCCGTTCCGGTGTGGCTCGGCGCGCTCGTGGAGGTTGGGGCGCCCGCGGTGGTCGTAGCGCCCTCGGCGGCCGTACTACCCGTGGCGGCCGTGCTGCCCGTCGCGATCGTGCTCGGCGTCGGCGCGGCCGACGACCTGGCGGACGAGGTCGTCGATCGCTTGGAGCCGCCGCAGGCGGCGAGCACTGCCGCCGCCGCGAGGACCCCGAGAAGCTGCGTCAAATACCTCACGTTCTCAGCATACGGGGCGGATTAGACGCCCCATCGACACCGAGGAGGGGTCGATCCGGCCCGGGGCGGCGCCCGCCGCTGTTGTGCCAACCTTGCCGCGTGCCGATGGGGGACTCTCGCCCGCCGCTCCGGTGCGTGATCGTGCCGCCCGCGCCCGCGCCCTATCGCGAGCCCCTGTTCCGGGCGCTGCATGCGCGCGATGAGCTGGAGGTCTGCGTGATCTACCAGTCGGCGAACCAGCCGAGCTGGGACGTCGACGCGGAGTGGTTTCGGACAGACCACCATCGGTATCCGGCCCGCCATTTGCGCTCGTGGCAGCGCGGCCGCCCGGGCCGAACACCGCTCCTCTGGCCGCGGGGGCTCGAGGCCGCCCTTCGATCAGCAGATCCCGGCTGCGTCGTCGTGTCCGAATACGGGCCCGCATCGCTGCGCGCGATGGCGTGGTGCCGCCGTCACGGGCGCGCCTACGTGGTGTTCACCGAATGCACGCCCGAAATCGACGGCATGCTTGCTCCCGGGCAGCTGCGGCTGCATCGTTGGGTCGCGCGCCGGGCCGACGGCGCGATCGCCGTCAGCTCGGCGGCCAGGGAGCGGCTGGTGCGCTTCGGCGTGCCCGCGGAGCGGATCGCGGTCGCACTGCAGTCGGCCGATCTCGAGCCTGTGCGGGCAAGCTCGGCCGGGCGAAGCTCGCCCGGGAAGCAACCGCTCACCGTGATCAGCGTCGGGCGGCTCGTGCCCGACAAGAACTTCGCGCTTCTGATCGAGTCGTTCGCGCGTGCCCGGCTCTCCCCGGACCGGGTCCGGCTCGAGATTGCCGGCGCTGGATTTCTCGACCTCGAGCTCCGACGGCTGGCCGAACGCCTGGCGGTGCCGGTCCGCTTCCACGGCCACGTTGCGCCGAACGAGCTGCCGGGACTGTATGCGGGCGCCGACATCTACGCGCTGGTCAGTACCTACGAGCCGTTCGGGGTCTCGATTCGCGAGGCGGCCGCCGCCGGGCTGCCGATCATCTGCAGCCGCACAGCCGGGGCGACCGGCGACGTCGCGATCGACCACCGTAACGCCGTGCTGATCGATCCCGGAAGCACCGAGGACGTCAGTGCCGCGCTGGCGCGCTTGGCCTCCGACGACGCGCTGCGGCGGCGGATGGGCGCCGAGAGCCGCGCGATCGACGCGGCGACCGACGGCCGGGACGTTGACGCCTTCGCCTCCGCTGTGTTGGCCGCCGGCCGGCGCCGTGGGCGCTGACCTCGGCGGCCGCCTGAACTCTCGGTGGCCGCCTGAACTCGCGACACCGCCTGAACTCTCGACGGCCGCCTGAACTCGCGAGGGGCGCTGACCCCTCGGCGGACCGGCAGCTCACCGGCGGTCGAGCAGCACCGGCAGGACCTCGTTGCGGAGCCGCTCCACGAACGCCTGCGGGCGGTAGGGTGCCAGTCGCTCGCGCGCGGCCTGGCGATACGAACGGAGCGCCCGCTCGTCGCTGGCAAGCGCGACCTCGAGTGCCCGGGCCAGTGCAGCGGGGCTGCGATCCGCGGCCACGAATTCCGGGGCGAGGTCTTGCGCGATCGACAGCGCCGGAAACGGGCCGCCCCCCGGCGCACCGACGAGCGCGGCGCCGCGATCGAGCGCCTCGAGCGCGGCGATGCCGAAGTCCTCCCACCGGGCAGCGCTCAGGAAGACGCGCGCCCGGCCCAGCAGCGCCCGGAAATCATCCTGCGGGAGCATCCCCGTCAGCTCGAGATCGCTCGGCAGCGCGACGCCGCGGCGCTGAAGGAAGGCCCGGGCCCGCTCGGCGGCGATCCCAGTCAGCATCAGCCGCACGCCGGGCGCGGTCGTCTGCGCCCACGCCTCGCACACGACGTCCAGGCCTTTTGCCTTCGGGTCGGGCGTGTAGGCGACGACCAGCGGCTCCCCTGGACCGTTTCGCGCCGGCGCCTCGGCGATCGGCGGCGAGATCACCACCGCCGGCGCGGCCCCCCGCGGCAGCGCCGCGATCGCCGGCGGGCTATGAGGCAGCACGAGTGCGGCGCGCCGCAACTGCCGGCGCTCGAGCACGTGCAGCAGCGCATTGCGGCGACCGGGGCGGTTCAGGCGCGCGGGCGAGTCCAGCCAAACCGCAAACGGCACCGACGGCCGCCCCGCCAGCATCGCGGCGGTCGTGGTCGAGAACATGATCGAGCGCGGATGGTGGCGGCGGATCCCCGCGGCTAGCGCGCGCCGAGCGGCGATTGCCTCGACGAGGTCGTTGACGGGATATCCGCGCCGCAGCCGGTCGGTGGCGCCGATCCTGGTGCCGACCACGGCAACCGAGGCGCCGGCCCTCCGGGCCAACTCGGCGAACTGGGCGTCGGCGATCCGCAGCCCCCAGGTGGTCCCAAGCGACAGCAGCAGCACATCGACACCGTCTCGCCGCGCCGTCGAGGGCGACCCCGCCGGCGGCGTCGCGCTCATCGACGGCGGTGTGGCGCGCGTCGACGGCGGTGTGCCGCGCGTCGACGGCGGCGTTGCGCTCATCGACGGCGGACCGTCGCGAGAGCGTCGCGATAGGCCGCCACCGTCCGCTCCCCGCAGCGATCCCAGGTGAAGTTCGCGGCGGCGGTCGCGCGTGCCGCGGCGCCGAGGCGGCGGATCTCCGCGCGATCGCTGCAAAGACGCGCCAGCTCGCCGGCGAGCTCGCCGACGTCTCCCGGCGCCACCAACACCATTCCCTCGCCGGCGGAAGCGATGTCCTCGGGGCCGCCTTCGCCGCGCCCGCCGATCGCGGGCACGCCGGCGGCCATCGCCTCGACGTACGCGACCCCGAACGGTTCCTCCACCCCGGGCATCACGAACAGATCGCAGTTCGCCACCTGCGCGACCGCTTGGTCGTTTGCAAGCTGCCCGAGGAATCGCACGCTGTCGCCAAGCCCCAGCTCCGACGCGAGCCGCTGCAGCGGCTCGCGTCGCTCGCCGTCGCCGATCACGAGGTACCGCGGACGGCGCGCCGGGTGAAGTCTGGCCAGCGCGCGCAGCACCACATCGTGGCATTTGCGCGCCTGCAGGTGGGCGACCGTCACCAGCGTCACCTCTCCGTTGCGCTCGGGGCGCGCGGAAATGAGATCGGCGCCGAGGTGGACGACCTCCACCGGCAGCGAGCGGCACGCGAGCTCCTCGCATCGCCGCCCGGCCCAGTTGCTGTTGGCGAGCACGAGGTCGGCTTGATCGAGAACGGCCACGCACGCCCGCCGTCCCACCCGGCTGCGCTCCGGCACATGGATCATGTCGGGCCCGTGCGCGGAGACGACGAAGGCCGGGCGCCCATGCTCGGGTTGGCGGGCGATCCACCGGCCGGCGGCGTGACCCACGGGCGCAAGGCAGTGAGCATGCAGCACGTCGAAAGGCCACCGGCGATACAGCCGGTCGAGCGCCCGGCGCAGCGGCGGTGCCATCCAGTAGCCCCAGCTACCGTAGGAGATGGGGCGTGGCGGACCTAACCACGGCACCGGCCGCACCTCGATCCCGTCGGGCCAGGTCGGCCGCAGCGATCCGCGCGCATCGTCTGCCCACCGGCGCAGCGCGGAAAGGTCGGGCGGGACTCGAGCCAGGCGCCGCGCCACCGCCAGCGGCGGCACCGGGCGACGCAGGGCGAGCACCCGCACCTCGACCCCGCGTGCCCGCACCGACAGGGCCTGGCGGTGGGCCCAGATCCCATGAACCGGATCGGCCGGCGACGGATACCACTCGGCCACGACTGCGACTCGCACAGGCCGAGTGTGTCAGCAAGCGGGGGTCATTGACCGACCGAGAACAGCGCCTCCAGGTCGTGACGCGAGTAGACCTCGAAGGCGACCATCGTCTGGGTCCTGACCACGCCCCTGAGCTGAGAGATGTGACCCGTGACCACCTGCGCGAGCTGCTGATGCTGGCGCAGCCGCAGCACCGCGACGAAGTCCCACTCCCCGGTGACCGAGTAGGCCTCGGCGACCCCCTCGATGTCGGCGAGGTCGCCGCCGAGGGTCGCAAGCGCGGAGCGGTCGGCTTGGATGAGGACGATTGCGTGGGTCACGCCGTGTGGGTGTCGCCCGGCTCGAGGATCACGACGTTGGAGTCGGTTGCCGACTCGACGTCGGACTTGAATGCCTGCGCGTCGGTCTCGATCGGCGGGAACGTGTTGTAGTGACACGGAATCACCGTCCTGGCGCCGATCAGCGATGCCGCCTCGACGGCGTCGGTGCGGTCCATCGTGTAATGGCCGCCGATGCACATCAGCGCGATGTCGATCGGCGTGCGCTTGCCGACGAGCTGGAGGTCGGAGAACAGGGTGGTGTCGCCGAGGTGGTAGACGACCGTGGCCTCGAAGTGGATCAGCAGGCCGGCGGGGCTGCTGACGGTTCCCTTCGGCGTGGTCGAGGTGTGCCAGGCCGGGACCAGCTTGACGGTGCCCCAGTCGAACTTCGCGGTCCCGCCGAGGTTCGTGTCCCGCACGTCCAGGCCCTCCCCCTCGAGCTCGCGGGCGATCTCGGTGATCGCCACCGCGGTGGCGCCGGTGCGCTTGGCGATCGCGACGGTGTCGCCGTAATGGTCCCCGTGCCCGTGGGTGAGCAGGATCGTCGTCGCGGGGACATCTTCGGCGGCGATCGCGGCCTTCGGGTTGCCGGTCAAAAACGGATCGATCAGCACCGTGGTGTCGCCGTCTGACAGCGTGAAGCAGGCGTGACCGAGAAACCGAACTTCCATCGTCATCAATCCTCCTGTTTGGTTGGCTGCTCTGTGCCGGCGCCGGAGGCGGAGCCGGGCCGTTGCGCATGCTGGGACCCGGAGCCGAGCTCGCGGGCGAGCTCAAACCCCACGGCGACGCCAACGAGCATTCCCAATCGGGTCTCCTCGGCGAGCAGCGTCTGCACCTCCCGCACGCGCTGGCCGGCGTCTTCGCGGCCGGCGGCCTCGCGGACGGCCTGGTCGTGGCCGAGGTCGAACCACCCACCCTCCTGCAGCGCCACCCCCAGCACGCGCTGGAGCGCCGGCGCCAGGCGCACCACGAGATCTTGTGCTTCTCGTAACCGTTGCGGATGGCTGAGAGCGGCGATCGCCGCATCCAGCTCAGCGTCGGTGTAGGCGCGATCGACCACTCGGTTGCAGCATCATACGTGCGTGGTCGCTGCGCTGACGTCCCTCTCCCACGGAGCCGGCTGCGGCTGCAAGCTGCCGGCCGCGGCGATCGGACCGCTGCTCGCCGGCCTTCCCCGGGCCCCCGATCCGAACGTGATCGTGGGGTTCGATCACAGCGACGACGCGGGGGTGTATCGGGTCCGCGACGACCTCGCGATCGTGACCACCGTCGACTTCTTCACCCCGATCGTCGACGACCCGTTCGACTTTGGCAGGATCGCCGGCGCCAATGCCCTGTCGGACGTCTACGCGATGGGCGGGGTGCCGATCAGCGCCCTGAACCTCGTCGCGTTCTCGCTCGAGGAGCTGGGCGGCGACCTGCTGCTCGAGATCCTGCGCGGTGGCGCCGCGATCGCGGCCGAGGCCGGCGTCGCGATCGTCGGCGGCCACTCCATCGACGACGCCGAGCCGAAGTTCGGCCTGGCCGTCACCGGAACCGTGCATCCCGACGAGGTGATCACCAACGCCGGCGGTCGCCGCGGCGATGCGCTCGTCCTGACCAAGCCGCTCGGGGCGGGCGCGGTCTCGACCGCGCTCAAGCGCGGGATCGTCGACGCGCCGCTGGCCGAGGCGGTCGCGGTGATGACCACCCTGAATCGCGACGGTGCCCAGGCCGCCCGAGCGGCGGCGGTGCGGGGGATGACCGACGTGACCGGCTTTGGGCTGCTCGGGCACCTGCACGAGCTCGCGCTGGCCAGCGGCGTGGCTGCGGAGATCGACGCCGCGGCGGTGCCTGCGATCGACGGCGTCGTGGAGCTGCTGGCCGACCCAGATGGGCGCGCCGTGGCCGGAGGCACGCGGCGAAACCGCGCTCACGCGGCGCGGTTCGCGACGTTCGCCGACGGTGTCGCCGAGGCTCGGCGCTGGCTGGTATGCGACGCGATGACCTCGGGAGGTCTGCTGGCCGCCGTTGACCCGGACCGAGCCGCGACGCTTCCCGGGGCGGTGATCGGCCGCCTGGTGGAGGGGCCGGCGGGGTCGATCAGCGTCGTCTAGCCGGCGCGCGCCTGCATCCGGGCCAGGGGAAGGCCGATGACCAGGCCGGCGAGCACGCCGACGATGTCGGCGACCCAGCTGGCCTCCTTGACCACGAGCGGCATCAGCGCGACCACAAAGGCGATCGCCGCGGTCCCGAGCAGATCTCCGTCGATCTCCTCGCGGGCGCGCAACGCCAGCAGATCCGGCATCGCCCACGCGACGAGCAGCGCGAGCGCGGCGCCGTTGGCCCCGAGGACGACCGGAAACGGGTAGGCCGCGGCGGTCGCGGCGACGCCGCCGATGCCGCCGATCGCAAACAGCGCAAGCACGATCACGGGGCCGTGGCGCCGCTCGAGCAGAGCCCCGTACAGCGTGATCGCCAGCAGCGTGGCGAACGCGTAGCCGGTGTTGTCGTAGGTGAACGCAGCCGTGACGATGCGCCACCAGTCCGTGCCCGGCTTGCCGACGACCGCGACCTGGTCGAGACCGACGAGCGCCGTGCGCCACAGCAGGCAGCCCGCGAGGCTCAGAAGCAGCAGCCCCGCGGTCGCGTATGGCCGCGACTCGGCGCGGATCCCAGGGATCTCGTCGCTTCGCAGACGCGGTAGCGATGGCGTCGGCGGGCGGCGACGCCGGCGCTTCTCGGCCACCCGCCCGTCCCGATCGAGCTTCGGTGCGCGCTTGCGCAGCCGGTTGCCGCAGTAGGGGCACTCGGTGATGTACGGGCTCACTTCGGATCCACAGCTCTTGCAGATCACGAAGAGATCCGGGCCGCCGGTGCTCACAACGGTCGATTGTAGAACGGCGCCGATGCGCGGATCGCATCACGACCGACTTGGCCTCGTGGCTGCCTTGGGCCGATCACGACGCGTCGCCCGGCCGCCGAGCGCGCCGCCGCGCGCGCCGGCGAAAGTCCTCGGGGGCGCCCAATCTACACCCGAGTCGCTGCCACGATCTCGGCCATGACCTCGTGGAGGTCGTGGTTGGCCTCGTAGACGACCACCTGCCGGGCCGCGCCGTTGCCGGCCTCGAGCAGATCCTCGACGGCCTCGAGCTCGTGCAGCGACCCGAGATCGGTGCAGTGGTCGCGCATCCTGTCGATCAGCCTCCGGGCCAGCTCTCGCGTGGGGACGCGATCGGAGCTCGGCAGGTCGACCTGCTCGCCATCGAGCCCGTGCCGAGCGGCCAGCCATTTGTTCTCATCGAGCATCTCGACCGGGTAGCGCGACAGCGGGGCGCCGCCGTCGTAATGTTCGGCCAGCTCCCGGACCAGCGCCTGTACCAGCGCGGCGAGCCCGAGGGTGTGCTCGACCCGGGTCTGAGAGTCCATCACCCGCACCTCGACGGTCCCGAAGTCCGGATGCGGGCGCACGTCGGGCCACAGAAACGTGTAGTCGGGAATCACTCCCGCCTGCACCATGAACTCGATGCTGCGCTGGTAGTCCTCCCAGCCGTGGTAGGTGGGCGGAATCCCCGTTCGCGGAAAGGCCCGGAAGATCGGCGTCCGCGTCGAGGCCAGGCCGGTGGCATCCGCCCGCCAGAAGGGCGAGTTTGCCGACAGCCCGAGCAGCAGCGGCAGGTGCACGCGCATCCCGTTGGCGACATGGATCGCCTTGTCGGGATCGTCGATCCCGATGTGGACATGCACCCCGAAGATCAGCTCCTGGCGTGCGACGAACCGGAGGTCGGAGACCAGGTCGCGGTAGCGTGATCGCGCGACGATCCGCTGGTCCTCCCACATCGCGAACGGATGCGTGCCGGCCGACCCGATCGCCATTCCCTTCGTCGCGGCGATCTGGGCGACCTGGCTGCGAAGCGCCCGCAGTTGCTCGCCGGCCTCGGTGAGGTTCTCGCACGGCTCGGTCGCGACTTCGAGCACGGACTCCATCAGCTCCGGCTTGATCTCGCCCGCCGGTGCGGGCTCGAGCATGCTCTCGATCGCGTTGACCAACTCGAGCGTCTCGGCGTCGAGGATCATCAGCTCCTCCTCGATGCCGACCGTGAATGCGGGGCCTTTGAACTGGTGCTCCACGCGCCGCAGCCTACGGGGTCGTCCGGCGCGGCGGCCATCCCCGCGCGTAATGTTCGTCACATCCTCCTAGACTGAACGGCGACACGAATTCAGGCCCGACAGCGCCGATTATCGGAAGAAGGGATGATCAGATGGCACTTGGATACCACGGCAAGCTCTACATCCTCGCGTTCGACCATCGCGGGTCGTTCCAGAAGAAGATGTTCGGGATCGAGGGTGATCCGACCCACGAGGAGACAGAGACCATCGCCGACGCCAAGCGGCTGATCTTCGAGGGCATGATCGAGGCGGTCTCGCGCGGCGTCGAGGCCGAGGCCACCGGCGTGCTCGTCGACGAGCAGTTCGGCTCGGACATCCCGCGCCGCGCCCACGAGCGCGGGCTAAAGCTCGCGATGCCGGTCGAGAAGTCAGGCCAGGAAGAGTTCGACTTCGAGTACGGCGACGACTTCGGGGCCCATATCGAGAAGTTCAACCCGGACTTCTCGAAGGTGCTGGTGCGCCACAATCCCGACGGCGACGGGGAGATGAACGAGCGCCAGATCGAGAAGCTCAAGCGCCTTGCCGACTGGCTGCACGACCACGATCGCAAGTTCCTGTTCGAGCTCCTGGTCCCCGCCACCGAGGCGCAGCTGGCGGAGGTCGGCGACGACAGCGACCGCTACGACGCCGAGTTGCGCCCCGAGCTGATGCGCCGCACGATCGAGACCTACCAGAACGCCGGCGTCGAGGTGGACGTGTGGAAGATCGAGGGCGTCGACGAGCAGTCCGACGCGGCGATGCTCGCCGAGCAGGCCCGCTCGGGCTCGGGCCGCGAGGGCGTCACCTGCGTCCTGCTCGGCCGCGGCGCCTCGACCGAGAAGGTCAATCAATGGCTCGAGCAGGCTGCTCCCGTCGAGGGCTTCATCGGCTTTGCGATCGGACGCTCGATCTGGTGGGACGCGCTCGAGGGCTTCTTGTCCAAAGAGCTCTCCCGCGAGTCCGCGGCTTCGCAGATTGCCGACAACTACCTGCACTTCGTGCGCGTCTACGAAGGCCAAGCGGTCCACTGACGCCCGCCCCGTCCGCGGGGTCTGCCAGCCGCTGAACATAACGTCGATGCGGCGAGCTTGGTAGGCTCGCGGCGATGGCGATGAAGATGCGCCAGAGTCTCGCGCAGATCGAGCAGGAGTTTCGGCACGAGACGCTCCGGGACCGAAGCCGCCGGGAGTCCCTGCGCCGTCGTGCCGTCCTGCGTTCGCGCAAGCGCAGCCATGAGCGCGAGAAGAAGCGCAGCTCGCTGCGTTACTGGATGCTTGTGCTGTCGCTCGTCGCCACGGCCGTGATCGTGACGATCGCGATGTTCGAGACCCTGTACTACCTGCTCGGGTAGCGGGCGCGGCTGCGGGACAGGATCAGCTGGAGTCTCCGAGGCCCCGAAGGGCCGCATCGACCTCTTCGCGCACGCCCTTGCCAGAGCCGAGCCGCTCCTGCTGGATCTCGAGGTAGACCTCCTTGCGGAACACGGGGATGTCGCGTGGGGCCTGGATGCCGATCCGAACCTTCTCGCCCATGATCGCGAGCACCGAAACTTCGATGTCGTCACCGATCATGATGCTCTGATTCGACTTGCGGGTGAGTACCAACATCGGAAGTTGCCTCCCTGCTCGCCTGGTCGTAAACAGGCAAACCCGATTCCATGTCCCTCCCCACCACGGCCGGCTTCGCCCGTCAGCCAGCATAGCGGTTGTCGTCACGGATGCACAAGGCGCCGGCCGGGACTGTCAAAACGAGCGGTCCGGCGGGAATGTGTCGCCCCGGCGAGGCACCCCAGAGCGCTCGGGCCGACGGTTCTACTAGTCTCCGGGCGGTCATGGCACGTCGCTCGCTACGTCCGGAGCTCAATCGCATTCGCGCCTGGGTCCGGCAGGGGCGCACCGACGCGTGGATCGCGCACCAGCTCGAGGTCACCGTCCAGCAGATCCAGGCGTTCAAGCGCGAGCAGGGTCTCGTCACCGGCGAGGAGCCCGAGGGGGCGGGCGCCGACTACGACGACGAGATCGATCTGCGGGCCGAGGACGACGCGCTGATCGCGGCCGAACTGGACGCCGCCGAGGAGGCCAAGCGCTCCGAGGAGCGGGAGGACGAGGAGTCAGAGGACGAGGAAGATCGCCCCTCCAGGCGTCGCCGCGGCAGGCGCGGCGGTCGTCGCGGAGGGCGCCGCAAGGCCGCGGCGCCGCTTGAAGCAACGTTCGACCATGGCGATGAGGGCTATGGGCTGTGGCTCGATCCCGCGGTCCAGGACGACGCGATCTACGCGGAATACTGGGCCGGACATCGTCCGGTTGAGGTCGTGATCGAGGAGGATCAGATCATCATCCATCGCGCCGGCGCCGAGGAGTCCGACGACGACAACGACAACGACGGCGAAGGCGACCGCGACGGCGACGATTAGGCGGGCGCGCCCTCAGATCTTCTCGCCGAATGTACTTGCACTGGGGAGGACTCGGTGGCCGCTTCGCAGGTACGACGACAGCCCAGCGGACTTACGAAAGCGAATACTTAGGACTCACGTCAGAATTAGTGGTGGAATTTGACGAGTGGCTGGGCGTGTCTGACGGCGCCGGCTCGCCGCGATGATACCGGGAGTATTTGAGGGCGAGCCGGCGGTGTCAGGCGCGTCCAGACGCCGTCAAAAACGTCAATAATTCTGACGTGAGCCCTTAGTCGTTGTCGGCGACGATCCGCCGGCCGCCCGCGTAGTCGCTGGCCTGCCGGAGGTATCGCGCGAACGCAGCGCCCGCGACGGTGGTCATGTCCCACGCCGCCGGCTTGTCCGGCGCGACCCGCGTCGCCACGTCGAAGCACCAATCCGTCCCCTGCTGGGCATAGAGGTCGGCGAGCTCCTGCGCGGTGAAGGTGCCGCCGAGCCGCCTGCGAAGCTCACCCACGAGCGCATCGGTCACCCGCTGCAGCGCCGGCCAGTCCTGGGGATCCGCGCGCGCGAGCCGCCGTTCCCCCTCCCGCCAGATCCCGATCACCTCCTCGAAGCGCATCACGACCTCCCGGGCTCGCGACGCGCCGGCGCGGCGATCAGCGGCTCGGCAGCCCGGTGATCACGTAGGGGCGCTCCCCGAGCCGGGCCATTCCAAGCTCGCGGGCCTCGCGCTCGACGGTGGCCGGATTGCGCAACGACTGCTGCTGTCTGGCCAGCGCCGCGTTCTGGTGCTGCAGGTTGCGCACCAGCGATTGCTGCTGGCTGGCCTGCCCGCGCGCCGACAGGTAGGCCAGCGCCTGCTGCACGTAGAGGCCCGCCACCACGATCAGCACGACGAGCAGGCCGATGCGGCCGATCCGGTCCCAGCGGATCCGGCGCAGGGGCGTTTGGCGAGCGGCTCGCCGCGAACGCGGCGGTGGCCGGGTGCGTCTGCGCGGTGCTGTGGCAGTGCGGCCTGGCGGCATCCCGTTGGCGCTTCGTTCGACGCCGACCGTCTCCTTCCTCCTGCAACGGTGCTTGCGAGATCGCGGCCGCGATCACGAACGAAACGCGGATCGACCCAGGTACTCGGCGTCGGCGCCCAGCGCCTCCTCGATGCGGAGCAGCTGGTTGTACTTGGCCGCGCGATCGGTCCGCGACGGGGCGCCCGTCTTGATCTGGCCGGCGCCGGTGGCGACCGCGAGATCGGCAATCGTGACGTCCTCCGTCTCCCCGGAGCGGTGGGAGATGACCGCGGAATAGTCGGCCTCGCGAGCCATCCGGATCGCCGCGAGCGTCTCGGACAACGTACCGATCTGGTTGACCTTGACCAGGATCGAGTTCGCCACGCCGCTGTCGATCCCGCGCCGCAGACGCTCGGTGTTGGTCACGAACAGATCGTCGCCGACCAGCTGGAGCCGATCGCCGAGCCGTCGGGTCAGGGCCCCCCACCCCTCCCAGTCCTCCTCGCCCATCCC
This sequence comes from uncultured Solirubrobacterales bacterium, assembly GCA_963723675.1. GTDB lineage: Bacteria > Actinomycetota > Thermoleophilia > Solirubrobacterales > Solirubrobacteraceae > Palsa-465. Next base: position 155,363 of record CAVRRW010000011.1, on the reverse strand, counting down.
GTCCTCGATCGAGACGATCGGGTAGCGCTCGGCGAGCTCCTCCCAGTAGCTGCCGAGCTCGTCGGCGTTGAGCGAGCGGCCCTCGTGCTCGAGGACGTACGCGCCATCTCGATAGAGCTCCGAGACGGCGGGATCGAGCGCGATCGCGACCTGGTCGCCGGGAACGTATCCGGCGGCGCCGATCGCCTCGACCAGCACCTCGAGCGCATCGGCGTTGGAGCCGAGGTCGGGGGCGAAGCCGCCCTCGTCACCGACCGCCGTCGACAGGCCCTTTGACTTCAGCGTCTGCTTGAGGTAATGGAACACCTCGGTCCCCATCTTCAGGGCCTCGGCGAACGAGCGCCCGCCGACAGGGACGATCATGAATTCCTGGAAGTCGACGCGGTTGTCGGCGTGGACGCCGCCGTTGACCACGTTCATCATCGGCACCGGCAGGATGTGCGCGCCCTCGCCGCCGAGATAGCGCCACAGCGGCAGCCGTTCCTCGGCGGCGGCGGCGTGAGCGGCAGCGAGCGAGACCGCGAGGATCGCGTTGGCGCCCAGGCGCGACTTGTTGGGGGTCCCGTCGAGCGTGATCAGCATCCGGTCGAGCGCGGCCTGGCTGGAGGCGTCCTGTCCCCGCACCGCCGTCGCGATCTCGCCGTTGACGTTCTCCACCGCCCGGGTGACGCCCTTGCCCATCCAATCCGACCCGCCGTCGCGCAACTCGGTGGCCTCGAACTCGCCGGTCGACGCACCGGACGGCACCGCCGCCCGTCCCCATGAGCCCGACCGCAGGCTCAGCTCTACCTCGACCGTCGGGTTGCCTCGGCTGTCGAGGATCTGCCGGGCGTGCACGTGCTCTATCTGGCTCATCGATGTTGCGGACCTCCTTCGCTCAGCCGAGCGCGGGCGTAATAGACGAGCTGATCATCAGGGGCGAGATCGTTCCAGCTTCGGCCTTCCGATGCGGCCAGATCGCTTCCCGCGTCGACGCGGCCGCGGAAGCGCTCCGCCGCCGCGCGCAACGCGAGCTCCGGATCGACGCTCAGCTTGCGCGCCACGTTGACGGCCGCGAACAGCAGGTCGCCGAGCTCCTGGAAGCGCTCCTCGGCCGTGCCTGCCTGCTCCAGCTCGGCGAGCTCGTCGCGCACCAAATGCAGCGGCCCCTCCAGCCCCGAGAAGTCAAAGCCGCTCGACGCCGCCCGGCGCTGGACCTTGCGGGCGTACAGCGGCGAGGGCAGGTTCTCGGGCACCTCGCCGAAGACGCCCCGCTCGCGTCCGGGCTCGCCCTGCTTGATCTTGTCCCAGTTGCGAAGCACCTCCGGTGCGGTGGAGGCCTCGACATCGCCGAACACGTGCGGGTGGCGCCGTATCAACTTGTCGGTCACATGTTCGGCGACCTGGACGAGGTCGCCCGCCTGGCGTTCCTCGAGCAGCAGCGAGAGGAAATACACCTGGAAGAGCACGTCGCCGAGCTCGTCGACCAGCTTCGAGTCGTCGCCGCGGTTGGCCGCGTCGGCGAGCTCGTATGCCTCCTCGACCGTGTGCGGGACGATCGTTCGCTCGTTCTGCTCGCGGTCCCAGGGACACTCAGTGCGCAGCCTTCGCGTGATCGCGTCGAGTTGGGCGAGCGCCTCGTAGGAGGGCCCCGCCCGACCTCCCGCCTCCGAGCTCACCCGGTGCTGGTGGTGCCCGGCGTCGTGGTCGCTCCCGGCGTGGTCGTCGTCGCGGTCTTGGGCGCCTTGTACCCGCTGCAGTCGGCCATCGCGTAGACCTTGTTGCACTTGGTCTTGGCCAGCCACTGCTGCTTGGCCACCTTGTCGACCGCGGTCTGCGCGTTGGTCTGCTGCTGACCGGTCAAAGTCTGCTGGATCAGCGGCGTGGCCTGCGCGAGCGACTGCTGGGTGGCCTTGGTGACCTTGGTCACCTCGAACACGTAGTAGCCGAACTGTCCCTTGACCGGCCCGAGCACCTTGTTGGTCTTGGCCGCGAACGAGGCGCTGTCGAGCGCCTTGTCCTCCTGGCCCTTGGTCACGCCGGTGAGCTGACCGGCCTTGTTCTTGGTGGTCGGGTCGGTGGAGTACTTCTTGGCGACCACCGCCCAGCTCTGGCCGCTGTCCAGGGCCGCCTTGGCCGCTTTGGCCTGGGCCTCGGTCTTGGTCAGGACGATCCGGATGTCGCGGGTCTGGGGCTTGCCGAACTGCGACAGGTGGCTGGAGTAGTAGGCCTGGATCGTCGCCGGGGTGATCTTCGTGGTGTGCTTGGCCGCGAGCTTCTGGAACAGCGCGCTGACACGGAAGCGGAACATCAGATCGTCGACCGTGAAGCCGGTCTGCTTGAGGAAGTTGTCGAAAGCCGCGGCGGTCGGGTACGCCTGCTGCTTGGCGGCGGCGTACTGCTTCTGGACCTGGGCGGTGGTGACCGAGAGGTGCTGGCGAGCGGCGTCGGCCTGGTACCAGTACGCCTTGATCAGGAAGTCCATCACCTGGCCCGAGAGCGAGGTGAAGAGCTGCTGGCAGTCGCTGCGCAGCGTCTTGTCGCTCTGCTTGGCGAGGCTCGGAACGGCCTTCTTCACGTTCGCCACGCACTGGGCGAACTGCGGCGGATCGGTCGGGACGATCACCGGCTGACCGGGGCTCTGGGCGGCCTGTGACTTCGCCGCGACGTACATCCAGTGGTTGAACGCCTGTGTCGTGATCGGTGTGCCGGCCACCTCGGCGACCGAGTTGTCGGGGACGCTGTTGCTGGCGCCGCCGCATGCCGCCAGCAGGACGGATGCGCCTGCAATGGCGCCAAGCGCCGTGATTGTTCGTAGTGGCTTCATACCCTCGTTCGTCTCGCCTTCAGGACCGACGGGTGATGGTAGCGGCAAGGATTCGCGCGGCCCGTAAGGATTGGCGAAGTCCGTCCGCCTACGCCGCTTCCCGCGTCACCGCGAGCAGCACGTCGGCGGCCTTGACCACGGCCGGGAACCGCTGGCTCGGATCCTCGGGCACCCGGACCGACAGCTGTGACTTGCCCGACTCATACAGCGCCTCCGGGATCTCGGCGCGCAGCCTCTTGGCGCGCACGGAGTCGAGCTCGATCGGCGTGACCGCGAGGCGTCCGTTGCGAAACGTGACGGCCCGCGCTCCCGCCTGCCCGAGCTTGATCCGCGCCTGCTGCAGGGCGATCAGGTTGCGCAGGGGATCGGGCAGGTCCCCGAAGCGATCCTCGAGCTCCTCGCGCAGCGCCACCAGGTCCGCGACCTCGCGCGCCCCCGCGATCCGCCGGTGCACATCGACCTTGGCCTGCTCGTAGGGGATGTAGTCCGACGGGACATAGGCGTCGACGTTGACGTCGAGTCGCACCGGCTCCCAGTCGTCCTCGCCGCCGGCGCCGTCGGCGGCGGCGACGGCCTCGTCGAGCATCTGCATGTAGAGCTCGAAGCCCAGCGCGGCCACGTGCCCGGACTGCTCGTCCCCGAGCAGGTTGCCGGCGCCGCGGATCTCGAGGTCGCGCATCGCGATCTTGAAGCCGGCGCCGAGCTCGGTGTAGTCAGACAGCGCCGACAACCGCTGCGCCGCGTCGGACGTCAGCACGGCCGCGCTCGGGTACAGCAGGTACGCGTATGCCCGCTCGCTGCTGCGCCCCACTCGCCCGCGGATCTGGTAGAGCTGCGCCAGCCCGAACGCGTCGGCTCGCTCGATGATCAACGTGTTCGCCTGGGGGATGTCGATCCCGGACTCGATGATGCTGGTGCAGACCAGCACGTCGACATCGCCGCGAAGGAACGCGAGCATTCGCTGCTCCAGCTGGCGCTCGTCGAGCTGACCGTGGGCGACCTCGAACCGCAGTTCGGGGCACAGGCCCCGCAGACGCTCTGCGGTCTCGTCGATCGTCTCGACGCGATTGTGCAGGAAGAACCCCTGGCCGCCGCGATCGTGCTCACGGATCAGGGCCTGCTTGACGAGCTGCTCGTCGTATTCGCCGACGTAGGTCTTGACGGGGCGCCTGCCCTCCGGCGGCGTCTCGATCACGCTGATGTCACGCACACCCGCCATCGACATCTGCAGGGTCCGCGGGATCGGCGTCGCGCTCATCGAGATCACGTCGACCTTCAGCTTCAGCTGTCGCAGCAGTTCCTTCTGCTTGACCCCGAAGCGCTGCTCCTCGTCGACGATCAGCAGCCCCAGCTCCTTGGCGCGGACGTCGCGGGAGAGCAGTCTGTGGGTGCCGATCAGGATGTCGACCTGGCCGGCCGCAAATCGCGCCACCGATTCGCGCTGCTCGGCCGCCGGGCGAAAACGCGAGACGTGCTCGACGGTGACCGGGTAATCCTTGAGGCGCTCGGTGAACGTGCCGAAGTGCTGCTGGGCGAGGATCGTCGTCGGCACCAGCAGCATCACCTGCTTGCCATCCTGCACGGCCTTGAACGCGGCCCGCAGCGCGACCTCGGTCTTGCCGTAGCCGACGTCGCCGCAGATCAACCTGTCCATCGGGCGCGGGGCCTCCATGTCGGCCTTGACGAACTCGATCGCATCGCGCTGGTCGGGCGTCTCGGCGTAGGGAAACGCATCCTCGAACTCGCGCTGCCAATCGGTATCGGGCGGGTAGGGGTGCCCCTCGCGCCGCTTGCGCTCGGCATAGAGGTTCAACAGCTCGCCGGCGAGCTCCTGAGCGGCGCGACGCGCCCGCGCCTTGATCGTGTCCCAACGCGTCCCGCCAAGCTTGGACAGCGGCGGATGGGTGCCCCCGGGCCCGACGAAGCGGCTGATCTTGGCGAGCTGGTCGACCGGCACGAAGACCCGGTCGGATCCGGCGTACTCGAGGTACAGGTAGTCGCGGGTTACGTTCGCGACGGTCTTCGTGTCAAACCCGGCAAACCGGGCGATCCCGTGGTCCTCGTGGACGACGATGTCTCCCGCGCGCAGGTCGGCGAAGCTGCGCAGCACCCCCCGGCGCCGGGCCCGGTCGGGGCGCTCGGGCGCCCGCCGCCGCCGGAACAGGCGATGCTCGGGGATCACCGCGAGGTGGAACTGCGGCGCGATGAAGCCGACCTGGAGGCGTGCGTGGGCGAAGGTCAGCGGGGACGGCGACGCGCCGTTGCCGGAGCTCTCGAGCCAGCCCACCCTGAGCCTCCCGAGGTTGTAGGCGGTCCGCTCCCCTTCGCCGCGCCGCGCGAACGTGACGACCGTCCGGTAGCCCGATCGGGTCAGCTTCTCGAGCTCGGGTTCTGCCTCCTTGACCCCGCGCGCGGCGAACTCGGTCGACTGGGCGCGGAACGAGAACGGCTGATCCTGGTCGATGCTCGAGAGCCGGATCCGAGCGCGTCGCTCGAGCTCCGGCACGATCGCGTCTGGGCCCACATAAAGGTGGTGGGCGTCTGAGTCGTGAAACGCCGCGCACACGTCCTGCCAGTGGTCGGCCAGCGCCGGCGCGACGTCCTCCTCGCCGGCGATCAGCACGCCCGAGGTCGACGGGGCCAGCTCGAGGAACGGGCGAAAGTCCTCCACCGGCAGCAGCTCCGCGATGTCGGGGCGGTCGGACTCCTGCTCGAGCGCCGCGATCTCGGCAAGCTCTCGGTGCTCCTCGGCGAGCTCGGCCGCGGGCGCGACCTCCACCAGGTCCGCGTCGCCGAGGGACCGCTGTGTGAACGTCGAGAACCAGCGCAGCGACTCGATCTGGTCTCCGAACAGGTCGACCCGGACGGCGCGGTCCTCGGTCGCGGGGAATATGTCCAACAGGCCGCCGCGGATCGCGAACTGACCTCGGTCCTCGACCTGGTCGACGTGCTCGTAACCCGCCGCGACGAGGTCGTGGGCCGTTTCGTCGAGGTCGAGGAGCTCCCCGGGGCGAAGCGTGAACGCATGCGGACGCAGCGACGGGTCCGGGACCTTCTCCGACAGCGCCACGGCGCTGACGACGATCACCGGCGCGGCACCGGGGGCGGTGTCGAGCAGCGCGTCCAGCGCCGCGATCCGGAGCCCCACCAGGTGTGGCGGCGGCGTCAGGTGCGACTCATAGGTGACGCCGCGGCTGGGGTAGTAGCGCACCGTGCGCGGTTCCAGCCAGGCTCGCAGCCCCGCGGCGAGATCGCGCGCCGCCCGGTCATCGCCGGCGACGACGATCGCGGAACGGTCCGGATCGCGATCGAGTAGCGCCGCGACCAAATAGGGCCGCAGCGCCTGCGAGACGAAGCCCCGGCCGCCCTCGCGAGCGAGCGCATCCGTCTGCGGATCGTCGTCGGCGTGAGCGAGTAGCGAGCGGAGCATCCCAACTTCCAGTCTAGGAAGCCGGCTGCTCGCCCACCACGACCCGCTCGGTCACGTCGGCGGCCTCCTCGGTCAGTGACGCCACCGCCTCGTGCGATTCCCGAAAGCGGCCCAAGACGTAGGCGGCGACCAGGTCCGGGTCGGTCGTCGGCGGCCGCCCCACGCCCACCCGGACGCGGGCGAAGTCGGGGGAGCCCAGCCCCTGCCTGAGCGACTTGAGGCCGTTGTGGCCGGCCAGGCCGCCGCCGGTACGGACGCGGATCTCGCCAAACGGAAGGTCGATCTCGTCGTGGACGACGAGCACGTGGTCGAGGTCGACCTTAAGCGCTCCCCGAGCGGGGCCGACCGACCGGCCCGCGTCGTTCATGTACGTCTGCGGCAGCAGGATCGCGACGCGCGGACCCCCCGGGCCGGCCCGGCCTTCCGTGAGCAGCGCGCGGAACTTCGACTTGGGCTTGGGGAGCCCCCAGCGCGTGGCCAGCAGGGACGCCACCTCGAAGCCGATGTTGTGCCGAGTCCCCGCGTATTCACTGCCGGGATTGCCGAGGCCGACGATCAGCCAGTCGATGGGGACCGCAGGACGACTCACGCGCGGCCCGGACGTTCAGCGAGGCCGGATGCCGAGCGGGCCGCAAGCAGCAGGACGACTCACGGCGGCCCGGTCGCCGTTACTCGCCGCTGCCGGCTTCGCCCCCGCCCTCTTCGCCTTCCGCCGCCTCCTCCGCGCCCTCTGCGGCGGCGCCCTCGGCGACGAGCTCGGTCTCCTCCTCGAGCTCGGGCTCCTCCTCGAGCTGGAGCCGCGGCGGCGTCAGCGTGGCGATCACGGTCTCGGGGTCGTCGATCAGTTTCACGCCGGCGGGAGGAGTCAGCGACCCGAGCGTGACCGTGTCACCGATCTGCATCTCGGAGACGTCGTGCTCCAACGAGTCGGGGATCTCGCCCGGCAGCGCTTCGATCGTCAGTTCTCGAGTCACCTGCTCGAGCACCCCGCCCTCCTTGGTGCCGGGCGCGTCGTCGACGCCGAGCAGCTCGAGCACGACCGTGGTCTGGATCGCCTGGTCGAGGCGCACCCGCAGCAGGTCGACGTGGACGGTCTCGCCGCTCACCGGATGGCGCGCGAGCTCCTTGACGACCACCGGCGTCGAGGTGCCGCCGATGCTGAGATCGATCACGGCGCCGCTGTGGGCGAGCGCCTGGCGCAGCAATCGCGCGTCTACCTGGAAGGCAAGCGGGTCCTCGCCACCGCCATAGACGACCCCGGGCACCTTGCCTTGGCGGCGCAGGCGGCGCGCGGCGCGCGATCCGTCCGGCACCCGCTGTTCGACGGTGAGGCCCGTGGTGTCTGTCGTCGCCATGATCGGGTGCGATGGTAGCGCCGGCGGACCTGACGCGGTCCCTGGACAGCCGCGGTGGGTCTCGCCGGGACATGGACAGCCGCGGTAGGTCTCGCCGGGACACTGCGCCGGAAAGGGCGAGGCCCGGGGGCCGTCAGGCAAGGACGCAGAAGCCGATGCGTAGCAGCGCTACGCGAGGCTTGGAGGACGCCGCCCGGCGATCATCCGGGCCGCCATTCAGGTGGAATGTTCCGGTGGGACCCACTAGGCTTTAAGGCGAAATGTCGGGCGAGGCTCAGCTGATGCTGATGATCGCCGGAATGCACCTCCTGGGGTTGGTGTGTGTCGCGGTGTTGATCATTCCCGCGCTCCGAGACGGTCCGGGGATGCCGCCCAACCCCGACGGAGGCTCCGACGACGGCGGCGGCTGGGGCCCGAAGAGCCCCCCGAAGTCCCCCGATTCCCCGCGCGGGGGCATCCCCCTGCCGGACGCCGTTCCCGCCGGCGTGCGGCTACGCGACCACGCGCGCCTGGCCGATCACCACCGCCGGCGCGAGCGGCGGCCCTCCCGCGAGCCCACCCGCGCGCCGGTCCGGGCCATTCGCTAGAACCGCGCGGGACAGGGGCGGTCGCTCGTGATCCGCGGACTGACCTCGAGCAGCTCGACGTGCAGGCCGCTGAGCGCGTTGCCGGCGCGCCGCACCCGCACGCACTGCACGATCGGCAGCGAGGACCCGATCCGCCACGCCACCCGCGCGACCCCCTCGGTGCTGCCGAGCGAGAACCCCGCCGAGGGCTGCAGCTGGAGAATCGAGACCGCGCCGGATCGGTGGAGCTCGTTGACATTGGCGGCGGCTCGGGCACGACAAGCCGGGCTCACGCTGCAATCGTTGACCTGCGAGATCACGCCGCCGCTGTCCCCCTTCGCCTCGGCCTCCAGCAGCGAGGTGATGGCCGACCGTTCGGCGCCGTCGGCGCTGAAGACGCGCGCGAGCAAGACGCTGATCGCGAGGAACACGACGACGACCGCCCCCGCGATCAACAGGACGTATGCACGGCGCACCGACTCAAGCTAACCAGAGCGCGTTGCGCTCCTCGCGCCTTGGGGCTGGCCGCTCGCGCGTTGGGGCTGGCCGCTCGCGCGTTCGGGCTGGCCCCTCGCGCGTTCGGGCTGGCCGCTCGCGTTTTGGAGCCTGGATGCGAAAACGATGCATTTTACCGTCGCTTTCCTGTCCAACCCCGGGCTGGACCTGGCGCCGCGCCTAGGAATCGCTGAGCTCGAGGAAGCGCTCGACCGACGCCTCCTGATGATCGAGCCGCTCGGCCATCGCGCGGGCATGATCGGCCGCGGCGTGCAGGAAGTCCTCGACGCAGCGCTGGGGATCGTCGGCGAGGGGATAAACGCGCGTGAGATCCTGCTGGGCACAGGCGATGCCCATCGGTGGACGTCCCTCGGCGAGCGTCCTGGCGCTGCACACGGGCGTGACGACCAGCTGTGACTCCGGCGCCACCAGCGCCGTCGGCATCAATCTCGGGGCGGGGAGCCTGACCGGGAGCTCGACCGAGTAGTCGACAGTGACGGTGTTGCCGGCGAGTTGGAACAGCGGTTCCCGCCAGACGTCGAGCACCACATCGGCTCCGACCAGCGCGTCGCGCAGGGTGGTGGCCTGCTCGAGGTAGAGGCGCTCGGCCCCCCGGCGGTCCTCGGCGTCGGCGAGATCGAGGTCGCAAGGGACCCGCAGCAGCTCGCTGGCGGCGACCGTGGCGCCGGCGCCGCGGCTGCCCCTCGTGACGTAGGTCTGCAGGGTGCCCAGGTCACGGCGGCCGTGGAAGATGACGGTGACCGACTCGCTCACCGGCAGGCCCCCGACCCTCAGCGAGACCGCCACGGAGGACGAATCGTCGAGCAGGGCACGCCGCAGAAGCTGCTCCGCTGCCTCGTGCTGAGCGTCTGCGTCCTCGCCGTGCATGATCTCGTTCCTCCAGAACGGCGGATTTGCCGTTCCCTATTTACCCATAATCTACGGACGAGGTCGCGCTTGGCATGCGACAGCCCGAGCGAGACGGGGGTTGGTGCGGCCCCGCATCCCCCGGGGGCGGCCGGGGAGGGGGCGGAGACAGTGGTTCGCCCCGCCCCGCATCGCCCGGCCCCCCGGCAGGGTCAGTGCACGGAGACATTCATCCGCCCCGCATCGCCCGGGCCCCGGGCAGGGTAGGCTGCCGAGCAGATGAAGATCCTCTACAAGCCGTTCGCGCTGATCTCGGGCGTGATCGGGGCAAAGCTCGGCCAAAGCGTCTTCAAGCAGCTGTGGGTCCAGCTCGACGATTCCAAGCCGCCCAAGCCCACCACCGCCGAGGCGAGCACGTCGAAGATCGTGGGGGCCGCCGCGCTCGAGGCCGCGACCCTCGCCGGCATCGCCGCGGTCGTGGACCGGTTCACCGCCAGGGCGTTCGAGCGCCTCACCGGAATCTGGCCAGGCGACCGTTATCCCGAACCGGCCAAAGAAGACTCAAACGACAACGACTGACGGCTCGCCGGCCGCCAGACCTCTTCGGCAGGCCAGCGCTCAGGGCCTTCCCCGTGCCACTTGGCCTGCCTCGACCATCCAGCGGCTCAAGGCGGCCTCCGGGCGGCCTGGCCTTCCTCGACCAGCCAGGGGCTCAGGGCGCCGCGCAGCCAATCGGGGATCGGCTTCTTGGCCAGCGTGTTGCGGTCGACGGTGACGTGCACCATCGTCCCCTCCACCAGCGCGCGACCGTCGTGCCCGATCCAATGTCGGCTGACGATGCTGGTGTTGCCCAGATGCGCGATCGCCATTTCCAGCGTGAGCTCCTGATCGAACTGCGCAGAGCCGCGAAAGCGAAGCTGAGCCTCGGCGACGACGACGTCGAGGCCGCGGTCCAGCATCACCTGGTAGCCCCCGAGCGCCGCTCGCCACAGCTCGGTGAGGCTGACGTCGAAGTAGGCGAGGTAGTGCGAGTTGAAGACGACGCCCTGGACGTCGCATTCGCCGTAGCGCACCCGGAGCGTGTGGATGAACGGCTTGGGCGCGGCTCCCAACTGCCCGCCGGGGGACACTCAGCCACCGCCTCGGAGCACGAAGCCGCGCTCGGCGAGGTGGCCGAGCGCGTCCTCGAACGCGGCGAAATCGCGGCGCAGAAGCGCGTCGATCGGCCTCCCCGACGGCCCGGGCGCCCGCACCCAGCGTCGCATCAGCGAGGCGCCGGCACGCTCCGAGGGCTCCGCCAGCAGGTCGAGCAGGATCGGAAGCTCGGCGCGGTGATCGAGCTGGCCAGAAAGCAGCGCAAGTGGATCGACGTCGAGCACCTGGCAGAGCTCGTCGTCGTTCAGTCCGAGCAGATCCATCAGCCGCGCGGCCCGATCGCTCTGGACGTGCGGGCTGTCGCGGTCCCCGCTCAGCGGTCTCTCTCAGAACAACTGGTTCTCGCCGCCAAACACGTCGCTGACCGAGCCGTCGGTGAAGATCTGACGGATCGAGTTCGTCAGCAGGTCCGCGCACGAGAGGACGCGAACGTTGTCCGGGGCGCCGGGAGGCAGCGGGATCGTGTCGGTCACGACGATCTGCTCGAACTCGGCCGCCGCGAGGTTCTTCCACGCGTCGCCGGAGAACACGCCGTGGGTGGCGGCAGCGTAGACGCGCCTCGCGCCGGCCTCGTGGACCGTGTGTGCGGCGGCCTTCAGCGTGCCGGCGGTGTCGATGATGTCGTCGACCAGCACCGCCGTCTTGCCGGCGACGTCACCGATTACGTAGCCGATCTCCGCAACCTGCTGGGCGGGGCGCTCCTTGTTGAGGATCGCCAGGTCGGCGCCGATCCTCGACGCGAAGCGCTTGTTCAGCTTCACCCGGCCGGCGTCGGGGGCCACGACCACGAGGTCCTCGAGCCCGAGGTCGGCGAAGTACTGGGTGAGCATGAACAGCGCGGTCATGTGATCACAGGGCTTCTGGAAGAACCCCTGGATCTGGCCCTGATGGAGATCCATCGTCAGGATCCGGTCGATTCCGGCCGCCTCCAGCATCCGGGCGACCAGCCGCGCGCTGATCGGCTCGCGCGGCGCCGACTTCTTGTCCTGGCGTGAGTACCCGTACCACGGGGTGACCGCGATCACCCGGTGCGCCGAGCCGCCGACGGCGGCGTCGATCATCAGGAAAAGCTCCATCAGCGCGTCGTTCGCGCTCAGTCCCGTGCCCGCGTTACCGCAGGTCGGCTGGACGATGAACACGTCGGTGCCGCGGACCGACTCCTCAAAGCGACAGTAGACCTCGCCGTTGGTGAACGTCTTGAGCGTCATCCCGCCGAGCTCGACCCCCAGCTTGGAGGCGATCCTCGCTGCCAGCCCGGGGTTGGCGCGTCCCGATACCAGCATCAGGCGCTTGCTGCTGTACTCCAGTCGCAGCTCGCTCGGCGTCGGTTGAGTCTGCAGCGCGCTCATCGGGGATCGAGTGTACGGCGGGGCGGTGACGGGACTCTTGGTTCGAGCTACTCCGAGGAGGAGGTCGGCGGCATCTCGCTGTGCCCGCGCTCGGCGCTCGTCGCAACATTGTTAGCGCTCGCAGGCTCTGGGTGCTCTGCGGCATCCCGCTCGTTGCGGTCTCCGGGATCCCCCGCGTCGTGGTCTGCGGCATCCCGCTCCTTGCGGTCTGCGGCATCGCGCTCGTGGTGCTCTGCGGCATCCCGCTCCCTGCGGCGATCGGCGTAGCCCTCGATGTTGCGCTGGCGGGCGCGGGCCACCCCCAGTGCGCCAGGGGGGACGTCGCGGGTGATCACCGAGCCCGCCCCGGTGTAGGCGCCGTCGCCGAGGCTGACCGGCGCGACGAACATCGTGTCGACGCTGACGAACGCGCCGGCACCGATGTGCGTGCGGTTCTTGTGCGTGCCGTCGTAGTTGGCGGTGATCGTCCCGGCGCCGATGTTGGTGCGCTCGCCGATGTCGGTGTCGCCGATGTAGGACAGGTGCGGGACCTTTGCGCCGGGGCCGATGTCGGAGTTCTTGATCTCGACGAACGTCCCGGCCTTGGCGCCTTCGCGAAGGATCGTCCCCGGGCGCAGGTAGGCAAACGGCCCGACGCTGACCCGGTCGCCCACGGCGGCGGCGTTGACGTAGGAGTGAAGGACCGTGGCGTCTGGGCCGACGCTGGCGTCGATCAGGGTGCTGAGCGGGCCGATCGTGGCGCGGGCGCCGATCCGGGTGGCGCCGTGAAGGCTCGTGAACGGCGCGATCACCGCGTCCGGGTCGATCTCGACGCCGGCGTCGATCGTCGTCGCGACGGGGTTGACGATCGTCACGCCGGCGACCATGTGGCGCTCGTGGATGTGGCGCTGGGCGATCGCTGTGACGTCCGCGAGGCCGACGCGGTCGTTGATGCCGAGCGTCTGCTGAGGATCGGAGATCTCGTGGGCGACCACCGTGCGCTCGTGTGCTCGCAGCGCCGGCAGCACATCGGGCAGGTACAGCTCGCCCTGGGCGTTGTCGCTTTGGACCTCGTCCAGCGCTGCCAGCAGCGCGTCGCCGTCGAACGCGAACATCCCGGTGTTGATCTCGCGGATGTGAAGCTCGAGCTCGGTCGCGTCGCCCGGCGCCTTGGTCTCGACCACTCGCTCGACGGTGCCGTCGGGAGCCCTCACCACGCGCCCGTAGCCGGTGGGGTCCTCGAGCACCGCGGTCGCGATCGTCGCGGCCGCGCCGGAGCGCTCGTGCGCCTGCGCCAGCGCTCGGATCGTGTCGGCCGTGACCAACGGCACGTCGCCGTTGAGAACGACCACCGTCTTGCCGCGCCCGTGATCCACGGCGCCCGCGCGGACGGCGTCGGCCGTCCCCCGCGGGGCCTGCTGGATCGCGATCGCGACATCCTCGTCGAGGGCCGTCTCGAGCTGGCGCTCGGGGTTGTCGACCACCACCACCTTGACGGCCCCCGCCTCCCGCGCGGCCGCCACCGGCCAGGCGATCATCGGCCGGCCGCACAGCGGATGCAGCAGCTTCGGCGTCTGCGAGCGCATCCGGGTTCCCTGCCCAGCGGCGAGGATGACGACGACGGGCGCGGCCACGCCGTGATCGTAGGCGATCGGGAGCCGGCCAGGCGCCCACTGGGCCGTCCAGCCATGGCCGGTGGACGTCGGTGATAGTCGCCGATCGGCGCCGGCGAGCACAGGGCCCCGACCCTGGTTCGCCGGCGCTGATCGCTTGTCGGTCAGGTGGACTACGGCCTGAACCCGGTTTCTGACCCACGACCGCCGCGTGTTGCGTCCGCGGTCGCACGGTGAACAGCGACCGAAATCTACGTGAGCGGGCCGGTCCGATGCGTCATCCGCAGTAAATACGCAGAGTCATCGGTCAAAACCTACGTAGCGGGCGATGCGGGAAACCCCGAATCGGGCGTGCATGCCTCCCCAGCGACCGCTGTCCGCGTGACGGCTGCGGAGCGGCCCGGGGGCGGCGCCACGCTCGCCCACAGGTGCTGCATCGCGCAGGCGCGGTAGGGCCGCCAGCGCTCCGCCAGCCGCGTCGCGTTGATCGGCGTGGCGTCCTGCCCGAGCCGCTCGAGCGCGCGCCGGATGCCGAGGTCGGTGGCGAGGAAGGCGTCGGGATCGCGCAACGCCCGCATCGCGATGTAGTCGGCGGTCCACGGGCCGATCCCGGGCAGCTCGAGCAGGCGCTCGCGCACAGCCACGCGATCGCCGGCGCCGTCGAGCACCACGCGACCGGTCGCGAGCGCGTCAGTGAGCGTGAGCAATGCGTTGCGGCGCGCGATGGGCGTCGGCAGCCGCGCGGGATCCGCTTGCGACAGGCCCGCCGCCGACGGGAACAGGTGGGTGACGGCGCCGATTGGACGCTCGAGCGGCTCGCCGTAGTCGAGGACGAGACGTCCGGTCAGCGTCGCGGCGCCGGCCAGCGAGACCTGCTGGCCGAGCACGGCCCTGATAGCGATCTCGTCGGCGCCTACATGCCCCGGCACCCGGCGCCCGGGCGACGCCCGCACAAGCGACCCGATCAGCGGCGCGTCGCCGAGCGCCTCGAGCACCCTGTCCGGCTCGCAGTCGAGGTCGAACAGAACGCGCGAGCGATGCACGGCGATCGCCAGGTCCCGGACGTCGTCCAGCCAATAGCGCGCGCGGATATGATCGTCGCCGCCGGCCGCGAGCTCGACCACGCCCGATCCGTTGGGGAGCCGAAGGCTGCGCCGGTAGGCGCCGCCGGCGACCTCCTCGACACCGGGCACGGCGCGGCGCGCCAAGTAGGCGATCAGACCTTCGACATCCATCGGGGGGCGATACGGCAGTCGCTGCTCGATGGCTTGCCAGACACGCTCGCGGTGGGAGGGCGGCAGGTGGGAGGGCGGCATTTCGCCACCATGACAGAGCCAGAGGGCTCGGTTGTTGTCGGGATCGGATTTTGCCTACGCGGCCTCGCTTTCGTACCAGCGCAGCCATTTCCGCACGGCGTTGTCCGACACGCCGTACTTGCGCCCGACGGCGAGGAAGCTCATCGACTGCACATCGGAGAGGAGCTGCTCGTGGGAAGGCCGCGGCACTTTGCGCTTATCGGGCTTCGGACCCGAGAGCCCTTGCTGTGGACGCCACACTCTTGTGAGCAGTATCGGTGGGTGGGGTACTTCGGGATGAACTCGGTCCTGCAGTGGAGACAGGGCCGTGGTTCGCGGCCGAGCATCTTATTGCGCCCACAGTGCGTCTCGAGCGTCCCAGCGCAGTTTGGACAAACGATGCGGAGGTTCTCGATGCGATTGTCCGTCGCAACCCCGTTGACGTGGTCGAGGATCAGCGACATCGGCCGACCGTGCCATTCCTCTCCCTGACCGCAGAGCTCGCAGGAGCGCGACTTCACGCCTTCGTCGTACAGCCGACGCTTGAGGTGCCCACGGTTGTATGTCGAGCCCTCTACAAGTATCTCGATCAGAGGGATTGGATCTGGGCGGGGCCCCCGACGGAGCGCCCATTTCGGATTGAGGTGGTCGGTGGAGATCCCGTAGTGCGCGATGAGTTTCTTCAAGCTGCGGTGGTTGTGGCCGGCGGGTCGGAGCCCGAGAATGCGAAGGGCTGCCGCGAGACTCATAGAGTTCTCGACGGCATTGCGAACCTCGTCCTCCGTATAGCGAGGCTTCCACTTCATGACGCGAACAATGTTCGCGTCTCGGACGGAAACATTCCGGATTGCAGGGCTTTTGAGAGGCTGGGGAGCCTGGACTCGAACCAGGACCGGGACGTCCAAAGCGTCCTGTGCTGCCATTACACCACTCCCCAGTGCATTGGGAAGCCTCGGGCGCTTACTGACGTTATCGATTGACGGGCGAGGGCGAAGGAGCGCCCCGACCGAGCCGGAACGCCCAGTCGGCTCCCGCTACCCAGCCCGCCGCAGAATCGGTGCGAGCTCCGCCTGCAGCAGCGGGTCGGCGAGCGCGGCATGGACGTCGGACGGGTGGTGTAGCCCCCGCTCGCCGCGCAGGATCCCGATCTCGAGGCCGGCGTCGCGAGCGGCCCCGATCCCCAGCATCATCACGTCGGGGCTGCGCCACGCCCGCTCGGGCAGCGCGAACAGCTTCGGCAGCGGGCGGGCGATCGCAAGCAGGTACAGGCCGCCGTCGATCACCGGCCCGAGGACCGCGTCGCAACCTGCCTGAAGGTCGTCGAGCGCGCCGGCGGCGTGCTCGGGGCGCAGCCGCGGGAGGTCCGGCCAGACGATCAGCAGCGGCCCCTCCCTGCGCGCGAACACGCGCGCGGCGGCGTCGGCGAGCCGGCCGGCGATGCCGTCTCCGTTCTGCGGAAACATCGAGGCGGAAGGCCCGACGAGCTCGCGCAGCTCGCGGCCGACGTCGGGAGGATCGTGGGCGACGTGGACGGACTGGGGAGCCACCTGGGCCGCCCAGCTCGCGGCCTGGGCGATCAGCGCCGACTGCAGCGCCACGCACCGATCCTGTCCGAGCAGCGGCTCGAGCGCCCGGCGCACCTCCCCACGGCGGGGCGCCCGGGCCATGATCAGGACGGCGGGACCGCCATTGCTCATCCTTGCGCGAACCGGTACACGATGCCCGCCGCGACGGCGGGCGCCGCGTCGAGCCGGATGACCGCACCTTCGAGCACGTCCGCGAACACCTGCGTGCTGCGACCCATCAGCTCAATCAGCTCGGCCACCGGCGTGGAGGCGCCGGGCCGCACCTCGTTGGCGTAGTCGCTGACGAACCCGATCAGGCCGAACGGCAGCTCGAGCTCGCCGCAGAGGACCGTCTCGGGCCCCGCCGTCTGGCTGACCGCGACGACGCCGCAAACGCCGAGCTGGGCGATCTCGCTCGGCGTGTTGAAGCGCGGTCCGTCGACGTGGCCGTAGGCGCCGCCGTCCCGGGCGGAAATCCCCGCCTGCGACGCGCCCCCCAGCAGGGCCTCGCGGACCTCGCCCGAGAATGGCCCGCCGGCGAGGATCCAGTGCCCTCGGCGAGGGTCGCCGGGCTCTGTGAAGAACGTGCACAGCGAGCCGTCGGGGAGTCGGTTTGACGCGAAGTGAAGGTCGTCGAACACGACCAGCGACCCGGGCTCGAGCGTGGGATCGACCGCTCCGCAGGTGGTGCACCCGATCACGGCGGTGGCGCCGAGCTCGTGAACCCCCCAGATGTTGGCGCGGTGCGTGACGTGATTTGAGAGCCGCGCGTGCCCGGCGCCATGGCGCGAGACGTGCAGCGCGTCGACGCCCGCCAGGCGCCCGGGCGTGATCTCGGTCGGGCCGAACGGCGTCTGCAGCGCCACGGACTCGTCGGCGTCAAATCCCGGCAGCGCATGCGTGCCCGAGCCGGTGATGATCGCGATCGGCATGGCGCGCGATCCTACTGCCTGCACCGCCCCGCGCCGTCGTGCCCCGGGCCGGGCGGGGACGGGCCGCCGCGGCCCTTCGCCGCGAGTCGCGGGCCCGCTCAGGCCGCCGCGGCCAGCGCCGGCTGGTTCGCCGCCACCCACTCGTCGAACTTCGCGGTCTTCTGCGTGTCCTCGTAGACCTCGTAGCGCCGGAGCCTGCCCCACTTCATGTGGCCCCAGATCACGTAGCGGTTGTCGTAGACGAGCTCGCCGTCGGGCGCGCGCAGGCGGTCGGTGCCCCGCACGCACAGCGTCGTGTTCCACGGGAATCCCTTGACCAGCACTTCGTCGGCCGCGATCTGAATGCCGAGCGCCGTGAACCGCCGCAGCCAGCGCTCGTGCTCGGCCCGCCCGCGCAGTTCGACCGAGAACGTGCTCTCGCCGGGGAACGTCATCCTCACGTCCGCCGCGTCCATCCACAGGATCGGCCGCGGATCACCCGCGCTCAGGCGCGACAGCTGATAGTCCACGATTCGCTTCCCCAACCACGACAGCATCGTCGCCTCCTTCTGGATATCGAGTAGCGCGGAAAACGCTAGCGCGGAACCCGTCCGCCCTCGGCACCCGGCTCGGTGGCGGGACCGCGCGGGGCCGCGATCCCGAGCACGCGCATCGCCTTGAGGCCGAGCGACAGCTTCTCGCGGCCGTCGGTCGAGGAGACGTCCAGCCCGGTCAGCTCGCGCACCCGCTCGAACCGGTAGCGGATCGTGTGGCGGTGGGTGAACAGCCGCGCCGCGGTGGCGTTGACGTTGGCGTCGCAGTCCAGAAACGTGGTCAGCGTGCCGAGCAGATCGGTCTCGTACTGATCGTCATATGAGACCAGCGGGCGGACCGTCTCCTTGTAGAAGCGCTCGAGCTCGGCCGGGTCGTTCATATGCGGGAGCAGCAGCTGGTAGGTGCCGGTCTCCTCGTAGGCCAGCTCGGAGCGCTCGGGGTCACCCTCGACCACGTTGGCGGCGAGCAGCGCCTCGTTGCGCGCGCGCTGCAGCTGCAGTGGATCGTCGGCGTGGCGGCTTCGCCCGATCGCGAACGCGAATCCCGACAGCCCGGACTCCAGCTCACGCCTGACCGCGGCGGCCACGCGCCGCCCGGTGTCGCCGTCGGGGTCGGGGACGAGCAGCACGATCTCGCCGGCGTCCTCGGACGTCGGCGAGCCGATGCAGCCGGGAGCAATCGAGCGGGCCCCGCGCGTCGCCACCGCCAGCAGCCTGCGCCGCCAGTCGTCCTCGCGCGGGCTGCGGGGGTGCCCGCGTACCACCACCACGCTCCCGCCGGACGCCAGATCGGTGCCGAGCTCCTTGCCGCGCACGACGAGATCCTCGCGGTCGCGGATCCGTCCCTCGAGCACCGCGTGCTGAAATCCGGTGGCGGCCTCCTCGGAGGCGCGTTCGGGCGCGCGAACGCGCTCCACCTCCGACGCGATCAGCGTCGCCACGAGCCTCAGCATGGTCGCGTCGGGCGTCCGCTCGCGCGCGCGCATCCGCAGCCTCCCCACGGTGGCCTCGGCGACCTTGAGCTCGACGGTCGTCACGCCCTCGGCGTCGCGCATCAGCGACCGCTCGTCGGCGGGGGATCGCGTGGCGACCGCGAGCACCGCGGCCGACCTGTCGATCAGGACCAGGCTCGCGTCGAGCACGCGCGAGGCCGCGCGCAGGATCTCGGGCAGGCCCGCGCCTCCCTCGACCGCGTCGGTGATCTCGGCCAGCGCGGCGAGGTCGGGTACTCCAGCCGAGGCCGTGGGGCGCGCGGCGCGCTCAGACATTTCCGCCGGCTCCGGGCAATCAGAAGACCCGCGGCCACTCCAGGACGACGAGCGCGCCGACGAGCACGCCGACGCCGAGCAACGCGGCAAGTACATAGAGCGAGAGCACCACCGCGGCGACGCGCTCGAGCGGCCGGCGGTACGCGGTGACCGCCGGCACCACGACAAGCACGCAGAACACGACCAGGCCCAATATGCCCAAACCCGCGCCGACGACATAGGTGATCGTCTGATTGCTCATTGGTGCTGTGCGAATTGTGCCCGAGGGCGGGGATGGGTGCCCGGTTCAGTCAAACCGCGGCGCCGCGCACATCGCGTCGGCCGGCACCGCCACGCGGGCGCCGGGGTAGCGGCGCGCCAATGCGTCGGCGGCGGCCTGCGCCCGTGGCCGGGCCAGCTCGCCGACAAAAAGCCCGGCGACCGTCGGACCCGATCCGCACACCAGCACGCGCTGCGCCCCGGCCGAGCGAGTGTCCTCCAGCACACCCTCGATCTCGGGCGCGAGCGAAAGCGCGGCGGGCTCGAGGTCGTTGACCGCCCATTCCGCCGGCGGCGCCGCACCGGGTCGGCGCAGCGACTCGCGCAGCCTCTGCAGCGCGGACTCGAGCTCGGCCCGGCCGCGTCCCAGGCGCAGGCGGTCGCCCTCGCGAAAGACATCGGCGGTGGACAGCCGCAACGGCAGCGCCACGATCACGAACGCGTGCGGCTCCAGCGGCGCCATCGGCTCGATCAGATCGCCGGCGCCGCTGCCGATCGACACGCCCGGTGAAAGCTGACCGGGGACGTCGGCCCCCAGCTCCGCGGCGACCCCGGCGATCGCCTCGGCGGGGGGTTCGCGGAGCGCCGCCGCCAGCCGCAGCGTGGCCGCCGCGTCGGCCGAGCCGCCCCCCATCCCGGCGGCCACCGGGATCCGCTTGTGCACCTCAACCCGTACCCGAGGACCGTCCCATCCGTGCGCGCGCAGTCCGGCGAGGGCGCTCGCGACCAGGTTCGGCCCCTCGATGCCCGGGCAGATCACCTCGTCCGCCTCGGGGCCGGGGTGCGGCGCCCCGGCGCCGGGGTGCAGCACCGAGAGCACGAGCTCGTCGCACAGCGAGATCGATTCGAACACCGTCACCAGCTCGTGGCGGCCGTCGGACCGGACGCCGCCCAGCAGCAGCGACAGGTTGACCTTGGCAGGGGCGCGCGCCCGCAGCGTCACTACCGGAGCCTCGCGACGAGCCCGCGGCGTCGCTCCCGGAGCCTCCTGCCGGCCCCGTGGCGTCACCGCCGCAGCCTCACCGCGAGCTCGCAGAACTGCTGCGGGGAGAGCCGCTCGGCACGCTCATCCGGTGGATGGCCGATTGTGGCGAGCGCTTCGCGCGCCCGCGCGCGGATGTCCGCGGAAGCTCCCGGCGCGAGCGCGAGCGAACCGGCCAGCGTCTTGCGCCGGTGGGCGAAGGCGTCATGCACGAGCGCTCGCACCTCGGGGTCCGGGGGCGGCCCGGTCCGCCGCAGTCCGATCAGCGCCGAGTCGACGTTCGGGGCCGGCCGGAACACCGTCCGCGCGACCGGCCGCAGCAGCTTCACGTCGCACGCCAGCTGCGCGAGCACCGAGGTGGCGCCGTAAGCGGAGCTCGCCGGCGCGGCGGCGAGCCGCTCGCCCACCTCCCGCTGGACCATCACCACCCAGCTTCGCACCGCGGCGAGCTCCTCGATCGTGCGCAGGATCACCGTCGCGGCGATCCCGTACGGAAGGTTGGCGACGACCTTGGTGGGGACCGGGCGCAGCCCCGAGAGGTCCAGGTCGAGCGCATCGGCGATGTGCAGGGTGACGTTGGAGAAGGGTTCGAGGACGTCGGCCAGGGGCTGCACGAGCCCGCGATCGACCTCGACCACGTGGAGGTGGCAAGCGCCGGCGGCAAGGCGCTGCGACAGAACCCCGCGTCCGCCGCCGATCTCGAGCACCACGTCACCGGGCGACAGGTCCGCGTGGCGCTCGATCACCTCCAGGATGTTGCGATCGATGAGGAAGTTCTGACCGAGCGCGCGCGATCGACGCGTGCCTACCATCCGAACACCGCGGCCGCGCTGTGCTCGATCGCGGCCTCGAACTCGTCGTAGGAGACCCTGCGCCGCACCGCCAGCTCGCGGGCGGTGTGGATGACGTTGGCGGGCTCGTTCGGTTTGCCGCGCAGGACCTGCGGGGCCAGGTAGGGGGCGTCGGTCTCGACCAGCAGCCGCTCAGCGGGCACCCGCAGCGCGGCGAGCGCAAGCGTCTGGGCCTTGGGGTAGGTGACGTTGCCGGCGAACGACACCCACCAGTCGTCGTGAGCGAGACACTCCTCGATCCGATCGCCCATCGAGAAGCAGTGCAGGATCACCCGCACCCCCTGGGCCTGGGAGGTGAGCGTCGCGAGCGTGTCGTCGGCGGCGGCGCGAGTGTGGATCATCAGGGGCTTGCCGGTCTCGCGCGCGAGCCGGATCTGCGCCTCGAATGCCCGCTGCTGATCTTCGCGAGGTGCGTAGTCGCGGTAGAAGTCAAGGCCGGTCTCGCCGATCGCCACACACCTGGGATGGGCGGCCAGCGCCTCCAGCTCCGCGAGGTCGGCGTCGTCGAAGCCCCCGGCCTCGTTGGGGTGACGGCCGATCGACGCGTACACCTGAGGGAAGTCCTCGGCGGCTCCCAGAGCCGCCCGGCACGAGGCTCCCGTGGTGCCGACGGTGACGATCCGTGTCACGCCGGCGCCCGCCGCCCGGGCGACCAGCTCGGCATCGGGGGGCTCGCAGAAGTCCAGGTGCGTGTGGCTGTCGATCACGCCCGTTTGCTGTCGATCACGCGCGCTTTGGGAACAGCGGCTCAACCGAGCTGATCGATCCTCCCGGCGAGCCGAGCGCGGCACGAAGCGTCTCGGTGGTGGCGGGCATGTAGGGCTCGAGCATCACGTTGACCGTGCGAAGGCCCTCGACCAGCGAGGCCAGCGTCTGGTCCAGCTCATCCTTGGCGTCGGCATCCCGCGCGAGCTGCCAGGGCGCCCGCTCCTCCACGTATCGGTTCAGCCGCCGGACCCGCTGCCAGATGCGATCGAGTGCCTGCGTCGGCTCGGCCCGGTCCATCAGCGCCGCGACCTCCTGGGGCAGGCCCTCCAGCTCCGCATCGAGAGCCGGATCCCGCGCCACGGCGGGTACGACGCCGTCCCGGTAGCGCTCGACCATCGCGATCGTGCGGCTCGCGAGGTTGCCGTACTCGTTGGCCAGCTCGGTCTCATACCGCGTCCGCACGCCCTCCATGCCGACGGCCCCGTCTGAGCCGAACGGAACGTCGCGCATCAGGTAAAAGCGCAGCGCGTCGGTTCCGTAGAGGTCGATCACCTCGAACGGGTCGAGCACGTTGCCCAGCGACTTGCTCATCTTGCGGCCATCGGCGCCGAGCAGAAAGCCGTGGACGAACACGTGCTCGGGCACCGCCAGGCCGGCGGCCATCAGCATCGCGGGCCAGAACACCGTGTGGAACTTGAGGATGTCCTTGCCGATGATGTGGTAGGTGGCCGGCCAGAACCGAGCGGTCAAGTCGTCGCCGTCGCGCGCGTACGACAGCGCGGTGTAGTAGTTCAGAAGCGCGTCGAACCAGACATAGAACACGTGGCCCGAGTCCCACGGGACGGGGATCCCCCAGGTCAGGCGCGCCCGGCTCAACGACACATCCTGCAGGCCCGAGAGGATGAATGAGTGCGCCTCGTTGTAGTGGTGAGGCGGCATCACGAAGTCGGGTTGCTCGGTGTACAGCCGCTCGAGCGGCTCCTGGAACGTGGACAGGCGGAAGAACCAGTTCTCCTCCTGCTCGCGCGTCAGCTCGATGAAGTGGATCGGGCAGCGGTTGCCATCGAGGATCTCGTTCTCGACCTTGAAGTCCGC
Source organism: uncultured Solirubrobacterales bacterium (assembly GCA_963723675.1). Classification (GTDB taxonomy): domain Bacteria; phylum Actinomycetota; class Thermoleophilia; order Solirubrobacterales; family Solirubrobacteraceae; genus Palsa-465. The sequence goes on along the minus strand of CAVRRW010000011.1, from coordinate 132,261 downwards.
GCAGCGCGGGCAGTACCACCCCTCGTAGATGCCCTTGTAGGTGTGGCCGTTGTCGTGGACGCGCTCGAGCACCTCCTGGACCTCCGCCATGTGCTGGGGGTCGGAGGTGCGGATGAAGAAGTCGTTGGAGATCTCGAGCTGGGGCATCAGCGCCCGGAAGCGCTCGGCGTTGCGGTCTGCGAGCTCCTTGGGCTCGAGCCCCTGGGCGCGCGCGGCGTCCGCGACCGGCTCGCCATGCTCGTCGGTCCCGGTCAGAAAGAACACGTCTTCGCCGCGCTGGCGCATGTGTCGCGCGATCACGTCGGCGGCGATCGTCGTGTACGCGTGGCCGAGGTGCGGCTGCGCGTTGACGTAGTAGATCGGGGTCGTGACGTAGAAGGACATCGCTGTACACCTGACTTTATTGGGGCCTCGCTTCGCTCGGCATCCCTGGGGCCGATTCCGCCGGGCATCCATGCCCGGCGGGCTCTACTCGGAGGTAAGCGCGCGGTAGAGCGCGTTCGCGCCGACCCCGGTCAGCTCGGACACCACGCCCGCCGCCGGCCGCGGCTTGGCGCCGGCGTCGATCAGGCGCCGCAGCGCCTGCAGCGCCGGACCGAGATCGCCCTGCAGCGCGGGCGCCGGTCCGACCACGAGTGCGACCTCGCCCCGCGGCGGCTCGTCCTTGTAGCGCGCCGCGAGCTCCGCGGCGGTGCCGCGGACGACCTCCTCGTGGACCTTGGTCAGCTCGCGGCAGACCGCCACCGGCCGCTGGGGATCGGCGGCGGCGAGCACCGCCAGCGATGCGGCGACGCGGCGAGGGGACTCGAACGCCACCAGCGTCTCGGGTGAGGAGAACGCATCGAGCAGCTCCGAGCGCTTGCGCGGCAGAAAGCCGGCAAAGCGCCAGCGCTGGGCGGGAAGGGCGCTTGCCACAAGCGCTGCGATCGCCGCCGAGGGACCTGGGAGCACCTCGACCGCGAGCCCGGCGGCGACACACCCCCTCACCAGCACGAAGCCGGGGTCGGAGACCAGCGGCATCCCGGCGTCGGACACCAGCGCCACAACCGCGCCCTCGCGCATCCGCGCGACCAGCTCGACCGCGCGCTCCTGCTCGTTGTGCTCGTGATAGCTGATGAGGCGCGCCCGGACGCCGTAGCGGTCCAAAAGGATGCGCGTGCGCCGGGTGTCCTCGCAGGCGACGATGTCCGCCTCGCGCAGCGCCGCCAGCACGCGGAGGGTGACGTCCTCGAGGTTGCCGATCGGCGTCGGGCAGACGATCAGACGGCCGCCGTTCATCGTGGCGAGGGCTCCCTCACGGGAGTGCGGGCTCCCTCATGTTTGCGGGGGCCTGCTCACGGGGTTTCGGTCCGCTCGCGCAAGCCGTCGAACGCGAGCGCCGCGGCCCCGACCATCCCCGCCTCGACGCCGAACTGGGCGGCCACGATCCGCACCTCGTCGCGCGACGGCGGCAGCGCCCGCTGGGCGACGACCCTCCGCACCGGCTCGAGCAGCAGCTCGCCGGCCGCGATCACGCCGCCGCCGATCACCACGACCTCGGGGTTGAAGATGTTGACCAAACTCGTGATCGCAACGCCGAGGTTCGAGCCGATCAGGTCCAGCACCTCGATCGCGGCGGCGTCGCCGTCGTGCGCGAGCTCGGTGACGAGCGGGCCGGCGAGCTCGCGTCCGTCGGCGAGCGCGCCCCCGAGCCCGGACTCCGGCCGCTCGCGGGCGAGCCGCAGCGCCTCCCGGGCGAGCGCTGTCCCGGACGCGAGCGACTCGACGCAACCGTGGTTGGGACAGTTGCCCTGGCACGGGGGGCCGTTCATGTCGATCACGACGTGGCCGAGCTCGGCGGCGGCGCCGACGGCGCCGCGATAGAGCTCGCCCCGGAGGATCAGGCCCCCGCCGATGCCGGTCCCGATCGTCAGCAGGACCGCCTCGCCGGCGCCGCGAGCGGCTCCGGCGCGGTGCTCGGCGAGCGCGGCCACGTTGGCGTCGTTGTCGACGAACACCGGCAGGTCCAGACGCTCTGCCATGATGTCCGCGAACGGAATGTCGGCGAGTGGCAGGTTGACTGCGATCACGCCGCGTCCCGTACGCTGGTCCATCAGGCACGGGATGCCGAAGCCGACCGCGGCGACCTCCCCGCGGGCCTGCGTCCGGGCCTCCTCGACCGCTCCGACGGCGGCGTCGAGCACGGCAGCCTGGTCGAGACCGGTGAGTGTGCGCTGCGCCCGGTAATGAACGGAGAGCCCGGAATCGACCACGCCGGCGAGCAATTTGGTCCCGCCCATATCGACGCCGATGGTCCACCGGGCGGCCATGTCGTCACTATATGCGCAGATGCCGAGCAACCTCGAAGAACGCCCATACAAGATCTACCGCGCCGGTCCGCGCGGTCTGAAGGCCCTGCTCCGCGGCGAGGAGGACCTCGGTTTGGGGCCCGATCGACCCCCTGGCGACCGCGACGGAGGCAGGCCACGCGGGCGCGGTCGCCTCGGCGGTCTGACCTGGAAACGGGGTCTGCTGTACCTCGCCTTGGCCGTCGTCGGATGGCTGCTGCTGTCGCTGGTGCTGTTCTTGGTCAGCGCACAGATCGAGCGCGGCAAGGTGCCGAGCTCGGCGAAGGCGGCGCTCACCCCCGGCGGCAACATGCTGTTCTCGACCAACACGGTGCTGATCCTCGGCACAGACCAGCGTCCCAAGGGTTCGAAGGAGCCGGGCGCGAACACCAGCGACGCGGGCAGCCGCTCGGACACGATCATGCTGTGGCGGATCGGCGGCGGCGTGTCGCGGCGCCTGTCGATTCCGCGGGACACGCTCGCCACGATTCCCGGCCACGGCGAGACCAAGATCAACGCGGCCTATGCGTACGGCGGTCCGGCGCTGGCGATCAAGACCGTCGAGCAGTTCACCGGCGTCAAGATCAACCACGTGATCATCGTCAACCTCGCGGCCTTCCCCCAGTTCATCGACGCGATCGGCGGCGTCGATGTGACGACGGGCCGGGTGTGCTCGGAGATCAGCGGCGGCGCCGGGAACGGCGGCTGGACGCTCAATCTGAGACCCGGAACGCACCACCTGAACGGGATCCAGGCGCTCGTCTACGCGCGCACCCGTGAGAACAGATGCAATCCGGCCGACAACGACCTGACCCGTGTCCAGCATCAGCAGCAGATCCTCAACGGGATCAAGTCGCAGCTGTTCTCGCCGAGCACCTTCTTCCGCCTGCCGTGGGCCTCCTGGGACGCCCCGAAGGTGCTGCGCACCGACATGGGCGGCCTCACGCTGCTGTCGCTGTTCACCGCGTCGGAGTTCGGCGGCTCGGCTCCGGTCCAGGTGCTCAAGACGACGCCCGCCGGGGGATCGGATCTGGTCGCTCCGCCCGGGGCCCGGAACCGCGCCGTCGCGAAGCTGATGAACGGCTAGCTTGTCGGCTAGTCCGACTTGGCCGATGAGGAGTCGGACTTCTTCGCGGTGGAGGTCGAGTCGGCCTTCGAGGAGCTGTCCGCCGATGAGCTCTCCGACTTCGCCGAGGACTCCGACTTCGCCGAGGACTCCGACTTAGCCGAGGACTCCCACTCCGCCTTCTCGCGCGATCGCCTGCGGGTGCCGTAGTCGGTGTTGTAGAAGCCCGAGCCCTTGAAGTGCACCGCAACGGGGCGAAAGACACGCTCGACCGGCGACTCGCAGGTCTCACAAGAGACGACCGGATCGTCGGACATGCGCTGCATGACCTCGAAGGTGTGCCCCTGCTGACAGCGGTACTCGTAGATCGGCATTGCTTCACTAACTATAGCCTCGCTCCTTGGCACTCTCAAGGCGAGAGTGCCAAGCGATCGCGCCCGGATACCATCCCCGCGATGCCTTCCACCGACGTCGTCACGATGGACAAGATCGTGTCGCTGTGCAAGCGGCGCGGGTTCGTTTTCCCCAGCAGCGAGATCTATGGCGGACTCGGCTCGAGCTACGACTATGGCCACTACGGGGTGCTGCTCAAGAACAACGTCAAGGGCCATTGGTGGAAGGCGATGCTGCAGGAGCGCGACGACATCGTCGCGCTCGACTCGGCGATCATCCAGCACCCCACGACCTGGCTGGCGAGCGGACACCTCGCCGGCTTCACCGACCCGCTCGTCGACTGCCGCACCTGTCAGCTGCGCTTCCGCGCCGACCACCTCGACCAGTCCGCCTGCGGGCGCAGGCCGTCCAGGCATCCCGGCGAGACCTCCGACTGCGATCTGACCGAGGCGCGCGACTTCAACCTGATGTTCGAGACGACCATCGGCCCGGTCAAGGAGGAGGGCTCGACCGTCTATCTGCGGCCCGAGACCGCCCAGGGCATCTTCCTGAACTTCAAGAACTATCTCCAGTTCGCGCGCAAGAAGCCGCCGTTCGGGATCGCCCAGATCGGCAAGAGCTTTCGCAACGAGATCACCACGGGCAACTTCATCTTCCGCACCCGCGAGTTCGAGCAGATGGAGATGGAGTACTTCGTCCCGCCCGACGAAGCGCTCCGGTGGTTTGAGCACTGGCTCGACGAGCGAGTGAACTGGTACCTGCATCTCGGCATCCGCGGCGATCACCTGCGCCTGCGCGCGCACGACGACGACGAGCTGTCGCACTACTCGAGCGCCACCAGCGATGTCGAGTACCTCTTTCCATCCACCGACTCCGTCGGCGGAGCCCGTTGGTCAGAGCTCGAGGGGATCGCCAACCGCGGCGACTTCGACCTCACCCAGCACGCCCAGTACTCGGGCCAGAAGCTCGAGTACGTCGACACGGCGACAAAGGAGCGCTACGTCCCGCACGTGATCGAGCCGGCAGCCGGCGCCGACCGAGCGACGCTGGCGTTTCTCGTCGACGCCTACGACGAGGACGAGATCGAGGGCGAGCGGCGGACCGTGCTTCGCCTGCACCCGCTGCTCGCGCCGGTCAAGGTCGCGGTCCTGCCGCTCGTCAGAAAGGACGGGCAGCCCGAGCTCGCCGCCGAGGTCTATCGGGAGCTGCGCGAGCTCGTTCAGGCCGAGTACGACGAGGGCGGCGCGATCGGCCGCCGCTACCGCCGCCAGGACGAGATCGGCACGCCCTGGGCGGTGACGATCGACCACCAGTCGCTCGAGGACCGGACGGTCACGCTTCGAGATCGCGACACGCTGGCGCAGGTGCGGATCGCGATCGCGAACCTGGGCGAGGAGCTCGAGCGGCGCCTGCGGACGCCCTGGCAGTCGCCGAAGTTGTCCGGCTGAGACGCCGAAGCTCTGCGGGTGAGACGCCGAAGTTGTCGGGCCGGAGGCCGAACCTACACTACTGAAGGAATTGCGTAGACTTCGTGCGGTGCCACCAGCGATCGCCGCAGACCAGGTCTCCTACGAGAATCTCTACGAGCGCTGGGAGCAGGGCAACTGGCGCGCCGGCGAGATCGACTTCGCCACCGACCGCGACCATTGGCACAACACGTTCACCGAGCTGGAGCGGCGCGGCGCGCTGTGGACCTATTCGATGTTCTTCCACGGCGAGGACTCCGTGGCCGACAACCTGTCGCCGTTCATCGACGCGGCGCCACGCGAGGAGCAGAAGTATTTCCTGGCCACACAGCAGGTCGACGAGGCTCGCCACGCGGTGCTGTTCTCGCGCTTCATGCGCGATGTCCCGGGCGCCGGCGCCGACACCGCCGCCTCGCTGGCGGCAACGCGGCCGCGGCTCACCTGGGGATTTCGCAAGGTGTTCGGGCGACTGGAGACGATGGCCGACGAGCTGCGCCGCGACCGCTCGAAGTGCAAGCTCGCCCAGGCGATCACGCTCTACCACATCGTGATCGAGGCATCGCTGGCCCAGCCCGGCCAGCACTTCATCGATGAGTCGCTGACACGGCGTGGCCTGCTCCCCGGGCTTCGCCAGGGCATCGCCAACGTCTCCCGCGACGAGCAGCGCCACATCGCCTTCGGCGTCAAGCTGATCGCCGACCTCGTCCGCGAGGATCCGGAGTGCGAGGCGGCGATCGCCGACCTCCTGCGGGAGATCCTGCCCTACACGGCGGCGGTGTTCGTGCCACCTGGATGGGACGAGCGCTACGTCACCGCGTTCGGGTTCACGCTTGAGGACATCTACACCCACGGCGCCGACGCGATGGAGGGCCGGCTTCGCGCCGCCGGCCTGAACCCGCAGGAGATGCGACTGGGGCTCGCGTTCGAGATTCCCGCTCGCGACCGCGCCCGGCGGGCGCTGACCCTGTTGCGAGCCGGCTACCTGGGTGAGCGAAACGGCACGATCACGCCGAGTTCGGAGGCGACGGCGCTGCTGTTCGACGGGCTGCAGCGTCAGGTCGACACGTCGGTCGCGCGCGGGGCGAAGATCCAGTGGAACTTCACCGACGCCGAGCCCTGGCACCTCGTGATCGACGATGGGTCGACGTCGGCGGCGCCCGGACGTGTGGCCGACCCCGACCTCATCTTCCGCTGCAGGTTCGAGCACTGGGTCGACCTCGCCTCCGGGCGGGTCGACCCGTTGCGGGCGTTCGCCACCGGCAAGATCCGGCCGAGCGGGAAGCTGCGGATGCTGCTGCGGGCGCGGAAGCTGTTCGCCTAGGTATTAGAGCGTGACGCGGACCACCGGCGAGGCCCCGGCGACATTGCGGGCATCAGCGGCGGTGCGCGCGACCAGCAGCGACGGCCCGTGGCGACGGCTGCGGATCCGCGCGGCGAATCGTCCCTGCCTGACCGCGACCCGCCTGCTGGCGAGCAGACGCCGGCGACCGCTGACCAGCGCGTAGAGGTCGATCGTGACCGTGCGCTTGGATGGGCTCACGGTGCCGCTGAGGCGCAGCGGCGAGACCGAGTCGACGTTCAACGTAATCGTGGGTCGGACCCCCACGAACGCGACGTCTGACACCGTCGCCGGCGCGGGCCGGTGCAGCGCGCGGACGAGCAGGTTCGACGCCGGCGCAACGACCGTGCTCCAGGAGCCGTCGGGGGCGGTGTTCGTCGTCGCGATCGTCTTCGCGCCTGGTGCCGTCACCTGCTGAAGCTCGATCGGGGCGCCCCCGACGGGAGGGCCGCCCAGCTGGGCCAAGCGTCCGGACAGCGTGACGGCGCCCGCGGGCGTCACCACAGCGGGCGTGGCGGCCAGGGTGACGGTCGCCGGCGTGCCGGCAAGGGCCGCGACCCGCGGCCGGATCGAGGGCAGCTGCGCGTAGAACGCGTTCCCCGGGCAGGAGGTCGAGTCGCCGTCGCGATGGCCGGCGACTCGCGGCAGCGAGACGTGCGCACCCGGCGCGAACGGCGTGAAGAACGCGTCGGCCGGATCGACCTCGACCGTGACACGACCGAGCGCCGGCACGCCGTGCAGTGAGAGCTTCCAGGCCAGGAGGCGCTGCAGCGAGGCGACCGCGGCCGGCGAGGGCACCACGTCCATGAACGACCCGAGCACCGCGACGCCCGTGGACACGAGGTTGTAGCCGCCGGCCTGTGCTCCGATCACTGCCTCGTCGATGCCGCCCGTCCGGGCCTCCCAGATCTGCCCGAAGGCGTCGATCGCGAAGTTGTAGCCGATGTCGTTCCAGCCGCGGACATAACGGTGGAAGTGGTAGATCGACAGGAGCATCGCGGGGACCTCGCCGCGCGAATAGCCGTTGGGCGTCTCGGTGTGGTGCACGAACGCGAGCCGCACCGAGCCGTAGGCCGGGGGAACGCGAGGGGGCGCCTGGTCCTGGGCCCAGGCGTTGCGCGAGATGATCGGCGGCTGCCCCGGACCCGCCTCGAGCACCGGGCCCGCGAGCGGGAGGGCGGCGGAAGCGATCGCGGCCCGCGGCGCCTGCGGGCTGACGAAATGCAGGCGCAGGCCGTGCACGGGAGCGGCGCTTCGCAGCGCGACCCAGTCGGCGGGTCCGGTCCAGATCGCCTCGCCGAACAGCGCCGGGTGGCGCGCGGCGTCCACCGCGCCGGCGGACCGGGCGGTGTCGAAGCCGGGAGCGGAGGCCGCGGCGTCGAACGCGGCAGCGGACCGGGCGGTGTCGAGTGCGCGAGCGGAGGCCGCGGTGTCGACCGCGCGAGCGGACTGGGCGGTGTCGAAGCCGGGAGCGGAGGCTGCGGTGGGTGGTGCGTCCGCGCGGTGGTCGGGTCCGTGGCCGAGGACCGAGGCCAGCGCCCATGGGCCCCACTCCCCATCCCGCGGGCGCGTGCGAAGCTCGATCCGCGCGTTCGCCGGCCCGGCCCACTCGACTCCGACCAGCGAAAAGCGCCGCGGCGCGACGAGGGCGACGGCGTTCCCGTTCAGCGAGCCGACCCAGCGGCTGAAAACTCCGGGGCGCGGGTCCAGGGCAGACGCGAGGCCTTCGGCCGGACGCGCCAGCGACACGGCGCCCGCCGCCGCGGCGGCCGAACCGAGCAGCGTTCGACGCGTGAACTCCCCGTCCCCCCGCGGGCTCACCATTACAAGCACCCCCGACCGAGCACCTGCACCCGGTTCACGACAGACGACAACGTCACGACCGGGGCGATCTTACCGGGCGCGAGCAGGTCCGCGCGATGGCGATGCGGCACGCAAAAGCGAAGCCTTCCGCTTTGACGTCCCGCGTCCCGCCAGAGGGGCGCCGCGGCTGGAAGCTATTTGAGCCGCGCGGTCGCCGTGACCGTAAACCCGTCCTGCGCGGGGCGCGCGCTGACGCCGTCGACCTCGACGTGCGGATCCGAGAACACTGTGATCGTTGCAAGACCCCCGAACGGCACGTCCGGCACCACGACGAGCGCTCCGTTCTGGGGTCGGACAGTCGCGTCCACGGTCGCGCTGATGCCGAGCAGCGCCGCCGTTCCACGAAGCATGAGCCGGCCCTCCGAGGAGGCCACCGGCACCACCGATTGCAGGATCGGCACCGCGGTGCGCAGGTCGGCCTCGGTCACCCGCGCCGTGCCGGTCAGCCGATCGCTGCGCTTGCGCAGGGTGGTGTCCCGGGCCGTCAGCAGCCCCACCTCGACCTGGGCCGCCGACGCGTCGAGCGAGCCGACGCCGCCGGCGTCGCTCAGCAGACGGCCGAGCGACCCGGTCGAGGAGCGGTAGCGACCCATCCGCACGACCACGTGGTCGGCGTGGTGCCACAGCAGCTCGATCGCCGGGAACGCATGAACCTCCACCGAAAGCACGTTCCCGGAGCGGCCGAGCCGGTCGCGCAGCCGCTGCTCGGCGATCCCCGGTAGCACCAGCTGCGCAACCACCAGCACCAGGAGGATCACGCCGGCCAGGGCGACTACGCCTATGCGGCGCATCGGGCGCGTCCGTTACGCGGGGTAACCGGATGACGAAGAGGCGCTCCCGAGAGCGCCTCTGCGGTACAACGGACCGGTTGCGAGGCGGCTATGCGGCGCTGACGGGCGTGGTCGACTCCGACGACGCCGGCGGCGGCTGCGGCGTGTACTCAAACTCCTCCTCGGCGCCGAACAGCGCGTCGAGCACCTTGGAGCGGAGCTTCTCGCTGACAGCGAGCGCGAGCCCGGCGGCCAACACGAGGATCAGGAGCTTGCGTGCGAGTCCCATCCTCCTCTTCTTCTTGGGGGGTTCGGTCAGCTTGACCGTGGCGTCGCGCAGCGCCTCGGCGGCCTCGCGAAGATCCCCCTGCAGCTTCTTGTCCTCCAGCAGCGCCTTCGCGGGTGCCTTGCCGTTGGACAGTCGGCCGTAGGCGCTCCTGCTCGAGTCCACCGCTGTGCGGACCCTCTCGCGCAAGGTGGCGTCTTCGATCACGCGCTGGATGTACGGCCTCGCCTTGGCGAGGCTAGCCAGTTCCACGTCGGTGAACGGCACCGCCTTGGACTTCTTACCTCTTGATGGCATTGCTCTCCCTGGGGTGCGTGGGCTCGGTGGCCTTTCAGCATACGCAATGTCCGCGGGCAAACCCAGCAAACAAACCTATTTGGAGGCCCCGGCCCAAGGCTGGACGAGCCCTCGGGACCTCAGTGCTTCGCGGGCGAGGCCACGGCGCCGGCCGGCCGCAGGCGACCATCGCGCCGCGCCGCGCTGGGACGCCGCGGCGCGCGGCGTCGCTGGAGCGCCACCTCGAGCACCTCGCCGATCTCGGACACGAATCTGAAGTCGAGGTCCTTGCGCAGATGCTCGGGGACCTCATCGATGTCCTGAGCGTTGAGCAGCGGCGCGACCACGCAGCGGATCCCGTTGCGCTGGGCGGCGAGCGCCTTCTCCTTGAGCCCCCCGATCGGCAGCACCTGCCCGGTCAGCGTGATCTCGCCGGTCATCGCGACGTCGCTGCGTACGGGGCGCCCGGAGAGCAACGACGCAAGCGCGGTGGTGATCGCGATGCCGGCGCTCGGACCGTCCTTCGGGATCGCCCCGGCCGGCACGTGGATGTGGATGTCATGGGTCGCGAACCAGCTCTCATCGAACGTGGGCACGAGCTCCGCCGCGTTGCTGCGCACATACGACAGCGCGGCCTGCGCCGACTCCTTCATCACGTCGCCGAGCTGGCCGGTGATCGTCAGCTGTCCCTTGCCCGGCATCGCGGTGGCTTCGACAAACAGCACGTCGCCGCCGACCGGTGTCCACGCGAGGCCGGTTGCGACACCGGGGCGACTGGTGCGCCGGCGGGTCTCCGCGAAGAACCTGCGCTTACCCAGCAGCTCGCGGATGCGCGGCTCGGTGATCGTGACCTTGCGTGTCACCGACCCCTCCGCGACCTGGCGAGCGACCTTGCGGCAGGCGGCTCCGATCTCCCGTTCGAGCTGGCGCACGCCCGCCTCGCGCGTGTAGTCGGCAATCGCCGTGCGCAGCGCCGGATCGGTGAACGCGATCCTGCTGTTGCTGAGGCCGTTGCGCTCGATCTGGCGGGGCACGAGGTAACGCTTGGCGATCTCGAGCTTCTCGGACTCGGTGTAGCCGGCGAGCTGGATCACCTCCATGCGGTCGCGCAGCGGACCGGGGATCGTGTCGAGCGTGTTCGCGGTGGTCACGAACATCACCTTTGAAAGATCGAAGGGAAGGTCCAGATAGTGATCGCGAAAGGAGTGGTTCTGCTCCGGGTCGAGCACCTCGAGCATCGCGCTCGAGGGATCACCGCGGAAATCGGCGCCCATCTTGTCGATCTCGTCGATCATCAACAACGGGTTGTTGGCGCCGGCGTCGCGCATCGCCCGCACGATCGTGCCCGGCATCGCCCCGATGTAGGTGCGGCGGTGCCCCCGGATCTCGGCCTCGTCGCGCACGCCGCCGACGCTCAGGCGCTCGAACTTGCGCTCCAGCGCGCGGGCGATCGAGCGGCCCAGCGAAGTCTTGCCGACCCCCGGCGGGCCGACGAAGCAGAGGATCGAGCCGCGTGCATCCGGCTTGAGCCTGCGCACGGCGAGGAACTCGAGGATCCGGTCCTTGACCTGCTCGATGTCGTAGTGATCCTCGTCGAGCACGCGGCGGGCGTGGGCGAGGTCGAGGTTGTCTTCGGTGGAGTTGTCCCAGGGCAGCGCCGCGATCCATTCCAGGTAGCTGCGCACGACCCCGAACTCGGCCATCGCCGGCTGCAGGCGTTCGAGCCTTGCCAGCTCCCGGTCGGCCTGCTTGCGGACCTCCTCGGGCAGCTCGATCGCCGACAGCTGCTCGCGCAGCTCGGTGATCTCCGCCTGGATCTCGTCGGCCTCGCCGAGCTCCTCCTGAATGGCCTTGAGCTGCTGGCGCAGGAAGTACTCGCGCTGGCTCTTGTCGAGCTCGGACTGAACCTGGGACTGGATCCGCGATCCGATCGCCACCACCTCGAGCTCCTGGGCGAGGATCTCCGACAGCCGCCGCAGCCGCTTGCCGACGTCGACCTCCTCGAGCAGGGCCTGCTTCTCCTCGGTCTTGAGCCGCAGCGCCCCCGCGATCAGGTGCGCCAGCGTGCTCGGATCGTCGACGTTGGCGACCATGATCTGAAGCTCCTCGGGCAGGTAGGGCACCTGCTCGACGATGTCGGTGAACGTCTGCTGCACGTTGCGCATCAGCGCGATCAGCTCGGGCGTGTGATCGAGCACGTCCGGTGCCTCGGCGATCTGGGCGACCAGGTAGGGATCGGCCGCCAGCCACGCCTCGATCCGCACTCGCTGGCCGCCCTGGATGAGCACGCGCAGGGTGCCGTCCGGGACCCTGATCATCCGCGCGACGACGCCCAGCACGCCGACCGAATACAGGTCCTCGGGATCGGGCGCCTCGATCTCGGGCTTGCGGCTTGCCACCATCACGATCGAGCGGTCGCCCCGAAGCACGTCGTTGATCAGGTCGATGCTGCGCTTCTGGCCGACGTTCAACGGAATCAGCATGTCCGGGAACGTCACCGTGTCTCGCAGCGGCAGCACCCCGACGCTTTGCGGCAGCTGCGGGGTGCCGCTGACGGCGACCTCGCGGGGCCCAGGGCTGGGAGCCCCGATCTCGATCACTGTGTCTCGGCCTGCTCGATCGGGACCGCGTGCGTACGAGCGTCGTTGGGCACGAGCGGCAGCTCGACGCGCAACATCCCGTCCTCGTAGCTCGCCTTGGCATCCTCGGCCCGAACGTCGGCGGCCAGCTCGACGATCCGGCGGAAGCCCCCGCGCTCGATCTCGACCTGCTGGTAGACGTCCCCCTCCTCAGCGGGCCCTCGGCGCCCCGAGAGGATCAGCTTGCGGCCCTGGATCTCGAGGTCCAGCCGGTCGATCTCGACTCCCGCCAGCTCGGCCGTGACGATCGCCCGTGGCGGGTCGGACACGTAGGCGACGTCGACGGGCGGTGAGAAACCCCCGCGCCGGCGCGACAGACCGGTGCGCTCGAACACGTCTCCGAACAGCTCGTCCATCTCGCGACGCATCCGGTCGAAGTTTGCGAAGAGGTCACGCTCGGGCATCGGCGTCTTGAGATTACTCAGCCTTGCCTCCTTGCGGTTGGCGGGAATCAGACCGTGTAGACGACTCCCTCGTGGGCCAGCTCGACCTCGGCGCCGTAGGTCGTGATCGCCTGCGCTTTCGCCCACTCGGCATCCAGCTCATCGGAGTAGTGGGTCAGCACGAGCCGCCGCGCGGACGCCCGGCGCCCGTGCTCTCCCGCCTCGGCCGGGGTCAGGTGACCGCGCACGCCGTCGCGCTCGGGGCGGGGCAGCGTCGCCTCGATCAGCAGCAGGTCCGTGTCGCGGGCGAACTTCACCAGCTCCTCATTGGGCGCGCAGTCGGCGCTGTAGGTGAGCCGCCGCCCGTTGCCGAGCGACACCAGGTCGATCGCGTAAGTAGCCGTGAAATGTGGAACCTCGCAGACACGCACCGCGAACGGCCCGATCGTGAGCTCGTCGGGCGCGTCGTAGTGGTGCAGCCGAAATGCCCGCTCGATCAGCTTCTCGGTGCCCCACGCACCCGACACCTGACGAAACACCTCGGCCCCTCCGACCGGGGCAAACAGGTCCGGCCGCGCCGGCGTGCTGGTCCCCGGCCAGCCCGCCACCGGGACCGGCTGCTGGCGGGGGGCGTAGGTGAGCCCATAGCTGAATGGCATCAGGTCGAGGAAATGATCGGCGTGCAGGTGGCTGATCAGGACGGCGTCGACGTCGACGTAATCGCACACGCATCGCAGCTTTGAGAACACGCCGTTGCCGCAGTCCAGCAGCAGCTTGAAATCGTCCTCCTGCACCAGGTACCCGCTGCAGGCGCCGCCGGCGTCCGACCACGATGGCGACTTGCCGAGCACGGTGATCTGCATGCCCCCTCCTCTCTACTTCGTGCACGCGACTTGACTCAGTGCTTCCCGGCGTAAGAATGGCCGCGCCGCAAGGGGCCGCTCGCATGCGACGGTGTCTGCGGTGGGGAGCACGTTGGTGTGTCACTCTAGCCTGGTGGCGGCCGCGCATCTGCATCTGATCGCGCCCGCGACTGCCGGCGTGCTCGCACCCGCGACCGTCAGCGACTTTCAGGTGTCGCTGCTGGTGCTCGGGGGGATGCTCGTCGCCGGAGCGCTCGTTTCGAGCGTGGCTCGCCGCACTGTCGTGTCGCTGACCGCCATGTTCGTGCTCGCGGGCTTCGTGCTGGGCGACGGCGGGCTCGACGTCCTGCACTTCAGCGCGCGCTCGGAGTTCGTCGGCGACCTCGCCACAGTCGCCCTGATCGTGATCCTGTTTCGCGACGGCCTCGAGGTCGAGGGCGAGCTGCTGCAGGAGCACTGGCACCTGCCGTTTCGCAAGCTGGTGCTGGCGATGCCGTTGACCGCGGCGATCATCGCGGTCGCCACCCGGGTGCTGATCGGCCTCTCGTGGACGGAGAGCTTCCTGCTCGGCGCGCTGCTCTCCCCCACCGACCCGGTGCTGTCGGCGAGCGTTGTCACCAACCCGCGCGTGCCGCGGATCATTCGCCATTCGCTCAACCTCGAGTCGGGGCTCAACGACGGGCTCGCGCTGCCCGCCGTGGTGGCGCTCGCGGCCGCGCTCGCTTCGTCGGGGTCGAACTTCGTGTGGTGGCGGTTCCTGCTGCAGGACCTCACGATCGGACTGGCATCCGGGCTCGTCGTCGGCTTCGCGGCGGCGCTCCTGTTGCCGCGCGAGCATGGGCTGGAACACGGGATGCCGGCATTTCAGAAGTCGCTGTTCGCGCTCGGTACGGCGTTCGCCACATACGGCATCGCGGTGCTGCCGCCGCACGGCAACGGGCTGATCGCGGTCTACGTGGCGGCGATCACGCTGGGCATCCGCCGTCCCGACATCCGCGCCTACTTCGCCCGCCAGGCCGCGGACCTCGTCGAGATCGTCAAGCTCGGAATCTTCGTCGTGTTCGGCTCGCTGCTCACGATCCACGGCCTGTTCACCGATGGCTGGGCGGCGGTCGGGATCGTCGCGGTGGCGTTGCTGCTCGCGCGGCCGGCGGCGGTCTTCACCGCGCTGATCGGCACCCGGACCGACACGGCGACGCGAGCATTCATGTCGTGGTTCGGTCCGAAGGGCGTCGCGACGATCACGTTCTCGCTGCTCGTGCTCAGCCAGCAGATCGAGGCGGGCTCGCGGATCTTCAACATCGCGGCGCTGACGGTGTTCTGCTCGATCATCGCCCACGGTCTGACCGACACGCCCGGTGTCGAGTGGATCGCGCGGCGCAGCGAGGGAAGCGGTGAGCGATGAGCTCCGATGCGCCGGCGCCCGCCGGCACGGGGGCGACTCGCCGCGGTCGCTATCGCTGATTCCTCGGGGTCTTCGAGGGTGGGGACTACTCCGGACGATCTCACCGACCACTCCGGACGATCTCACCGACCACTCCGGACGATCTCACCGACCACTCCGTACGATCTCACCGAGGAGTGAGGGGCAGGAGCGCATCTGGGGAATCCTCGGGGCGGGTCGACACACGGGAACGTCCCACTCGGGCCCACGTCGGCGTCGTGCGGGACGTTCCCCCCGCCCCAGAACGGAAACGTCCCGCGGTCTGGAACGAGTGCCTCGGTTGGGACGTTTCCGGGTCCGGACGGCGGCGTCGTCGGGTTGTCGTCGCCGGCTCAGTCCGGCCGGTCGATTCCGAACACGAGCGCCACCAGGTCGCCGATGGCGTGTTCGCCCACGGGGCTCAACCCCAATCGCTCCGCGACCCGGATCGAGGACGAGTTCTGAGGATGGATCAGCGACACGAGCGCCGGCACGTCGAGCATCCGCCACGCCCATTCGATCCCGGCACGTCCGGCCTCGGTTGCGTAGCCCTGACCCCAGGCCGCTCTGGCGAACGCCCAGGAGACCTCGACGCCGGGCCAGCCCTCCGGACGCCACAGACCGGCGCGACCGATCAGCACGCCGTCGGTCTTGCGCTGCACCGCCCACGTCCCGTAGCCGCGAAGCGCCCACTGGCCGGCGTGCATCGCCAACCTGCCCCAGGCTTCACGGCGGTCGACCGGGCCGCCCAGGTAGCGGGTGAACTCGGGGTCGGCGTACCACGAGGCCCAGACGTCGAAGTCGCCGCCGCGCCATTCGCGCAGCAGCAGGCGCTCGGTCTCGACCCGCGGGACCGGACCGGTCAGGCGTGAGCTGTCAGTGACCGTCGGCGTCGCGGCGACGAGACGGGTCCAGGATCCAGCCGAGGAGGATCGCGACGAGGATGAAGGCAATGAATCCGCCGGCGAGCGGCCAGAACATGGGACTAAACATATAGGACCGCCTGACCGCCGGGTTCGGTCACGCTAGGCGTGGAGGGAAACCTGCTCGTTCGCCGAGGGGAACGCCCAGGCGACCTGCAGGCGCCGCTCCTGGCGAAAGACGAAGCGAAGCTGACTCGGCGGACGGAGACCGTCGGGATGGTTCGGGCGATAGGTCGCGCATGGGCCGCTGTCCGAGACCGCGCAGAGCAGGTTCTGACGGAAATAACAGCTCTCACAGCTGGCAGGGGGTACCACCCCTTTACGGCTCGTTGCCATGACTGACCTCGTCCCCGTGCGGCTTGGTGCTCGACGACCGACTGGCGTCATCAAAGCGGATCGCGACCCCTTCGTGCAATGCCGATTCCCGGAAAACGCAACAACTTCACAGTTTGTGTAAATACCTGCACACAGCGGGAAAATCTCGGAGCCGCCCGAGGGAGTACCGCATTTTCCGTAGCTTTGTGAAGCGATGACGGCCGACGCCAACGAACTGGTCTCGCTCGCCGACTACGAGGCCGCGGCCAAGGCGTTGCTGCACCCGGGCGCCCACGGGTACTACTACGGCGGCGCCGGCGACGAGATCACGATGCGCGACAACCGGGCCGCCTGGAGCCGGCTCGCGGTGCGCCCGCGCGTGCTCGTCGGTGTCGGCGAGCGTGACCCCGGCGTGACCCTGCTCGGCCGCCGGCGTCCTCATCCGCTGATCATCGCGCCCATGGCCTACCACAAGCTCGCGCACCCCGACGGCGAGGTCGCGACCGCCAGGGCCGCCGCCGCCACCGCCACGATCGTCTGCCTGTCGACGTTCGCGACGACCGATATCAGTGCGCTCGCCGAGGCGGCCCCCGACGCGCCACGGTGGTTTCAGCTGTACGTGTTCTCGGACCGCGGCGTCAGTCGCGAGCTGGTCGCGCGGGCGGTCGAGAGCGCCTACGAGGCGCTGGTCGTGACCGTCGACCTGCCGGTCGGGGGCGTCCGCGAGCGCGAGCTGCGGTCGACAACCGACCCGGCCGTGGTGCCTCTGGTTCCGAGCGCCGCCGCCGCGGGTCTGAAGGGAGCGACGACGCCCGCCGAGTTCGCAACGCTGATCGACCCCAACCTGAGCTGGAAGGACATCGGGCGATTCGCCGCAGACAGCCCCCTGCCGGTGATCGTCAAGGGGATCCTCACGCCCGAGGATGCCCGGCTTGCGGCAGAGCACGGCGCCGGCGGCGTGATCGTCTCAAACCACGGAGGTCGCCAGCTCGACACCGTCCTCTCGGGGGCGGACGCGCTGGCCCCGGTTGTCGACGCCGTGGGCGACCGCCTCGACGTGCTCGTCGACGGTGGCATCCGCCGCGGCACCGACGTACTCAAGGCGCTGGCGCTCGGCGCGCGTGCGGTGATGATCGGGCGGCCGGTGCTGTGGGGGCTCGCGGTCGACGGCGCCGCCGGCGCCCGGCAGGTGATCGAGATCCTGCTGGGCGAGTTCGACACGGCCCTCGCCCTCGTCGGAGCCCCCCGGGTGAGCGATCTCGATCGCAGCTTCCTCTGTCCGGCGCCCTGGGCGGCGGACCCGCGATGAACATGCTGGCCACCGGGGTGACTGGCTATTTGGGGCCAGCGCGCTCGAACGGCGGGACCGCGATGAATGTCCTCGTCACCGGGGTCACCGGCTACGTGGGGTCGCGGTTGGCTGCGCGACTGCAGCGCGACGGACATCGAGTGCGCGGGCTCAGCCGCCGGCACTCGGCGGCGCCGCCGGCCGGCGTGACGCTGCTGACGGGCGACGCCGTCTCCGGCGCCGGACTCGATCGGGCGCTCCAGGGGGTCGACGTCGCTTACTACCTGATCCACTCGATGGAGCCCTCCAGCGACGGCGCGTTCAACGTCCGTGAGCGCCGCGCGGCAGAGAATTTCGCGCGCGCCGCCGAGGCTGCCGGGGTGAGCCGCATCGTGTATCTCGGTGGCCTGATTCCCGCGGGAGGCCCCGCGTCGGCGCACCTGTCGAGCCGGTTCGAGGTGGAGAGCGTCCTGCTCGCCGCCCGAACGTGCACCGTCGCGCTGCGTGCCTCGATCGTGATCGGGGCCGGCTCGCGCTCGTTTCGCTTCCTGGTCAAGCTGGTGGAGCGCTTGCCGGTGCTCGCCGTGCCGGCGTGGCATACCTACAAGACCAACCCGATCGACGAGCGCGACGTCGTCGAGGTGCTCGCTCGTGCCGCCACCGCCGACGGCGTCTGCGAGCGGACGTTGGACGTGGGCGGGCCCGACGTCGTGTCCTACGGTCAGCTGATCGAACGGATCCGCGACCACATGCTGCTGGGGCGACCGACAGTCAGCTTCAGGCGACTGACGCTCACACCGATCGCGAGCCGGATCTCGGCGGTGATCACCGGGGAGCGCCACGAGCTGATCGGACCATTGATGGAGAGCCTCGGCGGCGACCTGCTTGTAAACGACAACGCCGCGGTCGAGCTACTGGGTGTTCGCATGCACTCACTCGATGCGGCGATCGAACACGCCCTGCGTGAATGGGAGGCAACCGAGCCGCTGGCCGCACGGTGAGCGGATCGTTAGTGTCCCGAGCTCTCCGATGAGCATCGTCCACGTCAAGATCGACATCGACGCCCCCGCCCAGCGCGTATGGGAGACCGTGATGGATCCCAACCAATTGGAGGACTGGGTGACGATCCATCGCTCGGTCAAGGACGTTTCCTCACGCCCGATGACCACGGGATCGACGATGGAGCAGGTCCTGCACATCCGCGGGGTGTCGTTCCGGGTTCACTGGATGCTTGCCGACGTGAGCGAGCCGCATCACGCCGAGTGGGAGGGCCGAGGTCCCGCCGGTTCACGTGCTCGCATCCGCTACGAGCTTTCCGGCAACGCCGATGGTCCAACCGTGTTCGAATATACGAACGAGTTCGCGGTTCCGGGCGGACGCGTTGGAACCGCCGCCAGCAGGGTCATCGTCGGCGCCGCCTCCGAGCGCGAGGCCAAAAGTTCACTGGCCCGCTTGAAGGAACTGATCGAACGCGGCTGACCGCTCCGTCAGTAACTATGTGTATCGTTGAGTAGCGACTACTCGTTCACTACCGCAAGGAGAGCTACGTTGGCCGGTTTTGTCGACACCACCGTGAAGGACATAGACGAGCGTTTGGGCGAGCTCAAGAAGGAAGTCTCCAAGCTCGAGGCGGCCCGTGCCGCGCTCGTGGGCGGCAATCGTGGTCCGGGACGTCCGCGAGGCAGATCCTCCGCGACAGCGACGCGGCGGCGGCGCGCAACTCGCAGGCCGGGCCGACCGCGCGGTCGTCGTGGTGGTAACACTCGCGCCAACCAGGCGTTGGAGTTGGTGCGGGGCAAGCCCGGCATCACGATCCCGGAGATCGCTCAGTCCATGGGGATCGAGCCCAACTACCTGTATCGCGTGATGCCCAAGCTCGTCACCGACGGGCAGGTGAAGCGCGACGGCCAGGGCTGGCACCCGGCGTCATAGGTCAGAGACTGGAGTCCATGTCCTGGGCGCCCTCAGACGGCGCGCCACTCCTCCCGGGCGCCCTCAGACGGCGCGCCACTCCTCCCGGGCGCCCTCAGACGGCGCGCCACTCCTCCTGGGCTCCCTCAACCGCACGCGCGACTCCTCCTGGGCTCCGTCAAACGGGCGCGTGGCGAGTCCAGGAGGGTGCGACTCCCCGGCTGTCCGGGCGGCCTACTCCTGCTGGTGTCGACTCGCGACACTAGATGAGATCGAGGGACTTCACGGCATCCCGCTCTTCCTGAAGCTCTCTCACCGTCACCTCGATGCGTGACTTCGAGAAGTCGCTGAGCTCCAGTCCCTGGACGATCTCGTAGGAGCCATCCGAGCAGGTCACCGGGAAGCTCGAGATCAATCCCTCCTCCAGGCCGTAGGAGCCGTCTGACGGAATCGCCATCGACACCCAGTCTCCCGCCGGCGTGCCCAGCATCCAGTCGTGCACGTGGTCGACCGCGGCGTTGGCGGCCGACGCCGCGCTCGACGCACCGCGAGCTTCGATCACCGCGGCTCCCCGCTTCTGCACCGTCGGGATGAAGTCGTTCTCAAGCCACTCCTGGTCGTTGATCAACTCGGCGGCGTCTTGCCCGGCCACCTTCGCGTGGAAGATGTCGGGGTACTGGGTGGTCGAGTGGTTGCCCCAGATCGTCACGTTCGTGACGTCCTTGACGGCGGCGCCGGTCTTGTGGGCGAGCTGCCCGATCGCGCGGTTGTGATCCAACCGCGTCATCGCGGTGAATCGCTGCGCCGGGATGTCGGGTGCGTTGCTCTTGGCGATCAGGCAGTTCGTGTTCGCGGGGTTGCCCACGACCAGCACCCTGATGTCAGAGGCCGCATGCTCGTTGAGCGCCTTTCCCTGCGGCTTGAAGATGCCGCCGTTGGCCTCGAGCAGGTCGCTGCGCTCCATGCCCTTGCTGCGGGGGCGTGCACCGACGAGCACAGCGATGTTCGCGCCGTCGAACGCCTTGTTGGGGTCGTCGCTGATGTCGATTCCGCTCAGCAGGGGAAACGCACAATCGTCGAGCTCCATCGCCGTTCCCTCAACGGCCTTGAGGGCGTCGGGGATCTCCAGCAGCGACAGGTGCAGGGGGGTGTCGGGGCCAAGCAACTGGCCGCTGGCGAGGCGAAACAGGATCGCGTAGCCGATCTGGCCGGCGGCGCCGGTGACGGCGACTACTTTGGGGGTGTCAGTCACTCGTTCATCTCCTAGATCACTGGTCAAGGCACCCGACACGCGGGCGCGGTCGGATTTGACTTGTTCTCCTGCTCCATCTTCCCGCCTGGCGGCGATCCTAAATGCAAGAATCGCGACCGCGGCCGGAGTGCTCGCCGGCCGCGACGCCCAGCCGCGTCAAAGCGCGAGCCCGTATACGTCGCCGAGCTTGCGCTTCAGATACCGGAGGAACGGTCCCACCGCGATCGGTCTGCCGACGACACGCTCGAGCAGCTCGCGACTGGAGAACTTCGAGCCGTGGCGATGCACGTTCTCGCGCAGCCATTCCCGCAGCCCGGCCAGCTCTCCGGCGGCGATCTGATCATCGAGGTCGGGGATATCGAGGTGGGCCTTCTCCCAAAGCTGGCCCGCGACCAGGTTGCCCAGCGCGTACGTGGAGAAGTAACCGATCAGCCCGGCCGACCAGTGGACATCCTGCAGCACCCCCTGGGCGTCGTCGGGAACGTCGAGCCCGAGGTACTCCTTGAAGCGCGCGTTCCACACTTCGGGAAGCTCGGCCACCTTGACCCGACCCTCGATCAGCTCCTGCTCGAGCTCGAACCGCAGGACGATGTGCAGGCCGTAGGTGACCTCGTCCGCCTCGACCCGGATGTAGGAGGGCTGGATGCGGTTGACGGCGCGATACAGGGCATCGGCGTCGAGCGCCCCGACAGACTCGCCGAGCACGTCGACGATCGTCGGCGCGAGGAGACCGCAGAACCCACGACTACGACCGACCATGTTCTCCCACATGCGACTCTGCGATTCGTGCAGCCCGAGCGACTCGCCGTAGCCAAGCGGCGTGCGCTGCAGCGACTTCGCGATTCCCGCTTCATACAGACCGTGACCGCACTCGTGCATCGCTCCATACAGGGAGGAGGGGAAGTAGCTCTCATCCCACCGAGTGGTGATGCGGACGTCCTGCGAGCCGAGCCCGGTGGCAAACGGGTGAACCGCATCGTCCATTCGCCAGCTCGCGCGGTCAAACCCCATCCAGTGCACCACCTCGGTGGCCAGCAGACGCTGACGGTCTGTCGGAAAGCTGCCGTGCAGGCATGAGTCGTCGACGCGGTCGGAGTGCGCCGCGAGCGTGGAGACCATCGGGACCAGGCCGGACTTGAGCTCGGCGAACAGGGTGGAGACCTCGGCGGTCGTCATCCCCGGCTCGAAGTCGTCAAGCAGCGCGTCATAAGCGCAGTCGAACTCGTCAAAGCAGTCGACATAGCGCCGGGCCAGTTCGATGTTGTGCTCCAGGTAGGGGACGAACGAATCGAAGTCCGAGTTGGCGCGAGCGGCGACCCACGCCTCTTGCCCCACCGAGGCGGCGCGTGCGATGTCAGCGGCGAGGTCGGCGGGCACCCGGCGGGCCTTGCTCCAACGACGGCTGGTCACGCGCACGAGCGAGGCCTCGTCGGAATCAGGTTGATGGCCGTTGCACTCCGCTGCGGCGTCGTCCAGCAGCCGGCCGGTGTCGTCGGAAATGAACATCTGGTGCCTGAGCCGCCCCAGCGTCGCGAGCTCCTCCGCGCGGGTCTCCACCCCCCGCGGCGGCATCATCGTCTGCTGGTCCCACTCGACCAACTGGTTGACATTTCGCAGGTCCGAGAGCATCGCCAGATGCTCACGCAGTTTTCCTATCCCGTCGGTCATGTGCGGACTCCTGATCTTGGCGCGCCCGGCACCGGGCGCCTGTGCCACCATTGCAGCATGTTCCGGCGATCCGGTTCGATCAAGCTTGCGAACCTGTTCGGTTTCCGGATCGGGGTCGACCGCAGCTGGTTCCTGGTCCTGTTCCTGATGATCTTCTGGTTGTCGGGCGCATTTCGCGACGCCCTGCACAGCTCCGACGGCGTCGCCTACCTGACCACGGTGGTGACCGTGCTGGTCCTGTTCGCGTCGCTGATCGTCCACGAGCTCGGCCATGCGCTGGTGGCGCGCCGCGAGGGTATCGAGGTGCGCCGGATCGACCTGTTCCTGTTCGGGGGGCTCACGCAGATGAGCCGCGACGCGGCGACCCCCGGGGAGGACTTCCGGATCGCCGCCGCCGGCCCGGCGGCCACGCTCGCGTTCGTGCTCGTGTGTCTCGCCGTCGATCTCGCGATCGTGGGGCCGCATCGGCTGATCCATGCCGCCGCACTCGACGGGACCGTCCAGATCACGCCGGTGCTGCTTTCGCTCAGCTGGCTGCTGTTCTGGAACATCCTGCTGCTCGTGTTCAACCTGGTTCCCGCGTTCCCGCTCGACGGCGGGCGGATCGCCCGGGCGATCATCTGGCGGATCAGCGGCGACAAGCGGCGCGGAACCCGGGTCGCCGCGAAGCTGGGGCAGGGCTTCGCCCTGCTGCTCGCCGGCGTCGGCATCTGGCTGACGCTCGCCTACGCCGCCTTCACCGGTCTGTGGCTGATCGCGATCGCGTTCCTGCTCGGGCAGTCCGCTCGCGGCGCGCTCCTACAGACCGCGCTGACAGAGCACATCGAAGGCGTTCGCGTCGCGGACATCATGGACACACAGCCGGTGGCCATCCCGGCGAGCACCCCCGTCAGCCAGGCGCTTGACGAGTTCTTCCTGCGCTATCGCTGGTCGTGGTTCCCGGTCATCGACGACGACGGCAGGTTCGTGGGCATCGCCCGTCAGCCGGCTCTCCAGGCCGCCATCGACGGCGGCGAGGGCTGGCTCACCGTCGGCGCCGTGCTCGAAGCCGACGAGACCTCGAGCTGGCGCATCAACGAGAACCGTCCGCTCACCGAGGTGCTCTCCTCCGAGTCCCTGGGGCGCCTCGGCGCACTGATGGCGGTGGACGGCGAGGGCGTGCTCCGGGGCGTGGTCACGATCGAGCAGGTCCGCCGGGCGCTGCAGTCGGCTTTCGGCTCGGCCACCTAGAATCGCTGAGAGTGCCCTCCCACGACGTCCTGATCATCGGCGCCGGCCTGGCTGGCCAGCGAGCGGCGCTGGCGGCAGCCCAGACCGGTGCGTCGGTCGCGATCATCTCGAAGGTCCACCCCGTTCGGTCTCACTCGGTCGCCGCGGCCGGCGGGATCAACGCGGCGCTGAACCCCGAGGACACGTGGGAGTCGCACGCCTTCGACACGGTCAAGGGCTCGGACTACCTCGGAGACCAGGACGCGATCGAGATCATGTGCCGCGAGGCGCCGGACGAGATCCTCTGGCTCGAGCACGCGGGCGTGACCTTCCACCGCAACGAGACCGGCCACCTCGGCACCCGCGCGTTCGGCGGCGCGTCCGCCGCTCGCACCTACTACGTCGCCGACATCACCGGCCACGCGATCCTGCACGTGCTCTACGAGCAGCTGATGAAGCACGGCGAGCAGGTGGACCGCTACGAGGAGTGGTTCACGACCCACCTGCTGCAGAATGGCGACGGCCGCTGCGTCGGCGCGATCTGCCGCAATCTCCGCGACGGCCACATGGAGGTGTTCAACGCCAAGGCCACGATCCTCGCCTCGGGCGGAGCCGGTCAGGCCTACAGGCCGACGACCAACGGCCTGATCGTCACCGGTGACGGGATCGCCCAGGCGTTCCGGGTCGGCGCCAGGCTGATGGACATGGAGATGGTCCAATACCACCCGACCACGCTCGCCGGCAACGGATTGCTGATCACCGAGGGCGCCCGCGGCGAGGGCGCCTGGCTGCTCAACGCCGAGGGCGACCGGTTCATGGAGCAGTACGCCCCGAACAAGCTCGAACTGGCTTCCCGCGACGTCGTTTCGCGAGCCGAGCAGACCGAGATCAACGAGGGTCGGGGGTTCGAGGACGGCACCGTCGCTCTCGACGTCACCAAGGTTCCGCGCCGGCGCACGCTCGAGGCGCTGCGGGAGATCGTGAACATCGGTCGCGACTTCGCGGGGACGGACATCACGCGAGAGCCGATCCACATCAAGCCGGGGCAGCACTACATCATGGGCGGCGTCAAGACAGATGTCGACGGCCAGACCACGATCGCGGGCCTGTACGCGGCCGGCGAGGTTGCCTGCGTCTCGGTGCACGGCGGCAATCGCCTGGGCGCCAACTCGCTGCTCGACACGCTGGTCTTCGGGCGCCGCTCGGGCGAGCATGCAGCCGTCCGCACGCTGCAGATGCCGATGCCGACGACTCCCAACTCGCGGATCGGCGACGCCGAACGCGAGATCGCGAGGATCATGAACCGCGACACGGGCGGTCGGCGCGTCGCGGCGATCAAGAACGAGCTCGGGGACACCATGAACGAGTACGTCGCGGTGTTCCGTGACGCCGACGGCCTGCAGAAAGCGCACGAGATCGTCCGCCGGCTGATGGAGGAGGCACCCAACGCGGTGATCGACGATCACGGCTCGGTCTTCAACCAGGACGTGATCGGGGCGATCGAGCTCGGCTACATGCTCGACGTCGCCGAGGCGATCGTGGTCGCCTCGATCGAGCGCAGGGAGTCGCGCGGCGCCCAGTTCCGGACCGACTTCCCGGAACGCAACGACCAGGAGTGGCTCAGGCACATCGACATCTCCGTCAACGGCTCCGACGTGCCGACCGTGAGCTATTCCGAGGTCACGATTACCCGCTGGCAGCCCGAGGAAAGGAGCTACTGACCACTGATGCCCGAATACACCTTGAGGATACGCCGCTATGACCCGGGGTCGGACGAAGGCGCCCACTGGGACGACCACAACGTCGAGATGCCCGGTACGCAATCGGTGCTGGACGCGATCCTCGCCATCCGGGACGAGAGGGACGGCTCGATCGGGATTCGCTGCTCGTGCCAGCAGGCGATCTGCGGCTCCTGTGGCGTGCGGATGAACGGCAAGCCCGGGCTGGCGTGCAACACGCACCTCGAGGAGGCCGCGGCTCGCAGTCACGGCACCGGGTGGAACCCACCCGATGACGGGCAGCAGCGGGGCGATCTGATCACCGTCGAGCCGATGGGCAACATGCCGGTGATCCGCGATCTGATCGTGGACATGGACGCGGTGCACTGGCGCAAGATTCAACGTGTCACGCCGTGGCTGATCAACAAACAGCCGATCCCCACGCGCGAGTACGTCGTACCCCACGACAACATGGTCGACGTCACGCAGACGATGGCGTGCATCCAATGCGGCGCGTGTGTCTCGGACTGCCTGTCGATGGAGATCGACCCGCTGTTCGTGGGCCCGGCGGCGCTTGCCAAGGCCTACCGCTTCGTCGGCGATCCGCGCGACGACGAGCACCACGAGCGACTCAAGGACCTGTCCGAGGACGAGCACGGCATCTACGACTGCACCCACTGCTTCAACTGCATCGACGCGTGTCCCAAGGGCGTGGACCCGATGAGCCAGATCATGCGCCTGCGCCGCATCGCCGGCAGCGATCAGAAGATCGACGATCGCAACAACGGCCACCGGCACGAGATGGCGTTCGTCAACAACATCCGTCGCAACGGGATCCTCCACGAGTCAGACCTCCTCGCGGACTCCTATGGCGGCAAGTTCAATCCCAACGCGGGACGGGAGCTGGTCAGCGGGCTGCCGACCGCCATGACCGGCCTGCGGCGGGGCAAGATGACGCCGCAAAAGCTGCTGCTGCACCAGCACAAGGCGCCGAACGAAGTGAAGCGGCTGTTCGACGAGATCGACGGCCGCGAGGAGAGGGTGGAGCTGAACCTGTACGTCTCCGGCTACGAGGACGCCCCGGAGAACGCCGAGGAGGAGGGTGTCGCCGGGCGCGAGCCGCCCGAGGAGACATCGATGCCGAAGCCGGAGGGTTCCTAGACATGAGAGTCGCTTACTGGCCGGGGTGCGTGAGCCGTGGGTTCACCCCGGAGCTGCACGGAGCGATGGCGCAGGTGGCGCCGTTGCTCGACCTCGAGCTGATCGAGCTCGACCGCGCCGCATGCTGCGGCGCCGGCGTGATCGCCGAGCACAACCAGGAGCTCGCGGACACGCTGAACGCGCGCACGTTCGCGCTCGCCCAGCAGACCGACGGTGAGCTGATGATGAACATCTGCTCCACGTGTCAGGGCGCGCAGTCGGAGTGCCAAGAGCGGCTGGACGCCAACAGCGACTATCGGGAGCAGGTCAACGCGAACCTGTCAGAGGAGGGCCTTCGCTACGAGAAGGGTCTCACCAACAAGAACTTCCTGTGGCTGCTCGTCGAGGAAATGGGACTGGACGAGCTCAGGTCGCGGGTCAAGCGGCCGCTGACCGAGTTGCGCGTCGGCCCCTTCTATGGCTGCTACATCGTACGACCCGTCAACCGGCTGGGGATCGACGAGGAGCATCCCCGCGACCGATACCTGCACATGGTGATCGAGGCGCTCGGTGGCACCGTGGTCGACTACGCAGGCGTCTACAAGTGCTGTGGGTTTCCGATCATCACGATGAACAAGAAGGCATCGCTGGCCCAGGCCGGTCGCCATCTCGGCGACGCGATCGACGCCGAGGCCGACTGCCTGGTCGTCCCTTGCCCGCTGTGTCACCTCAACCTCGACCTGCAGCAGCCGGCCGCGTCGAAGATCGTGGGACGCGAGCTGGGGCTGCCGGTGCTGCACCTGCCCCAGCTGGTCGGGCTGGCCCTCGGGCTCTCGCCCAAGCAGCTCGGGATGAGCAAGCACATCGTCCGCCCGACGTCGCTGATCGACTGGTCGACGTCGGTGGTCGCCGGCGCGGCGTAGCGGCTGCGATGCGCCCCCGCCTGCGGCGGCTGCGATCCGCGCTGCTCGGGGCCCCCGTGCCGGCGGTGGGGCAGGCTCAGGCGAGGCCGGCCGAGGCGAACCCGGCCCACCCGAGCCCGGACCAGGCAACCCCGCCGCCGGACGACCCGGGACACCACGAGGCCGAGCGCCGGCTGGAGGACGCCCAGCGCCGCCTCAAGCAGGCCGTCCCGCCGCGGGAGGATTGAGCCACCCCGGGTGGGGGCGCGCCGCCGCGTGGTGCTCAGGCAGCTAAGCGGCCGGAAGCCGGATCACGAAGCGGGCGCCGTTGTCGCTGTGCTCGGCGTTCACGTCGCCGCCGGCTGATCGCGCGAGGCGGCGGGACAACGCTAACCCGAGCCCGGCGCCGTTCGAGCTCGGCGGCGCCGAGTGGGGTTTCGGTGCGCGCCGGCCGGGCTTGAAGATCGCCTCGTGCTCGCCGGCGGTGATCCCGGGACCGTCGTCGTCGACCGTGAAGCAGACGTTCGCTCGATCGCGCTCGATCGTGATCGACACTCTGTGCGCGGCGTGGCGATAGGCGTTCTCGAGCACGGGTGCCAGGATGCGCTCGACGAGCGGCTGCTCGCCGGCGACACGGACGGTCTCGTGCGGTGTTCTCAGCGAGGTCTCAAGCCCGCGGGCGGACTCGAGCGGGGCGCATGAGCGGGTCGCGGCGCCGGCGGCCGCGCGGGCGTCGCTGGTGGCGTGATGAGGATCCAGCTCGGCGCGGGCGGCGGCGATCAGCGTGTCGAGGATCTGTCCCATCTCCCGGGCGCTGTCGAGCACCTGCTCGAGCGCGCGGCGGCCATGGTCGCCCTGGGCGGTGTGGCGCAGCGCGAATTGGGCTTGCGCGGCGATGTTGGCGAGCGGCGTTCGGAGCTCGTGGGAGAGCTCGGCCGAGAGCCGCTGCTCGTGGCGCAGGCTCGCCGCGAGGCGATCGAGGAGCCCATCCAGTGTGGACGCCAACTGTGTGAGCTCGTCGTGTGGCGGGCCGAGGGCGAAGCGCCGGTCTAGCTCGCGATCGCTCCAGGCGGCAGCCTGCGCGGTCATTCGCGCGACCGGGCGCAACGACCGCGAGGTCAGCCAGCCCGCCGCGAGCCCGACCGCGACGAACGCCAGGAGCGCGAGGATCGCCGACGCGACGAGCGCGGTGCGGCGCGTCTGCTCGTAGGGGGCCAGCGAGACGCCCGCGACGACGGTGCCGAGCCGCCGGCCGCCGTTGACGACCGGCACGGCGTACAGGCGTGTGTCGGTGGCGGCCACGTCCCGCTGGGCGCGCGGACCGCCGGCCAGCGCCGCCGCGGGACTGTCGTTGGCGGCGCTCGTGCGCGGGCGCTCCAGAGCGGTCCCACCGCGGAACACCCAGATCTGGGCATCGGGCGCCGCTTCGTCGGGCGTCTCGCCGAGGGCGATCCGGCCCGGCGCAAGCCGCAGCGCGGCGAGCTCGGCCCCGGCACGCGCTTGCACGACGCCGCTGGCGTCGCTGTTCAGGCGATCGCGCAGCACGATGTTGAAGCCCGTCGTCAACGCCGCGAGCACGAGCCCGATCGCGACCAGCACCGACAGCAGAAGCCGACTCCGAAGCCCCAGCCTGCTCCTCATTGCAGGCGGTAGCCGAGCCCGTGGATGGTCTTGATCGTAGGTGCGGCGGACAGGCGTTCGAGCTTTCGCCGGATCCTGGCGATGTAGACGTCGAGCGTGTTGTCCTGCACGATCGCCCCGAGCGGCCACGCGGTCCGGATCAGCTCCTGGCGTGAAATCGCCTTCCCGTGGCGGCTCGCAAGCGCGGCGAGCAACCGAAACTCGGTCGGCGTCAGGGCCTGGGTCTGACCCTGGGTCGAGACCGCCAGCTGCGAGGGATCGAGCGCCAGCGCGCCGTCCCCGTGTGGGGCCGGCTCGGGCGCGGATCGTCGCAGCAGCGCCTGCAGCCGCGCGACGACCTCCTCGATGTCAAACGGCTTGATCACATAGTCGTCGCCCCCCGCGCCGAAGCCGCTCAGCCGATCGGTGAGCGCGTCGCGCGCGGTCAGGAACAGGACCGGCGAACCCACACCGCGCGCCCTCAGCGCCTGGCAGAGGTCCCGACCGTCAGCGTCGGGCAGGCCGATGTCGATCACCAGCAGGTCGGGCCGGTGGTCGAGCGCCTGCTGCAACACCTCGCGGGCGCTGCCGACCGCGCGTGCGGCAAAGCCCTCGGCGCGCAGGCTGCGCACCAGCACCTCGCGCAGCGGCGCGTCGTCCTCGACGATCAGCAGGCTCGGCTCCATGGTCGCCTGACAAGTATCGCGGCCCTGGGCGGCCCGCCGGCCGGCCGCCGCGATCCGTTCAGGAGATAGTCAGGGGATCTCGCCAGCCTCGTCGCATGCGTTTGCGCCAGAGACGGAGGTGTGCCGCCGCGCTCCTGGCCGCGTCGGCGCTCGCGTCCGGATGCGGATCCTCGAGCCACGGCTCGACGCCGACCGGCGCCGGCGCCTCGGGCGGATCTGCTGCCGGCGCCACCAACGTCAACTCGCCGGCGGCGCTGTCCGCCGAGGCGCGGTCGACCGGGACCGGCGACATCCCGGACAACCAGGTTTTCCTCGTCTTTCGCAACGGCCGGGGCGGCTACTCGATCAAGTACCCCGAGGGCTGGACGCAGCAGGGCGGCGGCGGCGACGTCACGTTCAAGGACAAGAACAATCTAGTGCACATCGTCATCGTGCGCGGTGGTGCACCCTCTGCGGGCTCGGTCGTGACACAGCTCACCGCGCTGAAGCGGACGACGCCGACGCTCGCGTTCGCCGCTCCACATCCGGTCCGGCTCGGGTCCGTGCAGGCCGTCAAGGCGACATACACCACGCGGAGCGCGCCCAACCCGGTCACCGGCAGGCGGGTGACCCTGGCGGTCGACCGGTACGAGCTGGCGCACAGCGGCCGCGTCGCGGTCGTGGATCTCGGCACTCCCAAAGGCGTCGACAACGCGGATGCCTACCGGATGATGATCGAGAGCTTTCGCTGGCGATGACCGCCCCGCCGCGGAGGGTGCAGAGCCTCTGGCGGGAGCCCGAGCCCGACGAGGAGAAGCGGCGATGGCCGGCGCTGCAGCTGCACGACGTGTTCAAGATCTATCGCTCGGGGCCGGTCGAGACGGTCGCCCTGAGGGGCCTCGAGCTGCGCGTCGAGCGCGAGGAGCTGGTCGCCGTGCTCGGCCCGTCGGGGTCGGGCAAGAGCACGATGCTCGCGCTCGCCGCCGCGCTCGATGAGCCGTCGGCGGGCGAGGTCCGAGTCGGGGGGCGGTCGTTGCATCGGCTCGATGACCACGAGCTCGCCGACTACCGCGCACGGGAGATCGCGCTGGTCTTCCAGAGCGAGAACCTGTGGCCGGCGCTGTCGGCGCGCGAGAACATCGCCCTGGCGCTGCGGATCGCCGGGCGCGACGACCCGATCGCGCTGGCGGAGGATGCGCTGGCGACGTTCGGCCTCGCGGCGCGCGCGTCGCACCGAGCCGGCGCCTTGTCCGGGGGTGAGCAGCAGCGCGTCGCGATCGCCGCCGCGTTCGCCCGCAGCGCGGCGCTGGTGCTCGCCGACGAGCCCACCGGCGAGCTGGACGCGCGCAACGAGCGAGTCGTGCTCGACGCGCTCGCACGCCTGCGCGAGCGGCGCCGCAGCACGGTCGTCGTCGTGACGCACTCGGAGCAGGTCGCGTCTGCCGCCGATCGTGTGGTCGAGATGCGCGACGGACGGGCAAGCGAGTGAGCGCGTTGGCGACCGTCACCGAGCTCGCGAGCTGCCGCGGCGTCAGCGTCGTCCTGGGCAGCGACGAGGCGCCGGTGGTCGCGCTCGGCGGTGTGGACTTCGTCGTCCACGCTGGCGAGCGGGTGTCGCTGTTCGGACCGTCGGGCTCGGGCAAGACGACGCTTCTGCACGTGCTCGGAGGGCTGATCGTCCCCGACGCCGGCGAGGTGCGCTGGCGCGGCAAGGCCCTATCGGCGCTCGACGCGGCAGCGCGTGGTCGCGTCCGATCGGCCGGAATCGCATTCGTCTTCCAGGGCGCAAACCTGCTGCCGACGTTCACGGCTTATGAGAACGTGGCGTTCGCCGCGCATGCCCGCAGCCGGGGCATGTCGCGTCCCGACCAACAGGATTCCGACCGGGACGGTCCAGCCTCGTCCGAGTTGCTCGAGCTCGTGGGCCTCTCCTCCAAGGCCGAGGCGCTTCCGGGCGAGCTCTCGGGGGGCGAGTCCCAGCGCGTCGCCCTCGCGCGGGCGCTGGCCCAGCGTCCGGCGCTGCTGCTCTGCGACGAGCCCACGGGCCATCTCGATTCCGACACCGGCGCGCGTGTGCTCGATCTGATCGATGCGCTGCACGCCGAGTTCCGGTTCTCGCAGGTGACCGCCACCCACGACGCCGACGTGGCGGCCCGGTCAGACCGCGCGGTCGGGCTCGCCGACGGCCGCATCACCGGCATCGAGCGGTTGTCGTGAGCGCCGACCGGCGAGGAGCGTCCCGATGAGCGCCGGCCGGCTGGGAGCGTTCCGATGAGCGCGGCGCTGCGGTTCGGACTCGCCGGCGTGGTGCGCGCGCCCGGCCGGACGGTGGTGCGGATCATCGTGCTCGCCATCGCGGTCGCGCTGCTCGGCGCGATGCTGCTGTTCGTCGGGCACTCGCTGCGGACGATGACCGGGTCGGCGATCCGGAGCGTGGCGCTTGACTGGCAGGGCCCCGTCGGCTCCTACGGTCAAACCCGCACGGTCGCGCGGGCGGTGGCTCGGCAGCCCGGCATCGCGCAGGCTTCGGCGACGGCGACTGCGCCGTTCGCCGCAGCGTCGCATACCGGCCGTGGCGGCACGACGAACGCCGGCGGCGGCTCGATTCTCGCCGTGCCCCCCGGCTATCTGAATCACATCGACACGTTCCGGTTCCTGCAGGGTTCGCTGCGACCCGGGGCGATCGTGCTCGATCAGCAGCTCGCCGCGACGCTCCAGGCGAGGATCGGTGACACCGTCTCAATCCGCGCGCGGCCGACCGCGGTCGCCCACCGATTTCCGGTCTCTGGGGTGGCCCTGATCACGGCTCCCGACGTCGTGTTCCAGCCGCTCAACCCGCTGCTCGGCCCGGCGCCCGCGCAACCCCCCGCCAACGCGGCGATCCTGCCGGTCGACACCTTCGCCGCGACGCTCGGGCGCGAGCTGCCCGCGATCGCGTCGGGGGCCGGCGGCGCGTCGGCGGTGCCCGGGGCCCAGCGCGGCGTCCAGTGGCAGGTGCAGGCGCAGGTCGATCCCAGCGGGCTCGGCGGCTCCCCCGGTCAGGCGTTCACGCGCGCGGGCCAGATCGTGCACCGGGTCGAGCGGACGCTGCCCGGCCAGGTCCAGTTCGTCGACAACCTCTCCGATCAGCTCAACGCCGCGGCCGGCGATGCGCTGTACGCCGAGACGCTGTACATCATGCTGGCGGTCCCGGGCGCGATCGTCGCGCTCGGGCTCGCGTTCCTGGCGGCGCTGGGGACCGTCGAGCGCGACCGGCGCGACCTCGCGTTGCTCCGGGCTCGCGGAGCGTCGCGTCGCTGGCTGCTGACAGCGGCCACGGCGGAGAGCGCGACGATCGGCGCGATCGCCGGCGTGCTCGGCGCCGCCGTGGCGCTCGCGGCGGTGTCGTTGCTCATCGGCGGCGGCGTGGACCTCACCGCAGCGCGGGCGGGGATCACTGCCGGGGCGTGCGTCGCGCTCGCGCTCGCCGGGGCGCTCGCCGCGCGAGTCGGTGCGACGGCATCGGTCTGGCGTGCGAGCGTGAGCGACAGCCGACGGAATTCCCGACGCGACGGCAGGTCGATGTGGCAGCGGCTGTACCTCGACATCGCCGCCCTGGCGCTCAGCGGGCTGATCTGGTGGCTGACGGCCAGCACCGGTTTCTCGGCCGTCGTCAACCCCGATTCGAACCCGACGCTGTCGCTCTCGGTGTACATGTTCTTCGCTCCCGCGCTGCTGTGGATCGGGGCCACGTTGCTGCTCGTTCGGCTGCGGGGCCGAGCGCTCGCGTGGGTCGCCAACCGCGCCGCCGGCGCCCCCGGCCGGAGCACTCGGGCATTTCTGCTCACCAGCGCAGCCCGCCGCGGCCGGGCGATCAACCGGGGCCTCGTCGTGGTCGCCCTGCTGCTCGCGTTCGGCGTCAACCTCGGGATCTTCACCGCCACCTACGACCAGCAGGCAAGGGTCGATGCGCAGCTCACGCTCGGCGCGGACATCACCGCGACCGCCCCGCCCGGAGTCGCTGCACGACGGGGACTGGAGGCCAAGATCGCAGCCGTCCCCGGCGTCCAGGGTACGACCGCGCTCGACCACTCATACGCATACGTCGGGCCCGACCTCCAGGACACCTTCGGGATCGACGCGAACACGACCACACGGGCGACCACGCTGCGCGACTCCTACTTCCTCGGGGCGAGCGCCCGGCAGACGCTGGACCGGCTGCGCTCGCGAGCGGACGGGATCCTCGTCTCCAAGGAGACGATCTCCGACTACCAGCTGGCGCTCGGCGACCGCTTGAACCTGCGCGTGCTCAATCACGTGACCGGCCGCTTCCACGTCGTGCCCTTCCACGTCGCCGGCATCGTCCAGGAATTCCCATCGGCGCCGCGCGACTCGTTCATGGTCGCCAACCTCCACTACCTCCAGGCGGCGGACCGGGCAGGCGGGCCCAACGTCGTGCTCGCCAAGGCCACCGACCCCGCCGCGACCGCGGCGAGGGTTGCGCGGGCCACCGCCGCCGACGGCACGATCGTCAAGAACATCGGCCAGCAGACCCAGCAGACGGTCAGCTCGATCACCACCGTCGACCTCCGCGGGATCAGCCAGATCGAGGAGGCGTTCACGATCGCGCTCGCTGCCGCGGCGATGGCGCTGCTCGTCGCGCTGGCCGTGATCGAGCGCCGCCACGAGTTCGCGACGATGGCCGCCCTCGGTGCAACGCTTCGCAGCATCGGCGCGTTCGTGTGGAGCGAGGCGGCGCTCGTGCTCGTCGCCGCGCTGTTGCTCGCCGCCGGGCTCGGGGTGCTGCTCGCGCTGATGCTCGTGGCGATGCTCCAGCACGTCTTCGACCCGCCCCCGGATCAGCTGGCCGTCCCGTGGGCGTACCTCGGGGAGCTCGCCGGGGCCGCGCTGCTCGCGACCGGGCTCGCCGTCGCCGCCGCCGGGCGCCGGCTGCGGCGCCTGCCCCTCGGGCGGCTGCTCAGGGAGCAGTAGCGCTGGTGACCCGAGCCGCGGGCATCGTCCGGCTGCTGACCGTCGCGATCGCGCTGGCCGCGGGCGTCGCCCTGGCCACGCACATCACCAGCGACGACAGCGACTCCAGGCAGCCGGCACGCGCCGACCACCACTCCAGGCCCGCGGCACCGGCGCAAAGGAGCCGACGTACGGCTCCGCGTCGAACCGGTGTCGCAACGACGATGACGATCGGCTACTCCGTCCGGCATCGCCCGATCCGCGCCGTGCTGCTCGGCGATCCCCGCTCCCCACGATCGATATTCGTCGTCGGCTGCATTCACGGCAACGAACGGGCCGGGATCGCGGTGGCGAGGCTCCTCGCCACAGGTCAGACCTCTCCCGGCGTCGCCCTGTGGATCGTGCCGGTGCTCAATCCCGACGGCGTCGCCGCGGACACTCGCCAGAACGGCCGCGGCGTCGACCTGAACCGAAACTTCCCCTACCGGTGGCGAACGCTCGGCAGCCGCGGCGATCTCCAATACTCCGGTCCGCGCCCGCTGTCGGAGTCCGAGGCCCGCGCCGCCGTACGGCTGATC
Organism: uncultured Solirubrobacterales bacterium; assembly: GCA_963723675.1. Classification (GTDB taxonomy): domain Bacteria; phylum Actinomycetota; class Thermoleophilia; order Solirubrobacterales; family Solirubrobacteraceae; genus Palsa-465. The sequence continues at coordinate 97,028 of CAVRRW010000011.1, read as the reverse complement.
CTCCGGGCAAGGCCGCAGATCACAATCTGGTTTCACCAGCCGCTCGGGCTGGTCGACCTGTCCGGCGGCGACGCCGCGGTTGAGCGCCGATTCGCGGCTCTGGTAGGGCTGCGCCCACGCCGGCTGATCCGATATCCCGGCAGCGCCGTCGGCTGGGAGAACCACCGCCTCCCCGGCACGACGGCGTTCGTGGTCGAGCTGCCGCCGGGAACCCTGTCGAGGCGCGACACGGCCCGCTACGCCGCCGCCGTGCTGCGCCTGGCAGCCTCGTCGGCCTCACCATGATCTAAACGCGATCTCAATACTCCGCTTAGCGAGCGCTAGGGCCGGCGCCGCACAATCAGCATTGCGATGGCCACCGGTAGACGCGGTCGTGCCGCTTGCGTTGACACTTCGCGCTCTGTGGCTCGCGCTCAGCGGCGGGTCAGATGGGCCGATGTTCGTCCTGATGTCCGACTCAACGAATGGTTGAGCCTGGGAAAGCGGGTTCCCGGCGCGATCGCGCCGCTTCTGGCGGTGGTCGCGGTCGTGCTGGTGTTCCTGCCCCTGTCTCCGGCCTACGACCTCGCCGTGTTCCTGCGCGCGGGCTACGCGACGCTCCACGGGCTGCAGGTGTATCCGCGCGTGGGCTCGCCGGCGGTCTATTCCGGTTCGTCGTTCGTGTACCCGTATCTCGCGGCGTTGCCGTTCGCGGCGCTGGCGACGATCTCCCGCGGCCTGAGCATCGGCCTGTTCTTCGCGATCAGCGTCGGGGCGGTGCTGATCGCATGCCTCGCCGCCGCCCACAGCGATCCGTGGCCCGCGACGCTCGTGCTGTGCTCGTGCTTCACGATCACAGGGCTCCAGCTCGGCGCGCTCAGCCCGCTGCTGTTCGCCGGCACGGTGTTTCTGTGGCTGCTGCGCGACCGGCCCGTGGCGCTCGGGCTGCTGGCGGCGGCCGTGGTGGTGTCGAAGCTGTTTCTCGCGCCGCTGCTGATCTGGCTGCTGTTGGCGCGGCGATGGCGCGCGTTCGCCTACGCGAGCGGGTTCGCGCTGGCGCTGCTCGCCGCCGGGTTCTTGCTCGGCCCGATCGGCGTCTCGCGGTACGCGCACATCCTCTCGGCGCTCGGCGCGCATGAGGCTCGTGCCGGGTTTGGGCTGATCGGCGCGCTGCTCAACGCCGGCGTCGCTCCGGCCGCCGCGCGCACGACCGCGCTCATTCTCACCGCGGCCGTCGTCGCCGGCGCATACCTCCATCACCGCCGCGCACACGACGAGCGGGTGCTGTTCTGCGCCGGGATCGTCGGTTCCCTGCTAATGACCCCCATACTGTGGAGCCACTACCTGGTCCTGCTGGCAGCCCCGCTGCTCGCCCTGGGCGCTGCACGACGATGGTTCGTCCTGCTGGCGCTGGCAAGCTGGGCGATCGCTCCACCTCACGGTGTCCACCTGGACACCGACGTGATCGACGGGATCAACTCCTCCGGCCCTTGGCTGGCAGTGGTCCTCGTCGCTCTGTCCATGCTCGGTTCCAGGGCGCAACCTGTCCGCGAGCGCCTCGAACGGATTGCGCAGCACATACGCTGAGCATGGCTGCGCTACGACAATTAGGCGGCGGCGGGTAGTGCCCCGAGTCACCAGCGTCGCATCGCCAGGTCATTTTGCGGTCGTGCTCTTGACCGTTGGCGCCGCGATCCTGTCGGCGAGCTGCGCCGGCGGGGCCGGGCACGCCAGCGTCAACCGCTCGAGCACACCCACGTCGGAGAGCGGCACGCAACCGCGGCCCCCTGCCCCGCGGCCTCCTACCCCGCGACCTCCTACGCCGCGGCCACGGCAGCCGTCCTACCCGAGGCTGCTGCGGATGACGTTGGACTCGTTGCCGAGCCGGTTCGTTCCGGTGGTGAGCTGGCGCGCCCAGACCGCGGCGTCGATCGCAGGCGCGCGTTTGGGCGTCGCGTTGCTGTCGTTCAACCAGCGCGCGGTCAAGCTTAGGCTCCACTCGGGCACGATCGACGCCGGCGGATCGGGATGGCGCTTCGGACCGGAGGTGGCGGGAGCGGAGCTCCGCCACCTGGTCGCGGCCTTCAATGGCGGTTTCAAGTTCTCCACGGGTGCGGGAGGGTTCATGTCATTTGGCCGGGTCGCTGTCCCGCTGCGCGCTGGACTTGGCTCGATCGTGACGTATACGGACGGTCGCAGCGACGTCGGCTCCTGGCACGTCGAGGTGCCCGCGCCGGCAAGGGCGGTGGCGTCGGTCCGCGAGAACCTCGCGCTGCTGATCGATCATGGCAGGCCCGCAGCGTCGCTTGACTGCGTCTCGTGCTGGGGTGCGTCGCTGGGCGGCGTCAGCGATCCCGCCCGCTCGGCGCTGGGGATCACGGCCGACGGCCGGCTGGTCTGGGCCGGCGGCGAGCATCTGACTCCCGCGCAGCTCGCCGATGCACTGCTGGCGGCGCAGGTGGTCCGCGCCGTGGAGCTCGACATCAACCCGGAGTGGGTTGCCGGCTATGTCTACGGGCATCGCGGCGGCGCCGGGCGGCCGGCGCCGCTTCCGGTGGTCCCTGCCCAACCCGGGGTGCCGGGATTCTTCCTCGCGCCCTATGGCCGCGACTTCTTCGCGGTGGTGGCGCGATGAGGTGTGCCCGGCGGCCAGTCACTGGGCGGTGAAGCCGCCGTCGACGGGCAGCGCGACTCCCGTGATGAACGACGCTGCCGGGGACGCGAGGAACAGCGCGGCCGCCGCACATTCGGCGGGACGCGCGAGGCGGCCGAGCGGCTGCGCGGTCGAGAATTCGCGCCGGGCCCGATCGGGGTCGTCGAGCTCGCCCAGGAACCGGTCGAGCATCGGCGTGTCGACGATCCCCGGACAGACGGCGTTGACCCGGATGCCCTCGGAAGCCCAGTCGAGCGCGAGGGCGCGGGCGAGTTGGACGGCGGCGCCCTTGGTCGCGCAATACAGCGGCGAGTCGGGCTGCGCGACGAGCCCGGTCTTCGAGGCCATCACGACGAGGCTGCCGGAAGTCGCGACCAGCGCCGAATGCGCGGCCTGCGCGAGGTAGATCACCGCGCGCAGGTTGACCGCGAGCAGCCGGTCGATGTCCTCGTCGGTGGTGTCGTCGATCGATCGCGCCAGGTTCACGCCGGCGTTGGCGATCGCCGCGTCCACGGTCCCGAAGCGATCGCGGGCCAGCTCGACCGCGGCCGCGTTGAGATCGCGCCTGGCCACGTCACCGGCCAGCGTCGCCGAACGCCCCGGGCACGACGCCGCGATCGCGGAGAGCTCGGCCGCGTCGCGGTCGACGAGGACGACGTCCCAGCCCGCTGCCGAGAACTCCCGGGCGCAGGCGGCGCCGATCCCCCGGGCGGCCCCGGTGATGATCGCGGTGGGGGAATCTGGGCCGCTCACAGCGCCAGGCCGTAGACGTTGATCGCGGTGCCGCCCAGCACCGCGTCGCGGGCCTCGGGCGCGAGGCCCTCCAGCACGCGGAGGGTCTCATTCCAGACGCGCTCGTAGTCGCCTGCCATCAGACACACCGGCCAATCGGAGCCGAACATCAGCCGATCGTGTCCGAACTGCTCGATCGCCGCCTCCACGAACGGACGCAGGTCCGCCGCCGACCAGCCCTTCGGGTCGGCCGCGGTGTTCAGGCCCGAGACCTTCGCGTAGACGTTGGGGAACGCGGCCGCCGCGCCGAGTTGGGTCGCCCACGGCTCGAGCTCTCTCGCGGCGATCGGCGGCTTGGCGAGGTGGTCGATCACGATCTTCAGCCGTGGCAGCCGGCGCGCCAGTCGGGGCACGTGCACCAGGTGGCGGGGGAAGACCGCCGGAATCTCGAACACCAAATCGCGCTCGGCGAGCAGCGAGAGGCTCTCGCCGACCGGGTCTTCAAGCAACCAGTCCGGATCGGGCTCGTCGTGCACGAGGTGCCGGACGCCGCGAAACGCGGGGTGCTCGAGGTAGGCGTCCAGCGCCCGGGCGGCGGCGGGCGGATCGAGCAGCGGTATCCAGCCGGTGACCGCGGCGATCCACGCGTGCCTGTCGGCGTGCGCGAGCATCGCGTCGGTGTCGGCGAAGGAGTTGGCCGCCTGCACGGTGATCGTGTGCTCGATCCCGCCGGCGCGCAGCAGCGGATCGAGATCGGCCGGCCCGAAGTCGCGGAAGATCGGGCCGTAGTCAGAAGGCGTCAGCCACGGATACTCCGCGTTCTCGAGGCACCAGAAGTGCTGGTGGGCGTCGATCCGCGGTGTGCGCCGGTGGCTAGCCAACGTCGACTTGACGCGGAGAACCGCAGCGCGGCGTGACGAACTGACGGACCGTCGGATTTTTCAGGTCCGACTTCGTGACCATCACCGCGCCGGTGTTCTCGTTCTGCGGATGCCCCTGGTGTCGCAGCATCGCGACCGCCGCTCGGACGCCGTCGTAGCCCATCCGGAACGGGTCCTGCGAGATCAGGCCGGAGACCAGTCCCTGGCGGACTCCGTCAACCTCGTCCGGGGAGGTGTCCCACCCGATGATCTTCACCTTCCCCGCCCGGTGGGCGATCCGGACCGCTTCGACCGCGCCGACGTCGCTGGACTCGTTGGCGGCGAAGAGCCCCTTGAGGTCGGGGTTGGCGGTGAGGATGTTGGCGGTCACCGTCAAGGCGGTGTTGTAGTCGTTCTGGCTGTACTGGATTCCGACCAGATGGAGCTTGGGATAGCGCTTGAGCTCGGCCTCGAAGCCCTGAACGCGCTGATCGTTGGTCTGGGTGCCGGCGTGGAAAGCGATGATCGCGACCTTGCCGCCCGAGGGGCCGATCGCCTTGGCCAGCCGATCGGCGGCGAGCTTGGCGCCGCTGATGTTGTTGGTCTCGATCAGAGGCACGTTGGACGGCTGCGGGGTAGTCCCCGAATCGATCGAGACGACCTTGATCCCCGCCTTGGTCGCGTTCGTCGAGACCTCGCTCATCGCGGTGGCGTCGGTGGCGGCGTAGACCAGGCCGTTGACGCCCTGCGCGATGTAGTTGTTGAGCAGGTTGAGCTGCCCGACGACGTCGGTCTCATCGGTGACACCGTTCCAGGTGACATTCACGCCGGGCATCTGCGATGCCGCGCACCGGGCGCCCGACTCCACCTTGGACCAGTAGTCCAGTCCGACCGACTTCGGGATCACCGCGAGATGGATCGGCGGCGTCTTCTGCAGCGTGATCTTGGCCTTGTGGTCCTTGACCACGGCACAACCCGACGCCGCCAGGACGCTCAGCAGGAACGCGGCGGTGAGCAATCGCCGGGCTCCACGACCCTCGGCGCGCCCGCATCTGCGTGGGGATGGACTAAGTCGCACCAGCACCCCTCGGTGCGCCCTTTTGGGCGTCGTGGCTCCCCCCGTCTGCAGAGCGCCCGCTCCCGTTCTGCTGGGCGTCAGAGCTCCTGCGTCCGCCCTCCTGCGCCGCGGACAGGCGCCTGCGGCGGACCTGATCCCACCACACGGCGACCCAGATGATCACGCCGATGATCACCTGCTGGTAGTACTGGGTGATGTTGAGCAGGACCGCCCCGTTGGTGATGACGGCCATCAGGAAGGCGCCGATCAGCGTGCCGCCGATCGTGCCCACGCCCCCGAACAGGCTCGCGCCGCCGATCACGCACGCGGCGATCACGTTGAGCTCGAGCCCGACGCCGTAGTTCGGCTGCCCCGAGTGCACGAGCGACGCCGCGATCATGCCACCGAAGCCGGCCAGCGACGCGGAGATCACGTACACGCCGATCAGGTAGCGGTTGATCGAGATGCCCGACAGCCGAGCGGCTTCCTTGTTGGAGCCGATGGCGTACGCGTATCGGCCCAGCTTGGTGCGGCTGAGGATCAGGTAGCCCGCGCCCGCGATCACGATCAGGTAGAGAATCGGCATCGGGATCGGGCCGATCTGACCCTCGCCGAAGAGCCGGAAGTTGGCGGGCAGCCCGTAGACGGCGTTCTCGCCGCCGACGATGAAGGTGAGCCCGCGGGCGACGCCGAGCATGCCGAGCGTGGCGATGAACGGCGGCAGGCGCATCTGGGTGATCAGCAGCCCGTTGATCAGACCGATGACGGCGCCGGCGAGGACGCCGACGAAGATGCCGGGGACGATCGGGAAGCCGGCCTTGGCGATCGCCATCGAGCCGAGGATCCCGCCCAGTCCCGCGACCGAGCCGACCGACAGGTCGATCCCCGCCGTGAGGATGACGAGCGTCTGACCGACCGCGATGATCGCCACGACCGAGACCTGAACACCGATGTTGAAGAGGTTGTTGGAGGTCAGGAAATAGGGCGAGGCGAAGGCCAGCGCGATGACGACGACGATCAGGCCGCCGGCCGCTGCAAGCTGCGAGACGACGTCCTGCAGCCGATCCCGCACACCCTGGGGCAGTCGCATGGTCGCGGGCGCCCGCGGCGCTCCGGCGTGAGTGCTCATACAGCCTCCCTTTCCACGCCCGACGCAAGCGCCATGATCCGCTCCTCGTCGAACTCTTTGCGGGTCATCTCACCGACGGTCCGGCCGTCGCGGAGGATCATGATCCGGTCGCACATGTTGATCAGCTCCGGCAGGTAGGAGCTGATCAGGACGATCGCCTTGCCGTCCGCCGCCAGCCCACCGATCAGCTTGAACATCTCCGCCTTGGCGCCCACGTCAATGCCGCGGCTGGGCTCGTCAAAGAAGAGCACGCGAGCCTCGGTCTCGAGCCATCGCGCGACGACCACCTTCTGCTGCGTGCCTCCGGACAGAGCCTCGACCGGACGGCGCAGCGTGGGGGTGCGAATGTCAAGCTCGTCGCGGCGGCGCTCGGCGGCGCGGTGCTCGCTCCCGCGGTCGATCCAGATCCCGCGCCCGGGGATGTGCGCGAGCGTGATGTTGTGCTCGACCGACAGCTGCATGGCCAGCCCGTCGCCCTTGCGGTCCTCGGTCAGGTAGCCGATCCCGACGCCGATCGCGTCGCGGGGGGAGCTCAGATGCAGCTCTTTGCCATTGAGCTCGATGCGGCCGTCGGTGATCGGGTCGGCGGCGAACACGGCCCGCGCGAGCTCCGTGCGGCCGGCGCCGATCAGGCCCGCGAACCCCACGATCTCGCCCGCCCGCACGTCGAAGGAGCAGTCCTGGAGCACACCGGGTCGCGTCACGCCCTCGACGCGCAGGACGACGTCGCCGACCTTGCTCTCCGCCTTGGGATATAGGTTGTCGATCTCGCGTCCGACCATCAGCGCAACGAGCTTGGATTCGTCGAACCCGTCCTTGTCGATCGTCTCGACCACCTGACCGTCGCGCATCACGGTCACCCGATCGGCGATCCGAACGACCTCCTCGAGCCGGTGGGAGATGTAGAAGATCGCGATCCCGTCGGCCTTCAGCTCCTCGATCAGCTTGAACAGGTCCTCGATCTCGGGCTCGGTGAGCGTGGCGGTGGGCTCGTCCATGATCACGACCTTGGCGTCCACGGCGAGGGCCTTGGCGATCTCGACGCGCTGCTGGTCGGCGACGGAGAGGGTCGACACGCGGCGAGAGGGGCTGATGTCCAGGCCCACACGCTCGAGCAGCTCGCTCGCGCGCTGTTTCTCCGAGCCCCGGACGATCAGCGCGGCGTGCGTCTGCTCACGGCCCAGCGCAAGATTGTCGGCGACGCTGAGGTGCGGCGCGAGCGCGAACTCCTGATGCACCATCGCGATGCCCAGTCGTTGCGCGTGGCGCGGGTTGCGGAACGGGGCGCGCTTGCCGTCGATCTCGATGGTGCCGTCGGTGGGACGCTCCAGCTGCGAGAGGATCTTCATCAAGGTCGACTTGCCCGCGCCGTTCTCCCCCGCCACCGCGTGCACTTCGCCGGGGCGAATGTCGAGGCTCACAGAATCAAGCGCCTGGACACCCGGGAACCGCTTGCTGACGCCGCGGATCTCGACCAGGGCACCGTTAGCGTTCGCTTCCACCGGCAATCCTCCTGTCTCCCGGCACAGGCTTTCCGGCTTGGGGAAAAGAAAACCTGAGTTCAGAAGGCTCGCGCTCGGGCCGCCGAGGCGCCGCCCCACCGGCAGGACGCCGCGGTCAGCGGGCGGTCCCGGCACCCGACCCACGGGCCGCCGCGGTCAGCGGGCGGTCATGCCTCCGTCGACGATCATCACCGCCCCGATCACCGAGGCCGCCTCATCAGAAGCAAGGTAGGCGGCCATCGCCGCGATCTCCTCGGGCGTCACCAGGCGCCCGTGGGGCTGGCGCGACTCCATCGCCGCTCGCGCCGCCGCCGGATCGTTGTAGCCGCCGGTGATCCGCTGCACCCAGGGCGTGTCAACTGTGCCGGGGGCGATGCAGTTCACACGAATGCCCTCGCCGACATGATCGATCGCGGCGGCGCGCGTCAGCGACAGGATCCCTCCCTTGGCGGCGCTGTAGGCCGCGCGGTCCGTTATGCCGACCAGCGCGGCGACCGAGGACATGTTGATGATCGCGCCGCCGCCGCCCTCGCGCATCACCGGGATCGCGTGCTTCATCCCGAAGAACGTTCCGGTCAGGCAGACGTCGATCACCCGGCGCCAGCCCGACTCGTCGGTGTCGGGCGTGGTCGCGGCGATCCCCACGCCGGCGTTGTTGACGAGCACGTCGAGGCCTCCCCACTCCTGTACCGCGCGATCGATCATCTCGGCCGTGCTCCGCTCGCTGCTGACATCGACCATCTGCGCCAGCGCGGGCGCGCCCAGGTCGCCGGCGATCTTCTGCGCCGCGTCGAGATCGATGTCGGCGACGAGCACCCGAGCCCCTTCGGCCGCGAGCCGCACGGCGATGGCCTCGCCGATCCCGGCGCCGGCGCCGGTCACGATCGCCCGGCGATCCGCCAGTCGGCGCGGTAGGAGGGTATCCACGGGCCGTGTGTTAGCCGGGTTGGTGCGATTTCAAACCGGGGCGCGCGGGGCTTCCCGGCTGCCGGCCAGCACCTCGGCGATCTGGATCGCGTTGGTCGCTGCGCCCTTGCGAAGGTTGTCGCCGACGACCCACAGGTTCAGCGTGCGCGGGTTGGAGTCGTCGCGGCGGATTCGGCCGACGAACACCTCGTCGCGGCCTGAGACCTCGGACGCCAGCGGATAGCGGCCGTTGGCGGGGTCATCGATGACGACCACCCCGGGAGCGCGTGCCAGCAGCTCGCGGCAGTCGACCGGGCTCAGCTCTTCCCGCGTCTGGACGTTCAGCGACTCCGAATGGCAGTTCATCACCGGTACCCGAACGCAAGTGGCGGTGATCCGCAGGTCCGGAAGGCCCAGGATCTTGCGGCTCTCGGCGATCACCTTGCGCTCCTCGGTCGTATAGTCGTCACCGTCCTTGAAGGTCTCGACCTGGGGCAGGACGTTGAACGCGATCCGGTGCGGGTAGATGGCCGGCTCCGGCGGCTCGGACCCATGAAGGATCGCGTGCGCCTGCTCCTTGAGCTCCTCGACGGCGCGGGCGCCGGTGCCCGACGTCGACTGGTAGGAGCTGAACACGATCCGCTCGAGTCCCGCGGCGTCGTGGATCGGCTTGAGCACGACCAGCGCCTGCATCGCCGAGCAATTGGGGTTGGCGATGATCCCGTGGTGCTCGAAGATCGCCTCCGGGTTGACCTCGGCTACGACGAGCGGCACCTGGGGGTCCATCCGCCAGCAGGACGAGTTGTCGACGACGACCGCGCCGTGCTCGGCGAACCGCGGCGCCCACTCGCGCGAGACGCCCGAGCCGGCCGAGAACAGCGCGACGTCGAAGCCCTCGATGTCGGCGTCGGGGCGCAGCGCCCGGACGGCGAGGCCGTCGACCTGCTTGCCGGCTGAGCGCGGAGAGGCGAACGGCACGATCTCGCTCGCCGGAAACTCGCGCTCGCGCAAGAGCCGGAGCATCGTCGTGCCGACCGCGCCCGTAGCGCCGACCACCGCGACGCGCAGCCCCGAGCCGACCCGCAGCCCCAAGCTCACCGCGGGCCCCCCTCCGGCTCGACGCCGCCGGCGCCGAGATCGAATGCGCCGTGCAGCGCCTTGACCGCCTCGGGCACCACCTCGGAGCGGATCACGCAGGAGATCTTGATCGGGGAGGTCGAGATCATCTCGATGTTGATGCCCTCGCCGGCCAGCGTCTGGAACACCTTGGCGGCGACGCCGGGGTGAGAGCGCATGCCGGCGCCGACGATCGACACCTTGCCGATCTGCTGGTCGGTGTCGACCCGGGCGATGCCAAGGTCGCGGGCCACGGTTGCCAGCGCGAGCTGCGCGTCGGAGAGGTCCTCCTTCATGACCGTGAACGAGACCTCGGCGTCGCGTCCCTCCCCGAGCGGTTCGTTCTGGATGATCGTGTCGACGTTGCAGCCGGCCGCGGCGAGCGCGCCGAAGATCGCGGCCGCCGCCCCGGGGCGGTCGGGCACGCCGAGCAGCGTGATCCGAGCCTCCTCGGTGGAGTGGGTTACGGCGGTGACGAGCGGGCGTTCCATGGTCTCTTGCTCTCCGAGCACAACGGTACCCGGACCGGCGTCGAAGCTGGAGCGACAGTGAATCCGCACCCCGTGGTTGCGCGCGTACTCGACCGCCCGCAGCTGCAGGACCTTGGCGCCCGAGGCTGCCATCTCGAGCATCTCCTCAAAGCTCACCACCGGCAGCCTGCGGGCGTCCGCGACGATCCGCGGGTCGGCCGTGAACACGCCGGCGACGTCGGTGTAGATCTCGCACACCTCTGCGCTGACCGCCGCGGCCAGGGCAACCGCGGTGGTGTCGGAGCCGCCACGACCGAGGGTGGTGACGTCGCGGCTGGTCGAGACCCCCTGAAAGCCCGCGACGAGCACGATCTGATCCTCGTTGAGCGCTTCGCGGATGCGGTCGGCGCGGACGTCGAGGATCCTGGCCTTGGTGTGCGAGGTGTCGGTGACGATCCCCGCTTGCGAGCCCGTCAACGAGATCGCCCGATGACCGAGGTCGTTGATCGCCATCGCGCACAGGGCGCAGGAGATCCGCTCCCCCGTCGACAGCAGCATGTCCATCTCGCGGCGATCGGGAGCCGGCGACACCTCCTCTGCCATCGCGATCAGCTCGTCGGTCGTCTGCCCGCGCGCCGACAGCACCGCGACCACGCGCCTGCCGGCCTCGCGCTGGGCCACGATCCGCCGCGCCGCTCGCTTGAGCCGCTCGGCGTCGGCGACCGAGGTGCCGCCGAACTTCATCACGATCGTCTCCGGCACCCGAGCTGCCCGTTACACGGCCCGGCGGCCCGTGAGCGCGCGCCCCAGCGTCAGCTCGTCGGCATATTCGAGATCGGCCCCGACCGGCAACCCGCTGGCCAGCCGCGTGACCGTGATCTCCGGCGCGCGGTCGCTCAGCCCGGCGGCGATGTGCAGCGCCGTGGCTTCCCCGGTCGTCGTCGGATTGGTCGCGATCACGATCTCCCGCACCTCGCCCCCGCCGACCCGCTCGTAGAGCTCTGTGATCTTGAGGTCCTCGGGGTCGATCCCATCGATCGGCGAAAGCGCCCCTCCCAGTACGTGGTAGCGGCCGCGAAACTCGTGGGTGCGCTCGATCGAGATCACATCCGAGGGCTCCTCGACCACGCAGATGACGTCCCGATCCCGACGCTCGTCGGCGCAGATCCGGCACCTGGGTCCGTCCGCCAGGTTGAAGCACAGCTCGCACAGGCCGATTCGCTCCTTGACCTCGCGGATCGCCTCGGCGAGCGCCAGCGCGTCGCCATCGTCGGCGCGGAGCAGGTGAAATGCGAGGCGCTGTGCGGTGCGCCCACCGACGCCCGGGAGCTTGGACAGCTCCGTGATCAGCCGCTGTACCGGCGGTGCGTACACCCGGGCGCGCCTTTGCTAGAGGCCCGGGAGGCCCAGCCCCCCGAGTCCGCCCGCGATTCCGCCGAGCTTCGCCGACGCCAGCTCCTGGGCCGAGCGCAATGCCTCATTGACGGCCGCGAGGACCATGTCCTGGAGCAGCTCGACGTCGTCGGGGTCCACCGCCTGAGGGTCGATCTTGATCGACTTGACGACCAGGTCGCCGGTCACCTGGACCGTGACCATGCCACCGCCGGCAGAGGCCTCCACCACCTCGTCCTTGAGCGCCTCCTGCGCTTCCAGCATGTCCTGCTGCATCTTCTGTGCCTGCTTTAGCAATTGCTGCATATTCGGTTGGGGCATCTCAGCCACTCGCCTCGCCTTCGTCGGGACCTTCTTCCAATTCCTCTGCGTCGAACTCCTCCATGAAGCGTCGCACGAGCTCCTCTCCGGAGAGCGCCGGCTCGCCGGCCGGCTCCGGCTCCTGGTCGTCGTCGCGCAGCTCGTAGCGGAACGCCACCTTGTGGCCGGTCACGGCTCGCAACGCCTCCGCGGCGACGCGGCGGTATTCATCCTGCTCGGCCTTGCGCTTGAGAAACGATGCCCCCCCGGGGAATGCCAGCGTCAGCTCGCGCTCGCCGACCGATACCGGCCGCGCCGCGGCCAGCGCGCCGGCGAGCATCGGGTTCTCCCCGCGGACGAGGTCGAGCACCGCCGGCCAAGACGCGATCGCGGTGTCGAGCTCGAGGGCCGATGGGGGCGCGGGTGGCGGTTCCGGCGCGAGGGCCGGTGGGGGCGCGGGAGGCATCTCCGGCGCGACCGCCGATGGGCGCGCGGGCCTCGATTCCGGCGAAGGCTCCGCGCTTGTGGGGGGATGCGCGGGCTCCGGCGCGGGCTGCGCCGACGGGCGTGCGCCGGCGGCGGCGCGCAGCCCCTCCTCCAGGCGCTCGATCCGGGCCAGCAGCGCCGACGTGGCAGGGTCGACCTCGGGGGCGGCCGCCTTGATCAGTACCAGCTCGAGCTGGATCCGTGCCTGGGCGCCGTCGGCGGTCGCCGCCAGGGCTTGGGAAACGAGATCGAGCAGACGGATGGAGTCGGTGCGCGGCAGTGCCCGGGCCTGGTCTGAAAGCCGCCGATCGCGCTCGGCGGTGACGCACAGCTCGGCGGGGACCTCGCCGAGCACCTGCACGGTGAGCAGCTCGCGGCCGTGGACCTCGAGGTCGCGCAGCACCTGGCCGGGGTCGCGGCCCGATTGCGCGAGCACCGCGCCGGCGCGGAGCGCGGCGGCGGGATCGTGAGCGGCGATCGCGTCGACCGCGGCGAACAGCTGCTCGGCATCGGCGATCCCGAGGACGGCGAGCACGTCGGCCGCGCTGATCTCAGCGCCGCCGGCGTACGTCACCAGCTGCTCGAGCGTCCCGAGCGCGTCGCGGAAGCTGCCGGTGGCGTGACGGGCGACGATGCCCAGCGCGCCCGGCTCGATCTCGATCTGCTCGGCGTCGACCACCCTCTGCAGCACCGTCACGACCTGCTCGACGGTGGGCCGGCCGAAGTCGAAGCGGTGGCAGCGGTCGACGACGGTGGGCAGCACCTTCTGCGCCTCGGTCGTCGCAAGCACGAAGATCGTCCGCGGCGGCGGCTCCTCGAGCGTCTTCAGGAAGGCGTTCCACGCCTGCTGGGAGAGCATGTGGGCCTCGTCGAGGATGTAGACCTTGTGCCGGCCCGAGACCGGGGCATAGGCGACCTTCTCGCGGAGGTCCCGGATGTCGTCGACCGAGTTGTTGGAGGCGGCGTCCATCTCGATCACGTCAAGCGAGGTGGCGTTGGCGATCGCCACGCACGATTCACAGACGCCGCACGGCGTCGTCGTCGGCCCCTCGACGCAGTTCAGACACGCCGCGAGGATCTTCGCCATGCTCGTCTTGCCGGTGCCGCGCGAGCCGACGAACAGGTAGGCGTGGTGGACCTGGCCCCGCTCCACGGCGTTTGAGAGCGTCCGGACGACGTGCTCCTGGCCGACCACGTCGGCGAAGCTGCGGGGGCGGTGGCGGCGGTAGAGCGAGGGTCCGATCGACACGGTCGGTCGAGTCTAGTGGCGGGCGCGGGCGGGCCGGGTCGAGGCGCGCGGGGCGGTTGAGACCACGCCCAGACGCACCTGTGCAGGTGGACCGTGCACCCTCCGTCGAGGCCGGTACCCGGGGCGCTGCCGCCGCTTCGTGGCTCCGGTTCGGCGCTCCCGCGACGCCTGAAGGGGACCGCTTAAGGCTGCTTCCTTCCGGACCTGACCTGGTTCACGGGTCTTCACCGCCGCGGGACCGAACCATCAACGCCCGAAGCAGGACGCTGACCCCGGGGCCTGAGCCCCTCGGGAGGGGATTCAGCCCCGCTAGAGCGGATTGCGGGTACAGGGCACCGCTAGCACCCCGCCTAGCACGGTCCAGCCGTGATCGTAGCGACAGCGGCGCGCGGAGGCGCCAAAATCGTCGCCGTGTCCGAATCTCCCTTCATCCACGAGCGGGCCCTGGTCGAAAGCGACGCGATCGGTCCGGGGACCCGGGTTTGGGCATTTGCCCACGTGATGCCGGGAGCCGTGATCGGCGCCGACTGCAATGTCTGCGACCACACCTATGTCGAGGGTCATGTCGTCGTCGGCGACCGCGTGACGATCAAGTCCGGGGTCTACCTGTGGGACGGTCTTCGGATCGAGGACGACGTGTTCATCGGGCCCCAGGCCACGTTCACCAACGACGCGTTCCCGCGCAGCAGACAGCCGTTTGCGTGCCCGACCACGACGGTCCGCCGCGGCGCGTCGATCGGCGCCGGCGCCGTGATCCTGCCGGGCCTGACGATCGGGGAGCGGGCGATGGTCGGTGCGGGCGCCGTCGTCACCAAGGACGTGCCGGACCACGCGGTGGTCGTCGGCAATCCCGCTCGGGTGGTGCGGACCCTGAAGTAGCCCGGCGCCCGCCCACACGGAGCGGCCGCCGGTATCGCCTCACGCCGGCGCCAACGCCCCCCGGACAAGTGTTGCTGCTGCCTCCAAGATGAGCCCCTCTGTTGTCCTTGCGGAGGAGTCCGTGCGAAGGGATTCATGGCTCCTCCGGACACTCGCCGGAATAGGGCAGGCCGCTCATGCCGCGTTCAAGCTCTTGAACGAATACGCCGATACAATCCGCCGTGGGGCTGACGGATCCATGTGGATGTAGGTCGGTTGACTGAAGGGGCGCGAAGGCGATGACGATTACTGAGGATGTGGGCCGGGGGACGGTCATCCGCGTGCTGGTCGTGGATGACCACGACCTGTTTCGCACGGGCATGGCTTCTCTGCTCGGGGCGCAGCCCGACATCGAGGTGGTGGCACAGGCGTCGGGTGGCCGCCAGGGTGTGCAGCTGGCGTCCGAGCTACGCCCCGACGTCGTGCTGATGGATCTTCGGATGCCCGATCTCGAGGGCCCCCACGCGACGCGGGCAATTCTCGAGCGACGCCCCGCTACGCGGGTGCTCGCGCTCACGGTGCTCTCGAGCGATGACGCGGTGGCAGCCGCGTTGCAGGCCGGAGCTTCCGGATTCTTGGCCAAGGACTCACCGATCGCCGACGTCGTCACGGCCGTGCGCGCCGCGGCTGTGGGTTCGGCTTGGCTATCGCCTCGAGCGGCGGAGTTGGTGCTCGGAGCCCTGCGCCGACCGGATCCGAGCCGGGAACCCGATCCCGGGCCGATCGACCAGCTCTCTCCCCGCGAGCTCGACGTGCTGCGCTTGATCGCTCAGGGGCTCGAGAACGCCCAGATCGCGGAACGCCTCAACATCAGCCCCCGGACGGTCAAGAACCACGTCTCGAGCATCCTCGCGAAGCTCCATCTACCAAGCCGCATCCAGGCGGCCACCTACGCGGTGCGCCGCGGCCTGGAGTGAGTGCTCAGAGGCGGCACGCTGCGCAAGTGGGCGACGGCGGCCCCCAGGACGAATCCGAGGAGGAGCGTCTCTCCCGGCTCGGTCTTTCCCAGGCGCAGTTCCGCGATCGCGCGCCGCTGCGACCTGATCGCCCGCGCGATCTGGCCCTCGATGCCTCCGACCTCAGCGGACGGCCCGGTCGCCGAGGCCCGGATCAACTGCAGCGTGATCAGCGTGTCGCAGCTGGCTTGGAGCGCAGCCTCGTAATGGTCGACGGGCATGTGGAATTGGTGCGGATCGGGCATCTGACCGGGGATGAATCCGCAAATGGTGCCGTCGCGCGAGCGGGCTGGCAATGAGCCGCATGGCCCTCTCAGCGTTCAGGCTTGGTGCCGACGTTGAAATGCACTCGAGCGACGGGCCTCAGGCGACGGCGATCAGCTCGGAGCGATCCTGCACGCCGAGCTTATGCACGAGCTCGGATATGTGCCGCCGCACCGTGACCGGCGTGATCTCCAGACGTTCCGCGATCGCCGCGGTTGTCTGGCCACGACGCAGCATGCCGAGCACCTGAGCCTCCCGCCCGGTGAGAACCTCGGCGCCGGCTCCGCGGCCACGCAATTCCATCAGCAGCTCGATGATCATGTCGCGTGGCACGACCGCCTCCTTGGCGGCGACGGCGCCGATGATCCTTCGAAGCCGATCGGCGTCCAGGCCAGCGGGCACGTAACCAATCGCGCCGGCACGAACTGCCTCCAGCAGATCGTCGACGTCTCGAACCTCTGCGAGCACGACGACGGCGGCGCGCGGCGCGGCCCGGCAGATCCCCCGAACCGCGGCGAGACCGTCACCGGGAAGGTCGCGACCGACCAGGCACATGTCCGGTTGCTCGCGCATGGCGGCCCGGATCGCCCGCTGCGCGTCGCCTGCCTCCGCGCAGATCCGTGCTTTGCCGTCCAGCGCCATCCGGATGCCCACTCGTGTCGGCGCGTGATCGGCAATCAGCAGCCTGATCTCGCCGATCACGGAAGCACCACCTCGACCTCGGTGCCGCCCCCGCTGCGCTGACGTACGGTCAGCCGTCCGCCGAGTGCCGCAGCGCGCTCCCGCATGCTGCTGATGCCAAAGCCCTCGCGGGCGGCCGCAGGCGCCGCGTCGCGAATCCCGCGCCCATCATCGCGTACGCGCAGGGCGAGTCCCTCGCTGGTCTGACCCAGCGACACCAGGACGTTCTTGGCATGACCGTGTCGTCCGGCGTTCGCGATCGCCTCGCGGGCGATCCGCAAGATGTGCTCCCGTGAACCGGAAGGAGGCTCGTCCTGGACGTCGGCGTGGACCGCGATCGCCATCTGGAACCGATCGCGCAGCTCATGAGCGATCGCCTCCAGTGCGTCTCGGACCGTCTCTGACCGCAGATCGGACAAGTCGCTGATCGCGCCCCGCGACAGTGCCAGCGCGCGCCTGGCAGCGATCGTGAGCGGATGCTCGTCGCCCAGTTCCGCGGCCATCCTCTCTCCGTGGGCGGCGATGAAAGCCAGATCCTGCGCGAGCCCGTCGTGCAGATCGCGAGTCACTCGTAGCCGCTCGGCGATCGCTGCTGCCCGCACCATTCGAGCGCGCACGTCGAGCTCCTGGCGGGCGGCGGCGGCAACGACCAGCGCCAAGGCGAGCAGGCGCAGGCCTTCGCGCGAGGTGATCCACTGAGGCGAGAGCCAAGGCAGAGCAAGGAAGTACAACCGCGCGGCCGTCATGAGCACCGCGGCACCGGCGAGCAGAGCCAGCGCACCGTTCCGCTCGACGTGGCCGCGATAGGCAAATTCCTCTGCAGCAAAGGCCAGCAGCCCGGCCGTGAGGAGAACCACGGCTAACGCCAGCGGGTGGCCCCACGCAGGTCCGATTCCCGACAGCGGATGCGTCGACACCACGGTCAGCTCGCTACGCAGCAACAGGCCGCCAAGCTCGGCGGCAGCGAACGCGAGGAGGCTAAGCGCCGCGGCAACCGCAACAGGGCGGCCGTGCCCGGCGATCAGCTTGTTGGACTGAGTGATCGCTGCCGCGGTCATCGCGGCTGCGACGAACAACTGGCCCAGCTGCACCGTGGCGCCGAACTGTGCGCCCGAATGGATCTCGAGTGCCGCCGGGAGCGCGCTCGACGTCAGCTCGACGAGCGTGAACGTCATCAGGGCCCCGAACAGCATCAGGTCTCGAAGCCGGCGGGTATGAGCGAACTGCGCTCGGAACAGCAAGGCGCCGAGGAGCGCGAGCAGCGTGACCAGACTCTCGGTCGTCGCACGGAGAGCGGGAAGGTGATACGCATCCGGACGAGCGACCTCGAGAACGACGACGGCCGCGGCTCCCGCGGACAGCAGATGTAGCCATGTTACGCGGCTGCGGACGACGGCCCACAGAGCGCCCGGCGAGCCCCCGGCTCCTCGACCGGTGCCGGGCTGCGTGCCGCCGGCTCCCGGCAGTAGCACAGCACCAACGTCGTTGCGATTCGCGTTCAAGTGCCAGCCCCAGCGTCTCGCTGAGGCATGCCCATCCGTCGCTCCCACATCGCCGGACTCAATCCCCATTCCCTGTGCCCCCTGCGGTTTTCGATTCGCGTAAACCTAACGTGGACAATAACTAATGAACGGGGCGGATGTGGTGATTTTTCTACCCAAGCCACGCAAAACCTGCATGCGCCTCCGGGATCGCCCCGGCGCTCGACTCGAGTCGCTCGGCATGCGCTTGAACGCAGCATGGGCCGGACCGGTCATTTGACCGCTGCCAACACTCGCTAGATACTTCACGGCACAAGAAGATGTGAGGGCGCGATCGCCCTCGCGAGGCCGAGCGAAGTGGGGCAGCACGGGCGTCAGGGGAACGCGCTGTCTGGACCTATGCTCGGGTTCGCCAGGAGACCATCTTCGATCGAAGGAAACAACGTGACCGCGAAGCAATTGCGGCAACGCGAGGGACGATCGGCTTCCGGACCTGGACCACGCTCGACGAGTCGCCCGAAACGCGGGACAAGATCCGCCTCGCCGTCGCACAGGCCAAGGAAGGCGATCAGGCCGCGCTGGCCTACCTGTATGTCAGTTACTCGCACAACGTGTACGGCTACGTCCGCTCGACCGTCCGCGACGGTCACGAGGCCGAGGACGTGACGCAGCACGTATTCGCCAAGCTGATAACGACAATCGTCAAGCAGGACGATCGTGGCGCGCCGTTCTTCGCCTGGCTGCTTCGACTCGCTCGGAACGTCGCGATCGATCACCTGCGAGCGAATGGGCGCACGTCGACCGAGACACTGGTCGATCCGGACCTCACTTCCGGCGCCGACATGGATCGGGCCGAGACAGTCGGGGCCGCACTCGCGACACTGCCCGACCAACGGCGCCAGGTCGTGCTCCTCCGACACTCGTCGGCCTCACACCCGGGGAGATCGCCGACAGCATGGGTCGGACGCAGGTAGCCGACCCGGTAGCGGGTCACGACATCGACGATCGAGTACGCGACCCGCTTGGCGCGAGTGAAGTGCGGGCAGTCCCAGATTCAGATTCTGTTCTTCTCCTCCGGTGAGAGCTGACGCTGCTTGCGAGGCTTGCCGTTCTCCATCATCACGACCTCCTGGTTCGAGGCCCCGGAAGCCTCTCAGGATTAGCTTGAAAAACGACGGCAGGTCTATCGCGAGCTCAGACGAATACGACGGCGAGCATTTGCCGGGCAGAAAGCCGAGACTGTAAAGTTGGCGCTTGCCGTGCGGATGAAGGAGTTTCCAGGGACTAATTCGGCGATCGACGTGAGTCACGACGGGCAGGCGGTGGTTCGTTATCCGGCAGCAGGTGGGCGTGTTGTTCGGAACCGGGGATGATTCGCCAGTGACAAGCGGTCCTCGCCGTCCACCAGAAGAGCGCGGCGATCCTGGCGATTGCGCGACCGGTCCGGTGA
The DNA here is from genome assembly GCA_963723675.1 of uncultured Solirubrobacterales bacterium. Taxonomy (GTDB): domain Bacteria; phylum Actinomycetota; class Thermoleophilia; order Solirubrobacterales; family Solirubrobacteraceae; genus Palsa-465. Next base: position 77,447 of record CAVRRW010000011.1, on the reverse strand, counting down.
GCCAGGAACGCAATGACCTCGCTGATGCCGAGCAGGCGCACCGTCGTGCCGACGAACGCGGCGAGCCGGCCGGCGCCGCGTACCTCGGTCTAATACTTGAACAGCGAGGTGACCTGGCGGGCGCAGAGGCGGCATATCGTCGTGCCGACGAGCGCGGGGAGGCCAACGGCGCTCTCGGCCTCGGCCGCCTGCTTGCCGAGAAAGGAGAAACCGCGGCCGCCGCAGCTGCTTACCGTCGTGCCGACAAGCGAGGCCAGCCGGCCGGCGCTACGAACCTCGGCAGACTACTCGAAGAACAAGGCGACCTGGTGGGCGCCGCGGCCGCCTACCGCCGCGCCAGCGAGCGCGGGCACGCCGCCGCCGCGGTTAGTCTCGGCCACTTGCTCGCAAGACAGGGTGACCCGGTCGGCGCTGAGGCTGCCTACCGCCGCGCCGACATGCTCGGCGACGCCGACGGCGCACTCAATCTAGCCCGCCTGCGCGCCGAACAAGTTGAGCAAGCTGACGCAGAGGCCCCTCATCGAAACGTGGCCTCTGGCGGGCCGGGCGCAGTCGCGGAAGTGCAGCATCAGCCTGCTGCACCTTTCGGCGATGCGTCGGCCGCGGACGCCGCGCGGCAGACACGGGGCATAAAGCGCGTCCGCCACCTCGGTAAACACCGCGAGGGCTCAAGCCGCTGGTACCTACGCCAGCGCGGCGGAGCAGGCACGACAACGGCAACTGCATCCGGAGCACTCGGCGTCTCCTCAGCGCCTCCAGGCGACCACCACTCCGCGCGGCCGGAACAGGCTGACGCCACCCAATCGCCGGAGACGCCCGCCGAGCCAGCCGTATCCGCTACTGAGCGTCCAGAGGAAGCCGGCACCGAGGCCCGTGCAGAGCAACCGGCTGCGCCTGAAGCGCCGATCCCCCCGTCACACGAGCAACCCGCAGAGCCCACCGCCACCGCGACACCCCGGCCCGACCAGCCGGTGGTGACTCCCGAGGCGCGAGCTGCATTCCCGGTCGGGGACCGCTCCGAAGGCGGCTGGGCCGAGCTCGCCACCGCCGACGCTGCATTTGAGCTCGGCCAGCGACTCGAGGCCGAGGGCAACCTGCTGGGCGCGAAGGAGGCCTACAGCCTCGCCGATGACCATGGTCACGCGGTCGCAGCGTCCAATCTCGGGGTGCTGCTCGAACAGCAGGGGGACCTGGCCGGCGCGACCGAGGCTTACCACCGCGCGAGCCGGCGCGGTCACGCCGATGGCTCATTCAAGCTCGGTCATCTCCTCGAGGGATACGGTGACCGCGCCGGCGCTGAGTCAGCGTTCCGCCGCGCCGATGAGCTCGGCGACCCGGCGGCGGCCTCAAACCTCGGCGTGCTGCTCGAACAGCAGGGCGACCTGGCCGGCGCCGCTGAGGCTTATCACCGCGCTGATCAGCGCGGCCAGGCTGTCGGTGCCTTCAATTTCGGAGGCCTGCTGGAAGAGAGTGGGGACCTGGCGGGCGCCGAGTCTGCGTACCGCCGCGCCGAGCGTGGCGGCGACGAGGAACTCGCGAGCATGGCCCGAGACGCCTTGCGCGATCTCCGCCGGCGCAAGTAGCACGTATCCCGGGCACAACGGCTGCGGGCGGCTGCACCGACGGGTAAGGTTAGAGAGGCTTTCTGCAGAGTTGACTGAGGCGTGCGATGCAGGAATTCCGAAAGGCTAGTTCGGCGATCGAGCAAACGAGCTCCCGGTCTAGCTGGCAAGGTCTCAAGCGGCAGTGCGGGTCCCGCAGGCGCCTTGTCACCCCTCGAGCAGCCGGACCTTCTGAACGCAAGTGAGCACTGAACCCGCAACCTAACGCAAGTGAGCACTGAACCCGCAACCGGTTTGCGCGCGCGAGGCTGGTTTTGGCGGGCTTCGGCTGGCGGGTGTTTCTTCGGCGGTACCGCTGGCCGCTGGTCGTGCTGTCGCTTTCAGTTGCTCTCGCTGCGACAGTGATCGCGATCGTGGTCCTGGCGACGACGGGCAGTTTCTCGTCTGAGCCGAGCGTGGCCGGGCAGCCTTATGCGGCGTCGCTGCCGGCAGTACCGACGAACCGGGTGACTGGCAGCGGGACTGCCACCATTCACCTCCGAGGCGATACCGCCACTGTCACCCTCGACACAATCGGACTACTCAACGGCTCACCACATCTTGCGCACATCCACGGTGAGGGGCTGGGGACGTGCCCGACCGCGGCGAACGCGCGGCTGCACAACGGCCACCGCTCGATCAGCACCGGCGACGCCATTCGCCTATACGGTTCGACGTTGACCTCGTTCACCGAGTGGGGAAGCACGAGCGGGAGCGCGCCGAACAACATCGACATGAATCGCTATCCCGCGAGTGGAAACATCCGTTACAGGCGCACGATGACTGTGCCTCGGTTGGTCGCCGATTTGATTCGCGACGGCGACGCCGTCATCGTGGTTCACGGCATCGATTACAACCACAACCACGTCTACGACTTCGCAGCTCTCGGTGTAAGTGATCTCGACAGGACGCTGCCCGGCGAAGCGACCGCACCCGCGCTATGCGGCCCGTTGCGCCCTGCACCGGGCGCCAAACCCGCCAGCGCCAGCATCCCGATCACGTATGTGGCTTCACTGAAGCCCGATGTCGCGCCGCCGACCGACCCATCTACGGTAGCCACCTCCAACTACGCGACCGCCACGAGAACTTGGCTGAGCAACCAAGGAGGCGGGCCCGCCTACCTGTCGCTTTTCTGCCATATCGGCCCATCGGGCGCGATTTGATCCTGACAGACAGGGCGAAGACGGGCCCTGTGCGGCATGGTCGATGGCCTAGACGCAGACGCCTGAACCGAACGCACAGAGGCGATCGCGTTGCTCACGACCCATGTGAAGGTACTCCCTGGCGGAGAGTCAGACGACCTGCAGCTCGTGGCGAGCGGCCAGCTGGTGGCTGATGTCCTTATCGTTGACCGACACTTCGCGGCCGCCATCGAGAAGCGAACGGTCAGCCGCCTCGACAATTGGCACCACGCTGCGATGTCGCCGGCGTCGCGGGCGTTCAGCCCCTTGAACGGAGCAATGGGCCGTACCGGTCATTGACCAGAATCCGCGCCGGCTGGATACTCGACGCGTAAGGAGCAGCGAGGGCGAGAGAGGCCTCGCAGGGCCAGCAAAGTATGGGGCAGCACCACGTGGGGGACGCGTGCGCCGGTGCGGTCTGACGGCGCGGGTCGCCAAGAGGACCAACCTTCAAACCGAAGGGGCAACGTTGATCACCCAAGCAATTGCGGCAACGCCGGGAACGATCGGCTTCCGGACCAGGACCACGCTCGACGATTCACCCGAGACTCGCGAAAAGACTCGCCTCGCAGTCGCTCGGGCCAAGGAGGGCGATCAGGAGGCGGTGCGTTTCCTCTACGTCAGCTACTCGCACAACATCTACGGCTACGTTCGCTCGATCGTGCGCGACGACCACGAGGCCGAGGACGTGACCCAGCATGTGTTCGCGAAGCTGATAACGGTGATCGTGAAGTACGACGATCGTGGCGTGCCATTCTTCGCGTGGCTGCTGCGCCTCGCTCGCAACGTCGCGATCGATCACCTACGCGCCGACCGCCTGTTGCCAACCCAGGAGGTGCTGGATCCAGACGCGACTTGCGGAACGGATCTTGACCACGCCGAGACCGTCCGGGCTGCCCTGGCGACCCTTCCTGACGAGCAGCGCGAAGTCGTGATGCTTCGTCACGTAGTAGGCCTGACTCCGGGGGAGATTGCGGATCGGATGGGCCGCAGCGAAGGCTCGATCCACGGTCTCCATCATCGCGGGCGACGAGCGCTGCAGCGGGAGCTGGCGCGGCTCGAGTCCACGCCGTGCACCCGCAGATCAGGGCACCTCGCGGCGGCGTGAGCGGACGGTCGCCGCAGCAGCCGTGGGGATGCGGCGGTGTAAGACGGCGACCGCCTGCCAGGCAGTAGCCCCGAAGGAGCTGCAACCAGACATGAGCACTCTCGCCGATCCGCACCTCCAGTTGCCGCCGACCCACGAGGACCTAAGCGTCCTTGCGCGGCCGAATCGCGACCGGCGCGCCGCTCCCGAGCTCCACCTCGCGCTCGTTCACGACGACCTCCACGAGCCCGCGCCGCTCGTGGCGATTCTTGCCGGCAGCGGCTTGCCGCCGAACCGGGGCGTCCTGCCGCTGTGCCGCGCCGGCGATCTTGCCGGGACTCGGGCAGAGGCGATCGTGGTCGCTGCCGACCTGCGCCGCCCGGAGGGGCTGGCAGCCGTGCGCTCGCTGCGCCGCCTCGCTTCGGACGCGCGCATGGTCGTGGTCGCACGCGACGCGAGGAACGCCGTCGGCCGCCAAACGCTTAATGCTGGGGCCGACGCCTTCGTCCCTGAGCAGGACGCCGTGCGTTCGCTTGCACCCGCGGTGCGTGCCGTCGTTGCGGGCATGGTCTGCGTGCCGCGGGTCACCAGGAGGCTGGTCGCGAAGCCCACGTTCTCTCACCGCGAGAAGGAGGTCCTGAATCTGCTGGTGGCGGGTAAGACGAACGCGCAGATCGCCGACCGGCTCTACCTGTCAAAAAGCACTGTCAAGCATCACGTCGCGTCTGCGTTCGCCAAGCTCGGCGTCCGCTCCCGCAAGGACGCGGCCGCGATTCTCCTGGATCCTGCGGAGGGCCTGATCGCCGTCGCCCTGACTCAGTCCCAATCCCGGTCAACGATCGTGGCCGGGGACAGGACGTCGCCGTAAAGCGCGGTCACACTTGCCGCATGGCGGCGATGGCGGCGATGGCCGAACCGAACGCGCGCCAGCCGCACCCCCCCGCGGCGTGGTTTACAAACCATCGTGTCCGGCAAGTGATCGCTCCTGGAGACGCAATCGCTGTTGGCGGATCAGTCCGGCGTGCCGTGGAGGATCCCTGCCGTGATGAGCGCTTCGATGATCTGTTCAACTGCTTGCGTTGGCGTGATGGCGACGGTGTCGATCCGGACATCGGGGCTCTCCGGTGCCTCGTACGGTGCGTCGATGCCCGTGAAGTTGATCAGTTCGCCTCGCCGCGCCTTCTTGTACAGCCCTTTCGGGTCCCTCTGTTCGGCGACCTCGAGTGGGACGTCGACGAACACCTCGACGAACTCACCGTCGTCCACGAGCTCCCGGATGGTGAGACGTTCGTTGCGGTAGGGGGATATGAACGAGGCGATCACGATCAGGCCGGCGTCCACCATGAGCTTGGCCACTTCGGCGACACGACGGATGTTCTCCACTCGGTCGGCGGCGGTAAATCCAAGGTCCTTGTTCAAACCGCGGCGGACGTTGTCACCGTCTAGAAGGTACGTGTGTCGTCGCGCGTTGTGGAGCCGACGCTCGAGGAGGTTCGCAATCGTTGACTTGCCCGCCCCAGACAGCCCGGTCAGCCATACAATGGATGGCTTCTGCCCCTTTATCGCCGCGCGCGCCCCCTTGTCGACGTCCAGCCGCTGACGATGAACGTTCTCGGATCGTCGCAGGGCGTAATGCAGCAGCCCGGCGCCCATGGTGGCATTGGTGAGCCGGTCGACCAGAATGAAGCCGCCGGTCTCACGATTGATGCTGTAGGGGTCAAATGCGATCGGCTGGTCGAGTTCGAGATCGCAAACTCCTATCTCGTTGAGTTCGAGCTTAGTCGCGGCAACGTGCTCGCGCGAATCGACGTTCAGCTTGTATTTGATCGGTGCGATCGTCGCCGTGACCGCTTTTGTACCGACACGCATTCGGTAATTGCGTCCGCGCAGCATCGGCTCATCTGCCATCCAGACGACGGTCGCCTCAAGCTGATCAGCCACCTGTGGCAACTCGCCCGGCTTTGCCAAGACATCACCGCGGCTCACGTCGACCTCATCGGTCAGTGTCAGCGTAACAGACTCGCCAGCGACCGCGAGGTCGCCGTCACCGTCGTAGGTAATGATCCGGGCGACCCGGCTCTCGCGCCCGGATGGACCCACCACGACGCGCTCACCCGGCATGATCGTTCCGGAAGCGATCGTACCCGCGAAGCCTCGGAAGTCGAGATCAGGACGGTTCACCCACTGAACCGGAAAGCGAAAAGGAACTGACTGCAGGCGCAGCTCATCCACCTCTACGTTCTCGAGGTAGCCCAACAAGGTAGGGCCGTCATGCCATGGCGTCCGGCCACTCGGATTGACGACATTGTCGCCTCGCACCGCCGAGAGCGGAATGCAGGCCATGTCTACCAGACCGATCGTCCGTGCGAACGTATCTACTTCCTGCTCGATCTCCCGGAACCGCCGCTCGCGGTAACCGACCAAATCCATTTTGTTGACAGCGAATGCCACATGACGGATCCCTAGCAACGAGACGATCGTGGTATGCCGCCGAGTCTGTGTCAGCAGTCCCTTGCGCGCGTCTATTAGGATCACCGCGCAGTCGGCGGTCGACGCGCCGGTCACCATGTTGCGGGTGTACTGCTCGTGGCCGGGCGTATCGGCCACGATGAACATTCGTCGATCAGTCGAGAAGTATCGGTGGGCGACGTCGATGGTGATGCCTTGTTCGCGCTCGGCTTGGAGACCGTCGAGAAGCAGCGCGAAATCGATGTCACCATTCTGCGTTCCCATGCGTCGCGAGTCGGACTCGAGCGTTGCGAGTTGATCTTCGAACAGCAGCTCCGACTCATACAAGAGCCGTCCGATCAGCGTGCTCTTCCCGTCATCGACGCTACCGCACGTGATGAAACGCAGCAAGCCTCGACCACCGAAGTCCTCCAGGTAACTGTCTACGCCTACCGATTCGGCCGCGTGGATCGTGATCATCAGAAATAGCCTTCCTGCTTCTTACGCTCCATGGAGCCGGTCGAGTCGTGGTCGATCACCCGCCCCTGTCGCTCAGACATCCCTGCCATCAGCAGCTCCCGGATGATCGCGGGAAGTGTGTCGGCGCGGCTCTCGATCGCGCCTGTCAGCGGGTAGCAGCCAAGCGTGCGGAACCGTACCGTCCTAATCGCAGGCCGTTCCCCTGGCACGAGCGGCATCCGCTCGTCGTCGACCATGATCAAGGCACCGTTACGCTCTACTACCGGCCGCTCCCGCGCAAAATAGAGCGGCACGATCGGGATACCTTCCAGGTGGATGTATAGCCAGACGTCGAGCTCGGTCCAGTTCGAGAGCGGGAATACGCGAATCGACTCGCCTCGATGCTTGTGCGCGTTGTAAAGCCGCCATAGTTCGGGGCGCTGGTTCTTCGGATCCCATCGGTGGTGCTCCGATCGGAACGAAAAGACGCGCTCCTTCGCCCGCGAGCGTTCCTCGTCGCGGCGAGCGCCTCCGAAGGCGGCGTCGAAGCCGTGGCGGTCGAGCGCCTGCTTGAGCGCCTCCGTCTTCATTACATCTGTGTGTACGGCCGAGCCATGCGTAAAGGGGTTGATTCCCCTTCTCAGCCCATCCTGATTGACGTGCACGACCAGATCCAGACCGAGTTCAGTGGCCATCCGATCGCGAAACGAGATCATCTCCCTGAACTTCCACGTCGTGTCCACGTGGAGGAGCGGGAACGGGGGATTCGCAGGGTAAAACGCCTTGAGCGCGAGACGCAGCATCACCGAACTGTCCTTACCAATCGAATAGAGCATCACTGGGTTGTCAGCCGTGGCCACCACCTCGCGCATGATGTAAATGCTCTCCGACTCCAGCCGCTGGAGGTGGGTGAGCGTCTTCGGCGAGAAAGCGTCCCTCACCACGTTCGGTGACACTTGAGTGGATGTCTGAGGGCTCATTGCTAGCGTCCTATGGACCGGCCGAGGAATCTGTCGCGGGCAGCCATACCGATCGGATCTGCCGGCCGCCCTACCGACAAGGTCGAGTCTCGCCAGGCGCGATGATCCCGCTCCCCAAGAAAGGGTGTCATGTTGGAACAACGGAGCGGATGCCCAAAGTCTTGCTAGTCCGGTGCGAATGCTTGCGCGCATTAGAAGGCTGAGTCTCGACTCTCTCCAGCTCTCCGCGAATTTGAGGAGCGTGTAGCCAGCCGTTCAACCCCGTGAACGCGCCATGGGTCTAAGGGTCCATTGATCCGGTATCCGCTTCCGTATGAAATGCCCAGTTCTAGGGGCACGACCTGAGGAACCTGGACTGTGTGCGGAATTATCTACGCAATGGGGGCGCGTCCGAACTTCGTCAAGATGGCACCAGTGATCGGACGGCTGCGCGAGCGGCTGCCCGATGCTCGCCATGTTGTCGTCGACACCGGGCAGCACTACGACTGGATCATGGCCGAGGCCTTCATCGAGGAGCTCAACGTACCCGAGCCCGACCACGTCCTCGGGGTAGGTTCAGGGACTCACGCGGTCCAGACAGCGCGGGTGATGGAGCGGATCGAACCGGTGTTCGAAGCGGAGCGGGCGGATCTGGTTCTTGTTTCCGGCGATGTCAACTCGACGCTGGCCGTCGTGCTCGTAGCGGCCAAGCTCGGCATTCCGCTCGGCCATGTGGAGGCCGGCCTGCGTAGCTTCGATCGGACGATGCCTGAAGAGATCAACCGGATCGTCGCCGACGAGTTCAGCGACTACCTGTTTATCCACTGCGAGGAGGCGCGCGAGAACCTCCGCGCCGAGGGGATCGCGAGCGAGCGGATCCACTTCGTCGGCAACACGATGATCGACTCGCTCGTGTCGGTAGAGCCGCGGTTCCGGGAGCTGGATGCTGCCGCGAAGCTCGGTCTCACTCGAGGCCAATACCTGCTCGTGACGCTGCACCGGCCGGTGCTTGTGGACGGCCCTTTGCTGCACGAGGTGCTCGACCAGTTGGGCAGGATTGCGTCCGAGCTTCCGGTCGTGTTCCCCGCCCACCCGCGCACGCGCAAGATGATGGAGCGAATGCCCGTAGCTCCAGGCATCCACGTGCTGGATCCACTCGGCTATCTCGACTTTCTCTCGCTCGAGGCCGATGCCGCTGCGGTGCTGACCGACTCGGGGGGCGTCCAGGAGGAGACCACGTACCTCGGCGTGCCGTGCTTCACGCTGCGCGACAACACCGAGCGGCCGATCACGATCCGGGCGGGCACGAACACGCTGCTTGGCCTCGCGCCCGAGTCGATCGCCGACATTCCGGCAGCGCTGGCAAGCCCTGACCGCCAGCGACGGCCGGCTCTCGAAGGGTGGGATGGGCATGCTGCCGAGCGAATCGCGGACGTGATCGCGACCGCTCTGGACGCCGCGCAGGCGACGGCCGTTGCGAGCCACATCCCGGCCTGAGGAACCCGAACTCTCGAGACATCCGTTGCTGGCAGCTGAGCGACACGCACAGATTTCGCCTCTGCAGGAGCGCGAAGTTTCCCGCACCGCCGTGCAGGAGGTCGCGCGCGCGCTTGAGCAGTGGGGGTGGGCGCGGAGCTGGGCTGGCCCCGACCCATACGACGGCCTCAACGCCATACGCATGCCCAGCGCGGTACGCAAATCGCCCCTCGGCCTGCGAATCCTCATCCAGACCGTCGAGCGCTCGCCGCTCAATGTCAGGCCGCTGCTGGGGGTCCCGCCGGGACTCAGCGCGGCCTCGCTGGGACTTGTACTCTCCGCTTACGCCCGCAACGGCTTTCTGGAGCCGGACGAGGCGAGCGCGAAGCTAAACCGCTACGTCGAACTCCTGGCAGAGCTGCGTTGCTCACGGTATCCCGAGCCGTCCTGGGGCTTTCACTTCGACGTCCAGACGCGGGTGTTCTTATATTCAAAGACGACCCCGAATACGATTGCCACTGCGTTCGTTGGCCTGAGGCTACTCGACGCGTACGAGTTGGCCGGAGACCGCGAGGCGCTCGAGCTAGCGACCGGCGCGGGCGAGTTCTTCCTTCGCCGGATTCCGCAGACCCGTGACCGCGCGGGGACGTACTGCGGTTACCTCCCCGGTGACACGGTGGCGATTCACAACGCAAACATGCTCGTGTGCGCGCTGCTCGCGCGGCTCGCTAGGTCGCTCGGGCGCGAGGATCTGCGCCGCGCGGCCAGAAGCGCTGTCGCGTACACCCTCTCCCGTCAGCGGCCGGACGGGTCTTGGCCCTATGGGGAGCGACGGGATCTTCGCTGGGTCGATTCCTTCCACACGGGCTATGTGCTCGATTGCCTGCTGACCTGCACCGAGTGCGGCATCTCCTCGCCGGGAGCGGAGGAAGCGTGGCGGCGAGGCCTGCACTTCTACGCCACCCACCTGATCGAACCTGACGGGACCCCTCGGTACACGCCTCAGTCGCGCTATCCCGTCGATGGGCAGTGCGCGGCGCAGGCGATCGAGACATTCTCCCGCGCCGCGGCTCGTGAACCGGTGCTCGCAGAGCGGCGCTACCAGGTCTTCGATTACACTCGGGCTAGGTTGGCTAGGGGCGATGGCGCGTTTCTGTTTCAGCGCAGACGGTTCTGGGTCAACCGGGCTTGCCATCCACGGTGGGTGCAAGCTCCGATGCTTCGCGCCCTCGCGCTGCTGATCGGGACGATGCAATGAGACAGGTGACCCAGCGACTGAGGAACGGGCAGATCCAAATCGCCGAGGTTCCGACGCCGACGGTGACGCTGGACAGTGTGCTCGTCGACGTGCGCGCCAGCTTGGTGAGCGCTGGCACGGAGCGGAGCACCGTCGAAGCCGCGCGTCAAAACCTGATCGGCAAGGCAAGGGCTCGCCCCGATCAGGCGCGCCAGGTGCTCGACAAGGCGCACCGCGATGGGCTGCGAGCCACCCTCGACACCGTCCGCACGCGCCTCGGCCAGCCATCGCCAGTCGGATACTCGAGTGCTGGCGTGATCGTTGCAGCCGGGGCCCGCGTGAGCGATCTTCGGCCTGGTGATCGCGTGGCGTGCGCCGGTGCTGGCCACGCGGTCCACGCCGAGCTCAACCTGGTGCCCGCCAACTTGTGCGCGAGGCTGCCCGACACGGTCTCCTTCGAGGCAGGAGCATTCGCCACCGTCGGCAGCATCGCGCTACACGCGGTGCGCCAAGCCGAAACGTCGATCGGGGAGCGGATCGCCGTGATCGGGCTGGGGCTCGTCGGCCAGCTTGCGTGTCGGCCATTGCTTGCCGCTGGGTGCGAGGTGGTCGGGGTTGACCTCGGCCCTGAACTAGTGGAGCGGGCCCGCCAAGCCGGCGTCCAGTGGGCGAGCGTGCGATCTGAGCTCACGGACGCCGATCTGCCTACGTCCGCGGAAGACTGCGATGCGATCCTAATCACGGCTGCCACCAGCTCGAATGACCCCGTGGAGCTGGCGGCCGCTTTGGCCCGCGACCGCGCCCGCATCGTAGTGGTCGGAGACGTTGGCATGAAGCTGCCGCGCCCACCGTACTCCGGCAAAGGAGCTCGAGCTGCGGCTGTCACGGTCCTACGGGCCGGGACGGTACGACCGCAACTACGAGGAGCGGGGCCTCGACTATCCGATCGGATACGTGCGCTGGACGGAGCGCCGCAACCTGGCCGCGTTCGTGACCCTGCTCGGCAAGGGGCAAATCTCGGTCGAGGACCTGATCACCGCCCGCATCCCCGTCGAACGCGCCGCCGACGCATACGCGCAGCTCCTCGACGGGGCCCGCTCACCACTCGGCCTGGTGCTGACCTATCCACCCTCCTCGCCTGCCCGGCCGAGCGCTCCGGCACCTTCGAAGGGCGCGCCGCGTCCCGACGCGCGAGCCATGGAGGTGCCCGCCGCAGGCGTGATCGGCGCGGGCAGCTTCTCGCAAGCGGTCCTGATCCCGGCGCTCTGCTCGGCCGGCTTCAAACTTCAGGCGTCGCGAGCGCCGGTGGTCTGTCGGCCGTGAGCGCGGCCGAGCGGTTCGGCTTTGCGCGCGCGCTGACCCCCGATGAGGTCATCGCGGCCCAGGACGTCGACGCCGTGTGCGTGGCCTCCCGTCACGGGTCGCACGCCGCCTACACGCTGGCCGCCCTCGAGCGTGGCAAAGCCGTGTTCGTCGAGAAGCCGCCCGCGCTGAACGTAGAGGATCTGCAGCGCCTCAGGGAAGCTGCCCGCGGACACGTGCTGCAAGTCGGTTTCAACCGCAGGTTCGCGCCGCTGGCGCAGAGGATGCGCGAGCACCTCGCCAGCGAGGGCCACGCCGTGGAGCTGCTCTACCGGGTCGCGGCGGGGCGGCTACCACCGGACCATTGGCTCAATGATCCCCACGATGGCGGTGGACGGCTGCTCGGGGAGGGCTGTCACTTCATCGACTTCGCGTGCTGGTTCGTCGGGGCCATGCCCGCGCGCGTGCTGGCGACAGCATCCTCCGACGAGCAGCTGGCGCTCACTCAGCGCTTCGAGGTCGCGCTCGCGTTTGCCGACGGGTCCCTCGCGACGATTTTCTACGGATCCGCGTCAGCCTCCGGAGTGGCGAAGGAGTTGGTCGAGACCCACTCGGCCGGCAGGTCGGCGACCCTGCACGACTTCAGGCGGCTGGAGCTACACGGGAACAGCCGGACCCGGGTGGTAGGCGGCCGCCACCAGGACAAGGGCCACCGCCAGCAGTTCGAGGTGTTTCCCGAGGCGCTCACCGCCAGAGCGGACCGCAAGGACCGCGGCCTGGCCGGACCGGATCCACTTGACACGATGGCGGTGACGTTGCAGGCCCTCGCGAGCGCAGGCGGAGGGGCCGTCGAGCTGACGGTGCAGCCGCAATGAGGGCGCTAGTCACCGGCGGCGCGGGCTTCATCGGCTCCAATCTCGTCGATGCACTGGTCGCAGCGGGGCACGAGGTATGTGTGCTGGATAACTTCGCGACGGGGCACCGGCATAATCTGGCCTGCGCCGATGTGGAGCTGATCGAAGGCGACCTGCGCTCATTCGAGCGGGTCTCCGTCGCAACACGAAGGGTCGAAGTCGTCTACCACATCGGTGCGTTACCGTCGGTGCCCAGGTCGATACAGGATCCGCTCACCTCGAACGCGGTCAACGTCGAGGGTACGCTGAACGTGATCCTCGCGGCTAGAGATAACGGCGTTCGCCGGGTCGTGTTCGCCTCGTCGAGTTCCGTGTACGGAGACGTCCCGGGGATGCCGCGGCGCGAAGACCAGCCGGTCGCCCCGCTTGCTCCCTATGCGGTCGCGAAGCTCGCCGCCGAGCGGTACGTGCTCGTCGCTCACCGTGTGTTCGGCCTGGAGAGCGTCGCTCTCCGGTACTTCAACGTGTTCGGCGAGCGCCAGGATCCGACTTCCGGGTATGCAGCCGTCATCCCGAAGTTCATCCGCATGATGCTCGCCAGCGAGCGGCCCACGATCAACGGTGACGGAACCGCCTCCCGGGACTTCACCCACGTCGAGAACGTGGTGCAGGCTAACCTCGCCGCCGCTATAGCCCCCGAGGCCGGCGGCAGGGTGATCAATGTTGCGATGAACGGCTCGCACACGATCAATGAACTGGTCCAGACGCTGAACGATCTGATGTCGACGAGCCTCGAACCGGTCTACGGAGAGCCGCGCCCCGGAGACGTACCGGAGAGCATGGCTGACATCTCGCTGGCCCAACGGATCCTTGGCTACCAGCCGACGGTGAGCTTTGAGGAGGGCTTGAGGCGGACGATCGAGCACATCGCGCAGGCCGCAGGACGCCGGGGCGGCACGTCTTCGTCCGTCCGGTAAGGGGCGCGGGAGGAATCGATGCCTGATGTCGTGCTGATTCTCGCGGTCTGGTCAAGCTGATGTGCGGTATCTGCGGTGTCGTACACGCCGATCCCGAGGCGCCAGTGTCAGCGGCCCGCATTCGGGAGATGACCGAGTCGATCGCGCACCGCGGGCCGGATGACGATGGCTTCTATGTGGAGGGGCCGGTCGGGCTCGGGATGCGACGGCTGTCGATCATCGATCTCGAGGGCGGCCGGCAACCGATCGCCAACGAGGATCGCACCATAGCGCTCGTTTACAACGGCGAGGTCTACAACTACCGCTCGCTCCGGCATGAGCTCGAAGCGACCGGCCACAGGTTCCGGACGCGCTCCGACACCGAGGTCGTCGTGCATGCGTATGAAGAGGGGGGGCCAGACGCCATCCAACGCCTTCGCGGGATGTTTGCGCTTGCTCTGTGGGACACCGCTTGCCGATCCCTGCTGCTCGCAGTCGACCGGTTTGGGATCAAGCCTCTGTATTACGCAGTCGGCCCGGCCGGCATCGCATTCGGCTCCGAGCTCAAATGCATTTTGCTGTCCGGTGCATCGAAGCGGCAAATCGACCCGGAAGCGCTCGCGCAGTACTTCACGTTCGGCTATATCCCCCCTCCGGCGACGATCTTCGCCGATGTGCGGAAGCTTGCCCCGGGGTCGCTGCTGCGATGGACGCCGCGCGACGGAGCTCAAGTACGCCAGTACTGGGAGTCGCCACGTGACCGTCTCGACCACCGGCGCACCATGCCGGAGACCAGGGCGCAGCTGCGCGAGGCGCTGATCGATGCGGTTCGCTCGCACTTAGTGAGTGACGTTCCCGTGGGCGCCTTCCTCAGCGGCGGCATCGACTCGAGCGCGCTGGTCGCGCTGATGAGCGAGTCGATCGACGAGCCGGTGCGAACGTTCTCGATCGGGTTTGTCGATCCACGCTACAGCGAGCTGCCCAAGGCGCGGCTCGTCGCGAACAGGTACCGCACGCAACACCACGAGCTGGTGGTGGAGCCCGAGTCGGTCGAACTGCTGCCGCGTCTTGCGCGGCACTTCGATGAGCCGTTCGCCGACGCTTCGGCGCTTCCCACCTATCACGTTTCGAGGCTCGCACGAGAACACGTTAAGGTGGCTCTGGCTGGTGACGGTGGCGACGAGCTGTTCCTCGGCTACACCATATTTCGCGGGCTCAAGGTGGCGCACCTCGCGGAGGTGCTTCCCGATGTCGTGCGGCACCGGATCGCGACTCTGGCAGCCCGGACACCGAGGGTCGGCGGAGCCAGGGTTGGCGATCGCGTCGAGTTGACCCTCAAGCGCCTCGCCGACAGCGTCCTTCCGCCTGAGATCGCCTTCAAGCGCAAGCTGTCCGCTCCCGGCCTCGATGCCGTGAGGCCGATGCTCTCAGCCGATCTAGATCGCGAACTCGGGTCACAGAATCCGTTCACGATCGTCGAGCACTGGCTCGCGCGATATGACCGTATGGACGGCGCCCCTCCGCTCGAGAAGTTCGTGTACACGGGGTTCCAGACCTCGCTTGCCGGGGACATGCTCGTCAAGGTCGACAGGATGAGCATGGCCAACTCGCTGGAGGTTCGCGTGCCGTTCCTGGACCACCTTCTCGCGGAACACGTCGCCACGATCCCAGTGGAGCGCCGGATGCCCGGTTGGCGGCTCAAGCCGCTGCTACGCGACACGGTCGCGGATCTATTGCCCGCGTCGATCCGACGTCAGTCCAAGTGGGGCTTTGTGGTGCCACTGGCGGCATGGTTTCGCGGAGATGTCGCGGACTATGCGCAAGAGGTGCTGGTCTCCGACGAGGTGCGCCGCCGAGGCTTACTTGACGCTGACGCCATCGAGGCGATGCTCGCGCGTCACCGCGCGGGCGCCGGTAACCTCGGCTCGGTCATCTGGGTGCTGCTAATGTTCGAGCTTTGGTGTCAAGAGACGCTTGGCTCATGGTGAACGAACGGGAGATACAAGGGTTCTGGGCCGCGCACCCATGTGGTGAGCAACTGGTAGGCGACGTTAGAAACGAGGATTACGAAACCTTCTTCTCGAAGTATGACGACCTTCGCTACGGACTTGAGTCACATATTCCGCGTTGTCTCGATCGCATTCGCTTCCAGGGACAAGATGTACTCGAAATCGGTCTGGGTTTGGGCTCGGATTCCGAGCAGATCATTCGCCGAGGTGCTCGCTGGACGGGGATCGATCTGACCGAGGAGTCGGCCGCCCGCGTAAAGACGCGACTCGATCTTCGGGGCCTGCCGTACCGCAATGTCGTCACCGGAAGCGTCTTGTCGTTGCCGTTCCCCGATAACTCATTTGACGTGGTGTTTAGTCACGGCGTACTTCACCACGTTCCCGATATTCACCTAGCGCAAAGCGAGATAGCGCGCGTGCTGCGGCCCGGCGGCGAGGCGATCATCATGATGTATGCGAAGCACTCACTCAACTACTGGCTGAGCATCGCCGTCCTGCGGCGGTTTGGGTTGCTTGCTATCTACGGACTTACGCGTTGCGGGATCCGCGTGGGTGGCATCTACGGCGCGCATATCGAGAACGCGCGCTCGCTGGGCCTCACACGCTACCTTCGGCTGGAGGACTTCGTACATCGGAACACCGATGGACCACAGAACCCCTATAGCAAGGTGTACAGCTTGGCTGACGCGAGGCACGACTTTCCATCGTTCGAAATCGTCGCTACGCACAAGGAGTTTATGCACGCGCCGCCTCTTCCTGTTCGCTACCTGCCCTTCGCGAGTCAGGCTGGATGGCATCTGTGGCTGCATATGCGTCAAAACAGGAGTGACATACGGATGTTGATGCTTGCGCCCCATCCCAGTGTCCGAGGGCCCTTAACTAAGCACACGCCGGTGCTGTTAGGAGCCCTGAAGTCGATCGGGTGCTCGGTGGTCTTGGAGCCTTGGGGGCGGCACCACGATGAGGAATCACTGATCGAGAAGGTCATCGCCCGCTTGCGGGACATCCCGCGGATAAGGCGGCTGCTGAAGGCCAAGGAGTTCGACGCGATGGTCGTCAAGACCTCGCACGAGTGGCGTTCGCTCCTCGCCAACCTGCCACTGCTGGCGGCAACCCGGCGCCTGGTGCCGAGCATCGTCGTCCAGTTTCATGGCGGTCGATCTGACCTGCTCGTCGCACCAGGGCACCGGGCTTTCAAGCTGGCCAGCGCGTCCTTGTTCGCGCTTTGCGACGGCGTGTTGGTGCTCTCAACGGAGGAGGCACGGGAGTCTCAGAGCTTCTGGCGGCGCGGGCGGTTCCGCATGGTTGCGAATCCGTTCATTAGGCCATCTACTGATGTCGTCCGGCGACGAACCCATCATCCCGGTGACGGGCCGCTGACGATTTTGTTCGTGGGACGCCTGATCAAGGAGAAGGGTATCTTTGAGACGCTGTCGGCGTTCGCGAGCGTCGCCAGGAAACACGAGTGCCACCTCGTCATCGCGGGTGACGGCCCCAGTGCAGGCGATGTCGCGGAACGCATAACTGAGCTCGATCTCAACGGCAAGGTGACCCTCGCCGGCCTCCTGAGCGGCGAGTCACTGCTCCAGACGTACCGCGACGGCGATATCTTCGTTTTGCCAACCTATCATTGCGAGGGCTTTCCGACTGCCATCACAGAGGCTTTAGCCGCCGGCCTGCCGGTCGTGACAACGAGAGCGCGCGGCATGGCGGACCACCTAGTCGACCGGAAGAACGCCCTGTTTGTGGCGCCGCGTGATCAGGCAGGGCTTGCGACCGCGCTGGAGCGCATCCTCAGCGATCCTGAGCTGCGCCACCGTATGTCGGTCGCGAATCAAGCCAAAGTGCGCGACTTCATGCCCGAGACCGTAGCCAGGCAGTACCTCGACACAGTCACTGACATCGTCGAGCTGAGAGTTGCCCGCTCTCGCAGGAACCGTGGGCGATAGCACCAGCGTGTTAATTAACGTAGCCCCCGACCAGTCGAATACGTTGGTCGGCGGTCGGCGCCTTCTGTTGAACGGCCGGCCGTGCGGGCTGCAACCACACGCGCCTTCCCATGTCTGCTCGACACGAAGGCCCGGCCACCTGCAAGCCGTCGGCCCTCACGCGCCGGCCCGGGAACACGGGACCCGGGACATGACATCTTTCGTTCCTCTCTCCCGTCCCGACCCACCGCTTCACCGGCATCACGAAACGAAGCGTCGCTCAACACCCGTCAAGACCGAGCTGATGCGACGCAGGCATCTCCCGATCCTCGAGCAGCGCGAGTGGCTCGCCAGCGTCCTGCGCGGGCACCACAACTACTACGCGGTGCCCCACAACAGCCAAGCGCTGCGCGGATTTCGTTCAAGGGTCGAGCGGCACTGGCGTCGCGCGCTCAGTCGCCGGAGCCAGAAAGGCCACCTGGCCTGGGAGCGAACGCGCCGCCTCGCTGACCGTGGGCTACCCTAGCCTCGAGTCCAGCATCCCAGGCCCGAAGCGCGCTTTGAGGCCAGAACCCGCGGAGCCCAGCGCGTTAAACGCGCACGCTGGGATCTGCCCCGGGGGCGGTCGGCAACGGCCGTCCCCACCGCGACCGCGGGCGCAGATCGCGCCGGCGAGGTGTGGCATCACCGCGTCTACAACAGTGAGGCCAGCTCAGTGGAGGTTAAGCGGGCAAACCACAATTACGCCCTGAGACTGGCTGCGCGCCTGGGTGAGTCGCACGGAGCAACCGGCGGTCGGAACGCAACGGATACGAACCGCCTGAGTCTTCTCCCGGCCGCCGCTTTGGCAACGGTCGTTCGGTACTCCCGCAGCCTCCGCTCAAGTGCTCCTAACGTAACAGGACAGATCTCAAACGTTCATCGACCCGGAGTCGTGCGCGTTGTGTGGTGCGCCTAAGCACCGACCGAGACTGAACGACCGTTTGTCGTTGCGAGTCAAGCATCGCCAGTGCGTATGCACACACGGTGCGGTAAAACCCGGCTTCTGACAGATACGCCTGCGAGACTTTGCGTATTTCCTTCTGGACGGAGCTAAACGCTTGCGGTGTGAACACGTTGTGAAACTCACGCAGCCTTGCGCCGAAGTGTCGGGAATCGTTCGGCGAAAGGCTGAGCGATATCCGCTGCCAATCGATTAAGTCGGGCCAAGGCAGCACTACATCGCTGTCGATAATGACTGGGATGCGGCCGAGCGCCATCACCTCATACAGGCGCACACTGTAATTGCCGCTGCCACGAACTACGAGCGCGTAGGGATACTCCAATGCCTCTCGAATGAACTGACGCTTTGTCTCAGCCCTTTCAGCTTCAGGCAAACCCCACCAGGGAGCCGTGAAGGTGGAATGAACGGTTATGTCGCGAGACGCAGCAAGCTCCGAGACGGCCTTCCGACGTAGTTCGCGCCAGTTGCGACTCAGTCGGAGCGCCGTTCGTATCGGCGGTGAGAAGTCGGCAAGCGTGCCGGTACCGCGCCAGAATATTGCGGGATGTGACTCGTACGGGCATGGGAACCAGTCGGCCGGGCCACAATAATCGCTCAGCCGCACGAAAGAGGGGTGAACCCTCTGGAACGGTTTCAGCTTGCTTCGATATAGGTCGGAGTGGAAGACTAGGCTTCTGGGGGCGAGCGCATGCGGTTCGACATAGTGGTCCGTGTGACCGAAAAGGAGAAGGAGCGCGCCGTGATTCGCGGCGATTTCCGCCGCTTCGGCTACATCGCGGTCGTCTACGAGGTAATACAGGTCAGGGAGAGCGATGGCGTCCGCTTGCTCCGGGGAGTTGACAGCTAGAACAGCCTTTCCTGCGGCTGCAAGCCAGTCGTTGGTTTCGTCGAAGTGCCGAGCGAGTTCCGACGCGATTGGCGCGACGAAATTGTGTCGAGGATGAGGACGCGGCGTCAGGTGGCGCGCCACGTCTACCCACTCGCTCTTGACGTAGATGCGGAGTGGACGCGGTCGAATCAGCGGATCAGCCGCCATCAGCTCGGGCGCGAGCGCAACTCGCGGAATTGCGGCATCGATGGTATCTCGCTGTCCTGCCATTCGATGGATAGCGATCGGCAAGCGCGAGCCTTGGCGGAGCGATCGGTCCTAGTGCCGGTTCGCATGGCGAAAACAATCGGGGGCTTGCAGTGCGACACGGACGGAAGCGTGGAATCGCCGCATATGGAGCTGTATTCTGGCATGGAGTGTCCCTGGCTATGCGGGGGCATGGCAAGGGCCATGAACAGTCCGGGACTATGCGGAGCGGATGGATGTACTGCCCGCAAATCCGACGATCATTGAGTGGGTGGGGCGGTGCGGGCACCGCGACGGCGCGATCGTGTTGTGCATGGCGAGCATGGCCTGGGGTCCAGCGAGCTCGCGCACCGCCCAAGATGACTCTCACCCCCAAACTGACCGGAGCACCACCTGTTTGGGAATTCTCATGCCGATCGCGCTGTCGGGAGAACGGGTGGCGGCGGGACAGCGGCCCAGTTCGAGGCGCAAACAAAGCTAGAAGCCACATCCGCGGAGGATGCAGCGGCGAGGTTGGCGACGACGTTGTCGATTTGGGTGACGTCGCGCAGCGGTCGGCCGTCGCCGTAGATCATCGGTGCCTCGCCGGGAATCATGAGATGGATGAAGTTGGGGATCATCGTTGCGTAGCCGAAGGTCGGATGCTGCCGCTCGCCAAACCGACCGAGCTGGATGATGCAAACCCCGGTCGTTTTACCCTGTCTTCGCGGACGGCGGGGATCACGTTAAGCGTGCCTCGACGGTCAGAGCATGTTGAGGTCAGTGGATCCTGGATTGACCAGAGCGCGGACCGCAGCGCCCCTCGTGGAAGACGTCAACTCGAAGGCCCCCGCCGATGATACTAATGTCGACGCCACACACTCGAGCGGTGCCCGATCGAGAGGGTATCACGCACGCTCACTTCACGCCCTTTTGCCAGCAACGCATTAACTAGTCTTCAGCCGATGGACCCGTCCCCTCCGGTGAGGAGCGCTCTCAGGCGACGTTCTCCTGACAGGATCATGACGGATTGCGATCAATCGCAGTCAAGCAGGCGCAGCCACTGCTCGCCGACGGCCGCGGCGGAGTGACGCTCTGTGGCGTAGGCACGGCAGCGTTCGTCGATTTCGCGCTGCCGGTGTCTGCTCCACCACATCGACCGAGCATCATCGGCCAGACGGTCGAGAGACCCGTGAGCAAAGCCGCCGAGGCTGTGGCGCTCAATCACGCCGTCGGGGTCGTGGTGAAGCACGAGCGCGGGCACGCCCCGCGCCCATCCTTCGAGGAGGACGTTCGGCATCCCCTCGGCTTCGGAGGTATTGACGATCGCGACTGCCTCGTCCATCAAACTGCCAAGGTCGGCGCGGGCCAGGCCGCCGAGTACCTCGAGATTTGGGACGCTCCGCGCCGCGCGCTTTACCTCGGCCGCGGCCCGCCGCTCACTCGGCGAGAGCACCATCCTGAACCGGGCCTCCGGCACCGTCCGAGCGAGCGACACGAAGTCGAGTGGTCGCTTGACGGGGTCTGCCCGACCGACCCATAGGAATGCACGTAATTCGGGCCCCCGGGGACGGGCGGGCTCGGCAATGCTGGGGATGAGGACCGGGTTGCGCCCGAGGTTTGCCCGGCAGAGCGCGACCTGCTCCTCGGTCTGTGCCACGACATCGTCGGCCGATGTGATTGCCCAGCGGTACAACCGCCGGTCCCGCGCGCGCTTGAGCAGTGGGAGGTCGACGTCGAAGTCATACATGGCTGCGCTCGAGTACACGAACCGCCGTCGCCTCAGCTTTGCGGCCGCCGCGACGACGCCGGTGTGGAAGTTCGCGACGCGCTGCACGTAGAC
The DNA here is from genome assembly GCA_963723675.1 of uncultured Solirubrobacterales bacterium. Classification (GTDB taxonomy): domain Bacteria; phylum Actinomycetota; class Thermoleophilia; order Solirubrobacterales; family Solirubrobacteraceae; genus Palsa-465. Next base: position 56,050 of record CAVRRW010000011.1, on the reverse strand, counting down.
CAATGCGTCGACTGCAACGGTCACCCACAGGTTGATTAGGACCTCAAGGAGAAAGCCTATGAACCGGCGGTTACCTTGCGACGGCGGGCGTACGATCACCCTTATTCCGTCGATTTCGCCGGCGATCTGGCCGGCAGTCCCGTAGCAGATGAGTGCTACGCGCAGCCCCTGCCGGGCCAGCTCGCGGGCGACCAGGTAGGCTTGGGTCTCGGCGCCCCCGGCTGGTGGGAAGTCAGCGCCGGTCAGCACGGAAGTGACCGACGGGACGTGGAAGACGACGTCGATTTCTGCGGGTCGACGACGCCTCAGCAGACGACCGGTGGGGAGAACCAGCGAAGTCAACGGTCAGGCCGACGCGCGTTCGGACACAAACTGGTTGTTTCCCGTGTCGACAGGGTTGACGGGCAGGAGCCGCAGAAGCCCCAGGCCGCACGAGCGCTCGCAGAAGTCGGTGATCCCGTCAGCCGTGGCGAACTCGTACGGGAACCCCCCCAGCCAGTCAACCAGATCGGTCCAGAGGGCCATGCCGCGCGAGCGCTGGTACCCGCGGACGAGTCGCATGAGTCTCACCGGGTTCCGTCGTTTCCGCAGGCGCGTCAGCACCCAGGTAGCTCTGAACGCCCATTCCATTGCAGCCTGGACGCGACGCGGAGAGTGGTCGTAGGCGCGCTTGACATGCCACCATCGCTGGGAGTTCGGGAACCTGTCCGTGACACGGTTGTAGATCGCGATCGCTGGCTCGCCTCCGGGTTTGACCAGCGCGGCGGCATTGCGGATCGCGGTGTACATGTCACCCGCGTGGTGAAGCACGCTCCACGCGTAAACGAGGTCCGCCGCCTCAACCTGGCTGGACAGCATAGGATCGAGGATCGAGCGATGAAGGATGCGCCAGCTCGCGGGCGCGTCGGCGCGGGCGTGTAGCGTGCTTGTTGCAACGACGGCATCGGAATCCACGTCGAAGCTCACGACGTCGTTCGCCCCAGCCCGGTGCGCGCACAGGGAGAACAAACCGCTGCCGCATCCGATGTCGATGAAGCGCTTGTCCACCAGGTCGCCGACGAGTTCGTGAAGCGACTCAGCGGCGATACGCTCCCGCTCGGGATCGAGGTGGCGGCCACGTCGCGTTGCCAGTTGCGCCCGAAACGGAACGTGTCGTCGGGTAGGCATGATGGCGGCCCTGTCGGGTCGTTCAAGGGGGCTGTGCTCACCGTAAACCTCCCGCTTTACCGGTGAGCTGCGCGCTAGTGGACCCGAGCAGCGGCGCCTCGACCACCTCGCGGTGCCACAGCTCCAGCTGCAGCAGCATCCACAACCGCATCGAGTGATCGGCGCGCTGGCTGTGGTGTTCATCGATCATCTGGGCGATCCCCGCTGGCCTGACGTATGCATGCACTCGCGCGTCTGACCCCATCAGGATCTCCCCCGGCAGGTCGCGCAACTCGTTGCGAAACCACCCCGGTAGAGGAACCCCGAATCCCATCTTCGGCCGGTCCAGGATCGCGTCGGGCACGATCCCGCGCAACGCTGACTTCAAGATCACCTTTCCGTTCATTCCGTGGAGCTTCAGCTTCGCGGGGAGAGAGGCTGCAAACTCCATCAGCCGATGGTCGAGCAGCGGGGAGCGTCCCTCCACCGAGTGGGCCATCGTCGCGATATCCATCTTCACCAGCAGGTCACCTGGTAGGTAGGTGTTGACGTCTGCGTCGAGCATTCGGTCGACGCGACTCCTTCCGGAGGATCCGCGCCAGACGTCGCCAATCACATCCTCGATCTCGCCCGGGTCGATGGCGGCAAGCAGCTCAGGCTGGAGGTACTGCTCGCGCATGTCTCGCCTGAAAAACGTCATCCAGTGCGTATAGCGCTCGTGCGGATCCATGGCCAGAAACCGCGCCAGACGCTGCGCCCTCGCCCGGACGCTACTGCTGCGATGACCATAACCGAAAGGTGCAACGAGGTGCGGACCTAGGCGGCGCACGGGTCCCGGGAGCCAGTTGAGGCGCGACGCCATGTCGCTGGCGACGTAGCGTTGATAGCCGGCGAAGCTCTCGTCACCACCATCGCCGTTGAGGGCCACCGTGACGTGGCCGGAAGTCATCTCGGCCAGATAGAAACTGGGAATTGCCGAGGGATCTGCGAACGGTTCCCCGTAGTGGCGCGCGAGCTTCGGCATGATCTCGAGCGCGTGCGGCTCGACGACCAACTCGTGATGGTCGGTGGCGAAACGCTTCGCCACTATGCGAGCGAACCGAACCTCGTCGAAGTCCGCATCGCGGAAGCCGATCGAGAACGTCTTCACGGGTTCGTTCATCTGATCGGCCATTGCTGCGACAACCGCGCTCGAGTCAACGCCGCCCGACAGGAACGCACCCAGTGGTACCTCGCTGATCAGGCGGATACGAGTCGCCTCCCAGATCAGGTCGCGCAGCCGCTCCTCGAGCTCGTGACGATCGTCGCTGGGCGGGGGGGCCGCGTAATCAAGTCGCCAGTACCGACGCTGATGCGCGCCCCTGGCATCCACGGCGAGCGTCGTTGCCGGGGGTAGCTTCTCCACGCCGACAAAAGCGCTCCTCGGATGGGGCACGTACTGATAGGCGAGGTAGCTCGCGATCGACTGGAGGTCGGGGACACGATCGAGCTCCGGGTCTTGGAGCAGCCCCATCAGCTCCGAAGCAAACCAGAGCCTCGTCCCGCGTCGGGCGACGAACAGGGGCTTCTTGCCGACCCGGTCGCGCGCCAGCAGCAGGCGCCGCCGGCGCACGTCCCAGATCGCGAACGCGAACATGCCGCGCAGCCGGTCGACCAGCCGGTCGCCGTACTCCTCGTAGAGATGAACCAGCACCTCGGTGTCCGAGGCGCTGGTGAACGCGTGACCTCGAGCAATCAGTTCCGCCCGCAGCTCCTGGTAGTTGTAGATCTCGCCGTTCGTCACGACGGCCACGTCGCGATGCTCGTTGAAGATCGGCTGGTCCCCAGCAACGAGGTCGATGATCGCGAGCCGCCGCATACCGAGAGCAACGCCCTCATCGCACCAGGTGCCCAGCGAATCGGGGCCACGGTGCTCCATGGCGGCGCACATCCGTTCGACCACCGTCGCGTCGACTGGTGCCGCGAAGTCAATCTTTCCCGCTATGCCGCACATCTTGTCTGCGCCTCCAGATGCGGGCCGGCCATGCGTGCAACGACGGCTATGGAGGGCGCGCGCCGCAGAGAACGCCAGATTTGCATCGTCTCGACGAGATTTCCGACTAGCCCGCCGTGCTTCCCGTGATGTGGCCGTGGAACGATCGACACGCCGTCCACGTCGTCGGGCAACTCCGCGGGGCCGCCGAAGGCGATGATCGTCACCCGAGCGCAGAGTGCCGCTAGTTCGTTGGCGAGCATGAGCACCTGCTTCTCGGCGCCGCCGCTTGGCAGCGACTCGGCGCACGAGATGATTCCGCCTACCGACGGCGTGTAGAAGACGACATCGAAGCGGCGCTTGCCCGCACGCTGCGCACTGCGCACCAAACCAAAGGACGGCCTGGTCATCGGCGTAGTACCAGTATGAAATCGGTCGCTGTGCGGTGGACGAGCCCCGCGCTTAACTTGTAGACGGAGCGTACGGCCGCCGACCAGATTGGTCCCTCCAGGCCGAGCCGCTGCCGGAACTGTTGCTCCATCGGATTTTCGTAAGCGACCGAATACTCCGTGGCTTGAAAATGCTCACGTGCCCACGACTGGATCACCCTCGGCTGCGTCGCGACCCGCCTGTAAGTCGAGGGGCGCCGGTTACGTTCCCGGAGCCGATACCAGAGCCGGTGGGCCCAGAAAGGAGTCAGCAAAGTCACGAGGCCCTTGAACGAAAGCGCGTTCGGTCCACGCATCACGAGTAAGCCCCCTTCCCGAACGGCTCGGGGGAGGTTGTCGAGCGCCGCGCGGGGGCGACGGAGGTGCTCTAGCACATCCCAGCACACGACGATGTCGAGCCCCTCGCTGGGCAGGGGAAACGTCTCAATGTCCCCCGCGATCCGTTCATCGATAGTCGTGTGCTGCTCGAGTACCGTCTCTGAGACGGCGATGCCGACGATACGCGCATCGGCTGGAAGCCTCAGGTACATCTGTCTTCCGCACCCGGCGTCAAGTACACGAACGCAGTGATGTCGAGCCGGCAGGCGATCGACCACCCGCTGCGGCTCGACGCGCACGACATCGAACGAAAGTGGGGCACCCTGCATCTGCGGGACATCGCATGCGTGGCTCAACGTGATGCCGTTTCAGCGTCCGATTGCATTATGGAGGTGACCCGCCGCACTCGCACTGGTACGCTGCCATATGCGTAAGGGTCTCATTTGACCCCGCCTCGCGCCCGAACGACGGCTTGAAGCCGAGCGGCAGGTGGTGCGCGGGCTGTATGTGGGGTGCGCAGCGGATGGTCAGCGAAACTCTCGGGCGTGGGCCCTTCACGGCTGGGTCGTGGAAGTAGGTGAACGGCCAATCGTGGTGACGCCCCAGCCTAGACTGGACAAGGCTCGACCAAGTAACGGGGTATGGCACTGAAAATTTTCGATCATCGGAGCCGCTGGCTTCATTTGCTCGCGTCTAAGGGGCGCGGTCCGGGGCCGTCGACCGTGCTGATGACGCCCGATCACGCCGGCAACGTGTTGGGATCGATCCGCACAAGCAGACGCTGACGGCGGCGGTCGTGGATCCGCGTTGGCGGCGTCGTGACCTCTGAGCACTTCAAGGTGTCCGGCGGCGGGCATCGGGCGCTTGAGGCGTGGGCGCGCCAGGTTTGGCCCGATCGCCCGCTGGGGTCGAGAACGCCGCGGGCTGGGGGACGGCACAGAACGATCTTTTTAGCCAGCCGCGGCTATGACGTTCGCGATGTGTGCGCCAACGCCACGCCGCGACAGGACCGGGCGCGCCCCCCTGGCAAGTCCGACGCCTGGATTTGGAGCGGATCGCGCGGGAAACACTGGCGCACCCGCTTTTGCCCAAGGCGTTCAAGCGCGCCGGACAGAACCGCGGGCCTGATGAGCTGCATCAGCTGCTGGGGCTGTGGCACAGCCGCCGCTGGTCGATCGTGACCAGCAATCGGCAACTCCTCAATGAGGCCGAGCACCCGCTGTGCGAGCTGCCGCTCGAGCTGCGCAAGCAACTGCCCGACAGCAGGTCGGTGCGTCCCAGGCTGCGTGCACTGCAGCATCGCACCGACGCCGGGGCGCTACGACGCGCCGACGCAGCTGCGTCTGCAACTGCTCGACGGCTACTACAAGCAGATCCACGCGCTGGATTGCGAGGAGAAGCAGGCAGTTGCTCACCTGGACGCGCTCGTGCGCCGAAGCGGCTCGACGCTGGGCGAGCTCTGCGGTCTCTCAACCCGGTCGGTCGCCGAGCTGCTGGTCGAGACGGGCGGCGTGATCGGTTCACCGAGCGCGGCCTTGCCGCTTCAACGGTACGGCGCCAGAACGCATCGTAGAACTAGGGGCATGTCCAGGAAAGCAGTGTTGAGTACAGGGGCTGCGGGCCTCATAGGCTCTCATCTGGCGCATGTCTTCTGGCGCAACCACAAGTTCCCACCGCCTCCCTCCGTTATTTCCCCGTGTACGGTCGCCGGCAAAGACCCGACATGGCGTTTCATCGCCTGATCGCATCAGCGCTTTCCGATCAACCGTTTACGGTCTTCGGGGACGGCAACCAAACGCGCGATTTCACATTCGCCGCCGATGCTCTCGCCGGCACGATCGCGGCTGCCGAGAGTGGTATCCCGGGCACCGCATACAACCTCGGAGGCGGCGCACGCCGTTCAATGAACACGGTCCTCGATACGCTTGAGGTCCTGATCGGACGCACTGTCGAGCGCAAGTACATCGATTGGCAGCTCGGCGATGCGTGACACGGGAGCCGACATAGACCTCACTCGTCGCGACCTTGGATTTGAGCCCTCCTTTGACTTCGCAGCGGGGCTCGGGGTGCGGCTTACCTGGCAAGAATCGCTACTGGCAGGCGCGGAGGCGCATCCTTGAATCTGGGATTCCGTTCGACCTGACCGTGTTCGGAAGCGGTACTCGATCCCGGTGGGGAGGTCAGTCGCAGGTCGCACGGCCTCGACCGCTCGACGTCGTGTTCTACACACCGTTTATTGGCTTGATGCTCTCGCGCGATCCTTCCTTGCCGCCCGGTGGGGCAGAGACGCAGATCTTGATGATTGCCAAAGGGCTCGTCCGACGCGGACTTCGTGTAGGGATCATCGTGTTTGGCCGACCCGAGGACTTCCCCCGCGCTGTTGATGGGGTTCGGATCGTCGCACGTCCGCCATTTATCAAGCGTCGCCTCATCGGCAAGTTCATCGAGACGTTCGTCATTTGGCGTGTCCTCTGCCGGGCACCCTCGAAGGTGATCGTATTCCGCGGCGTTGGAATGCAGCTGATGTTGCTGGGTGTTTATGCCCGTGTCTCCGGCCGTCGCTTGGTGTTCTCAAGTGCGGGATTCGCCGACTTCGATTGCCGGCTTCTTCTCACCAAACGCCGGGATGTGCGCATGTACGAGATCGGTGTTCGCCTGGCGCATACGATCGTCGTGCAGACCGAGGAGCAGATTGGGATGTGTCGGGATGCGTTCGGACGGAGCCCGGCGCTCATCAAGAGTCTAAAACCGCTCGCTGAGCCGCTGGCGAGTGACCCGGAGGCGTTTCTTTGGGTTGGGCGACTCGTGTCGTGTAAGCGGCCACTCGATTACCTACAGCTGGCGCGTTCCGTTCCAGAGGCGAAATTCTGGATGGTTGCGGTCCCGCCGATCGAGGCAAAAGAGCGGCCGTTGGCAGACGTAGTCGTCTCGCAGGCGAGCGAGCTTCCCAACCTGCAGCTTCTCGCTCCGCGACCCCAACCCGAAATCGAAGAGCTGATGTCCAGGGCGGTCGCAGCCGTAAATACGTCGGAATTCGAAGGCATGCCGAATGTCCTACTGGAGGCCTGGAGTAAAGGTGTTCCGGCACTAGTCTTCAGTCATGATCCCGGGGGGGTGGTCAGCATGTACGGCCTCGGAGAATTCGCCCACGGCTCGAAGAAGCTGCTCGTGGAGCTCGCGCGAAAGCAGTGGATGCTGCGCGACAGTCACGAGGAACGTATAGCCGTTGCGCGGCGATGCCGCGAATACATCGAGCGACACCACGCACCGGAGGTCGTACTCGACCAATGGTTAAACATCCTCGGGATTTGTACGTCAGAATCGCACCGGCTGGCGTTGACTGAGGCGGCGGAGCCGACATGTGTGGGATAGTCAACAAACTCGAGTTTACCGGCCGCGTCGAGGCGCAGGTGATCGAGCGCATGTGTCCAGCGGTCGACCACCGTGGACCAAACTCGCGTCGTGTGTGGTGTGCAGAGGGAGTGGCACGTGGCGGATGCAACGTCTCGCGATCATCGACGTCGCGGGCGGGGGCCAGCCGATCTTCAATGAGGACCGTTCGGTAGCCGTCGTTATGGGCAAGATGCGGACTCGGCTGCGTGACTTGGAAGCAATGCTCGTGCGGCCGTATACAGACGCCACGGCTGGAGCGCCCGATGACGTTGCCGCCGAGCCGAATGGTCGCTCGGCGACGAGCCGGACGGTCGTCAATGCCGGGGATCCGAGAAGTGGCTGGTTCCGTGTGCGTCCGTTTCTGGGCGAGAGGCGGTGGGCAATCGTTGCGCTTGTAACGGCGTCGGTGCTTTCGGGCGCGACCGAGGCCGGCATCCTGGTCATCCTCGCGCAGGCCGCGGTCGCTTTGGTCAATGGGTCGCGAGTGCATTTGAATCTTGGACCGCTGCACGCAGGGGAGGACGTTGGCATCCTGCTGGTGTTCGCGATCGCTCTCGCCGTCGCCCGCCTTGCGCTGCAGGGCGTGATCTCAGTGATCCCGTCGCAGATCGCGGCCGATCTGCAAGCGCGGCTTCGCGGCGACACTTTTGTAGCTTTCTCGCGCGCGTCCTGGGCCGAGCAATCGCGCGACCGCGAAGGACATCTCCAGGAGCTTGCGACTAACCAGGTAGGCCAGGCAACCATGGGTGGGGTACAAGCCACCCAGCTGATCGTGGCGCTCACAAGCTTACTGGTGCTCCTTGTGTCGGCGCTGGCGTTCAACGTCGTGGCTGCGTTTGGGGTGCTCTTGGCGGCGCTTGCACTGTTCGCGCTGCTGCGGCCACTAAGCACGGTAGGAAGCCGTCAGGCCCGCGTGGGCTCGCGCGCATCGCTCAACTACGCCGCCGGTGTCAACGAAGCGGTGCGTTTGGCTGAGGAGACGCAGGTCTTTGGAGTTGCCGGAGCACAGCGCCAGAAGGTCGCTGGGCTTGTGCGCGCGGTGCAGATCCCCTTCTTCTGGCTGCAGGTGATCTTCCGCCTTGTTCCCGGCATCTATCAGAGTCTCATATACCTGCTCGTGGCGGGAGCCCTAGCTTTGCTGTACACAACGGGGACAGGTCACATCGCCTCGCTCGGCGCGGTCGTCCTACTGCTTGTACGTGCCGGAAGCTATGGTCAGCAGGTGCAGGCTTACTACACGGCTGTAGGCCAAGCGTTGCCGTATCTTGAGCGGATCCAACAGGCACAGCAGCGCTATGGCGCCAGTACTCCACCCCCCGCCCAACGAAGGCTAGCGGCCGTGAACGTGCTTGCGTTGGAACACGTGGGTTTTGCATACGAGCCAGGGCGGGCGACGCTGTCGGATATCACGTTCGCGGTCTCCGGCGGTGAGACGGTGGGCATAGTCGGTCCAACCGGGGCGGGCAAGTCGACGCTCGTTCAGATCATCCTTGGCTTGCGAGAGCCATCGTCAGGGCGTTATCTGATCGACGGTACTCCGGCCCAGCAGTTCCGCCGCGAAGATTGGTGCAAGGCGTTCACCTATCTTCCGCAGGAACCACGGCTTTTGCATGCGTCGGTCGCCGACAACATCCGCTTCTTCCGAGATCTCAGCGATGATGCTGTGGAGCATGCAGCGCGATTGGCGGGCATTCACTCCGACATCGTGAAGTGGCCTAAGGGCTACAACACCATGGTCGGTCCGCGCGCTGATGCGGTCTCGGGCGGCCAGCAGCAGCGAATCTGTCTAGCCCGCGCGCTGGCTAGCCAGCCTGAAGTGTTGGTGCTCGATGAGCCAACTAGCGCGCTCGATCCCCATGCCGAGCTGCTCATCAGGGAATCACTGGCGGCGCTCAAGCACCGCCTGACGCTGTTTGTTGTCGCTCACCGGATGTCGACGCTTGACACCTGCGAGCGTGTGATGGTAATCGTCAACGGGCGCCTGCAGGCGTTCGACACACCCGGCGCCCTGCTCAGCGACAGCGCTTACTACCGCTCAGCGTCCGCGCTTGCGACCGCACCGGTCGCGCAGGGCTGATCGCTGATGCAAGAACGCTGACCCAGTTCTTCAGTCAGGCGTAGCCGTAGTTCTCCGCCAGGCGGCCCGCTTATGTGACCCTGGCCATGTCTCGGCTGGCGCTGGTGCTGGGCGGGGTGAAACGCGGTGATCCGGGGTGCCTGCGGACACCGCTGGATTGTGGAGCCGTCGAGCCCGGGGTTAGGTTGGCATGGGGGCTCCCCCGGGATTCGGATTGTCGCGCTCAGAAGCACGCTCTTCAGACTCGTTATCTTTGGGTCTCCGGTTGATTTGGGGGTGAAGGCGCTGCGGTGTTGGCCGCGTGAGCAGGGCTTTCGCGGCTGAGGATTTCTTCGGAGGTTGCGCAGAGCGCGGAGACGCGCATCCGCCCTGCTGCGCAGGCTGCTGGCTGTCGAAGGTCAAGCGGCCCGCAAGGAGGGCGAGATGCGCATCAGCAGCGCATTCAACCGGCTTCTGCGCCTGCCCGGCGCGTCGGTCATCGACGTCGGCTTCAGCGCGGAGGGGGTGATCGTGACCGTCAAGCTCAGGCGCCGGCGACGGGTGTGTGGGTGCTGCGGGCAGACCGCCAGGCACTTGGAGATCCACGACCGGCGCGTGAAGCGCTGGCGGCACTTGGACTTGGGGTCGAGCCGGTGCGTGATCGAGTCAGAGCTCCGCCGCCTTCGCTGTCATGACTGCGGCGTGCAGCTGGAGGCAGTCCCGTGGGCTCGTCAGGACGCCCACCACAGTCGGCGTGGTCGTCGCCAAGCACGCCACCGCCGCGGCCCGCAACTGCCCGTCCCTTCAGGGCGAGCATGTCACCCCGCACACGCTGCGACACACCAACGCGATGCTGCTGCGAGCCAAGGGGCGTCGACATCGCGACGATTGCGCTGTGGCTCGGCCACGAAAGCGTGCAAACCACGCGCATCTACGAACACGCCGACCCGAAACTCAAAGAACAAGCGATCGCACGAATCGCCCCACTCGGGACCAAGCCCGGCAGATACCGGCCACCCGACGCGCTCCTCGCGTTCCTCGAGGAGCTCTGCTTATGTTCAACACCACAGCCGCGAGGATCTCGCTGAGCAGCGACAACGTTGGCCGCGAAGCGGCTCTTCAACGTATTCGTGCGACGGACATATAACCGGTTACGTGGAATTCCACGTAACCGGTTCGGGAGAGGGGCGGCGGAAAAGGACCAAGCTCTTGGCACCTCACCGCCGTCCTATCTCACGCCGGTGTGGCACATCCTGGAGAACGACTTCGAGCTCATGCCTCGTCGACGCGCGCCGCGTCAAGCAGGTGCCCGGCCGGAAGACCGCAAGACCGACTCGACCTGACCTCTCGGACCCCGCGTGGTTCTGCCAGCTGGCCGAATCCGGATTGTTGAGGGTGAATTTCGTGCCGCCAAGCCGATCCGGGACCTGGGGCAGCTTACTCGCTATCGCAAAACCCAGATCGCCGAGCGCCAGCGAGAGCCCAGCCGACTGCACAAGGCGCTGAAGGAGAGCAACGTCAAGCTCGGCTGCGTGGCCTCGGACATCCTGGGGGTCATCTGGCCGCGCGATGCTCGACGCGCTGGTTGCCGGCCCCACCGACCCCGCAGTCCTAGCCGAGTTGGCCAAGGGCCGACTGCGCACCAAGATCCCGCAGCGGCGCGAGGCGCTCGAGGGACGCTTCGACCACACTCAAGCGCTATCGGAGCGATCCTGGCACACCTGGACTTAATTAACTTCCTCGACGAGCAGATCGACCGGCTCTCTGCCGCGATCGAGGAACGCCTGGTCCCGTTCGAGGCGGCCGTTGAGCTAGAGGATCCCGGAGTCCAACGGCGCACCGCTCAGACCATGCTCGCCGAGATCGGTCCTGACTGTGGCGTCTTCCCCTCGGCCCGCCAGCTCGCCTCCACGGCAGGGCAGTGGCCCCGGCAACGACCCCTCCACCGTCAAGCAACGTTGCGGACGAACCCGCAACGGCTCCACGTGGGTCGACAGCGCGCTCAAGGACGCCGCCATGGCCGCGATCCGCACCAAAGACACCTACCTGCGCGCCCTCTACGAACGTCAGCGCTCGCGCATCGGCGACGGCCGAGCGATCGGCGCCGTCACACACTCCATGGTCGTCGCCGCCCGGCACATGCTCAAGAACGGCGACCTTAGCTCTACTGCGAAGCGGACGGCAACTACTTACTTCACCCAGCGAGACCCACGGCGAGCCACCCGGCTCCTCATCGCCCAACTCGAACGCCTCGGCCACCCTGTCACCCGCCAACCCGCGGGGTCTGCCTGACCAACGCGTTTCCCTTCACACTTAGATGCCTGGCTCGCGTGGGCGTCCCAGTGCCGGCTAGACCCGTTCGTCGAGCTCGCCCCCACCTCCGCCGCCACCGCAACGGAATCCTCAACGCCTTCCGCCTCGGCCTAAACAACGGCCGGCTGGAAAAGACTAAACAGATCCATCCGCCTGATCAGCTACAGCGGCTTCGGTTTCATTTCCACTCAGCCAGCCCCGCTGATTGCCCTCGTCTACCTCTGCTGCACCGGCATCGTCATACCACTCCCCAGATGATCATCACCACCCACCGAGCCGGAGCGTCCGACTTTGCTAATGCCAAATCGCTCATACAGCAGAGCGTAAGCAGATACAACGATCGCCATCGCCACCACGGTTACGAACATCCGGCCATACGCAGATACAAGAGTATGAAGGCCGAACGTGGTGATTACGAAGATGACAAACATCGTCATTTCTGGTCGACGTAACCCCTTCCGCCGAAACAACCGAAGCACACTCCACAGGAATAGCAGAATAACAGAGACGGTTGGGATGCCGAATCCGATTATCGAGGACCACCTCGTAGGGGTGTAGCTGTACGGGCTGTTCAAGACTTGTCGTTCAGCGTTGAACACGAGGTTCCTTGCATACATCAGCGGGTCATCAGTGATGTTGTGGAGTGCCGCGGCTTGGAGCGCCGAGTCTTTTCCGACAGAAGACATATGTTCGAGTGACCGGAAAAACTGCCGGTGCGGCGCGAGGTGCGAATCCGTAAAAACCGTCGGCGAACTCTGCCAATCGCCCATATCGCTACTCTGCCTCGAGGCCATCCAGTAGAGCTGACTTCCACCGGAGTCGCTCCAATAAAAGGTCCGATGTGCATACGAATACGTGTATACGAGGTAGGGTATACAGACGGCCATCCCAAGGACGCATGCAACCAGCGCAAACCTTGCGCTAGCACGGTTCTTCCACGGGAGAAAAGAAAGGACGCTAGAAATCAGTATCCATAAAACCAGTAGGTAGCCAAACTCAACTTTAGTCAGCGCGAGCGCCCCCAGCAGCAGACCGGTGAGAACGAGGTCCTTGGTGCTGCGCCTCGTGTGCCAGGTGGCAATTCTGTGGGCGATTAGGACGGTTAAGAGAATGGTCAGGGGCTCGTCTTCTATTCCGCCCAGCAGCGTGAAGAAGGGCAAGTAGGCGCATCCAAAGAGATAAGCGACGACCAATGCCGCGTTGCGCCGGAGATATATGTTGGCCAGCTTGAAAAACCCGACGACGGCCAAGAACAGCGTTAGAGGTCCGACAACAAGGCGCAGCACGAGCACGGGGAGGTGCAGCGCAACTAATGGAGCAACAAGAAGCGGAAGTCCTGGCCCTTTCGGCAGTGAATTCCATCCTAGCTTAGATTGACTCGGCGCATAGTAACCGTGCAAGAGGTTGTGCGCAAAGTCGACGAACACGCGTTCATCGCCCACCAGTCCCGGACCCGGACCCGGGTGGAAAACCGGAATCGCCAGGTAGACAGCTAGAACCGGCAGTAGTAGAAGCGTCGGAAACCGGTGGAATACCGCTTGGCCGGGACGCGCTGGCGAGCGCTCCTGCGATCGCTTCCTCAATGGCGGCGGCGCTGCTGTCGTCATACAGGCGCGTCGGCTCGAATCGTTGTGTCGGCGCCACGGAACGTCCACACCTTGTTTCCAACGAACCCGACCGGAGCCGCGATCGCGATTGCGATCATTTGTGATACGACCGCTGGAACGTTCGTTAGGCCGACCAACGTAGTGAGAACCGCGAGACTGACGAGAAACGCGCCCATGCTGACGACGGCGAACTTGATGCCCTGGCGTCCGGCGCTCGCGCCCCGTTCTGGGAACGTCCAGCGGCGGTTCCAGACGAAGTTGTTGCCGACGGCGCACAAGAATGCGAGGAGCGCGCCGATTCGAGGATCGAAGCGGAGACCGTCGACGTAGACCGCGAATAGCGCGACGTTGACGACATAGCCCGACGCACCAATAAGACAGAAGATGGTCAGCTGAGCCCAGTTCTCCTTGCGTCGGACAGCTCGGCGGAGGCGTTTCCAGTCGAGGTTGCGCCCGTGGGAATCCACTGGATCGAGAACCCGCCAAACTTTGATCCGGGAGTGTCGCGCCCCAACTCGACTGTTGGTCCCCACGAGGAATCAACGCGCGTGCTGCTCAGAAACTTTTCCACCCAGGAACCTATCGCCGGCCTGCTCAGGATCGGCGAGACTCGGTCGGGCGGATCGTCGAGCGAGTCCTGGCCGATCATCTGGACGAGCGCCGCCTTGAGGGGTTGATCGCGATCGGCGTGGAGACGGTGTCTTCATACTGCACTTCCTGCAACGGTTTCTTGCGTTCGTGGCTTGATTCGGATGGAGTCTGCGATCCGCTTGCGGCAGGCCGCTTCGATCTCGTCACTGAAGGTGATGGCGAACTTGCGCTGGCCGATGCGGCGGGCTTGGAGCTTGCCGGTCTTGATCCACCTGTAGATGACAGAGTCGCCGACTTTGAGTCGCCTTGCGAGTTCCTCGACGCCGATCTCGCCGTCGGTCGGGTTCGGTTTGGGGAGCTGGTTGCGCCAGCGCATCCAGCGGACGCTGTCCTCGGTGAACGGGCGGCCTGAGCCGGTGAGGTAGCCGGCCTGGTTGAGGTGGTCGGCGAGCTGCTGGGCGGTGTGGGTGGGGCCGAGCTGGCGCATGATCTCGCGCACGGCTTGGGCGCGTTGCCTGCGGACCGCATCGGGACGTAGCACCGTGAGCTGCTCGGCTGCGCCGGATTGCCAGCGGATGCCAACCTTGATCTGTGGCGTGTCCGGAGCGAAGGTGAGCGTGACGTCGGCGATCAGGGCGCGGAGCAGCCGCTTGCGATCGCGGTGGGTGGTTGTTGGTGCAGCCCAGAGGCGTGGCAGGTCGCGGGCGAGCGCCTCGATGTCGGCGCGTGCGGGCAGGGGTGACTGGGCGGCCTGACGGGCGAGTTCAGCTTCGGCGTCTTGGAGCTCGCGCAGCTTGGTCTCCCAGCGGGTCTCGAGCGTGCGCGCCACCAGCCGGTTATCTGGGTCGCATTGGTGGAATGCGCGCTCGGCACGGGCGGCCTGGTAGCGGGCGCGCTCGACGCGCAGCTCGACCGCGCGAGTCGCGCGCGCGCGCCGGTCGGTGACCGTGTCGGTGGCCTTGAGCGCGAGCTCGATCTGCTCGGGCGCGACGGCGGCGAGCAGCCGCTCGGTGACCGCCTGATCGATCACCTCGCCCATCACTCCTTGGCAGCCGGGGGTGGCGATCTGCTCGACGCGGCTCCACTTGCAGTCGTAGATCGGCCGGCCCTCGCTGGTGTAGGAGGCCGCCAGCGAGCGCCCGCAAGAGCCGCAGCGGACGATTCCTTGAAGCAGCGCCCGGCCCTCGCGTACCGGCCGGGCGCCCTGGAAGGTGCGGTTTGACTTCAGCCGCTGCTCGTTGGCGAGGTATTGCTCCCAGGTGATGTAGCCGGGGTGATGGTCATGGATCACGATGCCCCACTGTTCGCGCGGCAGGATCGTGGTCCTCTTGCGGATCGTGCCGTCAGGCTCGACCCCGCGACGGCTCTTGCGGCGCCCGAACACGTAGGCGCCGGCGTAGCACGGATTCTGCAGCACGGTCAGCGCGCGACTGTGAGTCAAAGAGACCCAGCGCAGCTGCCCGGCCCACGCGCCGCCGTAGGCGCGGGCCGGGAACAGCCTCGGACGGTAGGCGCGCACCAGCGTGTAGGCCGAGCCGGCCTGCTCAAAGCAGCAGAACACGTCGGCGATCGCGGTCCTGACCTCCTCGTCGGGGTCAAGCACGATCTGCTGCTCATCGTCGTAGACGTAGCCGACCGGCAACGGGACGCGCAACTCGCCGCGCTCGGCCGCGTGCCCGCGGGCGCCCTGCAGGCGCGAGGCCATGATGTGCAGCTCGGCCTCTGACCACTGCGCCTTCAAGCCCAAGATCATCCGGTCGTTGAAGTCCTGCAGGTCGTAGACCCCGTCAGTGTCGACGATCAGGGTGTCGGTCAGCGCGCAGAACTCAAGCAGCCTGTGATGCTCCGCGCTCGAGCGTCCCAGCCGGGCGACCTCCAGCCCGAGGATCGCGCCGACCTCCCCCAGGCACACCTTGGAGACCAGCTCCTTGTAGCTCTCGCGCGGCCCGGTGTCGCGGCCGGAGACGCCCAGGTCGCCGTCGATCACCACCACCCGCTCCGCCTGCCACCCCAGCCTCGCGGCCTCCTCGGCCAGCGCGTACTGGCGCTCGGTCGAGCGGAAGTGCTCGCGGACCTGCCTGGGCGTCGACTGGCGCAGGTAGACGGCCGCCAGGCGCTCCAGGTGCGAGCTCTCGATCTTCTGCTGCGCGCTCACCATCGGCAGCGACCTCCACCAGCGCGCACCAGACCATGTTCGCGAGCGCGGCGCTCGCCTCGGCCGGCACGTCGCCCACCGCCCATCACCCGAGCGCCCGCCGCCTGAGCAGCTCCAGGTTGATCAGCGAGATCTCGCCAAGCAGCGCCTCGTTGCGCCGAGTGTCGGCGAGGTGCGACTCGGTCGCCTCGGCCAGCGCCGCCGGCACATACAGGATGCGGCTGCGCCCGTCCAGGTACACGGCCAGGTACGTATACGGGCCGTGCAGCTCGCCGCGCCGGCAGCGGCAACGCTCGCTTGAGCACTGCCGCCCCTCGCGCAGCAACGAGCCGCGCAACGTCCGCTCGGGCTCGGACAATCGGCTCGCCAGTCTCCGTCGCCGGGCCACCAGCTGGCGCACGCTCAACCCACTGGGCTCGGAGACGGTCATCCTGTAGGTGATTCGCTAACAAGTCACCGATCCTTCACCGACCCTCCTGACGGCTGGTGCTCCAGCGCGACGTCCCCGCGATAGGTACGCAGCCACCGCCGCGGACAACAGCCATCGTCCTCAACGAGGCAGGCACAGCGAAGCCGCCGCAGCGCAGACAGCGCCACGGCCGCCGCACAGCCCGCCAGCGCGCCAACCTTCTCCGGCGAGCGCTCATACCGCGGATCGGTCGCCCGCAACACGCGCGCGTCCAGCGCGCTCAATCTCAACGACCCAGCCCCGTTCATCGCTCACCCTTCCAACGGCCCGTGCCGCCGAGCGCCGCGACCACCGCCACCAGCTCGACCAGCACCTCAACGCTGAGCGGGTGCTCGGCCGGCTCCGGGCCACGGTCAGTCGCGTCCTCCAGGATCCCGATCGACGCCAGCGGACCCTCACACACATACAGGCGCCCCTCCGGCGTACGACGCTCGAACAAGATCGCCACCCGCTGACCGCACAGCGGATGAAACGGATGCGTTACAACCAGCGAGTCACAACCAGCGTTGGCGTCACGCGCAATATGCGCGCGCCGTCGACGAGCTTAGCTACCGGCGGGGACAGCGCTGACTCACCTCGGTCGCCGAACACAGCAGCGGCTCGATCGTGTGGTGCGCCCGGGGCCGCAACGCCGCTCCCCTGCAGGCGTTCTTCGACCAGCTCGGCGAGCGCAAGCCGACCATCCGCGCGGTCTCGATACACATGGCCGGCGGCTACCAGCGGGCCATCTCAGACACCCTGCCCCGACGCCGAGATCTGCTTGACCCCTTCCACGTCGTGCGTCTCGCCCAGCGCGCGGTGGACCAGGTCCGCCGCGACCAGGTGGAACGCCGCACGAGCGCTCCCACACCCCCGAGGGCAAGCGGATCAAGGGCACCCGCTGGTCGCTGCTCAAAGCGCCCGCCAAGCCTACGATCGATCAGCTCGCGCTGCTCCACCAGGTCCGGCAGGCCAACAAGCCGCATTACCGCGCGTTCCTACTCAAAGGAGAGCTTCGGCTGCTCTTCGGCTGCTCTACCCGCTCGAGGACCCCGTCCTGGCGCCTCAGCACCTCGGCGCCTGGCTTGACTGGGCCTCCCGCTCCAAGCTCGGCCCGTTCGTCATGCTCGCCCGCACCATCCGCCGCCACCGCAACGGAATCCTCCACGCCGTCCACCTCGGCCTAAACAAACGGCCGGCTGGAAAGACTAAACAGCCGCATCCGCCTGATCAGCCACCGCAGCTTCGGGTTTCACTCAGCCACCCCCCTCATCGCCCTCGTCTATCTCTGCGGCATCCTCATCTCCCTCCCCGGATGACTTTCACCCCCAAACCGAAGCGCCGTTTGTTAGACTTGGTGCCTGGGGTCGAGCGTCGGGGCGATCGAGGTCTGACGGGCCGAGTTTCCATCTCAATCGAGCGATGTTGACCGAGAAGTTGGTGCTCATCACGGGCGGCGCGGGGTTTATCGGCTCACACTTGGGCGAGCAGTGCCTCAGAAGCGGCTGGCGGGTGGTGGCGATAGACGCCTTCACCGATTACTACGATGAGCAGGCGAAGCGTTCGAACGTGGCGCACGCCCTAGCGGATTCACGCTACCGCCTCGTGGAAGCCGACCTGCTTGAGCTCGATCTGGAAGAGTGGCTTCGTCCGGCGAGTGTGGTCTTCCACCTCGCCGCTCAGCCCGGCGTACGCATCAGCTGGAACGAATTCGATCTCTATACCCGTCTAAACGTGACCGTCACCCAGCGGCTTCTGGAGGCGGCGCGAAAGACGTCATTGGACCGACTAGTGATAGCTTCTTCTTCTTCCATCTACGGAGATGCCGAGAGCTTGCCGACGCAGGAAGACATCGCTCCCCGCCCGGTTTCTCCATATGGCGTTACCAAGGTCGCAACCGAGCAACTAGCACACGTCTATTGGCGCAATTTCGGCGTACCGACCGTTTGTCTACGCTACTTCACGGTGTATGGACCGAGGCAGCGGCCCGATATGGCTTTCAATCGCCTCATCAGGCAAGCCCTCCACGGTGAACCCTTCGAATTGTACGGCGACGGCGAGCAGACTCGGGACTTCACGTTCGTGGCTGACGCAGTCAAGGGAACACTGGCGGCCTGGGAACGCGGCAAACCGGGCAGGGCATACAACATCGGCGGCGGCTCCCGGCGGTCCATGAACAGCGTACTAGAGACCCTCGCTTCGCTACTGGGGCGACCGATCAACCGCATTTACCGCGAACCTCAACGGGGCGACGCTCGCGACACTGCGGCTGACATCTCCCGCGCGCGACGGGAGCTCGGATTTGAGCCATCCTACACCTTTCAGTCGGGACTCGAGTCACAGCTCGAATGGCAGCAAGCTCTGATCGAAGTGGCTGGCACTTTGCCGTGACCTCCTTTCCGCAAGGAAATAGGCGAGATTGACGCGCGCGCGCTCCAGTCGAGAGAAGTACGACGTTGTCTTCTACACGCCTTGGATCGGGAAGATGATCTCAAGTCGGCCGTCTTCGCCGGCGGGCGGCGCAGAAACGCAGATCTTGATGCTTTCGAAGGCTCTCGCTGGGCGCGGCTTGCGGGTGGCGATCATCGCTTATGGCGAGTCGTCGGTCCTGCCCGAACAGGTTGAAGGAGTCAGGATAATCGGACGTCCGCAGTACAAGTGGGACAAGAACGTGACCGCCAAGGCGCTCGAGGCGGTCCGCATCTGGCAATCGCTATGGCGAGCGCCCTCACGAGCAGTCGTCTATCGCACCGCCAACCCGGAGCTGGGTCTAGTGGGCCTGTATGCGACCCTGAGCCGTCGCCAGCTAGTGTTCTCTGTTGCAAATGTCTCAGATTTCAGAGTCCACCAGTGGGCACGTAACGTTTGGAACGCGCTGGTATACCGGCTTGGGGTGCGGCTGGCCAGTGCAATCGTGGTGCAAACGGAGGAGCAGGCCCCAATGTGTGAGGCCACATTCCGCCGCCGCCCCCGGTTGATCAAAAGCCTATCACCGCTTGTCGAGCTCACGAGTGTCGAGCCCGAGGCATTTCTCTGGGTCGGTCGGCTGGTCTCTTACAAGCAGCCGCTTGCATATCTGGAGCTTGCGCGCGCGGTACCGGAGGCGCGCTTCCGCATGGTAGGGGTACCCGATGACGATCGCGACGATCCCCTAGCTGAAAAGGTGGCTGCCGCAGCGGCAGAGATCCCAAATTTGGAGCTACTGCCCCCCCGCTCCCACGGACAGCTCGGTCAATTGATGGCGTGTGCCGTTGCGTCGGTGAACACGGCGTCGTGGGAGGGAATGCCCAACGTGCTCCTCGAAGCCTGGTGCCGTGGTGTGCCGGCCCTCGTGCTGGAATACGATCCCGACGGCGTCGTCAGCGAGCACGGCCTCGGTGGGTTCGCGGGCGGCTCGGTCTCTAGATTCGCAGAACTCGCGCGCGAGCAATGGCACTCCCGGCACGATAGGTCGGAACTTGCGCAGCGTTGTCGAGCCTACATCGCCAGTCACCACGCACCCGATGTGGTGGCGAGTCAATGGCTTGAGCTCCTCGCGGGTCATCCGCCTGGATTGGGAAGCGAGGGGCCCAGCACGATGGGCCGGGCGTATGCGGACAGCCCGCACGGGTGCCATTGTCGGGGCGATTAGACCGCTCCTCACTCTCAAGGTGGCGACGACCACATGCGATCAGTTTCGCCTGGGCTCGCGAGCATCCTAGCGCGAGGCGAACAGCCTGCTCGGGAGATCTAGAGAACGCGGATATTCGGCGCCGAAGCCAAATGTGAGCCGCACACCACCTCTGCGACTTTGGGTGGCGCAGCTTGAGATGTGGCATCACGAGGTCGTCGAACCGCTACTTATCGTGAAACCATCCCTCCATATTATCCAGTCGAACACACTCACGTGAGCATGCCGGCCATCCAAGTCACCGGCCAAGTTGGCGTAGGAGAAGCGCTTCAGTGGCGCTGCCACCCTGGTAGGCGTTGCCAAATCGACAAGGTCTAAGCCAGCAGGATTACCTATCCTTAAGACCGACCGCAAATGAGCACCGCAGAACTACACGTGGAACAAGTCAGCCGAGGGGAACGCTTCGAGTTCGGAGACAAGTGGCGTCGATTCTTGGCGAGCCTTGATGGGAACCGACTTGCTGAGGCGCGACGCTCGCTCCAGGAGATGCTCGGCGTCGAGTCGCTCGCCGGCATTTCGATGCTCGATATGGGCGCGCCCCAAGCCCACCGTGGACCGTCGAACAAGGCAGCGCGCTTGATCGTGAGTACATTTGATCACTTGGGGCGATTCGACCTGGTGTACGCATGGGGTGTTCTGCGCCACACGGGCGATATGTTCGTGGCGATGGATAATGCCGCACTTGCCGTAGGCGCAGGGGGGCGCCTCTTCGTCGCTATGTATAACGATCAGGGTGTCCCGAGTCGTCGATGGCGGCGCATCAAGCGCGCCTACAACCTGCTATCCCGCCGTCTTCAGACGCTCATCATGCTCGCGGTGATGGGGCCACTCGAGCTCAAAAGCGCGGTAAACGCCATCGTGCACTTGCAGCCGCAGGTCTACATTCGCGGCTGGACCTAATACAAGCGCTCGCGCGGAATGAGCCGCGGGCACGACCTTCGCGACTGGTGTGGCGGCTATCCATTCGAGGTGGCCGCTCCCGAGATCGTGTTCGACTCCTATCGAGACCGTGGCTCCATGTTGGTTTATCTGGTTGCCAACTTCCTAGTCCCGTCATCGCGCCCCCCCGCGAGTGAGCGTGGTGTCGGCTCAAACTACCGACCAATGGCTCAGGTCACGGACAATTAAGCCTCCGAGCGCCTCGACGTCGTCGGCGACTTCTGCGACGAGTTCTGCACGAACGCGCGCGTCGAGGGGCGGCCGCGGCGCAACGGCCGTGTTGAGCTTACTAAGCCGCGACGGGACATTGCGGAGCATCGCACTACGCGCGCGATGAACTGGTATCAGCGGTTTCCCGATCCGCCGGATCCGCGACGAGGGATCGCAGACCTCCCACACCACGCGCTGCACGAGGCGGCTGCGAACCTGCTTGTTCGGGTTCACGACGCGAAATGACGGTACGAAGGTTGAATCGACGGCGAGGAACTCCAGAACCGCACGATAGGTCATGTGTGGGTCGAGCACCAAGTCGTCGTAGACAACGACGTGCACGCGCTCACGGCCGAAGACCGCGAAGTATCGTTCGAGCTGCTCGTGGAACCGTGCCACCTCGTGGTAGAAGAGCCGCCAGGGGTGCGGACCGTTGTTCGGTGGGATTCGCCGTCCCGCGCGCCGATCGGGCTCGGCTGCGAGTGCGGCTGAAAAGTCCTTCAGGTCCTCCACGCCGTTGAAGAGAAGCTGGCTGTGCAGCGAGGGGAGCATCTCGACGGGATTGCGCACCATCGCGATGATCAGCGCGTCGGGCCTGTACGCATGGATCTCCTGCGCTGCCCGCCGGGACCACAGGTACCAGACGGATGCGTCTCCACACCGAAGCGCATCCTCGCCGTCCGTGAACATTCCGAAGTATTCCTCAGCGGTCAGCCGCCAGTCGTGGCCGCCCCCAATATTGAAAATCTCATCCAGGTCGGACCCGAAGAAGTGCTGCTCCTTACGCGCCATGAAGATCTCAGGGTGCTCCCCGAGGTATGTGGCCAGAGCAGTCGTGCCGCACTTCGGTGCACCCACGAGAAAGAAGTCAGGGCCGCGTCGCATCTGCAGGAACGGCTTGGCGGTCGTATCCATCTTCCGTCTCATGCGCAGAGGTGATCGTGGCCGCGAGGCCGACGGTGAGCATCAACATGGCGAAGCTCGTGCTACTGGAAAACGCGGTGTCGGCCGTCATGACCACGCCCATTGCAAGTATGCTCGCCGCCAGAGATGCAGTGAGCGGGTCCTGTCGCGCTCGTGCGCGCCGCAGAGACGCAATGAACGGCACGAGCAGGAGCACCGCCACCGCCGCTATACCGATCAAGCCCCCTTCGACCAGACTCGTCATATATTGGCTGTGGAGTGACTCTGTGAACATCCCCGGGGTCACCGCGACCTGGGCGTTGACCGGCGCGGAGCTCGACATGAGGGGGCCTTCAAGCGCTCCAGTGCCGATGCCAAAGATCAGGTTGTGAGGGCTTGCGGTGACGACGGGTAGAGCGGCGCTCCAGTAGCCCACGCGGCCCGTAATGTTGTTCGCACGGACGAATGCCTCCTGGAAGGTGCTGCTCGTCTGCAGGCTGGGAAGTAGAAGAAGGATCACGATCGTCACGACCCCAGCGAACCACGCGACTCGCAGCGGCCGGAGGATTGGCGATCGAACCAACCACATATAGAGGATCGCCGCGAGCGCGGCTCCGACGATGCCTGCCCGCGTGAACGTCAGAACCAGGGCGAGGGCACAGATCGCAACACAGATCGTTGCCGCGAGTCGGCGTCTCCCGCGCAAGAAGCTCCTGCAAGCCAGGCCGAACGTGATCACGAAACCCAGAACGGTTACGGCTGCAGGCGGGCTTCCGAAGATGCCGGCCGGCCGGAAGATCGCCGAGCTGCTCGCCTTCCAGCCGTACGCGCCGGTGGGATCCTGGGGGAACACGGGATGATGGGCGGCGAACTCAAACAGCACTGTCAGCGCGCCGACGGTCCCCGCGATCAGTACCACTGTGAAAACCGACCGCGCGCGGGCGGGTTGGATTGCCCGCGCGCCGATGTAGAAGCCGACCGGTGTCAGTTCGCTCGACACCAGCCGTCCCATATGTGCGTGGTCGTATTGGAGGATCCAGCCGAGGATCAGGACCGCGGCAAAAATCCCGACTGCCCAGTCGACCGGGGAGGGTCGCATCCGCCGAGCGAACAGCAAGGTCGACGCCGCCGCGACCGATGCGACCCGCAGTACGTCCGCCTGCGCGGACCCGAGCGTATACCAGTACGGAACCAGTAGCACCAGCACGATGCCAAGGACCAGACCTCCGTTAGGCCGGGACAGAAGCCACACGATGACTGGCAGGAAAACCAACGCCATGGCGTCCGCGGCGCTGTGGCGCACGAGCACGTACGCGAGCACGACCGAGGCGATGACTACGCCTGCCACCAGCGTGCTTCGGGTCGCCCGCATGGGCCTCGGGCGACCCCGCCGACGCCGATCGACGTCTCTTACTGACGGCGTCGCGCTCATCCCGCCGCCAATCCCGGAAGCGCCCGCAATCCCGGAAGCGCCCGCCTGCCCGCGTAGCGGAACACGCGCGCGGGTTCCGAGGAGTAGGTGGCGCTGATATGCCCACGCCCCGTGTATGCGGGGGTGATCGTGTGACCGATCACCCCCGCACACGTGCCTCCAGCGCAGAACCAGCTCGGATCGATGTGCGCGGCGCTAGCGGTCTTCCCACCCGCCGCGATCCCCTCGCTCATCTCTGACCGCTGCTGCGCCGTGGGGTTGAGCGCGGACCGCCGCGCGGCATTGAGGTGATGTTGCCCGGCCCGATGGCGGCTACGAATCGCGGCCGTGGATGTCGCAGGCACTGCCCCGGTTGTACTAGCGGGAGACGGACGAGTGGGTGTCTGACCACTATTGGTGAGACCAGTCGGCGGTGGCCGTGCGCTCACGGCGGAAGTCCGTCCGCGTCGTCGCCTACCACTCGCTGACCCGGCGGCCAATCGACCGTCCCAGGCACGATGTACCCAAGCTCGCGGTCGCCGTCGATCGCACGATGTACCCAAGCTCGCGGTCGCCGTCGATCTCCGACGTCCAGACGGTCCGCGTCGCTGCCCACTCCCCGTCGCTCGGGCTCTCCATCCGCGTCCATCGCAACGACCGGCTTGACTCGTCGACGACCCCCGCTCCAGGCCCGCTCGCGCGCCCGCCTGTCGGCGAGGGCCCCGTCCTGGTGGGGGTACCCGTAGCCCTGGTACCCGTAGCCCTGGTAGTAAGCGCGGTCCTTCGCGGGCATCGCATTAGCTACGACGCCCAGCGTCGGAGCTTTGAGATTTGCAAGCTGCTCGGCGCCGCGCCGGGCGGCGGAAGTCGTGGTGTGCCCCATCCGTACCACCACGAGGACCCCGCTAACACGCTGCACCAGCGGCATCGCGTCCGACACCAACGTCAGCGACGGGCTGTCGACGACGACGAGGCCGAAGCGCCGCGTGAGCGCCTCCAGGAGCTCAGTCAGCGCATGGCTTGACAGCAACTCCACCGGGTTCGGCGGAATGGCTCCCGATGGGAGGAGGGCGAAGCCGGAGGTTGGTGCTCTCCCATTCGTTCCGTGCGGGATCTCCACTCGGGTCAACGCATCTTCAAGCGAGGCGTTGCCGCTCAATACCTCGGCGGTTCCTGGAGCTGCGGCGATGCCGAGCCGCTTACCCAGAGATGGTCGGCGGAGGTCAAGCTCGAACAAGAGGACGTTCCGGTTACCGCTGAGAGCCTCGGCAATCGCAAGGTTGAGGGCCACGGTTGACTTGCCCTCGCCCGAGAGCGCGGAGGTGACTAGCAGGGAATCGACACGGCGATCGACGTTGAAGTAGCGGAGGCGCGACCTCAGCAAGGCAAACGACTCCATGTCGTGCGCGGGAAGAACCTCGAACCGCTCGCTGGCGAGCGCTCGGCTTTGAGGAACGATGGAGAGCACCGGGACGCTGTAGACACGCTCGAGCTCCGAGGGCTCCCTCAGCCGGTGGTCTAGGCGCTCGAGTATGACGGCGAGCGTTATGCCGAGTAGCAGTCCGATCAGGCCCCCAAGCACGCCGTTGCGTTTGGTCTGCGGCGACGATGGTGAGGTTGGAACGCTCGCGTTCTCGACCACCTCGGCGTTACCCGTCTGGAGCGCGGCCAGCAAGCTGAGCTGATTTGCGCGGCTTAGTAGGTTCTGGCCGACTACGGTGTTCGAACGCTCAGTCGGTGTGAGCGTCGAGATCTGCCGCGCGACGAGCTTCTGGGCTGCGGAGATCTGGACGCGGTACGACTCCTGCCGGGAGCGCACGTACTGCGTGGCGTAGGTGTTGGCGATGCTCGCGGCCCGCGCGGGATTCGCATCGGTCACGCTGATGTTCGCGACGTTCGATTGGCCGGCTTGCGAGACGGACACTTCAGAGCTGACGAGTCCTGGGCTTAAGTGCAATGCCCGAGCCGTGCGGGCAGCCACCGTCGGAAGCGAGGCTAGGTTGACGTTGGTCGCCTGTTGAGACACCGGGTCCGGAATAGAAAGAGCCGAAGAGGACCCGAAGATCTCCGCGTCGAACTGATTGTTACTGAAGAGCAGCGAAGAGGAGGCGGTGTACTGCTTCTGCTGGGCTAGAGAGAAGGCGACAGCGGCACCTCCGACCAGCACCGCACATAGAACGATCAGCGTCCAGCGCCTGCGCAGCACGCGCAGAGCTTGTTCGAAATCGTCTCTCTCGGTCAGGTCGCCCAACGGCATAGGGTCTCGCTCGACGGCATATGGTCCGCCACGGACTCAACGGCTCGAGCCGCGCAGAACTTTTCGTCAATGCAGCCTTAACAACTCGCGCTAGCGCCGCCCGTCCGGGAGATGGCAGGGCGTGGGTGTCGATTAGGCAAAGGTGATCCGAGCGGGCGCCATCCAGCGGGCGCTGCAGCGCCTAAGCGGCAAGGAGCGCGAGGCGATCGCGCTCCTGCTACGGCACCAAGCTAGCCATCCCGGAAATCGCGTGGCTCGCCGCGGGACAAGGTGACCACCATCGAGGGTGGTGTGGGCCGCGCGCTGCGCAAGCTCAAGGACGAGCTCGCGCGACGGGATGAGGAGAGGTGGTGGCACGAGGTGGTGCTCTCTCGAAACGGCGTCCCTATGCACACGCGCCCCCTACGGCAGCGCGGCGCAGCAGCCCGCTGATCGTCCCCGTGTCGCGGTGCCGAGGCGAGGAGGCCGTCGGATAGCGGAGCAGGGCGCCACAGGTCGTGCAGCTCTCCGCTCCCCAGCGGGACGCAGCTCGCCGGCGACGCCTTCTCGTGCCCGACCGGGTCGGCCGCTGTCCGGACCACCCCGCCTACGGCGTGCGGGAGTGAGCGCGTGCGCCGGCGCTCGCGGGCGACGAGCGCGCCCGCGGTTCCCTGTTGCGTGCAGATGCAGACGAAGCTGGCCAGCCCCACGGCGACAAAGGGGACAAGTAGGGTTGCCTTAAGGAGCGCTGGTCGCCGTGGCACGGCGGACGGTAAATGGGGGAGAAGCGGGGTTCAACGCCCGCGCGCGGCGGAAGTGCGCAATCGCCGCGCGCGCGTGGCCGCGTTCGGCCTCGAGCCTCGATAGCACCGTCCATGTGCTCCAGTTGTCGGGCTCATCGACTGTCGCTTGGCGAGCGGCTGCGATTGCGCTGGGGACCTCGCGGCGCAGCTCGTAGCGGAGCGAGATGGAGCTGCGCGGAGGCGGAGCCCGGCTCGACTCCGACGGCCGTGCGGGCGGCCGCGAGCGCCGCGGCTGTGTTGCCCGAGGAAGCATCTGCCTGACTCTCGCGATGCGCAGTGGTGGGTGGCGAGCGGAATAGCGATTGCGACCAGGCTGGCGAGTGCGGCGAGCACCAGGCCGGCGCGAATCGCAAGCCACGCGAGCGACCAACAGACCCAGGTTGAAGGCCGGGTTCAGATCGACCGGACTGCCTCCGTCCCGACGAGCGTGATCGTCGGTCCGGTCGTGATCGGCGAGGGCGCGGAGGTGACCAACACATACCTTGGTTCCTGTACGTCCGTGGGAGCCGGCGCGCGGATTGAAGGTGCGGAGATCGGGCGGTCGATCATCTCGCCGGGCGCCAGTGTCATGCACGTCGGCGCCCGCCTGGGGTGCAGCCTCGTCGGCCGTGGCGCGCATGTCTTTCGTGACTTCTCCCTCACGAGAGCGATGTGGTTGCGGGTTGGCGACGGCGACGAAGTCGCGGTCTTCTAATCGCCGCCTGACGCGGACCAACCCGCGCGCCCCGCGATCGATCAGCTCACTTGAATGCCGCCGGTGGCTGGCGCGGGCCTTATTCACCCTGAACGCGCCGCCGAGCGCCGCCGCGAGTCCGCCCGCCACTGAGCGGAACCTCGGTCCGCTCGCTGTCCACGATCACAACGACGGTCTCGTCCTCGATCTCGACCTCGTAGCGCGGCACGCACGGCGGAGCGTCCGCCCATGCGAGCAGCGCCGCGATGTGCACGACTCCGGGCGCGCTCGCCGTAAAGGCTCCGACATAGGCTGGCTCCCAGCTCTCGAGCCGCCTGGACCACCAGCCGGCGAATGGCTTACGCCGCCCACGAACGAGCTCGAGATCGCCTCCGACCGAGGAGACCGCGCAGACGCGCATGGCCGCTCCGGCGCCGGTCGCCAACAGGCGCGTCGCGCCCTGCCGCTCGACATCAACGTCCCTGTGGAACGGCCATAGCTGCCGGTAGTGATGAAGTTCAACCGCTTCGAGGCGATCCACGACGAGCAGCGCATCTTCTCGAACGGCGAGGATGCAGCGCCGATGAGCCACCGGATCGGTGAGCTGTAGGTAGCCGTCGTGCGATGCCGCGACGCTGCCCTCGCTGAGATCCACCTTCACGTCACGCACCTGGGCGTGCCTGCTCCAGAGAAACGGGCCTCCAGACTCTGATTGGCTGGCGCCGTCCACCTCCACGGTGGCGTGGAAGCCCGTGCCGCGGAACGCCTCGCGCACCTCCGGCGAGCGATGGTAGCTGCCAGTCCCAGGATCCACGATCAAGTCGATCCCACCGATGGTCAGCGTGAGACTCAGCGCATCGGCGTGTGCGTGGGCGGCGAGGCTGAGATACCCGAGCGAGCCGATGTCCATGGTCACGCGAGCACGACCGCGCCGCAGCACCACCAGGCCGCCGGCAGGCAGGTGCACGTCGCCCGGGTCCGCGGCCGGCTTGGTCTGCTCGAAGCGAGTGCGCCCCTCGGCCCCGAACAACCACCAGGCCGACGCGGGATAGGATCCGGCCACCGCTCGCGCGCGCGGATGCGGCACGCGCGCGGCGATCGCGGCGGCCATCGCGCGGGCATTGGTTAGCTCGGACGCGTCGAGTCGCAGTGCCACGCCGTCGTCAGTGTCGCCGTAGGTCAGGGCGGGCTCGTTCGAGCCGACCTGGGCCCACAGCGCATCGCCAGAGCGATCGAGCGCGTCGATCAGTGCCTGCGGGATTACGTTCTCGGTGACGTCGAGTGTGGCGACCGCGACGAGCAGCAGGTCCAGGACGTAGAGGTGATACGAGAACGCCCTCTCGGCTCCCATGCCGTCAGGGAGGATCTGCTGCGAAGCCTCCCGCGCAAGCTCGCCCAAGGCATCCCTGAACCAGCCGCTCCCCTGCTCGAGCTCGGGAACGAGGGCAGCCAGTACGAGCAGTCCGACCAGCTCTCCGATGCGGTGGTTGTTTGCCGAGCTGTGCGTCGAGGGATCCCTGCGAATCCAGCGTCCGTGCTGCCACAGAAGGCGCAAGAAGCCGGCGTGCTGCGCAGCCGACATCGGCGCCTTCCCATATCGCAGTGCGGCGTACGTCATGGACAGGGAGATCGCACGCAGTCCGGCCTCGTAGCCGTTGACCCAGGCAACGCCGCGGCCCGGCTGATTCTGTTGTGCCCAGCGCAGCGCCTCGTCGCGCGCCGCGACAGCGTAGGACTCTCTGCCGGTGAGGAGCCAGGCCTGCACAAGGATCGGCAGCTCCTGGCACCGGTTGAGCTCCCAGATCCACTTGGGGTCGCCGCTCTGCATGTGGCGGTAGTCGATTTGTTTCCCGTGCCGGTCGGGCCAGCGCGCCCCGGCGTGCGGATCGAACCAATAGTCGATCGGCAGCGGCAGCTGGACGCTCGGATAACCGAAGAACTGGATCTCGCCGCGCAGAAAACGGTCCGCCCTTGCGACGATGCGGTCGGGCTCCGCGGGCGCCAACGTCATGAGTCCCGCGGCGCGCTCACGCGTGAGCAGGCCGCCTGGCGTGCGTCGATCGTGCGGGGGCTCCGCGTAGAGCTTCGGCTCCCATCCGCGGCGCCACGTCGCCGGGGCGATCCTCCGCAAGGCGTCGTCGAGGCGGTGACGGGCCGTACGCCGGGAGCGCGCGACGATCTCTCCGGGCGGCATCGCACGCAGGCGGCGGACGAGCCACCGCACTCGCGTCTGGGACATGCTCACGAAAACGGTGCCGAGCGTGCGTTCCGCGCGGCGCGAGCGGCGACTATTGTTCTTGGGCGTCCCGTGTGCGGCATCGTAGGAATTGTCTCAGCCCACAGCGCCGCGTCTGCTGACCCGGCCCCCGTCTCGCGGGCGGTGCGGGCCCTGCACCACCGCGGACCGGACGGGATGGGCATCAAGGATCTGGGGGCAGCGATCCTCGGACACACAAGGTTGAGCATCATAGACATAGACGGAGGACATCAACCGATGAGCGCCGAGGGCGGTGACGTCTGGACGGTGTTCAACGGCGAGATATGGAACCACGAGCCGCTGCGGGCCGAGCTCACCGCCGCGGGCCACTCGTTTGCGACACGATGCGACACCGAGGTGATAGTTCATGGCTACGAGCAGTGGGGAGCGGCGGTCGTCGAGCGACTGGATGGGATGTTCGCTTTTGCGATCTGGGACCGAGCGCGCGAGCGGCTGGTTCTAGCGCGCGATCGCGTCGGCAAGAAGCCGCTCTATTACGCACTCGGCGATTGGGGGCTTGCGTTTGGGTCCGATGCCCGCGCAGTGCTCCTCGCGGGCCGCCTCCAGCCGCAACTCGACCTCGAATCACTTCCGAGCTTTCTCTTCCAGCGCTATGTGAACGCACCGAGGAGCCTGTTCGCAGGGATCAACCGGCTGATGCCCGGCACGCTGCTCACGTACGACCGCAAGAACGTGCGCGAGACGACCTACTGGGAGCCCCCTCACGGGCGCAGCGAACACCTCCCCGGCGAGCGCGTGCGCGGACTGCTGACGGAGGGCGTCCGCAAAAGGCTGATGAGCGATGTGCCGCTTGGGGCTTTCCTGAGCGGCGGCGTGGACTCGGCCGCGGTCGTGGGCTTGATGAGAGAGGCCGGCGCGGGCACGCCGGCGACCTTCACGATCGGCTTCGATGATCCTGTGTACGACGAGCGACCTGCAGCAGCTACCTCGGCGCGACTCTTCGCGACCGACCACCACGAGGTGGTCGTCGGCTACCGCGATTACATCGATGCGCTGCCGCGGCTCGCTTGGTACCGCGACGAGCCGCTGTCAGAGCCGGCCGAGGTTCCCCTGCTGCTGCTCTCAGAATACGCTGCACGCAGCGTGAAGGTGGTGCTCTCGGGGGAGGGTGGCGATGAACTGTTCGGCGGATACCCCAAGTATCGGGCCGAGCGACTGCTAGGCCTGCCGACCACGTTGCCACGAAGGCTGCTGTTGGCGCGCGCCAAGCTGCAGGCACGGCGCCCGTCTCACCGCATGCTCGAGCGAGCATTCGAGACGCTCGACATCCGTGACGAGCCATTGCGCTGGGCTTCCTGGTTTCGCTCGTTCACCCCCCACGAGCTCCAGCGGCTCCTCGTGCCCGAGCTGGCGGAGCTCGCCACTACCGACGCCCTGACGAGGCCGCTGCGCATGCGACTAGACCGCTACGCAGACCTCGACGACAGCCGGCGGATGCTGCTCGGCGACTTTCAGACCTACCTACCTGACAACATGCTGCTGCGCGGAGACAAGGTCACGATGGCCGCGTCGCTCGAGGCGCGGATGCCGCTGCTCGACCGCGAACTGGTCGAAGCTGTCACGCGAGCGCCGATCTCGCAGCGCGCCAGCTGGAGGATGCCGAAGCGGCTGCTGCGGGAGGCCCTCGCAGATGTCATTCCACGCGCCGCCACACAAGGGCCCAAGCGCGGCTTCCCGGTCCCGATCGCGCGCTTCCTGGTCGGTGGTTCCGACGGCTTCGTCGACGATCTGCTGCTTACCGATCGCTTCCACGATCGTGGGCTGTTCCGCGCGGATGCCGTACATGCGCTCGTGAGCGGCGCGCGCGCAGGCGAGCCCGCATCCGAGATGAAGGTCTTCACGCTCGCCTCGCTGGAGCTGTGGTTGCAGACCAATGTCGACGCGGTGACGCTCGAGCCGCCAGCCGGCGTGGAGGGTGCACTGTCACGCTGAGCCGGGGGAGACTCGGCCGTCGTGCTCAGGAGGCCCAATATCCGTGTTTGGCTCGGCGTTTGCCAAGCCCGCGTACAGCTTGCTAACGGTGGATCGTCGCACGCATGGCCCGCGTGACGCTCAGCTTCATGCCGTCGTCCTGCGAGGTGGGGGCGTGATGACCAGCGATTCGAGCGTACCCACGTCGCGCACGACCCGTCCGTGCCGATAGAGAGCCTTCGACTTTTCCGACTCTCGCGGGATCAGCGGGACAGTGTCCGCGACAGCACAGCAAGCGTGTCAGCGTCCACGTTCAGGGAAGCCCGCCACAGATGGACCTCGCCCTCGCTCAGAGCGACCCACGGGCTGATCAGCTCGTCTCCCAGACGCGCCGGGCCTCCTTCACGTCGGTGCTCACGATCTCTGCCGTCCGCGCGTAGAGGGCGTTGAGGCGCGCAACGGCATAGACGTGACCGCCGGTGACTATCGCGGAGTGATCGATGGCGACACGGTGAGCGCGGAGCGTACCTCGGTGGACCTCCTCCCAGCCGAGAGAATCGCTGCTCGTACGAGCGATCCAGGGCTCTGTGGCGAAGAGGTCCATTGGGGCGTCGTGCCCCACGCAGGCGTAGCGTGCGCCAAGCTTGACCGCACCCATGTGGTCGAAGCGCGGCAGATTCTCGGTCCCGTCCCGGACGAAACCCTTCTCGTCTCTATGAAGGCGGGCCCCGGTGTCAAGCCCACTGTCAGCTTGCTGACACCTTCCTTGTGGAATTGCCGGGTGAGCGCTGTCGTGTCAAGCGCCTGGGCAAGTTCACTGAGGTGAACGCGAGCGGCTCATGGCGCTTGACACGACAGCGTGAACCTGGCAGGACGTTGTCATGGTCCGCGGGCGGGTTGACGGCTTGGTGGAGCGGTGCTCATTTCTCTATCGCGTCATCAACTTCGAGGACTAGGTGCTATCGGGGCTCGCTCCGGTGGCGCATTTCCAAAATGGACTGTCAGGCAGTCAGACGAAAAACGGCGCCTGCCGGAGCGAAGGGCTTGACGGTTGGTTGCGGGTGAGCATGTACCAGATCGTTTCGGTCAGCTTTCTGGCGAGCTCGATCTGCGCGACCTTAGCGCCGCGTTGGCGGCCGAGGCGGCGTTTGGTGTGCTGGTAGCGGTCTTTGTAGAGCGGGTGCGTGGAGGCGGCGATCGCGGCTTCCATCAGCCCCCAGCGCAGATATCGGGGGCCGTGCTTGGATGGACACGGGCCCGCGCTGGTCTGAGTCGCCGGATTGCTTGACGCGCGGGCACAGGCCGGTGTAGCCGGTCAGCTTCACGGGCGAGGAGAAGCGGTTGATGTCGCCGATCTCCGCTGCGATCGTGAACCCTGTGATCCACCCGATCCCCGGCGCGGTCAAGAGCAGCGGGAGGTAGCGGTGGTCGGCGCCGGAGCACTTGATCTGGTGCTCGATCTCGGAGATCCGCAGCTCGAGGTCGTCGATCAGCACGACGCTCGCGTCGACGTGGCCGCGCCACGGCTCGGGAATGTCGAGCTCCCTGAGCAGCCGCCGGCCGGCGAGCCCGAACAGGTCGGCCATCGGAACCTGGTGCCCGAACGCGATCAGCGTCGAGTGGACCCGGTTCTTGAGGGTCGAGCGGTGCTTGACCAGATGCAGCCGCCACCTGGAGCGCTCGCGTTCTTTGCGCAGCTCCGGGATTGGCAGCCAGATCGCCGGCACCAGGTCCCGGAACGACAGCTCCGCCAACACGCGCGCGTCGTTTTGTCGGTCTTGCATCCCAATCGCGCCAGTCCCTTGACCTTCTGCGCGTCGGCGATCAGCACCTCCCACCCGTGGGTGACCAGCTCGTCGTGCACGAACCTCGCGCCGTTCATCGACTCCACCACCCCGCGCACCGGCTCGTCATAGACAGCGACGCGTCGCGTCAGCCCGTACAGCCCGTCACGGTCCACCGGCGCTGGGAACCGGTCGACCAGCTCGCCCCGATCGGAGAGCAAGCAAACGTCAACGCGCCTACGACTCAGATCCAATCCAACATGCAGCACGAACTCCCTCCTCTCCCGGCACGACACGGGCAGGATCAGCCCACCCGCCGCGTACCGTGATCACGGGTCGGTTCTCTGTTTCGGATGGCCGGCCGCGCGGGTGCAACCGCGCGCGCCTTGACCTATGCCGTTCGATACGGAGGGCCGACCTCCTCCCGCCGGCTACGCCGCCTCGGGAAGCCCGCCTTCATCACATTCCTTAAGGTCCTTGTACGACGGCGCCTCGCGTCGCGCGACCTCAACGATCTTGGCGAGCGTGGCGCGAGGCGCACGCTGCCGCTGGCGCAGGGCCCGTTGGCGCAGGGAAAAATGGCTGCGTAGCCAGCGGGCGTCGGCGGCCGGAGCGGCGGCGTCGAGCAGGCCAAGCCACGCCACCGGCTGTCCGGCGGCCCTCAGTCGACCGGCGATCTCGTATGCGAGCAGGCCGCCGAACCAGTAGCCAGCGATGTGATACGGCCCGTGGGGCTGCTTTCTGAGGATCGTGTCCAGCATCGGGCTGGCCAGTCCCTCGACGCTCTCCGAGCGGTCGAAGCGACCCCCAGCGCGCTCGAGCAGGAGCCCCTCCACGCGGACGTCGGGGCCGAGCAGGCTCACGAAGTGGCGCAGGCTGACCATGCTCGGCTTGTCCTGGTGAACGAAAAATAGAATCGGCGAACTGTCGCCCCTCTCCAAGGAAACGCCGCGCCTGCCACCCGCTTCTCGTTTCGGCGGGACCTCGATCTTCGCGGCTAGGCCGGCAACGGTCACGGTGCCGCCCTCGAAGAACCATTTGAGGGGAACCTCGACGCCAAGCACGTGCTCTACCTCCTCTAGCACGCGCAAGACGAGCAGCGAGTGGCCGCCGAGGTCGAAAAAGTCGTCGTGAATCCCAATCGTCTCCGCGCGCGGGCCGAGCAGCTCGCGCCAGATGCCCACGAGGGCCGCTTCCGTAGCGGTCCTGGGGGGCACGGCGGCGTCGTTGGTCGCCCGATCGGGGACGGGCGCGGGAAGGCCTTGCGGTCGCTGGCGATCGCGTTCGCCGCCGGGTCGGGTCTGCGGCGCATCGCGATCTCCAATGACATCATTGGCGGCCTCCCGCAACTGGGCCCGTATCCCGTGCCACTTGATCTCCATCGCCCAGCGCTCGCCGATCGGCGCCGAGGTCGCGAGCATCGGCTCGATGAACCCCTATTGGACGGCAGTCAGTTCAGAGGTTAGACTCGTGCCGCGTGCGCGAGAACGAGGGCGAGAGGATCGGCTAGCTCGTGCGATCGATTCCGGCCATGGCGATCTATGGGCCGAATGCGAAGCCGACGCCGGAGATGGAGCAGACCTTTTTTACCGGTGTCGTGCTTCCCAACGGGACGTTCAAGACCACGGCTGACCGCCGCCTCGACGATCTGAACGAGGCGATACTGGCTCATCTCCCGGAGCAACGACCATTGCGCGTCAAAGACGTCGCCGTGTCCTCTGGGATCAGTTCGCTCGAGTGGTACGAAGTGCTGCACGCTCACGGCATCGCGTTCCAAATGATGGCCACGGATCTGTGGCTCCGCGCGCGGCTCATAGAGGCTCGGGGCTTCAATGTCCTGCTGAGCGAAACCGGTTCGGTTCTGCAGCTGGACATCGTCGGATTGCGTTTCCAGCCCTCACACGCCCCTAAGAAGCGCATGGCGTTCGCGCCGATTCTTGCTTGCATTCGCAGCCCTCGGGTCCTGACACGGCTGGCACGATCCGAGCGACCGGTGTTGCTCGTGTCGCCGCGGCTGCTCGGTTCGCCCGTGTCCATCGTTGAGGAAGACCTGCTGAAGCCGCAGCCGGGTGAGTGGGATGTGATCCGTGCGGCGAACATAATCAACCACGAATACTTCCCGACGCCAATCCTGCGCCAGATGCTCCTGACTCTTGCCGAGAGTCTCGCGCCAGGCGGGATACTGGCGGTGTGTCGCACCGAGCCCTCGGTGGGTAACCGCACCTCGATCTTCCGGCTCGATGAAGGAACGCTGTCCATTGTCGCCGAGTTGAACGGCGGCTCTGACGTGGCGTACCTGGCGGCTGGTGTAGTTCCTGAGACCGTTGTTCATCCGGGCCTCCTTGGAGGCTGAGTGGTGTCGAAGCCACCTCAGTC
The DNA here is from genome assembly GCA_963723675.1 of uncultured Solirubrobacterales bacterium. Taxonomy (GTDB): domain Bacteria; phylum Actinomycetota; class Thermoleophilia; order Solirubrobacterales; family Solirubrobacteraceae; genus Palsa-465. Next base: position 20,408 of record CAVRRW010000011.1, on the reverse strand, counting down.
GCGAAGGAGGGCACCGGATGAAGCTGCACGGTAACGCGAGACTTAGCCCGAAGGGCAGGCTGTTGTTGTGTCGGCGCGTGTTGGCGCAGGGCTGGTTCCATTCGTACCAGCCGTCTGCTGGGATCAGGATGCGGCCCTCCGGACTCGCTGCGAGCGACCTCCACAGCTTTGACGTCAGGACCTTATCGGACCGGGCGTTGATCCACTGCGGTCGCTCATTGACGCTTTGCCAAGCGAGGCACCAGTAGGGAGGTTTTTGCGCGCGTTCACCTTCGGACAAGTCCGCCAGTTGGACAAGCTGCTCGGGGAGACACTGGTGCGCGCGTGGCTGGCTGGCGCCGGCCCTGGCGACGGGCGATTGGTGATCGATGTGGACAGTTTCGTGGGCGAGGTGTGTGGGCGGTTGAAGCAGGGTGCCGCTTACGGTTACACAAAGCTGTTGGGCTATCACCCGATTCCCGCCACGCGGGCTGATACCCGTTGAGGTGTTGCACATCCGCTAGCGCGATCGTCCGCCGGACAGCAGAACCGCCCCCGAATGGGGGCGGAGAGTGATCGAACCGCTGACCCTTTTGCCCCGTAGATCCTTGTAGGACTTCGACAGGTGGACGGTGTATGTCTTCGACGGGTCCGGATTGACGAGCGTCAGGCCGTTGCTGTAATCCCGCGCGTAGACGTTCTGCGTCGCGTAGTAGTCATCCGTCGCATAGCCGATGTTCCCCGCCGCCGCATACTCAGCCTGCGACGCCGGAGGGCCGCCGTATTGTTGGTTGCCGCCCCACCAAAAATACGCGTGCGCGTACTTGACCAGGAAGTAGTTCGCCATCGCGTACTCCAGGTCGGCGCGAGCCGTCAGGTTGCTGTCCGTCATGTTCGCGGTGACTTTGTAGGACGACTCCTCATTGAGAAACACCATGCCGTGCCCCGCATTCTGAATGGCAACGTCCCACCGCACCGTGTTGAGCCACATCTTTGATGAGCAGGCGAAGGTGGAGCTATTCATCAGGTCCGCCCCAGCGAAGTCAGTGAACCCGCCTTCGTCCAAAACCATGTGCGACTCGCTCGCCATCGCGTTCTGGCCGACTTGGACGCACTCGAACCGCTGGTTGACCGTGTCGCTCGCGTTTGGATAAGAAGCGTGAATGTTCGAGACGACCGCCTTGAACGCAGCATTGTTAGCGTCCGCGTAGCTCTGGTCGTACAGCGCCCCCGAATACTGCTGGACCCAGTTGCCGGTCGCACCGTAATGGCCACCCGCACCGCTGCCATTACTGTCCAGACCGTTGTCCCAGGAGACGCCCTGGAAGCCGCCCCCCAGATCCGCTTTAGCCTGCTGCTCGATGTACACCTGCACGTGCGGATTCGTCACATCCAGGATTGGCGTGTCCTGGCCGAACGTGGTCGCAACCGTCGAGTGGTTCGCCGCCGTGTACTCGATCCAGGTTAGATGATGCGCCTTCCACCACGCGGTCGTGTGCAATTTCTGATCCCTCGCCCACGGAATATATGCCTCATGAAAGACGCGGGTGCCCCCAGAAATGTTCCAGTCGCTTCTGCCGTGTTCGGCGCCCCAAACATAATCCACGACGCCCTGCTCGCCGACCTTCACGCCTCGGGACGTGCGCTCGTTGTAGTTAAACGGCTGACCCCTGTGGAAGCCGGACGACGTATCCGGCAGAGGCGCCGCGATCTGGTACGCCCGGCGTCGCGCCCGCGGCGGCGCTGCTCGGCGTGGCGAGCGTGTGTTGTCAAAGGCCCTGTGGGTTGTCACCGCCACAGCCCCCACCGCAACCGCAGCCCCGGCGGCAACTAACGCGAGCAGAATCGTCACGCCGAAGCGCGACATGCGCCGACGGACCCGCGGGCGCAGACGCTCGATCATCGTGCGGTGTATGACGGCCGCGCGGAGCGCGCGCTCGGCCGGGTTGTTGGTCGGCTCGACGCCGTCGACGGAGACGAACGTCCAGAGCGCGGGCCAGACCTTGAGCAGGATGTTGGCGAACTGCCGGTGCCAGCGGGTGCGCTTGCTCTTGGGGCTGGCGTCTTCGAGCAGCCGGCGGAGCTCGGTCTGGATCGGTTCGATCTCGGCCTTGAGCGCCTCGCGGTCATTTCCTCGGTCGCCTCGAGCCATTCCTTGCCCCGCACGACGTGTGCACATGCAGACTCCCACGCATTTCATGAGTCAGAGCCATCTGGGAACCACGGGAATCCGCATGCCATACCCCTCAACTGCGACCGCACCAGTCGAGTCCTGCCCAGCGTCGAATGCGTACACCGACCACCGCCCGGGTTCGGCCGCGGCCGACCTGTCGTTCAGCCGAGTCGTGCCGTCGGGAAGCACGCTCACGTCGAGATCAGCGATCGATCCCCTGAGCCCGAGCCCCGAAGCCTTCAGGTACGCTTCCTTGGCCGTCCAGCACTGAAAAATTGCGCGGAGGCGTGGTTCGTGCGGCAGGCCGGCGAGTGCCGCCTGCTCCCGTTCGGACAGAAAACGACGCTCTACCCGGTCTGCGAGAACGTCCTCGCGTATGCGCTCGATGTCCACGCCGACCTCACGACTGCGAGCGACGGCAAAGATGGCAGTGTCCTCTGAGTGGGAGACGTTGAAGCGCAACCATCGCACCGGCCCGGCCAGCCGAGGCTTGCCGCAAGCGTGCTGGTCGAAGCGCAGTTCAGCGGGGTCGGCATCAAGGTATCCGGCCAACAGCCGACGCAGCCATCCACGCCCCGTCGTCCAGCGGATCCGGTCACGCCTGAAGTGAAAGCGACGGCCCCGCTCATGCTCATCTGCGGACAGTGTGCGCGACAGCACAGCAAGCGTGTCAGCGTCCACGTTCAGGGAAGCCCGCCACAGATGGACCTCGCCCTCGCTCAGAGCGACCCACGGGCTGATCAGCTCGTCTCCCAGACGCGCCGGGCCTCCTTCACGTCGGTGCTCACGATCTCTGCCGTCCGCGCGTAGAGCGCGTTGAGGCGCGCAACGGCATAGACGTGACCGCCGGTGACTATCGCGGAGTGATCGATGGCGACACGGTGAGCGCGGAGCGTACCTCGGTGGACCTCCTCCCAGCCGAGAGAATCGCTGCTCGTACGAGCGATCCAGGGCTCTGTGGCGAAGAGGTCCATTGGGGCGTCGTGCCCCACGCAGGCGTAGCGTGCGCCAAGCTTGACCGCACCCATGTGGTCGAAGCGCGGCAGATTCTCGGTCCCGTCCCGGACGAAACCCTTCTCGTCCTTAAGGTCCTTGTACGACGGCGCCTCGCGTCGCGCGACCTCAACGATCTTGGCGAGCGTGGCGCGAGGCGCACGCTGCCGCTGGCGCAGGGCCCGTTGGCGCAGGGAAAAATGGCTGCGTAGCCAGCGGGCGTCGGCGGCCGGAGCGGCGGCGTCGAGCAGGCCAAGCCACGCCACCGGCTGTCCGGCGGCCCTCAGTCGACCGGCGATCTCGTATGCGAGCAGGCCGCCGAACCAGTAGCCAGCGATGTGATACGGCCCGTGGGGCTGCTTTCTGAGGATCGTGTCCAGCATCGGGCTGGCCAGTCCCTCGACGCTCTCCGAGCGGTCGAAGCGACCCCCAGCGCGCTCGAGCAGGAGCCCCTCCACGCGGACGTCGGGGCCGAGCAGGCTCACGAAGTGGCGCAGGCTGACCATGCTCGGCTTGTCCTGGTGAACGAAAAATAGAATCGGCGAACTGTCGCCCCTCTCCAAGGAAACGCCGCGCCTGCCACCCGCTTCTCGTTTCGGCGGGACCTCGATCTTCGCGGCTAGGCCGGCAACGGTCACGGTGCCGCCCTCGAAGAACCATTTGAGGGGAACCTCGACGCCAAGCACGTGCTCTACCTCCTCTAGCACGCGCAAGACGAGCAGCGAGTGGCCGCCGAGGTCGAAAAAGTCGTCGTGAATCCCAATCGTCTCCGCGCGCGGGCCGAGCAGCTCGCGCCAGATGCCCACGAGGGCCGCTTCCGTAGCGGTCCTGGGGGGCACGGCGGCGTCGTTGGTCGCCCGATCGGGGACGGGCGCGGGCAAGGCCTTGCGGTCGAGCTTCCCGTTGGTGGTGAGCGGAAGCTCATCGAGCACGATGAACGAGGACGGAACCATGTACTCGGGAAGCCGCGCCCGGAGCGCGGCTCGCAGCTCGCCGCGCAGCACAGCGCTCTCGCCGCCGGACGATTTCAGCACGACGTAGGCTGCCAGGCGCGTGTCGCCCTCGGGGCCCTCGAATGACACTACCGCGGCGTCCGCCACCAACTCGTGGTCGGTCAGCGCCGCTTGGATCTCGCCGAGCTCGATCCGGAACCCGCGCAGCTTGATTTGGTGATCGAGCCGGCCGAGGTACTCGATCACCCCCCCCTCGCGCCAGCGGACGAGGTCGCCGGTCTTGTACATGCGCGCGCCGGCGTTGAATGGATCGGCGATAAACCTCTCGGCGGTCAGCTCGGATCGGTTGAGATAGCCGCGGGCGACGCAGATGCCGCCGATGTATGCCTCGCCGGGAACACCTATCGGCATGGGCTGCAAGTGCTCGTCCAGTACGTACATCCGAGTGTTGGCGATCGGCCGCCCGATCGGGACCGTGTGCGCGCCCGGACTCGACTCGCAAGTCCAGTGAGTCACGTCGATCGCGGCCTCAGTCGGCCCGTAGAGGTTGTAGAGCGCCGCATCCAAACCCGAGGCGAAGAACGCTTGCTGGAGGTGCGGGGTCAACGCTTCACCGCTGCAGATCACACGGGTCAGCGAGCGGCACCGCGACAGCTCGGCAGTGTCCAGGAACAACTGAAGCATCGACGGAACGAAATGGGTGACGGTGACCTGCTGTGCCTCGATCAACCGCGCCAGATAGGCCGGATCCTTGTGGCCGTCGGGACGGGCGACCACCAGCCGCGCGCCGGCGATCAGCGGCCAGAAGAACTCCCACACCGACACATCAAAGCTGTAAACGGTCTTCTGCAGGACCGTGTCGGCCGGCGTCAGGCGGTAGGCGTCTTGCATCCACTGCAGGCGGTTGCAGATCGCTCGGTGGGTGTTCATCGCGCCCTTCGGCTTGCCCGTCGTGCCAGAGGTGTAGATCACGTACGCGAGGTGGTCGGGCCCGACGCCGCTGGGCGGTGGGGTGCTGGGTCGATCGCGGTAATCGGCGTCGTCGTCGACGGTGACGATCGCGATTTCACGCGGCGAGAGCCTGGGGATCAGCGCGCGCTGGATCAAAAGGATCTGTGCCTCGGAGTCCTCGAGCATGAACTCGAGCCGTTGCGCGGGGTAGCTCGGGTCGAGCGGGAGGTAGGCGGCCCCTGCCTTGAGGATCGCGAGCAGGCCGATCACCAGCTCGAGCGAGCGCTCGGCGCAGATCGCCACCGGGCGGTCCGGACCGGCGCCGACCTCTCGCAGGTGGTGGGCGAGGCGGTTGGCGCGCTGATCGAGGGTCGCGTAATCCAGCTGCTGCTCGCCGAACACGACCGCCGGCGCGCTGGGGGTGCGAGCGACCTGCCGCTCGATGAGCTCGTGCAGGCACTCCTCGTCGTTGGGATACGACACCTCGGTCTCGTTGAAATCGACCAGCACTTGACGGCGCTCGTCCTCGCCAAGCAGACTCAGCTCGCTGACCCGCCTCTCCGGCGCGGCGACGATCTCCGCCAGCAGGTGCGCGAAGTGAGCAGCCATCCGGTCGACCGTCTCCGCGTCAAACAGATCGGTGCTGTATTCCCACACGACGTCCATGCCCAAGTCGTGCTCCTGTACGACCAGCATCAGATCGACTCGAGCGGTCGTGTTCTGGGTCTCGATCTCGCTGACGTCGAGCTGTCCGAGCTCAGGAACGCGCTGCGCCGGGTCACTCGAAAGCAGCACCTGACACAGCGGATGGCGGCTGGGGTCCCGATCCTGAAGGACGGTGTCGACGACGCGCTCGAAGGGCGTGTCCTTGTGGGCGAGGGCGTCGAGCGTCCGGGTGCGCACGCGTCCGAGCACCTCGCTGAAGCTGGGTTGACCCGAGAGATCTCCGCGAATCACGACCGTGTTCACAAACGCCCCGATGGCTGCCTCGAGCCCAGGGGCCCCACGGGTATCCACCGGGGTGCCGACCAGAATCTCCTCCTGGCCCGAGTAGCGGTGCAAGAACACGTCAAGGGCGGCGAGCATTGTCATGAACGTGGTCGCGCCCTCCCGGCGGGCAAACGCCCGGATCGCATCCACGAGCTCAGCCGGGATCGCCATGCGCCGCCAAGCCCCGGCCAGCGTGGGGACGGCCGGGCGCGGCCGGTCGGCCGGGAGCTCGAGCGCGGTCGGCGCCCCTTCGAGCTCCACTCGCCAGTGCTCCAGTTCGGCGGCGAGCCGGTCGCCGGACAGCCACGAGCGCTCCCACTCCGCATAGTCGCCGTACTGGACCGGCAGCTCGGACAGCGGCGAGGGCAGCCCCGCGGCGTACGCCCGGTACAGCGCGTCGAGCTCACGGAAGAAGACGGTCTTGGACCAGCCGTCGGCCGCGATGTGGTGCACGACGATCCCAAGCACATGGTCACGAGCGTCGAGACGCAGAAGCCTCGCGCGCAGCAGCGGACCTTGCTCGAGGTCGAACGGCATCTGGGTCTGCTCATCGACGAGCTCGCGAGCCACGACTTCGGCGTCCGGGCGGCTCGAGAGATCGGTCAGGTCCAGGTCGGGGTCGCGCGATGCGTCGATCAGCAGCACCGGGCGGCCGTCCTGCACCGAGAAGCGCGCCCGCAGCGCTTCGTGTCGGCGAACGATCTCGGACAGCGCCCGGCCGAGCGCGACCACGTCCAGCTCGCCCTCGAGGCGCAGCGGCCATGGGATGTTGTACGCCGCGGTTGCTCCGGCGACCTGGTCGATGAACCAGAATCGCTCCTGAGCAAATGAGGTTCGCCGCTGGCGGGCGATCGGGACCAGCGGCGGAGGCTCCTCCCGCGGCGTTTCTGCCCGCTTTGCTTGCGCCTGCATCGCCTCGATCAGCTCGGACAGCCCGGCGACCGTCGGCGCATCGAAAAGCGCGCGCAGTGGAAGCTGCACGCCGAGCTGCAAGTGGATCCGACCCATCATCCGCGCTGCCATCAGCGAGTGGCCGCCGAGGTCAAATGACCGGGATCGAAATTATTCCGGGGCACGGATCGGGCGGCGGCTCATCATCGACCACGGCATGGGCGTCGTGATCGGCGAGACCGCCGAGGTGGGCGACGATGTCTACCTCTATCACCAGGTCACGCTGGGCGGCACCAGCAGCCAGCGCGGCAAACGCCATCCCACCATCGGCAACGGCGTGATCGTCGGCGCCGGGGCGAAGATCCTGGGCGCGATCACCGTGGGCGACGGGGCTCGAGTCGGCGCCAACGCGGTCGTCGTGCAGTCCGTCGCACCGGGTGAGACGGTGGTCGGCATTCCGGCCCGGCCGGTCGAGCGGTATCCGCTCAAGAAGCCGACGCGCCAGCCGAGCTTCGTGGCCTATGGCACACCCTGCGACGGCACGGTCGACCCGATCGTCTGCGCGGTGGAAACCCTGCGCGCCGAGCTGCTGGCGCTCGAGGCGCGGGTCGCCGAGCGGCAGCGCTCGCCCGCGGCGGAGTAGCTTGCCCTACCTGGACGCCAATGCCACCGAGCCGATGCGGCCGGAGGCGCGGGCGGCCGCCATCGCCGCGATGGACCTGCTCGGCAACCCGGCCAGCGTCCATGCCGCCGGCCGTGCAGCCCGCCGGGTGCTGGAAGGCAGCCGAGCTTCCGTCGCCGCGCGGTTCGGCGCCAGTCGGGATGCGGTGGTGTTCACCTCCGGCGGCACCGAGGCGGACGCGCTGGCGATCGCGGCACTCGGCGCCGGGCGCCGAGTCATCGTCGGCGCCACCGAGCATGACGCGGTGCGCGCGGCCGCGCCCGCAGCTTTGGTCCTCCGGTGGACGGGTTTGGGGTCGCGGACCTCGATGCGCTCGAGCGCCTGCTCGCTGACGCGCCCCCTGCCCTGCTCTGCCTGATGCTGGCCAACAACGAGACCGGGACGATGCAGCCGGTGCGGGCGGCCGCCGCACTGTGCCGCCGGTTTGGCGCGCTGCTCCATGTCGACGCGGTCGCGGCAGCCGGGCGTGTCGCGGTCGATTTGGGCGCGCTCGGGGCGGACAGCGTGGCGATCTCCGGCCATAAGCTCGGGGGCCGAAGGGGGCCGGCGCGCTGCTGCTCCGGGAGGACCGGCACCTCGCGCCGCTGATCGCCGGCGGGGGGCAGGAGCACGGTCGGCGGGGCGGCACGCCGCCGCTGCCGGCGATCGCCGGGCTCGCCGCCGCCTGCGCCGCGGCGCCGGTCGAGCTCGGCCCGCTTCGCGACCGGGCCGAGCAAGCCGCGCTCGCGTGCGGCGCCGTGGTGCTCGGCGGGCCGGACCGGCTGCCGAACACGTCCTGCCTCGCGCTCCCCGGCGTGCGGGCCGATGCGCAGGTGATCGCGCTCGACCTTCTTGGGGTGCATGTCTCGGCCGGCGCGGCCTGCAGCAGCGGCAAGGTCACCCGCAGCCACGTGCTCGATGCGATGGGCGCCGGCGCCCTGGCCGGCGAGGCGATTCGGGCGAGCCTGCCCTGGACCGCGACCGAGGCCGACATCGACGCCTTTGACGCGGCTTATGCCGCATGGCCGGGGAACTCCGCCGTCGCGCCGCCTGATTGCTTGACTGAGTTAACCAACGAGACGGGTTGGTGCTTGACTAGTCAACCATTTAAGCCGACGCTGCGGCATGTCGAACGTCCCCGCAGCGGTCGAGCCGGTCGCGAGTTCAGCCGGTTCTACACGCGGCGGATCGGCTTGCTGCATGAGGGCCTGCTCGGCAGCCCGCTCACCCTCACAGAGAGCCGCGTCCTGTTCGAGCTCGGACGCAGCGGGCCGACCAGCGCGACCCGGCTCGGCAAGGAGCTGGGGCTCGACGCCGGCTATCTCAGCCGGATCCTCCGCGCCTTCGAGACCGGCGGGCTCATCGAGCGCCGTCCCGCGCCGGGAGACGCGCGTCAGAGCGCGATCACCCTCACGAAGACGGGGCGCGGAACCTTCCAAGACCTCGACGCGCAGTCGGCCGCCGAGGTCGGCGAGTTGCTCGCACGCCTCCGGCCCGCGCAGCGCACCCGCCTCGTCACTGCGCTGCGGACGGCCGAGATGCTGCTCGGCGAGCGCGCGGGCCCGCCAGCCTGGCGCCTGCGCGCGCCGCTTCCGGCGACATGGGGCTGGTCGTAGCCCGCCAAGCCGCGCTCTACGCCGAGGAGTACCGGTGGAACGCGGAGTTCGAGGCGCTGGTGGCCGAGATCGTTGCCGCCTTCCTCCGCAGCCCGGCCAGCAACCGGGAGCGATGCTGGATCGCCGAGCTGGACGGCACCGTGGTCGGCTCCGTGTTCCTGGTCCGCGCCGATGACGACGTGGCCAAGCTGCGGCTGCTCTATGTCGACGCGGCCGCCCGCGGCCTGGGGATCGGCCGCCGGCTGGTCGAGGAGTGCATCGCGGCGGCGCGGGCGCTCGACTACCGGCGGCTGGAGCTATGGACCAACGACGTGCTGCATGCGGCGCGGCGGATTTACCAGGCGGCCGGGTTTCAGCTCGTGGCCGAGAGCGCACCACAGTTTCGGCCACGATCTCGTCGGCCAATACTGGTCGCTCGACCTGCGCCGCCGCCCTGACCTTGGTCCGAGGCGGCCGCTGAACCATATCGCCGCATGCGCCCGAACCGGCCCGTCTATCTCGACAACCAGGCCACCACGCCGACCGATCCGCGCGTGCTCGAGGCGATGCTGCCGTGGTTCACCGAGCGGTTCGGCAACCCGCACAGCGCCGAGCACCGCATGGGGCAGGAGGCGGAAGAGGCGGTCGAGGCGGCGCGGGCCGAGGTGGCGGCGCTGATCGGCGCGGAGCCGCGGGAGATCGTGCTCACCTCGGGCGCCACCGAGAGCAACAACATCGCGATCAAGGGCGCCGCGCGGCACGCGCTCGGCCAGGGGACGGAGCGGCGCCGGGTCGTCACGGTCGCGACCGAGCATAAGTGCGTGCTCGAGAGCGTGCCCGACCTGCGCGCCGAGGGGTTCGAGCCGGTGGTGCTGCCGGTCGAGCCCGACGGCCGGCTCGACCCGGCGCGGCTCGCGCGAGCGCTGCCCACGCCGACGCTGCTGGTCAGCGTCATGGCGGTCAACAACGAGACCGGCGTGATCCAGGACATCGCGCGCTCGCCGCGATCGCGCGCGAGGCCGGCGCGCTGTTCCATACCGACGCGGCGCAGGCGGCCGGCAAGATCCCGCTCGACGTCGCGGCGGGATCGACCTGCTGAGCCTGAGCGGGCACAAGCTCTACGGGCCGAAGGGCGTCGGCGCGCTCTACGTGCGCCGCCGGCCCCGGGTGCGGCTCGCGCCGCTGTTCTCCGGCGGCGGCCAGGAGCGCGGGCTGCGCTCCGGCACGCTGCCGACGCCGCTGGTCGTCGGGCTCGGCGAGGCCTGCCGGCTGGCGCGGGCGGAGATGGCGGACGAGGATGCGCGCATCGCCGCGCTGCGGCAGCGCCTGCTGGACGGGCTGCGCGTGCCGGTCACGATCAACGGCTCCTGGGAGCACCGGATCGCCGGCAACCTCAACCTCACCTTCCCGGCCCCGGCGCTCGACATGATGCGCGCGGTGCCGGAGCTCTGCGTCTCGACCGGGTCGGCCTGCAGTTCGGCCGAGATCGAGCCGAGCTATGTGCTGCGCGCGCTCGGGCTCGACGAGGCCGCGGCGGCGCGCACCTTGCGCATCGGGCTGGGACGCTTTACCAGCGCCGCCGACGTCGATTTCGCCGCCGCATGCGCTGAGCGAAGCCGCGCGCGCGTCCGCCACGACCGCCGGAGCCGACGCCTAGATGCCCAAGATGACCTTCATCGAGAAGAACGGCGCAGCCGCGCGAGGTGGACGCGCCGCTCGGCCTGTCCGTGCTCGAGATCGCGCACAAGCATGGCGTGGATATCGAGGGCGCCTGCGAGGGCTCGCTGGCCTGCTCGACCTGCCACGTGATCGTCGATCCCGCCTGGTTCGGCAAGCTCGCCAAGCCGACCGAGGACGAGGAGGACATGCTCGACCTCGCCTTCGGGCTGGAGCAGACCAGCCGGCTCGGCTGCCAGATCGTGATGACCCCGGCGCTGGACGGGCTGGTCGTGCGCCTGCCCGCCAGCACGCGCAACGCGCAGCTCGGGTAGATGCGCATCGTCGCCGCGATGTCCGGCGGCGTGGACAGTTCCGTGGTCGCCGGGCTGCTGGCCGAGGCCGGGCACGAGGTGATCGGCGTCACGCTGCAGCTCTACGACCATGGCGCCGCGGCGGGCCGCAAGGGCGCCTGCTGCGCCGGCGCGACATCGGCGGACGCACGCGACGTGGCCGACCGGCTCGGCATCCCGCACTACGTGATCGACGCCGAGGCGCGGTTCCGCGACGCCGTGATCGAGGATTTCGCCGACAGCTACGCGGCGGGCGAGACGCCGATCCCGTGCGTGCGCTGCAACCAGAGCGTCAAGTTCACCGACCTGCTGGGGCTGGCGCGCGACCTCGGCGCCGAGGCGATGGCGACCGGGCATTATGTGCGCCGGGTCGAGGGCGCGGACGGGCCGGAGCTGCATCGCGCCCGCGACCGCGGCGCGCGACCAGAGCTGGTTCCTGTTCGCGACCACGCGCGACCAGCTCGCCTTCAGCCGCTTCCCGCTCGGCGACATGCCGGACAAGGCGGCGGTGCGGGCCGAGGCGGCGCGGCTCGGCCTGCCGGTCGCGGACAAGCCGGACAGCCAGGACATCTGCTTCGTCCCGTCCGGCAGCTATGCCGACCTGGTGGCCGGCTGCGGCCGGAGGCGCTCGAGCCGGGCGACATCGTCGACCGCGACGGCGCCGTGCTCGGCCGGCATCGCGGGCTCGCCCACTACACGGTCGGCCAGAGCAAGGGGCTGGGCGGCGGCCAGCGGCGTCGACGGCAGGCGGTGCTGGCGCTCGACCCGGCCACGCGCCGGGTCACGGTCGGGCCGCGCAGCGCCGGGCGGACGCGGATCGCGCTGCGGGACGTGAACTGGCTGGCCGACGAGCCGGACGACGTTCCGCTGCGAGGTCAAGCTGCGCGCGCGCGAGGCGCCGCATGCGGCCACGGTGCGTCGGACGCCGGCGGGCGCCGAGGTGGAGCTGGACACGCCGGCGCTGGCCGCGCCCGGCCAGGCCTGCGTGATGTATCGCGGGTCGCGCATGCTGGGCGGCGGCTTCATCTGCCCGCCTTCCACCGGCGCCGGCGCATTGACTAGATCGGGGGCGTCGGGCATACCGGCGCCCCGCGGTATGGCAGCGTAGCTCAGTGGTAGAGCAGGGGAATCATAATCCCTTGGTCGGGGGTTCAAATCCCTCCGCTGCTACCAACCCTGCCGGTGAGCGACGACACCAGCCGGTCGCGTATCCATAGCTCGGCGGATCGGAAGCTCGACGCATTAAGGATTGAGGTGGCCTCCTCCAACGCGGCAAACTCGTCGCCGCCAGCAAATCCACCCGCCGCTCAATCCGGCCGCTCCGGTTCAGCAGGTAGCACCGGAATACCTCGCCGCTGGTGATTTTTCATAGACGCAATTCTCACGAAACTTTGATGAGAAATACGTCAAATTGGCTTCAAATTGAGCAGAGAAGAAGCAGCGGCGAGGGAGCTTGTCACTCCGGTATGTGTAGGATCCGGCCGTCGAAGGTGATCGCGTCGGCGCCGGGTGCGGGCGAGATCGGCGGGACGTTCGCGGCCGTGATGGGCGGAAAAGTCGTCCCGCGAGGAGTCGTGTGAACGACCTGACTGGGCGGGAGCGCGGCTCCGGTGTGGAGGTGGGCGTACATGAGGTCCATCGCCTGCACGAAGTAGCGGTGGAGCGGCACGTAGTTCTGCGGGAAGCCGTATGCGCTCAAGCTCAACAGCAAATCGAGATGCTGCGCGTTGGTCACTTCGATGTAGCGGAGCTTGCTCCCCCGCCCGTCCGCGAGCGCGTTCGGCCAACATAGCCGCGCGAGGCGAAGTTCGGCGGGAGGATGTCATCGGATCGGCCGGTGACGATCAGGGTCGGCGTGCCATGCAGACGACCTGACGCGAGGATCTCGGCAACGCCGACCGCCACTCGCGCGGTTTGGAGTTCCTGCTGAAGGGGAAGCAGTCGGCCGGTTGCTGGATCGCGCCCCGTCGCGACCTCGCGCAGGCAGAGTGCGCCCTGCAGGAACTGGTCCGCCGTCGAGACCCGGATCTCCTTCCCGACCGTGTTGTTGACCAGGTTCACGCCGCTGGTTGGCGGAATGCCGTTGCTGGTGCCGAATAGGGTGTTCTCAGCGGGCGATGGAAGCGGGATCACCTGACCATCTGCTCGCGTCCGTGGCCGCGAAGCTGTAGCCGCAGAGGTTGTCCTTCACACTGAAGCGGCCATACGCGTTGGCGTAGGTGACGGAGATCGACTGCGGGACGTATGAGAACCACATCGCGCCTTCGAGCGCGTTCTGCTCCGGCAAGATCCCGAAATTGTTCAGGATCGCCTGTGCCTCCAAGGGCTGGGTCGTCGGGTCCGCGCTTTGCAGCAGGCCGGCCGCATGGAGCGCCGTGCAGCGGTCCTGGGTGGCGTAGAGGTTCAGCAGGAATATCCCCTTCGGCAGCGCGTTGATGGCGCAACCGTCGTAGAGGTTCTGCATGGTCACGTAGTCGATCAGCGGCTTCGAATGGCCGAAGAACGGCGGCTGGCTGCCCTGCTGGATGGCGAACGGGGCGTAAATCGGGTTGAGGGTGGGCTCGCCGACGGCGACGCCATCGATCAGGCCGGTGACGTCCTGCTCCGCGGCGCGGACGGACGCACCGCCGCCGTTGGAGACGGAGGAGGCGATCACCACCGTGTTCCGGCGCGCGATGCGGCCAGGGTATTTGGCGTTCAGGACGTCGAAGGCGAAGCGGATCGACTGCAGCACGTATTGGCCCCAGGCCTTCTCCGGGTCGACCTGCGAGTGGGCGTGCTTGAAGGCGAAGCGGTTGGGATAGGCCGCGTCGTAGGCGGCGCGGTCGGAGGGTGAGAGCGGGGCGATGAACTGGTAGTCGCCGCCGGCGCCGAGGATCGGGACGACCTGGCCGCGGAGCGTGTCGGTCAGGCTGTTTTGAAGGTCGTCGAACCCGGTGCCGGAGCCCTTGTCGGTGTAGGCGACGGCGCAGCCGTGCTTGAGGCCCCACTCTCCGGAGGTGGCGATGGCGCCATAGATGCCGCGCGAGCCGGAGGACGGCCCGGTGACGATGCAGGCGTCGGCCGGGTTGAAGCTGTCGGGAACCTGGAGCATCAGCGTGACGCGCGAGCCGTCCGGCTGCTGCGCGAAGGCGAGGGTCTCGTCGCCGGGGATCTTTCCATCGTTGCCCGGGGTGACGCCGTTGACCGGGGCGAGAGGGCCCCAGAACACGCCGTAGCCCCCACCGGTGGTCGTATCCACGAGGGCGCGGTAGTTGGTCCAGATTGCGAGGCGGCGCAGCTCTTCGGCCGTGGGCGGGTTGCTGACGCTCGGTGCGGTGTCGCTCTGCAAACCGGTGGGGCCGCCGCCGAGCCCGGCGGTGAGGAGGTCGTTGGTCGTGCCGTCGTAATGGGTGCTCACGACGGGAGGGATGATCTGAAGCGGCGTGCCGGGCCAGCCAATTTGCGCGAAACCGGGGGCGGAGACGACGCCGAAGGCAGCAGACAGCAGCAACGCGCGTGTGGACGATCGCATCCCCATCCTCCCGTGACCCGGCTTGTTACGTGGCCGGTGCGGCGCGGAGGCTACGATCGTTCCGATCGAGGCGATACCGTTTTCTTCAGTTGCGGAAATAAGGTTCGACGAGGCCCTGCAGCTTGACCGTCATCGGCCGGCCCTTGCGATCGGTCGCCTTGCCCACGGCGAGGCGGACCCAGCCCTCACTCACGCAATATTCCTGGACATTGGTCTTTTCGACCCCCTTGAACCGGACCCCGACCCCGCGCTCGAGCAGGGACGCGTCGTAGAACGGGCTTTCGGGATCGGCGGAGAGCCGGTCGGGCGGCGCGTCGGACATGCCGGCCCCATGTCACACAAGCGGCTCGTTGACCAGTGCGGGAAGCGCCGAAGCGGACGTCACCAGCCCAATTCGTCGTCCAGATCGTCGGGGGGTATTTGACGGTCCGGCTGGCTGAAGCCGCGGGCGCAGAGACTCGCCGCGGCGGGAGAGGACCCGGCGCAACGGAGCCGGGCGCCGGCCAGGCGCGCGGCCGCGCCGAGGTCGTTGCAGATCGAGGCAACGAGCTCGGCATCCGACCGGCCGAGGTGATCGCAGTCGAGGTCCAACCCGCTCATCGGCGTGTTCTGGTTGGCGCGTGCGGCCGGCAGGGCCTGCTTGACGGCGCGGAGCACGCGCTGGCGCGCGGCGGCCCGCCCCTTCCGGTTCGCGCCCGGCACGCACCGCGCCTCCAACCGCCTGGAGAGGAGAATGGCGCGGCCGACGGCGCCGGACGCCCAGTCGAGCGCTTCGGACTGGCGACTGACCTCCGACCCCGAAGCTGATCGATTGCCGGCGCGGTAAGCACTCTCCCGGGCCAGCGTCATCCCCAGCTCGGTCAGGTCGTCGAGCAGCTCCTGACAGGCCCGCGCGTCCTCAGCGAGGAATTACCGCGGCGGAGAAGCGGGTTTGTGGGGCGAACGAGCAGACATGAACGGAACATGAACATTTCGGCCCAGTGGGCGTCAACTGGGCCTTGGTCGGCCGGTGCTGATATTGTCCGAGCCGGACCAGTTTGGAGGCTTACGGCATGAGCGATGATGGCGACCGCGTGGAGACTCTTCCGGTTCCTGCCGGGAGGCAGCCGGTGCTGAGGACAGGAGGAGCGGTCGCGATCGGGGCGACGGCGCTCGGCGCGCTGGCGGTGGGAGCATTTGCCGTTGGCGCGCTGGCGATCGGGCAACTCGCCGTGGGGAAGCTCGCGCTCGGGCGGGGGACGCTGCGCCGTGGCCGGGTCGGCGAGTTGCGGATCTCGCGGCTGGTGATCGAGGATCTGCGCATCGAGCGGCACGACCGGCGCTCGTGAGTTGCGCTGTCCGAGCTCGGGCCGGCCGGTGCTAACGGTTGATTATGCGGCCGCATTTTCGACGGGAGCGCGCGCATGGCGGGCGCGTGGCGGGGGTGGACGAGGTCGGGCGCGGCCCGCTCGCCGGCCCGGTGGTCGCGGTCGCGGTCGTGTTCCCCGACGGGGTGCGCGGCGGGTCTCGCCGCTGATCGACGATTCCAAGAAGCTGACCGCGGCGGAGCGCGAGAAGGCGGCGGTCGCGATCCGGCGCTGTGCCGAGATCGCGATCGGCGCCGCCTGGGTGACCGAGATCCTGCAGCTCAATATCCTGCACGCGTCCATGCTGGCGATGCGGCGGGCGGTCTCGCGCCTGGCGACGGCGCCGGAGCTGGTGCTGGTGGACGGCAACCGGGCGCCGCCAGGGCTGCCCTGCGCGGTGGAGTGCTGCATCGGCGGCGACGGCTCGTCGCTGTCGATCGCCGCGGCCTCCATCATCGCCAAGGTGACGCGGGACCGGGCGATGCTGCGGCTGGCGCGGCGCTACCCGGCCTATGGCTGGCACGAGAACGTGGGCTACGCGACACCCTTGCACCGGGCGGCGCTGCGTGACCATGGGCCGTCGTGCCACCACCGGGCCGCGTTCGGCACGGTCCGGCTGCTCGGGCAGGCCGAGCTCGCATTCGGGGCCGAAGCCGCGGATTGACGCGGCCTCGGCCGCATCGCCACGATGTGGTGAGCGAAGGGCCTCTCTTGGACATCACGCGCGAACTTCCCCTCGACCAGGTTCTGCTCGGCGACTGCATCCCAATGATGGAGATGCTGCCGCCGGCCTCGGTCCATTGCGTGTTCGCGGACCCGCCTTACAACCTGCAGCTCCGCGGCGAGCTGCGGCGGCCGGACGATAGCGTGGTCGACGGGGTGGACGAGGAATGGGACCGGTTCACCGACTTCGCCGCCTATGACGCGTTCACCCGGGAGTGGCTGTCCGAGTGCCGACGGGTCCTGCGCAAGGACGGCACGATCTGGGTGATCGGCGCCTACCACAACATCTTCCGGATCGGCGCGATCCTGCAGGATCTCGGCTTCTGGATCCTGAACGACGTGATCGGCGCAGTCGAACCCGATGCCGAACTTCCGCGGCCGGCGGTTCACCAATGCGCACGAGACGCTGATCTGGGCGGCCCGCGGGCGGGACAGCCGGTATCGCTTCAATTACCAGGCGATGAAATCGCTCAACGACGACCGCAGATGCGCAGCGACTGGACGCTGCCGCTGTGCACCGGGCCGGAGCGGCTGCGTAACCAGCACGGGCTGAAGCTGCATCCGACGCAGAAGCCGGAGGCGCTGCTGCACCGGATACTGCTGGCGAGCACGTCACCGGGCGACATCGTGCTCGACCCGTTCCTCGGCACCGGGACGACGGCGGCCGTCGCCAAGCGGCTGCATCGGCACTTCATCGGGATCGAGCGGCATCCGGCCTATGTCGAGGCGGCGTGGGGGCGGATCAGGCGGGTCCGGCCGGCGCCGGCGAAATGGGCGGCCGGGTCGCCGACCAAACGAGACGCGCCGCGGGTGCCGTTCGGCAGCTTGGTGGAGCGGGGGCTGGTGCCGGTCGGGACCGTGGTCATGGACAAGCAGCGGCGGGTGCGCGCCGTCGTGGCGGCGGATGGGTCACTGACGGCGGGCAGCGTGCGCGGGTCGATCCACCAGGTCGGCGCACGGCTCCAGAACGCGCCGAGCTGCAACGGCTGGACGTTCTGGCACATCGAGCGCGGCGGCGCCTGCTGCCGCTCGACGTGATCCGCAGCGAGTTGGCCGCTGCGGAGTGAGGCGGCGCCGGGTCGCCGGCGCCGCGCTCCGATCAGTAGCGGCTGCTGGGGGTCGAGTTGCCCTGAGCGCGCGACGGCAGCGCCATGCTGCGGTTATCCGGCGCGCTCTGGCCACGCGTCGTGGCTCCGCCGAACGGCGTGTTCGGCGCCATGCTGCCGTTTTGCACCTGCGGGACCTCGGTCCCGTAGTTACCGGTCGCCCTCGGCGCCGGCTCCTGCATGCTGCCGACGTCGGTCGGTCGGTTCGGATTGTTGGCGCATGCCGCCAGCCCGAAGCCGCCAGCAGCGTAAAAGTCGTGAGGGCGATCCGCATGAGGGTCCTCCTTAGGGCGAACGCAAGGTGCTTAGCTTGCGCCGATCCGGCGACGGCGGCTAGCGCGAAGCTGCAACAGGTGTGGCCGAAAGTTCACGCTGCCATCTCCGGGCACGGCACAGGCTGGCGGGCGGCGGCGAGGCACTGGTCCACCGCATCGCGGAGCGAACTGACGTAGAGGTCGGCCCCGACCGCGGATTGGATGCGGTCGTCGTGAGCAGGCTCCGGTCCACGTCCCACAGGCCGAGCAGCAGCTTGGCGCTGCGCGAACGCTGCCGCAGGCGACGCAACAAGTAGCGCAAGGCGGTCAGGCTATTGGCGCCCTCGATATAAGACACGCAGACCATCTGCACGCCCTGCATGTCGAGCGCGCCGATGTGGCCGCGCGACACCGCCTCGTGCGCCACCACCCGCGCCCGCAGGCCTCGCTTGCCGAGAATTTGGGCCAGCATGGCACAGACCGCCTCGTCGAGCGGCCCGCGACCGGACACACAAAGCACCGCCGAGTCGCCGGTCCACTCGGGATTGAGGTCGTCGGGCACTTGGCCGTCCTGCTCCTCGGCCAAGTCGACGATCACGCCGCTGATCGCCTCGAGGATGCCGCGCAGCTCATCCCCGGTCAGCACGCCGCGCAGCGACTTGTTCGCCGCTAGCCGCAAGCCGGGAATCGCCACGTCGTCGTAGTAGGCAGAGAGCGGCTTTTCCTTAAGCATCGCCTCCGCCTGGTCCAGCGCCTCATCCGCGTCGCCGGCCAACATGCGCTGATAGAGGCTCTCGGCCGGCGTCAGTGCCGGCTCGTCGCCGAGCAGCACGGCCAGGAACTCGAGCCGTTCGATGTGTTCGCCCAGCACGACCAGGCACAAGGTGAGCGGCATGGACAACAGCAGCCCGATCGGGCCCCAGATCCAGCCCCAGAAAATGGCCGCGATCACCACCGAGACCGGCGAGAGCCCGGTGCTGTGACCATAGACCATCGGCTCGACCGCTTGGCCGATCACCGGCTCGACGACGAAGAACAGCCCCAGCGTCTCGAGCACCATGGTCCAGCCAGGGTCGACGGCCGCCGCCAGGGCCAGCGGCATGGCCGCGCCTGCGACCGGCCCGATATACGGAATGAATTGGAGCAGCCCGGCGACGATCCCCCATAGGATCGGGCTCGGGATGCCGATCAGCCATAGGCCGGCGGCGATGATGACGCCGAACCCCGTATTGATCGCCAGCAGGCGCAGGTAGTAGGTGCCGAGCCGGGACCCGGCGTCGTCGAGCGCGGCCGTCGTGCGGTGGAGGTCGGACGAGCCGAACAGCCGGATGATCCGGTCGCGCACGTCCTCTTGCTGCAGCATGATGAAGATCGCCACCACGAAGACGATCAAGGCGGTCGCCAACGGCGAGATCACCGGCACCAGCACTTCCTTGGCCAGCGCCAGCGGCCCCGGCCCAGGCTCCTGCACCACCACCGGTATCGGTTGCTGCGGCTGCGCGGGCGCAGCCCCGCCGGTCCTGGACGATGGCGCCGGACGGGGCGCGGGCGCCTGGGCGACATGGCCGAGCCGGTTGGTCAGGGCCGTGACCTGGCCTTCGGCGAAGTTGCGCACCGTGGAGATTTTCTCCTCGACGGTCGCGGCGTAGCGTGGCGCGTCGCCGGCGAGTTGGGCCACCTGGCTGCCGATTACGATCCCCAGTACGACGACGAAGCTGACCGCCACCAGCATGGCGGCGAGCACCGCCGGCGTCCGCGGCACGCCGACCCGGCGCAGTCTGGCGACCACCGGCGCCAGCATGAAGGAGAGCAGCACGGAAAGCGTCAGCGGGATCAGGACTTCCCGGGCGACATAGAGCGCGGCGATGATCACCACGCCAACGGCCAGGCCCAGCAATCCGCCGAGCCCCGGCGCGTCAGGCGGGCTAATCCTGTTCTGGAGGCGCGAAACGGTGACGGGCGGCGTCGGCATTGGGCGAAGATCCACTCTGGCCAGGCGACAACGCGCGGACAACGAAAAAGGCGCGCGTGCCGCCCGGGCCGGCTCAGATCGCCCCTTTGCTCCGCATCTCCGCGATCTCCGCCTCGTCGTAGCCGAGGCTGCGGAGGACCTCCGCCGTGTGCTCGCCGCGCTCCGGCGTCGGCGTGCGGATCGCGCGTGGGAGGCCGGACATATTGACCGGAGATGACACCAGCTCCGTCCGCCCGAGGCGGGGATGCTCCACGGCGGCAGCCAGGCCGGAGATGCTGGACCTGCGGGTCGGCGAAGA
>CAVRRW010000010.1:0-55544 GCA_963723675.1 uncultured Solirubrobacterales bacterium | reverse complement strand
ACCACACCCCCCGCGCGATTGACCGGTGTGACCACACCCTTGAAGCCGCCGGCGATGATGTTCGCCAGGACCGCGCCGCCGACGTTGCCCGGCGTGGCCGCAGCGCCGACGACGGCGACCGACGAGGGCGCGAGGACCGCTCGCAACGACGCGATCGCCGCGAAATGATCGCGCTCGCCGATCCGCTCCAGCACGGCCTCGGTCGGCGTTATATCGAGGGAGACCGTCAGCTCGCCAGACGAACCCCGTCGCCGCACGGCGAAGCCGGCGTGCTCGAACACCCCCAGCATCGGCTCGTTGTTGGCCATCACCTCCGCATCGAAGCGGTGGATCCCGCGGTCCGCAGCAATCTCCGCGAGCTGCTCGAGCATCCGCATCCCGATACCACGGCGCTGATCATCATCCGCGACTGCAAACGCGACCTCGGCGACGCCGGGCTCGCGCAACCCGACATAGCTGGCGACGGCCACCACGTCGACCGTCGTGCCGGCTGATCAGCGCCAGGCGATCAACGCCGGTGGCCTCCGCCTCCGCGCGCGCGATGATGTCGGTGCGGCCAAAGCCGTGGAAGCGGAGGTAGCGGCTCTCCGGCGAAAGGCCGTCGTAGAACGCCTTGATGTCGTCGAGGTCCACCGGTGTTGGGGCCTGCAACCGCAGCGTCGACCCATCGCGCAGCAGAACGTCCCTGACCAGCGGCTGGGGCTCGGGCGCCGAAGCGACGGTCACATGCCACCCAGAGGCCTCAGGCCGGGAGGGCCAACATCAGCGTCTCCGCCACGCAGACGGGCTTATCGCCACCCTCGCGCTCGAAGGTCAGCTCGGAGGTCACCATGACCCCTCCCGACACGTCCTCGACCGCGCCGAGGCGGAGGTGCATGCGGACGCGATCGCCAACCGGCAGCGCCGCCGGGAAGCGCAGCTTGTTGAGACCGTAGTTCAGCATGAAGCCCATGCCTTCCACGCGCAGCAGCTCCTCGAGGAAGCGGGGACCCAGCGACAGGGTGTAGTAGCCGTGGGCAATGGTCCCGCCGAATGGCGTCTCGCGCGCGCGGTCGGGATCGACGTGGATCCACTGGCGGTCACCAGTCACGTCGGCGAACGCGTCGACGTCGGCCTGAGTGACATCGTGCCAGCTGCTCACCCCCAAGTCCTC
The DNA here is from genome assembly GCA_963723675.1 of uncultured Solirubrobacterales bacterium. Taxonomy (GTDB): domain Bacteria; phylum Actinomycetota; class Thermoleophilia; order Solirubrobacterales; family Solirubrobacteraceae; genus Palsa-465. The sequence goes on along the minus strand of CAVRRW010000010.1, from coordinate 54,391 downwards.
GCCCGCGTGGGCCTTCAGCTCCTCGATGCCGTTGATCGTCAGCGGGGTCTCTTGGAGGAGGCTCATGAGACAGCCCCGTTCGTCGTCGCGGCGGCAATGGGGATCGGAATCCCCAGGTCTGTCTCGGCCGACGGGACCATCGGGCCGTCGCCGGCGGATGGGTCGATGATGCCCTCCTCGAGCCAGGTGTGCCGACCCTTGAGGACGTCCAGCGCCAGGCGGTGGTTGGGCGCGTCGGCGTTGTCCCACAGCTCGTGGAACAGCCGCTCGGTGCGATGCTGCGCCTGGTTGCAGAAGGCCTCGGCGAGCTCCTGCGTCTCGGCCGCCCGCTCGGGATGCTCCCGCAGCGCCGTCTGGGTGTAGACCACGGTCGCGGAGATGGCGAACAGCTCGGCTCCGATGTCCACGATCCGTCCCAGGAAGGCTCCGTGGTCCTCGGTGCCGGCCTGCCAGCGCGCCATGGCGTAGAACGTCGAGCGGGCGAGCTTGCGGCTGGCGCGCTCGACGAACCGCATCTGCCCGGCCAGCTCGCCGAAGCTGGCATATGACTGGGGCGCCTGTCCGCGGCCGACGGCGAGCTTGGGGTACCAGGTGGCGTAGAACGCACCCGCCTTGCCGAGCGCCTTCGCCTTGCGGTCGAGCGGGAGGTCGGGCTCCATCAGGTCCCCGGCCACGTGTAGGTGCTGGTCCATCGCCTCGCGGGCGATGATCAGATGCATGATCTCCGTCGAGCCCTCGAAGATCCGGTTGACGCGCATGTCGCGCAGGACCTGCTCGACCGGCACGCCGCGCAGGCCGCGGGCCTGCAGGGACGCGGCGGTCTCGTAGCCGCGGCCGCCGCAGACCTGCATGAGCTCGTCGATCACGCGCCATCCCATCTCGGAGCCGTAGAGCTTGGCGATGGCCGCCTCGATGCGCACGTCGTTTCGCTTCTCGTCCGCCAGTCGGCTGGCCACGTCGAGCATGGCCTCGAGGCCGTAGGCGGTCGCGGCGATGAACGCGATGCGCTGCGCGGGCTCGTCGTGCTCACCAATCGGCTTGCCCCACTGGACGCGCTGGCTGGCGAACTCTCGGGCGATCTTCGTCGCCCATTTGCAGACGCCGGCACAGATGGCCGGCATGCCAAGCGGCCGGTATTGAGCGTGGCCAGCGCGATCTTGAGCCCCAAGCCCTCGCGGCCGATCACGTTCTCGGCCGGCACGAAGACGTCGGTGTACCGGGTCTGGGAGTTCTCGATCCCGCGCAGCCCCATGAACTCGCAGCGCGCCTCGACGACCACGCCATCGGTGTCACTCGGGACGATGAAGGCGGTGATGCCACCCTTGTGACCCTCGCTCCGGGGCACCTTGGCCATCACGACGAGGACGTCGGCCACGGTCCCGTTGGTCGTCCACAGCTTGCGGCCGTTGAGGAGGTAGCCCGCGCCATCCTCCGTGGGCGTCGCGGTGGTCGTCACCCTGGCGGGGTCGGAGCCCACGCCGGGCTCGGTCAGCGCGAAGGCGGACAGCTGCGAAGTGCTTACCTTCGGCAGCCACTCGCGCTTCTGCTCCTCCGAGCCGAACAGCAGCAGCGGCTGCGCCAACCCGATCGACTGGTGCGCCGACAGCAGCGTCGACACGCTGGAATGACATGTCCCAATCAGCATCATCGCGCGGTTGTAATAGACCTGCGAGAGCCCGAGGCCGCCGTACTCCTCGGGCACCTTCATGCCCAGGGCGCCAATCGCCTTGAATCCGTCGATCACCTCGTCGGGGATCCGTCCCTCGGACTCGATTGCCTGCGGATCGACCTTGTCCTCCAGAAACGCGCGGAGGACCGCCAGGAACCGTTCGCCCTTCTCTACAGCGTCGAGCGGCATGATCCGGCTGGGGGGAGATCAGCTCGGGCTGGAAATGCCCGAGGTAGAGCCCCTTCCCAAAGCTGGGCAGCTTCCAGTCCTTCTCCCGAGCCGCCTCCGAGATCGCTCGAGCTTCTTTGTAGCCGGCGTCAGCGGGCATGGCTGTACCTCCGTCATCGGTGCTGCGGCTGGGGAATCCGCAGATCCTCGCCCGTGAGACACGAGGCCCAAGGAAACGAGATGAGGTCAGCCTTCTACTGCAAACACCGACCACCCACCCCACCATGGAGGTGGGCCGGAGATCTCAGCTAGAACCGCCTTCGACTACCAGACAATTCCAAGTCAAACCCTATCACTTTGAGTGCGTCGTCGTTCGAGGTTTAACCCCGTTTTCCTTGACCTGCTCGGGGTCACCTCCTCGGCGCCCCAACTACTCACGTGGAGTCGACGACGAACACGTCGAGCGTACGGGGGCCGTGAACGCCCTCGACGCGGACGAGCTCGATGTCCACGGTGGCCGACGGGCCCGAGATAGTGGTGATCGGCCGGCCCTCCGCAATGACTCTGGCCAGCGCGGCCACAGCGTCGGGCACCGACGGGACGACGTCTTCCGATCTGACGACGCACAGGTGGTAGTCGGGAACGAGCGTGAGTGCCCGGCGCCCGGAGGCACCCATCCCGTCGAGCACGATCGTGCCCGTTTCGGCGATCGCGAGCGCGCATCCCGACAGCACGCCGTCCAGCTCGTCGAGCTGGCGAGCCGAGAGCGGGGGGTCGTCCCGCACCAACTCGATGCCCTCGACCGTCCACGGCGGGGCCTGCGCAGGCACCGCGATGCGGCGGGCCTCGCGCTGTTCGCACGCGGCCATCAGCGCGCCCGGCAGCTCATCGCCGCGCACTCGTCTCACGGTCGCTCGATAGTCCGCGACGCGCGCGCAGAAGAGGTCCACCGCGACGCAGTCGCCGCCGGCGCCCAGTGCGCCCGCTTGGCGGTAGGCGCGCGGGACCTCCGGGATCTCGACCGCCGGTCCCAGAGCGGCGCGGACCCGCGCCAGCACGGCTTCGCGGCCGCCGCTCACGGCGCCGGCCCGTCGCCGCCTGCGGACCGGGGCGGGCGCGCGCGCCACCACTCCCGGAACGTCTGCTCGGGCACCTCCGGGAGCCCACGCATCGCCGACCAGCCAGGGAGCGCAGCCGTCACGATCGGCCCACGGCCCAGCCGCGCGAGCTTCTGAGCCCGCTCGTACAGTCCCTGGGAGCCGAACACGCGACCCACCGCCTCCATCCCCAACGCCTCCGGTGAGCGCCGGCTCTTGTAGTCGCGCACGACGCGCCCGCGCAGGTGAAGAAGCACCGACGGGATGTCGATCTTGACCGGGCAGACCTCGTAGCAGGCGCCGCACAACGACGACGCCCAAGGCAGCGTCGGCGCGTTCTCCAAGCCGCGCAGCTGCGGCGTCAGGATCGCCCCGATCGGGCCGGGATACACCGACTCGTAGGCGTGTCCACCGACGCGCGAGTAGACCGGACACGAGTTCAGGCACGCCGAGCAGCGAATGCAATGGAGCGCCTGGCGGCCCACCTCGTCGGCGAGCACGTCGGTACGTCCGTTGTCGAGCAGGACGAGGTGGAACTCCTGCGGCCCGTCACCGGCGTGGACACCGGTCCACAACGACGTGTACGGGTTCATCCGCTCGCCGGTGGCCGAGCGCGGCAGCAACTGCACGAACACCTCCAGGTCGCGCCACTCCGGCAGCACCTTCTCGATCCCCATCACCGTGATCAACACCCGCGGGAGCGTGAGGCACATCCGCCCGTTGCCCTCCGACTCCACGACGCCGATGGTGCCGGTCTCGGCGACGGCGAAGTTCGCTCCCGAGGTCGCGACCGGCACCGACAGGAACTTCTCGCGCAGATGGCGGCGCGCCGACTCCGCGATCGCCGTGATGTCCCAACCGAGATCCTGACCGCGCGCGATCGTCCGCTCGAACAGCAGCTTGATCTCCGCCCGGTTGCGGTGGATAGCCGGCACGAGAATGTGCGAGGAAGTGTCATGACCGAGTTGGTTGATCAACTCCGCCAGGTCGGTCTCGATCGCCTCGATGCCCTGCTCGGCCAACGCGTCGTTCAGACCGATCTCGTCCGTCGCGAGCGACTTGACCTTGATCACCTCGCGTGCGCCGTGCCCAGCGACGATCTCACCCACGATTGAGTTGCACTCGCTGGCGTCACGCGCCCAATGCACCTGCCCGCCAGCGCGCGTGACCGACGTCTCCAGCCGCTCCAGCTGCTCGGGCAGCGTCGCCATCGCACGAGCCTTGATCGCCGCGCCGGCGTCCCGCAACCCCTCCCAATCGGGCACCTCCGCCACCCTCGCGGCCCGCCTTGCGCGGATCGTGCTCGTCGCCTTACCCACGTTGCGGCGCATCTGCGTGTCGGCGAGCTCCCTGCGCGCGGCAGCGGGAAAGCCGGTCTTGCTCACGTCGCCGCCAGGATCTCGGCCAGATGCATGACACGCACCCCGGCGCGCTGACGCCTGAGCGCCCCGCCGATGTGCAGCAAACATGAGTTGTCGGCTGCCGTGCACACCTCCGCCCCGCTGTTCAGCACATCGCGCAGCTTGTCGGACAGCATCGCCATCGAGGTGTCAGCGTTCTTCACCGCGAACGTCCCCCCGAAGCCGCAGCACTCAGCCGCGTCATCCAGCTCGATCAGATCGATCCCTCGCACGTGCTCCAGCAGCCGCCGCGGGCGGTCCCCGATCCCCATCAGCCGCACCGAGTGACAGGTCGGGTGCAGCGTTACCTTGTGCGGAAACGTGGCGCCGACATCCTCCACCCCCAGCCGGTCAACCAGGAACTCGGTCAGCTCGGCCAGCCGCCCGTCGAGCCCCATGCCGTTCTCGCGCAAATAGGCCACGCACGACGCCGACGGGGAAACGACCACATCGGCGTCCGCGAACACCCGCTCGAACCGCCGCGCCAGCGTCAGCCCCCGCTCCCGATAACCAGTGTTGGTGTGCATCTGACCGCAACAGGTCTGTGCCCGCGGGAAATCAACCTCGCAACCCAGCCGCTCGAGCAGCGTCACCACCGCACGCCCGGTCTGCGGGAACAGCGTGTCGTTGAAGCAGGTGATGAACAGCGCGACCCGCAAGAGCCTCACCAGGGGTTGTAGGCACGGATGTTGGCGGCCCTCAGCTCGGTGACATACGCGGCGCGCTCGTATCCCGCCGCTTCCGTGCCGGGCGCCACCGACAGCATGCCGCGCAGCTCGTCGAGCGCGTTGAATCCCTTGCGCGCCATCCACGCGGACAACCCGTCGAGCAGCACGGTCGCGTGCTCGGGTCCGTGGCGCAGCAGCGCCGACGCGGTCATGACCACATCAGCTCCCGCAAGCAGGTACTTGGCGACGTCGGCGGGGTCTTCGACCCCCGTCGTGGCGGCGAGCGCACAGCGCACCCTTCCGCGTAGCAGTGCGATCCACGTCCGCGGCAGCAGCGCGTCGACCGGGCGCGAAAGCGCGAGGCCGGGCACCACCGCGAGCGTCTCCGTGTCGATATCGGGCTGCAAGAAGCGGTTGAAGAGCACGAGTCCGTCGGCGCCCGCCGCGTCCAGCCGCAGGGCCATTTCGCCGGTCGAGCTGAAGTAAGGGCCGAGCTTGACCGCGACCGGCACGCTAACTGCGTCCTTGACGCGCTCGAGGACATCGACGTAGCGCTGCTCGACCTCGCGGCCGGGCGTGGTCGGGTCGCCGGGCACGTAGTAGATGTTCAGCTCGATCGCAGCGGCGCCGGCGTCCTGCATCGCGCGCGCGTACTCGGTCCAGCCTTCCGGCGTGACGCCGTTGAGACTGGCGATCACGGGGATGTCGACCGTCGCGGCGGCGCGCTCCACCAGGCTCAGATGGCGGCGCGGGCCATAGTCCTCCTCGGCCACATCCGGGAAATAGGACAGCGATTCGGCGAAGCTCTCGCTGCCGGCGTCAGCCATCCGGGCGTCCAGCTCGGCCTCCTCCCGCAGATGCTCCTCGAACAGCGAGTGCAGAACGACCGCGCCGACTCCGGCGTCCGCGAGCCGCCGGACGCCGTCGACGGTGTGGGACAGCGGCGAGGCGGACGCCACGAGCGGGTTGCGCAAGCTCGAGGCCCATGTAGTTGGTCGAAAGCTCCATCAGTGGTGATTCCTCCTGGCGTCGGCCGGGAAATCCGCGGCGCTGCGGGTCGCCATCTCCTCGTAGATCTGCCAGCGCTGGTCGACCGTCTGCTGCGCGAGGCCCCCCAGGCGCTCTGCCTCGGCAGGGTTGGACTTGGCCAGCGCCCGGAAGCGCAGCTCTCCCTTTCGGTAGTCGCTCAGCTCCAGGCGCGGCCTGGGCGAGTCCAGTAGGAACGGGTTGCCGCCTCCCGCGCGCACCAGCGGGTCATAGCGGATCAACGGCCAATGGCCGCTCGCGACGGCCTTGTACTGCTGGTCGAGCCCGTGTCGCATGTCGATCCCCTGCCCGATGCAGTGGCTGTAGGCGATCAGCAGCGAAGGCCCGTCGTAGGCCTCCGCCTCGCGGAATGCGGTCAGTGTCTGCTGGGGGTCGGCGCCCATCGCCACCCGGGCCACGTACACGTTGGCATATGAGATCGCCTGGAGCGCGAGGTCCTTGGTGGACATCGTCTTGCCGGCGGACGCGAACTTCGCCACCGCGCCGAGCGGCGTCGCCTTGGACATCTGCCCGCCCGTGTTGGAGTACATCTCGGTGTCGAGCACGAGCACGTTGACGTTGTGCCCGCTGGCCAGCACGTGATCCAGGCCGCCCGACCCGATGTCGTACGCCCAGCCGTCGCCGCCGACGATCCACACGCTACGCCGGATCAGGTGATCGACAACGCTGCGCAGGTCGGCGACTACCGCTTCGTCGCACTCGTCGAGCCGCCGCTCCAGCTCGACCACCCGTCCGCGCTGGGCGCGGAGCTCGGACTCCCGCAGCTGCGGCGCCTCGAGGATCTCGTCCACCAGCTCCCCGCCGATCAGCTCACGCAGCTCGCCGAGGCGCCGGCGGGCCAGCTCGGTGTGGCTGTCGACCGCGAGTCGCAGGCCGAGGCCGAACTCGGCGTTGTCCTCGAACAGCGAGTTCGACCATGCCGGGCCGTGCCCGTCGCCGTCGACGGTCCATGGCGTCGTGGGCAGGTTCCCGCCGTAGATCGACGAGCACCCGGTCGCGTTGGCGATTGTCAGCCGGTCGCCGAACAGCTGCGAGACGAGCTTCAGGTATGGCGTCTCCCCGCACCCGACGCACGCACCGGAGAACTCGAACAGCGGCTCCAGGAACTGCGTGCCGCGCACCGTGCCGAAGTCGACCCGCGTGCGGTCGTTGCGCGGCAGCCGCTCGAAGAACGCGATCTTTTCGCGCTCGGCGGGCATCAGTGGCTCGATCGCCTCGAGGTTGATCGCCTTGCGCGCCGCGTCTCCTGGCGCCGAGACCGGACAGGCCTCGACACACAGCCCGCACCCGGTGCAGTCCTCGACGTACACCTGCAGCGTGTACCGCGTGTCCGGAAGCCCGGGAGCGTTGAGCGGAGCCGACCGGAAGCCGTCCGGCGCACCGTTCAACCGGGATTGCTCGTACTGGCGGGAGCGGATCACGCTGTGCGGGCAGACGAAGCTGCAGTTGCCGCACTGGATGCACAGCTCGGAGTCCCAGGCCGCCACGATTTCGGAGATGTTGCGCTTCTCATACTGCGTCGTGCCGCTCGGGTACGTGCCGTCCACCGGCAGCGCACTGACCGGCAGCTCATCGCCGCGGCCGGCCATCATCGCGGCGGTCACGGTCCGCACGAACTCCGGTGCGTGCGCGGGAACCATCGGCGCCGGCTCGCGCTCGGACGTCACCTGCTCGGGCAACTCGACGCGGTGAAGGTGCTCCAGCGAGCGGTCGACCGCCGTCTGGTTGCGCTCTACGACCTCGGCGCCGCGCTTGCCGTAGGTCTTGGCGATCGACGTCTTGATCCGCTCGATCGCCTCCTCGCGCTCGAGCACGCCCGAGATCGCGAAGAAGCACGTCTGAAGCACCGTGTTGGTCCGCCCGGCAAGGCCCGCATCGCGTGCGATCTGCCCCGCGTCGATCACGTAGAGCTTGATCTGCTTGGCGAGGATCTGCTCCTGAACCGGACGCGCGAGCGCGTCCCAGACCCGGTCCGGCGGCTGTCGGCAGTTGAGCAGGAGCGTCGCTCCCGGCGCCGCCCGATCGAGCACCTCGGCGCGCTCGAGCAACCCGAAGTGGTGGCAGCCGACGAAGCTTGCCTGCGAGATGAGATAGGGCGCGCGAATCGGTTCGGACCCGAAGCGCAGGTGCGAGACCGTCTGCGAGCCTGACTTCTTGGAGTCATAGACGAAGTAGCCCTGGGCGTTCAGGCTCTCCTCGGAGCCAAGGATCTTGATCGTGTTCTTGTTCGCGCCGACCGTCCCGTCCGAACCCAGGCCGAAGAACACCGCGCGCACGGTCTCCGCAGGCTCGATGTCAAGCGACGGGTCGTAGGACAGGCTCGTGCTCGAGACGTCGTCGTTGATCCCGACCGTGAACCGCCGCTTCGGCCGTTCGCGCCCTAGCTCCTCGAACACGGCGGTGACCATGCCGGGAGTGAATTCCTTCGAAGACAGGCCATAGCGGCCGCCGATCACGCTCGGCATCAGTCCGCGCTCTCCGTCTGCGTGTGACTCGGTGAGTGCCGCGAGCACGTCGAGGAACAGCGGCTCGCCGAACGAACCGGGCTCCTTGGTCCGGTCGAGCACCGCGACGCGCCGGACGCTCGCCGGCAGCGCCTCCGCCAGCGCCCGAGCTGGGAACGGCCGGTACAGCCTGAGCTGCGCCACGCCGACTCGCTCACCCTGCGCCTGCAGGAAAGCCACGGTCTCCCGCACGGTCTCCCCACCCGATCCCATCACCACGACCACGCGCTCGGCCTCGGGATGCCCGCTGTAGTCGACCAGCCCGTACTCGCGGCCCGTGCGCTCGCCGAGCTTGTCCATCGTGTCCTGCACCACCTCGGGGACCCGGGCATAGAACGGGTTGACCGTCTCGCGGGCCTGGAAGTAGACATCGGGATTCTGCGCGGTGCCGCGGATGAACGGCCGCTCCGGGGTCAGCCCCCGTCCGCGATGCGCGCGGACCAGCTCCTCCGGAACCATCGCCCGCACGTCATCGTCGGACAGCAGCTCGATCGTGTTCAGCTCGTGCGAGGTGCGAAACCCGTCGAAGAAGTGCACGAACGGCACCCGGGTCCTCAGCGTGGCCGCCTGCGCCACCAGCGCGAGATCGTGGGCCTCCTGCACCGAGGCCGAGGAAAGCAGCGCAAAACCGGTCTGGCGCACCGCCATCACGTCGGAGTGATCGCCGAAGATCGACAGCCCCTGCGCGGCCAGCGAGCGCGCGGCCACGTGCAGCACCATCGAGGTCAGCTCGCCGGCGATCTTGTACATGTTCGGGATCATCAAGAGCAGGCCCTGGGAGGAGGTGAACGTCGTCGCCAGCGCGCCACCCTGCAAGCGCGCCGTGCAGCGCACCCGCCGCCCCCGCCTCGCTCTGCATCTCCATCACCGACGGCACGGTGCCCCACACGTTGGCCTGCCCATGGCTCGACCATTCGTCCGCCTGCTCGGCCATCGGCGAGGACGGCGTGATCGGATAGATGCAGCAAACCTCGTTGCACCGGTAGGCGACCGACGCCGCCGCACCGTTGCCGTCGACGGTGGCGCGCATCAGCTCGGCTCCGCTATCGCATCCGGCCGCGCTATGAACGCCTCCGGGGGTGTCGGCGCGCTCTCCGGAATCATCTCGATCGAGTGCACCGGGCACTGCTCGTAGCACGCCCCGCAGCCCGTGCAGCGGTCGTAGTTGAACTCGTAGCGGTATCCCTTGCCGAGCTTGATCACCGCATCCTCCGGGCACGCCCCGAGACAGCCATCGCACTCACAGCAGTTCCCGCACGACAAGCACCGGTGCGCCTCGAACGTCGCCTGCTGGGGCGAGAGGCCGCCGACCACCTCCTCGAAATCGGCGACTCGCTGGGACAGCTCGAGCTCGGGCTGCTGACGGCGGGCGGCATCGCCGAAGTACCACAGGTTGAGCATCTCGAACGTCGCCTTCGGGTGCTTCGGGGGCCGCCCGTCCGTCCGCGCCCCGCAGCCACGCGTCGATCTCCCGGGCAGCCCGCTTCCCGTGCCCCACCCCGACCGTCACCGTGCGCTCGCTCGGCACCATGTCCCCGCCGGCGAACACGCCCGGGCACCCCGTCATCATGGCGGTCGAGACCTGCACGGTGCCGTCGCGGTCGAACTCCACCCCCGGCACCGCGCGAAGGAAAGCGGTATCGGTCTCCTGACCGAGCGCCAGGATCACGCTGTCAGCAGCGAGCGTTTCGAACCGTCCGGTCGGCTGCGGGAACCCGGAATCGTCGAGCTCCATCACCTCGACGTTCAGGTCGGGGCCCTCAAAATTCTTGATCGTCCGCAGCCAGTTGATCCGCACGCCCTCCCGCTCGGCGTCCCGCGCCTCCTCCTCGTGCGCCGGCATCTGCTCGCGCGTGCGGCGGTAGACGATCAGCGTCTCTTCCGCGCCCAACCGGCGCGCCGTCCGCGCGGCGTCCATCGCCGTGTTGCCGCCGCCGTAGATCGCGACGCGACGCCCGATCTCCGGTCGCTCGCCCGACGCAACCCCGCGCAGGAACGACACCGCATCCACGATCGGCCCCGCATCCATGGCGGGAATCTCCACCCGCTTTGACAAATGCGCGCCGACCGCGACGAACACGGCGTCAAAGCCGCCTTCGCGGCGCTCCGCGTCAAGATCCACGACCAGGTGGTTGTTGGTGAAACGCACGCCGAGCGCCGCGATCCGCTCGATCTCTCCGCTGAGCACGTCGCGGGGCATCCGGTAAGCCGGAAGGCCATAGCGCATCATTCCGCCCGGCTCGGCGCCGGCGTCGCGGATCTCGACCTCGTGGCCGAGCCTCGCCAGGTGGTAGGCAGCCGAGAGCCCACTCGGGCCCGCGCCGATCACCAGCACCCGCTTGCCGCTCGTCACCGGCGGCGGATCGAACAGCCACCCCCGCTCGAGCGCCAGGTCGCCCAGGTACCGCTCGACCGAGTGAATCGAGACCGCACTGTCGAGGTTGGCGCGGTTGCAGACGCTCTCGCACGGGTGATAACACACGCGCCCGTGGATCGCGGCAAACGGATTGTCGGCCACCAGCGCGCGCCACGCCAGCTCGGGCTCGTCCGCCTGCATGTGGGCAAGCCACGCCTGGATGTTCTCCCCCGCCGGGCAGCCTGCATTGCACGGCGGGAGCAGATCGACGTACACCGGGCGGCGCTCGCGGACCGGGCCCGAGCGCGAGCGCCCATGCAGCAAATCCGGCAGCGACGCGATATCCGGTCGGAGCGCGGTCATCTCCCGGGCACCGCGGATCGGCAGGCTCGGACGGCGGATTCGTGCGGAAGATGCTCTGAGCAAGGCGACCTCGCGAGTTGGACGGCGTTGCCATTTCTGCAACAGCCCCCACTTGCCACCGATCGGCCGCCGTGAGCGCGGTCTGCTGTTTGTCTCGATGCCACGCCGGCCCGCCTTAGGCGCGTCGCCAGACCTCGAGTCCTGCGAGCCTACGCCGATCCGCTGCCGACTACAAGCCCTAGATCCTCCGCACCGGCCCCCGAGCAGAGCCAGTCGAGTTCAGTCGCCAGATTCGTACTTGAACGACACGTTCATACGCACCCGGTAGCCCGTCACCTTGCCGTCCTGGATCGTGACGTCGAAGCGGTGAGCCTCGCCAATTCGCAGGTCCCGCACGGTCTTCGAGGCGGTCTCGACCGCGTTGCGGGCGGCTGCCTCCCACGATTCGTCCTGACGCCGACCAACTCGGTTACGCGATAGACGCTCCCAGACATTTCATGCTCCTCTCTCGATTGACCCTGCGCGGACTATTGCAGGTCGCGGCACGTATGCTCGCGAGGACGCAGGATCGACCGGCTACGTGGATCCGAGGACAGCCACGCCGCCGGGCCCTCGATTCGACCGACTCGCGAGCTAAGGCACCATCCAGGACAGCACGCTCGTGGATTGCAGCCAGACGAACACGGCCATGATCAGGACGAAGAAGATGCTCCAGCCGATGACCTTGCGGAAGATGTCGCCCTCTTTGCCGGTCAGTCCGACCGCCGCCGCTCCGATGGCCAGGTTCTGGGGCGAGATCATCTTGCCCATCACGCCTCCCGAGCTGTTGGCGGCGGCCAGCAGCGTCGGTGAGAGATGCGACTGGTGGGCAGCGGCCACCTGAAGGGCCCCGAACAGCGAGTTCGCCGAGGTGTCCGAGCCCGTGACGGCCGTGCCGAACCAGCCGACGATCGGCGACAGGAAGGCGAAGGCCGCGCCGGCTCCCGCGATCCACAGACCCAGCGTGATCGTCTGCCCGGAAAGGTTCATCACGTAGGCGAGCGCGAGCACGGAGCAGACGGTAAGGATCGCCCAGCGCAGCTGCTTGACCGTGCTGGCGAAGATGGCCGCGCCCGCCGGGGGGCGACGCCGAGGGCGGCGGCTGTCAGCAGCGCGCACAGGAACAGCTGGTTGCCTGCGGCGGTGAGCCAGTTGAGCTTGAAGATCTCGCTCGATGGCGGCTTGCCCTTGGCGTTGAGCACGTGCAGGCCCGGCCAGGCGACGAGGTTGGTCGCCTTGTCCAGCTGCAGCGCGACGGCGTGAAGGCTGCACACGCCGAGCACCACGATGATGATCATGTACGGCACGAAGGCGCGGAGCATCGCGCGAGTGCTGAGCGGCCGTCCTTCGTCGGCGGCCAGACGCCGCTCGAGCGCGGCGTCGGCCTGCGGCGGCGCCGGCGATGGCCGGGCGCACGGGCCGCGCCACGCGCACGGTGCTGTCCTCGTGGGCACGGGGCGCCCACGCGCGCAGCAGCGCGACCAGTGCGGCGGCCGAGGCGAGCGAGGCAAAGATATTCGTGAGCTCAGGGGAGATGAAGTTGGAGGTGGCGAACTGAACGACGGCGAACACCCCGCCGGCCACCAGTGCCGCGGGCCAGCTGTCGCGCAGACCGCGGCGGCCGTCAACCATGTACACGAGGACGAACGGCACCAGCAACGCCAGGGGGGTCATCTGGCGTCCGATCATCTGGCTCAGGTCGTGCTTGGACAGTCCCGTGACCTGGGCCAGCGTGGTGATCGGGATGGCGATCCCGCCGAAGGCGACGGGGGCAGTGTCGGCCACCAGGGCCAGGGCCACCGCCTTCATCGGCTTGAAGCCCACGCCCACCAGCATCACCGAGCAGATCGCGATCGGCGTGCCGAAGCCGGCGAGCGCCTCGAGCAGGGCACCAAAGCAGAAGGCGATGATGACCACCTGGACGCGCTGATCGTTCGATACCGAGCTGAACACCCGCCGCAAGACCGCGAAGTCTCCGGTCTTCTCCGTCATGTGGAAGATCCACAACGCGTTGATGACGATCCACATGATCGGGAACAGTCCAAACGCCGCACCCTCGGCGCCGGCGTCGATTGTCTGCCCGAACGGCATCCCGTAGATCGCAATCGCCACCGCCCCCGCCACGCCCAGGGAGATCAGCGAGGCCCACTGGGCCTTCATGCGCAACGCCGCCCAGCAGCACGAACAACGACAGCAGCGGCAAGACGGCGAAAATCGAGGTGAGTCCCAGTGAATGGGAAACTGGATCGAGGACTTGCTTGTACATTGCTCTTCCTCTCCGCCCCGCCCTCGCGAGACGACTGTGTGGGAGCGATTTCCCAACGGGTCAGCGCGGATGCGCTGGTACCTTCGGTGCCTTCTCGAGGCCGCCGTGCACCTCCTTCGCGAGCATCGCCGGAGCGATCTCGACGCGGTCATTTGAGGACTCGTGCGGAGCAGCGTCACTCTCGGCGGCCAGCAACTCGGCGAGGTGGACCACCCGCGTCCTCAGCTTGCGGCGCTTGATGCCCTGCTGGAGCTGCCGGTAGCAGCCGGCGTTGACCACGGCGATCACGTCCAGATCCGCGGCGGCGATCTCGTCGAGATGCGGGTCGAGGACGCGCGCGCTGTCTTTGGGGCGCACCACCGAGTAGGAACCCGCCGCGCCGCAGCAAGCGGCAGCGCTCGGCAGCTCGACGTACTCGCCGACCCTCGCGAGCAGCTCGCGCGGCTCGCGCCAGACGCCCAGCCCGTTGCGCAGGTGACACGAGTCCTGCAGCCCGATCCGCAGGCGGGCACCGGCTGGCTTCGCGGACTGCCCCACCGTTGACGGCAGGCGCCTCTGCCCGGTCAAGGCCCGGATCCCTCGGGCGTGGCCGCTCGCGAGCGCTCGACCATCCATTGTGAGAACTCCTTGACGCGTTCTGAGCCGAGCACGCCCGCGAGGTGGGCGGCGCACCCGCCGGACGTCGAGACGATCGTCCCGGGGAGTGCCTCGCCCAGCTCGTGGGCCAGCTCCCTGCCGCGTTCGAGCTCGCCATTGTGCGCGTGCAGCGCGCCGCAGCATCCCTGGGCAGCCGGCGCCGTGAGCTCGGCGGCCAGCTTCCGCGCGTCGCGACTGACCCGCGGATACAGGACCCGCTCAAAGCACCCGAGCATGAGGTTCACCGGGCCAGGCGCCTCGCTGCCTCGGCCGGCGTGCCGGCGCACGATCCCCATCGCGCGCACGCGACGCGGCGAGTCCACCGCCCAGAGCAGTGGCCGCACTTTCAAGGGGCGCCGCCGCCCGTTCCACAGATGGTCGCGCCACTCCTCCAGTAGTTCGCCGTACTTCACGCCGGCGGGGCACACCGGCTCGCACGCGCGGCAGCCGAGACAGAAGGAAGCCTCTTCGTGGACGGTGGGATCGTCGTCGGGCAGCACGCCTGTCTCGAGCGCCCGCATCAGATTGATGCGCCCGCGCGGCGATGAGGTCTCCACGCCGGTCAGCGCGTACGTTGGGCACGCGGGGAGACAGAAGCCGCAGGAGATGCAGCGGTCGAGCAGCTCGGGCGTGAACACCCCCCGCGCCGCGGGGACGTTCTCCGGCGTGACGGCCGAGATATTCATGAACCGAGCTTTCCGGGGTTGAGGATCCCGTTGGGGTCAAACGCGGCCTTGATCCGCCGCAGCAGCGCCATGTGGTCGGCGCCGAGCTGGCGCTCGAGGTAGCGCAGCTTCACGATGCCGATCCCGTGCTCGCCGGTGATCGTGCCGTCGAGCTCGAGCGCCCGGGCGAAGATCTCGTCGAACGCGGCGCGGGCCCGGTGGACCGCGTCCTCGTCCGCTGGGTCGAGGACCGCGGTCGGATGCAGGTTGCCGTCGCCGGCGTGGCCGAATGTGCCGATCTTGAGCTCGAAGCGCTGCGCGACCTCCTGGATGTACTCGACCATTTCGGCAATACGTGACCGCGGCACGGTCGCGTCCTCGAGGAGGGTGAGCGGCTCCAACCGCGAAAGCGAGGGCAGCGCCGCGCGGCGGGCCTCGAGCACCTCGTCGGCTGCCTCTGGAGACTCAGCGATCCGCACAGAGGTCGCGCCCTCTATGGCGCTCGCTTGCGCCATGCGCTCCAGATCGTGCTCGATCACGGCGGGGTTCCCGTCCTGCCCGAAGATGAGCAGTGCGCCGGCCGATGTGTCGAGCCCGATGTGTGCGTAGTCCTCGACCGCGCCGATGCAGACCTGATCCAGGAACTCGAGGGTCACTGGCAGAACACCCGAGGCCAGCACCCGCGACACCGCCCGAGCCGCGTCGGCGAGACTGGGAAAGTACGCCATCCCGTAGCCGGACGCCTCCGGCGCGGGCACCAGCCGGAGGGTCAGCTCGGTCATCACCGCCAGGGTGCCCTCGCTGCCGCAGAGCAGGCGCCGTAGGTCATAGCCGGCGACGTCCTTCACCAGTCGCCCGCCACTGCGGATGATCTCACCCGTCGGCAGCACCGCCTCCACCCCCAGTACGTAGTCGCGAGTCACCCCATACTTCAGAGCTCGCAGGCCGCCCGCGCACTCCGCCACGTTCCCGCCGATGGTCGCGGTCGACTGGCTCCCAGGATCGGGTGGGAAGAGGAGCCCCTTCGCGGCGGCGGCCTGCGCCAGCTCGATCGTGCGTACGCCCGGCTCGCAGACCGCGACGAGGTCCGCGTCGCTGACCTCCTTGACCCTGTTCATCCGCGTCAGCACGAGCACGATCCCGCCTCGGTGCGGGACCGTCCCGGCGCTCAGATTCGTTCCCGAGCCGCGCGGAACGACCGGGACCCCCCGTTCGTTGGCGACACGCAGTACTCCGGCGACCTCCTCGGCTGTTGCCGGGAAGACGACCGCATCGGGTCGACCACTCTCGAGTGGCGTCGCGTCCGTCGAGAAGGTCACCAGTGCGCCTACATCGGTCCGCACATGGTCCGAACCGACTACCTCCTCCAACCGACCGCGCAGCCCAATTGGGGTCGCCGTCGCGGACACGCTCAAGCGCTCTGATCTTCTCGGTTCCGCATGCCGGTCCCGTGCGCACCGGTCACATGTCGATTCCGCCGTTGACGCCCCAGATTTGTCCGGTGATGTAGCCGGAGGCGTCCTGGGCGAGGAAGCAGACGACGCGGGCGATTTCCTCGGGTTGTCCCATCCGGTGGGCCGGGATCTTCTCCAGGAACTCGGCCACCATGAACGGGGGTATCGTGGCGACCATGTCGGTCTCGATCAGCCCCGGGGTGACGCAGTTGACCGTCAGCCCGATCCCGTGCTCGAGCTTGCCGGCCAGCCGGAGCGCGAGCGCCGCCTCGCGGGCGAGCGACTTCGTGAGCCCGAACTCGCCCGACTTCGAGGCCGCGTAGTTCGATTGGCCGATGTTGCCGATCTCGCCGGTCACCGACGAGATGTTGATGATCCGCCCCGAGCCTCGGTCGATCATGTGCGTTATCGCGGGCTTGGACATGTAGAAGCTCCCCGACAGGTTCACGCGCAGCACCTTGTGCCAATCGTCCTTCGACATCTTCCACACAGGCTTGTCGACGGTGACGCCCGCGTTGTTGATGAGGATGTCCAGGCGGCCGTGCTGATCGATCACCTCTTTAACGACGCGCTGGGAGTCGTCCCAGTCGCCCACGTTGCCCTGGTGCAACGACAGCGTGCCTCCGTCGGCCTCGACCGACTGGCGCAGCTCGTCGGCCCGCTCGCGGTTTGAGGCGAAGCCGGCCGCGACCACCGCGCCTTCTGCCGCGAGGCCGCGGCAGATCGCCGCGCCGATCCCGCGAGTACCTCCCGTGACCAGTGCGACCCGGCCGGTGAGATCATGGTCATGATTCGCGCCCTGAGGTCTAATGCTTGTGGTTGCCATTGGGTGTCCCTTCGGTTCGCTAGTGGAGCCGCTCGACGATCATCGCCTGCCCCATCCCGCCGGCGACGCACATCGTCTCGAGCCCGAACCTGCCCTCGAACGAGTCGAGGTTGTTGAGCAGGGTGGTCATGATCCGCGCGCCGGTCATCCCGAACGGGTGGCCGAGCGCGATCGCGCCGCCGTTGACGTTGAGCTTGTCCGGATCGATGCCGATCTCGTCGCGGCAAGGCAGCACCTGGGCGGCGAACGCCTCGTTCATCTCGACTAAGTCGATGTCCTCGATCGTCATCCCTGCCGCCTTGAGAACCGCCCTCATCGCCGGGATCGGGCCGAGGCCCATGATCTCCGGGCGGACCGCCGCCACCGCGGACGCAACTATCCGCGCCCTGGGCTTGAGACCCAGCTCGCTGGCCTTCTCCTCGGACATCACGAGCACAGCGGCGGCGCCGTCGTTGAGCGGGCAAGCGTTGCCCGCGGTCACGCTGCCGCCGGGCTTGAATACGGCCTTTAGTTTCGCTAGCCCCTCCACCGTCGTGCCCTCGCGCGGGCCGTCGTCGCGCGTGACTGTGTGCGCAGCGACGACGTCGCCACCGGCGTCGTGGACCTCGGGTATATCGACGCCCACGATCTCTGTGTCAAAGTGGCCACTATCGCGCGCCGCGCACGCGCGTTGCTGCGACAGCGCCGCCCACTCATCCTGGGCCTCGCGGGAGACATGGCAACGCGCCGCCACGTTCTCGGCCGTGAGCCCCATCGGGATGTACACGTTGTACCCCGTGCCGTTGGTGCCGTCGATCCGCGGATTCGTTGCGGGAAGGGTCATGGCCGCGCCCCGCGACACGCACTCCACGCCCGCCGCGATGTACTGATCGCCTTCGCCCGCCTTGATCGCGTGAAAGGCCATCCGGATCGTCTGCAGCGACGATGCGCAGAAGCGACTGACCGTAACCGCCGGGACATGATGGTCGATCCCGGACAGCAGCAGCGCGTTGCGCCCAATGTTGTAGCCCTGCTCGTGGTCGGGGAAGCCGCAGCCCATCATGACATCGTCGGTCTCCCTGAAATTGACCTCCGGATTGCGCTCGACGAGGGCGCGCAGCGGAATCGCCGCGAGGTCATCAGCCCTGATGTCCCTGAGCGTCCCCTTGATCGCCCGCCCGATCGGCGTCCGGATGGCATCAACAATGACCGCTTCAGACATGATTCCTCCTACTTGACTTCGAAAGGGGGCTCGGTCGGGATCTCGACCGAGCGAGGACCTTGCGGGCCGGTCCTTGGGGCCAAGTGGCCTTCGTCGTGGCCACGGCGCTACACCGCCTGCGCGACGGGCACGACCACGCGCTGTGCGAGATCGACAAGCCGGCTCGAGTACCCCCACTCGTTGTCATACCACGCGACGACCTTCACCTGGGTCCCGTCGACAACAGACGTCAACGCGGCATCGAAGATCGACGAATAGGACGACTTGACGATGTCCGAGGAAACGATCGGGTCCTCGGTGTAGGCGAGAATCCCCTCCAGCGCTCCCTGATCGGCGAGGCGCTCGAAGGCTGAGTTGATTTCTTCCACGCTCGTCGCCCGTTGGGTCTCCACCGTCAGGTCGACGATCGAGCCGGTGGTCATCGGGACGCGCACGGCAAAGCCGTTCAACCGGCCCTCGAGCTCGGGGATCACGAGGCCGAGCGCCTTGGCCGCGCCGGTCGAGGTTGGGATCAGGTTGACCGCCGCCGCGCGAGCCCGACGCAGATCCGTGTGCGGCCCGTCGAGCAGGTTCTGGTCAGAGGTGTAGGCGTGCACCGTCGTCATCTGCCCGTGTTCGATCCCGACGGTGTTGTGCAGGACCATCGCGACCGGGGCGAGGCAGTTGGTCGTGCACGACGCGTTCGAGACGACATGATGCGTTTCGGGGTCATAGACCTCGTCGAAGTTCACGCCCAGCACGAGCGTCGCGTCCGGCGGCTCCGCGCCTTTTGCCGGCGCTGAGATGATCACCTTCCGGGCACCGGCTTGGAGGTGCTGGGCGGCGGCGGCCCGGGTGCGAAGCGCTCCGGTTGACTCGATCACGACGTCGACTTCGAGCTCCTCCCAAGGCAACGCGAGGGGATCGGTCTCCGCCAATGTGCGCACCTCTGCGCCGTCGACGACGATCCCTCCCGCCGTAGCTGCGACCTGGCCAGGGAACGGACCGTAGACGGAGTCGTACTTGAGCAGATGCGCCAGCGTCGCGGCATCGACGAGATCGTTGACGGCGACCACCTCGACATCGGCATCTTGCTCGTGGGCGGCGCGGAGCACGCTCCGGCCAACGCGGCCGAAGCCATTGATGGCTACTCGTACTGGCATGAGAATCTCATTTCTTGGGGGATGTGCTCAGTGACGTGAGAAATCGTGCTCACACTGCTCCGGCCACGACGCTCGCGGCGATGTGACCGTTGGAGCTGGGATCGCGCTCGCTGCCTTGGAGCACGACTTTCAGCGCGTTCGTGGACGCGGCGTCGGCGAACGTGTCGTAGGCGCTCATCGTGTCCCCGAGCGGGAAGCGATGGGTGGCGAAGATCGTCGGGTCGAGGCGACCATTGGCGACCAGCTTCATCAGCCGCGGAATCGTGTAGGTGTCGACCAGTCCGGTCGTCACCGTGATATCGCGGATCCACAGCGTCTCGAGGTGAAGCGTCACCGGCTTGCCGTGCACGCCGATATTGGCTACGCGCCCGCACGGGCGAATCAGCTCAGTCGCCAGCTCGAACGTCTGCGGCACGCCCACCGCCTCGAAGGCGACGTCCGCGCCGAGGCCGTCGGTGAGCTCCATTACCTCGGCGCAGGCGTCCTCGCGGCCGTTGTTGATCGTCGTGTCTGCGCCGAACCGCATGGCGCTCTCGAGCCGGCTGTCGGCCAAGTCGATCGCGATTATCCGCCCAGGCGTGTAGAGCCTTGCAGTGAGGATCGCGGCCAGACCGATCGGCCCGGCACCGACGATCGCCACGACATCGCCGGGCGAGACCATGCCGTTGAGCACGCCGACCTCGTAGGCCGTCGGAAGGATGTCGGCCAGGAACAGGACCTGCTCGTCGCTGAGCTCGTCCGGAACCTTGTAGACCGAGTTGTCCGCAAACGGCACGCGCGCGTACTCGGCCTGCAGCCCGTCGATCAGGTGCCCGAAGATCCACCCGCCCCCACCCAGGCACTGGCCGTAGCGGCCCTCCTTGCAGAAGCGACAACGCCCGCACGAGCTCACGCACGACACCAGCACCCGGTCGCCAACCGCGACCGTGCTGACATTCGCTCCGATCTCCTGCACCGTCCCTACGGCCTCGTGACCGAGCACGGTCCCGGGCGTGGTCTCGGGCACATCTCCCTTGAGGATGTGCAAGTCCGTGCCACAGATCGTCGAGCTATCGATCCGGACGACGATGTCCGTCGGATCGATGATGGTCGGGTCATCGACTGTGTCCCAGCCGCGCTGGCCCGGACCGTGATAAACGAGAGCCTTCATTGGGTCAGCTCCGCTGGGGCCATCCCGGGTGCTTCCGCAAGGCGATGCATGAACTCGGCTCCTGACGCGTCAGAGAATGCGTGACCGTGAGGTCACGCCCACGCCGGCCGAGCGTTAGAGCCGGAAAAACATTGCCCGCCGAGAATCTGAGGCAGGGCTGGCACTCATCCTACACCTTCCCGACGCGGGCGTGAAAAGGATTAACCCGACGCCGGTGGAGCGTCGCGGGTTTCGCCGCCTGCACCGCCTGCGCGAGCACGCGCGGCCTCGAAGTCCGGCGGGCGCTTCTGCAGGAAGGCCTGTATGCCCTCGCGGTACTCAGGTCCGAAATAGGCGTCACGGCGCAGGCCGTGGAGCCTCTCGTAGGTGCTTGGGCTGATTGTCACCGCGTCGCTCAGCTCGTGTATCGCCTGCTTGGCGGCGGCGACCGCGGCGGCGGAACGGGACGCGATCGTCCGCGCCATCGCGTAAGTGCGCTCCTCCAACTCGGCCTCGGGGATCACTTCGTTGACGAATCCCGCGCGCAGCGCTCGTTCCGCCGAGATCGGATCCGCGGTGAAGAACATCTCCTTCACGATCCCAAGCGGAGCCCGGCTCATGAAGTTCAGGAAGCCATTCGTGTTGTACGGAAGCCCGAGCTTCGCGGGGGTGATGGCGAACGCCCCCGTCTCGTCGCAGAGGGCGATGTCGCATGCCATCACCAGGTCGAACGAGCCTCCCCACACCGAGCCGTGCACCATCGCGATCACCGGTGCGGGAAAGCGCTTTACGGCTCGAAGCAGCATCTCGAGCGGCTCGTCGTAGGGGATTGGATCCAGATCGGCAATCGGCAGCTCGTCAACGTCGTGACCGGATGACCAGACCGGCTCGCGGCCTGCGGAGCGAATCACGACCGCGCCCACCCCCTGGCGGGCGAACTCGTCCAGGTGGCCGAGCATCTCGCCGATCAGCTCGGCGCCGAGGGCGTTGCGCTTGGCGTAGTGATCGAACGCGAGCGTGCCGACCCGATCCTCCAACTGGGCTTGGATGAGCGTCATGATTTGCGTCTCAACCTCAGGGCG
The DNA here is from genome assembly GCA_963723675.1 of uncultured Solirubrobacterales bacterium. Lineage (GTDB taxonomy): Bacteria > Actinomycetota > Thermoleophilia > Solirubrobacterales > Solirubrobacteraceae > Palsa-465. The sequence goes on along the minus strand of CAVRRW010000010.1, from coordinate 32,679 downwards.
AATTGAGCCTAACCCCTGAGGTAAGGTGAGGTGACGCTGGCGCAGCGGACGCCTTCGTCTTAACCGAGAACACGAACAGGAGAACGGCGCGATGGAGGAGACCGGCAGCTACCGCATCCCAAGCGTCGAGAACGCTCGCGTCAGCGATGCGATGAACAAGTCGATCGTGACTTGCTCGGCGGACGCGGGACTGAGCGAGATGGGCCGCCTGATGGCCGGCCACCACATCCACAGCCTGGTCATCTCGCTAGGCGATCCGGCGCGATGGGCACTCGTCACCGACGTCGACATCGCGCAGGCCGCGATCGGCCGACCAGACGCTACGGCAAACGACCTTGCCGGCCCGGCGACCGGCATTCCAACCGAAGCCACGCTGACCCGTGCCATCGAGTTGATGCGAGCGCAGCGCACCTCCCACCTGATCGTGACCGACAGCGAGAGCGGCGAGCCGACTGGCATGATCTCGGCGCTCGACATCGCCGGCATAGTCGGCTGGGGCGAGGGCTAGCGCCGCTTGGCCGCGGGCCGCGACCGCGAGATGGCCAACCCATGAGCCTGCCGGACGGCCCCGAGCGCTCGAGTATCGGTTGCGTGTGCCTGGTCGTGATGGACGGCTGGGGGATCGCACCCCCCGGTCCGAGCAACGCCATCGCGCTCGCACGCACGCCGGTGTTCGACGAGCTGTGGGCCACCTACCCCCACGCGGAGCTCAGCGCGAGCGGCGCCAGCGTTGGCCTGCCGGACGGGCAGATGGGCAATTCCGAGGTCGGCCACCTGACCCTCGGTGCGGGCGCGGTCGTGCCCCAGACGTTGACCGTGATCAACGACGCCGTGGCCGGCGGGGAGCTCGCGAGGAACGAGGTCGTTCGGTCGGCGCTCACCGCCACCGAGCGCGTGCACCTGCTCGGCATGGTCTCCGACGGTGGCGTTCACTCCGGCTTCGAGCACCTGCGCGCCCTGGTCGAGCTCGCCGGCAGCTTGGGCGTCCCCGATCTGGTTCTGCACTGCTTCACCGACGGACGCGACACACCGCCGACCGCGGGCGAAGGCTATCTGAGCACTCTCGCGGGCTGGTGCCGGGATGCGGGGGTGGGCCGCGTGGCGAGCGTCGCGGGTCGCTACTACGCGATGGACCGCGACCGGCGCTGGGAGCGTATCCAGGCGGCGTATGACCTGCTCGTCCACGGCCGGGGCGAGCACCGCTCGTCCGATGCGCCCGCGGCTGCGCAGGCCGCCTACCGGCGCGGCGAGACCGACGAGTTCATCATCCCCACGGTCGTGGGCTCAGAGGGCCGGGTCCGCGCCGGCGACAGCGCACTGTGCTTCAACTTCCGCCCTGACCGCATGCGCGAGATCGTGCGCGCGTTGGCCGAGCCCGGCTTCGGGGAGGGCACCGAGGACCTCCCCGGGTGGCGCGGGCGCGGGGGCGCGTCAGAGGTTCGACGGCTCGCGACGATGACCGAGTACCAGCACGGCTGGCCGTATCCGGTGGCGTTCCGCTCAGCACATGCGGCCGACACGCTCGGCGCGGTTGTGTCCCGGGCCGGCGCCAGCCAGCTGCACGTGGCCGAGACCGAGAAGTACGCCCACGTCACCTACTTCTTCAACGGCGGCGAGGAGAAAGTGCTGCCCGGCGAGAGTCGTGCGCTGGTGCCCTCGCAGCGGGACGTGGCGACGTACGACCTCAAGCCGCAGATGAGCGGGCGTGAAGTGGCGGCCGCGTTCGAGCACGCGTTCGCCGCAGAGCATCCCCGCTTCACGGTGATCAACTTCGCGAACGCCGACATGGTCGGCCACACCGGCGTGATCCCAGCCGCCGTGACCGCCGTGGAGACGGTTGACGAGTGCCTCGCACGGGTCGTGTCGGCGGTCCACGCGGCAGACGGAGCCTGCGCGATCACGGCCGACCACGGCAACGCCGAGCAGATGCTCGAGCCCGACGGAGGCCCCAGCACCTTTCACTCGCTCAATCCGGTGCCCCTGATCGTCACGGCCCGCGGCGTCGGCCTGCGCCCCGAGGGAACCCTGGCCGACGTTGCGCCGACCGTGCTCGCGCTGCTCAGGATGGAGCCATCACCCGAGATGGGTGGCCGCTCACTGCTCGAGCCGTGACCAATCCCGCGTAGCGGGCACGCTCCCCGAGCTCCTCCTCAATCCGCAACAGCTGGTTGTACTTGGCCACCCGCTCGGACCGGGCCGGAGCGCCGGTCTTGATCTGGCCGACCCCGGTTGCGACCGCGAGGTCCGCGATGAACGTGTCCTCGGTCTCGCCCGAGCGGTGCGAGATCACGCATCGGTAGCCCGCATCGCGGGCCAGCGCAATCGTGTCCAGCGTCTCGGTGAGCGTTCCGATCTGGTTGAGCTTGATCAGGACGCTGTTCGCGATCCCGCGCTCGATGCCCTTGCGCAGGATGTCTGGGTTGGTGACGAACACATCGTCGCCCACGAGCTGCAGGCGGTCACCGACCGCATCGGTGAGCTGCTTCCACCCGTCCCAATCGCCCTCGGCCAACCCGTCCTCGAGGAACAGCAAGGGGTAGCGCGCCGAGATGTCGGCCCAGAGCTCGATCATCTCTGCGCTCGACAACGACCGGCCCTCGCACCCCAGCTCATAGCGTCCGTCGTGGAAGAACTCGCTCGCCGCTGGGTCGAGACAGATCGCAACGTCGTCTCCTGGCCGGTAACCGGCCGCCTCGATCGCCGTGACGAGCAGCTCGAGCGGCGCCTCGTTCGAGTCCAAGCTCGGCGCGAAGCCACCCTCGTCGCCCACAGCCGAGGACAGCCCGCGCTGCCCCAGCGTGGCCTTGAGCTCCTGGTAGACCTCGGCGCCCATCCGGAGCGCGTCGGCAAACGAGCCGGCCCCAACCGGGGCAACCATGAATTCCTGGAAGTCGACTGGATTGTCCGCGTGCACGCCGCCGTTGAGGACGTTCATCGCCGGCACGGGGAGCAGGGGAGCCTCCTCGCCACCCAGATATCGCCACAGCGGTTGGCCGGCCGCCACGGCCGCGGCACGAGCCGCGGCCATCGATACGCCCAGCAGAGCATTGGCACCCAAGCGTGACTTGCCCTCCGTGCCGTCCAGCTCGATCAGCGCTTCGTCGAGCGTCCGCTGATCTGAGATCTCGTGTCCGCACACCGCATCTGCGATCTCGCCGTTGACGTTCGCGACCGCTCGCGTGACGCCCTTTCCGCGGAAGGCGCTGCCGCCGTCACGCAGCTCGAGCGCCTCACGCGACCCTGTGGAAGCGCCCGACGGGACGGCTGCCCGCCCGGCCGCGCCGCCGACGAGCCGCAGGTCGACCTCGACGGTGGGATTGCCACGGCTGTCGAGGATCTGGCGGGCGTGGATGGACTCGATCACGCTCATGACGCGGGCTCGCTATCCGAAGATCGGGAAGCGTCGTTGCTTGGCGAGCCGATCCATTCCGCCCTGGATCGCGGACTCCACTTCGAGGTAGACCGAGTTCACGTACTCGCGATCGTTGACCCGCTCCGGGTCCTTGTCGACGTGAATCGGGTCGAGCAGCTCGGTGCGGATCTTCGCCGGCAGCGGAAGATGCGTCGGAATGGTCTCGATCGTGAGGCCGAAGGGCATGCCGAGCACGATCGGCAGCCTCGTGCCGCGAAGCTTTTTCTTCAGCCCCGAGATGCGGTCGAGCCCGTTCGCGATCCATTGGCCCTCGGATAGGACGAAGACGGTGTCATGACCGCCGACACTGGCCACCGGCACGATCGGGACGCCTGAGCGGATCGCCTGGCGCACGAAGCCCTTGCGGCCGCCGAGGACAGCCTGATCGCGCTTGCGCCAGTTGCGCATCGCGTCGACGTCTCCCCCCGGCCAGATGATCACGTCGCACCCGGCGCTGAGCGCCGCGGTGACGCCCGGGCGGGAAGCTGGAATCACGCCGACTTGGCGGAAATAGTCGCCGAGGCCGGGCGCGGCCATCAGGACATCGTGGGCGGTCGGATGCAGCACGCGCTCGGTGCCGAATCGCTCCCACCAGGCGAACACGAGCGTCCACGCGTCCATCGTCAGCGAACCTCCGGAATGATTTCCGATCAGCAGCGAGGTCTCCTCGGGCAGTCGGTCCCAGCCGGACGTCTCCAGCCGGAAGTAGAACTTGTTGAGGGCATCCCAGACCGGCTTCTGAGCACGCATGAGTGTCTGGTTGGGACCGTCGAGGGCGTGTTCGGTCGCCGCGGCGACTCGCCTGGCGATGAGGCCCTGGATCGGACTCTGGGACTTGCGCTCGGCGCTCGCGGGCTTGGCCGATGCAGTCGGCTCGAGTGCCGGCCGGCCGTTGCCATTGTGCTGCGGTGCGCGCTGCTTCACGGGGAGGGTTGACGTTGACATCGGTATCAACGATACCAGCGCCGCCCCAAGAAGTCGAGGCGAATTGCCAGTTCTTTCTCGCCCGAGATCTTGACATCGACATCGTCGTCATGCTCACGGAGTACCCTTCTTGGAATGGCATCGACCGCGCGGGACCCAGATGCCGTTGCCGGCGCGACCACGGCCCGGCGAACGAAACCCACTGGCGGAGCGACGCGCGAACGGCTCTTGGCAGCTGCGCGAGAGTCGTTCGCGAAACTCGGCTTCGCGTCGACCCGCGTCGCTGACATCGTTGCGGTGGCGGGCACGAGTCACGGAACGTTCTACACGTACTTCGACGACAAGCGCGACGCCCTGTTGGCGCTGACTCAGGAGGCCGCGAGCGCGATCTACGGCGCTGCTGTCGCGCCGCTCGCGGGCAGCGCGCGACGGTCCCGGCGCGACGCGATCCGCGCCCGCCTGACGGTTTTCTTCCGCACCTACGGCGAGTGGTGGGACGTCGTTCGGACCTGGGATCACGCCAGCGCCATCCATCCCGAGGTCGACGAGCTGCGCGGGCGTATCAGGGCATCGATCGTCGAGCAGCTCCGCCAGCTGCTCGCACGCGACCCAAAGCTCAGACCCGTAGATGGAAGCCTCGACCTTGAGATCGCGGCCATCGCGCTGACCGCCATGGTCGAGGAATTCGCGGGCCGCTGGTTCGCGCTTGGCCGCACATTGGGGACTACCGAGATCGATCAGCTGACGGCGCTGTGCGCCGGAGCTCTCTACGCAGGCCCAGCGGCCTACGCAGGCCCAGCGGCGGGCGCGCGGGGGCAGGACTCGTGAGCCGAGCTGGGCTACCGGGCCGCCGATGTGGTGTGCGCCAGCGCGGCCAGCTCGTCCAGGGAGGTGACGATGCCGTCTGTGAGGACATCGAGGTCGGGAACCGTGCCGCGATCGGCGCATAACCCAAACGTCATTCCGCCGGCGTAGGAGACGACCGCGATCCCCAGTGCGTGCTCGGCCGCGAGCGGAACGATCGGCACCACGTCGACCATCGCCGCGCCGAACGCATACAGGCGTCCCGGCGAGGCGGGGACGTTGGTGATCGTGACGTTGAACAGTCGCTTCGCAAACAGCATGCGCGCGAGGCCCGCGTGGAGCACCGGCGGCGCAAGCTCGGTCAGCCCGGTCAGCGCGCTTCCCGCGCGTGCCTGGCCTCCGGCCTTGAGCTTCTCCGTCGCAGCGACCACCAGCTGGTAGCGGCGCAGTGGGTCGGCCTCGGCCACCGGCAGGCCGACGAATAGCGAGGAGACCTGATTGCCGAGGTCGCCGTGGTCTGCATCGCTGCGGACGTTCACCGGCACCATTGCGCGAAGGCCCTGGCGTGGCGGATCCTCGCCGCGAGCGAGCAGCAGCTCGCGCAGCGCACCGGTGGCCGCACACAACACGACATCGTTGACCGTGCCGCCGAGTGCCGAACGGACCGTCCGCAGCTCCTCGAGCTCGACGTGAGCGGCCGCGATCCGTCGTGTCGCGCCGATCGGCACGTTGAGGCTCGAGCCCGGCGCCGCGATCAGCTCGTCACGGACGAGCAGATCGATCATGTCGCGCGAGCGCTCCAAACCCTCCCGTGGATGCATCACCGCGTGCGCGCCGGCACGAGCGGCCGCGAGGCCCGCGCCGGTCAGAAGGCCTACAGGCGCGGAGAGATATGAGAGCCATCCGTGCGAGGCGTCAACGTGGGTCGACACGCGCGCGGGGCGGGGCGCGGAGGCGCCGGGCGGCACGGGCTCCGCGTCGAGTAGTAGACCGACCAGGTCGACCGAGCCGACGCCGTCGACCAGGCAGTGGTGGGTCTTGTACACCAACGCCCAGCGGTCATCCGCCAGACCGTCGAGCAGCACGATCTCCCATAGCGGACGGCTGCGATCCAGGCGGTGCGAGTAGAAGTCCGAGATCCATTCCAGGAACTCGCCCTCCTCACCCGGCGACGGGAGCGTCGCATGACGGACGTGTGCTTCGAGTTCAAAGCGCTGATCGACCTCCCACGAGGGCCAGGAAAGCCCCCCGGTGCGAGGTGCGCCGAGCTTCTGCCGGTAGCGCGGCAGCAGGTCGAGGCGCCGTTCGAGGTGCTCGCGCACCTTCCCGATTGCCGGCGTCCCACCGCCGGGAAGCGGCGCGAACAAAAGCGCTCCGCCGATGTGCATCACGGCGCTGTCATCGGCCTCCTCGAGCTCCAGGAACGTAGCGTCGAGCGCCGTTAGCTGATCGTTGGCGGGTATCGCGGTCTCCAGGCGCGGGCTCACGACAGCGCCACCACCCCGGGCAGCTGCTTGCCCTCGATCAGCTCGAGCGAGGCGCCGCCACCGGTGGAGAGGTGGTCGACGTCATCGGCGAGGCCGAACTGCGCCAGCGCCGCGGCCGAGTCGCCGCCGCCGACAACCGTCGTCCCGGGACACTGCGCGACCGCCTCGGCCACCCGACGGGTGCCATCCGCGAATGGGCCGAGCTCAAATGCGCCCATCGGCCCGTTCCAGAACACCGTCCCGGCGTCCGCGATCACGGCGGCATATGCCTCCGCCGATGAGTGGCCGATGTCGAGCCCCATCCAGCCGGCGTCGACGTCCACTCCGTCGAGCAGCCTGACCTCGGTGTCGGCTGAGAACTCGCGCCCGGCCACCAGGTCGCTCGGGAGCCGCAGCGTCTCGCCACCTCTCTCGAGCGCCGCGCGCGCGGGATCGACGCCTTCCCGCTCGCACAGCGAGTCGCCGACCTCGTGGCCCTGCGCCTTGAAGAACGGGAAGCACATCGCGCCGCCGACCAGCACGATGTCCGCGCGGTCGAGGAAGGCGTCGAGCACACCGATCTTGTCGGTCACCTTCGCCCCGCCCATGACCGCCACCAGGGGGCGCTTCGGGTCCTCGAGGATGCCCTTCAGCGTCCGCACCTCGCGTTCCATCAGCCGGCCCGCGGCCGACGGGAGCAGGTGCGCGACTGCCTCGGTGGAGGCGTGGGCACGGTGCGCAGCGCCGAAGGCGTCGTTGACGTAGAGGTCGGCGAGCGCGCCGTAGCGCTCGGCCAGCCGAGGATCGTTCTTGGTCTCCCCCGGCTCGTAACGGACGTTCTCGAGCATCACGACCTCGGCGTCGGGTAGCTCGTCGAGGTCGGGCGCCAGCGCGACGTCGACCCCGAGCAGCTCGCTCAGGCGCTCGGCGGCCGGCTTCAGCGACAGCTCCGGCTCGCGGTCCTTCGGCCGCCCGAGATGAGCAGCCAGGATCAGCTGCCGCGCGCCGCGCGACCGCAGCTCCTCGAGCGTCGGGAGCGCGCCGCGGATGCGGACGTCGTCGGTGATGCGCTGCCGCTCGTCCAAAGGAACGTTGAAGTCGACGCGGACGAGCACCCGCTTGCCCTCGGGATCGAGGTCGTCAAGCGTGCGCATGCTCATCCGAACAGCACCCCGTAGCGCTCATACTCCTCGACCGGGACGGTGCGCAGCTGCGCGACGGCGTCGGACAGCGTCACGAGCTCGATGTTGGTGGACCGCAGCGCGACCATCATGCCCCAGGCGCCGTCGTGCACGGCGTCGATCGCGGCGAGTCCGAAGCGGGTCGCGAGCACGCGGTCGAACGCTGTCGGCGTGCCCCCGCGCTGGACATGCCCGAGCACCGTGGCCCGTGTCTCGAAGCCGGTCCGCTGCTCGATCTCTTGCTCGAGCCGGACGCCGATCCCGCCGAGCCGGGGATGGCCGAACTCGTCGAGCTCGCCCTCGGTGAGCACCATTGTGCCTTGCTTCGGGATGGCCCCCTCGGCGGCTACGACGATCGAGAAGTAGCGACCCCGCTCGTGGCGCCGGCGGATATACCGGCAGGCCTCGTCGATGTCGAACGGGATCTCCGGGATCAGGATCACGTCCGCGCCGCCGGCGAGACCCGAATGCAAGGCGATCCAGCCGGCGTGGCGGCCCATCACCTCGACGACAAGGATCCGGTTGTGGCTCTCGGCGGTGGTGTGAAGACGGTCGATCGCGTCGGTCGCGACCTGCAGCGCGGTGTCGAAGCCGAACGTCACGTCGGTCGCGCCGAGGTCGTTGTCGATCGTCTTCGGCACGCCGATTACGTGGACTCCCTCGCCAGACAGCCGGTTGGCAACGCCCAGCGTGTCCTCGCCCCCGATCGCGATCAGAGCATCGACCCCGCGGCCCGCGAGCGTCGCTCGCACCTTCTGCGGACCGTCCTCCCGCTTATACGGGTTCGTGCGCGAGCTCCTGAGAATCGTCCCTCCGCGCGGCAGAATCCCGCGCGTTGACTCGATCGTGAGCTCCTCGAACGAGTCTTCCAGAACCCCACGCCAGCCGTCGTGAAAGCCCGTCACCTGATCTCCGTAGCCATCGATCGCCTTGCGCACGACAGCACGGATCACGGCGTTCAGTCCGGGACAGTCCCCGCCTCCCGTGAGCAGACCAACGCGCATGACTGTCAGTGAACCTTCTGCCCCTCGTAAACGTGAACGAAGTGCAGGTAGTTCTCGGCGATCTCCGAGGCAGCCGCGTCTCGGTCGAGTTCGCTCGAGAGGAACGCCTTCAGCGCGTCCCACCAGATCGAGCGGCCGATCGCGAAGCCGATGAAGCCGTCAACCGGCGCCGCCGCCTCGAGCCACTGCTCGACCTTCGCAAGCGAGGCGCCGCGCCCGAGCAGCACGCAGGCCACGCCCTCGCGGCGCTCGCCCGAGCGCGTCTGGCGGGCGAGCATCGCAGCATCCTCGCTCTCGTCGACGCCCTCGATCTTCCAGACGTCGACCTCGATCCCGGCGTTCTGGATGTCCTCGATCGCGCGCCGCATCAGCTCCGGTCGTAGCTCCGCGTCAAAACGGTCGGTGTCGCCGCCGAGCTTCGCGAGCTGTTCGTCGGTGGCCGGCACGAGCAGCTCGAACAGGAACTTACGGTCGTGTTCGTGCAGCCAGTCGGCCAGCCGCTTGAGGCGTCCCAGCTGCCGCTCATTCAGCACCGGGTCGTCCCCGGGGTTGTAGCGGACGAGCACCTTGGAGAAGTCCGGGTCGAACCTCTCGATGTGGGCGCCGAAGTCCTCGCCGTAGTCGAAGTCGAACTCATTCTGACCAGACTTCTCGACCGGCATCGACAGCATGAGCCCGTGCTCGCGCGAGCGTCGGGGGATATCCGAGCCGAACTGCTCATCGACGAGAACGCCGGCCGCGCCTGGCTCGGCGCCTCGCCTTACGGCCTCGAGGACGCCCTCGAAGATCAAACGCTTGGCGTCGGCGATCGTCTCGGCCTCTTCGGGCGTGGGGTCGCCCTCGATTCCGAACATCTTCTTCTGGAACGACCCGCGATGGTCAAACGCGAGGATGTAGAGCTTGCCGTTGTATCCCAAAACCATTTGAACCATCCTTTTGCGGGGTCAGTCGTTGAGGTCCGTGACGACGCCGTCAGCCGGCGAAGCCGACCCGAAGCAGCTCGACGATCTCGCTTATCAGCGGGATCCGCGGGTTGGTGCGCATACTCGGGTCGGTGAAGGCCGTCTTGGCAAGGCCGGGCAGGGAGTCTTCGAATTCCGCGCGCGCAATGCCCAGCTGGGCCAGGGAAGTGGGCTCGCCGACCTCGGCCAGCAGCTGCTGCACGCGATCGAACAGCTGCTCCCGCCGGTCGGACTCGGAGCTGCCGCCGATGCCGAGGATCCAGGCGATCTGGGCGTACTTCTGGGGCGCGACGTAGGCGGAATAGCCAGGCGCCGGCATGAACTTGGTCGGCAGCGACGCGTTGTAGCGCAGAACGTGGGGCAGGAAGATCGCGTTGGCGCGCCCGTGGGCGATGGCGAAGCGGGCGCCGACGGCGTGGGCCAGGGCATGGTTGAGGCCGACGAACGCGTTGGAGAACGCGAGCCCGGCGATCGTGGCGGCGTTGGCCATCGCCGACCGCGCTTTCAGGTCCGAGCCGTCGTGGTAGGCGCGTGGCAGCGCGTCGAGGATCAGGTTGACGGCTTGCATGCAGAACGCGTCCGTGTACGGCGAGGCGAAGATCGACACGGCTGCCTCCAGCGCGTGGGTGAGCGCGTCGATTCCTGTGTCGGCAGTGATGTCCTGTGGCATCGAAAGGGTCAGGGTCGGATCGACCACGGCGACGTCGGGCACGAGCGAGTAATCGACCAACGTGACCTTCCGGTTGCCGACGCTGACGACGGCGGCGGGGGAGACCTCCGAGCCCGTCCCGGCGGTCGTCGGCACCGCGATCAGCCGGATCGAGTGCTCGATCTGGGGGAACGATGCGATCCGCTTGCGCGCATCGAGGAACGGCAACGAGAGCTCATGCAGGCTCAGCTCGGGGCTCTCGTGGAACAGCCGCATCGCCTTGGCAGCATCCATCACCGAGCCTCCGCCGACGGCGATGATCACGTCGGCGTCCACTCGGCCGAGCTCCTGCACCCCGGCCCGGATCTGGGACTCGGTCGGCTCCGGCTCGACCGCGGAGAAGACGTGCACGGCATCGGTCAGCAGGTAACCGCGGACCTGATCGGCGACTCCCCGGGCCTCGGTCAGTCCGTCGGTGACGATCATCGGACGGCGGCCCCCGAGCTGCCTCAGGTTCTCCAGCGCGCCAGGATTGAAGTATGTGTCCGAGGGAACGCGGAACCACTGCGAGGGGGCCTGGCGGCGGGAGACGGCCTTGATGTTCAGGAGGTTTCGGTAATTGACGTTGTCGGTTGTGTTCGATCCCCCCCACGTGCCGCAGCCGAGCGAGAAGGTCGGCGGCATCGCGTTGTAGATGCCGCCCAACGCCCCGACCGCCGTGGGCGCGTTGACGAGGATCCGGCCGGTGCGAATCGCGAGCGCGAACTGATCGATGACGGAGTCGTCGGTGGCGTATACGGCCGAGGTGTGGCCGAGCCCGTCGTGCTTGGTGACTAGTTCGCAGGCGGCGATCGCGTGCTCGACCGACGGCGAGCGCACGATGCCCAGCACCGGCATCAGCTTCTCGGCGATGAAGGGATGGGCCGCGAGCTCGTCGAGGTCGGCGGGCAGCGGCGCGAGCAGCACCTTGTCGGCGTCGTCGACCTCAAAGCCGGCCAGTGCGGCCAGCGTCGAGCAGGACTGGCCGAGCACGCTGAACTCGATCCGTCCGTCATCGCGGAACGACTTCGCCGCCAGCGCGCTCGTCTCATCGTCGTTCAGCAGCCGTGCCCCCATCCGTTGGAACTCGTCGATCACGGCGTCGTAGATCGGCTCGTCGATCACGCACGTCTGCTCCGCGGGGCAGATGACCGACGAGTCGAACGTCTTCGAGACCAATATGTCGACCACCGCCATGCTCACGTCGGCGGTCCGGTGCAGGTACACGGGCGCGTTGCCCGAGCCGACACTGAGGCAGGGCTTCCCAGCCGCGTTGGCGGCGGCAACCGCCTTCGGGCCGCCGGTCGTCCAGATGAAGTCGACGCCCGGATGGTGGAAGAGATACTGGGAGACGTCGAGCGACGGGTCCGGGATCACCTGGAGCGCGTCGGGGGGCAGCCCGGCGACTTCGCCCGCCTGTTGCAATAGCTCCGCAGCGCGGCTCGCGCAGCGAGTGGCTCGAGCCGACGGTCTCATGATCAGCGCGTTTCGCGTCTTGGCCGCGACGATCGACTTGAACAGCGCGGTTGAGGTCGGATTCGTGATCGGCAGCAGTGCGAGCACCACGCCGATCGGTTCCGCGACGTACTGGATCGCGCGCTCGCGATCCTCGTCGATGATCCCCACCGACTTCTTGTCCTTCAGGTAGTCGTACAGGAACTCTGTGGCGATGTAGTTCTTGATGACCTTGTCCTCGAGCACCCCGAACTGTGTCTCCTCCATGGCCAGTTCGGCGAGGTCGATCGCGTTCTCCAGCCCGGCAATGGTCATCGCCTTCACGATCCGGTCGACGGCCTCCTGGTCCAGGGCTCGCAGCAGGGCGGCAGCGTCGCCAGCGCGCTCCACATAGCCATCCAGCCGACTAGCCCACTCTTCGGCGGTCTCGGCGGTCCTATCGTCAATAGCAATAGCCATCGGTAGCTCCAGTTCGTACGCGCGGGTCTGGTTGTGGGCGCCGCCGCCGATGATCGGGCGCTTGCGCTGAACGATGCATGGACTCGGCTCCTGACGGGGTTACGCGATGACCGCAGAAGGTCACGCACACGCCGGCCGAGTCTTTGGAGCCGGAAACCGGTGGCTCGCCGAGCTTTGGGGCGGAGCCGGCTTCAGATCCTACACCGTCTCCGAGGCCGCCCGGGAAACGCTAGGCAGAAGTTTGCGCTGTTCGTCGTTCCGATGCCACGGCGCCGCCTGGCACGGATGCATCGCCTGACATACTGGCCGAACTAGGACCATGACGGAGCCACGAATCCACCCCCCGGGGCTCGCCCACGTCCGCGTGCGAGACTGCATGCACCACGGCCTCCTGAGCTGCGCCGGTGACGCACCGCTTGGCGAGGTGGCGGCACTGATGGCGAAGCACCGTGTACACGCCGTCGCGCTCACCGGGGGAGATGGGCTCCGGCCCGTTGGGTTCGTGTCCGACCTGGATATCGCCGCTGCGGCAGCAAGCGGGGAACAGCCCACCGCGCTTCAAGCAGCCGCTTCCCAGCCGGTTACCGTGTCGGCCGACGAGTCGCTTGATGGTGCAGCACGGCTGATGAGCGAGCATGGCGTGTCCCACCTGATCGTCCTCGACGCCGCCAGCGGCTACCCCGCGGGCGTGCTGTCGACGCTCGACATCGCCGCTGCGTACGCAACGGCCTGACGGCGGGCGAGCCGCCCCTTGGGCGCGCGAGCCCTTACGCCAACACGCGCTCGGACGCCAGTCGCTGGATCACCTCGAAGTACCGGCCCAGGTGCTGTGGACCAAGGAAGTGCTGCTGCACCCGGACGCGAGCGGCGGCTCCCATCCGGTCCGCGCGTTCTCGGTCGGCGAGCAGCCCTCCGACGGCCTCGCCCACCTTCTCGAGGTCACGGGGGTCCGAGATCAACAGACCCGATCGGCCGTCGTCGATCTGGTCCCGGATGCCGCCGATCCGGCTTGCCACGACCGGTCGCTGCTTCCACATCGCCTCGGCGACCGTCAGCCCGAAGCCCTCGGCGAGGCTCTTCTGGATGACCACACTGGCAGCCCGTTGCACAGAATTCACGATCGCGGCGTTCTCCTCGCTGTCCTCCATCGGCAGCGACGCCAAATGGACACGACGGCGCACCTCGCCGGGCAGCGCATGCCACGCGTCCACCACCGAAGCGAGCACCTGCGCACCCTCGGGATCGTCGGCGACCGCTTCCGTCGACGGACCGGCCAGCAGCAGGTGCGCCCCGCTGGCAGGGTCGACGTGCTGGGCAAAGGCGCCCAGCACGCCCAGCGGGTCCTTGAGACCGTCCCAGCGCGAGACCTGCACGACCAGCCTGTCTTCAGGTCCGAGCGGCTCGTCCTCGACGATCGTCGCCCGGCGGTCGACGCGGCCCGGCGTGCCGTCCGAGCGGGTGAACGTCGCCGGGTCGCTGTCGTACTGGGGGACTATGCCCGCCTTCGAGAGGATCGCCCGCGACTGCTCGATGCTCTGATCCGCGTTCTTGGGAGAGAAGGCGTCGATCGAGGGGTGGATTACCGTGATCCTCTCGCGGGGCAGACCCTCCCAGGCAAACCCCCCGCGCGAGAACACGAATCGGTCAGCCTCGACCACGTATCCACGCAGGAAGCTCCATGCACCACGGGCGTAGTCGTTCACATTGTCGAGGCCGACGTGGCAGCGCCAGATCACGGTCGCCCCGGTCTGGCGCACTGACTGGGCGAGACCGGCGGTTTGGGGATCGTGGAGGATCACGACGTCCTCCGGATGCACGAGCTCGACCAGCTCGGCCGCGTTGGCGACCAGGGTCTGGCCATAGATCTCGTGCTCGGCGGCGCCCAGCGGACCACCGTCTCCGGCGAACCCGTGCAGGCGGTTGTGAATGCGCTTCGTGATCAGGAAGAACTCGGGACCGCCGGAGATGACCGTCCATCGGGCATCGACGCCCGAGCCTCGGCAATATCCGAGCAGGGGCCGCAGCATCTCGGCGACGCCGCCGCCGTTTGCGGTCGAGTTCACGTTCCAGATGACGCGGCCGTCGAGCCCGCGAGCGGCGTGGGCGATCAGGTCGCGCAGCGCTTCGAACTCCCCTACCGAGAGCACCGACTCGAAGCGCATGGGATCCATCGCATCGACATTCACATGTTGCAAGGCCGGCATGTTGTTCCTCTCCTCAGGGGTCGACCGTCGCGGCTGGCGGCGGCCGGAAAGCCTCCTACTCCTTACTACCGGGCGCTGCGATCGCTGCTTGGGCGGCCGCCACCCGCGCGATCGGAACCCGGAAGGGCGAGCAGCTGACGTAGTCGAGCCCGGCCGAGTGGAAGAAGCCGATCGAGGCGGCATCGCCGCCGTGCTCGCCGCAGATGCCAACCTCCAGCCCGGGCCGCGCGGCGCGACCGCGCTCGACGGCGATCCGCACGAGCTCGCCGACGCCCGGCTCGTCGATCGTCGCGAATGGGGAGCGCTCGACGATTCCCATTTCGACGTATTGCGGGACGATTCGCGCTTCGATGTCGTCGCGCGAGAACCCCAGGGCGGTCTGCGTGAGGTCGTTGGTCCCGAACGAGAAGAACTCCGCGTGCCGGGCTATCTCGCCCGCCACGAAGCACGCGCGTGGGAGCTCGATCATCGTGCCGATGCCGAACTCGCGACCGATCGCGAAGCCCTCCTCGACGCCGACACGCAGTACGAGGTCGCGCGCTAGCTCGAACTCGCGGACATAGGCCACGAGCGGGATCATGATCTCGACGCGCGGCGCGCGGCCTGTGCGCTCGCGGACGGCGCGCGTCGCGCGGAAGATTGCCCGGGCCTGCATCTCGTAGATCTCCGGATGCACGAGTCCCAGCCGGACCCCGCGAGTGCCGAGCATCGGGTTGCCCTCCTCGAGCGCGCGCAAGCGCTCGAGCGTGTGCTCGAGCTCGCCCAGCTCGGGGGCGTCGGTCAGCCGCGCCGCCGTGATGCGTTCCACGAGCTCGAAGCGGTCGGGCATGAACTCGTGCAGCGGCGGGTCGAGCAGCCGGATCGTGACCGGCACGCCTTCCATCGCCTCGAACATGCCCTCGAAGTCCTCCTGCTGCAGCGGGAGCAGCTGATCCAGGACCGCCCGGCGCCCGGCCTCGTTGTCGGCCATGATCATGATCTGCATCTTCGGCATGCGGTCGGCGGCCATGAACATGTGCTCGGTCCGGCACAGCCCGATACCCTCGGCGCCGAAGCCTCGCGCGCGGCGCGCGTCCTCAGGGGTGTCCGCGTTGGCGCGCACGCCGAGCGTGCGCAGCTCGTCGCACCAGCCGAGTACCGTGTCGAAGCGGGGGTCGACCTCCGGCGTGACGAGTGGGACGTCCTCGAGCGTGATGACACCGGCCGTGCCGTCGATCGCGATCAGGTCGCCCTCGTGCAGGACGCGGCCGTCGACGCGCACCTCGCGGGCCTGGAGGTCGATGTCCAGGTCGGCGGCGCCGGTGACCGCGGGCCGGCCCATCCCACGCGCCACGAGCGCGGCGTGCGAGGCCTTGCCGCCTTCGGAGGTGAGGATGCCCTTGGCGGCGTGAAAGCCCGCGACATCATCGGCTTCGGTGAATGGGCGCACGAGGATGACGTCGCGACCATTCTCGGCGGCCGTCACCGCCTCCGGTGCGGTAAAGACGATGGCGCCCTTGGCCGCTCCCGGGGAGGCGGCCACGCCACGCGCGATGACGTCATAGCTCGCGGCGGGGTCGAAGGTCGGGTGCAGGAGCGCGTGCAGCGAGCGCGCCTCGATCGTATTGATCGCCTCCGCCGGGGTCAGCAGCGCCTCCTCGACCGCGTCGAACGCGAACCGCACCGCGGCCTGAGCCGGCCGCTTGGCGTTGCGCGTCTGCAGCATGTACAGCCGGCCCTCCTCGACCGTGAACTCGGTGTCCTGCATGTCCTTGTAGTGGCGCTCGAGTTCGCGCAGGATCTCGTGCAACCGCACGTGCACCTCGGGCATCCAGTCGGAGAGCTCGGAGAGGTCGCGCGGTGTCCGCACGCCCGAGACGACGTCCTCGCCCTGGGCGTCGATCAGGAAGTCGCCGCTCGGCTCGGACGCGCCGGTGATCTCGTTGCGCGAGAAGGCCACGCCGGAGCCCGACGTCGGACCCTTGTTGCCGTACACCATCTGCTGCACGTTGACCGCCGTGCCCCAATCATCCGGAATCCCGTTGATGCGCCGGTAGGCCACCGCGCGCTCTCCCGTCCACGAGTCAAAAACCGCGTGGATGGCTCGGTCCAGCTGCTCGCGCGGGTCCTGGGGGAAGTCGTAGAAACCCTGGAAGCGTGCCGTGAGCTCCCGCAAGGCGTCGGCGTCGAGCTCAGTGTCGAGGGTGACCCCGAGCTCGCGCTTCATTTTCGCGATCTCGTCCTCGAAGCGCGCCCCGGACACGCCACAAACGACGTCACCGAACATCTGCACAAGCCGCCGGTAGGAATCCCACGCAAAGCGCGGGTTGCCGGTGCGCGCGGCGAGGCCCTCCGCGGCGCCGTCGCCCAGGCCCAGGTTCAAGACCGTGTCCATCATCCCGGGCATCGAGTCGCGCGCGCCGCTGCGCACGGAAACCAGCAGCGGGTCCTCGGGGTCCCCGAGGCGCTTCTCGGCGCGCTCCTCCAGGCGCGTCAGCGCCTCCGCGACGGCCTCTTCCAGGCCTTCCGGAGGGCTTCGGTCCGCCCGCATGTACTCCACGCACGCCTCAGTAGTGATCGTGAACCCGGCTGGCACGAGATCGGGTCCGAGCACGCGCGTCATCTCTGCGATGCCCGAACCCTTGCCGCCCAGCAGCTCGCGCATGTCGCGCGATCCCTCGGTGAAATCGTAAATCCACTTGACGGCGGGTCTCAGTCGGCGTCCGGACCGCATCAACAATCACCGCTTCAGACATAACTCCTCCTAGGGCGCAGCAGCCGCCCGAGGGGTCTGCCGGGGCGAGCATGGACGTTCCCAACCGTCCATCGCACCGCACGACCCTGCATAGACTCGGCTCCTGACGCGTAAGTTGTCGCGTGCACGTTGAGGCCACGCTCGCGCCGGCCGAGTGCTGGAGCCGGAAGAACATTGCCCGCCGAGGGTTAGGGCAAGGCTGGGATAGATCCTACACCGCCGCCTCGCTCTGTCCACCTCGGATCCGAGATCGAGCGCCCCCATCCGGGGGCCGCTGGCTCATGGCTTCCGTCTCAGGATGCGTTTGACGAGACGTCTATCATCCGTGCTGCTTCGCCTTTACCCCCGGCGGGCACTCTTCCGGCTCCAGCTCTCGGTCGGCGTGTGCGTGATCTGAAAGGTCATCGCAAACCGACGCGTCAGGAGGGGAGTCCATGGCGACATCGCCCGAGACGGCACAGCAGTTCGCATCGCCGGACGAGGCGGTCCACGAGGATCTCCATCGCGGGCTGAAGGAGCGTCACATTCAGATGATCGCGATCGGCGGGGCGATCGGGGTAGGTCTGTTCCTCGGCTCGGCGAAGGCGA
Organism: uncultured Solirubrobacterales bacterium; assembly: GCA_963723675.1. Taxonomy (GTDB): domain Bacteria; phylum Actinomycetota; class Thermoleophilia; order Solirubrobacterales; family Solirubrobacteraceae; genus Palsa-465. The sequence goes on along the minus strand of CAVRRW010000010.1, from coordinate 14,798 downwards.
TCCAGCAGGCCGGTCCGTCTTTGCTGTTGGCTTACGCGGTCGCCGGTGTCGTGATTTGGTTGATCATGCGGGCGCTTGGCGAGCTCATGCTCTACCGGCCTGTGGCGGGGTCGTTCGCGACTTACGCCGACGAGTTCGTCGGTCCGTGGGCGGGGTTCGCGACCGCTTGGACGTACTGGTTGATGTGGGTAGTGATCGCGATGGCGGAGATCACCGCGGCTGGGATCTACGTGCAGTATTGGGTGCCGGGGCTGCCGCAGTGGGTCCCCGCGCTGGCAGCACTGGTGGTGCTCTTGGGAGTGAATTTGATCGCGGTCGGCGTGTTCGGCGAGTTCGAGTTCTGGTTCGCGATTATCAAGGTGGTCACGATCATCGGCATGATCCTGCTCGGCTTGGCGATCATCCTGCTCGGCATCAGCGACCTCAGTCATACCGCGAGCTTCTCAAACCTGTGGTCGAAGGGTGGGTTCTTCCCGAAGGGCTTCAGCGGACCGTTTTTGGCGCTGCAAATTGTGATGTTCGCGTTTCTGGGGGTCGAACTGATCGGGGTGACGGCGGGCGAGGCCCAGAATCCCGAGAAGACGATCCCGTCGGCGATCAACAAGGTGATCTGGCGGATCCTGATCTTCTACGTCGGCGCGCTGGTGATCATCATGTCGCTGGTCGCGTGGAACCACCTGGACCCTAAGCAGAGCCCGTTCGTGGTGGTGTTCTCGCGGGTCGGCATTCCGACTGCCGCTGGGATCGTCAACTTCGTCGTGCTGACTGCGGCGCTGTCGTCGTGTAACAGCGGCATCTTCAGCACCGGCCGCATGCTGTACACGCTCGCGGGCTTCCGGCAGGCGCCCGCAGCGCTTCGCAAGGTCAGTCGCCACAAGGTTCCCGCAGCCGGGATGATGGTCTCGTTCGTGGCGATGCTGGGCGGGGTCCTGCTCAATTACTTCATTCCTGCCAGCGCGTTTGCCTACATCACGAGCATCGCGACCGTTTGTGGGCTGTTCGTGTGGGGGATGGTCATGGTCTCGCACTTGCGCTACCGCAGAGTGGTGAACGCCGGCCGACTTCCTGAGGGCAAGTTCCGGATGCCGCTGACGCCCGGCGGAAACTGGTTCGCGCTGGCCTTCCTCGCGTTGGTGCTGGTGCTGCTGGCGTTCAACCACGACACCAGGATCGCGTTGTACGTAGCCCCTGTCTGGGTGCTGGTGATGGTGGTCGGATATTTCGCCTCGCGCGGACACCACATCCGACTGACCCCAGTGCCCGGCGCGGCGGACACCCAGGCTCGCAAGTCAAAGCCACCTAGAGCCTCCGGACCAACGGTCGGGCCCACCGCGAGACCCGCGTGACTTTTCCGGCAAATCCACAGATGTGAGGTGATGGGATGCGTATCGGTGTCGTGAAGGAGATCAAGCAGGCCGAGCGGCGGGTAGCGCTCACACCGGCCGGCGCGCAGCAGCTGGTCGCGCTCGGGTCTGAGGTTCTGGTCGAGGCCGGAGCGGGTGTCGGGTCGGGCTTTTCCGACGACGCCTACACGGTGGTCGGAGCGCAGATCCTCTCGGCTGCCGCGGAGGTGTGGCAGCAGACCGAGCTCCTGCTCAAGGTCAAGGAGCCGATCGAGCCGGAGTACCCGCTGATGCATGCGGACCTGACGATGTTCACCTACTTCCATCTCGCGCCCGACCGGGCGCAAACCGAGGCCATCCTGAGCTCCGGGGCGACGGCGATCGCCTACGAGACCGTCGAGACGGCGGACGGGCGGCTGCCGCTGCTCGCGCCGATGAGCGAGATCGCCGGGCGGCTCGCGGCACACGCGGGGGCCTACTTCCTGCAAGCCCCGCTCGGCGGCCCGGGAATCCTGATGGGCGGAGTCACCGGCGTGGCTCCCGCCCGGGTCCTCGTGATCGGTGGCGGCGTAGTCGGAACAGGGGCGACCCGCATCGCCCTCGGTGCCGAGGCGGAAGTGACCATCCTCGAGCGCTCGCTCGATCGCCTGCACGAGCTCGACCAATACTTCGGGTCGCGAGTCCGGATCCTGATGTCCGACTCGATCATCCTCGAACACGAGCTCCGCGAAGCGGACGTGGTCATCGGCGCCGTACTGGTCCCCGGAGCCGTCGCGCCCCACCTCGTCACCCGCGAGATGCTCAGCCTCATGAAACCCCGGTCGGTGATCGTCGACGTTGCCATCGACCAGGGCGGCTGTTTTGAAACCTCGCACCCCACGACGCACGCCGAGCCCGTATTCGAGGTCGACGGAATTCTCCACTACTGCGTCGCGAACATGCCCGGCGCGGTTCCGGTAACAGCAACGCGGGCCCTGACCAACGCGACGCTGCCCTACGTCCGTCGGCTCGCCAGCGTAGGCGTCGACGCCGCGCTTGATGAGGACCCCGGCTTTGCACGGGGGCTGAACGTCAGGGACGGCGAGATCACCTACGAGCCCGTCGCCGAAGCTTTCGCCCAGGGGCCGCCGGTGGCCGCCTGGTAATCGCCCTTGCGGGAGAGGAGGCCCATGTCCACCGTCTCACACAGCTCGTTGACCCCGCTGCGCTTCTTGGAGCGTTCGGCCGAGGTTTATCCGGATAAGGTAGCGATCGTCCACGGCGACCGGCGCACTTCGTATCGCCATTTCGCCGCCGAAGCGACCCGCCTTGCCCATGCCCTGCAGGCGTCGGGGATCGGTCCGGGTGACCGAGTGGCATACCTGTGCCCTAACATCCCCGAGCTCCTGGTCGCGCATTTCGCCGTTCCACTCGCGGGAGCGGTCCTGGTCGCGATAAACACGCGGCTGGCGCCCGAGGAGGTGCGCTACATCTGCGACCACTCGGGAGCTAAGCTGCTGGTGGTCGACTCGGAGTTGCGCTCGATCATCGATCCGCTGGAGAACCGCTTCGAGACGATCGAAGAGATCGTCACGGTGATCGATCCTGTGGTCGAGCGTGACACCTCCGAAGCTTTTGATGGCACTCGGTATTCAGACCTACTCGAGCGTGGCTCCGACGCGCCGCTGCAATGGACGGTCGATGACGAGCTGGCGACGATCACGATCAACTACACGTCCGGGACTACGGGAAAACCCAAGGGAGTCATGTACACGCACCGGGGCGCCTATTTGAACAGCCTTGGCGAGGTGGTTCACTCCGAGCACAGCCCCGACTCCGTGTACCTGTGGACACTTCCCATGTTCCATTGCAACGGGTGGTGCACGGCTTGGGCGATAACCGCGATCGGCGGCCGCCATGTGTGCCTTCGCGCCGTGGAGGCCAAGCGCATCTGGCAACTTCTGGACCAGGAGAAGGTCACCCACCTCAACGGTGCGCCTCCCGTGCTGACCGCGCTGGTGGGCGCGGAGGACGCTCACGAGCTGGAGCCATCACTGGTCATCACCACGGCCGGCGCTCCGCCGAACCCGACGACCATCGCGCAATGCGAGGACATCAACGCGCGCGTGGTGCATGTGTACGGACTGACCGAGACCTACGGCCCTTACTCGGTCTGTCAGTGGCAATCCGGGTGGAAGGATCTCGAGGTTCAGGAGCGCGCGCAGCTCCTGTCACGACAAGGTGTCGGGATGGTTCAAGCGGAACAGCTTCGAGTGGTGGACGCCGAGATGAATGACGTGCCGGCCGACGGCGAGACGATGGGCGAGATCGTGATGCGCGGAAACAACGTCATGAAGGGCTACTTCAAGGATGACAGGGCGACCGACGAGGCGTTCAAGGGAGACTGGTTTCACTCGGGCGACCTCGGGGTCATGCACAGCGACGGCTATGTGCGGCTGATGGACCGCGCCAAGGACGTGGTTGTGTCCGGTGGGGAGAACATCGCCACAGTCGAGGTCGAACAGGCCCTGATCTCCCACGATGCGGTGGCCGACGCGGCGGTGATCGGGGTGCCCGACGAGAAGTGGGGTGAGCGGCCGCGGGCCTTCGTGGTGCTCAGGCCCGGGCAACAGGCCAGCAGGGAGCAGATTATCGACCACGTCCGTTCGAGGATCGCCCACTATAAGGCGCCGGACGAGGTTGTCTTCGTGGACGAGTTGCCGAAGAACTCGGCCGGCAAAGTCCAGAAGTTTCGACTCCGGGACCGCGAGGACGCCGACCAGGCGCGGGCAGCGGAGGCACCCGCCGGCTGACACCGGAGTCGTCGACCGTGACATCCGACGACGTTCATCTCGCAGTCGGGCCGGAGGACGCGGGGTCTCTCGTCGCGGGAGCGAGGACGTCCCGGGTCCCTGGCGTCCAGCCGTCGGCGAGCTACAGCATCACGATCCGCGTGCGCCAGCGGCAGCGGCCGGGGGCGTTCGCGCGTGTTGCCGGCGCGATCGGCGAGACCGGCTCCATCCTTGGCGCGATCGATCTCGTGCGTGTCGAGGGCGGTGAGGTGGTGCGCGACGTGACCGTGGCGTGTGCCGATGCGGAACATGGCGAGGCAGTCGTGGAGGCGGTTAGAAGCCTGGACGGCGTGTCGGTGGAAAGCGTCTCAGACCGCACGTTCCTGATGCACCTTGGCGGCAAGATCGAGGTACGCGGGAGGATCCCGGTCAAGACCCGCGATGATCTTTCGATGGTCTACACCCCCGGTGTCGCCCGCGTGAGCACGGCCATCCACGAGGACATCGACAAAGCCTGGACCTTGACTATCAAGGGCAACGCCGTGGCGGTGATCTCAGACGGGACGGCGGTGCTCGGGTTGGGCGACATCGGCCCCGAGGCCGCGATGCCGGTGATGGAGGGCAAGGCGCTGCTCTTCAAGGAGTTCGCCGGCGTCGATGCGTTTCCGCTGTGCCTGGCGACGAAGGACGCCGGCAGCATTGTCGAGTTCGTAAAGGCGGTGGCGCCGACCTTCGGCGCGATCAACCTGGAGGACATCTCGGCGCCACGATGCTTCGAGATCGAACGGCGCCTGCGCGCCGAGCTCGACATTCCGGTCTTCCATGACGACCAGCATGGAACGGCGGTCGTCGTACTCGCCGCGCTTACGAACGCGCTGCGGGTGGTCGAGAAGGACGCCGCGCAGGTCAAGGTCGTCGTCGTGGGCGCCGGCGCCGCGGGGGTGGCCTGTACCGAGATCATGCTCGCCCACGGCGTAGGCAACATCACTGTGTGCGACATCGAAGGAGTGCTCTATGCGGGCCGGCCCGGCCTCGACCCGGTACGGATGGCGCTCGCGGCGCGCACGAACCCGACCGGAGCACGTGGCATGGCCAACGACATGCTGCGAGGCGCGGACGTGCTCGTCGGCGTGTCGGGACCGGGCGCGGTGACCGAAGCAGCCGTGCGCAGGATGGCACCGAGGGCAATCGTCTTCGCAATGGCCAACCCGGAGCCCGAGGTGCGTGCAGAGGAGGTCGGCGACGCCGTTGCGATCATGGCCACCGGTCGCTCGGATTACCCGAATCAAATCAACAACGTGCTCGCTTTCCCCGGCATCTTCCGCGGCGCGCTGGACGTGCGCGCGAGGACGATCAACGAAGAGATGAAGCTAGCCGCCGCGCACGCCATCGCGGGAGTGGTCGCAGACGATGAACTGGACGCCGAGTACATCATCCCGAGCGTGTTCAACCGTGAAGTCGTCAAGGCCGTGGCGCTGGCGGTCGCGCGGGCGGCGGAGGCCACGGGCGTGGCGCGACGCCCTGCCGCCACCGCAGTCGAGGCGACTTGAGCTGACTCCTCTTGGCTGTCTCGCGACCAGGTTGCCCGTTTTCGCAGCGGCGTGGATCAGTTCTGGTCGAGGAATGCGCTGATCGCGCCAACAACATTCTCGGGCTCGTCCAGGAGGAAGAGGTGGCCCCCGCGCTTGACTACGTGCAGGCGCGCGTCGGGCAGGCGGGCGGCGAGCACGCGGGCGTTGCGCAGCGGGACGCTGGGATCGTCGTCGCCGGCCACGATCAGGCTCCGGTGCGGCACACGGTGCAGCCACGGGAGACTGGACCAGCCAGTGACCGCATACAACTGCCAGGCGTAGCCGATAGGCCCGGGGGGCCGGAGCAGCCGGGCCTTAGCGTGCTTGGATAGGACTGCCGGATCCCGGGCTGTGCGCCCGCCGGCGATGAACGGGACCGTGAGTTCGAGCAGGCGCGGGTGGTAATAACGCGCCGGCGTGGCCAGCATCACCGCGGCGAGCGGGCGCGGCGGGGTTCCCCCGAGCCCAGGCGCGGTCGCGCACAGCACGAGCCGACGAACACGGTCCGGGGCACGGCGCGCGAGTTCCTGGGCCATCGCGCCACCGAACGAGTAGCCGAGCACGTCGACGCGCTCGAGCTCCAGCGCATCCAGGAGCTCGCGGACAACCTGAGCCAGGCCCTTCATCCGTAGTGGGAAGCGCGGCCGCTGCGACAAGCCCGCGCCGGGCGGATCGAATGCGATCAGTTCGCGACCTCCGACGAGCCGCGCGAACGGCGCCCACATATCGAGGTTCGCCCCGATGCCGGTGATCAGCAGCAGCGGGCGTCCCGCGCCGACTCGCCCGACACGCAAGCGAAGGCCGGCCGCTCTGACGAACACGGGATTCCACTCGACGTCGCTAGCCATCGTCGGGAGACGCGGCGGTGCAGCTCAGTGGATCGGCTGGGGTGGACATCTCGTTCTCCGATGCGTCAGAAACCGTGGAAGAGCCTCACTGCTTAAGGACGTACTCCCCGGGTGCCGCGCCCACGAGCTTATGCCGCCGATTGCCGAGCCGGCCGGGCGCTGGCCGCATCCCGCCCGAGCGCTCGGCCAGCCACTCGTCCCAGTCCGCCCACCAGGTTCCCTGGCTCGTGCTCGCGAGCTCCTCCCACTGCGACGGGTCGGGCGGTGTCCGTTCGCCGGCAGTCCGATAGCTGGCGCGCTGGTTGCCGGGCGGGTTGACGATGGCCGCGATATGCCCGCTCGTGGACAGCACGAAGCGCGTGCGGCCACCGAGCAGCTGCGTCGTTCGGTAGCAGTTTTGCCACGGGCTGATATGGTCCGCCGCGCCCGCGACGACATAGCTGTCGACCGTGATCCGGCCGAGGTCGACGGGCGAGCCCAGCACCGTGACTGCGCCTGGTCGGCCCATCGAGTTGTGCGTCGCGATCTCAAGGAAGTCCCGGTGCAGGGCCGCGGCCATGCGAGTCGTGTCCGCGTTCCAGTACAAGAGGTCGAACGCCGGCGGCTCCTTTCCGAGTAGCCAGTTGTTGACCACGTAGGGCCAGATGAGGTCGTTTGGGCGCAGCCACAGGAAGACGCTCGCCATATCTCGCCCGTCGAGGTACCCCTTCCTCGCCGAGGCCGCCACCGCAACGTTCTTGGACTGCTCGGTTGAGAAGGCGGTCAAAACGCTGCTTTGCTCGTTGTCGATGACGCACACCCCTAGGGTGAGGCTCGCGACCTGCTCGAGCCGTTGGACGGCGGCGAGGTGCGAGAGCGCTGTGGCGCTCACCAGACCGCCCGCGCAGTAGCCGAGGATGTGAGCGCGATCGGAACCCGAGATGTCCAGCACTGCCTCGAACGCCTCGATCACCGCGCCGGCGTACGCGTCCAGCCCCCAGTCGCGATGCTCCGCGCCCGGGTTGCGCCAGGAGATCGCGAAGACCGCCTGGCCGCCGCCGACCAGGTGCTCGATGTGGCTGCGCCCCGGCGCGAGGTCCAAGATGTAGAACTTGTTGATCATCGGCGGTACGAGGAGGATCGCGACCTCCCGCACCTCCGCGGTAGCCGGGTTGTACTGGATGAGCTCGAAGCGCTCGTCGCGGAGTACGACGGCTCCCGGGCTCAGGCCGAGGTTGCGGCCCACGGCGAACTTGCTGACATCGACGTTTGCGGGCAGGCGAGGCGGCTCCCTGATGTCCCGGACGAACAGCCGCGCCCCGCGGACGAAGTTGCGGCCGCCGGTGTCGATCGCTTCCTTGAGGACCTCCGGATTCAAGAGCGGGGCGTTGGCGGGCGCCAGCGCGTCGACGACGTTCTGCGCGATGAAGCGCAGCTTGCGGTCATCCGACCACTCGAGCTCGGCATCGCCGATGAGTCCGTTCACTGTCGCGTCCAGGGCGAGGTAGGCCTGCAGCACGCGCCGGTAGAACCAGCTGGCCGACCACGCCGGGTCGCGGAACCGGCGGTCGCCGCGCGGAAGCTCCAGCTGCGAGCGGCCAGCGAGGACCTTTGCCAGGTCCCCAGTCAGCGCTGCGCTGCGACGGAGCAACCGCCCTGGACGGCGGCCAAGCCGAGTCGCGAGCCGGAGAGTCTCACGGCCCGGCAGGAAGCGTGCCCGAGTGCCGAGTCCCGCCTCCGTCAGCAGCAGGTCCAGCGCCGCGCCGGCGATCGCCGGCGCGTCCTCGGCCTGGTGGCGGTCCGCAAGACTCACGTCCGTCACCGGCGTCGACGGGGGGAACGTGGCGACCATGGACTCGGCTCCTGACATGTGGATGATTGCGTGCAGCGTTGAGGTCACGCTCGCGCCGGCCGAACGCTGGAGCCGGAAATTGGCCGCCGAGGGTTAGGGCGAAGCCGATATCAATGCTACACGGCCACGCCGATGGTCGCGCTCGCTTATTAAGCCGCGGGGCCGCGCTCACATAGGCGCGGCCAATAGGAGTACTGTCAGAGGTGAGCTGGCCCTGCGGCCAGCATTCCTCAGCCTTAGCCTGACTGCCACCAAGTGCGTGAAAGCGCCTCGCGGCACGGAGCGGGGCCACTGTTTGCGACTGCGGGGCCTGCGCAATACTCGTTCGGGCAAACCTCTGTCGTTCTAAAACCTCTGTCGTTCTTCCTGTTCGGGCAACCTGCCGTTTCTTTCAAGGAGCCCTATATGTCAGTCATCCAGTCAACCGCTTACGACGCGCCGGGCACGTCGGGCAGCCCAGTGGCGCTCAGGGAGCGCTACGACAATTTCATCGGTGGTGAGTGGATCGCTCCGACCACAGGGGAGTACCGAGGGAACGTGACTCCGTCGACGGGCGAGGTGTTCTGCGAGGTCGCGCAATCCGGTGCGCAGGACATCGAGCTTGCCCTCGACGCCGCCCACGCGGCCAAAGACGAATGGGGACAACGATCCCCGGCCGAGCGCGCGGCCGTCCTGAACGACATTGCGGATGCGATCGACGAGAACGCCGAGATGCTCGCCGTGGCGGAGAGTTACGAGAATGGCAAGCCGGTTCGCGAGACGCTCGCGGCCGACATCCCGCTCGCGGCCGATCACTTCCGGTACTTCGCCGCGGCGGTGCGTGCCGAGGAGGGCCGGATCTCCGAGATCGACGACCAGACCTACGCCTACCACTTCCAGGAGCCACTCGGCGTGGTCGGTCAGATCATTCCGTTCAACTTCCCGCTGCTGATGGCTGCGTGGAAGATCGCTCCCGCGCTGGCGGCCGGCAACTGCACGGTGCTCAAGCCAGCCAGTCCGACTCCGTGGTCGATCCTGAAACTCGCCGAGGTTATCGGCGGGATCGTCCCGCCGGGCGTGCTGAACATCGTGAACGGTCCCGGCGCGGAGATCGGCAAGGCGCTGGCCTCGAACAAGCGGATCGCGAAGGTGTCGTTTACCGGCGAGACAGTGACAGGGCGGCTGATCATGAGCTACGCCGCGCAGAATCTGATCCCGTCGACGACGGAGCTCGGTGGCAAATCGCCGAACATCTTCTTCGAGGATGTGATGGCGGCCGAAGACGCGTTCCTGGACAAGGCGATCGAAGGTCTCGTGCTGTACGCCTTCAACAAGGGCGAGGTGTGCACGTGCCCGTCGCGGGCGCTGATCCAGGAATCCATCTACGACAAGTTCATGGAGCGCTGCCTGGAGCGCATCGCGGCGATCAAACAGGGCGACCCGCTCGATCGCGAGACGATGATCGGCCCGCAGGTCTCCAGCGCGCAGCTCGAGAAAATCGAGAGCTACGTCAAGATCGGTTGTGATGAAGGCGCCGAGCTGCTGATCGGCGGCCATCGGCCCGAGCTGGACGACAGCCTGGCCGGTGGTTACTACTTCGAGCCGACCGTGCTGAAGGGGCACAACAAGATGCGGGTGTTCCAGGAGGAGATCTTCGGGCCGGTGCTCGCGGTCACCACGTTCAAGGACGAGGCCGAGGCACTGGAGATCGCCAACGACACGATGTACGGCTTGGGCGCCGGAGTGTGGACCCGGGACGGCAGCCGTGCGTTCCGGATGGGTCGCGCGCTCAAAGCTGGACGCGTGTGGACCAACTGTTACCACCAGTACCCGGCGCACGCTGCGTTCGGCGGCTATAAGACATCGGGCGTGGGTCGCGAGAACCACCGCATGATGCTCGACCACTACTCGCAGACGAAGTGCCTGCTGGTCAGCTACGACCCCAACCCCATGGGTTTCTTCTGATCATGGACCGACCCTCTCACGCGGCGCAAGAGACGGCGGCGGCAGTAGCGGCAACCCCGGCGGCCCTCGAGGTGATTCATCGCCTCGAGGCCGCCCACGGGCCGCTCATGTTCTTCCAATCCGGGGGGTGCTGTGACGGCACCTCCCCGATCTGCCTGAAGGAGGGCGAGCTTCCGGCAGGGCCCCACGATGTCCGCTTGGGGCACATTGGAGGCGCTCCGTTCTATATCGACTCGGACCAGTACGAGCGCTGGGGCGCCCCGCGCTTTCTGATCGACGTCTCATCGGGCGCCGCCGAGGGCTTCTCGCTCGAGGGCCTGGAGGGTGTGCATTTCGTGTCGCGCGCACCGTGAAGAATCGGGCGTGGCATACGCTCACTGAAAGACCGCGTCGAGCATGTACCAGCGCGTGGCGCCGGCCATTGACCGACGCCACCGCTGGTCGACTCCTACGCGCCCGCCTCCGCGCCTCTGCCACGGAGGTTCACCTGCCAGTTCAGCAACGGCAGGAGCAACAAGACGGCTCCGAGGACCAGCAGGATGACCCCGGCCAGAGTCGCGATCATGCCGATCATCGACCAGCCCCACGCGCCCAGAAGCAGTCCGCGGAGGGTCTCGCCCTGGAAGAGCGTCGCCTTCTCGGCGGCGAGCTTCGTGTTGTTCGGCGCCGCGATCGCGGCCGCACTCACTTGGGAGTAGGTCTGCCCACCGGCGACCTTTGAGAGGTGGACGTTGATGAAGTTGTTGGCGTAGGCCTTCGCCTGGTCACCGGTCAGGAGCTGCTGGCCGGCGTACTGCCTGACCCCTGGAAGCAGAGCCGGGCTGCCCGCAGGCGGGAAGAAGATCTTCTGGGGAGCGAGCTGGTCGTGTACCACCTGCCTGTCATAGCTACCTCCTGCGATCGCCAATATGCCAACAATCATCAGACCGGCCGCAGCGACCGTCGTCACAGATGTGAGGCTTGTGAGTTTCGCCAGGAATTTGCTTCTCGGCGGACGGGCCACGCGTGCACCCGCGTTCGGGCCGGTTCCTACACTTGGAGTGGAATGAGCCACACCATTGGTGCCGGTGGTTACCGGCGAGCCAGGGATAATCGTGTCGGGCATGAGTGCCTCCGCTTGCGGACCCCCGTCTGGGACGAGTCCTGCTATGAAACGGCGTTTCTGTCACGTCCGGACGAAAAGAGCCGTGAGGTCAACCAGAGACAAGCGTCGCTGGCCGCGGGCCTTTCGAGCATGAGTGGCCGATAACGGTCCCATCGCCGGCCAAGTCGCTGGAGCCGGAAAAAAGCGATGCCCGCCGAGGGTTAAGGCGAAGCTCTAGTCGAGTCTACTCCTAACCTGAGCTCGACCGAAGTGCAGGCGACGGCGCAACTCTCCTGCGATTGGACCGAGACCAGCGCCGGAGACCTCTTACAGCCGCTGTGGGTCCCATTGCCGGGGACACCTGCCCTGCCTCCTCGTGCCCCGTGCGCCATGCGCGGGCCGAGGCTTGGTGACCATCGCGCTTGCCGCCGCCAGGAAGGTTCTGATGAGATCGGACTTCGGTCCACGCGACCAAACCGGCTCTGACCGTGACGAGGATGCGCGGACCGCGCTTGGAGGTCCCCGCGCCGGGAGTCACCCCGATCCCCTCCCCAGGCGTGCATCCAACCGCCCCGCCGACTTCACCGCTCGTGGCGCCGCGCCCACCGGAGCGAGCAGCTCCTTCTGCCTCACCCGGCCCCCCGCGGCTTCCAACCGGCGCGCCGTGCCTGAGACGATGTCCGTGTGAGTGCCTCGCAGATCGGGACGGGCCCGGAGGAGCACGGGAGCCACGCCGGTGGAGAAAGGCCGGCGGGCGGCTCGTCGATGCTGCCGCAGCTGGACGATCGGGAGCTGGCTGGGCTGCGCGCGGTGGGTGCGCAGTGGCAGGGCGCAGTGCAGGACCTTGTGGCCTGGAGGCGGGCGCTGCCGGTGGATCCGAGGCTGTCGTATGAGAGTGAGCCGGGCGCTCGACGAGGCCGCTTCGTGGAGATCCGCATGGGCCGGCCGGACCAGGACGAGGACTTGGAGGCGATGGCACTGGCGGGCGCGACCCCATCCGGCTCAGGTCGTCTCGGATTCGTCGCGCGCCGCGCGCTGGTGGGTCCGGTGTTGCGGAGCGCCGCGGTGGCCGAGGAGCGGATGCGCAAGCTGGTGGCGCTGCCGGTCCTGTCGTCCGATGCGCTGTCCTCGGTGGCCTACGGGCCGGAGGCGATGCTCGCGGTGCTCGTGCTCGCCGGCAGCGCCCAGCTGAAGCTCTCGCTGCCGATCGCCGGCGCGATCATCGTGCTGATGATGGCCGTGGGGCTGGGCTACCGCCAGGTGATCCGGGCCTATCCGCACGGCGGAGGCTCGTACGTCGTGGCGAGCGAGAATCTCGGGTCGCTCGCGGGTCTGCTGGCCGGCGCGGGCCTGATCTTGGACTACACCCTGACCGTGACGGTGTCGATCGCGGCCGGGGTGGCGGCGGTGACGTCGGCTCTGCCTTCGCTTGCGAGCGCGACCGTTCCGATCGGGATCGCGGTGATTGCGATCTTGGTTGCGGGCAACCTTCGCGGCGTGCGGGCCGCAGGCTCCGTGTTCGCAGCCCCGACCTACCTGTTCGTGGTCGCGATCGCGATGATCGTGATCGTTGGTTTGGTGAAAGCGTCCGGCCACGGGTTTGCGCCCACGGCCCCGCCGGCTGTTCCCGCCACCGAGAGCGTCGGCATCCTGCTCGCATTGCGCGCGTTCGCCTCCGGGGCGACAGCGATGACCGGAATTGAGGCGATCTCCAACTCGGTCCCCGCGTTCAAGGCTCCGGAGGCCCTCAACGCTCGGCGAACGCTCTCGGTCATGATCGTCCTGCTGATCCTCCTATTCGCCGGGACTGTGCTGCTGGCCTACCTAGATGGGGCCGCGCCCGCGGGTGGCCAGACCGTGCTTTCGATGTTGGCGCACCGAAGCGTGGGGGGCGGTCTCCTCTACGTCTATGTCCAGGCCGCGACGGCCCTCGTGCTGCTCCTGGCCGCCAACACCGCGTTCAACGGATTCCCACGGCTGCTCTTCTTCATGGCCTGTGACTCCTATGTCCCGCGCACGTTCCTGCGGATGGGCGACCGGTTGGCGTTCAGTCACGGCATCATCGCCCTTGCGGTCGTCGCGGCTGCCGTATTCGTCGGATTCGACGGCAAGACTGACGCGCTGATCCCGCTGTACGCAGTCGGGGTGTTCCTCGCCTTCACGCTGGCCCAGAGCGGCATGGTCGTGCACTGGCGCCGGCATCGAGAGCGGCACTGGCGCAAGGCCGCGCTGATCAACGCCGCGGGTGCCGTGCTCTCGGCGGTCGTGCTCGCGATCACCGCGATCACAAAGTTTGTCCACGGAGCGTGGCTTGTCGTGCTGTTAATCCCGCTGATCGTCTGGGCCTGCCGAAGGATCCACGCTCACTATCGGCTAGCGCATGAGGCGCTGATCCCGCACGTCGATGGCCGCCACCGAGGACACGCAGTCGCGCCACGGCGCCTGGCGCCGCAACCTCAGCCGGCATCGGATGACCGCGGCTCAGAAGGCACAACCGATCCGCGCGACATCTCCAATCTCGTCGTGGTCGCGGTGGCGGCGATTGATGCCTCCAGCCTGCACGCACTCGCGTACGCCGCCTCACTCGCGCAACCCGTCCTCGCGGTCCACATCAGCGCCGACGAAGACGAAGCCGCCCGCTTCCACGGCTACTGGCAGGCCTGGGGGAATCATCTGCCCCTCGAAGTCATCGTCTCCCCCTACCGGGCCACGGTCGCGCCTCTGGCCAACTACATCGAAGCGCTGCACCACCAGCGACCCGAGGTCACCCTGACGGTAGTCGTACCCGAGGTCGTCGTCAGACACCGCTGGCAACGGCCGCTACACCGACACATCGGACCGCATCTGCGACGCACGCTGCGACCCCACGCCGGAATCGCGATCACAAGCATCCCGTTTCACCTGCCCTGATTGCATACCGGCGGCTGCGAAATCCGCGGCGGGCTTCCCCGGGCCGACGACTCAGCGTTGATCGTAGCTGGGCGCCTGGCCGCGGCCGGCGACCTCAGACTCGGGGGCGTCCTGGTCACCGCGTTCATCGCACTGTCTGGCTGGTCGAGCGCGAGGCTACTGGCGTGGGCGGGCGCGCGGCGGCTGATGCGGGGACCCGGACCGGTCCGCCGCTTCGACAGCGGACGCTCGAGAACGGCGACGGCCTGTGCCAGGCGCCTCCGAGCGCGCTCTTCGTCACCGCAACGGCGATCGAAAGGCACCCCGGCACGCCAAGGTCGACATCCACGCCCGCTCCGAGCTCAGACACGCGATCTTCCAAGCCCGCGAACGCCGCGCGACCGTGCATGGGCGCGTTGACGAACGCCGCCGCCAGGCCACGGCCGCTCGCGTGCCGTTGTATCGCACGGCCTCGGAACCAAACCGGGAGCTCCGATTCTCGTCTCGATCCTCCTCA
>CAVRRW010000009.1:0-24777 GCA_963723675.1 uncultured Solirubrobacterales bacterium | reverse complement strand
TGACAGACCGGACACCAATACGTCGTCCGGCCACCGACCGTGTCTCGCGCCAGCGGGGTCCCGTCACGCGGGCAGGTGCCATCGCCCCGCCGTGAGCTGATGAAGCTGCCGGTGTGAGCGCCACCCTTGCGGATCGCCGAGCGGACGGCCGCCCGGATCACGCGCCGCAGGCGATCGAGGTCGTCCTGGGAAAGCTCTGAGACGTTGCGCTTGGGGGAGATCCGCGCCTGCCACAGCGCTTGGTCGGCCAGCAGGTTGCCGATCCCCGAGATCGCATGCTGGTTGAGGAGGCGGGCCTTGACCGCGGTGTGGCCGGTCCCGATCAGCCGGCGGAAGGCGTCGCGCCCGACGTCGGCGGCGTCCGGCCCGACATGGGAGAAATCTGGGTTGAGGACAGCACGGCCCAGGCGGCGCTTGTCTCTGAGCACCAGTCGCCCGCCGTCGGCGAACTCGAGCGCGAAGCGATCCCAGCGGGAACCATCTTCGGGATCGACGAGGATCCGGCCGGCCATGCCCAGGTGCAGCCCCAGGGTGGGGCCCTGGTCGGTATCGAGCCACATGAACTTGCCCCGTCGGTGGGCGCCGACGAGCGTGTGGCCGGTGAGCGCGTCGGCGATCTCACCGGGCGCGTGCGGGCGGCACACGTATGAATCTTGGTCGTCGACGCTCACGATCTGGCGACCGACGGCCGACTCGAGCGTCAGGCGAGCTCGCTCGACCTCTGGCAGCTCGGGCATGACCCGCAGCCTAGACGCCGATCAGCCCGGCGGCCCGTACACCCACTCGCCACCCACCATCGTCCCGCAGCACAGCAGGTCGTGATCGAGCACCACCAGGTCGGCGTCCATACCCACTGCGATCGCCCCCTTGCGATCGCCCAGTCCGAGCAGCTGAGCTGGATTGGCAGACGCCAGCCTGATCGCTTCGGGCACCGGTAGCTCCAGAAAGCGCACCGCGTTGCGCACGGCCACATCCATGGTCAGGGTGCTGCCGGCGATCGATTTGCCACCGGCGACCCTGGCCACGCCCTCGCGAACCTCCACGGTCGCGGCGCCCAGCCGGTAGCGCCCGTCGGACATGCCGGCGGCCTGCATGGCGTCGGTCACCAGGCGGACCCGGGCGGGGCCCTTGGCGCGGTACACGAGGCGGAGGGCCACGGGATCGACATGGACTCCGTCGCAGATCAGCTCGCAGCTGACCTCGGGCAGGTCGAGGGCCGCGCCGAGGACGCCGGGCTCGCGATGGTGGAAGGGTCGCATCCCGTTGAACAGATGGGTGGCGGCGTGGACGCCAGCGTATACGGCCGCGCGCGCCTCGCCATAGCTCGCGTCGCTGTGGCCAAGCGAGGGGATCACCCCTTCACCCGCCAGCGCGCGGACGAGCTCGAGCCCGCCCGGCAGCTCGGGAGCCAGGGTCATCATCCGCACCGCCCCCCGGCCTGCACCAAGCAGCCGCTCAAGGATCGAACGATCGGGAGCTACGAACACCGATGGCTCCATGGCCCCCGGCCGCGCCGGACTCAGGAACGGGCCCTCGAGGTGCGCGCCCAGGACGGTCGGCTCGGAATCCGCACAGCGGGCAATCGCGCCCAATGCCCCCGCCAGCTCCTCGACCGGCGCGGCGACGGTTGTCGCCAGCAGCGCGGTCGTTCCGTGACGGGCGTGGAAGCGGGCCATCGCGGCGACCTCGTCCGGGTCGGTGGTGTTGCACTGAGCTCCACCGCCACCGTGTACGTGCGTGTCGATGTAACCGGGGACAAGCCATCGCTCTCCCAGCTCGATGGCGTCCGGCGTTGCCTGGCCAGAAGCCGCTGAGATCGCGGAGATCCGCCCGCTGTCGATCGCCACCTCCCCGGCCAGCGGTCCCGTGGGCGTGGCAATTCGTTGCGAGCGCAGCACCATCGCCGGTCTACGGCTCCCAGGCGGCAAACTCGGCCTCGTCCAGACCAGCGGCGCGCCAGGCGGCGATCGCCGCTCCGTAACGGCCCGCCTCTTCGCCCAGTTCGGCCGCAACCACGCGCGGCGGTTGGCCGAACCTGGTGTGGGCGGCCAGGCGGTGGCGCAACAAGGCGAACAACCGCTCGCCGGCTGCGGCCATTCCGCCGCCGACCACCACGAGCTCGGGATCGAGCAGGGCCGCATAGTTGGCGATCCCGATCGCCAGCGCATCGATGGCCTGGTTCCAAACCTGCTCCGCGATCGGATCATCGCCGGCGGCCGCGCGCTGGGCGACGGCCTCGGCGCTGACCGGCTCACGGCACCCTGCCATGGCGGCATACCGCACCGACACATGCCCGGCCGAGGCCAGCGCCTCCAGGCACCCGGGCCGACCGCAGCCGCACATCGGACCACGCGGCTCGATCGCCATATGTCCCAGTTCGCCGCCCATGCCGTGCGCGCCCACGTAGGGTCGCCCGCCGATCACCACCGCGGCGCCGATACCAGTCCCCAGCGTGATCAGCAGGAAGTCGTGGCAGCCGCGTGCGGCGCCGAGTAATCCTTCGGCCAGCGCTCCCGCCCGGACGTCATGGCTGATGGCCACCGGGACCCCGAGCCGCTCCTCGGCCACCGACCCGATATTGAGGTCGCGCCAGCCGAGATTGGCGGCGCTCCGAACCGTCCCGCTGGCCTCGTCGACCAGACCCGGCACGGCGATCCCCGCCGCAGCTACCTGCAAGCCATCGCCGGCGCCGGCGTCCTTCAACTCGACCGCCAAACCGATCACGGCATCGACCACCGCCTGCGGCCCGTCCTGCGCGCCAGTGTCCCGTCGTGCTGAAGCGACCGCCCGCCCGCCCCGATCGACCACGGCCCCCTTCAGATTGGTGCCGCCAACGTCAATGGCCACGACCCGATCTTCCACGAGCGCATCAGGTCAGGTCGCGGTGACCTTGGAAAGACCCTCCGGACTGTCGGGGTCGTATCCCAGCCGGAGCGCCAGGGCATGAGCCAACTGCTGTCCGCGCACGACGGCGACGATCGGCATCAAAGATTCCGGAACATCCACCGGAAGGGGCACGTCGGCGTCCGGGTCCGATCCGATCGTGACCACGGCGGCGCCGCGCTCCTGCAGCTCTCCCACCAGCGAGACCATGTCATCGTGCGCCGGACCGGCGACGTTGAGCGCCACCACCGGAAGGCCCCGAGTGACCGCAGCGATCGGGCCGTGGCGAAGATCGGCCGAGGAGTATCCATCGGCGAGCAAGGAGCAGGTCTCCTTGACCTTGAGCGCGATCTCGAGGGCGGCTCCATAGAGAAAGCCCCGAGCAGCGACGATCAGATTCGAGGCGCCGGCGAGTGACTCGGCCGCCGCCGCCGCGGGATCCGGATCGTCGAGGACCTCTTGGACCCAGTCGGGCACACTGGCGAGCTGCTCGCGCGTGAACGGGACGTCGCCGAGCGCCCACGCCAGCATCGCGAACGCGACCAGCTGGGCGGTCACCGTCTTGGTCGCCGGCACCGCGCGCTCCTCGCCGGCGCCCAGCTCGATCACTGTCTCGGCGGCCTGAGCCAACTCGCTGTCCGGGTCGTTGGTGATCGCCACTGCACATCCCCCGGCATCGCGCAGCGAGGTCAGAGTGGTGACGATCTCGGGCGTGCGGCCGGATTGACTCACGCCGACCACGAGCTGACCGCGGTAGTCGACGCGGACGTGATAGAGCGTATGCAGGCTGGGGGCGGCCAGGCTGACCGGTTTGCCCGTGGCCGCCTCGAGCAGGTAACGACCGTAGGTGGCGGCGTGATCGGATGAGCCCCGCGCGATGATCGAAATCCCGTCGATTCGTTCTGGGGTGAGAGCCCGCACCCGGGCCGCAATCTCGTCGGTGTGCCCGATCAGCTCATGTAGGCGAGCAGGTTGCTCGGCCATCTCCTGCGCCATCTGACCGCCGGCGGGCACGGGGTCCGCGTCGCCCTGCGGCTCGTCGCTCATGCCGCGGACGCGCGCTCGTCGCGGCGTTCACGTTCCAGTGCGGCCAGGGTCTCCTCCTCCGATGGCCAGCGGCCACCGTTCTCCCAGTAGACGCGGATCGCCTCCAGCGGTCGTCCCTTGGTCTCCGGCGCCATCGCCCAGACGAACACGAACGAGAGCACGGCCAGGCCCAGGAACAGCGCGAACGTGCCAAGGCCTCCCAGGCTGTTCAGCACGGTGAGGAAGAACCGAGATATCAAGAGGTTGGCCAGAAGATCCGCTGTCAGCATCGTCGAGGCCCCCGCGGTGCGCAGTCGCGCCGGGAAGCTCTCCGACGCGTACACCCACACCATGGCGCCGAAGCCGAAGTTGAAGCCGGCGGTGAAGAACATGATGCCGATGAAGCCGAGCACCGATTTCAGGCCGCTGAACGAGCTCCCGCTGGCGTACAGGATCACCATCAGGGCGTTGGAGGCAACCATGACTCCGATGCCGATCAGCAGTGTCAGACGACGCCCGATGCGGTCGACGACGAGTACCGCCGCCACGGTCGCGAACACCGAGAACACTTCGATCAGCCCCTGAATGAGTAGGGCAAAGTGTGAGGACCAGCCGATGTCCTTGAAGATGAACGGGCTGTAGTAAGTGATCGCGTTGATTCCTGTGATCTGCACCAGGAACCCGAGCACGAGCACGAACACGGTGGGCTTCACGTACGGGAGGCGGAGCATCTCCCGGAGATGGCCGCCGCGCTCGGCCTGGAGGTCTCCCTCGATCTCGCGCACGCTGCGTTCGGCGTCGGCGGTGGGATCGACTTTGCGCAGCGTTTGCAGGGCGTCCTCTCGTCGGCCCTTCATCAGATACCAGCGCGGCGTGTCGGGAAGCCGCAGCAACACGAAGAGCACCAGCGTGCTGGCCACCGCCGAGAGCCCGAGCATGACCCGCCACGACCCACTGCTGGCAAATATGTAGTCGGCGAAGTAAGCGACCATGATCCCAGCCACCGTGGCCAGCTGATAGCCGACGATCAACGCACCCCGGATCTTGACGGGCGCGGACTCGGCAATGAACACGGGGGCGGCCACCGTCGAGATGCCGATGGCGACGCCGAGAAAGAACCGCGAGATATCGAGCCACACGATGTCCTGGGCGGCAGCTTGGGCCAGGGCGAACACCGTGAAGCCGGCGGCGATCATCACCATGGCCGGCTTGCGGCCGAAACGGTCTGCGATCAACTTGGCCATCAGGGCGCCGACAATCAGCCCGATACCGGTGAACGTGGTGATCCACTCGGTCGCCGACGTCGACAGGTGAAACTGCGCCGGTACGAACAGGAGTGCCCCGGCGATGCTCCCGGTGTCATATCCGTAGACCACGCCGACGGTCGCTGCGGCGAGCGCGACCGTAACGGCGATTCCGCGTCCCGTGCGAACTTGGGTGGTCGCCATTGGGCCCTCCTTTCCTGTGCTGGCTTTAGATATCCCCGCTCGTTCTGCGCGGCAAACTTGAGGGGCGCCGACCACGGGCGGCCCGGTGGGAGGGCTCGCGGCGGTGTTGAGCAGCCCCGGGCGTGACAGCGCGATTCTGTAGCGTTGGGCGCGTGGCGACCATCGAGACCCTGGACGGTCCCCTCGATACCTCTGAACTCGGCACCGTGCTCATGCACGAGCACGTGTTCAACATCACCGCTGAGATCCAGATCGCGTACCCCGGGTTCAATGGCTGGGATCCGGAGGTTGAGATACCCAAGGCGCAGCAGACTCTGCGGACCGTCAAGGAGGCCGGGATTGACACGCTCGTCGAGCTCAGCCCCATCGGTCTCGGCCGCTCGCTCGATTTGATCCGCCGTGCCTGCGAGGGCAGCGAGCTGAACGTTGTGCTCGCGACCGGGCTCTACACCTACGACGTGCTACCGCGGCCCTGGCACTTCGTCGGCCCCGGGACCGAGCTCGGCGGCGACGAGCCGCTCGACGAGCTGATGCGCGCCGACCTCCGCGACGGGATCGAGGGCAGCGGCGTCAAGCCCGCCATCCTGAAGTGCGCGATCGATGCGGCGGGAGTGACCGACCACGTCGAGCGTGTCCTGCGCTCGATCTGCCGCATCCACAGGGAGACCGGGACGCCGATCTGCATCCACACCTCTGCACCCCACATGCGCGGCCGCGACGCCCTCCGGATCCTCGGCGAGGAGGAGATCGACCCGAAGCGGGTGATGCTCGCCCACTGCGGAGATACCACCGATCTTGAGTACCTGGAGGAGCTGGCCGCCTCCGGAGCCCTCCTCGGCATGGACCGCTTCGGGCTCGACGTCCTGCTGCCCTTCGAGGACCGAGTGGCCACGGTCGCGGCCATGTGCGAGCGCGGCCACGCCGACAAGATGATCCTCTCCCAGGACGCCAGCTGCTTCACCGACTGGTTCCCCCCAGGGCTGCGCGAGCAGATGGCCCCCAACTGGCACTTCCTGCACGTGCTCCAGGACGTCCTCCCGGCGCTGCACGAGCGCGGCGTCAGCGACGCGCAGGTGGACCAGATGCTGCGCGAGAACCCGCGGGTGTTCTTCGAGCGCTGACGGCTTTCACGCCTCGAGCCTGTTCACTTCATCAACGCGGTTGCCCTGACCAGTCACCTCTCAGGCGCCGGACCAAGCGCCTCAAACACCCGCCGGACCAAGCGCTGTCAAACACCAGCCGCCGCCTGAACCACGAATCCCGATCTGGAGTCTCGATTCCCAGGTCTTTTGGACTAGCGGGACGAGACTCGAACCCCGACCTCGCGTTATGAGCTCGCCGAGGTGTCGGCGAAGAAAGCTGACCTCTAGCGTGATCGGCCCGCGAGAGCTCGCGCGGACAAGGGCAACACCACGCTGACCAACTGATGCCACGAACCGGCTAATTGCGGGGGGACCGGACGCAGCAATCGACGCCCGGCGCCCCTGCGATTTGCCGATCCAGAGTGATTAGAGGAGCCTTGAGTAACTCGGCGACTGCAACATAGGTTGCGTCATAGATCGTCAGATTCAGGCGTAGCTGCCAGGCGCGCTGACTTAGCAGCTCATAGGGCCAGCGTTCGATGGTCAGGTCAAGAAAGTCCGCGTGGGCCTGCGCGGCCTGATCGGCGCTGATAATTCCGGCGAGTTCGTGGCGCCGGATTATGTTCGCGACCTCCCATCCGATCAACGCCGGCGCCGCTAGGTCGGCGTCGGTTAGCGCATCGGTAACCCAGGTGCCGTCAGGTCCAGCGTCGAGCAGCAGGGCGACCAGCGCCGAGGCGTCGCAGACGACCGGCTGGCTCAATGGCGATCGGCGTCGCGGGCGGCGAGAATCGCCGCCGCGTCCACTTGCGAGCTGGTCGTGTGCACGCGAGCACGTGCTCGGGCGATCACTTCGGACACGGGCGGGCGCGCCACGGAGTCCACGAGCAGCGCGCGCAGGTATTCCTGCAAAGACTGGCCGGACCGCGCGGCCCTGGCGGCGAGCTCATCGCGTACCTCATCGGGAACGTTGCGTACTGTGATGGCCACGGGCATGGTACTGCAGTTTAGCTGCGTTGCAGACGTAATGCAGTCAACCCCTGCTGGGCAGATGGGCCACTCCCGATCCGTTGAGCCGCGGTCGGCTCCTGGGAACCAAATGGGCCCCGAGCCGGATCGGTCGACCGATTACTCGCTCGCCCCAGGGCGCAGGCGGACTCGGGGGAAAGCGTGACCAGCCGGCCGACCGCCGGCGTGCCCGACTCGAGCCACACGCGCTTGAAGCCGTCGCTGCAGACGCCGAGCTGCGCTGTTTCAACGCCGCGCGGCCAGCAGCTACGGCCGGGGTTGCGCCAACAAGTGCTTAATGCTGCAGACCCTTGAGTTCGCCTCTCCCGGTTTGCTATGAATAAGGGTCCGCCGCGGGGTGGAGCAGTCTGGTAGCTCGTCGGGCTCATAACCCGAAGGTCGCGGGTTCGAATCCCGCCCCCGCTATCCCGGGCCGACAAGGTGTGGAGCCCTCAAAAGCCCCGCAAACCGGCCGACCGAGACCTCAAGGGCCACCGCAAGGTGGCCTTTGTCGTTGAGCGATCGTCTACCAATCAGCTACCAATGTGCAGGCCCGACCTGCTCGCAAGGAGGGAGCACAACTCGTGCCGTGCCGAATGTGGAGCGTGCGATAGCCCTGCTCCTCGTACCGGCGGGCGTGATCGCAGAGCTGCTGAAGCCGACCCAGGAAGACAGTCGGCAACTGTCGGCTGGACCTGCCGTGCGGCCTGGGCGGAAGACTGCCGCGGGAGAAGTCGGGGGCCTGGGGGGGCAGCTACCATCCCCGCGGGGTGAGGAAATCCGATTGCACGGGGTGGCCACGGGGCATGGGCGGCATCGGGACTAGGAGATGATCACAGCCCAGGCCCTGCCCGAGCGGCTGCCCACGTTGGGCGAGCTTGTGCACGTGCGCTCGCGCCGCTGGCTCGTCGAGGCCGTGCCGGAGGCAGACACCGCTCCTCGAGTGGTGACCCTCGCGTGCGCGGATGATGACGCGCAGGGCGAGGTGATCGAGGTCTTCTGGGATTACGAGCTCGACCGCCGGATCTTGGAGGAGGAGCGCTGGTCCGATCTCGCTGCGACCGGGTTCGACGAGCCACGCCAGTTCGCGGCGTTCCTGAACACGCTGCGCTGGAACTCGGTCACCGCCACTGACCCGAATCTGCTCCAGGCGCCGTTCCGGGCGGGGATCAAGATCGACGCTTACCAGATGGAGCCGCTGCGCAAGGCGCTGCGACTCCCGCGCGCGAACCTGTTCATCGCCGACGACACGGGCCTGGGCAAGACGATCGAGGCGGGGTTGATCGCGCGCGAGCTGCTGCTGCGAAAGAAGGCGAAGTTCATCGTCGTGGCCGCGCCGCCGTCGGTGCTCGAGCAGTGGAAGGCGGAGCTCGATGAGCGCTTCGGACTGGTGTTCGAGCTGCTGGACCGACACTACTTCGCGGCCGTGCGGCGCGAGCGTGGGTTTGGCGTGAACCCGTGGCGGACGCACAGCCGCTTTCTGATCTCGCACAACCTACTGATCGACCCGACCTACGCGGACCCGATGCGGGAATGGCTCGGCCCACTACTGCCCGGCAGCCTGCTGATCCTCGACGAGGCGCACCACGCGGCCCCGTCGAGCGGTGGCCGCTACGGGATCGAGACGAAGCTGACCAGGGCGGTACGCGATCTCGGCGGCCGCTTCGAGCACCGCCTGTTCCTGTCGGCCACGCCGCACAACGGCCACTCGAACAGCTTCTCGACGTTGCTCGAGCTGCTCGACCCGTACCGCTTCACGCGCGGGGTCAAGGTGCGCGGCAAGCGGGCGCTGGAGGACGTGATGGTGCGTCGGCTGAAGGAGGACATCCGCGAGGTCCAGGGCGGCGGGTTCCCGCGCCGGATCGTCGCCCCGATCCGGATCGCTGGACTGCCGGATGACGCGCCCGAGCTGCAGCTGTCACGCCTGCTCGACGAGTACCGGACGGCGCGCGAGCAGCGCTTCGGGCAGGCGTCGAGCCGTACGCAGGCGGCGGCTGGACTGCTGGTAGTTGGGCTGCAGCAGCGGCTGCTCTCCTCGATCGAGGCGTTTGCGCGCAGCCTCGAGGTGCACCGGCGAACGGTGGTCGCCCAGAGGGACCGGCAGGCGGCGGCCGCAGCGAGCGACGCCGCAGGTCTTGAGCGGCAGGCGCAGCTGCTAACCGCCAGCCCGGGTCCGGACGACGAGCTCGACGGGACCGACGAGGAGCGCGATCGCGACGAGGCGAACCTCGTCGCGGGACTGACCGCCGCGGTCGAGTCGAGCGCGCCTGCGCGGGTCGCGGCGGACGATGCTCTGTGGGCTCGCGAGCAGGAGCTGCTCGACGCGATGCAGGAGATCGCGCAGGCCAGCCGCTATGAGCCGGACGCGAAGCTGCGGGCGCTGATCGACTGGATCCGCGAGCACCAGTGTCCGGGCTTGCCGGAGTTCGGTCGCGCAGCGAAAGGGGAGCCGCCGAAGTGGACGGAGCGACGCGTGCTGATCTTCACCGAGAACCGCGAAGGCACCAAGCGCTACCTGCAGACCCTGCTCGAGCGAGCGATCACCGGGACCGACCGGGCCGACGAGCGGATCGCCGTCATCACCGGATTGACGAGCGGCCCGCTACGCACCGAGATCCAGCGACGCTTCAACACCGATCCGGCAGAGGAGCCGATGCGGATCCTGATCGCGACCGACGCGGCGCGGGAGGGCCTGAACTTCCAGGCGCACTGCACCGACCTGTTCCATTTCGACCTGCCGTGGAACCCGGGAAGGATCGAGCAGCGCAACGGGCGGATCGACCGCAAGCTGCAGCCGGCGCCCGAGGTCCGCTGCCACTACTTCGTGCTCCCGCAGCGCGTCGAGGACCACGTGCTCGATGTGCTCGTGCGCAAGACCGAGACGATCAGGGCCGAGCTCGGCAGCCTCTCGCAAGTGATCGACGAGCAGGTGCAGACCCGGCTTGCGGGCGGAATCCGGCACCGCGACGCAGACAGGCTCGCGGAGGAGATCGAGCACGCCGACGTCGACCCCGACCGCAAACAGTCGGTCGGCGAGGAGCTCGAGGAGGCGCGCGAGCGCCAGCACGAGCTCGAGCGACAGATCGACCGCTGCCGCAACCTGCTGGACGCATCGCGCCGATGGGTGCGCTTCGACGCCCGTCCGTTCCGCGACGCGCTCAACTGCTCGCTGGCGCTGCTCGGCACCGAGCCGCTGCGCGAGGGGGTCGATGAGCAAGGTCGCCCGGTGTGGGCGTTCCCAGCGCTCGACGCGCGCGCGGCGAGCGATCCGAGCTGGGCGGCGACACTCGACACGCTCAGGGCACCGCGGAAGACCGCGCAGAAGCTGACCGACTGGCGGCGTGAGGCGCGGGTGCGGCCGGTCGTGTTCGAGGACGCCGGCGAGCTGACCGAGGCGACCGTGCACCTGCACCTGGAGCAGCGGGTCGCGCAGCGACTGCTCGGCCGCTTTCGCTCGCAGGGGTTCGTGCACCACGACCTCTCGCGTGCGTGCCTGGCGCAGGTGAGCGACTCGATCCCGCGGGTGATCCTGCTCGGACGGCTATCGCTGTACGGGCAGCGTGCCGAACGGCTGCACGAGCAGCTCGTCCCGGTCGCCGCCCGCTGGGTGGCGACCCACGAGCGGGACAAGCCGCTGAGCGCGTACGCGCGAGACGCCGAGACGCGCAGCCTCGAGCTGCTCGACGACGCGCTCGGTGGCGCTCCCCACCAGCCAGATCAGCGCGTCCGCGACCGACTGCTGGAAAGCGCCGCGGCCGACGTCGCCGAGCTACTGCCACAGCTCGAGCAGCGCGCCGAGGCGTACGCGGCCGACGCCGAGCAGAAGCTTCGCGAGCGGGGCGAGCGGGAACGCCGCGACCTGCGCGAGATCCTGGAGACGCAGCGCGACCGGGTCCGCAACGAGCTGAAGCGCTACTCGGCCGAGTTCGCGCAGCTGACGCTCGGCTTCGCCGACGAGGAGCGTCGACAGCTCGAAGAGAACATGCGCTCGTGGGAGCGCCGGCTGGCCCAGTTCGAGCGCGACCTGGCCAGCGAACCAGACCGCATCGCCGACTTCTACGAGGTGCGCGCGAGGCGGGTCGAGCCCGTCGGTCTCGTCTACCTCTGGCCCGACACGAACTGAAGCGATGGCCCGCCTCGACCCGCAGATCCAGGACCACCTCGAATGGCTTGGCTTCGTGCAGCCGACCGGGCTCGTCGTGTCGGCCCCGGCGCTCGTGCGCGCCGGGGCCATCCTCGACCGCCGCGATCGCGACGGACAACGCCTGCTCCAGGAGTGCGTCGAGGAGCGTCCGAGCGGAGCAACCGGCGAACCACAGCCCGAGATCGTCGACTTCGAGCGCTTCGCGAGAGAGGTGCTCGGGTGGAGCTTCTCACCGAAGGGGTACGCCGGCGTCGACGGCGCGCCGATCCCCGAAGAGCTCGAGCTCACCCTGCCTGACTACGGCGTCACCCTGCGCCCCGACCTCGCCGTCCGCGAGCTCGAGCCGACCGACGACGCACCGCCCTGGCAGCTGCTCGTGCGCGTGCTCGACCCGAACGCCGACTTTGACAAACCACCAGGCGGACGCGACAAGCTCGAGGCCAGCGAGCACGGCCGCATGGAGCGGCTGCTCCGCGACCGATCGGTCCCCGCGGGGCTTCTGTTCAACGGCCACGCGCTGCGTCTGATCTCGGCGCCGCGCGGCGAGAGCTCGGGCTGGCTCGAGTTCAAAGTCTCCGACATGGTCCAGACCGCGGGGCGGCCGATCTGCGCCGCGCTGCGGCTGCTCCTTGGGCAGGACACGCTGCTCGCCCGGCCGCGAGCGGAGCGGCTGGCGGCGCTGCTGAAGACCAGCCGCGAGTTCCAGAACGAAGTCTCCGAGAAGCTCGCCGAGCAGGTGCTGCACGCGCTGTACGAGCTGCTGCAGCGGCTTCCAGGCCGCTCACGACGCCTCCGACGGCGAACTGCTGCGAGCGCCGCTGGCCGAGCACCCCGACGAGGTGTACCGGTCGCTGCTGACCGTGATCCTCCGGCTCGTGTTCCTGCTCTACGCCGAGGAGCGCGAGATGCTGCCCGCGGACGCGACCTTCCTGCGCTACTACTCGCTGGCGGGCTTGTACGAGCGCCTGCGCGAAGACGACGCCCGCAACCCGGACACGATGAACCAGCGCTACGGCGCCTGGGCCCAGCTGCTCGCCCTGTTCCGCATGGTCCACGACGGCGCCCACGCCGGCGACGCGACCATGCCCGCCCGTCACGGCGTGCTGTTCGACCCCGACCGCTACCCGTTCCTCGAAGGCCGCCCGAGCGCAGGCGGGCGACAAATCCACGAGCGCATCAACCCGCCACTCGTCCCCGACGGCACGATTCACCGGGTGCTCGAGAAGCTGCTCCTCCTTGACGGCGAGCGCCTCTCCTACCGCGCCCTCGATGTCGAGCAGATCGGCTCAGTCTACGAGACGATGATGGGCTTCCGCCTCGAGCAGGCCAGCGGCCGCTCGCTCGCGATCAAGGCGCAGAAGTCATTCGGAGCACCGACCACGGTCAACCTGGAGACGCTGCTTGGCGTCGCGGCCGAGAAGCGTGCCAAGTGGCTCCAAGACAACGCCGACCGCAAGCTGACCCCGAACGTCGCCAACTGAGTGAAAGACGCGACCACCCTCGACGCCCTGCACGCCGCGCTCGCGCCCGTCAGCGACCCAGCCGCGACACCCGACCTCGTCCCCGCCGGCGCGATGGTCCTCCAGCCCAGCCCCGAGCGACGCCGCTCCGGCTCGCACTACACACCCCGGTCGATGACCGAGCCGATCGTTCGCACCACGCTCCAACCTGTGCTCGACCGGCTCCGGGGCGAAGGTGGCACATTGACCCCCGACCAGGTGCTCGACCTCAAGGTCTGTGATCCCGCGATGGGGTCAGCCGCGTTTCTCGTCGAAGCCTGCCGTCAGCTTGGCGACGAACTCGTCGGCCGCCTGGACAGCGCATGGCGGACGACCGGAGATCCCAGCCGACGAGGACGAGGTCACGCACGCCCGCCGGCTCGTGGCGCAGCGCTGCCTCTACGGCGTCGACCGCAACCCCGTCGCCGTCGACCTCGCGAAGATGTCGCTGTGGCTCGTGACGCTCGCCCGCGAGCACCCGCTCACCTTCCTTGACCACGCGCTCCGACACGGCGACTCGCTCGTCGGGCTCACCCGCCGCCAGATCGAGACGTTCGACTGGAAGGCAGGCGCGCCGAGCTTCGCTGCGATCCGCATCGGCCGCCACGTCGAGCGAGTCAGCGAGCTTCGCCGGCAGATCCGGGAGGCTGGCGAGGAGGTCTCCGACTGGGCGCTCCGCGACATGTGGGATGAGGCCCAGCACGAACTTGACCAGATCCGGTTATTCGGTGACCTCGCCGTCGCCGCGTTCTTTGACGGCGCGAACGCGAAAGCGCGCGAGACCAAGCGGCTCGAGTTCGCCGACGCCGTCACGAACGGGAGCGCACAGACGTACCGGCCGTGGCTAGACGAGCTGCGACACGCCGAGAAGCCGATCGCGTCGTTCCACTGGCAGATCGAGTTCCCTGAGGTGTTCGACCGGACGAATCCTGGATTCGACGCGATGGTCGGCAACCCGCCGTTCGCCGGCAAGAACACGCTTGCCGAAGGGAACGCCGACCACTACGCTGACTGGCTCAAGGAAGAGCATCCGCACAGCCACGGCAACGCCGATCTAGTCGCACACTTCTTCCGTCGCGGATTCAATCTTCTCCGTGAGAACGGAACGCTCGGGCTCATTGCGACCAACACGATCGGTCAGGGCGACACCCGCTCGACTGGACTGCGGTGGATCTGCACGCACGGCGGCGAGATCTACGCCGCACGCAAGCGGGTGAAGTGGCCGGGTCGATCAGCCTCGGTCGTGGTCAGTGTTGTCCACTTGACAAAAGGATCGTTCGCCGCCGAGCGGCTGCTCGATGGCCGACCAGTCCCGACCATCACTGCGTATCTCTTCCACGCTGGTGGTCACGAAGATCCCGCCAAGCTTGCAGCAAATGCCGGCAAGAGCTTTCAGGGCACGAATGTGCTCGGGCTCGGATTCACATTCGATGACACAGACGCGACAGGTGTGGCTGGTCGCATTTCCGAGATGGAGCAACTGATCCGCGAGGACTCGACCAATGCGGAGGTGATCTTCCCGTATATCGGCGGCCAGGAGGTGAATGACAGTCCGACTCACGCGCACCATCGGTACGTGATCACCTTCCGCGACCGATCAGAAGCCGAGTGTCGCCGCCGCTGGCCGAGACTCATGGCAGTCGTAGAGGCACGAGTAAAACCAGTCCGGACGAGTAATAAGCGTGACACACGGCGGAAGTACTGGTGGCGTTCTGGCGAAACAACTCCTGCCCTGTTCGCGGCCATCGCGAGGCTCGACCGCGTCCTGGTGATCTCGCAGACAAGTCGCACCGTCGCTTTCTGCTTCCTTCCGGGACAACAGGTCTTCAGCCACAAGTTGGTTGTCTTCCCGCTTGAGCACGTGGCTGCGTTCAGCGTGCTGCAATCGCGAGCACACGACACGTGGGCGAGGTTCTTTGGATCGACGATGAAGGACGACGCGGTGTACACCCCGTCCGACTGCTTTGAGACCTTCCCGTTCCCGCCGGGCTGGCGGTCCGATCCCGTCCTCGAAGAAGCTGGCCAGGCGTACTACGACTTCCGCGCAGCACTGATGGTCCGCAACCAGGAGGGGCTGACGAAGACTTACAACCGATTCCACGACCCGTACGAGCACGATCCAGACATCGAGCGTCTACGCGAGCTTCAC
This sequence comes from uncultured Solirubrobacterales bacterium, assembly GCA_963723675.1. GTDB lineage: Bacteria > Actinomycetota > Thermoleophilia > Solirubrobacterales > Solirubrobacteraceae > Palsa-465. The sequence goes on along the minus strand of CAVRRW010000009.1, from coordinate 9,538 downwards.
GCCGACATGGACGACGCCGTTCTCGCCGCCTACGGCTGGGATGACGTCCCGACTAAGTGCGAATTCCTGTTGGACTATGAGATCGACGAGGACGAGTGGGGCAACAAGAAGAAGCCGTACCGATATCGCTGGCCCGATGAGGTCCGCGACGATGTGCTCGCTCGTCTGATTACACTCAACCGCGAGCGCGCTAATGAGGAGCAGGCCTCGGGCGCAGCGGGGGGTCCGGATGGGCGCGGTCCGAAGAGGGGCGGGCGCGTAACACGCACACACATCGTCAACGAGGCGCTGTTCTGATGGCGGCGACGACCTCCCAAGTCGACGTGCCGACGGCGCCGCTCGCGGTCAGAGAGCGGCTGGTCGAGGCGCTCGAGCTCGATCTCGTCGGGCCTGGGCCGGGGCACCCGATGGCGGAGGAGCGCCTTCCTGGCTGGGAGCGGCCGTCCAACTGGTACCTGACGGGCTTTCTGATCCCAGTCCGGTCGGCCGAGGAGGAAGCCGGTGATGTCGACAGTGACGAGGAGCTGGAGCAGCCGCAGGAGGACGAGCTGTCCGATGACGGTGCGGAGGATCGGACGGCGGCGAAGCGACGCTACTTCCCGTCGTCGCTGGGGCTGAGCACGCTCGTCGCTGCCGGTGTGGATGCCGTCAGCGTGACGGTGCGATGGGGCGATTACATCGTCGGCGAGTACGAGCCGAGCAGCGACACGGACGAGTCCGAGACCGAGAGCCGTCGTCGGCCGCGCCAGGTCTGGCAGCGGATTCCGCAAGAGCGAAGGGTCGACGTGCCACTGACCGGCGGCTCTGCAACTCCGAGCGTGATCGCGGTGCCGGACTCGAGCGGCCTCGAGCTGCACGTCCTTGAGCGCCCGCTCCCAGCGAGCGGGATGGATGGACGGATCCCGGCGGATACCCGCGCCGTTTCGGTCTTCCTGGTCAACGATCGCGATCCGGACCCGAAGCAGCGCGACCGTGCGTACATCTTCCAAGCTGAGCTCGAAGTGGAATCTGGGCACCCGTTTGTTCCGCGGCCGGACCTCCGATCCGGCGATTCCGATTGGGATGGGCAGGTCGCGGACCTGCATTACGCCGACACCCCGGAGTTCGCGACCGGTCACGGCGTGTCGGTCGACTGGGATCTCGTGGATGCTGAGTGCCGGCTGTTGCGGACGCGGTGGATTCCTTCGGCGGAGGTGGAGCAGACGGTCCCGGCCAAGGTTGAGGGAGCCGAGTTGCGGATGGAGGCGCTCGGCGCGTTGTCCGACGGCGCCGCCGCCCAGGCCGCGCTGGCCCCGCTCGTCAGCGAGTACCGCGCCTGGATCGGAACGCGGAAGGCTGAGATTGAGGCGCTCAACGGGGAGCGGCGATCGACGGCGGAGGCGCTGCTGGCGGCGGCGACGTTCGCGGCGGGCCGGATCGAGCGCGGGATCGCGACGCTTGCGGGCGATCCCGACTCGCTCGATGCGTTCCGGATGGCGAACCGCGCGGTGGCCAAGGCGCTGCGCAGGCGCCTGCCCGAGATCGAGGAGCCTGCGTGGCGGCCGTTCCAGCTCGCGTTCCTGCTGATCAATCTGCCCGGACTGGCGGATCCGGCCGCACCGGACCGCGGCATCGTGGATCTCCTCTACTTCCCGACCGGCGGCGGGAAGACAGAGGCGTATCTGGGGTTGGCCGCGTTCGCGATCGTGCTGCGGCGGCTGCGCCGGACCGACCCGGGCCGGCTTACCGGTGCGGGCGTCACCGTGGTGATGCGCTACACGCTGCGGCTGCTGACGCTCGATCAGCTCTCGCGCGCCGCCGGTCTGATCTGTGCGCTCGAGCTCGAGCGCGAGGCCGATCCCGATCGTTACGGGACGTGGCCGTTCGAGATCGGGCTGTGGGTGGGCAAGGCGGCGACTCCGAATGAGATGGGTCGCAAGGGCGACGGGCGCAGCGACAACGCTCGCTCGCGGGTTCTGCAGTACAAGGCCAACCCGCAGGGGAAGCCCTCGCCGATCCCGCTGGAGGAGTGCCCGTGGTGTCTGACGCCATTCAGCGCGGCGTCGTTCTCGCTGCACCCGGACTCCGACCAGCCGCGCGAGCTGCGGATCGTGTGCACGAACTTCGAGTGCGACTTCACGCGTGATCGGCCGCTGCCGATCGTGACCGTGGACGAGCCGCTGTACCGGCGGCTGCCGGCGTTCCTGATCGCGACCGTCGACAAGTTCGCGGCGCTGCCATGGATTGGTCAGTCGGGCGCGCTGCTCGGCGGCGCGAGCCGGCACGACGCAGCTGGCTTCTACGGAGGTGCTGAGCCAGCGCGCGGCGCGCCGCTACCGGAACCGTTGCCGCCGCCCGATCTCGTGATCCAGGATGAGCTTCACCTGATCTCCGGCCCGCTCGGAACAATGGCGGGGCTGTACGAGACCGCGATCGCGGGACTGTGCCAGCGCGAGCTCGATGGCCACGTCGTGGCCCCGAAGATCGTCGCGTCGACCGCGACGGTGCGGCGGGCGCAGGACCAGATCCAGGCGCTGTTCGCGCGGGCGACCACGCAGATCTTCCCGCCGCCCGGCCCAGACCGCCGTGACTCGTTCTTCGCACGCACGGTGCCTGCGTCGCAGGCGCCCGCCCGCCGTTACGTCGGCGTCGCCGCCCCGGGGCGCAACCCGAAGGTGGTGATGCGCAAGGTGTGGCTGGCGCTGATGGGCGCGGCCGAGCGCTGCTACCGCGACAACGGCGGCCACAGGAACGCCGACAACCCGGTGGACGGGTACATGACGGTGATCGGCTACTTCAACAGCCTGCGGGAGCTGGGCGGCGCGCGGCGGATCGTCGAGGAGGAGGTCCGCAACACGGTCGGCGGGTACGGCGCGCGGCGCCGGATCGGCGAGCAGCCCGGGCTGTTCCAGGACCGGCGGAACTTCAACGAGGTCGTCGAGCTGACCTCGCGCGTGCCGACCAACAAGGTCGCCGAGGCCAGGCGCCGGCTCGGCACACCGTTCACCGACATCAAGGCGCGGGTGGACTGCGCGCTGGCGACGAACATGATCTCGGTCGGCCTCGACATTCCACGTCTGGGGCTGATGGGCGTACTCGGGCAGCCGAAGGCAGCGGCCGAGTACATCCAGGCCACCAGTCGCGTGGGACGCTCCAACGACGCGCCGGGCCTCGTTGCGACGCTGCTCAACGTGCACAAGCCGCGTGACCGCTCGCACTACGAGCGCTTCCGCCACTTCCACGAGACGTTCTACCGCTCGGTTGAGGTCGGCAGCGTAACGCCATTCTCGGCACGCGCGCTCGACCGCGGGTTCGCCGGCGCACTCGTCGCGCTCGCCCGGCACCTGGCGCCAGCGCTCGAGCCGCCGCTCGGCGCCGAGCAACTCGCCGGCGTCCGCGTCGGCCTGGAGCAGCGGCTGCGCGAGCTGTTCGACCGTCGCCTATCGGAGCAGCCGATGGATGAGGACGAGCGCCGACAGCGGGCCGCCAGCGTGCAGGAGCGGATCGTCGACCTGCTCGACGCCTGGCAGGCGATCATCGACGGCTACCAGCACGAGTCGATCGACCTGCGCTACCAGCGTTACGAGGGACCCGAGACTCCCAAGCCGCTGTTGCGCGACATGCTTGACACCGACTTCATCAGCGAGAACCACCGCAAGTTCCGCGTGAACCGCTCGCTGCGCGACGTCGAGCCGAGCGTGAACCTGCTGCTTCGCGACATCCGCGGCACGCCGATCGAGAACGACTGATGGCGCGCGCCCACGGACAGGTCCGCCGCAGCCAGGTGATCACAACCTGGGGCCCCGGGTCGCTGATCGACCTACCACGACACTCAGGCATCATCGCCGGCCTCGACACGTGGCCCAGGGCCGACAGGCTGCAGCAGGTCATCGAGCCGCGGCTCACCCGCAAGATCACACTGCTGACCGGCGTGCCAAACCCGCCGCTGTACGCGCCACCGCCCGACACGGCCGCACCCGGCGAGCCGCAACTCTCGATCGGCGTCTACCGCTTCCCCGAATGGATGGTGGTCCAGGAGGACGGCAAGGGCGAGGACGCCGGCGACCGGTCGCGCCGGCTGGTGCACCGCAACGGGCTCGACGAGAAAGGGCGGTTCGAGGGCAAGCAGGTCGTCCCGACCCGATTCGTCCGCGCCTGCCCACGCGGCCACATCGAGGATCTCGACTGGCGCGGATACGTGCACGAGCACGGCGACACCTGCAACCGCCAGCTATGGCTGCTCGAGCGCGGCACCGGCGGCGACCTGGCCGACCTGCGCGTGCGGTGCGAATGTGGCCGCAGCCGCGGACTGCACGAGGCGGCCGACCTCAGCCTCATGGCGCTCGGCAACTGCCGTGGGCGCCGGCCGTGGCTCGGAGCGGTCGCGCACGAGCCGTGCGGCCAGCCGAGCCGGCTCTTAATTCGCACCGCGACCAACGCGCACTTCCCCCAAGTGCTGAGCGCGCTCTCGCTCCCGGAGGAGGGAAACCAGGCGGAACAGGCGGTCAAGGGACAGTGGGCGATCCTCCAAGCGGTCGACGGACCCGCCGCCCTCGCCGTCATGCGCAACGTCCCCACCATCGCCGCTGCACTCAGCGGCCTCAGCGACGACGACGTGCTCGCCGCGATCGACAAGCTCAAGGGCGGGGAGGTCGCCGAGCTGCCTGTGAAGCTGGTCGAGCTCGACGCGCTTCTGGCCCAGCCCGAGGGCTACGAGGACGACGTCCCGATCAACCCCGACTTCCATGCGCGACGGCTCCCGCCCGAAATCTGGCGCTCGCCGCCGCTGACCGATTCCATCGCCAGCGTGATCCAGCTCCATCGCCTGCGCGAGGTGCTCGCGATGATCGGCTTCACCCGCTTCGAGGCTGAGGTCCCCGACATCAACGGCGAGTTTGACACCGACGTCACCCGCGCCGAGCTCGCAATCGAGCCCAACTGGTTCCCTGCGGTCGAGAACCACGGCGAAGGGCTCTTCGTACAGCTCGACAGCGCCGCGGTCCTCGATTGGCTTGACCGGCCAAGGGTCAGAGCCCGGCTCGACCAACTCGTCGCCGGTCACGTGCGGTGGACAGCGCAGCGCAAGGTCGACCGCCCGTTCCCCGGCGGTCCGTACGTGCTCCTCCACACGCTCTCGCACCTCCTGATCGGCGCCGTCGCGATGCAATGTGGCTACCCGGCCAGCTCGATCCGTGAGCGCATCTACGTCGACTACGAGGCCCGCCGGTTCGCGCTGCTGCTCTACACCGCCAGCCCCGATGCCGAGGGCACACTCGGCGGCCTTGTCGGGCAGGCCCGGCACATCGCCGCCCACCTCCGCGTGGCGCTGCGCGCCGGCGCGCTCTGCTCCAACGACCCCGTTTGCGCCCAGCACTCCCCCGCCGAGGGGATGGAGGCCCGCTGGCTTCACGGAGCCTCGTGCCACGGCTGCACGCTGATCGCCGAGACCTCCTGCGAGATGCGCAACGACTACCTGGATCGCGCGCTCGTCGTGCCCACACTGGCCGTCCCGGACGCCGCGTTCTTCCCCGCACTGCCGTGATCGAACCGCTCCCGGCGCTGCCGGCGCATGTGTCCTCCCGGCTGCAGCAGGCGCTCTCAACCTCGATGCTCGCCCCGCCGTACACCACGGCCGCCATCCGATCCGCACTCGGCGGTGGCGTCGACGATGTCGAGGCGATCCGAGACGCACTTGCTGCACTCGACGCCCGCGGCGTCAGCGCGCCCGCGATCGCACTCGTGCTCGACGCATCCGCCCCAAGCGGCACCGCGAGGCCAGACCTCGTCTGGTCCGGACCTACCGCTCCTGGCCTGCACACACGCAACACGCGGCAGGTCTATGAGGAGCTGATTGCCACGGCTCAGCGCTCGATCTGGATCAGCACCTTTGCGTACTTCGATGGGCAGCACGCCTTCAAGTCACTCGCCGATCGCATGACGGCGATCCCAGAGCTCCAGGTCCGGATGATGCTCAACATTCAGCGTCGCCACGGCGACGCCACCTCGGTCGAGGAGCTGATGGCGCAATTCGCGCATCGCTTCTGGTCCAAAGACTGGCCGGGCGACCAAAAGCCAGCCGTCTACTACGACCCTCGCTCACTTGAGCCCGGTGGCCCCGAGGGAGTGCTGCACGCAAAGGCGATAGTCGCCGACGAACAGGCGGCCCTCGTCACCTCCGCGAACCTCACCGAGGCAGCGTTCGACCGCAACATCGAGGTGGGCATCCTCAGCCGCGACCAGCTCCTTGCGGCGAGCCTGACCCGGCACTTCCGCGTCCTCATCGACCGAGGGCTCCTGCGGCTGCTGCCGTCGGCATGAGAGTGCGCGGGCTCGGGGCCGGCTCGCCGGAATCTGCGGGACCGTGGCTGGTCAGCCGCGTACGAAGGTGACCGACGGAAGCGCCACAAGCACCTGCTGGCGGCGTCTGCGTTGGCCTCGGCTGAGTCGCTCGAGGCCGACGATCAGTGCATGCGCAGCGTTGCGCGGGTGCTCTGGCTCGTCAATGTCAGACGGCCAGGGGTCGTCGCGGGCACCGAGACCGATCGAGCGGATGTCGCCGACGTCGACGCTGACGACGAGGTTCCACGGATTCTTGATCACGTCGTCGGGACCAAGGCCCGCAGCATGCAATAGGCCCCGACGGAACACGGACACGCCGTCGTCGTCCGGCTTGAAGGCTCCACTGGTCGGTCGGCGCTCGCCGGTTTCGAGGTCGACCGCGACCATGCTTGGCCCGGAGTCAGAGAGCCGCCGAAAGAGGGCGTCGGTGTCGGGGATGTCTGGGTCGTCGAGCGGGTCCGGGCCGCTGTCGCCTTCAGCCGTACTCACGTGTGGGCAAGTACGTGAGCAAGTCGTGCGGACAGGCCGTGAAGGAAGTTGCGGGCCATGAGCAGCTGGGGGTCCGGCTCGTCCAACGCGATGACGCTCTCCACAATCGTCGTGCCATCGGACGCTCTCGCGAGTAGGTGAGGTTCACCATGGGCGTCGACCTCGACCTCGATGCTGTTGCCGCCGACATGCCACTCGACCTGAAGCCCCCCGTCCGGCAGGGGGAAGAACTGCGGGGGAGCAGCGGTCTCGTCCATCAGCGCAGCGAGAAGACGAATGGTGGCTTCGGTTGCCGAGAGCGTGATCGCGCGCGCCCGCCGCCCGTCCCAGCCGTCCCGAAGCTCGAGAAGGCTGTTCAACTCGGCCTCGATGTACTGGACGAATGCGGGTCGCTGCCAGCGCTCGACTCCCCCGAGGTCGAGCGTCAAGCGCCGCATCGGCTGTGAGGCTCCGGCAGGCGAAAGATACGGCGCGATCCCGATCGTCGACCTCCCCGGCTCGGGGAGCGGTCGGAGCGTCAGGCTCGAAGCGGCGGGGTGATCGGCAAGAGCACTCATTGGCGCAACCCCCAGATCGTATGCATCGTCTCAGGCGTCAACTCGAGAAAGCTCTGTATCACGTGATCGTGCACTTCATCAAGGAACTTTAGGGCGTCCCCGACCGCTCGGCCATTGGGCGCCCCACGCGCGGTCAGGGTCATGAACAGGACTGGAGCACCGTCCGGCCGCTGGGCCGGGTCGACTGAGACGTGCAGACGCACCGGCGGCTGACCGACGTCGGGGATCGCGAACGCTAGGGCGACGCGCGCCTGTTCGGGCTCGCCCAGATGATGTACCGCAGTTCCTCCCCACGCGCGCAACAATCGACCGAGATGGCCCTGCTCGCCCGCATCAACCGGTACGGCATTGATGTAGTTGACCTCCGCCTGGACGATCTCGAGAGAGCCGAGCTGCTCGTCCGCTAGGAAGCCTGAGAACTCCTGCACCCGGGCCTCGAACACCGCGCGCATCCGCTCGTAGCGCGGATAGGAAGCCGCGTTCTCGCCTTGACGCCAGTTGACGATCAGGCGGTCGTTCTGGAGCTGGACGAGGTTCGCCCCGTCCTCGCTGAGGAACCAATGGCGTGCGGATGGGACCGGACCAAAACCGATGGCAAGACCAAGTCCGGGTGCAAGGGGTCCCTCGATTCCAGGTGCGAGCGGAGGCTGCTCTTCAACGCGGGGATACTTTGCCCGCCACCGCTCGCGCAGTGGCGCGAGCGTGATCCCCCGCACAGCGAACAGCGGCCGGAACTGGACGCCAAGAGCCATCTCCACCACAGGCGGGTTCTCGAAATCCGGGGAGCGCGTCAATTCGTAGTCGCCGGAGGCTTGGTCATTCGTCACGGCGGGCACCATAACCGAGCGGTCTTCGGTCAGGGTCGCGTCCCACCCCGGGGAACGGACGGGACGATGTGCCCTTGACGCCGCCCTCGAGGACTCCGCGTATCCACGCGTTGAGGCCTACCGGCGATTGCCACGGGGCGAAAGCTGCGGCGATCCCGCGGTCGACGCCGACAGCGACACCTACACTGCTCTGTGGGTCGGCAGTCGGCCGGGCGGGCGCGGCGCGCGGAGCGCGCCGGCGGCCGCCTTGATCCAGTAGAGAAAATTGGAACCATGGATTCTGTGGCGTTCGGTGTACCTGGCACTAAACCGCAGTGGGCTGAGCGCGTTGCCCGGCCCTTGTTAGAGCCGTTGGGGCCGCGTTGGCAGCACACGCTCGGCGTCACCGATCGTGCTCGCGTCGTGGGCAGCGTACTGGAGCGCAGCGAGGCGGAGGTGCTGCTAGCGGCGGCGTTCCTGCACGACGTCGGCTATGCGCCGGAGCTGTCACAGACGGGATTTCATCCGCTAGACGGTGCTCGGTTCGTGCGCGAGCATGGGCACGGGCGGCTGGCGGGGTTGATTGCCTACCACTCAGGAGCTAGGGCCGAGGCGGCGGAGAGAGGGCTTCGGGGGAGCTGTTGGAGTTCGAGGATGAGCATTCGTTCGTTTCGCGGGCGTTGAGCTACTGCGATCTGACCATGGATCCGGAAGGTCGACCGGTGGACGCCGCTGCGCGAATTGCGGAGATACGTGAGCGTTATGACCCGGAGGCACCGGAGGTGCGAGCCTTAGGGCGCTCGGAGGCGGCGTTGCTGGCCGGCGTCCGTATGGTGAAGTCGGTACTAACCGAGGGAATCGGCGCTCGCGGATCATCGTGATGGCTCCTTTCCGTACCGGCATCGGTCACGACGTGCATCGCCTGTCCCCAGGCCGCGAGCTGGTTTTGGGCGGCGTGCTCGTGTCCAGGGAGCTGGGCTTCGACACGCACTCGGATGGGGATGTACTCTCGCACGCGCTGGTTGACGCCCTGGCGGGCGCGATCGCTGATGGAGACCTGGGCACGCACTACCCCGAGGATGATCCTCAGACCGAGGACGCACGAAGCCTTGAGTTCGTCAGAGAGTTCGGTGGCTATGTCCGCCGCGCTGGGTACGAGATCGGGAACGTTGACGCGTTCATCGTGCTTGGGACGGTCCGCCTGCGTCCGCACATCGAGGACATACGTCGCCAGGTCGCAGAGGCGTTGGGGATCGATCTCACGAACGTATCGGTGAAAGCCCGATCCAACGATGGGATCGGCCCCGAGGGCGAGGGAGAAGCGTGTTCGGCGTGGGTGAGCGTGCTGGTCTACTCCTCAAGCAGGGG
>CAVRRW010000008.1:0-177331 GCA_963723675.1 uncultured Solirubrobacterales bacterium | reverse complement strand
GTGACCGTCGCACCCGTCGTGGTGGTCGTCGTCACTCCCGACGAGCAGGGCAGGAAGATCGCCGGGAACGGGATCTGCTTGATCGTGTGGCCATCGGAGAACGCGACCAGGGTGAACAGGTTCTCGAGCCCGTCAGGTGTGTGCAGGTCGGCGTCGGTCTGGGTGTGCTTGCCGAAGATCTTCAGCAGCGTGTCGCGGTTGGAGAGCAGCTGCCCGAAGCTGTACTGGGCCTTGGCCCAACGCAGAAAGTCCTGCTGGCGGGCGTTTCTGACCAGGTCGGAGTCGGTGTGGCGGAAGCGGACGAACGACAGCGCGTCCGCGCCGCAGAGGCGCTGGTAGCCGGGCTGCAGGTCGATGCTCGAGTAATCGGTGAACGCGGTGTTGTTGTAGTAGCGGCGGTCGACGTCGGTGTAGACACAGCCGATCGCGTTGACGAGCGCCTCGAAGCCGCCGAAGTTGACGTCGACGATGTGGTTGACCTGAAGATTCGGGAACACCTGCTGCTTGAGCACCCTGACCAGCAGGTTCGGGCCGCCGGCCGAGTAGGCGGCGTTCAGCCTGCCGGTCACGATCCCGCCACCCTCCGGGATCTGCACCTTGAGGTCGCGCGGCACCGACAGCACGTTGATCGTCGAGGACTTGGCGTCGAGGTGGACGAGCATCATCGTGTCGGTGTTGGCCGACCTGAACGGCTCGCCGGCGCGATGATCAGAGCCGATCAGCAGGATCGTCTGCGGGTGCCCGGGCTGCGGGATCGTCACCCGGGCGTGTCTGATCGGCGCGGTCTGGGAAATGTCGGCGGCCAGCTGCTTGAACTGCAGCAGCCCTGCGACCGCCGTCGTCGTGGCGGTGAACGCGACCACGATCACCGCGGCGAGCGAGAACCGCGCCAGCGAGCCCCGGCGCGACTTCGGGATCAGCCGCCTCACGCGAGCCCTCCCTCGATCGCCTTCAGCCCGCGATCGCCTCGGTCCTCGTCCTCCAACCAGATCGGAAGCCCGCGGACGAAGTCGCCCAGGGCCCGGCGGTAGCGCGCCAGCGAGGGCAACGAGACCCACTCCTCGGGGCCGTGGTGACCGGACCCGGCAGGGCCGAACTCGACCGCGGGGATGCCGGCGCCGAGGAACGCCGCCGCATCGGAGGCGCCGTCACGTCCGACGCTCATCGCCTCGCCCTGGATCGAGCGCGCCACCGCGTCGCGCAGCGCGCGCACGTATGGGTCGGTGCGGGCGACCGACACGGGCGGATGGATGAACGTCCGGGTGACCTCGATCGAAGGGATCTCGCCGACCTGCGTGAGGATCTCGGCCGGATCCTGGCCGGGCAGGTAGCGGACGTCGACGGCCATCGTGCACTCGTCGGGGACCTTGTTGAGCGCGTCGCCGCCGTGGATCCGCCCGAGGTTGATCGACGGCCGATCGAACATCTCCGAGGATTCGCGCGAGAACGGCAGCGACTCGATCGCGCGAAACACGTCGATCGCCTTGAGCACGGCGTTGTCGCCGAGCCACGGAGTCGAGCTGTGCGCCGCCCGTCCCTCCACCTCGATCCGCATCGCAAGTACGCCCTTTGCTTCGACCCCGATGTGGAGGTTGGTCGGCTCGCCGGTGATCGCGAAATCACCGCCGAGCCCCCGTCTGACAACGTCGTCGGTGGAGCGTTCGTCGAGTTCCTCGGACTCCTCGTCGGGCACCACCACGAGCCTGACCTTGACTCGCTCTTGACGCTCCACGTCCTTGAGCGCGCACATCATCGCCGCGAGCGCGCCCTTCATGTCGTAGGCGCCGCGTCCGATCAGCCGATCGTCGTCGACGCGCGGCTCGAACTGCTCGGGCCGGGCAGGCACGACGTCGAGATGGCCGTGCAAGACCACGCACGGTGCGTCCTCGCGCGCCGGCCCGACCTCGGCCACCAGCACCGGCAGCCCGTTGTGATCGTGATGCTGGACCTCGATGTCGCGGGATTCGAGCCATCCCTTGACAAATCCTGCGGCGGCAACCAGCTCCTCAGACCGCGAAGTGTCGTAGGAGATCAGCCGTTTCGCCAGGGTCCGCTCGTCGACCATACGACCGAGGGGGCTAAGACCCCTCCGCGATCGCCAGGAACCGCTCCAGTCGCCGCTTGTCCCGTTCCGCCACGCGCTGGCGCTCGCTGTCGTCCTCGGCCGCCTCGAGCTCGCGTTCTGCCTGCTGCAGGCGTTCCCGCAGCTCACCGGCGTTGAGCTCGCCCGGCGGATGGGCTTCCTCGACCAGGATCAAGGCTCGGTTGTCGGCGACCTGCATGTACCCCTCGGCCTGCGCGAAGCTGATGCACTCCGATTCGGTCCTGTACAAACGAAGCTCCGTCGGGTCGAGCATCGCCAGCAGCGGCGCGTGGTTGGCCAGGACACCGATCGAGCCCACGGTCGTCTTGGTCGAGACCATCTCCACCTCGTCGTTGAACACCTCGCCCTCGGGGGTGAGTACCTCGACCGGGAACTTCTCGTGAGCCATCAGCGCCCGCCGAAGGCCCAGCGGGCGACGCGACTATTCATCGCTCTTCTGATCGTCGCGGCCGCGGGATTCCGGATCGCCTTCGCGGGCCTGTGTGTCGTCCTCGCCGCCTTCCTTCCCGTCACCATCGCCCTTCTCGTCCTCGCCGCGTTCCTTCCCCTCACGATCGCCCTTCTCGTCCTCGCCGCGTTCCTTCCCCTCACGATCGCGCGTCTCGTCCTCGCCGCCTTCCTTCCCGTCACCATCGCGCTTCTCGTCCTCGTCGCCCTTCTCGTCCTCGTCGCCCTTCTCGTCCTCGTCGGCCCGCTCGCCGCCGGCTTCTTTGACGACCTGGTCGATCGTGCCCTTCATGAAGAAAGCGCGCTCGGGCAGGTCGTCGTGCTTGCCCTCGAGGATCTCCTTGAAGCCGCGGATCGACTCCGACACCGGGACGAACACGCCCGGGGTGCCGGTGAACTGCTCAGCCACGTGGAATGGCTGTGAGAGGAAGCGCTCGAGCTTGCGGGCCCGGTTGACGGTCAGGCGGTCGTCGTCTGAGAGCTCCTCGATCCCGAGGATCGCGATGATGTCCTGGAGATCGCGGTAGCGCTGGAGCACCTCCTTGACCTCGTTGGCGACCGTGAAGTGCTCGTCGCCGAGGATCTCGGCCTTGAGGATCGTCGAGGTCGAGTCGAGCGGGTCGACCGCCGGGTAGATGCCCTTCTCGGAGATCGAGCGCGACAGCGTGGTGGTCGCGTTGAGGTGCGCGAACGCCGACGCCGGCGCCGGGTCGGTCAAGTCGTCGGCGGGGACGTAGATCGCCTGGATGGAGGTCACCGACCCCTTGCGGGTCGAGGTGATCCGCTCCTGCAGCTGCCCCATCTCCGACTCGAGCGTGGGCTGGTAACCCACCTGCGACGGCATCCGGCCCAGCAGCGCCGAGACCTCGGAGCCCGCCTGGACGAAGCGGAAGATGTTGTCGATGAACAGGAGGACGTCCTGCTCCTCCTGATCGCGGAAGTACTCGGCCATCGTCAGGCCCGAGAGGGCGACCCGCATGCGCGCGCCGGGCGGCTCGTTCATCTGCCCGAAGACGAGCATGGTCTTGTCGAGCACGCCGGATTCCTTCATCTCCAGCCACAGGTCGTTGCCCTCGCGCGAACGCTCGCCGACGCCGCAGAACGCCGACAACCCGCCGTGCTCCTGGGCGAGGTTGTGGATCAGCTCCTGGATGATCACGGTCTTGCCGACGCCGGCGCCGCCGAACAGGCCGACCTTGCCGCCCTTCGCGTAGGGCGCGAGCAGGTCAATCACCTTGATCCCGGTCTCGAACATCTCGGTCGTCGGGGTCAGCGCTTCGATCGTCGGCGCCTCGCGGTGGATCGGCCAGCGCTCGACGTCATCGGGCAGCGCGTCGCCGAGGTCGATCGGCTCGCCCAGCAGGTTGAAGATCCGCCCGAGCGTCTGGCGGCCCACGGGCACCGTGATCGGCGCTCCCGTGTCGATCACCTCGGTGCCGCGCGCGAGACCGTCGGTGGTGTCCATCGCGACGGCGCGTACGCGGTCGTCGCCGAGGTGCTGCTGGACCTCGCATACCAGCCACTCGTCCACCGCCGCGGCGGTGTCGACGTCCTCTTCGGCCCGCGCCGCCTCGGGTCGCCGGATCCGGATGGCGTGGTTGATCTCGGGCAGCTTGTCCGGGAACACGACCTCGACGACGACGCCCTGGACCTCCTCGATCCGGCCGACGTTCTCGGTGCGCTCCTCTTCTGCCTGCTGGGTTTCTTCGGTGACTGACATGTGTCTCCTAGGTTAGTGCTTCCCGCAATCACGGCCGCGGTTGCGGGTGGGCACCTTCTCAGCCGGAGAGCCCTTCCGCCCCGGCGACGACTTCCATGATCTCCTGGGTGATTTCGGCCTGCCGGGCGCGGTTCATCTCGAGCGTCAGGTCTTCGATCAAGGTCTTCGCGTTGTCGGACGCGTTGCGCATCGCGGTCATGCGTGCCCCGTGCTCGGACGCCGTCGATTCGAGCAGGGCCCGATAGATCGAGATCTCCACATAGTCGGGAACCAGCCGCTCGAGGATGGCCTCGGGGTCGGGTTCGTACTCGACGAGCGCGCGGTGCTCGGTACGCTCCTCGGACTCCTCCTCCCGCGCCGCTTCGTCCCCTTCCAGCAGGGTCGCGTGCTGCAGCGGCAGCAGCGTCTCGCGGCGCACCACCTGCGAGATCGGCGAGATGTAGCCGTTGTAGAAGATCTCGACCTCATCGACCTCGTTGTCGACGTAGGCGGCGATCAGGCGCTCGGCGATCCGTCGCGCGTCGGCGTAGGAAGGCCGGTCGGTGAAGCCGGTGAACGTCTGCGCCGGCTCGAGCCCGCGAAACGTCAGCGAGGAAGCCGGGCGCCGGCCCGATGCGAAGTACACGGGCTTTTGGCCCTGGGCGTCGTGCTCGCGCCCCGCGGCCACGCCCCGTCGGACGATGTTGGAGTTAAACGCCCCCGCCAGCCCGCGGTCGCCCGCGATCAGCAGCAATCCCACCGTCGACACCTGTTCGCGCTCGGCGAGGATCGGCAGTCGCGGCACGTTGCCGGCGGCCTCGGCGGCCTGTCGCGTCATCCGCCTGATCGCGTCGGCGTACGGGCGCAGCGCCTCGATCCGCTGCTCGGCGCGACGCAGCCGAGCGGCCGCGACCATCTCCATCGCCCTGGTGATCTTCTGGATGTTCTTGACCGCGCCGATGCGGTTTCGGACGTCGCGCTGGGAGGTGGCCATCGTGCTCGGGCGCCCCGCGCTCAGGCCGGGGCTGCCGCCTCCTCCTCTTCGCGGGTCTCGTCGTCGCGACTCTCTCCTTCGGGCTCCTGCTCGCGCGAGTCGCCGTCGCGCTGCGACGGCGGCGGCTCCTCGCCGCCGTCCTCGATCGGATGACCCTCCTCGTCGAGATCGAAGCCGAAGTCCTCGGCGAACTGGGAGACGGCCTGCTCCACCTCCGACTGCGTCTCATCGCCCCAGTCGCCGTCGGCGATCTTCGTCAGCAGCTCGGGCTCGTTGCCGCGCACCGAGTCGGTCAGCGTCGCCAGAAAACGCTCCACCTTGTCGACGACGATCCGGTCCAGGTAGCCGTTGGTCGCGGCGTAGATCTGGACGACCTGGTCCTCGACCGGGATCGGCTGGCGCTCGGACTGGTTGAGCGTTTTGACCAGGCGCTCGCCGCGGGCCAGAGTGCGCTGCGTCTCGGGGTCGAGCTCCGAGCCGAACTGCGAGAACGCCTCGAGCTCGCGGTACTGGGAGAGCTCCAGCTTGAGGCGGCCGGCGACCCTGCGCATCGGCGTGATCTGAGCGTTGCCACCGACACGTGAAACCGAGATTCCGACGTTGATCGCCGGGCGCACGCCCGAGTAGAACAGCTTCGGCTCGAGGAAGATCTGGCCGTCGGTGATCGAGATCACGTTCGTCGGGATGTAGGCGGACACGTCGCCGGCCTGGGTCTCGATCACCGGAAGCGCGGTCAGGGAGCCGCCTCCGGGCAGCTCTTCGCCGGTGTGCGGGTCGACCAGCTCGTCGGCGAGCTTCACCGCCCGCTCGAGCAGCCGTGAGTGCAGGTAGAAGACGTCGCCCGGGTAGGCCTCGCGACCGGGCGGCCGGCGCAGCAGCAGCGACATCTGACGATAGGCGTAGGCGTGCTTTGTCAGATCGTCGTAGATCGCCAGCGCGGCCTTGCCGTTGTAGAGGAAGTACTCGCCCATCGCGCAGCCCGCATATGGGGCCAGGAACTTGATCGGCGCGGCCTCGTCGGCGGCCGCCATCACGATGATCGTGTTGTCCATCGCGCCGGCGTCTTCGAGCGTCTGCGCCAGCTGCACGACGGTCGACTTGCGCTGTCCGATCGCCACGTACACGCAGACCAGGTCGCGCTCCTTGCTGTTGATGATCGTGTCGATCGCGATCGCGGTCTTGCCGGTCTGGCGGTCGCCGATGATCAGCTCGCGCTGGCCGCGACCGATCGGGATCATCGAGTCGATCGCCTTCAGGCCGGTCAGCATCGGTTCCTTGACCGGCTGGCGCTGCACCACGCCGGGCGCCTTGTGCTCCGCCGGCCGGGTCTCGCTGCACTCGATCCCGCCCTTGCCGTCGAGAGGGTTGCCGAGCGGGTCGACGATGCGCCCGAGCAGGCCCTCGCCGACGGGGATCTCGAGCAGGCGCTTGGTCCGCCGCACGGTGTCGCCCTCGACGATCTTCTCCCACTCGCCGAACAGCACGGCGCCGACGTTGTCTGACTCCAGGTTCAAGGCCAGGGCGGTCACGTCGTGGGGCAGCTCGAGCATCTCGAAGGACATGCAGTTCTCGAGCCCGTGGATCCGGGCGATGCCGTCTGCCACCGAGAGCACCGTCCCGACCTCGGTGAGGTCTGCGGCCGAGCTGTCGAGGCCTTCGATGCGGCTTCTGAGGATGGAGGTGATCTCGTCTGGGTTGATCTGCATGAAGTAGCTCCTTGTGCGCCGGTCCTACCGCTGCGCGACTTGCTTGCGAAGTTGGTTGAGACGGTTCCGGATCGAGGCATCGAGGACGAAGTTGCCGACTCGCAACACGAGCCCGCCGAGAATCTCCGGATCGACCTTGCTGGAGAGCTCGACCTTTCGGCCGGTCTGCTCACCGATCCGCTCCCCGATCGACTCGACGGTGGCCTTGTCGAGCTCCACCGAGCTCGTGACCTCGACCGGCAGCAGCTGGTTCTCCTCGTCCCACAGCTCTTCGTAGCGGGCTCTGATGCGGAAGATCACCGGCATCCGATGGCGCTCGACGAGCGTCTCGAGGAAGTTCATGAAAATCGGCTCGGCGCCCTCGATGGCGCGCCGCAGCCCGTCCTTCTTCTCCTCGGTGGAGAAGTACGGCGAGAAGAAGAAGATCGCGAGGTCACGGTTTGAGTTCACCGCGTCCGCGAACGCGCCGAGCTGCTCGCGCACCTCGTCGAGCAGGCCGTGCTCCTTGGCGACCTCGAACAGGGCCCGCGTGTAGACCTGGGCGATCTCCTCCACTACCGGCTCCCGTTGGGACGCACTACTCGGGCGCTCCCTGGCTCAGGGCGCTGAAGTCGAGCTCGCTCAACGCATCCTCGAGCAGCCGCTGCTGGTCCTCCTCGGTAAGCGACTTGCGGGTCAGCTTCTCGGTCGCCTGCACGGTGAGGTCTGCGACCTCGCGACGGATCTCCTCGATCGCCCGTCGCGTCTCCGATTGGATGTCGCGGCGGGTCTGCTCCATCAGCTGCTCGCGCTTGGCCAGCGCGTCCTCATGGGCATTGCGCTCGTGTGTCTCGCCCGCCTTGCGGGCGCGCTCGATGATCTCCTCGGCCTGCCCGCGCGACTCCCGCAGGCGCTCCCGGTACTCGGCGAGGATCTCGTCGGCCTCGCGGCGGGTGCGGTCGGCGGCGTCGATCGACTCCTCGATCGCCTTCTGGCGGCGGTCCAGCGCTTCCGCGATCCGCGGGAACGCGAGCTTGTAGAGGATGTACATCGAGATCCCGAACAGGATCAGCGTCCAGATCATCAGCCCAACGTTGGGAGAGATCAGAAACGAGCCGCTCGAGGCGACGGGGATGGGCAACGCGGGCATCACAGCCTCACTTCAGCACGTAGCCGATCAGTCCCGCCACGAGCCCGTAGAAGAACGTGGCTTCGGTGAGCGCGAAGCCGAGCCATTGGATGCTGGTGATCTCATCGCGCATCTCCGGCTGGCGCGTGACGGACTCGATCACCTTGCCGAAGATGATGCCGATGCCAACGCCGGCGCCGACCGCGCCAAGGCCGCCGCCGATGCCGATCGCGAGCCCCGGTCCGAGCCCGGCCCCGAACGTGAGGATGTGTGTAAGCACTGGAGGTCTGCTCCTTGTCTTTTAGTGGTGAGTTACGGCGCCACCCATGTAGATGGCCGTGAGCGTCGCGAAGATGAATGCCTGCAGCGTTGCAACCAGGCCCAGCTCGAAGAGATAGACGGCAATGCCGACCGGCAGCGCGAACCAACCGAGGACCTGGAGCCCGAGAATCACCGCCAGTCCACCGGACATGAACAGGATGATCATGTGGCCCGCGAGGATGTTGGCGAACAGTCGGACGGTCAGCGACACCAGCCGCATGAACGTCGAGATGATCTCGAGCGGCCCGATCAGGATCAGCATCGGTCCGTGGACCCCCGCCGGGATCAGGCTCTTGACATAGCCGATCGGCCCCTGGGCCTTGACCCCCTCCCAGTTGAACAGAAAGAACACGACCAGCGCAAGCACCAAGGGCACCGAGACGTTCGCCGTCGCCGCGTACAGCGCGAAGGTGGGGATGTGGGCGCCGAAGACGTTGAACGTCTCCTCGGAGTTGGTGGGCAGCGGGATGTAACCGATCAGATTGGAGAACCAGATGAACAAAAACAGGGCTCCGATGAAGGGAAACCACCTGAGAGCCATCGCGTCGGGCATGTTGCCGCGGGTGATGTTGTCTCGCATCAGCGAGAACAGCACCTCGACGGCCGTCTGCACGCGGTTCGGGCGGGCGCGCATGCGCTCGGCGATGTAGAGCATCGTCCCGACCGTGAGGATCGCGGCGAGGAACAGGTAGACAACGGCGCGGTTGATGCTGAGCACGCCCAGATTGACCCAGTTGACGAGCTTGAACTCGTTCTGGATCTGAAACTCGTTGTTCTTGTGCTGCGCGACGCCGAAGATCAGCGCGAGCAGGACGATCCCGAACAGGTAGAAGCCGCCGATCCCCAGCAGGATCTTGGTGCGGGTCTTCATCGCGCCCCCGGGCGTTCTGCGAAGACCAGCGCGAGGTTGATCGTGAACGCGAACACGATCACCGCCAGCGCGGCGAGCGCGTCGTTCTTGCCGGCTCCGTTGCGGACGATGATCACCGTCAGCGCGAGCGCGAAGATCCGACAGATCGGATAGGCCATCCGCAACGTCAGCTCGCGGCTGGTGTCGCTCAGCCCGCGGGCGTAATGCTCGACCACGACCCCCACGGCCCTCAGCGCGATCCAGGCGCCGGCACCCGCCCCGTAGCCGACGGCGGGAACGCCGATCAGCAGCATGATCGGCGCCGCGACCACGATCAGCACCACGTCGAGGTAACGCAGCAACAGGGGCACGGGAGACTCAGAGCTCGTGGAAGCGCCTAGCGACAACGAAGATCCCCAGGAAGAAGCCGATGAAGAAACCCAGCAGAAACAGCGGCACGGTCGCGCCGACCAGGGCGCCGATCCCCGCCCCGACGCCCGCGCACACGAGGTTGACCGAGAGCAACAGCGCTCCGGCCCCGGCGACGTCCCTGCCTGTGATCGGGGGACGAGCGTTCGTCATGTGAATGGAAGCTTCTCAACCGCAGAAACGATGGGTCAGGAGGGGCGTACCTTGGCGACGGACCCACGGGAAGCTACCCCTGGGGAATCGCTGCGTACACCTTGTTTGCCGATACCCGGACGGGTCGGCGCGCGCCCCGCCAAGGGTAGCGGGCGAGACCCTTCAGTGCGCGTTGCCCGTCGCCGCGGCGTGCCGGCGAATCGGAAGCGAGGCCTTCGGCAGCTGTCCCTCCGCCCACAAGGCCGCAAGCCGGCGCGAGGAAGCCCCCGCGCCCCTTCGTAGACCAGATATCGAGGCTCACCGCGCGGGAAGAACCTGCGTTCAAGCGCGGTGGCGGTTGGTTCGCCGGTATCCGGCGCGTGCCTGCCTCGCCGGCCGCGGTTACTCCGCCGGTAGCCTGGGGCGGGCCTGCTCTGCGCGCCGGGAGCTCTGCGCCTCCGGACGGTGACGACCGGCGCCTCCGGGACGGGGATTGGGCGCCCGCGACGGCAGCGCCAGGGTCAAACCGAGCGCCAGCAGCGGCAGGACCGCGATCGTCTCGAACACGGCGGTCAACCCGCGGGCATCGCCGAGCAGGCCGAGCAGCGGCGCGCCCACGCCGCCGAGACCGATCGAGAGGCCGATCGTCACTCCGGCGGCGACTCCGAGCCGGCCCGGCAGGTACTCCTGGCCCATCACGATCGTGACCGCAAACGTGGCGATCGTGGCCGCGCCCGCCAGCGTCGCAAACGCGATCGCCAGCACCGGCCCGGAGAGCAGGAACCCGATCACGAGCGGCGGCAGCGACAGCATCGAGCCGATCAGCACCGTGCGCCGGCCGAAGCGGTCGGCCAGGGGGCCGCCGATCAGCGTTCCGACCGCGCCCCCGAGCAGCATCGCCGACAGCGCGAGGTTGCCGAGCGCCTTGCCGGTGTGCAGGTTGTTGACGTAGTAGAGGGGGATGAACGTGACCAGCCCGAAGTACACGAACGACCGCAATGCGATCACGGCGGCCAGCAGCGCAAATGGGCCCCACGCCTCGGGCTGATCGCAGTCGCGCACCCGGCCGCCGACCACGTCGGTCCGGAAGCCCCGCAGCCGCGGCAGCTCGTGCACCAGGACGACGGCCATCAGGCAGGTCGGCACCAGCACGAACACCGTGCCGTGGAGGCCGAATATGAGCACCAGCGGCGTCACCAGCACCGGGCCCAGCGCGAACCCGACGTTGCCGCCGACGCTGAACAGGCTCATCCCGCTGGCGCGGCGGGCGCCAGACACGTAGTTGGCAAACCGCGATCCCTCGGGGTGAAACGCGGCCACGCCGATCCCGCTCAGCACCACCGCCGCGAACGTCAGTCCATACGTCGGCGCAAGTCCGGCCAGGGCGACGCCGAGGCCGCCCAGCGCCGGTCCCAGCGGCATCAGCCACGGCAGCGAGCGGCGGTCTGAGATGTGGCCGAACGCCGGCTGGATCACCGACGAGGAGATCGTCGCCGCGAGCACCAGCGCGGACACCGCCGCGTAGCTCAGATGGTCCCTTACGATCAGGAACGGGAGCAGGGCCGGGATGGAACCCTGGGCG
Source organism: uncultured Solirubrobacterales bacterium (assembly GCA_963723675.1). Lineage (GTDB taxonomy): Bacteria > Actinomycetota > Thermoleophilia > Solirubrobacterales > Solirubrobacteraceae > Palsa-465. Next base: position 165,959 of record CAVRRW010000008.1, on the reverse strand, counting down.
ATGTCGGTGAACAGGTGCCCGGCCGATAGCGTCGCCATCGCCCGACGGTCGACCCCGCTCGCCCGGCGGTCCCCTCCGTCTGCCCAACGGTCGACCCCGCTCGCCCGGCGGTCGACTCCCCCCGCCCGACGGTCGACCCCCGTTCCCGGGGGCTCGGTCACGCCTCGAGCTCCGCCAGGCGTCGGTGAATCGTCCGGCGCTTGTCGACCAGCTCGCGCTCGAGCTGCTCGAGCTCGCGCCGCCGCTGCCTGACCAGCGCCAATTGCGTGGCGATGTGACCGAGCGCCTCATCGAGGATGCGCCCGCGGGTGGTGCGATCCTCGGCCTGGGCATACTCGCGCCGCAGCTCCGCGCGGGCGCTCTCTGCCGCAAGCAGCTCGGAGAGCTGGTCCAGCGACAGCCCGAGCAAGTCGCGCAGGCGGATGATCTCGCGCACGCGTTCCACGTCGGCCTCGGTGTAGCAGCGATGCTTGCCATGGGCGCGGTCGGCGCCTGCAAGCAGCCCGATCTCCTCGTAGTAGCGGATCGTGCGCGGGGTCGTGCCGGTCAGCTCGGCGACCTCCCCGATCCGCAGCGAGCGGTTCGCAACCGCACTCATGCGACCGCCTGAAGGTTGTCGGACGGCCCGCTCTCAGCCGCCAGCTCCGCCTCGGACTTGGCGTGCGAGGGCCGCGCCGCCGCCACGAAGGCCCCGAGCAGCGAGATCGCCGCCAGGCACCACAGCGCGGTGTGCATGTTCGAGATGAACGGGTCGAGCTGGGCCGTGGAGATGTGGTTGGCGAGGCCCGAGAAGACGCTGAACAGGACCGTCTTGGGGACCGATGATGTGACCACCGCGAGAACGAACGCGATCGAGATCACCGCGCCGGTGTTCTGGACCAGCACCCGCGCGCCGGCGGCAATCCCGCGGCGGTGCGCGGGCACGGTTCCCATCATCGCCGCCGTGTTGGGCGAGTTGAACATGCCCGACCCGATCCCGACGATGAACATGTAGACCCCGCTCGGGACGTAGGAGGTGTCGCGCTGCAGGGTCGTCATCAGCGCCAGGCCGGCGGCCGTGACGATCATCCCCAGCACGGCCATCAGACGCGACCCGCGGCGGTCTGCCCAGATTCCCGCGAGCGGCGAGGAGATCAGCATCCCCAGCGCGAGCGGAGCGAGCTTGATCCCGGCGAGGATCGGGGAGTTGCCCTGCACCCCCTGGAAGTAGAAGACGAACACGAACATCAGCGCAAACCGCGACAGCCCGTTGATGAACGCCGCCGCGGCCGCCGCCGAGAACAGGCGGTTGTTGAAGATCGTGAGGTCGAGCATCGGCGCCGGGTGGTGGCGCTCGATGACGACGAAGGCGGGGAGGAACACGGCCGCGGCGATCAGGCTGCCGATCACGAGCGGCTCGCCCCAGCCGGAGATGCCGCCTTTGGAGATCCCGAGCACCAGCCCGGTGAGGCCGATCAGGAACGTCACCGTCCCGGCGGCGTCGAACCCGGTGTCCTGCGCGCGTCCGCTGAGCTCGCGCAGCACCAGCCATGCCCAGGCGCTGCCGGCGAGCGCGAACGGCACGTTGAACCAGAACACCCAGTGCCAGGAGATCGCCACCAGCGCGCCGCCGAGGACCGGACCGATCACCAGGCCGACCGCGGCGACCATCGTGTTCGTGCCCATCGCCAGGCCGAGCTGGTTGCGCGGGAACGCGTCGGTGACGATCGCGGCCGCATTGGCGAACAGGAACGAGCCGCCGATCCCCTGAAGGATCCGCCACAGGATCAGCTCCGTGCCATTGGCGGCAAACCCGGCGCCGAGCGACGCGAACGCGAACAGCACGAACCCGCCGATGTAGGCCTTCTTGCGCCCGAACTGGTCAGACAGCCGGCCCGCACTCAGCACCAGCACGGTCGAGGCGATCATGTAGACCAGGATCACCCAAACCAGCTCGAGCAGGCTCGTGTGCAGGCTGCGCTCGAGGTCCGGGAGCGCGATGATCAAGGTTCCGGAGTTGATCGTCGCGAGCAGCATCCCCAGGCTCGTGCACGAGAGCGCCCACCACTTGTAGGCGTCGTGATCGCCGTGAACACCGATCCGGGAACTCAGACGGGCTGGCTTTGCTGGCGTCGTGGTCAGGGCGGGCCCCTCCTTCCGCTGGGGCGGCTCGACTGTGGTTCGTGGGAAAATGATTCTTACGTAAACGTAAGATAGCAGGTCGGCCGCAAAGGCGGCGGCGCACATTCGGTCTCAGGACTCGAAAGCGGCCACCGTTGCGAGGATCACGAACGTGGCCACGAGCGCCGTCCCCTCGAACGTCGTCGCCTCCCCATCGCCGGTGATCTGCCAGACGATCACCGCCGTTCCGAACAGCGCCCCGATGTACACCGGAGCGAGCGAGAACGTCAGAGCGGTCGCCGTCAGCAGCGAAACGAGCACCAGCAGCGGGTAAAGGAAGGCGGCGATCTGCGCAACCGAGTTCTTGACCACGGAGATCGCCAGCTCGTACTGGCCCTTGGCGGCGAGCACGATTCCGACGACGTTCTCGACCGCATTGCCCGCGATCGCGACGATCACGAGCCCCGCGAACGCCCGGGAGATGTGGAGCGTGTCGATCGTCGGCTGCAGCGCGTGGACGAACCAGTCCGACACGAACGCCGACGCCGCCCCGGCGACAGCCAGCAGAACCGGGCCGACCAGCGGCGACAGCCTCGGCTGGGCGGCATGTTCGCGCTCGGAGGGAGCCCCTGACGTCAGGTATTGGTGGGCCCAGGTCGCGTAAACGATCAGGATCGCGCCGGCGCCGACGATCGAGATCGTTCGGGTGTGGTGGCTGGCCGGGTCGTGCGCCGAGTTGGCGAGCCCGATCAGCACGATGATGAACGTCGCCACCAGCAGCAGCGTCGCCGTGTCGTTGGGCAGCCGCGGGCTGAAGCGCATGATGCCATCGCGCTCACGCCGCGCTCCCACGACGATCACGAGCCCCAGCACCAGTAGGGCGTTGACCAGAATCGAACCGACGATCGCGGTCTCGGCGACGATCGTCTCGCCGGCGTTGAGCGCGAAGATCACCACGAAGAACTCGGGCAGGTTGCCGAGCGTCGACTGCATGAAGCCCGTGATCGCGGGCCCGAACCGGCCCCCCACCTGCTCGGTCGCGAACGACACCACCCAGGCAAGGCCGGCGAGCGCCACCGTCGCCAGCGCGAACGCGAGCACCTCGTTGACGCCGTGGGCGTAGCGGGCGACGCCCGCGGCGACGGTGAAGGCGGCGATGGCACCCAGCACCACCCGCTCGGTGCGGGTCAGCCCGCTCAGCCCAGCGTCCCGTCGGGGCCGTGCGTCGGTGGCGGTACGCAGGCGCATGCCGGTCGAACCCGCTCGTCCGTGTGTGGCGGTACGCGGGCGCGCATCGGTCAGACCCGCTCGAACTCGCCGGTCTCGACGTCGCGGCGCACCCGCTCCTCGATCTCGTGCTCGCTGGTATCCGGCGCGGTCTCCCTGATCTGGCGGGTGCGGCGGCTCTTGAACTTGAGGATCTCCAGCACGTAGATCAGGTACACGCTTGCCGCCAAGGCGATCACCACGATCGCGATCATCACCAGCGACCAGCCGAGGCTGTAGTGGCTGGGGTGATCGCGGTGATAGGGGACGAAGCGCAGCGCCACCGCGACGCCCGCCAGCAGCAGCGACCACGCGTACAGGTACGCGACCGTCTTGCGCTGGCTGAAGCCGATCCGGGCCATTCGGTGGTGGAAGTGGTTGGCGTCGGCAGACCACGGCTTGCGCCTGTACTTCAAGCGCTTGGCGACGACGAACCCGGTGTCCAGGAACGGCACGGCAAGGACGAACAGCGGCACCACCAGGGCGACGACGGTGCTCGTCTTCAGCGAGCCGATCACGGCCACGACGCCGAGCAGGTAGCCGAGCAGGTTCGCCCCGGAGTCGCCCATGAACACCGACGCCGGGTGGAAGTTGTGAAACAGAAAGCCGAGCGCCGCCCCCGCCGTCAGCGCCGCGAGCACGCCCGCCGCGGGCACGTGCAGGTCGAACGCGATCACCGAGAACGCGACCCCGTTGATCGTGCACAGGCCCGCCGCCAGACCATCGACTCCGTCGGAGAAGTTGACGACGTTCATCAGCCCGACCAGCCAGATCACGCTCAGCACTCGACCCGTGTGCGGGAACTGCAGCGAGCCGACGAACGGCACGGTCACGTCGGTGACGACGACCCCGCCGTGCACCGCGACCACCGCGGCCGCGATCTGCCCGAGCAGCTTCCACTGCGGCCGCAGGTCGTAGGCGTCATCGATCGCACCCACGCACGCGATCAGGCAAGCGCCGGCCATCACCCACCAGGTGTGCACGACGCCGCCGGACCCGGGTCCTCCGCCCACCACGGGGGCGAGCCTGATCGTCTCCGGCATCCACAGCGCCGCCGCGACCAGAACGCCGGCGAGGATCGCCAGCCCTCCCAGCAGCGGCGTCTCGCGCATCCCCAGTCCGCGATCCCTGAGCCTCGACACGGCGTTGACGCGCCGTGCAAAGCGGGCCGCCACCGGCGTCAGCAGCGTGGCGACCGCCATCGCCACAATGAATCCGAACACGGCGTCCCAGCGCATGGCTCGCCCGAAGCATTGCAGCCGGGGAGGATCGTAGGGTGGTCAGGGATCGCGAAGGCTGCGATCAGCCTCGCCCGTCGAAGCGAGCGCTATTGCCTGCGCGATGCGAGCGACGACGAAGAGAGCCTCCTCTCGCATCTGGCGCCAGGTCACCCGGACGACCCGGTATCCGGCCGCCGTCATCACCAGATCACGCCTTCGATCTCCTTCGAACTTGGCTCTCGTGCCGTGGAACTTGTAGCTGTCAACTTCGACGATCAGCCTTTCTCGCGACCATAGAAAGTCCGCGACGTATCCGAGCAAAGGCACATTGACGAGTGGCAGCGAGAGCTTGGCGGCTGCAAGCAGCTTTCTCATACGTCGTTCGGCCGCCGAGCGCGTGTAGCCCGATTCGGCCTCCGAGCGCAGCAGCGCGCGGACGACGGCCGAGCCGCGCCTCGTCGGCGCTCGCTCGATCACCGAGAGCAGTTGGCGATCGGCCACGAGTCGTCTGGTGCGGGCCTCGGAGAGCGCTTCCTCGGTCACCCAGATGGATTCCGTGCCGGCCAGGTCGCAGATCGTCCGCGCGGGCGACGTCACCGCCAGACCGCGTTTCGCGGCGACCTCAAAGCGGGCCAGTTCGATGACTCGATGAAGGCGGATCCCGGGTCTACGCCCGGGGTTGCGGCCGGTCACCGTGACGTGCACCTCGCCTCCGGCCGGAGGCACCAGCCCCCAGATCTCCGCGGCGGTGCGGTGACTTAGGACGGCGCCCTCGCCACACACCAACGACGCGGCGCGTGCCCTCGCCATCGCCGTCGGCGGCGCGGGACCGATCAGATACACGCCCTGATGCATCCTTTGCAACAGCCCGTCGCCGAGCCGATGAGCGATCGCACCCCGGCCAACCCCGAGATGGAGCAGTTGCTCGCGCGTGATCACGTTGTCCTGGCGGCCGGCGATCTCGCCGATCGCCCGTTCTTGCGCGTGCATTTTGCGTCACTCGCTGCCGCAGGCCCGAGCCCTGACGAACTAAGCATGCCCCACATGCATAGTTCGACAGGCCTCGACGATCGCGCGGCGATTGTCGTGTTTTGCAGGTCGTATGAGCGCCACGACGGCGAGTATCGCTCGACGAACTCGCCTCGGACCGCGAGGTCACCCAATTGGTGCGGCGCCGTCGCAGACTTGGAACAACTCGCCGCGTCACCGCGGTGGAAAGCAGCGGATCTGGCCGCTCGCCCGCGCCGGGGTGGGCCGGCGCGATCGGTGGACTACACCACTGCGGCGGCGCCCAGTCCGGGATACAGCGGGTAGCGCTCAGCGATCGCCGCGGCGCGCTCGCCGAGCTCGCCCCGACGCGCCTCGAAGTCGTCCGCGACCAGGGTCTCGGCGATGATATGTCCGACCTCGACGAAGTCCTCGACCTGCAGGCCCCTCGTCGCCAGCGCCGGCGTCCCGATTCGCAGCCCCGACGAGACCGCCGGCGGCCGCGGGTCGAACGGCACGGCATTGCGGTTGACGGTGATTCCGACGGCCGCGAGCCGGTTCTCGGCCTGCTGTCCGTCGAGCTCTGACTCGCGCAGGTCGCACAGCACCAGGTGCACGTCGGTCCCGCGCGTGAGGACGCTGACGCCGCGGCCGGCCGACAAAAGCTCCGACGCGACCGCCTTCGCGCCGGCGACGGTGCGCTCCTGGCGCTCGCGAAACGCCTCGGTGGCGGCGATTCGCAGCGCCACCGCCTTCGCCGCGATCACGTGCTCGAGCGGGCCGCCCTGCTGGCCCGGGAACACCGCCGAGTCGATCAGCTTGCCGAGCTCCTCGTCACAGAGGATCATCCCGCCGCGCCCGCCGCCGATGGTCTTGTGGATCGTGGTCGTGACCACGTCCGCGTAGGGAACCGGATTGGGATGCAGGCCGGCCGCGACCAGGCCCGCGAAGTGGGCCATGTCGACCACCAGATAGGCGCCGATCTCGTCGGCGATCGCGCGAAAGCGCTCGAAGTCCAGGATCCGCGGGTACGCCGACCAGCCGGCGAGGATCATCTTCGGCCGGCTCTCCAGCGCGATGCGGTGCACCTCGTCCATGTCGATCAGGCTCGTCTCGCGATCGACGTGGTAGGGAATGATCTCGTAGAGCCGGCCCGAAACGTTGATCCGCATGCCGTGGGTGAGGTGGCCGCCGTGGGACAGCTCGAGCCCCATCAGGGCCTCGCCCGGCCGCAGCAGGGCGTGGTAGACGGCGGTGTTGGCCTGCGCGCCGGCGTGGGGCTGGACGTTGGCGTGCTCGGCGCCGAACAGCTCCTTGGCCCGGTCGATCGCAAGCTGCTCGGCGACGTCGACGTGCTCGCAGCCGCCGTAGTAGCGCCTGCCCGGATAGCCTTCGGCGTACTTGTTGGTCAGCACCGAGCCCTGGCATTCGAGCACCGCCAGGGGCACGAAGTTCTCCGAGGCGATCATCTCCAGCGTGGTCTGCTGGCGCTCGAGCTCGAGCGCCAGCACCTCGGCGATCTCGGGATCGACTTCGGCCAGCGGCCGGTTCAGGAAATCCGACGGAAGGTCCGGGTCCACGTGCCGCGACGATAGCAGTGGCCCCGGCCGTGAAGTCCGTGCGACTCAGGGGCCCCCGCCCGTCGAAGTCCCTACTACCTAGGCGATGGCCGCGACCACGGCAAGGTCGGCAGCCGCCCAGCTGACCCGGGCGTCGAAGCCGGCATCGGCCAGCCACCGCAGCTGGTCGACGAGCGGGCTGGGGCGGTCGAAGCCGGGCGTCAGCGGGATCGTGGCGTCGGCGGGATCGTCGGGCACGACCACGTCGGCCAACACGAACCGGCCGCCGGGGCGCAGCGCGGCGCGAACCCGTTCGAAAAGGCTCGCCTTCTCGGGGCCGCTGAGGTGATGGACGCACAGCGCGCTCGCCACAAGATCGAACGGGCCCTCGGGGAGGGCATCCTCGATCGGGGCGACGCGCAGGTCGACGCGGCCGGGAGGGAGCGAGTCGCGCGCAACCGCGAGCATCTCCGCGCTCGAGTCGATCCCCACCAGAAACGCGTTCGGGTGGGCCGCCAGCAGCCTCCGCGCGGTCTCACCGGTGCCGGTCCCGAGCTCCAGCACGAGCTCGGCACCGGAGCCGCTGGCCGCCGTCAGCTCCTCCTGCAGGCGTCCATAGGCCGGCACGTCGGTGCTGATCATGTCCAGGTAGGTGCCCGGGTCGAACTGATATTGGCCCTGGAGCGCGGGGCCGAGCTCGTCGTAGCTCACGGCCCCCGCACGGACCACCGACCATGACCTGTCGGCCTCGTAGTCGCGCAGGTCGACCACGGTCGACGGCGTGCCCGGGAGCTCGCCTCCGTCGATCACCATGTCGGCGGCCCGGCGGATGAATTCGGGGATCTGGTCGAGCCGGCGGGGATCGGGACCGCCGGCGCGGTTGGCGCTGGACTGAAGCACCGGCCACATGACCCCGTCGAGCGCGTCGCTGTGGACCACGCGGATGCCCAATGTCCCGGGGTCGTCGCCGCACGCCAGCGGAAATCGCCCCGCCGGGTTGGGCAGCAGCAGCGTGACGGCGCCGGGAAGCAGCTTCGTCAAGGCCTCGCGGGTCCGCGGACCGAGCTCGGGCAGCGATTCGAGCGCCGGCTCGACGTCGAAGAACATGATCGCCGAGGGCTTCGTCGGGTCGCGGCGCTTGAGCAGGTACAGCCGCTCAACCGCGACCCGGTTGTGGGGATCGCAGGCGAGCCCGTAGACCGTGTCGGCCGGGAACAGCGCGACCCCGCCGACCGCCATGCACCGCTCGAATCCCTCCGCCTCACTCACCCTTCCACCGCCATGCACCGCTCGAATCCGTTGGCCCCGCTCACCGCCGGCCGACCACCACCCGCTCGTGACCCGCGAGGTCGCGAAGGCGCTCCACGGAGCGACACCCCGCGCGGCGCAGCATCGCGTCGACCGTCGCCGCCTGATCGAAGCCGACCTCGAGCCCGAGTAGCGGCACCGACCCGGCCATCTCGATCAGCCGCCCGATCAGGTCGAGGCCGGCGGGACCGGCGAACAGCGCCGGCGCGGGCTCGTAGCGGGCGATCTCGGGCGCCAGCACCTCATCGTCGGCAACGTAGGGAAGGTTCGCAAGGACCGCGTCGAACTCGACATCGACCCCGGAAAGCAGGTCCCCCACGACAAACTGCGCGGCGAGCCCCAGTCGCAGCGCGTTGTCCCGCGCCACCGCGATCGCACCTTTACTCAAATCGATTCCCCAGACGTCGAGATCGGGGCGCTCGTCCTTCAGCGCCAGCGCGATCGCGCCGCTGCCGGTGCCGACGTCGGCGACCCGCGCGCCCGGCGCCAGCGACAGGCCGACCTCGACGAGCAGCTCGGTCTCGGGCCGCGGGATCAGCACGCGGCGGTCGACCGACAGCGAGATCCGCCGGAAGTCCTTGTGGCCGAGAATGTAGGCGACGGGCTCGCGGGCGGCCCGTCGCGCGATCAGCTCCTCGTAGCGTCGGAGAAGATCAGGCGCCAGCGGCATCCGGAACTCCATCAGCAGCCGCGCCCGGTCGATCCCGAGCACCGCCGCCAGCAGCAGCTCGGCGTCGAGCCGGGGGCTGTCGCTGCCGGCCGTGGCGAGGGTGGCCGTCGCGCCCGCGAGGGCATCGCCGACGCGCACCGCCAGCGCCGGGTCAGGCAACCGCTCGCTCCTCCCCGGACGGGCTTCAGTGCGCTCGATCACGCGAGGGGGGATGCCGAGCGGGGCGCGCTCAAGCGCCGGCGCTTCTCATCGTCCTGGAGGGCCCCGGTGAGCTCGTCGAGCTCGCCCATCAGGATCGCGTCGAGGTTGTGGAGGCGCAGGTTGATGCGGTGGTCGTTGACGCGCTTGTCGGGGAAGTTGTAGGTGCGGATCTTCTCCGCGCGTTCGCCGCTGCCGACCTGCGCCTGGCGTGACGCGGCGACCTCGGCCCGCTGCTCGGCGAGCGCCCGCTCGTACAGCCGGGCGCGGAGCACCCGCATCGCGCGCTCGCGATTCTGCAGCTGGGACTTCTCGTCCTGCATCGAGACCACGATCCCCGTCGGCCTGTGGGTGATCCGCACCGCCGAGTCGGTCGTGTTCACCGACTGGCCGCCCGGCCCGGAGCTTCGGTAGACGTCGATCTGCAGGTCGTTGGGATCGATCTCGACCTCCACGTCCTCGGCCTCGGGCAGCACCGCGACGGTCGCGGTGGAGGTGTGGATCCGACCCTGGGACTCAGTCTCGGGGACGCGCTGGACCCGGTGGGTGCCGCCCTCGAACTTGAACACCGAGTAGGCGCCGTCGCCCTTGACCGCGAACGTGTAGGTGCCGTCGCCGATCGACAGCGGCTCGACCTCAAAGCCGCGGCGCTCGGCGTATCGGGTCAGCATCCGGGACAGATCGCCCGCCCACAGCCCCGCCTCGTCGCCGCCGGCGCCCGGACGGATCTCGACGATCACGTTCTTGTCGTCGTTGGGATCGCGCTCGACCATGGCCAGCCGGATCTCCTCCTCCAGCGACTCGGTCCGCTCGCGCGAGCTGTCGAGCAGCGCCCGAAGCTCGGGGTCCTCGCCGTCCTCGGCGAGGAGCTCGCGGGCGGCCTCGAAATCGTCGAGCGCGCGGCGATACTCGCGGGCGAGCTTGGCGGCGGGCTCGAGCTCGCGGTAGGCCCGGCTGGCAGCCGTGAACCGTCCCCGGTCGGCGATCACGGCGGGGTCTGAAAGCTCCTCTTGCAGCGCCGCAGAGCGCGCCTCGATCCGGGTGACCAGCTCGTCGATCATCTCTGGGGCGAGTGTAGGCGGGGTGGCCGTGCGGTACCGCAGCGCCTCAGCCCCGCCCCGGCGACTGCCTAAGCGACTACTTCGACCCCGAGCAGATCGTCGGCCGACGCCTCGCCGGGCTTCTGCACGGCGAGCACCGCCTGCATCGCCGCGATCGCCACCGCGAGCTGGTGGAGGTCCGGCTCGCGCGTGGTCAGCCGCTGGAGCTGCAGGCCGGGGTACATGATCGCCTGCACCCAGCGCCGCCGGCGGTTGCGGCCCGCCCACTTGATCACCTCGAACGAGAGCCCCGCGATCAGCGGCACCCCCACGATCCGCGTGATCACCAGGATCCACCACGCCGGCAGCCCGATCGGGGCGAACACGAAGATCGCCATGATCATCACGATCAGCAGGAAGCTGGTGCCGCAACGCGGATGCAGCCGCGAGTACAGCGTGGCGCGCTCGGGCACGAGCTCGTCCTCGGCCTCGAAGCACGAGATCACCTTGTGCTCGGCACCGTGGTATTCGAACACGCGCTTGAGGTCGGGCACGCGCGAGAGCAGGAACAGGTAGCCGAGGAAGATCGAGGTCCGCAGCACTCCCTCCACGGCCCAGAACAGGATCGACGAGCCGAGCTGATGCTTGATCAGGCTGGTGAGCCCGACCGGTACGACGAAGAACAGCCCGATCGCGAACACCAGCGCGAACGCGACGGTGCCCGCCCAGGCGCGGCTTGAGATCTCCTGCTCCTCCTCGGGCAGCTGGGCGTTGGCCGAGATCCCGAGCGCGCGCAGACCGATCGCGAGCGACTCGGCGAGCGCGACGACGCCGCGGATCACCGGCCAGCGGTAGATGCGCCGGCGCCTGGTCCAGGAGACCAGCGGGAATGTCCGGACCGCGATCGCGCCCAGCGGGGCGCCGTCGACGGCGGGCTTTCGCACGCCCACCGCCCAGGTCGAGACGCCGCGCATCATCACGCCCTCGAGCACGGCCTGGCCGCCCACAGGCGCGTCGCGCGAGGCGGTCAGGCGTCCTTCCCCGCCCCGCACCCGAGCCTCTGGACTAAGCGCCGGTGCCGACGCGCGCCGCGCGCCGGCCCTTCGCCACACGCCGCTGGAACCGCTCAACGCGGCCACCGGTGTCCACCAGCTTCTGCTTTCCCGTGTAGAACGGGTGACATGCTGAGCAGATCTCGACGTGGATCTCGGACTGGGTCGAGCGGGTCATGAACTCGTTGCCGCACGTGCAGCGGACATGCGCGTCAACGTATTCGGGATGAATTCCGGTTCTCATTGTCCTATCGAGTGTAGCGACGGGCAGGATCAGCGCGAGGAGGCCGCGCCGCGCCCGGAGTTGCTGCTGTGCGAGGCCGAACAGACCACTGCCAGCGTGTTGTTGGCGCGGTTGAGGTCGTCGACCTGGTCGGTCGGGTCCGCGGTGACGGCGGCGGCGCCGGCGGTGCAGAGCGGCCCGATGAACCGCTCCTTGACCGAGGAGTGCGCCGCGAGGCGGGAGACCGTGTGTGTCTTGAGCACGTCGCCCTCTGAGAACTGGACCTGGAAGGGTCCAGCGGCGGTGGCGCCGGCGTTGTGGATCAGCGCGACGTAGGCGTTTTGGTCGGGCTGCCCCGGGACCGCCTGGACGCTGATCGTTCGCACCTGGAGGTCGGGACGCAGCTCCGGCTGATAGCACGTCGGGCCGGTGCGCGCCGCCGTTCCGAGGATCCGGCCGTGTGCCCCGATCCACCGGAAGAAGACGCGAAAGCGGTAGGTGGCCGGCGCCTTGAGACGGACCACCTGCTTGATGAAGTTCCATACGTCACCGGGCTGCCGACCAAGCGCGGGGTCCGGCGTGGGCACCCAGTTGTCGAGGTCGCCTCCGCGGACGCGGGTGTAGGGGCTTGCGCTGTTTGCCCTGCTGAGCAGCTGCGGCTTCAGCTGCATCTTCTCCGTGTCCGCCAACGGGCGCATCACGGCGGTGATCCCGATCGCGCGCGACGCGGGATCGAGCGCGGTCACGCAGACCGCCGAGCGCAGACTCGCGCGCGGGGGATCGGCACCCACGGTCGCGGCCGCTGTGACCGCGATCGCGAGCGCGCAGCAGCCGATGAGAGCGATGCGCCGCATACCAGTTGAACACGCGGCTGCGGCGGAAGTTTCCCGGACCAGGGTGCGGCGCCGCGGGCCCGGGCCCGCGGGGGTGGCCGGCCCCGCGCGTTACTGCCTCACGTGATCGTGTACAGGGGCCCGTCTCCGCCTTCGGGCGGAGTCAGGCGACCGCCCTTGGCCGTGATCGCACCGCACTGCACGCAGTTGGTGTAGTTGACGATGACGTCGACCGGACCCGACGCCGGCGCGTCGTCGGGGATCTCATACACGCCCGCGGGACACATCGCGCGCCAGGTCTCGGCGATCTCCCGTGGCACGTTCTTGTGCACGCGGATGTGGTTGGGAGCGTCGTCGCGGGTGGCGTTTCCGGAGACGTACACGGATGAGAGCTTGTCGAACGTGTACTTGCCGTCGGGCCTGGGATACCGGCTTTGCCCGTCGCCGATCTTCATCGCCGCGTCGGCGTCGCGGTGGTTCTGCCAGCGGCCGCCGGGAAACCTGCCGCCGCTGATCACCATCGCGTTGGTGACCGCGCCGCCGACGAAGAAGCCCTTGCCGAACGGCTGCTTCATGTTGCGTGAGCGGTACATGTCGCGACCGATCACAGACTCCTCGACTCGCCGGTCGTACGCCGAGAAGTCGTTGCCGCCCCGCTTGAGCTGCTCGAAGATCGTCTCGGCGGCGTAGATCCCGGAATGGATCGCGTAATGGATGCCCTTGAGGATCGGGACGTTGACCATGCCGGCGCTGTCGCCGCAGATCACGAGGCCCGGCGCCGAGGGCTTGGGCATCGCCCAGTAGCCGCCTTCCGGAATCGCCTTGGCGCCCCAGGCGATCCGCTTTCCGCCCTCCAGGATCCCCCGCACCAGCTTTGAGGTCTTGAACAGCTGCAGGAGGTCGTGAGGGGAAATGGTGGCATCGGTGTAGTCAAGCCCCAGCACGAAGCCGATCGAGACCCGGTCGGGCCCCATCGGGTAGATCCAGGAGCCCCCGAACTCGTGCCACCTGGCCCCGTAGCGCAGCGGCCAGCCCAGCGTGTGGATCACGCGGTCAAGCGGCTTGGGGACCTCCCAGACCTCCTTGACCCCCAGTGCCCACACCTGCGGCTCGCGGTGCTCGGCCAGGCCGAACTCCCTGATCGCCGGGCCGGTCAGGTGGCCCCAGGTGCCCTCGGCGAGAACGGTCGCCTTGGCGACGACGTCGGAGCCGGGCTCGAAGTTGCCCAGCGGCTCACCATCCTTGCCGCGGCCCTTGTCGCCCGAGCGAAGACCCCTGACGGCGCAGTCGGTGACCAGCAGCTGCTGCGCGCTGGTCTCGGTGAGGATGTAGGCGCCGGCTTCCTCGGCCTTGGTGGCCAGCCACCGCGACAGCTCGGCGACGCTGACCATGTAGTTGCCGTGGTTGCGAAACGGCGGCGGCGTCGGCTTCAGCGGCAGCGCCGCCTTGGGACCGAGCATCCAGTAGACCGAGTCCTTGTCGACCTGTCCGTACGTCGGCCACTGCGACTGGTCGATGTCGGGGAACAGCTCCGCCAGCCCCGACGGTCGCATCATCGCGCCGCTGAGGTTGTGCGCCCCACACGCCTTGCCCTTCTCGATCACCGCGACCGGCACCTCCCCGAGGCGCTCCATCACCTCCGGCTCGTCGGCCAGCAGCGCCAGCAGCCTGTTCGCGCAGGCAAGGCCGGCGGGACCGCCGCCGACGATCGCCACGCCGACCTCGATCCGATCGTCCTCGGGGTCGAGTTCGCGCTTGATGAACTCCTCGGTGGAGTCGACCGGCGCCGGGAACTCGCTGGGGGCGACGGCGCCGTTACCCGTGCTCATCGAGCGATCAGCCGCCCTTCTTCGCCTTGATCGCCTCGGTCAGCTTCGGCAGGATCTTGTTGAGGTCGCCGACGATCCCGAGGTCGGAGAACTCGAAGATCGGCGCGTTGGAGTCCTTGTTGATCGCGACGATGTTCTCCGAGGACTGCATCCCGACCTTGTGCTGGATGGCGCCGGAGATCCCGGCCGCGAGGTACAGCTTCGGAGACACGGTCTTGCCGGTCTGACCGATCTGCGCGGCGTACGGGTACCAGCCGGCGTCGACGACCGCCCGCGTCGCGGCAACGGCGCTGTTGCCGCCGAACGCGGCCGCGAGCTCCTCGGCGAGCTTGAAGCCCTCCGCCTTGCCGAGACCGCGCCCCCCGGCGACGAGGACGTCCGCACCCTCGATGTCGACGTCGGCGCCGCGCTGCTCGCCCCGCTGGACCATCGACGCCTGCGTCGACCATGGCGAATACTGCACGTCGACGTCGACGATCTCGGCGGAGCCGCCGTCGCGGGCCACCGTCTCGAACGCGTTGATCCGGCCGATGATGATCCCGAGATCGCCGCGGTAGCGCGAGACCGAGATCTTGGAGTCCTGGAGGATGGGCCGTTCGGCGACGAGCTTGCCGTCCTGCGCACGGATCGCGGTGACCTCCATGGTCACCCCGGCCTGCTTGCGGGCGGCGAGACCGGCGCCGATCTCAAACCCGAGCAGGCCGCCGCCGAACAGCGCGTAGGCGTGCCCGTTCTCGTCGATCACCTTGGCCATCACGTCGACCACGGGCTGCGCCAGGCCCTCCGGCCCCTCGGCCCGGAACACCTTCGTGGCGCCGTAGCCGCCGAGGGAGGCGAGCAGCTCGTCGCTCAGGTCGTCGCCCCCCACCACCACCGCGTGGCACTCGCCGCCGATCTCCGCCGCGCGGGCCGCGCCCTCGGACACCGCGCCGAGCGAGTTCTTGTTCAGCTCGCCCTCGTAGTGGAGGACGTAAGTAAGGATGTCGGGCATCAGTGCTTCCTTTCGGAGGTGCGGCGACACCGAGAGTGGTCACCGGTGGATGCTGGGCAAGGACGCAGGAGCCGATGCGTGCCCCTGGCACGTGAGGCGACGAGGACAGCCGGATGACTCGGGCGCGGCCCGACTAGGCGAGGCTGGATGCCGAGCGGGCCGCAAGCCCGACCCAGTGCCGCCGGGGGCCGCTCGAATGTCGTATCTCCGAAAGGGAGCACTAGATCAGCTTCCTTTCGTCGAGCCAGGCGACGATCTTCTCGACGGTCTCGTCGGTGTCCTCGTCCTCGATGATCTGGCCGGCGGCCTTGGCCGGCGGGTCCTTGAAGTCCCCGCACTGGACCCGGGAGCCGTCCTCGCCCACGAGCGACGCGTCGATCCCGACGTCGCCGACCGAGGCCGTGTCGAGCGGCTTCTTCCTGGCCCCCATGATCGCCTTGAGCGACGGATACCGCGGCTCGTTGATCGCGTCGCCGACGGAGATCACGGCCGGCAGCGAGACCGAAACGGTGTCATAGCCGTACTCGGCCTGGCGCTCACAGCGCAGCGCGTCGGACTCGACGTCGATCTTGATCACCTGCGTGAGCGAGGGCATCTTCAGGTGGTCGGCGACGACCGCGCCGATCGTGTAGCACTCGCCGTCGTCGGACTGCTGGCCGAGCAGGACGAGGTCCGGCGACTCCTTCGCCAGCGCCTTCGCCAGCGCGTAGCCGGTCGCGGCGACGTCGGAGCCGGCGAGCGCGTCGTCTGAGAGGTGCATGGAGCGGTCGGCGCCGAGCGACACGGCCTTGTGCAGCGCACGGACCGCGGACTCGGGGCCCATCGTCACCGCGACGATCTCATCGATCTGGACGGCACCGCCCTCGCGAATCTGCATCGCCGCCTCGATGGCATGCGTGTCGTAGGGGTTGAGGTTCTTCTCTCCCGAGCGGTCCATCCGCCCCGTCGAGGGATCTATGCGCTTCTCGACGGCGGCGTCCGGGACCTCTTTGACCAGGACGCAAATCTTCAAGTGAGGCCTCCTAGGAGTTCAATCGATGCGGCATAATACCGTGTTGACTGACGAGTCAATCGGGCGGGACGAGGGGCCCGTGCGCTCACGCCCGCACGGAGGCGCGGATGAAGTCGACGGCCTGCTGAGTCGAGGCGCCGGGCGTGAACACCTCGGCCACGCCGAGGCGCTTGAGCTCGTCGACGTCGTCGGAGGGGATCGTCCCCCCGACCGTGACGATCACGTCGTCGGCGCCCTCGGCTTTAAGCAGCTCGACCACCTTCGGCACGAGCGTCATGTGCGCGCCGGAGAGGATCGAGAGGCCGACGGCGTCGGCGTCTTCCTGAATGACGGTTTCGACGATCTGCTCGGGCGTCTGGTGCAGGCCCGTGTAGATCACCTCCATGCCCGCGTCGCGAAGCGCGCGAGCGATGATCTTCGCGCCGCGATCGTGGCCGTCGAGCCCGGGCTTCGCGACGACAACGCGAATCTTCTTCTCGGAGGAGGGAGCCATCGAAAGGGCGGGCAGCGGCACCGACGACGCGACCGCGGCGCCGGATTCTAGGCGCTGCGCCTACTTGACGACGAGCGTCTCCTTCATCAGCGTCGGATGGATCGTGCAGATGAGGTGGTAGGTGCCCTTCATCTTGAACGTGAAGCTGTACGTTCCCTTCGACTTCTTGCCCGAGTGGAACTTGACGGGGCCGGACTTCACGCTGACGTTGTGCGTGATCCCCTGAGACGCCCAGGCCCAGGTCACCTGCGTGCCCTTCTTGATCGTCATGCTCTTCGGCTTGAAGAAGAAGTTGCCGATCGTGACCTTCTTGGTCGGGGGCGAGGCGATGGCGGATACGGCGGGCACGCCGATCACCGCCGCCGCGACCAGTACGCCGGCCAGCTTGCGCATGTAGTTACCTCCGGTAGGTCGGTCTCTCTCTCGGACTCCGACGCGGAGTGTCCCGAATTTCTTCCCCGCGTCAGAACACAGGCGTCTCGGCGTACGTGCCGAACACCTTCTGCAGACATTGGACCATCTCTCCTTCCGTGGCGTCGGCTCGTGCCCCCTCGAGCAGGTACGGCATCAGGTTCTCCTCCCGATCGCGGGCGGCCTCCTCGATGGCCGCGAGCGCGGCGGCGACGCGCTCCGATTGCCGGCGTTGGCGCAGCGCGCGCACGCGCCGCACCTGGTCTGCCTCAAACGCCGGATCGATCCGCAGGATCGGCGTCTGCTCGTCGCCGCCCGCCGTGTGGGCATTGACGCCGACGACCTTACGGACCCCCGACTCGACCTCCCGCTGGTATCGAAACGCGGCGTCGGCGATCTCCCGCTGTGGGAATCCGCGCTTGACCGCCTCGACCATGCCGCCGAGCTCATCGATCTTGGCGAAGTACTCGTAGGCCTGCTCCTCCAACCGATCGGTCAGCGCCTCGACGAAGTAGCTGCCGCCGAGCGGGTCGATCGTGTTCGCGACGCCGGTTTCCTCGGCAATGATCTGCTGCGTGCGCAGCGCGACCCGGACCGCCTCCTCGGTCGGCAGGGCAAGCGCCTCGTCGAAGCTGTTGGTGTGCAGCGACTGGGTGCCGCCGAGCACGCCGGCGAGCGCCTCGATCGTGGTGCGCACGATGTTGTTCAGCGGCTGCTGGGCGGTCAGCGAGACGCCGGCGGTCTGGGTGTGGAAGCGCATCAGCAGCGACCGCTCGTCGCCGGCGCCGAACGTGTCGCGCAACTCGCGCGCCCAGATCCGCCGAGCCGCCCGGTACTTGGCGATCTCCTCAAAGAACTCCATGTGGGCGTTGAAGAAGAAGCTCAGTCGCGGCGCGAACTCGTCGACGTCGAGGCCCCGGGCGACCGCCTGCTCGACGTAGGTGAGCCCGTCCTTGAGCGTGAACGCGAGCTCCTGGGCGGCGGTCGAGCCCGCCTCGCGGATGTGGTAGCCGCTGATGCTGATCGGGTGCCAGCGGGGCATGTTCTCGGCGCACCACTGCACCATGTCGATCACCAGCCGCAGCGCCGGGTCGACCGGAAAGCACCATTCCTTCTGGGCGATGTACTCCTTGAGGATGTCGGTCTGGATCGTGCCGGCGAGCCTGTCTGGCCCGATTCCGCGACGTTCGGCCGCGACGACGTAGAACGCCAGCATGATCGCCGCCGGCGCGTTGATCGTCATCGACACGCTCACCCGGTCGAGCGGGATGCCGTCGAACAGCATCTCCATGTCCTCCAGGGTGTCGACGGCGACGCCCTCCCGCCCGACCTCTCCCAGCGAGCGCGGATGATCGGAGTCGTGGCCCATCAGCGACGGCATGTCGAAGGCCGTCGAGAGGCCGGTCTGCCCGTGGTCGAGCAGGTAGCGAAAGCGCCGGTTTGTCTCCTGGGCGGTGCCGAAGCCGGCGAACTGTCGCATCGTCCACAGCCGTCCTCGGTACATCGAGCCGTACACGCCGCGCGTGTAGGGAAACTCGCCGGGGAGCCCGATCGGATCGTCCGGGCCGCCGACGCCGTCGGGGAGGTCGGTTTCGGTGTACAGCGGCCGGATCGGCTCGCCCGAGATCGTCGAGAACGGGGCATCGCGCTCCGGCGCCCGCGCGAAGGTCTCGCGCTCCCAGCGCTCGGCGGCGGTCTGACGTGGGCGAGTGGCCATTCCGCAAGTCTAAGCGCGGGAAAGGGCGAGAAACGCCGACCTACCGGCACGCCTCGCGGACGACGGACGCTCCCTGGCGGTTCTCATCCCCCACGGATTTTCTCGACGAGGCTGACCGGGATCTTCAAGACATCCACATAGAACGGCGGGGTCCCTTCCATGAGGATGGAAAAGCAGTACAGGTCGTTCTCCTGTGAGTATGCATGGGCGTCGACCTCGAGCATGTCCCCGTTCTTCAGCGTGACTTTCCACGATCCGAGCTCTTGAACGAGCTGTAGGTGTTTCGGCCGCTGGCTAGCCACCAGGCACCCCCAGGACCCGCGCTCCCTGTCTGATCGCCCTCGCGACAGCCGGATTATTGGCGATCTGCTTCGCGAGCTCACATTGCGCGGAGCGCTCGAGCCCCGCCTGATTGGGCCGCGAGACGCCGGGACTTTTCGTCCGCGAGCCTGCCAGAGGGCGCGACGACGGGCCGACATGGGAGCCGGAGGCGCCGCTGCCTGCCCCCGCTGGCAGCGCCCCAAGCGGCCGCCCAGCCGCGCGAAACCCCGCTTCGCAGACCCTGCGCGAGCCGGCCACGAACGGTCCACGTCGCTGTCTCCCAACCCTGCCTCCATCAAGCCTCCGCGGCAGCCTACCTCCAACGCCCGGTGGAGGCGCCGAGCGGGCCCCGCAGATCGCGCCGCCCGCCGCTGAGGGCCCCTACCGCCCGCGGACCGGGACTCGATAGCGCTGCCGCCGACCGCGCCGGCTGAACAGCGCGGCGCTGCCGATCCCGCCGGTGATCGCGGCGGCCCCCACCGCCACGGCGGCCTTCAGGCGGCGCCCCAATCGCTCGAAGCGGAGCACATCCCAGCCGTCCTCGCGTGCCACCTGCGCAAGCGGGGCGTCCGGGTTGACCGCGACCGGGTGACCGACCGCGCGCAACATCGGCAGATCTGATGCCGAGTCCGAGTATGCGTACGAGGCGGTGAGATCGATCCCCTCGCGCGCCGCCAGCTGCTCGATCGCGCGGGCCTTGCCGGCGCCGTAGATGAACAGCCCCGTCGGCTTGCCCGTGAACACGCCATCGATCGCCTCGGAGAACTGCGAGCCGATCGCGCCGTCGAAGGCGAGCACCCGCGCGAGCATCACCGCGAGCTCCTGCGAGGCGGCGGTGACGATGTAGATCCTGCGCCCCGCGTCCTGGTGCTCGTGGGCGACGGCCAGCACCTGCGGATAGATGCGCGGCAGGACTCCCGCGAGCACGTCGGCGCCCAGCCGCTCGAGGTCGCGGACGCGGATCCCGCTCAACGAGGCGGACACGCGGTCGCGGAGCGCGTGGGTGTCGTCCTCGGTCGCCCCTCTGAGCCGGAAGCGCAGGTTCGCCCAGCCGTCGGCGATCAGCTGACGGCGGCCGAGCAGGCCGGCCTTGTAGGCGGCGCGTCCGAACTGGAAGGCCGACGAGCCTTCCATGAGGGTCCGGTCGAGATCGAAGAACGCCGCGCTGCGCGCCGGCGGCACGCGGGGGCCGCCGGCGCCGCTGTGAGCTTCGTCAGCCCGCATTCACCTCGACGATCATCGCGTCGCCCTGACCGCCACCGGAGCAGATCGCCGCACAGCCCAGTCCTCCGCCACGCCGGCGCAGCTCCTGCACGAGCGCTCCCAGGATCCGCGCACCGGAAGCGCCGATCGGGTGACCGAGCGCGACCGCGCCGCCGTTGACGTTGACGCGGTCCTCATCGATCCCGAGCACGCGGATCGAATTCAGAGTCACCGACGCGAACGCCTCGTTGATCTCCCACAGATCGATGTCCTCGGGGGTGAGGCCGATCTTGTCGAGGGCCCGCCGGGCGGCGTTGGACGGCGTCCGGGCCAGGTACGGGAAATCGTCGGCCACCTGCGCCTGCGCGAGGATCGTCGCCAGCGGCCGCCGCCCGTTCTGCTTGGCCCAGTCGTCGCTTGCGACGACCAGCGCGCCGGCGCCGTCGTTGACGCCCGGCGAGTTGCCGGCCGTGTGCGAGCCGTCCTTGATGAAGATCGGCGGCAGCTTCGCGAGCTGCTCCAGCGTGGTGTCGCGGCGGGGGCCCTCGTCGACCTCGACGACCGTGTCGCCCTTCTTGCCGCTGACCGTCACCGGCACGATCTCCTCGGGCAGGCGCCCCTCGTCGGTCGCCTTGATCGCGAGCTGATGCGAGCGCAGCGCCCAGCGGTCCATGTCGGGCCGGGTCAGCTCGAGCTCGGAGGCGACCTCGCTGGCCTCCTGGGCCATGTGCTTGCCCGAGAACGGGTTCGTGAGCCCGTCGTGGACCATCGAGTCGATCGCCTTGCCGTCGCCCATCCGGAAGCCGAACCGGGCCTGGGGGAGCATGTAGGGGGCGCTCGACATCGACTCCATGCCGCCGCCGACGCCGACCTCGAGGTCGCCGGCGCGGATCGCCGCGTCGAGCAGACCGGCCGCGCGGATCCCGGATGCGCACACCTTGTTGATCGTCTCCGAAGGGACCTCCTTGGGGATCCCGGCCTTGATCTGGGCCTGGCGCGAGGGGATCTGCCCCTGTCCGGCCTGGAGCACCTGTCCCATGACCACGTGCTGGACCTGGCCGGGCGCCACCTCGGCGCGGTCGAGCGCGGCCTCGATCGCGGTGCCGCCGAGCTCGGTCGCGTCGAGGCTCGACAGGCCGCCGCCGAGCTTCCCGACGGGGGTGCGAGCGGTTGAGAGGATCACGGTCTTGGGCATTTGGCTGGCCTCCCCGAGGTCGGTGGCGGGATCGCAACGATTCGCTGGCTCACCGCGAATGCTAGTGACCCATGCGTTGCTAGGGTCCGGGAGCCGTGCACGTCGACGCGACCATCGACAGCCCGCTCGCCACCGACGCCGACACGATCGTCGTCGGGGTGTTCGAGGGCGAGGATGTCGCCCACGACGTGCCCGGCGGGACGCTCGGCGCGCTGCTGCACAGTGGCGAGGCACAGCGCGAGTTCAAACGACTCGCGGTCGCGCACGCCGAGGACCGGCGCTTCATCCTCGTAGGCCTCGGCGACCGCGCCGGATTCGATCGCGAGCGGGCACGGATCGCGGCCGCCGTCGCGCATGACCGGGCGCTCGAGCTGAGCACGAAGACGCTCTGCTGGGAGGTCCCTCATCACGTCGGCGACGATGTCGCCGGCGGCCTGGTCGAGGGGACGGTGCTGCGCGCCTACCGGTTCGATCGCTACAAGCCGGCCGAGGACGACCGCAGGCTGCAGCGGCTGCTGCTCAGCGCCCACCACGACATCTCGGGTCCGGTCCGGGAAGCGCAGATCATCGTCCAGGCGCAGAACCGCGCCCGCGACCTCGGCAACACGCCGGCCAACGATTTGGCCCCGGTGGCGCTGGCCGAATACGCCCGGCGAATGGCCGAGCGCGTCGGCGTCGGCGTCGGCGTCACGGTGCTCGACGAGGAGGAGATCCGCCGGCTCGGGATGGGCGCGTTCGCCGCCGTGGCGCAGGGCTCGGCCCAGAGCGCCCGCCTGATCCGGCTCGACTACGAGGGGCCCGGGGCATCCCAGGCGCCGCTGATCTCGCTGATCGGCAAGGCGGTGACGTTTGACTCCGGCGGCCTCTCGCTCAAGCCGGCGGCGGCGATGCACGAGATGAAGTTCGACATGTGCGGCGGTGCGGCGGTGGTCGAGGCGGTCGCGGCGCTGGCGGAGCTCGAGGCGCCGGTGCGGGTGATGGGCCTGGTGGGCGCGACCGAGAACCTCCCGAGCGGCACCGCGGTCAAGCCGGGCGACATCGTCCGCGCGATCGACGGCACCACGATCGAGATCAACAACACCGACGCGGAGGGCAGGCTGGTGCTCGCCGACTGCCTCTGCTACGCGCGTCGCGAGGGCGCAGAGCGACTGGTCGACATCGCGACGCTCACCGGCGGGGTCGTCGTCGCGCTCGGCCGCACCTATGCGGGCTTGATCTGCAACGACGACGACTGGGCGAGCCACGTCGAGGCGTGCGGCCGCGGCACCGGCGAACTGGTCTGGCGGCTGCCGTTGCACGAGGAGTACGCCGAGATGGTCAAGGGCCGCTATGCGCAGCTCACGAACGTGACGGAGCGGCGCGAGGCCAGCTCGATCACCGCGGCCGAGCTGCTTCACCACTTCGCAGGCGACGTGCCGTGGGCCCACCTCGACATCGCCGGCACCGCAAATGACGTGCGACGGGCATATCTCGACAAGGACGCGACGGGCTTCGGCGTGCGGCTCCTGGTGGACGTGGCCCGGACCTCCGCCGTGGACGCTGCCCGGACCCCCGCATAGCCGGTTCATGGAGTTCGCGCTCGCCGACCATCATCGCCTGTTGCGCGACACCGTTCGCGACTTCGCCGAGCAGGAGATCGGGCCGGTGGCGGAGGAGCTCGATCGCACCAAGTCGTTTCCGTATGAGATCGTCGGTCGCCTGGGGGGGCTGGACCTGATGGGGATCCCGTTCCCCGAGGAGTACGGTGGCGGGGGTGGCGACTCGATCGCCTACGCGCTGGCGGTCGAGGAGCTCGCGCGGATCGACTCGTCGGTCGCGATCACGCTGTGCGCCCATACCTCGCTGGGAACGCAGCCGATCTACATGTTCGGTTCCGAGCAGCAGAAGCGCGAGTGGATGCCGGTGCTGTGCAGCGGGCAGCGGCTCGGCGCGTTCGGGCTGACCGAGCCCGAGGCCGGCTCGGACGCCGGCAACACCCAGACCCGGGCGATGCTCGACGACGGCGAGTGGGTCATCAACGGGGCCAAGCAGTTCATCACCAACGCGGGGACCGAGATCTCGGGCCTCGTCGTGATCACCGCCGTTACCGGCGCCGCGGGGGACGGCCGCGAGATCTCAAACCTGCTGGTCCCGAACGGGACCCCGGGCTACGAGCAGGGCGAGCCCTACCGCAAGATGGGCTGGAACGCGTCCGACACCCGGCCGCTGTCGTTCACCGACTGCAGGGTTCCGGCGGAGAATCTGGTGGGGCGGCGCGGCGCCGGCCTGCGCCAGTTCCTGCACGTCCTCGATGCAGGCAGGATCGGCGTCGCCGCGATGGGCGTCGGGCTCGCCCAGGGCGCGGTCGACCAGGCGCTCGCCTACGCCGGGCAACGGCGCGCGTTCGGACAGCCGCTCTCGCGGTTTCAGTCGATCCAGGCAAAGCTGGCCGATCTGACGACGGAGGTCGAGGCCGCCAGGCTGCTGGTCCACAAGGCGGCGTGGCTGAAGGACCGCGGGCTCAATTTCACCCTGACCGCGGCGCAGGCCAAGCTCAAGAGCGGGCGCCTCGCCGTCCGCGCCGCCGACGAGGCGGTGCAGATCCACGGAGGCTATGGATACATCGAGGAGTATCCGATCTGCCGCTTCTACCGCGACGCGAAGATCCTTACGATCGGCGAGGGGACCGACGAGGTCCAGCAGATGGTGATCGCGCGGGCGCTGGGGATATGAGGAGGGGCACGTCCGGATGGCGGGTCTCACATTGACGGCCGCTCGCCCGGTCGCGCTGATCGTGGTCCTGTCGATCGCGGTCATGGCGGCACCCGCAACTGCCGCCGCGATCCCCTCTCCGCCGCCGGCGACCGCGCGGCTACAGGGAGCGTTCGAGCTGGCGGGCCGGGTGACCGTCGCCGACAACGTCCCTGGCGAACGCGTGGGCGACCTCGTCGATCGGATCTGGACGTTCACCTCGGCGTGCCCAACGGGCCCGTGCGCGGCCGTCGGGCTGGTCCGCCCGCGCGCACTGGCCAACGACGTGCTGGTCCTGCGCCGGCGCGGCCCCGCCCGCTACATCGGCGATGGGAGCTTCTTTGCGCCGCTCCGGTGCGCGGGCCGCGTGTATCCAGACGGCGAGCAGGTGCCGTTCACGATCACCGTCGAGATCACCAGGGCCGTGAGCTTCGGCCCCGCGGTCGTGGCGACCCGGGTCAACGCCACCTACGTCAACAGCCGCCGGATCAACCTCACTCCGTGTGTGGCCGCCCTCGGACACGACGCCGCCAGCTACCACGGTCACGTCATCCCCACCTAACCCCGGTCGCGCGGCGCGATCCGCAGCGAGCGCAGCACCCGGTCCAGGGCAAGCAGCTGCGCGCGACGGCCGGCCCGCGGCCCCGCGACCACGGCGTAAAAGCAAAACGGACGGCCCGAGGTCGTCAAGAAATGCTGCGTCCCGACCTGTCCGGGGCGGGGGTGCGCCAGCCCGCCCGCACGGAAGCTCGCCGGATCCAGCGGCAGCGGAATCCGCCGCGGTGAGAACAGCCCCACGCCGGGCCGTAGCCCGGCCCCCGGCCGATACTCGGTGAGCGCCAGGAACGCTGCGACCGCCGGCATCGATCCGGTGCTGCGGTCTCCGAACTCGCCGTCGTCGAGCGGCAGCTGGAAGTCTCCGGCGTGCAGCGTCGCGACGCCACCGGGGCCGCCGAACACGCGCCCGCTCCAGCCGCGGGGCAGCTGCACGCTGATTCCGTGCCCCTCGAGGATCACGTCGCGCCGGGACCGGCGATCAGCTTGCATTCCGGATCAGAGGATCACCTCGCATCCGAGTCAGACGATCACGCCGCCACCCACGCCACGGTCACCAGCAGGATCGCGAAAAGCACCCCGACCCCGCCCCAGCGCACGGGCAGACGCGAGCGCGCGAGAGCCCGGTGCATCGACAGCAGCTGCAGCGGCGTCCGGATCCGCGCGCCGGCGAGCAGCGTGAGACCTCGGATCGCGCCGAAACAGCCCACGATCAAAGCGCCCGCGCTGGGCTGCGCGACGAGTAACGCGGCGAACAGCGCGACGTACGTGGCGGCGCTCGAGACCATGGTGGTGACCCCGACCCCGAGCTGCCCGCCGTAGCCGAGCCCGTAGACCCAGCCACGGTACTCGTCGAGCCAGCGCTCGTTGACCTGCCGGCGCGGGCCCGGGACGGTGCGCGGGTTCGCGTCGAGCGCCAGTGCGACCGCGACCGCGGCGGCGACCGCGAGCAGCCGGTCCTGCGCGCCCACGCTCGCCGGCAGGAGCGTCGCGCCGACCTTTGCCAGCGCCGCGCCCAGTCCGGCGCCGGCGGCGGTGGCACCGATCACGAACGCGGTCACGGTGGTCCCCCAGGTGGCGTTGCGGCCCCGCTCTCCGAGTGGGGTGATGCTCGCGAGCATCGACTCGCCTCAGGGCGACCATGCAGCACGAACGGCGCCGACGATCGCCGCTGCGCAGCCGAGGATGACCAGCGCGGTCATCCCGGGCCGGCGCCATTCCCGTAGGACTCGGTGTCGCCGCGATTCCCGGCGTCGGCGCCGCCGCGCTCCGGGTACAAGCTCGAGTGCCCCGGGCCGATACCCGCGGCGGCCAGCGTGTCATCGATCCGTTGCGCGCGCACCTCGCCGCCGCCGGCATGGTCGGCCGCGCGCTGGTCCTCGATCGCGTCGCCCACCAGCGACGCGAGGGCCTGCCAGGTGGTCGCCACGCCCTCGCCGCGGACGGTGCCGTCGACGAGCACGAAATACGGCGCTCCGGGAATCTCGTAGTCGGCCCACGCCTGCGAGGACATCACCACCGCGACGCCGTCGGGAGTCAGCGAACGCAGCTTCGCCGGACGCTCGCGATCGGAGCCGTGGGCCACGATCACGGTGCGAACGCCGGCGGGGAGACGGCGCTCCCCGAGCGTCTCCCAGAACCCGGCGCAGGTGCCGCAGCCGCTGGTCAGGAATGCGAGCAGCGTCGGCGGACCCGCGCCCCGCGCGAAGGCGAGCTTGACGGCGTCGCCCGCAGGTGTGACGCCGGCCAACTCGGGCGCCTGCGCCGCAGCGCCGCGCGGTCCCCGGACCCCGTCATCCTGGCGCGCCGGAACGGGAGGCGCCGGCGCGGTCGAGCCGTCCTCGGGCCCGAGCCGGCGCATGATCTCGGCGTGGCTTCGCAGCAGGCCCGCCACCAGCACCACCAGCAGCACCAGCAGGACCGTCTCGACGGAGACGATCGCGACCATCATGCGCCCCCTCCGCCCGGAAGCTGGACCGCGAGTCCCTCCAGGCAGCCGGACTCGTGCTCGCAGGTCCGGTTGTCCACCTTCTGGGTCGCGTTGCAGTTCAGGCCCGGGACGGTTGCGGGGTGACGGCACATCACCAGCCGGCACACCACCTCGGTCCTTCCCCCGACCTGCGTGTTGCACTGGCCATAGCGGAAGTGGTTGCAGTCCACGCGCCGGTGGTGGCAATCGCCGAGCGCGCACTGACAGCCGCCCGGGAACGTCTGGCCGGGGATCCGATTGCAGTCGAGGTAGTAGCGCACCCCGTAGTCCGCGCACAGTCCCCGGCCCTCGTACGCGGTGCACTTCCACCAGCCGGCGACGTAGGTTCCGTCCGGGCAGCTGTTGCGCCCCTGTTCGATCTCGCAGCAGAACGCGGTGTACCCGTCCCTGCACGCACCCCGCTGGCAATCCTCGGGCCTGATCACGGCCCACGCCGTGCCGGGGCGGATCAGGTAGCGCACCGGCGCGACGGCAAAGGCCGAGCCCGCCAGCGCCGCGCGCGAGAAGACCCGGCGGCGCGACAGCCGCCGCTCGAGCAGCCGCCCCACCGCCGACGAGAAGCGCTCTGCGGGGTGCCGGCGCTTCATCGCGCGCTCCACGCTCCCCACACCAGCGCAAGCTGCGTGTAGGCGAGCACTGTCCCATAGGCGCAAGCCACGATCCCGAGCAGGAGCACGACCGCGTCGTCGGGAGGCCGTCCGAGCACCCAGGCGATCCCGTGCGGAGCGTGGACCGCGGCCGCGACGCACACCGCCGCGAGCACGACGCTGATCAGCGACTGAGCCACGGAGGCCGGAGCTCCGCCCTCCCCGAAGCAGCCACAAGACGCCCGTCGCCGCGCCAGCAGCCATGCAATCGCGGCGAACGTCGCATAGCAGCAGGCAAGCGCGAGCGCCCCGGCGCCTCCGGGCGTGACCAGGCACCAGACGCCGACCCCGACCTCGCCCGCGGCAACGACCACGACGAACCCGGCCCCGGCCGGAACGCCCAGCTCGCGCAGAGCTCGCGCCGCGATTGCCGGCGACCGCAGCTTCGCCAGCCCGGCGACGGCCACGACGATGGCCGCGACCGCCAAGGGTTCGGTCAATACGTCCGCCATTGGCTGCTACCCCTCCGGGTGCTGGTCACTCGGTTGTCCCTCGGCCGCGCGACTGAGGATAATGCCCGCGGCGCTGGCGGGGTCCAGTTCGCGGGAAACGACCCGGTCGAGCAGCTCTTGAACCTCTCGGTCCTCGCGCACGGACTCCTCCAGTTCGCGGCGCATCCGAAACGTGGCCAGTCCCAGCACCTCGTTCATCAGGTTGCGCCGCCGGCGTTCGGAGAGCGTGCCCTCGGACTCGATGTAGGCGCGGTGCTCGGTGAGCCTCTCCGACAGCTCCTCGATCCCCTCGCCGCGGGTGGCCTCGGTCCGGACGATCGGCACCTCCCACCCCTCCGTGGGGCCGAGCGCGAGCACGCCCTTGACCTCGCGGACCATCGTGTCGGTGAGCGGGTGCTCCGCCTTGTTGACGACGATCACGTCGGGGATCTCCATCACCCCGGCCTTGAGCGCCTGAACCGAGTCGCCCGACCCTGGCATCAGCACGAGCACGATGGTGTCGGCGTGATCGATCACGTCGACCTCGGCCTGACCGACGCCGACGGTCTCGAGCAGGATCACGTCGCGGCCGGAGGCATCCATCAGCAGCGCCGTCTGCAACGCGGCCTCGCTGAGGCCGCCGAGCGCGCCGCGGCTGGCCATCGAGCGGATGAACACCCCGGGGTCGAGGAAATGCTCCGACAGGCGGATCCGGTCGCCCAGCAGGGCGCCCTTGGTGAACGGAGAGGACGGGTCGATCGATAGCACCGCGACGGTCTGATCGCGCTCGCGCTGAAGCTTCGTCAACGCCGCCAGCAGGGTCGACTTGCCGACGCCGGGGGGCCCGGTGAAGCCGATCACCGCGGCCTTGCCGGTTTGCGGATACACCTCGCGCACCAGCGACCAACCCGCGGGGTCGTCGTTCTCCACAAGCGAAATCGCCCGCGCCAGCGCACGCTTGTCGCCCGCGAGCAGGCGTTGTGCGAGTGAGTCGTCGGGCTCGGTCATGACGGCGAGCAATCATGTCACTGGTGACCGTCACTACGATCCGGACGTGGCATCACGGACCATCGAGCGCCCTCCGGCGGTCCCCCAGATCGTGCGCACGCCGCCCCCGCCGCTGCGGGGTGGGTTGCTCACTTTCCTGCGCTTTGCCCGCACCCACCACATGCTGCGTCCGGGCTACCTGCCGCTGATCGTGCGCTGGTGGTGGCTGAAGCTTCGCTGGCGGGGGCGTCTGCGCACCGATGGGCTCTGCTTCGTGTGCCCGAGAGTGAAGCTCGAGATCGGCCGTCAGGCGACGGTCACGCTCGGGCGCTGGTCCTGGCTCGGACACGGCTGCAAGGTCCGCGCGCACGAGGGCCAGGTGTCGATCGGCGCCAAGTCGGTGCTCGGACAGGAGTGCACGATCTCCGCCTATCAGCACGTCTCGATCGGGCGCGAGTGCATCGTCGCCGACCGCGTGATGATGATCGACTTCGACCACGGCGTGGTCGAGGTTGAACGGCCGATCCGCCAACAGGGGATCTACAAGCGAGACGTCAACATCGGCCACAACGTCTGGATCGGCTACGGCGCGTGTCTGCTGCGAGGCGTCACGGTCGGCGACAACGCCGTGATCGGCACCAGCGCGGTCGTCACGGCGGACGTACCCGCCAACGCCGTCGTCGCCGGCATCCCGGCGAAGGTGATCCGGATGCGCCAGGCGCCCCAGAGCTTCCGCTGGGCTTAGTGGTCTCTTTCGTAAGTACGGCGACACCGAGAGTGGTCACCGGCGGATGGCTGGCGAGGACGCAGGACCGAAGGTGTGCCTCTGGCGCATCGAGGTCCGAGGACAAAGGAGGGCACCGCCCGGGGCGGCTCGAATGTCGTCGTATTTGCGTAGGGGGCCGCTTAGTCCACCCAGCCCGCGAGATCGGGCGCGAGGTTGCGCAGGGCCGACTCGAGCGGCGCGTCGCCCTCGAGCGCGAGGGCGAGCGCCTCGGCGTGGCCGCGGACCCGTTCGCGCGGGTAGTCGCCGGCGAGCCCGCGTGTCGACAGGAAGGCCCAGTCGCTCGCCTGCAGGGCAAGCAGCTCCCGGAGCGCCCGGTCGGAGGGCCTGCGCCCCTGTGCGAGCGTGTGCAGCTCCGCCGAGCGAGCCTGCCAGGCGAGGTCCGCCGCCGCCGGCCCGCTCCAGCTGTCAAGCCCGCCGCCCTCTCCCCAGCTCGTCGTACCGAGGTCCGCCGGCGCCGGCACCGGCTCGTGGCGGGGCAGCGCGTCATCGAGGGTCCCGAGCTCGAGACGTTGGCGGGCGGCTTCATCGATCACGGCGTCCAGCCACTGGACGCCCTCGTACCACCAGTGGCCGAGCAGCTCCGTGTCGAGCGCGCAGACACACACGCCGCCATCGCGGACACGATCGCGGACGTGCGCGACGAAGTCCCGCGCGTGTTCGGCGACCAAGGCCCGCGCCGCGACCCGGTCATACGCGTCGCCGTCGTTGCGCCACACCCGGTGATGGTGAGCGGTGAGGTGGTGGTAGTCGCGGTAGGCGGCGCCGGCGGGATAGCCGTCCTTTCCCCACACCAGCGACACCGTCTGCCGGTCGATCGGCCACAGCACCGGGCCTTCGGCGGTGACGAGCGGTCCCAGGTGCCTGCGATCGCCGAGCCCGAACAGTCCGGTCAGCTCCACGCACGTCGACGCCGCCCCGGCCTCCGAGAGCGTGTGATCCAGCCACGGCGCGTGTGCGCACTCGGGCAGCCAGAAGCCGCCGCCCCAGTCGCCGAACCGCCGCCGGTGCGAGGCCACGCCGGTCTGAGTCTGGAGCGCGATGCCGGCGTCGGTGGCGAGGAGCGGCAAGACCGCGTGGGTCGCCGACGATGTCCAGCCGACGTGGTCAGCGAAGGCGTGGAGCAGCCCGCCCCCGAGCGCCTCGAGCCCGTCCGCGGCGGCGGCGTACTCGGCGGCGGAGCGCTCGAGCTCGGCCACGAGGCCGTCGGACCCTTCCTCTCGTAGCGCGACCGCATCGAGGCGGTGTGACTCCGGGCGAATCTCGCGCAGGAATGCAAGGCAGCGCTCCGCCATGCCCGGCGCCTCGAGCTGGTCGCACAGCACCGGCGTCAGCGACAGCGTGATCGGGACGCGACCGAGGACCTCGAGCAGAGGCAGATACGAGGTGGCGATCGCCTCCCACAGCCATTCCTCTCCGAATGGCCACGTGCCGAACCCCTCCACGTAGGGCATGTGCGTGTGGAGCACGAGCGCGAGGCTGCCGGAGTGGCGCCGCGGCCCGCGTCCGCGCGGCTCAGGGCGACGAGCGCGAGCCGCTCCGCTCACCCCCGGCACACCGCCAGAAAGTCAAGGGCGGCCCCGAGCTTGGCCTCCCGGAGCGCGAAGTCGCTCGTCGTGATCGCCGGGGTGAAGCGGTCGTAGAACGGCTTGGTCAGGCGCAGTCGCGTGTGGACCGCGTCCCAGCCGAGGGCGAGCGCGAGCGCGTGCAGGCGCAGCTTGCGGGCGTGAAAGACGCCGAGCAGCTGCACCTGGTCGAACACCGTGGCGCAAAGCCGGCGGAACTCCTCGGCGCGGTATTCGCGGATGTGCCACGGGTTCGACGACTTGGACGCCCCGGCGGAGGCGAGCGTGAGCACGTTGGGCGTCGACACGTACGCGGTGCCGCCGGGGGCCAGCAGCGAGCGAAAATGCGCCAGCACCGCGACGGGATCCTGGACGTGCTCGATCGTCTGCAGGAACACGACCGCATCGTGCGCTCCCCGCTCGCCGTGGGTCTCGACCATCCCGCGCTCGAAGCGCAGGTTCGAGCGGACATAGCGCAGCCGTGCGTGCTCGTAGGCCTCTGGGTTGGCGTCGACGCCGACGACGCCGGCGGCCGAGCGCGACAGCACCTCCGAGCCATAGCCCTCGCCGCAGGCCATGTCGATCACCCGCTGCCCGGCAACGCGCGCTCCGATCCACTCGTACACCGCGAGGTGCCGGCGAAACCAGTAGTTCTCGGCTGGAACATCGGGGAGCGTGCGTTCGCCGGTCAGCTCCAATGCGGGCACCCCCGGAGGCTGATCCTGCTGAACGTAGGCGTTCACTGGCACGGCGGACAGGGTAATGTCCGCCGGCCATGGAGGCCCTTCGCAGCGCGGAGGAGATCCGCGACGTCAACACCCGCTACCACGATGCGGCCGCCTCGAGCTATGACTCGAAGTGGGGCATCGACTTCGGTCCCGTCGGGCAGGCGCAGGTGGTGGGCAAGCTGCGCAAGCTGCTCGGGTCAGAGCTCGACCGGGGCTATGGCCGGTCGCTCGAGATCGGCGCCGGCACGGGCTACTTCAGCCTCAACCTGCTCCAGGCGGGCGCCGTGCAGGAGGCGACCTGCACCGACATCTCGCCGGGGATGATCGAGACGCTGAGCGCCAACGCGAGGCGCCTCGGACTCGCCGTCGGGACCGCGCGCGCCGACGCCGAGTCGCTGCCGTTTGCCGACGCGAGCTTCGACCTCGTGCTCGGCCACGCCGTGCTTCACCACCTGCCGAACCTGAGGCGCGCATTCGACGAGTTCCATCGCGTGCTGCGCCCCGGCGGAAGGATCGCATTCGCTGGCGAGCCTTCACGGGTGGGGGACCGTCTGGCGGCCATCCCCAAGCGCACCGCGATGGCGCTCGCCCCCGGCTGGCGCGCGCTGCTGCGGGCGAGCCGGGCGGCTCTCGCCGACGACGCCGGTGCGCAGCGGCGCGATCACGCGCTCGAGCCGCTCGTGGACATTCACGCGTTCGCGCCAGGGGATCTCACGCGCCATGCGCGCCGCGCCGGGTTTCAGCAGGTCACGGTTCGCGGCGAGGAGCTCGTCGCGAATTGGTTCGGCTGGTTCAACCGCGCGCTCGAGGCAAGCGCCGAACCGGACGACGTGCCGATGCTCTGGCGCCGCTACGCGTTCACCGGCTACCTGGCGCTGCAGCAGGTCGACACCCACCTGCTCGAGTCCCGCCTGCCGGCGGCGATCTTCTACAACCTGCTGCTGACCGCGCGGAAGGTGTAGGACTGAAACCGCCATAAACTCCCGGAGCATGCCCGACCGGCTGGTCCGCGAGTTTCCGCTGTTTCCGCTCGGCATCGTCGCGCTGCCCCATGAGCTGATCCCCCTGCACATCTTCGAGCAGCGCTACAAGACGATGATGAACGAGTGCCTCCGCGACGAGCGCGAGTTCGGGATCCTGTGGCTCGCGGACGACGGCCTGCGCGAGATCGGGTGCGCCTGCGAGATCTCCGAGGTGCTCGAGCGGATGGAGGACGGGCGCATGAACCTGGTCTCACGCGGGACTAGGCCGTTCAGGGTCCTCGAGCGACAGGGGCATCTTGCATATCCCGCCGGCGTGATCGAGTTCCTCGACGATCGCAAAGAGGATGTCGATCCGGAGCTCGCGCGGGCCGCTCACGAGGCGTACGGCGACCTCGTCAGGCGTGCCACCGATCGCGACCCCGAGGCCGACGAGCTCGCCGCGATGAGCGCGTACGCGATGGCCGCGACGGTCGACTTCGGGCTCGACGCCAAGCAGGGACTGCTCGACCTGCGGTCGGAGAACGCGCGGCTGCGGCTGGTGACGCGGCTGTTCCGCGCCGCGATGAAGCGCCTGGACTTCGTCGATCGGGCCCAGACCCGGGCGCGGTCCAACGGCAGGGTGCAGCTACGTTAGGCGCGCCAGGGCGCCGAAGTGCAGCTGCGTTAGGCGCGCCAGGGCGCCGAAGTGCAGCTGCGTTAGGCGCGCCAGGGCGCCGAGGTGCAGCTGCGTTAGGCGCGGCGGCGCGGCGGCGCGGCGGCGTTGCCCGGCGATCAGCGCGGCGGCGCGCCGGCGTTGCCCGGCGATCAGCGCGGCGGCGCGCCGGCGTTGCGCAGCGATCAGCCCGAAAGCCCGCAGGGTCCTTGGGCGGCCTGCACCGCGAACAGCTCCGCGCGCGCCAGCTCGGGATGGGTACGCGCCGCGGTGTCGCCGAACGTGATCGTCCCGTCCTGGAGCTTGACCGTGAAGAAGAACACGCTGTCGCGCGCCGGGGGGATGTGGAGCCCTGCCTTGGCGTCCTTGTCGAGGTCGGTGGCGAGATCGCGCGCGTCCAGCAGCAGCGGGTCGGGAAGCGACTTGGCCTTGCCGCCGTTACAGCGGATCGTGCCGCTGTCGTTCACCAGCAGCGTGAGCGCCTGGCCCTGGCCGGCGCGGTGCAGCACGAACAGGTCCGGAGAGGCGACGTTCAGGCCGCAGCCGGCCACCACCGCGGCGGCGGCGACGAGGGCCGCGAGGCAGGTTCGGGTAAGCCGGGGGGTCATCACGCCCATCGTGCCGAATCGGGCACCCGGGCGAGATTGCACGGCTATGATCGGGCGCGGAGCTTGGCCAGGGGCGACGGATCCGCCGAATGGCCGAGCTCGGAGTCATGCATCCGATTACCTACTTTCAGGCGATCGTGCTGGGGCTGCTGCAGGGCGTGTCCGAGCTGCTTCCGATCTCCAGCCTCGGCCACGCGGTGATCGCGCCGCGGCTGTTTGGCTGGAACATCCACCAGAACGACACGTTCTTCTTGACGTTCCTCGTCGCCGTGCACCTCGCGACCGCGCTCGTGCTGCTCGGGTTCTTCTGGCGCGACTGGGTTCGGATCGTCCGGGGCTTTGGCCGCTCGGTTCGCGACCGCCAGATCGGCGACGACGCCGACGCCAGACTCTCCTGGCTGCTGATCATGGGCACGATCCCGGCCGGGATCATCGGACTGGCGCTCGAAAAGCCGCTGCGCAAGCTGTTCGCTTCGCCGGAGGACGCCGCGATCTTCCTGATCGTCAACGGGCTGCTGCTGTTCGGCGCCGAGCGCCTGCGCCGGCGCGCCCCCGACGCGCCCGAGCGCGAGAGCGACGAGGACAGCCGGATCGCCCACCGCGTCGCCTGGCGTTAGGCCGGGGGCGTCGGCGCCGCCCAGGCGTTGGCCCTGATCCCGGGCATTTCCCGCTCCGGCGTGACGATGGGCGGAGGCCTGCTCGTCGGGCTGAACAACCGCGACGCGGCCCGCTTCGGTTTCCTGCTCGCGACGCCGATCATCGGCGCCGCCGCCGCGCTGAAGCTCCCCGAGCTGTTCGGCAAGGACGGCAACGGCGTGCGCGGGCCAGCGTTCGTCGCCGCTCTGTGCGCGGCGGTGACCGCGTACCTGTCGGTCCGCTTTCTGATGCGCTTCTTTGAGACAAACCGGCTGACGCCGTTTGCGATCTACTGCGTGGTCGCGGGGGCGGCGCTGACCATCGGGTTCGCGCTCACGTAACCGGGAACCATGTTCCACCCGGAGCCGAGCGTTCGTCGGGGGCAACGAATTTCTCGCTTAGGGGCGGGGAAAACGTTGCACGCGACGAGCCCGCATCGCCGCGCGTAACAAAATCCCCGCCGGACGGGGAAAACGTTGCACGCGACGAGCCCGCATCGCCGCGCGTAACAAAATCCCCGCCGCGGACGGGGAAAACGTTGCATGCGACGAGCCCGCATCGCCGCGCGTAACAAAATCCCCGCTGCGGACGGGGAAAACGTTGCACGCGACGAGCCCGCATCGCCGCGCGTAACAAAATCCCCGCTAGTCGTGGCCGCGTTCAGGCCTCGACCACGATCGCCGCACCCCCTCGCCGGGGATCGCCGCCTCCCCAGAACCGCCCCTCGCGATCTCGCTCGACCGCCTGGACCCCGCCGAAGAACAGGTTGGTCGCGCGAAATCGGCCGATCGTGCGCCCGGCCTGCTCGAGTGCGGACGTGTCGATCCCGGGCTCGGCGTAGACCACGTCGTCCTCGAAGTGGACCCTCGGGGCCCGCACCGCCTCGCCCGCCCGCAGCCCCTCGTCGATGACGCGCACGATCGTCTGCAGGATCGCGGAGCGGATCCGGTTGGAGCCGGCGCTGCCGAGCGCGAGCTCGGGGACGCCGTCGCGCAGCGCCATGGTCGGGGCCATCATGCTCGGCAGCCGCCGGCCCGGCGGATGGCGGTGGAAGCCGAGCGGGTTGAGGTCCTGCTCGCCGAGCATGTTGTTGAGGTGCATCCCGGTGCCGGGAACGACGATCGCCGAGCCCTCTCCGTTCGAGCAGGTCACCGAGCAGGCCCACCCGTCGCGATCGAGCACCGCGATGTGGGTCGTGGACCCCAGCCGCCCCTCGCCGGCCAGGAACCGCTGCACGAACTCGGGGTCGTCGAGCCCCTCGAGGAACTCCGGCGTGCGCTCGCTCTGCGTTCGCTGCATCACCGCGACGATCGTCTCGACGCTGGGTGGCGTCGCCCGTCCGTCCAACAGCGCCAGCGCCCGCGCGATCAGGATCCCTCCCGCCGACGGCGGTGGATTGGTGAGAACCTCTCGCCCCCGGTAGGGCGCCCGGATCGGAGCGCGGTCGACGACTTCGTAGGCGGCGAGGTCTTGCGCCGTCAGCAGGCCGCCCCGGCTGCGCACCCAATCGACGATCGCGGCCGCGACATCCCCCGAGTAGAACGGCGCCGACCCCTCGGACCCCAGCCGCTCGAGTGCGTCGGCGAGCTCGGGCTGGCGGATCTGCTCGCCGGCCCGCAGCACCTGCCCGTGCGGGGCGAACAGCTCACGGCACTCGGGGGTGGCGGTGATGATCCCGGCCAGGATCTCGACGACGTACGCCTGCTGGGGGTTGAGCTCCACGCCGTCGCGCGCGAGCCGCGCCGCCGGCGCCACCAGGTCGGCGAGCGGGAATCGCCCGAACCGCGTCGACGCCTCGCACAGGCCGGCGGGCAGCCCGTACGTGCCGACCGACGCCGCGCCGATGTTGAAGATCTGAACGACGTCGCCGAACGAGACGTCGATCGGGACGAGCTCCGACCTGGCGTCGAAGTCGGCGCCGCGCCCGGGCGCCTCGACGAAGAAGTCCAGCAGCGCCGGCGAACCGTCAGGCGGCGCGACGAGCATGTAGCCACCCGCGCCGAGTCCGGTCAGCAGCGGCTCGCAGGCGAACGAGACGAGCATCGCGCCGAGCGCCGCGTCGACCGCATTGCCCCCCTCGCGCAGCACGTCGGCGCCACGACGGGCGGTCAGTGGATGACCTGCGGCGACGACGCCGAGCTGCGGCTCGGCCACGAGCGCTTATCTCCTGGGAATGAACTCTGGAACGTCGAGGTCGATCGGCGGCCTGGACGAGCGCCGCTCGCGCATCCGGCTGACCCGGGGCTCACCGCGCGGCTCCCCGTTCCCGTCGACGCCGTTTCGCTCCGTCCCCGGCCGCTCGCCCACCCGCCGGCGCTCCCGCGCATCGTCGTAGCCGGTCGCCACGACCGTCACCCACACCTGGTCGTCGAGGTTCTCGTCGAGCATCGCGCCGAAAATGATGTTCGCGTCGGGGTGGGCCGCCTCGGCGACCGCCCGGGCGGCCTCATTGACCTCCCACAGCGAAAGGTCGCGCCCGCCCGTGATCGAGAGCAGGATCGAACGCGCGCCCTCCATGCTGGTCTCGAGCAGCGGCGAGGCCACCGCCTTCTCGGAGGCGTCGATCGCGCGGCGGTCCCCCACCCCCATCCCGATGCCCAGCAGCGCGTTGCCGGCGCCCGACATGATCGTCCGCACGTCGGCGAAGTCGAGGTTGATCAGTCCCGGGAGCGTGACGAGGTCGGAGATCCCCTGGACCCCCTGGCGCAGAACGTCGTCGGCGACTCGGAACGCCTCGACCATCGAGGTGTTTCGCTCGAGCACGGTCAGCAGTCGGTTGTTGGGGACCACAATCAGGGTGTCGACCTCGTCGGCGAGCGCGGCGATTCCGGCCTCCGCCTGCATGCGCCGCCTCGAGCCCTCAAACTGGAACGGGCGGGTGACGATCCCGACGGTCAGAGCGCCGAGCTCGCGCGCGATCTGCGCGACAACCGGAGCGGCGCCGGTCCCGGTGCCCCCTCCGGCCCCCGCCGCGATGAAGACCATGTCGGAGCCGCGCAGCATCGCCTTGATGCGGTCGTACTCCTCGCGGGCGGACTGGCGTCCCAGGTCGGGGTTGGAGCCAGAGCCCAGGCCGCGCGTGATCGAGTCGCCGATGTGCAGCGTCTCGTGCGCGGCGCACTGCTGCAGCGATTGCAGATCGGTGTTGATCGCGACGAACTCGACACCCTTGATCCCGGCCTCCACCATCCGGTTGACGGCGTTGACGCCGGCGCCGCCGACGCCGCAGACGCGAATCAGGGGGCCGCCGCCGGGCATCGGCGCGCCAGCGTCCTCCCGGCGCGCGTAGACGTCGGGCTCGGGCGCCGCCGGCTCGGCCGGCGGCGAGAGCACGTTCTCAGGAATGTCGGCCGAGAAGGCATGGCGCAGTCGCTCCTGGGGCGAGGGGACGCGCCGCTCGTCGGGATCAGCGGGCCCGGCCGGGGATGCCTGGGACCCCGTGTCGGGCGCTTGCGGCGCAGGTTCGCCCGGCTCGCTCGGCGGCTGCTGCGCCCTCGTTTCTCCCTGGCCTGATTGCGCATCCTCGGCGCTCTTGCGAAACAAGGCGGCGAGTGGCCCCTCGCGCATGCTCGCGCGCTTACCGGTTGGCATTTGAGAGGACCTCCTTCGCGAGCTGCCGATAGGCGTGTGCGGCCAAACCGTCCGGATCGTACTTGAGGACGGACATCCCTTTCACGGGAGCCTCGGCAAATCGGACGGTCTTGCGGATCCGCGAGGCGAACACCCGATCGCCGAAGTTCTCCTCCAGCAACTCGATCGCCTCCTTGGCGTGGAGCGTCCGGGTGTCCACGAGCGTCGGCAGGATCCCCTCTATGTCGACGTCCGGGTTCAGGTTCTCGCGGATCATCGCCAGCGTGTTCTGCAGCTGGATCAGTCCGCGCATCGACAGATATTCGCACTGCACCGGGACGATCACCTTGTGGGCGGCCGTCAGCGCGTTGATCGTCAGCAGGCCCAGGCTCGGCGGGGTGTCGATGAACACGAAGTCGTAGTCCTCCGCCACCACGGCGAGCGCCTTCTCGAGCTTGCGCTCGCGACCGATCATCGTCGACATCGCGATCTCCGCTCCGGCCAGGTCGATCGAGGCGCAGGCGACGTCGACCTCGCGCTTGCGGATCACCTCCCGGATCGAGATGCCGTGCACGAGCACGTCGTACATCGACTTCTCCAGCGTGTCGGGGTCGATCCCCTGCGACATCGTCAGGTTCCCCTGAGGATCCATGTCGGCGCACAGCACCCGGTGCCCCTCCTCCGCGAACGCGACCGCGAGGTTGAGCGTGGTCGTGGTCTTGGCGACGCCGCCCTTCTGGTTGGCGAACGCGATCACCTTCGGGGTCGAAGTCATCACGCGCCTGTATTCGCAGCGACCAGCGGGAATCCTCCGCTGCCTCGGTAACTTGCCCTGGGGTGGTTGATCTCTTCGACCGACGCCTGATCTTCGTCACCGGCAAGGGCGGCGTCGGCAAGTCGACCGTCGCCACGGCGCTGGGCATGCTGGCCGCCCGCCGCGGGTTGCGCACGATCGTCGCCGAAGTGGCCAGCCAGGATCGCATTCAGCGCGCTTTTGAGCACCAGGCTCAGCGCTTCCGCGAGGTCCAGCTGGCGCCCGGGCTGTTCACGATCTCCATCGATCCACAGCTCGCGATGGAGGAGTACCTGCGGGTCAAGACCGGCGCGGTCGGCCAGATGCTCGGGTCCAGCAGGCTGTTTCACGCATTCGCGATGGCCACCCCCGGGATGCGAGAACTGCTCACGATGGGCAAGGTCTGGGAGCTCGCCCAGCTCGAGCGCAGGACCCGCGGCGCCGCGCCGTATGACTTCGTGGTCGTCGACGCGCCGGCGACCGGACACGGGGTGGGGATCCTGCGCACGCCCAAGACGTTCGCCGAGATCGCGCTGGCCGGACCGATCGCGCGGCAGGGCTCGAAGATCGCGGCGACGATCGCCGACCACGAGTTCACCGCGATCGTCGCGGTCGCGACGCCCGAGGAGATGGCCGTCAACGAGACCCTCGAGCTGAGCCAAGCGCTCGGCCGGGACGAGCTGTCACTCGAGCTGGTGGTCGTCAACGCGCTGTATCGCGAGCGCTTCGACGCCACCGAGGTCTCCGAGCTGGACGCGCTGCTGCCGAGAACGCGCTCGCCGCTGGTGCGCTCGGCGCTCCGCGCGGCGCTCTCGGAGCACGCCCGCGCCGTCACGCAGCGCGAGCAGCAGGCGCGGCTGCGCGACGGGCTCGATACCACGATCGTCGAGCTCCCCTACGTGTTCGCCGATCACCTCGGGCTCGGAGAGCTCGAGCAGCTCGCCGACGAGCTCGAGGCCAGCGCGGTGGGCGCCGGGTCGCCGCCGGTCGAGCCGGTCAGCCGCTGAGCCGCGCCGCCCGATCGCCGGCGCGCAGAACGCAGGCACTGGCGGTCGCGCGAGCGCCTGACGGCGGCGCTGGCGGTCGCGCGAGCGCCCTAGACTCACCAGGCGATGAGCGTCGCCGAGCTGCTGGAGGGCAAGCGCGTGTGCGTCTGCGCCGGCGCCGGCGGCGTGGGCAAGACGACGACCTCGGCGGTGGTCGCGCTCGGTATGGCGGCCCGCGGCGCCAAGGTCGCGGTGGTGACGATCGACCCCGCCAAGCGGCTGGCGAACGCCCTTGGCCTCGAGGAGCTCCAGAACGAGCCCCGCCGGGTCCAGCCGCGGCGGCTGCGTTCGGCCGGCCTGGAGATCCGCGGCGAGCTGTGGGCGATGACGCTCGATCCCAAGCGGACCTTCGACGACCTGATCGACCGGATCGCGCCGGACCCGGCCAAGGCGCGGGAGATCAAGGCAAACCGCGTCTACCGCGAGCTGTCCACGGCCGTCTCCGGCTCCCAGGAGTTCACCGCGGTCGCCAAGCTCTACGACCTCGATCGGGAGGGTGGCTTCGACCTGCTCGTGCTCGACACCCCGCCCTCCCGCGACGCGCTGGACTTCCTCGAGGCGCCGGGGCGCCTGACCTCGTTTCTCGACGGCCGCGGGATGAAGGCGTTCGTGCGCCCCACCGGCCTCGGGATGAAAGCGCTCGGCCGGGGCGCGAGCCCGCTGCTGTCGGCCCTGCGCCGCGTCACCGGGGTCGACCTGATCAGCGATCTGGCTACGTTCTTCGCCCTGCTCGGCGACATGACCAACGACTTCAGCGAGCGCGCGGCCCAGGTGCAGAAGCTGCTGCGCGCGCCCACCACCGCGTTTCTGCTGGTCACCTCCGCGCAGCGGGAACCGATCGACGAGGCGATCTGGTTTCGCCGCACGCTCGAGCAGGGCGAGCTGCCGTTCGCCGGCGTGGTCGTCAACCGCGTCCACCACGACCTGCTCGGCGACGCCGAGCCACACGACGTCGGCGCTGCGCTGGCGGCCCGCCTGGACTCCGACCTCGCCGCGAAGGTCGCCGCGAACTTCCTCGACTACCACGTACTGGCCCGCCGCGACCATGGCAACATCGCCCGCCTCGCCGGCGATCTCGGCGACCGCCCGCTGCTGCTGGTGCCCCAGCTCGACGACGACGTCCACGACGTCGAGGGGCTGCTGCGGATGCACCGCTACCTGTTCGCCACCCGTGCCGAGCGCGCGCGCCTGATCGACCAGGTCGTGGCGTAGCCCGGCGTAGGTTTGGGAGCCTCGACGGCATCGACGCCGGGGGTGGGACGTGAAACGTCGCTATTTCACGCGTTTCGCATCCAGCCCCAGCATCACCGGTTCGGGGCCGGCCCCGGTCCAGCTCGGCCAGGACAGCAGCAGCGGCTGCCAGAGCCCGCTGGCCACCGGCTCGCCGCCGCGCAGCATCCTCACGCGGCCCTGATGCAAAAGCTCCCACACCGCCTGCTCGGCCACCGCGAGCAGCTCGCTCGGGCGCCGCTCGGGACTGCGCCGCGACATAAGCTGGACGACGCTCTCGAGCGGGGTCGCGCCACTGGCGCACAGCGCCACGATCTCCTCCTTGAGCTCGTCGGTGGGATGCGGCTGGAGCCGGCGCTCGGCCTCGCCGACGAGTGCGGCGGTCACGTCCTCGCCGTTGCGGCCGGCGTTCGCCCAGCCCCGTCCCAGGCCGATCTCGTCGGGGCGAAGCTCAGGTCCCTCGAGGATCGTCAGCCGCGTCTTGTCGGGCAGCCAGCGCCGCTCGTGGAGGTCGATTGGCGCGCTCGCCACCCACGGTCCGGTGATCCGCGTCTGCAGCTCCTCCCGGGTCAGGTTGAAGGCCCGCGTCACGTGCGGGAACTGGCGCAGCTCGACGTGGAACATCAGCGACGGGCGTCGCCGCCGTCGGCACGGAACATCTCCCTGGCCTTGGCAATCGTCTCCAGCGCCCCGGCCCGGTCGCCCCAGCCGTTGACCTCCGAGTAGCGGTCGGGGTCGAGATCCTTGTAGATGTTGAAGAAGTGGCCGATCTCGCTGCGCAGCTGCGCCGGCAGATCGTCAACGTCCTGTAGCGAGTTCCAGCCCGGGTCGTTGCAGGGCACGCAGACCACGTGGTCGTCTGGGCCCTTCTCGTCGGACATCTTGAACAGCCCGATCGGGTTGGCGGGGACCACGCAGCCCGGGAACGTCGGCTCGGACACGCAGATCAGCACGTCGAGCGGGTCGCCGTCCGGGGCGAGCGTCTCCGGGACGTAGCCGTAGTCGGTCGGATACACCACCGAGGCCGAGATGAAGCGGTCGAGCTTGATCGCGCCGATGTCGGGGTCGAACTCGTACTTGTTGCGGCTGCCCCGGGGGACCTCGACGACGCACAGCAGGGGCTGCTCGGCCATCAGCTCATCGCGCCCTGGGCGACCGCAAGGCATGCCTCGCACCGCGGCCACGGCGGGTTCCAGGGGTAGCCGGTGACGTCCTTGCCGCACAGGGCGGTGTCGGGATCCTCGTCGGTCACCAGGTGGCAGAGCTCCTCGAAGCCGTCGTCGTTGATCCGCGGCGTGTTCAGGCAACCGGGATCTACGT
Source organism: uncultured Solirubrobacterales bacterium (assembly GCA_963723675.1). Taxonomy (GTDB): domain Bacteria; phylum Actinomycetota; class Thermoleophilia; order Solirubrobacterales; family Solirubrobacteraceae; genus Palsa-465. The sequence goes on along the minus strand of CAVRRW010000008.1, from coordinate 123,076 downwards.
TCGGGGCTATTCGAGGGCCTGCGCCGCGGCTCGGCACGCCAGCCAGCATATCTCTACGCCACCGCCCCGCATGGTTGCCGCCCGGCCTTAACAGAACGAGCGGGCTTACGCCCGCTCGTTGTCTGAGATCGCGCTCCCCCTAACTACTTAAAAGCACCAGGACTTACATGTCGTCGCCTGGCGGCTAGACACTCCCGGCGCCGCGAACGGCACCGAGTAGGGAGCGGTCTGGACAGAAGGCTAGCGGCTCGCGGGCGTCGCGGCATCGGCGAGCAGCGCGTCGGCGACCGCACAGAGGTCACGGTCGAGATGCCCGCAAAGCACGTCCCTGAGCAGCGCCCGGAGGTGTTCGGCGAGCTCGTCGACCAGCGCAGCGACCCCCGGCTCGGCCGGCGCCAGCCCTGCGATCACGGCGCGTTCGAGTGATATCGCGTGCGCTGTGCGCTCTGCCAATGCAGGCCGATCCTCGGGCTTGGCACAGATCACCCCGAGCCGCTGAGCGAGGCGCCCGCTGGCCGGCCCCTCGGGCTCGAGCAGTGCCCTCAGCGCCAGCAGGTAGTCCGTCAGCGCCTCGAACGGCGCGACGCGCTCACACCCCATCTCAAACCGCGCCAGTGCCCACGCCAGCTCGCCGCCGGTTGGCGCGCGCCGCGCGATCAGGTTGCAGAACGCCCGCAGCTCGTCCTCGTGCTCGGCCGAGACGAACGTCTGAAACCGGGGCCGGCCGCTGCTGCCCAGTGGCACCGGGCGCCATGCGCCGGCGTCGGTTCGCGTCCACGCGAGCGGACCGAGCGCGTACCCGCCGCGCTCGAACAGCCTCAGCGCCGTGAGGACCCGCCGAAACCGGCCGCGGGCGCTGGACACCGGCGACCTCGCGGTGCGCTCGTGAGTGACGGTCAGGACCGCGAGCACGTGGGGCTCCTCGCCGTCACCCCAGACGGCGTCCGCCGGCGCGTCGGGGAAGACGTCGCCGCGCATCAGCGCGAGTCCGTCGCCGAGCGGCAGCTCACGGGTCGAGGGCTCGAGCGCCAATCCGAGCAGCGGCGCGATCACGGTCGCAACGCAGCGCCCCTCATACAGCGCCCGCTCGAGCTCGCCGTAGGCCTGCTCGAAGCGCACGGGGTCGAACCCGAACTCGCTGCGCTCGGCGAACACGTACGACAAAAACGCGCGCAACGCCACGTCGGCGCGTTCCCTGGGCTCTCCCGGGATCCGCGACTCGCCCCGCTGTCGCAGGTACGCATCGACGCCGGCGAGGCCCCCCAGCGCCCGGGCCGCCGGCGCGTAGGTCGGCAGCGCCGTGAGCAGTCCCAGCCGGTCGCGGATGAACACGCCGGTCAGCGGCCGATAGCAGTACAGCGAGGCGCGGGCCCCGGGCTCCTCGATGACCTCGAACGGAACCTCCGCGCCGCTTGCGGTCTCAGCTGCGAGCTGACCGGCGGCATCGGCGGCGAACGCCTCGAGCACGGCGTGGAGCGTGGGGTTGTGCACGGCGGCCGTTTCGTCCTCGGCGCAGGCGATCCTCCACCGCGAACGCGAACTTGCAGCGCTTAGATCCGGCCCTGCAGCGCCAGCACGAGCAGGATCACCGCGCGCAACCGCGCGAAGATCCCTGACTGGACGGCGCGATTCGCCCTTGGCCTGCTGACAACGCTTGCGGTCCGGCGACGGTTCGCGCAATAAACGTCAACGGCCGGGGCCGGCGTAACGGCGAATCCTTGGCGGAACCGACGGATACCTGGTTGAAGCGAACCAAGGAGAGGCGTATCGTGCGCGTCGACATCAACGTGTTGACACGGGTAGGCCCGTTGCCGAGGACGATGGAATCGGGACGCAGCGGGTAAAGCGGGCGTCATGGAAGGTTGGGATGTGGATCGCTTAAGCTCTCGCAAAGGCGGCGAGGTGATCAGGTTCAGGTTGCGCCCGAGCTTGGGAGCACCGGCGCCCGCCGGCGCAGGGGCGGTCGGCGGCATACCCGGTTCACGCCGTCCGGTCGGTGACGGCGTCGGCATCACGGCGGCGCCGGCGCGATCGCACCGCGCGTGGTCGGAGGCTACGGCGTGATGAGCCGGCGGGGGGTGTTGCCGGGGGTTATTGGGGTTGTTGTGGCGGTGACGATTTGCATGGTTGGCGCGTCGGCGGCGTGGGCGAACACGCTAACGGCCACCTGTACGTCAGCTGGCCAAACGAACTCATGCAATCAGTCCGGATCGTGGTACACGAGCGCAGTGACCCTCACGTGGCAGGTGGATCCCGCTCCGACGAAAGTGGCCGGCTGCGACTCGAAGCCGTTTGGCGACACCAGCACTACGGTTTCGTGCCAGGTCTGGTGGGGCGTGGGTGGGACGCCACCCAGTCAACTGATCAGCTTCCCGCTCAATGTCGAAGCATCGACGCCAACCGCAGGGGCCTTCGTCTCCCGGCCTCCCGATTCCAACGGCTGGTACAACCACTCGCTCGCCGTCAGCTTCGGAGGCAGCGCGTTCTCTGGAATCGCGTCGTGCACGCCGCCTGTCTCTTACGCCGGTCCGGACAGGTCGAGTGTGCCGATCAGCGGCTCCTGTCGTGACAACGCCGGCAAGGTCGTGTCGGCGGGTCTCGTGCTCAGTTACGACGCTACCCCGCCCTCGGTGACAGCAGCGCCAGCGCGCCGGCCTGACCATCACGGCTGGTACAACCACCCGGTCGCGTTCACGTTCAGCGACACCGATGCTACGTCCGGCATCAGCGGCTGCCCGACGCTCACGTACGCCGGCCCCAATAGCGCCTCAGCTTCGGTCACCGGCAGCTGCGCCGACCGCGCCGGCAACGTCGCCACGCTGGCCGTTCCGTTCCGCTACGACTCCGCGCCGCCATCGGTCCGCGCCAGCGCCAACACGGGCGATCGATTCGTCTCGCTGCGCTGGCTGACGGGCGGCGATGTTGCTCCGATCACGTCGCTCAAGATTGTGCGGACCCCTGGATTCCATCGGTCTCACAGCGTCGTGTATCGCGGCCACGGTCATCGCTTCCGCGACGAGCGCGTCACCAACGGACGGCGCTACACCTATGCGATCACGGCGGTCGACGCGGCGGGCAACGTCACCGAGCGGACCGTCCACGCGACTCCGGGACTGCGCATCCTGTCGCCGGCCGACGGCGCCCGCTTGGTGGCGCCCCCGCTGCTGGCGTGGACCCCAAAGCGCAACGCCGACTACTACAACGTCCAGTTGTATCGCGGCAAGACCAAGGTGCTGAGCATCTGGCCCAAGGACGCAAGCGTTCAGCTGAACCGCACGTGGCGGTTCGCGCGACATCGGCACCGGTTCAAGCCCGGCATTTATCGGTGGTATGTGTGGCCCGGGTTCGGCCCCCGCACCAACAACAACTACGGAAGGCTGATCGGCACGGGCAAGTTCGTGATCGTTCGCGCGGCGTAACCCGGTACGCGCACCCGGGGCGGGCCGTGGGCCAGGTTGTCTGACCGGACGGCCCCTAGCCCGAGCGCTCGATCTCCGACAGATGGGCGATGTTGTCGACGTCGCTGCGCTCGTCGCTGGCGCCGCCCGCGAACCACGCGTCGAGGATTTCTTCGAGCTGGGCCTCTGACGTCCCGCGAAGGCTGAGCGCCAGCACGTTGGCATCGTTCCAGCGTCGCGCGCCCTGCGCCGTCTGGGCATCGCCACAGAGCGCCGCGCGGATCCCGGGCACCTTGTTGGCGGCGATCGAGGCGCCGGTGCCGGTCCAGCAGGCAACGATCGCCTGTTCGGCGCGGCCGTCGACGACGTCGCGGGCCGCCGACTCGCTCGCCCATGCCCAGTCGGGCCGCTCGCCTTCGTCGTAGGCGCCGTGCAGGATCGGTTCGTGACCGCGGCGACGGAGCTCCTCAGGCAGCGCGCCGGCGACGCCGGTCAGCTCATCAACGGCGACCGCGACCCGCACGGCGGAATGTCAGACGCCGGCGACGAGCGGCTCGCGCTCGGCAACCTCGTCCTCGGCCGGGACTTCCTCGGCCTCGCAATCCGCGCCCAGCCACTCGAGCCCGTAGGCGCGCATGTCCTCGATCAGCGGCACGAGCGCGCGGCCCTTCTCGGTCAGCGCGTACTCCACCCGCGGCGGCACCTCGGGATAGGTCTGGCGCTCGACGATCCCCTCCTCCTCCAGCGCCCGCAGGCGCAGCGAGAGTGTGCGCGGACTTATTCCGTGCAGCGAGCGCTCCAGCTCGCAGAATCGGGAGCGACCCTCGGCAAGATCGCGGATCACCAGCAAGGTCCATTTGCCGCACACGACGTTCGCGGTGCGACAGACGGGACAAGTGTCATTGATTGCCATCAACGCCCAGTCTAGCGCAATGCTTCACGAACTGAAGCAACGCAAAGCCGGGTTCACGCCCGCGCAACGCCCCCTCGCCGGGCGCACCGCGACAAGTCCAATCCCCCCACCCGGAGCTTGACCTGCAGAGCACTCGCGGTGCATTTCACGACACTCGCGTGGCTAGGGGCGAGCCCTGACGAATTAAGCACCTGTGACGTGCTTAACGCGGCAGGGCCCGGGCCTGTGGTGGTCGATTGACACGTCATGCACCCCGGTCAGGCCCGAGCCATGCCTCGGCAAGCCGATCAGCGGCGCAACTCCTCAACAACGAACGGCCACCGGCAAGACCCGGTTAGTCTCGCCGCCGGCCGCCGTCAAAGCCGCGGGCGCTAGGCGACGTCCCGAAGCTTCTGTGCCTCGGCGAGCGACTGAAGCTTCTTCAGGGACTGGTTCTCGATCTGCCGGATCCGCTCGCGCGTGACGTTGAAGGTGCGACCGACCTCGTCGAGCGTCCGTGGGTGCTCACCGCCGAGGCCGTACCGCAGCTCGAGCACGCGACGCTCGCGGTAGCTGAGGTTCTCGAGCGCCTCGCGGAGCGCCTCCTTGGTGAGGATCTCGGCGGCTCGCTCGTAGGGCGACTCGGCGCGCTCGTCGGCGATGAACTGGCCGAACTCGGATTCCTCCTCGTCACCGACCGGCTTCTCCAGCGACACCGGCGCCTGGGCCGAACGCTTGATCGACTCGACCTCTTCGGGCTCGATCCCGGTGACCTCGGCGATCTCCTCGGCCGTCGGCTCGCGACCGAGCTCGGTGACGAGCTTGCGCTCGGCGCGCCCGATCTTGTTGAGCTTTTCGACCACGTGGACCGGGATCCGGATCGTCCGGGCCTTGTCTGCGAGGGCGCGGGCGATCGCCTGCCGGATCCACCAGGTCGCGTAGGTCGAGAACTTGAACCCCTTGCGGTAGTCGAACTTCTCGGCCGCGCGGACGAGGCCGAGGGTCCCCTCCTGGATGAGGTCCAGGAACGGCAGCCCCTGGTTGCGGTAGTTCTTCGCGATCGAGACGACGAGCCGGAGGTTCGACTCGACCATCTTCTGCTTGGCGTCGAGGTCGCCGCGCTCGATGCGCTTGGCGAGATCGACCTCCTCCTGGGCGGTCAAGAGCCGCACCTTGCCGATGTCCTTCAGGAACAGCTGAAGGGAATCGGTGGTCATGTCCGGCTTGAGATCGAGCGCAGTCTTGGGCTTGCGCCGCCCGCGCCGATCGGGTGCCCGCTCGAGCTCGGCCGCGGCGATCGCGGGATCCAGCTCCTCGACGAGCTCTATCTCGGCCCGCTCGAGGAAGCCGTGCAGCTCCTCGACATCGGCCTCATCAAGATCGAGTTCGGAAACCGCGGTGGCAATGTCGGCGTAGGTCAGAACGCCGAGCTGCTGCCCCCGAGTGACGAGTCCCTTGATCTCTTCGAGTTCCTGCAGTTCCGCTACTGACATCTCGTTCCGTTTCCGTGGTATGCACCGGTAGCTGGGAGACTTCCCGGCACGGAGGACTACGAAGCGGGCGCAGCCACCAAAGGCGCACGCCCGCTACTCAACCATGTACCTTGAGTATAGGCGCTATATTTTTTGAAGTCAATCGGCCCGGGCGCCGCCGGCGAGCGAAATCGCGGGGCATCAGGGGCCAACGCCGACGTCTCGGCGTTCGGTGGTAACTAGCAATACGTAGAACGGTCCGAGCGGTTTCAAAGTTTCGGTCCGATTTCTGCGAGTACGCGATCATTGGGTCCAGATGACCGACGAACACACGTCCGAAGTACTCGGGGCGCTCCCGCACCGACGTCCACACCGCCGTAGCCAGAAGCGAGGAGCACCACCCGCAGGCTCGCGGATGCAGACCGACCCCAAGGAGGCCGCGACCACCGGCGCGGCCACCGCCAAGCCCACGGCAAAGGCCCCATCCCGCAAAGGCGCCACGCCCCCAGCCACCCCTCGCGCCCGGCCTCGCCCGCGGCATCAGCGCCTGCGCCAACCCGCCCAGCCCGCCTGCACCCCGCCGTCGCCGCCGTCGCGCGGATCGGTCCCGACCACCAGCGCCGACATCCTCGGCACCGCCGTCCACGCCGCCGCCGAGCTGGCCGAAATCGGTTTCTCGGCCGGCGCCCGCGCGCTTCGTAACGCGGTCGCGCGGCTGCCCCGCCCTTAGCCCCGCCCTTAGCCCAACCCTTAGAAACCATCGGCAGGCCGGCCCGCCGGGACGGGACGCCAACGGCCCGCCCGGGACCGGACAACGTCCCAGTCGAGCGCTCGCCGAGGTCGCGCGGGACGTTGCCCCCCTCCCAGGACGGGAACATCCCGAGCTGGGCCGAGAAGGGCTCGACTGGGACGTTCCCGAGTCAGATTCGGTGCGCCCCGACGAGCGACTGCGCGTGTCCCGTCCGCCGCGCGAGCAGTCCCGGGGAACCCCGCGAGCAGTCCCGGGGAACCCCGCGAGCAGTCCCGGGGAAGCCCGCGAGCACTCCCCGGAACCCGGCGAGCACTCCACGGAACCCGGCGAGCACTCCACGGAGGCCCGCGAGCACTCCCCGGGAAGCAGCCGAGAATCAGCTTTCCGTATACTTCCGCGCCGTTCACGCCGAGCGATCGTCCGTCCGTCGGGCGGTCGGCGGGGGAACCACTTGCGGACCTGCAGGTCCGCAGGGGCGAATCGGCCCCGTAAAGGACCGTAGCGCCGAAAGGCGCGAGCCCGTCAGCTCACCCCGTAGGCGAAATCACGACAAAAGGACGTCCGATCGCGTATCGGAGTGCGCATGTCTACGTGCTAGCGGCGCTGACCGCGACCACGGTTGCGCTCGTGCCGGCAGCCGTCGGTGAGGCCCTCGCCGGCCGCGGCGCCAACGGCTCCGGAGGCGCCGGCGCGAGCCCGGGCGCCGGCGCGAGCCCGAGCGCCGGCGCGACCCCGTCGGCACAGACGACCAAGACTTCAGTCCAACGCTCGAACGACAGCGTGACCGCCGCCGGAGGCGGAATCACGATCAACTCGCGCGAGTCGGCTTTCCTGCGCGGCCAGGTGCGGTTCACGGGCACCGTCCCGTCGAGCGACGCCGGGGATGTCGTCGAGATCGAGCGGCTCGGGCACGAGACCGACTGGCAGTGGGCGCCCACGGCCCACGCCACCGTCGCCGCCGACGGCTCCTTCACGGTCGTCTGGCGCGCCAATCACATCGGCCAGTTCGCGTTTCGCGCGGCCGTCGAGCGCCACGTCGGCGCACCCGCCTCGGCGAGCTCGCCAGCGGTCACGGTGACCGTCTACCGGTTTGCGCTGGCGACCCAGGAGGGCGGTGCGGCGCTCTACGGCCGCAGGACCGCCTGCGGTGAGACGCTGACGCCGTCCACGATCGGAACCGCCAACCGGACGTTGAGGTGTGGCGAGCAGGTCGCGATCTACTACCGGGGACGGACGCTGGTCGTGCCCGTGATCGACCGCGGGCCCTACGCCCACGGTGCCGACTTCGACGTAACCGTGGCCGCCGCCCGCAAGCTCGGGCTCGACGGCATCAGCAGGATCGGCGCGGTGTCGCTCCCACCGCCGCCTACCCGGGTCGCCACGACATTCCGGTAGACGCCGCGCCGCCCGGCGCCACCGCCCGCGACAATGTGCACGCAGATGCCGACGCCGCTGATCTCGATCGCCCGCGCCCGCCAGCTCATTCTCGAGCAGGTCCGCCCGCTCGGGCTCGAGCGCATTGATGTCGCCGACGCGCTCGACCGGGTGCTGGCAGAGGACGTGAGCGCAATCGGGGACGTGCCGCCGTTCGCCTGCTCGGCGATGGACGGCTACGCGATCAAGGAGGGCGCCGCCGGCCGCACGCTGACCGTGGTCGGCGAGTCGCGCGCCGGCGCCCCCGGCGACCGTGAGCTCGAGCACGGCGAGGCGATCCGGATCTCGACCGGCGCCGCGGTGCCCGCCGGGGCCACCGCTGTGATCCGCCAGGAGGACGTCGATCTCGGCGAGCGCACGATCACCACACGCGAGCCGGTCGCCCCGGGCGAGAATGTCCGTCGGCCGGGCGAGGACATGGGCGCGGGCACGAAGGTCCTGGCGGCCGGCGCCTCGCTCCGCGCCGGCGAGCTCGGCGCTGTCGTCGCCGCGGGTCTGGGCCAGGTGCTCGTGGCGCGCCGGCCCGTGGTCGCGGTGCTATGCACCGGCGACGAGCTGAGGGCTCCCGGCGAGACCCTCGGACCGGGTGAGATCCACAACTCCAACGCGCCGATGCTGGTATCGCTGTCGACGCGCTCGAGCGCTGTCGCCCTCCCCGCCCAGCGCCTGCGCGATGACCGTGTGGCGACCGAGGAGGCGCTGGGAAACGCCCTGTCCCGGGCCGACGTGACGGTCGTCTCGGGGGGAGTCTCCGTGGGGCCTCACGATCACGTCAAGCCGGCGCTGGCGAGACTCGAGGTCGCCGAGGTGTTCTGGGGCGTGTCGCTTCAGCCCGGCAAGCCGACCTGGTTTGGCACCGCCGGCGACAAGCTCGTGTTCGGACTGCCCGGCAATCCGGTCTCGGCGTTCGTCACCTTCTCGCTGTTCGTGCGCCCCGCGCTCGCCGCGCTTCAGGGCGCCGGCGACGAAGGGCCGCTGGACGACGAGGCGCTGCTCGCCGTGGCTGTCAGGCGCAACCCCGACCGCGAGCAGGCGGTACGCGTGCGCCTGCAGCGCCGCGACGGCGCCACGATCGCGCTGCCCAACGGCCCGCAGGCCTCGCACATCGTGACCTCCTTGCTCGGGGCCGATGCGCTGGCGCTGATCCCGGCGGGAGATGGCGAGGCCGCGGCGGGGACGCGGGTGCGGCTCGAGCCGCTGCCTCGTTAAGACCCAGCTCGCGCTGGGGACCCCCAAAACGGGCAGAATCATCGCAGTGGGCCCAATCCTCGTCCTGCTCGCCGCGCTAGCCGCGCTGGTGTTCGCACGCCAGCGACGCAACCGGCCTACCCCGGCGCGAGCCGTGATCGTCTCGCCGCCGAAGTCGACCGCGATCGCCGCCGACGGCACCGTGCGATCGCTGCAGTCGGCCGAGATCACGATGGCCCAGGCGGATCTCGATCGCATGTGGAACCCCACCAACCTCGAAAACCTCGCCCGCACCTACTGGCGGTTCCTCTCGCGCGTGACACTTGGCGTGATTCGCGTCGTCTACGCCAACAACGAGCGCTCGGTCGTGTTCCTCGCCCGGCCGCTGACGCTCTTGCGCTTCAGGGCCCCCACTTATGTGCTGGAGCCCGATCACGGCAAGGTCAGCTGGCAGATCCGTGGCGGCCTGCTGGTCGCTCGCGCCGGCCGCGGCTGCGGTTTTCTCTCGCTGGACGTGCGCCGCGAGCCCGATGGGGCGCCCGATGGGCAGGCCGGCCTTCGGATCGAGGTCGAGGTCGCCAACTTCTACCCCGCGATCGCGGCCGGGTTCAGCACGCCGGTGTACGAGGCGACCCAGTCCGCGATCCACGTGCTCGTCACGCACGCGTTCCTGCGCTCGCTCGCCAGGCTCGACCTGGCCACCTCGAAAGTCGGACGCCTGTCTCGGCTGGCGTCGGCGCTGGTCGACCGCGCCAGGCCAGAGCCGCACGGCCCTCCCAGCACACAATCCGAACCCGACCGCCCCAGGAGCCGTCAGACATAGCGGACGCCCCCGGGATGCGTTCAGCCGTAGCGGACGCCCCCTGGGAAGCGGTCAGCCGTAGCGGACGCCCGTGAGCGTCCGCAGTTTCGCCCGGTCGTGACGCGCCGACACCCGGCGAACCGTGCCCGAGCGCGACCGCATCACCAGCGACTCGGTCGTAGCGCCGCGGTCTCCCTGGTAGCGCACGCCCTGCAGGACGTCACCGTCGGTCACCCCGGTGGCGGAGAAGAACACGTCTTCGCCGGCGACGAGATCGTCGCACGTGAGCAACTTGGCCAAGTCGTATCCGGCCGCGGCCGCCGCCTCGCGCTCCTCATCGCTGCGCGGCCACAGCCGTCCCAGCAGCTGGCCGCCGATGCACTTGATCGCCGCCGCCGAGATCACGCCCTCGGGCGTGCCGCCGATCCCCCACAACAGATCCACCGGCGAGTTCTCGCTCACCGCGAGCAACGCCGCCGACACGTCGCCGTCGAGGATCAGCCGGACCCTGGCGCCGGCCTCGCGCACCTGGCGCATCGCCTCGTGGTGGCGTTCGCGGTCGAGCATCACGACCATCACGTCGCGGATGTCGATCCCCTTGCGCTCGGCCACCAGCGCGAGCGTCTCCGGCAGCGGCCGGTCGAGATCGAGCAGGTCCGCGACCTCGGGCCCGCCCGCGATCTTCTCCATGTACACGCACGGGCCCGGGTCGAACATCGTCCCGCGCTCGGCGAGCCCGATCACCGCGAGGGCGCTTGGCATCCCCAGCGCGGTCAGCCGGGTGCCCTCGAGCGGATCGACCGCCACGTCGACCTGGGGGGGCGTGCCGTCGCCGATCCGCTCGCCGTTGAACAGCATCGGCGCCTCGTCCTTCTCCCCCTCGCCGATCACGACCACCCCGTCCATCGACACTCCGTCGAGGACATGGCGCATCGCATCCACGGCGGCCTGGTCGGCGCCCTCCTTGTCGCCGCGGCCGACCATCCGCGCGGCCGCCAGGGCGGCCGCCTCGGTGACGCGCACCAGCTCGAGCGCGAGGTTGCGGTCCGGGCGCTGACGCTCCTGCCGCTCGGTCATCCCGCGGAGCCTATCCGCACCGGGCGCCGGCGTGGCACCGCGTGTCAGATGGGCTACAGCACGCCGGATACCTACAGAACCCCGGGCGGCTTTCGGCGCCCCGCACTCTCCTGCGAGCGCCACACCGAGCCAACCAGGATCAGCAGGCCGCCCAGCAGCCCGATCCACCACCCGTAGCCGATACTGATCTGCCCGGAAGGGGAGCCCGGCCGGTCGATCAGCCCGCGGAAGATCGTGAACGTCAGCGCGACCAGGGAGATCACCGCGGTCAGCTCCCCCCGCGGCCACGACAGCGCATGCCCACGCACGATGATGTAGGCGAGGATCACCGGCGCGATCGCGACGATCAGCAGGAGGAACCGCAGGATCGTCAGCGCCGCCCAACCCGTGCACGTTCCGTGCGGCCCCCTGCAGTCGTTGAGCACCGCGTTGTGGTTTCCGAGCCGGTACCACACCAAGAACAGCGAGGTTCCCAGGAGAATCCCTCCGGCAACCGCGATGAGCTCCCCGCGGTCGAGCTGCTTGAAGTCCATCGGCCCGGAGCCTAGTAAGTATCGACGCGACGGCCGGTCTCGCTGCCCGGTGAATATCGACGCGAGGGACAGCCTCCCGGCGACCGGACCGATCGGCCGGCGACGCCCCCACACCGCCGGTTGCTAGCGTCGTCGCCGGTGCAAAGCCCGACACCGCCCGCATCCCGCGGTCCCGAGCTGGAGCTCCGGCAGCTGCTCCCCGAGCAGCGCAAGCTGACCATCGCCGAGCTGTTGAACGCGATCAGCCCGGCTGCGTTGAGCCGCGACGAGCGCCCGTACACGCTGGTCAACTTCGTCACGACGGCCGACGGCCGGGCGGGCTTCGACGGGCGGTCGGGGCCGATCGGCGACGAGGGCGACAGGCAGCTGTTCCACGGCCTCCGGGAGCGAGTCGACGCCGTGTTCGCCGGAACCGGGACGCTGCGGACCGAGCGCTACGGCCGGATCGCGCGCGATCCCGAGCGCCGCCGGCGGCGCGTCGCCGCCGGGCTCTCACCCGAGCCGCTGGCGTGCGTGGTCTCACGCAGCGGCGACGTGCCGACCGACATCCCGCTGTTTGGCGAACCGGAGGCCAGGATCGTGGTGTTCGCACCGTCGGGTATCGACCTTGCGCAATGCGCCGCGCAGGTGGACGTGGTCGAGCTCGACCCCGGCGAGCTCACGATGACCACGGCCCTGCGGAGGCTGCGCTCCGACTACGGCGTTCGCCTGCTATTGTGCGAAGGGGGACCCACCGTGTTCGGCGCGCTCCTGCACGAGGACCTCGTCGACGAGTTCTTCCTGACGGTCGCGCCGCAACTCGCCGGCGGCACCTCGGGACCGACGATCACGAGCGGGCCGGCGCTCCCAGAGCTGCTGCGGGTGTCGCTGGTGTGGGTGCTCGAGCGCGACGGCTCCCTGTTCCTCCGCTACCGGACGAGCTGACCGTGCCCAGGCAACCCGCGTAGGGTTGCAGCGATGCAGATCGATGCAAGCGGCGCGATCGTCGCCGGCGGCGCCTCGGGCCTCGGCGAGGCCACCGTACGCGGCCTGCATTCCCGGGGAGCCCGGGTCGTGATCGCCGACCTCAATCACGACCGGGGCCAAGCGCTGGCGGAGGAGCTCGGCGACGGGGTCGCGTTCGTACGCGCCGATGTGAGCGACCCGGACTCGCTGGCCGGGGCCGTGGACGCAGCTGCCGCGTTGCCAGCGCGGCTGAGGATCGCGGTCTGCTGTGCCGGGATCGGGTGGGCGGAGCGAATCGCCGGCAAGCGCGGCTCCCATGCGCTCGAGCCGTTCGAGTCGGTTATCCGGGTCAACGTGATCGGCACCTTCAACCTGCTGCGGCTCGCGGCCGCGGTGATGCTGGAGAACGAACCGACCGCTTCGGACGAGCGCGGCGTCTGCATCAACACCGCCTCGATCGCCGCCTTCGACGGGCAGATCGGCCAGGTCGCCTACTCAGCCTCCAAGGGAGCGATCGTCGGAATGACGCTGCCCGCGGCGCGGGACCTTGCGGGGATGGGGATTCGCGTCTGCACGATCGCGCCGGGCACGTTCGACACGCCGCTGCTCGGGGCGCTGCCGCAGTCCGCGCGCGACGCCCTCGGCGAGGCCGTCCCGTTCCCGCGCCGGCTCGGTCGCCCGCAGGAGTTCGCGGCGCTGGTCGCGCACATCGTCGAGAACGAGATGCTCAACGGCGAGGTGATCCGGCTCGATGGCGCGCTGCGAATGCCCCCACGGTGAGCAGCGGCCTATATTGACATCGATGCTGCGACGGTCTCTGTTGCCCGCGGCGCTGGTACTCATGGTCGCCGGAGCGGCGGTTGCGGTCGCTCTCCGGGGCGGTTCGGGGCCGCCGGACCGATCGGCTGCCGTTGCCGCTCGCTCGGCTGCGGTTGCCGCTCGCGTTTCCGGCCGCCACCTCGCGGCGGCGCGCCACCCGCCGGTACGGGTCCGTCGGGCTGCCTTCTGGCTCCTCCACGTCGATGCCACGGCCTCCGGACCGGCTCCCGCGTCGGCCTCGCGTTGCCACAAGTCGCCGCCGCCGATCCCAGAGCAGCCCATCAGCCATCGTCAGTGGCTGAGCGGAGTCACGATCACCGAGTACTACCCGGCGCCCGAGAGGTGGTTCATCGGACGCCGCGTCAAGGCTCCCGGACTGGCCGGGAAGCATGCCGCAGACTGGCTGTACTCCGCCCGCGGCGTTGCGATGGAGGGCGACGGCGTCGACCTGCACGGCCGCCGCGTGCACATCGCCGCGCTCGGCTCGACCGGCTGGGTCAACGCCGCCGGGCACCCCACCGTGCCGGTGTGCCTCGGCAAGTGGAGCAGTGGTTTTCCGGTCTGGCTGATCGGCGGCTGGCGGAACCGCCACGGTGGCGTGACGTTCCCGTTGGCCTCCGGCGGCTGGTCAAATGGGCCCGGCGGGGGAACGCTCCCGTACGGCGGCGTCACCTTCGCACCTGAGCCGTCGCTGCCGCTGCGCTACTACCACAGCATCGCCGTCGACCCCCGGCTGATCCCCCTCGGGAGCCGCGTCTACGTCCCCGCCTACCGCCACATCGGCGGCGGCTGGTTCGTCGCCCAGGACACCGGCGGCGCGATCAAGGGCCGCCACATCGACGTCTATCGCCCCGCGCCCGCGAGCCCTGATGACCTCGGCCGCTACATGACGCACGAGCGGATCCTGGTCATCCCACCGCACTGACCGCCCGGGGTCCGGTGTGAAGCCTCCTCTGGCGTAGGATCAGTACATGTCAGCGCTGGCCGAGCTCTACACGATCCCCCGTGAGCACCTCGACTTCCGCGACACCATCCGCCAGATCGCGCGCGAACGGATCGCGCCGCGCGCGGCCGAGATCGACGAGCACGCCGAGTACCCGCACGACCTGCGCGCCCTCCTGGCCGAGCAGGACATCCTGGCGCTGCCGTTCGAGACCGAGCACGGCGGCACCGGCACCGGCACGCTGATGCTCAACCTGGCGGTCGAGGAGATCGCCAAGGCGTGCGGATCGACGGCGCTGATCCTGATGATCCAGGAGCTGGGCACGCTGCCGATCAGGCTGTTCGGGAGCGAAGAGCTCAAGCAGCGCCTGCTGCCCCGCTGCGCAAGTGGGGAGTGGTCGCCGGCGTTCGCGCTGTCCGAACCTGAGGCGGGCTCCGACCCCGGCGGGATGCTGACCCGTGCCGTCGCCGACGGCGACGACTGGGTGATCGACGGGACCAAGAACTGGATCACGAACCTCGGCGTGGCCGACTTCTACGTCGTGTTCGCGGTCACCGATCAGCAGGCGGGCCACTCGCGCGGGATCACCGCGTTCGTGGTCGAGGCCGACCGGCCGGGGTTCAGCGTCGGCAAGCTCGAGCACAAGCTGGGGATCCGCGGCTCGCCGACCGGTCAGCCGATCTTCGACGGGGTGCGCGTGCCGCGGGAGAACGTGATCGGCGAGGTCAACGAGGGCTTCAAGGTCGCGATGACGACGCTCGATCGCTCGCGCCTCGGCGTCGCCGCGCAGGCGCTGGGCATCGCCCAGGGAGCGACCGACTACGCCGCCGCCTACGCGCAGGAGCGCCGGCAGTTCGGTAAGCCGATCGGATCCTTTCAGGCGATCCAGTTCAAGCTCGCCGACATGGAGACGCAGTGCGCCGCCGGCCGCGAGCTGCTCTATCAGGCGTGCGCCAGGGTCGATCGTGGCGATGCCGACATCGGCAAGTACTCGGCGATGGCCAAGCTGTTCTGCTCGGACACCGCGATGAACGTCACGGTCGAGGCCGTTCAGGTGCTCGGCGGCTACGGTTACGTCAAGGAATACCCGGTCGAGCGGATGCTGCGAGACGCCAAGATAACCCAGATCTACGAGGGCACGAACGAGATCCAGCGGCTCGTGATCGCCCGGACGATGCGATAGCCGCGATGTCCGGACAGCCCCCCACCCTTCGGCGCATCCTCCTCTCCGCCCTGGCGGCGCTGACGATTGGCCTCGGCGCCGTTAGCGTGATCTTCGGCTTCAGCGACTCCTTCCCGGTGCGCCTGCTGCAGGCGCTCGCGGTGTTCGCGGCGGGTGCGGTGATCATCGGCGGCGCGGTCGTGCTGGCGATGGTCCGCCTCGCCGACTGGCGCGACCCCGAGTCCGAGGAGGACTTCGAGGCGATCGTCGAGCGTGCCGAGCGGCTCGCGGAGCAGGACGTATGGGACGAGGCTTCCGCCTATGACCCCGACGACGACCTGTTCGATCCCTACGACGAGGAGGACTTCCGCGCCCTCGTCCGCGCCGCGATCGACGACCTGCCGCTCGAGTTTCACCGCGCGCTCGAGCACGTCGCCGTGGTCGTCTCAGAGGGCGGGCGACGCCGCCGCGCCTACGGGCTCTACCAGGGGGACACCGTCGCCCAGGACTACTTCCACGACCGCATCGTGATCTTCCGCGACACCCTGCTGCGCGACTTCGGCCACGACCCCGAGCTGCTCAAGGCCCAGGTCACGCGCACGGTGCGCCACGAGCTCGCCCACCACCTGGGGTGGGACGAGAAGGGCGTGCGCCGTCTAGGGTTATGACCGCGCCGTGGGCGCCGCCCGCCCTCACTCTGAAACCCCGAGCAGGAGCGACTCCGAAATGCCAGATGCAGTGATCGTCGACGCGATCCGCACGCCGATCGGGCGTGCCGGGAAGGGCTCTCTGAAAACGGTCCGAGCCGACGACCTCGCGGCGCTCCCGATCCGCACGCTGATCGAGCGCAATCCGAACGTCGACTTCTCCGAGACGGTCGACGTGATGATGGGCGCCGCTTCCGGTGTCGGCGAGCAGGGGTACAACGTCGGGCGCAACGCCTCGCTGCTGGCCGGCCTCGACCATCACGTCCCGGCGTGCACGGTCAACCGCTTCTGCGCCTCGTCGCTGCAGACGATCAGGATGGCCTTTCACGCGGTCAGGGTCGGCGAGGGCGATCAGTACATCGCGGCCGGCGTCGAGGCGGTGTCACGCGCCGGGCTCGGCGCGGGGATGATGGAGGAGGCCAAGCACCCGCGCCTCAACGGCTCCGACGGCTCGGCCTACGACGTCTACATCCCAATGGGGATGACAGCCGAGAACGTCGCGCAGCGTTGCCAGGTGACCCGCGAGCAGCAGGACGAGTGGGCGGTGACGTCGCAAAGCCGCGCGGTCGACGCCCGTGACTCGGGCCATTTCGACGCCGAGATCGTCCCGGTGCCGGTGCCCGCGCACAAGGACGTCGACAAGGACGGCAGCGAGATCGACGTGCCCGACACCGTCGTCAGCAAGGACGACGGCCCGCGCGCGGGGACGACGATGGAGGTGCTGGCCCAGCTCAAGCCGGCGTTCCGGCCCGACGGCACCGTCACCGCCGGCAACGCCTGCCCGCTCAACGACGGCGCCGCGGCGGTGCTCGTGATGTCCGAGGAAAAGGCGCGCCACCGCGGCCTGACCCCGATGGCGCGGATCGTCGCCTCGACCGTCGCAGCGATCCGTCCGGAGATCATGGGACTCGGCCCGATCCCCGCCATCCGGGCGCTGCTCGAGCAGACGGGGATGAGGATCGAGGACGTCGACATCGTCGAGATCAACGAGGCGTTCGCCGCCCAGATCGTCCCCTGCAAGGCGGAGCTGGGGATCCCCGATGAGAAGCTCAACCCGTTCGGCGGCGCGATCGCATTGGGGCACCCCTTCGGGATGACCGGCGCTCGGATCATGACCACGCTGATCAACGGCCTGCGCGCCGTCGACGGCAGGTTCGGGATCGAGTCGATGTGCGTCGCCGGCGGGATGGGCCAGGCGATGATGATCGAGCGGCTCTCCTAGCCGCTCGACCATCACCGTGATGAGCCGGACCGAGAAAGTTCGTGGTCGGTGACGACCGGTCCCGCGGGGTTGGCGCGCCGGTCGGTTCTCTCCGAAGCGCCCGGTCGCTTCCCTCTGAAGCGCCCGGTCCCTTCTATCTGAAGCGCCCGGTCCCTTTCCCCTAGCTCCGCTTGGTCGTTGAAGCGTTCACGGACGAGTCATCTTTTCAGGCCTTGATTGCGGTGGCGGTGATGCGGTCCTGGAGGGCGTGCTCGAATGCTCGCCAGGACGCGGCGAGCGGTGTTCGCGCGGCGATGTGGTCGGGCAGGGCCGGGTCGAGTCCGGCGAGGGATGGGTTGACGATCCGGGTGTAGGTCTTGGTGAAGAAGACGGCCAGGCGGCGTCCCTCGCTGGTCAGCTGGTAGCGGTGAGAGCGGGGGATCCGTTGGATGAATCCTTTGCGCCTGAGGCGGCGCAGGTCGTAGGTCATTTGCCGCGCGGTGTAGCCGGGGATGATCCCGTTGATGAGCTCGCGCAGCGAGCGGTTCGTCAGGCCGGCGAACAGGTGCTGGTAGCAGCACAGGCAGGCGAGCAGCGCCATCGTGCGCCGCTCGCCGAACCGTAATCCGGGGGCGGGTAGGCCATCGTGGTTGGATGGCAGCACCACGCGCTCGAGCGTCGTGGCGTCTGGCGCGCATTGGCACGCGTCAAGCTGGTGGTCGAGCAGCCGCTGGTTGACCTCGTGTCCGATCCGGATCAGCGCGTCCCAGTTCTCGGGGGTGAGCCGGCGGCCGATCCCGAAGTCGTGGGTGTCGTTGACGGTGGTCTCAGTCCGCAGGGCACGGCCCTCTTTGAAGTACTGCTTGACCTTCGAGGCGCGGTAGTGGACCTGGATCGCCGCCTCCACACCGCGGTTGATGATCTTGGTGTGGAACCGGCCCGGGGTCTGGCGGGAGACGCGGCGGCCGAACACGACAGCGACCTGGTCAGGGCGCCCGAGCGTGAGCTGGTCGGGCAGCGTTTTCTCAAACCAGGCACGGCCGGCAGCGGGACGGTCGAACACGCGGGTGTCGGAGATCTCAAGCTGCCGGAACGCGAGGTCATAGCCATAGGCTCGCTGACGATCCTCGACCGTGAACGGCGACGGCAACTGGGCCTGCCAGCGCTCGAAGAACGCTCGCACGTCGGCGGCACATAGCCGCTGGCAGATCTCCGCCAGCGCCGCTGGGTCCTCGCAGGCAGCGAACCCGTTGTCCAACGCCCCAAAGTCCAGACCTTGCCCGACGGCCCGCTGCTTGGCCCACTCGTTCCCGTTCAGGTAGAGCCACACTGAGAACGGCGCATATGCGGTCGTCTTGATGAACGACGGCCCCCACTCCGGATCGCGGATGTAGAAGTAGTAGTTGTTCGGAAACACCGACTGACGGCGGTACTCGAAGTGCGGATGGCCATCCGAGCCGCCGTCGCGCCAGCCACGCCAGACCGAGGTCTTCTCCTGGCAGACGCCGACCATCACGACCCCGAAGCGCCCGTCGCGCTCGGCGCGCTTGAAGTGCTCGCGAGCGATCTCCTCTTTCACATCGCCCTTGACGAACCGCACGACCGGGATCTCACGCTCCTCGATGAACCGGTTGATCGCGGCGACGTACTCGCGGCCGATCTTCCCCAGAACGGCCGGCGACGGGATCGGGAACCCCCGATCCAACAAGAACCGGATCACCTGCCCCTGCGTCTGCAACCGGGGCACGTACCCCTGCAAGAACAGCCGGTCGACAGACCGGACCTCAAGGGTCACGTGATCGGCGAGTAGGCTTGAGATCGTGGCCACGGGCGGTCTCCTGACGATCGCAAGGTCGTTAGCCCTTCGAGGGCTCCACAGCTAGAACGAAGGCTAACCGTGGCCACCAGCCCGCGCCCGCGCTCCGCAGGGAGCGCCCCCGCGAGCGAGGCTCATACCCGACCGCCACCCCGTCTCAGATTCACCGAAGCCCTCCGCGCAACCGCTCGGCGGTATGAGGCTCGCTCGCTAAACCTAGAGCCCCGCTGGGTGTCGGATCACGTAGCCGCCGGCGGCCGAGGCGCGCCGTGTCGACCACCGGTCGTTGTTGTTGGAGCCGCCCTGGGCGGCGGTGTCGTAGAAGAGCCCCGCGATCTGCATGTAGGCGTGGCCGGCGTTGGCCCAGATCGTGATCCACTGGCCGGGTCCGGGGCTGCCGTAGGACTCGAACTGGCTCGAGTCCTCGGGCGTCGACAGGAGGTTGGCGCCGTGCAGCGCGTAGCTGACCGAGCCCGAGCAGTCATAGCCTCGCCAGTTGAAGCTCCCGTGACCGCCTCCGTACACATATGGCATGAACGCGATCTGGTTGGCGGCCGCGATCGCCGCCTTCACCGCCGCGGGCGCGTCGGCCGGCGCGCTGGCGGTCCCGTCCGGGTTGAGGACGGCGTGCTCCGTTGGGGTGGTTGGGGTGGTCGCCGGATTGGCTGCGGCCACCGCAGCCCGGAGGACGCGGTTGACGGCAAAGGTCACCACGCCGTTGGGGGTGATGCCCTTGGCGCGCTGGAACGCGATCACGTTGCGCTTGGTTGTAGCCCCGAACGAGCCGTCAACGTTCGTCGGAAAGCCCGCCAATGTGAGGAAGTCCTGCAGCACGCGAACGTCGTGGCCGGTCATGCCAGGGCGCAGGACCCGATCGCCGAGGTGCTTCGAGTCGCCGGTGGTCGAGGCGCTCGTGCGCGTCTTCTTGGTGACCGACGACGACGTACCGCCCGTGAGGGACGCGCCCCCGCTGGCGGCGGATGCGGAGGCGGCGAACGCCAGGGATGCAGCGGCGGCCGCAACTCCCGCTGACCGAACCGCGCGTACAAGGCCTGGATATGCCAACAGAAACCCCTTCTCTCTCTCGCGCCTACGGGGTTAGCTGTCGGGCTCGCGCTGAAAGAGATTGCGCTACGCCGGAATTCCGGCGACTCGCCCCCGGAGCCATTGTCGGCTCCCGTGGGTTCCCCGTTCTCCGGCAGCGGGGCTGGCCGGAGACTCGGCTGGGTTTTTCTCGCGGCGGCAATGTATCGGAACGGCGCGTTGGATGCCACCCGGTCGCCATAACTAGTGGACCGTCCGCAACGTTGGCGATCGCTACGCTGAACGGGTGGACCCCGACTACAGCCCGCGAGAGGTCGCGGACCTGCACGAGCGCGAGGAGATCCAGCTCATCGACGTGCGCGAGCCCTACGAGCACGAGGCGGGCGCGATCGCCGGCGACCGGCTCGTCACGCTCACCGACCTGGCGGCGCAGGCGCACACGATCGACCGCGGCCGCCCCGTCGTCTTCTACTGCCGCAGCGGCAGCCGCTCGGCGATGGCGAGCGAGGCGTTTCGCGACGCCGGATACGACGCCCACAACATGGCGGGCGGGCTGCTGGACTGGGCCGCCGCCGGGCTACCGCTGGAGCCCGCCGACGGCCGCGTCGCCTGACGGCGCGCGGGTCGCGTACCGTCAGCGCGGCGTGCGAGTTGAGCTATTTAGCTAAATAGCTCAGCACCGGAGCGGCCGGGGCGTTACTTCCACTTGATCGAGCAGCCGACCGGCTTGCTCTCGGAACGCGACGGCTCGCCGCCGGCGAGGACCGCGTCGAGCGCGTCGCGCAGCCACGCGCCCCGCTGCCCGGGATCGTCGTAGGCGGAGTCGGGAGCGCCGCGGTAGCGGAGCACGTGCGAGGAGTCGAGCACGAACACGTCGGGCGTCGTCTTGGCCCCGTATGCGCGCGCGACCGACTGCGTGGCGTCGTGGAGGTAGGGCATCGGCCAATCCTCGGCGGCCACGCGGGCCTGCATCGCCTCATAGGAGTCGCGCGGGTAGCGCGCGGCGTCGTTTGAGTTGATCGCCAAAAACCGCACGCCGCGGTCGGCGTAGTCGCGCGCCGCCTCGGCGATGCGGTCATGCCAGGCGAGGGCGTAGGGGCAGTGGTTGCACGTGAACACGACCACGGTCGCGCCGGCGCCGTCGGGCGAGGACCAGGTCAGGCCTTCGGTGTCCGGCAGCTCGAACTCCGGGGCCCTGTCTCCAATTGCAATCGTCATCGCGTGACCTCCCGCGCGGCGGCCCGCCGCAGCGCCTGGCGCAGATCGTCGGGATCCGGAGTCGGGGCGATCCTGCCGTCGCGGCGGCGGTACACGCGGCAGCCCAGGCCGATCGGGTCCTCCTGCGAGACCCCCGCGACGTCGATGCCGTCGATCAGGATCGTCGGCGAGCCGCGAAAGCCCGCGTCGCCGGCCTCGGTGTCGGTCTCGATCTCCCGGGTGCGCACCTCCGTCTCGCCCAGGCCGACGTCGTGCAGCGCCTCGCGCAGTTCGGCAAGCGCGCGCTCGGTCGATGGACATCCCTCCCACCACAGGAGCTCGAGGTCTGGGGCACGCATGCCTTTGAGGTTACTTCGCCCGCTGGGAGGGACTGTCAGCCGACGGTCCAGGTGTCGCTGCCGAGGAGCAGCTCGGACAGCTCCTGTTCGCCGGCCGCCGTCGCGACCGGTGCCGTGCGTCCGAACACGGGGCGGTCCACGTCGCGAAAGATGCCCACCGGTGTCGGATGGCTGGGGTCCTCGGCCAGCCTCGCCAGCGAGAACGCAAGGCCGGGATCGGCGCGGTGCGGGTCGTGGACGATCAGCGCGTCCTCGCCGGCGTCAGCCACGTCGACGATCTCGAGCCCTCCGTCGCGGACGCGAGCGACTCCGCGCTCGCCGTCGACGCCGAAGCGGATCGGCTTGCCGGCCTCCAGGCGGATCAGGTTTGCGTCCTTGACGTTCTTCTCGGTCAGTGCCGCGAACGCGCCGTCGTTGAACACGGGGCAGTTCTGGTAGATCTCGACCAGCGATGCGCCCTCGTGCGACGCCGCGGCGCGAAGCACCTCGGTCAGGTGGCGCCGGTCGCGGTCGATCGTTCGCGCCACGAACGAGGCCTCGGCGCCGAGCGCCAGCGCCACCGGGTTGAATGGATGGTCGGCGACGCCGAACGGCGTCGACTTGGTGATCTTGCCGAGCTCCGAGGTCGGAGACGCCTGCCCCTTGGTCAACCCGTAGATCTGGTTGTTGAACAGCAGGATCTTGACCGGGACGTTGCGACGCAGAGCGTGGATCAGGTGGTTGCCGCCGATCGACAGCGCGTCGCCGTCGCCGCTGACGACCCAGATCGACAGGTCCGGCCGCGTCGATGCCAGCCCGGTCGCCAGCGCCGGCGCGCGGCCGTGGATGCCGTGCATCCCGTACGTGTTCATGTAGTAGGCAAACCGGCCGGCGCACCCTATCCCGGTGATGAACACGATCCGCTCGGGCGGGATCTGAAGCTCGGGCATGAACTGCTGCACCGCCGACAGCACGGCGTAGTCCCCGCAGCCCGGGCACCAGCGGGTCTCCTGGTCAGACTGGAAGTCGGCCTTGCCCAGCGGTGCGCCCCCGTCGCCGGCGCCGCCGTTGACGTGTCCGTTAGTGACGACGCTCATCGGCGCTCCGCGTGTCCGTTGGTGACGAGGCTCATTGGCGCTCCGCGTGTCCGTTGGTGACGAGGCTCATTGGCGCTCCGCGTGTCCGTCGGTGACGAGGCTCATTGGCGTTCCGCGATCTCGTGCTCGATCTCGGCCGCGTAGATCGGCAGCCCCTGCACCTTGCAGAACGACTCGACGTCGACCAGGAACCTCGCGCGAAGGATCTGCGCCAGCTGGCCGGTGTTCATCTCCGGGACCAGGACGTGGTCGAACGAGCGCAGCACGTCGCCGGTGTTCGCCGGGAGCGGATTGAGGTGGCGCAGCTGCGCACAGGCAACCTTGTGGCCCTGGAGCCGTGCACGGTTCGCGCCGGCGCGAATCGCGCCCTCGCTCGAGCCCCACCCCAGGACCAGCAGTGTCGCGTCCGGGTCGGCGTCGACTTCCAGCGGCGGCACCTCGATCGCTTCCACCTTCGCCGCGCGCAGATCGGTCATCCGCTGGTGGTTTGCGCCGTCGTAGGAGATGTTGCCCGAGCCGTCGGTCTTCTCGAGGCCGCCGATCCGGTGCTGGCGTCCGGGCGTTCCGGGGATCGCCCAGGGGCGGGCGTAATGCTCGTCGCGGCTGTAGGGGAGGAAGTCGTCATCGCCGTCACGCGCCGGTGCGGCCGCGAACGCCGGGTCGATCGCGGGCAGGTCGCCGACGGCGGGCACCATCCACGGCTCCGAGGACGATGCCAGGAACGTGTCGGACAGCAGGATCACGGGCGTTCGGTAGCGGATCGCGACCGAGACCGCCTCAAATGCCGCATCGAAGCAGCCGCCGGGCGTGCTCGGCGCGATCACCGGCAGCGGCGATTCGCCGTGGCGGCCGTAGAGCGCCATCAGCAGGTCCGACTGCTCGGTCTTGGTCGGCATCCCGGTCGAGGGCCCGGCGCGCTGCACGTCGATGATCAGCATCGGCAGCTCGAGCGCGACCGCGAGCCCGACCGTCTCGGCCTTGAGGTCCATTCCCGGGCCGCTGGTGGCGGTGACCCCGAGCCTGCCTCCGAAGGCGGCCCCCAGCGCCATCCCGGCGGCAGCGATCTCGTCCTCGGCCTGAATCGTCCGCACGCCGAAGCTGGTGTGGCGAGAGAGCTCGTGCAACAGCTCCGACGCCGGCGTGATCGGGTAGCTCGCGAGCAGCAGCGGCAGCTTGCTGCGCACGCTCGCCGCCACCAGCCCGAGCGCCAGCGCCGTAGTTCCGTTGACGTTGCGGTAGGTCCCGGGAGCGACGTCGGTGGCAGGATTGACTCGGTACTGGACGTCGAGTAGCTCGGTCGTCTCGCCGAACGACCAGCCGGCGTTGAACGCGGCCAGGTTCGCCGCGGCGACCGCTGGGTCGCGCGCGAACTTCTGCTCGATCCAGCGCTTGGTGACGTCTGTCGGCCGTCCATACAGCCACGACAGCACGCCCAGCGCGAACAGGTTCTTGGCGCGGCCGGCGTCGCGCGTGGAAGCATCCTCGACCTGCTCGACCGCCTTCGTCGTCAGCCCGGTCATCGGGATACGGTGCACCCGGTAGGCGGCCAGGGACCCGTCCTCGAGCGGATTGGACGGATAGCCCGCCTTCTCGAGGTTGCGCTTGCTGAACGCGTCCTCGTTGACGATGATCGTCGCGCCGCGCTCGAGCTCGGGCAGGTTCGCCTTCAGCGCCGCCGGGTTCATCGCCACCAGCACGTTCGGCGCGTCGCCGGGAGTGAGGATGTCGCTCGACGCGAAATGGATCTGGAACGCGGACACCCCGGCGAGCGTGCCCGCCGGCGCCCGGATCTCCGCGGGGAAGTTCGGCAGCGTCGCGAGGTCGTTGCCCAGCACCGCCGTGGCGTCGGTGAACCGGCTTCCCGCCAGCTGCATGCCGTCACCGGAGTCCCCCGCGAAGCGGACGACGACCCGCTCGCGCTCCTCAATCGTCTTGCTCATACCGTCTGTGCAGTCGCGCCTAGCTCACCCGTCTCGCAATTGTAGGGACGTCGGCAGACGGGCACGGCACGCGGGGCGGATGGCGCCCCATCGTGCGGTACGCGAACGCGCCATCCGGTTGGTCTCAGTAAGCCCGGCATCAGTTGCTCTCCTTAAGAGCTACCCGCTCGGGACCGAATGTTTCGGTCGGGGCGGGATGGACTCCGCTAGCGCCGATCCCGCCGCCGATCCCGCCCCCCGCTACCGCCGATCCCGCCCCCCCCCGCTACCGCCGATCCCGCCCCGCTACCGCGGGTTGTCGGTGTCGACGTGCCAGTAGCGGATCACCTCGGCGCGCCGGCCGGCGTACGGCGCGTCGCCCTCGGTGGCAGGTTGACCGGAACTCACCGGCGATGCTCCGGCGGCGGCCGACGGGTCCTCGAGCGGGTCCTCGTCGTCTGGGTTGACGCCAAAACGAGCGATTGTTCGCTGCCCTCCCTCGTAGTCGCCGTAGAGGAGGTCGACCAGCACTCGCGCGCCGGTGCCCCATGCCGCGCGCAGCGGTTCGTAGTCGGGGTCGTCCCGTTCGCGGATCGCCCCCTGCCAGAAGCCGTTGTCGCCCGCCGGGATGTAGAGGTCTCGCTGCTGCCGGCGAAACTCCTCGACCGGCGGGGACTCGCGTCCGGTGCGCTCGGACGCCTCCGCCCGCCAGCCGTGGATCACGGCCAGGCCGCTGCCCCCGTTGCGTAGCGCGATCGCCATGTAGACCCTGCCGTCGCGCACATCGAGCGACGCGCGGTGGCCGCCGACATGAAGGGTGACGCCGTCGCCGAAGCGGACGGACTCCTCCGGGTCCTCGTCACGCGACGGGACCAGCACCGGTCGCAGCCCCGACAGCAGCGACCGTTCCGCCAGTCGCGCGGAGCGGTTGGCCGACTTGACCGAGCTGAACGTCGCGACGGCGAGCACGAGCGTGCCGCCGGCGGTCGCCAATGAGGAGATCGTGACCCAGTCCGCCATCCGCGCCGATGCTAGCCGCGCCCATGGTTCGCAAACCGGCCCGCGCAGCGAAGCTCAAGGCTGCTCGGCGGCGAACCAACCGCTTGTTCGGCGGGCGAGCTAGAGCTTCATTACGTTGACGGCCTTCGGACCCTTCGGCCCGGCTTCCTCCTCGTAGGACACCTTGGCGCCCTCGGCGAGCGAGCGGTAGCCGTCGACGTTGATGTTCGAGTGGTGAACGAACAGGTCCCGGTTGCCCTCATCGGGCGTGATGAAGCCGAACCCTTTCTCGTCGCTGAACCACTTGACTGTTCCGGTTGGCATCTGGAGTACTCCTCCGTAGCTCGAAGTGCCGCTGCCGGAGGATCGATCAACGTACCCCACGGGCCTGCACCAGCTGTCACCGCCCGTATGATGGGTCGGCCTTACGGCGCGCAAGCTATCACGGCGCCCGTACGCGAGTCGGCTTCGGTGCTGGCCGAGCTCCATCGGCCCCCCCGACGGGCGCGGGGCCCGCCCGGACGGGCGCGCGAGTTTTGAGACAGTCTCCGGAACCATGGATGACCCGATGCCACTGGGGCGCCACGGCGCCATTCCGCTGCGGGAGATCGAGCTTCGCGCCTCGCGCTCCTCCGGTCCCGGCGGACAGCACGCCAACGTGACCGCGTCCCGGATCGAGGCGATCTTCGACGTCGCCGCGTCGGCCGCGCTGACCGATGAGCAGAAGCGCCGCGTGATCACCCGCGCCGGCCCTCGCCTGGTCGCCGTCGCTCAGGACGAGCGAAGCCAGGCTCGCAACCGCGAGCTCGCGCTCGAGCGGCTGCGCCGGCGCCTGATGGCGGCCCTGGCGGTGCCGCGGCCGAGGCGGCCGACGAAGCCGACCGAGGCTGCAGTGGATCGCCGGCTCGACGCAAAGCGCCGTCAGGCCCAGCGCAAGCGCGGTCGACGGGCGCCGGCGGAGGACGAGTAAGACATACCGGTCGGTCACCATCGCGTGACGCCGGGTCGCACGACGCGGCGATTTCGGAAAGGCCGGCGCCCGGTCGGTCGGCTTCGAAGCGTCAGGCGGGGTGCATAACACTCAGGCGGGGTGCATAACACGGCACTCGCGCGCGGCGGCTCGAGCCCTGTCGAGCAATGCATGCCACACGTGCAGCATTCGCCACGGCTCGCCCTTTCCTCCGCGACTGTCGAATTATGCACGTGGGAGCACCGGCCAGGCGCGTCTCGAAGGGTCGACACCCCGCGCAAGGCGCGTAGGTGATGTTTGCGGTCGTAGAGACGCCTCGCGCGCCCGCGCGCGTGAAACCGCCGGCCCCGCCCCGCGCCCGCCCCGTGCCCGCCCCGCCCCGCGCCGGCCGCCTACCCGCGCCGCCGGCCCCGCCCCGCGCCCGCCCCGCCCCGCCCCGCCCCGCGCCGGCCGCCTACCCGCGCCGCCCGCCCCGCCCCGCGCCGGCCCCGCCTACCCGCGCCGGCCCCGCCCACCCGCGCCGGCGCCATCCTCCCGGGGCTCCAACGGCCCCCACTACCCTCAGATCATGCGCTGGCTGGTCGACGGCATGAACGTGATCGGGAGTCGCCCCGACGCCTGGTGGAAGGACCGCGACGCCGCGATGCTGCGCCTCGTCGACCTGCTCGAGCGGTGGGCGGTCAGCGATGGCGAGGAGGTCACGGTGGTGTTCGAGCGACCTCCCTCTCCCCCGATCCGCTCGACCGTGATCGAGGTCGCCCACGCCCCGAAACCGCGGCGCAACGCGGCCGACGACGAGATCGTCAGGCGCCTGCGGGCCGAGCCGGATCCGAGCGCCGTCCGGGTGGTCACGTCGGACCGGTGGCTGGCCGACCGCGTTTGGGCCGCCGGCGCCAGCGTCGAGGGCTCCGACTCCTTCCGGACCCGCCTCGAGACGATCTGAGCGTGCTCTTAGCAAGTCTTGCCAGTCGCTTATGTCGGCTTGCGACAATCAGGGTGGCATGAGCGAGCAGCCCACCAAGCGCGACGCACCCCCGAGCGGACGCGACAAGCCCCCGTCCCCGCCGCTTCCCGGATGGCGGGTGACGCCGGCGCCGGACGGTCGCGGAGCCAGGCAACCCGGCGAGCGTCCGCGGCCGAGCCGCAATCCGCGCCTGTGGATCGCGCTCCTTGTGATCGCGCTGTTCGCGATCAACCTGTGGGTCTCCTCGCAGGCGCTCAAACCCAACGCCCGGGTGCGCATCCCCTACAGCCCCACGTTCCTCGCTCAGGTCAGGGGCAACAACGTCAAGGAGATCTCCTCGACCGGGGACTCGATCCAGGGAACCTTCGCCACGGCGATCAAGTACCCCGCAAACGACCCCAACACATCGGCCACGACGGATTTCTCGACCCAGGTCCCGTCGTTTGCGAACAACTCGGAGCTGTCGACGCTCCTGCAGCAGCACAACGTCACGATCGACGCAAATTCGCCCGACCAGGGGCCGTCGTTCATCACAAGCCTGATCTTCGGCTTTGGGCCGACGCTGCTGCTGGTGCTGCTGT
This sequence comes from uncultured Solirubrobacterales bacterium, assembly GCA_963723675.1. GTDB lineage: Bacteria > Actinomycetota > Thermoleophilia > Solirubrobacterales > Solirubrobacteraceae > Palsa-465. The sequence continues at coordinate 94,827 of CAVRRW010000008.1, read as the reverse complement.
TCGTGATGCTGATGCGCCGTGCCGCCGCCGGCGGCGGCGCCGGCGGGCTGATGTCTTTCGGGCGCTCGCGCGCCCGCCGCGTCGAGGCCAGCGAGCAGCCGGTGACGTTCGCAGACGTGGCCGGCATCGACGAGGCCAAGGACGAGCTCACCGAGATCGTCGACTTCCTCAAGAACCCCGACAAGTACCTTAAGCTCGGCGGCAGGATCCCTCGCGGGGTGCTGCTGAGCGGCGCTCCCGGAACCGGCAAGACACTGCTCGCGCGCGCGGTCGCCGGCGAGGCCGGCGTGCCGTTCTTCCAGATGTCCGCCTCCGAGTTCGTCGAGATGATCGTCGGGGTCGGCGCCTCGCGGGTGCGAGATCTCTTCCAGCAAGCCAAGGCCGCGGCGCCCGCGATCATCTTCATCGACGAGCTCGACGCGGTCGGGCGATCGCGTTCGGCGGGCGGCCCGAACATCTCCGGCGGCCACGACGAGCGCGAGCAGACGCTCAATCAGATCCTCACCGAGATGGACGGCTTCGACGCGCGAAGCGGAGTAATCGTGCTCGCCGCCACCAACCGCCCCGAGATCCTCGATCACGCGCTGCTGCGGCCCGGCCGCTTTGACCGGCGGGTGTCGGTACAGCCGCCCGATCGCGCCGGACGGGAGGCGATCCTCGAGGTCCACACGCGTTCGGTGCCGCTGGCGCCGAGCGTCGACCTCGGCGCGCTCGCCGCCTCCACGCCCGGGATGGTGGGCGCCGATCTCGCCAATCTCGTCAACGAGGCGGCGCTGCTGGCCGCGCGGCGCAACCACCCGCAGGTCGCGCCCGAGGACTTCTCCGACGCGCTCGAGCGGATCGTGCTCGGCGCCGAGCGCAAGGTGATGCTCTCAGAGGATGATCGCCGACGCACCGCCTACCACGAGGCGGGCCACGCGATCGTCGGGATGCTCACTCCCAGCGCCGACCCGGTGCGCAAGGTCTCGATCATCCCGCGCGGGCAGGCGCTGGGCGTGACGTTCTCGGCGCCCGACGCGGATCGCTTCAACTTCGACCAGGAGTATCTGCTTGCGCAGATCAAGGTCGCACTCGGAGGTCGCGCGGCCGAGGAGATCGTGCTGGGGGATCTCACGACCGGCGCCGAGTCCGACATCCAGCAGCTGACCCAGATCGCGCGCCACATGGTCGGTCGCTGGGGCATGAGCCGGGCGATCGGCCCGATCGCGGTGCTTCCCCGAGACGGGCTGGGGCCGCTGCTGCCCGGCGCCAGCGAGACGTCCGAGGCGACCCAGCGCCTGGTCGACGAGGAGGTCAGGCGAATCGTCGAGTCGGCGCACGGCGAGGTCACAGACCTGCTGCGACGTCATCGTGCCAACCTCGACTCGCTCGCCGCAGCCCTGCTCGAGCGCGAGACGCTCGATGAAGCGGACGCCTACGCCGCGGCTGGGCTGCCGCGAAACGCAGAGGCCAGACCGGAGCCCCTCGCCCCCAGCGTGGCCGCGACGCTCGAGAGCGAGCCGCTATAGCGGCTGGCGCCCGGCGAACCCCGCTGCGGGCTCGTGCCAGAACCCGATCTCGTCCTCGTCCAGCAGCCAGCACAGGTAGATCTCCTCGCCGTCGCGCAGCGCCGGGAAGTCGATCAGCCCGCGATCGACGTCGCGCAGCACGATGTCGACGGCGTCGAGCTCGTTCAGCGCCCGGTTGAGCTCCACCAGCGCCGCGGCTACCTCGCGGCCCGGGTATGACCCGCCGGCGCTGGGGTCCAGCGACGCGAGCCCCTCGCGTGCGCGCACGCCGAGCGTGACCAGCCGCACCTGCGCCTCGCGGATGCGGCGGACACGATCGGCGACCCACCCGCGAACCGCACTTGCCTGCTCGAGCGTGTAGTGGCGTCTGTGTACCGTCCCGCCCACGCGGCACGTACCCTCAGTCTCCGAGCCGCGTCATCCGCGCCAGCGCCTGATGGCACTCGACGACCCGCTGCTTGACCGGGTCGTCGTCGTCGCGATCATGGACGAGGTCCCAGGTGCGGTCGGCGACGTCGCGGGCGGTTTCGGGGGTGGCGGTCTCCCACAGCCGGTCCACGAGCTTCAGCTCGAAACTCTGGATCTGATCCGCGGGATCTCCCGGCGCGAGCTTCGGCAGCGGCTCGCCGGTTGCCTCTCTCCACATTCCGGTCGCGACCAGCAGACGGTTTCGCAACGTGATCTGATCCATCCCGCCATCATCCTAGAGAGAGCGGGCGCGGGCGACGCGAGGCGAAGGATTCGCACAGGCCTAGCCAAGCGCCGGGAGCCTCTGTTGCAGGCTCACAAGCGGCGCGAACAGGTCACCCGTCTCCGCGACCCGCGCCAGCACCTGATCGGTGTCGAACGTGAGCAGATCCTGGTCGCCGGCCTCGAGGCAGCGCGCGACCTCCTCCCAGGCGACCGGGGTCGAGACGGTGGGACGTTCGCGGGCGCGAACCGAGTAGACGGTCACGGTCGTCTTGTGCTCGTCGTTCTGGCTCCAGTCGACCAGCACCTTCCCCGGCCGCAGCCGCTTGGTCATCCGCGAGACGACGAGCTCGGGCATCCGCTGCTCGAGCAGTTCCGCCACGCGGCGTGCGAAAGGCTTGGTCTGGTCGTAGTCGGTTGGCGTGTTCAGCGGCAGATAGACCTGGAGCCCCTTTGAGCCCGACGTTTTGGCAAAGCTCTCCAGCCCGATCTGCTCGAACAGCCCTCGGAGCACCAGCCCCACCCGGCAGCACTCGACGATGCCCGCCGGCGCTCCCGGGTCGAGATCGAACACCAGCATCGTCGGGCGGTCCGGCGAGTCGGCGAGCGCCAGCGACGTGTGCAGCTCGATGTCGGCGAGGTTGCCCAGCCAGATCAACGTCGGCCGGTCCTGGGCCAGCGTGTAGTTGATCGCGCCCAGCCGAGCGACCTGCACCCACTCGGGCCGGTGCGAGGGCGACTGCTTCTCGTAGAAGTACTGGGAGTCGACGCCGTTCGGATAGCGCTTGAGCGTCAGTGGCCGGTCGTGCAGATGCGCCAGCACCACCGGCGCGATCCGCGCGTAGTAAGCGATCAGGTCGCCTTTGGTGAAGCCAGTCTCGGGGAACAGGATCTTGTCCCAGTTGGAGATCTTGAGCCGGCGACCATCGGTCAGAACCGCCAGCGCGCCGTCGGGCAGGCTCTCGATCTCGTCGAACACCGCCTCGGGAGAAGCCCCAGGCACGCCGTCGGCCGCCTGCTCTGCACCCGGCTCCTGTTCGGCGCTCTCGATCACCACGTCCTGGCCCTCGACCACCACGTCCCGCGGCGACTTGTCGTCGCGAAAGCCCTTGAACGACGGCGCCCGCATCACGCCCTCGCCGGTCCACTCCCTGAACTCGATCTCCGCGACCGCGCATGGCTCGACGAACACCGCCTCGCGCGGCAGCTTCGGCGCCGACTGAAACGGCGTGGTCTCCCGGCGCAGCGGCGCCAGTCGCTTGGCCAGCTCGTTCAGCGTCTTCTCGGTGAAGCCGGTGCCGACGCGGCCGGCATAGACGAACGTGCGGTTGCGGTAGTAGCCCATCAGCAGCGCCCCGATCCGCTGCGCCCTGCGCCCCTCCCCCGGCAGCCAGCCTCCGATCACCAGTTCCTGGCGGCTGGTGTTCTTGACCTTCAGCCAGGCGCCCGTACGGCGGCCCGGCTCATATCGGGAGTCAAGGCGCTTGGCCACCACCCCCTCGAGGCCCTGCGCCTCCGTCGCCTCGAGCAGCCGCGCGCCCGCGTCGGGATGCGCCGCCGGGACTCGCCAGGCGGCGCCGCCCAGTCCCAGCTCTTCGAGCCTCGCGCGCCGCTCGCGGTAGGGCGTCTCCATCAGCGTATGGCCGTCGAGGTACAGCAGGTCGAAGATCGCGTACACCACCGGCGTGCTCGCCGCCAGCCGGCGAATCGCGGTCGGGGAGGTCACGTGCATCCGGCTCTGCAGGCGCTCGAAGCTGGGGCGGCCCCGATCATCGAACGCCACGATCTCCCCGTCGAGCACCGCCTCGTGCATCCCGAGGTCGGCGACCAGTCCGCGGACCTCCGGATAGGCCGCGGTGATCTCGTTGAGGTTGCGGCTCTCGAGCCGAAGGCGCCCCGGCTGGACGTAGGCGATCGCGCGCACGCCATCCCACTTGACCTCGAACGACCAGCCTCGCTCGGGCCTGGGGAGCTCACCGGCGCGAGCGAGCATCGGCACGATCCGCTCGGGCATCGGCGTCCGCTCGGGATCGACCGGCGGATCCATTCGGTGGATCATCCAGTCCTGCTTTGATGCCTCATCTCGGCCGATGGGGAACAGCCCATAGCGGCCGGTCAGCCGTTCGCCGTGGAAGGTCACCTCGACCTTTCGCTCCTCCCACTTGTGCAGCTCGAACGTGCCTCTGTCCCAGATCGTCATCGTGCCCGCGCCGTACTGGCCCTTGGGGATCTCGCCGTGGAAATCGAGGTACTCGAGCGGATGGTCCTCGGTCCGGACGGCGAGCCGGTTGTCGGCCGGGTCGGGCGGGATCCCGTTCGGGACCGCCCACGACGCCAGCGCGCCGTCGTGCTCGAGGCGAAGGTCCCAGTGCAGCCGCGTCGCGTCGTGCTGCTGGACGACGAAGCGGCCGTTCGCCCTGACCGGAGCGTCCGCCTCCGCGTCCGCGCCCGACCTTGGTGCCCCGTCCGCCCCGCGCTCCGCGCCCGCCTCGAGCTCGCGGTCCTCCGTCCCCGCCGGCTCTGGGGTGGTGTCGAAGTCGCGCTTGGATCGGTAGTGGCGCAGAGACATCAACAATGATGATGGCCGAAGAGATGTTTAGCCGCTGCCCCTAGAGCTACGCTAGTTGCAGATCACACCCGGGAGGGCTCGCATCTTCACCAACTTTTACGTGCACCCGCCATCATTTTCGGTATGGCGCGCGTCCTCGTAGTCGACGACGAGCCGGCCGTGAGGCGGGCGCTCGACCGCGCGCTCAGGCTCGACAGCTATGACGTCGAGCTTGCCGCCGACGGCGAGGAGGCCCTGGACGCGCTCGCGCGGGGTCCCGCGGACGCGATCATCCTCGACGTGATGATGCCGCGGCTCGACGGGCTCGAGCTGTGCCGGCGGATGCGCAAGGCGGGTGACCGGACGCCGATCCTGATGCTCACCGCGCGCGATGCGGTCGACGACCGCGTCGAGGGTCTGGACGTCGGCGCCGACGACTATCTGGTCAAGCCGTTCGCGCTGCGCGAGCTCCAGGCTCGGCTGCGGGCGCTGCTTCGCCGGTCGGGGGAAGGCGCCGACGGCGAGGCGCTGTCCTACGCCGATATGGTGCTCGACCCGATCGCCCACGAGGTGCACCGCGGCGACCGGCTGATCGAGCTCTCAAAGACGGAGTTCTCGCTGCTCGAGCTGTTCATGCGCCATCCCCGTCAGGTGCTCACGCGCTCGACGATCTTCGAGCATGTGTGGGGATATGACTTCGGGCCGACCTCCAACGCCCTGGGCGTGTACATGGGCTACCTGCGCCGCAAGACCGAGGCCGGAGGCGAGCCTCGGCTGCTGCACACGGTCAGGGGAGTCGGCTACGTGCTGCGCGACTGATCGGTAGCTGCGCGGATGTCGCTGCGCCGCAGACTCTCCTATGTCGCCGCCGCCGCGGTCGCGATCGCGATCGTGCTCGCGGCGCTGATCTGCTACTGGGTCGTGCGCGATCAGCTACGCGGCGAGATCGACAGCGAGCTCAAGGCGCAGGCGGCGGCGATCCAGGAGGGCGACTACCACTCCCTGGCCCAGCAGGTGCCGGGCCTTCCGGCGAGCGCTGGCGGCCCGGCGCCGTACGTCCAGGTGGTGCTCGCGGACGGCACCACGATTCCCAGCCAGGGCGGCCTGGTCCTCCCCGACAGCGCCCGCGCGAGCAACGTCGCCGCCGGCGGTGCCGGGCCATACCTCGCGGACATCCGCGTCAGCGGAAGCCACCTCCGCGAGATCGTGTTCGCGCCGGGGTCCCTATCCGACGGACAGCCGGTCGCGCTCGAGCTTGCCCGCCCGCTCAACGGCGTCGACCACGTCCTCTCCCAGCTGCGCCTGATCCTGTTTCTGCTGTGCGTGTTCGGGGTCGCGCTCGCGGCCGTGCTCGGCCGACTGGCTGCGCGCCGCGTGCTCGCGCCGCTCGCCGAGGTCGCACAGACCGCCCAGCACATCTCCGAGACCGAGGATCTGACCAGCCGGATCCACGTCCATGCCGATGACGAGGTGGGGCAGCTCGCCAGGCGCTTCAACGCGATGATCGAGCGCCTCCAGAGCTCGCGCGCCGAGCTCGATGAATCGGTTCGGGCACAGCGCCAGCTGGTGGCCGATGCCTCGCACGAGCTGCGCACGCCGATCACGAGCCTGCGGACGAACATCGAGGTGCTGCTCGCCGGCGGCCACCTCGACGACGAGGATCGTCGGCGGTTGCTGGCCGACGTCGTCGAGCAGAGCGAGGAGCTGAGCGGGCTGATCAGCGACCTGATCGAGCTCGCCCGCGGCGACCTCCCGGTCGGCTTGGCGGAGGACGTGCGCCTCGACGGGGTCGTCGAGGAGTCCTTGGCGCGCGCCCGGCGCGACCACCCCGGGATCACGTACCGGGCATCGCTCGCGCCGGTGATCGTCGAAGGGATCCCCGAGCGCCTGGGACGGGCCATGAACAATTTGCTCGACAACGCCGCCCGCCACTCCCAGCCCGGCGGCCTCGTCGAGGTCACCGTCGACGGCGAGGGCATCCGCGTGCGCGATCACGGCAGCGGCGTCGAGCAGGCGGATCTCCCCTACGTGTTCGACCGCTTCTTCCGCGGCACCAACAGCCGGGGTCGCCAGGGAACCGGCCTGGGCCTCGCGATCGTGCGTCAGGTCGCGATCCAGCACGGAGGCTCGGTCAGCGCGGCCAACGCGCCCGATGGAGGCGCGATCTTCACCATGCAGCTGCCGGCGGGGTCGGCCGACGCCGCCGCGGCGGAGACCGTCACGCTGCCGGGGGCCGAGCGACGCGCGCCTGTCTAGCCCGCGCGAACCGCCGCCGCAACACCCAGAACAACATGGCGTAGATCGGCACGATCACGGCCAGCAGCAGCAGACGCGGGTTGGGCTCGCCGACCAGCGCCACGAACAGCACCTCGGCCGCGACCGCGGGCAGCGCCGCCAGCAGCACCGTGTGCGAGCGGTAGCCGGAGAAGTGCTCGCGCGCGGTGACCTCGACGACGCCGAGCGTGCAGACCACGATCCCGGCGATCAGCGCCGGCCCGCCCCCCCGGATCAGCCCGACGATCAGGCCGACCGCGCCGGCAAAGATCGCGATCTCGGATACCGGCAAGCCGCCGAAGGGACTCGGCGGGCGCTCCCCGTAGGTGCCGGCGGGGCTCCGGCCGGCACGCTCGCGGCTGGCTGCCGGGGCCTGGCGCTGTGAGCGCAGCTCGCGCCGGTGGGCCGGCGCAGTCCGCGGCACCGAGCTCTGATTGCGCCGCTTGCGCGACCGCTTGGACTTCTGAGATGCCACGCTCGCGCCAGCATAATGGTCGCCCGCCCGAGCGACGGTCGTTGCACCGGCGCGAGTGGTGTCCGGCGGGCCGCGGCTTCGATGCTCAGCCGGCGGGCGCGACCTCCGGCGGCGACGATGCGTCGGCGAACTCGCGGAACAGGCCGGTCACGACGAACACGGTCTGCTCTGCGATGTCGACCGTGTTGTCGCCGATCCGTTCCAGGCAGCGAGCCACGAGGATCATGAACATCGCCCATTCGCGGACGTCGGGATCGTCGCCGACGTCGACGGCGCGCCGGAAGATCGCGCGGTTGAGCCGGTTGATCTCGGCGTCCTGGCGGACCAGGTCCTGGGCGAGGTCGGTCTTGCGCGAGGCGAACGCCTCCTTGGACTGTGAGACCTGCGAGCGCGCGTACTGACCCATCCGCTCGATCGCATCGAGGATGTCCTTGTCCTTGGGCGGCTCGTGCCCGGACAGCGGCACGAGCTTGGCGATGTTCACGCACTGATCGCCCATCCGCTCGACGCAGCGGATCACCTGCAGAAGCGCCGCGACGATTCTGAGATCGCCGGCGACGGGCGCCTGGCGCGCCAGCAGCGACAGGATCCCCTGGTGCACCTCGAGGTAGCGCCCGTCGATCCGGTCGTCGTCGGCGACGACCATGCCGGCGAGCTCCACGTCCTGGTAGCTGACCGACTCGAGCGCCCGGTCGAGCTGCCCGATCACGAGGTCCAGGCCGCCCAGCGCCTGGTTCTCGAGGTCCTTGAGCTCCTCGCGAAAGACGTGACGAGTCTCTTGCATGCCGTCAACCGAACTTCCCGGTCACATAGCGCTCAGTTCGCTCGTCGCGCGGCGTCGTGAAGATCTCGTTCGTCGGGCCGTGCTCGATCAGCTCGCCGTCGAGCAGGAACGCGGTCGTGTCGGCGATCCGGGCGGCCTGCTGCATGTTGTGGGTCACGATCACGATCGTGTAGCGCTGCTTGAGCTCCTCGACAAGCTCCTCGATCTTCAGCGTCGAGATCGGGTCCAGCGCCGAGGCCGGCTCGTCCATCAGGATCACCTCGGGCTCGACGGCGATGGTGCGGGCGATGCAGAGCCGCTGCTGCTGGCCGCCGGAGAGGCCGATGCCGGGCTCTGAGAGGCGATTCTTGACCTCGCCCCAGAGGCCCACGGCCCGCAGCGAACGGTGAACCACCTGACGCAGGTTCTCGCCGCGTGTCCCCGTCAGCTTGAGCCCCGCGGCGACGTTGTCGAAGATCGACATCGTCGGAAACGGATTGGGCTTCTGGAACACCATCCCGATCGCGCGCCTGACCGCGGTGACGTCGACCTTCGGGTCGTACACGTCGATTTCATCGAGCTTGACGCTGCCCTCGGCGCGCGCCCCCGGGATCTCCTCGTGCATCCGATTGATGCAGCGAACCACGGTCGACTTCCCCGAGCCCGAGGGACCGATCAGAGCGGTCACCTTGTTGGCGCGGAACTCGAGGTCGATGCCCTTGATGCTCTCCTGGTCGCCGTAGTAGGCGCGCAGGCCGGACACCGACACGGAGTGGGCCTTCCGCCTCCCATCGGTCTCGGCGCTCGAAGCTGGTTCGGCGGTTGTCTCTCGAGCGGCGGGCTGTTCAGCAGAGGTCACGTCGGCCGGTGTCTCGGTCTTGGTGTCGGGGTCAATCATGCCAGGCGGCTCCTTCTGGAAGCGGCGCGTGCGATCAGGTTGAGGATGAGGATCAGCAGCACCAGCGTAAGCGCCGCGCCCCAGGCGCGTGTGACTACTTCGGCACGTGGTGACTGAATGTCGTTGAAGATCTGGATCGGCAGCGAGTTCATCGGCTGGCCGAGGCTGCCGGTCGCCGCCTGCGCGAACGCGACCGTGAACAGCAGCGGCGCCGTCTCGCCGGCCCCGCGCGCAATCGCCAGCAACGCGCCGGTGACCAGACCGGAGAGCGAGGTGGGCAGCACCACTCGGGTGACCACGCGCCAGCGAGGCGCCCCGAGCGCGAGCGCGGCTTCGCGCAGGCTTTGCGGGACCAGCAGCAGCACGACCTCCGAGGAGCGGACCACGACCGGGAGCATCAGCAGCGCCAGCGCGATCGACCCCTTCCAGGCAGCGAATGTGCCGCCGACGCGAGCGAGCACCAGCACGATGTAGATGAATAGCCCGAAGACGATCGACGGCACGCCGGTCATCACGTCGACGAAGTAACGCACCACGTTCGCAAACCAGGAGTCCTTGCCGTACTCGGTCAGGTACAGGCCGACGCCGATTCCGATCGGGATCGCGATCAGCGACGCGAGCGCGACGATCTCGATCGTGCCGAGGATCGCGCTGCGGATCCCGCCGGGATAGCCGAGGAAGTTGCCGTTCGGGTCGGTCGTGAAGAAGTTCTTGCTGAACGCGCTCAGCCCCTTGTGCAGCAGGTAGTAGATGACGAGCACCAGCGGCACCAGCGCGACCGCCGTGGCGGCGCCGAGCAGGACGCGCATCACCACGTCGGTGCGGCGGCGCCTGGCGCTGACTTCCGGCAGCGTCGTCATGCCGGCGCCGCCTCGGTCGCCGGCGCGAACACGTCGCCGGCGGTGCGCTTGCCCTTCGCCGCTCGCACCACATAGCGTCGGGCGACGATGTTGACCAACAGCGTCAGCACGAACAGCACCAGCCCGGCCGCGAACAGCGCCGACCGGTAGACGGGAGTCGAAGCGGCCTCGCCGAACTCGTTGGCGATCACCGCCGCGAGCGTGTAGCCCTGCTGGAAGATCGAGTGTCCGAGCTTCGGCGAGTTGCCGATCACGAGCACCACTGCGATCGTCTCGCCGATCGCCCGCCCGAGACCGAGCATCGCGCCGCCGGTGATGCCTGCCCGCGAGTACGGGAGCACCGCGATCCGGATCATCTCCCAGCGCGTCGCGCCGAGGGCAAGCGCGGCCTCCTTATGCTCGGAGGGGACCGTCGAGATCACCTCCCGAGAGATCGCCGAGACGATCGGCAGGATCATGATCGCGAGGATCAGCCCGGCGATGAAGTAGCTCGGACCCGCCACCGTGCCGCCGACGAACGGCAGGAACGAGAGCTTGTCGGAGAGAAATTGCTGAAACCCCTTGAGGCGGGGGATCAGCACGAACACGCCCCACAGGCCGTACACGACCGACGGCACCGCGGCCAGCAGGTCGACGAGGATCGACAGCGGCCCACGGGCGCGGCGGGGGCAAAGCTCTGTCAAAAACAGCGCGGTCGCAACCGCCACGGGGACACCGATCACGAGCGCGATCGCCGACGTGACCAGCGTCCCCAGCACCAGCGCCCAGGCCCCGAACGTGCACCCCGCGCCGGTCGCGGTGGTGCAGGCGGCGCCCTGCTGCAGCTGCGACACGTCCCAGTTGTTGCGAAAGAAGAAGTTGAAGAAGCCGATGTGGCCAAAGGCGGTCGTGGACTGCCCGATCAGGCGCACGAAGAAGTACGCGATCAGGATCAGGACGCCCGCGGCGAGCGCGCTCAGCCCCCACTGCAGCACCCGGTCGGGGAGCCGGTGCAGCGGCGACCGCTCGAGGATCGAGCGGCCGCCGTGGACCGTTGTGACGCTTGCCTCCACCTCGCTCCTACTGCAGCGGCGAGCCGTTACAGGTCAGTGCCGCAAGCTGAGTCTTGTTCTTAGCGAGCAGCGGCGCCGGCAACGACGCGTAGAACAGCTTCGGCAGAACGGCCTGCCCCGCCCCCAGCCCATAAGTCAGGAACTTCTTGACGCCCGAGGCCGCGGACTTGGAGACGCCCGCCTTGCACATGTCGTTGTAGACGATCACGAACGTCTGCGACACGATCGGGTACGCCGTCGGGTTGGGAGAGTTGATCGTGGTGATCGCGAGGTTCGCGGGCACCTTGATCCCGACGGCCGCTGCCGACGTCGCCGCGAGCGTCGGCTGCACATAGCTCCCCTTGCTGTTCTTGACCGCGGCGTAGGTGAATCCGTTCTGGAGCGCATAGGCCTGCTCGACGTAGCCGACGGCACCGGCCGTCTGCTTGACAGTCGCCGCGACCCCGGAGTTGCCCTTGGCGCCCGTGCCTGTCGGCCACTTGACGATCTTGTCGGGCTTGCCGGCAGCCGCGGTCCAGGCCGGGCTGTAGGCCGACAGGAACGTCGTGAACGCCTTCGTCGTGCCCGACGAGTCGGAGCGGTGCACGACCGTGATCGCGGTGCTGGGCAGGCTCATCCCGGGGTTCAGCGCCTTGATCGCGGGATCGCTCCACGTCTTGATCTTCCCGAGGAAGATGTCGGCGAGCGTCTTGCCGTCGAGCTTGAGCCCGCTCTTGACACCGGACAGGTTGTAGGAGACGGTGATCGCACCAAATCCGATCGGGAACTGAGCGACGGGACCCTTGCCCGACGAGATCTCCGAGGACTTCTCCGGCGGGTCGCTACCCGCGAAGTCGACGGTGCCAGACTGCAGCTGCGCAATCCCGGCACCGGAGCCGACGGCGTTGAAGTTGACTGTCAGCCCCTGGCTCTTGAGCGTCGAGCCCCACTGCTCGTAGATCGGCGCCGCGAACGTCGATCCGGCGCCGTTGATCGTCCCCGAGCCGCCGCCGCTGCTCGACGAGCCCGACGAACCGCCCGCCGGCGTGGGAGCGGTCGTACTCGATTTCGAGCTCGAGCCGCACGCGGCGATGGCGAGCGACACGCCGACGGCGGCGGCGATCGCGCTGATGTCACGTCTTCTCAAGGTTCATCTCCTTAGCGCTGGTTATGCATCCACAGTTTCGGCGGAAGCGAGGCCTCAGTTGTTATTCGGTTGTAAACGGCTCGTTGCAATGCTGACCCCGTTCTGCGGCGAGGCGATAGCCGAACCCGAAGTGCGTGTGAATGAAGCGCCATCCCGGCAGCGCGTCTTCGAGCTTCACGCGGAGCTTTCGCACGTACACGTCGACCGATCTGTCGCCCGGGCGCATCTCCTTTCCCCAGACCAGAGCAAACAGCTCCTCCCGCGCCATGATCCGGTCCGCGCGCCTTGCAAGCTCGGTCAGCAGCCGGAGCTCTCGGATCGACAGCATCAGGGCCCGTCCCTGTGCACGGGCGAGATGCTCCTCGGGCAGGATCTCCAGCGGGCCGATCTCGATGACCTCGTGGAACGCCCTGTCAGCGGTCGCCGCCATCATCAGGGTCAATCGTGCTGGCGAGCGCGCGTGGAGGCGTTACCGACTCGTAACGTCCATGTGAACAACTTGTGATCGGGCCTGCCCGGGACTTGTGATCGGGGCCGGCCCGGGACATGTGATCGGTTCGGCCCGGACGGGCGCAGAGCGGGGCGATGGCCCGGGCGGCGTCGGGCCTACGGCGGGGCGAAAGTCAGCCGGCGAGCGCCTCGTCGAGCTCGTCCGCGGCTTCGATCAGCTCGCGGACGCCGTCCGGGTCATGCCCGTCGTCGGTCTCGGGCGCGAATCGGTACCCCACCCCAAAGTGCGTGTGGATGTAGCTCCAGTGTGGAGACGCCATTCGGAGCTTTTGCCTGAGCTTGCGCACGAACACGTCGACCGAGCGGTCCCCGTGCGCCATCGCGTAGCCCCAGACCCGCTCGTAGATCTCCTCGCGGCGAAGCACCCGATCGGACTGGGCGAGCAGGTTCAGGATCTCGAACTCGCGGGCGGTCAGCTCCAGGCTGGCCGCGCCCGCGTACGCCTGGTAGAGGTCCGGCCGGATCGTGATCTCGCCGAACGTCAGCGCGGGCTCGAGGACCGGCATCTCGTTGCGCCGGTGGCGCCTGACCGCGGCTTCGATCACGCAGATCAGCTCCTCGGGGTGGCAGGGCTTGGTGACCCACGCGTCGGCGCCGAGCCGCAGGCCACGGACGCGCTGAGCGACCGAAGACGGACCGGTGCAGACGACCACCGATAGGCCCGGGAGGCGCGAGCAGACGCGTTCGAGGTACTCCCAGCTGCCCGGCCCCAGCACCGTAACGTCCACCACCAGCGCGTTCAGACGCATTGCCACGAGCACCTCGCAGGTCACCGGACTGGCGATCGCGCGGTGATCCCAGCGGAGCGCGTCGAGCCGGTTTGAGAGCACCTGCATGAACCCCGGATCCCGATCGATGACGGCGACCCGGAGCCGGTTGGACAGGCGCTGCTGTGCAGTCGGTACTCCCGCCTGCCCCTCGCTGCTTTCGGCGGACATGGCGAGAACTGTAGACGAGCGCGCCGTGGACCGTCCATGAGGCCCTTCCGGTAACAGGATCTTTACGTGCAAACAGCGAGAATCCGGCCCCGGTTCCGCTACAACAGGTCGGAGCGCTCTGGCCGAGGGAACCGAGAGCGCGATCGGACATCATCAGCCACATGATCAGACTGCCCACACGCGCGCTTGCGCTGCTTGGCACCGCCGGCCTTGCACTCGCGGGATGCGGCTCGTCGAGCTCCTCGAGCTCCACCAGCTCCACGAGCAAGAGCACCGCCACGGACTCCCAGGCAGCCGCCGCAAAGCGCGCTCAATCCAACGCGGCGCGGACGGCGGTCGCCGACCTGGCCTCCGCCGAGCATCCGCGCGCCGCCGACTTCCCGGCAGCGCATGGACACTCGCTGCAGCAACTCGGGGCGATGGTCAAGTCCACGGCGCAATTCGGCGGCGCGACGGGAACCTTTACACCCGGCGTCCGGCGAGTGGCGTTCGCGCTGAACACCAGGAGCGGCGGGTTCGTCTACGCGCCGACGGTGATCTACTTCGCCAAGACGCCCACCAGTCCGGCCAAGGGGCCGTATCTCGCGCCGGCGGACCCGATGGTGGTCACGCCGCAGTATCGAAGCAAGCAGAACGCCGGTCCCGGCGGGATCCAGGCGATCTATGCCGCCCACATCCCGCTTCCCCGACCCGGCACCTACACGGTGCTCGCGATCACCCGCGGGCCCAGCGGTCTGGTCGGCTCCCCCGGCGCGGTCGCGGTGGCGCAGACATCGCCGATTCCCGACGCGGGACAGCGGCCGCCGGCGATCGCGACCGACACCGCCGCGAGCGTCCACGGCGACATTTCGCTTTTGACCACCCGCGTGCCCCCCGAGGACATGCACAGCGTCTCGTTCAACCAGTTGCTTGGCAAGAAGCCGGTCGCCTTGCTGTTCTCGACGCCGCAGCTGTGCATCTCGAGGGTGTGCGGGCCGGTCACCGACATCGCGGTCTCGCTCCAACACCAGTTCGCCGGCAAGATCACGTTCATCCACCAAGAGGTGTACGCCGACAACCAGCCGACGAAGGGGCTGCGCCCGCAGATGAAGGCCTTTCACCTAGAGACCGAGCCCTGGCTGTTCACCGTCAACAGCAAGGGCGTGATCGCGGCCCGGCTCGAGGGAGCATTCGGGATCAACGAGTTCCGCCAGGCGCTCGAGGCGGCTCTGCATTGATCGCCCCTCGCCGCCCTCCGGGCGGCGGTGGTAGTAAGTGAGGTCCTCCGTGCACTCGAGCAGCCACAGCAGCGACATCGCAGCTCACTCGAGCGGCCCCCGCGGCGGAATCGCCGCGCACTCGAGCGGCCTCGGCGGCGAAGATGCCGTGCACTCGAGGGGCACCGGCCGCCGATTTGGCGTCACACGGGGGCTCGGACCGGTGTGCTGGCGCGGGTTGGTGGTACTCGCCGTGGCATTGAGCTTGGCGCTGCTCTCGGCCCAGCGGGCGGTCGCCGATGCCGACCCCGCCAGCGACATCCTGCTCGCAAGCCAGGTCTTCTACCCCTATCAGCCCGCCGTCTCGCCGGCGCTGCAGAAGCAGCTCGGGCAAAAGCTGAGCGGGCTGAAGGCGAACGGGCTGAACCTCAAGGTGGCAATCATCCAGAGCCCGGTGGACCTCGGGGCGCTCCCGAACATCTTCGGAAAGCCGCAGCAGTACGCCGACTTCCTGGACAAGGAGATCTCGTTCAACACGCCGCAGCCGCTGCTCGTGGTGATGCCGTCCGGGTTCGGTGTCTCCCACGCCGGCCCCGCCGGCGCGCTGAAGGACCTGAAGATCGACGCCGCCCGGAAGTCCGACGGCCTGGCGCAGGCGGCGATTCAAGCGGTGCAGCGGATCGCCAAGGCCAACGGCAAGTCGACCACGGGAGCCTCGGCCTCCGGCACGACCGGCGGCTCGGGCGGCAGCTCCTCGCTGATCACCTTCGGCGTCCCGATCGTCGTGATCCTGCTCGGCGCCGGCGCGGCGCTGTTCCTGCGACGGCGGGCGGCGGTGGTGGGGGCGGGCGGGCGCCGCGGCGCATCGGGCTCGTCGGACGAATGAGCGTCCGGTAGCCCCATCGGGCCCGTCGGACGAATGAGCGACCGGTAGCCCGAACGGGGCTGACCGCGGCGCTCGCCCCGCACATGAGCGGCTCTACCGTGATCGTCTTGGTCAACGTCCCGCTCGACTGCTTTTTGCCCGATGACCTGGGACGTTTGCAACCGTCACCCGCCACCCGTTCCCCACACCTGAGCCACCCGTTCTCCACACCTGAACCCCATCTGATATATCAGTTGCCGACAAATGTCCGCCGCAGGATCATCGTCGCCTTCCGATCCCACCCGAGGGCGCGCCGTCATCATCGGCGCCGGCATCGTCGGCAACAGCCTCGCCTACCACCTGGCGACGCTCGGACTGACCGACATCACGCTGCTCGACAAGGGGCCGCTGCCCAACCCCGGCGGCTCGACCGGCCATGCCTCGAACTTCATCTTCCCAGTCGACCACTCGAAGGAGATGACGGCGCTGACGCTCGAGAGCATGCGCCAGTACGTCGAGCTCGACGTGTTCACGCGGAGTGGCGGCATCGAGATCGCCCGCACGGAGGAGCGGATGCAGGAGCTGACGCGGCGGATGGTCTCCGCCGCGGCCTGGGGGGTCGAGCCGGTGTCGCTGGTGACCCCGGCCGAGGTCAAGGAGCTGGTCCCGTTCATCGACGAGTCGCTGATCCTCGGTGGCTTCTACACCCCCGGCGCCGGCGTGGTCGACTCGCTGCGAGCCGGCACGATCATGCGCGAGCGAGCGGTCGCGGCCGGGATGACCGTTTCGGCCAACACCGAGGTGCTCGGGATCGACGTCTCGCACGGACGAGTCGAGCGGGTACGGACCACGCGCGGCGACTTGGAGACCGACATCGTGGTGATCGCCTGCGGCGTGTGGAGCCCGCTGGTCGCGCGGATGGCGGGCGCCTCGATCCCGCTGACGCCGATGGTCCACCAGATGATCGATATCGGCCCGGCGCCCCAGTTCGCCCATGCCAAGGGGATGATCGAGTACCCGATCGTCCGCGACATGGACGTGAACATGTACGAGCGCCAGGAGGGCACGGGGCTCGAGATCGGCTCCTACGCCCACCGCCCCATTACGATTGATCCGCGCGAGATCCCGTCGATCGAGGAAGCGGCGCTGACGCCCACCGAGCTGCCGTTCACCCAGGGGGACTTCGACCCCCAGATGGAGCTCGCGCTCGAGCTGATGCCCGAGATCGTTGGCGACGAGAGCGTGGGCGTCAAGTACGCGATCAACGGCCTGCTGTCGGTCACCGCCGACGGCATGCCGCTGCTCGGCGAGACGCCCGAGGTCAGGGGCCTGTGGTCGGCCGCCGCCGTGTGGATCAAGGAGGGTCCGGGCGTCGGCAAGACCGTCGCCGAGCTGATCGTCGAAGGCGAGTCGGAGATCGACGTCTATGACTCCAACATCGCCCGCTTCTATCCCCACCAGCGGGCGACCGGCCACGTGCGGGCCCGCGCGTCGGAGGGCTTCAACAAGATGTACGGGATCGTCCACCCCGGCGAGCAGTGGGAGTCCAACCGCCGCGTCCGCCTGTCACCGTTCTACGACCGCGAGCAGGCGCTCGGCGCCGTGTTCTTCGAGGCCGTGGGGTGGGAGCGGCCGCAGTGGTATGAGTCCAACGCGTCGCTGCTCGAGCAATACGGCGATCGGGTCACGCGCCGCGAGGCCGAATGGGATTCGCGCTGGTGGTCGCCGATCATCAACGCCGAGCACCTCGCGATGCGCGACCGCGCGGGACTGGTCGATTTGTCGGCATTCGCGGTCTTCGATATCACCGGCCCCGGCGCGCTCGACGTCGTCCAGCGCGTCGCGATGCGCCAGATGGACGTCCCGATCGGGCGCGTCGTGTACACGCCGCTGCTGACGCCCAGCGGCGGCTTCAAGCAGGACCTCACGATCATGCGGCTCGGAGAGCAGGTCTTCCGGGTCGTCACCGGCGGCGCGTACGGAATGTCGGACCTCAAGTGGTTCGCCGACCACCTCCCCGGCGACGGCTCGGGCGGGTGGGCCCAAATCCACGACCAGACGAGTGCCTGGTGCACCCTCGGCCTCTGGGGCCCCCGCGCTCGAGACACCTTGGAGAGCGTCACAACAGACGACGTCTCGCACGAGACCTTCAAGTTCGCGACCTGCCGGACGCTCGAGGTCGACACGATTCCGGTGCTCGCCTCGCGGATCTCCTACGTCGGCGATCTGGGCTGGGAGCTGTACGTCCCGATCGAGCAGGGCGCCCGCCTGTGGGACGTCCTGATCGAGGCGGGAGCGCCCCACGGCCTGCGGCCGCTCGGCATCGGCGTCTACGGGACCACCGGGCGGCTCGAGAAGTGCTACCGCGCCTACGGGGCCGAGCTCGAGACCGACTTCAACGTGGTCGAGGCCGGGATGGCATGGGGCAGGGTCAAGGACCAGGACTTCGTCGGCAAGCAGGCGCACGTCGCGCATCGCGAGGAGGATCCGGCGGCGATCCTCTGCACGCTGACGGTCGACGACCACACCTCGTCGTCGGGCGTCAAGCGCTACATGCTCGGCCACGAGCCGGTGCTCACCCGCGACGGCGGAGCGCTCGTCGACCGAAGGGGCCGCCACTCGTACGTGACCAGCGCCGGCGCCGGACCATCGATCGGCAAGCACATCCTGATGAGCTATCTGCCCGCCGAGCGGGCGGTGGTCGGCGAGCAGCTGGCGGTCCTCTATATGGGCGAGCGCTACCCGGTGACGGTCGAGGTCGTCGGCTCGACGCCGCTCTTCGACCCGGAGAACTCGCGGGCGCGGTCCTAGTGGAGATGCCCGAGATGCCCGCCTCGGCCGCGCCATCACTCGTGCTTGCCACGCCCCGGCCGGCGCCATGAACGTCCTCGTCTGCGTCAAACGGGTCCCCCTGACCGGCGGCAAGATGGTGTTGACCGACGACGAGCGCGCGATCCAGACCCGCCACCTCGGCTTCACCGTCAGCCCCCACGAGGAATGCGGCGCCGAGGAGGCCGTGCGGCTGATCGAGAAGCACGGCGGCGCCAGCACGGTGCTGACGCTCGGGCCGCCGGAGGCGGAGGAGCAGCTGCGTGATCTGATGGCGATCGGGGTCGACAGCGCCGTGCACCTGGTGACCGACGGCGGCGAATGGGACCCGCAGGCGATCGCCGCCGCGATCACCGACGCGATCAAGCAGCAGCCCGAGCCGTTTGACCTGATCCTGTTCGGCAACGAGTCCGCGGACGCCGGCAACTACCAGGTCCCGATCCGCGTCGCCCACGCCCTCGGCCTCCCGTGCGTCACCGGCGTCAAGGCCATCGAGATCAACGGCGACAGCGTGCACTGCGAGCAGGAGGTCGCGGGCGGGCGCGACGTCTACCTCGCGCCGCTGCCGGCGGTCGTTACGGTCAAGGAGGGCATCAACCTGCCTCGCTACCCATCGGTGCCGGGGCGGCTGCGGGCCAAGCGCAAGCCGCTGGACACGATCACGCCCACGCCCACCGGGCCCCGGCTCGAGATGGTCCGCCTCGCGCTGCCGGCCGGTTCGGCCAAGCAGGCGGTGGTGCTCGGGAGCGGGCCCGGCGCCGCCCCAGCCGTCGCCGAGGTGCTTAGAGAGGTGGGCGTGCTGTGACCGTTCTGGCGTACATCGAGGACCCCGCCGACGAGCTCTCCCAGCAGGCGCTCGGCTTCGCCACCGCGCTCGGTGACGACATCGATCCGATCGCGATCGAGGGCGAGCCTTATGCGCCGGCGGCGTGGGCGCGGACGCTTGCGGACGTGATCGAGCGACGTCGAGCGACCGCCGTGGTCGCACCGGGCAGCGATCGCGGCAACGAACTGCTCGCGCACGTGGCGGCGCTTCTGGATCTTCCGATGGCCGCCAACTGCACCTCGGTCACGCCCGGCGATCCCGCCGGCGTCACGCGCATCCGCTGGGGCGGCAGCCTGCTCGAGGAAGCGTACGTGCACGGCTCGCCGCTGCTTTTGACCAGCGCGCCCCACGCGGTCGCCGCCGCGCCGATCGCCGCGGTCGAGACGATTCAGATCTCGCAGGCCGCGCTCGACCAACCCACCACCGTGAAGGTCGCGGAGCGCAAGCAGGCCTCGACCGCCGGCGTCTCGCTCGCCGACGCCGACGTGGTCGTCTCCGGCGGCCGCGGGGTCGGCTCGGCCGAGGGCTTCGTGATGATCGAAGAGCTCGCGCAGCTGCTCGGCGGCGCCGTCGGCTGCTCCCGGGCGGTGACCAGCGCCGGCTGGCGGCCGCACACCGACCAGGTCGGGCAGACCGGGACGAAGATCTCGCCGGAGATCTACATCGCCTGCGGGATCAGCGGCGCGACCCAGCACATGGCCGGCTGCAAGGGCGCCAAGAAGCTGCTGGCGATCAACGAGGACGCAGAGGCCTCGATCTTCGCGAGCGCCGACTACGCGGTGATCGGCGATCTGCACGAGATCGTGCCCGCGATCAGCGCCGAGATCAGGAAGGCGAGGCGGGCATAGGCTCGGCGATCGCCGCTGTCGCGCTCGCCGCCGCGCTCGCCTGCAGCGGCGTGCTCTTCGCCCGGCGGGTCCGGTCGCTGGTCGCGATCGCGCAACGGGCGCAGCCCGTCTCGCGCTCGGGCGACGTTCCGCGGCGCGCGCGCAACGAGACCTCGATCGTGCTCGGCCAGCGCAAGCTGCTGCAGCGGCTGGGGCCGGGACTGATGCACGCGTTCATCTTCTGGGGCTTCCTGGTTCTCGCGCCGACGATCCTGATCGCCATGATCGGCGCGGTCGGCAAGCACGCCACGCTCCCATGGCTCGGACACCAGGGCTGGTACGCGTTGATCGTGGACGTGTTCTGCGTGCTCGTGCTGGCCGGAGTGCTCGCGGCGTTCTGGATCCGCAAGGTCCAGCGCCCCCGCCGCTTCGAGGGCAGCCACCTCGGCGAGGCCGATTTGATCCTCGCCCTAATCGCGACGATCGTGACCACGCTCCTGCTGTGGCACGCGTCGCGGATCGCGCTCGGACTCAACGACTGGCCGCGGTCCTGGTCGCCGGTCTCAAACGCGCTGTCTCATCTGTTCGCAGACGATGGGGCCACGCTAGTGCTCGAGCGGGTGTTCGTGTGGGCGCACGTGCTGACGATCCTCGCCTTCCTCGCCTACCTGCCGCGCTCCAAGCACCTGCACATCGGGACCGCCTCGATCAACGTGTGGTTCGGGCGCACCGGACCAGGGGGCCGTCTCGAGCCCTTGAACTTCGACGACGACCAGGTAGCAGAGGAGGAGCTGCGATTCGGCGCCGGAACGGTCGGCGACCTCACCTGGAAACAGGTGCTCGACACCTACTCCTGCACCGAGTGCGGCCGCTGTCAAGACGCCTGCCCGGCCTGGGGAACGGGCAAGTCGCTGTCGCCCAAGCTCGTGATCATGGGTCTGCGCGACTACGTGCTCGCTCAGGAGGAGTCGCCGCTGGTTCCCGGCGCGGTGCCCGAGGAGTCAGTCTGGGACTGCGTGACCTGTGGCGCCTGCGTGCAGGCGTGCCCGGTGTCGATCGAGCACGTCGATCACATCGTCGATCTCAGACGCCATCTGGTGATGGTCGAGTCGAGCTTCCCCGCCGAGGCCGAGCCGATGCTGCGCGACGTCGAGCGCGCGTCGAACCCGTGGGGCCAGCCCCAGTCCGAACGCGCCGACTGGGCCGCCGCGTTGGGGGTGAAGATCCTTGAGCCGGGCGACCGCGCGCCGGAATACCTGTACTGGGTGGGGTGCGCCTCGTCGTTTGACGAGCGGGCGCGCCGGACCGCTGAGTCGACCGCGAAGCTGCTGCAGGCGGCGGGCGTCGAGTTTGCGATCCTCGGCCCGCGCGAGAGCTGCACCGGCGACCCCGCGCGGCGGATCGGCAACGAGTACGTGTTCCAGGCGTTCGCCGAGCAGAACGTGCAGACGCTGAACGAATCGGGCGTCCACAAGATCGTCGCCAACTGCCCACACTGCTTCAACACCCTCGCCAACGAATACCCGGACTTCGGCGGGCGCTACGAGGTCGTGCACCACTCCGAGCTGCTGGCGCAACTGGTCCGCGACGGCCGGCTCGAGCCCGCCCGCGCCGACGGGCGCTCGATCACCTACCACGACTCCTGCTACCTGGCGCGCCACAACGACGTGCTCGCGGCTCCGCGCGAACTGGTCGCGGCGGTCGGCGAGCCCATCGAGATGGAGCGGTCGGGCAAGTCCACGTTCTGCTGCGGCGCCGGCGGCGCGCACATGTGGATGGAGGAGCGCGCCAAGCCGATCAACGAGGAGCGCGTGCGCGAGGCCGCCGGCACCGGCGCGGAGACGCTCGCGGTCGCCTGTCCGTACTGCACGGTGATGCTCGACGACGGGGTCCAGGGGGCGCAGGCGCCGCTGCGCGTGGTCGATGTGGCAACGCTGCTGGACGAGTCGATCAGGGCAGGATCGTCGCTGTGAGTTTCCCGCTCGGGTGGCGCAGCGAACACCGGACGGGTCCGGGGCCCGCAGCCGCGGCAGCCACTTTCACGTAGCGCATGCTCGCCCTGCAGGTCCACGCCCTCCGATCGCCGGGGATCGAGTTGGCGTTCCAGTAGCCCTTGAGGTACCCGGGCCGTCCGAGCCGTGCCGTCCACCACCAGTGCCCCGTCCGGAGGTTGACGAAGCTGTAGAGCAGCGTGAACGCGTAGCCGCAGCTGTAGCGCGTGATCCGGATCCGCGAGATCAGGCCGCGCTCCATCGGCTTGCAACGGTGCACGCGCGTCGCGGCGATGGCGCGGGGGCTCGCTGCGGCGGCGGCCGGCCCCACCAGGGTCGTGGCACCCGTCGCGGCGACAAGAGCCAGCGACGCGGCGACGGCGGCGCGGTTGGTCAGCATCGCGGGATTGTCTCACGAGAGATGACGTTCACGCTCCGGTGTTCGCCCGGCGGCCTGGCGCAGCTGATCGCGCCGATGGTGGCGAGGACGATGCGCTCAGAAGTGACGCAGCTGGAGCGGTTGCGAACCGTGCTCGAGAGTTAGTCAGAACGGCCGCGGCCGACGCTCGAGCGACGCAGGACGCGGGGGTTGAGGCCGTAGCAGTGCCACGGGGATGTTTGCCGGGCTGGAAGCCGAGACTGTAAAGTTGGCGCTTGGCGTTCGGAATGAAGGAGTTTCCACGGGCTAATTCGGCGACTGAGGTGAATCTCGCCGAACACCCGGTGGTTCATTGTCCGGCATCAGGTGGGCGTGCCATTCGGAACGGTGGATGAGTCGCCGGTGAAGAGCGGTCCCCACGGTCCCCCAGACGAGCGCGGCGATCCTGGCGATGGCGTGACCGGTCCGAGGAGCCAGGAACGCGATGACCTCGCTGTTAGCGAGCAGGCGTACCGTCGTGCCGACGAACGCGGGGACGCCGAGGGCGCTCTCAGCCTCGGCCGCCTGCTTGCCGAAAAAGGAGAAACCGCGGCGGCCGCAGTTGTTTACCGTCGCGCCGAGAAGCGAGGCGAGCCGGCCGGCGCCACGAACCTCGGCAGACTACTCGAAGAACAAGGCGACCTGGTGGGCGCCGCGGCTGCCTACCGCCGCGCCAGCGAGCGCGGCCATGCCGCCGCCGCGGTTTTTCTCGGCCACTTGCTCGCAAGGAATGGTGACCCGGTCGGCGCTGAGGCTGCCTACCGCCGCGCCAGCATGCTCGGCGACGCTGACGGCGCACTCAATCTAGCCCGCCTGCGCGCCGAACAAGTTGAGCAAGCTGACGCAGAGGCCCCTCATCGAAACGTGGCCTCTGGCGGGCTGGGCGCAGTCGCGGAAGTGCAGCATCAGCCTGCTCCACCTTTCGGCGATGCGTCGGCCGGCGACGCCGCGCGGCAGACACAGGGCGTAAACCGCCGCCGCTTCGTTAAAGGCCGCGAGGGCTCCTACCTTCGCCGGCGGCGCGGGTCACGCACGACAACGTCAACTGCATCCGGAGCATTCGGCGCCTCCTCAGCGCCTCCCGGGGACCACCGCCCCGCGCCGCGGGAACACGCTGACGCCACCCAATCACCAGAGAAGCCCGCCGAGCCAGCCGTATCCGCTACTGAGCGTCCAGAGGAAGCCGGCACCGAGGGCCGTCCGGAGCAACCGGCTGCGCCTGAAGCGCCGATCCCCCCGCCACATGAGCAACCCGCAGAGCCCACCGCCACCGCGACACCCCGGCCCGACCAGCCGGTGGTGACTCCCGAGGCGCGAGCTGCATTCCCGGTCGGCGACCGCTCCGAAGGCGGCTGGGCCGAGCTCGTCACCGCCGACGCTGCATTTGAGCTCGGCCAGCGACTCGAGGCCGAGGGCAACCTGCTGGGCGCGAAGGAGGCCTACAGCCTCGCCGATGACCATGGTCACGCGGTCGCAGCGTCCAATCTCGGGGTGCTGCTCGAACAGCAGGGGGACCTGGCCGGCGCGACCGAGGCTTACCACCGCGCGAGCCGGCGCGGTCACGCCGATGGCTCATTCAAGCTCGGTCATCTCCTCGAGGGATACGGTGACCGCGCCGGCGCTGAGTCAGCGTTCCGCCGCGCCGATGAGCTCGGCGACCCGGCGGCGGCCTCAAACCTCGGCGTACTGCTCGAACAGCAGGGCGACCTGGCCGGCGCCGCGGAGGCTTATCACCGCGCTGATCAGCGCGGCCACCCTGTCGGTGCCTTCAACCTCGGAGGCCTGCTGGAAAAGAGCGGGGACCTGGTGGGCGCCGAGTCCGCGTACCGCCGCGCCGAGCGTCGCGGCGACGAGGAACTCGCGAGCGAGGCCCGAGACGCTCTGCGCGAGCTCCGCCAACGTAAGTAGATCGTATCCTGGGCGCCACGGCTGCCCGGGACTGCATGGGCTAAGGTTGAGGCGGCTTCTGTAGAGTTGACTCAGGCGTGCGATGAAGGAATCGAGAGGCTAATTCGGCCATCGACGTGAGTCTCGAGGGGGTAGTGGTGGTTGGTTGCTGGGCCTCAGGGTTGGCGTGCTGTTCGGAACGCAGGATCCAGCCTTCGTAGTGGAACTGACGGGCATGCCGAACGTTCGAACGAGCTCGCGGTCTAGCCGGCAAGATCTCAAGCGGCACGCCGGGTACCACAGGGCGCCTCGCGCTCCTCGAGCAGCCGGATTTTCCGAACGCAATTGAGCACTGAGCCCCGCAACCGATTTGCGCGTGCGAGGCTGGTCCTGGCGGGCTTCGGCTGGCGGGTGTTTCTCCGGCGGTACCGCTGGCCGCTGGTCGTGCTGTCGCTTGCATTTGCCGTCGCTGCGACAGTGATCGCGATCGTGGTCCTGGCGACGACGGGCAGTTTCTCGTCTGAGCCGAGCGTGGCCGGGCAGCCTTATGCGGCGTCGCTGCCGGCAGTACCGACGAACCGGGTGACTGGCAGCGGGACTGCCACCATTCACCTCCGAGGCGATACCGCCACTGTCACCCTCGACACAATCGGACTACTCAACGGCTCACCACATCTTGCGCACATCCACGGTGAGGGGCTGGGGACGTGCCCGACCGCGGCGAACGCGCGGCTGCACAACGGCCACCGCTCGATCAGCACCGGCGACGCCATTCGCCTATACGGTTCGACGTTGACCTCGTTCACCGAGTGGGGAAGCACGAGCGGGAGCGCGCCGAACAACATCGACATGAATCGCTATCCCGCGAGTGGAAACATCCGTTACAGGCGCACGATCACTTTGCCTCGGTTGGTCGCCGATTTGATTCGCGACGGCGACGCCGTCATCGTGGTTCACGGCATCGATTACAACCACAACCACGTCTACGACTTCCGAGCTCTCGGTGTAAGTGATCTCGACAGGACGCTGCCCGGCGAAGCGACCGCACCCGCGCTATGCGGCCCGTTGCGCCCTGCGCCGGGCGCCAAATCCGCCACCGCCAGAACCGCGACCACATATGTGGCTTCACTGAAGCCCGATACCGCGTCGCAGACCGATCCATCCACGGCAAACAGCTCCAACTCCGCGACCGCCACGAGAACCTGGCTGAGCAACCATGGACGCGGCCCCGCCGACCTGTCGCTTTTCTGCCATGTCGGCCCACTGGGCGCGATTGCATCCTGAGAGACGGAGCGAGCCGGGGCCCCGCGCCCTCGCCTCACTCCGCTCGGGGATCCCCGGCAACGATGGCGGCATCGCGATCAGGTCGGTGACCAAGCGCTACCGCGACGGCACGATCGCGGTGCGCGATTTCGACCTCGAGATCGGCGACAGCGAGTTCATGATCCTCGTCGGTCCGTCCGGATGTGGCAAGACCACGCTGTTATGGATGATCGCCGGCCTGGAAGCGATCACGGCCGGAGAGATCGAGATCAGACCGAGGCGATGACGCTCGGCTACCGGCTCGCGGTGATGCGCGATGGAGTGCTGCTTCAGGTCGGCACTGTGGATGGACACCTCGCCGCTGCACCTGATCGATCCCGACAGCGGCGAGCGGCTGGAGACCTGAGCGCCGGTGGCGCGTCACTGTTGATCTCCGTCGCGAGTCCGCGATGATCGCCATCCTCGGCGGCCTCGGCGCCGCCGGCGCCTGGGCGATCTCGACGCTCTGCTCGTCCCGCTCGAGCAGGATGATCGAGCCGCGGTCGGTGGTCGCTTCGGTGATGCTGGTGGGACTCGTGATCACGGCGCCGATCGCGGCGCTGCATGGGGTCCCCTCGCAGCTCGACGCTTCTTCGGGAGCCTGGCTGTTGCTCTCTGGCGCTGGCAACGTCGCCGGGCTGGTGCTCGCCTACCACGCGTTGCGAATCGGGCAGGTCGTGCTGGTGGCGCCGCTGGTATCGACCGAGGGCGCGATCGCCGCGGTGATCGCGCTGGCGGCCGGCGAGACCCTGGCCCCAGGGGTGGGCCTTGCGCTTGCGGTCATCGCCGCCGCGGTGTGCGTCGCCGCCACTCCCGCCCCCGCCTCGCCGGCTAGCCGTCGCCTCACCACCCCGGCGGCGCCGGTGGCGCTCGCGCTGCTCGCGGCGTGCACTTTCGGGTTGAGCCTGTACGCGACCGGGAAGGCGGGATCGGTGCTGCCATCTTCGTGGGTGGTGCTGTCCGCGCGGGCGATCGGGACGGTCGCGCTCGCGATTCCGCTGGCGGCCGCGGGGCGGCTGCGGCTGACCCGTCGCGCGCTGCCGTTGATCGCGGCGTCCGGCGTCTGCGAGGTGCTCGGCTTCTTCTCGTACACGGCGGGCGCCCGGGACGGGATTGCCGTTGCCGCCGTGCTGTCCTCGCAGTTCGCGGCGATCGCCGCGGTGGCCGCGTACTTCCTGTTCGGGGAGCGACTCAGCCGGCTTCGGCTGGCCGGTGTGGTCGGCGTCGTCGCGGGGGTGGCGCTGCTCAGCGCGCTGCGCGCGTGAACAACTGCGCCCGCGCCTCGCGCAGCGCCGCCGCGACGGCGCCTACGAGCGCGGCCCGGTCACCCAGCCTGCTGGTCTCGATCCCCGCGGTCAATGGCACCAGCTCGGCGACGGTCGCGCGTACCGGCGCCAGCAGCGCCGGGTTGCTCCCGATCCCGCCGCCGAGCACGACAAGCTCGGGATCGACCACGGCGATCACGCTCGCGATCGCCAGACCCAGGCGCCGGGCGACGTTGTCGATGACCGCTCGCGCTCCCTGATCGCCGCGCTGCGCCAGCGCGAACACGTCATGCGCCGATCTCGGCGGGTGCGCCGCGTGCGCCGGCAGGGTCGCCACTGCCGCCAGGATCCCGGCAGCGCCGATCTCGTCCTCGAGGCCGCCGTGCAGACGGTGGCGCTCGTCGTAGGGATCGTTGCTGGACGGCAGGTAGCCGATCTCGCCGGCGCCTCCGTGGGCACCGCCCACGATCTCGCCGTCGACGACCAGGCCCATCCCCACACCGGCGCCAATCGAGATGAACGCGAACGTCGAGATTCCCCGGGCCAGCCCCTCCCACGACTCTCCGAGCGCGGCGAGGTTAACGTTGTTCTCGATCAGCACGGGCACGTCGAAGCGGGCGCGCAGCGCGCTCAGCGGATCCAGGCCGCCGTCGGAGCTGACGTTGTAGGCAAGCGACGTGACCCTGTGGCTGACCTGGTCGACGATCCCGGGCGTCGAGATCGCCGCCGACAGCAGCCGCTCATGCGTGACGCGTGCACGGTCGATCACCCGGCCGGCGATTTCCATCACCTGTGAGGAGACCGCGCGCGCCACGCTTGCTGGTCTGGTGGCGCTCCTCTCCGATCACTTCGCCGAAGATGTTCGCGACGCCGGACGGCTTGATGAGCGCGTTCCCGTCGGTCAGCGGCCCGCGCCGTAACCTGGTCGGGATCCCCGGAAAGCCCCCGGACCTTGCTCGACCGCCCAGCGGCTGTCGCTTCCATCCGCGCTGCCCTGAGGTCATGCCGGTGTGCTCAAGGCGCGCACCTGAGCTGTATCAGGTCGGTGATGCCGAGGTGCGTTGCCTCCTCTACGATGAGCATGCCAAGGACGCGGTCTGACCAAATGGCGCAGGCACGCGACTCGAGTGGGGGGACGCTGGGCAGCAACGAGCCCCTCCTCCGAACGGTCGACTTGACGCGGCATTTCCGGCTTGGCGGAATGTTCTCGAAGCAGATGCTGCATGCCGTCGACGACCTCAACATCACTATTCAGGAGCGCGAGATCGTGGCCCTCGTGGGAGAGAGCGGCAGCGGCAAGAGCACCCTGGCCCGGCTCCTGGCTCGGTTGTATCCGCCCACTCGGGGCGAGATCTATTACCGAAACCGGCCGCTCCATAGCCTCCGTTCCCGAAGCGACCTGCTCTGGTACCGGGGCGAGGTGGCGATCGTCCTCCAGGACCCGTTCAGCGCCTTCCATCCGGTGTTTCGCGTCTCACATGGAGTGATGCGCAACCTTGCCTTGCACAGGCCGGACCTGAGTCGCCGTCAGCGTCAGGGCGAGGCCGAGCGTGTATGCGAGAGCGTAGGGCTGAGCCCCAAAATGCTTAACAGATTCCCCTTCGAGATGAGCGGGGGCGAGCGCCAGCGGATCGGCTTCGCCCAGGCCCTGGCGGTACGGCCGAAGCTGATCTTGGCCGACGAGCCGGTGTCGATGCTCGATCTATCGATCCGCGCCGGCGTCCTCAACATGATGGCCAGCCTGCGCGACCAGGAGGGCGTCTCGCTTCTCTACATCACTCACGACATCGCCAGTGCCCGCTACGTTGCCGATCGCATCATCGTGATGTACGCGGGTCATCTGGTTGAGGCCGGCCCGGCGGAGACGGTCCTCAGGGATCCCAAGCATCCCTACACGCAGCTGCTCCTCTCGGCGGTGGCCGACCCTCGCGAGAAGGTCGCGTCAGTCTCCGCCGACAGCGGGGAGCCGCCCAAGGTGATCAACCCCAGCGAGGGCTGTCGCTTCCGATGGCGGTGTCCATACGCGATCGAGAAGTGCACGCAGGTCACGCCACGGCCCAGGCCGATCGGATCCACCCAAGTCGCCTGCCACGTCGCAGCCGGGGAGCCGGAGGACACCTGCAACCCGGCCGGTACGGCCTCCATCACTAATGGCTGAGCTATCAGTGCCCTCGTCCGACCAGCCGCTCCAACTGCCGCTCGAGCCCCGCGTTGCCCACGACCCGGACCTGGAGCGGCAATCCGATGCGGGCAGCGGCGCGCTCCGCGGCACAGCGGGTCACCGGCGTCGGGCGCTGCGCCAGCCACAACACCCGGGTGTAGTGGCCGAAGTAGTCCTCGCGCAGCTCCGGATAGTGGTCCAGGCCGAGCTCGCGAACAACCGTGTGCTCGAACGTCCGCGCGAGGAAGTCGGTGAGGAAGTAGGTGCCGGGCTCCACGGCTAACGCCTCGCGCACCTCCTCGAACGCGAACACGTCGTAGCAGTGCTCCCCGGCGAGCCGGGGGATGCCGGCGGCCGCGAGCACGGTGTCGATCGCCCCATAGCTGCCGCAGTCGGCGTAAGCGGGCGGCGGAGATCTGGCGCTCCACGCTCGAGAGCTACGAACAGCCGCCGATGGACGACGGCGTGCGTGCCGAGCTCGAAAAGTTAGTGGCGCGCCGGCGGGCCGAGCTCGGCGACTAGCGCCCCGCTACCCGTTGACCGAAAAGCTCGAGTCCGGATTGATCTCGCGCAGCCGCGAGTAGAAACCGGCGTCGAGCTCGAGTCCCGTGTAGACGGCCTTGACCTTGACCGGGTCGTTGTCGTGGTCGTGTCCGCGCTGCACCCGGTCGATCAGCTCGGCCATCAGATGGCCGACCACGGGCGCATTCTTGAACTGGTTTCCGCTGGTGCCGATCGCCATGTAGAAGCCGTCGAGATCGGAGCGGTCATAGATCGGGATCCAGTCGTCGGAGACGTCGTAGAGATCGACGATCCCCTTGCGCTCGTGGGGGATCGGCAGCGTGGGGATCCGACGCGCGAGCCGGTAGACCTGCGCCTCCCATTGCGCCTCGGTGACCTTGCCGTCGTAGCGATCGGGGTCGTCCACCCACACCTTCGGGTCGCACTCGGGATCTTCTGAACCGATCAGGATGTTGTTGCCCGACTCCGGGCGGAAGTAGATCCCGGTGTCCCCGTCGGAGGTGTGAAAGCCGTCGGCCTCAAAATCGAAGCCCGGCGGCGCCGGCACGTGGTGGACCTCGTGGCGCAGCGGCCGGGTCTTGACCTTCATCGCGTCCTCGACGCCGGCCATCCGGTTGATCACGAACGAGTGCGGCCCGGCGACGTTGACGACGATCGGCGCGTCGATCCTGCTCCCGTCGGCGAGCGTGACGCCGCGGATGCGCCCGTTGTCACGGCGGATCTCCGCCACCTCGGCCCTGAACAGAAAACGTCCGCCATGCTCCTCTGCCGCGCGCTGGAGGTTGTGCGTGGCAAGTTGCGGATCGTTGACGTAACCAGACCCCGGCGTGAAGATCGCGCCGTCCAGTTCGTCCTGCGCCGTGTCCCAGAAGTGCGGATCGGTGGGGCGCCTGGGCGGCCAGAACGCGCCGGTGTCATAGATCGGAATGCGCCGTTGCAGCTCGGCGTTGTCCCACAGCTCGTGCTCGACGCCCAGGTCGCAGTAATGCCGCAGCACCTTGTCGTGATGCCCGGTCGCGCTGCCCAGAAGGATCGTGCCCGACTGCATGTACCTGGCCAGACCGGACTCGTCCCCGTCGCCCACATACGCCGGCCAGTCCTGCCAGTAGAAGAATCCCTCATACGCCATCGCGACGCCGTCGCGCGACGAGTAGTGCGCGCGGACGATCGAGCACGAGTTGCTCGTCGGCCCGTAGCCCGCCGCCGGCAGCTTGTCGATGTTGAGCGTGCCGTATCCGCGCTTGCACAGCTCGAACGCGATCGACGCGCCGATCACCCCGGCGCCGATCACGATTGCGTCGGCGTCCCGGGTCATGCCGATCCCACGCTGCGATGTTGGGTCATGCCGATCTTCGCGGGATCCGCCCGAAGCCACTTGGCGCACGCGGTTCCCGTTGCTAGGCTTACTAGTCTATGACTCATATATCAGGCGCGCGTGGGACTCGCAAACCTGATCGCGATCAGTAGAGGTTGCGCATGAACATCGAGTCGTCCCAGCGCCGAGGTCACGCCGCGCCGTCGGGTGCGGCCGAAGCGACAACCTCGCGTGCGGCCGAGGCGACAACCTCGCGTGCGGCCGAGGCGACAACCTCGCGTGCGGCCGAGGCGACAACCTCGCGTGCGCCCGAGGCGACAACCTCGCGTGCGGCCGAGGCGACAACCTCGCGTGCGGCCGAGGCGACAACCTCGCGTGCGCCCGAGGCGACAACCTCGCGTGCGGCCGAGCGAGGGACGCCGGCCGGCGCAGGACCAGACAGCGCACAGGGGCGCCGCACCGCCATGACGCCCTCGCCCGCACGAGCGCCACGGGAGCTGTTGGCCGATCGGGCGTACGTCGCGCTACGCGACCGGATCATCACGCTGCGGATCGCCCCCGGCGCCCCGATCGACGAGGACCGGCTTGGGGAGGAGCTCGCGATGGGCCGGACGCCGGTCCGCGAAGCGGTCAAGCGGCTGGCGCTGGAGAATCTGGTCACGGTGTTCCCGCGCCGGGGAACGTTTGCGTCGGAGATCAACATCACCGATCTGACGCACATCTCCGACGTCCGCATGGTGCTGGAGGGTCATGCGGCGTATCGCGCCGCCGAGAGGATCACCGAGTCACAGCGCGCCGAGCTGGCCGAGCTGCTCGATGAGCTCTCACGAAGCCAGGGCAGCGACGACGGCGAGGCCCTGATGGCGCTGGACGCGCGCGTGCACCGGTTCATCTACGGCTGCGCCGGCAACCCCTACCTGGAAGAGACGCTGGCTCGCTACCTCAACCTCTCGCTTCGCATCTGGCATCTCGTGATCGATCACCTCCCGCATCTGTTCGCCCGGGTGCACGAGCACGACGACGTCCTGCACGCGATCGCATCCGGAGAGGCCGAGCGCGCCAGGGGCGTCCTGATCGACCACATCGCAACGTTCGAGCGCGAGATCAGGTCGGTGCTCTGATCGTCAGCCGCGGCGGCGGTGAGGCGTGAGTACGACCGTCTGCAGCTCGGTGAAAGCATGCATCACCTGTGCGCCGCCGACCCTGCCGATGCCGCTGTCGCTGCCCGAGCGCCCACCGAACGGGAGATGCGCCTCCCAATAATTGCTCGACTCGTTGATGTTCACCCAGCCGGTCCTGACCCGGTCGGCGAACTCCAGCCCCGCCTGTAGGTCGGCGGTGAAGATTGCGGCCAGCAATCCGTACGGGGAGGCGTTGGTCAGCGAGATCGCGTCCTGCAGTGAATCGACCGCAACCACGGGGGCCACCGGACCGAAGGTCTCCTCGACCGCGACGCGAGCATCCGGGGGCACGTTTGCGAGCACGGTCGGCTCCCAGAACAGATCGGTGGGAAAGCCGCTGGCCCGGGCGCCGCCGCTCACAACGCTGGCGCCGCGCTGCAGCGCATCGTCAACGTGCTCGTCCATCTTCTGCGCCACCGGCTCGTTGTTCAGCGGGCCCATCGTCGTCGCATCGTGCAACGGATCGCCGAGCAGGATCCGCTCGGTCACGCGGCGCGCCAGCAGGTCGACGTACTCGTCCTGGACGGCGCGGTGCACGAGGACCCGCTCGCCGGCGGTGCAGCTCTGGCCGGCGCACAGGTAGCAGGCGGTCAGCGTGGCGTCCACGGCCGCATCGAGATCGGCGTCGTCCATCACCACGAGCGGGCCGTTGCCGCCCATCTCGAGCACAACGGCCTTGCCTGCCGCGGCCTGCCCGACCAGCCGGCCCGTCGCGGTCGAACCGATGAACGCAACACCGTCGGTTCCCGGATTGCGTGCGATCTCGTCGCCGACCACGGGACCCGGACCGGTGACGAGGTTGAACACGCCGGGCGGCAGGTCGGCCTCGGCGATGCACCGCGCCAGCGCCACGGCGCATATGGTGGTCGACGGCGCCGGGGTCCACACCACCGCGTTTCCACATCCCAGCGCGGGCGCGACCAGCTCGGCCGGCATCGTGTACGGCCAGTTCCATGGGCTGATCACCCCGACGACGCCGCGGGCACGCCGCATCAGCATCACCCTCTTGCCGGGCGAGAACGAATTCGGCAGCTCGCCGCCCAGGCGCTTGGCGTCCTCGGCGGCCATGTGCCAATACTCGACCAGCTCGTCCACCTCGCCGTAGGCCTCGGCCCGCAGCGGTTTGCCCTGGTCGATTGTCAGCGTTCGGGCAAGCTCGTCGCGACGGGACTCGATCGCCTCCGCGACCGCGCTCATCTTCGCAGCACGCTCGAAGGCGGTCAGCCGGGCCCACCCGTCCGCGGCGTCGCGCGCGGCCGCGATCGCGCGGCGCGCGTCGTCGCGGTCGCCCTGGGGCACGGTTCCGATCAGCTCGCCTGTGGCCGGGCTGATGGCGTCAAACGTCGCGCCGCTGGCGCTCGGCCGCCAGTCTCCGCCGACGAACATCTGCTGCGCACTGGTTGTCGCCATCGCTTCGCTCTCCCCTCGAGGTCGCGAGGCTGCTCCGGCCCGGACCGCGTTGACACAGTTAGACAACTGATATATAACAGCCCGATCAGGAGCTGGTCAATGCTTTTCTATGAGTGTGCGCGGCGATGCGCTTGGGCGCAATTGTGGTACTGGTGAGCCGCGCGCCGACGGAGGATTGTGGTATTCGATGAGCCGCGCGTGAGCGCGCGGGCGGAGGATGGTGGTATGCGATGAGCCGCGCGCGAGCGCGCGGACGCGCTCAGGTATCCAACGAGACGCGCCCGAGCGCGCGGATGTGGGAGGTTGATCGATGGCAGCCGTAGACACTCCGACGCCGAGAACACGGGCTGCGGACAGCGACGAGCTCGCGGGCTTTGGGTACAAGCAGGAGCTCGACCGCTCCCTGGGAAGCTTCTCCTCGTTCGCGGCGGGCTTCAGCTACATCTCGATCCTCACCGGCGTCACCGCGCTGTTTGGATTCGGCTACCTCAACGCCGGACCGGGGGTGTGGTGGACGTGGCCGGTGGTCGTCGCCGGCCAGATCCTGGTCGCGCTGTGCTTCATGGAGCTGGCCGCCCAGTATCCGATCGCCGGCTCGGTTTACCAGTGGTCCAAGCAGCTCGGCGCCGGATACGTCTCGTGGATGACCGGGTGGATCTACATCGTCGGGGCGATCGTGACGATCGCCGCCGTGGCCGTCGACTGGCAGGTCGTGCTGCCGCAGATCTCCACCCACCTCCAGTTCTTCGGCAGCTCCGCCGACGCCGGCTTGACCAGCAGCAAGGGCGGCGCGCAGAACGCGCTTCTGCTCGGCGCCGTGCTGGTCGGCATCACGACCACGATCAACATGCTCGGCGTGAAGCTGATGGCGCGCATCAACAACGTAGGCGTGGCGGCGGAGCTGATCGGGTCCACGCTGCTGATCATCCTGCTGCTGTTCCACCTGCACCAGTCGCCGGCGGTCATCGCCCATAGCCACGGGTTCGGCGCCGGCCATCCCTGGGGCTACTTCGGCGCGCTGCTGGTTGGCGGCCTGCTCAGTGCGTACGTGATGTACGGGTTCGACACGGCCGGGACGCTCGCCGAGGAGACCAACAACCCGCGCAAGCACGCGCCGCCGGCGATCATCCGGGCGATCGCGGCGGCCGCAACGGTCGGCGGCCTAGTGATCCTGCTGGGGATCATGTCCAACAAGAACATCGCCGACAAGAGCATTGGGCTCCTCGGCCTGCCGTTCGTGATCAAGCAGGCGTTCGGCAACACGACCGGGAACGTGTTCCTCGCCGACACGGCGCTCGCGATCTTCGTCTGCTGCTTGGCGGTCCAGGCCGCCACGATTCGGATGCTGTTCTCGATGGCGCGTGACAACCGGCTGCCATTCGGCTCCCGGGTCGCGCGGGTCTCGGGCCACCGCAAGGTGCCGATCGTTCCGGCCCTGGTGACCGGGGTCCTGACGCTGGTCCTGCTGGCGATCAACGTCGGCAACCAGAGCGCGTTCTACGTGATCACCGCGATCGCGATCATCATGTTCTACCTCGCCTACCTGGGGGTGACCGTGCCGATGCTGGCGCGCCGCCTGCGCGGCGACTGGCCGAGGCCCGATCACGGCCCCTACTTTTCGCTGGGGCGCTGGGGGCTCCCGGTCAACATCGCCGCCGTGGCCTACGGTTCGCTCGTGGCGCTCAACATCGCCTGGCCGCGCAACTCGATCTACAACGCGGTCGGCCACCCCCACTGGTACTGGCAATGGGCCCCGTTCCTGTTCATCGGACTGGTGGTGATCCTCGGCACGATCTACTACTTCGCCGTGCAGGCCAAGAAGCCCAGTGAGGTGCTCATCGAGCACAGGGCCGACGTGCCGTCGATCCCGGAGCCGGTGCTCGGGGACGTCGCGCCATGATCGACGCGGGCGAATTTGACTATGTGATCGCCGGCGGCGGCACCGCCGGATGCGTGGTCGCGGCGAGGCTGTCGGAGAACCCGTCGGTGACCGTCTGCCTGCTCGAGGCGGGGCCCTCCGATCTCGGGGACGCGGCCGTACTGCGGCTCGAGGACTGGATGTACCTGCTCGACTCGGGTTATGACTGGGACTACCTGGTCGAGCCTCAGGAGAAGGGCAACAGCTTCCTGCGCCACGCGCGCGCGAAGGTGCTCGGCGGCTGCTCGTCGCACAACTCCTGCATCGCGTTCTGGACGCCGAAGGAAGATCTCGACGAGTGGGCGGCGACGGGCTGTGAGGGCTGGAGCTCGGCGGAGTGCTGGCCGCTGATCAGGCGCCTGGAGACCAACGACGGTGCGGGCGATCACCACGGGCACGACGGCCCCGTCAACATCCGCA
The DNA here is from genome assembly GCA_963723675.1 of uncultured Solirubrobacterales bacterium. Lineage (GTDB taxonomy): Bacteria > Actinomycetota > Thermoleophilia > Solirubrobacterales > Solirubrobacteraceae > Palsa-465. The sequence goes on along the minus strand of CAVRRW010000008.1, from coordinate 58,852 downwards.
CGGTCCCGCCGGAGGACCAGTGCGGGGTCGCGCTCCTCGAGGCAGCCGCCCACGCGGGACTGCCCACCAGCCGCTTCAACGACGGCTTCACCGTCACCAACGGCGCGGGTTGGTTTCAGATCAACTCGGCGGCCGACAACACCCGCATGTCCTCATCGCACGCCTACCTGCATCCGATCCTCGACAGCCGCCCGAACCTCGAGATCCGCACGCACTGCTGGGTCAAGCGCGTGGTGATCGAGGACAAGCGCGCAACGGCGGTCGAGTACCTGACCCCGGACCTGCTCACGCAGGCGACGGTGACGGCGCGCCGCGAGGTGATCCTCGGGGCCGGCGCGATCGACACGCCCAAGCTGCTGATGCTGTCCGGGGTCGGCCCGGGCGACCACCTGCAGGAGTTCGGAATCGAGACGATCGTCGACTCCCCCGGCGTCGGCGCCAACCTCGACGATCACGTCGAGGGGATCGTCCAGTGGGACGCCAAGCGGCCGATGATCCGCCATTCGACCCAGTGGTGGGAGATCGGCTTGTTCGCGACCTCCGAGGAGGGCCTCGATCGCCCCGATCTGATGATGCACTACGGATCGGTGCCGTTTGACATGAACACTGCCCGATGGGGTTACCCGACGACGGAGAACGGGTTCTGCCTGACCCCGAACGTGTGCCGGGGCCGGTCCCGAGGAACCGTGCGACTGCGCTCGCGCGACTACCGCGACCGCGCGCGGGTCGATCCTCGCTACTTCACCGACCCCGATGGCCACGACGAGCGCGTGATGGCGTTCGGGATGCGCCTGGCCCGGAAGATCGTCTCGCAGCCGGCGATGGCCGAGTGGGCCGGAGCCGAGCTCGCTCCCGGTCCCGACGCACAGACCGACGACGAGCTGATCGACTACATGCACAAGACGCACAACACCGTCTATCACCCCGCATGCAGCGCGCACATGGGACCCGATTCCGATCCGCTCGCGGTCGTCGACCCGCGCCTGAGGGTGCGCGGCGTGCGCGCCCTGCGCGTGGCGGACGGATCCATTCTTCCGTTCCTGCCCGCGATCAATCCGTGCATCACGACGATGATGATCGGCGAGAAGTGCTCAGACATGCTCAAGGAGGACGCCCGGGAGGGCGTGGAGGCAGTCGTCGCCCCGCCGGCGACGGCTTGAACGACGAACACGACGAGCGGGCCGAGGTCACCCGCTTCCTGCTTGCCCACCCGCCGTTCGACGCGCTCGGCGCGGAAAAGCTGCAGCTCTTGACGGAGGCGATGCACGTCGAGTCGCATCCCGCCGGGGCGACGATCATCTCCCAGGGATCCGAGCCGGTCGAGCACCTGCGCATCGTCCGCCGCGGCGCGATCGAGCTCGTGCACGATGGCCGAGTGCTCGACCTCCTCGGCGAGGGTGAGCTGTTCGGTCACGCCTCGATGCTCTCTGGGCTGCCCACGGGGTTCGAGGCTCGAGCCGCCCAGGACACGACCTGCTACCGGATCGAAGCGGAGGTCGCGCGCCGGCTGTTGGCGGACCCGGCGGGATTGCGGTTCGTGGCACGCTCGCTGCTCGAGCGCTCCGAGCTCGCGGCGGCAGAGCGCGAGGTCCCGCGCGATCCCGCTCAGCGGCCGGTCGGCGCGCTGATCCGCTCGGCTCTGTGCGCGTGCGGCCCGGAGACGCCGATCCGCGAGGTGGCCCGCGGCATGACCAGCGAGCGGGCGACCTGCGCGGTCGTCGATCTCGGCGGCGGCGCGCTCGGGATCATCACCGACCGCGACCTGCGCAAGCGCGTGGTGGCGTCGGGACTGACCGGCGATGCGCCGGCCTCGGCCGCGATGTCGGCGCCGGCGTACACCTGCCGGCCGGATCGGCTTGCCGGCGACGTCCTGCTCGAGATGCTCGACCGCGGCTTTCGTCACTTCCCGGTCGTCTCGGCGACCGGCAAGATCCTCGGCGTCATCGAGGACCTCGACCTGGTCGCGGCACACACGCGCTCATCGTTCTTCCTGCGACAGAGAATCGCCGGAGCCGACACCGTTGACGAGCTGGTCGGCGCCGCACGCGAGCTTCGCCCGACCGTGATCGCGATGTACGACGCACGCGTCGCGGCAACCAACGTCATGGCCGTCTACTCGATCGTCGTCGACGCGCTGACCCGGCGCCTGCTCGAGCTCGCGGTCGCCCAGGCCGGAAAGCCGGCCGCGCCGTTCGCCTGGCTGGCGCTCGGAAGTCAGGCGCGTCGCGAGGCCACGCCGACCTCGGATGTCGATAGCGCAATCGTGTGGTTTGGCGCCGCCGGCGAAGCGGCGACCACCGGCGAAGCGGCGAGCACCGGCGAAGCGGCGAGCGCCGGCGAAGCGGCGAGCGCCGGCGAAGCGGCCGTCCGACCCGGCCTGCAAGCGCTGGCGACCAAGGTGGTCGCCGGGCTCGAAGACTCCGGCCTACGCCCCGACCCACACGGTGCGACGGCCTCGAACCCGTCGTTCGTCCGTGCGGTTGAGTCCTGGCAGCGCGCGGTGCGCAGCTGGATCGACGATCCGGCGCAGGAGAAGGCCCTGATCCTGGCGTCGGTGCTGGTCGACAGCCGTCCGGTGTGGGGCGTTCATACCGGCACCCCGGTGGCGGATACCTTCCGACTGGCGGAGCAGAACCCGATGCTGCTGCGGATGCTGGCGCGCTTTGCGCTCTCCTATCGCCCTCCGACCGGCTTTCTTCGCGGTCTGGTGGTCGAGCACACCGGCGAGCATCGAGGCCGCCTTGACCTCAAGCACGGCGGCACTATCCCGATCGTCGACCTGGCCCGCTGGGCCGGGATGACGGCCGGCGTGACCAGTGCCTCGACGATCGAGCGGCTGCGTGCCGCGGGCGGCGCCGGCACCCTGTCGGCGGCAGACGCGCACACGCTCGAGGAGGCGTTCGAGCTGATCGCGGCCGTGCGGCTCGAACATCAGGTGATGCAGCTTCGCGCCGGCGAGGAGCCCCACGACTATGTCGATCCGGAAGCGCTCAGTCCGCTCACGCGAAGCCACCTCAAGGAGGCGTTTCGGGCAGTGGCGTCGGTCCAGAAGCGCGTCGCCGCCGACCCGGCGGTATCGGTGCGATGACGGACCGTGCCGCTGCCCCGGCGACGGTCGCGTCGGCGAAGTCGGTTAGGTTGCGCTGATGCGCAGTCCGGAGACCTCGGTGCACCCGTGACCGGCGACTGGCGTGACTACAGGCCCGCGATCTGGCTGGCGATGCTCGCGATCGCCGTGGCGCTGCTGCTCAGTCAGTGGTACGTCAGCGCGATTCCGCTAGGAGCCGCGATCGGATCCGCAATCCGGATCCGGCAGCGCCGGCGCCGTGCTGTCTCCGCCGGCGCCGTGGAAGGTCGCAAGCGCGGTTCGCGCGGCTCAGGCGAGTGGTGACCGCCGGCCCCGGCGGTCGACGATCCAAACCTCCGCGCCGGCTCGCCGCAGCGCGGCGGCAGCGGGGTGGCTGAGCGAACGCAACGGGCGGCGGCGCGCCGGCAACAGGGCCAGGTCAAAGCTCATCAGCGCGCTCCAATCCGCGAGCGAGAGGTCCTTGCCCTCCACCAGCAGCGCAAACCGCGAGCGCCTGCCGACTTCACCCAACCGCACGCGCGCCTCCTCGAGCTCTTGCGCGACCGCGTCCCTGACGGCGCCGTTGTAAGCGTCGGGTGAGCAGCCACAGCGCGCTCCCGCCGCGGCCTGAGGGGCGACGCTGACTATGGTCAGCATCGCCCCCTCGTGCTCGGCAAGATTTCGCGCTAGGCGCACCGCAGCCGCGCCCGGCATACCTGGTTCGAGCAGCACGAGCACACGCCGGCCGGGCAGCCCGCCCTGCGAATCCGCCGTGCGCTGCGGCGCGGTCGAATCCGCTGTGCGCTGAGGCGCGGTCGTGACCATCACACCGAACGGTACTCGGCGCCGAGGTGGACAGGTGAGCTTCAGCCGTACCGCCTTTCCGAGAGGTTCAGGCAGCCCCCGTTTTTGACCGCCCGGCAACGCGTCCGGCACGCGACGCATGATTTGAACCGTGAGCTGGCGATCGACCAGGGCCTCCGGGGGCGGCGGCGGGGGGAATCGCCGCGTCGCCGTGGTCGATCTCGGGTCGAACTCGTGGCGCCTGGTGGTATTCACCTACGTGCCACAGACCTGGTGGAAGCGGACCGATGAGATCTACGAGACGGTGCGGATCGGGGCCGGCCTCGGCGCCACCGGCCGCCTCTCAGACGAAGCGATGCACCGTGGCCTGGAGACGCTGGCGGTGTTCCAGCGCTTCTGCGTGGCAACCGCGATCGAGCCCCAGGACGTGCACGTCGTCGCCACCAGCGCGATTCGCGACGCCGACAACGGCGAGGAGTTCGTCCGCACGGCGCAGGACGCCACCGGGCTGCAGATCGAGGTTCTCTCCTCCGAGGAGGAGGCCCGTCTCGGCTATGTCGCTGCCGTGAACACGTCGACGATCACCGATGGCGCGGTGCTCGAGCTGGGCGGCGGCAGCATGCAGCTGGTCCGAGTTGCGGCGCGCCGCGCGCTGGAGCTGTGCTCGTTCCAATTGGGGGCGGTCAGGCTCACCGAGCGTTTTCTTCCGGGCCACGGTCCGGCCAAGAAGAAGGAGCTGCAGCGGGTCCGCACCCACGTCCGCGAGTCGCTCGCGGGTGTCTCCTGGCTCGACCGCTCCGGCGATCGCCTGGTCGGAATCGGCGGCGCGGTGCGCAACCTGGCGACGGCCACCCAGCACGCCGCCGGCCAGATCGACATCGGCGTCCAGGGGTTCATGCTGACGCGCGAGATGCTCAGCGACCTCGCCGCGAGGCTCGCGGCGCTGCCGGTGTCCGCGCGCCGGAGCGTGCCCGGCGTCAAGCCGGGGCGGGGGGACATCATCCTCGCGGCCGCGCTGACGATCGAGACCGTGATCGAGCTGGGCAGTTTCGAGGGCATCGAGGTCACCGAGGCCAGCCTCCGGGACGGCGTGTTCTTCGCGCGGGAACTGCTGGCCGATGATGCGCCCCTGCTGCCGGATGTGCGGGAGGCTGCGGTCCGCAACCTTGCCGTCCAGTATGAGTCGGACTTACCACATGTCGAGCACGTCGCGCTGCTCGCGCTGCAGATGTTCGACTCGCTCGTCGCGGGCGGCCTGTTCGAGCCTCAACCCGGAGAACGCGAGCTCCTGTGGGCCGCCTCGATGCTCCACGACGTCGGGATGACGATCTCCTACGACGATCATCACAAGCACTCCTACTATCTGATCATCAGCGCCGAGCTGCCCGGCTTTGACCCGCGCGAACGCGCGTTGATCGCCCAGATCAGCCGCTATCACCGCAAGGGCGTCCCGAAGCTGGGCGAGCTGGGCCCGCTCGCCCGCAAGGGCGACGAGGACCTGCTCGAACGCTGCGCGGTGATCCTCCGGCTCGCGGAGCACCTCGAACGCGGGCGCGATCAGTCCGTAAGCGAAGCGCAGCTGCGAGGCAACGGCGACGGCGTCGATCTGCACCTCGACGCCGCGGGCGATCTCACGCTGCCGCGCTGGAGCGTGGAGCGCTACGGCGACGATGAAGCGTTCCAGCGCGTGTTCGGCCGGCGGCTGTTGATCGGGTAGCCGCCCACCGGGATCGCCAGCCCAGGCGGAGGCGCGTAGGATTTAGTCCATGCTCTGGTTGCTGCGACATGCCGAAGCGGTCGACGGCGGCCCGGACGACGGACGCCCGCTGACCGAGCGCGGAGCGGCGCAAGCGGAGGCCGCGGGGAGGGCGCTGGCCCGGCTCGGCACCAACATCGACGTGTGCATGAGCAGTCCGAAGCTGCGGGCGTTGCAGACCGCGCAGCGCGCCTGTGAGCCGCTCGGGGTCGAGGTCACGGCCGAGCCCGCTCTGTCGGGTGAGCCGTTCGACGTCCGCGATCTGACCGTCGGTCTCGGTGACGTGCTGCTCGTCGGCCACGATCCCTGCTTCTCGATCCTGCTTCACGACCTCACCGGCACTCAGGCGCGGATGCGCAAGGGCGGCCTTGCGGCGGTCTCCAAGGGCGAGCTGATGTCGTTGCTGCGCCCCTCCGAACTGGCCGCGATCGCGGCCGTGGATGTCCCGGTGGCGTGAGCGACGCGGCGCCTGAAAGCGGTCGGGTGACCGTCGTGTCCGCGGCGCCGGCGGTGCAGCTCGCCGACGTCCGCGTCGGCGCACCCGGCGAGCTGACCGATCCGGCGCTCTACGTCAACCGCGAGCTCTCCTGGCTTGATTTCAACGACCGCGTCCTGCAGTTGGCGGAGGACCAGTCGCTGCCGTTGATCGAGCGCTGCAAGTTCCTGGCGATCTTCGTCACCAACCTCGACGAGTTCTTCATGATCCGCGTCGCCGGCGTTCACGACCAGGTCGACGCGCGCATCGATGCCCGCGGACCGGATGGACTCTCGCCGACCCAGATGCTCGACCAGATCTCCGAGACGATCCGGGGCCAGGATCGCCGCCACGCGCGGGAGTTCTCCGAGCGGGTCCGGCCCGAGCTCGCCGAGCACGGCATTCGGATCCTCGGCTGCGAGGAAGTCGAGGATCCCGAGGGCCTGCTCCAGCGGCTGTTCCGCGAGGAGATCTTCCCGGTCCTCACGCCGCTGGCGATCGGACCGGGACGCCCGTTCCCCTACATCTCGAACCTGTCCCTGAGCCTGATCGTCCGCCTCCACGATCCCGAGCTCGACTCCGAGGTGTTCGCGCGCGTGAAGGTGCCAAAGGAGGTCCTGCCCCGGTTCTTCGAGATCTCCAAGGACACGTTCGTTCCGCTCGAGGACATCATCGCGGCCAACCTCGACGCCCTGTTTCCGGGAGTCGAGATCGTCAGCTACGACCTCTTCCGCGTCACCCGCGATGCGGACTTCGAGGTCTCCGATGAAGCCGACGACCTGCTCCAGGCAGTGGAGGCGGAGCTGCGCCGCCGTCGCTTCGGCGAGGTGGTGCGGTTAGAGGTCGGCGCCTCGATGGACCCGGCGCTGAGATCGCATCTGATCGACTGGCTACGCGTCACCGAGCACCAGGTCTACGACGTCAAGGGCCTGCTCGATCTGAGCGACCTCTGGCAGATCGCCGGCATCGACGGACACCAGGACCTGCGTCAGCCGCCCTGGACGCCGCTGACCCATCCGGCGTTCGCGTCAGGCCCGGGAGACGCCGACGAGCAGCCCGACGTGTTTGCGGCGATGCGCGCGGCGGACGTCCTGGTCCACTACCCCTACCACGCGTTCTCCAGCAGCATCGAGCGTTTCGTCCAGCAGGCCGTCGACGACCCCGACGTGCTCGCGATCAAGATGACCGTCTACCGGACCTCGGACGACTCGGCGCTGGTCCCGTCGCTGATCGAGGCCGCCGAGAAGGGCAAGCAGGCCGTCTGCCTGGTCGAGCTCAAGGCCCGCTTCGACGAGCGTCCGAACATCCGCTGGTCGCGAGCGCTGGAAGAGGTCGGAGCGCACGTCGTGCACGGCATCCCGGGGCTGAAGACACACGCCAAGGCGATCCTGGTGGTCCGCCGGGAGCGCGGCGGCGTGCGCCACTACGTGATGGTCGGGACCGGCAACTTCCATGCCAAGAACGCCAGGCTGTACGAAGACTTCGGGCTGTTCACGACCGATCGCGAGCTTGGCCAGGAGGTCGCGAACCTGTTCAACACGCTGACCGGCTACTCGCATCCCGAGCGCCAGCGCAAGGTGCTGGTCGCGCCCGGCTCGATGCGCGGGCCGTTGATCGAGGAGATCGAGCGCACCGCCGCCGCGCACCTGGAGGGCAAGCCGGCTCGGATCGTGATGAAGATGAACTCGCTCGTCGACCAGCGCTGCATCCAGGCTCTCTACCGCGCCTCGCAGGCGGGGGTCCCGATCGACATCAACGTGCGCGGGATCTGCTGCCTGCTGCCCGGAGTGCCTGGCGTGAGCGAGACGATCAGCGTCGTCTCGGTGGTGGGTCGGTTCCTCGAGCACTCACGGATCTACACGTTCCACTACGGCGATGAGAGCAGCTACTACATCGGCTCCGCCGACCTGATGCCGCGCAACCTCGACACCCGCGTCGAGCTGTTGACGCCGGTCGAGGGCGCCGAGCTTCGCGCCGAGCTCGATGACACCCTTGAGCGCTGCCTCGCGGACGACACGTTTGCGTGGATGCTCGGCCCCGACGGGCAGTGGACCAGGCGCGATGGCGCGACTCGCTCCGTGCATCGGGAGCTGATGGAGCGGGCGTTCGCGCAAGCGGCCACGGTGCCGACTTAGCTCGGTAGGGCAGGGCTGGACCGGCGTAAACGTGCTCAGGCCGCCAGGGCGTAAAACGCGCCTGACGGCCTGAGGCCAGGGAGCGGGAGGCGGTGATCAGCCGCCGGCGGCCGGGAGATAAGCCGCCGGCGGGAGATCAGCCGCCGGTGGAGGAAGCGGAGTGAGGCCGCGTCCCGAGCTTGAGCTTGATGTTGTGCGTCTGTCCGGCGCGCTTGATCGTCAGCGTGATCGTGTTGCCGGGGGCGTAGTTGTCGACTGTCTCGATGAAGCCCTGCGTCGAGCTGATCGCCTTGCTGTTGACGGCGGTGATCACGTCGTTGGCCTGAAGCCCGGCGGCCGAGCCGGGGGATGAAGGCTGCACCGACGTGATCTGGGCGCCGCTGGTCGAGTTTCCGTTGAGCTCGACGCCGACGTAGGCGTGCTTGACCGGGTGGCCGGCGATGATGTCGTTCGCGATCCGGGCAACCGTGTTGGACGGAATCGCGAAGCCGACGCCGGCGCTCGAGCCCGAGTTGGTCTGGATCTGGTCGTTGAGGCCGAGGACGTGGCCGTTGGCGTCCAGCAGCGGACCGCCCGAGTTACCGGGATTGATCGCCGCGTCGGTCTGGATCGCGCCGGTGATCGTGAAGTTGTTCGGCGCGGTGATGCTGCGCGCGACGGCGCTCACGATCCCCGACGTGGTCGTCTCGGGAAGGCTGAACGGGCTGCCGATCGCGACCACCGGGTCGCCGACCTGAGCCGAGGACGAGTCGGCGAACGCGATCGGGTGCAGCTCCGAGGCGGGCACGTCTACGTGGATCACCGCGACGTCGGTCGAGGGATCGGTGCCGACGACCTTGGCCGAGGCCGTGCGCCCGTCCTGGAAGTGGACCTTCACGCTGCTCGCGTTGGCCGCCACGTGCTCGTCGGTGAGGATGTTGCCGTTGGTGTCGTAGACGACACCGGCGCCCTCGCCGGTCGCCTGCGGTTGCTGGCTGCCGCCGCCGAAGAACCCAGGAGCACCGGCCTGGCTGGTGGTGACGGTGATGTCAACGACGCCGGGGCTGGCGTTGCGATAGATCTGGTTGATGCTGAGGCCTCGCGAGGTGCTGAGCGAGGTTGGGACCGCGGACGAGCTCGTCGGCTGCGCGATCGTCGTCGTCACCGTGTGGGTGCCGCTGCTGCCACCGGCCACGACCAGGGCGATGACCCCACCGGCAATGGCTCCTCCGATGATTGGAACCAGACGGCTGAAGCGACTCATGTTCGATTACTCCCTGATGGACGTGAATATCGTTGTCCTAGCTTTCCCCGAGTACAGCACGCATCCATCAGAAACCGGTGAGAGCTCCATGAGAGCGGCATAAGTTTGGGGGCCCGGGCCGCCGTGATGCGACTCGTGGCCGCGCCAGCGCGGCCCAGGGCCGGGGCCGCGCTGATGCGAGCCGTGAACGCGTCAGGCCACCGGTCCGCCGGGTGCGGGCGCACCCGGGAGCGCTGCCGGGCCGCGTCCCGGCGGCACGAAGCTTCCCGACTGGCCGGACCCACCGTGGAAGCGATACCCGAAGGCGCCGTGGCCAGGGCCGAGGTCCTTCGGCAGCGTCCGGTTGATCAGATCGCCGATCCGGCTCGACAGCCGGCTCAGCAGCTTCTGCTCCTGGGCCGCGGTGATGCGCTTGTTGGCGACGGCCTTGTCGAGGCGTTGTTTCAAGGCAGCGGTCAGCGCCTGCTCGAGTCCCGACGTCGACTTGCCCTGGGCCTGGGCGATCTGGGCGAGCGACTTGCCGCCGGCGAGCTGCTTGAGAAGCTGGGCGTCGGTCAGGCCCAGGTACTTTGCGGCGGCCGCCAGCGGGTGGGCTTCGAAGCCCCCGCCGAAGAATCGGTGAGCACCCAGCTTGTGCGCGCCGAAGCCGAGGAACGGGGCGCCACCTCGGTTCTGGATGGCCCGTTTGAGCGCGTCCGCCTGGGCCTGCGTGAGCTTGCCCGCCTTGACGGCGGCCGCGAGCTGGTCGAGCGCCGCGCCCTTCAGGGCGGAGCTCAGCTGCGCCGGCGTGACGTTCAGCCGCTTGGCGACGTCGCCGAGGTACGCCTGCCGGGCGTTGGTTGTGGGCTGCTGGGTGGCGGCGTACGCGCCGCCGGCGGATGCGACCGCGGCCAAAGCGACCGTCCCGATCGCGAGCTTGCTTTTGAGCCTGGACGGAATTGCTGTTACCTCCTTGTAGTTGGCCGGGCGTTGTAGTTGGCCGGGCGCCTCACGTGCGACCAGGCGCCCGTGGCCGGCATCGTGGCAACCCAACTTGAGAGAAGCGTAAGAGTTGTGGCGGGGCACCGGTGGTCCTGCGTCCCGGCGATCCATGGGCGCCGGCGATCCATGGGCCGGCGGTCCATGGGCGCCGCCGATCCATGGGCGCCGGCAGTCAGGTGCCTCATCCCCGACGGGCCGCCAGGATCGCGTGCAGGCGGGCGGCTTCCTTCCGAGGGGTGCTCTTGAGGCGCTCCCACGTGATCCGGACGGTCTCAAAGCCCGCAGCAAGTGTCTCGGCGTCGCGGTCGCGGTCGCTCTCGAATGCCTCACGGGTCCGGTGGAAGTCCCATCCGTCGAGTTCGACGATCACACGCTCCGCACGAAACAGCACGTCCATCTCGTATCCCGCCGCTCTCGCGTTGACCTCCGCCCGGGGCAGCCCGAAGCGGGCGCTGAGGTCACCGAAGGCATCCTCGAGCTCCGAGCGCGTGGGCCCGCGGGGCGTTTTGACCAGCGGCCGGAGGCGGGACGCCCCCGGATGCTTCGGCAGCCGTGTCAGCAGCTCCGCCAGATCTGCCATTCGCAGCTCTTCGGCGAGCCGCAGGTCGTTCACGGCCCGTTTGACCTTGCGGTCGGTGAGACGCGGGGCGATGTCGAAGATCGTCCGCGCGGGGCTGGTCACGCGGATGCCTTCACGGCTGCGGACGTCGCGCCGGCCCAGGATGACGCGATGGGTGCGGATGCCCGGCCGGCGCCGGGCGGTCTTGACGATCACCTCGAACGGCGTCGGCCAGCGCTTGTCCAGGCCCCACAGGCAGGCGGCGCTCCCATGGCTGAGGACGGCGCCGTGTCCGCACGCGAGCACCGCCGCGAATGCACGGTCCCCGCCTCTGATCGGAAGGCGTCCGACGGCGTAGACGCCGGTGTGCACCGGGATCAGGCTCCCCTTGTTGTAGCGGTGGCGGATCGCCCCGGAGCTGAGCCCGATGTCCAGCAGCTGCCGGCGGGTCACGTATCCGCGCTGCCTCCCCGCAAGCGCCGCGATCGCCTTCTCAACCGACCCGGACACCGCGATGCTGATGAATCTTTGCCGTATGGCAGCACATATTCATCAATGAGCGTCCAGGACAAAGCTTTCGCCCCTTTCGCCCCGGATGTTGCAGTTATTCCGCAGCTAGGCGGATGAAGTAGTCGAGCGCTTCAGGGTTCGCCAGCGACTCGCGGCTCGCCGCCTGATCCGCCGGCGTGCCCATCAAGATCCGCTTGACCGGAACCTCGAGCACCTTGCCCGACAACGTCCGCGGCACCTCGGCGATTTGCCGGACCTCGTCGGGAACGTGCCGGGGAGAGCAGTCCTCGCGCACGCGCCGGCGTATCCGGTCGATCAGCGCATCGTCGAGCTCGGCGCCCTCGTTGAGCACCACGAACAGCGGCATCCAGCCGTCCGTCCCCTCGCGCGGCAGGTCGATCACCAGCGCGTCGACGACCTCGTCCACCGACAGCACCGCGCTGTAGATCTCGCTCGTCCCCATCCGCACGCCGCCGCGGTTGATCGTCGAGTCCGAGCGGCCGTAGATCACCGCCGTTCCGCGTGACGTGATCTTTATCCAGTCGCCGTGTCGCCAGACTCCGGGATAGGTGTCGAAGTAGCTTTCACGCAGCCTCGAGCCGTCCTCGTCTCCCCACAGGTAGATCGGCATCGACGGCATCGGCTCGGTGATCACCAGCTCCCCGACCTCGTCCATCAGCGGTCGCCCATCGGGATCCCACGACTCGATGCAAGCGCCCAGGGCGCGCGCCTGCAGTTCGCCAAGATGCACCGGCAGCGTCGGGACGCCCCCGACAAACGCGGTGCACATGTCGGTGCCGCCGGAGGTCGAGAACAGCCACGTCTCGCGCCCGAGCCGGTCGTAGATCCACCGAAACCCCTCCTCCGTAAGCGGTGAGCCGGTTGAGCCCACCGCCGCAAGCTCACTCAGCTCGCGTCCGTCCCGAGGTTCGACACCCGCCTTGATGCACGCCGAGATGAACGCCGCGCTCGTCCCGAAGCACGTCATCCCCGAGCGCTCGGCCAGCTCCCACAGCGTCGCCAGGTCCGGGTATCCCGGATTGCCGTCGAAGAGCACGATTGATGCGTCGGTCAACAGCGCGCCGACCAGGAAGTTCCACATCATCCAGCCCGTCGTCGAGAACCAGAACAGGCGGTCGCCGGCCTGCGCGTCCAGGTGCAGGTGAAGCTTCTTGAGGTGCTCGATCAGGATCCCGCCCTGGCTGTGGACGATCGCCTTGGGAAGCCCCGTCGTGCCCGAGCTGTACAGCACCCACAGCGGGTGCTCGAAGGGCAGCGGCGCGAACTCCAGCGTTCCCTCCTCCAGGAAGCCGTCCTCCCACCCCGAGCCGTCCAGGTAGCCGAGCGTGACCACGCGCTTCAGCGAGGGGATCGCGCCGGCGATCTCCGAGACCGCCCCGCGGCGATCAAACTCCCGGCCGCCGTAGCGGTACCCGTCGATCGCCAGCAGCACCGTCGGCTCGATCTGCGCGAAACGGTCGATCACGCTCCGCGCCCCGAACTCCGGTGCGGCCGAGGACCAGACCGCGCCGATCGATGCGCAGGCGAGCAGCGCCGCGACGGTCTCGGGGATGTTCGGCATGTAGGCCGCGACCCGATCGCCGCGCTTCACACCCGAGGCACGCAGCCCACCGGCGATCGCCGCGGTCTGCCGGCGCAGCTCGCCCCACGTCCATTGGTCCAGTTGCCGCAGCTCGGACGCGTGCTGCAGCGCGATCGCATCGTCGTCCTTGTCGCGGAACATGTGCTCGGCGTAGCTGACGACGGCGCCTGGAAACCACCGCGTCCCGGGCATCTCGCGGCTGCCGAGCACGCTCCCGGGCTGCTCCTGGAAGCGCACGTCGAAGAACTCCGCGATCGAGGACCAGAACTCCTCGATGTTCTCCACCGACCACCGCCATAGCTCCTCGTAGCGCTCGGTCCGGACGCCTCGCGTCTGGGCAAGCCAGGCCTGATACCGCGTGATCGTCGCGCGCTGCGCGCGCTCGGGGGAGGGTGTCCAGAGAACCTCCGGCGCCGTCATCGCCACGAAGTATTTCGTATAGCGTCCCCGCGCGATGCTCGGCGCGTCCCCGCGCCGCCACCCGCGGCGCCGGTTACGACATCATCTCAGCCATGTCAGGCCGCGAACTCGAGGTGGTCGCGCCGTTCGCCGCGACCGTGATCGCCGTCGCCCACCAGCCCAACGAGCAGGTGGCCCCGGGGGCCGCGCTGATCGTGCTCGAGGCGATGAAGATGGAGCACGAGGTCATCGCACAGGACGGCGGCGTCGTCCGCCGGATCGACGTGAGCATCGGCGAGACCGTGAAGGAGGGACAGCTGCTGGCGACGCTCGAGGCCCGCGACGGGGCGGCCGACGGCGCCGGGCGAGACCAGCCGCCGGCCGATCTCGACGAGCCGCGCGAGGACCTCGCGGCGGTCCGCGAGCGCCACCGGATCGGGCTCGACGCGGCGCGACCCGACGCCGTCGCCAAGCGCCACCAACGGGGGCATCGCACCGCCCGCGAGAACCTCGACGATCTCGTCGACGAGGGAACGTTCGTGGAGTATGGGCCCCTGATCTTCGCCGCGCAGGAACGGCGGCGCTCCAAGCAGGAGCTGATCGAGCGGACGCCGGCGGACGGGCTCGTGGCGGGAGTCGGGGAGATCGCCGCGCGGCCCGCGGTCGTCATGTCCTACGACTACACGGTGCTGGCGGGCACCCAGGGCATGCGCAACCACCTCAAGAAGGACCGTCTGTTCGAGCTCGCGGAGCGCCGCCGGCTGCCGGTGGTCCTGTTCGCCGAGGGCGGCGGCGGGCGCCCCGGGGACGTCGACTGGCCGATGGTCGCCGGCCTCGACTGTCGCGCCTTCAACCTGTTCGCCCGGCTCAGCGGTCTGGTGCCGCTGATCGGGATCGCCTCGGGCTACTGCTTCGCCGGCAATGCCGCGCTGCTGGGGTGCTGCGACGTGGTGATCGCGACGGAGGACTCGAGCATCGGCATGGGCGGCCCGGCGATGATCGAGGGCGGGGGGCTCGGCGTGCACGAGCCCGAAGCAATCGGACCGATCGACGTCCAGTACTCAAACGGCGTGGTCGACCTGCGGGTGGGCGACGACGCCGAAGCGGTCGCGGCCGCCAAGCGCTACCTGTCCTACCTGCGGGGGCCGACCGAGCCCGAAGCCGTCAAGGACCAGCGTCCGCTCCGCCACCTGATCCCCACCAATCGCAAGCGGATCTACGACGTGCGCGCCGTGATCGACGCCCTGCTCGACGACGTGCTCGAGCTCCGCCGGGGATTCGGGCTGGGGATGGTGACCGCGCTCGCCCGCCTCGAAGGCAAGTCGCTCGGCGTGATCGCCAACGACCCCTCCCATCTCGGCGGTGCGATCGACGCCCACGGCGCCGACAAGGCGTCGCGCTTCATGCAGCTGTGCGACGCCTTCGAGCTGCCGATCCTGTTCCTCTGCGACACCCCCGGGTTCATGGTCGGCCCCGCGGCCGAGCGGACCGCAACCGTCCGCCACTTCGCGCGGATGTTCGTCACCGGCGCGAACCTGAAGGTCCCCATCGGAACGATCGTGCTGCGAAAGGGTTACGGCCTCGGCGCCCAGGCAATGGCCGGCGGCGGCTTCAAGGCGCCGCTGTTCTGCGTCGGCTGGCCGACCTCGGAATTCGGTGGGATGGGCCTGGAGGGAGCCGTGCGCCTCGGGATGCGCCGGGAGCTCGAGGCGATCCCGGATGCCGGCGAGCGGGAGCGCGCGTTCGACGCCGCCGTGGCCGCCGCGTACGAGCGCGGCGAGGGCATCAACATGGCGGCATACGGGGAGATCGACGACGTGATCGACCCTGCAGACAGCCGCCGCTGGATCGCGACGCTGGTGCGAGAGGGCTCAGGCGTGTGGTGGACGAGCCCCGGCAAGCACCGAGCTCACGTCGACACGTGGTAGGCCCGACCTCACGTCGACACGTGGTAGGCCCGACCTCACGTCGACAGATGGTAGGCCCGTCACTCGCAGCGCTCGCAGGCGCCGCGCAGCAGCACGTCGTGGCTCTCGACCCTGACGCCGAGCCGGTCTGACAGGCGGCCGATCGCGCGCTCGAGCCCGGGGTCGTCGAACGCGACGAGTCGCCCGCATTGATCGCAGACCAGGTGATGGTGATGCTCGCCGCTCGGGTCGATCGCCTCAAAACGAGCCTGCCCGTCGCCGACCGCCAGGCGCTCGACGAGCCCGCGGTCGACGAGCAGCTCGAGGACGCGGTAGATGCTGGCCCGGCCCGTCGGACGCCCCTTGGCCCGCAGCGACTCCTCGATCTCCACCGCGCTCAACGCGCACGACTGGCCGGCCAGCAGCTCGATCACGCGCTCGCGGGCGCCACCGCGCTTCAGTCCCTCCTGCAACAGCACGGCATGAACGTGCTCGCTCCAGTCTGTCTGTGCCATCGCCCACCAAGGCTAGCGGGAAAGCGGTCGCAACGGGAATGAGACTCAATCCCACCTTTGCTAGGGTTCGGCTTCATGATGCGACGCTCGATTTCATCCGCCGCTGCACGCGTGAGCCGATCACGGCTTGCCGTCGCCGCTCTCCTCCTCGCCCTGGTGGCGATCGTCACCGGCGGCTGCGGCTCGCCCGCCACCGGCGACTCCGGCGCGATCCGGATCGTCGCCGCCGAGAACTTCTGGGGCAGCATCGCGAGCCAGCTGGGCGGCAGCAAGGCAAGCGCGCAGAGCATCATCACCAATCCTTCCGAGGATCCTCACTCATACGAGCCGGCGGCGGGCGACGCCCGTGCGCTCGCGACCGCGCAGCTGGCGATCGTCAACGGAATCGGATACGACCCGTGGGCGTCGAAGCTGATCGCGGCCAACCCCACGTCGGGGCGGCTGGTCCTCACCGTCGGCGACCTTCTGGGGCTGCGGGAGGGCGACAACCCCCACCGCTGGTACAGCCCCGGGGACGTCGATGCGGTGGCCAACGCAATCACCGCCGACCTCAAGAAGCTCGACCCCACGCACAGCGCCTACTACGACCAGCGACGCAGGGCGTTCGAGAACGCCGGATTGGCGGCGTATCACCGGCTGATCAATGAGATCAGGCGCCGGTACGCCGGCGTCGCGGTCGGAGCGTCGGAGAGCATCTTTGCGCTGCAAGCGCCCGCGCTCGGGCTGAAGCTGACCACCCCCTACAGCTTCATGAAGGCGATCAGCGAGGGGACCGAAGTCACCGCACAGGACACGCTCACGACGCAGCGCCAGCTTCAAGACCACGAGGTCAAGGTCTGGATCTATAACTCGCAGAACGCCACCCCGGCGATCGGGCACCTCAACGCGCTCGCGCAGGCGCGGCACATCCCGATCGCGACGATCACCGAGACGCTGTCGCCGGCGCGCGCGAGCTTTCAGCAGTGGCAGGTCGCCCAGCTGCGAGGGATCGAGCGGGCACTGCACCGGGCCACGGGCCGATGAGCGCAGCGACGCAGCGATCGCCGTTCGGCGGTCCGCTGGGCGACGCGAGGCCAGCCGTGGAGCTCGTCGACGCGAGCGTCCGGCTCGGCGGCAGGACGATCTTCGCCGGCGTGGACCTGACCGTCGGCGCCAACGAGTTCCTCGCCGTGCTCGGCCCCAATGGCGCCGGCAAGTCGACGTTGATGAGGACGATGCTCGGCCTGGTGGCGCTCGAGGCGGGCAGCATCAGCGTGCTCGGCGGCACCCCGGCTCAGGGCCGCCCGCGGATCGGCTACCTGCCGCAGCGCCGAGGCTTTGACCAGACCACGCGCCTGCGCGGCATCGATCTGGTGCGCCTGGGCGTCGACGGGGCTCGATGGGGGCTGCCGATCCCGATGTCTGGCGCTGCCCGAGCACGCCGGCGTGGCGAGCGCGCCCGCATCGACGAGGTGATCTCACTCGTCGGCGCGAGCAACTACGCGCGGCGTCCGATCGGGGAGCTGTCCGGCGGCGAGCAGCAGCGGCTGCTGATCGCCCAGGCGCTGGTCGGCAACCCGCGGCTGCTGATCCTCGACGAGCCGCTCGACAGCCTCGACCTTCCCAACCAGATCTCGACGGCCGCCCTGATCAGGCGGATCTGCACCAGCGAGCGCGTCTCGGTGCTGCTCGTCGCCCACGACGTCAACCCGCTGCTGGGCTACCTCGACCGAGTGATCTATCTGGCCGGCGGGCGGGCCCTTGCGGGGACGGTCGAGGAGGTGATCACGGCGCCCAAACTGACGAGCCTCTACGGGGCACCGATCGAGGTGCTGCGCACCAGTGACGGGCGACTCGTCGTCGTCGGCCTGCCCGAGGCCCCTCATCACCACGGCCATCGCCATGACGGCTGAGGCACGCTAGGCGGTGGGGCCCGCCAGCGCCAACCCACAGCTCTCGCTGGACCTGCTCTTCGACGTCCGCGAGCTGCTGAGCTTCCCGTTCATGGTCCACGCGCTGGAGGCGGGGACGATCGTCGCCGTCCTGGCCGCGTCGGTTGGCTGGTACATGGTCCTGCGCCGGCAGAGCTTCGCGGGGCACACGCTGTCGGTGATGGCCTTCCCCGGTGCGGCCGGCGCCGCGCTGACCGGGCTGCCGACCTCGCTCGGCTATTACCTCGCCTGCGGCGCGGCGGCGCTCGCGATGGGACGCCAAGGCCGCCCGGCGACTCGAGGATTCGGCGCCGAGACGGCGGTGATCGGCACCGTGCAAACGGTCGGGCTCGCTCTCGGCTACCTGTTCTTGTCGCTCAACAACGCGATCCTCTCCGGCACCGAATCGCTCCTGTTCGGGACGTTCCTCGGCGTCACCGAAGGCCAGGTGCTCGAGCTGCTGGCCGTCGCTGTGGCCACTCTGGCGGTGCTGGGGTTCGGGGCCCGGCCGCTGCTGTTTGCGACGGTCGACCGCGACGTCGCGCACGCAAGCGGCGTGCCGGTGGGGATCCTCGACGCGGCATTCCTGCTGATGCTCGGGCTCGCGGTCGCCGCGACGAGCCAGATCACCGGCGCGCTGCTCGTGTTCGCGGTCCTCGTGGCGCCGCCGGCCGCAGCCCAGCTGGTGACTCCGCGGCCGCTCGCCGGCCTGGCCCTGAGCGTCGCATTCGCGCTGCTGGTCGTCTGGCTCGGGCTCGGGATTGCGTACTTCTCGATCTACCCGGTCGGCTTCTACACGACCACGTTCGCCTTCGGCCTCTATGTGCTGGTGCGGACCACCCGCTGGGCGCTGACGAGGAGGAGCTGATGTTCTCCCACGAGTTCGTCCGCAACGCCTACCTCGCCGGCACCTTCGTCGCGCTCGCCGGCGGCTGCATCGGCTGGTTCGTCGTTGCTCGCGCGCAGCTGTTCGCCGGCGACGCGCTCAGCCACGTCGCGTTCGTCGGGGCGATCGGGGCCGCGGTGCTCGGCCTCGATGAGCGCGTCGGGTTGTTCGCGCTGACATTGGCGGTGGCGGGAGCGATGGCGATGCTCGGCCGGCGCGGGCGCGTGGACGATGCCGTGATCGGGACCGTGTTCGCATGGATCCTGGGGATCGGCATCCTGCTGATCACGCTGCTTGCGACGAGCTCCTCGGGCGGCGCCGGGATCGCCACCGCCAACACGCTGTTCGGGTCGATCTACTCGCTGAGCGCCGGCGCCTCCCGCCTGAGCGCGGTGATCGCGCTCATCGCGACCGCAACCGTCGCATTGAGCGCGAGACCATTGCTGCTCAGCACGATCGACTCGGCGCAGGCGGCGGCGCGAGGGGTTCCGGTCAGGCTCCTCGGGGCCGGGCTGCTGGCGGTGCTGGCGGTGGTCACCGCCGAGGGCACCCAGGCGGTCGGCGCGCTGCTGATCCTCGGCCTGCTGAGCGCGCCGGCCGGCGCCGCCCACAAGCTCGCGACGAACCCCTACGCCGGGATCGTGCTGTCAAGTCTGATCGCCGTCGGTGCCACCTGGGGCGGTCTCGCGCTCGGCTATGCAATCCCGTCGCTGCCGCCGAGCAGCGCGATCATCGGGCTGGCGGCCGCGGCGTTCGGGATTGCGGCGCTGATCGCCCGCGTCCGCGGCTGAAAGGACCACCGGCCTCGGTCGCGTGGCCACCACGAAGCTGAGGACCGGCGAGCGGCGCGGACGGGAGTCGCGGCCCGAGCCGCCGCCGGATCCTCTAGGTGCGGGAAGGTCCCGCTAGCGACGAGGCGCACTTCGTCGCAGTCAATCGGGGGCTGACCGACAGCGACACGCTCGGGAGGGCGCGGGGAGTGCCTGATCCCGAGGTTCGACGCCTTTGAGCCCAGGCCCCTTTCGACATGCATCGAGCCTAGGCCGGGCCGTGTCAGTTCTTCGTAAAAGGACGCCGCTCTCAGACAGGCTTAAGTTGCGCGCAACGCTTCGGTGGGACTGAGCCGCGCCGCCTTTGCCGCGGGATGGCGATCATCCCGATCGCCAGACCGGCCGCCGGCGCCGCGATCAGCGCGTATGCGGGGACGACCATCGGCTGGTGCTGGGCGATCGCGTAGCCCCAGGTCGCAAGCGCGCCGAGAAGCAGCCCCGCAAGCCCGCCGAGCGCCGCGAGCAGCGCGGCTTCGGTCAAAAACTGTGAGCTGATGTTGCGCTTGGTCGCCCCGAGGGCGCGGCGCAGGCCGATCTCCCCCCGGCGCTCGAGCACCGAGATCACCATGATGTTCGCGATCCCGATCGCGCCCACGAGCAACGCCACGGCGCCGAGCCCGAGCAGCAGCGTCGTGAACTGGCCCTTCGCGGCGGCACGCGCCTCGAGCACGTCCGAGGGCCGGCTCACCTCGACACCATCGGGGTTCTGGGGATCGACGGTGGCGGCAAGCAGGTTGGAGACCGGGGTGACCTGGTTGACATCCGCGCGCACGTAGATCTCCGATGCGTTCGGCTGGGTCCCAAACAGCCGCTCTGCCACCGGCAGCCCGATGAACGCCGTGCTGTCGAGGCTCGGGTCCAGGATCACGGGCGCCATCACGCCGATCACGCTGAACCAGGTCCCGCCCAGGAGCACCTGGATGTGGCCGACGACGCTGCGGATCTGCAAGGTGCTCGCGGCCTGGGCACCGAGCACGACGGTGGGATAGCGCTCGTTGGCCGGGTTGACGAACTGGCCCGCGGCAAGCTGTCCGCCGACCGCCGCGAGCAGTCCCGGATCGGTCGCGTCCACCCCGATCCCTCCGGTCTCCTCGCCGGGAACGAAGGGCGTTCGGCGCACCGTGGCGCTCGGTACCTGGTACACGGCAGCGTCCCGCTGAACGGCCGACATGTGATCGATGCTCGGCAGCGCGGTGTTCGGCAGGACCTCGTTCGCGCCGAGAAAGGTGGTGCCCGGGGCGACCGTCAACAGGTTCGTGCCGAGCCGGTCGATCGTCGAGAGCAGGTTGGCCTGGCTCGACGCCGAGACGCCGACGACGGCGACCATGGCGCCGATCCCGATCGCGATCCCGAGGGCCGAGAGCGCGGCGCGCAGGCGACGGGTGCGCAAACCCGCAACGGCCACCGACAACAGCTCGCGCGGGGGCAGCCGGGCCGCACCGTGGGCGCGCGGGGGCGGCCGGACAGCACGGTGCTCGCGGCGGGCGACGCTCATCGCCGCTCGTCTCCCACGATCTCGCCGTCTTGCATCTGGATTGCCGCGGGAACCCCGCCGCGATCTGCTGGTCGTGCGTGATCAGCGCCAGCGTCGCGCCGTCGGCCGACAGTTCGTGCAGCAGCGTGATCACTTCCTCGCCCGACCGTGAGTCGAGGTTGCCGGTCGGCTCGTCAGCGAAAATGATCGCGGGGCGCTTGGCGATCGCGCGGGCGATCGCGACGCGCTGGCGCTCGCCGCCCGACAGCTGCGGCGGCCGATGGGCGAGCCGGTGGCCGAGGCCGACACGCTCGAGCGCGGCTCGCGCCGCTTCCCGTCGCTCCCGTGCCCGCGCCCCCGTGTAGAGCATGCCGTTGGCGACGTTGTCCAGCGCCGTCATCGAGTCCTGGAGGTGAATCCCTGGAAAACGAACCCGATCTGGTGCGCTCGGAGCGCCGCGAGCTCGACATCTGAGGCCTCGACGATGTCGCGCCCCGCCACTTGCACCGAGCCGCTCGTGGCCCGCTCGAGCGTGCCGAGCACGGTCAGCATCGTCGTCTTCCCCAATCCCGACGGCCACGGGCCGAACTCTTCGTCAGCTCTTCAAAAGCGCCGATGCGACCGGTGCCACAGCGCTCGGACTGGCCGTCGGGAGCGTCGGAAGCACCACGCGAACCTCCAGGCCACCGGACTGCGGCGCGGTCAGCTCGATCGTCCCGCCGTGCACCTGGGCGACCGAGCGCACGATCGACAGTCCCAGCCCGAAGCCGCCATGGGAGCGATCGAGCCGCCGGAACGGCTCGGTCAGCGTCGCAGCGTCGGCGGGATCGATCCGCGGCCCGCCGTTGCGCACGACCAGTTGGACGCTCCGGGCGCGTACGCGAGTGGACACCTCCACGAATCCGCCACGCCGGTTGTGTCGGATCGCGTTGTCGAGCAGGTTGGCGATCATCCGCTCGAGCAGCCCCGGCTCTCCCCGGACCCAGGCGGGCTCGAGCCCATCGACCAGGCGCACCCCGGCCTCCTGCGAGCGGGCCATCAGATCGGTGATGCAGTCGCCCGCCAGCGCCGACAGGTCGACCGGCTCGTCGCGGCCGCTGGCAGCCTCGCTGCGAGCGAGCATCAACAGGCTCTCGATCAGGCGCTCGCAGCGGTCCACGGTCTCCCTCACCGCCTCCCCCATCCGCCGCAGCTCGTCGGCGCTCGCGTCCGCGTCTGCCAGGGCGACGTCGACCTCGGTGCGCATGATCGCCAGCGGCGTGCGCAGCTCGTGCGAGGCGTTGGCGACGAAGTGGCGCTGGCTTCCAAACGCGGCGTCGAGCCGGGCGAGCATGCCGTCGAACGTGTCGGCGAGCTCCTTGAGCTCGTCGGCGGGGCCGGTCAGGCCGATCCGCTCACCGAGGTTCTCGCCGGAGACACGGCGCGCGGTCGCGGTGATGTCGCGCAGAGGCCGCAGCGCCCGCCCCGCCAGCAGCCAGCCGGCGCCGACGGACACCATCGTCATCAGCCCGAGCGCCAACAGGTACTCGATCAGCAGCCGGTGGAGGGCGTCGGAGACGAGCTGGTCGTGGACCTCGCGGGCGAGCGCGAAGTCGCGGGGGGTGGAGCCGAAGCGCGGCAGAACTTCCGGCGGCAGCGTGATCCCACCGAAGTCGCCGCGAAACGGGACGCCGCCGATGTCGTGGCGCACCAGCAGGTAGCCGATCGTCAACAGGACGGCACCGGTGATCAGAAAGACCAGGCCGTAGAGGACCGTGAGGCGCAGCCGGATCGTGGGCGGAGGGCCCTCGATCCGCGGACGCGCTAACCGCATCACCAAGCCCTAGTCACGGGACGGTGCACAGATCACTTCATCCTGTAGCCGACGCCGATCACGGTCTCCACCACCTGCGGATCTCCCAGCTTACGCCGCAGGGTCATGATCGTCATCCGGACGACGTTGGTGAACGGATCGGTGTGCTCGTCCCAGACGCGTTCGAGCAGCTCCTCGGCCGAAACGGTCGCGCCCTCGGCGGCCATCAGCACCTGCAGCACGGCAAACTCCTTGCGCGCGAGGTCGATCGGCCGACCCGACCTGGTCGCGCGCCGCCGCGCCGGGTCGAGCTCGATGTCGCCGTGCTGGAGCACCGGCGGGCGACTGGGCGACGAGCGGCGAGCCAGCGCGTGGATGCGAGCGACAAGCTCGGCGAAGCGAAAGGGCTTTGGCAGGTAGTCGTCGGCGCCGAGCGACAGCCCGTCCACGAGGTCTTCGAGCGTCCCCGCGGCCGTCAGCATCAGGATCCCCGTGTCGGGGCGTTCGCCGCGCACGGCGCGGCAGACGTCGTCGCCGTGCATTCCCGGCAGGTCGCGGTCGAGGATGAGCACGTCGTAGCGGACCACCCGGGCCTTGACGAGCGCGTCGGTTCCGTCCGGTGCGAGGTCGACCGCCATCCCCTCGCGCCTGAGGCCGCGCGCGATTGCTTCCGCAAGCCTCTGCTCATCCTCTGCAATCAGCACGCGCATCGCCGGTCACCCAGCATGACGACCCTAACGTAAGAACTTCATAAGTGCTCGCCGGCGGAGGATTACATGAAACGACGTAACACCAACTCGTGATATCTTCGCGACATGGCCTCAGCGGCTCCCCTCTCCGAGCGCGGCATGGCGGTCGGGCTGCGGGCGCTCAATTGGCTCGCGTCCTCCGACCTCGTCGACCGCCTCGGATTGCGCGATCAGACCGAGCGTCTGCTGCACGGCACGGCGAAGACGACAATGCGCACGGCGGCGCGAGCCGGACGCACCTTCGCCGCTGCCCAGCATCTGTCCCGCCCGGCCCGCCAGCCCACGGCCAGATCCAGCGACCTGTTCGATCTCCTTCCCACCGACGAGCAGCAGATGCTGCTCGACGCGGTCCGGGACTTCTCGCTCGCCAGGCTGCGGCCCGCCGCGCCGGCCGCCGACGATGCCTGCGCGACAGCGCCGGAGCTCCTGGCCCAGGCCAACGAGCTCGGCCTGTCGACCGTCGGCGTCCCCGAGACGCTCGGCGGCGCCCTGGAGCAGCGCTCCGCGGTGACGTCGGTGCTGATCGGCGAGGCGCTGGCGCAGGGTGACATGGGGATCGCGGTGGCGTGCCTGGCGCCGGCCGCCGTCGCGACCGCGCTTGGCCTGTGGGGCGACGCCGACCAGCAGGCCACCTATCTACCCGCGTTCGTCGGCGACGACGTGCCGGCCGCGGCGCTCGCGGTGCTCGAGCCGCGGGCTCTGTTCGATCCGTTCAGGCTGCAAGCTCGCGCGGCCTCCGGCAACGGCGGCTACGTCCTGCACGGCGTAAAGTCGCTCGTGCCCCGCGCGTCGGACGCCGAGCTGTTCCTCGTCGTGGCCGAGCTCGACGGTCGCGGCCCCGCCCTGTTCATCGTCGAAGCCGGGACCGCCGGGGTGGCGATCGAGGCGGCGCCCGCGATGGGCTTGCGCGCCGCCGGAACCGGCACGGTTACGCTCGACAGCGTCAAACTCGAGAGCGGAGCGCTCCTCGGCGGCGGCGATCCGGCCGTGTACTCGGAGTGTGTCGGGCTCGCCCGGCTGGGCTGGTGCGCCGTCGCCGTCGGAACCGGCCAGGCCGTGCTCGACTACGTGATCCCCTACGTGAACGAGCGCAAGGCCTTCGGCGAGCGGATCTCCAACCGCCAGGGCGTGGCGTTCACCGTCGCCGACATCGCGATCGAGCTCGACGGGATCCGGCTCGCCACCTATCGTGCGGCCGGGCGCGTCGATCAGGGCCTGAGCTTTTCGCGGGAGGTCGCGCTGGCCCGGCGGCTGTGTGCAGAGCACGCGATGGCGATCGGGTCAGACGGCGTCCAGCTGCTCGGCGGCCATGGATATGTCAAAGAACATCCGGTTGAGCGCTGGTACCGGGATCTGCGCGCAGCCGGCCTGATGGAGGGAGCCTTGCTCGTCTGAGCGCGCCGCTTCGCCGATGATCAATCTCGAGACACCCAAGAAGTTCGACGCCCTCGTCTCCCAGGCGCGCACGGTCGCGGCCGAGGTGTTCCGGACCAACTCGCGCAAATACGACGGTGGCGAGCACTCCTACCCCAAGGAGCTCGACATGCTCGCGGCCGTGATCGACGGCATGAACGAGGGCGGCGCGCTCGGCGGCGCGGGCGCCGGCGGGGTCGGCGGCAACGGCGCGAGCGACAACGGCACGAGCGCCAGGGGCGCCGGCCCCAACGACCGCTCCGGCGCGTCGGGCGCCAACCACAACGGCAGCAACATGGCCAGCCTCCTGGGGCTGATCGAGCTGTGCTGGGGCGACGTCGGCCTGATGCTGACGATGCCCCGCCAAGGCCTCGGCCAGGCCGCGATCACCGCCGTCGCCGACGAGGAGCAGCTCAAGCGCTTCGGAGGCAAGTGGGCGGCAATGGCGATCACCGAGCCCGAGGCCGGCTCCGACTCGGCCGCGATCCGCACCACCGCGAGGCTCGAGGGCGACGAGTACGTGCTCAACGGCGAGAAGATCTTCGTCACCGCGGGCGACCGCGCCGAGCTGATCGTGGTCTGGGCCACGCTCGATCCCACGCAGGGCCGCGCCGCGATCAAGTCGTTTGTGGTCGAGCGCGACAACCCGGGCCTCAAGCTCGAGCGACTCGAGCGCAAGCTCGGCATCCGCGCCTCGGACACCGCCGACTTCCGCCTCGAGGACTGTCGCGTTCCCAAGGAGAACCTGCTGGGCAGCCCCGAGATCGAGCCGAGGCAGGGGTTCGCCGGTGTGATGCAGACGTTCGACAACACCCGCCCGCTGGTCGCCGGGATGGCGATCGGGGTGGCCCGGGCGTGCCTGGAGCGCACCCGCGAGCTCCTCGCGCAGGGGGGCACCGAGATCGACTACGACGCGCCGGCGCATGCTCAGAGCGCGGCCGCGTCGGAGTTCATCGCGATGGAGGCTGACTGGGAGGCGGCACGGCTGCTGACGATGCGGGCCGCGTGGATGGCCGACAACCGCAAGCCCAACTCGCTGCAGGCGTCGATGGCCAAGGCCAAGGCCGGCAGGACCGGGACCGACATCGCGCTGCGCTGCGTGGCACTGTGCGGCAGCATCGGCTACGGCGAGGGCGAGCTGCTCGAAAAGTGGGCGCGCGACGCGAAGATCCTCGACCTGTTCGAGGGCACGCAGCAGATCCAGCTGCTGATCGTGGCCCGCCAGCTGCTCGGCAAGACCTCCGCCGAGCTTCGCTGAGGCGCGGCCAAGACCTCCCGGCGAGCCGCGCCGAGCGTGCTCAGCGTCGGTCGCGCATCGCGATGATCCCGCCGAGCACGCCCAGGTAGGCGCTTCCGCCGGGGCTGATCGCGATCCCCGCGTAGTTGTTGTTGAACAGCGTGCCGGCTCCCGCCAACAGCTTGAACACGACGCGCCCGGTGCGGAAGTCGATCGCCGTCCAGTACCACGGGTCGGCCCGGCCCGGATCCTTGGTGTAGGTGTAGATCAGGCCGCTGCCAAGCGAGAGCTTGGAGACCACGGTGGGGGCGCGCTGGCGCCGGTTGCGCCAGACCACATGGCAGCCCCTGCCGTCGCGGTTGAGGTCGACGCGCTCGAACCCCGGCGCCGTCAACTTGCCGGCGCTCACCGAGGCGGGATCCTGGTAGCCGTAGTTGTTCTCGACGATCATCGCTCGCCCGGCGCCGATCAGCGAGTTCTCGGTCGCGCTGGTGCCGCGCCGAAAGACCGGTACCCGGCACACCAGCCGCGGTCCCCTCGGCTTCGCGCTGCTGCGGTAGACGACCACGTCCATCGGGTCGGCGTTGTCGGTGATCGCGACATAGCCGCCGGGCAGCACCGTCGGGGTCGTGCCGTCCCCGTCGTCCACCTGGCCGGGCTTGTGCCGATGGCTGTTTGGATACGCGACCTGCCAGGTGATCCCGGGTTCATCACGCCGTCCCGCAGCGAAGCGGTACAGCCTCCGGTTGGTCGCTATGTACACGCCTCCCTGGACGTCGGCGGCAAACGAGTTCTCGATCTCGCCGTGGGGACCGTGCCCCAGCCGGACCGTGCGGGTCCGCCCGGAAGCGAGGTCGAGCGTCCCGACGACGCCGTCGTTCTTGGCGACGAACCACAGCAGCCCCTGCTGGTCGGGCAGGGCCGAGGTGATCTTCTCCGATGCGCGCAGCACGCGACTGAGGTCGTAGTCGCGGACGAGCCTGAAGCCGGGCGTGGCGCCCGAGCGCTCTGCGATCACGTAGATGTGCCGGGTCGTCGTCGCCGTGACCACGCGATCGCGATCGTCCAGGTAGAAGTAGCCGCCGCCGGTGTAGTCCTGGAAGATGTTGCCCGTCACGGTTTGCCGCGGCGGCAGCGGGAACGTCGCGAGCGTCGCCAGCGTCGCCGGGTCGAACATGTACAGCCGCGGTCCCGAGAGCCCGACGCAGACCGACACCAGGCGCCCGCGGCGGTCGAACGCGATCGAGCCGCAGTCCCGGGTGATCAGGCTCGAGAGCGTCCGCGGCGAGCGCCCCAGCGGCCCCCTCCAGGTGTAGGCGTCGGTCTGCCAGGCGTCGTCGTGGATCTCGGAGCGCCCGTTGGGTGCCATGAACGGGTTGCGAGGGGTGGGCCCGATCCCGCGCACGAGATGCGCCGAAGCGGGGGCGCCGATGTACGGGGGCGGCGCCGGCGGCGCGACCGGGGGGATCGGGACCGGGGCGATCACAGCAGCGCCGCCTCGCGCCGCAGCACGTCCCAGGCGCGCCGCACGTCGGCCTCGGTCGTGCTCATGTTGCCGACCGCGAGCCGCAGCACGTAGCGCCCGGCGGGCGCCGCGTGGGAGATGAAGATCTCCCCCGAGGCGTTGACGCGCTCGAGCAGCGCCTTGTTTCTTCCATCATCGCCCTCCACACGAAAGCAGACCAGCGAGAAGTGGCGGGGAGCACACAGCTCCCACCCGGGCTCGTCGACGACCCAGCGCTCGAACGCGGCCGCCAGCTCGATGCCGCTGCGGATGTGCGCCTGCAGGCCGCTGCGGCCATGGCAGCGCAGCACCGCCCACAGCTTCAGCGCGCGAAACCGCCGTCCCAGCGCCGGCCCGTACTCGCTCAGCGACAGCGCGTCCTCGGCGTCGGGCGTGCGCAGGAACTCAGGGACAACGCTGAAAGCCTGCCGGAAGTCCTGCGGGCGGCGCGTCCACAACAGCGAGCAGTCCACCGGCGTGAGCATCCACTTGTGGGCGTTGACGACGAGCGAGTCGGCGCGGTCCACGCCCGCAAACGCCCAGCGGTTCTCGGGACAGACCATCGCCGCACCCGCGTACGCGGCGTCGACGTGCAGCCAGGCGCCGGCGCGCTCGCAGGCGTCGCCGATCGCCGGGACGGGATCGACCGCCGCGGTCGCCGTGGTCCCCACCGTGGCCACCACCACGGCCGCCTCGCCGAGGTCGCCGAGCGCGTCCGCGCGCATCTGCAGCTCCACGTCGCAGGGCACCTTGCGCAGCCGCATGCCGAGCATCCGCGCTGCCTTGTCGGCCGCGGAGTGCGCCTGCTCGGAGCAGACGATCAGTTCGCGACCGGTGGCCACGCGGGCGGCGATGATCGCCGCGAGCGTGGAGGTGGAGGCGGTGTCCTCGATGTGGCCGTGCCAGCCGCCGGGCAGTCCCAGCAGATCCGCGGTCCAGTCGAGCACAACGGCCTCGAGCTCCGTCGCCGCGGGGGCGGTCCGCCACAGGATCGCCACCGAGTTGAGCGTCGCCGCCAGCAGCTCGGCGAGGATCGCCGGTTCGCAAGAGCTCGTCGCGAAGTAGGCGAAGTAGCGCGGGTGCTGCCAGTGGGTCATGCCGGGCAGCAGCACTTCGTCGAGGTCTCGCAGCACTGCCGCGAACGGCTCGGGCTCCTCGGGCGCGGTCAGCGGCAGGCGGGCCCGGACCTCGCCGGGGGCGACCTGCGCCAGCACCGGCAGCTCGCCGACACGCTCCAGATAGCTCGCCGCCCACTCGAGCGCGGCGGCGCCGTCGCTGCGCAGGCCGCTCACTCCGCGACCACTCGCGCCGAGGCTGCTGGTGCCTCGGTTGCTCACGCCCGACCCGCTCGCGCCGGGGCCGCTCACTCCGCTCGCGCCGGGGCCGCTCACTCCGGGAACTCGAACGAAATGCCGGTCAGCTGCTCCGACAGCTCCCACAGCCGCCGCCAGGACTCCCGGTTGTACGCCTTCGAGGCAGCGGTGACGACGTGCGGGTGGCCGCGGACCTCCATGAACCCGTCGGGTCCGACATAGGAGCCGCTGGGCAGATCCACGACGGTCGCGGCATACAGGATCGACAGCGCGCCGAGCTCGGCGCTCTGCGCGAACAGCTTGTTGCCGACCTCCATCGCCCAACGCTCGTAGGTGCTGGCCGGTCCCGCGAACTGGAGGTTGGTCGCCGAGTATCCGGGGTGAGCTGCCATGCTCGCAAGCGAGCTCCGTGCGGCGGTCGCCCTCCGGTCGAGCTCGAAGCAGAACATCAGGTTTGCGAGCTTTGACTGGGCGTACGCCCGCCAGTTGTTGTAGCCATGCTCCCACTGGGGATCGTCGAACCGGATCGTCCCCATCCGATGGTTGAGGCTCGAGACGGTCACCACCCGCGGCGCCGGCGCCTGCAGCAACTTCGACAGCAGCAGCCCGGTGAGTGCGAAATGGCCGAGATGGTTGGTCTGAAACTGGCTCTCGAACCCGTCCTTGGTCACCCGCCGGGGCGGCGCCATCACGCCGGCGTTGTTGATCAGCAGATCGAGGCGCTCGCGTTCACCGTCGACCCTGTCGGCGAATGCCCGGACCGAAGCGAGGTCGGCGAGGTCGAGCTCCTGCACCGCTACCTCGGCGGACGGGGCAGCCGCGCGGATCTCCGAGGCGGCCCGCTCGCCCTTGTCGGTGTTGCGACAGGCGAGGATCACGGTCGCGCCGGAGCGCGCGAGCTCGCGCGCGGTGACCAGCCCGAGGCCACTGTTGGCGCCGGTCACAACGACGATTCGCCCCGACTGGTCGGGGATGTCGCGGGCTGTCCAGCTGCTCGCCATCGACGCGCGAGACCCTACCCGGCGCTGTCGGAGGTCACGAGCCGATCCTCGCGCGAGTCGCCCTCGTCGACGACCTCGAACGCGATCCCGGCCGCCTGCAGACGCATCCGCAGCGCGTCGCCCATCGCGACGGCGGGCGTCAATTGGCCGGCCCGCTCGGGCAGCTCGTCGTTGGCCAGGCACAGCGCCGACTCCGCGAGCATCTTTGAGGTCTCGCCGTAGCCGGGATCGCCGCCGCGGACCTCGGTCACCACTCGCCTGCCGCCGCCCTCGCCCACCAGCCGGACCCGGAACCAGCCCTTCTCGCGCTGCTCGGGCGACGGCCCAACGCCCGGGTCCTTGATCTTCAGCAGCAGCTCGCGCGTCGGCGGCAGCTGGGCCAGCGCGATCGCCGCACAGGCGCCGGCGCCCATTCCTGCCAAGATCGGCAGCCGCTTGACCACGAGGTAGTGGCCGTAGCTGAAATCGGGGCCGTAGCGGTCAAGCGCCCGCGCCGAGCGCACCACGGTCTGCGGATCGATCGTGGGGAACGGGACGGCCCATCCACCGACCTGGTCGCCGTGCAGGGGCAGACCCTGGACGGCCCGCACGCGGCGTCCCGCGGGCCTCGGCTCGAGCCTGCGCCGCTCGGCGGCCGCCCGCACGCCCTGGCGGAGGCGCCCCATGGCCTGGATCGCCGAGTGATACGTGCCCCCCGAGAACGTCCCGGAAGCGCGCACGAAGCCCTCGAGCTTGATCGGCACGCCCGCGGGCAGCTGCTGCACGGTGAACAGCGCGCCGAGGTCGTAGGGGATCGAGTCAAACCCGCAGGAGTGCACCAGGCGAGCGCCGGTCTGCCGTGCCTGGGCGTGATGGCGCAGCCACGTCCGGTCGACGAACTCGGGCTCGCCGGTGAGATCGACATAGCCCGTGCCGGCGGCGGCGCAAGCGGCCACGAGCGGCTCGCCGTAGAGGATGTAGGGCCCGACGGTCGTGATCACGACCCCGGTGGACTGCGCCATTGCCGCCACCGAGCCGGCGTCGTCGACATCCGCCGCCAGCAGCGGCAGCTCGGCGCACGCCGGGTTGACCTCCGCCAGCCGCCCACGCACGCGCTCGAGCTTGTCGCGGGTGCGTCCGGCCAGCGCCCACCGTGTCGTCGCCGGTGCATGCCGCGCGAGGTACTCGGCGGTGAGCGCACCGGTGAAGCCGGTCGCCCCGAACAGGACGATGTCGTACTGGCGATCAGGCATCGGGGTCGACTTCGCGCGCGAGCGTCATTGCCTGGTCGAGCTCGACGCCGGCGCGGGCGGCCAGCCAGCAGGCCACCGGCGCGGCGATCCGCTGCGATCCGTGTGCCGCCTCGCCGGCGAGATCGAGCACGGCCTTGAGCTCGTCCTTAGTCGGGGGCTCGGTTCCGAGCTTCTGCGCGTAGGCCGCGAGCCAATCCGTTGCGTTCACGGGCCCGACTCTACCCTGGCATGATGCCGCGAGCTCTCTCAAGCGAATGAAAGGCAACGACATATGAACGTTCTGGACGGGAAGGTGGCCATCGTCACCGGCTCGGCGCGGGGGATCGGCCGGGCCACCGCGGAGCTGCTCTGCGAGCAGGGCGCAAAGGTGCTGATCAACGACCTCGACGGCGACGCCGCCGAGCAGAGCGCCGGCGAGATCGAGGGCGAGACGCTCGTGTTCCCCGGAGACCTGACCGCCGAAGGGGTTCCCGAAAAGCTCGTCCAGACCGTCATCGACGAGTGGGGCAAGGTCGACATCCTCGTCAACAACGCCGGCTACACGCTCGATGCGCCGATCCACAAGATGAGCGACGAGTGGTTTCAGAAGATGCTCGACATCCACTCGATCGTGCCGTTCCGGATGTGCCGCGCGGTCGCGCCCCACATGCGCGAGCCGGCCAAGGAGGAGCGCGAGCGGGGCGTCGAGGTGTTCCGCAAGATCGTCAACGTCTCCTCGATCTCGGGAACGATGGGCAACGCCGGCCAGGCCAACTACTCGTCGGGCAAGTCGGCCGTAATCGGGCTCACCAAGACGCTCGCCAAGGAGTGGGGCCAGTTCAAGATCAACGTCAACGCCGTCGCCTTCGGGTTCATCGAGACTCGCCTGACCGCCGTCAAGGACGAGCGCAACGTGGCCGAGATCGGCGGTGAGAAGGTTCAGCTCGGGATTCCCGAGCAGCTGCGCGCGATGGGCGCGATGATCATCCCGATCGGCCGTCCCGGCACGCCGGCGGAGGCCGCCGGCGGCGTCTTCTTCCTCTGCTCGCCGTGGTCGAACTTCGTCCACGGCCAGGTGCTCAACATCACCGGCGGGCAGTTCACGGGGATGATGTACTAGGCGCGAGACCGGCCGCGTCGGCGGCCCCGCCGCGCGACGCCTCCACGAACCACTCGAACACGCGCAGGAAGCGCGGGTCCACGCGCCACTCCTCCTGCAGCTCCCACTGCACGGCGAGCACCGGGCGCCCGGGGATCTCGATCGCCTCTGCGACGCCGTCGGCCGACCACGCGGTGACGGCGAGGCCTTCGCCGAGTCGGTCGACCGCCTGATGGTGAAACGAGTTAACCTCGACCGTGCTCGAGCCAAGCGCGCGCTCGAGCAGGCTTCCCGGGGCGACCTCGATCTCGTGGCGAGGATGCGGAGGCGGCGGCGAGCCCGCGACCGAGGCCGCCTCGACCAGCTTCCATTTCGTCCAGCCGGGGTCGCTGGGATGCGCCTCGGCCAGCAGGCTCACGTCCTGGGCCAGGGTGCCGCCGAGCGCCACATTCAGCACCTGGATGCCGCGGCACATTCCGAGCATCGGCAGCCCACGCGCGAGCGCCCGCGCGACCAGCTCGAGCTCGAACGCGTCTCGCTGGGGCTCGGTCGCGGCGAGCAGCGGATGGGGATCCTGTCCGTAGCGCCGCGGCTCGATGTCGCGGCCGGGCGCGAGCACGAGCGCGTCGATCGCGTCGAGCGCCGGGCCGATCGCGTCCGGCAGCTGCGGCAGCGTCATCGGCAGACCCCCCGCGAGCAGCAGCGGCCTGTGCACGCCCACGCCGCCGTAGTCGCCGAAGTCGTGCAGGCTCGCGGAGACCCCGATCAGCGGCGCCCTGCTGCCGGGAGTTCGCGGTGGCTGCCCGGCCCGGTCGGCGATCAGCGGCGCGGGCCTTGCCACAGCTCACGCTCTCCGGTAGAAACCCTCTTGAACATATTTGTGCAGCGTATCCTGTTGAGCTGCACCGGAGTCCGGCCGCCCGGGGCCCTTTCGGGAGGCCTTGCCAAGCGCAGTGCTCAAGACCGGAGGAGTTGATGTCCGAAAAGACATGGGGTGGAGAGGCCTTCTGGGGTCTGGGCTACGAGTGGGATCCGGAGTGGGTGCTGACCGACCGCCAGCGCGAGCTGCGCGACCTGCTGATCGAGCTTTCCGAGAAGGAGATGCGCGCCAACGCGAAGATCTCCGACGACGAGCTCGAGTTCCCGCGCCGCAACCTCGAGCTGCTCGGCGAGCACGGCTTCCTCGCGCTCACGGTCCCGACCGAGTACGGCGGCCTGGGCGAGGACCACGTGGCCTACGCGATGACCTGCGAGACGCTCGCGCGCTACGGCTGCGCCTCGACCGCGATGTGTTACGTGATGCACATCGGCGCGGTCAACGCGATCATGCTGCGCGCGACCGAGGAGCTGATCGACCGCTACATCCGCCCGCTCAACAGCGGCAAGATCGGCACCCTCTCCTACTCCGACCCCGAGACCGGCTCGCACTTCTGGTATCCGATCTCGTCGGGCGCGGAGCGCTCCAACGGTGGCTACAACGTCCGCAAGAAGGCCTCCTGGACCACCTCGGGCGGCTTTGCCGACTTCTACGTCGTGCAGACCACCAGCCCGGACTTCAGCGGCTACGACGATCTGTCGGTGTTCGTGATCGACGGCGAGCACGTCACGTCGCACCCGTCCTCGTGGGACGCCCTGGGCCTTCGCGGCAACCAGTCGGGCCCGATCGAGGTACCCGGAGTCGACATCCCCGGCGATCAGATCGTCGGGCCCGAGGGTGACGGCGCGGCGTCCAACGACGAGTCGGTGGATCCGTGGTTCTTGATCGGCTCCTCGTCGGTCTGGAACGGACTGGCGATGGGCGCGATCGACATCGGCAAGCGGCAGACCACCCGCAAGCGCCATGTCGACGTCGGCCTCCGAGTGGCCGACTACCCGACGATCCAGGACTACATCGGTGAGGCGGTGATCGACACCAACGCTGCCCGCTTGTTCGTCTACTCGGTCGCGCAGGCGATGGACAACGCGACCGACCACAACACCGTCAAGCTGCCTCCGGGAGAGTTCGCGCGAGCCAACTTCCTCCACTGGGCATGGCAGATCAAGTTCATGGCCGCCAAGAACACCGCGCACGTGGTGGACAAGATGCTCCACGCCTGCGGCGGCACCGGCTACAAGCGCGACATGGAGCTCGAGCGCTACCTGCGCGACGCCAAGGCCGGCTGGGTGATGGGCCCGACCAACGAGGTGCTGCGCCAGTTCGTCGGCAAGGCGGTCCTGCTCGGGTTCGACAGCCTCGACTACTGGAACCAGACCTACAACCGGCGGGCCGTCGAGAACGAGGTCAAGAAGCTCGACGCCGACGGCAAGCGCAAGCTGGCCGAGGATCTGCTCGCGCAGGTCGAGCAGGCCTCCGAACCGGCGCAGGCGAAGTAGCGAACCCGGGCGAGGCGATGGCGACGGTGATCGAAGACGCCCCCCTACTGGGCGGGCTGCTCGTGCGCGACCCTGCGCGCGAGACCTACCGGGTGGCGCCCCACGGCGCCACCGCGGTGAAGCTGGCGGGCGACGACCGAGTGACGATCATCGATCGCCACGGCGGTCAGGTGGCGATGCTGTCCGGAGGGGTCGAGGCCGTCGGCTTGAAGGAGGACCCCCGCTCGAGGTCGGTCAGGCTGTTCGGTCCCGAGTCGACCCCAGGGCAAGAGATCTCGCTGGTGGCCGACCGGGAAGCCGTGCTGACGGTGGCGGCGCCCGGGGGACGGGTCGTCGACGGTGATCGCCCGGCCACTGAGCTGCTCGTCGAGGTCTGCCGCGCAACGCCCCGGCCACGATCGGAGCTCGAGCTGCCGCCGCCGCTCGCCGAGCCGCGGCTCGATTTCCGCATCGATGCGGCGACCGCCCAGAGCTACGAGGTCCGCGCCGGCGAGTACATCCAGATCCTCGACGTCAGGGGACGCCAGTGCTCCGACTTCCTCGCTTTTCACCGCCACAAGCTCGAGGCGGGGCTCGAGCGCGGGCTCGACTCGACGGTGACGCGCACGCTGATGGGAAACGCCTACCCGACGCCCGGGTTGTGGGGCAAGTTCTACGACCTCGACATGGATCCGCTGGTCGAGGTGGTGCGAGACACGGTGGGCCGGCACGACACGTTCGCGCTCGCCTGTCAGCCCAAGTACTACGAGGACAAAGGCTACCCCGGCCACGTCAACTGCACCGACAACTTCAACCGCGCGCTGCACGGGTTTGAGATCGCGCCGCGCAAGGGCTGGGCGGCGCTCAACTTCTTTTACAACACCGCTTTTGACTGCGACCTCCAACTGGTGTTCGACGAGCCCTGGTCGCGACCGGGCGATTACGTCATGATGCGCGCGCACACGGATCTGGTGTGCGCGTCCTCTGCCTGCCCCGACGACATCGACCCATCCAATGCCTGGGAGGTGACGGATGTCCACGTTCGCGTCTATCCGCCGGAGAACCGCTTCTCCGTGGCCATCGCCCGTCGCGTGACCGCCGACTCGCCCCCGGCGCTGACGCGCGAGACCGCCTTCCACCCGCGTACGTCGGCGCTGACCCAGAGCTTCGTCGAGTACCGCGGCTACTGGCTGCCGCACTGCTTCAACAACGAGGGGGCGATCGCCGAATACTGGGCGTGTCGCGAGCGGATCGCGCTGATGGATCTCTCTCCGCTGCGCAAGTGGGAGGTGCTCGGGCCCGATTCCGAGGCGCTGATCCAGCGGGTGATCACGCGCGACGTGCGCAAGCTGGCCGTTGGCCAGGTCGTCTACACCGCGCTTTGCAACGAGACCGGCGGGATGATCGACGACGCGACCGTGTTCCGGCTCGGGCAGGACAACTTCCGCTTCGTCGGCGGCGACGAATACGACGGCGTCTGGCTGCGCGAGGTGGCCGATCGCGAGGGCCTGCGCGCCTGGGTCAAGCCCTCCACCGACCAGCTGCACAACCTCGCGCTTCAGGGGCCCGAGAGCCGGGCCGCGCTCGCCGAGATCGTGTGGACGCCGCCGACCCAGCCGAGCCTCTCCGAGCTCAAGTGGTTCCGCTTCCTTGTCGGCCGGATCTCCTCGCACGACGGAATCCCCATCATCGTCTCGCGCACGGGCTACACCGGCGAGCTCGGCTATGAGCTCTGGTGCCACCCGACCGACGGGCCGGCCGTGTGGGACGCGCTGATGGCAGTCGCGCAGCCGCGCGGAGGCAAGCCGCTGGGGCTCGAGGCGCTGGACATCCTGCGCATCGAGTCCGGCCTGATCTTCGCCGGGTATGAATTCGACGACCAGGTGGACCCGTTCGAGGCGGGCATCGGCTTCACGGTCGCGCTCGGCGACGAGGACTTCATCGGCCGCGCCGCGCTGGAGGAGCGCAAGGAGCATCCGCAGCGGCGGCTGGCCGGGCTCGAGCTCGAGGGCAACGAGGTCGCCGGACACGGCGACGAGGTGTACGTCGGTCGTCGCCGTGTCGGCGTGGTCACCAGCGGCACGCGCAGCCCCCTGCTCAGGCGCTCGATCGCGCTCTGCCGGATGGCGGTCCAGTACGCCGAGATCGACACCGAGGTCGAGGTCGGCAAACTCGACGGCCTGCAGAAACGGATCCGCGCGCGCGTGGTCCGCTTCCCGTTCTACGACCCGGACAAGACCCGTCCGCGATCATGAGCAACCATCCCCACGACCCGGAGCAGACACCGACGCGACCGTGAGCGAGCGAGAAGGAATCGCCCGTCTCACCAGAGTGGCCAAGCCCACCCAGAGCTCCGGGCTGATGCCGCCGCTGCGCTCGGGCCGCGGCCCGTCCGGGCCCGCGGCCCGCAAGCCGTCCTACCCGGCTTATCCAGCGCGGGCGGCTCTGAAGACCCCAATGGGCGTCGCCACGCTCACTCCCCGCGCGGCCGCCGCCGAGGAGGCGGCCCGCAACCTCCGGAAGGTGATGGGCCGATTCGCCACCGGCGTGACGGTCGTGACCACGATGCACCGCGACACGATCCACGGCATGACCGCGAACGCGTTCCTGTCGGTGTCCCTGCGGCCGCCGCTCGTGCTCGTCTCGCTGGGCCGATGCCGGATGAGCGAGATGCTGCCCCTGACCCAACGCTACGGGGTCAGCGTGCTCGCCCACGACCAGGAGCATTTCGCCGCCCATTTTGCCGCCCAGCGGACCTCGCCGGTGATGCCCGAGTTCGTCTGGCACGAGGGACTGCCGCTGCTCGAGGGCGCCCTCGCGCACCTCGCCTGCCGCGTCGTCGACATCCACCCCGCCGGCGACCACGTGCTATGGATCGGCGAGGTCGAGCATCTGCGCCACAACGAGGGCGAGCCGCTGCTGTTCTACACCGGCCGCTTCGGAACCGTTCGCGACCTGCAGGAGCGCAGCTAAGTTAGGCCCTCAGCGAGGGCAGTCGGCGTCATGCGACGACGCCCGACCCGTTGCATGTCACGTTTCCCCATCCAGGACTGATGTCACGTTTCCCCATCCAGGACTGGGGTTTTCGGGGCAGCCGGTTGCCGGTCCGATGACAAACCCGACGAGTCGGCCATCAGCGCCCGCGAGCTCTGACCAGTCGCGGGGATTTCGTTACACGCGGCGCCATTCGAGCGTCGCGTCCGACGTTTTCCCCTCTGGGCGGGGATTTCGTTACACGCGGCCATATTTGAGCGTCGCGTGCGACGTTTTCCCCGCGCCGACGTCAAAAGGCCCACAATCTCAGCCCCGGCTGTCAGCCCAGGCGCCTTGGGAGACAAGCCCTGGAGACGGCGTCGCCGTGAAGTCAGCGTCTCGCCGTGGAATCAGCGTCTCGCGGTGGAGACAGCGTCGCCATGGAGGCTGTTTCGCGGCCGCAGGCGGGTCAGGCGGCCGCGAAGTCTCCCGCCACCCACACGAGGCACGGCGCGTCGCGGCGGACCGCCCGAGCGGCCAGCCAGAAGCGGTGCCGGGGCAGGCGGGAACGCTGCGGGCCGAACACGAGCAAGCCGACCTCGCGCTCGCGCGCGAGCTCGACCAGCGCCTGCACGGGCCGCAGGCTCGAGACGCGCAGCAGCTCGGTCTTGATCCCCAGCGCCACCGCGCGGGCGGCGGTTTCGCGGACCGCCTCGAGGTCCTCCTCCTGGGGCAGGTTGGCGTGCTCGGGCGCGAGCGTCACGGTCAGCGGATACGGCCGCAGGGTGAGCATGTTGGCGACGATCAGCGCGAGCCCGGCCTCGGCCGCGCTGTCCAGCGCCATCCGCTCTGCGGCCGGGTCGACGCGGACCGAGAGGGTCGCGAGCATCACCGGGCTCCGCGCCGGCGAGGTCGCCGGCGACCACGTCCGGGGGGTCTGCTGGGCCGGGGTCTGCTGGGCGATTGACGGCGCCATCTCAGGGCCTCGATGTTACGCCCGGGGCCGCCATCTCAGGGCCTCGATGTTACCCCCGGGGCCGCCTCTCAGGGCCTCGATGTTACGCCCGGGACCGAGTGCCACGGTCTCGCCGAAGACGTCCATTGTGCGAGAAATGGCGGCGGACCAAGCCCGGCGCTGATGTTGACCGTATTTATACAAACTGGTATAAGCCGCACCATCGGCAGACGCCCCCAGCCGCAAGACTCGAGGCCGGGCCGCGCACAACTCGAGGAGGACAAGTTGGCCACAGCCACCGTTGAGGAGGTCCAACTCCTCAAGACGCTGAGATGGTGGGACGGGTTCGTGATCGCCCTGTGCAACCCCGGCTTCCTCCTCGGCAGCCTCGGCTTCACACTGGGGATCTTCGGCGTGCTCGGCTCGATGATCCTGTGGGGAGCGTCGGCGGCGATCGGAATGCTGCAGGCGTGGATCTACTCCGAGCCGGCAACCATGTTCGGGCATCGCAGTGGCGGTATTTCGCTGTACGCGCACGAGGGCTGGCGCAGGTACACGACGCTGGTCGGCCCGCTGTCGGCGTTCGGCTACTGGATCGGCTGGTCGGTGGTGCTCTCGATCTTCGGCAAGATCATCGGCGACCTCGCGGCCTCGCAGTGGTGGCCCAACTCGAGCTGGACGGTCACGATCCTCGGCAACCACCTGGGCCTGCCGCACTTCATCGCGATCGGCACGATCCTGTTCGTCTGGCTGTTCAACATCTTCGGCCTGCGCCCGGCGGTGTGGTTCACGTACCTCTGCGCCGCGCTGCTGATGATCCCGCTGGCGCTGTTCATCGTCGTCCCGTACTTCACCGGCGACTGGCACGCCCACAACGTCCACGCGACGTTCACCGGCCCGTGGGGCGGGATCAAGCTCGCACTCGTGTACATGTTCATCCTCGCCTGGTCGGCATACGGTACGGAGGTCTGCGCGACGTTCGCGCCCGAATATCGCGACACCAGGCGCGACACCAGCCGTGCTCTGCGCAGCGCGGCGATGTTCATGCTGCTGGTCTGCCTGCTGCTGCCGCTCGGCCTCGGCGGCGTCACCGGCCCGGTGCCGTCGGCCACCGCCGAGGGCCAGTTCTACACGCAGGCGATGGGCCAGATCGTCGGCCACGGCGCCGCCAGCTTCTTCACGATCTGCGTGATCGGCAGCCTGCTGCTGTCGATGACGTCGTCGACCGCGGACGCCGGGCGCGCGCTGTACGGCATCTCCCGCGCGGGCATGACGATCAAGCAGCTCGGCGTCCTCAACCGTTTCCACGTGCCTGGCCGCGCGATGACGCTGGACCTGCTCGTGAACGTCCTGCTGGTGATCCTGATCAAGTCCAACCTGGCGATCCTCTACATGAGCAACATCGGCTACGTGCTCGCGCACGTGTTCGCGCTCAGCGGCTTCTTGCTGTTGCGCCGAGACCGGCCAAACTGGCCCAGACCGATCAAGATCGGCAACGCCTGGCTGCCGATCGCGGCATTCCTCTGCGTGCTGAACTTCGTGTTCTTGCTCGTCGGCGCCCTGTCGCCGAAGCTCAACGGGTACGGCACCTGGACCGACTTCGCGATCGGCGTCGGCGTGCTCGTCGGTTCGCTGCTGCTGTTCTTCTTCCGCAGGATCGTCCAGGATCGCGAGGGCGTCCATTGGAGCGAGGACACGCCGGCCACGCCGAGCGAGGCCGAGCTCGCGGAGCTCGGGCCCACGACGGCGGCGGTCGGTAGCTCGGAGCCGGCGGTGGTCGGCTGACTGCGAGATCTGCCGGTTCCAGGTCGGTCAGCGCACGATTGGCCTACGGCCGTGTAGGGCCTGCTGCAGCACCTGCGCGGTGTGCAGCGCTTTGCGGCCGGTGCCGTGTGAGATCTGAGTACGGCAGGAGAATCCGTCGGCGACGAGCCAGGTATCGTCGTCCGCTTTTCGGACAGCGGGCAGCAGGGTTCGCTCGCCCGCATTCATCGACACCCGATACCGATCGCCGCCCTCGTAGCCGAACGAGCCCGCCAACCCGCAGCAGCCTGAGTTCAACAACATGACGTCGAGACCGAGGCGCTCGAGCAGCGACCGTTCTCCATCGGGCCCGATCACCGCCGCGTGGTGACAGTGGGCGTGCATCAGCGCTCGTCCCTGTAGCTCCGGTGCCTGCCATCCGTCCCCGCGACGTTCGAGCAGCTGGTCGAGCGTGACCGCTTGCGCCGACAGCCGTCGAGCGTGTTCGTCGTGCGCAAGCAGGTTTCTCAGCTCGTCGCGGAACACGGCGAGGCAGCTGGGCTCGAGCACCAGGACCGGTAGCCCGGCGACGATCGGCTCGGTCAGGACATCGAGCGTCTGGCGCAGAGTGCGCTTGGCGAGTTTCAGCATTCCGAAGTCGTACAGCGGCCGTCCGCAACACACCGGTCGCGACGGCAGCTCGGGCGCGAAGCCGGCGGCTTCCAGCACCTGAACGGCGGCCTGTCCGACTTCGGGTGAGAAGAAGTTGGTGAACGTGTCGGGCCACAGCACAACTCGTTCCCGCTGGCCTGCCGGAGGACGCGGGCGCCGGGCGAACCAGTCTGAGAACGTCTCCTCGGAAAACCGGGGCGCCTCGCGCTGGACCGCCAACCCGGCCAGCCGCTTGCCTGCGCTCGCCAGTACCGGAGCGTGGGCGACCGCGTTGCTCACACGCGGCGCGCGGGCGGCGAATCGCGCCCACCAGGGCATCAGCCCCAGAAGGTAGTGGCGCAGCGGCCGGCGACGCCCCGAGTAGTAGTGCGACAGAAACTCAGCCTTGTAGGTGGGAATGTCGACGTGCACCGGGCACTCGCTCGTGCAGCCCTTGCACGACAGGCAGAGATCCAGCGATTCCTTGACCGCCTCCTCGCGCCAGCCCTGCGTCAGCGGGTCGCCCTGCAGCATCTCGAGTAAAAGCCGCGCCCGCCCGCGAGTGCTGTGGCGCTCTTCGCGCGTCGCCTGGAAGCTCGGACACATCGTCAGGCTGCCAAGGTTGCGGCACTTGGCCATGCCGAAGCAGCGCTCGACGGCGGTGGCGAACGATCCGCCGTCATCGGGGTATGAAAAGTGAGTCTTGAGCGGCGGGGGGCGCCAGTCGGGACCCAGGCGCAGTCCCTCGTCGAGCTTCACATCGCCGATCAGCCGGTTGGGGTTCATCTTGCAGTCGGGATCCCAGATCGCCTTGAACTCGTAGAAGGCGCTCATCAATTCCGGCCCGAACATCTTCGGCAGCAGCTCGGCGCGGCCGTGGCCTTCCCCGTATTCGCCCGCCAGCGAACCGCCGTAGGAGACCACCAGGTCGGCCGACTTCTCCATGAACGAGCGGAAGGTGCGAACCCCGGCGGCGCTCTTGAGGTCGAAGTCCATACGCGTGTGCACGCAGCCCTGCCCGAAGTGCCCGTAGTACACGCAGCGATATCCGTGCTCGTCGAGCAGCCGCTGGAAGTCGCGCAGGTAGGCCCCCAGCTTGTCGGGGTGCACCGAGGCGTCCTCCCAGTTGCCCTCGGCGTCCATGAATCCCGGGGCGCGGCTGTCGCCGACCGCGCTCTCCCGCACCGCCCACACGCGCGCCTGTTCGTCGTGCTCGACGATCAGCCTCGCCTCCAGATGCGGGGCTTGCGATCCCAGGGTCTCCAGGGCCCGACGGGCCTTCTCGGTCGCTTCGTCGGGGTCGTCGTCGCCGAACTCGGCCAGCAGCCAGGCGCCGCCCTCGGGCAGATGCCTGCGCTGGGTTTGCAGCCTGCCCTTGAACTCCATGTTCCTGGTCAGCTGCTCGTCGAACCCCTCGAGACCGATCGGCGCCGTCTCCATGATCGCCGGTACGTGGTCGCCGGCGGCGAACACGTCGGGGTAGGAGAGGACGATCGTGCGCCGGTGCTGGGGGCTCGGCACCAGGCGGACGGTTGCTCCGAGCACGTTCACGCAAGTGCCCTCAGAGCCGACCAGCGCCCGCGCCACGTGGAAGCCTCGCTCGGGTAGCAGCTCGTCGAGGTTGTAGCCCGACACCCGGCGAGGAATGTCCGGATACTCGGCGCGGATCCGCTCCGCGTGGCGGTCACGGAGGTCGCGCAGGCGCTGGTAGATCTCGCCCCGCCGACCGCCTTGAGCGACGATCCGCTCGAGCTCGGCGTCGCCGGTCTCGCCGACCGTCAACCGCGTGCCGTCGTAGAGCAGCACGTCGAGCTCGATCACGTTGTCGTTGGTCTTGCCGGCCATGATCGAATGCGTGCCGCACGAGTTGTTGCCGAGCATCCCGCCGAACGTGCAGTACTCGTGGGTGGCGGGATCCGGCCCGTAGGTCAGATGGTGCTGTTCGGCGGCGTCGCGCAGCTGGTCGCAGATGACCCCAGGCTGCACTCGGGCCCGGCGCCCGGACGGATCGAGCTCGACGATCTCGTTGAAGTACTTGGAGTAGTCGAACACCACGGCGACGTTGGTGGTCTGGCCACTGGGACCAGTTCCACAGCCTCGCGGCAACACCGGCGCCCCGTGCTGGCGGCAGGCGGAAATCCCGGCGATCACGTCGTCCGCGTCGCGAGGGATCACAACGCCGATCGGCACGTGGCGGTACAGCGAGAAGTCGTTCGCATACATCGCCCGCGAGCCGGCGTCGAATCGAACCTCGCCCTTGACCGACGCTTTCAGCGCGCGCTTCAGCCCGGAGATGTCGATCTCCGTCGTCAGCTCGACCGGGCGGCGCGCCGCCCTCCCGCCCGCCGGCTCAGTGAGGACGCCGCTCAGCATCTCAGTCCTGCTGCCGGGCGCCTTCGCCGATGCCCCCGTCACCGTCGCCGCCTCGGGCCGAACCGCCGGTCACCTTCTCGGCCACCCGAGCCAGCACGCCGTAGGGGCTGGCCGGATCACTGGCCTCCTGCAGCACCGATCGTCCGATCGTCAGCCCGATCCGGGAACGGCTCTCCTGGCCGGAGCGCAGGGCCGCATACATCTTCTTGGCGTCCTCGCGGGTGATCTTTGGGGGCAACGGCGGCTCGTTCTGATCGACAACTGCCTCCACCACGACCGGGCCGGGGGTGCTCAGCGCCTCCCGGAGGACCTCGCCGCAGCTCGCCGGATCCTCGATGTGGAAGGCTCGCGCGCCGCAGCCCTCGGCGATCTTCACGAAGTCCACCGGCGCGAAGTCAACCCCGTAC
Source organism: uncultured Solirubrobacterales bacterium (assembly GCA_963723675.1). Lineage (GTDB taxonomy): Bacteria > Actinomycetota > Thermoleophilia > Solirubrobacterales > Solirubrobacteraceae > Palsa-465. Next base: position 15,025 of record CAVRRW010000008.1, on the reverse strand, counting down.
TCGGGGTTTCCCAGGAAGACCATTTGCTCCCACTTGATCAGGCCCAGCGAGTTGTTCTTGAAGCAGATCAGCTTGACCGGCAGCTGCTCCTGCATCAGGGTGGCCAGGTCGCCCATCTGCATCGTCAGCGAACCATCGCCGGTGATCGCCACCACCTGCCGGTCGGGATGGGCCGTCTGCGCGCCGATCGCATACGGCAAGGCCGCCGCCATCGAGCAGTTGGTGCCGCTGTAGACGAACCGCTGCCGGCCGCGCAGCCTCATCTGTGTCGCCCAGTACGTGACCTGGCCGGAGTCACCGCACACGATCGCGTCCTCGGCCAGCGCCTTTGCCAGGTCCCACGCCACCACCTGCGGCTTCATCGGCAGGTCGTCGCGAGTTCCCCGCTCCTCCATCAGCTGCCACCAGTCCCCGATCCCCGTCTGCGCCTCCTGCAGGAAGCCGCGATCCTCGTTGCGCGCCAGCAACGGCAGCAGCGCTTGCAAGGTGGCCCTGGCATCTCCCACCAGCCCGACGTCGGCCGGATAGCGCAGCCCGATCCGCTCCGGCTGATCATCGATCTGCACGCACGCGGCCTGACCGGGGCTCGGCCAGAACTCTATGTAGGGCATCGACGAGCCGACCACCACCAGCGCATCACATCCCTCCATCGCCTCCTGGGTTGGCCGAGTGCCGAGCACTCCGATTCCGCCGGTGACATATGGTGAATCGTCCGGGACCACATCCTTGCCCAGCGAAGCCTTGGCGATCGGAGCGCCGAGAGTTTCGGCGAGCTCCTCGAGTTCCGCGCGGGCGCCGCGAGCTCCCTGGCCGACGAGGATCGCCGGCCGGCTGCAGCCCCGCAGCAACTCGGCCGCCCGCTGCAGCTCGGAGTCGGGCGGGGTCCTCACCACCGAGGCGAACATCGTGGTGGTGTGCCCGGGGACGTTGCGCTTGTAGCGCATCAGATCGGAGGCCTCCGCGGCCTGATAGTCGATTGGAAAGGTGACGTGCACCGGCCCACGCCTGCCCAGCGCCGTGCGGCAGGCCAGATCGAGAACGTTGTGGATGTGCTCGGGTCCCATGATCCGCTGGTTATAGATCGCGAGATTCGAGAACAGGTAGTCGGTGTCGAAGTCCTGCAGGTAATGGGTTCCGATCAGGTCGTGATAGGTCATCCCGGTGATCGCGAGCAACGGGACCCCCTCGAGCCGGGCGTCCAGCAGGCCATTGGCCAGGTGGATCGCGCCCGGACCCGAGGTCGCAAAGCACACGCCCAGCTTCCCGGTCAGCCGCGCGTATCCGACCGCCGCCATCGCGCCGACCTCTTCGTGGCGCACGTGCACGTACCGGATCTCTCCCTGGCGCTTGCGAAGCGCTTCCATGAATCCGTTGATCCCGTCGCCCGGAAGCCCGAAGATCGTGTCCACCCCCCATTCCTACAGGCGCTCGACAAACAGATCAGAAGCGGTATCGGGCATGCGCTCTCCTCGCTAACGATGAAAGAAGGTCTTGCTCAGCGCATTCCCGAGACTTACCCTCGACAAACGAGAAATGAACTCACCGCTGGCCGCTGCCGCCGGCGCGAGAACGCCCTGGGCGCGGGATGCATCTCGCGGAGCCGGCGGTCCCGAGCGCCTGGTGGGGACCGGGGAAGAGCGAAGAACGACCGGGCGGACGCCAAGCAGCTGAGGGGCTATTGATCGTGAGCCGGAGTGCTGTTGAGCCTGGCGCGAGCGACGAGTACGCTCGTTAACGGTCACGATGGGACCCATGGGGCGAGACTGGCCCGACACCCGTAGGACGCGCGAGTGAGGTAGCCGAGCTCGCTCGGATGCTCGACGCGGTGCAGAGCGGAGCGCCGTGGTTCGTCGGAATCGTCGGGGAGCCCGGGATCGGCAAGACGCGCCTGCTGTCGGAGCTGGGCCGCCGTGCCGAGGAACGTGGCTGGTTGGTGCTTGACGGGCGCGCCGCCGAGTTCGAGCGGGATGTTCCCTTTGGGTTGATCGTCGATGCGCTGAACGACTACCTGGGCGGGCTCGAGCCGGCACTGCTCCGGTCGCTCGACGACGACGCGCTCGCAGAGCTCACGTCGATCTTTCCGTCTTTTTCCAGTCGCGGTGGCCGGCTGGCGGCCCAGCGAGCAGGAATGGAGCGTTACCGCGTCCATTACGCGATCCGGGCACTGCTCGAGCGGCTAGCTGCGCGGGACGCGCTCGTGCTTGCGCTCGACGACGTGCATTGGGCCGACGCAGCCTCGATCGAGGTGATCGGGCATCTGGCGCGACGTTTCCGCGGACCGTTGCTTTTGGCGGTCGCGGCGCGTCGGCCCCCTGGACGGCTTGACGCGTCGCTGGTTGCTGCGCAGCGGGCGGGATTTGGCAGCCGGCTGCAGCTGGCTCCGCTGTCATCGGACGATGCCGCAGTCTTGTTGGGACCCGATGTAGACGTCGTTGCTCGGGCGACGCTGTATCGGGAGAGCGGCGGCAATCCGTTCTACCTCGAACAGCTCGCGCGCTCGTCGCCCGGGCGCGGGCCGCCGGCGTCGGTGCTGACCGAGCGGCCGAACGTCGGGTGGGCACCGCCAGCCGTTGTGGTCGCTGCGATTCGGGGCGAGGTCGCCGAGTTGTCGGCGGAGGCGCGTGGAGCCCTCAACGCGGCTGCGGTCGCGGGTGAGTCATTCGAGGCCGAGCTGCTTGCAGCGATCGCCGACCGCCCCCACGCCCCTACGATGCTTGCCGTCGACGAGCTGGTCGTCGCCGATCTGATCCGTCCAACGGAAGCCCCCACGCGGTTTCGCTTCCGTCACCCGATCGTGCGCACGGTTGTGTATGACGCGATGGCCCCGGGGCTGGCGGCTGGGGGCGCATGCGCGGGCGGCCGCGGCGCTCGCAGCCAGTCGCGCGCCGGCCGTTCTGTACGCGCATCATGTCGAGCTATCGGCCGCCGGTGGCGACGAGCCCGCGATCGCGCTGCTCGTCGACGCCGCGCGGACCGCCGCCTCGCGGGCGCCGTTGACGGCGGGTCATTGGCTGCTTGCCGCGTTGCGGTTGCTCCCAGCGCACGCTGACCGAGACCGGCGTCTGGAGCTGTTGAGCGAGGCTGCCACCGCGCTCGCGTACGGCGGCGCCGACGAGGAGGCGCTCGCCGCGACCGAGCAGGCGCTGGCCCTGCTGCCAGAGTCGCGCGCGCAGGCGCGCGCTGAGCTCGTCGTCCGGTTGGCGAACGTCGAGCGACTCAGCGGACGGTCACCGCGGGCACGGCAGCTCCTTGAACAGGTCCGGCGCTCGCTCGGCGACCCCACTGGCAGTGCGTTCGTTGCCTTGGGGCTCCAGCTTGGGTCGACCACTATTGGCGCGGTGAGTTCGCACAGATGCGTGAGCTCGCGGCGGAGCTGCTTCCGACCGCCCGGGCAGCCGCTGACGCATTGATGATCGGCCTCGCGGCAGCGCTCAGCACCGTCGCCAACGCAGCCTTGGAGCGAATCCAGGAGGCATCGACGGCGCTCGATGAAGCGCAGGCGGCGTTCGCGATCCTCAGCGACGAACAGCTGGCCGAGCGGATCGATGTCCCGGCCTACCTCGCGATGGCCGCGGTCAGGCTCGAGCGCGTCGACGACGCCCTCGCGCACGTGCGACGCGGGCTCAGGCTGGCGCGCGAGACGAGCCAAGGCTCGACGATCCCGGGGCTGCTCGCACTCGAGGCGAACACGCTGCTGCTGGCAGGTCAGGTCAGTGAGGCGGGGCGCGTTGCTGAGACGGCGATCGACGCGGCGCTGCTGGCTCGCAACGACTGGCTCACCGTCTGGACGCTGGCGTCGGCGTCGTCGGCGGCCTTCTGGGCCGGCGACGCAGAACGGGCACTCGTGACCGCCCAGGCGGCGGTCACGCTCTCGGAGGAGATCGGTGAAACGTACTTCTCCGGCCTTGCGCGGCTGCAGCTCGCCGGCGCGCTTTACGCGAACGGCGACACGGTGGGTGCACTCGCGAGGCTCGGCCCATTCGATGCTCCGCCGATGCGCCCGCTGCTCGATGCAAACGGTGGCCACGGCTGGGACCTGCTGATCAGCTTGAATCTGGCGCGCGAGAACGTCGAGGCAGCCGAGGACGTGGCCGCTCCGATGGAGGTCCGCACCGTCGCTATCGATCTGCCTTGGCGTAGGGCCGCCGCTTGCCGTGGTAGCGCCGCCGTGTCGCTGGCCCGTGGCGACGCGCGCGCGGCCGAGCGGTCGGCGCGCGACGCGTTTGATATCGCCGAGCGCACGGGAAACCCATTGTTGTCCGGTCGCGCGCGCATGCTGGCGGGCGCGGCGCTCGCGGCTGCCGGCCAGCGCGACGCCGCCCGCGAGCAGTTCGAGCGCGCCGAGTCCGCGTTTGGGACGTGCGGTGCGCTGCGCGAGGCGGACGCCGCGGCCCGCGAGCTTCGTCGGCTCGGCCACCGCGTGTCGCGACGCGCGAGAGGCCCAATGAAACGGGCGGGGCTGGACGACCTCAGCTCGCGCGAGCGCGAGGTCGCCGGTCTGGTCGCCTCGGGAATGACAAATCGGGAGGTCGCGCAAACACTGTTTCTCAGCGAGAAGACCGTCGGCAGCCACCTCGCTCGCATCTACGACAAGCTCGGTGTGCATTCACGGGCTGTGCTTGCTGCGATGGTCGCCCGGGCGGCCGACCCTCAGTCCGGTTGGGCGTCTTCTGAGCTGATTTCACGTGGGCCGCACGCGCGCTGAGCACGACCCCGCAGGCTCACCGAGCAGCGACCTGCTCGATGGCTCGCTGGTAAGCGATGGCCGCCCACTCCTCACGGTCGAGCGCAGCGACGTAGACGGTGAATGCGAGCAGCTCCTCGCGGCGCTCCGCAACCTTCCAGCGATCGTATGACGCGACGACGTCGGCGCACGCCTCGCGCCAGCTGACGTAATCATCGATCATCAGGTCGATGGTGTCCACGTCGCCTCCCCCAGGGCTGGTTGCTGCACGGAATGCGCCAACAGCTCGCGGCCCGCTCGCTGTAGATCGCCGAGATAGTTGAGGTGGGCGTGCCAGCGCCCATCGAGCTCCTGGCCGCTCGCCAGGCGGGTGGTGTCGTCATGCGCGTCCAGCAGCTCATAGACCAACGTCAACAGATGCGGCGTCATCACGGAGCGCCGAACGGCCCCAGGCACGCGCCGAGGCCGGGAATACGGATCACTGCTGCCGCCTGGGCCAACACCGTCTCATCCTCGACCGCGAGGGCTTCGACCATTTCCTGTTCGACCGCCGACGTTCCAGAATCGTGATCCACGAGCAGCGTGATCGACGCGCTGTGTGACCACGCGGTCGCGTCTGGCAGCGGCCCCACCGCCTCAAGCGGGGATGCCGCCTCGAGCGTCCCATTGGCGAGGGCGCGTCGCTGAACGCTGGTCCCGCCCAGCTCGAAGCGGTGCGGGACCAGCGTGAAGTCGCTGGTCTGAGCGGCGGCGAAGCAGCTGATGGTCCAGTCCTTGGCCACGTGGAGCAGATACGCGGCGGCGGCAAGCTGCGGAGGCGCATCGCGCCTACCGGCCATTACGTGACCCCTCGGTGAGCGATCGAACTGGCAGTGGCATTGCTCGGCGACCCGCGCTCAAGTGCGCTCGAATCGACGAGGGCCCTGGCCACGTGCTGACGACCTCGAGACAGCCGGCTGGGTGATCGTCGCCTCGCACGTGCCCAGGCAGCGCGCCGTCGGATCGAGGCGACGTACCGCAAGCTCCGGTGCGGGGTCGCCCGCCTGGTCTGAGAGAGAGGGTGCGGTCACGGGATCGGCACCTCGCGCACCTCTTCGACCACGATTCGGCGCGCGATATACGGCGGAAGCTGGGCGAGCGCGGCCGGGCGATCGGCCGCCTCGACGATCCACCACACTCGGTGTCCGCCGTGGCGCACGATCCCACCGGCCGCCCATGACGCAAGGGGCTCTGTACGCCTTCCAGGACGCCATCGCGATCGCGCACTCCTCGCGGCTGTGCGTGTGGCAAAGAACGAACTTCGGCACAAGCCGAGCTTCGCAGTCGCCGCTCCCGTGCGGTATCGGGAGATCGCCCTAACCGCCACCCCAAATGTGGGTTGGGCGGTGGCTCGCCTCATCAGGAGGGCGACCTACTGCGCATCATGGCTTGCGTTCCCACCCCGCCCAGCCGGTCTCTTTCTGAGCGGCGGCGCCGGCCAGGGCGACGCTCGCGCCGCCGGTCCTCGGGGGTCAATGGGCAGTGGGACGATCGGCGCGGACCGGCGCTTCGGCTCCTACTACGCGTGCTCGTAGTTTCTCGCCAAGCCGGGAAGGTTTGAAGCGCAGCGACGTCTTAGCAGCAAGAGACCATTACTACGAGCCGTCGTATTCCGCTGCTGACGCGGAGGGCGTCCCGGAGGAGATTCATGACGAGACCTGCACTGGAGATTGTTGCCGGGAAGCGCATTAGCGCGCGCAACCCGTCCCGCGTGCCCTCGGCTTCACCGAGGGGGGATCGAGCCGCGGTCCTGCGCATCGCGCGGGCTCTGGGCGCCCTCGCCCTGCTGGTCGTTGGCGGCGTGCACCTCGAGCAGTACAGCGCCGCCCATTTCTCGGTGATTCCCACGATCGGACCGCTGTTCCTGGTCAATTTCGTCGCTGCGACCACGATCGGGCTTGTGCTGCTGATCCCGCTGCGAGCCGCGGTTGGACCACGACGATTGTTGGTCGACTCGTTGACTGCATTGGCTGGCATCGGTGTCGCGGGAGGAGCGTTGGTCGCGCTGCTGATCACTGAGCACACGCCGTTGTTCGGCTTCATGGAGTATGGCTACCGGCTTGAGATCGTGATCGCGCTCACGGCTGAAGCCATAGCGGTCATTTCCCTCTGTGTGTTCCTGGCCTGCGCCCGAAGGCGCACGCGGCGGCTGCGCGGGGCAGCCGCCGTTCCGGCGGACGCGATTCGAGCGGCTCGGATGCCTCGGGCGGATGAGGCGTAGCGATGGCGCAGCTGTACATGCTCACCGTTCCCGAACTGGAAGTTAAGTCGGACTGGGCGACGGTCCACGACCGCCTGCTCGACGGCTTCCCCCACGTGACCGACGTGTTGGCAACGACGATGGCCGGCACGCTGCTGATCGTCTACGAAGGCGATGCCGACGCGGACGCCTGGCTCGATGGCATCAGCGAGGCGATCCTCCTGCGACGCCTACGAGCCGCGCGACCACGCCTGGAGGAGCCGAGGGTAATGCGCCGGCCGCGAACCGATGTCCCCGAGCGGGCCAAGAACGACGCGCCGGTGGCGAAATTACGCATCTGCGCCCGTCATACACCTGGTGCCGCCTAGGCCCGCGCCGATGCAACCGATCCACATCTGACCCAAGCGAAGGAAGGTCATAACATGAGTACCCAAGACGTTTCCCCCACGGTGCCGGGCGACGGCCACGACCCAGTGCCGGTCGAAGACGACGAGCTTGATGCCCAGTGGCGTCGGGTCGTTGGTCGGCGCTCATTTCTAAGAGGCGTGGGGATCGCGGGCGCCGCGGCGGTTCCCGCGGGCGCCTTGCTCGCGAGCGAGGCGATGGCCACGAGCAGAGCAATCACCGAGGGCGACGTGGCGATTCTGCGGCTGCTGGCCGCGATCGAGCTGGTCGAGAGCGATCTCTGGCAGCAGTACAACGAACTCGGTGGGGTCAACGGCGGCAACCCCGCGTATATGGCGGCGCTGTCAAATCTTGATGGCGACATGCCACAGTACATCGCCGATAACACCGACGATGAGCTCAGCCATGCCGCGTTTCTGAATGCCTATCTGCGTTCCAAGGGCGCCAAGGCGGTCAACCTGGATGAGTTTCGCACGTTGCCAAGCAGCCGGGCCACAGGCGCCAAGCAGCGCGGCCGGCTGACCAATCTGCAGTCACTGGATGTGGATACCAGCTGGTATGTGCGCTACCGCAGCACCGAGAATCCCGATCTCGGGGCGCACTTCCCGCAGGCGGTCAATATCCGCCGCGAGCCGGCGATCCCGCTCAACGACAGCGACACCCCGCCCAATCTGGCCGCCCCAGTCCCGCCGGTCGGCGCGCAGGAGATGCGGATGCAGGCGATCGCCAACACCGCAGGGTTTCACTTTGCGTACATCGAGCAGGGTGGCTCGAGCCTGTACAGCATCATGGCGCTCAAAGCGACTAGCCTGGAAGTGTTGCGGATCATCGTCTCGATCGGCGGGGTTGAGACCAACCACTTCTCGCTCTGGCACGACAAGGCCGGCAACGCCGTCGCGCAGCCGCTGGCCGGGGTCACCGACCCACAGACCGGGGTCACATTCAACGATCTGAACGCCAAGGGCGGGGAGCTCAACCAGACCAACCTGATCCTCCCCGAACCTTGCCAGTTCCTGCAACAGGATCTCCCCGCCTGCTCGATCGTGCGCCCCACCCTGGACCGCCTGGGAGGCGCCGTCGCGACGATCAAGAGCTTCACCGCCGACCGCCTGTTCGAAGGCCAGTCGTCGAAGTTCTTCAGGACCATCCACCAGCTGGCGGCAGCGGCCGACGCCGCGCAGCGTCGGCTCCGCTAAAGCGAAACAAACCCTCGCCGGCTCGCGGCGCACGCCGCCAAGCTGGCCGCAGACCGGACCGGCCGCGGCTTCCTCTCCCCGCGGCCGGTCCACGCCCCAGCAAAGGACAACACCATGCTCACCGGAATCCTCCAACCCAGCCACCTGCTTCTCGTCTTGATCGCCGCGTTGGTGATCCTCGGACCCAAGCGGCTGCCCGACGCCGGCCGGGCGCTCGGCCAAGCACTCAAGGAATTCAAGAACTCCATCAGCGCCGGGCAAGACGACGACCGTCAGATCGCACCAGGTGCGGCCGCCGGATCCGGCAACCCAGAGCCCTACGAGACGCAGCGATGATCCGGGATCCGGGTTCGAGGCAATGTATTATGCTATGTAGTAGTAGTCACTGCGTCCGGAAGGATCCCGCGTGCAGATCCACCAGATTCATGTCTCAGACGGTCGCCACAGGACCCGTGAAACAGGAAGCGAGCCGTTGGCCTTCCCCGGGCTCCTCGATGTGTTGTGACCGGTCGACGGGACGCGCTCACCGTGGTCTATTCAGGCCCGTCGACGACAGCGCCGCGTCGAGTACGCATCGGACGTCACCAACTCGTCGTCGAGCCGGTGCCCGCCGGCTGGCGACACTGATCTAAATCACATGGTGGCGTTCCTTCTGGGGCTCTTCTGGGTGTTGAGAAAGGCAAGTGCGGTGCTCGCCGGCCTGATCGCTCGCAGACGACGCACCCAGGAACCGCCGGGGGCATCCCGGCCGACGCCGCGAGGACGACAGCCTGCACCGCCACCGGGCCTAGACGAAGGCCCAGCGCGAAAGTGAGGAGCTTGTCGGCGAGCGCATGCGCGGCGCCGGGTACGACTGACCAAGAGCCTCCGCCATCCCGGGCCGCGGGTCAAGCGCTCAGCTCTTTGTGGCCTCGTCCTTCCGCCGCTAGCCGTCGGAGGCCGTGAACCTCCGAGGTCCCAGCAGCCGCACCGCGGCCCAGATCAGGAGGAAATGAATATCGCGCCAAACCAGGTGGTGCCGGGGGGGTTGATCGACTTGGCTCCACCCGGTTGACCCGCATCCCCATTTACCGGTTGCCTCATCGACGACGATCGGTACCTGCCCGTTGATGTGATCGCGAGAGGCCGGGCATCCTCCGGCGTAATGCCGCCGATCGCATTTCGCAGCGTGGTGATCCTCAGCTGCTCGATTGCCCGAAGCGGCTGGCGACCTCACAGGACGCCGCCTGCGCGTCGGTGACCTGGAAGTACACGCCGTGTCGACTGGACGACGAGCTTCACTTGTGTGATCACCGGTTGGGGGCGAAAGACACGACTTGCTCGCGCAGGTCGCTCAGCGGCTATTGCCTCGATGACCTCTTGGTCGTAGCCGGGCGGTCGAGACCTCACCGCTGATCCGCGCCGCACCACCGTGGTCATTGGCGACGCGCTCGAGCACCACGGCACGGGCGCCCGACCAGCGCCGCGCCGCCCGTTCGGATCCGTGCCGGAACCCGCCCGCGCACCATGACCAACGGCCGGACCGCGAACAGAACCAGCATTGAGGCGACCACGAACGAAGCCCGGGGCGGGCACAAACGCCACCCCGGTCCGACGAGCGCGACGGCGATCGTGGCGCCAGCGCGAAGGAAGCGAGAAACCAAGCCGCCGCGAGCACTTTCGGCGGCCCCGCACACGGAGGCGACGATGACCGGCGACAGCCAGTCAAAACATCTACAAGCTCCAGAGATACTCACCACATTTCTTCCGTTATCAGCCATATGGCACTGCCGAGCCAACCTGCTGCCCTTCGCGCATCAGTCGCACACGGCGCCAGCGGCGCCGAAATCGCCACTCCGTCAAGTGGCGACCGGCGCCGCTGCAAGTCGATTACGCTGGAGCTTGCTTACCCGACTGTGCCCGCCATTTTCAGTAACCGTAGCTCGACCCGCCGTTGCTCGTTGACGACGGTGCCGGGGAGCTCGGGGCCGCGGTGATGGCCGAGCCGCTGGGAGCGACAACGTACCAGAGCGCTCCGAACTGATTCAGACCCTGCCCCGTTGTCTGGCCCGGGTTGTGGTCGCCGACGTAGTAATAAAGCGGGTGACCGTTGTAGGCGATCTGGGCGCGCCCGTTGACCTTCTTGATCGTGCTGACCTGCGAAGCCACGGCTCCGCCCAGCGCCTGCGGCTTGGTGGTGGTGGTGAACGGAGGCCAGACGGCCTGGCCGGCCTGCGACAGGGTGCTCAGATCGCGCGTGTCGCCTGCGAACAGATAGAGCGTCCGGCCATTAGAATCGACAAGCGTCCTTCCGAGTGCCGTCTGCTTGAGTGAGATTGCCGAGCCGGGAGGGGCGGTCAACTTGGCGTTGCTGGTGCTCCCGCCGCTCACCGTGATGATCACGGCGACGATCGCGGCAATCATTACGATGCCGACGGCAAGTGGCAGTCGTGTGCGACTCATGAGTGTTGCTCCTTTGTGATGTGTGAGCCCGACGCGCTCGGCGTGTCAAAGCAGACGTCGGGCGAATTGATGTGATTGAGGCTTTCCTATTTTCAGACGCCGTGGGCGGCGAGACCTTCCCGCTATCCACGAAAGCGCGTAGTAGACGGTGTATGCTGACTTCAATTCTGTCCCGGATGAACCCGCACCGACGTGTGCTCAGCGCACGTCGCGCGCGATCAAGCGTTCGCCGGTTGCGATCGCCTTGCGCCCCAACGCTGCGTTGTGGATCGGTCGGGGCAGCGCTACTAACAGGCGTAGTACGTCTTGGTAGCGATGCCGCTACAGCTCAGGAGTAAGAGATGTTCAGTCCCGAGAGCACTTCGCCGTACGGCGGGTTGACCGTCGAACAGGCCCGCGTGACGCGGGCAGAGCGGGCCAGACTGGCGGCGTTATACGCCAATCGCAGGGAGCGGGCTCGAGGCTCCGAGCAGGTGGACGCGATGGCGCACTGGCTCCTGACGTGCAGACGACCGACGAGGAGATGCCGGCTGCTCGGCGAGCAGATTCGCGAAGCGGGATGTGATTCGCACGCGGGGGACGTTCGAGCCCGAGCGAAGCGTTGCTCGGCAAGGCGCGGGCACGTACACGACGATCATGATCCCCCTGGATATCAAAGGGCTGCTGAAGGGCACGCGCAGGTCAGGCGCGAGGTGGAAGAACGCTCCTCCCCGCGACCATTCGAGGTGATCACGCCGCCGCCTTCGCTTGCGCAACACGGAGTCCGAAGAACTCGGCTTCGGCCAAGCCCAGGGGCGACGCCGGGGCCGCGCCGTAGATCCATTCCGACATCACGCGGTGCCAATTCGCCGTGGCTTTGAGCTGTCCGATCGCGGCGAGCGTCATGGCCTGCATCCGGCTCGCGAACAGCGAGCCTGCTGGCAGTGTCTCGTTCTTCATCAAATCCCAGTATCGCGAGCGGGGATTTCCGGCATCGACGAGCAACGACGAGATGTACTCCCGGGTGATCGTGACCGGCTCGTCGCTTGCGTACCACGCATTCAGAGCGCGGACATGATCGAGCAGGCGCTTGCGATCAAAGCGAGGATCGCCCTGCTCGAAAAATCCCAATGCAGCCAGCCCTCCGTGCACCGAGTCAACATCCCCTTCGAGGGCGGCGCGAAGCACCGATAGCTCCGCCTCGATTCTCCAACGGGGAACCGCCTTGGTCATCCCGAAGTCCAGAAACGAGACTCGCCCATCGCCCAACAGGAGGAAGTTGCCGGGATGAGGATCGCCGGAGAATTGACCGAAGCGATACAGCGAACCGTAAAAGAAGCGAAGGACGATCTCCCCCACGCGGTCGCGGGTGGCAGGCGGCGACTCCTTTAGCCGGTTGAACCCGACGCCGTCGACCCACTCGCTGACGAGCACGCGCGCGCGACACATGTCGGCGATCACGTTGGGGATGACGATGAACGGCTGTCCGCGCCACCGGCGAGCGAAGGCGCGCTGCACCTGAGCCTCGTGTTCGTAGTCGAGCTCCTCGCTGATTCGCCCTCCCAGCTCGAGTCTCATCGCCCTGGCGTCCAGCCCCGGTGCAAATCGCTTCGCCGCGCGGATCATGAGCCCGAGGTTCTGCAGGTCGGCGCGAACAGCGGCGGCGCTGCCCGGATACTGCACTTTGACCGCGACTTCCCGACCGTCATGAAGCCGGGCCCGGTAAATGTCCGATCGATGCAGCGGCTGCGGCATCTGTGTCGAACTCGGCGAACAGATTCGAGATCCGGTCGCCGAGGTCTTGCTCGATTACCTTGCGCATGTCCCCAAACGAAGCTCGGAGGGCATCGTCGTGCAGTTCGCCTAGCTTGGCCTGAAAGTCGCCCAGGTCGTCGGATGCCAACGCGCCCAGGTCAATCATCGAAGCCATTTGCCCGATCTTCATCGCGCCACCCTTCATCTGCCCTAACACGTGACCATGTGCCCCGCGGCCTCTGGGCGTCGGCGGCCGGTGGCGGCGCTGCGATCCTCCGGTGATCGCACGAGGTTCGCCGCCTTCGTTGCATACACCTTGGCTATCTCCGTGCCGAGGAAGCCTCCGACCTTCGCGGTTCGGCGCACCCGTCCGGTCGGCACCGGCTTAGCGTGTTCACTCATCGCTGGAATGGCCAGCTGTTAGTCGCGAGGGCCAAGTGTGACTTCATCGGGTGGCGGTCTACTACATGGGATCGTAGATTGTCCTGATCACCACCCGCCTCCTCTTCACGCCCCAGTCGTGGTGCCCGCGTTGTTCTGTCTGTCATCGCTCTGCTGCTCGAGCTCGGGGCGCCCGTCACACGAGTGGCTCATGGCTTGGCGACGCTCGTTCCGCCGTTCTCTCAGGCCAGCCCGGCGTACCGGTGCTGGCCCCGATCCCTGCGGCCGGCAGTGTCGTCGCGATGCTCCGCGTTCGCACGCGCCGAAACTCGGCCGGCGCTCCCGAATGTCTAGCCCGGCAAGCGAGGACCGTTCGCCGGGCCGCTCGCGCGGGCCAGCCCGCGCAGCATTGCGCCGAAGATGCCGTGGTGGACGGGATAGAGCAGGTACCAGTAGATCAGGCCGACGTAGCCGGCCGGATCGAAGATTGTCGTCTGACGTATGTGGGCGCCGCCGTCGCGCGACTCGACCTCGAATTGCAGCCACAGCCGTCCCGGGATCTTCATTTCGGCGACAAGCAGCAGCCTACGCCCCCGCTCGAGGCGCTCAACGCGCCAGAAATCGATGGCGTCACCCACCTGAAGTTCGTATGGATCGCGGCGCCCACGCCGAAGCCCTTGGCCCCCGCGTAGCCGGTCAAACAAACCGCGCAGCCGCCAGAACCAGTCCGCCGCATACCAGCCGGTCGCGCCGCCGAGTCGCTGAATCAGCGCGAAGCCCTCCTCCGCGCGCCCGCGAATCCGCGTCGAACGCGAGCTGATGATGCGACGCCCGACCGCGATTCCCCCCCAGCGAAACCGGGGCGCCGATGCCAGCGTGTGCGACCAGTGCGTCTCGGCGAACGCGTGATCCTCGGCGCGCAGGGCGAGCTCGACTGCCGCGGCCACACCCCGCGGCCTGACCGCGAAGGCCTCCCGAGCCTTGCGCTCCCGCACCACGGTCTCGTTGCGCAGGCTTGACACCATCGCAGCGGCGACACGCCCGTATCCGGGATTCAGCGCCCCAAGGAACAGGCGCGAGACCCCCGGCGTCATCAGCACCGTCGGGATCACCCGCCGCCGCAGGTTGCGCTGCCGGGCGTACTCGCGCATCACCTCGGCATAGGTCACCCGGTCAGGGCCCCCGATCTCGATGACCTCGCTGCCGAGGGCCTGGAAACCTAGAGCGGCGACCAGGTACTCGACGACGTCGTCGATTGCGATTGGTTGGGCTGCAGTGTCGACCCAGTGCGGCGCCGGGATCGCCGGCAGATGCTCCACGAGCCAGCGGATCGTCTCAAACGACGCGCTCCCCGCGCCGATCACGATCGACGCTCGCAGCTCGATCGTCGGCACGCCAGAGCCGCGCAGTATCTCACCAACCTGATGCCTGCTGGCGAGGTGAGCAGACAGTCCCGCTCCCGATCCAAGGCCGCCCAGATATACGATCCGGCCAATCCCCGCCTCGCGGGCCGCCGCGGCGAAATTGATCGCCGCGCGACGATCGAGCTCCCCGAAGTCCGCCGTCTCCCCCATGGAATGAACCAGGTAGTACGCGACTCGTACGCCCCCCATCGCGGTCACGAGCGACCCCCGGTCTAGCAGGTCACCAGTGATGACCTCGGTGCGCGGCCCCTTCCGCTGCGCCAGAGCTCCTGGTCGACGAGTCACGCATCGCACGTTGCTCCCCGCTCGCTCGAGCCGATCGAGGAGATGACCGCCGACGTAGCCCGTCGCGCCGGTCAGCAGAATTTTGTCCGCCACGTGGCAGCTCCTGGTCGCCATCGGCTAAGTCTACTACGCATACTCGTAGGTAGCTGATCAGACGAAGGTTCGCGGTCTTCAACGCGCAACCTACTAACATACGTAGTTGACACGCCACTCATTTGCCTGCTACAGTGCGTAG
>CAVRRW010000007.1:0-334785 GCA_963723675.1 uncultured Solirubrobacterales bacterium | reverse complement strand
TAGATCCATGGCGGCGTTCATCTCTCTTCCCTCTGGCGCGATAAGCCACCTCACGGCCGGACGGGCCCAGATGGGCACCTCCTTGAGCTTTCATCTGTTCTTCGCGGTCCTCGGAGTCGGTTTGCCGTTGATGATGCTCGTCGCCGAAGGGATGCATCTGCGCACGAGTGACCCGGTGTGGCGCGCGCTTGCGCGCCGGTGGTCGAAGGTATTCGCGGTCCTGTTCGCCGTCGGTGCCGCATCGGGCACGATCATCAGCTTCGAGCTGGGGCTGTTGTGGCCGCGGTTCATGGCCTACGCGGGCGGGATCATCGGCCTGCCCTTCTCGCTCGAGGGAGCCGCATTCTTCATCGAGGCGATCTTCCTCGGCATCTATCTCTACGGATGGAATCGGCTCTCCCCGCGCGTGCATTTGCTGTCGGGGATTCCGATCGCCCTTGCCTCGGCCGCGTCGGCGTTCTTCATCGTCACCGCCAACGCGTGGATGAACGTACCGCGTGGATTTCAACTCGTTCACGGGCACGTCACGCACGTCGATCCACTGGCGGCGATGTTCAACCCGGCCTGGGCGACAGAGACATCGCATATGGTCCTGGGCGCCTACCTGGCGACGACGTTTGGCGTCGCGGCCGTGTATGCCGTCGGCATGCTCCGAGGCCGGCGAGACGCATACCATCGCAAGGCGATCGCCGTGGCGATGTCGATGGCAGCAATCATCGCGCCACTGCAGCTCGGCGTCGGTGACCTGCTCGGTCGGACCGTAGCGCAGCACCAGCCGGCGACGCTTGCCGCGATCGAGGGCGTGACGAAGACCGAGCACGGCGCGGGCCTGAATGTCGGAGGGATCCCCGTGCCGGGTCACGTTCCGATCCTGAACGTCAAGGTCCCGCACCTGCTCAGCCTGCTGGCCTTCGATCGGCCAAATGCACCTGTGAAGGGCCTAAACGCCTTCCCAAAGGCCAACCGCCCACCGCTGGCAGGACCCGTACGCCTGGCATTCATCGGCATGGTCGGGATCGGCACGGGACTGGTGGGCATCGGCCTGTTCTATTGGCTACGCCGCCGGCGAAGCGGCGCCGGGCCCGAGGACCGGCTGACCTTGCTGGCACTGGCCGCGGCGGGACCGCTTGCGTTCCTCGCAAACGAGCTCGGCTGGCTGGTGTCAGAGCTCGGACGCCAACCATGGATCGTCTATGGCGTCTTTCGCACCTCGAGCGCAGTCACCACCGCAGCCGGGCTGGGCGCCGTCTTTACCGCGTTCACGCTGCTTTACATCGCCCTCAGCGGGCTCACGGTCTGGGCGGTGCGACGCCTGACCGCCGGCACCCCCAACGCTCTACGACAACCGGCACTGAGCATGGTCTGAGATGAGCCTCCCGGTTGCGCTCGCCTTGATCCTTGCTTTCTCGCTGACCATGTATGCGGTTTTCGCCGGCGCGGACTTCGGCGCCGGGATCCTCGACCTCTTGTCCGGCGCAGGCACGTCCGAGCGCGCCAGCATCGCGCGCACGATCAGTCCGCTATGGGAGGCAAACCACGTCTGGCTGATCTTCTCGATCACGATTCTGTTTTCGGCGTTTCCGGTCGCATTTGCGGCACTGGGCACAGCCCTGCTTGCACCACTGACGCTGGCGCTGCTGGCGATCGTTCTGCGCGGCGTCGCGTTCGCTCTGCGCGCGCAGACGGGCTCGCGAGCAGCCAGCGAGGTACGGCTCGGCGCGCTGTTCGGTGCCGCGAGCCTGGGGGCGCCGCTGTTGTTCGGAGCGATTGCGGGCGGGTTGGCGCAAGCGTCGAGCCCACGCCGCGCCGGCCCCGTGGCCGTGCCGATTCCGTGGACCGGTCTGTTTGCCGTGATCGTGGGCCTGCTCGCGGTCGCGCTGTGCACCCAGCTGGCGGCTAGTTTCATGACGATCCGGCTGGCGCGTTCGGGGCAGACCGCGCTGGCCGAGCGCTTTAGCCGCCGCGGCGGGGGCTCGGCAGCGTTGGTCCTGATCCTCAGCATCCTCGCGCTGACCGTCGCGACCTGGAAGGCTCCCGAGCTCTCGCACCGGCTGCTCGGCGCCGCGCTGCCCGTTGTCATTCTCGGGCTGGCCTCGATCGCGACCTCGCTGCTGGCGTTCCGGCTGCGCAACTATCGGATCGCGCGCGTTGCGACGCTCCTGATCCCCGCGACGCTGATCGGAGGATGGATTGTCGCGCAATCTCCGCATCTGATCGGCTCGCTCACGATTCACACCGCGGCCGCCAGCCACGCCGCGCTGACCGCCATCGCGGTCGCCGTCGGGATCGTCCTGATCTCCGTGCTTCCGGCGATGTTTCTGCTCTTTGCGCTCTTTGCACGCCCCCTGCCAAAGGAAAGCCAATGACCCGTTTGCGAACACTCCAGGCGCCGTACCGACTCCCATTGGCGGCCGGGGCGGTAATGCTGTGGGTAGCGGTGGGACCCTGGCTGTGGGGCTTTGCCGGTAGCAGGCCGGCGATCGCCAATCACGTTTTCCTGATCTTTGCCTTCGGGCCGCTGGCCCTGCTGATCGGCGCGCTGCGTCCCGCCGCGTTCGTAACGCTGGCCGGCAGCGTCTGGCTTGCGCTCAGTCCGTGGGTACTCGGTTATGCGACAACCCACACGGCGTGGGTGAACGAGCTGATCAGCGGTCTGCTGCTCAGTGTTGTTTGCATCGCCGCAACTGGAGTGGCCCGTTTGCCTGCGACACAGCGCCGCCGGACCAGGACCGCGACCGGCGCGCCAGTAGCCGCAGAGAGCGCCCCATCGAACTGAAAGCGACACGACGTCGCGTCAGCTCCAGAATCTGGGGGTGGCGGCGCCGCTGGCGGTTACTCGCCCCGCTTGCCGGGATCGTGTTCGCGGTCCTCGCAATCTCGCCGATCGCGCGCCAGGCGTCCCGCCTGGTCGCCCCGTGCGCAAGATGGGCGGCCATCGCCGGGTTCCTCGAACTGTTGTCGATTTTCGGCTTTCTCCTGGTGTTCAAGCTCGTGTTTGCCGCACGGGTAAGTTGGCGGCGAAGCTTGCCGGCGGGATTGCGAGGGCTGGCTGCCAGTACCGTGCTCCCCGCCGGGGCGCTGATTGGCCCGGTCGCCGGCGCACGGTCAGCGCAGACCGGCAACGTCCCAGTTCGCATTACGAGCCGGTCGGCGATCACGTTTGTGATCCTCACCGCCGCTCCAGGCATACTCGTTCTCGGCGGGCTCGGACCGGTCTTGTGGGCGGGCTGGGTCGGGGGTCCGCACGAGGCCGTTCTCACTCTGCTTCCCGGCGCCATCGCGATCGCCCTCATCGCCGTGGCGTCGCTCATCGTTGTCTCTGGCAAGCCGAGCCGGATTCGGTCGCAAGACACGGATCCTCACGCCGGCGCCGGACCGAGTGACAAAGCCATCGGCGCCATTTGTGGCGGCGCGGCGGAAGCCTACCGGCTGCTGGCAGCGCCGAATTGGCAGCTCGCAGGCGCAGTTAGCTACTACGCGTTCGACAATGCCGTACTTTGGGCCGGGTTTGAAGCCTACGGACACGCGCCACGTCTGAGCGTTGTGGTCATGGGGTATCTGGTCGGCTCGGTCGCGGGGTCGGTGCCGCTGCCCGCGGGCCTCGGGATCGTCGAGGGCGGGATGATCGGCGCGCTCATCCTCTACGGCGCGCACGCCGCGCCGGCAGCCGCAGCAGTCCTGCTCTACCGAGCGGTCTCCCTTTCCCTACCGCTAGCGCTCGGAGCCCTGTCCTGCGTAGGCCGACGTCACACCGCCCGCGCCTGCCCAACGTGTCGATGAAGTCTCGTCCACGAGCAGGCAGCAGCGGCGGGCTGTACGTGGTCATAGCGCACGGTCTCGTCCGGCCCCGCGACGCGCGCCGCGGGCCGCGGGCCGCGCGGCGAGATTGCTACACGGGCAAGCGCACGGACTCGGGCCGACAGCGCCTAGCGCAGCGATTGAGCCCGCGTCAGCTCACTCCAGATGGCTCCGGGAGACCATCTTGCGTTGGGACTTGGCGCCGCGCTCCCGCTGGGGGGTCGGACGCTCCACGCGGCACGCGGGTACCTCCGGCCGCGCTCGAAAGGTCACCCTTTTTGCTCCACGTCGGTGGACGCATCACAAGATCCGTCCCGGCTACACCGAATAACACGCCCCGCGGTCGCGTTCCGCTTGATTGGTTGATTCTCAGCCCTGCAGTTGACGCGACACGTGGGAGGTGAATCACTTGGAGGATGGCGATGATGCGGGCGCGCTCCTCGGCGCCATGCTTGCAGGAGTGTTTGGTCTGGCGTGGGCGTTGTGGGGTGCCGCCGGGGTCTCGAGGTCAGCGGCGGTAATCATTCGCGCTGTCGGAGTAGTTATCGGGCCGCTCCGCATTCGGACCGGCCGGTCCGCCTGCGGGCATGCTGAATCTCGCTCCGCCGCTGAGATGGTCGTGGGCATGGCCCTCCCTGCGGCTTCTACCGCAGCCGACGCAGCCAGCGCAACCATCTGGTCGGATTCCGATGCTGCGCGTGGACCGAGACGTGTTCCCGTCCGCCGCCGGGCTGCCCGGAGATCGATGGCGACGGTATCCCGCTCCGCGACCAGGTGTGGGTGTGCTGACCTGGGAGACGGCCCAGGAGTGGGCGGCGGCTCGTGGACGCCGCCGCCCGCGCGCGCCCGTCAGCGTCCGCGCTGATCGTGCCGGAGGAGTGCGGTCCCGAGCACGAATTGGGCAACGTCGCTCCCCAGGTTCTCACCGGCGACCTGGTCGATGCGGGTGTGGTTGCCGTTGTAGATGCGGCTCATCGTGGCTTCCTCGGCCGCCTCGGAGAAGCTTGTGAATGACCGCTCCACGCCCGGTAGCGCGGTCGACGTCACGGTGAAGGCGAAGTCGTTGCCGTAGATCGACGACAGCGTCTCGGCGCCGGCGGCGCTGATCGTGCCGTGCGCGCCGGGGTATGAGGGGTCCGGCGCCGTGGCCGACAGCGGCGTCCAGTTCGGATCGGCCGTGGTCTCAGGGTTGCCGTCGATATCGGCATGCTGGATCGCGGTGACCGGCCGCCACAGGCGGTAGGTGTACTTGGCGTCGTAGAACGCGATCACGCTGTCGGCGAAGGTCAGGTTCAGGACAGCGAACGTGCGAGCGTTCTCGGACAGGGTGCCGCGGTGCTCGACCGCCGCCGTCTGGGCGATGCGATTCCAGGTCGCCCAGATCGGCGGGTTCCAGAACAGACCGATCTCGGTCTGGTCGGCGGTCCGGGTCGAGCCCTGGGCCGCCCCGAGCGTCTTGACCTCGTTGATCGCGGCGGCGTACTTGGCGCTCGTCAGTGCCGGCGGGGGCGCCGGACGGAACTGGTCGGCCCGCCGCAGCGTAAACGGCCTGACGAACCGCCACTGGGTGAACACCGGCGGCGCGAAGCTCGGCGGGGTGAGCTGATAGTCGCCCGGGTTGGTGCCGGGCTCAAACGGGATCGGCGGGGCGCTGGAGCCGTCTCCTCGGCGAGCCGCCAGGAGCTGTGCCGCGACCTGCTCGCCGACGTGGATCCCCTCGGAGACGCGACGCCGCGATGGCAACTGGGTGACCAGCCCCGCGTATTCCTGGTCGATCGACCCCTGCAGGCCGGGATAGAGCGTGATCAGGGTATCGCGCGCGGCGGTGTCGGCCGCAGCGGCAAGTGAAGCGTCGGCCGGCCCGTGGACCGTCGTCAGGTACGGCGTGGCGCGGTGATCGATCGCCACGACCGCGTCATAGATCGCGGCGTGCATGATCGCCAGCTCGTAAGTGGGGTGGACGGTGGCCGGCTGGTCGCCGGGCGTCGCCTGGATGCCCAGCAGGAACTGGTCCCACTGGATCGCCGGGTCGGGCGCCGGCGCAGCCGCGCGCGTCGGCTCGGCGGCGGTCTGGGCGGTGGCGGCGGCGGGCAGCGTCACCCAGGCGCCGAGCAGGCCGGCTCCGGCCAGCATGAGAGTCAGTAATGCACGTTTCACGATGCTTCCTCCGATCGATAAGGGAATACGCCGAAGCATAGTACTACAATGCATCGTAGGAGAGCTTGTGGATCTGCTCGACGTGCCTGCGCAGGTGGACCTGATACCGCTCACGCCAGGCATCGCCGTCGCGGGATGAAGGGCTACGGAGGAGCGCGACCGGCGCTCAGAGGTCGGCTGCGGCCAGCCGGGCCCGAGGTGACCGGGTCAGGCCGCGGCGCCAGGCATGCGCGGCGAGGATCACCGCCGCGGGCAGAAGCGCGAGCACCAGCATGCACGGCTGCGAGGAGAGCACCGGGAGATTGAAGGTCGCCTGGGCCGAGGCCGCGCCGCTGGCGCGCCATACCAGCACCACCAGGCTGCAGAGTGTCGTCAGGGAGAGGGCGAGCAGCGGCGAGGGAAGCCGCCAGCCGGGCGCCTGCCCGAGCAGCGCGTCCACGCGCTCGTTCGATATCGACGCGACTCCGAGCGGAGCCGCAGCCTCGAACGCGAGCAGCGCCGAGGCCAGCGGCGCGCTTTCTCCGGCGCTGGCCTCCACCGCAGCCTCATCGGCTCGATACTCGGCGACCTGCTCGTAGCGATCAGCGAGCGGCCGCATCGCGGGCAAGAAGAACAGCGCGTCCGAGAGCACGCGTCCGAGCGCAAAGCGCAACGGATCGCGAGTCGAGCGGTGCCGGTTCTCGTGGGAGAGGACCGCGATGAGCTCATCGCCCGACAGCACCTCGAGCGCCCCCCGGGAGATGTAAACCCGTGGCTTCAGGTACCCGGCGCAGAAGGCCTGCGGGCTGGCCTCATCGATCACGCTCACGCCGGGATGCTCGGCCAGGGCGCCGAGGACCGGGATCCCGCGCGCAAACCGACGATGCGCGCGTGATTGCCTCCAGGCGCCACGCAGGATCGTGGCCAGGACGACGCCGCCGAGCGCCGCGAGCGCCAACAGCAGCACGGCGGCGAGGTTGATCGTGGGATACGTCAGCGGCTGGCCGAGGATGACGACCTGGTGAGACCCACGCGCGGACCGGTGCACCGAACCGAGCGCAGCCAGCACCGCGGCGCAAGCCACCGTGAGGCCGATCGCGCCGAGGACGATCTGCGAGTGGAACGCCAGACTGTCGGCGCCCCGGGACGATGCCTGGTCACCGCTTGCGCGCAAGGCGTTGGAGCTGTCGACGGCGTTCGGGATCGAGCTCGCCCATCTGCCGGGCGAAATGGGCGAGGGCCACCTCGCCGTACTGCTCCACGAGTTCATCGACGCCGGCTCGCGCCCTCAGGTCGGCATACTCGTTGCGGGGGTAGACCGCGCGATAGAAGTCGGTCTTCCCCTCGCGCCGTCGGGTAAGCAGGCCCTTGTCGTCGAGGCGGCGCATGATCGTCATGTAGGTGGTGTACGCGCGTGGGCTCCGGGTGCGCCGGTTGAGCACATCCATCATCTCCCGCACGGTGACGTCCTCGTGGTCGGAGTCCCAGACGCCGGCCATGACCTCGGCCTCGAGCTCGTGGAGAGGTGGCGGTGGTGTATGGGCGTCGGCACTCATCAACCATGCTCCATAGTACTACTCTCTGCCATAGGTAGTGCGCCCGACGAGATCGACCCCAGCGCGACGCCAACGATCAAGTCCGCCGCCCACGCCCCGCCCCGCCCGCACCACAACCCGAGCGCCCACGGGCCGGCGGCGAGCCGGGGGTCGCGACGAGCCAGGCTGCGGACGGCCCTGCCGGAGCCCAGGCGCCATCAGCGCGAGCGGCGAGAACGCCATCAGGACCGCGATCCCGTTGCCGGCGGCGGCGTGACCGGGGCTGAAGCCAACAGCGTGCTCACAGCGGGCTGCCGAGGATCAGCAGGCATAACGCCAGCACGAGCGTGCTCACAGCGGGCTGCCGAGGATCAGCAGGCACAACGCCAGCACGAGCGCGCCCAACAGCAGGCCCCAGCGCAGGACCCGCCGGCGCCGCCGAGCCATCAACACCGCGTGCGAGAGCTCCGCGTTCAGCGTCCGGAGCTCGTTCTCGGCCGCCGGCGTCCTCGGGCGTCTCATGCTGGCAAGCCAACCGGCGGCCAGGCATCGCACGCCTCGGCGCCGGTCAGCGTCTCGTGCAGCTTCTCGGGCTCGACGCCGACGTCGATCTGAGAGCTCCGGGTGGGGAGGGAGGTGAGGTTGGATGAGACAGCCATCGCCAGGAGCACAAGCATCTACGATGCATTGTAGTCTTATGGTCCATAGTACCTCTCTGTGGGCGGCCCCGTGGGTATGCAACCGCACGTTTGAGCGCGCGGCGGTCTCGGCTGTCGCCGCGCTCCATGAGGCAGCGCAGGCATACGAGGTGGTGCGACCTCGAGCCCGGCGGTCAAGACTCGTCGGCGGCGGGCCAGCCCGGCGAGCCCGCGCCGATCACGAGGACGCTCCTAATCGGGGTCGATCTTCCAGCTCGGCAGGTCGGCCAGCGCGCGGCGATAGCGCTTGTTGTGCAGCGGGCGGACGAACATGCTCCAGGCCGTCGCGGCGAACGCCACGAGGATCAGGCCGGCGAACGCCTTGCCGAGCACGATGAACACGACCACGCACACCAGCGAGATCACGCTGACCGCGAGCGGAATCCGGCGATAGCGCAACTGCGTGCGCCGGAGTTCGGCGTACTCCTCGATCGGGATCTTCCGCGTGTCCCAGGTGCGCCCGCACCTGGGGCAGCTCCAGACGTCGCCGTAGCGGACGTAGTTGCGCTCGCCGCAGCGGCACGTCAGCGTGATCTTGGGACCGCGCCGCACCGACCTGGGAATCGCGGTCTCGCTGGACATCAGCGGCGATCCTACCTGCACGGTCCGGCGGTTACGGCACGCTAGTGCTCGGGCGGCTCCCAGCCCTCGAGCACCGCCGGCTTGTAGTCCGTCCCGACCGTCCGGGAGCCCTCGATCCACGGCCCCAGCTCCGGCTGGGGAAACTTGCAGTAGCGCTCCTTAAGCGAGATCCCGTAGGAGTTGCCCGACTGCAGGTGCTTGATCAGGACCTTGCGAGCGAGCTCGTCTCCCCTCCCTTCCGGAATCGGGAAGTAGATCTTGATGAACGAGTTGGAGTACCGGTCGAACACGGCCGGGGTCCCCTCCTCCTCGAGCAGCTCGACGTCCTCGAGCCAGTTGAGGTCGTGGCCGGGGGTGGCGGCGATCAGGTCGACGTCCTCCACCAGCGAGATGTCCTCCTGATAGGGAAATCGATGTCCGGACAGGTACTCGGCGTCAATCGAGACGATCTTTTCGGGCTCGGCGGGCAGGTTGTGGATGTCACTCATCGTCCACTAGCTCACCTGATCTGTTCGACGCCCTCGCGCTCGGTCGCGAGGTAGTCGATGGGGTTCTCGATGTGGCGGTCGAGCAGCCGCTTGATCTCGTTCAGCGTCCGTTCCTCCGACACGCCGGGGATGTAGTCCGTCCCCGCGAGTGGGACCCGCGCCATCGCCGAGGCCTCGACCGTCAGCGCGCACAGGTCCTCGGGCTCGAGGTTGTGGACGTTGGTCTTGCCGCAGGCACGCGCCAGCATCTGACATTCGAGCGTCAGCGTGTGCAGGAAGTTGTAGACGCGCTGCGCAGCCTCGTCGACGACCAGACGCTTGCGCAGCTCCGGGTCCTGGGTGGTGATCCCTACGGGGCAGCGGCCGGTGTGGCAGTGGTAGCAGTGCCCCGCCGGGACGCCGACGGTGCCCTCGTAGTCGGTGACGCCGGGGATCTCCTTGTTGCAGTTGAGCGCCATCAGCGCGGAGTGGCCGATCGCGATCGCGGTCGCGCCGAGCGCGAGGCACTTGGCGACGTCGCCACCGTTGCGGATCCCGCCGGCGACGACGAGATCGATCTCGTCGGTCATCCCCACGTCCTCGAGCGCGCGCCGGGCCTCCGGGATCGCGGCCATCAGGGGGATCCCGGTCTCCTCGGCGGCGACGTGGGGACCGGCGCCGGTGCCGCCCTCGGCGCCGTCCAGATAGATGATGTCGGGGCCGCACTTGGCCGCCATCCGGACGTCGTCGTAGACCCGCGCGGCGCCAAGCTTGAGCTGGATCGGGACCTCGTAGTTGGTGGCCTCGCGAACCTCCTGGATCTTCAGAGAGAGATCGTCGGGTCCGAGCCAGTCCGGATGGCGGGCCGGCGACCGCTGGTCGATCCCCGCCGGCAACGAGCGCATCTCGGCCACTTGCTCGGTGACCTTCTGCCCCATCAAATGGCCCCCGAGGCCGACCTTGCACCCCTGGCCGATGAAGAACTCGACGCCGTCGGCGAGCATCAGGTGATGGGGGTTGAAGCCATAGCGGCTCTGGATCACCTGGTAGTACCACTTGGTCGAGAGGTCGCGCTCCGGCGGGATCATCCCGCCCTCGCCCGAGCAGGTCGCGGTGCCGGCCATCGACGCGCCCTTGGCGAGCGCCATCTTCGCCTCCAGCGACAGGGCCCCGAAGCTCATGCCCGTGATGTAGATCGGGATGTCGAGCTCGATCGGCTTCTTCGCAAAGCGGGCCCCCAGCACCGTCTTGGTCACGCACTTCTCGCGATAGCCCTCGATCACGAACCGGGTCAGCGTGCCGGGCAGGAACATCAGCTCGTCCCAGTGCGGGATCTTCTTGAACATCGAGAACCCGCGCATGCGGTAGCGGCCGAGCTCGGACTTGACGTGGATGTCGTCGATCACCTCGGGCGTGAAGATCGCGCTGTGGCCGAGGCGGTTGCGGGACATGGGGGCGTTCTCGTCGGCCATGGTCACCCTCCTAGAGCACGAGCTTTCGCTCGGAGGGTTCGAGCGAGTCGTAGTTGTAGAGCTTCTTGCCGCACACGAACTTCTGAAATTCGGGCGGCGACCCGAGGCCGTAGATCGAGAACTTGCGCTCGATCAGCTCCGTGTCGGCGTCGGTCCACTCGCCCGGGACGCAGTCGATCCCCAACGACTTGACCTTGCCGGCGATGTAGAGGACGCCGTCGTACATCGAGTCGCCGAGCCCGGGGCCGACATCGCCGCAGATGATCTGCCGGCCGCGCTGCATCATGAAGCCGGTCATCGAGCCCGCGTCGCCCAGGACGATGATCGTCCCGCCCTTCTGGTCGATACCGCTGCGCGCGCCCACCTGGCCCTTGACGACGACGTCGCCGCCGCGCAGCGCCGCCCCCGTCAGCGAGCCGGCGTTGCCGTCGACGACGACCACCCCGGACATCATGTTCTCGCAGGTCGACCAGCCCACCCGTCCGGTGATGTGGACCTCGGGTCCGTCGATCATTCCGCAGGCGAAGTACCCGAGGCTGCCCTCAAAGCTGATCCGGCAGCGCGTGAGGAGGCCCACGCCGAGCGAGTGGCGGGCGCCGGGGTTGGCGACGGTGACCTCGCGCACGCCCTCCTCGTAGAGCAGCCGCCGGAGCTCGAGGTTGATCTGCCGTGTGGTGAGCGGGCGGGCGTCGAACGTCGCCTTCTCGCCCTCCACCTCGGCGATCCGCGGGACCCGCTCGTCGAGCTCGACCAATCCCCGCGGGTCGAAGCGAGCCTGCTCGCCCTGCGGCTGCGCGGTCACCGCGTCCATACCATCACCTCACTCTCGTACGGGTCGTAAGTATCGATCTCCCGGTCGATGACCGCGCGGATCGCGATCTCCTCGGAGGCGAGCGCGACCATGTCGTCTCCCTCATAGAGGACCAGCGGCTTGGCGGCGAGCTCGTCCTTGGCCATCCCCAGCGCGTCCTCGGAGACGCAGATGTAGGTGAACACGCCGTCGAGCTCCTCGAGGCTTCGACGCATCGCGTCCTCGAGCGAGTCCCCCCGGCTCATCCGCTCGGCCAGATAGACCGCGATGATCTCCGAATCGCAGTCCGACGCGAACCGGTGCCCGGCCGCCTCCAGGCGCCGGCGCCACTGGTGGTAGTTGGTGAGCTGGCCGTTGTGAACCACGGCGACGTCGGAGAACGGGTAGGCCCAGTACGGGTGCGCGTTTGAGATGTCGACGTCCGACTCGGTCGCCATCCGCACGTGGCCGATGCCGTGGCTGCCGAAGTAGTCCTCGAGGCGGTATGCGCCGGCCACCGTCTCGGCGTCTCCCAGGTCCTTGACGATCTCGAGCGCATGACCGAGCGACAGCACCTCGACCCGGGGGACGGACTCGACGTGGTCGGCGAGGCGCTTGAGGTCGCCCTCGTATCCGAGCGTCGCGGTGAACGTGTAGGCGTTGACGTCCTCGATGCTCAGGATCTGCGCTCCCGCCGTCTTGACGCGAGCCTCCGTCTCGCGGCGACGCCGCCTCACGTCGGCGGCGCCGTCGAGGTGGTCCAGATCGGACGCATCCGCGAGCTTGACTCGGAGGATCAGGTCGTTGGTGGGCGCGCGGTACAGGGCGACGCCGGTCGAGTCCGGCCCTCGGTGCTTCATCGACTGCAGCATCCGCGTGATGTCGCGGCCGATCCGGTGCGCTCCGTTGCCGTTCTTGTAGATGATCCCAGCGATTCCGCACATATGACCGGCCCCTTTAGGGGAGCACCTCGAGGTACTCGTCGCGCTCCCAGTCGGTCACGGCGGCCAGGTAGCGCTCCCACTCGTCTCGCTTGTAGTGGTGAAAGACCTTGTAGAGGCGCCCGGGCATCGCCTCGCGGATCACCTCGTCGGCCGCCAGCGCGTCGAGTGCGGCGCCGAGGCTGTCGGGCACCTTCTCGATGTCGGCGCCCTCCTGCAGCAGCTCATAGGTGTTGCCCGGCTGGGGCGGGCCCGGGTCGAGCTTGCGCCGGACGCCGTCGAGGCCGGCGCGCAGGAGCGTGGCGACGGTCAGGTACGGGTTACAGGAGGAGTCGACGCCCCTGTACTCAAAGCGGCCGCCGGCTGCGACGCGCACGGTCGTGGTGCGGTTCTGCCAGCCCCAGTTCTTGTAGATGGGCGCCCAGAAGCCGGTGTCCCACATCCGGCAGTAGGAGTTCACCGTCGGGTTGCCGACGCACATCAGCGCCGGAAAGTGCTCGAGCATCCCGCCAAGGAAATGCCGGGCGAACTCCGACAGCTGCGCGGGGCCCTCGGGATCGTGGAAGACGTTGTTGCCGCCGTCGTCCATCAGCGTGAAGTGGTGGTGGTGCCCGTTCGCCGAGACGCCGGTGAACGGCTTGGGCATGAAGCTCGGCAGCAGATTGTGCTTGCGGCCCACGGCGGCGCACACCTGCCGGTAGGTGGTGATGTTGTCGGCGGTGCGCAGCGGCCGGTCGAAGCGGAAGTTGAGCTCGAGCTGGCCGGGTGCGTCCTCGTGGTCGCCGTAGCTCATGTCGAGCCCTAGCTTCTGGCCATAGTCGACGACGTCGAGCAGGACCGGACGGAGCTCCTCGAATTGGTGGATGTGGTAGCAGTAGGGCTTGGTCACGCCCTCGGGCTCGGCGCCGTCCGCGCCGCGCTTGAGCCACATCATCTCGGGCTCGATCCCGATCAGGAAGTGGTAGCCGAGCTCCTGCTCGAACTCGGCGGCGACGCGCTTGAGGTTCTGGCGGGGGTCGGCGTCGAGCAGCTCGCCGGTCTCGGTGTCGTAGCAGTCACAGTAGACCCGGGCCACGCGGGGGTCCCAGGGCAGCACGGCGAACGTGTCGAGGTCGGCGACGGCGGCGAGCTCGGACTCCTCGGGTCCGAATCCGATGTAGTTGCCGTAGCGGTCGGTGAACAGGTTCGCGGTGGCGCCGTAGACGAGCTGGTAGCCGCGCTCGGCGACCTGGGGAAAGAACGTCGAGACAACGCCCTTGCCCATCACCCGGCCGGTGACCGACACCTGCTGGAAGAAGACGTACTTGATGCCCTCGGCCTCGATTCGGCGGGTGAGCATCTCGATCTGCTGCGCGCGACCGGGAGCCTTTCGCGCCTCCTCGAGCGTGGCCGGCGCCGGCGTGATCCGCGGACTGTCCAGCACCTGCTCGACACGGCCACCGAACAACGTCGCGGGAGCGGCGTGACCATCCCCGTCCCCCACCGGCTTGTCCACAATCGCCATCTCCGCTCCTTTCGTGCTCCCACTCCCACACGCCGCGGGCGGGGCGATGGGACTGACCGGGGCGATGGGACTGACCGTTGTCGTCGCCTGGTGTTCCGGGCGCGTTCGGATCGGTTCCGTAACGCGCGTCCCCGTGACTCGGCCGCGGGCCACTGACTGTACAAATTCGTACAGGGCGGGTTATAGCATTTGGGGGCCCCGGTCGCAAGCGGGGCGGGGCGGACAGCGGCACGCGCCGCAATCCGGGTGGGCGCCCTCCCGCATCCGTAGAACCCCCGGCTGTGGAGTCGCGCGGACGCCCAGCCGACGCGTGGGCGGTGGCCCCCAATGCACCACCGGGCGGCAGCGCGCCGCGTGCCGATCAGGATCTGGGCCGCTGGCCGGCCCGGGCGATCGGTCCTGGCCGATGGGGCCGCCGCGGAATCGAGGAGACGGGCCGTGAGATCGGGCGCGAGCTAACGGAGCAGCGCGCGGGCGCGGCGATCGACTCGATCGAGAGCTCGCTGAGCGACAAGGGGCATCACCTGGGGGGCTCCTCGAGGGGCTCGCGCCCCCCGGCCCGGCTGGCTGCGTTCGTTCCGCGGGATCCGGATGAGGCTGGATGGACGCTCGAGATTCGCGGCTTGGATGCCGCCGCCGCGGGAAGTCAGCTGCGCACCGCTCACCCTCACCGCCCCACGGCTGCCGCCGGGGTCATGCGGCGCGATCACGGTAGTAGGTGGCGTTGATCTCCGTGAATCGCTGCCACTCCTCGGGCAGCTGGTCCTCGGCGAAGATCGCGTCCACGGGGCAGGCCTCGACGCAGGCGTCGCAGTCGATGCACTCCTCCGGATCGATGTAGAGCATCTCCACCTGGTCATAGTCGGGCTCGTCCGGGGTCGGATGGATGCAGTCGACCGGGCAAACCTCAACGCACGAGTTGTCCTTGACGCTGATGCAGGGTTCGGCGATCACGTAGGCCACGGGAAGGCTCCTCAAAAGCTGAGATTTTACGAGTCCAGTTAGGAAAAATACATGATACGCACAGTTCAGCGGACCGCCGCTGTGAGAAACTTGCCCGCGTGCCATCCGAAGCGGCCGAGGTTCCCGCTGACGTTCTCGCGCAGCCAACGCGCGCCAGATTGTTCGCCCACCTGGCTGGACTCGGCCGGCCGGTCGGCACGGACGAGCTGGCGGCGGAGCTCGGGCTGCATCCAAGCGGCGTCCGCGTCCACCTCGAGCGTCTACGCGCCGCGGGGCTCATCTCGCGCGACCGGGTCCCTCAGGCGCGCGGGCGCCCCCGCGACAGTTGGTCGATCGCGCCGGACGCCCTCCCCGGTGGCGAGCCGCCCGACGCCTATCCTCAGCTGGCGCGGTGGCTGGCGCGGAGCATTCCCGCACGTCCGGGTCGGCTTCGCGAGGTGGAAAGAGCGGGGAGGGAGCTCGGCCGGGAGCTCCTCTCGAGCAGCACATCTCGGGAGGAGGAGACGATGGGCCGTACGCTCACTGCGCTGGGGTTCGCTCCTCAGCGGCAGCGGACCAGGATCGGCACGACCTTCAGGCTGGGCAACTGCCCCTACCGCGACGCGGTTAAGGAGAACCAGCCGGTGGTGTGCGCGCTTCACCGCGGGCTGACGCGGGGGCTGCTGGACAGACTCTCGCCCTCGGCGCGGCTAGCGAGCTTCGTTCCCAAGGACCCCGAGCGCGCCGGCTGCCTGATCGGTGTGGAGGGTCTTGAACAGGCATGAAGCACTTATGTGCGACCGATCCGTCGAGCGCGACCGCTTTTGCGACCCGTTCTATGAAAAGCAGCGGGATGTGCGCAGCCTGCCAACCTCGGGTCCTCGGCGCGTGCACAACGAGGGCTTGCCCAGCGCACGCAACCCACTGCTCGAGGCGCATCGGTTCCTGCGCCGGGGACCGGTCAACGCGGAGGGCTGGAGTATCCCGCTGCAGGACCTCGGGCGCCCGTACATCCTCTACAGGCGGCGTTACTCGACCGCTCGCTGATGGGCGGCTGGCGCCCTACCGCCGGCCTGCTCGAGCGCGTGCTCGCCTCGATCCCGCCGGCGGCGGGAGCCGAGGTGATGGGCACCGGGATCGTCTCGATCGCGCTGTCGCTCGACGGCCGCGAGACGCTCTCACGGATCCTGCTCGTGGTGGCCGCGGCGATGTGGGCGACACTCGCCGTGCTCGTCCCTATACGGGCCACGCGCGATCGCCCTCGCTTTCGAGCCGACGTCCGCACACCGGCTGCACTGACTTCGGTCGCCGGCACCGCCGTTCTTGGAACGCGGCTCACGCTGCTCGGCTGGACGTGGGCCGGGGCGGCGTTGCTCGTGATCGCGTTCGGCTTGTGGGCGGCGCTCCTGGCGCCCGTGCTGGTGAGCTGGAGGACGCCCACCGTCGGCGCCTCACTCGTGCTCACCGTCTCCACGGAGTCACTCGCCGTCCTCGACGCCACGCTCGCCGCACACGAGCGCGCTCGCTGGCTGCTCGTCGCGGCGCTCGCACCGTTCGCGCTTGGGCTCTGCTTCTACGTGTTCGTGATCGCCCGTTTCGACCCGCGGCAGCTCGGCGTCGGCCGCGGCGACCACTGGATCACCGGGGGCGCGCTGGCGATCTCGACTCTTGCCGCCGGCGGGATCACGGCCGGCGCGAAAACGCTCTCGATCCTCGGAGGGGGCGAAGGGCTCCTCAAGGACCTCGCTCTCGGACTGTGGGTGGCGACGATGCTGTGGCTGCCCCTGCTGCTACTCGCCGAGGCGCTGCGGCCGCGGGTGCACTATGACGTGCGCCGCTGGTCGACGGTGTTCCCCTTCGGGATGTACGCCGCGTGCAGCTTCGTCGTCGGGACGGTCGCGCACGCTGGCGCGATCACCAGCTTCGCGCGTGTGTGGGTGTGGGTGGCGCTCGCTGTCTGGGCGGTCGTGTTCGCGGCGATGATCCGCCGCGCGCTCGATCTCGGCCTCGGGCGCCCTCGAACGCCGGCTGGCGTTTCTCCGCGAAGGCCTTGAGGCGCTCGACGTAGTCGCCGCTTTCGTAAACCTCCCGTCGCGGCCCCTGGATGCGTTCGTGCACATGCGCCGCGACGGGCTCGTCACCTGCACCTCGCCCCGATGTCGTCCACGATCTTCTCCAAGGGATAGCGCTCGGCCGCGGCATTTGCGAACGGGCTCGGGGAGGGCCCTCGGGCGGTAGCGCAGCTCCTGGTTTGGCGCGATCAAGCTGAGGGTGATTCGGTCGGCGGCGAGGTCGCGGAGCGCCGGCGCCAGGCTCAATCATGCCTATTGTGCAATGCTGTTGCGCAATGGGCACACGACTTCCCTCCTGCACCCCCGTCCTCGTCATCGGCGCCGGCGTGCACGGCCTCTCGACCGCCTGGCACGTCGCCAGGCAGGGCCGGGATGTGCTAGTCGTCGACAAGACAGAGGTCGCCGCCGGCGCCTCGGGGATCGCCTGCGGCGTGATCCGGAACAACTACTTCCAGCCGGCGATGCAGGAGTTGATGGCCGCGTGCGTAGAGGTGTGGGAGTCGGACCCCGAGACCCTCCACTACCACGGGACCGGTTACGTCGCGCTCGGTCCGCCGTCGCAGGAGAGCGATCTGATCGCCGTGCACGAGCGCCAGCAGCGGATCGGGTATCCCTCCGAGCTGCACGTTGGCGAGCAGGAGGTCGAGGCGCACATGCGATCGCTGTACCCGGACTGGCGCGCTCCCGGCCTGACCGTGTGCCTGCACGAGCACGCCGGCGGGTACGCGTTCAACCGCGAGTCGATGCTGGGCCTGGCCGACAAGGCCCGCGCGGCCGGCGCGCAGATCGTCGAGGGCGTGGAGGTCACCCGCTTTGACTTCGGTCAGACCGGGGCGGCCGAGCGTGTGCACACCACGGCGGGCCCGATCGAGGTCGAACAGGTCGTCGTCGCAGTGGGTCCGTGGATCGCCTCGCAGTGGGAGATGCTCGGCCTGCCCGATCGCATCGACGTGCGCCGGCCCGACGGCTCGGTCGACACCGACCTGCCGATGTGGACCTACTGGTATCTGCAAGAGGGCGAGGTCGGGGTCGATCCGGCCGTATTCTTGACCGCCGGCGGACGGTCCTCGCCGGTGCTCCATGTCGACAGCGACCAGCCGCTGCGCGACGACGCGGGCCGGATCATCACCACTGAACCGTGGGGCGTCTACTTCAAGCCGGACCGCACGACCGTCCAGGGCGGCGCCCAGCCGCTGACCGTCGGGTCTGAGTTCGAGGTCGATCCGTACCCGACGGGGACGGTCGACGCTGGCTTTCCGGACATGTGGTCGGCGGCGCTGTCGCACTGCCTCGAGCGGTTTGAGGGATGCCGTGCGAAGTTCCGCTCGGTGCGCTCGGGCGGCGTCGGCGCATTTACCGTCGACAACTTCCCGGTCTTCGACTACATGCGCCCGAACGTGTACGTCGCGGCGGACTCAAACCACGGCTACAAGATGATCGCGGTGGGACGGGAGATCGCGCACGTGTTGAGCGGCGAGCACTCCTCGCTGCTTCATCCCTTTCGCTACGAGCGCTTTCAGTCCGGCGACCTGCACCCGGTCTCGCATAGCCCCTATCCCTGGAGCTGAGCGGGCCGGGCGCCCGAGGGGTCGAGAGCCACTGCACGATCTACTGCGGCATATAGCCGGACTAGATCGTGCAGTTGCTGCCCAACGCCGCCGGCCCTCCGCCCCACGCCTGCGGCCCGACGCCCCCGGCCCTCCGCCGAACGCCCCCGGCCCTACGCCCAACGCCCGCCCCACCTACGCCCCCGGCCCTCCCCCCAAGGCCCGCCCCACCTCGGTCGCCGCCCGGCGCAGGGGACCATCGAGCGCCCGCCGCTTCGCGGCCGGCAGCCGCGTCGTCGGACCCTGCAGCCCGATGATCGCGACCAGCTCGCCGCCCCGGCCGAGCACCGGCGCGGCCATTGCGGCGAGGTCGGCCTCGCGCTCACCGACCGCCTCGGCGATCCCGCGCCCGCGAACGGACTCGAGCTCCGCCGCCAGCAGGCCCGGATCGGTGATCGTCCGCTCGGTGTAGGCGACCAGCTCCTCGCCGGCGCCGGAGCCCTGGCCCGCGCCGGACCCCACCCGGGCCCGCCGAGCATCGGGCCCGAACGCGAGCATCACCTTGCCCGCGGCGGTCGCGTGCGAGACGCTCGGGCGCCCCAGCCGGGCCATGCTGACCACGCTCGACGGGGCCGGGACGAAGTCGACCGTGATCGCGTCGCGGTCGCCGGGCACCGACAGCGTCGCCGTCTCTCCGGTTTCCTCCACGAGCGAGGTCAGCCAGGGCCGAGCCCGCTCGCGCACGTCGAGCCGCGCCAGCACGCGATCCGACAGCGCCACCAGCTTCAGCCCCAGCCGGTAGGGCCCGCCCGGGGACCGC
The DNA here is from genome assembly GCA_963723675.1 of uncultured Solirubrobacterales bacterium. Classification (GTDB taxonomy): domain Bacteria; phylum Actinomycetota; class Thermoleophilia; order Solirubrobacterales; family Solirubrobacteraceae; genus Palsa-465. Next base: position 315,481 of record CAVRRW010000007.1, on the reverse strand, counting down.
TCGACCAGGCGGCCGCGCTCGAGCGTGGCCAGCAGCCGCGACGCGGTGCTGGCGTTGACGCCGATCCGGCGCGCTAGCTCGTTTACGCCGAGACCCGACTCCGTCTCGGCGAGCGCGTCGAGCAGCGCGATCGCACGGGCGACGGAGCCCACCTCGCGCCGTGATGGGGACGGTCGCGGCACATTCACGTGGCGCCGTTGTCCGAGCGCCGGCCGCGGGTCCTGCGCCCGGCGCCGGGAGCACGGGAATTACGGCGGTTCGCGACGGGGGCCGGACGCGTGGACTCGAGCGAGCGCATCACCATCACGTCGATCCCGCCCGGCGCGAACAGGTCCCGGGAGTAGGCGACGCGTTCATCGCGCCCCGAGTAGATCAGCTCCTCGAGCTCGAGCACGGCGGTCGTGCGGCGCACGCCGAGGAGCCTGCCGGCGCGCTCGCGCGGCCCCAGCAGCGACGGGATCACGCGCGTACGCGCGAACGTCACCGCCACCCCGACCTCGATCAGCACGTCGAGCACCATTCGGCCATGCTCCAGCGCGTCTTGCAGCTCGTCCTGCGGCGGCAGCGCGACGCTCGGGTGCACGACGTCGAACATCACCGCCACGGGCGCCTCGTTGGCGACCAGGGTCCGAGAGACGGTCAGCGCCTGGGCGATCGGCGCCAACCCAAGGGCCTCGCCGACCTCGACCCCGACGGCCCGCCGCTCGATCCTCAGGTCCATCGACGAGAGCGTCAGACCTCGTCGACTGGCCAGCGAGGAGTAAGGCTCGAGCCGCTCGAGCCGCTCGTCGAGCGCCGTCGGAACCGCGATCGGGCCGACGAACGTGCCGCTCCCCTGGCGGCGCACGATCTCGCCGCTGTCCTCGAGGCGCTGGAGCGCGCTGCGCAGCGTGCCACGCGAGACGCCCAGCATCTCGGCGACCTCGTGCTCGGGTGCAAGCCGGTCACCCTGGCGATAGCGACCGGCCGCAAGCCAGTTGTGAAGTGCCTGCTCGGCGCTGTCGACGAGCGACGGCGTCACCTGCTCGGCCGCCGGCGAGTCGCTCCCGCCGCGGCCGTTCTGCCGCCTGCGTATGTTGGTGGTTCGCGCCATCTCCAGAGCGTGTGCGGAACGTCGCCCTTCGCTGCTCGCGAATGCCCGTGGCCTGGGCGCTCCGCCGTGGACGAATTGTCGCAGCGCATCATCGCTGCTGGCGCAGCGAATGTCACGCGATCTACCATCGGCCAGATGCTCGACGCCGCAGGGATCGTCCTGGCCGGTGGCCGATCATCCCGGATGGGGTCGCCGAAGGCCGCTTTGGAGTGGCATGGCTCGACGCTGCTGCGGCGCGTCACCGGAATCCTGGCCCGCTCGCTGGCAGGCCCGGTAATCGTGGTGTCCGCTCCCGGGCAGACGCTGCCGGCACTCGAGGGTGCCGTCGAGGTCGTGGCCGATGAACGGGAGGGTCGTGGCCCGCTGCAAGGTCTAGCCGCCGGCCTGGCCGCGATCGGCGATCGCACCGCGGCCGCCTACGTCTCATCCACCGACGTCCCCCTGCTGCACCCCGCGTTCGTCCGGCGCGTCGTCCGTGAGCTTGGCGACGAGGTCGACGTCGTTGCGCCCGAGATCGGGGGCTATCGACAACCCTTGGCGGCGGTGTACCGGGTCTCGCTGTTGAGCATCGTCGAGGAGCTGATCGCGGCCGATCGCATGCGGCCCGCATTCCTGTTCGAGCGCTGCCGGGTCCTGTACCTGAGCGGCGAGGCGATGCTGCGAGACTCCGCGCTGGCGCGGGTTGACTCGGAGCTCGTCTCGGTGAGCAACCTCAACGAGCCGGCGGACTATGGGCGCGCGCTGGCGCTGCCGGCGCCCGAAATCCAGGTGAGGCGATTCGGGACGCTCGCGCCCGTCGGGCGATCGGACTCGCGTGTGCGCACCGTCAGGGCGTGGAGCCTCGGCGACGCCGCGGCGGCCGTGGGGCTGGCGCTCGACGAGCACATCGTGGCGGCCCTCAACGGCGACCAGATCAGCCGAGACCCACAGTTGCCCTTGGTGGCGGGGGATACCGTCGCGTTCCTGGCCGCCGACGCCGGGGGGTAGGCCTCCCACGCCGGCGAACCGATCGCCGCCCACGCGTGAACCACCGGCCCCGCCACCCCGGTACCGCGGGTCGACTGGGGTACGATCGGGGCATGCGTCGCTCCCCGCCAGGCGGCTATTTCGGCCAGGTGCTGGTCGTGGACCTGGACGCGGGCTCAGCGCGGACGGAACCGCTGGACGAGTCGGTGCTTCGCCGGTACATCGGGGGCGCCGGCCTGGGGACGTGGCTGATGCACGAGTACTGCCCCAAGGGCGTCGAGCCCCTGGACCCGCAGGCGCCGCTGATCTTCGTCTTCTCCCCCCTGGTCGGCACGCCGCTGACGACCAGCGCGAAATTCGCTGTCGTCGCGAAGTCCCCGCTGACCGGCCGCCTGACCGACGCGCTGGCCTCAAGCCACTTCGCGATCGCCGGCAAGCTCACCGGTCACGACGCGATTGTCCTGCGCGGCGCGTGCGCGGAGCCCTCGACCCTGAAGATCGACCAGGGAACCGTCTCGGTGGCGCCGGCAGAGGATCTCTGGGGCCTGCCGGCAGCCGACGCGGAGGCGCGGTTGCGCGAGCGGACGGGCCCGGCCTGGCGGGTCGCGGCGATCGGGCCGGCCGGCGAGCGTGGCGTGCGCTACGCGACCATCTCGCACGATGGCCGCCATGCCGGCCGGGGCGGGCTGGGAGCGGTGATGGGAGCCAAGCGGTGCAAAGCGATCATGGTGCGCGCCCACCGCAAGGTTGCAAGCGCCGACCCGGCCGGGGTCCTGGCGGCGGCGAGGCAGCTGAGGGAGCGGTCGTTCGGCACCGCGACGGCGAAGTACCGCGAGCTCGGAACGATGGCCAACCTGCTCACGTTCAACGCGATCTCCACGCTGCCCACACGCAACTTCTCGGCCGCCACGTTCGCGGAGGCAGCGTCGGTGGAGGAGAGCGACGTGTTCGAGCTGCGTCAGGTCGCCCGCAATTCCTGTGCGTCGTGCTCGATCGGATGCGAACGCCTGTACAAGGGCCCGGGCGGGAAGAAGATCAGGATGGAGTACGAGAACGCGTTCGCGCTCGGACCGCTGTGCGGGGTCAGCGACCCCGATGCGGTGATCGCGGCCAGCGCCCTGTGCGACGAGCTCGGTCTGGACACGATCTCGACGGGCGGAACGATCGCCTGGGCGATGGAATGCGTCGACAACGGATTGATCGACGCTCCCTGGCTGCGGTTCGGCGACGCGGACGCGCTGCTTCGGGCGATCGAGGAGATCGGCGCGCGCGAGGGCATCGGCGATCTCCTGGCGGAGGGGTCCCGGATGGCGTCACGGGCGGTGGGCGCCGGATCGGAGGCGTTCGCGGCGCACGTGAAGGGGCTCGAGCTGCCGGGCTACGAGCCGCGCACGCTCCAGGCGATGGCGCTCGGCCTGGCGGTGAACGCGCGCGGGGCCGATCACAATCGTTCCGGGGCCTACGAGGCCGACCTGTCGGGCGTCCACGACCGCCTCGCGGGCGGTGAGCCGCACGTCGCCGGGGCGATCGAGACCGAGGACCGAGCCGCGATCATGGACTCGCTGATCCTCTGCAAGTTCCTGCGCGGGGTGTTCGCCGACCCGTTTGCGGAATGGGCGGCGCTGCTGAGCCGGGTCACGGGGTGGGACGTGGACGCCGAGGAGCTCGGCACCACCGCACGCCGGATCGTTCTGGCCAAGCGCATGTTCAACCTGCGCGAAGGCTGGACCCGGGCCGAGGACTGGCTTCCGGAACGCTTCCTTTCCGAATCGCTCGAGCTCGACTCCGGTCGGACGGCGACGCTGAGCGCGGACCGACTGGAGGCGATGATCAGCTCCTACTACCGCGACCGGGGACTTGAGCCCTCGGGGGTGCCGGCCCGGTCCACGGTCAGGGAGCTCGAATTGCAAACGCTCGGTGCAGACCTGGACAAGTAGGTTCAAAATAGGGAATCTCAGACTATGGCAACCGCTTCAGCAGCTACACCCACCGCGATAACCAAGAACGTCACCCTGCGAATCGACGGTCGGGAGGTGACGGTCCGGGACGGCACCACGATCCTCGACGCGGCCGCACAGCTGGAGATCGAGATCCCCGTCCTCTGCCACGACGAACGTTATGACGCGGTCGGCGTCTGCCGCATGTGCGTGGTCGACGTCGGCGCCCGCGTCTACGCCGCGGCCTGCGTGCGCCCCTGCGAGGAGGGCATGGAGGTCGCGACCACCGGCGAGCGCATCGAGCGCCAGCGCGCGACGCTGACCGAGCTGCTGCTCGCGGACCAGCCCGATCCCGAGCGCGACCCCAAGGAGACGACCAGCGCCGACAACGAGCTGCTGGTGCTGGTGCGCCAGTACGGCGTCGACAAGGACGACGGCATTCCGCAGGCACAGGGGCGGGGGATCGACGACTCCAACCCGGTGATCTCGGTCAATCACGATGCCTGCATCCTGTGCGACCGCTGCGTGCGGGCCTGCGACGACATTCAGGGCAACGACGTCATCGGCCGCAGCGGCAAGGGCTACACGACCAGGATCGCGTTTGACCTCAACCAGCCGATGGGCGAGTCCTCGTGCGTGACCTGCGGCGAGTGCGTGGCCGCGTGCCCGACCGGCGCGCTGACCAACAAGCCGCTGCACGACGTGCCGATCCAGCCCCGCGAGAAGCTGCGCCAGGTCGACACCGTCTGTCCGTACTGTGGCGTCGGCTGCGCGCTCACCTACCACGTCGACGACGAGCGCCACGCGATCTCGTTCGCCGAAGGTCGCGAGCAGCCGGGATCCAAGCGCCGCCTTTGCGTAAAAGGCCGCTACGGCTGGGACTACGCCGCCTCCGCGCAGCGCCTGACCACACCACTGATCCGCCGCGACGATTCCTATCCCAAGGGCCCGCTGTCGGGCGACGTCCGCGGCGAGGGCAAAGGCCGGCGCAAGCCCGGGGGCCTGGTCGATTACGACGAGGTGATGCCCCACTTCCGTGAGGCCGGCTGGGAAGAGGCCATGGACCTGATCGCCCAGCGCCTCGTGTCGATCCGCGACCAGCACGGCGCCGGCGCGATCGCGGGCTTTGGCTCGGCGAAGTGCTCAAACGAAGAGGCCTACCTGTTCCAGAAGCTGATCCGCGCCGGCTTTGGCACCAACAACATCGACCACTGCACCCGGCTGTGCCACGCCTCGAGCGTCGCGGCGCTGTTCGAAGGGGTCGGCTCGGCGGCCGTCTCCACCACCTACGGCGACGTGATCAACGCAGACGTGGCGATCCTGGCCGGGACCAACACCACCGCCAACCACCCCGTGGCGTCCTCGTTCTTCAAGCAGGCGCACCGACGCGGTACGAAGCTGATCGTCGTCGACCCCCGGCGCGAGCGCATCGCCGACCACGCCGACATCTTCTGCCAGATCAAGCCGGGGACAGACGTCGCGTTCTACAACGGCGTGATGCACGAGATCATCGCCCAGGGCCTCGTCGACCGGGACTTCATCGCGCGGCGGACCAGCAACTACGAGGCGCTGCAGGAGCTGCTCGAGGAATATCCGGCCGAGCGCGCCGGTCAGATCTGCGGCATCTCGCCAACCGTCCTGCGCGAGGTCGCAAGGCTGTGGGGAGAGGCGGACGCGGCGGTCGTGTACTGGGGCATGGGCATCTCGCAGCACACCACCGGCACCGACAACGCCCGCTGCCTGATCGCGCTGTGCGCGATCACCGGCAACGTCGGCCGGCCGGGCACGGGGCTGCACCCGCTGCGCGGGCAGAACAACGTCCAGGGCGCATCCGACGCGGGCCTGATCCCGATGTTCTATCCCGACTACCAGCCCGTCGACAAGCCCGCGGTCCGGGAGCGCTTCGAGCGCGCCTGGGAGCGCGAGCTCGATCCGGCGCGCGGACTGACCGTGACCGAGATCGTGGCCTCGGCGCTGAGCGGCGGCGTCCGCGGGATGTACATGATGGGCGAGAACCCGTTCCTGTCGGACCCGAACATCAACAAGGTGCGAAAGGCGCTGAGCGCGCTGGAGTTCCTCGCCGTCCAGGACATCTTCCTGACCGAGACCGCCGAGTTCGCCGATGTGATCCTGCCCGCCTCCTCCTATCTCGAGAAGGACGGCACCTACACCAACACCGACCGCAGGGTGCAGCTCGGCCACAAGGTGCTCGATCCACCCGGTGAGGCCCGCGTCGACTGGGAGATCGTCCAGGACATCGCCAATCGGATCGGGCTGCCGATGCACTACGAGTCCGCCAGCGAGATCTTCGACGAGCTCGTCGCGTTGATGCCCAACTACACCAACCTCGCCTACGACAACCTGGGGCCGACGGGCAAGCTCTACCCCAACCCCGACCCGGAGGAGACCGACGGCACGATCGTCCTGTTCCAGGACGCCTTCAACACCGAGGACGGCCTCGCGCACCTGGTGCCCGCCGAGTGGATGCCCGCGCGCGAGCTGCCCAGCGAGGAGTTCCCGTTCGTGCTGAACACCGGACGGCTGCTCGAGCATTGGCACACCGGCTCGATGACCAGGCGCTCGTTCGCGTTGGATGCGATCTCTCCCCAGGCGGAGGTGTTCGTGCACCCCGGAGACGCCGAGCGGATGGGGATCGCCGACGGCGACTTCGCCCGGGTCACCTCCCGGCGCGGCTCGATCGAGCTCCGGGCGCGCATCTCACACCGCGAGACGCCCGGCAGCTGCTTCATCCCGTTTCACTTCCGCGAGGCAGCGGCCAACCTGCTCACGATCGACGAGATCGACCCGGTCGGCAAGATCCCCGAATTCAAGTTCTGCGCCGTCCGGGTCGAGCCGGCCCGCGCCGGCGCGGCCGTCCGCGATGGCGCTCGCATCGACGGCGCTGGCACCGACGGCGCGGGCAGCGACGGCGCCGCCGGGGGAAGCTGATGGCGCTCACCGACGGCCGCGTCCCCGGGGTCGAGGCGCGGGCCGGGCGGTTTCCCGGTCCCAGCCTGATCCCCTCGCTGAACGCGATTCAGCGCGAGCACGGCTGGCTGCCGCGCGAGGAGCTCGTCCGCCTCGCACGCGAGACCCGCCGGCCGCTGTACGAGCTCGAGGGGCTGATCTCGTTCTACCCGCACTTTCGCAACGCCCCGCCCGCAAAGGTCGAGATCACCGTCTGTCACGACCTCACTTGCTGGCTGCACGGCGCCGATGAGCGGATCGCCGAGATCCACGACCGCTTCGGCGACGACGTCGAGATCGAGGTGCGCGAGGTCTCGTGCATCGGGCGGTGCGACATCGCCCCTGCGGCGACCGTGCACGAGCAGCCGATTCGGATCGACGAGGTCCAAGAAGTGGTGGATCGGGCCCGGGAGGGGCAGGCCCCGCCCGCGCGCACGAAGCTCCAAAAGCGCTCGTGGCCGAACGATCCCTACGCCGAGGCCGAGGCCGAGGCCGGCGAGAGGTACGCCACGGTTCGGGCGATGCTCTCCGGCGAGCTCAGCGGCGAGCAGGTGATCGAGACGGTCAAGGCCTCCGGCCTGAGGGGGATGGGCGGAGCCGGATTTCCGACGGGAGCCAAGTGGCAGCTCGTCGCCGACCAGGCCGAGGAACTCAGGTTCGCCATCTGCAACGCCGACGAGTCCGAGCCCGGCACCTTCAAGGATCGTCAGATGCTGGCCGAGCAGCCGCACCTGATGATCGAGGGGATGCTGGCGGGGATGATCGCCGTCGGCGCCGAGCAGGGATGGGTGTTCATCCGCCACGAATACGGCCCCGAGGAGGCCGCCGTGCGCGCCGAGCTCGATGCCGCCCGCTCGCAGGGAATCCTCGGACAGGATGTCCTGGGCTCGGGGCGGCGCCTGGACATCGACGTCTTCACCTCCCCCGGCGGCTACATCCTCGGCGAGGAATCGGCGCTGATCGAGTGCATGGAGGGCCACCGCGGCGAGCCCCGCAACAAGCCGCCGTTCCCGGGCGTCTACGGGCTGTGGGGAAAGCCGACCTTGATGAACTCGGTGGAGACGTTCGCCGCGATCCCGATCATCCTCCAGCGCGGCGCCCAGTGGTGGCAGGACCAAGGAGTCAACGGCGGTGTCGGGCTCAAGTTCTTCGCGATCTCCGGCGACATCGCCAACCCGGACGTCTACTGCGTCCCCATGGGCACCACCGCCCGCGAGCTGATCGAGCGCGCCGGCGGCCTTCCCGAAGGCGTGCAGCTGCAGGCGTTCCAACCGGGCGGCGCATCATCGAACTTCCTGGGGCCCGACCAGCTCGACGTGCCGCTGGACTTCAAGCCGCTGGCCGATGCGGGCTCGATGCTCGGCTCCGGAGCGGTGGTCGTGATTGGCGATCAGACGAACCTGCTGGCCGCCGCCACCAACGTGCTGCGCTTCTTCCGCAACGAGTCCTGCGGCAAGTGCGTGCCATGCCGGGTCGGCTCCCACAAGGCTCACCAGATCTTGACCGCCGCGCTCGAGCGCGGCGCCGGCGCGGACGGAATCGACGAACGCATCGACCGGCTCGAGGAGACGTTGCGCCTGACCTCGATCTGCGGGCTGGGACAGGTCGCGCTCGGGCCGGTGATCAGCGTGCTGCACATGCAGCGCACACCCGCCGGCAACTGATCAGGCGATGGCCACCGCAGGGCGGGAATTCTTCACGGTCAAAACCGTGTCGCGGGCGCTGAGCGAGTTCCAGCCCGGCCATCGCACCGGGATCGAGGAGGTGGCGCTGGACTGCGCCGGGGGTCGCGTCCCCGCCGCCGACGTCAGCGGCCGAGAGGCGCTGCCGGGATTTGACCGCTCCACCGTGGATGGATATGCGATCCGCGCCCGCGACACGTACGGAGCCTCCGAGGCGATCCCGGCTTACCTGCGCGTGGTCGGATCGGTGCGCATGGGAGCCACCGCCGAGGATCCGGTCGACTCCCAGACGGCGGTCGCGATCCCCACCGGCGGGATGCTGCCGGCCGGCGCCGACGCCGTCGCGATGATCGAGCACACCCAGGAGGCCACGCCGGGCACGATCGAGGTCGTTCGCCCGGTCGCGCCGGGCGAGAACGTCGTGCGCAGCGACGAGGACGCCGCCCCCGGGGCGACGATCGTCTCAGGCGGCCGCCCGCTGCGCGCCCAGGATGTGGCGATGCTCGCCGCATCGGGAGTCGTCCGCGTCGCCGTCCACGCGGCGCCGCGGGTCACGATCGTCGCCACCGGCGACGAGGTCGTCTCGCCGGGGACGCCGACACTGGCGCCGGGGCAGGTGCGCGATGCGCTGAGCGCCTCGATCGGCGCGCTGGTCAGGGATGCCGGCGGCGTTCCCGCCCCGCCGATCATCGTCGCCGACGATCGCCCCGCCCTCGAGCGCGCCCTGACCGGTGCCGTCGCCGACAGCGACCTCGTCGTGATCTGCGCGGGATCGTCTGTGGGGGGCCGCGATGAGACCGCCGGGGCCGTCGCCGCGTTGGCGAACTCGGAGATCTGGTGCCATGGGCTGGCGATCAAGCCCGGCAAGCCGACGCTGCTCGCACGCGCCGGCGCGATCCCGATCATCGGCCTGCCCGGCAACCCGCGCTCGGCGCTGGTGATCTTCAGGCTGATCGGGATGCCGCTGCTGCGTCGCTTGGGGGGCTGGACGGTCGACCACCATCCCGCGTCCGTGCCGGCTCGCCTCAGCCGCGATCTGCCCTCCGCGGCCGGTCGACTGGACGTGGTCCAGGTCCGGCTCACCGGCGATTTGGCCGAGCCGATCTTCGGGCCATCGGCGCTGCTGTCCGTCCTCACCGCCGCCGACGGCTACGTGATCATCCCCGAGGATGCCACCGGCCTGTCCGCCGACGAAGCGGTCGACGTGATCCGCTATGGCTAGCGCCACCAGTCCGGCGAAGCGGTCGACGTGATCCTCGATGGCTAGCCGCACCAGCCCGTTCCTGCGCGACGTTCCGCTCGACCGCGCGCAACGGGAGTGGCGAAGCTGCCGTGCATCGGCCGGCTGTCCCGCGCGGCTCGAGCCCGTCACCGTGGGTGTCGCCGATTGCGTCGGGCGGGTCACGACGCAGCCGATCTGGGCCGTTCGCTCCTCTCCCCCGTTTGACGCCGCGGCGATGGATGGGATCGCGGTACGCGCCGTCGAGACGGTCGGAGCCAGCGAGAGCACGCCGGTGCTGCTGTCGCCCGGTTCGTTCGCGGTCGTGGACACCGGCGATCCGCTGCCCGAGGGCTTCGATGCCGTGGTCATGCGCGAGCACGTGCACTACGAAGGCGGCCGCGCCGAGCTGCGCGCCGCCGTCGCGCCTTATCAGCACGTGCGCTCGATCGGCGAGGACATCAGCGCCACGGAGCTGCTGCTGCCCGCCGGCCACCGCATGCGACCGGTCGACGCCGCGGCGGCCGCCGCCGCCGGCGCGGTTGAGATCGAGGTGCGCAGGCAGCCGGTGGTGGCGATCCTCCCCACCGGCGACGAGATGCGACCGATCGGCTCAGAGCTCGCGCCGGGCCAGCTGCTTGAGACCAACTCGCTGATGCTCGGCGGCCAGGCGCGCGAGATCGGCTGCCAGGCGCTGGTGATGCCAATCGAGCCGGACGACCGGGCGCGGATTGCGGAGGCGATCCGCGACGCCGTGACCCGCTGCGACCTGATGATCATCGTCGCCGGCTCGAGCGCCGGCCGCGACGACCACACCGCGGCGCTCGTCGCCGAGCTCGGGCAGCTGGCCGTGCACGGCGTCGCCGTCAAACCCGGGCATCCCGTCGTGCTCGGCGCGATCGACTCGACGCCCGTGCTGGGGGCGCCCGGATATCCGGTATCGGCCTCGTTGACGTTCGACATCTTCGCGGCGCCGCTGTTGGCCGAGCTCGAGGGCGTCGCCGCCGCGCCGCGTCCCGCCGTGCGCGCACGCGTGGCGCGCAAGCTCAGCTCGTCGTTCGGCAGTGACGACTGGATCCGGGTCCGCCTCGGCCGGGTCGGCGGTGCGTTGGTGGCATCGCCGCTGCCACGCGGCGCCGGGGTGCTCACGTCGCTGGTCCGGGCCGACGGACTGCTGGTGGTGTCGGCGGACGTCGAGGGCCACCATGCGGGTGACGAGGTCGACGTCGAGCTGCTGCGCGGGCTCGCCGAGATCGAGCACACGATCGTCGCGATCGGCTCGCACGACCTGATCCTCGACCTGGCCGCCTCGACGCTGCGCTCCAGCGATCCCCGGGTGACGCTCGTCTCGGGCAACGTCGGCTCGATGGGCGGGCTGATCGCGCTGCGCGACGGGCTCTGCCACCTGGCGGGATCGCATCTGCTGGATCCCGACAGCGGCGCCTACACGCTGCCCTACGTCGACAGGCTCCTGGCCGACCGCGAGATCGCCGTCATCCGCCTCGTGCACCGCGAACAGGGCCTGCTCGTGTCTTCCGGCAATCCGTTGGGACTGCAGGGGATCGCCGACCTGGCCCGTCCCGGGCTGCGCTACGTCAACCGCCAGCGCGGCGCCGGCACGCGCGTCCTGCTCGACTACGAGCTCGAGCGCGAGGGGATCGACCCGGACGCGATCACCGGCTACGGACGCGAGGAGCCCACCCACCTGGCGGTCGCGGCCGCGGTCGCGTCGGGTCGCGCCGATTGCGGGATGGGTGTACGCGCCGCGGCGCGCGCGTTCGGGCTTGACTTCGTGCTGGTGACGCGGGAGCCCTACGACCTGGTGGCGGAGCAGCGGTCACTGGAGGATCCCCTGCTCAAACCGTTCTGGGAGCTGCTCGGGTCGGCCTCATTCAAAGCGGAGGTGGAGCGGCTCGGCGGGTATGACGCCGGCGAGATGGGCCGGCGGATCCGCTGACAACTTGCCGCCAGGCCACGCGTCCCACAGACCCGTGCAAGGCTTGACTTGACGGCGGCCGTCGTCGCCTTCAGTGGCGGCACCAGGCGGGGATTTCGTTACACGCGACGGAGCCTGGGCCCCCGCGTGTAACAAAACCACCGCCCCCACCGGGGATTTCGTTACACGCGACGGAGCCTCGGCGCCGCGTGTAACAAAACCACCGCCCACCGGGGATTCCGTTACAGGCGACGAAGCCTGGGCGCCGCGTGTAACAAAACCACCGCCCACCGGGGATTTCGTTACACGCAGGCGAGATCTGTCGCCGCATGTGACGAAATCGCAGGTCATCGCCCTCCCGGGCGCCGCGTCCGGCCGGCCGGGTCCGCGCCCCCGCGCCCCCCGCCTCTGCGCCCCCGCGCCTCCGCGCCCCCCGCCTCCGCGCCCCCGCGCCGTCGCGCCCCCGCGCCTCCGCGCGATCCAAGGCTAATCCGCAGCTTGAAGCTATCCCCCGCCCATCGCGGTGCTGACGATCACCTGTTCGGCGTCCAGCGGCAGCTCGTCGCCGGTCACCGGCTGGTAGTAGACGCCGTCGCTCTGGACCGCCTCGTAGTCCTGCTCGAGCCAGTGCCGGTAAGCCGCCTCCGCGGACGCAACCGACGCCGGGTCCGACCGGGTCCATTCGGCGAGCAGCTCGTCGCCCTCGGTTGTGCGCCGCAGCAGCTTGCCCACCCGCCACATCGTACGCGCTCATAGACTGCGCGCGGTGCCTCGCATCGTCGTCACGCGACGCCTTCCGGAACCGGCAATCGAGCTGCTGCAAGCGTCGGCGGAGGTGTGGTGCTCGCCGCACGACCGGCCGCTCACTGCGGCCGAGCTGCACGAGGCGGTCCCGGGCGCCGACGCCATCCTCACGCTCCTGCACGATCGCGTCGACGGCGCCCTCCTCGACGCCGCCGGCCCGCAGCTTCGGTGCGTGGCCAACGTCGCGGTCGGCTACGACAACGTCGACGTCGATGCCGCGAGCGAGCGCGGCGTCGTCGTCACCAACACGCCCGGGGTGCTGACCGACGCCACCGCCGACCTCGCGATGGCGCTGATCCTCATGGTGACCCGCCGGCTCGGGGAGGGAGAGCGGCTGGTGCGCCGCGGCGAGCGGTGGTCGTGGGACATGTTCTTCCTGCTGGGAGCGGGCATTCAGGCAAAGACGCTCGGGGTCATCGGGCTCGGGGCGATCGGCCAGGCGACGGCGCGCCGGGCCCGGGCGTTCGGGATGGAGATCGTCTACGCCGCCCCCCGGCCGGCGCCGGAGGCGATCGAGGCCGAGCTCGGTGGCGCCGAGCACCTCGGGCTCGACGAGCTCCTCCTCCGCGCCGACGTCGTCAGCATCCACGCGCCGCTGACGCCCGCCACCCATCGCCTGATCGACGCGGCCCGTCTGAAGCTGATGGGCCCGCACGCCTACCTGGTGAACACCGCCCGCGGGCCCATCGTCGACGAGCGAGCGCTCGTGACCGCCCTGGGCGAGGGCGTGATCGCGGGCGCCGCGCTCGATGTGTTCGAGCACGAGCCCGACATCCAGCCCCGGCTGCTCGAGCTCGACAACGTCGTGCTCCTCCCGCACCTCGGCTCTGCCACGAACGAGACCCGCACCGCGATGGCCCTGCTCGCCGCGCGCAACGCGCTCGCCGTCCTCGCCGGCGAGGCGCCGCCCACGCCGGTCAACCGCTGAATCCCTCCAGCGCCTTCGCTCGCGCCGCTGCGGCCCGCCGCGCCAGCGCGGTGACCTCGGTCAGCCGGGCGTCCTGCGGCTCCCGCGCGAGGTTGATCTCGACCAGTCCAGTCGCCGCCCGGCAGGCCGCCTCGGCGAGCAGGGCACCGGTGATCGCGTCGCCGACGAGATGCTCGTTGCCCCCGCGTGAAAGCTCCGCCCCGAGCTCGGCGATCTCCGCGGTCGCCCGCGCGATCGCCGCCGGCGAGTCCGCGGCGACAGACAGCGTCTCGCGGACTCGGGCCGCGCGGCCGGGCTCGTCGCGCGGCAGGCGCTGCGCCTCCAGCACCGGCCCATAGGCGCGTAAGTCGCGCTCGGCGAGCTCGGTCAGCCGCTCGCGCAGCCCCCGGATCCGCTCGATCGCCTCGTCACTCCCAGAATCCCGGTCGGCGTCGCCTTCGAGCGCGACGCCGAACTTCGCGGCCATCTCGACCAGCCCGGCCGCAAACGCGCCGGCGACCGCAGCCGTCGTGCCCCCGCCCGGCGCCGGGGTCCGGGCCGCCACCGAGTCCAGCAGCTCTCCCAGAGACTGGTCCGCGAAGTGGCGCTCAGGAGAGCCCATCATTCGCACGCACTAGTGTCCCGAGTCACTAGAACAACCCGACCGTCCGCCCGTCCGCGTCGATGTCGACGTTCAGCGCCGCCGGCGACTTGCCAAGCCCAGGCATCTGCTGGATGTTGCCGGCCAGCGGCACCAGCCAGCCGGCGCCGGTGTACGCGCGGATGTCGCGCACCGGCAGCGTGAATCCCTCGGGCGCGTTGAGCAGGTCCGCGTCCGATGACAGCGACAGGTGCGTCTTGGCCATGCAGATCGGGAAGCGCTCGAGCCCGTCGCGCACGAACTGGGCGATCTTCCGCTCGGCCTCGTCATAGAAGTAGACGTCCTTGGCCCCGTACACCTGGGTGGCGATCGCCTCGATCTTCTCGCGGATCGGTGCCTCGTCGGGATACAGGTGGTGAAAGTCGTTGGGCTGCTCGCAGGCCTCGACGACCGCCTCGGCGAGGTCCGCGGCGCCGACGCCGCCCTTTTCGAAGCCCTCGTTGACCTGCGCATCGAACGCGCCCGCTTCCATCGCCAGGCGCTTGACCAGCTCGACCTCCTCGTCGGTGTCGCCCGGCCGGCGGTTGACCGCAACCACCGCCGGCACCCCGAACGTAGCGATGATCTGCAGGTGGCGGCGGACGTTGGCCATGCCCTCCTCGATCGCCGCGATGCTGGCCGCGCGGTCCACCCGCGGGTCGTCCTCGACGCCGCCGTGGTGCTTGATCGCGCGCACGGTGGTGACCAGCACCGCCGCCGACGGCGTCAGCTTCCCGAAGCGGCAGACGATGTCGAAGAACTTCTCCATCCCCATATCGGACCCGAACCCCGACTCGGTCACGACGTAGTCGCCGAGCTTCATCCCCACCATGTCGGCGATCAGCGAGTTGTTGCCGTGCGCGATGTTGGCGAACGGCCCGCAATGCATCATCACCGGCTGGCCCTCCAGCGTTTGCACGAGGTTCGGCTTCAGCGCGTCCTTGAGCAGCACCGTCATCGCGCCCGCGGCGCCGAGGTCCTCCGCGGTCACCGGTTTGCCGCCGTCGAACGAGTACGCGGCGGTGATCTGCGAGATCCGCCTGCGCAAGTCCTGGAGGTCGCGCGCGACCGCCATGATCGCCATCACCTCCGAGGCGGCGGTGATGTCAAAGCCGGTCTCGCGCGGATAGCCGTTGACGCGCCCGCCCAGCCCGACCACGATCTGGCGAAGCGCGCGGTCGTTCATGTCCACGGCGCGGCGCCAACCGATCCGCAGGGCGTCGATCTTGTGGGGATTGCCGTGCAGGATCGAGGCGTCGATCATCGCCGCCAACAGGTTGTTGGCGGCGCCGATCGCGTGGATGTCGCCGGTGAAATGGAGGTTGAGGTCCTCCATCGGGACCACCTGCGTCAACCCGCCGCCGGCGGCACCGCCCTTGATCCCGAACACGGGCCCGACCGAGGCCTCGCGCAGGCACGCCACCGGCTTGCAGCCGATCACGCCCAGCCCCTGGGTCAGCCCCACCAGCGTCGTCGTCTTGCCCTCCCCGGGCTTCGTCGGGGTCATCCCGGTCACGCACACGACCTTCGCGTCGGGGGCGTCCTTGAGGCGGTCGAGCACCGACAGCGAGACCTTCGCCTTGTAGCGGCCGTAGGGCTCCACCTCTTCGGGCAGCAACCCGACGCGCTCGGCGATCGACTCGATCGGGATCAGCTGATGGTCCTGGGCGATCTCGAGACTGCTCTTCATCGTGGTGCTCTCTCTGTCGATGTCATCAATGGCTGACGGCCGCCGCGGCGAGCTCGGAGACCAGCTTGTCCTCGTAGAACCGCTCCAGCGCGAACGGCGCGATCAGCTCCGGCGTGCGCCCCGTCGAGACCAGCTCGGCAAGCGTCTTGCCGACGATCGGGGCGGCCTTGAAGCCGTACGTGCCCCAGCCGGCGCTGACGTGGAAGTTGTCGACCTCGGTCTTGCCGAGGATCGGGCTGTAGTCCGGGCTGAGGTCGCACAGGCCCGCCCAGCTTCGCAGCAGTCGCGCCCGCTCGAGCTGCGGGAACAGTTCCATCGAGTGCCGGCAGACCTCCTGCAAGAAGTTCAGCGTGCCCTGCATCCGGTAGGTCGTCCACGGCTCGATCTCCGCTCCCATCAGGAATTCTCCCCGGTCGGTCTGGCTGATGTAGACGTGCATCTGCGACGACACGATCACCACGTCGAGCAGCGGCTTCAGCGCCTCGGTCACGCAGGCCTGGAGGATGTGCGTGGTGATCGGCATCGCCACGCCCGCCATGTCTGAGATCAGCGTGCTCCAGCCCGCGGTGCAGTTGAGCACGGTGCCGGCGTTGATCGTCCCGCGGTTGGTGCGGACCCTGGTGACGCGGCCGTTGGAGCGCTCCAACCCGGTCACCTCGGTGTTCTGATGGATCTCGGCGCCCCCGCGATCCGCGCCCCGAGCGAGCCCCCACACCACCGCGTCGTGGCGGATGATCCCACCGGGTGGGTGATACAGCGCGCCCATGATCGGAAACGTCGCGTGCGGGCTGTCCACCGCCATCGCCGGCGCCAGCGCCTTGATCTCGTCGGGGTAGATCAGCCGCGAGTCGATCCCGTGCAGGCGGTTGACCTCGGCGCGGTTGGCCATCACGAACATCGCCCGGTCGGAGTGCGCGAGCGTCAGGTGGCCGCATTGGGAGAACAGCAGGTTGAAGTTCAGCTCCCGCGAGAGGCCCTCGTACAGCTTCACGCCGGCGTCGTAGAACGCGGCGCCCTCGGGCGTCTTGTAGTTGGAGCGCAGGATCGTGGTGTTGCGACCCGCCGCGCCCGAGCCGATGTAGCGCTGCTCGAGGACCGCGACGTCGCGGATCCCGTGCTCCTTTTGCAGGTAGTACGCCGTGGCCAGCCCGTGCGAGCCGCCGCCGATGATCACCACGTCGTAGGAGTCCTTGAGCTCGCGCTCCCGGCGCCACATCCTGTTTTTTTTGAAGATTTCAAGCACGCGCGGTCGTTTCCGTCAGCGTCTGCTCCAGCGAGGCCAGCGCATCCACTCCCACCGGACGTCCCCCCAGATGGCGCGCGGCGTCGTCGACGACCGTCCACATGTACTGCCCCACCGCCCACCCGAACAAAAACAGGTAGCGCTCCTGCGCCTCGCGCAGGATCAGGCCGGGCTGGCGCGCGATCGACCCGGGGCGCAGGCCCCCCACCGGAGTCACCTGCGGGCGCAGGTCGATCGCGCAGAAGCGAGCGAACACCTCGCGGCTCAGCGGCCCGACCAGCGTCAGCGCCGCGAACATCGTGGTCACGTCGACCACGCTGGCGGGCTCGGGGATTTGTTCGCGCGCGGCGGCCAACATCGATGGCTCGCAGATCACGAGCGCCCGGTCGGGCGTCAGCGGACACCACCAGCCGCCGCCGCGGCGGCTGGCCCGGCCGAGCTCGAGCCCGGCGCGCCCGGAGATGCCGCGGCCCTGCAGCTCGAGCTTGCCCAGGTGTGAGACGTCGGCCCAGGCCGCGGTGCCGGCGCACGCCTGCGCCTCCTGCTCGGGCGATCCGTAGGCGACCGCGATGCTCCACCCGTCGCGCTGTTCGAACCGGGCGCCGGCGGCGGCCGCCTGGCGCTCCATGGGGCTGCGCGCGACCACGCCGTCGGCCGCGCCGTGCGGGCTCAGGAACTCGAGCGTCACGAGCGCAGCACCTCGCCCTCGGGGTCGTAGAAGGGCCGGATCTGCACCATGGCCTGGGTGATGTGTCCCTCGTCGGAGATCGTGATCTGCGCGCCGTCCGTCGTCAGCGCCGCGGGCACCCAGGCCATCCCGATCACCCGGTCGAGCACCGGCGAGTAGCGCGCGCTGGTGACCTGGCCGGCGGGCGTGCCGGCGCCGTCGGTCACGACCGCGCCCTCGGTCGGCACGTAGCCGTCGGGCATCGTGAAGCCGACCAGCGAGGTCGCCGTCGGCTCCTCGCTGTAGTGCTGGAGCGCCCACTTGCCGATGAAGTCCTGCTCCTTGTCGAGCTTGACGATCCACGGCATCGCCGCGCCGAACGGCGTGGACTCCGAATCGGTGTCCTGGCCGACGAGGATGTGCATCTTCTGCAGTCGCAGGATCCGCTGCGGCTCCAGCCCGAAGGGGCGGAGCCCGAAATGCGCGCCGGCCGCAAGCAGGGCATCCCAGAGGTGCTCGCCGTGGGCGGCCGGGAAGTGGATCTCGTAGCCGACCTCGCCGACGAACCCGATCCGCAGGATCAGGCAGGGCACGCCGGCGACCGGCGCCTGCTTGCCATCGAGGTACTGAAACGCGTCGTTGGAGCAGTCGAGGTCGCAGACGTTGGCCATGATCTCCCGCGCGCGCGGTCCGGCCAGATTGACGGCCGAGAGGCCCTGAGTCAGATCGGTGAGCGCGACCTGCATCCCCCAGTCCGCCAGCCACCAGGAGAACCACTCCTCGACGGCGCCGGCGCCGCTGGACGTGGTCGTCACGTAGAACGTCTGCTCGTCAAGCCGGCAGATCGTGCCGTCGTCGACGATCCGCCCGGCGTCAGAGCTGATCACGCCGTAGCGGATCCGGCCCGGGGCGAGGTTCGAGAAGCGGTTGGGGTACAGGCGGTCGAGAAACTCGCCGGCCTCGGGCCCCTGGACCAGCAGCTTGCCCAGCGTCGAGACGTCGATCAGGCCCGCCGAGCGGTTGACGCTCAGCGCCTCGGCCTGCGGATCCCCGTAGTCGTAGGCCCGCCGCCAGTCGCCGGCCCACTTGACGTTGGCGCCCAGTGCGCGGTGGCGGGCGTGGATCGCCGACCGCTTGGCGGGCGCAAACGGCCGGCCGCCGAGGATCCCCATCGGCACCGACACCCACGGCGGGCGCGCCGTCGTCGCGCCGACGTCGCCGAGGCTTTGGCCGGTGTGCTGGGACATCACCCGGATCGACGGCAGCTGGCACATGCGCCCCTGGCAGGGTCCCATCGTCACGGTGGTGTAGCGCTTGGCGAGCTCGATCGAGTCATAGCCCTCGTCGATCGAGAGCTTGATGTCCTTGCTCGTCACGTCCTCGCACAGGCAGGCAAAGCACCTGCCGCGGTCGGCGCCGATTGCCGGCGGCGCCACCGCCACGACGGCGGGACGCTCGCTCGTCAGCGCCAGGCGCCGACGCAGCTCGTCGGCGGCGCGGCGCGAGTCCTCGTCACCAAGGCCGAGCGCGTGTGCGGCCGTCAGACCTTCGAGCTCGCCTGAGTCGGCGGCCGCCTCGAGCTCCTCGATGCCCACTACCTCTCCGGCGCCTGCCACGTCCGCGGGCGTGTCGGTGACCGCGAAGTGCCCGCGCGCGTCGTCGTAGCGGGTCTGAGCGCCCGCCTGCAAAAGTAGTGAGCTGGCGGGGATCGCGCCGCCGGACACCACCACCAGGTCGCAGTCGATGGTCCGCTCGCGCCAGCCCGAGATCGTCTCGCCCTTGGACACAGCACCCAGCGTGGTCTGCGCGCCGCCGCTTACGGCCGCATCGAACGGCGCGAGGACCGCCTGGGTGACCGCCTTGCGCCCGCGGGCCTCGATCACGGTGTGCCCGGCGAGCACCTCGATCCCGACCCGCCGAACCTCATGGGCCAACGCGCCGGGGACCGCTCGCAGATCGGCGACCGCGGCCACCTCCACTCCCAACCGCTGCAGCGCCATCGCTGTCTCGAGCCCCCGGTTCGAGGTGGTCGCGACGACCGCACGGGCGCCGGGAGAGACGGCGTAGAGGCCGGCCAGGCGGCGCGCGCCGTCGGACAGCATCACTCCCGGAAGGTCGTTGCCGGCGAACACCAGCGGCTGCTCGATCGCGCCGGTCGCGATCACATGGCGGCGCGCGCGGACCTGGTGCAGCGTGTCGCCCTGCCAGACCGGCACCATCCCGTCGAAGTACCCGAGCGCCGAGGCGCGATCGAGGATCTCGACCCCCGCCGCGCAAGCGCGTTGCACCAGCGGAGCGATTCGCTCGCGCTCCTCTGAGATCAGCAGCCGCCCGCCCGGCTCGGGCCCCTCGTCGACCAGCACCACGTCGGCGCCGAGCTCCGCCGCCGCTCGCGCCGCGTTGAGGCCCGCGACGCCGCCGCCGACGACCAGCACGTCAGCGTGCCGGCGGCGATACTCGGTCCGCCACTCGCGCTCGGCCTGCTCCTTGCGCAGCCGCCCCAGCCCCGCCGCGTGGCGAAGCACCTTCTCGTACAGCGGCCACAGCCGCCGCGGCCGGATGAACGTCTTGTAGTAGAAGCCGGGCGGGGTGAACGGGCCGCCCGCGATGTCGGTCGCGCGCATCGTGTCGAAGTCCAGCCCCGGCCAGGCGTTGACGTGCGCCACCTTCATCCCCTCGCGCACCTGCTCGGTGCAGGCCCGGGCGCCGGGTGAGCCGTCGACCGCGACGATGCAGTTGGGGCACTGACCCGCGCAGCACATCAGCCCCCGGGGCCGGTGGTACTTGAAGCTTCGCGAGAACGTCCGGCGCCCCGCGGCGTACAACGCGGACCCGATCGTGTCGCCCTCGTACGCCTCCACCTTCTTGCCGTCGAACTCAAAGCGGATCGGCCGCTGTCGGTCGATCCGCTCGCCGGGCTGCTGCGGGAGGCGGGTCACTTGGCTACCTCGCGATCGGCCGTCTCGCCAGGCCGTGCCTCGAGCGCCGCCACCTCATCCGGGCGCGCGGTCATCAGCACCTCGTTGGTGCGTGTGTCGCGCTCGGCGATGAACCAGGCACGGCAGCCGGAGCGGTGAAACCACCACTCCCGCTGGACGCCGGCGACGTTGCGGCGGAAATAGTTGTAGGCGTTCAGCTCCCGGAACGCGGGCCGCGATTTCGGGCGCGCCGACACCTCGCCGCCGAAGGCAAAGTCGGTCACTTCGCGCACGCCGCAGTTCGGGCAGGTCAACAGGTACGACATCTCGCCTCGAGAGAAAGCTACGCCCAGGCTCTGATCCTGTCCAATATCGAATCCGGCCACGATTGATAGGTATCCTGAATCACAGGTTCCCCGACGAACTCCTCCGGCCCCGATGGCGCGAGGAGATCCCGACGATTAATTGTCAGAACCGGTTCCAGGAGAAAACTCGCCAGTGGAACTGCGCCAGTTGCGATATTTCGTCGCGGTCGCCGAGGAGCTGCACTTCCGCCGGGCGGCCTCTCGGCTGCACATCTCCCAGCCCCCGCTGAGCCAGCAGATCCGCCAGCTCGAGGAGGAGCTCGGGTGCTCGCTGCTGACCCGCACGCGCCGGCGTGTCGAGCTCACGCCCGCCGGCCAGGCGTTCCTTCGCGATGCCCGCCAGCTGCTATCGGAGCTCGACGGCGCGGTGCAGACGGCGCGCCGGATCGACGCCGGGCAAACCGGTCGGCTGCGGATCAACTTCGTCGGGTCGGCGCTGCTGTCGGTCGTCCCCGGAATCGTGCAACGGTTCCGCGCGGCCGCGCCCAACGTCGAGATCGAGTTGCACGAGCGGCCGACGGCCGAGCAGCTGCGGCTGGTCGGCGCCGGGATCGTCGACGTGGGGCTGGTGCGACCGCCCATCGAGGAGCTGCCCGAGATGCGGGCGGAGATCGTCCTGCGGGAGCGCACGGTCGCCGCGCTGCCCGCCGGCCACCGGCTCGCCGACCTTCACCGCGTCCCGTTGCGCCGGCTCGCGGCCGAGCAGCTGGTGCTGTTTCCGCGCGAGCAGGCGCCGGGCTTCCACGACCTGCTGATCAGCAGCATGGCCGCGCTCGGCGCGCACCCCCAGGTCGTCCAGTACGCGCCGGAGATGGCGACGATCATCTGCCTGGTCGCGGCCGGGGTAGGGGTGTCACTCGTGCCCGCCTCGGTCACCCGGCTCGCGCTCGAGGGCGTCACCTACCGCACGGTCACCGGCGCGCCGCACTCCGAGCTGGTCGCGATCACCCGCGCCGAGGACGACTCACCGCTGGTGCGCGAGTTCATGACGCACGCGCAGGGCTGAGGCGGGCGCGGCGGCGGTCAGGCCGGCGCCGGCGCGCTCGCCTGTGCCCGCGCCGCCTCGAGCGTGTTGCGCAGCAGCATCGCGATCGTCATCGGCCCGACGCCCCCGGGCACCGGCGTGATCAGCCCCGCAACCTCGACCGCAGACTCAAACTCGACGTCGCCGACCAGGCCGTCGTCGGTGCGGTTGATGCCGACGTCGATCACAGCGGCGCCCGGCTTGATCCAGTCGCCCCTGACCATCTGCGGCCGCCCCACCGCGGCGATCAGGACGTCGGCGCGGCGGCAGACCGAGGCGAGGTCGCGCGTGCGCGAGTGGCAGATCGTCACGGTCGCGTGCTCGGCCAGCAGCAACGCCGCAACGGGCTTTCCCACGAGGTCCGAGCGCCCCACCACCACGGCCTCGGCGCCGACCAGGTCCACCTCGTGGCGGCGCAACAATTCCAGCACTCCCGACGGCGTGCATGGACGCAGCCCCGGTAGGCCCTTGGCCAGCAGCCCCACGGACACCGGCGTGAGGCCGTCGACGTCCTTGCGGGGGTCGATCAGCGTGGTCAGGTATGGCCCGTCGATCTGATCTGGTGTCGGCAGCTGTAGCAGGATGCCCGACACGCGCTCGTCGCGGCCGAGATCGGCCAGCAGCCCCTCCACCTCCTCCTGGCGCGTGTCGGCCCCGAGGTTGTGCGCGAAGCCGGTGATCCCGACCTCGGCGCTGGCCTTCTGCTTGCCCGAGACGTACACCGCCGAGGCGGGGTCCTCCCCGACGAGGATCGTCGCCAGCCCCGGCGGCGAGTTGCCCGCCGCACACCACGCCTGCACGCCGGCGCGAACATTGTCACGGACCTGCTGGGCGATCGCCCGTCCATCGATCACAGTCGCCGTCATTGCCGCGGCACGATACTTACGAGTGTGGCTACCCGGCGATCCGCACAACGCTCGCCGCCGGCGGCGCGGCTCGCCGCGCAGCAGCCTGGCGCGTCCCCGCTCGCTGCGCGCCGGCTCGCCGCGCAGCGGCTGGCGGGGGCGCCGGCGGCCGACGCGCTGGATGCCACGCGCCACCTCCTCGCCGTGCAGGCCCAGGACCCCCGCGGGGCGCGGCTGGCGATTCGCGCCCGCACCGCCGGCGGCCACGTCTCGGACGTGGACCGGGCGCTGACCGAGGAGCGCTCGCTGGTGATCACCTGGGCCAACCGCGGGACGCTGCACCTGATCGCCGCCGAGGACGAGCCGCTCCTGCACGCGCTGACGACACCGCAGCTGCGCACCGGCTCAGACCGCCGGCTGCGCGAGGAGGGGGTGAGCCCGGCGGCCGCGCGCCGGGGCATCGCCGCGATCGTCAAGGCGCTGAGCGCCGGCGGGCCGATGACCCGCGGCCGGCTCCGCGCGGTGCTCGACCGGGCGGGCGTGCCCACGGCCGGACAGGCTCTGGTGCACGTTCTGTACCGCGCGACGCTCGACGGCCTGATCATCCGCGGGCCGATGGTCGACGGCGAGCACGCGTTCGTGCTGGTCGCCGACTGGCTGGGGGAACGTCCAGGGGTCGATCGCGGCCGGGCGCTGGCCGAGCTGGCCCGTCGCTACCTCGCCGGGCACGGGCCCGCCGACGAGCGCGATCTGGCCAAATGGGCGCAGCTGCCGCTGCGCGACGCCCGTGCGGGGCTCAACGCGATCGCCTCGGGGCTCGAGGACTGGCCCGGAGGGCTCGTCGATCTGCCGCGCGACGGTCCCCCGCCGCTGCCGCCGCCCCGGCTGCTCGGGCCGTTTGACCCGCTGCTGCTCGGCTGGCGCTCCCGGGAGTTCTTGCTCGAGGGCGCCGCGCGGGTGGTGACGACGAACGGGATCATCAGGCCGATCGCGCTCGTCCGCGGACGGGCCGAGGGGACGTGGACGCTGCGCGGGAGCCGGGTGGTGCTCGATCTGTGGGCACGGCCGAGCCGGGCGACGCGCGCCGCGCTCGAGCGCGAGGCCGGCGCGGTCGAGGCATATTTGACGCCCCAGTGAGCTGCGTCGGCCGGCTACAGCCCCAGCGTCTTGGCGATGATCTCGCGCTGGATCTCGCTCGTGCCGCCGTAGATCGTCGTCACCAGGGCGGTGCGCACCTGTCGCTCCATGTCGTACTCGACCGCGTAGCCGTAGCCGCCCATCATCTGCATCGCCTCGAGTGTGGTGCGCTTGGCGATCTCGGTGGCCTTGAGCTTGGCCATCGACGCCTCCCGGGGGAGCATCTCGCCCGGACTGGCGTCGACCCGGGAGGCGACCGAGTAGACCAGCAGCCTCGTCGCCTCGATCTCGGTCGCGAGGTCGGCGAGCCGGTGCTTGAGCGTCTGAAAGCTCCCGATCGGCCGTCCGAACTGCTTGCGCTCCTTGACGTACGCGAGCACGTCATCGAAGGCGCGCTGCGCCATCCCCACCGACTGCGCGGCGATGATCAGCCGCTCGTTGTTGAGTCCCGCCATCAGCTGCGTCCAGGCGTGGTCCTCGCGCCCGATCAGCCGGTCCGCCGGCACCTGGCAGTCTGTGAAGAACACGTCGTTGGTCTCGCGGCCGCCCATCGTCTCGATCGCGCGAACCTCCATCCCGTCGATGCCGGCCGGCACCGAGATCATCGACAGCCCCTGGTGCTTGTCGGCCGAGCGGTTGGTCCGGCACACCAGCAGGATGTGCGTGGCGGCATGTGCGCCGGTTATCCAGGTCTTCTGGCCGTTGATCACGTAGGCGCCGTTTGAGCGCTCCGCACGGCAGGACAGGTTGCCGACGTCCGATCCGGCCTCGGGCTCGGACATCGCGATCGCCTCGACGCTGCCGCGCACGATTCCGCCGAGGATCTCGCGCTTGAGCTCCTCGGTTGCGAACCGCTGCACCGGCCGGGCGGCCATCATCGTGATCGGGAAGAACCCCATCGGAATCTGGCCGCGGGAGAACTCCTCGCACAGCAGGCACATGTCGACCGCCCCTCCCCCGGTCCCGCCGTACTGCACCGGGATCGCGACCCCCAGCCACCCGAGCTCGGCGATCCGCTCATACAGCTGTTGGTTGTGAGGCTCGCGGCCGTGGTCGGTGAGCGCCTCGCGCTGCTCCCGCGTTCCGCATTCGCGCCTGGCGAAGTCGCGGATCGCCTCGACAAACGCACGCTGCTCGTCGGTCAGGGTCTGGCTGGTCATCGCTGCGGTCGGGGTCTGACTCGTCATCGCTCCGGTTCCGGTCGGTTGGTGTGGTGTGACACGCTGGTGGGCACTCCGTGGGACGAGAGCAAAGAAGGCTGCTTGGCGACAACGGTGTTCCCCGCTGACGAAGAGCTCGACGAGCTGCTCGTGGGCTCCGAGTCAATCACCTGGCGAATCGCCAGCGACGCCCGCCTGTCCTTCGCGATGCTCTGCCCCCTGCTTTTGCAGGTGGCCCACCCCACGGTCGGCGCCGGCGTGCGCGACTACTCCGACTTCGAGCGCCATCCCTGGCACCGGCTGCTCGCGACCGTCGACTACGTCAGCCTGCTCGTCTACGGAGGCCGCGAGGCGGCGCCGGCAGGCCGCAGGCTGCGGGCGGCTCACCGGCCAATGCGGGGCGTGCGGGAGGACGGCAGGCCCTACCGCGCGCTCGAGCCCGACGCCTACGCCTGGGTTCACGCGACCCTGCTCGAGGTCTACGTCGCCGGCACCCGGCACTTCGGCGGGGGGTTGCCGCCAGACGAGGTGGAGCGGTTCTATCGCGAGTACCGGGGGCTCGGTCGCCTGATCGGGGTTCGCGAGCGCGACCTGCCGCCGGACTGGGCCGGGTTTCGCGAGTACTTCGATCGCACGGTGCGCGACAAGCTCGTGCACACCGAGGCCATCGACCAGGTCGTGCGCGCCGTGCGGCGGCTGCCGCCGCCGCAGTCGTCGCTGCCGGGGCCGCTGTGGCGCGCGATCCGCATCCCGGCCGGCCGGGCCGCCTGGGTCGGGGGAATCGGGCTGATGGACGCCTCGCTTCGCCGGCGCTTGGGGCTCCGCTGGACGACGCTGGACGAGGCTCAGTTCCGGACGCTGGGCGCGGCCTGCCGGGCGCTCACCCCGATCATGCCCGAGCGCTATCGGGTGACCGGGCCGGCGCAGCTGCGTTGGCGACGGCGCGAGATTGCCGAGGGACTCCTGGGCGGCGAGACACAACTAAATTGACCGCGTGCTGATCCGCCACGCCGATCCCGCCACCGACGCCGTCGCCTGCGCTGCGATCTACGCGCCGTACGTGCTCGACACCGTGATCTCCCTCGAGGAGCGGGCGCCCAGCCCGGAGGAGATGCGCGGCCGGGTGGAGCGGATTTCGCGCTCGTATCCGTGGCTCGTCGCCGAGGATGAGGGCGAGGTGGCGGGCTACGCCTACGGCTGCGAGCACCGCGAACGGGCGGCGTATCGGTGGGCGTCGGACGTGACGGTTTACCTCTCCTCCGCCTACTACCGCCGCGGCATCGGTCGGGCCCTGTACATGGCGTTATTCAACCTGCTCGCTCGCCAGGGGATCTATGTGGTGTGCGCCGGGGTCACCCTTCCCAACGAGGCGAGCGTGGGCCTCCATGAGTCGCTCGGCTTCACCCCGGTGGGGGTGTATCGCCGGATCGGCTGGAAGTTCGGCGCCTGGCACGACGTGGGCTGGTGGCAGCTGCAGCTGCGCGAGCCGGGGCCGGATGGGCCCGCCGAGCTGGCGCCGCCGGCGCGGCTGGACGACGACTGGCCGGTCGCCACCCGCGCCCGCTGAACGGGGCGGGTGGCGACCGGATCAGATCAACCCGTCACCACCGGCGGAGGCGGCCTCGGGCGAGCCCGCCGCCGAACGATTGATACGTGCGCCCGGGCGTGGACCCTCCGGGCGTTGCGGGAGGTGGCGGTGGCGGTGTTGGTCACGCGCGACGGCGCACGGGCCCCAGCCCGCGCGGTGAACACCAGGGTCTTGCTGTGGCCCGGCTTGAGGGTCCCGATGAACTTGCACACGGTCCGGCCGTGCACCCGGAGGCCCGGCGCGGAGACGACGGTGAAGCCACGAGGCTGCTGATCGCAAACCCGCACCCCGTGGACAGCGAGCCTGGACGTGTTGGTCACCCGCAGTCTGAACCTCACCGTCGATCCCCTGGTAACGAACGAAGGCCTCGCGGTCTTGTGCAGGACGAGCCCGCCGACCGGCTCGACGTGGTTGTCGCCGTCCGTGACGTCGGGCCCGTGCGGGGGCGTGCCGGTGGCGGTGGCGAAGTTGGGCACGAACCCGACGTGGACGTCGGCCTGGGTGACCTTATAGGTCGCGGTGCACTTCACCGATTCGCCCACCCGGAGGGTCGCGATGACGTGGGTGCCCCCGCCGCAGTGGATCGCGGAGAGCCCGGCGAGGTTCTGCTCGGTCACCCTCACGTTGCGCAGGGTCACGTTGCCGCTGTTGCGGACCGTGATCGTGTAGTGGATGGTGTCGCCGACGTTGGCCACACCGTTAGCGCCGGTGTTCAGCTTGCCGGTCTTCTCGACGTCCAGTCCGGGGACGGCAGTGACCGGCACCGTCTCATCGTCGCCGTCCCTGACGTCGGGCCCTTGCGGGGGCGTGCCGGTGGCGGTGGCGAAGTTGGGCACGAACCCGACGTCGACGTCGGCCTGGGTGACCTTATAGGTCGCGGTGCACTTCACCGATTCGCCCACCCGGAGGGTGGCGATGACGTGGGTGCCGCCGCCGCAGTCGATCGCGGAGAGCCCGGCGAGGTCCCGCTCGGTCACCCTCACGTTGCGCAGGGTCACGTTGCCGCTGTTGCGTACGGTGATCGTGTAGTTGATGGTGTCGCCGACGTGGGCCACACCGTTGGCGCCGGTCTCGAGCACGCCGGTCTTGACGACGTCGATGTTGGGGACGGCAGTGACCGGCACCGTCTCATTGTCGCCGTCCTCGACGTCGGGCCCGTGCGGGGGCGTGCCGGTGGCGGTGGCGAAGTTGGGCACGAACCCGACGTCGACGTCGGCCTGGGTGACCTTATAGGTCGCGGTGCAGCGCACCGATTCGCCCACCCGGAGGGTGGCGATGACGTGGGTGCCGCCGCCACAGTCGATCGCGGAGAGCCCGGCGAGGTCCCGCTCGGTCACCCTCACGTTGTGCAGGGTCACGTTGCCGCTGTTGCGTACCGTGATCGTGTAGTGGATGGTGTCGCCGGCGCCGGCCACACCGTTGGCGCCGGTCTCGAGCACGCCGGTCTTGACGACGTCGATGTTGGGGTCGGCAGTGATCGGCACCGTCGCATCGTCGCCGTCCATGACGTCGGGCCCGTGCGGGGGCGTGCCGGTGGCGGTGGCGAAGTTGGGCACGAACCCTGCGTCGACGTCGGCCGGGGTGACCGTATACGTCGCGGTGCAATCCACAAATTCGCCCACCCCGAGGGTGGCGATGACGTGGGTGCCGCCGCCACAGTCGATCGCGGAGAGCCCGGCGAGGTCCCGCTCGATCACCGTCACGTTGCTCAGGGTCACGTTGCCGGTGTTGCGTACCCTGATCGTGTAGTGGATGGTGTCGCCGGCGCCGGCCACACCGCTGGCGCCGGTCTCGAGCACGGCGGTCTTGACGACGTTGATGTCGGGGACGGCAGTGATCGGCACCGTCTCGTCGTCGCCGTCCGTGACGTCGGGCCCCTCCGGGGGCGTGCCGGTGGCGGTGGCGAAGTTGGGCACGTACCCGTGGTCGACGTCGGCCTGTGTGACCTGATAGGTCGCGGTGCAATCCACAAATTCACCCACCCCGAGGGTGGGGATGACGTGGGTGCCGTTGGGGGGGCAGACGATCGGGGAGATCCCGGCGAGGTCCCGCTCGATCACCCTCACGTTGCGCAGGGTCACGTTGCCGGTGTTGCGTACCCTGATCGTGTAGTGGATGGTGTCGCCGGCGCCGGCCACACCGTTGGCGCCGGTGTCGAGCACGCCGGTCTTGACGACGTTGATGCTGGGGGCGGTAGGGATCGGCACCTGCTCGCCGTCGCCGTCCGTGACGTCGGGCCCCTGCGGGGGCGTGCCGGTGGCGGTGGCGAAGTTGGGCACGTACCCGGCGTCGATGTCGGCCTGGGTGATCGCATAGGTCGCGGTGCAATCCCTAAATTCGCCCACCCCGAGAGTGGCGATGACGTGGGTGCCGCCGCCACAGTCGATCGCGGAGAGCCCGGCGAGGTCCCGCTCAGTCACCGTCACGTTGCGCAAGGTCACGTTGCCGGTATTGGTGACCCTGATCGTGTAGTGGATGGTGTCGCCGACGTCGGCCACACCGTTGGCGCCGATGTCGAGCACGCCGGTCTTGTCGACCTCGATGTTGGGGACCGCGTGGTAGTGGTTCGTGAACGTGCAGAGGATCGCCTCCCCGGCCGCCGGGGTGACGGTGAACGTCGTCCCGACGCCCGACGCGATC
Source organism: uncultured Solirubrobacterales bacterium (assembly GCA_963723675.1). GTDB lineage: Bacteria > Actinomycetota > Thermoleophilia > Solirubrobacterales > Solirubrobacteraceae > Palsa-465. The sequence continues at coordinate 286,053 of CAVRRW010000007.1, read as the reverse complement.
TCCGCATTGTGCGCGGCCTGATCCACGCATTCCCATTCGATCCCGTAGTTGGCCAGGTCCGTCGTGCCGGCGCCGGTCTCGGTGAAGGTGTACGTGTTGCCGACACGGGCCACCACGGGTCCGGCGGTTTCGGCCTGCACACCGATCGCCGTACCGCTCGTCGTGGCGGTGTTCCCCTCGGTGAGGCCGCCGCCGGTGATCGACAGGTGGAACTGGTCTGTGTCCGCTCGTCGGGCGTCGACGTCTTTCCGCAGCTGCATGGTCGGCGGGGCGGCGCACCCGCCGAGGTCGACGCCGATCCCGCCGCCGGTGGGGCTGAAGTTGATGATCGACGGACCGGCGATGGAGGCGCCAGTTTGCGGGTTGAGCTTCTGGATCATGGTGCCGCCGGCGGCGGTCGACCACTCGATGAACAGGTCGCCGATGCTGTTGAACGCGATGCCGTTGTAGGAATTGCTGGCGGCATTGGGGAAGGTCGTGAGCCTTGTGTTGACTAGAATCGGCGTGGTGGGTTGCTGGGTTGTCGGCAGCGGGCCGGGAATCGAACCGACGGCCGCGTTCGTCCCGGTGTTGCTGACGACGAACAGGTTGCCGGCGCCGTCGAATGCGATGTCGCCGTTGGAACCGCCGCTCGCCGGGGTCACCTGGGGCAGGGTGGAGTCGGCGACGACACCGATCGGTTGGTTCGTCGTGGTGTTGAACCCGAAAACGACCATTCTGTTGACGGGGGCGCTGGCGAGGTACGCCCAGAAGAAGTTGCCGCTGCGCGGATCGACGGCACCGGCGACGATGCCCTGGGACCTGATGCCGGCCGCGGTCACTCCCTCCGGCAGCCTGCCGGCGGTGTCGATGTCCGCCGTGTGCGACGTCCACACACCTGTGGCAGGGTCGAACTCCCGGACCGTGAAGGTCAGGGTGTTCCCGGTCCCGCCGGGCGCCTGGGGCGCAAGTGCCCACGCGGCTAGGCCCCCAACGCTAATCCCGAGCGCGTTCGCACCCGGATCCGTCGCCGGAATCAGGTTCGGGGTCACCTCCGTGGCGGTGACCGGGGCCGTGCCGCTCATCGCGCTGACATCCACCGCGTTGAGCCTGCCGGTGGTGCTGCCGCTACTCGCGCGCTGGATCTGGTAGATCGTGTTGCCGCTGCAATCGAGTGGCGGGATCTGCGCGCCCGCGTCTGCCGGCAACGTCGACTGTGCAAATATCGCCCCCAGCACCACGGTGATCAGGGCGCCGACTAGGCGGCGGGCGTGGCCCGGACCGCTCGGACGAGAGCGCGCACCGACCATGCTTCGCCTCAGCCCCCGACGTGTCATAAGGGCGCAAGCGTCTGTCGCCGATGTCGAGGCCTCTCGGCTCGTTGAGCCCAGGCCCTCCGCTCCGCTATCTGCCAACGGCGTTCCAAGCAGCATGTCGGCCCTCCTCGCCAGCCGCCGAGGACGCTTGCCTCGGCACTCGTGGTGGCGAAACATACCGCACAAACGGACAACGTCCAGGAACGGAACAAATCATCCAACCCGCCCCGCTCCACGACCTCAGATCGGTTCGTCGCCAAACACCCACACCTCCCTTTGGTCGGATGAGCCTGCTCAACGTCGGCTTGGACGCCACGATCGTCAATGTCGCGCTGCCGGCCGTCCAGCGCTCGACGCACTCCTCGTTGTCGGGCCCTGCAGTGGACCGTCGACGCCTACACACTGGGTGCTCGCAAGCCTGCTGATGCTGGCGGGCGCGACCGCGGACCGTCTCGGGCGCCGGGCTGGTCCTGTTTTTGCTGGGGTCGCTGCTTTGCGCGCTCGCTCCGAATCTCCAGCTGCTCGTCGCCTTTCGCGTGCTGCAGGCCATCGGCGGCGCGATGCTCACCCGGCTGGCCACCGCAGCCACCGGCGCGCGTATACGTGCCGTCGCTGAGGCGCCGGCGAGCGTGACGAACAGGCGGCGCGTCATTGGGCGGCGCGCCGAAGGCGCGGGCACGCTCGCGGTTCCATTGCACGATCGCGGCGCTGGCGCGGTGGCTGAGCCTGACCCGTCGCGCGCGGTCGCCCTTGCCGCTACGCACATCGAGCGCGCGCAGCCCGGCGCCCCGGCGAGCGGGCGGGAAGTCGCGACGCTCGAGGTCAGGTCGACCGGGACGGGCGGCGTTGACGGCGACCTGGATCGCGCGTAGCTCCCGGGGACGCGCAGGACGTAGCTGTGTCCGCCTTGTCCGTGGCCGGATCCGCACGCGGCGCATGCGAGTCCGGCCAGGACGATCGCGGCCGTGACGCTCGCCCGCGCCACGGCGTCATCCGGTCACGACTGGGGGTGGAGGCCGGACTGGCCCGTGCACGATCGCGCACGCCCGCACCGGCCCGACGGGCTTCCCGGAAACGCCCGGACGCGGGGGAGTGCCGATCCCCGCGCGGTGGCGCAGTTGACCATGCTGCCCGCCAGGACGGCGGCGCGCGACCGTGCCCTCAGGTGCAGCACGCGCTGCCCGCCCCTCCACAACGACGCGAAGTGCCAACACACCTGACGACCGGTGACCCTCGGTGAATGTTAACGCCAGACCATGTATTGGTGAGCGTGCAATCGTGCTTGCGCTATGACCGGAATGCACGCGCATAACCAGCCCACCCACGCCTACATCGTGCTACTCCTCGTCCAGCACCAGCGCCAGCGTCGGGCACGCGTCGGCGGCTCTCCGCGACAGCCCGACCAGGTAGGGCGGCACCTCCGACTCGTCCACGATCGGATATCCCCAGTCGTCGAGACGGATCAGCTCCGGCAGCAGCTCGACGCACAGCCCGTGGGCGTCGCAGGCGATCGGGTTGACACGGACCCGTACGCTCATGACCACAGACCGGTCCTGGAAGTGGGCGAGCCCGCGCTCGGGCCCGGGACGGCCGAGGCGGCGGTGGGTATGGGGACGGCCGAGGCGGCGCTCGGGACGGAGATGGCAGAAGCGGATGCTGGAACCGCGAGCGACTGCATCGGGCCGGAAGCGCTCCCGACCGAACCCGCGCCCCGGGCCCCCGCCGGCGCCGGGCTGCACCGCCCGCCGCGGTGGTGCTCGATCTCCTCGGCGAACACGCCGATCGCGCTCTCCACGAACCTGACCGCGCCGTCGGGGTGGTGACAGGCGCCGCGCCCGCGGACCTCGCTGGTCCACCGCAGCACCCGCTCGCGCTCGCCGGCCTCGGCGGTGCCGGCGGCCAGCCTCCCGACCGCGTCGGCGATCGCCCGCAGGCCGTGCACGCACGGCCCGCACTGGCCGGCGGACTGGCTTGCCAGGTAGTCGATGATCCGGGCGCTCTCGTGCAGACCGCAGGACCGCTCCCCGAGGGCGACCACCACTCCGGAGCCGAGCGTGCACCCGACCGACCGCAGATCCTGGCGCGCCAGCCTCAGGTCAAGCGCGCGCGATGCCCCTACCCAGGTGCCGAAGTAGCCGCCGACCAGCAGCGCCCGCATCGGCTCCGTCTCCCCGCCGGCGGCCGCGATCAGCTCGGTCATCGGCGTCCCGAACGCGAGCTCGTAGACGCCGGGCGCGGCCACGGCACCCGAGATCGTCACCAGCGCCGAGCCGGGGTCGGCGTCCGTCCCCAGCTCGCGAAACCACTCCGGGCCAAAGCGCGCGATCAGCGCGATCTGGGCCAGCGTCTCGGGGTTCTGGATCAGCGTCGGACGCCCCCGGTAGCCGCGCTCGTATGGACGCGGAGGCACGAACGTCGGCAGCGCCGGCCCGCCATTGAGGTGATTGACCACCGCGCTCTCCTCGCCGCTCACGTATCCCTCAGGTCCGGGAAGCACCGTGGTCGCCACCGGATCGCCGATTCGCTCGGCGACCGCGTCCTCGAGCGCCGCCTGCGCGGACACGGAGCTCGCGCGGGTCCTGACCATCACCTCGCCGGCGCCGACCGCGGCCGCGGCGAGCACCGCGCCGTCGAGCACCAGATGCGGCAGCCGCGACAGCAACAGCCGGTCCTTGACGCTGGCGGGCTCGGTCTCGCCGCCGTTGACGACGACGGCGCTGGCGCGCCTGCGACCCGCGACCGCGCGGAGCTTGCGGGCGGTCGGGAAGTCGGCGCCGCCGCGGCCGCGCAGCCCGCTGGCCTCGATCGCCGCGATCAGCCCGGGACCGGCCGCCGCCGGGAGCGGGCCATGCACACGCTCGTGCTCGCCCAGCCCCATCGCGGCCCCGTCGGCGCGGAGCCCCGCCAGCAGGCGCGGGAGCCCGTCGTGTCCCCTGCGCACAAAATCGCCGACGCCGGCGCCCGGTGCGGTGCCGCCGCGTCTGCGCATCACGCGGCCGCCCGTGTCGCCGCGACCGAGCCCGTGACCGTGCCCGCCTGATTGTCGACGTTCAACGACACGCGCAGGTTCAGCGCCGATCCCGAACGGTCGCTCACGCGGGCGTCGAATCGCTGGCCCTGAAGCGAGGTGATCCGGCCCTGCATCGCCGAGGAGAAACCCACGGCCGTCAGGTCGACCTGGCTGCCGGTCATCGACAGGCCGCCGCCGTCCACAGGCGTGCCCGCCAGGCGAACCCGGAGCTCGCCGTTGACGCCGCCGGTCAGGTTCAGCGCCAGATCGACGATCGCGCCGTCCGGCTCGGTGGTCTGGTTGATCGTTCCCGAGATGCTCGCCGAAAAGGGGTGTGGGCCACGGCGCGCGCTCGCGCTCGTGACCGTCCCGCCCGCCGACCCCGCGGCCGTGCCCGCCGACCCCGCGGCCGTGCCCGCCGACCCTGCCGCCGCGGTCCTCGACACCGCGACCGCGGTCGAAGACCGCGACGCGAGCAGCGACGCCGGCGTTCCCGCACGGCGCGCCCAGCCGCGCTGCAGCGGCCCCGCCAGCGTGAACGCCAGCAGCCCCACCCCGACGGCGACCGAGAGCGCAAGCGCCGGAGCCCTGAAGTTCGCGTGCTCAGGGCCGATGCTCGCGATCCGCGCCCACACAGCGGCCAGCACCGCGGCGACGCAGACGCCGGTCAGCGCGAGCATCCACCAGGCCTTGGTGTCGCTGCCGGTGCCGAGTCCGTGGAAGATCGCCACCGGCCAGCTGACATAGGCCAGCCAATGGACCGTGCGCCACGCGCGGTAGCCAAAGTGCCTGCGCAGGACGCTCGTGAAGAGCAGCGCCAGCAGCAGGTCGAACGCGAGCGCCCCGAGACCGAGCCACAGCGGGCGGTAGGTCGAAGCGAACGGGATCACCGCGTCGAGCACGGTGATCGGCGCGAAGCTGTCGAGCACGCTGGTGATGATGTGCACGACGAGCAGCACGAGCACCAGCAGCGACACGTCGCGGTGAAGCGCGTCGATCGTGAACCGGGGCCACCGGGGGGCGGCGAACCGCACCGATCCGAGCACGCCGAGCACGGCGCTCGCGGTCAGCAGCACGAGCGCGACCGCGCCGGTGCCGCGCGCCAGATACCAGTACGCGCTCACGCGAGGCCGTCCCCCTCCGCCGGCGACCCGAGGTTTTGTCCCTCTTCCGAAGACTCCAGGTCATCCCCCTCCGCCGGCCACCCGGCAAGGTGCCGCACGCGGCCGTCGACTCCGACCAGCCGGCTCGGGAGGCCCAGCGACCGAAGCCATTCGGGCGCGAGCTCGCCGCGGACGATCGATGCCGTGCTGGCGATGTTGGCGTCGAGGCAGGACCCCGCCGCAACGCTGACCGTCCGCCAGACGGCGGGAACCGGACCGCCGGTGGCGGGATCGACGAGATGGTGAACCGAGCCCGTCGCGGTGCGCCAGCGGCGCACCGTCGTGCTCGAGGTGGCGAGGCCCCCGGAACGCAGGGTGATCCATTGCCCGGGAGCGTCGACGCCGGCGCGATGGTCGTCGGTGACGCGCACGCGCCACCCATCGGCCGGCGGCGTGCCGGCGAAAGCGATGTCACCGCCGAGCGACACCAGCACCCCGCACGCGGCGGCGGCGCTCGCGTCTCGGGCCGCGTGATCGGCGGCCAGCGCCTTCGCTGCAGCGCCGAGGTCGAGCCTGACCCCGCGCGCCACCCGGACGGTGCCGGCGTCGGCGTCGAGCTCGACGGCCCGCCACCCGGGCGCGGGAACGATCGAGATCGGCCGGCGATCGCCCGCCCCGACAGCCTCGCCCGTCCTGCCCGCCCCGACCGCCCCGACAGCCTCGGCCGCCCTGCCCGCCCCGACCGCCCCGACCGCCGCGAAGTCCCGGTCGTAGCCGAGCGCGATCAGCGCCCGGCCGACCGTCGGATCGACTGCACCGTCGGTCAGCCGAGCCGCACGCAGCGCCTCGCCGACCGCCTCCAGCAGCAACGGGCTGACCGCCACCGCGCTGCCGGCGGCCTCGTTGACCGCCGTCAGCTCGGAGTCGTCGCGAAAACGGGAGCACGCCAGATCAAACTGCGCGACGGTGCGCCGCACTTCGGCGAGCGCGACCGCGAGCCGGCCGGGCGCGTCGACCACGTCGGGCGCGTCGACCACCTCGGGCGCGTCGACGACGACCACGGCATCGCTGCCAAACGCCTCAAACCGGGCGTGCTGCTGGACCACCGGCATGTGCGGAGCCGCTCAGGATCCTCCGGACACGACCGCGCCGCCGCCCGAGGAACCGCTCGTGCTGCCTGCCGAGGCCGGCGAGGACGAGGACGACTGGCCAGACGAAGACGAGGACGACTGGTCAGACGAAGACGAGGACGACGACGACTGATCCGACGAGGAGGACCCCGTGGACGAAGACGACTGACCCGAGGACCCGTTGGAGGCCGTCGGCGCCTGGTCGGGGGACGACAGCCCGAGGTCGCCCGGACTCGCCACCGCCGGCAGCCGAGGCTCGGAAGTCGATCCGCTGGTGGCTGAGCCGACCCGCGCCGCCCCGGACGCCCCGGTCGAGGCCGACGCGTTGGAGCCCGACGAGCGTCCCGGGGCGACCGCGGCGACCAGCACCGCGAAGCCGGCGGTCAGCCCGGCGGTGCCACCGACGACCCAGCGCCGCGTCCGCCTGACCCGCTCGAGCGCGGCGTCGCGCTCTGACTGGGCGGGGGAGGGCCCGTGGGGCCCGATGTACGGATTCTGCGCGTTGCTCATCTGCTCACCGGAGTCAAGACAATCAGCCATCAGTAAGAGAAGAATGAGAATTGCGGCTGATTAGTGGAAGTTCGACGGTAAACGCGGATCCGTGGACGACGATCCGGCCGCCGTGGCGCTCCACGATCGCCGAGACGATCGACAGCCCCAGCCCGGAGCCCGGCCGCTGCGAGGAATCTGGTCCGCGCCAGAAGCGCTCGAACAGGCGCTCCCGGCTCACGGGATCGGGTCCCGCGCCCTCGTCGCTGACCGTCAGCAGCGCGAGCTCGTCCCGGCGGGCCAGCTCGACCGTCACGCGACCCTCCGGGGGACCGTGCACGAGGCCGTTCTCGACCAGGTTCTCGAGCGCTCGCTCGAGCGCCTCGCGCTCCCCCCAGACCTCTGCGGGCTCGACCACCCCCACCCTCACCCGCTCCCCGTCCTGAACGCGGCCGTCGGCAACAGCGGCGACCACCGACCTCAGATCGACGGCGCCGGCCTCCTGGCCGGCGGCGCCGGAGCGCTCGAGCACGAGCAGGTCGTCGACGAGCCGGGCCAGCCTGGCGGCGTCGCGCTGCAGGTCGGCCAGGACCTCGGGGTCCGAGCCGTGGCGGGCGGCGAACTCGACGTTTCCCAGCAACGAGGTGACCGGCGTGCGCAGCTCGTGCGAGGCGTCGGCTAGGAACCGTCGCTCGGTCGCTCGCGAGTCCTCCAGCGAGGCGAGCATTCGGTTGAGTACGCCGGTCAGCTGCCCGATCTCGTCGGCGACGCCGGTCTCGGGGAGGCGCTGGGCGGGGTCGCCGGTGCGCTCGATCTCGCCGGCGGCGCCGGCCAGCCGGCGCAGCGGCCGCAGGCCCCGACGGGTCAAGAAAGCCGCGGCGAGCACCGCCAGCAGCGCCGCCCCGGCGCCGCTGAGCGTCAACACCACGCCGAGGTGAGAGAGCGTGTTGGAGATGTCGGTCGTGTCGGAGGCGACGAGAACGGCGCCGCCCGACGCGGTGCCCCCGGTCTGCGGGATCGGCGCGGCGTACATGCGAAACGGGCGCCCCGAGATCTTGATGTCCTCAAACCCGGCTCGCCCCGCCACGCGCGCCTGCGTCGCGAGCCGGTCCTGCGGCAGCAGCTTGGCGCCGAGCGTGAGCGAGCGCGCCAGGATCCGCCCGCGGGAGTCGATCACCTGCACCACGAGCTCGCGGCCCGAGGCCGGGCTCTCCAGCGCGCCGGGGCCGGTCAGCACCGCCGGCGCCGACGCCGCCAGCTGCTGCACGTCCTGCGCCCGCTGGCGCAGGGCACTGTCGAGCGAGCCCCGCAACTCCCCCCGCACCAGCAGCACGGTCGCGGCCCCGAACAGGACGACGGCGGCGAGGATCGAGCCGCCCGCCGCGGCGATCAGCCGCGCGCGCAGGCTCCGAGGTCTCAGCACCGGCGCTCCCCAGCTCAGGCCCGTAGCGCGAACCCGGCTCCCCGGATGGTCCGGATCAGCGGCGGGTCGCCGAGCTTGCGTCGCAGCCTCGTCACATAGCGGTCGACGACGTTGTCCAGCGCCCCATCGTTCCAGATCTCTGCCAGCGCCCGCTCGCGGGTCACGAGCCGGCCCGCCTCGCGCAGCAGCAGCTCCAGCAGGTGGGCCTCGCGCCGGGTCAACTCGATCGGGCGACCGCCCCGGGTGGCGCGGCGGGCGTCGATGTCGAGCACCAGGTCCGCGTAGGACAGCAGCGGCTGGCCCTGCGAATCGCCGTGGCGCCGCGTCAGCGCCCGCAGCCGCGCGACCAGCTCCTGCACCGCGAATGGCTTGATCAGGTAATCGTCGGCGCCGGCCTCGAGCCCGGCCACGCGATCGACCACCTCATCGCGCGCGGTCAGCATCAGGATCGGCGTCGGCAGCCCCTTGCTGCGCAGGCGGCGGCAGACCGCCAGCCCGTCGAGCGCCGGCATCGCGACGTCGAGCACGATCACGTCGGGCGCGGAACGCTCGGCGGCGATCAGCGCCGCCGCACCGTCGGCGGCCAGCGACACCTCAAACCCCTCGGCCGCGAGCGTGCGCTCGAGCATCCGCCGCAGCGGCGGGTCGTCGTCGACGACGAGCACGCGCTCGCCCGCCCCCGGGCCGGCGGCCGCCCGCGGGCCGGCGCCCGCACCCACATCCGCGGTAGCCGCCCCTGCAGCGTCAGCGTCGCTAGCCACCCGCCACGTCGCGCCGCAGGAACACCAGGAACGCGGCCGCGAGCGCCGGCACGCCGTACATCGCGCAGACCCACGCGGCTCGCACCACCGGCGCCCAGTCGATCGGCTGGCGCAGCAGCCCCTGCCAGGCGTTGAACTGCGTGCTCAGCAGATACGGGGTGAGGCTTCCCAGCCCGGGCAGGATCCCGATCAGCTGAAACAGCAGCGAGACCATCAGGGTCCCCACGACGGCCGCGGCGCTGTTGCGGGTGATCGTCGACAGCAGCAGCCCGATCGCCACGACGGTCGCGATCGGGATCAGGTAGACGAGCAGGCCGACGTAGACGAGCTCGAGCGCCTTGGGCGCTGAGACGATCGTCCCCGAGAGCGTCTGCAGCGAGTGAAAGCCAGACTGGAGACTGCCGGCGATCACGGCCACGGTCCCGTCGAGGAGGATCGCGACGACCGCGTAGGTGGCCGCCGCGAGCGCCTTGCCGCCGAAGATCTGCCCGCGCTCGAGCGAGCGGGTGAAGATCGTCTTCAGCGTCCCGTTGTGGTCCTCGGAGGCGAAGATGTCGCCGGCGACGAGCGCGGTGATCAGCGGGAACATCCACACCGCCCCGAACAGCATGATCACCAGCGGCACCGCCAGGCCGCTGCGCGTCAGGTAGGACGCGAACGCGAAGTCGCCGCCACGGCGGTCGTGGCGGAAGTGAATCGCGACGACGAAGATGATCGGGACGATCATCGCCGCCCCCAGACCGAGGTAGGTGCGCTTCTGATAGCGGAGCTTGGTCAGCTCCCACCGGTACACGGTCGCCACCGAGGGGCTGCTCACGGCGCCGCCTCGGCGGGCTCGCGAGGCGCCGGCGCGGCCTCGCCGTCGGGGCCGCCGGCGTCCTCGGTGAGCGAGAAGAACAGGTCCTCGAGCGTGACCGTCTGCGGCGCCAGCGTCCGGATCAGCGCCCCGGCCTCGACCAGCGCCTGCGACAGCTCGGCGACCGCGGCCTCGTCGGCGGTGAACGAGATCCGCGCGCCCTCGACGCGGACGTTGGAAAGACCCGGCTGGGCGCGGCAGACCGCGAGCGCGCGCTCGTCATCGGTGGTGAGGAGCCTGTAGGTGGTCCCGGCGCCGCTCTTGAGATCGGCGATCTCGCCCTCGTAGACGATCGCGCCCGAGCGGACGATCGCCACCCGGTTGCAGACCTCCTCGACCTCGGTCAGCAGGTGGCTGGAGAGCAGCACCGTGATGCCCTCGCCGGCGAGCCGGCGAACAAGCACCCGCATGTCGCGCATGCCGGCGGGATCGAGGCCGGTCGAGGGCTCGTCGAGCAGCAGCAGCCTGGGCTCGCGCAACAGCGCCGCGGCGATCCCCAAGCGCTGGCGCATGCCGTGCGAGTAGCCGCCGACCCGGTCGCGCGCGCGGTCTGAGAGCTCCACCCGCTCGAGCGCCGACTCGATCCTCTCCGACGCGCCGTGGCCGTCGAACGCGGCGAGCAGCTCGAGGTTGCGCCGGCCGCTCATGTACGGATAGAACGTCGGCGCCTCGACGAAGCCGGCGACGCCCTCCAGCGCGCGCACGCTCTCCATCGGATCGCGCCCGAACAGCCGGACGCTCCCGGCGCTGGGGCGGATAAGCCCGAGCATCATCCGCAGCGATGTGGTCTTGCCGGCCCCGTTTGGGCCCAGATACCCGTAGACGTCGCCGGGGTTGACGGTCAGGTCGACCCCGGCGACGGCGGTCAGCTCGCCATAGCGTTTGACGAGGCCGCGGACCTCTACTGGCGGTGGGCCGTCAGCGACGCCCGCGGTCATAGCGCCCGCGCCGCGGCATCCGCGGCCGCGGCCGGCACCGAGCCGAGCACCGTGTACGAGACGCCGCCGCGGGTGAATCGCACCACGCTGCCCAGGGCCGTGTCGAGCTCCTGCCCGGTGGCGCCGTTGATCGACACCGACGGCAGGCTCAGGCCGCTGTGATCACCGCTCTGCGTCGGCGCGGCCGCGCCGGCGTGCGCGGGCTGCTCGATCACGGCAATGCCGCCGAGGTTCTGGCCGTAGGTGATCAGCGCGCCGGCGCTGCCGCCGGAATCCAGCAGCGACACCGACCGCCGCGGCAGGCCCACGAGCTTGCTCGGCGCGACCAGCGTGAACGGCAGGCGCTTGGCGACCGCCGCAGCGCCGCTGACGTCGTGGCCGCGGCCCTGGCCGCGGGCGTGCTTGGCGGCCGCGCTGCCGGCGGGCAGCGTGATCGTCACGATCTTGGCGCCGGACGGCGGCGAGACGGCGAAATCGGACGCCGCGACCGCCCCGTAGGAGATGTCGGTCGCCTTCAGCTCGATCACCGGTGCGCTCTGGCCGCGCGCGTAGATCGCGAACCTCAGCGGCACGCCGCGGACCGCGTCCCAGGCGACCTCGGCGGCGCCCAGCATGCCGCCGTCGTGCTTGGGCGAGACCCGCACGGTGTAGGCGGGCTGGCCGGCCACGTCGCCGGGGACCGCGCCGGTCAGGTTGACGTGCCCGGCCAGACGGTTGAGGTCGGACTGCAGCGACGCGATCGAGGGCAGCTGATCGGCCTTGCTCGCCTTGTCGGTCCGGTTGCCGCCGGACGGGAGCTTGCCCTCATAGGCCGTGTTCGAGGCCGGGTCGTACACCCAGAAACTTCCGTTGGAGACCACCACCTGGGCGTCCTGGCCGTTGTCGGATTGCAGCTCGAGCCGCAGCCGCTGCGGGGCCAGCCACAGTCGCCCCGTCGCGCCGCTGAGGATCGGATCGGCGCCCTGGATGCTGGAGGAGTCGATCAGGTGGTTCGTGAAGCTGATCCGCGCGGTGATCCCCTTGACCTGGGGCGCGCCGAGCGCGTCGTGGACCGCCGCGGCGAGCGGCTTGGACGGCGGCACCGGACCGGATCCGGTGGCGGCGATCGCGATCGCGGTGCCGGCGGCGATGATCGCGACGGCGCCGGCGATCACTGCCAGCAGGCGCCGCGTTGAGGCTGTGCGCAGAAACTTCATGTCAACTCGACCTTCGTTCGGTGGCTCGTAGGGTCAAGATAGGCCACGAGCTTGAAAGTAGTTTGACAAATAGGGTTTGGGTGGTCGAGGGCCGGGGGCGTGCGGCCAGCGGATCCAGCGCGCCGGCGCTCTGTCTCATCGCGCGAGACGCCATCCGCTACCGTCGCGCCAGGAGATGTGTCGTCTGTTCGGCATGAGCGGCGGTCCCCACCGCGTCGGCGCCACGTTCTGGCTGCTCGAGGCGCCCGATTCGCTGGCCCAGCAGAGCCGCCGCGAGCCCGACGGGACGGGCGTGGGCTGCTTCTCGCAGGACGGAGCGCCGGAGGTGTTCAAGCAGCCGCTCGCCGCCTACGAGGATCAGGCGTTCGCACGGGAGGCGCGGGAGCTGCGCTCGCGCACGTTCGTCGCCCACATCCGCTACGCCTCGACCGGGGCGATCGCGCCCCAGAACACGCACCCGTTCGAGCAGGCCGGGCGCCTGTTCGCCCACAACGGCGTGATCGAGGACCTCGGCGCGCTCGAGCGCGAGCTCGGCGACCGGATGGCGCTGGTCAGAGGTGAGACCGACTCCGAGCGCTTCTTCGCGCTGATCACGAGGGAGATCGAGGCGCGCGAGGACGTGGCCGAGGGGGTCGTCGGCGCCACCCGCTGGGTCGCCGAGCACTGCCCGGTGTATGCGCTGAACTTCGTCCTGATCGCCGAGGATCAGCTGTGGGCGATGCGCTATCCCGACGTGCACGAGCTGCACGTGCTCGAGCGCCTGCCCGGCGGCACCAGTGGCAACCGCCACCTCGAGCACGCCAGCGCTCGCGGCTCGATCCGGGTTCGCTCGGGCGACCTGGCGCGGCTGCCCGCGATCGTCGTCGCGAGCGAGCAGATGGACGAGGACCCGGGCTGGCGGGCGCTCCGGTCGGGCGAGCTGCTGCACGTCGACGGCGAGCTGAAGGCGACCGTCACCCCGGCGCTGCACGAGCCGCCCGCCCACCAGCTGACGCTCGCCGACCTCGGCGCTCAGGCCGCCGGCTCGCAGGCCGCAACCCCGGCGGCTTGAGCGTCAGCCTCATCTACCGCAGCGCCACCGGCTACGAGCTGTTGATGCGCGCGCTGTACGGGCGCCATTACGCCGACCGGATGCGGGCGGTCGCGAACGAGGTCCCGCCGGGCTCATCGGTGCTCGAGCTGTGCTGCGGGCCGGCGACGCTGTATCGCCGCTGCTTGCGCGGCCGCACCAGCAGCTACGTGGGGGTCGACGTCAATCCCGGGTTCGTGGCGGCGCTGCGCCGCCGGGGAATCGAGGCACTGCAGCTCGACCTGGCCGCCGACGACCGTGCCCTTCCGAGCGCAGACGTGGTGATCATCCAGGCGAGCCTGTACCACTTCCTGCCGCGAGCGCAGCGCCTCGTTGACCGGATGCTCGCCGCCGCGCGCGACCGCGTGATCGTCTCAGAGCCGGTCCGCAACCTCGCCGGCAGCGAAGTCGCGATCGTCCGCGTGGTCGGCCGGCGCGCCGCCGACCCGGGAACCGGAGGTCACGCAAGGCGCTTTGATGAGCGCTCGCTGGAAGCGTTCATGCGTCCGTATCGCGCGCAGATCCTGAAGGAGTTTGCGATTCCGGGCGGCCGGGAGCGGGTCTATGTGCTTCAGGCGACGCGCCGCCCGCCTGATCGTCGATCAGAAACAGCGGTCGGTTCTTGACCTGCTCGAAGATCCGGCCCACGTAGAGCCCGACGACGCCGACGCTGACGATGATGAAACCGGCCAGCACGAGCAGCAGCACCGCGAGGCTCGTGTAGCCGGGAACGGCCTTGTCGGGCTCGGCGAAGTAATCGACGATTTCGAAGATTGCGACGACGATCCCGATCGTGGCGATCACGAAGCCGAGCGCCACCACCAGCCTCAGCAGCACGGTGCTGCGGAAGAACATCCCGTCGAGGGCCACCCGGACCAGCCGCGCAAGCGAATAGGCGCTCTCGCCGGCATGGCGGTCGTGGTGCTCGATCTCGATCGCGGTGGAGTCGAAGCCGAGCCAGTCGAGCGCGATCATGTACTCGCGGTCGCGGTCGCGCAGGCGCAGGAAGGCGTCGATCACCTGTCGTGACATCAGGCTGAGGTTGCTGTAGTCCGGCCGCACGTCCGTCTCGAGCGTCAGCCGTCTGTAGACGCGGCTGGTCCAGCGCCGGAAGGCCGAGTGGCGCCACCCCCGGCGCGTGGTTCGCACGATGTCGTAGCCCTCGCCGGCGGCCGCCCACAACCGCGGGATATCCTCGGGCGCCTCCTCGAGGTCGCAATCCATGACCACCGCCCAGTCGCCGCGGGCCTGGGCCAGTCCCGCCGTGATTGCCGCGTCCTGACCGAAGTTGCGGCTGAGCCGGAAGACCCTGACGTGGGGATCCTCGCGCGCCAGGCGCTGCAACACCGTCCAGCCGTCGTCGACGCTGCGGTCATCGACGAACACGAGCTCGTAGCGGTCGGTCATCTGCCCCATCGTCCGGGTGAGCCGCTCGTGGAGCGCCACGAGGCAATCGGCGCAGCCGTAAACGGGCACGACGACGCTCAGCTGAACCCGGGCTCTTCGGTATGCGCCTGACGGCAGCGCGTCCATTCGCCAGCCATTCTCTCGCAAGTGCGCTCGCGCATGAGCACGTCGTGTTGCATTCGCTTTAGCGCGCTCAGTGCCCGGCGGCGAGCGTCAGGTGGATGCGCTGGTAATTGAAGCCGTAAGCGCCCGAGCAGTCGAGATGCGGGCTGCAGCCGTCGAAGTTCGCCGCCCACTTGAGCCACAGATCGTGGCCGTTGCGGCTGATCCACTTGATCGGGAAGCCGGCGCCGTATCCGTTTGAGGGCCCGAAGCCGGTCTCGGCGGCGACGAACGAGAACGGTCCCCATGGATGCGGAGCCTCGAGCATCACAAGCTCCTCGCCGTTCTTCCAGGTGCCCGGCGGCGTCGGCGAGTAGGCGTAGGTGAACGTCAGCAGGTAGCGGTGAATCGGCGAGTCGAAGGACATCTGCGGGTAGGTGATGTGAGAGCTCCATGAGACGATCGGCACCGCGCTCTGCAACGAGCTCGAGAACACCGGCCACGGCATTCCGCCCTGCGTCGTCCAACCGGACACCCACTGCCATTGAGCGGGATCGGTTATGTCGGCAACATCGGGCCGGGCGCGGCCCATGATCAGCGTGTTGGCGTTGAACTCACGTTCGCTGGCGATCGCGTAGACGTATCCGTCGGCGAACACGCCACCCTGGCCGCGAATCACCCAGTTGAGGTTGCCCAGCGGCGCCGGAAACGGCTTATTGGCGAATTGCCAGTCCTCGCCGCGGTTGAGCGAATACGCGATCCCCGCGAGACCCGCAAACGGACCGTTCGCATTCCAGTTCCAGTCGAGCTCCTGGGTGGCGTAGAAGACGTGGTTGGCTTCGACCAGGCCACTGGAGTAATACGGACCGAGTGGGCCGAGCCACAGCTTGGGGTTGTTGCGGATTTGCCCGAACGTGGCCGGCGGCGGCTGCTTGTCACGGTCTCCGACCAGGGTGAATCGAATCCGCGGCGGCATCCCGGTGATCCGCGCCAGCGACTGCCGCCAGACGCCGCCCGGGAGCGGCACATCGGTCCCCCCGTCATCCATCATCGTGTACTGGTTGCCGTCATCGCCCCAGATCGTCGGCAGGATGTCGCCCCATTGGTTGGTGGGCGGGTCGTGCCGCCGGCTGGTCCACGAAGCCGCCACGATCACCTTGCTGCGTGGCAGCGGTGTGACGTTGCGAGTCGAGAGCTGCGCGAGCGCGGGCGCCGGCGCCACCGCCGCAGCGATCGCGAGCGCCGCCAGCATGGCGATCGCAAGCGCCGCCGGCGCGGCGATCGCGCGCGCCGCCGGCAGCAAGCACCGACGCAGCCGGCCCAACACCGTTCTGACCATTGCCCGTCCCAACACGCGTACGGCCGTGAAGATACCGCCGCGGCCGCGAGCGGTCAGCAAGATGACTGTCAGCGGCCAGGTTGCTGGAAGAACAGCAGCAGCGACCGCGGGGTGCGGAGGAAGTAGCGCGGCGCGCGCCCGATCAGCTCGTGGATGCTCACGCGGATCGGGTGGCGCAGCTCGAACCGCGCCAGGACCCAGTTGTCGACGCGGAAGCGCCCGATTAGTCGCGCGCCCGGCGGGGCCACCTTTCGCGGCACCGGGCTGCCGACCCTCGGCGGCGGCTTGAGCGAGGCCGTCGCGACCGGGGGGCGGTTGATCGCCAGCGGCAGCCGCTTGACCGCGCCGACAACGACGACCTCGTCGATCCGGACGCGCCGCGACTGAGGCTGCACCCAGTTGACATGGGGCATGTAGATCTTCAGCGGATCGGCGGTGGTGCCATCGGCGACGAACACGACGCGCGGGACGCTCGTCGGCCCCAGCGCGCGTGCCACCGCCCGCCAGTCGGGACGCTCCAGCTCGGGGTGCGTCTGCACGCGCAGCGTCGCGAACGAGAACAGCGCCAGCAGCGCGATCGCGAGCGCCGCGCCGAGTACGCGCGTGCGCGGCGCTGCGCACGCGGCGGCGACGACGGTGGCGAGCGGGACGAACGCCGGGATCTCGTTGCGTGACAAGAAGTAGTCGTGGCCGGCGATTCCGAGCGCCAGCGGCGCCAGCCACACGAAGCCGATGAGCACGGCCGCGACCTTGGCCCCGCTCCGCGTCCGCCGGTCGCCGCAGAACACGATCAGCGCCGTCACGAGCGCGAGGAAGATCGCACCGCCCAGCAACCCTTCCCCGACCGTCACACGCCGGGTGAGGAGGCTCGCGGCCCACTCGGTGGCCATCGTCGAGATGCGGCTCAGCCTCGGCACCCGCGCGATCCAGCCGGCTTGGTGGGAGGTGTCGATCAGTGCCAGCGGGAGCATTGCCAGCTGCGCCGCCGTCACGACCCCGACCGCGACGATCACCCCGCGCTTGCGCGACAGATACAGCAACCACACGGCCTCGGGAGCGATCAGGAACCCCGCGAAGAAGTGGGTCATCACCGCGAGCGCGGAACACACCGTCCACCACGCGAGGTTCCGTCGGCTCGGGTCCTGCCGCGCCCGGATGAACCACAAGAACGACGCGCCGGTCAGCGCCGCGAGCAGCATGTAGGACCGCGCTTCCTGCGAGTACCAGATCAGAAACGGGTTGACGGCGACGAACGCCCCCGCAAGCACGCCCGCCCGGCGCGACACGAGATCTCTGGCGCTCAGGAACCCGATCGGCACGAGCGCGATTCCGGCCAGCGTCGAGAACGACCGGAGCGCGACCTCGCCGCTCCCGAACACGTGGGCCCACAGCCAGATCGTCACGAAGTACAGCGGCGGCGTCGTCTCGATGTGCGCGACCGTGTGGAGCATCGGGCCGAAGCCCAGGTGACTCTCATAGGCGGTCAGCGCCTCGTCGGCCCAGAAGCTCTGGTTGTCGATCACCAAAAACCGGATCGCCGCCGCGACCGCGACGAGCGCGAGCAGGATCCAGGTGTCCGCCGGCAGCTCCCGTACCCGAAGCCGGGCGCCCAGCCTGGCCACGCCGGGATTGGGACGCCGCACCGGGTACTCAGACGCGGTCATCGGATCGGCCTCGAGGTCTGGGCGACGGGTCGCACGCGTCTGTCACCGTAGGAGATCGGCAAGAGCCTGCACCACGTCATCCTGGTCGGACTCGGTGACATTCGGGCCCAACGGCAGGCTAAGCGTGCGTTCTGAGATCGAGCTGGCGACCGGGAAGTCGCCCGGCCGCAAGCCGTACTTGTCCCGGTAGAAAGCATGCAGATGGACGCCCCGATAGTGCACCCCGACGCCAATCCTACGCGCCGTCAGTCCGTCGAGCAGCTCGTCACGGCGCAGCGGCGCATCCGGTGCAAGCAGCACCTGGTAGAGGTGGCGGGCGTGCCTGGTCCCGGGCTCGGGCGGCGGCGGAGTCTCCAGCGGAACTCCGGCGAGCAGCTCGTCGTAGCGCGACCACTGCTCGGCGCGGCGCTCGATCCAAGCATCCAGGCGGGGGAGCTGGTGCAGACCAACGGCCGCCTGGACGTCGGTCATGTTGTACTTGAACCCGGGCCGGACGACCTCGTAGTGGCGAAAGCCAGAGTCCGAGAATCGCTGCCAGGCGCCCACGCTCAGCCCGTGTAGCGCGAGCCGCTCGACCTCGCCCGCGACCTCGGGATCCTCGGTCACCAGCGCGCCCCCTTCGATCGTCGAGATGTTCTTGGTCACGTAGAACGAGAACGCCGTCAGGTTGCCGAATGCGCCGATCTTGCGTCCGCGCCACTGCGCCCCGATCGCGTGCGCCGCGTCCTCGACCACGGCCAGTCCGTGCTGCTGTGCGAACGCGCTCAGGCGGTCCATGTCCATCGGGCGACCGGCGAGGTGCACCGGCATGATCGCCCGCGTGCGTGGCGTGATCGCCGCTTGCGCACGGTCGAGGTCGATCAGGCCCGTCCCGGGTTCGGAGTCCACCAGCACCGGCGTGGCGCCGGCGTGCTCGACCGCGTTCGCCGATGCGATGAACGTCATCGCCGGAACCAGGACCTCGTCGCCGGGGCCCACGCCGAGCACCTGCAGCGACAGGATCAGGGCCGCGGTGCACGAGGACAGGCAACGGCAGTGGGCGGCGCCGACGTACTCGGCAAGCATACCCTCGAAGCGCTCCACCTTCGGGCCCGTGCCAATCCATCCCGACCGCAGCGAGTCGACCACCTCGGCAATCTCCTCATCCCCGATCAGAGGCCTGCCGAAGACTAGGAAGCTCTCGCGCATCGTTGACCTTGCCGCACCTCGATGTGTGCCGCACCTCGATGTGTGCGCCAGCGGCGCCACAGGCTAGGCTGAAGCTCCTGGGCAGAGCGTGAGCACCGCGTTAGCGTTGTACGAGGATCTCCTGTGAAAATGAGCACCCAGACCGAACCGATTGCCGCGACCGGCCAGTCGACCTCGAGCCCCGGACAGCCCCCGGTCGCTCCGATGCCTCCGGGACCTCGGCTCCCCCGCGCCGTCCAGACCGTCGGGTTCGTCCTCGCGGCGCCGCGCTTCCTCGAGGCCTGCCGGCGCCGCTACGGCGAGGTGGTCACGTTCGCGACGCTGTTCGACGACCGCTTCGTGATGGTCTTCGATCCTGCCCTGGTCAAGCAGGTCTTCCAGGGCTCACCGGAGCGGCTGCATGCCGGCGAGGCCAACTCGATGCTCGGGCCGATCGTGGGCCGGCGCTCGGTGCTGCTGCTCGACGGCGCCGAGCACATCCGCCACCGGCGGCTGCTGCTGCCCACCTTTCACGGCGAGCGGATGCAGGCCTACGCCGATCTGATGCGCGAGTCGGCCGATCAGGAGATCGACTCGTGGCCAGTGGGCCGGCCGTTTCCGATCCTGCCGAGCATGCAGGCGCTGACGTTGCGGGTGATCATGCGGGCGGTGTTCGGCTTTGAGGCCGGGCCCGACGAGGACCGGCTGCAAGCCCGGCTGCGGGCGATGATCGAGCCGATGGCGCGGCCTCGCGGGATGATGCTGCTGATGATGCTGGCCCGCTTCGGCGGCGATCGCGCGGCGATGCGGCGCTTTGACGAGAACCGCCGCGCGGTCGACGAGATCCTGTTCGCCGAGATCGCGCGCCGGCGCGAGGAGCCCGATCTGGCGCGGCGCGACGACGTGTTCTCGGCGCTCCTGCTGGCCGCGGATGAGCACGGGGAGCGGCTCACCGATCAGGAGGTGCGCGACGAGCTCATGACGCTGCTGCTGGCGGGACACGAGACGACCGCGACCGGCCTGGCCTGGACGTTCGACCTGCTCCTGCACAGCCCCGGCGTCCACAAGCGCGCCGGCGAGGGAGACCCCGAGTACCTCGACGCGGTCGTCAAGGAGGCACTGCGGCTGAGGCCGGTGATTCCGGGCGTCGGCAGGGTCGTGCGCGACCAGCCGTTCGAGCTCGACGGCTACGCGATCCCGCCGGGAATCGAGATCAACCCCTCGATCCGGATGATCCACCGCCGCGGCGACCTGTTTACCGATCCGAAATCATTCAGACCCGAGCGGTTCCTCGGCCCGGGCGCGCCCGACACCTACACCTGGATCCCCTTCGGCGGCGGCACCCGGCGCTGCCTGGGGGCGAGCTTCGCGCAGCTTGAGATGCGGATCGTGCTGCGACGGGTGCTCGAGCGCTGTGCGCTGCGCCCGGGCGGCCCCGAGCTCGACGAGGTCCAGTTCCGGGGCGTCACGCAGGCGCCGCGCAGCGGCGTGATCGTGATCCAGGACCGCGCGCCCGCGGCGGCGACACCGCCGCGGGCGACGGCCGGCCTCCCTACGGGCCGGTAGCCACGAGCCGGGCCGGGTCGGTGACCGACCCGCTCCGCGAGGCCAACGGCTCTTCTTCGAGGCCGGAGGGGTATAGTCGTTTTGGACGCCTGAAAGGGCGTTGCTGATCTTCAGCGCAAGCAAGCAAGGGGCTTGTGGGTGATGTGATGCAGTTCGCACGGCAGTGCATGGTCTGCGGACGCCCCCGGTGATCACCGATGGGCCTCGGCAGCGGAAAGTCAAACCTCCCTTCGTCACGCTGATGGCGGTCGCCTCACGCCCAAACGCCCCGGAGACGGAGCCTGCGGCGGTGACCTCGGCGCGCCTGTCTCGCCGTGAGCCGCGGGCCTGGTCGGAGCGGGCATCGGGGACTCGCCTGCAGCGGGACCGTCGCCGGGTCACGGTCACGACGCTGACACCGGTGCTCAACGAGGAGCGTCACGTCCGTGAGACGGTCGCTGTGCTGCAGGCGCAGGATATTGCCGGGGAGGCCGAGTTCATCTTCATCCATGGGCCCTCCACAGATCGCACGGGCGAAATCCTCAGCGAGCTGGCCGCCGAGGATGAGCGCATCCGGGTACTCGATAATCCGCGCGGCCAAACAGCGAGCGCATTGAACATCGGGCTGCGGGCGGCACGCGGTGAGTACGTCGCTCGCATCGACGGGCACGCGCGCTATCCCCCGCACTATCTATCGCGCGGTATCGAGCGCTTGCGGCGCGGCGATGTCGATTGGGTGGCGGGGCCGCAAATTCCCGTGGGGACGGATACCTGGTCGCGTCGGGTCGCGACGGCGCTCGGCACGCGGCTGGCGACGGGAGCGTCGAAGCGCTGGGAGCGTGATGTGGGAGAGCACGGCGATGGCGAGGTCGAGCTCGGGACGGGCGTGTTCACCGGTGTGTGGCGGCGAGTGACGCTTGCCCGTGACTGCGGTTGGGATGAGGGGTGGCCGGTCAACCAAGATTCTGAGATGGCCGCGCGCGTGTTGCGACGGGGCGGCCGTATCGTTTCGCTGCCCGAGCTTGGCGCCGAGTACACGCCGCGCAATTCGCTGCCGGCGCTCGCTCGTCAGTATCGCCGGTACGGCACCTTTCGCGCCAAGACCGCACTGCACCATCCGTCGACCGTTCGAGCGCCGCATATCGCCCTTCCGGGTGTCGTGATGGCGGCTACGGCCGCGCTGCTGGGGCCGCGGCCCCTGCGGTTGGCGGCCCGCGCGGTGGTCACGGTCTACGGCGCGGGGGTTGTTGCGCAGAGCGCCCGCGCCGGAGAGGACCTCCCGGAGGTGTTGGGCCTGTCGCTGGTGTTCGTGACGATGCACGCTTCGTGGGGCGGAGGCTTCCTGATCGGCCTCCTTCGATTTGCTTCGCCGTCGCGCCGCCGAGCGGCCCTGGCCGCGGACATGTTTGAGCGCGTACCCGATGGGTGAGCCCCCGCCAATGCGCCTGGCGGTTTATCTCGACTACGTGCACCGACGGGATGCCGACGGGGTCTATGCTCCGCGCGCGTTTGCCCTGTTCGTCGCGGGGTTGCGAGACCAGTTCGAGCGGGTGACCGTCACCGGCCGGGTCGATCCCGAGCCGGGGCGCTCGCATTATCCGATTCCGCGCGACATTCGATTTGTCGAGATGCCGCACTACGCAAGCGCGGCCGACGCATTGGGGCTGGCGCGGGCGTTGCGCTTGGCCTTGCGTCGCTGGAACGCGGTGCTGCGCGATGTCGACGTCGCGTGGGTGCTCGGGCCTCAGGGGCTCGCGGTCCCGTTCGCGTTGCTGGCGCTCGTGCGGCACAAGCGCGTGGTGCTTGGTGTTCGTCAGGACCTTCCGGAGTACGCGCGCACTCGCCACCCTCGCCGCCGCGTCGTGCATGTGGCCGCTCGCGTGCTCGATGGCGCATTTCGCCGCCTGGGGCGCCTTACGCCGGCGATCGTCGTCGGGCCTGAGCTTGCCACGCGATATGGCAGTGGTCGCGCCGTGCTGGCGCTGACGGTCTCGCTCGTCGCCGAGCAGGACATCGACGCCTCACCGCCTGAGCGGCGCTGGGACGGGGGGCTCACCGTGCTCAGCGTGGGCCGGCTGGAGGAGGAGAAGAACCCGCTGTTGCTCGCTGACGTTCTGACTCGCCTGCGTGCGACCGATCCTCGCTGGCGGCTTGTGGTCTGTGGCGAGGGGCCGCTCGAGGGTGCGCTGCGCGAGCGGCTCGCGGCCCTGGGCGTCGCGGACGCCGCAGATCTGCGAGGGTATGTGCCGCTGGACGGAGGGCTGCACGAGGCATACCGCGAGGCGCATGCCTTACTCCACGTCTCCCGCACCGAAGGCCTCCCGCAAGTGCTGTTCGAGGCGTTCGCCGCGCGGCTGCCGGTCGTCGCAACGGCGGTGGGCGGCGTACCAGAGGCCGGCGGCGACGCAGTTCTGCTGGTGGCGCCCGACGACGCAGACACCGCGGCCCGCCGCCTGCGAGAGCTTGCCGCCGACCGGCGGCTGCGCGAGAGGCTGGTCAAGGCGGGGCTCGCGCGAGTCCGGGCCCACAGCATGGAGGTGGAGCTGCGGCGAGCAGCGGCGTTCCTCAAGGACGAACGCGACCACACCGGCGCTCGCGGCGCGAGATCGTACTGGCATCAACGTCTTCTGAAGGAGCCGTCGATGGAACCCGCACCCTCCTTGGTGGATCCGTGAGTCGGGAGAGGGCAAACACTGGAGGCGGTTTGGGCAGCATCCGGCAGGAGCGGAGAGGGAACGCACCAGCGTCGCTCAGGGAGGGCGTCGTGCCGGCAGCAACGCTACCGCCGATGGAGACGGAGCGCCCGCGGGCTACGGGGCCGCCCCCACGCCGCCGCAGCCGGCTCGCAAGCTTCCTGATCATCGGCGGGTGGGCGCTGCCGGTCCTTGACTTCGTCGCGCTAGCGGCTGGATTTGTCTGTGCCGTTCTTCTCACGAACGATCGCGATCACCGGCTCGCGCTCGCGGTGTTCCCGTTCCTGGGCGTCCTGGTGCTGGCCGCGCGGGGCGCGTACGCCCATCGGCTCAGGTTGATCGTTCTCGACAGCCTCGGTCTGGCGGCGGGCTCGATCTCCGTCGCGGCCATGGGCACACTCGCGCTCAGCCTGCTCGTGCACTGGGGGGACCCGGGCTCGGCGCTGCTGTTCCTGGCCTGGCTGCTGGGCATCGCTTTCGTCGGACTGGTGCGGCTGTTTTTCACCCTGTGGCAGCAGCGGCGCAGGGCGGCGGGCATTACCGCCCGCCGGGCCGTGGTCGTCGGCGCGGGGGAGGTCGGGGCGCGCGTCGGCCGGCGGCTTCAACAGTCGCCTGACTACGGCTTGACGCCGATCGGCTACGTCGACGATGACCCACCTCCGGCCGCCGTCGTCGGAGGGCGCCCCGCGCCGGTCCTGGGCCGCACGAGCGACCTCGTCAGGGTGGTGGAGGCTCATCAGATCGAACACGTCGTGCTTGCGTTCCCGCACGGCCCTGACCACGAGGTCGTTCCGCTGCTGCGGCGCTGTGTCGCCCAGGGCGTGGGCTTGTCGCTGGTGCCGCGGCTGTTTGAAATGGTCAACAGCCGCCTCGCAAACGAGCCGGTGGGCGGCCTCCCGGTCGCGACGGTGCGCACCACGAACCCGCTTGGCCCAACCTTCGCGCTAAAGCACGCCATCGACCGCATCGCGGCGGTGCTGCTCATCGTGGTGCTGGCGCCGCTGCTCGCTGTCATCGCGCTCCTGATCAAGCAAGGCTCGCCGGGTCCCGTGCTGTTCCGTCAGCGCCGCATCGGACGCGACAATCGCCCCTTCGACGTCCTGAAGTTCCGCACGATGACTCACGAGGAGCCGGCACCCGTATTTGAACTCGCCGACGGCCTTGCCCCAGGTGGCGTCGAGGGGGTCGACCGCCGGACGCGCCTAGGGCGTGGGCTGCGCAGGACGTCGCTCGACGAGCTGCCCCAGCTCTTCAACGTCGCCCGCGGAGAGATGAGCCTGGTGGGCCCCCGGCCGGAACGCCCGGAGTATGCGACGACGTTCGCGGCCGACCTCGCGCGTTATGCGGAACGTCACCGGGTGCGGGCTGGGATCACGGGCTTGTCGCAGGTGCACGGCTTGCGAGGGCAGTCCTCGATCGCCGATCGCGTGGAACTCGACAATTACTACATCGAGAACTGGTCGCTGGGCCTGGACCTCAAGATCCTCCTGATGACCGTCCTGGCGGTAATCAGACCCGCCGAGTAACGCTCTGACCCCGGCTCATGCGCCAAGCACTGGTCCTGTGTTATCACGCCGTCAGCGACCACTGGGAGGCGCCGCTGTCGGTGACTCAGCATGATTTGCGACGACAGCTGAGCCGGCTGCTATCGCGTGGCTGGGTGGGCACGACGTTCGCGGACGCGATGGTGTCGACGCGCCCGCGCACCCTGGTGGTGACGTTCGATGATGGGTTCGATTCGGTCCGCACCCTTGCCGCTCCGGTGTTGGCCGAGATCGGGCTGCCGGGGACGGTGTTCGTCGCGACCGACTGGGTGGGCCGCTCGTTGAGTTGGCCGGAGCTCGCTCGGTGGGCAGACACCGAGCATGCCGACGAGCTGCGGGCGATGTCTTGGCAATCCCTTCGTGCGCTTCTCGCTTCGGGCTGGGAGATCGGCTCGCACACATGCTCGCACCCGCACCTTTCCCGGCTTAGCCCCGAGGCGATTGACGCCGAACTGCGACGGTCGCGGACGGTCTGTGAACAGATGCTCGGCGTCACGTGCCGGTCGGCCGCCTATCCGTTCGGCGACGCAGATGACCGGGTTCGCGCCGCGGCTGCGGCCGCCGGCTACGAGGCCGCCGCGGGACAGTCCCCGGCTTCGTTCGTGGCCAGGGATCGCTTCGACTGGCCGCGGGTCGGGGTCTGGCACGCCGAGCCGGACTGGCGTTTCGAACTCAAGGTTCTGCCGGTGACGTCGTGGTTGCGGCGTACGCGCTTCCTCAGCGCTCTCGACAGCGCACAAAAGCGCAGGAAAGCGAGTCATTCGGCAGCGCCGACGCGGGAGGCTGGGGATGCTCCCGCTCCTCGCTGAGGTGCTCGACCAGGAGCGGGCTCGCGCCGCTACACTCCGTCGCGTCACGCGGTCGTTGCCGCGTTTCTGCGGCCGAAGTCTCCGACCCATCCGCCGGAGCGTGTCGTTCCTCCTGCCCAGTGACTGCCGCCACTAGCTTCCTCCGTCGCTCCCCCCGAGAGGTAATCGTCGCGGGGAGCATCCTATTTGTCGCGGCTGCCCTCGGTCTCGTCACCGGAGCCAGCCCGCTGCTGGGCGTCGCGGCGGCCGCGGGGATCGTTTTCGCGCTGGTCGTGATGTCGGATCTCATGCTGGGTGTGTTGCTCTTCCTGCTGGTCACGTTCCTGGACGTCGTGAGCGCCAACCAGAACCTGAGCCTGACGAAGGGGGCGGGGGCGGTACTCGCCGGTTCGTGGCTGGCAATGGTGGCGACGCGACGCGGATCGAGCCGAAGCCTGATTACCGAGGCGCCCTGGCTGACCGGAGCGCTCATCGCGTTCATCGCGTGGTCGAGTATGAGTGCGTTTTGGGCGGAGAGTTTTGGCGCGGCCTGGAAATCAACGTTTCGGTTCGCGCTCGATGCGATGCTGATCCCGATCGTGTTCTGGGCGGTCCGTGAGCGCAAGCACGTTGTGTGGCTGTTGGGCGTATTCGTCGCCGGAGCGCTGCTCTCCGTCCTCTGGGGGATAACGCAGTCGAAGGTGGCCGGCGGTGCCGCCGCCGCGCAGGTGGGCCGGTTGAGCGGCGCGAATGTCGAGGCAAACCAACTCGCCACGCTGCTAATCGTCTGCACGGTGTTCGCGACCGCCCTGGTCCTGGTGCTGAGACGGGCGCCACTAGCACGCATCCTGGCCGGCTTGGCCATCATCGCCGCGATCGCAGCCTTCTTCGGCACTTTTTCGCGCGGAGGGCTGATCGCGCTGGCCGTCGTGCTCCTCGCCGGTTGCGTCTACGGCGGGAGGGCGCGCCCCGCCTTCGTGGCGCTCGGGATCTGCGCGGTGCTCGTCGGTGCGGTGCTTTTCCAGGCCGCGAACTCCAACGTCGTGCAGCGACTGACGAGTTCGAGCACAAGTGGACGTTCTGACATCTGGAAGGTGGGCCTGCGGATGGTGCGCGCCAACCCGATCATCGGCGTCGGCTCGGGCAACTACACCGTCGCCGAACCGCATTACCTCCTGACCCAGCCCGGGACGATCAAGAGAATCGACCTCATCCTCGATTCGCCATTTCCGGCGCACAACATCTACCTGAGCGTCCTCGCTGAGATGGGCATCATCGGGCTTGCGCTCTTCCTCTTCGTCATCGTGCTCTCGATCGGGGCGGTGGTGAAAGCCGTCACTCTGTTCCGCGCCAGGGGCGACTGGTCAATGGAGATGCTCGGGCGCGCGCTCGTCTTGGCCCTCGTGGGCATCCTCGCCGCCGATTTCTTTGTCTCCGATCAATACAGCAAACAGCTTTGGTTGCTGCTCGCCCTTGGCCCTGCGCTTCTGGCGCTGGCGCGGCGTTCACCGGTCGCGCCCCGTAAGGCCCCACGGATCCAGAGCCGCATCGCCCGACGGCTCGCACCATCCGATCCGGTGCGGCAGTAGTGACCGAGCGCCGCCAATCGGGCGTGCGGATGTATTACACCCGCCCACCCCACACCCGCCAGTCGGGCTCCGGAATGTCCAACATCCGAGGCCCGGACTCGATCCTCAAGAACGCGGCGTCGTCGTTTGCCGCCCAGATGACGACTGCGTCGCTAACCGCCGTGCTGACTCTGTTCCTGGTTCGCGCGCTCGGACCAAAGCAGTACGGCCTGTTTGCGGTAGCAATCGGCGTGAGCGCCATTGCGATCGCGTTCGCGGACGTCGGAATCTCCAGTTCGACTGCGCGTTTCGTCGCTGACCACCGGGGACGCGGCGCCGAGCTGAGTGCGCTGATCGCAGATGCTCTGAAGCTGAAGGTGGTCATCACTGGTCTGGTGTGTGCTCTGCTTGCGGCGCTGGCGTCGCTTATCGCCGGTGTGTACGGGGATCCAGGGCTCGTCTGGCCACTGCGAGGCATCGCCCTCGCAACGTTCGGCCAGAGCACGTTCCTGATGTTGGCCTATGTCATGACGGCACTCGGGCGGGTGGCCGTCAATGTGCGCCTCACCGCGATTGAGAGCATGCTCGAGATATCGGCCAGCGTGGCGCTGGTTCTGGCCGGTGCTGGTGCGGCCGGCGCCGCCTTCGGCCGGGCGATCGGGTATGTCCTCGGAGCCGTGATTGCGGCATGCGTGGTGCTGCGACTCAGCGGCCACGGATCGGTCGGGTTCTGGAGTCTTCCGCGGCGGGCGACCGTCGGACGGGTGGGCCTGTATGCCGGCTCTACGTTTGCCATCGATGTGTCCTATACGCTCAGTGCGTCGCTCAGTGTGCTGCTCCTGGGAGCCTTCGCCGGAGCAACCGCATCCGGCATATTCCAGGCGCCCGCGAAGCTGATCGTCCTGATCCAGTACGTCGGCGCATCGGCCGCTAACGGGGTCGCGCCGCGGCTGGCAAGGGGTCACGGCCAGGAACCTAACGTGCGCGCGCTGGCCCGGGCGCTCCGGGGCCTGATCGCGTTTCAATGCCTCATGTTGGCTCCGGCGATCGTCTGGGCAGGACCGATCGCGCACGTTCTGCTCGGGACGGGCTACTCACAATCGGCGGACGTGCTCAGGGCGCTGGCCCCCTATATCTTCTTCTGCGGGCTGGCGCCGTTGGTTACGACCGGCGTCACCTACCTGGGTGAAGCCGGCCGTCGAGTTCCGATCGCGCTTGCGACCCTGGCGCTTGCGGCTGCGGGCGGCTTCATCTTGATCCCCAGCCACGGCGTCGTCGGCGCCGCCATCGCCACCGATGTTGCGTTCGGGTTCTACACGCTCGCTCACATATGGCTCTGCCGCCGGCTGCTCCAGCTGCGTATCGGGAGCTTGCTCAGGTCGCTTGCGCGCGGACTCACGGCGGCCGCAGCGATGGGGCTCGTGCTTGCCTTGGTCGGGACCAAGGACCTGACGATCTCCGACTGGCTCGTAGGCGGCGTCGCCGGGCTCGCCACCTACATCGCGATGCTGATTTTCACCCGTGAGATCCGTGGTCCCGAGATCGCTCGGGCGGCGGCAAGCATGAGCGCGCTTTTCGCCCGAGTACACCCGGCGCGGGCGCAGGACGCGACCCCCGCCCCGAGCTCGAAGGCCAGGCACGCTCGAGGACACCGTTCGCCAGCTGCGGCGCCCCCTGCGTGGCTGGACGGGCTGGACCCACAGCCCGCCCCACCCGTAGAGGCGGCCGCGCCGGCGCGCTCGCCGGCCGCAGATCCCCCACGCTGGCTGGCCGTTGGCGTGAGGGGGCAACCGGCGCGGCGCTCGGCCCGGGAGCATCACCGGCCGCACGCGGCACAGCCATCATCCTGGCTCTCGAGCGAAAGATCACCCGCTGAAGCCGGCGACCGTTCGTCAGTTGCGGTCAAGGCGACCCGGCAGCAATCGAAGCTGCCCAGCACGATGCCGCACACCGCGGTCAGACCGAGGTTCCGGGCAGACGTTGTGTATCAGATCGCCTGGCGACCGGAACAAGAGACTGGCGTGTTTGAGCTCCGTCCCGTCGAGCCGTCTGACGTAGGTGACAGGGCGTCTGGCATGTCACCCCCAACCGAACTGTCTTCCCCAGTTCCATGTGCAGGGCACACGGTGCCCGCCCCGATACCCGAAGCGCTGTCCGCACACGCGGCGCTCGTCGACCGGCTGCTCACCGCAGGGTGGCGACGAGCGGGCTGCGGAGACCCCTGGTTCGCCCATCGCTTCCGGTCGCCTGAGCCCCCGCATCCGGACGGGGCGCGACATCGCAAAACGTGACGAGCGCCCATGGAGATCGACCTGGGCGCCCACCCGCACATCGAGGCTCCGCTCAGGCACTCCATTCGGCGCGGCATCGCCGGAGCCTTACGTCGTGCGCATGTCTGCCCGCGCGATCGGGTCTGCCATGCGGAAGACGCTCATCCATGCATGTTTCTGGACGGCGGGGAAGACCCGGAAGAGGCCCCGGTCCAGCTGGTCGAGCGCCGACAAGAGCGCCGGGAAGCGCGACCGGTTGCGGAACGGGATGGCGGCGAGCGAGCTCAGATGGAAAAACCGCACCTCCAACTCGCGGAAATACCTGCATGCCTGGTCGAGATCGCTCAGGAGCAGAGGGTGCTCGTCCACCGTGCGGAGGGCCGGCGTTCTGTTCCGGTAGGCGTTGATCAGCGGGTTGTGACCTAGTGGCTCCACAAAGATCGCGGAACCACCCGGCCGCAACACGCGTGCGATCTCCGGGTATGCCAGCGAGAGGTCGAGGTGGTGGAGGACGGCAGAGCCGCAGACCAGATCGAACGTTTGATCGGCGAAATCGAGGCGCTCGGCATCCATCACCCGGAACTCGATTCGGGGCTCGAGATGCTCGTTCACTGCACGTTGCCGTCCCTGCTCGACGGCGACCGGCGAGATGTCGACTGCGGTGACATCGGCGCCCTGGGCCGCGAGCGAGAACGCCTGAGCGCTGGCTCCGCTCCCGTACTCGAGCACGCGCTTCCCGGCCAAATCCTCTGCCACGAGCCAGTCTCGGAACGCACGCCGGCTCGCGCCTGTGATCTTGTAGAAACCCCAGACGGGCGCCCGGATGGACTCTGCGAACGCCGCATCATGAAAAGCCTGTTCACGTGCTTGTTTCGTTTCCATATGCCTCGCTTAGCACCATAACCCTAGGCGCCGCATCTTGACAGATGCCATCTGACGGGCCCTACCGGCTTGAACGTCCGGCAGACCCAGCGTATGATCTGGATGTACATGACGATGGCTGCTAAGGGCACGCGGTTTATCGGAGTGTCCATTCCCGACGTAACTGACTGGTCCGAACCGGTTGTCACCGGCAAGTGGTCGCAATTCTTCGGGGCGCTTGCAAAGGAGATGTCACTCGTCGACATCGTGCGTCCTCAGCTGTCCCCGAGAGAACAGTACCTCCATCTGGCGCGCTCGATGAGGCTTGGCAGATCGAAGTGGCGCGCGCGGGCAGGCTTCAGCATACGGCATGCAGCGATGCGCAACGCCGTCCTCGAGCGCGAGCTTGTGAAGCGATCTGGCTCGTACGATCTGATCGTACAGCTCCAGACGCTGTGCTCACCTCGATCCAGATCCGTTAGTGCGCCGTACGTCATTTACACCGATAACACGATGGCGCTCACACAGCGGGTGTATCCTGCGTTCGCCCCACTTTCGAGCCGGATGGTGCGCGATTGGCTCGCCTTCGAGGCGCAGGTGTGTCAGCAAGCGGAGGCAGTGTTCACGTTCAGTGAGTTCGCCCGTCGCTCGGTGATCGAAGACTATTCGTGCTCTCCGGACCGTGTCTTTGCGGTCGGTGCTGGTGCAAACCAGGTAAATAGCTCGTGCAGCGAGAAGGACTACAGCCGGCCCCGCGTTCTGTTTGTCGGGCGGCCCTTCAAGCCGAAGGGCGGAGAGATTCTGCTGGAGGCATGGCGACGGGTCAGTGCGCAGATTCCCGAGGCGGAGCTGATCATTGTTGGGCCCAAACGCAATCCGGTGCCGGACTCGCGACGTGCCGTCACGTGGCTCGGTCGCCTTGACCGTGCCGAGCTCGCTGTGCAATACCGCGCGGCGTCGGTGTTTGTGCTCCCGTCCATGTTCGACGGATGGGGCCATGTATTCGTGGAGGCCATGGGGCACGGCCTGCCGTGCATCGGCACCGACTGCTGCGCGATGCCCGAGATCATTGAACATGAAGTGTCGGGACTATTGGTGCCCCGCGGTGAACCGGAGCCCCTCGCCGACGCGGTGATCAAGCTGTTGACAGATACAGCGACAGCCGCCCGAATGGGGCAAGCCGGGCACGCGCGGGTGCTCGAGACGCTGACTTGGACGCATGTGGCGAGGCGCGTGGTGAGCTCTCTGGCTAGCCTGAATATGGCGAGAGTCGGCTAACTAAACCTACGCGCTGGTCGGCTGTGCCGATGCGCTGCCAGGCGAAGACCGTGCCACGTATCGCCGGCCGCGGCGACGGATGGGTAGGATCGCGCGCAGTGCGCGCCACAGGCAGAGAGCCCCAGGAGAGTGGCGCGTGGGCCAGCGGACCGCTCGCGGCAACTCGTCGCGGGGGTCGGGCGCCGTGGCCTCGACTGGCCATCGTCAAGCTGCTCGTATTTCCCGGCTGGAAGGCCGAGCAGTGAGGGCCATCCACACCCGCGCCGCGCAGCACGAGCCGGCGGGGCTTGTGAGGGACATCTTGGTGCTCTGTTATCACGGTGTCAGCGAGACCTGGCCGGCGGCGGTCGCCGTCACACCGGCGAACCTCGAATCCCAGTTGTCGCTCTTGGTGAGACGAGGCTATCGAGGCTCGACGTTCTCCGAAGCGTTGACCGCGCCTCGTCACGAACGCACGCTCGTCGTCACGTTCGATGACGCGTTCCGCTCGGTCCTGACCCGGGCCTTCCCGATCCTCAACCGGCTCGGGCTCCCCGCCACGGTATTCGCTCCGACTGTATATCCGGACTCCGATGCGCCCATGGCGTGGGCTGGGTACGAGCGCTGGCTGGGAACCTCGCACGAGCAGGAACTGAAGTGCTTGTCTTGGGACGAACTGCGGACGCTGCGTGGCGTCGACTGGGAGATCGGCTCGCATACGTGCTCACACCCGCGCCTGACGACGCTCGATGACACGTCGCTGATGCACGAGCTGCGGGTCTCCCGGGAGAAGTGTGAGTACGAGATGAACGAGCCGTGCTATTCGCTCGCCTACCCGTACAGCGACTATGACTCGCGCGTCGTCGGAGCGACGAGGCAGGCGGGGTATGCGCTAGCAGCGACCGTCGGAGTACGTTCGTCGGCGCCTCTGCCGCTTCAGTGGCCACGCGTCGTCGTGGACCGCAAGGACAGCGCGACGCTGCTTCGATTTCGTGCGTGGCGGCGAGCCACACCCCTGGCCGATGCGGCGTGGCGCAGCGTCGCCCCATCGGTTCGACGCCCCTCCTCCATGGTTGGGCGACTCATCGGTCGACGGCAATAGCTACCCTCACACGGTGACCTTCCGGCCGCGTCTCTGGGGCCCGTGGGCGATCGTCGCGCTCGTCGCGCTGGTCGTCGTTTGCCTTCCGTTGGCGCTCTATGCGTCACGCGGGAAAATCAGGCCGGCATCGCCGGTAAAGCCTGCCCCACCGGCCGCGACGCCGCCGCTGCCAAAGAGTCAGGCGCCGGCTCCACCCGCCGCCTGGCTCGGTCTCAACTACAACAGCGCATCGCAGCCCGGCTCACTTACGGACTTCGCCGAGCGCGGGATTGTGTATGACCGCGAGGGCAAGCTGGAGGTACGCGCAGGAACCACGGCAGGACCGGGTTCTCGGCTACTTACCGGACTGGCGACCGCGTATGCAGCTCGCATGGTTCCCGACATCGTGGTGAACCCGGGCACCGGACGTGGAGGATGCCGCCACGATCCTGTACCGACCAAGCTTTGCCTGCCCACGACCGGTGGCGAGGTCTCGGCCTACGTTGGCGGCTTCGTCCAGACCGCGCTCTCGGTTCTACGGGCATATCCTCACCGGCCGGTCCTGTTTGAACCGATGGATGAACCGTGGAACTGGGCCTTCCCGCCCGGCACGGAGTCCGGGCGCCTCGCCGCCCGGGAGTACGCGGACACCTTGGTGCGACTGCTGTCCGCCGCCCGAGCGGCACAGATCCCCGTGAGCGACATCTTGGTCCCGGCCACCGGGCAGCTCGAGGATGGAAGCTGGTGGATCCCCGACCTCTACGATGCGCAACCCTGTCTGAAGCCCGGTCGTGGTTCGTGCGTGCCGGTCGCCGGGTGGAATCTTCATCCCTACGGTTTACCTCATCAGTCGACGGAGGGAATCGATTCTGTGCCCCGGATTCGCGCCGGCATGCTCTCCGG
The DNA here is from genome assembly GCA_963723675.1 of uncultured Solirubrobacterales bacterium. GTDB lineage: Bacteria > Actinomycetota > Thermoleophilia > Solirubrobacterales > Solirubrobacteraceae > Palsa-465. The sequence continues at coordinate 252,594 of CAVRRW010000007.1, read as the reverse complement.
CCAAGACAACATCGTGATCTCCGAGATCGGCTTCTGCGCAATCGACGTGGGCCACGGTGCCGGGTGCTCAGAAAATCAGCAGGACATCGACGGAACCAGCAGCCAGGTGGCGAAGTGGCTCCGCCAGACCCTCCAGACGGCTGCGACCATGCACCGCGCCGGCTGGCTGCGGGCGCTGCTCGTCTGGTACCGTTCGGGCGGGGGCTTCGGGATGCAGCACGCGAACGGGACGCTCACCGCTCAGGGCCGCGTCCTCGATCTGTTCGCGGACTCTCTCCTGAGACGATGAGCCGGGCGTCCAACGGTCCTCACCTTACCACTCAATGGCTCACCTTCCGTCGTCATCGGATGCGACCGTCAAGCGGTCACGTGCCGGCTCGACTCACCTGCACCGGGACAGGAGGCGCGTGGTCATGCTCGTCAACCGCCTGTATATGGGAGGCGGCGCCGAGCGTGCCATGGTCGCCCTGGCCACCCACCTGCCCCCCGAACGCTTCGAGGTGACGGTGGTCACCACCAGGAGGGGAGCCGGACCGCTCGCCGACGCCGTCATGGCGCACGGCATCCGTTGCGTGGCGCTCGATCGACGCGGAAGGTTCGACCTCGCCTGCTTCCGCGAGTTAGTCTCCTTACTGCGCCGGGAGCGCATCGACATCGTGCACGCGCACATGTTCGGCTCTAACTTCTGGGGAAGCGTGCTCGGACGGCTGGCCGGCGTCCCAGTCATAGTTGCTCACGAGCACTCGTGGTCCTATGAGGGACAGCCGCTGCGAAGGTTCCTCGATGGCCACGTCATCGGGCGCCTCGCGGACGCGTTCGTCGCTGTGTCCGAGCGCGACCGCAGCCGCATGACCTCGCTCGAGGGTGTCCCGACAGGCAAGATCGTGGTCCTTCCCAACCCCTATATCCGGCGGCCGCCAAGGGAATCAGTCGACGTGCGCAGCAAGTTAGCGGTCGCCGCCACCGCGCCGCTCATCGCCACCGTCGCAATCCTCCGTCCCGAGAAGGCGCTCGACGTCCTGCTGCGAGCCTTCGCGACCACCTTGATGGCGATCCCGGACGCGGTGCTCGTGATCGCCGGCGAGGGAGAGTGCCGCGTGGGGCTCGAGCGCGAGGCGCGCGAGCTGGGTATATCGGATCACGTGCGCTTTCTGGGCTGGTGGGACGACGTCGGCGGCCTGCTCGAGGCCACGGACGTCGCGGTGATGAGCTCCGACCGCGAGGGATCGCCGCTGTTCGCGCTCGAATGCGTCGCCCACATGACACCGCTCGTGAGCACCGACGTAGGCGATGTCGCGGAATTGCTCGGCAACGGGACGGGAGTCGTCACCGTGCCCCCCCGCGACCCCTCCGCACTGTCGCGCGCGCTCGTTGCCCTGCTTCGCGATCCAGACCGCCGAGCCGCGCAGGTCCGCGCCGCTGCCGCGTGTCTGCCGCGCTACGAGATCAAGAACGTGGCGCGCGAGTTCGCTGCACTCTACGACCGACTGTGGGCGCAGGCCGCAGTGCGGCGGCGAGCGCGACGGCCCGTGAGCGCCTGACGATCAAGCGCCCCAGTCATCGATACACTGCGCGAGCGGCGGCGCCTCCCCGCTAGCCGCTAGGCATACTCATGTGCGGCGCTCGCCGAGGTGTCCCGGTTAAGGACGATCCCGAGCGGTTCGGCCCCCGTGCGACGCAGCCGCCCAACGGTCTCCAGGACCTCGCGCTCGCTGGAGTGCTCGAGATCGACGATCATCAGGACTGCGTCAGCGCTCGCTGCGATCAGCACCGCATCCGACCGACGTCCCGCCGGAGGACAGTCCAGGATCACGACATCGTAGAGCGCCGCCAGCTCGCTGATGAAGGATCGGCCACGCTCTCCTTCCAGGAGTCCGATGATGCTCGCCGGCCGGCGGGAGCCGGCGGGCACGAACATCACACCCGGAATCGTCATCGGTGCCACGATCTCCTCCAGGTCCGCTGTCCCAGAGAGGTACTCAAAGAGACCAGGCCGCGAGATTTCCTTCCCGGGCTCGACGAGCGATCGCAGCCCAGGTCGAAGTGGATCGGCCTCGACCAGCACAACGCTCTGGCCGGCTTCGAGCATGGCCATCCCGAGCTGGAAGGATGTCGTCGTCTTACCCTCCTTCTCGGCCGCGCTGGTCACAGCGATCGACTTGATGGGGTTGTCGGAGGCGAACCTCAGCGTCGTGCGAAGCGAGCGGAATGACTCGTCGAAGTCATCGCGCGTGCGGCCGCCGCGCCGGAGCTGAGGCACACGGGTCAGGACCGGCAACCCGGTCGGGCCCAGGGCCGCCTCTCGAGTCCCACGCGGATCGATCGCCTTCAGCACGAAGGCGCCAGCGATGCCGATCAGGAGTCCCGCGACGAGACCCCCCAGGACGATGAGCTTCTTGTTGGGCGAAGAAGGGCTGGTCGGGAGCGCCGCGGGTGTCTCGAACCGGAGCGTGGGATCGGGAGCACTGCGCAGTGATTCCAGCGCAGCCAGCTGCTGGTACAGCGGTCCCGTGGCGTTAGTGCTCCCGCTGGCGGTAAGCGCCGCAATTTGTGCGCGCAACCTCGCGATCGCCGGGTCGAGCGCCTGATACAGCCGATTCGTCCGCTCCTGCACGGCGGCCGTGGCAAAGGCATTGGCGAGCTGCTGAGACTTGACCGGGCTCCCCGTCGATGCCGTGATCGAGACGATGCTGCTGTTCGCGACCGGTTGGACGCTGATCTGCTGCAGGAGCGCCTCAGGCGAGTCGTGCAAACCGAGGTCGGATTTGACCAGCGTCGCGACGTCGGCGTTGTCGATCAGAAGCGAAGCTGTGGTGACGTCCCGCGTCGGGTCGCTGGCCTCGCGCAGCAACCCCAAGCCGAGGATCGTGGTCTGAGTGGCCGGAATCGGCGTAACGAGCACGTCCGCACGCGCCTGGTACACCTTTGACGCCGTCACCGCGTAGACCGCCGCGGCCAGCGTGCAGAGCACAGTAGCGGCGATCACGAACCACCGCCGCTCGAGGAGCGTGTTTAGATATCGGCGAAGCGGTGCCTGCTCGCCGGAGCGAGTCCCGCCGAACTCGCTCCAGCCTTCGTCGCCCAAGGTCATCGGGGGGATTTTAGCGAGCGCGTGGCCGGGTCTCCCCGGTTCGGGCACCCTCTACGCCGCTTGAGGTGCCTCAAAGAGCCGGTCGTGGAGGCCTCGCGCATCACGAGCCACCCAGGGTGGGTGGTGCCATCGCCGGCGGGTACGCGTCCGGCGCACGGGGCGTCTCTTCGCAGCTACGATGCCCAGTCCGCCCAGCCGACTCGTCCCTCAATGTCCCTTGGAATGCTTCTCGCCCATCCCGCGCCAGCGCCGCGTCCGGTACGCTCGTCTCCCAGATAGGACCGTGCCTAGGGGGGCGCACGCATGATCGACGAAACGAGCCGCTGGGAATCTGTCGCGATCTGCGGTGGCGGCAACGCGGCGCACGCTCTGGCTGTCGTCGCCTCGCAGAACTTCGATGGCGCCATCGATTGGCTGGTGAGCACCGACGAAAAGGCGGAGCTGCTGCGCCAGGGTCTGGCAAGCGGTGGTGTGCGCTCGACGGGCGTGATCACGGCCTCCGCGGGTCGCGTGCGAACGATTTCTGCTGACCCGGCCGAGGTCATCCCCAACGCGGACGTGGTCATCGTCGTCGTGCCCGCTTTCGCGCATGCCGCGGTACTGCGGAGAATCAAACCGTACGTCAGCGAAACGACAGCGATTGGCTGTATGCCGACCCGGGGGGGATTCGAATTCGAGGCGGCCCAGCTCGCTGCACTAGGTGAGAGGGTCCGCCCGACCCTCTTCGGCGTCCAAACGCTGCCGTGGTCGACGCGCGTGACAACCCTCGGGAGGGGCGTCCACATCGGCGCCGTCAAGGCTGAGATCGTCCTTGCCGCCCTTCCGACCGATCGTGCGCCGACGATCGCCGCACGACTGGCGGAGATGCTCGGTACCCGCGTCCTGCCCACCGGCAGCTTTCTCGGCCTGACCATCGGGAATCCCGGTCAGATCATCCATCCGGGGCTGATGTACTCCCACTTTCGCTCCTGGCGAGGCGAGGAGTACGACGAAGATCGCGTGCCGCTGCTCTACGCCGACGTAACCGACGAGATGGGTGCCCTCGTCGAGCGGCTTTCCGACGATGCGATCGCCACCGCCCGCGCGCTCGAGGCGCAGAGCAGGGGCATGTTCGAGTTGCAGCGGGTGGTCCTACCGATCCACGACTGGCTGCGTGCCGTGTACGGCCAAGTGACCGAAGATACGAGCAGTGTTGCCAGCTGTTTCCGGACCGGGCCGATCCAGGCGCGCCGAGCGCCGATGATTGAGATTCGCCCAGGGAGGTTCGTGCCCAACTTCCACTATCGCTATCTGAGCGAGGACGTCCCGTTCGGGCTGGTTGACACGCGGGCGCTCGCGGAAATCGCCGGCGTAGAGACTCCCATGATCGACGAGGTCATCGCGTGGGCCCAGTCTGTGCAGCAGAAGGCTTATCTCGTCGACGGGGAGTTGCGAGGGGCCGACTCCAGAGACCTTCCCATTCCGCAGAACTACGGCGTCTCAACCGTGTCGGACCTGATCGATTGGTATACCCCAGGCGACCCCCCAATTCCGCTGGCCTCCGGGGATTCGCCGTCGTCGTGATCGATTCGACGGTCCCTGTGGTGGTGATCTATCGAGGCGGTCACGGGGCCGTGTCGATCGCGCGCAGCCTCGGCCGTCTCGGCATCCGGGTTTACCTCGTCGCCCAGGAAGGCATGCCCAACCCAGGCTGGCGGTCGCGGTACTGGACGAGGCGGTTTAGGTGGGATTTCTCACGCGCCGAGTCGGAATCGGTGTCTTTCCTGCTGGACGTCGGCGCGACGATCCGAGACGATCACGGCACGCCCGCGATTCTCCTCACGCTCGCCGATTGGATCGCAATATTCATCGAGCGCAACGGCAGCGCGTTGCGGGAACAGTTCATCCTCCCTCAGCCCGAGCAACCCGTCATCCGCGCGCTGCTGAATAAATGGGAAATGAACATGCTCGCGCAGGCCCACGACATTCCTACGCCGGCCGCTGCGCATCCAGCATCCGTGGACGAGATCGACGAGTTTGTGGCGCGCACCGATTTCCCGATCGTGATGAAGGCCGCGGAACGATACGCGGCTGACCCGCCGCCAACGAAGATGATCCATTCCCGCCGGCAACTGATGGACGAGGTTGGTGATCGCGGCGCACGGGAGGCCCCACTGAACATGGTCCTCCAGGAATACATTCCGGGTGGTGTCGAGACGGTATGGATGTGCAATGGTTACTTCGGCAACGACCCGGCTCGTACCGTGACGTTCACCGGCAAGAAGCTGCGACAGGTGTCGGCGGCCGGAATAGCCTCGCTTGCGATCTGTCTTCCGAACGAGACAGTCGCTGCCCAGACCCGTCGGTTCATGCACGGAGTTGAATATCGCGGCTGCGTCGGAATCGGGTGGCGCTACGATCAGCGCGACGGTCTCTACAAGCTGCTCGATGTCAATGCTCGGGTCAGTGGAGTGTTTCGGCTGTTTGAGGGGACCAACCAGATGGACGTCGTCCGCGTCTGCTACCTGGATTTGACGGGCCAAGAGGTTCCCGTGACCGCACTCCGGCCCGGGCGAAAGTGGATGCTGGAGGAAGACTTCGCGGCGGCCGCCACGGGCGTCCGCAGCGGTCAGCTGACCATGGCCGACTGGGTGAGGTCGGTTCGCGGCGTTCAGGAGTGGCACTGGCTCGCCGCCGACGATCCGCTCCCGTTCCTCGCCCGCCTGCACGACGCGCTGCCCCGCCGCGTCCGACGGTGACGAGGGGGAAGATCCCGGCGCTACCTCAGCCGTCTGGCGCCTTGCGGGCGAGCACGAGATACTGCGCCCCCAGCGACCCTAGCCCGGGGAGGCCTCGATCGGCGCACCTCTGCAGCCATTGATGAAGCCTTCGTCCCAGGCGCGCAGGCAAAAAGCCGCGGCCGAACAGGGTGAAGGGACCGAAGCCCAACGTCGACTCCTTCACCATCTCCATGTTTGCCACCGATAGCAGCGCGCCGAGCTCCCGGTGCGAGTGCGCTCGCGAGGGGGCACTCGAGCGCCCGCGGGGCAGGCCCAGACGACCCAGAAGCAGCTTCACACGTTGCCTGACTGGACTCAGTGCCCGGTTGTATTTCGGATCGATCAGATACGCGAGCCGGTGGGCATTGTTGGCGCTGAGCACCAGGTGAGCCCCGGGCTTGAGCACCCGCGCGAGCTCGTGCATGGCGGTCTGCGGCGAGTGCAGCCACGGTAGTACCCCCAGCGCAACCACAGCGTCGAACGTCTGATCCTCGAACTCCAATGCGTGGACATCACCGAGGGTGGTCCGCACTCGCCCGCTCACGTTCGCCTGCGCAGCACGATGCCGCGTAAGCTCGATCATGTCGGCCACCGTATCGGTGGCGTCCACGTCGAAGCCTCGGTTTGCCAGTTCCGCCGCCATCAGCCCAGCCCCGCAACCAACTTCAAGAACGCGGCCGCGCGCGGGCAGCGCGAGCTCGTCGATCCACCCTAGAGCGATGTCTCGCCGGCGTTGGCAGATCAAAGCGATCACGTCTTCACCCTCGTAGACATCGGTCCAGAACGTGGACGCGCGCTCGAAGTGCGAATCCACCAGCCGCTGCGTCTCGGCGTCGGGGACACCGACGACCCCTCCCCCCGGCTCGCTTGCCCCAATCCTCACCTGCTGCGTCGCGGCGTTGACGTCGACGCTCGGGGAGGCGTGCCCGTTCCTCACCCGTCCTCCTGCCGCGCTGGACGCGTGCCAGTGACGAGATACCGCGGGAATTGCGGCGACTCGCCCCACAGCGTTGGGTCCATGAGCGGCTCCGCCCAGACATCGGAGACCGAATTCGCTTCTAGGAACGACACAAGTCGGCTTGCCGGCGGTCCACCGGCGAACGGCAACTGTGCCTCGAGTCGCCTGTATTTCCAGTTGAGAAGCTTGGTCCGGTACTTGTCGCTGCGAACCATCAGCGCCGCGAAGTTCAGCACCCGAGCCAGGAGCCTTTCAGTGGGACGACTGTAGGACCGCGCCAACGCCTCGTTGTCCGCCCACTTGCCCTCGACCAGCAGAAGGCGCCCTCCCGGGCGGAGCACTCGAAGCCACTCCGCTGCTCCGCGCTCGGGGTCAGGCAGATTCCAGATTACATGCCGAGCCACCACCAGGTCATACGCTTCGCCAGCGCCATCGAGGTCAGCCGCGTCGCCGACGCGGAACTCGATCTCCAGCCCTGCCTGCTCGGCTTTCCCACGCGCCTGCGCAATCATCTGGCCGGACAAATCGACGCCCGTCACGATATGCCCGAGTTCGGCTAGCCGGAGGGCAAGGAAGCCAGTGCCGCAACCGACGTCCAGAACTCGCTGCGGTGCGGGACCCACGAGCCGCGAAAGCAGATCGTGCCACGCTTTGCGCTGCTCATCGCTGAGCAGACCGTGTCCGGCCTCCTCGTCGAACGTGCCGGCCCGGCGGTCCCAATGATGCCGAATGACTTCAGTGGTTTGATTACCCCCGGACACGCTGCACCTCGTTTGGCTGCCCTCCGCCGTCGATGGAGGCCAGGCTAGCACGATGAGCCGATCAAGGACTGCGGCAACGTCCTGGCCCGGGGCGGGGTCACACCGGCTAATGTCCCAGTGCGTGACGGGTTGGTTCCGCGGGGTGATTGATGCCTGACGTCGAGAGAATTGCGGTGATCGGCGCCGGCGTCGTTGGTGCCTGCGTCGGGTATTACCTGGCCCGCGGAGGAGTGAATGTGCTGTTGGTGGACGCAGAGCGCCCCGGGGAACTGACCACGAGTGCCAGCCTCGCGTGGGTGAACGCCTCTGCCAAGGCCGATCATCAGGCTTACTTCGCCCTGAACTTCGCCGGGTGCAGAGAGTACGAGCGGCTGGCGGGCGAGCTTCCGGGCGCGAGTTGGTGGAATCAAACCGGCCATCTGCGATGGGACTATCGAGACGACCGGGAGCTCCTCGACGCGGTCGAGCAACTGGCGGCGTGTGGCTATCCGGCAGAGGTGTGGGAGGCGGGGCGAGCGCAAACGCTGCTCGAGCCACACGTTGCGTTCCCATCGCCTTGCGCCTTGGTGGCGTTGTTTCCGTCGGAGGCGTGGGTCGACGGCCCCAAGCTGGTCCGGGCATTGGTCGACGCGGCGGTGCAGATGGGCGCGACGACGGCGTTCGGAAGCGAGCTGCGCAGCATCAATGTCGCCGGCGGCGCCGTGTCCTCGATCGAGCTCGGCAGTGGCGAGACGCACCCGGTCGCGAAGGTTGTCAACGCCGCGGGACCCGGCGCCGCGGGCGTCGCGAGGCTCGTAGGGCGAGCACTGCCGATGAAGCACAGCCCGGGGCTCGCGGTCCGGGTGCAGACGAGCGGGGACTGGGTCAGCCGCGTGATCCACCCGACCGGCATCGCGATCCGTCCAGACGGCGCCCGGCGTGTGTTTCTCTTGGCGCGCAGCGTGGAGCCGGCACTTCGCGAGGCCGGGCTTCGCTCTGCTCAGCTCGGTGAGGAGGCCAAACGGATCGCGGTCCGGGCGGTGCCCCAACTCACCGGCGCGTCCGTGGTCGAGACGCGAATCGGAAACCGGCCCATCCCTGGAGATGGTTTTCCTGCCCTCGGCAAAGCCAGTGGCATCGACGGGTACTACGAAGCCGTCACCCACAGCGGGATCACGCTTGGACCGGTCGTCGGTCGCACGCTCGCCGCCGAGATCATCAATGGGGACATCGACCCGCTGGTGGCGTCGTTTCGTGCGCATCGGCTCCGCTGCGAGTGACCCCGCCGCGCGGCTTGGAGGGGTGCGTGTGTCAGGGCACCGAGGCTCCACTGGCCTGGTGAATCAGGTCCTGGACGTCATAGGGGGTGAGGTATCGCTGGCGTTCGAGCCGCCGGGCATCGCGGGCGACGGCGAGAACGTATGCGCGGTGTGTCGGGTACAGCTGGTGCAGAAGCGTCTGCGGGAAGGGCTCTTGTTCGCCAACCAAGTAGCACAAGCCGGGACCTCCCTGGCTTTCGATCCAGGTGCTCGTCGGGACGTCGACGAACGGCGAGCGGACACCTCCCTCGACGTTGCGGAAGCGGTCGAGGAGGGCCGCTCCGTTCCGGACGGTGATGTCGCGCCCGGCGGGCGGGGCGATGCCCCGGCGGACCCACAGGTCGAGGTTGTGGAGGGCGGCGTCGAAGTAGATGCCGCTTGGGAACGGGCTGGGCGGCCCCGCGTTACATCTCGCTGGCGGAGGGGTCCGTCCCGCGCGGTTGACGTCGGCGGGCGCGGGGGCATAGAGCCGCGTGGCGAGCGTGAGGTGCGGTGCGCCCGCCAGCTCGTAGCCGCGGTAGCGGTCGATTCGTCGGTTGCTGTCCGGCCGGCGGGCGGCGATCCCCCCGAGATAGTCCGATTGCGTCATCACGCGGACGACCGGGACGCCGACGTTGTGGATCTGGTACCTCGGGTCGCCGAGCGGCGGTATGGACGCGCACTGGTTGATGGGAGCGAGGCCGGCGTAGGCACCGCCGGCGCCCGCGATCACGTATCCGTTGAACAGTGCGTGGCCGCCGTTCTCGGCGGTCACTCGACGATGTAGCGCACCGATGTATGTGGCCAGGTAGCCGCCCATCTGCGAGTAGCCGAACCCGTACACGCGCAGCTTCGCGTGCTCTGAGCGGAACGGATTGGACTTGGCTGGGCTGCGGATCCAGGCCGCGACCTGGCTGTAGGCGTCCCAGGTCAGTCCGTTTTCGGTGCTACGAGAGCTGTCCCCGGGAGAGAGCGTGTCAGGCGTGGGGCAGTTCCTCGGGTCGCTCAGCGACAGCGGGTTGGCGAACGACAGCGTGCGGTAGCGAGCGGGCTCGAAGTTCTGCAGCGCTTGTATCGCAATCGGCTTTGCCGTGATTCCCACCCAGGCGTCGCCGTTGCGCACGAATTCGCGCTGTGCCAGCGCCCAGGCGAAGTTGAGGTCGAAGCCGTAGGAGGGGTTGAGCAACTCGACCCACACGGTGCCGCTGGCTCGGCGGGGATCTGCCGGGCGCCGGATGAGCACCCGCGTCGCATATGGCGCGTTCGCCGTCGACACCACCGCTCCACTGGCGGCAGACGGCCAGTTGTAGACGTTGGCCCGCCCGCGCACCAGATACTCCTGCTCGACGAATCCCAGTCGGCCGAGATGCTGCGGCCGTAGCTGGTGATTGGCCGCACCGAAGGGATAGGAACCTGCCGTTGCCCGCAAAGGCCCGACCACCGTAGGACTGGGTATGGCCGCGCTCGCGGCGGCGGGCAGCAGAAGCATCGCGATCGCGGTCGCGATCAGGCTCCAGTGTGGGCGGATCGTCATACGTCTCCTCAAGTCGTTTTCGTGCATTGGTGCGTGACCGCGCTCGCTGCTGTCGCAGATCGCGTCGGAGCGCTACCGGTGGCCTCGAGGGCCTCCGCGGATCGACTCCTGCGCTTCATGTTCGCCCCCTACGAACACTTGGCGGTCGCCAGACTACCGGTTGCACGGTGGCGAAAGTATGAGCCAGGGCAGTCGGCGCGTGGAAGAGCCGGACCGGGCCGGTCAGGAATCGGTGGCCACCGGCCGGCTGGCATCAGCGATCCACTCGCTCCACGAGCCGGCGTACAGGGCGGCACGATAACCGGCCAGCTCAGCCGCCAGCACGAGCTGGGCGGCGGTGATGCCCGAGCCGCAGTAGGCGCCGAGCTCGCCGTCCTCCCGCGCCCCGGATCTCCGCAGGCGGGCCCGCAGCTGCTCGGCCGCCAGAAACCGTCCGGTCGCGGCCAGGTTGTCGGTGGCCGGGTGGTTGCGCGCGCCCGGGATGTGACCGGCTACCGGGTCGACCGGCTCAGACTGGCCGCGGAAGCGCTCGGACGCCCGCGCATCGAGCAGCACACCGTCCGCGGCCATCCTGGCCGCGCCGACAGCGTCAAGCACCGCCATGCCGCCGGGTACCGGCTCGAAATCGCCCGCCATAGGCCTCGGCGCGTCGCGGCTCAGCGGGTAACCGGCCGCCGTCCAGGCCGCGAGACCCCCGTCGAGCACCGCGACGAAGCGGTGCCCGAAGTAGCGCAGCAGCCACCATGCCCGGGCCGACGACAGCGCGCCGCCGCCGTCATAGACCACCACCGGCCGCCCGCTCGACACGCCCTTGGCTCGCATGGCCGCGCCGAAGGCGTCGGCCGCAGGCAGCGGATGCCTGCCCCCGGACCCGGCCGGGGCCGCCAGCTCCGACTCAAGCTCGACGAACACAGCCCCGGGGATGTGGCCTCGCACGTACTCGTCGATCCCGGGCGGGCCACCGAGCTGCCAGCGGACGTCGAGCAGCGCCGGCCGCTCCGGCCCGGGCGCCAGCCGGCGGCGCAGCGCCCGCGCGGTGATCAGGGGCGCGGGCACCAGTGCATCGTCCGGCACGCTAACGCCTTCCGAACGCGTAGTGGGCGATCGAGAGATCGGTGAGCCATTCGACCGGAGCGCGGTCGTCGGTGTAGACGACGCCGCCGCGCAGCCGCGCGCCGAGCCTCGAGCCGACCGTGTCCGCCAGCACCTTCAGCTCCGGCGCGAACCGCGAGTCCGCGGCGAAGAGACGACCTGCAGAGAGCGGCGCGGAACTCGCGAGCACCAGCGAGTTCGTGTCGGAGACCGGATCGCGGGCGAGATGCGGAAACACCGCCGCCGTCGTGGCCGAGACGACCTTCTCGAGCGCGTCGGAGCCGGGAACGTGGCCGACGTTGACGATCAGCACGCCGCCGGGGCGCAGATGCGCGCGGACGGACTCAAAGAACTCGCTGGTCAGCAGGTAGAACGGGATGTAGGGCTGGCGGTAGGCGTCGAGGAAGATCGCGTCGTAGCGGGCCTTGCTCGCCGCCAGCCACGGGCGCGCGTCGGCGGTGTACAGGTGAAGCTTCGGGCCCCTGAGGCCGAAGTAGCGCTTGCCGATCGTGCTGAGCGCGCCGTCGAGCTCGACGGCATCGACGCGGGTGCTCGGGAAGTAGTGGCCGTAGGCGCGGGCGACCGTGCCGGCAGCGTCGCCGAGGATCGCCACCCGTGTTGGGACCCCCAGGTCACCGGCGAGCGGCAGCACCAGAAAGTCGTCCCAGTAGCCCCCGGTCAGGTAGCTCCAGGGGCGATACAGCGAGTGGATCGCGACGCCCTCGTTGAGCTGCAGCCAGCGCTCGCCGCTTCCGAACTGCAGCACCCGCACGTACTGGTAGGGCGTCTCGGCGGAGTAGATCACGCGGGCGCCCGCGACGCCGGCGCCGATCGCGGGCGGCGGCACCAGCAGCAGCGCCGCGATCGCGACGGGCACCGCGAGCAGCCTCCGCGAGCCGGACGCCGGCGCCGCCACCGCCGCGAGCGCGAACGCGAACGCGAGGAACGTCCGGTGGGTCCCGATCAGCGGGATCAGCAGCAGCGCCGAGAGGAACGTCCCCAGCAGCGACCCGGCGGTCGACAGCGCATAGAGCCGCCCGGTGACCGTGCCGGTGTCCGCGACGCGGCCGAGGGCGAGCCGGTTGGCGTAGGGCGCCACCGTTCCCAGCAGCACCACCGGGACCGCGACCAGCGTCAGCACCGCGGCGAGCGAGGCGAAGAAGCCTCCCACCGACAGCGCGCCGAGCGCGCTGACCGAAAGGCGCAAGAACGGGTCGGCCGCAAAGGGGACGGCCGCCAGCGCGGCCGCCGCGAGCAGCACGATCACGCTCAGATCGCGCAGGTCGCCGCGGCGGTCGGCGAGCTTGCCGCCGATCGCGTAGCCCGCCGACAGCGCGACCAGCACAGTGGCGATCGTGTTCGCCCAGATGATCGTGGAGGCCCCGAAGTACGGCGCCAGCAGCCGTGCCGCGGAGATCTCGGCGCCGAGGCTGGCGGCGCCGACGACGAACGCGATCATGCGGATCGCCGCGATCGGCGGCGGGGCGGCCGGTCCGGGGGGCGGCGTCGCCTCAACACCAGAAAGGGTGGGCTCAACTTCGGTAGTCGTAGCGTTCACCGCCTGCTCACCACGCCGCGCAGATATCCACTGTAGCTTTGCGCGTCCGATGCTGCTCTACAACAGTCAGGTCTCCGGCAACTGCTACAAGGTGCGGCTGCTGTTCGCGCACCTCGGGATCGAGTATGAGCGGCGCGAGGTCGACGTGGTCAACCGCTCCAACCGCCGCGAGCTGCTGGGATCGCTCAACCCGAGTCTGCGCGTGCCCACACTGGTGCTCGACGACGGGCGCGCCTTGGCCGAGTCCAACGCGATCATGTTCTACTTCGCCGAGGGCACCGAATTCGTGCCCGCCGACCGCTTCGAGCGCGCGCGGGTGCTGCAGTGGCTGTTCTTCGAGCAGTACAGCCACGAGCCATACATCGCGGTGGCGCGCTTCTGGACGCTGTTCGGCGTCGACGTGCCCGAGGCCGAGCGCGAGGCCAAGCACCGCGGCGGGGTGGCGGCACTGCAGGCGATGGACGGGCACCTGACCGACCGCCCGTTCCTCGTCGCCGACCGCTACACGATCGCCGACATCGCCCTGTATGCCTATACCCACGTCGCGCCGGAGGGCGGCTTCGAGCTCGAGCCCTACCCCGCGATCGGCGCGTGGCTGCGGCGGGTCGCCACCCAGCCGGGCCATGTGCCGATCACCGCTCCCGACTGACGCGCGATGAGCGGTTGACCGAGGGACGATGGCTTCCTTGACCTACCTCGACCGGCCCGCCTCCGGGCAGCCGCAGGGGCTGCTGATCCTCAATCACGGCCGCGGCACCGACGAGCGCGACCTGCTCGGACTCGCCGACGTGCTCGATCCGGCGGGCCGCCTCCACGTCGTCACCCCGCGAGCGCCCCTGCGGCTGCCGGGCTCGCCCGGATACCACTTCTACGCGGTGCCGCGCGTGGGGTATCCCGATCCGGAGACGTTCGCGGCGGCGCGGGCGGCGCTCGCGTCGCTGCACGACGAACTCTGGGAGCAGACCGGGCTGACGCCCCAGCGCACCGTCCTCGGCGGCTTCTCGATGGGCACGGTGATGAGCTACGCGTTGGCGCTCAGCGCCGAGCGTCCGGCGGTGGCGGGGATCCTGGCGCTCTCGGGGTTCGTGCCGACCGTGGAGGGCTGGCAGCCCTCGCTGGCCGATCGCCGGTCGACGCGAGTGCTGATCTCCCACGGCCGGCTTGACCCGGTGATCGGCGTCGAGTTCGCCCGCCGCGCACGAGAGCTGCTCGAGGGCGGCGATCTGCAGGTCGACTACCGCGAGTTCGACGGCGGCCACAACATCGATCCGCGGGACCTGCCGCGGGCGATCGCCTGGCTCGAGGCGGTGCTGGCTTAGGGCCTGCGGGCGCGGGCGGGCCTGCGGGCGCGGGCGGGCCTGCGGGCAGGGCGGGCGGGTCTGGGGGCGCGGGCGGGTCTGGGAGCGCGGGCGGGTCTGGGGGCGCGGGCGGGTCTGGGAGCGCGGGCGGGTCTGGGGGCGCGGGCGGCCCGCGCTCACGTCCGCGTGACCAGCGCCGTCCCGCCGATCACCAGCAGCAACCCCAGGATGCGCACCGCGCCGACGCCGACGTGGTGCAGGCCGAACCAGCCGAGGCGATCGGCCACCGTCGCGATGATCAGCTGCCCGGCGACCAGCAGCGCCACCACCGCGCCGGCGCCGAGCGGGCGGACCGCGATCAGCGAGATCGAGACCACCGTCGCCCCGCCGATGCCGCCCAGCGCCTGCTCGGGCCTGAACCCGCTCAGGCCCGACAGTCGCCCGGGGTGACCGAACGCCAGCAGCAGCACGCCGATGATCGTGAGCGAGATCACGATGCTGACGAACGCCGCGCCGAGGTCCCCCACGTGCTTGGACAGCGCCGCGTTGGCGGGCGGCTGCAGCCCCACGACCAGCCCGGCGAGGAGCGCCAGGATCACTGCCAAGCTCCGGCTCATGTCCGGTCCCGTTCCCCGCGGCCCGGCGAGTTCCTGCCCGGCTCAGTGCGGCGGGAAGCAATAAGCTCGCGCCGGCGATGCTGGCCAACGACCTCGAGCTGCCCGCGTTTGACTACACCGATCCGGCGTTGCGCGGCGACGTCTATCGCGACGCAATGACCGGGCTGGAGGGCCACGACGGCTGGCTCGCAGCGGGGCCGTTCGGCTACATCGTGCTCGACCGCGAGGCGGGAGAGTTCTTCCTGCGCAGCAAGAACGCCGTGTTCCCCGGCCTCAGGATCGCCGAGCTGTTCGGCATCGACGACGGGCCGCTGCACGAGGAGATCGTCAACAACATCATCAACGTCAACGGCGACGACCACCGCCGCCTGCGCAACCTCGTCAACCCGGCGCTCGCGCCCCGGGCGGTGGAGCGCTACCGCCCGGCGATGCGGCGGTTCCTCACGCGGCTGCTCGCGCAGGTCCCGGCCGACGGCCGCTGCGAGTTCATCGAGGCGTTCGCCAAGCCGTACCCGTCGCTGGTGATCGCCGACGTGATGGGCGTCCCGCTCAGTGACGCCCCGCGCCTGCACCACTGGTCGAACATGATCCAGCGCCAGTTCGACGCGCCCAGCCTGGTCAGCGAGCGCGAGCGGATCGAGCGGGCGGTGGCGGAGTTCTACGCCTATGAGGACGAGCTGATCCCGAGCCGGCGCGCCAGTCCGGGTGACGACCTGATCTCGGCGCTGATCGGCGCCGAGGAGGCCGGCGACCGGCTCGGCGACAACGAGCTTCGCAACCTGATCCTCAACATCCTCGTCGGCGGCGTTGACACCAGCCAGAGCCAGCTCGCACATGCGGTCAGGCTGCTGGCCGAGCATCCCGACCAATGGGCGGCGCTGCGCGAAGACCCCCGAGGGCTCGCGCTCGCCGCCGTCGACGAGGCGGTCCGCCACGAGCCGATCACGCCGTTCACGGCGCGGATCGTGGTCTCCGAGCTCGAGTTTCGCGGGATCGCCTTCCCGGCGGGGTCGATCGTGCTGATCTCGGCATGGCACGCCAACCGCGACGGCGTCGAGCCCGACCAGTTCGACATCACCGCCCGGCGCAGCCCGGCCCGAGTGCTCACATTCGGCGCCGGCATCCACTACTGCGTCGGCGCGAACCTGGCCCGCGCCGAGATGCAGGAGGCGCTCGCATTCCTCGCGGAGCGCGTCAGGGCGATCGCGCTCGACGGCGAGCCGGAGTTCGGGACGCCCTCGGGGATCTACGGGATCGAGTCGCTGCCGGTCAGGCTGGGGCTCGCGTAGCCGCGACCGACGCCGGCGGCGAGGCCGGCAGGCCCGCGGGCTTCCACAGCGCGTCGTCGCCGAGCGGCTCGCGGATCGCCTTGCCGTCGGCAACCAGCTCGACCAGGGTTGCCTCGGCGCCTGCGCGGTCGGGCGTGCCGTTGTTCTCGGTCAAGAGCAGCGCGACCTCCTGCGTGGTCAGGCCGCCGGGGAACCGCTCGAGCAGGGGCGCCGCGGATTCGGGCGGCGGCTCGCGATGAAGCGTGGGGCCGATGTTGGCGATCAGCACGTCGTAGGCCTCCACCGGCTGAAAGCCGCCCGCGACCAGGCGCTGCCCGTCTGACTCGAAGACCACCGAGGGGGCGGTGAAGCGAACCGGACCGTCGGTGGTCGCGGTCTTGCCCTGGAGCTCGGCCGCCGTACCGGCCGCCTCACGAGTCTCGGCGCGGTCGCGCTCGTAGGCCTCGGTGACCTCCGGCGAGTCCAGCCGGGAGGTGACCTCGTCCGCGTCGATTTCTGGGACTGAGCGCAGCACGTCGCGCAACTGCGCGTCGTCGTCGAGCAGCAGCCGGGTGGTGAAGTTCGCGAGCTGGAGCGCGCGAAACGCGGGCCATTCCTTGCCCGGATACAGGAGCCTGGTCGCCACCACCGCACGGCAGGCCCGGGCCGTGGCGCTGACGCGGTCCTTGGGGTTGGGCGCGAACGGCATCCCGTAGCGCCGGAAGCGCACCTGGCCGAGCGCGCCGCGCAGCGGCGTGTAGCCGCGCCGCTCGTATTGAGAGGCGCTTTCGGTGAGCCCGATCAGCACCAGCCGCCAATCGAGCTGGTCGCCGTAGCGCCACTCGAGCACCCGCAGCGCGGGGCTCTCCGAGTACGCCCACGGGCACGCCGGATCGCTGTAAAGAGTCGCTGAGATCACCTGGACGAGCCTCCTCGCAATCACCTGGTTGACGCCTCAAGTATATGCGCAAGCCGCGCTCCGGGGTCCCGCGCCGGCGGTGCGAGGTCCCCGGCGACGTGCAGCTCCGCCGCGGTGAAGCCGGCAGCCCTGACCGCGCTCAGCGCCTCCTCGGCCGTGTCGTAGTGCAGGTACACCCGCCCGCGGACGAACCCCGACAGCACCCTGCGAAACGCCCTGACCTGAACGTTGGCGACGGCCGCCAGGTACATCTCGGAGATGTAGCGCCCGGTGCGAAATGGTCCGAGCGCCCGGGCGAAGCGCCCCCAGATCCCCTCGACCGCGTTCCGCGAGAGGTAGCCGAGCAGCCCCTCGGTGATGATCGCGAGCCCCTGATTCTGGTCGAGGCCCGCGATCAACGCGGCGATGCTGTCGGGGCCGTCCTCGGCAAGCGCGTCGACCCGGGCGACGCGATGGCGAGCTGATAGCGATCCCATCCGCTGCAGCGCCTGGCGCTTGCGCGACGCCATCCCGGGCAGGTCCGCCTCGACGTAGGTGAGGCGATCGCCGTAGCGCTGCCTGAACCGCCAGCCGCGCGGCGAGAGGCCGGCCGCGACCTCGATCACCTGCGTGACGTCGTCGCGTTCGATCGCGCGGGCCAGCAGGAGGTCGATCGCAAGGTGGCGTGCCAGCAGGTAGCCCTCCAGGGTGGCGCCCCCGAGCGCTCGGCTGACCGTCATCGTCGGGCGCAGCGACTCGTACATGAGGCGGCCCTGGAGCGTCGCGAGCTCCTGATGAGAAAGCCCGTTGCGGGCCCACACGTAGCCCGTGTAGTGCGCCGTCGGGCTGATTGCCTCGGATCGGTTCATCGTTGCGCGGCGAGGATCCTCGGCGCCTCGAGGATCATCGCGGGGCCTCGAGGATCATCTCGGGGCCTCGAGGATCATCGCGGGGCCCCGAGGATCATCGCGGGGCCCCGAGGATCTCGCCTAGCCGGTCAAGCAGCGCCGCCTGCGCCGGATTGATCTTCTCGCGCGCCACCTCGACCGGAAACCACTCGGCGCGATCGACCTCGGGGATCTCGAGGCGCTTGCCCGAGCGGGGCGGCCACTCGATGTCGATCGTGTTGCTCGTGATCGAGCCGACGTCGGGGTCGCCGCGGATCGCCCAGCCCTGGACCACCTTGCCTCCCTTCTGCCTGACCTCTCCGAGGTCCTGCGCCGGTCCCGCCGGGGGCGCGGTCCCGAGCTCCTCTTCAAACTCGCGGCGGGCCGCCGCCAGCGAGTCCTCACCGGGCTCGTATTCGCCCTTAGGGATCGACCATGCTCCGACGTCGCGGCGTGCCCACAGCGGGCCGCCCGGATGCACGAGCAGGACCTCGAGCGCGCTGCCCTCGCCGCGGTGCACGACGATCCCGGCGCTGCGTCGCCGCGGTGTAGGCATGGCTACCGTTTTCCCGCGGGCAGCAACTTAAGACTTGCGCCCGGTGACTGCGAGGCCGACCCCGAGGATAAGGATCACGACGTAGACGGTGCCAGAAACTCGGCCAGGTGATGTGTGGCCAGCATCGAAGCGGACTCTAACGATGGGATATGGCGGCGGACGGCGGGGCGCCGAAGCGGCTGCAAGCCTTCGCGCCGGAGCGGTCAGCGCAATTCGAGCTCGTAGCCCTGCATCGTCATCGGCGGTCCCCAGTCGACGCGCCGGCGCTCCCAGACGACCCGAAACCCGGCGTCTCGATAGATACGAGCGGCCGCCGTGAGGACGCTGATCGTCTCCAGCTCGAGCTTTGAGAGGCCGGCCGCCCTTGCCTTCTCGAGCAGCTCGGCGATCAGCGAGCGGCCCAGGCCCTGACCGCGGAGGCCGCGGTCAAGCGCGAACCAGCGCACCCGTCCGAGCCCGTTTCCCTGGTCGGTCAGCGCGAGGGCACCGAGCAGCGGGCCGTCGCCCTCGACGAGCCAGACCGCTCCGCTGCGCTGCGGCCAACCGGCGGACGCGGCGGCCTCGACGCCGTCCTCGACGGAGGCCGTGAACTGCTCGTGGAGCCCGTACTCGGGCTCGTAGATGCGCCGGTGAAGCTCGGCGATCGCCTGCGCGTCGCCGTCTCTGAGCGTGCGGCGAATCGCGATCTGCTCGATCACGGGCCCTGCTGCGGTCATCGGCGCAGTCTGACGCACCCAATTGATCTTGACAAGACAGATATGTGAATCAACTCATCTCGAACTAAGATTTATAGCTCCGTGGAGATCCGACAGCTGCGCTACTTCGAGGCCGTGGTCCGCCACCGCCACTTCACCCGCGCCGCCGACGAGCTCCACGTCGCCCAGTCGGCGCTGTCGCACCAGGTCCGGCGGCTCGAGCGCGAGCTCGGGATGGAGCTCCTTGCGCGCACCACGAGATCGGTCCAGCCAACCGAGGCCGGCGAGCTGGTGGCGGCGCGGGCCCGGGCCGTGCTCGCCGAGACCTCCGCCTTGCACGGCGAGATCGACGAGCTCCGCGGCCTCACCCGCGGACACGTGACCGTCGGAGCGATGCTGTTCGGCGGCGAGCTCGACATCCCCGCAACCCTGGCCCGCTTCACGTCGCGCTTTCCCGAGGTCGAGATCGGCCTTCGTGCGGGCACCGCGCAGCGGATGCTCGAGCTGCTGGCCGACGGCAGCCTCGACGTCGCGTTCGCGCTCGAGGCGCAGCCACCCGAAGGGATCGAACGGCTCGCGCTGTCCAGCGAAGAGCTGGTCGTCGCGATGAGCTTGGACCACGAGCTCGCCGGCGATGGGCCGCTGTCGCTGAGTGCGCTCGCCGGCAACCGGCTGATCGCCTTCTCCCCGGGCGCCACCACCCGCCGGCTCGTCGACGGGGCGCTCGCCCGCGCCGGCGTCGAGCCCAGGATCGCGTTGCAAGCCGACGACCTCGCGCTTCAGCGATCGCTGGTCGCCCGTGGCATCGGCGTGACCATCCTCCCGCGTTCGTTCCTCGAGCGCCCCGGCCCCCCGGTCGCGTTTCGGCCGCTGTCGCCGGAGCTGCGGGTGGGGGTGATGCTCTGGTGGCGGAGGGGCCGCCGGCTCTCACCCGCCGCGCAGGCGTTCGTCGACTTCGTCGCGTCCCAGCGACCGTGACTGGTGCGCCGTGGCCCCCAGGCCCAGGGCGCCGGCGCCGACGGTCGGCTCGCGGCGCCGGCGAACGGCGCGCCTCAATGGCGGACCTTGACGGGCCAGTTGAGCGTGACCGTGCCGGCCGCCGTGTGAACCACGACACGGAACGACAGCGGAATTCCCGCGGCCCGAGCGGGGAACGTCACCTTGTCATCCAGCCGTCCGATCTTCAGCGGGTGAGTCGGAGGCGCCTCGTGTCCGACCACCGTTCCGTTGAACACGAACTCCGTGTCGACAGTCCCAGACAGCGCCTTGCCGCCCGGGTTGGTGACGAGAACGGAGTAGTGCCACAGCTTGCCCGGCGTCGGGGCATGACCCTGGCCGTGGAGCGAGGCGCGCATGCCTCCAGTTGAGGCCGAGACCACCGGGGTTGGCAACGGCCCCACCGGTTTTGCGCCGCCGGTACTCGTGGAATGCTGCTTGCCGTTGGTCGACTTGTGAGAGCCGCTCGCGCTCGAGCTCGAGCCGTTGCCGTTGCCCGACGAACCGCCGCCGTTGCCAGACGAGCCGCCGCCGCTGCTCGAGGAGCCGTGACTCGAAGACCCGGACTTAGCGGACGAGTGGTGCTTGGAGCCCCTGGCGCTGTTGTCGGAGGAGGTGCTGGTGGCGCCGCTCGGCGAGACCCCACCGCTGCTGGTGGTCTCGGTGGGGCCGGCGCTCTCCGACGACTTCGCGTGCTGCTTTTTGTGCTTGGCCGGCGAGGTCGTCGTCGAGCCGGCCGGAGTGGTCTGCGTCGTCGACGTGGTGGTCTGCGACGACTTCGGCGTGGTGGTCTGCGACTTCGGCGTGGAGGTGCCGGTCGCGGCCGCCGCGGACGACTTGGCGGTGCTCGACTTCGATCCGCCGCCTCCGCACGCGGCGATCGCGACGGTGAGCGCGACCGAGCACATCACTCCCACGATCAACCGCACCCCGGTCCCCCTACCGCTCGTGGCCTGAGGCACCATCCTCAAGAATTATAGCTCTTGAGGATAATTGTGTATTGCTATACGAATTGCGCAGATGCACCGGCCGGTGGAGCGCGATCCGGCGGATCGGGTGCGCGCCGGCCGGCGCCGGCCATGCGTGCTCACACCTCGGCGGCGATCAGCCCCCAGTCGGGCTCGCCGAGCTCGAGCTTCGCCAGCAGCCGGCGCAGTGTGCCGCGCTCGGCCGACTCCAGTCGCGTCAGCACCTCGTCCTCGACCACCTGCAGCGCCCGGTCCACCTCGCGCAGCGCGTGCTCGCCCTGGGACGAGAGCTCCACGATCCCGCGGCGGCGGTCGGTCCGATCGCGATGGCGCAGGACGAGCTCGTTCTCCTCGAGCTCGTTGAGCAGGCAGACCATGCTGCTCGCGTCCATTCGCAAACGGTCGGCGAGCTGCTGCTGAGGCGTCGGTCCGTGCCCGCGCAGAAAACTGAGGGCCACCACGTGGCGCTGACGAAGCCCGAGTGGTGTCAGCACCTGCTCGAACCGCTGACGCACCACCCTTGCCACCCGCGCGATCAGGACGGTGGCCTGCGCGGGAACCGGATCGACCTGCACTTCGCTGACGCCCACGGCGAAAGTCTAACGTGGGTATATGATTTGGCAACCCATGATGATTTCGATGCCAACTAATCGTGATCCTCAAGGTTGCAGCAGGACCCGGCACGGCATCGCCACTCCGCAGTCGGCCGTCGCGACCTGCTTGTAGCCGATGCCCGGAGCCCGGGTCGTCGTAGAGCACGTTTCGCGCAGATATGGACGGGCACTCGCGCTCAATGACGTCAGCTTCGCGGTCGAGCCGGCTGAGTTCGTTGCGCTGGCCGGCCCATCGGGATCGGGCAAGACGACCCTGCTCCAGCTGATCGGCAGCCTCGACCGGCCCAGCAGCGGATCGATCCACGTCGACGACGTCGCCGTCGAGGCGCTCTCGAATCCCGCTCACTTCCGCCGCAGCACGGTCGGCTTCGTGTTCCAGCTGCACTATCTGCTGCCGGCGCTGAGCGCGCAACAGAACGTGGAGCTGCCGATGATCGCCGCCCACGTCCCGCGCCAGGAGCGAACGAGGCGCTCGCTGGAGCTGCTCGAGGAGGTGGGGCTCGAGGAGCGCGCCCGCGACCTCCCCGCCGAGCTATCGGGCGGAGAGCGCCAGCGCGTCGCGATCGCTCGGGCGCTGGCCGGTCTGCCCCAGCTGATCCTGGCCGATGAGCCGACCGGAGCGCTGGACACGCTCGCCTCGCACAGGGTGTGGGAGATGCTCGGCGACGTTCGCTCCCGGCGCGGCACGACCGTGATCATCGCGTCGCATGATCCCTCGCTTGCCGAGCACGCGGACCGCGAGCTGCATCTGATCGACGGCCGGCTGGTGTCGGCGGCTGACAGCCCGGCCGCGGCGCAGGAGCTGAGATGACAACGATCCTGCAGACGCTCAGCACGCTGCGCCATCATCCCGGTCGGACCTTCCTGACCGCGCTGGGCAGCGCGCTCGGCATCGCCACGATCGTGGCGCTGCTCGCGGTGACCGGCGGCGCGCGGCACAGCGCCGGCGACTTTCTGCACCTCGGAGCCTCGGACCTCGGACTGTTTCAGAAGGATGCCGCGGACCCGACGACGTCGATCCTGCCGACGAGCATGATCCCGCAATTGCGGCGGACGCCTGGGATCGCCGACGCCACGCCGCTGGTGCTGCTCGTCGAAGACCTGGCCAAGGCTCCCGGGGCCGTCGTGTTCGGAGCCGACCGCACCGGCTTTCTCACCAACCGCCTGGTGTTCAGCAGCGGGCACATGTACGGGTCCCCCGGCGAGATCGTCGTCGGCGACGACCTCGCCGGGCAGCTGCACACGGTCGTCGGCGACCAACTGACCATGCGCGGCCGCAAGTTGCGCGTCGTCGGCATCTACCACATCGGCGTCGCCTACCAGGACTCCGGCGCGTTCATCCCGCTCGCCACCGCGCAGGCGATCGCCGGGCGCCCGGGAGAAGCGACCACGATCCCGATCAAGCTCGCGGTCGGCACCCGGCCCGCGACCGCCGAGAAGACGATCAGCCGCCGGTTTCCCGGCATCTCCGTGATCGCCGACGCGGAGGAGGCGACTCGCGCCGGCGCCAATGGTCAGCTGATCTCGAAGGCGGCGCTGGTGATCGCCGTGCTCGCGCTCGTGATCGGCGGCATCGGCGTGCTGAACACGATGATGATGGCGGTGATCGAACGGCGCTCGGAGTTCGCGCTGCTCTCCGCCGTCGGCTGGAGCGGCCCGCAGATCGCGGTGCGCGTGGTCATCGAGGGCGTGATCACCACGGTGATCGGGGCGGGCTTCGGGCTGCTGCTCGGCGTCATCGGCGCGCAGCTACTCGTCGACGCGCTCCACGCCCAGCAGTTCGTCGATCCCCAGGTGACCGCATGGGCGCTCGGGCGAGCGCTGCTCGTCGGCGTCCTGATCGGGGTGCTGGGCGGGCTGTACCCGGCGTGGCGCGCCGCGCATCTGTCGCCGGCGCAGATCCTCGCCCAGCGCTGAGAGTGGGCGAGCGCGCCTACGCCGCGAGCGGCTCGCGCTCGTGCACCTCGGCGACCGCGAGCTCGGGCTCCGGCGCCGCGGGCCGCAGCATCAGCGCCGCAACGGCGGCGCCGGCGATGCAGATCACGGCGCCAATCTCGAACGCAACAGTGAATCCGTTGGTCAGCGCCTGCGGGCCGCTGACGCCGAGCGAGGTGTGCGAGCTCGCGGTGGCGATCGTGCTCAACACCGCCAGTCCGAGCGCGCCGCCGACCAGCCGCGAGGTGTTCAGCAGCCCCGACGCCAGTCCGCTCTGGCTGCGCGGCACGCCCTGGGTGGCCGCGATCGTCGACGGCACCAGCCCGAGGCCCATCCCCAGGCCCGAGAGGACGCCGCCGGGGAGCACCACCGCAAAGTAGCTGCCTCCGGGCTTCACACCGGTCAGGATCGCCAGCCCGGCGGTCGCAAGCAGCAGTCCCACCGTAACCGCGGCGCGGACACCGAACCGCGCGACCAGCCGCGGCGCCAGCGACGACGCCGTGAACACCGACAGCGTGATCGGCAGAAACGACAGGCCCGCCTCCAGCGCGTCCTGTCCGAGTACCTGCTGCAGGTACAGCGTGACGAAGAAGAACATCGAGAACAGCGCCGCGTACATCAGGACGACGACGATGTTGGCCGCCCGCAGCGTCGATAGCTTGAAGATCGACATCGGCACCAGCGGCGCCTGCGCCACACGAGCCTCCACGTAGACGAACGCCGTGAGCAGCGCCAGGGCGAGCGCCAGGGGGACCAGCACGCCGGGCGCCCCCCAGCCGAGCCGGTCGGTGCGGACGATCCCGTAGGTGAGCCCGACCAGGCCGCCGGTGACGAGCAGGGCACCGGTCGCGTCGAAGTGGCGCGGACCGATCGGCCGGATGTCGCCCGGCAGCGCGCGCAGGCCGAGCGCGATCACGATCGCGCCGAGCGGCACGTTGATCGCAAAGATCGCCGGCCAGCCGAGTGTCTGTGTGAGCACGCCGCCCAGCAGCGCGCCCGACGATGCGCCCAGCCCGCCGATGGCCGCCCACAGGCCCAGGCCGCGGTTGCGCTCGGGTCCCTCGGGCAGCGCCGAGGTGATGATCGAGAGCGTCGCCGGCGCCACGATCGCGCCGCCGAATCCCTGCAGCGCTCGCGCCGCGATCAGCAGGCTGCGCGAGTCCGCGACCGCGCACGCCAGCGAAGACAGCGTGAACAGCGCCACGCCGACGAGGAACACTCGCCGGCGGCCGAGCAGGTCCGCCGAACGACCGCCCAGCATCAGGAATCCGGCGAAGGTCAGCGTGTAGGCGTTGACCACCCACTGCAGACCCGTGGTCGAGAAGTGCAGACCGTCGCGCATCGACGGCAGCGCCACATTGACCACGGCCACGTCCAGGATGACCATGAATTGCGCCAGAAGGACCACAAACAGGAGCGCCCCGGTGGACGAGACGCGTCGGGTTCCGATGAGTTGGGTTGCGTTCACGTGAGGGAGTGTGCGACAATGTCTATCCAGGTACAAGAGAGGGGTTTATCCTGGTAGTGAACATGACACCCACACCATCGGAAGCGATCACCAGCCAGGCCGTGAACGGCGGCGACGGCGCCGGAGGCAACGGCAACGGCGCCCGCCGCCGCGCGGAGCTGGCCGATTTCCTGCGCCGGCGTCGCGCGAGCATTCAGCCCGCCGACATCGGCCTTCCCGACGGCGGCCGCCGGCGCACTCCCGGCCTGCGGCGCGAGGAGGTCGCGCAGCTCGCCGGCGTCGGCACGACCTGGTACACGTGGCTCGAGCAGGGCCGCGACGTACGCGCGTCGATGGAGGTGTTCGAGGCGATCGCCCGGGCACTGCGGCTGACGCCCGCCGAGCGCGCGCACCTGATCCTGCTGGGACGCGGTGAGGAGGCGCCGGCGTGCAAGCCGCCGCCCGAACGCATCTCCGCCACCCTGCGGCGCCTGATCGAGAACCTCGGTCCCAACCCCGCGATGGTGCTCGGCCGCCGCTGGGACTACCTGGCGTGGAACCGCGCCGCCGGCGTCGTGTTCGGCGACTTCGGGAGCATCCCCCGACCGGCGCGCAACCATCTCTGGCAGCTGTTCATGAACCCGCTCCGGCGCGAGATGATGGTCGGTGACTGGGAGCAGTCCACGCGGCTGGCCGCCGCCAAGTTCCGGGCCGACAGCGCGCGCCACCTCGGGGATCCCTCCTTCGAGGAGCTGATCCAGGCACTGCGGCAGGCCAGTCCCGAGTTCTGCAAGGCGTGGAAGCGTCACGAGGTCGCGCGCGTGGGCGAAGGACGCAAGGAGCTGCTCCACCCGGTGGCCGGCCCGCTCGTGTTCGAGCACGCCGTGTTCCACCCGGTCGAGGCCTCCGAGCAACGCCTGACGCTGTACTCGCCGGTGCCCGGCACTGGCACGGCGGAGAAGCTGGCCGAGCTGCTGGAGACCGACGCCAAGCTCGCCGCGCCGCTGGCGGTCTGAGACCAAGAACTTCAGCGGTCGGGGTGGCGCCGCCCACCGCCACCAACACGCCCGCAACAGAACGGGCCTTCGCAGCGGCTACCCTCAGACCGGGCCTGCCGCTGTCAGGGATCTTTCAACGTTCGGGTGCACAATCGCCCGCGGGCCACGGTTGGGAATCGGACCCAGGCCCGTCAATTCGCCGCGGACGGAGGTACCCGCAGGCATGAGATCACTCGCCAGATGGTGCTACACCCACCGACGCCTCGTGGTGCTCGCCTGGATCGCCACGCTGCTCGGCGTGACGGCGATTCATTCCGCGGTCGGCAGCTCCTACAGCGACAACTTCAAACTCCCGCACACCCAGAGCTTCGACGCGGTTCGGCTGCTCCAGCGCAACGCGCCGAAGGTCTCGGGCGACACCGATCACATCGTGATCGCCGTCGCCGACGGCAAGGTCACCGATCCCGGGCCGCGAGCCCAGGCCGAGAAGCTGTTTGGGGAGATCTCGAACGTTCCCCACGTGACCGCGGTCCACTCGCCGTTCGACGCCGCCGGGAGGTCCCAGATCTCACCGTCCGGCCGGATCGCGTTTGCCAACGTGACCTTCGACGAGCAGCCGAACAAGGTCTCGAGCGCCGACGCCAAGTCGTTCGTGCACAAGGTCACCTCGGCCTCGGCCAAGGGCGTCGAGTTCGAGGTCGAGGGCCAGGTCGCCGAGGCGGGGAACAAGAGCAACGCGGGAACGGGGTTGCTGTTCGGCTTCATCGCCGCCGCGGCGGTGCTGTTCATCGTGTTTGGTTCGCTGCTTGCCACCCTGCTGCCGCTGGTGGCGGCGGGCCTGTCGCTGGGCACGGGTGTCGGCGTGGTCGGCCTCCTGTCCCACGTGTTCGACATGGCCTCGTTCTCGAGCGAGCTGGCGCTGCTGATCGGGCTGGGCGTCGGGGTGGACTACGCGCTGTTCATCGTCACGCGCTACAAGCAGGGGATCCTGCGGGGCCTCACCGCCGAGGAGGCGGTGGTCGAGTCGCTCGACACGTCGGGACGGGCGGTGCTGTTCGCCGGGCTGATCGTCTGCATCGCGATGCTCGGCATGTTCGCCCTGGGCGTGAGCTTCCTCTACGGCGTCGCGGTCGCGGCGGCGATCGCGGTGCTGTTCACGGTGATCGCGGCGCTGACGCTGCTGCCGGCGATGCTGGGGTTCTTCGGCCGCCTCGTCCTGCGCCGTCGTGAGCGGCGGGCGCTGCGCGAGGGCAGGCTGCGCACCTCGGACGAGTCCGCCGGCTGGGCGAAGTGGGCGGGCTGGATGCAGAAGCGCCCTGCGGTGTTTGCCGCCGTGGCGATCGGCGTGCTCGTGATCATCGCGATTCCGTTCTTCTCGATGCGCCTGGGCTCGTCGGACGCAGGCAGCGACCCGGCCAGCTCGACCACGCGGAAGGCGTACGACCTCCTCGCCGAGGGCTTTGGCCCCGGGTACAACGGGCCGCTGCAGCTGGTCACGGAGGTCAACTCGCCGGCACAGCAAGCGGCGTTTGAACACGTCGTCAAGGCTGTAGCGCAAACACCGGGAGTCGTCGGCGCCCAGGCGCCGCAGATCATCGTCGGCAAGAGCGGGCATCCGAACGTGGCGATCGCGAACGTGTATCCCAAGGGGTCGCCGCAGGACGCCTCGACCTCCGATCTGCTGCACAAGGTCCGCAACGACGTCGTCCCGGCGGCGGAGAAGGGAACCGGGTTGACCGTGCTGTCCGGGGGCCAGACGGCGATCTTCGACGACTTCAGCCACGTGCTCGCGGGCAAGCTGCCGCTGTTCATCGGCGTCGTCGTCCTGCTCAGCTTCCTGCTGTTGGTGGCCCTGTTCCGCAGCCTCGCAATCCCGATCACGGCCGCGATCATGAACATGCTGTCCGCCGGCGCCGCCTTCGGGGTGGTCACCGCCGTCTTTCAGAACGGATGGGGCGCGTCGCTGATCGGGATCGACAAGACCGGCCCGATCGAGGCCTTCTTGCCGGTCCTCATGTTCCCGATCCTGTTCGGGTTGTCGATGGACTACGAGGTGTTCCTGGTCAGTCGCATCTACGAGGAGTGGCACCGCCGGCGCGACAACATGGAGGCCGTCAAGCATGGCCTCGCCGCGACCGGTCGCACGATCACCGCCGCCGCCGCGATCATGGTGCTCGTCTTCGGCGCGTTTGTCCTCGGCGGCGAGCGCGTGATCAAGCTGTTCGGCGTCGGGCTGGGCGGCGCCGTGCTGCTCGACGCGGTGATCGTTCGCTCGGTCGCCGTGCCGGCGGTGATGATGCTCCTGGGCGATCTCAACTGGAGGCTTCCCGCGCTGCTGGGGCGGTGGATCCCCCAGCTCAACGTCGAGGGCAGCGTCGGCCGCACGCCCCTTCGAGACGAGCGCCCCCCCGAACCGCTGCCCGAGCCGGTCGCGAGTTGAGCCTCGGCGCCGCGCGCGCGCCACAATCCTCCCAACAGGCCGAGTACGACTGGGGAGGAACCAGCGGTGATCGTCGATTGTGCCCACTACCGCGACGGCAGGCGTCAGCACGCTGGGCCGATCGATTTCGACCGGGCAGCGAAGATCTGCGATGCCGGACAGGAGGGATTCGTGTGGATTGGGCTGTTCGAGCCCACCCCCGAGGAGCTGGCCGAGGTTCAGCGCCGCTTCGGCCTGCACGATCTCGCGGTCGAGGACGCGCAGACCATGCACCTGCGCCCAAAGGTCGAGCAGTATGACGCGGGCGAGCTGACGTTCGTGGTGCTGCGCACGGCACGCTACGTCGACGAGACCGAGGAGATCGAATTCGGCGAGGTCAGCGTGTTCCTCGGACATCAGTTCGTCATCGCGGTTCGCCAGGGAGAGGCCAGCGAGCTGCACGACGCCCGCGTGCGGCTGGAGGAGCGGCCCGACCTCCTCGCCGAGGGCCCGGGCTCGGCACTCTGGGCGATCATGGACAAGGTCGTGGACGACTACGCGCCGGTGGTGCAGTGCCTCGAGCGAGACATCGAGGAGCTCGAGGCGACGGTGTTCACCGGGTCGATCGCCCCCGGCGAGCGGATCTACTCGCTGCGCCGCGAGGCCACCGAGTTCTATCGCGCCGTGCGCCCCCTGCTGGCGCCGCTCGACGCGATCGCCCGCGGCACGTCCCCGCGCGTCAGCAAGAAGCTGCGGCCGTTCTTTCGCGATGTCAACGACCACCTCAAGCTGGCCGAGGAGGAGATCGTCGCACAGCGTGAGCTGCTCGCGACCATGTTGCAGGCCAACCTCGCGGTGATCTCGCTGCAACAGAACGACATCGCGGTCCGCCAGAACGAGACCAGCAGGCAGCTGACCGTGATCGCAACCGTGTTCCTGCCACTGTCGTTCATCACCGGGTTCTTCGGCATGAACTTCGCCTGGCTGACCGGCCACATCGACTCGCTGTTGGTGTTCTTGATCTACGGCGTGGGGAGCCTGGTCGTATCCGGCGTGCTGCTGGCGATCTATTTCCGGCGCCGCGGCTGGTTTACCGAAACCGGCGACGACGCTAGCCGAGCGTGACCTGCTCACCGGGTGCCACCGGCCGCAGGCGATCCGACATCCCGGCGCCGGCAAACGCGCGCTGCACGTCTCGGGCATCGCAGCTGAAGTGCGCCCAGCCGTCCTGGTGGATCGGCGCGATCGGCGCCGCCCCGAGCAGACGGGGCGCCTCCACCGCGGTCTGCGCGGTCAGCGTCAGGTGCGCCTCGCCCCAGGCCTCGGGAACCTGAGCGCCTCCGATGAACAGCACCGCGGCGTCGACCGGCCCATGTTCGGCGACGATCCTGGCGACCACGTCGACTGACGCGTTGTCGCCGCTGACGTACATCGTCGGCAGCCCCTCGCCGCGCAGCACGAAGCCGATCACCGGACCGTTTTTGGGAGCCACCTCGGGCGGCCCGTGATCGGCGGGGACCGCCGTCACGGTGACCGCGGCGTCGCGGTCGCCCCCGACCTCGATCTCGTCGCCCGGCTCCATCCCCACGGCGTTGCCCCCGAGCCGCTCCGCGCCGGCGCCGGTGGTCAGCACGCGGCCGGCGCCGGGGAGCATCTTCCGCCCCGACCGGTCGAGGTTGTCGGAATGGTGATCGTGGGAGAGCAGCACCACGTCGACCGGCCGCACCTCCTGGAGCGCCAGCGCCGGCCCGGCGAGCTTTCGCAGCACGATGTTCGTGCCGGGCCGCGGGTACTCCCCGGGCGGATCGAACGTGGGGTCGGTCAGCAGGCGCACGCCGCCGTAGGAGATCAGCGCGGTTGGGCCTCCCACAAGTTGGAGCGTCGGAGCCTCGGTCACCGCGGGGAGACTAACGCGATCTTCGACACCTCTTAGAGACCCTTCAGCTGGCGCTCTCCGGACGGTGATCGACTTCTCTCATGACGACACACGCGCCACCTCCCCTCTCAGACCGGCGGCCACGCTCCCGGCGCACGAGCAGCTCACCGCCCGCCTCGGGGCCGGCCCGGACGAGGTGATCCTCGACTCGCTGGCCCTCCTCGATCACCGTGCTCGCGCCCGCGCGATTTTCGCCCGGCTCGCCCCCGGCGGACGCTACCTGGCCTTCCGGCACGGCGAGGAGACGAAGCTGATCCGGCTCGAGCCGAAGATCACGCACCTCGGCCGGGGGCTCACCGCCGACCTGCGCTTCGAGGATCAGCGGGTCTCCCGGACGCACGCGATCATCGTTCGCTATGGCCGGTTCACGCGTGTGCTCGACAACCGCAGCACCGGCGGCACATACGTCAACGGCCGCCGCGTCGTTGCCGGCAACATCCAGAACGGCGACGTGATCCGGATGGGACCGGTCGTCATGCAATACGTCGAGATCGCGTGACCCCGCGGCGCCGGTGTCTCAGCCCTCGACCGACTCCTCGGTCACATCTCGCGCGACCAGCGCCGCGTAGAGCTCATTGCGCTCCATCAGGTCCTCGTGGGTCCCGCGCTCGGCGATCCTGCCCTGGTCGAGTACGACGATTTGATCGGCGTGTCGGACGGTCGAGAGGCGATGGGCGATGGTGATCGTGGTCCGCCCCTCGGCCAGGCGCTCGAGCTCTGCCTGGAGCGCCGCCTCGGTCTGAGTGTCCAGTGAGCTGGTGGCCTCGTCGAGCACCAGCACCGGCGGATTGCGCAGGATCGTCCGCGCGATCGCCATTCGCTGCTTCTCGCCTCCCGAGAAGCGATAGCCGCGTTCGCCGACGACCGTGTCGTAGCCGTCTGGCAGCGACGCGATCAGATCCGCGATCCGCGCCGTCCGGACGGCCTCATCGATCTCCTCGTCGGTCGCCTCGGGAAGCGCGAAGCGGAGATTCTCCCGCACGCTGGCGTGGAACAGGTAGGTCTCCTGAGAGACGACTCCGACGGTCGCCGCAAGCGACTCGAGGCTTGCGTCGCGCACATCGACCCCGTCGATCGTGACGTGCCCTCGCTGAGGCTCGTACAGCCGCGCGACCAGATACCCCAGCGTGGTCTTTCCGGCTCCGGTCTCGCCGACCACGGCGGTGCGCGTTCCCGCCGGCACCACAAGGTCTACGTCGTTGAGCGTCCAGGGGCCGTCTCGGCCGGCGGCGTACCTGAACGAGACCCCCTCGAAGCGGACCTCACCGAGGACCTCGTTGGGCCGCAGCGCCACTGGATTGGGCTTCTCGACGATGTCGATCGGCAGGTCGAGGTACTCGAAGATGCGATCGAACAGGGCCAGCGAAGCCTCGACGTCGGCGCCGGTCGAGAGCAGGCTCTGGATCGGGAACAGCAGCCGCGTCTGCAACTGGGTGAATGCGACGACGGTCCCGATCGAGATCGCGTGTCCGCCGTGTACGAAGCTCTGGCCCGCGATCCAGTACACCAGCGCCGGCTGGATCGCGAACACCATCTGGATCGTCGACATCATCCAGCGGCCGGCCATCCGCGAGCGCACCTCGATGTCGGCGATGTCGCGCGAGTCGGTGGTAAAGCGCTCGGCCAGGTCGCGGCCCCGGCCCATCGTCTTGCCGAGCATGATCCCCGACACCGACAGCGACTCGGACACGAGCGCCGACAGGTCGGCCAGCCGGCGCTGGCGCTCGGTGGTGATCCGGCGGCGGATCTGTCCGACGCGCCGGGTGAGCAGCACGAACGCGGGCACGAACACGAGCGAGATCGCCGCCAGGCGCCAGTCGAGCAGCACCATCGCAACGAGCGTTGCGACCACGGTCGTCACGTTCTGTGCAATCGAGGTCGCGGTCGTGGTCACGACGCTGTCGATGCCGCCGATGTCGTTGGCGATCCGCGACTGGACCTCGCCGGTACGCGTGCGCGTGAAGAACGCCAGCGACATCCGCTGCAGGTGCCGGTAGACCGCCGCGCGGAGGTCGTGCATCACGCGCTGGCCGATCACGTTTGAGATGTAGGTCTGCCAGACGGTGATCGCCGCGGTGGCGACCGAGATCCCGATCATCCCCAGAACGAGCTCGGTCAGCAGCGTCCCGTCGCGTTGCGGCAGCGCCGTGTCGAGCACGGCGCGCAGCAGGAACGGCGAGATGATTCCGAGTCCAGAGGAGAAGATGATCAGCCCGATGACAGCTGCCAGCCGCAGCCGGTAGCGCGAGAACAGCGCGACGATGCGGTGCGTGTCGCGCTTACGCCCGGGATCGAGCAGCGGCGGCTGCTCGCCGGGACCGGGACGACCGCGTCCGGAGCCGCCGTCGCCGCCGGCGGCGCGCATCCCGTGGGACTCTCGAAATGAGCTCATCTACGTCCATGATGACGCACCGCCCGAAGCGGATTTCAAGGCTCAAGCTCTCCGAGTAGAGTTCGCGCCGCGCGGCGATCGTCCGTCGCCCGTCCTTCGGTAAGCCGTTCGTCGATCTCTACAAGCAGCGCTCGCGCCGGTCTCACGTCCCCGCGGTCGCGCCAGAGTCGGGCGAGGCTGACGGCACTGCGCAGCTCCCACGCGCCGGCGCGCTGCCCGCGGGCGATCGAGAGCGCGCGCTCAAAGCATCTTTCAACCTCGCCACCCGGGCCACTGCCTTGCTGGCGAAGCAGCTCCCCGCGGACGCGGTGCAGCTCGGGCTCCCACCAGCGCTCCTCGCGACCGGAGAGTCCCTTGAGCGCCTCGCCGACGACGAGCAGACCCTCGTCAGGGCATCCGGCCGCGAGGTAGGCATCGGCCAGCAGCCCTTCCAGGGCGGACCTGCCCAGCAGGCCTCCCGTCGCGTCGAACGCGGCGAGGTTTTGAGTCGCCTGTGCGATCCCGGCCTCCAGTTGCCCCTGCCGCGCAAGCGTGCTGCCAAGCAGCACGCCGGCCGTGTAGGCCCAAAACGGGAATCCGAACTCCTCGGAGATCCTGCTCGCGGTATTCGCTGCCGCTAGGGCGCTCGCGTCGTCGCGGCACAGCGTGTGAAACCAGGCGGCGTAGCAGTAGGCCATCGCGAGGCTGAAGGGATGCGACAGGCGACGTGCTAGCGCGAGTGCGTCCCGCATTCGCCGGCGCGCCGTGTCGGGGCGGCCGCTCGCCCAGAGCGCCAGAGCCTCATGCATCATCACCGTGACGCCCGTGTCCACCCCGCCATGGGCGAAGACGTGAGCGTGATGCGTGGCCGGATTGTAGATCTCGCGGCCTCGTTCAAGGTGCGAAAGGGCCTTTTCGAACTCCCCGTAGTAGAAGTGCGCAACCCCGTGCAACTGGCACGTCTCGACCGCCAACCCGTCGTCGTCGGGATGCGCCTCGGAAAGGGCCCCGTACTGCGCGGCGGTTTCGAGCGCATCTCGGAGCGAGCCACCTGTGACGTAATACACCCACAATCCCCACAGGATGTTCGGCAGCTGCGATGTCTCCCCGACCTCCCGACTGAGCGCGTGGGCCCGAGCGTAGGTATGCGCAACATCGGGAGCGGCGTATCCGCGCATCGCGATCAGGGGTACGCCGAGCGCGACCCGAGCCTCGAGCTCATGCTCGGTTCGCCTCGCGTGGTCCGGAATCTTGTCGAGCAAGGCCAGCGCCGTGTTGAGGTAGGCGATCGCCTCGGCGTTCCCCGAGCGCTCGATTGCTCGCTGCGCCGCGCTGCGCCACAAGACGATCGCCCGGTCGTACAGCCCGGCCTCGCTGGCATGGTGCGCGAGCAGCTCGGGCTGAGTGTCCGAGGTCTCGGGAAACTGGGTAGTCAGGATCCGGAGGATCTGCTCGTGGTATGCCCGGCGTCCGCTTTTTAGCAGCGACTCGTAGGCCGCATCCCGGATCAGTGCGTGCGTGAACATGTATCCGGTGCCGCTCGCGCTGTACTGCTCGTGGAGGATCCCCGCGTCGACGAGTTGCCTCAGCGAGCGTTCCAGCGTCTCGTCGTCGTGGGTTCCCAGCTCGGTCACCAGCGCCAGCATCAACTCCTCGGAGAAGTCCCGTCCGAGCACCGCCGCGATCTGGGCCACCTCGCGCGCCGCCGGGAGCTGATCGAGCCGCGCGAGCAGCGAGCCTTCCAGACTGACCGGGACGGCCAGCGCCGAAAGCGGGCCTACGAGCACGAACCGGGAGTCGGTCTCCACGAGAAGACCGGACTCGAGCACGGTCTTGGTCAGCTCCTCGACGAACAGCGGCACCCCGTCGGCCTTCGTGATGATCTGGTCGCGGACCTCGCTCGGGAACTCCCTGCCCCCCGCGACCTCCCGAGCGAGCTCTGTCACCAGCTCCGCTTCCAGACGCTCCAGTTTGATCTCGCCCAGCGCGAGACCGCTCCACGGCACGTTGTAGTCGAGGCGAGCCGTGAGCAGCACGAGGATCCGATGACCGCCCGCCCGCTCGATCAAGGAACCGAGGAACTCCTCGGTCGACGGATCGGTCCAGTGCAGGTCCTCGACGATGAACAGGAGCGGCTGCCGACGCGCGATCGTGCAAAGGGTGCCGACGATCGTCTCGATCAGGAGTTGCTTCTGCCGTTCGGGCATGAGCCCTAGCGGCGTGTAGCGGTCGTCCAGCGGCACCGACAGCAGCGACGCGATCAGCGGCACAGCCGGCGACGGCTCGAGACCGTGCGAGGCGGCCCAGCCTTCGATCTTCCGCAGCTTCGTCTCGGCGCCGTCGCTGGGGTGGAATCCGATCGCAACACGCTCGAGCACGTCGCCGATCGGGTACATCGAGGTGTGCTGCCGGTAAGGGGAACACTGGCAGGGAGTCATCCAGGCGTCCGGCTCGGTGGCAACGTGCCTGGCCAATTCGCGGACGAGCCGCGACTTGCCGATCCCAGGCTCCCCCCGCAACAACACCACGCCACCTGCACCGGCGCGGACTCGGCGCCACGCCTCCAGGAGTGCGTTGACCTCGACCCCGCGGCCAACGAGCGGCGTCAGACCAATCGGCCCGACGGCCTCCAGCCGGTTGCGGGCCGCGCTCTGGTGATGAACGCGATACACGGGGACCGGCCGCTCCAGACCTTTGATGCTGCGTGAGCCCAGCTCCGAGGAGTCGAAGAAACCGCCGATCAACCGCCGCGTGACTTCGCTGACTATCACCGTGTTGGGCTCGGCAAGCGCCTGCAGCCGTGCCGCCATGTTCGGCGTCTGACCGACGATGTCGAGGTTACGAAGGTTGTCCAAACCCATTTCGCCGACCACGACCAGACCGGTGTGGATACCTACGCGCGCGGCAAGTCGAGCGTCGAGCCGCCGGCCGAGCTGCATACTCAGCTCGTCGATCGCCTCGAGGATGCCGAGCCCCGCGTGTACGGCTCGATGCGGGTCGTCTTCGTGCACGCGGGGGTAACCGAAGAACGCGAGAATGCCGTCGCCAAGGTAGTGGGCGGTGTATCCGTCAAAACGCGCGACGACCGCCGCGCATGCTTGGTGGTATGCACTTAGAAGCTCGTGCATGTCCTCTGGATCAAGGCGCGCCGACAGCTCGGTTGAACCAACGAGATCGCAGAACAGCGCAGTCACCTGGCGGCGCTCCCCCTCGACTCGGCCGCCGTCACCAGGTGGCGTGAAGGCTCGCGCCTCCGCTGCGATGTCGCGTGCGGTCATAGAAATTGATCTCCAATGCAGCTCGACTCATGAGCCCCCTGACGCCAACGCGTCGATAGTCAAAAAATGGCTTGACGACCGTCGCTCGCGACGCGAGGTGTCAAGTGACTAACCACCCCTGATTCCGACTCTCCGCTCGGACCGTGGCTGACCGGCGGTGCTACCGCACGTGCTCTCAGAGACGGTGAACGAGCGGCTGCCGGCGCCTGCAGATTGCAAGATTTGGCGACCTCATCGTGCTGCGTCCCAACGGGGTGCATCCCTGCAGCCCCAAACCCCCGCCGCTCGCGCCCCGCAGCGTAAACGCCGGACAAGCGGACAACCGCTTTCTC
The DNA here is from genome assembly GCA_963723675.1 of uncultured Solirubrobacterales bacterium. Classification (GTDB taxonomy): domain Bacteria; phylum Actinomycetota; class Thermoleophilia; order Solirubrobacterales; family Solirubrobacteraceae; genus Palsa-465. Next base: position 216,051 of record CAVRRW010000007.1, on the reverse strand, counting down.
GTCAAATGTAGCAGCGCGGCCACCCCACCCGGAAAACCGTCCGATACGGAGGAGCGATCCCGGGTCGATACACAGCCAGACCCGTCCGGCTTCAGCGTCCCGCGCGATGTCGCCTGACCGGGCCAGCCCGCTGGCCTGCGGGCCTGGAACACGGGGCGAAGGCCACCTGCGCTCGGCCCTGATCGCGTTCCCTATCAACGGCGAGAGCGGTGACCGCCGCCCCGATCAGGAACGAGCCTGCGGAGACACCCATCGCGGCGTGCAGACCGGACACGAACGAGGCGCTCGCCAGCAGCGTGCCGAGCAGCGCAACGCCGATCGCGCCGCCGGCCTGCCGGGCGGCGTTGAGAACGCCCGAGGCGATTCCGACGCGCTCGGCGGGCGCCGACTCGATCGTCGCCGCCGTCGCCGCCGGCATCGTGAACGCCATCCCGAAGCCCGCCGCGACCAGCGCCGGCACGAGCAGCGGGTAGGCGGTGGACCGACCGGCGGCGATCAGACCCGCGAACCCGGCGGCGCCGCAGACCAGGCCCGCGAGCATCGGCAACCGGGGGCCGGTCCTGCTCGTGACCCGGCCGGACAACAGCGACGCGATCGCCACGAACACGCCTTCGGGCAGCAGCGCCAGACCGGTCTGGAGCGCCGAGAAGCCACGAACGCGCTGGAAGTAGAGGCTCATCGCGAACAGCTGACCGTAGAAGCCGAGATTGATCGCCAGACCCACGAAGCTCGCGCCCGAGAACGTCCGGTTTCCAAACAGCGACAGCGGCAGCATCGGCTCGCGGACTCGGCGCTCGACCGCAACGAACGCGACGAGCGCCGACACGAATCCGATCAGCCCGACCAGCGACAGCGGCGAGCCCCACCCGGCCGAGCCGCCCTCGATCAGCCCGAGTGTGAGCAACGTCAGCGTCAGCACGCCGAGCACCTGGCCGGGCGGGTCAAAGCCGGCGTTCGAGCGCTCGCCGGCGGGCGGCAGGTGGCGTCGGCTCAGGCGCATCGCGACCAGCCCGACCGGGACGTTGACGATGAACACCGCGCGCCAGCTGGCCAGCGCCACAAGCAGCCCGCCGAGCACCGGCCCCGACGCCGCGCCGACGCCGGCGACCGCACCCCAGGCGCCGACAGCTCGGGCCCGCTCGGCGGGGTCTCGGTATGCGGCCCGCAGCAGCGCCAGCGAGCTCGGCACCAGCAGCGCGGCTCCCAATCCCTGCACCGCCCGCGCGCCCACCAGCACCGGCACCGACGGGGCCAGCGCGCAGGCGAGCGAGGCGGCCGTGAACAGCCCCAGACCGGCGTCGAGCACGCGCCGAGCGCCGAGACGATCGCCGATCGAGCCCGCCGACAGCAGCAGGCCCGCGAACACGACGGTGTAGGCGTCGACGACCCACTGCAGGCCGGTGACGCCGCCGCCGAGCTCACGGCCGATCGAGGGCAGCGCGACGTTCACGATCGTCGCGTCGAGGATCACCATGAAATAGCCGAGGCAGATGGCAAGCAATGGCAGGTGTCTGCGCATGCCCTTCAGTGTTGCCCCAGAACGCTTCGTCCGCAAACGAATTGTCCCGGAGCTATCCTGTGCCCATGCACGGAGACGCCGACATCGCCCGCGTTGGCGCGCTGGTCGCGGACCCGGCTCGTGCGCGGGTGCTGATGGCGCTCGGAGACGGTCGCGCGCTACCGGCCACGGTGCTCGCCGACGAGGCCGGCGTGGCCGCCTCTACCACCAGCGCGCATCTCGGAAAGCTCGTCAAGGGCGGCCTGCTGACCGTCGAGCGCCACGGCCGCCATCGCTACTTTCGGATCGCCGGTCCCGATGTGGCGGATCTGCTCGAGGCACTGGCGCGGTTATCGCCGCCCGCACCGGTGCGGTCGCTCCGGCAGGGGACCCGTGCTCAGGCCGTCCGCTTCGCGCGCACCTGCTACGACCATCTGGCGGGAGTTCTCGGAACCGAGCTGATGGCTGCGATGCTCGAGCGCGGGCTGCTGACCGGAGGCGAGGGCACGTTCGATCCGGAGGCCGCCAACGGGGACCGTTTGGCGGCGCCGGGATTCGACTTCGACTACCGGATGACGGCGCGCGGCGTCGAGCACCTCACCACGTTCGGGATCGACTTCGATGCGCTGCCGCGCCGGCGACCGTTGATCCGCTACTGCGTCGACTGGAGCGAGCAGCGCCACCACCTCGCCGGCTCGCTCGGAGCGGCGCTGTCTGAGCGGATGTTCGAGGTTGGCTGGTTGCGGCGGGCGCCACACGGCCGCGCGGTCCAGATCACCGCGGACGGCACCGACGGTCTGCGGCGCTCCTTCGGCGTAGAGCTCGGCTAACCGCTGAGCGCGACCGATCGCCCCTGGAACGAGGGGTCGCGGTTGGGCCGGGGGCTCGCGGGTTCGGCGCCGGCGTTCGCGGCTAAGCGCCGGCGGCGGCAGGCTCGGGCAGCGACGAGTTGGCGGTCGCGCCGGGGCCCCTGACGCCGATCACATCCCAGGCCTCGAGATCCACGCCGCAGCGCATGCAGCGCCGCCGGTCGTCGACCTCGCCGCCGCAGCCCTGGTGCCGGAGCACGACGGGCGGGCCACCGGGCGCGGCATGGCGATCGCCCCACTTCAGTAGCGCGACAATCACGGGCCACAGGTCGACGCCCTTGCTGGTCAGCCGGTACTCGTAGCGCAGTGGGCGCTCCCGATAGACGACGCGGCGCATGATCTCGGCATCGGTCAGCCGCTGTAGTCGCACCTGCAGGACGTTGCGGGCGATCCCGAGCTTGCTTTGGAAATCGTCGAACCGGCGCGTTCCGAGGAATGCCTCCCGGATGATCAGCAGCGTCCAGCGCTCACCGACGAGCTCGAGGCTGCGGGCGATCGAGCAGTTCTGGTCATCGTAGTCTGAGCGGAGCACGTCCCTATTGTAGCGCTGGGGTTGCATGATGCAACTCGAGCGGGATAGTGCGTTGCGTGATGCAACTAGAGCCGCCGAGAGGAGAGCCGTGATGTCACGCCGCGCCAAGGTCACGCTGACGGTCTCGGTCGGGGTGTTCATGGCCTCGCTGGACCTGTTCATCGTCAACATCGCCTTCCCGGCCATCCGCCGAGACTTCGATGGGACGAGCCTGGCCTCGCTGTCCTGGGTGCTCAACGCCTACGGGATCGTGTTCGCCGCCTTGCTCGTGCCAGCGGGGCGGTGGGCGGACCGGTCGGGCCGCAAGCGCGGCTTCCTCGCCGGCCTCGCCGTGTTCACGCTCGCGTCGGCCGCATGCGCGGGCCCGGGTACGGGGTCCCGTCGTGATGGAGCGCGTTGGAGTCGATCTCGGGCGCGAAGAAGTCGTCCATGCCGTTCCCGGACGGCCCGTTGAAGGACTCATACACGGCGTGCTTGTCGGACCATGCGGTCCGCATGCCGGCATCGTGGATGACGTTCATGATCGTGTTGATCTTCAGGTACGCGTGCGGGTAGATCGGCTTGCAGGTGGCCGGATCGACCGGGAACGTGGCGGGGTTGAGCAGCAGCGTCGGCGGCTTTATCGGGTTGCCAGTCATCCCGAGGATGCTGTCCGGCAGGCCCGAGAGGCCCTGGCCGGCATCGAGCCTGGTCACGTCGAGGTCGTCCGGGGAGTCGTAGACGACGTCGGCGCCGGTCGGCTGGCCGTGGCACGACGTCGTACCGGCCTCGAGCAGCGCGTGGTTGTAGGCCACGTCGTAGTAGACGCCGGTGGAGCGCGGGTTGCCGCCGGTCATCTGCGCGGTCATGCCCGGGTCCGAGTCGGACGGGACCGGGGTGTGGGCCGATGTGTACTCGGCGCCGCCGCCGGTGAGCTTCGCAAGCTCGGAGTCGGGGTGGTCGGCGACGTACCACTCGAGGTCGGACTGGTGTAGCCCGTCAACCGAGATCAGCAGCACGTGCGTGATCGCCTGCCGGTGATGATCGCGACCGCCGTCACCGTGATGATCGTGCCCGGAGGCAGCGGCTGCCGGAAGGCCAACGGCAAGGGCGCCGGCGGCGATCGCGGCGAACGCCCCCTGCCTGAAACGTCCACTCATGTAAATGCAACTCCTTGTTGGGTTGCGCGTGGTTATATGCCGACGCGGCAGCCTGGACGTTGCCCTCGTGTGAACCGCGTCTGAGCGGGGGGGCGCCCGAGGGTTTGCGGCGCAACGCCGCTGCCGGAGAGCCCCGCCGGCCGGCGCGTCGTGAACGCGGTGATCGGCGCCTCCAGGCGCGTCAGGCGGCGAGCTCGCGAGGCGCCGCCGCGGCCGGCCGTGGTGAGTGCTCGGGAGCGATCGCGGTTACCTCGGCGCTGCGCGCCGACACGGTTTTGCGCAGGCGCATGAAGCCGGCCGTCCCGCCGAGCGTCGGCACCCACAGGGCCACGGCGTGGTACAAGACGACGGCGGCTGCGGTCGGCACCGCCGGCAGTCCGTACAGCAGGAGGGCGCCGAGCAGGCCGCCCTCGAGCACGCCGATCCCGCCGGGGATCGGAATCAGGTTTGCGAGGTAGCCAACCTGGTAGCCGACGATCAGCGCGAGCAGCGGCGGCGTGCTGCCGACGGCCCGCAGGCAGGCCCACAGGACACCCATGTCGAACAGGAGATAGCTGATCGACCCGAGCACCCGCCAGTTGCGCTGGAACGCGGCGCCCTCGGTGTCGCGGACCCACGACCCGACGCGGCGCACCAGCGAGCCGACGGCGCCCGGATCGGGACCGAGCCTGACCGCCAGATACGGAAGCGCGACGAAGAAGCCCATTCCGAGGGCGGCACCGAGTGCGGGGACCAGGCCGTAGACGAGGCCGGTGCGGGGGCTGCCGATCCCGGCCCACACGCCGAGTCCCGTGAGCACCAGCACGGTGCCGTTGACGGCGCTCGTCAGCAGGAAGATCACGGCCGAGCGGTTGGCGATCCGCGACCACGAGATGCCCCAGGCGCGCATCGCCCATGCCCCCACGACAAGACCGCCGGCGCCGCCGACAGGGACGACCGCGCCGAACGCCATCTCCGCCCACGCCAGGCGCCGCACGTCGCGGGCCGGGCCGTCGCGAAGGACCAGCCGCACCACCGCGACGTAGCCGAGGCAGGACGCGATCTCGAGCGACACGGCCACGACCAGCCAGCCCGGAGCGGCGTGGCCGACGCGCTCAAGCACGTCACGCAGATCCGGCACCGCGAGCGCGATGGCCAGCAGCATCGCGGCCAGCGCCACCGTCCAGATCAGGCCGTTGCGCAGGCGATGGGCATCGCTCGCGGCGCTGCTGCCGGTCTCGGACTTGACCGGCGACCGTGCGACCGTCTTCTTGTTCGAGATTGGTTGCACAGTGACGATTGTACAGGACAATCGTTCGCGGCGCAAAATATTGTGTCCTCAAGTGTAGCCGCCCGGCGCATCGCCGAGGCGGCCGAGGAGCGCGGAGGAGGTAGTGCTCGGCCCCGAGACCGTGGGCGCCGCACCGGCGTGTCGGGCCTGTGCGGAAACCGGGTCCTGTGCGGAAACCGGGTCCTGTGCGGAACCCGGGTCCTGTGCGGAACCCGGATCCTGTGCGGAACCCGGATCCTGTGCGGAAACCGGGTCCTGCGCCCCCTGGGCCCGCGATCAGCCGCGGCTGAGGGGCCTGGGCATCGCAATGACATCCCAGTCGAGCCCGTCTGAAGGACCCGTGGGACGTTCCCGTTGCACCAGGACGGAAAGATCCCACGCGACGTCTCAGGCGCCTCCATTGGGACGTTTTTGGGGCCCCCAGGCCGGCCGCGAACCCGCCGCGGACCCAGGGCCCTCCGCGCCGCTCGCGAACCCGCCGCGGACCCAGGGCCTTCCGCGCCGCTCGCGAACCCGCCGCGCTCGCGGCCGCGCCGGTGCCGCGGAGCTCGGTGACCGACCGCAGCGGCCGGCAGCTCGGCGGCGCGGAGCTCGGTGACCGACCGCAGCGGCCGGCAGCTCGGCGTCGAGGTCGGCCGCCCGGTCACCACCGCGACAGACCGCAGAGCGCACGCCGACCAGTCGGCAGCGCCGCGGGAGCTCAGCCCGCCGGCGCCAGCCGCACCGGCAAGGTCTTCGGCTGGTTGATGAATGCCGACTCGGCCATCGTCGGCTTGCCGGCGAGCTCCATCCCGGGATAGCGCCGGAGCGTCTCCTCGAGCAGGACGTTCAGCTCGAGCCGGGCGAGGGCGGTCCCGAGGCAGAAATGCCGTCCCCCGGCGCCAAACGCCTGGTGATCGGGATTGCGGGTCACCTCGAAGCGGTCGGGGTCCTCGTAGCGCGTTTCGTCGCGGTTGGACGACGCGTACCACATCACGACCTTGTCGCCCTTGCGGATCGGCTGGCCGGCAAGCTCGGCGTCGCACGTGGCGGTGCGGCGAAAGTGCGAGAACGCCGGGAACATCCGCAACGACTCCTCGACCGCGCTCGGGATCAGCGAGGGGTCGTCGAGTAGCAACCGCCGCTGGTCGGGGTGCTGCATCAGAGCCCGCATCCCGCTGCAATAGGTGGCCTTGGTGCTGTCGTTGCCGGCCGCGACGAGCAGGAAGAAGCCCATCACGATCTCGTGCTCCTCGAGCTTCTGGCCGTCGACCTCGGCATGTACGAGGACGCTGGTGAGATCGTCGGTGGGATTCTCGCGCCGGTCGGCGATCATCCGCCGGCACCGTTCGAAGATCTCGGGGATGTCGTTGGTCGCGACGCTCTCCACCCCGCCGGGGTTGAGGTCGGGGTCACCGGCGCCGAGCGCCGAGTTCATCAGCGCCGCCCAGATCAGGTCATCCTCCTCGGGGATGCCCATGAAGCTGCCGATCACGCGCGACACGACCGGCTGGGCGACGTCAGCGACGAGGTCGCATGTCTCCCGTCCCTCGAGCCGGTCGAGCACGTCGGAGACGATCTTGCGGATCGCCGGCTCGTGCGCGGCGATCCGCTTGGGGGTGAAGCCGGCCTGGAAGAGCATCTTCAACCGGTCGTGCTTGGGCGGGTCCATACCGATGAACATCGCCCGCAGCAGCTCGAGCGGGAAGCCCTCGGTGACCGCCGTGACGCCGCCGACCTCCGACGAGTAGGTCTTCCAGTCCCGGCTGACCGTGTGGACGTCATCGGCACGCGTGACCGACCAGAAGCCGTCCTCGTTGGGGTATTCGCTGACCCGTGAAGTCCAGTGGACCGGGCACTCTGCACGCAGCCGGCGGAATAGGCCATGCGGGGGACCGTCGCGCCAGTGCTCGCGTTCGCCGACGAGAACCTGATCAAGATCGCTCCTGGTCGATGTCACCCCGGACCTCCAGCCTCATGTGGTCGCCGATGTCAAGCCCGCGCAAGCGGGCGCCGCGCCGGGATCCTACTGGCTGGTCAACCGCACGGCCCGGCCGCGTGGGCAGCCGGGCCGCTCGTTGCGAGCCGCTACATGTTCGGACAGTTGTGTGAACCGCTTCGCGCGGACGAGGGTGCCGATCCGGCATTGCCCCGAGGTTGCGTTCCTCGGGACTCCCTCTGCGCAGGCGTGGTCGTCGTGGTGCCGCTGCCGGTGGTGCCCGTATTACTGGGCGTCGTCGACGTCGCGGCGTTGGCGATGGCGGCCCCGCCTGCGGCGAGTGCGCCGGTCACGGCCAGAGTTGTCAGTAGTGGCTTGAGTCTTCGCATCGTGTTCACCTCCTTTGCTCGACTGAGGTCCACGATCCTCGTCGAGCGTCGGAGGGATGTAGGAGGAGATGAAGAGTTTGGTCAAAGCAAGGGGGCACCGCGCCCCGCCCCCCGGCGTCAATTCCGGCGCACCCTCAGGTCCTGGGGCCGCGCCGGCAGGTCCGTGGTCAGCGGCGCATGCGCATCGCGCGCGATCTGAAGCGCCTCGTCGAGGCCGCGCCGCGCCCTGCGTTCCAGCAGCCGTTGCCCGATGTGGAAGAACGAGAGCTCGAGGTCCACGTCGACGATGTGCTGATCGGGGGTCGCGAGCCAGGCGAGATCGTGATCGCCGATTACGACCCGGATTGGCGCCGGCGGTTCGAGCTCGAGCGGGCGCGCATTGGTGCTGCGCTCGGCGACGTGGCCCGCCGAATCGAGCACATCGGTTCGACCGCTGTCCCGGGTCTGGCGGCGAAGCCGATCGTCGACGTGCTCGTGGCCGTCGGCGATGTCTACGACGCGTCCGTGTTCGAGCCCCCGCTCATCGGCGCCGGTACGGGCTCAGAGTCAGAGAGCCCGAGCATCGGATGTTCCGGACGCCCGAGCGCGACGTCCACGTGCACGTGTGGGATGTTCGAGATCCCGAGGTCGATCGCCATCTGGCGTTCCGCGACCGCCTCCGCGCCTCGCCCGAGGACCGGGAGCGCTACGAGCAGCTCAAACGCACGCTGGCGCAGCGCGACTGGAGCGACATGAACCGCTACGCCGAGGCGAAGAGCTCGCTGGTCGCGGAGATCCTGGCGCGCGGGCCCTGCTGGCGGCAGTTGCGTCGCTCGCTTGCGAGCGGGCGTGCTCACGGCTGGAGGTGACGACGCGCCCTGACCGGACCGCTGCGCTCGGGCTGTACCTCGCGTCCGGGTTCTCCCAGCGTCCGCTTCGGCTCGTCAAGCATCTCGGCGATCGCTGAGCGCCGATCACCGCCACAGCTTGGCCTGGGCCGGCGGGTATGTGAGCGTGTAGTGGGCACCTTGGACCGCGAACGACGTCAGCTCATGCGCCACGGGTTCGGCTCGCACCCCGAGGTGCAACACCGTCCAGCCGCGCACGACGAGCGCGTCGGCGATCAGCCGCCGGTGGCAGCGCCACCACTGTGCCTCGGCGCACATCACGGTCGTGGGACGGTCGCGGGCACCCTGTTGGAGACGATCGAGCGCGGCCTCGAATTCGTCGCTGGCCGTGTAGTCGGCGTATCCCCGGAATGCCGGGTGCTCCCAGCCGCCGTTGGGTGACTCGGGGCGCGGCCGGCGAAAGCCCCCGAGCGCCGGCTCGTGGCGATAGCCGATCGAGTTGTCCGGAAGCGAGACGGCCAGCGCATCGCGCTCGAACTGTGGGTGTCGCCGCGAGCGCGGGGCGCTGCGGACGTCGACCAGCTGCTGCACGCCGGCGGATTGGAGGATTGCGACGAGCTCCTCGAGCGACCTGGTCGAGTGCCCGACCGTGTAGATGGCGCCGGTGGCCATCGGACGTGCCGCCTCAGTCAGGCCACGGTGGACGCCGGTGGCGAGTTAGGCCGCGGCGGCGGCCGGTAGCCGGGCCAGCGCCTCGCGTCCCACTCGCTGGAGGTCGCGCAGGTAGTCCAGGTGCGCGGCCCACACGTCGCTCTCGTCCGCATCCCCGGCGAGGCAGATCGTGTCGCAATGAGCGTCGAGCAGCTCGTACACGAGATCCGAGAGAAACTCTGGAGTCGTGGTGGTCCCGGTTGGGTTCGGGTTCAACATCTGACTTACCCCCTCTTGGGGCGAACCCACAGAATGAACCTCGCCCCGGACAGTTCCTTGTCGCCCTACATCTTCCTAAACAAACAACGTTCAACCCTGTGACAAATGACGTCCCTCTTGCAGAGGTTTTGAACGAGTTTGCGCACGGTGGTGGGGAAAGCGGCGCGGGCGGACGAGAAGCCGGCGACGAACGCGGCGAGTCTGTGATCGCGGGCCACCCGCGGGGTTGGCTGGAGGGTCTGGGCCGAACCCCGCGGGGTTGGCCGGAGGGTCTGGGCCGAACCCCGCGGATTGGCCAGAGGGTCTGGGCCGGCCCCCGCTTCCGACCTGCATATTGCGACAGTCGCGCCGGGAACGCGGAACGCTGTCGAACAATGCATGCCTCACGTGCATCACTCGACAGGGCTCGGCTCCGAGCCGGCGAGTGTCGCGTTCTGCATGGTCTTTAGGCTGCGACCCGCGGCCGCAAGGGTCCGATGGCCGTGGTCGCACGGCGCTCGGGCAGCAAGGCCCCGCGGCCGCAAGGGTTCGAGGGCCGGATCGGAAGGCGCTCGGGCAGCAAGGCCCCGCGGCCGCGAGGGTCCGAGGGCCGGATCGGAAGGCGCTCGGGCAGCAAGGCCCGCGGCCGCAAGGGACCGTGGGCGCGACCTCGGGCAGCAAAGCCCCGCGGCCGCAAGCGGCCCTACCGCCGGCGCGCCGCCGGCTCCAGCGCCGGGTTCCCCCAGCCGCCGTCGGCCGGGTTGAGGTTCACGCCGGGCGGGACGATCTCATCGACGCGGTCGAGCACCTCGTCGGACAAGTCGACGTCGGCGGCGGTGAGCTGGGACTCGAGCTGCTCCATCGTGCGCGGGCCGATGATCGCCGCCGTGACGGCGGGATGGCGGATCACGAACGCGAGCGCCATCTCGATCATCGTGATCCCCGCCTCCTCGGCGACGCCGGCGAGGGCGTCGGCGGCCTCGAGCTTCCGCTGGTTGCCCGGCAGCGACATGTCGTAGCGACTCGGGATCCGCTCGGCGCGGTGCGAGGTGGGGACCTCCTGCCCCAGGCGATAGCGGCCGGTAAGCCAACCGCCGGCGAGCGGGCTCCATGGGATCACGCCCATCCCGTGGCGGCGGCAGGTGGGCAGCACATCGTTCTCGATCGCGCGAACCAGGATCGAGTACGGAGGCTGCTCGCAGACGAAGCGCTCGCGTCCGCGGTCCCGCGCCACCCACTGGGCCTCGACGATCTGGCTTGCCGGGAAGGTGGAGGAGCCGAGGTAGCGGACCTTGCCCGCGCGGACCAGGTCGGTCAGCGCGCCGAGCGTCTCGTCGATGTCGGTGTCGGCCTCGGGCCGGTGGATCTGGTAGAGGTCGATCCAGTCGGTGCGCAGGCGCCGGAGGCTGTTGTCGGCCTCGCGGATGATCCAGCGGCGCGTGTTTCCGAACTCGTTGGGGTCCTCGCCCATGTTTCCGTGCACCTTGGTGGCGAGCACCACGTTGTCGCGCCGGCCGCCGGCGAGCGCCTTGCCGACGATCTCCTCGGACTCGCCTCGCGAGTACACGTCGGCGGTGTCGATGAAGTTCACGCCCGCGTCGAGCGCGCGGTGGATGATCGCGATGCCTTCGTCGTGATCGCGGTTGCCCCAGGCGCCGAACATCATCGCGCCGAGGCACAGAGGACTGACTTTGACTCCGGTGGTTCCCAGCGTTCGGTAGTTCATGCCCGGACCCTACCCGCCGCCGCTCGACATCTGCTCCCCGTCCCCCCGGGCTCCGCCCCGGGCCGCCGTCAGGAACCTGCGGCGAAGTAGTCAGCGTTGATCTTCGTGAAGTGCTTCCACTCGTCGGGAAGCTGGTCCTCGGCGAAGATCGCATCGACCGGGCACGCCTCGACGCAGGCGTCGCAGTCGATGCACTCCTCGGGATCGATGAACAACTGGTTCACGTCGGCAAAGCCGGCTTCGTCTTCGGTTGGGTGGATGCAATCAACCGGACAGACCTCCACGCAGGAGAGATCCTTCAGGTCGATGCATGGCTCGGCGATCACATAAGTCATGACGCCCTGATCGTACCCGGTATCCAGCTCGTACCGGCCAGCGGCACGCGCGCCATCGCGGCCGCCTCGATCGTGAGCGCCACCAGGTCCTCGGGCTCGAGGTTGTGGACATGGGACTTGCCGCACGCGCGGGCCAGGGTCTGGGCCTCGAGCGTCAGCGTCCGCAGGTAGTTGGCCAGCCGCCGGCCCCCCACCACGGGGTCAAGGCGCGACGCCAGCTCCGGATCCTGGGTCGAGATGCCGGCGGGATCGAGACCGGCCTGGTAGTCGTCGTAGTACCCGGCCGCGGACCCGATCGCGCGGTAGCCCTCGTCGTGCTCGGGGGCGTTGTCGCCCAGCGCGATCAGCGCGGCGACACCGATCGAGACCGCATCGGCGCCGAGCGCAAGCGCCTTTGCGACGTCGGCGCCGGTGCGGATTCCCCCGGACACGATCAGCTGTACCTCTCGGTGCATGCCCAGCTCGGCCAGCGACTCCACCGCCTGCGGGATCGCCGCCAGGATCGGGATCCCCACGTGCTCGATGAACACCTCCTGGGTGGCGGCGGTGCCGCCCTGCATGCCGTCGAGCACGATCGCGTCGGCGCCGGCCTTGACCGCGAGCGCGACGTCGTAGTAGGTGCGCGAGGCCCCCACCTTGGCGTAGATCGGGATCCGCCAGTCGGTGATCTCGCGCAGCTCCTCGATCTTGATCTCGAGGTCGTCGGGCCCGGTCCAGTCGGGGTGACGGCAGGCGCTGCGCTGGTCGATCCCTTGCGGCAGGTCGCGCATCTGCGCGACCCGGTCGGAGATCTTGTGCCCGAGCAGCATGCCGCCGCCGCCCGGCTTGGCGCCCTGGCCGATCACGACCTCGATCGCGTCGGCGCGGCGCAGATCGTCGGGGTTCATCCCGTATCGCGACGGCAGCACCTGGTAGACGAGCAGTCGCGAGTGCTTGCGCTCCTCGGGCGTCATCCCGCCGTCGCCGGTCGTCGTGCTCGTTCCCGCCTCGGTCGCTCCGCGACCGAGCGCCTCCTTTGCCTGGGCCGAGAGCGCGCCGAAGCTCATGCCGGCGATCGTGATCGGAATGTCGAGGTGCAGCGGCTCGCGCGCGAACCTCGTCCCGATCACCACGTCGGTCGCGCAGCGCTCCCGGTAGCCCTCCAGCGGGTAGCGCGAGACGCTCGCTCCCAGGAACAGCAGGTCGTCGAAGTGGGGCACTCGGCGCTTGGCGCCGAATCCCTTGATCGCGTACAGGCCCTCGCGCGCCGCGCGCTGGATCTCGGCGATCGCGTCGCGATCGAACGTCGCCGATTCGCGCAGCCCGGGGTGCCAGCCGTCCTGAACCGGCGCTGCCATCAGTAGCTCCCCACGTTGGAGACGTCGAAGTTGTAGAGCCGTCGCGCCGAGCCGTAGCGCCTGAACTCGGGCGCCTCGACGTCGTCGATCCCAGCGCGCTCGAGCAGCCGTCCAACCTGCGCCCGGTGCTCCTCGCGCATCTCCTTCTCGATGCAGTCGGCGCCCAGTCCACCGACCGCGCCGTGCACGTACAGCCGCGCCTCATACAGCGAGTCGCCGAGCGCGTCGCCGGCGTCGCCGCACACGACCACGCACCCGGTCTGGGCCATGAACGCGCACATGTGGCCGACCGAGCCATGCACGACGATGTCGGCGCCCTTGAGCGAGATCCCGCACCGCGCGGACGCGTCGCCGCGGATCACCAGCAGCCCACCACGCGCGGTCGCTCCTGCAGATTGCGAAGCGCTGCCCTCGACGATCACCTCGCCCGACATCATGTTCTCGGCGACCCCCACGCCGCAGTTGCCGCGTACGCGGACCGCGGCGAGCTTGTTCATGCCGGCGCAGTAGTAGCCGACGTGACCGTCGATCTCGACCTCGTAGGGCGCGTCGAGCCCGACCGCGATCGCGTGCCTGCCTCCGGGGTTGCGCACGAGCACGCGCCCGCCGGGACGGGCGTGGTCGGTCTCGTGCAGTCGCTGGTTGAGCTCGCGAACGCTGTCGGTCGCCAGATCGAACGACAGGACAGCGTCCTGGGTGACTTCCGTGGCCGCCATCACGCTCCCGGGCTGACATCCACGGCCGCCATCACGCTCCCGGGCTGACGTCCAGGGCCGCCATCACGCGACCGCTGCCAGGCCCCAGCTGTAGACGCGGCCAGGGGCCGGCTCCCACGTGACCGCGTCCTCGGCGCCGGGGAGCACCGCGATCGCGCGGTACTCAGAGGCCATCGCGACCCACTCGTCGGTCTCGGCCATCACGGCCGGCTTGCAGGCGATCGGATCGCGCAGCACGGCGAAGCCGGTGGCGGTGCCGACCGCGAACGTGTAGAAGCCGTCGAGATCCTCGAGACACCCCTCCAGGGCCTGCTCGAGCGTCGCTCCCTCGCGCAGCCGCCAGGTCAGGTAGCCGGCCGCGACCTCGCTGTCGTTGTCGGTCTGAAACCTGATCCCCTCGCGCGCGAGCGTGCGGCGCAGCCGGTTGTGGTTGGACAGCGAGCCGTTGTGGACCAGGCACAGGTCCAGCCCGGTCGAGAACGGGTGCGAGTGCTCGGTGGTGACGCGGCTCTCGGTGGCCATCCGGGTGTGTCCGAGCGCGTGACTGCCGGCGATCTCGTGCAGCGCGAAGCGGCGCACAAACTCCGTCGGGGGGCCGGCCTCCTTATAGATCTCGATCGTCTCGCCGGCGCTCATCAGCGTCAGCTCGGGGTGGTGGCGGGCGAGCCACTCCTGGGCATCGTGGGCCTCGGCGTCGATCACCAGCGTGCAGTGCGTGGCGCGCACGTTCGGGAAACTGGCGCCGCCGAACGCCTCTTCGAGCTCGCCCGCAAGGTGCTCCCAATGCGGGTCGGCCGCGGCGCTGTGAAGCGACACCTTGCAGGAGCCGAGCGGCGCCGGGCCGCGGTAGAAGGCGGCGCCGGCGCTGTCGGGACCGCGGTCTGAGAGCTGCTCGAGCATCTCTGAGAGGTGCGCTCCGAGCTGCTCGCGCAATCCCGGCGACTTTGTGAAAAGCCCAGCTATACCGCACATGCGGGGGCACATTAGACATTTGTACAAAGCGCTCCAATGGCCCTCAGGGGCACACTTTCGGGCGCAAATGTGGTGACTGGCGCTACAGCGCGGCCGCTTTGATGAGGTCTCGCAAGCTGGGTGGCGCCTCGCCTCGCTGACGTTTCAGCGGCTCGCCGGCGTCCACGCGCCGAGCCGCTTCTGAGCCCGGCGCACCACGTGCAGGGCTTCGCGCAGGTCGGCTCGCCCGATCGGCGCCAGCGTCTCGGGCTCGATCAGGTTGTCGGGCGAGGACCCGGCCTCGATCTGAGCGGCGTGGTGCTCGAAGCGCAGCCGGGTGATCACCACGAAGGCCTCCTCGAGCTCATCGGCGGCCTCGCGCTCCAGCCCTCCGACGTTCGCGACCGCTTCGATTCTGTCGAGCGTCGGCGAGATCGTGACGCCGTTGGCGAGGGCGTGAAAGCGCACCAGGTTGACGACCGGGATGATCGCCCCGCGCTTGAGGTCGAGCCGCCCTGGAGGATCGCCGTCGCGGCCGGTTGCGAGCTGACCGCGAAAGCCCAGCGGGAGCGGGTATCCGTTGGCGGTCCTCGCCATCAGGCGCATGAACTGCGGATGGCGCCGGGCGTCGCGAATGTACTCGATCAGCTCCGGGACGAGCGCGAGGCCGCCCGCGCTGGGCCGGAAGTCGAACGCGACCGTGGCGCGGATCAGATGCGACTCGTCGGGTTCTCGCAGGCACTCCTCGAAGGTCCGCAGCCACCCGTCCTGGGACATCCGCCAGAGAAGCCTGCCCGCGAGCACGCCGTTGTTGTCCAGCCCGATCCCGCAGCGAACCAGGCCATCGTTGACGTCGGCGCCAAGGCGCCCGAAGTAGGCATCCACCTCGCCCCCGTCCTGGGTCGCGTCGGGGGTGGCGTAGGCCAGCGCGTTGTCCTGATCGGAGGCCAGCGTGAACTCCCGCCGGGCGGCGCTGCCGAGATCGAGCCACGCCCACGCCACCGGCGCCGGCGACCGGCGCCTGATCGAGAAGTCGATCAGCCGCCCCGTGATCGCGTCGTGCTGGAGGCTGAGGACGCGCCCGAGCTCGCGCGGCGGCACCCCCGCCCGCTCCAGCGCGACGAACAGCCTCGGCAGCTGCCCGGCGGCACGGACCAGCGCCTCCTCGTCGGGCGCCCCCAGGATCGTGTGCCGCAGGCCGATCGGGCTGGTCGCGTCGAGGCCGAGCAGGTCCGAGGCCGAGAGCACGCCGCAGACCTGGTCGGCGTCGACCACGACGAGGTGCTCGGCGCCGGCGGCGAGCATGTCGACCACGGCTTCGACCGCCAGCTGCGACGCCGGCACGGTCGGGACAGGCGCGCGTGCGATCGTGCGCACCGGCGTGTCGAACGAGATCGTGTCGTCGGCGACGCCGGCGCGAACGTCGGCGTCGGTCACAATCCCGAGCCGCGCCGGGCCCAGCCGCACCAGCAGCGCCGAGGTGGCATCGCGGCCCAGGCGCCTGGCCGCCTCCCGAAGCGGCTCCTCGGGTTCGCAGAACGTGGCCGGGCGCATGATCACCGACACCGGCGTGGTGCCGACATCGCGCAGCGCATGGACGGTGTGTCCGGCGCCGGTCAGGCGCTTTCGCATCGACGCCGCGACGTACTTGGCGCCGGCCACCGTTCCGAGCACGCGCCGCGATCCATCGGTGCTCAGCAGCAGGCAACGCGAGGCCTCGCGCGCGCGGACCGTGAATGCCGGTGCCATTCCCGTCAGCAGCGAGGGATGGCCGAAGCACTCCCCCGGCTCGAGCACCTGGATCACCTCCCCGTCGTGCACGATCTCCATCGATCCGGTCAGGACCACCCAGAGCCCGGAGGCCGGCGGGCCGTCCTCGACGAGCACGACATCGCCGGCCCGATAGGCCCGCTCCTGGGCGTCGGCAAGCGCCCCTCGCAGCTCGTCGGGGTCGACTCCGTCGAACGGCGGGTGACGCGCCAGGAGTGTGTCCAGGTTCTCCATGTCGAAGCCCGCAATTGTGTTCGCATCGCGTCTGGGACGCGCTACGGCGACATGTCAGCCTAGTGCTGCTCAGCACAACGGTATCTGGAGGGACAATGGCCGAGGCCCCCGAGCACGACGAACTCGTCTACGAGTCTGCCGGACTGCCGAAGACCACCAACTGGTGGGGCGCGTTCGTGATCGGCCTCGCCGGAACGATCCTGGTCACCGGCATCGCGCCGGTGATGGTCACCGAGCTGGGAGCCGCGTCGGTACCGGTGATCGTCGTGATCACGATCAGCGGCTACATCGTCTGCCTGCTGCTCGCGGAGCTCTCGGCGATGATGCCCGACCGCTCCGGCGGCCTGCCCTCCTACGCCTACCCCGCCTACAAGGACCGCTGGCCGCGCACGGCCGAGCACATCAACGGCTTCACGGCCTGGGCCTACTGGCTGGGCTGGTTCCCGGTCGCGCCGCTGAACATGATCCTGGCGTCGTTCTACATCGTCGACCGCTTCAAGCTGTCGACGGCCGGCTTCACGCCGATTCACACCCCGATCGCCTGGTGGACGCTGGGGATCTCGGTCGGCGGCCTGTTGTTGCTCGCGATCCCCGCCGTGCTGGGGCTGCGGTTCGGAACGGTGTTCGCGACATCGCTGGCGCTGCTGTCGATGATCCCGTTGACGTTCCTGGCGATCGCCTGGATCTTCCATCCGTCGGTCGTCGACTTCGGACAGCTGACCCACTTCCGCCACACCAACGGCTCCGGCTTCTTCACGTCCCAGTTCGGCCACGGGTGGCTGACCTTGTACATCGCCTTCTCGTTTTTGTTGACATGGAACGTGATCGCGATGGAGGCGGCCGCCTGCTACATCGGCGAGACCCGCAACCCCGACCGGGACGCCAAGATCGCGATGAACCTCGAGGGGCTCTACGGCCTGTTCATCTACACGATGATCCCGGTGGCGTTCATCATCGTGCTGGGCCTGTCAGCACTCGGCAACGCGGCGCTGGTCGACCCGAAGACGATCTTCGTCCACTACGCCGCGACGGTGTTCGGAGCCGGCGCCGGGAGCAATATCCTCGAGTGGCTGATCGCGATCATGCTGATCCTGGCGCTTATCCTGTCGGCGCTGAACGCGATCACCGGAACCGCGCGCTCGCTGCACCAGATGTCGACCGACGGCCAGTTCCCGCGCTTCTTCCAGAAGGTCAACAAGCACGGGGTGCCCAACCGCTCGATGTGGTTTAACGTGGCCTGCTCGATCGCGGTGGTGTTCATGGGCGGCGCCGTCGAGATCTACACGTTCTCCAACGTCGGCTACCTGGCGTCGTTCATCCCGGTGCTGATCGGCTACTACCTGCTGCGCAAGCACCGCCCCAACGTGCGGCGCCCGTTCAAGCTGCCCGAGTGGATGAAGTACGTGGCGCTGGTGATCGCGGGGGTCTACCTGATCATCTACTTCTACGGCGGCCCGACGTACGCTTCGTGCGCGTGCAATGCGGCAGGACGCAAGACGCTGCCCTACTACTTCATCGGGATCGCCACGGTCCTCTCGTACGTGCTCTTCTACGGGTATCGCAAGCTGATCGAGGACAAACGACACCCCGAGGCCGAGCCACCGGCGACCGCGGCGCCGTCGGCGCCGATGACCGCGGCGACGAGCGAGGGCGCCGGCCCATGAGCCCGATGGCGGTGGCGGTGCGCGATCCGCAGTCGAGCATTGAAACCCAGCGGTTGCAGCGAATCCTGCTTGCGTCTGAGGGGCGGCAGATCCCGGACAGGGCGATCGAGTGCGTGCTGGAGCTCGCCGGAGGCAAGGCCAGCGTCCACGTGTTCTCGATCGCCCGCGTCCACGGCACTTCGTTTGGACTGCCGGTCCCGGGGCTGCTCCCCACCCGGCAGGAGTGGAAGGAGCAGCGCGACCTCGTGGCCCAGGCGGTAAAGCGCCTGCGGCGCAAGGGGCTCGAGGCCGAGGGCCACGTGCTCGGCACGCGCAAGGCCACCAAGAAGATCATCGAAGAGGCAAAACGCGAGGCGTGCGACGCGATCGTGATGGGGGCCGATCCGGATCGCAACCGGTTCGTCGGCGACATGCTGTGGTCCCAGGAGCCGCAGCGGGTGCGGCGCAAGGCGAAGGTGCCCGTGTTCCTGGTCGTCGAGCGGGAGTAGCGGCCGCCTTGCCGTGACCCCGGCCCCGGGCCTGGGGCAAGACCAGCAGGCCTAGGGCCGCCCGTGCAGGCGGGCGAGCTTGATCGCCAGCTCGAGCGAGAGCAGGTCGTCCTCGTCCAGCGCCAGGCCGGTGAGCTCCTCGATCCGCCCCAGCCGTTGGCGCAGCGTGTTGGGGTGGATGAACAGGGCGCGGGCGCTTTCGATCACGCTGCGACGCTCGGCCAGGTAGCGCTCGAGCGTGTCCAACAGCGCGGTGCGCCGCCGGCGGTCGTAGTCGATCAGCCGATCGACCGCCGCACGCATGCGATCGTGGGGAGCATCCTCGGCGGCGATGTGCACGAGGTAGCGGTAGGCGCCGACCTGGGCGTAGGCGATTGCGCCTCCCTCGCCCAGCAGCGCCCGCCCGATCGTGGCCGCGTCCAGCGCCTCGCGGTAGGCCCGGGTCGCATCGGATGGCCCCTCGTGGATCTCGCTGACCCCGATCGCGGCGCGCCCCTGCTCCCCCAGCTCCCGGCACGCCCGCAGCAGTTGCTCGATCCGCTGCTCGCGCCGCGCCCCCAGCGCGAGCAGCGCGCGGAGCGGACCCGGGCCGGCGTCGATCGCGGCGTCCGGTGCCAGGGCCGCCAGGCCGCGCCCGACCGCCTCCGCCGAAGTCCGCCAGTCGCTCGAGGCCTGCTCGCGGCCGCCCGCCGGTTCGGCGCACACCATCGCGTAGGAGCCGGTCAGGTCGCACCGCACCTCGGCCGCCTTGGCAGCGGCGAAGGTGGTGGCGCCCGCGGCGAGCGCCTCGAACAGGTCCTTGACGATGCTCGCGTTGGTCAGCCCCTCGATCAGCTCGGCGCGCTTGATCGCGATCGCCGCAAGGTGCGCCACCGCGCGCGCCACCTCGGTGTCCTCGCCGCTGAACGGACGCCGCGCCGGCGCGGCCGCGCACAGCAACCCGATCCGCTCGCCGCCCGCGGTCAGCGGCGCGACCAGCAGATCGCCGACGTCGAGCTCCGGCCACAGGCTCCGGGCGGGCGGACGGGCGGCGCCGCCATCCAGCGCCGCGAGCAGCACCCCGGTGGCGGACACCGCCGTCGCGGGCGGCTGCACCTCGGGCGCGGAGGACAGCAGCTGCAGGCCGCCGTTGTCGGCCTGCAGGCGGTACAGCTGGCAGATCTCGGCGCCCAGCAACCGGCCGGTCTCGGTCACCACGACCCGGCCGAGGTCGGTGGCGTCGGTGGCCGCGGCGACCTCCTGGGCGAGCCGCGACAGCTGGGTCAGGGTGTCGACGCGCCGGCGCTGCTGGTCATACAGCTGGGCGTTCTCGATCGCGCCGCTGACCAGCGACGCGATGTGCACGAGCAGCTTCAGCGTGTCCTCGGTGAACTCGTGCGGCGCTCGGGTGTGCAGGACGATCACGCCGATCGTGTCTCCCGCGCGCGCCAGGATCGGGACCGCGACCATCGACTGGAAGCGCTCCTCTTCAAGCAGCGGGATGTACTTCATCCGCGGGTCGTGCATCGCCCGGTCGCGGATGAACTCGGGAGTGCGGTGGCGCGCCACCCAGCCGGTGAGGCCCTCGTCGAGCCCCATCTGCACGTTGCCGACGGCGTCGGCGAACACCGGCGAGGCGGCGCGAATCGTCAGCCGATCGCCCTCGAGCAGGTAGATGAAGCAGGCGTGGCAGCCGGTCGCGTCGGTCGCGAGATCGACCACGCCCTGGAGCATCGGCGCCATCTCCACCGACGAGGAGACGAGCCTGATCACGCTGTAGAGCGTCTGGTTCTCTTCGCGCAAAGCTCGCAGCTGCGAGCCCTGCGACACCGCCGGATCGGCGCTTAGTGACACTTCCGGCACCACCTCCTATGTGCGCGAAGCACATGCTAGTGGCCGCCAACGGGTGCTCGCAGCCATTGTCCGACACCGACCGGGAGCTATATACATCGCACCATGGCCACAACCGAGCAGGGACAAGACACCAAGCCGGACAGCGGCGCCGATCAGGTTCGCAAGGTCGTCAGCGAAGGCGGCATCGAGTTTCTATTCGCGCAGTTCGTCGACATGCACGGCAAGCCCAGCGCCAAGCTGGTGCCCGCCCACCACCTCGACGACCTGCTGACCGAGGGCGCCGGCTTTGCCGGCTTCGCCGCGGGCGACATCGGCCAGGGGCCGCATGACCCCGACATGATCGCGATCCCCGATCCGCGCAGCCTGACGGTGCTGCCGTGGAAGCCCAACGTCGCGCGCCTTGCCTGCGACGTGACCGTGGAGGGTCAGCCATGGCCGTTCTGCCCGCGCACGATCCTCCGCAACGCCCTGCAGCGGGCGAAGAAGCTCGGCTACGAGCCGCGGATGGGCGCCGAGCTCGAATACTTCCTGCTGCGGCGCAGGGAGGACGGCGGGATCGAGCCCGCCGACGAGCTCGACACGCTCGACCAGCCCTGCTACGACATGCGCGCACTGACGCGCAACCTCGACTTCGTCTCGAGCGTGGCGCAGGCGGTGACCTCGCTCGGCTGGGACAACTACGCGACCGATCACGAGGACGCCAACGGCCAGTTCGAACAGAACTTCCAGTTCGACGACGCGCTGACGACGTGTGACCGGGCGGTGTTCTTCCGCTACATGGTCGAGTCGCTGGCTCAGGAGCGCGGGCTGATCGCGACGTTCATGCCCAAGCCGTTTGCGCATCTGACCGGGAACGGCTGTCACTTCCACTTCAGCCTCTGGCGCGACGGCGAGAACCTGTTCGAGTGCGATCCATCCGACGACCCCCGGGGGCTCGGGTTGACGGCGCTCGCCTACAGCTTCATCGGCGGGCTCAAGGCTCACGCGAAGGCCTACATCGCGGTGACCGCGCCGACCGTCAACTCGTACAAGCGCCTGGTGGTGGGCGCGCCCACCAGCGGCGCCACGTGGGCGCCGGTGTACATCAGCTACGGCTACAACAACCGCACGCAGATGCTGCGGATCCCCGCCGCCGGGCGGATCGAGGACCGCACCGTCGACGGCTCCTGCAATCCCTATCTGGCGGCGACGGCGATGCTCGCCGCCGGCCTTGACGGGATCGAGCGCGAGCTCGACGCCGGCGAGCCAAACTCCGCCAACCTGTACGAGCTCAGCGACGAGCTACGCGCCTCGCAGGGGATCGACCTGCTCCCGGCCAACCTGCTCGACGCGACCCGGGAGCTGGAGCGCGACGACGTGCTGCGCGCCGCGCTCGGCAAGACCCCCGACGGGGACTATCTCGATTACTTCGTCAAGGTCAAGCGCGGCGAGTGGCAGGCGGCCCACGAGCAGATCACGCAGTGGGAGCTCGACCGGTACCTGCAGCTGTTCTGAGCTGACGCTCGGGCGGGCTCGGGCGGGCTCCGGCGGGCTCGGGCGGCCTCCGGCGGGCTCGGGCGGGCTCGCACCGGGACCACCGGGCCACCGTCTACAGCGGCCCGAAGCGGCGGCCGCCGCCCAGCCGCTGCGCGGCGCCCGTCAGCGACCCCACCGTCTGGGGCTCGAATGCCTCGAGCAGGCTGGCCAGCGCGATGAACGCCTGGGCGGTGGTCAGCGCGTCGGCGAGCGCGTGATGAGGCGCCTCGCCCGACTGGTTGAGCAGGCCGGTCAGCCGCGCCAGCGGCAGGCGCGCCGGCGCCTGACCATCGCGCCGGCGCAGCAGCAGCCGGCCGAGCGCCTCCGTGTCCGCGGCCGCCGGCAGGCGAACGTGTTGCCGGGCGAACAGCGGGCCGAGGAAGCTCCGCTCCACGGCCTCCGTGTGGAATACGGGCACCCGTCCGGTCAGCAGGTCCAGCACCAGCGCCACCGCGCGCTCGAGCGGGGGAGCCTCGGCGAGGTCGGCGACGCGGAGCTTGTGCATGAGCACGGCGTCGTGCTCGGAGCGCTTGGAGGTGCGCACCAGCGTGTAGCGGCTCTCGCCCAGGATCACGCGCCCGTCCTCGATCGGCACCGCGCCGATCGCGATGATGTCGTCGCTGTCCGGGTCCAGACCGGTCAGCTCGAGATCTAGCGCGCACCAGCGGGCCTGCCGCCACGGGGTCCGCCCTCGCGGGCGGCCCGCTTCGGCGAATACGGCGGCCCCGCCCTCGCGCCGTGCCCGCAGCCTCACGTACGGAGCTTCCGCTGCACGGCGGTGACCGCCCGGAACACGTCGCGCAGGTAGTCGCGGGTCAGGGCGCTGATCGCAGCAGTCTCTATCCGGTCGTCCGGCGCGGCGCCCCGCGCAAGCTGCTGCATGTGGTGGTCGATCCGCAGCTCGAGTGCGAGCTCGAAGGCGTCGGCCAGCGTCTGCGCGTCGCCCCCCTCCAGCACGCCGGCGGCGCCGGCCGACTGCAGGCGATCCGCGGTCGAGCCCTCCACGACCCCGGCGGCGGCGCCCGCCCATCGCGCCAGCTCCACGATCGGGATCACGGCGGCACGCCGGATGTCGAGACAGTCGCTGCGGGTGCCGTCGAGCTCGAGCACGCGATCGGCGTCGAAGCCGGTCGGCGGGCTGTAGGCGAGCGCGCGCGCGGCGAGCGCGGCGAGCACCCGTTCGCGCGCGGCGCCGTCGGCGACCGGCAGCGGGTCCCGGGGCGTCCCCCACAGCGGCCGGCGCTCGACGAGCACGGTCAACGACAGTTCGTCGTCGCTGCCGGTCTGCACCCATTGGCTCGGCGTGCGCGCGACCACGTGGTCGGTCAGCCCGCAGCCGGCAAGCGCCTGGGACACCGACCGGAGCCATCCCTCCGGGGGCGGCTCGCTGCAGACGACCGCTCCCCGCGCGCTCGACGCCGGCGTGAGCTCGCGGCGGGCCTGGCTGCCGACCGCGACCCAGACGAGCCCGTCGGCGGGCAGTTGCCGCGCCGGCGCGGCGAGCTCGATCGCGCGCACGGTGAGCGCGTCGACGAGCGCCGACAGCACCCGCGCGACCTCGAGCGCGCGCAGATTGGAGGCGTGCAGATCGGCGACGATCTTCGGGAGGCGCGCCGCGACCGTGGACAGCGACTCGACGCTCTGAGCGCGAGCGATCGAGCGGCGCGCGCCGAACCACGATCGTGGCTGCACTCCGAACAGGTCGACGTCTTCGACGACTCCGACCAGCTCGCCGCGCTCGTTGACGACGGGCGCGTGTCGGATCCCCCGTTCGAGCATCTCAAATAGCACCTCGCCACCGAGCCGCCCGGGCTCCACGAGATAGGCGGGCGAGGTCATCACGCCCGCCACCGGCGCGCTCAGGGGCACCCCGGCGGCGACGATCCGGGTGCGGATGTCGCGGTCAGTGACGATCCCGAAGCCGCCGCCGCGAAGGTCCACTACCGCTGCGTTGGCTCCGAGCCGCGTCATCTGACGGGCGACCTCGCGGATGCTCGTCATCGGCTCGCAGCGGATAGTCGGCGCGCGGATCAGGCTCGCCACCGGCTGGTGAGCGGGCTCCTGGGCGCCCACCCGCAGCTCGCGGCTCCTGGCGCGCTCGAGGAGCGGCCGCGCGACCGCAGCGCCGATCCGGTAGCAGAGCGTGTCCTCGGCCGCGCGTGCCTCGAAGCCTGGAGGCAAGCCGGACAGCATCGCGGCGTGGCCGAACGTGTCACCGGCACCGAGCATGTCGAGCAGCCGTCCGTCGTGGACGATGTCGACGGCGCCGCTGTGGATCACGCGCAGGAACGTGACGGGGCCGCCCTCCTCGGAGAGGATCACGTCGCCGGACGCGTGGAATTCGAGCTGCGTGTCGGCCACGACCTCCCCGAGCTCCTCCGGCGCGAGCGCGTCAAACGGAGGACGCAGGGCCAGGAAGCGCGCGACCTCGCTCCGACTGGCTTCCATGCTGAAAAGACTAGGCCAGCAGTCCCAGGCGTTGACCTCGCTGCACCGCCTCGGTGCGGTTGCGCACGCCCAGCTTGCGGTATACGGCGCTGGTGTGTTCCTTGACGGTGTGCTTTGAGAGGTGGAGCGTGTCGGCGATCTCCGGGTTGGTCGCGCCCGACGCCATCAGCGCCAGCACCGCGCGCTCGCGCTCTGTCAGACCCAGCTCGCCCTGGCGGTCGTGACGATCGAACACTGCCTTGCCGAGTCCGACCGCACGGACGGCGGCGGCGATTCGCGCCGCCGACCAGTCCTTGTAGGCGAATCCGGATGCGCCGGCCGCGCGGGCGGCGTGCGGTGAGATCTCGCCGGCGCCCGAGAACAGCAGCACGCGCGTGCTCGGCTCCGCCGCCCGCAGCTGCTCGCAGATCTCCGCGCCGGACTCCTCGCCGATGAACAGGTCGACGAGGGCGACGTGCGGGCGGTAGCGCGACGCGAGCCGGATCGCCTCGGCGCCGGTATGAGCGCTTACGCAGCGCTCGACCCAGGTCTGCTGGGTGAGCATCAGGCGAAACCCCCAGTGCACGACGTCGTGGTCGTCGACAACGAGCACCCGCAGCCGCTCGGGGCTACGGGTCTCCTCAGCCATCGTGTGGAACGACCAGGCGCACCTGCCAGGTCCCCGGCTCGCGCTCGCCGAACTCGACCACCCCGCCGCTCTGCAGAGCCTCGAGCGCGGCCAGCCGCAGGCCCATCCCCGGCCGTCGTTGGCGTCCGTTGACCCCGTCGTTGGCGACCTCGAGCACGAACGTGCCGTTGCGTCGCTGCACGCGAATCCGGACCTGGTTGGGCTTGGCGTGCTTGTGAGCGTTGCGCACGGCCTCGGCGAGGACCGACTGCGCGAGCGGCTCCAGCGCCGCCGGCACCTCGTCGCCGTCTCCCTGTTCGAGCGTCATATTCAGCTCGGGATGCATGCCCGCGAGGCGTTTGACCTCGGCGGCGAACGTGGTCTGAGTCGCGCGCGGCGTGCGGCCCAATGGCCGTTGCAGCGCCAGCCGCAGATCGACCAGCGCCGCCTGGGTCTCCGAGGCACAGCGCTGCCGGGCATCGCTTGGCAGATCGCCCTCCCCGTCGAGGGCCATCGACACGCCGAACAGCCGCTGGATGACGCCCTCGTGGATCTCGCGCGCGAGGTCGATCCGGTGCTCGAGCTGGCGCGCGGTCTCCGCCTGCGTGGCGACAATCCGCGCGACCGAGGCGAGCGCCGCGGCCTTGCCCAGCGTCCACAGCAGGTAGCGGTCGGCGTCGTGGAGCGGCGGCGCCGGCATCAGGCGGTCGGCGAAGATCACGCCGATCGCACGACCCGCCGCCGCCATCGGGGCACAGACCAGGCGAACGGGCTCGGGGAACAGGCCGGCGTACTCCGCCGGGAACTGGTCGGTGACGTCGCCGGCGATCTCCACGACGCGGTCCTCCTGCAGGGCACGAGCCGCGATCGGCGCGGACTCGACGGTGACGTGCGCCTCGGCGAACTGCTCGAGGTCGACCCCGTGCGAGCCGACCGCGCGCACCCGGCGGCGGGCAGGGTCGTAGCGGAAGATGATCGCCCGCCGCATCCGAGCCAGGCGACATACCGCATCGCACAGGCGACCGTAGAACGCCTCGCCGCTGGGCGGCCCTCCCTCCGATTGCGAAAGCACGCCGACGAACAGCTCGAGCGCCTCGATGCCCACGGCGGTGCGATCCTGCTCCGTGGAGGCGCCCGTGGTGCGATCCCGCTCGATCGAAGCGTCCATGGCGGTGGAGTTACCCTCTCGCCGGGCGAGACGGAGATGCCAACCCGCCCGGCGGGCGATCGCTTGGCGCTAGCGGCCGTGCGCGTTCATCAGGCCCAGGCGCAGGGCCTGTTGCGGCGCCAGATAGACACGCCAGCTGTGATCGCAGCTCGGACAACGGCATTCGACGAACGGATCGTATCCGTCGAGCGCGGCGTCCCATCGCACCCCATCGGCGCGCAGGCAGACGGGACACGCCAGCGAGGCGGTGACGAGCACGTCGGGGTCGTCTGCGCGGAATCGGGCCGTGTCGGCCAGCATCTGAGCTGAGCATGCCCGCGGTCCCCTGGCCCGACAACCCGCTGCGCCGCACGACCCCCCGGCTGGGGGGCGGGCGCCGCGGAGAGGGGGGCGCCGGCTGGGGACGGGGCGCCGGCTTGGGGGCTCGCTCCGCAGCGCCCGCCGCGCTCGCTCAGGGCGCGAGCGCCTCGACCCGAGCGATCGGTCGCTTCCCCCAGCGGCTCCTGGTGGCGAAGTCCAGCAGTCGTTCCATGTAGTCGCGCAGGGGCGTCACGTGGATGCCGGCTGGCTCGAGGCGCTCCCTGGTGGCAGCGTCGTCGAATACCGCTCTCATCGAGAAGTACGGGAAGTACGCGCGACCGCCCTCGATCGTGGTGCCGCCGTTGGAACCCCCCTGGAGCGCCTCGAACTCGTCGGGAGAGAGCACCTTCGGGGCGGGGCGCCGGAAGTAATGGCTGGCGAGCTGCGAGATCTCGCCGATCGTGCTCGCCTGCGCGCCGGCGGTCAGGTGGTAGGTCTCGCCGATCCCGCCGGAGCGCTCGCACAGCTCGTAGATCCCATCGGCCACGTAGTCCACCGAGACGACGTCGACCGGCGCCGAGGGGATCGCGGGGACGGCCTCGAACAGCCCGCGCGCGAAAGCCCGCAGCGGCCAGTAGAGGACGTTGAACGCCGACGTCCAGCCGCTGCGACGATCGCCGACGATGATGCTCGGGCGCATGATCGTCGCCGGGATCTCGGGCAGCGACCGCACCAGCTGCTCGGCCTCGAACTTGGACTGCTCGTAGGAGTTGTTGAAGCTCTGGCCGACGTCGAGGTCGGATTCGGCAAAGCGCCCGACGTGCGTCCCGGCCACGTACGCGGTCGATACGTGTCCGTAGCGCTCGAGTCCGTCTCGCTCCTGGACGACCCGTGCAAACTCGAGCATCCGGCGTGTGCCATCGAGGTTGATCTCGCGCGCCTCCTGCAGCGGCAGCGTGAACGAGACCGAGGCGGCGCTGTGCAGGATCGTCGAGACCTGGTCGGCCAGCTCTTTGCTGCGGCGAGTCCCCAGCCCCAGTCCGGGCTCGGTCAGCTCGGCGGCAACCGGCTCGACGCGGTCGGCGTAGCGTCGGGCTCCGCGGGATCCGAACAGGTTTGCCAGGACCGAGTCGATCCGCTCGCGGGCCGCTTCATCGTCGCGCGCGCGCACGAGCGCGAACACGCGCCGATCTCCCCGCTCCAGGTAGCGTGCGAGCAGCTCCATCCCGACGAATCCCGTCGCTCCGGAGATCAGGACGCCGCCGTTGATCCGCGTCATGGCGTCCCCCATTGGACGACGGTGGCTCCCCGGGTGAAGCCGGTCATGGCATCCCCCACTGGACAACGGTGACGCCCCGGGTGAAGCCGGTCATGGCATCCCCCATTGGACAACGGTGGCGCCCCAGGTGAAGCCGGCCCCGAACGCGCCGAGCAGGACCCGGTCACCGCGCGCCAAGCGTCCCTCCGCGTCGCTGAACGCGAGCGCCAGCGGCAGCGTGGCCGCGGATGTGTTGCCGTACTGGCCGATGCAATCTACTACCCGTTCTGGCGGGAGATTGAGCCTTTCGCCGACCGCGCTGAGGATCCGGCCGTTGGCCTGGTGATAGACGAACAGGTCGATGTCATCGATCCGCAGGCCCGCGGCCCGCGTCGCCTGCAGGGTGCAGAGTGTCAACCGCGCCACCGCCTCGCGGAACGTCTCGTGTCCGCGCATCCGGATCATCCCGCCCGCGCGCTCGGCGAAGATGTGGTCGGCGCCGGCGCCGTCGGCGCCGAGCACGATCGGCCCGATCCGGCCGGGGTACCCCGTCGCCCGCAGCACCACGGCGCCCGCGCCGTCGGCAAACACCGCGGCAGTCGCGCGGTCGTCGGGATCGGTGATCCGCGACATGAAGTCCACTCCGATCACGAGCACGGCGCCGCCACGGCCGGCCTCGAGCTGGGCGACGCCGACCGCGAGGGCCGACAGGAAGCCCGTGCAGGCCGCCCCGATATCGAACGCGCCGGCGCGTAATGCGCCAAGTCCGTGGGCGACCAGCGGAGCGGCGTTGGGCATCAGCTCGTCGGCGGTGGTCGTCGCGACGAGCACCAGATCGAGGTCCGCCGGCGACACCCGCGCCCGCTCCAGCGCCGCCGCGCCGGCGTCGATCGCGTGGGTCGTGAGGCGCTCCTGAGGCTCGGCGATGTGGCGCGAGCGAATCCCCGTGCGACGGACGATCCACTCGTCGCTGACGCCGATTCGCGGCGCGATCTCGGCGTTGGAGACGACCCTCCCGGGGAGTCTCACTCCGACCGATGCGATCGCGGCGCCGGCGCGGCCCGGCGGCCGCGCGGGCTCCCGTGGCCGCGGATCGCTCGTGGGAACGGTGGCAGTCACGCGAGTAACCTCACCGAGGGGCGCCGTGACACCAAAGGTCGGGGGCCCTTAAACCCGACAGACGGGGGGTCGACCCGCGTCGGCGCCAGGGATCCGTAGAGGAGCAGAGCTGACCGTCGGGCAGCTGGCGCAGCGGGGGCGAGCCTCACACGGCGCCGCGTCAGGAGTCCGGGCCCGCGGCGAGCTCGTCGATCAGCGCCGCGAGCCGCATCAGCAGGTCGGGGGCAAGCCCGCGCTCGACTTCCGGGAGGGTCGCGTAGAACGCGCGCTGGCGCCAGCGCATCCACTCGTCCTGGTGGCTGAGCGCCTCCCGCCCGAACTCGGTCAGCGTGACCGTGACCACGCGACGGTCGTGGGGCGAACGGGTGCGATGGATGATGGAGCGGCGTTCGAGCGCGTCGAGGATGCGGGTCGCGGTCGACGCCGTGATCCCCGCCTCGGCGGCCAGCTCCTGCACGCGGGCCTGATTGCGCGTCGCCAGCGCCTGCAGGAGCGCGTACTGAGACAGCGTCAGGGTGCCGTTCTCCGCCGACTGCGAGTTGGCGCCTCGGGCCCTCCGCACGGCCTGTGCGAAGGCATCGAACGAGGTCAGGAACGCATCGGTGCCGTCCACCTCTTCGATCATCGGTTGCGCGCGCACATACGCATCCATGAGAATCAGGGTACCAGCTATGCTTGGCATGACAACCGTTGGCATGCTAAGCTTTGCCTCGGAAAGGCAAGTCGTGTTCCACAACATTCTTGTCAGCGTCGATGGCTCCCCGCACGCGGAACGGGCCCTCTCAGAGGCGATCGACATCGCGGCGTCAAGTGGCGCTCGCCTGACGATCCTCACCGCGATCCCGAAGTCTCCGACGTGGATGTGCGCGTCGCTCGCCGTCCCCGCGCCGCCCCCTCTGGACCGCGAGCTCGAGCGCGAATCGCAGGAGATCCTGCGTGCCGCCGAGCACCGTGTACCGGACTCGGTGCCGGTGACCACGATCCTCACGCGCCGGCCGATCCGCGATGCGCTGCAGGCCCGGATCGTGGAGGGACACCACGACCTGCTCGTGGTCGGCTCGCGGGGGCGCGGCGCGTTTGCCTCCTCGCTGCTGGGAAGCGTCAGCCATTACGCCCTCAACCACAGCCCGATCCCGGTCCTGGTCGTGCACGCCGATGAGCGCGAGGCCACCGCGCCCGCGCCCCAGCAGGCCACGCGCGAGGCGCCGGTCAAGCCGGGGGACTCGCGCGGCGCGATCGTGCCGGCCTGAGCCGGGCGGCGGGAGCCGTTGCCGGAGCTTCCCGACGTCGAGGGGTTCCGCCGCTACCTGGCACGTCACGCCCAGGGCCGCCGCATCGCCCGCGTCGACGTGCCCGATCGCGAGATCGTCCGCAACCGCACGCCACAGGGCCTGGGGCGCGCTCTCCACGGACAGACCGTGGCCGCTCCGCGGCGTCACGGCAAGTGGTTGATCGCTCCCGTCGGCGACGTCGAGCTCTTGCTGCACTTCGGAATGACCGGCGAGCTGCGCTGGTCGCTCGATCGCGCGGAACGCCATCGCCACGATCGCCTGATCCTGGTCTGCGAAGGAGGGGAGCTCCGGTACAACAACATGCGGCGGTTCGGGGGCGTGTGGGTGGCCCGCGACGCCGGCGAACGCGACGCGGTGACCGGACCGCTCGGCCCCGATGCGGCGGCTCTGGATCAACAGCAGTTCGAGCGGCTGATGGGGGGACGCCGCGGTGCGATCAAGGCGGCGCTGATGGACCAGCGGCTGATTGCCGGGATCGGCAACCTCCTGTCCGACGAGATCCTGTGGCGGGCGGGCGTGCATCCGGCCAGGGAGGTCAGATCGCTCGGTCCGGCCCGCCGGCGGCGCGTCTACGAGGCGCTGCGTGCCGCGATTGGAGAGTCCGTTCGCTACGGCCGTGTCCCCCGCGGCAGGCGCTGGCTCACGCGTGTGCGCGACGACCGCGCGGCCGTCTGTCCGCGCTGCGGCACCCTCCTGCGGCGCGCGACGATCGCAGGGCGCACCGCGTGCTGGTGCCCCCGCGAGCAGCGCTGAGAGAAGCTGTCACAAGCGAGGGCGCTCGATTGTCTAAGAGCGCAAGAGCAAATCGAAGGAGCCGATCATGAAGATCTTCATCGCCGGTGGCAGTGGCGTCCTGGGCAAGCGGCTTGTGACCCAGTTGGTGAACGGCGGCCATGAGGTCGTCGCGATGACCCGATCGCCGGGCAAGGCCGCTGCCCTCCAGGAGCTCGGCGCCCAGGCGGCGGTTGCGGATGCGTTCGATCGCCAGGCGGTCATCAAGGCAGTGGCGCGAGCCGCGCCCGAAGCGGTGATCCATCAGATGACCGCGCTGACCGGCGTCACCAACCTCAGGAAGTTCGATCGCGAGTTCGCGCTCACCAACAGGCTGCGCACGGAGGGCACCGACGCCCTGCTCGAGGCCGCCCAGGCCGCGGAAGCGCGCCGGTTCATCGCCCAGAGCTTTGGCGGCTGGAACTACGCGCGCGCGGGCGCCGTCGCCAAGAGCGAGGAGGACTCCCTTGACCCGTCGCCGCCCGCCGCGCAGCGACAGTCCCTGAGCGCGATCCGCCATCTCGAGTCCGCCGTCCTGGGCGCCGGCGAGATCGAGGGTGTCGTGCTGCGCTACGCGGGCTTCTACGGACCGGGGACATCCGCTGCCTACGACGGCGAGATGACCGAGCTGGTCCGTAAGCGTCGCCTGCCGATCATCGGCGCCGGCACCGGCATCTGGTCGTTCCTGCACATCGACGACGCCGCGGCCGCAACCGTCGCCGCGGTCGACCGCGGCGACCCGGGCGTTTACAACGTCGCCGACGATGAGCCCGCACCCGTCTCGGACTGGCTGCCCGCGCTCGCCGCCGCGGTCGGGGCCAAGCCGCCGCGCAGGATCCCGCTGTGGGTCGGGCGACTGCTCGCCGGCGAAGTGGTGGTCTCGATGATGACCCAGATCCGCGGCATCTCCAACGCAAAGGCCAAGCGCGAGCTCGGCTGGTCTCCGCGATATCCGAGCTACCGCGTCGGCTTCACCACCGGGCTCGGCGGCGGGCAGTAGGCGCCGGCGAAGCTTGAGCCTCAGCCGAAGCCGGCGCGGAAGATCGACCAGGGGGGCCAGATAGACGAACTGGACTCAGATCGACTTCGGGCTGAGTCCGGCTTCTGGCGGATGCCTACCATGAAGGAGTGCGCCTCTCCGTACTGGACCAATCGCCGATCCCGGAGGGATCCACCGGCGCCGACGCGCTCCGCAACACGCTCGACCTCGCGCGCCTGGCCGACGAGCTGGGCTACCACCGCTACTGGGTGGCCGAGCATCACGGCGGACCGATGCTGGCGAGCGCCAGCCCGGAGGCGCTGATCGGGCCGATCGCGGCCGCGACCACGGAGATCAGAGTCGGCAGCGGCGGCGTGATGCTGCCTCACTACAGCCCGCTCAAGGTGGCCGAGACGTTCACGATCCTGGCGGCGCTGTTTCCCGGCCGGATCGACCTCGGGCTCGGACGCGCGGCCGGCACCGACCCGATGACGACGTTTGCCCTGCAGCGCGACCGGCGCCAGGCCGCGCCCGACGACTTCCCCCAGCAGCTCGCCGAGCTGCTCGCCTACTTCGAAGACTCGCTTCCGGAGGATCATCCCTTTCATCACCTGGCCGCCGTGTTGCCTGGCCTGCCCGAGCTGCCGGCCGTATGGCTGCTGGGGTCCTCGCCCCAGAGTGCGATATGGGCCGGTCAGCTGGCGCTGCCCTACGCGTTCGCCGACTTCATCAATCCCGGCGGCGCCGAGATCGCGACGATGTACCGGGAGCGTTTTGAGCCGACAGCCGACTTGCCGGCGCCGCGCACTGCGGTGGCGGCATGGATCCTCTGCGCGGACACCGACGAGGAGGCCCAGCGGCTGGCCTCAAGCAGCCGGATGACGATGATGCTGCTGCGCCGCAACCGGCTGATCGCCGTGCCGCCTCCCGAGCGGGCCTTGGAGTTCCTCGCGCGCGAGCGCAAGACGGTGGACAGCGCGGTGCCGGGCCGCCGAGCGATCATCGGCTCGCCCGAGAAGGTGCGCGCCGGGGTGCAGCGGCTGGCCGACGAGTACGACGCGGAGGAGGTGATCGCGGTCACGATCACCTACGACCACCAGGCGCGGCGGCACTCCTACGAGCTGCTGGCCGAGGTGATAGGGCTCGACCCGCGCGAGCTCGCCGCGGCGTCGGCGTGAGCTGACACGGCTCGGCGGCGCCGGCGTGAGCTGACACAGGCCGGCGGCGTCGGCGTGAGCTGACACGGCTATCTCACGTTCCGCCGACGCAAAGCGTTTACTGCGCATGACGACAGAACTTCTCTACACACAGATGGACAGCCCGATCGGCGACCTCCTGCTCGTCGGAGACGGGGAGGCGCTGTACCGACTCGACATGCAGCAGGGGCGCAGGCCGACCGCGATCAACCCGCGCTGGCAGCGCCGCGATGAGGCGTTCGCCGACGTCCGCGGCCAGCTGACGGAGTACTTCGACGGCCACCGGCGCGCGTTCGACGTGCCGCTCGCTCTGGGGGGCAACTCGTTCGAGCTGCCGGTCTGGGAGGCGCTGCTCGAGATCCCCTACGGCGAGACGGTCAGCTACGGCGAGATCGCCCGCGGGATGGGACGGCCCGATGCTGCCCGCGCCGTCGGTCTCGCCAACGGCCGCAACCCGATCGCGGTGATCGTCCCGTGCCATCGCGTGATCGGCTCCGACGGAGCGCTGGTCGGTTACGGCGGTGGGCTTGAACGCAAGCGCCTGCTGCTCGACCTCGAGGCCGGCGTGCTGCCATTGGTGGCGGCGTAGCCTGGGCTACGGGTTCCAGGCGCCGCTGATCTCCTCCCACGACGCCGGGGGCACCGTCAGCGTGTTCTCGCCCGGGGCGCGTAGGCCGGGGATCAGCATCTCGATGTAGCGGCGCCGCAAGGCGTCGCTGCGGGCGGTGTCGCCGACGCGGATCGCGCGCAGCATTTCGTAGAACAGGCCGACGTCGTTGGCGGTGATGTCGTCGCGCACGGCGCCGGCCGCCTGCGCGCGCTCGATCACGTGCTGCATGAGGGCGGCCATGTCGACGGCGACGCGATTCAGGGTCTCGTCGGGAGTGAACGTCCCGGCGAGCCCGCGCAGCGATCCCGCGCCGGCTTGCACCGCGGCGGACACGAACCCGGCGAACACCTCCCATGGATCCTCGTGCTCCATCGCCCCAAGCGCCCGGCGCGCGACCTCGGCGAGAGCGTTCATGCCATCCAGGCAGAGCCGGTAGGCCAGCGCTTCCTTGCTCGGAAACCGCCGGTAGAGCGACCCGATGCCCACGCCGGCGCGCGCCGCGATCTCGGCCATCGGCGTGTCGGGAGCCGATGTCAACAGCTCGCGCGCGGCGGCGAGAATCCGGGCGTCGTTCACGGCTGCCTCGGCCCTGCGGCCACTGAGCGGCGGCGTCGGTGTCTCTGTCGGTGTCGGTGTCTCTGTCGGTGTTGGTGTCTCTGTCGGTGTTGGTGTCTCTGTCGGTGTCGGTGTCTCTGTCGGTGTCGATGTCTCTGTCGGTGTTGGTGTCTCTGTCGGTGTCGGCGTCTGCTCGTCGGCTGCCACTCGAGGAGCATAACACCGGTCGGAACGGATGCATTCGTTCCGACCGCCTGTGTGGTAATATCGGAACCGTAGCGTCCGTTCCGAAACCCCCGTGAGGCGACCCCCCCAACCCGAAGGAGCACAGCATGGATTGGAAGCTCGAATTGATCTCGGTGCCGGTCTCCGACGTCGACCGCGCCAAGGCGTTCTATCAGCAGGTCGGGTTCCACCTCGACCACGACCACACCGTCAACGAGGACATTCGCTTCGTGCAGCTGACGCCTCCCGGTTCGGCGTGCTCGATCGCGATCGGAAAGGGCCTCGTCGAGATGGCGCCCGGAACGATCAAAGGGCTGCAAATCGTCGTCAGCGACGCCGATGCCGCCCGCGCCGAACTGACCGAACGGGGAATCGAAGTCAGCGAGGTGCAGCAGTTCCCGTGGGGACGGTTCGTGTTCTTCAGCGATCCCGACGGCAACGGCTGGGCGATCCAGCAGATCTAACCAGAAGTGCTTTGACTCCGACTCGGTCAGCCGCCGGACGACGCGCGCGAGCGCGTCGTCCGGCCGTCGGAGGGCAGGTGGGGGGCGGTGGTAAGTCGGCCGAGGTGGGCCGGGGCGCGATCGTCGCCGCCGAGGTGGGCCGGGGCGCGATCGTCGCCGCCGAGTTCGTCGGCGTCCATCGTGAAATGCCTTGACCGCGGGATGCCCTGAAGGTCCCGGGTCTAGGGCCGAGTGGCCACCCGGCGGCGACCGCAGCCCGTGAATAACGTCCCGGCGGAGCCCGGTTCAAGGACGCCAGGGACGTTTCCGTCCTGGTGGAACGGCAACGTCCCCGGCGATCTCAAACAGGCGATCATTGGGACGTTGCCGTGCGTTTGCCGGGGGCGCACCGATCCAGAGCACCCGCGCGGTTCGGACCGGTAGATGCCGCCGGCTATCCGCCGGCGCGCAGCCGGTTCGCGGCGGCCGCGACGAAGCCCTCGGCCATCGCGTCGCCGATCCCCCCGACCGGCAGAAATCGGGGGACGTCGAGGCTCGCCGTCAGATCGAGCCCGATCCGCGTGCCGGCCTCGTGCTCGGCATGCCAGGTCGACTCGAACAGCTCCGGCCCCGACGATGCGTCGGGCACCCGCGTCAATCGCACCTGGCGGGCGCCGTCGCTCGCCACCGCCAGCACCAGATGGAAATCCTTGACCAGCGGCCCACGCGCGACGTGAAGGATCGTCCGCACCCGGGTCGGGCGCCCGCCTTCGCCGTGCTCGAGCACCTCGACCTCCCGGACGACGTCGGGATACCACGTCGGGTACTGATCGACGGCTTCGAACAGGGCCATGCAGCGCTCGACAGGCGCCGGCACAGCGGTGGCAGCCGATCCGTGAAGCTCCTTCATCTGCGCCGCATATGACATCCGCCTCGCGCCACCGCGTCAAACGTTGACAGACGCCGCCCGCCCACGAGCGCCCGCCGGCGACCGCGTTCGCGCAGCCGCCGGCGCGCCTGCTAGCGACCGGTCAGCCCCTTGCTGCGCAGCTCGCCGAGCGCGGCCTCGGTCTTCTCGAGACCGTCCAATCCCATCCCCCGCAGCACCTCCGGCGTCTTGGTGAACTGGATGTCGCGGTAGTCGACGATCTGGAGGTGGTTGCCCCATGGATCGCGAAAGTCGACGGAGCCCGAGCCCTGGACTGCCACCCCGGCGTCCTGCAGGGCCCTCCGCACGGCCTCCTTGTCCTCGACCACCAGCCCGAAGTGACGATCGTCGTCGGGCGCTTGACTTCGTCCAGCCGCCAGCGCGATGAACTGGTCGCCCATGTCGATGAACGCCATCCGCGAGCGGTGGCGGCCGCGCAGCTCGAACTCGAACAGGCGTCCGTACCAGTCGAGCGCGTCGTCGATGTCGCCGACCTCGAGCGCGACATGGTTGATCCCGACGAGCCGGGTCACGTCGGCATCCCCGCAATGCGACGCTGCTCGACGATCCGGTCGTAGTTGAGCCGCATCAGCTCGATCACGTCAGGCACGTCGGCTTCGTGCTCGATCCGCCGGGCCCCGGGGCCGTTGCGGTCGGGAAAGACGGGGTGATGAACGACCCTCCCCTCGCCGTACAGGCGCTCGAACACGTCCTTGGGGAACATGAAGTGTGCGGCGTAGTCGCCGTGCAGGTGTCCGACCTCGCGCGCGCCCACCTTGAAGGAGAATTCGCCCCGCCGGCCGTAGCCCGCCTTCACTCCGGGCCAGGAAGTGACCTCCTCGGTGATCTGCTCGCTGGCAGTCAGGGTCTTGGACATGGTTGCTCCTTCATCTCGGGGCCGGTGCGATCCATGGTGCAAGACGGGGCGCCCGGTTTCCAGACGCTTTTGGTCCTAAGTCGATCGGCGGAGGCTATGGCGAGTCCAGCCAGCGCCACGCCGTGGTGACCGTGTCGAGCGCGAGGACGTCGGCAACGTAGGCGCTCGGAAGCGCCGAGTATGTGATCGTGTAGATCCATCTCCCGTGTACGACGAACACCTGGCGCTGGTGCAGCACGCGGTTGCCCGTGGCAGCGTTGAGGTAGTCGACCGCGCGAGCCGACGCGCGGGCATCGCCGCAGGCTATCCGTCCGCCCCCCGGCCTAGCTTGCCGGAACACGTGTTCGTCACCGCCTCCCCCGACCGGCTCGATGCCCCGCCCTGGCTCGAGCGGCTGAACCCCGAGCAGGCGGGCGCGGCGACGCACCCCGGCGGTCCGCTGCTGATCCTCGCCGGCGCCGGCACCGGCAAGACGACCACGCTCTGCTCGCGGGTGGCATGGCTCGTCACCGAGGGCGTCACACCCGAGCGGATCCTGCTGTTGACGTTCACGCGCCGGGCCGCTCGCGAGATGCTCCAGCGTGCGCGGGCGCTCGTCTCGATGCCGGCCGGTGCGAATGGGGTTGTCGGCGGGACGTTTCACTCGGTCGCACATCGCTTTGTGCGCATGCACGCCTCGTCGCTCGGGCTGGTGTCAGGGTTCGCGGTGCTCGACGCCGCCGACGCCGCCGACCTGATCGACCTGATCCGCGAGGAGCACGGCCACGCCCAGCGCCGGCATCGATTTCCCAAGAAGAGCACCCTGCTCGACATCTATTCGCGCACGGTCAACGCGCAGCGCACGCTGTCGGAGGTCGTGGCCGAGAGCTTTCCCTGGTGCGAGGACCAGGTCGAGGAGATCGCGGCGCTGCTCAAGGCCTACACGGCGCGCAAACGCACGCTCGGGGTGCTCGACCTCGACGACCTGTTGCTGTACTGGCGCGCGCTCGTCGCCGACGAGGTGACCGGGCCGGCGATCGAGGACGGGTTCGATCATGTCCTGGTCGACGAATACCAGGACGTCAATGGGCTTCAGGTGGAGATCATCCGCGGGCTGCGCGGCCGCTGCCGCGAGCTCACCGCCGTGGGCGACGACATGCAGGCGATCTACGGCTGGCGGTCGGCGTCGCCGCAGCACCTCCTCGACTTCGCAAAGCACTTCGCCGACGCCACCGTGATGACGCTTGAGCGCAACTACCGCTCCTCGCAGCCGGTGCTCGACACCGCCAACGCGGTCGCCGCCCAGGCGGCGCGGTCCTACCGCAAGCGGCTTCACACCGAGCTGCGCGACGGCAGCCGACCCGAGCTGATCTTCATCCGGGACGAGGCGGCCCAGGCATCGGAGGTGTGCGCGCGCGTCCTGCAGGCGCGCGAGCAGGGCATGGACCTGCGCACGCAGGCGGTGCTGATGCGGGCCGCCCACGACAGCGACCTGCTCGAGCTCGAGCTCACCCGGCGCCGGATCCCGTTCGTCAAGTACGGCGGCCTGCGCTACCTCGAAGCCGCGCACGTGAAGGATCTGATCGCGCTGTTCCGGCTCGTCGACAACCCTGCGAACGAGCTCTCCTGGTTCCGGGTGCTGCAGCTGCTCGAGGGTGTCGGGCCGGTCACCGCACGCAGAGCGCTCGACGTGCTCGTCGGCGCTCAGGGCGCCGGCGCCGACCCGCTGGGCAGGTGGGCGCGGGCACGGGAGCGCCTTCCCACGTCCGTCCGCGAGCCGGCCGACACGCTGATCGAGGCGCTGCGCGTGGCCCGCTCTCCGGGGCCCGCCGGCGTCCGCGCGGAGGTCCTCCGAGACGCGCTGGCACCGCTGGTCAGCGCGCGGTACCCCGACGGACCGGTGCGGCTGGCGGACCTCGAGCAGCTCGTCGCCGCGGCGCGCCAGTCCTCCGATCTCGGCCATTTCGCCGCCGAGCTCGCGCTCGACCCCCCGCAGTCGAGCGCCGACCTGGCAGGTCCGCCGCTGCTCGACGAGGATTACCTGGTGCTCTCCACGATCCACTCCGCCAAGGGGCTCGAGTGGAGCGCCGTGCATGTGCTCGCGCTCTATGACGGCAATATCCCCGCGTGCATGTCGGCCGGGACGAGCGAGACGATCGAGGAGGAGCGCCGGCTGCTGTACGTGGCGATGACGCGGTCGCGCCGGCAGCTTCACCTGTACGTGCCGGTCCGCTACTACCACCGGCCGCGGGGCGTCGACGACGCCCATGGTTACGGGAAGCCATCGCGGTTCTTGACAGACGAGGTGCGGAGCACGTGCCAGGTGGTCAGACCCGATGACGAACACGCCGGCGTCTCGCGCGCCGGGCATCCGCCGCGGAAGATCAGCGTGTCGGTCGACGCGCTGTTTCGCTGATGTCCGCGGGGCCGCCGGGGGCGGAGACGACCGACGTCGCGATCGTCGGCGCCGGCCACAACGGCCTGGTCGCCGCGACGTTGCTGGCGCGCGCCGGTCGCTCCGTGATCGTGCTCGAGCGCCGCGATGTGGGCGGCGCCGCCGTGTCGGGGACGCCGTTCCCCGGCCTCGGCGTGTGCCTGTCGCGCTACGCGTACCTGGTCAGCCTGTTCCCGGCGGCGCTGGCGCGGACGCTGGGGCTCGGCCTCGAGCTGCGCGCGCGCCGGGTCGCCTCGTACACGCCCTGCGGTGATCGGGGCCTGCTGGTAGACCGCGACGACGCGATCACGCGCGACTCGATGACCCGGGTCACCGACGACGCGGCGGACTTCGGCGCCTGGCGGCGCTTCTACGCGACGATCGCCACGGCCGCCGCGCGGCTGTTTCCGACGATGACCGAACCGCTGCGCTCGCGCGAGCAGCTTCGTCGCCTGCTCGACGACGACGTCGCCTGGGGGATGCTGTTCGAGCGGCCGCTGTCGGAGGCAATCGAGGGGACGTTCACGTCCGACCTCGTGCGGGGGGTGGTGCTGACCGACGCGACCATCGGCACGTTCGCCCCGGCCGACGATCCGCTCCTCCGTCAGAACCGCTGCTTTCTCTACCACGTGATCGGCAACGGCACGGGGCGATGGGACGTCCCGGTCGGAGGGATGGGGGCGCTGAGCGACGCGCTGGCCGCCGCCGCTCGTGCAGCCGGGGCGAAGATCCGCACCGGCGCCGGTGCCGAGGTGGTGTCGATCGCCACCGACGGTCGCGCGGCGGAGGTCGCCTGCGCCGACGGCGCCCGTTACGCCGCCGCCGACGTGCTCGCAAACGTCGCGCCGGCCGTGCTGGCGAGACTGCTCGGGACCGCCCCGGCAGCGGGCGCGCCGGAGGGCTCGCAGCTGAAGCTCAACATGCTGCTCGAGCGCCTGCCGCGGTTGCGCGACCCCGACATCGCGCCGGCCGACGCGTTCGCCGGCACGTTTCACGTCAACGAGGGTTACGGGCAGTTGCAGACGGCCTACGAGCAGGCTCGCGCCGGGCAGATTCCGAGCCTGCCGCCATGCGAGCTCTACTGCCACTCGCTGACTGACCCCAGCATCCTCTCCGCCGACCTGCGCGAGGCCGGCGCGCACACGCTGACGTTGTTCGGACTGCACATGCCGGCGCGGTTGTTCGCCGGCGCCGGCGGGACCGCCGCGGAGGCCGGGGCCGCCGTCGCCAAGCAAGTTGCGGTCGAGGCGACGCTGAGGTCGGTCGACGCGGTGCTTGCCGAGCCGCTCGAGGACTGCCTGTGGCGCGCCGCGGACGGGAGCCCCTGCGTCGAGGCCCTGACGCCGCCTGAGCTCGAGGCGGAGCTCGGGATGCCGGGGGGCCATATCTTCCACTGCGACCTTGCCTGGCCATTCGCGGAGTCGCCCGAGGAGGAGGGCAGGTGGGGCGTCGAGACCGAGCACGCCAACGTGTGGCTCTGCGGCGCCGGCGCGCGCCGGGGCGGCGGCGTCAGCGGGATCCCGGGGCACAACGCGGCGCAGGCAATGCTCGAGGCCGCCGGCCGGCGCTCCGGCCAACCCGCCCGGCAACGCTAGTCGTCGAGCAGCACGTCCGGGGCAGATCGGTACACGTCACCTATGCCCGGTCTGGGCCGCCACGCGAGCGGCGAGCGCGCGCCCGATCGCGTCGAGCGAGCCGCCTTCGGTGATCCACGTCGCGCCTTATCCCGTAGCCGAGGTAGCCCACGACCACCAAGACGATGCCCACACACAGGACGATAAGGATGATGAGTTCTAGGGTCGTCATCGTTGGCTAGCTACCCGCCGGCCCCGAGCCTGAACCGGTGAGGCGCATCGGAGCAGCAAGTCAGCCCGCCAAGAGCAGATAGTCACGTTTTGCGTCACCCGTGAGGTCAACCCGTAGCCGAATATCCGGTCATGAGGCCGTCGTCCGTGCGACAATCGGCCGGTGACGCCCGCCGCAATCTGGTCGCGGCTGCGGCGATTGGTGACGCCGGCGGCCGCGCGCGCGGGGATCGCGGTCCTGGGTCTGCTCGCCGGCGGCGTCTGTCACCTGGCCGGCGCTGGGGGCGCTGGCGACGTCCTCTGGCAGGTCACGATCGTAGTGACGGTCCTGCCGGTGACGTGGGAGGTCGCGCGGGGCATGGCGCGTGGGGACTTCGGCGTGGACATCATCGCGCTGCTGGCGATGGTCGCCGCGCTGATCGGCGGCGAGCTGCTGGCGGGCGCGATCGTCGCCGTCATGCTCACCGGCGGCGACGCGCTGGAGGACTACGCGGCGGGGCGCGCCCGCCGCGATTTGACAGCGCTGCTGCGCCGAGCGCCGCAGGCGGCCCGGCGCCGCGTTCGGGACGGGTGGGAGGAGATCGCCGTCGACGCCGTCGAGGCCGGGGATCTGTTGCTGGTGCGCGCGGGCGAGGTCGTGCCCGCCGACGGTACGCTCGTCAGCGAACGCGCTGCAATCGACGCGTCCACCGTGACGGGAGAGCCGCTGCCGGTCGACGCGGCGCAGGGGGCGACGGTCCGCAGCGGCACGGTGAACGCGGGCGCGCCGTTCGAGCTGCGGGCCACGCGCGGCGCGGCCGACAGCTCCTACGCGGCGCTGGTCAAGCTCGTGCAAGAGGCCGCGCGCGAGCGGCCCCCGTTCACGCGCATGGCGGACCGCTACGCGATGATCTTCCTGCCGGTCACGCTCGGCCTGGCCGGCGCGGCGTGGGCGCTGAGCGGCGATCAGATCCGCGCACTGGCCGTGCTGGTCGTGGCCACCCCCTGCCCGCTGATCCTGGCCGCGCCGATCGCGCTGGTGGCGGGACTGTCGCGCGCGGCCAGCAGTGGGATCGTGCTCAAGGGCGGCGGCGCGCTCGAGCAGCTGGGGACGGCGCGCACGGTGCTGCTCGACAAGACGAGGACGCTGACCCAAGGGCGCCCCGCCGTCGAACGGATCGTCACCTTCGACGGGCATGTCGCTGAGCATCGTCGCGATGGTCGTCGCCGCGTTCGGCTACCTGCCGCCCGTCGGGGGCGCGCTGCTGCAGGAGGGGATCGACATCGCCGTCATCCTCAACGCGCTGCGAGCGCTGCGGGGTTGAGGTGTCAGGCTGCAAGACGCTCGCGAGCCCGGTGCCGGCGCCGCCGAGATCCAGCGGCCGTGTCTGCTCACGACCCCCCGACGACGATCGAGGCGAGCGTCTCGCCGTCGCCGTCGACGATCCACCTGCACGCGCCGTCACGCACGACGCGCACCGGCCCCGGCTGGGCCGGAGTGCGGTACTCGATCTCGGCGTCGATCGACGGGGGGTCGCTGTCGCGCAACAGCTCCTCCTCGAGCGGTTGCCAGTAGGCGGCGTTGTTGACATGGCCGGCGAGGTCGCATTCGGTCGCCCGAAACGTCCATGGCGCGCTCCCGTCGGCCGAGCGCGGAGCGGGATGGCGCAGCCGCGCCGGCACGCGCCGTCCCGAAGCGGCGTCGCCGTAGACGGCGAGCTCCGCGGCGCTCAACGGCGCAGGCCGCCAGCTCGCCGGATCGAGGTGTATCCACAGCGACACCGCCTCGACGCACGCGCAAGAGTCCCGCAGCCGGGTGACCGTGGTCCGGCGCTCTGCCCACATCCGCCCGAGGCCGCTGCAGAAGGTGGCAAGTCCGAAGCGCTCGCCGAAGCGCGGGAAGTCGCCGACCGCAATTCGGGTGCGCCGCACCACCCAGACCGCCGCCCGTTCCAGGCCCGCGTCGGCCACGTCGGCGTACGCGACGTCCTGCAGCCAGCGCGCGATCGCGTCCAGGCGAACCCGTCCGGACGGCGCCGAGTCGGCGAAGCCCGGGGTCACCTCTTGGCTGAACACGCGCCCGTGCCGCGCCGGGG
Organism: uncultured Solirubrobacterales bacterium; assembly: GCA_963723675.1. Taxonomy (GTDB): domain Bacteria; phylum Actinomycetota; class Thermoleophilia; order Solirubrobacterales; family Solirubrobacteraceae; genus Palsa-465. The sequence goes on along the minus strand of CAVRRW010000007.1, from coordinate 173,062 downwards.
CGACGAGCTCGCTGAACCCGTCCGTCGCCACGACTATGCGAACAGACGCGGATCCGCGGTCGCGATCCCGTGCACGCCGAGCGCGCGCAACCGGTCGATCGCGGGACGCTCGTTGACGGTCCAGGCATAGAGCAGGCCGCTGCGCGCGACGACCTCCTCGAGCAGGCTGGGACCGACCAGCCGGTGCTGGGCCATCAGCGCGTCCCAGCGCCGGCTCTCCAGGCCGGCCAGCACCTGCGCGCGCCAGTCGCTCCAGCGTCGGCTGAACCGGGCCATCCGGCCTCCCACCGAGACCCCGACCCGGGCCCGCGGTTCGAGCGCGCGGACCCGGTCCAGCACCGCGGGCACCTGTGAGGAAATCAGGGTCCGCTCGAGCAGGCGCGAGTTGCGCAGGCCGTCGATCAGCGCGCGCTCGCAGCCCACGTGCTTGACGTCGACGTTGAGGTCGACGTCGAGAAAGCGACGAGCCGACAGATGCTCGAGCGCCTGGCGCAGCCGGATGATCCCCCCGCCGCGGGCGTGAAACATCGTGTGCGCGAGCACCAGCTCGCCGCCCCACCCGCGTAGGTCGAATTCCACCGTGTCGATGCCGACGTCGCAGGCGGCGTCGAACGAGGCAAGCGTGTTGGCCGGCGCCAGGGCGCTCGCGCCTCCGTGCCCGATGCGCTCAAAACGATGGGGAGTCACGGCCGTCCGATGCTATCCGGCCCGCCCGCCCCGCCACCGCCCCCCCGCGACGACGCCGGCCGACGCGCAGGTCACCAGCGCCAGCGGCAGGTCGGCCGGGTCGATGCCGCGCAGGTCGGGATGCTCGAGATCGAGCTGCACGGTAGCGCGTCGCGCGATGCCGTCGGGCAATCCGAGGCTGCGATAGCCGTTGGCACACAGGTCCCGCCAGAGGTCGCCGGTCGCCGCGAGCAGGCCGGAGCGAAGCTGTCGCTCGCGACGCGAGAGCGTCTCGAGCTCGCGCGCCTCCTCGAACGGGTCGATTCGCACCTGCGAGTCGCTGCCGATCGCAAGCGGGACGCGGGCCTCGGAGTAGGTCATCGCCGGCAGGTACCCGTCGCCGAGATTGCCCTCGGTGGTGGGGCACGAGACCACGATCGTCCCGGTCCGGGCGAGCGCCCCGACGTCGTCCGCCGTCACGTGGATGCCGTGGATCACGCTCGTGCGGGGTCCCAGAAAGCCGGTTCGCTCGAGCAGCTCGATCGGCGAGCAGCCGTGCTCGGCCTGGCATTCCAGCAGTTCGCGTCGCTGCTCGTGCGCGTGCACGTGACGGACCAGCCCGTGGCGCTCGGAGTACTCGGCGATCGCTTCAAGCCACGGTGCGGGTACGGCCCGGACGCTGTGCGCCGCGACCCCGACGGCGACGCCGTCGACTCCGTCGGCCCACGCCCGCAGCTCCTCGACCCGATCCAGGAATGCCTCGACGTCGGGGTCGCAGAAGCGCCGCTGGCCCGGGAGCGGGGGCACGTCGGCGCCGTCCCAGCCGGCCCGGTGATAGGCGGCCGGCAGCATCACGGTCGCAAGCCCGGCCGCGATCCCGGCCTCGGCGACCGCCCGCGCCATCGCGTTTCGGTCCGCGTAGGGCGTGCCGTCGGGCTGGTGGTGGACATAGTGAAACTCGCCGACGGCGCCGTAACCGGCGCCGACCATCTCGCGATAGGTCTGCTCCGCGACGGCTCGCATCGCCTCGGGATCGAGCTCGCCGGCGAGGCGGTACATCTCGGTGCGCCATGTCCAGAAGTCGTCGCGGTCTGGAGCGAGGCGCTCGGCGCGGCCGCGCAGCCGCCGCTGGAAGGCGTGCGAGTGCGCGTTCGGCATCGCCGCGACCGACACGGTCACCGGCATCAGCCCGACGCCTTCGGCATCAGCCCGACGCCTTCCGCATCAGCGCCGCCGCCATCAGCCGGCCCCGTCCACGTCCGCGAGCGCGCCGGCCACGACCCGCGCCGCGACCGCGGCGTCCTCGAGCTCGACCGACTCCTCGGGCGAGTGGCTGACGCCGGTGGGGTTTCGCACCAGCACCATCGCGGCCGGGATCTTCGCGGCAAGCACGCCGGCGTCGTGGCCGGCGAAGCAGACGACCTCGGGGACGGGCCGCCCGAGCACGGCCTCGCCGGCGCGCGCGAGCCGTGATCGCACGGATGCCGGGAACGGAGTCGCGTCCGATTGCGAAGCGATCCCGACCGAGATCGCGACGCCGCTGCGCTCCTCGAGCTGCGAGGCCTCGCGTTCGAGCCCGCGCAGCCAGCGCTCGATCTCCTCCGGGTGCAGCGCCCGCGCGTCGACCCACAGCCGCACTTCGACGGGGATCGTGGTCGGGGCGTTGGGCTTCACCAGCAGCCGCGTCGTGGTCACGGTGACCTCGCCGGCGGAGTCCTGCGCGGCAACGATCAACCTCGCCGCGGCCGCGAGCGCGTCGCGCCGCTCGCTCGGCGGCGTGGTCCCCGAGTGGTCGGCGCGGCCGCGAAGCTCGACCTCCAGCCGCAGGCGCGCGGCGAGCGAGCTGACGATCCCGAACGGCACCTCGGCACGCGCCACGTCGGTGCTCTGGTCGATGTGCAGCTCGACGAAGCCCGCCAGCCGCGAGAGCCATCCCGGCGCATCGGCCAGGCCGCCGGGATCTACGCCCGCGTCGCGCATCGCGTCCGCCACGGTCACGCCGGCCTCGTCTCGCCGTGACAGCACCCCGGCCGGCTCCAGGCGTCCGGCCAGCGCCTTGCTGCCGAACGTCGGCGTGTTGAAACGCGCGCCCTCCTCGTCGGCGAACGAGATCACCGCCAGGGGGCGCTTCGAGTCGGCGGCGATCTCGAAGGCGCAGGCGACCCCTAGCGGACCGTCGAAGCGCCCGCCGCCGCTGACGCTGTCCAGATGCGACCCGACCCCCCACCACGGCGGTTCCCGTTGCGGACAGGCCCACAGGTTCCCGGCCGGATCGCGCTGCACGACCAAGCCGGCGGGTCGCGCCTGGTCTGAAAACCAGGCTCCGGAGGCGGCGTCCTCTTCGCTCCAGGCCATCCGCTTGACCCCGCCCGGACCGACGCCGACCCCGTCCAGTGACGCAAGCCGGGCGGCGATGCCCTCCGCTGTGATCACCGGCCGATCCCGTCCCGTGGCGCACGCCGGGCCGCGACCCCCGCGGCGCCGATCACCGGCGGATCCTCCAGGCGCAGTCGGGTCGCACGTACACGACGGCGCCGCCGACGATCGCCGCCGCGACCGGATTGCGGCCGAAGCGGTAGGCGATCCGCTCGATCGGCCCGTCCAGCACGAGCACGTCGGCATGCTTGCCGACCTCGAGCGAGCCGACCGTGTCGGACATGCGCAGCACCCAGGCGGCGTTCAGCGTGCACGCCAGCAGCGCCTCGGGCGCCGACCACCGGTAGCGGCGCACCGCCAGCCCGATGATCAGCGGCATCGACAGGATCGGCGAGGTGCCGGGATTGAGGTCGGTGGCGAGCACGCAGATCGCGCCGGCGTCGGCGAGCTTGCGCCCCGGGGCCACCCGCTCCTCCCCCATCAGCTCGGCGCCGGGCAGCACCACCGCGGCGGTCTCGGACGCGGCGAGCTCGGGGATCTCGTCGTCGGGCAGGCACGACAGGTGGTCGACCGACCTGGCGCCGGCCTGCACCGCGACCGGGACGGAGTGGTTGGCGTTGAACTGCTCGACGTGGGCGCGCAGGTCGAGCGAGTGCGCCCTGGCGAGCTCGCTCATTCGCCGCAGGTCGTCGTTTGAGAACGCGACACTCTCCACGTAGATGTCAAGCGCACTGACCGCGCCGGCGGCGAGGACCTCGGGCAGCATCTCCGCGACCGCGTCCATCCACGACGCCGAGTCATGGCCCTCGGGCACGGCGTGCGCGAGCAGCGCCGTGGAGCGGGTCCGCTGGACCACCCGCGCCGACAGGGCGGCGGCGAGCCGCACCGATCGCACCTCGCCCTCCGCCGCGAGCCCGTAGCCGCTCTTGCACTCAAACGTGGTGGTGCCGTGCGCGAGCATCTCCGTCGCCAGCCGTTCGGCCTGCGACAGCACCTGCTCGTCGCCGGCCTGCGCCAGCGACCGCGCCGAGGAGCGGATCCCGCCCCCGGCCCGGGCGATGTTCTCATACGACTCGCCCGCCACCTTGAGCTCGTACTCGCGCTCCCGCCAGCCGGCGAACGGGAGGTGGGTATGGCAATCGACGAAGCCCGGAACCAGGGCGCAGCCGCTCGCGTCGATCTGCACCTCGGCGTCACCGGCGCCGTCGAACCCCGCGATCGTCTCGCCGTCGATCAGCAGCGAGCCTGGCTCGGCACGCAGCTGGCGCGCGCGGTGGTGGCGCAGATAGGAGAGCCCGTCCTCGGGTGGCCGCAGCACCTGCGCCGCGCGGTTGATCGCGACGGCGCCGTTGCCCGCGACCGCGCTCACCCTTGCTCGGGATCGAGCATCGGCATCCGCAGGCCGGAGTCCCGCGCGAACGCGACCGCCTGCTCGTATCCGGCGTCGGCGTGGCGCACCACGCCCAGTCCCGGGTCGACCGTGAGCACCCGGCGGGCACGCTCGGCCGCGAGCTCTGAGCCGTCGGCGACCACGACCTGACCGGCATGGATCGACTTGCCCATCCCGACGCCGCCCCCGTGGTGGACCGAGACCCAGCTCGCGCCGCAGGCGGTGTTGAGCAGCGCGTTGAGGATCGGCCAGTCGGCGATCGCGTCGGAGCCGTCGCGCATCGCCTCGGTCTCGCGCTGCGGCGAGGCGACCGAACCCGAGTCCAGGTGGTCCCGCCCGATCACGATCGGACCGTTGAGCTCGCCGCTTGCGACCATCTCGTTGAAGCGCACCCCGGCGAGGTGGCGCTCGCCGTACCCCAGCCAGCAGATCCGCGCCGGCAGCCCCTGGAAGCGCACCTTCTCCTGGGCCAGCCGGATCCACCGGGCGATGTGCTCCTGGTCGCCGAACAGGTCGAGAATCGCCTCGTCGGTGGTGTGGATGTCCTGCGGGTCGCCCGACAGCGCCACCCAGCGAAACGGCCCCTTGCCCTCGCAGAACAGCGGCCGGATGTAGGCGGGCACGAAACCCGGATACGCGAACGCGTCGTCGTCGCCGTGCTCGGCGGCGAGCCCTCGCAGCGCGTTGCCGTAATCGAACGCCTCCGCGCCGCGGCGACCCAGCTCGCGGATCGCGCCGACGTGCGCGAGCACGCTCTCGCCGACCCGCGCGAGGTAGTCCCGCGAATCGCTGCGGCGAAGCACGTCTGCCTGCTCGACCGTCAGGCCCACCGGCACGTATCCGTTCAGCGGGTCGTGGGCCGAGGTCTGGTCGGTGACCACGTCGACCTGCACGTCGCGGCGAACGAGCTCGGGCAGAACCTCGGCGGCGTTGCCCAGCAGGCCGATCGACAGCGGCCGGCCCTCACGGCCGGCCCGGCCGAGCCGCTCCAGGGCATCGTCGAGGTCGGCCGCCCGCTCGTCCAGGTAGCGGGTCTCCAGCCGCCGCTCGATTCGGTGCAGGTCGACTTCGATGCACAGCGCGGTGCCCTCGCACATGGTGATCGCGAGCGGCTGCGCCCCGCCCATCCCGCCGAGCCCGGCGGTGACTACCAGGCGCCCGCGCAGCGATCCGCCGAAGCGCTTGCGCGCGGCCGCCGCAAACGTCTCATACGTTCCCTGGAGGATCCCCTGGCTGCCGATGTAAATCCAGGAGCCCGCGGTCATCTGTCCGTACATGATCAGCCCGGCGGCGTCGAGCTCGCGAAAGTGCTCCCAGGTGGCCCACTCCGGGACCAGGTTGGTGTTGGCGAGCAGCACCCGGGGCGCCCGCTCATGGGTCTCGAACACCGCGACCGGCTTGCCCGACTGGACCAGCAGCGTCTCGTCGTCCCCCAGCGCCATCAGTTGGCGGCGGATCGTGTGGTAGCTGGACTGGTCGCGCGCCGCCTTGCCGATGCCGCCGTAGACGATCAGCTCGGAGGGCTTCTCGGCGACGTCTGGGTGCAGGTTGTTCTCGAGCATCCGCAGCGCCGCCTCCTGCTGCCAGCCGCGGCACCTCATCTCGGAGCTCGCCATAGCCCGAGAATCTACTTCCCGTGAGCGTCCGGCTCTATCTCGACCAGAACTACCTCAGCGGCATCGTCAAGCGAAAGCCGGCGTTCGCCGAGCTCGAGCCGGTACTTCGGCGGGCGGTCGCGGCCGGCGTGGTCGAGGTGGTCGAGTCGGCCGTTCACGAGCGGGAGTCGCGGCCGCGGCCGGATCTCGGGCTGCTGGATTTGCTGCGCGAGCTGTCCGGCGGGCGGCGGCTGCCGGCGCGGCCCGATCGTGCCGCACGCGAGGCGCGTCGCCGGATGGAGTGGATCATCGAGTACGAGCTGCCCGAGCGCCGGCCGCGGGCGAGCGACGCCGCCGATCTCGAGGCGCTGACGATCGCGCTGACGCGGTGCGACCTCGTGACCTGCGACGCGTTCATGGCCGACGTGATCCGGCGCGCTCGGCTCGATCGCCGCCATCGCTGCGAGCTGTTCACGGGGCAGCGAGCCGACGTGGTGCGGCTGCGAGACCGGCTCGCGTAGTACTAGGCGGCGACCGCGTCGTGAATGCGCCCGCGCGACTCGATCAGCCGGCCGCCCGAGCGGCCGTGTTTGAGGGCGATGATCTCGGACATGATCGACAGCGCGGTCTCCGGGGCGCTGAGCGCCCCGATGTCGAGCCCGATCGGCGCCGACACCCGGTCCAGCAGCGCCGAGTCGATCCCGGCGGCCAGCAGGCGCTCGCGCCGACGCGCCTGCGCACGCCGGCTCCCCATCGCGCCGATGTAGCTCGCCTCGGAGTGCAGCGCGGCGATCAGGGCCGCGTCGTCGAGCTTGGGGTCGTGCGTCAGCACCGCGATCGCGGTGGCGGGGTCGATCGCCTCGAGGTGGGCGAATCCCTCCTCGGGCCAGGCGACGATCACGCGCTCGGCCGCGGGGAAGCGGGCCTGCGTCGCAAACCGGGCGCGCGGATCGATCACGAACGGGCGCCACCCGGCGAGCCGCGCGACCTCCGACAGCTGCGCGGCGAAGTCGACGGCGCCGACGATGATCAGCCGCGGGGGCGGCGCCGCGACGTCGATGAACAGCCTCGCCTCGCCGTGCTCGTGCAGCTCCGTCGCCTCAGACCACAACGCCTCGCGCGCCAGCGCCAGCGCGGCCCCGTCGAGCGCGGGATCGCCGAGCGTCCCCTCCGGCTCGCCGTCGGCGCGCACGAGCATCCTCGCGCCCGGCTGCGCAGTGCCCGCGACCGCGGTCACGAGCGCCGCGCGCAACCCGCTCTGCGCGAGCTCGGTGAAGCGCGCCTGCAGGTCGCCCGCGGCGTAGCCCTGCACCCAGACCGTGATCTCGCCGCCGCACGGAAGCCCCACGTCCCAGGCGTCCTCGTCGGCGATCCCGTAATGCAGCAGCCGCGGCTGGGCGCCGTCGATCACCTGCTCAGCGACCTCGACGACCGCGCCCTCGACGCATCCGCCCGAAACCGCGCCGCACACCTCGCCAACCTCGTTGATGCCCATCTTCGTCCCGGCGGGCTGTGGCGCCGACTTCTTGGTGTCGACGACGGTCGCCACCGCGACCTTGTCCCCGCGCTGCACCCACGTCTCGATCGTGTCGAGCACCGAGTTCATCCGGCTCGTACCGCCATGTAGTCCTCCAATGTGTCCACGTCTCGCGGGATTGGTCCAGCCACCGCCACGTCGGCGACCTCCGATCGGTGCCGGTCGAGCAGCTTCCACACGCCCTTGTCGCCGTGCAGGCTCGCCAGCTCTTCGAACATAGCGCGCCCGAAAGCGAGCGGATGGCCGCGACCGTCGCCGTAGACGCAGGCCGCAAGCGGCGCCGTCCCCCGCCCCGCGAGCAGCCGCGCAACCGTCTCCGCCTCGACGCCGGGCTGGTCTCCGAGCATCAGCACCAGCACCTCCGCCCGCGCGTCGACGGCGCTCAGCGCCGCCGCGATCGACGATGAGCAGCCCTCGCCGAAGCTGCCGTTCTCGACGACCTCGAGGCCGCTGAGATCGACGCCGGCGCGGACTTCATCGGCGCCCGCGCCGATCACGCACAGGAGCTGATCGAATCGGCACGCCCGCGCGGTCTGCAGCACGTGGTGCAGCAAGGTGCCCGATCCGTAGGGGAGCAGCTGCTTTGGCCGGCCCAGTCGCTTGGAGCCGCCGGCGGCGAGCACGAGGCCCGTGACGAACGGCCGACCACCTGCCGACGTCGGTCTAGCCGCTGCCGGCATCGCCCGTCGTCTGCTTGGCGTAGGCGTCTCGGCAACCCGAGCAGCAGAAGTACACCCGGCCGCCGGGGGCATCGAGATGCGGCGTCGCATCGGTGGCCGCCACCTCCATCCCACAGACCGGATCGGTCATCGGTGCGGTTGCGCCGACCACAGGCACCCCTGCAGACGCCGGCTGCGCATGATGCTCGGCGACCAGCTGGGCCAGGATCGCGATTGCGATCTGGGCGGGCGTCCGGGCCCCGATGTCCATCCCGGCGGGCGTGTGCAGCTGTCGCCGGAGCTCGTCGGGCACGTCGAGCGCCGCGCGAACCGCGGCCCCGCGGACCCTGCTGGCGACCAGCGCGACGTACGGGACACCGGCGCTGAGCGCTTGTCCCAGCACCCTCTCCTCACCCGACCCGTGCGAGGCGACCACGACGGCCGCGTCGGCAGGCCCGGGTTGCGCTTGTTCGGCGTCGGACGCGGCCACGTCGTAGCCGGCCGCCCGTCCGATCTCCGCCAGCGCGCGGGCGATCGGCGCATCACCGATCACTACGATGCGCGGCGCCGGCAGCTGCGGCTCGAGGAAGATCTCGAGCGCGCCGCCGCTCAGGCACGGGTTGCGCTCGACGATCACGGTGCCGTGTACCGCGTCGCCGTGGTGTGTGTCCTCGCTATCGCCGGGGACCAGGCGCAGCAGCACCGGTTCCCCGGTCTCGAGCGCCTTGCGCGAGTGCAGGCGCACCGACGACGTGGCGCAGTCGCCGCCGACGAAGCCTTCGATCGTCCCGTCGCCCAGCACCACGGCGCTGTCCCCGGCGCGCACGCTGGTGGGCCGGCGCGCCCGGACCACGGTCGCGAGCACGAACGGCACGCGTTCGTCGCCCAACTGCTGGACACGCTTGATCAATTGTCCTCTGATCATCAGCTGACCGGCTTTCTCCGCCACGCCCTGGAGTAGTCCACGCCCCGCTCCTCGACGGCGACGTTGACCGTGTTGCAACGGCCACAGCGCACCCGCACCTTGCGGTTCATGTATTCGGGGGGCATCGACGCCGCGAGCACGTTGCCGCACTCCACGCACACGTGATCGTCGGGCCCGTTGCCCCTGAACACGGGACGGTCCGGGTTCTCCTGGACAGCAGTCCCGCCGTCGATCGGGATCTCCCCTTCACGCACGTGTCGCATCGTCTTGCGCGCCATCTCCGTCGGTCTTTTAGATGTTGGCGAGCTTCTCGGTGAAGTCCTTGATCAGCGCGTCGAGCACGCTGACCACCACTCCCTCGCCCATCGACGCCGCCTTACCGGTGATCTGCGCGGCGGTGTGGATCGTTCCGCCACCATCCGACAGGGAGAACACCACATCGGCGTTGGCGTGACCCTGGCCACCGGCCTCCTTGGACTTGACGCGTATCAGGGCCCGATGAGCCCCGGGATCCTGCTCGACGACCGCCACCGTGCCCGTGAACTTCATCGACATCGCCCCCATCTTCACCTTGATCTCGGCCTTCACCGCCTCCGAATCGGTTCGCTCGATGACGCTGCCTCCCTCCACGCACGGCACCAGCCGCTCGAGGTCGAGGATCGCCTCCCAGTTCTCCTCGATCGGCTTCCCCGTGGAGAACCGATGGTCCAGCTCAACCATTTGGATGTCTCCTTGCGCTCACTGTGTCGATGTCCAATGTCCTGTCGAAACCTGATCGCTTAGCATCGTTGCCCCGATGCCACTCGCTGACGGAACGCATGCATTCGGCCCCGGCAACGCCATGCTCACGGTCAGGACGAAGAAGGGCGGCGCCGCCGCGAAGGCCGCCCACGATCTCGTGATCGAGGTCAGCTCGTGGGAGGGGACGCTCGAGCTCGCCCCACAGCCCCGGATCTCGCTCACCGCCGACGCGCGCTCGCTGCGCGTGCGCGAGGGCATCGGCGGCATGATGGTGCTCGGCGACGATGACAAGGCGGGGATCGAGCAGACGATCGACGAGGAGGTGCTCAAGGGCTCCGCGATCGCGTTCGAGTCCAGCGACGTGAACGTCAGTTCCGACGGGAGGCGCCTGAACGTCCGGGGCGAGCTCGAGCTCGCCGGCGCCCGCCACCCGATCGCGTTCGAGCTGGGCATCGATGACGGGCGGCTTGCCGGGACCGCCACCGTCAAGCAGAGCGACTGGGGCATGAAGCCGTACTCGGCGCTGTTCGGGACGCTCAAGGTCCTCGACGAGGTGCAGGTCGAGGTCGACGCCGCGCTTTGACTCCGCGTGCATCTCCGGACCCGGCCTCGGAATCCCGGTAGCGCTCGCCTTGTCTGCGTTGGGGAGCATCATTCGCGGTAGACGGTCTGCGCGTCGAGCCCGCCCTCGACGCCCGCAGGAAGGACGCCGCTGCCGTGCGCGTACAGCGCGATGTCCGCGATCGTCTGGGCCCGCGCTGGATCGGCGCCGACGAACGCTCCGTTGCTCCACTCGAGGCTGTCGGGCGGGGCGTCGAGCGCGGCGCCCGCGAGCAGGCGGGCCTTGTCGAGGATCTTTCCGGCGGCGCTGGTGATCGCCGCCGGCGTCGCTTGCGAGGGGCTGGTGTTGAACCCGTGACCGACTCCGAACCGGTTCTCGTCGGCCGACACGACCTTGACGTCGAGCGCCGGGACCCCCAGCGCCTCCGCGACCAGCTGCGCGTACTCCGGCTCCATTCCGTCGGACTCGGTGGTCAGGCTGAGCACCATTTTTCCGGTCGGGTGCACCCGCAGGAACACGGCGCGATATGCCTCCTCAGCCATCGTCGAACCTCCCGGCGGTGGTTTGGTCCCCGGCGCCGTTGGGCGCCGCCTCGCGCGCGATCCGCCGGCGTTCCAGGTGGGCGGTCAGCGCGTTGTGCTCCTCCAGCTCGCAGAAGCTCGGCTGCGGGCCGCCAAGTGGATGTGGCGGAACGGCGGGCCGTTCGCAACCCGGATAGATGCAGCGCTTGCCGGTCGCCCGGTCAGCGCCCATCAGACCCCCATCCCGGGATCGTGCGTCCCCTGCTTGGGCCGTAGCCGCTGGGCATCGCGACCGAGCTGCCCTGAACTGGTGTCGCGCTGGCCCAGCTCTCCTCCTCGGCCTCCGCCTCGACCGGGTCGCTCTTCCAGCTCATCCCCGGCCCCTCCCCGGCCCCGCGCGGCGCGGCGATCGCCTCTGCGACCTCCTCGAGCGCACGCAGGTTGTGGCCGCTGACGAGCGCGTCGCAGTGCGGCAGCGCCGCCGCCATCCCCCCGGCGCGCGGCTGAAAGCCACTCGCCGCCACCCGCGGGTTGACCCAGACGATCCGGTGCGCGAGCCGCGCCAGGCGCTCCATTTCCCTGCCCACCAGCGCCGGAGCGCCGCGCTCCCAGCCGTCGGAGAGGATCACGATCACGGCGCCGCGCGCCATCCCGCGACGTCCGTGGCGGTCGTTGAAGGCCTTGAGCGCATCGCCGATCCGGGTGCCGCTGCACCAGTCCGGAGCGGCCGCGGCGGCGCGCTGGATCGCCCGCTCCGGACTTCGCGAAGCCAGGGGCCGGGTCACGCGGGTCAGTCGCGTGGCGAACACGAATGCCTCCGACCCGCCCCGGGACACCCGGCCCCCGCGCACCCCGCTCCCGCGCCCCCACCCCCCGCCGGCGCCGCTGCCGGCGGCAGAGGTGAGGAACTGCAGGTACGCGCGCGCGTAGGGCTCCATCGAACCGGAGATGTCACAGAGCAGCACCAGCCGCCGGCGGACCACGCGCCGGCGCCGCCGGGCCAGGCGAATCGGATCGCCGCCGGTGCGCATGCTCGCGCGCAGCGTGCGGCGCATGTCGATACGCTCGCCGCGGCGGTCGCGCCGGACGCGGCGGGTGCGACGCAGCGGTGTCGCCACCCGCAGCCGCGCCATCACGCGGTAGAGCTGGGCCAGCTCGTCGGGCTCGAGCGCGTCAAAGCGCTTCTCGCGCAGCACCTCCTCGTCGCTGGCGGCCATCGGCAGCGCCACCTCGCGCGAGGGATCCTGCGGCCGCCGATTCGGGGTCGGTGCCGCCGATCCCGCGGTAGTGCCGCGCGGAACCGCCCCCGCGCCGTCTGTCTCGCGGTCAGATCCGGGCCGCTCATCGGCCGATGGCGCAACCGGCTGCGGGTCATCGGCGACGGGCTCGTCGCGGCCGGGCCGCGCCCCGAACACCGAGAAGAACACCGCATCGAACGCCCCGACCTGCGAGGCGTCGGAGACCACCACCGCCCGCGCAGTCCAGTAGAGCCGCCGCCGGGTGATCGGCCTGACCAGCGTCAGGGCCTGTGCGAAGCGGGCCGCTCGCTCGGCGGTCATCGGCACACCGGCGCGGTGCAGTCGCCGGCTGAAGGCGACGACCACGGCCGGCAGGTCGAGCTCGATCGTCTCGACCGTGAAGGCCGTCTCAGCCATCTCCTCGCCCTCCCCCGCCGCCGGCCACGAGCGTTTCCAGACCGGCGGCCCGGATCACCTCCTGGTCCTCTGAGTACTTGAGCACGGACCCGAGCGTGCGCGCGATCGCCCGCTCGTCGAGTCGCCGCACGCCGAGCACGGTCAGCGCGGCCAGCCAGTCGATCGCCTCCGCCACGCCCGGAGGCTTCTGCACGTCGGAATCGCGCATCCTCGCGACCGCGCCGGCCACCTGCACCGCGAGCGTCTCCGACGAGCCCTTGACCCGGCGGCGCACGATCTCGACCTCGCGCTCGGCGCTCGGATAGTCGATCCAGTGGTACAGGCAACGGCGCTTGACCGCGTCGTGCAGGTCGCGCGTGCGGTTGGAGGTCAGCACGATGATTGGAGGATGCGTTGCCCGCACGGTGCCCAGCTCGGGGATCGTCACCGCCGCCTCGGCGAGCAGCTCCAGCAGGAACGCCTCGAAGTCGTCGTCGGCGCGGTCGATCTCGTCGATCAGCAGCACCGCCGGTCGCGGCCCCGGATGCTCCAGCGCCCGCAGCAACGGCCTGCGGATCAGGTAGTCGCGGCCGAACAGGTCCTCCTCGCGCAGGTCGGCGCCGTGGGCGTCGGCGAGCCTGATGCTGAGCAGCTGGCGCGGGTAGTTCCACTCGTACAGCGACTCGGCCGCGTCGATCCCCTCATAGCACTGCAGGCGGATCAGCGGCGTCTGCAGCACCGCCGCAAGCGACTTGCCCGCCTCGGTCTTGCCGACCCCCGCCTCGCCCTCGAGCAGCAGCGGCTGGGGCAGCGCCAGGCTCAGGAACATCGACGTGGCCAGGCCCTCGTCGACGAGGTAGTCCACCGATGCCAGCCGCCGGGCCAGCGTCTCCACGTCGGGCACCAGCCGGCGGATCTCGTCCGCGGCCTCCCCGGTGACATGCACTGGCGTCATCTCAGGTTCGTCGGATCCTCATTGCGGCGGCGTGGCCCGGCCCTGCATCGCCTCCCACACTCGAGAGGGGGTGCAGGGCATGTCGATGTGGTCGACCCCGTGGGCGGGGTGCAGCGCGTCGATCACGGCGTTGACGATCGCCGGCGGCGAGCCCACGTTTGGCGACTCGCCGACGCCCTTGGCGCCGAGTGGATGGTGCGGGCACGGTGTGACCGTGGCGCCGAGCTCGAAGTCCGGGCACTCCAGCGCCGTCGGGATCAGGTAGTCCATGAACGATCCGTTGAGGCAGTTGCCCTCCTCATCGAATGAGATCACCTCCATCAGCGCGATTCCGATGCCCTCGGCGAGGCCGCCGTGAATCTGCCCGTCGACGATCATCGGGTTGATCCGCACGCCGCAGTCGTCGACCGCGATGAACCGCCGAACCTTGACCACCGCCGTCTCGGGATCGATGTCGACGACCGCGATGTACGCCCCGTAGGGATAGGTCAGGTTCGGCGGGTCATAGATCACCTGCGCGTCGAGCCCGCCCTCCATCCCCTCGGGCATCGCGTCTCCACTGTACGCGCGCGCAGCGATGTCCTCGATCAAAGCGCCCTGCTCGGGGTCCCCCTTCACATACCAGCGGCCCTTCTCCCACGCCAGGTCCTCGGGGCGTGTCTCGAGCATCGTCGCCGCGATCGCGCGCGCCTTGTCGCGTACCTTGCGCGAGACCACCGCGACTGCCCCGCCGCTCACCGGCGTCGACCTCGAGCCGTAGGTCCCGAGGCCGTAGGGCGACTTGTCGGTGTCGCCGTGGCGGACCTCGACGTCCTCGGGCGGAATCCCCAGCTCCTCGGCGACGATCTGGGCGAACGTCGTCTCGTGGCCCTGGCCCTGGGTCTGCGCGCTGAGGCTGACCACCGCCTTGCCCGATGGGTGCACGCGCAGGTCCGCGCCGTCATTCATCGACAGCCCGAGGATGTCCATGTGCTTGCGCGGGCCGGCGCCGACGCCCTCGGTGAAGAACGACACTCCGATTCCCATCAGCTCGCCGCGCTCGCGCTTCTCGGCCTGCTCGCGCCGCAGGTCGTCGTAGCCGGCGATGTCCATCGCCACCTTCATCGTCTTGGCGTAGTCGCCCGAGTCATACGTCCAGCCGGTGGTGGTCTCATACGGAAACTGCTCGGGCCCGATGAAGCTGCGCATCCGCAGCTCGACCGGGTCGACGCCCATCTCCAGCGCGAGTGCGCCCGCCATTCGCTCGACCAGGTACACCGCCTCGGTGATCCGGAACGAGCAGCGGTAGGCGACGCCGCCCGGCGCCTTGTTGGTGTAGACGGCCTTGACCTTCACGTGGGCGGCCCGCAGGTCATAGGAGCCGCAGCAGATGTGAAAGAACCCGGCGGGGAACTTGGTCGGCTGAGCGGTCGAGTCAAACGCCCCGTGGTCGGCGATCACGTCCACCCGCAGGCCGGTGATCCTGCCGTCTTTGGCGGCCATCTCCGCGTGCATCACGTAGTCGCGCGCAAACCCGGTCGACATCAGGTTCTCGGAGCGGTCCTCGATCCATTTCACCGGGACGCCCGCGACGATCGAGCCGGCGATCGCGCACACGTAGCCCGGGTACACCGGGACCTTGTTGCCAAAGCCGCCGCCGATGTCGTTGCAGCGGATCCGGATCATGTGTTCGGCGAGGCCGGCGACGTGCGCGTACACGGTGCGGTGGGCGTGGGGCGCCTGGTTGCCGTTGTAGATGTCCAGCTGCCCGGTCTCCGGATTGAAGTCGGCGATCATCCCGCACGTCTCCAGCGGCGCCGGGTGGCAGCGCGGGTAGATGATGTCGCGCGTGACGATCGTGTCCGCCTCGGCGAACACGCGGTCTGCGGCCTCGGCGTCGCCGGCCTCCCAGGTGGGGCTGGCGAGGTTGTCCTCCTGGCCCTCCTTGTCGTCGCGGATCAGCGGCGCGTCGGGGTCCAGTGCTCTGCGCGCATTGACCACCGCCGGCAGCGGCTCGTACTCGACGTCGATCAGCGCCGTCGCGTCGCGGGCGGAGTACTCGTCGGTGGCGATCACGAACGCGACCTCCTGGCCCTGGAAGCGGACCTTGTCGCCCGCCAGCACGGCCTGCGTGTCGTAGGAGATCGTGGGCATCCACGCCAGTCCGAGCGTCTCGAGGTCCTTGGCCGTGATCACCGCGGCGACGTTGGGGTGCGCGAGCGCCGCGGAGGTGTCGATCGAGACGATCTTCGCGTGCGCATAGGGGCTGCGCAGCATCGCCCCGTGCAGCATCCCGGGCAGGCGGATGTCGTCGAGGTAGGTGCCCTTGCCGCGGATGAAGCGCGGGTCCTCCTTGCGCTTCAGGCGCCCGAATCCGATGGGGCGCTCTGAATCTGGTCCCCTCTCCCCCGGACGGTTCTCGGTTACGGCCATGCTTTCACGCCTCCTGTTTTGTCGCGGCTTGGTGCTCGGCCGCCCAGCGAACCGCGCTGACGATGTTTTTGTAGCCGGTGCAACGGCAGATCGCGCCCGAGATCGCGGTTCGAATCTCCTGCTCGGTCGGGTCGGGGTTCTCGTCCAGCAGGGCGCGCGCGGTCATCAGCATCCCCGGCGTGCAGAAGCCGCAGTGCAGCGCGTGCTTCTCGTGGAAGCCCTGCTGCAGCGGATCAAGCCGGCCGTCGACCTCGAGCGACTCGACCGTGCGGACCTCGTGGCCCTCGACCATCGCGGAGAGGATCGTGCAGGATTTCACGGGCTTGCCGTCCATCAGCACCACGCAGGCGCCGCAGTTGGACGTGTCGCAGCCCCAGTGGGTGCCGGTCAGCCCGGGCGTCTCGCGGATGAAGTGCACGAGCAGCTGGCGCGGCTCCACGTCCCGGGAGACCGGTTCGCCGTTGATCGTGATCGTCACCTGCACGTCAGTGCTTCTCCTCGTGCTCGAATGGAGTGGAATTTAGGGGGGAGCACTCACACCTCCTGGTGGAGCGCGCGCGCCGTTGCCCGGCGCAGCGCACGTTTGCTGAGCACCGCCGCGAGGTGCCGCTTGTATGCGACGGTCCCGCGGCCGTCGGCGATCGGAGCGCAGTCCTCGGCCGCCAGCTCCCCGGCCGCCGCGAACAGCTCCTCCGACGGCGGCTTGTCCCGCAGCAGCTCCTCCACGCGGGAGACCTGGATCGTGATCGGGCCGACCGCGCTCAGCGCCAGCCCCGCGTCGGCGATCCGCGATCCCTCGATCCAGACCGCCGCCGACGCGGCCGCGATCGCGAAGTCGCCGGCGCGGCGCTCGACCTTCTCGTGGGCGCTGCCGCCGTTGGGACGCAGCGGGATCCGGATCTCGGTCAGCAGCTCATCGGCGCCGACGGCGGTGGTGAACGGCCCGAGGTAGAAGCCGTCCATCCCGAGCACGCGCTCGCCGCCGGGCCCGCGGATCACGACCTTGGCCTTGAGCGCCGCGCACACGGCGCTGAGGTCCTCGGCGGCGTCGGCCTGACACAGCGATCCGCCGATCGTGCCGCGATTACGGACCGGCGGATCGGCGATCATCTGCTCGGCGTCGCGGAACACCGGCAGGTGCTCGGCCAGCAGCTCCGATTTGTCGAGATCCGCGTGGCGGGTCAGCGCGCCGATCCGGATCTCCTCGCCGTCTTGGCGGATGTAGGACAGCTCGTCGAGATCGTTGATGTCGATCAGGTGCTCGGGGTTGGCCAGCCGGAGCTTCATCATCGGCAGCAGGCTGTGGCCGCCGGCGATGATTCGCGCCTCGGAGCCGAGCCGCTGCAGCGACGCGATCGCGCCCTCGACGCTTGTGGCGCGCTCGTACTCAAACGGAGCCGGTGTCTGCATCGGGCCTCGTTTCCTCTGGGTCGGCGAGAGCGGCCCCGGACGGGTCCGCGGGGTGGGTGCCAGTGGGCATGCGCCGGCGGACCCCAGGATCCTCCGTGCCAGTGGGCATGCGCCGGCGGACCCCAGGCTCCTCGCTGGGCTCGTACTGGACCGGGGAGCCGGCCCCGATCACCGGTGAGCGGGGCAGGCGCTCGGGCCGCCGCTGGCGGATCTCGGGATACAGCAACCTCGCCGCCAGGCTGCCGTAGGCCGGGTTGCGCAACGCGGGCCCATCGGGGCTGGCGGCCGCGATCGGCGCTTCCCGGCCAAGCCGCGCGAGCGTCAGCGTTCCCCTCGTGTACACCTCGGAGATGCGCGGCGCCTTCGTCGTGGCGCTGTCGGGGAAGTTGCGAAAGCCCGCCGCGGCAGCCCCCGGGTAGAGGCCGTCGACCAGCCCGAGCGCATCGGCCATCCCCGCCTTCTTGACGAGCAGGCCCTCGAGCAGGTCGACGCCGGCGTCGAGGTTGGCGTTGATGTCGTTGACGACCGGGGCCACGGCCTCGGTCTTCTGGATGATCTCGACGACTGCGGCGATCGCCCTGTCGAGCCCCTTGGTGATCTTCTGGAGCGCGAGGATCGTCGAGACGAGGTAGTAGACGAGCGCCAGGACGATCAGGACGACGGCGATGATCATGACTATGCCGGCTGCCGGCATCGCTCCTCCAATCAGGCGTCGTCGAGGATCACGTCGAGCGAGCCGCCGTAGTTGGCTGCCGACTCGATCGTCTTTCTTACCTGCTCCTGCGTGGTCAGCAGCAGCGGCACCGCGTCGAGGTCCTTGGACCCGGCCTGTGCGGCGCCGGCGGTCTGCTCGACGCTTCCGACGATGCTGTTGGCGGCGTTCAGGACACTGCGAAGGAGGTAGACCACGACCGGCAGCAGCACCAGGAGGAGCACCGCGTCTCCGATCCACTCGAGGATCACGTCGGCCTCCTTTCGGCGACGATCGCCGCCTTTGATGCGATCCCCGGCAGCGCGCTGAGGATCACGTCGAACTGGGCGTTGATCGCCTTGACTGCGGGCTCGAGCGGCCGCAGGTGCTCGGCCTCTACCGTCGCCAGCGCCGAGGCCAGCGTCGCCAGGTCCTTGGAAGTCGCCTCCAGGTCGGCGCGCACCTTGGTCAGCGCCGCCGCGAGCACCGCCACCACGACCACGGCGAGGATGACGCTGAGGATGATTAACGTGGTCATTTGCCACCGAACCCGTGTGTGATGGTCAACGCGATCATTTGCCACCGAACCCGTGTGTGATGATCAACGCGATCACTTGCCACCGAACCCGTGTGGTGATCAACGCGATCATTTGCCACCGAACCCGTCGGTGAGCGCGTTCATGTAGCCGTCCTGGACCACGGCCTCCTCCACGATCAGTCCCAGCACCGGCGCGGTGGCCTCTAGCTGCGGGATGTTTGCGGTGTTCGCGGCGACCTTGCCGGCGGCCTCGAGCAACGCGCCGGCGGACTTCCGAATGTCGGTTACGGTCCTGACCAGGACGAGCAGCAGGCCCGCCACGACCAGCGCCGCGACCAGGCCGATCGCCAGCGCGATCCACCAGGCGCCGTGGTTGGACAGCGCGGCGTAGGAGAGCGTCATTTTCCGACCGCCACCTTTCGAAGCGCTCGCGCGGAGTGCAAGATCCGCACGCCGGAGTCGTTTATCCGGCCGATCCCACCGAGCTCCGTCGTCTGCTCGCGCACCTTGTCCACTCCTGCGACCGCGGTCCGAGCCTGCGCGGCGATGCGGTTGGCCAGGAGCACGATCGCGATCACGATCGCGGCGGCTACCGCGACGACCACGATCCCGAGCACAAGCCCGATGTACCAACCCGTCGAAGCAGCGATCACGGGCACGTCACACCTCCTTGACTGGATGGGCACCGACCATCAAATTGCCTGCCTCCGCAGGCGAGTGCTCTCCCGCGCGCCGGCGCGCGCCGATGCGCGCGGCCGTCCGCCGGCGGGCCGGCTCCGGCCCCAGCCGCGTGACCAACTCCAGCGCGTTCTCCACGCTCGCCGCACGCTCGTCTCAAACGGTGCCGGAACTTGCAAAAGCCTGCTTATCTGAGACCCGGACAGGCATAGGGTCGACGGACCTGGGGCTCGCGAGGCTCTCCTCCTGGGGCGGAACTCTGGCGGTCGGGCCGCGGCCCGTCAGCCGGAGTTGGCGATCACTTCAGGGGGAGCGTACAGGGGTGGCATCGCCGGCGGGTCCGAGACGGCACACGGGCGCCGGCGAGGACGGGGGGTGAGCTGGCGCCGGCGAGGGCGGGGCGGCTGGCGGCGAGCGGTGCGCGCCTACCCGTCCGCCGCGGACCGCACCCCGCGCCCAACCCGTCCGCCGCGGACCGCACCCCGCGCCCAACCTGTCCGCCGCGGACCACACCCCCCGCCCTACCCGTCCGCCGCGGACCGCACCCCGCGCCCTACCCGTCCGCCGCGGACCGCACCCCGCGCCCAACCCGTCCGCCGCGGACCGCACCCCGCGCCCTACCCGTCCGCCGCGGACCGCACCCCGCGCCCAACCCGTCCGCCACGGACCACACCCCAAACCCGGCGGCAAATGCACCGGAAACTGGACTCGGCAACGTCCCACTCGAGGCTTCTTGAGCCTTGCCAGGGACGTTGCCGTTCTAGGAAGGGGGCAACGTCCCGCGCGACCTCAGGAAGGGCTCGGCTGGGATGTTTCCGGTCGATGAACCCCATCGCGGTGTCGGACTCTCTCCGCGGCGAGCGCTGAGGCTGAACGACATGCGCCCGTCGCAGCACCCAAGCCGTACGCCCGACATGGCCTGGCAGCCGCCCGCGATCAGGCTGACTCGGCGGCCGGGGGCGGTCCGGATTGAGCCGCCGCCGCAAGGCGGTCGAGCATCTCGCCGTAGATCCGGCGCAGCCCGATCGGCGCAAACGTCCGCTCGAAGAAGCCGCCGATTCCACCGGCGCCCTCCCACGAGGACTCGAGGGTCACAGTGCTGCCCGCCCCGGCGGGCGCGACGTTCCAGGTGGTGACGAACGACGACGACTCGTCGCGCTCGCGAAGCTCGCTGCCGGACTCCTCGACGCGGAGGCGGTAGTCGCGTTCGCGGCCACCTGCGGCGAAGTGGTAGGCGATCACCGTCCCGTCCCCTTGTCCGCCCTGCTCGACGCGATACGCGGTGTAGTTGCTGGGGAGGATTCGTGGACGTGCCGCGCGGTAGTCGCGCAGGACCGCGAGCACCCGGTCCGCCGGCGCGTTCACTTCACGGTTTGTAAAGACCTTGACCCTGGCCATCGAGCTCATTCTCGCATCGCGCTCACGCGACCGCATCGACGCAGCTCGTATCGGCCATCGCGCAGGTGATCGCCGGCCGCGATTCGGACCGGCATCGCGCAGATGAACGCCGGCCGCGTCCGTATCGGTACCACGCGGGAGATCGTCCGCCGCCGAGCCGATGCGTGGCCACCGCGTCCGGCGCGCACAGGCGCTCGGTCAGCGCGAGCCCCTCGGCGTGCCTGGTCCGTCATCATGCGCCGATGCTCGCAGCATTTGCCTCCGACATCGATCCCAAAAACCCCCTAAGCGGACTCGTCATCGGCGATCGCCCCGAGCCCTCCGTCCCCGACGGCTGGACCACGGTGTCCGTCAAGGCCGCGTCGCTGAACTATCACGACCTCTGGTCGTTGCGGGGGGTCGGCCTTCCGCGCGACCGGCTGCCGATGATCCTCGGCTGCGACGCCGCCGGCCTCGATGAGGACGGCAACGAGGTCGTCGTCCACGCGGTGATCGCCAGCGACAGCTGGCGAGGCGACGAGACCTTCGACCCGCGCCGCTCGCTCCTGTCCGAGCGCTACCAGGGCACATTCGCCGAGGGGGTCGCCGTGCCGCGGCGAAACCTCGTTTCCAAGCCGGCGGAGATCTCCTTCGAACAGGCGGCGTGCCTTCCGACCGCGTGGCTGACCGCCTACCGGATGCTGTTCACGCGGGGGCGCGTGGTCCCAGGTGCCACGATCCTCGTCCAGGGCGCCAGCGGCGGCGTCGCGACGGCCCTGACCGTGCTCGCAAGCGCCACCGGCATCCGCGTGTGGGTCACGGGGCGCTCGGAGGAGAAGCGCGCGCATGCGCTCGAGCTCGGCGCCGACCAGGTGTTCGAATCGGGCGCGCGCGTGCCCGAGCGCGTCGATGCGGTGATGGAGACGACCGGTCAGGCGACCTGGGAGCACTCGGTGCGATCGCTCAAGCCCGGCGGCACACTGGTCGTCTGCGGCGCGACCACCGGAGACCCCTCGCCGGCGCAGCTGAACCGGATCTTCTTCCTGCAGCTGTCGGTCATCGGGTCGACGATGGGCACCCGCGACGAGCTCGAGCGACTGATACGCCTTTGCCTGGACCGGGACGTGCGCCCGGTGATTCACAGCACGATGGCGCTGGCCGACGCCCGCGATGGATTCGAGGCGATGCTCGGCGGCGAGGTGGTAGGCAAGATCGCCTTCACGGTCTAGCCCCCTCTGGCCCACGGTCTAGCCGCCTCTGGCCCACGGGTCTAGCCGCCTCTGGCCCATGGGTCTAGCCGCCTCTGGCCCATGGGTCTAGCCGCCTCTGGTCCACGGCCTAGCCGCCTCTGGCCCACGGGTCTGGCCGCCTCTGGCCCACGGGTCTAGCCGTGCGCGCCCGCGGCGTCGAGCTCACGGCCTGGCAGTCTGCCCCGCGGCCTCGAGCTCCAAGTCCAGCTCGGTCCTCACCCCCAGCGAGTTCAGTGCGTGATTTGCCAGCTCCAGGCTCGGCGCGTCCACCAGCGCGCGAGCCAGCCGCCCGGCCTCGCGGTACGTCACGGGGACGTCGAGATAGAACGTCAGGGCCGCGGCGGGAGTCAGCTCGAGCGTCCGCGTTCCACCTCTGATCACGGCGGTGCCCGAGGCTCCCCGGAACGCGCGCACGGCCTGAGCGCTGGCCTCGGTCGGTACGAGCTCCATCGCCCCCTCGAGTCGCTCCACCACCGGTTCGGTCAGGCCGCGCGCGCCCCGCAATCCGCCGGCGGTCGCGACGTTCGACATCCGCGCGAGCACTTCGGCCGGCGAAAGCTCTGCGTCACAGCCGATCCCGAAGATCGCGGCGAGCACCGGGTAACCGCGATCGTCCAGTCGCGACGCCGCCGCGAGCATCAGTGCGTCACACAGCGGACTCCTCAGTCCCGCCTCATCGCCCCGGGCCAGCAGGTCGCCGCCGACATCGACGAACACGATCAGGTCGGCCTCGAGCCGGCGGACCGCCCGCGCGAGGCCGTCCGCCACGGCGCCCGCGCCGGCGCGGATGTCGATCAGCACCGTCGGCTCGCCCAGGAACTCCGACATCCTCGACTCGGCGAAGAACACGTCGCGATCGCGGACCCGAGTCCGCGGTCCGGCGAGCAGGATCCCGGGCGCGAGCTCGAGGGCATCGTCGATCTCATCGGCCGCCCGCGGTCCCGGCACCGGGTCGATCGGCCGGCGCTCCCAGGTCACACCCCCGAGGATCGGGTGGGCGCCGTCGTAGATGCGGGCGAACTCGGCGGTCGCGAGCGCGCCGACGACATCCCCGCCGCCGCCCATCCCGATCACCAACGGCCGCCTGGCACCGCGGAGCACCAACTCGGCGTCGGACATGCGGGTAGTTCTACCGGCCGCTCACGTGTACCGCTCGCCGAGCTCGCGCAACACCCGCCGAGCGTCCGCTCCCATGGTGCGCACGATCTCGCCCGCCGGCAGCGCTCGGGCCAGCTCGTGCGCTTCCCCGGCCCAGAGGTTGAATCCGCCGGCGTCCCCCTCACGCCGGGCCGCCGCGCGCAACGGGGCGGTCACGTGGTGGATTTCGGGATAGGCAATCGGAGCCGACGAGCTGTGCTCTTCGAGGAACCGGTTGACGATCCCGCGCGCGAGGCGGCCCGTGAACGCTCGGGTCAGGCGAGTCGGGATCGGCTCGGTCACGAGGGCGCGCTGCGCCTCGTTCGTGCCCGCTTCCGGCGCCAGCATCAGCGCCGTGCCGATCTGGGCGGCGCTCGCGCCGGCACACAGGACGGCCGCGACCGCCGCTCCGTCGGCGATACCGCCGCTTGCGACAAGAGGCAGGGACACCGCTTCGTCGACAACGCGCAGCAGCGCCAGCAGCCCGGTGCCGCCGGCGCTCTCGTCGTCGACAAAGCCGCCGCGGTGACCACCGGCCTCGATCCCCTGCACCACGAGGGCGTCGGCGCCCACTTCCTGCGCCTGCCGGGCCTCCCGTGCGTTCGTGATCGTCACCCAGACCGAGATCTCCGCTCGGTGGAGCCGGTCCACCACCGCCGGCGGCGGGCACCCGAACGTGAACGACACGACCGGGACCGATTGATCGCAGACGACGTCGAGCTTTTGCTCCCAGTCGTCGTCGTCAAAGTGCGGAGCGCCGAGCTCCACGCCTCGGTGCCGCGCCTCCGGCTCGAGCTCCCGCAGGTACGCGCGTAGCCCTGCGGGGTCCGCCGGCTGGGGCGACGGGACGAACAAGTTGGCGCCGAAGGGCCGCTCGGTTGCGGCCCGCATGGTCTCGATCTGCTCGCGCAGCGCCTGGGCGGACTTGTACCCGGCCGCGACGAAGCCGAGGCCGCCGGCCTCGCACACCGCGAGCGCGAGCTCCGGGGTCGACGGTCCACCCGCCAGCGGCGCCTGGACGATCGGCTCTGGGAGGTTGTCGAGGGAGAACATGCCCACCCCTGTGATGCTACGAGCCGCCGACCGTGAACAGCGTCCGCGAGAGCTCGATGAACTCGGCCACCGCCGGCGTGTGCTGGCGTCCCTGGCGCCAGGCAAGGGTGATATCGCGCGTCAGCGCCGGATCGGTCAAGTCGACGACGGCCACGTCGGCGCCGGCCCCCTCGGTGTCGGAGCGCGGCAGGATCGCCACTCCCATCCCGCGGGCCACCAGCCGGCGGATCCGCCGGCTCTCGTTTGACTCGAGCATCACCTGGGGGTCGAAGTCGGCCTCGCGGGCGGCGTGGTTGAGGAGCTCGCGCAATCGTGCGCCCTCGCGGTAGCTGATGAACTGCTCGCCCGCGAGCTCTGCCATGCGCACGCCGGAGTGTTGTGCGAGCGGGTGCGCCGGCGGCAGGATCACGACCAGCTCCTCCGACAGCAGCAGCTGCAGGCCGAGGCCGTGACTCTCGATCCGCTCGGTTACCGACAGGAACGCGAGGTCGAGCACGTCGTCGCGGAGCATCTCTGCGAGCTCCTCGCTGGATTGCTCGCGAACGGTCAACTCGACGCCCGGATGGCGCTCGTGGAAGATCGCCAGCGCCAGCGAGACGTCGACCGGACCCATCGTATGCATCGCTCCGACCGACACGTGACCGGCCTGAATCCCACGCAGCCCCTGCAGCTCTGATTCGGCGGCGTCGAGCTCGGACAGGATCCGCCGGGCCCGTCCCACGAGCAGCTCGCCGGCCTCGGTCATCGCAACGCGGCGGGTAGTCCGCTCGACCAGCGCGATCCCGACCTCCTCCTCGAGCCGGCGGATCTGCTGCGAAAGTGCCGGCTGCGCGATGTGCTCTCGTTCGGCCGCGCGAGTGAAGTGCCGCTCGTCAGCGAGCGCGATCAGATATCGAAGCTGCCGAATATCCATAAGCTCAACCTATGGATCCAAGACAATACTCGTCTTGGACTTCTGAAGCCCGACGCGCAACGATGTGCAGGCAACACCCTCTCCTCCCTCGAGCGCGCCCCGCGAGACCGGCCTTCAACTCCCCGCCGGTTGCGGGGCGCGACTCATTTAGAGATCGGTTGGTCTGCGTAATCCGACCGGGCGAAATCTTCGGCCGTCGGCTCCCAGCGTGCGCCCCGGGGATCTACGGGGCGAGGCGGAAGGGCGGGTAGCGATCGGTTACCAGCACGTGGGCGTAGGCGATCACCCGGTTGGTCCAGCGGCCGATGCCGACGAGGAAGTCGAACATCGCGCGTGGGAAGCGACCGGTGAACAGGATCACGAACCAGGCCACGATCACGACGAACAACGCCGCGATGTAGAGGAAGAACAGCGCCACGTAGTGCGGGATCGCCAGCAGCCACTTGACCAGCGGCAGCCAGCGGTTGAGGTCGTTGCGCGCGTCCGGATAGGGGAAGTCCAGATGCACCGCCTGGTGCTCGTCGGTGGAGGGATAGCGGTCGTCCATCAGCGCCAGGAAGACGCCCACCCGGGCGGAGAACCGCATCAGCTCGAGGTTCCAGTCAAACCACCAGCGCGGGTACTTCTGGCGAAACAGGATCATCAGCAGCGTCGGCAGCACGATCAGCCCGCCGGCGGCGGCGATCGTGACGGCCCGGCCTCCCTCGTAGCCGTAGGTGCCGCCCTCCACCAGGGAGAGCACGATCGCGATCGGGATGATGACCAACAGGCGAAAGAACGTGCTCAGGCGGTTCAGCGGCCGGTCTGGGTAGTCGACCGCGTACTGGACGGGATAGGCGCCCGGGCCCGGCGGCTGCGCCGGCGGCTGGGGGGGATACGACTGCTCCATGAGATGCCTTTCTGTCGGTCCGTCTCAGGTGTACGGCGTACACTCTGATCGTGAAAGCATAGGTGTACGCTGTACACTTGTCAAGCCTAAATGACGCAACAGACCGACACCACTCGGACACCGCTGAGCAAAGCTCGCGTGCTGCAGGCTGCCGTCGCGCTCGCCGACGAGATCGGGCTCGAGGCGTTCAGCATGCGCGGGCTCGCGCAGGAGCTCGGCGTCGTGCCGATGGCGCTCTACAAGCACGTCGCCAACAAGGACGAGCTCCTCGATGGCATGGTCGACGTCGTCTTTGGCGAGATCGAATCTCCCTCTGGTGGTCTCGACTGGAGGTCAGCAATGCGCCGCCGGGCGATATCGGCGCGCGAGACGCTGAGGCGCCACAGTTGGGCGATCGGGCTGATGGAGTCGCGGCACCCGGGGCCGGCGAACCTGCGAAACCACAACGCCGTGATGGGCTGCCTGCGCGAGGCCGGCTTCTCGTTCGAAACGGCGATCCACGCCTACTCCGTCCAGGACGCCTACATCTACGGGTTCGCCCTGCAGGAGCAGGATCTCGGATTCGAGACCCCCGAAAGCGCCGGAGAAGCTGCGCAAAGAAGGGCGCAGACGATCGGCGCCCTCGACGACTACCCGTATCTCACCGAGATCGTGACGAAGCTCCCCCACTCCCGATACGACAACGCCCTCGAGTTCGCATGGGGGCTCGACCTCATCCTCGACGGCCTCGACCGGCTCCGCCGCGAGGCGCGCTGCGGCTTCAGCGGGTGAGCCCGTTGCTTCGTGGCTGTGCCCGGCCACCGGTGCGTTAGGGCGCCGGATGGACGATCGGTGCGCGGTTGTGGAGCAGTTCGCTATGCAGGGCCTGAATTCCGGGGCCGGGTGTCGTACCGAGTTGGTCGCGCAGGACTGTGCGGGCCTGCTCATAGACCACCAGTGCCTCGGCGACGTTGCCTCGAGCGGCGAGTGACTGCATGAGCAGGTGGTAACCGGTCTCGCGTAGCGGGCTGCGCTCGAGTAAGCGGCGAGCAGCGCGCTCGGCCGCGTGGAGCTCGGTGCCTCCCAGACCGAGGCAGGCAGCGGCGTAGGCCTCGAGCGCGCGCTCGAGCGTGTCGTCAAGCCGGCGTCGCCACGCATCGATCCACGGACGATCGCAGCCCTGTAGGAGTGGGCGGGCTGCGATGAACTGGGCGCTGAGCGCGGCGCTCCAACCCCGTGCCCAGGATCCAAGCGCCACCGCGGACTCGGCGCGATGCACGGCGGCGAGCGCGTGCTCGACGTCGACACGGGCGTCGATGGGAAGCATGAGCTGGATGCTGCTGCGCCCCGCGAGGACATCGGTACCGAGGACGGCGCGGAGCTTCGACAGCAGCGCGGTAAGCGCGTTTGCGGCGTTGGCTGGGATGGCGTCGCACCAGAGCGCGTCGATGAGCTCGTCGCGCCCGGTGGCGCGCGTGCGGTTCAGCGCGAGGTAGGCGAACAGGACTAGACCCTGGCGGCTGGGGAGCAGCGGCTCGATACGGCGGCCGCGCAGCTCAAGAACGACCTTTCCGCACAGTTGCACCGTGGTAGGTTCGGTGCGCTCCAACCTTCCTCCAACGTTTGGCCCAACATAAAGGAAACCCCGGTGGCGAACAATCCCTTCCAAGAAGATCATGGTCAGGCAGATCACGTGTGAATGTGGGTATGTCGCTCGCGGTGAGGACGAGGATGAGGTCGTGGACCTGATCCAAGATCATCTGCGTAGCGACCATCCGCAGCTCCTCGACCAGCTCCAGCGAGACGACATCGCCGACTGGGTCGAGATCGTCGAATAGCCCACGCCCCGCGACCAGCCGGCCCAACTCAAAGGAGCTCTCATGCAGCCTTACTCGCCGCTGGTCGATACCGCCTGGCTGTCTGATCACCTGGACGACGAGCGGCTGCTCTTGTGCGACTGTCGCTTCGCGGGGTCGGCGGAGGCATCTAGGGCGGCCTACCTCGCTGGTCACCTTCCCCACGCGATCCACGTCTATTGGTTGGAGGACCTCTGCGCCGCCGACACCAGCGTGACCACGTTCCTGCCGACCCCTGAACAGGCACGGGAGAAGCTGGGGCGACTCGGAATCGAGGACCAGACGATCGTCGTCGGATATGCCGACACCGCCAATCTGTACGCCTCGCGGCTCTGGCATGTGCTGAGCGTGTTTGGACACTCGCACGTCGCGCTTCTGGACGGCGGAATCGCGAAATGGATCGCGGAGGAGCGTCCCCTCCTGACAGACACGATGCGACCGGCAGCGAGGGCCTTTCATCCCAACGTTGACGCCGATAGCCCGGCAATCGTCGGACGCGAGGAAATTCGTTCGCGTCTCGGAGATCCCCTGCTGCAGATCGTCGACGTGCGGGCCCCCGCCGAGTTCGCCGGCGACGAGCGCCGGGCGGCGCGTGGCGGTCACATCCCCGGTGCCTTGTTGCTGCCTTGGGACGGCAACGTGTGCAGCGACCACACGCTGCGCTCCGCAGCCGCGATCGGTGCGCGGGCGCAGGCTGCGGGGCTACATCCTGAGGACGAGATCGTCACTTACTGCCAGGGCGGGGTGCGTGCCGCGCATACTGCGTTCGCGCTCTCGCTTGCCGGCTATCGCAACGTTCGCGTATACGACGGCTCCTGGGCCGAGTGGGGTAATGATCCGAGATGTCCGGTCGAGGCCGGATCCAGTCCGTCGCTCGCCATGCGCTGATGACGTTTTCGCAAACGCGCGGCGCGCCACAAGCCTGTTCTCCATCTTTGGCGGTGTGGCTCGCGTCGCCGGGGCCCCGCGAGCTTCCTCGCGCCATGGCGCTCGGCCTGCAGACGGCCCGCGCGCGCGTGGTCCGCGAGGGGACTCCAAGATCGCCAGGGGCCGCGGATGATAGTTGCGCCAACAACTACCTGCTACGCTGACGGCATGGAACTTGGACTGGCGACCTTCGCAGACGTGGGACCAGGCGTCACGCCGCGGCAGCGGATGCAGCACCTGCTCGAGGAGGCGGAGCTGGCCGATCAGCTCGGGCTTGACGTGTTCGCGATCGGCGAGCATCACCGCCCCGACTATCTGG
The DNA here is from genome assembly GCA_963723675.1 of uncultured Solirubrobacterales bacterium. Taxonomy (GTDB): domain Bacteria; phylum Actinomycetota; class Thermoleophilia; order Solirubrobacterales; family Solirubrobacteraceae; genus Palsa-465. Next base: position 144,072 of record CAVRRW010000007.1, on the reverse strand, counting down.
TGTCGTCGCCGGCGGTCGTGCTCGGGGCGATCGCCGCGCGGACGAAGCAGATCCGCCTGTCGAGCGCCGTGACCGTGCTGAGCTCGGACGATCCGGTGCGGGTCTTTGAGGACTTCGCCCACGTCGACCTGCTGTCGGGTGGGCGCGCGGAGATCATGGCCGGCCGCGGGTCGTTCATCGAGTCCTTCCCGCTGTTCGGCTATGACCTCGACGACTACGACGAGCTGTTCGCCGAGAAGCTCGAGTTGCTGCTGGAGATCCGCAAGGAGCCGCACGTCACGTGGGCGGGCCGCCACCGAGCGGCGCTGAACGAGGCCGGCGTGTGGCCGCGGCCGGTGCAGGAGCCCCTCCCGGTGTGGGTCGCGGTCGGCGGCACGCCGCAGTCGGTGATCCGCGCGGCGGCGCTCGGGCTCCCGTTGACGATCGCGATCATCGGCGGCCAGCCGGAGCGGTTCGAGCCGCTGGTCAGGCTGTACCGGGACGCCTGGGAGGCCGCCGGACACGACCCGGCCGCGGCCAGGCTGGCGATCAACACGCACGCGTTCGTCGATGAGACAGCAGCCCAGGCCGACTCGGCGTTCGCGAGCTCCTACCTGCAGATGATGAACCGGATCGGACGCGAGCGGGGCTGGCCCCCGGCCGGCCGGGAGCAGTACGAGGCGCTGCGCTCGCCCCGCGGAGCGCTGGCGGTCGGCTCCGTCGAGCAGGTCGCCGAGAAGATCCTCTTCGAGCACGAGCTGTTCGCACACCAGCGCTACATCGGCCAGATGAGCGTCGGGGCGGTCGCGCACGCGGACGTGATGCGCTCGATCGAACTGTTCGGTACCGGGGTCGCGCCGCTGGTGCGCGCCGAGGTGGCGCAGCGAACCGCGCAAGCCGCCAACGCTGCTACGGTCGGCTCGCGCGCGTGAGCCAGGGAACCCCCAGCCAGCCTGACGGGAGCTTCACCCAGCCGGCGTTCCTGTTCGATCTCGACGGCACTCTGATCGACTCCGTGTACCAGCACGTTGTCGCCTGGCGCGAAGCGCTCGAGGTCGTCGGCATCAATCTCGCGGTCTGGAAGATCCACCGACGGATCGGGATGAGCGGCGGCCTGTTCGTCGCCGCCCTCGCCCGGGAGCTCAAGACCGAGCTCGACCGCGACGCGCTGGCCAAGCTCCCCGGTCTGCACGCCGAGGCGTACATCGACAAGTTCGAGAGCGTCCGGGCGCTCCCCGGCGCACGCGATCTGCTCGCGACGCTCGCCGAAAACAACGTCCCTTGGGCGATCGCCACCAGCGGCGCCGAGCGCTATGCCCGGCTCTCCCTGGAACTGCTCGGACTGCCGCCGGACACGCCGCTGATCACGCGCGATCAGGTGCGCTATGCAAAGCCAGACCCGGATCTGTTCCTGACCGCCGCGCAACGCATCGGGGTCGACATCCGGGACAGCATCGTCGTCGGCGACAGCGTTTGGGACCTGCTCGCAACCAGGCGCGCGCGGGCGTTGGGCATCGGCCTGCTGTCGGGCGGATACGGACGCGAGGAGCTGCTCTACGCCGGCGCCTTCCGCGTGTATGAAGACCCCGCCGACATGCTCGCGCACATCGACGAGGTCGGCGTTCGCCGTCCGCTCTGACGCGACCGGCCTGCCCTTCGACGACACCCGCCCGTCGCGCATCGCGGCGATCGTGGATTCCATGCGATCCACGCGCTATACCGGGGGACGTGGAGCGCTACGTCGAATTCAACCGCGCCAACTGGGATGATCGCGCGCCGGCGCATGCGGCGTCGCCCGATTACGCGTTCGAGCGGTTCGTCGAGGACCCGTCGTTCCTCAGCCACGTCGTGCGCTTCGACCTTCCCCGCCTCGGCGACATCAGCGGACTGAAGGGAGTGCACCTGCAGTGCCACATCGGCACCGACACGATCTCGCTCGCCCGGCTCGGCGCCTGGATGACCGGGCTGGATCTGTCGGCGGCGTCGTTGGCGCAGGCACGGCGCCTCGCAGGCCAGACCGGCGCCGACGTCACGTTCGTCGAGTCCGAGGTCTACGACGCCGCGTCGGCGCTCGGCGCAAGCGCATTCGACCTCGTGTTCACCGGCGTCGGAGCGATCTGCTGGCTGCCGTCGATCCGACGCTGGGCGCAGGTGGTGGCCGACCTGCTGAGGCCCGGCGGGAGGCTGTTCATGCGCGAGGGCCACCCGATGCTGTGGACGCTCGCCGACCCACGGCCCGACCAGTTGCTGGTGGTCGAATATCCGTACTTCGAGAGCGAGGAACCGATGGTCTGGGACGAGCCCGGCACCTACGTCGTGACCGACGCTTTCTTCGAGCACAACATCACACATGAGTGGAACCACGGCCTCGGCGAAATCGTGACCGCGCTGATGGACGCGGGCATGGAGTTGACGATGCTGGTCGAGCACGACACGGTCCCGTGGGAGGCGCTGCCCGGGCAGATGGAGCGCGTCGGGCCCGGCGAATGGCGGCTCACCGATCGCCCCTGGCGCCTGCCCCACACCTACACGCTGCAGGCGATCAAGCGCGGCTGATCGCAATCACGAATCGTTCATGCGCCCGCGATGGGCTAGGCGTATGTTGCTTGCATCTGTCCGCGACCGAGGAGAGCGTGATGAGAGAGGACGTCGAGTTCAGCGCCGACGGCGTAACCCTGCGAGGCTGGCTGTACGTGCCCGTCGGCGCGGCGGGCCCCGCGCCGACGATCGTGATGTCGCACGGCTTCTCGGCCGTCAAGGAGATGTACCTGGACCGGTTTGCGGAGGTGTTCGCCAGCGCGGGAATGGCCGCGCTGGTGTACGACAACCGCAATTTCGGGGCCAGCGACGGGGAGCCGCGCCAGGAGATAGATCCCTGGGCGCAGGTCCGCGACTACCGCACCGCGATCACGTACGCCGGCACCCGGCCCGAGCTCGACGCCGAGCGAATCGGGATCTGGGGTTCGAGCTACTCGGGAGGCCACGTCCTAGTGGTCGGTGCGATCGATCGCCGCGTCAGGTGCGTTGTCGCCCAGGTCCCGCTGGTGTCCGGTCACCAGAACGCGCGGCGGCTGGTGCGCGCTGACTTCATCGGCGCCTTCCAGGAGCAGTTCGACGCCGACCGCCTGGCGCGCTTCCGGGGTGAGCCGCCGGCGATGGTGCCGGTCGTTGATGCCGACCCGCTGGCACCGTCGGCGCTGCCCACGGCGGACTCCCATGAGTGGTTCACCGGGACGCATCGGTTGCGGGCGCCGGCGTGGCGAAACGAAGTGACGCTGCGCAGCGTGGAGATGTTCATGGACTATGAGCCGGGCGTCTACATGCCGTGGATCAGCCCGACACCGCTGCTGCTGTGCGTCGCCGAGAACGATGTCCTGACCGTCGTCGATCTCGCCATCGAGGCCTTCGAGCGCGCTCGCGAGCCCAAGAAGCTCGTGATCATGCCCGGCGGCCACTTCGACGCGTACGTCGACGGCTTCGACCTCTCGAGCGGCGCCGCAGTGGACTGGTTCGCCCAACATCTGATGGAGCGGGAGACCGTGCCGGCCTGAGTGCTTTGGGTGATGGCGGGGCGTACATCGGGTAGCGCCACCGTGTACACCGACCAGGGGAGGTACTCATGGCCAACGCCAAGACCAACCGAGACCAAGAGCTGTTCGATCGCCTGCGCGCCCAGGGCCTGCGCAAGCGGACGGCAAAGCAGATTTCGGAGAGCAACAACCGGGGCGGCAAGCCCGACGAGGCGGTAAGGCGGACGTTGACTGATCTGAGAAAGGTCATCGACGAGGCCGAGGACCGGCTCTCCGGTGGCCCCGCCAAGCGCCAGGCCGCGGCCAAGAAGGCCGCCAACACTCGCAAGCAAGACGCCCAGGCGCGCAGCGCCGCCGCGAAGAAGGCCGCCCGCACCCGCGCAAGGGCCCACTGAACCCGCCGGCAGAAGCCCCATCCCTGTAAGCGGACTTCCGGAAACCGGGCAGCGGCCGGGCCCCGATCGCGGCGCTTGCGCCGCGCGCCCGTAGACTGCCGCCATGCGCGCGGTCGTCTTCGAACGTCACGGAGGCCCGGACGTGCTCGAGCTCAAGGAGGTCACGGACCCTTCGCCGGGCCCGGGGGAGGTGCTGGTCGACGTCGACGTGGTCGGCGTCAACTTCCGCGATGTCTATGAGCGGGAGGGGCGCGGCTACGGCTCCACGCCGCCGGCGGTGATCGGGGTCGAAGGCGCCGGAAGGATCAGCGATACCGGCGAGCGCGTGGCCTGGTCGGACGTCGACGGCAGCTACGCCGAACGGGTGGCAGCGGACCGCAGCCGCCTCGTCCCGATCCCCGACGATCTCGACACCGAGGTCGCGGCCGCCGTGCTGCTCCAGGGCATGACCGCGCACTACCTCTCGTTTGACTCCTATCCCATCCAGGAGGGCGACTGGGTGGTGGTCCATGCCGCTGCCGGGGGCGTCGGCCTGCTGCTGACACAGCTGGCCAAGCTCCGTGGCGGGCACGTGATCGCGACGACGTCGACGCAGGAGAAGGCCGAGCTCGCGCGCGAGGCCGGCGCCGATGAGACGATCGGCTACGAGGGCTTCGCCGAACGCGTCAAGGAGATCACCGACGGCGAAGGCGCCGCGGCCGTCTACGACGCGATCGGCAAGACAACGTTCCTGGACAGCCTGAAGGCACTGCGCCCGACCGGGTTCGTGATCCTCTACGGCGCCGCCAGCGGCCAGCCGGATCCGCTCGCGCTGGCGACGCTCGCGCCGGCGGGTTCGCTCTACGTCCAGCGGCCAACGCTCGTTACCTACACCCGCACGCCCGAACTGCTGCGCGAGCTCGCGGGCCAGGTGTTCGAACTCGTGGTCGCGGGGAAGCTGAACGTGCGCATCGGCGCCCGGTACCCGCTGGCCGACGCTGCCCAGGCGCACTGGGACCTGCAAAGCCGCAACACCGCCGCCAAGCTGCTGCTGACCACGAAGTAGCGCATCGGCTGCGCGAGCGTCCTCGGGCGCTCTCTCATGCTTGCGCGGCGGTTGGTCCTACCATCGCTTAAGCCCGTGCGCAAGCGTGCCGATATCGCTAGGGGGACGCCGGGTCCCCCAACCTGCTCTATGGCGGCCTCCCCGACATCACGACCCCTCGCGCCGATGTCTCCGCCCGTGGCGGCCCGTGGCCGGCTTTGCGCATTGGTCGTGCTCGCGATCGCCGCGATCGTGCCGGCGACCGCCGGCGCCGCCGTCACCCCCGCCGTCTCCGCTACGGCGACCGCGAATGTCACCGACGCGACCACGGGCATTTCGAATGCCTCCTCCTCGGTCGTCCCCCGCGATGCGTGCTCGGCGCCGAGCCCGGGGCAGGCGACGTGCCTGGCCCAGTTCCTCGCCCGGCGCGGAACCCGCACGCCCATCCGTGCGCACGTACGCCCGGCGGCGTCCCCGGATCGATTCATCCGACGGCGGGGGCGTTCGCGCGCCGTCGCGTCTGCGCTCGCCATGCCGGCGGCGGCGGCGCCACAGCCGGGAACGCCCGCGTACCTGCAGCAGGCCTACGACCTCGCCTACCTTTCCCAAACCGCTGGGACGGGTCAGACGGTCGCGGTCATCGACGCCTACGACGATCCGAGCGCCGAGGCCGATCTCGCGGCGTACCGCTCGCAGTTCTCCCTCCCCGCGTGCACCACCGACGACGGCTGCTTCCAAAAGGTCGACCAGACCGGCGGAACGACCTATCCGTCCCAGCCCCCTTCGAACGCCCTGGGCTGGGGTCTCGAGACCTCGTTGGATCTCGATGCCGTCTCGGCGCTGTGCCCGAGCTGTCACATCGTGCTCGTCGAAGCGAACAGCCTCTCGCTTGCCAACATGGTCGCGGCTCATAAGACGGCAAACAAGCTTGGGGCGACGGTGATCTCCGACAGCTGGAGAATGTTGCCCACGAATTCGACCCAGCAGTCGAATTTCGAGCACGGCGCTTTCACGTTCACCGGCACACCCACCGTCGCCGCATCGGGCGACAGCGGCTATCTCGGAGTGGACAGCGATCCCGCGTGCTCCGGCGCCGCCTTCACCCAGACCCCGGCACTCTGCAATGCCTACCCCGCGGCGCAGCAGGGCGTCACCGCGGTCGGCGGCACCACGCTCGCGCCGGCGAGCGGCCCTCGAGGCATGGGCGAATCGGCCTGGGTCTGGAAGGACCCCGCGACGAAGGACACGACGAAGGACGGCGCGACGGGGTCCGGATGCGATTCGTCCCCGGCGGCCACGAAGCCGACGTGGCAGACAGACACGGGCTGCGCCGGACGCGCGTACAACGACATCTCGGCAAACGGGAACCCCGCCACCGGCATGCTGGTTTACGGCCCCTCCTACCAATTCCCGGACGGGACCTCACCCGCCGACATTTGGACGGTCGTCGGCGGAACCAGCGAGGCGGCGCCACTCGTTGCCGCCTATTACGCGTTGTTGCAATCGACAACAGGCCAGTCCGCACCGGTCAGCCTCGACACCCCCGAATGGCTGTATGACACATCGGTCGCGAAGCAGCTCAACGATCCCGTTGGCGGCTTCAACGGGCCCTGCGATCCCCTCGCCCCGTACCTGTGTACCGCTGCGTCCGGCTACGACGGCCCGACCGGAGCGGGCAGCATCTCCGGCGCGGTGGTCGCGGGCGCCCCTGGCATCGGCGCCCCTGGTCCCAGCGGCTCCTACACCCAGAGCGTCGACTCCAACGGCGCACAGCTGCAAGGGGGCCTGTACCCGAACGGCGCTGACACGATGTCGTGGTGGGAGTACGGCACGACGAATTCCTACGGGCAGGAAACCGCTCACACCACTATCACCGCGGGCACCAGTCCGGTCGCGGTCTCAGATGCGCTGACGGGGCTTGCACCGAACACCACCTATCACTACCGGCTCGTCGCCGAGAACAGTGTCGGCATCGAGGCCGGCTACGACTACACGGTCACGACGCCGCCAGCACCATCGCCGCCGACGGTGACCACACCCCCGGCGCCGGTGACCACACCCCCGCCGCCGCCGACCACGATCACGCCACCACCTGCCCCGACCCCCTCGCCGGCGCCGCCGCCGAGCACGGTTCCACACGCGCTTCCGAGCGCGCCGTCGCTGGGCAGGCTGCGAATCGTCGCACTCGGCGCCGGCACGGCGACCGCCGGCGCCACGATCGACCCCCACGGCGCGGCGACGACCTACTTACTCGCGTACGGCACGACGCCGGCGCTGGCCCGTCGCACGCCGGCGCGATCGTCCACAAGCGCGGGCACTGCCACATGGAATCTGCGCGGTCTTGCCGCGGGCAGGGTCTACTACCTACAGGTGCTCGCGGCGAACGGGGGCGGATTGCGGGGCAGCGCGGTCGTGCGAGTCAAGACCTCCCCGGTCACGCTGGGTAAGGCCGCGGTGCGGGCGGGCAAGCTCGCGGTCGTGGTCCGCTGTCACGGGTCGGCCGCGTGCCCCGTACGACTGACCGCCAGGGCCGGCAACCGGGTGATCGCCGCAGGCGGCGCGAGGATCCGGGGCGACCACAGCGCGACGGTACTGTTGAAACTCAACGGCGCCGCGGTGACGCACGCGCGCCACGGCAACAGGCTGCGGGCCACGCTTTCTGCGGTGAGCGTCTGGAACGCTTACACGGCGACCGTCACTGCGAAGTTCCGTCTGGCGCTGGGCACCTGACTCGCAGATGCCGGCGAACGCTGCACGCGTCGTCTATGGCACGATCGTGGTGGCGGTGCTGCTCGCGGCCGAGAGCGCGGAACGAGAGACCTATGCCGAGACGGTGAGCGGGGTCGTGGTCGCGCTGCTGCTCTACTGGTTCGCGCACGCGTACGCCGAGTCCGCAGCGAAGCGCATCGCCGAGCGTGCACGGCTGACGCTCGACGAGCTGGTCCGCTCGATGTTGCACGAATCCCCGATCATCCTCGGGGCCGCGGTCCCGCTGGTGCCCGTGCTGATCTGGTGGGTGGGGGGCGCGAGCCTGACGAGCGCTGTGACCGCCGCGATCTGGACCGCGGCGGGGATGATCGTCGTCTACGAGCTGATCGCCGGCCTGCGCGCGAAGCTGAGCGGGAGGGAACTGATCGTGCAGGTGGCCGTCGGCGCCGCGCTCGGGACGCTCGTGATCGTGCTCAGGACGGTGCTGCACTAGTACGCCGCCGCAGGGCTGCCGCCGAGACACTCTTCAATCGCCAGCCCTCGTACCCCAACCAAGCTGCCACGGGCTCTGGAGCGCTGAGGTGGTGCCGGGCGCGACGGCCCCAATTGCGACGCGGTGATCGCGCTGTCCCCCCCGGAGCGCCACCCCGGCGAGATACTCCTGTAGCGCCGCGTTGTCTCCCCGCGGGTCGCCGACGTTGCGCGCCGTCTTGTCGAACGCGATCAGCGCGCGGGCGAGCGAGACGAGCTCCTCCTGCCGATCCGCGATCGCGTCGCAGACGCGCCGCTCGGGATCCGTCAGCGTTGTCGCGCGAACCCTACTCGTTACCGTTGAGATCCCGATGAGGAGATGCGCGAGGGTGGCGCTTGTGGCCGCGGCGAGCTGCCTCACCGCTTGCGGCGGGCATCATCGCGCGCCGTCGAGCGCCGCTCCGGCAGCGCGGTCACACCTTGGAGCCTTCCGCCCCTGTCCGGGGGTGGGGGGCTTCACCTGCGCGTCGCTGACGGTGCCACTCGACCACGCCGGCCAGAGCCCGGGAACGTTGCATCTGGCCGTTGGGTTCTCGAGCGAAGCGAACCCGCCGCGCGGGGTGCTCGTGTTCCTGACCGGCGGCCCGGGACAGCCCGGCGTCCCGTTTCTTCACCGAATCGATTCGGCGCTGGGACCCGAGCTGCGGGGCTACCGGCTGGTGATGCTCGACCAACGGGGAACCGGCGCCGGCGCCCTGCGCTGTCCGCCGCTGCAGGCGGCCGCCGGCGCTTCGGACCTGGTGGTGCCGCCGCCCGGCTCGATCGCCGCGTGCGCACAGACGGTCGGCCCGTCGCGGGGCTATTACACGACTGCCGAGACGGTCGGCGACCTCGAGGCGCTGCGGGCCGCGCTGCGAGCGCCGCGGCTGACCCTCGACGGCGTCTCATACGGGACGTTCGTCGCCGAACGCTACGCGCTGGCCCATCCCGACCACGTGGCCCGCCTGGTGCTTGACTCGGTGGTGCCCCAAGAGGGTGCCGATCCCCTGTATCTCGCCGCTCTGCGGGCAACCGCGGGCGCGCTTCGGTCCGCCTGCGTCCAGCAGCGGTGCGGGTTTGATCCGGCCCGGGATGTCGAAACGATCGTCCGCGCGCGGCGAGATGGACCGGCGCTGCTGAATGCGCTCGTCGCCGAGAGCATCGTGTCGCCGTCGTTTCCCGGGGTGCCGACGGCGCTGCATGCCGCCGCCCGAGGTCACACGCAAGCGCTCGAGCGATTCCTTGCGGCCGTCCGCCGCGGCGAGGCCGCGCCCGCCGGCGCGCTCAGCCAGGGGCTGCACGAGAGCAGCCTGTGCGTGGAGCTCGCGCCGCCATGGGAGCCGTCGGCGAGCCCTTCGCAGCGGCGCGCGATCATCGACCGCGCGGTCGCGCGGCTGTCACCGGCGCAGCTGTTTCCGTGGGATCGGGCGACCGCGGGCGGCAACGGAATCGTGCAGGGTGCCTGGAGTGGCCGCCGGCGAAGCCCGCGACCGTGCCGACGGGCGATCCGTCGGGCGACCTTCCGCCCGTGCCGGTGCTGCTCTTCTCGGGCGAACGCGATCTGTCGACGCCGCTGGCGTGGGCCAGAGCGGAGGCGGCCAAGGCACCCGACGGTCGACTGGTCGCGGTACCGGGAGCGGGACATTCGGTCCAGCTTCGAGCGCGTGACGCCGCGGTCCGGCGGATCCTGGGGCGGTTTTTGGGCGGGTAGCTCCAGCCGATCTCGCGGAGGACAGATCGCGTGTGCGGGAACTTTGTTCCCGTCAACGACACTCGCTCGCCCGAGAGGAACGAAACGCTCGCGCCGGCGGGGAAAACGTTGCACGCGAGCGCAGGATGACGCCGCATGCGACGAAACCCCCGGCCGGCGGGGAAACGTTGCACGCGAGCGCTGGATCACGCCGCATGCGACGAACCCCCGGCCGGCGGGGAAAACGTTGCACGCGAGCGCAGGATCACGGCGCATGCGACGAACCCCCGGCCGGCGGGGAAAACGTTGCACGCGAGCGCAGGATCACGGCGCATGCGACGAAACCCCCGGCCGGCGGGGAAAACGTTGCACGCGAGCGCAGGATGACGCCGCATGCGACGAAACCCCCGGCCGGCGGGGAAAACGTTGCACGCGAGCGCAGGGTGACGCCGCATGCGACGAAATCCCCGGCCGGCGGGGAAAACGTTGCACGCGGGCGCTGGATCACGCCGCATGCGACGAAACCCCCGGCCGGCGGGGAAAACGTTGCACGCGACCGCAGGGTGACGCCGCATGCGACCAAATCCCCGGCCCAGCGAGGTGTTCGTTCCACGCGGTGACGGCGACGCGTCGCCGGGAAACCGAAGTCCGCGGGCGCCGTGCCCCGCCAATCCTCAGGCCACGGGCCGCAAATACCCGGGGGCCGGCGCCGTCGACTCACGGATCGCGAGCCTGGTGGCGAGCTCGACGTGGAGCGCCTCTATCCGTTGGTCTTGCAGCTGGCGGATCAACAGGTTCACGGCCATCCGGCCCATCTCCGCGAGCGGCTGGCGGACCGTCGTGAGCGGGGGGGTGACTATTGATGCTTCGAAGGTGTCGTCGAACCCGACGATCGAGAGCTGCTGCGGGACCCGGATCCCGCGGGAACGCACACACCCGGTCACGTCGACGATGCCCTCGCGGCCGCGACGCATCATCTGCTGCTTGGCCATGGTCTCGCGGTCCAGGGGATGCGCGAGGTCCTCCCGGATGGGTGCTCGGTCGGGATCACCCTCGATCTGCACCCGATCCGCTGCGCGGGAGGCGAATGCGGCGCGGCGGTTCGCGCGATCGACGCCGAGGAGAACCGCATCTTCCTCGACCCGGTGCTGAACGGGCGCTATCCGAGCGACGCACGAGAGCAGCTGCTGCCGCCGGCGGCGGTGATCAGGGAGGGCGACATGGAGCTGATCGCAGCTCCGATCGACTTCCTCGGCGTCAACTACTACTCGCCGTACTACGTGACGCTCGGCGACTGGAGCAACCTGCGCCGGGGCGAGGCACCGGCCGTCGGCCACCCTGGCGTCGTCCGCTATGTGCCGCCGGAGCTGCCGCGCACGATCATGGATTGGATCGTCGAGCCGGATGGCCTCTACGACCTGCTGCGACAGCTCGACGCGCAAGCCCCCGGGCTTCCTCTGTACATAACCGAGAACGGGTGCGCGGCGGTTGACTACCTCGATCCCGAGGGCCAGCTCAACGACTTCGAGCGGGTCGCGTACGTGCACGGGCACCTCGACGCAGTCGCGCGGGCGATCGAGGACGGCGTGAATCTCGCCGGCTACTTCGTGTGGTCGCTGATGGACAACTTCGAGCTCGCCTGGGGCTACCAAATGCGGTTTGGCATCTACCACGTCGACTTCGCCACCCAGCGACGCCTGCCGAAGCGAAGCGCCCGGTTCTACTCGCAGGTCGTGCGTGCCAACCGGCTTCCGCCGCGCGGCGAGGTGCTGACCGCACGCGACTTCGGGGGTCCTTCCTCACGGTCGGCGGCTCCGCTCTGGCTGGACCGGGAGGACGCGGTGGACCGGGAGGACGCGGTGGACCGGAATGAGGTGGAGATCGGGAGCTGAGATGTTCACACGCCCGCGCCCGCTGCCGCGCCCGAGGGCGCCCGCCTGCTGACGCTCCCGCCGGCGGCCGCCGGTCACGGCTACGCTCGCAACCGATGGCGAGCTCATACGACCGCGTCGTCGTCGGCGCCGGGATCCTCGGTCTGGCGGTCGTGCGTGAGCTGCTCGCGCGCAATCCGTCCGCGCGCGTGGCCGTGGTCGAGCAGGCCGACACCGTCGCCGCCCACCAGACCTCGCACAACAGCGGGGTGATCCACGCCGGCGTCTACTACGCCCCGGGATCGCTGAAGGCGCGCCTCTGCGTGCACGGCGCAGCGCTGATGTACGAGTACTGCGAACGCCACCGGATCGACTGCCGGCGGATCGGCAAGCTGATCATCGCGACCGGCCCGGGCGAGCTGCCCGGACTGGACGAGCTAGAGCGGCGGGCTCGCGCCAACGGCGTGCCCGGGATCCGCCGCATCGGCGCCGGCGAGATCCGGGAGATCGAGCCACATGCGACCGGGGTGGCGGCGCTGCACTCACCGCACACCGGGATCGTCGACTTCGCCGCCGTCTCCAGGCAGCTCGGCGCCGACGTGCAGGGCGCGGGAGCGGAGCTGCGCCTGGCGTGGCCGGTGCAGGATGTTCGCGCAAATGGCCGTCAGATCCGCGTCGTCGGCCCCGACGGCGACGCCATCGACACGGCCGGCGCGATCTTCTGCGCCGGACTGTGGGCAGATCGCCTGGCGGTCCGCGCCGGGGCTCCCGCCGATCCTCGGATCGTGCCGTTCCGCGGCGGCTACCTTCGCCTGCGGACGGAGCGCCGCAGCGTCGTCCGGGGGCTCGTGTATCCGGTCCCGGATCCCGCCCTGCCGTTCCTCGGGGTGCACCTCACGCCGCAGGTCGACGGCGAGGTGGTGCTGGGCCCGTCGGCGCTCCTCGTCGGCGCCCGCGACGCCAATGGCCTGAAGGCCGGCCGCGGGCGCGACGTCGTCGACACGATCGCGTGGCCCGGGACCTGGCGGATGGCCCGCCGCTGGTGGAAGACGGGACTGCGGGAGATTTACCTCGCGGTCAACCGCCGCGCGTTCGCGGCGCAGGCGGCCCGGTACGTGCCGGCGCTACGCGCCCGCGACATGACGCGTGGGTTCGCCGGCGTCCGTGCGCAGGCGGTCGGTCGCGACGGTCGTCTCGTCGACGACTTCGTGATCTCGCACACGCCCAGGGCCGTGCACGTCCGTAACGCGCCCTCGCCGGCTGCGACCTCGTCGCTGGCCCTGGCGGCCGAGATCGTCGACGCCGCCGAGCAGCAGTTCAGCTGAGTAACCGCCAGGGAGCCGGTTTGAGCTCCCGCGGGAGGGAATACCGACCACACCGCCCGTTCGCGGCGGACCTCGCGGGAGGAACACCGATCACACCGGCCGTTCGCGCACCACCTCGCGGGCGGGCTTGTCGGTGCGCAGGCCGAGGTAGCGGGGGTGGCGCAGCCTGCCGTCGCGTGTCCATTCGGTGAACGCGATCTGCGCCACCAGCTCGGGCTCGGCCCAGTGAGCGCGCGATGGGAGCCGCCCGTCGGTGAACGGCGGCGTGCGGCGCTCCCGACGCTCGAGCTCGTCCCCTACCATCTCAAGCGTCTCGTGGTCGAAGCCGGTCCCGACCTTGCCGGCGTAGCGCAGCCGGTCGCCCTCCCAGTAGCCGACCAGCAGCGCGCCGAATCGCTCCCGGCTGCCCTTCGGGTCCGTCCAGCCGCCGATCACGAGCTCCTGCGCGTGGCTGCACTTGAGCTTGAGCCAATCCCGCGAGCGCGTGGCCTTGTAGGTGCTGTCCGCGCGCTTGGCGATCAGGCCCTCCCAACCCTGTTGGCAGGCGTGCTTGAAGTACTTCTCGCCGTCGCCGATGCGATGCGGCGTGTAGCGAATCGGACCGGTGAACGTCAGCGACTTGCGCAACAGGCGCTTTCGCTCGAGCAGCGGGCGGTCGCGAATGTCCTCGCCGTCCAGTGACAGCAGGTCGAACAGGTACAGGTAGACCGTCACCCCGGTGGCGCGGGCACGGTCGGGGTCGCGGATCTGCATGCGCTTCTGCAGGCGCTCGAAGCTGGTCTGCCCACCCTTGAATGCGACGATCTCGCCGTCGGCGACGAGGTCGGGGCCGGGCTCGGAGAGAACCTCGGCCACCTCGGGATAGCTGCGCTGCAGCGCCTGGGCGCTGCGCGACTCGAGCTCTACCTGACCATGGCGGCGGATCGCTCCGCAGCGGATGCCGTCGAGCTTGCGCTCATAGATCCACCCGGGATCGGAGAACGGGCGATCGAACAGCACCGCCTTCATCGGCGTGTACGTGCTCACCGGCGGCATGCAACCACAATTGCCGGCGGCGACGGACCCGGCGCTTCACGCTACCGTGTCACCGCAATGTCCCACACGCTTGAGCCGCTGGCGAGCGGCACCGGCGACATCGTGTTCGAGCTCGAGCGCTTTGAGCTGACCCGCGATGACCGGGTCGAGGTGAGCGGTCGCTGGTTCGGCGTGCGCGGCCGGCGCTTCATTCGCCCGACCCTGACGCTGGTGGCGGGCGGAGAGGGATACCGGTCGCTGGCCGATCTCGAGGACAAGCCGTGGGCCGCCGAGGACGGGGGGCCGTGGCGAGCGGCGTTCGCCTGGGAGGCGGCGGGCGCGGAGGTGGCCGAGGCCGAGCTCAACGTCTCCCCCGACATCACGATTCAGCTGCCCGCCCCCGGCCGCGTCGCCGCCGGCGGCAGGAAAGCGAGGGCGGGAAGCGGCGACCGCCCCCCGCGGACCCAGCCCGACCGCAGCGCCGAAACACGCGCGCCCCGGCGTCCCGCGCGGCCCTCGGAGGAAACAGCGCTCCGGCGAGAGCTGGGGACGCTACGAGCCACGCTCGCGGAGACTCGCGCCGAGACGGCTCGCCTCCAGACTCAGCTCGAACGCTCAGAGGCCGAGCGGGCAGACCTCTCGGCCCGGGTGGAGGAGGTCGCCGGCAGGCTCGAGCAGGCGCTGGCCGAGCGCGACGCGGCGATCGCGGCCCGCGACGAGGCGAGCAGCGCCCGCGACGACGCGCTCCTGGCGCGCGACCGGGCCGCGAGCGACCGCGACGCGGCGCTGACCGAGCGCGACGCTGCTGCCACCGCGCGCGATTCGGCGCTCGCGACGGCCGACCGCGCCCGGGCCGCGCACCACGAGATGCTCGAGCAGCGCGACGCCGCACTGGGCGCCCGCGACGAGGCCGTGGCGGCGCGCGACAGGGCCGCGAGCGACCGCGACGCGGCGCTGGCCAAGCGCGACGAGGCGCTTACCGACCGCGATCAGACGGCGGCCGAGCTGCAGAGCGCGCTGCAGTCGCGCGCGCGTGTGGCTTCCGAGCGAGACGCCGCGCGCGGCGCGCAACAGCAGGCCCTCGCCGAACGCGAGGCGCTCGCCCAGGCGGCGGACCGGCTGCAGAGCCAGCGCGCCCAGGAGATGGCCACGCGCGGCGCGGCGCTGGTGATGCGCAACGCTTCGATCTCCGCTGGGCGTCACCAGGCCGGCTGGCCACAGCGGCTGGTGGTGGTCCTGATCGTGATCGCGGTGATCGTCGCGCTGCTGCTGGTGCTGAAGGTCCTGTAGCAACGCGCTTCGCCTTCCCGCGTTTTCCGCGTGACGGTGGGTACGCGGACCATGGAAAAGACGTCCATGCACCGGATGACTTATCACGGGAGGTCTAAAAAAACGTCCCACCGGGTTCCTCTCAGTGATCGTTCGGGACGTTCCCGTCCTGGTGGAGGGGGAACGTCCCGCGCGACGTCCAGACGAGCTCGAGTGGGATGTTCTTCTCCCCCATCCGCCCAGACCACCGGGCTCAGATCATCGAATCCAGATACGTCAATCTGGAATCAATCATCTAGTGCGCGCTCCAGCCGTGGTCGAGCGTCACCGGCGCGCCGGTGAACGCGCGGCCCGCCGGCCCCGCCAGGAACGCGACCACGTCGCCGATCTCCTCGGGCTCGATCAGCCGCTTGACCGCCTGGGGCGCGAGGATCACCTGCTCGAGCACCTCGTCCTCGGCCAGCCCGTGCGCTCGCGCCTGATCGCCGATCTGCTTCTCGACCAGCGGCGTGCGCACGTAGCCCGGACAGACCGCGATCGCGGTGATGCCGACGTCGGCACCCTCGAGCGCGAGCGTCCTGACCAGCCCCAGCACGCCGTGCTTGGCCGAGACGTACGCTGATTTGTAGGGCGAGGCGACCAGCGCGTGCGCCGAGGCGATCGCGATGAAGCGCCCATCGCCGGACTGGCGCAGGGCCGGCCAGGCGCGCCTGGCGAGCAGGAACGGGCTGGTGAGCAGTAGCGCGATCATCGCCTGCCAGCGATCGACCGGGAACTCGGCGACCGGAGAGACGTGCTGCACGCCGGCGTTGGCGACGATCAGATCGAGACGACCGAAGCGATCGACCGCGGCATCAACCGCCTGTGCATTGGCGTCGGGGTCAATCAGGTCGGCTTCGTGGGGCACGCCGGGGCCCTCGGGATCGGGGTGCAGATCGACGGCCAGCACCTCGAAGCCTTCGTTCTCCAGTCGCGCGGCGACGGCGCGACCGATCCCGCTCGCCGCTCCCGTGACCAGTGCCGCCCTGTCAGCCATCAGCAGCTCAGACTACATCCGGCCGCTAGGAGCACGTGCGCACGTAGCGACAGGCCACGATCGCGGGCTGCTCGACCGGGTGTCCCGCGTCGATCGACCAGCCGAGCCGGATGAACTGAGCGTGCGTCCACGCCAGCGGCGTCGCCGAGAACGTGGGCGTTCCGGGCTCAAAGCCGTTCTGGCCAGACGGCGGGTTCTGATCCCAGACCTGCTCGGGGAGCATGCCGCCGTCGTTGGCGGTCGCCGCGATCGCGGCGAGCTCCCGGCCGGCGCCGTGTCCAGCGGCGAGCTCGTACTCGCCGCGCTCGCCGGCGAAGATCGGCCACAACCGCCCGATCGTGGTCTGGCTCCCCGGCGGAAAGCCGACGTTCCAGGGGGCGCCGTTGCGCTGCTCGCCGTAGCCGTCGCCGGTGTAGCGATGCCAGAAGCGGCCGTTCGGCGTGAGGTCGGACAGCTGCCTGTCGACGACCCCGATCGTGCTGAGGATGTTGGGATCGGTGGGGCTCTTGATCCCCAGACGGACCATCTCGAGGAAGCTCGGGTCGACCACGTCGCGCTGGTCGATCGCCGCCGGGCCGCTGTCGCCGATGTTGTAGGTGGTGCCGGCGTTGGGGTTTCCGTCCTTGGTCAGGCGCAGGTAGTAGGCGGGTCCGTAGGGCCCGGTCGTGGTCAGCGTCCAGGAGTTCAGCTTCGACTGCCAGGTGTCCGCCGTCTGCAGGTAGCGCGCGGCCGAAGCGCCGTCGCCGTTGTGCCGGGCGATGTCGGCGGCGCACACCAGGCCGGCGATTTCGGCGGCGATCGTTGCGGGCGAGTAACCGGCCTGGTTCTCCCACCGCTCCTGGGGCGTGTACGGGGCGGTGTGTCCCTGGTCGTCGTGCCAGCCGACGATGAAGTCGGCGGCGAGCTTGACGCGCGCCCAGGTGGCCGCATCGTCGGCGCCCAGCTGCCACGCGAGGATGATCGGGTCGGCGACCTCGTCGAGCTGGAGATTGGTGAGCACCGGCTTGCCGGTGACGTCGGAGTTCTGGGGAAACGATCCGTCGGGCTGCTCCTGGCGGAAGAGCAGAAAGTGCAGCGCCCGCTGCGCACCGCCGACGTCTCCGTCGGCGATCAGCGCGGTCGCGATCTCATACAGGTCGCGCGACCACACCAGGTGGTACGGCCCGGTCGGCGTCTGCAGGCCCGTCCCCCAGGCCCAGGGCATCGTCGGCGAGGCGACGAACGCGCCGCGGAAGCTCTTGTCCTCGCTGGCGGCCAGCACCATCGCCGAGACCGGGTACTCGCGCCGCTCGGCGCCGCTGATCAGGCTGTGCGGCGGCGTCTTCAGCGACGCCAGGTAGGAATGCCATCCCGCCGCGTAGCGGCTCGCGAGCCCACTCCAGCCGGCCGACAGGGACGCCCGCGCCGCCGACACCGCGTCGCCCGCGCGGGCACCGAACCCGAGCGCGAGCGTCAGCTCCTGACGGCCCCGGGTCCCGGTCAGCGCGGTGCGCCCGGTCTCGACGATGTTGCCGGTGGGCGCCGAGGCGAAGTGCCACAGCATCCGGTCATGGGCGCTGAGATCGGTCCAGCCGTCGCTTGTGCCCTTGTAGCCACAGGAGGCCTCGATGAGTCCGGGCCGGGTGATCACCGCCGCGCTCGCCTGCGAATCGAACGCGATCAAAGCCGATCGGGAGCAAATGCCGCTGTCGTCGTTTCCGTTGTTCGACAGGGACGGATCGGCGAGCACGTACAGCCGGTACGGGTGACCGGTGAGCGACTGGAAGCGCACGTTGATCATGACCGTCGAGCGGTTCGGATCGGTCACATAGGTCTTGATCAGACGCCAACGGCGAAGCCTGTCGGTGTTCACCTGGCGATAGGTGAGGCTGCGCGGGTCGACGACCGTGGTGCGCTGGACGGTGGAGCCCGCTTCACGCTGGGCGAAGCTGTGACCGTCGCTGACCACGAATTGGAGATCGCGGTAAGCGGGGGTGTCGAGCCGTGGGTAGTACACCTCGCTCAGCTCACCGCTCTCCACCGTGAACCACACGTTGCTGGCGAGCGTCCTTGAGGTGCCAAAGCCGTGCTTGTCGGCCGGGGCAAAGTCCGCCGGCGATCCGGGGGCGCCCGGCGCGACCCCGTGTGTGCCGAGGGTCTTCGAGCCTCCGGAGCGGGTCGAGCGCACGGGCGTCCGTTTAGAGGCAACAGCCTCTCCCGCAAGGAACATCACCGCCACAACGGCGACGAACAACGGCACCACCAGACGCGACCGCATGGCGTCGATGCTTTCCGGGCTCCTGCGCCGGCAAACACGAGGCATCCAGACCGTGCGCCGGCCGCACATCGGTGATACTCCGGGGCGCCCAAACCGGCGCCACCGTGCCGCCTGCGCCTCACGTGACCACCATCAGCGAACACGCATCGCGATCCTCCGCGCCCGTCGCCGCGCTCGACGAACAACAGTTCGCCGCGCTCAAGGACGAGATCCGGGCCTACGTCGACGACCAAGGCGAGCAGTGGGCGCAGCGCATCGAGCGCGAGCGCGCGGTGCCGCTGGAGCTGTGGGTGCAACTGCGCGACCGCGGCTACCTGCGCCTCGCCGCCCCGCGTGAATATGGCGGCCGGGGGATCCCGCTCAGCCGCTACCTGGAGCTGCTCGAGATCCTCTCGATGTCGCACGGGTCCCTGCGGATGATCGTCCACGTCTGCAACGGGATCTGGCGCCCGATCGCAGCGCACGCGACCGAAGAGCAACGTCGGCGCTTTTTGATGCCGCTGGTGGCCGGGGAGATCAAGGTCGCCTTCGCGCTGACCGAGCCGACCGCGGGAACCGGTGCGGATCTGCGCTGCGAAGTCTCGCGCGAGGGCGACACCTACCACGTCACCGGCGAGAAGCACCTGATCACCTTCGGGACGATCGCGGACTACCTGCTGCTGATCGCGCGGATGCAGGGCTCCCAGGGCGCTGAGGGAACGCTCGCGCTGATGGTCCCGCCCCACGGCGAGGGTGTGGACGCCAAGGTCATGCCCGAGTCGCTGGGGATACGCGGCACCAACCACGCGCACCTGACGTTCGAGCGTGCACCGGTTCCGGCCGCGAACCGGCTGGGCGATGAGGGCGAGGGGCTCGCGGTCGCGCTCGGGGGCTTTCTGGCGCCGAGCCGGATCTCGCTGGCGATGACCTGTGTGGGGCTGGCGCAGCGCGCGCTCGAACTGGCCGTCGCCTACGCCAAGCGGCGCGAGACGTTCGGGCGAAAGCTCGCCCAGCGTCAGGCGATCTCGTTCCGGCTCGCCGAGATGGCCACCGACATCGAGGCCGCCCGCCGCCTGGTGATCCACGCCGCCCGGGCCTGGGAGGAGGACCGCGGGGCGGTCACCGAGGCTTCGATGGCAAAGTTGTTCGCCGCCGAGATGCTGCAGCGGGTGACCGACGCGGCGCTCCAGATCCACGGCGGCATCGGCTATTTCGCTCCCAGTCCGATCGAGCGCGTCTACCGCGACGCTCGCGCCCAGCTGTTCGAGGAGGGGACGGCCGAGGTGCAGAAGATGACGATCGCGCGTGAACTGCTGAACTAGTTAGCTAATGGGCGAATAGGCCAAATGGGCTCGGGGCCGAAGCCGGGACAGAATCCGGCG
The DNA here is from genome assembly GCA_963723675.1 of uncultured Solirubrobacterales bacterium. Classification (GTDB taxonomy): domain Bacteria; phylum Actinomycetota; class Thermoleophilia; order Solirubrobacterales; family Solirubrobacteraceae; genus Palsa-465. The sequence goes on along the minus strand of CAVRRW010000007.1, from coordinate 124,102 downwards.
GCGAAGACGGGACAGAATCCGGCGGCGAAGCCGGGACGGAATCCGGCGGCGAAGCCGGGACGGAATCCGGCGGCGAAGCCGGGACAGAATCCGGCGGCGAAGCCGGGACAGAATCCGGCGGCGAAGCCGGGACAGAATCCGGCGGCGAATCCGGAATCGAAGCCGGAGGAGCTGGGACCCCTGGCGCCGTCGCCGCGCGACGGGTTCGAGGGCAAGATCGCGCTGATCACCGGCGCCTCCCGGGGAATCGGGAGGGCGCTCGCGCTGACCCTCGCGGCGAGGGGCACGACGCCGATCATCGGCTACCGTCGCAACGAGGAGGCCGCGCGCGCCACGATCGTGGAGATCGAGCGCCTCGGGGTCCCCGGCCTCGCGGTGCGCGCGGATCTGGAGAGCCACGAGGAGATCGGGGCGATGTTCGACCAGGTCCAGGAGCGCTTCGGCCGACTGGACTTCTTCGTCTCAAACGCCTCGGCGAGCAACTTCCGCCCGCTGCTCGAGCTCAAGCCCCACCACCTCGAGCGCACCTTCAACACCAACGTCCGCGCGTTCGTGCTCGGGACCCAGCGCGCCACTGGGCTGATGGACCGGGGCGGGCGGATCGTCGTGCTCTCCAGCTACGGCAGCCTTCGCGTGTTCCCCACCTACGCCAACCTCGGTGCGACCAAGGCGGCGCTGGAGATGTGGGCGAGGTACATGGCCGTCGAGCTCGCGCCGCGGGGGATCAACGTCAACGCCGTGACGCCCGGGATCATCGAGTCTGATTCCTCGTCGTTCTTCTACGAGACCGGGCTGGTGGCGCCGCTGCAGACGGTGGTGTCGAAGATCCCCAAGCAGCGCCTGGGCACGGTCCAGGAGGCCGCCGATTGCGTGCTGTTCCTGCTCTCTCCGGCCTCCGAGTACGTGACCGGTACGACGCTCGTCGTCGACGGCGGCCTGGTGGCCGTGGCGCCGCCGTTTCAGTCAGATCTGTCGGCCACGTGATAGCTTCGCGCCCGTGATCGCCGGGGACAGGCGCTGAAATGCGCTACGCGGAGCTTGATTTCGGCGCAGCGGCGCTGCGCGAGGGGCCCGAGCCGGAAACGCCGCCGGGGTTCGCGCGCGTCCGCGTGCTGGCCTGCGGCGTCTGCGCCACCGACCTGCATTTGCTCCACGGGATGGTGCTGCCCCGCGGAGCCTCCTATCCGGTCCGCCCGGGGCACGAGATCGCGGGGATCGTCGAGCACGTCAACGGCGACGGCGCGCCCGTGTCGGAGGGCGATCTCGCGATCCTGCATCCGCTGGCGACGTGCGGACAGTGCGCGGCCTGCGAGCGCGGCGAGGACCAGCGCTGCGAGTCGCTGCGCGCGCTGGGCATGCACGATCCCGGCGGTTTCGCCGACATCGTCGTCTGGCCCGCCTCGCGCATGCTCCCCGCCAACGGCATGGAGCCGGCGCAGGCCGCGCTTCTGGCCGACGCCGCGGCCACCGCCCACAACGCGCTCAAGCTCGCGCAGGTGCCCGCGGGCGGCTCGCTGTGCGTGTTCGGGGCGGGCGGCCTGGGCACGGCGGCGCTTGGGGTGGCCCGGGCGCTTGACCCCGCCGTGCGCCTGGCCGCGGTCGTGCGCAGCGAGGCCAGCGCGATACGGCTCCAGGCGCTCGGCATCGAGACCCACCGCGGGCTCCTCGGCGCGGCCCGCGCGCTGCGTCACCGGATGGGCCGGATGGACGCGGTGATCGACTTCAGCGGGCAGCCCGGTGCCCCGGCCGAGGGCGTGGGCCTGCTGCGCCGCGGCGGCCGCCTGGTGCTGGGATCGGTGGTCGACGCCGAGCTCACGCTCGGCGCCTCGAGCGCGTTCATGGCTCATGAGCTGCAGGTCGCCGGCGCCTACGTCTCGGGGCTCGGAGACCTCGCGGCGGTGATCGGGCTCGCCCTCGACGGGCGCCTCGACGCCAGCGGCTGGGTCTCGCACCGGCTGGCGCTCGACGACTTTGGCGAGGCGCTCGAGGTGGCGGAGAACCGGCCCCCGGGAACCGTCCGCGTCGTGGTGGAGGTCGGCTAACGAGCCGGGTCCCTTGGCCCATCGCCGATGGGCCCGGAGCCCACTCCTACTCCGCCGGCGAGGGCTGAGGGACTACCGGTGAGCGCCGATCGCGGCGATCCGGCGGCGGGCCAGGCCGGCCGGCGTCAATGGGTGTGGTGGACCTCTTGGCGCCCGAACACAGGCGTGTCGATGCCCTCCTGGCGGGCCTTGAGCTGTAGGGCCAGGTACAGCGAGTAGTAGCGCGACTGGTGCAGGTTGCCGCCGTGGAACCACAGGGCCTCCTGCTGGGTCGGCTTCCACATGTTGCGCTCCTCGCCCTCCCAGGGACCCGGATCCTTGGCAGTGCCCGAGCCCAGCCCCCAGACCTTGCCGACCTTGTCGGCGACCTCCTGCGAGATCAGGTCGGCGACGAAGCCGTTCATCGACTCATAGCCCGTCGCGTAGACCACCAGGTCGGCCGGCAGCTCGGTCCCGTCGTCGATCACCACGCCGGTCTCCGTGAGGCGAACGACCTGCCCGACCTTGAGCTTGATCTGGCCGCCTGCGACGAGATCTGAGGCGCCCACGTCGATGTAGTAGCCCGAGCCCCGGCGCAGGTACTTCATGAACAGGCCGGAGTTGTCCTCGCCCCAGTCGTGGCGGAAGCCGGCCTTCTCAAGGCGCTCGTAGAAGTCCGAGTCGCGCTCGCGGATCTGCTCGTAGACCGGGATCTGAAGGTCGGCCAGGATCGCATAGGGAAGCGACGCGAACGTCGTGTCGGCCTTCTCGGTGCTCATCCCGCCGGCCACCGCCTCCTCGGAGTAAAGCGGCGCCAGCGCGATCTCCATCAGGCTGTCGGACCTGACCACGTGCGTGGAGGAGCGCTGCACCATCGTCACGTCGGCGCCGTTCTCCCACAGCGCCGCGCAGATGTCGTGGGCGGAGTTGTTGGAGCCGATCACCACCGCCCGCTTGCCGCGGTAGCGGTCGGGGCCGGGATGCTGGGAGGAGTGGTGCTGGTCGCCCTTGAAGCGCTCCGCGCCGGGGAACCGGGGAATATGCGGTCGCGCGGACATGCCGGTCGCCATCACCAGCTGCTTGGGGCGCAGCGTCACCTCGGCGCCGTCGCGCTCGACGGTCACGATCCACTCGCGCGCCTCCTCGTCGTAGCGCGCCTTCTTTGCCGTGGTCGACGACCAGTAGTTGAGCTCCATCACCCGCGTGTACATCTCCAGCCAGTCGCCGATCTTGTCCTTGGGCGAGAACACCGGCCAGTTGGGGGGGAACTTGATGTAAGGCAGGTGGTCGTACCAGACCGGGTCGTGGAGGCACAGCGACTTGTAGCGCTTGCGCCAGGAGTCTCCGGGCCGCTCATTGCGCTCGACGATGATCGTCGGGACCTGCAGCTGGCGCAGGCGCGCGCCGAGCGCGATCCCTCCCTGGCCGCCGCCGATGATCAGGACATAGGGCTGGGTCTCGTAGCCCAGCTCCTCGGCCTCGCGCCGTCGCTCCTCCAGCCAGGTCAGGCGGCCGGGATCGGCTCCGTGCTGCACGCCCTTGGGGCGGGCGGCGCCGGCGCTCTGCTCGTGTCCCTTGAGCTCCTCCAGGGTCGTCAGCAGCGTCCAGGCCTTGCCGTCGATCAGCCGCAGGTGGCCGCGGCCGCGTCCGAGCTCGGTCTCGAACGCGATCCAGGCCTCGGTCACGCCGTCGGCCTCGGTCGGCTCCTCGGTCGTGCGCCAGCCCCGCGGCCTGGTGTGCGCGAGCGTGTGATCGAGCATCTCGCGCACGCCCCCACGGCCCTCGACGGTCTTGATGTTCCAGGTGAACGAGACCAGGTCGCGCCAGAAGCTCGGTTCGCCGAACAGCTCGGCGGCGGCGGCGCTGTCGCCCCGCGCCAGCGCCTGGTCGAACCGCGACAGCCACTGGTCGACTTCGGCCGAGACGGACGTTACGGCGGTGCTAGCCATGCTCTCTCCTCGCTGCCGGTGTTCTCCGAGAGCCATTGTCCCGCTTGGTCCGATGGCTTGTCCGCTCCCGTGTTTGACCGCGCAAACCCGGGAAGTCTTTATTCAAATGACGCTCCGGCCCACCGGTTTGCTTGAACCGACCGCGAGGCGCCTCTCGGCGCTGGACGCGTCGTTCCTGCGCCTGGAATCCTCGCGGGCGCACATGCACGTTGGCTGGAGCGCGCTGTTCGAGGTTCCCGACCCCAACCGCCGGCCCACGCTGGCGGCTCTGCGCCAGCGCGTGGCCGGGAGGCTGGAGGCGCTGCACTGGTGCCGGTGGCGGCTGCAGGACGCTCCGCTGGGGCTGTCGGAGCCGCGCTGGGTCCTGGACGAGCGGTTCGATCTGCACCATCACGTTCGTGCCCTGACAGACCCCGACGAGCGGGTCGCCTATGACCACTTTGCGCAGCTGCGCGACACGCTGCTCTCAGAGCCGCTTGACCATGGACGCCCGCCGTGGGAGATCTGCCTGATCCCGCGCCTCGAGGACGGGCGGATGGCGATGGTAGGAAAGATCCACCATGCGCTGGTCGATGGAATCGCGGCGCTGCAGATCGTGGGACTGATCGTCGACGAGCCCGAACAGGGCGACGGCGTGGCGGCGTCGTCCGGTAATCGCGACCGGGCGGCGCCGTCGACTTCCGGGCCGCAGGACCCGGTGGCGTGGGCGCTCGACGAAGTCGCTCACGCGGCCCGCACGAGCCTGGGGACGGTGCGAGCGGCCGCGGGCGCGGCGCTTCGCCCCGCCCGGACCGTGCGCGGCGCGATTCGCGATGGCGAGCGGCTGTTGTCGGCGGCGCCAACCGACGTGCTCCCCCGCGCGCCCGCCTCCCACCTCGATGCGCCGCTGTCTCCCCGCCGCACCCTGGTCGGCTACCGCGCCTCACGCGGGCTGTTGCGCGACGCCCGCGCCGCCGGCGGCGGCACGCTCAACGACATCGGCCTGACAATCGTCGCGGGCGCCCTGCGAACGCTGGCGATCGACCGCGGGGAGACACCGGGGGCGCCGCTGAAGGCGATGGTGCCGGTGAGCATGCGAGCGGCGAACGAGGACGGGCCCGGCAACCGCATCTCGATGGTGTACATCCGGCTGCCGGTCGATCTCGAGTCGCCGGTCGAGCGATTGGAGGCCGTGCGGGCGGAGATGGCCCGGCTGAAATCAAGCGGCCGCGCCGAGGGCACCGAGGCGCTTTACGCGGTCGGCGGGCTGCTGCCGGCGCCGCTGCGCTCGCCGGTGGTCAAGGCGCTGTCTTCGCCACGAATCTTCAACCTCACGATCTCCCAGTCACCGGGACCACGCGGCGACGTCCACGTGTTCGGCTGTGAGCTGCGGGAGGTCTATTCGGTCGTGCCGATCAGCGAGCGCCACTCGCTGGCGATCGGGATGGTCCGCTACCGCCGCGAGCTGTTCATCGGCTGCTACGCCGATCCGGTCGCGCTGCCGGAGGTCAACCGGCTGCCGGGCCTGATCGACTCCGAGCTGCGTGACCTCGCGGCCTCTGCCCGAGAGCCCGCGCCGGCCTGACCCCGGGCGCCGGGGGGGGCGGGCCCGCGCCGTCGGTCGGCGGAACGGTCGGCGGAACACCGGCCGATGGCGCGCCGCTGGTCGGCTGAATGCCGGCGAATGGCCCGCCGCTGGTCGGCTGAATGCCGGCGATCTGCTCGAGCGTCCGCCGCATCCCCCGCTCGACCGCGTCGATCAGGTAGGGGCGCAGACCCGAGGGGGGGATGATCCGCTGCACCGAGCCGACCTCGACGGCCCGCTCGATGCTGTGGATCGCGTCGAACTCGGCGGCGAACTCGCCGAGCTTCTCGGCGCGGACCTCCGGCCACAGCGATTGACGCTCGGCGCGCAGGCGCTGGCGCTCCGCGCCCTCGGCGTGCTCGATCCGCCTGTCGAGCTCCTCGATCCGCCTGTCGAGCTCCTCGATCCGGGGATCGGCGCCGGTCCGGAGGTCGACCTCGCTGGTGAACACCACCGCGGCGGCGGGCGCGCCGCCGATCACCGACGCGAAGGACCCCTCGAGTGCGCTTGACTCGAGGTTCTCGTTGAGCGCGCGCGAGAACACCACGAACGCGCCGCCGTGGAAGCGCGAGATCACGCAGAACGCGATCGGCCCGTCGAAGTTGACGATCGCCCGTCCGATCTCGGCGCCGTACTCGAGCTGCAGGCGGCGCATCGACTCGGGGGAGCCGTCGAACCCGGCGAGGTTGGCGAGCACCACCAGCGGCCGGCTCCCGGAGGCGGCGTTGATCGCGCGCGCGATCTTCTTGGAGGCCAGCGGGAAGAGCGTGCCCGACGTCCACTGGTCAGGCCCGTCGGCGGGCACGGGGCCGTGCCGGGGAAGGGGCCGGGACTCGATTCCGAGCAGCGCCACCGGCCAGCCGCCCAGGTGGGCGTCCCAGGCGACCGCGACCTCGGCCTCGTGCATCCCCTTCCAGCGCTCCAGCGGCGGATGGTCGTCGTCGGCCACCGCCCGCATCACCGAGCGGATGTCAAAGGGCTTCTTGCGGCCGGGGTTGGTCTCCTCGGCGAAGATCTGCCCGACGGTCTCCAGGTCGGAGCCGGGCATCAGGTGCGGCGACGGGCTGACATCCCGGTCCCGTCGGTCGCGCGTGTGCGCGCGGCGAGGAAAACGCTCGCTGGGCGCCACGAAGGCATGCTCGTAGTAGGTCAGCAGGATCTCGCAAGCGCCGGCGATGTCCTGGGCCCGGTACTGGGCCTGGCCGTTGGGCCCCATGATCCGCTCCTGGCCGCCGATCCCGAAGTTGTCCTCCGCCGAGACGCCGCCGGAGTAGTCGAGCGCCTGCTTGCCCGTGAGCACCATGGCGCTCTCGCGAGCCATCACCAGGATCCCCCTGGTGTGCATCAGCATCGTCGCCTCGGCGTTCCAGTAGGGCTGGGCGCCCACGTTGATGCCGCTGACGACGACGTTGATCTCGCCGCCGTTCTGGGTGAAGCGCACGATCCGGCGAAGGACGGCCGCGACCCAGTCCATGTTCTCGGTCCCCGAGTCAATCGCGATCTTCGCGCCGGCCGACAGCGCGAACCACTCGCACGGGACGTCGAGCCTGTCGGCGAGATCGAGCGCGGCGATGATCCGCCGGCATTCGGCCTCCTCCAGCGAGCCCAGCGCACGGGTGGGGTCGCCCATGAGGATCACGCGCAGCATCCCCTCCGGGTAGCGCTCGGTCCGGTTGCGCACGAGCCCCACGACCACGCCGGCGCTGTTGGTCGCCGGCGGCCGGTCGACCTCCACCAGCTCCCCGTCGGCGTCGAGGTCGAACTCGATGAACTCCCCCGGGGGGATCGCGCTGCCCGGCGTGCGGCGCGCCGGCGCCAGCACCTTCAGGATCTCCGCCGGATGCACCTGCCCCCGCCGCCGTGCCGCCACGATCCTCTGGGCCCCCTCATCGAGCGGCTGCAGCGGCTCGGTCGGCAGCGGGTCGATCTGGGTGACGACGCCGCGACCGGCGGGGTTGAAGAAGCGCATCACGACCTCGCGCTCGGGGGCGCCGTCGCGGGCCGCCAGGCGCACGCGCAGCAGGACGAGCTCGAGCCCCAGTCCGGCGGTCATCCGGCCCAGCCTCGTGATCACCGGACGCGCCTCGTCGGGTTCGAACTCCATCGGCGGCCACGCGTAGAGCATCACCCGGTTCCAGTGCAGGCGCTCCCGTGAGCGCCGGCGCGACTGGAACGTCCGCATCGCCTCGAACGCGTGCCTCGCGACCCGCTCCAGCTCAGGCAGCGCGGCGATACGTCCCTGCTCGTCGCGCACCGCGGTCAGATCTCGCACCTCGCCGACAGCGACCAGGCGTTGGTCGCGCTCCTTCTGGCGCGCGACCGCTCGGAACAGGTGCACGTCGTGGTCCGACGGGAATCGCTCGAGCGTGAAGTTCGCAAGCCGCCACAGATCCATGCGCTCGGCGATCATCGGGTGCAGCCCGCGCAGATCGCGATCCTCGGCGATCGACCCACCGGGGCCGCGACGGAAGGTGAACGTGTCAACGGCGTTGTGGTCCGACGTGGTGGTGTGGCCGCCGTCGGCGCGCCCGGGCTCGGGCGCCGCGACGACGAACGCCACCCGGGTCATCGGCGGCGGCGGCTGCGCCCGTCCCAGCAGCGTCCGCAGCCGCCTGGCGAGCTCGTCCTGATCCAGCCCGGCGCCGGCGCGCCAGGCGTACAGGTCGACCAGCAGCTCCTCGCCGCGGGGCACCGAACGGGCGTAGGCGCCGAGCGCGCGGAGCGTCTCTTCGAGCGAGTCGGGCTCGGCGAAAGCCGCCGCCACTTGGTATCGCGTCGCGCCATGCTGAAACGACGTCGACAGGAACGACGCCTCGTCGATCACGCGATGCTCGATCTCCTCCAGCCGCCCCACCCGGTAGTAGCGCCGCGTCATCGCCTCCAACAGCTCCTGTCGCAGGCACGGCCCGGCATCGGCCACCCGCCGGAACACCAACGGCGCGAGTGGCTGCGGGCACTCCACGAGGGCGCGGGCATGGACGTCGCGCTGCGCCCGGTCCGGTTCGGCGGCGAGCGCCGCCAGGTGCTCGTCGATGGACGCGTACACCTCCTCGCGGGCCGCCTCGATCATCGGCTGGTCGCAGCAGCGCCAGCGAACCTCGCGCACGAGCTCCGCCAGCCCCGCCTCGGTCGCGGCCGCCTCGAGGCGGTCGAGCACGTCGCGCAGCCCCTCCCCGCCGGCGCCGTCGGACCGCTCACCGGGATCCTGCAGGTGGCGCTCGAGAATCGACCGGACGGCCGTGCTCGCGGTGTCGGCACGCTGGCGTGAGAGAAAAAGGCGATAGCACGCCGCCTCGAGCGCGGGCGTGCGCTCGAGTCCGCCGATGTCGTAGTGGGCCAGTGCACGCTCGAGACTTGCCACGAAACGCTCGGGCAGGCCCTCGGCAGCGGGATCGAGCGAGCGCAGGAACGCGTGCAGGTGCTGCTGCGGACTCGGCGCGTCGGCGCCGGTGTCCCCGTCGGCGGCGTGGGGCCGGCTGACCGCGCGCAGATCGGCATAGACCTCGAGCAGCCGCCGCTCGCCGGCGGGATCCCCGGGCGCTTGCAGGAAGCAGCCGAGGATCCGCCGCGCCTCGGTCGCGGAGACGTCGTAGCCGCGTACCAGCCACCCCAGGCGCTCGATTGCGGTCGGGCCGCCGGGGGGGTCGGGGTCGGTGGCCCCGAAGCTAAGACACTCACCCTGATCGGCGGCCTGCCGATCCTCGAGCGGCTCGATCGCAAGGAGCGGCCGGCCCGACGGCACGTGTGTGTTCGCCGAGACCAGCACCTCGCGAACGCGCCCGTGGACATGGGCGGTGAGCGACGATTCCATCTTCATGCTCTCGGTGACCGCTACCACGTCGCCGGCCTGGACCTCGTCGCCCTCGGTCACCGGGATCGCGACGACGACCCCGGGAGCGGGGCAGCGGATCAGCCCACCCTCGTCGCGCGAGATGCGATGCGGCACGCCGTCGACCTCGACCAGCAGGTCGGCGTCCTGCAGCGCGGTGAGCGTGCGGTAGGAGCCGGCGCCGAACGAGATCAGCCGCTCGTGCTCGCTGATGCGCTCGAGCTCGGCCTCGATCCGCTGCCCGTCGACCTCGAGCAGGTACCGGTGCGGGCCGATCTGCGAGACGAGGAATCGGTAGCTGGCGCCGCGGTGGCGCAGGTCGACGGTGCGCCGCACCTCGGCCGATGCCTCCGGCCGCCCCCGGCGCGCGAATGCGTAGAAGCGTCCTCGCTCGGCCGCGGTGGCGTCGTCGGCGAGCTCGATCGCGGCTCGGATCAGCGCGACGTCGGCATGACGGGAGGGCTGCACCTCGCCCTGGCCCTGCAGGCGGTCCAGCCAGCCGGTGTCGGCCTCGCCGTTTGCCAGCTCGGGGCGGCCGAGCAGCTCCAGCAGGAAGCCCTGGTTCGTGGTTCCCTCCTCGATCACCACCATCGTGTCGGCGATCGCCCGGCGCAGACGCGCGATCGCCTCCTCGCGAGTGGCACCGTGGGCGATGATCTTGGCGATCATCGAGTCGAACTCCGAGGGAATCAGATCACCCTCCGCAAACCCGCTGTCGACACGGATCCCGGGGCCGCCGGGCAGGCGCAGCAGCGCGATCCGACCGGGCGTCGGGGCAAAGCCCAGCCCGGGGTCCTCGGCGTTGAGACGCGCCTCGATGGCGTGCCCGTGCGGTGGCGGCGGCTCGCCCTGCAGCCGCCCGCCGGCCGCCACGTGCAGCTGCAGCTTGACCAGGTCGACCCCGGTCACCATCTCGGTCACGGGGTGCTCGACCTGCAGGCGGGTGTTGACCTCCATGAACGAGAGCTTCCGCGCGCCCGGCTCGTAGAGGAACTCGACCGTGGCGGCGCCCCGATAGCCGGCCAGCTTCGCCAGCCGCGCCGCCGAGCTGGCCAGCTGGCGCTCCTGCTCGGCCGTCAACGCCGGGCTGGCCGACTCTTCGACGACCTTCTGGTGACGGCGCTGGTAGCTGCAGTCGCGCACGCCCAGCGCCCACACCGCGCCCTGCCCGTCGGCGATCAGCTGGACCTCGACGTGGCGGGCGGATCCGACCAGGCTCTCGATCAGCACGCGCGGGTCGCCAAAGAATTTCTGGGCCTCCTCGCGGGCACGGGTGAACGCGTTCTGGAGCTCGCCGGGGCTGTCGACGCGCCGCATCCCGCGGCCGCCGCCGCCCGCCGCGGCCTTGATCATCACCGGGTATCCGAGCGTCTCGCCGTGGCGCTTCGCTTCCTCGACGGTCTCGACCGAGCCGCCGCACCAGGGCGCCACCGGCACGTTGGCGCGCTCAGCCAGGCGCTTGCCCTCCACCTTGTCGCCCAGCGCGCGCATCACCTCGGCATCGGGGCCGACGAACACGATTCCGAGGCGCTTGCACAGCTCGGCGAACTCCGGATGCTCGGCGACGAACCCCCACCCCACCCAGGCCGCGTCGGCGCGCGTTTGCGTCAGCGCGCGCTCCAGTGCCGTGTAGTCGAGGTAGCCGCCCGAGCGCGGACGTTTGGCGTCGGCGGTGGTCGCGGGCCCCAGCGAGTAGCGCTCGTCGGCCTGGCGGACGAACAGGGCATGGCGCTCTGACTCGGTGTACAGCGCGATGATCCGGATCGGGTCCTCGCGCTCCCAGTTGAGCTCGCGGACCGCCCGGATCGCGCGCATCGCCGCCTCCCCGCGATTGACGATCGCCAAGCGGTGGAATCGACGCTGCGCCATCGGGCCGTTGCCGCGCGGCGCCATCGGGCCGTTGCCGCGCGGCGCCATCGGGCCGTTGCCTCGCTGCGCCATCACGCCGCTGCCGCGCGGCGCCATCACGCCGCTGCCGCGCTCCGCCATCCGGCCCTTGCCGCGCTGCCCCATCACGTCGCTGCCGCGCTTTGTCATCACGCCGGCGTTTCCGCGAGCGCCGGCTCCACCGACAGCGGCGCGCCCATCGCATGAAAGCCGCCGTCCACGTGCAGGATCTCGCCGGTGATGCCGCGGGCCATGTCCGAGAGCAGGAAAACGATCGCGTCGGCCACCGGCCCCGCGTCGTCGCCGTCCCAGCCGATCGGCGCCTGGCGCTGCCACATCTCGGCGAGGTCGTCGAAGCCGGGGATCCCGCGCGCCGCGAGCGTCCCGAGCGGACCGGCCGCAACGAGGTTGACGCGAACCCCACGCGGGCCGAGGTCGCGGGCTAGGTAGCGAGACGTCGCCTCGAGCGCCGCCTTGGCGACGCCCATCCAGTCGTACACCGGCCACGCCACCGAGGCGTCGAAGTCCATCCCGACGACGCTGGCCCCCTCCTCCGGGTACAGATCGGCGAGCGCCGCGGCCAGTGCCTTGAGCGAGAACGCACTGGTCACAAACGCGGTGATCGCGCTCTCCGGCGGCGTCTTCAGGAACTGCCCCCCGAGGGCGTCCTCGGGGGCGAACGCGATCGCGTGCAGGACGCCGTCGACCCGGCCCCAGCGCTGACGCAACTCACCGGCGACGGCCTCGAGGTCGCCGGGCTTGTTGACGTCGAGCTCGAGCACGTCGGGGGGATCGGGCAGGGTCTTTGCGGCCCGCTCGGTCAGGCGCCGCGCGCGGCCGAAGCCGGTCAGCACGATCTCGGCGCCGGCCTCCTGGGCCCGGCGCGCCGCCTCCCACGCGATCGAGTCGCGCGAGATCACGCCCGTGATCAGCAGTTTCTTGTCGGACAGCAACTAGGTCACCTCCAGGCACAAGACGACGTTGTGGCCGCCGAAGCCGAACGCGTTGCTCAGCGCGATCACGGGGCCGCCGTTGACGTCCAGCGGATGGGCCTGGCCGGGCACGTAGTCGAGGTCCATGCCCTCCTCGCGCTCCTCCCAACCGAGGGTGGGCGGCGCGATCCGCTCGCGCAGCGCGAGGATCGTCGCGGCCGCCTCGACGGCGCCGGCGGCACCCAGCAGGTGCCCGATCGCCGACTTCGTCGACGAGACCGGCACGTCGGCGGCGTGATCACCGAGAGCCTTCTTGATCGCCTTGGTCTCGGCGCGGTCGTTGAGCGGCGTCGAGGTGCCGTGGGCGTTGACGTAGCACACAGCACCGGGCTCGACGCCGGCGTCGCGCAGCGCGGCTGTGATCGCCGCCGACGCGCCGACGCCCTCGGGGTGGGGGGCGGTCAGGTGGTGGGCGTCCGAGGTGGCCCCGAACCCGCGCACCTTGGCGAGCGCCTCGACGCCGCGCTCCGAGGCCTTCTCGGCATCCTCGAGCACGAGCACCGCGCCGCCCTCACCCATCACGAACCCGTCGCGGCGGGCGTCGAAGGGACGCGAGATCCCCGACGGCGACACGGCGTCGAGCGCGGCGAACGCGGCCTTCGACAGCGGCGTCAGCGCCGCCTCGGAACCGCCGGTGACGACCGCGTCGGCGTCGCCGTACTGGATCATCCGCATGGCCTGGGCGACTGCGTGCGCGCTCGCCGAGCACGCCGACACCGTGCCGAACGAGTTGCCGAGGATCCCGTAGCGCATCGACAGCATCCCCGGCGCCGCGTTGCTCATCATCAACGGGACCGACAGCGGCGGGACCTTGTTCTCGCCCTGCTCGATGAGGATCTCCTTGCCCCGCTCCAGCGTGCCGATGCCGCCGATCCCGGTGCCGAACACGCAGCCGACCCGGGTCGGATCGTAGGGCAGGTCCTTGCGGTCCCAGCCCGCCTGCGCGAGCGCCTCGTCGCCGGCGACCATCGCGAACTGGCTGAAGCGGTCGGCCCGGCGCGCCTCCTTCACCGATAGGTGGTCGGCGGGGTCGAACTCGGTCGCCGTGCCTTCTCCGTTCTCGATGCCGGAATGGCCGTCGCGCCAGCGCTCATACAGGGTCTGGGCGCCGATACCGAGCGGGGTGACGGCGCCGATCCCGGTGACGACAACCTCGCGTTTCATCCCGCCTTGCTCACCACCATGTCGACGGCGTCGCCAACGGACTTGATGTTGCGGGCGTCCTCGCCCTTGATCGTCACGCCGTACTCCTCCTCGATGATCTGCGAGATCTCGGTGAGGTCAAGCGAGTCGATGTCGAGCTCCTCGAACGTCGAGTCACGCGAGATGTCAGTCGCGTCGACGCCGAATTGCGGCAGGGCGTCGATGATCGTCTTCTCGACGGCTTCGGGGGTAATGGTCGCGGGCATTGTCGGTCTCCCTTCGGTTTCGTTTGCGAGGTCGGTGAGGCTCTCGTCGTGGGCCGCGTGGTGGCGCGCGAGGATCCCGGTGCGCTTCACGATCGACTCGTCGTCGACGCCGATCCGTGCGGCGATCGGGCCGTTGGGCACGATCTCCTCAGGCAGGTAATGGCCCAGGCCGAGCACCGACGCGGTGCGCGGCGGCGCGATCGGCTGCACGTTGCCTCGCTCGGCGCGGGCCATGGCGGCCAGTTCGGGGGGCAGGGTAGCGTTAGGCATCGGCCGCAGGCTCCCGGCGGCTGAGATGCCCGGATCTCGTATTGCGCTCGGACGGGAAAGGCATCGTTAGTGATGTCTTGACCGCGATTCGCTCGCGATGCACGGTGCGCCGGCGTGTTTCCCCCCGGCTGGGGGGTGAAGGCTTGCGGTTTCGGCCTCACCAGCCGCGGGTGCGCGCCGGAGGGAGTCGCCGGGCCCTCAACGACCTGCATATCACGACAATCGCTGTCGAAACCCGGAGCCGTGTCGCGCTCTTCATGTCAGACATGCATAGTTCGACTGGGCTCGCGCCTGGCGCCGCGATTGTCGTGATATGCATGCGGCGGACCCCAGTAGGGAGTCAGGAGCCCGCCGCCGAGCTCACGGCCGCTCCGCACCCGCCGGGCGCATGCCGCTCCAACTTGCCGGCGGAGGTGGCTCTACCCCGCCTCCCACCCCCCTCGCCCCACGCGCCGGCTCAGTAGTAGTCCTCGACCTTGACCGACCAGCGGGCGTTGTCGGAGCCCGGCGAGATGCTGATCTGGTACACGCCGGCGCCGGACGCGTACGTCTGAACTTGATTGTCGCCTTCGTTGAGGTCGAATCCAGGCGCGGTCGAGCCGCCACGAAGAGCCGCGATGTGCATGTGCGGGCCCTGGCAGATGAAGATCAGGGCGCAGGTTCCGTCATAGCTCATGCTGTAGACCACGCGCCACCGCGTGCCGCGTATCCGGAATGGCACCGAACGGCCCGCGTTCTCGCCGCTGAACGACGTCAACGCTTGCCAGCGAGGAGTCTCGGCGAGCGACAGCACGACGGTCGAACCCGGCGAGATCGTCGCCCTGGCCGGCGGATTCTGCTTGTGGACCGTGCCCGGCGTGTCCCCGGGGGCGGGCACATAGGTCGTCGTCGAGCGCAGTCCCATTCGCTGAAGGACGTTCTGCGCGTTGGCGGCGGAATCGCCGACGACATTGGGCACCGGCACCGGCGGCGGGCCGGCGCTGAGCGTGACGCGGACGGTCGAGCCGCCGTTCACGGTCGCGCCGGGCTGGGGGGTCTGGGCGATCACCGTGCCGCGCAGCGCCTTGTCAAAGCGAGAGCCGAACGTCGGGTGCAGCCCCAGGCGAACGGTCTTGGCCGAGACGGCGGCCCTGCTCAGCCCGGTGAGGCGCGGGACGCGAACGTTGGAGTGCCGGCTGGTGAGGACGACGGTCAGGATCATTCCGGCGAGAAGCGTCAGCACAAGTCCGAATGCGGCAGCGGTACGCCGGCGCGCCGCCGGGTTGAGGTTCCGCCGCGGCGTCGGTCGCGGCGCCACGCGCGTGGGCGGCACCCTGCCGCCGTCGCGCCTCCGGGCGGAGGCGCCGGCCTGAGGCCGTGGGCCCGCGGCGGCCTCGGCCGCCGGCCCGGCGCCGGCCTGCGTCCTTGGCCCGGCGCCGGCTTGACGACGGCGCGCGGAACCCGCCCGAGCGGCCATCCTGGACCGCGCGCCGGCGGCGATGCGCTCGGTCGGCCTCGAATGGCGCGTCGCCGACGGCGCCAGCGTCGCGGCCCGTCCACCGCCGCTGCCGCCGCCCGCACCGCTGCCTGCGGCCGCACCGCTGCCACCGCGCTCGCCGCCGCCGCCGCCCGCACCGCTGCCGCCGCGCTCGCCGCCGCGACCGTCGGTCCGGGGCCGTTTGGAGTCCGGCGCGAACAAGGATCGGGGACCCCAGCGTTCGCCCACGCTCGGCGCCGCGCCGGCCTCTGACAGCGCGCCGGCCATCGCGCCCGCATCCTCGTATCGCTGCGCGGGATCCTTCGCGAGCGCGCGCGCGACGATCTGCTCCAGCGCGGGCGGTACTCCCGGGCCGAGCGGCGGCGCCGCGTCCGCGACATGCGCCAGCGCCAGCGACGCGACCGACGTGCCGGTGAACGGGGGCTCCCCGGAGAGCATCTCATAGAGGACGATGCCGACGCTGTAGACGTCGGTCGCCGGGCTCGCGGGTCGACCCTGCGCCTGCTCCGGCGCCATGTAACGCGGCGTGCCGACGACGGTGAGAGAGCCGGCATCGGTGCTTCCCTCGGCCAGCAGCGCGACGCCGAAATCCCCCACCTTCACCCGACCGTGGGTGGAGATCAGGACGTTCGCGGGCTTGACGTCGCGATGCACGACGTTCTGTGCGTGTGCCTGGGCCAGCGCCCGGCACAGCTGCTCGGCGATCTCGCACGCCTCCCAGGGCGCGATCGGCCCGCGTCTGAGACGGTCGGCGAGGCTCTCGCCGTCGACGAGCTCGGCCACGTAGTAGATGCCTTCGGCCGCCTGACCGACGTCGAAGATCTGGAGGATGCCCGGATCATTGACGCGCGCGAGCAGCTGGGCCTCGCGCTCGAAGTTCAGCGCCCAGTCGGGATCCTCGGCCCACCACGGCTTGATCACCTTGACCGCCACCGGCCGCGCCAGTCGGCGATCGCGGCCTCGATAGACGCGGCCGAACGCGCCCTCGCCGATCAGCTGGTGAAGCTCATAGCGACCATCCAGGGCACAGCCGGATAGGTCAGGGGCTTGTGGCATTTAGGAAGTTGGCTTGGCGATGCGACGATTGCGGGCAGCTGGCGCCTCCCTGCGACGGCGGGACTACCGCTTGGCGAGCCCCCTCGCGGTTACGGATAATGGCAGGCCTGATGGTCGCGCCGACATCCGCTCCTGAGCGTAGCGACAAGCGCTTCTAGCGGTCGATGCAGCGGCGCGCGCTCGGGTCTTCGCAACTGCAGGTTTCGCGCCTGTCGCTGGGGTCGTGGCGGACGTTTGAGCGGATCCCGCGAGAGGCCGGTCTCGCCGTGATGCGCGCCGCGCGCGAGCACGGCCTCAATTTCCTCGACGATGCCCGCTACGACGACGAGACCGGCAACGCGCCGATTCCGAGCGGCTACTCGGAGGTCCTGTTCGGCGAGTTGTTTCGGTCGGCGGGGTGGGACAGGAACGACACCATCGTCTCCAACAAGCTGTGGTGGGAGTTCTGGCCCGAGCACAGCGCGGCCGCGGAGCTGGAGGGCTCGCTAGCCCGGATGGGGTTCGACCGGATCGACCTCATCTATGCAAACCCGCCCCCCGAGGGGCTGCCGGTGCCAGAGATGGTCGCGGCCGTCGCGGAGCTGGTGGAGTCCGGCCTGGCCCGTGCCTGGGGGATCGTCAACTGGGAGGCCGGCCAGTTCAGGGAGGCGATCCGCGCGGCGCAAGCGCAGGGCGCGCCCGCGCCGTGCGCGGCACAGCTCCCCTACAGCCTGGTGCAACGCGGCTGGGTCGAAAGCACCGAGATGACCGCCGCGCTGGAGGCATCGGGCGCGGGTGTCGTCGCTTCGTTCGTGATGGCCGGCGGTGTTCTCACCGGCAAGTACGACGCCGGCGCGACCGGCCGCGCAGCGGATGAGCTCGAGACGCCACGGGCGGCCGCCGCGCGCGAGCGTGGCCGCCGCCTGCGGGCGCTCGGGGACGAGCTCGGCGCGAGCCCGGCCGCGCTGGCGATCGCGTTCGCGCTCGCCAATCCCGTGGTCGCAAGCGTCCTGTTCGGCGCCACCTCTCCCGCCCAGATCGAGCAGAACGTCGGCGCGCTGGACGTCGATCCGACCGCGGTGGAGCGGGTTCTCGCTGTCTGAGCGCCTCCGGGGGCGTGGGTGTGAAGTTCAGCGCCTTTCGGCGGTTTTCTGCCGGCGCCCGCCCCGGTCAGGGTTGGCCGACGTCGAGGCCATCCGTGCGGTCTGGATCACCGAACTCGCCCTTGCGGTCTCGATCACCCAGCGGCGTCCGTGCGGTCTCGATCACCCAGCGGCGTCCGTGCGGTCTCGATCACCCAGCGGCGTCCGTGCGGTCTCGATCACCCAGCGGCGTCCGTGCGGTCTCGATCACCCAGCGGCCCGAAGTAGTGGTCGAGAGCCCAGTCCGCGACCTGTTGGCCCATCTCCGCGCCGCCCAGGTCCGAGAAGCGAAAATGGATCCCCAGCCACACTCTGGCGTCCACGACATCGTTGCGCAGCGACCTCCCGGAGTCGTAGTAGCGCACGGCGCCGGGGACCGCGGTGGAGATGAGGGTGAGCTGCAGGTGCCGCGTGCCGAGCGCGTCCTCCAAGGCGCCGGTAAAGGCTCCGGTGAGACCCGCGTACCCGCTGACGTACTCTGGATACGGGGGCGTCGTCAGCAGCGGCGTCCAGGTGGGGTCGGCGATCGTCCGAGGGTTGCCGTCGGTGTCGGCCAGGTTGATCGCGGTGATCGGCCGCCAGAAGCCGTAGAGGTACTTCGCGTGCCACACGGAAATGATCGCGTCTGCCTCGCTCATGTCGACCGCGGCGAACATCCGGGCGGCGTCGACGATGTCGGGGTGCCGCACCGTGACTTGGTCGCGCAGCGCCGCGTTGACCTGCACGGCGGCGTTGCCGGAAAAGAACAGCGCGGTGCTCGTCTGCTCCGGCGTCCGTTTCGTCGAGGTCACGGAGCCCAGTTTCTTGACCTCTCTGAAGTCGCGTGTGTAGCGGGCCGAGGTCAGCGCCGGCGGTGGTCCAGGTTCGCCGAACTGAGCACCGCTGCGCAGCAGCAGCGGCGTGACAAATCCCATCCACGGGACGGCCATCGGGGGAAAGAGCGGGGGCGTCGGCCGCCAGACCCCCGGCGCCGGCGGCCGGGTGAAGAACACGGGCGCATTACGCCCGTCGTTCATGCGCATCGCAATCAGGTTGTCTGCGGCGAGCACGCCGAAGGCGACACCTTGTGTCTTGGCCTTGCCATCGGGGATCTGCGCAAGCGACGCGGCGTAGGCGGCGTCGAGGGTTGTCTGCGCGTAGGGCGAGTAGTTCACCAACACCTTGTGGGCGGCGGCCACCGCGGCCGCCTGGGCGGAAGTTCCGTCCGGCGCGCGGGCATCGAAGCGGTAGGGCTCGTAGCGGCCGTCGACGCCGACCACTGCGTCATAGACCGCCGCCTGCACGAACCCGACATAGAGCGGGGTCTCCTGGGGCACCTTCGTCGGATCGGCGCCGAACGTGGTCACGGCAAGCGCGTTCCAGTCGGAAATGACCGTCGCGTCACCGGCGGCGGCGGTCGTCGCGGCAGTCGCTGTTGACGCGGCTGCGAAAGATGTCAATAACAGGACGGCGGCGCAGGCAACGAGCCGGCGGCCGCTAGATGTGTGACGGCGTCGCGTCGATGCGGCGGCAGTCTGAAAGACGGCGCGCATGTCATGCTCCCACGCTGGAATGGTCCCGTAGTCGGACGCTGAGCGTCCCCCCGTGTCCCCTCCGTGGGACCAGAATTTTGGTTATAGCAGAGGAACTGACCGTTTTCAATGTTAAGTCACACGACGGCGCGCAAGCGGTCGTGTGACTCGCGCTCTGTCGCGGGCGCTGATCGCCGCCTCGTCAGTGGACTGCGGGCAACTGAAACTGTGATTGGAACCGGTTCATTTCATGATGGAAACCCCCGCGAGTTTCGAACGGCAACACCACCCAGGAAATGCACGCGGCATTGTCACATCACGCTGCAATTCAAAAGCGGTGTGTAACCAGGCTAGACGATCGCCCACAATGAATCGCCGGCGCGACCGGGGCCCCTACGGGCGGTGAAAACCCAGCCAGCGGTCGATCAAGAACCGCGCGATCGACACACTCGGAGGCAGCAACAACCCCGGATTGCCCCCGTTGAGCGCGTCGATCACCTCCGCACGACTGAACCATCCCACGGCGTCTAGCTCTTCATCGCCGGCCCGCGGATCGCCCCCGTCGGACCACGCCTCGAACCCCAGCATCAACGAGCTCGGAAACGGCCACGGCTGCGAGCTGACGAACTTCGGGTCACGCGCGATGATCCCCGATTCCTCGCGTACCTCACGGATCACCGCCTCTTCGGCCGATTCGCCCGCCGAGACGAATCCTGCCAGCACCGAATAGCGAGCCTCCGGCCAGCCGTCACGGTGGCCGAGGAGCAGCCGGCCATCGTGCTCGACGGTCATGATTACGACCGGGTCGGTTCGCGGGAAATGAGAGGTGTGGCAGCGTGGGCAGCGCCGCGAGTACCCCGCCTCGTTGACCACCGTCATCGCCCCGCAGTTGGCGCAGCGACGGTGACGTCGGTGCCAGTTCAAGAGCGCGGTGAGGTAGGCCGCAAGCCCCGCTTCGGGGTGGGGCAGCATCGCGCCCGCGTCGCGCAGCGAGACGACCCGGGCGCGTCGCTTCAGCTGCTCGCGCGCCGGCGGCGAAATCGCGTCGAGTTCGATCGCGAACACCCCGACACCGTCTTCGAGCCCGAGCAGAATCGGTTCCTGCCGGACCTCGGCGGCGATCGGTCCGCCGTCGGATACCACGGCTCGAGCGAGTGACGGCTCGTCCCGATCTCCGATCAGCACCCCGTCCCGCGAGGCGGCGACCACGCACGCCTCGGGATCCTCCAGCAGGCGCGCGACCACGGCAGCCTCTCGGCGCTCAGTCATCGCCCGGTCCAGGCTCATCCCGGTGAACGTCGGCGTGTCGGGCGTGAGATCGGAGATCGACATCGGCCTGATCAAGCCTACGTCGCTCCACCGGACAGCGATGCTAGCTTGCAGACATGGCCGCGATCGGCGTCTCCTCCCCCCGTCGTGACTCCGAACCCAAGGTCCGCGGCACCACCCGCTTTGCCGCCGACGGCGCGATGCCCGGGCTGTTGCACGCACGGCTCGTCCTCTCGCTCGAGGCGCACGCGATGATCAAGGCGATCCGGAGCGACGCGGCGCTGGCGCTGCCCGGCGTGGTGGCCGTGCTCACGGCCAAGGACCTGCCGCTCGTCGGCACCGGGCGCGGCCGCCTCTATGAGCCGCTCGCCGCCGAAGAGGTGATCTACGCCGGCCAGCCCATCGCAATCGTCGTTGCCGAGAGCGAGGCGCTGGCCGAGGACGGCGTCGAGCTGGTCGAGGTCGAGCTCGAGCCACTGGAGCCGGTGCTGGAGCTGGAGGCCGCCACGCGCCCCGGCGCCCCCCGCGCCCGCCTCAGGACGAGCGCCGACAGCGCCGGGTCGGATCTCAGCGACGCCCACGCGTCGGTGTCGGCCGGCGGAATCGGCGACGAGGAGGAGCTCTCGGACAACGTCCTCGACACCGCGCGGCTCGTCAACGGCGACGTTGACGCAGCGCTTGCGAGCAGTCACGTCGTCGTCCGGGGTCGGCTCGCCACCCCGTGGATGTACCAGGGGTACCTCGAGCCGCAGACCGCGACGGCATGGCTCGAGCCCGACGGCGAGCTGGTCGTCCGCAGCGCCACCCAGGCGCCGTTCGCCACGCGCGACTCGCTGGCGAAGCTGCTCGGGATGGCCGCCGACCGCGTTCGCGTGCGCAGCGCGCCGCTGGGCGGTGCCTTTGGCGGCAAGCTGATGATCATCGACCCGCTGGTCGCGTCCGCCGCGGTCGCCGTGCGCCGTCCGGTCCGCCTGGCGATGACGCGCAGCGAGGACATGGCCGCCAGCAACCCGGCGGGCGCCGAGGTGCTGAGCTTGGAGATCGGCGCCGATGCCGACGGCAACCTCACCGGTATCCGCGCTCGCGTGCTCGTCGACCGCGGCGCCACCGATGACTTCGGCGTCGAATCGATCGCGGCGTTGCTGTCCGCCGGGCCCTACCGCTGGGGCGCCCACGAGCTGACCGCGCTGGGCGTGGCCACCAACCGCGTCACGTTCGGGGCCTACAGGGCGCCCACTGCGCCGCCCGCGGCGTTCGCGGTCGAGTCGCTGCTCGACGAGCTTGCCCGGCGGCTCGAGAAGGACCCGCTCGAGCTCCGTCTGCACAATGTCGCCGGCGAGGGGGACCCGAATCCCGCCGGGCAGGCTTTTCCGATCTTCGGTGCCGGCGAGTGCCTCCAGCGCCTCCGCGACCACCCCATGTGGGCCGCACGCGATCGGCTTCCGGACGGGGAGGGCATCGGCGTCGCGCTCGGCTGGTGGCCGGGGGGCTATGAGCCGGCCGCGGCCGCGTGCCGCCTCGACGCCGACGGCAACCTCACGGTGATCACCGGCGCGGCGGACATGAGCGGCGTCGAGACCGGCTTCGCGACGATCGCCGCCGAGGCGTTCGGCGTCGATCCCTCCCGCGTGCGCGTCGTCTACGCCGACACCTCGAGCGCTCCCTACGCGGGCACCAGCGGCGGCAGCAAGGTCACCTACACGGTCGGTCGCGCGGTGCAGCGCGCCGCCGTGCAAGCGCGCGAGCGCCTACTGGAGGTGGCCGCCAACGAGCTCGAGATCGCACCCGAGGACCTCGAGATCGTCGACGGCGCGGTGCAACCTGCCGGCGTACCCGGCAAGGCGCTGCCGATCGAGCAGCTGGCCTCGACGATCCTGCAGTTCGGCAGTCCCCACCCGCCGGTCGAGGGCCACGGGCGCGTCGCGCAGCCCCAGGCCCCCCAGTCCGCCGCCCACCTCTCGCACGTCCGGGTCGATCCCGACACCGGCGCCGTCACCGTCCTCGGTCACGTCGTCGCGCAGGACGTCGGGCGGGCGCTGAACCCCGCGCTGGTGGAAGGTCAGATGCGGGGCGGGACCGCGCAGGGACTCGGCTGGGCGCTGCTCGAGGAGCTCGTCCACGACAGCCACGGGCAGCTCACGACCGGCACCTTCGTCGACTACGCGATGCCAACCGCGGCGGTAGTCCCGTCGATCGAGACCGAGATCGTCGAGGTCCCCGTGCCGGAGGGTCCCTACGGCGCCAAGGGCGTCGGCGAGGCACCCGTCGTCGGGGTTGCCGGCGCCGTCGCCAACGCGATCGCCGCGGCGACGGGCGCACGGGTGTGGCAGCTGCCGATGACGCCCGAAAGGGTGTGGCGGGCGATGGCTGACGGCGGCGACGGAGCGCGCTGACCGCCTCAACGTCCTGGTGCTCGCCCGCAGGTCGCCAGCCGCCCCAGCGCTAGCGGCGCGCCGGCGGGGCGATGTGCGGGGCTCGGCGTAGTCACTGGCCGCGATCAGCCGCCGCGCTGTATCAGCGAGCGGCCGCCTGCCTCTTAAACCCAGGCATCACTCGACACAGGTGCCCATACCGGATCGCACCGCGATCCAGAAGAGGAGTCAGTTGATGACGTCTATCCGCACCAACCTTCGCGCGGTCCGCATCATTGCGATGGCGCTCGCGGTCAGCGCGATCGCCGCGCCGGCAGCTTCGGCGCGGTTTGCCCAGGAGCCGAACCAGCAGCTCCTCGTCACGCCCCCCACAGCCAGCGCCGCGCACAGCTCGCCTGCGCAAACACAGGCAGCCGGCGCCCGTGCCGAAGTGCAGCCCAACCCCGATCAGCAGACGCCGCAGACCGCGCCGGTCCCGCCGATCCTCCACCGCGTGCAACCCTCACGGCTGGCGGCGGTCAACCGCGCCAAGGAGCACGCGTTTGCCTACCGAGTGCCCGCGAGCGCTCGCTACGGCACCGCCGGTTTGAACGCCTCCGCCACGGTCAAGGCAGCGGCGGTCCCCGCGCCGACGCTCAGTGCGCCGAGCAACGGCTTTGACTGGGGTGACGCCGCAATCGGCGCAGGAATCACTGCGGCAATCGCACTGATGATCACCGCGGGCAGCCTCGCGGTGCGCCAGCGCAGCCAGCCGCGCCCCTCGTAGAAGCAACGTGTCGATCGGGGGCGGGCCACGTCGCCCGCCTCCGGCCGGCTCCTGGTCACCAACAGTTGCCTGGCGGATCGCGCGGCGGTCCGCCGGAGGGATCCGATGAAGTCGACCCGTACAACTCGACGCGGCGCGGGCATCCTCGCGGCGGCGGTGACGCTCGGCGCGCTCCCCGCACCGGCTTCGGCCTTGCGCTCCGGCCTTGACCCTCAGAGACCAACGATTCAACGGTCGGCCCCGAACACGCCACGGGCGCTCCGATCAGACGTCGCCGCCAACGCCGGCCCGTGCCCCGACGTCTGCCGCAGCACCTCAGACAGCACCGGCGCCGCCCGCGGCAGCGACCTCGAATGGGCGTACCTCACCATCGCCGGCGGTGCTGCCGTACTCCAGCTGATCGGCTTGATCACCGTGCGCCCCGAGCCGCGGACAGGCGGTAGTCGGCGTTCGCGGCGCCGTCGCCAAACGCCGCGGTGATAGCGGTTTCGGCCAAGCCGCGAATACGCTAAAGATCGTCAACACGCGCCCGCGGCTCCCTGTGTGTTTGTGTCGGCCGCGTGGCGGGAAATCCAATGGGGTCATGGCGGCTGACCGAGCCGACCGGCAGGGAGTCGAAGGCCCGACCCGACCGAATCGATCGAGGCGGGTGTGGTATCTCCTGCTTCTGCTGCCGTTCGCGGCGTTGCTGTACCCGCCGCTGTATGCCCACACCACGCCGCGGGTGTTCGGGATCCCGTTCTTCTACTGGTATCAATTCGTGTGGCTGGCGGTGACGGCCGCGATCACCACCGTCGTGTATCGCCGCACGAGGTAGGTGGCGATGGATCGGCACAACGTTCATCCCGCCGCGATCGTCGTCTTCTGCGTCCTGTTCGTGCTCGTGACCGGGGTCGGCTTTGCGGCCATGCGCTGGCGCAGGGCCGACCTCGGGCATCTGAACGAGTGGGGTCTGGCCGGGCGGCGGTTCGGCACCTGGGTGACGTGGTTTCTGATCGGCGGCGACATCTACACGGCGTACACGTTCATCGCCGTGCCCGCCGCGATGTTCGCCACCGGCAGCGCCGGCTTCTTCGCGTTTGCCTACACCACGCTGGTGTTCCCCGTCCTGTTCGTGTTCGGTCCGCGGATGTGGGCCGTGTGCAAACGGCACGGATACATCACCGCGGCCGACTTCACCCGGGGCCGCTTCGATTCGAGCTGGCTGGCGCTGGCTGTCGCTTTCACCGGCATCCTGGCGACGATGCCCTACATCGGGCTGCAGCTGATCGGGCTCAAGACCGTGATTGCCGCGATGGGCATCTCCGGCGACTGGCCGATCATCATCGCCTTCGTCGTCCTGGCGGCGTACACCTACCAGAGCGGGCTGCGGGCGCCGGCGCTGACCGCGATCGTCAAGGACCTCGCCATCTACATCACGGTGCTCGTCGCGATCATCTACATCCCGATCAAGCTGGGTGGCTTTGGCCATATCTTCGACGCCGCGGGCAAGGCACTGCCCAAGCGGACGCCGCCAGCGGCCCTGGTGCCGGGAAAGCCCGCCGCGTATCAGACCTACGCGACGCTGGCGCTCGGTTCGGCGTTCGCGTTGTTCCTCTACCCGCACGCGCTCACCGGAGCGTTGAGCGCGCGCAGCGGCAACACCGTTCGCCGCAACGCCACGCTGTTGTCGTTCTACTCGCTCGCGCTGGGGATCATCGCCATCTTCGGCTACATGGCGATCGCGGCCGGGCTCAAGCCCGCGAACTCGAACTTTGCCGTGCCCGACCTGTTCATCAAGTACTTCCCGTCGTGGTTTGAGGGCTTCGCGTTCGCCGCGATCGGAGTCGGCGCGCTGGTGCCGGCCGCGATCATGGCGATCGCGGCCGCCAACCTGTTCACCCGCAACATCTACAAGGAGTACCTGCGCCCCCAGGCCAGCCACGGCGAGGAGGCGGCCGTCGCCAAGGTCGCCTCTGTGGTGGTCAAGGCCGGCGCGCTGCTGTTCGCGCTGTTCGTCTCCACCAAGTCGGCGATCGACCTCCAGCTGCTCGGAGGGGTGTGGATCATCCAGACCTTGCCCGCCGCGTTCATCGGCCTGTACACGCGCTGGTTTGACCGCTGGGCGCTGCTTGCGGGCTGGATCGTCGGCATGGGCACCGGCACGGCAATGGCCGCGTCGCAGAGCTTCAAGTCGGCCTATCCGCTGTCGATCGGCTCGTTCAAGGTGACGATGTACTCGGCGTTCCTCGCGATCCTCGCCAACCTCATCGTCGCGCTCGTGCTCACGCCGCTGACGCGCCGGCTGGACCCGCGCGAGGTCGCCGACGAAACCTCGCCGGAGGACTACCTCAGCATCGGCGAACCGGAGCGAGAGGCCGAGCTGATACCGGCTTGAGCTCGCCGGGATACCGGCTTGAGCTAGCCGCCGGCGGGACCCAGTACGGCCCCCGGATTGAGCAGGTTGGCCGGGTCCAGCGCGCGCTTGATCGCGCGCATCGCCGCCACCTCGTCGGCGCCGCGGGCCCGCTCGAGCCACGCCGCCTTGGCGACCCCCACACCGTGCTCGGCGCTGATCGTGCCGCCGCGGCCCAGCGCGAGCTCGAGCACCGCGTCGTCGACCCGGGAATCGTCGGGGTCGGCCCCGAGCACGTTGACGTGGACGTTGCCGTCGCCGAGGTGGCCGAAAAGGATCACCCGCTCGCCGCCGGCCGCATCGACGACGCCCGGAACCTCGTGCAGGAATCCGTCGAGCTGGTCAAGGGGCACGCCGACGTCGAGCTTGTGCGGCACCCCGACCGCGTTGATCGCATCGGTGTGCCCCTCGCGAAGGCGCCAAAGTCCCTCGCGGCCCTGGGTGTCGTCGGCGACGAGCGCGTCTGCGATCCCGGCATGCTCGAGTGCCTCGGCGAGCTCCTCGGTGGGGTCCGATCGCGCCGCGCACTCGGTCAGCACGTAGAACGGCGCGCGGGTGCGCACCGGCGACTGGCGCCGCTGATGATCGAGCACCAGCTGCAGGCCCTCGTCGAGAAAGAAGTCACAGCTCTCCAGCGACGGCGCGTGCGCGCGCAGCGACGCCAGCAGCTCCGCCGCCTCCGCCGCCGAGCCGAGCGGCACCAGCGCCGTCACCCGCGAACGCAGCAGCGGCGCCAGCCTCCAGCGCACGCGCGTGATGATTCCCAGCGTCCCCTCCGAGCCGACCAGCAGCGCCGGCAGGTCATAGCCGGCGTTGTCCTTGGTCAGCCCCGCCAATCGCGAGACGACCGAGCCGTCGGCCAGCACCGCCTCGAGGCCTGCCGCGTGTGCCCGCGCGGTGCCGTGACGCAGCGCCCGAGCGCCGCCGGCGTCGCAGGCGACGACGCCGCCGACCGTGCAGGAGTCGCGGGCTCCGAAGTCAAGCGCCGCGTCCTGATCGGCGGCGCGCGCGGCGGCCTGGAGCGCCGCCAGCGTGACCCCAGCGCCGACGGTCACCTGGCCGACGGCGGTGTCGACCTCCCCGATCCGGCTCAGCCGCTGCAGCGACAGCAGGACCTCGCCGCCCCGCGGGACGCCGGCGCCGACCAGCCCGGTGTTGCCTCCCTGGGGGACGATCGCCGCGCCCTCGCGGGCACACGCCGCGACGACCGCGGCCACCTCGCGCGAGTCGCCGGGCCGGACCACCAGCCGGGCGTTGCCGGCGTAGCGCCCGCTGTAGTCGCGCTCATAGGACGACTTGAGATCGGGATCGCTCAGCACGTGCTGGGAGCCAACCACGTCCCGAAGCGATTGCGCGAGGCCCATCGGGGGAACGCACTACCCGACGACCGAGTGACGCGAACAAGAAAGGAACGCCATGGCTTCCGAGCACGAGACGATCTTCACGATGGAGGCCACGCCGGTGAAGTTTGGCACCGGCGCCTCCGCCGACGCGGGATGGGAGCTCAAGCGCCTCGGCGTCAAGCGGGCGATGCTCGTCACCGATCCCGGCGTCGCCGCACTCGGTCATCCGGAGCGGATCAAGGGGCAGATCGAGGACGAGGGACTCGAGGTTGTCGTGTATGACCGCGCCCGCGTAGAGCCGACGATCGAGTCCTTCCAGGACGCGGCCGACTTCGCGATCGAGCATGACGTCGACGGCTTCGTCTCGGTCGGTGGCGGCTCGAGCATGGACACCGCGAAGGTCGCGAACCTGGTCTCCACTCACCCGGCCCCGGTGATGGACTACGTCAACCCTCCCGTTGGTGAAGGCAAGAAGCCGCCCTCGCCGTTGAAGCCACACCTGGCGATCCCGACGACCTCCGGAACCGGCTCGGAGGCCACCACCGTGGCGGTGCTCGACATTCCCGATCTGAAGGTCAAGACCGGGATCTCGCACCGCTACCTGCGCGCCACGCAGGCGCTGGTCGATCCCGAGCTGACGCGCTCGCTGCCCGCGGAGGTGACCTCTTCAACCGGGCTCGACGTGGTCTGCCACGCGGCCGAGTCGTTTCTGTCAAAGCCGTTTGACACCCGGGATCGACCCGCTTCGGCCGACGAGCGGCCGCCGTATCAAGGCTCCAACCCGATCGCGGACGTGTGGTCGGCAAAGGCGCTCGAGTTCGGTGGCCGCTACCTGCGCCGCGCCGTCGCCCACGGTGACGACGTCGAGGCCCGGGGGTTCATGATGCTCGGCGCGACGATGGCCGGGGTCGGCTTCGGCTCCGCCGGGGTGCACATCCCGCACTCCTGCGCCTACCCGATCGCGTCGGTCAAGCACGAATACCAGCCCCCCGGCTATCCCGACGACCATCCGTTCGTGCCCCATGGCCACTCGGTGATCGTCACCGCGCCCGCCGCGTTCCGCTTCACGTATGACGCCATGCCCGAGCGCCACCACCAGGTCGCGGAGCTGCTCGCCGGCGAGCCGATCAGCGAGCCTGGGCCCGACACGCTGCCCGACATCCTCTTGTCGCTGATGAAGGACGTCGACGCGCCCCGGGGGGTCGCGGAGTTCGGCTACAACGAGGACGACATCCCCGCGCTGGTCGACGGCGCGCTCAAACAGCAGCGCCTGCTGGCCGTGGCACCGAAGGAGGTCGGCGACGACGACCTGCGTCACATCATCACCGCGTCCATGAGCAACTGGTAGTTCACAAGGAGAGCACGCAATGACCACCACCACAACCACCCAGCAGAGCGGCACGTCTGCGCGGGCAACCGTCCCGGAGGGCGTGCGGCTGCATATGTTCGAATGCGGCACGCTCAAGTGTCACGTCGAGAACATCAAGATGAACCAGGGACTCGGAGAGGAGTACGAGATCCCGGTGCCGTGGTTCCTGGTCGAGCATCCCCGTGGCCTGGTCGTGATCGACGGGGGCAACGCCGCCGAGTGCGCACAGGACCCCAAGCGTCACTGGGGTGACATCACCGCCGTGTACTGGCCGGTGATGACTGCGGAGCAGGCGTGTGTTCCGGCGATGAAGGCGGCCGGCTTTGACCCCGCCGACGTGCGCTTCGTCCTGCAGTCGCACCTCCACCTCGACCACACCGGCGCGCTGGCCGCGATCGACCAGTTCCCCAATGCCGAGGTGATCGCGACCCGCGACGAGTTCGAGTATGCGTTCGCTCCCGACTGGTTCGCCGCGGGCGGTTACATTCAGGCTGACTACAACAAGCCGGGGGTTCCCTGGGCGCTGCTCGAAGGCACCGAGGACGGCTATGACGTATTCGGCGATGGCACGATCCGCTGCTGGCGCACGCCGGGGCACGCGCCCGGCCACCAGTCATTCGAGGTGACGCTGCCCAACTCCGGCGCGATGCTGCTGACCGTCGACGCCGCCTACACCACCGATCACTGGGAGGAGAAGGCGTTGCCGGGCTTCCTCGCGTCGGTCGTCGACACCGTCCGCTCTGTCCGAAAGCTGCACCGGATCGCGGCGCGCTCGAACGCGACCGTCGTCACCGGCCATGACCCGGACGCCTGGCCGAAGTTCAAGCACAGCCCGGAGGCCTATGACTAACGTGTGGCTGAGTACCGGTTGCGGCCGCAGGCGGGTGTCCGTCTAGCCTGGCGCGACGTATGGCTGAGGCCGGTTGCGGCCGCTCGCCGCGATCACATAGCGTTGGCGCTGTAACCCGAGCTGGAGGTCGCCGCGATGCCCCGCACGCATCATCTGCCGGACGAACAGGTCCATTTCACGTGGGACACGGGCAACGAGCCGGTGCTGGGCATCGAGTCCGGCGACACGGTCGTGGTCTGGACCCGCGACGTCAGCGACAACCAGATCGGTCCGGACTCGGACACCAGCGTGATCGCCGATCTGGACTGGGCTCGCGTCTACCCGCTCGCCGGCCCGATCTCAATCGACGGCGCCGAGCCCGGCGACACGCTCGCGATCGAGATCCTCGACATCCACACGCAGGGCTGGGGTTGGACCGCGATCCTGCCGGAGCTGGGGCTGCTGCCCGAGGACTTCCCGGACGCCTACCTGCGGATCTTCGACCTCTCACACGGCGACGTGGCCCACATGCGCGAGGACATCGCGATCCCGCTCGAGCCGTTCTTCGGGACGATGGGTGTCTGCCCCGCCGGCGCCAGCGCCCAGCCGGTGATGCCGCCGGGCAACTTCGGCGGCAACATGGACACCCGCCAGCTGGTGCGCGGATCGACGCTCTATCTGCCGGTGCAGGTCGAGCAGGCGATGTTCTCCTGCGGCGATGCTCACGGCGCCCAGGGCGACGGCGAGGTGTGCGTGACCGGCCTCGAGGCGCCGATGTTCGCCTCGCTGCGCTTCACCCTGCAAAAGGGCCGCTCGATCCCGGGACCGCAGTACCGTACCCCGGCGCCACTGACGCCGCGCGTCGATTCGGCACCGTTCTACGGCACCACCGGCGTGGGCGGCGACCTCTACGTCGCCGCGCAGGATGCCGTGCGGGCGATGGTCGACCACATCGCGACGGACTACTCCCTCGGGCGCGAGGACGCCTACCTGCTCTGCAGCCTCGCGGTCGACCTGAAGATCTCAGAGATCGTCGACGCCGGCCAGTACATCGTCAGCGCCCTGCTCCCGGAGGCGATCTTCACGGGGTGACGGTCAATTCTCACCCGCCTGGACTGGGGCCGCCGGCTGCGCCCTCCGACCGTGTCGGGCGCCGGCAGCAGC
The DNA here is from genome assembly GCA_963723675.1 of uncultured Solirubrobacterales bacterium. Taxonomy (GTDB): domain Bacteria; phylum Actinomycetota; class Thermoleophilia; order Solirubrobacterales; family Solirubrobacteraceae; genus Palsa-465. The sequence goes on along the minus strand of CAVRRW010000007.1, from coordinate 93,509 downwards.
GCGTCGAGCACGCAGTGACGGAAGGCTCGATGAACACTTAAGCCGCGACTAGCAACCCGCGACTAGCGCCGTTCGCGGGTGCGCAGGTAGGGGTCCGCCGCCCGCGCGGCGACCGTGCCCTCGCCCGCCGCGGCGGCGGCCTGGACCTCGGCCCGGGCCCGAACCGAGCCGGCCGCAAACAGCCCCGGCAATTCGGTGCGCATCACCGGGTCGGTGCGGACGCCGCCTTCGCCGCCGAGCGACAGCACGTGGGCGACGAGCCGCGTCTCGGGGCTCAGCCCGACGTAGACGAACACCGCGGCGAGCTCGAGCCGGTCGGTGGCGCCGGTCGCCGATTGCCCACGCCGAGGATCGCGGCGTCGCAGTCGGCCGCGATCGCGCCGCGCATCTCGGGATCGTCGACCCAGCTCTCGCGCGGCGTGATCGTCTGGGCGTCGACCGCGGGCAGGTGCTCGGCGAGCCAGTCCTCGAGCTCGGTCATGAACTGGCGGCTGTTGTCGAACAGGCAGTCGACCAGGTAGACCCGCTTGCCGTCGCGGCGCTCGAGCCGCGGAGCGAGCGCCTTGCCGGTGACCTTCGGCGGAAAGCCGCGGGGATCGTGAACCGTGACCCCACTGGTCATCTCGCTCGTCGCAGACGCCATTTTGCTCCTCCGCTCGTTAGGTCGTCGGTCGCTCGTTAGGTCGTCGGTTATTACGTAGGGGTATAGCGCTGCCGCCTCGCCGTACGCCGCCACGTCGGCGCCGTCCGGCACCATCCGGCCGGGCAGGCGTCGACCGCAACAGGGGCTTGCCTCGCCATGACCGCACCGGCGGCCAACGACCACTCGGCGCGAGCCCGAGCGTGTAACGTCGCGCCGCATGAGTAGCCGCGACGCGAAGGGTCATCGCCGCCAACGAGCACGCAGGCGTCAACCGCGAGCAATGGGCAAGCGAGTTGCCGCCCTCGGGTCGTTGGTCGTGGTCCTGGCTGTCGCGGTGACGCTGGTGCTTGGTTCCACGCGCCGATCAGGCTCGCCTGCGTCCAAGCGGGCCGCGGGCACATCCGCCAAGCAGCCGGCCGCGGCCACCTCCGGCACCCGCAGCACCCCTGCGCCCGGGACCGCGACCGTGCCGATCCTCGCCTATCACGTGATCAACGCGCCGCCGGCCCAGAGCAGCGCGGCGCCGGCCCTGTATGTGCCCGTCCAGGAGTTCTCCGACCAGATGCATGCCCTCAAGGCCGACGGGTGGAATGCGGTGACGCTCGACCAGCTCGAGGCGTACTGGACTCGGGGCGTTGGGCTCGGCCCCGGCAAGCCGATCGTGATCAGCTTCGACAACGGCTATGCATCGCAGTACACAAACGCGTTGCCCGTCCTCAAGCAACTCGGCTGGGTGGGGGTAGAGAATCTTGAGCTGAGTGGCCTGCCGCCGTCGGAGGGAGGTCTGACCGACACGCAGATTCGTGGCTTGATCGCCGCCGGCTGGGAGCTCGCAAGCGAGGGAGTCAGCGGTGCCGATCTGCTCACGCTCGACGCCGACCATCTCCGGTCTGAACTGGCAACCGCACGGCAGACGCTGCGCAGCCGCTACGGAGTCCCCGCGAATTGGTTCAGCTACCCCTCGGGGCACTACAACACAACGGTGATCGCCGCCGTTCGCGCGGCCGGATTCGTCGGCTCGACGACGGTCGTTCCGGGTTGGGCAAGCCCGCAGCAGGATCGCTTCCGGCTGCCGCGGCTGACGGTGCTCGGCGGCACCACACCACCCGCACTGCTGGCGCAGATTGCCTCGGCGAAAGCAGACACATCACCCCCGCCCGCCTACAGCGGTCCGGCGACCGCGTGAACAGGCTCTTTGGCGGCCCGGGCCCGAGCCGGCGAGGGACGCGCAACCAGGGAAGCGAGCGCGTCGACGTCGTCGACGGCGAACGCGGCGACGTAGCGCGCGAGCAGCTCACGCCGGGGCGCATCGGTGATCGCAGGCACGCGGTCCGGATCGACGCCCTCGAGCGTCGCGCGCGCGCGCTGAAGCGCGCTGTTGACGGCTTCGACGCTGGTCCCGAGCAGCTCCGCGATCTCGGCCGCGCGCCAGCACAGGACTTCTCGCAACAGCAGGACGGCGCGCTGGCGTGGCGGCAGCTCACCCACGGCGGCGACCAGCGCAAGCCGAGCGTTCTCGCGAATGAGCGCCACGTGTGCCGGATCGAGCTCGCCACAGGCGGCAGTGAGCTCCGAGGCCTCGGCGACCGGCACGGGCCGACGCGATCGCGCCTTGGCGGCGTCGAAGCAGACGTTGGTCGCGATCTGATACAGCCACGTTCGCAGCGCCGCCCGTCCCTCGAAGCGCTCGGCGCCGCGCCAGGCGCGCAGCAAGGTCTCCTGGACGGCGTCCTCGGCTTCGGATGGCGACCCGAGCATCCGTCCGCAGTACCGCTGCAGCTCCAGCCGATGCGACTCCATCCTGTCGACGAGCTCGACCGTGGCGGTCATCGGACCACCTGGTCGACATCGACGCCGGCGTCGCGAAGCAGCGCCGCATATCGGGCGCCGTCGTCTCGCGGGTCGCCGTTGCACACGACGGTGGCAGGAGCAACGCCGGCGACGCTCGAGGGGATTGGGTTCTCCGGACCGAACCGGGGGTGGACGAGCACCTGGCGGTCGATCTCTGGCCAGGCGCCGTCGCGGGCGCCGACCGCGAGCCACGCCGCACGCGCTCCGCCGGCGATGATCAGGCGTTTCGGAGCGGCGCAGAGCCCGCCGCCGTGCTCCGCGAGCCACTGCAGGGCAGCAAGCTCATCGGCGTGACGGTGGTGCCCGTCGAGCGCCACCACGACCGCGTCGCAGACGAGCGGATGGGCGGCCCCTGTCAACTCGTCAGCCAGCGCGAGCGCGAGCCGGCCGTTGTCGATCAGCGGCCAGTGGACGCTCGCGTGCAACCGCGTTGCGCCGAATCGCAGTGTCAGCTCAGCAGTCATCGCGGCCAGGCTCGCACCGATCCTCCGGAAAGGGAAAGGCCGATCCGACAAGACGGTCTTGCAAGATCGGCATCACCGGGCGATCGCCCAGCGGCCATACTTGGCCCGTGGACGAGCGCGGACGTGTACTCCCATTCCCACAGGCCCCCGACGGAATCGAGCTGCGCCATCTGCGGGCGTTCGTCGCCGTCGCGGAGGAGCTCAACTTCGGGCGGGCCGCGGAGCGGCTGTACGTGTCGCAGCCGGCGCTCAGCCGCCAGATCCGCGCCCTGGAGCAGCTGGTTGGATGCGAGCTGTTGCGGCGCTCCACCCACAGAGTCGAGCTGACGCTCGCCGGCGAAGCACTGCTGGATCGGTCACGAAGGCTGCTCGCGGACGTCGATCACGCGGTGGCGGAGACGCTCGCGGTCGGCGGCGAGCTGGTTGGACGGATCGCGAGGATGCTCGAGCCGATGGAGGGCCTCGTCAGCGAGGATCTGGTGGCCACTCGCGAGTCGTTCGAGGCGCTCAATGCCCAGTTCTCGCCTCCGCCGGGAACGGCCGTCCGGCCGGTGATGGCCGGCGGGGTCTCATCGCTGCTCGTGTCCCCCGGCGATGGTCACGATCCGACGGTGCTCTACCTCCACGGCGGCGGTTACGTGGCGGGGTCGGCGTTCGGCTACCAGCCCCACGCGGGCGCGCTCGCCGCGTCCGCGCGAACCGGCGTGCTCGTCCCCGACTACCGACTCGCGCCCGAGCATCCGTTCCCTGCCGCCCTCGAGGATGCGCTCAGCGCCTACGGCTGGATGCTCGAGCAGGGAATCGCACCGGAGCGGGTCGCGGTCGCCGGCGACTCGGCGGGCGGCGGCCTGGTGATCTCGCTGTTGCTTACTCTCAGGCGCGACGGCATCGCGCTCCCCGGTGGCGCGGTGATTCTCTGTCCCTGGCTCGATCTCGTGCTGCGGACCACGTCGGCCACGAAAGCTCCGCTGGCGGCCGAGGAGGAAGCGCGTCGCTGCGCCGCCGCCTACCTCGGTGACCACCCGGTCGACGATCCGATCGTCGATCCACTGACGGCGGACCTCAGTGGCCTGCCGCCGATGCTGATCCAGGCTGCCACCGGCGACGCGAGACTCGCCGATGCAAAGGCGCTCGCCAAGCGTGCCGACGAACACGGCGTCGATGTCCGGCTCGAGCTGTTCCCGGTCGACGCGCACGCCTTCCAGCTGTTCTGGTCGTTCCTTCCCGAGGCGGCCGATGCGATGGAGGCCGCCGGCACGTTCATCGGGCAGCTTCAGAGCCCAGCGGGATCACGGGCCCATCCGCATCGGGCGACCGCCTCTTGATCGCGGCACCCGAGCCCGCCGGGCACGCGGGTGCCGTCAATCCGTCGCCGCCACCCGCCCCCGGTCGCGGAGCTCCCGCCGCAGGATCTTGCCGCTCGCGGTCTTTGGCAGCTCGTCCACGAACTCGATCTGGCGGGGGTACTTGTAGGCGGCCATGCGCTCCTTGCAGAATGCGATCAGCTCTTCGGCGGTCGCCGATTCTCCGGGCTTGAGGCTGACGAACGCCTTGACGGTCTCGCCGCGGTACTCGTCCGGTAGGCCCACGACCGCGGCTTCGCGCACCGCGTCGTGGCCGTAGAGCGCGTCCTCGACATCGCGCGGCCAGACCTTGTAGCCCGAGACGTTGATCTGATCCTTCTTGCGATCCACCAGGTAGAACCACCCGTCCTCGTCCATCAATCCGACGTCGCCGGTGTGCAGCGCGCCGCCGGGGATCGCGTTCTCGCTTTCCCCGGGCTTGTTCCAGTAGCCGGAGACGACCTGCGGTCCCGAGGTCACGAACTCGCCGATCTCGCCGGGAGGCAACTCGTTGCCCTCGTCGTCGAGGATGCGCACGATCGTGTTGAAGATCGGCACGCCGACCGACAGCGCCCCCGAGTCGGGGTCCACCGGCGCACGCTTGCCGATCGGGACGCAGTGCGACGGAGACGTCGTCTCGGTGAGCCCGTAGATGTTGTGGATGTAGGCGCCGAACTTCTTCTCCCACAGCTCCACCGTCGCCGGCGCGATCGGCGCTCCGCCGCTGACGATCTTCGTCAGCTTCGAGAGGTCGCGCCGGTCGGCAGACTCGGCGTTCATCATCCCGATGAAGGCGGTGATCGCACCGACCGTGAAGGTCACGCCATGGCGCTCGATCAGCTCGAGCGACGCGTCGCCGTCGAAGCGGTAGGTCATCACCACCGGCATCCCCACCAGCAGCGCGACCGCCAGGTGGCCGATCAGACCCGTGATGTGAAAGAACGGCGCGACGCCAAAGATGACGTCGTCGTCGCCCAGCCCCACCCAGTCGCGATACGCCTGCGCGTTGAACACGACATTGCCGTGGCTGTTCATCGCTCCCTTCGACGGCCCGGTGGTCCCCGAGGTGTAGGTCAGAAACGCCACGTCCTCCGGTCCAAACTCCGCCGGAGGCTCCACCGGCTCGCCGCCCCGGTGGCGTTCGGTCAGCTCGACCAGATCGAGGGTCTGCGGGTCGCGCCGGCGCTCGGTGCCCGCCAGCAGCGGCGGCACCTCGTCGAGGAAGTCCAGCTCCGACGTGGTCACCACGATCGGGACCTCCACGTCGCGCACGACATCGCGCGCGACCTCGTCCCACAGCGACTGCAGCGTCACCAGCCCCGCGGCCCCGGAGTCGCTCAACTGCGCGGCCAGCTCCTTGTGCTTGAGCATCGGGCTGACCGAGACCATGATCCCGCCGGCCTTCCAGGTCGCGACCATCGCAATCGAGAACTGGGGCACGTTCTGCAGGTAGACGGCGAGGCGATCGCCCGGCTGAAAGCCCTCGGCGCGCAGCGCCGCGGCGAGCGCGTCGGTGATCTCGTCGAGCTCGCGGAAGCTGATCGCGGTCTCGAAATACAGCAGCGCCGGCCTGTCGGGCGCACGCTTCACCGTCTCCCGGAAGGCGGCCAGCATGCTCTCATGCTCGGGCTCGATGTCGTGCGGCACGCCCTCGGCGTAGAGCTTCAGCCAGGGTCGTTCGTCATAGACGCTCATCTTCGATCTCCCTTCCCTATGTACTCCTCCGTCTACCCGAGCCTGGACCTCGGTGATCGTCGCAGGGACGTTGATGAATTTGGTCGCATATACAGACAAAATTCATCTCCCGCCCTCACCGGGAGCCGGGTACCCGGCTGACGCGCAACCAGGAGCCGCCGACCCCGGAACCCCACCGATCAGCTGGGCGCGCGTCCGACCAGTCGCAGCTGCCCGGCGCCGGCGCCCGCCGCGGGGCGCTGGATGCCGACGGCGCCCTCGAAGATCTCGGGCTCGAGGAACGCCTGCATCAGCTTGTGGTGGGCGCGGTGGCGCAGGGCCTGGTGCTCGTGGTGGACGGCGGCGGCGTACTCGGCGGGATCCGACGGTCGCTCCTCGGGAAGGCGGCGGGCCAGGATCTGCGCGGCGGCCCAGGCGTACACGGCATTGGCTGCGGCTTCCACCTCGAGCATCCGGTAGGGGACGTATTCGGGCACGCGCCGCTTGCGGTAGCCGGCGCGACGGGCGGCGCGCTCGAGATCGCGGAACTCGCGCCGCCCCTCATACACGGTGACGACGCCGGTCTCGGGATCGAACTCCGCCTCGGTCGTCTGGTCCTCGTTCTTGCGGGCGATCTCGCGCACCCAGCCCGACGCGCGGTGGCGGACGACCACGATCTCCAGCTCGCAGGTGTGCTCGCCGGCGGCGGCGAGCACCGTCAGACGCGAACCGGGCTCGACCGTCACCCGCGCGCGCACGTGCGCCTGCATGGCGCTGTAGCCGCGAGCGCCCGGTTCGGGGATCGCACCGGCGCGCAGTGCCACGGTCAGGCCAGGGTCGGCCTCGAGCTCGATCCCGGTGCCGGGCTTGATCCGTGCGGGATCGGCGAGCAGCGTGACCGTCCGCTTCTCGCCGGGATGAAGCCTGACCGGAGACTGCTTGAACCACAGCGCCTGCGCCGGCGCGGGCGGCGTTGTCGGCGCCCGCTCCCCCGGCGCCCCCGGCTCGGCCACCGCCTCCTCCGCCGCCTCCTCCTCGGACGGTCGCGCCGGCGGGGCCGACGCGGGACCGCCGCCGGACTCGGCGGCCGCCGTGCCAGGCTGGTCGAATGCGGCCTTGAGCAGGTCGTTGAGCGCTCGCAACCCGACCTGGTCGCGGGCCGTGACCGCGCGGGCGGCGCCGATCAGATGCGCGCCGGCGCGCCGCTCCTCCGCGGCGACGATCGGCGTCAGCACCCGGTCGATCGCCGCATACAGCCGCCCGACCATCGGGTGGTGCTCGTTGAGCCCGGAGCGATCGACCTTGACCACCAGCTCGGGGCGGGGCCGCTCGAGCGCGTCGCGCTGGAGCTGCTCGATCGCCTCGCAGAACACCTCCCCGTACAGATGCCGGGCGCCCGGCCGGCCCTCGAAGCCCGCCAGCGTGGTCTCGTGCGCGGCACGGCCGGAGCGGATCACCAGACCGCCGCGGCGAGTGGCGCGCGAGAAGCCCTGCGACAGCGGCTCATGAGCGCGGCGCACGACGATCCTTGCCGACACGTGCGGGGCGATCTGGACCTCCGAGTCGAACAGCAGCGGTCGTTCGGGATCCGGCTCGGGGGTCGGGTAGCTGACCAGCTGCGGTGCCTGCCCGGGCTGCTCCAGGTACAGCGCGCGGGCGGGGTCCTCGAGAATCGGACGCAGCTGCACCAGCTGGGCGACCAGCGCCCGCAGCCTTCCCGCCGCCGGAAGCCTCGCGGCCGACAGCGGCACGGTCACGCGCGTTCCCGAGTCCCCGATCTCGAGCCCACTGCGATGTTGATCGGTCGCAGGCTCGTCTCGCACGTGCACGAACGCATACGGCTCGTCACCCGGAGCGGGGAAGAACCACGACTCCACGGCCCGTTGCCCGCGCACGCCTTCGATCCGCCCCGCGCCCTGCGCGAGCCATACATCCCGCAGGCCCCGGCCGAACAGTCCGCGCTGCCCGCCCTGCGGCGGCTGCACCCCGAGCGCCCCGAGGCGCTGGTCGATCAGCAGCGCGTCGACGCCCTCTCCGTCATCGGTGCACCGCAGCTCGTGGCGCCAGGAGAGCAGCGCCGGCGAGCGCAGCGAGCGCATCCGCGCCCGCCACAGCGACAGCAGTTGCGGATCGGGCGCCGCCACCGCGAGCATGATCCTGCCCGACGGGCGGCCCGAGACGGCGATCGCGGCGTCAGCGTTGGTCACCACCTCGGGGATGATCTGCACGAGATCCACCCCGCCCTGGGCGAAATTCTCACGGAAGTAGCGCCCGCGGGCGCGACCGAGCCGCACGGCCGAGGGATCAAACGCCGCCTCCGGATCCATTGTGTCCCGATTGTCGCCCACGGACCGGACGAGCGATGCACGGACGGTGCGCTCGTCATGGTGACCGTGATGTGCTGTTGCAGGGCGCGGTGGCGGGCGGGGTCGTACGGGACGCCGTCTTGCCAGCAGCGCCAGACTATGCGGCACCAGGCGCGTCCGAGGGTGCGCGTCGCGCGGGGATGGTCGTGACCGCGCTGGATCGCGGAGGCCTGGTGGTCAGCGGCCCAGGGATGCCAGTGGCGGGTGCTGTCGGCGAGCGTGCAGAACGCGCCGCGCAGGCGCTTGTTGCATGCCCAGCGGAAGCACGCGACCTTGCGTTTGCCCGATTCGACGGCGACCGCTCCTTGGCCGACGTCGCCGGCGAGCGCTTCGCGGGTGGGGTAGCGGGCGCGGCAGTCACCGATCTCGGCCAGCAGCGTGGCGGCGGTTATGACCGACCTGGGGTGTTTGAACAGCGAGAGGAAGATGGCGCCGTCGGGATGCTCACGCACGGCGGTGGCGATCTGGCGGTCGAGCGTCTTGATCTGGCCGACGAGCGGCTCGAGCGCGGCGATCAGCGCGAGCACGAGCTGGCGTCGGGCGCCGAGCTCGTGCTCATCGGTGCGGCCTTCGGGCGCGCTACGGAGCTTGACGAGCAGTTGCGCGGGGGTCTTGCCGCCGCTGTAGCCGTGCTTGGTCAGGAACGCTCCCAGGCGCTTTTCGCCGAGGGCGCGAGCGTCGATTGGGCTCGGGTAGCGCTTCAGGAACGCGAGCGTGATCGGGCTCTCGAGCTTGTCGAAGATCCGGATCGCGCCCGGCCAGGAGCGGTCGAGCTCGGCGCGCAGCTGGTTGCAGAGCGCCACCCAGGTCTGCACGAGATCCTCGCGCCCACAGGTGAGCGCCCGGAGCGCCTTGGTCTGGTCGCTGTCGGGCTCCAGCACCCGGAAACGGTGGTGGTCTGTTCGCGCCAGCTCGCACAGCACGAACGCGTCGAACCGGTCGGACTTGCCGCCCGAGACCCGGAACCGCGGTCGGGCCGCAGCGACCTGGTTGGGATGCAGCGCGATCACCCGCAGCCCGGCGTCCAGGAGCCGCTCGACCAGCACCCCATCGGGACGCTCGATCGCGACCAGACCCACCCTCAGGCGCACCAGCGCGCGGCACAAAGCCCGCAGCCCCGCCTCGTCGTGCGCGAACGTGGCCGCCAAAAGCTCCTCGCCCGCCTCGTCGGCGATCAGCACGTCGTGCTTCTCCGACGCCCAGTCAACCCCAGCGTAGTTACTACCCATCGGTACTCCTCATCGGTCAGGACTTCACATCGCCGCGACCACGAGGTACCGTTGCGGGCGCTCATTGACTGGCCCTCAACGGGGCTACGTCCTGTTGCCGCTTGCGGCACCTCACCCCGCCGGGAGGGGCTGGTCTCATGATGGCCCTCCAACGGGCAAGCACCGAAGGCCCTCTCCCGGCGGCGGTCGACGCCGACAGGACCAACCGGTCGCGCCAAGACAAGGATGACCAATGAGCACCCACCTCGACCTCGGACCCGCCGGACAAGCCGAGGCCGCCTAGAGACGTCCGACAGCAAGGATTAGCAGACACTACTTTGCGGCTCCTGACACGGACCCGAGCACTAGGCCGTCTTCCGTGACCCAGGGGCTCTCGCGGGGGGCGCGGCTAGATCAGTGGATCGTGGCTGTCGCCGTCAGTGCGCCACCCTCCCCCCTCGCTCTGGTCAGGCCGCCGGAATCGAGCGCGACGATCCTGGGCGTAGCGAGGCCGGGAACGGCGCAGTTCGGCCGCCAGACTAATCCCGGCACACTGGGCAGACTACGTGACGATTAGCAGGCTGCTGATGCACAGTGCTCCGATGAGAACCAACGCACCGAATTCCCAGATCGTCTCGCGCGGGAGGACCGGTTGGATTTTGAACCCGCGAGGGAGGGGGGTGCGCCGCCAGACCGCAACCAGCACAATGATCCGATCGAGCAGCGCACCAGTGGCCCGAAAGACCGTCGGAAGGACGGTTACGCCTGCGCAAAGGCCCAGCACGGCCAAGTTGAACGTACCCGCCGCAGTATTGAATTCTAAGCCGCCGACGCGACTCACGCTCACAACCACCGCGGCGGTTGGCATTGCTTTAGAAGCTCGCGATTATCATCGTGACCGCAAGCCCGGCGAAGCCATAGGTCCCGATTAGCGCTGTCCTCGGCGGGAGGAACCAGCGCGTGCCCCCAACACGATAGGCGGCGTAGTCCGCCAAGCAGAACGTAGCGACGCCTAAGTAGAGCACAGCCAACATCAGCGCCCAACTTCCGAACGCGACGAAGATCGATCCGAGAACCAGTGCCCAGGCAACGGCGACACCACGGCGAATGAAGCCCCACGCCATCGAATGATTATGCCCATCATCTGGTTCGGCACGCACAGCCAAGCGCTCTGACGTCGCGATGCCTTCTTCGGCGCGCGGCCCCGGTGGTGGCGGCTCGTAGTTCGCACGAGAGATGAAGCGAAGAGGTTCGCGCGCATGTTCAAGGTCCTCTAAGGCGACCTCCAAGCTGCGCTTGGCAGCGGCGTAGCGATCTTCCATAGCACTCAGGTGACTGTGGGATACGAAGTACCCCAGTGCTTGGTCAGATGTTGTCGTAGCCCACGCGGCTAGGAGACTGTCGTCGAGTTCTTCTGGGCCGTATTCGCTGACATCTGTCGCCGCGCGCTCCTTTGTCGACATCATTAGCGCGGCGTACGCGAAGAAGTCGGCGTATGACGTTGTCTCGGAGGTGCTCCACGCCGACGTACTCGGCGGCGCGCTCGGATCGCCGATTTCGGTAGGTGCCTGCCTGTAGGCGCTAGGGTTCATCACGCGGACTCGAAAGCATCGCGGAGCCGCTCCAGAATGTCCAACATCACCAGCACATCTTCTCGATCAACGGTAAGCAGCATCTCGCGGGTCTGCGTCTGAAAGAGATCGTACCTGGCCGGCGTGCCAACAAATCGCACCGTCGCGAACCGAACCGGGCGATCGCTCGGCCGCCGCACATCCTCATCTTGGACCTTGTCGGCGACTTCCCACTCAATTGATACCGGAAGATTGTCCTTCGCAGTCCGCTTCAGCCATACCCGCGCCTTGAGAGCGGGGATGTCGAACGTACGCTCGGCAATCCGATACTTCTCCTCGTCACCGGTCGATCCTTCGGACGCTTCAGGCGTGCGACCCGGACTGGCACGTTCCCGCAGTCGCGACTGCTGTTGCGCACGCAGTCGCGACTGCTGTTGCGCAAAGCCAGTGGCTCCGGAGTCTTTGAGGACAGCCGATAAGACCCGAGCAACTTCGTCGCTACCGTTCCCGAGCGTCTCCCGGCTCAGGCTGGCGGCTTCGAGGATCTGCGCCGTTCGCTGGTCGTCATCAACTACAACGAACTGCACGAATCGCACGGGACGCGAAGGCTGTCCAAACGGCGCCAGGATGACGACGCGGCACAGGGATGCCTGCTCGAGTTCGCGCAGAACCGAGGCAGCCTTCTCGAACTCCGCGATCGATGACCCGGCCACCAGCGCGACTCTACAGCGATCGGTGCATCGGACGAAGCGTTCACAGCCACGATCCCGAGAGCCCGCGCGGTCGCCTGAGCGCACAGCCGGGTGGAGCCTCCTTGCGGTTAGTCGGTCCGACTCGACGCGGCGCGTCGAAGGGGGATCTCGCTCATCGACCTCGGCGTGGACGTTCCTGAAGTGGGCACGCGCTGGTTCCGAACGCGGGCGATGACCTCTGCATCTAGGTGCCGCTCGGCATCGCGATGCATTGATCCGGTCGAGACAAGGATCGGCGCGAATAGCGCCTCGGAAGGTGAACATGAAGGTAAAGAGTCCTGGTCGGTTTGTACGGCTGGCAGCACCGCCCGCCTGACCCGAGAGCCCATCGTCCGTCGCCTCGGCTCGCAGGTACGGGATCAGCACCAGCCCACCCTCGGCAACAGGCGAATGCTCGCGGTGCCTCCGCTTCTTCCTCATGCCCCGACCTCCACGAGCATCGGCGGGATCGGCGTCCAAAGGTGGACTGTTGAGGTGCGTCAACTGGCTATGCGAGGAGTCGTACGTCCGTGCGTGGTCGCAGACCTACCGAAACGACGGGCTGGTGTCATCGGCGTCCACACGCCTGAGTTTTCGTTCGAGTCCGCGAGACCCGCTTTCGCTCCGCGATGAGCATCTCGGCGTCGTCCCGTCGAGCCCTGGTTGGCGCGGCAAGCAGGCCGCCGCGCCCGCTTCGCCTGGTTGAGCGGGGGCCATGTCGACGGCCGAGGCGGCTACCGGAAGGGACGAGCTGCGAGAGCCCGCCCCGGCCAACCGCACACTGCCGGATTCGCCCGGCCAAGCAGAAGAGCGCCACGCCGCTGCTGCTCGTGAGCCAAGAGCAGCTACGCCTCGCGTGCTGTTTCGCGTTGCTGCTCCGCGACTCGCGGAGCGGAAGAGTCGGCCTGCCTACTGAGCGGGCCGGGGATGGGGCCCGGGACCGGGGTCACGTAGCCCGGAGGCCGGGTAGTCGATCAGCCAGCCGTCATTTCGCAGCGCACCAAGGTTGTCTTGTACGCGCCGCTGGTTGACTCCGGCGCGGCGAACAGCGCTAGCCGGCGTCTTGGGGCTTAGCGTGACTTTTCGTTCCAATGTTCCTCACGGGCCGACTCGTCCGCGCTGGAACCCAAGTATCGAGCGTCCACACGGCCGCCTACGCGGCCCCGCAGGGTTCGCTGATCGCCTCGCCGTCGACGACAGGCGGGCTGTCGATCCTCACGTAGATGCGAGCACCGCAGCGCGAGCAGCTCGTGATGGTCTCCCGGTCGCTGCGAACCCAGGCCCGGATCTCATGGCCGAGCGCCTCGGCGCTCCGCTTCAGCGATTGCAGCAGCTCATGGCGCTCGAACTCGTCGCGGAGCTCTTCGCGCTCCTGGTGCTCTGAGACCACGCGGTGACGCGCCGCGATCGCGCGGTCGCCGTCCCGGATCGTCGTGATGAGGACCTTGTCCTTGCGCGCCTGCGCCCGCATCTCCACTCGCCACTGCTCGGGATCGACCCCAGGCGGCGATGTGACGTAGCCGCGGTGCAGCAGCTCCGCGTAGTCGCCAGCCGGCCGCTCCAGGTACTCGTCGACGATCCGCTGGAAGCGCTGCTCGTGGTCGAAATTCATCGCCGACCCGAGGTGATGCCGCCAGCCGACGGAACGGCCGCTCTACTGTTCCCGTCATGGATGGGCCACAAGAACACGACCGGCCGCCGAGGCCTCCGTGGCGCCGCATCCGGCGATGGCCTTACTTCCGGCCGTCAGGCGGTCGCGGCGGCTCAACCGGTGTCCGCGAGCCGCGCAAACCCTCCCCGCACAACGACAGCGGTGCGGCTCGGCTCGAACCAGGGCCAGACGCCAGTTGACATAAGCGACATAGAAACTGTTTTCCAGGGCTTTTCTACATATCTGTGTTATCGAGCGTGGATTATGGAACAGATCCGCAGGGGCGAGCGGATTGGTAGCCGCTCCGCCGTTCTGCAGCTCCTCCTAGTCCCCCTCCTCCGGTGGGCACTGGTGAGACTTGACATGGGACCCATTGGCGGAGGTCCCACTTTGGCGTCATGTGATCTTGATGGCTCCGGTCTTCGTCCTTACGAGTCCCAATCGACAGTCCAGCCATCCTTGAACGTAGCGTGCACGTGCAAATGACATCGTTGGGGATTCGCCGGAAGGCGCTGGAAGAACTGTGTCGTAGTCTCCTGAGGCCGCCCAGTCATCTCTATCCTGCACGGCGACCCATGGGCGCTGGCGACATTGGGGACGACGAGTCGGTCTGCGCTTGCCCCAAGACCTGCGACTGCACCCGTCACTTGAATACACGTGTAGACCCTCTTAAGGTTCGTCCTCGTCTGAGCGCTGAGCTTGAAATCAATTGATCCCAGGTCAGCGGCTACGATGATGAGCCCCGTCTCCTCGACTGGGCTTAACTCATCAAGGCCCACCTCTTCGTCGTCAGGTAGGTCGTTGCCATCTAGTTCTGCGAGGACGAACGCGAGCCGCCACGCAATGTCGGTTGACCGCAGAGCCTTGCCCGCCGGCCCAGCTAGGTTCGTAGGAAGCTCGACGGTCACCACCATTTCGGCGCTCGAATCGTCGATCCCCATCGCGTCGAGCGCTGCGCGCTCAAACTCAAGGGCAAGGGGCCGAAGGTCCTCGTGAACCTGCCGCAGGACGTAGGTGTTCAATCTGAGCCCGGGGCGCTTGAGGGTCACCCCCGGATCCACAACGAGAGTCGCTTCCGGCATGGGCAGAAGGTAGCGCGCCAGCGAAATAATACGCCGCTGTAGGTTGTTTGGTGCGTCCGCACACCAAACCCTTACTGCGGTGGTGTAGCTTTGGCTCAGGCGGTCGCGGGCGTCATCATCGCGATCATCGCCCTGATCCGCGCGCTGAACGGGATCTGAGTCCTGGTCGGGGGAGGCGGTCTGTCTCGCGCAAAATTTAAGGACCGAAATTCCGCCCAAGAAGTTGCAGGCGGCAACCACAGTTTGCGATAACCGAGAGCTCGCCGGCGGCCCCCCACTGAGATCTCACCTACGAACGTGAGTCTCTCAGGGGGGCCTCGCGCATTACGTTCGCGAACGCGATCCCTTTATAGGTCGGGGACCTTCTTTGACTAGGTCGCCAACACGCTCAAGCGCGAAAAATGCAGGGAAGAAGGGGCGGAACACGCTGAAGCTAGGATCACGGGGCCTCAGAACGCCTTAGAACGCGCCGTCTCCGGAGCGGAGGGACGATTTCAGGCTGTCCTACCGCCCCCTACTTCGCCGCCGCTGCAGCGGGCCGAGCAAGCGGTTGACGTCCTCCGCCTGTCATGCGGTCTGCAGTCCGGGATCTCGCGCAGGCGGCGCCAGCGGCTCACGGGCGCGCTTGGCTGCTTGCGCCTCCGCGTCCAGATCAATGCCAGCGTGCGGCCGCTCGCGGTCAAGCGCCGACTCGATCCGCGCCAGCTCGGCGCCGAGTTCGGTCTCGATTTGCTGAGCGCGCGCAAGCTCTCCGCGGGCGCGGTGTACGCGGCCGAGCTCGTTGGTGAGCAGCGCGATCTCGCGCGCGACGATCATCCACCCGACCGGGGTGTCGGGTTTGCCGGCCGCGAGCATGGAAAGCGCCAGCCCCGCCTGGGTCACTGATCTGTTGGTTGTGGATGAGACCTGCTGCGAGCGCGAGCATTCGGATGGCGACGCGAACGCAGACGCCGAGGACGGTGCGAGCGCCGTGGGCTTCGAGGGTGAGTTGGCCTTTGCAGGTCCAGATGACGCTCTCGATCCATTGGCGAATGGGGCCGAGCGAGCCGTTTCGTCGAGGTTCGTCTTTGCGGTCTGGGCGCAGGAAGCGGCCGCCGAGGTTGGCCATGAGCTGCTCGAACTCCTCGCCGGCGAAGCCTTTGTCGGCGAGGACGGTGTACCCGTCGAGCTGGACACGGCGGACCAGCTCGGCGGCGACGACTCGTTCTGGGTGTTCGCTGGGGCGAGTTCGAACGCGATCGGCATCCCGTCCGAAGCGCACAACAGGTACAGCCGGGACCCCCAGAAGTAGCGCGAGTGACTCTTGCACCAGCCATATGCGGCGGAGCCGGCGAGCTCGGATCGCCGGGCGGTTTCGCGGGATTGGCCGCACGGGACCGGAGTGCTGTCGAGCAGTCTGAGCCCGTCGCAGAAGTGACCGCCAGGTGCGTGATGACCCTCGCGATCGCTGGCGCCAGAGCCCGCAGCCGCTTGTTGTAGCCCGGCTGCTTGGGCAGGTACGGAAACAGGTGCCCCAGCCGCCAGCGCGCGAGCGCCAGGAACTTCCGATCGTTCGGGATCGCGAGGAACATCTGCGCGACCGCGAGCGTGACCAACTCGGAGTCGGTGATCCTGGGCGGATGCCTCGGACCGCGACGTTTGGGCAGGAAATCGTCCACCTGCACATAAAGTGCGGTGAGCAGAGCGTCGAGGTTGGCGAGCACGAGACCACCTCCGTGGTCGACGTTGCGTTAGCAACGCCAACCTTCGGCGCTCTCGTTATGTCCCCTTGCGGCAACCCCAGCCGCACGAATACGGAATCAACCATCTAGTAGCGGGGGGCCTCGCACTCGCAGACGGCCTCGACCAACGTCATGAACGATTCGGGCGAATCCGGCATTGCGGCAACTGTACGACGAGCGTCAGGCGACGGCGCGCGGATTAGGGACGCGATTCCGGCCCGTCACGTGCTGAACGTACCATCCCTCCGTGGCCAAGGACGTATCGCTTGAACGGGACGTTTTCATCTCGCACGCCGGAGAGGACAAGAAGGACGTGGCAAGACCGCTTGGCGAGGCGCTCACTTCGGCCGGCTGGAGTGTCTGGCTCGACCAGTACGAGCTAACTGTCGGGGACAGCCTGTATGAGAGCATCAACGACGGGCTGGCGCGCAGCCGCTTTGGTGTCGTGATCCTCAGCGAGGCGTTCTTCGGCAAGCACTGGCCGAGGCAGGAGCTAAACGGCCTTGCGGCCCGCGAGGCGGCCTCCGGCTCAAAGGTGATCCTGCCGGTATGGCACGGGATCGACCATGAATACCTCGCCAAGGTGGCGCCGATGCTTGCCAATAGGCTCGGCGTCTCGACCGACGACGGCATTCGCCACGTTGCCCAGGAGCTAATCCGCGCTCTCGCCCGAGAGCGGCGAGCCAAGCTCGATCCGGAGCGGCGCGAGCCAGTGGTGCGTTCGATCGAATCTTCGACCCCGGCTGAGGAGCATGTCCCACGCGTTCCCAGGACCCCGGACGAGCGAGATCTGCTCCTGCAGACCCGTCCCGACCTCTGGGAGTACTTGCTATTCGCCGGAGAGCTATTTCTCGGGAAGCAGGCGCTGGAACCCCTTTGGTTCGACCACGAACTTCGTGTCGGGCAAGGACAGCGGCGCTACCTCAACGAGGCAGAGGCGACCGACTATCTGGGGCGGACGTTCCGCGCTCGGGGGGTGACCTTGGAGCAGATCACGCGACCCCTCACTCCAGAGATCCAGCAGCAGGCCTTCGGACTGCCGGGGGAGCCCGGCGATCCGATGCGTATCCAGCAGGTCGCACGACTGATCGTCAGCGGCTACGAGGACCTCATGCGGACGGCCGCCGAGCTTAGAAATCAGACAGTGCCGCGCGAGTTTGAGGACGCGTACGAGCTGGCCGCCCAGGTCACGGATCAGCCGGTGCAGCAGCTGCGCGACTTCATCGATCGCACGGTCAGCGAGATTGACGGGCTCCACGAGCGGCTCGGCCGACATCCAGCCACAGAGCCGTTAACGATCAAGCTGGACCTCACTCTGTCCATCGACGACGAGGTGGGCGCGAGGCTGAGCCAGGAGCTAGATCGCATCGGAAACGAAGCCTTAGGCGACGCAGAGTCTTAGAGGCCGCCTTCGCTGACCGAGCGCGAGGACCAAGTCGGCTAGTCCAAGGCTGTAGTCGCCGATGTTGGAGTGTTCGATTCTGGCCCACACGGTGTGGGGTCCGCGATCAGCTAGCTCAACTTGAAGGGGATACCCTCGCGCTCGCAAATGGCTTCGGCCCCCTCCCGAGTCTTGAACGGCCCGCGCGTTTCCGGGGGCTACTCCTGGGATGAGAACCCCTCCAGATGTAGACGAGCAACCTCACGGCGCAATCCTCTCAGAGGCTCCAGACGACCTCCGTCGCCACATGTTGTCTACTCTGGCGACGGGCTCCACGGGTCTAGCTCCACCGTGAAGTGCTCGCGCGGATATCGGGGTGGAAGTTCGTGTCGTCGTTGAGCTGGACCGTCTCGTGGCGCTGATCGAGGACGATCCACGGCCGCTCTGGGTCGTGCTCAGCGATCGTGTAGCCATACTCGCGCACGAAAATATGTTCCTACTCGATTCGGATGGATACGCCCTGAAACCTGATCCCCAGCCCACATCCCGCCACCCCGCGGAGAGTTTCGATTTGAGTGGAGATTCCGTATCCACTCAAATCGAGTAAGGAATATGTTCGCACGCTCGGATCGTCTGCGCTAGCCCGATCCACCTTCGGCTCACTTATCCTCAGTGCCGGTGAATGGCCCCTTTCTGACCGTCGCAGAGATCGCCGACGTGCTGCGGGTGAATCCCCAGGCGGTACGCAACTGGATTTTCAGGACGGTTTTCGGCGTTGTCCTGCAACGGCCGGGCTTCAACGGCGGTGCGCCGACTGACCGTCCACGAGCGCCGACGTCACGCAAGCCTCAAAGGTGACAGCTACCGGCTCAGAGGCAAGAACCTCGACGCCAGGGTCGGCGCCAAACCGGCCGAAATCGGCTGACCGATCACCCTCCACACCCTCGCCGAGGGCCGCAGAACGCCGCACAACGCGCCGGTCACCGACCCGACCCCCGGATCGAGACGGTTAACTAGGCTGCGCGGAGTGAGCGCGACGGTGACCCTCGAGCCCTGGGGCAGCGGCGACCTGCCGCTGCCCGAGCGGCTGATGGGCGACCCGCGCATGACCGAGCACCTCGGCGGCCCCGAGAGCCCGGACAAGCTGCGCGAGCGTCAGGGCCGCTACGAGCGCCTCGGCGGCGATCGCATGTTCAAGATCGTCGACGTGGCGAGTGGCGCCGGCGTCGGCTCGGTCGGCTTCTGGACGAATGAGTGGCGCGACGAGCAGGTCTACGAGGTCGGCTGGATGGTCGTGCCGGAGTTCCAGGGCCGCGGCATCGCGGTGGCGGCGACCGCGCAGTCGATCGAGCTCGCCAAGCGCGGCGACAGGCACCGCTTCATGCACGCCTTTCCGAACGTCGAGAACGCGCCGTCGAACGCGATCTGCCGCAAGCTCGGCTTCGAGCTGCTCGACGCGTGCGAGTTCGAGTTCCCGAAGGGGCAGTTCATGACCTGCAACGACTGGCGCCTGGACCTGGGCGCCTAGTTAAAGCGACCATCGCCGCTCAGGCCTCGCCCTCCGCGACGACGGTCGCTCTGCCTCTGAACCCGTGACCCGGATCAATCCCAACCCTCAAGTGGCCTTGTGTTCGACCGGCGGTGGGTGGCCTACTTTTCGACCGGCCTTGACAGACGAACAAACGGCGGCGACGGGGGGCGGTGATCGGCCATGGACGGCGAGCTCGGCGCCCGACGGTAAGCCGTGCTGAAAGACTCACCGAGCAGGCGCAATCGGGACCCTGGGTAAGTCCGGGAGCGTCCTCCGGGCGTCCTGAAAAACTGGATTGATCGGGGCGAGCTGCCCGCCGTCAGGGTCGGAGCCCGTCGCGTGCGGGTGCGGCAGTCCGACTTCGACGCGATCCTCGGCGCGAGTTCGTCCGGCGAAGCGCGTGGACTCGGCAAGGTCGATCAGGACGAGCTTCGAGCCGAGTTAGCGATGAGGCTAGAAGATGCACGCGGCGCAGCCGACGACGACGCCGAGCTGGCGTCCACGATGCGTGCGCTCGCCGAAGCCGCGACGCGACTGGCGCAGGCACTCGAACGCGCAGGATGATCGCAGCGGGAGCGCGGCTCAACGTGCCGCAACTGTCCGTCCCGCCTAATCTAAATGACTGATTCCGTTTCACGGGTTCGTTGGTCGTATGGGGTCAAGTGTCGGCCGGGTGTGTCGCTGAGTCCGTTCTCCCACAGCTGCCAGCTGTGCCAGACGCCGGCGGCGAGGGCGAGGATCCGTTGGCAGACGCGGGCCCAGACGCCTGCGGGGATGTGTCCGCCGTGGTCTTCGAGGGAGTTGGCCTTTGAGGGTGTCGTTGATCGATTCGTTCCATTGGCGGATCCCACCGAGCTTGCCGAACCTGGGCTTCTCGTCTTTGCGGTCGGGACGGATGAGGGTGGCGTCCAGCGAGGCGACGGTCTGTTCGAACTCGTGGCCGGCGAAGCCTTTGTCGCCGATCATGATCTCCTGCCCGGTGAGCAGTCCGTCGTGTCGAGCGCGGTCGAGCATCGCCGCGGCGACGTCGCGTTCGGGCTCGTTCGCGGGCGCCAGACAAAAGCTGATCGGCATCCCGTCCGGGGCGCACAGCAGGTACAGGCGCAATCCCCAGAAGTAGCGCGAATGCGAGGCGCAGCAGCCGTAGGCGGCCCCGCCGGCCAGCTCGGAGCGCTTGCGGGTCTCGCGAGACTGGCCGCACGGGACCGGGGTAACCGAGCTGCGCGGCCTGATGCTCCCCGACGACCGCCTCGGCGAACAGCTGCGCGAGTTCGACGCGCTTCCACGCGACCCGTTCGCGTGAGGCGAGCGCTCCTCGATACCCTCGTTCGTCATCGCCGTCGCGCGCGGAGAAGACTTCGCGCTGGACGACCCGCCGCAGGAAGCCGCGATCTCGGCCGTGACGCTCGGCGGCTTGCACCACGGAGTGTTGGTCGCGTCCGACGAGCAACGACCCGGCCGTCTCGCTACGCTCGCATACGCGGAGCGGCGGTTGGCGGTGCTACCCGTCGATGCGCGAGTCGCTCCGCATTATGGTCGCCTGCTCGCCGGGGTCTGGCGACGAGGCCGGCGGAGGCTCGGGGCCGCCGACGCACTGATTGCCGCGAGCGCGGCCGCCCACGACATCCCGCTGATTACACGTGACCGCGACTTCGACGACCTGGACGGCCTCGACGTCGTGGCCGTATGAGGGGGCCGCCGCCTCGCTCGCGCGCACCCAGCTGCAGGCGATTACGGCGAGATGCTGCGCGTGATCCCAGACATCCAGGCAGGCGAGCCGGAGTTGCTGCGCAGCGCGTTCATCCACGGCGACAAGCGGATGCCGTGCACGTTCACGGCGCGAGCCTGACCCGGCCCTCCTCCTCCTCGAGCCGCGCCAGCCAACAACGCGTGTTAACCCTTATCAACGCTCACCAACTGTCCCCTGCCGCACTGGCAACCGCCGGCTAGTTAGTGACAAATGCCCGCGCCGGTACAGGTGGATGGCGCAGACTGCCGGTTCGCAGGCCTTTACACAAAAGGGGGCACAGTGGAGCGCAAGAGCAGGTTATGGATGGAATCGGGACCTTCCCGGCCGCGACCTCATGTACGCGGCGCCGGTCGAGGTCGTCAAGCAACTGCCCGAGACGGTCGATCTCAGGGCCCAGTGTCCGGACGTCTACGACCAGGGCCACCTCGGCAGCTGCACCGCGAACGCGATCGGGGGGCGCTCGAGTTCGATCAGATCAAGCAGAAGCGGCCGAACCCGTTCACACCTTCGCGGCTGTTCATCTACTACAACGAGCGGGCCATCGAGGGCACCGTCGCCTCCGACTCGGGCGCGCAGATCCGCGACGGCGTCAAGTCGGTGAACAAGCGCGGGGCGCCGCCGGAGACCGACTGGCCATATGACATCACGAAGTTCACCGAGAAGCCGCCGGAGCATGCGTTCCTCGACGGCATGAAGAACCAGGCGATCCTCTACCAGCGCCTCACCCCTACACTGAGTCAGCTCAAGGGCTGTCTGGCGTCGGGATTCCCGTTCGTCTTCGGCTTCACCGTCTATGAGAGCTTCGAGAGCAAGGCGGTCGCGCAGTCAGGCCACGTGCCGATGCCCCAGGCCGACGAGCAGCAGCTCGGAGGTCACGCCGTGCTGGCCGTCGGCTACCAGGAGTCAGACCAGACGTTCATCGTGCGCAACTCGTGGGGCCCGGACTGGGGGAAGAAGGGCTATTTCACGATGCCCTATCCGTACCTGGTCCAGCCGACGCTGTCGAGCGACTTCTGGACGATCCGTTCCGTGGAGTAACCCGCCACTCACGGCGGCAGCGCCGAGCCTCGTTGCGGCTGGGTCATAATCGACCTGCGGCATCTCGTAGGCAGCGGCAAACGGGAGGACACGATGCAATCGGCAGATCGCGCAACCGTTCCGGGAAGTGAGCGCCGCCTCGATCCAGACCACCGACGCGTCGGTGACGTGGACGGCGGGCAGGAGATCGAGGTGACCGTCTACGTGCGCGGCCGAGCTTCACTTGACTGGGTCGACGTGGAGGCCGCGCGTTTGCCGGCGCAGCGCCGCATCCTCGACCGGGAGGAGTGGGCTCGCGCGCACGGAGCGAGCGACGCTGACCTGATCAAGGTCGTCGAGTTCGCGCGCCGGCACGGGCTCGATCCGGTGTCGATCGACGCCGCCCGCCGCGCCGTGCGGCTGCGCGGCACCGTCGACGCGGTGGCGGGGGCGTTTCAGGCGGGCAGGCTGGGCATGTTCGAGCACCCCTCGGGTGGCCGGTACCGCGGCCGTGAGGGCTCGCTGACAGTTCCCGCGGACCTGGCCGAAGTGGTGACCGGCGTGTTCGGGATCGACAACCGCCCCCAGGCGCAGCCGCGGATTCGCTTCGCAGACCGGGCGACCACGTCGTACACGCCGGTCGAGGTCGCGCAGGCCTACAGCTTTCCGGCCGGAGCGACGGGCGCCGGCGAGACGGTGGGGATCATCGAGCTCGGCGGCGGCTATCAGACCGCGGACCTGACCGCCTACTTCCAGGGCCTGGGGCTGACGCCGCCGACGGTCACCGCGGTCGGTGTCGACGGCGCCACCAACTCTCCCGGCGTCGACACCAACGCCGACGGCGAGGTGATGCTCGACATCGAGGTGATCGGTGCGATCGCGCCGCGCGCCTCGATCGTCGTGTACTTCGCTCCCAACACCGATCAGGGGTTCCTCGACGCCCTCTCGACTGCCGTGCACGACGCCACGCACAAACCCTCGGTGGTCTCGATCAGCTGGGGCGGACCCGAGGACTCCTGGACCGCGCAGGGCCGGGCGCAGATGGAGCAGATCCTCACCGCCGCCGGCGGACTGGGCGCCACGGTGACGGCCGCCGCCGGCGACAGCGGCTCGAGCGACGGCGTCAACGACGGCCGGCAGCACGTCGACTTTCCCGCCTCGGCGCCGCACGCGCTCGCTTGCGGCGGGACCACGTTGCAGGCCGCCAACGGCCAGATCAGCGGCGAGAGCGTCTGGAGCGACGCCGAGGGCGCGACCGGCGGCGGCGTCAGCGTCGAGTTCGCCCTGCCGAGCTATCAGGCGCAGGCCAACGTGCCGGTCAACGTCGACACCCAGGGCGCCGGCCGCGGCGTGCCCGATGTCGCCGGCGACGCCGACCCCCAGACCGGCTACAGGATCCGCGTCGACGGCGCCGATCAGACGATCGGCGGCACCAGCGCGGTGGCGCCGTTGTGGGCCGGCTTGATCGCCCTGCTCAATCAGTCGCTCGGGTCGCCGCTGGGATTCGCCCAGCCCCGGCTCTACGGCGCGGCGCCGGCGCCCGGCTTTCGCGACATCACCAGCGGGAGCAACGGGGCCTATGACGCCAATGCCGGATGGGACGCCTGCACCGGCCTCGGCTCACCCGACGGCGCGGCCCTGCTGGCGGCGTTGCAGGGCGGCTAGGCGAGCTAGCGCCGCCGGGCGCTAACGCGACCGGCGGCGATGGCGAGCCCCATCGCCGGCGGGCGGGTTGGCCCGCGCCGCCGCAAACAGCGCGCCGACGTCGGGCTCCATGTAGTAGTCGGTGCCGCCGTCGGCGCGGCCCTCGGTCGCGATCGGGAGCACCCGGCCGAGGTGACGGCAGTAGCGTCCGGGCCAGGCGAGGATGCCGGCGACGCCGTGGGCGCCCTTGTCGAGGCCCAGTCGCTTGGCGATCGCCTCGCCGCCGAAGCGCTCTCCCGGCGCCTGGGCGAGCAGGTCGAACAGTTCCCGCGCCGGCGGCGCCAGCTTGGCGTGCAGCCAGGCGGCCTGGTCGGCATCGTCTGCCGACCAGGCTTGTGCCTCGCCGCGCCGGCGCGACCCGCGGGGGCCACCGCGTGCACGCCCCCATGAAGGCGGTGGCGTCCCGGGCTCGGACGCCAGGAAGGCTCCAAACCACGTGTAGAACTCCGCCACCCGCTCCTCCGGGACGGCGACCGTGACCTGCTTGTCGGCCATCAGACCTCCGTGACCTCGGTCGGCGGCGTGGTCGTCTCGGCCTGCTCGCCCCGCTCGGCGCGCTCGCCGCAGCGGCGGCCATGGCCGCGGTGGTGGTGCCGGCCTCGATGTCCGCGCCCGGGCCTTCCCTCGAGGAACCGCGCAAAGAACGCGTGGAACTCGGCGATCCGGTCCTCCGGGACGTCCACCGTGACCTGCTGGTAGTTGGTTGTGCTGGATTCCATTTTGGAACTCCTTTGGTTGCTTACGAATGTCAGCATATCACAAGTAAATACTTAAGTAAATGCCTCGCTCTCCGAGATGAGGTCGCCGGCGCCATCGGACTCGCCCTCCGAGATGAGGTCGCCGGCGCCATCGGACGGACTCCAGTCAGCAGCCCCGGCGGCCTGACGCCGTGACGCGCAGCGCCCCTCCCCGGCGTCCCGTTGACGCCGTGACCGCATGCCCCCTCCCGGGGACGCCGTGACGCGCCGCGCTCCCGTCCCGGGGGGCGCCGTGACGCGCCGCGCCCCCGTCCCGGGCGGCCGCTAGCGTCATGCGGTGGATGAGGTTGATCTCCGACCGCGCCAACGTCGAGCTGCGCCGCGATCCCGGCGGCGAGCAGTTCGTGGTGCTGGCGTTTCCGTACGACCCGGCGCTGGTCGAGTTCGTCCGCATGATTCCGCATCGGCGCTTTGACTGGGACGCCCGCGAGTGGTCGGCGCCGGCCGGTGACTGGGCCGGCATGAAGGTCGCCGAGCTGCTCGAGCGCTGCCCCGACCTGACGGCCACCGAGGACGTGGCGCGGTGGCTGTCGGCGATCAGCCGGCGATGGATCGGCCACGTGCACACGACGCGCTACGACGGCCGTGGCTGGTGGGTGCTCGACGCCCGGGCCGGCCCGGTTCCGGAGGCGCTGCGCGAGGATTCCGTGCAGCGCGAGGGCAAGCTGCTCGTGCCGTTCAGCGCCAAGGCGGCGCGGGCGCTGCGCGAGCAGCAGTCCGCACGGCTGGACATCGCCGCCGAGCGGTGCCTGTCGATCGTGGAATCCGACGGCGCGCCGCCGCCCGCGCGGCTGGTCTGGTTTCGCGGCGTCGACGGCGAGCAGCTGCGGCTCGAGGTCGTGTGGGATCCCGACGTGGGCGCGGCGTTCACGCACCTGCCGGGCGCCGACGGGACCCGCGCGGTGCCGCTTGACCCGTGGCTGGCGGAGGAACTGGACGCGTTCATCGCGCTGCACGATGTGCAGGTCACCGACCCCGCCGGCGAGGTGCTCGAGCGGCTCCTGACCGAGCGCCGCGAGGCGGCCGAGGCGGTCCGTCGCTCCCGCGCCCAACACGGCGACCCGATCGAGGCGACGGCCGCCGCGCTGGGCGGCGAGCTGGCCCCGTTTCAGTGGGCCGGCGTCCGCTACGCGCTCGATGCGCGGCGCGCATTCCTCGCCGACGAGCAGGGGCTGGGGAAGACCGTGGAGGCGCTCGCCGCGATCGAGGCCGACGGCGCCTACCCCGCGATCGTCGTCTGCCCCGCTTCGATGAAGCTCGGCTGGCAGCGAGAGGCGCGGCGCTGGCTCCCCCATCGCTCCGTGGCCCTGGTCGAGGGACGGTCGGCCGTCCCGGCGCCCGGCGAGATCACGATCCTCAACTACGAGATCGTCGCCGCCCATCGCGAGGCGCTGGCCCGTCGTCGCCCCCGCGCCCTCGTGGTCGACGAGTCGCACTACTGCAAGAACCCCCGCGCCAGGCGCACCCAGGCGGTGCGCCGCCTGGCCGCCGCGGTCGCGCCCGACGGGCTGCGCCTGGCGCTGACGGGCACGCCGGTGCTCAACCACGCCGAGGAGCTGATCGCGCAGCTGCGGGTGATCGGGCGCCTGGAGGACTTCGGTACGGGCGCGAGCTTCTCGCAGCAGTTCCGCGGACAGCTGAGCGAGGAGCGGCTGCACTGGCACCTGCGCCGTCGCTGCTTCGTGCGCCGGCTGAAGTCCGACGTGCTGCCCCAGCTTCCGGCAAAGCGCCAGGTCGTGGTGCCGGTGGCGCTGACCAACGCGTCGGAATACCGCCTGGCCGAGGAAGACGTGATCGCGTGGCTGCGATCACAGCCGCTCGACCTGTCCGAGATGAACGCCCGGATCGCGGCGACGCTGCGGGCCGAGCGCCTCGCGCAGCTCGGCCTGCTCCAGCGGCTGGCGGCCCGGGGAAAGCTGGCGGCGGCGCTGGCCTGGATCGAGGATTTCCTCGCCTCGGGCGAGCCACTGGTCGTGTTCGCGCGCCATGTCGAGGTCCACCAGGGCGTGCTCGCCCGCTTCCCCCACGCGCTGCACCTGGTCGGCGCCGACTCACTGCGCGAGCGCGAGGCGGCGATCGCGGCCTTTCAGGATCGCGCCGGCCCGCAGCTGATCGTCGGCGCCACCCGCATCGCGGCGCAGGGGATCACGCTCACCCGCGCCTCGAACGTGGCCTTCCTCGAGCTCGAATGGACGCCCGCCATGCACGACCAGGCCGAGGACCGCTGCCACCGCATCGGCCAGCGCGATGCGGTCACGGCCTGGTACCTGCTCGCGGCCGACACGATCGACGAGACCATGGCGCGACTGATCCAGAGCAAGCGCGCGCACGTGGAGGCCGTCACGGACGGGCGGATGGTCGGAAGCGACGGGCTGGTGCAGGCCGTCGTGCGCGAGCTGCGCGACGGAAGGCCGTTTGCGCATCTGCGGGTTGCGGGCGCGGAAACCCGCGGGCTTCGTCGCCGGTGACGGCGGACCATGTGACGCAATTTCGCTGACGGCGGCGCTGAGCCTGGCGAGGGCACGCCTCATCTCGTTCTTGGCGGGCGGTTTTGGTCGGCGTCGCGCAGGTCCAAACCACATGCATAGTGCGACACTCGCGGCGCCGAGAGCGAGCCCTGTCGAATGGCGCACGTGTGGCATGCATGACTCGACAGGGCTCGGGCTTCCGCGCCCGAGTGAGGCGTTATGCACGTGAACCGGACCTACAAGGGCCCGATCGGTGCCGTACGCGAGCGCGGCGATCCCGGACGGCCTGTGGCGAGGGGTGCGGGCCTGAACTCCAACGTGCACGACCAGCTTGCCCAGCAGCAGGTCTACTTCCCGACCAGGGCACAGTTCGCCAAAGCCAAGCCGGGCACAGAGATCATGCCGGGCATGGTCCCCTACCTGGAGAAGTATGACGGCCAGCAGCTGCTCACCGGCCCGCACGCCGCGGCTTACGCAAATCACTTCATCGCCGTCCATCTCTCCCAGATGCCCTACGGCGGCGTGTACTCGAAGATCAGCGGCGCGGCGCTCGCGCAACCGAAGAACACCGCCCTGCAGGAGCTCAAGCAGGCCTCGTTCACGGGCACCACACTGCGCGGTCTGCTGCTCGAGGCCTACGCGTTCGGGAAGATCGGACAGATCATGCTCTGGGGGGCGATCGCTTCCTTCGCGCTGGCCGCGATCATGTTCGTGCTCGTCTGCCTGGGCTCAGCCATGCCCGGCGGACGCCGAGCGAGGCACAGATGTCCGAGTTCGCACCGACCACCGCCGCGTGACCGAACCATCGCAGCCGCCACGGTCAAGCGCGGCGCTGCCCGCGCTCGTGCGGACCTATCTGGACCGCGCCGTGGCGGCCGGAGCGCCCGCTCCCCAGCACATGCTCATCACCCAGACCGGCGAGATGTTCAGGAAGCCAGGCGCTCGGGCGTTGCGATTCAGCGCGACCGAGCGCCTCGCCGTCGACCGGGTTGCGTTCTCATGGCAGGCCCGGTTCCCGGTCGGCCCCCTGGTCTCCCTCAAGGTGCTCGACCAGTACTCAGGCGGCAGCGGCACCCTCAAGGTCCGGGCGCTGGGCCTCCCGCTGCGAACCCAACGCGGACGCGACCTCGACGCCGGCGAGGCCTACCGGTATCTCGCCGAGCTCCCCTGGGTCCCCCACGCCATCGCGTCAAACCACCAGCTCGACTGGCGCGCGCTTGGCCCGCGCACGGTGGAGGTCTCGATGCCCCTCGGCGATTGGCGCCCCGCCGTCGAGATCAGGTTCGACGATTCCGATGACGTCATCGCCTGCCTCGCCGGTGCCCGCCCTCGGCTGGTCAATGGGGGCGCCGTGCCGACCCCATGGGGCGGAGAGTTCGGCGCCTACGAGACGCTCGGCGGGATCCGCATGCCGACCCGGGCCGAGGTGTACTGGGACCTTTCCGAGGGGCGGTTTCAATACTGGCGCGGCGAGGTCACCTCGGCGCAGGCGCTCGACGAGCCGTTCAAGTCGGCGTAGCTCGACCGTCAAGTCGGCGTAGCTCGACGGTCAAGTCGGCGTAGCTCGACCGTCAAGTCGGCGTAGCTCGACTGTCAAGTCGGCGTAGCTCGACCGTCAAGTCGGCGTAGCTCCGATCGCGGCGCCGTTCAGCCGGAGTACAACCGGGGCGGCCAACGCCGAGCGGTGGGGGGAGGCCGGCGCGCTAGGTCTGCGCTAGGTCTGCGCTAGGTCTCGACGAGCCCGTGCGCGAGCGCGTAGCGCACGAGCTCGGCTCGGGAGCCCAGACGCAGCTTCTGCTGGATGTGAGCGCGATGAGTCTCGACCGTGCGGACCGAGAGGTACAGGGTCTCGGCGATCTCGGTGTTGGTATGACCGAGCGCAACCATCCGCAGGACCTCGGCCTCGCGCGCGGAGAGACCGTCGGGAGGGCCCGGCGGCGGCTCGGCCGCCACGCGAGCCCCCAGGCGCGGGTTGAGATAGCTGTCGCCGACCGCGGCCCGGCGAATCGCCTCCACCAGCTCTGCCTCGGCCGCCTCCTTGAGCACGTACCCGAGCGCGCCGGCGCCGAGCGCCTGGCGGGCGTAGGCCGGCTCGTTCTGCATCGTCAGGACCACGATCTGCGTCTCCGGCCATTGATCGCGCAGTGCCGGGATGTCCCCGAGGCTCAGCCCGCCGGGGAGATTCAGGTCGAGCACGAGCACATCGGGGTGATGGCCGCCGAGGTACCGTCGCGCGCCCTCGAGGTCGGCGGCCTCGGCAACGACCTCAAAGCCGCCCTCGGACTCGAGCACCTGCCGCAGGCCCCGGCGCACCACCGCGTGATCGTCTGCGATCACGACCCGGATCGGCGGCGCGGAGCCGCTCCCCTGTGGGTCGACGGCGGGGTCCGTCGAGCCGCTCCCCTGTGGGTCGACGGCGGGGCCGTCGGCATCGGCCATGAACGTCAACGTATCGCCTTGGACACGCCGTAAGTTTCCAGATAGGGCGCCAGGTATCGCGCCGCGATCTTCCCCGGCGGCGTCCACGTCGGCTCCTCGCTGACCTGCGAGGTCAACCCGCGGCCGCCCGCGAGGTGCGCGCTCAAATACAGCGGCTTGTCGCCACCGAGAAAGATCGCGTGGACCTCGGGATCGAACGGCTTGGGATCGATCGCAACGCCGGCGAGCGTCGCGATCGACTGGGCCGCGGCGTCGGCCTGCTGAGCCGCGAGGCCCCCGTGCTTGACGGCAAAATCGATCACGTCGCCCGCCGCGAACGCCCGCGGGAGGCCTCGCACCTTGCCGTGCGGGTCGACCGGGATGAAGCCTCCGGGCGAGCTCTCCGGGACCCCGGGCAGCGACGGGCCGAACAGCCGCGGCAACGCCACTACGCGGTCCACCTCGAGCGTCCGGGCGCCGGGATGGATCGTCACCCGTCCCTGCTCGGGGACGTCGGCGTGGGCAGAGGTGATCGTCGTGACTCGATGCTCCTCGAGCAGCCGCGCCACGCGGTCGCTGACCGTGGCGCCAAACAGCGCGAGCGGCGCGTCTTCGGACGTTGCGATCGTGACCGAGGTGTCCATGTTCATGTCATAGCCGCGGCGCGCTGTCATCAGCGCCAGCTCGTAGATCGGCAGCGGCCAGGCCATCGGCGTCGGCACGACGAACGCGATCGAGCGGACATATCCGTCCTCGACATCCTGAATCAGCCCGTGCAGGCGATCGTCGAGATGGCGATCATCGACCGTGACGGCATGGTGAAACGCCCGCTCCGGGCGCGCTCCGGTCGCGAGCAGCAGAGCGTGATACCTGAGCCGCGCGCCACTCGCGGTGTGGACGAGGGCCCGCGAGGCGTCAACGCTTTCCAAGCGGTCCTCGACGAGCTCCGCGCCGGCATCGCGTGCGATTCGGTCGAGCGCGTACCGCTCCGCGCCGCCGCGGGCGAAGGGCTCCAGTACGCTCATCGGCCGATAGACGAACTCCTGCTCGGGCGCCAGCAGGGTGATGCTGACCCGCTCGCCGGCGAGCTCGCGCAGCGCGAGGGTCGCCTCGAGCGCGGCGACGCCGCCGCCAGCGATCAGGACATGGAACGACTGATCTGAGGATGTGGTCGAGCTCATAGCGGCGAGGCTACGGGCGCGGCGTCGCTGCGCCAGCGTGGCGCCACCGCCATGCCGCTGCGGGAAACTACGTAGCGGGGCGCTCCGGGGGCGCGCCGATGCGCCGGCCCGAGACCGTCCATGCGCGAATCTGGACCCAGTGCGGCTTCTCGCCCGGTGCCCATGACTCCAATCCGAGACGATCGAGGCGCCGGACCTCGGCGGGGTTGGTCACCTCTTCGGTCACGCCTTGGATGATCACGCTCCATCCGCTCCGCGCGCCTTCGTCGACGTCGTCGATCTCGAACGTGGCATGGGTCGAGCGCAGCACGGCGTGGAGCTTGGAGCCCGGAGCGGTTCGAAAAAGCACCGACTGCGAGCGCTCGTCGAACAAATAGTTGACCGGGCGGACCACGGGTGCGCCGTCGCCGGCGCTGACCGCGAGGCGTCCGAAGCTGTTTGCGCCAAGCAGCGCGAGGCACTCCTCGCGCGACAGCTCGAGCATCTTGGTGCCCGGATCGCCGCCCATTGTCCCCAAGATTATGCTCCCGGACGGCCGATGGAGAACCGGTCAGACGAGTACAGAATCCGCCGCCTGCTCGACGTGGGCCGAACGCTCGTTGCCGAGCTTGATCCCGAGGCGGTGCTGGACCGGATCCTCGAGGAGGCCCGGGAGATCACCGGCGCCCGCTATGCCGCACTGGGGGTGCTGAATGAGAAGCGCACCGAGCTCGAGAGGTTCCTCACCGTCGGCATCGATCAGAGCACCCGTCGGGCGATCGGTGAGCTGCCGCGCGGACGCGGCGTGCTCGGCGTGTTGATCGAGGATCCGCGGCCGCTTCGCCTGGTGGACGTTGGCCGACATCCGCAGAGCTACGGGTTTCCGGCCGGTCACCCGCCGATGCGCACGTTCCTGGGGGTCCCGATCCTGATCCGCGGCGAGGCCTGGGGCAACCTGTACCTGACCGAGAAGGAGGACGGCGGCGAGTTCAGCGACAGTGACGAGGACGCCGCCGTGATCCTCGCCGAGTGGGCCGGCACCGCGATCGAGAACGCCCGCCTCTACACCGGCAGCGAGGACCGCCGCCGACAGCTCGAACGCGCGGTTCAGGGTCTCCAAGCCGCGCGAGACATCGCCGATGCGATCGGCGGCGCCGGCGACCTCGAGCACGTGCTCGAACTGATCGTCAAGCGGGGGCGCGCGCTCGTCCAGGCTCGCACCGTGCTGATCATGCTGCACGAGGGCGATGAGCTGATCGTGGCCGCAAGCGCGGGGCACACGACCGATCCTCGCCGTCGACGGCTGCCGATCGCAGGGTCCACGTCCGGTGGGGTGCTCGAGCGGGGTCGTCCGGAGCGGGTCACGGATGTGGCCTCGCGTCTGCGCATCGCTCCGGAGGAGCTCGGCGTTCCGGACGCGCGCACGGCGCTGCTCGTACCGATGCTCCATCACGGCAGCGGCGTGGGCGTGCTGGCGGCGTTTGACCGCGGCGAGCAGGGCGACGCGTTCACGCCGGCGGACGAGCAGCTGCTGCGAACGTTCGCGGCGTCGGCCGCCAACGCGGTCGCGATCCGGCGCAGCGTCGAGGCCGATCGCCTGCGCACCGCGATCGCGGCGGCCGAGGAGGAGCGCAGACGGTGGGCGCGAGAGCTCCACGACGAGACCCTGCAGGCCCTCGGCGGCCTGCGCGTGCTGCTGGCGTCACCGCTGCGCCGCAACGACGCGGCCGCCAACGAGGAGGCGATGCGCCAGGCGATCCAGGACATCGACCTGGAGATCGGGAACCTGCGCGCGATCATCAGCGATTTGCGGCCCTCGCTGCTGGACGACGTCGGGCTGCTGCCGGCGATCAAGGCGCTGGTCGACCGGCGACGCGCGGCCGGCCTGGAGATCGAGACCGAGCTGTCGCTGCCCGATCCAGAGCGGGGCGGCCCAGCTCTCCCCGCCGAGTTCGAGACGACCGTCTACAGGCTCGTTCAGGAAGCGCTCACCAATGTCGTCAGGCACGCGCGCGCCAACACCGTTCGTCTCCTGGTCGCGCTCACCGGGGAAGGGGTGACGGTCGAAGTGCACGACGACGGCGTCGGTTTTGACCCCGACGCGCGAACCGCGGGCTTCGGCCTCGCCGGGATGAATGAGCGCGTGTATCTGGCCGGCGGCAGCCTCGAGCTCACCTCGGGGTCGACCGGCACGCTCCTGCGCGCTCAGCTCCCGCTGGGCGACAGCACCTGAGCCAGCGGCTGGGACGTTTTTCGCCCTCGCCCGCCTCAACAAGCGTCCGCGCGCTTGATCCATCTACGCGGGGAGTCGGGCCGCCACTTCGTCGGGCAGGGTCATCGGATCAAACGGCTTGGCGATGAGGCCGGCCACGCCGAGGCCGGCGAAGTGCTCCCGGTCAGCCATCTGGGTCTTGGCCGTCAGGAAGATCACGGGCGTGTCGGGGCCGATCACGGGACGCAGCAGTTCCAGCGTGCCGGGGCCGTCCACGCCGGGCATCATCACGTCCAGGAGCACGGCGTCCACGGGACCACGGCGCGCCGCGGCGAGCGCCTCCTCGGCCGAGCCCGCGTCGAGCACCTCCCAGCCACCCATGCGCTCGAGGCTGATCCGCGCGATCAGGCGGATGTCGTCCTCGTCGTCGATGAGCAACAGCCGGCGCGGTCCGGTCACCGCTGCTCCTCCTCGGAGTCCATGATGCGCTGCTCCTCCTCGGAGTCGGTGATGCGCTGCTCCTCCTCGGAGTCGATGATGCGCTGCTCCTCCCCGGAGTCGGTGATGCGCTGCTCCTCCTCGGAGTCGGTGATGCGCTGCTCCTCCTCGGACTCGGTGATCCGGGCGAGCAGGTCGGCGATGCGCTGCCGGAGGTCCTCGGGGGCCACCTCGGCCTTGGTCACGAACTCGGTGCTCCCGAGCTGCAGGCGGGTTCGCTCCTCCTCTGTGAATTCGGGTCCCGAGTAGATCAAGAGCGCCGTCCCGGTCAGGCGACCCTGGTCGCGCAGCCAGTCGGCGACCGCGAACCCATCCTCGCCAGGCAGCCCCACATCGAGGACCACGAGCTCCGGCGGGGCCCGCTCGATGGCGAGCATCGCCTCGCGCCCCGTGGCCGCCAGCTCGGCGTCGATGCCGGCGCCTGCCAGCGTCGCAACGAGGACGCGGCCGAGATCCGGGTCGTCCTCGACGACGAGCACCCGATGTGGGCGGATCGCGGGCACCGCGCGCCGGAGCGCCTCGACCAGCGTTCCCTTGCCGGACGCATCCAGCCACGCGAAGACGCCGGCGGTGTCGCCCTCGCGCGAGCCGCCGCCGACGAGGACGACCGGGACCTCGCTGGTGGCGCGATCGGAGCGCAGCGACTCCAGCGTGTCCTCGAGCGCGCCGCCGACCGCGATGACGATCGCCGCCACGGGTTCGCGCCGTGCGGCATCGCGTACCTCCTGAGGCGAGGCGGCGGCGATGGCGGGGTGCCCGAGGCGCTCGACGAGCTCGGTCATGCGCGCCCGCGCCTCCGCGCGGCGCTCGCACACGGCGATTCCGGCGCGGCCCCCGAGCAGCGGCAGCGTCATCCGGAAGGTCGCCCCCCCAGCGGCGGCACTCTCGACCCAGATCCGCCCGCCGTGACGCTCGACGATCGCGCGTGTGATCGCAAGGCCCAGCCCCGTGCCGCCCTTGACCCGGGCGTCGGAGCTGTCGACCTGGGTGAAGCGCTCGAAGATGCTGTCGAGCTTTTCGGCAGGGATCCCCGGTCCCTCATCGGAGACCGAGATCAGCGCGAGGTGACCGCGTGGCTGCGCCGACACGATCACGGTTCCGGTGCGAGGTGAGAACTTGATCGCGTTGCCGAGGAGGTTGACGAGCGCCTGCACGACCCGGTCGGGATCGGCAAGCAACCGGATCCCGCTGACCGTGCTGAGCAACGAGACGCCGGCCGCCTCGCCCAGCGCGGCCACCGCCCGGAGCGCCGTGGCGGTCAGATCCGCGAGCTCCGCCGGGCGGCGGTGAAGCTCCATGCGCCCCGCATCGAGGCGCTCGAGCTCCAGCGTGTCGTTGACGAGGCGAACGAGGCGATCAGTGTTGTCGACCGCGAGCTGCACCATCTGCGTGGCTTCCGATGGCAGCTCGCCCGCGACCCCGCCCGCGAGCAGCCCGAGCGAGCCGCGGATCGAGGTCAGCGGCGTCCGCAGCTCATGGCCGACGACCGAGACGAACTCGTTCTTGAGGCGCTCGATCTCCTTGCGCTCGCTGATGTCCTCGGCGACGGCGATGGTGAGGCTCGCGTCGTCCTCGTCGGAGCGCTGCAGCGTCGCGGTCACCGATACGCACACCGGACTGCCGTCTCGGCGCAGGAAGCGCTGCTCGCGCCGGTAGAAGTCGCGGACGCCGCCGGCAAGCTCGTGGGCGAGCCGATGGTCCTCGGCGACATCGTCGGGATGGGTGAGCTCGGCCCACGCCCGCCCCCGGAGCTCGGCCACCGAGCGCCCCAGCATCTCTCCGAAGGCGGCGTTGACGTCGAGCAGGACACCGCCGCGGGTGATGATGATTCCGACGCCGGCATGCTCGAACACCGCGCGAAAGCGCCGCTCGTGCTCGCGCAGCTCCTGGGCCTCGGCCTCGCGCCCGCTGACGTCCTGACCGACGCCGACAAAGGTGGGTGCCCCCGCGACGCTCGTGGTAGAGATCGCGAACTCGAGCGGGAACTCGGTGCCGTCGCGGCGACGCCCGCGCACGAGCGCGCGGCGGCCGATCAGCGTTTGCCCGTCGCCGGCGCGGTTGACCCGCAAGGCCTCCTCGGCGTAAGACCAGGAGATCTCGGCCAACAGTTCGGAGACGGGCGTACCGGCGAGGCGGCCCGGCTCGCTGCCGAACAGGCGCTCCGCGGCCGGGTTGGCGCTGCGCACGACGCCGGCGCCGTCGAAGGTGATGATCCCCTCCGATGTGCTCTCCATGATCGCCCGTAGACCGGCCTGTGACTGGGCGCGGTCCGACACGGCGCCCTCGAGCTCCGTCCGGGCCAGCTCGGCCTCGACCATGCCGGCGAGATCGCGCAGCGTTCCCAGTGCCCGCGGGTCGAGCTCGCGGGGGCGGACGTCGGCGATGCACATTGTGCCCACCGGCTCGCCGCCGGGCGCGCGTACCGGCTGGGCGGCGTAGAAGCGCAGCGGCGGGCGCTCGCCCCCGAGGGCGTGGTCGGGGAAGCGAGGATCTGCGCTTAGGTCGGCGATCACCAGCGGCTCCTCGCTTTCGATTGCACGTGCGCAGAGCGAGACCGAGCGCGGCCACTGCTCGACGTCCAGTCCGACAGCGGACTTGTTCCACTCGCGGTCGGCGTCGATCAGCGTGACGAGCGAGGTCGGCACGCCGAACACGGCAGCGGCAAGCCTGGTGATCCGGTCGAAGCGCTCCTCGGGCTCGGTGTCCAGGATCGCGAGCGAGTGCAGCGCCGCGAGCCGTCTAGCCTCCGCGACGGTGGCCATCGACAAACCGTAGCGTGCCTTCAGGGGACCCGAACTCGTAGCGCCACACCCGCATGACGCCACCGGGCAAGGGCCCGGGGCGCGCCAGCCATCCGGGACGCCAGACGTTGAACATCGGGTGCAGGCTCTCGGCCGGGCCCGGCAAGGAGGCCGAGCGGGTGATCGCCGGGCTCCCAATCATCCCGGTCTTCTGCGGCGAAGCTGATGACCTCGGCGGTGCAGATCGCGGGAGAATAGTGTCGGCCCGGTGTCCGACGACGTGCACGATGCGATCGCGCGCCTCTGGCAGCGCTCCCGCCCGGTGGTCCTCGAAAGGATCGGGTCGCTCGAGCGCACGGCGACGGCACTGGCAGCGGGATCCGTCGAACCCGGAGCACTCGAGGCGGCCCGCACCGAGGCGCACAAGCTCGTCGGCTCGCTCGGCACGTTCGGGGTGGCGCACGGCTCGGAGCTGGCCCGTGGTGTCGAGCAGGAGCTGGAGGCGGGCGGCCCTGATCCGCCCAGGCTGAGGAATCTCGTCTCGCAGCTTCGCGCGGTGGTCGAGGCCGCTTAGTTGCCGCGGCGGGCTGAACCGCGCGATCGTGCTCATCTACGCAGGGATCCCCGACGCGGACTTGGGCTGGGCCGCGGCGCTGGCGGACATCGCTGCCGCGAAGGCCGGCCCCGTCAAGCGCCACCTGGAGATCGAGAAGCTCCATCAGGTCGGCAAGCCGCCGCCGTGGCTGCAGACCGACAAGCCTGGGACCACCCCACCCACACCGGCAAGGAGATCCCGATGCGCTCCCCGAAGGGCTGGGCGGACCGGGTCGGCACGAGCGCGGCCGCCAAGCGAAGGAACATCACGATCACGATTCCGACCGGGGTGGTGTGAGCGCCCCAGATTAGACTTGGCCGCGTGCCGGCTCCGATCTTCACGCTGGCTTCGGTGGCCGAGCTCGAGGCCCGTCTGCAGGCCGAGCGCGGCGGCAGCCCGTTCGTGATGCTCCGCGACCAGGACGGCCATCAGCGCATCATCAGTCTCGACAGCGACGAGGTCGTCATCGGGCGTGAGGTGGATCGCGGGATCCGGCTTGACTGGAACCCGCGAGTATCCCGCGTGCATGCGGTCCTCGAACGGGTCGGCAACGCCTGGACGCTCGTCGACGACGGTCTGTCGCGGAACGGCACGTTCGTCAACGGCAAGCGCGTGGTCGGGCGCCGGCGGCTCGCCCCGGGTGACGTGATCGGCTGCGGCGGGGTGGACATCGGCTTCTGCGACCCGCGGTCGCCCAAGGGCGACAACACGCTCATGGATCCCCAGCGGTCGTCGCCGATACCGATCCCGCCCTCGCAGCGCCGAGTGCTCGTCGCGCTCTGCCGGCCGCTGCGCGACGCGCCGTACGCCCCGACGGCGACGAACAAGGCGATCGCCGGTGAGCTCTCGCTGAGCGTCGACACGGTCAAGACCCACCTGCGGCGGCTCTTCGAGCTGCTGGACGTCGACGAGCTGCCTCAGAACCAGAAGCGCGCGCAGCTCGCCTGGAAGGCGCTGACTTCGGGGCTCGTGACATCGCAGGACCTCGTCGAGGCGTAGCCGACGGCGCCTCGTCGCGGCAGGCTCCGCCCTTGACGCCTGGCTTTTCCGGCATATGCTGCGTTCGGACCATGATCTCCGGGGCGAGCAACGGAGACGGGCTTACGGGGCATCGCCACACCACGATCGCCGCCGCGGAAGTCCCCGTGGAACCGCGACCTCTCCGACGCGAGAGCCCGATCCTCTCGATTGGGCGCTACAAGATCCTCGAACCCCTCGGCCAGGGAGCCAGCAAGCGGGTGTTCCTGGCCCGCGACGAGCTACTCGAGCGCGACGTCGCGCTCGCGGTGGTTTCCGACGCGGAGCTGCGAGACGCCCTGCACGCCCGACTGCTCCGGGAAATGCGAACGGCCGCCCAGCTCGGCGACCACCCGCACATCGTCACCCTGCACGACGTCGGCGAGCACGACGGAATCACCTTTCTGGTCTCGCAGCTCGTCCGGGGCGGCTCCGTCGCCGACTGGCTGCGACAGGTCGCGCCCGCGGGCCTGCCGGTACCCGACGCCGTCCGCATCGCCCGCGAGGTGTCCGGCGCGCTCGCCCACGCCCACGACCACGAGGTCGTTCATCGCGACGTCAAGCCCAGCAACATCCTGCTGGACGAGGACGGCACCGCGTTGCTGACCGATTTTGGTGTCGCCCTTTTGACCGATCGCGCCCGCTCCACTGCCGAGGGGACGGTGATCGGCAGCGCCGCCTACATGCCGCCCGAACAGGCGCTGGGACGCGCGGTCGACAAGCGGGGCGACCTCTACTCGCTCGGCGCCACGCTCTACGAGATGGTGTGCGGCAGGCCGCTCTTCAGAGGTTCGCCGCTCGCCGTCCTGTCGCAGCAGGTGCGCCGGCGGCCACCCGACCCACGTGCCGTCAACGCCGACGTCCCCGACCGACTGGCCACCCTGATCCTCAGACTGGTCGCCAAGCAGCCCGAGGACCGCCCTGAATCAGCGCGCGAAGTCGAAGCGGCGCTGGCCGAGATTCTCGCCGGCGCACCGGCTACGCACGAGACGACTCGACGGGTTTCGCTGCCGCGGCAGCTTGCTGGCCCGGCGGAGAAGCCACTCGTCGACCGCGAGGATGCGATCGGCGCTCTTCGCCGCGGCTGGGAGCGAGCGGCCGAGGGCCGGCCGAGCATGCGACTGATCACCGGCGAGCCGGGGATCGGGAAGACGCGGCTCGCAGCGGCGTTCGCCGAGCAGGTCCTCTCCGAGAGCCCAGTGGTGCTCTACGGTCGCTGCGACGAGGAGCCGCTGATCAGCTATCAGCCCTTCGTTGAGGCCCTCCGCCAGCTGCTCTCACACCATCCCGGCTTGGACGCTGCGGTGGATCCGCGACTCGAGCCCGAGCTGGCGGAGTTGGGCAGGCTCGTGCCCGAGTTGCGTCGGTCCGCTCCCCCCCAGGACGACGCCGCTACCGAAAGGTCTGAGCGCTATCTGCTGTTTGAGGCGGTCGTCGGGCTGCTCACGGCCGCCGCCGCGATTCGGCCGTTGCTGTTGGTCCTCGATGATCTGCACTGGGCCGACAAGCCCACCGTACTGTTGCTGCGCCAACTGCTGCGAGCCCCTGCCGGAAGGGCCATGGTGATCGCGACCAGCAGGCCGGACGGGCTGCAGGCCGAGCGGCCGCTGTCGGCGGTGATCGCCGACCTGCATCGCGAGGCGGACGCCGGCCGGCTCGACCGTGTTGTGCTCGAGGGCCTCGACGAGGCCGATACCGGCGTCTTGGTACGTGTGCGCGACAAGCGTCAAATCGACGAGGAATTCGTGAGCCTGCTTCACGGGGAGACCGCCGGCAATCCGTTCTTCATCGAGGAGGCCATGCGCGCGCTGCGAGACGCCGACCTGTCGACCGCCGCAGGCGCGGCCTCCGCGTTGCGATCCGTCGGCGTGCCGGACGGGGCCAGGGAGGTCATCCAACGCCGCCTGGCGAGACTTAGCCCGGGAGCCATCGAGC
This sequence comes from uncultured Solirubrobacterales bacterium, assembly GCA_963723675.1. Taxonomy (GTDB): domain Bacteria; phylum Actinomycetota; class Thermoleophilia; order Solirubrobacterales; family Solirubrobacteraceae; genus Palsa-465. The sequence goes on along the minus strand of CAVRRW010000007.1, from coordinate 54,019 downwards.
TGCTGACGAGCGCGGCGGTGTGCGGCCGGGAGTTCAGGCTCGCCGTGGTCGCCGAACTGGTAGGACTTCCCATCACGCGGCTCCTTGGTCTGCTTGATGAGGTGATCGCCGCGGGCCTTGTCGCGGAGCCGGTTGTCGATCGATTCTCGTTCTGTCATGCGCTGGTGCGAGATGCGCTGTACGTGAGCATCGCGTCGGACACGCACCGGGCGCGATTGCACCTGGCGGTGGGAGAGGCGCTCGAGAAGCTCGGCGAGGGAATCGTGCCGCCGTCGGAGTTTGCACTGCACTTCCACGCCGCACGGGCCGTTGGAGGAGCCGAGAAAGCCGCGGCGTACGCGCACGCCGCCGCCGAGGCCGCCGCGTTGGCGCTGTCCTACGAGGAGGCGGCCGTCCATGTGGCGCGCGAGCTTGATGCGCTCGAGGTACTGGGATCCGACCACGACTCAGAGCGCGGCCGGCGGCTCCACTCGCTCGGGCGCCTGCAATGGCAGGCCGGAGATCGCGTTGCGGCGCAGGGGACGTTCCTCCGCGAGGCCGAGTTGGCTCGTGAGCTCGGCGACTCCGCTCAGCTCGCGCGGGCCGCGTTGGGCTTCGGCGGGCTCTATTACGACGCCGAGCACACCAACCAGGTGCTGATCGAACTGATCGAAGAAGCGCTGGAAGCACTGCCCCCCGGCGATGGCGCAGTGCGTGCGGAATTGATGGCGCGGCTTGCCCACGCGCTGCACTTCACAGATCCCGAGGGCCGCGCGGTGGGCCTCAGCCGAGACGCGCTTGAAATGGCGCGACGTACCGGTGAGCGGGCAGCGCTGCTTGCGGTCCTGCCCGCTCGCCACGCCATCCTTCTCCACGCCGCGCACATCGGCGAACGGCTTGCCCTGGCTGGTGAGTGGCTGAAGCTAGCCGAGGAGGCCGGCCACCGGCACGAAAAGGCGCTGGCACTGAACTGGTACATCTACGATCTGATCGAGTCGGGGAACGAGGCTGGGGCAACTCGCGCTCATCGGGAGCTCGTGGAGCTCGCCGAGCAGCTTCGCCAACCGCAATATTGGAATTTTGCGACGTCGTGGCAGTTCGTCAGGCTTCACCTTGCCGGCCGGTTCGCGGAGGCGGAGCTCAAGGCCGCCGAAACCTACCGGTACGCGCGTCGAGTCCAAGGGACTTACGCCAAGAGCCTTTTTGCCGGCCAGCTGTTCGCCATGCGGCGCGACCAGGGGAGGCTGGACGAGGTCACCGCTCTCGCGGCCCCGCTGGTCGGGGAGTTTCCTACGCTCAGCCCCTGGCGCGCCGCGATGGTGGTGGCGCATGCTGCCGAAGGCGACGTCGAGCGCGCGCGGTCCGAGCTCTCGGTCCTCTCGCAAGACGATTTCTCGTCGATTCCGAGGGACGCCTTCTGGCTCGGCGCGATGTGCATCGCGGCGGAGGCCTGCGCGGCCCTGGGGCACCGCGGCTCCGCCGGTCAGCTGGTCGGCCAATTGGAACCGTACGCCCACCTCAACGCGCAGGTGGGGGTCGCCTTCTGCCTCGGCCCGGTGCACAGATTCCTGGGATCGTTGCGGAGCCTGCTCGGCGACTTCACGAGCGCGGAGCGGCATTTCGTCGCCTCGATGGAGCGCAGCAGGGCGCTCGGCGCAGTGACGACCGAGGCGCTGGCGCAATGCGAGTACGGGGAGCTGCTGCTGGGCTCCAACAAGGCCGGCGCTCGCGAGCACCTCGAACAGGCGCGCGACACCGCTGAACGCCTGGGGATGGTCTCGCTGCTGCGGCGGGCGAGCGCGGCGCTCGAGCGCGCAGGGTCCGTCCGCTAAGTGCCGTCGCCGGCGCGGGGATTGGTCAAACCGGCCCGGGCAGCGCGAAGGCTGACCCTGAGGAGCTGGGCCGAAACGCGCAGGGGCGGCCGGCGTCGGAGCGGAATCTCGCCGATCCAGCCGGGTATCGTCGCGGCGCGTTCGCGTGCCACCACAACGCCCTGTTTGGCGTGGTCAGCATCAACGCCATGGCGTTGCAGCCCCGTGGCCATCCAGCGGAGCATTGCTTCGTAGCCGACCAGAAAGTCGGTGGCGCGCAATCGCTCGGCGGCAAACCCGACCGCCGCCCCGGAGACATCCGACGAGCTGCGGGCCGCCACGATCTCGACGACTACCGGCTCCTTGGACTCGAGTCCCGCGGCTGCGAAGAGTGCCTGCCTGAGGAGTCCCGGCACGTCCTTCGCCAACGGTGCTCGCGTTCGCTTGGACGAGCCCGCCCGGTCTCGGATCCGCTGCACTACCTGGGACAGCTGAGACCTCGTGGCTTCGTCCTCTTTCAGCAATCCCGCCAGCTCGGCGGCGAGCAGCTCCGTTGCGCCGATCCGGTTGTTGGTCTTCTCGACTCGGCGCAGATCCTGGTAGACGCTATGGGCCACGACGATGCGGAGCGCACGCGCGAGCGTCGCTCGCCATCGCGGCGCGTCCGTCTCCCCCGTCCACGATTTGTCATCCTTGTCATGGGCATCCTCGGGAGCGGGCCGGATGAGCAGCACCAGCCGCGGCTCGCGGTCGGGACGGGGGATCTTTGCCTCGCCGGGCTCCTCCGCGTTCTCGTTCGAGTCGCGGCCTTGCGCGAGCCGGATGCATCGCCCCAACGGCTGGCGGTCCACCAGACCACCGTCGGAGTACCACAGCTGGATTCGGCGCCCGGACGCGCTCCCGTTCTCGCCAGCTTCGGGGAGATTCGTGACGGAGCGCGACTCGAACTCGCCGCGCGAGCGGCGAAGCAGCGTGGGTGGGAAAGCCAGAGGCAGGGAGGCGGAGGCGATCGACGACTCGACAGCGGCCGACCACTTGCCGCTCAAGCCGTCGAGATCGCCGGGACCAAACTGATGCCGTGCCCAGTCGATGTAGCTCGTTGCGGTGATCGATCCCGGCGCGTCTTCCTCGATCAACGGCGACCGTGGAATTTCATAATTGAGGCCGCGCAGGCAGGTCAGCGCGAACTCGAGCCTGACGGGCGTACGCTGCCTGCGGCCTTCGGGGGTGTCATGGTCGCGCAGCATCTCGCCGAGCAAGCGGTGGGCCACCACACGAGCGCGGTCGAGGCTCAGCGGCGCACGCCGCTCGTGTCTCAACAGCGCGTCCAGCCCGGGCTCGGACACCCAGGCCTGATGGAGCGGCGCGACGGGATCGGCGCCGGTCAGCAGTGCCGCCGTCGCCAGCACAGCGGTGAGCGCACCGGACGACGCGCCGGTGATGATGTTCACGACCACCTCGTCCGGGGCCTGCTCGTTGATGTGCTGCAGGGCGACGAGCAGTGCGCTGGCCGCGCCGGCCTCGAACGCCCCAAGTGAGGCCTCGCCGGGAAGGGTCAGCGCGATGCTGGTGTTGGCCATGCCGGGATATCTTGACGCAACGATCAGGGATCGCCTAGTGTGGTTGGTGGAGGCTCTGGTGGGCGAAAGTGACCAGGACGCGAGCTACGGCTCGATCGCGCGACTGACGACGCTGTCACCTGTCCGTCCGGAGCGGCTGGGCTCGCTCCGGCGCCGGCTCGCGTTCGTGGCACGCGCGCCCGGGCTTGGGCGGCCGCTGCTCGATGTGGCGACGATTCATTGTGCGCGGTGGATCGTGTTCGGAAGCCTTCCTCATCCCGATGGCAGCGACCGCCGGTGGTTGCTCAACTGGAAATATCTGTTGTTCGCGGCCACTTATGACGGGCCCAGCGACGTCTACCTGAACACGTTCGCGGACATCCTGCCGCTTCGGCTCTCGGCGCTGTTCGGGGGCTGCTTCGGTTTCGAGGCCACGGTCGAAAACGCTCCCGGCGCCGATGGTCGCGCATTCGCGGCATACGCATTTCGGGACTTCGTCATGCAGAACGCGCTGTCTGAATCCGACCACGCCGACAACGTCACCGACACCGTCAGGACCATTCGCCAAGCGCTAGCGATCGAACGCACGGCGCAGCGCAGCGACCGCTTGCGCGGCCCGGCGCTCGGGCGCGTGGACAGCGAGGTCGTCTCGATGGCGCTTGGTCCGCCGCCGGGTGCACCGGGTTTCTGGGGCTCGGTGGTCGGCCAGTGGAAGCCAGTCGCTCGTCCGGGACGGGTCGTGAATCCGCTGACCGTGATCGCGCCCCTGAAGCACAACTGGGATGAGCCGCGGGGACGGTTGAGCGGGCTGACGGACACGTTGTTCGCACGCCTCGTGGTGGTGCCTGGGGATATGCAGCAGCAACTCGGCCAGCAGCACCCTGATCGGCTGCCGACCGACTACCTGCTCCTTATGACCGACTACTACGGAAAGCCCGCCGATTACATCGAGTCGCTGCGCCGGGACAAGAACGTGAAGGCCATCTTCGAACACTGCCGCGGCTTTCCGGGTGTACGGGGCAGGCGGGGATTCCGCGATTGGATCTCCGGCCACAGTCTGAAGACGCAGTACTACCTCGCCGGGTATCCGGGGCGACCGGTCAAGGACCTCGAGCGACTTGTCAACGTTCGCAAGCAGATCGCGGGGTGGTCGCTCGGACAGCACGACGGCACGAGGTCCCGGGTCCGATGACAAGCCGCGTGGATCTGGGAGAGGTGCAAGGCAACGTGGTGCGCAGCTACGGAAAAAGGTTCGGCTGGGCGCGGTACTCCTTCTTCAAGGTAAAGAAGGCTCGGTACCCCGTCTTCAACGTAAACAGGCATTCACAGGCTCGAATGGTCGTTGCCCAGTGGCTGGCCGAGGTCACATTCGGCGACGCGTCCAGGCCCGGCGGCTCGAAAAGCAGTGCGAAGTCCCCGACGGTGCACAACGACAGCGCGCCAGGCGCCGCGTTCGTCAACGTCTCGTTCACGTACAAGGGTCTCGCTGCACTCGACATCCCTCGAGAGCTGCTCGCTGCGCTCCCAGGGGATTTCCGTGAGGGAGCAGAGGCCCGGGCAGGCAATCTGGGAGACCACTGGGACAAGCGCGAAATGCTGCCGATCAACGACGCCGACCTGATGCTGTCGGTCCATGGCACCTCTGAAAGCGCACGTGAACAGCGCTGGAAGACCCTGAAGAAAATCAACCAGCGCGCCAAGGAGCCGCTGGAAGAGGTTCACACCCTCGAGGCACGTTTTGTGCCGGACCTCCCCGAACCCGATCGCTCAGACCACCTCGACATCCGCGTGCCGCCCGCGTCCGGCGACGCCGCCCTTGATCCGCCCCCCAGGCGCGAGCGGTTCGGATTTGCCGACGGCCTCTCTCAACCCGCGATCGAGGGCGTCGACCTCGACGCCGTGGGCGACGGCGTTTACGCGGGCTCGCATCCGCGGCGTCCCGCCATGCGGAGGTTGGCCGGCCTCGCGCTCGAGGACGTGGGGCTGAGGCCGCTGTCTCGGAGTTGGCGGCCGATTCGGACCGGAGAGTTCCTGCTCGGTTACGAAAACGAGGACGGAGACCTCCCGAGAGGTTCCTACGCGCCACTCGGCCCAAACAGCACGTTCATGGTCTATCGCGAGATTGACCAGCACGTCGACGTGTTTGGGGCGTACGTAAAAGATCAGGCGAAGAAATTGGAACTCGGTGAAGAGGAGCTGCGGGCAAAAATCGTCGGACGCTGGGCCAATGGGACACCAGCGATCCGGCATCACCCGGAACCTGACGGCGTCGCTGGCGTCCGTCGGCGGTCCAACGACTTTCTCTACGCCGACGATCCCAGCGGCTTTGGTTGCCCGCTCGGCGCCCATGCCCGCAGGGCAAACCCGCGCGACGCGCTGCCGGGTGGGGGAGAGGAGACGATCCGCCACCGCATCATCCGGCGCGGGATGCCGTATTTCCGAGGTGGCGACAGGCGACGCCGGGATCGGCAAGGCCTCGCCTTCGTGTGCTTTCAGTCCAGCATCGAGAATGGGTTCGAATTCATCCAGCGCAACTGGATCAACAGCGGCGAGGCATTCGGGCTGGGCTCACAGCAGGACTTCCTGCTCCAGGAGTGGGAGGAAGATGGGAACGGCACGCCGATGGTGATCCCGGGCTATCGGCCCATCATCCTCAAGCCGCCGACAGAGCCGTTTGTGACCGTCCGGGGATGTGAATACCTGTTCGTCCCGTCGCGAAGCGCCTGCGCGTGGCTCACGGGGTTTCTGGGGAAATCGTGAGTGCCACGTCTGACTCAGGGATCCGACTGACGAGTCGCCGGCGAGCACCCGACGACGCGCGGATCCTCGAGCTGGTCCGTGCGTTGCGAAAGGCCAAGGCCAACTGCGAGATTTTCCTCCCGAGCGCTCCGCCCATTCGCATCTCGCCCCCGGACGCCGAGCCCGATTCGCAGCGGTTTCGGGTGATCGTGCGCAACGAACGGCTGCTCCGATCCCGCCTCACCCAGCTCTCGCTGGGCAGCGCATACGTGCGGGGCGACATCGACATCGACGTAATCGGCGAGGACCGAGAGACCAGGGCACGCAATGCCATGTCGGTTTTCGGGGTGCGCGATGAGCTGCGTTCGGGGACCTCCGTGGGCCAAGCGCTCCGTCTCGCGGGCGAGCTCGCGCTCTCACCCCCGACGCGCGTCAATGCGCGCGCGGTCAAGCACCACTACGGCCTCGGTGACGCCTTCTACCACACGTTCCTGGACGAGGACTACCACTTCTATTCACAGTGCATGTTCGGCGACCTCGGCGAAGACCGAGACTTCGCCGACCCCACGGCCGCGCTGAAAAAAGCAGCGAACCGAAAGCTCTGGCACATGGACCGGTCGCTCCGGCTGAGCGGGAGCAAGCACAACCGGGTCTTGGACATCGGTGCCGGCTGGGGCGGCCTCACGGAGTACTTCAAATCCAGGAACGTGGATGTGACCTCGCTGACACTTTCCGAACCCTCGGCAAAGTACGTTCGTGAGCGCATCAAGGCCAAGCGAGGCGAGGTGATTCTCGAGGACCTCCTCGAGCATCGCAGGCGCGAGTACTACGACGCCGTGGTCATCTTTGGGGTGATCGAACACATCCCGACCTATGGGCGTTTCTGTCGGCGTGTATGGGATGCGCTGAAGCCCGGGGGTCGCCTTTACCTGGATGCCTCGGCGACCAAGCAGAAATACGCGGCGAGCGCATTCACGAGGCGCTACACGTGGCAGGGCCCGCACTCGTGCCTCGCCCTGGCGGACATGATCCAGGAGCTCCTCTACCACGGCTTTGAGATCGTCGACGTGCAACGTGGCACGCGCGACTACGAGCGGACCATGAGAGCGTGGGCGTTTCGGCTCGAGGAAAAGCACGACGAGATCGCACAACGCTGGGGCGAGTATGTGTATCGCATGTTCCACGTGTTCCTGTGGGGCGGCGTCCAAGGGTTCAACAGCAACCGGCTTCAGGCATACACGCTTGTGGCGGAGCGCCGCAACGACAAGGGGCCCCGCCCGGGTCGGCTACGGCGCGCGGCTCATTTCGCAGCCTCGCTGCGCTGAGCTTCAGGAGTCCCTGGTTGGCCGGGGTCCCAGGTGTCATCCTCGGGTCCGAGGTGAACGTGGTAGTCCGCCGCGCCGGCCAGCACATTGCCGACGGGATGCATAACCCTGCGTTGCAACGCGAACGACCACGTCGTGGCCAGCGGGGCTCGGCGGACCACAGGAGTGAGGTAGCTGCGCTCGCCGGTGACGTCAGCCACCGCAAGGATCAGGGGCCAGGGGAGCTCCCCGTCATGGTCGCGCCCGTCCTCGAGGAGCGCCCCGAGCGTCTCGACATACGCGCTCGCCCCTTCGGTCGCAGGCAGGAAGGATTGGCGTAGCTCGAGATCTGCGCGCTGGTCGTTGTAGGGATTGACGTGTGGGACACCCGGAGGCACGTACAGCGTCACACGGCCATTCGCCGAGAGAAGCAATTGGTCGCCATCGATCGCCGCCTGCGCCACGCCGCTGATGACTTCGAAGCGCTCGGCGAAGCCCAGGTGGACGTGCGCGGGTAGGCGGCCCATGTCTTGCTTGAACAGGCGGACCACGGCGAGACCATCCGCTTCGCGCTCCTCGTCCGAGAGCGCGGCCCTTCGCAGACCGGCTCCGGTCCGCGGGGAGTAGATCCAGTGTCGCCCGACCCCTGAGTCGGTCGAGCGTCGCGTTCGCACCCGACGCAATCGCACGACGAGCACGCTACCCCGAGAACGTCGGCCGTGCAAGTGGGGAATGGACCTGACCGATACGCGAGATGCCGCCGTATCAGACGATGCCCTTGCTCCCTCAATCTCCTCGGGCGGCCAGTTGAGCGCGACAGGGGTGACCCGATCACCCCGGCCATCACCCCTGACGCCGCTCTTTCACCCCTCGTTCAGCCCATTGAGGCGCGCGTTCACCCCTAGGGGCTCTAGTCCTCCGCGCGAGGCCGGTTGATCCTCGGTAACCGTCAGCAAGCGCACAACGAGGGAGACCACGTGACCGCCACAATCAACCAGTCAGCGACCGAGGGCCCCAGTAGCGACCAGGTGGCCCGGATGTTTCACTCCGCGGCAGCGGGCGAGAAGCGCAGCTGGAATGCGCTGGTGCGACAGTTCAGCGGCCTGATCTGGGGAATCGCACAGGCCCATCGGCTCTGCGCCGCGGACGCCGCCGATGTCGCGCAAGCGACCTGGATGAAACTGCTGGCGCATCTGGACGATCTCAACGACCCCGCGCGCGTGGGGGCCTGGCTCGCGACGACCGCTCGTCGGGAGTGTCTGCGCCTCCTCCGGGACAGCCGCAGACAGGTGCTGATGGGCGATGACGTCCCGGACCTCGAGTGCGACGACGCCCCGCCCGACATGCAGCTGCTGACCGAGGAGCGCAACGTGGCTCTTTGGAGCAGCTTCGCGCGCCTGCGCCCGAGCGACCAGACGCTGTTGCGGCTGCTGATGGCCGACAGTCGCCCCAGTTACGAGGAGATCTCCTCCGCCATGGACATGCCGATCGGAAGTATCGGTCCGACGCGGGAGCGAGCGCTCGGCCGGCTGCGACAGGAGCTGTGCCGCGACGACTCCCTAGCCTTGCTCACGGTCTGAGTGATGCAAAGCAGGGAGTCTGAAAGTGATGTACGGGGTTGCAAGCTTTCACTCCATTTGTACGAATTTTGATCAATTACTGATTTTCGACATTGATTCACACGATGACCACCCTGCAACTGCCTACCGTTCCAGAATCGTTCGCCGGCGTAACGGACGACGACGGGCATGCGACCCCGCGCTTCACCACCTCCCGGCGCACCGAACGCAAGCTCGCGACCGTGATGTTCGTCGACGTCACGGGTTCGATGCAGCTCAGCCGGGAGATCGACTTGGAGCCGTGGTGGTCGGTGATCGGGGGACTGTTCGAGCTGATGTCCGAGAGCGTCTACCGGTTCGGAGGGTGGGTGGCGAACTTCACCGGCGACGGTGTCGAGGCGGTGTTCGAAGCCACCGACGCCACCGACGACCACGCGCGCCAAGGCTGCGATGCCGCACTGTGGCTGCGCGACGCGATCCGTGCGCCGGCGGCCGAGCTGAGCAGCGAGCATGGGCTCGAGCTGTCGGTCCGGATCGGGATCAACTCGGGCGACGTTCTGACCGGCACGATCGGCGGCCGCTACAAGCGCTACCACACTGCCAACGGCTACGCGGTGGCCTTGGCCAAGCGGATGGAGGCACTGGCGCTTCCTGGCCAGATCTACCTGACCGCGCGCACCGCTGCGCTCGTCGCCGAGGCCTTCGCGCTGCGCGAGCTCGGAGCGTTCGAGGTGAAGGGCGCCGACAAGCCGGTCGAGGTCTGCGAACTGGTGGGCTGTGGCCCGGCATGGCTACCGGCCGTGTGATGGGCCCACGATCAACCGTGGACCCACCACACCTGCGCCCCCACACCTGCGCCCCCAGACCTGCGCCCACCACACCTGCGCGTCTAGCCGGCCGCCGCCGGAGCGATCTCGCCCAGCAGCCCGTGACTCTCGTCGGCGATCCCCGCCGTGAACACGAGGCTGTTGGCGGCGCCGAACGTGCCGTTGCCGAACCGCAGCGCCCACAGCCCGTTGATCACGATCGGGTTGCCGTCGGTATTCGTCAGCTGACCCTTCGGGGCGCCGGTCGCGGGGTCATAGGCGTGGATCGCGCCATCGCCGAAGTTGCCGACGAGCAGGTCGCCGCTGAAGGCACCGAAGTTTGCCGGCGCGAGCGCCAGGCCCCAGGGGGAGTTGAGGTCCCCGTGGGCGATCAACCGCTGCAGCAGGTTCCCGCTGGTGTCATAGACGTCGACGAACCCGTTGCCGGGACCGGCGACGTCGTCGTGCTTTGCCGCGTCCTGCATCGCGTAGGAGACATAGAGCTTTCCGCCGAGCAGCTGAACGTCAAACGGCGCAAAGCCCGCCGGGATCTGCGAGTCCTTGAACGCACCGGGGAACCGGACCCGCTTGAAGTGGTCGTTGAACACGTCGATCCGAGCCCTGCTGAAGTTGGCCGCGTACAGGAATGAGTCACCGCCGACCGACGCCAGCGCAAGGCCCTTGTAGACGAAGCGATTATTGGCGAACACGGCCTGCGCGGTCGTGCCGGACACGGTCCTGCTCCAGGCGCTGAGGATTCCCGCTTCGGAGTCGAAGATGAAGTTCGCCGAGGCCTTCCCAAGGGCCGTACGGACGACGAAATCGTTGGTGTTGGTGTCCGAGTTGAACACGACGCCGGTCGGAGCTCCCCCGGGAATGCTCACGGTCAGCGGCACGATCTGCGGGATGGTCACGCCGCCGGTCCCGTTCACGCCTCCGGTGTACAGGGTGGAGACGTCGGCGCCATTGTCGGCCACCCAGAGCGGCGATGTCGGGCTCGCCGCCTGGCCCCACGGGTTGACGAGATGCGGGTCGGTGATCCGCGCGACCCCGGGGATGTCCGAGATCAGGTTCGTCTGTTGATACTGACCGGCGGCCGGATCCGCCGCCGTCGCGGTCGGTATGGCCACGGCCGTGACCGCGGCCACGGCAGCCAGCGCGCCGCTCCAGCACAGGCGCTTGCGGCGGCGGGATCGTCCGGCGCGAACGCCTGGGCGCGGGTCTGCTGCACTCACTCGTGTCACCTCCCTTGCGCGCGACCGAGCTCGCACGCGGTCGAGCCGGTCTTGTGCCGGCAACTACTGTTGAGGACGCCGAGGCGCCGAGAACCTTCCCGAGCCGAGAACCTTCCCGAGCCGAGAACCTTCCCGAGCCGAGAACCTTCCCGAGCCGAGAACCTTCCCGAGCGGGCCCACACCAGGTTCGACCGCGTACGTCTGTATGCGGACATTCCGGACAAGCCCCCGGGTCCCGCTGGCCTAGCCTCTGCGGATCCACGGGAATGGGCAACTAGACGGCGGCGCCGACTCGCTCGTGGTGTCTGTCGCAAGCAAAGTGACCGCCTCGTTCAACATCGAGACCTTCCAGCGCGATGTATCGCTCTTTATCGTCGTCGAGGGCGAGCTCGATCTCTCGACCGCCAGTCGCCTGGACGAGGAACTGGCGCGAGCAAAGGCTTCCGACGTGGCCACGATCGTGGTTGACCTCGACCGCGTGGATTTCATCGACTCCAGTGGCTTGCAGGTGCTCATCAAGCACGCTTACGACCAGGAGCAACGCAAGCGGATCTGCCTCACGAAGGGCTCGCCGCAGGCGCAGCGGCTGTTCCAGATCACGGGAGCCCTCGATCGTCTGCCGTTTGTGCCTGGCCAATGAACCCTGCATGGGTTTCGATTGGGCGGGTAGGCCCTACATGAGGGCGAGCGCGTCGGTCCTGACCGCGCGCTCTCTTTCGTACCCGAAAATGACGATCGAGGGCATTACATGAGCAAGTCAGAACAGAAGGTTGTGCAGTACCTCGAGGAAGCACACGCCAGCGAGACCGCCCTGGTGAGCGTGCTGCAGTCCCAGATCGCGATGACCCCCCGCGGCTCCTATCGCGACGGATTGGAGAAGCACCTCGATGAGACGCGCCGGCACGCCCGACGCATCCAGGAGCGCCTCAGCGAGCTCAAGGGGGCCGGTAACCCGCTGCTGGCGCTCGTCGGCTTCACCGAGACGTTGATCGGCCAGAGCATCGCTCTGACCAAGGCGCCGTTCGACCTGCTGCGCGGGTCGGGCGGCGAGGAGAAGGTGCTCAAGAACGCCAAGGACGCCTGCGCGACCGAGGCCCTGGAGATCGCGACCTACACCGCTCTGGAGCGCCTCGCGAGCAGGGTCCGCGACGACCAGACGGCCAAGCTCGCGGCGTCGATCCGCGCCGACGAGGAGCGGATGCTGGCGCGCATCCTGCGCGAGATCCCCAAGCTGACCGACGCGGTCGTGGGGGCCGACGTCGAGGGTGACCCCTCGTACGACATCACCGAGACCGGTGCGGCCGACGCCACGCGGGAGGTCGCGCGCGAGGTCAGGCAGACGGCGCGCAAGACGCAGACGCGCGCCAAGCGCACCGCCCGGCAGGCGCGCAAGGTTCCGGGTGTCGCCCGGGCCGAGGGTCAGGTCAAGGGTGCCGTGGCGTCGGAGGAGGATCTCGCGATCCCGCGCTACGACTCGCTGACCGCCGAGGAGATCGTGAGCAAGCTCCCGGAGCTCTCGCAGATCGACCTTGCCAAGGTCGACTCCTACGAGCGCAAGAATGCCAACCGCGCCACTGTGTTGAGCCGCATCGGCACGCTGCAGCGCCAGGAGCCGTGGCCCGGCTATGACGAGCTCACGGCCGCCGAGATCGAAACGGTGCTCGGCGAGAGCGACGAGCAGCGCGCAAAGGACGTCGCCGCCTACGAGCGGTCCCACAAGAGCCGCGCCGGGGTGCTGAAGAGCGCCGAGCGCGAGACCGCCAACGCCTGAGCGAGGCCGGTGAGGACGGCATGAACTCGGCCCCTGGGCGCCCGATCGAGGTCTTGGCGATTTTTGCTAAAGGTCTGCCGACGGGCTGCCGATACGAGGTAGCAGGGGGCAAGAGATGGAAGTGGTAGGGCGCAGAAGCAGTAGGGGGCATCACCGATAGGGGCGCGCCAGTCGATGCGTCCACGAGCGAGAAAGCGCTCGTGGACGCGTCGTTGGCTTCGGGCGGCCAGCGCCGCGCCGCGCTACACTGGGTGTCCGTGCCGGGCATCCTGCTCGGCGAAGTAGTGCCAGCGTTCGTAGTTGTTGCTTTAGCACCTCCCGCGTTTCGCAGCACACGACCTCCCGGGAGGGATTTGCATGGCAACCGGAACCGTCAAATGGTTCAGCGACGACAAGGGCTATGGCTTCATCACGCCCGATGACCAGAGCAAGGACCTGTTCGTCCACCACTCCGCGATCGCCGGCGATGGCTTCAGGTCGCTCGCCGAGGGCGCGAAGGTCTCTTACGAGGCCGAGCAGGGTCCGAAGGGACCCAGCGCCGCCAACGTCCAGACGATCTAGACGCGCACGCGTCCAGTGCAGTTTCAAGCGGCCCGCCTCGGCGGGCCGCTTCTCGTTCGGGAGCGCTCAGGCCGTCTCGCTAGGCTCGGTCGATGAGCGCCCAGGCCGAAGATCCGCCGCCCGAGGCGGGAAAGCTTCCCGCCGGCCGGCTCTCCCGGACCGCGCGGGTCGGCGGGCTGGTGACGGGGCAGGGGCTGCGGTGGGCCGGGATGCGGACCGCCAACCGCGTGCGGACGCCGGAGCGGGCCGCGGCCGCCGAGAGCGAGCGCACCGCCGCGACCGTCCGGCAGCTCGTAGAAGCGCTCGGGCAGATGCGCGGCGCCGCGATGAAGGTCGGCCAGATGATCTCGATGGTCGAGTTCGACGGCCTTCCAGAGAGCGAGCGGGATGAGCTGCAGCGCCGTCTCGCCGCGCTTCGCGACGACGTTCCTCCGGTGCCGTTCGCCGACCTCGAGAAGCTCATGCGCCGAGAGTTCGGCGGGCCGTTGAAGCGCGTGTTCTCCGACTTTGACGAGCGTGCGTTCGCGGCGGCCTCGATCGGCCAGGTTCATCGCGCCACGACCGTGGATGGCGACGACGTCGCCGTGAAGATCCAGTACCCGGGGGTGGCGGAAGCGGTCGAGGCCGACCTGCGCAACGCGATGCTGTTGTTGCCGCTCGTCAAGCGGCTCGCGCCGGGGCTCGACGCCAAGGCGCTGGCCGTGGAGATGCGCGAACGGATCGGCGAGGAGCTCGACTACGACCTCGAGTCCCAGAACCAGCGCCGCATCGAGCGGCTGCTGCGCGGACATCCGTTCATCCGCGTGCCCCGAGTCGACACCGGCCTCTCCACTCGGCGGGTGCTGGTGTCCGAGTACGTCGAAGGAGAGCGATTCGAAGCCGTGCGCCGGGCCGAGGAGGCCCAGCGCGACCGCTACGGAGAGATCGTCTTCCGGTTCTATTTCGGCCTGCTCTACCGCGACAGGATCGCGCTCGGAGACCCTCACCCCGGCAACTACCTGCTGTGTCCGGAGGGCCGGGTCTGCTTTTTGGACTTCGGCCTTCTGCGCGATGTGGACGCCGGCCGCATGTCCGGCGAGCGGGCGATCGCGCTCGCCGTCCGCGACGGGGATGCGGCGGGGCTGAAGGCGGCGCTGCTCGCGGCGGGATACCTTCCCGCCGATCGGGCAGACGCGGTCGACGCCGACTTTGCGCTGAGGCTGATGCGAGTGGCGATCAAGTGGTACGCGGTGCCGGGAGAGCGGCGTTTCTCCCCCGATGCCGCCCGTCGAGGCCGGGACCGCGACCGGGAGCGGCCAGACGGCGAGCAGCGGGCCGCGATCAGGACGCAGGTCAACCAGTTCACGCTGCCGCCGGAAGCGATCCTGATCCGGCGGATGCACGGCATCGTCGCCGTCGTTTTGGAGCAGCTCCGGGCGGGTGCGGACTGGGGCGCTATCGCTGCGGAGTACCTGCACGGGGCGCGAGCCGCGACGTCACTGGGGGAGGCCGAAGCCGACTTCTGGGCGCGCCGCCGCGGGCGAAGGGCGGGCGTCGGCCTGGAGGCAACCGGCTAGTCGCGACTAGGGTTATCACCCAGCGTGCTCCACGTCCACCGAGCGGAACGAGCCGACGGCCTCGTCCATGCGCTCGCCACGATCCTGGTCGAGCCGCTCGAGGACCCCCTGGCGCCGGAGATGATCGCGGTTCCCACTCGCGGGATGGAGCGCTGGCTGACGCAGCGGATGTCCTCCCGCCTCGGCGCCGTCCGCGGCCGCCGTGACGGGGTCTGCGCCAACATCGAGTTCCCGTTCCCCGGCCGGCTCGTCGCCACCGCGCTCGCCGCCGCGACCGGGTTGGACCCCGAGGCGGACCCCTGGCAGCCGGAGCGCTCGGTCTGGCCGTTGCTGCACGCCGTCGAGGAGCATCTGGCCGAACCTTGGCTCGCCGACCTCGCCAGGCATCTCGGCACCGACCAGGGGGACTCCGACGAGTATCGGCGCGACCGGCGCTTCGGCGTGGTCCGCCACATCGCCGATCTCTACGACCACTACGGCGTGCACCGACCCGAGATGGTGCTCGCCTGGGCCCGCGGCGAGGACACCGACGGCGCCGGCGGGCCCCTGAACGGCGGGGGTCGCTGGCAGGCACGGCTGTGGCGCGAGCTCCGCGCCCGCATCGGGCAGCCCAGCCGCGCCGAGCGACTGAGCGACGCGTCCGCCCGTCTCGCAGACCAGCCCCGCCTGATCGAGGTGCCGCCCCGCATCTCGCTGTTCGGGCTGACCCGCCTGCCCGCGAGCTATCTGCGGGTGTTCGGCGCGCTCGCCGCCGCTCGCGACGTGCATCTGTTCCTGCTGCATCCCTCGCCGGCCCTGTGGGAGGCGGTCGCCGAGGCGAGCCCGCCCGGCCGGGGGATCATCACCCGGCACGAGGATCGCACGGCAAGGGTGCCGGTGAATCGACTGCTGGCCTCCTGGGGGCGAGACTCCCGCGAGCTGCAGCTCGTGGTGTGCGCCGGCGGCGACCAGATCGACCATCACCACCCCGTCGAGCATCGCGCCACAACCCTGCTCGGGCGCATCCAGGCCGACATCGTCAACGACCGATCACCTCCGGGACCGCCGTTACCCTGCGATCCCGACCCGAGAGCGCCGCTGGACCCGGATGACAACAGTCTGCAGGTGCATGCCTGCCACGGCCGCGCACGCCAGGTCGAGGTCGCACGGGACACGATCCTGCACCTGCTCGCACAAGACAGCGGGCTCGAGCCCCGTGACGTCATCGTCATGTGCCCCGACATCGAGGTGTTCGCGCCGCTGATCCAGGCCACGTTCGGCGCCGGCGAGGTGTACGAGCAGGACGAGCCGGAAGCGATTCCCGCCGGCCCGCGCCCCGTCGACCTCCGGGTCCGCCTCGCCGACCGCTCCCTGCGCCAGACAAACGCGGTGCTCGCGGTGCTCGCACGGCTGCTCGAGCTGGCCGGGCAGCGGGTGACCGCCTCGCAGCTGCTCGATCTCGCCGGCCGCGAGCCCGTGCGGCGCCGATTCGGCTTCGACGACGAGGAGCTCGCCCGCGTCCAGGACTGGGTGAAGGCGAGCGGGATCCACTGGGGGCTCGACGCGGCCCATCGTGGGCCTTTCAAGCTCGACACGGTCGACGCCGGCACCTGGCACGCCGGCCTCAACCGGATCCTGCTCGGGGCCGCGATGAGCGAGGAGGACCAGCGCCTGTTCAGCGGCGTGCTGCCGCTCGACGACGTCGAGAGCTCCGCGATCGAGCTCGCGGGACGCTTCGCGGAGTTCGTCGACCGCGTCCGGTCATCGCTCGACGCGCTGGGGGGCCGGAAGACGATCGGCGCCTGGGGGCAGGCGCTCTCCGATGCGTGCGCCGCGCTCACGCTCACCGCCGAGCGAGAATCCTGGCAGCGCAGCCAACTGCTCCGTCTGCTCGCAGACGTGGTCGGGGAGGCGACCACGTCGGGGGCCGCGGATCAGATCGAGATCGCGCTCCCGGAACTGCGCGCGTTGCTCGCCGACCGCCTCCGGGGGCGACCCACCCGCGCGAACTTCCGCACCGGCCATCTGACGATCTGCACGCTCGTGCCGATGCGCTCGGTGCCCCACCGCGTGATCTGCGTGCTCGGGCTCGACGACGGCGAGTTTCCTCGCAGGACGCCGCGCGACGGCGACGACCTGATCCTCGCCGAGCCGCACGTCGGCGACCGCGACCCTCGCAGCGAGGACCGGCAGATGCTGCTCGATGCGCTGCTGGCCGCCGAGGATCACCTGATCGTCACCTACACCGGCAACGACGAGCGAACCAACCTCCCGCGCCCGCCGGCGGTGCCGGTCGCCGAGCTGCTCGACGTCGTCGAAGACACCGTGCGGGCGCCGACCGGTTCGGCCCGCGAGCGGGTGGTGGCCCACCATCCCCTGCAGCCGTTTGCCCCGCGCAACTTCGCCGCCGGCGGGGTCACGCCTCCCGGCCCATGGAGTTTTGACCGGGTCGCGCTTGACGGCGCCCGTGCCCTGACCGGGCATCGCGAGGCCCCCGGGCCGTTCTTGCGATCGCCGCTGCCCGATCTCGCGGCGGCGTCGCTCGAGCTCGAGAACCTCGTCGGCTTCGCCGAGCGACCGGTGCGAACGTTCCTGCGCCGGCGGTTGGGGATCGCCGCCAGCGACTACAACGACGACGTCGAGGACGCGCTGCCGGTGGCGCTGGACGGCCTCGCCAGGTGGGGCGTCGGGCAGAGACTGCTCGACGGGGCGCTGTCGGGCGCCGAGCGGCGGGCCAGCGTGCGTGCCGAAATCGCGCGGGGCACGCTCCCCCCTGGCAGGCTCGGCGTCCCGGTCGTGCGCGGGCTGTGGCCGGTGGTCGAGCGGCTCGCGGCGCAGGCCCGCGCGCTCGGCGAGCAACCAGGGTCGGTCGAGGTCAATCTCACCCTTCCGGACGGCCGCCCAGTCAGCGGGACCGTCGCGAACGTCTGCGGCAACGTGCTCCGCGCCGTCACGTTCTCGAGGGTGAGGGCGGGCCACCGGTTGGCGGCCTGGGTCAGGCTGCTGGCGCTCACCGCCGCGCACCCGGAGGAGCCCTTCGAGGCGGCGACGGTGGGCCGGGCGCGCTCGGGCTCGGGGGTAACCGTGATCCGCATCCCGCCACTCGCCGCCGACGCCGGTGACCGCCGCGAGCTCGCGCTCGGGCACCTCGGGGCGTTCGTCGATCTCTATGACCGCGGCATGCGCGAGCCACTGCCGCTGGCCTGCTCGACCTCGGCCGCCTACGCCCAGGCCGGCCGCGCCGGCGGTGACGCGCTCGCCGCCGCCCGCGAGGCCTGGGAGTCGGCCTTCAGGCGCTACGGGGAGGACGCGCTGCCCGAGCATCAGCTCGTCTACGGCGGGGTCTGCCGGCTGGAGACGCTGCTTGGGCCGGCGCCCCGAGCCGATGAGCACGGAGAGGGCTGGGAGATGTCCGAGACGACCCGCTTCGGCAGGCTCTCGCGGCGCCTGTGGGACCCGCTGCTGGCGCTCGAAGTGGTCCTCGAACGATGACCACCCGGACCGACGCGATGCAGTTTGAAGTGTGCGGACCCCTGCCGTCCGGGATCACCGTGCTCGAGGCGAGCGCCGGCACCGGCAAGACGTTCACGATCGCCGCGCTCGCCGCCCGCTACGTCGCCGAGGGAACGCCGCTTCACCGGCTGTTGCTCGTCACGTTCACGCGGATGGCGACGGGCGAGCTTCGCGACCGCGTCCGCGAACGGCTCACCAGCACCGAGCGTGCGCTGGCCCGTGTGCTCGCGGGCGCGTACGAACACCTCGGGGACGAGGTCGTGGCGCTGCTGGCCACCGGTTCGCGGGATCAGGTCTCGCTGCGTCGCGCCCGGCTGGAGCGGGCGCTCGCCGACTTCGACGCGGCGACGATCGCGACCACCCACGGCTTCTGCCTCGAGGTGCTGGGCGAGCTGGGGACGATCGGAGACCTCGAACCCGACATCGCCTTCGTCGAGGACATCGGCGACCTCCTCGACGAGGTCGTCGACGACCTCTATGTGCGCCGCTTTCACCGCCACGACGAACCGCTGCTGGATCGCGACGAGGCGATGAAGATCGCCCGGATCGCGGTCGACAACCCGACCGTGCCCGTGCAGCCGCGTGGCGCCGCGTCCGAGAGCACCCCGGCGATGCGACGCCGGCTCGCGCTCGCGGCCCGCGAGGAGCTCGAGCGACGCAAGCGCCGGCTGGCGATCATGACCTACGACGACCTGCTCACGCGGCTGGCCGGGACGCTGGAGGGGTCCAACGGGGCCCAGGCCGCGGCCCGGCTGCGCGACCGCTACGGGCTGGTGCTGGTCGACGAGTTCCAGGACACCGATCCGGTCCAGTGGGAGATCCTGCGGCGGGGGTTCGCCGGCGCGGGCGTGACCCTGGTGCTGATCGCCGATCCCAAGCAGGCGATCTACGCGTTTCGAGGCGCCGACGTCTATGCCTACCTCGATGCCGCCGAGGCGGCCGACGTGCGCGCCACGCTGACCGTCAACAGACGCAGCGATCAGGGGCTGATCGACGCCTACGACGCGCTGTTCGCCGGCGCGCGGCTCGGCCATCCGGGAATCGTCTATCGCCAGGTGCAGGCGGCCCCGGGCAATCGGGCATCGCGGCTCCTGGGCGCTCCGGTCGACGCGCCGCTGCGCGTCCGCGTGCTCCATCGCGCCGAGCCCGCGATCCGGCGCACCCCCGGAGGATTCGTCACCAAGCCCTCTGCGCACCAGCACATCGCCCGCGATCTGGCCGCCGACCTGGTCGCGCTCCTCGCCTCGGATGCCCAGCTGGAGGTGCGAGACGGGCAGGGGGCGCCGGGTGAGCGCAAACCGCTCCGACCGGGGCACGTCGCGGTGCTGGTGCGGACCCACCGCACCGCCGCGATCGTCCGCGACGCGCTCGACGCCGCGCGGATACCGGCCGTGATCAACGGCGCCGGCAGCGTGTTCGCCACGGGCGCAGCGCGCGACTGGCTGCGCCTGCTCGAGGCGGTCGAGCAACCAACGTCGTCCACGCGTGCTCACGCCGCCGCGCTGACGCCGTTCCTCGGCTGGAGCGCCGAACGTGTGGCCGGTGCCGGCGAGGCCGATTCAGAACAGCTCCACAAGCGCCTTCACCAGTGGGCGCGGGTGCTACGCGGCAAGGGCGTCGCGGCCCTGTCGGAGGCGATCACGATTGGCGAGGGACTGCCGGCACGGGTGCTGTCAGAGCTCGAAGGGGAGCGCCGGATGACCGACCTGCGCCACGTCGGGCAGCTGCTGCATGCCGCGGCGATCAGAGAGCAGCTCGGCACCACGGCGTTGACTTCCTGGCTGCGCCGGCGGATCGCGGCGGCCGACCGCGAGAGCGCCGACGAGGAGCAGAGCCGCCGGCTCGAGTCAGACGCCGAGGCGGTCCAGGTGCTGACGATCCACCGCAGCAAGGGGCTCGAGTTCCCGATCGTCTACTGCCCGTATCTGTGGGAGCCGGGCTACATCGCCCGCAATCCCGAGCCGATCTCCTTCCACGACCCCGAGGTGGACAACCGGCGGACGATCGACGTCGGCCTGGACGGCCCCGAGTTCGCGCGCCATCAGCGCCAGTACTGCGACGAGGCGCGCGGCGAGGAGCTCCGACTGGCCTACGTGGCGCTCACGCGGGCAAAGCACCAGGCGGTGATCTGGTGGGCGCCCTCGTTTGACAGTCACAACTCCCCGCTCGGCCGGCTCCTGTTCGCGCGCGACGAGCGGGGCAACGTCGCGGCGT
The DNA here is from genome assembly GCA_963723675.1 of uncultured Solirubrobacterales bacterium. GTDB lineage: Bacteria > Actinomycetota > Thermoleophilia > Solirubrobacterales > Solirubrobacteraceae > Palsa-465. The sequence goes on along the minus strand of CAVRRW010000007.1, from coordinate 33,433 downwards.
ATGGCTCCGTCAAGCCGAGCGACGCCGCGATCGTCGAGCGACTCGAGGAGCTTGCGGGCGAGGCGCCCGGCTGCGTCAGCGTCGAGCGCTCGACGCTGGGGCTGCCCACCAGCTGGCAGGGGTTGCCCGCCGAGCCGGTCGAGCTCGGCGTGGCGCGGTTCGAGCGATGCCTGGACCTGCGGTGGCGGCGGACGTCATACAGCGACATCGCCGGCGCGGCCTATGACCCGCGCGTGGCCAGCGAGCCCGAGGAGGAGGCGATCGTCGACGAGCCGTCCTCGCCTCCGGAGGCCGCCGTCGCGCCTCCCGGGGCTGCCGTCGCGCCTCCCGGGGCCGCCGTCGCGCCGTTCGAGCCCGCCCAACCGGGCTCGGCGTTGGCGCTGGCGACGATGCCGGTCGGGGTCGAGGTCGGCACGTTCGTGCACCGCGTGCTGCAGCGGACCGACTTTGCGGCGATGGATCTGGAGGCCGAGCTCGCCCAGCGCGTCGAGGACGTACGGGCGTGGCGGCCGGTCGAGATCGGCGACGCGCGCCAGGTGCTGACCGGTCTGCGGGCCGCGATCGAGACCCCGCTCGGCCCGCTGCTTGGCGACTTCCGCTTGCGCGAGCTGAGCCCTGCGGACCGTCTGGACGAGCTCGAGTTCGAGCTGCCTTTGGTGGGCGGCGATCGGCCACGGGGGCGGTCGCTTGCGACCAGGGCGATCGGAGGCCTTTTGCGGGAGCACCTGCCGTGCGATGATCCCCTCGCCGGGTATGCCTCACGGCTCGATGACCCGTTGCTGCGCCAGGAGCTGCGGGGGTATCTGACCGGCAGCATCGACCTGGTGCTGCGTCTGCCAGGGGCCGACGGGATCCCGCGGTTTGCGATCGTCGACTACAAGACCAACTGGCTGGGACCGCCCGGCGAGGAGCTCGCCTCCGGCCACTACCGACCCGCGGCGCTGACGGCGGAGATGCTGCACTCGCACTACGGCCTGCAGGCGCTGCTGTACACGGTCGCCCTTCACCGCTACCTGCGCTGGCGCCTGCCCGCCTACGACGCGGGACGCAACCTCGCCGGCGTGCTCTACCTGTTCCTGCGCGGAATGACCGGCCCGGAGACCCCGCTCGCGGATGGGATGCGCTACGGGGTTTTCGCCTGGCGGCCACCGAGCGCGCTGGTGGAGCGGCTGAGCGATCTGGTCGACGAGGAAGGCGCGAGGTGAGCGGGGTCGACGAGGAAGGCGCGAGGTGAGCGGGGCGGAGTCCATCGCACAGCTGGATCCGTTCGACGTCCGCCGGGTCCGGCGCGCCGACGGTCTGCTCCGCGAGTTCAATGCCGCCGGCCTGCTCTCCCCCGCCGACGTGCACGTTTCGCTTCGCCTGGCCGAGCTCGGCGGCGAGCACGACGAGTCGGTGCGCCTGGCGGTGGCGCTGGCGGTCAGGGGTCCGCGGCTCGGCCACGTGTTCGCCGACCTGGGGACGGTTCGCGACACCGCGGCGGTGGAGAGCGATGAGCCGGTCGACCTCTCGGGGCTGTCCTGGCCCGCGCCCGGACCATGGATCGCCCGGACCGCGGAGAGCCCGCTCGTCGCGTTCGGCGAGCATTCCTCCGACCTGGATCGCCCACTTCGCCTGATCGAAAGCCGGCTGTATCTCGACCGCTACTGGCGCGAGGAGCGCCAGGTCGCGGCGGACCTCGCGACGTTCGCCGGCCGCCTCCCGCCGGCCGTCGATGGGGAGCTGCTCGCGGAGGGATTGGCCAGGCTGGTCGGGGGCCAGTCCGACCGCAGCCAGCGGGCCGGCGCCGGCGCGGCGGTGCTGCGCAACTTCGCGGTGATCGCCGGCGGCCCCGGCACCGGGAAGACCACGACGGTGGCCCGGATCGCGGCGCTGCTCTCCGAGCAGGCCGCGGCCCAGGGAGTCTCGCCGCCGCTGGTCGCGCTCGCCGCCCCGACGGGCAAGGCCGCCGCACGGCTGCAGGAGGCCGTGCACGGCGAAGCCGCCCTCCTCGACGTCGCACCGCTGGTCCGGGCACAGCTGCTCGCGCTGAGGGCTTCGACGCTGCACCGCCTGCTCGGGTGGCTCCCCGCCAGCCACAGCCGCTTCCGGCACCACCGTGGCGACCGCCTCCCCCACGACGCCGTGATCGTCGATGAGACCTCGATGGTCTCGCTGTCGCTGATGGCGAGGCTGCTCGAGGCGGTTCGTCCCGATGCTCGCTTGATCCTCGTCGGCGACCCGGGCCAGCTTGCCTCGATCGAGGCCGGAGTCGTGCTCGCCGACATCGTGGGGCCGGTCGCCGGCGGGCTGCGGATGACCGCCTCGGCGCGTGGATTGCTCGCCGCGGTCACGGGGGATCCGGTCCCCGCCGACGAGCCGCCTGCGGGGGTGAGCGTCAGCGACGGGATCGTCGTCCTGGACCGGGTGCACCGCTTTGGCGGCGGGATCGCGGCGGTCGCGGCGGCGATCCGGCGCGGAGATGCCGACGCGGCGGTGGAGGCGGTCGCCGGCGCGCCCGAGGAGGTCACCTGGATTCCGGTCGACGCGACCGACCCGGGGGTTGACCGGACGCTGGCGCCGGTCCGCCGTGATGCGGTCGACGCCGCTGCGAGGGTCGTTCTCGCCGCGCGCGCCGGCGCGGCCGAGGAGGCGATCGGGGCCCTCGGCGGCTTTCGGCTGTTGTGCGCCCACCGGCGCGGACCGCACGGCGTGGCCGTGTGGACGTCGCGGATCGAGGGCTGGCTGGCGGCGGCCGTGGCGGACTTCTCCGCCGGCGAGGAGGCATACGTCGGCCGCCCGCTGCTGGTCACCGAGAACGACTACGAGCTGCGGCTCTACAACGGCGACACCGGCGTGGTAGTACAAACAAGTCCTGAGTTCGCAAGCGCGGTGTTCGAACGCGGCGGCGAGCTTCTGAGGTTCACCCCCTCACGGCTGACGGCCGTCGAGACGGTGTACGCGATGACCATCCACAAGAGCCAGGGCTCGCAGTTCGACACGGCCGCGATCGTGTTGCCGCCGGAGACCTCGCGAATCCTCACCAGGCAGCTGCTCTACACCGCAGTCACGCGGGCCCGCCGGCGCGTGATCCTGGTGGGCACGGAGGCGACGATCCGGGCCGCGATCGCGCGGCCGGTGGCGCGGGCTTCCGGTCTGCGAGAGCGACTGTGGGGCGCAGACGCCGAAACCCGGGGTGGCGCGCAGGGCACCGCGTGAGTCGAGTGTGGGGCCGGTACAGATCCCTCAGGGCCTGGATGCAGTGGGCGATTGGCCTCGTCGCCGTACTGACCGTACTGATCGTGATTGCCGCGATCGTGCCGGCCGACAACAAACCCAATACGCCCAGCGCCGCCGAGACACCTCCGTCCGCGGCTACACGAACAGATACCGGGCCTGGCGCGAAACCCACCGATGCCGGGCCCGGGACCGAGCCCAACCGCACCGTCACCGCGTCCACAAACACCACCACGAGCACGGCGCCGAAACCGACTGCGACCCCGCCCGGACGCTCCCCGTCTGCGGGAGCGGGCACGGCGCTCGCGGCGCTGGCGGACTTGCCGGTCAAGGGTCGCGCGCCCAAGACCGGCTACAGCCGCGAGCAGTTCGGCGGCGGTTGGGCGAGCGTGGCGGGGTGTGACACGCGCGATCGAATCCTGGCCCGCGATCTGACTAGCAAGACCTTTGTCCCCGGCGGCGGGTGCCGCGTGCAGACCGGGCTTCTGGACGACCCCTACACCGCGGAGACGGTCAGGTTTGTTCGCGGCGGCGCGTCCGAGGTCGACATCGATCATGTCGTGGCGCTGGGGGACGCCTGGCAGAAGGGCGCTCAACAGTGGTCGGCCAGCCGGCGTGTGGCGTTTGCCAACGACCCGCTGAACCTGTTGGCCGTGGCGGCCGAGGCCAACCGTGCCAAGGGCGATGGTGACGCCGCCACCTGGCTCCCGCCAAACAAGCGCTTTCGCTGTGCGTACGTCGCCCGCCAGATCGCCGTCAAGCGCAGGTATCAGGCGTGGGTTACCCGGGCAGAGCACGACGCGATGGCGCGCGTGCTCGGCCCCTGTCCGGGCGAGAAGCTCCCCCAGGGCGGCGTTCTGCCGGTGCCGGCGGTCCCCGCCCCCGCGGCGCGCGCGCAAGCCCCGACGCCACGGCGTCATCAGGCGCCGACGCCGCCCAGGACGGGCTCAGGCCACGGCCGCGTGTTCGCCAACTGCGCCGCCGTACGGGCCGCCGGCCTTGCGCCCCTACGACGCGGCACCCCCGACTACAACGCAAACCCGCACCTCGACCGCGACAAGGACGGACTCGCCTGCGAATAGGCTTGCCGGGAACGCTGGCGCCGCGGGGTGGACCAGCGGGTTTGCTTAAGCGGGGGTGGCCCTCCGGTGCGCCTGCGACTCTGTAGGAGTGTTGACCGCAGCCTCTGAAACATTTTCCGTGCAGGCCCTGAAGCGCCTGCGCACGCTCACCGGCGAGCCGGCCGCGGGGTTTCGCCCAGGGCAGCTCGAGGCGATCGGCGACGTGGTCGTCGACCGGGCGCGCGTGCTGTGCGTGCAGCGGACCGGGTGGGGAAAGTCGGCGGTGTACTTCGTCGCCACCGCGCTGCTGCGCGAGGAGGGCGCCGGCCCGACGTTGATCGTCAGCCCGCTGCTGGCGCTGATGCGCAACCAGATCGCCGCCGCCGAGCGCCTCGGGCTGCGCGCGCACACGATCAACAGCACCAATCGCGAGGAGTGGGACACGGTCCGCGATCGTTTGGCCGCGGACACGGTCGACCTGCTGCTGATCAGCCCCGAGCGGCTCAACAACCCTCGCTTTCGCGAGGAGATGCTGCCGCTGTTCGCCGCCTCGATCGGCCTGCTCGTGATCGACGAGGCCCACTGCATCTCCGACTGGGGGCACGACTTCCGCCCCGACTACCGCCGAGTCAGGGACATGCTCGACGCGCTCGCGCCGGGCGTCGCGGTGCTCGGCACGACCGCCACCGCCAACGACCGCGTGGTCGCAGACGTCGTCGAGCAGCTCGACGCGCGCGACGGCGAGCCGCTGCGCCCGTACCGCGGTCCGCTGGCGCGAGCGAGCCTGCGCCTCGAGGTGCTGGACCTTCCCCGGCCGGCGCAGCGCCTCGCCTGGCTGGCCGAGAACCTTCCTGCACTGCCGGGATCGGGGATCGTGTACACGCTGACCAAGCGCGACGCCGAGCAGGTCGCCGCCTTCCTCTGCGCGCGCGGGATCACGGCGGTGGCATACAGCGGCGAGCAGGAGACCGAGGATCGGATCGCCACCGAGGAGCTGCTGTTGCGCAACGAGGTCAAGGCGGTCGTCGCCACCAGCGCGCTGGGAATGGGCTATGACAAGGCCGACCTGACCTTCGTCGTCCATTACCAGGCGCCGGGCTCGGTCATCTCCTACTACCAGCAGATCGGCCGCGCCGGACGGGGCGTTTCGGATGCCGAGATCGTTCTCCTGCGAGGCGGCGAGGACCGCAGCATCCAGGACTTCTTCATCGAGCAGGCGTTCCCGGAGCGGGAGCGGGTGATGGCGGTCCTGTCAGAGCTCGAGGCGGCCGGCGATCAGGGGCGGACCACGCGGGAGCTGATGGCGGTGGTGAACCTCGGGATGGGCAGGATCGAGGCGATGCTGAAGATCCTCGACGTGGAGGGGGCGGTCACGCGGTCGGGATCGAGGTGGAGGCTGGCGCCCGGGGCCCGGTGGAGCTATGACTCCGAGCGCTACGCACAGGTCACCGCGCTGCGGCGCGCCGAGCAAGCGGCGATGGCGGCATTCGGATCGGATGGCCGCTGCCTGATGCGCGCGCTGCAGGAGGAGCTCGACGATCCGGAGCCGCGTGACTGCGGGCGCTGCTCGGTCTGCGACGGGCGTCGCTACGGAACGCCGCCCGATCCCGTGCTGGTGGAGGCGGCCGGACGGCATCTGCGTTCGACGCCGCTGGAGCTCGAGGTCAAGAAGATGGCGCCCGACGCGGCGGGCGTGATGCGCAAGATCCCCGACGATGTCCGGGTGGAGCCCGGATGGGCACTGGCGCGTTTTGGCGACGGCGGCTGGTGGCCGGCGGTGCAGCGGGGCCTGCGCGGCGGCGAGTTCGATGACGAGGTGGTGGCGGCGCTGGCGGACCTGGTGCGTTCGCAGACCGAGGGCGTGAACTGGCTGACGATCGTCCCGTCGGTGTCGCTTGACGGCGTTCTCCTGCGGCTCGGTGAGCGGGTGGCGGCGCAGCTCGGGGTACCGTGCGTGGCGCTCGTGGCGCGGACATGCGAGCGCCCGCCCCAGCGCGAGATGGCCAACGCGGCGCAGCAGGCCGCCAACGTGCGGGGGGCGTTTCGCGTCGTCGGCAAGCCGCCGCCCGGTGTGGGAGTCCTGCTCGACGATCGGCGGAGCTCCGGCTGGACGCTGGCGATGGTCGGCGGTCAGCTGCGGCGCGCGGGCGCCGAGCGGGTGGTGCCGTTGGCGCTGGCCGCGCTGTAATAGGGACCGCTCGGACGTAGCGCGCCCCGGAGCCCAATCCGGTTTCGGGTATCCGACGCCGACAGGCACAACTCCTATGCCGCCGCTTGGCGCTCCAGCTCCGAGAAGCGCTCCAGCGACACGACCACGGCGCGCATCCGGTTGCGCTGCGTGAGCACCACCTTCTCGAGCTCCCCGCGCTCGAGCGCGTCGATGATCCGGTTGAGTTCCCGCATCGCCTCGCGGACGGTCGAGAGCTCGTCGTTGGCTACGCGGACCGCGGCTTGCATCGCGTGACGGAAGGTAGACCATAGACCGGACGGCATTCGGTCACCACGACGGCCCCCGGCGTGACGAAAGCCGTGACGAATTTGTCGCACCGGTTCCGTCCGACCCGCAGTTCAGGATGTCGTCTCGATGGCAACCGAGCCTGCCCGCAGCCAGCAGGATCCGCCGCTCGAACAGGCGACGCCGGCGCTCGCCGAGGCAGGCACGGAGGCGCCGCAGCCCGGCGGCCGAGTGCGCGCGTTCGCCTACCTGGACACGGAGAGCACTCACCGCTACCGCCAGCTGATGGGCGTCCTGCTCGCCAACAAGCGCCACTTCGGGCTGCGGATGGCGCCCGCGCAGCTTGCCACTCGGCTGTGGGAGCGCTTCTCGGTCCGCTACGACACGCCCGAGGCGCTCGAGCGCGACCTCGAGGCACTGTGCGGCTGGGGCGCCGTCGACCGTTACCAGGACAGCTCGCGGGCCTCCTCCACCCGCGAGTTCAAGCGCAAGCGTTTCACCTACGACATCACTGCCGACGGCGAGATCGCCGAGCGGGCGGCGCTCGCGGTCGACCGTCTGTCGGAGCGGATCGGCGCGCTCGAGCGCTCGCAGCTGCCCGAGCTGCTCGACTCGCTGATCGCGCTCGCCGTCGAGGCCGAGCGCACCAATCCCCGGCCCGGAAAACTCGTCGCGCTGTTCAACGACGTCGCCGCCAAGCTCGAACGGTTGCGGTCCGACACCGGCGATTTCATGCGCGAGCTGGGCGCCGTGATGGCCGATGAGCAGGCCGTGGAGCTCGAGCCATTCGAGCGCTACAAGCGCCGCGTGATCGACCACCTGCAGGGGTTTCGGGCCGAGCTACGCCGGCTCGACCCCCAGTTCAGCTCCGCGATCGACCGCGTCGAAGTGGTCGGTCTCGCGCGCGTCGTCGCGATCGCCGCCGAGAGCGACGAGCCGCCGGTATGGGGGCTGAGCGACCAGGAGGTCGCGGCACGGCGCGGCGAGCGCCTCGCGGAGGAGTGGCACGGGGTGCGGCGCTGGTTCCGCGGGCGCACCGGCGAGGCGCCGCCGTGGCACGAGCTCGACCACGCGCTCGGTGGCGCGATCGAATGGATCATCCAGTCCGCGCAACGGCTGATCGACCGGCGCTCGCGGCGCGTCGACCGCGCCGCCGAGTACCGCGCGCTGGCGCTGTTGTTCGACCGCGCCGCGACGGTGGGCGACTGCCACGCGCTGTACGCGGCGGTGTTCGGCCTCTACCAGCCCCGTCACTTCTCGGTGCCCGAGGCCGACCCGGAGCTGCACCCCTCCACGGTGTCGTGGTGGCAGGCCGTCCCCGCCCCCGTCGAGACAACGCTGTATCGCCCCGGCTCGCGGCCGCCCGGGGCCGGCCGCGCGTCGGAGCTGCCCGACCACACGATGGCCCGCCAGGCGCTCGCCGCCCGTCGCGCGCGCGAGCGAGCCGAGCTGGGCAGGGCGCAGCGGCGGTTTGCCGGCGCCGGACCGCTGCGGCTCGATCAGCTCGGACGGCTCGACGCGCTCGAGTTCCGCCATTTGCTGCGCTGGCTCGGCCGTGCGCTCAACGCCGCCGCCGACCCCGCCGGCACCCGCCGGGCCGAATCCCAGGACGGGCTGGTCCGGCTCGAGCTGCGCCCGGCGCCGGACCCCGGGCGGCTGGTCGAGATCGCCACCCCGGAGGGCACGCTCGCCGCGCCCAACTACGAGATCGAGGTGGTCGCATGCTGAGCGCGCCGGACGACCGCGCGACCAGCGAGCGCGAGCACGCGGCGACGGCGCTGCTGATGCGCCCGCTGCTGACCGCCGAGGAAGACCCCGACGCCTTCACGCTGGTGCGCCGGCACGGCGAGTGGCTGACCGACCGCTTTGCGCACCTTCTGGGGTACCGGCTGGCGATCCGCGGCGACAACGCGCGCCTGTACAAGCGACCCCGCCGACCCTACGGTGACCGGCCGGCAAGGATCAGACCGGGCTCGGCCCGTCCCGGGCCGGAGGACGGCTGGTCGCCGTTCGGGCGCCGCCACTATGTGCTGCTGGCGCTGGCGCTGGCCGTGCTCGAGGCGCATCACGGCCGCTCGCAGGCGCTGATCGGCGGCCTCGCCGTCGAGGCCACGACGCTCGGCGCCGAGCTTGGGCTGCGCGTTGACTTCGAGCGCCGCGACGAGCGCAAGTCGTTCGCCGACGTGCTCGAGCTGCTGTGCCGCTTGGGCGTACTGCGCCAGCGCGACGGGTCGCGCGCCGCCTTCGTCGCGCGCGACGAGGCGCTCGAGGAGGCGTTGTTCGACATCGAGCACGCGCGGCTCGGCGACCTCAAGGCGACGCCGCTGGCGCTGACCGGGATCGAGCGGGTCGAGCAGCTGCTGGCCGAGGAGTACCCCGCCAGCGACGACGGCGAGCGCGCGCGGCGCCGTCACCGGATCGCGCGAACCCTCGTCGAGGAGCCTGTCCTCTACGTGGACGAGCTCGCCCCTGCCGAGCAGGACAGCTACCGCTCGCAGCGGCACCGCCTCGAGCCCGAGCTCGAGGCGATCACCGGCCTGCAGGCGGAGCGGCGCGCGGAGGGGTCGGCGCTGATCGACGCTGCCCGGCGCCTGTCCGACGTGCGCTTTCCGACCCGCTCGACCGAGAGCCTGCTGGCGCTGCTGGCATGCGAGCGCCTGCGCAGCGCCGCCTACGAGGCCGGGCGAAACCCGCTGCCCCGCAGCGAGCTCGACGCGCTGCTGGCCGAGCTGCGGGAGCGGCTGCGGATCGATGCCGGGTCCGAGCTCGACCGAGCCGCGGTGGCGCTGCTCGAGGCCCACCGGTTGATCGTGCGCGAGCAGCCCGCGCAGGTGCGCGTGCTGCCGGCGATCGCGCGCTTCGCCCGGCCAACGCTGCGCACGAAGGAGCCAACATGAGTGTCACCATCCTGCACCCCGCTACGACGGAACGGCCCGCGCGCTTTCGCCTGCACCGCGCCGGCCTGATCGGGCTCTACGAGTACGAGGACGAGACGTTCGAGTTCGAGCGCGGCCGCCTGCTGCTGCGCGGCCCGAATGGCAGCGGCAAGTCCAAGGCGCTGGAGCTGCTGTTGCCGCTGCTGCTCGACGGCGAGCTGCGCGCCGAGCGCCTCGACCCGTTCGGCGGCCGCGGCCGGTCGATGCGCTGGAACCTGATCGGCGACGACGAGTCACACGCGCCGGCGACCGGGTTCTCCTGGCTGGAGCTTCACCGCGTCGACGAGCAGGGCGTGCAGCAGTTTCTCACGTTGGTGCTGATGGCGCGCGCGAACAAGGGCGAGACCGGGGTCCACTCGTGGTTCGCGCTGCTTGCCGCGCAGCAGCCGCCGGGGGACGAGCTGCTCGGTCCGCGGATCGGGATCAACGCGTTTTTGACCCAGGACCACCACCCCATCGGCCGAGCCGCGTTCGCGGGGCTGGCCGGCGAGCTGATCGATTCGGCCTCGGCCTACCGGGAGCGGGTCAATGCGCTTTTATTCGACGTCGATCAGGATCGCTACGAGGCGATCGTCCGGCTGCTGCTCTCGCTGCGAAAACCGCAGCTCTCACAGACGCTGGACCCGCAGGAGCTGTCGGCCCGGCTGACGGAGGCGCTGCCCGAGCTCGACCGCGACGCCGTGTTGCGCGTATCCACCCGGCTCGACCAGCTCGACCGGCTGCGCGCCGAGTCGGCCGAGCTCCGCGAGGTGCGCGCGGCCGTCGCCGCGTTCGCGGGAACCTACCGCGACTGGGCTCGGGCCGCGCTGCGGGAGCGGGGGCGCTTCCTGGTCACGGCCGTCCGCGCCCGAGACCAGCACGCGGAGACGCTGGCCCAGGCGCGCGAGGCGGTCCGCACGGCCGGCGAGCTACGAGCCGCCCTCGCAGCGCGCCGGCAGGAGCTCGAGTCCGCGCTGGCCGCCGCGCGTGCCGCCGAGCGCGAGCTGCAGTCATCGGAGCAATGGCGAGCGGCCGAGCGGCTCGATGAGCTGCGCCGGCTCGCCGAGGGCGCTCAGGCGGCAGCCGCGCTCGCCGCCGCCGAGCTCGGCCGGGCCGAGGCAGAGGAGCGCGAGCTGCAGGCAGCGGCCGACCGCGCCGACGCCGTCCTCGCCGAGCAGCTGACGATGGTGGAGACGCTGCTGCAAGCGTGCGCCGCCGGCGCCGAGCGCACCGGCGTCGTCGCCCACGAGGCGGCGGTCGAGGAGCTCGTCGGGGACGATCGTGACCTGGCCGCGGTCAAGTCGCTGCTCGAGCAGCTCGCGGCGGCCCGCGCTGACGAGATCTCGGCGATGGCGGAGCTGGCGTGGGCGCTGGGGCTTGCCGACCATGAGTTTCGCGCCGCGCGCTCGCGCTTTGAGGACGCCGAGGCGCGCCAGCGAGAGCGCCAAGCCGAGCGGGCCGCGGCAGCCGAGCGCCTGGAGCTGGTGCGCGGCCAGCTGCTGGAAGCGCTCGAAGCCTGGCTCGCCGGGCTGCGGCAGCTGCCGGTGGACGACGCGTTTGCCGATGAGGTCACGGCCCTGATCGCGCGCGCCGGCGAGCCCGGCGCGCCGGCGGCTCGCGAGCTGGCGCGCGACCGGGCCGGCACCGCCGAACAGCGGCTGCGAGAACGGCTCGCCGCGGTCGCGGCGGCGCGCGCGGCGCTGGCCGCCGAGCGCGAGCCGCTCGACGCCGAGCACGCCCGCCTGTCTGCTCACGAAGATCCGATCCCCGAAGTCCTGCCGTTCCGCACGGCCGACCGCGAGGGGCGTCCCGGAGCGCCGCTGTGGGCGCTGGTCGACTTCGCCGACGGGCTCGCCGAGGAGCGGCGCGCCGGCCTCGAGGGCGCGCTCGAAGGGGCGGGACTGCTCGATGCCTGGGTGATGCCCGACGGCGCGGTGCTTGATGCCGACGACGCGATGCTCGTCCCGGCGCCGCCCGGCGGCGCCGACGCGGGCGCGGCCGAGGCTGCGGAGGCCGCGGCGGGGGCGGGGCCGACGCTCGTGCAGGCGCTCGTCACGGTGCCAGATGGACCGGTCGCGGCCGCGGTGGTGGCGGGCGTGCTCGCACGCGTTGGCGTGGCCACCGACGGCGCGGTTGCCCCGGGTGAGCGGGCGGCGGTCGGCTTCGACGGCAGCTTCGCGCTCGGCCCGCTCCACGGCCGCCACCCGGTGCAGGCGGCGCGCTACATCGGCGCCGCCGCCCGCGCGTCCAACCGTGCGCGCCGGCTCGCCGAGCTGGCGCGGGAGCTCGCGGCGGTCAACGAGCGCGACCGCACGCTCGAGGCACAGGCGACCGAATTGGACCAGGCGATTGCGGGCCTGCGCGAGGAGCTTCGTCGGCTGCCGGACGACGCGCCGGCCCTGCGCGCGTACGTACAGCTCGATCGCGCGCGTGCCGAGGAGCAGCGCGCGTCGGCGGCGACCGCCGGCGAGCAGGAGACGATGACGGCACGGGCCATGGAGCTGACGGCTGCGCGGGAGCGGGGGCTCGCGTACGCGCGCGAGCATCGCCTGCCCGGTCCCGACGACGACGCCGCGCTCGCCGGGATCCGCGATGCGCTCGCCTCCTACCGCGCCGCGACCGGCGAGCTGATCGGCGCCGAGCGCCTTCGCCGCGAGCTCCGGCGCTCGGCGGTCGCCGCGCGGGAGCAGGCGCGGCGCGCCGGGGGCGTGCTCACGGGAGCTCGAGAGCGTGCCCGCGGCTGCGAGCACGAGGCCAGCGCGCGGGGCGGCGCGCACCGGGAGGCGGCCGCCGCCATCGGCGCCGGCGTCGAGCAGCTGCGCGCGCGGCTGGCGGCGCTGGCGGCGGAGGTGACGAGCGCCGAGCGGGGCCTGCAAGAGACGCACGAGCAGGATGTCGCGGCGGCCTCGCGAGCGGCCGCTGCCGAGCGTGACCGCGAGCACGCTGCGGCGGCGCTGGCCGAGGCCGAGCGCGACGTCGCTTGCAAGCATGCGCGTGTCGCGAGCCTGGGCCGGCTTGGGGCCTGGTCGCTCGCGCTCGACGACGACGCCCCGACCGATCACGCCGGCGCCGGCAGCTGGCCGCTCGAGCGCACGCTCGCGGCCCTGCGAGGGGTCTCCCGTGAGGCGCTGGCGACGCGGCGCGGGTTTGAGACGTTGCTCGCCGACGTCGATCACGAGGCCGACGAGCTCCGCCACCGCTTGTCGGCCAGCGCCGACTTCCAGGTCAGCCGCGAGCGCGTGACCGACGACGCGGAGCTGACGCTGGTCCAGGTCCGCCACGGTGGGCGCAGCCACCCGATCGGCGAGCTCGGGCGCTGGCTGGAAGGCGAGCTCGAGGCGCGCGAGCGGACGATCGCCGAGGAGGACCGGCGGCTGTTCGAGTCGTTCTTGGTCGGCGGGCTGGCGGACGCGCTGCGCGAGCGCGTCGACGGCGCCGGGGCGCTCGTGGCGAGCATGAACGCGGCGCTGACAGAGTGCACGACCAGCTCCGGGATGAGGATCCAGCTCGATTGGCGTCCGCGCGAGCACGACGAGCCGGGCCTGCGCGAGACGGTCGGGCTGCTGCGCCGGGAGGTCGCGCTGTTGACCGACGACGCCCGGGCGCGGCTGGTCGAGTTCCTGCGCCGGCGCATCGAGGATGCGCGCCACTCGCTCGCGCAGGGTTCGAGCACCGAGCACGTGATGGCCGCGCTCGACTACCGCGAGTGGCACGAGTTCCAGGTGATCCAGCTCAAGGACGGCCGGCGCGAGGTGCTCACCCGCCGCCGTCACCAGCAGGGCTCGGGTGGCGAGAAGGCGGTCGCTCTGCACCTGCCGCTGTTCGCCGCGGCGGCCGCGCAGTTCGCATCCGCCGATCCCGGTTGCCCGCGGATGATCCTGCTCGACGAGGCGTTCGCGGGGATCGACGAGCGCATGCGTGCACAGCTGCTCGGCCTGCTCGAGCGCTTTGACCTCGACTTCGTGCTCACCTCCCACGAGCTCTGGGGCTGTTATCCGGAGTTGTCGGCGCTGGGGATCTACCACCTGCACCGGGAGCCGGGGATCCCAGGCGTCGCGACCGCGCATTTCCGCTGGGACGGCCGACGGCGAGTGGAGGTCTCCGAGGCCGCATGAGCTCCCAGGCGGTGGCGGCAACGACGGTGAGCCCGGAGACGGTCGCCTACCTCCAACGGCCCGGCCTGCGACGGCTGCTGTTCGCCGCGCGCGAGCGGTTCGAGCGCAACGCCGGGCCCTATGGGACGCTGCAGCTGCCGGTGCTCTCGCCCGACGAGGCGCACACGCTGAACGGGCTGCTCACGCCACAGCGCCCGTTCGCGCCCGGCGGCGAAGCGCGGATCAAGCTGCCGCGGCTGGACGCCCGGCTGCGCGAGTCGCGGCTGGCCGTGTCGCTGGAGCAAGCGCTGGTCGCGATCGACGGGCCGCTCGGCAACCGCCGCGCCGAGCGCGCCGCCGCTGCCGCGGCCCGGGAAGCGGCATGGGCGCGAGTGCTCCGCCACCCCCAGGCGCACCGCCCAGAGCTCGCGACGTGGCTGGAGCATGCCCGCATCCGCTTCGGTGGGAGCACGCCGGAACGGGCTGCGCTGGTGCTGCAGGCGCTCGATGTGCTGGCGGTGCTCCCGTCCGAAGGTCAGCCGCTCGCCGCGCTGGCCGCCTCGCATGCCGGCGGTGATGCCCACGCGCTGGATCGCGCGCGCCCGCTCGGCCGGCTCGTCACCGCGGCCCTGTTCGCGCTCGAGCACGCACCGCCGCGGGAGCCCGAGTCGGCCGACGAGTGGCGGGCCGTGTGGGCGCGGGTCGGCGTCAGCTGCGACGAGCTGTCGTGCACGGTGTTGACGCTCGGATTGCGGCCGCACCGGCTCGCGCGCGGCTACCTGGCCGGCCGGCTGCGCGCCGCCGCCCGCGCCGGACGGCCGCTGGTGCTGACACTCGCCGAGCTGCGCGCCGAGCCGCCGCGGCTGACCGGCGAGGCGCTGTTCGTTTGCGAGAACCCTTCGATCGTCGCCGCCGCCGCCAACGCGCTCGGCTCCCGCTGTCCGCCCATGACCTGCACGGCGGGATGGCCGAACACGGCGGTTGCCGCGATCCTCGACGCCGCCGAGGCCGCCGGCATGGAGATCCTCGTCCACGCCGACGGCGATGCCGCCGGAGCCGCGATCGCCACGCGAGTGTTGAAGCGTGCCGGTGCACGGCCGTGGCGCTCTGTCGATGCGAGCGCCGGGATCCACGAGGAGTCGCTGCTGGACGAGCTGCTCGACGATCTTCACAGCGAATGGATGGGTCAACTGCGACTTACGTAGCGGTTACCCCTGGCGCGCGGTCTCAACGATCGGCCGGCAGCAACCTGAAGGTCCCGCCCTGGAGCGGACGGACGGCGCGGAAGTGCCGCACGTCAAAGGTCAAGAGGCGGCGGGTTCCGAGCTTGCGAGCGAGCACGGCGACCGCAAGATCCGCCAAGCCGAGATCCAGGTCCGCGTAGCGCCGATCCAGCTCGAGCGCGGCCGCGTAGTCGCGCGCGTCCAGGCCGGGACTCTCGTAGCGGCGCGCCGCAAGATCGTCGAGGAACGCGCGCCGCGCTGGAGGCCCGAAGCGGCGGCCGAGCAGGTAGTCGATTTCGGCGGTCACCGGAGCCGGGATGAAGAGCCTGCCCCGCTCCGCGCGCAGAAGCTCGAGGATCTCCTCACGCCGCGGCTCGCGCTCGTCGGCCAGTGCGACGAGCGGCGCTGCGTCGATGACGAGCGTCACCTGCCGAAGCCGCCGAGGAGCTCGTCCTCCGGGATCTCGGAGATCGGGCGGGGATCATCATCGATCCGGGGGAAGCCGGCGGCCAGAGCGAAGTCCCCTCCGTCTCGGCCGGCGGGGACGTATGCGCTAATCGCTTCCCGAATGATCTCCGCCTGAGAACGTCCCTCGGAGCGGGCGAGCTCCGCGAGTCGCGCGGACTCCCGTTCTGTCAGGTACACACTCGTCTTTCGCACCCCATGTAGGGTACCGGGTAGGGTGGCGCGACGGATCAGCGGCAACTGGTTCGGTCAGACGTCCTGATAGACGGTGATCTCTTCGGTGTAGAACTCCATTGCGGCGCGTCCCTGCTCGTGCGGCCCGTAGCCGGAGGCCTTCGTGCCGCCGAAGGGCACGTGGACATCGGCGCCGGCGGTCTGCGAGTTGACGTGGAGGATCCCCGCCCGGAGCTCGTCGACGCAACGCTGGGCGGTCGCCAGGCTGGTCGTGAACACGGACGCCGAGAGCCCGAAGCGCACGGAGTTGGCGCGTTCGATCGCCTCGTCGAGGGTGCCGAAGCGATACAGCGAGGTCACCGGACCGAACACCTCCTCGCAGGACAAAAACGCGTCGTCAGCGACGTTCTCGAACAGGGTCGGCGGGATCAGGTAGGCCTCCCCGTCGGCCCGATCGCCGCCGGCGAGCACGGTGCCGCCCTCGTCACGCCCGCGGGCGATGCCGGCGAGGACGTCTTCGAATTGGCTCTCGTTGACCAGCGGACCGACCTCGGTCTCGGGGTCTGCCGGATCGCCGACCTTGCCCTGACCGATGCGCTCGCGCAGCCGGTCGCGGAATTCCTCGTACACCCGGTCCTCGACATAGATGCGGCGCGTCGCCGTGCACTTCTGGCCGGCCGACCAGAACGCGCCGACAAAGGTTGCCTCGACGGCGGCGTCGAGCTTGGCGTCGGCGGCGACGATCAGCGGGTTGTGACCGCCCAGCTCGAGCTGCACGCGCTTGCCGGCGTTGGCGGCCTGGTCGCGGACGCCGTGCCCCACGGGCACCGAGCCGGTGAACGAGATCGCACGCACCCGCGGGTCCGTGACCAGCGGCTCTCCGACCTCCGAACCGCGACCGATCACGACGTTCAGCACGCCCTCGGGAAGCTCGGCCTGCTCGAGCGCTCGGGCCAGGTGCATGCCGGTCAGCGGCGAGTCCTGAGCGAGCTTCAGCACGACGGTGTTGCCGTAGGCGAGCGCCGGGGCCGTCTTCCACGCGGGGATCGCGGCGGGGAAGTTCCACGGGGTGATCAATCCGACGACCCCCAGTGGTCGCCTCCGCGTGTAGACCGTGGAGCCGGTGGCGGATTGCTCGAACACCTGTCCCAGCGGCCGCCAGCCCTCGCCCGAGAAGAAGCGAAAGATCATCGCCGCCCGGGCCGCCTCCAGGCGAGCCTCGCGCAGCGGCTTGCCCATCTCGCGCGTCATGTCCTGGGCCATCTCCTCGACTCGTTCCTCGATCGCGGCAGCCGCGCGAGCGAGGATCGCCCCCCGCCCCGCGGCCGGCAGCGACGACCACGCGGGATACGCGGCCTCCGCCGCCCGCACCGCGGCGTCGACGTCCTGCGCGTTGGAGCTGGGGAATTCGCCCACCACCTCCGAAGGTCGCCACGGGTTGCGCCGCTCATAGGTGTTGCCGCCGCGACTGGCGGTCCACTTGCCGGCGATGAAGTTGGCCTCAGGGCGCTCGGTAAGAGTTTCAGACATGTTCTTGGTCCTCCTCTGGCTCGGTTGATCCCGCCGGCGGGGCGACCGGATTTCGCAACACGCCGATCCCCGGGATCCGAATCTCAACCGACTGTCCAGGCATTAGCCCGACATCGTCGGGCGGCACCAGACCGGTGCCGGTCAGCAACACGCTACCCGTCGGTACCGGGTTGTCGCGAAACAGATAGGCGATCAGCTCGCCGATCGAGCGGCGCATGCCGGCTGTCGAAGTCTGCTCGGAGAACACCGGCTGCCCGTCGCTGTCGAGAATCCGGCACTCGATCTCAAACGGCGCGTCCCAGCTCTCGGGCACGAGCAGCGCCGGGCCTAGCGCGCACGCCCGCCCGTAGATCTTGGCCTGCGGCAGATAAAGCGGGTTGGCGCCCTCGATGTCCCGCGAGGACACGTCGTTGCCGATCGTCACCGCCAGCGGCGCTCCCGGGCCGAGCACCACGGCGAGCTCGGGCTCGGGCACCGTCCACGAAGCGTCGGAGCGCGCCGCGATCGGCTCGCCCGGCCCCACGGTGCGGCGTCCCCCGGCGTCCTTGAGAAACAGCTCCGGGCGCTCGTCCTCGTACACCAGCTCGTAGACGTCGATCACCTTGCTTTCGTGCATGCGCGCGGAACGGCTGCGCTCGTAGGTGACTCCCGCCGCCCAGGTCTCGGGCGCCACCACCGGCACCAGCAGGCGCCACGGCTGCGGCAGCGCGCAGGTCTCGGCGTCGGGGAGCGTGATCCGCTCGACCACTTCGGCCAGCTCACCGCGCTGGAGCGTCTCCACGACGTCGTCCGTGGCGAGCACGCTCAGCTCGCCGTCGCGGATCACACCGACGTGGACGTGGCCGGCGCCGTCGCGCACGCGCAGCAGCCGCGCGCCGGCAAGCGGCTCAACCATGGTCGCGCTCCCTCCACGCGGCGCCGTCCGGAAAGGCGTACTCCGCGAGCGACTCGGGCAACATCTCGATGCTGTAGCCGGGGCGAAGCGGAGCCACGTAGCGGCCCTCGCGAACCTCCACCGGTTCGACGAAGTGCTCGTGCAGCTCGTCGACGTACTCGAGCACGCGGTCGGTGAGATCGCCTCCCACCGCGATGTAGTCGATCAGCGACAGGTGCTGGACGTATTCCGAGAGCCCCACGCCGCCGGCGTGCGGACAGACCGGGATCCCAAACCGCGCCGCCAGCAGCAGCACCGCCAGCACCTCGTTGACGCCCCCCAGCCTGCAGGAATCGAGCTGGCAGACGTCCAGCGCCTGGGCTTGCATGAACTGCTTGAACATCGTGCGGTTGTGGCAATGCTCGCCCGTGGCGATCCGGATCGGTGAGACCTCGCGCGCAATCCGGGCGTGTCCGAGGATGTCGTCGGGGCTGGTGGGCTCCTCCATCCACCAGGGGTCGAACTCGGCGAGCCGACGCGTGGCCGCGATCGCCTCATCCACCTCCCACACCTGGTTGGCATCCATCATCAAGAAGCGCTCGGGTCCGATCTCCTCGCGGATCATCTCCGCCCGCCGAGCGTCGTCCTCCGGGTTGCCGCCGACCTTCATCTTCACGTGCGTCCAGCCCTGCTCCACGGCCGCCCGAGCGCGACGACGGACCTCCTCGTCGCTGAACCCGAGCCAGCCGACCGAGGTGGCGTAGGCCGGAAATCCCTCGCGGCGCATCTGCTCCTCGCGCTCGCTCTTCCCATCGGCCCGCGCCTCGAGCAGCTCGACGGCCGCCTCCGGCGTCAGCACATCGGTCATGTAGCGGAAGTCGACGCAGTCGACCAGCTGCGCCGGGCTCATGTCCGCCACGAGCTTCCACAGGGGCTTGCCCTCGGCTCGGGCCCACAGGTCCCAGACCGCGTTCACCAGCGCCGCTGTGGCCAGGTGGATGACCCCTTTCTCCGGGCCGATCCAGCGCAAGTGGGGCTCGTTGCTGAGGCTGCGCCAGAAGCCGCGGGGGTCGGCGGCCACGTCGGCGATCCGCCGGTCCTTGACCAGGTGCGCGAGCGCGTGGATCGCCACCACCACCACCTCGGTCCCGCGGCCGGTGGTGAACGTCATCCCGTACCCGCTGAGGTTCGTGTCGGTCTCCAGGATCACGTAGGCCGCCGAGTAGTCGGGCGCGAGGTTCATGGCGTCCGAGCCGGCCAGCGTGCGCGAGGTCGGAAAGCGCACGTCGCGCACGTCGATTCCGGTTATCCGGCAATCCTCCACTTGCAGATGGGTACCCGCTGCGCCGCGTTTTCGGTCATCGTTTTTCCGGGTACGCCAAGCCAGGTGGAGGGATCGAGCCTCGCAGCCGAGTCGACGCCGGTTCCCGCTCGGAACCTGAGCTCGAACGACGTGCTCGCCGCCCTCGGGCTGGCCCGGCAGGGTCGCGTGTATGACCTCGACTGCGGGCGCTTTCCGGGGATGCCGTTGTTCCCGGCGCACCCGCCGTTTCAGGTCCTGTCATACCGCACGCCACGCGGAATCGACAACCAGGGGGACCAGGACTGGCTCGGGGAGAACACGGTCAACTTCCACTGGCACAGCGAGATGGTGATGGGCACGGTCCACTCGGGCACCCACATCGATGCCCTCTCCCACATCACCTGCGGTACCGAACACCGGTGGTTCGGAGGCGGCTCGTCGGAGCGGGACCTGGGGGACTTCGGGCCGCTGCGCGGCGATGCCACCGAGATCCCGCCGCTGATCACGCGCGGCGTCCTGATCGACGTGGCCGGTGCCCGCGGCGTCGACGCCCTCGGCGCACACGAATCGATCGGTCCAAGCGAGCTCCAGGAGATCCTTCAACGGGAGGGTCTGGAGCTGCGCCCCGGCGACGTGGCGGCGGTCCGGACCGGATACCTTGCCGGCTGGCCCGATGCCGAGTTCATCGCGGGCCATGAGCAGGCCGGCATCGACCGCGACGCGGCGCTGTGGCTTGCCGAGCAGGGCGTGGTGGCGGTCGCCGGCGACACCGAGGCGCTCGAGGTGCTGCCCTCGACCGTCCCCGGCAATCCGCACCCCGTCCACATCGCGCTGCTGGTGGAGCGCGGGATCTTCATCATCGAGATGGTCAACTGCGAGGAGCTCGCCCGTGACCGCCGGTACGAGTTCTGCTTCATCTGTCTCCCCCTCTCGATCCGCGGGGCCACGGGCTCGATGGTGCGCCCGATCGCGCTCTGCTGAGCGCGTCACTATCCGGGCATCGCGCGTCGCTGTCCCGGGCATGGCGCGCATTGCGACCCCGGACATCGGGGCGCGCCGCTATCCGGGCATCGCGAACGGATCAGTAGAGCAACCCGGGGTCGACCCGGTTGAGCAGCTCGTCCCCTCGCAGGTAGCGGCGCAGGTTCTCGATGAACAGCGCGGCGATGCGCTCGTTCTCGTGCAGCGACAGCGCCGCGGTGTGGGGACTGAGAAGCACATTGGGCATGTCCCAGAGGGGGCTGTCGGCATCCAGCGGCTCGCTGGCGTACACGTCGAGCGCGGCCCCGCCCAGCCTGTGGTCCCGCAGCGCTCCGATCAGCGCCGGCTCGTCGACCACCCCGCCGCGGCCGACGTTGACGACGATCGCGCCCGGCTTCATCGTGGCGATCGCCCTCGCGTCGATCAGTCCTCGGGTCTCGTCGGTCAGGGGCAGTGAGATCACCACCGCGTCGGCGCGGGGGAGCCATGCGGACAGGTCCTCGATCGGGCCGGTCTGCTGAACGTGGGTGCAGTCGCTGGCGCCGCTGCGGTTGAGCGCGAGCACCCGCATCCCGAACGCGCCCGCGAGCCGCGCGACCTCCGCGCCGATCTGGCCCAGGCCGACGACCAGCAGCGTCCGTTCGCGCAGCTCCTGTGTCGGGTAGTGCTCCCAGCGGCGAGCGTGCTGGTCGTCGAGCAGGCGGGGCAGGTCCTTGGTGAACGCCAGCAGGCCGAGCAGACAGAACTCCGCCAGCGGCACCGCGTGAACGCCGGCGGCGCTGGTCACGGTCACCCGCGCGAGCTCATCGCCAGACAGGTCCGCCGCGCCGACCTGCTCGCCGGCGCCGGCGGCGGTGGCCTGGATCCAGCGCAGCCCAGGCGCGCTGCGGATCGCTTCTGCCAGGCCCCGCGGAGAGTCGCCCGGAATCCCGAACAACACCTCCGCCCGGCGGATCATCTGCTGCCAGCGACGCTCGTCCTGGGCGCTCCGGCGGAAGCCGTCGACCCCGCGATGATCGTTCGGATAGCGGGTGGGCGGCAGCAGATCCGGATGGTGAAGCAGCTCGACGCGACGATCCGCGGCGCCGATCGCATCAACCAGCTCCTGCTCGAGAGGTACGGCGATTGCCACGGTCACGCGGTCGGCCATCGTGCCGTCCTGGGGTCGGGTGACGAAGCGGGAAATTATGCCGCGCCCCCCAGTTTGTCCCCCACACGGCTCGGGAACAACAAGCGATGATGGAGGTAGGGATGCACCGGCCCCCAGGCGTAGTGCTGACCCGCAGGCGCTTCATCGGCGCCGCCACCCGGGCGATGGCCGGGATGAGCGTCCTCGGCCTGGCCGGCTGCAACGGCGCCGCCGGCTCGCGGGTGAAGGGGAAGCTGAAGATTCCTCTGGCGAACTCGTTCATCGGCAACACCTGGCGCCTGGAGATGGAGAACACCTACCGCGCCGCCCTGGCGATGGATCCCTACCGCACGCAGGTCTTCGGCCAGGTCTTCAACTCCGAGAACGACATGTCCGACCAGGCCCAGCAGCTTTCCAACCTGATCTCCGCCGGGGTCGACGCGATCCTGATCGACTCCGCTTCCCCCACCGGGCTGAACGGGGTGGTCAGCCAGGCGATCGAACGGGGGATCCTGGTCATCTCGTTCGACAACATCGTCACCGCTCCCGGCGCGCTCCAGGTCAACACCAACCAGTTCAAGTTCGGCCGCGACCTCGCCGCATGGCTGGTGCGCGAGCTCCACGGCAAGGGGAACATCATCATGGTCACGGGCGTGCCGGGCACGTTCGTCGACACGCAGCGGACCGCCGGCGGGATGTCGGTCTTCTCGCACTATCCGGGGATCAAGGTGGTCAACAAGTTCTCGGGCATGTGGGACTCGGCCGTTGCCCAGCGCAACACGGCCGCCGTGCTGCCTTCCCTGCCCAAGATCGACGGCATCTGGGCGCAGGGCGGGACGGACGGGATCCTCAAGGCCTTCAAGGCGGCGGGGCGCCCGCTGCCTCCCACGGCCGGCGAATCGGAGAACGGCTTTCGGGAGTTCATGAGCGGCGCCAAGACCGGCAAGAAGCTGCCCGCGTTCTCGATCGGCCAGCCCACCTACCTGGTGCTGATCGCGCTCGAGCTGGCGCGCCGGATCCTGCGCCACCAGTATCCCCGCAAGAGCCTGACGATCCCGTACCCCACCGCGAGCACAGCGACCGTCAAGACCGGGCAGACCGTGTTCCCCCAGCTCCAGGACTCGTTCTTCACCCCGTTCACCGACACCACGTCCGCCCATCTCGTCGACGTCCGCCTGTCCGAGGTGGTCACCGGCAAGCCGGCGCGCGACACCATCGACGTCCGCCTCCCGCCCGCATGAACGAGCACCGCGACAGCGCGATCGAGGGCACCGGCACGAACGAGCACCGCGACAGCGCGATCGAGGGCACCGGCATGAACGAGCACCGCGACACCGCGATCGAGGGCACCGGCGTCCACAAGGCCTACGGCGGCGTGGTCGCGCTCGAGGACGCGACCTTCCGCGCCGCCGCCGGGGAGGTCCACGCCCTGGTCGGCGAGAACGGGGCGGGAAAGAGCACGATGATCAAGGCACTCGCCGGCGTGATCCGGCCCGACGAAGGAGAAATCCGGATCGGCGGCGAGGGGGTGCGGCTGCGCTCCCCGGAGGATGCGCTGCGCCGCGGAGTGGCCACCGTGTTCCAGGAGCTCACCCTGCTGCCGCGGATGACCGTGGCGGAGAATCTGCTGCTGGGGCGCGAGCCACGCGGTCGCGCGAAGATCATCCGCCGGCGCGAGCTGCCCGCTCGCGCGATGGAGCTGTTGGCCGAGCACGGGATCGAGTCCGTCGACGCCGGCGAGCTTGTGGAGAACCTGCCGCTCGCCCAGCAGCAGCTCGTGGAGATCGTCGGCGCGGTGATGCGCAAGCCGTCGGTGCTGATCCTCGATGAGCCGACCTCGGCGCTGGCCCGGCGCGAGGTCGACTGGCTGTTCGGTCTGGTCCGTGAGCTGCGCGACGCCGGCACCTGCGTGGTCTTCACCTCTCACCGCTGGAGCGAGGTCACCGAGCTGACCGATCGCATCACGGTGTTTCGCAACGGGAGCGACGTCGGCACCCACGAGCGGCTCTCCGAGGAGGAAGCGGTCAGGCTGATGACCGGCCGCCAAGTCTCGACCGCCCATGCCGAGCCCGAGGAGGAGGCCGAGGGCGATCTCGTGCTCGAGGCCCACGACCTGACCGGACCCGGCCTGAACGGCGTGTCGCTCTCCTTACGGACCGGCGAGGTCGTGGGAATCGGGGGCCTGGAGGGCCAGGGTCAGCGCGAGCTCTTCCACGCGCTCTTCGGGCTGGCGCCCGCCTCGGGTGAGATCGAGATCCGCGGCAAGCACGCGCGCCTGCACAGCCCCCGCGAAGCGATCGCCAAGGGCATCGCGTTCATCCCGCAGGATCGCAAGGCGGAAGGCCTGCTGCTGCCGATGTCGGTCCGTGAGAACCTGACCCTGCCGATCCTGCACCGGCTCGCGGCCGGAGGCGTGCTCCGGCACGCCGCGGAGCGCAGCACCGCCGAAGGCATGATCGACCGGCTTCACATCGAGGCGCGGCGGCCCGGGCAGCCGGTGGAGACGCTGAGCGGCGGCAATCAGCAGAAGGTCCTGCTCGGCCGCTGGCTGCTGGCCGACTCGCAGATCCTCCTGCTCTACGACGTGACCCGAGGCGTCGACGTCGCCACCAAGCAGGACATCTACGCGTTGGTCCTGGACCTGGCCCGGGATGGTCGGGCGATCCTGTTCTACTCCTCGGACACCGACGAGGTCGCCCACCTCTGCCACCGGGTGCTGGTCCTTCGCGAGGGCGCCATCGCTCAGGAGCTCGAGGGGCCGGACATCTCCTCAGAGGACATCATCGCCGCTTCGTTTAGGGAGGAAGCTCATGCTTGAGCGCGTCGTCGCCCCCGGCGAGCTGGGCCGCCCGGGCGCCTCGCTGGCCGATCGTCGCGAGCAGCTCCTGGCACAGAACGCTCCGCTCGTGGTGGCGGTGGCGCTGCTCGTCGCGATGCTGGTGATCTACGTGGTCCTGTACGTCGTCTCGATCGGCTCTTTCCCGGGATCGTTCGAGGCGGCTTCGATCATCGATCACGCGATGCCCCTCTCGCTGGCCGCGGTCGGCCAGACTTTCGTGATCCTGACCCGGGGGATCGACCTCTCTGTGGGCGGCATGATGGACGTCAGCAACAGCCTGGCCGCCCTGAAGCTCCACGGCGGGCTCGGCACCGAGGTGCTGTGGACGGGGGTCATCCTGCTGATCGGGGCCGCCGGCGGCCTGCTGAACGGGTTGCTCGTGGCGTTCGGCCGGCTTCAGCCGATCCTCGTCACCCTGGGCACGCTGTCGATCTTCCAGGGGGTGGCGCTGTGGATCCTGCCCTCTCCGGGCGGCCACGTCGCGGGGGGTTACACCAGCTTCTTCCTCAACCCGAACGCCCCCAGCGCGCTGGTGTTCGTGATCTTTCTCGGCTTGGCATGGTCTGCGGTGCGCCGCAGCAGGCTGGGAGTGAACATCTTCGCGGTCGGTAACGACGAGAGCGCTGCCCGCGCGAACACCGTTCCGGTCCTGCAAACGAAGGTCCTCGTGTACGTGCTCTCGGGCGTGATGGCCGCCGGCGCCGGGATCGCGCTGGCCACCACGACGACGGGCGGCGACGCCACGGGCGGCGACGTGTTCACGCTGGCGTCGATCGCCGCGGTGGTGGTGGGCGGCGTGTCGCTGTTCGGAGGCCGGGGCAGTGCCGTCGGGGCGATCTGCGGCGCGTTCGTCCTCACCCTGCTCGTGGACGTTCTGTTCTTCGCGAACATCGACCCGCTGTTCCAGCCCTTCTATCAGGGCCTGTTCCTCGTGCTCGCCGTCGGCGCCAGCATCCTTCTCGGCCGCGTTCTGGTGAGGCGCCGATGAGCTTTACCGCTGACAACGCCCCCTTCCCGCTGAGGCGCCGATGAGCTCGACCGCGGAATCGACTCGCCGGGCCGGGGCGCTGCGCACGGCGCTCAACCCCGACCGGCGCAAGATCCTCTACGCGTATCTCGCGGCGGTTGGCCTGTTCGTGCTCGGCGAGATCCTCAAGCCGGGCTTTGCGAGCGCCAGCGGGATCCAGCAGATCCTCCAGGTGTCGTCGTTCGTGGGGCTGGTCGCCGCCGGCCAGACGTTCGTGATCCTCGTCGGGGGCATCGACCTGTCCGTGCCGTGGGTGCTGAACGCCGCGGCGATCGTGCTCGTCTCGCAGTCAAACGGGTCGAACGGGCAGCTGGTGATCGGCATCGTGCTGGCGCTGTTGCTCGGGCTGGCGTGCGGGATCGTCAACGGGCTCGGCATCGCCTTGCTCGGTGTCCCGGCGGTGGTGATGACACTCGGGATGAACGGGATCATGGAGGGGCTCTCGCTCGGGGTCACCCATGGTCTCTCCTGCGGCGGGTGCCTGAAGCCCGCCCCCACCTCGCTGGTGAACCTGATGACCGGCAAGACGCTCGGAATCGACACGAGCCTGCTGATCTGGCTGGGGGTGATCATCCTGGTCACGTTCGTCCTCTCGTTCACCACATTCGGGCGCCGGATCTACGCGGTGGGCAACTCCGGACGGGTCTCCTTCCTGGCCGGCGTCAACGTGAAGCTCGTCACCGTGGCCCTGTACGCGTTGAGTGGCATGTTCGCCGCGCTGACCGGCATCGCGCTCGTCGGGTTCGGGGGCAGCGCCACGCTCGGCATGGGCGACCCCTACCTGTTCCAGTCGATCGCGGCGGTGGTGATCGGGGGGACCTACATCCTCGGCGGACG
This sequence comes from uncultured Solirubrobacterales bacterium, assembly GCA_963723675.1. Taxonomy (GTDB): domain Bacteria; phylum Actinomycetota; class Thermoleophilia; order Solirubrobacterales; family Solirubrobacteraceae; genus Palsa-465. Next base: position 7,310 of record CAVRRW010000007.1, on the reverse strand, counting down.
GGGGCACTACCTCGGCACCGTGGCGGGCGCGATCGTGCTGACGACGCTGGTGAGCGTGCTGCTCGCAAAGAGCGCGCCCGACTACGCCCGCGACATCGTCTACGGCGTGGTGATCCTCGCGATCCTCCTGCTGTACGGCCGCCAGCGGAGTGAGGCGTGAAGGCGGTCACCATCCTTCCCTTTCACGGACGCCGGCGAGGTGAGGCGTGAAGGCGGTCGTCTGGCAGGGCCCCGAGCGGATGGAGGTCGGGGAACGCCCGGAGCCGGCCGATCCGGGGCCCGGCGAGGTGGTGATCCGTCCCGGCGCCGTCGGAATCTGCGGATCGGAGGTCGAGGGTTACCTCGGGCACATGGGCAACCGCCACCCGCCGCTGGTGATGGGCCACGAGTTCGCCGGCGAGATCGTCGCCGCCGGCCCCGGCGCCGAGGAGTGGATCGGCGCACGGGCGACGGTGAATCCGCTGGCGGGATGTGGGCGCTGCCGGCTGTGTCGAGCCGGGCAGGAGAACCTCTGCCCGGAGCGGACGCTGATCGGCGTCCATCACGACGGGGCGTTCGCCGACCTGGTTCGCGCGCCGGTGTCGAACCTCCGCGCGCTGCCGGGCGAGCTGGACATCAGAGTCGGCGCGCTGACCGAGCCGCTGGCCAACGGCGTCCACGCCGTGCGCCTGGGGCTGGACGGCCATGAGGTGCGGAGCGCCGTGGTAATCGGCGGCGGCACGATCGGGCTGGTGACGCTCCAGGCCGCGCTGCTGAGCGGGATCGAGCACGTGGCGGTGGTGGAGCCCCAGGACGCCCGGCGGGAGCGTGCGGACACGCTCGGCGCCCACGCGGTGCACCCCGACGGCGAGGCCGCGCGCGCGGCCGGTGACGAGCTCGGGGCCGATCTGGTGCTCGACGCCGTGGGCGCCCAGGCGACCCGGGCGATGGCGCTCGAGTTGGTCCGCCCCGGCGGGCGGGTGGTGTGCATCGGCCTGGCCGCTGACGACACCGCGCTTGGCTTTCACGCGGTGGTCCGCAACCAGATCGCGATCTTCGGCTCCTACGCGTACACGATGGCGGACTTCGAGTGCTCGCTCCAGTGGCTCGTCGAGGAGCGGGCGACGCTCGGCGAGCTGGCGCCGGTGCTCCCGCTCGACGAGGGGCCCGACGCGTTCGCGCGCCTGGTGAAGGGCCCGACCGACCAGATCAAGGTGTTCCTCGCCGGCGCGGGACGCGCCGGTTGAGCGCCGGCGCGCTGAGCGGCCGCCGGGCAGTCATCGTCGGGGCGTCCACCGGAATCGGGGCCGCCACGGCCCAGGCGTTCGCCGGCGCGGGCGCCGAGGTGCACGCCGCGGCCCGGCGGCGACCGGAGCTGGGCGTGGACGTGGTCGGGCACGAGCTCGACGTCTCAGACCGCGCGGCCGTGGACGAGCTCGCCGCGCGTCTGACGGACAGGGGGCCGGTGCACGCGGTGGTGATCGCCGCCGGCACCAACCTGCCAGAGCGCTCGCTCGATCGTCTCGCCCCCGAGGCCTGGGACATGATGCTCGCGATCAACCTGACCGGCCCCTACAACGTCGTGCACGCCTTCCTGGAAGCGCTGCGCGAGACGCGAGGGGACGTGGTGCTGATCGGATCGGTGTCGGGGAGCTGGCCCGATCTCTCGGGAGCGGCTTATCAGGCCGCCAAGGCGGGCCTGCTTGCGTTCGCGCGGGCCGCGGGTTTTGAGGAGCACCGGCGCGGGGTGCGCTTCACCACCGTGCTCCCGGGCGTCGTCGACACACCGATCCTTGACCGCCGGCCTGAGCCGCCGCCGGCGGAGGTTCGCGCGCACATGCTCCAGCCCGAGGACGTCGCCGCGGCATGCCTGTTCGCGGTGGGGCTGCCGCCGCGCGCCCACGTGCCCGAGCTCACGATCCTGCCTACCGCGCTGCAGGCGGTCGGCAAGACCAACGTGCCGAGCCCGGAGCCGCCGCCGGCCTGAGCAGCCAGGGCCCGGTCCGCTTGAGCGTCCGGGCCGACCTCGCTCAGCTGTCAGCGGGCGCGGCGGGTACGGGAAGCGGCTCGATTCGCCCAACGATGACCAGATAGGAGAACGCGCCGACCAGTCCCAGCACGCCCGAGAGGACCAGCACCATATTTGTGCTATCACTTAGCACAATAATTTTGCTATTATTGCGCCCATGGCCCTCCTCACACAACCGCTCGCGCGATCTCGCGCCGACCAGCGCCGGTTCGTCGACCGCGCCCGGGAGACCGACGCGATCCTCCGAGCCGTTGCCGCCTTCCAACCGGTGCTGCTGCTGGGGGAGCGCGGGAGCGGACGCACCTCGCTGCTCAACCACGTGGCCTGGCTGCTCGCTCGGGAGAAGGAGCCCCGCGACACGGTGCTGGTCAGCGGTGAGCTGGCCCGCGACGCCGCACAGCTGCTGGGCGTGCTGGTCGCGCGGGTGCAGCGGCTCGCCGAGCCGGAGAGCTCGCGCGCTCGCTGGATCGAGGACCTGCAAGCGCTGTCGATGCCAGACGGTCCGTTTGGGCGGGTCGCCCGTCCGGCGATCCTGATGGAGCTGGTCGACCTTCTCGGCGAGCGGCTTGGCGCGGTGCAACGGCCCGTGTGCCTGATCGTCGACGGGATCGCGCCGGCCGTGGCCCACGCCGTGTTCGGCACCCTGCGGAACGAGCTCTGGACGCTCGAGGGGGCCAGCTGGGTGGTCGCAGGGGACAGCGTCGCGGAGCCGCTGTATCTGCAACCGCCCGCTGACGCATTCTTCGAGCGCACCGTCAAGCTCGGCCCGCTCAGCGACGCCGACGCGGCAAAGCTGCTGCGTGCGCACGCCCCCGAGCTGACCGACACCGAGATCGAGCGGGCCATCGCGGTCGCGGAGGGCAACCCGCGCCGGCTCCTGCGCGCCGCCACCGACATCCAGGCGGGCGTCGCTCCGGCCGGCGCGGCGACGGGAGAGCTGGCGCAGCAGGCCACCGGCGTGGCGGGCCCGCTCGCCGGTGCGCTCGTGGACTATCTCGCCGCGCACGGGCCGGCGGCCGCCTCGGACGGCACGATGCTGCGTCAGCTCGGCGCGAGCCGTCAGCGCGCCAGCCAGCTGATGCACCAACTCGAGTCCGCCGGGCTGCTTGAAACGATCGAGCAGCATGAACCTGGGCGGCGCGGTCGCCCTTCCCGCCGCTTTGCGGTGAGACCACCGGCGTGAGCAACCAGATCCTCAACAGGCTGCTCGACACGCACGCGTTTGACGGCAGCCCGCTTCACGTCGACATGGCCGCATACCACGTTCCGTTCGATGACCGCGGGCGCCGCGGCACGGAGAGCGGCGTGGTCCGCGCGGCGCACAGTGCCGAGCGACTCGGGGTGCGAGGCCCCATCGGCTGCGGCAAGACGAGCGTGATGCGCTATGCGCTCGATGACCCCAACGGCACGATCGCGCCGATTTGGATCTCGGTGGCCTTCGACGACGACGAGGTCGTGCTCGACGTGCGCCGCTTCGCGGCACACCTGATTCAAAGCATCGTGCGCGACGCGCAGCGCGCCGGCACGCTGAGTGCACGGGATCGCGACGCGATCCTCACCGCCGCCACCGCCAGGCGACCGCTGCCCGGCAGCACACGCCGCCGCGGGGCCAAGCTTGCCGCGAAGTTCTGGATCGCCAGCGGTGGGCTCGCCGGCGAGGTGACGTCCACGCTGCAAGGCGTCGACCTCCAGCGACCTGCCGGTGAAGTGCTCGAGATGGTCAACCGCGCGCTCGAGGCGATCAGCGCCGCCGAGCGCCAGCCCGTGGTGATCGTCGACGATTCCGACAGCTTCACCCGCCGGCAAGGCAGCGTCAGCACGCGCAACCAGCTCGTCGGCGCCTTCTTCGGGCCCGTCCTGCGGGCGCTGACCGAGCTGCGCGCCAGCGTGATCGTCGCCGTCCACGACGAGTACCTGGAGATGGAATCCTTCGAGCGCGCGCGCCGCGAGCACGGAGCGCTGGAGCGCCTCCTCGCCGTCCCGCCCGTCGTCAGCGGCCAGCTCGGGCAGATCCTCAACCGCCGCATCGCGCTGGCCATGGACGCGTCGCGCGCCGATGTCCTCTCCCCCGCCGCGACCCAAGCGCTCGCGGAACTCAACCGCGCGCGCGCCGGACGGAACCTGAGGACCACGCTCGGGATCGCGCACGCTGCGCTTGTCGCCGCCGTCGACCGCGGCGCGGAGCTGATCGACGAACAAGACGTCGCCCGCGCCGCCATCGAACAGCTCGGCACGGGGCCCGGCACATGAGCAGCGCCGAAGGCCCGTCGAGGCGCGGCGGATCCGCCGATTTGACGATCCTTGCGAACTCGCCTGCGCGCGCGCCTGCGCGAGTGCCGCTCGCGGCGAAGTCAATCCTGCCGCGGAAACCTTCGCCGCCGTTGACGGGCATCACCCTGTTCCCCAGGGGCTCCTTGGCTCTTGCGCAAGACGCGGGACCGTCTTAGGGACTCAGCAGCGCGCTCACGTGCCCTGTTGGCGCGGCGGAGGATCTGCCGATAAAACTCGCTCTCGTTCTTGCTGCCGGCCACGCTCTCATCATCCGCCTTCACCGGCCGTTTCGCCAGCCGTTTCGTCAAAACCTTCTGTTCCTACGATCAGCTCGGGACCCAACTCGACGTCGAGGTTGAGGGCCAACCGCGGGAGGCGATCGTCCTCCGCGCAGCGACTGCGAGGTAGTGTCCGGCCGATAGCGATCTCTCAAAGGAGGGAATCATGCCGCAGGCTAGGAGTGGTGGCTCAAAGTCGAGGTCGGGTGCAAAGACGACGTCGGGACGCGCTCAACACAAGCCATCGACCGCCGGCTCGTCGGCGAGACGCGGCCGCGCTACGCGGTCCAGCGGCGGGGCGACTGGGAGCTCGAGCGCGACCGGCGACGTCCGATCGAGCGAGGCGAGAGCTTCGGCAAGCTCAGGCGAGGCCCGGCTCGAGGCGGCCGCGGAGCGTGTTCGGAAGCTCAACGAGCGGATTATCGAGGCGAGCAAGCAAACGGGCGAGACCACGTTGTCGAGCTATGAGAAGGCGCTAAAGGCGATTGCCGGCGCGGTCGAGCGCGGTCCCGGTAGCAGCGACATCGAGTGGATCTCGAGCTTGGCCACGATCCAGGCGCAGTTCATCCGCGACGTCACCGAGGCCTGGACCTCCGCCGCTCGCGCCATGCTGAAGTAGCCGGCATGCGCTGATGATATGTCTGAGGTGAAGACAGGGCGCGCCGCGGTAGCCAAACCCGGCGGCGTGCCATTCCGCACTGGTTAGCCCGGCATCGGCTCGTGTTCGCGCGGCTCGTTCGAGTACGCGTCGGCCGGCTCGAGGAACTCATGGAGCTGCTGGCGTAGCTCAGCCGTGTTCTCGTGGCCGTGTACTGACGCGGCGTGCTCGGCGGCCGCGCGAACGACTTCGTCCTCCTCCCCGATGATCGTGAGCGAGCAGTTCATGTCGCTCGGCCAACGACGGCAATCGGCCATCATGCGTGCCATGCGGAACCTCCTTTGGTCGAGCTCATCCTCCTCCGTGCACCCTCCGTCGTCAACCCCGCCGCACAGTCGTGCCCCTGGCTCCGGTGCGGACGTCGATAGACGCGGGTCAACGACAACGACTGGCGCTGGTGCTTGGCGTGAGGCGCGGCCCTACTACAAGTGCCCACCATCCGTGCGCGCTTCGTAGTGCCTGTCGCGGCGAGCCGGACGCGGGGTCGGGGGGGCTGAGATGGCGGTGCAGGCCTGTTTGAACGGTGGGCGCACGCGCGCCGAGCATCCTGCAATACCGCAGGCGCCGGCCGAGCTTGCCGCCGACGCCATCGATGTTCGGCAGGCGGGTGCGTTCGCCGTGCACGTGCATCCGCGCGATGCCAAGGGGGCGCAGACGATGCGCGCGCGGGTGTGCGACGCCGCGGTCGCGGCGATCCGCGTCGCGGTTCCCGGCCTGCCCGTGGGACTGTCTACCTCGGAGGCGATCGATCCAGATCCCTTCGCGCGTGCGGCTGCGGTGGGCGCGTGGCGGCGGCGACCCGATTTCGTCTCGGTCAACGTCTCAGAGCTCGGCTGGGCCGGGATCGTCCGCGCCGCGTTGCACGCGGGCGTCGCCGTAGAGGCGGGCCTCGCGACACCCGCCGACGCCGAAGCGTTCGCGCACAGCCCGTTCACCCACCAAGTCGTGCGTGCGCTGGTGGAGGTTGACGGTGGCGTTGAGGACGCCCGCGCGATCGCTCAGCTGATTCCCGACAGCGTCCCGCAGCTGTGGCACGGCCACGGCGAGCGGACATGGGAGGTGGTCTCAGCGGGCGCGGACGCCGGATTCGACGTGCGCGTCGGCCTCGAAGACGTGCTCGTATTGCCGGACGGTCGCGTCGCCGTAAACAACGCCGAACTCGTCACCGCTGCCGTTGAGCTGGTTCCCCGTCTGGGATAGGCGTCGGCGGCCAACTCACACCTCGCGCTGGCACCTAAACAGAGAGAGAGAGAGAGAGAGAGAGAGAGAGAGTCGTCAGGAGCCGGTTAATCAGCCGACTCGCGACCGCTCCCGCACGATCCGAATGTTGCTCGTCCGGGTTTGCAAGCGATCAAACGCCCCTTCGATATCGCTCGAGGGCCGCTCGGTCGACCACCGGTTGCCGACCTGCCGGACCTCGCCGGCTGCCTCCAGCTGGCGCAGCCTCCCGAGCGTCTTTGCATGGTTGAGGCCGGCGGCCTTGGCGAGCCTCCCTGTGGAGTGCTCGCCGCGCGGCAGCTCGCGCAGCGCCTTCTTCAGCCGATCCTCTTGCTGCCTAGGTCCCTGGCCGTGCGAGGGGGTCGCCGGCTGCGAAGTGCGCCCAGGAGCAGCTTTAGGGCTCTCTCGCGCCGGCGGAGCGTCTCCGTATCGGGCTCGGCAGGCGGCGCACATCACCACGGGCTGACCACCGTCGGGGCGCACAACCTTGAACCGGCGCCAGTGGCGTCCGGAGCGGCAAACGACGCAGCGGCGTCCGACGCGGTCGATCTCTGTCAGGTCTTCGGCGTTCATCGGCTAGACACCACGATAGAACGTCGACGAAAAACGCGACCGGCGCCGGTCACTCGACGGCAAGGCGCCATCGGATCACGTCCGAGCAGCCGACAGCTCCTGATGTATCGTCGAACGTTCAAGATGCGGATCACGGGGCTCTCGACGGTGGTCGTAGGCGCGGAGATGCGCAACTGGGTGTTCGTCAAGCTGGAGACCGACGAGGGGCTCTTCGGCTGGGGTGAGGCGACGGTCGAATGGAAGACCCGAGCCGTCGTCGCCTGCGTCGAGGATCTCGCCTCGCTGGTGATCGGCGAGGACCCCC
>CAVRRW010000006.1:0-73729 GCA_963723675.1 uncultured Solirubrobacterales bacterium | reverse complement strand
CAACTGGAGGCCGGGCTCGGCGCACCCCGCGTCGAGAGTGACCACAGCCGCCCGCCCGGTGTCCAGCTCCGCGGCGGCCGGGCCGCCGGTGACGAGCACGTCGGCGCCGCAATCACGAAGCATGAAGCCGAGCCGCTCCCGGGGATGGCCGGGGTCCAAGGCCACGTACGCGCCTCCCGCCTTGAGAATGCCAAGCGCCCCGACGATCAGCGCCGCTGATCGTTCCAGGCACAGGCCGACTGGTCGTTCGCGATCGACGCCGAGAGCGCGCAGGCGCCGGGCTAGCTGATCGGTACGCCGCTCGAGCTGGCCGTAGGTAAGCGTCGCATCGGGTCCAGACACCGCCAACGCATCGGGCTGAGTGGCGGCGTACGTCGCAAACAGCTCGTAAACCAAGCCGTCTCTTGGGGTCTCAAGCGATGGCCGATTCTCGTGCGTGCTAATCGCGGCTCTGCCAACGATTGTCGTCGCTCGGGGATCGTCGTACGTCGGGCGTGTCATACAACTTCAACGGTTCAGACGCCCAGAACTTTTGTGCCAACGGCAGCCGAAACAACCCGCGCTGGCGACGGAGCGCCACGGCGGCGCCGAGCAGCACGAGCTGCGCCCTTAGAGACCTCGAGCCGGCAATGCGGCCCTGTGGCGGACATCAGAGAGGACCTTCAGCGACGACCGGCCTATCGCTCACGATCTCTAGCGCCCCGCTGCTGCCGGCGGCCAGTACGGGCTGACCCGCGGCGTGCGCCTCGACGATCGTGATTCCGAATTCCTCTATCGCGGGCACGGTCAGCGCTCGGCAGTTTGCGTACAGCTGAGTCAGCTGCCGATCGCCGACCGGGCCGAGGAAGTCAGCGCGCCTAAACCGCTGGCGTCGCCGTGGCAGCTCTGGTCCTGTGCCCACGACCTTGATACTTAGGCCGGCTTTCTCGGCGGCCGCGAGCGCGAACTCCGGGTTCTTGTGCCCGGTGACCTCGCCGACCATCGGGAAATAGTCCCGGGGGTCGGGCTGAGCGGTGAACCGTTCGACATCGACCGGCGGGTGGACGACGATCGCCTCGCGCGCGTAGAAGTCACCGATGCGCTGACGGATGAGCTCCGAATTCGCGATGAACCCATCGACCCTTTCGGCAGCCCGGATGTCCCACCGGGGCAGCGTTCCTGGGCACGGCTCGCGCCACGGGCCTCGCCGCGGTCGGCACGCTGCCTTCGGTGCGCTGTCGCTCGTGCCAAACGTAGCGAAACGGCGAGCGACAGCAGGAGATGTGAACCGCATCCGGCGCCAGCCGCACGCCGTGCGCGAACGCGCTACTGCTCGAAATCACCAGGCGAGCGTCCCTGACGGGCAACCGCTCGGCCGCGAGCGGCAGTAACGGCAGGTACCGTCGAAAGCGCCTCTGGTCGGCCGCGAACGGCTGTAGGAAGACGTTCGCACACGCCGATTGGCGAAACGGCCCTCGGTCCGAACCGGGTCGTAGAGCAGGGTCGCGATTGTGGCGTCCGGATAGCACGCCGTCATCGCCTCAAACGTGCGCTCGGCCCCGCGCATCACGAGCAGGTAGTGATGGGCCAGTAGCAACCCGTCATCCTCATGGAACCGCTCACAGGGCATGGAACGGTTTTCAGTGATCACGTCCAAACAACGGCGTGCGACGGTCTCGACTCGCGCGCAGGGATTCGCCGCGGTCAGTGCCCGAGCCTGTCCGGATAGCGAATGAATGCTGTGTCGTGCCACCGGCCACGCGCCGCGAGAGGCCGCCAGCCGGCAGCCGCGTGCTCTTGGACCGGGGCTTCGTGGGCCGCGCCCGCGGCGCCGCGGTTGGGAATCCGCAGCGAACGCGGCATGCGGAACGACGCCGAACGGGCTATCTCACGCCGCTGCCCGCTCCTATCAAGCATGACGATCCGGAACTCGCCCGTACGTCCATTTCGGGCTAAGAAGATCGTGCACCGCTCCGGGCGGCTCAGATCATGGACGCCCTCCGGCCACAAGGTCTCGGACCCGTAAGGCAGCCGGGGGCGCGTCCCCGCCTGGACCCACTTGGCGCGCGGAGAGTCCGGCAGTACGGCACCGACGACTCAGCGGTCGCTGGCGACGCCCCCGGGTCGACGTCTGCGACCACGTCCCCGTACGACGGCACGGGTGGCGCGAGCGCGTCCACTCCTGACGGCACCTCGACCTCGGTGACCAGCTCGGGCTCGATAGGCTCCACCTCGGAAACGGGCACTGAGTCAGCCGAAGAGTCGGCGTGGGGCGGCGACGGGGGATCATGTCTTCGTCCATCTGGGAGGCGTCTTGGTTGCGTACGGGACCCGCCCCGGGTGAACGGGGCGGCTTGCGATTCCCGTTCAGCGATCGCCCCGCCTTGTCCGCCACGGTTCGATCATCCAGGCGCAAGATGGGCACGCGCGCGCCCACTCCCTGTCGCTCGGGCTCTCCATCCGCGTCCATCGCAACGACCGGCTTGACTCGTCGACGACCCCCGCTCCAGGCCCGCTCGCGCGCCCGCCTGTCGGCGAGGGCCCCGTCCTGGTAGGGGTACCCGTAGCCCTGGTACCCGTAGCCGAGGTAGTAAGCGCGGTCCTTCGCGGGCATCGCATTAGCTACGACGCCCAGCGTCGGAGCTTTGAGATTTGGGGGGTAGTCGTCCTTCGCAGGACCGATTAGTCCGCTCACTCGCCAATCTCCGAGCAAGACGACGATCGGCCGCACGAGTTCCGAGCGGTTCTGATCGGCCGTGCTCCGCGCGGATCGCTGTCCCAACCAGCCAATCCACGGACGAGCTCGCAGTCTTCCCCCGTTGAGTCACGGCAGGCCGGCGCCAAGGCGAGTCGCGGCCAACTGCCAGGCGACCAGCAGGATGAAACGAACATTGGTCGACAGGTACCGTCTGAAGAGCCGCCGCGGCTCCTGCGCCAGGCGGAACAGCCACTCGAGCCCCAACCGCTGGATTGCGAGCGGCGCCCGCTTAGTGACCCCCGCGACCACGTCGATCGCGCCTCCGACGCCCATGACGAACGGCACGCCCATCGTCATGCTGTGACGCGCGAGAAAGTAGTCCTTGCGAGGAGAGGTCATCGCCACCAGAAGCACATCAGGGTGCGCTGCCGCCACCGCGGCGGCGACTTCGGACTCCTCCGCATCCTGGTAATAGCCATCGCGGTATCCAACGATGTTGACGCCGGGAAAGCCGGTATGGATCCGTTCCACCGCCCGCTCGAGGACCGCTCTGCGCGCACCCAACACATAGACGCGGTACCCCCTCGTGGCGGCTCGTGCTAGCAGCGCAAACATCAGGTCGATTCCAGCGACGCGCGACGGGAGCGGGTCCCGAAGCAGTTTCGAGGCCCAGACGACCGCCTGCCCATCGGCCGTCACCAGCTCGCATCGATCAGCGATCTCGCGCAGATACTCGTCCTTACGCATCGCCACGAGCTTGGCCGCGTTGACGGCCATATGCTGCACAAGGCGCCGCGAGTCGATTGCGCGCTCGCAGTGCGCGAGTGCTTGGTCGAGATCCACCCTGTCAATCGCGCATCCAAGGACATGCGCGCGCACAGGCGAAGCTGCCCCCGGTGCAGACTCAGGAAGGCTACCGGGGAGCAGCACCAACTGGTCCCTGGCCGAAAGCTCGGTCGATCCGGGGCTTGTTATGTTCTCGCCGACCATGCCCAATCAACGATGACGGCGAGGATCGACTTGCGTTAGGGGTCTTTTAGAGATTCGCCCGCCGCACCACGTGGCGGACGGTCCGCAGCAAGATTTTGACGTCGAGCCACAGCGACCAATTGGCGACATACAGATAGTCGATCCCAACCATCTCCTGGATGGGCACGCGCGAGCCCAAGACCTGCCACGGGCCGGTCATACCGGGCGTCAGATGAAGTCGGCTTCGGTCAAGGCCGAGGACCTGGGCATCCTCATCGACAACAAGGGGTCGAGGGCCGACGAGGCTCATGTCCCCGCGCAGTACGTTCCACAACTGCGGCAGTTCGTCCAACGACATGTGGCGCAGGAAACGTCCTACTCGGGTCACGCGTGGGTCATCGCCGAGCTTGAACAAGCCTTCCCCGGCCTCATTGAACGCTCGTAGCGCGTCCTTCTGCACGTCGGCGTCAGCGACCATCGAGCGGAACTTGAAGATCTGGAAGTGGTTGCCGTCCCGCCCGACGCGGACCTGACCGAAGAAGATCGGAGCGCGGGAATCGAGCCAGGTGGCCAAAGCAACTGCCACGAGAATAGGGCTAATGACCACCAGCCCGATCGAGGCAATGAGGACGTCGAAGCCACGCTTGAGCATTCGAGAAGATCGCGAGAAGCCGAAGCGGCGGACGCCAAGCATCGTCATCCCATCGATGTCGTCGAACTCGACTGCGGAACCGACGACCTCGAACATCCGCGGGAGCACGCTCACCCTCACGCCCATGGCTTTCGCGACGCGAATCAGGTCGATCATGCTGGTGTCGGTCGCCGTGGGCGCAATGATGATCCGGTGCACGTTCAACTCGCGTACCACGTCACGGATGGTCTCGGGAGTGTGTACCCAGTCGCCATTCCCGGCGTCGCCGTGCTCGAGCGACAGCAAACCGACCACAGCCGCGCGCGCACGGCTTGCGACGAGCTTCTCGCAGATACGCTCCGCCCGGCCCTGATCGCCGATGACCAGGCAGCGTTCAACCGGCGAGCTCCGGTCAGCGACCGCGCGGGCCACGACGCGCGCACCGACGATTGCGCCGAGCGATACGACCCACAGCGTCGCGATTTGGGCGGCGCTGACGGTCCGTCCGAGGATCATGTTTTGGAGGATCGCGACGCAAAGCGCAAAGACGCCAGTCAGCTGCGCAAGCAGCGGCACCTCATCGAGCGTCGAGTGCACAAGTCTGAGCTCGTCTCGATCGTAGAGGCCGGAAAGCTTGAACACGAACAGGACCAGCGCTGCACCCACAAGCGCCGAGAGCGCCGCCCGGCGTTGATCGAAGGCGCCTAGAATGAGGCCCGCGGCCACCGCGGCTGACGTGACGTCCGCCACCGCCAGCAGTCGGCGGTGCAGAGCCTCCCGCCACAGCAGCGCCGATCCACGGGCGTCGATCTCCGCGGAGCCGAGATCTCGTGAGACCGCCGCCTTCGCGCTCACGGCGGCCGACCGACTTGGGTGTGGGGCGAGCTCGTTAACGAGCTCGGCCTCAGAAACCTTCAGGCTGCTTGCAACTTTCGGCGTCATGACCCCGGAGAACCAACGGAAAGAGGACTCAACCACGTGCCCGCAGATTGAAAGTTGGCCGAATTTGGTCCGTCGCCTGCCGCGCAGCGGCTCCAGCCCTCGCCGGGAGTGCCGAGCGCGCTACGTAGATGCGCGAGGGAAGTTTCGCCGGCCGACGGTCACTCTGTCGTGGGGTGGCGTCCGCTCAGCAGAGCGCCACCTCGGTGCCGTCGCCGACTCGTAACCGCAAGGCCCGTGGCAAGGAGAAGTCTCTAAAGACACGTGCGTTTCGGCCGACCACGCTGGCCACGATGCGGCCCCCTACGTGTGTGATGCTCGCGCCGTCAGCGATGATCGAACGCTCGATCTCGGCGCCCTCGATCTGCGCCCTGGCGCCGATCGAGGTGTACGGTCCGATGTAGGCATCGGCAAGCCGCGCGTCTGGCCCGATCACCGTGGGCCCGACGATTACGCTGGCGCGCACTGAGGCCGTTTGGTGGATCCACACCCGCCCCTCGATCCGATTGCCATTGTTGCTGGGCCGATGCGGTTCGGCATCGAGACGGTCGAGGGCCATACGGTTGAGCTCGAGCAGATCGAGTGGGTCACCGGCGTATCGGCGCCAGTCGCTCATCGGCAGGACGTGGAAGCCGCCGCCGGCGGCCCTGATCCGCTCAGAGACCATCGTTAGGTCGAACTCGCTGCCGACCCGCCACGACGCGGTGCTGGCTTGGCGAAGGGCATCGCGGCCGAAGAAGCAGACTCCCGCCATCCCGAGCGCGTCACGCTCCGGGTCGAGCTCGGTAACGTGCAGCATCTCCTGTGTGGCCGGGCTCAGATGCTCGTCGGGCGCCGATCCATGGTGCAGGATGAGCATTACGTCAGGCGAGTCTTCCCGCAGCCGTCCGACGAGCGGCGGTAGTGGGTCAGCGAGCAGGCCGTTCGCCAAGTGAACGATGCAGGGCGTATCGCCGACGATTGGTGCGGCCAGCTCGAGTGCTGCGACGAGATCGACCGGATCTGGCTTCACGACGAACACGAGCCGCGTGCCATCTCGGCGCTCTGTCTCGAGGCATGTGCGCACCGCGTTAGCGCGCTCGACTGAGGAGGCCACAACGACCTCCTCGACGCCGGCAGATGTGAGCGCGTCCAGCACGTGCTGGAGGATCGGTCGGTTGCCGACGTGCTCGAGGGCGGCCGCCTTGCATGGATATGCAGAGTCGTTGCTGGGGTACGAGTCCTCCACAACGATCACGCCTTTCACCTCCATGCACAAGGAACGCAGACCCGGGTGCCGTACTCGCGCCAAGCCTGCGGATGTGCTTTTTGTAGGTTTCGGGCGTTTCGGGACGTACCGGCATTTCATATCGCTCATCTCGTTCGCGCCGATGTCCGCCGACCGTGGGCGCAAATCTCGCGCCTGCGACTCGCTAGGCTGATCGCGTGACAATCGGGGTGATCGGGCTTGGCTACGTGGGGTTGCCGCTGGCCGTCGCGTTCGCGGAGGCGGGCGAGCGCGTCGTGGCGGTCGACGTTGACGAAGCCAAAATCGCCGCGATCGAGGCCGGTGTGTCCTACATCGAGGATGTCTCTTCTGAGCGGCTGCGGGCCTCCCTTCATGCACTCGAGCCGTCGACCCATTTCGCGCCGCTGGCTCGGACCGAGGCGGTGTTGATCTGTGTGCCGACGCCCTTGACACCCAACCGCGAGCCGGATCTCGGTCCGCTGATCGCCTCCGGCCGGGCGCTTGGGCATGTGATCCAGCGTGGCCAGCTGGTGGTTTTGGAGTCGACGACGTTTCCCGGAACGACCCGTGAGCAGCTGGTACCGCTGCTCGAGCATCGAGGGCTGAGGGTCGGCGATGGGCTAAACGTGGCCTACTCGCCCGAGCGGGTTGATCCCGGCCGCACCGATTACAACCTGCGCAACACGCCGAAGGTCGTCGGCGGCATCACCCCGGAGTGCACGGAGCGAGCCGCCGAGCTCTACGGCCTCATCTGTGATGAGGTGGTCCGGGTTTCGACGCCGGAGGCGGCCGAGCTGAGCAAGCTGCTCGAGAACATCTTCCGTTCGGTCAACATCGCGCTCGTCAACGAGATGGCGATCGTCGCCGAGCGGATGGGGATCGACATCTGGGAGGTCGTAGACGCGGCGTCGAGCAAGCCATACGGGTTCATGCGCTTTGAGCCGGGTCCGGGCATGGGCGGTCATTGCCTGCCCGTCGATCCCTTCTATCTGACCTGGCGCGCGCGCGAGTTTCAGATGTCCACGGAGTTCATCGAGCTCGCCGGCAAGATCAACCAGCAGATGCCCTACCACTGCGTCGAACGGATCGAGCGCGCGCTCAACGACGCCGCCAAGCCGGTCAAGGGATCGCAGATTCTGATCCTCGGCGCCAGCTACAAGGGCGGCGTCGGCGACACCCGCGAGTCACCGGCGCTGCGGATCATGCAGGTCCTCGCCGAGCGCGGCGGCATCGTCAGCTACCACGACGATTACGTGCCGGCGGTCCCCGCGCTGGGCCTGGAGAGCGTGAGCCTCGATCCCGCCGTCGACGCAGCCGACGTGGTCGTGCTCGTCACCGCACACCCCAACATCGACCACCGAGCGCTCGCCGAGCGAAGCGCCCTATTCGTCGACCTGCGCGGGGTCACCCGCGGCGCGCCCGTCGAGAACCTCGTCCGCCCCTGAGCGCGCCGGCGACCAGTGTGCTCTGGTGATCGGTTCCGATTCCGATATCGGTCGCTGTTCTCGGGCGCAAGTGACTGATGGCATTGGATGTGTCCGGGCGCCGAGTCGTGATCACGGTTAGCTGAACAGGCTCGGCCGGCCCCGTTGGCCGCGGTCTCAGCCTCCCCCACTCGTCGTCCCGGTGCCGGCCACCGTGCCGCTCGTCGCGCCGCCACCTCCGGTCGAACCACCGGATCCGCCCCCGGAGGAGCCCGATTTGAGGCCAGTGCCTCGAGGCGCGGGTTCCCCGGATCCGCTGCCTGAGCTCCCAGACCCTCCCGCCGTGCCGCCGGATCCGCTGCCCGAGCTGCCGGATCCACGGCCGGCGCTGACGGGTAGGCTGCCCGCGCCGGAAGGACCGCTATCCGCGCCGTTGCCGCCGCCCCCGTTGTCAGTGCCCGCTGCGCCTCTCGCGCCGCTGGATTGACCCGTGGCACCCGATGAAGGGCTCGCAACGGTCCTTGCCACCGAGGAGGAAGGGCCCTCACTTGATGATGCACGTCGACTCTGAGCTACGTGTGGAGTGGCGTGTGCTCGCGACGGCGGCGGACGTTTGGCCCTTCGAGCCCCTCTATGCAGCCTCCGAGGCTTCGTCTGCGGCTTCCGCGCCGGGCGTGGCGCAGCCGACGCCGCGGCCGCACTGACAGGAGCTCTCGCCGCGCTCCGCGCGTGCGACGTAGGGTGGTTTCCTCCGGCCTGCGTTCGCATGCCGGCGCCAACCGCCACTGCAACCCCCAACGCGAGGATTGCAAGGCATACCGTGACCAATAGCCGTCGACGGCCGAGCAGGCGGAAACGCTGGCCGGCGCCCACCGCGGCCCGACCGTCGGCCGCAGCCAGACCATCGCTTGCCGGCTGAGGTGTGCCGGCGAGATCCTCACCGCCGCCGCGGCCATCACCCTCCGCCGACACGTGATCGGTCCCTAGGATGCTTGTCCTGAGAGCCAGAAGTGCGGCGCTGGCAGCCTCCGCCACTTTTCCCTGGCCGCGGTCACATGCCTGTCGGTACGCGGCGAGCGCCGCCGCGAAATCACCCCGCTCTTCGAGAACCGCCCCGAGATTGAACGCGCCGGCGGGGTCGCCGCGGTCATACGCCCGTCGGTAGGCATCGACCGCATGAGCCATCTCGCCCTGCTCCTCGAGCAGCACGCCAAGATTGGAAGCAGCGCCGGCATGGCCGCGCTGATCGGCGCGACGGAAGGCCGCCTCTGCACCGGCCAGTTCGCCGTGCTCTTCGAGCAGGACGCCGAGACTAAACGCAGCAGCTGTATTCCCACGCTGATCGGCGCGGCGGTAAGCCTTCATCGCGCCGGCGACATCACCCCGCTCTTCGAGGAGCAAACCGAGATTGGAAGGGGCGGCGGCATGGCCGCGCTGATCGGCGCGACGATAAGCCGCCTCGGCCGCGGCGAGCTCCCCCCGCTCCGCGAGCAGTACTCCCAGACCGAACGCGCCCGCGGCATCGCCGCGCTTGTCCGCGCGCCGATGGGCGTCCTCCGCGGCCGCCACGTCAGCCCGGTCGCGCGGCGCCGTGCCAACTTGTCCTTCGAGACGATTGCGAACACCCGGCTCCGGCACTACCGCCTCCCCGCCAGACAAGGCCCCATTTGGCTTACCCCTTCATCCTCACGCCGCCTTGAGCTACACATCATACGCCCGGGTGGACGGATCTTCAAAGATCATCCTGAAACTTGCATTTGGCCGAGGATTGCGTAGCCTTTAGGGCCGATTGGCCGGGGGGCGGCTTCGAACAATTGGATTTGGGGGATTCTTGCGACGGATCAGAGCTCGGAGCACGCTAGGCGTGTCAGGCTGCTCGCTGCGGAGCGGGCGGATGCAGCGGTTTATCGGAGCGGTGCTTCTGTCGACTGGTTTGAGCTGGTGGGCGCTGGCTGGTGAATCGAGTGCGGCAGGCCCGGCAACAACCATCAAAGTGGCGCTGACGCCAAGTTCGATCGTCGCGAATGGGACCGCGAGGAGCACCGCCAGCGCAACGGTTACCGATTCGACTGGAGCCGGCGTACGCAACCAGAAGGTGACGATCTCCTCCAGCGATCAAAGCGAGGCGATCAGCGCCGTGAAGGATCACGGCAATGGAACGTACACCGCAGTGATCACCAGCTCGACGACGTCCGGTCAGGCGACGATCACTGCCACCGACGCTTCGGTCACCCCGAACCTCACCTCCGCCCCCGCGACTCTCACCCAAACACCGGACCCCGCGAGGGCCATCACAGCACCGGTTCTCCGGCCAACATCGATCCCTGCGAACGGCATCTCCACGAGCACAGTCACGGCGAAGGTCACGAACGCGCGCGGAGGCCCTGTTCCCAGACAGCTGGTCACGTTCTCCTCAAGCGATCCAGGCGAGGCGATCGGCCCGGTGACAGATCAGGGAGGCACCTACAGCGCGCAGATCCGCAGCTCGACCGCGCTCGGTTCGGCGACGATCACCGCCACCGACGGCTCGGTCACACCGAACCTCAAGCAAGCGGCGACCCTCACCCAGGTTCCGGTCCGCCTCACGCTGGCCCTCCAGCCGGCGTCGATCGTCGCGAACGGTACGGCGACGAGCACGGCCATCGCGACTGCCACCGACGCCAACGGTAACCGGGTCACGACCGACAACGTCGCCTTCTCCTCGAGCGATCCAGGTGAGACCGTTGGACCGGTCGCCAACAATCACGACGGGACCTACAGCGCAAAGATCAAGAGCTCGTACGCGGTTGGTTTCGCCACCATCACTGCTACCGATGAATCCGCCGTGACCAGCCCCCAGGCGACGGCCAGGACCACCTTGAGGCAGACCACCACCGGCACGACCACGTCGCTGCTCGCGGTGCCATCAGCGGCCGTGACGAACCAGCCCGTGACGCTGTTTGCGGTGGTCACCGCAACCTCCGGCTCCCCGTCGGGAACGATCACGTTTAAGAATCAGGGCGCCTCCATCGGCGGCTGCGTAGCCGAGCGGATTACGCCAACGAATCCCGCCGCGGCATGCACGACGTCGTTCGCCGCCTCCACCTCGCCCGAACAGCTCACCGCGGCGTTCACCCCCAGCGCGGATTCAACCGCAGCGGGCTCCGCGAGCGCTGTGGCGACCGTAACGGTCGCGCAAGACGCAACCTCCACCTCCCTCGACGCCTCGGACATGGTGAACCTGAGGGCCAGCACGACCTACACCGCCACCGTCGCACCTCCGGCAAGCCGACCCGGCCCGCTCGAGCCCTCCGGCTCGGTCGAGTTCTTCGACCGCGGTCAGCCCATCGCGTCCTGCCTCAGTCAGCCGCTGACCGGAGGAGGCGCGACGTGCACGGTCACCTACAAGTCGGCCGGCACTCACAGCATCACGGCCCGCTACGGGGGCGATGCCGACTTCAACAGCTCCAGCTCATCGGCACGAGCAGTGAATGCCGTGCGGGTGCCCGCGCACGTACTCGGCATCATCACCTCGACGATGCAGTGGACCTTCTATCACACGCCGCGCTACACGAAGGTCCTCGCGCTCGTCGTCAACGGCGCATCGCCCGGCGCGACCATACTGGTCAAGTGCCACGGCCGAGGTTGTCCATTCGTTAAGCGCGCCCACGCAGTTAGACGTACCACGCGGTGCGGGCCGAAGGGGAAGCGGAGATGTCCGACTCACGGGACGATCGATCTCACGCCCGTGCTCCGGAACCACCGGCTGCACGTCGGCGCACGAATCAACATCGACATCGTCCGGCGCGGCTGGATCGGCAAGTACTACATGTTCACGGTCCGCTCGGGCCGCGGGCCTCGGATCCAGACTTCCTGTCTGGCCCCCGGCGGCACTCGCCCCGGCGTCGGCTGCTGAGCGACAGCCCCGGCTGCCTCAGCGCTCGGGCCGGCACACCTGCGACACTGGCGTCTGACTCTGGGATCGGCTCCGGGCTCCGTCGTGCCTCCTGTCAAGCACCGCTTCGCGGAGGACCACGTGCCCCGTACGCCGCGTAGAATCGACCCAACGGGCGCGTAGCTCAGTGGGAGAGCGCTCGCTTCACACGCGAGAGGTCGGTGGTTCGAAACCACCCGTGCCCATCCGACGATTTGCAGGGTTTCTTGTCGGTTCCACCGTTGCCCGCTCCCCGAAATCTGCCTCAGTGGCCCAGAGCGCGCGATCGACCAGAGCGGCGTGAACGTCTTGCGCGACACACGCTTCTGCACCTGCGCGTAGATCTCAAGGGTCGTCTTCGAGTCGGCGTGGCCGACCTGGTCCATCACGTACGGCAGCGGCGCGCCGGCCTCGAGGACAGGCTGATGTATGTGCGGCGAAGAGCGTGCGGAGTGACCTTCGGGGGGGTGGGGATCCCGCGATCGTCTCGGATCTTGTTGGCGCGGGTGACGACCCGGCGCCAGGACCCGCTCTCGCACGCTGATGGAAACTCCGTTCAGTTCAGTCGGCGTCCTTGCCTTCGGCCGTGTGGCTGCGCAGCTGCAGCGGCGTGAGGCCGGTGAGCTCCCGGCAGTCCCGGTTCAGGTGCGCTTGGTCGCTGTAGCCCGCCTCGAGCGCGCCCCGCGCGAGGCTCGCCGCGTCGGCGGTGAGGAACCGGCGCAGGCGGAGCACCCGCTGGAGCGTCTTTGGCCCGTAGCCGACCGCGACCGCGAAGCGCCGGCGCAGCTGGCGCTCGCTGAGGCCGAGCTCCGAGGCGAGGCGATCGACCCGTTGGCCTGGATTCATCAGCCGGACAACCGCAGCCTGGACCGCGCGATCCGGTCGCCCGACCGCCATCAGGCTCATCGCCAGCGCCGCGAGCCGCCGCACAACCTCGTCCGGTCGAGCGTGGGGCTCAAGCTGCTCATGCGGGTCAAGACCGAGGTCCGATACCGCGACCCGCTGGTCGCGCAGCTCGGCGAGCGGCAGCCGGAGTGCCGCGCCCCCCGCTCCGGGGAGCAGCCTGACGCCCACGATCGCCTGCCCGGCCGCGGTCGCGGAGAACCAGTGGCCGGTATCAGGGCCGACGACCGCGGCGCCGTTGCCGGCGCGCCAGACGATGTCGGTGCACCCGTCGGGCATCACTCTGACCGCGCCGCCGTCGCCCGATCTGGTCCACAGGCACGCGATCGAAGAGCGGAGGTGGGGCGGTGGACGGAACTCGCGATACATGTCCGTTTCCTTCAATACCACGGTAGCGAGCGATGGTTGGATGATCCCGGCACCGACGAGAGGAGATCGCCGTGAATATCGAGTTCATCGCAAGCGTGGCCGTGATCGCCGCGGATCCGCCGTCCAGCCGCCGGCTGTACGTGGACGCGCTCGGGCTGCCGCTCCAAAGCCATGGTGGCGACGATTACGTCTGGACCGACCAGCTGGAGGGCGCCAAGCACTTCGCCGTGTGGCCGCTGTCGCAGGCGGCCGAGGCTTGCTTCGGGACGAGCGAGTGGCCGGCCGACCGGACGGTGCCGCAGGTCAGCATCGAGTTTGAGCTGACCGATGTCGCGTCCGTTCGGGCCGCCTCCGACGAGCTCGAGGCAGCGGGCCACGCGCTGCTTCACCCGGCGCGCGAGGAGCCGTGGGGCCAGACGGTGGCGCGTCTGCTGTCGAGCGAGGGGTCGATCGTGGGCATCTGCTTCACCCCGTCGATGCATTGACGGAATGGAGCGGCGCCGTCTTGCGTGGCTCGTTCACCGTCAGGCACGGGCGGGAAGCGCACCTCGACCTCGAGCCCTCCGTTGCGGCGCGGGAGGATGTCGAGCGTGGCGCCGTGGGCCGCGCTGATCGCGGCGACGATCGACAAGCCGAGCCCCAGTCCGTGGCGGTGGCCGACCCTGTCCGGGGTCAGGCCCTGGAACGGCTGGAGCAACCGCTCGACCTCCTCGGCGGGCACCAGCGGTCCGGTGTTGGTGATCGCGAGCGTCGCTTGACCGGCACGCATGCCCACCACAGTGTGCACCTGCCCTCCCGGCGCGTTGTGGCGGATCGCGTTCTCCGCCAGGTTGGAGACCAGGCGCTCGATCAGCAGCGAATCGCCGAAGACGAACGCTGGCTTGAGCGAAGCGTCGAGCTGCAGTCCTCGCGCGGCCGCGTCGGGCCCCCGCGCATGCAGCACCTCGTCAGTCAGGGCCGCGATGTCGATTAGCTCGCGCTGGTCGATTCCGCGTTGGCCCTGGGCGAGGGACAGCAGAGCATCGATGAGCCGCTCCTGGTGCTCGCCCTCTTCGAGCGCCTGCGTGCAGGACTCGCGGAAAGTCTCGACGGTCGCGTCGGGGTCTGAGATTGCCATCTCCAGGAGGGCCCGGGCCGACGTCAACGGTGTGCGGAGTTCGTGCGAGGCGTTCGCGACGAACCGCCGTTGGGCGTCGAACGCGCTCTCCAGGCGTTGGAGCAGGCCATCGATCGTGTCCGCGAGCTTGCGGAGCTCGTCTCTCGGGCCGGGCAGCGCGAGCCGCTGGTGCAGGTTGGCCTCTGAGATCTGCTGGTGGTGGCGGTGATCGTCCGCAGGGGGCGAAGCACCCGCCCGGCGACCAGCCAGCCGAGTAGGGCCGAGATGACGGCCATGATTGCCAGCGCGATCGCTGACCAGATCTCGAGCTGGTGTAGATCTGAGATCCGCTGGCCGCGGCCCACGATCCTGACTGCTGTCTGCCCGGCGGATGAGCGCAGCAACCGCTGGACCTCGGGCGGCACCGCGGGTACGTTCACGACGGCGGGTCCGCCAAACGAGCGGTCCCCTTTCCGCGCTCGCGCCTCGAACTTGATTCCCGCAGGGAGGGGCGTCACGGTTACCTTCGCAACAAGCGTGTACGTGATCGCCAGCAGCGCGGCGCCGCAGACGAGGAACAGGCCGCCGTAGAGCAGCGTCAGCCGCCAGCGGACGGTTGTCTGCGGATGGCGCAGTCGATAGGCGACGCGGGCGAGCGGCTCGCGCACCATCAGGCCGCCCCACCGATCCGGTAGCCGACCGGAGTGACGGTCGCTATCACCGGGGGGTCGCCGAGCTTGGCACGCAGCCGGCTGACGGTCATCCGCACGACGTTGGTGAACGGGTCGACCGCGTCGTCCCAAGCGCGCTCGAGCAGTTCCTCGGTCGAGACGACTGCGCCCTGCGCGCCGAGCAGCAGCTCCAGCACCGCGAACTCCTTCGGGCCCAACGGCACCGGCTGCCCCGCTCTGGTCACAAGCCGGCGGGCGGAGTCGAGCTCGAGGTCGCCATGCACCAGCGTCGGCGGCAGCGGCCGGCGCGAGCGCCGCGCGAGCGCCCGGACGCGCGTGAATCACGGGCAGGTCCCGGTCGAGGACGACCACGTCGTAGGTGGTGAGCGACGTGTGGGCGAGCGCCTCGCGCCCGTCGAACGCGACATCGACGGCCATGCCCTCACGGCGCAACACGCTGGCCACCGTCTGGGCCAGCCTCGGATGATCCTCAACCACCAGCAGCCGCATCGCTTCGTCCTCGTGGGGATCGCCGGCGCGGAGTCCTCGCCCCGCGCCGGCGTCCGACAATCGAGGATGCCCAATCGCGCATAACAACGGCGTAACAGTGTGACGCCCCGGTTAGGCGCCGCGCCCTACAAACAGCAGCGTGGCGAACCGACACCCCTATTGGACCGCAATCACGCTCGCCTGCGGCCTTGCGATCGCCGCGTGCGGATCTTCGGCCAAGCCGAACCCCTCGGCCGGAACCGGCGACCGGGGGCTCCGGTTCGCGCGGTGCATGCGCGCGCACGGTGTGCCGAACTTCCCCGACCCGCCTCCCGGTGGGGGAATCCACATCAGCTCAGGCTCCGGGATCAACCCGTTCTCGCTACTTTCAAGTCAGCGCAGGCGAGTTGCCGCAAGCTGCTGCCGGGCGGCGGCCCGGGTTCGGCGCACCCCTCCGCGCAGGCGAAGGCGCAGATGCTTCAGATCTCGCAATGCATGCGGCGGCACGGTATCTCCGGCTTTCCCGATCCGACGGTCTCGCCCCCGTCCAGCCCGGCCGGCCACAGCGCGGTCCTGGGTCACGGCGGCGTCTTCCTCGCGATTCCCAGCGCGATTGACACGCAGTCGCCGGCGTTCAAGCAGGCGGCCGTCGTGTGCGGGTTCCCGCACTGAGGCAGGCGAGCGTGCGCACCCCGGGTACCACTAGATCAGCCGCCCGGCGGCACCGATGTCCGCAGCAGCGGCTTCCGCTCGTCCTCTGCCTGCGGCCTCTTGGTCGCCGCATGCGGATCATCGAGCAAGGCGAGCACGACGGCTGGAGGCGCGGATGCGGCGCTCAGGTTCGCGCGGTGCATGCGCGCGCACAACTGCGGGGTGACACCGCCAGGCGGCTCCGCGCCCGCGTAACCTCGCGCCATCGCGGATCAAGCGGTGGAGTCCGATGCGTCGAAGCGAACCGTCACGGCGAGCCCACCGCCGTCCAGTGGCATCGCGGTGACCGCCGCGCCGTGGGTCGCGGCGATCGCGCCCACGATCGAGAGCCCGAGGCCATGGTGGCCGTCGGCCGTCGCGGTACGACCGTCCTCCAGTCGCTCGAAGGGCTCGAACAGCCGCTCGACATCCTCGATCGGGATCACCGGTCCGGTGTTGCTAACCGACACCAGCGAGCGTCGCGCGTCGGTGGCGGTACGGACCTCGACATCGCCACGGTCGGCGTTATGGCGTGCGGCGTTGTCGACAAGGTTCGCGATCAGGCGTTCGATCAACGCCGCATCCCCGGTGGTCGGGGCAGGCTGCAGCGAAGTGGTGAGTCGCAGCGCGCGGCGCTTGATCTCGGGGCTGGCTCGGCGCAGCGCCCGGCCGGCGATCTCGGCCAGATCGATGCACTCGCGACGTTCGAGGCCGCGCTCGCCCGAGGCGAGCGTCAGCAGCGCTTCGAGCAGCCGTTCGTGGTCGCGCCCCGATGCCAGGAGCTCCTCGCACGTCGCGCGCAGCGTCGCGGCGCTCGCGTTCGGGTCCGACAGCGCTACTTGCAGGAGCGTCCGCTCGACCGTGAGCGGGGTGCGAAGCTCGTGCGAGGCGTTGGCCACGAAGCGGCGCTGCGCCTCGAAGGACGCCTCGAGCCTGCCGAGCAGGTCGTCGAGCGTGTCGCCGAGCCGCTTGATCTCGTCGTCCGGTCCGCTCAGCGCGAGTCGCTGGCTGAGGTTGCCGGCCGAGATCGTGCGGGCGCTGGCGGCCATCTCCCGCAGCGGCTGCAGCACACGACCCGAGGCAAACCACCCAAGCACCGCAGCCGCGACCGCCGTGACCGCCAGAACCAGCCACGAGACGGCGAGCAGGCGACCCAGATCGGCCGATTTCTGTTGGACGACGCTGGCCTGCGCGTGAGCCGCGCCGGCCGGCGCCGGCACGGCCCGGGCAACCCGGACGGTGGACCCGCTGCGGGTCAGCAGCACGATCGCAGCGATCAACGCCGTCCCCAAGAGCAGGAACATCCCGGCGTACATCAGCGTCAGCCGCAATCGCGCGCTCGGGGCCGGCCGGCGAAGAGACCAGTCCGCTCGGAGCATCAGATCCGGTAGCCCGCTTCGCGGACGGTCTCGATCACCGGCGGATCTCCGAGCTTCGCTCGCAGGCGCCCGATCGTGGTCTTGACCGTGGTCGTAAACGGGTTGGCGGCCTCGTCCCACACGCGCGCGAGCAGCTCCTCGGCCGAAACCACGCGGCCGTTGGCCTGAAGCAGGCACTCGAGCAGCGCGAACTCCTTCGGGGTCAGCGACAGCCGTCGCTCGCCGCGGAACGCAACGCGCCTGACCGAGTCCAGCGTCACATCCCCGCGGGCGAGCGTCGGTGGCAGCGACGCGATCGCGCGCCGGCCGAGCGCCCGGATCCGGGCGACCAGCTCCGCGAACTCAAACGGCTTCGACAGGTAGTCGTCGGCCCCCAGCTCGAGGCCCTCCACTCGATCGCGGGTGGTGGCGGCCGCGGTGAGCATCAGCACTCGCGTCTCGCTGTGCTGCGCGACCAGCGAGCGGCAGACCTGATCGCCGTGCACGGCGGGCAGATCGCGATCGAGCACGACCACGTCGTAGCGGTTGACCGTCAAGTGAGCGAGCGCGTCGGCGCCGTCGAACGCGAGGTCGATGGCGATCCCCTCGCGGCGCAGCCCCTCGGCCAGCGCGCCGGCCAGCCGGCGGTGATCTTCGACAACCAACACCCTCATCGTCTCCCGCAAGCATGGCGCACCCCGCGTGACAGCGAGGTCACAGCCGCTGTCACCGTGCTGGCACCACCCGCTCTCTACAACGGCGGCATGAGACCTCTAGCGATCACCACCCTTGCGCTGCTCGCCGCGGCCTGCGGATCCTCGGGCGGCTCACCGACCACCACCCAACCGCCAAAGGACGGCGCCACCGCGGCGTTCAGGTTTTCCGCCTGCATGCGAGACCACGGCGTGAGCGACTTCCCCGACCCGCGCGTGACCTCGGGCAACGGCCACGTGTCGGTCGTCGTGGCCGTGCCCCGAGGCGCCGCTGCCTCGCCGCGGTTCAAGTCCGCGCAGAAGGCGTGTCAGGGGATCCTGCCCCCGCCGGGAAGCGGGGGACCAACACCGGCACAGCAACAAGCCAGAAAACAGGACCTGCTGGCGTTCGCTCATTGCTTGCGCAGCCACGGCATCTCCGACTTCCCTGATCCCAACGGCCAAGGGAGGCTGACCCTGGAGATGGTGACGGCGGCGGGAATCGACCTCCACGCCCCCTCCTTCCTGACCGCCGCCAAGGCGTGCGTCGGCGTCACCCACGGCGCGATCACGCTCGCCGACGTGGCGCAAGCCGTTAACGGGCCCCACTGAGAGCCGCGTAACGGCGACATAACAGCGTTATGACCGTGTTACCCCCGGCACCGTACAACCGCCCTCAGCAATGCCCGAGCCACCGAAGCACGCGGGATCTGCGATCGCCCTCGCGGCGGTTGCGGCTGCGCTCCCGCTCGCCGCGTGCGGATCGGCGGCCAACAAGAGCGAGAAGGCGTGCGGGGGTCACGGCTGATGCGCAGACCTGAGCTCCGGCGCGCGCTCGCGGGCCGTCGCCGGCGGCGGATCGCCGCCGCGCTGGCGCTGCTCACGACGGTTGCGGTGGTTGTCGGGATCGTCGCCGGCGTCGGCTCGTCCTCACCGAAGCCCACCGGCGCCAACTCGGGCACGGCGACAGGCGCGACGACGGTGCAGCGGCGCGACCTGGTCGAGACCGACACCGAGTCGGGGACGCTCAGCTACGCCAACCCTCAAACTGTGTACAACCGCCTGAGCGGGACGATCACGTGGCTGCCCGATGTCGGGAACGTGATAAAGCCCGGCCAGGCATTGTTCAAGGTAGGCGGGCAGCCAGTTGTCCTGATGAACGGCACGACGCCCGCTTACCGCGACCTGAGCGCGTCTGACACCGCCGGCCAGGACATCCTCGAGCTCAACCGCAACCTCGTGAGGCTCGGCTTCAACCCGGACGGGATCACGATCAACGACACCTGGCAGGCGGCCACCACCGCCGGGGTCGAGACGCTGCAGGCCTCGCTGGGCGAGACCGAAACCGGCAGCCTCTCCCTTGGCAAGGTCGTGTTCCTCCCCGCCGATCAGCTCGTGTCGACCGTCGACGCGACGCTCGGCTCGACGGGCGGGAGCTCCAACCAGGCCAATCCCTCCTCGTCGACGAACGCGAGCGATCGGCAGGCGACGGGGAGGCCGGAGTTCGTGAGCCTGCCGACCGCCGGCACCACCACGACCACGCCGCCGACCACCACCACGACCACACCGCCGGCCACGACCCCCAAGCCGACCAAACCGAAGGCCCCCAAGCCGGGGTCGAGTCACAAGCCCGGCGGCCAGAACAAGCTGAAGACGCTCGAGGCGCTGATCGCGCTGCTGAAGGCCGAGATCGCCGAGCTGAACGCCAAGAGGAACCAACCCGGCGGCAGCCCGTCCTCGTCCACTGGCGGCAACCGGTCCCCCTCGAACAGTGGCAGCCCCTCCTCGTCAAACAGTGGCAGCCCCTCCTCGTCAAACAGTGGCAGCCCCTCCTCGTCAAACAGTGGCAGCCCCTCCTCGTCAAACGGTGGCAGCCCCTCCTCGTCAAACAGTGGCAGCCCCTCCTCGTCAAGGAGTGGCACCCCCTCCAGCAACAGCGGCAGCCCCTCCGGCAACAGCGGCGGTGCCAGCCCGGTGGCGATCTTGCATACGACCTCGACGCGGCTGACCGTGACGGTCGATCTCGATGCGAGCAAGCAGTCAGAGGCGAAGGTCGGTGAGCGGGTGACCGTGGTGATGCCGGCCGGGAACACGGTCGATGGCCGGATCAGCGCGGTCAGCCCGGTGGCCCAGAGCTCGAGTAGCTCAAACAACGGCAACGGCTCGAACAACGGCAACTCGAGCAACGGCAGCAACAACAACAACGGCTCGAACGGCTCATCGGGATCGACGATCCCGGTGACGATCACGCTCTCGAGCCACCACACCGGAGCGGGGCTCGATCAGGCGGCGGTGAGCGTGAACTTCGCGCAGGCGCGGGCCCACAACGTGCTGTCGGTACCGGTCACGGCGCTGCTGGCAACCGCCGGCGGCGGCTACGCAGTACAGGCGGGGGCGGCCCCGCACAACCTGATCCCAGTCAGGACAGGCCTGTTCGCCGCTGGATATGTCCAGGTCTCCGGCGCAGGGATCTACCAGGGCCTACAGGTGACCGACTCTCAGGGATGACCGTCGCACTGCACCTCGATGCCGTGACCAAGGAATATCCAGGTGACGTGTTCGCGCTGCGCGTCGTCTCGGTCGAGGTCCCCGAAGGCGAGCAGCTGGCGGTGATCGGACCGTCGGGGTCGGGCAAGACCACGCTGTTGACGGTCATGGGCACGCTCGAGCGGCCGGGCAGCGGCGGCGTGCACGTCGCCGGCCACGATGTCGCGAAGGCCTCTGACGGCGAGCTGGCGGGGCTGCGGGCGCACGCGATCGGATTCGTGTTCCAGGAGTTCCACCTCCAGGAGTCCATCACCGCGCTAGACAATGTCGCGCTCGGGATGCTGTACACCGGCCGGCCGCTCAGACAGCGCCGCGACGCGGCCCAAGCGGCGCTCGAGCGCGTGGGCCTCGGTCACCGGTTGACACACCGCCCGCCGATGCTGTCGGGCGGCGAGCGCCAGCGGGTGGCGATCGCGCGCGCGATCGCCAAGCGACCGCTGATCATCCTCGCCGACGAGCCGACCGGCAACCTCGACTCCAAAGCCGGCGGGGAGGTCGTGGAACTGCTGCACGAGCTGGCGTCTGACGGCGCGACGCTCGTTCTGATCACCCACGAGGAGAACATCGCCGGCGGCTTCCCGCGCCGCATCCAGATGCGCGACGGTCAGATCATCTCGGACGACCGGCAATGACCGCCGCGACTGCCCCGCCGGCGAGCACGGACCGCATCGCCGCCGCGCGGCTGCCGCTCGCCCAGCTGCTCGGTACCGCGCTGCAGGGGCCGCGCACCAGGCGGCTGCGCGCCGCGCTGTCGGCACTCGGGATCGCGATCGGGATCGGCGCGATGGTCGCCGTGGTCGGCGTCTCCGCCTCTGCCCAAGCGAACCTGCTCGCGGAGATCGACGCGCTCGGCACCAACCTGCTGACGGTCACCCCCGGGCAGACGTTCCTGGGCGCAAATGAAGTTCTGCCCGACACCTCGGCGTCGATGATCGGGCACATGCAGGACGTCGCCAGCGACGTTCCCGTCTACCAGGTCGCGAACGCCAACGTCTACCGCAGCCCGCTCGTGCCGTCGTCCGAGACCGGCGGCATCGGCGTCGACGCCGCCGCCGACAACCTGCCCGCGGTGCTCGGCACGACGCTGACGTCCGGGCATTTCCTGAACGTTGTCTCAGGCCGCTACCCGGAGGTGGTGCTTGGTGCCCAGGCCGCGAGCGTGCTTCAGATCAGCCATGTGGGCGGTCACGTGATGGTGTACCTCGGCGACACCTGGTTCATAGTGGTCGGGATCCTCAAGCCGGTCCTCCTCGACTCGGCTCTCGACAGCGAGGCGTTCATCTCGCTGCCCGTCGCCGAGCGCATGTTCCAGACCAAGCCAAACCCGTCGGAGATCTACGTACGCGCCAACGTCAACGACGTGACCCAGGCATCAAACCTGCTCGCCCCCACAGCCGACCCGCAACAGCCCGACGGCGTTCAGGTATCGAGGCCATCGGACGCGCTCGAGGCGCGCGCCGCCGCCAAGGGTCAGTTCACCACACTGCTGCTCGGGCTCGGCGCGGTGGCACTGCTGGTCGGGGCGATCGGGATCGCCAACATCATGGTCATCAGCGTGCTGGAGCGCCGCGGCGAGATCGGCCTGCGTCGCGCGCTCGGGGCCACCAAACGGCACATCTGGGCCCAATTCCTCGCCGAATCGGCACTGCTGGCGGTGCTCGGCGGGATCGCCGGCCTGCTCCTCGGCGCCGGGGCAACCGAGATGTACGCCCAGGCCAAGAACGAACCATTCGTCATCCCGCTGTACGCACTGATCGCTGCCCCCGCAGCCGGCTTCGTCATCGGCGCCCTCGCCGGTCTCTACCCCGCCGCCAAAGCCGCACGACTCAGCCCGACCGAAGCGCTGCGGACGTAGTCGAACCATCCTTCACAGGGATCGTCGACCGGGACCCGGTGGACGAGCTCGTCGCTGCGGCCGCTCGTCTGGACTGGCCCTCCGGATGGTATTATCGAGGCATCCGTGCAACCATTGATAAGGCAGGTCGATTGGTGATCCCGAAGCGACTGCGGGATCACGTTGGCCTGCGCCCCGGCGAAGTCGAGGTGACGGCCGAGGGCACCGGCCTACGGGTTGAGCCGCTGGCCGGTGAATCGCTCGACCAGCGCGAGGGTCGACTGGTGATTCCCGCTGGCGGCGCCCAGATCGACGACGACCTGGTCCGCTCGCTTCGCGATGCCGACCAGCGGTAGCCGACCGGACCTCCTGGTCGATACGAGCATTGCAGTCGCGCTGACCGTCGCCGACCACGAACACCACGAGACGACGTTCCAAGCTCTGCGACAACGACGGCTCGGTCTGGCAGGGCACGCGGCGTTCGAGACGTTCTCGGTCCTCACCCGCCTGCCGCCCCCGGCACGCCGTACGCCAGCCACGGTGGCGCGGCTCCTCGCAGCCGAGTTTCCCCACAGCAGATTTCTGAGCGTCAAAGGGGCGGCCGGGCTTCTGGGCGAGCTGCATGCACTGGGGATCGCCGGCGGATCGGTCTACGACGCGCTTGTCGGCGCTTCGGCAAGGGAGCACGACATGACGCTCGCTACCCGCGACGGGCGCGCAATCGAGACGTATCGCGCGCTTGAGTGCCGGCTCATGCTCATCCTGTGACCGTCAGGTCCGGATGGGAGGCGCTGCGGCGTACTCGTCGTCGGTGACCTTGTCGTCCCAGTTGGCGGCAGCGTGGTCGTCGTCGACTTCGTTGAGCGCCAGGTGAACCATGAAGCGGTCGGGCGCGGCGCCGTGCCAGTGGTTCTCCCCGGGCTCGAAGAAGACGCGGTCGCCCGGACGGATGATTTCGATTGGGCCGCCGCGCCGCTGGCAGAGACCTACGCCTTCGGTGACGTAGATGGTCTGGCCGAGGGGGTGCGTGTGCCAGGCGGTGCGGGCTCGGGGGGTGAAGTGAACGAGGTTGGCCTGGACGCGTGCGGGCGCCGATGCCGCGGCGACGGCGTCGATGTAGACGTCGCCGGTGAACCACTCCGCCGGGCCCTTGGCGGTGGCGATGCTGTTTCTGGTGATCTCCATCTGAAATCGACCTCCTGGGCTTTCTATTGATTCCAGGGCGTCGCCTGGGCGGCGGGCCAGGGCTGGGCTGAGCCGCGTGAGCGTGGGCCTCGGCGGCTGGTCAGAAGCGCTGCGCCAGAAGCTACAGCCCGACGTTCGCGTGATGCTCGTCGGTTGCGCGATCCGTCGCGGGCCGTGCCGGTGATCATCCTCGCCGGCACCAGCGATGAGTTTGGGCGCCGGGGGCCGTTTGACGTGATGAAGCGCCATGAGAGATCAGACCAAGAACCTGGATCAGCGCCTCCTGCTGGCCGCCGCGCAGGCGGGCGATGAGCGGGCATTCCGCCAGCTCGTCGAGCCTTACCGGCACGCGCTGGAGGTGCACTGCTATCGGATGCTCGGGTCCGCCCACGACAGCGAGGATCTCGTGCAGGAGACACTGCTGCGCGCGTGGCGAGGGCTGGAGCGGTTCGAGCCCCGCGCGCAGCTACAAACGTGGCTGTATCGGATCGCGACGAACGCCTGCCTTGACGAGCTCGAGCGTCGCCCGCGCCGGCCCGCGCCGGTAGACCCGTTCGCAGACCGGCCGCCCGATGAGACGGCTTCGCCGATGTATGACCCGGCTGCTCGTTACGCGATCCGCGAGGGGATGGAGCTCGCGCTGCTGCGGGCGATCCAGGAGCTCCCGGGTCGCCAGCGCGCCGTGCTGATCTTCCGCGACGTGCTCGGCTGGACCGGGCCCGAGGTCGCCGAGCTTCTGGAGTCGACGGTCGCGTCGGTCAACAGCGCGTTGCAGCGCGCTCGTGCGACGATCGAGCAGCACCTACCCGCGTCAGCGCGGCCCGCGGCCGGCCCGGCCGAGCGCGAGCTGCTCGGCCGTTATGTCGACGCGTTCGAGCACGACGACATTGAGGCGCTGGTGTCGCTGCTTCGCGAGGACGCGATGCTGAGGATGCCGCCACAGCCGTCCGTGGTCGGGGCTGTCCCGATCGCGCGGTTCTTCCGCGAGACCGCCGCCCACGGTGATCTGGCGCGGATGCGGCTGACGCCGATCTGGGCGAACGGCCGGCCCGCCGTGGCGATTTACCGTCGAGACGAGGATCGTGGGCTGATCCCGCATGGGATCAGCGTGCTCGAGATCGACGGCGAGCAGATCGTCGGGATCGAGTTGTTCATCGACCCGACGCTGCTGCCGCGATTCGGATTCCCGGCAGAGGATCGGAGTGGGCGGTCGCCGTAGCGGCCGTCTGCACGCCCACCCCCTTCCGTCTTTCCGTAGCCGTCCCTTCCCAACCAGACCGCTGGAGGTCCAATGACGTCCACATCCCCGAATATCAATCGCTGGCGCGCGTTCGCGCTG
This sequence comes from uncultured Solirubrobacterales bacterium, assembly GCA_963723675.1. Classification (GTDB taxonomy): domain Bacteria; phylum Actinomycetota; class Thermoleophilia; order Solirubrobacterales; family Solirubrobacteraceae; genus Palsa-465. The sequence continues at coordinate 48,775 of CAVRRW010000006.1, read as the reverse complement.
TTGGCCGTGTCGTTCTTTATGACGATCATCGATCTGACGATCGTCAACGTCTCGCTGCCGACGATCGGCCGGGATCTGCACTTCACCGAGACCAGCCTGCAATGGGTGGTGACCGCGTACGCGCTCACGTTCGGCGGCTTTCTGCTGCTCGGCGGCCGTGCCGCGGATCTGCTCGGTCGCCGCCGGATCCTGATGGCAGGGCTTGGCTTGTTCACGGCGGCGTCGCTGGCCTGCGGGCTCGCGACCAGTGACGCGTTCCTGATCGGAAGCAGAGCTGTACAGGGATTGGGCGCGGCGATCATGCTGCCCGCCGCCCTGTCGATCGTGATGAACATGTTCGCGGAGGGCGCCGAGCGCAACAAGGCGCTCGGGATCTGGGGAGGCCTTGGTGCCGCCGGACCGACCGTCGGGCTGATCGCCGGCGGCCTTCTCACCCGCTACGCCGGGTGGCAGTACATCTTCTATCTGAACGTTCCGATCGGGGCGGCCGCGCTGATGCTCGCACCGCGAATCATCCCCGACAGCCGGCTCGCCACGACCCGCCGGCGGTTTGACGCCCTCGGTGCGATCGCCGGCACGGGCGGGCTGGTGCTGCTGGTGGACGCGATCTCCCAAGCGCCGCAGTACGGCTGGGGCGCCACGAGAACGATGGCGCTGCTCGTGGCATCCGCCGCGCTGCTCGCCGCGTTCCTGGTGATCGAGAGCAGGGTCCAGTCGCCCTTGTTGCCGCTTTCGATCTTCCGGCTGCGCACGCTCGCCGGCGCGAACGTAGCCGGGCTGCTGCTGGGCGGCAGCTTCTACGCGTTCATCTTCCTCGGCACCCTGTACATGCAGCAGGTGCTGCACTACAGCGCGCTCCAGGCCGGGGTCGCGTGGTTGGCCGCGTCGCTGACCTCGATCGCGCTCGCCGGCCTCTCGCAGTTCCTGGTCACCCGTGGCGGCGCCAAGCTCGTGATGGCGATCGGGATGACGCTGATCGGAGCGGGCGTGCTCTGGGCGACCCAGGTGCCCGTCCACGGCCGCTTCCTGCAGAACCTCGCCGGCCCGATGGTGGTCGCCGGCGCCGGGACCGCATTCGCGTTCATCCCGATCTCGATCGCCGCACTCGCGGGCGTTGCCGAGCACCAGTCCGGGCTCGCGTCCGGCCTCTTGAACACGTCCCAGCAAATCGGCGGAGCGATCGGGATCGCGATCGCCTCAGGCGTCGCGGCGAGCCACACCCAGACGCTGGTGCACGCCGGCCACCCAGTACCCACGGCGTTGACCGGCGGCTTTCAGTCCGCCTTCTGGGTGCTCGGCGCGATCGCCCTGATCGCCGTCCCGGCGATCTTCGTGCTGATCCGCCGCGACGAGCTCTCAGACGCTGTCGCCAAGACCGGGATCCGGGAGGCGCAGCCCGCCCTGGCCGGCACGAAGTGACCACATCAACCCATCCCACGCCAAGAAAAGACAACCATGCCCCCATCAGCGAACTGTTCAAGCCGCTGCGGCCCGGCAGCAGGGTGGTCGTGGTCTCGAGCGGCCGCACCGATGCTGCGTTGCTGACGTCACGTAAAGCGCCTGGACGTACATAATCTCGCCGTGGGCGCTCAGCAGCCGCTCTCACCGCTCGACGCGATGTTCCTGTGGGGCGAACGTCCGGACACGATGATGCACGTCGCGGCGCTGCTGCCGTTCACGCCACCGGATGACGCCCCGCCGACGTACTTGCGCGAGTTCGTCGAGGAGGCGCGACAAAACGGCGCGGTGCAGCCGCCGTGGAACCGCAAGCTTCGCCATCCGCGGCTTCTGACCAGCCCGATCCAGTCGTGGGTGGTCGACAAGCACATCGACATCGACTACCACGTTCGCCGCTCGGCGCTGGCCAGCCCGGGCGATGAGCGCGAGCTCGGCGTGCTCGTCTCGCGCCTGCACAGCCACCCCCTCGACCTCAGCCGCCCACCGTGGGAGATGCACCTCATCGAGGGTCTCGAGGGCGGCCGGTTCGCCGGCTACGTCAAGATCCACCACGCGCTCGTCGACGGCTTCACCGGCATGAAGATGCTGGTCCACAGCCTCTCCGAGGACCCCGCTGACCGGACGAGGCAGCTGTTCTTCAACCTTCCCGCGCCGCCCCGCCCACCGCGCGAGGAGGACTCGCAGGGCAACTTCCTCACCGACCTCGGAACGCTGTGGCGCGCGGTCAAGAGCCAGAGCGGTTCGACGCTGACCCTAACGCAGCGCATCGTCAGGCCGCTCGTGCGCCGCGGCGAGTACGCCGACCTCGTCGCCGGCGCCCAGGCACCGCACACGATCCTCAACCGCCGGATCGGGCGCAACCGTCGCTTCGCGACGCAGCAGTACTCGCTCGCGGAGCTCAAGCGGCTCGGCGCGGAGCGCGGCGCGACGATCAACGACGTCTTTCTGACGGTCGTCGGCGGCGGCATGCGGACGTTCCTCAGCGAGCTGGGAGAGCTGCCCGAGAGGCCGCTGATCGCGTTCCTGCCGGTCAACGTGCGTCCCAAGAACGACCCGGGCGGCGGCGACGCCGTCGGCGCGATGCTGGCGACGCTCGGCACCGATATCGCCGATCCCGTCGAGCGTCTCGAGCGCATCACCGCCTCGACGCGGACGGCCAAGGCGCAGCTGGAAGGGATGACCCAGGAGGCGATCCTCGCCTACAGCGCGTATCTGATGGCCCCGACCGGCTTTCAGGCGCTCAGCGCGATGACCGGTGTCCGGTCGCCCCTCCGGCTGGCTTTCAACGTCTGCGTATCCAACGTGCCGGGGCCGAGCCAGCCCTGTACCTGCGGGGCAGCCGACTGGAGGCCGTCTATCCGGTGTCGATTCCGGCCCACGGCATGGCGCTCAACATCACCGTGCAGAGCTACGCCGGAACGCTCAACGTCGGTTTCGTCGGCTGCCGCGACACGCTGCCCCACCTCCAGCGCCTGGCGGTCTACACCGGCGACTCGCTCGCGGCTCTCGAGCAGGCGCTGGGTGCAAACGCGAAGGGACGAACCCGAAACCGAAAGAAGAGATGATCAGCCGGCAGAGCGGCGCCCGGTCGGCTTGTCCGGCGACGGCGCAAAGAACACATTGGCGGTAAGGCGCCCTGTCCGCCGGCTCAGGCGACGGGCGCGCTCATGGCGTAGCGGAACGGGTTGCGGATCGCGTAGCTGCCGTCCGGCCTGAGGCGGCCGGCCAGGAACGCCTCGATGTCGGCCCGCACCGCGTCCGCGCCGGCGTGCTCGGCGATGCGTACGACGGGACCGGCGCTGCTCAGCGCGGCGACCGCGGTGGCGGTGTCGGGATAGGCGAACTTGCACTCCACGTCGGTGACCTCGGCGACCGCCAGACCCGCGCTTGCGAAGAACTGCTCGAGCGCGTCGCGGCCGCACAGTGCGAACGGGCCCGGGGCACCGGGCGGGGGCGGCGGCATCAGCGCGCCGAGGCTTTGCAGGTGAGGCGCGAGCTCGCACATCTCGGCGGGGCTCCAGACCAGCGCCAGGATCCGGCCACCCGGCGCCGTGACGCGCTGGGCCTCGCGCAGCGCCGCGACGGGATCGGCGGCGTACTGGAACGAGTTGAAGCCGGTGACCGCGTCGAAGCTGTCATCCGCGAACGGGAGCGTTTGAAGCTCGCCCTGGATGAGCGTGGCGCCGGGCACCCGCCGCCGGGCACAGTCGAGCATCCCGGGCGCCGCGTCGAGACCCGCCACGTCCGCGCCGCGGTCGGCGGCCAGCCACAGCGCCAGGCCCGCCCCACAGCCGATGTCGAGCAGCCTCGTGCCCGCGCCGACGCCGAGCGCATTCAGCGCCGCTACATAGGCAGGCTCCACGTAATGCTCATGCAACTCCGCCCAGTCGCGCGCGTTGACGCTCCACAACCGACCCTGCAGCCCTGCCGTGCCCTCTTCTGTCTGCGTGCTCATGATGCCTCCAGTCGGCGTCGATTTGCGCGAACGACGCTAAGGCTCCCCGGAGCGGCCGGCATCGGATGGAATGCCTATGTTTGGCCGGCGGGCGGCCCATCTTTGCCGCCGAGCAGCCCGCCACGGCGCGCGGCTTCGACGGCCGCGGTGCGGGTGGGCGCGCCGAGCTTTGAGAGGATCGCGGAAACGTGGTGGGCGACGGTGCGCTCGGAGAGGTGCAGGGTCGCGGCGATCCGGGCGTTGGTCGCCCCGACCGCCGCGGCGATCCGGGCGTTGGTCGCCCCGACCGCGAGCACCGCAAGCACCTCCTGCTCCCGGCGGGTGAGCCCTGCCACGTTGGTGAGCGTGGAGCGGCGTGGGCCGCGCAACGAGGCGGCGCCGCGCGCCCGGCGCTCACGGGCGAAGGCCCGGCCGGCCGCGACCGCGCCGAGGCGCCGGAGCGCCCCGATCGCCTCGCGCGCCGCCGGCTCATCGCCGGGCAGCGCCCCGAGCGCGGCCTCGTAGGGGGCGCCGAGCGCTCGCCAGGCGCGGATCGCGCCGCGCCAATCGCCCGCCAGCTCCAGGCGCACCGGCGCCGGCAGCGGTGGCGCATCGGCGTCCGGCGGGGCCGCGGCGCCGCTGCGCACCGCCCATAGCAGCGCGTCCCCGGCCGGGCGCACGAGCTGTGCCGCGAACGGCGCGGCGAGCCCAGCCTGCGCGTGCTCGCGGGCCCCGGCGAGATCGCCGGCAAGCCACGACACCTCCGCGAGCGCAGCACGCAGGACCAGATGGCGCCAACCGGGCGGAAGCCCATCGATCCCCGCAAGCGCGGCCTGTAGCTGCGCGCCCGGTTCGCCCTCGCCGCGGCGGGCGTGTACCAGCGCCTCGATGACGTCGGCGATCACCAGCCCGCCGTGCCAGTCCCCTCGCCCCTCAGCCATCCGGGCGAGCGCCTCGTCGTAGCGGCCGCGATCCAGCAGCGTGCGGGCGTGCAGCACCGCCACGTATTGCCGGGGAATCGTCGTCTCGAACTCGGCAAAGCGGGTCAGCGCCTCGGCGAAGATGACGTCCGCACGCTGCCCGTCGCGCGCGTCCGCCGCGACCGCTACGGCGTTCACGTGTGCCCGGATGACCTGGATCGCGGTGCAGGCCTCCAACGCCTCGCGGCGTGCTTCCTCGAGGCCACGCGCCGCCTCGACCTCACCGCGATGCCCGTGAGCCAGCCCGAGGCTGATCTGCGTGTCGATCCGCGCCTCCTGAAGTCCCGCCTCCGCTGCGAGCGCCAGGGCTCGGCGCCCGTGTGCGATCGCGGCGAGCGGGCTGAACGCGATCGACTCGATCCGCACCAGCGCGGCGTGCGCACGGGCAAGCTCGGCGAGATCGCCCGCGCCCTCGAGCTGCGACACGGTTGCCGCCGGTCAGCCGCGCGACCTCGACCGCGTCGGCGTCGCCACCGGCGGCCAGCGACCGCACCGCCTCGATCGACAGCGGCTGGGGCACGATCCGCGTGACGGCCGGATCGGTGGCGAGATCGCCCACGAGCAGCGCCAGCGGCGGGTTCGCCACGAGCTCGTCGTCGCGCAGCGTCACGACAAGCGCGAGCGGTGCATCCTCCGCCCGGCGAGCAAGGACTCGCACCACATCGAGCGTCGCGGGGTCCGCCCAATGGGCGTCCTCGACCGCAGCGGCCGCGGGGCCGGCCGAGGTCAGGGCTGCCTGCAGGGCGCGAGCGAGCGCGCGCCGGTCACCGGCGGCCAACTCCGGCATGTCCGACGCGCCGGCGGCCGCCGCCAGCTCGCGCAACGGCCCCAGCGGCTCGGGCACCGACAAGGGCTCGCAGCGCCCGACGTGGACGGGCAGCCCGCGCACCCCCGCGCGCGCTCGCAGGGCGCGCAGCAGTGAGGTCTTGCCGATACCGGCTTCGCCGCGCACCAGCACCACCGCTGCGCGGCCCTCGCGCACCCCGTCCACGATCGCCCTAAGCACCTCAAGCTCCGCCTCGCGCTCGAGCAACCGGTCCACATCCGCGATCGTAACCGCGCCCGGGGTCTCACCCGGCGCGCGCCGCGATCGTAACCGCGCCCGGGGTCTCACCCGGCGCGCGCCGCGATCGTAACCGCGCCCGGGCGTCTCACCCGGCGCGCGCCGCGATCGTAACCCGGCGCCGCGGGTCCTCACCTGATCGCCGGCGGGTTTCCCTCGGCGCTGGCAGGGAGCGCCGGATCCCACTCGCACACGGCGCAGGCGTGACGAAGCGCCGAGCGTGCGAACGCGAGAGCGGCGCCATGCGGGTCAGGGCTCGCGCAGACATCCCTCCAGTCCAGGACGTATTCGCCCAGGTCGGGTTCCCACCGGGCCGTTGACGGCGCCAGCGTCCCGTTCGCGAAATCCTCCGGTGCCGGGTGAGCGTAGGCGTAGAAGGCCGCCTCGCCGTAGCGGGCGTCTCCAGGCCACCAGCCGATCGCGACCTCCTGAGCGTCCATCGCGTTGCGCATGATGAAGTCTTCCGACGGTGGATCGGCCGGCGCGCCGGAGAACAGGCTCACGGCCAGATCAAACGATCCCCACCAGGCGTTGACCGGCGTCGAGCGGCCGCGATACGGCGCGCGGAACTCCGCGAGCACCAGCGCGGCCCGAGTGGCTGCGGCGAAGTACGCCGCGACACTCCCCGGGTCATAGCGCGCGTGCTCGTGATCCTCGTCGAGTGGCACGCTCCAGGGCACCTCCTGCGGCCGCGGATCGATCTCGACGCCACCGCCCAGCGCGCTGACGGCTGCCAGCAGCTCGCGCGTGACCTCGCCGACCGGCCGGTCCGGGGTCAGCGCGACCCGTTCGCCACCGCCGCCGCTGTGCTCAACGACGGCTTCGTGGCGGCGCAGGTCGAGCGCGACGACGAGCGCCCCGGAGGCGTGGGGCGCGGGCAGCGGAGCCGTCTCCCATCCCCGCGCGGTCAGACGCAGGGCCGCGTGCTGCAATTGTGGCTCGCGCGGCGCGAGCGCGACCGCGAGCTTGCCGAGGACCTGCGTGTGGGCGTGCAGCGTGTCACACGTAGCGGCCCACTCGCCGTAGGAGAGCCCCGCCCAACCGGAGGACATTGTGCCCACGCTATCAGTGGCGCGGGCGCGTTAGAAAGGCGCACGGCCCTTGGTCGGGATGATCGTCGGCAAGCCGGCGGCGTTACCCGGATGACCCGAGCAACCCGTGCACCTTCCGGCGATGCTCGGGCCCGTGCTCGGGCTCGAGGAAGTACGCCGCGGCGGCGCCGATGACGATGCCGGCGACGAGCACGCGCCCGGTTCGTCTGGGCTTGGGGCGCTCGATCAGCCCGAGCTCCTGAGCTACCGGCACGCCGTACACGACCCACAGCCCCTTGCTCGTCCGGGCCATCGAGCCGAGCTGCTCGAGTTGGTCACCGGCCTTGCGCGTGGCGACCACCTTGCCCACCCGCCAGCCCGCCTTGGCGCTGGGACGCACCGCACGCGCGGTCGTCTGCCGCAGCTTGGGGTGGCGGGCCATCGCGATCGCGCCCTTGGCTCCCAGCTTCGCGCTCGTCTTCTTGCCAGGCATTGTCTATGACCTCCGTTTGTTGTGAGCGCAGAGATTATGCGGCTGCCGGCGACCTGACACGGTGGAGCGACTGCTCTTCACAGGACGGCGCAGGATGCGCGGGCCGAGCTCGACCGGCAGCGCGCACCGGACGAGCGCCCTACCTGAACTCATCGATCGCCGCGATCGATCAGGATTCGTTGCCGACAGTGAGCGCGCAGGGGCACAGATCGGTGACGTCCGTGGCGGGCGCAGACGAGCTCGAGGAGATCGTCCGCACGCTGGCGGGCTGGGAGCGCCCCTCGGCGAGCGCCGGCGAGCGACGGGCGGCGGGGTGGATCGCCGAGCGCTTTCGTGTGCTCGGCCTGCGCGAGGTGCGGCTGGAGGAGGAGCCTGCCCACGGCGGCTACTGGTGGCCGCTGGGATCGCTGTCGCTGGCCTCCGCCGTCGCCGCGCTCGGGGGTGGGCGCCTGACGCGGCTGGTTGTCGGCGCGGTGGCCGCGCTCGGAATCTGGGACGAGCTCGGGCTGCACCGGGGCGTCTGGACAAGGCGCCTGCTGCGCCGGCGCACCACGACGAACGTGGTTGGCGAGCTCGGCCACGCCGACGCGCCCAACTGCGTCGTGCTGATCGCCCACCACGACGCCGCTCATTCCGGCGCGATCTTCAACCCGACAATGACCTATGCGATCGGCCGGCGGTTTCCCAAAGTGATCGAGCGTGCCCGCTGGTGGCCGCGAATCATGGGCTTGGTGATCGCGGGCCCGATCCTCGTGGCGCTGGGGGCACGACGGCTCGGCGCGGCCCTTTCGTTCGGCTCCGCCGCCGCGTTCGCCGACATCGGACGGTCGGAAGTCGTCCCCGGCGCCAACGACAACCTCAGCGGCGTCGCCGCCCTGATCGCGGCGGCACGAGCGCTCGCCGCGGCACCCCCGGACGACGTCCGCGTGGTCTTTCTGTCCGCCGGCGCCGAGGAGTCATTCGAGGAGGGATCGCAGGCATTCCTGCGCCGCCACGCCACCGCGTTGCCTCCCGATCGCACGCAGGTGATCGCGATCGACAGCGTCGGTTCGCCCTATCTCCTGCTGGTCGAGGGCGAGGGCATGCTCCAGCACATCGAGTACGACGCCGGCCTCAAGGACGCGATCGAGGCGGCCGCGCACGCGTTGGGGATCCCGATCGTGCGCGAGCACTGGCTCTCGTTTGGCTCCGACGCGCTGGCGGGGCTGCGGGCCGGCTATCGGAGCGTGCTCGTCGCCTCGTTCGACGAGCTCAAGCTGCCCGCCAACTACCACTGGCCGACGGACGTCCCGGACAACGTCGACTTCGGCACGGTTGCGCAGGCGGCGAGCGTGGTCGAGGGCGCCGTGCGGCAGCTCGCGCGCGGGTGGTAGCTTGTTGCTCAGGACGTGTCCGATGCGGACCGTGAATCGTGTTCAGCGCTCGCAGGTCGTTGCGTTCTGCCTCTCCCTCGTCCGCGGCACCAGTCAGAAGGAGCACAGAAATGGCCACCGGAACCGTGAAGTGGTTCAGCGATCAGAAGGGCTACGGCTTCATCACGCCCGATGAGAACGGCAAGGACCTCTTCGTCCATCACTCGGCGATCGCCGGTGACGGTTATCGCTCGCTCGAGGACGGCGCCAGGGTGTCGTTCGACGCCGAGGCCGGGCCCAAGGGCCCGCAGGCGGTCAACGTCAGGCAGATCTAATCGTTCGTTCCCCGTGGCGTTGAGGAGCAACCGGGGGGAACGAACTCCCCCGGTCAGCTCACCGGGGAAAACGTCACACGCGGCGACCCCAGGACGCCGCGTGTAACTAAACCCCCGCCCACACCGGGGAAACGTTGCATGCGCCGATCTTTCTGCGCCGCGTGTAACTAAACCCCCGCCCACCGGGGAAAACGTTGCACGCGGCGAGCCCAGGACGCCGCGTGCAACAAAATCCCCGCTCGGGCGCCCAGCCTGGCCTCGGGGGCGCAGGCCAAGCCGGCCGAGCGCCGGCGCCGCGCGCAACGGGGACCGCCCGATCAGCCCGCCACCACGACCTCGAGCCGCCGCGGCCCGTGCACTCCCTCCACCCGCTCGAGCTCGATGTCCGACGTCGCCGAGGGACCGGAGATCAGCGTCAGCGGCGCCCGCGACTCGCGCACGGCGGCGCCGAGCACGTCGACCGCCTCGACCACCCCGAACACGATCTGTTGCGCGCGCACCACGCACACGTGCAGGTCGGGCACGAGCGTCAGCGCGCGTCGTCCCTGCCCCGGCCCCGCGGCGAGCGCGATCGTGCCGGTCACCGCGATCGCCAGCGCGCAGCCCGTGATCACGCCGTCCACCCCGTCGAGTTCGGCCAGCGACAGCGGCGGGTCGTCGAACCTGGCCTGCAGCGAGCCTGGGATCCATCCGGATGCCAGCCCCGGGGCGACCACGACCGCGCTCGCCCCCTGGCGCCGGCAGGCGGCGGCGACTGCTCGCTCGATCGGGGCATCGCCGTCGGCGCATCGCGTAACCGTGGCGTGGTACTCGCCGCAGCGCTCCGCAAACAGCCCGGCGATGTCCTCGCCGTCGCGGTCGCGGGGCAGGTCGTAGGCGGCGGCCGGATCCGAATCCCACGCCCGATCCCACGCCGGCGCTTCGGCGGCCGGAACGTCGGACAGTGCCGCGCGGATTCGCCCGAGCACCAGATCGCGACCGCTCACGGCGTCGCCGCCGATCCGGGAGGTTGGGACGGCGCTGGTCCGGCGGAATGCGGCGAGTTCCGATGCGTCGCCCGCCACCACTCGCGAAACGTCTGCCGCGGGGGCGCCGGCAGGTCGCGGAACGCCGTCCAGCCGGCCAGCGGGCCGGGCAACTGCCGCTCGATGCGGCCGTCGCGAGACAGCGGCCAGGCGCCGACCCTCGCGGCCCGCTGGGCGAGCTCGTAGCGCCGGCGGCTGCCCAGCGCCGCGGCCATCGCCCGCATCGCCGCGCGCTCGCGGCCGCCTCCGGGCTGTCTGCGCTCGCGCACGACCCTGCCGCGCAGGTGCACCAGGATCGTCGGGATGTCGATCTTCACCGGGCAGACCTCGTAGCAGGCGCCGCACAGCGACGAGGCCCAGGGCAGCGAGGTGGCGTCGCGAAGGCCCGCCAGCTGCGGCGTGAGGATCGCCCCGATCGGCCCCGGGTAGGGCGACCCGTACGCGTGGCCCCCCGTCCGCTCGTACACCGGGCAGACGTTGAGGCAGGCCGAGCAGCGAATGCAGTGCAGCGCGTCGCGCCCGACGTCGTCGGCGAGTGTGTCAGTGCGGCCGTTGTCGAGCAGCACCAGGTGGAACTCCTGCGGCCCGTCGCCGGGGGTCACGCCGGTCCACAGCGACGTGTACGGGTTCATCCGCTCCGCCGTCGAGGAGCGCGGCAGCAGCTGCAGCATCACCCCGAGATCCGCAAAGCGCGGCAGCACCTTCTCGATCCCCATCACCGTGATCAGCGTCCGCGGCAGCGTCGTGCACATGCGCCCGTTGCCCTCGGACTCGAGCACGACCACGGTTCCCGTCTCGGCGACGCCGAAGTTGGCGCCGCTGATCGCGACGCGTGCGGACAGGAACTTCTCGCGCAGGAACCGCCGGGCCGCCTCGGCGAGCGCCGCCGGATCGTCGCTCAGCGCCTCGGTGTCGGGCAGCCTGGCGCGGAACAGCGCACCGATCTCGGCCCGGTTGAGGTGGATCGCGGGAACCAGGATGTGCGAGGAGCGGTCGCCGGCGAGCTGGATGATCAACTCCGCGAGATCGGTCTCGTGCGGGGCGATCCCGTTCGCCGCCAGCGCCGCTCCCAGGCCGATCTCGTCCGTCGCGATCGACTTGACCTTGACCACCTCGGTCGCGCCCGCGGCGCGGACCAGGTCGGTGACGATCGCGTTCGCCGCCGCCGCATCCGCCGCCCAGTGGACCAGGCCCCCGGCGGCGGTGACGCTGCGCTCCAGTGTCTCCAGATGCACGTCGAGGTGGCGGATCGCCTGCGCCTTGATCCGGTGCCCGGCCTCGCGCAGCGCCTCCCAGTCGTCCAGCTCCGCGACCGCGCGACCTCGCTTATCGCGGATCGCGTGGGTGGCGTGCCGCAGGTTGTGGCGAAGCTGCGCGTTGCGGAGCTCCTCGCGCGCCGCGGCGGGAAAGCCGCTCATCGGCCCGCTCCGCTCATCGGCCCGCTCCGCTCATCGGCCCGCTCCGCTCATCGGCCCGCTCCGCTCATTGGCCTCCCCGTTCACGGCCCACCCCCTTCATCGGCCGTCCCCGGTCGCCAGGATCTCGGCGAGATGCGCGGTGCGCACGCCGGTGCGCTGGCGCGAGAGGCCACCACCGATCTGCATCAGACAGGAGCTGTCAAGCGCCGTGCAGACCTCCGCGCGGGTGTCGAGGATCGCCCGGATCTTGTCGGCGAGCATCGCGGCCGAGGTGTCGGCGTTCTTGACCGCAAACGTGCCACCGAAGCCGCAGCAGCTGGTCGCCTCGGGCAGCTCCACCAGGTCGATGCCGCGGACCTGGCGCAACAGGCGCAGTGGCGCCTCGGTCGCGCGGAGCATCCGTAGCGAGTGGCAGCTCGGGTGATAGGCGACGCGGTGCGGGTAATACGCGCCGACGTCGTCGACGCCGAGCTCGCCGACGAGGAACTCCGACAGCTCGAACACGCGAGGGGTCAGCGCAGCCACCGCCGCGGTCAGTGCGCCGTCGCCGGACCGCTGTGCCAGGCGCCCGTAGTGGTGGCGAACCATCGCCACGCACGAGCCCGACGGGCACACCACGGCCTCGAACCGGTCCGATGAGAACGTGCGGACAAATCGCGCCAGCAGCGGCATCGCCTCGTCCTCATACCCGGAATTCGCGTGCATCTGCCCACAGCACGTCTGTTGCTCGGGGAAGTGGACGCGATGCCCGAGCCGCTCGAGCACCCGCACCGTCGCCTTGCCGGCGTCGGGGAACAGCGTGTCGTTGACGCACGTGATGAACAGCGCGATTTCCACGCCGGCGCACTATCGCTGTTTTGCCGCGCCGACGCCTCACCGACACACGGTTGCGCCGGCGATCGATGAGTTCTGCGGCCAGGTTCGGTCTTTCGTACGATGGGCGTCATGCCACAGCCCTCATCGACGATCGCCTCGGACCGGATCGAGCAGCAGCTCGAGCAGCACCGCGCTGAGTTGACGCGCTACTGCTATCGGATGCTCGCCTCGCCGTTTGAGGCCGAGGATGCCGTGCAGGAGACGATGCTCCGGGCCTGGCGCGGATTGCAGCGCTTCGAGGGTCGCGCGGCCCTGCGCTCGTGGCTTTACCGGATCGCCACCAACGTCTGCTTCGACATGCTCAACGGGCGCAACCGGCGGGCCCGCCCGATGGACCTCGGCGGCGCCGGCGTGCCGGAGGCGGCGAACCTGAACTCGCTTCCGGAGGTGACCTGGATCGAGCCGATCCCGACCGACGCCTCCGCCGAGGAGTCCGATCCGGCCGAGCTCGCGGTCCAGCGCGAGACGATGCGCCTCGCGTTCGTGGCGGCGCTGCAGCACCTCCCGCCCCGCCAGCGCGCCGCCCTGATCCTGTGCGAGGTGCTGCGCTGGAAGGCAAGCGAGGCCGCCGAGCTGCTCGACACCACCGTCGCCTCGATCAACAGCGCTCTCCAGCGCGCCCGCGCGACGATCGAGGCCAGCGGCGTCAGCTCGACCGACGCGCCCGCGGGGTTGGAGGAGCCCGAGCGCGAGCTGCTCGCCCGCTACGTCGAGGCGTTTGAGAGCTACGACATCGATGCGCTGACCTCGCTGATCCGCGAGGACGCGACTCAGTCGATGCCGCCCTACGACCTGTGGGTCAGCGGCCGCGATGACATCCTCACCTGGTGGTTCGGACCCGGAATCGCGTGCAAGGACTCGCGGCTGGTCCCGACGAAGATGGCCAACGGCTCGATCGCGTTCGGGCAGTACAAGCCGAGCGAGTCGGGCAGCGGCCGCGAGCCGTGGGCGCTGCAGGTGCTCGAGTTCGCCGACGGCGGCGTCGCCGAGTTCACCTTCTTCTTGAGCACCGAGCGCCTGTTCCCGCTGTTCGGGCTGCCCTCGCACCTGGACTGACGCTCGGGACCTGGACTGACGCCCGGGACCTGGACTGACGCCCTGCCCTCGCACCTGGACTGACGCTCGGGACCTGGACTGACGCTCGGGACCTGGACTGACGCCCGGGACCTGGACTGACGCCCGGGAACCTGGACTGACGCCCGGGACCTGGACTGACGCCCGCGGGCTAGTCGACCAGGACGTCCCGCAGGCCCATGAATGCGACCAGGTCGCGCAGTTGAGGCGAGGACTGCCGCAGCCTGACCCGACAGCCGTGCCGGTAGGCGGCGAGCTGCAGCCGTGCGAGCGCATCGACCGCGACGGCATCGGCGGCGATGCCGGCGACGTCGCAGAACGCCACCTCCGGATGGCTGGCCTCGAGCAGCCTGCACACACGCTCGCACAGCCCGGGCAGGTCGCTTCGCGCGATCGGGCCGCGAATGCCGAACGTGATCGTCGTTGGTCCATACACGGCTGATCTACAAACAGACCGTGCCATGGCCGAAAACTCATCGCGGATGTCCGAGCCGCATCGATGCAGTAATTAGATAGATTTAGTTTCGTGCCGCGCCGGCAGCGCGCCGCCGGCGCGCCGGCGGTGAGGATCCATCCACAGAGTCGGTTCGTCCGGGAGCCGGTCGCCGCACCAGTCAACCCGACCGTTTCGTTCTCCCGAAAGGAGCCCAGATGAGCGCGACCGATGAGATGCTGGCCGGCAACGAGCGCTACGCGACCTTGTTCGACAAGGGCGAGCTGCCGATGCCTCCGGGGCGCAAGACGGCCGTCGTCGCGTGCATGGACGCCCGGCTGAACATCTACGGGATGCTCGGGCTCAGCGAGGGCGAGGCGCACGTGATCCGCAACGCCGGCGGTGTCGTCTCAGACGACGTGATCCGGTCGCTGGCGATCTCCCAGCGCCTGCTCGGCACCGAGGAGATCATCCTCATCCACCACACCGACTGCGGCATGCTCACGTTCACCGACGACCAGTTCAAGGCCTCGATCGAGCGGGAGACCGGGATCAAGCCCGAGTGGGCCGCCGAGGCGTTCTCCGACCTCGATGCGGACGTGCGCCAGTCGATCGCCCGGATCAAGGCCTCCCCGTTCATCCCCAGCAAGGGCGCGGTCCGCGGGTTCGTCTACGAGGTGCAGAGCGGGCGGCTGCGCGAGGTCAGCTGAGCGGGACCCAACACCCGCCGCACAGCCTGAGACCCGAGACTCGCCCTGAGCACAACCCCGGACACGCTGCCCTGGCACTCTACGGCGGATGACCGATGCGCTTGCGAACCTCCGGGTGCTGGACTTCTCGCGGGTGCTGGCCGGTCCGTTCGCGACGATGATGCTCGCCGACTTCGGCGCGACCGTGACCAAGGTCGAGCGACCGGGCGGCGGCGACGAGACCCGCAGTTGGGGCCCTCCCTATGACGACCGTGGCGACGCCACCTATTTCCAAGCCGTCAACCGCAACAAGCACGCGATCGTCCTCGATCTGGCCACGGAGCCCGATCGCCAACGGGCACGATCGCTGGCGCTCCAGTCAGACGTGGTGGTCGAGAACTTCCGTCCGGGGGTGATGGATCGGCTCGGGCTCGGCTATGAGCAGCTTCGTGTCGACCGGCCGGCGCTGATCTACTGCTCGATCACCGGGTTCGGAGGCGGAGAGGGGGCGCGGCTGCCGGGCTACGACCTGCTCGTTCAGGCGCTCGGAGGGCTGATGAGCATCACCGGTGAGCCAGAGGGCGAGCCGCAGAAGGTCGGGGTCGCGCTGGTCGACGTGCTCGCGGGCCTGTTCGCGACCGTGGGGATCCTCGCGGCCACCCGCCACCGCGACGCGACCGGGGAGGGACAGCTGGTCGAGGTGTCTCTGCTGTCGGCGCTGCTCGCCGCGCTCGTCAACCAGGCCTCGGCCTACACGATCGCGGGCGTGGTGCCCGAGCGGCTGGGAAACGCCCACCCCAGCATCGCCCCCTATGAGCTGTTTGCGACCACCGACGGCGACCTGGTGCTGGCCGTCGGCAATGATCGCCAGTTCGAGGCGCTCTGCGCCGCGATTGGCGCCGCGGAGCTGGCCACGGATCCGCGCTTTGGCGCGAACTCGGACCGCGTCGCAAACCGCCAGGCACTGCGTGCGCAGCTGGAGGAGCGCCTGGCGCGGCGGCCCGCCCGGGAATGGGCCCAGCTTCTCACCGAGGAACGGGTCCCGGCCGGCGAGGTCAACGACGTTGGGGCGGCGTTTGCGCTCGCGCAGTCGCTCGGGCTTGCGCCGATCGTCTCGATTCCCCGCGACGACGGCGGTGAGGTCCGGCTGACCAGCAACCCGGTGCGCCTGTCGCGGACGCCGGCGACGTATCGCAGCGCGCCCCCGTCGCTGGCGGATTCGTGAGAGCAGCGTCACCCACGGTGTGACCAATGTCGCAGGGTCGTGTGTGCTCGCTCACATAGCCTCCGACGCATGCAAACGACGCCAGATCCAATGGAAGTATTCGCTCCGGTCCGCGCCCTGGACGTCCGCTCGCTGGCCGGTCCGGCGCTCGACGTGCAGGTGCCGTCGGGATCGGTGCTGGTGCACGAGGGCCGGCTGCTGGGGACTTTCTTCGTGATCCGCGCGGGCACCGCGGAGCTGTGGCAGGGGGGGCGTCGAACGGGGACGCTGGGGACGGGTGATTGCTTCGGTGAGGTCGACCCCACGGAGCTGCGGCCGCAGGGCTACAGCGTGATCGCCACGTCGCCGATGCGGGTGCTGACGTTCAGCGCCTACGGCATCGGTCGGCTGTGTGCCGCGATCCCGAGCGTTCGCGCGCGCCTGCTCTCATACCTGCCCAGTGAGGCGACCCGGCTTCACGCCGCCGCCTGAGCGGGCGCTTCGCCGGGCCGCGAGGCCCGCGCGAACCGCCGGCAACAGCCCGACTCGGTGACGGGTCGTGCCCGCGTTCGTTAGCGTCCACCGCGGGATGACAACTGAGGCCCAATCGCCCGCGGGCCGTCGGCATCAGACGCTGCTGATCACCGACATCGTCCGATCCACCGAGAACATCGCGCGGCTTGGAGATCGCCGCTGGCGCGAGCTGCTCGAACGCCACGACGCGATCGTCTACGAGTGCGTGCAAGCGACCGGCGGCCGGGTGCTGGCCGACCGCGGCGATGGCTTCTTGATCGCGTTCGACGACCCGGCGGCTGCCGTCGATTGCGCCGAGCAGCTGTGCGTGGCGACCGCGTCGCTCGGGGTGGAGCTGCGGGCCGGAGTCCACTCCGGGGAGTGCGAGCTGCTGGGCGACCGGCTGGCCGGGATGACCGTCCACGTAGCGGCCCGCGTCGGCGAGCTCGCTCACGGCAGCGAGGTGCTGGTCTCCAGCGCCGCGCTGGAGCTGCTCGAGGGACAGCCGCTCGAGTTCGCCCAGCACGGCCTGCACGAGCTTCGCGGCGTCCCGGGGCGGTGGGAGGTCCACGCCCTGCGTAGCGACCGGCTCGCCGAGGTTGCGGGCAGCGTCGAGCTCGAGACCACCCAGGAGACCTTCCAGATCCCGCTGCCGGCGCTGGCGGTGCGGCTTGCCGAAGCCGAGCTGGTGGGGCGCCAGGCCGAGCTGCGGCGGTGCCTCGTGGCGCTCGACCGAGTGCGCAGGCGCGAGCCGCGGACGATCTTCATCGTCGGCGAGCCCGGGATCGGCAAGACGCGCCTGGCCGCCGAGGTCGCGGGGAAGCTGCACGGGTCCGGAGCGACCGTGTTGTGCGGCCGCTGCGACCCCGAGCTGGGAGTCCCCTACCAGCCGTTCGTCGAGATCCTCACCCACTACGCCCGTTTCGCCCCGCCGGAGCTGCTCGCCCAGCACCGGGCGCAGTATGGTCGCGAGCTGGCGCGGCTGGTGCCCGAGCTCGGTGGGGTCGCCGCCGCCCCGGCCGCCACCGCCGAGCAGCCGCGCGACGACAACCGCCACGTGATGTTCGCCGCCGTCGCCGGCCTGCTGCGTACCGCCGCGTTGCAACGACCGCTGGCGCTGATGCTCGACGATCTGCAATGGGCAGACCGGCCGACGCTGCTGATGCTCAAGTACCTTCTGATCTATCCGCAGATGCCGGCGCTGGTGGTGGGGACGTATCGCTCCACCGAGGTCTCCCGGGGACATCCTCTGTCCGAGCTGCTCACCGAGCTGCAACGCCAACCGGGGCTCGAGCAGATCCGGCTGTCGGGGCTGCGGCCCGACCAGTGCGTGGCGATGGCCCAGGACGTCGCCCACGAGAGCCTCGACTCGGCGGGCGCCGAGTTCGTCCGGGCGCTCGGCGAGGCGACGAACGGCAACCCGTTCTTCCTCGGCGAGATCGTCCGCAGCCTCAAGGAGGCCGGCGGGGTGGCCACCGCCGCGCAACGCGAAGACGCGGCGGACCGGGCGGCGCTGGGAATTCCGGGCAGCGTGCGCGATGCGATCGCCAGCCGCGTGGCGACGATGGGCGAGCGTGCCGAGCAGGTGCTCTGCGCGGCCGCGGTGATCGGCCGAGAGTTCGATGTCGAGCTGCTCGCGCGGATGCTGACCGTGCCCGAGGATCAGCTCGTAGACGTGCTCGACGGCGCCGCGGAGGCGGCGCTGATCACGGAGGTCCCCGGAATCGGGATGCGCTACAGCTTTGTTCACCCGCTGATCCCGCCGGCGCTCTACGAGCAGCTGGGAGGCGGCGGTCGCCGGCGCCTGCATCGTCGCGCGCTCCAGGGGCTCGAGCAGCTGCTCGGCGACGAGGCCCGCTCCCAGCGCCGGGGCGAGCTTGCCTACCACGCCCTCTCGGGCGTGCCGATCGTCAGCGCCGCGAGCGCCGTCGAGTACGCCCGCCACGCGGGCACAGGCGCGCTCGAGCAGCTGGCGCCGCAAGAGGCGACGCGGTGGTTCGAGCACGCGCTGGCGCTCCACGAGCTGGCGACCGCTGAGCTCGATGGAGCCGATGGTGATGGGCTGTTGTGCGATCTGCTGATCGGCCGCGGGATCGCCGAGCAGCAGAGCGGCGACCCGGAGTTCCGCGCGACGTTGCTCAAGGCCTCGGAGCTGGCCGCGCAGATGGGCGACACCGCCCGACTCGTGCGCGGGGTGCTCGCGAACACGCGCGGGTTCGCGAGCGAGACCGGCACGGTCGACGTCGAGCGCGTGGCGCTGCTCGAGGCCGCGCTGGACGCCATGGGGGATGACGACAGCGCCGAGCGGGCGAAGCTGCTGGCGACGCTGGCCTCGGAGCTGACCTACGCCGGCGACTGGCGGCGGCGCAAGGCGCTCAGCGACGAGAGCGTCGAGATCGCCACGCGCCTGGGCGATCCCGACACCATCACCAAGGTCCTCAGCGCGCGCTTCATCACGATCTGGACGCCCGAGACGCTGGCGGAAAGGATTGCCGACACCGACCGGGGGCTCGCGATCGCCCAGGAGCTCGGCGAGCCGCTCGCGGTGTTCGAGGCGACGCACTGGAAGGCCGCGGCGTCGGTCGAAACCGGCGACCTCGATCTCGCGGGCGAGCTGGTCGCCCGCGAGTCCGAGTTAGCAGAGCGCCTGCGGCAACCCACTTCGAGCTGGATGGCGGCCTACGACCGAACCACCCAGGCGCTGATGCACGGGCTGCTCGACGAGGCCGAGCGCTCGGCCGAAGACGCCTGGCGGATCGCCACCGAGAGCGAGCAGCCGGAGGCGCTTGCGTTCTACGCCGGGCAGCTGATCAACATCCGCTTCGAGCAGGGTCGGCTGCACGAGCTCGAGCCGCTGATCGCCCAACAGGTCGAGGCCAATCCCGGGATCCCCGCGTTCCGTGGCGCGCTGGTGCTGTCACGTTCGGAGGGTGGGATGCGCGACCAGGCGCTCGAGGTGCTCGCGGTGGACTCCGCAACCGATTTCACGGAGATGGCGTATGACTCCAACTGGCTCGCCGGAATGGCGATCTACGCACAGGCCTGCGCCACCCTCGAGGAACCCGGCGCCGCGGCCAAGTTGCACCGGTTGCTGGCGCCGTGGCGCGACCACATCGCGTTCAACAGCGCCACCGCGTGGGGGCTGGTGGAGCGCCTGCTCGGCAACCTCGACCGCGTCCTGGGGCGATACGGCGACGCCGAGCGATCGCTGGTCAGCGCCGCCGAGCGCCACGAGCAGATGGGAGCGCCGATCTGGCTTGCCCGCAACCGCGTCGACCTCGCGCGGTTGTTGCTCGCGCGCGGTGTGCAGCCCGAACGCTCGCAGAGGCTGCTCGAGCAGGCCCTTGGCACCGCTCACGACCTGGGGTGCGCCGGGATCGAGCGGCGTGCGGTGGAGCTGCTGGCGCGAGTCGGTGAACCGGCGTGACCGGGTTGCACCGGGCGCCCGCGACCGTTAGCGTCGCTATTCGGCGCGAGCACGTATGTCAAGCGTGATTCCCAAGGGGTGCACGATTCCGGGCCTGGGCCTGGCGCGAGCGGTCGCGAAGGGGTTCGTGCGGGCGACCGATCCGCTCGCGGGCGGTGGATCCGCGGCCGGTCCCGCCCCGGCGAGCCCCTCACCATCGGCCACCACCGCCCGTGGGGCGGCCCTGGAGTACGTCGACTACGGCTCGCTGATGACCCCGCCGGCACCGTTTGCGTCGGCCGACACGGAGCTCTGGGGGTTCTGGGCGCAGGCGGACCGCGAACGGATCGCCGCGCTTTGCGACAAGGTGTTTGCGCAGCCGAGCCACGGCGCGGTGCGCTGCCGGCCGCTCAGCCACTGGCTGATGATCACCTGGGGAAGGATCGGGCGCGTGGACTCGATGACGCCGCCCTATGACCGGCGCGGCGGCGTCAGGGAGCCGCAGGTGGCGATCTGGGTGCCGGTCGCGGTCCGGGACCCCACGAGCTCGCGCGAGCGCTTTGCGATGTTCATCCCCTACCTGTGGCTCTCAAACCCGATGTCGCTCGCGACCGGCCGCGAGCTGTTCGGCTATCCGAAGAGCGGAGGCGTTCCCGAGTTCCCCGACGGCGGCGCCGGTCCGCAGACGTGGGGGCTGTCGGTGTTCGGGCTCGACTACGGCGCCGGGAACCTCGCCGATTGGGGGCAACCGCTGCTCGAGGTCGTGGAGGGCGACTCGGTCGAGGGTGCCGATGACGAGCTCGAGTCGCTTCTCGACGTGGCCAAGCACGCGGCCGGCGACCTGTTCGGCGGCTCTGACGTGATCGACGACCTGGAGGTCGGTTGGAGCGTCGCCGAGGACGTCGCCCGCGACCGGCTCCCGAATGTGTTCCTCAAGCAGTTCCGCAGTGTTCAGGACGGTTTGCGCGCCTCGTTCCAGCAGGTGACCCAGGCCGACTACGAGATCACGAAGCTGAGTGCTCGGCCGGTGCTGCGCGAGCACAGGCTGACGGTGCACAAGCTCGACAGCCACCCGGTGACCGCCGAACTCGGGCTCGAGGACCAGACGCTCGGTCCCGCGTATCGGGTCGAGATGGACTTCAACGTCGGCTGGGGCCACGTGCTCTGGGATGGGGCCGGCCGATAGTGGCTGGGGCGCGCGTGGGCGGGGCTCGCTAGATGCCTCCGGGGAGCGCCGGGCACAAGACCAGGGTGGCGGTGCTGGGGAGCGGCATCGGCGCGATGACGGCCGCGTTCGAGCTGACCGAGCCGCACCTGCGGGGCCGCTATGAGGTCACCGTCTACCAGCCGGGCTGGCGCCTGGGGGGAAAGTGCGCGAGCGGTCGAGGCGGCGATGACAAGCGGATCGAGGAGCACGGGCTCCACGTCTGGTTCGGCTTCTACGCCAACGCGTTTCGGATGATCCAGCGCTGCTACGAGGAGTGGGACCCGCCCGAGAAGTATCAGATCCGCACCTGGGAGGAGGCGTTCAGGAAATGCAGCGACATCGTGCTGTTCGAGCGCTGGAACGGCCGGTGGACGCCGTGGGCGATGAGGCTCGAGCCCGACGACGAGGTTCCGGGCCGGGGCCACGAAACCGAGTCTTGGCAGGTCCTGCACGGCATGCTCAGGTTCCTGCACGGCGAATGGCAGCTCGTGCGCCACCGGGCCGTTGCCGCAGGCGCGGCGAAGGCGACCCACAGCCGGTCTGAGCAGTGGCGGTTGCCTCCGCGCGCGGCCAGGCTCGGCGCTCGCATCGAGCATGCGGCGGTGTCGTGGTCTCTCGGGTACGCGCTCAAGCTTGCGGGCGCACTCGCCGGGTCGCCCGCGCGCCGGCTTGCGCCGCATCATCTCCGGCGCATCCAGGACGTGCTGTGCGGTTTCAAGCACTGGTTCTTCGACGCTGTCTTTGATCAGTGGACCGATCAGGACGACCTGCGCCGGTTCGCGATCATGCTCGACCTCGGCATCACCATGATCACCGGGCTGATCACCGACGACGTGTTCGAGGAGGGCTTTGGCAAGCTCAATCGGGAGGACCTGTGGGCGTGGCTGCGACGCCACGGGGCGGAGAAGCTGACGCTCCAGCACGCCGCGGTGATCAAGGCGCTGTACGACCTCGTGTTCGCCTACCGCGACGGCGACAAGCGACGGCCGGACCTGGCCGCCGGCAAGGCGCTGCAGGCGATGATCCGGATCGCGTTCGAGTACAAGGGCGCGGTCCTCTGGAAGATGCAGGCGGGCATGGGCGACGTCGTGTTCACGCCGCTGTACGAGGTGCTCCGGCGCCGGGGCGTTCGCTTTCGCTTCTTTCACCAGGTGACCAACCTCGGCGTTTCCGACGACGGCCGCTCGGTGGCGACGATCGAGGTCCAGCCGCAGGTGCGGCTGCGCCGGCGGCACTACGACCCGCTCATCAAGGTCGACGGCCTGCGCTGTTGGCCCAGCGAGCCGCGATGGACTCAGCTGGAGGGCGTCGACCCCGACAAGCGGCCGAACTTCGAGTACCAGTGCAATCCGCTGGGACTCGAGCCGCTGACGCTGCACGCGGGCGAGGACTTCGACGAGGTCGTGCTCGGGATCTCGGCCGGCGCGCTGTCGCCGATCTGCGGCGAGCTGGCCGGCGCGAACCCTCGGTTCAGGCGCATGCTCGACCACGCCGACGCCGTCATGACCGAGGGGATCCAGCTATGGCTCTGCCGGCAGGCGTTGCAGTGCGGCTGGCCGTTCGAGTCGGCGATCGCCACCTCCTACGTCGACTGCGCCGACACCTATTCGAACATGTCACAGCTGCTCGAGCGCGAGCGGTGGCCGGGGCCCGAATGCCCCCACGACGTGGCATACCTGTGCGGCGTGATCGACCACAAGGGCGTGGCCTCGCAGGATGACGCCGACGAGCGGGTCCACGCCAACGCAGTGGCGTTTCTCAAAAACGACGCCAGAGCGGTGTGGCCGACCCTCGTCGACGGCGCCGGCGAGTTTGACTGGTTGGGGCTGTTCGATCCCTCCGGGGCCACCGGCGAGGCGCGGATCGACGCCCAGTTCTGCCGCGCCAACTTCCAACCGACCGAGCGCTACGTGATGACCCGCGCCGGCAGCGTGTCCCATCGCCTGGCGGCAGACGAGTCGGGCTTTGACAACCTCAAGCTCGCCGGCGATTGGACCCGCAACGGCCTCGACGGGGGCAGCGTCGAGGCGGCGGTTACCTCGGGGATGCAGGCCTCGCGCGCGATCTGCGGGAGCCCGCGCGAGATCCAGGGCGAGAAGGGCTGGTTGGTGGACGACTGAGGCGGGCCGACGGTTCGTCCCCCGGCGCAGCGGGCGCCCAGCCCTAGCTGGCGCCCAGCCCTAGCTCCTCGCGGGTGGACCTTGCGGCGGCGCTTCCGGGGGGCGGCCTGTTTGCTGGCACATGCTCGCGCGACGACGTGTAGAACGCGTCAATCGCGCGCAAACTGCCGGGACCTGTCGAGTAATGCATGCCAGACATGCATTACTCGGCAGGGCTCGTCCCCGCCGCCGCGATTGGCGTGTAATGCACGTCCAAGCCCACGGTTTGGCCGGCTGGTACCCAGCCAGGGGATGACAAGTCCGCCGCGGTCCGCCGATTACCGCCGCGCCGCCCCGTCGCCGCAGCGCTGCCGCAACGCGGGGAGATCGAGGACGGTGATCGAACGGTGATCGGTGGCGATCCAGCCGACCCGGCGCATCAGGCGCAGCGCCCTCGAGACCGTCTCGCGGGTCGCCCCGGTCCAGCTCGCGAGCTCGTCCTGGGTCAGCGAGAACTCGATCAGAGTGCCCTCATCGACGCGCTTGCCGTGCTCGGTCGCGAGCTCGACCAGCCGCTTGGCGACCATGCCGACGCTGTCCTGCGTTGCCAGGTCGACCCTGTCGCGGTCGGCCTCTGACAGGCGCCGCACCAGCATCCGGATCAGGACCAGCGCGACGTCGGGATGGGCGACAAGAAAGCCCCGCAGCTCGTCGGCCGTCAGATACCCGACCTGCACGTCGTCGACGGCGATCACCGTCGCGGTCCGGCGCTGCCCGGCGAGCGCGGCCATCTCCCCGATCAGCTCGCCGGGTCCGCGGATCGCGAGCACCACTTCGCGACGGTCAGCGCCGTAGGCGACCAGTTTCACGTGCCCCTCGAGCACGACGACGACGTCGTCTCCGGCGGCGCCGGCGCGGAGGATCAACTGGGACCTGTGCGCCGGCCGGCGCTTCACCAGCTGCATCAGCGCCTCGGCATCGCTCGACCCGAGCTGCCCCAAGAACGGCGTCTCTCCGACGCTCATGGCCGCATTCTGACAACGGCGGCCGACTGTGTGAGAAATGTCGCAGCTCGGTACAGGTTTGAGGGCGTACCTTGCCTACGGGATGACGATCGCCTGGATGACAACGGAGTGCCGCGAAGCAGGGAATGCGCACGCGACGCTTCACCGAAGGCGCAGTTCGGGGGCTCGCAGGCTTTGGGCTGGGGCGATCACGACGTGGGGTCCCTGGGGGTTCAGCAGCAAGGGGGCAGAGGCTCGAGTGACAAGGCTGCGCTCGGTCCATCTCACCGCCCGTTAGGGCAATCGCGGCTCGGTTCCAGGCGGGTCGGGGGACCCTCCTGGAACCGCCGCCAAGTTCATTCGGCCACGTAGTGGCGGCCGCCGCCGGAATCGACCCACACGCGCATCACCCGGTTGGTCCGGGGGTCGCGGAAGCGCTCGTTCGTCGGTTGCCAGTCGGGCGCCGGCGTGTCGGCGTCGCCGTGGCCACGGCCCCAGCGCGGCCGCCGGTCCTGCAGCTCGGCCGCCAGCGGCGGCAGGTCTGCCATCACCGTGGCGGCGGTCTCGCGGGTCTCGGCCATCGCGATCGCAGCGACCCGGCGCTCCAGCTCTTCCACCGACAGCCGGCCTTCTGCGGCGTGTCGCTTGAGCTTCTCGTACAGCAGTTCCCGATCTGCGTCGCTGAGGAGCACGTCCGGCTAGAAGATTCGCGGCACTCAGGACTCCCGCTCGACCTTGACGGCGGTCCCGTACGCGACGATCTCGGTGAACTGATTGCCGATCTCGGAGGAATCGAAGCGGACGGCGACGATCGCGTCGGCGTCCATCAGGGTCGCGTTCTCGACCATGCGATCGATCGCATGGCGCCTGGAGTCCTCGAGCAGGCGCGTGTACTGGTGGATCTCGCCTCGGCGCAGTGCCTTGAACGACGCGCCGATGCCGCTCGCGAGGCCCATGCTCCTGACGACAAGGCCGTAGCAGACGCCGAGGTTCTCGCGGATCTTCATACCCGGCAGCTCGAGCGCCGTCGTCATCGGCAGGCCCACCGGAGCATCTGACTCGGACATGCGCGAGCAAGTTATCACCGCCCGCCTGAATTGCCCGAAGCGCACGGCCGCTACCGTTGGGGGTCCCCATGCGCGTCCGCCGCACCTCCGTCCTGTTCCTGGTCGCGGGCTCGCTGCTTGCCGCTGGCTGCGGCAGCAGCAGCTCTTCGAGCTCGAACTCCACCACCACCAGCTCGAGTTCGAGCTCGGCCTCCGCCTCCGCGTCGTCGGGCGGCCAGACCCAGATCGGCTTCGAGGGCGTCCCGATCGAGCAGGGCGCGGACATCGCGCCGGCCGGCACCACGCAAACCGGGACGGTCGACGGGATCCGCTGCGGCCCCACCGAGCAGCTCGCGTATCACATCCACGCCCACCTGTCGATCTTCGTGGACGGCAAGCCGCGGAGGCTGCCCGGCGGGATCGGGATTCCGGGCTCGCAGGAGGTGCAGACCTCAGTGGGACCGGTCGCCCAGGGCGGTCAGTGCATCTACTGGCTGCACACGCACGCGCCGGACGGCGTCATCCACGTCGAATCGCCGACGGAGCGCATCTACACGCTCGGCAACTTCTTTGACGAATGGCACCAGCCGCTGAGCTCAAGCCAGGTGGGAGATGCCAAGGGCAAGGTCACCGCGCTGGTCGACGGCAAGCCCTGGACCAAGGATCCACGCAAGATCCCGTTGGAGCCGCACAGCGTCATCCAGCTCAACGTCGGCTCGCCGCAGGCGCCGTTCCAGTCGTTGTCCTGGTCGGGGCTCCAGCTCTAGGCGGGACACCCGGCCCTCCCGGCCCCTCCCGGCCGGGGACAGGCCGGGCCCGCCGGATCAGCCGTCCGACTCGGGCGCGGGGCGGGCCGCGTCGGGGCGATCGCCTCTCTCGGCCCTGCGGCCGCGCCGCCGGCGGCGGCGCATCAGCTCGGCGCCGATCGCGCCGGCGACCAGCAGCACCAGCGCGACGGTGGTGATCACGCCGAAGTCCGTGGCGAAGTCGATCACGCTCGGGCCGATGAAGTAGGCGCCAAGACCGATTCCAACCGCCCACAGGGCGGCGCTCGCCGCGTTGATCGCGAGGTAGACGACCGGGCGTACGCGATGGATCCCGGCGACCCACGACGGCGTCAGCAGAATCGCGAGCAGGGCGTAGCGTGAGAACACCTCATCGCCGCGCGCGACCGCACCGAGCCGCAGCCTGTGGAACGGTCCGCGCGCCGTCACGACCGTGCGCCCGGCGATCATCCCGATCAGCCAACCGGCGATCCCGCCCAGGGTAGCCGCGACCCACGCGACCAGCAGCACCTCGGAGATCTGGAGCCGGTGCTTGGCGGCGAGCACGCCGGCCGCGATCAGCACCGGTTCGCCGGGTCCCGGCACACCGACCCAGCTTGCGGCCGACGCCGCGGCCAGCCCGACGTAGTCGATCGGGGCGCCGTGATGACGCGCCGCGGTCGCCAATACCGGCACGAGCAACCATTTGACGGCCGCGCCTACCCGCACTTCAGTTGCTCCACGTCCTTGATCGTGGCATACCAAGGCGTCGGCTCCACCTGTACAGGGCCACCCGGAGATCCTTGGCCACAGGGCCAATGCCACCCCATCCCTGCTCCCGCAGGATGCCGCCCCTGATGAGAGTCGACATCATCGTCTCCTACGACGGGACCGCCAATGACGACGACGCGCTCGCGCTGGGAAAGCTGCTCGCGCGGGGCGGCGCGACGATCGCGCTCGCCTACGTCCGCCACTCCCGCGAGTTCGATCCGCGCCGCGAGGAGCTCGCCAGCCACGATGCCCGGCGCCGGCTCGAGCATGGCGCGGCATGGCTGGGCGACCCGGACATCCCCCAGCACGTTGTTGTCAGCCCCTCGACCGGCGAGGGCCTGGCGGCGCTCGCCGAGAGCCAGGAAGCCTCGCTGATCGTGTTCGGCTCTGACTACCGCACGCCACCCGGGCACGCCGAGCCGGGGACCTCGGCCCAGCACCTGCTGGAAGGCGGCCCAATCGCGGTCGCGGTGGCGCCCGCGGGCCTGCGAACCGAAGCCGACGCCGCGATCAACTCGATCGGCGTGGTCGGCTCGGACGCCGACGACGCGGTGAACCTGACCGCGGAGGCGCTTGCGCGGCGGACCGGCGCGACCGTGGTCACCGGCGGCGATGGGCCGGCCGATCTGATCGTCGCCGGGTCTCGACCCGGCGGCCCGCAGGGGCGGATCGCGCTCGGCGGCGCCACGCGGTCGATGCTCAACGCCGCTCGGGGCTCGGTGATCGTGCTCCCGCGCGGCGCGCCGCTGACGTTCTGAATCCGGTCGGATCCGCCCCGGTGATGCCGGGCGATCCGCCGGCACCACCGGGCCCGGTAACTGAGACGGCGGTCCGCCGGAACCGCCCCCGGAAACTGAGACGGCGGTCCGCCGGCACCGCCCCCGGACCTGAGACGGCGGTCCGCCGGCACCGCCCCCGGAAACCGAGCGGACCGCCTTACACTCACGGCATGCTGATCCTCCCCACGGGGCACTACCAGGAGGTCTCCGGGCCGGCGCGGATCGGCAGGCGCGAGAAGTGGGTCATCGGTTTGAGCCTCGGGCTGCTGGCGGTGATCGCGGTGGCGGTCGTGATCGCCTTCACGAGCGTGCAGCGCACCTCGCACAACGGCTGTATCGATGTCAGCGCCGCGACCGTGATCGGCGGCTCGGAGCTGTATCGCTGCGGCGCGGCGGCGCGCGAGCTGTGCACCGCGCCCGCCGGCCCCGGAGCGTCCAACATCTCGTTCCGGCGCGCGCTGGCGGAGGCCTGCCGCAAGGCGGGGCTGCCGGTTCCTGCGGTGCCCAACGGCGCCTGATCACCCGCTGCGGCGGCGCGGCCGACGTGACGAACCCGGAAATTGGGAGCTTTGCGGAGCTCGACGTCGCCGCGCCCGACCGCTCCCCGACGCGATTTCTCCCTGCCCAGGGGCACGAGTTGTCCATATGTCCATGGGGATACATAAATCGCTGGCCTCACGGACATGGCCGGTGGTCCCGGCCCCAAGCCACCCTGTGCGCTGTCAGCTTGGGCCGATCGGCCCAACCGCCCCTGTCGCGGGCCGGCTTCACCGAAACGAAGGAGATGCATGCCAGTCGAAGCGCCAACATGGCTAAACGCGGGAGATACGTCGTGGCAGATGACTGCTGCCACGCTGGTGGGGTTGATGAGCGTTCCTGGACTCGTCGTCCTCTACGGCGGCGTCATGCAGAAGCGCTGGTCGATCAACAGCATGATGCTCACGTTCGCGGCCTTCTCCGTCGTGCTGATCATCTGGGTGCTCTACGCGTTCAAGATGGGCTTCGGCTCGCCGTTCCACGGGTTGTCGCACTCGGGCTTCTTCGGGAACTTCATCGGCAAGCCGGGACCGGTGCTTAGTCACAAGGAGCTACAGGGACAGGGCAACATCCCGCTGCTCGGTAGCCAGGCCTTCCCCAAGTCGACGCTGGTCTACTTCCAGTTCGTCTTCGCCGCGATCACCCCGATCCTGATGCTGGGATCGGTGCTCGGGCGGATCAACTTCAAGGCATGGGTTCCGTTCGTCGTGCTGTGGATCACGTTCGTGTACGTGGTCAACGCGTTCCTGATCTGGGGCGGGGGCTTCTTCGGCCACCACGGCGCCCTCGACTACTCCGGTGGATACGTGATCCACCTCTCCGCCGGCGTCTCGGGATTCGTCGCCGCCGCGGTGATCGGACCGCGCTTGCAGCGCGACCGCGAGGTCGACGCGCCCAACAACCTGGCGATGGTCGCGGTCGGCGCCGGCTTGCTGTGGCTCGGATGGAACGGCTTCAACGGCGGCGACCCGTACGCATCGAACATGTCGGCCGCGGCCGCGATCCTGAACACGAACCTGTGCACCGCGGTGGCGTTCATGATGTGGATCGGCTGGGACTACATCACCGGCCGCAAGCCCAGCATGATCGGCGGTGTCAACGGCATCATCACCGGACTCGTGGCGATCACGCCGGCCGCCGGCTACGTCAACGGCTGGGGCGCGATCGCGATCGGCCTGATCGCGGCGACGCTGGTGTACTTCGCACTCAACTACCTGAGTCGGCTGCGCCCGTTCCGCAACGTCGACGACACGCTGGGCGTGGTCTACACGCACGGGTTCGCCGGACTCTGCGGCGGTCTTCTGGTCGGCATCTTCGCCGACCCGAACATGGCCGTGTTCTTCACGACCACCTCGAAGGCCGGGAAGCTGGTCGCGACGGGAAGCGCGTCGGGGCTCGTCCACGGCAACCTCACGCTGCTGAAGTGGCAGGTGCTCGCGGCTGCCTGGGTGATCTTCTGGTCTGCGCTGGCGACGTTCGTCCTGCTGAAGGTCGTGGGCCTGTTCGTGAACCTGCGGATGACCCAGGAGGACATGGAAATCGGCGACACCGCGGTCCACGGGCACGAGGTGTACCCGTCCGATGTGCCGTCGCTCGGCTACCCCGGCGGCGCCCCCGAGCTTGCACCCGGGGCGGGACAGGCGGTGCCCTCGTCGGCGTGAACCCGCGCGTCCAACCTCCCGCGCGACGGCGCGCCCCACGATCGGGCCTGCCAAGCGGCGTGAGGAATGCCGACAGGCTGCCGAGAGCCGGGAGGCGGATCAGTCCGCCTCCCGGCTCGCCGTCGGCCGTTGACTTGAGCCCGCGCCGGCGTAGGATCGAGCCCCGCTCGCGTGCGGACGGAGGGAGGGTTCGAGGGCTGATCGAGGGACTTGAATTCGGCAGAGCGGTTCGAACGCCCAATGACTGACGTACTGCAATCACATCAGTAGGAGGAGAGACAGCCTTGTCCACCACAGAAAGCGCACAGACCGCGACGGCCGCCGGCGCCAACACCGCGGCCGAGGTCCTCGAGTTCGCCGACGACCGCGGGGTCGAGATGGTCGACCTCAAGTTCGTCGACCTGCCGGGCACCTGGCAGCACATGACGCTGCCGCTCCGCGCGCTCGAGGCGGACGACTTCGCGGCAGGGCTGGGCTTTGACGGCTCGTCGATTCGCGGTTTCCAGGAGATCCACGAATCCGACATGCTCCTGATCCCCGACCCGGCCACGGCGTTCATCGACCCTTACTACCGGCGCCCCACGCTGTCTCTGATCTGCTCGGTCGCGGACCCGGTGCTCGGCGAGCCCTACGCGCGCGACCCCCGCTTCGTCGCCCAGAAGGCGGAGCGTCACCTGGTTCAGACGGGGATCGCCGACGTCGCCTACTTCGGTCCCGAAGCGGAGTTCTTCGTCTTCGACCACATCGCCTACGAGCAGGTCGAGCACCGGGCGTTCTATGAGATCGACTCGGCCGAGGGCTTCTGGAACACGGGGCGCCCGGCGGGGAGCGGCCCGAACCTGGCGTACAAGCTGCGCCAGAAGGAGGGCTACTTCCCGACGCCGCCCGCCGACTCGCTCGCCAACCTGCGAAGCGACATGGTCGCGACGATGGAGTCGTTGGGGATCCGCTGCGAGTTTCACCACCACGAGGTGTCATCCGGCGGCCAGGGCGAGATCGACATGCGCTTCCAGTCGCTGCTGCGGATGGCCGACCAGATGATGATCTACAAGTACGTGATCCGCAACGCGGCGGCCGCGGCCGGCAAGATCGCGACGTTCATGCCCAAGCCGATCTTCGAGGAGAACGGGTCGGGCATGCACGTCCACCAGTCGCTGTGGAAGGACGAGGAGCCGTTGATGTACGGCACCGAGGGTTACGCGCACCTGAGCGACCTGGCCAGGCACTACATCGGCGGTCTGCTCGCGCACGCATCGGCGCTGCTCGCGTTCTGCGCCCCCACCACGAACTCCTATCGGCGGCTGGTGCCGGGCTACGAGGCGCCGGTCAACCTCGTCTACTCGGCGCGCAACCGCTCCGCCTGCGTGCGCGTGCCCATGTATCACGAGGCGCCGAAGACCAAGCGGGTCGAGTTCCGCTCACCGGACCCGACGGCCAACCCGTACCTGGCGTTCAGCGCGCTGATGCTGGCCGGAGTCGACGGGATCAAGCGCGAGCTCGATCCGGGCGAGCCCCTAGACGTCGACATCTACGAGCTCCCCGAGGACACGCTCTCGAAGATCGCCACGGTGCCGTCCTCGCTCGAGGCGAGCCTCGACGCGCTGGAGGCAGATCACGAGTTCCTGCTCCAGGGCGACGTGTTCACCGAGGGCCTGATCGGCGCATACATCGCCTACAAGCGTGAGGCCGAGGTCGACGCGATTCGGATGCGCCCGCACCCGTGGGAGTTCGCCTTGTACCACGATGCCTAGCAGGGCGATCATCGCGGCGGAGGCGATCCGTGGCGGTCCGGTCGGCTAACCCAGAACCAGCCGGTCCGGTCGGCTAACCCAGAACCAGCTCGGCGGCGGTTCGCAGCGTCTGCGGGTCGCCGCCGACCAGCAGCGTCGTCACGCTCGATTCGCGCCAGGCCTCGAGATCGTGGCGGATCTTGTCGCGCGAGCCGATCAGCGTCAGCTGCTCGATCAGCTTCGTGGGGACCGCCGCGGCGGCCTCCTCCTTGTGGCCGGAGAGGTACAGCTTCTGGATCTTCGCGACCTCGTCCTCGTAGCCCATCCGGATCGGGACGTTGGCGTGGAAGTTGGCCTTCCGAGCCCCCATCCCGCCGAAGTACAGGGCGTACATCGGCCTGACCGCATCGGCCGCGCCCTCGACATCGTCGGTCACGATCAGCGGCACGGTCGCGGCGACCTCGAAATCGTCCCGGCGACGGCGCGCCTCCGGGTGGTTGAGCCCCGCCTCCAGCGCCTCGCGGTAGAAGTCGTCGTGGTGGGGCGAGTAGAACAGCGCCAGCCAGCCGTCGCACAGCTCGCCCGCCAGCGCGATGTTCTTCGGTCCCTGAGCCGCCAGGTAGATCGGGATGTCCGGACGGAGCGGACGCAGGCTCGACTTCAGCGGCTTGCCAAGGCCGGTGCCGTCCTCGAGCGGGAGCGGGTAGTGGGGCCCCTCGTTGGTGACTGGCTCCTCGCGTGCCCAGATCTTGCGCAGGATCGAGAGGTACTCACGCGTGCGCGCGAGCGGCTTGGCGAACGGCTGCCCGTACCAGCCCTCGACGACCTGCGGACCGGATACGCCGAGACCGAGGATCAGGCGACCCCCGGAGAGGTGGTCGAGCGTCATCGCGGCCATCGCGGTGGCGGCCGGCGTGCGGGCGGAGATCTGCGCGATCGCGGTCCCGAGCTTGATCTTCTCGGTCGCGGAGCCCCACCACGCCAGCGGGATCAGCGCGTCAGACCCGTATGCCTCCGCCGTCCACATCGAGTCAAACCCGAGGCGATCGGCCTCGAGCACCGACTCCGCCGCCGCGGGCGGGGGCCCGCCGGCCCAGTAGCCGATGTTGAGCCCCAGCCGGAGGTCGCGCGCCATCGAGGTGGAACCCTACCGGCCGCGCCCGAACACGCGCCGGATGACAGCGGTGACCCTGTGCCATGCGCTCGGCGGGCGCCTGCCGGTGAGCCGCTGCCACTCCTCGCGCGTGGGCAGCTGCCCCGCGCGGCGTGCCTGCATCACGCACTTGGCGTGCGCGTGACGCCGCCGCGAGGGATCGCCTTCGGGCACGATCAGCATGTGCTCGCTGAGCGCGGGCAGATGGCCGCCGCACAGCGGGCAGCGGTACGTCGCGGGTTTACGGTTTTGGGCGCGGCGGAGGGTCCACCAACGCGCCGACTCGAGGTCTTTACGGGCCATGGGCCCTCAAGGATCGCATCGGGACGGCTATCTTTTAATGCATGGCGTCGCGTCCGGCAGACGAGCTCGAAGGGCTCAGCCGCGGCGAGGTCCTCCGGGCCTCGCCGCGGATGTTCGACTCCAACCTGCTCGACAAGCTCTCGCGCGTGCACCCCAGCGTGCCGCCGATCCTGTTTGGCCCGACGATCGCGTTCATGCTCGTCGAGGGCATCATCCGGGGGTCCGGCTGGGCCACGCCCCTGTGGCTGCTGGGTGGTTACCTCTTCTGGACGCTGACCGAGTACTGGCTGCACCGCATCGTCTTTCACTTCGAGCCCGAGAAGGGAATCGGCGCGCGGCTTCACTGGATCATCCACGGCGTCCACCACGACCATCCCAACGATCCGATGCGGCTGGTGATGCCGCCGTCGCTGAGCGTCCCGCTCTCGGCGCTGTTCGTGCTCGGCTTCTATGCGCTGTTCGGCAGCCCCGGCTTCCTGCCGTTCGGCGCCGGCTTCCTCGGCGGTTATCTCTTCTACGACATGCTCCACTACCACGTGCACCATCACCGCCCCAAGTCCGCGCTGGGCAAGCGGCTTCGCGAGCTTCACATGCGCCACCACTTCCAGAACCACGAGCGCGGCTACGGCGTCAGCGCCCCGTTCTGGGACCACGTGTTCGGCACCGCTCCGAACAACCGGTAGACGCTGCGGGTCGCCGCCGCGCGGCACGTGTCCCCCGGCGACGTCGGGGAGGGTTCGATGCCAAGTCGACGACAATCTCGCTTGCGTCGTGCCGGCGGACCCTGGTATCACTACCTCCGTGAGCGCGCGGCAACGGATGCTGTCGCTCGGGCTGGTAGCTGCGAGCGCGGCGATCTTGCTGGTTTCGCTGGCCGGCGGGCAAGCGCCTCTGGGCCGTCACGCGATCGCCGCGTCGCCGACCGCCACCCCGCAGTGCCCGGACCGATACCCGGCCAATCGCGACCCGTCGAACCCGCTGCTGCTGCGCACGCCGCCGGGTTCAAACCCGCTGAGCGGAGCGAGCTTCTTCGTCCCTGGGCCGGCACACGCTGCGGCCGCGGGCGCGATCGCGCAACTGCTGGGGCTCGGCACGGGGGGTCCGGGCGGTGACTTCGCCGACAGTGAGTCGTGGGCGGACTTCAAGCCGCAGGTCGATTCCGCGGTCGCTCGCAGGCCCGCACTCGCCGGCAAGGTGCGGCTCCTCGAGAAGATCGCCGACGAGCCCGAGGCGCAGCGGTTCAGCAGCTTCGTGCAAGGCGGCGGGCCCGGCGCCGTCTACTCCCAGGTCCAGAAGATCTTCTGCCACAACCTGACCGCGGACCCGGGAACCGTGCCGATCATCAACACCTACTTCATGCACCCGATCTTCGGCGGCTGTCCGACTCCTAGCCAGCTGACCGGACCGCTCGCCCAGCGGTTCAGGCGCCAGATCGATGAGATGGCAGCGGCGACCGGTGACCGGCCCGCCGTGTACCTGCTCGAGATCGACGCGATCGGGTCGTCTGGCTGCATCTCGAAGATCGGTTCGATGCCCCTCTGGGAAGCGGATCTGCGCTATGAGATCGACAAGATGTCGGCGCTTGCGCACACGGTCGTGTACGTCGAGGCCGGGTACTCGGATGCGAACGGCCCGGGATACACGGCGAGGATCCTGAATGCGAGCGGCGTCGGCAAGATCCGCGGCTTCTTCACCAACGACACGCATGAGGCGTGGACGATCAACGAGATTCACTGGGGGAACAGGATCTCGGCCATGACCCACGGCGCCCACTTCCTCGTCAACACCAGCGACAACGGGCAGGGGCCGAAGCTCAACCCTCACCCCACCACGCAAGGCATCGAGGATCTCTGCAATCCGCCCGGCCGTGGGCTCGGACCCAGGCCGACCACCTCGACCGGCTTCGCCCACGTCGACGCGTTCGTGTGGGAGCACCCGCCCGGCAACAGCAGCGGCTGTGGCGGCGGTCCGCCGGCCGGGGTGTTCTGGCCGGCCCGGGCCGAGCAACTCTCGGCCAACGCGAACGGCAGGCTCGGACCGGGCTACCCCAGCAGCCCGTACTGAGATTCCGTTTCCCGAAGCGGCAGCAGCCCGGAGCGGCGGCCCGGGCGAGAGGACGAGCGGAGAGCGGGGGATTCAGCCGCCGCCGAGCGAACTAGACGAGCGAGCGGAGAGGGCGGGATTCGAACCCGCGAAGGAGTGTTAACCCCTTACTCGCTTAGCAGGCGAGTGCCTTCAGCCACTCGGCCACCTCTCCAGGGCGCTCGGGGCAGTTTAGAGCTTGATACTCGACGTCCCGCCCCTGGGGCGGCCACGGGCTAGCATCGATCCGCAACCCCGGAGGGGTGGCAGAGTGGTCGAATGCGCTGGTCTTGAAAACCAGAGTCCGGCGACCCCGGACCGCGGGTTCGAATCCCGCCCCCTCCGTGTCTGATGTCTTCACGTTGATCCCAAGTTCGATGATTCCGCCGTCGAGCCGGGGGCGAAGGGGGGAAAACGGCCCAGTCGAGCCCGTCTGGAGTTCGCGTGGGACGTTTCCGCTCCACCAGGACGGGAACGTGCGCGTGTGGTCGGTCAGAGGCACCCACTGGGTCGTTTCCGAGGATCCGACGTCGGGTGGAGCTTGCGGGCGGTGTTTCTTTCCGAGCAGGAACCTCATCCGCGGCCACGATCGCGGGTCCGGACATCGAAGCACCCACTAGGCAGGGTCACCGCTCCCGGCTACGATCCGCCGGTGACCGACGTAGCTCTCCCTCCACCCCACCTGGCCGAAGTTGATGCGCCCGGGCCTCCGATCGCCCGCCCCGACTTCGAGATCGTCCCCCGCAAGGGCCTGGTCCTTGTCGCGATCGCCGCCGTTGCGCTGATCGCCGCGATCGCCGCCAACAAGCTCTGGCCGCTCATGTTCCTGCACGTCGCCGGCGGTGCGGCGTGGACGGTCATCGACCTCTTCCTCGGGCTGGTGCTCGGCCCGATCATGGGTCGGATGTCGATCCCGGCGCGGGTCGAGTTCACCACCCGGCTGATGCCGAAGATGGTGCTGATCATGCCGGTGGTGGTGACCCTGACGCTCGCGGCGGGCTGGCAGCTGTCGGCGCTGCTGGGAACGAACCTGACCTCGCATCCGGATCACGGCTGGGTCGTCGCGAGCATGATCGTGGTCGGCGTGATGTCGGTGATCGCGCTCGGCCTGCTCGAGCCGGCGAACATCGCGGTCCTGATCGAGCTCAAGAAGCCCCGCCCGAACCCCGCGGTGATCGAGCACCTGATGAAGCGCTTTATCTACTCGGCGGGGGTCCTCGGGATCATGCAGATCGCGACGCTCGTGATCATGACCAAGCTCGGGTCGGGATGAACGAGGAGCGCCGGCTGCCGCCGGTCACCCAGATCGGGATGGCGTCGCTGGCGCTGATCGTCGCCGGCGGCATCTATCTCTCGGCCCATCTGCCGAAGCACGTCCCGCTCGGCCCGGCGGTGGCGCTGCTGGTGGTGTCGGCCCTGCTTCTCGCCGGCAACCTGTTCTTGCTGACTCGGGTCGAGGGGTTCGCGTGGGAGCGCTTCTTCGCGGTCGCGAAGTGGTCGTTGCTGGCCTATGCGGTGACCGCAGGCCTGATCCTGTACGCGTTTCTGCGCGATCACCTGAGCGGTGGGCCGCTCGTGGTGCTGACCATGTCGCTCGTGATCTTCGCGGTGCACGTTCCGACGCTGATCGGTTTCACCGTGGCCCGCTACTACGACCCCGAGCAAGAGGCCGCGGGCGTGGGCCTCGGCTGAGGCGAAGGGCCGTTTGCGCAGTCTCCGTGTGGCCGCCGGCAGCTCTAGACTTCCTGCGCGAACTCGAGGCAAACAACGACCGCGAGTGGTTCAAGGCCAACCGCGAGCGCTACGACCAGGACCTGCTCGGGCCGGCGCGGGAGCTGGCTGAGCGTCTCGGCCATCTCGGCCAGCCACACTACTTCCGCCCGTACAACAACCTGCGATTTCGTCCCGGGCCGCCGCTCAAGGAGCACCTCGGGGTTGCGATCGGCTATGGCGCCGTGGGCGGCTACTACTTTCAGCTTTCGCTCGACGGGCTGGTGGTGGCAGCCGGGATGCACCAGCCGGCGTCCGACCAGCTCGAGCGGTTTCGCGCTGCGATCGACGAGGACCGCGCGGCCCGGCGATTCGAGCGCGCCCTGTCCTCAGCGCAAGCGGCCGGATTATCGCCGGCCCCGCCCGAACTCAAGCGTGCCCCGCGCGGCTACCCCCAGGATCACCGTCGCGTAGACCGCCTACGCATGAAGCGCCTGACGGTCTCGCGGCTGCATCCACTGGAGCCATGGCTGCACGAGCGCACCTGCGACGAGCGCATGCGATCCGAGCTCGATGCCGCGCGGCCACTTGTCAGGTGGCTCGCGGAGAACATTGGACCGTCCACGCGTCCACGCCGCGACTGACGACGTCGCTCGGCAACGGCGTCAACTAATTGCCGGACAGTGCACTATGGCTGGAAGACGATCCTGGCCGTCACCCGGCCGGCCTCGAGGTCGGCGATTGACTCGTTGACCTGCTCAAGCGGCCGCACCTCGCGTGTCACGTGCGTCTTGCCCGCGGCGTGCAGCTCGAACACCTCGCGCAGGTCGGCGCGGGTGCCGACGATCGAGCCGACGATGGTGATCCCGTTGAGCACGGTCTCGAAGATCGGGAGCTTGACCTCGTTATCGGCGGGCAGCGCCACGAACACGAGCTTGCCGCCGCGGCGCAGCGAAGCGTAGGCCTGTTCAAACGCGCGGGGGGAGACTGCCAGCGCGATCGCCTGGTCGGCGCCGCCGAGCGCCTGGATCGCCTGCACCGGGTCCTTCTTCGAGGCGTTGATGGTGAACTCGGCGCCCAGCTCGCGCGCGAGCTGGAGCTTCTCATCGATCAGGTCGACCGCGATCACCCGGCCGCCGGCGATCGCGGCGTACTGGATCGCCAGATGGCCAAGTCCGCCGACGCCGAACACGGCCACCAGATCCGAGGAGCGGGTGCCGGCGACCTTGACCGCCTTGTACGTGGTTACGCCGGCGCAGGTGAGCGGCGCGGCGTCGAACGGGATGAGCCCGTCGGGCACCTTGACGACGTAACGGGCGTAGGCGATCGCATACTCGCCGAAGCCGCCGTCGATCGCGTAGCCCATGTTCTTCTGCTCGAGGCACAGCGTCTCCCAGCCGGACACGCAGTGGTCGCACGTGCCGCATGCGTAGCCGAGCCACGGCATCGCTACGCGATCGCCGATCGCGACTTCGCTGACACCCTGACCCAGTTCAACGACGATCCCGACGCCTTCGTGGCCCGGAATGAAGGGAGGCGACGGCTTGACGGGCCAGTCGCCGTGGGCGGCGTGGATGTCCGTGTGGCAGAGACCCGTGGCCTCGACCTTGACCAGGATCTGGCCTGGCTCGAGCGAGCGGCGCGGCACCTCCTCGACGGTCAGCGGGGCGTGGAACTCGTGGACGACCGCAGCGCGGTAGCTCGCCAGTGGGGTTTCGGTGGTCTCTGGCTGGGGAGTGGTGACGGGCACCTGTGGGCTCCTTTTCGAGGGGGATGCCATCCTCCACCGACGCGGTGAAGGTGCCATCCGCGGTCGCGGGCAGCGTTTCGCGGTGAACTACGTAGGCACCGCGATCAGCGCGTCGTCGTGCGGTAGTGATCGCGCCAGATCACTCTGTAGAGCGGTATCCAGCGCGGGATGTCGCGAATGCCGGGAAGGAAGGGGATCAGGATCAGCGCCAGGCTGAGCACGCCCATGATCGCCATCACCAGGACGTCGGCATTGGCCGATGTCGAGAACGGCTTGATCTGGTACCAGAACGTGTACAGCCACAGCCACACCTGTCCCGGGTAGCTGCCGGTCTCGTTCATCATCCCCCACTGGCTGCCGGCCAGGTGCTCGGCTTGCGCTCGATTCGAAAGCACGCTGCCGTCGGCCATGAACAAGAGCGGCTTGGTGTAGTCGGTCTGATAGAACTGCCGGCTGGTCAGCAGCGCGCCGTCGAGCCCGCCGCCCTGGGCGAAGCTGAGCAGGCCGCCCATCATCGTGGGGAGCGGACCGTAGCCGCTGCCCGGGACGGTGATCGAGCCGTTGGCGTTCGCTGACGCCTTGCTCAGACCGTTCTCGTAGGCGCTCGTCCACGCCGTCTGTTGCTTCGCGGGGGCCGACTCGTAGGCGGTGACCGCCGCCTGGAGGGCAGGCTGGCCGGTGATGGAGCGCAACGGCGCCAGCACGAAGTCCTGGGCCGTCTTGACCGGGTGGCTCACCCCGAGCCATTTCTGCAGGTAGATGAAGGCGATGTGCTGCCCGCTGGAGGCGTGGTTGTAGGGCGGGCCGTAGCCGCCCGTGCCGCTCGACCCGTCGAGCTCGGTGGTGGCGGTGGTCACGAAGTCGACCGGGTCCGTGCGCGACCAGCTCTGGATCGTGCTCGGCTTCTCGTCCGGTGAGGAGAACGCGATCGTCAGCACCACGCACAGCGCGAGGACCACGCCGAGCGCGATCGAGGCCTCCTTGACGAGGTCGTAGGACCGGTAGCCGCCCTTCCACTCCCGGTAGCGGTCGGCGTCGGGCGCGCGGCGCTGCCCGCGCGTCATGCCGGGGCCTCCTGCTCAGAGGGCTCGGTCACCGGCTCTGTGGCCGCCATCTCCCGCCGTTCGAACGGCGGCACCACCCCGTGCCTGCGCACCAGCAGGATGTGCGCCAAGACGATCGCCACCACGGCCACCGGCAGCAGCAGCACGTGGTAGCTGTACATCTGGCCGAAGTTGGTCAAGTTGAAGAACGAGCCGACCCCCGCGGCGTTCATCGCGTCCTTGGCCTGCGTGGAGATCCACTGCGCGTCGAAGTTCTGCTGCGACACGTAACCGGTCAGCGCGCACGGAATCGCTACCAGGAACGTGACCGCCCCGGTGATCCACACGCGGGCCCGTCCCCCGCGCCACGCCGCCATCCAGTACTTGCCCCACAGGTGGATGACCATGAAGAAGAAGAACAGCTCGACCGCCCACAGGTGAATGCCATTGAAGAAGTGGCCGATTCCGGTGAAGTGCCACCATCCCGGACCCTTCAGCGCGAGGACGCAGCCCGACGCGATAATCACAACCAGGGACGTCAGCGAAAGCACACCGAACACGTAGATCCACGAGGAGACGTAGGACGGCTGCTTGTCGGGCAGCAGCTTCTCCGGCGGCAAGGCGGCCACGGCACGCCGGCGTACCCGGCCGGTCCAGGAACGCTGGTCGGAGACACTCATGAGGAATTCCCGCTCACGCCGTGGCTCGGAAACCGGGCGAAGATCGCCACGAAGAACACGACGAGCATCAGGACGATCACGACGATGTTCGACACCGACATCTGAAAGAAGTGCCAATGCGCGTACGACGCGTGGTGGTTGAGGTTGACGATCGCCGCCATGGCTGCGGACCCTACGCAGCCCCGGGAGCGTCCCCATCGCGATTGCAACTCCGTCTCGCTGCGGGAAACTACTGATCATCAGCGCGTCCTCGACGCGCATCCGCCACACTTCGCCCATGGAGCACCACCGCAATTTCTCAGCACAAGAGGCCCGCGATATTGGTGAGCGCATCGGCATCGACTGGAACCGCTCGCGCTTCGACGTCGAGCAGTTCCGGATGGGCCTCGAGGTCGAACTCGAGCACGGGCAGCAGGACTCGAGGACGAATGTCAGCGATGACGATGAGGTCACGACGGGGAAGATCGCCTGGGCGCATCTGAACGAATTCCCCGACTACTACACCCGGTTGGCCGAGATGGAGGCGGAGGCGGAGCGCTATTGGTCGCAGCGCGGCCGGGGAT
This sequence comes from uncultured Solirubrobacterales bacterium, assembly GCA_963723675.1. Classification (GTDB taxonomy): domain Bacteria; phylum Actinomycetota; class Thermoleophilia; order Solirubrobacterales; family Solirubrobacteraceae; genus Palsa-465. The sequence goes on along the minus strand of CAVRRW010000006.1, from coordinate 8,109 downwards.
AGATCGGAGACAGCCCCTGTCGCCGGCGGTGAGGTGGATCGCCTCGCAATCTCCGATCCCGGCGCCCCCCGTGCGCCGTTATCCTTGGCTTCGTAGCGCCCGTAGCTCAGCTGGATAGAGCGTCGGTCTACGGAACCGAAGGTCGGGAGTTCGAATCTCTCCGGGCGCGTAACTTTTTCCCCGCTATCGGCACTTTCTGGGGGCAGCTGGGCGGGGCGGGCTCGAGCACATACCCCACGCGTACCCCTAAGCCTGGGGGGCGGGGTGGCTAGCTGAGCTCGGCGGCCGTGAGCCAGGCGGCACAGGTATGGCCATGATCGCGAAGGCCGACATTCGGCGGGTGCAGGAGTGGATGGGCCACGCCGATGTTCAGACGACGATGCGCTACCTCCACTAACGCGCCGCGTGCCGACGACGCCGCTCTCGTCGCCGAAGCCTTCCGGATTGAGCAGGCGCCGGCGACCGAAGCGCCGGCTTAGTGCCTCGGATCAGCGCCTTCTTCGGCATCGTCGTCAGGATGTACTGGAACGAGCGTGACCACCCCATTCCCCACTTTCACGCCGAGTACGGCGACCACTTGAGCCCCTCCGTGACCCAGCCCGATTCGCCTAGGCAAAGGTAGGTCGAGGGGGGGACCATCATCTGGCCAGAGGACGGCCTCGACATGGCCCCCGAGCCGCTCTACCCGGCCGCTCGCGAGCATTCGCCCGCGCGAGCGAGCGGCGCTCACCCGCCGGGCGCTTCATGGTCCCGAGCCCGCCGCAGCCAAGATCGCGGATTTGCAGGCACAAGTCCCAAGATGTCCAAAGACGTCCTCAGGGGTACTTCAGTCCAGACCAGCAGACCGCCTTGCGTGAGAATAGACCTGCTAATCGACCGATTCGCAGCGGGGACGGCTTGGGACGTCCTGCCTAGCACAAGTTGTGCGTAGAGTGTGTGCCTGCCCAACGGGAAGGTTGGGCAGGCACACACTTCCGGGAAACGTGGGCCACGCCTGACGACCGGCATCCGGGGTTGCAGGTGCTTGTGGCGGAGCGAATGAGGTCCTTGCTGTCGTCGCGCGCCGGCGACGAGGCGGCAGCCACCTCGGAGCGCCTGCGGCGCGTCCTGCATGGTGCGCGCTCGGTCGCCGAGGGAGGCGTGGGGCGTGCCGAGGCACCGACGATCGCCTTCGTGGGCAGAGTACCCGTCCGATCGCGGCGCTCATGACGACTGCTGCTGGGCGAAGGGCAGCAGCCGGGCGTCGCACGCGCGCACTGTTGCTCCGATGAGCCGTCGAGCGGGCCGTCCGCTTGCTCAAGGGCCGGAGATGCGAGTCTGAGCAAGCACCGCGCAGTTCTCCGGGTGTCACTGCTGCTTCGCCTCGCCGAGCAGCACCGCGGCCACGCGGCGCCTGCGTCGAGGTGCATCAACTTGCGGACCGCCGGAGCAATGCGGCACTCCGCCGCTCGCGGCGCGACCGCTGGTTCTCGTCCAAGGCGCACTAATTCGGCGCAACTGCCGGTCGCTAGCGCACGCGGAAGTGGCGGTTTCGCTTGCCGAAGATACCGATCGCGCGTGGGAGCTGCCGTTTGTTCATGCGGTGGCGAGTTACTTTCATGCTGGCCGCGGGAATTGGCGCGTCGCAGCTGAGCACGCCGAGGCGGCCCGTCGCGTCGCGCAGGTGGCTCCGATGCCAGTCAGCCGTTATTACGTTCGTGTCACCGCTGCGCACCTTGCCTGGGTCCGGGGTGATTGGGATGCGTGCTCCACGCGCTCACGCCGGTGCACGAGGGACCGGGAGCGATCGGCATGGCCGGCCTCGGGCAGCGCGTGCCGTGGTTGCTGAAGGCCGAGGCGATGATTGTACGGGCCGTCTTGACGACGCAACGCGCCTGCTGAGCAAGATTGCCCGCGCGATGGACAAGAACCCCAACGGCCTGTCGCGCGTCGATTTGTGGCGCCTCCGCGGCGCTCTGGAGCATGCCCGCCGGCGTCCGGCGAAGGCCCGGGCCGCGTTCCTCGACGGTCAAGCGGCCGTCAAGACGGCTGATTCGTCGCTCGCCCAGGCCACGTTGGAGCTGGCCTACGGACAGTTTCCGCAGAAGACGCGCAGCCGCCGAGTCGCGGTCGGTGCGTTGCGCGTCGCCCGCGAGCTGTTTGAACGCCTTGGGGCTCGTCCGTTTCTTGAGCGATGTGACGCGGAGCTTGCGGCGTGTGGCATGCGCGCTCGCGCTCGGGGTACCGGCGATGACTATGGCCTGACCGGGAGGGAGCAGGTGGTGGCTAGTCTGGTTGCCTCGGGCAAGTCCAATCGCGAGGTGGCGGCCGAGCTGTTCCTGTCGAGCAAGGCGATCGAGTACCACCTCGCGAAAATTTCCACCAAGGTCGGGATCCGCTCGCGCCACGAGCTCGCCTCTCGCCTGCGAGGCGACTGCAGCGCGAACCTGCCCGGCCCGAGGCAGGACGCGCTAGTGGGCGCGGGCCCACGTTAGCCGGAGACCGGACGGCGTCGCGAGCCTCTGGTTTCGACCCGGGAACCCTAGGCGTTTGTTTAGGGAGTTCCCATTGCGGGCGCTTGGCTTGGGTGCGATGCTGGTTGCCTGATCCTGCTGCCAGAAGGGGCGCTAGTGATGGTGGAGTTGGTCATGCGGGTCTTGCGTGATGATGACAAACGTTTGAGCGGCACCGTGCGCTCCGCCCACGCTCAGGAGGCTCTGAGTTTCTCGGGCATGCTGGAGTTGATGCGAGTGTTCGAGGAGCTTGTTCCGGTTGACCCAGTGGCGGGCGCGGCACAGCCGCCCGGCCACGATGGCCGCCCGGCTGTGCCGGGATCGTCCTTGCCGCCAGAACCGAGTACCCCATAGTCCGGAGGAGCCAGTTCAATTGTTTTCCGGCATCGCTAGAAGTGTTATCGCGCATCGTGGCGCATGATCGTGGTCTGGCTGGTTGCCGCTGGTCTGGTGCTCGCGCTGTCGCCCAGCCTCTCGACCTATACGAGCAGTAACCAGCGGTCGTTCCTTCCCAAGTCGTTTGAGTCTGTGCTCAGAAACGTCGGCAATGAGTATTTCCCGGCTCTGTCCGGGGCGGCGGGAAATCTTGTGATCTCGCGAAACGACGCCGGGAAGCTCGCCTCAGACGATCAGCAGAAGGTCAAGAGGCTGGTCAGCACGCTGAACAACGACAAGCTGACCGGGGTGTCGTCGGTCAGTCTCACTTCCAACGCGCTGTGTTCGAACGGGAAGGTGATGGTGGCGCTATGACCAAGGTTCTGTATTCGCTCGGGCGGTTCTCCGTGCGGCGGCGGTTTGTCGTGATTGGGGTCTGGCTGGTGGTCGCGATCGCGCTGGTCGCGGTCTCGCACCAGATGGGGGACACCACCAACAACAACCTGTCGCTGCCTGGGACCGGCAGCCAGCTCGCCACCGACGCGCTCGCCGGGCCGTTCGCGGCTCAGTCCAACGGCTCAAGTCCGATCGTCATCCACACCAAGAGCGGCAAGCTGACCGACTCCAAGTACGCCAACGCGATCAAAACAGCGACGTCGGACGTGGCGAAGGCCGCGAATGTGGCATCGGCGGTCAGCCCGCTCACTTCGCAGGGGGCGTCGCAGCTCAGTAAGAACCAGATGACGGGCTACATCTCGGTGACGACGAAGGTCAATCCGGGCTCGTTGTCCATCGAGCAGGCGCAGGACATCATCGACGCGGCTTCGGGCCCGCTCAAGGCGGCCGGGCTCGAGGTGCAGACCGGCGGCCAGCTTGGGCAGAAGGTGTCAACCCCGTCGACGGAGTCCAGCGAGCTGATCGGAATCATCGCGGCGATGGTGATCCTCGCGTTTACGTTCGGGACGCTCGTGGCGATGGCGCTGCCGATCATCACGGCGATCTTCGCGCTCGCCTCGACGCTCGCGATCATTCGGATCCTCGGTCACGTTGTCTCGGTGCCGACGGTGGCGCCGACGCTCGCGACGATGATCGGCCTCGGGGTCGGGATCGACTACGCCCTGTTCATCGTCACACGCCATTTCCGCGGCCTCAAGGACGGCCTCGGCGTCGACGAGTCGATCGCTCGCGCGGCCGCGACGTCGGGCGGCGCGGTCTTCTTCGCCGGCTCGACGGTCACGATCGCGCTCGTGTCACTTGCCGTCGCGGGGATCCCGCTTGTGACGACGATGGGACTGATGGCCGCGATCGCGGTCGTCGTCGCGGTGCTCGGCGCGCTGACGCTGCTGCCGGCGGTGCTGGCGATCATCGGCCCGCATATCAACTCGCTGCGCGTGCGGGACCGTCATCCGGAGTCACACCCGTCAGAGGGCGGCCTGTGGGCCAAGTGGGCGCACGAGATCGCCTCCTACCCGTGGGTTGCCGGCCTCGCCGCGCTCGCGATCCTGATCCCGCTGATGATCCCGGTCCTGTCGCTGACGCTCGGCCAGCAGGACATCGGCGCGCTCTCGACTTCGACCACCGCGCGCCAGGCCTACGATCAGATCAGCGACAACTTCGGCCAGGGCGTCAACGGCCCGCTGCTGATCGCGGTTAAGCTGGGCTCGAAGGCGCAGTCATCATCAGATTCACGCCTGGCGACGCTCCAGAAGGACGTCAAAGCCGTGCCGGGGGTCGCGGCGGTGACGCCGGTCGTGCTCGACAAGGCCGGGACGACCGCGTTCTTCAACGCGATTGCGACCACGGCGCCGTCTGACAACAAGACCGCCGATCTCGTCTCCACGCTCAGGGACACGACGATTCCGCAGGCTGAGAAGGGGACCAACATGACGGCCTACGTCGGCGGGCAGACCGCCGCCTACGTCGACCTCGCATCGAAGATCTCGAGCAAGCTCCCGCTCCAGATCGCCGTCGTGATCGTGCTCGCGTTCCTGCTGTTGACGCTCGCCTTCCGGACGATCGTGGTCCCGGCTCAGGCTGCGGTGATGAACCTGCTCTCGATCGCCGCCTCGTACGGCGTGCTGACCGCGATCTTCCAGTACGGCTGGGCGATCGGCGTCCTGGGCCACAGTGACCCGGTCCCGATCGTGTCCTACGTGCCGCTGTTCATGTTCGCGATCCTGTTCGGCCTGTCGATGGACTACGAGGTGTTCCTCGTCAGCCAGATCGAGGAGCACGTCCAGGAGGGCGAGGACAACAAGAGCTCGGTAGTACACGGACTCGTGACCAGCGCGCGGGTGATCACCGCCGCCGCGACGATCATGGTGTTCGTGTTCGGAAGCTTCATCCTCAACGGAAACCCGACCGTCCAGCAGTTCGGCGTCGGGCTCGCGGTTGCCGTGCTGATCGACGCGACGGTGGTGCGCTGCCTGCTCGTGCCGGCGTTGATGATCCTGATGGGAAAGATCAACTGGTACCTCCCGCACTGGGTCGACAGGAGCCTTCCGCAGGTCAGCATCGAAGGAGCCGAGTTCTTCCGAGAGCACGATCGGACCGCAGTTCCCGAACGAGAACCACAACGACTCGCGTAAGGCGGAGGTAGCAAATGAAGACCACACGATGTGTTGCAGTGCGTCCGGCGGGGTTGCCACAACAATGCTGGCCATGGCCGCTGTGGCGGGCACTGTCGACGCCGGCGTCAGTCCGCTGTCATTGGACCGACGCTCTACATTCCGCCGCTCCGTTCGTCCGTCGCTCCGTTCCTCCCCGAGTCCTCCCGAGATCGGACTGGTTCGTCGCGCCTTCGATCGTCCTGTGGTGGCACGGCGATCAGTAGTCGGGCCTCGGCGCGAGTCCGTAGAAACTACGGTTGTGCGCGGGACCGTTGGGAATGAAGACTCTCGGGTCACGAGGGCGCGACAAGCGACGTGCAGGTCGCCGTGGGCAATCAAGAGGGACAGAGGTCTTTGCGCCCGACACCGGCCGCGAGACAATGGACGCCTGCGATGACAAGTGCGTCCGTGCGCGGAATGCCCAGCAGCAACAGTATGCAAGGAACTGTTACGCTGACATTAGTCGTCTTACACGCAACAACTGACACGCCCAAGTTCGGTCGGTCTGAGAGGGGGAACGCATGAGACGTCGCAGTTTGTGGGTTGTATTGAGCGCTTCGCTCACACTCCTGCTCGGTAGTACCGGCATCGCGACAGCCGGCACGAGCCACGGCTCGCTGAGCAGTGTCGCGGCCAAGAGCCGCAAACACACAGGCGCGTATTTGACGTCGGTGCGGTACGTCGCCCAGTTCTATCCGTTGGTCTTCACATACAACCAGGCGAAGTCCTTCAACCGGTTCCTCGGACCGGAGAAAGTCACTCCGCTCTACCATGGTGTGGTCGCGATCAACGTCGACACCCTCTACGCGAGCACCGCGCTGAACCTGACGGACCAGCCGGTGATCCTCAAGGTCCCAGCGACCACGGCCACGTACTCGATTCTCCAGCTCGACCCCTACGGCGACGTTTTCCAGACGGCCCTCGCGCCGACGACGTCGGGCGGGGCGTACGCCCTCTACGGGCCTGGATTCACCGGCACGCTTCCCGCCGGGGTCACCCCCGTCGCAGAGCCGTACAACTACTCGAATTTGCTGGTCCGGGCCGATAAGGCGTCCTCAACCGGCCAGGACACAACCTCAGAAGCCGAGCAGTTGCGCGAGGGGCTGTTCACTCAACCACTCTGCGCGTATCTGCATCAATCCTGCCCCGCGGGAACTCCGGCTGGCGGCTTCGCTCAAATTCTTCCCGAGCGCCATTTCGCGGCCCCGGTCAAGTCCATAATCGACGCGCTGGCCAACAAGCATCAGCTCATACTGCTGAAGATGCTCCAAACGGCCGTCCACGCTCCCAACACGCCACCCATGTCGCCGGCCCAGCAGGCACTGTCGAACCGTTTCGACCGCCTGTTCCGCCACCTCCGCGCGAACGCGTCCAGCCTCCGTGCCGGCGTTCGAGCAGCCCACGCCTTGATCATTACGAGCTACCTCACCCATACGGGCCCGACGAACTGGGTGCACTTCAATAACATCGGTAATTGGGGTAAGCAGGTCGTCCAGCGGTCCGCAATCACCGAGTTCTGCCAGTACTGCAACTCGATCACCACGGCGGGGTATTGGCATGCGTTCAAAGACGGCCAAGGCAAGCCGCTCCACGGCAGCAACCCCCGCGGCTATGTGCTGACCTTCCGCAAGGGACAGCTGCCGACGGCAACGCGCTTTTGGTCGGTGACCGCGTACACGCCGCAGGCGATCGAGCTCATCCCCAATCGGGCACAAAAGTACGAGGTCGCGAGCTACACGCCCGGGCTCCATTACAACCCCGACGGCTCGCTCGCAATCTACATCTCGAGGACGCGGCCACGGGGCGTGCCGATGGCCAACTGGCTGCCGGTCTGGCGCTTCAAGTTCAACCTGATGCTGCGCATCTACGGCACCACAGACAGCGCCACCACGTATGTCCCGCCGGCGATCAGCGAAGTCCGCTAGGCGTCACACTCGAACGGCAGCGCCTTCGATCGCTCTCCCGGCATCTCTCGGCGGACGGAACGCCCCGCGTTAGCGGGGCTTTCCGGCGTCCAGGGCCGCGCCGAGCGTCACGGCACCCGGCGCTTGCGTACGAGCCCGCGGCGCAGCGCCGGCCCGAGCGCGTGGCTGATGGTCGCGGCTGCTCGCTACGCATAGTTGTTGAGGACCCCACGGACGCGGTGCCGTTCTTCGCCACGCTCGGACTCGAGCTCCAGGGCGAGGCGCTTTCGAGGGCGACTGGGCGGACCGCGTCGTCGGGCTCGACGGTGTCCGGGCGCAGATCGCCATCCTGCAGACTCCAGACGGGCGCGGACGCCTCGAGCTGACGAAGTTTTACACGCCGTCGACCGACGGCGCCTACGAGCGCGCGCCGGCGAACGCTACGGGCATCCGCCACGTCGCGTTCGCCGTCGACGACATCGACGCTGTCCTCGCTCGCCTACGAGCCCGCGGAGCAGAGCTCGTCGGCGGCTGGGGCGCTACCAGGACAGCTACAGACTCTGCTATGTCCACGGCCCCGCGGGGATCATCGTGGAGCTGGCGGAGCAGATTGGCTGACCGGTCCGCCCGCAGCCAGCCGCCCCGCCAGCATTAGGAGAACCCCCGGGACGGGATCCCATCCCGGCACGCGCTTCGGCGAGCTATGGACGAAAGTTGCGGCGGCCCACA
>CAVRRW010000005.1:0-29394 GCA_963723675.1 uncultured Solirubrobacterales bacterium | reverse complement strand
GTAGCCCCAGCCGGATGCTGGGCGGCACTGACCGGCCTATGTCGCCGGCGCCCGCCGGATCCGCCCGGAGCCCTCGCCCCGCGTCTCGGGGGGCTCGGTGCCCGGGCCGAGCCAGCGCCCAGAAGATCATCAGAAGCCCGAAGATGAGCATCCCGAGGCCGGTCCAGAGGTTGATGTTGATCCCAGCGGCCTTGGTCTTCATGGCGTGTGACCCGAAAATCCCCAGCGCCAGCAGGATCAACGCGTAAAGCACGAACAAGCCTCCGATCAGGCGTCGGATGTCGAACTTCTTTGCCGTCCGCGCGACCTCGACTTCCTCTTCGTCGGTGGCGCCGGTGGACGGCAGCGGCTCCTCCCGTCGAGTGGGAAATTTGCTGCTTGTGGGCTCTTCTGCTGACACCGGCGGCTCCTAGATGAAGATGATGTTCAGCACTACCAGGATGGCGATGGCGACGCCGCCCAGCAGCGCCGGCGAGCGCCACCACAGCCTGTCGCGCGGATCTGGTCGACCTCTCGCTCCTCCTTGCGTGTCAGCCCCCAGACCAGGCCGCGCAACTCCTCCTCCGGCTTGGGCTTGGTGAACAGCGAGACGACCACGAGGACGACGGCGCCGGTGATGAACGCGATGATCGCCTGCCAGAAGCTCGCGCTCAGCGCCGAGCCGAAGTGGAAGATCACGTGGTATGCGGCCAGGCGGTTGGTCGCATACGCCGCGGCGGTGCCCGTTACTAGACTCCAGAATCCTCCCCAGGCCGTGGCCCGCCGCCAGAACATCGCCACGATGAACGTCGCGAACAGCGGCGCGTTGAAGATCGAGAACAACGTCTGGATGTCACTCATGATGTTCGAGTAGCCCTTGGCGATGAACGCCGTGAGCACCGAGATCAGAATCCCGCCGATCGTCACGAAACGGCCCGCGCGTAGATAGAAGGCAGAGTCGCGATCCTTGGCGAAGTACGACTGGATCAGGTCGTAGGTCACCACCGTGTTAACGATGTCACGTTCGCTGCCACCCCGGCCATGAACGCCGCCATCAGGCCGGTGACCGCAATCCCCAGCATCCCCTCCGGCAGGAAATTCCCGATCAGGTGAGGGATCGCGGTGTTGTACTGGAGGTCGACGCTCTTGCCGCCGAGGCCGTGGACCGTGAGCACCGCGATCAGCCCGGGGAGGATGATGATCGCCGGCAGGAAGATCTTCGGATAGGCCCCGATCAGCGGCGTGCGGCGCGCCGCCGACATGTTGCGCGCCGACAGGGCTCGCTGGACCTCGGCGAAGTTCGTCGTCCAGTAGCCGAAGCTGAGCACGAAGCCCAAGCCGAACACCATCCCCACCCAGTCGGACCCCAGCGGGTTGGTGACGTGACCGATGCCAAGACCCTTCCAGGCGTGAAGGCCCGCGTCGCCCAGCGGCTTGAACGCCTTTGTCTTCTCCCGGATCCCGTTGATCCCGCCGATCGAGTGCAGCGCCACGATCGTCAGCGGCAGCAGGCTCGCGACGATCACGAAGAACTGCAGCACCTCGTTGTAGATCGCCGACGTCAGACCACCGAGCGTGATGTACACGAGCACCAGCGCTGCGGCAATCAGGATCGCGGTCGCCACCGACCAGCCGAGCAGCAGGTGGATGATCAGAGCTAGCGCGAACAGGTTGACGCCGGAGATCAGGACGGTCGCGATCGCGAACGTGCTGGCGTTGAAGGCGTGCGCTGCCTCGCCGAAGCGCAGGCGTAGGTACTCCGGGACCGAGCGGACCTTCGCCCCGTAGTAGAACGGCATCATCACGATCCCCAGGAACACCATCGCCGGCACCGCTCCGACCCAGTAGTAGTGCACGGCCGCGACGCCGTACTGCGCGCCGTTGGCGGCCTGCCCGAGGATCTCGAGCGCACCCAGGTTGGCCGCGATGAACGCCAGGCCCGTGATCCACGCGGGCAGCGAGCGCCCGGATAGGAAGAAGTCCAGATCGGTCTTGATGAACAGCCGGGCGACGAACCCGATCCCGAGGACGACCGCGAAGTAGATGCCCATGATCACGTAGTCGATCGTGGAGGGGTGAAGCTTCAGCACGTCGGTCCCCTCCTATGCACCGATCCGCTCCTCATGAGCGAGCAGATACCCACTTACAAGAGATTTATCCCACTCGGTGCTCGATAGCCCCCAAGCGGGCAATCTCGATCCGGATCACGTCCCCGGATGAGAGGTACTGGGGCGGGTCCATCGCCTGCCCGACGCCGTTGGGCGTGCCGGTCAGGATCAGGTCACCCGGCAACAGCGTGCAGGTCTGGGAGATGAACTCCACGAGCTCCTCGCAGCCGAAGATCAAGTCGCTGGTGTTGCTGTCCTGGCGCAGCTCGCCGTTGACCCAGGTGCGAAGGTCGAGGTCGCCCGGGTCGGGGATCTCGTCCGCGGTCGTCACCCACGGCCCGAACGGACAGAACGTGTCGGCGCCCTTGGCCCGGGTCCACTGCGGTTCGCGGCCCTGGAGGTCGCGCGCGGTCACATCGTCGGCGATGCAGTAGCCGCCGATCGCGCCGTCCGCGCCGATCACGATCACCAGCTCGCCCTCGTAGTCGAGCCGGCGCACGACTTCCGGGCAGCGGATCGGACCGCCCGGCGGCGCGGCCGCGCCGGCCACCTTGACGAACACGACCGGCGACGGCGGCGGCTCGTTGCCCATCTCGGCGACACGTAATTGAGGCCGATCGCGTAGATCGTGCCGGGCCGCGGGACCGGCGCCAGCAGCGTCACCTCGGCCAGCGCCCACGATTCGGGGCCCGGCGATGCCTGGACGCCGGCAAGGACGTCGACCACGCCGACGCCGTTGTCAAAAGCGACGACGCGGTCGTCGCGCACCTCCCCTGCCAGGGGCTGGGCGCGACCGGGCACGCGGAAGGTGGCGAGCTTCATCGCCCGGGCAGACTATCTGCCAACGGCGCGAGGAGCGAACTACGAGCCGCTCACTCCCGCCGCGTCCGGCGCCTTGCTGGGCGCCTGAACGTGCGTCACGGGCAACCCCAGTGCACGCGCCTTGCTGATCAGGTCGAGCTTCAGCCACCGGGAGATGCCGAGCGGGAGCGTCGAGATGATCAGCTCGTCGTAGTGCCCGAGGTTGATCGCGTCGTGGATCGCCATCAGCGGCTCGGAGTCGCCGAGGCTTCCGGTCACCTCCGAGCCGGCGGCTTCGGAGAGCTTGGGAAGCGCCTGGTCGAGCACCCGTTGCGCTTCGTCCTCGCCGGTGTCCTGCGGATCGACGAGCTTGTGCATTCCGTGCGGCTGACGCGGTACGACGAGGTGGAACGTCGCGGGGCCGGCCTGGGCTCGCGCACGGATGGCCTCGAGCAAACCGCTGGTCGCGGCGGTCTGGTGCGCGACGACGAGTACGTGGGCCGGGTCAGACATCTCCTCACCTCCGGCAGTCGATGCGGGCAGCGGTGAATCGAGTATCCCACCGCCCGACTGGACCGGCAAGCGCTCAGCGGATGGCGCGTGGCGGGAGTCGACGCGCGGGGAGTTTGATGTGCAACGGCGACGTGTCGTGCGTTTCACGTCCCAACCTCGACGTCACCTGCGAGTCCGGCCCCCCGCGCGTCAGCGCAAGCGGTACTCCCCGGAGGCCACGACGACCGCGTTGCCGCCGACGACCACCCGCTCGATCCGCTCGTCGCTGCCCTCGACGCGGGCGCGCAGGATCGAGGGCCGGCCGATTTCGGCGCCCTGGCGAATCTCGATCTCGGGGCCGTAGTCGATCCAGCCATGCCGGGCGAGATGCACCGCCAGCGGGCCGGCCGCGGAGCCGGTCGCCGGGTCCTCGGGCACGCCGACACCCGGCCCGAACATCCGCGTCTTGAACCGGTTGCCGGCGCCGGCGAAGCAGCTCACACTCCACGCTCCGAGCGACCTCAGCGCACCGAAGTCGGGGTCCAGCGCCTGTACGGCGGCCTCGCTGCCGAGCGCCACGTAAACGTTCCGCGGCCCGTTGCGATACCCCTGCACCGGCAGCTCGGAGCGCTCAACCCCAACTGCCGCCAGCAGCTCCGCTTGCTGCTCGAACGGCTCGAGTGAGGGGATCGGCTGCTCCATCTCGCCGTAGACGACCTCCCCGCGCTCCCGCGTCAGCGCGATCGGCACCAGCCCGGCGCCGGTCTGGAGCGTCACCACCGGCCGCTGCGACTCGGCGCCCAGCACGAACGCCGTCCCGAGCACCGGGTGCCCGGCGAACGGCAGCTCGGTCGCAGGCGTGAAGATCCGGATCCTCGCGTCGACGCCCTCTTCGGGCTCGCGCGCGAGGACGAACACCGACTCCGACAGGTTCATCTCGCGCGCGATTCGCTGCATCAGCTCGCCGCTCAGGTCGCGGGCGTCGGTGAACACCGCGACCGGGTTGCCCTCCAGCGGGACGTCGGTGAAGACGTCGGCGACCACATACTGATGCATCGGCCTCGCGCCCGTCAATCGTCGAGCGCCTTGGCCAGCAGCCGCCGGAGCGTCTCGCGCTCCTCGGCATCGAGGCGGGCAAGGACCACGTCCTCGACGCCCTCGCGAACGCGCTCACCGCGCCGGAAGGCGGCTCGCCCAGGCTCGGTGATCTCGACGATGTGGCGCCGGCGGTCCTGGGGGTCGCGGCGGCGTTGCACGAAGCCCTCGGCCTCGAGCTCGTTGAGCAGGAGGACGAGGTTGTTGGGGTCGACGCCGCAGATGTCGCCGAGCTCCTGCTGCGCGATCCCGTCGCGCTCGGCAAGGAACCCGAGGACCATGAAGTGCTTGAGGCGCATCCCCAAGCGCGACTCCGGCGTGTCGCGATAGACGCGCTTGGAGAGGCGCGTGAGCAGCGTGACCGTGCCGGGTGATGTGGTCAGGGACATGGCTCTACCGGAACAATCCTAGCAGGATTATGAGCATCACTCTCGCAGCGATCATCACCCAGGCGGTGATTATCTTGCGCGTTCGCCCGGCGGCCCGCGCTGGCGGAGCGTCCCGCTCGGGGGGCCGGTGCCCGGCTGCGGGCGCCCTACTCCTCGTCGGCCATCTCCAGCAGCGTCGTCACCGTCGTCCAATTGCGCGCCGTCGCCGTCACGCCGAGCCCCTTGCCCGCCAGTCCCGCCCACAGCTTCGAGCGCGCGACCCCCTCTGGGTGCCATGCATAGACCTCTCGGCCGATCGCGACCAGCCGCTCCGGCTTGACCGCGAGCGCGCTGACCTTCTCGAGCCGCTCGGGGTCGGGCTCGGCCGCCAGGAAGCTCACCTGGTAGCGCTTGGGGTTGGTGGCGACGTCGGCCAGCGGGTTTCGCGCCACCACCTCGGCGAGCTCGTCGCGAGTGCGGACGACGACATCGACGTCGAAGCCGAACTCTTTGGCGATCGCCCGCTCGGCCTCCCGGGCGAGCGCGTCGGGCGCGGCGCCAGTTGAGACGACGACGTTGCCGCTCTGGACGTAGGTGCGGACATCGTCCATGCCGGCGTCGCCGAGGACCTCGCGCAGCTTCGGCATCGCGACCCGCTTGGTGGGACCGAGGTTGATGCCTCGCAGCAGCAGGATGCGCCGGCTCACCTCAGAACAGGGCTTCCTGTCCGGGGATCGCCTCGCGGCGGCCGGTGGGCGAGGTCTGGCCGAGCGCGAGAGCCACGTCCCGCGCGATCGCTCCTTCCGAACGCGAGGCGACGATCGGCTCTTCGATGCCGTCCACGTGCACGAGTGTCCGACGCCCGTCGCCTCGCTCGGCGCCCTCGAGCGGCACCAGCGCAAACACGCGATCGGCGCGCACGTACTTGCCATAGCCGAGCGCGACCATCTGCGGGAATCCACGCGCCATCTCAGCCGGAGATCGTACGCAGCCACTCGACGGTCCGCCCGATCCCGTCGCGGAGCTCGACCTTCGCCTCCCAGCCCAGCAGGCGACGGGCCTTGTCGACCGATGGCCAGCGACGGGGGACGTCGACGGGATAGGTGGGCCGATGCTCGAGCTCGAACTCTTCCGGCGGCCGGCCACAGACCTCCCAGATCGCCCTTGCGATCGCCTCCACGGTCAGCTCCTCCTCGGCGGAGATGTTGAAGTCCTCGTTCAGCGCGGCCGGATGCCGCAGCGCCGCGACGATCCCGTCGGCGATGTCGTCCACGAACGTCAGCGTTCGTGTCTGGCGGCCCGAGCCGAAGATCGGAAGCGGACGCCGGCCGGACAGCACCTTCCCGATGACGTCGGGCACGAGATGGGCGACCCCGGGCTCGTCGTCGGGCAGCTCACCCGGGCCATAGGCGTTAAACGGGCGGCAGATGGTGTATCGAAGTCCGTGCTCCTGATGGGCGGCGACCGTGAACACCTCGCCGGTCAGCTTCGAGAAGCCGTAGGCCGAGCGTGGCGCCGGACACACCTCGAGGTGCGCCTCGGTGGTGGGGAACTCGCTGGCCCGCTCGAACACCATGCTCGAGGAGACATACAAGAACCGTTCCATGTCGAGCTCGAGCACGGCGCGAAACACGGCGGTGTAGAGCGCGGCGTTGACTTCGCTGAGCGTGTACGGGAGCCTGTGGAAGTTCGCGATCCCGCCGACGATCGCGGCCAGGTGGATCACGCCGTCGCAGCCGGCGAGCGCGGCGCGAGCGTTGTCGACGTCGCGCAGATCGGCGGTGAAGACCTCGCAGGCGGACGCGATCCAGGGGGGAGCCTCGCGCTGGTCGGAAACCCGGACCGCGAGGTCGGGCTCGGACAGCAGCCGCCGCACCACCGCGGCGCCGATCGTTCCGGCCCCGCCGGTAACGAGGACTCGCTGCATCTACGTGGGCATCACACAGGCGCCGCAGGCTCGCGCACGGGCGACAGCCTATCGGCCGATCCCCGATACGATCCGGACGACCGGAGATGGCATTCGAGACCGATACGTTCACGCTCGGCAGCGAGCTCGAGGTCCACCGCCTCGGGTTCGGGGCGATGCGGATCACCGGCGAGGGGATCTGGGGCGATCCGCCCGATCCCGCCGGCGCCCGCGAGCTGCTGCGCCAGGTCGTCTCGGCCGGTGTCGACCTGATCGATACCGCCGACTCCTACGGGCCCGAGGTGTCCGAGAACCTGATCGCGGAGGCGCTCTCGCCCTATCCCGAGGGACTGGTGATCGCGACCAAGGGCGGCTTTGAACGGCCCGGACCGGGCCGGTGGGAGCCGGCCTGCCGACCGGACCGGCTCAAGCGCTGCTGCGAGGACTCGCTGCGACGCCTCAAGCTCGAGCGCATCGACCTCTACCAGCTGCACACGGTCGACCCGCAAGTGCCGATCGAGGACTCCGTCGGCGCGCTCGCCGAGCTCCAGGAGGAGGGCAAGATCCGGCTGATCGGACTCTGCAACGTCGACAGCGAGGAGCTCGAGCGCGCTCAGCAGATCGCGCCGATCGCGTCTGTGCAGAACCGCTACAGCTTCGCCGACCGCCGCTCCGAAGACGTGTTGCAGGAGTGCGAGCGTCAAGGGCTCGGATTCCTGCCGTGGGCGCCGCTGGAAGTTGCGGACACCACCAGGCTCGGAGAAGCGCTCGCCGAGCTCGCCCGCAGCCACGACGCCAGTCCGGTGCAGGTGGCGCTGGCATGGCTGCTCGCCCATTCGCCGGTGATGCTCCCGATCCCTGGGACCAGCTCGATCGCGCACTTCGACGAGAACCTCGAGGCGGCGCAGCTCGAGCTCAGCGGGGACGAGCTCGACGCGCTCGAGTCCTAGGCTCGGGGGCTACCTCGTCTGGCGCGGCTCCGAGCTCGTCGAGCACGGCTTGTGCCTGCCCGGCCCCCGGGCGGTCTCCCTTAGCCCCGAACAGATCGAGCGCGGCCTGTGCCTCGGAGATCGCCTCGTCCGGGCGCTCGAGCACCCCGAGAATGCGTGCGAGGTCGAGCTTCGCGTTGGCCTGGTCGACGGTGCCATCGGTCGAGAACGCGTGGTCGACCGCGCTCCGTGCCCACCGCTCGGCGGCCTCGCCGTCCCCGCCGGCGAGCGCCGTCTGGGCTCGCACCCCGTGCGTCTCGATCATCGTGGCTACGTCGTCTGTGCCGCCCAGCTCGTCGGCCAGCTCGATCGCCGCACGGGCCGCGTCGACGTTACCCAGCCGCCAGTGGGCCTGCGCGAGGAACGCCTGCGTGGTCGATCGCAGCGAGCGCTCGCCGAGCCGCGCGAGAATGGCGTCGCTGCGCTGCAGCAAGTCGAGCGCGGCGGCCGGGTCGCCCAACCACAACTCCAACTCCCCGTGGTGCTGGCCGGTGGAGCCAGCGATCTTGGGGTTACCCAATGACGAAAACCGATCAGCCGCGCGTTGCATCAGCCGCCTGGCCTCGCCCACTCGTCCGTCGAGCCATGCGACCATGCTGCGTCCCAGGTCGATGCTGGCCGCGAGGTACGGACCAGGCCGCTCGCGCTCGATCGCATCGAGTTGCTCAGAGATCGTGCGCGCATCCAGGCTGCAGTACCGCAGCGTCCCAACGTAAGCGGCAAGCGTGCGTTGCCGCAAACCGTCGTCCTTGGCTTTGCGGGCATGCTCGCCCGCAAGTCGCAGCTCCTCCCCGGCGGGTGTCGCATGGGCTCTCAGCCAGTGAAGGTGGTAGGCCAGCATGTGCGAGCGCGCAAGAGCACGCTCGTCGCCGACGCGCGCGAAACGCTCGAGCATTCCTGGAAGCTGCGACTCGATCGCCTCCGTGGCGCCCGGCGGCCGGACGTGAGTCATCCACTCGAGCCGGGTAAGCGCCGTCAGCGCGTCAAGGTCCGGATGGCGCTGCGCCTCGGTCAGCAGCTCTTCCACCTGGGCGACCTCGCCTGCCTCGATCAGTTGTTCGGCGAGGTCGAGCGCGATGCGGGCTCGGCGGATGTCTCCCTCCGGCGCGAGCAGCCGCGCGCGCTCGAGAAGATTCTTCGCGGCCATCACGTCTCGGCGCTCGCGCGCACGACGCCCGGCGGCGTGGAGATGCTCACTGGCGCTCGCGATCAGCTCGGGGGACACGTCCCGACTCAGCTCCCGCCGGTAGCGAACGGCCCGCTCCAGGTGCCATCCGGCGATTTCGTCCAGCCCGGACAGGTCGGGCACCGCGTGCTCGAGGGCGCGCGCCAAGCGCTCGTGCAGCTCGGCTCGGGTCGCCTTGGGCAGGCTGTCGTAGGCCCCGTCGCGGATCAGCAGATGGCGGAATCTGAACGCTCCGTCGCCCGGGAGGGTTGCGGCGTGCGGGCGAATCAGATCCTTGCGTACGAGACCAGCAAGCAGCTCGTCGATCTCGCCCTCGGACCGCTCGTCGCCCGCGAGAGACCGCGCCAACCCGCGGTGAAAGACCTCGCCCTCGACCGCGCCGCGTTCCAGCGTCTCGCGTTCCTCGACGTCGAGCCGCTCAAGCCGAGCCGCCAGCAACGCCTGGATCGTGGACGGCACAGCGTGGCTCCCGGTCTCGCGAGTGAGCGCCGACATCTCTTCCAGAAACAGCGCGTTGCCCTCGCTCGCGGCGACAACCCGAGCGCGGGATGGCGGATCAAGTCCGTCGCCGAGCTCCGCGAGCAGCGCCTCGGAATCCGCGGTCCCAAACGGCTCGAGCATCATCGTCGTGGCGTTGAGCTTGCCGCCCCCCCACACCGGACGCTCCTCGAGCAGTTCCGGCCGCGCGGTGCACAGAAGCAGGATCGGCGCGCCGCGGGAAAGCTCGACGACGTGATCGAGCAGATCCAGAAGCAGCGGCTCGGCCCATTGCAGATCGTCGATGTGCACAAGCACCGGCCGGTCGGCGGCGAGCGACTCGAGCGTCAGGCGGACCTCCAGGAAGAGCTCATGCGTTGTCGCCGTGCCGCCGCTGCGCAGCCTCTCCAGCACCGCCTCGGTCTCCTCCCCTGCTCCCATCAGCGCCTCGAGCAGCGGCCAGAACGTGATCCCCTCGCCGTAGGGAAGACAGCGTCCCGGCAGCACGCGGGCGTGGTCGCCGACGTTCGAGAGCAGCTCGGCGACCAGCCGCGACTTCCCGACGCCGGCCGCCCCCAACAGCGTGAACAGATGACAGCCCGCCTCGGCGACCGCGCGGTCCCACGCTTCGCGCAGTGCGCGCAGCTCTCGCTCTCGCCCGACCAGCGGCACGTCGAAGCGGCGAGCCAGACCGGGCGCCAGCGGGTCCACGGCGAGCAGCCGGAATGCAGCCACCCGCTCGGACTTGCCCTTCAGCGAAAGCGGCTCGAGCGGCTCGACCTCCACCGCGTCGCGCACCAGACGGTGCGTGGCCTCGCCCAACAGGATCTCCCCGGGCTGCGCCGCCTGCTCCAGGCGTGCCGCCACGTTCACCGCGTCCCCGACCGCAAGATTCTCGCCTTCGCCGACGAGCACGAGGCCGGTGTTCACGCCGGTGCGAAACCGCAATTCCACCCCAACGTCCCGGGCGATCGCGGGCAGGCTCGCCCGGATCTCCGCCGCGGCCCGCACGGCACGCAACGCGTCATCCTCATGCACGCGCGGAATCCCGAACACCGCCATCACCGCGTCGCCGATGAACTTTGCGACGGTGCCGCCGTGGCGCTCGATGATCGTCCGCAGCGCCTCGAAATATCGGCTCATCACCCCGAACAGCGCTTCCGGGTCAAGCTCCTCGCCGAGGCCGGTGGAGCCCGTCACATCGCAGAACAGGACCGTCACCACCTTGCGCGTCCGGCGGGGCGCCTCAGGCCGCACGGGCGGCGCGCGGTCCGCCGATGGCGCGGCGAGCGCTTCATCGCTCGCCGGCGAGGGTGGCTCCAGTGCGGGATCCTGGTTGAGGATCGCGGTCTGAAGATCCTTGAGCTCGGGGCCGGGCTCCAAACCCAGCTCGGCGGAAAGCTCCGTCCGAGTCCGTCGATAGACCTCCAGCGCGTCGGCCTGTCGGCCACAGCGATAGAAGGCGAGCATCAGCTGTGCGCGTAAGCGCTCGCGCAACGGATGCTCAGCGGTAAGTTCCTCCAGCTCGACGATGAGCTCGTCGTGGCGTCCGAGTGCAAGGTCGGCGTCGATCCGCTTCTCGATTGCGCCTTGGCGAAGCTCCTGGAGCCGGCCGACCGCTGGTTGCGCAAACGACTCGTATGCGAGATCGGCGAGTGGTGGCCCGCGCCACAGAGCCAGCGCCTCGCGCAGCTTGTTCGCGGCTACCTTGGGTTCGGCGGCCGTCGCCTCCCTGACGAGGCGCTCAAAACGCTGGAGGTCAAGCTGTTCGCGATCGACCGAGAGGACATAGCCCGGCGCGCGTGTCAGTAATTGCGCGCCTGCGTTGCCGAGTGCCTTTCGCAGTTGCGAGACGCGCACCCGCAGAGCGCTTCGGCCGGACTCGGGTGACCGTTCTCCCCACAGCTCATCGATCAGCCGATCGGCTGATACGACCTCGTTCGCGTTCAACAGAAGGATCGCCAGCAGTGTGCGCTGCCTCACGCCGCCGAGCGACACCGTGGCGTCGCCGTCGGCGACCTCGATCGGACCGAGGATACGGAACTCCATTGCTTTACCGATCCGTTACCGATCGTTACCGGCATGACACCGCACCCTCGCATTCTCCTCCCAGATCGACCACACGGGGAGATCTTTCAACACACAGGAGGAGTCATGCGACTCGCAGCACGCAGCACAGTTGTCGCGATCTGTCTCGCGATCGTCGCGCTGGCACCGGTGGCGGCCTCTGCGCGGCCGGCGTTCGATCCGCCGCGCCTCGCCATCAACCCGTCCATCGGCTACGTCACGCCGCAGGACAAGAGCGTCAGCCAGAGCCCGGAGGTGCGTCCCAACCCCGATCAGCAGGCGGTTGTGGTGCATGCCGCAGTTCCGATCCCGCCGATTCTCGGCAAGTCGCAGGCCGCCGAACAAGCGGCGATCGACAAGCTGAGGGCGCAGCACTACACCGACAAGCTGCCGGTGAACGGCGCCTACAGCGTGGCGGCGCTCAACGGCCAGGGCAGCAGCCACCCCGTCAGCGTCCAGGCCCCGAAGACCCCGTCGGCTAACCCCGACAACGGGTTTGACTGGGGAGACGCCGCGATCGGCGCCGCGGCCGGTCTCGCGCTGACGCTGCTCGCCGTCGGCGGGGCGCTGGTGTTCTCGCGCCGCCGCTCGCCGCAGGGCGACAGCGCCGAGGTGGCGACCACCTGAGCACCGAGTAAGGCGGATCGATCATGTCGCCGGTGCAGAGCAGCCCGCGGCGGTCGCGAACCGGGAGCGCGTTTGGGACCGCGATGGTGGCGGTCGGGGTGCTCGTCGCCGTCGCGGTGGCGGTGATGATGCTCGCTCTCACCACGGCATACCGGTCATCGGCGGGGTCTCACCTCCCCGACCACGCGCATCCGACGGCGGCGCAGACGGAGCAAACATGATCAGAAAGCGACGGCCGTTGGTCGCCCTTGCCCTCGTCAGCTTGATCGCCCTGGTCGGCGCGGGCTGCGGTTCGAACACGTCTACTGGCACCGCCAGCAGCGGTAGCAACACGGGCAGCGGCGCCAGTTCCGGCAGCGCGAGCAACGGCGCTAACACGCAAGCCACGAAGCGGGAGAAGGCGGTGCAGCAATCTCCGCGGCGATCGGCGCGCGCACCCCTGCAACCGTCCCGAGACCGCCCGCCTCCGCCACAGCCGCGGCCAGCTCATGCCGTGCAATGCCTCCCATCCCTGCCTGAACGATTGGCGCTTCGAGGCTGCGCAGATCGACAACGGCTGGCACGGCCCGGCAGCCTACCGCCAGTCTCGAGCCGCCGCCGCGCTCGAGACGCGAGTCCCTCGACCGTTTCCCACCGACACGTTTGCTGGCGACCGGCAACAAAGTCTCCGACGTGATCGCCAGCGGGCGCTCCATTGCCGTGCGAATGCAGAAACACCAGTGCCAGCTCTCGCTCTTGAGCAGCTCCGGGCGTGTCGGCGTCGACGTCGGCAAGAGCGATGCTTACGTAGGCGTTGCTGAAGCCGGCGACGCCATTGCTGTCCGCGACGGTGACTCGCGCAACCCCGCGAACGCGGTCACTCTGCTCGGCCCCGACAAGACGCCCGGGTTGGACGAAATCCACAACTCTCAGGCAGCCGGCGCAGTGACCGTCGCGGGACTGGTGGAAATCGTCCCTTGCGAGCGCGTCGTCGGGCGGCGGACTCGCTATCGCAATGCCCTCGCCGAGCGGCACTCGGACGGCCGGACCTCGGGATCGCCGTCGTTTGTCATGACGCTACAAGCCGCGGCATGGCGTGCCGCCTCCACGGCCCCCGTTTCGTCTACGAGCAGGTGCGCGCGCCCATCGGTCAGTGCCCTCCCTGTGGCGAGGAGCGAGACGCGACCAGCGGGATGGCGCGGGTCCTGCTCTTGCCTCAGCGCGGGTACAGCCCGGCGCGCCGTCGCGGTCTTGAGCACGGGTGAGGTGGAGCCCGCCGCGCGGCTTCTACGAATACGACGGCTGAGCGCTCCCCGGCCGCACGAACCTGCTCGAGCTCTCGACACCGACGCGAGCCTGCCCTCGCCGGCGGGCGTGAGGGCGTAGCAGACGCCTTACCCCACGCGCGCCGCCGTGGCACGGCCGGTCAGATGGTGATGACGACCTTGCCTCTGGCGTGGCCCGCTTCCATGTAGCGGATCGCCTCGGGCACCTGGTAGAGGCTGTAGCGGCGGTCGATCACCGGGACGACGTCGCCGCTCTCGAGCAGTTCGGCCACGTACGCAAGGTCCTTCAGGTTCGTTCGCATCTTCCGCTCGGCGGCCGGGCCCGACAGTGCCGGGGCCGCGTTGACGCGGGCGAACTGCTTGTCGCCCCGAGAGCGCAGCGGGCCGAGGAGGACGGCCTCGACCCACTGCCGTGGCGTGCCGCCGACCATTACGTACGTCCCGCCCGGCTTGAGAGCGCGGCCGTAGACGGAGAGCGGGTGATAGCCGTTGACCGCAACGATCACGTCGTAGCGCTCCCCGTGCACGGCGAAGCCCCCTCGCGTGTAGTCGATCACCCGATCCGCGCCCAGCGCTCGTGCCTGATCGAAGTTGCGGGTGCTGGCGACAGCGGTCACGTCGGCCCCGAGCGCCTTGGCGATCTGCACCGCGAACGTCCCGACGCCACCGGCTGCTCCGTTGATGAGCACCGCCGTGCCCGGCTCGACCTTCCCGACGGTACGGAGGGCCTGAAGTGCCGTGACCCCCGCCAGCGGCGTCGCTGCGGCCTGCTCGAACGACGACGAGGCGGGCTTCGGCAGGAGGGCATCCTCCCGCACGGCGGCGTGCTCGGCGAAGCCGCCCAGGCCGCAGGCGAACAGGTTGCCGAACGCCCCGTCGCCCGGCGCGAACTTCGTCACCGCTGCTCCCACAGCCTCGACCGACCCGGCCACGTCCGTCCCGAGGACCCCGAACCTGGGCCGCAGCAAACCGACCGCCAACCGAGCGAAGAAGGGGTTGGCGCGCATGATGTGCCAATCCGCCGCGTTCACCGAGGCGGCGCGGATTCGCAACAAGACCTGGCCCTCGCCCGGGCTCGGCGTGGGAATCTCACGCAGCTGCAAGACCTCTGGCGGCCCATAGCGCTCAAACACGATCGCCTTCACGAATCGGCACCTCCGCCGTCGCCGGACGTTGCGAGCGTCGGCCCAGTGTACGTAGTCGCCCGACAGTGCGGGGTCGTATGCCGTGCGCGACGACCGACGCGGCCAGCAGGGAAGCCGGTGCTGGCTCCTGCTTCCGAATCGCCAAGCAACGGCGCTTCGAGGCCGGCTCGACTTGGTGCTGGTGGTCAGAGGCACGGCAAGCACTTTGGCCGCGCCTGCTCCGTGCTCGGCATGCACCATTTCGGCCACCTCCTCATGGCACGCCGGGTGATCGCATCACGCCTGGAGCGGCAGTCGTGGTGTCGACGCCGTCGTGACCGCTTTGGTGCGTGCAGCTTCCCGACGTTCAGTTAGCGCCCCGAGCGACGATCGGACCGATCCGTCTCCGATGCGCGGCGTGCGCGCTTGTGGCGAGATGCAGGGCTGGTCCGATATGAACCGAGAGACCTCTCGCCGCGCGAAAGCGGGGCCGTGGATCCGGTGCGCCGCGCGCATCTGCTCGTACACGACGCTGACGGAAAGCGGGTCTTCCGGGCCGACGGTCCGGAAGACCGACGGTCGACGACGACGCCTGTCTCGCAGCTGGCGAGATGGGAGACCGGCGCCGCCCACGACTCGGGACCTGCATTCGACGCGCACTGGGCCGCGATGCGTGCCTGCAAGTGTGCGACAGGGGTAGCCGGAGGCCCTGGCGGACGAGGCCGACGTCGTGACCGACTGGCGCCGCAGGCGACGATGCTTAACTTGGCGCGGGCACCGCTCGGCACTTGCAGCCACCTGCGCGGGATTCAGACCGTACTCTGAGCAGCGCACGACAGCACGCCCGTCACGCCGGACACCGTCCAAACATGGAGGACGGGAAACCTGTGGTAGCGCGAGGCTGTTATTTATGAGCCCCGCTGCCAGGTGGACGCGACCCCGCGAATGTCGCGCGAGGAGCTGCCGACCATCAAGCTATAGCGCCCCGGCGGGACGACCCACTGGTTTCTCGCCTCGCTCCACACGGCCAGGTCGTGCTTGTGAAGTGTCAGCGTCACGGTTCCGCTGCTGGCCGGGTCGAGCTGAATCTTGCCGAATGCCTTGAGCACCTTGGGCGGCTCGCCGGCGTACGCCGGATAGCCGACGTAGAGCTCGACGACTTCCGCGCCTTGGCGGTTGCCGGTGTTGCGGACGCGGACGCTGACGGTGATGCTCTCGCCCCGACGCGAGCGCAGGACGTGGAGCCTTCCGTAGGAGAACCTTGTGTAGGACAGCCCGTAGCCGAACGGGTATGCCGGCTGCTCGCCCGTGGCGTCGTAGTAGCGATAGCCGACGAGCAGCCCTTCGCTGTAGTGCGCCGTGTCTCCCACGCCGGGGAACCGATCCGGGGTGGTAAGCGGGCCCTGGTCCTCGCCGGCCGGGAACGTCACCGGCAGCTTGCCCGACGGGTCGGCGTCGCCGAACAGCAGCGAGGCGATTGCGTTGCCGTTCTCCTGCCCGGGGTACCAGGCCTCGAGGATCCCCGCCACGCTGTCGCGCCATGGCGTGAGCGTCGGGCCGCCGGTGTCGAGCACGACCACGGTGTGTGGGTTCACGGCCGCGACGGCCTCGATCAGCGCATCTTGGTCGCCCGGCAGCCCGAGGCTCGGGACATCGGCGCCTTCGGTGCGGATGTCGTTGACGAACACGACCGCCTCATCGGCCGCACGGGCGGCGTCGATCGCCTGCTGCCACTGTGCGGGGTCGGGTGGGGACCAGCCGAGCTTCAGGCTCACCGGGAACAATCCCGCGAACCCAGACTGCGCGATGTACTCGACCCGGATCGATACCGGCTTGCCCGCCGGCAGGTCGACCGCCGCGATGGCGAGCTGGTTGGCGGTACTGAGCACGAGCCTGTCGTCGATGTACAGGCGAGCGATCCCGGACCCGCTGAAGGAGAACCGCTGCAATCCGGACACCGTCGGCGTGAACGTGCCCGTCCAGCGCGCGGACCACGTGCCCGACAGCCCGGGCGGATTGCCTGTGACCTGCACGGTGGGGTCGACCCGTGTGATCGCAGGGGTTCCGGAGAGATCCGGGGAGGCGAAGTACTCGGCGGTGAGTCCGTGGCCTGTGCCGGATATTGGCGTCAGCGTGGCCGTGTCGATCAGTGGCGGCTCCGCGGTGCCGGCCGTCCCTTGTGCGTAGGTGATCTTGATGGCGTTGCCGGCGCGGGCGGTGATCCCGTCCAGCGGCGTAACCGTGGTCGACGGCACGACGGTCGCCGATCCGCCACCGGTGTAGATCGGGTTCGCCCTCGCGGCAGCGCCGATCACCGCCAGCGAATGGACCCGCGCGCCTTCGATCGGTAACACGCGGTGTTTGTTCTTGAGCAGGACGGTGCCCTGCTCAGAGAGCTGCGTGGCGAAGTCCTGATGGGCCTTGTTGGTGACCACCGCATCGTGCGAGCCGGTCACGCTGCCGTCCAGCTGCCCCTCGGCGATCCGAGCCGTGAGGATCCGGCTGACCATGTCATCGAGCCGCGCTTCGGATACCTGGCCGCTCTGCACCGCGGCCTTCAGGTCGGCCCCGAAGCGCTCGGGGAACGGCGACGGCTGCCCGAAGATCGTGTTGCCCCCGGGCATCTCCAGATCCAGTCCGGCGTTCGCGGACTGGACCGTGCTGTGGTTGGCGAACCAGTCGGAAACGACGAAGCCGCCGAACGCCAAGTCCCCCTTGAGGATGTCGCTGAGCAGGTGCGGGTTCTGGCACGCGTAGGCCCCATTGACCTGGTTGTACGCGCACATCACCGACCGCACCCCGCCATCCCTGACAGCCTTCGCGAACTGGGCGGTGTAGATCTCGCGCAGCGCCCGTTCGCCGATCACGGCGTTTACCGTCTGCCGATCGGTCTCCTGGTTGTTGGCTGCGAAGTGCTTGGCGTCGGCGATCACCCCTTGGCTCTGGATGCCGCGGATCTCAGCCGCGCCTATGTCGCCGGCCAACACCGGGTCCTCGCTGAAGGTCTCGAATGCCCGCCCCCAGTTCGGCACCCGAATGATGTTCATCGTCGGCGCCAAGGCCACGTCGTTGCCCTTGCCGGCGTGCTCAGCGCCGAGCGTTGCGCCGTACTGGCGCAGCAGCGTCGTGTCCCAGCTCGAAGCGTTGTTGATCGCCGCCGGGAAAGCGGTAACGCCCGTGGCGCCGTTGCCGACCCCGTTGGGCCCGTCGGCCAGATAGAACGCCGGGATTCCCAGGCGCGGGACCGCGGGCGTGAATCCGGTGTACCCATTGCCGGTGATGAACCCGGTGCCATGAACGAGACTGATCTTCTCGTCCAACGTCATCTGCTGGACCAGCGCGTGCGCTCGCGCTGCCACACCGCTGCCATCACCGGCTCGCGCCGCCGCTCGCCCTACCGGCAAGGACGCACACACCAACGCCATCGCCAAACCACAGCGCAACATCCGGCAGCTCATAGTCCTACCTTCCTCTCCGACGCCTGACGTCCGGTTCGAGCCGCAGCAGGCACTGACTCAAGGCTGCCGCTACCCGCACGCAGCAATACCCAAACGATCCACCCAGTCGTGAACGCCGCCCACGAGGGACCATCCCACCAACAGCCGCTCGACTTACCCAGTCACTCTTGATCCGCCTGAAGATCTGCGGACGGTGGTAGACCGCGATCGAGGAGTGGCTTGGTTCGACGGCGCCTGCTACGCGCCGAAGTGCTCCTCCCCACGATTCGCATCCCGCTGAGGTCTCCGCCCCGTCGGTCTCGCCCGCAATCCGCCGATCACTCCGATCGCTTCGGATCTCCCGGCTCAGTCGTGTGCCGTCGCGCACCCGATCGCGCTGGACAGGCAAAAGCGGCCGAGCTGATCCGTGCGCACGCACCCCGACGGTGGGCACCGCATCATCGAGGTCGCCGTTTCTGAGACGCCGGAGGCTCATCGGTTGGTCCGATGGTCGCTCGAGGCGCTAGCTGCAGGTCCGGCAGGTGCAAACGGCAATGCGGTCACGACGGCGTCGACACCACCACTGCCGCGCCAGGCGTGAGGAGCCACGCTCGGGCTGGCTCGCGACGGCCGACGCAGACCTGCCTTCGTTTCGCTACGGGCATCTCGTCGGCGACTCCACGGGCCCTGCTTAGCGCGGTCTGCAGGGCAGACGCGCGCCGAGACGCAGAGTCGTGCTTCCATGAACGAGCAGGGCTCTGGCGCCGCAGGCATCGAGCATCCGCCGCGCCCTCCGTGCCGCGCATTGCGGGTCTGAGCGGCGCAGCGAGCGGAGACCCGCTTCCGAAATTTGCGAGTCTCCGAATCGGTCCGGCAACTGCCGGTAGCGCCTCCTGCGTTCATGAGAACGCGCTACTCCGGGTCGGTTGTCTCGACAACGCGCGGGCGGACGGCGGTTCGCGCCCTGCTGGTGGCGGGTAGCTCCGGCGCGTTGCCGCGCCGGTGCCCCCTCAGAACCGTGCGAGCGAGTTTCCCCGCACACGGCTCAAGCAAGCCCTGATGGCTGGTAGGCGGGCAGGAGTGCCGGGCCGTTGCATTCGGCGTGTATGAGACGGTGGTCAGCCGTGTCCGGCGAGCCGGTCACCGGCTTGACGATCGTGATCGTCTTGCGAGTGCTCGTCAGCCACTGCTCCCAATCGCTTGGGGTTTGTGGCTGCTCGGCGAAGAGCGGGGTCTTGCAGATCGGACAGCATCCGTTCTGGGCTTTGAGGAGCCGCAGGCTGGTGTTGTTGATCGGCAGGACGGGTTTGCGTCTTCGCTCGGCCCAGTACTCGACAAGCACGGGGTCGTCGGGGGACGCTCCCTGCTTGACGAGCTGGTGTCGGACGATGCCAGTCCAGGAGACGCGGTGCATGTAGGAGCCGCTGTGGCGGTCGCCGAACACCCACCGGTCTTTCCTGGCCTTGTGGAACTTGCCGAAGTACCGGGCGGTCACCCAGGACGCCGACTTGTTCGCGTGACTGAACCTGGCCCACTTGTAGGTGAGCCGCCACAGGTATTGGTCGAGCTTGTCGAAGATCTCGGCCGCCACGTGTGTCCGGTAGTAGTTGGCCCATCCCCGGATGATCGGGTTGAGCCGTTTGATCACCGCGACGGCGTTGCTCCCGCGCAGGGAGCGCAGCTCGTCTCGGAGTCGTTCCCGGATCCGTCTGATCGCCGCGTTGCTCGGTTTGATCAGCAGCTTGCCGCGGTAGCGGCGGACGTTGAACCCCAGGAAGTCCAGGCCCTCGTCGAGGGAGACGACGCGCGTCTTGTCCTCGTTGAACACCAGACCCCTGGGCGCCAGCCATGCGGCCAGCCGCGCTTTGACCTCGAGTGCTTCCTGCCCGGTGTGGCAGAGAGCGACGAGGTCGTCGGCGTATCTGATCAGCACGGGCGAGTCCTTCATCGTCCATCCGGCACGGTTGCCGGTCGGGCGATAACGGACTCCGGCGGCGTGCTCCATCCCGTGCAGAGCAACGTTCAAGAGCAGCGGGCTGATCACACCGCCCTGAGGAACACCGTCCTCGGTGCGATGCAGCCGACCTTGCTCGACCACGCCAGCCTTCAGCCATGCGCGGATCATTTCCCTGGCGGGGAACGAGCCGATCATCGTCTGAATGTGATCGTGGGCGATGAGGTCGAACGCCGACGCCAGGTCCGCGTCCAGCACCCACAGTCGCTTCGCGCTCTTGCCCTTGGCGACTGTGTAGATGGCCTGGATCGCGTCTTGGCACCCGCGGCCGGGCCGGAATCCATAGGACTTCGGCTCAAACCGCGCCTCCCACTCGGGCTCCAACGCGCTGAGGACCCGTGCCTGATGGCACCGATCGACGATCACGGGAATCCCTAGTGGCCTGCGCTTGGTGCTGCCCCGCTTCGGGATGTACACCCGCCTGACGGGCGCGGCCTTGAACGGCTCGGCGTTCTGCTGCACCCTGTCGACCAACTGCATCTTGGCCTCCGGAGTCAGCACGACCTCGCCGTCCACGCCTGCCGTCAGACGACCGGCGTTGCGCTCCGTCACCCGCCGCACGCTCACCAGCGCGTTCGCGCGTGAGCGGAGCATCAACCTCTGCAGCCGGCGGACCCTAGGAAGGTCCCCCGCCTTCGATGCCGTGAAGATCCGCTGCCGCAACCGCCGTACGTCCGCCTCCGCCCGCCGCCAGTCGACCTGGCGCCAGCGCAGGGCGTCGTCCTCTGGTCCGCTCACCACCACGGCCGGGGCCGTCGCGGCGTCCAGCTTGTCCTTCGGCTCCGGGGCTTCGGTCATCTTCTTCTCCACAGGCTCACCTGACCGCGTCAGCACCCTTTCGGGTCCAGGCACCAGGCCCGATATCCGGCCAGTTATCCGGGACGACCGGTCGGAGGAGCCAGCCATTCACGTCCCAGTTTCCTGCTGCCATTCGGCCGCCGGCATTCGCTTCTCGATCATCCGATTCCCACCAGGGGATTGAGCCTTCCTCACGGTCGGCTTACCGGGCAAGACCAACCGCCCGGACCCCGACGGGGTTACCGCGTTCCGCACGCACGAGCTGCGACCGGGGTGGGTGCCCCCCATAACCCGAGGACGATGGTGCTCACCCGGCCGGGTCGCCTCCCCGACCGGCACCCGCCGCTTCCCAGCGGCCAGTCCCTAAACCCCGCCACGACATCCCACCATGCGAGGCTCTCCTTCACGGGCCATCAACAAGGGTTTACTCACGTTCACCCGTCCGGTCTTCCCCTCGCCCGCGCCCCCAGGGGTGGAACCGGCAGCGCTTCGGCTTTCCCCTGAGCTTCGCACCCCGCCGTCACCGGCAGCGCACGTCAGGGGCGGGGACAGGCCATCGAGCACGGACCTGGAACTACCGCTCAACTCACATCCGGCGATCTCCAATCCGGTAGTTCACTCAATGCGTGCGACCTCGCGTCGCACGGCGAGGAGGAGGGAAGCTCGCGGACGCGGCGAGAGACTCGCTTTCGTCTCTGGGGAGTAACTTCCCGACCCCGCGCCGAGAACGATCGGCGTGCCGCGCGGGTCGCGGGACTCGTCTGACATCGACGATCGAGCGCTGCCGATGAGTTCGCTAGGCGGCTTCGGTCTGAACTGCTGAGACCGATTGAACGGAGGAGAAGTGAGCATCTCCACGACCCTGGCCAACCAGTTCACGCAGACGTCGGCAAACAGCTTCGTCCGAGGCGGAACCTTGCCCGGAAGCGACAGCGCTGACGTCTTCCACGGCCGCGACCATGGCAACGTTCCGATCTCGATGTTCCTCGTTCACAACCGTCCTGGCGAGGGACCAGAGCTGCACCGCCACCCGTATGCCGAGGTATTCGTCGTCCACTCGGGGCAAGCGCGCTTCCAGCTGGATGACGCCACGCTGACCGCAGTCGCCGGCGATGTCGTGATTGCGCCGGCTGGGGCCGCCCACCGGTTCACCAACGCAGGGTCGAGTGAGCTGTCGATGACGTGCATCCATGCCGCCGCTGAGATGGAGAGCGAATGGCTCTGAGCTCGTGTCTCTGCGCCCGCTGATGGCGACCGCCTGAGGATGACTTTCGAGGGCTTCCAGCGCGCCCTCGTCGACGTATGCGCTACGACGATCGCGCTGCGGTGGGGAGGCACAGGGCATCCTGTACTGCTCCTCCACGGCTTCCCGGAGACGCACGTCATGTGGCACCGGGTGGCGCCTGGGCTCGCTGAGGACTTCACGGTCGTGTGCGCCGACCTGCGCGGTTACGGGGCCAGCGGGACTCCGCCGAGCACTCCAGATCATGCGCCTTACGCGAAGTCGGCGATGGCCGGCGACATGGTGGCAGTGATGGAGCGTCTTGGTTTTGATCGCTTCTCGGTCGTCGGTCATGACCGCGGTGGGCGAGTGGCGTACCGGCTTGCGCTCGACTACGGAAAGCGCGTTGAGAAGCTGGCTGTGCTCGACGTTGTCCCGACGAGCGAGGCCCTGGACCGCGCGGACGCCCGGCTGGCGTTGGGGTACTGGCCCTGGTCGTTGCTGGCTCAGCCAGAGCCGCTGCCCGAGCGTCTGATCGCCGCCGCGCCTGACGCCTTCGTCGACGCCGCCCTCGGCGGCTGGGGGTCAGATCCCGAGGCGATTCCCGACCACATTCGCAGCCTGTACGTCGACGCGCTGAGCGATCCCGCAGTCGCCCACGCGATCTGCGAGGAGTACCGAGCCGCCGCAACTCTCGACTATGAGGCGGACCGTCGGGATCGCGCAGCCGGGCGGCAGATCACCGCTCCGACCCTCGTACTCTGGGCGACCTCGGGCCCGCTCGACACCTGGTACGAAGACGACGGCGGGCCGCTCGGCATCTGGCGCGCCTGGGCAACCCAAGTCGAAGGCGAGCCGCTGCCTGGCGGGCACTTCTTCCCCGAGGAGAATCCGGACGGCACTCTCGCCGAACTCCGGGCGTTCCTGCGCCGATAGCCGAGAACACGTCGCGCGGTCGGGTTGGATGCCCGCGCCGCGCTGGCAACTCGCGTCAGGTCGTGCGATCGCATTGGCGAGGTTGCGGCCGGCGCGATCGGGCTCCGCGTTGGAACGCCGCGCTCGGTATATGCGACGACGCGTGTCGCGATGAGTTCGCTGTGCGCGGTCGGTCTGTAGTCGGGACCGGTCCGAGCGAAAGGTGTCCATGTCCGAGTACATAAACGTGGGCGGGATCCGTACGTGGTACGACGAGTGCGGGCAGGGAGAGCCGCTGGTGTTGTTGCATCCCGGCGGGGCAGGGGTCGATGCGCGGGCGTGGGGTCCTAATCTCCCCGCTTTGGCAGAGCGCTTCAGGGTCTTCACGCCCGAGCGACGCGCCCATGGCCGCACACCGGACGTG
Organism: uncultured Solirubrobacterales bacterium; assembly: GCA_963723675.1. Classification (GTDB taxonomy): domain Bacteria; phylum Actinomycetota; class Thermoleophilia; order Solirubrobacterales; family Solirubrobacteraceae; genus Palsa-465. Next base: position 6,100 of record CAVRRW010000005.1, on the reverse strand, counting down.
GACGGGCCGATCACGTTTGAGCTGATGGCAGACGACACGATCGCATTCCTCGATGCGGTCGTCGGCGAGCCCGTTCACCTGATGGGTTGCAGCGACGGCGCAACCGTCGCGCTACTCGTCGCGCTGCGCCGGCCGGACCTGATCCGCAAGCTCGTCTTCATCGCGGGGGTGTTCCACCGAGACGGATGGGCGGCCGGCGTCGTCGACCAGACAACATCCCTCCGGAGTTTCTCGAACGGTTCTACGGCGAGCTGTCCCCCGACGGCCCCGAGCATTAGCCGGTCGTCGTCGCCAAGCTGGCAAAGACGCACGTAGAGGGACCGACGCTGACCGTCGGCGATGTGACCCGGATTTGTAGCCGCACGTTGGTGATGACCGGCGACGATGACGAGGTCAGGCTCGAACATGCGATCGAGCTCTACCGCAGCGTGCCGGACAGCGAGCTCGCGATCATCCCGGGAACTTCGCATGGGCTGCTCGTCGAGAAGCCGACGCTCTGCAACACGCTCGTCATCGACTTCCTCACGACAGACCCGGTGCCGACCATGGCACCGATTCGCAGGGCCTGACAGGACGAGCGCACGTGGCGATACCTCCTGCTTGTCTTGCGCGTATGTACATCTCGCGAGCAACGCTCGCGCACCCGGATTGCGCGGGTAGCGGATACGGTCAGGCTAAACCCGGGGAGCAGCACAGCTTCCGGGAACGTCTCGGGAGACTGTGATGAAGGCGATCGTGCAAGCGCGGTACGGCTCACCCGATGTCCTGCAGTTCAGGGACATCGACACGCCGGTGCTCAAGGACGATGAGGTGCTGGTACGGGTGCATGCAGCGGCGGTCAACATCGGCGACTGGCATTTGCTGCGGGGCGTGCCGTACGTGATGCGCGTGGTGACAGGACTGCGTAAGCCCAGGCGCGAGATACCGGGACTCGATATCGCCGGCCAGGTCGAGTCGGTCGGCAGTAACGTCAGGCAGTTGCAGGCGGGCGATGAGGTGTTCGGCTGGTGCAAGGGCGCCTTCGCCGAGTACGCGTTAGCTGCGGAGAACACGCTCCTGCCCAAGCCAGGCAACCTCACCTTCGAGCAAGCGGCTGCCGTCGGCGACTCCGCGTTCACCGCGTTGGCTGCCGTTCGCGATCAAGGGAAGGTGCAGCCGGGGCAGAGGGTGCTGATCAACGGTGCGTCGGGCGGCGTCGGGACCTTCGCCGTGCAGATCGCCAAGTCATTCGAAGCGAACGTGACCGGAATCTGCAGCACGAGGAACGTCGACATGGTCCGGTCGATCGGCGCGGATCAGGTCATCGACTACACGAAGGAGGACTTCACCCAAACCGAGCAGGCTTACGACGTGATGCTCGACCTGGTCGGGACCCGGTCCTTATCGGACTGCAGGCGGGCGGTGACCCCGCGGGGAACCTACGTCGTGGTCGGCGTCAGGGACATCGGTCGCTGGCTTGGGCTTGGTCGTCAGACCAAGGCGCTCTTGCTATCGCCGTTCGTATCACAGCGGATCCGCGTGTTCATCGTGAGGCACAACACAGAGGACCTCGGTGTCCTGAAGGAGCTCGCCGAGACTGGAAAGATCGCGCCGGTCATCGACAGGCGCTACTCGTTGAGCGGTGTGCCTGAAGCCCTGCGGTATCAGGGAGAAGGACACTCCCAGGGAAAGATCGTCATCGCCGCAAGCGAAGCGCCCTAGTGCCCGCGCCAGCCGGTCTGAAGCGAGACCCGCTTCCGCGCGGCGAGGCGAACCTTCCCCGACCCAACGAGCGACCTGCAAAGCGCGGCAAGCGCGACCCGGCGCTCAGTTCGTGCATCGGTGCTGAGATCCGGCCGCGCGCGTCCCCCCACGCCGCGCATTGCCTGTCTCTCATCGCCGTGGTCGGGATGCACGTCGTATGAGGAAAGCAGGAATTAGCGGTCGACTCGTCAGCAATGATGAGCCTGCTCAGGACAATCAGCCTCCGACTGCGAGGCTCGTCTTCGTACTCGTGGACTATGCGCGGGCATCTCGTTGGCTGCTCTTGCGCCGTGTCGCGACATGGGTTATACCTATGTCGCAAATGAGCGTTGCGATTGTCCACGAGCTTCCGCCGGAGGAGCTTCGCTTCCATTGGAAGAGCGGCCGGCTGTGCCTCGACTTCGTGGCAACGGTCGGCGAGCGCTGGCGGCGGTCGTTCGAACGGCTCCTCGAGCCTGAGGACCTCGCTTGCTGGATGGCAGGCACCGGCATCCTGCGGGAACCACCGCGGATCTCAGGTCGACAGCTGGCGGCAGGACGCGTGCTTCGCGAGACGATCAACCGGCTCGCTCGTCCCGGCGTCGAACCGCGCCCGGGGGATCGAGAGGAGCTCAACGGTTGGGCGGCGCGGGCGCCTCTGGCGCCACAGCTGACGACCGGCAGCGAACGTGTGTGGGTCGCGGCTCGGCCGGTCGAGGCGATGCTGGCCACGATCGCGCGGGACGCGGTCGAGCTGCTGAGCAGTCCGCTCGCGGGCCGCGTTCGTGAGTGCGCCGCTCCCGACTGTGCGTTGTTGTTCGTCGACACATCGCGGCCCGGCCGGCGACAGTGGTGCTCGAGTGGCGCATGCGGCAATCGCATCCGCACCAAGGCATACCGCCGCCGACAAAAGGAGCTCGGGCGCGGATGAGCTATCGGATCCTGCCGGCACAGGGGGCGTTCTGGCGCCCGTCAAACCAGATGGGCGTGCTCAACACCGATCTCGCCAAGCAGCTGGAAGCCACCACGCTCGGTGTGCGACTATGGCGTCTGCACCCCGGGCAAGCCTCGACGCGCCATCCCACCGACAGACACACGAGCTCTACGTGCTGCTCCAAGGCACCGGCCGCATCCGCATCGGTCAAGACCTCCACACGCTTGAGCCCCTCAGCAGCCTGCTCGTCGACCCCGACGAGGTCCGGCAGCTATTCAACGACACCGACGCCGATCAGCTCTGGCTCGTCGTGAGCGCGCCACCCGAGGCAGCGAACACGCTCGAGATGACCCCAGAACAGCTTGCGTGGCTCTACCCCGACGGACCCAAGGCGCTCCCACCAGAGGTCCCGGCCACACAGCCCACCGCCAGCGCATAGCGAGCAACGCGGGTCCCGGCCTCGGACAGCGAACACGCGGCCTGTCGCACGCGAGTAACCGGCCGCGCTCCCTTGCGCGTGATGTAGTCATCGAAATCGAACGAACGAGCAGCTCCGCCGCCGCGGGTCGAGAGGTGCGCCGAACTGAAAAGCGGGTCTGCCCGAACGAGCCGCGGCACCCGCGCGTCGCCACGAGCGCGATCGTGGGCGCCGCGCCGAGCTGCTGACCGAGTCCAAGAGCATCGTCGAGGCAGACGACCTCGCCGGCCTCGACGCCGCGCTTCACCGCGCCGGCCTGGCGACCCACCCGGCCGACGGCGATCGGCGGCTGGTCGAGGCCGAGCCCGAGGTCGTCGCCCGCGCGGCGATGGCCGACGGCGTCGTACTGCGCCGGCTCGCCCCAGCCGAGGGCGCCGGCCTCGAACGTCTCTTCTTCAAGCTGACCACGCCCGGCGCAAGCACTCCGTCAACGCAGACCGATTCGATCCATCCCGAGCTGGCAGGAGCAACCGCATGAGCACCACCACCCTCGCCGCACCGATCCGCGTGAACACCGCCGGCGTCCACGCGCGCCCCGGCCTCGGCCGCCTCGTCGCCGTCGAGCTGCGCAAGATGGTCGACACCCGGGCCGGCTTCTGGCTGCAGGTCGCCATGGTGGCGCTCACCGTGGTCGTCGTGGTCGTCCGCTTGCTCGTCGGCGATGCAGCGCACCACACGTTCCAGCCCGTCCTCGACGTCGGGCTGCAGCCGGCGGCCGTCCTACTGCCGGTCCTCGGCATCCTGCTCGTCACCTCCGAGTGGTCCCAGCGCACCGCGCTGATCACGTTCGCGCTCGTCCCGGTGCGCTCGCGCGTCTTCGGCGCCAAGCTCATCGCGAGCCTCCTGCCCGCCGTCGCGATGCTGGCGATGTCCGTCGCCGTCGTCGCCGCCGGGGTGCTCGTCGCGTCGCCCGGCGTCGAAGCGACCTGGTCCGACGCCGCGCCGCTGATCGGCCAGTCGGCCGTCTACCTGACGACCGGGATGGTCGTGGGCGTCGCGTTCGGCGCGATCCTGCTCGCCTCCACGCCCGCCATCGTCCTCCGCTTCGCGCTGCCGACGGCGTGGATGGCGGTGCTCTCGCTGCCCGTGTTCTCCGGCGTCGCCCCGTGGGTGGACAACGCCCGCGCCCTCGGCCAGATGACCGCGGAGGTCATGAGCGCCAACCAATGGGCGCACGCCGGCACCTCGCTCGCCATCTGGATGGTGCTCCCGCTCCTGATCGGCGCCTGGCGGATCGCGCGGCGGGAGATCGCCTCGTGAAGGCGCTCAGACGATCAGCCTTCGATTGGCCTGCGCGACGCTCTAAGGGCGCGCTCCGCAGTTAGTCCTCTCAGCGGGCGGCAGTCGGATCGACACGCAAACGACAGGCATCCGACCGCGGCCCACGGCTGCGCCAAAGCGCTCGCCTTTCTCGACGAGCGAGCGTCCCAGCTCGGTCGCCCGAGACGCCTGTTTGAGACGAGCAGCGAGAGCGGTTCGTCGCAGGCGGCGATTGGAGCCGTGCATAGGTACGGGCCCATGTAGCTGACCACGCAGGCCGAGCCTGAAGCCGTGGCGGCTGACGCCGCAACCTGCGGACCCCGCGGCGCCCGGGCCTGCGTGACCGCGGATACGCGATGGCACAAGAGCACGTCACGGCGGTTGGCCCGCCGCTTCCCCGCTCCTCGCCAGTTGCGCGTCGATCACCGCCCGCGACGCCCGGCGCCGCAATCAGAAGACTGCAGGTGTCTCGCATCTGCCCTCCTTTGACCAGGCCGAGGCAGAGTCAGGTGCTCGCGGTACCTTCGAGGGCGACATGGGAACGACGACTGCGACGCCACTGGATTGCGTGGCCGAGCGCCAGCGCGCTGTGGCGCTCGCACGTCATTTCCGTGAGACGGAGGGCCTTTCGATTGCGCAGATCGCAGAGCGGCTCGGTCGGGCGCCCGCGACCGTGAAGCGTTACTTCGACGACCCGACCGGCGACAAGGCGCGAGCGGTCAAGGCCCGCTACCTCGGCGTGTGCCGTGGGTGCGGCGCGTACACGCAGCCGCGCAACAGCAAGGGTGACGCTACACGTACTGCAAGGCGTGCCATCCGGGCGCCATCAGGCGACACTGGACTCGCGAGCGGGTGCTCGCGGCGATGGTCGAGTGGCGCGACCGCTACGGCGGCCTGACGTCCTCCTACGACTGGTCCAGCACCCACGCGCCGGCGTGGGGGACGGGCTCAGGCCCGCTTGGCCGAGGGCGACTGGCCGTCGGCGAGCGTCGTCACCGAATCGTTCGGGCGCTGGGAGCTGGCCCCGTGTTGCAGTCTCGAGCCAAGACGCTTCAGGTTCTCCGCGAGCGCGTCGCGGGTTGGGCCGCTGAGCAAATCGCCGGCCGGGACGGCGGGGTTTGGAGTCGGCGAGTTTGTATCTAGAAATCAGAGGCAGACCCGAACCTCCTTGAAGGCGAGGCGGGGACCCGTGTACGCGCCGCCGCCGACGAAGACGCTGAACGGACCCTCAGGCTCAGATACCGACGCACGGCCTTCACAGTCGGAGTATCGCGCCGCCCTGTCTGGCCTACAAGTGTGCGATTGATCCCTTCGAACGTGTCAGGGGCGAGCGCAAAGTGTCGCCACCGATCAATGCGGAAGCCGCTCAGGATCGCCTCGCCGCCGCCGCCCCGACGTTGGTTACGGGCTACGTCAGTTGAGTGATACCGAACGCATGGACCCAGCGCCGATCGCCCCAGTCACGGGTCCGACCACGAACGGCCAGTGCGTCGTGAGCCAGTCTCCTGTCGGTCGCAGAACGCGCTCGGCGCGGTCGCCACCATCACAGCGAAGACGACTGCGATCGCTATCAGGGGCAGCGTGTAGATAACGCAGTAAAGGACCAGCAGCAACAGCTTCTCCGCGTCTGAGACACCGGAGCCGACGATCAGGGCAATCGCAGCGAAGTAGGGAAACGCGGTCAGTAGCTCGACGCCGGCCTGGTG
>CAVRRW010000004.1:0-9742 GCA_963723675.1 uncultured Solirubrobacterales bacterium | reverse complement strand
CCAAGAGCTCGTCGTCGCTGTCGGTGACCGCGCTCACTCGCCGCGCGCGAAGCCTGAGTTGTGGCCGGGCCTGGTCGGCGTTCTCGGCATTGGGCAGTAACTCGATCTCACTGCCTAATCCCCGGCAGTCCGCCGCAAAATCCGACGATCTGAGGAGAGGCGCTCGGCACGTCAACGTGGCAATTTGCAGGCATTTTCCGTGGTGGGGCCAGATTTCGCCCATAATTCGGGTCGGTGAGGTCCCCGGTTCAAATCCGGGCGCCCCGATCAGCCAAACCCCCGTAGCCACGGGGGTTTCGGCGTTTCAGAGGCGGCTCAGGGTTCTATCTGGGTTCCATATTGCGCCCATCAAGGCCCCCGGCGACCCGCGTTGAGCGGCGCTCGGCTACCGGGCGCGTGGGAGCCGACAGAGTCGGCGAGGTCGCGTAGGCGGGCTGGGTAGATGCCCGGCTGCATGCCGGGATAACCCCGCCTAGCGGCGGGTCATACGATTCGGAATCATGGAGATCGGATCACCACGGATCTTTAGTGCGCGCGGCGCGTTCGTCTTCGACAGGCCACAGCGGGGCGATCCGGCCCGCGACGAGCGCTTCATCCAGGCCGTGAGTTCAACCTTCCCCACCGTGATCGCCCGACAGCTTCTTCCTCCCGAGGCTCCTCCGAACATCGCACACGTGCAATTGGCAAGCACTTCGAGCCAGCTTCTGCTCTCGGCAGTGCAGGCGGAGCTTGTGGTCCAGTTCTACGGGGACTACAACGCGGACCTTGACCTCGCTCTGACGTACGTCCACGACAAGATGGCTGCGATCCTGGAGGGCCTAGAGGTTGCCGACATGCCAGCGTCCGTAGTCGGAATGGTGTCAACCTTGCAGCTGTCGATGCGTGATGCGGGGCGCGGGGCCGAATCGGCCCTGCTCGGTGCTCAGCATCTCCGGCATGATCCGCACGCTGAACTGCAAGACGTGTCGGTTCGGTTGGGGGTGCGGTTCGCCGACTCGTTTTTCGTGAATCTTGAGACTGCAAATTACGAGGCTCGCGGGTTCGAGCGCCCGATAATGCCTGGCGTCCCGCTGAGTCTGGCCCCGTGGGAGGGTGATGTGACGGACCACGGGATTCGGGTATCGATCGACGTCAATAATCGCTTGCGCGCGATCGAGAACCGAAGGTTCACTCCGACCACCACGGCGGATCTCGACGACGTTTATCGGTTGCTCGTAGCCGCCACCAAAGAGGTGGCTCCGTCGTTCGCGAAAAGTGGCGCACTTAACATCGGTTTGTTGGAGAAGGAGTTGGCATGAGTGCAACCAGAACTTCGAACGTCGCCGGGTCCGAGCAAACCGTATACGGAAAAACTTCGAACGTCCCCGGATCCGAACAAATCATCTTCGGAAACCTGTGGCAGTCCGTGGCTGGTGCCCTGGCCGCCGCGATGATCGCATCTATTGGCGCTACTGGGACCACCGTGCTCCCTGCGGAGTGGAGCACGACGCCCGCAATTACTGGATCAAATCTCGTTTGGGTGAACCTGATGCCGTCCCGAAACCCGCACGGCCGACCCTCCCGTGAGTTGATGGCATCCTTCGCGGGAGCGCTGCCACCGGGAACTTTTCCGCCTGGCTACCTCTCTCGGATCCGCAGCGAGTGGGAATAGTTCTACTCGACTCGGCGGCGATCATCGCCTACCTCGAACCGACAGACCCGCTGAACGCAAGCGCGGTGGCGATGGTGCTGCCGGCCTCCCAGCACCACGACCTGATCGCGTCCGTGGTCACGTACGCAGAGTTGCTGGCTGGCGTTGAGTTCGGGAAGCGCCCGCGGCGCATCGTTGAGGAGTTCTTCAACCGGATCATCGCCAGGATCGAGCCGGTCGACCGTCCTATCGCGGAGCGAGCCGCGGTCCTCCGGGCGGCGTCGTTGAAGATGCCCGATGCACTGATCCTCGCAACGGCAGACCGTCACGCGGACCGAGCGATCACTGGGGACGAGAAGTGGCCAAAGGTCCGGACATCCTGCACGGTCGAGGTGCTGATGGCCTCCACCGCGGGCGGGATCAGCTGACCTCTGGCAACAGCGGGCAAATGCACGAGACGGGCAATGCCGGCGCGGAGTCCACCGCGGCGACGAAAAACATCGGAGGGGGCCGTGACCCCCTCGAGCACATGCCAGCGACATCGACCACGGTCGACTTCACGCGCGGCCCTCCCCGGTTCGAATCGGAAATTTTGGGCCGGGATGGTCCCCATCCACATGATTTTCGAGCCGGAACCGAGGAGAATCCCCGGTTGATGGCAAAACCGGGCGCGCCGCCGCACTTGACGCCGGAGTCAAAGAGGTTGTTTCGCCAGATCGCGAACGACTACAGCTTGTGGAAGGAGGCGCACGCGCTCGAGGTCCTCCGGTTGGGGTGTGAGGCGATCGATCGCGGCGCCCAGGCCCGTCGGGAGATCGCAAAGCACGGCGCCGTGTACGTCGATCGTTTTGGCGCACCGAGATCATCTCCATGGGCCTCGATCGAGAGGGATTCCCGCCTTCACGCGGTTCGGTGTTTTCGCGAGCTCAGCCTTGACGCCGGCCAGTACATCGACTCGCGGCCGCCGCGCGTGGGCAGCGGCCAACTGAGCTGATATGCCGGTTCGACCCCGTCGGCGGCGTGAGCATCGTCTCGAGCTGACATTGCGGCGCGCGGTAGCGTTGGAGATCGGGCCGACGCAAGTCGACCTGAAAGCGGATCCGCTCGAAACGTTGCGCCTGGTTTGGGTCGAGCATCGAGCCAAGTTCGGACCGAGCTCCTGGGCGTCTCAGTATTGGGAGTGCGGTCACGACATCCGGCTCGACGATGTCTACGACGGGTCCGCGGCGACCGGCTGCCCCGGCACGTAGGCTTGTCGGGTCGGGCGTCGGATCACCGTTTAGTCGACCGGCCCGGTCGCCCGGAGAGGTGCACCTCCGCGCGTGATCGGCGCCGGCAGATCCGGTACGGCGGTCTCGCGCTCGGCGCCCGTGTCGTGCTCGTCGCCGGGTCGTCGGCGACGAGGCGGGCGCCTCTGGCATGATCCGAGCATGGCGTTAGGCACGATGAGTCGGTTGCTCGCAATCGCGTCAGGCGGCCCTGTGCAGCGTGGACCGGGTGCCGAGCTGCGCGATCTTGAACGTCAGCTCGCCGACGCCGTGGACGACGAGGAGCGTGCGGCGATCGACGCGCGGATCGACGATTTGTTCGCCGAGGCGCGCGAGGGCGCCCTCGACCTGAAGCGGCGCGAACAGCAGGCATTCTCGTCAGGTGCCAGAAGGCCACTCCAACGAGAGTCGACCGTCAGCGAGCGGATGAACGCGGCGCTTCTGCAGGCCTACACACGAGGGGGCTACCGTGCTTGATAGACGCTTCCCGCCGCCGCCAGACACGATCCCGAGCCAGGCGATTCGAACCGCGATCGCGGCGCACCAGGACGCCGAGCAAGAGCTTCGCAACACCGAGCGGCAGCTCCGCGAGCTCGCCGCGCAGGACGGAGCAGCGCGGATCCGCGATACCGAGGACACGGCCGCGGCGCTGGCTGCCGGCAAGCCGGATCCCGGGGCTCGGCACCAGCGTGAGCACGCGGCTTGCGTCGAGGCGGCGGAGCGCACTCGCGACGCGAGAAGGCTGCTAGCTGACCGCGCGTGGGATGCCCTGGTCGAGACCTGGAACAAAAACCGCGCCGAGCTCGACGCTGCCGCGACGAAGCAGGAGTTGTCAGCCCGGAGAAAGTTCGACAAGGCGCTTCGCGAGCTCGAGCAGGCTCATACGGCGCTGGCGGAGGCCGCGGCGACCAGGGAACTGATCGGCGACGACGTGAATCGGTGGCGCGGGCCAGACGCGCACCTAACGGTGCTGCCGGCGTTGCCGGTCTACGACGGTGCCGGCCCCGGGTTCGCACGGGTCGCGGACGTGTTTGCGGCGCTGGCGCGGCTCGGCCTGCCCCCGGAGCCTCAGATCACGAATCCCGCCCAGCTGCTCAAGCCGGGCCAGAACGTGCCGCTGCATATGCAGGGCCGGAGCGTGGCGATCACGCCGCCGGGCGCGCCGGTCGAGCGCGGCTGACGCCGATGCGCACCGGGCGACGCCGGCGAGCTCCGCTCGTGGAGTGTTCGACCTGTTGCACCCTGTTCGCGCCGTCGGTGACGGGTCGCGACTGTCCGATCTGCCACGCCGCGCTGTGCGAGCGTCTCGAGGCCGAGCGCGCCGAGCAGACGGCAGCGGCCGAGCGGCTGCTAGGCGCGCAAGCGCTCTCGGGCGTCGGCGAGTAGCTCGGCGACGATCGCCCTGCGCTCGAGCTCCGCGTCCGCGAACCCCGCGGCGAACTCGCAGTAAACCTGGCCGGCGGAGTGACGTCCGAGGCACAGCCATCGACGGAGGCTCCGCTCGGGAATGCTGAGCCCTCTGGCGATGTCGACAACCGTGACTCCCTGGCGTCGAAGATCGTGAACAACGGCCGCGAGACGGGGGGTGATCTCGAGCTGCGACGGCCGGGTGTCCACGAGCCGACTCTCTGCCACGGCCGCAGCCTAAATCCGGCCGGACATCGACGTCAACGGGATATCCTCCGAGGCGGTTAGCGGCCCACACACCGCTATTTGAGGCCCGGCCCTAGGGTCGGGCCTCACGCGTCCTCGGCCGCAGCGGTAAGGTCGTGCGCGTGTGGGCGGCTGATCGGATCTCCCCGCGGTGAGCGACGCACGCCGCTGGTTTTTGGACCTCTACGAGGACCTGAAGTACCTGCACGAGCACGGGGGCGAGATCCGCGAGGACCAGCACCTCGACCTGCGCTTTCGCCACGAGGCATGGGCCAACCGTGAGCGGCCACGAGCCGCACCGGGCGAGATCCTCCTGGTGCACAATCCCACGGGCGAGTGGGCCTGGGAGCGGATCGAGACCAGGCTAGGGCTCGAGCCTCTCGTCGAGCCGGTCGAGGAGCCTGCGCCAATGGGACCCGGTGCCCCCGCTGTGGGCGTCCTGACCGAGCAGGCAAAGCATCTCGAGGAGTTGCTCGATAACGGGTCGTACACGCAGAAGGCCCTGGAAGACGAGACCGGCCTTACCCGTCATTACGTTCGCAGGGGAATCGAGCTCTACAAGCTCGGCTGGCCCTTGGCGGAAAACGATCCGGAATTGTCGCCATTGTCGCCAAAGCCGCCACGTCCGGGATATGTGTACTGGGCCAGCCCTGAAAACGCCCGCAAACACCTGGATTCTGGGCGTGTTCGCCGCCGCCGCTAAGAAAACGCTGGCGGGCAAGCTAGACAGGAATTTCCGCCAGGCGCAAGGTGCGCGGCGATCCCGGCACTAGACCGGGAAAGCGAGGGCCGGGCCCCAACTCAAGACCCGGCCCACCTTGAAAGGAGTGGTCTCTGTGAAGACCATCTACCACGGCCACCGCGGGCCTATTCTGACAGCCCGCGCAGCCGATATCGCGCAACGCCGCTTCCTCGACGCCCGCGTGACCGGTCGCAGGCTCGCGTGGAGTCGCGAGGCGGCTGGCATTGGTCAGGCCGAGCTCGCCGCCTACATCGGTGTCAGCTCGTCCACGATCCGTCGCGTCGAGAGCGGCGAGCGCGTGCTCCGCCCCCCGGAGCGTGTCGCGGCGGCGCGGGCGCTCGGGACGAGCATCGCGACGTTCACAGCGCCGGCGATCAGGCTGCCGGCGGCCGCTAACGGCAGCGGGAAGGTGGTGGCGTCATGAGCCGCGAGGCACGCCCGATCACCACGTTCGACGAGCTCGTGCAGCTGCTCGACAGCCTCCAGGGCGACTATGCCACCGTTACGTCGGGCGTCGAGAACTCGATGACCGGCCTGGAGGGCGTCACCGCGAAGGGCGTCCTCAGACGGAGGCGGGGTGAGCCGTGGGACGACGAGCCGGACCTGCCTCGAAACCCGCGCTACGACCTCTGCCACGGCGGGCGGAGCACCGGCAACTTCTCCGTGGACGAGCTCTGTTTCACCGCGGCGGAGCTGCTGGTGTTCGACACCGGCCAGGATTGCCCGCGGCTGTTCATCACGCAGGACGTCTGGCGGCTCGGCGAGGAGGGCGAGTTGCCGCCGCACCGGCTGAAGCTCGTCGTCTGGCTGGAAGAACGCCTCGCGCTTGACCTGCCCTTCCCTGCGGCATCGGAGGAGCGGTCCTCGTGACCACGACGATTAGGGAGGCGCCCCCCGCGGGCGCCTCCGACCTCGCGGCGGTGCTCGAGGGCGAGCCCGAGCCGCTCACCGTGGCCGAGGCGCAGGCGATCGTCCGCGACTACTTCGCAGGCGTGGCCGACCCACCGCGCGTGCCCCCCGTGCGCGGTATTCACGCGCGTGCATGTCGGTGCGACCGGCCGTGGGAGTTCGAGCGTCGGTGGTGCAGCAAATGCGGAAGGGATCTCGAGGACCCGCCCGGCGGCCTGCGGCATATCTCCGGCGTCCTTGCCCGCTACGTCGCCGAGCTTCGGAAGCGGGCGGCGTGAGCCCGATCTACTACTCCGACCTGTACGCCGACGGCGCAGCGAACACCGTCACGGGTGAGCCGCCATGCCCGGGCTGCGGCGTCCCGGGCGGTGGCCGCTACGCGATCTCGGGACAGGAGCCGGTCTGCTGGCCGTGCCATCAGAAGCGGATGGGCGGCGACGGGTCGATCCCCGAGCCCGACGATTCCGACGCCGGCTACAAGCCATCAGCGCGCCGCGTCAACCTCGCCGCGGTCGAGAAACTCCGGGTGCTCGACACCCGGAAGCTCGTCACGACCGAGCCCGAGCCGCTCGACTGGCTCGCCGAAGGCGTCTTCTGCCGCGGCGAGCTGACGCTGTTCGGCGGCCGCGAGAAACGCGGCAAGTCGCTCGTTCAGCTGGCGGTCGCGGTGACGATGGCGTCCGGCGGCGGCGAGATCGCCGGGATCGAGGTCAAGGCCGGGCGGGTGTTGATCGTCGACGCCGAGAACGGCGAGCGTGAGGTCCACCGCCGGCTGCGGGCGATGGGGTTGGCGCTCGAGCACGCTGAGAACCTGACGATCTGCGAGGCGCGCGGGTTCGACCTGCGCGAGGACCTCGAGCTCGCCGCGAAGCTCGCCGCCCGCCACGAGGCGGACCTCGTGGTGTTCGACAGCTTTCGGGCGTTGTGGCGCGGCGATGAGCGCGACGAGGCGGAGGTCGCCGCGGCGCTCGACCCGATGCGCGAGCTGGCGCACGACACCGAGCGGGCGTGCTCGATGACCCATCACCAGCAGAAGGGCGGCGAGGAGTACCGGGGTTCGAGCGCGATCGGGGGTGCGTCGACTGGTGCGTAATGCTCGACCGCCATCCGGAGGATCCCGACAAGGTCCGCCGGCGGCTCGCGAACCCGCTCGCCCGGTTCGCTCCGGAGCGCGAGGACCGGTGGCTGAAGATCCACTCGGAAGGCGATGACGGCCCGGTGAGTCTCGGGGTGGCGGAGCCGTTCGTGCGCGAGCACGAGGCGCCGGTGCGCGACGACATCAAGGCCAAGCTGAGGGCATATATCGGGGGGTGTGGGGGTGTGGCCTCTAGTAATGGCGACCACACCCCCACACCCCCCTCGTGGAGCACCGGTGATTTCGCCCGCGTGGTGGGGCGCGACTCGAAGGATTGGTCGGTCCGGCAGGCGGCGCAGCAGCTCGCGGGCGAAGGCTTCATCCACCGCAACGGTGACGGTCGCTGGCAGCAGTCCGGGACGCTGTTCGATGACCAGGAGGACGAGTGAGGCCTCAGCCCGCCGATCTGTTCGAGCGCGTCTCTCGCTACGTCGAGAACCACCCCGGCTGCGACGACACGGAGGTCAGGCTCGCCGTCCCCGCGGTCCGCGGCGCGACCGACGAGGCGCTGCGCCGCCTCGAGCGCGCCGGGTTCATCGAACGCCGCGACGGCCGCTACCACAGCTTCAAGCGGTATCGGAGTGCGGCGTGAGCCGGTTCAAAGACCCGGAGTCTGCGCCGTGAGCGACGAGTTCGCCGTGATGCTGGCCGTCGAACGCGACCGGATGGAGTGGCAGTTGCCGTTAGGCGAGCGCCTGGAGCGCAAGCGGGCACGACGCCGGTGCCCGGTCTGCCGTGGGCGTGTCGATGCCCACGGGCGCAGCCCCAACCGCGCGCGCTACTGCTCGGATGCTTGCAAGATGCGCGCCTACCGCAGCCGCGTTACGACTGTGAGCACCTTAAGGAAACAACCGTAACGTGGCGCTGATCGACGCCAAGGCCGCCGGCGAGCTGCTCGGGGTGCCGCACACGTGGGTGCTGCGCCAGGCGCGCGCCGATCAGATCCCGCACGTGCGGCTCGGCCACTACGTCAGGTTCGACGCCGATCAGCTGATCGAGTGGGCGCGTAACCGCGCGCGCGGTCCGGCCTATGCTCTAGAGAACACCGCACAAGGTGGCCCCGGCGCGGTTGCAGCCGCCCGAGGCCCGACACCGAACCGTTAGGAGCGATTCGATGCAACGCAAACCTACCTCACGCCGGGGCTACGGCTCCGGCTCACTGACCGCCAAGCCGGACGCGACCGGCGCCGAGAGCTGGTACGGGCTCTGGTACTCGGGCGGCAAGCGCGTCAAGCGCCGCCTCGGGCCCAAGCGCGCGCCGAGCTCGCACGACGGGCTGACCAGGACGCAGGCCGAGGCGCGGCTGCGCGAGCTGATCGGACAGACGACCGTCCGCGCGACCGGCGAGCGGCCGGACATCGCCGAGGCCGCACGGCGCTACCTAATCCACTCCGGGCGGATGCGGCGCAAGCCGTCGACGATCGAGAACCTCGAGTCGGAGGTGCGCGTGCATCTCGCGCCGTTCTTCGCGGGCCGCTCGCTGGACCGGATCACGTCCGAGGACGTCGCCGATCTCATCGCGAGCTTGGAGGGCGCGGGGCTCGCGCCGAAGACGATCCACAACATCGTCGGCACGCTGTCGGCGCTGTTCAACTTCGCCAAGGCGCCGCGGCGGCGCTGGGCGACATCGAACCCCTGCGCAGGCGCTGAGCTGCCCGCGATCCCCGATGCGTCGGAGATCCGATTCCTCACGCTCGACGAGGTCGACCTGCTGATCGCGCACGCCCGCAGCGGCATGTTCCAAGCGCTCGACCGGGCGCTGTATCTCACCGCGACGATGACCGGGCTGCGGCTCGGCGAGCTCGTCGCGCTGCGCTGGCGCGACGTCGACTGGACCGCCGCTCGGATCCGGGTGCGCCAGAACTACGTCCGCGGCCGGTACGGCTCGCCGAAGTCCAGGCGCTCGACCAGGTCGGTTCCCATGGCTGACGAGGTCGGTGGTGCGCTCGACCGGCTGTTCAAAGCCTCGCGTCACACCGGCGACGACGAGCTCGTGTTCGCCCACCCCGCGACCGGCGGGCCGCTGACCAAGGCGAACATCACGCGAAGGCTGCACAAGGCGCTTGCCGACGCCGGGCTCGACTCCGACCATGTGTTCCACGATCTGCGCCACACGTTCGGAACCCGGATGGCCGCCGCCGCCGTACCGATGCGCACGCTCCAAGAATGGATGGGTCACAAGCACATCTCGACCACCATGCGCTACGCCGACTACGCGCCGAGCGGCCGTGAGGGCGAGATGATCGCGGCGGCGTTCGCGCGCCCTGAGCCGCAGGGTTCCATTCAGAGTTCTATTCTGAGCGAATCTGAGGGAACTCAGACAACCTGATCGCCTGTAACAGCAAGGGATTTATCTGAGAGCACCCCCTAGCGTCCGGTTCAAATCCGGGCGCCCCGATTTGGAG
>CAVRRW010000003.1:0-130202 GCA_963723675.1 uncultured Solirubrobacterales bacterium | reverse complement strand
GGTTTGAGGTCGGGCGGAGCCTATGCCGTCCGGGATCCTTCGACGCTGAAGCGGCTCCGCGATCAAACGGCCCTCGCGCAGCGCTCATCTCTGGGACGGATCGTTCACCGAACCTGCACATGTTCTGCAATTCTGAGCGCTCCTCAAGCGAGGGGATAGCGTGCCGGCCGAGGGCATCTGAGAACAGGACGGGGTTGTGGAGAGCGCATACGACGTGGTGGTCGTGGGCTCCGGGTTTGGTGGCGGGGTGACCGCGTGCCGGATGGCGGAACATGGCTTCAAGGTCTGCGTGCTCGAACGCGGTCGACGGTTTGGACCCCACGACTTCCCAGACCGCCCCGAGCAGGCACCGCTGGCCTTCTGGCACCCCGCGCTCAACCCCGGCGGAATGCTCGACCTGCGGCTGATGAAGGACCTGGCCGTGATCACCGCGGCCGGCGTCGGCGGAGGCTCGCTCGTGTACGCCAACGTCCAGCTCCGGGCGCCGGCGTCCGTGTTCGAGGAAGCCTCGTGGCCGCAAGCGATCACCGCCAAGGAGTTGGATCCGTACTACGACCGAACCGAGGAGGCGCTCGAGCCGCGCGAGACGCCGGCCACGCCCGAGCTGCCCAAGGTTCGCGCATTCGACGCGATGGGCGAGCGTGCCGGCCGTGCCGCGACCCGGCTGCCCCTCGCGGTGCATTTCGGCGAGCGCCGTCGCCATCCGTTCAGCGGGGTCTTCCAGCAGGGCTGCCAGAACCTCGGCCGCTGCGACCTCGGGTGTCCGGTGCTGGCCAAGAACACGGTCGACATCACCTACATCGCGCGCGCCGAGGCGCACGGAGCCGAGGTCTATCCCCTGCACGACGTGCATGAGATCGATTTGCCCGAACGCACCGGCGGTCGCTGGCGGGTGGGCTTCCGCGATCTGCAGTACCGGATCAGCGGCTCGGTGGAGGCGCCGCTGCTCGTCCTGGCCGCCGGCACGATCGGGAGCAGCCGTCTGCTCTTGAAGAACCGCGGCCGTCTGCGCCGGCTGTCCCCCGCGCTGGGAAGCCGCTTCTCCGGCAACGGCGACGCGCTGGCGCTCGCGCTCGATCCCAAGGCACCCGGGGTCAGCGGGGCGCAAACCGAATACGGACCGACGATGACGAGCAGGCTCGACTACACGGACGAGCTGGGGTTCATGGTCGCCGACGGCGGACTGCCGGGCAACTTCGGGGGCCTGCTCGAGATCGTACGCGGCGTGAACGCCCTCACCGGCTGGGGCCGCGTCGCCCTACACGTGAAGAACGCGGCGACGAAGCTTGGCCTCACCGACAGCCACGTCACGCACCGCAACGTCAAGCTTAAGCAGGAGCCGATCGGCGACTCCCTCGTGTTCCTGATGATCGGCCGGGACGCCGCCGATGGCCAGATGCGGCTCACACCGCTGTTTCGCTGCTTCGACATCCGCTGGAAGAAGTCAGACAGCGCCAAGCTGTTCGCCGCCATGGAGAAGGCGGCCGGCCAGCTCGCCGGCGCGGCCGAGGCCAAGTCGTTCTTCGCCCTGGACGCCGGCCCGCTCAGCAAGTTCATCACCGTCCATCCGCTCGGCGGTTGTCCGATGTCCGATGACCCCGCCGACGGCGTGACCGACGACCGAGGGCGGGTGCACGGCTACGGCGGGCTGTACGTCCTCGACGGGTCGATCGTTCCGAGCGCCCTGGGCGTGAACCCGTCGAAGACGATCGCGGCGCTGGCGGAGCGAGGCGTCGAGCACCTCCTGGCTGAGCGGGGCGCGTCATGAGCCGGCCGCCCGGCTTCGCGCTTCGCCGCACGTGGAAGAACCACCTCGGCAACCAGCGGATCGATCCGCTGCGGATCTACACCCCGGGGAGCATCGACGAGGTCAGAGAGATCGTGCGCGAGGGCGAGGAGGCCGGCGTCACCGTGCGAGCCGTCGGCTCGGGACACTCGTGGTCCGACGTAGCCCTGACGCGCGGTTTCCTGCTGATGACCGACGGACTAGCCAGGCCCACCGCGGCCGAGCGGGAGTTCCTTCGCCCCGGATGGACAGACCGGCAGCTGGTCCGGCCCGAGGCGGGCATCCGCATCAAGGAGCTCAACGCGTACCTGGCCGGTCGTGGACTGGCGCTGTCGAACATGGGGGGCTACGACCATCAAACGGTGGCGGGGGTGATCTCAACCTCAACACACGGCTCGGGCCTGTCCTTCGGCCCGCTCAACGACTTCGTCCGCTCCCTGGACATCGTCGCCGCCGGCGGTGCCGTCTACCGGATCGAGCCCTCGGACGGTCCCACCGACCGTGACGCCTACGAAGTCCATCACGGCGGCGGGCGAACCCTGGTCCAGGACGACCACTGGTTCAACGCGGTGGCGGTCGGGATGGGGTGCATGGGGGTGATCTGCACGGTCATGCTCGAGGTCGAGCCCGCGTACTACCTGAGAGAGGTGCGTGAGTTTCACACCTGGAAGAAGGTCAGGGCCGATCTCATCGACGGCGAGGTGCTGCAGAGAAACCGCCACTACGAGGTCCTGTTCAGCCCCTATGAGCTCAAGCACGCCTATCCGTGCCTGGTGACCGCCCGTAACTACACCACCAACCCGTCGCGAAAGCCGCTCGACAAGCGCACGCGCAACTGGTTGGTCGAGCTGGCATCGGCCTTCCCGCTCACACCGCACGTGCTCAACCTCGTCGCCGACCTCAAACCCAGCCTCTCTCCGTGGATGCTCGAGAACGCCATCCGAGCGCTGATCAAGAAGCAGTACGACGAGGTCAGCTACGAGGTGCTGAACATCGGCGCCGCCAATCTCCTGCCCGCGTACTCGTGTGAGATCGGCGTGCCCATGGACGGCCGCCACATCGACGCGGCCGATGCGATCATTCGGGTCGCGGCCGAGTCT
Source organism: uncultured Solirubrobacterales bacterium (assembly GCA_963723675.1). Classification (GTDB taxonomy): domain Bacteria; phylum Actinomycetota; class Thermoleophilia; order Solirubrobacterales; family Solirubrobacteraceae; genus Palsa-465. Next base: position 127,316 of record CAVRRW010000003.1, on the reverse strand, counting down.
CGCAAGCTCGGCGACGTCTACCAGAGCTCGCCGATCTCGTTCCGGTTCGTCAAGGCATCGAATGCGTACATGTCGATGATGAACGGACAGGACACGATGATGATCGAGTTGATCCAGCTCAGCCGCTGCGATGGAGGCTATGAGCTGGACGCCGCCTACGAGCAGGCGCTGAGCAAGCTGGGGGGGCGGCCCCACTGGGGCCAGGTGAACACACTGAGCGCGGGCGATGGAGTGCTGGCCGCGATGTACCCCGATTACCGCGACTGGCTCGATGTTCAGCGTCAGTTGAACTCGAGCGGCGTGTTCGACAGCCCGTTCACCGACCGAGTGGGGATCTCGACGCCGCGCTTCGCCCCATGACGACCGAGGCTCCGGAGTCTGGTTCGCCCTCCTCGCCGGTCGACGTGGTGGACCGTCGGGCCGACTGGCTGGAGGTGGTGGAGCTGATGCTCGTCCTGGTGGTGGCGGTCGCCTACATCTACGTCATCGGTTGGGTGATCACCTGGGTGCGGCTGTCGGCGGCGCGCCTGCCGGTCGATGCATCGCTGCCGATGATCGACAATCAGGTGCTGTTCCTGGCCGGTCTGCGGCTCGTCGTGGTGATGGCGATCGTGTTCGCCGCGATGTGTGCGCTCGCCTGGGCCGTCCATGCCTGGACCTGGGAGCAGCGCGCGCCCGAGTGGCACAGTGTGATCAAGCATGGTCGCGTCGACGCAGCCAGGCGCCACCAACGCGGCTTTAATCGCACCCGGGGCACCATCCGCGAGCCCGACGAGAATCCTCCAGCTTCGCGTCTGCGCCGCGTCGGGCAGCCCCTGAAGCTTCGCTCCCGTCCGCCGGACAACCTGCGTGAGGCGCCGGTCGGCGACCTGTTCGTGAGGGTGATCGCCGGCTTCAACGTCGGCGTGCTCGCCGCGACGCTCGGCCTGGCCGTCGCGCGGCTGCTGAAAACCCCGATCGACCAGGCGTTCCCACCGGGCCCCTGGTGGGATCTGCTAGCTCCCTGGGCGCTCGTGTCGGTCATCCTGGCACTGTTTCTCGCGTGGGTGGGGCCGCTGTGGGGCAGTCGCCTCCTCCATGGCCTGCTCTGGCTTGCCGCGATCGTCGTCGCGCTCGTGTCGGAAGCGCCGATCGGGCTGCTGCTCCTGACCTGGGCAGGGATCGCGTCGTTCGGGCGGGGGTACGGCCGGGTCCGATGCAGCCGCGGCGTCGGAGCGCTCGCCGCAGGCCATCCGAGGCACCTTTCGTTCGCGCTGTCGCCACTTCCCTGGTTGCTCCTGACGGTCTACGCGCTCGTCGGAATCTCCTACTACGGCATGCCGCCGGTGAGCTTCTCGCAGGCGATCGTCAACACGCCTGCCGGCGCCCGAGTCGGGGGTTATCTGGCGCGGACCGGCACCGGGCTTTACATCGTTTCGTGCACGCCGCTCGCGGACGCTACCTCGACCAACGAGCTGGTCTCGGTCATCCCGACCCCGGACATCAGGGCGATGACGACCGGCACGACGCCGTTCGTGGTCGATTCCGGCCTTCGTCCGTCGTTGCCGACGCTCGCGCTGCACGCCTTCGGCATCGAGGCGACCACGCCGGCCTGGATCAGGCCCGAGGTGCGGGCGATCCGCCCCACCTGCGCCGGTGATCCGCTGCCCGTTCCGAGCGTCGGCTACCCGGCACCACAGCTCGGCGCCGCTGTCACTGCCGGCCCGGCTCCGCCGGGCGGTCGAGCCGTTGACGGAGAGCCCCCGATCGAGCAGACCAGTCCCGCGATCGCCGCGCTCGCCCGCCGCTTTGAGCCCACGGTCCTGGTAACCGTGGCCGATCCCTTCTGGCCGGTGTCGGTCGGGGCGCTGCTCGCCGACCGCGCCGCCGACGGCCAGGTGACGTGTCTGCAACGCCTGCCGGCGAGCTGCCCGCCGAGGCAGCCGCGGCCGGCCCCCACGATGGCCGATCTCGCCGAGCGGGGAAGCGGTCCGGACGATTTCCTTGAGGTCTCGCCGTCCTTGACCACCGGCCCGGGGCCTCAGCTCGCGTCCTTCCTCCGCGGTCAGCAAGCGCACCCCGCCGGGATTGCGACGCTGCGCCGGCGGCTTGCTGACCCCGGCCTCCTGGATCCGTGGAAGACCGCCCAGGTCTACTTCTATTACGCCAAGAACACGAACCCGGCCACCTGGCCCGCGCCTGATGCCGCGCTCAAGGGCAAGTTCATCGCCCTCCAGTACTGGCTCTTCTACGCCTACAACTACTACCCGACGGTGTTCGACGCCACGCTGATGAATGACGCGCCGTTAGCCGCCGACCTGGTGAACACCGATCTGCACCAAGGTGATTGGGAGCACATCACGGTGTTGCTCGACGCCGCGACGAAGAAGCCGCTGTGGCTATACACCGCCCGTCACAGCAACGAGGGCCAGTACTACGCGTGGAACAGCCCGCTGCTGTCCTTCGACGACGGGCACCCGATCGTGCAGGCCGCGTTCGGGGGCCATCCCACCTACGACGCCCACTGCCGCGAGAGCCTGCGGTTCGCGTCGGCGCTCCCCGCGCTCATCAGGGGCCGGGTCGCCGACTGGATCGTATGCGGATCGGGCCGGTTCGCCTTCCGCTGGCAGACCACGCCGCTGGTTGACATCGCCAAGGCGCCCTGGGCGTGCTGGGAGGGCCACTTCGGCGTGGCGACCCCCACCGAGATCGGCCACGCCAAGGTGACCGAGGGCTCGATCCAGCGTGTCATCGACGCCAACTACGAAGTCGCCGGCCCCCGCTCCCCCCTCTGGCAGGCCGAGAACGGTCGCCTCGCCGCTGACCAAACTTCGAAGCCGGGCGCGCCGCCGCCAACCGATCACGGCGTCTGCGCCGGCGGGAGGAATCCCGCAGCACCGGAACTCGCCGCGATCAGGAACGGCCTATGAACCGGCCACACTGCCGCTCCGACCATTTAGCGCTCATCGATGAAGGTTGAAGTGGCGTCCGGGCAACGGGTAGGGTCGCCCCATGCCCGAGTCCGCCGCTGTACCCACCTCACAAGGCCCGCCGTCGTTCGACTGGGATGATCTCGGCCGATACAAGGCGGGCGGACGCTTTCTCGATGGTTATCCCTCGGACGTGCGTACGTTCTTCTCACCGGTCGATGACGTCCACGGGATGCTCGTCTCCCTTCTGGCGTCTACGCAGAATTCGATCGTGCTCAACATGTACGGCTACGACGACAATGATCTCAACGACATCATCCTCGCGAAGGTTCACGACGAGCATATCTTCGTGCAGATGAGTCTCGACAAATCGCAGGCTGGGGGTATTCACGAGCGTAACCTGCTGGCCACCTGGAGCAATTCCCTGATCGGCAACTCGATCGCGATCGGCAACTCGACCAAAGGCGCCCTCTCGCATATGAAGATAGTGATCATCGATGGTGTCTACACCGTTCGGGGGTCCACTAACTGGTCTCTGGCCGGAGAGCAACAACAGGACAATGAGCTGACCGTCCATAACAACGCGGTCATCGCTGCCGAGACGCGCGCCGAGCTGGACCGAAACCACGACGCCATGCTCAAGCAAATGGCCCAGAGGAAGACCGCGCGCACATAGTTACCGCTTCGCGCCCGTTGGCGTCGCGGGACCAGTACCGAGCCATTCCCGCGGCGACGACTACTCGTCAGATGCGCGGTCTCACCGTTAGCCGGCGGGCCTCGTGCAGGGGCGGGTCATCGATCCGGCTCAGGCCGGAGGGCCAGAGCACCGGGCCGGTACTTCCCGCGCTCCTGGTGGCCGGCACGGTCGCCCGCACCTCGACCGAACGGTGTCGTCTGGAGAAGCGACTCGCTCAGCTTGCCAGAGTGTGCGGACAGTTTCCCGGCAGCGGACATCTCCAGGACCGCTGGATGCGTGGCTTGGCGCGGCGATCGGGCGGCGTCCCCTGACCGCTTGTGGTGCTCGGGATCCCATCGGGTGGAGTTGCGCAGCGGATATGGTCATGATCAACGTCGCCGAAGTGGGGGCAACAACGCGCGGTACCGGCGGGTCGAGTTGCAATCGACACCCGCTCCTGGTAGGACTGCGACGTGAAATTGCGCAGAGCCCTCGTGCTTTTCGCAGTACTGATGTTGCACGCGGCCGGGATCGTCTGGCTCGCGAACGCGACGGGCGGAAGCGCCCCTGATTCGGGAGCCGGGGGTCCGCAGCCGGCGGTTCAGAATTTTCCCGACGCGCGCGACGAGCCGCCGCCTGGTTGGACGGGCCCCGTGTTTCGTCTCAGCCAAGATTACCCCACCACGATGCCCGACCTTGGCGATGCCCCATGGCTCAAATTTGCGTTTAGTACCCAAGCCGTGGCATACCTCAAGGCGGTGCTTGGTTACGTACTCGAGGGCAATACAGCCGTTGACTTTCAGGGCCAGAATAATCCCGTACGGAAGTGGTACCACGCTCCATGGTTACACGCGAATCTCAGAAGCGGGCGAGAGTTTATCCATGGACTCACGCGCGAACGTGATTCGCGGGCGGGTGAACTCGCTCCCACCCAAACGCAATCGGCGGAGAATTGGGCGGTGAGCATGTACAACCCGCGGGGCGGGTTTGTGCTTGGCCAGGTTTGGAAGAACCGTGACGCGCCGGACCCGACGCAGGCACGCTTTCCAGAGGGAACCGTAGCCTTCAAGCTGATATTTACGACCGCCACGGTCGACCAAGTTCCGTTTCTGAAGGGTTCTCTGGAATGGCAAGCAGACATCGATCGGGCGAAGGACGCGAGGCCTCGGCCGACGCTGCGGCTTCTGCAGATCGACGTGGCCGTACGCGACCGTCGAGCGGACGCCACGACTGGGTGGGTCTTTGGAACCTTCATCTACGATGGGAACGCACGAGGCGCCACCGTCTGGGATCGGATGGTCCCGATTGGCGACATGTGGGGAAACGATCCTCAGCAACTCACCAACAATGGTCCTCTTACGGAGACGGTCATCAATCCTCAAGCGCGGGCGCTTGTTCAGCATCTTGGATACCGAGGCCGGCTGAACGGTCCTATCGATAACGCCGCTTCTTCATGCCTCTCGTGTCATTCCACTGCGCAGATTCCCTCCGATCTATCTGAGCCGACCGTCTCGCCGGTGCCGCCTATAGGTGCTAGCTCGGCGGTGCTGGCCAAATACTTCCGAAATGTGGAGGCCGGCACCTCGTTCACGGACGGGCAAATGTCGCTGGACTATTCGCTTCAGCTCCAAAATGGCATAGCGAACTGGGCTCAGGCCACCGGCCTGCGGTTTCCCGCTCCCGCCGAGGCGATCGGTCCCGTGCGAAGGAAACTCAGGGTCTCGAGGACGGTAAGGGTCACGCCAATCGGCCGGTAGCTTGTGGCGTGCCCGCCGCCGCACCTGATTGAGCCAAATGTCCGTGCGTGCGGGCGGGTGCGCGGCGCCGGTCACCGGGGTGATCGGGGAGTTGTCCTGTGGATGACCTGTGAGCTCCTCGGCGCGGATCAGTTGTGCTCTTTGATCCAGGACAGAGATCGCTCGCGAGTGGGTGATAACCGTTCCGTCGGGCAGCTTGAGCGCCGGCAGCTTCGTCGCTCCGGTACCCAGGCGCAGCTCGTCACGCGAGCCTGTGCGCAAGAACGGCCATGGGCTGCCGTGACCGGCGATCACCTTGTCGTACTGGATGCCTGCCGCGCGAAGCGCCTCCCGCACGCGCCGGGCAGGGGTGCATCCGCGGGCCGCCATCATCGCCGTGGCAAACGAATAGCGGGGGGGTCTGGGGCATCACGATCCTCCGAGTCGTGGGTTTGTCGCGAAGGCGGAGGCCAGCGGCACGGGATCCAGACGGCAAACCCGGCGTCGACGATCGACCGTTTGCCGAACCAGACCAGCCTGCTCCTGGACCTTGATGTGCTTCGAGGCAGCCGTCAGCGACGTCGGCAGTGGCTGGACGAGTTCGCCGACGGTCAGTGCACGATCGGCGCGATCACCATCGCCCTGCGGCGCGCTCTGATCCCGGGCCACGAGCGCGAGCGCACCAGAGGCCGTGTCTACTGGGTGGGATCGCTTCTGGTCACCGCCGCTCTGATGACCGCCATCTACGCGATCGTGCAAGCGAGCGGCCACGGCTGGGACTCGAGCTCGGTGCTGGGCTTCGGGGGCCTCGCCGCCGCGCTGATGGTTGCCTTCGTGGCCGTCGAGGCCAGGATCGACAACCCGATCCTGGCGCTGCGCTTCCTGCGCGTGCGAGGCCTCATCAGCTCGAGCGTCGTGCGCGTTTCTCGTCACCGGTATGTACTCGACCTTCTTCCTCGGCACGCTCTACCTAGAGCACGTGCTGCATTACGGCGCGCTGCAGACGCGCCTCGCGTTCTTGCCGTCGACGATCACCGTCGGCGCGCTGTCGCTTGGCATCACCGCCCGGCTGGTCGAGCCGTTCGGCGCGATGCGCGTGCTGATCGCCGGGATGCTCACGGTGATCGCCGGCCTCGGCCTGCTCACGACCGTGGGAGCGCACACGAGCTTCTTCCCGACCATCTTCCTCGCCTACTTCACCATCGGCCTTGGGATCGGCAGCGCGTTCATGCCGCTGCTCGATCGCGATGGCCGACGTCCCGGCCGCCGCGGGACTCGGCTCTGGGATTGTCAACCTCCCAGCACGTCTCCGGGGCGCTCGCGGAGCCGTCGCGCTCTTGCCCCTGAGCGGCCTCGCGGTCGCGGCGACGATCATCTCGATCGGTATCGCCACCCCGACGCTGGGATGAGTGCTTCGGTCAGCGCATCAACTCCGCGGGCACCAATGCTTCGCGGTGCAGGCCAATTTCCGTCGGATCCATCTCGAATTGCTAAGCTCTGTATTTCACCGCGGGGTGGAGCAGTCTGGTAGCTCGTCGGGCTCATAACCCGAAGGTCGCGGGTTCGAATCCCGCCCCCGCTACTCAATATCTCCCTGCAAATCGAGGCCTCCGAGAGATCGGAGGTCTTCGTGTTTGTGGTCCACCCTGGTTTGACATCGTTTGACGAGTCGCCAGCTTCTGGCATCGACGACGGCCCTCAGTTGTAACTGACATGCGACACGTGCCGGGGAGAACATCCCGGCGCAGCGGCCTCTTATCGGCATGGGATCCGTCGTACCAGAGGATCACGTTGCCCGATTCACCGAAGAGCTCCTGCGCACCGGCAGCATGCTCTCTGGGCTGGCGGCCGACCTCGTCGAAGCCCTTCCCCCCGACGCATATCCGGGCGAATGCCCGGCGGCGGTGGTCATCGAGATGGTCACCGGGACGATCCGCGCCGCTCTTGCCGACACCGACGAGCGAGAGGTGCATCGGGCGACCGACCTCATTGTTGAAGCTCGCGAGAGGGTTCTGGAGCACCTTCAGCTGGCGCTCGAGCTCTCGCGGCGCATGGGCCACAGAGCCGGACATGAGCGGCGGCGAACCTATGGCTAAGTCCGAGCCGGTGCGAAGTGGTTCCACCGGACGGTGGGAGGTCGTGTCTACCGATGCGTTCAGCGGCTGGTTTCGCAGCTTGGACTCAGAGCGCGCGAACCAGGTGAATGCTGCGCTTCGGCGCGTAGCGAGCGTGGGCCCCGTCCTGGGACGGCCTCGGGTGGATTCGATCAAGGGCTCGCGTTTCCATAACCTCAAGGAGCTACGACTCCACAAGGGTGTGAGGGTGCTGTTTGCGTTCGATCCCAACCGACGGGCCGTCATGCTCGTGGGCGGCGACAAGACCGGCAGTTGGAAACGCTGGTACCGCCAGCAGATCCCGGTCGCCGAGCGCCTTTACGCCGAACATTTGCGCAGCATTGGAAAGGGGGATCGTTGTCTAAGCCGACCCGGCGCTGGTCTGAAGCCAGCAGCGAGAAGCCGGTAAACGAAATGCGCGTCAAGCTCTATGAGCGCCTGATGGACGCGCAGGAACAAATCGCCCGAGCCCGGTACGCCCGAGGAGTCACAGACGAATTGGTCCTGGGGGCGCTTGACGCCGCCGAGGCGGGCATATCCGACGCAGAGCGGCGCGAGGATCTATACGTCTCATCGCTGGCGGCGTACGTTGAGGCGCTCGGCGGTCACGTTGAGATCAGCGCCGTATTCGATGACGACAGAATCGTCGTGCGGCGTGATCCGCAGTGAGAGCTACGCTGCGGCACGAGCTGGCGGGTAGATCCGGGGTCAGGCTGTTTATTGCAGTGGGTTCACCGAGCGCAGAGCGGTGAAGCGCGCAAAGTCCGTGTCCGTGGAGCAGAGAGTGAGGCCGTGCTCGATCGCCAGCGCGGCGAGCGCGGCGTCCGGAACCAGATTGCCGCGCACGTCATTCGTGCTGATGAGCTCGCCGAGAATGCGTGCATGTTCAGGGCCGTGCTGCGGGATCCAGGTCACCGGCGCCGAGAGCCAATCCGTCACTCGCGCCCACGCCGTGGCCGGTGGCAACGGATGCTCAAACGCCCGGGGATGGGTGGAGATGCGCAGGAAGGCAAGAAGGCTCTGCCACGGCAGGCCGATCCGACGGGGCCCGTTGAGCTTTTCGGTCAACCAATCCTTGGCGGCCTGGTGCTGATCAGCGCGCTCATCGATTGCGTAAAGCAACAGGTTGGCATCCACCAGCATCAGCGGCTACGCGGGCCATCGAGCGTCTCGATCGCATCCCCGATGTTGAAGAAGTCCATGCCCTGTCCGAGGTCGTGGGTCTTCTGACGAAAGGGAGCAGGATGCTCCGGGTGTTGGGCGAGGCCGGCGCGGACAAGCTCGTTGAGCGCTTCGCTCATTCCGATCGAGCGTTCCCGCCGCAATCGATCCACCGCCGCAGCTACATCGTCGGCAAGGGTGACGGTCGTGCGCACGGGCAAACCTTAGCGCATCACGATGTGACATTGATAGCATCAAGATGTTCCAGCTGCGAGAGGCCACCGACGCGATATGCGAGAACCTCTTCTTGTTTCCGCTCGACGCTTTGGAGGGGCTCAGGAGCGGACTGCCACGCCGGCGGTGCGGGCGAGTGAGGCCTGGGCGTCGTCGAGGGTGACCAGCGTCCGGCCGGTGGCCGACGCGGTAGCGATGATCAGAAGTCGGTCGCCCTGGTGCGGCGGCGCTGCGATGGCGCGAGCGCAAGCAGCTCGCAATAGTGATGCGCGATCGTCTCATCGATGGGCAGCGGCTCAAACGCTTCCCGGATCGCTGCGAGCCGGGCCTGTCGCAGCGCCCGAACGCCGGGGTCGGTCGCCAGGCGAACGCCTGCCCGAAGCTCCCCGATCGTGAGCACGGAGATGGCGGTGGTGTCGCTGGACTCAACTGGCAACTTCATCGGCCGACGCGATCACCCGACGTGTCGAGCAGCGCGTGGCTGACTGGCTGGGCCAGGGATCCTCGGCGGGAGCCTCGAGCTCGCGCAGCCGCGCGATGTCGGCGGCGAAGTCGTCGTCGACCGGTGTCTCGGCCAGCGTCGCCCGTAGCGTGTCGGCGGGCACGTTAAGCCGGCGCCGATTGCCCTCGACCGGAGGTCCAAGCGTCGCGACAGGGCGCCCCCGCACGGTGATCGTGAACTCTGTACCAGCCTCGGCCTCGCGCAGTATCTCCCCAATGTTGTTTCGCAGCTCGCGCTGCGGAATTGTCCGACCAGCCACTTGCTACAGACCGTAGCAGTTGGCTCCCTCCAGGCACCTAACTTTTGCGTTTGGCCCAAACGGCCTAAACGTCGCCGGTATTCGGGCTGACAGCCCGGAGGTCGCGGGTTCGAATCTCGCCTCGGCTACTCACTCAAAAAATGTCTGCAAATCGAGGCCACCGAGCATCGGGGATCTCGTGGTTTGAGGGCCTCTCTTCGTTTGGCATCGTTTGACCGGGCGATCCGCAGTGGGAACCGGCGGGCGGTCAGTCGCCCAGGTGGTGGCGACGACGATGAGACGGTCCGTTGCTGCGTCCGCATGCATATCGCCACACAGTCTCCGTCCTGGACCGCTGAGATCATGTCCAGCTCACGACGATCGCGTAGCGCCCCGTGCTTCTGTGGCTTCGGGCGCGCCTTCAGCACTGCTGCCTGCGCTCGATGAGGCAGGGGGCGGATGGTTCGCCAGCCGCTGAGCGATTGCCGGTGGCGGATCTGGCGTACGTACGGACCCGCCGTGGAGAGCTTCGCCGCGCGTGACCTGGGTGAGCACGTCTGCGGGGGCGAGTTCATCTGGGTCGCTCGGAGGCCGGACGGAACCACCTGGATGATCGATGACTGCCCGGTGACTTCACGGAGGTCATCGAGCACGTACCGCCGGTAATGACGGAGTGGGCGATCGACCAGACGATGGCGGTGCTCGGCTGGGTGCTGGCTGAGGTGCGTCGCGCGTGCCGCTTCAAACGTCCGAAGACGTTGTTCGCATTTTTTGACGCGCTCGATCGGGATGAGCCCGTCGCTGAGGTCGCGGAGCTGCTGATCGGGTTCGTGCGGCTCACGCATGCGGCGCGCGGTGATGGCCGGGCGGTTCGAGCGCCTAGGGGAGGACATTGACGGCGAGTTTCGCGAGGACGACGAACGGCCCTGCCCGATCCAGCCACTGTTCATATCCTCGAGCAGCTCGTCGAGTAGCCTGTTGTCAACGCCGGCGGTTGGGTCGATGTCCCGCCATGGTTGCGAGCCGCAGCGGGCAAGGACACGCGCCGCGATCGCCGCGCCGGCGGCATCGCCGTCGCGTGTACGAGGATCTCCGTCCGCTGCCGCCTTGGCAACGTCGAGGATTGCGGCGCCCGCGGTGCGGTACATCGTGACAGTCGCGTGGGACGGACAGGGCGCGACGGATTCGTCACGGCGTTCGTCGCGGATGGCGGCACGCGTCGCGATGCGACGTCGCGCAGCGCAACCGGATGCGCGCCGTGGTGGTGTCGCTTGAGCGGGCTGCGGAGCTCGAGCGGTGGGCCGCCGTCGGGCGGCAGCCTCATGCAATGGCCGAGACGCGACGGCGGCGCGGCGTAGCGGTGGCGTCGTTCAGCGTGTCTCGGTGCTCCTCTGCAGCAGGGAGGCGACCGCCGGAACGTCGTCGAGCCGTCCGCTAGCGACGTCGATGACGAGCTCGTAGGCCTCGTCATTGGTGAGCGTGAGGCGCATCCCGTTCATGCCGTAGAAAGCGATCGTCGTGGCGAGCGCGAGTCGTTTATTGCCGTCGACGAGCGCATGATTTCGCGCCAGCGAGTGAAGCAGTGCCGCTGCCTTCTCATGAATGCCTGCATAGGCGTCCTGGCCGAACGCCGATGCCTGCGGTCTGGCGAGCGCCGACTCGAGAAGTCCGCGGTCGCGGACCTCCGGCTCTGCCCCGAGCGTGCGCCTCGCGACATGGAGCAAGTCCTCGAGGTCGAGAAAGATCACTCGCCCAGGCGCCGTAGCGCCTCGGCGAAGCGGGGGAGCTCCTCGTCGAGGACCTCGTCCAAGAGCTCCCGGCGGCTTGTGCCTTCGATGTACTCGCGGACGGCCGCCCGCGCCACTTCCTGCATCGAACGTCCCTCGCGCCGGGCGCGCCGGCGAAGGGCATCGGCCTCCTCGTCGCTCAAGCGCAGGGTCATGGCCATTGGTCCATGGTATCACTACTGATACCGTCGCCTTACCTGAGCGGCCGTTTTGACGCAGGGTTGGGAACAAGTGTGTTGCTGTCTTGACGCAGCACACCGGTGGCGACTCTCATGTCGTGCTCAGGGCCGCCGGCACAAGGCTCGCGACTGGTCGCCGCGCGGGAAGAGGTCGTCTCCTCAAAGTCGGAAGCGCGATCCGTCACGGCCGCTTCTGCGCACGGCGGCGTCGATGTGCAGAGCGATACCCATGGTCGGCCTGCGGCACATTGTTCACCCACCGCGGCGTAAACAGCGGGAGTTCCTCGTCCGTGTCGACGTCGACTACCGCCCGCCCGCCGAGCGCCCGCTCCAGCCAGACGCGCACTGGGCAGTCGAGGTACTCGCGCTCGCGGGAAGCATCTTCGTCGTCGTCGTGACAGCAGGCAAGTACTCGCACGTAGACCTCGTCGTCTCGCTCGTCGACGATGACCTGGCAGACGCCGCGATCGTCGCCACCGAGCGGCACGCGAAGCTCGAGTTCGCCGATATTCCGTTCACGGAACCCGAGCGAACGGCGGAGTCGCTGAGGGCTTCCCTCGGGGCAGGGAGGCGCCCACTTCTCGCACCACCCGTCGTGCGCCTCAGCTTCGGTCTGAGGACTTGCCCGGCCGTTGTCGTCGTTCGTCGAGCGCTCCCAGGGTGGCAGCTGGGTCTGCTCAGCGGGGGGGTCGAACGGTTGATCATGCGGAGCGCCGGTCACGGCTCCATTCTTTGCCAACGACAGCCTCCGAGCGGCGAAATCGCCCCAGATTTTGCACGTTCGCTGCAGAATTGGAACAGCTCGTTGCAGATCCATCCTTGCTAGCGGATTCCCCAACGGCAGCTCGGCGGCGGCGAGCGTGCTCGGGATGAGCATCGCCGGCGCCATCGCGATGCCTGCAACACAGATTCTGCTGGCGTCGCGGACACCGTGAGCATCCCGGGCGGGCGGTGTGCGGAGCCGTGGTCCTCGGCTCCAGTCGTCAAACGACGTGCAAACGAACCCGGGCGAACGCGGCACCACTTGGCGGGAGGAACGAAGCGGTGGCGCTGTCAGCGTCGGACCAGCTGGCATCTAGACGAACCTGAAGCCAGTCTTCCGGACGAAGAAGTTCGGGCTCATAACCCGAAGGTCGCGGGTTCGCGCATCAGGCCCAATCGCGACCGCGGCGACCCTCTAGATCGCAGCGATCGCGCCGACGCTACTGCTCCAGGAGATGTTCGCGCCGCTCGAAGCACAATGGCGCGACCTCGTCGCCCGACCAGCGGCACAAGTCGAGAACGGGGAGGTGCTAATTCCCGACGGACCCGGACTCGGGATCGAACTCGACGAAGCCGAACTCGATAGGCACCCGTTCGTCCCACGCGACCTCAATCTCATGGACGAGGACTCGATCCTGGATCGCTCGCTCGTCTCCACCGAGCCGCAGTCGTTCAATCTCGTCGAGTAGACCGTGGGCGGCTTCTACGCCCACCTTGACCAGAGGACGCTCTTCGAGCGACACGACGTGTACCGCGTCGGCTTTGACGAGCAGCGCGCTGCGCGCCCAACCGTCCGGCTCGCCATCCTCGGTGCTGGAGGCGTCGCCCGGCGAAATACCTCCGCGCAATCGCCCGACTGCGAACGCTCTGGGAGCCCGTCGAAGTTGTCGCCGTGAGCACCATCGACCCCCGACAGCGCGAATATCACGCCACATCATCGCGTCATTTCGAGCAGAGACTGCGTGTCCGTCGGTCGCCGTCCACGGAACATAGTACCGGACCATACTCGTATGCAGCCTTTCATCGCCGTAGCGGGCAGGCGACCAGGCCGCCGCTGTCGAACCGGATGAAAGTGCCCCCACTTTCGCCGGTTGAAAAGTGTCCCACCTGGGCCTCGGCGCCGGTCGGGAATTGACGGGTCTCCGGTCGATTTGGGGGTGAATCCGAGTCGTCTCGGGCGGTTGTCCTGCGACGGCAGCCTGTCGCGCACGCCCTCGACCCCTTCGTGCTTGTGGCGGAGCGGGGTGCCTGCGAGAGGGCGTCGCCCGGCGGCCACGGATGGCCGGCGGAGTAGGCATGGACGCACCTGCGCAAGTTGTGAGTCGGCTGCCGCCTCGGCCAAGGCCGCCAATAGCAGGGGCTTCTCGACCATCTCGTTGCCGACGTCACCCCCAAACCGACCGGAGCGCCGAATTGACTCCCTGGTTGAGCATGACCCGCAGATCGTCCGGCGGGTTCGAGCAATTTCAGGCACGTCCAATCGTCGGGTTGAAGACCCGATGAGTGAGCGGCCCTGGTGACGTAGCCGCCTTGGAAGCGGTGCACATGCAGACTGGGGTGGGGGAGGCGGTGGGCAACGATCGCCGGCCGTTCCGTCACACCCGCGTCCTTCGCGGGATGTCGCGAGTCGCATGCATCAGTGCACACTGACGAACTAAGTAGGGCGTGCTTGCCCAACTCGCACTGACGTTCATGACCTGTGTTCCCGTCAGTGGAGGGAACCTTGGCGTTGCAGGTAGGCTGACGGTGAGCCGCAGCCGAACGAGATCGGCCCGATCCTGGGCGGGATCGCGGAGATCGCGTCGAGGAACGTGTTGAAGCGGTTGGTGAAGGACAGGCCTGGTGGCTACTGTGGGCCTCGCCCTACGCACAGCTGCTCGCTACCTTCGATTTGCGCTGGCAGCCCTCGATCGCCAGCGCCCAGTGCTTGTAGACGCCGAGCGCCGGCTTGGCCGTGATCGTCCCGTGAATGTACTTGAGCAGTCCGGCGTAGTCGAAAGCGTACGGATCGGAGCTCGGGGTCTCGTCGCCCATCCACGTGTACCAGTAGAAGCCCATCAGCCGGAGCTTGGCCCGGGCCGTGGCTAGCAGCGGCATCAGCTGATTGAGCAGCCGCGCCTGGCCGGTCTCCGTGGTGCCGACACCGAACTGCGGAGGCGCCTTGCCGAGCGAGGAGTTCCAGGTGATCTCGGTGGCAAGGATCGGCTTGCCCGCGTCGCCGTGCTCATTCATCACCGAGCGCGCCCGCTGCAGGATCGTGATCACACCCTCCGGGCGCGCCGTGTACGGATGGATCGCGACGACGTTGAACAACCTGCTCGCGCCCGGGATCGCGTAGATCTGCGCGAGGTACTTCCAAGAGAAGTCGGCCAGCCCCCCGAGCACGATCCTGGCGTTGGGGTCAGCGGCCTTCAGCGCCGTGTGGGCCGCCGCCAGCAGCTTCACGTAGCTGGGGGCGAACGGCTGCGCCGCCCAGTAGCGCGTGAAGTGCGGCTCGTTCCAGATCTGCCACATGTGGATCGGCATCGGCCTGATGCCGGGGTGGGCCGACCAGAAGCTGCCGCCCGGCCCGTAGCGTTTCTCCAGCGCGGTGAGGAACGCGGCGAACGGCGCCAGCGACTGTGGCGGCGAGGCGGGGTTGCCGGGCTGCTGCGCATCCCAACGGGGCGTGTATTCGATTACCGGCAGCACCGACATGCCTCGCTGCCCGGTGGCGCCGACGACCCGGTCCAGCTCGGCGAAGCCGATCGGCGCGCCGCCGATGTCCTCGAACTGGGAGCGATACGCGGCGGGCAGATCGGCGAATCTCCGCACCGGTTCCATAGTCGACCAGTCGACCGGCACACGCAGGCTTTCGACACCGCTCGCGAGCGCCAAGTCAAGTTGCTGGTTCAGGTTGACCCCGCTAGCCAAGACTGGCCCATCGAACATCACCCCGACGAGCGGACCGGAGACGTGGCCGGTCGTCGTGCCGGTCGAGCTGTTACGGCTCGAGCCCCCGCATCCAGCGAGTAGCGCGATCCCGGCGAGGACGACGAGGATGCGGTTGCGCATCCAGGCTCACTGTAGGTTCTCCGGCGTCCGCCTGTCGCAGTCCCAAGCGGCCGCGGAAGTCACCGCGGCACACGGGGGCCGCAACTCTGACAGGAAGTGCGCGTCATTCCCGACCGCGGCGGTTCGCTGTGTCGCTTTGCCGGACCGTCGCTGCGCGCCGGCGTGACAGCGGGTTTGCGTAGCGCACAGACGGCCCTCGATAGGGTTGCGGTGCGGCGACCTGCCGCCACACGGAGGAGGGACGATGGCCAAGAACGACAAGTACCTATTTGACCGTCTGCGGCAGGCCGGCCTGCGAAAGCAAGTCGCCAAGACGCTGAGCGAGATCGGTGAGGGGGCAAGCAAGCAGGCTCTTCGGGCAGCGCGCACCACGGTCGCCGAGTTGCGCTCGCTTGCGGACGAACTCGAACGCCGGTTACCGGGCCCGAGCGCGTCTGGTCAGAGCGCTGGCCGCATGAGCACTCAGTCCCCGGCAGCCGCGCCGCGCGCGTCGCGACCACGCGCCGGGGGGCGCCGTGCCCGGCGGCCGGTGACGCAACGCAAGAGCGCGCCGGCGCGCGGGGCCAAGACCGCCACTGCATCCCGGACGAACGGTGCTCGCGCGCCGCGTGGCGAGAACAAGGCCAAGATTCTGGCGTCGCTCGAGGCCGGCCCGAAGACCGCGTCAGTCGTAGCGAAGGAGACCGGGATCGGCACTGGCACGGTTGGCTCCACGCTCAGCAAGCTGGCGACGGCGGGCGAGGTCGTGAAGGCCGACCGCGGCTACGGGCTCCCGAAGTAGCCCGGCGAGCACACCGGCACGAAGGCCGGCATCGGCCGACGCATAGACGAGGACCGATCGCGAACGACAACGAGAACAGCACCCATTTCGCCGGGTACCCGGCACCGCCACGCGCTGCTCCCACGCGAAACGAGTGGCGCCTGTCAGCTCTCGAGCGGCTTGCGCTTTCCGTTTGATCTGGAAGGTCGGGACGGCCATCGCCGGTACGGCCTGGGCGAGCGCGAAAGCCGCTGACCGCACGAGCGCTGATCGAGCCGCGGACGCGTGGTGATGCCGATGCTCTCAGTCGCCGCTCTCGTACTTGAACGAGATCCCGAGACGCACTCGGAAGTTCACGACGCCGCCGTTCTCGATCGTCACGTCCTGTCGGATCACTTCGGCGACGCGAAGGCCACGCACAGATTTGGCCGCCGTCTCGACCGCGTTTCGCGCGGCGGCCTCCCAGGAGTCGCTACTCGTTCCGATCACCTCGGTCACGCGGTACACGCTGTCTGCCATCTGGGCTCCTCTCAAGGTCGTGATTGAGTCAGCCTATATATCTCGGCCCACCGGTCATCAGCTCGTGAGATCACGGCTCTAGCTGGCCCTCTAACCGACCATCGCTTGCAGGTTGCGTGAAAGCGCGTGCTTCGTCTCGGGACGCGGTGGAGTTCGCCGGTTGCTTCGTTGCCTGGAGCGTCCGGTGCGACTCACCCTGAAACGAGACGACCGCGATGTCGCCATAGGCATCGTGAACTCAGCGACAGCGGAGCGCGCAAAGCACTCGTCCGCGGCCAGGCCTACGCGCGCCTGCTGATGGGGCGAACGCGATCATGCGATTCGCTCATCGGTCCGGATCGGCGCCATCCCTCGGTTGCCAACGCGATCGCCGGCCGCGATGCCGCGGGCGGAGATAACCCGGCGTCTCCGCTCGGGCACGTGGACGCGCGGGCGAACCGCCTGGAGCGCACTCCTCAGTTGCATGGAACGGAGGAGTCCAGCTACGAGAGCGTCAAGGCTCACGCCCCGTGCAGGACTGCCGCCGCAGTCGCACCAGCGAGTGGTCGGCCACCACTGCCCAGGAGAACTCAAGCAAGAGAAATCCGAGCTGACCGTCTTCCGCCGCCACGAAAGCCAGGACGCTGGCGCCGACGAGATTGAGCGAGAGATACAACCGCGACTCGGCGGACAGCCATCCCCGCTGCGCTCCCGTAAACGCAGCGAGAATCAGGAGTGAGCCTGTACCTGGACGACCTGGTCGAGGTTGTCCCGGCGCCCGTGGAACTTGAGGTGACGGCGGTCCCTCCGTCCCGTCCGCTCCGGTGGGAGCGTGACGGGCGATCCACCCAAAGATCTCAGGAGGAACCACCGTGAAGGTGCAACGTACCGGTCGCTGAGGCGACGCAGGACGAGACGGTGCTCCCGGAGCGAGTCCAGGAGGCGCTGCGGCAGCTGGGGGGGCAGGGAGGGGCTTCTCGCGTTGTCGGTCGAGGTCGGGCTGGGGGTGCTGCGCGAGCTGCTGGAGCAGGAGGTCGACGAGCTCGTCGGCCCGAGGGGGAAGTGGAACCGGGATCGCACCGCGGTCCGTCATCGTCACGAGAACGGTGAGGTGACGCTCCGACCATGTGTGCTGGTGGTCGCCCGACGAGGAGCGGGCTCTCGCTGGGCCGCGAACGGCCGCGCCGGCGGTCGCATTCGATCGCCGCTTCTGCTTCAACTGGAAACGGCATGTCTCACCAGCCCGCTCCTTGTCGTCCAGGAACGGGCACATGAGAACTGCCCGCGCTGCATAGCGCTGGCGCAGGGTAAGCAAGCAGCTCTGCTCGCCACACGCCGCAGGTGCTGCGCAGCGAGGGATTAGCGTGGCGGGAACGATCCGAGGTCCCCGGGCTGGAGGATCGTTACGGGGTCCGGAGCACATTCGAGCCTGCTGGAGGCCCTGACGCCGGTCGACGCGGTGGGGTTTTGCCGAGTCATGGCTCGGAAAGCGGCCGCAAGCGACGCTGACGGGAAGAATGACGATCAGGGCTGCGTGATCGAGGCGGCCAAGGCGTCTTTGTGCTCGGCGGTTGCGAGTTCGTCGCCGACGAGGCAGCCGAACATCTGGCCGGCGAATTCGAAGGAGATCAGATGAGCACCTCGACGACCTGCAAAGTCGTGTTTTCCTCGAGCAACAGATTCACCTGAGCGTCGCTGATGGCCGTGTGGTCTTTGGCAGGGGCGTCAGCAAAGTTCACAGCCAGAGATTCCTGGAGAATGTCGTAACTCGGCGCCGGCAGGCCGAGAGATGCGCAGCTGGCAGCCGGTTCGTTGAGCGAGGCGACTGAGGCGTAGCTTCGATCCCCCTCGACTTCCTCCGCTTGCGGGCACGACATAGGCGGCGCAAGCCGGTTGGACCCCCGAAGCCGGTAGGTGATGCGCCCAGGACATCGGTCCCGGCCAAAGGGCGGAGGGATGACCCGTGCTCGATCCGAGGCTTGCCAACGCAGCTCGTAGACCCATACTCAAAGGATGCCCTCTCGCCTCGCCTGGCTGGAGGAGAAGCTGCGCGGTGCTAAGGAGAAGAGTCTCGCAGCTGCTCAGGGGAAGACCGGCCCGTCAGCAGAACGGACCAAGGCGCTGAACGCGCTGGCCAATCAGCAGCTGTCCGCCGGGGAGCAGCAAAAGTTGGGCGCTTCCCTGAAGACGGTTCTGCTTGCGAGGGCCTTGGCGGATGACGAGGAAGTGCACCAGCTGTTCGCGGCCTATATCGGTACCAGCTCCGCGCTCGTGGCGCTGACCGATAGGAGATTGCTCGCCGCCTATGGGTTTACGCATACCGCAACCGTCGACTACTCAGCGATCAGCCAGATACAGAGCGGCCGGACCGACCTGGGCTTGACCGCCGAGGTGGAGTTAAAGGGCGCAGGCGTTGAATTGAAGCTGCGCGATGTGGGGCGGCGGCAGCAGTTGGTCAACGAGTTGGAGCGGCGCCGTGCAGTTGGAGTTCGAGCGCCTGCGGCGACCGGATCAGGCCAGCCAATGCAAGCGGTCGGCTCGGTAGCAGATGAGCTGAAGAAGCTGGCTGAACTCCGGGACTCGGGTGTCTTGACCGAGGAGCAGTTCGAGGCGCAGAAAGCGAAGCTGTTGGCGGCCTAGCGTGGGCTAGGGTTGGGCTAGGGTCGGGCTAGGGTAGGGCTAGGGTGGTGTGGCCCTGGAAGGTCGCCTGGTCGCCGGGAAGGATCAGGTCAGCGCGATTGTTCCCGTCACGACGATGTCGTGTGGCAGACCCGATACGGCGACCGTCGCTGTTGCCTCGAGCGTCTCATCGCCACGCAGTTCGCCGGCTTCAAGCTGCTCTCGGACACTGAGCTCGATGTCGCGCTGCGCGCTCACACCAAGCTTCTTGAGGAACTTCCGCACCGACATGTTGAATGCGTCTTCGTCCACTTTTTGGCTCCTCGACTCGCTGGTTTGACCAGTCCCGCGCACCGCGGAGCACGCGACACGGCGTGCTATCGGAGGCGCAGCGGCGGCGGCGAGCCGACGCAATCGAGGCGTGAGCCCGCCGCCTCGTGGTGCTCAATGATCAGCGGCGAGCGGCGTCGGCTCTCGCTTCTCGAGCGTGACCTCGGGTTGTTCGTCGGTCACTTCTGGGTCGCCGAGCGGCCGCGTCTGCTCGAACTCATCCCACAGCTGACGGCTCGCTTCGCGCTCCTCAGACCTACTTCGCAGCCACCGTTCGTGGCACATCCAGACACCTCCTAGGATCGACGCACCGATGATGATCCCCACCGTCGCCGCGCGCAAGGGCGATCCGCTAGTTCTCTCCCGGCGCCGCAACACGTCGGATGGCGGCGGACCGTCCAGCGCGGAAGCATCCTTGACCGTCGCATTGATGTCGTGAGGCAGCCCCCGGGCCGCGATAGCGCCGCCGGGCAGTCGCCAGGGGCGTAGCGAGTCAGTGCTCCATCAAGGATGTTTCCGCGCCGGCGACGAACGCGCCGGAGCCAAAGTGGCCGGCCGACGCTGCGATAATCGGCGCCGTCGAGATGGCGTCCTCTGCTTCCGCACGCGTGCTCATCGTGGCCCATCGCACGGCGGCGACGCCGCTGTTGCTCAACGCAGTACGGGCCCGCGCGGGCCGCTCGCCCTGCTCGTTCACGCTGCTCGTGCCGCGGCCCTACTGGGATCCCGACACAGATGAGGCCGGGGCGACGTTGGAGCTTGCGATCCCACTGCTCGAGGAGGCTGCCGGAGGCCACGTCGACGGGATCATCGGCGACACTGACCCGTTCATCGCCGTGCGTGAGGCCGTCACGGATATCGGCGTCGACGAGATCATCATCTCGACGCTCCCGGCGCGCGCGTCGCGCTGGCTGCGCCGAGATCTTCCCCGCCGCGTGGAGCAATTCGGGCTGCCGGTCATGGTCGTGACCGCCCAGCAGTCCGAGCGCGCGTTGTCCGAGCGCGGCCGGGCGACCTAGCTCAGACGTCGGCCACGATCGTCGCGGTTCGCTGTCCCTCGGGCGAGCTCGAGACCCTGATGAGCCAATGAACGAGACCGAGGCCCGCCTCGATGAGCTACTCGCGAGGCTCGCCGCTTGTTGAAAGCGCGCGTCCGCGCAACCGCGGGTTCCGACCGTCTCACACAGTCCTTGCCCGGAAGCCGCCCGCCGAGCGTCTCCCGGCCATTGGGGCCACCCGCGCAGCCCATCGGCTTTGCTCCGTCGAGACGTCGGCGTTTTCCTCGGGACAGGGTGTGTGCGACTCGGCGTCGGGTCGGCGCGACGTACGTGAGCCCGCAGGTGGCTCCTACATTGCCTTGACGAGCCCGATGACGTGGCCCTCGGGATCGGCGAAATGCGCGATCGTTGGCCCGCCGGGCACATCCATGGGCTCGCTCACCGAGCTGCCCCCGAGCGACTTGATCTTCTCGAGCGCGGCGGCGGGGTCGTCGACTTGGACATAGAACATCACGTGGCCGGCGCCACCCTCGGGCGCGGCTCCTATCCCGCCGGGGATCTCTCCCTCGCCGCCCGTATCGACCATGTAGTAGGAGCCCTCCATCACGTCCTGTAGCTGCCAGCCGAACGCCTCGCCGTAGAACTTCCGCAGCGTCGCAGCGTCCTTGCCGACCACCTCGAAATGCACGACCGGATTTGCCATTGCTGCTCCTCTCGTCGGTGGACTTCGGCAAAGTTAGCCGAGCACGCGGGTTCCCGCTTTGCGAGCAGGCCGAGCGCCAATGCGCCCGCGCGCACGGGGACCCCGCTCTGCGGAGCTAGAGCTCGGTCACGCTTGGTCGGTGCCGGAACTGAGGTCGGTGCTCGCGCGCGGCTTGCCGAGCTCGCGAGAGGCGCAGCTGAAGCACGGCGCCCGCCCGAGCTCGCGACTTCATGGTTCGCCAGCCGAGCCAGTCGATCGAAGCGGGAGCGGGCCGCCGGTGGCTCGCATTTGCGCGCAACGGGATTGCGGGGCTGGGCCGACGATCGCGCTACCCGGGCCCACAAACGCATGGTCGCAACACCGTAGTCGTCGACGCTTCCGATCCGTGTATCACAGAGAGGGCTGTCGCACTCTTCCTTGACGGGCCGAAGCCCAGACGACGAGTAAGCCCAACCTGCGCGCACGCGGCGCTGCAGCCGACGAATGTACGCACGAGGGAACCACCAGCCAAGGGGGCTACATCATGCTCACAGCGACGAAACGCACACTGACCGCAGTCGCGGTGATCGCCGCCGCGAGCGCACCGTCGGCTGCGTCCGCCAGGTTCGAACTGAACCCGCCGCCGGCAGCAGCTGCGGGCGGCCAGGCCCAGAGCTCGATCTCCCCATCGGTCCTGCTGAATCATCCACTGGCCGCCTCCTCGATTCACCGCGTGCGCGTCACTGGCGTCCCCCATTGCCCCCTGCGCGGACCGTGTATTTCGCCCACGAGCGTGCAGGGCCAGGGCGCAGACGTCCATTCTGTCCGCACGACGGAGGCTTCCTCGGCCGAAGCGTTTCAGTGGGGCGACGCCGGGATCGGTGCGGCGGGAATGTTGGGGCTCCTCAGCGCCAGCGGCGCGGCGGCGATCGCCAGCCGCCGCCGGCGTCCTCGCGCAACGGCTGGCTGACGATCAGCAACTCCAAGGATCGTCATCACGAAGGAGCGGCAGGTGACAACCCACAACAAACCTCACGACCGCGTGGATCTGGTCGAGGCGCCGACTGAGACCACCGCCGAACGCGTCTGCGGGATCCTCGAGCGCTGCCGCGAAAGGACGGCTGCGCGCAAACGCCGCGTGCTGGTGCGATCGCTGCGGCGCACGGCCAAAGGCGCCAAAGAGCCCAATCCGATCGCGCGTCGCCGTCAACCGCTGTTGCACTATCGAGCGGCCGCAGTGCGCAGCGAGCTGCTCGAGATCGCCGCCGTGCTCGAGCGCACACACGACCCCGGTCCCGGCAGCATCGCGGCGCTGCATGAGCTGCTCACCAACGGCTGTGACAGCCCGCTCTTCAACCCTGAACTTCACGTTTCGGAGCTTCGCGCAACCTTGTACGGCGTGCGCATGGGGCTTCTGACACAAGTCGCCCTGGCATTCCCAAATACCCGGCCGGGGAGCGAGTTGATGCCGTAAGAAGTCATCCCGGCCGGAGCGCCCGGGTGACTTTCCGTTGGCCACGCCCGTCGCGCACGCGAAATGTCACACCGGCTGCGGGACCGCCACTGTAACGTCGGGATTCGGTCGCGTTGGGCACCGACCGGCACCGGGGTGGGGCAATCGTGAGCACTCTGCAGCCGGAGTGCGGGGACACCAGATGACCAGTTCACAAACCGGAAATGTTACGAGCGAGGAGTCACTCGACATGGCGAATAAGTGGAAATCGATCACAAACGTGCCGGCGGGGTTGACTCCTGATACGATGCTTCTGCTGTCCGACGGATCGGTGCTGGTCCACAACACCGGCGGCGCCGAGTGGTGGCGGCTGAGGCCGGACGGCGCGGGCAAGTATGACACCGGTACCTGGACTGGCCCGTTCAAAATGACCAACACCCGGCAATTCTTCGCATCCGGGGTTGTCAAGGACGGTCGCGTGTTCGTGATCGGCGGGGAATACTCCGACGCGGGCAACGACACACCGCTGGCTGAGATCTTCGATCCCGTGACCGACACCTGGTCGGCGATGAACAAGCCGAGCGGCTTTGACCAGATCAACGGCGACGTGTCAGCCTGCATCCTCGCCGACGGGCGAGTCCTGTGCGGCTCGCTCGGGACGAGTCTGACGGCGATCTGGGATCCCGTGCTGGACACCTGGACGACGGCTGGGACCGCGTTCGGCACCGCTCCGCAGACCAAGGACGGCCGCAGCGATGAGGAAGGGTGGACGCTGCTGCCGGACGGCACCGTGCTGACGATCGACATCTCCCTCCCACCGAGAACACAGAAGTACGACCCCGGCAGCGACAGGTGGGAGCGAGCAGACGCCTCTCCGGCAACGCTCACCCAGCAGCTAGCCCTCCTCAGCCTGCCCGACACGACAGTGAACCCGCCGGTCAACGTCAACATCGGCGAGATCGGTCCCGCCGTCGTGCTGCCCGACGGGCGGCTGTTCGCGATTGGCGCGACTGGCCACACCGCGCTGTACACGCCGCCGGCCAACCCGACCGATCCTGGATCGTGGATTGCCGGGGCAGACCTGCCACCCGACACCGGCGGCAATAACTTCAACAGCCCCAACGGGAACATCCAGACGGCGATCGACGCGCCGTGCGTGCTGCTGCCCGGCGGCAAGGTCCTGCTCGTCGGCGGCAACACGGTGCGCGAGGTCAGCAACGGCCAGGTAGGGTTCTGGTCAAACCCGTCGATCGTCTATGTCTATGACGGTGCGACCAACGCGACGCCGGCAAAGCTGAGCAATCAGCCTGCCAACCACGCGACCGACACTTGGCGGACGCGGTTCCTGTTGCTGCCGACCGGGCAGGTCCTGTTCAGCTCCGAAGAGGCGGGCAAGTTGAGCTTGCTGACTCCCGACGCGTCGCTCCTCGCTTACGACCCCGCCTGGCAGCCGACGATCACGTCGTATCCGTCGTCGATGGCGGTCGGACACCACTACAAGCTCCACGGCACCCAGCTCAACGGCCTCTCCCAGGCGTGCGCCTACGGCGATGACGCCCAGATGGCGACGAACTTCCCGATCGTGCAGCTGACCGACACGACCTCGGGGGCTATCGCCTACGTCCGCAGCTTCGACTTCTCGACGCTCGGGATAGCCACGGGCGCTGCCGTCCACAGCACGCTGATTGAGATCCCGGCGTCGATGCCCACCGGGAGCTACGGGGTACGCGCGATCGCGAACGGCATCCCGTCCGATCCGGTCAATGTGACGATCGCAACGCAGCTACCCCAGATCGTGGTGGACCTCCAGGACGGCCTCGACTACGGCACCGTGTGTGTTGGCGACCCGGGCTACCTGACGCTCACGGTGTTCAACGTCGGTAACGCCGACCTGATCGTCGACACGGTGTCGACCATCTCCGGCTCCACTGATTTCATGGTTCAGTCGAATCCCGCAACACCGTTCACGATCGAGTCGGGCGACGAGATCGACTTCACGGTTGAGTTTGACCCATCGACGGCCGGCGCCGAGACGGCGGTGATCCGGATCACCAGTAACGACCCGGTGACGCCGAACCTTGACGTGGGAGCCGGGGGCGCCGGCGGGTCCGCCACGCTCGAGACCGTGATCGCCGACGGCGGCGACTTCGGAAAGGTATGCGTCGGTCACTTCGCCGACGAGCCGCTCGTGCTAGCCAACGGCGGCGACTGCCCGCTGACGGTCACCGCAATCAAGTCCTCGTCGGCAGCGTTCCTCACCCCCTCGGTCACCAAATACCCGCTCGTGATCGAGGGTGGCGGCTCGCTGACTGTGCCGATCCGCTTTCAACCCACCGGTCACGGCCCCGCCGCCGCGACGATCTCGGTCGTCAGCGACGACCCCACGGGCGTGCACACCGTCTCGGTGTCGGGCGAGGCCCCGACCGGCAAGCTCGCCGTCACGGGCTCGACCTACTTCGGCGAGGTCGATTGCTGGTTCGCGGAAAAGAGGTCGATTGCTGGTTCGCGGAAAAGGCGGTCAGCATCTGCAACATCGGCGAGTGCGCGCTGCACGTCTCAGGCGTCGAGTTCAAGCGCAAACGCCGCCACTTCGAGCTGATCGACAACCCCTTCCCGGCCACGCTGCCGGCTGGCACCTGCCTCGGCGTCGTGATCCGGTACACGGCGAGCTGCGACCCAGAGTGCTGCGAGCTCGTGATCGAGAGCGATGACCCGACAGAGCCGGTCAGGTACCTGGACGTGGTCGCATACACACGCTGCCGTTGCGATGATGACTGTCGTTGTATTCGCCACCACCACCACGAGTGCGCGTGCGAGGACAACGAGGACTGACTAGCTTGGCGGTCGTTCCACAAGACGGCCTGTGATGGCTCGGCTCCCGCAGGGGTCGGCGGATTCGATCCCGCTCGGGCAGGTTCGAGGTCGCTGGATCCGGAAGCGATGAGTTCCTGCCCGGGAGGGTGTCTTTAACTGCGGAATGCGAGACAGATCCCCGATGACCACCAGTTTCGCTTCCTCGGATCCGCCGCCCCCCGGTTTGCGAGGCGGCGCCCGGCGGCATAAATCCGCGAGCTGAACTCGATGGACGGACGGCGTGATGAGCTCCACAGCGACAAAGTTAGGTGTGGGCGATATGCCGAGCGCGCGGATCGCGCGTCGCCTGGCCGGTCCCGTGCTGTTCAGCGCGGTCATCGCTTCGCTGCTGCTCGCCGTGCCGCCATTGCGAGGCGTTGCGAGACAGGTCGCCCAGGTGCATGCGGGATGGGTGGTCGCGGCGGTCGTGCTCGAGCTGGGCTCCTGTGTCGGGTTCGTTGTGATCTTCCGGCTGTTCTTCGACGCGGTGCCCGCCGGAGCGGCGCGCGAGCTGGCATGGGCTGAGGAGGCCTCTGGAGCGCTGTTGCCCGGCGGTGGCGTCGGCGCGCTGGCGATCGGCGGCCGGATGCTGCGCCGGTTCGGAATGTCGACCAGAAGCATCATCGATCGCTCCAGCGCCCTGTTCTTTCTCACCAGCGCGACCAACGTCACCGCGCTGGTCGGCGCCGGTGCGTTGCTCGCGGTGGGCGCCGTCACCGGATCGCGCGACCCACTGCTCACAGGAATCCCGATCGTGGGCGGCCTCGCCGCGGCTGTTGCAGTGCTGGCCGTTCCGATCCTGGTGCGCCACTCATCGCAGCGCGGTCGGCCCAGCTGGCTCGTTGACCTCGCGGCCGGAATCATCCGCGCCCGTCGCTCGCTGCTGAGGCCAAGCTGGCGGCTGCTCGGCGCGCTCGGCTACCTCGGCTTCGACATCGCGGCGCTCGGCGCGACATTCGCTGCCGCCGGTCGCCCTCTCCCCGTGGCCACGCTAGTGCTCGGATACCTGATCGGCTACCTCGCCAACCTGATTCCAGTCCCCGGCGGCTTCGGCGTGCTCGAAGGCGGCCTCGCCGCCACGTTGATCGCATACGGCGCGCCGCCTGCACAGGCCGCGGCGGCGGTGGTCGTCTACCACGCGGTCGCGTTCTGGGTCCCGAGCCTCGGCGGCCTCATTGGCTACGCACTTCTCCGCCGCCGACTGGGCCAGGCAGACGCCGCAACCACCGAGCAGCGGAGTTACACCCATCCGCTCGGCCTCGTCCCCGAGCCGGCCACGACTTACTAGAGCGACCGGACCGATGCTACTGCCGCGTCGCTCCACGTGAGCCAACGAGCGGGTGCGTAGTGGATCTCGTCGGGGTCAAGCTGGTGGGAAGCTGCCCTCCGAAGTGTCACCCCGGAGCGATCGGTGGCAGCGATGCCACGGGGGGTCGGGCGGTACGCTCGGCGCGAGCGAAGTGAACAACACCGTGCTGTTCTCGCCCTCGCCGCGAGTTGCCCCTCGGTCGCGTCCTGTGCGATAGCGCATGACCGAGATCATTCTCGACTGCGATCCGGGTCACGACGATGCGATCGCGCTGCTGCTCGCGCTGGCCAGCCCCGAGGTGCGGCTGCTTGGCGTGACCACGGTTTCCGGCAATCAGACGGTGGAGAAGACCACGGCGAACGCGATCCGCGTCCTTGACCATGTTCGCCGCGACGACGTCCCGGTGGTAGCCGGGGCGGCGCGCCCGCTGATCCGCGCGCGGCGCGTCGCCGCGGAAGTGCACGGCGAGACGGGATTAGATGGACCGGATCTGCCTCCGCCGTCTCGCCAAGCCGAGCCAGGCCACGCAATTGACTGGACAGCCAATACGCTGCGCCAGAGCCCGCGCCCGGTCACGCTGGTGGCCACGGGGCCGTTGACGAACGTGGCGCTGTTCCTGGCTCACCGGCCCGAGCTGGCGGTGAAGCTCGAGCGCGTGGTGTTGATGGGCGGCGCGATCGGGGAGGGCAACACGACCCCGGCGGCGGAATTCAACATCTGGGCTGATCCCGAGGCGGCATACCGCGTCTTCACGAGCGGGCTCGACCTGACGATGGTCGGGCTCGATGTGACCCACAAAGCCCTGATGACGCCGGCCCATGCCCAGCGTATGGCGGACAGCGGCGTGGCCGGCAAGCTGGTTGCCGACCTCTACAACTTCTACGTCCGGTTTCACCGCCGCGAGTACGGCTGGCACGGAGCACCGGTGCACGACGCGGTGGCGCTGGCGCATGTCGTCGATCCCTCGCTGCTGGAGACCGCGTATTGCGGCGTCGTCGTCGACACCGGTCCGGAGCTTTCCCGAGGCCGCACGCACGTCGATCTCCGAGGCGGGACCTGGGAACCCAACTGTCACGTGGCGGTCGATATCGACTCCGCGCGCTTCCTCGGTCTCCTGATCGATCGCATCGGCTCACTCGGCTGACGCTCGAGGGGCGCGCTCGAGTTGCGACCGATCTCAGGGCCCTGCCGGCGTCGCCAGGTACGGCAGGCCAGGATTAGGCCCTCGACGCCGGCCAGGTCATCCCACTCGGGCGCGAGCTCAAGCAGCGAGTACTCGTCCTGCGCCGGCGCGGCAAGCGGGTCTGACGTGCCCGTTTTCTACAGGCGGCTTCGTAACGCGGTCCGCAGGCCGTCGTCGCAGAAGGCTGCGTCGATGGCGGTCCGAGTGATGTCGCGCAGATCGTCCTCGCTGAAGCCCATCCGCTGCGTGCACACCTCGTACTCGCCCTCGATCGTGGCACCGAAGTAGGGAGGGTCGTCCGAGCCGAGGGTGACCTTGACGCCGGCGTCGCGCAACTGCGGCAGCGGGTGCTCCTCGTAGCTGGGGTAGACGCCGAGCACGACGTTGCTGGTCGGGCAGCACTCGAGCACCGTTCCCCGCGCCGCGAGCTCGGAAACCAGCTCGGGATCCTCGACCGCTCGAACGCCGTGGGCGATCCGCGCGATCGGGAGTTCGAGCGCAGCCCGCACGCTCTCCGGCCCCTGCCACTCGCCGGCGTGGATCGTACAGCCGAGGCTGGCGCCGGCGGCGATCGCGAACACCTCGGCGAACTCACCCGCGGGGAACCCAGCCTCGTCGCCGGCCATCGAAAAGCCCACCACGTAAGGATGGGGGCGCCCGGCGGCGTACCGGGCGATGCGGATCGCCCGTTCGACGCCAAGATCCCGCACCGCCGTAACCAGGATCCGCGCCTCGATGCCGGTATCGCGCCGGGCGTCGTCGATTCCCCGGGCGATCCCCTCCAGATGCTCCCCGTCGCTCAGCCCGACGATCGCGGCGTGATCGGGCGAGGCGGTGAGCTCGACATAGATGGCGCCCCCAGACGCGCACGAGCACAAGTATTCGAACGTGACATCGCGGTAGTCCTGTCGGGTGCGGATCACGCTCGCGGCCAGGTCGTAGGTGCGCAGGAAGTCGATGAAGTCCGCGTAGCGGAAGCGGCCGTCGACGCCGAGCAGCCGGTCTGGCAGCGGCAGTCCGTTGCGAGCGGCGATGTGTCGTACGAGCTCGGGAGGGACGGTGCCCTCCAGGTGGACGTGCAGCTCGGCCTGGGGCGGGGTCGGCATCGGTCGGAGGTTTTACCAGCAGGTGGTTCTGATATGTCTGGGCGGTGAGGATTGTCGTCACCGGCAGCTCTGGACACCTCGGCGAGGCGCTGACGCGCGTCCTGCGCGACGAGGGCCATGAGGTCATCGGACTCGACGTGCTCGATTCGCCTTGCACCAGCGTGGTCGGATCGATCGTCGATCGCGCCTGCGTGCGGCGCTGCATGGCCGGGATAGAAGCGGTCGTGCACAGCGCCACGCTTCACAAGCCCCACGTCGGGTCTCATAGTCGCGCGGAGTTCGTCGCCACCAATATCACGGGCACCCTGATCGTGCTTGAGGAGGCGATGTCGGCAGGCGTCGGCCGGTTCGTGTTCACGAGCACAACGAGCGCGTTCGGCCGCGCGCTCGTGCCCGGCGAGCGAGCGCCGGCGGCCTGGATCACCGAGGACGTCGTACCGGTGCCGCGCAACATCTACGGCACCACCAAGACCGCGGCCGAGGACCTGTGCGAGCTGATCTCGCGAAATCATGCCCTGCCGTGCCTGATCCTGCGCACCTCTCGCTTCTTTCCCGAGCCCGACGACCGCGACCACGTCCGTGACGCGTACGACGACCTGAACATCAAGGTCAACGAGCTGCTCTACCGCCGAGTCGATCTCGAGGACGTGGTGAGTGCCCACCAGCTCGCCCTCGAGCGGGCACCGGCGATCGGATTCGGGCGTTACGTGATCAGCGCCACGACGCCGTTCACGCCCGACGATCTGACGGCCATCCGTGAGGACCTGCCGGTGGTCGTGCGGCGGCTGTTTCCGGATTGCGAGGGGCTGTACGCCCAGCGGGGGTGGAGGATGTTCCCCTCCATCGAGCGCGTGTACGTCAACGAGCGGGCGCGGCGCGAGCTCGGCTGGATGCCCCGATACGACTTCCGCCACGCCCTCGACCGCCTCAGCGAGGGCGGCGACCCGCGCAGCCTGCTGGCGCGCGCGGTCGGGGCGAAGGGCTATCACGCCGCCTCGACCGGCGTCTACACGGTGCGCTGAACCTCGATCACCGGGTTGGGGACCTCGGGGTGGGCGTCTCCGAGCACGTAGGCCGAGCGCACCGCGTCCGCTGCGCGGCGAGCGCCCTCCTCGTCCCGCGCGTTTACGAGCGCCAGCGGGCGGCCACCCGGGTCGACCCGCTCCCCGAGCGCGGCCACCTCGGTCAGGCCGACGCTGTGGTCGACGACGTCGTCCTCCCGGGCCCGCCCTCCGCCCAGGTCGACGATCGCGAGCCCGAGCGCACGGACGTCCACGGCCGAAACCACCCCAGGCGAGGACGGCTCCACCGCGTGGACGACCGGCGCGGTCGGCAAACGGCGGCACGGCGTGTCGACCAGTCCCGCCGGCCCGCCCAGCTCGACCACCATCGCGCCGAAGCGCTCGGCGGCGGCGCCGCTCTGGAGCGCTTGGGTTGCGGCCTCCCGCGCGCTGCCGAGATCGGCGCAAACCTTCCCCAGCACAAGCAGCTCCGCGCAGAGGGCGAGCGTCACCTCGAGCAGCCGCTCGTCGCGGGCGGCGCCGGTCAGGTGATCGATCGCCTCCCGCACCTCGACCGCGTTGCCGGCAGTTCGGCCGAGCACCTGGCTCATGTCGGTCAGCAGCGCCGTCGTCGGCAGGCCGCTGCCGGCCGCCACCTCAAGGATCGCCTGGGCCAGTTCACGCGCCCGCTCGAGCTCCGGAAGCATCGCCCCCGAGCCGACCTTGACGTCCATGACCAGCGCGTCGAGCCCCGCGGCGAGCTTCTTCGACAGGATCGATCCCACGATCAGCGCGATCGACTCCACGGTTCCGGTGGCGTCGCGGATCGCGTACAGCCGGCGGTCGGCGGGCGCCAGCCGAGCCGTTTGGCCCACGATCGCGCAGCCCACCCGGCGCACCGCTTCACGCAGACGGTCGGGCTCGAGGAAGACGTCGTAGCCCGGGATCGACTCGAGCTTGTCGAGCGTGCCGCCCGTGTGCCCGAGCCCGCGCCCCGAGATCATCGGCACGGCCGCGCCGCAGGCGGCCAGGATCGGCGCCAGCAGCAGGCTCACCTTGTCGCCCACGCCTCCCGTCGAGTGCTTGTCCAGGACCGGGCCGGGGAGGCCGGCGTCGCTCCAGTCGAGCACGTCTCCCGAGCGGGTCATCGCGCCGGTCAGCGCCACCCGCTCGGCGGCGCTCATCCCCCGCCAGACGATGGCCATCGCCAGCGCGCCCACCTGGGCATCGGTGACGGTGCCGTCGGCGATCCCGCGTACGAGCTCGGCGATCTCCTCGGCGGACAGCTCGCCCCCGTCGCGCTTTCGCCGGATGAGCTCAGCGACCGGCATCAGTCCGGGCCGGGGAGTGAGGGGTCTCGGGCGGGCGGTGAGGGCTCAGGCGGGAGATGAAGGTAACCAACAGCCGCGCCAGATCGGTCGCGGCGCCAGCGGCGGCACGCAGCGTCTGCTCATGGCTCAACGGCTCGTCACGCAGGCCCTCCGCGAGGTTGGTGATCACCGACACCGCGGCCACCCGCAGCCCGCAGTGACGGCCGGTGATCGTCTCCTGGACCGTCGACATGCCGACGGCGTCGGCCCCCAGCACCCGATAGGCGCGGATCTCGGCCGGCGTCTCGAAGCTCGGCCCGGTGACGGCCAGGTACACGCCTTCGGCCAGCGGGATAGCGAGCTCCTCGGCCGACTCGCGCAGCACACCCAATAGGGTCGGGTCATACGCGTTGCGGAGCGCCGGAAACCGCGGCCCGATCGCGTCGTCGTTGGGGCCCATGAGCGCGTTCACGCCCGTCATGTTGATGTGGTCGGAGATCGCCATCAGGGAGCCCGGCCCCACCTCCGGACGCAGCGACCCGGCGGCGTTGGTGAGCACCAGAATCTTGGCCCCGGCGGCTCTGAGCGCCCGGACCGGCACCCGCACCGCGTCGAGATCCCCGCCCTCGTACAGGTGGGCCCGCCCCTGCAGTACGGCGACCGGAACGCCGCCAACGAAACCCAGCACGGCCCGCCCCGCGTGCCCCTCGACGCTTGGCCGTGGAAAGCCCGGCAGCTCCTCATAGCCGACCACCACGGGGTCCTCGACCGCGTCGGCGACCGCTCCAAGACCGGACCCGAGCACCAGGCCGACGCGCGGCGCTGCCCCCGCCCGCGAAGCCAGCACCGCTGCGGCCGCCTTCACGCCCCCAGCGCCTCGCGCCCGAACGACCCAGGCAGCAGCTCCCCAAGCGTCACCGTCCGCGGAGCCCCGGAGCCCGGGCGGCCCAGATAAACCCGCATCGAGGGGTCCCCGAACTCGGCCAGTCGCTGTCGGCAACCCCCGCAGGGCGGGCAGTGCTCGAGGCGTTCGGCCACCATCGCCGCGGCGGTGATCGCCGTCTCGCCGGCCGCCACCAGCGCCCCCAGCGCCGAGGCCTCCGCGCACTGACCCTGCGGATAGGCGGCGTTCTCGACGTTGGCGCCGGCGTAGATCGCGCCGCTGCGTCCGCGCACGGCGGCGCCGACCTTGAAGTCCGAATAGGGAGCGTAGGCGTTGCGCATGGCGGCGTCGGCCGCACGCAGCAGCACCTGCGGGCCGTCGCGCAACAGGTCCGCGTAACCGACCGACACCAGCGCGCCGTCCTGGACGCCCAGCGACTCGCACAACCGGGCGACCTTCTCGTGTGCGGCGGCGATCTCGCCCTCGCCCGGGGAATCCGATTCGAGCACCGCCTCGAACTCCACGAAGCTGCCCAGCTCCTCGACCTCGTCCAGGTGGATCCGCACCCCCTCCCACAGAAACAGCCGCCGCCGCTTGGCTACGACCACGACCGTGCCCAGGGCGGCGTCGAGCGCCTCGGCCAGCGCCTCCGGCGCGGCAACCGGGGCCAGGACGTACGCGCTCTCCACCGGCTCGAGACCATCGGGTCGCCGGTAGGCGATCAGCTCACCTCCATCGCCCCCCTGCTCGACGCGAAGCTTGAGCCGGCCGTGCCGGGCCACGAAGTATGTGTCCCGCTGCGCGAGCACTCCCTCATCCGACGCGCCCAGAGCCAGGCAGCGCGCCGCGGTCGCCTCCGGGTCGCGATCGCGGGCTTTGAGCTCGACGTTCACGCGCGCCATGCCCGGGCGAGCCTATCGGGATCCCCGCCGATAGCATCGCGCCGTGCCCGAAACGCTTGTAGTGGTCGAGCACCCCGTGCTCGCCGATCGCCTCTCGGTGCTGCGCGACCGG
Organism: uncultured Solirubrobacterales bacterium; assembly: GCA_963723675.1. Lineage (GTDB taxonomy): Bacteria > Actinomycetota > Thermoleophilia > Solirubrobacterales > Solirubrobacteraceae > Palsa-465. The sequence goes on along the minus strand of CAVRRW010000003.1, from coordinate 93,965 downwards.
CAGACATCCCACCGCGACTTCCGCCAGGCGCTGTTTGAGGCCGCGGCGATCATGGCCGTCGAGGTGGCGCGGGACCTGCCGGTCAAGGAGGTTGAGATCGAGACGCCGCTCGAGGCCACGCGCGGCCTGCGCCTGCGCGACGAGGTGGCGGTGGTGCCGGTGCTGCGCGCTGGGCTGGGGATGGTCGAGGGCTTCCTACGCCTGCTCCCGGACGCCCGCGTGGGCCACCTCGGCATCTACCGCGACGAAGAGGAGCACGTGCCGGTCCACTACTACGAGCGGCTCCCACCCGGGCTCCCCACGGCCCGCGTGTACGTGCTCGATCCGATGCTCGCCACCGGCGGAAGCGCGGTGCGGGCGCTGCATCACCTCAAGCAGGCGGGAGCCACGCAGCTCGAGCTCGTCTGCCTGGTCGCCGCGCCCGAGGGGCTCGCCGCGGTCGGAGCCGCGCACCCCGAAGTTCCGATCTGGACGGCCGCGGTCGACCGAGAGCTCGACGAGAAGGCCTACATCCACCCCGGATTGGGCGACGCCGGCGACCGCGTGTTCGGCACGGCCTGATCCAGGCCCGGCCGGTCAAGCCACTTGTCGACGGCGCGGTGCTCGTAGGACGCCAGTCGATCGAGCAGCGCACCGGCGTCCCGCTCAACCAACAGCGAGTCCAGGTGCTCGCTGCGCAGGAAACGCTCGTTCACGGCGTGCTCCAGGAGAGCCAGCAGCGGCTGCCAGTAGCCGGCCACGTCGAGCAGGCCCATCGGCTTGCGATGCAGGCCGAGCTGCTTCCAGGTGAACAGCTCGAACAGCTCGTCGAGCGTGCCGGTGCCGCCGGGGAGCGCAATCACCGCATCCGACAGCTCGGCCATCAGCGCCTTGCGCGCGTGCATGGTCTCGACCACGTGCAGCTTGGTCAGGCCGGCGTGGGCGATCTCGTGCTCGACCAGCCGGGTCGGGATCACGCCGATCACCGCACCCCCGGCGGCCAGGGCGCTGTCCGCGAGCGCCCCCATCAAGCCCACGCTCGCCCCGCCATAGACAACCTCGAGACCACGAGAAGCGAGGAGGCGGCCGAGCTCCTCGGCGCGCTCGACGTACTGGGGCAGCCCGCCGGGGCTCGAGCCGCAGAAAACCAGGACCCGCTTCACCGTCGGCAGCGTAGTAGCCTCGCATCGTGATCCGTCGTCTGCCCCACGTCGACCGGGTCGGTGTCGAAGAGCGCGCCGCGCAGCTGGGCAAGCGCTCGATCAAGACGACGGCCAAGCAGCAGGGCATCCGTCTGGCCGTATCGATGCTGGACCTGACCACGCTCGAGGGTGCGGACACGGCCGGCAAGGTGCGCCACGTGTGCGCGAAGGCAGTATGCCCGGCTCCCACGATGCCCGAGATCCCGTCGGTGGCGGCCGTCTGTGTCTACTCCTCGCTTGCGGGCACAGCGAAAGAGGCCCTGCACGGCACCGGGGTCAAGACCGCGTCGGTGGCGACCGGGTTCCCCGCCGGCCAAATCTCCCTCGAGGCCAAGCTGCGCGATACCGAGGACGCTGTCCAGGCCGGCGCCGACGAGATCGACATGGTGATCTCGCGCGAGGCGTTGCTGGCCGGCGATGACACCCGCGTGATGCAGGAGATCGTCGCGGTCAAGGAGCGGGCTGGCGACGCCCGGCTCAAGGTGATCCTGGAGACCGCGGAGCTCGGCTCCTACGATCACGTCCGCCACGCCTCGATGCTGGCCATCGAGGCGGGCGCCGACTTCATCAAGACCTCCACCGGCAAGGCGGGGAGCGGCGCCACGCCCGGCGTGTGCCTGGTCATGCTCGAGACGATCCGGGACTACGCGGAGCGGACGGGGCGGATCGTGGGCTTCAAGGCCGCCGGCGGAGTGTCGACGAGCAAGGCCGCTCTTCACCGCCTCGTACTCGTCAAGGAAACGCTGGGTGACGAGTGGCTGACGCCAGATCGCATCAGGATCGGCGCGTCGTCCGTGCTCAATGATCTCCTTATGCAGTACCGCAAGACCGAGACCGGCCGATACGGGCGCGCGGAGGACTTCTCCAAGGAATGAGCATCGAGACGCGAACCAGCACCGTCTGGGACTACTCTCCGGCCCCCGAATCGTCGGACCACATCCGTCTCAAACCCCGCTACGGGCTGTTCGTCGACGGCGAGTTCCGGGAGCCGGCCGAACCCGGTCGATATGTCCCCACGATCAACCCCGCCACCGAGGAGCCAATCGCCGAGGTGGCCTGGGCCGGGCCGGCCGACATAACGAAAGCGATCGAAATCGCGCGTGCCGCGCAACCCAAATGGGCGGCGTTGCCCGATCTCGAACGCGCCAAGTACCTGTTCCGGATCGCCCGCCTGATCCAGGAGCGCTCCCGGGAGCTCGCAATAACGGAAACGATGGACGGAGGAAAGCCGCTCAGGGAATCCCGGGACGTCGACATTCCCCTGGCCGCCGCGCACTTCTTCCACTACGCCGGCTGGGCGGACAAGCTCCGGTATGGCGTCGCCGCCCGCGAGGTCAAGCCGCTCGGGGTGGTCGGGCAGATCGTGCCCTGGAACTTCCCGCTGCTGATGTCGGCGTGGAAGCTCGCGCCGGCGCTGGCGTGCGGGAACGTTGCGATCCTGAAGCCGGCGGAGACCACCCCCCTGACCGCGCTGCTGCTGGCGGAGATCTGCCAGGAGGCCGAGCTCCCCCCGGGGGTGGTGAGCATCCTGCCGGGCAATGGCGATACCGGTGCGGCCCTTGTCCGCGCAAACAACATCAACAAGATCGCCTTCACCGGATCGACCGCGGTCGGCCGCGATATCCAAACCGCGCTGGCCGGCAAAGGCATCCCGCTCACGCTCGAGCTCGGCGGGAAGTCCGCGAACATCGTGTTCGAGGACGCCGCCCTCGACCAGGCGGTCGAGGGGATCGTCAACGGCGTCTTCTTCAACCAGGGCCACGTGTGCTGCGCGGGATCGCGGCTACTGATCCAGGAAACCGTGCGCGACGAGGTGATCGCGAAGCTGTGGCGGCGAATGGGCCGCCTGCGGGTGGGCGACCCGATCGACAAGAACACCGACGTCGGCGCGATCAACTCCGCCGAGCAGCTCGCGCGGATCGAGACGCTGGTCGCCGCCGGCGAGCACGAGGGGGCGCTCCGGCGCACGGTCGAGTGCGAGCTGCCCGAGCGCGGCTACTGGTTCGCGCCCACGCTGTTCACCGATGTCTCACCCGCCCATCGGATCGCCGTCGAGGAGATCTTCGGGCCGGTGGTGTCCGTGCTCACCTTCCGCACCCAGGCCGAGGCGATCGACAAGGCGAACAACTCGCGCTACGGGCTGGCGGCCGGGGTCTGGACCGACAAGGGATCAAAGGCGTTCGAGGTGGCAAGCGCGCTCCGGGCCGGGGTCGTGTGGCAGAACACCTACAACCACTTCGACCCGAGCGCCGCCTTCGGGGGCTACAAGGAGTCGGGGTTCGGACGCGAGGGCGGTCCCGCCGGCCTGCGTCCGTACCTACAGGTGGTGCGGTGACCAGGCTGGCCGTCCGCAAGACCTACAAGCTGTGGATCGGCGGCGCGTTCGTCCGCTCGGAGTCCGGACGCTACGACCACGCGACCGCGTCCACCGGCGACCGCGTGGTCAACATCCCGCGCGCGTCGCGCAAGGACATCCGCGATGCGGTCTCCGCCGCCCGCAAAGCGGCCGCGCCCTGGGCCGCCCGCACTGCCTACAACCGCGGCCAGATCCTGTACCGAGCGGCCGAGGCACTCGAGTGCAGCGCCGACCGCTTCGCCCCCAGCGTGGAGCGTGGCGAGGTCGACGCGTCGGTGGACGTGCTGCTGCATTACGCCGGCTGGACGGACAAGCTCCAGGCGGTGCTCGGCGGCATCAACCCGGTCGCCGCGCCGTTTCTCTCCTTCTCGCTGCCGGAGCCGACCGGCGTGGTCGGGATCGTCGCGCCCGACGCGCCCCCGCTACTGGGGCTCATCGGCGAGCTGGCGCCGGCGCTGGCCGCCGGCAACGTGGCCGTGGCGATTCTCTCCGAGGCCCAACCACTGCCCGGCCTCGACCTCGCGGAAACACTCGGCGTCTCGGACGTCCCCGCCGGCGTGGTGAATGTCATCTCCGGCCGCCGAACCGAACTGGCCACCGCACTGGGAGCGCACCGCGACCTGAACGCGATCGTCGACGCCGCCGGCGACGCCGAGCTGTCGGCCGAGCTCGACAAGCTGGCCGCGGAGACCATCAAGCGCGTCCGCCACGGCCAAGCGGCCACGAGCTACGACGCCGCCACGACCGACGCGCTCGAGCGGATGGAGGCGGTCACCGAGCTCAAGACCGCCTGGCATCCGGTCGGGGCCTAGGTGCGCCCGTCACCGAGCACCCCCTCGAGGCGCAGGATCCGCCGGAGGATCGCCAGCGACGAGGCGTAGGTCGAGTCCATCCCGTAGTAGCTCAGCCCCTGCGCCCCGAGCGTGCGCGCCTGCGTGTACGGGGTGTCGGAGGCGTAGTGGATGATCCCGAGGTCGATCGGGAGCTTGGAGAAGTTGACCGCCTCGGCGACGGGATGGCGGTCCGCATCGGCGATCTCGTACACGGCATTGCAGTACGGGCCGGTTTCCATTTCGACCACGGTGAACGCTTCGCGGTAGTAGAAGTCGAGGTAGGCGCGGTTCTGCAGGAACGTGCTCTTGACGGTGACCGCGCGCTGGTTGTCGAGCCCGGTTCCGAACCGGAGGTCGGGCGCCAGATCGTCGACGCTGAAGGCGTTGTCGAGCCAGTAGGTGGAACCCGAGTGCTCGTCGTGGACCACGTTGGAGATCATCACGTCGCCGACATCGGCGTTCATGGTGGCGGCCTTGCCCAGCACATAGACGCCGCGCAGCCCCGTGCGGTCGACCGCGACCTCGCGCAGGATGTTGTACGCGGCGACGCCGAGCGGGTAGTCGATGTTGACGACCACCGCGCCGCTGGCGGCCAGGGCCTCGGCGTCGACCTCGCCGAGCCGCGGATCGAGCGCCCCGGGATCAAGCGCGGCCAGCGGGATGACCTGGGCGGGCACCCGCAGGGCGGTCGTGCTGCGCAGGTGCGTCACGCCCTTCTGCTGCTCGGCGGCACGGCGCTCGGCCGCGCCCTCGGGACCTCGGGCGGTGAAATACAGGCGCGCGACGAAGTACAGGAAGTTCTCCCACGAGCCCTGGCTCTCCCCCTCGCGGAACGCCGTCAGCTCCTGTCGGAGAATGTCGCGGTCGTCCAACTGCGAGACGAACGCCACGAGCTCGGCCTCGCGCCCACGGGCGATGCCGGTGACGATGTTCACCAGGCTGTGCGAGTTTGAGCTGACGAAGTAGAGGGGGCGTTCCGCGAGCCCCTCGTCCTTCAACTCGGCGCTGACCGGCGCCCACCAGCGCCGGGTCAGGCGAGCGTAGCCGGTGTGGGTTCCCCCGAGCATTCGCACCCGCAGCGACAGCCGCCGATCGCCGATCAGCCGCATCCGCTCGCCGAACCGCTCGCCCCAGGCGCCGCGCAGTCGGGCCCAGTCGTCAACGCTCCCGCCCAGCTCGCGCGCGCACTCTTCCAGCGGCACCTCTGGCGAGTCCGTCGCCGAAGGCCAGCCGGCGGCGCGTATCCGGACCCGGATCTTGTTCCACTCGATCTGGAAGGCCACGAGCGTCGGCACCAGATCGTCGACATCCGATGCGCTTGCCAGCAGCACGGCGAGCGCGCCGGTCCCGCTGTCGTACCAGGGGCGCCGGCGGGCGGGAGCCTCAGCCTCGTGCCAGGACTCCACGGGCACGCCATGGGCGGTCAGCGCCTCGACGTCCTGCCCCATGACCACGAGCTCCGCACCGGCGATCCCGTCCGGGAGCCGGCGGACCGCGTAGATGAACGCGCCGAGGTCGAGCTCCTCGCTGGCGGCCAGCGGGTGCAGACTCGAGCCCATCGCCATGTGCGACGGCTCCAGCACGCGCAGCTGCGTCTCGCCGCTCGAGCGCAGCAGTGTCGTGTACGTGCGCTGATACAGCTCGACCTCGTCGCTGAGGCGGACCTCCCCGTCGGCGAAGCTGGTGAGGGTGAGCCGCGCGACCGACATCCCTACTCCTTCACGTACGGGATGCCGATCGAGGCGGGCGCGCGCGAGCGGCCGATGACGCCGGCGACGGCGATCAGGGTGAGCAGGTAGGGCAGGGCCTGAAACAACGTGGCCGCGCTCTGCGAGAAGGTCGGCAGGCGGTCGGCCAGAGCGCTGGCGAAGCCGAACAGCAGCGTCGCGACGAGCGCGCCGGCCGGACGCCACTTGCCGAAGATCACCGCGGCGAGGGCGATGAAGCCGCGACCCTCGGTCATGTCCTGGTTGAACGAACCCACGAAGGCGACCGACAGGTACGCCCCGCCCAGGGCGGCCAGCATCCCCGACGCCACCACCGCGAAGTAGCGGGTGCGCATAACCGGGAGCCCCACCGTGTCCGCGGCCCGTGGCTTCTCCCCGACGGCGCGCAGGCGCAGCCCCCAGCGGGTTCGGAACAGGAACACGGTCAGCACGGGCACGAGCAGCAGCGCGACCCAGGTCAGGAGGTTGGCGTTGCCGATCGCGCCACCGAAGAAGCCGACGTGCTGGATCAGCGGGAGCTTGACGTTCGGCACCTGCGAGATGTGGGAGGGCGTCCCGTTGGAGCCGTAGTGAGCGACGAAGAAGTACCCGGTGATCCCCAGGGCAAGGAAGTTCACCCCGGTGCCGCTGACCACCTGATTGGCCCGCAGGTGGATCGAGAACACGGCGTGAGCGAGCGCGAGGAGTGCTCCCGACGCGATCGCCACCAGGCATCCGAGGGCCCAGGAGTGGAGCACGTCGGCCGCCCAGATGCCGAAGAAGGCCCCCATCAGCATCATGCCCTCGAGCCCGATGTTGATCACGCCGCTGCGCTCGCTGATGATCCCCCCCAGCGCCGCGAACAGCAGCGGGGTGGCGTAGCGCAGCATCGCCGCCACCAGGATCGACCACGTGAACACCACCTTCAGGTGGCCGACGCCGGAGGTCGTGTTCCCGATCGCGCCCGCGATCGCCAGCAGCGCCAGCGCGAAGGCGCCGAACCCGAGCCGGCGCTCTCCTTGGACGCCGGCCACGGCTCCCGCCAGCATCGCGAGCAGCCCGAGGATCGCCGAGGGCACCGGGGTGCGGACCAGGAGCGGCGGCAGCGTGATCACCCAGGCCAGCACGGCCAGGACCAGGCCGGCGATCCCGATCCCGCGCGGGGACACGGCACGAGCCGGGGCGACGGCCAGCGTCCCCACGCTCACGCGCTGGCCTCCTCGCGCTTGGCCCGGCGTTTGAACACCAGGCTGAATCCCCGCCCGGACTGCAGCACCTTCAGCGCGATCACGTCGGTCGAGACGAGCAGCACGATCAGCCCCTGGATCATCCACGTGAGGTTCGAGGCCAGGTTCGGGTCAAACACGCTCGGATCGAGGAAGCGGTCCGACGTCCCGGTCTGGAGCGCCCCGAACAGCAGCGCGGCTGCGACCACGCCGATCGCGGTGTTCCGCCCCAGCAGCGCCACCGCGATGCCGAGGAAGCCGACCTGCGAGGCCTGGATGTCGTTGGTGAACAGGCTGAACTTCCAGCCCAGGATGTCCATCGCCGCTGCGATGCCCGCGAACGCGCCGCAGATCGCCATCGCGCGGAAGTAGTTCTTGGCCACGCTGATGCCCGCGTAGCTCGCGGCGTCGGGATTCAACCCCACGGCGCGGACCTCATAGCCGAGCCGGAGCCGGTTGAGCAGCACCCAGAACACGACGACCGCCGCGAGCGCGATGAACAGCCCGATGTCCAGGCCCTGTAGCTGCGCGTTGCCCCAGAAGACCGGGAGCTTGGCCGAGGCGGTGACCGTGCTCGAAGTCGGTACGGACGGCTGGTGGGGGTCCTGCAGGGGGCCGCCGAGGCCGAACAGATAGACGCCGCCCCAGATCGCGATCCAGTTGAGCATGATCGTCGAGATCACCTCGTTGACCCCCAGCGTCGCCTTCAGGGCCCCGGCGATCCCGGCCCAGGCGGCGCCGGCCAGCGCCGCGCCCACCACCGCCAGCGTGATGTGGAGGACGGGCGGCATGCTCGCGAACGACGAGCCGATCCACACCGCGACGATCCCGCCGGCGGTGTACTGGCCCTGACCCCCGATGTTGAACAGCCCGGCGCGGAAGGCGAAGGCCACCGCCAGCCCCACCAGGATCAGGGGTGTGGTGGCGATCAGCGTCTGCTGCAGGTTGAACGCGGCCGTGCTCCGGGCGCTGCCGGTCACCCACGGGAAGATCCACTGCAAGCCGGTGCCGTCGAAGATGGCCCTGTAGGTGGAGAACGGGTCGTGGCCGGTCAGCAGCACCACGAGACCGCCGACGATGAACGCGATCAGCGTGGTCAGGATCGGCACGATCACCCCGCCGCGGCGGACATAGGCGCCCAGCCGGGCGGGCGTGGTCAGCGACGCGGAGCTGCCGTCCTCCTCGCCCGCGAGGATCTCCCCCTGGGTCTCCTCTTCCAGGGTGCTCACGCCGGCGCTCCCGCCGGCGCGGCCCGGCCGCCCGTCATCGCGATCCCGAGCTCCTCCTCACTCGCATCCGGCGTGAACTCGCCCACGATCCGTCCCCCGGAGATCACGAGGATCCGGTCCGCCAGCGACCGCACCTCCTCGTACTCCATCGACACCAGCAGAATGGCCCGGCCTCGATCTCGCTCCTCGATCAGACGCCGGTGCACGAACTCGATCGCGCCCACGTCCAGCCCGCGCGTCGGCTGGTGGGCCACGAGCAGCTTGGGATCAGAGCTGATCTCGCGCGCGACGGCCACCTTCTGCTGATTGCCGCCCGACAGCGAGGACCCGTAGGCGTCGGGTCCGCCGCCGCGCACGTCGTATTCGCGCAGCAGCGCCGTCGCGTGCGAGCGCATGTGGCCGACCCGCAGCCAGCCGCCCCGGCTGAATTCCGGGCGCCGATACTCGCGCAGGGCCAGGTTCTCGGCCAGCGTGAACGGCAAGACCAGGCCACGGCGGTGACGGTCCTCGGGGATGTGCGCGACCGCGGCATCGGTCGCGGCGCTGACCCCGTGGCCGGTGATGTCGCGGCCGCCGACCACGATCCGGCCCTCGGTTGGCGTGCGCAACCCGGTGATCGCCTCGACCAGCTCCTGCTGGCCGTTGCCGTCCACGCCCGCGATCGCCACGATCTCACCCGCCCGGACCGACAGCGACACGTCCTTCACGGCCTCCAGATTGCGGTCGTCGCGTACCTGGAGGTCCTCGACCACGAGCACCGGCTCGGAGGAGTGCGCAGGCGCCTTCTCGACCGAAAGCAGCACGTCGCGCCCCACCACGAGGCGGGCCAGGCTCTGCTCGGTAGCCCCCTCCCGCCGCACGGTGTCGATCCTCCGCCCGTGGCGCAGCACCGTGATGCGGTCGGCGACCTGCAGCACCTCGCCCAGCTTGTGGCTGATGAACGCGATCCCGGTGCCGGCCCGCTTGAGCCGATTCAGCACCCCCATCAGCTCCTGCACCTCCTGCGCCGTGAGGACGGCCGTGGGTTCATCCAGTACCAATATCCGAGCGCCCCGGTACAGGGCGCGCAGGATCTCGACCCGCTGCTGGGTGCCGACCGTGACGTCCTCGATCCTGGCGTCGGGATCGACGGCCAGCCCATAGCGGTCCGAGAGCTCGCGCACCCGAGCCCTCGCCGCCCCCAGGTCGAGGAGGCCACCGATCTGGGTGGGCTCCTGCCCGAGCACGAGGTTCTCGGCCACGGTCATCACGGGCACGAGCATGAAGTGCTGGTGGACCATGCCGATCCCGAGCCGGATGGCGGTGGCCGGAGAATCGATCTCGACCGCGCGGCCGTCGACGATGATCGCGCCGTCGTTGGGCCTGTAGAGGCCGTAGAGGACCGAGACCAGCGTCGACTTGCCCGCGCCGTTCTCGCCCAGCAGGGCGTGCACCTCCCCGGGATACACGTCGAAGTCAACCCGGTCGTTGGCCACGACCGAGCCGAACTTCTTCGTGATGCCCCGCAGCTCGAGCGCGGGGCGGGCGCTGTCGGCCATTCAGGCGGTGCTGTTTACGGAACTGTGTTGGGGATGTTCGAGATCTTCCCGGATTTGATTTCGGCGTAGATCTTGGCGATCTTGGGGGCGAACCTCAGCCCCGCGGTCCCGATCTTCCCGTAGCCGATACCGCCGTTATCGATGCTGTTGGTCACGTTGCCGCCGGCGGTGAACTGACCGTTCATCGCCGCCTTGATCGCGTTGAACACCGCCACGTCGACCTTCTTCTCGGCCGAGGTCAGGATGTAGGAACCCAGATACGACTGATCGGCGTCGACCCCGATGGCCTGCACGCCCTGCTGCTGAGCCGCGGACAGCGCCCCCAGCCCGCATCCGCCGGCCACCTGGAAGACCACCTTTGACCCCTGTTGGATCTGGTTGAGCGCGACCTCTTTGCACTTGGTCTGGTCGGTGAAGTCCTGCGAGTAGCCGTTCAGGGTGGTGATCCCTGGATCGGCCGCCTTCGCCCCGGCCTGGTAGCCGGCGATGTAGTGGTCGACCGGCGGGATCTTCTGTCCCCCGACGCTCGAGATGGTCTTGTAACCCTTGGATTTGGCGTACTGGCCGGCGAGATAGCCCGCCAGGTAGCCCGCCTGCTGCTCCTCGAACAGCAGCCCTTCGATGTTCTTCGGATCGCCCGCTTCCTGCGTGGCATCCGAGTCCACCATTGCGAACTTCACGCTCGGGAACGCCTTGGCGACCTTGTCGGTGGCCTGGGCCATCAGGAAGCCGACCGGGACGACGAGGTTGTAGCCCTGCCGGGCCAGGGTGGTGAGGTTGGGCAGGTAATCCGCCCCCGAGCTGGACGTGAGCACGCGGCCCTTGATCCCGAGCTGCTGCTCGGCGCGCGTCAAGCCGAGGTACGCGAGGTGGTTGAACCCGTGGTCGTTGAGTCCGCCGATGTCGGTCACCACCCCGACCTTGAAGCTGCTGCCGCTCGACGAGCTCGTGGTGCTGCTGCCGCCCGACGTGGTGCTAGTGCTGCTCTTGCTGCTGCCGCATGCGGCCGGCCCCAGAGCCAGCGCCGCCATGGCCAGAGCAAGGAGGCCGACCGGCCTGATCCTCCCCGTCACTACGGCTCCTTTCCTCAGGACTGAGAACGCAACCATAACCCGCCGGCAGGACCTCTGCGCGGTCGCCTAACGTGCTCTTCACCAATGACGACGATCGTCCGGGCCCAGCTCGCGCATACGCCGCGCAATCCGTTTGGTGATTCGTCCGCGCTGGAGGCGTTTGCCGACGGTGCGGTCGCGTTCTCTGGCAGGCGGTTTGTGGCCTGCGGGTCGTGGTCCGAGATCCGTGCCGGCTTTGCTGGGGCCGAGGTGATGGACGCGCGGGACGCTGTTTTGATGCCGGGATTCGTCGATTGCCACGTCCACTTTCCCCAGCTCAGGGTGATCGGGGCGATGGGGCTCGAGCTGGCGCGCGAGGAGTCGATCGCCGAGGTCCGGGTGGCAGGCAAGGTTGTCTGGCCGCCATCAGCCTCATCCGCTCCCATCCCCTCCGCTCCCACCCCCGCCGAGGGCTGAATGCGCTCAGCTACCCCACCCCCCGATTCTCGCGCGGAGGACTGAATGCGGCGGGCGGCGGTCGTGGTGTTGGATGCCTGCGGCGTGGGGGAGCTCCCGGACGCGGCCGCGTACGGCGATGCGGGCTCGAACACGCTGGCGCACCTGACCGAGCAGGTCGGCGGTCTTCGGTTGCCCACGCTCCAGCGGCTCGGACTTGGGTCGATCGTGCCGTTGTTGGGGGTTGCGCCGGCTGCGGCCCCCGTCGTCCATGGGCGGCTGCGACCGCTCGGACCGGGCAAGGAGTCCACCACCGGACACTGGGAGCTGATGGGGGTCGTGCCCGAGCGGGCGCTGCCCACCTACCCGCAGGGGTTTCCGCCCGAGGTGGTCCGAGCCCTGGAGGACGCCACCGGCCTGCGCTTCTGCTGCAACCGGCCGTTCAGCGGCACCGAGGTGATCGAAGCCTACGGTCCCCACCACCTCGAGACCGGCGAGGCGATCCTCTACACATCCGCGGACTCGGTGCTGCAAATTGCCACCCATGTTGACCGGGTTTCGGAGCCCGCCTTGTACGCGGCCTGTGTGGCGGCGCGCGGAGTGATGACGGGTGAGCACGCCGTGGGCCGGGTCATCGCCCGGCCCTTCGAGGGTGTTCCGGGTTCGTTCCGCCGCCGCGAGGGGCGGCGCGATTATGCCTTGCCTCCACCCGGCCGCTCGTATCTGAAGGAACTCCAGGACGCCGGCGCGCAGGTGCACGGCATCGGAAAGATCCACGACCTGTTCGCCGGGGTCGGCGTCGACGTCAAACACGCCGGCGCGACGAACGCCGCGGGCATAGCCGCGACCACCAGCCTGCTACGTGAGCTGGAATCCGGCCTGATCTTCGTGAACCTGGTCGAGACCGACCAGGTCTACGGGCACCGGCACGACACCGAAGGCTTCCACCGCGCTTTGATCGAGATCGACCGCGCCGTGGCGGAGTGGCTAGCCCTCCTGCGCGACGACGATCTCCTCATCCTGAGCGCCGACCACGGCGTCGACCCCACCGCCCCGCACACCGATCACACCCGCGAATACGCGCCGCTGCTGGCGACGTACGCCGGCTGCGACGGACGCCGTCACGACGGCCTCCTCGCCGACGTGGGGGCGAGCGTGTTGTGGTGGATCACCGCCCGGCGCGCGTCCGGGTTGCCGGGCGAACCGTTCGTATAACGCAGAGGTAGGTACCTCGTGGGAAGTTGGGCGGCTGCCGGCGCCGGTTGGCTCGGCACTGATTCGTCATCATCGTCGGCGCAGTGCACGAGCACTCGCACATAGCCCGCCGACGAATCAGCCGATCCCCGTCGCCGCGGCCGAGCCCGAGCAAACTTTTTGAGTTCTGAGCGTGCAGCTCCCGCAATAGGAGTACAGTCGAACACGAGCTGGCCCTGCGGCCAGGATTCTCATCCCCAACCCGGATGCCACCGACGGCGCACCCGCGCCACGAGGCGAGAGGCCGGGGTTACTGGTTTTGAGCTGCGGGGCCGGTGACCTGCTTCAACGGCCGTTACCCCACTGTGGGCGCGTCCTGATCTGACTGAACGCTCGTGCGTCACGCCCAGGCCATCAGCGGTCGCGGCAGCGACCTCGCCCGCGGTCATCGCCTCGTTCTCCGAGAGCGCGTCGAGCACACACGCCTTGTCGCCCATGTGCGGTCCGCGCACTCGCTTGGCTCGCAGACCCGGCGCGCCGCTGGGCGCAGCGCGACGTTTGGGTCGTGAGTGGGTCGCGGTAGGTACATTCCGACCCGTGGAGGCAGACCTCAGATGCCCTCGATGTGGTGAGAGAGTTTTCGATACGGGCAAGTACCCCCAAGGCCAGCATCATGCCCGGCACCAACGCGCCACCTGCCCGCAGTGCCATGCTGAACTCGTGCGCCGTCCCGACATCGACGACAACACGTGGGAGGTCGACAGACTCGCACCGACATCGGACGAAGAGCTAGGCGGCGAGGGCTGACGGGGGCGAACACGCCGCATTGGCGTGGTTGGAGCGACGATGGCCAGAAGCTCGCCTGAGCCCCGGCTCGCCGCGGTCCGCGACGACATTCACGAGCTAGCCTTTACTCCATGCGGATGCCTGTGGCCGGGCTGGTGGTGTGGTTCCCTGTGTGGCTGGCACTTGGCGCCTGCGGCTCATCATCTCGGCCCGCCGTCTATCTCCCCGCTGATTGCAGCAGCCGGTCGGTCGCACCCGTGATGTTTCTTCTGACGACGTGTGCCACCGGACAAGTTGGCGTATATGCCATCACTTGGCAGAGCTGGGGAGCTCCCCGCGCCGCAGGGCACGGGCTCGCGTACGTAAATGACTGCCGGCTCGTGTGCACCGCGGGTGACATCCGTCACTCACCAGCGGAAATTGACGTGAGCATGCCCAAGCGCTGCCCCAACGGTCATCTACAATACACACTCGTCACCGTCTCAGTAGAGGACAGCAATATCGCGCTAATACTTGCTGGCACCTACGCGGTTCCGTGCACAACCGGGCGGTTGGCTGAGCTCGGCGCCAGGCGGTCGGATCCTGGGCCATAGGACGGCCTCAGCGACTTCGATTCGCAGCGTCCACGCGCGAGCGAAGGGGATCGCCGGTAGCGATGTTCGTCACCCTCCAGAACGAGCTTGCGACTGGGGGTATCGTGCTATCGATGACAGTGGCAGAGATCGTGTCGCGGGCCGATGCGGCGGGTCTGCGTCTCGTTCGCTTTCTGTGGTGCGGTAATGACGGCACGGTGCGCGGGAAGGCGTCGGGACGGCGTGGGCTGGAAGGGAGGCTGGCCGCGGGCATCGGGGTGACGGTGGCGATGCAGGCGATGAACGCACTGGATCAACTGCAGCCCATGGAGGGGATGGGGCCGGTGGGGGAGGTGCGCTTGGTTCCGGATCTCGAGACATTCCGGGTGCTCCCTTACGCTCCGCGTGCCGGCGCGGTGCTGACCGACCACGTCGGGCTCGACGGGACCCCGGCGCGCGTATGTCAGCGATCGTTTTTGAAGCGGATGGAGCGGCGCCTGGCGGAGCGCGGACTGGTGCTGCGCGCGTCGTTCGAGAACGAATTCTCCCTCGCGCGGGTAGTCGACGGCTCGTTTGTTCCGGTCGATTCGGCGTTGTGCTTTTCGACGATCGGGATGACCGCCTCACAGGATTATGCGGATGAGCTCGTGTCGGCGCTCTCTGTGCAGGGGATTGCGCTGGAGCAGTACTACGCGGAGATGGGGCATGGTCAGCAGGAGCTGTCGGTTGCGCATGCGCCGGCCCTGCGGGCCGCGGACGAGCAGCTGTTGGTGCGCGAGACGATTCGTGGGGTGGCGACCGCGCACGGGCTCGTTGCGTCGCTGGCGCCGAAGCCATGGCCGGAGAACGCGGGCAACGGCTGTCACATTCACTTCTCGCTGTGGGATGGTGATCACAATCGCTTCTACGACGGTGCTCGTGGCGACGGCCTGTCGGCGCTGGCGCGCTCGTTTCTGGCCGGTGTACTCCGGCATCTGCCGGGTCTCTGCGGGCTTGCCGCCCCGAGCTTTAACTCCTATCGCCGGATCGTGCCTCACTACTGGGCAGGCGCGTTTACCTGTTGGGGCTACGACAACCGGGAGGCGCCGGTGCGGGTCCCGTCGGCGCTGCGCGGGGCCGAGCATGCCTCAACCAACGCAGAGCTGAAGGCTGCCGATGCAAGCTGTAATCCGTACCTGGCGTTGGGCGGCGTCATCGCTGCGGGCCTGGATGGACTCGAGCGCGGGCTGGAGCTGCCTGAACCTGTGACGGTCGACCCGGCCGCGCTATCCGAGAGCGAGCGGAAGCGTCGGGGGATCGTTCGGCTGCCCGCGAGCCAGGAAGAAGCGCTGGACGCGTTAGCCGCCGATGAGGAGTTGACGGCCGCGCTCGATGCCGTGCTTATCGGCTCCTACCTCGCCGTCCGCCGCTCCGAGTGGGCCGCGTACTCCCAAGGAGATGAGCGATTCGAGCAGCAGGGCCATTTCACGAAGTACTGAGCACGATCGCGCTGGTCGACCAGCACGCCCATGGCATCCTTCGCAGTCCACCGGGCACGCTGGACGAGTTCCGCGGGCTGTTCTCGGAGAGTCGCGATCCGCGTCAGTGGCATCACGTCCCCAATCTGGTGTCATACCGCCGGGCGATCCGGTCGCTGGCTGCCGAGCTTGACTGCGATTCGACCGAGTGGGCCGTGTACGAGCGGCGGATCTCGAGCGACCCGGGCGAGTACGCCGCGATGCTGCTGCGCGCAACGAACACCGAGCTGCTGCTGGTGGACGACGGTTTCCCGCCGCCCGAGCTCAGCTTTGGTTGTGGCGAGCTTCGCGATCTCGCGGGATGCAGCGCGCTGCCAGTGCTGCGCCTGGAGGATCGCGGTGCGCTGGCGCCGGGCGCGGTTGTCAGCGCGCGGGCGCGTGGCTATGTCGCGCTCAAGACGATCGCCGCTTACCGCGGCGGACTGCACCGTGTTTCTGAACATGTCGTCGAGGCGCTGGCGGCGAACGAGGAAACCGGAGAGCCGCTACCAGTCCAGGTGCACTGCGGCTTTGGCGACTCCGATCTGAGGCTGTGGCGGGCCGATCCCAGTTACCTGAAGCCGCTCATCGAGCGCTTCGAAGAGACGCTGTTCGTGCTGCTGCACTGCTATCCGTTCGTGCGCGAGGCCGGTTGGCTCGCGCACACCTACGCGAACGTGTTCTTCGACCTGTCGCTGACGATCCCGCACGTGGCGCGCCCGGAGGCGGCGCTCAGAGAGGCGCTGGAGCTCGCGCCGATGTCGAAGCTGCTCTACGCCTCCGATGCGGCGAGAACGCCGGAGCTCTACTACCTCGCGGCCACGCGGTGGCGGGAGGCGCTCGCCACCGTCCTCCCCGAGCTGCTGGCCCCTGATGAGCTCGAGCAAGCCGCTCGGATGATCCTGCGCGGGAACGCACTTGCGGCTTACGGCGTCGACCCGGCGAGTACGAGTCCCTGACTGGGAAATCCGGGATCAGCCGATCCGAACGCGCAGGTGCCAGATCGTGCCGCCGATCGCGACGAGCGCGAGCACGGCGCCCACGACCGAGACGGCCGTCGAGAGCCCGTGCGCGTCAGCCAGCAAGCCGGTGCTGATCGCTGTGACGGTGACAGCGCCGTAGAGGGCCATCATGAAGGCTGCCGTCACCTCGCCACGCCGCTCGGGTGGGGCGAGGTGGTTGATCTCGGTCTGGGCACCGAACAGCGCCACCCCGAGCCCCGCGCCGGCGAACGCAGCTGCGGTCAGCACAAGGGCCATCGAATTGAGCGGGAACGCGGCGATGAGCGCTCCCAGCCCGGTGATGAGCAGCACGAGCCCAGCGGGCTGCGCATCGCGGGGCTGCACGTCTGCACGCAGCAGCACGACCTGAGAACCGCAGGAGACCGCCAGCATTAACGCGGTGATCGCCCCGAGAAGGGCGAGGTTGCCCGTGCGCAGGAGTGTGGCCGCATACGACGGAACGATCGAGAGGAACAGCCCGCCGACAGACCACACCGTCGCGCCGGTCAGAGCCGCGCGCGCGAAGGCGCCGCGCACGTCCGCCGGCACCGACGGTGCCTGGAGCCTCCACACACCGCTGGGCGTGACCGGATCACGGATGGCGAGCACGCCGACTAGCGCGAGCACCACGGCGCCGATCCCCACGAGGTAGCAGAGGACCAGCCGGTCGGGCGCGGATTGCGCGAGCACGCCGGCGAGGAGCGGACCGGCCGCGGAGCCACCGTTGTTCCCGTACACGGTCGCCACCGCCGCTCGGCGATGATCGCCATCAGGCTCGAGTTCGACCAGCGCTGCGGCCGCAGCGGCGGTGAGCAAGCCGGTCGCGAGTCCCTGCACCGCGCGCGCTGCGAACAGCCACGGTGTACCGCGGGCCGCTGCCAACAGCGCGAGACTCACGCCGGCGCCGCAGAGCCCGGCCGCGATCACGCGCCGGCGCCCGACCCGATCGGAGAGCTGTCCGAAGACCAGCAGTGCTGGGATCAGCACGATCGCGTAAGTAGCGAAGATCAGCGTCAGGTCGACCGCCGAGAAGTGAAATTTGGTCCGGTATACGGCGTACAGCGGAGTCGGCATGTTCGATGCCATCAGCATCACGAACAGCGCAGTGCCTACGACCAGGAACGGTCTGCGTGAGACGCCGCTAGGCCCGTTGGCCGTGCGGCGGGCGCGTAAAGACCGCGTCGCCGCGATGATCAGCTCAGGCCCGTCCGGGCTTCGGCGGCGGTGTGCTGGGGCGCGACCTTCTCCGCCAGCGTCGTGAGAATCCTGCGGCCGTCGATCTGGATCATGCGCCCGGCGACCTTACCGCGGTGCCCAGGGCCGGGCAAGCGCCCGCCCGAAGCACGGAGTCGCCGTCGCGAGGACGCGGACTCTTGCGATCCGGTGGGCAGAAGTGACACTCTGTCCAACATCCTCCGCGAACAAGGGCGCGCGCATGGCAGGAAATGACATAGACATCGGTGTGTTCTTGTCTGCCCAACACCCGCGCGGCTTCCCGCCCGCGCAAGCGCTGCGCGAGCACATCGCGCAAGTGGAGCTCGCCCGCGAACTCGGGCTCTCCTCCGTGTGGGCGGGGCAACACTTCCTATCCCATCCTTTTCAGATGTTCCAGACCGTGCCGCTGCTCGCGCGCGTCGCGGCAGAGGCCGGGGGGATGACGGTTGGAACAGCGATCCTGCTGCTGACCCTGCTCAATCCGGTCGAGGTGGCGGAGAACGCGGCGACGCTCGACGCGATCGCCGGCGGCCGCTTCGTGCTCGGCATCGGCTTCGGATACCGGGAGGTGGAGAATGCGGCGTTCGGGGTCGCTCGCGGCCGCGCGGATCTGTTCGAACGCAAGCTCGACGTCGTGCGAAGGTTGCTCGCGGGGGAGTCGGTGACAGCCAGTGGGGACGGATTCGCGCTAAACGATGTCGAGCTTGCGCTGGCACCGTCGCGCATGCCGCCGATCTGGATCGCGGCGAATAGTGACCGAGCAGTGAGGCGCGCGGCGCGGCTCGGGGACGCGTGGTTCGTGAACCCGCACACGAAGCTCGACGAGCTCGCGCGCCAGATGCGCCTCTATCGCGACGAGCGCACTGCTGCCGGGTGTTCGGAGGCGGGCGCAACGCCGGTGCTCAAGGAGGTCTGCGTCGCGGCGAGCGACGAGCAGGCGCTGGAGGTCGCGCGCCCCTACCTGGAAAACAAGTACCTCACGTACGTCGACTGGGGACAGAGCGAAGTGCTGCCGCGCGGCGACACGCTGCGACGCGAGTTCGCCGACCTGACGGCAGGCGGTCGCTTCGTGATCGGCTCGCCCGAGACGTGCGCCGCGCTTCTGGCTGAGCACGTTGAGCGGCTGGGCGCCGATCACTTCATCTGCCGGCTCCAGTGGCCGGGCATGCCGCAGCGCGACGTCCTGCGCTCGATCCGCCTGCTCGGCGAGGAGATGTTGCCAATCCTGCGCGAGCACGCGGACAGGGTCAGCGGCGGACGTTGACGCGCCTCGAGGGCAAGCGCGCGATCGGGCTGATGGTGTCGCTCGTGGCGTCGCCGCAAGGATCGCGATCTGAACGCACGTCTTTGCCCCTCCGTGCGGCCCGTCACAAGCGATATAGTCGCGCTGCATACGCTCGCATACCGGCAAGCTTGGCGGCACGGGAGCGTATGCGAAGGCGGCTCGCGAGGGAGGTGTCGCCGACAACGCCAATCGAGGGATAAGTACGAGGGAGCGGCAGTGTCACTGAAGCTGGGAGTAGACGTCGGCGGTACGTTCACTGATGTCCTGCTGCTTTCGCAGGAAACCGGCGAGCTGACGATCGCAAAAGTCCTCTCGACGCCGGATGATCAGTCCGCGGGCGTGATCGCGGGCGTACGGCAGGCGTGCAAGACACGGGGGATTGCGGCAAGCGATCTCGAGCTGATCCTCCATGGCAGCACCGTCGTGACGAACATGATCCTCGAGGAGAAGGGCGCCCGGGGCGGACTGCTGACGACCGCGGGTCACGAGCAGATCCTGCACCTCGCGCGCGCCTGGACGCCCGGGCCGTTGTACGCCTGGATGGGGATGATCAAGCCCGACCCCCTCGTGCCTCTGTGGCGCACGTACGGGATCACCGAGCGCATGGGAGCCGACGGACAGGTGGTAGAGCCGCTCGACGAGGAGGCCGTTCGCGCCGCTGTCCAGGCGCTGATCGAGGAAGGCATCGAATCGCTGACGATCGCCTTCCTGAACGCCTACGTCAACCCTGCCCACGAGCGCCGCGCGCGCGAGCTCGCGATCGAGGTCAAGCCCGAGCTGCCCGTCTCGATCTCCTCCGATCTGATGTCCGAATACCGCGAGTACGAGCGGGCGCTGACGGCCGTGCTGAACTCCTACGTGCAGCCACAGGTGCTCAAGTACGTCGACCATCTCGACTCCCAGCTGCGCGAGGAGGGCTTCGCCGGCCGCTTCAACATCGTGCGCTCCGACGGCGGCACGATGAGCGCCAAGGCGACCAAGGAGCGGCCGGTGGACATTGCCTTCTCGGGCCCTTCCGGCGGGGTCGTGGGAGCTGCCTACCTCGCCCGCCAGGCAGGCGTGCCCAACGTGCTCACTCTCGACATGGGCGGCACCTCGACCGACGCCTCGCTGTGCGTGGGCGGCAATGTGACGATCAACCGCGAGGCGCAGCTCGGCTACTACCAGTTCCAGGCCCGCGGCGCCGACATCCACAGCGTCGGCGCCGGCGGTGGCTCGATCGCGTACCTCAACATCGCGGGCGCGTTGCGGGTCGGGCCGGTCAGCGCCGGCGCCGATCCCGGACCGGCATGCTACGGCCAGGGCGGCGAGGAGCCCACGGTGACCGATGCGAACGTGGTGCTCGGCCGGATCCCCGGTCGCTCCCGCCTGGGCGGCTCGCTCGAACTCGACGTCGATGCGGCTCATCGCGCGGTCGAGAAGGTCGGGCGGGGGCTCGGCATCGACACCACCGCGGCGGCGCAGGCGATCATCGACATCGCCAACGAGAACATGCACGCGGCGCTGCGGGTGGTGAGCGTGGAACGCGGCTACGACCCCCGCGTGTTCGGCCTGGTGGCGTTCGGTGGCGCCGGTCCCGTGCACGCCAACGCGCTGGTCAAGCTGATCGGCGCCGAGCCGCTGATCATCCCGTCGGCTCCGGGCGTATTGAGCGCGTATGGCTTCATCGCGGCCGACGTCCAGAACGAGTTCGCCCAAACCTACCTGCGCACGACCGAGGCCACTACCGCCGGGGAGGTGAAGGACGCCGTCGATGGGCTCGTGTCCGAGGCCCGCGACTGGCTGACCACGGAGGACGTCGCCCCAGCCGACCAGCAGTTCGAGCTGTTTGCCGACTGCCGCTATTACCGTCAGGACATCCAGATTCCGTGCGCGCTCTCGCCCGACTTACTCAACGACGGCTATGCGGCCGCGCTGCGGACGGACTTCGAGGGAGAGCACCGCCGCCGTTACGGATTCGACCTGGACTCGCCGATCGAGATCGCCACGCTGCGGGTGGTTGGGCGCGGCGTGACGCCGGACCTGCCGCCGGCGCCGCGGGAGACCGGTGAGGCGTCGCTCGAGGATGCGCTCGACCGTCACGAGGCCGTGGTGTTCGACGGCCGGCCGCGGCAGACCCCGATCTACGAGCGCGACCACCTCCGCACGGGACACGTCATCGACGGTCCAGCGATCGTCGTCCAAGACGACAGCACGGTGGTGATCGAGCCTGGCTACGCCGGGACCGTCGACGAGTACGCCAACATCATCATCTCAGCAAGCGAGGCCCGATGAGCGTCACCGAAAAGCCCCAGGCTCAGGCCGTCCCCGACTTCGTGCGAGCGCACGACATCGACCACGTCACCCTCGACATCATCGAGAACACGCTTTCGAACACCCGCTACGAGATGGATCGGGTGCTCGAGACGACCGCGGTGAGCCCTGTGATACGCGAGCAGAGCGACCAGTTCCCGCTGATGGCGGATCGCCAGGCACGGATGGTCATGGGTCAGTTCGGCTGCGCGATCAAGACGATCATCGACCATTCTCCCTACGAGGTCGAGGACCTCCGCGACGGCGACGTGATCGCGCTCAACGATCCGTACCTCTGCGAGGGCTCCGTCTCGCACACGCCCGACTTCATGTTGCTGCGGCCGGTCTTCTACGACGGCGACCTCGTCGGCTACACCTCGCAGTGGGGCAATCTGATCGACGTGGGCGGCACCGCGGCGGGCAGCATGCCGATCAGCGCCCGCAGCATCTACCACGAGGGCATCCGGATGCCCCCGATCAAGCTCTACGACCAGGGTCGGCTCAACGAGGAGGCCCTGCGGATGTTCTGCCACAACACGCGCGTGCCGGCGCATGTGGAGGCCGACATCAAGGCGATCGCGGCGGGCACGGCCGCGGGTGCCGCACGCATCATCGAGCTTTGTGATCGCTTCGGCAAGGAGACGTATCTCGAAGCATGCGACGCGATCCTCGACCGAACCCGGTCAGCCGTGATCGAGCTGATCCGCACGCACCTCCCAGATGGCGAGCGCTTCACGTTCGAGGATCTCGCCGACGACGATGGACTGGGCACCGGGCCGATCAAGCTACGGATGACGATGTGGCGGGCCGGCGACACGCTCAACGTGGACTGGGACGGATGTGATCCGCAGGTGCCGGGCTCGGTGAACTTCTATCTCAACCCAGAGATGTTCAAGATGTTCTGCGGCGTCTTCCTGATCATGGCGTTCGCCCCTGACGTCGCCTTCAACGACGGCTACAACGACATCATCAACGTCCGCATCCCAGAAGGCTCGGTGCTAAAGCCGCAGTTTCCCGCGCCGCTTGGCAACCGGCTCACGCTGATGGCACGTCACTTCGACGTCGTCGGAGCGGTCTTCTCGAAGGCGCTTTCGCAGTTCTCGGTCTCGGGCAGCTACGGCACCAGCCCGAACTTTGTCTACTCTGGCGTCGACTCTCGCGGCGAGCCGTATCAGATCCTGGAGATCCTCTACGGCGGCATCCCGGCGAGACCTGTCGGAGATGGGCTCGACGGCCACTCTTGGTGGCCGCTGTTCAAAGCGGTGCCGACGGAGTACCTGGAGAAGTACTATCCACTGCGCGTGGACTCCTACCGCTCGCGCCGTGACTCCGGCGGAGCGGGCTACCATCGCGGCGGTCACGGGGTCGAGAAGACCTACACCTTCCTGGAGCACGGGCAGATCAGCTTCCAGGACGACCGGGCGCACACATTCCCGTGGGGCGTGACTGGCGGCCGCCACGGTGCCGGCTCTCGCAAGCGTCTGATCAGGGCTGACGGCAGCGAGCAGGATCTGCCGTCGAAGGTCGAGAACCTGCCCGTACGCAGCGGCGATAAGCTCGTGTTCTCGACGGCCGGCGCAGGCGGGCTCGGCTCCCCGTTCGATCGTGAGCCAGAGCGCGTCGCCAAAGACGTACGCGCCGGATTGGTGAGCGCGGAGTCCGCCCGTGAGCAGTACGGCGTGGTGTTTGCCGAGGGGGGCGACGTCGACCTCGCCGAGACGGAGGCCCGGCGCGCTGAGCTGCGCGAGCGCCGAGGTACGCCGCCGCAGTTCGATTTCGGCCCGCTGCCGCCGATCGAGGAGCTGCAAACTCAGATCGCGCGCGAACGGCGCGAGTTCGACGCGGAGGCGGCCGCTCGCGAGGAGATTGGACGTTAGGAGCTGAGCTCCCGCGCGGCTTGATCATGTCGCGTCCGGGCTGGCAGAATCCTCTTGCCATGTGGAACGGGAATTGCCGGTGCGCGGTGACGCTGTCGGTGGACTTCGACGCCGAGACACTGTGGAGCGGGACATTCAAGTTGACCACGCCGAGCCCGATGTCCCGCGGCGATTACGACGTCCGCGCCGCGTTGCCGCGCATCCATGCGCTGCTCGACCGCCACGAACTACCAGCGACGTTCATGGTGCCGGCGCAGGTCGCGGACGAACACCCTGACGCCTGCGCCGAGATCTCCGAGCGCCAGAGGCACGAGGTCGGATACCACGGATATCACCACGAGAGCGTGCTGGACATCGGGATCGAGGAGGAGCGCGAGCTGATGAAGCGCGGAATCGCGCGGCTCGAGGACACGTTCGGATTGACACCGCGCGGCAACCGATCACCACCGTTCGCGCTGGGACCCGACACGGCCGAGCTGCTCGAGGAATTCGGCTTCGCCTACGACTCGAGTCTGTTCGGTCACGACGAGCCGTATCGCCCGCGGGTGCCCGTGACCAACGGCCCGCTGCGTGACTTCGTCGAGCTTCCCGTGAGCTGGGAGCTGGACGACGCCCCGTACTTCCTCTTCAGCTTCTTTCCATACATGTCGGGCCTCTGCACGCCCTCGCAGGTGCTCGAGATCTGGAAGGCTGAGTTCGACGGCTCCTACCGCGCCGGTGGGTGCTTTTTGTTGGTTGTGCACCCCTTCTGCATCGGCCGTCACCCAAGGATCGCCATGCTCGACGAGCTGATCGGGTACATCAAGGGCTTCCCGGACGTCTGGTTCGCAACGCACCTGAACGTGGCCGAGGAGTGGCGACGGATCAGGCTCGAGCAGGGGACTTGGGATGCGCCGGCAGCTGCGGCAGCGCAATGAGCGGCGAGGCTCTATAGGCGATCTTCGGCGGGCGAGCGGGGCAACACCGCGGTTGTATCTCCGGCAGCCGACGTCGACGACCGCTTACGCCGCCACAGGCTCGAACGCGCCTGCCTTGTACGTCTGACCCGGCAGCTCCTTGCCGAGTGCCTCGGCCAGCCATGCGGCGGTGTCGAGCATCGCGCCCAGCTCGATGCCGGTCTCATAACCCATGCCGTGCAAGAGGTAGACGAGATCCTCGGTGGCGATGTTGCCGGTTGCGCGCGGTGCGAAAGGGCACCCGCCCGTGCCTGCGCAGGAGGCGTCGAGCAGGTGGACTCCCGCCTCGACGGCCGCGAGGGCATTGGCGTATCCGGTGTTGCGGGTGTTGTGGAAATGACAGCCGACGGTCGCGCCGAGCGCCGCCACGCCGGCCACCAGCTCGCGTGCCTGCGAGGGCACGCCCACGCCGATCGTGTCGGCCAGCACGATCTCGTCCGGCCCCTGCGCCTGGATCCGTTCGGCGAGCGCGAGCACGCGGGATGCCGGCACGCGGCCCTCGAACGGACAACCGAACGAGGCCCCGATCGTCACCGTCACGCGAATGCCGTCCGCGCGTGCGCGCTCGATCAGCCGCGTCGCGGTGTGGGTGGCGGCGGCGACGGTGGTGCCCTGGTTGCGCTCGCAGAAGGTTTCGGTGGCCGGAAACGCGTAGTGCACCTCGTCGACGCGGCTGGCGATCGCCCTTTCGTAGCCGCGCTCATTCAGGACGAGCCCGGCGAAGATCGCGCGGCCGGATCGTACGAGGCCCGCCATGACCTCCTCGGCGCCCGCCATCTGCGGCACCCGCTTCGGATTGACAAAGCTCACCGCCTCCACGCGCGGCAGGCCGGCGCGGGCCAGGCGGTTGCAGAGGTCCGCGCGGACGTCTGCCGGCAGCGAGCGCGACTCGTTCTGCAGCCCGTCGCGAGGGCCCACGTCGCAGATCGCGATCCGCACACCGGTAACCCTAGTCTGCGCTCGAAGCGAGCGTCAAACAGGGGCCGACGAACAGGACATCGGCGCCCGCCCGAGGCCGTCGTTGTCCGAGCCTACCCGCCCCCCGCTGCGCCGGCGCAAGGCCCTTTACGATGGCGCCGATGGGCACCCCCGAGCCGATCAGCGACGTCGAGCTGCGCAGCGGCGTGCGCGAGCTGTGCGCGCGCTTTCCCGGCGAGTACTGGCGGCGCATCGATCGCGAGGAGGCCTACCCGCAGGAGTTCGTCGACGCGCTCACCGCCGCCGGCTGGCTCGCCGCGCTGATCCCCGAGGAATACGGCGGCGCGGGGTTGGGCATCCCGCACGGCGCGCTGATCATGGAGGAGATCAACCGCTCAGGCGCCAACGCAGGAGCCTGCCACGCGCAGATGTACATCATGGGGACGCTGCTGCGGCACGGGTCAGAGGAGCAGAAACGGGAGTGGCTGCCGCGGATCGCCTCCGGCGAGCTGCGGCTGCAGGCGTTCGGGGTCACGGAGCCAGACGCCGGGCTCGACACGCTCAGGATCCGTACACGCGCGCGCCGCGACGGCGATCACTACGTGGTCGACGGCCAGAAGATCTGGACCTCGCGCGCGCTGCAAAGCGACCTGATGGTGTTGCTGGCGCGGACCAGCGACCGCGACGACGAGCATCCTCGCTGGTGGGGCCTCTCCACGTTCCTCATCGACCTGCGGGACGCCCCGGCCGCGCAGCTCCGGATCCAGCCGATCGAGACGATGCTCAACCACAACACCACCGAGGTGTTCATCGACGGCCTGGAGATCCCGGCCCGTAACCGGATCGGCGAAGAGGGCATGGGCTTTCGCTACATCCTCGACGGGATGAACGTCGAGCGGATCCTGATCGCCGCCGAGTGCATCGGCGACGGGCGCTGGTTCATCGACCGCGCCGTCGCTCACGCCAAACAGCGGGTCGTCTTCGGCCGCCCGATCGGTCAGAACCAGGGGGTCGCGTTCCCGATCGCCTGGGCGCACGCACGCATCGAGGCGGCGGACCTGATGCGGATCCGCGCCGCCGAGCGCTACGAGCGCGGCGAGCGCTGCGCCGCCGAGGCCAACATGGCCAAGCTGCTGGCCGCCGACGCCTCCTGGCAGGCGGCCAACGCGTGCCTGGACACGCACGGCGGCCTCGGTTTCGCCCGGGAGTTCGACGTCGAGCGCAAGTTCCGGGAGACCCGCCTCTACCAGGTGGCGCCGGTCACGACGAACATGATCCTGTCGTTCCTGGCCCAGAACGTGCTGGGTCTGCCGCGCTCCTACTGACGCTGCGGACCTCCCTGGCGCCACATCCTGGTGTAAGTCTGGCTCAGATAGTCGAGGTGCCGTTGCATCGCGGACGCGGCGGCCTCAGCGTCGCCGCGCTCGATCGCCGCCAGGATCGCCCGATGGTCCTCGTCGACGCGCTCGGCGAAGCGCGGGGTCTGCGCCTCCCGGGAGAAGTTGGTCTGCAACACCGAGAAGATCGGCTGCGCGGCGATCCGCAGCAGCGTGTTGCGGGCGCCGTCGAGTACGGCGCTGTGGAAGCTCTCGTTGTACACGAACCGCTCCTCGGCGGGGAGCCCGGCCGGTGCGTCGATGATCGTCTCTCGCAGCCGCGCCAGGTCGGTGTCGCTGCGACGCAGCGCGCACTGCCGGGCGGCGAACACCTCGAGCAGCCGGCGGGCCTCGAGAAACTCCTCGAGCGTGACGTCGTTTGACTCCGAGAGCAGGCTGATGTTGGCGTGCAGGAACTCCGAGATGTGATCGACGGTCGGCAGCGTGACAAAGCTGCCCCCGCTCGCACCCTTGACCGTGTGAATCAGGTTGTGCGCCGCCAGCGCCCGCAATGCCTCTCGCACGGTGCTGCGGCTGACCCCGAACTCCCGCGCCAGCACGGTCTCGTTGGGGAGCCGCTCGCCGCGGGCAAGGTCCCCGCGCATGATCAGGTCGCGTAGCTGGTCGTAGACCTGCTCGTAGGCCTTGCGTACGCGGGTGACCGGCGCGCGCCCCACCTAGGTGGCCTTGTGACCCTCGAAGATCCGCCGGGCGATCAACAGGTGCTGGATCTCGTTCGAGCCCTCCCCGAGGATCAGCACCGCCGCGCCGCGATACAGCCGCTCGACTGGCAACTCGGTTGTCGTGGTGGTCATGCGGCGACCTCGTGCGTGGCCGCCGCGTGCGAGAGGATCTCGAGGGCGTCGAGGCTGTCGTGCTGCTCGAGCGTCATGATCGCCGCCTCCAGCGTCTCGACTTCGCTCTCCGCCAGCGCCAGCGCGGCGTTGGTGCGGAACTTCTCGCGCACCTGCTCGTCGGTCATCGGATTGTCCGGTCCGCCTCGCTGGTAATCGAGGTTGGCTTCAAGCGTGCGGCCGTCGCGCGTGCGGATCCGCACGCCGCCGGGCAGCGCCCGCGGAAAGGTGTCGTAATCCTTGATCTCGTAGCGGACCTTCGCGGCCAGCTTGAGCACGTCCTCGTCGGCGATCGCCTCATCGGTGTAGGTCGAGACGTCGACGTTGCCGCGGACCAGCAGCGACGCGATCGAGTACGGGAGGCTGAACTTGGCCTCGTACTCGGTGCGGGGGCGATGCTTGTCGGCCAGCGGCTCGAGCACCAGCGAGACCCCGGCCTCGGTGCTCAGCGCGACGATCTCCTCGATCTCCTCGATCGCCACCGGCGTGTCGGCCAGGATCTGGGCGATCGCGTCAAGCGGGGCATGTACGTAATGGCATGCCGGATACGGCTTGAAAGCGATTCGCGGCGTCTCCCAGCGCTCGCCAAGGTCGGCGGTCTGGGAGGCGATGTTGGCGTCGTCGCGCTCAACGAAGGCGCGGTAAAGCCCGAAGCGCCCCTCGATCACCGACGATGGGCCGCTCGCCCCGTGCGCCGCCAGGCGCGAGGCGATGATCCCCGCATGCGCCGCCCACCCGGGATGCAGGCGCTTGGTCGACGAGCCATCGGCGAGGTACTCGAGCAGGCCGGAGGCCATGCTGCCGGCGATCCCGAGTGCGTTGACGGTGGTTGTGGCGTCCATTCGCCGCACGGCCGCCGCGGCGGCCGTCGCTCCGAACACGCCGCACACCGAGGTCGGATGAAAGCCGCGGGCGTGAAACGCCGACCCTGCGGCCAGGCCGAGGCGGGTGACAATCTCGTTCCCGGCGATCGTCGAGGTGATGACGTCGGCGCCCCGCGCCCCGGCGGTCTGCGCGGCGGCGAGCACCGCGGGAGCCACGGCCACGCTGACGTGCGCGATTGCGCCGGTATGCGTGTCGTCGTAATCGAGCGCATGACAGGTGACGCCGTTGACCAGCGCGGCGTCGGCGCTCGGAAGGCCCTCGCGGACCCCGATCGCCGTGGCGGGCCCACCGACCCCCGGCTCGGTCATCGCCTCGCGCGCAGCCGGCGCCGCGGCGAGGGCGTGCGCGGCCAGGCCGCAGCCGAGCGTGTCGAGCAGGTGCAGCTTGGCGGCCTCAACCACGTCGTCGGGAATCGCCTGCAGGCGCAGCGACGAGCTGAAGGCGGCGAAGCGTTGTGCGGCCGTATTCATTTGGGTCCTCTCAGATCGTCCATCCCGTGTCGGTGCCGGGAAACAGGTTGCTGACCTCCGGCGCCTCGCGCTTGTAGATCATGAATGTCCGCTGGAACTCGATCACGACCTCGCGACGCTGGTTGATGCCGCGGCAGCGGACGCCAACGATGCCGATGTTCGGACGCGACTTCGATTCGCGCCTGGAGAGCACCTGCGTCTCGGCCCACAAGGTGTCGCCGACGTAAACCGGATTGGGCAGCGTGATGTCGGTCCACGACAGATTCGCTGTCGCGTTCTCGCTCGTGTCGGGGACGCTCATCCCGGTGACCAGCGACAGCGTGAACGTGCTGTTGACCAGCGCTCGGCCGAACGGTGTCCCCGACGCGAACTCGTTGTTGAAGTGGACCTGGTTGGTGTTGAGCGTCAGGCAGGTGAACCAGACGTTGTCGGTCTCGGTGACCGTACGCCCGAGTCGGCTCTGAAAGACGTCTCCGACCTCGAAGTCCTCGTAGAAGCGACCCCGCCACACTTTCGGCGCCGTTTCCCCCTGTACGGCCATACGTGCTCCTTCCCACCTCGGCGGTGTCACGGAGCACCGGGCGCCGAGCGAGCCGTCTCAGGCCAATTGGACGCGCAGGCGTCGCCGTCCGAGCCTCCGCAACGCCGTTATATGTCAGACATCATCCGATGTCAACTACGATACGCCAATATCGACGGCAATGCGCTATACCGTCGGCTTGACATAGCACATGTCGGGCATAACAATTGGCCGCGCGCCCGACTGGTGGTGCAGGGTGCTCAGGCAGGGGCGCCGGCGTGGTACCGAAGGCCGAGAGAGAGGATCGAGAGAACCACGTGAAGGCTGTTCGGATACATCAGTTCGGCGGTCGCGACGTACTGACCGTGGAGGACGTGGCCGACCCCGAACCGGGTCCCGGGCAGGTCCGGATCAAGGTCGCGGTGTGTGCGCTCAACCACGTCGACGTCGACATCCGCGAGGGGACGTCCCGGTTCGAGATCGCCTTGCCCCACATTCTCGGGCTCGAGCTGGTCGGCCGCGTCGAAACGCTCGGTGAGGGCGTCGACGGCGTGGCGGTGGGCGACCGGGTGATGCCCTACCTGTTGGGCGGCGACGTGTTTATCGGCGTCAGCGGCCCGGGCGGCTTTGCCGACTACGTGGTGGCCCCGACCAAGCAGCTGGTGCGCGTGCCCGAGCAGATCTCCGACGAGCAGACCGCCGCCCTGCAGGTCGCGTTTGGCACCGCCTGGCACATGCTGTTCGGACGCGGTGGGCTGCGGATCGGCGAGACCGTGCTGATCAACTCGGTCTCGAGCGGAATCGGCTCCGCCGCCGTGCAGCTGGCGCACCTTGCCGGCGCGTTCGTGATCGGAACCTCGAGCTCGCAGGACAAGCTTAAGCGCGCGGCCGAGAACGGGATGGACGTCGGGATCGACTACACGTCCGAGGACGTTCCAGCGCGAGTGATGGAGATCACCGCGGGGCGCGGCGTCGACTTGGTCTTCGAGCACGTGGGGGGTGAGCTGTTCCAGAGGGCGATCGACGCCCTCTCGCACAACGGGCGGCTCGTCACCTGCGGCGCGCACGCCGGCGAGGTCGTACCGTTCGACATCATCCCGTTCTTCCGCGCCCAGCATCGGATTATCGGGTCGTTTGTGTACGAGCGCGAGGAACTCGACCACGTGCTCGACTTTGCCGCTCGCGGTCGGCTGAACCCCCTCGTGGCCAAGACCTTCCCGTTGGCCGAAGTCCGACAGGCCTTCGAGCTGCTGGACAGCCGCGACTTCTTCGGCAAGATCCTCCTGCGTCCTTGAGGATCATTTTGGCCCCGCCCAACCCATCATCCTGGAGAGAGCCATGAAACGTCTCGGAGTCGACGTCGGCGGTACGTTCACCGACCTCATCTACGTGGACGACGAGTCCGGGAACATCCTGATTCACAAGCTCGCCTCGACGCCCGACGATCCGTCACGGGGAACGGTGCAGGGCATCAAGGAGCTGACCGGGGAGGCGCAGGTGACACCCGCGGACCTCGGCCAGGTCTTCCACGGGACGACGATCGCGACCAACATCGTGATCGAACACACCGGCGCGACCGTCGGGATGATCACGACCGAAGGCTACCGGGACATCCTCCACATCGCCCGCCACAAGAAACCCCTGAACTTCTCCAACTACCAGGACCTGCCCTGGCAGCGTTATCCGCTGGTGCGTCGGCGCTATCGCCTGACCGTCCCGGAGCGGATCACCGCCTCGGGTGACGTGCTGGTGGCGCTCGACGAGCAGCGCGCGCGAGAGCAGGTGCGCCTGCTCAAGGAGATGGGCGTGGAGGCGGTCGCGGTCTGCTTTTTGTTCTCGTTCCTCAATCCAGAGCACGAGCAGCGGGTCGCCGAGATCGTGCGGAATGAGTTCCCCGAGGCATTCCTGTCGGTCTCCTCGGAGGTGCTGCCGCAGTACCGCGAGTACGAGCGCTTCTCCACCGTCGCGCTGAACGCGTACGTCGGACCGAAGGTGGCCGGCTATGTCCGCCGCCTCGAGGACGAGCTGCGCGGACTCGGTGTGCGCACCGGCCTCCATCTGATGAGCTCGGCCAGCGGCGTGGTCACAGCGCAGGGCGCCGTCGAGCGCCCGGTCAACCTGCTGATGTCCGGTCCGGTGGCCGGAGTGGTCGGAGGCATCTGGGTCGGCCGCCAGGGCGGCTTCGACAACGTCATCACGCTCGACGTCGGCGGCACCTCGGCCGACGTCGGCCTCTCGCAGGGCGGCAAGCTGCGGATGAAGCACCTGCTGGACACCCGGGTGGGCCCCTACCAGGCGATGATCCCGATGGTCGACGTCGACACGATCGGCGCGGGCGGGGGGTCGATCGCCTACGTAGACAGCGGCGGCATCTTCCGCTCCGGGCCACGCTCCGCCGGCGCGGTGCCCGGACCGGCGGCGTACGGCCGTGGCGGCACCGAGCCGACGGCCACCGACGCGATGGTCAACCTAGGCTGGCTGCAGCCCGAGACATTCCTCGGCGGCACGATGGAGCTCGCCGCGCCCCTGGCCCGGCAGGCGTTCGAGCCGCTCGCGCAGCGGCTGGGGATGAGCGTGGAGGAGGCATCGATGGGGGCGATCCAGATCGCCAGCCATTCGATGGTGGACTCGATCGAGGAGAACTCCGTGCGCAAGGGCTATGACCCGCGCGACTTCGCGCTGGTCGCCGAAGGCGGCGCCGGACCGATGTTCGCCGCCAACATCGCCGCGGAGGTCGGAACGCCCACGGTGATCGTGCCGCCGTATCCCGGAGTTACGGCGGCTCTCGGGCTGCTTGTCACCGACTCGGTGTACGAGTACGTGACCACGACCTATCAGCGGATGTCCCAGTTGAACGCCGCCGAGCTCGAGGCCCGGTTCGAGGAGCTCGAGGGGCAGGCACGCGCGCAGCTCGAGGCGGACGGGATCGCGCAGGACCGCCGGGTGATCCAGCGGGTAGCCGACTGCCGGTACCTCGGGCAGGGCTACGAGCTTCGCGTCGAGGCCGGCTCGAGCGCGATCGACGACGCATGGGCCGCCAAGCTCGCGGCCGATTTTCACGACGCCCACGAGCGTGAGTACTCCCGCCGCTTCGAGGAGTCAGACATCGAGATCCCCAACATCCGCGTGCGCGGCATCGGGCTGATCCCGCCGCTGGAGATGCCGGAGGTCGCCCGCGGGGGCGAGTCGCCGGCGGCGGCGCTTCGCCACGAGCGCGAGGCGTGGTTTCGCGTCGATGGTGGCCTCCGGGAGCTGCCGACCAGGTTCTATGCCCGCGAGGCGCTGGCCGCCGGCAACCGGATCGACGGCCCGGCGGTGATCAACCAGTACGACACCACGACGATCATCCCGCCCGGCCTGATGGCGGAGATCGACCGCTTCGGGAACATTCTCATCTGGATCGAAGCGTCCGGGCGCACCGTGGCCTTCGGGGCAGCCGACGTCACCGCCCGCGCCTAGGCAAGCCAGGCAGAAAGGAGAGCAGCAGCCATGTCGATCGTGACCTACGAGGTGGGGCGGCCACCCGGTCCCCCCACCCGGACGCGAGTGGACGTCGATCCGATCACGATGCGCGTCCTCGGCGGTGCCTTCCACGCGATCGCCAAGGAGATGGCCGGCGTTCTGTTCCGGATGTCGTACTCGTCGATCATCCGCGAGTCAGAGGACCTGGGGGCCGGCATCTTCGACGCCCGCGGCCGCGAACTGTGTGAGTCGGACTCGACTCCGATGCATATCGGCTCGCTCCCCTGGTACATCCGCGGCTTCCTCGACCGGCTCGAGGGCGACATCCGCGACGGCGACGTGATCGTCCACAACCATCCGTTCCTGGGCGCCTCCCACACCCCCGACGTGGCCGTCGCCGTCCCGATCTTCCACGGCGGCGAGCTGCTCGGGTTCGCGGCGGTGACCGCGCACGTGCTCGACGTCGGCGGCTCGTTCCCCGGCATCAACGCGGATGCCTTCGACGTCTATGCCGAGGCCAAGCTCTACAACGGGCTGCGCTGGTACCGCGAGGGCGGGCTGAATGTCGACGTCGATCGGATGATGTTCGACAACGTGCGCACCGAGACGATGAACCGCGGCGACATGAACGCGATGATGGCCGCCTGCCAGCTCGGCCGCGAGCGCTTCCTGCGGCTCGTCGAACGCTACGGCACCGAGACCGTGATGAGCGCGGCGTACGGGTGGATGGATTACTCGGAACAGATGCTGCGCGAGCAGATCGAAAACATCCCCGACGGCGAGTACGTGGCGCCGACGGCGTGGCTGGACGACGACGCACGCAACCGCGGTCGCCGGCTGCGGGTCGAGACCAAGGTGATCGTCGACGGCGACTCGATCACGATCGATCTGACCGGCTCGCAGGCCGAGGTTCCCACCGGCTTCAACGTGCCGTTCGAGGGTTCGCTGCTGGTCGGCGCGTATTACGCGGTGCGGACACTGCTGCTCGACGAGGTCACCTTCCCGGAGCACGTCCCCCAGAACGACGGCGTCTTCCGGCCCGTGCAGGTGATCGCGCCGAAAGGGACGATCTTCAACCCGAACTTCCCGCGCGCCTGCTTCTCGCGCTTCTGCCAGGTCCAGCGGGTGGTTGACAACACGATCCTGGCGCTGGCGGAGCAGCTGCCCCAGCAGGTGACGGCGGGCAACTCGGCCGGGATCCACTTCTGCTCGTACTCCGGGTTCGTGCCGGAAACCGGCCAGTACTGGCTCTACCTGGAGGTCAACGAGGGTGCCTACGGCGGGCGTTACGGCAAGGACGCGATGGACTCGGTCGACAACCTGATGGCCAACACGCGCAACAACCCGATCGAGGAGCTCGATCTGCGCTTTCCGATGCGCTGCGACCAATACGAGTTGAGGCCCGAGCCGGCAGCGCCGGGGCGCTGGCGGGGCGGCGTCGGGATCATCCGGCGCAACCGCTTCCTCGTCGACGGCACGTACTCGTGCGAGGGCGACCGCCAGTACGACCCGCCCCGCGGGGTGTTCGGCGGCTGGGACGGGCTCACCGCATCGTGTCGGAAGAACCCGGACACGCCGCAGGAGGATTACCTCGAGGCGAAGGTGACCGGAGTCGAGTTCAAGGCCGGCGAATACATCGAGTTCCGCGAGCCCAACGCCGGCGGTTACGGTGACCCGCTCGAGCGCGAGCCGGCGCTCGTGCGCGAGGACGTGCTCGACGACTTCACGACGATTGAGCTTGCCCGCGAGGCCTACGGCGTGATCTTCCGCGACGAGAAGTCGCTCGAAATCGACCAGGAGGCGACTGAGCGCCGGCGCGCCGAGCTGCGGGCCTCCCGCGACGGCCGCAGCGCCTCGCTCAACGACCTGTTCTCGCGTGAAAGCGGCCGGCTGATTCCCTCGGCGAGTCCGGTATCGGAGGCCGGGAACCTGGCATTCGGCTTGAACTAGGGGCGTGATCGACACTCCGCCTGACCTCCCGATCGCGCAGGCGCGCCGCCAAATCGAGGCCGGCGATCTCTCGCCGCTTGCGCTGACCGAGTCCTGCCTGCGGCGGATCGCCGAACGCAACGACGAGCTCAACGTGTTCCGCACCGTGACCGCCGAGCAGGCGCTCGAGCAGGCCGCGAGCGTGGAAAAGGCGGCGCGCCGCGGCGATCCGCTTCAGCCGCTGGCCGGAATCCCGGTCGCGCTCAAGGACAACATCGCGGTCGCGGGCATGCCGATGACCGCGAGCACGCCGTACCTGAGCGACAACATCCCTGAGACCGACGCGGCGGTCTGGGAGCGCCTGCGCGACGCCGGCGCGGTGCTGCTCGGCAAGCTGCACATGTCCGAGTGGGCCATCGGTGGGACCGCCCAGAACGTCCATTACGGCCCGTGCCGCAACGCGTGGGATCCCGACCGCGTGAGCGGCGGTTCATCGGGCGGCTCCGGCGTCGCGCTGGCTGCCGACATGGCGATGGCGACACTCGGCACCGATACCGGCGGCTCGGCCCGTATCCCTGCCGCGCTAAGCGGCGTGTGCGCGATCCGCGGCACGGCGGGGCGAGTGAGCAACCGCGGCTCGGTGCCGGTGGCGTGGACGTTTGATGCGATCTGTCCGATGGCCCGGCGGGCCGAGGATGTGGCCGCGCTGCTCGCGGTGATCGCCGGTTACGACGGCGATGATCCCGCGTCGGTCGCGGTCGAGGTCGACGATTACGCCGGCGCGCTGGGCCGCGGGGCCGAGGGGTTGCGCATCGGTCTGCTCAGCGGATATTGGCTCGACGATCCGTTGCCGGCGGTCAGCGAGGCGGTGCGCGAGGCGGCTGCCACGTTGCAACGGATCGGCGCCCGGGTCGAGGAGGTAGAGCTCGCCGGCCACGCCGAGGCGTTCGAACTGACCGCCGAGCTGGTGCTCGCCGAAGCGGC
This sequence comes from uncultured Solirubrobacterales bacterium, assembly GCA_963723675.1. Lineage (GTDB taxonomy): Bacteria > Actinomycetota > Thermoleophilia > Solirubrobacterales > Solirubrobacteraceae > Palsa-465. The sequence continues at coordinate 58,316 of CAVRRW010000003.1, read as the reverse complement.
GTGGTTTCATCGCGATCGGCTGCACGAGACGCCCGAGATCTTCGCGCCCGACGTCCGAACCCGCCTTCGCCGCGGCGCGGCGGTCACCGGCCCGCGCTACGGCTACGGACGCCAGCGGCAGCGGGCTTGGCGCCGGCGCGTGATGCAGGCGCTGGAGGAGTGCGACATCCTGCTCGCGCCGGCGTGCGGGATGCCCGCACCACGGATCGCCGACAGCGACCCGCTGGAGATGACCGCGGTGCTGACCCGCTACATCTCGATGTGGGTGCTGTCGCGCACGCCCGCGATGGCGATTCCGTGCGGCTTCTGCGACGGCCTGCCGGTCGGAATGCAGCTGATCGGCAGGCCGTTTGCCGAGGCCACGCTGCTGGGCGCGGCGCACGCCTATCAACAGGTCAGCGACTGGCACCTGCGCCGTCCGCCGGCGTCCGTCGCCGCGCCCTAGACAACAGGCTCGGCGGGCCCGGCGGGACCCCTGATCGCGCCGAACGTGCCGTCCGCGCGCAGCGCGGCGATCTCCTCGGCCGAGTAGCCGCACAGCTCGCGCAGCACCTCGTCGGTGTGTTCGCCGCGAAATGGGGCCCGGGCGAGTGGGTTGGGCTCGCCGCTCAGCCGCAGCGGCGAGGCGATCTGGCGCACGGTGCCGAGTTGCGGATGCTCGATCTCTACGACGGCGCCGCGTGACTTCACCTGGCGGTCCTGGAGCGCCTCGGGCACCTCGTAGACGGGTCCGTGCGGCACCCCGGCGCGCGCGAGCAGCGCGATCGACTCCTCGGTGGTGCGTTCTCGGAACGCCTCGCGCAGCGTCGGCAGCAGCTCGTCGCGATGGGTGTTGCGCCCGACGAAGTCGTTGAAGCGGGGGTCCTCAAGCAGATGCTCAAGTCCCAGAGCGCGGCATAGCCGCTCCCAGAACTTCTGCTTGGCGCACGCGATCGTGATCCAGCCGTCGGCGGACTGGAAAGCCTGGAACGGGACGATCGACGGATGCGCCGACTCGGCCATCCGCCTGGGCACGTAGTCACCGGTGGCCACCCATGTGCCGATGTACATCAGTTCGTGCAGGGCGGTCTCGTACAGGGAGATGTCGCAGTCGCAGCCGACGCCGTCACGGCGCGCGCGCCACAGGCCGCTCAGCAGCGCGAGTGCCGCGACGTATCCACCCGCGAGGTCGACCAACGACAGCCCGCTCTTGGTCGGGGGACCGTCCGGATCCCCGGTCAGGCTCATCCAGCCGGCCATCGCCTGCATGATGTAGTCGTAACCGGCCTCGCCGGCGCGCGGGCCGGTCATCCCGAAGCCGGAAAGCGAGCAGCACACGACGCGGGGGTTGACCGCGCCGAGATCGCCATATGTCAAGCGCAGCTTTTGCGGCTGGTCGCCGCGCAGGTTGGAGTAGACCGCGTCGGCCTTGGCCACGAGCGCTTCGAACACCTCGCGTCCGCGGGGCGCGCGCAGATCGAGCGAAATGCTCTTCTTGTTGCGGTTGAACGTCTCGAAGAAGAGCGAGTCCTCGCCCTCCTGAAACGGCGGCACGTAGCGGCCGATATCGCCGCCTGACTGCGGGTCCTCGATCTTGATGACCTCGGCGCCGAGGTCGGACAGCTGGAGGCTGCCCCAGGGGCCGGCGCCGTACTGCTCGACCGCAATGATCCGGACATCGGCCAATGGCAGCGTCATGCGGTGACCTCCGTAGGAAAGTCGGACTTAGCCCTTTTCTAGCTCGTGCGCCGGATGGTGTCAACCACGGTGAACCAGGCAGGCAAGCGCGGACGCTGCTGGAGCAACATGTCTGACATATACTCCGCGGGCCACGAGAGAGAGGATGGGGATGGCTTCGGACATCATCGACGTCAACGGCGCACGCCTGTGGTACGAGATCAGCGGTGAAGGCGAGCCGGTGTTGCAGATCCACGGGGCCGGCTTTGGTCACTTCAACTTCGCCCCGGTGACGCCCCTGCTCAGCGGCGAGTTTCGCTGCATCGACTACGACCAGCGCGGCTACGGCCAGTCCGAGAAGCCCGAACAGCACTACGACCTCGAGGTGTGGGCCGACGACGCGGTTGACTTGCTTGATGCGCTGGGGATCGGCATGGCCCACGTCCACGGCACCTCGATGGGCGGAATGGTCGCGACCGTGATGGCGGGGAAGTACCCCGACCGCGTCCAGTCGGTGGTGATCAACTGCGCGGCCGCCAAGCTGGGCTTCTCGGGCCGGCTGGTGTTCAAGAACTGGATCGACCTGATCGGGCTGCAAGGCGTGGGCAGCCGCATCCTCGCCGAACTCATCTCGTGGCAGTGCCTCTCGAAGGCGTACATGGAGACGCCCGAGGGTCAGGCCGGAGTCGACACGATCCAGCAGATCCTGCGCGACTCCAACGAGCCGCGGGTGATGATCGCCGCCTGCGAGGCGATGAATGCGATGGACAACCGTGAGTGGGTCAAGAAGATCACCTCACCGGCGATGGTGGTCGGCGGCGACGAGGACGTGATGACGCCCTGGGACCAGGGGCCGCAGGGCGCCGGCCAGCGGTGGATCGCGGACAACCTGCCCAACGGCGAGACGTGCGTGATCAAGGGCTCTAACCACTCCACGATCTTCGACAACGCCCAGGAGCACGCGCGCGTGGTGGCGGAGTTCTTCCATCGCCACGCCGGGGCAGCCTGAGGCGGGGCGATGTGGCGCGCCGGACCTCGCGCCAAGATGGCGCCCGCTCAGAGCTTTGCGCCGGGTGGTGGCGCTCAGAACTCCGCCTGACGGATCAGGTCGAGCGCCTCCTCGGTCGAGACCACATCTCCGTACTTGGCGTCGATGTCGAACAGGTTCGCCTCGTGCGGGCCCGCTGCCCGGTCGGCGACGGCCTCGCGCGGGACCACGACGCGGTAGCCGTATTGCATCCCGTCCACCGCAGTGGCGCGAACGCATCCCGAGGTCGATGCGCCGGTGACGATGATCGTGTCGCAATGGGCGGCGGCCAACATCGGCGCGAGCGGCGTTCCGAAGAACGCCGAGGCGAACAGCTTCAACAGCACCGGCTCGCCCGGCTGCGGAGCGATCCGCTCGTCGATCTCCGGCCATGGCGTGCCCGCCGCCAGGGTCAGCAGCGACGGCACCTTGTCGATGAACGCCTTCGCGACGCGCTTGCCGCCCTCGTCGTAGACGATCGTCGTAAACGCGATCGGGCAAGCGGCCTCACGGGCGGCGGCCAGCAGGCGCGCCGTCGCCTCGACGGCGGCGTCGGTGTCGCAGTGCAACGGCGACGCCGGATCGGTGAAGCCGCGGTTGAGATCGACGATCACCAGCGCCGGGCGCTTGCCCGCGCCCTGCCGGCGGCCAAGTCCCCGTTCCTGGTACAGCTTTTGGGTTGCCTCGTTCAAAGTGGTTCCTCTCTCATCCGACGGCGAGGGCTGCGGGCAGCTCGCCGAAGTCGAACTGGGGTGGCGCACCGCGCTCTGCCGCGAGCGCGCGCCGCCGTTCGCGGGTGGCCGCATCGTCACGCGGCGATCGGGCTCGGGCTTCTCATAGATCATCCAGAACCTAATCGCTTCAGAGCAGCCGGGCAACGGCCGAATAGTCGAGGTCGCCGAGGTCGGCAGCCTGCGCGGCTTGATAGCGGGCGAGGGCCGCCGCCGCCACCGGCAGCTCCAGCCCGTGCTCGGCCGCGGTCGCCAGCGCGAGCCCGACGTCCTTGGCGATCAGATCTACGGGAAACAGCGGCGCCCACCCCCTGCTGGCGGGCGCATCCGGCACCACGCCCGGGACCGGGTAGCGGTTGCGCAACACCCGGGAGTCGCCGGTGCCGTTGGAGATGATCTCGTAGACCGTGGCGAGCTCGAGTTCCTCGCTGCGGGCGAGCGCCACGGCCTCGGCAAGCACCGCCATGTGGGTAGCGGCGAGGATGTTGTTGGTCAACTTGGTCGCCTGACCCGTGCCGGCCGCGCCCATGTGACGGATTACCGCTCCGAGCGCCTGCAGCAGCGGCAGCACGCGCGCGAATGTTCTCTGCCCACCGCCGACCATGATCGCCAGCGTGCCTTGAGCCGCGCCGTCCGGGCCGCCGCTCACCGGGGCGTCGAGGACGTCGACGCCGCGCTCTTGCCCAGCTTGTGCGAGGCGCCGGGCGAGGCTCGGCAGCGAGGTGCTCATATCGATCAGGGCGCTGCCCGGCGGCGCCCCGGCCAGCACCCCACGCTCGCCGAGCACCACGGTTTCGAGGATCGCCGGCGTCGGCAGGCAGGTGATCGATATCTCCGACCGCGCGGCGGCCGTAGCGGCGTCCGGCGCGGGCTCGGCCCCGGCCTCGCACAGCTCGGCGACCAGCGCCGGCGCGGCGTCGCAGACGGTCAGCTGATGTCCGGCGGCGATCAGCCGCCGCGCCATCGGCGCGCCCATCCGCCCGACGCCGATTACCGCGACGCGGGTCATGCTCGGGAGGTCGACATCGCCGCGGGCGGTCGCTGGGCGAGCACCTCCTTGAAGAACGCGGTCACAACCGCGACCGCCTCGTCGGGCACCTCGAGCAGGTCAGCATGGCCGATGTCCGGGAACTCGTGCAGGCGCGCGAACTCCGGGACGCGCTCGACGATCTGGCGCGCGCTGAACCCTGACGGCGCCAGGTCCGGCGGCGTCATGATGTCGCGTGAGCCATTGGTGAACAGGATCGGGCGTCGGATCTGGTCGACGAGCGGCTCGAGGTTCATCCTCTCCATCGCCAGGCATGCCTGCCGCACCGTGTAGGGCGAATTCAGCGCCACGATCCGCTTGACGTTGTCGAACACCTCGGGGTGATCCTCGAGGAAGGATGCGCCGACGGCCTGGATCGTCAGGAGATCGCAGAAGTCGTCCAGCGGCAGCGCCTCGCACTGCTGGCGCCAGTTGCGGAACATGATCCGGCGATAGGTGTCGCACCGGGCCAGCGCGCAATCGGCGCACGAGGCGAGTGTCTTGTCCGGGTACTTGGCCGTGAACGCGAGCGCGATCATGCCGCCCATCGAGGTGCCGTGTGTAAATGCCCGCTGGATTCCGAGCGCGTCGAGCAACGCGGCTCCCTCGCCGGCCCATTGCTCGATGCCGTACTCGGTCAGCGGCTGCGTTGAGCGGCCGTATCCGGAGGCGTCGAAGCTCAGCAACCGGAAGTTCTCGCGGAACCCGTCGTTGACGGCGTCGAAGTTCTGGCGCCCGAACAGCGAACCTCCGAACTGCATGATCAAGGGGGCGTCTTCGGGCCCGGTGAACTCGTAGTACAGGCGGACATCGTTGAGGTCGGCGAACGGCATAACTCCTCCTCTCCCGCGCGCGGTCCGGGCTACTGTATTGCGATCGCAAACCGCGATGTCGATACCGCGGCGCCGATGTCGATACCGCGCGGCCGAGTAGGCAAGATGTTTGACATTCTGGTCTCGGGCGGCTTGGATGCGGCCGGTGGGCGATGCCGACGGCTACCGGCTGCTCCGGGCAGCTGCGCTCGACGGGATAGTCTCAGCTCTGCGCGAGAACGTCGTCGTCGACCGCTGCACGCTGCGCCTGGAGGTCGAGGGCGAGTACTTCCCGGTGGTGCACGAGGCGCGGACGGCGAACGCAGGCACGCTGGTCGGTGACCGCGAGGTCTCGCTGCAGGGTCAGCCCGTGGTCGCGGCGATCCTCTCCGGCGCCGAGCAGGTGGTGCAGACCGACAGCGCCAACGCCTCGAACGATCCCGCGTTTCAGCGGATGCTCGAGCATTACGGCGGCCTCGGCGCGCAGATCGTCACGCCCGTGCGCGAAGGCGATCGGCTGCTCGGCATCATCTCGCTGCATCACCTCGGGGGCGCCCGCGAGTGGGCTGGGCGCGAGCTGTCGCTGGCGAGGGCCGCGGCACAGCTGGTGGCGTGCCTGATCGCGAGGAAGCAGGCATGAGCCTGCACATCGGCGTCGACCGGCGCCGCTCGATCGTCTTGCGCCCGGAGAACAGCCACAACCGCATTTGGCCCGATCTGCCCCCCATCGCCTCCGTCGAACCGGGTGAGGAGTTCGAGCTCGAGTTGCGAGACGGGATGGACGGCCAGCTGACGCCGGAAAGCACCGCCGGGTCACTGCACTCGATCGATCTCGACGCCAACCACCCCCTGACCGGTCCGATCGAGGTGCGCGGCGCGCGCCCCGGGGACATGCTGGTCGTGATGCCGCGGCGTATCGTTCCGGACGCCTTTGGGACGACCGCGGTGATCCCGGGCTTTGGTCTCCTCGGCGACCTGTTCGCGGAGCCGTTCTTCGTCCGGTGGCAGATCGAGGACGGAGTGGCGCGCTCGGCCGACCTGCCCGGGGTGGCGATCCGGGGCCGCCCGTTCCTCGGCTGCGTCGCCGTGGCGCCGTCGCCCGAGCTGCTGCGTGAAGCGGCGCGCCGTGAGGCCGAGCTGGTGCAGCGCGGCGGCACCGTGCTAGGCCCCGAGCCGCATTCGGCCGTCCCCGACCTCGAGCCGTACGCCTCACAGGCGCTGCGCACGATCCCGCCCCGCGAGAACGGCGGCAATCTCGATGTGTCGCAGCTGTCCGAGGGCAGCCGCGTCTTGCTTGCCGTGCACGTCGATGGCGCGCTGCTGTCGGTCGGCGATGTGCATTTCGCACAGGGCGAAGGCGAGGTGTGCGGGACCGCGATTGAGATTGCCGCCACCGTCACGCTTTCGGTGTTGCTGCGGCCCTCTGAGACGCTCCGCTGGCGACCCCGCTTTCCGGCCATCGAATACGACGAGCCGGCGGTTCTCCGCCCCCGTCCGTGCGTTCAGACGGTCGGGATCCCGCTCGCCGACGATGGGCGCAACGGCGATCTCGATCTGACGCTGGCGGCCAGGCGCGCGCTGCTCGAAATGCTCGACTGGCTGCGGTGCGAGCGCGGCCTCAGCCTCCAGCAGGCCTACGTGCTGGCCAGCGTTGCCGCCGACCTGCGGATCGCCGAGGCGGTGAACGTGCCCAACGGCGTCGTCACCTGCCGCCTTGCGCTCGACGTGTTCGAGGAGATGGGCAGCTGACGCTGGTGCTAACCGGCGCTCTGCCCAGCTCGTCGAGCTGACCCGCCGGCCGGGCCGGCGCACGGTCGCCTCCGGTTTATCACTGACCTCGTTTCATCATTCCCCTGCGGCCCTGTGCCCGTGGTGCGACCAGCCGCTCGAGCACCGCCGCGAGCAGTACCCCCCACAGCATCGGGTTGGCAACCAGTTGCACCGTCGGCGCAAGCGACGTTCCGACGCCGATCCAGAGCGCGGTCGGAATCAGTGAGGGCGCGACGACGAGCAGGAGTACGGAGCGCGGCCCAGCCCTGATCGCGGTCAGCGCCTGGGCGAGGACCAGCACGAGCAGCACGCCGAGCAGCGCGGCGGAGACGTTGAGCGGGAGGGCGGCTGCCAGGTCGACGACCGGACGCACGAATCCCAGCACGCCGAGCAGGATGCCCATCAGCAGCAGCGGCGTACGGCCGCGATGATCCAGCAGTCGCACGATGCCGACCGAGTCGAGCCTTGAGACCGTTCCGACGACGTTGCCGAGCAGTGCGCCGCCTGCCTGCGCGGCGCCGTGCATCAGCAGGGCGGTGCGCGGCGCGTTGTCCCCGACCTCGAGGTCGTGGCTCGCCGCCACCACCGTGCCGGACGCGACGGTGTTAAAAGCGGCCAGCGCGCCGGCTAGCAGGAACGGCACGATGACGCCGGCGCTTTCGCGCGGAGCGCCCCAGGGTGTAAGTGCCGGCGCGGCGAGTCCGCCACTCACGGTGACGTGCGGTGTTCCCTCGAGCGCCAGATAGGTCGCGGTGCCGAGCAGCAGCGCCACCAGCATGGTGTACGGAATCAGCCGCGCGACACGGCGCATGGCCAGCGCCACGGCGGCGACCACCAGCGTCGCGGCCCAGGCGGCGCCCTGCCCTGGCAGCCCGTGCGTGGCGCTGACGGCGCGCTCCAGCGTCGCGGGCAACACGGCGAGTGTGACGGTCAACAGGAAGACGTTCGCGACCAGCGGTGTGAACACCTTGGTCATCAGCCGGTCGACCCGCAGCAGCCCGAGCAGGGCGACAAACCCCCCCGCGGCGAGCAGGCCGCCGGTGATCGCGCCCGGGCCATGGTGCCCTTCGGCAGCCACCACGGTGATCGCCGCCAGGTAGGCGCTCGCCGGCCCTTCGTACATCGGCAGGCGAAACCCCACCGCCACCTGCAGCAGCGTGGCGAGAGCCAGCGCCAAAAACGATGCTGCGACAAGCGTGTGCACCTGCTGCTGGGGCACCGCGGCCAGTGATCCGGCGACCAGCCAGAATCCCATCGCCGCGGGAAGTATCGCCACCGTCCACAGCAGCGTGGCGAGCGCGTCGCGCCGGCGGTCCTTTGCGGTCTGACCGGGCTCCCGTACCGCGCCGGCTTCGGTCCTGGAGGGGCTCGGCGGTAGCGGGAAGGCGGGCACGTTTGATTGAGCTTCGCGACGTCCCCCGTGGGCTACGGCGGCGGCGCCGCCGCTACTGTACTGTTCCCGTATGCGACTGCATACGGATGGTGCGGATCGCGCCCTCGCCGCCCTCCATGAGCCGTTGTCGGCGCCGACTCCGGGCGAGGAAACGTACGCGGCAATTCGCGCATCGATCCTCGACGGCGCGTTGCGCCCGGGGGAGCGAATTGTCGAGCAGCAACTGGCCGAGCGGCTGAACGTCAGCCGAACGCCGGTTCGCGAGGCGTTGCTGAAACTCGAGCGAGAGAACCTCGTCGCTCGTATCGGTCGGGGCATGGCGGTCCGCCGCTATTCAAGCGACGAGGTACGAGACATTTACAACCTTCGCGCCCACCTCGAGAGCTTCGCGGCTCGGCTCGCGGCCGAGCGCATCACCGAAGCCGAGCTCAACGCATTGACGCAGATCCAGGACCACATGGAGCGCGAGGACTTCGATACCGGCCATGCGGAGCTGATTCGAGCGCTGTCTCGCGACAACCAGAGGTTTCACGCGCTCGTCGTGCGTGCCGCCCGGAACGCGCCGCTGGACCGGTGCTTCGTGCAGGTCTTTCAGATGCCGCTGCTTTACAAGGCCTATGTGTACTTCGACGAAGACCGCAAGCGGCGCTCGGACCGCGACCATCGCGAGCTGATCGAGATGCTGCGCGCGCGCGACGGGGTTGCGGCCGAGGAGCATTGGCGGCGTCATCTGCGCCGAGGCGGCGACGTGCTCGCGCAGCACCTTGCAGCCGGCGAAGCCGGAGAGCTTTGAGGACCCGAAGCCGGAGAGCTTTGAGGACCCTATAGGGCTGCATGAGCTGGGTCACAGCGCCCGTCGTGGATCAAGAGATGCTGCGTGCCGTGCTGTTCGTCCCGGGCAACGATCGGCGCAAGCTTGCCAGGGCTGGGATAGCTGGGGCCGACGTCGTCGTGATCGACCTCGAGGACGCCGTGGCCGACGCCGAGAAGACCGCGGCGCGGGCGGTTACGCGCGAAGCGCTTCCGAGCGCAGGCGCGGGCAGCCCGGTGGCCGTCCGCGTCAACGCGATCGACACTGGGCGCCTCGAGGCCGACATCGCCGCGGTCGCCGCGCCGGGGCTGTCGGCGATCGTCGTCCCCAAGGTCGAAGCGCCCGGAGTCCTGGCGGCCGCGAACCAGGCCTTGACCGACGCCGAGCGCAGCCAGGGGCTGGCGCCCGGCACGATCGCGATGCTGGCGCTCATCGAGACGCCGCTGGGCATCGCGCGCTGCGAGGAGATCATGCTTGACGCGCCGCCGCGCACGATCACCGCGATGTTCGGGGTTGCCGACCTCTCGGCCGCCCTGGGCGTCGACATAACGCCGGAGGGCACGGAGCTGCTGTATGCGCGCAGCCGGCTGATCGTCGCCGCCCGGGCCGCCGGGATGCCGGCGCCAGTTGACGGGCCCTATCTGCAAATCGCGAACGCCGAAGGCCTGCTGCTCGACAGCCGTCGCTCGCGCAGGCTCGGGTTCCAGGGACGCGTCGCGCTGCATCCGCGGCAGATCGCTCCGATCCAGCAGGTCTACTCGGAGCTCAGCGACGACGAGGCGGCAGCCGCGCGCCGGATCGTGGAGGCTTTTGAGCATGCGGAGGCCGGCGGGCTGGCGTCGATCCGCGTGGACGACACCTTCGTCGACTACCCGGTGTATCAACTGGCGCTTGCGAAGCTGCGACGGCACGAGGCATACGTGCGCTCCGCATCGCCTTAGGGTCGCAGGCTCGGTATGCTGTCGTATACAGCAACCTTACGTGGCGGCCTACATCTGCCTGCGCGAGGAGAGGACAAACGGCTATGGACAAACGGCGCGGCGAGAGCGACGGCGCCGCTCAGCCGCACACGCCGGCGGCGACGTTGCGCGACGGACCCCTCCAAGGCGTGCGCGTGCTCGAATTCGGCCAGTTGCTGGCCGGGCCGTACGTAGGGACGCTGCTGGGCGACTTCGGTGCCGAGGTGATCAAGATCGAGCCGCCTCAAGGCGGCGACGCGATGCGCGAATGGGGTCGGCTACGTCACAACGACCATTCCATGTGGTGGTCGATCCTCGCCCGCAACAAGCGCTCGGTGACGCTGAACCTGCGGCTGGATAGAGGTCAGCGAATCGCGCGGCAGCTGGCCGAACGAGCCGACGTCGTGGTCGAGAATTTCCGTCCCGACACGATGGAGCGATGGGGGCTGGGACCGTCGGAGCTCTGTGCGGTCAACCCGCGCGTGGTGTATGCCCGCGTCACTGGCTACGGACAGACCGGTCGTTACAGAGACCGCCCGGGGTTCGCCGCCGCCGGGGAGGCAATCTCGGGCCTTCGCTACATCAACGGCTATCCGGGCCAGGCGCCGCCGCGCTACGGCATCTCGATCGGCGACACGCTGGCGGCGCAGTCGGCGTTCACCGGGATCGTCCTCGCGCTCTATGCGCGCGATGCCCGCGGCGCCGACGGACAGGTGGTCGACACGTCGATCACCGATGCCTGCTTTGCGGTGACGGAGTCGGCGGTACTCGAGTACGAGAAGACGGGCGTGATCCGCGAGCCGACCGGTCCGAGGCTGCCACGGATCGCGCCGTCAAACGTTTACCGCTCCAAGGACGACCACTGGGTAGTGATAGCGGCCAACCACGACACGCTGTGGCGGCGTCTGGCGGCGTTGATCGGCAGGCCGGAGCTCGCCGACGATCCGCGCTTTGACTCGCATCGAGCGCGGGGCGAGAACGAGGACCTGCTCGATGAGTTGATCGGCGAGTGGGCCGCGCAGCACACAGCCGACGAGCTGGATCGAATCGTCAACGACGCCGGCGTCGTGTGCGCACCGGTCTACAGCGCGGCCGACGTCTACGAGGATCCCTATTTTCGCGAGCGCGGGCTCCTGATCCAGTATGAGGACGCGGTGCATGGCACCGTGACCGCGCCCGGCGTCGTCCCCAAGCTGGACGGCACCCCGGGGCGGGTGCGCTCCCCGGCGGCCTGGACCGTCGGCGCCGATACCGATGCGGTGCTGACGGAGCTGGGCCTCGACCAGGACGAGATCGATCAGCTGCGGCGCGAGGGCGTGCTATGAGCACCGGCGCCATCCCGAGGAGTCGGGGGATGGGGACGCCCCCGACGGTGACGCGACCGCCGGCGGTGTCAACCCGAGCGATGGTGGCAACCAGCCAGCCGACCGCCACCGCGGCCGGATTGCAGATGCTGCGCCGAGGCGGGAACGCCGCCGACGCCGCCCTGGCCGCGGCCGCGGTACTGTGCGTCACAGAGCCGATGGCGACCGGCCCGGGTGGCGATCTCTTCGCGCTGACGTTCTCGGGAGGACGCGCTGAGGCGATCGACGCCGCCGGTCCCGCGCCGCGCCGCGTGGACTCCGTTGCGATCGACCGCTATGGCTTTCGCTCGGCCACGGTCCCGGGCGCGGTGGCGGGCTGGGCAATGCTTGCCGACCGCCACGGCCGGCTCGGGCTCGACGCCTGCCTGCAGGAGGCAATCGAGGTGGCGCGGAAGGGCTTCGCGGTGGGACCGCGCTGCGCCCTCGCATGGGCGACGGCGCCGAACCTTCCGGACAGCTTCAAGCCGGCTCCCGCTTGTGGCACGCCGATGCGGCTCCCCGAGCTGGCCGACACGCTTGCGGTGATCGCCCGCGACGGTCCCACAGGCTTCTACGGCGGGCGAATCGGCGAGGCGATCTGCTCGGCCAGCTGGCTTGACGAGGACGACCTGCGCGATTTCCGCGCCGCCGTCGTCGCGCCGCTGGCCGTCTCCTACGAACGCCACGTCGTACTCGAATTGCCCCCGCCCACCCAGGGAATCGCCGCGCTCGAGGGCGTCGCCCTGCTCGCTCACACCGAGGCCACGCTCCAAGACCAGATCCACTGCTGCCGGCTGGCGCTCGAAGATGCCTTCCGCGAGGTCAGGGACGGCGCGGACGTGCGCGGCCTGCTCGACCCACAGGCGCTTGCGCGCCGCGTCCGCGATCGGCCGGGACCGGCGTTCGAGCCGCTCGGCGGCACCGTGTACCTGTGTGCGGTCGACGCGGATGGGATGGCGGTATCGCTCGTGCAGAGTCTGTACGAGCGCTTTGGCTCGGGCGTGGTCGCGCCGGGGACGGGCGTGATTCTGCACAACCGTGGGTTCGGGTTTGCCATCGACGGCGAGATCCTGCCGGGCCGGCGCCCGTATCACACGATCATCCCGGGAATGCTGCTGAGCGAGGCAGGCGAGCTCGTCGGAGCGTTTGGCGTGATGGGCGGGTTCATCCAGGCCCAGGCCCACGTGCAGCTCCTGCAGGGGCTGCTGCGCGACCAACTGGACCCCCAGACCGCGCTTGACCGCCCGCGGTTCCGGATGGCCGGAGAGCGTGTGCTGCTCGAACGCGGACTCTGGGATCGCGCCGGCGAGGTGAAGGCGTTAGGCCTTCAGCCGGTCGCTGAAACCGACACCTACCTGTTCGGCGGCGGGCAGGCGATCATGCGGACCGAGCACGGTACGCTGATTGGCGGCTCTGATTCGCGCAAGGACGGATATGCCGCCGGCTGGTGAGCTCAGTTTCTATTACGACCTTGTCTGTCCGTACTCATACCTGGAGTCACACGTGGTCGAGGCCGCCGAGGACGACGGCCGCGTCACGGTACGGTGGCTTCCGTTTGAGCTGCGGCCGGCGCCGCGGCCGCTGCTGGATCCGCGCGCTCAGCATTTGCGGGTCGACTGGACCCAAACCGTCTACCGTCGCGCGCTGGCGCTCGGAGTCGAAATCCACCTGCCCCGCTACCAGCCGCGTTCGACGCTTCCGCTGGCCGCGTGCGTGTGGGCGGATGACGCTGGCTGCCTGCGGCCCTTCCGCCGGCGGCTGTACGAGGCGTTCTTCTGCGAAGGAAGGGATATAGCGACCGATGCCGAAATCGCGCGCGCCGCGGAGCGCTGTGAGCTGAGCGCCGACGAGGCGGTCGCTGCCGCATACTCGTCGGGGCGCACCGCCCGGATCGCCAAGGTCCGGGCCTCTGCGCAGGAAGCCGGCGTGCACGGGGTGCCGTCGATACTCACAGCCGACGGCCGGACTCACTGGGGGATGGGCGGGCTGGAGCGGTTCTTCGATGGGCGCCCGCTCGTGCCCCGCGGGTAATAGCGCGCGCGAGCGCGCGCGACTAGCTGCCCCGCGGGTCTACGGAGGGGCGGTGGCGTGGGCGCTTGGCGCCGCGGACCTGGGGAGAGAAGTAGTACTGGGTGTGGATCATCGGGGCGCTCAGTACGCGCTGAGCCGGGCCGCCGCAGACGTCGCATCGCACATCGGGAGCCTCGTCCAGGCGGTGAAAGACTTCGACTCGATGGCCTTGGGGGCAGCGATATTCGTAGAGCGCCACACAGCAACTGTACAGCGGCGAAAACAGCGTGAGCCGGCGACCAGCGTGAGCCTCGGAGGAGGTCAGGAGCCCGCGGCGCCGACCGGCTTGCTCCGGATGGCCGCCACCGTATACAGTCGTACGCGAGACCGGAGCGCCGGATCGGACGAAGGGAGAGACTGTGCCGAAGGAGATCATGGCGGTGTTTGGCGTGGACATCGACGCCGTCGGCGGCTGGCTGGGGTCGTATGGCGGTGAGGATTCGCCTTCTGACATTCAGCGCGGGATGTTCGCGGGCGAGGTGGGTACGCCGCGGCTGCTCAACCTGTTCAAGAAGTACGACATCCCGGCGAGCTGGTTCATACCGGGCCACTCGATCGAGACGTTTCCGGACTCGATCAAGATGATCGTCGACGCCGGCCACGAGATCGGCGCGCACGGCTATTCGCACGAGAACCCGGTGGCCATGACCCCGAAGCAGGAGGAGGACGTACTCGCGCGGTCAGTCGAGCTGATTGAGAAGGTCTCCGGCCAGAAGCCTCGCGGGTACGTCGCTCCGTGGTGGGAGATGTCGAGCGTCACCGCGGAACTGCTGCAACAGTACGGCTTCACCTACGACCACAGCCAGGGCTACAACGATTTCACTCCGTTCTACTCACGTGTCGGTGATCAGTGGACGAAGATCGACTACAGCAAGGAAGCGGGCGAGTGGATGAAACCTCTGGTGCGCGGGCGGGAGATTGATCTTGTGGAAATCGCCGCCAACTGGTACCTCGACGACCTGCCGCCGATGATGTTCATCAAAAAGTCACCCAACAGCCACGGCTTCGTCAATCCCCGTGACATCGAGGAGATGTGGCGCGATCAGTTCGACTGGGTTTACGCCAACATGGATTATGCGGTGTACGCGCTGACCATCCACCCGGACGTTAGCGGCCGGCCGCAGGTGCTGCTGATGCTCGAGCGCCTGATCGGTTACCTGAACCAGCACGAAGGCGTGACGTGGATGACGATGGAACAGGCTGCCGACGACTTCCGGGGTCGTCAGCCGTTGAGGGTGTAGCGCACGCGTGTGCATCCTCTGCTACGCGCTGACCGGCGAGGAGCACTGGACCGACGCTAGCGTAGGGCAGGCGCCGCGCGCGAGCGTTCGGGCGCGACGGCGCGCGATGCTCAGGCGGATCATGGCTGCGCACGGCCTCGACTACAGCGATGATCCGAGCGGCGTCACGTCGCTGATCTCAGACCGTAAAGGCGGCGTCGAGGTGGTGGGCAGCCTCGGCGAGGTGTGGGCCGCTGGCGAGCGGCTCCTCGGTGGTGCGCTTGACCCGCTCGATCCCGCGCTGCTTGACCGACTTGCAACGGAGGCTCCGGGCGAGTGACGCCGGCCGGACGCATCCCGGTCACGATCGTTGGTGGCTTCCTTGGGTCGGGCAAGACGTCGCTGCTGCGCCAGACGCTCATCGGCGCTCCCGATACGGCGGTGATCGTCAACGAGTTCGGCGCCGTCGGCCTCGACCATGACCTGCTGCGCGCCTGCGAGGAGCGCGTGGAGCTCGTCGGAGGCGGTTGTGCCTGCTGTACCAGGCGCGAGGATCTCGTGCAGGCGCTAAGAGAGCTCCTGGACGCGCGCGACCGAGGGCGGGCGCAGCTGAGTCGGACAGTGATCGAGTGCAGCGGCCTGGCGGATCCGGCGCCGATCGTGTTCACCATCACTACAGACCCAATGCTCCGCCACCACTTCGACGTCGAGCGGCTCATCGTCACGGTAGACGCCGTCAATGGACCAGGACAGCTGAGCGCCCATCCCGAGGTGGCCAAACAGGTCCTGGTGGCGGACGAGCTCGTGGTGACCAAGCCGGATCTGGTGGAGGAAGAGGCGCTCGAGCATGTCGCCTCCGCGCTGGCACGCCTAAATCCCTCCGCGAGCATCCGCTCGGCGCTGCACGGAGTAGTGAGCCAGAGCGAGCTCCGCGCCGGTGGTGGCGGCGCCGGAAACACCGGCGCTGGCGCTGGCGCCGCAACGCTCGACCCCGGAATGGCCACCCACACCGACGACGTGCATAGCCTGTGTATTCCGGCAGATGGGCCGGCAGACTGGCTCGGCTTCTCGGTCTGGCTGAGCATGCTGCTACACGCGCGCGGTGAGCAGGTGCTGCGCGTCAAAGGGCTGCTGGCCCTCGACGAGGGCAACACGCTGGTATCGGTCAACGGGGTCCAGCACGTCGTGCACATGCCAGAGCACCTCCCGCGAGCGGCGGTCGCCGATGCGGCCGCCGGCATCGTGTTCATCACACGGGGCCTCGACGTGGCACGGGTGCAAGAATCGTTCGAGGCGTTCCAGCGCTTGGCGCGCGTCGGCGCGGGCGTCGGCGACCGGTGACCGACCGCGCGTTGCCCTCGGTGAGCGTGCTCGCGCTTGGGGGCACGATCGCCTCTACCGGGACGGGGTCGGGCGTCACGCCGACGCTCGCCGCGGGCGATCTGGTCGAGAGTGTGCCCGGGCTCGCCCGGGTCGCGCGGATCAGTGCGGAAACGTTCCGGCAGGTTCCGTCCCCCGAGCTGACGCTCGCGGACCTAACCGCATTGGCGCACGAGATCATGCGGCGGACTGCCGGGGGCGACGCCGGCGTGGTCGTCACCCAGGGAACGAACACGATCGAGGAGACCGCGTTCGCGCTCGACCTGCTCGTCTGCGATGACGCGCCGGTCGTGGTGACCGGGGCGATGCGCAACCCGACGCTTCCGGGCGCCGATGGCCCGGCGAATCTGCTTGCTGCAGTCGCCACCGCGGCCAACCGTGATGCGCGCGGGCTCGGCGCCTTGGTGGTGTTCGCCGACGAGATTCACGCTGCTCGGTTCGTGCGTAAGGCGCACACGCAGAGTGTCAGCCCGTTCCGCTCATCGCCGGTCGGCCCGATCGGATGGCTGAGCGAGGGGCGGGTGCGGATTGGGGCGCGTCCGGCCGGGCGACGGCAGCTCAGACTGCAACCGGTCACCGACCCGCCGCCCGTCGCGCTGCTGACCTTCGGGGCCGGCGACGAAGGCTTCCTCGTCGGTGCCGTCGTGGCGGCCGGCTATCACGGTCTTGTGGTTGAGGCCACCGGGGGAGGTCATACTACCGCCGCCCCGGTCGCCCAGCTCGAGGCGCTGGCGCGCGAGATGCCGGTGGTGCTGGCCTCCCGCACGGGCGCCGGGGAACTGCTTCGGAATACGTACTCGTTTGCAGGCTCCGAGATCGACCTGATCGACCGGGGCCTGATCCCCGCCGGCGCGATGACCGCGGCGCACGCGCGTATGCTGCTTCGCCTGCTGCTGGCCGCGGAGGCGCCGCTGCCGGAGATCCGCAACGCGTTCGAGACGCTCGCCGCCCCTGGAGAGCCCGCTGAGCTGCTCGGCGGCGCCCTGACGGTCACGTACTGATCAGGGGATCTGCAGGCGGCGGAGCTGTGCCGGGCTGATCTTCGCCGCTCGGTTGAGGCGGGCCTGGAGAACCAACGCCAGCAGCGCCGGAACGAAGAACCCGGCGACGCACAATCCGAGGTAGGCCGGGGTGCGCAACGGCGACCGGGTCGCCAGCTCGACGCGTGCCACCACCCGCGCCTGGGCGACCGCGTACGGCACCACCAGCAGCATCCCGGGAAACAGCATCGTCATCCAGAACCAAGGGTCCGACCCATCGTCCAGGAGGCGCGCGCAGTCCCGCAGGGCGCGGTAGTACCAGACGAGGTATCCGAGCAGCGGCAGCGATAGGACCGTCCACAGGACCACGGAGTGGGTCTCGATCAAGCGCTGTTCAGGGCGCGCCGCCCCCTCGCGAAGGATGAGCCGGTCCTGCGGGCGGGATCGTGTCGAGCTCATCCGTGGTTGCCCTGGGCGAGGCGACGGTGGACCAAGCGCTCGAGCCCCGTCAGCGCCAGCGCCAGGTCCGCCTCGTCGGTGTCCTCCTCGCGCGTGTGCGAGAGGCCGCGCTTGCTGCGCACGAACAGCATCACGGTCGGCACGCCCGCCTCAGCGACGCGGGCGGCGTCGTGCAGCGGGCCGCTGGGCAGCCGCACATCCGCGCCCTGAAGCTCGGTGACGATCGCGGCGGCGGAATCGATGAGGCTCGGGTCAAACGGGATCGGTGCGATCCGGAACAGCGGCGACCAGCTGACCTCCACGTTCTCCTCGGCGGCGATCTCGCGGCTGGCCCGCTCGGCCCCCCGGTGCAGCTCGCGCAACGTTTCAGGGTCATCGTGGCGCTGGTCGACGAGCACGGTCGACACGCCGGGGACCGCGGTGGGAATCCCCGGCTCGGAAGAGATCCTGCCCACGGTGCCGACGCCGCCGTGACGGCGCGCCAGCGCCCGGACCTCCAGCGCCAGCCGCGCCGCCGCCAGCAGCGAGTCTCGGCGCTGGTCCATCGGGGTCGAGCCAGAGTGGGCCGATTGGCCGACGAACCGAACCGCCCAGCGCTCGGTGCCATAGGTGCCGGTGACCGCGCCCAGCGGCAGATCACGCGCTTCCAGGACCGGGCCCTGCTCGATGTGCAGCTCGATGTAGCCGACCGCCTGCTCGAGCCGCGAGTGCGCCGCCGACATCCGCTCGACATCGACGCCGTGGGCGGCCAGCGCCTCCGCCGCGGTCACGCCCTCGACGTCGCGCAGGCCGCGCACGTAGTCCGGGTCCAGTCCGCTGGTCGTCATCGTCGAGCCGAGAAGGCTCAGCCCGAACCGGGCCCCCTCCTCATCGGCCCAGTCGACAAGCTTCACGGTCAGCGGCGGCCGCGGTTCGCCGGCCAGCCCGCGCAGCACCGCCAGCGCGGAAAGGACGCCCAGGCAGCCGTCCAGCCAGCCGCCATCCGGTACCGAATCGATATGGCTGCCGATGATCAGGGTCTGCGGCGAATCCCCCTCCAGCGTGGCCCACTGGTTGCCCGCCTCGTCGACCTCGACGCTGACCGGCAGCTCGGCGAGCAGGTGGCGCTCCCAGTCGCGGGCCTTCGCCCACGTGTCGGTCCAGGCCACGCGCTGGGCGCCGCGCTCATCGCCGGTGAGCTCTGCAAGGGCCCGCAGATCGGCGAGCATTCGCGCGGGGTCGGCGGACATCAATCCTTGTTGTAGTCCCAGGTCAGCCAGTCCTGGGGGGTGATGGTGACGATCGTGCGGCCCTCGGCCATGATCGGATCAAGGTATGCGGTGGCGTCGGGGCCCAGGTACCGCACCAGGATCCGCTCGGTCACGTCCCGGATCAGGCCGTCGTCGGTCGAGAGCTCTGCCGTGCCGAAGCACACCACCGCACGCGCGCCCGCCTGCAGGCCCTGCTCCAGGCGCGGATCCTGGTCGACGCAGACCGTGGCGTGGTGGTCGGTACGCAGGTTGCGCAGGTGGCGGCGCCCCGCCCCGAGGGTGTGGCGAAAGCATCCGTCTTCCCACACATACCAAATTGGGGTGATGTGCCACCAGCCGTCACCGCGATTGGTGCCGAGCCGGGCGTCCTGGCGCACGGCGAGAAGCGCGTCGCGCTCCTCGTCCATGAGCGCGTTCTCCTTGGTCGCCGTGGACTTGCTGCGCGGGTTGGGCATCGGCTCAGGCCGCCTCGAGCGCGGGCATCGCGGCGACCGCCTCGACGTGGTCCTCGGCCAGCGCGGCTGCCTGGGTTCGCGCCGTGCGGCGCACGAGCAGGGCGACGATCACCAGCATCAGGAACACGAGCAGGATCGTCCCGAACGTCGTGATCACCCCCAGCGCGTACAAGTTCGGCTGGAGTGTCGCGCTGACCAGCTCTCCGTAGATCTCGAGCGGGAGCGTGTTGGTGGGGGAGACGAGGAGCGTGCGCTCGAACTCGTTCCATGACAGCGTGAAGCCGAACAGCGCGGCGCCGAACACGCCGCCCCAGACGATCGGCAGGGTGACCCGGGTGAAGGTCTGCATCGCGGATGCGCCGAGGTCGCGCGCGGCCTCCTCGACGGCGATGTCGTAGCGATTGAAGATGGCGAGCATGACGAGGAAGCCGAACGGCAGCGCCCAGGCGACCTGTACGCCAAGGCCGGCGGGATACAACGAGACGTTGAGACCGAGCAGCTTCCACCACAGGCTCATACCGAGGCTGAGCAGGATCCCCGGGGTCATCAGCGACAGCAGGATCAGGTACAGGAACGCGCGGCCCACCCGCCGGCTCATGCGCCGGTAGGCCATGATGAGCGACAGCGACAGGACGCTGGCGATCACGCCGACAACCAGGGCGAGGACCAGCGACACCCCGGCCGCGGACCTCAAGGCCGCCGAGTTGGCGTTGCCGAGGTAGCTGTACCAGTAGCCGCTGATCAGGCCTCGGGCGGGGAAGGTCGAGCCGCCGTTGGGGCCCTGGAGCGAGAGCACGAGCATGACCAGGATCGGGCCGTAGAGAAACAGGAGGAAGATCCCGAACCAGACCCCGAGCGCGTACTTGGAGAGGCGATCCTTGAGTTGCTGGGACACGGTCAGAATCCCTGCTCGAGCTTGGCGAAGCGCAGCAGCAGCACCACGCCGATGACCATCGCCACGACGAGCACGGCCGCCTGCGCCGCCGCCTGCGGGTACTGCAGGAGCGAGACCAGGTTCGAGATGTTGACGCCGATCGAGCCAACCTTGCCGCCGCCGATCAGCCGGTAGGTGCCGAAGTCGCCCATCGCCAGCACGAACACGAACACCGACCCGATCATGATCCCGGCGCGCGTGAGCGGTAGCGTGACGTGCCGGAAGACCTGCCAGCCGCTTGCTCCCAGGTCGCGCGCGGCCTCGATGGCGCTCTGATCGAGCGCTGCGAGTTGAAAGAAGATCGGTGTGACCATGAACAGGACCAGCAGCTGAACCAGCGCGACGCTGACGGCGAAGTCGCTGAAGAGCAGGATGCTCAGTGGGTGGTTGATGATCCCGATGCGCTTGAGGATCGAGTTGACCGCCCCCTGCTCGCCCATCGTCGGGATCCACGATTCGACCCGGATCAGCGTGCTGGTGAAGAACGGGGCCAGCGCGATGATGAAAAGCGCGAATGCGTACTGGACCTTCTTGACCTTGACGGCCAGGAAGTACGCGACGGGATAGCCGATCAGCAGGCAGACGGCCGTGACGATCGCCGCGTTGCGCACAACCTTTTCCAGAGTGTCGAGATAAGTCGAGGTACTCGAGAAGATCGTCGTGTAGTTGTCGGTCGTCCAGACCTTCGCAAAGCCGGTGATCGTTCCCGTGAAGAAGGAGACCACGAGCACGACGATCACCGGCGCGACCAGGAAGATCAGCAACCACAGCGTGCCGGGTAGCGCCCACAAGAGCGTCAAGAGCTTCGACGCGCCGGGCGCCGCGCCGATGCGGCGCGTGCCGGGGGCCTCTTCGCCGTAGATCTCAGCCGCGACGGCGTCGCTCACGACCTTCTCGTCGGGCGACTCTTGCTCTACAGGCGGCGACTCTTGCTCTGGAGGCGCCGCTTCGCGGATTGCGTCGTCGCCGGTGAGCTCGCGCTCAGTCACTAAGCAATTGGACGTCCGTGGCGTCCCAGCTGGCGGTGACGGACTTGCCGGTGAGCCCGGCGAGCTCCGGATAACGCTGCTCGGGCAGCTTCGCGAGCAGCAGGTGGTCGCCGGCGCGCATGTGCACCTTGATCACATCGCCGAGGTACTCGATGGCCGCCACGGTGCAGCTCAACGCGTTGGGACGGGTGTCGTGCGCGTCCCCGCTAACGCGCACGCAGTTGGCGCGAACCGCGAGGGTGCGCTCCTCGCCGACCGTGGGCGAGCGTCCGGCCGCCGGCATCGCCAGGTGCGCGATGCCGGCGTCGACCACTATCCGATCGTCCCTGACCTCGGTCACCGACCCGCGCAGGATGTTGTTGTCGCCCATGAACGCGGCCACGAACACGTTGGCGGGACGCTGGCTGATCTCGGCAGGTGAGCCGACCTGTTGGATGCGGCCGCCCTCCATGACCACGATCCGGTCGGCCATCGAGAGCGCCTCCTCCTGGTTGTGGGTCACGTGCACGAACGCGATCCCGAGCTCTCGCTGCAGCTCGCGCAGCTCGACGCGCATGCGGAGCTGCAGCAGACGGTCGAGGTCGCCGAACGGCTCGTCGAGCAACAGCACCTTCGGGTTGGTCACCAGAACCCGGGCCAGTGCCACGCGTTGCTGCTGACCGCCCGACAGCTCGGAGGGACGCCGGAAGCGCATCTCCGAGAGACCGACGAGCTCGACCATCTCCATCGCCCGCCTCTGGCGATCCTGCCTGGAGACGCCCTGCATCCGCAGGCCGAACTCGACGTTGCCCATCACGGACTTGTGCGGAAACAGGGCGAAGTGCTGGAACACGGTCGTGGTCGGGCGCTTGGCCGCCGGCACTCCGACCAGCGAGTCGCCGCCGAGGCGAATGTCGCCGGATGTCGGATGCTCGTGACCCCCGATCATCCGCAGGATCGTGGTCTTGCCGCAGCCCGATGGCCCTAGCAAGACCACGTAGGAGCCGCTGTCGATCCTGAGGTCGACCTCTTCCACCGCGACGATGTCGCCGAACTGCTTGGTGAGCTGCCGAAGCTCGAGCCCTTCGGCGCCTAGGGCGCCGTTGACCGGTCCCTCTCCAGGCATCTCGGGCGCCGCGCTGCCCAGTTGCTCTTCGGTTGCCACTACCGAATCCTCTCTCGGTTATGCCGAGATGAAATTATTCCACTGTGTTCCCATGTAGTCGTTTTGTGGCTGCGTGGTGTTCCATGCGGAGTAGACGCGGATCCGCTGGGTAAACGAACCGCCCTCCCGGATCGAGCCCTTCGGGATCGCCGGCTTGCCGTCCGGCCCGACCAGGTTCTCCGCCGCGGGCTTGCCGCCATACCAGTAGTCCCACTCGGCCGTGCTGAGGTGCTTCCTCGCCGTATCGGGACGCGGGCTGTAGTAGGCCTGGCGGGCCATGTTGGCACCGGGAAAACCGGACAGCCACCAGTTGAGGTACTTGTATGCCGCATCGAGCTGGGCACCCGTGACGTGCTTGTAGATCATCGTGCACCCGCACCAGCCGCGAAAGCCCTCCCTGGGCGCCGCGAAGCCGACTTTCTTGCCGCTCTCGAGCAGGATCGTCTGGGCCGGTGACCACATGCTCTCGATCACAACCTCGCCGCCGGCCATCAGGTTCACCGACTCGGTGAAGGTCGACCAGAAGGCGCGGAAGAAGCCCGTCTTCTTCATGTCGATGAGCAGCTTGGTGAGGTTGTCGATCTCCGTCTTGCTCATCGAGCCGATGTTGTTGAACTTCAGCTTTCCGGAAGCCTGAGCGGCGAGCGCCGCATCGATCGGACCGATCTGCGGGTCGTTGATCAGGGCCACGCGTCCCTTGTGGGCGGGGTTGAACAGCTCCGCCCAGCTGTCGACGCTCGGGATATGGGTCTTGTCGTAGCCGATCGAGTCGACGTTGAACACCCCCGGCATCCCGATGATCATGTTGGAGGTGTGCACCGTCTGAGCGGTCGCGGCCGTAAACGGGGGGCCGGCGGTGAGCTCCGAGGGACTGCTGGGGTTGAGGGGCAGCATGCGGTAGGCGGCGTCGCCGACTCCGGGACTGGCTTGCGGGTTGGTGCTCAGCCTGCCGCCGACCAGGACGGGCGCGATGCCAGGAAGGATCTTGGGATCCTGGAAACCCGAATCGGACTTCGAGAGGTTTGAGGGCGAGCTCGATGGTGCGGCATACGGCTTCCCGCCGCCCTCCCACAGGGGGATCTTGCTGGTGTCGAGTGGCTGCATGACCCCGGCGGGCAGGATCTGCGGGACCTGGTGAACGTAGAGGTGAGCGACGTCGAAGTTCTGCGGCTGGGTGATCGACTTCTGCGTCGTGGTCGGAGTGTCGGTGATCGTGTACTGGAGGCTGATCCCGAGATCCTTCTTCGCCTGCGCCTGCAGCACCGGGTTCTGGTCCACGCCGATGCCGAGCACCCGTAGCGTCGTGGCACCGCCCTGGGCCGTGGTCTTGCTCGAGCTGCTACTGCCGCAAGCGGCCAGCGCAGGGACGCCGGCAATCGCGCCGACGCTGGCGGCGCCCTTGACCAGTGCGTCGCGGCGCGTGATCCCGCCGCGCAAAGCGTCTGCCTCGTCGCTGGGGGGCTGCTCATGCACCACCCGAATCCTCATCGCACACACTCCTCTGACGCGGAGCAATCAGCGCCGGGGTACCGCCTTGCCTCACGACGGGATTACGTTCGCCCGCCGCGCGCACGTTGGCGTGCCGCCGCTGAGCCCTCTCCAATGTTTGTATGCCTTTGTATACCTGATCATGTCGGTGGTCGTCAACATGGGCGCTCGCCAGCAACGCAACGCTAATCGCAGACGCTCAGGTCCGGGCGAGCCGCTCCTGGTCGGCGGGCCGCAGCTGCTCGCCGAAGCGAGCCCTCGCCACGAATTGCCCCGCTCCAGGCGCGGCGACCAACTCGTCGTTTTCGACGATCACCTGTCCCCGGAGCAGCACGAGGTCCGGGGCTCCGACCACCTCTGTGCCCTCGAACAGGTTGTAGTCGACGTTGCTGTGGTGCGTGGCCGCCGACAACGTAAGCGGCTTCTCGCTGTTCCAGATCACGATGTCGGCGTCGCTGCCCACGGCGATCGTGCCCTTGCGGGGGAACAACCCGAACAGGCGAGCGGGCGCCGCGCAGCAGAGCTCCACCATCTGGTTCATCGTCATGCGCCCTTCGCGCACGCCGAACTGGTGGAGCATGTGCAGGCGGTTCTCGATACCCGGACCGCCGTTCGGGATCTTCGAGAAGTCGTCGCGTCCGAGCGTCTTCTGATCGCTCAGCCGGAACGGGCAGTGGTCGCTGGAGACCGCGGACAGCACGCCGTTGCCCAGCGCCTGCCACAGGCGGTCGTGGTTGTGCGGCGGCCGCGGCGGCGGGGTGAACACGTACTTGGCGCCGGCGAAGTCCGGCTCCTCGAGGTGGTGCTCGTCGATGAACAGGTACTGGGTGCAGGTCTCGCCCCAGATGCGCCAGCCGGCCGCGCGCGCGGCCGCGACGGGCTCGATCGCCTCCTCGCACGAGACGTGAACCACGTACAGCGGGCAGCCCGCCAGATGCGCGAGCTTGATCGCGCGGCTCGTCGCCTCGCCTTCGGTGAGCGGCGGCCTGGTCGCCGCGTGCCAGCGCGGCTCGGTCTTGCCCTCCTGGAGCGCCTCCTTGACGAGGACGTCGATTACGTCGCCGTTCTCCGCGTGGACCATCACCAGCGCCCCGGTGTCCGCCGCGACCTGCATCGTGCGAAACAGGGTCTCGTCGTCGACCATGATCGCGCCCTTGTAGGCCATGAACAGCTTGTAGCTCGTGACTCCCTGATCGGGCACGCGGGCGACGTCCTCGAGCCGGCCGCCGTCGTGGAGGTCGGTGATCGCCATGTGGAACCCCACGTCGATCACCGGGGGACACCGCTCGATCTTCTCGTGCCAGGTCGCGAGCGCGTCCGGGATGGACTGTCCGGGAGCCTGAAGGCAGAAGTCGATCAGGGAGGTGACGCCGCCGAACGCGGCCGAGACCGTGCCGGACGTGAAGTCGTCGCAGGTGACCGTGCCGCCGAACGGCATCTCCATGTGCGTGTGGGGATCGATCGCGCCCGGGATCACGTACCTGCCGCCGGCGTCGATCACACGGTCCGCGCCAACGTCCAGCGACGTCCCGATCGCCGAGACCGTCTCACCTTCGATCAGGATGTCACCCACGTAGTCGTCCACCGCGGTGACGATGTGGCCGCCTTTGATCAGCACGCTCATGGTCTCTCCTCTGTGACTGTTGGCCGCTCGAGTCAGGGCCCGCCAACCTTAGCTCGCGTTCGACGTCGGCGCATGGGATCACACGCCCGCAGCGCTCCGGTCGGCGGATCACGCGGTCGACGGATCACGCGTAAGCTGGCGCCGACGACCGAGGATTGGAGGGATCGATGATCGTGTGCGACGTCGGGGATCGCTGGCAGGTGGTGATGCAGACCGATCACGCCGACCTGTCCGGCGAGCTTGCGCGGCGCTGGGCGGAGCGGTCGAGCCGGTCCGAGTCGCTGACGACGGCCGCCGAGCGCCACGATGACGGCTGGGCGGTGTGGGAGCAGGCGCCGATGTGCGATCTCGAATCGGGCAGGCCGGTGAACTTCCTCGACGTCGGCGTGCTGGCGCATCTGGCGTTCTACCGCGCCGGGATCGCCGCAATCACCGAGCAGGATCGATATGCCGGCCTGCTCGTGTCGATGCACGGGGCGGGGATCTATCGCGGCCGCTACGGATCCCAGCCGGACCTGAAGCTGACGTTCTCCGACGAGGCCCGCCAGCAGGTGGATGCATTCGTGGCCGAGCAGGAGAGCGCATTCGAGGCCCGCGACGCCGAGGCCGGCGTCACCGCGCAACAGCGCAAAGAGGACTACGAGCTGTTGCAGATCTACGACCGCATGTCGCTGCTGTTCTGCACCAGCGACACACTTTCGCCGCCTCCGAGCGAGTTCGGCGGATATCGGTTCCGGCCCGTCGGCGCCGGCGCGATCTCGATGAGCCCGTCCCCGTTCGGCGGCACCGAGGAGCGTTTCTCGATCCTCCGACGTCTGCTGCCCAAGCGCCGGTGGGCGGACGGAGATGCCTTCCGCCGCGATCTGTTCGATACAGACCCCGAGCGAACCTGGATCACGGTCCGCTCCGACGATGCGCAATGACGGGCGCCGGTCCGCTGCGGAAGCTCGCGGCGTTGTCCGACATCGGTGTGGACGAAGTGTCGGTGGCGTATAACAATGGTGCTTTCGACCAGATGGACCGCGTCGGCAGCGAGATCATCCGGGCATTGTCAGCTTCCCCGCCGGCGCCGTACCCGATCGGAGCGATCAGCGATGACAACCACCCAGACCCTTCTCAACCACTGGATCGAGGGACGCGAGGAAAGCTCGCGCTCCGGCCGGCATGGCGAGGTGACCAATTCCGCCAGCGGTGAAGTGATCGCCCAGGTCCCGTTCGCCGACCAGGAGGAGGTCGACGCGGCGGTCGGCGCGGCCGTCGCAGCAGCTCCGGACTGGGAGTCGGCCTCGCTTTCCGAGCGCACCCGGATCATGTTCGCGTTTCGCGAGCTGCTGCGTGCCCGGCGCGACGAGATGGCCGCGATCGTCACGCTCGAGCACGGCAAGGTGACCGAGGACGCGAGGGGAGAGGTGCAGCGCGAGCTCGAATTGGTGGAGTTCGCCTGCGGCTTGGCACACCTGCTCAAGGGAGAGCATTCCTGGCAGGCCTCACGCGGAGTCGACAGCTACACGCTGCGCCAACCACTCGGCGTGGTCGCCGGGATCACCCCGTTCAACTTCCCGTCGATGGTTCCGGGATGGATGTTCCCGCTCGCGCTCGCGGCCGGCAACACGTTCGTGCTCAAGCCCTCTGAGCAGGACCCCTCGGCGTCGATGATGCTGGCGGAGCTGCTCGCCGAGGCCGGGCTTCCCGGGGGGGTCTTCAACGTGGTGCACGGCGATCGGGAAGCGGTCGACGCGCTGCTCACCCACCCGCGCGTCAACGCGGTGTCGTTCGTGGGGTCGACACCCGTGGCCAAGCACGTCTACGAGACGGCCACCACCCACGGAAAGCGAGCGCAGGCTTTGGGCGGTGCCAAGAACCACGCGGTGGTGCTCCCCGACGCCGACCTGGAGTACGCCGCCGACCAGATCACCGCGGGGGCCTACGGCTCGAGCGGCCAGCGCTGCATGGCCGTGTCGGCCGTCGTCGCGGTGGGGGAAGCGGGTGACGCGTTTGTGCAAAAGCTCGACGAGCGTCTGGGCAGCCTTGTGGTGGGCCCGGGCGATCAGCCCGAGTCCGAGGTCGGGCCCCTGATCAGCGCGGCGGCCCGTGACCGGGTGCGAAGCCTCGTGGACGCTGGCGTCGATGAGGGCGCACAGCTGGTACGCGACGGCCGCGACGTCGTCGTCGAGGGACACGAAGGCGGCTTCTATGTGGGGCCCTGCCTGTTCGATCGCGTCAGCACCGAGACGCGCGTCTACCGAGAGGAGATCTTCGGACCGGTCCTGGTGGTCACCCGCGCGGGGACGCTGGATGAGGCGATTCAGATCATCAACGCCAACCCCTGGGGCAACGGAGCCGCGATCTTCACGCGCGACGGAAACGCGGCCCGAGCGTTCCAGGTTAGAGTCAGCACCGGCATGGTCGGGATCAACGTGCCGATTCCGGTGCCGATGTCGTACTACTCCTTCGGCGGCTGGAAGGCATCCCTGTTCGGGGATATCCACATGCACGGCCCCGAGGGATTGCGCTTCTACACGCGCGGGAAGGTGGTCAGCTCCCGCTGGCCCGAATCCGCCGACGCGAAGATCGACCTGGCATTCCCGACCGCGACGTGACCGGCGACGCGGTGGACCAAAGAGCAACGAACACCACGACCTCAGCGAGCAGCCCATGAATCCAGTGCTGGAACTAGACGAAGCCGCGCATGAGCACCTCCTCATGCACTTCACGCGCAACGGCTCATTCGGTCCCGGTCGACAGCCGGTGAAGGTGCTCGAGCGCGGTGAAGGCCCATACGTGTTCGACACCGACGGCAACCGCTACTTCGACGCTCTGTCGGCACTGTTCTGCTCCCAGCTCGGCTACTCCTACGGCGAGGAGCTGGCCGCCGCGGCGGTGGCGCAGATGGCCAAGCTGCCGTTCGCCACGACCTGGGGCATGGCGCACCCGACCGCGGTCGAGCTGGCGGAGCGCCTCGCCGGCCTCGCGCCTGCGGGATTGGGTCACGTGTTCTTCACCGGCGGCGGCGCGGAGTCCGTCGAATCCGCCTGGAAGATCGCCCGCCTGCACCACGTCGCCACCGGCGGCGAACGGCGCACCAAGGCGATCGCTCGACGCGTGGCCTACCACGGCGCGACCTTGGGCGCGTTGGCGCTGACCGGCGTCGATGCCTACAAGGCCCCGTTCGGGGAGCCTGCAATCACAACGCGCCACGTCTCGCCGACCAACCGGTTCCGTCTGGCCGAGGAGCCGCGCTTCGCCGGCGTCGTTGGCGACGACGCGGCATTCGCCAAAGCGCTGCTGGACGAGATCGAGGCGGTGGTCCTCGAAGAAGGGCCGGAGACGATCTCGCTGTTCATCGCCGAGCCGGTCCAGAACGCCGGCGGTTGCTTCGTGCCGCCGGACGGCTACTGGCCGGGATTGCGCGCGCTTGCCGACAGGTACGGCTTTCTGCTCGTGGCGGACGAGGTGATCACCGCCTTCGGCCGCCTGGGCGAGTGGTTCGGCTCCACCCGCGTCGGCGCCAGCCCGGATCTGATCACCACGGCGAAGGGGATCACCTCGGCCTACGCCCCGATGGGAGCGGTGTTCGTCTCAGACCGGGTGGCGGTTCCACTCTACGAGGACCCCAAGCGCAGCCTCGTGCACGGCATCACCTTTGCCGGGCACCCGCTGTCGGCCGCGATCTCGCTCAAGAACCTCGAGATCTTCGAGCGAGACCGCGTCTTCGACAACGTGCGGTCGCTGGAGGGCCATCTGGAGGACCGGCTGCGAGAGCTCGCGGCGCTGCCGATCGTCGGTGACGTGCGCGGGGCCGGTTTCTTCTGGGCCGTGGAGCTGGTCGCCGACGAACACAACCGGCGCTTTGACGCCGAGGAGCGGGAGCGCCTGCTGCGCGGTTTCCTGCCGCGGCGGCTGATGGAGGCCGGCATGATCGCGCGGCCGGACGACCGCGGCGACAGCGTCGTCCAGGTGGCGCCGCCGCTGATTTCCACCGCCCAGCAGCTCGAGGAGATGGTCGACGGGCTGGCCGCCGCGCTCGCGGAAGCCGGCGACATGATGGGCGTCCGCGCGCCGGCCTCGAAGGTCGGCTGATCGGACACTCGCTCGCACTCGGCAACGCAGACGGTACGAACCCTAAGACCAGGAGGTCTAAGCATGGCCACCCAGAGCACTGAACTCACTCGCGACCAGCTTGCCGCGCTACCCGCCAGCTACTTCAAGGCCGTCGATGCGCAGGACATGGACGCCGTGGTGTCGCACTTCGCGGAGGATGCGACGCTGACGGTGCAGACCGACCATGTCACCTTTGACGGGGCCAGTGAGATCCGGAGGATGTTCACCGACTTCTTCGCCAGTTCGAACTCGATCTTCCACGAGATCAAGAACATCGTCATCGAGGAGGCCGCGGGGAAGGTGGCGACCGAGCAGAGCTACGTCGGCGAGCTCACCGACGGCAGTCGCAACGACATGCACAACTGCAACTTCTTCGACATCGGTGCGGACGGCAGGTTCACCCGCGTGATCATCTGGATGGCGGGTACCAACCCCCTCAAGTAACGCGCGG
Organism: uncultured Solirubrobacterales bacterium; assembly: GCA_963723675.1. GTDB lineage: Bacteria > Actinomycetota > Thermoleophilia > Solirubrobacterales > Solirubrobacteraceae > Palsa-465. The sequence goes on along the minus strand of CAVRRW010000003.1, from coordinate 28,242 downwards.
TAGCAATATACGGAGTGAACCAGAGCTGAGAGGTTGGCGAGACCGCGCACGGGGACGATCGAGCACGGAACCCACGTTCTCCGACCGCCGGGGACATAATCACGTCGTGGAGGAGCTGACCTTCCTGAGTGCCGGAGAGCTGCTCGACGGGTACCGCTCGCGTGCGATCTCGCCGGTCGAGGTGCTTGACTCGCTCGCCGCGCGGATCGACCAGCACAATCCGACGCTGATGGCGTTCACGACGCTCTGCCTGGATCGCGCTCGTCAAGAGGCGCGCGCCGCGGACTCGGCCTACCGTCGCGCTGAGGCGGCCGGTCCGCTGTCCGGCGTACCGATCGCCGCCAAGGACCTGTACGACACCGCCGGAGTGCGAACCGCCTACGGCTCGCCGATGTTCGCCGACCACGTGCCTACGACCGACGCCGCGGCGGTGCGGCGGGCCCGGGACGCCGGGGCAATCCTGATCGGCAAGACCCAGACCCACGAGTTCGCCTGGGGGATCACGTCGGTCAACGAGCTGATGGGCACCAGTCGCAACCCCTGGGCGCTGGATCGCATCTCGGGCGGCTCGAGCGGCGGATCGGCGGTCGCGCTGGCGGCCGGGCTGGTGCCGCTCGCGCTGGGCAGCGACACAGGTGGCTCGGTCCGCGTTCCGTCGAACTTCTGCGGAACCGTCGGCCTGAAGCCAACCTACGGGCGGATCAGCACCGCCGGCATCTTTCCGCTCGCGCGCTCGCTCGATCATCCCGGTCCCATGGCGCGGACGCCGGCAGACGCCGCGCGTCTGTTCGGAGTGCTCGCTGACGACAATGGGGGCGAGGTCGAGCGGGAACCGACGCTCGAACGCGTGCGCATCGGCGTCTGTCCGGACCTTCACGCCGTCGCGCCGGCGCCCGAGATCCAGGCCGCGTTTGAGGCCGCCTGCGAGGCCGCCCGAGCGCGCGGTGCCGAGCTGATCGAGGTGGCGCTGCCCGAGGCGATCGGCGCGTACTCGAACTTCGGCGTGATCCAGCGATGCGAGGCGCTGTTCACCCACCAGCAGGCTGGGTTGTTTCCGGCGCGTCGGGGCGAGTACGGCCACGACGTCCTGGACCGGCTCGAGTTGGCGCAGACGATGACGCTGCCCCAGTACCTCCAGAGCACCGCCTGGCGCGAACTGCTGCGCGCGGGCTTCCAGCGCGTCTTCGATCAGGTCGACCTGCTGGTGACGCCGGTGAGCGCCGCGCCCCCGTCGAGGATCGGAGAGGAGCGAGTGGAGCACCTCGGGGAGGAGATCGACTTTCGCGAGCTGGTTATGAGCTACACGGTGCCGCAGGACCTGGTTGGCCTGCCCGCATGCACCGTTCGGGCAGGGTTCGACGGCCTGGGCGTCCCCACCGCCGTCCAGCTGACCGGGCCGCCTCGCGGCGAATGGCGAGTCTTGTCGGCGGCGCAGGCGCTGTTCGACGCCACCGAGGATGTGCAGCGGCGCCGGCCCGCCGGGGGCGAGGTCGGCTCCGCACGGCCCTAGGCTCAGGTGGCGGTCGCCGCAGGCGCGACCAGCGCGTGAATCGAGCCGAGGATCGCCTCGACGCCGAGCGCGGCATCGGCCGGGTCGGCGTCCTCGTCCGGCGTGTGGCTGAGGCCGTCACGGCAGGGCACGAACACCATCGCCGTCGGAGCCCGGTCGGCCACGCACATCGTGTCGTGCGCCGCTCCGGAGATCATCGTCATGAACGGCTCCCCCGACGCCGCCGCGGCCTGCTCCAGCATCGCGACGATGCGCTCGTCCATGCGCGTCGCGGGCACGCTCTGGCGCTGCGCGTACGCGGCGGTCATCCCGCGCTCGGCGGCGGCGTGCTGCGCGAACGCCTCGATCTCCGCGACCACACCGTGCACGGCGGCGTCATCCGGACCGCGCACGTCGAGCGAGATCCGGGTGCGGCCGGGGATCGCGTTGATCAAACCGGGCGACGCCTCGATCTCACCGACCGTGCCGACCGTCCCGGCGCCGGCGGCGCGCGCCAGGCGTTCGAGCTCGAGGATCGTCTGCGCGGCTATCACCGCGCTGTCGCAGCGCATGTCCATCGGCGTCGCGCCCGCGTGATCGGCGCGCCCGTCGATCACGACGTCGCCATGAACGTAGCCGGCGATCGCGCTGACGATGCCGAGCCGGCGGCGGGAATCCTGCAGGACCCGTCCCTGCTCGATGTGGAGCTCGATCCAGCCGGAGAGATCGTCGAGGACGCGGGCGCACTCGCCCCAGTGCGCCGGCTCGTAGCCGGCCGCTTGGGCGTGTTCCCAGAACGAGCGGCCGTCGTCGATCGCGCGAATCCGCTCGCGCAGGTCCCGCTCGTCCACCCGTCCCGCCATGATTCGGCTGCCGAGCACCATCTGCCCGAACCCCGAACCCTCCTCCTCCAGGAACGAGATCGCCTGCAGGGGCAAATCAAGCCCCAGCTCTGCGCTGCACCGGCAGATCTCGAGCGCGCTGACCACTCCGAGCGTGCCGTCCCACTTGCCGCCGTTGCGGTTGGAGTCGCAGTGGGACCCGATCCCGAACACCGGCTCTCCCGGCGGTCGGTTGCGGGCGACGAAATTGCCGATCGGATCCTCGCTCACCGTGAATCCGAGCTCCTCCCACGCGCGCGTGAAGTAGTCGAGCGTGGCTCGGTAAACGTCGGTGTAGGCGTAGCGGCGAATCACATCCGAGGACAGCGTGTAGTCCGGGCCGGCCAGCGTCTCGACGTCGCGGCGGATGCGCTCGGCGCTGCGTTCGCGGTCGATCCGCGGGTTGGCGCTCATCGGCTCAGACGCGCGCGGTCTGCGCCGTGGCGACGTCCGTCGCGGGGGTTTCGGGCTCGCCGTCGAGCAGGAACGCGAGCACGGCCTTGTTGAACTGATCGGGAAGGTCGGCACACGACTTGTGTCCCGCACCTTCGATCACCGTCATCACCGCGTGCGGCAGCGTGCTGGCGATCCGTTCGGAGTATGTGCGTGGCAGCTCGATGTCCTCGCTGCCCCAAACCACGAGCGTTGGCGCTTGGATCTCGTGCAGGCGGTCGTCGACCGACCAGTCGAGGATCGAGCGCAGCATCGCCGTGTAGCGCGGGACGTCGATCGCTCGCCAGCCGGTCTTGACGGCATCTAGCTCGTCCCGGCTCTCCTGGAGATAGCGCTCGGAGAAGGCGAAGATAGCGTTGATGTCGTACATCAGGTCGGGACCGCCGTGCTCGATCGCGCCGATCAGCGCATACTCGAGGAAGCGCCGGAAGCGCTCGGTACGGACGCCGCTGAGCGTGTCGGCGAGCACCAGCCGCCGCACTCGCTGCGGATAATCGAGCGCGAACTGGAGCGAGACGGCACCGCCCAGCGACAGCCCCACGAGGCTGACCCGCGCGAGCTCGAGTTCGTCGAGCAGCTCGTTCAGGGCCCGAGCCGTGTTCGGGATCGAGAACTCCTGCTGGTCATCTCCCTCGGCGCCGTAGCCGGGGTACTGCATGAGGAGCACCTTGAAGCGCTGAGACAGGACCGGGATCTGCGGCGCCCAGTAGCTCTCGGGGCTGCCCGTCGCCCCGTGCAGCAGCACAATCGGCGGTCCCTCTCCAAACGCCTTGTGCCACATCGCATGCGAGCGTACACCAATGAGTGCGGTCGCGATCAGCGCGTTATAGGGTCTGCGCGGGAGCCGCCTAATCGATCAAGGAGCACCAGTGCCTCGCCGAATCGTCGACCTAAGCCAGCCGCTGACCCGTACCACCCAGGTGCACCCGTTCTTTAACCCGCCCCAGATCGTGCGCGAGCTGATCCACGCCGACTACGCCCCCGATCAGCCATCGTTCAACGCCGAGCTGATCATCACTTCAAATCACGCCGCCACGCACGTGGACGCCTTCGGCCATTACGACCGCACCCCCGGCGCGGAGGCGATCGCCGAGATGCCACTCGACACCTTCTGCGGCCCGGCGGTATGCATCGACGTGCGCGCATACGGGGGAAAGGGCCATCTCGTCACGCCCGCCGAGGTAGAGGACGCGCTCGGCAAGGCGGACGCGGCGCTCCAGTCGGGGGACATCCTCCTGTTCTGCACAGACCACTACAACCAAACGCAGGGCACGCCGGCGTTCCTCGACGGCTTCAGCGGCGTGGGGCCGGAGACCGTGCAATGGATGGCCCACCAGGGCGTGAAGATCTTCGGCGTGGAGACGATCAGCCCCGATCTCGTGTACGAGTACGACGACTACCGCACCCACCGTGCCTGCGCCCAACAGCGGATCACGCACTACGAGAACCTCAACAACCTGGCCGCAGTGGCCGGCCGCCGCCTCGACTTCTACGGCTTCCCGCTCCGGCTCGAAACCGCGTACGGATCGCCCGTGCGGGCGGTCGGGATCCTGGAGGATTAGGGACGCGGCATGCCCGAAATCAGCTGACCCCCAGCGAATCTACGTGCTGATCACACGCCGCGACGACATCCATCGGGTGGTCTCGGATCGGCGGATCCGTCAGCCCACCGTCACGGGCTCGAACTGCGGGATGATGTCCTGTCCGTAGCGCTCCAGCGTGTCGTCGATCGAGGACGTCATCACGTAGAGGTTGACTTGGCGCACGCCGATCTCCTCCAGCTCGCGCAGACGCGCGATGTGCTGATCGGCCTCGCCCAGCAGGCAGAAGCGATCGACGACCTCGTCGCTGATGTACTTGCCGTGCTCCGCGCCCACCTGGCTGTGCTCGCTGTAGTCATACTCCTTGACGGCCTGTGCGAAGTCGGTTAGCGCCTTGGGAATCTCGCCGTCGGTGCCGTACCGGGCGATCAGGTCTTTGACGTGATTGGAAACCATCGCAGGGAACCAGCGCGTCTCGTCACGCCAGCGAGGCAGATCGGCATCGACAACGGCCGGCGCGCACACTATCGGCGCCAGGGCATCGGCATCCCGGCCGGCCTCGATCGCCGCCGCGCGGGCCCGCTCGATGATCCAGCGGGTGATCTCCGGGTCGGCGAGTTGGATCACCACGCCATCGCCGACCCGCCCCGCCACGCGCAGCGCCCGGGGTCCGTAGCCGGCCACGTACATCGGGATCTCGGCGTGGCCTTCGGCCCACGCGAGCTGAAGGTCGCGGTCGTTCCAGTGCACCGGTCGGCCGTTCATCAGCTCCTTGATCATCTCGAGGGCCTGCTCGAACTGCTTGACCGGCACCGGCTCGAGCCCAACCACACGGCGCGACGAGTCACCCCGTCCGATCCCCATGACCATCCGCCCGGCGCTGACCTCCTGGAGCGTCGCGTACGCACTGGCGGTGACGGTTGGGTCGCGGATGCCCGGGTTTGTGACGCAATGTCCGAGCTTGATCTTCGATGTGGCGGCCGCCGCGAGCGTCAGGAAGACGTAACCCTCCTCCCAGAGGATATGGGAGTCATACGTCCAGCCGTAGCGGAACCCGAGTTGCTCCGCGCGCACGATCCGGTCCACGAATACCTGCGCAGGCGGATCCGGCAGGAAGGTCACCCCGAAGTCAAGCATCGTCTGTTTCTCCCATCCCGCGCACGCGCGGCACGCGTCTCACGCTCGGGGAAGAGTTCTATCAGACGTCGGTATACCGATGTGTGCGGCGTGTGCCATCCTGCTAGCGTCGGCGGGGTAGAACGAGAGGGAGGTTCATTGTGCGAGCCGAGATCGAGACGGCCCTGAAGAGAATCTTCTCCGCCGATTCCGATATCTACCAGAACCGCGGCTTCCAACGCCGCGTCGGCTTCGGGCGGCACCCCGCGCTGATCCACATCGATCTTGCCAATGCTTGGACGCGCCCCGGCCATGCCTTCAGCTGCGACGGGATGGACGTCATCATCCCCACCGTCCAGCGGCTCAACGAGGCCGGTCGCGCGAAGGGCATCCCAATCGTCTACACGACGACCGCGTACGCCGTGACCAGCGGTCCGAACACCGACATGGGAATCTGGCACTGCAAGATCCCCGTCGAGCAATTGCAACTTGGATCCGAGGCAGTGGCCATCGACGAGCGAATTGCCCCCCTCGCCGATGAGCAGGTGATGGTGAAAAAGCGCGCCAGTGCCTTCCATGGGACTTACCTTTCCGGTTACCTCAAGGCCGGTGGCGTTGACACCGTGATCATCACCGGGGTGACAATGGCCGGATGTGTGCGTCACACGACCGAGGACGCGATCGCCGAGGGGTTCCGTCCGATCGTTGTGCGCGAAGCGGTCGGGGACCGCGTACCGGGGGTGGTCGAGTGGAACCTATTCGACATCGACGCCAAATTCGGGGACGTCGAGCCGCTCGAGCGCGTGCTCGCCTACCTGGCGGACATCACCCCGGTCTCGCAGGCGGCCTCGGCGTCCGGCCGCGGAAGCAGCGCGGTCATCGCGCCGTAAGTCTTCGGACGGCCGTTCCACAGGGGATCGATCGCGCGCGTCATGATGCGACGCCGCACCAGTGCATCGCAAGCAGCGCGAACGCCTTGGTCGCGCACATGACCTGGTCGATCCACACGAACTCGTCGTCGGCGTGAGCGACGGCGAGGTCGCCCGGCCCATAGGTGATCGCCGGAATACCGCCGAGGGTGAGCCAGGTCCCGTCGTCGACGGCGGGAAAGCCGGCAACGCGCGCCGGTCCTGCGAACGGAGATCCCCGGGCAGCCTGCTCCTGTGCTGCGCATGCGGCCGCGGTGATCGCATCCGCTGCAGGGGCGTTGGCCGGCCAGTGCAGTCTCCACTCGATCGTCGGCGGCTGCGCCCGCAACCATGGATCCGTCGCCGCGACCTCGGCGACGTGACGCTCGATCTCCCGCATCACCTCCTCGGGCTGGGCGTCCGGCGGGTACCAGACGAGGTACTCGGAGCGCATGTACTCCGGGACGAAAAGCGGAAATTGCACGCCGCTCGTTCCGCCCACGACGATCCCCGGCATGATCGTGAACTGGCCGGGAGGGTACAGGGGGTGGCGCTTCGAGAAGCCCCACTCGTGCTCGAGTCGCCGCAGCCCCTCATAGAGCAGGAAGCCCTTGTCGATCGCGCTGATTCCCGCCGGCTCCTCGCCGCCGTCGGGGTAGAGGCTCCGGCCGCGGTTCGCCGCGTGCGTCACCTTGCCCGAGACCTCGAGTGAGAACCAGAGCTGGCCGGGGCTGGCCGGCATCACCGTAAGCGGCTGGACGCCCGTGGAGGGCTCCGCCACGACGGCGGCATCGGCCGTGTAGCCGCGCCCCACGGTCGCGCTCACCCCGACGTCGTTGTTCATGCATTCCTCACCGACCACAGCTTCCAGGATCAAATCGCCGCAGAGCTCGACGCCGCACCGCTGAAGGGCCACGGCCCCGAATGCCTGCGCGAGCAAGCCGGACTTCATGTCGGTCGATCCGCGGCCCCAGATCCGCTCACCGTCGACGCGGCCCGAGAATGGCTCCCCGCTGCGCCAGTTGTCCGGGTTCCCGGGCGGAACCACGTCCACGTGACCGTTGTAGATGAGCGAGCGTCCGCCGCCGCGACCATGACGTACGCCGACGGCGTTGTCACGCCCGGGCTCGAGCGAGAACAGATCCACCTCGGCGCCGGCGAGACGGTAGATCTCGGCGACGAAGCGCGACACCTCGCCCTCGCCGCCCACGACATCGTCGTAGACCTGGCCCGGATAGCGAGGGTTGACGCTCTGGATCCTGACGGCGTCGGAAATCGCGGCGGTGATCTCGTCGCGACCGGCATCTATCGTGGCGAGCACGCGGTCGGCGAGCGCGGGATTGACGCCAACGTCGACCATCACAGCGTCAACTTCAATGGCGACTGCACGGGCTCGTCACCGTCACCGACCCGGATCATGCGCAAACGCATCCGTCTAGACCAAGAATACGTGCGGGACGAGGTCATACTTGGTCCGTGCCGGAACTGAAGTCGGTCCTCGACCGCGGCTTGCCGAGCTCGCGAGAGGCGGAGCTGAAGCTCGGCGCGCTGCGGGCTCAGGGGCGCGACTTCGTGGTCGCCTGCGCGCTGAGTCTCGTCGGGGCGGCGATCGCGCTGGTAATCGATACGCGGCTGGCGGTGGCGCTCGTCGCCGCGGCCGTGGCCATGTTGCTCTTGTCGAGCCGCTCGATCTGGCGCCGTCACGAACTGCTGGTGATGCTTCTTCCCGACCGCGGCGCCTATTCGATTGAGGCCGTCCGCGGTCAGGCGACTCGGTTCGCCACCGCGACAAGACGGCACCGGCTTGGTAAGTGGCTCCGCGGGCTCGTCGCGGTCGCCGACGGTCAAGAGCCTCCGCCGTCGACCCACGTCCGCCCGCTCGACGCTCGCGTGCGGCCGCGCCGCGAGCGGTTGTTGAAGCTCGCCGACGCGTTTGAAGATGACGGGAAAAGCATCCATCCGGCCAGCGTCGCGCTGCTGCATCAGGTCCTGACGCGTCCCGGCCTCAGCCCGCTGTACAACAACGGCCTGCAGGAGGACCTGCTCGACCTCGCCCTGCATCGCGTTGAAGCCGGGATCGAGCCGTAGTCAGCGGTCCGTCCAACAGCTCGACATCGGTCAGCCCCGCGAACGCCGGCCGCGGAAAGGGGCGCCGGGCGAGCACCTTCCTGCGCGCCGCCTAAATCACCCCGTAGGTGCGGAACGCCTCCCATACAGGCATGCCCTCGGCCAGCTTCTCCCGGACAAGGTTCTCACCCGAAACCTTTTCCTCTGCCCGGGAGATCGCCTCCTCGGCGACCTCGGAAGGGACCACCACGACCCCGTCGTAATCGGCGAGCACGAGATCGTCGGGGTTCACCAAGACACCCCCGCACTCGATCGCCACGCCAACCTCGGCGACGTCGATTCGCCCGAGCGAGTCGACCGCGGAGATGCCGGCGACGAAGGTCGGAAACTGCATCTCGATCAGCCGCTCGGTGTCGCGCGTGTACGCGTCAGCGACGATTCCGACCGCGCCGCGGTAGCGGGAGGCGGTCGCCAGGAGCTCGCCCCAGTAGGAGCCATCGCAGGTGGAGACGATCATCACGTCGCCCGGCTTGAGCGAATCGACCGCTTGCAGCTCGCCCTTGTAATAGTCGTCCTCGCTGGGCGGCAGTTCGTCGATCTCGATGCAGCGCACCGTCATCGCGAACCCGGCGATTCGCGCCTCCGGATACAGGGGCCGGATGTTCGGCCTCATCACCTGCCGCCGGTAGCCCATCCGGTCCAGGCAGTCCGAGACGACGGCGGGATATAGCTTCGCGAGCCGCTCGAGGCGGCTGAGGTCGCGCGCCCCAACCTGCTCTGTGTCCACTGCCCACCCTCCTCTTGATCGTTCAAGTAGGACGTTAGCCCGGCAACCGCGGCGGGTCAAGGGCTCAGTGGACCAGGCCGCCGAGAGCTCAGCGGACCAGGCCGCCGAGAGCTCAGCGGACTAGGCCGCGGAGAGCTCGGCGGACCAGGCCGCCAGGAGCTCAGCGGACCAGGCCGCGGCCTTCGACCGGCCACCACTCCGCGACCACACCCTCGCGACCGGCGGCAACCCAGTCGTGCATGTTGAGCGTCCCGCACGCGTGGTTCGGCACGATCTCGACCTGGGTTCCAATCGGACCCTCGCCCGAGGGCAGCTCCAGGATCCCGTGTTCCTCGTTGAGCGACACGATCTTCCAGTCGGGCCGACCGCGGATCAACCCCCACCCCTCGACCGTGGTCGCCCGGTCCGAGCTGAGCGTCTTCGTGCCGGCGTCGATCACCGCCCGGGTCGCCGTCGGGCGGCTGACCACGGTTGCCACTACGGTCAGCGCGCAGCCATCGAGCGTTCCCCACCCCAGCTCGACCTGGTCACGATCGGAGAACACGTACGTCCCGGGCCTGATCTCGGTGATCCCGTTGAGCGCGTCGACATGAGTCGCGCTCGGCGTGCTGCCGACGCTGATCTCCGGCACCTCGAACCCATCCGCCCGCAGCTCCGTGGCCAGCTCGACAAGCTGCGCGGCATCGGCCGCCGCGGCTGCCCGAATCTGCTCTCCTCGGGCCGAATAGGTCTGCCCGGCGAAGCTCATCACGCCCACGAGTCGCACCCCGCTGAGCCTCGACAGCCGCGCGGCCAGCGCCCTTGCCTGATCCGCGCTCTGCACCCCGCAGCGGCCGAAGCCCGTGTCCACCTCGATTCGCACCGGGATCGACATGCCTCGCGCGGCGGCCGCGGTCGAGATGCCCTCGAACACCTCGTACGAATCGGCGGCGACGCGGATCTCGGCTCGTTCGGTGAGCCGGCAGAGGCGTTCCCACTTGCGCGCACCCCACACCGGATAGGCGATCAGGACGTCGCCGATGTCGTGATCGACCAGCAGCTCCGCCTCGCCGAGCTTTGCCACGGTCAGGCCGGAAGCACCCGCGGCGAGCTGGCGCCGGGCCACTTCGATCAGTTTGTGGGTCTTGGCATGCGGTCGCAGCCGAACGCCGGCAGCGGCGACGAGTTGCGCCATCCGCTCGATGTTGGCGTCGAGCCGGTCGAGGTCGAGCACTAGACAGGGTGTCTCGACGGCGTCGATCCCGATGCCGGTCTCGAGCGGCTCGCCGAGCGGCGACCCACCGCCGCGGACGGCCGCGAGACCGGCGCGCCGGGCACCCGAGGCCTGGAATTGCGGCATCTCCCGTGGAACGATATACATGCGCCCATGAGGGGCACGACGAGTACGCCCGGCCCGATCGCCGACGCGTAGGCGCCGTGGTGCAGGAAGCGATCCCCGTCGACGTGGCGCTCCGCGCCGGCGCGCAGCTCGCCGAGGGGCCCGTCTGGGACGTCGCGACCTCGAGGCTGATCTGGGTCGACATCCTCGGTGAAACCGTGCATTGGTTTGACCCCGCAACCGGCGACGACCGCCAGGTCCAGGTTCCGGGGATGCCCGGCGTCGCGATCCCGCGGCAGACCGGTGGACTTGTGCTCGCCATCGACCACGGGTTCGGGTTCCTGGACGGCGAGGGTGCGTTCGAGCAGATCATCGAGTTCCCGCAGGGAGCCGTGACGCTCCGAATGAACGACGGCAAGTGCGACGCAGCCGGATGCCTTTGGGCCGGGACCATGGGCCTCCACGCGGAGCCCGGGGCGGGGGCCCTGTACAGGCTCGATCCGGACCTGACCGTGACCCGCGTCCTCGACGGCGTCAGCGAGTCCAACGGGATCGACTGGAGCCCCGACGACCGGCTCATGTATTACATCGACACGATGGAGCGGCGCGTGGACGTGTTCGACTTCGACGTCGACGCGGGGTCGATCGCCAATCGTCGCCCATTCGCCGCCGTGGACGACGGCGAGGTGCTGCCCGACGGACTGACGATCGACGCCGAGGGCGGGGTGTGGGTGGCCTGCTGGGGTGGCGCGGCCGTCCGTCGCTTCGCGCCGGACGGGTCACCGGCAGGGAGCGTCTCGCTGCCGACGAGCAACATCACGTGTCCCGGGTTCGGTGGTCGGGCTCTCGACAGCCTGTTCGCGACCTCCGCGCGCGAAGGGCTGTCGCCGGAGGAGCTGGCTGACGAGCCGGACGCAGGCGCGCTGTTCGTATGCCGACCGGGCGTTGTCGGTCGTCCGCCGCGCGCGTTCGGCGGCTAGCTCCGTCGGGGGACGACGAGTCCGTCGAGAATCTCATGGTCGTCTTGAAAGGCCCGCAGCCGAGAATCTCATGGTCGTCTTGACAAGCCCGCAGCCGAGAATCTCATGGTCGTCTTGACAAGCCCGCAGCCGAGAATCTCATGGTCGTCTTGACAAGCCCGCAGCGGAGGTTGGATACTCCCGCTTGAACGATCAACAAGTGTTCACCTTGAACGGTCAAGTTCCCCCTCGAGGAGAGTGTTGCGATGGCTGAAGGGGTAGCACCGCCGCCGATCGCGCAGACGCATTTCGCCCGCCGGGCGACTGGGTTCGTGCGGGACATCAAGGTCCGCGATGCGGTCATCTTCAACGTGCTGCCGGCTTGCCCGGGGCTGGTGATGGCGCTGTCGGTGTTCTGGGTCCTGTCGACGTTCACCGGCGTCAACCTCTACGTCGGGATTCTGATCACGATCGCCTGCGCGTTCCTGATCTCGGGAGCGTTCGGCCTCCTGTCGCAGATCATGCCTCGCTCGGGCGGGGACTACATCCTGATCTCGAGGTCGCTGCACCCCGCCCTGGCGATCGGTTCGAGCCTCCTGATCGGCACCTCCGCGATGCTGGCGATGGGCTATTGGGGGGTGTTCACCGCCAAGATCTGCATCGGCCCGATGCTGACCATGTTCGGGGTCTCCGTCGACTCGCACTGGCTCCAGAACGCCGGCGTCACGGTTACCAACCACCCGTGGAACATGCTGATCGGGTTCGTCGAGGTGGCGATCCTGGCGGGGATCATGGCGAGCGGGACACGGCTGTTGATGCGCGTCCAGTTCTGGCTGTTCGTCAGCGCGATGGCCGGGTTCCTCGTGGCCGCGATCACGCTGCTGGTGACCTCGCACTCGGGCTTCATCGGCGACTACAACAGCTACGCGAAGCCGTTCACCCACCATGCCGACACCTTTAGCTACTTCATGGCGCAGGCGAAGACCGCCGGAATCGACACGCATGCGGCGATGAGCTGGCACAACACGATCATCGCCTCGGGGGCGTTCATCGCGTTCGGGGTGTGGACCTGGTACTCGGTGAACTACGCGGGCGAGATCCGCCAGGCGGGCACACGCAAGAACTGGTACTCGATGCTCGGCGGCCTCGCGCTCACGTTCATCCCGATCCTGCTGATGGTCGCGCTGCTGCAAAAGACCGTCGGCCTCCCGTTCCTGACGGCGGTCAACGGGATCTCGAGCAACGCCAAGGTCTACACGCTGCCCAACGCCCCGTGGTGGATCACGCTCGTCGCGACGATCGGGACAAATGCCGTCTTCACCGCGTTCCTCGGGCTGACGTTCATCGCCTGGGCACCGCTGATCGTCTACACGCAGATCGTGCAGCCCGTCCGCGCCCTGTTCGCGTGGGCGTTTGACCAGGTGATCCCGGAGCGGATCGCGACCGTCAACGAGCGCACCCACACGCCGGTCTTCTCGCTCGGCCTGATCGCGGTGGCATCGATCTTCTTCCTGTACCTGGCGGCGTACGCGTCGAGCTTCCTCAAGTACGTGGCGCTGTCGACGATCGTGGGCTTTCCGACGTTCATCATGGTCGGGATCTCGGCGATCGTGTTCCCGTTCCGGCGCAGGGCGGCGTACGAAGCGTCGGTCTCGAACATCAAGGTGCTCGGTTTGCCGCTGCTGGTGTATTTCGGCATCGGGTCGATCGCGGCCGGCCTTTTCGGCGGCTGGCTGTGGCTCAAGTACCCGCTGCTCGGGCTCCCGAACGCCGGCAAGAGCATCGGCTCACAGCTATTCACCTCGCCGCTCAACGGCGGCCTGGCACTGATCGCATGCGCGCTGATCGTCGGTGCGATCATCTACTTTGCCGGCCGCGCGTGGCGCCGTACCCAAGGAATCGACATCGCCTTGAACTACCTCGAGATTCCGCCCGAGTAGGGTGCGGCTGTTTCGACGTTCGGAGGCGCAGGAGGATGACTCCCTCCTGCGCATCTACTACGCATCCGACATCCACGGCACCGAGGTGCTGTGGAAGAAGTTCCTCAACGCCCCGAAGGTCTACAAGGCGAAGGTGCTCGTGATGGGCGGTGACATCACCGGCAAGATGGTCATCCCGATCGTCCAAGGTGAGGCCGGTGAGTGGTCGGCCATGTTTCACGGGCGCACCGAGCGGATGCAGACCGAGGCCGAGGTCGAGAAGCTCGAGAACCGGATCCGTGGCAACGGCATGTACCCGTACCGCACCACGGCGGCGGAGGTCGCCGGGATCTCCGCGCTGGAGGAGGAGCAGCGCGAGCGCTGGTTTGAGGGCGTGATGCTCGAGGCGTTCCGGGGCTGGTTGCGGCTCGCCGAGGAGCGGCTGAGCGGGACCCAGATCCGCTGCTTTGTGATGCCGGGCAACGACGATCCCTCGAGCCTCGAGGCGGTGATCGAAAGCGCCGGTGTGGTCGAGAGCTGCGACGAGAAGGTGGTGGACGTCGACGGCTACCCGATGCTTTCGGTGGGCTACTCGAACATCACGCCGTGGAACTCGCCGCGGGAGCTCGAAGAGGACGCGCTGTATGAGCGGATCGTGTCGCTCGCCGATCAGATCGAAGACCAGACCAGCGCGGTCTGGAACATCCACGTGCCGCCGCGCGACTCGCGCCTGGACACCGCCGCCGAGCTCGACGAGGACTTCAACATGGTCCTGATCGGCAGACAGCCGCACATGATCCCGGTCGGCTCCTCGGCCGTGCGCGAGGCGATCGAGCGCTACCAGCCGCTGGTCGCACTCCACGGCCACATCCACGAGTCGCCCGGGGCGACCCACATCGGCCGCACATTGTGCGTCAACCCCGGCAGCGACTACCACACGGGACGGATCTCCGGCTGTCTCGTGAACCTCCGCGGCGATCGCGTCAACCACCAGTTCGTGACCGGCTAGTTGGTGATCGTGTTGGGAGACGAGCACCGGAGATGAGCCGCGAGGAGCTTGGCAGCTGGTTGCGGTCGGCGGGTATGGAGCCGCCGGCGCGACCATGGCCGGAGTCACCGCACCGCTTCGCCGACGGGCGCCGTTACCACTTCGAGATCCCGAGCGTCGAGGGGCCGGCGGTGCTGCGCGCGGTGCTCGAGCAAGCGGCCGAGGAGGGATTGCGGATTCACCGCGTCTCGCAGGGCTCCGGCATCATGATGCTCTCCGATGGCGAGCTCGACGAGCTCGCCGCGCTCGGCCGTCAACACGATGTCGAGGTCTGCCTGTTCCTCGGCCCCCGCGGGGCCTGGGACGCCGGCGGCCAGGCGGTCGTCACCGAGGCCGCGGCGGGCGTGGCGCGCGGAGCGGAGGCCGTGGAGGCATGCGTCGCCGAGACGCGGCGGGCCTGCGCGCACGGCATCCACAGCGTGCTGGTGGGAGACATCGGGGTGCTCGACGTGCTCGCGCGCTTGCGCGAGGAGGGAGCGCTCCCGCGCGAGCTGATCTTCAAGACCTCGGCGATCCTGTGCGCCGCGAACCCCGCGACCGCGGCGCTGCTGGACCGACTGGGGGCCGACACGATCAACGTCGCCACCGACCTCGAGGTGGGGATGCTGGCGGCGATCCGCGGCGCGACGCAGAAGCCGCTCGACGTCTACGTCGAGGTGCCCGACGACATGGGCGGGTTCGTCCGCAGCTATCTGGTCCCCGACGTGATCCGGGTTGCGGCGCCGCTACACGTCAAGGTGGGACTGCGAAACGCGACCGCCGTATATCCGAGCGGCCTGCACCTCGAAGCTGTCGCCGCCCTCCAGGCACGGGAAAAGGTTCGTCGGGCGGCGCTGATTGGACGATTGATCGGCGAGTTGACGCCGGAGCTTCTCGGCTGAATCCGCCGCTCTTCGAGCGAGCCCACTGCTCCGGCGGGTCAGGCTGCGGGCACTCCCGCCGAGAGGCCACCGTCGACGATGAACGGCTGGGCGGTACAGAACGATGACTCATCCGAGCACAGGAACAGCGCCATCGCCGCGACCTCCTCGGGACGGCCGATCCGTCCGAGCGCGTGCAGCCGTCCCGCCTCAACGCGGGCGGCGTGGGGATCGGGCTGAACCTCGAAGTAGCGCTGAGCCATCCCCGTGTCGATGTAACCGGGACAGATGCAGTTGCAGCGAATCCCATCCTTGCCGAAGTCGAGTGCGATCGCTCGAGTCAAATTGATCACGCCACCCTTGGCCGCGCAATAGGCACCGAGTTGCGGCTCAACCCAGAAGCCGTTGACCGACGCCATGTTGACGATCGAGCCACCCCCCAGCCGGCGCATGCGCGAGATCGCCGCCCGGGCACACAGGTACACGCCCTTGAGGTTGATGCCGAGCACCCGATCCCAATCCTCCGGCGGCGTGTCCTCGATCGTCTGCTCGTACTGGATCGCGGCGTTTGAGACCAGCGCGTGCGGCCCCCCGCGGTGTTCTGCAGCCGCCATCAGCTGCTCGACCTCGGCGGCATCGGAGACGTCGCAGCGGTGGGCCTCGGCACGTCCTCCCGACTTTCCGATCGCGACCGTCACCCGTTCGCACTCATCGACGTCGAGGTCGGCACAGATCGTGTAGGCACCCGCCGCCGCGAGCCGTTCGGCTACCGCACGACCGATGCCGCGGGCCGCGCCGGTTACGACCGCCGTCTTGGAGTCCATCTGCACCTTGCTGCCCTCCTTCGTGTTCTACGGTGTTCTAGGCTCCGGACCAGCGCCTTATACTGCCGACTTTATCGATCAAGTACGGGCCACCATGACCGTAGCCAACGCTGGGCGAAGGCGTAGACCGACCATGCGCGATGTGGCCGCGCGCGCCGATGTCTCGGTTCAGACGGTCTCGAATCTGATCAACAGCCGCTATCACCTGATGGGCGAAGACACGCGCCTCCGGGTCGAGCGGGCGATGAGCGAGCTCGGATACCACCCCAACCTCGCCGCGCGCACACTCCGCTCGGCGCGAACAGAGACGCTGTGCTTCCTGCTGCTGGACGAGGGCAATCGCTTTCTCGCCGACCCCATGACCGACCTGGTGATCGCCGGCATCGGCGATGTGGCACGCGATCGGGGATATGGGCTGCTGATCCGGGCGGCGCGTCCCCACCAGCCCGATCCCTCGCTGGTCAGGCCGTTGCTCGAGAACCGAGCCGACGGCGCGTTCCTGTTTCTGTCCGGCCAGCCGCAGCTTCGGTTGTGGTACGTCGACAGGCTCGTCGAGCTCGGCGTTCCGTTCATCCTGCTCGAGCCGTCCAACGATCCTCAGATGCTGACCGTGATGGCCGCCGACCGCGAGGGCGCCCGGCGGCTCACCGAGCACCTGATCGCCGCCGGGCATGAGCGGATTGCCTTCCTGACGACGGCGGTCCCGTGGCCGATGCTCGAGCAACGCATGCTTGGCTACCGCGACGCCCTCGACGCCGCCGGCCTGGAGCCGGTCGTGCTTACGGGCGGGACCTGGACGCCCACATCCGGCGCCGAGCAGGCAGGTCGGCTGCTGTCCCGGGCGCAGCGGCCCAGCGCGATTATGTGCGGTAACGACCTGCTCGCGCTGGGCGCGATCAGAGCGGCCCGCGAGCGCGGGCTGAGGGTCCCCGATGACGTTGCCGTGACGGGCTTCGACGACTTCGATTTCGCTCAGTTCGTCGACCCGGCGTTGACCACGGTCCGCGTCCCCGGCTACGACATCGGCCGCGCCGCCGGGGAGGCGCTGATCGAGGTGCTCGGAGGAGGAGCGCCCACCAGCCGGCAGGTCGTGCTTCCGGTCGAGCTCGAACTGCGAGAGTCGGCGTGAGCGACCAAGACGGCCTGATCCAGGCGGACGTGTTCGATGAGGCGGTGCGGCTGCTCGCCGCGGCTCGGGCCGCCGGGGTGCGGGTCCGGATGCTCGGCGGGATGGCGATCGTGCTGCACGTGGGCCAGCGGCTGCATCCGGCGTTTCGTCGCGAGATCCGCGACATCGACCTCGCAACGCCAAGGCGCGATGGCCGCAAGGTGTCCGAGTTCCTGGCAACGCAGGGCTACACGCCCAACAAGACGTTCAACGCGATGCACGGAGCCCGGCGGCTGCTGTTCTACGACGAGCCCCACGGCCGTCAGGTCGACGTGTTCGTGGGCACGTTTGAGATGTGCCACCAGCTGCCGCTCGAGCAGCGGCTCGAGCTCGAGCCGCAGACACTGCCGCTGGCGGAGCTCGTGCTGACAAAGCTTCAGATCGTCAAGCTCAACAAGAAGGACGCCAACGACCTCTACTCGCTGCTGCTCACGCACGAGGTCACCGACCACGACGATGACGCCATCAACGCGACCTGGATCGGCGAGCTGTGCGGTCGTGACTGGGGCCTGTATCGAACGGTTCAGCTCAATCTCGAGCGGCTCCGCTCGGAGCTGGACGTGCCGGAGCTGGCGCCGGACTTGGCGCCGGCGGAGTTGGACAGGGTTCGCGAGCGGGTGCAGCGGCTAGAGCAGGCGATCGATCGGGCACCCAAGTCCGGCAAATGGAAGATGCGAGCCAGGGTCGGCGATCGGGTGCGCTGGTATGAGGATCCGGAAGAGCTCGAGAAGGGGGCCTATTGAGCGGGCGGCTGCAAGGCCGCGGCGCTGTCGTCACGGGGGTCGGCTCCGGACTTGGGCATCAGCTTGCGCGCGAGCTGGCCGGCGAGGGAGTGCGGGTGCTCGGCTGCGACGTCAACGACAAAGACGGTGCCGCGACGATGGACGGGATCGGCTTCTACCGCCATGCCGACGTCTCCCACGAGCGCGACGTCGAGGAGCTCGTGGCCGAAGCGCTGCAGCGGTTCGGCAAGCTCGACCTGATGGTCAACAACGCCGCGATCCAGATCGAGGAGGAGCTCGCCGAGACCACCGAGGAGCAGCTCGATCGGATCCTCGCGGTGAACCTGAAGGGCGTGTTCTTCGGCTGCAAGCACGCGGTCCGGGCGATGCGCGGCGCCGGCGGCGGCTCGATCGTGAACATCGCGTCGATCCTCGGGTTGGTCGGCGACGGCATCCTCGCGGCGTACTGCGCCGCCAAGGGCGGCGTGCTCGGGATCACCCGCGCCACCGCTGTCCGCTACGGCGCCGACGGCATCCGCTGCAACGCCGTCTGCCCGGGCGACATCGACACGCCGCTCGTGGCGGCGTATTTCCGCACCGCGGAGGACCCGGCCGCGCTGCGTGCCGAGGTCGAGGCCGAGTACCCGCTGGGGCGAATCGCGCAGCCCCGGGAGATCGCCCGCGCCGTGGTGTTCCTGGCGTCCGATGATTCCTCGTTCGTGACCGGCCAGCCGCTGGTCGTCGACGGCGGGCTGCTCGCGGACTGCTACTGATGGGCTGCCGCTTTGATCCCCACTGGGCATATCGCGGCCTCGAGTGCCTGCGGATCGAGAACGAGCACGTCGCGGTCGACGTCCTGCCCGAGCTCGGCGCCAAGATCTTCCGGCTGATCGACAAGGCGCGCGACCACGATCTGTTGTGGCACTCGCCGCGGGTGACGCCGCACACCGTCGCGCTGCATGCCAACTTCGACGACCACTGGGCCGGCGGCTGGGACGAGGTGCTGCCCGGCGGCGTGCCGTCGGTGAACCGCTATGGCGACGAGCTCCCGCACATGGGCGAGCTGTGGACACAGCACGCCGACTGGCGGCTGGAGCGCTGCTCCGCCGAGCGAGTCGAAGTTGTCTGTTCGATCGTGACGCCGATCACGACGGCGCGCTGGCAGCGGCGGCTGATGCTCGAGGCGGGCTCGCCGGTGATCCGGCTGGCCTACCGGATCGAGAACATCGGATACCGGCCGTTTGACTTCAACTGGGGGATCCATCCCGTGCAAGCCATTTCCACGGCGCACCGCTTCGATGTGCCCGCGCGTCGGGCCGAGGTCGACGAGCATGGGGGCGGGATCCTCGGCAACAAGGGCGACTCCTATGACTGGCCCATGTTCGGCGAGCTGGACGTACGGCAAGCGCTGGGACCAGAGGCCGACGACTTCGCGCTGCACTACCTGACCGAGCTCGACGACGGCTGGGTGGCATGCACCGACACCGCGGCACGGCGTGGGTTCGGGCTGGTGTTCGACGAGTCGGTGTTCTCGGTGATCTGGCTGTGGCTCGTGTACGGCGGCTGGCGCGGCTATTACCAGGCGATCATGGAACCGTGGACCGGCTATCCAAGTCCGCTCGCTGAGGCGGTCGAGGCGGGGCGCGCGCGCAGGCTGGCGCCGGGGGAGGCGCTCGAGACCGAGCTCGCGGCGG
The DNA here is from genome assembly GCA_963723675.1 of uncultured Solirubrobacterales bacterium. Lineage (GTDB taxonomy): Bacteria > Actinomycetota > Thermoleophilia > Solirubrobacterales > Solirubrobacteraceae > Palsa-465. The sequence goes on along the minus strand of CAVRRW010000003.1, from coordinate 8,488 downwards.
CGGTCTACGGCGGCGTGCAATCGGTTTCGCGACTCGCCGCCGACGGGTCGGTCACGGCGTAAGGGTCAGTGGTAGCTTCATGAGCCGCCTTCGTGCCATCCATTCCGACCGGGCTTCAAGCGGGACCGGCGGCTACACGCCGGCGCTGGTCGCCGGTGACTACGTGTTCGTCTCCGGTCAGGGCCCGCTCGACCCGCAGACGCTCGCGGTCCGGGGCGCGACCGTCGCCGAACAGACTCGCTTCACCCTCGAGAACGTCGTCGAGCTGGTGCGGGCAGCCGGCGGCTCCGCGGAGAGCATCGTGCGCTGCAACTGCTACCTGGCGTCGATCGAGTCCTTCGACGAGTTCACCGCCGCGTACGAGCGGTTCTTCACCCAGGAACCGAAGCCAACACGGACCACGATCGGCTGCGAACTGTCGGAGATCCTCGTCGAGATCGACTGCATCGCCTACGTCCCCCAGACCGGGCGCTGAGGTGGCGGCACCCGCGCTGGTGTCCTGGCTCGAGGCGCACCGCTCCGACCTGCTCGAGCTCGTGCGCGAACTGGTCTCGTTCCCCAGCGAGAACCGGCCTCCGCGCGGCGAGGAGGGTCCATGTCAGGAGTTCGTGGCCCGGTACCTGGAGAACCTGGGGCTCGGGCCCGATGTGTTTCGCCCGGACGAGGTCGAGGGCGCCATCGATCACGAGGCCTGGTGGCCGGGGAGGGACTACGGCGGCCGCCCGAACGTCGTCGGGCGCCTGCCGGGACAGGGCGGCGGTCGGTCGCTGCTGTTCTCCGGTCACGTCGACGTTGTCCCTGCCCTCGGTCAGGGCGTCCACGGCTACTGGGACGGGGAGGTCGATCAGGGCCGCCTCTACGGGCGGGGATCGCTCGATATGAAGGGCGGCATCGGCTGCTACCTGCACGCGCTGCGGTGCCTGGTCGAATGCGGATGCAAGCTGGCGGGAGATCTGCTCGTCGAGACGACCGTCGACGAGGAGTTCGGCGGCGCGAACGGGACCCTCGCCTGCCGGCTGCGAGGCTACAACACCGACGGAGCGGTGCTGCCCGAACCGACCGGGCTGGCCGTCTGCCACGCGACCCGCGGCGGAATCCAATACCGCCTGCACGCTCGAAGCGAGAAGGGCGGAATGGACTTCGGCGACGGAGCCGGCCCGAGCGCGCTGCAGGCTGTGGCCAGGGTGGCGGTCGCGCTCGCCGACGCTGAGCGCAAACGAGACGCGCCGATCTACCAGTACCTGCTTCGATCGGGCGAAGAGCTGCCGTGGGGTACCGAGGAGGGTTCGCCCACCGCCGGGCTGCTCGAGTTCTGGGCCGAGATCATGCCCGGCATCACGCGCCAGCAGCTCGAGGCCGAGCTGCGCGATGCAGTCGAGCGCGCCGCACCGGGCGGCGTCTCGCTCGACTGGGAGCAGCGCACGCGTTTCCTGCCGGCGGTCCACGCCGACCCAGGGGCGCCGATCGTCGCGGCCATGCGTTCCGCGCTCGCTACCCCGCAGGCGCCGGCGCAGACGGCGCCGTTCGCGTGCGACGCGTTCATCTTCGACCAGCACTCGCCCACGCCGGTGGTCGTCTGCGGTCCCGGCGGCGAGAACCCGCACGCTCCGGACGAGTACGTGCTCATCGAGCACCTCCACACGCTCGCCGATGCATTCGTGCGGCTGGCGGTCGACTGGTGCGGGGGGTCATGACTGCCGGTCGCGATGCCGGCCTTCGCAGCGGGCGCTGGTTCGGTCCACGCGACCTCGCGGGGTTCCTGCACCGCTCCTCGATCCAGGCCGAGGGGATCTCGCGCAGCGCGCTAACGGGACGGCCGGTGGTGGGTATCTGCAACTCCTGGTCGGAGCTCGTGAACTGCAACCTGCACTTCCGCTCGCTGGCGCAGTCGATCAAGCGGGGCGTGCTGCTCGCCGGCGGACTCCCGCTCGAGTTCCCGACGATCTCGCTCGGCGAGAACTTGATGAAGCCGACGACGATGCTGTACCGCAATCTCATGGCGATGGACGTCGAGGAGTCCATCCGGTCCTATCCGCTTGACGCCGTGGTGCTGCTGGGCGGTTGTGACAAGACCGTGCCCGCGCAATTGATGGGCGCCGCCAGCGCCGACGTTCCGGCGATCATGGTGACCGGCGGTCCTTCGCAGCCGGCGGTGTTTCGCGGGCGTGAGCTCGGCGTCGGCACCGACCTCTGGCACTACGCCGACGAGTTCCGAGCCGGCAGGATGAGCGAGGAGGAGTTCGACGAGCTCGAGGCAGCGGCGACCCCCTCCTACGGACACTGCAACGAGATGGGCACGGCCTCGACGATGACCTCCCTGGTCGAGGCGCTGGGGATGTGCCTCCCGGGCAGCGCCTCGATCCCCGCTGTCGACGCGCGGCGTCGCCGCGCCGCGGAGGCGACCGGGGCACGCGCGGTCGAAATCGCGCGCGACGGTCCGAGACCGAGCGAGGTCCTGACCGCGGAGGCGTTTGACAACGCGATCACGCTGCTGATGGCGCTCGGAGGATCCACGAACGCGGTCATACATCTGCTCGCGCTGGCCGGGCGCACGGGGGTACCGCTGACGCTCGAGCGCTTCGACCAGCTCTCGCGACGCACCCCCATCCTCGTCAACGTGCGTCCCTCCGGCGAGTACCTCGTAGAGCAGCTGTTTCACGCCGGCGGGATCCAGGCAGTGCTGAAGGAGCTCGCGCCGCTCCTGCAGGAGAGGGCGCTGACCGTCAGCGGTGACACGCTCGCGCAGGGGTATGCGCAGGCCGAGGGACTGGACCGGCGCGTGATCGCAACGCTCGATGCGCCGTTCGGAGCAGAGGGCGGGATTGCCATCGTCCGCGGCAGCCTCGCGCCCGACGGGGCGGTCGTCAAGCGCAGCGCGGCCTCTCGTGAGCTGCTGCGCCATCGCGGGCCGGCGGTCGTGTTCGAGGACATCGACGACGTCGCCGCGCGGATCGACGATCCCGCGCTCGAGGTGAGTCCACAGTCGGTGCTGGTGCTGCGCAACGCCGGTCCGAAGGGAGCACCGGGCATGCCGGAGTGGGGGATGATCCCGATCCCGTCGAAGCTGCTGCGAGCCGGAGTCACGGACATGGTGCGGATCTCGGATGCCCGGATGAGCGGGACGGCGTTCGGGACCGTGGTGCTGCATGTCTCGCCGGAGTCAGCGGTCGGTGGGCCGCTGCGAGCCGTCCAGGACGGCGACCCGATCATCCTCGATCTCGATGCCCGGCGGCTCGACATCGACGTGCCCGCCGCCGAGCTGGCGCGGCGGCTGGCCGGGGCCCCGCCCGCGGAGCCGAAGTACCGCCGCGGCTTCGGGCGGCTATTCGCCGACCACGTGCTACAGGCCAACGAAGGGTGCGACTTCGACTTCCTGCGGCATCTGCCCGGCGAGGAGCCACGGCGGGAGCCGTACGGCCTGCTGAGCGGGTGGATCGGGGGATGGTGATCCGGCGCTCACCAGTCCGCAACGGCCCCGTCCGGATGGAAGTAACGCATCAGCGGCTCCTGCCGGAAGGGGTGCTTTGCGGCCTCGCGCTCGTCGACCTCGACGCCGAGGCCGGGCTTGGTAGGTAGCTTGGCGACGCCGTTTGCGAGCTCGAGCGACTCGGAAAGGACCTCGAAGCGCCAGGGGACGTCGGCTCGCCAGGTCTCCTGGATGACGAAGTTCGGCGTCGCAAAGCCGACGTGCAGCGACGCGGCGTGGCCGATCGGGCCGGTCGAGGAATGGGGGGCCACGACGGCTCCGTAGAGCTCGGCGACCGAGGCGATCCGCCGAGCCTCACCGATCCCGCCGCAGTGGACCAGGTCTGGCTGCAGGACCGACGCGGCGCCGAGCTCGAGCAGCTCATGAAACGGCCGTCGCAGCGCCAGACGCTCGCCGGCGGCGAGCGGGATCGGGGTGCGCCGCGCCAGCTCGGCCATCGCACGGGGCTGATCGGAGGAGCAGGCCTCCTCGAAGAACCACGGGCGATAGGGCTCGAGCATCCGGAAGTACTGCACCGCCATCTGCGGCGAGGAGCGCCCGTGCATATCCACCATCAGCTCGACGTCATCGCCCACCGCCTCCCGTGCCGCGGCCATCACCGCGTCGGCGTGGCGCAGCACGGCGGCTCCGTCGAGCGGCGCGGTCCGCGGGATCACGACCTCGAGCTTGATCGCGTCAAATCCGGCCTCCACGGACTCGCGCGCCTTCTCGCGCGCCTGCTCGGGCCCGAGCGCGTGGTAGACGGAATCCATCTCGCCACCCCCGAGGTGATCGTAGAGCCGCACCTCGTCGCGGACATTGCCGCCGAGCAACTGCCAGACCGGCACCCCCAGCGACTTTCCGAGGATGTCCCAACAGGCGTGCTCGATGCCCGAGATCGCCGAGCATTCGACCATCCCGGGGCGGAAAAAGTGCTGGCGCACCATCATCTGGAACAGATGCTCGACTCGCCGGGGGTCCTCGCAGGTAGCCGATCCGCTCGGCACCTGCGAAATGCAATCATACATTTACAACTCTAAAAGTAGGACTTGCGGAAGTTCTCAAGAGCATAGGCGAAGATGCCGAGGCGGCGAAACTAAAATCCGAAGCCGCCGAATTCAAGAAGCGCTTCAACGACTTCTTCTGGATGCCAGACGAAGGTTATCTGGCGATGGGTATTGATTCAAAGAACCGGCCAATTCGTTCCATCGCCTCCGATTCTGGCCACTGTCTCCTCAACGGTACTGTGGATGATTCATTGAAGAAAGCCGTGGCAAAGCGCCTAATGAAGGACGACTTGTTCTCAGGGTGGGGCGTGCGTACGCTCTCGTCGGAACATCCGGCCTTTAACCCTTTTTCGTACCACTTGCGGCTCGGTGTGGCCGGTTGAAAATGGGGATGTTCGTACTGGCACTGGCACACTGCGGGTTGTACGACGACATGAATCGGGTGGCCAAGGCTATCTTCGAATCCGTCGCTTTGTTTAAATATTGCAGGCTACCGGAAGTTTTCGCAGGGCATCAACGCGATGATGAACACGCCTTCCCCGGTCTTTACCCGAAAGCGAACTCCCCCAAGCGTGGTCCGCATCCGCCCCCTTCCAGATCATGCAAGCAATGCTTGGCATTCAACCTGATGCTCCAAGCCAAACGTTGTATGTCGATCCGCACTTACCCGCATGGTTGCCGGAAATCCACCTTCGCGGCTTAAGGGTCGGCGATGCAGTTACGGACCTTCGATTCTTTCGAGACGAACGCGGGGTTTCCTCGTTCGAAGTGCTCAATCAGCAGCAGACCCTTAAAGTTCTTCCGCAACAGCGAAACTTCTAAGCCGCTGCCGAGGACGGTCCAGTCTTCTTTTCTTCCTTATCCGGGGTTTCGAACTTGATCGGCGGCAGGCCCACAATGTCGTAAGTGCTCGAAGCGATGCCGATATTCGCGTCTTCAAATCCTGCAAGGATTTCCCGGCTAATCCGATCTTTCAGCCCCCGAATATCGTGAGTGCGGCATAGAAAACGCACTGAAAGCTCGACCCAATTGTCGGTGATTCGCAGGTAAACCCGCGGGCGAATATCGGAGGCTTCGATAAAAAAAGATCGTCTCAGTCGCTCAAGTTCCGGCTCTGCAAGACTCGCGATGTCCTTGGTATTGCGCTCCACAACCTCCAGGATAATTTGTTCGGCACGATTCCGGTCGTCTTTATATGAGATTGGCAAGTGCATTTCTTCCCAGATATAGGGGAAGTCCCGGCTGTAGTTGTAGACCGGCTCTTCGAAGATGCGCGCGTTTGAGATGGTTACGATGCGGCCGGAGTATTGACGGCTTCGAACCCACATGCCAGGATCCTCACTCTGCACAGCTGGTGGCTCGCCCATTTCCATGATGACGGTCTGAATAAAGTTGAGGGCGATGACATCGCCACGCACACTGCCCATGCTGATGCGGTCGCCTACGTTAAAGGTCTTGCCACGCAGAATCACGAAGTACCCTGCGAAACTGGTGATCACTTTTTGGAGCGCAAATGCGAGGCCCGCCGCGACCAAACCTACGCCGGTTGCAAGTCGCGCGGGATTATCGAACCACACCGATACGAAGCCGACTACGCCGAGAATAAAGGTGACAAGACTAATCCCCTGGCGGGTCCAGAACGCGATGCTTTGGCGCGCCCCGCCAACTTTTTTCGCGATGAAACGCAGACTCTTACTAAGTAAATAGAGGATTAAAAAAAAGACAACGGTAAGGACTAGCTTGCGTCCATTCGTTTCATTGAAGCCGAGAAGCTTAACTCCGGCGACTTGGACCGTGTGGTCCGGCCCAACTAGCGAAATTAAGGGGCCGGTCATAGCTATACCTCCGCGAGAGGAGGCTCTTTCTTCTCATCACGCTTTACGTCTGAAAACGAAATCGCGTCGCCCTGCTCGGAGCGACGCGTTCCATTCGATCAACGAGAAAACCCAACATCAGGCTTAGGATGCTTCCTTTGCTTCCATAACGTATCTGCCTATTTCGCGCAGCAGAGGTTCGCCGACGCGGGAACAGGAACTTTGCCGTCAATGATGTCGTGACGGTTGACATTGTCTCCGTACATGGCGCGATCCCCATCCTTGTCCGCTTGCACCACAGCGCCGTCCAAACTGACTCCCGCAAATACACCCTTGGAACGGGAATAAGTCAGGATCTCTGCGTTCATCTTAATGTCCGTGCCCGCAGCCGCCTTGCGGCCTATAGGGCCTGCCGCGACAGACGCCTCGGCGCCCAGCTTGAATTTATCGCCGAGAAGACTCTGCAAAGCATGGTCATTCATAAAAAGCATAACGAGATCGGTGGACGATCCGCCAATCTGGTAGCCGACGCTTCCGCCCTCTATCGCCAAAAATATAGGAGCGCTCCAACCATGCCCGGTACGGCAAGTTACCAATCCGCGTCCGTAGTTGCCGCCGAATACAAAGGCAAACTTCTTGTCACCTGGGATGATGGCGATACATTTCGCGGATTCGAGAAGCTCATTCGGAATCCCTTTATCAGGTGTGTCCATGATCTGCCGAAAGACCTCGGCAGCTTTGTTCACGCGGTTAACGTCATCTTCGCGATCAGAAGCGACCGCCGATAGAGTTACAAGAAGTACTAAAGCGTTCACGATCACAATACGTTTCAGCATTTTTCTCCTCTCGATTTGAAGCCGACTAAGCTAAGTTCCCTGTGATTGAAATCTTGCAATTCACGAACTCGAGTGCGGTCACCTTATAAAGCACCGCAAGTCTCCGAAATGATTGTCAATAGCGTCTTCCCAAATGTATGACTACAAGATGCAATAACGCTCGCTGCCGTTGTGTCATTTGTGATGACTAACCGAACCTGATGCCGATTACGGGAAACTCTCTATATTGAGTATCCGTCGTTTCCAAACGCGTGAGCTACAATTGCGGTCACACCACAAACCAGGAATTACTGACCAGGAGATAAAGAATGATCGTTCCTCCCGCTGAACAGGTTTTCGAGAGTTGCTTCCATACCTCGAGGTGTTGGATTCGCGAATTGGCGGTATTGTCCAACTATTGAAGGACAAGGGCATTACCACTAGCAAAAAGTTTGCCAAGTATGTGCAACAGGCGGATAAGGCAAGCCAAGTTAGAGAACGCGGCTTGCGGGTGCGTATGGAGTATCTGTTTTCCTCCGCCGCCAAGCGAAGCGCCTCCATGAGCAGCTAGTTTCCAGCAATGCCGGCGAAGACCGCTTCTTTCTCGCTGCAAGAATCTTTTCAGAATTTGTCACTGATTCACTTCGAAGGAACGAGAGATGGAATCCAATCAACCCATGAGACTGCAAAATAGAGTTGCCATCGTCACCGGCGCTGCAACAGGAATTGGGAAAGCTATCGCCGCCGCGATGGCAACTCAGGGCGCGACGGTAGTTGTTGATTACGTGGGCGAGCCAACTCTCGCGAATGGCGTTATTCAAGGCATTCAGGCAGCAGGGGGCCGGGCTCTCGCCGTCCTCGCCGATGTTTCGAACCCTGGCCAGGTAAATGAACTGGTTCGGAAGACCATCGAATCGTTCGGACGTTTGGACATCCTGGTGAACAATGCCGGACTGGAATACAAACATCCGTTTCCAGAATTCCCCTTCGAGCTATGGCAGAAAGTCATCGCCGTTGATTTAACCGGACCTTTCCTGTGCGCGCAAGCGGCCACAAAAGCAATGATTCGCCAGGGCGGCGGCGGACGAATCATCAACATCTCCTCGGTTCACGAAGATTTGCCAATGCCGACCAACGCCCCGTATTGCGCGGCCAAAGGCGGCCTTCGCATGTTGATGCGAACCATCGCCGTAGAGCTGGCGCCCCACCAAATAACCGTGAACAACATCGCGCCGGGAGCGATCTTTACTCCGATCGATGCGGATGTCGAAGCCAATATAAATATCGAAGCCCAACTTATGGCGGAGATTCCACTCGGCAGATGGGGAAAGCCAGAAGAAGTCGCGGGACTCGCTGTTTTTTTGGCTTCCGATGCGGCCTCGTATT
>CAVRRW010000002.1:0-914207 GCA_963723675.1 uncultured Solirubrobacterales bacterium | reverse complement strand
TCGAGCTTCTTAGCCAAGGCGCAGGCAGCCAGCCTGCCTGCGCCTAGCTTGGACGCATCGACCAACCGGCCTGCCGAGAGGCACCAATGAACCCCCACCTCCACGACATCCTCGCTCAGCAACGCATCGCCGACCTGCAACGAGCCGCCGACCATGCGCGACTCGCAACACACGCGGGTACCCGGCGACGCGACTCCAGTCCGATCGTGCGCGCCCTGCCGATGCCGACGGCCCACCCGTCGCCGGAAGCCTGGCCCGACGCCAGCCTGCCTGCCGGTAGGAGCCCGGCGCCGGCCCGGACCAGGGGCCGCCCGGTTTGCCGCGCCAGTACCGAACATAAGCTCTCGACGGCCGCCCGTATGAAGGCTGCCTGAGTCCCGCTCTCCGGCGATCAGGAAAGCGCTCCGGAGTCAGGGACGCCCGGGAACGATTGCGTCCCGCGTTCGTCGGTGGCCACGGGATGAGTTGAGATCAATGGCGTTCTCACAGCCACAGAACTAGTCTGCTGTCGTCGAGCGGTCAGAGCAACTCACGCGGCTTGTCTACGAGCTGCTCGATGCGCACGCCGACATGAGCACCTCTCCCGGATGCAGCACAGCGAGCTTTCTGCTCTGCTGATACCGGCTGTTGTCGGCAGAGCCACCCGTCCTCGGTGCGGCAGCTGACGAGACACGGCGCCCGCACGTCCGCGAGGCGATCGCGGACGTCGAGGCCGGTGTTGAGCTCGGCCAGCCGCCGAGCCATCCATAGGTTCGACGCCAGGCTCGTGTACCTTGTCCGGGTGAACCGCATGCGCGGTTCGGTGCGGTGGCGGGAGAAAATCAGGCCAGTCGGCAAGCCCGTGCGGCACGGGCGCCTCCCGCCGACCCTGCCGCCGCCGGCGGCCGCACCCGCCCTCGTCTTCGCGCCAAGGCAGGACCGCGGCGCCTGTCTTGCCTCGGCGAGCGGGAGCCCGCCGGACGGCTGGTCTGGCGCCCGCAATTGCGACGACCTGCGGCACTGAGGGTGCGTGGACGGCACGGCGCTGCTCCTTCGCGAGAGGAAGCGACAGTCGCGGACGGGGACTTCGCCGGCGTGCTTTTCCAGAGCGTGCATATGCGCTGCCGCGCCGTCGTTTGCTCGACGCGGCGACTCAGCAAATTTCCGGCGGCTGCTGCCTTCGCCCAAGAGGTATCGTCACGAGCGCGGCGACCCGACGAGCGCTTTGCCACGTTTGCGATCGCTCGCGTCCGGACCCGCTTTGATGTCGGGACGCGGCTGTCAGCGCAGAGGGCCGGCGGTCCCCCTATGCGCGGCAAGCGAGAACGCTGACGGCGCCGCGGCCCCGAACGACGCGGCGGCGGTCGCGGAGGCGCCCTGTCCGCGCATAGGGGGGGTCTCAGCTGCTCAACGAGCGGAGACTTGCATTCGAAATTTGCGGGGCTCTCGCTCGCTCGCAACATATACGGATCGCGGCGCCCTGCATTTGCGAATTCCCGGGTGTTCGGCGCCGACGTCTACGACGACGAGCGGGCCAAGGTCGCCGCGCCTCGCTGCTGGCGATTTGCGAGGCTGACGCGGGCCGGTTATGCCAGACCCGCTTATGCGCTAGCACGGGTACGGGCGTGTCCCGGATTCCCGTGGCTCCCCATGTCCCGATACCGGTCATCCTCGAGTGGGGCATCAGCTCCTAGCGCATGGCTGCAAGGCGCGGTTGACGACCCGCCGGACACACGTGATCAAATCTCGAGCGCAGGTCGGCTCCTCCTGTGTTGGCTCGAACCGGCAGCGGTGGGCGCGAGTACCGACCGACGGGCGACGGCGGCCGCGAGTATCACCCGAATGGGATGACCCGCGCTCACGCGCGTGGGCATATGCTGAGCGCCGCTGGCTCCGAACAGGTTTGAGGTGAGGATGTAGCGGGGTGCGCTGGTGCCGCGATGTCCTCGCCGCAGCGATGTGAGGATCGGCGGTCAACAACCCACTCCCGGGAATAGACACCTGACGGCCGAGGGCGGTAGCGCGCCTCGATGCCGACCCGGAACGCGCAAATGGAGAGGAGACTCATGGCCGAAATCAACCTTGACCAGCTCGGACCCGTGGACTACGTCGTTGTCAGGTTTCCTGCCGACAAGGCGGACTTCTCGGGTGCGATGGCCGACGAGCTGAAGAAGCTGATGGACAGCGGCACGGTGCGGGTGCTCGATCTCCTGATGGTCAGGAAAGGCGAGGACGACACCGTGGAGGTAGCCGAGTTGCGGGATCACGACGAAAGTGAGGTCGGCGAGCTGCGGTCGCTCGAGGCCGATCTGTCGCTTGTGCTGGCCTTGGAGGACGTCGAGCAGGTCGGCGCTGATCTCGAGCCCGGCAGCGCGGCTGCCGTGCTTGTCTGGGAGAACACGTGGGCTGGTCCCTTCGCATCGGCGATTCGCCATTCCGGCGGCGAGCTGATCGGCATGGGTCACATCCCCACTCAGGCGCTGATCGCCGCAGCCGAGGAGGACCGCGAGGCGGCCGAGGCAGGAGCGTGACGCGGGGTCTTTGACGAGGCGAGGTGGTCGTCCCGTCCCGCGATCCGAGGTCGGGGCCGCGAGCACCGCGTCGACGGTCGCGCGGTAGTCGCCTGGCGGCCCGTCAAACCAGATCGGAATTCCTGATGCCCTCTGGGATGACGACGAACTGAGGTTCTCGGCCTGTGCCGCACGCTGACCTGTCGCCGGACACGTGCCTACAGCTCGCGCCGGGCATCCGAACGCGCTTGGACGCAGCCGGGCACGTGCTCGTGGACGCGCCGGATGGCACGATTGTCGACGTTGGTCCGAAAGGGTTCGCGACCTTGTCGATGTTCGCCCGGCCGCTTAGCCTTGGAGCGGCGATCGAGCAACTCGAGAAGAGCAGCAATGGCTCGACTGATTTCGTGCCGACCCTGAGTGTGATCAACATGCTGATCGAAGAGGGTGCGCTCGTGCCGCCCGACGCGGATGAGATCCCAACCAGGGGGTGGGCAGATCCCGTGGAGCACGCGCGCATGCTCCACGACGAGCGCCGGACTAGTGACTACATCGCCGCCCTGTACAAGGCAGTACTTCCCGAGGACATCGTTCTCGACGTCGGCACCGGCAGCGGGGTGCTCGCGATCGCCGCCGCCCGAGCGGGAGCGCGTCACGTCTACGCCGTCGAGGCCAGCGATATCGCCGATGCCGCCGAGCGCGTGTTCGCCGCCAACGGCGTCCGCGACCGGGTGACACTGATTCGCGGGTGGTCCAGAGACATTGAGCTGCCCGAGCCGGCGGACGTGCTCGTGGCGGAGGTGATCGGTAACGAACCGTTCGAGGAGGAGATCCTCGAGACGACGCTCGACGCCCGGCGCCGGCTGCTGAAACCCGACGCGCGGCTCATTCCGCACACGCTCGAACTCGTGGCCCGTCCGCTGCTGATCCCGGATGCAGAGGCCAGGCAGCGTGCGATCGGCCCGCAGGCCATACAACGCTGGCGACAGCTCTACGGGATCGAGTTTGAGCCGCTGCTCGACGCAGCCTTCCCCGGTCCGGTGAATAACCCGACCGAAGCCGACGTCCTCGCTCGGTGGCCACCGGTGGGTCCGCCGGTCACGCTCGCCACCGTCGAGCTCGGGTGCTACGAGCGACCCACCGTCAACGCGTCCGCCGAGCTCGCCGTCGCGAACACCGCATGGGTCAATGCGATCTCCATAACGTTCCGGGCGTACCTACACGGAGGCCTCGTTCACACACTTGATCCGTGGCGATGGCCGTCTTCGAGCTGGGCGACGTCGGTGTGGGTGCTTCCTGACCCCGTCCGGGTCGGGCCCCCCGACACCTTGCGGGTGCGCTACTGCCGCCGGGTACGGGGCCGGGCCGACGGATTGATTTGCGAGGCATCGCCCTTTTCGGGTGATGCCGCGACAGCCCCAACCGGCACGATGGAGTGGCTCGGTTCCGGTGAAGTAACTGGAGCCTGATGTCCACACCGTTCATGATCAGGAGGACGCGATGGGATTTGTACGTCGACGCGCTCGCCGCCGGACAGCGCTGGTGGTCGGAGGAGCGGCCTACGCCGCCGGCAGGCACCGGGGTCGTGACCAGGGCTACGACGACGCCGGGCAGGACGAGCAGCAGACGGCACCACCGCCGCAGGCAGCGGCTGCGCCCGCCCAGGCGAGCTCGAGCATCGACTACGGCGAGCTCGAGCAGCTCGGGAAGCTGCACGCCGACGGCACCCTGACCGACGAGGAGTTCGCGGCCGCCAAGGCCAAGATCCTCGGAACCTGACCCACGCGATCGCGGCAATGCGATCGCGTGTGCCCGAGCCGACGGGCCGGTTGCCCCGACTCGTCGTCGAGGACTCGCCCGACGCGGCCGACCTCGCGCTGCTCGAGGAGCAGGTGGCGGCCGCCGCGGCCGCCGCCGCCGGACTTGGTGACGAACAGGAGTTCGGGATCTTCGGGCGGGACGACGACGGTCGCGTCGTGGCGGGCATCTCCGCCATCGTCTGGGGCGGGTATTGCGAGCTGCAGGCGATGTGGGTCGAGGCATCGCGGCGCAACCACGGGCTGGCGCACGCACTCTTCGCCGGCGCCGAAGCCGAGGCCCGCCGCAGAGGCTGCGGGCTCGTCGTGTTTCACGCCTACGACCTGCTCGCTCGCGGTCTCTACGAGCGGCTCGGATACGAGACGGTCGGCGTCATCGAGAACTACCCGGCGGGAAGCGCAGCCCGCTGGTACCGCAAGGTCCTGTGAGCGCCCTCCGACCCGGCGTGCCCGGTACGTATCTCAAGCCTGTCCAGCGGCGCTGGATCGTCAGCGACCGAGGTTCGAGAGGATCGCGGCCAGCGATTGCTGGCATTCCCCCGGAACAGACGCCGAGCGCGGTGAAATTGCGACCGTCACAATCAGTGGACTGACTGCGACTGCGCGTGTGGGAGCAGCGTCCCGCCCGCGAGCAACCTCCTCCGAGTGACGCGCTGGGCGGTCCGCGGATCTTCGCGCGCGTCGCGGCAGACCCGCTTTTGCTCGCCGACGAGCACGTTGCCCGACAACCAGACGCGCCCTGCAATGCGCGGGTTCCGCGCCTCAGCGGCCGGCTCCGGCGTAGCGGCGGGCTCCGGAGCAGTGAGCGGCCCGCAGCCCGCGCTTTGCGGGGCGCAGATCGTGGTTGGCAATGTGCCCCTCGGCACGGGAAAGCAGGACCGCGGGCAGGCGACTCGCGCGATCGTGCGTTGACCGTCCAACTCGCGCCGATCTGTCGCAACGGTTCGGTCCCGTCTATGGGAGGGCCAGCGCCACGCCGTTGAGGTTGCGATCGCTGGGATCCCCTTGGGCGCGCTCCACGAGCCGGGGCTCAGGATGGCGGTCCGGGAAGGCTGAGGAGCTGCACTACTGAGACGACAAGCAGCACGCCGGCAACACAGACCAGCCCGTAACGCGCCGCGCGGACCGGGAAACGGCTTCCGATGCCAACGAGGAAAAGGACGGCGGCCAGTAAGACCGTGAGGCGCACGTACTTGTCCGCCGTTCCCGCGGCTGCCTCGCCTGCTCGGAAATACGCGTCGGCCTGTGTGCTGAGCGCCAGTCCCTCGGCCTGTTGTGGGATTCGGTATTGAGGCATGTATGACGGGTCGGGCGGTGCGTGAGGATTCTTCAGGGGGTGCAGCGCGAGCCACGCGTCGACCGCCGGACGGTAGCCCGGGCGCATCCGATTGAGATCCAAGCGGAAGAGCTTGGTGTTGTTCGCCGCGAAGGCGGTTTCCGCGGCGTTGAACGACACCGAGTCCAGTGTGCGGATCTGGTTTGCCTGGATCAGGGCGAGGCTGTCTTTGGTCCGCGTCGAGGAGGCCTTCGCGAGCGAAAGCGAGGATTCCGTGCCCCACTTGGCGGCCGAGTAACCCGACCACGCAGCCAGCAGCGCGACGACGGACAGCAGCACCGCTTCGATGATCGCAATCCAGCGGTCACGCTGAGCGTGCTCGGCCGGCGCGGGCTCTTCTGCCGTGTGCTCGCGATGCTCGGCGATCTCCTTCCCAACCTCACTTGCCGAGAGGCCCTCAGGCACAGAGATCCTCCCGTCCAGTGGCTAGCGGCTTGACGTGCGGGATTTGCTCGGCCGAGACACGGCGACCTGTCCACATCTGGCCGACAGTCGCAGCGGCACCGCGCAGTCGCATCACCCCAACCGGATGATTAAGCCTTGTAGCCGCGCGTTCAGAGCGCAGCTCCGTGAAGCAATCGCCTGGCAGTCACGAGATTGGGACGATCTACCCGTTCGCGCGCGAGGAAGAAGGCAGGTCTGGCCTCGCTCCCCGTTGCGAGTCCCGAGTATCGCCGTGGCTGTCGGGCAAAGTCTGGACGACGAGCCTGATTCTCCGTGACATCGGAGTGAATCCGAGTGTGGAACTGGACGCACCCCGATCGCTCAGGCGATCGCCGGGCTGATCCAGTGGCTGTGGAGCTTGAGTAGGTTGTGGACTGCTGCCTGCAGGCGCCACTCCGAGCGCACCGCGGATCTGCCTCGTCGCTGGAACCGGCGGAAGCCGCGGTTGAATTTGTTCTGGGCGAAGACCGGCTCGACTGTGGCTTTGCGGTGCTTGTAGAGCTCGTGTCCAGCCTCGGTTGCGAGCACTCGGCGCATGAACCCGTAGGGGCCTTTCTCCCATCCCGGTCTGGCGTCCTCGCGTAGCCCGGCATCGGGCGGGACCAGCACTTGGATGCCGTCGCTGACGATGTTCTCGATCTGTCGGGTGTGCCAGTAGCCCGCATCGGCGAGGACGGTCTCGGGGCGTTGTGTGACACCCGCATCCCCGAGCTCGCGCACAGCGGCGCGGACGGCCGGTTCAAGATGACCGAAGTCGGGGCTCTCGACCGCGATCTCGGCGGCGACGATGATCTGCCCGCGGGTGACTGCGGCCTGCGCGTTGTAGCCTTGCACGGTCGGCTGACCCTGGGTACGCATCATCCGCGAGTCCGGGTCGGTCTTGTTCATCACACCCTCAGGCACCGCCGGCGGCGTGTACGGCTTCGGTGGCATCCCGAGCTTCTGTCCAGGCACGCCGCCCGCGCGCCGGTCTGCCTGCCAGCGCTCGTAGGCCTCGCTGGCCTGGATCTCCAGCCGCTGGCTCTCCTCCAGCCGCTGAACCGCGTCTAACAACCGGTCTGTCCGTGACCGTGCGATCGGCTGCGCGGCCTGCTCGCGCCGACGCAACAGCTCCTTGTGCGCCGCCCGCTGCCATCCGCGCCGACCCCCGCCAGGCCCCACCCTTCCGGATCAAGCTCGATCGGATCCACCTCAGACTTCTCCCTGCGGCCAGCCTTCTTGGCCAGCCGCTCCTTTGCCGCCGCAAACGCCGCCCGCCGACCCTCTTCGCTCCGCAGCTGCTCCGGCACCTCGTCACCGCGATCGGCGCCGAACAGCCCGTCCTCCCAGCGGTCGGTCTCCTCAGCCTCCTTGAGGATGTCCGCGACCAGCTTCTCGTAGCTGCGGTTCGCGCCCCTGGAGGCGTTCGCGCGGATCTTCATGCCATCGATCGAGATCACCCCCACCTCGACCAGGCCCGCCTCGTCGCACAGAGCCAGCACCTTGGTGAACAGCTCGCCGAGCGCCCGCTCATGCCGGCGGCGGAACTCCGCGATCGTCGAGTGATCCGGCACCCGCATCGCCGTGATCAGCTTGTAGGTCACGTCCTCCCGGCACGCCCGCTCGATCCCCCGCGAGGACCGGTTCCCGCGCGCGTACGAGTACAACAGCAGTGCCACCATCATCGACGGTTCATGCGCCGCCCGCCCTTGGCCGTTCTCCCGATACGCCCCATAGAACTCGCTCAGGTCCATCTGCTCGACCGCCCCAAGGATCGACCACACCACGTGATCGTCCGGCACCCAATCAGTCAGATCCGGCGGCATCAACATCGTCTGCCCCCGGTCGCAAGCGATGAAGTTCTGTGGCATGACTGGATGGTCTTAAACCCGCCGGACGTCACACCTTTGCCCGACAGCCACCGCCAACTGCGAGGCCGGCCACGCCGTCGGCCCGTACGTCGTCGCCACGGTCGGCCCGAACGCCCTGCTTTCCCTCTGGCGCGCGTACGCGGACCCGGCGCCGCAGGCCCGTCCCGGGCCCCGCTTTGACCTCACGAGAGGTCTCTCGCGCGGAATCGCAAGAGACGCGCAATTCGCCGTGGCTGTCGGGCAAAGGTGTGACGTCCGGCGGGTTTAAGACCATTCGGCGATGGCTCAGAACTTCATTGCTTGTGACCGGGGGCAGACGATGTTGATGCCGCCGGATTTGACGGATTGGGTGCCGGAGGATCACGTGGTGTGGTCGATCTTGGGGGCGGTCGATCAGATGGATCTGACCGCGTTCTATGGGGCGTATCGGGAGAACGGTCAGGGCCGGGCGGCGTACGAGCCGTCGATGATGGTGGCGTTGCTGTTGTACTCGTACGCGCGCGGGAACCGCTCCTCCCGGGGGATCGAGCGGGAATGCCGCGAGGATGTTGTCTACAAGCTGATCACCGCGATGCGAGTGCCGGATCACTCAACGATCGCGGAGTTCCGCCGCCGGCATGAGCGGGCGCTCGGCGAGCTGTTCTGCGAGGTGCTGGCCCTGTGTGACGAGGCTGGTCTGGTTGAGGTTGGGGTGATCTCGATCGATGGGACGAAGATCCGCGCGAACGCGTCGCGGGGCGCGAACCGCACCTATGAGAAGCTCGTCGCGGACATCCTGAAAGAGGCGGAGGAGACCGATCGCTGGGAGGACGGTCTGTTCGGTCCTGACCGCGGTGATGAGCCGCCGGAGCATCTGCGCACCGAGGAGGGACGTCGTGCGGCGTTCAAGGCGGCGAAGGAGCGGCTGGCGCAGAAGGCTGGTCGCAGCGGGGAGCCGGAAGTGGCACGGATCGAGCCTGATCCCGAGCAGTTCACATCGACACGTGGGTGGGGTCGGCGGACGTGGCATCGGGAGGCGCACAAGGAGCTGTTGCGCCGGCGTGAGCAGACGGCGCAGCCGATCGCGCGGTCTCGGCCGGCGCGGCTGCTGGACACACTGCACCGACTCGAGGAAAACCAGCAGGTCGAGATCCAGGCAAGCGAGGCCTACGAGCGATGGCAGGCCGAGCGGCGCGCCGGAAGTGTGCCTGGCCAGCGCCTCGGGATGCCACCCAAGCCATATAACCCGCCGGCGGTGCCCGATGGCGTGATGAACAAGACCGATCCGGACTCGCGGATGATGCGCACCCAGGGGCAGCCGACGATCCAGGGCTACAACGCGCAGGCGGCCGTCACCCGCGGGCAGATCATCGTGGCGGCAGAGATCGCGGTGGAGAGCCCAGACTTCGGTCACCTCGAACCGACCGCGCGCGCCGCTCTACGCGAGCTCGAGGATGCGGGTGTGACACAGCGCCCAGAGATCGTGCTGGCCGATGCGGGTTACTGGCATACCAAGCAGATGGAGACCATCGTCAGCGACGGAATCCAAGTGCTGGTGCCGCCCGATGCCGGACTACGCGCGGACATCAGGCCGGGTTGGGACAAAGGCCACTACGCGTTCATGCGCCGGGTGCTCGCCAGCGAGGCCGGCCACGAGCTCTACAAGCACCGAAAAGCGACCGTCGAGCCCGTCTTCGCGCAGAACAAGTTCAACCGCGGCTTCCGCCGATTCCAACGACGAGGCAGAGCCGCGGCACGCTCGGAGTGGCGGTTCCAGGCAGCGATCCACAACCTGCTGAAGCTCCACAGCCACTGGATAGCTCCCGCGGTCGCCTGATCGATCGCGGCGGTCCCGCTCGCCGCTCACGGTCGGTGGAGGGCAACTCACCCCGGCCGCGATCCTCGGACTTTGCCCGACAGCCACCGCCACAAGCGTGCATGCGGCGCGCCCCGGACGGAGCGGTCCCGGAGCTCGGGCGCTAGCTGGAAACCGCGCAGCTGCAAGCACAAGAGCAGCCACGAAGGCCTCGAGGCCAGCACTGCCGCGTCAGGCGTGGAGCAGTCAGGCCGCAGTCCCATGGCGCCAGGGCTGGCGGGGACCTGCTCTTCTTGGGTATCTCGGCGCCGTCGTCCGCAGACGCGCTTAGCGCGGATCTCGGGCACGTCGTAGCTCCGGAGCCGGCCGAGGCGTGCCGAACCCACCCTCCTAGGCGCGCTTGCCGGGCTGAGCGGGACGCTCGGCGTCCGTAGCGAGATGCTCGCCGCTGACGGAGTGCAGGAGCGACATCGCATCCCCGACTCGATCTAGCTCGGGGAGTGGGAGTAGGCTGTAGGCCTCAAAGTCTTTCGCCAGATGCCTCTCGGCCCTACGCGCGGCGCGTTGGTTGCACCGCCCGCGACTGATTTGTGTGTGGCCAGTACGAGGGGCGCTTTGCGCAGATCGCACCTGAATAGAACCCGTCCGGGGCGTCCGCCCGCGGTGAGCGGAATGGGCTTGTGGCGTGTCGCGGTGGCGAGATCGTCTGCAGTCGGGCTGGGCTCGACGGCTCGGCGTCGGAGGTTCGTCCTCGCGGGTCTGTGGGTGACCGCGGCGGCGGCGCAGTGGGGGGCGCTGCGGCCGGCGGTCAGCGGCGAGCATTCGAGCGCGGCCAAGATCGTCCTTCACGTGGTCGGCGGGTCGTTCGCGGCTTGTGGATTGCTGGCATGGCACCGGCGGCCGGATGGCCGAACGGGCCGCTTGATGGTGGTGACGGGGTTCCTGTTGTTCGCGGGGCCCCTGTTGAGTCGCGTCGATTGGCGGTTGGCGCAGACGCTGGCTGTGGCGATCGGGAATGTTTGGGTGATCACGTTCGTCACGCTGCTTCTTTCGTTTCGGAGTCGCCCCCGTAGGTGGCAGATCAGTGAGCGAGTGGTGATCGCTGCTTTTGTGCTCGTGGTTTGCGTCTGACTTCGTGATAGAGGTCGGGTCGTTTTTCAACCTAATCCTGGGAGGCTCTCGGGGCCCTGAACCAGGAGGACGGAGTGATGGAGAATGGCAAGCGCCGCAGGCGCCGGCAGCTGTCGCCGGAGGAGAAGTGGGAGGTGTTCTTGGAGGTCACCTCGCAGGAGCTCTCGCAGGCAGACGCTGCGAGGAAGTGGGGCGTCGACGTTTCGGTGATCATCCGCTTGCGGGCGTTGGCGAAGGACGCGGCGTTGGCGGCGTTCGCCTCGGCGAAGCCGGGGCGTGTGCCATCGCCCGAGCGGGTGGAGCTGGAGGCCGCGCTGGCGGAGAACGATCGGCTGTCGGAGGCGCTGAAGGAGATGGCGGTGGAGCTGACGTTGTTCCGGGGAAGGCAGCGCTCGGGCTTTTCGGCCCGGTCCCCGCGCGGGTGAGCGCGCAGACCAAGCTCGAGCTGTTGGGGCTGATCGACCAGGCCGTCGCCGACGGCTGGGCGCACGCCAGAGCCTGTCGGGTGCTCGACCTCGTCGACATCCGCGCGCACCGCTGGCGGGCGCGGTTGCGGGAGACGGGCTCGCTGGCGGATCGCGATCCCGGTGGCGGCGCGGTGCACGGGCTGCTGGCTTGGGAGGAGCAGGCGATCCTCGATCTGATCGAGACCTGGGGCTGGGTCGACCGCTCGCATCGCAAGCTCGCGCACCGCGGCTCCTACACCGAGACGGTGTTCGTGTCGCCCTCGACGTTGTTGCGGGTGGCGCTCAAGCACAGGGTGACGCTGCCGGGCGAGCCGTTCCGACCGAGACCCGTTTTGCCTGCTATGCCGCAGGTTCCGTGGGAAAAGAACCGGATCTGGATCTGGGACGCGACCCACTTCACCCGCGCCAAGCGGGTCGCCTACGCGATCGTCGACGTCGTCACCAGATACTGGATCGGCTATCTGCTCTCGACCGAGCAGACCACGACCCAGGCGCAGCTGCTGTTCGCCAGAGCGCTCGAGGACCAGGGCCTGCTCGGACCCGAGGGGCTCCCGCCCGAGCGCGACGGGGAGGCCCCGATCCTCGTCGCGTGGTCGGACAACGGCGCCGAGATGACCGCGATCGACACCCGCCAGTTCATGGCGCTGATGGCGATCGCCCAGCACCACGGCCGGCCGGGCACCCCGACCGACCAGGCGCACGTCGAGAGCTTCTTCAGCCACCTGAAGGGCGACTGGCCGCATCTGACCAGCATCACCGACCCCGCGGCGCTCGACACCGAGCTCGCCCGCATCAGGCACGAGTACAACACCGTCCGGTTGCACGCCGCGATCGGCTACGTCACCCCCGACGACGAGCATCACGGACGCGGCCCTCAGATCCGCCGCGCTCGCCACGCCGGCATGCGCCGCGCCCGGACGGAGCGGATCAAGCAGAATCGAGCCAGCAAGCGATGACCATCGCGCAGAGCACCGACCACGTCCGCCAGCTCGTGCTTCAGAGGGACGGAGCGTGGCTGCGCGAGGGGGTCGCCCGCTCGCACGGACGCGAGCGAAACTGGGCACGGACGACGTCCCGAACCACGACCACCAACCGGCCCCACCACCACCCTCAGCGTTGGGTTAGAAAAGTCGGCCGCTCTATCACGAACTCAGAAACACCGCACTCGCCGAGGTCGTGTTGGTTGTGGCGTGGATGCTGTTCACGCCGTTCCCGGGCAATCTCCTGCTCGTGTCCGCGAACCCAGCCGGGGCGGAGGAGCTCAATCAGGCCACGGGAGTGATCGGTTTCGCGGCGGCGCTATCGGTGGCGGTGTTGCTGGCGGCACGTTGGCAAGCGGCCACCCCGGGGGTCCGGCGGACGTCGGCGCCAGCGGCCGCGGGCGGGTTGACGCTCCTGTTCTTGTCCGGTCTGCTTCTCGAGGGCGCGTTCACGAATTACCAGTCGCCGTTGCTTGTCTGGCCGACGCTGGTAGGGCTGCTCTTGGTTCCGGTTGTGTTCCTCCTCGGAATCTGGCGGACCTGGGTCGCGAGGGCCGCGGTCGCGGATTTGTTGCTCGAAATTGGCGCGACGCGGGGCGCCCCGCTGCAGGCGGCGTTGGCGAAGGCGCTACGCGA
Source organism: uncultured Solirubrobacterales bacterium (assembly GCA_963723675.1). Taxonomy (GTDB): domain Bacteria; phylum Actinomycetota; class Thermoleophilia; order Solirubrobacterales; family Solirubrobacteraceae; genus Palsa-465. The sequence continues at coordinate 901,262 of CAVRRW010000002.1, read as the reverse complement.
TCCAACCCTCACTCTCGTGTACTGGTTGCCAGAGTTCGCCTCCTACGTCGACAGCGGCGGCCAACCGGTCGAGCTTCCGGAGGATTCCAACGCGCGGCTGACGGCGATCGTCGCGCAGGACGGCGAGCGCGTGGCGGCGATCAGTTACGACGCATCCCTGGCAGAGGAGCCCAAGCTGCTCGACGCCGTGATCGCCGCCGCCGGGTTCGCGCTGCGAAACGAACGGCTGTCCGCGGAGCTACGCGCTCGGGTGAGCGAGCTTGGCGCGTCGAGAGCGAGGATTCTCGAGGCGGGCGATAAGGAGCGGCGCCGACTGGAGCGGAACCTGCACGACGGCGCGCAGCAGCGGTTGGTCGCGCTCTCGATGCAGCTCACCTCGTTGAAGGCGCACATTCGCGATGATCCGGAGACGGCCGTGGCACTGGCCGCGAGGGCGAACGCCGATCTCGCGCAGTCGCTGGAGGAGCTTCGCGAGCTCGCTCGCGGTATCCATCCCTCGGCGCTTGATCACGGCCTCGCGGTCGCGCTCGAATCGCTCGCCGCACAATCGGTCGTCTCGACGCGCGTCACGGTCGAGGTGGCTGATCGTTTGCCGGAGCCGATCGAAGTCGCTGCGTACTTTGTCGCCTCGGAAGCGCTTGCGAACATCGACAAGCACGCGCGGGCGTCGAGGGCGACCGTGCGGGTCGTAGGAAGCGCGGGAGGCGCGTTGATCGAGATCGCCGACGATGGAATCGGCGGCGCGGACGACGCGAACGGATCGGGGCTACGAGGACTTGCCGACCGCGTCGAGGCGCTCGAGGGGCAGCTGCGCGTCGTCAGCGCGCCCGAGGCCGGGACGACAGTCAGCGCGGTGCTCCCATGCGCGTCCTGATCGCCGACGACAGCCTGTTGATCCGCGACGGCCTTGCCTCCTTGCTGCGCGAGAACGGAATCGAGGTGGTCGCCCAAACCGACAGCGTTGACGGCTTGTTGGCGAAGATCGCCGGCCACCGGCCCGACGTCGCGATCATCGACATCCGGATGCCACCCACGCACACCGACGAAGGGCTGCGGGCCGCGGCCGAAATCAGACGCCGCTACCCCGAGGTCGGGATCCTGATCCTCTCCCAGCACGTCGAGGTCGGAGTCGCGACCCGTCTACTCGCCGAGTCCGCAGCCGGGATCGGCTACCTGCTCAAGGACCGCGTCACCGACTTCGAAGACTTCACTGCCGCCCTACGGCGCGTCGCCCGCGGCGGGTCCGTCCTCGATCCCAAAGTCGTCTCCCAACTCCTAGCAGGGGGCGGCGATGCAGACGATCCGCTCGCGGAACTGACGCCGCGTGAGCGCGAGGTGATCGCGCTGGTCGCCGAGGGGCGCTCCAACAAAGGGATCGGCCAGCGGCTGTTCATCACCGAGCGCGCCGTGCAGAAGCACGTGACCTCGATCTTCATGAAGCTCGGTCTCCCACCCAGCGACGACGACCACAGACGGATCCTCGCCGTCCTCGCATACGTCCGCCACTAGCCGCGATCTCGAAGGGTGCGTCCAGACGCACCGTCAACAAGCCGGTTACACGCACCGTGTGACACCGGGTCGGTCCATGGTCAGCGAGGCTCGATGGCTGCAAGCTCCAGGGAGATGTTTTCCCCCTCCAAAGGAGCAGCCATGAAAACCGTATTGGTCCACGACAATTCGGAAGCGCACGACGTGCGTCCCCCGCGCAGCGAACCGATCCGGACGCTCGGACGATTCCTCCCCGGCGGAACGCTGGCGGTGCTCGGCACCCTCGCCGTCCTGGGCGGCGGCGGCGTCCTCGCGGCGTTCGGCACCGACGGCACACTCAGCTCAGGCCCGCACCTGGTCTCGACTCCAGCGGCCGCGATCGTCTCGTCGGTTGCCAACATCAAGAACACCTCGGGTGTGGCAAGGATCGTCGGCCAGCCGACGGTGCGGATCTCGGCCTCCCCGGTGCAAGGCACCGCCGGGGCGTTCGTCGGGATCGGCCGGGCAGCGGACGTTGATCGCTACCTCGCCGGCGTAAGGACCGAGACAGTCAGCAGCCTCAGCAGCGATCCCTACAGCATCACCGGAGTCAGCCACGGCAGCCAAAGCAACGCGCAGCCACCCGCCGCACAGCACTTCTGGGCAGCCCAAGCTACCTCCACGCGCGCCGCGGAGATCAACTGGAAGATCCGAGACGGCCAATACCGCGTCGTGATCATGAGCGCCAACGGCCACGGCGGATTCGCCACGACCAGCGCAACAGCGGTGACGCTCCCCCACATCGCGCGCTACGCGCTCGTGGCGCTACTACTCGGCCTGCTGATGGCCGGAGGCGGCACCGCGCTGCTCATCCGGGCCACAGGCCGATCCCGGAACGAGTCGCATATCATCCCGGCCCCAAGCGGAGCAACCACCACCGCCTAAGACAAGCAACCCAATGAGATAGGGAGGGCGCGGTCACATCGACCGCGCCCTTCCGCATCCAGCTTCCCCGAACGTGTTGCAGGCGTCGGGCCTAGCACCGCGCCTACATCGAAGCAGGAGACCCGCTCCGACTCGGACGGCGCCTGCAACTCGCCATTTGCGAGGCCTGGCCGCGTGGTCAGCCGCCCGCGGCCTTGTCGACCAGCCCGGAGTCCCGCTTTGCAGCCGCTGCAGGAGTCGCCCACGTGCTTGCTCGCGGCCCGATCCGCGGCGACTTGCAAGCGCACCTCGCTGTCGCTCGCGTGGCGGAGCAGCCACCGGCGTCGACTCCCGCATCGCTACTGAGATGGAATGTGATGAAGGCGGGCTTCCCCCCGGAGGCGGCGTAGCCGCCGGGAAGGGAGGTCGGCCCTCCGTGTCGAACAGCATAGGTCAGGCGCGCGCGGATACCAGCCGCGCGGCCGGCCGTCCGAAACGAAGAACCGACCAAGGTCACGGTACGTCGTGGGCCGGGCTGATTCCTGCTCCGTTGTCGTGCCTTGTGGCAGAAGGAGGAGCTCGTGTTACACGTGGGGTTGGATCTCAGTCGTAGACGCGTCGATGTGTGTCTGATCTCCGATCAGGGGGAGCTGATCGGTCACTTTCCGGCGCCGGCGGATCGCGACGGCCTGTATGGGTTGACCCAGCGAGTCGCGGTCTATGACCAGCCCGTGCGGGGCGTGGTGGAGTCGATGAACGGCGCGCGGTTCGTGCATGACGAGCTGGTCGCGCACGGGTGGGAGGTGCTGGTCGCCGACGCGCAGAAGGTCAAGAGGCTGGCGCCGCTGGCGTGCAAGACCGACAAGGTCGATGCCAGGGTGCTAGCCGAATTGTCGTTTCGGGATCTGGTGCCGGCGATCTGGCTGCCGACCCCGGAGCTGCGCCAAGAGCGCGAGCGCTCCCGCTGGCGGCTGCATCTAGTCAAGCACCGCTCGATCCTCAAAAACCGGGTGCACTCGACGTTGATCGCGTTCGGGCACCAGGTGCCGATGGCCGACCTGTTCGGGATCGCCGGCCGCCGGCTGCTCCGAGAGCTCGACATTCCCGAGCCGTGGCGCGGCCACGTCGAGGCCAGCGTCCAGTTGATCGACGACCTCGAGCTGCGGATCTCCGAGATCGAGCATCAGCTCAAGCGCTCCGGCGCCGATCACCGCTACCTGCCGCTGCTGTTGACCGCGCCCGGGATCGGCTGGATCACCGGCTTCACGATCGCGGCCGAGATCGGCGACATCAACCGGTTCTCCTCGCCCGTAAAGCTGACCGGCTACACCCCTGTGCCCGCGGGTCAAGCAATCCGGCGACTCAGACCAGCGCGGACCCGTCTCCAAGCACGGCCCGCGGTACCTGCGCTGGGGGCTGATGGAGGCCGCAATCGCCGCCTCGTCGCACCCGCTTTTCACAGACCGCTACCAGGCCACCAAGCGCCGCCTCGACCGCCAGCGTGGCGCCAAGGTCGCGCAGATCCAGCTCGCCAGAAGGTTGACCGAGGCGATCTGGTACATGCTCACCCGCAACCAACCTTTCAAGCCCTTCGCTCCGGCAGGCGCCATTTTTCGTCTGACTGCCTGACAGTCCATTTTGGAACTGCGCCACCGGAGCGAGCCCCGATAACACCTAATCCTCGAAGTTGATGACGCGATAGAGAAATGAGCACCGCTCCATCCCACCAACCCGCCCGCGGACCATGACAGTCAACCTCCCTGCCAGGTTCACGCTGTCGTGTCAAGCGCCATGAGCTCTCCAACGTTCACACAAAGTGAACCTGCTCTGGCGCTTGACACGACAGCGCCTCACCCGACGCACGACAGTGAAGGTGTCAGAGATCTGACACAAGGGCTCGACAACAGGCCCGCCTTCATAGAGACGAGTTGGGAGAGCGCGCCGCCGCCCGTCGCTGGCGCCTGCTCCGCCTGGTAAAGGAGCAACGTGGCCATCGGCTCGGCACTAATGCTTTCCTGCTCGAGCTGGCGCCGAGCGGACGAGCGCAAGGGCGACGTCGCGCTCGCGCGGCCGGAGAGCAACCCGGGCGCCGAGTCTGTCGGCGCGAAGCGGGCGCCGGCTAACTTTGGCGCCATGCCCGTCCGACGCTCGCTGGGCGCTCGCTCACCGACCGGCGCGCCTGCTTTGGCGAGCAGCGGGCGCGGCGACTGATCGGTACCCAGGAGCTTCTAGGTGCCGGAGCCTCCGAGCGCTTCGGTGATGTCCGCAATCACCGCGTGCTCGGGCCCGCTGACCGCCACCCCATCCTCCTTGTGGGCGTTGGCCACCTTGTCGGCGAGCGTGAGCACGAACCGCCGGTAGTCGTTGACCTCGTCGGGCGTCGCCTTGGTCTCGAGCACTTGGACCGCATCGCGAACGTGTTGGAGAGCGTGCGATTTGACCTCCTCGGGTGAGTGACCCAGATGACGGTCGACCTCGGGCTTGGCGGACACGATTGCGTCGAGGATCTCGCTCGCGCCGTGCTCCTGGCGCGCCTCGGTGTAGGACTTCGCGATCGCGAAGCTCTCGCGGAACGTGCCGCCCCTCGACGCGGTGGCGACGATCGTGCCCGCGGCCGGTGGTCCGTGCAGGACGGTGTCCCACTCCTGTTCGGTGAAATCACTCTTGCCTGTCATCGCTCGCTCCTCAGCCTCGGGTGGGTTGGCCAACCTCGATCAGTCGTCCGTCAGGGTCGCCAACATAACAGCGAATTTCGGTGGCGCGCTGCTGGGGCGGCGTGAGGAAGTCGGCCCCCTTCGAGCTCCAGTCGGCGTAGATCCTCGATGTCGGCCATACGGATGTTCAAGAAGCTCGGCATCCGATCCGGATCGTGCGGCGTCTCGAGCGTGACCATCGGCTTGTCCTCGGTCGGGCCGCCGACATTGATGATCACCCAGCCGTTCGCGAGCGCGACGATCGCGGCTCGCCCTCCATCACGACCTCAACCACCGAGCACGTCGGCGTAGAACCGCCGCGACCGCTCCACGTCCTCGACGACGATGAAGTGGGTAAGCACGAGCGACGCATGGCGACTACCCGCGCGACCAAAGCTCGGCGTTGGCCGCCAAGCGCGACTGCAACGCATGTCCCGATCCGCACTCGCGCTGAATGTGCTAATCAGGAAACGTCGGCAGCCCGATGGCTGGTAGGCCGGTTCCGGCCCGGCGCCGCCCCGCGCTCCCTCAGCTGGCACGGAGCGAGCGCACTACCACCACGAACGCGATCGGGACGCCGCAGCCACCTCGGTGATCGCTTTGACGCTCGTGCCCGCTCACGGCGTGCCATCGCAATGGCGACGATCCACAGGTCCAGCTGGAGGCCGGCCGGGGTTCCGGCTGACGAATCGCATCGCCCAGACCGGGGCGGTGGGCCGAGTTACGCGTCTCCGGGGGTTTTCGCGTGAACGGAGCCACGAGACGCCGCAGGCCCTCCCGGTGCAAGGGCCTGCGCCTGCCAGCGCTTCCGTGCGCGGTTCCGCCGACATCCATGCCGGCGAGCGACACCCTCTTGCAGCGACCTCCACCACCACGAGCACAGGAATGGTTCCCATCGGCCTCCACCAGCTCGACCAGCTTCTGTCTGAGCTCCCTGACTCGCCCGGAGCCCCCGGTGTCTGTCCGCCATCGAGGCCCTACCGCTCGATCGCCTCTCCACCCCCGCGTCGCAGACCGACACCCAACCAAGATCTCCCAGGCAAGCGGGGCACACTACACGCACTAGGTGCTGATGACCCAGCGGCCAGGGCGCAGAGGGCTTCCGGATACGGGCCTGCGCGCGGTGTCGGGTCGTCGAATCTGGCCGAAATCCCCCGTGAACAGGCGGTCTACGTGATTAGAGGCGTGCGCGTGAACCTTGCCATGCATATCCCCAGCTTGGCCCACTCATATGGGCATCTCAACGTCAACCCGGGACGTCTTCAAGGACGTCTTTGGACATCTTCGGACACCTTGGATCTGAAAAGACCTAAGATGAACTGAGCCGACGTCGCGGCGTGACGCCGGGAGCGATCATCGATCAGGCGGCTGGAACCTCGACAACGGTCGTGGCGACCGCTGCGGGCGGCGGGATGGGGTCTCCGGACGCACGGAGGCCTGCGAGGTGGAGCTCGATCGCCTCATGGATGAGCTGCTCGACCTCGTCGCGGCTATCCCCGACGACGCCGACGCCCGGGAGGTCAGGGCAGTAAGCCCCCCAGCTCGATCCTTCGTGCTCGATGACCACCAGGTATTCGCTCATTGCTTCGATCGCTCCAGTCTGGCCTGACGAAGGATATTGGCGGCCGTCCCTTTCGGCACGTCCTTGTTCGGATGCCCGGCGACCGTCACCTTGCCGGGCGTGGTTGGATGCGAGTACTGGCGGTGGCTCCCACGCTGGCGCGACAGCTGCCAGCCATCCTGCCTCGATGAGCCGGACGATCTCGCGGAACTTCACACGCTCGTCTGCCCGCTGGCGGTGAGCTCGGCGACCGGGGCGGCGAATGCGCCGGCGAGCAGTGCGGCGTCGTCCGCTTGGCTCTTGGCGTGCAGGTAGCGGGCAGTGGTCTGGATGTGCGAGTGGCCCATCCAGGACTGCACCTGGACCAGCGTCGCGCGGTTGACCGCCATCGAGCCGAAATAGTGGCGTAGCGAATGGAACGGGAGGGGGCGGAGGCCGGCTCGCTTGACAGCCGCCGTGTAGCGCCGGCATAGCGCGCTAGCGTCGAGATGCCCGCCGCTGGGACCGGCGAAGACCGGATCCTCAACGCCGTTGAAGTGCTCGCGCTGCCCGAGCCGCGCGAGCGCACCAGCGACGTCGGGCACCATAGGCACCGTTCTGACCTTGCCGCTCTTGGGCGTCACGAGCTGGCCGTAGCTGTAGTTGGAGCGCACCCGGATCGCCTGCCCGGCAAAGTCGACGTCGCGCCAGCGCAGCGCGACTAGCTCACCCCGACGCAGCCCAGTCATCGCCGCCGTGAGGTAGATCGCGGCGTCCTGCTCGCTCGCGCAACGCCGACGAGTGTGTCGATCTCCTCGCGAGAGTAGAAGTCGTAGTCGCCGGAGTAGCGAACCGCCTGGCGCTCGATCGACGCGCTGGGGTCGCCCTCGATCCAGCCGCGCGCGCGAGCGTGCGCGAGGATCGCCCGGACGACCATCAACAGCTTCTCGGCCGTGCGGCCGTACGGCAGCCCGTCGTACCAAGCCTTCAGCTGCGCCGGTCGCAAATCGCGCAGCGACGTCGCAGCGAACGACGGCCGCCCGTAGCAGGTCTCCTTCTCGCCTGGCAGCAGATACGCATCAAGCATCTGCCGGTAGTTCCTTCAGGGTCGAGCGTTTGAGATTGCGCCGACGTTCTCCATGCGAGAGCCACGCTTCGGCCGCCTCGGCAAACGTCACGTTGCCACACGAACGCAGGTCTCGTGCTGCGTGGCGGTCGAGCCTGCATGTCCGCGACCCCCCAGCAGCAGAAGCGTCGGACCCGGTCGGCGCGGCCCCAAGGATGCCGGTCCTTCTGAGAGCAGAAGTGACGCAGTCGATCGTTGCTCAGGGAGCTGGCCGAGCGAAGCCAGGATCAGCTCTTCCGTACGACCACGGCGGCCAGTCACGACGACAACAACCTGACTCCGCGAAAACGGGGAGGTCCAGTCTTCCAGCTAACTCCGACGCGACAGTCGGCGGGCCGCTTTCACAGTTGTCAGTCGAGCGTGACGACGACTTTTCCGTTGGCGCGGCCCTGCTCGACGTAGGCCAGCGCCTCGAGGGTCTGGTCGAACGGGAACGTCTTGTCGATGACCGGGCGGAGGTGGCCGGCGTCGTAGAGGGCGGCCAGCTCGCGCAGCTGGGCGCGGTTGGCCTGCATGAACAAAAACGAGTAGCTCACGCCTAGCTTCCGCGCCTGCTTGCGGACCTTTCGGCTCAGCAGCCCCATCACGACGCCGATGAACTTCGGCGCCCCGAGCTGCTTCGCGAACCCGGGGTCCGGCGGGCCAGTCACGCTGATCGCCTGTCCGCCGGGCTTGAGGACCATGAGGGACTTCGCCAGGTTCTCGCCACCCAGCGAGTCCAGCACGACGTCGTAGCCGGAGAGGACTTCGGCGAAGTCTTCCTTGCTGTAGTCCACGACGATGTCGGCGCCGAGCCTGCGCACCAGCTCCGCGTTCTCGCCGCTCGCGGTCGTCGCCACCGTGGCGCCGAGGTGCTTGGCGAGCTGGATCACGGTCGACCCCAGGCCGCCGGAGCCGGCGTGGACGAGGACCTTCTGTCCGGGCCGCGTGTGGGCGCGGTCGACCAGGGTCTGCCAAGCAGCGAGTGACACCAGCGGCACCGCGGCCGCCTCGTGCAGGGTGAGCGAGGCTGGCTTGGGCGCAACATCGTCCTGGTCGATCGCGATGTACTCCGCGAAGGTTCCGATCCGCAGGTCGCGGGGGCGGGCGTAGACCTCGTCCCCTACTTGGAAGTCGCGTACGGCGGCGCCGACCCTGGTCACCACGCCGGCGACGTCGTGACCGAGCACGAATGGGATCTGGTACTTCAGGAGGCGCTTGAACTCGCCGTTGCGGACCAGCTTGTCCAGCGGGTTGATGCTGGCGGCGCTTACCTTGACCAGCACCTCACCGTCGCCGACCTCGGGCTCGGGTACGTCGGCGGCGCGGAGGCCGTCCTTGCCGTAGTGCTCGACCACGAAGGCCTTCATGATTGTTCTCCTCGGCGGGAGCTTGCCAGCCTTGCGCACCGCGGGGCGGGGGCGCTCATAGGAACTCGAGAGTCCGTTCGACGACGTCTTCGTGGAACTGGAAGACCCCGCCGTGCCCGGTGTCGGGATAGATGACGAGCTGGCTGTTCGGGAGTCGTCGATCGAGGTCGATGGTGTTCTTGGTGGGCACCATCTTGTCGCTCTCGCCGTTCATGACGAGCACCGGCTAACGGATGCTTGCGAGGTTCGTAGGCGTCTGGTGACCCCATCGGTGGATGGCCTTCAGCTGGGCGCGGAATGACCGTACGGAGATGGCCTTGTCGCGGTCGCGCGTAGCGACGCCGGACACCTCGCTAGGCCACGCGCACGAGATCCTCTAGGTCTCCTGGCCCAGGGATCGCTTTGACGTCGCGCGGGCCGATCGTCTGACCGCAGGCAGAGCAGACCAGCTGGGCCTCTGAGACCTGGCCGCATTGCTTGTGGATCAGCCGCAGCGGCGGGCCATCTGGCGCGGCGTGCTTGTCGCCCCACTGGCGCATGGCGGTGATCACCGGCCACAGATCGCGGCCCCGCTCGGTCAGCCGATAGTCGAATCGCGGTGGGTGCTCGCTGTAGGGAACCTTGGTGAGCACGCCGGCCTCGGTCAGGCGAGCGAGGCGCTGGTTGAGCACGTTGCGCGAGATCCCGAGTCGCTCCTGGAACTCGTCGAAGCGGGTCACACCGAGGAAGGCATCGCGGACGATCAAGAGTGTCCACCACTCGCCCACGACCTCCAGGCACTGCGCGACTGAGCAGTGCATCTCAGAGAAGCTCTTGCGCTCCATGCTCTCAGGATAGTGGGTTGCATCATAGAACGCAATGCGGTAGCGTGCGGGTTCCTTCAAAGAACTCACCGTCTGAGAGAAACCCATGCCCGTCATCGCGCATCGTCGGCCAACGAAGCGAGGCAGCCTCCCCGCCGAGCCGTCGCGTGAAGCATCCCCGCGGCTGATCCTGGTGATCGTGTCCGCGGGCGTCGTGCTCGCGAGCCTCGACTTGTTCATCGTCAACGTTGCGCTGCCGCAGATAGGCCGGGACTTTCGTCTGCGCGGCGGTGCCCTGGCTGATCTCTCGTGGGTCCTGAACGCCTATGCGATCGTCTACGCGTCGTTGCTGGTGCTGTTCGGGCGCCTGGCGGAGCGCTATCGCCGGGAACGCGCCTTTCTGCTCGGCGTGGCTGTGTTCGTGGCTGCTTCGGCGGCGTGCGGGGCGGCGAGCAGCCTTCCGATGCTGGTCGCGTTCCGGGTCGTGCAGGCGGCTGGTGCGGCGCTCTTGACGCCGACGTCGCTCGGGCTGATCCTCGCGACCTTCCCGGCCGAGCGCCGCGATGGCGCGGTGCGGACATGGACCGCGGTTGGGGGCTTCGCGGCCGCGCTCGGTCCTGTGATCGGCGGTCTGCTGGTCGCGGCGAGCTGGCGCTGGGTGTTCTTCGTCAACGTTCCGATCGGCCTGGTCGCGTTGGCGGTTGGCTGGCGCCGCCTCCCGCACGTCGCCGGGCATCGGGTACCGGCGCCCGACGCGCTCGGGGCGCTGCTTGTCACCGGCGGTGTCGCTGCGCTGTCGCTCGGCCTGGTCAAGGGCGGCGCCTGGGGGTGGGACTCAGGGAAAACGATCGCCGTGCTCACGCTCGCCGTGATCGCGCTCGGACTTTTCGCAGCCCACCTCGCGCGGGCTCGCAACCCGCTGATAGACCGCGCCTTGTTCCGCCTGAGGCCGTTCACCGGCGCCTCCAGCGTGGCGCTGCTGTTCTCGGCCTCGTTCGGCGCGATGCTGCTCTCCCGGGTGCTCTGGGCCCAAGACGTCTGGCATTGGTCCGCGCTCACCACCGGCCTGTCGGTCGCTCCGGGCCCCCTGATGGTGCCGCTGTTCTCGTTCCTGGTCGCGGGTCGGCTGACCGCCAGGTTCGGAGCCGGAGCCGTGATCGCCGCTGGATCAACGATCTTCGCGGCCGGCGCCGCCTGGTGGGCGCTCGCGATCGGGCTGGCACCCGACTACGCCGCCGAGGTGCTCGGCGGGATGCTGCTGACCGGGATCGGCGTTGGCCTCACCCTGCCGACACTGATGGCCACAGGCGCTTCCTCGCTGCCACCGCACGCGTTCGCGACCGGCTCGGCGGTCATCAACATGCTCCGCCAGGTCGGGCTCGCGGTCGGTGTGGCCGCGCTGATCGCCATTCTGGGAACCCCGGGCTCCCCGCTCGCGACGCTGCACGCCTACCAGCGTGCGACCTGGATGGTCGCGGCGATCGCCTTCCTCGGCGGAATCGTCGGGCTCGGAGTGCTCGCCGGCAGGCGCCAGGCCTCGCCGACGGCGGCCGGCGGCGAGACGGCCGCTCCCGCGGTCGCGATCGCCACAACGGCAGAGGCCCCGCGCGCATGAGTGCCGCTGCACACCAGGCCGACCTGTCGCGCCCGAGCGAGCTGATGCGGCTGCTCGAGATCCACTTCGAGGACATCGGGCCAAAGCGCGTCAGCGGCTCGGTCGCCGCCGACGAGCGCCACCATCAGCCCTGGGGACTAGTCCACGGCGGCCTCTACACGGCGGTGATCGAGACGTTCGCCACCACCGGCGCCTACGAGGCCGTCAAGGACCGGGGCAAGCAGGCCGTCGGCGTCACCAACATCACCGACTTCCTGCGCCCCCACCCCCACGGTCGCCTGAACGTGGACGCGACCGCCATCCACCAGGGCCGCAACCAGCAACTCTGGCAGGTCGAGATACGCCGCCCTCAGGACGACAAGCTGATCGCCCGCGGCCAGGTCCGCCTCCAAAACGTCGATGGCTGACAGCGAGCTGACCCGCCGGGCCGTTCCGGCGCATGGACCAGGTGGGCCTGGACGTAGTGCTCGCCATCGAGGAGCACTACGCCCAGATCCGGGACGGCATCCCGGAGGCGCCGCGGGCGCTGCTGCGCGAATACATTGACCGCGGCGACCTCGGCGTCAAGAGCGGGCGAGGCTTCTACGACGACTACACAACATGATCGAGGCCCAAGCCGACGACATCGGGCAGAACTATCACGAAGCGCGGATCGCGACAACGCGCAGCCGGATGACCTCCCACAGATCCCCGCGTTCGAGACGGAGGCGCCCCGAGTCCACAGAAGTCGGCACTTAAGGGCACGCGCATTACGGTTACCGATCCCGTTGCGAGACACGGCTTCGACGCCTCGTGCCGAGACCCGCCTCGACGGCAAAGCGGGTGCCGCAGCGCGTCGGCGCAACGCTCTCGCGATTCGCCAAAGGTGCGCATCTCCACCGCGTCGACCGACCGGCGCCGTGATGGGTCACCTCGACGGGCCTGCTTTCCCTCCTGCGGGTGGCGGAAGTCACGCTGCACGTGCGGCCAGCACACTTGGCGCTGGTTGGGATCGAGATGGCTGTAGCCGTTCCAGCGCTCAGAGACCACGATGCCTGGATACGGGGCGATCAGCGCGTCGAACTGCTCGCGGTTGCGGATCGTCAGGACCGCGCGGCGATCTCGCGGACGTCACCCGCTGGCAGGGAGTGCCGACTGGCGCGCGGGTTGCCGCGGCGCGCGAATCAGACCTGACGGGCGCGCTCCTCGTCCAGCGCCCGATGCTCGTCGAGCGCCGTTAGCAGGCGCTGCGCCACGAGGGGCGCCCGGCGATCCAGGGCCCAGACGTCCCGCTTGAACAACGCGATCAGGCGCATTGGCGACGTGGCGACGACGGAGGCGGTGCGCCGGCCCGTGGAAAGGACCGCCACCTCGCCCAGAATATCCCCCGCTCCCACCGTTCGCACCGTCGTCCCGCCGATGGCGACGTTCGCGGTACCGCTCTCGACGGCGAACAGGGCATGCCCGAAATCCCCCTCAGTCGCCACGGGTTTTCCAGGCGAGACCTCGATCTCGGTCGCGATGCTGGCGACAGCCGCCAGGTCGCCTTCCGACAGATCGGCAAACAGGGGAATCGCTGCGAGTCGGCTGCTCTCCATGGGTTCAACCTATACCGACTGGGGCCCAAAGGTGAAGTTCTTTGGTGATCTGACGGCGTTTTGCGCCCGTCATGAATGGTTCCGCTCGGCAGTCGCACTCGGGTGGTAGGAATTTCGTGCAAAACCCGGAGCTCGGCTCCTTCATGGCCCCTTCGCGCTCCGACAGTCGGGCCGCCGGATCTATAGACGAAAACGGCGGTGCCATCGGCGTGAGGACCGCCTCGGCGGGGCGCCACTGCCCGACGCGGTAGCAGCAGCCTGAGGGACGAACACGTGAGCTTCTCGTCATCTGGACTGCGTCCCCAAGGCACCGCCCCCTCGGCAAAACTGCTCTCGAGCGAGCCACCGAGCGAGTCCGCTCCGAAGCGACCCTCTAGCTCCGCTGCAGACCCGGACAAGCGGCGGGTCGCACGGAGCTCGCGAAGTTCGGAACCGTGGTGTAAGTTGGGTGGATGGAGAGGTCCCAAGTTGTGGCGATTCCGTACTTCGCCGACTTGCCCGAGGCCGACCTCGCCGCCGTCGCCAGCGTAGCGTTCGAAGTCGAAATCGCCCCTGGGCAGGCACTCGCCTCGGAGGGAGATCTTGGGCACGCGGTGTTCGTAATCGAGAGCGGTACCGCCGACATCCTCATGGGCGGCACGACGCTGCGAACGATCGGGACCGGTGATGTCGTCGGCGAGATAGCCGTGCTTGCCTCCCCGCCTGACCCGTTCGCGCCGCCGGAGCTCGCGGAGGGTGGCCACCGCACTGCCTCGGTAGTAGCGACCTCGCCGCTGCGACTCATCGCGCTCTTCAAGCGCGACGTTTGGGAGCTGAACCGCCGAGCGCCGGTCGCGGCTCAGCGCCTGCGAGCCACGCTGGAGCACCATCGCGCACTGGACGCGCAGCGCGGCTCGTCCGGCTCCGATTCGCTACCGGACCATACGTAGGCGACTGCTGGATCTCTTATCGGTCGCCGACGCGGATCACGACCTTGCCGGCGACCGCCCCTTGCTCGAGCATGCGGTGTCCGGTTCATCCCAACGCCGGAGCCAACGAGGCCTGCCGCAACGCCTCGTGAAGCGGCTGCGTGGCCGGCTGCGCACCGGGTTGGGTCGCGATGCGCAACCCTCGGCGGCGATCGTGGCTAGGACGGCGTGCCCGTAGCTAGCCGACTGGGTCCACGCGGTCGCGCTGATCACCGTGGAGGTCATCAAGGGCACCGAGGTGCACACCTTGCGGGTCGTCCCGCGCCGGTAAGTGGTCGAACATAGCTTCGGCTGCCTGCGCGAAACTGCGTGGCCATAACGATGATGAGTTATTCCGCAGCATCGCGATCGTTTCCACTAGTCACCGATTTGGTCTCATGAGCATCGCGGGCGCTTCGTGATCGAACAGAGCCAGACGCTGGGCGTGTCGGCGTCCGCGTACCCTCGGACTCCCCTGGAACTGATTCCGCAAAAGACATGGTCACCGGCGGCGGCGCGGCAGCGTCAACGAGCGACTTGGGGTGAAGGGGCGGGAAGGGCTCTCGGGTACGTCTGCACCGCCGGCCAGTCTGAGTGGCGCATCAGCGCGTGACCCGGCTTGTGCGCGGTGCTTGACATCAATCGGTCGAGCACTGACAATCACCAACGTCAACCCGCGTCCTGCGACCGGGGCGGATCGAAGAGGGCGGATGTTGGAGAAGCAGAAGATCTGGCAAGAGCGGCCGACGGGTGGCTTTGTTGATCCTTCGTTGCTTACCAAGCCTTGGCGGGACGTACTTCGCATCATCCATGATGGTGGTGCGCCGCAACCACCGATTGCTCATCTGTGCGGTCGGCGGCTAGTTGATCTCAGGGAGGGACGGGCAGCGCTTGCGATGCCGGCTAGCGAATGGTTCTGTGGTCCCAAGGGGCGGGTGGACACCGGAGTCTTCGCGTTTCTAGCTGACATGACACACTTCTACGCCGTCCTCTCCGGGCTGCCTGCGGGGGCCGGTTGCACTACCGCCGAGCTTTCGATGACGTTTCTGGGCCAGCCGCCATATGCGGGAGGCGAGCTCACGGCTGCTAGCGAGGTGCTCTACACAGACGAGCGAAACGCGCTCACTGTGGGCTTTGTCCGCGACAACGAGGGCCGACCGGTCGCCCATAGCACCTCGCGCTACTTCCTGTTTCCCGCGGGAACCGCGACTGTGCGGCGCGCCACAGTCGCGTTGGACCCGCACGAATGTGTCCCGGATCAACCTCGACGGCTGGGGACACCACAGACGCCGGATCCGATCTTTCGGCCGTGCGGCTTGGGGACCTCCCCGCTCGATGAGCGTACGCTCAACCGCGTCGCCGGCCTCGAGATCCTACAAGCGCAGCTAGCCGGAGAAAGCGTACCTCCCCCGATTGATCGTCTCACCGGCATGCGGCTGAGGGATGCTTCCGACGGGCTTGCCGTGTTCTCGCTGCCAGCGCACGGGTGGCTGCTTCAGGAGATCGGGACCGTGTTTGGGGGCATGGTCGCGTTGTTGGCGAAGAGCGCCACAGCAGGCGCGGTACAGGCCGCCGCCGGCGCCGGCACCAGGTTCACCGCGCTGGATCTCAAGGTGAACTTCCTCCGAGCGGTGGACGCCGACGGCAACGAACTTCTGGCAACCGGAAAGGTGGTTCACCGCGGCAAACGCCTCACCATCGCCAATACCGAAGTGACCCACGGAGGGCGGCCGGTAGCGATCGCGACCGGAACCACGGCGCTCACCCCGCCGCGCTCGCCCGATTCATGAACGAGCGCAATTGGGGTCCGAGCACGTGGACGCTCGGCGGTAGCGAGCCATGTGCGTGAGGTTTCGTCCTAATCTGCGATACACTCCACGCAACCGCGGCCGCCTAGGGCGGTAGCATGTTGCGAACGAGAGTGGAGAGGGCGATGTTCGGAGTTTGGGGCCGCTGTATGCGATTCGTGGGTGTCGCTGTGCTTGTGATGCTGGCTGTGGTTCCCTCCGCGAGCGCCGGCAACAAGCCGTACAAGGTGGTCATTTCGCCGGGACCCGTGGACTCCGGGACCGTCACGATGACGGCCAAGTTCACGAACGAGACCAAGAGCCAACGGCTCGGCGCGGCCAACCTGGTGGCGCCGGCGCAGTTCCAGATTACGAGCGCCTCGATCGTGCCACCGGGCACGGGGTCGCCGCCGAGCGTCCAGAGCTGCACCGTTGGGACGCTCACCGGATCTTGCGTTCAGTTGCGCAACCTGTCGCTCCCGCCCGGTCAGTCAGTGACGGTGACGATGACCGTAAACACGTCCGCCGCTGCCTGTGGGTCTCCAACGTCTTCCACCTGGAGCGTGCAGGCCAAGCAGGCCAACAACTTCAACGGTGTGGGCAACGACCTGGATCTGGATAAAAGCGGCAGCAGCCTGACGACGACGGTCTCATGCACGGTCACTTCGACGTGCCCGCCGGGTCAGTCCTGCTCGATCAGGCTGAGCACGCCAACGAGCGCGCTGCAGGTCACCGCCGGCCCTAGCAACCAGGCCGGGACGCTGACCGGGACGGCCGAGTCCGGTCAGCAGCTCGTCTGTTCAGGGTACAGCGCGCGCGACCCGAACATGTACAGCTATGTCGAGAGCACCAGCACCCGCGCGAAGATGGTCACCTACACAGTCAAGAACGTAAGCCCGAACGGAGTGGAGTACTGTTTCGGCGCGCCGTACCGGTTCGAGACGCTGGGCGATAAGCTCGCACCGCCCGGGACGTTGCCCGACGGCGCTCCCGGTTTCATCGGACTGCTCGAGCGCTGCGAGACGTTTGCTGAGCCCCCCGAGGCATGCGTACAGTCGATCGTGGCCGCCGGGCCGAATACGGTTGTGACGGTTCGGATCGACGCGGGGTTGGAGGGCGACCCGTGGGGGCATTCGTAGACGCTGCCTGCCTTGCTGGGCCGATCGCCACCGGGGCGGCCGTCCCGGATGGCCTACTGAAGCGCCGGCGCCGGCAGGTGCGCGATCCTTAGTCGGCCGAGGATCTCATCACGGTCGCCAAGCAGTCCCGGGGCGGCGCTGCCAAGGGCGTCCAGCAGGTCGATCGTCGCCGCGATGTCGTACTCGGCACTGCGTTCGCGCGCGGAGTCGAGCGCGCTCAGGAGCTCACGCTCGGCCGCATCCTTGCGCCCGAGGCGGGCGAGCGCGATCCCGGCGACACGCTGAAGCAGCGGACGGTGTCGATCCCCGGCCTCGAGTTGTTGGCGCGCGAGCGCGAGCGCCCGCGCGGCATCGCCCGCGAATGCCTCGGCCTCGGCAATCAGCGCCTTCGCGAAGTCGGCGTAGGCATCAATCCGGGCCCTGCTCAGGTCTGCCATCGCCGTCTCGAGCATCGGCAGACCCGTCCGATTGTCGCCGCGGCGGACCGCCAGCCGAGCGAGAAGGACGTCCACGAACGCGACCGCCTGTCGCTCCCCGGTTCCACTCCAAACGCGGCGCGCACGCTGCAGCGCACGCTCGGCTTCGTCGAGGCGTCCCTGGTCGGCCAGGATCTCTCCCACGTTGCAGTCCGTGTACGCGACATCGGCTGGCTTGCCGGCACGCTCGCTGCGCGCCCCCGCGCGGCGATAGAGGGCGATCGCGTCGTCCCAGCACCCATCGAAGTAGGCGAACATACCGAGGTTGTTGAGCACCATGGACTCGTGCTCTGGATCGCCGAGTTGCTCGTAGATCTCCAACGCACGCCAGGAATGCGTGGCCTCGTCCCGGCGCCCGGACTCCACCAGCGCCCAATCGAGTCCGTAGGATGCGCGTGCGAGCGCCCGCAGCTCACCAACCGAGTCCGCTTCCGAGATCGCCTCGTGACAGGTTGCGATTGCGTCCGTCCAGCGGCCCTGCCGATTGCGGATGCCGGCGAGGTGTGAATGTAGCCTGGCACGGCTGATCGTCGCATCGGCAGTCTCCAGTGCCTCGACGCAACGCAACCCACGTTTGAGCCAGCGCACCGCGCCAGTTAGGGCCTGGCTGCGCTCAGCAACCTGAGCGTGGGTATCGCAGAGCCGTGCCTGGGCGATCGCGTCATCGCGCAGCAGCCGACGGGCCTCGGTCAGAGCGCGGGCCGCCGCGACCGGCTCACCGACGCTCCGAAGCGCCTCGCCCAGCTGTTCCCAGGCCTCCGCCACCGCCTCAGGATCCCGCCCGACGCCATCGGCCCGGGCCGCCTCGATCGCCATCCGATACAACCGTGCCGCGTCCGCGTGGGAGAACCGCTCTGTGGCCCGCTTGGCGGCGACCATCGCATACCGGTGCGCCCGTGCGTAATCGCCGGCCAGCGAGAAATGATGCGAGAGCACTGCCGGGTCAGCGTCGAGTTCGCGGCCCAGGTCGTGCTCAAGCCTCAGCCCAACCGACATGTGCAGCTGACGCCGCAGCTTGAACGGCAAGCTCTCATATGCCACCTCCTGCATCGCGGGCCGTCTGAATCGCACGTGGCCATCGGCCTCACGCGCAAACACACCCGAGAGCCGGTCCCAGAATCCCTCCTCGGGCAGCGGTATGTCGGCCGCGACGACGTCAGCCAGCCGCCGTGGGTGGAACATCAGGCCGAGCACGGCCGCTCGCCGAACGATCGCGCCGTCCCGCGGGTCAAGGGCGTCGATGCGCGCCATCGTTGCGGCGCCGACGCTGTCGGGAAGCTCGTCGCGGCTGCCGGCCGCGGCGGCCGCGAGCAGGTCGAGGAGGAACTCGGGACTGCCTCCCGAGCGCTCGACCGCAAGTTCCACCACATGCGGAGGCACCTGCGCCGCTTCCGGAGTCGATTCCGCGAGCGATTGCACGTCCTCCCGGCGTAGGGGACCGAGCTCAATCCGCGGATGCTCGTAGTCGAGGAGCACCATGCCACCGGCGACGTCGCGGCGCGTAGCGAGCACCACCCAAGCCGAGGAGTCAAGCTCTCGCGTCAGCGCCTCGAACAGAGCAGCCGAGGCGGAGTCCATCAGGTGCGCATGCTCGACCGCCACGATCGTCGGAACGACCAACGCCCGGGTCAGGAAGCGAAGCACGACCCCGTGCAGCTTCGCCGACCTCGACTCC
The DNA here is from genome assembly GCA_963723675.1 of uncultured Solirubrobacterales bacterium. GTDB lineage: Bacteria > Actinomycetota > Thermoleophilia > Solirubrobacterales > Solirubrobacteraceae > Palsa-465. The sequence continues at coordinate 882,144 of CAVRRW010000002.1, read as the reverse complement.
GGAGCGAGCTGTTCGACCTCGCTGGTATGTGGAGGCTCCAGGTCGAGCACGATCGCAATCAGCGGAAGCCACGGCAGCAGATCCGGCTGCGTGCGCCGGAGCTGTGCCTCGAGCCTCGCCAGGACGACGCTTTCGGGGTCATCCCATCCCAGCCCCAGCAGCTGGCGCAGCAGATCACGCCAGACGGCGTACGGCGTATCGCGCGTGTAGACCTCGCACGCCGAGCGCAGCGCGGTCATGCCCTCACCCAGCTCGTGCGCCTCGTGGAGCAGGCGCGACTTGCCGCTGCCCGTTTCGCCCACCAGCTCGATCAGCGCGCCCGCGCCGCGGCGCGCGTCGGCGATCGCCGCGCGCAGCAAGTCGACCTCGCTCTGGCGACCAACTAGCGGCACGCGGGGGCGTTTTATCCCCCGCGGAGCTGTCCGAGTCACCGGCCCGACGGCCCAGGCCTCGAGCGGCCGCGCCTTTCCCTTGACCCGCAACGGATCGAGCGCGGTCCGGTCGAAGGTCGTCTTCGCCCGCCGCAGGACCTCGCCCGTGGCGTAGATCTGACCGACGGGCGCCTTCCCCATCAGACGCGCCGCAACGTTCACGGTGTCGCCCATGACCGCATACCACCGTCTGTACGGAGGGCCGACCTCGCCCGTGAATACAGGGCCACGATTCACCCCCACCTGCACCGGTAACGGCGGATCAGCCTCGATGATCGTGCGCAGCGCGAGCAGCATTCGCTCCTCGTCCTCGCCCACCGCCCGCGGGGCGCCGGCGCTCAAGCGGATCTTGCCGCCGTTGAAGGAGATGTCGGAGTCGAGGAAGCACACCTTGTAGCGTTCGACGGCATCCTGCACGACCCGCACGAGATCGTCGAGTCGCGTTGCAGCGGCTTCCGCGCCCTCCTGCGCGAGGATGCGATCGAGCTCTCCGAACTGAAGGAACGCAATCGTTGCGGTCCGATGCTCGGGTGCCGCATGCCGGCCCAGCAGGTGCGCGCGCACTGTCGTGGGCAGGCATTCGGCGATCGCTTGGTCGGCCGGCCTCGCCAGTCCTTGCGGTGGCGTCCAGCCGGACACCGAAGGTGATCGTGCGACCACGACCCCGGGTCCTGCTCGAGCCCCCAGGCAGCTAGGCGGCAGGAGCTTTGCTGTATCCGTGCTCACCAGGATCTGTCCCGCCGAGGCCAAGCTCTCCATGGCAGCAACCGTCGTAGCCGCCGAACCGCCGATCAGGAGCTCTCGATGCGACCCGCCGACCAAGAACATGGCGTAGGAGCCGCCATGCACCCCCACCGACATGCGGAGCGCGACGTTGCTCCGGCCCGCGCGGATTCTCCCCACATCCCGAAGGGTGCGCCGCATCGCAACCGCCGAGGCGCAGGCTCTTAGGGCATGTTCGTCCCCGTCAAACCACAGCAACATCGCATCGCCGCCGAACTTCAGCAGCGAGCCACCGCGCGCGTAAGCCTCAGCCAGCAGCGCCGAAAAGCACTCGTTGATCGCGTCGACGAGGTGCTCGGCTCCCTCCTTGCCCGTTCGCGCCAGCCGCTCTGACAGCCGCGTAAAGCCCGACACATCCGCAAGCACCATGGTGCCCTGGAGCGTCTCGACTCGGCTGTCCGACGTCCGCGCCAGGCGCTCGAGCAACATCCTCGGGACATGGCAATCCGGCATCCCGATGTCGGATCTCGCCTCCAAGGACAACCCCCTCGATCAGCAAAAGCAAACCGCGGCACGAAAAGCCGCGCAAAGAGCAAGTGTAAGCGAGGCGCAACGGTGGTGGCTCGCCAGTCGGGCAGTGCGCTCGGGGCTGGACGCGAGATACTTGCGAGATACTCACCGGGGCGCATGCGCGAGTCGTCGACTGCGCCCCGGCGTGTTCGGTCGATCTGCGCGGTTCGAATCTGAGGCGCGCGCAGGACTCGTCCCGGGTCTCCTCCGGCCCAGCGAGCGGGCTGCCTGGTCGCTTTGGGAGTGACCGGGTTCGCCACCCGGCGCTACCGCCGTGGTGTTGGTCGCGGTTGTGAGGATGATTTCCGGGGCGCCTGTCGGCACCCGCTCACACAGTCGATCACCGCCACGCTCGCCGTGCAAGCGGCGCTTCCGGGGCTGGACGGCGCGGCCGCGGCGAGCACGGTCGCGCACTGGCCGGCCCCACGCCGCGCCGCTGAACTACACGACCTTCTGCTTCTGGGGTCTCGTACACCCAGGAGACGCGTAACCTTGCGCAGCTGGCACTGCTCGATGATCGAAAATTGCCCCGGACCTGTGGAGCTAGCCGCTGAGGTGGGGAAGATGGAGCTAACCTTGCGGGCTTCGACATGAGCGTTGGCGTGGCAGTCGACTGGCACGATCGTCAGGTCTCGGCCGCAGAGGCGGTTTCGGTGGTGCGCCCTGGCGACAGGGTGTTCGTGGGCAGTGCTTGTGCCACTCCGCGTGCTCTGGTGGAGGCGCTGGAGCAGCTCGCGCTGTCCGGGGTCGTGCTAGTGCATTTCCTCACTGACCGGGTCGGCGCGGGCGACCCACCCCACACGAACTATCTGCATCGCGTGTTCTACGTCGGGCGCGACGTCCGCGCCCTGCACGACGTCCAGGCTCTGCGCAAGGCGGGTCGCGTGGAGTACGTGCCGCTCTCTCTCGCGGACGTGCCGCAGCTGTTCGAGCACGGGCAGATCCCGCTAGATGTAGCGATGGTGCAAGTTGCGCCGCCCGACCCGGACGGCACCTGCAGCCTGGGGATCTCGGTGGACGTGACCAAGGCCGCAGCGCTGTCCGCGCGAACAGTCATCGCCGAAGTCAACCCAGCGATGCCTCGCACCGCCGGCGACAGTCGGATTCCCGTCGATCGCATCGCCAGTTTCGTGCCCGTGCGGACCCCTGTGGTGGAGTACATCCACGACCCCATCGGCGACGTGGCGGAGCAGATCGCTCGCTACGTCGCCCGGCTGATCGACGATCGGTCCACGCTTCAGGTAGGTCTCGGCCGCGTGCCGAACGGGATGCTGGCTCGCCTGAGCAATCGGCGCGAGCTCGCTATTCATTCGGACGTCATCACCGAGCCGATCGTCGACCTCGTCGCCGCGGGGGTCATCACGGGCCCTGTCGCGACGAGCTGGGCGATGGGCTCGAGGCGCCTCTACGACCTGGTGGACGACGATCCCCGCTTCGCCTTTCATCCGATCGAGTACATCTGCGATCCGGCCGTCATTGGCAGCAAGGAGCGGATGGTGTCAGTGACGCAGGCTTTCACGATCGACCTCACAGGCCAGGTGTCCACCGAAAGCCTCGACGGGGTCCGCTACGGGGGCGTTTCCACGGGGCCGGCATTCCATCGAGGTGCGCTCGCCTCTCCCGGCGGGATGGCGATCGTGTGCCTCGCCTCGCGGACCCCGGCGGGTCGATCTGCCATCTGCCTGGACCTCGGTCCAGATGAGGCGGTGGCGATCCCGCGGGCGGATGTGCACTGGGTCATCACCGAATACGGCACTGCTTATCTTTTCGGCCGTTCGCTTGCTGAGCGGGCGGTCGCCCTGATCGAGCTCGCCGATCCCGATTTCCGCAAGGAGTTGCTCGACGCCGCCATCGAGCGGGGCCTCGTGGGTCGCAAGCAGCAGCTGCGCAGCCGCACCGCCTACCCGGTCGCCGAGGTACGCGACGTGCGGCTAGGCAACGCCCGCGAGGTCCTCGTGCGCCCCACTCGCACGAGCGACACTCGCGCGATGCAGGACCTCTTCTATCGACTCAGCGAGGAGGACCGGGAAACCCGATTCCTCCACAAGCTGAAGTCGCTCACCGACACCGCCGCCCAATATCTGTGCAGTGTCTCCTACGAGGAGGAGATGGCCTTCGCCGCCGTTGTCGGCCCGTCGGCGCACGAACGCATCGTCGCCGCCAGCTGCTACTACCTGAATCCCGCGACGGGCCTTGCCGAGGTGGCGTACATGGTGGACCCGGAATGGCAAGGATTGGGGCTCGGAAGGATCTTGCACGCGGGACTGGTCGAATACGGCCGCGAGCACGGCGCCCGTGGCCTTACCGCGGAGGTGCTATTCGGCAACACGCGCATGATGCGCGTCTTCGAAAAAGGCGATCACTCGCTCAGCGTCAAGACGCACGGCGGCGTCGAGGAGCTGACCATGCTCCTGTAGGAGCCAGGATGACTGGTCGGAGCGCTAGCCGAGGACGACATTTGATGGATTCGGCCACCCGCGCCGCGCCAGACGGGTCGCACCTCTTGCGCGAGCCCGTGCGGGGAGGCGTGGCCTATCCCGGACTCGCGGCACTCCCCGGTGTGGAGCAGCTCGGGGCGTTCCTCGCCGGGCGCGCGCCCGCACCGCCGGTTGCCCGGCTGACGGGCCGGCGGATCATCGACGCGTCGGTCGGCTCGGCGACGTACGCCCTTCGGGCGACGGACTGGATGATCGGTCCGAAGGGGCTCGTGCATCCCGGCGTGCTCGTGTTCCTCGCGGACGGATCGCTTATCGCGACCGTGATATCGGCACTCCCGCCGCGCGTCCTATGCACGAGCGCGGAGCTCTCGATGACGTTTCTGGGCTCGCTTCCGTTCGGAGGGACCGAGATCACCGCTCACGGACGACTCTTACACGTGGACCGGCAGATGGCCCTGGCGGAGGTCTACGTCAGGGACACCCACGATCTGCTCTTGGCGCATGGCACCTCCCGCTGCGCGGTCTTCAACCCGATCGATGAGTCCGTCCAGCTGATTCCGCCGGACGCGCTCGCCGCCGAGACCGAGCCGGGCACTCCGGATCCGTACCTTCGTGAGCCACCGGCGACGGACCGCGGTCGTCCACAGACGGCCCGTGACGGCCTCGAGCTGCTCGGGGCTCAGCTTCGCGGGGAACTGCCCCCTCCGCCCATTGACCAACTCATCGGCATCCGACTGCTAGCCGCCGAGCCTGGTCGCGTCGTCTTCGCGCTACCCGCGAGCCCTTGGCTGCGCAACGAGTGGGATACCGTGTACGGGGGAGCCCTCGCCCTGCTGGCTAAGTCTGCCGCGGCAGCGGCTGTACAGACCACCGCCAGCAGCCGGACAGACTTCGCCGCGCTCGACGTCAAGATCAACTTCCTGCAGGCGGTCCCCGCCGACGGGCGTGATCTGGTCGCTAGCGGCACGGTCCTGCACCGCGGCAAGAGGCTGGCGATCGCGACTGCAGAGGTGATCCACGGCGACACCCGCGTGGCGGTCCTGACCGGGACGACCGCGCTCACCCCGCCGGCGAGCTTTGTGGTCGGGCGCTAAGGCTGATCACTCGATAAATGACAGGGAGGCTGGGGCGCTCGGAAGTCCGCGGCGTCCGAGTGATCGTGAGCCCGGGCTCGTTCGTGTTGATCGAGTGCCAGGGGGAGACGTGCTGGACGTGGAGCGGGAGGGGTCAAATCTCGGCGAGAACCAGGGTCGGTTTCTCACCGGCCCCGATAGCCTGCCGCGACGCGGAGGCACGGCGATGCATGCGGTGTGACAAAACCAGGACCCCCGGCCTTCCCAGGGCGGAAGCCTCGCTCGGCGACCGCTAAGAGGATCGAGGTCATCGATCATCGTCCCAGGGAGGACATCATGGAACATGTACCGCTGCTCGATTGCGCTGGGCGCCCCCGTTCGCCGGCGACGCTGGCGAGCTTCCACCAGAACCGTTCGCCGCACAACAAGGGACTCCATTACCAGCGGATCCTCCGACCGTGGAGGAGATCATTTGCGGTCATTCGCGTCGCGGGCGATAGCGCCGCAGCCGTACGGTGATCGGGATTGGGAACCCACGCCTAGGCGCAATGCCAGCGATCGGATGGGCGACGTGCCCGCTTCGCGGCACTCGGCCGCTCGCACTCACATTCCGGCCGAGCACCGCTGGCGCCGCCGGCCTGTGGATGCCGGTCACGAAGGGACGCAGCGTCATCCAACCACATCGAACTGACCGCTTCCCGCACGACCGGATTGACCGGCTGCGATAAAGGCGAGATGATCGGCATCCACCTGCCAGAGGAGGAGATCTAAATGCCAAAGTTTCTAATCCAGGCCAGCTACACCGCCGAGGGTGCCAAGGGCGTGATAGCCGAGGGCGGATCGGGCCGCAGAGACGCCGTCGCGAAGGTCGCCGAGGGCCTGGGCGGAAAGGTCGAAAGCTTCTATTTCGCTTTCGGGGACGACGACGTGTTCACGATCCTCGACTTCCCTGACAACGTGTCCGCCGCGGCGGTGAGCATGACAGTTGGCGCGAGTGGGCTGGTCAGCACCAAGACGATCGTGTTGCTCTCACCGGAGGAGGTCGACGAGGCAGCGCGCAAGTCGGTTTCGTACCGCGGGCCCGGTCAGTAGCGACCGGCGACCGATCAAGAACCGGCACGCGCACCGACGCCAAGGAGACGCCAGCGCCGCCTAGCCCTGCGGGACACTCGATCTGGCCGGGCCGGCCGTGCCCCTTGCCAAGGCCGGCACTGCGGCTCCTCCTGGAGCCGTTGACCATCGCACCGACGATCGTTCTCACGCGAATCCGTCAAGTCTCGCGAGAGTGAGACAGACGCTGAATGCGTACGCAGCGAGTGGAGATGTCGGCCACCTGGAGAGCGCTCCTGTTGTGGATGCAGCTGCAAGGGAAGACTTCAAAATCGCCAGCGCCGGATCTGCTGGCAAGCGATTTGGGGGCCGCCAGCCCGAAGCAGATCTTCGGCTCCCGCGGGGCCTGAGGGGAGCTGTGTCTAGGATCGCCGCATGATCGACGAGAACACTGAGTTCGACGCGCGCGTCGCGCGACACCTGCGCGAGGAGATGATCGTGTGGCTGACGACCCTGACGCCGTCCGGCGCGCCGCTCCCGCGGCCGGTGGGGTTCCTGTGGGACGGCCGCGAGAGCGTCTCTGTGTACAGCCAACCCGGCGCGCGAATCCGCAACATCCTCCGCAATCCGAAGGTCGCGTTGAACTTTCGCGGCAATGCCGACGGCGGCGAGATCGTCGTCCGGTCGGGCACGGCCGAAGTCGACGAATCCGGTCCGACCGCAGCCAAGGACGAGGCATGGGCGGCCAAGGACGACACCGAGTGGGAGCGCGTGGGGATGACGGCCGAGTCGTTCGCGCAGCGCTTCAGCGTCCCTGTGCGGATTCGTATCAGCGCCGTCCACGGGTTCTGAGCGCTGCATTGGGGCTCGTCGGCTGTGGGTCTGTTCGTGCCCTTCGGCAAGCATGGCGCATCGGTGCACCCGTACGGCAAGCTGCTCAGGCGCTCGACCGCACGAAGCGAAGCGGCGCTCACCTCGCGCATCCGCACCTCCTCTGTCGCCGAGGCAGCCACAGGCTCCGCGGCCGCTGTTTTCAGCTCTGGTTGAGGCGAACCGGAGCGTCGCTTTGAGCCGCGTAAGGCCGACTCGCCTCTGGTCCTGTGTGGAAGCAGAACTGCGCGAGCGGCGGCTGGGATGACACGCCTGGGGTCGCTCAGCAGGACGAGTACGCATCGCGCCGCGGCCGCGGCTGCCTTGTCCTTCCCCAAAGCGCTTTGGTCACGGCGCCTAGCGCGTCGTCGAACGCGACACCCTCTTCCGAGCGCTGCGTCAGGCGCCTGCCGTGGGCGAGGAACTGGTCGAGATCGGAGCGCAGGATGCGCACCCGCCGCCTTCTCACGAGCACCGCCGGCAAATCTCCGCGGTCCACCATTCCGGACCGTTGCTGGTTGAGCCTCAGCAACTCGTGCCCCGTCGTGACGTGCTTCCGAGCTCCTTGCGTGAGATGCTCCCCGGGCGAGTGTCGGCAGGATCGGTCATGCTTGGGGCGAATATAGGGTCGCGAGCGACAAACTGCACTGCTGAGGGAAACGTATGTCAGGGGCGCCAGCGGATCGCCCGCTAGTGACCGAAGAGCACCTGAGGCGTCGGCGCGTTGAGGCTCCAGCTCGCTGCGGGCGGGCTCGGTTGGCGGCGCTTTCGGGGCTGGTGGCGGTCGCGGCGCTGGCGGTCGGCCTCGCGCTCGCGGTGACCGGCGGGGCCGGGAGTCAGATTACGTCGAGGCGCTTTGCCGTCCTGGTTCATCGCAAGAAGACTCCGGTCATGCCTGCGGTGAGGATTACCGTCGAGGCCAGCGGTGATCTGCTGATCCACTCCCCGGTCTGGGAGCAGGCGCTGGCCGATGGCGGTGGGACGCACTACAACTTCGCCGCGCTGTTTAGGCAGATCAAGCCGGACATCGCGGGGGTCGACGTACCGTTGTGTCACGTGGAGACGCCGATGACGCCCGCTCCGCCCACCGGTTATCCGATCTTCAACACGCCCCCCGCGCTCGCGCGGGCGATCCGTCAGACGGGCTGGAAGGCGTGCTCGACCGCGGCGACGCATTCGCTCGACCAGGGTGAGACCGGCGTCGTTGACACGATCCGCGCGCTCGATCACAACGGCATCCGGCACGCCGGCACCTACGCCTCGGCGGCCGCGCAGCGCACTCCGGTGATCCTGACGGTCAAGGGGATCAAGGTCGCATTTCTGTCCTATACCGAGCTCACCAACGGGATCCCCTCGCCCCACCCGTGGTCGGTAAATCGGGCCGAGAATGTTCCGCAGATCCTCGCGGAGGCACGCCGCGCCCACAACGATGGCGCGCGCGTGGAGATCATCAATATCCATTGGGGTGATGAGGACGTGCACGCGCCCAGTGCCTTTCAGATGCATCTCGCAAAGGTGCTCACCCGCTCGCCCTACATCACCGCGGTCGTCGGTCAGCACGTGCACATTCCCCAGCCGATCCGGAAGATCAACGGCAAGTTGGTGGTGTTCGGTGAGGGCAACCTGATCTCAAACCAGACCAGCGCCTGCTGCCCCACCGCCTCGCAGGACGGTCTTATCGCCCTGCTCACCATCGTGGTGGACGTCCACGGCGCCAGAGTGACGTTCGTGCACTACGTCCCGATCTGGGTTCAGCATCCCAGCTTCGTGGTGCTCCCCGTGGGCCGAGGGTTACGGATTGATCCGGCGGACGCGGCGGAGCTGCGAGCCTCCTACGCGCGGACGGTCGCAGCAGCAGGCCGCGGGCCGCAGGTGCAGCCCATTCCCGCTCACCTGCCCTAACGATCGAACCCTAGATCGACCCCGGCGCCCGGGCCGCACCGGATCCGGCTTCACCCTGGCTATCCCAGCCCCCATCGCACGTCTCGGCGCTGTCGCTCGCCATCGCGTGAATCCGAGTGCGGGGCGTGGACCCGGGGCGGTCATTCTTCGCTCCCGCTTTTCAGTGTGAGTCTGGTCGAGCGTTGCGCTGTTGGCGCGCCTGGTGGATTGTCCTTGACGGCTTCGGGCTGACTCTTTGCCTTGGCGGCCGTTGGCTGACTTTGCGCCAAGGTGTCGCCCGTCGTCGTCAAGGACGTCCTGGCGTGACTTGGATAGATGGCATGTGCGGAGCCGTCCGGCTCGCGTGTAGGGACCTCCAAAGCTCCGGCGCGGCGTTGACCGCGCCGGCCGTTGAAACCGTGGAGCTTGAGGAGGCCCCTGACATCACGCTGCACCAGTCCGATCAGCGACGCGCCGCGGGTCATCTCTCGCGTCCGGGGCCGCCGGCGCTGCGATGGGCGCTGTCCGAGGCGACCATGACGGCCAGTCGTGTCGGCAGTCCCGACCGCGACTACTACGTTCAGGCGGCCGAGCGGCTCGGGGTCTAACCGGGCGCGTCTGTCGGTCGCCCGCAAGCTGCTCAAGCGCAGCTATCACCTGCTGCGTGAACTCGGCGAGGAGGCGCTAGCTCCCGCATGAGGTTGCTGGTGCGCGCCAGGCTCTTCGTCACCCACTAGATCCCTCCACAGATAAGGAGCGTGGCGTCACCCCGACTGAAAAATGTCCGGCGGGAGTCCGCTTCATTGGTTGTTCGGTTGAAGGGACGGGTCAGATCGTGACGATCGGAGTCGATCCGCACAAGCAGACGCACACCGGGGTCCGGGGTTGATCCGCTCGGCAGCGAGGTCGCTCAGCGGACGGTCGCCGCACGGCGTGAGGGATTTAGTCAGCTTTTGAAGTGGGGCCGCGGGCTCGACGTCGAGCGAGTGTGGGTGATCGAGCACGTCCGGCACGTCTTCGGCGGGCTGGAACGGTTTTTGCTTGACCGCGGCGAGACCGTGGTGCGCCTGCCGCCCAGGTTGATGGCCGACGCCCGTCGTGGCGCGCGCGAGCGCGGCAAGTCTGATCCGATCGACGCGCTGGCGATCGCCCGGGCCGCGTTGCGCGAGGGGATCGACACGCTGCCGACGGCCCGACTGGCCGGTCGGGAGCTCGAGATTCGGCTGTTGGCGTTGCATCGCGAGCGGCTGGTTGCCAGCCGCACCCGGATGATCAACGAGCTGCGCTGGCAGCTGCACGACCTCTGGCCCGAATGGGAGATTCCCCCTCAAGGCCCTGATCCACCCCTCCTGGCCGGTGCGGGGCGCGCCGGGCGGTGACCAGACACGCGACAGTGCTCGAGCGGATCGGCCGGCCGAGTCGCTGGTGCAGGGCGTCGTTTTCGGCGACCAGCGCGTCGCGCTGTCGGGGTGACAGCCGCGCCCAGAACGACATGGTGCCGAGCAAAGCGTTCAATTCCTGGCCAGTGTGCTCAAGGAGTGTCGGCACCATCGCGATGTTCGCTTCGCAGAACAGCCGTGCGGCATACCTGCGCGCGATCTCGTAGCTTCCCAACCACGCCCAGACCTCCGAAACGTTGTTGCGCCGCGCCGCGACGGCCGCGAGCGTTTCATCGAGGTCGCGGTAGGTCGGCCAGGCGGCGGCGAGCTCGGGGGCGACCCGTGCCATGGCGTCACCCAGCGCCTGTTGATCGGCGGCGCTGCGCGGCTCCTCCAACCCGAAATAGGAGACGAGCGCGAGAGTCCCGCCGTCGACGAGCGCGTCGGCGGCTCTGCGCCAGCTCACATCCGGATCGATCCAGTGGACCGCCGACGCCGAAAACACAGCCCGGAACTGAGCGGGCGCCAGCGATGCATCCTCCAGGCACGCGTTGACGAACTGCACGTCGCCGGCGTCCGCCAGCTGATCACGCGCCCGCGCGATCAGCTGGAGACCCGGTTCGACCGCGGTCACGCGCAGACCCCGGGCAAGCAGGGAGCGCGTCAGCTGGCCGGTGCCGCATCCGACCTCGAGCACCGCGGTGCCTGGCTCGATGCCCGCGACCGCGCATGCGCGATCGATAAGCACTTCCGGATACGTCGGACGGTGACGGTCATACTCGTCAGCGACCTCGTCGAAGACTGTTCCATACCTGCGCCTGTGGGCTTTGCTCGACATGCCCGCAAGGTAGATCACGCCGGGGACGAGCCGATCCTCCGACCACGCAGCAGGATGTGGTCAGCACCCCGCACCCACCGTCGACCGCGGCCCGCGCCAGTCGTCCTCGCCTGGGTACGCCTGCCGCCCTCACCAGCGCAGGCGCCGACCTCCGAGAAAGCGTCTCGTCCACCTGCGCGGCTCGGAGCGCCTGACCTGCCGCCGCCACACCGTCCGCGCCCACCGGAGCTACGTGGGGAAAACTCGCGGTAGGCGCCGGTTGTCCGGCGCGGCTCCCTCACGATCGCCGTGTCGCCGCCAAAGCGCTGACGCTGGCCGAACGTCTCGGCACGTCGAAGCGATGATTAGGCGACTGAAGTCGGCAGAGCAAGCTGATGACTGATTCGAGCACGGATCGACGCCCGGGACTGGGAGCCAAGGAGCAGCACCGCTCCAGCGCAGGCTTACGGGGTCTAGGAAGGCCGGATCCCGCCGTCGACCAAGATCGACTGATTGGTGAGGTACGGGTTACGGACGATCGCGGCGATCAGGTCGGCTACCTCGTCGGGGCGTCCGAGGCGACCGACCGGAATCCGGCGAGCGAGCTCGTCGAGCGCCCGCTCGTCAGCCGACATCATGTCGGTGGCGATCAGCGCGGGCGCGACCACGTTGACAGTGACGCCGTGGCCGGATGCGAACTGCGACAACGAGTGAGCGAGCCCGTGCAGGCCGGCCTTGGAGGCCGCGTAGTGTGGCCCGACGATCCCGCCGGTATAGGCGGCGACCGAGGACAGCAGCACGATCCGTCCAAAACCGCGGTCGATCATCCCGCCGATAGCCGCTCGGACAATCAGAAACGGGGCCCGCAGGTTGATCGCCATCACCCGGTCCCAGACGGCCGCGTCGATCTTGCGGGGATCCTGCTCCAGTGGGTCGTTGACGCCGGCGTTGGCGATCAGGATCTCGACCGGACCAAGCTCGCGCTCAACCGCCGACACGAGCGCGCCGGGCGCCTCGACTTCGGACATGTCGCCGGCGAACGTGGCCGCCGTACGACCCAGCGCTTGGATTTCGGCTGCGACCTGCTCGGCCGCCTCGGCGTTGGAGCGATAGGCGATCGCGACGTCGTGTCCGTCCTCTGCCAGGCGCACCGCGACCGCGGCGCCGATGCCACGCGAGCCGCCGGTGATAAGCGCAACCGCCATCCACGTGACGATACCCACGCTCGTTCCGGCTGGAGGTAGGGTCCGCGGCGTGAACGAAGGTGACCAGCAGGCTGACGGTCGTGTCGAGCGCCGGGTGGCGCGCGAGTTGATCGGGGCGCTATCACGAGGAGCAGCTCGGGCTGCTGCTCAAACATCTCCGGGCCGGGTTCGCACGCCTTGACGCCGGCGAGATCGACGCGTTCGATCTCGACGAGCTGATCCATCGCTACAAGCGCTCAGCGCGCGAGCTCTGGAAATTCTGCGGGCAGAGCGCGTCTGGCTGGCTGACGGCGGCGCGGACGCTCCGATACATCGAAGCACAGGGAGGGGACCTACCGGATTGGTGGGCTGCCGGCGAGCCACACGGTCGCCGCTGAGCCGAACCGTCCGCTGTGCCGGATCGAGGTTCCGCGGTCGAGCTTGCGTAGCACGAGCGGCGGACACCGAAGCTCGCCCTCGCCGAAGCGCCCGGCCGGCCGCGAGAGCCGGACGGTGACCGTGCGGTCGTGAAGGTCGGTGACCTCGGCGAGTTCGTGCTCGAGGTACCACGGCGACACCGGCAAGCGCTGTACCGAAAGCGCAAACACACCTCGAGCCGGTGTTCGCGCACACCAAGCACAACCGACACCTCAACCGGTTTCACCGACGAGGCAGATCCGCCGTGCGCACCGAGTGGCGACTCATCCTGATGACACACAACCTCCCCAAGCCCTATCGCCACCAGATCGCCACGATTCGCCGGGGCGTTAGAGTGCGTACGCGAGTGGCCCGGACACCAGGCCGTAGAGAAGATCGCCACGTGAGTCCAGAGCCGAGTCATGGATGCTGGTGATCTCAGCCCGCATCTCGGGCTGGCGGGTGACCGAGTCGACATGACGGCCCTGAAGATCATGCCGATTCCGACCCCGGCGCCGACGGCTCCGAGGCCACCGCCCAGCGCGATCGCTACCGATCGGAGGCTGGACTGTCCTGCTTTGGTCAGCGACGAGATGGCCGTGGCGGTGAACTTGAAGAGATGGTCAGCGCGGGGTTGTCCTTACTAGTCAGTGACCTGGAGGACCGGCGCATCCTCTGCCGGTGCGGCTGGCCGCGTTTGAGGGCTTGCGCTCGAGCTTTGCTCCTCATGTGTCGTGTCCGAACGCGCGGGAGCCATTCGAGCCGACGCGGCGGATACCAGTTCCAGTCACCCAGCAGCTTAATCGAAGCGGGGAGCAGCACAGGCCGGACGACCGTCGCGTCGAGCAGCACAGCCACGACCAGCCCAACCCAGGTCAGGCGATCCGTCGGTTGATCCACCAAACGGCGAGGCCGAGGAGCGCGAGGGACAGCGCGATGAGGATGCCTGCCTCGGCGCCTTGGAGCGGCCAGAACCGGCTCGCCGGCTCGTAGACGAAGCTCTGGAACACGTGGTGATTTACTAGGCAGGAGTTGCTGAGGCTGGTCTGTCCGTTCAAGCAACTGCTGGGCAAACCGCCGGGGATCGAGTGTCCGTGAGCGTCGGTGAACCCGTGGCTGATCTCCCACGCCTTGAAGATCCCGACCGGGCCTCGCGGCGCGGGCATGAGCGAGTGGACCGGAGGGATGAGATGCTGTCGGAGGGTCGGACTGAGCAGCCGTGTCACCAGGTAGGCGCCGAAGCCGCCTGCGACGGCGAGGCCGGTCCGGCGCGTCATCGTGCCGATGGCGAGAACCGCGGCCGCCGCCAGCAGCGTGTAGGCGATCGGAAGGACGCCCTCTAGGTCGAACTGCTCAGGGCTCACCCGGCCGCCCAATGCGTCGAGTGGGTGTCTCCACCACGTGCCCAGGGCGATCAAGACAGCGCCGCACGCGATCGAGCCGATGACCAACAGCCCGATCCTGGTCGTCAGCCACCGCTTCGGGGTGAGGCTCTGGGTCCAGGCTAGGCGGTATGTCCCCTGGTCGAACTCGAGGATCAGCGGCGCGGCGAGTAGGACCCCGATCAGTCCGGAGGCCAGCCCGAACCACGGTGCCAGAGCCATCAGCGAGTCGAAACGGCCTTGAAACTCCTGGACGAGGATCGAGCACGAGGGCGGTAACGTCGCGGTATTGTCGCCGGTGCACCGCGCGAGCCCGTTTGCGTTGAACACCGAACGCATGTGTGCGCCGGTCAGCACCAGCAGGAGTGCCACGGCGCCCAGCAGCGCAAGGAGGAGGACGTTCTCCGAGCGTCCTTGGCGCCACACGACCCAGCTCATGCAGCCACCGTTTCGGGATCCTGGATGCAGGTCGGATCGAGCGCGAGATACGCGAGCACGATCTGCTCCAGGCCCACGTTCGACACCTGCCAGTGCGAGTCGTAGACATGGCCGTTGGCGCGGACCAGGACGGTGGTCTGGCGATCGGTGCTGTTCGAATGCACGATCGAGTGAAGCTGTGCAATCTCGCCCACGTCGCGCCGTGCCCCCGTCAGCAGCCGGTGCGAGCGAACGAGCTCGTCCGTGCTCCCCGTCAGCGCGACGCGCGAGCGAGAGAGGATCACGAGGTGGTCGCACACCCGCTCGAGGTCGGCCAGGATGTGCGAGGAGAGCAGAACCGTCACGCCCTCCTCGACGACCGCCTCCATCAGCGCCTGCAGGAACTCGCGCCGGGCGAGAGGGTCAAGCGCGGCCGCGGGCTCGTCGAGCAGCAGGAGCTCGGGGCGCTTGGCCAGCGCGAGCGTCAACGCGACCTGCGCCTGCTGACCGCCGGACAGCTTCCCGATCCGTTGTGACGGCTTGAGGCGGAGGGTCTTCAGCCGCCGTAAGGCCAGCTGGTCGTCCCACCGGGCGTTGAGCTTTCGCCCGAACTTGAGGATGTCGGCAAGCGAGAATCCGCGGTACAGCGGGTGGTCCTGAGCGACGAAGCCGATCCGTGGTAGGACCATCATCGGGTTGCCTCGCGGAGACCAGCCGAGCGTCTCGAGCTGTCCGGACGTCGGGCTGGTGATGCCGGCCGCGAGCTGAAGCAGCGTCGTCTTTCCCGCTCCGTTGGGCCCGACCAAGGCGGTCACGGACCCGGCGGGGATCCGAAGCGTGCAGCCGCGCAGCGCCCAAATCGAGCTGTAACGCTTGCCGACCGCATCACAGTTGAGTGCGGGCGGAGTCGTCACCCGATCGCCCTTAACCGCAGCTGGGTCCGGAGCGTCGAGTCGACGAGCGCGCGGATGGCGAGATCGTCGAGTCCTGCTGTTCGCGCGCGCGCTAGCCAGTCGACCAACTCGACGCGTAGTGGCTCATAGTCGCGCTGGGAGGATCCCTCGACGCTGTCCGCCACGAACGTGCCCTGCCCTCGGCGCGCGTCGATGACGCCGGCAAGGTCGAGTTCGCGGTAGGCCTTCGCCACCGTATTTGGGTTGATCGCGAGGCTCCCGACCACCTCCTTGATCGTGGGAAGCTGATCACCGGGGCGTAACACGCCAAGACTGATCGCCTGGCGGACCTGCTGCACGATCTGCAGATAAGGCGGGACTCCGGACGCGGTGTCGAGGTGGAACTCGATCATAAGAACATTTGCCTAGATAACTAGGATAAAAGGATTATTACCCCTTCGCTCCGCCATGTCAAGGCCCTGGCGCGAAAGTCGCAGGTGGCGAACGGCGCGAGGCGAACGGCCAGCGGGACGCCGCACAGATCCGAGAGTGCTGCATCCTCAGAAGACCGAGCCATCTGACCGGCTCGGCTCCGGCCAGCCCAGACTTCAGTCACTGTCATCGTGTCTGGGGTCTGGGCGGTGACAAATCAGAAGTCACGGCGGGCGCTCAGCTTCGCAATCCTCGCGCTCGGATTTGGGCGAAACCGAGTGCGCGTCGGCGGACTTGTGAGGACCGACCAGCGGATGTCTGTTTAAGCATCCGCTGTGCATCGAGCATCCGCTGTGCATCGGCGGCCGGTCGACCCCGATCATCTTCGCCCATCACCATGGGCGCCAATCACCAATAGCCAGCCACCCTTGACCGCAGCGTCTACCTCAGCCAGCGTCAAGCCGCGAAGTTGCGCGGGAGTCACCCCTTGTTGGGCAGCAGCTCGAGCAGGCCGGAGAAGAGCGGGGTGATGAGGCGCGAATGCGGATAAACGCGGTACGTGTTGTAGACCACATCGTCCCGCAGTGCGAACACGCTCCATCCCGCGCTCACGGACACCGCCGACTCGAGGTCGGGCGCACCGACGTCCTCGCGGTAGCCGCGCAGCCACTGGCGCGCCTCGCGGAGCAGCTGCCCCATGTCGAACTCTTCTCGGACGATACCGGACATCTCGTCCCGGCGAAACGCGTAGCCGTAGTCGAACAGGAAGTCGCCGCCGTGCGCCGACACGTATGGCACCGTCCACCCGCGAAGCCTCTTGTACGCGACGAGCTTCTCGAGCGGCGCGTGCGACATGCAGAGCAGCGTCACGTCGCGATCGTTCAGATGCACGATCACGCCGCCCAGCCCATCGGCGAGCGACGAGCAGCCCGGGCACGCGACCGCCCAGTCCTCCCCGAACATCAGATGGTAGATGAGCAGCTGCGAGCGCCCCTCGAACAGCTCGGGCAACGACTTCGGCCCGTCCTCGGTCGCGAACCTGTACTCCTTCTCGACCGGAACCCACGGCAGCTCGCGTCGCTGCTCCTCGACGTGCTTGGCGTGCTCCTCGAGCTCTCGCTCGGCGCCCAGCAGCTCCTTGCGCGCCGCCTGCCAATCCTGCTCTGTCCCGACCTTCATCGGACCTCCTTCGCATTGAACTCGTCCTCGTACCGGTTGTAACGGCGCGACGGCGGAAAACTCATCGGCAGTCCGAAGGCCTCGAACAGCTCCGCTCGGCTCCAGTCCACGACCTCGACGACGCGCCCCTGCGCGACACGCAGCACCCCGAGCGCGAGCGGACGGTAGCGCGCCTCGCCGGGCGCCCGCAGGTAGATCGCCACCGCCGGCTGCAGGTTCGCCCGTGCCGCCACGAATAGGTGCTCGCCGGGCGCGGCGTGCTTCTCGCTGCCGCGCCGGAACGCGTCGAGCCCGTCGTACCAGAGCGGGCGTGGCGGGAACGAGAACCGCACGTCCTCGCGGACGAGCGCGGCCAGCGCCGCGAAGTCCCGGCGCTCGATCGCCTCGAGATAGCGTCGGGCGACCTCCCGCTGCTCGGCAGGAGGGTCCGAGCGGGGCCACTCGTCGCGCCGCACCGGCAGGCGCTCACGCAGCCGATCGCGCGCCCGCTGCAGCCGGCCGTTGACAGCCGGCACGCTCGTGCCGAGCAGCTTCGCCGTCTCTCGCGCCGAGAACCCAGCCACGTCGCGCAGGATCAGCGCCGCCCGCTGCCGCGGCGGCAGGTGCTGGATCGCTGCCACGAACCCGATCTCAAGCGTCTCGCGGGCGACCGCCGCCTCGTGCGGGTCCACCAAGCGATCCGGATACGGCTCGAGCCACTGGACGGCGGCGGCAATCGGCGGGACGTCACCCTCGGGATCGGCGGCGGGCGCGACGTCGACCGGCAGCACCCGCGGGCCGCGCCGCGCCACGTGGTCCAGGCACGCGTTCGTTGCGATGCGATACAGCCAGGCGCGGAACGACCACCGCCCCTCGCGCCTGAACCGCGTCCGGGCCCGCCAGGCGCGCGCGAAAGTCTCCTGGACGAGGTCCTCCGAGTCCTCGAACGACCCGACCATGCGGTAGCAGTGCGCCCGCAGCTCGCGCCGGTGTCGTTCGAAGAGCGCGGAAAAATTGGTCTCGTCGGCGTTCATCGTCACCTGAGACCCCGCTCCCCCGCGGTTCTCATCGGCTCACGTCACCTCGCAGACTGGCCCGCCGCTGAGCCGCAGAAGCTCCAGAGTTTTTTGGGTCGACAGCTTGTAGTGATGGATCAGCTCGTCGAGATCGAAACGGTCGGTAGCCGGCCAGCCGCCGGTCAGCACAGTAATCGCCGTCATTGCCTCCCCATCGTCTTCGTAGACACGAAATCTTCACAAGCGGGTCACGGCCTGACAACTTCCGCTGCCGGTGAGCAAAGAAAGACTGCAGCTCCGGGCGCGCCGGTTCGGCTGGAGCGCGCGTCACCCGAACGAATGGTGCTGAGGAGGACTCATGGTTAGGACTGTGGGCTGGAGGCGGGCTGCCATCGCTGCCGTGGTCGCCGCCGGCGTGTTGCTGGCGACCGTCGCCGCTGCGAGCGCCGGCACGGCTCATCAGGCGCAACACCCTGAATCGACGGCGACGCCGATCAAGCACCTGGTGATCGTCTTCCAGGAGAACGTGTCCTTCGACCACTATTTCGGCACCTATCCGTACGCCGCCAACAGCTCTGGCCAGCCGTTCCCCCGGCCTCATCACCGCGTCGGCGTCAACGCGCTCTACAACACCCCCGGGCGCGACGGCCGAGGCACGCTGTTGACCAACAACCCCAACACGGACGCCGGCGGCAATCAGGTCAACCCACGCCGGCTGGACCCCTCGAACATCGCCGACGTGCTGACGTGCGACCAGGACCACGACTACAACGACGAGCAGAAGGCGTTCGACGGCGGCAAGATGGACAAGTTTCCGACCACGGTCGCGAACGCTGCCGGCACTGGCCCGACCGGCCAGCCGTGCAAGGCCAGCGACGTCATGAACTACTACGACGGCAACACGGTCACCGGGATGTGGAACTACGCCAGGCAGTTCGCGATGAGCGACAACTTCTTTGGGACCACGTTCGGTCCGTCGTCTCCCGGAGCGATCAACCTGGTCTCGGGCAACACCGGCACCGTCGGCCTGACGGTCAACGGGGCCGCCACTGACGGCGACACCGTGCCCGACGGGAAGGGCGGCAGGTCGCTGATCTCAGACGCACAGCCGTATTTCGACGACTGCTCGACGCGCGACGCTGTGACGATGACCGGCCCGAACATAGGCGACGAGCTCAACGGCGCCGGGATCAGCTGGGGCTGGTTCCAAGGCGGGTTCCGCCCCACCACGAGCTTCGCGCAGGCGACCGGCGGCACCCAGCAGACCAGCACCTTCACGCCAGATCAGTTCAAGGGTAAGTTTGCGACGCCTCCGGCCTCCGATCAAGGGCTTTGCAACGCCGTGCATCCCGTCGGAGCGGCCATCGGCGGGGCCGGCGGAACCACCCCCGGCCCGACGAATTACGGCAACAAGGACGACTACATCCCCCACCACGAGCCGTTCAACTATTACGCCTCGACGGCGAACCCGCACCACCTGCCGCCCGCGTCGCTGGCGGCGATCGGCACCGACACGCAATCGTTCGTAAACGGCGCGCCGCAGTTCAATACCGCCAACCACCAATACGACACGAGCGACTTCGACTCACTGGTCGGCGCGATCAGCCATGGCTACCTCTCGCCCGACCACCTCCCGGCCGTCAGTTTCCTCAAGGCGCCCGGCTACGAGGACGGTCACGCCGGATACTCAGACCCATACGACGAGCAGAAGTTCGTCACCAGCGAGATCAACGCGCTCGAGCAGACCCCCGATTGGTCCAGCACCGCCGTGATCGTCACCTACGACGACTCCGACGGGTTCTACGACCACGTCTACAGCGGCGTGCACAACCCCTCCAACACCTCAGGAGTGCCTGTTCCCTCCCGGTCCGCAGGACTTCCTGAACGGCACCGGGATCTGCGGACCGACGAACGCCCCGCCGCTGGCCGGGCAGAACGGCCGTTGCGGCTACGGCCCCAGGCTGCCGCTGCTCGTCGTCTCGCTCTGGGCCCGGCACGGTCAGATCGACCACACGCTCACGGACTTCAGCTCGATCGACAGGTTCATCGAGGACAACTGGGGTCTGTCGCGGATCCCGGGGTCGTTCGACGCGATCGCCGCCTCACTCGACAACCTGTTCAGCTTCCGCGACCATCGAGAAAGCAACCCGAAGCTGTTCCTCGACCCCGTCACCGGACAACCAGCGGGCGGCGGGGACTGGCCGGCCCGCGGAGGCCGACGAGGCTCGGTGCCGCCGCCCCGCCCGGCGCGTCACGGGATCGGCGCTTGCTGGGCGCCGGCGATTGCCGCGGCGGCATCCGAGGGCGTCAAGAAGCCCGCGGCTTGCGCGGCGTGTGCCGCGGCCGTGTAGCTCGAAACGTATGCGCTGTGCGACGGGTACAGCTGCGACAGGGTCGGGTTGCCGAAATTCAGGAAGTACCCCGACAGCAGGCAGAGACCTGCCGACCGCACGGTCGCGTTGTTGATGCTCCCCGTGCTCAGCGCCTGAAGCGAGCTCGTCGCGAAGCTGAGCAGCGCGCTCGGAGACAGGTCGCTCTGGCTCACCTGCGAGAAGTTGATCGGCGAATATTGCTCGGTCGGCACCTGGATCTCGGGCAGCCGGATTCCGCCGAGTGCGTTGCCGTACCTGTCGCGATTGATCAGGAGCACGCCGCCGAACAAGGGCGTCGTGGAGATCTGTGGGCTGTGCGGCGGCTGCACGCCTTGCACGACCCAATTCTGCAGGGCGGTGAGCGCCGCATCCTCCACCTCGAACAGTGGCATGTTGTTGACCTGGTTGATGCCGTCGAGCGGGGTGCCGGTCCCCTCGATCGGGGTGCCGAACACGCATCTCGGGATCGGCACGCTGGGTTGGTCGCGCGCGAGCGTGGCGAGCTCGTAGGACGCCTCGTGGGCGTCGATGTGTGCAGCGCCCGCCAGCTCCCACGTGCGAAGGTAACTGTCGTCCGGCTGCCTGGAGAGGCCGGCGCCGAGTTCGACGATGTCACCCTCCGTGTTGAGCTGGATGAAGGGCGTGGTGTTGTCGGTGCGGATCAGCGCGGGGAGCGGGAAGGCTGAGATCAGACCGCTGCCGAGCGGCGCGGTGACCGCGGCGCGGCCAACGACGATGAAGCCGTCGAACGCGTGCGTGAGCGGCTCGATCGCGTTCACGTAGGTGTCGACACGGAACGCCGACTGCGAGTCGCCCAGAGCGAATACCCGCCTGGGCGCGAGTCCGCCCAGCAGCGTCGCGCTGTCGGCCCTGATCGCCTGGGCGGCCTGGGTGAATATGTCGTAGGACTGCCCATCGTTGCTGTCGCCGAGCGAGCCATACCGCGACGGGTCCCAGGCGGCCAGGTCGGCCATGCCGGCTGTCTGCGCCGTGACGCCGACGTAGGCGTACCCCTCGCCGAGCAGCTCGTTATACAGCTCGGACCAAACCGGATCCTGGTCGCCGCCGGTGGTGTCATTCAGCCACTCCACGACGACGGTGCCGTTGAACTTCGCCGGATCCGTCGGGTAACGCACGAGCAGGCGCGTGGTGTACGGCACGTTCGCCTGCGCGACGGCGGCGCTCCATCTCCCGTCCGGTCCCCAGAAACCTTGCTGCCTGTAGGTGGTCGCGCCGCCGGACATCTTGAACTCGCGCTCGACGTAGCCGAAGGAGGCGAGGTTGATCGACGGGGCGTTCGGAATGATCGGCGTGGCCGGGACGGCGTCGTAGGGATGGCCATGCTGGCCGCTGCCTGCGGGGATCTCCGTGACCGCGGGGAGCGCCGCCGCGCTCGTGGTCAAGAAGGTCATCGATGCCGCGATTGCCCCCACCAGCGCGACACCCAGAACCCCGCTGATGCTGCGAATACGGCGTCTCATCGCTGTCCTCCCAGTGACTAGAAGCTGTAGTTGCCCTGCGGGCAGGCGGCGAGCCGGACGGCCGCCGGCGGTGGGGACAATATCACGGAATCCGAACATGAGTCGTGTTCGGTTTACCTCCTCTGGCGCCGAGACGGACGAGTGTCTTGTAGAGGCGTCAGCTCGCTCGCCGACGCGCGGCCGCCGGCTCGTCCCGCGCCCCGGAGTGCGCCGGCGCCGGCTCGTCCCGCACCACGGAGTGCGCCGGCGCGGACTCGTCCCGCACCACGGAGTGCGCCGGCGCCGGCTCGTCCCGCACCACGGAGTGCGCCGGCGCCGGTCCGAGCGCAGCGATGAATTCCTGCGTCGGGAGGCCCTTCAGGCCGACCTCGGTGGCACCTCGCTCGACATAGCTCGCGATCATGTCGATGAACCTCCGCACCACCGTCTCCTGCTCTTCGGGTGAGACCTCGCCGAGCACGTACTCGAACATCCGGTCTGTGATGCGCACGATCATGCCGGTTCCCAGGCGCGGCGCGTCCTCGCGGACGAAGCCGGCGACGTCGATGGCATGCGCGAGCCAGCCTGCGACCCGAGCGTCCTGCTCCTTGACGCGATCGCGCACCGCCAGGCTTTGACGCGCTCCGAACCAGGCCAACACCGTCTGTGGGTGTCTCTGGTGATGGCGGAAGTGCGCCAACGTGGCCGCCTCGATCAGGCTGCGCAGCGTGACCCGTTCGAGCGCCAGCACGGCGGCCGCCACCGCCTCGTCGAGCTTCTCCATCTCGCGGTCCAGGAACGCCCCGAGGATCCCGTCCGAGTTCTCGAAGTAGCGATAGATCGTCGCCACCGGTACGCCCGAACGCTCGGCGATCGCGCGGGTTGAGAGCGCGTCGACGCCGCCCTCGTACAGGATCTCGGTGGCGGCAGCGAGGATCGTCTCGACACGGGCCCGACTACGCCGCTGCACCGGATCACGTCGAATCGCTGCCACCGAGGCACCGAGTCTAGCTTCGCTTTGGTTTCAGCCGGAACGGCTGCGGACGTTCTCCTCAGAAGCGAACGGCGACCTGGCGCCGGTCAGCCGCTCGGGCCAGAACGGGACGAACGCGCCCCCGCCGAGCTCGCTCGCAAGGGACTGCGCCGATGCGTTCAGCTGCGCCGCGGTGGCAACGTTTCCCCAGCTTCCGGTGGCGACGCGGTGCGCCAGCGCCTGCACACCCGCAATCAGCTCCGCCGGCGTGAAGTTGCAGTGACCCTGTGCCAGCACGAAAGCCTGACGCAGCAGCAACCGGTTTCCCGCACGCGCGACGAGCGCATGGTAGTAGTTCTCCTGCTGCACCGGCACGAGCTGGTCTGAGATCGTGTGCAGATCAAGCTCGGGAACCTGGAGGCGGCCGGTGGGAACGGACGTCCGCGCGAGCCACCGGTACGCCGCCCTGTCGGGCCTCAGGTCGGCGTTTTGCTTCAGCGTCTCAAGGTCGCTCCTGAGGCTGAGGCCGGCCTCGTTGTAGAGCGCCTTGACCTCGGGGTAGTAGGACGAGCGGCGGAGCAGCCGCGCAAAATCGACGCCGACGGTGCCGCTTCCCTCGCCGCCGGCGGCGGCCTCGATCTGCTCCCGGCCGGTGACGATGAAGCTGAGCGCCGAAGCGGGGCCGCCCAAGAAGTAGTCGTCGTACTGCCCCTGCTCCTGGCCCACGTAGTCGTAGATGTTGGGGATCGACGCGCCGCCCCATGGGGACACGTTGAGAAACGCCATCGCCAGCGCCAGGCGGGCGCGCCCCTCCGGGGTGCCCTGCGCGGCTTGGCCGGCGGCGAGCAGTTGCGCTGCACTGTGGGCGCTGTCGGAGAAGGTCGGCGGCCCGACGGTGAAGTTCGTCAGCTGAATCTGCTCGCTCGGGGCGAGCAACTGGCTCAGCGCATACTCGCCATCGAGCTGATACTGGTTGAGCTGATTGGCGCCGGCGACGAGCCCGCACGTGGTCAGCGCCCCATCCAGGCGGTCGTTGGAGCTCTGGTCCTCCAACGCGCTGATCAGGCCCCCCATCGAGGTGCCGAACGCGTAGACATGTTGCGGAGGCGAGGGGAGAACGCTCCGCTGCACCCTCGTCAGCGTCTGGAACTGGTCGCGGACGGCGCTGCCCAGGGCCCACCACGAGCCGTGCGGGTCATACGACGAGCCGGCCATCGCGTCGCCCATGTCGAGGAGGGCCTGTTGCGTGGCGGGGTTGGGTGCATCCGCGGCGTTCAGCGGGCCATAGCCGTGGCTGTAGAGCAGCAGCGTGCCGTTCCAGTTCGCAGGAACGTCGGCGATCCAGGTGGCCCCATCGGGCAGCGTTCCGGTGTAGTGAGTCGACGCTGCCGAGGCCACCGCAGGCCCTGCCGCGATCAGCGCACCTGCGCACACCAACCCCACCACGACGCGGATGCAATACACGCCCAGTCTCTTCATCAATCCTCCCTCTCGCTATGGCGCCGCGTGACTGTTTGCTGCGCGGCCGCTCCTGTCCGCCGCAACACTACTGGCGCGCTGGACAGCTCGACCGGTTTCTCGGCCGCGATCACCGGTGTGATGTGGTCCTCTCGGACCCCGCCGTCTCACGGCTGCACGCCCGCCTTCTCTTTCGTGACGGCAGCTGGGTGCTTCAGGACCTCCAGTCAACCAACGGGACCACCGTCAACGGCGTAACGGTGGGGCGATGTCAGCTTCGCCCCGGGGATCGCCTGGTCTTGGGCGGCCAGCACCTGAAGGTCGACTGATCCGGGCGGCCTCCCGATTGTTGCGGCCCGCCTCAGCGGGGACGCTCGGCCGGCCCAGGAGGCTCGGCCGGCCGGGGAGGCTCGGCCGGCCGGGGAGGCTCGGCCGGCGCTCTGTCGGGGGCCGGTGGCACCGGGTCGGACCCCTGATGCGAAGCCGCGGCCGTCGCGACATCTCGTGGATAGGTGAACCTCGCGCGCAGCAGGACGATCCCGGCGGCAGCGAGGGTTCCGAGTAGCACCAGGAAGCTGATGTCGAGCCCGCGTGCGGCGCCCGGTGAGATCACACCCGGATGCGTCCCGATCGGCGCCTGTTCCGGGGCGATGCCGGCGATCACATCCGCCAGTCCACCGAACACGAGCGGGGCCAGCGCTTGGGCGAGTGACCGCAGGACAGTCCTGGTGCTCTCGGCGCGACCCCACAACCCGGCCGGCATGATGTCGAGGCGGGCTGCGTCGAGCGGCGGGTTGGCTGCGGACAACAGGGAGGCACCGGCGATGTCGAACCAGATGGCCGGGGTGAGATGGCTGCCGAGGATGCCCGGAATCAGGAGCACCGCGGCCCCCAGGTAGCACAGTGCGGGGACCCAGACCCGCACCTCGAGATGGCCCTGGCGAAGCAGTGCGTCGGTGACCCGCCCACTCACCAGCGTGCCGGCCAACGCACCGGCGACCAGGAGCGCTAGCACGAGTTCCGCGGTGGCCTGGCTGGCATGGTAATGGCCGCGCACGAACAGCAGCGCGAACGTCGACAACCCCGAGAAGAAGAAGTACCCCAGCGAGGAGCTGATGATCATCAGCACGTTCGTCGGGATCGACAGGACGTAGCGGACGGCGTCCACGATCGGGAGCGAGCGAGGGTCCGCCTCGAGCACCAGCTTCGGATCGGGTTCCACCCCCATCTGTCGCACGGCCTCATGTGCGAGGTCCTCGAATTCCTCTGGCGCCTCTTCGGTCTCGCCGGCCGCGGCCGGCCGCCGGGCGGCGCTTCCGGCGACCGCTTCCTGGAGGTCGACGGCGCCCGGCTCGAGCCTGCTCTGGCCCCCGCGGAGCGGCTCGGGCACGGTTCGATAGAGCTCACGCGCGAGGAAGAAGCCGGGGATCGCGAGCAGGAGGAAGGCGGCGCGCCACGTGATCACGCTCGCCACGGTTCCGCTGACGATGAATCCCGCCGCGGTCCCGGCGATCTCACCGCCGAGGATGTACGCGTACACCCGACCCCGCTCGCGCGCGGGAAAGTAGTCGCCGGTCAGCGAGGCGATCGCTGGACCGGCGGTGGCGGTCACCGCCCCGAGCAGAAAGCGCGTCAGCAACAGGCTCGAGTAGCTGCCGGCGAACGCGCTCAGGAGCGAGGCCGCGCTCCACAGCACGATGCTCAGCGACAGCATCGGCACTCGCTTGACACGGTCGACGAGCATCCCGATCGGGATCGTGAACACGGCGCCGACGAGCAGCGCCACCGAGCTCAGCAGTCCGATCTTGGTATTCCCGATGTGCAGCGCCCGCTCGAGCTGTGGCGCCACCGCCCCTACGGTCGCGGTGTCGGCTCCGTTCAGCGCCAGCACGGCGCCGAACAGGGTGATCACCCGCGCCCGTGCGGGACCGCCGACGCGCTTGACGATCTCTCCCCGGACGCGGCGGCTGCTCCACTGCGTGGCACGTAGCGTCGCGCTCCCTGCCCGGGCGGCGGCGTTCTTGGCCGACACGTCAGCGGCGCCTCGCGTTCACGGCGCAGCCGCGCGTTTGCACTGGGAATCCCCGCACTCATGGAGTATGCCCAACCCCGGAGGCAGCAGCCCCAACCCCACCCACGTCCGATACCGGATCGTTCGTTAGGCAACGCCCACGGTCGACAAGGCCCCGCTCCGTCGTACAACGCCGTGGTTGAGCGGCCTGATCGGCCTGCCTGGATCGGTACCGATCGTCTCCTACGTGCCGTTGTTCATGTTCGCGATCCTGTTCGGCTTGTCCATGGACTACGAGGTTTTCCTCGTCAGCCAGATCGAGGAACACGTTCACGCCGGCGAGGACAACAAGCAGAGCGCGTGTCCGGCCTGGTCACCAGCGCGCGCGTGATCACTGCCGCGGCCGCGATCATGGTGTTCGTGTTCGGCAGCTTTGTGCTCAACGGTGACCCGACCGTCAAGCAGTTCGGGGTCGGACTGGCTGTGGCCGTGGTTCTCGACGCCACCATTGTCCGTTGCCTGCTCGTCCGGGCGCTGATGATCTAGATGGGCAAGATCAACTGGTACATGCCGCGCTGGCTCGACGGCGCGCTCCCCCGCGTGAGCATCGAAGGGGCTGAATATTTCGCGGCTCGCGAGCAACCCGGTTCGGAGGCAGTCGAACGCGAACCTGTCGGGGTCGGATAGGTAGCGACTCAGAAGTTCAGGCTGTAGCCCAGCACCGTCTTCAGCTTCTGCCCGGGGACCAGCTGGCTGTACGTGTACGCGTTGGTCAATGCGCCGAAGACCAGGTAGCTGGCCCGGGCTCGCCTCACGGTCGCTCGCAGCGAACCGGGCAGCGGGGCCTCCATCTGTCTGTGAGAGTACTGATTGAACAGTTTGTTCAGCAGCGGCTTGACCCGCGGGTCGTTGGGGTTGCTGTGCGTCTCCGCCCTACCCGCCGAGGTGGCGTAGTCATAGAACTCGAGCTTCATCGTCGCGTGGATCGGCCGCGTCGTGCCCTTCACCCAGTGAGAGTAAGTGACGAGCTTTGCCTCGCGCGTACGCACCGCGAGCACATGGGTCGGCGCGCGCAGGTAGTTCATCGCGTTTGGCAGGATCTCGTCGGTCGCGAACAGGATGTGGTCGCGCCCCGCTGCGCTCGGGTTCTTGAGCAGGTCCACCAGGTTCAGCCGCTCGCCGTAGATCCGCGCGTACTTTCCTGACTTCCAGGAAATGCTGCCGCGGTTGCCGAGCGTGACCAGCATCGGCGCGAGGTCGACGCTGGAGGTCAGCTGCCTGCGCGGTCTCTCCACGTGGCGGCCGAAGCGCCCACTGGGATCGGCGACGATCAGCGGGACGTGAATCGCTTCCTCATACGCGCTCCCCAGCTTGCCCGAAAGAAGGCCATGGGCGCCGGCATACTCGCCGTGGTCTGAGGCGAACACGAACACGGTGTTGCCCAACTGGTTCCTGGGAATGGCCGCGACGACCTTGCCGATCTCCGCGTCGACCATCGTCTGCACGAGCGTGTACATGTCAAGGCCGCGCTGCCAGTAGTGATACGGCGCGATCGCGACACCGAGATTCTTCGGCTCGATCGGAGATCGTCGCACCGAGAAACCGGTGGTCCGTGGATCGTCCGGGGCCCCGCCCCAGACGGCCTCCTGGAATGACCTGATCACCTGCTGGGTATCGGGCTTGCCGTGCCTGATGAGGTCTCTGACCGACTCCCAGTTGGACGGGAGCACGGGATACCCGATCGGCGGTGGACTGTCCTCGCCCGGAACCGACTGGTAGTCCGTCGCAAACGGCTTGAACGGCTGGCCGGCGAACAGCGACTCGTAGAACGTTCCCTCCGAGCCCGCCCAGAAGTACTGCTTGTCATGCGGGTTGACGAAGCTGACCGTGATGCAGAAGGGCGCCGCGCTCTTGCTGTTGCGCTGCAGCCACTGCACCGCGGGGTCGGCGATGACCGGACCATCCTTCGCCGCGCCCTCGCCGTTCATGCCGATCGGGTCGGGAGTCGTCATCCCCTGGAAGCCGTAATTTTCCAGGTAGCCGTTGAGACTGCCGTTCGAGGGGGGATTTGACAGGTGCCACTTGCCGAAGTACGGAGTCTGGTAACCGAACGAGCGCAAGAGCTTTCCGTATGTGGGGAACGCCGGCTGCAGCGCCGGACCGGCTGTGGTCCGGGTCGCCAGCAGCCATTCCTGGTGTGGATAGAGGCCGGTCGCGATCGTGGCCCGTGCCGGGCTGCACGCGTTGCCGGCGCTGTAGTACCGCTCGAACTTCACTCCGTGGCGCCACAGCTCGAAGACGTTGGGCATGAACCGCCGCAGGAACTGCTCCGGGGTCTTCACGCCGTTGGGAAAGCCGCTCGGAAAGCGCATCTCGTCGACCAGGATCAAGACGATGTTCGGTCTGCGCTCGATCTTCGCGGCAGCGCTCGCGGCACGCTCGAAGATCCCGAGATCGGCCAGCAGTCCACCGCCGACTACGGCTCCGCTCTTCTTCAAGAAATCCCGACGATCCATGCTCGCTCCTCATTCCTGGGGCCCGGTACGTGTAGGTATGTGGCCTTCGGCGCCGGGGCTCCTCGAGTCCGCCGCATGGGCCTGGACCGGGACGAGCTCCTCGAACACGCGCATCAGCTCCAGCGTGCCCGAGAAGGGGCGGGCGTCGCCCCCCTTCGCGGCGCGGACGGTGCCGCTCAGGCGATTGTCTGCGCTGCGCGATACCTGCAAGAGGAGATCCACCACGAGCCACTCCCGGCCGGTTGGACAACGACGGTCAGCATCTCAGCCAGCCCGGATCTCCGCACTGGGGGGACCCCTCAACTAATCCCTAGGAAAGCGCCGGGTCAACCCGCGCGCCGGCCTAACCTCGGCTAACCCTAACCCGGCTGGGTCGACGATGTGATCAGACGCCCCGCCAGTTCGTGCCGGGAGCGGACGTTCACCTTGGCGAAGATGTTGCCGAGGTGATACTCGATCGCCTTGGTCGAGAGGTAGAGTTCTGCCGCGACCTGCCGGTTGGACTTGCCCGAGACGACGAGCCGCGCCACGACGCCCTCTCTTGGGGTCAGGCCATAGACGTTCTCACTCCCGCCATCCGGTGATCGCACGCCACAGGCCGCGAGCTCGACATCGCACCGAGTCAGGAACGGGTGCGCGCCGATCCGGCCGAAGCGCTCGCGAGCATGTCGTAGCAGGACGATCGCCGCTCGTCGCCTCCCGCGCCGGCGCAGGAACTGACCGTGTGCGAGCTCCAGCAAACCTGCACCGAGCGGCGCATCGAGGGAGTCGGCGGCCTCGCGACCACGCTCGAACGCCACTCGGGACCGTTCGGGGCTCCGACGCGCCTGCTCGAGCAAGCCGCGCAGGCGCCAAAGCTCGATCCTCGTCGCGTCATGCGAGGCCGGGCCGATCGCGTCGTCGATCCTGTCCAGCATGATCTCCGCGTCGTCGAGCCGGTCGGTGAACAGCATCGCCTCCGCCGCCATCGACTGCACGAAGAGCTGACCCAGCCCCTTTACTCCGCGTCCGCGCAGGAGCGGCTCCATGGGATCGAGGGCGTCGAGCACCGAGTCCCATTGCCCATGCACCCAGGCGAGATGAGCGGCTGCCGCGCAGGCGTAATAGATGCACATCGGCAGCGGTGTTGCTTGCGCCGATCGGCGGGCCGACTCGACGTGCTCGACCGCTGCGGTCCAGCTTCCGCGGCCTGCGTAGAAATAGCTCGCAACGGCGTGGACGTACGGCAGGTCCCAGGCGCGATCGCTGTCTTCACCCAGCGAGACCGCCACGTCGGCGTGTGTAAGTCCGTCGTCCCAGCGTCCGAACCGGTATTCGGTCTCGGCCAATCCGGCATAGGCGTTCGGGAGGCTTCGCAGCGGCGCCCCGGCGCGAGACCATCGAATCACCGCCGAGCAATCCTCGGCGGCTCCGACGAGATCGCCCCACCACGCCTTGAGATTGCCTCGCGCCGCCAACAGCTCCGCCTCGAACGGCTCGGGCTCGATCCGGGAAGGCGACAACCACTCGAGTTCGGCAATGCCCTCGTCGCCCCGGTCGCACATCAGGAGCCCGAGCGCCAACGCCTGCGTGGCGACCACACGCGCGGTCGCGGGAGCACCTCGGAGAGCTTTCACGCGCTGCGCCAGCTCAACCGCCTCATGGCCGCGGCTGAGCAGCGCGCAGGCGATCGCCAGCGCCGCGGTGACGGGTCCCTCAAGCTCCGGATACAGCGGATAGTCCGGACGGGCCATCACCTCGCGGAAAGCGACCGCCGCCTCAGCCAGGCGGCCCGTGGCTGCGGTCAACAGTCCGATCGCGAAACTCCTGCGGGGGCTGTCGCGGCAAGACATCACAGCTTCAAGCTGGCCGTTTGCGCCCGGAACGTCTCCGGCAATCACCAGGCATTCGACTGCTCTAAGGAGCGCCGTCTCCCGAACCTCTGCGCTGCCACCGATCCGCGAAGCCCACAGCAGGCGCTCCACGCCGGCGGCCAGGCGACCGGCGGAGAGCTCGCGTTCGGCGGCCGCCTGGAGCTCGGCCGCGAGACCGATGTCGCCACCCTGGCTGGCGGCGACGCGGTGCGCCAGCGAGGCCGATTCGGGCGCCAGCTCGGCGCAGGCCAGATGAAGATCGCGCCGGCGCGTCGGCGAAAGATCGTCGTAGACAGCGGCACGGACGAGGGGATGCGGGAACGCGAGCTCCTCGGGGAGCGCGATTGGCAACAGCACCAGCAACTCGGCCGCAAGAGCCTCTTCGACCGCGGCCAGCGGATCGTCCAAGCCGGCGACCCCAGCCGCGAACAGCAATGGACAGCGGGGACCGGCGACCGCCGCCGCCTCCACGAGATCCTGTGTCTGCGGTCCGACCTGGGAGAGCCGGGCGAGCACCGTGGCCGAGAAGGAGTGAGGAGCCGGGAGCCCACGCTCGGCGAGGTTCAGGCGGTCCAGCGGGAGCTCGTTGAGCAGCGCCTTCACGTACAGCGGATGACCACTTGTGTGTTCGCGGAGTCGCTCCCCCGCGGCAACGGTAAGTGGTCCGATCCCCAGCGACTCGGCGAGCTGGTTGACCTCCGTGCCGCTGAGACCGGAAAGCGTGATCCGCTGCGCTCGTTCCCCATCAGCCAACAACCTCGACCAGCTTGGCCCGAGATGACGGAGCCCATCCGGGCGGCTGACGATCAGCACAAGCACGCGATCACCGTGAAGGCGACGTAGGGCGAACAGCAGGGCAGCTGCCGAGGATGAGTCCAGCCAGTGCGCATCGTCCAAAACCATCACCACCGGCGCGTCGTCCTGAAGGGTTCCCAGCATTCCCAGCAGGTCGGCACCGACCGCGAACGCGCTCGTGGGCGACCGTCTGGCGGCGTGCTCCCACAGCGTGGTCTCGCCCAAGATCGCCGCGGCCCGCGCGAACAGCTGGAGGACGACTCCGCAATCGAGCGTGGTCTCGGACTCGTCGCCGCTGGCTTCGAGGACCACGGCCTCCTCTGTGGTCGTCAAGAACCGGCGCATGAACGCCGTCTTGCCGATTCCGGGCTCACCCTCGATCCACACGATCTGGGGCTCCGCCGCTCGGGCCGCCCTCATCGCGCCGGAGAGGATGTCCAGCTCGGCCTGGCGACCGACGAACCCAACGCTGTGCGCCACCTCGCGAGACGTCCCAACCACGTAGCCCTCACAGACGTCAACGCCCCTGAGGATACCGCAGCGGCCCAGTCCGTCCTTCCCTGACGCGCCGGTGGTTACTAGCTATCTATAGCTAACTATCTGTACTTAACGGGCTGGCACGCGCGAGGTACCGCCGGCCAGGTCATCGCCGAGTTGGTCGGTGATCCGCCGGAGGATCCGCGACACCTGCATTGGCACCGCCCGGCGCCGCGCGCAGGCAGCATTGACTGCCACCGAGTACGCTGCGCTTGATCCTCGGGGGGTCAAATGGAGTCAAAGCATGTGCGTGCGCTTGTAGGTCGCGCTCGTGAGCTGGCCGAGCTCGAAGCCGCGCTGGATCAGCTCGCGGCGGGAGAGCCATGCCTCGTGCGCATCGTCGGCGAGCCCGGGATCGGGAAGTCCCGGCTGCTGGCGGAGCTCTGTCGCCGCGGAGAGGACCGCGGTTACCTCGTGCTCGACGGCCGCGCCGCCGAGCTCGAACGCGACATCCCGTTCGGCCTGATCGTCGACGCGCTCAACGACTACCTCGGGTCGCTGCCGGCGCCGGTGCTTCGCGCCCTGGACGAAGACGTCGTGAAGGAGCTCGCGGCGATCTTCCCATCGTTGCCGCGGCAGCATCGCGGCGCGGCCAGCGGCGGAAAAGGCGCGGAGCGCTACAGGCTGCACTACGCGGTCAGGAGGGTGCTCGAGCGGCTGGCAAAGAGCCAGCCGCTGCTGCTCGCGCTCGATGACGTCCACTGGGCCGACGCGGCATCGGTCGAGATGCTGACCCATCTGGTGCGCCGCTTCCGCGGATCGCTGCTGATGGCGGTCGCCTACCGCAAGGCGCCGACGCGTCTGCTCGCCGGGCTCGAGGGCAGGGGGCACACGGGGCCCGGGAGCCGGCTCGAGCTGGCGCCCCTCACCTCCGAGGAGGCGCAGCGGCTGATCGGGCCCGAAGTCGACGATGCCATGCGGGCGATCCTGTTTCGCGAGAGCGGCGGTAACCCCTTCTACATCGAACAACTGGTCCGGGCGAGCCATCGCCGCCGGATTCGGCCGGCGCGACGGTCGAGCCGAGCGGCCGAGGCCGTTCCCCGAGGGGTGATCGCCGCGATTCACGAGGAGCTGACGGCGGTTTCGGACGAGTCCCGGCTGATCCTCGAGGCGGCGGCGGTCGCGGGCGAGTCGTTCGAGCCCGAGCTCATCGGCGCGATCTCCGAGCGCAAGCTCGGGCCCGTGCTGGGGGCGCTCGACGAGCTGCTCGAGTTCGACTTGATCCGGCCGACGGACGCGCCCAGACGGTTTCGCTTCAGGCATCCGATCGTGCGACGCGCCGTGTACGACGGGATGCCGCCGGGGTGGCGGATCGGCGCCCACGCGCGGGCGGCAGCGGCATTGGCCGCGAACCACGCCGCCGCCGGCGCGCGCGCTCACCACGTCGAGCATTCCGCCACCGCCGGCGATCGGGAGGCCATCGAAGTGCTCGTGCAGGCGGGTCGAGACGCCGCCCCCCGCG
Source organism: uncultured Solirubrobacterales bacterium (assembly GCA_963723675.1). Lineage (GTDB taxonomy): Bacteria > Actinomycetota > Thermoleophilia > Solirubrobacterales > Solirubrobacteraceae > Palsa-465. The sequence goes on along the minus strand of CAVRRW010000002.1, from coordinate 848,576 downwards.
CGCCCGAGACGGCCGGCCGCTGGTTGCTTGCCGCCACTCGCCTGCTGCTCCCCGGCGACGACGAGCGCCGCCTGTCGCTGCTAGCGGAGGCGTCGAGCGCGCTGACGTTCGCCGGAGCCTACGACGAGTCGCTGGACGTGCTCGAGGAGGCCGATCGCCTCCTGCCGCCGGAGCGAGCGAGCGAGCGGGCCAGGTTGGTCGCGAGGATCGCATTCGCGAGGCGGATGAGTGGTCGCCCGTTTGAATCGCGTGCGCTGGTCGGGCAGGCGCTGCGGTCGCTTGCGCCCGGAAGCCCCGGTGCCCTTGCCCTGACGCTCGAGCTCGCACTCGATCACTACTGGCGCGGCGAGTTTCCCCAGATGTACGACGTCGCCCGCGACGTGCTGGAGCTTGCCCGCGGCGGCAGCGAGCCGCTGTATGAGACCTGGGCGGCGGCGCTGTGCAGCCTCGCGAGCAGCTCGCTGGGTCGCCTCGCGGACGCCCTCGCCGAGCAGCAGGAGGCGGAGGCCGCGTACGCCACGCTGACCGACGAGCAGCTGGCCGAGCAGATCGACGTGGGCGGTTATGTCGCGCAGGCGGCGTCGGTGCTCGAGCGCGTCGACCAGGCGCTCAAGCACGTCCGTCGTGCCTTGAGCTTGGCGCAAGTCACGGGCCAGAGCCCGTTCGTCCCGGGCCTGCTCGTGCTGGAGGCGAATTCACTGGTCATGAAGGGGCGGATCGGCGAGGCGGCAATCGTGGCGGAAACGGCGACCGATGCGGCGGTGCTGACCGGCAACGACCAGTTCGCGGTCTGGGCCCTCTGGACGGACGCAATCGTCTGTTCCTTCGCCGGCGACACCGCGCGCGCGCTGTCGAGCGCGCGGGAGGCCGTGGCGCGGTCGGAGTCCCTGACCGAGACGTTCTTCTCGAGCCTCTCGCGGCTCCATCTCGCGGCGGCGCTGACCGCGGCCGGCGACCCCGCGAGCGCCCGCGTCGAGCTGGCAGCGGTGCAGGGCGGCCCCGCCGAGCAGCTGCTCGACCTTCGCGGCGGCCTCGGCTGGGAGCTCCTGATTCGCACCCAGCTGGCGCTCGATGATCTGGAGGCCGCCGCCGCCTCGGCGGAGACCGCGGTGCAGCGGGCCAGGGCGACGTCGCTGCCTCAGCGAATCGCTACTGCGATCTGTGCTCGCGCCGCGGTCCTGATCGCGCGCGGCGAGGAGGCGAAAGCGATCGCCGAGGCTCGGGAGGCCTTGGCGCTTGCGAAGTCCACCGGCAACCCGGTCCTCGGCGCCCGCGCTCGCGCGATCGTGGGGACGGCGCTGGCTCGCAGTGGCGATACCAAGCACGGGATCGCCGAGCTCGAGGAGGCCGAGCGCGCGCTGTTGGCCAGTGGCGCGCTGCGCGAGGCCGACGCGGCCGCGCTGGAGCTGCGACGCCTGGGCCGCCGCGGACGGCGCCGCAGCCGTGGCGCCGCGCCTCGGACCGGGACGGGCACGCTGAGCGCGCGCGAGCGGGAGGTGGCGATGCTGGTCGCGACGGGCAAGCGAAACCGCGACGTCGCAGCGGCGCTGTTTCTGAGCGAGAAGACGGTCGAGAGTCACCTGGCGCGCATCTACGACAAGGTCGGGGTGCGCTCGCGCGCGGCGCTCGCCACGTTGATGGCGGCCGACGACGGTCAATCGCCGGCTATGACGAGTCGCTGATCAGCTCGCGGGCGACCTGTTGCCTGCCGCGGTGCAGGCGGCTCGTGACGGTTGCCTCGTTGGTGCGCAGCGCGCGAGCGGCTTCGCGGTAGCTGAGGCCGAGCACGTCGACAGCGATGACCGCGTCGCGATAGTGCGTCGGCGCGCCGGCGATCGCTTGCATGATCTCTCGGGCGTTGTAGTCCGGTTCGTATTGGGGTGGCGCGTCGTCTTCGTTGAGGCGGTGCTCGACGGGCCGGTTGGCGATCCGGCGATAGCGGCTCGCGTAGGTGTTCTTGAGCGCTCGCAGCAGGTAGCCGATCTCGTTGTCGTCGCGCAGCAGGCGGGGGCGTTTGAGCACGTTGACGAACGTCTCCTGGACGAGGTCCTCGGCGTCGTGTCGCGACCCGCACAGCGCCCAGGCGGCCCGGTAGAGCTGATCGACGTGATCCGAGAGGCCATCCGGATCCAGGACGTGAGGCCGGGTCGTGGAGCGGTCGCGCCCCGACGGTGCGTTCGGGATCGCGACGCTTCCGCGGCCCCGACCAGACGTCCTTACGCACGCGGCCTCGCAACCCGCGCTCATGGGAGCGGCACCTCTCGAACCTCTTCGGCGGCCGTGCGGCGCGCGACATAGTCGGGAAGCAGTAACAGCGCCGCGCGCTTGTCCGGGGCCTGCACCGTCCACCACAGCCGGTGACCGCCCTTCGCACAGGAGCCCAGCGGCCGCCCGTGCCGCAAGGGGCTGGCAAAGCCCTTCCACGCGGCCGCGGCGATCGCGCACTCCTCCGGCTCGTGCTCGTGGGTGAGGACGTAGATCGCCATGCCCTCAGGTTCCCGTAGCGCCATCGATTGCGGTATGGGGAGATTCCCTGAACCGTTCCCCGAACTTGGCGGCGATCGCCCCCAGCCAGGGCCCCGCGCCGTGCTCAGCCAGGGGGCCCCGTGCTCAGCCAGGGCCCTGTGCCGCCAGGACCCCGTGTTCAGCCAGGTGCCAGAGCCAGCGCGACGACGGGGCGCTCGACGCCGCGCAGCGCCAGTTCCCGCCGCGCCGCAACGGGCTGTCGGAGATCGCCCCAGGCGGCCAGCCATGTGGCGGAGCTGACCAGCGCCTGGTTGGGCTCGGCCTCACGGGCCAGACGTGCGGCGATGTTGACGACGCTGCCGTACCACTCCCCGCACCGCATCACCGCCGGCCCCGTGTGGGCGCCCACGCGCACGGGCAGCAGATCGGCGCGCGACCCGATCTCCTCGACCGCGCGGGCGGCGAGCGCCACCGCCTCGGTGGGATCGGGAACCCAGATCATCGCGCCGTCGCCCATCGACTTGATCTGCCGGGCGCCGTGCTCGCGGCTCAATGCCGACATCGTCCGCCAGAACTCCTGCGCGACCCGCGCCGCGGTGTGGTCGCCACGCCGATCTGTGAGCCTCGTGTAGCCGACGAGATCCGCGAACAGGAACGTCGGCGCGGGATGGCGCGACATCCACCGGCGCCGGCTGGCAGCACCCAACCTGCGGAGCCCGACGATCGCCGCGCCCGCGATGCAGCCGAGGATGATCTCAATCATCGCTCGCCTTCCGCTGATAGATCCTCCTCTGACGGTTCGTCCGCATACACCGCCAGACGGGGATGAGACCGCGAACCTTCCAGGCGATCGGAGGGGTACCGTGTCCGCCCGCGATGAGCGCGCTCGATCAGTTCACGACCCGCCCGGTGCTGAGAGGGACGTTCGGGATCGTCTCATCCACGCATTGGCTCGCGTCCGCGGCGGGGATGCGTGCGCTCGAGCGCGGCGGCAACGCGTTTGACGCGGCGGTTGCCGCCGGGCTGACGCTCCAGGTCGTGGAACCTCACCAGAACGGCCCGGGAGGGGACCTGCCGGTCGTCTTCTGGGGCGAACGGGAGCAGCGGGTCCGCGTGCTTTGTGGACAGGGAGTCGCCCCCGCGGCGGCGACGATCGAGCGCTTTGCGCAGCTGGGCCTGGAGAGCGTGCCCGGCACAGGTCTGCTCGCGGCTTGCGTGCCGGGCGCATTCGACGCGTGGATGAAGCTGCTGCGCGATCACGGGACGCTCGGACTGGCGGACGTGTTCGAGGTGGCGATCGGCTTCGCGGACCAGGGCTTTCCGGTGATCGCGCCGCTGTCGGAAACGATCGCTTCGATGGAGCCGTTCTTTGCCGAGCACTGGCCGTCATCGGCCGCGACCTACTTGGCCGGGGGCGTTCCCGCGCCCGGCACGCTGTTGCGCAACCGAGCGCTCGCCGAGACCTATCGGCGGATCGTCGTCCAGGCCACCCGCGCAAGTGCCGTCCGGGAGTCGCGGATCGACGCGGCGCGCGACTGCTTCTATCGCGGCTTTGTGGCCGAGGCGATCGAGCGCTACCTGTCAAGCGCGGCCGTGCTCGACAGCTCCGGACGCCTTCACCGCGGCCTGCTCTCCGGCCAGGACCTGGCGACGTGGGAGGCCAGCTACGAGTCGCCGGTCACCTTCGACTACGGCGAATTCACGCTCTGCAAGACCGGGCCATGGGGACAGGGGCCGGTGATGCTCCAGCAACTGGCGCTCCTGGCGGGCTACAACCTGCCGGCGATGGGTCACAACAGCGCGGAGTACGTCCACACCGTGATCGAGTGCGCAAAGCTCGCGCTCGCCGATCGCGAGGCGTGGTACGGCGACCCCGAGCACTTCGACGTCCCGTTGCCGGCGCTGCTGTCGCCCGGTTACGCGGCGCAACGGCGGACTCTTGTCGGGCGCACGGCGTCGATGGAGCTTGCACCGGGCGCGCCCGACGAACGGGCGCCGTGCCTGCCGCGTGAGGCAGGCCGCGCCACCGCTGCGGCCGGTGTGGGTGTGGGCGTGGGCATGGGCGCGGGGGATCCGACGCGGCAGGCCGGCGACGGCGTGGGCGCTGGCGATCCGACGCGGCATGCAGGCGACACGTGCCAGCTCAACGTCGCCGACCGTCACGGCAACCTGGTGGCGGCCACTCCGAGCGGAGGCTGGCTGCAGAGCTCGCCGATCATTCCCGAGCTTGGATTTGCGCTGGGCACGCGGGCCCAGATGTTCTGGCTGGAACCCGGGCTGGCCAGCTCACTGGCCCCCGGCAGGCGCCCCCGGACCACCCTGACGCCGTCGCTCGCGCTGCGTGGCGGCGCTCCGTATCTCGCCTTCGGCACCCCCGGGGGCGACCAGCAGGACCAATGGTCGCTGACCTTTCTGCTCGCCCATGTCCACTTCGCCCGCGATCTCCAGGCCGCGATCGATTCGCCGCGGTTCCACACCCTGCACGCGAACAGCTCGTTCTATCCGCGGGCGGCCGATCCCGGTCGTGTCGAGGTCGAGCAGCGCCTGGCGCCCGAGGTGATCGCGGAGCTTCGCGATCGCGGCCATCGCGTCACCGTCGGCAAGCCGTGGACGTACGGTCGCGTGTCCGCGGTGGCGCGAGAACGGGACGGAGTCCTCAGCGGCGCCGCCGACGCTCGCGGGATGCAGTGCTACACGATCGGACGGTGAGGTGCTGTGTCTGAGTCTCTGACCCAGGGTAGATAGTGCGTATGGCTACAGAGAAGCAACGCCAGGCCGCCCGCAAGAACGTCAAGAAGGCGCAAGCGGGCGCGCGCCAGAAGCGCACGATCTCAAAGCTGTCGAGCGAGACCCGCAGCGCGCTCGGGCGCGAGGGAGCCAAGGCCGCCGCTCGCAAGCGGGGCGCCTCGAGAGGCACCGGGACCGGCGCCGGCGCGATGACCGTGACCGAGCTTCGGCGCGAGGCGGCCAGGCTCGGGATCGAAGGCCGCTCGAAGATGGGAAAGGCGCAACTGGTTCGCGCGGTCGGGCAGAAGCGCCGTTCGCGCTGAGCTCAGGCCCAGTCCGGATGCCACGGCCTTCGGGCTTGAAACAGGGGCGGTCTCGCTCCTCGATCTCACGAACCCTGGGCCAGAGGCGTTCAACTGAGGACACCCCGACCAGCGAACGCGAAGGACTCCGATGAGCGCCACCGCCCCCACCACCGACATCGCCACCGATATCCGCGACCGCGTCGACAGGCTCCCCTGGAGCGAGTTGCGTGCCCAGCTCGACGACGTCGGGCACGCGATCACTCCCGTGCTGCTCGAGTCCGACGAATGCGCCAGGCTCTCCGACCTGTTTGACGGGGGCAGGTTTCGCTTCACCATCGAGATGGCGCGCCACCGCTTCGGCGAGGGCCGCTACCGCTACTTCGACCACCCCCTGCCCGAGACGATCGCGGCTCTGCGGAGCTCCTTCTATCGGCATCTGGCGCCGATCGCCAACGACTGGGCGCAGCTGCTGCGCGGCGACAACCCCAGGTTTCCCGCCGAGCACGACGAGCTACTGGCGCGCTGCGCCGAGGCCGGCCAGAAGCGGCCTACGCCCCTGATCCTGCGCTACCGAGAGGGCGACTGGAACGCCCTTCATCGCGACCTCTACGGCGACGTCTTCTTCCCCTTCCAGGTCCTGACGATCCTCGCTCGCCCGGGCGTCGACTTCGACGGCGGCGAGTTCGTGCTGCTCGAGCAGCGCCCCCGAGCCCAGAGCCGCGCGCACGTGCTCACGCCCCCACGGGGGGCGTTCGTGATCTTCCCGACTGCGGAGCGCCCAAATCGCGGCAAGAGCGGCTATCACCGCGTCGGGATGCGCCACGGCGTCTCGACCGTGACCGCCGGCAGCCGCACCGCCCTCGGCGTCATCTTCCACGACGCGAAGTGACGGTGGGGCCGCGCGGCGTGTAGACGTGGGGTCGCGGCGCTGCCGCTGCGAACCCGCAGGTCACGATGAGCGTGATCCGTACCGCCCGCCCCAGCTAAACGATCCAGCCCGACCGGGCGCCGCGGTGATTGCCGCTCCATCCGCCGATCCGCCTACCGTTCGCGGCAGTCGACCAGCGAGCGAAGGGAACAGCCCGATGAGCCACCACAGTCCCGCCCACAACGTCATCGTGCAGATCAAGGTCAAGCTGCTCGGCGTGACCAAACCGCCGGTCTGGCGGCGAGTGCAGCTACACGCCGACACCCGCCTGGAGCAGCTACACGAGATCCTCCAAGCGGCGCTCGGCTGGGAGAACTACCACCTGCACGTCTTCTCCTTCGGCGAAGAGGAGTTCGGCCCCGGCGACCCCGAGCTCGACCTCGACTTCAGCGACGAGCGCCAGGTCACTCTCGGGGAGCTAACCGACCTCGGCGCTCGCTTCCGCTACACCTACGACTTCGGTGACAACTGGGAGCACGAGATCCTCGTCGAGGAACTGCTCGAGCCCAACCCCGACACCCACTACCCGATCCTCGTGGCCGCCAAGGGAGCCTGCCCGCCAGAGGACTGCGGCGGCACCTGGGGATACACCGACCTCAAAGCGATCCTCGCCGACCCCAACAACGAGCAGCACCAAGAAATGCTCGAATGGCTCGGCCTCGAGAACGCCTCCGAGTTCGATCCCGCAGCCGTCCCCACCAACGACATCGACTACGAACTCGCGCTCAACGGCGTCAGCCGCTGAAGCCCCCGCCAGCCGCACTCGCTAACTCAATGCGTTCTCAAAACGCTCCGGGTCTGACCGTGCGCCGACCGGCTCGGGAGGCCGCACAACCGGCGCGCACGCCGCCGGGGAGCTCGGCGAAACGCCCCGCGGGGGGCCGGGCGAAACGCCCCGGGGGGCTCGGGCGAAACGCCCCCCGGGGGGCTCGGGCGAAACGCGCCCCCGGGGGGCTCAGGCGAAACGCCCCCCCGGGGGGCTCAGGCGAAACGCACCCGCGGGATCCAGCGGCGCCGGCGACGCCTCCGAGCCCCCAGCAGGTGGTCGGCCCGCATCCGCAGGAGCGTGACCGCGTGCTGGGTCCGGACGAAGGGGTTGGCCACCACGCGCCTGTCGGCGAGCGACAGGGCCGCGATCGCCTCGCCCTCGACGAGCGCGAGCAGCACCTGACCGTCCAGGTCGGGGGCATCGTCGAGGTCCGCGAGCCGGCTGACGACCCAGGTTTCATCGCCGCGGGCAAGGCGCAGCTCGACGGCGGAGGCAGGGGGCGCGAAGCTGTCTGACCGGAGGCGCCACCGCCCGGCGTGCTCGCGAAGGTCGCTCTGGTGCTCGCGGGCGACCATGGAGTTGAGCGTTGTCGAGTTCATCATCAGTCCTTTCGATCGGCCTGAGACGATCATGCGCCTAAGACGCTTTCTGCACATCGGGCAGACGGGCCGACATCGGGTCGGAGATGCCTTATGCGCCAACCGCTCTGCCTTACCACCTGAGCGTGCCCGCGATGACGCGCTCCTGCGCCGATGGCTCCAAAATGAGCTCCAGTGGCTGTCTTGGATTTGATGTGCCGTTTGCCGATGCCGGCGGCGGCTGCCGTCGCGGCGGCTGTCGCGCTCGCGGGGTGTGGTTCGCACGGCCAGGCGGCGACCTACACACCGGCGAGCACCGGCGCCCCGAAGCCGACGTCGAACGCCGCGTTGCCGCCGGCGCACCCACAGGCGATCGAGCCGACGGCCGGCGTCGGGGCGGCGTCGCCTGGCGCGACCGGCGCGACCGGCGCGGCAGGAACGGTGGTGGGCGACGTCAACGCCCACGCGCCGCCGCTGTCTGAGATCAAGCGCGAGCTCAAGCAGCTCAACCTGTGCGGTGGTGTGACCAACAGCGCCGACGCGGCCCCGGTCGTCCAGGGCGGTCCGGGCTTCACGCCCGACCCCGGCACCAGCCAGTCCCAGGGACAGCTTCCGCAGCTCACCGCGCAGCTCAACGCCCTCGGCAAGGCGTTGGGCGTGACGATCTACGGGATCAGCGGCTACCGCACGCCCGCGCAGAGCGTTGCCGTCGGGGGCTTCGCGAACGATCCGCACACCCAAGGCAAAGCGGAGGACATCGGCGTCAACAGCCTGCTGCGCTCGAGCGCGGCCCAGATCAGCGAAGGGCAGCTCGCGCGGTTCGGCCTCTACCGCCCGTTTGACCCTTCCGACGACCCGAACAACACGGAGGTCAACCACGTGCAGTTGATCCCGGCCGGAGGGCCGCTGTCGCTCGCCCAGTCGACGGCCACCTGGGATCCGGACCCGCGCTGCCGGTGAGTCACTCCCCGGACGGCAGGTGACTGTCGATGTACTCCCGGGCCAGCCGCTTGGGAGCCCGCGCCAGCCACGCTTCGACGATCAACTCGCCGAGTTCGTCGATGGAGATCTTCTCCAGGCGTACCAGGACCGCCGGATAGCCGTCGAAATGCGGCGTTGTGAAGAAGACGTCGGGGTCGTCGGCGAGCAGCGCTTCTTTGGCCCCGAGATGCTCGACTCGCGCTCCGAGAATCGGGCCCCGCGGGGCTGCCTCCCCGAGCGCCCGCAGGTCGGCGGGCCGCAACGGCCGCTCCCACACGAACCCCTTGTCGCGGACTCTCCAGGTGGCGAGGTCGCGGGAGATCGCTTCGCTTGTCTCCGGCAGCGCCAGGGCAATCCGGCGCACATCGTCCCACGTGGCCACAGCGGCACAGTACCGCCGACGCGAGCAACGACGAGCGGCCACGATGGGTGGTTCCACGGTCGTGGCAGGTCGTCGAGGATTGGGAAAGGATGCATTCGACGGCCCGGGCTCATACGGTCACGGACGCGGCGGTCGTTGCTGTCAGGCCAAGGACGCGAAGCGGAGTTGGGGTGGGCGAGGGCGAAGACGGGTTGGCGCGCCCGAGCGCGAAAAACGTCCCACTCGAACCCGTCTTGCGGTCGCGCGGGACGTTCCCCCTCCACCAGGACGGGATCGTCCCACGCGACGGCTCAGAGGAACGCGGTGGGATGTTTCCGGACCTCCCAGCCGAGGGAGCTTGCGCGGCGGACGGGACTCGCCGAAAACGTCAACCAACACGGCGCATGGTGCACTAGCAGCTGAGCGGGGATCGACCGCCCGGCGGGCGCGCGGTATCGTTGTCGCCTGAAGCGTGTGAGGGAGCAGCACCGCTGAGCACTCGGATCAACCACGTCAGCATCAACGCCCGTGACCTGCGGGAGTCGACCGACTTCTACGTGGAGTTGCTCGGCGCCGAGCCGATCCCGACCCCGAACTTCGGGATCCCCGTCCAGTGGCTGGCGCTCGGGCGCACGCAGCTGCACCTGTTCGAGCGCGACCTGCAACCCACCACCCACCACCATCTCGGGATCACCGTCGACGATCTCGAGCCGGTCTACCGCGTCGCGCAACGGCACGGCGCCTTTGACGCGGACACGTTCCGCAACCACCTCGTCGAGCTCCCCGGGGACGTCGTCCAGCTGTACATCCGCGATCCCGCCGGCAACCTGATCGAGATCGACCAGGCCGGCACCGACCGGCTGCCGGAAGACATGCGCGAGCAGCTGCGGGGGCTGTGGGAGTTCAACCCGCAGAGCGAAGAGCAGATGCGGGGGCGGCTGTTCGTGCCCGAGTAGCTCCCGCGTCAGGTTCCGGCGGAACTCACTTGCCCGGCAGCGACCGGGCGTACTGCACGCCGCGACTGACCCACCGCTCGAGCTGGCGCTTGGTCTTCACCCCGTCGGGATCCACCCGCAGCCATCCCTGCATCACGCGGCCGCGCATCTCGAACGGATGCGCGTGCGGCTTGGAGAGCAGCTGGTCGGTTTCGTCGGGGGCGACGTGGAGAAGCAGGCCGCCCTGGCCGCTGGCGCTCACCGACATGTTGCCGTTGATCAGGAACGCCAGCCCGCCGAACATCTTCTTCTCGGTCACGCCGTGTTCGGTCGCGACGAGCTCCCGAATCCGGTTGGCGAGATCCTCGTCGTATGCCATCTCAATGCGCGACTCTATCCGGCGACCCGGTCAGGTTCCCGCCCCATTCCTCGTGGCCGTGCGCGCGACCGCTTCGCGCGCTTCGCGCTCGTAGCGGTTCTGCCAGTAGCCGGAGCGATCGCCCCAGAACGTCGACGGCTTGACGTATGAAAGCCACAGCCGCGGCCACTCGTGCTGGCCCTGCCAGACGTGGACGAGCTCGTGCGTGATCAGGTCGTCGTCGACCTGTTCCAGGCGATCGCGCAGGAGGATCGCGCTCCACACGGTGTATCCCTCAAACCGCCGAAACCAGGGCAGTCCGAACAGCCACGGCGTGCTGAGGATGCGCACGCGCGACAGCTTCAGGGGGCGCGGGTACAGCGTCAACGGCGCGATTCGCTTCCACGCACGATCGATCGCCGACCGCTCGCCCGCGCTTGCTCGTGGCGGCCAGATCCTCATCGCGTAACTATTGCGCGGTGCGAGGCGCGGGGCCACGCAGCCACTCGAACAGCGGGCGACCGCGGGCCGCATCGAACGCCTGGATCGGCTACGGGTGGTCCCGATCGGGTAGACGTCGAGTGGATGAGCAGCGACGTCAAAGCGCAAAGCCGCCGCGTGGGAAGCGACCGGCTTGCGGCGGCCCAGGACTACTACCTGCTCGATCAGACCCTCTCAGCCCAGGAACGGGCGGTCCGCGATCGGGTGCGCGCGTTCGGCGAGCGGGAAATCCTGCCGATCATCAACGACTACTGGGAAAGGGCCGAGTTCCCGCTCGAGCTGGTCCCCAAGCTCGCCGACCTCGACGTCGCCGGGACCACGATCGAGGGCTACGGCTGCCCCGGGATGTCGCAGGTCGGGGCCGGCGTCGTCGCGCGCGAGCTGGCGCGGGCCGACGGGAGCGTGAACACGTTCTTCGCCGTGCATTCGGGCCTCGCGATGGGGGCGATCGACCTGCTCGGCAGCGAGGAGCAGAAGGCCCGCTGGCTCCCGCCGATGGCGAGGCTCGAGAAGATCGGCGCGTTCGGGCTGACCGAGCCTCACCACGGATCCGACTCGGTCTCGCTGGAGACGAGCGCCAGGCGGGTGGGCGGCGAGTACGTCCTCCACGGAGCCAAGCGCTGGATCGGCAATGCCTCGATCGCCGATGTCACCGTGATCTGGGCCCGGGACGCCGACGGAGAAGTGGGCGGCTACCTGGTGCCGAAGGGCACGCCCGGGTTCGACGCCGCCACGGTGATCACGGGCAAGATCGGCAAGCGGGCGGTCTGGCAGGCCGAGATCTCGCTCAACGAGGTGCGGGTCCCGCTCGATCACAAGCTCGCTCACGCCAACACGTTCGAGGACACCACGCGGGTGTTGAGCCAAACCCGCGGCAGCGTCGCCTGGGAATGCGTGGGGCACGCGGTCGCCTGCCTCGAGACAGCCGTCTCCTACGCGAACGAGCGATTCCAGTTCGGCCAGCCAATTGCCGGCTTTCAGCTCGTGCAGGCCAAGCTCGCGACGATGCTGGCCGACACGACGGCGATGCAACTGGTGTGCTTCCGCCTCGCGCAGCTTCAACAGGACGGCGCGATGACCGCCGCGATGGCGTCGCTGGCCAAGCTGCACAACGTCAGAAACGCAAAGCAAGTGTGCTCGGACGCTCGCGACATCCTCGGCGGCAACGGGTTGCTGCTCGAATTTCACGTCGCCCGACATTGGACCGACCTCGAGATCGTCGACACCTACGAGGGCACCGATTCGATCCAGTCGCTGATCCTCGGACGCGACCTGACCGGGATCTCTGCCTTCACCTGATCGCTTCTGGGGCCCCGCGCTGCCGCTCAGCCGCGCAGGTCGAAGCTCCCATGCGGGCCGATCACGAAGTGGTCGGACGGAAAGTCCTCGCGTGAGAGCGTCGCGACGAGCCTTGCGCTCGCCCCCGTGCGATCGGGGCGCGGCAGCCCCTCCCGGAGCACGATCGAACTCCAGCGTCCGGCGAGCACGCGTCCGCCGCGACCGAGGCTGACGCGAAGAATCGCGCTGTCTGAGAGCACGCCGCCGCCGGCAAGCGTGTGGTAGCCGACGAAGTTGCCGAGCGAGTAGGCGATCAGCCGCCCCCGATAGCGCTCCACGCCGCGAATCACGTGCGGCCCGGAGCCGAGCACGATCGAGGCGCCGGCGTCGATCACCGCGTGCGCGAACGCCCGCGGGTTGCCACGATTCTCGCCCAGAAAGAACTCGCTGCCGTGCGGCGTGTGCAGCTCGCCGGCTCCCTCCGCCCCGGCGTGGATGAAGACCACCACGAGGGCCGCGTGGGCGCGCGCGCGCCGCACCATCGCCCGCGCAGTGGCAATGTCGAGAAGGTTGGCGTCGTAGGCGTAGGGGGCAAAGCCGAGGAATGCGACGCGGTTGCCGGCCACCCGCAAGTAGGTGATCTCGCCGGGAAGCCCGGTGCGCGCGATCCCCGACCTGCTCAACGCCGAGATCGTCTGGGCGCGGCCCGAGGCTCCGTAGTCGAGCGAGTGGTTGTTGGCCATGTTGACGAGATCGAAGCCGAGCGCGCGCAGCCCGCGGGCGGTCGACGGGGGAGCCTGGAAGGAAAAGCAGTCCGCGCTGCCCGGCCGACCGCACTTGGAGGATCCCCCGGCCGAGAGCGTGCCCTCGAGGTTGCCTAGCGTGACATCCGCCTGGCGCAGCTGCCCGGCGACGGGCGCCAGCGCCCGCCGAAGCCCGCCCGGGGGAAGACCCCGCTGCGTGCTCAGCGCGATGTCGCCCACCCACTGAAGCGTCACCGGACGCGTGGCGAGCCGGCGCGAATTCATGGCCAGCCGCCGAGGACGAGTGGCGAGCCGCCGCGCCGGTCCGGTCGATGCCGGGGCCGAGGCGATCGATGCCGAGCAGCAGATCAGCAGCGCCGCGGCGCCGGCCAGCGCGTGTCGAAGTGGGGCGCGCACGCCGGACACCATATGCCTAGACGGAGGCGGTCGTGGGTAGGACCCCGGCATGGCGCAGGCAAGCCTCAACTGGGCGAGCGCGAACGTGAAGAACGCCAAGCTCACGGTCGAGCTCGAAGGCGAGATTCCACAAGGCTGGAGACAGAGCTTCGAGACCACCGCTCGGCTCCTGGGGAGTTCCGGTGGATGGGGCGATGTGGCGGTCGGCAAGAAGGGCACGACCGTCTCGGTCAGCGACGTGACCGAAGGCAGCGAGGCGAAACTCCGTCACTATCTGGAGAGTGTCGTCGAGCAGGCCAATGCCGCGCATCCACCGCAAGAGCCCGAAGACGAGGAAGCCGGCGAGGACACCGAGGACCGGGACGATGACGGAGGGGATGCGCAGATGGCGGAACGTTTCCGCTCATTCGCCGATCAGCCCTAGCTCGCCGGCAGCGCCCACCGACCCCGAGCCGGCGCGAACCTCAAGCCGCGGTGGTCTGCGCCGCGTCCTCGCGGCCCCAGCGGGCGACGGTCGCGCGGAGTCCCGGCAAGGCCGCGATCGCGGCGGGGAGCGGAAACCAGACCGCGATCGTGCGGTAGGCGAGGATCGCGGGCAGTGCGATCTCGGCGTGGACGCCGAAGGCGATCAGCACTCCGGCCATCCCACCGCTGACCGACCCCGGGATCGGCAGGGTGTTTGCGACCTGGCCGACGAAGTAGGCGAGCATGACCACCGGCAGCGCCGGGGGCGATCCGAACGCGTGCAGGGTGGCCCAGACCACCGACGCGTCGCACAGCCAGTAGGCCGCCGCGCCGGCGAGCCGCTTGTCCCTCGATCGCACCAGGCGGCAGGCCTCGAGCACGGCGTCGCCGAGGTGGTGTGCGCCGCTTCGCAGGTGGGAGCGCCGGCGTCGTGCAGAGGTCTCGCCGTGGGGGGCGAGCGCAGCGCGGCGGGCGCCCGCGAGGGTCAGGCAGACCGCGATCGCGGCCAACGCTCCCGCGGCGGGAATCGCCGCGACCGCCACCGGACCGGGAGCATCGACGAGTCCCAGCGCCAAGCTTGCGCCCGAGACGACGATCGCCGTGAGGAACACCGCGTAGAGCACCACCAGGAACACCAGCAGCGTTCGTGCCGCGGCCCCCGACCTCAGGCCCGCCCGCCGCAGCGTCCACAGCGCCAGAGCCGCACCCCCGGCGCCCGCGGTCGGCAGGAGGCGGGTCGCGGCGGCGCCGGCGAGCGTGATCTGCGCGCTCTCTCGCGCGCGCACCCGGGAGGTGGCGCGCCCGGCGACAAGCGACAGCAGCGCGATGTAGCCGAGCAACGAGACGCACTCGAAGACGAGCCCGATCGCCACCCACAGGGGCTTGACCCCGAGCGCCCGCTTGACCGTGTCGGCGAACACGTGAACCTGGCCGGCGCCGAGCAGCACCCCGCCGGCCGCCGCCGCCACCAGCAGCGCCGGGAGCGCGCAGCGGCGGGCGAGCGTACGCAGACTCAGTGCGGGAAGCGTGGGCTCTGAGAGGGTGAGTTCGGATGCGAGCATGTGGACGAGGTCGCGGTGGGCGGCGGCACTGTTCACTTTCTACGGACCAGAGCGGAGAACGGATGTGACATCTGCCTCACCTGGTGGTCTGTGCCTACCGGTTGAGACTGCTCACGCGTCCGAGGATCATCGGTCATGACGCTCGCGATCGTCGCGTCCGGAGCACTTGTCGCCGCGTGCGTTCAGGCGACCGGCGGCCTCGGCTTCGCCCTGATCCTCACGCCGGTGCTGTTCGCGCTGATGTCGCCGGTCGGCGCGATCATCACGGCAACCGGCCTCGGGATCGTGCTCAACGTGCTCGTGCTGTTCGCCGAGCGCCGGCGGATGTCGGTGGCGTGGACCGAGGTCGTGCCGATCCTCGCCGCCGCGATCCCGGGCAGCGTGCTCGGCCTGCTGCTGCTCCGGGCCCTGCCGAAGCCGGTCCTGCAGATCGCCGTCGGCATCGCCGTGATCGCGACCGCGCTGCTGCGCCTGCGAGGCCGCGTGCGGATCCATGCCGGCGGACCCTGGCAGCGAGCGACGCTCGGGTTCACGACCGGCACGCTCGCGACGTCGACCGGCGTCAGCGGGCCGCCGGTCGCGCTCTGGCTCTCATCGCGGGGCCTGCAGGGCGGCCGAGTCCGGGATTCGTTGTCGGCGACGTTTCTCGGGCTCGGGATCATCACCGCGGTCACCTTGCTCCCGGTCCTGCACGACGCTCACGTCGGCCTGAACGTGCTGGTCGTGGCGGTCGCCGCCGTCGTCGCCGGTCACGCGATCGGCAGCAGGCTGTTCGCGCGCCTGGCCACAGGCCGATTCGAGCTGCTGCTGCTCGCGATCATCTTCCTCGCCGGTGCGACGAGCCTGGTGCTCGGCATCGACTCGATCTGACCGGAAACCATCGCCGTCTGCCGGCGCGGCCACGGGGTCGGGGTATTGCGCCGGACTTGCGCGTCGCCCACGCCGCGTGTAGACAACGCAGCCCATCCACACCACAGGAGGTAGCACCTTGGCACGCAAGACCAAGACTCGCCAGCAGGTGACCGGCGCGGCCCTCACCGGCGCGACCATCAGCGGCTTCCGGGCGGTGGGCGCTCGCCTGATCGGACCGTCGGCGATGGGGCCACTGGCGCTCGGCGTCTCGGCCGTCGGAGCGATCGCGATCGGGCGGCTGGCGATCGCCAACGCGGTGGTCCGCAGGCTCCGCGCCGAGGAGATCGAGATCGGGTCGCTCAAGGTTCGAGAGCTCGAAGTGGCCGGCCGGCGCTGGCCCGAGGCAGAGCCCGTGGCCGAGACCGACGGCGGCCCGCCGGCCGGCGCCGAGGAGTAGGAACGCGCGCCGCTCGCCGTTGGCCGCGGGCCTCGCCGCCGGCGACTACGGCAGCCAGCCCTCGCGATAGCCGACCGGCACGTCGGGACGAATGCTCGCGTATGCCTCGCTGGGCTTGCGGGTCTCCTTGTCGACGCCCGCCCGGTGGCGCTGGGCCAACTCGGACTCCGGATAGACGACGTCGCCGCTGAGGCGGGTGCCGACGGCCAGAACCGCGCATGGACCGTCTCCGGCGCCGACGAACACGTGCTCCGTCCGAGTCGGGCAGTGGACGAAGTCCCAGGCCTTGAGCGGGCGCTCCTGGCCTTCGATCAGCAGCAGGCACTCTCCCGAGAGCACGAGAAAGTCCTCCTGCTCGTCCTCGGCGTGGTAGAAGCAGGCCGGCTGACCGGGCGCCAGCACGCCGATGTTGAAGCCGTACTGCGGGAATCTGGCATCGCCCTCAAAGCGCGTGTAGGCGCCGAAGTGGCCGTCCAGCCATTTCGCGTCGCGGGCGTTGAGCACGAACCAGCCTTCGCCGCGGGGCTCGAGTCCGCCTTGCACCTGCTCGAGTGGGGCCTCGGGAATCATCGCGGCCCATTCTCGCATCCGGTTGCGGCGCATCGCCCGTCCGTCAACTCATCGCTCCCAGCGTCGCCCAGAGGAGCACCGTCGCGGCAAGCGTCGCGGCGATCGCGAGCGGCGCCAGGCGGCGCATCAGAAGCGGCGGAGCATTGGACCCGGCCAGCTGGGTCGCTATCAGCGTCGCGACGGATCCCTGCGGGGTGGCCAGGGAGCCGACCGCGAGGCCGATCGTCGCCGCATAGGCCGGAGCCCCGGCGCTCAGCAGACCGGTCGCACAGACGCTCACCGGAAGATTGTTGGCAAGGGCGGAGGCCGCGCCGATCGCCGCTGCCACCGCGATCAGCGCAGGCAGGCCGAGCCCACCGGGTACCCACGCGCTCAATCCGAGCGCTCCGATGACGATCACCAGGCCGCCCACCTGCAGGGCCAGACGCCACGGAAGCACCAGCCGCGGCCGTGCCCTGCCGGTTGCCAGAGCGACGATGACCACCGCGGTGAAGGGCCACCAGGGAGCGACGCCGAACAGCGGCGCCGTCCACGCGGTCAATGCGGCGACCCCGAGGGAGCCGGCCGCGTGCCACTCGGCCGCCGACAGCGGAACCCCTAGGCGTGTGGCCGCGCGCAGCGGCATCGCCAATGAGCGGCGCTCGCAGACGGCGACGCCGGCGGCGCAGATCAGCGCGGCGGCGAGTCCGGGGACGAGCATGTGCGCAACGAACGTGGCCGGCGAGAGGCCCAGCCGGTCGATGACCACGAGGTTGGTCGGGTTGCCCTGTGGGACCGCGATCGAGGCGGCATTGGCGACGACCACCGAGCCGAAGAACAGCGGCGCGAACGGGGCGCCGAAGCGGCGGGCCAGGACCAGCAGCAGCGGGATGATCAGCACGACCGCGCCGTCGAGCGATACCGTCGCCGTCAGCAGGCCACAGACGCCGCATGCGAACACGTAGAGCACAAGCGAGTTGCCGCGGGCGCCCGCAGCGAGCCCGAACGCAGCGCGCTCGGCGAGGCCCGAGCGCTCCACGAGCGCGGCGAGCGTCAGCGCCGCGCCGAGGAACGCCAGCAGCGGTGCGATCACCGAAATCGCGTTCGCGGTCGGCGCTCCCAGGACGATGTCGGCGATCGCGCAGACCGCCACCACGACCAGCGCCGCCCCGGGCCGTTTGGTCCGGATCGCCAGCGCGGCGACTGCGGTTGCTGCAAGAATGAGGTGAACGATAAGCATGGTTATTAGTTAAGGTAGCTTATCAATTTCCCCTCCACCACGCAAGACCGCCGAGGCTGCCGAGGCGCTGGCTGCGGTCGCGCCGCTGGCGTCGCGCTGGATCGAGCGCCTGCTCGCGCGCCACCAGCCCTCGCTGACGGTCCCGCAGTACCTGGCGATCCGCGCGATCGCGACAGAATCGGTATCGGGCTCGGAGCTGGCCAGGCGCACCGGCGTCTCCGGGCCGGCGGTCTCGCAGCTGTTGGCGGGACTGGTCGATGCGGGGCTCATCGAGCGCCGCGCCATGGAGGACGACCGGCGCCGCCAGGCTCTGGCCCTGTCGTCGGCCGGCGAGCAGGCGTTCCAGTCGGCTCAGGCGATGCTGCGCGAGCGCCTCGGCGCGCTCCTGGCGGACCTTCCCCGTCCGGAGGCCGATGCGCTCTCACGCGTGCTCCCGCGGGTCGAAGCTGCGCTTTCCGGGACCGCGCCGCCGCGGCGACCGCCGCCGCCACATCCCGATCATCCGCCTCGGGGGCCCGGGCGCCGGCGGGCCTAGCGTGGGCCGGGCGCCGGCGGGCCTAGTGTGGGCCGGGCGCCGGCGGGCCCACGAGTACCTCGGCGCCGCGGTGGGGCGTGACCACGAGCATGCTTCGCCGGGAGCGCTCAGGCTCGGGCCGGACCGGACGGATCGTCAGCGTCGCGGCCGCCCGCAGCACCTCCCGCATCTCCATCTCGGCGAACGGGGCCCCGGCGCAGCGGCGGACCCCTCCGCCGTACGGAATCCACGACGTCGGCTGCGCCGGCTCGCCCTCGAGCCAGCGCTCGGGGCGGAACGCGGACGCCTGCGGCCACAGGTCCTCGCGCCGCATCGCGAGCCACAGACAGGCGGCGACCTGCACTCCGGCGGGAAGCGTCCACCCGGCGATGCGAACGGGCTCGAGCAGCAGGCGCGGCGCGATCGTCAGGGCCGGACGGACCCGCAGGACCTCCTTGACCACGGCGTCGAGGTAGGCGGGATCGCCCTCGCGCAGGCGCGCCTGCACGCCCGAATTGCGCGCGAGCCGCTCGAAGGCCCAGGCGAGGGACGCCGCCGAGCTGTCGTGGCCACCGACCAGCAGCGCTACCAGCTGGTCGCGGAGGTGCCGATTGCTCGGTGGATTGCCGTTCTCGTCGCGTTGCTCGAGCAACAGCGCCAGGACGGAATCGCCTCCAGGCTCGGCCTGCCGCCGCGCGAGGAGATCGAGCAGCAGCGCGTCAAAGCGCTCGACCGCGACCCGGAACCGGCCCCAGGGGCTGAAGCGTCCGAAATCACGCTGGACGAGCACCATCCCGAGGATCTGCGGCATCGAACGCACGGTCCCCAGAGCGTCTTCGACGGCCTCGCGCAGCCGCATGGCCTCCGGGTCATCGCCCGCGCCGAAGACCACCCGCAGGATGATCTCGAGCGTCAGCTGGCGCATCCGTTCGAGCGCGATCACGCGGCCGCTCCATGTGCTCAGCTCGCGCCGCGCGAGCTCGGCCACCGCCGGCGTCAGCGCACGCATGCGCTCGCCGTGGAACGGCCCCTGCAACAGCCGCCGCTCGCGCAGGTGCTCCTCGCCGTCGAGCAGCAGGATCGAGTGCTCGCCCGCGAACGGCCGCAGGAACTCCCAGCTGCGCCCCGCCGGCGCGATCGCCGCATCGAGCCGGAAGATCTCGCGCACGGCGTCGGGATCCGAGAACAGCACCATCGGCTCGGGCGTCCAGTACGTCCGGATCGTGACCGGGTCCCCGAAGTCGCGATGCAGCCGGCGCATGAACGCCGCCGGCCGCGCCATCCAGGCGACGGTCTGCCAGATGGCTGGCGAACCCGGACCCGGCGGCAGCTCCATGGATCGATGCTACGTGGTGAGCGGCGCTCCACCCACCCCGATCACCGGAGGGCACACTAAAGTGCGCGCACGAGCAGAGAGAGAGGAGTGTCGGATGATCGAGCCCTACCAAGCCGTCGGCCTGATCTCGACGATGCGCGGCATCCGCCGGCGCGAGGAGATCGGCTGGAACCTCGAGCACATCACGCACATGATCAAGGCGGCCTCGTGGCTGTCGAGCATGGATCTGCCCGTGAAGCTGATCTGCATTCCCGAGGGCGGGTTGCAGGGCTTCACCGACGAGGTACTCGACCTCGACCACGAAACGTACGCCCGCGAATGCGCGATCGACATCCCCGGCCCCGAGACCGACTTCCTCGGCAGGCTGGCGCGGGAATGGAACGCGTACATGGTCGCGACGGCCAAGGCGCGCCATCCCGAGTTTCCCGGCCGCTTCTTCAACGTCGGCTTCGCGATCGAGCCCGAGGACGGAACGGTGGTCCTGAAGCATCACAAGCTGGTGCCGCTTCTCCCGGTCGAGCATTCGGTCACGCCGCACAACGTCTGGGACCGCTGGCTCGAGTTGCACGGCCGTGACCTCGACGCCTTCTATCCGGTCGCCGACACCGAGATCGGGCGGATCGGGATCATGATGGCCAACGAGGCGTCGTACCCGGAGAACGCGCGCGGCCTGGCGATGAACGGCTGCGAGATCGCCTATCGCGGCCCGTACCCGGCGCCGGGAGTGATGAGCGGCATGTTCTCGGTGCAGAACCGCGCCCGGGCGCTGGACAACAACATGTACGTGATCGGCATGAACCTCGGCACCTACTACCTCGACAAGGACTCGACGACGCCGATCGACACGTTCTCGGGCGGCTCGCAGATCGTCGACTACCGGGGGCAGATCGTCACCGAGGTCCCCTACGGCGCGGGGTCGACCTGGATCGCCGGCACGATCGACATCGCGGCGCTCCGGCACTTCCGTCACACCGCTCAATGGGACAACTGGATGAAGGACCTCACCACCGAGCAGTACCAGCTCGTCTACGAGCAACCGATCTATCCAAAGAACCTGTACCTCGACCGCAAGCCGTGCACGCACGCCGAGTACCGCGAGGAGGTCACACGGAGGCAGGTCGAGCTGCTGCACGAGCGCGGGATCTGGGCGCGCCCGGATCGGATCGCGGACCCGGCGGTGGAGGGGAGCTCCACAGGCCAGGAGGGAGCGCCTGGGCCCGCGCTTCAGCTCGGCTGATCGGCCGCGAGCTCGGCCTGACCGCCGCCGAGCGCGATCGTGCGCTCGGGGTCGCGTAGACCGGGCACGGCGAGGAAGGCAAGCATCGCCGCCGCCCCCAGGCCGCCGGCGGCGAACAGGGTCGTGCGGGCGCCGATCGCGTCGGCGATCGGCCCCGTGGTCGCGAACGAAAGCGGAATCAGCCCGATCGAGACGAGCCAGTCGAAGCTGGAGACGCGGCCGAGCAGGTGGTTGGGGACGAGCGTCTTCATCAACGTCCCCCAGATCACGTTCCCGACGGTCGCAAGCGCGGCGCTGATCAGCGAGACAACAGCGAAGATCCAGGCGCTGGTCGCCACGGCGTAGCCGATCAGCATCGCCGTCTGGAGCGCCCAGGCGATGAACATCACCGTGACGCAGCGGCGTGGCAGTCCGGTCTGCGCGACGGCGAACGCCGTGACAATCGCGCCTGCGCCGCCGGCGGCACGAATCGCCCCGAACGTGCCTCCGCCGGCGTGCAGGTCGTTCTTGACCAGGAACGGCAACAGGACCTGGAGCGGGCCGAAGAACGCGAGCAGGCTCAACGACGCCGCCGACAGCGTTCCCCACAGCCAGGGATTGGCCCGGACGAACCGGAAGCCATCGGCAATCTCCGCGATCGCGCCGCGGACCGAGGTCGCGGCCGCCGGCGCCGCCTGTACGGTGCGGCGCATCGCCAGCAGCGCACACGCCGACACCAGGAACGTCGCGGCATCGGCGAGGAACGCGACGCCGGCGCCCGCCAGCGCGACCAGGACGCCGCCGATCGCCGGCCCGAGCAGCTGCAGTGCCAGCGGCCGCACGAAGTGATCGAGCGCGCTCGCCGAGACCAACTCCTCGGGCGCGACCAGCGTGGGCACGATCGCGTCAAACGCCGGGTTGAAGAACGCCTCGCCGGCGCCGTAGACCGCAACCAGCGCCAGCAGCATCCACAGCTCCAGGACCCCGGCGACGGCCAAGACGCCGATCAGCCCGATGGCAACGGCCTCGGCGAGGTTGGCGAGCAGCAGGACGCGCCTGCGTTCGAGGCGGTCCGAGACCGCCCCGCCGACGAGCAGGAACAGGACCGTCGGCAGCGTCCAGGCGACGCCGACGACGGACAGCGCGGTGGGCGCGTTGGAGAGCGAGTACGTCTGCCAGGCGATCGCGACGAAGTAGATGCCGTCGCCGAGCAGCGAGATCGTCATCCCGGTCCACAGCAGCGCGAAATCGCGCTCGCGCAGCGGCGACAGCATCAGCAAGCGCGCCCGACGCCGCCCTGCCACGTCGCTCAGCCCGCGTCTTGCACGCGCAGCTCCCGCATCTCCTGCAGCTCCCGCAATGCGGTCTCGTCGCTGACCAGGCTGACGATGCTGATCAGCCGCTCGCGGCGGTTGCGGGCGAGGATCGTCCACAGCCACCGGGCGACGGCCTCGTAGCGGTTTCCCCAACCGACGAGATAGGCGAGGTGCACCACACCCCAGATGAAGAACGCCACCGGGCCGGTGAGTCGGATGCGGCCGAACAGATCCGCGATCCCGCTGGTTCGGCCGATCGCCGCCATCGTTCCGAGATTGAAGTACTTGAACGGGCCGGGCGCGGGGCGACCCTCGAGGCGGGCGCGGACGACGCGGGCCGCATATTTGCCCTCCTGGATCGCTGGCTGCGCCGTGCCGGGCACGCCGGGGATCTTGATCGTGTCGCCGATCGCGAACACCTCGGGGTGTCCGGGCAGAGTCAGATCCGGCTGCACGTGCAGGCGCCCGGCGTGGTCCACCTCGGCGCCGCTGGCCTCCCCGATCTCGCCGGCGAGCGGCGACGCCTTGACGCCGGCGGCCCAGATCACGGTCTTAGCGGCGATGTGACGGCTGTCCTCACCGGACCCAACGGTCAGCCCGTCGGCGTCGATCTCGGTGACCGGCGCCTGCAGCTGCACGTCGACCCCCAACCGGCGGAGATCGTTGGCGGCGTGGAGGCTGAGGCTCTCGGGAAATTCGCCGAGCACGTGGGGTGTGGCGTCGAACAGCAGCACCTTTGATCTGGAGGGATCGATGTGTCTATAGTCCCGACGCAGAACGCGGTGGGCCAACAGCGCGATCTGCCCCGCCAACTCCACCCCTGTGGGGCCGGCCCCCACGACCGCGAACGTCAGCCAGGCCTCCCGTTCCGCGGGGTCGGTTTTCTGCTCTGCGAGCTCGAACGCGCCGAGGATCCTGCTGCGCACGCGGCTGGCATCGTCGAGGGTCTTCATCCCGGGGGCCAGCCGCGCCCACTCCTCGTGTCCGAAGTAGGAGTGGGTGGCGCCGGTCGCGACGATCAGCGTGTCGTATGGGACCTCGTGCTCGTCCTCGGCGATCATCCGCACCGTTCGCCGTTCCAGGTCGATCCCGGTCACGGCACCGAGCAGCACGCGCACGTTCTGCTGGCCTCGGAACATCCCGCGCAGCGCCGGCGCGATCTGCCCGGCCGAGAGCACTCCGGTGGCCACCTGATAGAGCAGCGGCTGGAACAGGTGGTGGTTGGTGCGATCGATCAGCGTGATCTCCACCGGCGCGTTCTCGAGTCCCTTGGCGGCGCGAGTGCCGCCGAACCCCCCGCCGATGATGACGACGCGGTGGGGACTGAAGCTCATCACGTTGGTCTGCACCGGCGAAACCTCCCGGGCGGGAAGGCCGACGATACAGATGGCGGCGAGATCGTTACCGCTCGGCGGGCTTCGGGGTCAGGTGCGTGACCGTGTCGAACGCGTGCGGGCTGTGCTCGGCGACGGCCTCGGGCTGCTCGGCCTCCTTGGTCGCAGGCCGCAGCACCACGAGCGCGATCACGATCCCGGCGAGCACCAGCGCCGCGCCGACGACGAAGCCGAGGCGGTAGCCGCTCGTCAAGGCCGCATGCGCGGACGCGCCATGGGCGACCAGGTGGCTGGTACGCGTAGCCGCGAGCGTCGCCAGGACCGCCAGGCCCAGCGCGCCGCCGACCTGTGCGGTGGTGTTGACCAGTCCGGAGGCAAGGCCCGCCTCGCTCGGCGAGACGTCGGACATCGCGAGCGTCATCAGGGCCGCGAACGAGACGCCCACCCCTACTCCGAGGAACAGTCCGGCGGGGAGCACGTCGGTCAGGTAGTGGCCGTCAACGGGCACCCGCGCGAACAGACCAAGGCCGACGGCGATCAGCACGAGGCCGGGGAGCAGCGTGCCCCGCGGGCCCAGGCGCATGATCAGCCGCTCGGAGTAGCGCAGCGACAGCGTTCCCATCACCAGCGTCGTCGGCAGGAACGCCAGCCCGATCTCGAGCGCGTCATAGCCCAGGACCCTGCGCAGATACAGCGTGCCGAGGAAGAAGACGCTGAACATTCCGGCGACCAGCAGCGCCTGGATGGCGTTCGCGCCGGAGACGTTGCGCGAGCGGAAGATCTTGAGCGGAACGAGCGGCGTTTCGGCCGTCGCCTCGCGGACCAGGAACGCCGCCAGCAGGCCCAGCGAGACGCCGCCGAGGGCGAGCGTCCGTGTGGAGCCCCAGCCGGACTCGGCCGCGGGCTTGACGATCGTGTAGACGCCGAGCATCAGAGCGCTCGTGATCAGCAACGCACCGAGCGCGTCGGCGCCCTGGCGAGCGCCGATGCCACGCTCGCCGGGGAGCAGGCGCATCGCGAGCGCGCCGGTGGCGACTCCGATCGGCACGTTGATGAAGAAGATCCAGTGCCAGCTGATCGCCTGGGTGAGGATGCCCCCCGCGAGCAGCCCGATCGAGCCGCCGGCGGCTGCGACGAAGCTGTAGACACCGAGCGCCTTGGCCTGCTCGCCGGGCTCGGGGAACATCGTGACGATCATTCCGAGGATCACGGCCGAAGTCATCGCGCCCCCGATGCCCTGCACGAACCGAGCCGCGATCAGCATTCCCTGGCTATCGGAGACTCCGCAGACGAACGACGCCGCGGTGAACACGACCAGCCCGGCCATGAACACCCGCCGACGCCCCAGCAGGTCGCCGAGCCGCCCCGCGAGCAACAGCAGCCCTCCGAACGCGATCAGGTACGCGTTGACGACCCACGCCAGGCTCGATGAGCCGAATGCGAGGTCGCTTTGGATGTTGGGCAGAGCGACGTTCACGACCGTGACGTCGAGCACGATCATCAGCATCCCGGCGCAGAGGACGATCAGCGCGATCCAGCGGGAGCGGTCGTCCTTTCGCGCGATCTCGCCGGATCGCCCGGTTGCGATGGTTGTGTTCTCGACAGTCACGTCGCGGTCTCCTCGGTCGATTTGTTTCCGACGTTGGTGAGACCGCGATGCGGTCAGAAACTCATCGATGCGCCGGCGACCGCCGACCCGTGCCCGTGCTGCGTGTGCCCCGCGTGCCGCGGCGGCGGCGGGCGGGGGCGCGCTGATCGCGCGGAATCTCGGCTCGCACGACGTCCTTGACCAGGCGCACCAGTTCGGCGTCGAGGAACTTCGCCATGCGCTCCTCGTCGCGCCTGATGCTCCTGGCCAGCTGCGCGGTCTCGCGATCGCCGACAGCGACGGCGAGCGTCTCGATGCGCGTGTACAGCGCGATCTCGACATGCTCCTCGCGCAGCTCCTCCTGGGCGTTGCGCAGGTGGGTCTCCGCCTGTGAGCTGACCACCGCGCGGGCCGCGCCGACCTGGCCCTTGACCGCGGCCACCGCCTTGCCGGCGGCCTCGCCGACGGCGCCTTGCAGGCCGGTGGGGCTCGTCGAGCCACCCAGCTGCTTGATCCGTGCGGCCACCCGGCGTTTGTGATCGCGCGTCTCGGTGAGGTGCTTGCGAAGCCGCTTCTTGTAGGGCATCTTCTCAGTGAGCGCGATGTGCGCGTTCAAGTCCGCCTCGAGCTCGGCCTCCTTGCCGTAGGCCTCGCCGAGC
This sequence comes from uncultured Solirubrobacterales bacterium, assembly GCA_963723675.1. Classification (GTDB taxonomy): domain Bacteria; phylum Actinomycetota; class Thermoleophilia; order Solirubrobacterales; family Solirubrobacteraceae; genus Palsa-465. The sequence goes on along the minus strand of CAVRRW010000002.1, from coordinate 822,642 downwards.
CACTGCACCAGTTTCGCGTCGCGCGCGTTGAGAGTGTGCTCGGCCATTGGCCTACTCCTTTCGCTCGGGCGAGCCGCGGCCGGTCTTCGTCTTGAGACTGCGCTGTACTGCGGCGCGCACGGTTTGGCGGTCCCGGTTGCTGCTCTCATAAAGCTGTACTGCGGCCAGCTCGGCGGGGGTTGCGCTCGCGAGCCGCGCGATCACCTGTGTGGCCTGCATCTGGTCGTAGCCGGACCACGGCTCGGCGATCGTGACCGATGCCCCGGCGCCGTCCTCGGCACCCGGCTCGGCGGACTCGCTCACGAGCTCGGGCTCTTCGGATACGTGAACCGGCTCGGCGGGCTGGTCGAACGCGGGGGGCGCCGGCGCGGGCTCGGCAGGCTGGTCCAACGCGGGTGGCGCCGGCGCGGGCTGGTCGAAGGCGGGGACCGGCGCCGGCTGGTCGAATGGGGGAGGCGGCGCCGGCTCGCGCACGGGGCCGCCGTCGCTCGCCGTACCGTCCACCGTTGGCGCCGGCCGGGCAGAGCTCAGCCCGTCGCCGGCACCACCGACCAGGTCCGTGGCCGCCGCGGCAACCCTGCCACCGGCCTTCACGGCACAGCCGGCAACTTCCACGCCGGCGCGCAGCAACAAGCGCGTCCAGCCGACGCTTGCGCGCAGGGGCAACGTGATGATCCCGCCGTCCACCGATAGTTACTACCCGAGCGAGAGCAAATGAACCCGAGATCGTCGGCGGTCGCCCTCGAGCGGTCAGGGGGCACCCCCTCGAGCAAGAATCTGGCGCCGCCGCCGCGTGGGGTCGGCGGCGGCGCCGTTGTCTCAGAGCAGGAGCTGCAGCGAGCTGGCCACAGGTCCGCTGCCTGAGTCCTCGACGAAGCACGCGCCGCCACGCCGAGTGGCCCCGCGGAGACCGGGGAGGTCCTTGGCGCCACTGCCGGCTGGGAGGGTGTTCGTCATCAAGCTATGGATGTCTCGTCGTGTCTGACCCGGTCGCAGTCGTGTCCTACGCGGTCGCAGCCCCCAAGCGAGGATCCGGGGTCACGCCCCCAACCCGAGGATCCGGGGTCACACCTAGGTCATACCCACGATCGCTCGGGTTGCCTCTGGGACATCTCGAAAGGTTTTGTTTTCGATCCTCAACTGCGACGACGCCCGACCGCGGCCGATCCTTCCCGAGATCGCGTAGTGTGGTGACGGCGGCCGATTTCACGGCGCCGCCGGAAGTAGGCAACGATCGTGGATCTAGACCCCAGAGCGATCCTCGCGGGCGCCACCAGGGTCGCCGAACGGTTCGGCGACGAGGCGTACTTCGCCGCGCTGTGCCTGCGCAGCGGGATGATCGGCCCGCAGCTGCCACACCAGGTGGGCCAGATGGTCAGGGCGTTCGATCGGCACGGCATGCTCGGGGGCGCGACCACCGCCGGGGCGATCCGCTTCGGCGACCGCGTCGCCCTGATCGACGAGCTTGGACAGCTCAGCTACAAGGACCTCGACCTGCGCACCAATGCGTTGGCCAACTGCTGGCGCGAGCATGGTCTGCGGCCGGGCGAGGGAGTCGCGGTCCTCGCCCGCAACCACCGTGGGTTCCTCGATGCGGTGTTCGCAGCGGCGAAGTGCGGAGCGCGGGTCATCCTCCTCAACACCTCCTTCGCGGGACCCCAGATCCGCGAGGTCGCCGGGCGGGAAGGCACCGACCTGCTCGTCCATGACGAGGAATACGCCCAGGCGCTCCAGGGGATCGACCCGCCCCGCGGGCGCTGGCGCGCCTGGACCGACCAGCCGGGCGAGGACACGCTGGAGGCATTGATCGAGCGAGGCAGCCACGCCGCGCCGCCAAAGGCCGGCGCCACTCCCAAGATCACGATCCTCACCAGCGGCACGACCGGCAGCCCCAAGGGAGCGCCGCGCTCGGAGCCGCGCTCGCTGTCGCTGGTGGGCGGCCTGCTCAGCAAGGTCCCGTTTCGCGCCAAGGAGGTCACCGAGATGTGCGTGCCGATGTTCCACGCGCTCGGCTTCATGCAAACGATGGTGGGGATCGGCCTCGGCTCGACGCTCGTAGTGGCCCGGCGATTCGATCCCGAGGAGACCCTGGACAGCCTCGAGCGCCACCGGGCGACCGCGATGATCGTGGTCCCGGTGATGCTGCAGCGGATCCTCACCCTCGGCGACGCAATCGCTCAGCGCGATCTCTCCGCGCTGCGGGTCATCTTCGTCAGCGGCTCTCAGCTCGGCGCCGAACTGGCGCGCCGCGCGACGGCGGCGTTCGGTCCGGTCATCTACAACCTGTACGGCTCGACCGAGATCGCCTACGCGACGATCGCGACACCGGAGGACCTCGAGGCCGAGCCGAGCAGCGTCGGCAAGGTGGTCCGGGGATCGATCGTCAAGATCCTCGGCGACGACGGCGAGGAAGTGCCGCAGGGCGCCACCGGGAGAATCTTCGTCGGCAACGTCTCGCAGTTCGAGGGCTACACGGGGGGCGGCGGCAAGGAGCAGGTCCGCGGGCTCATGGCCAGCGGCGACGTCGGGCACTTCGACGGGCGGGGGCGGCTGTTCATCGAGGGGCGCGACGACGAAATGATCGTCTCGGGCGGCGAGAACGTATTCCCGGCTGAGGTGGAGGAGCTGCTCGGCGGCCACGAGTCCGTGGAGGAAGCCGCGGTGATCGGCGTCGATGACGACAAGTTCGGCCAGCGCCTGAAGGCGTTCGTGGTCCCGCGCCCGGGCGCACGGCTGAGCGAGGATCAGGTCAAGGACTACGTCAGCGGGAACCTGGCGCGATACAAGACGCCCCGCGAGGTCGTGTTCCTCGACGCGCTGCCGCGCAACTCGACGGGCAAGGTCCTCAAGCGCGAGTTGGCGCAGCGACAGTGAGATGACCAACTCGATCACGCCCGACTCCATCGCGCGGGGTGATGCTGCCATGTTCCGCGCCCAGTTCCCGGTGTTGAAGCGGCTGTCGTACCTCAACGCCGGCACCGAGGGACCGGTCCCGGCGCCCGCCGTGCAAGCCGTCCGCGACCGGCTCGAGCTCGAGGCGGCCGAGGGGCGCGGGGGGCGTCACTACTTCGAGGGGCTGATGGGCTTGCGCGACCGGGCCCGCGAAGCGTATGCGGGCCTGCTGGGAGCGCGCACCGCCGACGTGGCGCTGACCGGCTCGACGACCGACGGAGTCAACACCGTGATCGGCGGTCTGGATCTGCGCGCGGGCGACGAGATCCTCACCAGCGACGAGGAGCACCCCGGGCTGCTCGCGCCGCTGGGACGTTCCCGTCGGCGCCACGGCATCTCGGTCCGGGTGGTCCCGTTTGGCGAAATAGCGGCCGGGGTGTCGGCCGCCACCAAGCTGATCGCGTGCTCGCACGTCTCCTGGGTCAGCGGCCGCCTGGTCGACACGGCGGCGCTGGCGGCGACCGACGTTCCCGTGCTGCTCGACGCGGCCCAGGCGATCGGCGCGGTCGCGGTGGACGTCGAGGCGCTGGGCTGCGACTACTACGCCGCCTCGGGCCAGAAGTGGCTGTGCGGCCCGGAAGGCAGCGGCTGCCTCTTCGTCCGCGAGGACCGCCTCGGCGACCTCCTGGTTCCATGGCCCGGATACGGCTCGGTCGCCGACCCGCAGCGTGCGCTCGAGTTCGAGGAGGCCGAAGGGGCCGCGCGCCTGGACCACGGCTTCCCGACCGGTGTCCGCAGCACCTGGACGCTCGCATCGCTCGAGCTGTTCGCGCAGGCCGGGTGGGATTGGGTGCACGAGCGCGCCGCTTCGCTCGCCGACTCGCTTGCCCGGCGGCTCGCGCAGCGAGGCCTCGAGGTGCTGCCGCGCGATCGCTCCACGCTCGTCTCCTGGAGGGTGGCCGACGCGGAGGCCGAGGTCGCGCGAATGGCCGCCGAGGGCGTGATCGTACGCTACATCCCCGCGTTCGGCGTCGTCCGCGCGTCGGTCGGCGCGTGGTCCTCCGAGGACGAGCTCGAACGCCTCGTCGACCTCGCAGCGGCCGCGTAGCCGCCGGTCGTCAGGTCATCCGGAGAGGCCGCCCGGTAGCCGCCGGGTCGACGGGTCATCCGGAGAGGCCGCCCGGTAGCCGCCGGGTCGACGGGTCATCCGGAGAGGCCGCCCGGTAGCCGCCGGGCCGACGGGTCATCCGGAGAGGATCCGCCCGGAATGCGTGTACACGTTCATCCGGCCTCGGCGAGCGAAGCCGCACAGGGTCAGGCCGCGATCGCCGGCAAGCGAGATCGCGAGCGAGCTCGGCGCCCCGACGCCGACCAGGATCGGCGCTCCCGCCACCGCCGCCTTCTGCACCAGCTCGAACGACAGCCGGCCGCTGACGCAGAGGATGCCCTCGCCGAGCGGGACCAGCCCGTCCCGGAGCGCGCGCCCCACCACCTTGTCCATCGCGTTGTGGCGCCCCACGTCCTCGCGGGTCAGCAACAGCTCGCCGGCGGCGCTGAACAGGCCCGTGGCGTGCAGTCCGCCGGTGTGCTCGAACGTCGGCTGCTCGAGCCGGTTGGGGAGATCTGCCACCAGCGACCGGGCCACCAGGGGGCCCTCCGGCAGCGGGGCGCTGTGAACGGCGACCTGCTCGAGCGCGCCCTTGCCGCACACGCCGCACGACGAGGTCGTGTAGAAGCGCCGCTGACCGGGGTCGTGGGCGAGCGGCCCGGCGACCTCCACCGTGTTGGCGGCGAAGTCCTCGGTCGCGCCGGCCTCGCGGGCCCCGTCGATCAGGCCCTCGCCATACAGGAACCCGAGCGCAAGCTCCTCGTCGTGTCCCGGGGTGCGCATCGTCACCGCCAGCGCCCGTCCGTCGACGCGGATCTCCAGCGGCTCCTCGACGGCCACCGCGTCGGACCTGCCGTCATGCTCCACCCGCACATACGCGTGGGACGTCTCCACGACGCGAACGTTACGCGCGCGGGCACCTCAGGCCGCGGTCGAGCACGGCGACGAGCTCCTCGTAGCTGTCGTCGAGCGCGAGCGGCAAGCCGAACCCGTCGCCGACCTCGAGCGCGACGAAGCCGTGCAGCGCCGCCCGCACCGCCCGCGCGGCATGGATCGCGCCGTCGCCCTCCAGGCCGTAGCCCCGCAGCACGGCCAGCACGACGTCGACGAGCTCGCGGGCCGCGTCCTCGGCCGCGTGGTCACCTGCCTGCGGCGCCCGCTGGAGCGCCGTGTAGGTACCGGGGTGCGCCAGCGCGTATGCGCGGTAGGCATGCGCGCTCGCGAGCAGCGCGTCGCCGCCGGCGCGCCCCGCGGCCGCCGACCGAAGCGCCGCGGTGAGCTCGCGGGCGCCGCGCGCCGCCAGGCGGACGCGAAGGTCTCCCAGTCCGCCGACGTGCGCGTACAGCGAGGGCGGTCGGACGCCGAGCCGGTCGGCCAGGCGCACCAGCGTGACGGCGCCCAGTCCCTGGGCGTCCGCAAGCGCCGCGGCGGCGCTGACGACCGCTTCGCTGTCGAGTCCGGCTCTGACCATCAGCCACCGGCCCGGGCGATCGCCTGGTCCATCGCGCCACCGGGATCGGCCGTCGTGGGGCCGTGGCCGACGACCAGCAGCGCCGGATCGAGCGCGCGCAGGGCCCGTGCGGACTCGAGGTCCTTGCCCTTGTCCCACGTCGCCATCGCGGCCAGCGGGAAGCGCAGGTAGAAGTGGTTGGAGACCGCGACCTTGCCAAACGAGGTGTACGTGTCGCCGGCGATCAGGGTGCGGTCGCGCGTGTCCAGGAACGACACGTGGCCGGGGGTGTGGCCGGGGCTGGCGACGACCTCGAGGCTGCCGACGCGATCGCCGGGGGCGAGCCGCACGTCGGGGGTCGTGTTGAGCTTTGGCCATGAGCCCGGAACCTTGCCCTCGGTGACCTTCTCGCCGGCGTGGATCCGCGCGTCGAGCTCGGGCATCAGCACCGGGGCCGAGTCTCCGAGCTGCTGCTTCAGCGCGTCGACCGAGCCGACGTGGTCGCCGTGTCCGTGGGTGAGCGCGATTCGCCGGATCTCGGCGCCGGCGTCCCGCGCCGCCCCGATCAGGTCGTCCGCGCCACCGCTCGTGGTCGTGTCCACGAGCGTGAAGCCGTCGTCCTCGCGGACTAGAAAGGCGTTGACGAAGCCGAGCCGCGTCATTTGGATCAAATTTGGGTTGAGCGTCCGGGTCTTCAAGGTTTTCCTTTCCGTCGGATGAGGCTATTAGCCGTAGGTAATTGCCTAATGATATTAGGTTAGCGGCGGACGGCAGCGGAGTCAAGCGCCGCGATGCCCGCCGGCCTCCCTCGCTCCAGCGCCCACCCGGATGGGGTTGGACGTAAAAGCACGATATGCGTCGCTTTCGCATCCAACCCCCGCCACACGGCATGCTTCACGTATGCGTCGTGGCATGGTCGCTGCCGTCGGCTGCTCCGTGGCCCTCGCTGGCTGTGGTAGCGGTGGTCACGCCGGCGGGTCGGCACAGGCCTCGCAGCGTGCGGCGCTCGAGAGCTACCTGCATCAGGTCGAGCCGCTGCGGCTCGCGGTCAACCGGCTCCTCGACCAAGCCGACCCGATCCTCGGCGCGTTTCACCGCCACGCGATCACCCACCAGGCCGCGGCCCGGCGGATGAGCGCGCTCGAGCGGCGGTTCGCCGGCTATGCGGTCCAGATCACGGCGATCGAGCCCGCCACGCCGCGGCTGCGCGCGCTTCACGCCGTCTACGCCCACACGTATGTGCTCGAGGACTCATACCTCAACGCGCTCGTCGCGGGCCTTCACGGGGGCGACGTCGAGCACCTGCCCGACACCCAGAACGATCAGCGTGCGGCGATCATCCAGTGGCGGTTCGGGCTGACCGTGCTCGCCCGCAACCTGGGGGTGACGCTCCCCGGCGACCTCCAGCAGGCCGGCCGTGGCGAGGTCGCGCCCTCTCCGCAAGGGAGCTGAGCCTCGCAGGCACGTCCGCGCCGGTTGGTTCAATGAGCAGGCGATGGCGGCGGACCTGCCACAGCGCTTGCGAACCGAGCTGGCGCAAGCCGAGACCGACCTGAAGAGCCACATGGCCAGCTGGGAGTATGCGTTCGCGATGGGCGCCGGCGGCGACGGCTCTCGAAATCACCCGGCTCACCGGAAGACTCGAGCCCGCACCGATCAGCTGCTGGCCCGGTGTCGAGACCTTCAGGCGCGCCTCGCCGAGCACGAGCTCTAGCGTCTCGCGCGCGCGCCGGATGTAATCGCCCATACACGCGTGCGGCCGCGTTTTAGCGCCGCTTAACGCCGGCGCGGAAAGTCGAGGTGCAAGCCGCCAGGCAGAGGGGTAGCTCAACGAGGACACCAAAGTAGGAGGGAGATATGGCAGACAACAGAGGTGTGGCCTACATGGGCACCGGCAAGGTCGAGGTCCATGACATCGACTTTCCGACGTTCGAGCTCAAGGACGGGCCCGGGGTCAATCCCGCCAACATCGGGCGCAAGCTTCCGCACGCCGCGATCCTGAAGTGCGTGGCGACAAACATCTGCGGCTCTGACCAGCACATGGTCCGTGGTCGCACGACCGCGCCCGAAGGGCTGATCCTGGGCCACGAGATCACCGGCGAGGTGATCGAGATTGGCCCCGGCGTCGAGTACATCAAGGAGGGCGACCTCTGCTCGGTGCCGTTCAACATCGCCTGCGGTCGCTGCCGGATGTGCAAGACCGGCAACACCGGGGTGTGCCTCAACGTCAACCCCGACCGTCCCGGCTCGGCCTACGGCTATGTCGACATGGGCGGCTGGGTCGGCGGCCAGGCGGAGTACGTCCTGGTTCCCTACGCCGACTGGAACCTCCTGAAGTTCGCCGACAAGGACCAGGCGATGGAGAAGATCCTCGACCTGACGATGCTGTCGGACATCTTCCCGACGGGCTACCACGGCGCCTACACCGCCGGCGTGACCTCGGGTTCGACGGTCTACGTCGCCGGCGCGGGCCCGGTTGGCCTGGCGGCGGCGCATTCGGCGCAGCTGCTCGGCGCCGCGGTCGTGATCGTCGGCGACCTGATCGAAGAGCGCCTGGCCCAGGCGCGCAGCTTCGGCTGCGAGACGATCGACATCTCCAAGGGCGACCCCAAGGACCAAATCGAGCAGATCCTGGGCGTGCCCGAGGTGGACGCGGCCGTCGACGCGGTCGGCTTCGAGGCTCGCGGCCACGGCGCCGACTCCGAGCACGAGGCGCCGGCGACGGTGCTGAACTCGATCATGGACGTCACCCGCGTGGCCGGCAAGCTGGGAATCCCGGGCCTGTATGTGACCGGCGACCCGGGAGCCGTCGACGATGCGGCGAAGGTGGGCTCGCTGTCGATCCGCATCGGCCTCGGTTGGGCCAAGTCGCACAGCTTCACCACCGGCCAGTGTCCGGTGATGAGGTACCACTACGGCCTGATGCAGATGATCCTGCACGACAAGGCTCAGATCGCAAAGGCCGTGAATGCGACGGTCATCTCGCTCGACGAGGCCCCCCAGGGCTACAAGGAATTCGACAGCGGCGTGGCCAAGAAGTTCGTGTTCAACCCGCACGGGCTGATCAAGGCCTGAGTCCACGAATCCAGGCACTGGCGCCGCGGCCCCAGCCGCGGCGCTGGTGCGCGATCAGAGAGAGTGGTCGGTCGCGATGACCGCGACTCTGCCTCACCGGCGTCGTGGTGACCGCGACCTTTGCCTCACCGGCGACGGCGGCGTCGGTCGATCGCTCAGCCAGACACGACCGTCGACCCGGTGCGATACAGCGCCGATCGGTCGATTTCGCCAATCGAGGAGTGGCCCGTCAGTCCCAGCGCCACGTCGATGTCTGCCTTGAGGATCGCGAGCACGTGACGCACGCCGGCCTCGCCGCGCGCCGTCACGGCCCACGCCCAGGCGCGCCCGACCAGCACCGCCTTGGCGCCGAGCGCGACCATCTTGACGACGTCGAGGCCGGTCCGGACGCCACCGTCGACGAGTACCTCTGCATTTCCACCGATCGCCTCGACGACGTCGGGGAGTGCCCGCACTGTGGACGGCACCGAGTCGAGCTGGCGGCCGCCGTGGTTTGACACCACCACGCCGTCGACGCCGACCTCGACCGCGCGTCGGGCATCCTCTGGATCGAGCACGCCCTTGACGACGAGCCGTCCCGTCCAGTTCTCGCGCACCCAGGCGATGTCGTCCCAGGTGACGCTCGGATCGAACTGTGCGTCGACCCAGTGCCGGAAGGCCCCCGGGTTGCGCGCCTCCGGGACTGCCTTCTCGAGGTTGCCGAACGTCAGCGGCTTGCCCCCGAGCGCCACCTCGCGGATCCATCGCGGGTGGGAGGCGAGATCGATGCCGCGTCGGGCCTTGGCCCACGCCGTGGCCCCGCCGCCGATGGCGTTGCGCGTGTCGCGATGGCGCGCCCCGACCACTGCCAGATCGACCGTCAGCACGAGCACCGGCGCTCCCACCGCCTGCGCTCGCGCCATCAGCTCCTGCGCATAGCCGCGGTCGCGCATCACGTAAAGCTGAAACCAGGGTGGGACCGAAGTCGCCCGCGCGACCTCCTCGACGCTGCACACGGACACCGTCGACTCGACGAACGGCACGCCGGCCCGCTCGGCCGCACGCGCGGCCTGAACCTCCGCACGAGGGGCGAACATGCCGCCCAGTCCGACCGGCGCCAGGATCACCGGCAGCGCCAGCTGCTGGCCGAGCAGCTCGACGCCCGGCTCGCGCGTCGACACGTCGCGCATCACGATCTGGCGGAGCAGCAGGCGTTCCAGATCGGTCACGTTCGCGCGCAATGTCGCCTCCTCGTAGGCGCCGCCGTCGATGTAGTCAAACAGCTGGCGGGGGAGCCGTCGCCGCGCCAGCTCGCGGTAGTCGAGGACGGTTGCGGGCGCCACGCCAAGGGGCCGGTCGGCAACCAAGCGCACGGTCGCAGCCTATCGGCCAAGCCGAGACGGTTGTCAGAGGCGCTCCAGCTGCTCCCGTATGCGGTCGTGCTCGGCGGCGGCCGCCTCGGCTTGTGCCTGTGCCGCCGCGAGCGCCTTGTCGGAATCCTCGAGATCTTCTGCGGCCCGGTCCCGACGCTCCTGCGCCACCCTTACGGCGCGAGTGCTGCGCTCGGCGCGACGGCGAGCCTTCGCCTCGATCTCGCGTGCGGCCTTCAATGCCTGTGCCCGCTCACGCTTGAGACGCTCGGCCTCCGCCCGCTCTTCTTGGCGCTCGGCCTGCTTCGGCGGCGACGCCTCCTTCACCGCCGGCGGCCCCTTCTTCGTGGCCGACGCCCCCGGCGTCCTCCGTCCACCCGGCGCGCTCTTGGTCTCCTGTCGCCTGGGCGGCGGGGCGGGCGCCGCGTCCGCTCCCGCGGCCAGCCCCACGCCGAGCCCCACGTGGCGCAACTCGCGCTCGAGCCGGCCGCCGCGGACCAGCTCGCGCGAGTCGGGGTCCAGCGCCGCCGCGCGCAACGTCTCGGCGACGCGGTCGATGATCGCCGGACTCAGCTCGTGGCCCTCGGACGTGAGCAGGCCCCTGGCGGCCTCCAGCAGCACGTCGACCGCGCTGCGCTCCCGCTGTGACGCCGCCCGCAGGGTGCTCCCGTCACCGCGGCCGGCGGTGGCGGTGCGGTGGGCATGCCGGAGCGCGTCGCCGGCGTCGAACAGCTCGGCGACCGACTGCGGCTGCGTGCGGACGAGCTGATTGACCGCCCAGGCCGCGACTGAAGGCTTGCGCAGCTTTGCGACCTTGGCCGCCTCCTCACGCTCGCCCTGCTTGCGCAGCGCGCGGACGAGCTCGTCACGCTCGGCCACGAACCGGTGCAGCGGAGCACCGTAGAGACCGTCGACGTCCATCCCACGATGGTGACGGATGTCCCAAAAGCGGCGGCTTTGCTCGGGTTATCGTCGGATCCGGTTGGGTATCCAGCTTCTGTAGGGCAATGGATGTCTTGGCTCAACAGGAACGGAATGAGGACTTGCCTCCCGCGATGAAAAGGGGGTATCCGGCGATCCCCGGGTCGGTGCCGGTGGCGCGCCGGGCCCTGGTCGCGGTCGCGGAGGCGGCCGGCGCCGGCGAAGCGCAGGTCGAAGCTGTCGCGCTCGCGGCCTCGGAGGCGCTGACAAACGTGGTGCGCCACGCGTATCGCGGGCAGCCCGGCCCGATTGAGGTCTCGGCGTGGACGGCCGACGAGGCGCTGGTCGTCGTGATCGCCGACAACGGCTTCGGGCTGCAGGCCCACAGCGAGGCACCCGGCCTCGGAGTCGGCCTTGCCTTGATCGCGAAGCTAAGCGACGAGTTCGAGATCGTGCAGCCCGCCTCGGGAGGTACCGAGGTGCAGATGCGATTCTCATTGGATCGCGAGGACCGGGCCGCCCGCAGTCACGGTCACAGCCGCGCCCCGCAATCAATCAGCTCGTAGCGCCGGAGCCGGGCTAGCCACCCGTAGCGCCGGAGCCGGGCCAGCCATCAGCTAGCCGCGCGGATCGGTCTCCTCGGCCACTTGTCCTGCTTCATCGCGCTTCTCGACCACCGCGTAGCCGGGATGCGTCTCCACGATGGTCTCGATTTCCTGGCGCTGGTGTCCGATCGTTACCAGGAAGCGCCGCGAATGCGCGCGCACGCGTTCGTATTCACCGATCGTCAACTCGATCAGGTCGTTGCATCCCAGCTCGCCGCATTCGCAGCGAAAGGCGGTCGCCTCCTGCACCTCCGCGGGAATCTTGCCGCTCTCGATCGCTTCGTTGACGTCGCGGAAGACGACCTCGTTGCTCGCGAGGCGCTGCTTGATCAGGTTGTCCACGGACGGATCGTTGCACGTGGGGGGATCCGCGACCAGTCCCGGCGCGCCCCAGGCGCCGGTCCCGGGGGGATCAAGCCCCGCCGTAAGAGACGATCAGGTCGGTCGCCACCCCGACAAGGAACCCGGCCGCGAGCAGGTACAGCCCAAGCGTCTGATACCCGTAGCGGCGCATCCCGGTCCAGATCTCGCCGACCACGTACAGGATCGCGCCCCCGGCGAGGCCGTAGAAGCACAGCTCGAGCGCGTCCGAATGGACCTGATAGCCGAGAATCGCGCCGAGCAGGGTGGGCCCACCGCCGATGAGGCCGGCCAGGCCGAGCCAGCCCCACGAGGGCCGGACGTTGCCCAGCGGGCCGACGATGCCAAACCCCTCGGTCGCGTTGTGGAGCCCGAACCCGACGATCAGCACCGTCGCCAGGCCGATTTCGCCCGTCTTGGCGGAGACCCCGATCGCGAGCCCCTCGGCGAAGTTGTGCAAGCCGATGGCGAACGCGATCGTCATCCCGGTCTGAAGCGCTCTGCGACGCGCCGCCGCGGCACCGCTGTCAATCGCGGCGAGCTCGGCCGCACTGAGGCTCGCCGTGGCCTCGCCTCCGGCGATCGGCGGCCGTGCCGCACGGCGCGGGCGCAGCCGCTGCTCGAGCTGCGAGATGCCCGCGGCGCCGATCGTGAAACCGAGAGCGAGCAGGATGAACAGGCCGAGCACGTGTCCGAAGCCGACGGTGTGATGCTTGAAGCTCTGGAGGGCCGACTCCACGATCTGCTGGCCGTGGGCGGTCACGTCCACGAAGATGAACGCGAGGATCCCGACGGAGAACATCGCCAGCGCGACCCGGGCCCGATCGTCCACACGACCGACACGCCCGGCTGGCAGGCCGAGGTAGATCGTGAAGCCGGCGATCGCTCCGAGGACCACCGTCTCCGTAAAGTTCATCGAGCTTCTCCGCTCACGTCAGGGCACCCTAATTAGGATGGCCTAATCTATATCACAACGCTAGGAATTCCGTTCCAGCACTCCGGTAAGCGAAGGAGCGAGCGGGAGCGACGGGACTCGAACCCGCGACCTCTGCCGTGACAGGGCAGCGCTCTAACCAACTGAGCTACGCCCCCTGATGGGGATTTCAAGTATGACAAGAGAGATTCACGGCCGCGTTCGCAACTTTTGGCCATGTTGGGAGTTTCAGCGTCCGCAACGGATTTCCCTGATGACGCACCCAACCCGGCCGTGGGTGCGCTGAGGGAATCACCGGCGGGGACCCTGGAAGCGGGTCCCCGTCGTGTTTTGGGGGCGCGGGGCGACACGTAGTCAGCGCGATGAGCTTGCTTTCAGGATGAATCCAGGCTCATCGCGCGCCTCGACTGCTCCCGGATCCCGGGCCGGGAACGCCCTCGACCAAGCCAAGAGACAGCTCACGGCCGCTGTGACCAGCACCAAACGCCGGTGACGAATCACGAGCCGGGTTGTGCGGCGCAGTCCCGGCCCCGATCTTGGGCAGTGCCGCTTCGCCGAGAGGTGAATTTCGCCACACCGCGTCGTTCAAACACCGTTTGACATTGTCGAACGGAGGCTGGTAGTCTCGGCCCAACTCGTGCATGCGGGCCCCGCCACGCCGCTAGGCGGGCGGCGGTGAGAGTGGTGTCTCGTTGAGTGCAGCAAGACTCGGAGTCGAAGTCTTCATCGAGCAACGGCGCAACCGCCCCTCGATCGTCGGCTCCCGAGATTCCGCTGGGGATGCCTGGAAGGCCGGACGCGGATGTGCTGAGAGCGATGCGCAGCGGATGGCTGGCCGTGGAGTGAGCCAAAGCCGCCGCGGCTGCGGCAGGAGGATCTGCGTGCGAGGGGGCGAATCGAGAACTGCGCGTCAGCAGGCCGACGTTGCTGGGCTGCCTGCGGGCGCGCGAGCAGAAGTGACACTCGGTATGAACCCGACGTCTTGGGAGGAGGTTATGTGGCGACAGTAGCGACTGGAAAACGCCCCGGCTGGCGCACTACGGCCGGCGGCGAGTACCTCGCCGAGTTCCTCGGCACATTCGTTCTGATCATGTTCGGTGACGGCGTCGTCGCGATGGTGGTTGCAGGGCTGCCCGGGTCGGGACGCACGTTGACACTAGTTACGATCTGGACCGGGGTCGGAGACTGGTTGCTGATCGTCTTCGGCTGGGCGTTCGCGGTGATGTTTGGTGTCTACACCGCCGGTGGTATCTCCGGCGCGCACATCAACCCCGCCGTTACGCTCGCCTTCGCTCTGCGGCGAGGCTTCTCGTGGGCGAAGGTGCCCGGATATTGGCTCGCGCAGATCGCGGGCGCGTTCGTGGCGGCGGCCCTCGTGTACTGGGTCTACAAGGCCGCGATCGGCGCGTTTCTCCTACACACCCACACGACGAAGAAGACGTCGCTGGCGACGTACAGCATCTTCGCCACGTTCCCGGCGCCTTACTTCCACGACGTTTGGGGGCCGCTCCTGGACCAGGTTGTGGGCACGGGATTGCTCGTGTTCGGGGTGTTCGCGATAGTCGACGAGTTCAACATCCCGCCGGCGGGCAATCTCGGGCCGTTGCTGATCGGCTTGCTCGTGGGCGCGATCGGCGCGTCATTCGGTGCCAACGCCGGTTACGCGATCAACCCCGCGCGAGACTTCGGCCCGCGCCTGTTCGCGTGGATAGCGGGGTGGGGGAAGCTGGCCTTACCCGGCGACTACCCCAACATCAGCACCTACTTCTGGATACCGATCGTCGGGCCTTTAGTGGGTGCCGCGATCGCGTGCTACATCTATGACTTCGGTATCAGAGACATCCTGATAGCGAGGGGCACCGTGCCCGAACCGGGCGAGGAGAGGGGCGAGGTGCTCCGCGAGACTCCCGCGGACACGCCAGAAGGGCTGGAGTAGCACGCAGGCACCGGGCGGTGGCGCCGAGCGGCGCTGCCGCCCCCGTTTGCGTGTTCTTGCGCCCCTTCCTGTAACGATTGCAACATGCAGGGGTTGCTCCGTACGTGTTCCGGTTCCGGCGTAAGGAGACCACCGCCCAGCGGCTTCAGCGTCGCGGCCGCGAACTCCGCAAGGCAGCCCCGAAGCAGCTCCGCAAGGCGGCGTCGCAGCTCGACGTCCCGTGGGCGCGGTCGTGGGTGGCGAGGGCTGTGCGGGAGGTGTTCCTGAAGGTGCTGCTCGCGCCGCTGATGGACTTCTACATTCGCCGGCGGGCGACCGGACGCGACAAGCTTGCCCGCATCAGGGGGCCGGTGATCCTCGTCGCCAACCACCGAAGCCACATGGACACGCCCGTGATCCTGGCGGCGCTTCCGCGCCGGATCCGCAGCCGCACCGTCGTCGCGGCCGCCACCGACTACTTCTACCGCAACCGCTGGATCGGGGCGACGGTGTCGCTCCTGTTCAACACGGTTCCGATGGATCGCCGCGGCGGCGGACTCGACGAGCGCGCCGCGGGCCATCTCGACCGGCTGCTCGACCGCGGCTGGAACCTGCTGGTGTATCCCGAGGGCACCCGGACCCGGAACACCGCGTCGACGCGCGTGCGCAAGGGAGCGGCCGTGCTCGCGGCCAAGCACAGCATGCCGATCGTGCCGATTCGCGTGAGCGGGACGCGCGACGCGATGCCGCCGGGGCATTTCTGGCCGACCCGCAACCACGAGCGCCTCGTTTCCAGGCGCTATCCGGTGAGCATCGACTTCGGGGAGCCGATTGCGCCCTCCGAAGACGTGACGGACGCGATCGCAAGCGTGAAGCGGTTCTTCGAGAGCGCCGGCGAAGGCGCCGTCGGCTGAGCGGCTCGCCCGGACTCAGTCGTCGTCGTCGAGCCAGTCGACGCTGCGCGCCACGGCCTTCTTCCACTTCCGGTAGCCCTTCTCGCGCACGGCCGGATCCATCGCCGGCAGCCACTCGGCGGCCTTGTGCCAGTTCTGCCTGAGGCTGTCGAGATCGGGCCAGAACCCCACCGCCAGCCCGGCCGCGTACGCCGCTCCCAGCGACACGGTCTCCGCGACGATCGGTCGCACCACCGGCACGCCGAGCACGTCGGCGAGGACCTGCATCAGCAGGTTGTTCGCGGTCATGCCCCCGTCGACGCGCAGCTCCGAGAGCTCGTAGTCGGAGCCCATCGCCTCGACGACCTCCCGGGTCTGCCAGGCGGTCGCCTCGAGCACCGCGCGCGCGAGATGCCCCTTGTTGATGTAGCCGGTCAGACCGGCGATCACTCCTCGCGCGTCGCTGCGCCAGTGAGGCGCGAACAGGCCCGAGAACGCCGGAACGAAGTAACAGCCGCCGTTGTCTTCGACGGTGAGGGCGAGCGTTTCGATCTCGGGTGCCGAGCCGATCAGCCCGATGTTGTCGCGAAACCACTGCACGAGCGCGCCGGTGATCGCGATCGACCCCTCGAGCGCGTAGGTGGGGTTGCCTGCCCCGAGGTCGTAGCCCAGGGTGGTGAGCAGACCGCCATCGGAGCTCGCGGGCACCTCACCCGTGTTGAGCAAAAAGAAGCTGCCGGTCCCGTAGGTGCACTTGGCATCGCCCTGGTCAAAGCAGGTCTGCCCAACCAGCGCTGCGTGTTGGTCGCCCAGCAGCGAGCCGACCGGGACCCCGGCCAGCGGCGCGCCCGCCTCACCGTAGATCTCAGAGGACGGGCGAATCTCGGGCAGCATCGCCCGCGGCACGCCGACCGCGGCCAGCAGCTCGTCGTCCCACGTCCGCGTCGTGAGGTCCATCAGCATCGTGCGGCTGGCGTTGGTCACGTCGGTCACGTGCCGGCCGCACAGGTTCCAGATCAGCCAGGAGTCGATCGTGCCGAACACGACTTCGCCTTCCTCGGCGCGCTCGCGCAGGCCCGGCACCCGGTCCAGCAGCCACCGCACCTTCGGCCCCGAGAAGTACGTCGCGATCGGCAGGCCGGTCTTATCGCGGAAGCGCTCCTGTCCGCCATTGCTCGACAGCTCGCGGCAGAGCTGGTCGGTACGGGTGTCCTCCCAGTTGATCGCATTGTGCACGGGAGCCCCGGTGCTGCGATCCCACAGCACCGTCGTCTCGCGCTGATTGGCGATTCCGAGCACGCTCAGATCCGATGACGAAAGCTCCGCCTTCGCGAGCGCCTCGGACACGACCTCCAGCACGTTGCGCCAGATCTCCTCGGGGTCGTGCTCGACCCAGCCGGGCCTGGGGAAGTAGTGGCGGTGCTCCTTCTGTGCAACCGAGACGATGCGCGCCCGGCGGTCGAACACCAGGCATCTCGACGAAGCCGTTCCCTGATCGATCGCGGCTACGTAGCGCCCGGCAAACACATGGCTATTCCTACCATGGAATCGCGCCGAGCTCCCGGGAGACCGAGCGCGCGCCGGTCACCACATAGCTCACGAGCTCGGCGCGGGGGCGACTGTCGTGGCAGAGGCGCTCGATCGGCCCGGTGATGCCCATCGCGCCGACCGTGACGCGGCGGCGGTCCTCGATGGGGGCAGCGATCGAGGCGGTCTCGCGAAACAGCTCGCCGACCTCGCCCGCCCATCCGTGCTCGGAGATCTCGTCCAGCTCGCGACGCAACCGGTAGATGTCGGTCACCGTCGCGGGCGTAAAGCTTGGCAGGCGGCCGCCGAACACCTCCGCCGCCAGATACCGATGGCTCGCCAGCAGCGCCTTGCCGAGGGCGGAAGCGTGCGCCGGCACAAGGCTTCCCACCTCCAGCGCCTGGCGGCTGTCGTCGGGCCGGAACACGTGGTGGACGATCAGGACCTGGTTCTCGTGCAGCGTGCCGATCCGCACGCTCTCCCCGCTCTGGGTCGCCAACGCGTCGGCCCAGTTCAACGCCCGCGTGCGCAGCTCGTTGCCGTCCAGGTAGCTCGAGCCCATGTGAAGCAGCGCGGCGCCGAGCTGATACTTGCCCGAGTCGCTGTCCTGTTCGACGAAGCCCACGGCCTGGAGCGTCCGAAGGATTCCGTGCACCGTCCCCTTGGGCAGGCCCAGTTCTCCGGCCAGCTCGGCCACCCCGAGGCGCCGCGAGCGTCCCGAGAGGAGCCGAAGGATCGCCGCGGCGCGCTCGATTGATTGGATCCGGCCCGGCACGGAATTCGCGATCAGAAGCCCGATGCGAGCACTCTCGCCCTTGTTCGAACGATGTTTGACATTGTCGAACCGTTTCCGTTATTGTCGCAAACCAAAGCTCGTGGGTGGAGAGCGATGGTTCAAAAAGAAGGGCGCTTGCAGGCCATTATCTGTGCTCGGTCGTTCGCTGACGCCGGTTGCCGGCGCTCGGCGGTCGCGCCGTTGAACCATCCGGATGCGCCGCGCGCGCCGGTCGCGCTCGCACCACGGGCCACCCTGCCCGTCGGTTCCTAGGGAGTGGCATGAAGAAGCTCATCAACGCGCCCGACGACGTCGTGAAGGATGCGCTCCGGGGTATGGAGGCGGCGCACCCGGACCGGTTGCGGATCAGCTATGACCCGTACCTGGTCGTCCGCGCCGACGCGCCCGTCAGCGGCAAGGTCGGACTGATCTCAGGAGGCGGCTCGGGCCACGAGCCGATGCACGGAGGGTTCGTCGGACCCGGCATGCTCGACGCGGCCTGTCCGGGCGCCGTCTTCACCTCGCCCACGCCCGACCAGATGGAGGCCGCCACGAAGGCCGTCGACGGCGGTGCGGGCGTGTTGCACATCGTCAAGAACTACACCGGCGACGTGATGAACTTCGAGATGGCGGCTGAGTTGACCGGCGCCGAAGGGGTCGAGGTCGAGTCGGTGCTCACCAACGACGACGTCGCGGTCGAGGACTCGCTCTATACCGCGGGCCGGCGCGGCGTCGGGATCACGGTGATCCTCGAGAAGATCGCCGGGGGCGCCGCGGACGACGGCAAGTCTCTGCACGAGGTGGCCGAGCTGGCCCGCCGCGTGAACGCCAACGGGCGCTCCATGGGCATGGCCCTGACCCCCTGCATCACGCCCGGCGCCGGCACGCCCAGCTTCGAACTCGCCGATGACGAGGTCGAGATCGGGATCGGCATCCACGGCGAGCCCGGGCGCTTCCGCGAGAAGATCGGGCCGGCCTCGCAGATCGCCGAGCGCCTGATGACGCCGATCGTCGAGGATCTGCCGTTCTCGTCGGGAGACCGCGTGCTTGCGTTCATGAACGGGATGGGCGGCACGCCGCTGATCGAGCTGTACGTGATGTTCGGCGAGGTCGCCCGGCTTGCTCAGGAGCACGGGCTGCAGATCGAGCGCAACCTGATCGGCAACTACATCACCTCGCTGGAGATGCAGGGCTGCTCGATCACGCTGCTCAAGCTCGACGACGAGATGATCCGCTACTGGGACGCGCCGGTGAACACGCCGGGCCTTCGCTGGGGCGCCTAGGTGCCCCCCGCCATGAACACCGGCGGGAGGCCCTGAGCTTGCCCGTCAACCGCGACACGGTCCTCGACTGGATGAGCCGCTTCGCGGGATCCATGGCGGAGCACCGCGCAGAGCTGGTGGCCCTCGACACGGCGATCGGCGACGGCGACCACGGGACCAACATGGACCGTGGGATGCGAAAGGCGCTCGAGAAGCTCGAGTCCCAGGAGCAGCCCGATGCCGGAGCGGTGCTCAAGACCGTCGCGATGGCGCTCGTCTCGAGCGTCGGCGGGGCGGCCGGTCCGCTGTACGGAACCCTGTTTCTGCAGATGGGCACGGCGCTCGCCGGCAGCGACGAGATCGATCTCGAGACCTACGCCGCCGCCTGGCGCAAGGGGATCGGGGGCGTGCAGGCGCGGGGCAAGGCAGAGCTCGGTGACAAGACCATGCTCGACGCCCTGGTCCCCGGCATCGAGGCGCTGGAGCGGGCCTCGGACCTCGACACCGGCCTGCGGGAGGCGGCGAACGCGGCCGAGTCGGGGATGCGGGAGACGATCCCGCTGCTCGCTCGCAAGGGGCGGGCCAGCTACCTCGGGGACCGTAGCCAGGGTCATCAGGACCCGGGCGCGACTTCCACCTACTACCTCTACCAGACCGCCGCCGAAGCGTTGACGGGTTGAAAGGAGACCGCATGGCGGACTACGCCGCAGCACTCGACCAAGGCACCACCAGCTCCCGCTGCATGATCTTCGATCACGGCGGCAACGTCGCCGCGGTCGAGCAGCTCGAGCACGAGCAGATCTATCCCAAGCCGGGGTGGGTCGAACACGATGCGAACGAGGTCTGGCAGCGCTGCCGCCAGGTGATGGACGGGGCCCTCGGGAAAGTCGGCGGGGGCGCCGACTCGATCGCGGGCCTGGGCATCACCAACCAGCGCGAGACCGCGGTCGTATGGGATCGCAACACCGGCGAGCCGGTACACAACGCGATCGTCTGGCAGGACACTCGCACCGACAGGATCTGTGAGGAGCTCGAGAAGGAGGGAGGGCAGGATCGCTTCCGGCTGAAGACCGGGCTTCCGATCGCGACCTACTTCTCGGGGCCGAAGGTCCGCTGGATCCTGGAGAACGTCGACGGCACCCGCGAGCGGGCCGAGGCCGGCGACCTGGCCTTCGGCAACATGGACACCTGGTGCATCTGGAACCTGACCGGCGGCACCAACGGCGGCCTGCACATAACCGACGTCTCGAACGCCAGCCGGACGATGCTGATGGACCTCCAGACGCTCGACTGGGACAACGACCTGTGCGAAGCAATCGGTGTTCCCAGGGCGATGCTGCCCGAGATCCGTCCCTCCAGCGCCGCCTACGGCGAGGTCAAGGACGGCGCGTTCGCCGGGGTGCAGGTCGCCGGCGACCTCGGAGACCAGCAGGCCGCCACGTTCGGGCAGACCGCCTTCTCCGTGGGTGAGGCGAAGAACACCTACGGGACCGGCAACTTCCTGCTGCTCAACACCGGCAACGAGGCGGTGCAGTCCAAGAACGGGCTGATCACCACCGTCGGGTACAAGATCGGCGACAGCGAGGCGGTCTATTGCCTTGAGGGGTCGATCGCGATCACCGGCGCGCTGGTCCAGTGGCTGCGCGACAACCTCAAGCTGATCCGCACGTCGCCCGAGGTCGAGGACCTCGCCAAGACGGTCGATGACAACGGCGGCTGTTACATCGTGCCGGCGTTCTCGGGACTGTTCGCGCCGTATTGGAAGGGCAACGCCCGCGGTGTGTTCGCCGGGCTCACCCGCTACGTCAACAACGGGCACATCGCGCGCGCGGCGCTCGAGGCGACCGCGTTCCAGAGCCGCGAGGTCTCCGACGCGATGGAAGCCGACTCGGGCGTGCACCTCGAGTCGCTCAAGGTCGACGGCGGCATGGTCGTCAACGAGACCCTGATGCAGTTCCAGGCAGACATCCTCGGCGTGCCCGTGATCCGGCCGAAGGTGGCCGAGACCACGGCGCTCGGAGCCGCCTATGCGGCCGGGCTCGCCACCGGGTTCTGGAAGGAGGTCGAGGACCTGCGCGAGAACTGGGTCGAGGACAAGCGCTGGGAGCCGAAGATGGACGAGTCCGACCGCGAGCGGGCTTATCACTTCTGGAAGAAGGCGGTCGAGCGGACGTTCGACTGGGCGGAGTCGTAGTCGGCAAGGTGGCGACGGCCGCTGCGCCGGACCCGAGTGCGAGGTCCCGGGCGGCGGCCGTCCTTCGCCTCGGCGGAATCCACTCGGCGGCGGCGCGCGAGTAAGCTCGTTCGGTGACGATGCTCAGCACCGACGTCCTCGTCATCGGTGGCGGCGCGACCGGCGCCGGAGTGGCGTGGGACGCCGCGTTGCGCGGACTCGATGTCGTGCTCGTCGACCGTGCCGATCTCGGGTCGGGCACGAGCGGGCGCTTCCACGGGCTCGTGCACTCGGGCGGCCGTTATGCGGTCAAGGATCCGGATGCGGCGAGGGAGTGCGCGCACGAGAACGGGATCATCCGCCGGATCGCCGCCGAGTCCGTCGAGGACACCGGCGGCCTATTCGTCACCACGCCGTTCGACGACCCGCCCTACGCGGATCGCTTCGCCGAGGGCTGCAAGGCCACCGGCGTGCCGTGCGAGGAGATCGATGCCGCGCAGGCGCTGCGCGAGGAGCCCCGGCTGAACCCTGACCTCTCGCGTGCGTTCCGGGTCCCCGACGCGAGCATCGACGTCTGGAAGCTTGTGTGGGGATTGGCCCGCGGCGCGCAGGAGCGGGGCGCCCGCGTGCTCCCCTACCACGAGGCGATCGCGATCCACCGCGAGGGCGATCGGGTCACGGGCGCGCGGCTGCGCAACGCCGGGACCGACGAGGAGCTCGACGTCGAGGCCAAGATCACCGTCAGCGCCTCGGGGGCATGGGCCGGGCGCATCGCCGAGTTTGCGGGGATCGAGGGAGTCCACGTGATGCCCGGCCGGGGAATCATGATCGCGATGAACCATCGGTTGCTGAACGCGGTCGTCAATCGGTGCCAGATGCCCACCGACGGCGACATCATCGTCCCCGTCCGTACCGTCAGCGTGATCGGCACGACCGACGTCCACACCGACGATGCCGATGATCACACGGTCCTTCAGGACGAGGTCGACGCGATGCTCGCAGACGGAGAGCGGCTCGTCCCGGGCTTCAAGCAGGCGCGCGCGCTGCGGGTCTGGACCGGCGTGCGGCCATTGTTCGAGGATCGCAAGGAGAGCTCTGACTCGACTCGCGACGTCACCCGCGCCCACGCCCTGCTCGACCACCGCGAGCGCGACGGCGTGAGCGGCTTCTTGACGATCACCGGCGGCAAGCTCACGACCTATCGGCTGATGGCCGAGGAGACCGTCGACGCGGTGTGCAGCCAGCTTGGCGAGGGGCGCGTCTGTACGACCGCGAGCGAACGTGTCACCGGCTCCGAGGAGGGCGACTACCTGCACCTCGGCGACCGCCTCAGACGGCGCGAGCAGGACCTGCTCGACGACCAGCTCGTGTGCGAGTGCGAGCTGATCCCGCGCCGCCGCCTGGAGGACACGGTCCGCCGGCGCGCGAGCGTCAACCTCGATGACATCCGGCGTATCCTCCGGCTCGGCATGGGCCCCTGCCAGGGCGGGTTCTGCATCTACCGCGCCGCCGGGATCGTGCACGGACTCGACGGGATCGATGCGGCGCAGGCAACCGACTCCCTGCTGGCGTTCCTGCGCGAGCGCTGGAAGGGCACGTGGCCGATCCTCTACGGCGATCAGGTCCGCCAGGTCCGGCTCGACGACTGGATCTTCCAGGGCGTCCTCGACGTCGGGCACCTCCCGTCATGAGGCCGAGGCTCGACTACGGCTGGCACCTAGGGTCATGAGGCCGAGCCTCAATTACGACGTGGTCGTGATCGGCGCCGGCGTCGCCGGCCTCACCGCCGCCGTCCGCCTCGCCGAGGACGGCGCGCGGGTGTGCGTCCTGGCCAAGGGCGTGGGGTCGACGCACCTGGCGCCGGGGACCGTCGACGTGCTCGGTTATGCCCCCGAGCGCGTCGAGGACCCTGCCGCCGCGCTGCCGGCATTCGTCGCCGAGCGCTCCGGGCACCCGTACGCGTTGGTCGGCGTCGAGGCGATCGCGCCCGCGCTGGAATGGTTTCGCGCGCACATCGACAGCGGACCGCAGCCCTCCTACGCCTACGCCGGCGAGCTCGCTCGCAACCACCTCCTGCCGACGGCGGTCGGGGCGGTCAGGCCGTCGGCGCTGGTGCCCGAGACGATGGCAACGGGCGACGTTCGCACGGGGACGCCGATCTGCGTCGTCGGCCTGCGGGTGCTGCGCGACTTTCACGCGTCTCTGTGCGCCGCGAACCTCGCGCGGGCCGGCGTCGAGGCCAGAGCCGTCGAGCTCGACCTCGACGTGGGCCGGGCGGAGGCCAACTCGCTCGGTTTCGCGCAGAGCTTCGACGACCCCGCGTTCAGACGGGCGTTCGTCGCCCGGCTGCTGCCGCTGCTGCGGGGCGATGAGCGCGTCGGGCTGCCGGCCGTCCTGGGTCTGCGCGATCCGCATGGCGCATGGTCCGAGCTCGAGCGCCGGCTCGGCCATCCGGCCTTCGAGATCCCGACGCTCCCTCCCTCGGCACCGGGGATGCGCGTCTACAACGCGCTGCACGCCGCGCTGCGCTCCGCCGGCGGCCGGCTGGTCGTCGGTGCCGAGGTCTTCGAGGCCGCGCGCGACGGCGACCGGGTGACCGCCGTGCGCACGCATGCAAGCGGCCACGACCACGGCTACGGCGCACGCTGGATCGTGCTCGCCACGGGCGGCTTTGCCTCCGGCGGGATCGAGCTCGGATCGGACTGGCGCGCCCGCGAGACCGCGCTCGGGCTGGAGCTCCGAGGAGCCCCCGCGCCCGGGGAGCCGCGGTTCGTCGGCGACTACTTCGAGCCACAGCCGATGGCGAAGGTCGGAGTCGCGGTCGACGCGTCGCTGCTGGCCGAGGGCACCTCGAACGTGTTCGTCGCGGGCGCAGCGCTTCCGGGCGCGGAGCCCTGGCGCGAGGGGTCGGGCGAGGGGATCGCGTTGAGCACCGGCCATTTCGTCGCCCAGGCGGTGCTCGATCGCGAGGGGGCCGTGACGACCGCATGAGCGCCGACCCCATGCACGAGCTGCTGCGCAACTCGCTCGACCATTGCGTCAAGTGCACGATCTGCGAAACCGTCTGCCCGGTCTCGAACGTCACGCCGTTGTTCCCAGGCCCGAAGTACGCGGGGCCCCAGGCCGAGCGCTACCGGGTGCAGGGCCAGCCTTCGCTGGAGTCCTCGGTCGACTACTGCTCGGGCTGCGGCCTGTGCACGATGTCCTGTCCCCAGGGCGTGAGGATCGCCGAGCTCAACGCTCACGCCCGCCACCAGGTCAAGGAGCGAGACGGCGTCAAGCTGCGCGATCGCCTGCTCGCCCGCCCAACGGTGGTGGGGCGGCTGGGCACCCCGGTCGCGCCGCTGGCCAACGCGATGCTGAAGCTGGGACCGGCGCGGGCGCTGGCGGAGCGCACGGTCGGCCTGCACCGCGACGCGCCGCTGCCGCGCTTTGCCGGCCGGCGGTTTCAGTCCTGGGCAAAGAAGCATCGTGGCCCGTCGACCGGGACCAAAATCGTCTACTTCCACGGCTGCGGGACCGAGTACTACGAGCCCGAGGTGGGCGAGAAGATCGTGGCCGTGCTCGAACACAACGGCTTCCGAGTCGAGATCCCCAAGCAGGACTGCTGCGGCCTGCCGCTTCAGTCAAACGGCCTGTTCGACGACGCCCGCGGCTATGTCCTGCGGCTCGCGCGGGCGCTGGCGCCGCACGCTCGCGACGGCACGCTGATCGTCGGCAACGCCACCAGCTGCACGCTGATGCTCAAGCGCGAGGCGAAGGAGGTCCTCGGCTTGGAGGGGGATCCCGATCTGGAGCTGGTCAGCAGCCAGACCTATGACATCTGCGAGCTGCTGCTGGAGATGCACGACGCCGGTGAGCTCAAGACCGATCTGGAGCCGGTCAATGAGACCGTCGCCTACCACGCTCCCTGCCAGCAGCAGGGCCACTGGATGGGCAAGCCGGCGGTCGAGCTCCTGCGGCTGATTCCCGGCCTCGACGTCCGCGAGCTCGACGCTCGCTGCTGTGGGATCGCGGGGACCTACGGCCTCAAGCGCGAGAAGTACAAGATTGCGATGGACGTGGGTGCCGACCTGTTCGGGCAGGTCGAGGCGTCGGGCGCGGGGACGGTGGTGTGCGACAGCGAGACCTGCCGATGGCAGATCGAGCACGGCACCAAGCGGCCGTCGATCCACCCGATCGAACTGCTGCACCGCGCCTACCGACTCCCTTAGGACGGCGGCCAGCGCGTGGTCGGCATCGTCGTCGTCTCGCACAGCGCCGAGCTGGCACGCGGCGTGGTCGAGCTGGCCCGGGAGATGGGTGGCGAGGAGCTGGCGATCGAGGCGGCCGGCGGACTCGAGGATGGCGCGGTCGGAACCGACGCCGAACGGGTGCGCGCGGCGATCGAGCGCGCCATGTCAGACGACGGCGTCCTGGTGCTCATGGATCTCGGCAGCGCGCTGATGAGCGCCGAGATGGCGGTCGAGCTGATCGAGGACGGCGGACGCGTGATCCTGAGCGAGGCTCCTCTCGTCGAGGGCGCCGTGGCCGCCGCTGCGTCCGCCCGCGGCGGCGCCCCGCTCGAGCAGGTCCGAGCGGAGGCGGCCGGCGCGCTGCAGATGAAGGCGGCGCAGCTCGCGGGGGACGGCGATGCGCCGGCCCCCGGCGGATCTGCTCCCGACCGAGCGGCTCCCGACCGAGCGGCTCCCGACCGAGCGGCTCCCGACGCCGCCGCGGCCCCCGACGCCGAGGCCCGGATCTCCGTGCTCAACGAGATCGGGCTGCACGCGCGGCCCGCGGCGCTGGTGGTGGCCCTCGCCGGGCGCTTTGACGCCGATCTGCGCCTGGCAAAGGCGGGCGGCCCCGGTCCGGTGAGCGCGCGCAGCCTGACCGGTTTGATGACGCTCGTCGCGCGCAAGGGCGATGAGCTGCTGGCGAGCGCTTCGGGACCGCAGGCCGCCGAGGCGGTGGCGGCGCTGGAGGAGCTGGCGCGCGGGGGGTTCGGCGACGGCGCCGTCGCTGCGACGCCCCAGGCGACCGCCGGCGGGGAACCGGCCGGGGCCGTGGCGGAACAGCCCGGGGCCTCGCCGGTGGAGCCCGGGCCGGCCGACGAGCCGGCCGGTCGCCCGACCGCGCCTCCGGGCGCCGGCGCGCGACTGCAGGGAATCGCGGCGTCGGGCGGAATCGCGATCGGCCCGGTTCGCCATCTGGGGTTGGACGTTGAGATCGACGGCGAGCCTGAGTCCGAGGGAGCCGAGGTCGAATTGCAGCGACTCGAGGCCGCCCGGGAGGCCGCCCGCGCCGCGATCGAGCGCGACCGCGACGAGGTCTCGCGCCGGGGCGCGGCGCGCGAGGCGGAGATCTTTTCCGCGCACCTCGCGCTCCTCGACGACGACGCGCTGCTGGCGCGAGCGCGGGTTGCGATCGACCAGGGCGCCGCCGCGGAGCCGGCTTGGCGCGCCGCCGGCGAGGAGACCGCCGCGCAGTGGCGCGCCCTGGACGACCGGCTGCTGCGCGAGCGCGCCGCCGATGTCGAGGACGTGGGAAGACGGGTGCTGGCGGCGCTCGCCGGCCGCGAGGCGCGGCCGACGCTCGCGGGTGAGGGTGTGGTCGTCAGCGACGAGTTGACACCGCGCGACACCGCCGCGCTTGACCCGGGCCTGGTGAAGGCGGTCGCCACCGCGCGCGGCACGCCCACGGCGCACGCCGCGATCCTGGCCCGCGCGCTCGGCCTCCCCGCGGTCGTCGGCCTGGGGTCCTCGGTGCTGGCGATCGCGGAGGGCACGTCGGTGTTGCTCGATGGCGACGACGGCACGGTCCTGGTGGAGCCGAGCGGGGAGGTCGCCGCCGCGGCGCGGAAGCGGGCCAGGCAGGCCGCGGCCCGGCGGCGTTTTGCTCGCGAGCGCGCGGGCGAGCCGGCGCTGATGCGCGACGGGACCCGCGTGGAGGTGGCAGCCAACCTCGGCGGGACCGGCGAGGCCGCCGCCGCGGTCGAGCTCGGCGCCGACGGCGTCGGCCTGCTGCGCACCGAGTTCCTGTTCCTCGAGCGTCCCGAGATCCCCTCAGAGCAGGAGCAGGCGCAGACGCTGGCGAGGATCGCCGCGGACCTGGGCGATCGGCCGCTAATCGTCCGCACGCTCGACGCCGGCGCCGACAAGCCGCTGCCCGCCGTTCCGATGGCGCCGGAGGCCAATCCGTTTCTGGGCCGCCGGGGTTTGCGGCTGTCGCTGCAGCGGCCCGAGCTGCTCGCCGTCCAGCTGCGCGCGATCTGCAGGGTCGCGGCGCGGCGCCCGCTCAAGGTGATGTTCCCGATGGTCTCGACCGTGTCCGAGCTCGACGCGGCGCTGGCGCTGCTCGACCAGGCACGTGCGGCGACCGGCGCAGAGGCCCAGCTCGAGGTCGGGATCATGGTCGAGGTGCCCGCGGCCGCGCTGCTGGCCGAGCAGTTTGCCGCGCGCGTGGACTTCTTCTCGATCGGCACGAACGACCTGGTCCAGTACACGATGGCGGCCGAGCGCGGCAACGAGCTGGTCGCGGAGCTGCTCGCCGGCCCCCAGCCCGCGGTCCTGCGCTTGGTGCGCCTGATCACCGCGGGGGCGGCGGTGCACGGGCGCGAGGTCGGAGTCTGCGGCGAGCTCGCCGGGGACCCGGCATCCGCGCTGCTGCTGGTCGGACTCGGCGTACGCGAGCTGAGCATGGCGCCGCCGCTGATCGCCGAGGTCAAGGAGGCGGTGCGGTCGGTGACGCTCGCCGCCGCCGCCGCCGCGGCCGAGCAGGCCGTCGACGTGTCCGACGCCGCGACGGCGCGCTCGTTCGCGGCCGCCCTCTTGTGAGGAGCGCTCGCGTGGCCCGAAGCACTGCCTGGTCGGCGCCCGCGGGCGCGCTCAGGCACGACATGGGCAGCTCGGGCCGCTGGTACGATCGGGCGTTGTGGAGGCCGGTGCGCTGAGGTCCACTTCAAGAGGCAGCGTGCGCGCCAGCGCACTGATCGTCGCCGGCACCAGCACGCGGATCGTTGCTACGCCCGTGGTGATGGGACTGCTGCTGGGCCACGACTACACGCCCGCGGCGATTCTGTTCCTGGTCGTCTCGGCGACCGACTGGTTCGACGGCCGGTTTGCCCGCCGGTGGGGCGTGACATCACGGCTGGGCTCGTTTCTGGACACGACCGCCGACAAGCTGTTGGTCACCGGCACGCTGGTCGGGCTGGTCGCGGTGAATCGCGCATCGCCGTGGATCGCGCTGATCATCATCGGGCGCGAGCTGACCGTGCTCGGCCTGCGCGCCGCCGTCGCCGCTTCGGGGCAACACCTCGAGGCGTCGATGCTCGGCAAGTGGAAGGCGACGGTGCAGTTCGTGGCGATCGCGCTGGCGATGCTGCGCCCCGACGTCATGGTCGCCGGCGCCTTCCTCGATCAGTGGTTGCTGGTCGTGGCGGCCGCGATCACGGTGTGGTCAGGCGTCGAATACTTCACGCGCTTCTCCTCCTCGCTTCGCGACAGTACGTGAGCCGAGTGTTCGTCACGGGTGGCAGCGGCGTCGTCGGCCGCGCGCTCGTGGAGCGTCTGGTCGCGCGTGACGACGAAGTGATCGGGCTCGCGCGATCGGAGCGCAGCGCGCGCGCGATCGAGTCGCTGGGGGCCAGCGCCGTGCGCGGCGACCTGCTCGACGCGGATGTCTTGTACGCGGCGATGGACGGCTGCGCCGTCGCCTACAACGTCGCCGGCGTCAACCAGCTCTGCGTCGGCGATCCCACGCCGATGCTGCGCGCGAACGTCGACGGCGCGGTGGCCGTCGTGCGCGCCGCGGCGCGCGCCGGCGTGCCCCGGATCGTCCACACGTCCTCGGCGGCGACGATCGGCGAGCCGCGCGGCGTGGTCGGGCGGGAGGACACCCTGCACCGCGGGTGGTACCTGTCGAACTACGAGCGCTCCAAGACCGAGGGCGAGCATGCGGTGTTCGCGGCAGGACGGGAGACCGGCGTCGAGGTCGTCTGCGTGAACCCGTCCTCGGTTCAGGGACCGGGGCGCGCCGGCGGCACCGCCCGCTTCCTCCTGGCGTTCCTCGATGGCCGCCTGAAGGCGTTCGTGCAGACACACGTCAGCCTGATCGACATCGGCGACTGCGCCGAAGGTCACGTGCTCGCGGCGCAGCGCGGGGTTGCCGGCGAGCGCTACGTGCTCAATGGGATCGGTCTCCAGCTGAGCGAGGCGCTGGCGCTGGCCGGCGAAATCGCCGGCGTCAGCCGCCGCCCGCGCCTGGTTCCGCGCCCCGCCGCCGTCGCCGGCGCCTACGTCGTCGAGCACGCCTTCGGGCTGGTCCGCCGCCGCCCGCCCGTATGTCGCGAGATGGTCAAGACGCTGCTGCACGGGCACCGGTACGACGGGTCGCGCGCCGAGCGCGAGCTGGGGCTGCAGTACACGAGCGCGCGCGAGACGCTGCGGCGGACGGTCGAATGGGCGCGGGCGAATGGGCTGCTGAGGTCCTAGGGGCGCCGGGCGCCATCGCTTTCGCACTCGCCGGCCGGCGACTGTCGAACCGGGGATTTCGTTACACACGGCGCGTCCGCCTCGTCGGGTGCGACGTTATCCCCGCTGGACGGGGGTTTCGTTACAGGCGGCGCGTCCGCCTCGTCGGGTGCGACGTTATCCCCGCTGGACGGGGGTTTCGTTACAGGCGGCGCGTCCGCCTCGTCGGGTGCGACGTTATCCCCGGTCTGAGGCCGTCCGTGCCCCGGAGGGTGCGCTCTGCGGACCCGGCACTACGTCCAGCTCAGGCTCGAGCGCAGCTCCCAGTAGCGGTCGGGCGACTCCACCAGTCCCCCCAACTCGTGCTCGAGCGAGTCGTCCCATGCGATCTCGAGGGTCCGAAGGTTGCTGTGCAACTGCTCGACGGTGGCGGCCCCGCTGAGTGCCGTGTCGACCCAGGGCCGCGCGAGCACGCCCGCGAGCGCGAGGGCGTCCTCGGTCGCGCCGACGCGACGGGCGGCGGCGCTCAGCGCCGGGAGCTTCCCCCGTGAGGTCAGCCGGCCATTGGCGAGGGCCTCCTTGATGATCACGCCGAGGCCCGCCTCGTGCGCGACAGCGAGCGCATCGCCGGCCGAGCGCTCGAGCAGATTCCAGGTCGCCTGAACGGTGTCAAAGCCGCCGACCTCCACGGCACGCAGAATCGTCGCCGCCTGCTCGGTGCCGGTCACGCTGATGCCCACGGCGACGCCCTCCGCACGCAGCGCTTCGAGCTCGCGGCGGACGTCGCGATCGTCGAGCACGCCGCCCGACAGCGTTGCGGAATGGATCTGATACAGCGTCAGGTGGTCGCCGAGCTGCTCTCGCGTCTCTCCGAGCTGGCGCCGGAAATTCTCGGCGCTGAGGTCCTTGACCTCCGGCGGGTCGGCATCGACCTGCCAGTCGGCGGTGTAGGTGTATCCCCACTTGGAGCTGATCGTGACCGCACCCGGCGCAAGCGATCGCGCGCGCAGCCACTGGCCGAGGAACTCCTCGGCCCGACCGTAGGAGCGCGCCGCGTCGAAGTGGCGCACGCCGGCCGCGTAGGCGGCATCGAGCACCTCGTGCGTGCGGGCGCACATCGCCTGCACCGAGCGCTCCTCGAAGTCGCCGCCGTGACCGAGATTCAGGTAGCCCGGACGGCCCAGCGCCGCCAGCCCGAGCGCGATCGCACTCGTGCTGATTTCAGTTGCGCCCAGCTTCCGGAGCATGCGGCCACCCGTTATACCGCTCGCGCCCGCACGCCTGCTCGCGCTAGGACGCCGGCTCGGGCGGGGGCACCCAGCCGCCGAACACCCGCTCGAGCTCGAGCGCGACGGCGATCGACAGGTGATCGTGGCCAGGCCCGGCGGCGACCTGCACGCCGAGTGGCAGCCCGCGAGCCGAGAGCCCGAGCGGGACCTCGGTGACCGGTACGCCGGCGAGGTTGAACACCGCCGCCGGCGTCAGCAGCCAGGGGCGCCCCACGGTCGCGCCGTGCTTCGGCACGGTCCGCGGGTAGGCGGGGTGAAGCAGCACGCCATCGCCGATCGCGTCCCTGAGCTCGGCGGCGAGGCTCTCGCCGGCGGCAAGCAGGCGGCGCTGCGAATACCGCGTGCTCGAGGGCAGCAGCTCGGTGGCGAGCGTGAGCCTCGTGGGGATGGTGTGCGGGCTGCCTCGGCGGATCAGCGTCCGCAACGTCGGCGCCGCCGCGCCGGCCTCCTGCAGCAACCCCACGATCGTCTGCGCGGCCTCGGCCTGCAGCGTCGCCAGGAATGGGAACGCCGCCCGGCGCCAGGAGCGCAGCGCCACCCGGACGATCGAGGCACCGGCTGCCACCAACGCCCCGACCGCGCGCTCGCGGGCGTCCCGGAGCGCGCGCGTCATCGGCAAAAGCGACGCCTCCTCGACGGTCACCACTCGGATCCCCGCCAGCGAAACCGAGGCGGGATCACCGAGCGGCAGCGGCTGGGTCAGGGGGTCGTTGCCATCCGGGCCGGCGATGATCGCCAGCAGCGGCATCAGGTCCTCCGCCCGTCGCGCGAGCGGACCGGTCCCGAGCATCCACGACAGCTTTCCCGTGGTCGGCGGGTAGTGCCCCGTGTTGGGTACCAGCCCGGGGGACGGCTTGTGGCCGAACACGCCGCAAAAGAAAGCGGGCACGCGAATCGAGCCGCCGATGTCGGAGCCGATCCCGAAGGGCGAGGCGCCGCTGCCCACGGCCGCTCCCTCGCCGCCCGAGGATCCGCCGGCGGTGCGGCCGGCGTCGTAGGGGTTGTTCGTGCACCCGTACAGGCGGTTGGCGGATTCGATCCACAACGCCAGCTCCGAGGTGTTGGTCACGCCGAGCGGGATCGCGCCGGCATCGATCAGCCTCCGTATCGGCGGCGCCGTCTCCGTCGCGCGGTAGTCGCGCCGGAGCGTCAGTCCCGTGGACTGGGGCATTCCGCGCACGGCAATCGATTCCTTGACCGTGAACGGCACGCCCAGCAGCGGCGGCAGCGCGCCGTCGGGCGCGGCCGCCGCGATCCGCGCGTCGGCGGCGGCCGCCTCCTCGCGCGCCTGCTCAAAGCGCTCCGCGACGAGCGCGTTGATCTGCGGCGCCACGCGCCGGTGGCGCTCGATGTGAGCCTCCACCACCGCGCTCGCGGTCGCCTCTTGCCGACGAATTGCCGCCGCCAGCTGCATCGCGGAGCGCTCGATCAACGCGCTCATCCGAGTCGCCCGCTCACGCAGGCAGGAGCAGCTTCATCACTGTCTCGACGAACCGCTCGTAGCGGTCGGGCGAGTAGCGATCCGGATCGGTCAGCACCATCCGTCCGGCCTCCTCGCCGAGATCGCGAATCGCGCGGGAAGCTAGCTCGACGTCGATCTCCCGAGGCAGCTCGCCGCGGTCGGCCGCCCAGCGGACAAGCCGCTCGATCCGCTCCAGGATTCGCCCTCGGTGGGTCTCAACGTGCTCACGCACGATTGCGGGCGTGCCGTCGAGCGGCAGCAGGATGATCCGCCAGGTGGCGGGTCTTGCGACGACGGCGTCGAGAAAGCGCCGCACGCTCCCGGCGAGCACCTCGACCGGATCGCCGTCGGCGGGATCGTCGGGGACCACGCGCGCGAGCTGCTCGAGCGCGTATTGCTCCTCGCGCTCCACGAGCGCATGCAGCAGCCTCCCGAGGTTGGGGAAGTGGTCGTAGACCACCGGCCTTGTGACTCCCGCCGCGCGCGCGATCGCCTCGATCGAGACGCCGCCGTAGCCCTGCTCGATGATCACGCTCAGGGCCGCGTCGACGAGCTGCTCGCGGCGCTGCTCCGGCGGCATCCTCGGCGCGTACCGGCGCGGGGGCGCGCCCCGGGAGCCCGAGGAAGTAGAGATCGGTCGCGCGGACATGGCGGCGCGCAGGCTAGCGTAGGTTGGGGTTGCGGTAGCGCACTATGACCGGCGACGCCGGCGCCCCTGCAGGACCCGCTGCAGCACGTCGTCGCTCCAGGTGTGCGTGCGCAGCAGCCGATAGCGCTCGGCGGCGATCCGCATGTAGGCCTCGGTCTCGGTCGAACCCGCGATCATCTGCGCCTCGCGCAGCATCGACACCACCGGCCGGTACTCGGTCTCAAGCCAGAGCGCGGCCGTGGTCTCGCGATCGAGCAGTTCGCCGCGGTCGCGCATCGCTCGAAAGCCCCACGCCTCCACGGCCTCCGCCAGGATCGCGAAGTCCCAGGGATCTGACAGCACGATCTCCCCGCGAGCATCCTCGGGCACCGGCACGCGCTCGAAGAACACCCGCTCGTGGCTCTTCATCGGCAGGTCGGTCAGTTTGATCGCGCTGCCTGCGTCGACGCGCGTCACCACCTCGGTCACGTGGGCATCGATGTCGGTGCGGCCCAATGCCCTTGACACCGAGACGCGGTGATGGCCGTCTCGCACGAAGTAGATCTCACCCACGCGAGCCAGATCGACCGGCGGCATCGACTCGCCCCGCCGCATCGCGGCCGCAATCTGCTCCCAGCGGTTGCGACCCCTTAACGACGTCGGCCGAAAGCGCCGGTCGAAATCACGCCCGCGATCGACGGTTCCCACGATCAGGTCTAGCGGGACGACTTCGTTGCCGACGCTCCGCTCGCTGACGAATCCGAGCGCTTCGACCACCTCCTCGAACGGGAGAATCACGCCGACATCGTCGGGTTCTCCGCGCAGGCGCGCGGTCAGCCTCGAAAGCGTCGCCCTGCGGCGGACGCGCAAGAAGTCGTGCTGCGCATCCACGCCGGGCAAGCCGGTGGAGCGCGGCGTCGGCATGACGCTTTAGGTTAGCCGGGGTCAGGTGCCCCGCCCGGCGCCGCCGCCGTCTGGGCCGTCTCGCCCGAGGCTGTCGCGCCCGCGGGCGTCGCTGCGGCCCGCTCGGCGCCGCGGTCGGCGCCGTCGCTCGACAACAGGCTGCGCCCGGATTCGCTGTCGAACAACTGCAGATGCCTGGAGTCAAACCACAGCTCGGCCTCGCCGCCCTGACGGGCCCTGCTTTCGGCGCCGAGGCGCGCCGTGACCTGAATGCCCTCTTGGGTCCTGGGCAGATCGGCTGAGCCCGCGTCCTGCGCGAGCTCATCGAGCTCGCTCGAGGAAACCCGCTCGGAGGCGACCGCGAAGTACGCGTAGAACTCGGAGCCCATCGACTCGAGTACGTCGATCTTCGCCTTGAAGGTGACGCCCGGCGATCGGTCGGCGACGAGGCTCGAGTCCTCGAAGTGCTCCGGTCGCAGTCCGGCGATCACGCCGCCGCGTCGGCCGCCGGGCCCCGCGTCCAGCCGGCTCCGGAGCTCGTCGGGGATCCGGACGTCGCCGATCGGAAGCTTGACGACGTCGCCGCTGAGCTCGCCGACGAGAAAGTTCATCGAGGGCGACCCGATGAAGCCGGCGACGAACAGGTTGTTCGGGTGGGCGTAGAGCTGCGACGGCTCCCCAACCTGCTGCAGGATGCCGGCGCGCATCACCGCGATCCGGTCGCCGAGCGTCATCGCCTCGGTCTGGTCGTGGGTCACGTAGATCGTGGTCGTCTGAAGCCTCTGCTGGATCCGGGAGATCTCGGTTCGCATCTGGACGCGCAGCTTCGCGTCGAGGTTCGACAGCGGCTCGTCCATGAGGAACACGCTGGGGTTGCGGACGATCGCGCGCCCCATCGCCACGCGCTGGCGTTGGCCGCCCGACAGATTGGCGGGCTTGCGGTCGAGGTGCTCCTCGAGATCGAGAATCCTCGCCGCCTCGATGACCTTGCCCTTGATCTCCTCCTGTGGAGTCTTTGCCAGCTTCAGTGCGAACCCCATGTTCTCGCGAACGGTCATGTGCGGGTACAGCGCGTAGTTCTGAAACACCATCGCGATGTCACGGTCCTTGGGGGCACGGTCGTTGACCACCTGTCCACCGATCTTGAGCTCGCCGCCGGAGATGTCCTCCAATCCGGCGACCATCCGCAGCGCGGTCGATTTCCCGCAGCCGGACGGGCCCACGAGGATCATCAACTCGCCGTCGGGCACGTCGAGGTCGAGGTGCTTGACGGCCTCGAAGCCGTCGGCATAGCGCTTGGTTACGTCATCGAACTCGATCTCGGCCATTTCGCTGAGGCTCCTTTCGGACCGGTCCAGTGCCAGCCGCCCCACAACCAACGATCGCGGCGGTCGTTACGACCGCCGCCAAGAAAGCGACTACTTCCCGTCTGCGCAACCCAGTGTCTCCTGTGCCTGTGAGAGCGCTTCTACCCGTGATCCAGAAATTCGTAAACCGCTTCAGCGTACCGCTGCGGTCTCCACCGGGTGTGCACACAACGCGCAGCTGCTCCAGTCGAACGGGCCGCAGATGCCACGCAGCCGCCTGTCGTTCTCGTGCCATTCGCGGTTCAGATGGCGCCCGATCACGACAACCGCGACCGGCCCGGAGTCCACCGCCCTGAGCGCCGCGGCGGCACTGCGGGCGCTGCCGCCGGTCGTCCAGGTGTCGTCGATTAGCAGCACCGATTGCCCGTTTAGCGCGCCGCCGGCGACGAACTTCTGCGGATGAAAGGTGTGGGCGCCAACTGTGACCTCCGAGCGTCGCAGCAATTGCCGGTGTCGGTCGCGGGTCGGCGCCACGACCTCGCCGACGATCCGTCGGAGCGGATGGCTCTCGTCGCGCGCACGATCACCGGACGGCACGGTCGTGACGAGGTCAAACGAGGAGATCCCGGCCGCTCGGGCCACGCACGGTTCGTGGGCGGCGAGGTAGCGCCACAGCACCGCGGCAAGCTGCAGCGAGAGCTGCCGGCCGACCTCACCGGCGACGCGCTTGTAGGCCGCCAGCGCGTGGTGGAGCTGCTCGTGCGCGACGCTGTAAGAGATCGGCGCGACGACCTCGATCGACCGCCCGGCCTGCGTCCAACCGTCCATGACCCGCTCCGCGCAACCGTCGATCAACCGCCCGGCCTCCGCGCAACCGTCGAACGGCCGTCCAACCGCCGTGCGGACTTGGATCGACTGTCCGACCCGCGTGCAGGCGTAGCAGCGCCTGAAGCCGCGAGTGAAGTTGAAGCAGATCTCGCAGACATCCGGACCGGCCCGCGGACCGAGCATGAAGTTCTCGTACGGCTCGCTCAGCTCTGCGACCGTGGGCATCCGACCACTCAGGCGACCAGCGAACTGCCGCAGGTCAGCCGTTCGATCACCTCCGTGATCTCAGCGGGATGGCCAACCACGTGCGCTCCGGGCCGGCGCGAGTGCTCCCGCGCCCAGCTCTGTTCGAGCAGCGACTCGACCAGGAACACTGGACGGCCGTGCGCCAGCGCCACGCGTGCCTGGATTCGTGAGCCGCTCGTGTCCGACGCCTCGACGACCACCGTCGCGAGCGCCAGCCCGGACATCACCGCGTTGCGCGTCGGAAAGCTCCGCCGGTTCGGCGGCGCGTCCGGCCAGAACTGCGAAACAACCGCGCACTCCGTCGCGATCCGTCGCTGCAGCTTGCGGTTCTGTGGCGGATAGCAGCGGCGGAGGCCGGTGCCGATCACCGCGACGGTGCGGCCTCCCCGGGCCAGCGCGGCGCTGTGCGCCGCCGTGTCGATGCCGGCCGCAAGCCCGGACACCACCGCGTACCCGGCATCGACCAGGTGCTCCGCGATCTCGCGCGTGCGCGCGAGACCCCGTCGCGACGCGCTGCGCGCCCCGATCACCGCGACCGAGCGGGCATCGCGAGGCTCCATCCGACCGGCCACGAACAGCAGCGGGGGCCGGTCGTGGACCGCTCGAAGGTTCTCGGGGTAGTCGCGATCGAGCACGGTGAGCACCCGCATCCCCCGTGCTTCCCACGCGGCGATCTCCGCCTCGGCCTCCCCTAGCCGATCTCGCGCAAACAACCCCAGTTCCTCCTCGAGAACCGCACTCGCGCTTGCTCGTTCCTCGACCAACTTGGCGTACACCGACGGGGGTTGATTCCTGGTTCGCAGCAAGACCACGAGCGCGGCGGTTTCGCTGGTCGGGGTCATGATCCGACCCTACCGCGACGAACAGACGTTCGAAGAACAGGCTCATGGGTGTAAGAGCCTCGGCGGCGCAAAAGTCCCCCCCGGCCGCGACAAAGTCGCTCCCCGCAGGCTCGACGATGTTTCGTCGCCTGCGCCTGCGCCTGCGCCTGCGCCGGCGCCGGCGCCAGCGCCGTCGCCCGTCGCCCCGGTCCGGCCCGGCGCGGGGCGGCGGCTACGACGACGATGGGGCTTGGCGGCCGCCGCGAGGCGGGCTACGACAACGATGCGGGCTTGGCGGCCGCCGCGATCGCGAGCATCTGCTTGTTGGTGAGGATGTTCTGCAGCGTGTTGACGAGCCAGTAGACGCCGGCGCCGTCGCGCCAGGCGATGACTCGGAGCCGCTGACCCTCGAAGTAGAGCTGCATCTCGCGCCCGGCGAGCTGAATCGCCTGGTCGGGGCTTCTGAGGATCGGCGGATCGCTCCAGGTCGTTCCCTCGAGGTCGTAGTACTGGCCAAGGCCGCCCTGGGCGATCACGACGACATAGGCCGGATGTCCGTGCAGGCTGTAAAAGCGCGTCTCGTCCGGCGGCGCCCCCGCCCCCGTGATCCGCTTGGTCGGGTAGTAGACCTTGAACGGCACGGTCGCGGCCAGACCGCGCTCCTCGGCGACCTGGTCGGCGCCCGCGGTGGTCATCGCCACGCCGGCCTGCGGCCCTGCGGAATGCCGCCGCGATCCCGGGCCGGCACCGGCCTGGACGTGGCCGGAGGTTGCCCCGCCGTGAAGGAACTGATTCACGGTTGCGCGGATCTGCGATGCGGTCGCGGTGATGTAAGAAGGTCCGAGGGTGGCGTTGAACTGGACCTGCTTTACCGGGTGGCCGGCCGACTGGACCAGCAGCTCGATCAGCTTCAGGACGTCGTCGGACGAGCGGATGTCCGTGGTGGCGTACTTGCCGAAGATGCGTTCGAGCGGATGCAGCCTGGCGACGAGTCCCGAGGCTCCAACCTGCTCCTTGATCTGGCGCAGGAAGTCCTGTTGGCGAGCGTTGCGGACCAGGTCCGTGTCGGTATGGCGGTAGCGCACGTAGTGCAGCGCCTGGTCTCCGCACAGCCGCTGATAGCCGGGTTGGATGTTGATCTCGTCGTAGGTGTCGGCCGCCGGCAATCCGACGTTCGAGTGGTAGTAGCGGTGATCGACCTGCACGTAGACGCACCCCAGGTAGTCGACCAGGGCCTTGAAGCCGGCGAAGTTGATATCGACCACGTGATTGATCTGGACCCCGAGCACCTGCTTGACCGTCTTCACCGCGAGCTTGACGCCGCCGATCGTGTAAGCGGCGTTGATCTTCTGCACGACCGCACCGCCATGATCGGGGTGGATCGTGACCTTCAAGTCGCGGGGGATCGAGAGCATCGTCGTCTCAGGCTGGCCGGGGTCAAGACGCACCAGCAGCATCGTGTCCGAGTGCGCCGGCGTATTGGCGTCGTTTGCGGTCCGAGCGCGTTTGTCGGACCCGATCAGCAGCAGTGTCTGCGCACCGCCGGCGTCCGCGTGGGCAAGCTCGTTGCCGAGCCTCAGCTGCGGGCTCTGCTTGAGCGCGTCGGTGAACGTCTTGACCTCGAGCAGGGTCCCGGTGGCGACCGTCGCCGCCGTGGCGGCGATCACGACCAGACAGCCAAACAGCATCCGAACCAGCAACCGCCATCGGGGCCGCGGTCGCGACGGGGTGCGACCAAGCTGTGAATCAAGCGCAGTCATACGACGCCGCAGCAGCGGCGATGAAGCGGGGCAGCTGCCGCTTAGCCTACGTGCTCTGCCGACTCGCCGGTCGGCTTGGTGCTCTCGACGCTCGTCTGGTTCAGGACGTCCGCGGGCGGATCCTGCTCTTCACCGCTGACGGCCGCCTTGAAATCGCGCAGGCCTTTCCCCAGCGACCGTCCGACTTCAGGTAGACGCTTGGGGCCGAGCACGAGCAGCGCGATCACGAGCACGAAAATGAGGTGTGTTGGCTGAAGGATGTCGCCGATCACGATCTCGACAGCTTAGCCGGTGCCGACCCCGGGCGCGAACGGCTCGCTTTACAGGCTCGTTGTGACCGGATCCCACCGTCGCCGATGAGCATCGCCTGGACACCAGGTCAAATAGCCTCGAGAGCGCGAGCGCCGACCCGAGGAGGACGCGGATGAGCAAGGTCATCTACTCGATGGGAGTGTCGCTGGACGGCTTCATTGCCGGTCCAAACGGCGAGATCGACTGGTCGGCGCCGGACGAGGAGCTTCATCGGTTCCACAACCAGCAGACGCGGGAGCTCGGCCTGCACCTCTGCGGGCGGCGGCTCTACGAGGAGATGGTGTACTAGGAGAGGGCGGAGGAGTCGAAGTTGCCCCCCGAGCACGCCGAGTTTGCCGGCATCTGGAAGGCCCTGCCGAAACTCGTCTTCTCGAGCACGCTGAAGACGGTTGACGGCAACGCCCAGCTTGCGACCGGCGATCTCGCCGACGAGGTCGCCAAGCTCCGCGCGCAACCTGGAAAGGACGTGGCCGTCGGTGGCGCCGGCCTCGCCTCCTCGTTGATCAAGCTGAATCTGATCGACGAGTACCGGCCTTTCATCAGCCCGATCGTGCTCGGCGGAGGAACGCCCTTCTTCCCGCCGGTGGAGCGCGCGATCGATCTGGAACTGATCGAGACACGGACGTTTGCGTCCCGCGTCATTTACGCGCGCTACCGCCGCGCCTAGGGACCGGCGCCAGGAGCGATCAGAGCGCAACCGCACAAGCCGCTCGACCGGTCACCGTCCGGGCCATGAACGAGCTCCGCTGGTCGTGACGGCGGCACCGCTATTGCCTTCCATGTCAAAACCTCAAGGCGCGACCGCGGTGGAAGCTTCGGTGCGCCGAATCTTCAGAGAAGTTTCAGAGAACGCTGCTTTCATGGGTTTGTTGCGGGGCCAAAGCGCTTTAGGAGCGGATTCTTGATCGAAGTCACACACGTCACGAAGCACTACGGCGCGACGGTCGCGGTGCGCGATTTGTCGTTCACCGTGCGATCAGGGTTGGTCACGGGTTTCCTGGGCCCGAACGGCGCGGGCAAATCGACCACGATGCGCTTGATCCTGGGGCTCGATGCACCCGACTCCGGGCACACGCTCGTCAACGGCAAGCCCTATCGCGATCATCCTGCTCCGATGGGCGAGCTGGGGGCGGTGCTCGAGGCTCGATCCGTACACAGCGGACGTTCCGCTTACAACCATTTGCTGGCGCTCGCCCAGACGCATGGGATCGGGCGTGCCCGCGTTAACGAGTTGATCGAGCTGGTGGGACTTCGGGAAGTTGCGCAAAAACGTGTCGGCGGCTTCTCGCTCGGCATGGGGCAGCGTCTGGGAATCGCCTCGGCGCTGCTCGCCGATCCGCAGATTGTGATGCTGGACGAGCCCGTCAACGGCCTTGACCCCGAGGGCATACAGTGGGTCCGCAACCTGCTCAAGCGGTTGGCCGGCGAGGGCCGCGCCGTCTTCGTTTCCTCGCATTTGATGAGCGAGATGTCTCAGACCGCCGAGCACTTGATCGTGATCGGGCGCGGTCAGCTGATCGCCGACACGAGCGTGGAGGAGTTTGTCCGCGGTGCTTCGAAGCAATCGGTCCGTGTCCGCTCACCCCAAGTCAGCACTCTGGCGGAGCTCGTCTCCGGTCCAGACGTAATGGTCGACCCCGTCGAGAACTCGACGGTCGAGATCCACGGTCTGGATTCAGAGCAAGTCGGCAAGCTTGCCGCAGAGCATCGAATCGTGCTCTACGAGTTGACACCGCAACGCGCGTCGCTGGAAGAGGCGTTCATGGAGCTCACGCGCGACGCGGTCGAGTTTCACACGGACGCTCCGACGGCTCCGGAGCAGCGGGAAGGAGCAGCGGTATGAGCGCCCTGCCCGCCGCACTGACCGTGGGCCGCGTCACCCAGCGTCGCGTAGCGCTGTCGGAGTGGACGAAGCTGCGTTCGGTTCGATCGACGCGCTGGTCGTTGCTCGCAACCCTTGTTCTGATCATCGGGATTGGGATCCTCGCCTGCACTGTTTTTGAGTCTCGATGGCCTCACCTCAGCCCCGGGGACCGGCATGACTTCCATCCGCTGCGCGTGAGCCTTGCTGGGGTCAGCTTCGCCCAGCTCGCGCTCGGGGTGCTGGGCGTCCTCGTGATCACCGCCGAATACTCGACGGGCATGATCCGCGCAACGTTCTCCGCGGTCCCGAAGCGCCTCACGGTCCTGTGGGGCAAGGCGTTCGTGTTCGGGGCGGTTGCGTTCGCGATCAGTCTCCCCGCCGTCTTCATCGTTTTCTTCGCCGGTCAGTCGATTCTCTCCGGTCAGCACATCAACATCGGGATCTCGCATCCCGGCGTTCTGCGGGCACTCTTCGGTGCCGCTCTCTTCTTGACGGTGATGGGCCTATTCGGTCTCGGTCTCGGCGCGATCGTCCGCAACACCGCCGGCGGAATTGCCGCGCTCGCCGGGATCGTGTTCGTCCTGCCGCCGGTCATGAGTCTGCTTCCTTCGAGCATCACGAACTCGATCGATCCCTATCTACCGAGCAACGCCGGCGGCGCCGTTTGGACGATCAACCCAGATCCCAACACGCTTGCTCCGTGGACGGGATTCGCGCTCTTCTGTGCGTATGCAGCGCTAGCGCTCGCCGTCGCCGCCGTGCTGATGCGCCGGCGCGACACCTAAGGCGCCCGGTGTCTTAGGTACCGGCACGAGTCCCTCGGCGCGGGCGGGCGCCTCGGTCAACACGAAATCGGCGTCCTAGGGAAGCAGCCCCGTCGCTGTGAACCGTGGTTTGCAGAGTCCGGCTGATCGAGCAGCCGGGCAGAGGGGTAGCACGGCTGTATGGAGAGTGACCGGTCCTCGAGGGAAGGAGCAGACGCTCGTAAGGACCATCGTGTGCATTGGTTTCCCCGGCGGCGAAAGCCACGTCGGTTTGGCGATCTTCCGGACGGGGCTTGGAAGCGGATCGCCAAGCGAGCGTTCGACCAGTATCGCGCTGATGGGGTTACGAATCTGGCCGCTGCTCTCACGTATCGCAGCGTCCTGTCGCTGTTCCCGGCGATGATCGCTTTCGTAGCGGTGCTCGGGTTGGTTGGACAGTACCCGCAGACATTCAACGCGGTATTGCAGATCGCTGGGAGCGTGGCCCCGCAGTCGACGGTCCAGACGATCTCTGGGCCGGTGCGTCAAGTCATCATGAACAAGGGCGGCGCCGGCGCTCTACTGGGCCTCGGCCTCATCGCCACCGTATGGGCCGCCTCCGGTTACGTGGGCACGTTCTCGTGGGCCGCGAACGTCATGTGGGAGGCCAGGCGCGGGCGTTCGTGGTATCGGCAATGGCCGTTCAACGTCGGCGTGACGCTGGCCGCCCTCGTGTTAGCCACGTTCGTTTTGAGCGCTCTTGTGTTGACGGGTCCGGTCGCCAAGGCAGTCGGCAATCAGCTCGGTGTCGGCTCCGTTGCCCTTGAGATCTGGGGCATCGCTAAATGGCCGGCGATCGTGGTGGTGGTCACGCTGATGATCAGTGGGCTCTACTACATCGCCCCCAATGTTCGACCGCCGAGCTGGCGGTGGCTGACTCCGGGGGCCATGCTCGCTGTGATTGCGTGGGTAATCACATCGGCGGCGTTCGGCCTGTACATCGCCAACTTCAACTCCTACAACAAGGCCTACGGCACGCTCGGAGCCATCATCACATTTCTGATTTGGCTCTGGCTGACCAATACTGCGGTACTACTGGGCATCGAACTCGACTCCGAGATCGAGCGCGAACGACAACTGAGTGTCGATCAGCCTGGGGCCGCCGATCGCATACAGCTTCCATTGCGCCAAGAATGAACGCGCGCGTCGCGGACGACAGACTGCTCGAATCTGGTGAGCCTTTGCGCCGTCAAGGCAACCTCAGCCGCCGCGAGCCAAGGCGCTCGCGAGGGCTTGCGCGAACCGCCGGCGAGTCCGTAGCCGAGCTCGCCCTGCTCTGGTGAGCCTCCACTCGCGGCCGTGACGGTGTCGATCGCTGCGAACCAGCCCTCGCTCCTCGCAGGCGTCGAGGACCTCGTGCAGCAGTTGCTCACCGCTCGGTTCGTCACGCAGAGCGGGGATCGAGCGCACCGAGCAGCGCGTGCCCAGCGCACCACGATGCAGCGCGTGAAGCACGGCGGTCTCGACCGGTCCAGGGAGGTCGTCGTCGACCATCTTGGGAGTGTAGGTCCGCGGGGGCGTAGGATTGGCGTTGTGCCCGGCTGACGTTGAACAGCCTTCACGTGCAACCCGGCGCTGACCGCGCCAGCCTACCTCGCGCGACGAGCCGGTTGTATGCGGCCCGCGCCCGAGCGGCTGGGTGGCGGGGCCCGCGCACCGCCTAGCTCATACCGGCTCTCGGCAAGGTCTGCCAAGTGATTGGCACCATTCGGTCGACGCGTCCGCGCGGATCGCCGGCGAGCCACCTCGACGAACGCACGGCGCTATCTCCGGCGGCGGATGGCCGGCCCCCAGTTGAGCACGTGGAAGTGCTCGAAGGAGACCTTGAGGTCGCTCGTAGTGGCGGACCCGTTCCACGCGAA
The DNA here is from genome assembly GCA_963723675.1 of uncultured Solirubrobacterales bacterium. Taxonomy (GTDB): domain Bacteria; phylum Actinomycetota; class Thermoleophilia; order Solirubrobacterales; family Solirubrobacteraceae; genus Palsa-465. The sequence goes on along the minus strand of CAVRRW010000002.1, from coordinate 778,868 downwards.
CAGCCCCACCTTGACGTTGCCGAGGCTTGCCCCGACGTTGTAGATCGGGATGAAGCGAACGCCGTCGGTGGAGTAGTAGGTGGTGTACCGGGGACCGATCTTGTTCATCGCCAGCCACACGGTATTCGTACTGAGCAGGCCGGCGGTGGGGATCGTGGTCAAGACCTGGGTGACCTGCTGGCCGGAGATGTTCTGGTTGTCCGAGGTCGTCTCCGCAAGCTGCGCGGCGCCACCCGAGTACTCCCAGTCAAGCTTCAGCCAGTTTGCGTCGTCCTGGTAGGCGATGATGCCTCCCTGCTGAGTGGCCACATGCGGCGCGGTGCTGAACGTGAGCTTGGTCTCCATCGCCCAGTTCCCGAGCGCGGGCTGGACGAGGATGTTGCGCGCGGGCTGGTTCGTCCCGCTGAGGTCGCCCTGCTCGGCGGTGATGGTCAGCGCACCGCCGCCGACCTGCTCGCTGGCCGGATCCTGCCTGATCCAGGTCCACTGCGGTCCGACGCTCGTGCCGCTGAACTCGTCACTGCGGGCGCGACGGGCGAAGTAGACGGTGTAGGTCAGGGTGATGCCGTCCGGGCCGCGCACGTCGACGGTCGCCTGGCCCGGGACGCTGGTGGCCTGGGTCACGTCGACGGTCGCGAATCGATCAGGCGAGCCGGCGCTGACTTTCGGGACCGGCGCGCCGTCGGGGACGATCACCTCGTAGCTGTAGGTGTCGGGGCGGAACCCTCGCATCGGCCGGCCATCCACCGACAGCCGACCGAGCTCGGACAGGACCCTGATCACGAACTGCGTCGAGCGGGTGACACCGCGGTAGGTCGCGGTCGCGGTGACCGTCGCAACGCCGTTGCGCAGCGTGCGGATCGTACTGCCGGGACCGATCGCGACGATCTCCGGATGGTCACTCGAGAAGCGCAACCGCATCCCGGCCGGGAACGGCTTGCTGCTGCCAGGTTCGATGAACCCGTACAGCGATTCGTCGCTCATCGACACGGTCAGGTGCGGACGCACGATTGCGTTCTCCGGATACATCACCCGCGACTGGATGCCGCGCGTGCGGTCGCCGAGCATCGTGGGCTTGGCCGTGAGCACGGCAGGCACCGGCGTCAGGCTGCCGCTGACGGTCACGAACCGCTGCGCGAGGATGTCGCTGTCCGCCGCCGAGCTCGAGATATCGATCCCGTAGCGGCCGTCGTCGATCTTGTAGCGGTTGCTGCTCTGGTCGAAGAACGCGAGCTTGGGCACGGGCACCGTCAGCGTCACCGTCTTCGTCTGCCCGGGATCGAGCTCGGCCTGCTGGAAGCCCTCCAGGCGCTTGAGCGGGCGCTCGAGCGACGCGGGGGCGTCGGGGGTCGTGACATAGAGCTGCACGAGGTCGCGCCCGGCGGCCGAGCCGGTGTTGGTCACGTCGACGCTGACGTGGAAGGTGTCGTTGGCGTCGAGGTGCGTCCGGTCGATCCTGAGGTTCGAAGTCTTGAACGTGGTGTAGCTGAGCCCGTAGCCGAACGGGAACGACTGGGGACCGCGGTAGTACATGTACGTGCGGCCGAGGCTGGTCGCGCTCGGGCGGATGCCGTAGTCGTCGAGCGCGGGCAGATCGCTGGCGTTCTGATACCAGGTGAACGGCAGGTGGCCGCTGGGGTCGTAGTCGCCGAGCACGACGTCCGCGAGCGCGTCGCCCTTGCGCTGACCGTTGTAGGAGGTCCACAACAGCGACGGAACGTTGTGGCGGAAGCTGTCGACGTCAACCTGTCCGATCGCTTCGATCACCGCGGCGGTGTTCGGGTTCTTCGCCGCGACTGCGTCGATCAGCTGCGCCTGCGCACCCGGCAGCGCCATGTCCGTGCGGTCGACGAACTCGTTGGCGGTGCTGTCGTCGGTCCCGGCGTAGACGATCACGTCGTCGTAGTTGGCGGCGGCGTTGACCGCCGACTGGTCGACCGTCGTCAGCTGCGAGGCGTCCGTCGGGCTGCCCGTGAAGCCGTTGTAGAAGTCAACCGTGGCATTCGGGTTGATCGCCTGGATGGCCCGTTTGAGTCCCTGGTAAGGAGTCACTTCCTTGGCCATCCCCGGTGCCCCCTGGTCGCTCGAGTAGCCGCCGAGGTACATCGTGCCCGCCGCGGCGCCGGTGGAGCCGACTTCTCCCCTGGGCGAGGGGTTGGCCAGGTAGCCGATCACCGCGACCTTGAACGAGCCGCTGCTCGGGACGTGGATCGGCAGCACGCTGCCGGTGGCGCCGCTCTTGAGCGTCGCGTTGGAGTTCTTGAGCAGCACGAAACCTCGGTCGGCGACCTGCTGGGCCAGCTGCAGGCGGTCCGGGGTCTCGGTGACGGCGTTGTTGGCGTCGGAGTTGGTCCAGGTGCCGGGCGGAAGCTGCGCTCGGGCCGCCTTCACCCACGGCTCGTCGGCGACGTTGTCGAACTCGCCGAGCTGCATCCGCGCGGTGAACAGCCGCACCAGCGACGTATCCATGTCGTTTGCGTTGAACACGTCGGTCTGCGTGGGGATCCGCTCCCGCGCGGCGGCGGGCAGCGTGTTTCCGTAGCTAAAGCTGTCCGCGTAGCCGGCGTTGCAGTTGAGATCCTCGCCGGCCGCGGTCGCGAACGCACGGGCCTCGTTGACATTGAGCGGACGGCTGTATCCCGGCGGCTGCCAGTGGTGGCCGTGATAGATCTCGTAGACCGCGTCGCAGTCGGAGGTGAAGTAGCCGCCGAAGCCGAACGTCTGCCGCGCCAGCGTGTCGATCAGGTGGATGTTGGCCGGAGACGGGATGTTGTTGACCGAGTTGTACGCCGACATGATCGAGCCCGGGTGGGCCTGCTGGATGATCTGCTTGAACTGCGCGGTGTAGTACTCGCGCAGCGTTCGCTCGTCCATGTTCGAGGTGCCGGTGAGGCGGTCGGTGGGACCGCCGATCCGGTCGCCCTCCGTGTTGTTGGCGGCGTAATGCTTGATCGTCGCGATCGCCTTCAGGTAGCCGCCCCCCTGCGGCAGCAGGTTGCCCTGCTCGTCCTTGCCCTCCAGACCGTCGACGAACTGCGACCCCATCGCCCCCGTCAGCAGCGGATCCTCCGAGAACGCCTCGTCGTTGCGACCCCACCGCGGATCGCGGCCGAGGTTGACCGTCGGCGAGTAGAAGTCGAGGTCGAGCGAGTTGTTCGGGACCACCTCGCGAGCCTCGTCGGAGATCGCCGAGGCCTCTCGGTACATGAGGTCCGGATCCCAGCTCGACCCGAGCGTGAGGCTGATCGGGTAGGAGGTCGTGTTGTCGAGCACCGTCGCGTTCCCGGACGGGTTGAGCTGCAGTCGCGACACTCCGTGCAGCGCCTCGTTCCACCAGCCGTAAGCCTGCACCCCGAGACGCGGGATCGCCGGCGCCTGGCTCGAGTTCATCTGCGAGGCCTTCTCGGTGAGCGTCATCCGCGAGACCAGGTCCGCCGCGCGCTCGGCCGGCGAGTAGGACCGGTTCAGGTAGATCGGGGTTGGGTCCGTCGGGGGTGGGTCCGCGCTACGTCGCTGGCTGGCGAAGGAAACGGCGATGGGAACCGCGATCAGAACGGCAAGGACGGACGCGGGCAGGAGCAGACGCAGACGCAGACGCATGGGGGTTCCCTTTCGAGGTCGACGTAATCGCTTCCCGAGCGAGGCGGAGAGGCACCTCCGCGGTTGCCGCGCGCCGACGGGCATGCTCCACACTGCCGCTGACCCCGTTCCGCCCCCCCACGCTGTCGGCGTCGATCATGTACCTCATCTCCCTGGACGGTGGCGCGGGCACTTTACGTCCGGCAGCGGCAGAAGTCAAGGCTAGCCGTCGCTGATTACGCGGAGATATGTCGATCATCCGTCAGAACTCAATCGATCGGCGCTCCGACAACGATAAATTGCGCTTCTGTGGACGCTGAATGATCGACCAGTCCAGCCTCGGCCCTCGGCAGATGAACCGCCTGCGGATCATCGAGGCTCTATACCGGCACCCGCTGTCGAGCAGGGCGGACCTGGCGCGGGCCACCCAGCTGTCGCGGGCCACCGTCTCGACGCTGGTCGAGGAGCTGGTGCGGATCGGGCTGGTCGAGGAGCACGTCCGCGCCGCAGCTCCGGGTGCGACCGCGGAAGGCGGCGTCGGGCGTCCACCCGTGCTGCTGTCGCTTGTCTCCGGCGCCGCGTTCGCGATCGGCCTGGACTTCGGTCATCAGCACATCCGGGTCGCGCTGTGCGACCTGTCGGGCGAGCCGGTCGTCGACGACTACTCGCTGGCCGAGGTGGACCGTGCCCCGATCGAGAGCCTGGACCTCGCGCACCAGCTCGTGCGCGACGCGCTGCGCAGCGCCGGCGTCGCGCCAGACCGAGTCCTCGGCGTCGGGATGGGGGTGGCGGCACCGATCAACACGGCGACGGGAAACCTCGAGGCGGATGGGATCCTCCCCGGCTGGCGCGGGATCCGCCCGGCAGCCGAGATGGAGGCCCGCCTCGGAATCCCGGTTGCGCTCGACAACGACGCAAATCTCGGCGCCCTCGGCGAGAAGGCGTTCGGTGCGGCCCGCGGAGTCGACGACCTCGTCTACATCCGCCTATCTGCCGGCATCGGTGCCGGCCTGATCCTCGAAGGCCACCCGTACCAGGGCTTCGGCGGCGTGGCGGGCGAGGTCGGACACGTGGTGTCGGATCCAACGGGCCCCATCTGCCGATGCGGCAATCGCGGCTGCCTGGAGGCGGTCGCCAGTCCCGTCGCGGTTGCGGCGCTGCTCGAGCGCAGCATCGGTGAGCCTGTCACCGTGCAACGCCTGCTCGAGCTCGTCGCCGGAGGACACCGCGGGGCCAGGCGCGCGGTCGCAGAAGCCGGCGAAGCCGTCGGGCGGGCCGTGTCGATGCTCGTCAACGTCCTGAACCCCCAGCTGGTCGTCGTCGGGGGCGACCTCGCCCAGGCCGGCCAAGTCCTGCTGGACCCGATCAGCGCCGCGATCGAACGCCACAGTGTCGCGCCTGCCGCCGCCATGGTGCGCGTGACCACGGGCCGGCTCGGCGCCAGAGCCGAGGTGCTCGGCGCCGCCGCGCTGATCCTCGCGAAGTCGCCGCGAGCGCTTGTCGCGCGCTTGGAGGAGTAGGGCAAACGAGGTCGACCGGGACGGCCCTAGGTGGTTGCCGCACCCGCCCGCGGCCTGCACCGAGCGAACGACCGGCAACTCAGGGCTGTTGACCTGCCACGATCGCGGTCGGTAGCGCCCGGCGCGCCCGGCGCACGACGTCGTCGCCGCGCTCACCGGGCCGCCAAGTGGCAACTCCGACGCGGACCGGCGGGCCGAGCGCGAATTCGATGTGCAGCTCCGCGGCCAGGTCGGGCTGTGGCGAGTCGTGGTGGGTGGCGACCAGGATCGCGAGTCGACGGCCGCTGTCGCGATACGCTCGGCCGCCCACGCGCTCGGCGGCCAGTTGTGCGCCCCGAGCTGCCTTCAGGATCGCCTGATCGCCGGCGATGTACCCGTCGCGGGCGTTGAGGTCTGGCAGTCCATCGAGCTCGACGATTGCGACCGCGAAGCCGCTATCGTCGCCGGCCCCTGCCCCATGCACGGCCTCCCGAAAGGCCCGGTGACCTGGAAGCAAGGTGAGGGGATCGCTGGCCGGGGAGTCGTCGCGGCGTCCCCGCAACGCGCCGGCGTCGGCGCCGGCGGGCCCGGGCGGCAGCAGCGGGCCGACGCCGCCTCGCATCTGCTCGAGGAAGAGCTGTGTGAGCTCGGGATCAAATTGGGTACCGGCTCCCGCGGCCAGCTCCGAGAGCGCCTCGTCCGGCGATCGGACGGGGCGGTGGGCGCGCTCATGGGTCATGGCGATATAGGCGTCGGCGATTGCCACCACGCGCGCGGCAAGCGGGATCGCCGTGCCGGCCAGCCTGGCGGGATAGCCAAGACCGTCGTAGCGCTCGTGGTGATAGAGAACGGCGGACGCGACATCGCTCAGGGCGCCCACGCGCCCGATCACACGAAATCCCGTTCGCGGGTGCAGCTCGACGATCGAGCGCTCTTCTGGAGAAAGCGGCCCCGGCTTGAGGAGCACGTGGTCGGGAACCATGAGTTGTCCGACGTCGCGTAGTAGCGCAGCCGCGGCGATCGCTTCACGCTCACTGTCCTCGAGCTCGAGCCGGTGGCACAGCATCCCCGCAACCAGTGCCGTCTCGTCGGCCTCGCGACGCACGAGCGGATCCCGCGCTTCCAGGATCTCGGCCAGCATCTGCACTGCCGCCCGATGCGACTGGTTTAGTTCGTTTTGCACCCGTTGGGCCTGCAGCGCCGCCCCAGCGTGATCGCCGAGCGCGAGCAGAACGTCGTCCTCGAGATCTTCAAAGCCCCCCTCACGGTTGGCGCAGACGATGACGCCGTCAAAGCGGTCCAATAAGTACAGAGGAATCGCGACGAGATTTTCGATCTCACGATCTGCCGCGTCGCCGTCGCCGGTCGGCGCGTCCTCACGCAGAATCTGGTCGCGCTCCATCACCTCGCGCGCGAAGCGCTGGGCGATCGCGCTGTTCCCGGCGTCCCGTTCAAACCCGTGCGCGCAGACGAGATCCAGGTCGCCGTCGGCGTCCGCATCCTCGCGGGACAGCAGCAGGCCCTTCTCTGCACCCACCAGCTTGATCGCGGCGCTCAACACGAGCTCGCGGACATCAGCGCTCTCCGAAAGCACTCCCCGAGAAACCTGAGTGCGCTGGAGCTGCACGCGTAGCTCATGATTCCACTCGCGTTCAGCGCGCCGGGATCGCTGCAACCGCTCGATCAGCCGTCCGCGATGCGCGAGATCGGCCTCCCGCCGCGCCAGGGCTTTGCGCAGACGGTCGCGCTCACCGAGGGCAGCCTGCTCGCGCTCGTGGGCCCGAGCGCCCTCCTCCCGCAGTCGCTCGCGCTCGCTCCGCAGCACAGCGGCGCCCACCGTCGCCAAGGCGCCGCCCACGATCGCCTGCACCGCCCGCGTTCTACTCATCCGTTGGCTTGAACATCCGCTGCGCCATCGATTTCCCGTACCCGGTCGACGCCGGCCCTACACCCAGCGTGCGCCAGGCGCCAAAAGCGGTGTCGAAGCTCGAGGGCGCGGGCACGGGGGTACCCGCGACCGTGTCCTGGGGTCATCGATGGCAAGGACGTCGACGACGAATGGCGCGGAGTGGCGCTGTCCAGGGTGGAGATTGGCGGCTGGGCGCGGGACAATGCCGGTGCGGACTGGCGAGCGCAGGAGGAAAGCGAGCGCAGGAGGAAATATGAGCACTGATTACACCCTTGCCCGTGGGGCGCACGCTACGCCGGAGGATGGGCGGTGCGCGATGGAGTGGGTCAGTTACCTGGCGGACGAGCCGCACAGCGATCGTCCGGCGTGCGTGAGTCCGGTGCTGCGGGCGTTCTGCGTCGCGTTCAACGACTGGCTCCCGAGGACGGCGCGTCAGCGGCTGCGCCCGTATCTGACGCGCACGATCGGCACCGTGGATGACGGCCTGGATGAGGCGCGGGCGTGGATGGCAGTGGACTGGCTGATCCGCGTGCACGCGCCGGCTTGGCTTGACCGCGCGGGCATGAATGAGTCGGCTCGGAGGCTGGTGTCTCTGCAGCCGATCCTCGACGCCGCGAGTCTTGATGGAGCGCTCGGCGCGATGGAGAGCGCCAGGCGCGATGCTCGCGCCGCTCTGACCACGGCGCGGCGAGCGTCGGGGTCCCCCGCTTCGCCCGTTCCCAGGATCGCGGAACGATCCGCCCGTAAGAGCGCGTGGGCCTCTGCACAAGCGGCGCTGTGGGCGCTCGGGCGCCTGCCGGTCGGTGACATCGCCGGCGACCGCGCGCGGGTCGCGGCTCGCGCCGCGGCGGGCGATGCGGCGGCCGCCTTCTCGCGACAGGTGCGAGCAGGCGCTGAACGCGCCGCCGCCAAGGACGCCCTCGGGGCCGCTCTTGCTCCTACCCTGGACGCGATCGGAGACTCGGCCTTCGAGTTGTTGGACAGGATGCTGCCGACGGAATCGCTCGCGCCGGGCCCTGCCGGCGACACGCGCATGCGCTGCGCTGCGCGCTGACGCGAGTGACCGCTCCGGCCGCTTTGATCACCCGGACTCCCGCGTCCGAGAAGCCGATCACAACGATCGGGCCGCCTTTACGGCACCGTCGGTCGCATCGCCTCAGCCCGGCAGATCTTCGGGCCGCTTCTTGGCGAGTCTGCCTTCCAGCAGCCCGGTGGACTGGCCGACTTCGATCAAGTAGCCGTCGGGGTCCCGCATATAGCAGCGAATCTCCGCACCGCGATCGATCGGCGGCGTCACGAACTGGGCCCCCTTTGCGCTCCACCGCTCATAGCACGCCTGGATGTCGGCCACTCGCAGGTTCATGAAGCTAGACACCGTGTTCCCCGGCTCGTAGTTGACAACCGAGATGTCGGGCTTGTCGGGGGTCGGGCCACCGCCCGGGTTCATGATCAGCCACGAGTTGGAGAGCTTGATGATGCACGGGTTCTCCTCAAGCACCACCTGGCCGCCCAGCACGTCGGAGTAAAACGCGCGGGAGCGAGCAACGCTTCGCGCGGTGATGAACTGAGTGACGAGAAAGCCCTCGCTCGGCGTGGGCAGGTTCTCGATGTCGATTGCTGGCGTGTGCTCGGTCACGATTGGGGCTCCTCGTACGGTTCTGGACTGGGGCGACCCCCTGATCGGAGCTGACTGGGCTCAGCATCGCTTTGAGGTCGGCGACGACCCGGTCAGCAGCTGCCGCGCAGGCCGGCGAGATGTTGTCACAGAGCATCTTGCTCGACACGAAGGGCTGGAGAGGCGGCCTCCCTGTTGCGAGCTGCCCGTTGGTTTGGGGGCTTCTTTGATCAGACGGTCGTCACGGTAGCTGCTTGGCGGGCCGTGCCTGGCTGGATTTTTCACCTGGCAAAGTCCACTGCAGTGAACGTTGAACGGGGAACGATGGGCTGTCTACGGTATGCCGCCGTGGGGTCTGGACCGCCGGTTGTCGTACTTCCTGGTCTGTCTCCGACCACCGGGATTGACGGGGACGGGATGGTGCGGGCGGCGCTGAAGCCGGTCGCTGAGCTGGCGCGGGCGCGGCGTGTCGTGCTGTTCAACCGCCGCCCGCAGCTTCCACGCGGGATGACGATGGCCGATCTTGCCGCCGAGCATGGCGACGCGATCCAATATGGGCTCGACGGCCCGGTCGGCCTGGTCGGATTATCGACCGGCGGGAGTATCGCTCAGCAGCTCGCGGCTGACCATCCGGACGTCGTCGGGCGCCTGGTTCTCGTGAGCGCGGCTTGCCGCCTCGGCCCGTTAGGCCAAAGCCTGCAGCGGCGCGTCGCCGCCCGGATTCGAGCCGGGGCCCCCCGCCAGGCGCTTGCCGTGATGGCGGCCGGTCTGGTCCCGCCGGGCCACGGACAGCACGTCGCGGCGGTCGCAGGCTGGCTGCTCGCGCCGCGCGTCGTAAAGCGCCAGCACGACCTCGACGACATGGCGACCACGATCGAGGCCGAAGACGGATTTGATCTCTCGCTCTGTCGCGCGCCGATCAAGGCGCGCACCCTTATCCTCGCCGGTCGTGATGACCGTTTCTACAGCCCTCAGCTGTTCAAAGAGACCGCGCGGCTGATCCCAGACAGCGACCTGCGCCTGTTCGACGGCCGCGGGCACATCACCGTGATGAACGACCCCGGCTTCCGCCGCGCGCTCGCCGGCTTCCTTACGTGACTCGCCAGATCGTCGATCATCGCGGCGACCGGCGACCGGCGACCGGCGACCGGCGAGCGCGAGGGCGCCATCTGCATCGTTTCAGCTTGCCCGCGCAGAGGGTCGCGGTGACGCGGTCAAGCTTCCGGGGGTGGTGCTGTCACCACGGCGCGGTGGTGCCGTCCCAGGAAAAGAACCCGCCGGTGGGTCCGTCGTCGGGCAGTAACGCCAGCCGCACGGCGCCGGCTGCCGCCTCGGCGGGATCCCCGCCGCTGGCGGCGGCGCGAGCGTTCAGGTTGGTCGCTCGCAAGCCGGGAGCGAGCGCGTTGACCTTGAAGCCCTCGGGGGCGAGGGCTTGCGCGTAGTACACCGTCAGCGAATTCAGTGCCGTCTTCGATGACCGGTAGGCCGCGCCGGTCCCCCCCTCTGGGAGTCGAACTGCGGATTCGGGCCCGTGCTCCACCCCAACGATCCGGTGCCACTGGAGACGTTGACGATGCGCGGATGGGAGGACCGGCGCAATGCCGGCAGGAACGCGTTGGTCACCGCAACCACGCCAAACACATTGGTCTCATAGGTGCGACGGAAGCTATCGACGTCCGCCTCGGTTGCTGCCCTGCCGTCGATCATCACACCGGCGTTGTTGACCAACACATCGAGGTCCTCGACTTGCGCGGCGGCCTCGGCGATAGAAGCGGGGTCGGTGACGTCGATCACGAGCAAGTGGGCGTTGTCGCCGATGTCCTCGACCGCTCGCTGGCCGCGCTCAATCGTGCTAGAACCGACGTAGACGGTAAGTCCGGCGTTCGCGAGCTGCTGCGCGATCTCTTTCCCGATGCCGCCGCTGGCGCCGGTGATCAGTGACGTGGAATTGGGCATGGCCACAGGGGGTCCACGAGACTACTGCGGAGCCGAGAATCAGAAAGGGACCACAATGATCCTCTGCCCAGCCTCAACCGCACCATCCATTGTCGCCTCCGTGTTCAGCGGCGCTCTGGGCTCTGCCGCCGGTTTCTGCCGAGATGACACCACGTGGCTGCGGCTTTGGGCCGGCTGCTCCGCTCGGGTCAACGTTTTGTCCACAGCCGCGATCGAGCGGCGAGGGCGGGACAATTGGACGCGTGATAACTGAAGCTCGGTCTTCTTCCGCTGGATTGCCTGCAGACGCCGGTCGTTTTCGCGTTGTGCGCCGCGCGAAGACGCTCTCTTGGTTGAGCATCGGCTGGATGGCGATCGAGGCCGGCGTTGCGATCGTCGCGGCGCTGATCGCCGGGTCGGTTGCGCTCCTCGGGTTTGGATTGGACTCGCTGATCGAGCTCGGCTCCGCGAGCACAGTGATCTGGCGCTTCACCGGCGCGCGAGATCAGAGCGATACGGCCGAGCGCCGCGCCCAGAAGTTGATCGCCGGATGCTTCGCCGCGCTTGCCGTCTATCTCTTGTTCGATGGCGTCCGCGTGCTGGTCGGCGGCTCACACCCCGAGGCCAGCTGGCCGGGAGTGGCGGTCTCACTCGGCGCGCTCATCATCATGCCGCTGCTTGCCCGAGCCAAGGATCAGGTCGCCGCTCAGCTTGACTCCGCGGCCACGGCGGGCGACGCAGCTCAATCCTGGCTCTGCGCCGCCGCGGCCGCCGGCGTCCTGGTGAGCAGCATCGTCAACGCCCTGCTCGGCTGGTGGTGGCTTGACCCGATCATCGGCCTCGGCATCGCCGCGCTCGCCGTGCACGAAGCACGCGAGGCCTGGTCGGGTGACGTCTGTGGCGACTGTGCCCCTCACGGCGGTGACGACCGACATCTGCGTCGTTAGTCACGCGTTTCGTCCATTTCTGGCCTCATGAGGCGCCGCGGATGGATCCTGACAATCGAGAGATCCCCATCGCGCCCCAGATTCCCCGACCGACCAGCGAGGATTAGCGCCTCGGCATGAGCGCCACCTAGCATTTCAGGAGCTATGACCCGCGGCAAAACGCGAGAGCAGGTGTCGGTCGCTGCCGCAGCACCGACGGAATGCCGTAAAGGGATCGTCGACCGGGCCTCAATCCTGTGACTAGATCCGCTCGATCTTCGCCAACCAGGCCGGTGCACCCTGCGCGTCGAACCTTGTCTGGATCCGATCCGGGCTGATGGAGGCAACGGTCCAGCCGGCGCTATGGTTGAACGCTGCCCTCAGCTCCTTATGACTGATCGGATGCGGGCCACCGGTATCAGGTCCGACGTCACTGAAACAGAGCACATACAGGTACCCGCCACGGCTCGTCACGGACGCCAGGCTCGCCACGTAGTCTCGCCGCTCATCGCTGTCAAAGGTGTGGAACAACCCGCAATCGAGCACCGTGTCAAACAGTCGGCCCAAACGGTCAAGGTGCAAGGCATCGGCAACCACGAAGTCAGCGTCTATGCCACGACCCGCGGCCTTCTCCCGCGCGATCGACAGCGCGGTGTCAGCCACGTCGACCCCCAGGACGTGCAGCCCCAGCGAGGCGACGTGAAGGGCGTTCTCGCCTGTCCCGCATCCCGCATCGAGGACTGCGCCGGCGAATGCGCCCTCGCCCGCCAGACGCAGTATCGATGGCTGTGGTCGTCCAACGTCCCAGGGCGGCGGGCCATCGAGATACGAAGCATCCCAGGGCTGACCCGCCCGCCGCTCGTGACTGGTTGGTTGCCGCCCGCTGTACGGATCGCCGGCTCGAACTCTGGCGCGCTCAGACATTTCCGTCCCTTCCCTGCGACTGGTGTAACCGAGCCTCATCGTCGCATGCAGCAGTCATCGTGGCAAGCCGTAACCCTTACGGGCAATGGCCGTACCAAACCACCCGGCACATTCGAAACTGGCGTTCGAAACTACCTGTCAGATCGAAACTGCGCCGAGCGGCAACAGGGGAGCGTGTCGCCGCTCGGCGCGGTTTTCTCATTTTGACGCGTCGTTGGACCCAGCGGGGATGGCGTAGTCGGATTTTGAGGCATCTCCGCTTCGTCGACCCTAGGGGAAGAGGTCGAATTCATCCGTCTCGAGCGATCCCGGATCCCCGATCGAGAACTCTACGTCGGCCAGCTTGATGCTCACCGGTGAAGAGCCGGACGCCGTCGAGTGTGCTCAGGCTCGCGCTGATGAAGTCAGGCTCGTAGAGCAAGACGCGAGCAGCGTCACCGATAGCGAATCCCTCTGCCCACCCATAGGCGTAATGGTGCAGCGCGCCCCTGGCCTGAATCCGGCTGGCTCCCTCGTTGCCAGCGCCCCCCGAGATCAACAGGCAGACGGTTTCTCCCTCGATCAACTTCAGCGTCTGGATCGTCGACGCGTAGTCAAGCGACCGGCGGCTGTCGGGAGGCAGATCACCCCTCATGGGTGGAACTAACGCGGGCGGCAACAGGGCGTCGACGGATGGCCGCCGACGAGTACCGACCGTTTCCCCGAATCCGAGGGGGCCCACGGATAGTCGCCCATCGGAAGCGAGGCGATCTGGAACCAGTATGAGCGGAAGACTCCGGGGTCGCCAAGCCCGAAGGTGTAGGTCGTCGTGAACCTGCCGTTGCCGGTCACGTGCTCCTTCACCCCGTAGGTGGTGAATGCCGAGCCGATGCCGATCCGCAGACGCACCAACGCCCCACCCGGCGGCAGATACCCGCCCACGAGCCGACCGACGATCCGCACCGTCCCGCCCCACGAGACCCGCCGTGGGGAGACTCGGATCAGCTTCACCTTCGCGGGCACGATCACGCGCACTTGCGTTGAGACTGATGGCTCGGTCGTAGGGCCGCCGTCATACACGGCTTCCACCAGACGGGACGGACCCGCAGGAAGCTTCGCGCTCCAGCCCCCGTTCACGGCGGTTGTGGCCGCCGTTGCCTGCGAGAACAGTCCCTGGCTGTTGTCCGGGGCTGTCAGCAGCCGCACGGGCTGCCCGCCCAGCGGGATGCCGGTGGCGGTGCCCAGCCACCCGTTGACCGTGGTCCCGCGGCCATGCCGGACGCGACGGCTCGCTTTGTTGACAACGTGCGGGAGCAACACCACGCGAACGACCTTCTTGCGCTTCACGCGGACCTTGCCGCCGTGCCGGACCACCGTCACCCACACGGTGACGCGCCGCCGCACCGTCCTCGGGTGACAGCGCATCACCCTGACGACCCTCGTGCGTGCGCGCCGACGGACGCCCACTAGCTTGCCGTGGCGCCGAATCGTCACCCAATGCGCCGCAACCTTCACGCGTTTGCGCACCCTTGAGCAGCGCAGCTTGTTCACGATCTTCGAGAACGAGATCGCCGAGAGCGTCGGCTCGCCGATCTTCAGCGACGTGCTCGCCGGGCTGACCGACCAGCCATGGCTGCCGTCCTGCGCAACCGCGGAGTTGGCGGCGCTGCACTGAATCGTGTGCTGGCCAAGCCCGCTCACCGGTACCTGCGCGCTTGGCTGCTGGGCGCCGCCCTCCGAAAAGCGCTGGACCGGGCCGCCGTCAACGCTGCAGTCGATCTCAGCGATCCCCGACGGGCTGCCGCCGGCGGTAGCGGTCACATACTGCGTGCCTGTAGTAGCCGGCGCATCGCCCGGCGATGCCAGCGAAACCCACGGGCGGCTGTTGTCGACGTAGATCGTTTTCGTGTAGCCAGTCCCGGTGCAGGCGCCCGCGGCATCGCAGCCCTCGATCGTCAACGGCATCGCACCCTGCCCGAAATCCGCGGTCTGGATTGTGGGGCTCGCGTTGGCGCCGGCGCATTGATGCCACGTGCTCGAATTTTGTCCCACCGTGGCTCCAGGCCCCAAGGTCACCGCCTGTCCGTTGATGGACGCGGAGAGACTGCAGACCCCGGATGGCGAATCGCCGGAAAACACCAGCTGCCAGCGATCCCGCACCCAGCCCGACGCCTGCCACAGGCCAGACGGCGCCACCAGCCGCGGTCCTTGGTTCTCGTTCACCTCCAACGCCACGCCGCCGACGATGACATACCCGAATAGGTCGCATGACGCCCATCCGCAGCTCATCAACCACCCGACGGTCTGATTGTTGAACGACGCTTGGCAGCAGCCGTAATCCTTAAAAGTGTTCGTAAGCTGGCCGCTCCTTCCGGCCGGTCCGGGACCTCCGTTCCAGAAAAACTCACCCCACCAGCCGTGACCGTCTCCGACATCGCCGCTCAGGTCGCCGACCGTGTAAATGTGTGTGATGCTCAGGCCTGGCGGTGCCGTTGCGGTCCAGCTGGCACCCTGGCCGTTTGGAACAGCCGGCACGCGGCCTGCCTGAAGGTTCATACGTGCACTCGCAATGCCGCCGCCGCAGCCAAAGGCGCTGTAGGTGGTACCCGGGACGGCAGCCGGCACAAACGGCCCGGTGTTCGGGCTCCATGGCCCGCACGCGTATACGTTGTAGCTGGCTCCTAGAGCCGCCGCCGACCACAGGAGAAGCGACGCCGATACAGCCGCGAGGCAGACAGGCAGACGCTTCACCGGCTGACCTTCTGACTGCCCCGCGAAGGACAAATGATCAGGATCGTCACGCTCTGTGCCTGGGCCGTACCGTCGCGCGCAATCCCATCTATCTGCAAGTCCCCGGCCCGCGGATCGAAGGCCGCCGAAACGTACCCATCCAACGTGCCGGTCCCTCCCGGCCCGCCTGGCCCGGGGTTTAGCTGTGGGGTCACCGACGCCATGCAGTTGCTCGCAAAGCGCGTGCGCCTCCAGCTGACGTCCTCACCCAGAGCATCGTTTGTCACGTGAATGTCGCTGCTCGATGCCTGCACCTGCCATACGCCGCCCCAGGTCAGGACAGCCCACGCGCGGACGCTGGCGGCAACGCTCGTGGGGTTGAGTTTGATCGCCGTGATCGACTGATTCTTTAGCTCGCGGGTGCCGACGCTTCCGGCGGGGAGTCTGAACGCCGCGTAGGAGGTGCCGCCTAGCGCGACGAACAGCGCGAGATAGGCGATCGCGTTGCTCTTGAAATGGCTCAGGGTCTTGGTCATCGATGACTCTCTTTCATCCGTCGGGGGAACTGCCAGGTGCGACAGTTCCAAGGGCTCCGAACGCCGGCCGCGTGATCGAAGCCGGATGGTGACTGCCAGAGCGGGTCGTAGAGGACGTGTGCGTCGCTGTGGACGTGGTGGAGGGAGATTCGGCGACCGGCGGGCTTGAGGACCCGGTCGACGATGCCGTCGGGGTGACAGGCTTACTGGTCGCGTCCGGCGCAGTCGTGGCGGACGGCGCGGTTGAGGCCGGCGCGGTGTCGACAGGTACGGCCGTCGGATGGGCAACCGGCTTCGGCGTGTGGACCCGCCCGCGGGCAACGGCATGTGGCCGCCGCCGGCTCGCGCCGCCGCCCCTCCGCTTCGCCGGCGCGACCTTGTGCTGCGCGTTGCTTCGCAACAGCGCGAGCACGATCGCGCCGGTTGCCGGGCCGGATGCGATGACCCCGGCAGCAGGGCCGCCGGCGCCCGTCGCCCCGGCCCGATTGGGAGGCCCGGCCGGCGATGGGCCGAGCTGGGCGAGGGCAACAGCGGCGCATATGGCCGCGACGAGCAAGCCGGCCGCAAGCCGAATCGCACGCGACCTCAGCCAGCCATCCGGGCGGACAACCCTGGTCGAAGCGGGGGCGGTGTCGGTGAAATTGCGCGCCATCGCCCGGTAAGCGGCGCGACGGCGCGTCGGCCGCCGGCGAGGCAGCCGCCGGCGAGGCAGCCGCCGGCGAGGCAGCCGCCGGCGTGGCCGCTTTGTGGTTTCGGGAGCCGGCATCGCGGCATGAATCTCGGCCGAGCCCTCTCCCCAGAAGGCATCCGCTGGGGGCGGGTCCAGCGACTGCTCGCCAACCTCCGGGTCCTCGGGGCGCTGTTCGGACTCGGGATAGGCATGCTTGCCGAAAGGAACCAATTCCTCACGTGGCCCGAGCCAGTCGCGCGGGAACGGCACTACGTTGCCCTGGGTCCGAGCCTCTCGGCCGCCTCCCTCGGTTTTCGGACCGTCGCTCTCCACCGCGCCGCGGGCCTCTCTCCCTCGTTTGCAGATCTTTTCTGCCATCCGTGGCGGCGTCCGTCCACCTCGGTCGGTAGTATATCTCCTGAATTGGCTCCACTTTGTCTCAATTAGAACTGAGCGCCCGGGTTGGACCCCCCTGACTCAGAAGACTCGTTCCTGACCGTCGCCGACGTGGCGGAGATGCTGAAGCTCAATCAGCAGACGGTCCGCAACTGGATCGATCAGGGGTCGCTGCCGGCGGTGCGGGTCGGGCGTCGGGTCCGAATCAAGCGGTCGGACTTCGAGCGCGTGCTCGCCGAGGGGTACACGGGTGTGGGCGGATCCGCCGCGCAGAACGTTGGCCCAACCCCAGAGGATTTCTGGGGTGGTGAAGCAGTTGGCCTTGCCGAACCCGTCTCTCCGCCAGGCCAGCCGGCGCCCGCTGCTCGCGAGTCCCCCCACATCACGGGGGAGAGCGGGGCCGCGGGGAGCGATGCGCAATCCGCCACGGATGGTGCCGCCTCGGCGTTCCGCGCCACCGCCGGCGACCAGTCGCAGGGCGGCCCGGGCGGAGACCATTCGCACATGCCCCTCGCCGGAGACCAGGTGCCCGGCAACGACCCGCACCGGACCGGAACTTGAGCTTCAGCGACGACCTTGATCGCCAGCGGGCGGAGATCTTGCGCGCGGTTCGCCAGGCCGGTACCAGCTGGGCCGAGGCGATGCGCGCGCACAAGCTGGCGCCGCCCGACGGCGGGTTTGCCGCACGGCTGCAGGCGCTCACGGACGCTGCCGCGAATGAGCAGGTCGCCTGGGAGCACGCGCACGCCGCCGGCCTGTTGTGGCGACCGATTACCGGGGCCGAGCGGGCGGAGCCTCCGTACGAGCTGCGGCCGGGCACGGGGCGGCGGGGCCCGGAAGCGTTGTGGTCGCGATTCGATGCCTCGGTCGCGGCGCTCAACCGAGCGATCACCGGCTCGGACTCCGCGGCCGTGGCGGACGCGTTCGGGGAGCTTTCGGAGGCGGCCGGCGAGCTCGCCGACACGGTCGCGCGCGAGGACGAACGAGCTCGCGCCGGAGCCCGCGGCGCCGCGTAGTGGGCGCAACCGCGACACGTTCCGGCGAGTCCCGCCAGGGACAGCGCGCGAGCGCATGAGCGAAGCGGTCGAGAGCTCCAATCGCCGGATGCTGCGCGCACGGGACGCGATGGACCGCTACTACTGGCGGCCGCTCGACGTGGCCGCACTGGCGCGGATCGCGTACGTGTCCGAGGCGCACTTCATCCGGACCTTTCGGGCGACATTCGGCGAGACCCCGCACCGCTACCTGCAGCGTCGCCGGGTCGAGCGCGCGATGTTCATGCTGCGCGAGACCGAGCGCAGCGTCACCGAGATCTGCTTCGACGTCGGCTTCGTCAGCCTCGGCAGCTTCAGCCGGACGTTTCGCGAGATCGTCGGCCAGTCGCCGTCGGAGTACCGCGAGGCCGCCGAGGTCGACGGCGCCCCGACCTGCTTCGGGATGGCCTGGACGAGGCCGAGCAGTTTTGGAGAAGCCAAGCGGCGCGCGGCCAAATAGCGTTCCCCGCATGCTCAACCACATCAACATCTCGCACGTGTTCGTCCTCGACCAGGACGAAGCGCTGGACTTCTACGTGGGCAAGCTCGGGCTCGAGGTCAGCAACGACAGCGACCTCGGCTTCATGCGCTGGCTCACGGTTCGCGTGCCGGGCGATCCCGGTCGCGACATCCTGCTGGAGAAGCCGGGACCGCCGGCGATCGACGATACGGCGGCGGAGCAGATCCGCGAACTGCTGACCAAGGGCGCATCGGGCTTCAGCGTCGGATTCACGACCGATGACTGCCGGAAGACCTACGAGACGCTCGTGGAGCGCGGGGTAGAGATCACCGAGGAGCCCACCGAGCGCTTCTACGGCATCGACATGGGCCTGCGCGACCCCTTCGGAAACGCGATCCGGATCGTGCAGCCGACCCAAGAGGCACAGTGACTGGGCGTTTGCTCGCGCCCCGCCCGGCTCCGGCTGCATAACACGTCACTCGCGCACGAACCCTCGAGCCCTGCCACATTCTGCATGCACCACATGCTTGGTGTGACAGGGCTCGGCCTTTGCGAAGCGAGTGTCGCGTTTTGCAGGACGGTCGCCGGCGAAGCGTGAATCAAGAGCGAAGGGGGCCCCGCGCTCGGGAATCGCGGCCCGAACGCGGTTCGCCAGCGACCTTGAGAGAACGACCACGAGATCTTTACGATCGTCCAATGTTGGGATGCAACCCTCGCCGGGTACGCAACTGCGACCCTCGATCGGAAACGTGACCCTCGATCGGAAACGTAGGGAAGAAGGAGAACGAGATTGCCTCAGATCATCGTTACGGCGGATCGGCCGAACGAGCGCGGAGAAGGCCCCGTCATGCTCAACGAGCGCGTCAGCGCCGCTGACTTTGAGAGCGAGCATTTCGCGGCGCGCCTGGTGGAGCGGCTCGGCTGGGCCGTGACAGACGCCGACGAAGCCGAGCGCCAAGCGCTCACCAAGGCCCGCCGCAGGCACGACGCATAGCGCCGCCGGGCGAGCGTCTTGATCACGAGGACTCGCGCCGCCGGGCGAGCGTCTTGATCACGAGGACTAGCGCCGCCGGGCGAGCGTCGTGATCACGAGGACGACCGCCGCTGCGCCAAGGTCGTGACCACGGCCTCGTAGACCCCCGCCCCGTAAGGCTCAGAAGCAATCCTGATTCCGGACCGGCCGTCCAGGTCCGACTGGAGCGTCGGGTCGCGCTGCAGCGCGTTGCCGACCAGCCAGAAGGTGTCGACCACGCCGGCGGCGTCCATGTCCTCGCGTGAATCGCCGACGGCGATGCAATCGGCCGCGACGTAGGCGCGCGCCTGCATGTGGCGGGCCACGGCCCGGGCCTTGGAGGAGCCCGCCGGGATCAGGTGATAGGCGTGCACGATCGGCAGGTCGGGCATCCGATAGGCGTGTTCGCGGATGACGCCGTTGTCGACGAGGCGCAGCCAGCCCAGCCCCGCCTCCTCCAGCATCGCCGCGATCTCATCGAGGTCGACTTTGCCCCGGAACAGGTGTGAGACCTCGCGGCCGATCGCCCACGGGGTGTGGTACTCGAGCCGGCCGGCGTAGCGCTCGAGCAGCAACGCCGGCGCTCCGGACGCCTCGATCTGCTCGAAGATCGTGCCGCGCTGGGGCGCTGGCACGATGCCGTCGGTGAGCCACTCCAGGTCGCCGTCGACGACCAGCCCGCAGCCGAGCTCGAAGATGTAGGACGAGGAGCCGATCAGTCGCGCGTCCTCGAACACGCTCTGCTGGCGCCGGCCCGAGAACGGGACCACCTCGACATCGGCGCGCCAGCAGGCCTGCAGCGCGCGCACGCCTTCGAGCGCGAATCCGCCGTCGGCTCCCCGCAACAAGGAAGCACCGGGCCCCAGCAGCGTCCCGTCGAGATCCACGTAGAGGCAGCGCATGGCGCGGGCGACCGTAGCAGCCATACTCAGCGATCGATGCCCGTCAAGCCGCACACCGAGCCGTGGGAGTCGCTGCTCGAGGAAGGCCGCTGCGACGAGCGGCTCGTCCACGACGATCTTTATGGGGCGCGCTCGGCGCGGCTTGTGTCGGTGCCGGAGGAGCTTGGTCCGACGGTCCGCAGCGCGTTGGACCAAGCGGGGCTGCACCGCCTTTATTCACATCAAGCGGACGCGATCTACGCCGCTTTCGAGGGTCCGACGATGATCACGACGGGGACCGCCTCGGGCAAGTCGCTGTGCTTTCAGCTGCCCACGCTCGAGGTCCTCGCCTCCGACCGAGCGGCCCGTGCCCTGTACCTGTACCCGACGAAGTCGCTCGCGCAGGACCAGGCGCGGGCGCTGCACGGCTTCGGGCTGCACAAGCAGGTCCGGCCGGCGATCTACGACGGAGACACGCCACGCGCGCAGCGCGCGGCGATCCGCAAGCGCAGCAACCTGATCCTCACCAACCCCGACATGCTCCACGTCGGGATCCTGCCCAACCATCCCGCGTGGGACGAGCTCCTTGCGAACCTGGCGTTCGTCGTCGTCGACGAGGCGCACGTTTATCGCGGTGTCTTCGGCTCGCACGTCGCCAACGTGCTGCGGCGGTTGCGGCGCCTGGCGGCGATCCACGGGACCGCGCCGCGGTTCGTGCTGGCCAGCGCGACGATCGCCAACCCGCTCGAGCTCGCCCAGCGGCTCACCGGCCTTGAGGACTTTCGCCTGATCGACCGCGACACCGCCCCGAAGGCGGCACGGAGGGTGGCGATCTGGAATCCGCCGCTGCTCGACGAGAGCCTTGGCCTGCGCGGGTCGGCGTTGTCAGAGGCAGCGGAGCTGTTCTCGGCGCTGATCGCCGCCGGGGCCCGGACGATCTGCTTCATGAAGTCGCGACGGGGGGTGGAGCTGATCCTCCGCTACGCCCGCGACCGGCTCGACGACGAGCTCGCCGACCGGATCGCGCCCTACCGCGGCGGCTACACCCCCGCCCAGCGCCAGGAGATCCAGCGGCGCCTGACCGCGGGCGAGCTGCTCGGAGTGGTCGCGACCGACGCGCTCGAGCTGGGGATCGACATCGGCCAGCTCGACGCGGCGATCTGCGTGACGTTCCCCGGTACGGTCGCGAGCCTGCGCCAGATGTGGGGACGGGCCGGGCGCCGGGGCCGCGGGCTGGCGGTCTACATCGCGGGCGAGGACGCGCTGGACCAGTTCTTCTGCCGCCACCCCACCGAGTTTCTCGGGAGGCCCGTAGAGGGCGCGATCCTCGACCCCGACAGTCCCGAGATCTACGCCGAGCACCTGCTGTGCGCCGCCCACGAGGCCCCGCTCACCGACGCCGACGAGCCGATCCTCGGTTCGCAATGGCGCGAATGCGCCGAGGAGCTCACAACGGCCGGGTTCCTGCGCGAGCGCGCCAGCGGATTTGTCCCCCGGAGAGCCGACGACTATCCGGCGGCCCGGGTGGCGCTGCGCTCGGCGTCGGCCGACAGCTTCGTGCTGATCGAGGCGGGCTCGGGCGAGGTGCTCGGGACCGTCGAGGCGGCGCGAGCCTACGCCACCGTGCACGAGGGCGCCGTATACCTGCACCTGGGGCGCTCCTACGAGGTGCTCGAGCTCGACCTGCGGGCGCGGCGGGCGCTGCTCGAGCCGTTCGCCGGCAACTACTTCACTCAGGCCAAGCGCGAGAGCATGACCTACATCGAGCGCCTGCAGGAGCGGCGCGACACGCACGGGGTGACGCTCTCGTTCGGCCAGGTCGTGTACTCCGAGACCGTGCTGGGCTACCAGCGAAAGGGGCTGCAGGACCACCAGGTGATCGACTTTCACACGCTCGATCTGCCGACGGTCGAGTTCCCCACGCGGGCGCTGTGGTACGAGCTCGATGAGCTGATTGGGACCGAGCCGTTTCCCGACGAGCACCTGCTCGGCGCGCTGCACGCGCTCGAGCACGGACAGATCGCGGTCCTGCCGCTGATCGCGATGTGCGACCGCTGGGACATCGGCGGCCTTTCGACCAACGCGCACCCCCAGACCGGAGGGCCCACGATCTTCATCTACGACGGGCATCCCGGCGGCGTCGGGATCACGCGCCGGGGCTTTGACCAGTTCGAGCGCCTGGTCGGTGACGCGGCGCGACTGATCGGGGAGTGCCCGTGCAAGTCGGGCTGCCCGTCGTGCGTGCAGTCGCCCAAGTGCGGCAACCTCAACGAGCCGCTGTCAAAGCGCGGGGCGCTCGAGCTGCTCGCGCGGCTGCGATCCGCTCACGACGGCGTCTAGCCGGACCCGCGCGTCGACCGGGCGATCGCCTTTGGGCGAACGTAGCCCGCGAGCTCGGCGCAGCCCGGCGCGAGTTCGCTCCAGGCGCAGTCGAACGTCAGCGTCGCAAGCGCCCCCGTCGGGAACTTCTGCTGGATCGCCGCAAGGTCGGAGCCGTCGGGCACCGACGCGCCATCGGTCGCCAGGCGCAAGACGAGGGCCTGCACAGCCGGGTTGTGTCCGATCACCATCACCGATTCGACATCCTCGCGCACTCGCCGCAGTCGATCGATCACGTCCTTGGCGCTTGCTCCATACAACTCGGACTCGATCATCGTCTCGCCGCCGGGTGAGATCCCCTCGAGCGTCTCGCGGGTGCGACGCGAGCTCGAGCACAGCACCAGCGCGGGGCGGATGCGATCCCGGCGAAGGTGCTCGCCCAGCACCTTCACTGCCCGCCGGCCGCGTGGCGCGAGCGGGCGTTCGTGATCGTCGAGCCCGGGGTCATCCCAACTCGACTTGGCGTGACGCAGTACGAACAATCGCTTGGTCGGGGGCATCTGAGCCTCGATTGTTGCGCGCCGCAGCGGACCAGGGGGCCGCGGGCGCTCCGCTCGATGCCGTTTCACTACCCGTTCGGGCGGCGCGCACAAACGCCCCCTCGATGCCGTTTCACTGCCCGTTCGGGCGGTGCGCACAAACGCCGCCGGCGTCTTTGGATTGGCCGAGCCGCTAGCATCGCGGCACCACGGCGAGATAGCTCAGTTGGTAGAGCACACGACTGAAAATCGTGGTGTCCTCGGTTCGATTCCGAGTCTCGCCATCGCCCGAAACCCCCGTAGCTGCGGGGGTTTCGTCGTTCCGGGCGAGCGGGAGAGCAACGGCAGGGTTGCGTATGTCAGCAGCCGAGTCAGTACCAGGCGCGATCATGCTCTCGACGAGGACGACGATCTGACGCCCGCCTTGCCCGCCGGCGGATGCGACGTAGTCTCCGCTGCTTGCCCAAGACGCAGAAGCAGTGGATCAAGACGCTTGAGGACGCCGGCTGAACGATGGAACGCGGCGGCAAACATCAGGTCAAGATGACTAAGCCAGGTCAGCGCCCGATCACGCTTCCAGAGAACAAGCGGCGGGCGTACAGCAAAGGCTTCGAGGCCGCGCTGCGCAAGCAGGCCGGGCTATAGCGAGACGTTCACGAGGACTAGGATTGGGAACCCCCCAATGGATCAGCGTCGAACTCAAGAGCGAGTACATGTGCGTGTTGTTCAGGAGGACGGCGCGTATTGGGCAACCGTTGAGGAAATGCCGGGCGTGTTCGCGACGGGCGACACGTTCGGCGAGCTGCTCGACAGCCTCACCGAGGGCGCCGCGCTCTGGCTCGCCAAGCCAGGCAAGCCAACCCCGACGCTCACGATCGGCGATCTCGAGAAGGTCGGCGAGGTCGCTACAGCTGAGCTGATCAGTACGTAGGTCCCCGCGGGCCGGTCGCGCAATCATCATCTCGATGACGACGATCTGCTCGGTCTCTGGATGCCCGAACGACGCCGTCCGCGACGGCCGCTGCCTCGAGCACCAGCGACCCAAGCAACGGCCCGGCAGCACCCGACAGTGGCGCCGGCAGCGAGCTCGAGCGATCGCGCGCGACCATGGCATCTGCTGGATCTGCGGCCTGCCCGGCGCCGACTCCGGAGACCACGTGGTCCCGCGTTCGCGATGGCGGTTCCGACGAGCTCGCGAACACAAGAGCGGCGCACTTGCTCTGCAACCTCCGCCGCGGCAAAACGGTGTCTCCACGATCACGATCCCGTTCCCCAGTCTCGTCGCGTTCCTGGTCCTGTCCGCCCTGCTCGGCCTTGCCGCCGCCACCTGCCCGGCCCGCCGCGCCGCCAAACTCGACGTGTTGGCCGCGATCGCGGCCGAGTGACGAAGGGCGACGAGTGCCAATCCTCGGCACGCTGCGATCTGAGTTGTTGCGGCACGTCGCGCCGGCGAGGAGGATATGGAGGCTTGGTGTGAGTGGTCGATTGACGCGAGGATCCTCTGCAATGAAGGTAAGGCTGTCGGTCGCTGGGGCTGCCGGCGTGCTGGCGGGCGCCGGTGCGGTGTGGCTGGCGGCGCACCAGCCACCTGGGCGCCCGACCGAGCCCGGCGCGGTGCTCGAGGTGCTGGTGGGCGCCTCGCTCCTGGGCTGTGGCCTTGCGTCCTGGCGAGCTCGGCCTGAGAACCGCCTCGGCCCGATCATGGTGTTCACCGGCTTTGCCTGGTTTGCTGCACAGCTGATCGAGGCATCGCCACCGTGGCTGAACACGATTGGACTGGCGGTGCAGTCGTTATGGATCGTCGGGTTGGTCTGGCTGCTCCTCTCATTCCCGTCCGGCCGGTTGGAGCAGCGCCTGGACCGGTGGCTGGTGGTGGGCGGGGGGACCGTCGCGGTCGGCCTCCAGCTGCTGGCAATGCTCGACGGCAACAAGGCGGGGCTGCGCTGCACCGGCTGCTCGAACAACCTGCTCCAGGTGGTGCACGACAATCACAAGGCTCTGAACTTGCTGGGGCTCCAGCGCCTGGTGGGAGCGGTGCTCATAGTGACGATCATCGCCGTGCTCATACGGCGCTGGACGCGAGCGAGCTCGGCCCTGCGACGCGCTGTCGCTCCGGTGCTGCTGGCGGGCTGCGCCACGCTCGCGGCGCTTTGCTGGAGCGTCGTCTTCGACCTGCTCGGCGATCCGCTGGGCGCGCTTCCCGCGAACGTGTACTTCACAGTGATGGCGACCGTGCCGGTCGCGGTCTTGTTCGTGTTCCTTCAGCGGCGGCTTGCGCGCGGCATGGTCGCGGGGCTCGTGGTCGAGCTCGGCGGACCGAGCTCCGCCATCGACCTTCGCGAGGCGCTCGCCCGGGCGCTCGGTGACCCGTCACTCGAGCTCGCCTATTGGTTCGGCGCCGAGCAGTGCTACGTCGACGGCGACGGTGGGGTGGTCAAGCTGCCGGAGGACGACAGCGGGCGGCGCTCGACGTTCGTCGAGCGCGACGGGCAGCCGATCGCGGCGCTGGTGCACGATCCCGTGCTGGAGCACAACGCCGAGCTGGTGCACTCGGTCTGCGCGGCCGCAAGCCTGGCGCTCGAGAACGAGCGGTTGCAGGCCGAGCTGCGCGCCCGGCTGATCGAGCTGCAGGCGTCGCGCGCGCGACTGGTCGAGGCGACCGACGCCGAGCGGCGGCGGATCGAGCGCGATCTGCACGACGGTACCCAGCAGCGGCTCGTCTCGATCGCGATGTCGCTCGGCCTGCTCGAGAACAGGCTGCCGGCACAGGCTGCCACGGCGAGACCCCTTGTACGCGAGTCGCGCGAGGCGCTCGCGCTGGCGCTCGCGGAGCTGCGTGAACTGACCCACGGCATCACCCCCGCATTGCTCGTCGAGCGCGGGCTCCCGGCGGCGCTCGACGAGCTGTGCGGCCGCGCGGCGCTCCCGACACGTCTTCACGTGGCACTCGATCGGCGCCTCCCCGACCAGATCGAAAGTGCCGCCTACTTCCTGGCCAGCGAGGCGCTGACCAACGCCGCCAAACACTCCCACGGCAGCGCGATCCGAGTCATCGCCTCCTGCAACGACGTGAGCCTCACCGTCGAGATCGCCGACGACGGCATCGGCGGCGCCACCACCGCCGGCGGCGGCTCGGGGCTGCGCGGGCTCGCCGACCGAGTCGAGGCACTGGGCGGACGCCTCACGATCTCCAGCCCGCCGGGCCGCGGCACAACCGTGCGAGCGGAGATCCCACTCGCGTAGCGCCGGCTGACGATGCACTGATCCTGGGCGAAGGACTCGCTCGCATGACGGGCGCGGACCATCTGATCACCCCGCGGTTCGTGGCTCGGGCAGTGATCCCGCCCACGCCGCGGGTAGAGTCAGACGAGGTGTCTTTCACAAGTCGCTTACCGCACGGGACAGGGCCGTTCGAGCTGGGGCCGGCAGCCCGGGCCCGGCCGGGGCGAATGAGACCGACGACGAAGCGGCCACCGGTCCGCTGAGCGCGATGGCGTCGATCGGACAGCTGCTTCGCGGCAGCGACAGGGAGTTCTTCGATCTTTTCGAGCGTGCCGGCGCCAACGCCGTTCGGGCGGCGACGCTTCTGGACGAGCTCCTCGCCGGATACCCGGAGAGCCAGCTGTTGGCGCGGGACATCTTGGTCTGTGAGCAGGACGGCGACCGGCTGACCCACGAATTGATCAGACGAATCAATCAGAGCGTCGTGACGCCGATCGACCGCCAAGACATCTTGCGGCTGAGCTCGGCGCTGGACGACATCGTCGACTTCATCGAGGAGGTCGCCGACTACCTGGGCCTCTACCGCGTCGAGGCGCCCATGGCGCAGGCGCAGGCGCTGGCCAACGTGCTCGTCGACGCCACCCGTGAGCTGGACTGGGCGATCCCGCTGGTGCGCGAGTTCAAGAGCATCAGCAAGCACACGGTCGAGGTGCATCGGCTGGAGAACGAAGGCGATCGCATCGTGCGCGGGGCGATCGCGTCGCTGTTCGAAGGCGGGATCGACCCGATGGTCGTGATCCGCTGGAAGGACATCTTCGAGATGCTCGAGAACGCGATCGACGCCACCGAGCGCGCGGCGTTTGTGCTCGAGGGAATCGTGATCAAGAACGCATGAGATGAGCGGCGACATCATCCTCGTCATCGTCGTCGGCACGGCGCTGGCGTTCGATTTCACCAACGGGTTTCACGACACCGCCAACGTCGTCGCGACCTCGATCTCGACCCGGGCGATCGGTCCCAAACAGGCCGTGGCGCTGGCATCGCTGCTGAACTTCGCGGGCGCGTTCATCTCGCTCAAGGTCGCGGCGACGATCGGTAAAGGGTTCGTCGACACGGATGCGGTAACCACCACCGTTGTGTTCGCCGGGCTCGTTGGCGCGATCGCCTGGAACGTGGTCACGTGGTCCTACGGGCTGCCGTCGAGCTCGTCACATGCGCTGATCGGTGGCCTGGTCGGCTCGGTGGTGGCCGCACAGGGATTCTCGGCGGTCAACGGGGGCGGTCTGGTCGGCAACCTGATCGTTCCGGCGATCATCGCGCCGGTGGTCGCATTCGCCGCGGCCGGAGCATCGATCCTTCTGATCTACCGGATCGTCGGGAAGCTGCGCCCCGGCCCCGTCGCCCGCGGATTTCGGTTGGGCGAGGTTGCCTCCGGCGGTCTGCTCGCGCTCTCCCACGGAACCAACGACGCCCAGAAGACGATGGGCGTGATCACGCTCGCGCTGATCGCCAACGGCGACATCGCGGCCAGCAACTTCCACGTTCCGGACTGGGTCGTGATCTCGGCGGCGAGCGCGATCTCGCTCGGCACGTTCACGGGCGGGTGGCGAATCATCAGGACGCTCGGCACCCGGATCATCAACATGGACCCGGCCCAGGGATTCGCGGCGCAGGGCGCAGGCGCGGCGGTGATCCTGGCAGCCTCGAGCGTCGGCTATCCACTTTCCACGACCCACGTGATCTCCGGTGGGATCATGGGCGCCGGCGCGGCCAAGCGGTTCTCCGCCGTGCGATGGGGCGTCGCCGGAAACATCGTCGGCGCCTGGGTCCTGACGCTCCCCGCGGCGGGGATCCTCGGCGCTGTGACCTATGCGGTCACACGACTGTTCGGGACCGGAGCGATCGGCCCGATCGTGGTCACTGTAGTCATGCTCGTGGCGCTGGCGGTCACGTTCACGCGGCGCCTGCAACAGGCGATCCCCGCACCGACCACGTCATGACCCCGGCCGCGATCGACACCGCAGCGTTGCTCAAGATGCTCTATTCCTCGCTGCTGGCGAGCATCACGGTCGCGGTGATCTTCGCGACCACCGTTCTCGGCGCCGTCCGCGCCGCCGACAAGCGGCGTGACAACCACAACGTTGTCGCGGCGGCGTACGTGGTGCTCGCGGCCGTGGGAGTGCTGCTGGCCACCGGCATCATCGTCTACGGGCTGACGCTGATCGCGCGCAAGACCTAACAAGCGTTTGGTTGTCGTGGGTGGAGTCGCTTTCGCGCTCCCGCGCGCGGCGCCTTTCGATCCCGCGCGCGGCGCCCTCGGTCCGGCGTGCCGGGCCAGTGTCCGCGTACAGACGTCCGGCCCCAGACATCCGGCAGTGCCCGGCGAGGGCCTTTGGGGATACATCCGTAAACCCGACTCGGAGGTATCCATGCTGCTCGCTGTTGCGGTGATTCTCCTGATTCTCGCGGTCGTCGGCGGCATTGCCGTCCACCCGCTGCTGTTCCTGATCGCGCTGCTGGCGGTGCTCGCGTTGGTCGCCAGCCGCAGCGCCGTGCGCTTCTGAGCGCTTGGGGGCGCGACGGTCATGCGGTCAGCCCGCTTCCTCGGCGGGCTGACCGCGCCGTCGCCAGACTCAGGTCATCGCGGCGACCAGCCGGTGATGTCGCAGCGCGGCGGGCGGCGCTCCATGGAGCATCCAGACGCCGTCGTCTCGCCGGCTCAGCGTTCCCGACCGAGCCAGCTCCCCCATCGCCTTGGTGACGGCGGGACGATGCGCTCCGACCAGATCGGCCAAGCGCTGATGAGGCAGCGGCAGCGGCACAGCGACACCCTCCGGCCCAACCCGTCCCCAGCGCTCGGCCAGGTGCCACAGGGTCAGGACGAGCCGATCGTCGACGCGCTGGTGATGGGCGATCGCGAGCGCGACCGCCAGATGATGTGCCCGCCGCGTGCCCCGAGCGAATAGTTCCAAGCCCAGCTCGGGCCACGGGTTCATGCGCTCCACCAGCCCATGGTCGAGCACCGCCAGCCGAGTCGGCTCGAGCACGACCCAACCCACCTCGGCGTGAACATGCGAGCCCTCGGTGTCCCACTGCCAGGGGCGCAGGACGTCGCCGGCGCCGAGCAGCTCGACGCATTCGCGGCCGAGCACGTTGACCTGCCGCGACAGGAGCCCGTCGATCAGCAGAAAGCCGCGATGATGCTTGTCGGGCTCGATCGCGGCGGACACATCCCAATCTCCGGGCGAGAGGCGACGTTCACGCGTCAGCGCCCCACGACGGGCGCGCGGCAGCTCGGCTTCGCTGAGGAGATCGGCGAGATCGGGATCGGCATCGACGATGCTGATCAGATCGGTCACCGACGCCATCGGACCGTCCTCCCTGCTCGCTGTCGACCGCTGTCCACCCTGGTGACACTACCCCCGAGCGTCCCGGAATGCGACAATTCGGGCCGCCCTCCAGGGGCTCGAGGCCGGTCGCCGGGCCCCGCCCCGCGCAAGCTCGTGGTGGGTCGCCGGGCCCCGCTGCGCAGGCTCGGGTCGGGCGCCTACCCG
Organism: uncultured Solirubrobacterales bacterium; assembly: GCA_963723675.1. Taxonomy (GTDB): domain Bacteria; phylum Actinomycetota; class Thermoleophilia; order Solirubrobacterales; family Solirubrobacteraceae; genus Palsa-465. The sequence goes on along the minus strand of CAVRRW010000002.1, from coordinate 749,149 downwards.
CGCCACGTAGGATCGCGTCCCGCCGCCGTCCGGCGGGAGTCCGGATGCGTACGTGCGCGTGAAGACCGTCCTCGGTTCACGGCGCCAGCCGCGGGGATAGGGTGACTCACCGGGACTGTCGATCCCCTGTTAGCAGGGAGTGAAAGGAGCGAAGACCCATGATTTGGGTGCTTCTGGCTGTCATCGTCGTGCTGCTGGTGGTCATCGCATTGCTCGTTGCGCGCCAGCAGCGGTCACGCCGGCTGAAGGAGAATTTCGGGCCCGAGTACAACCGCGTCGTCGAAGAGCGGGGCGATCGGCGTTCGGCCGAGCGGGAGCTGCTCGACCGGCGCCGACGTCTGGACAAGTTCGAGATCCGACCATTGGAGCCGGCCGCCCGCGAGCGCTACCTCGAGCGTTGGAAGGGAGCGCAGCGGCTGTTTGTCGATGAGCCGACGGCGGCCGTGGGCGAGGCCCACGTACTCGTGCAGCAGGTAATGCACGACCGCGGCTATCCCGTCGACGACGACTTCGAGCAGCGGGCGGCTGACATCTCGGTGGAGCATCCGGATGTCGTCGAGAACTACCGCGCGGCCAACTCGATTTCGATTCGGGCTCAAAACGGAAGGGCCACCACTGAGCAACTGCGCCTGTCGATGGTTCATTTCCGGGCCTTGTTCGACGACCTGCTCGCGCCCGGTGACAGTGCGTCGGCACAAGACGGTCAAAGATCAACGCAACACGAAACGACGAGGAGGGGTTGACGGATGATCGAGCGTAACGAAGAGGCGCTGAGTACTCGCGATCTTGCCTCACCGAATGAGGGAGTGGCGGTTTCCCAGGACGAGGGAGCGGCAGCCTCACCCCGCGAGGCGGCGACAGCCGACCCCACCGCCCCGGCGACAGTCGACCCCACCGTCCCGGATTCTCCGGGACGGGACGGCGAGACCGCTGGTGCAATACGGTCCGATCTGAGTTCAGGTGAGACAGGGTCGGCTTCGACAGCCGGTGAGACACGTTTGGCTCCGGCTTCTGGCGATACATCCATGCCGATCGATGACACTCGAGAGCGGTCGGCGGAAGACCCAGACGCGGGGACACCGGCGGGTGACGGTAAGTCCGGGGCAAACGCCCCACAAGCCAACCAAGTCGGCAGTCCCGACCAAGCCGGCAGTCCCGACCAAGCTGGCAACCCCGGCCAAGGCGCCAGTCCGGCGTCGCCGGCCGGCACGGCGGATCGTGCTCCGGCTTCCAACGCGCCGCTGCTTCCCGCCGATCTCACGGCCACGTTCCAGGATCGCTGGGAGGAGGTTCAGACGCGGTTTGTCGACGAGCCTCGGGGCGCCGTCGAGGATGCGGACGGACTGGTCGCCAACCTCATGCAGAAGCTCGCCGAGAGCTTCGCGCAGGAACGCGAGCGGCTCGAGGCGCAGTGGGGCCGCGGCGAGGACATCTCGACCGAAGACCTACGGGTCGCGCTGCAGCGCTATCGGTCTTTCTTCCAGCGACTGCTGGCGACGTAGTAGGAGGCTTCGATGGCTGTTACGCAAACCCGTGACGTGGGCGGGACGCGGACCGAGACGGGGGTGAGCCTCGCCCGCGGGCCGGCTCTGATCCTGGGCACGATCCTGCTCGCCGCCGGTCTCTACTTCCTGTACAAGCAGCACAATTTCCCCAAGTTCTCGAACTTCCCAAACGGCGACGCTCCGGTTGACGGCAAGGTGTTCGGCATCTTCGGAGCCAATGGCTGGACCGGGATGCTGACGGCGGTGGCCGGAGGTCTGCTGCTGTTCGGCGCCGCTGAGCATCTGCTCGCGAAGACGATGAGCCTGATTGTCGGTGTCGGGCTCGGAGCCGCGGCGGTGATCGCGGCAATCAGCGGGAACGTCCTGGGCATGGCTGCGGCCAACGGCTGGACCGAGATCGCCTGGGGCGCGGCCGCGGCGATCCTGCTCTTCAACACGCTTGTTCCACGCCGGCGCAGGGCCGTGGCTGCGCCACCGGCGGCGGGTGTGGGGGATCGCTATCCGGACGGGCGCGCAGGGGCACGCGCGCCCGGAGCGGGTCGGCCCGTGGAGGGTCGCTACCCCGATGGCGTCACGGAGGTCCGTTCCGGATAGCAAGGAGGTCCGCCCCGGGGTGGTCAACGAGAGCCACCCCGGGGTGGTCTCCGCGCGGGCGGCGAGCAGACGATCGTCCGTCCTTGCATCGCGCCCGGTCCGCAGATGTAGGTGCGGTCATCATCCGTGGTGGTGCAGGTGGAAGCCGCCAGAGGTCCAAGCGGCAAAGTCGGGCAGCAGCACGACCGCCAATATCCCACCGGCGACGAGCGCGGCCGCGAGGGCGGTCGCGCGCCCGGCGCGACCGGCGGCGCCGCCCTCGAGCGCGTCGTCAGGTCGCCTGCGCCCCAGCGATCGGGCCAGCTCGGCGAGGTGACCGAGCACGTGCGGCGCCATCGCCGCGATCCAGATGAAGAAGGTGACCTTGTGCCAGAGCAGAAAGCGGTCGCGCGAGCCGGGACCGTCGACCAGCAGCAGCACGCCGGTCGCGAACACCGCCAAGGTCGACGCGACGACGAGCGGTGCAACGCCGCGTAGCGCCGGGTGAGGAGGGCCCTTGCGCCGGTAGGCGGGAGACGCCAAGTAATAGCGGACGAACCTGTAGCCGGTGCTGGCGAGCTTGAGCGCGACCGGTCCGATCAGCAGCAGGCCGAGGAACAGGTGCAACCACAGCAACTGGCCGATACGGATGATTGTCACCCCGAGCACCGCGAACAGGACGAGCAGCAGCGCTCCGGCGATCGCCGTGAGCTGTTCGTTGCCGTCGGTGCCGCCGCCGAACAGGGCCCCGAGCCGGCCGTCCTGGCTTCCGCGCTCGATGCGCTCGGTAACCGCCACGGGGGGAGTGTCGGCGTGCTCGCTTAAGCGGCGGTCACCCGGCGATGAGAAAGCTCTTGGACTGGATTCCATGACTGTGCGCGGCGTCCTATGATCGATCCATGATCCTCGTCGTGGAGGATGAGCCGGGGATCGTCGACTTCGTGGAACGTGGTCTGCGTGGGCGTGGGCTGGACGTGGTCTCGGCGTCCGACGGTGAAGCCGGCCTGGCCCGGGGGCTCGATCCCGAAGTCGAGCTCGTGGTTCTCGATTTGATGCTGCCACGGCTTTCGGGGTCCGAGGTGCTGAGGGTGCTGCACGAACGCCGTCCCGCCCTGCCTGTGATCGTGCTGACCGCCAAGGGCGAGATCGAAGACCGGATCCAGGGACTGGAAGCGGGCGCGATCGACTACATCGTCAAGCCGTTCTCCGTCGCCGAGCTGGCCGCACGGATCCGAGCGCAGCTTCGCTCGGTCGCTCGGGACCCGGGCGTCGTCGTCAAGGCCGGCGCGCTTCAGATCAACCTGCTCTCGCGCGACGTGAGCCTGAACGGCGAGCCGGTCTATCTGTCGACGACCGAGTTCGAGCTGCTCGTCTACCTGGTGCGAAACCGCGGACAGGTTCTGTCGCGCGAGCAGATCCTGCGAGCGGTGTGGGGATACGACCACGACCCGACGACGAACATCGTCGATGTCTACATCGGCTACCTTCGCCGGAAATTGGCAAGAGACGACCGAACCGCGCCAATCACGACGATCCGGTCGGTCGGCTTCCGCTTCGAGGACGACGGCCCGTGAGGGGCGGCTCACAGTGGCTCGAGAGCACGCGCGCCCGGCTGATGGCCTGGGTCGCCGCCGTCATCATCGTCTGTCTGGCGGTGATCTTCGCCGTCGTCTATGCCGAGACGGGAACCCAGCTCCGATCCGACGTCAACCGCGACGTTCGGGGAGCTGCGGTGGACTTTGGGCATGCCCTGGCCGGCCGTGGCGACGCCTCGCCTTCGGCGGTGCTCAATTCGGCGCGAGCCTACGCGAACGCCCAGCCCTACAGCAAGGCGTCCACCCTCTTGTTCGTGCTGATCCCGGGCGTCGGAGCGGCCAGCAACCATCCGGAGCTGTTCGGCGCCGCCTTCCCGGACGACGGCGAATCTGCCGCGAGCCAGGTGCAGGAGAACGCGGTGGGGCGGCGGCTGCTCGGTGCAAATCCCGGCTACTCGACCAAGCCGGCCCCGGACGTCGGTGATGTGCGGCTGTATGAGCTCCGCATCCCGGTGGCCGGCGGCAGCGCGTTCATCGGCGCAGGCGAGCCGCTGACGACGGTGTCTCGAGCCCAAGCCGGCGTCGCCCGCTCGTTCGCGCTCGCCGGGGCGATCACGCTGGTGCTCGCGCTGGCGGCCTCGTATCTGGTCGGCGGTCGGGTGTCGGCGCCACTGCGGCGTCTCGCCGGCTTGGCCGCGCGCGTCGATGCAGGCGATCTGAGACCACGGATGGAAGCGGACCGCGCCTCGACCAGCGAGGTTCGCGTGTTGGCCGACGCCTTCAACCACATGCTCGACCGGCTCGAGGGTGCGTTCGAGGCGCAGCGGGAGTTCATCGCCGACGCGTCACACGAGCTGCGGACGCCGCTGACGGTGATGCGCGGCCAGCTCGAGGTGCTGGCGGCCGATCCCAACCCGGAGCGCGAGGAGCTGGTGCGCGTCGAGCGCCTGCTTCAGGCGGAGATCTCTCGGGTTGCCCGACTGGTGGAGGATCTACTGCTGCTCGCTCAATCTGAGCGAAGCGACTTCCTGCGCGTCCGGCCGATCGACTTGGCGACCTTCATCCCGGAGCTGTGGGACGGCCTCAGCCTGACGGCCGCTCGTGACTTCCAGCTCGGCGAAGTTCCGCACGTGGAATTGATGGCCGATCCCGACAGGCTTGCCCAGGCGCTTCGAAACCTCGCCGGCAACGCGATCGAGCACACCGGTGAACCGGACGGACTGGTCCGTCTCGAGCCGGCCCTCACCGGTCCGGGCACGATCCGGTTCTCCGTCATCGACGACGGACCCGGAATCGCGCCCGCCGAACGCGACCGGGTGTTCGAACGCTTCCATCGCACTGACGCTTCGCGAAGCCGATCCGCCGGGGGCACCGGCCTGGGTCTCGCGATCGTGCGGGCGATCGCAGAGGCGCACCACGGCTCGGCCCGTGCCGGCGCCGGCTCCCAGGGCGGAGCCCGCTTGGAACTCGAGCTCCCCGGCGTCACCGTCAGCACGAGCAGGATGCCGTCGGCGCAGCTGACCGGCAGCAGCCCCAGCGTGCGATCGAGCTAGCGAGCCGCCCGGCGCATCTCGAGGATCGCCGGCAACGGCCGGGTGTTGACGACCGCCGCGGGCGTGGCCCAGCCGCGTCGCGCCGTCGCGACCGAGAACACCATGTTGTCGAGGCCGCGGATCGAGTGCGCATCGGTCGAGCAGACGATTTGAACGCCGGCTCTGAGCGCGTCGCGGACGTGCTCGGCGCGGAGGTCGAGGCGGTCGGGGAGGCCGTTGACCTCGACCGCGATGCGTTCCTCCAACGCGACCTCGAACACGCGCTCGAGGTCGAGGGCGTTCTCGGGCCGGCGGTTGATGTAGCGGCCCTTGGGATGGCTGAGACAGCTTACGTACGGGTTGCGGAGCGCCGCCTCGACGCGCCTTGTCATCTCCCGCGGCGGCATGCGCTGCCCGCCGTGCACGCTCGCCTGAACCCAGTCGAGCTCGGCGAGGATCTCGTCGGGCAGGTCAAGCCGCCCGTCGGGCAGGATGTCGCACTCGATGCCTCGCAGAACACGAAACGGCGCCAGCAGCTCGTTCGCGGCGGCGATCTCCTCGCCCTGGCGGCGGACCTGGTCGGCGGAGAGCCCGCGGACGGCCCCGACGGCGGGCGTGTGGTCGCAGATCGCGAGATAGTCATAGCCGCGCTCCCGGGCGGCGCGGGACATCTCGTCGACGGTCGCCCTCCCGTCCGACCACGTCGTGTGGCAGTGGAGGTCGCCGCGGATCTCCTCGATCGCGAGGAGCGCCGGCGGCTCGCCGCGAAAGGGGTCCTCCCGCAGCTCGGGCGGACACCACGGGAGGCGGAGCGCCGCGTAGACCGCTCGCTCGTCGGGCGCGTCCGGTAGCGGCTCGAGCGCCGAGACATACGCCGGGGAGCCGGTCGCGCGCACGAGCGCCGTCCCGAATCGATGGGGCTGGACGGCGACGAGCTCGACCGGCACGCCCTCGACCGTCACCCCCACCGCGCGATCCTCGGTCCGCTCGATCAGCGAGACGATCTGCGGCAGGGCGCCGAAACGGTCCAGCACCGACCCCGGATCCGGCGTGTCGCAGACGACGGCCAGCAGCTCGCAGGAGTCACGCCAGCGGCGCACATCGCCCGCGGCCTCCCCGCCCAGGGCGGCCGCGATCCCTCCCACCAGCTCGCAGGCGCGGTTGAGCAGAAGTCCCTGGCGCGGTCGCGGCTCGTCCTCACGGGCTAGGGCTTGCAGCAGCCGCGCCTCGGTCTTCGGTCCGATCCCCGGCACGTTTCGCAGCCGACCCTCGGCAGCGGCCTCGCGGAGCTCGTCACCGGTGCGGATGCCGAGTGCCCGGGCGAGCTCGATCGAGCGTCGCGCGCTCAGCCCGAGGTAGCGGCCCAGCCCGACGAGATCGGGCGCAAGCTCGCGCTCGAGCTCCCGAAGCTCGGCGATCTCGCCGGTCTCGACCAGCTCGCGTAGGCGCGCCTCGATTCCCGGCCCGATCCCGCGGAGCTCTCGCACGCGTCCGGACCGGACGAGCGCGGCGACGGGCAGAGGAGCGCCGCGAATCGTTTCGGCGGCGCGGCGATACGCGCGCGCCGTGTAGGGGTTGGTGTCGACGAGCTCGAGCAACGAGGCCAGCGCGTCGAGGTTGTCGGCGATCTGCGGGTTGTCCACCGGCGGAAGTTTCCCCCGGCGGCGGGCGAGGCACGATTCCGGGGTGCGGGACCGGGCGCTGGGCCACGGGGACAGGGACGCTGGGGCCGCCCCCGGGGCGCGGGGACCGGGCGCTGGGCCACGGGGACCGGGCGCTGGGCCGCGAACCGTCAGGCTGCGACGGCCCGGCGCCGGCGGAACAGCCCGCGGCGTCCGCCGCGCTCGGCCGCCTCGCCGCTGGCAGCGCCCGCCGCGACGAACGGCTCCTCGGCCACGCGCGGCCGGGACACGAAGCGCCCCATCGCGAATGCCGCCAGCAAGGTGATCGCGACGCCCAGCGCGTAAAAGTAGCCAAGCTGTTCAACCGCCTGACGGACGTGGCCGCCGGTCGGCGCGCCGATCGGGTTTCCGGCGGGGTGCCACCACAAGCTGACGGCCGGCCCTATTGCGAACCAGGCACCCGCGGCCACCGCCAGCCAGCCACCGAGTAGGCCACTCGAGCGACGGGAGCTGTTCAACAGCATCAGCCCACCGATCACCGCGACAACGCCCGGCACGATATTCAGCCACAGCCGGTTGGTCGTGTAGTGCCACGTGTTGTAACTGCCAAAGGCGTAGTGGAAGTAGGGCCCGATGAACGGGATCAGAGCCCCCCAGAGCCCGAGCACGATGATCAGGATTCCGCTGAGGGCGCCGGTTGTGCGCGGCAACCGCATCGGCCTACCGGGGGCGCCGGTCGCGGGTTGCCTCTGCGTGGTCGGACGTGTAGCCGCCGACGCGGCTGGTGTGTCTGGTGCGTCTTGTGCCATAGGCAGCGTCTACCCGCGATGGACAGGCGGTGAACGGGGCAGTCCCTCGGGCGTAGCCGGTGAAACAGTCCGAGTCGGTTTCGAGTCCGGGCTATCGTGGCTCCCGTGGCATCGCCGGCAAAGACCACCGCCGTCGCGGCGCTCCTGTTCCTGGTGACGGCGGGACCCGCCGCCGCGATCCCGTGGGACCTCGCGGGCGTGATCCCGCCGTCGAAGACCGGACCGCCTCGCCACCCCGACCCGTTGTGCCTGCAGAGTTACGCCAACGATCCGATGCGGGGCGGACCGCCCCTACGCTTCGGGATCGGTCCGTTGCCCGCCGGCGAGGGAGGGATCGCCAACGCGACGCCGCTGGTCCCCCAGAACCTGAGCAAGCGCGACGGCGCGCTGGCCAGCCTCAAGGGCCATCGGTACCTCTCGGTACGGCTGAACCGGCTGTTCATGTCCGACGGCGCGAAGGGCATCGCCGAATACCGACGACTCGCCGATCGGTTCACCCGGCAGGGGATCAACGTGGAAGTGCAGGTCCGCTACCACCCCGCGGTGTGCGACAACGGCAAGATCGCCAAATGGTTGACGTTCGTGCGCAAGGTCGTGCGTGCGTTCGGGCCCAACAGGAGGGTGACCGCGCTGCAGATCACCAACGAGGTCAACCTGGACTTCTCGCCCAACACCTCCGACGGCTACTACCGCAACGCCGTTCGCGCGTTGGTGCGGGGGGTCATCACCGCCAAGCGCGAGTCGGTTCGCCTGGGCTATCGCTGGCAGAAGATCGGCTTCAACTACGCGTGGCGCAACGCCGACTTCAAGAAGGACGCGCAGTTCTGGGACGACCTCGGGAAGCTGGGCGGCAGGGCGCTGCGACGCGCGACCGATTACGTCGGGATCGACATCTACCCCGGTACGTTCACCCCGGGAATCCTGCTGCCCGACTCGCCGCCGATCAAGAACCTCGGCGACGCCTGGCTCGAGGGGGTCGCGCAGTTGCGCAAGTGCTACATGCCCAAGGCCGGATTTGCGAGGTCGACGCCCATCCGGATCGAGGAGACCGGCTACCCGACCGGTCCGGGGCGGCCGAACGAGGCCGCCCAGGCGCGGGCGCTGTCGGCGTTCGTTCGCACCGCGGTGGGCTATCGGGGCACTTACAACATCACCGACTTCAACTGGTTCGACCTGCGCGACAACGACTCGCACGGACCGAACTTCCAGTCCTACTTCGGGCTGCTGCGCGACAACTACTCTCCCAAGCCGGCGTTCGGGGTCTATCGCAAGTTGATCGCTCGCTATGGCGCGAGGGCGGACCGGTAAACGCGTACCGCGGACCGGTAAACGCGTACCGCATACCCATGCGCCGGCGCGTATCGTCGTAGCGGATGCGCAGCACCGTGCGATCCAAGCTCTACGAAGGCATGGCCGACCTGCCCCACTTCAACCCCGACCACGGCTTTTGTGATGATGCTCTGCAGAGCAACCTAGGCCCAAGGAGGTATCCGGATGAGCGTCTCAGTGATCGGTGTGGTCGGCGCCGGCTTCATGGGCTCCGGGATCGCCGAATCGGCTGCGGCCGCGGGCAAGCACGTGGTCGTGTACGAGCCCGATTCAAAGCCGTTCGAGCGCTCCCGCCGGAGCCTGCTCGCGTCGGTCGGCAGGGCGGTGGAGCGGGGCAAGCTCGAGCGAGACGAGGGCGAGCACCTGATCGACCGCGTGCTCTATACGACCCGGCTTGAGGATCTGGGCGGCGCCGACGCGGTGATCGAGGCGATCACCGAGGACGTCCGGATCAAGTCCGAGGTGTTCGGCCGGCTCGGCGCGGAACTGCCCGACGCGCGGTTTTTGGCCTCGAACACCTCCTCGATTCCGATCGCGGAGCTCGCGGCGTGCACCTCCCGCCCGGAGCGGGTCCTCGGCCTGCACTTCTTCTCGCCGGTGCCGGTGATGAAGCTGGTCGAGGTCGTAACCGCGATCGACACCGCGCCCGACACCGTGACCGCCGCCGAGGCGTTCGCGAATGAGATCGGCAAGCACCCGATCCGAACCAAGGACCGCTCGGGCTTCATCGTCAACATGCTGCTGGTCCCTTACCTGATGGCTGCCGTGCGGATGTACGAGGATGGCTTCGCCACACGCGAGGACATCGACACCGGCATGAGGCTCGGCTGCGGACACCCCATGGGGCCGCTGACGCTGTGTGACTTCATCGGGCTCGACGTGCTCTACGCGGTCTGCGATTCGCTCTACGAGGAGTTCAAGCGCCCCGAGTACGCGCCGCCACCGCTGATGAAGCGGATGGTCGTGTCCGGCCACCACGGCCGCAAGACCGGCCGGGGGTTCTACGAGTATCCGGCCGTCGCCGAGACCGGCGAGGCCGCCGAGACCGCCGAGGCGTCGGCCTGAGGTCGCACGTAGGCGTCGCGGCAATCCTCCGAGCAGAAGAACACGGTGCCATCCGGCGCGCGCTGGCGCACCGCTGTGGCCCGGTCGACCTTCATCCCGCAGACAGGGTCCGTCGCGCCTCGGCGAATGGTCAGGCCCAGCAGCGCCGCGAAGATCGCGAATCCGAGGACGTTCAAGAACAGCTTGTAGTCGACCTTGACCGAGCTGAAGATGTCCGAGCGGGCGGGCCGGGTGCCGGGGATCAGGTGCAGGGCGCTGAACACGCCGTCGATCGCCAGGGCGGCGACGATCATCGCCACCAGCATCAACGCGACAATCCGTGCGGCGTAGCGGCCTCCGTAGTACTTGCGGTAGATCAGCACGATCGGGATCACGATCAGGTCGGCGAACAGGAACGCGATCACGCCCGCGAAGCTGATCCCACCGGACCACAGGACCGCCGCCAGGGGGACGTTGCCGATCGAGCAGACGAAGCTCAGCACCGCGATCAGCGGGCCGACGATCACGTTCTCGGCGAGCCTTATGCCGCCCGGGGCATGCCCGATGAACAGTCCGTTGAAGAAGTCGTTGCCAAGCAGGCCGATGAACCCGGCGAGCAGGAACCCCATCGTGATCTCCTTCCACAGCATCGACCAGTCGTTGCGGAAGTTGTGGGCGACGTCGGACCAGGCGGCGGTCGAGGTCAGTCGCTCGCGCATGCTCAACGGCCCGCCGGCCGAGCGGTGCTGGTGACCGGCCTCGGCCTCCCTGGCGTGTTCGCGCGCCTGCTCCTCAAGGCGCTTTGAGACGAACAGCCGCAGCATCGTGGCCATGACGACGATCAGCACCAGGCCGCCGAGGAACTGCGCGAGCGTGAACTGCCAGCCCAGCAGGATCCATATCACGACTCCGAGCTCGACCACCAGGTTCGTCGAGGCGAACTGAAACGCCAGCGCGCAGGACGCCGACGCGCCCTTCGCAAACAGCGACTTGGCGATCGCGATCGCCGCATACGAGCAGGAGGAGGAGGCCGCGCCCAGGCCCGTCGCCACTGCCACCGGTCGCGCTCCGGCGCCGCCGAGCGCGCGCTCGACCCTGGTCCGCGGCACCCAGGCCTGGACGATGGCCGAGATCGCAAACCCCAGCACCAGCGCCCACCACACCTGCCAGGCCATCAGGAAGGCGTTGCCGAGGCCGTCGGCGATCGTGTTGAGCGCGCTCACGAGATCGAGTTACCGGGCAGGGGTATCACCGCAGTGAAAGGCTAGCATACAGCCGGGGGGTATGTGCTAGCCTGATCCGGATGAGCGAGATGACACCGACAGGCACGGGCAGGACGACCGAGATGACACCGACAGGCACGGGCGGGACGCCCGAGATGGGCGCGACGGAGCCGACCCCCGTTCGCGGCTACAGCGCCAGCAAGGAGCAGCTGCAAAAGCGGCTGGCCCGGATCGAGGGCCAGGTCCGGGGGATCTCGAAAATGGTCGATGACGACCGCTACTGCATCGACATACTCACGCAGATCACCGCGATCCAGGCGGCCCTCGACAAGGTCGCGCTCGGTCTGCTCGACGGCCACGCACACACCTGCGTGATCGGCGCTCAGCCCGAGCAACGGGACGAGCGCACCGAGGAGATGATGGCCGCCGTCGGACGCCTGCTGCGCCGCGGCTGAGGCGCCTGGCTCCCAGCGCGCGGACAACGCACTCCGCCGGGCCAAAGACCGAGGCTGTCAGAATTAACCGGCACGTTCCGCCGGTGCCCGTTGCAAAATTGCGTCACGGGTCGATACAACTCGTTTACGGGTAGTAGACATAACCGGCGGTAGCCGATCGACGTTTGGGACTCAAGACGTGACTAACTTCAAGCAGGCTTTGGTGGACGCTGCGAAGCAGGGTTCCACCGAGCAGCTTGAGGTCATCACGCTCAACGCGTATGTCGATCGCGTGGCGGAGAGGCCGACGATCGCGGCGACCGCGCATCAACGGATCCACGACATGGTCCGCACCGCGGGGGTTTCCGAGGGGCTGCACGTCGGCGAGGTCTCCTACAGCTTCTTCTCCCAGGACCTCTTCGGGCTCGACGTTCCGCTCAATCGCGTGGTGCGTTACTTCGAGACGGCGGCCCAGGGCCACGAGACCCGACGACGCATCCTCCTGCTGTGGGGCCCGCCAGGGGGCGCCAAGAGCTCGATTGCCGGGCTGCTGAAGAAGGGACTGGAGGCCTGGAGCCTCACCGACGACGGCGCCGTCTACGCGCTCGGCGGATGCCCGATGCACGAGGAGCCGCTGCACCTGATACCGGACTCGTTGCGCGAGCAGGCCCGCGAGCACACCGGCGTGCCCGTCGAGGGTGGCTTGTGCCCGGTCTGCCGCTGGCGGCTGGAGACGGAGTTCGACGGGGATTTCTTGAACTTCCCGATCGAGCGGATCGTCTTCTCGGAGGCAAGGCGCGTCGGGATCGGGACGTTTGAGCCCGGCGACCCCAAGTCGATGAGCATGGAGCAGCTCACCGGCGGCCTTGACTTCCGGGCGATCGAGACGCACGGATCGGATTCCCACCCGCTGGCGCTCGACTGGGCCGGCGAGTTCTCGAAGTCCAATCGCGGGCTGTTCGAGGCGGTCGAGTTCTTCAAGAACCCGGCGGAGTTCCGCAACCTGTTCCTGACGATGGCCCAGGAGAAGCAGTTCAAGGTTCCGAAGTTCGGCTACATCGATTCCGACACGGTGATCCTCGCCCACACCAACGAGGCGGAGTTCCGCGCGTTCGTCGCGGACCCCAAGAACGAGGCGCTCAAGGACCGCCTGGTCACGGTGGCGGTGCCTTACAACGTCCGCGTCTCCGACGAGGAGAAGATCTACAGCAAGCTGCTGACCGGCTACGGGTCCCGGCACGATCTGCACATCGCGCCCTACGCCCTGCGGGCCGCCGCGATGGTGGCGGTGCTGTCGCGGCTCAAGCCCCACGAAAACCTCGGTCTCGTCGAGAAGATGAAGCTCTATGACGGCGAGGAGGTCGGCGACTGGAAGCTCGCGCAGATCCCGGAGATCAAGCGCGCGGCCGAGCACGAGGGGATGACCGGACTGGGGCCACGCGCGATCGTCGATGTCCTCTCCGGCGCGGCGGCCAAGGCCGGCGACGAGCAGCACACCGGCAAGTACCTGACCCCGATCATGGCGCTGATCGCGCTGAACGAGCACATCGAGCGGCTCGAGGTTCCCAGGGAGACCCGCGAGCAGCTGCGCGCGTTCGTGATCGATGCCCGCAAGGAGATGGATCGCCGTCTCAAGGACGAGGTCCGCAAGGCCTTCGTGCCCGCTTTCGCCGAGCACGCGCAGAGCCTGCTCGAGAACTACCTCACGAACATCGAGGCCTACTGCCAGGGCACCCGCATCCAGGACGCGATCACCAAGGAAGACCGCGAGCCCGACGAGAAGCTGATGCGCGCGATCGAGGAGAACGTCAAGCCCGCGGTACCCGAGTCCGCGAAGGACACGTTCCGCCAGGGGGTGCTCATGCGGATCGGAATCGCGTTGCGAAAGGGCGAGCGTCCGCTCACGCACCAGACCGACACGGTCCTGGCCAGCGGGATCGAGGAGTACCTGTTCGACCAGCTCAAGGACATCGTCCAGGTCACGCTGTCGCGCACCAATCCCGACAAGGAGCAGGCCAAGCGGCTCAACGAGGTGCTGACGATCCTGATCGAGGAGCGCGGCTACAACGAGCACTCCGCGCGCGACCTCCTCGAATACGTCGGTCACCTGCTGAACCGATGAGCCGCGCGACGAGGCCGTCCCGGCGCTCCGACGGAGAAGCGTCGCGATGACCGTCATCGGCGAGTCGGGGCTGCCGCCTGACGCGGGGCGGCGCGACGCCCTGCATCACCGAGACCGCCTGCGCAAGAAGATCACCGAACAGCTCAAGCAGCGCATCGGCGAAGAGGAGATCATCGCCTCGGGGCCCGAGAAGAAGGTCCGCGTACCGGTCAAGGGGACCAAGCGATGGCAGTTCATCTTCGACCGGGGGCGCCAGCAGGGTGTAGGCCAGGGCGACGGTGACCCCGGCGACGTCCTCGGCCCTCCCGGCAACGCCCCGGGGCGCGGCGATGCCGGAGTCGAGCCCGGCGAGGAGCTCTACGAGGTGTGGCTCGACATGGCAGACGTGGAGGAGCTCCTGTTCTCCGAGCTCCAGCTGCCGCGGCTCAAGCCCAAGATGGACGCTGACATCGATACCTCGCAGACCGTCTATGACCAGATTGCGCGCAAGGGGCCGCAGCTCGACAAGAAGGCCACGCTGCGCGAGAACCTCGCGCGCAATGCCAAGCGCGGCCGCGTCTCTCTCGGCGGAATCGAGAAGCCCGACCTGCGCTACCTGACCTATCGCGACATTCCCAAGCCGCGCAGCAGGGCGGTGATCATCCTCGCGATGGACGTCTCGGGATCGATGGACGCCAACCGCAAGCGGATGGCTCGGCTGTTCTTCTACTGGTGCGTGCAGTTCCTGCGCAGCCGCTACGACCAGACCGAGATCGTGTTCGTCTCCCACACGACCGAGGCCCGCGAGGTCACCGAGGAGGAGTTCTTCAACCGCGTCGAGTCGGGCGGCACGAAGGTGTCCTCGGCCTTTGAGCTGGTCGGCGAGCTGATGCGCCGCCGCTACCCGCCCGGAGACTGGAACGTGTACGTCCTGCACGTCTCCGACGGCGACAACTTCTCGGCTGACAACCAGCACACGCTCGAGCTGATCCAGGGGCTCGCGCAGGTCTGCTCGCTGGTGGGCTATCTCGAGGTGGACCCGGGCGGCCTGACGCGAGCCCACAAGCTCTCGGCGTTGTATGAGCGCGAAGCGGCGGACCTGGACGGGTTCGTGTTCGCGTCGGCCGCCGACGATCGCGCGCTGTGGCCGGCGCTGAAGCAGTTCTTTGCCAAGGACAACGTGGAGGCCGCTGTCAGGTGAGCGGCGCAGTCAGGTGAGCGGGTACACGCTGCCCGATCTCCAGGACGTCGACGAGCGCTGCCGGCAGATCGCGGCCGACGAGCTCGGGTTCGACGTGCCGGAGGTGATCTATCACCTTGTCGCGCCCGAGGAGGTCTACTTCGCCGCGGCCAACGGCCTGCCCGCCAGGTACTCGAGCGCCCGCTGGGGCGCCCAGTTCGACGACGCCTACGGGCGCTACCGACGCGGTCAGGAGCGGATCTACGAGCTGATCTTCAACACCCGCCCCGTCCACGCCTACCTGATGCAGGGCAACAGCCTGGTGGCGCAGACGCTCGTGATCGCCCACTGCCTCGGTCATGGCTACGTGTTCGACAACAACCAGTGGCTCGGCGCGGTGGACCGGGAGATCATGTCGCGGGTCATCTCCGCCGCACAGCGGATCGCCGACTACATGGGCGCTTACGGCCGCGAGCGCGTCGAGGACTTTCTCGACGCCTGCCATGCGATCGCCGTCCACCAGCCCCAGGCGCAGCTGATCCGCAAGGCGCCGGCGCCCGAGCCCGAGCATCGCGCGCAGCCGTTCGACGTGCTGTTCCCCGACGAGGTCGCCGCCGACCGCGAGCGCGTCGCGGCGCAGCGCACCGCGCTGCGCAGCCGCTTTCCGCGCGAGCCGCAGCAGGATCTGCTCGCGTTCATCGAGAAGCACGCGCGCGGTCTGGAGGACTGGCAGCGCGACGTGATCTCCATCGTGCACTCCGAGCAGAGCTACTTCCTGCCCCAGATGCGCACCAAGATCCTCAACGAGGGCGCGGCCGTGCTCGCCCACCAAGAGATCTGTCAGCGGCTGTTCATGCCGACCGCGCGCTACCTCGAGTACGAGCAGCTCAACGCGGTCGTGATGCAGCCGCATCCCGGACGCGTCAACCCGTACAACATCGGGATCAACATCTTGCGCGAGGTGATGCGGATCGCAACCGATCCCGACGACGAGGAGCGCGAGCAGTGGAGCTGGGCCGGCGCCGTGGAGCCGTTCGAGCAGGTCCGCGTGGTGCTGCGCGCCTACGATGACGAGTCGCTGCTGCGTGAGTTCCTGACGCCCAAGGTGTGCGAGCTCTCCCGGCTGTACGCCTTCCAGCACCTCGAACAGGATCCGCGGCGGATCCGCATCTCATCCCGCGAGGCCGAGGAGATCAGGGAGGTGCTGATCGCGCAGCATTCGACGCTGGGGATCCCCCACGTGGAGATCGTCGACGCCGACTTCCGCGGCCGCGGGGAGCTGCTGCTCGAGCATCGCGACACCGGCATCGGGCTCGACGAGGAGTACGCGCGCGGAACGCTGGCCCAGGTCGCGCTGCTGTGGGGCAAGCCGTGCACGGTGAGGACGATCAGGGGCCGCGAGCGAAGCGAGTCGGCCTGGTTCACCGGTTATCCCGACGGGCACTCCGAGCGACACGTGACGGTGCCCCGGGCGTAGCGGGCGGCCATCCCTGCCTCGGCCACTCGCCCGACGTACGGCGGTCGTATACCGTCACCCACAGTGTCACCCCGCGCTGCATCGAACGACGGCGAAGCGCCGGCGCCGCGGTTCTCGCCGCCGGACGCGAGCGTTGCACCGCGCTACACGGGCATTCGTACGTTCGCCCGGCTCCCGCACGTCGAACTGCCTCGCGGGGACGTCGACGCCGCGGTGATCGGCGTCCCGTTCGACACCGCGACCAGCTTCCGAGCCGGGGCCCGGTTCGGGCCCGAGGCGATCCGTTCGGCCTCGGCGCTGCTGCGTCCCTACCACCCGGTGCTCGACGTCGACGTGTTCGGCGCCCTCTCGATCGTCGACGGCGGCGACATCGCGATCACGCCCGGCAACGCGCTGCGCACGACCGAGCAGTTGGACGCCGGCCTGCGACCCCTCCTCGACGCCGGGATCGTCCCGCTCGTGCTCGGCGGCGACCACTCGATCGTCCTCGGCGAGCTGCGCGCCCAGGCGGCCGTCCATGGCCCCGTCGCGCTCGTGCTGCTCGACGCGCACGCCGACACCTGGGACCAGTACTACGGCGAGCGCTACTTCCACGGCACCCCGTTCCGGCGGGCCCTCGAGGAGGGGCTGATCGACCCGTCGCGGTCGGTGCTGAGCGGGATGCGCGGCCCGCTGTACGCGGCGGCTGACCTCCAGACGCCGAGGGAGATGGGGTTCGAGGTGATCCCCGGCGACGAGCTCCAGCGGCTGTCTCCCATCGCCTACGGCGAACGCGTGCGGGCGCGAATCGGAGACGGGCCGGTGTACCTGTCATTCGACATCGACGTGCTCGATCCCGCGTTCGCCCCCGGCACCGGGACCCCCGAGGTGGCGGGCCTGCATCCCCGTGAGGCCCTCGCCTACCTGCGGGCGCTCGCCGGAATCCCCTTCTCCGGGTTCGACGTGGTCGAGGTCTCGCCCCCATACGACTCCCCGGGACAGGTCACCGCCCTTCACGCGGCCGCCGTCGCCTACGACCTGCTGGCGCTGCTCGCGGTCTCTCGCCGAGACGATGATGCCGGGCGCTGACGAGGTCGTTGTCGCGTGCTGCCAGCTTGCCCCCCGCGTCGGCGACGCGGACGCCAACCGCGCTCTCGCTCGCGCCGCGATCGTCGATGCCGCCGCCAGTGGCGCCCAGGTGGTCGTGCTGCCCGAGCTCGTCAACAGCGGCTACGGGCCGGTGGCGAGTGGCGCTCGACGGGCCGGTGGCGTGCTAAGTTGCCGCGCCCGCCGCGTCGGCGTCGTGTGGAGCGGCGCGGGTGTCAGACCCACCCACCCCTTCAGACCGTCATCCGCCCTCACATCGTCAAGACGACCGCTCACCTCGCCGGCGCGCTCGCGGCGGCGATGATGCTGGCGCTGGTGGCGTCGAGCGTCGCGGCGGCGGCCGGCAGGGCGCTCACGGTCCGAGGCAGCGTCCAGCAGGTCTACGTCCTCGGCGCGAGGCCCGGGCAGCTGCTGGTCCTGCTCGACCGCCGGGGTCGGGGCGTGGAGATCCAACGCGCCGGTTCGCTCGGCGGGGTTCTTTACCGCGGCGTCAAGCCCGGCGCCGGCTATCGAGTGCGTGTGGCCGGCGGCCACACGCGCAGCCATGCCGTCACCGTGATGCCCGACCGCTCCGCGCCTCCCAGCAGCAAGATCTACAACCAGCGGATCCCGACCTCCGGTTACGGCTACCTGACCACACGTGACGGCACCAAGCTCGCGATCGATGTCCGCCGGCCGGCGGGCAACGGTCCTTATCCGACCCTTTTCGAGTACGCGGGCTACGGCTACGCCGATCCGACCGCAGCGCAGAGCGGGATCAGCCAGATCGCGACGCTGCTCGGGTTCGCGGTCGTCGACGTGAACATGCGCGGCACCGGATGCTCGGGCGGCGCGTTTGACTACTTCGAGCCGCTCCAGAATCTCGACGGCTACGACGTGATCGAGACGGTGGCGCGCCAGCCCTGGGTGCTGCATCACAAGGTCGGGATGATCGGCATCTCCTATGGCGGCATCAGCCAGCTGTTCGTGGCCGCGACCGACCCCCCCAGCCTCGCCGCGATCGCGCCGCTTTCGGTGATCGACAACACCGCCGCGACGCTGTACCCCGGCGGGATCCTGAACACCGGGTTCGCGCTTCCGTGGGCACAGGAGCGCGTCCACGACGCCCTCCCGGCTTCCGCCAACGGAGGTCAGCCCTGGGCGCTGAAGCGCATCCAGGAGGGCGACGCGACCTGCAAGGCCAACCAGGCGCTGCATCCCGAGGCCGCCAACCTCGTCGCCAAGGTCCACGTCAACTCACACTACGTCCCATCCGTCGCCGATCCGCTGTCGCCGATCACATTCGTGCACAAGATCAAGGTGCCGTCGTATGTGGCCTGTCAGTTCACCGATGAGCAGACCGGCGGTCACTGCCCCGATCTCGCCGAGCACTTCACCGGCACCACCCGCAAGTGGTTCACGTTCACCAACGGCGTCCACGTCGACTCCCTGGACCCGGCCACGTTCACGCGCTGGTATGACTTCCTGAAGCTCTACGTCGCTCGCGGTGTCCCCCGGCTGTCGGCCTCCGTCAAGGCGCTCGCGCCGACGATTTACGCGACGGCGATGGGCATAAAGGGTGTCACCCTCCCTGCGGACTCGATCCAGAGCGAGCCGACATACGCGGCGGCGCTCGCCGCCTTCCAGCGGCTGCCGTCGATCCGCGTCCTGTTCGACAACGGCGCGGGCAGCGCGCCGGGCACGCCCGTTCCGGGCTTTGAGCACTCGTTTTCGCGCTTCCCGGCGCCGGGCACCCAGGCGCGGTCCTGGTTCCTGGGCCCGAAGGGAACGCTCGGCGAGCGCGAGTCCGCGGCCGCGGGGAGCGGCAGCTTCACCTGGAACAAGCACGCGGTCCCCGCGACCGATTTCACCGGCAACACCGGGGCGGGCGGGCTGTGGGGTGCGCTGCCGAACTACAACTGGCCGCAGAACCCTGCCGGCACCTCGCTCTCCTTCGTGACCGCGCCGCTGAAGCGCAACACGGTGATCTTCGGCGCCGGCGCGCTGCAGGCGTGGGTCAGATCCTCGACGCCCGACGTGGACCTGCAGGTCACGATCTCCGAGGTTCGCCCCGATGGCAAGGAGACGTTCGTGCAGGACGGCTGGCTGCGCGGCAGCGAGCGCAAGCTCGACCCGCGCCAGAGCACGCTGCTCGAGCCGGTTCCGAGCTTCCGCCTCGCCGACCTCAGGCCGATGCCCAGGGGCCGCTTCGCCGAGGTCACGGTGCCGCTCTACTACGAGGGCCACGCCTACCGCGCCGGGTCCCGGATCCGGGTCACGATCGCCGCGCCCAACGGCGCGCAGCCTATCTGGAGCTTCGCCCACACTGTCCCGGCCGGCAAGGGCAAGGTGTCGATCGCGTTCTCGCGCAAGATGCCCTCGCGGGTGGTCCTGCCGGTGGTCCCGGGGGTCTCGGTACCGAGGCCGCTGCCTCCCTGCCCGGGGCTTCGCGGCGAGCCTTGCCGCGCCTACAAGGCATCCTGACAAAACTCTTCCTCATTGCGCATCGGACGGCGGCGAGGCGGGTTGTACTCAGAGTCGCTCGTTCGCCGGCCCGATAGGAGAAGGATGCTCACTACCCGCACCGCACGGTTGCAGTCAACCCGCCTCGTCATCGCTGGGCTCGTCGCGGGCGTCGCGCTGGCAGCGACGGTGGCCTCGGCTGCCGGCGCGAGCTCGCCGCCCGCCGGCACTCGCGCGCATGCGCCCGCCGCGCCCGCCGCCGCGAGCTCGCCGTCTGCCGGCATGCGCGCGCACGCGGCCGCTGCGCCTCCCGCCGACTGCCAGCCGTTTGGAGGGAAGCCGTGCCTGCTCCCGTTTCCCGACAACCTCCTCACCCGCCGTGATCGCTCCACCCCGACCGGCCTGCGCGTGCACCTCCCCGCGAGCGCGATGCCGGTCAACGCCCAGGGGCAGCGGGTGGCGGTCGCGCAGTACGACCGCAACGACGGCTTCGGTCCCGGCAGCGCGATCGTCCTCCACGTGCCCGGCCTCGACAACGCCAAGGCGTTCGCGCGCACCCATGCGGTGACGCTGCAGAACATGTCCCGGGCATACGCCGGCCCGCAGCCGATCGTGGTCATCGACGAGCACACCGGCCGCCGCCAGCTGATCTGGTCAGAGCTCGACGCCAACGCGTCGACGCCGCGGGACACGAACCTGCTGATCCATCCGGGCAAGAACTTCAGCGAGGGGCACACGTACGTCGTGGCGCTGCGGAGGTTGCGCAACTCGCGCGGCAAGCTCATCGCCGCGCCCGGCTGGTTTGCGCGGCTGCGCGACGGCCGGCGGCTGTTGCGGGCCGAGCGATCGCAGCGCAAGCGCTACGTCCGCATCTTCGCTTCGCTCAAGCGCGCGGGAATCTCCCGCTCCGGCCTCTACGAGGCGTGGGACTTCACGATCGCCTCGACCAGGAGCCTGACCTCGCGGATGCTCGCGATCCGCAACAACGCGTTCGCGCAGCTCGGCGACGACAACCTCGCCGACGGTCAGGTGCAGGGCCGCGCGCCGGCCTTCAGCGTGACGAGCGTCGCCACGCTCGGTCCGCAGATCAAGGATGTCCAGGGGACCTTCCAGGTGCCGTGCTACCTGATCACCTGCGGTCCGAGTGCGACCACGGGCTTTCACTACTCATCGAGCAAACCCGATGCGCTGCCCACACAGATCCCGGGCAACGTCGCGACGGCGCTGTTTGAGTGCATCATCCCGAGCAGCGCCGGCAATCCGACGCCCGCGAGAATCTCGCTGTACGGGCACGGCCTGCTCGGCAGCCGCACCGAGGTCCACGCCGCCAACGTGCAGGACATGGCGATCGAGCACAACATGGTTTTCTGCGCGACCGACTGGTGGGGTCTGGCCGCCGGGGACACCGCGTATGACATCACCGCGCTCAAGGACCTCAACAACTTCCCGGCGACCGTCGATCGCCTCCAGCAGGGGGTCCTCAACACCCTGTACCTGGGGCGGCTGATGCTCAACCCGCGGGGCTTTGCGTCCAACTCCGCGTTCAGGGTCGGGCTGCCCGAGCCGGTCGACATCATCCCGCCGGGGCCGTCGCGACCGGCAATCGACACCTCGCACCTGTATTACGACGGCAACAGCCAGGGCGGGATCATGGGCGGCATGACCACCGCCGTGGCGCCGGACTTCCGGCGCGCGGTGCTGGGAGTTTCGGGGATGGACTACGCCAACGTCCTGGTGCAGCGGAGCACCGACTTCGCGCCGTTCGGACAGATCCTGTTCAGCAGCTATACCGACAGGTCGATGGGCCCCGTGATCCTGGACCTCATGCAGCAGCTGTGGGACCGCGGCGATCCGGACGGCTACGCGCAGCAGATGACGACCCGGCCGCTGCCGGACACGCCGTCGCACACGGTGCTGATGCAGATCGCCTACGGCGACCATCAGGTGAGCATGTACTCGGCCGCCGTCGAGGCTCGTACAATCGGCGCTTCGGCGCACGAGCCGGCGCTTGACCTCGACACCAACCGGGCGCGCGATCGCAACCTGTTCTTCGCGATCCCGGGAATCGCGCGTTACCCGTTCGGTGGATCGGCGATCGTGCTCTGGGACAGCGGTCCGGGAAGGGTGCAGCCGCCGCCGATGGCAAACCTCGCGCCCGCCCACACGGCCACCAACAACGATCCGCACGAGGACGTGCGCGACACCAAGGCCGCGCGGGTGCAGAAGTCCGACTTCCTGGCCCCGAGCGGCTCGGTGGTCGACGTCTGCGCCGGGAAGCCGTGCCACACGGACGCCTACACACCGTGATCGTTGCGGCGCCGGTCGCGCCCGAGCGCCGGCGGGCCGTGCCGAGGGTCGGCATAGCCTCGACTAAGCGCCGCCGTAGGGGCGCGCTCACCCGAATAACGTCCGCGCTCACCCGAATAACGTCCCAACCGAGCCCCACCGGACGAGGAGTGGGACGTTCCCCCTCCACCAGAACGGAAACGTCCCGCGTTGCCCGTCGGACGGCTCGATGGGGACGTTTCCGGCCCGCTGCCCGTCGGACGGCTCGATGGGGACGTTTCTGGCCCGCTGCCCGTCGGACGGCTCGATGGGGACGTTTCCGGCCCGCACACCGTTCATCTTCGGCCACATTGTCCCGATCCGCCAACCGATCGAGACGATTCTGCGGCTCGCGAAGACATCCTCCTCCCGCAAACGGCCCGCCACTCCCGGCGGCGCGGTGGGGCCCAACAGGACGATCGTGAGCGCCCGCGTCGCCCTGGTCACCTGCGCGGCGTTCCCCCGGTTGGCCGAGGACGAGCCGCTGTTGCTGGAGGCGCTGGCCGCGGCCGGGGTCGCCGCCGAGCCCGCCGTCTGGGACGACCGAGAGATCGACTGGGGCTCGTATGAGCTGGCCGTGGTCCGGTCCGCGTGGGACTACTCGTGGCGCCGCGATGAGTTCATCGCCTGGGCCGAGACGGTCCCGCGGCTGCTCAACCCCGCCGAGGTGATCCGGTGGAACACCGACAAGCGATACCTGGCGGAGGTCCCCCGGGCCGTCCCGACGAGGTTCGTCGCTCCCGGCGAGTCGTGGGATCCGCCCGAGGGCGAGTACGTGATCAAGCCCACGATCTCCGCCGGCTCCACCAACACGGCGCGCTACGGCTCCGGCGACCACGACCGGGCGCGGCGGCACGTGTCCGAGCTGCTGGCGGCAAACCGCGTTGCGATGGTGCAGCCCTATCTGGGGGCCGTCGACGAGCACGGCGAGGCCGCGCTCGTGTTCTTCTCGGGCGAGTACTCGCACGCGATCCGCAAGGGCCGGATGCTCGAGCCGGGACGGGCCCCGACCACGAGCGTGCTGTACCTGGAGGAGGACATTCGCCCGCGCGACCCCGCGCCCGCCGAGCGGAGCGTCGCCGAGGAGGTCCTCGACGCGCTGCCCTGGCCCCGCGATCAGCTGCTCTACGCGCGTGTTGACCTGATCCCGGGGCCGGACGGCGCGCCGGCGGTGATCGAGCTCGAGCTGACCGAGCCGTCGTTGTTCCTGTCCTACTCGCCGGGCGCGCCGGAGCGCCTGGCCGCACGCGTGAGCGAGCGCCTGTCGGCCCTAAACCTAAAGACGTAGAGCCCTCGTCTGAGAGCCCAAGGTCTGCTGCGTTTGCTCAAAAATCCGCCGATGGGTCCACCGTGATCTGAGTTTGGGTTCCAGATCAACCCATACGCAACGAAGCGGCTGCCCCGCGCCGCCGAAGGCTCCACCGTGATCTGAGTTTGGGTTCCAGATCAACCGAAACGCAGCGAAGCGGCTGAGAGTCGAGAGGTTGCGGGGCTCAGGGGAGGCTCTCCGCGGCTTTCGCACCCGTGGCTTTCAGGCCCGAGCCGCACAACGGCACGACCACGCGGCCGATCCCGAGCGCGCGCGCCGTGTCCCACGCCCGATTGTCGGCGGCCACGCTTGCCAGCGCGCCGTGTCGGCGGATCAGCAGCACCGCGGCCCAAGCAACGGCCGCGGTCGGCTCGACGAACAGCCCGCGGCGGGCAAGGTCGGCCTGGGCGGGCGCGATCGCTGCCTCGGGCACGCTGACGATGCAGCCGCCGCTGTCCTTGACCGCCGCGAGGATCTGCGCGCCCCGCGCCGGGCGCGCAATCGCGATTCCTTCCGCCACCGTGTCCCCAACCTCCGCCAGCACGTCCCCAACCTCCGCCACCGTGTCCCCGGCCTCCACCGGCATGTCCCCGACCTCGACGGGCTCGCCCGCGCCGATCGCCCACGCCCGAGCCAGCGGCGCGCAGCGCTCGCTCTGCACGGCGACGAGCGCCGGCGGCCGCTCGATCAGCCCCGCGCGGTGCAACTCCCCAAACCCTCTAGCGGCGCCGAGCAGCAACGTCCCGTTGCCCACCGGTACGACCACGACGTCGGGAACGCGGTCGCTTTGTTCCCACAGCTCGAAGGCGAACGTCTTCGTGCCCTGCACAAAGGACGGGTCGTAAACATGCGAGGCGTACATCGCCCCGGTGCGCGTCACGGCCTCGATCGCCGCCACCGACGTGGCGGTGCGGTCACCGGGCACGGGCTCGAGCCGGGCGCCATAAGCTCGGATCTGCTCGCGCTTGCCGGGCGAAGTTGCCGCGGGCACGAACACGGTGCAGGGCAGGCCCGCGCGCGCGGCGTAGGCCGCGATCGCGCTGCCGGCGTTGCCGCTGCTGTCGGCGATCAGCGCCCGTGCGCCCCGCTGCAATGCGGAGGCCACCAGCACGACCGCGCCGCGATCCTTGAACGACAGCGTCGGAAACAGATACTCGAGCTTGATGCTGACCCCGGGCAGCTCGCCGCCGGCGCCCAGCGGGCTCAGGTCCTCGCCGAGCGGCAGCTCGCCGCCGGCGCCCAGCGGGGTCAGGTCCTCGCCGAGCGCCAGCTCGCCGCCGGCGCCGACCAGCGGCGTCAGGCCCTCGCCGAGCGACAGACTCGTCCCGATCTGCTCGGAGACGGGGATGCAGGTGTGGTAGCGCCAGAGGCCCCGATCACCGGCGCGCTTCGGTGGCAGATCGCGCAGTGCGTCGGCGGCCATCTCCGGCAGATCGAGGAGGCCGCCACACGTGCAGCGCCAGTCCGCCGGCGAGGCGGGGCGCCCGCAGAGCGTGCAGGTGGCGGTCCCGGAGGCGGGCATGGACTGGCACAAGCGTGGCAGCTGCCGGTGCGCAGCGGCTGGCGGGCCGCGGGCACAATGGGCGGATGCCGGACCGAGGCGCCGACCCGTTGACCGCTCCGACCAGGATCGGCGTCGTCGGCTGCGGCGTGGTCGCGCAGGTGATGCACCTCCCATACCTGGCCGAGCTGTCGGATCGCTTCGAGCTCGTGGGCCTGTGCGACCTGTCGTCGGAGCGCGTCAGCGGCTGCGCGCGGCGCTACGGCGTGCAGCGGGTGTTCATCCGGTGGCAGGAGCTGCTGGCAGAACCCCTCGACGCGGTCCTGGTCGCGACGTCCGGCGACCATGCTCCGATCGCGATCGCGGCCGCGCAGGCCGGGCGGCACGTGTTCGTCGAGAAGCCGATGGCGCTGTGCAGTCGCGACGCGGCCGCGATGGTGTCGGCCGCGCGAGCCCACGGCGTGCGGTTGATGGTCGGCACGATGAAGCGCTATGACCCGGCGTACGAGCGCCTCGCCGAGCTGCTGGCGCCGGTCTCGGATCTTCGCCTGATCCGCGTGACCACGCTCGAGTCGCCGATTGGCCCGTACGTCGAGCACCATCCGCTGATCGCGATCGAAGCCGCCACCGAGGAACTGCTCGCGGCGGCCGAGCGCGACGAGCGCGAGGCGGTGGACGCCGCCGTCGGCGACGCCGACGAGCAGACACGACGGTGCTACCGGGCGATCCTGCTCAACACGCTCGTCCACGAGCTGAACATGCTTGGAGGCCTGCTCGGCGCGCCGAGCCAGATCCGCAGCGTTTCGCTCGCCCCCGACTGCGTCGCCATCAACATGCGATTCGGGCAGACCGAATGCCATCTGTCCTGGGTGGCGCTGCCGGGAATCGCGCGCTACCGACAGGAGCTTGCCTTCTACGCTCCGCAGCGGCGGCTGACGCTCGAGCTGCCCTCGCCGTTTCTGCGCAGCATGCCAAGCACGCTGATCGTCGAAGGAGGGGAGCCCGGCACCGCGCGCAGCTGGCAGCGCGAGGAGATGGTCTCCTACGAGGAGGCATTCAAGCGCGAGCTGGTCGAGTTCTCCGACTGCATCATCACCGGTCGCGAGCCCCGCACCTCGGGCGCGGACGGACTGCGCGACATCCGCCTCGCCGAAACGATCGCCCGCACCAGCGCCTGAGCGCCTCGCGAAACGATCGCCCGCACCAGCGGCTGAGCGCCTCGCCGAGGCGATCGCCGGCGCTAGCGCGCGATCCTGTCGAGGAACGGCAGCAGGTGATCGAAGAACACGTTCTTCGGAAAGGCCCCGGCGGGATCGTTGTGCGCGTAGCTGCTCTGGCGGTTGACCAGCGTCAGGTTGCGCAGCGGGATGCGGGACTGCTTGGCCAGTTGCTCGGCGGCCAGCAGCACTCGCGGGCCTCCCAGCGCCGCGCCGAACGCGTAGATCCGCAGGGTCCTCGGGAGGCGGCGGCCCATCGTCGCGTGGACGTCGAGGACCGCTTGAGCAGGGTTGGCCCGTCCGCTGCCGACCGCGCCGGTGTCATCCGTCAGCCGCTGCGGGAAGTACCACTCGGTACCGTCGACGTTGTTCATCCCAAGTCCCGAGAACATCGTGGCGAACCGCTTGATCGGGGTCAGGGCGCCGGCGCCGTCCCAACCGTGTAGGCCGTTGACCGCGGCCGCCGAGACGCCCCTGCCCAGGTGCGCCTGGGCCGCGATCAGCGCCGGCGGCGAGGTGCCGACGTTGAGCGCGTAGCCGTACTGGCCCAGATTGGTGACGGGCACCGGAGGCTTCAGGTCCGCCGGCAGCAGCGGGAACTGCTGTCCCAGCGATCTCATGTTGGGCGCCGTCAGCGCACCAAGCGAGCCCGTCGCGTTGTACAGCCCGGCGAACGGCGCGGGGATTCCGCCGAACGACAGCCAGGGAGTGGAGCCCGGCGCGTTCAGGACGGCCAGCGCCGCCCGTGCCTGCGCCGCGGTCTCGGCGGGACCGCTGCCGCCGTCGTCGTAGAGCAGGCCGGCGAGGTCGTCGGCGCCGGCGCGGCCGGCGAAGTTCCAGGTGGCGTAGGCCGTGACGACCGACCCGCCCAGCGAGTGGCCCCCCAGCACTACCTTCCCGCCGAGCAGCTTGGCGGCCTTGATCACCCGGCGCAGGTCCTGCACCGCCACGTTCATGCCCCACCGCTTGGCGAACTCCACGCTCGCGTCCGGGATCGAGTTGAAGTGTCTCGCGACGCGGTGATCGGAGATGTACCCGAGGTAGTAGTTGAAGAGCTGCCGCGGCGTCGCCTTGCCCTCCTTGGCTCGGTTGAGCACAGATTGATCCTCGAGCAGGTTCTCGCGCCGCTCCACGGACCACACCTGCCAGCCCTTGACCGAAGACACGATCCACTTGGCCAGCGGCACGAAGTAGGCGCCCCCGGCCGAGGTCCCGGGCTCCAGCACGAGCACGTTGCGGGCCGACCGCGGGCCGACCTTGATCGCGCCCACCTTGTCGTATCTGGCCGGCGTCCCGGGCGCGGCGAACCCCTTCATCCACGTCACGCCGAGCGCACTCGCCGCGGCGGGCAGCGAAAGGGACGCAACACAGCACACGACGATCGCCACCGGCAGCGATCGCTTGGATCCGGTTCTACTCAGGCGCATTGCTCCTCCTCGCGGTGGACGGGCCGCGTCTGACGACGAGCATCCATCCGTGGTGTCTTGCGGCCGGACACCATAGCGTCGGCGCGCTCGCGTGAGCGCCGCTTCCCGGGGCGCAATCGCCGTACGGGAACCAGGCAATTGCGTTTTCGTTCGGGTCGAGGTGCGCGATGTTGAGGGTTGATTAGGGCGAGGGCCCGCGGCCGCCTCGGAGTCGCATCTGATCCCGAGGACGGATAGATTGTCCTGCTCTGGGAACTCGACCTCTGAGGAGGAGGATCCGTGAAGAGACACACCAGACCGGCTGCAGCCGTGCTGCTGGCGGTCGCCGCGGCGGTCGTACTGGGGGCCTGCGGTAGCTCATCGAAGTCGTCGACTTCGGGCACGACCGCGGGCAGCACCAGCGGCAGCTCGGGCGGCAAGCAGGGCGGCACGATCACGATCGCGTCGGGAACACCGCCGCTCTCCGCCGACCA
The DNA here is from genome assembly GCA_963723675.1 of uncultured Solirubrobacterales bacterium. Taxonomy (GTDB): domain Bacteria; phylum Actinomycetota; class Thermoleophilia; order Solirubrobacterales; family Solirubrobacteraceae; genus Palsa-465. Next base: position 721,005 of record CAVRRW010000002.1, on the reverse strand, counting down.
GGGACTTGACTTCACCACCCAGGGCAACGAGCTGGAGTCGGTCGTCAACCTGCCGCTGCTGACGTTCGTACGCGGCGTCCAGGGAACCGCCGGAAGCAAGATCATCCCGGGGCTGGCCAAGGCCCTGCCGACCCTCTCCAACGGCGGCAAGACGTACACGTTCACCCTGCGCTCGAACCTGCACTACTCAAACGGGATGCCGATCAAGGCCAGCGACGTCACCTACGCGCTCGAGCGGGACATCAAGATCCCCTGGCAGGCAGCTTCGTTCATCAGCGCCTACGTCAAGGGCGGCACCGCATACGCCAACGGCAAGGCGAAGACGATCTCGGGGATCCAGACCGATGACGCGACCGGCAAGATCACGGTGAACCTCGTCGCCCCGTTCGCGCCGATCGTCGACATCATGGCGCTCCCGGGCACCGCCCCGGTGCCTCCCAACACGCCGATGAAGAACCTGGCGGCCACGGGGACGATCGGTGCCGGGCAGTACAAGTGGGGCTCGATCTCGCCCGGACACACCTACACACTGGTGCGGAACACCAGCTTCAGCATCCCCGGGCTACCGCGCGGATACGCGGACAAGATCGTCTACAACGTCAACTCGAACGTCTTGGCAAATGCCGAGTCCGTCCTCAACAACCAGCAGGATGTGTTCGATCCCGGCGACACGCTGCCGGCCTCGATCCTCCAGCAGGTCAAGACGCAGGCGGCGGACCGCTTCCAGGCGATCCCGCTCAACTCGAGCTGGTACTTCTGGTTCGCCACCTACAAGAAGCCGTTCAACAACGTGTACGCGCGTCAGGCCGTGTTGGCGGCGATGGACTCCCGGGCGCTGTCGAGGCTCGACAGCGGCTTCATGTCACCCGACTGCCACCTGATCCCGTTTGGGATCGTCGGCCACTCCAGCCCGGCGAGCTGTCCGTTCCACAACCCCATCGGGCCCCCGAACATGACGCTCGCCAAGCAGCTGATGGCCAAGTCGGGGATGACGGGCCAGGCCGTGACGGTCTACGGCGAGGAGCGCAGCCCGCGCAAGCAGTACCTGGACTACTTCACGTCCGTCCTGAACTCGCTTGGGTTCAAGGCCACCGAGAAGGTCGTCAACTCTGGCGTGTACTTCACCACGATCGGCGCCCCCAGCCTCAAGCCGACGATAGGCTTCGGCGACTGGAACCAGGACTTCCCGAACCCTTGGGATTTCATGCAGTTGTTCGCCGGGAACGCCGGGTCGTCGCTGAACTACGGCTACGTGAACGACCCGCATTACAACTCGGAACTGGCCAAGCTGTCCCAGCAGCCGCCTGAGAAGGTCGCCAGCCAGTGGGCGGCGCTCGACCAGTACGCGGTCAACAAGGGCTACTACGCGGTCTACGGCCACGAGAGCAAGCCGAAGTTCTTCTCCAACCGGATCAACTTCGGTAAAGCCGCGATGTCGGTCGAGTACCTGATCGACGTGACGAGCCTGCAGCTCAAGTAGCAAAGGCGGACCGGGAGGGCGCCTCGGCGCGTCCTCCCGGTTCCGCTCACCCTTAGGCGGCGATAAGCTCCCCGACGACGCGATGGCAACAGAACGTTCTCTCCGGTCCCGCCAAGGGGATGCCGAGTCCGCGGTAGGCGATGGCGCGGGCGTCCTGGCGGGGGAGCTGGGGGGAGATGCCTGGAGCGAAGGTCGTCACGCTCCGGCCATCGGACCGTGGAGGCTGGCGGCGCGGCGGCTGCGGCGCAACAAGGTGGCGCTGGCCTTTCTCGGACTCTTCCTCGTGCTCGTCGCGATGTGCCTGCTGGCGCCGTTCTACTCCAAGCACATCGCTCACATCGGCCCCAACACCAACAACGTCACCGGCACGATCACGGTCAACGGCCAGCAGAAGAACGTGGTGTCCACCGACGGGGTGCCGATCGGTCCCACGTTCACGCGCCATTACTTCTTCGGGGCCGACACCAACGGCCGTGATCTGGCCGTGCGGCTGCTCTACGGGGGACGCACCTCGCTTTTGATCGGGAGCGTCGCGACCCTGATCATCATCGTCTTCGGGACGCTCATCGGCCTTTTGTGCGGGTACTTCCGAGGCATCGTGGACGCGATCCTGAGGCCGCTGATGGAGCTGATCTGGTCGTTCCCGCCGGTGATCCTGGGAGTCGCGGTCGGCACGGCGCTGGCGCTCGGCGGCATCGGCCCGATCAAGGGCAACTCGCTGATGATTCCCGCCTTGATCATCGGCGTGATCTACATCCCGTACCTGGGCAAGCCGATCCGCGGAGAGGTGCTGCGCCTGCGCGAGCAGGACTTCGTCGACGCCGCCAAGGTCCAGGGCATGTCGCCGTTGCGGATCATGATGTCCGAGGTCCTGCCCAACGCGGCGTCGACGATCATCGTGTTCGTGCCGATGATGCTGGCCTACGCGATCCTGCTCGAGGCGTATCTGTCGTTCCTGGGGGCGGGGGTCCAGCCGCCCAACGCGTCGTGGGGCAGCCTGATCTCGGACGGGATCCAGTACATCCAGACCGTTCCCAGCTACTCCCTGATCCCGGGCGCGATGCTAGTGCTCACGGTGCTCAGCATCAACGTCGTCGGCGACGGCATCCGCGACGCGCTCGACCCTCGCGCCCAGGTGCGGATCAAGACCTGATGGCCCGGTTCGTCGTCCGCCGCACGCTCTCGGCGATCGCACTGCTGTTCGCCACCTCCGTGGTCGTGTTCGGGATCTTCGAGATCATCCCGAGCTACAACCCGGCGCGGGCGATCGCCGGGCGTAACGCCACGCCCACCACCGTCCAACAGGTCAGCCGCAAGTTCGGATTCGACAAGCCGTTCTACGTCCAATACGCGAACACGATGAAGCTGATCTTCACCGGTCAGGTCATCGACTACCAGGACGATCTCAACGTCGTCGACCAGTTCCGGCAGAAGTTCCCCGTGACGCTATCGCTGGTGATCCCCGCCGGGATCTTCTGGCTGGTGTCGGCGATCGTGCTCGGCTCGATCAGCGCGTTGCGCGTTGGCCGCTTCTCGGACCGCGCATTGATGGTCGCCGCGATCCTCGGCGTGTCGATACCCGTGTTCCTGCTCGCGGCGCTGCTGCTGTACCTGTTCGCCTTCAAGCTGACCATCTTCCCCAACACGGGCTACACCAAGTTCGGCAACAGCCCGTCGCAATGGGCCTTTCACCTGATCCTGCCCTGGGTCTCGATTGCGGTCCTGTCGATCGGCTTCTACTCCCGTGTCCTGCGCTCGAACCTGCTCGACATGGTCAACCAGGACTTCGTTCGAACGGCGCGCGCCAAGGGCCTCTCGCAACGCAACGTGTTCACCCGCCACGTGCTCCGGAACTCGCTGATGCCGATCATCACGATGTTCGGGCTCGACTTCGCGACGCTCCTGGGAGGCGCCGCGCTGGTCACCGAGACGATCTACAACCTCCCCGGCGTGGGCCAGTACGAGGCCATGGCGATCGGCAACCTCGACGTCCCTCCGATTCTCGTCGGCTCGATGTTCACCGCTTTCTTCGTGGTGCTGTTCGGCGCGTTCGCCGACATCCTGTACGCCGTGCTCGATCCCCGGATCCGGCTCACCGGCTGATGGCCGAGCGCCTCCTCGAGGTCGAGGACCTGCAGGTCTCGTTCGTGACCGAGGACGGTCTCGTGCGCGCCGTGGACGGAGTCTCATTCACCCTCGACCGCGGAGAGGTGGTGGCGATCGTGGGGGAGTCGGGGTCGGGCAAGTCGGTCACGGCGATGACGCTGATGGGGCTGACCCGCTCTCCGAACTCTCGGTTCTCGGGCTCGGCGCGGCTGGGTGGCCGCGAGCTGCTGACCGCGGGCGAGGACGAGCTCGAGCGGATTCGCGGCAAGGAGATCGCGATGATCTTCCAGGACCCCATCTCCTCGCTCAGCCCGGTGAAGCGGATCGGAGACCAGATCGTCGAGCAGATCCGAGCGCACGAGAAGATCCCGAAGGCTGCAGCGCTGGACCATGCGATCGACCTGATGGAGCGGGTGGGGATTCCGCGGGCCCGCGATCGGGCCCGCGCGTATCCGCACGAGTTCTCGGGCGGGATGCGCCAGCGCGCCATGATCGCGATGGCCCTCTCGCTGTCGCCGAGCGTGCTGATCGCCGACGAGCCCACGACCGCGCTCGACGTGACCATCCAGGCCCAGATCCTGCGCGAGATCGGACAGCTCAGTCAGGAGAGCGACAGCGGCGTCATCTTCGTCACTCACGATCTGGGGGTGGTGGCGGACATCGCCGACCGGGTGATCGTCATGTACGCCGGGCGGGTCGTCGAGCAGGGCACGCTCGACCAGACCTTCTACGACCCCCAGCACCCCTACACCTGGGGTCTGCTGGGATCGGTCACGCGCATGGATCGCCCGCCCCCCCGCCGGCTCCCCGCGATTCCGGGCCAACCGCCGTCGCTCATCAACGCGCCGGAGGGTTGCCATTTTCGCCCCCGCTGCCCGCATGCCTTCGAACACTGCCTCGAGGTCCCGCCCCTGGAGGCCCGGATTCCCGACGCTCCCGGGCATCAGGATCGATGCTGGCTTGAGGTCTTCGACAAGCGCACTCGGCGTGAGGTGGAAGGGCGCATCGGCCTCGCCGAGCCGTCGGTGGCGGCGTGAGCGCGGACGCCGGCCTGGCCGCGCCGACGCAAGGTGACGGTCAGCAGCCGCTGATCGAGGCCGACCACGTCACGCTGCACTTCCCCATCAAGCAGGGGGTGCTTATCGATCGCACGATCGGGGTGGTGCACGCGGTCGACGACGTCTCGCTCAGATTGGCGGAAGGACAGACGCTGGGAGTGGTTGGAGAGTCGGGCTGTGGCAAGAGCACGCTGGCGCGATGCATCGTGCGGCTGCTGGAGCCAACGTCGGGCACGCTGCGGTTCCACGGCCGCGACATCACGCACCTCGGCCGCAAGAGCCTGGTTCCCGTCCGCCGGGAGGTCCAGCTCGTCTTCCAGGACCCGGTGTCGTCGCTGAATCCGCGCAAACGCGTTGGGCAGATCGTGGGAACCCCGATGCGTCTACACGGAATGGACCGAGCGCAGGCCCAGTCCCGCGTGCGCGAGCTGCTAGACCGGGTGGGACTGAACCCCGAGCACGTCAATCGCTTTCCGCACGAGTTCTCCGGTGGCCAGCGGCAGCGGATCGGAGTGGCACGCGCGCTGGCCGTGAACCCTCGCCTGATCGTGCTGGACGAGCCGGTCTCGGCGCTCGACGTCTCGATTCAGGCGCAGGTCATCAACCTGCTCGATGACCTCCAGGACGAGTTCGGCCTCTCGTATGTGTTCATCGCCCACGATCTGTCGGTCGTTCGTCACGTTTCCGACCAGATCGCGGTCATGTACCTCGGCAAGCTGATGGAAGTGTCCCCCGCCAAGGAGCTGTATTCCAAGCCGATTCATCCGTATACGGAGGCGCTTCTCGCGGCGATCCCGATCCCGGATCCCAATGAGAACCGGCAGCGCGAGCGGCAGGTCATCGGCGGGGAGCCGCCGAACCCGATCAGCCCTCCCTCCGGATGCCGCTTTCACACCCGCTGCCCGCGCGCGACCGAGGTCTGCTCGCGGGTGGAGCCACCTCTGGCGCAATACCCGGGCGGTCACCTGGCCGCATGCCACCACCCGCTGAACGTCAGCTCGGCCGAGGTCGCCGACGCCACGCGCTCGCAGCTCAGCCCGCTCAGCGCCGGCGACGTGATGCCGGACGGCCGGGAGGCGCCTCCGGAACGCCGAGAGGCGCCCAGGGCGTCGGAGGTAGCTTTGGGGTCCGGGGAGGCCGCCGACGCCGGGGCCGCCGACGCCGGGGCCGGGGCTGCCGACGCCGGGGTGGGGGAGGAGTAGACGGTCGGGTCGAGCGCGTCCGCCAGCCGATCCACTATCTCGATCCCGCTGCTGTGCTGTGCGCTGGCGGCGGGTTGTGGCGGCGGCGGCAGCCCGACGAGCTCGGCGCCTGCTTCGAAGGCGAGGCGCGTCTCGGTCGCCGCGCGCGTCTGCGGACAGGCCCGCGGCGCCGCCGCGAGCGTTCTGGCAGCCCCGGTCACCGTGAGCGTGGCCGATCGGGACCCCACCAACGTCGAGTGCTTGCTGCGCGGCGCTGCGTTCCGCGTCGACGTGGTCGCCGCGGCCTCGCCGCAGGCGTGGACCGAGTTCAACACGACGCAGTCCCACCAGCAGCAGGTCTACGGCCCCGCCGCCCCGGGCGTTCACAATCCGGCGGAGATCCCCCAGGATGTCTCGGAGGGGGCGATGCTGGCGGGCTGGATCCCGGCCGAGAACGAGCTGTTCGGCACCAACGGGTCACCGACCAGCGGCGGAAGCTACATGACCGTGAAGGTGACGCGCGGCGACAAGCGGGACGCCGAGCGCCGGAAGCTCGCGCGTGCAGTGGCGCTGGCGACGCTGTCGGTGGCGCCGCGCGGGCCCAATCCGGGAGGTCAATGAGGCCTGCGCCGCGCGATCCCGAACCCCGGCGGTCACTGATGCCCGCGCCGCGCGATCCCGAACCCGGCGGCCACTGATGCCTGCGCCGCGCGATCCCAACCGAGGTGGCCCGTGATGCCCGCACCGGTGGACGATTCGCTGGCAATTCTGCTGCTCCCCGGCACGCTGGAGGGCTTCGAGCTCGAAGCTCATGCGCGCGAGCTGCTGTCGATCCCGCGCGTGATCGCGCTGGAGCCCTCCCGGGTGCGGACGCCTCGGTTCCTGCGCAATCCGGTCAGCTCGCGCCAGGCCCGCCGCCTGCGGTTCCCGGGGCGGCCGCGATTGCTCGTGCTCTACCACCCGGCGCAGTACCCGCTCGCGCGAGCGCTGCTCGCTCACTACGACGAGCTGGAGCTCTGGTACATCCCACCCGGCCACGAAGCGGGCCGAGCCGCCGGCGGAGCCGACGCCCGCGACCTGCTCGAATTCGACGAGCTGGCGCGCGTACACGCCACGCAGACGCTGCCCGTGATCGAAGGCGCGGAGGTGCGGGACGCGGACCTTCGCCTGCGCCTGCGCGAGTTGGACGTGATCAACCCGCGCGTGTTCGTTCCCGGTATGCGGACGCCGCGGCGCTGAACGACGGTGAGCGGCGCTGTAGCCCACGGGAAGCACCAGCCGTTGCAGTGAGGCTAAGGCGTTCGCGCCGCCAAGTAAGGCTCCGCGCCGCCAAATTGCCGCCGTTCTGCCGATGTAGGCCGCCGTGTCGCAGTCCATCCTGAGATGCAGGTTGGAATCCATCGAAGGGAACCAAGAATGCATCCGCAGCTCGCAGCCATCATGGCTGCCACCCACATCGAGGACCTCCGCCGCGCCGCGCAGGAGTCCCACCGCGACGAGCGCTCCGGCTCCGGCCGGCGCCGCGGCGGTTTCCGGCGATACTTTGCGCATGCGGTCCAGACTCACGAGCAGCCACTTCGTTGGGCGAGTCGGTGAGCTCGCCGAGCTTGAAGCGATCCTCCAAGATGCGGCCGATCGACGTCCGGCGCTGGTGTTGCTGGGCGGCGAGTCGGGTGTCGGCAAGACCAGACTTGTAAGGGAGTTCGAGCAGCGCCATGCGGACAACGCGATCGTCCTTCGGGGCGAAGCGGTTGAGCAGGGCGACGCCGAGCTCCCCTACGCGCCCCTGCTCGGCGCGTTGAGGCCGCTGGTGCGGTCCTGCGATCCGGCGCTCGACCGACTCGGACGGGGGAGCCGCTCGCAGCTGGCGGCGCTCGTGCCGGGTCTCGATGACCAGGCCGCGTCGTCCGATCAGCATGATCCGGCAGCTCAGCTGCGGCTGTTCGAGGCCATGCTCGAGCTGCTTGACCTGTTGAGCGAGACCCAGCCGGTGGTGCTGATGCTCGAGGACATGCACTGGGCCGACCGCTCCACGCGGACGTTCGCCGCATTCCTCGCCCGCAGCCTGCGCGAGGAGCGGGTCGTGCTGCTGCTCACCTACCGCAGCGACGAGCTCCATCGCCGCCACGCGTTGCGGCCGTTGCTCTCAGAGCTCGAGCGCCTGCCGATCGCCCGGCGAATCGAGGTGGCGCCGTTTGATCGCGACGAGCTCACCGAGGCGCTTGCGGACATTCTCGGCGACGCGCCGAGCGCCGAGCTCGTCGAGCGGCTGTTCTCTCGCAGCGAGGGCAACCCGCTCTACACCGAGGAGCTGTTGGCGGCGGGTCTCGACGGCCGCGGATCGACGCCGCAGAGCCTTCGCGATGCGTTCATCTTGCGAATCGAGCGTCTGTCACGGAACGCCCAACAAGCCGCCCGGGCGATCGCGGTCGGGCGCTCGCTCGACGAGACGACGATTGCCGAGATCACCGGAGTCGAGCATGAAGCACTGAACGGGGCGCTGCGCGAGGCGGTCTCCGAGCAGGTGCTCGAAGCCGGCGACGACGGCCGTCTGTGCTTCCGCCACGCGCTCCTGCGCGAGGCCCTGTACGACGATCTCCTGCCGGGCGAGCGGGTCGAGTTGCACCTGGCCCTGGCCCATCTCTACGAACAGCGCAACGACGGCGCCGCGGACTGGGGTGTCGAGCTGTCGAGCACGATCGCAAGCCACTATGCCGCCGGCGGCGACCAGCCGGCAGCGCTCCGAGCCACGGTGCGCGCCGCGCTGGCCGCTCGCGACGTCCACGCCTACGGAGAGACGGCGGGACTCGCCGAGAAGGCCCTGGAGCTGTGGCCGCGCGTGGCCGACCCGGAGGAGCTGATCCCGCTCGACCACGTCGAGCTGCTGGTGCTGGCAGCCTCGGCACATGCGATCGCCGGCGATCGCGCCCGGGCCGAGGTGCTCCTGCAGAGTGGGCTGCGCGAGCTCTCCGAGCAGGGCGATCCCCGCCGCCGCTCCGCGCTGCTGGCACGGCTGTCGCGGGTCCAGTGGACGCTCAATCGCGGGCTCGAGGCCGTTGAGACCGCCCAGCGCGCGCTGGCGCTGCTGCCGTCGGGGGAGGAGGGCCGCGACCGTGCGCTGTTGCTGGCCTGGCTGGCGCGGACGCGGTTTCTGCGTGGGCGCTTTCGCGACGCGATCGAGGACGGCGAAAAGGCCCTGGCCGCTGCCGTGGCCGCCGGCGACTCCCGCGCCGAGGGGGAAGTCCTCAGCACCCTCGGGATGGCGGAGATCGCGCTCGGCCGAGTCGACGACGGAGTCGCGAGGATGCGGCGCACGATCGAGATCGCGCGCCACAACGACGACATCGACACCCTCACCTACGCCTATGCGAACCTGGCCGACCTGCTGAATCTCGCCGGTCGCACCAAGGACGCGCTCGAGACGGCCCACGAGGGGCTCCGCGCCACCCCGGGGCGGATGACGCGAAACCACGACTGGATGGAGCTGACGATCTCAGAGCTCGCCTTCGACGCCGGACACTGGAAGGAGGCGCGGGCTCACCTCACATCTCCGCGCTCCCAGCCGGTGGGAACGCTGCTGATCTTCCGCCAGATCCGCGAGGCCGACCTCGCTCTGGGCCAGGGAGACGACGAGCTCGCCCAGAGATGCCTGCAGCAGATCGAGCCGCTCGTGGCGATCGCGTCCGAGCCGCAATGGATCGGTCCACTGGGTGCCCTGCTCGGCGAGCTGCGCCGGCGCCGGCGGGACCTTCCGGGGGCACGCGCGGCGGTGGCAGAAGCGCTCGACCGACTCGAGGTGTGCACCGATGACGTGATGCGAATTGCGCGCGTGAGCGCGATCGGAGCCAGGATCGAAGCCGACATCGCCCAGCAGGCCCGGGACCTGCGCGACCGCGCCCAGGAGCGCGACGCGATTTCGCGGGCGCGGATCCACGCCCAGCGCCTGCGCGCCGCCGCGCAGGACGGTGGGCCGGTCGAGCGCGCCTGGTCGGCGGTCGGTGCCGCCGAGCTGGCGCGCGCCCGCGGCCGCAACGATCCGGCGCTGTGGGCCAAGGCCGCCAAGCAGTGGGAGGCGATAGAGCGCCCGTACGGGATCGCGGTGACGACCTTCAACCGGGTCGAGGCGCTGGTCGAGGCCGGAGACCGCGCCGCCGCCACCGAGCCGGCGCGGGCCGCGCTGGAGCTCGCCCGCCGACTGGACTCCCGCTGGCTGATCGACGAGATCAAGGCGCTGGGAGATCGCGCCCGCCTCGACCTCGCAGACGGTGCAAGCGCAGCCGGGCGCAACGGCGATGGGGTTGCAGGTGACGACGACGAGGACCCGTTCGGCCTCACCGACAGGGAGCGTCAGGTGCTGGCCCTGATCGCGGAAGGAGCGACGAACCGGCAGATCGGCGCGACCCTGTTCATGGCCGAGAAGACCGCCAGCGTCCATGTCTCGCGAATCCTCCGCAAGCTCGGGGTGAGCAGCCGGACCCAGGCCGCGGCGGTGGCGCACCGTCTGCAGCTGTCGCGCTGAGACCTACGACCTACTCTCCCTCAGCGGGGAAAACGTTGCATGTGGTGAGCCGGAGGCGTCGCGTGTCACGAAATCCCCGCTCAGCGGGGAAAACGTTGCGTGTGACGAGCCGGGAACATCGCATGTAACGAATTCCCCGCGCGAAGCTGCTCGCCCCGCGTCCGGGACGCGGCGACCTCCGGGCAGTTGGCGGTCGGACTCAGCTCGACGTTGTAGCCGGCACGGCGACGTCCCGGCCGTTGGCGGACAGCTTCACGTCGACGTTGCCACGGGTCGCGTTGGAGTAAGGACACACCTCGTGTGCGGCGGCGACGATTCGCACCGCCTGCTCGGGATCGCTTATCTGGGGCAGAGTCACGTGCAACTGCACGCCGACGTTGAAGCCCCGCTCCTCGGTTGTGATCAGGTCGACCCGGCTGTCGATCGAGACATCCCCCACCTCGGCCCGCTCGCGGCGCCCGACGACGCCGATCGCGCCCTCAAAGCACGCGGCATAGCCGACCGCGAACAGCTGCTCCGGGTTGGTGCCGCCGCCCTCGCCGCCCATCTCGGTCGGCGTGCGAAGCTGAACATCGAGCGCTCCGTCGGACGTCGCCCCGTGACCCTCGGCTCGCCCTCCGGTGACCGTCGCCTCTGCCGTGTACACCGTCTTGGCCATCATCACTCTCCCGTTCGGTTTTGGAAAATTGAGTCCACAACCACGATACTCGGATGGGTGAATGGGCGCACGCTCGCTCCGCCCAAGCCCGCGGCCACGCGGCACGCTCGCTCCGCCCGAGCGCGCGGCCACGCGGCACGCCCGCTCCGCGCGAGCGGGTGCGGGCCACGCGGCTACGCTCGAACGCATGCCGCTGCGCAATCGCGTCACCCCTCTGGGTGAGATCATCGCCACGCCGGAGCGGGGCCTGGTCTACGCAAATCGCGGGTGTCTGCACGACACCGACGGGCGGATCCGTCGTCGGTACGGCGTCAAGCGCTGGATCGCGTGCCGGCTCGAATTCCGCGGCTGGCAGCGCGGGCCGCTGCTGCAGCCGGGGCGCTTCACGGAGCTGTTCTTCCTCGACGAGGCGACGGCGCTGGCGGCCGGGCATCGCCCCTGCGCGCTGTGCCGGCGCGCGGACTACGACCACCTGACCGCGCTCTGGGCGGACCTCCACCCCGGCCGCCGCGGAGCGGACGTGATCGACGCACAGCTGCACGCCGAGCGGTTGATCGCGGGCAGCGGACGCCGGCGCCTTCACGAAGCGCCGCTCCAGCAACTGCCCGACGGCGCATTCGTGCTGCACGACGGCAATCCGTACGTCGTCTACGGCGCCGATTTGCTGAGCTGGTCGCCCGGCGGCTACACCGCGCGGATCCGGCGGCCCCCGCGCGGGGCCGCCACGGTGATCACGCCGCCCTCGTTGATCGAGCTGCTGCGGACCGAGCGGATGCCGCTGGTGCCGCTGCTGCATCCGTCCTCGACCGCGTAACGTGCGGGCCATGCCCAACGATCGCTTGATCCCCGTGTTCGACGGCCACAACGACGCGCTCACGCGCGAGGACCACCGGATGATCGCCGAGGGCCGGGACGGCGGGCACCTGGACCTTCCGCGGATGCGCGCAGGTGGCGTCCGCGGCGGAATCTTCGCGGTGTTCACGCCGTCGGGCGGCGCGCGCGACGTGGAAATTCCACGGGACGACGGGGTGCGTGAGTTTCAAATCGCGCCGCCGCTGGACCACGTGCTCGCCGCCGCCGACGCGACGGCCGTCGCCGGGAGGCTGCTCAGTCTCGAACGCGCGGGGCAGATTCGCGTGGCCCGGACGACCGGCGATCTCGACGCGGCGCATCAGGACGACGGGCCGCCGGTGGCGGTTCTTCACCTCGAGGGCGCGGAGGCGATCGATCCCGGGCTCGAGGCGCTCGATCTCTTCTACGAGGCCGGGCTGCGCTCGCTCGGGCCGGTGTGGAGCCGGGCCAACGCGTTCGCGCACGGCGTGCCGTTCATCTTCCCCGCGTCTCCCGACACCGGTCCGGGGCTCACGAACGCCGGGCGCACGCTCGCGAAGCGCTGCGCCGAGCTGGGCATTCTCGTCGACGTCAGCCACCTCAACGAGGCCGGTTTCTGGGACCTGGCGCGGATGGAGCTGGGTCCGGTCGTGGCCACGCACTCCGGCGCGCATTCGCTGGCGCCGACGTCGCGCAACCTCACCGATGCCCAGCTCGATGCGATCGGCGCCTCGGGCGGCTTGGTCGGGATCGTGTTTGCCTGCGGGTTCCTGCGGCCGGATTTCAAGGATGACGACGACACACCGCTCGAGCTGATCGCCGCCCACGCCCGGCACGTCGCCGATCGGATCGGCGTGCAGCATGTCGCGCTCGGGTCAGACTACGACGGAGCGAAGATCCCCGCCGAGCTCGGCGACGTCGCGGGGACGCCGCGGCTGCTCGAGGCGCTCGCCGGCGCCGGTTTCACCGCTCCGGAGATCACCGCGATCGCGTGGGACAACTGGCGCCGCGTGCTCGGCGCGTGGTGGGGAGACTGAGGCAAGCGCAGGCCAGCGCTCCATCTGCTCGGCGCGTGGTGGGGAGATTGAGGCAAGCGCACGGCGCGATCCACCAGCATCGGACTCGTGCAAGCTCACGGCTCTCCATACTAATTCGATCGAAATAGTATTTCGATGGCCGCGCTCGCTCGGCCCGAGACTCACCCCGGCCCCTCCCCGCCGCTGGCGATCGGCAGCGAATAGAAGACCGCCACCCCGGCGCAGACGATCAGCGTCGCGTAGGCCGACACGGCCGCCAGCGCGGTCGCGACCGCGTAGGGGATCAGACCGGCGACGCTTCGCGCCAGAATCTGTCTTCGTCTCTCCTCCGGGATCTCGACGCTCAGCAGGTGCGCCTTGCGAAACAGGATGTGCCGGTTCAGCGTGGAGAACGTGATCGACATCACCAGCAGCAGCCCGGCGTAGATCGCCGCGGCGAGCTTCTGGCCCTGGCTGTGCTTGAGGTAGGTGGCCATCAGCCGGGTGCCGAACGGAAGCACGCCGATCCACAGCAAGAGCAGCAGGTTCAGCATCAGGATCGGTCGGTCGGCCTGACCGAGCCGGTGGATCATCCAATGGTGGTTGATCCAGATGATCCCGATCGTGATGAACGAGGTCACATACGCGGCGTAGGCGGGCCATTGGTTCACCAGGTCGTGACCGAGCGACTTGCTCGAGCCCGGCGCCGGCACCTCGATGTTGAGCACGAGCAGCGTGATCGCGACGGCGATCACGCCATCGGAGAACGACTCGACCCTGCTCATGTTCACGCTGCGGGTTTCGCCGCACCCCGCCGCGGTCCTGTCGGCGATCCCACCGCTCGGGCCGAGTGCGGGCCACCTCGCACCGCGCGAACTACGCGACGCTGCGCTGGACCCGGCCCGCGGTGCGCCGATCGAGCGCCAGCCGGTAACCCGCGGCGAGCCGGTCCAGCGACGCTTCCCGGGACACCGCGCTCGCGGATCTGCTGCGGGTCCCAACGTCCGCTTGTCGCCACCGTGGGGGGAAAGCTCCGGCTCTGGCGCGGGCGGTGTCTACCGGCCGCGAGCGGATGGGCCGGTCCGTTTCCCCTCCCACGCGTCGGCCAGCAGCTCCTGCAGCAGCGCGCCGTCCACCCGCCGCAGGTCGACCCTCGCCGCCGCCAGGCGCTTGCCCCACCACACCTCCGTGCACACCCGGGGATGGTCTGCCACCGCGGTTCGGATTCCCGGCTCGTCGAGCATCACGTTCATGTGCTCCTCGTCCCACAGGGTCGCGAAGATGCGCCGCGCGACGCGGAACGAGGGACGTCCGTGGTGGTCCTGCTCGACCGCCTCGGGGAGTGACAGCGCGAGCTTTCGGGCCTGCTCGGTGGAGACCACGGCGCCGGTCATTTTCGCAGCGGCTCGGTCCGCGTGCGGCTCGGATTCGGTGGCGGGCCCGAGTTATCCTCGACTGGTGCACTTCGACCGGCTGACCGCTCCCGAGCAGCGTGTCCTCGGTTGCCTGATCGAGAAGCGCTGGACGACCCCGGAGCAGTATCCGCTGTCGCTGAACGGACTGCGGCTGGCCTGCAACCAGTCGACCAATCGCGATCCGGTCACCACGTACGACGAGGCGACGGTGAGGCAGGCCGCGGAGCGGCTCGGCCGTTATGGCCTCGCACGGCTGGCGAGCGGGCACGGAAGCCGCGCCACGAAGTACCGTCACCTTGCCGAGGAGGGGCTTGGCGTTGGCCGCGAGGAGCTGGCTGTGCTCGCGGTGTTGCTCCTCCGAGGGCCCCAGACCCCCGGCGAGCTCAAGGCCCGGAGCGAGCGGATGGCGGTGCTGCCCACTCTCGGCGAGGTCGAGCGCGTGCTCGGCGTGTTGAGCGACAACGGCTACGTGCACCGCATCGACCGCCGGCCCGGCCAAAAGGAGGATCGCTTCGAGCACCTGCTCGGCGGCGAGGGGGAGCCGCCGGCGCCGGCCGCGACGGCCGCTTCCGAGGCGACGGTCGGGCCCACCCGCCCCGCCGACCCTGACAGCGGCGACCAAGCCGAGCGGGGGGCTTGGGTGGGTGACGGCAACCTCGAGTCGCGGGTCGCGGCGCTGGAGAGCGAGGTGGCGTCGCGGGTCGCGGCGCTGGAGGGCGAGGTGGCGTCGCGGGTCGCGGCGCTGGAGGGCGAGGTGGCGTCGCGGGTCGCGGCGCTGGAGAGCGAGGTGGCGTCGCGGGTCGCGGCGCTGGAGAGCGAGGTGGCGTCGCTGCGGGCCGAGCTTGTGCGGCTACGGGAAGACGCGCCGGGGCGGCCTCACGTCGGCAGCGCCAGCCCGACCGCGTAGGTCGCACCGCCGACGATCACGCCGGCCAGCGTCATCTCCAGGCCTGCCGACCACCAGGTCCGCAGCGTCACCAGCGACTTGGCGGCGCCGACGAGGAAGTGCGCGACCAACGAGACCGCCGCCGCCAGCACGATCGCGATCGTGCCCGTGGTGAGCATGAACGGGATCACCGGCACGATCGCCCCCAGTCCGGTCGAGACCCCGGCCGCGAGCGCCGCCTCGGCCGGTGCGCCGCCGCCGCTCGCCGAACTCCCGAACTCCTCGGCCGCGAGCGCCTGGAGCATCGCGTCGGGGTGGGCGCTCATCTTGCCGGCGAGCTCGTCGGCGGTGTCCTCGTCGACCCCCTTGAGCTGGTAGAAGAGCGACAGCTCCTCCTTCTCCTCCTCGGGGTGGTTGGCGATCTCCTGGCGCTCGCGCTCGATGTTGGCTTCGGCGACCTCTGCCTCGGAGCGCTCGGCGAGGAATGCCCCGGTCGCCATCGACAGCGCCGAGGCGATGGCCCCGGCCAGGCCGGCGGTTAACACGGCGCTCGAGCCGCCGGTGGCACCCGACACGCCGGCGACGATCCCGAAGACCGCGGCGAGCCCGTCGTTGGCTCCGTAGATCGCGCCGGAGATCCAGCCGCCGCCGCTGCGATGCCACTTCTCGCGTCCGAGAATCCGGTCCAGCTGGGCTCTCGCTCCCGGGACGGCCAGCGGGGAATCGCCGCCGGAGCGGCCGGAGGTGCCCGAATGGCCGGAGACCGGGGCGCCGTCGAGCCCGTCCCGGCGCTCCCCGTCGCCGGCGCGCATATCCTGCACGGCGAGCGAATGTGAACGCTCCTCCCTGCGGATGTCGCGCAGCAGCCGGTCGGTCTCGGGGTCTCCGGTCGAGCGCTTGTAGAGGTCGTCGACCTCGTCGTCCTCGGCCGCCTCGCGCGCGGCGAGCAGCCGGTCAACGGGCGCGATCCGCGCCTGGAGGCGCAGCCACAACGGCAGTCGCACCGTGCCCGGGTCGGGCACGTCGATTCCAAGGTCCTGCATCCGCTGCTCGAGCCGTAGCCGGTGGCCGCTCTCGGCCTCGGCCATCCGGCGCAGGATGTCCGCCTGCCGATCGGGCATCCGGCGTGCGATCAGGTCATACACGCCGCCGGCGACGATCTCGCCATGCCACGCCTCGAGCAGGCGTTGGCGAACCTCAACGGGGGCATCGCTCATGTTCCGGCAGCGTATCCGGGTGTCGCTGGCGTTGGCGCCCTGCGGCGCCTGCCCGGCAGCGTGTCCGGGTGACGCTAGCCTTGGCGCCGTGCCGAGATCTGTGGCCTCGAGACGGTCGCTTGTCCGGGCCGGCGTGTCGCTCGTGCTCGCCGCCGCCGTGCTCCCCGGCTGCGGCGGCGGAGGCGGCAGCGCGCCGACGACGGCGACGCGCGCGTCGGCCGCGCACAAGGTCCACCGGGCGACCACCGCGACGGTGGCGGCGCGGACCGTCCCGGTCCTGAAGGCGCCGGCGAACGCGCCGCCGCGATCGGTCCGGGTGCCGGTGCTGACCTACCACCGGGTCCACACGATGCCTGCCGTCGGGCTCCCCGACCTGATCGTCGACCCCACGGTCTTCGACGACGAGCTCAAGGCCCTCCACGACGCCGGCTATCACACCATCCACCAGGCGCAGCTGTTCGACGCGCTCTACAAGGGGGCTCGGCTCCCGCCAAAGCCGATCATCATCTCCGTCGACGACGGCTACGTCGACGACGTCCGCACGATCCTGCCCGACCTCGAGCGCCGGCACATGGTCGCGACGTTCTTCGTGATCACCGGCCGGACCCACGAGCCGGGGTTTGTTACGGCCGACCAGATCCGCGAGCTCGACCGGGCCGGGATGGACGTCGGCGACCACACCGCGCACCACGTGGACCTGCCGGCGGTGACCGGCCCCGATCTGACGTCCGAGACTGCCGGGTCCCGACACGCGCTCCAGTCGATCCTCGGGCACCCCGTGTACTACTTCGCGTATCCGTTCGGGGCGTTCAACGGCACGGTCGTGCAGGCGGTGCGCGCGGCGGGGTTCACGATGGCCTACACGACCCAGGGGGGGATCACCGAGAGCACCGGCGCGCCGCTGACGATGCCGCGGGTCCACGTCGGTCGTGGCGAGACGCCCGGCGGTCTGCTGTCGCTGCTCGGGGGCGCGTGAGCGTCAGGGTCTCGTTCGTCGAGGCCCGGGTCGACTCCGGGACCGGCGCCAAGCTGGCCCAGGCGATGCGCGACGAGATCGCGGTGATGTACGACGGCCTTGATCTCGACGGCGACCAGATGCCGCGCGCCGGCCACGCCGAGCTGAGCCCGCCTCACGGCGCGTTCCTGGTCGGCCGGGTGGACGGCGAACCGGTGTGCTGCGGGGGCGTCAAGCGCCTCGACGAGCGCAGCTGCGAGCTCAAGAAGATGTACGTGGTGCCGACGCTGCGCGGCAAGGGCGTAGCGCGCCAGCTGCTCTACGCGCTCGAGCGCAAGGCCGACGAGCTCGGCTACGAGGTCGTTCGGCTTGACACCGGCCCGAAGCAGACCAGCGCGCGAGGGCTGTTCGAGTCCGAGGGGTATGCGGCGATCGCGGACTTCAACGGCAACCCGATCGCGGCATTCTGGGCGGAGAAGCAGCTGCGCCCGCCGCCTGACTCCACGAGGCCAGTCCAGCGCTGACCCTCCGGCAGCAGGGGGTTGGATGCAAAACCCACGATATACGTCGCTTTTACGTCCAACGTGGTGAGATCCCGAGTCCGACGCTTGCGATCCCCGTGCCGCCCGCCCACGAACGCCGTGACCGCGACCCGCGGATCGGCGAGCAACGGCTTCCAATACCCTCACGTCGCAATCTTCAGAGGGAGGTCGCAGGTGCGCGGTTTGCTCGCTGTGCTCGGGATCGGGACCGTCTCGCTGATCCTGATCGCGGGCGGCGGCGTCGCCGAAGCCGCGCCGACCGGAGCCTTCGTGCTGACCGCCACGGCACCGGACGCCGCCACCTACGCGCCGACGTTCACCGGCAACGGGATGCTGGGGGTCAGAGTCCCGCCCGCCGGGCAGGGATATGCCCCCGGGACAGTGCCGGCGCAGTCCGAGCTGGCCGGCTTCTACGTCCAGCCGCCGGGGGCAGTCCAGCAGCGAGCCAACATCCCGACCTGGTCGACGCTCACCTTCAGCGACGGCGGGCAGCCATTCTCGCTGTCCAGCGGAACCACCACCGACTGGCGCCAATCGCTCGATCTGCACACCGGTGTGATCACCACGTCGGCTCGATGACCGCGCCCGACGGGCATGTCACCGAGCTCACGTATCGGGTGCTGACCGACCGAGGCCGACCGGACATCGGCCTGGTCACCCTGCAGCTCACTCCCAGCTGGTCGGGCCAAGCAAGCGTCACCGACGCCATCGACGGGACTCCCGCCGGTCTGAGCTCGCAGGTGACAAAGGGCTGGGCGCCGGACTCGCAGAGCGATTGGGTCGAGGTGCAGGCTCAGGGAAGCGGGGTCGACGTGGCCATCGCGAGTCGGCTGCGGACCAGCGCCAACGTCGATGCAACAACCGCGGACGTCGATCAGTCGATCGACCAGAGCGTCGGCCAGGAGCTCTCGTTTGCGGTGCAGGCGGGTGACACCTACTCGTTCACCAAATACGTGGCGGTGGAGTCGTCGCTGTCCGTCTTCGATCCGTCTGCCACCGCGCTGGCGAACGCCGGTGCCGCCGCCCGTGCCGGGCTCACGGCCCTGAGGAGAGGCAACGACGCTGCGTGGGCTTCGCTGTGGGACGGACGGATTGACGTGCTCGGCAACCCCACGCTCGCCACGGAGGTCAACGCCAGCGAGTTCTACTTGTGGTCGAGCACCCGCGGCGGGGTCGACTGGAGCATCTCTCCTGCCGGCCTGTCCTCGAACGGCTACAACGGGCACATCTTCTGGGATGCGGAGACGTGGATGTACCCGGCGCTGCTGGCCCAGCATCCCGACCTGGCCGTGGGCATCAACGCGTATCGCTTCGATCGGCTGCCGGCCGCAGGGCAGCACGCTGTCCAGACCGGCTATCAGGGCGCACGCTTTCCGTGGGAGAGCGCGCTCGACGGCAGCGAGCAGATTCCCCCGCCCGTCTCGACGAACAGCGAGGGGCTGTTCGAGCAGCACATCACCGCGGACGTGGTGCTCGCGCAATGGCAGTACTACCTCGCCACCGGCGACAGGCACTGGCTGTCGGCGCAGGGCTGGCCGGTGATCTCGGCGGCCGCCGCGTTCTGGGCATCGCGGGTGACCCTGGGCAGCGACGGCGGCTACCACGTGCTTTCCGTCACCGGACCCGACGAGGAGAACCCAGACGTCAACGACGAGGCTTACACGGATGCCGCCGCCAGGATCACGCTCCGCGATGCCGTGCAGGCCGCCCGGGCGCTGGGCATCGCCGCGCCCCCGACCTGGTCTGAGATCGCGTCGCGGATCGCCGTGCCCGCCGGCACCAGCCCCAGGATTCATCCGGAGTTCCAGGGCTACGGCGGCCAGCTCGTCAAACAGGCGGACGTGACCTTGCTCCAGTACCCCTGGGAGCTGCCGATGACCTCCCGCACCGCGCAAAACGACCTCGATTACTACGCGCCGCGCACCGATCCCGAGGGACCCTCGATGAGCGACGCGATCGGCTCGATCGACAGCTCGGCGCTTGGCACGCCCGGCTGCGCCGCATACGTGTACACCGAGCGCAGCGTGCAGCCGTTCATCGTCGACGCGTTCGACCAGTTCTCCGAGACCCGCAACGGCGGCGCGTTCACGTTCATGACCGGGATCGGCGGATTCCTGCAAGAGTTCATCTACGGCTACTCGGGACTTCGCTGGAGCGCAAACGCGGTGGCGCTGTCGCCGAGCCTGACCGGCCAGATCGGAGGCCTGGTTCTCAACGGCCTGAGGTGGCGAGGACGCCACTTCACCGTTTCGATCGGTCCCGGTAGGACCGTGGTCAGGCTCAGCCGCGGCCCGGCGATGCCGGTGGTGGTGGGCGGTCGCAGGCGCAAGGTGAGGGCCGGGCACGGCCTGTCGGTGGCCACCCGACGCCCTGACCGCGTCCGCACGACCGACCTGATCC
This sequence comes from uncultured Solirubrobacterales bacterium, assembly GCA_963723675.1. Classification (GTDB taxonomy): domain Bacteria; phylum Actinomycetota; class Thermoleophilia; order Solirubrobacterales; family Solirubrobacteraceae; genus Palsa-465. Next base: position 700,741 of record CAVRRW010000002.1, on the reverse strand, counting down.
GGTGCGATCGCGCGACGGCGACGACGACGCAGCCCGGCGCGCCGCCGTTGGCGGCGATCGACGGCAGCGCAGCGACCGACTGGCAGCCGGTGTCCTTGCCGGCGACGCTGACCGTCCCGCTCAGGCGCCGACCGCGCCGCGTGCGGACCGCGCGTCTTGAGTGGGGCCAGCAGTGGCCGCCGGCGCCGGCGCCGAACGTCCCGCCGCCACTCGGCCCGGCGACGACCCTGCGCGCCAGCAGCTACGCGGTCCAGGTCTCAGCCGACGGTCATGCCTGGCGCACCGTCGCCGAGATCAGCGGGCGCACCACCGGAACCGTCGATGCGTTGCGGTTCGCCGCCGTCCGTGCCCGCTTCGTCCGCGTGCAGCTGACGGCGTCGGCGTCCCCGCAGGCGCCCATGCTCGACGAGCTGACGGTCGGCTGAGCGGCGCGCCGCCGAAGGCGCCCGCGCCGCCGCCCGCGCCCGCGCCGCCGCCCGCGCCCGCGCCGCCGAGGGCGCCCGCGCCGCCGAAGGCGCCTGCGGCCGCCGAAGCCGCTGCCCGCTACAGGATTCCGATCGCGGAGTTGTCTCCGACGAGGAACCGATACGCGCGCGGCTGCCGGTGGTCACGGCCGATCTCGACGTTGCGGCCCAGCAGCGAGGACTCCATGCGGCCGTTGAGGTCCCGAACCGACGAGCCGGCGAGCAGGATCGAGTGCTCGACCTCTGCCCTGCGGATCGAGCACCTCTCGCCGACCGCCGTGTACGGCCCGACGTAGCAGTCGGTCAGGCGCGCGCCGGCGCCGATGATCGCGGGGCCTCGCACCGACGATCGCTCGAGCCGGGCGCCGGCCTCGACCACGACCCGGCCGTCGACCTGACAGTCGATCAGCTCGCCCTCGATCCTGCGGACGATCGTGTCGAGCACCAGCCGGTTGGCCGCGAGCATGTCCTCGAGGCGCCCGGTGTCCTTCCACCAGCCCCGCACGATGTGCGGCTCGACGCGACGTCCCTGATCGACCAGGTGCTGGATGGCGTCGGTGATCTCGAGCTCGCCGCGCCCCGAGGGCTCGATCGCGCGGGCGGCGTCGTGGACGCAGGCGGTGAACATGTAGACGCCGACCAGGGCCAGATCGGTGGTCGGCTCCGGCGGCTTCTCCACGAGCCGCACGACGGAATCGCCATTGAGCTCGGCGACCCCGTAGTGCTCGGGATCGGGAACCGGCGTGAGCAGGATCAGCGCGTCCGGCTGATTGGAGCGAAACGCGTCGACCAGGTCGTCGATCCCGCCCTGGAGGAGGTTGTCTCCGAGATACATGACAAACGGCGAATCCTCCAGGAACGACTCGGCCGTGAGCACCGCGTGCGCCAGCCCCAGCGGGGCCTGCTGCGGGATGTAGGTGATGTTCACGCCGAACTGCGATCCGTCGCCGGCGGCGGCCCGGACCTCGTCTGCGGTCTCGGGCGCGACGATGATCCCAACCTGCTCGATCCCCGCTTTTGCCATCGCCTCGATCCCGTAGAACAGGACCGGCTTGTTGGCGACCGGCACGAGCTGCTTGGCGCTGGTGTAGGTGATCGGGCGCAGGCGCGTGCCCTTGCCGCCGGAAAGGATCAGACCCTTGAGGCCTTGCATATCGGCGCAGCGTAACCGGCTTTAGATCAGTAGACGCCGCCCAGCTTGCGGTGATCCCAGCTGGCCACTCGCCGCGGGGTGAACTGGAGCGCCAACCGCTTGGCGGCCTGCGTCCGGACGACATCCATGAAGTCGGGACCGGTCACATCGCTGCCGTAGCGCCGCATCAGCTCGGCGCCGAACCCGGTCACGACCTCGGCGTCGCGGTGGATCGTGGTGTCGACCTCGATCATCACGCCGCGCAGTTCCTGGTAGCGCTCGCCGTCCTCGATCTGCAGCGTCGCCCGCGGATCGCGCTCGAGGTTTCGGACCTTCTGCGACTTCGTGTAGCTCCACGCCCACAGATCGCGATCGCGGACGACGTACCAGAGGGGCATCAGGTGTGGCCACCCGCGAGGACCGATCGTGGCGCAGATCACAACCCGTTGCGCCGCGACGAAGCTTGCCTGCTCCTCGGCGCTCATCGTGATCTGGGAGCGGCGGCTCACGTCGGCGTCGCGATCAGGACGAGACGGGCTCGGCCGCGGCGCGGGCCGCCTGGGCGGCGGCGCGCACGGCGGCGCGTGCGTCCTCGGGCTCGAGCACGACCGCGTCGCCGGCCTCCTTGAGGACCTCGCGCACGAGCCATTCGACGCCGGCAAAGCGAAGCTCCACGATCACCGCCCCGTCCTGCAGGTCGGCGATCACGGTCCGTTCCTCGCGCGCCCAGCGGGCACGCTCCGGGGAGATCCACACGTGCGCTCGCCGAGACGCCGGAACCTCGCCCGTCCGCGGCCAGCCATCGACGTCGGCGGCGGGGTCGACGTCGGGTCGCGGCTCGAAGCCCTCGTCGCTGACCGTCGCGGACTTGATCCGGTCCAGCCGGAAGTGCCGGACGCTCTCTCGCGAGGGATCGAAGCTCGCGACATACCAGCCCTCGCGGCCGTTGATCAGCGCGTAGGGCTCAACCGTCCGCAGAGAGAACTCGTCCTCGTTCTCCTTGTAGTACTCGAACGAGAGGAGCTGCTGCTGGGCGATCGCGCGGGAGACCACAGCGGCGATCTCGACGTCGTCGCCACCGGGCGGGGCGATCTGGAGTCCCCCGTGCACTGGATCCTCGCCCAGCGCCGACACGATCTTCTGCCGCACCGAGGACAGCGACCCTTGCGGGATGTGCTCGCCGATCAGATCGATCGCGGCGACGAGCGCCTTGGCCTCGACCGGAAGCAGCCGCGCCGGCCGGGCGAACGAGTCGCCGTAGGGCTCGGGCTCGACCTCGACCATCCCGTCGGCGGAGATCTCGGCGTAGAGGACATAGGTCCCGGCGCCGAAGTTGACGACATTCAGCACCGAGATGTCCTCGCGCAGTTCCTGCTCGGAGATCCCCAGCTCCCTGCACAGCTCGTCCGCCTGGAGGCAGCGCTCGGCGCGGCCGGCGTCGATCAGGATGCTCGCGAGCGTGACCAGGCGGGCGAACCGCTCGGGACGGATCGCGCTGTCGGGATGGTGGCCGTTGCCGGAGTCCGGGTCCAGGCGATCGGGGCGCTCGCCCCCTGGGGGCCGCGCCGCGTCCGGGCCCGCGGCATCCGCACGCGCCGTTTGCGCACGCGCCGCGTCCGGGCGCGCGGCATCCGCACGCGCCGCGTCCGCACGCGCCGCGATCTGCGGCTCGCCGGTGTGTCGCTCGATCAGCAGCTCAACGCGGACGCGGAGCTCCGCGGCGAGCTCGGGCGGGTTCAGGATCCGTGCGTGCTCGCCGAGGCCGAGCACCCACGCGATGAGCTGGCGCGCATTGGCATATGGCGTGATGAACATGCGGTCGCCGCTGCCGTTTTCGGTGGAGGCGTGCATCTCTCCGTAGCGCCCGAAGTGGCGCTCGATCTGCCAGGCGATCCGCCGGCCGATCCAGACCTCGGCGGTGCCGATCGAGTCGCCGAACTGCCAGGGGATCCGGCTCGCGTAGGCCCGTGGGTCGAAGTCCGCAGGCCGCTGGAAGTCGTGCTCGGCCTTCGTCGCATACCCGACCTTGCCGCGGATCCGTGACAGGCGGAAGACGCGGATCGCCGCGCGCTCGTGCGAGCGGCCCACGACGTAGAACTGACCGCCCTGGTAGAGCAGCTGGTAGGGGTCGACGCGGCGGGCGCCAAGGTCGTCGCGCTCCATCGTGTAGTAGTCGAACACGATGGTCTTGCGGCGGAAGATCGCCGTCTCGATCTTCGCCAGCCGCTGGGAGACCTCGTGACCACCGGCCGACCCGGTGATGCCCAGCGCGACGGTGTGCTGCTCGGGAGCGCGCAGCGGGCTCGGCCTGCCCCAGGAGATCTGCTGGAGCGCCAGGCGCAGCGGCTCGGCGTAGGCGAACTCCCCGTCGAGCAGCTGCAGCGCGGTGCGCAGCGCGGCCAGCTCCTCGTCGGTGAACTCGATCGGCGACAAGTGGAAGTTCTCGGGCGGGAGCGAGTAGGTCTCCTGCTCGACGAGCCCGTCGACCGGCTTCTCGACCGAGAGCATGATCCCCAGCGCATCGAGCTCGGAGCGGTCGGCGTAGAACCGGCGAGCGAACGCGTCCTCGTTCATCACGCTGTAGCCCTCCACGTCCCGGCGGATCTCGGGCGCCGTCACGGGACGCCGCTCGGCCATCAGGTAGGAGATCAGCGAGAGCTGACGGATCAGCTTTTCGGTGTCTTTGGCCATGGCAGCAAATCTAGTTAGGGCGCCCGGTCCCCGGTGCGGGAGCGAGCCTGATGGAACGCTATTTGCGCGGAATTGGAGCTGAGGCGAAGCAGGCGGCGCTCCAACGGTATCGCGGGGCGAGTGCGGGCGGGGGGAGAGGTGAGACGGACTGCGGGCAGCTGGGGAGGTGAGGCGGGACGGCGGGCAGCGGGGGAGGTGAGGCGGGGCTGCGGGCAGCGGCGGAGGTGAGGCGGGACTGCGGGCAGCGGGGGAGGTGAGGCGGGCGCTCCGACGCCTGCGAGGACGCTGCCCCACCGGCTCCCAGCCACCCCGCGATCTGGCGGCCGCCTGCAAAGCACGACAATCGCGCGGCAACGCACCGAGCTTGCCGCGTAATGCATGCCAGACGTGTATTACGCGCCACGGCTCTCGGTTCGGCGCGCGAGTGACGCGCTATGCAGGTGGCAAACCGGCCTTCCCGGACCCGCCCCAGTTGGCGCCGTTCAGGCTCCCGAGTCCGCGGTCGACCGGCGGAGCGCTACGGGACCGGCTACGCCGCTTCGCGCTCTGCCTGGGATCGGGGGGCGAAATAGGCGCCGGCGCCGAGCGCCTTGTCGTAGGCGGACCAGAGCTCGCCGGCGGGCAGCTCCTTCTCCAGCCGGTCGAAGCTGCCCAATCGCCCACCGAGGTTGTCGATCATGTGCACGAGCGTCGCCTCGCGCGTGCACGGCACCACGGGGCTGCCGTGCTCGAGCGAGCCGTGGTGGCTGAGGATGATGTGAAGGACCGCCTGCGCAAGCTCCGGCGGGAACCCCTCGAGCTGCTCGATCGTGCGCCGCACGCGGTAATAGCCCAGCGATATCTCGCCATACAGCCGGCCCTGGTCGGACATTGCGATGGCGTCATCCCGTAGCTCGTAGGCCTCGAGCTTGCCGATGTCGTGCAGGAGCGCGCCGGTCACCGCGACGTCGCGAGCGATCCCGGGGAACGTCGCGGAGATCGAGCTGACGGCCTGGGCGACCGTCAGCGAGTGCTCGAGCAATCCGTGGCGGTAGGCCTGGTGGTAGCGCTTTGCGGCGGGCGCGTCGCGGTAGCCAGCCCAGATCGGCGAGCGCTCGCCGAAGACGACGGACAACAGCCCCCGCAGGTGCTGGTCCTGCACGGTGCCGAGCAGCGCCCGCAGATCGGACTCCATCTGCTCGGCGCTGCGTGGCGGGCCGTCGATCAGCTCATCGCGTACTTCCATGGCGCCACGAAGATAGAGTGACGCGCGGACAGCAGCCATGCGGAGGACAGCGATTGTGACCGGCGGAACGGGCGGGCTGGGATCCGCGGTCGTAGCACGCCTGCTCGACGAAAGTTGGCGGGTCGTGGTCCCGTGGATCGTCGAGCGCGAGCTCGAGCGCGTGCAGCAGCGCGACGGGCTCGAGCTGATCGAGGCCGACCTGTTCGATCCCGCGGCCGTCGAACGGATCGTGTCCGCGGCCGCCGGATCCGACGATGCACCGTTGCGGGGTCTCGTCAACCTGGTTGGAGGGTTCGCCGCGGGCGGGCGGGTGCACGAGACGCCGATCGACCAGTTCGAGCACCAGTTTCGGTTGAACCTGCGCCCGACCTACCTGGTCACCCAGGCATCGCTCGCCGAGATGGTCAAGCGCGGCGACGGAGCGATCGTGTGCGTGGGGACGCGCGCGGCGTTGCAGCCGTTTCGCGGGGCGGCCGGGTACATCTCATCCAAGGCGGCGGTGATCGCGTTCGCGCAGGCGGTCGCGGTCGAGTACCGAGACGACGGAATCCGCTGCAACACGGTCCTGCCCAGCGTGATCGACACGCCGGCAAACCGGGCCGCGATGCCGAAGGCCGACCATGACCGCTGGGTCAAGCCCGCCGAAATCGCGGCGGTCGTCGCTCACCTCCTGTCGCCCGAGAGCAGCCCGACGAGCGGCGCCGCGATCCCGGTCTACGGGCGCGCCTGAGCGACCGTCCGCGCCGTGACCCGCGGCGCTCGCTAGAGCCCCGGTGGGTGGCGGACCACGAAGCTGCTCAGGTCGGACTCGTCGGCCGAGCGGTTTGACCAGCGCGAGCCCGTCTCGGCGAGCGCGACCGTGTCGAACCGCAGCCCCGCGACGTACATGAACGTGTGCCCCGGGGCGGCGAACACCGTGATCCACTTGCCGGGTCCCGGCTTGCCCCAGCTCATCAGCTGCCCGGAGGTGACGGTCGTGTTCAGCAGACCGGCGGCCGCGAACACGAAGCTGAGCGATCCCGAGCAGTCGTACGCGTTGTCCTCGAATGTCCCGTGACCGCCGCCGAAGCGGTAGGGAAGATGAGCGATCTGGTTGCCGGCGGAGATCACGTCCTGCACGGCGGTGGGAGCGTTGACCGGCGCGATCGCGAGGCGGGCCGGAGTCAACGTCGCCTGCGATGCGCTCGCCGACAACCCGCTGGCGGCGAGCTCCTTGCGGATCTGGGCGTCGGAGACCGGCTGCGCGATCCCACTGGAGCCGCTTCCGACGCTGACGCTTGCAGGAGCCTGCGCGGGCTGGCCCGACTGCGCCACGGCTCCCGCCACCGGCTCGATCGCCTGGGGGTGCGCGTGGAGCGCCGGCGCGGGCAGTGATTGGCTCTGCGCGGGGGTGGGCGGGGTCGGATCCGAGGCCCGCTGCGGGCTCGGACTCGACTGAGTGGATCGCGCCTGACCGCATCCGGCGGCGAGCAGCGCGACGACGGCGAAACCTGAAACCAGCTTGCGCAACACGCCTCAGTATGACGGGTGGAGCCGGTTATTCGTCGCGGAGCCGGCTCCTTGTCGCGGAGCCGGCTACTCCTCCCGGAGCCGGCTACTCCTCGCGGCGCCGGCTACTCGTCGAAGTGGCCCGCGTACAGCGCGAACACGGCGCCCTGGGGATCTCGCACGATCGTGATCGTCCCGGGGCCGGCGGGCATCGGCCCGGCGAGCGCGACGCCGCCGAGCCGCTGCACGTTGCCGCTTGCCTGCTCGGCGTCCTGCGCGCCGAAGTACACGAGCCAGTGCGCGGGCTCCTGGGGCATCTGCGAGCGGATGCCGCCGTTGCTCGTCCCCGCCGCCGTCTTGATCACGAGGTAGGGCATCTCCATGCCCTCCATCCGCTCGGTCGTCCACCCGAAGAGGTCCGAGTAAAACGACGCCGAGGCGTCGATGTCGGGACTGGCGAGCTCGTTCCAGGAAAGTGCGCCCGGCGCGTTGACGACCGACGCGCCGATGTGCTGCTTGGGCTCCCAGACGAGGAAGTAGGCGCCCTGCGGGTCCTGGATGACACCCATCCGCCCGGCGTCGAACACGTCGAACGCGTCCGCGTGGACCGTCGCGCCGAGCTGCTTGGCGCGCCCGAGCGTCTCCTCGGCGCTGTCGACGGTGATGTAGGAGTTCCATGCCGGGGGCACTCCGGCGTCGCGCTGCTGCCGTGGCTGCGCGGAGATCGCCGCGACGTCCTTGCCGCCGAGCCTCATCATCGAGTAGTAGGCCCCTTCGCCGACGGGAGTGTCGGCTGCCTCCCAGCCGAATATCTCGGCGTAGAAGGCCTTCGCGCCGTCCTGATCGGTGGTCGTGAGGTCTGCCCACGAGAAGGTGCCGGGTGTGTACTTCGTTCTGTGCGCCATGGCCGCGACCCTACCAGCGCGGGTGAAGCACGAGCGATAGGTTCTGCCAATCGCCCCGAAGGCATCACCGACCAGCGAGGACCGACATGCCCGAGTACACGATCAAGAACCTCAAGGAAGTCGAGAACTCGGCCGCCGACCGGACCCCCGGCCTCGAGGCCAGGTTCGCGCGCAAGCATCTGGACTCAAAGCACCTGGGGATCAGCTATTTCCGTTATGACCCGGGATTCCGGACACCGTTCGGCCACCGCCATCGCGAGCAGGAAGAGGCCTACGTCGTCGTCGGCGGCTCCGGTCGCGCGAAGCTCGACGACGAGATCGTCGAGCTGAACCCGTGGGACGTCCTCCGCGTCTCCCCGGAGGTGGTGCGCTCGTTCGAGGGAGGCCCCGTGGGGCTCGCGATCATCGCGGTCGGCAACGACCGTCCGGAGGGCGGCGACGGCGAGATGGTCCAGGAGTTCTGGGTCGACTGATCAGCCGGCATCCCGGGCGCCCGTGCCGGGCGACTCGATCAGCCGGCGTCCCAGGGGGCCAGGGCGGCCGCGGTGGCCGCGCGGTCGAGCTCCGCTCCGAAGCGCAGGCCCGGACTTCAGCTGCGGCAGCTGCTCCACGAGCTCGCCGCCGTCGAGCGCCGGGACCGCCCGGTCGCCGCGCATCGCGATCGTTCCGCCCGCCGCCGGCAGCCGCACCGGCCGCAACGAGCTCGGGATCCCATCGTCGTGTGTCATGGCGCAGTAGGTGTAGCGGACCTCTACGCTTCGCGTCCATGCGACTGTTGGTGAGCGGCGCGAGCGGGATGCTCGGTCAGGACCTCGTAAGCGCCGCCGAGAGCGCCGGCCACGACCCCATCGCGCTGTCGCGGGCAGAGCTCGACATCACCGATCGGGGCGCGGTCCGAGGCGTGGTCGCAGCCGCGGCGCCCGACGTCGTCGTCAATTGCGCCGCCTGGACGGACGTCGACGGCGCCGAAGCCTCCGCGCCGGCCGCACACGCGGTCAACGGGCGCGGCGCCGGGAACGTCGCGGCCGCTGCCGCCGGGGCGGGCGCGTGGATGATCCAGATCTCGAGCGACTACGTGTTCGACGGCCGCAAGCGCGAGCCGTATGTCGAATCCGATCCGGTCGCCCCGCAGTCGGTGTACGGCAGCTCAAAGCTCGCGGGCGAGCGCGAGGTCGCCGCGAGCTCGCCCGGTGGCCACACGATCGTTCGCACCTCGTGGCTGTTCGGCGCCGGCGGCCCCTGTTTCCCAGCCACGATCCTGCGCCTCGCGCGCGAGCGAGAAGAGCTGACCGTGGTCGGCGACCAGGTTGGCTGCCCGACGTTCACGGGTCATCTCGCGCGGGCTTTGGTGCGCCTCGCCGCCAGCGGGCCGCCGCTCGGCATCCTGCACGTGGCCGGCGCCGGCGCCTGCTCGTGGTATGAGCTCGCGCGCGAGGCCGTCGCTCGCGCAGACCTTCACTGCGAGGTGACGCCGGGGCGCACGGCCGATCTGGGGCGACCCGCGCCCCGCCCCGCCTACAGCGTGCTCGCGACCGAGCGGGGAGACGCGGCGCCGCGGCTGCCCGATTGGCGCGCCGGGCTCGCCGACTACATGTCGATGGCGGTCCGCGCGGGATGAGGCTGCTGGTTTGCGGTGGCGCCGGTTTCATCGGCTCGACGTTCGTGCGCCTGCGCGTGCGCGACCACGGCGATGACGTCACCGTGCTCGACAAGCTGACCTACGCGGGCCGGCGCGAGAACCTGCACGACGTGATCGATGACGTCCGCTTCCTGCCCGGCGCGATCGAGGATCCGGTCGCGGTGGCCGACGCGGTGAGTGGCTGTGACGCGATCGTCAACTTCGCCGCCGAGACCCACGTGGACCGCTCGATCAGCGGCCCCGAGGCGTTCATCATCACCAACATGCAGGGCACGCACGTGCTGCTGGAGGCCGCGCGCGAGCGCGGGCTGCGCTACGTGCAAGTCTCCACCGACGAGGTCTACGGCTCGATCGAGGAGGGCTCGTTCACCGAAGACTCGCCGTTGCGGCCATCGAGCCCGTACAGCGCGACGAAGACCGGCGCGGACCTGCTCGTCTCCAGCTACTTTCACACCTACGGGCTCGAGACGGTGATCTGCCGCGGGTCCAACAACTACGGCCCCTATCAGTACCCCGAGAAGCTGATCCCGCTGATGATCCTCAACGCCCTCGCCCGCGATCCGCTCCCCGTCTACGGCGACGGACGCAACGTGCGCAACTGGCTGTTCGTGGAGGACTTCGGTCGCGGTATCGGTCACGCCCTCGCCCAGGGGGTGCCAGGGGAGGCATATAACTGCGGCGGACCCGACGAGTGCGAGAACCTCGCGGTGGTCGACCGCATCCTCGACCTGAGCGGGGCGGACCATTCGTTGATCGAATACGTGACCGACCGCCCCGGGCACGATCGCCGCTACTCGCTGTCCTCCGAGAAGCTCGAGCGGCTCGGTTGGAGGGCCCAGGTGCGCTTCGAGGAAGGGCTGGCGCGAACGGTCGACTGGTACCGCGCGAACGCCTGGTGGTGGGAGCCGATCCGATCGGGGGCATACCGCGACTATTACGAGCGCCATTACGGACGTTCGCTCAAGACCTGAGCCGCGCCCCGACGGCGGCCCGCCCACCGCGCGCGGCCGGCACGCGCCGCCGCTGGAGGTGCGCCTGCTCCGCCAGCGCGGGCGGTTGCTGCGAGCCGCGGCCGAGCAGTTCGCCGAGGCCGGGTTCGCCGGCGCCAGCTCGGAGTCGATCAGCCGCCGCGCGGGGATGTCGAAGGCGACGTTCTACGAGCACTTCGCCAACAAGGAAGACTGCATGGTCTCGCTCTTCGACCATGCCGCCGAGGAGCTCAGGCGGGCCATGTCACATGCGGCGCGCGCCGCGGGACCCGGCGCGAGAGAGCGGATGAAGGCCTCCCTCGGCGCGTTCCTGAGGACCGTGGCCGAGCACCCGCAGTTCGCGCAGACGTTGCTGGTTGAGATCATCGGCGCCGGCCCCCGAGCGGCGGCACGACGAGATCAGATCATGCAGGAGTTCGCCGACCGCCTCGACGCCGAGAACGCAGAGGCGGCGCGGCGGGGACTGATCGTTCGCTTCGGCTCGCCCTACGACGCCTTTGCGATCGTCGGCGCGGTCACCGAGCTGGTCTCGCGTCAGGTGCGCCTTGGCGAGCCGGAGGACATGCTGGTGCTGGCGCCGGTCATCGACCGGATGATCGGGGGGCTGCTCACGCCTGACGGCTCGTGAGGGCGAGCGGGCTCGAAGCGCTCGATCGCGAGGTGATCGAGTGCCGCCGTTGCCCGCGGCTCGTGGCCTGGCGCAAGCAGGTCGCGCGCGAGCGGCGCGCCGCCTATGCGGCGGAGGAGTACTGGGGGCGGCCGCTCCCGGGGTTCGGGGACCCCGCCGCCAGGGTGCTCACACTGGGTCTGGCCCCTGCCGCCCACGGGGGCAACCGCACCGGGCGGATCTTCACCGGCGACCGCTCGGGCGACTGGCTGTTCGCGTCGTTGTGGCGGACGGGCTTCGCCAACCAGCCGACGTCCGTCGCCCGCGACGACGGCCAGACGCTGCGGGGTTGCTATGTGACCGCGGCCGTGCGCTGCGCGCCGCCGGCCAACCGGCCCCTCCCCGCCGAGCGCGAGAACTGCATGCCCTACCTCGTGCGCGAGCTGTCGCTGCTGGAGTCGGTGCGGGTGATCGTGTGCCTCGGCGGCTTCGCGTGGGAGGTTGCGTCTCGGGCGCTCGCCGCGCTCGGCGTCGCGGTCCCCCGCCCGCGCCCGCGGTTCGGTCACGGCGCCGCGGTCGAACTGGACCGCTGGACGTTGCTCGGCTGCTACCACCCCAGCCAGCAGAACACATTCACCGGCCGACTGACCGAGGAGATGCTCGACGCGGTGTTCACGCGGGCGCGCGAGGTGGCTGGTTTGGCCAAACCCGGCACTCCGTAGGAACCCCGCGGGGGCCGCCGGTGCCGGCCTCTAAGCTGGGGATCGGTGTCGCTGTCGGACTTCAGCCCAGCAACTCGCGAGTGGTTTGCAGGCGCGTTCGCCGAGCCGACACCCGCCCAGTCTCAGGCCTGGCCGGCGATCGCCTCGGGTGAGCACGTCCTGATCTCGGCGCCGACCGGCTCGGGCAAGACGCTGGCCTCGTTCCTGTGGGCCATCGACCGGCTGGCAGGCGAAGGGCGTCCCGACGAGGAGCGCGGGATCGGACTCGTCTACGTGTCGCCGCTGAAGGCTCTCTCCTACGACATCGATCGCAACCTCCGCACGCCGCTGCGGGGGATCGGCGCGTCGCTGCGCGTCGCGGTTCGCACCGGCGACACGCCGCAGCGCGAGCGCCAGGCGATGCTGCGCGAGCCGCCCGACATCCTGATCACCACCCCGGAGTCGCTGTACCTGATGCTGACCAGCCGCGCCCAGGAGCTGTTTGCGGGCGCCCGGTGGTGCATCGTCGACGAGATTCACGCCGTCGCCGCGACCAAGCGCGGTGCGCACCTGGCGCTCACGCTCGAGCGCCTCACCGGGGCGGCCGGCATCGAGGTCCAGCGCATCGGCCTGTCGGCCACGCAGAAGCCGCTCGAGGAGATCGGTCGCTTCCTGGTCGGCCCGTCGCGAACGTGCCGGATCGTCGACACAGGCGTGCGCAAGGAGCTCGACCTTCAGATCCAGGTGCCCGTCGAGTCGATGGTCGAGCCGGACTCCGCTTCGGCCCCCGATCTGGATCCGCGCGTCGCCGGCTCGGAGGCGACGGGCACCGCGGCCGAAGGCCGTGGTCGTTCGATCTGGCCCGCGATCTACCCGGAGCTGCTCGAGCTGATCAGGGCACACCGCTCGACGATTGTGTTCGTCAACAACCGCCGCGGCGCGGAGCGCCTGGCCCTGCGGCTCAACGACCTCGCCGGCGAGGACATCGCCCGCGCCCACCACGGATCGCTCGCGCGCGAGGAGCGAACCGTGGTCGAGGAGATGCTCAAGGCCGGCGAGCTGCCGTGCCTGGTCGCGACTTCATCGCTCGAGTTGGGAATCGACATGGGCGCGGTCGACCTCGTGATCCAGGTCGAGTCCCCCAAGTCGGTGGCGCGGGGCCTGCAGCGGATCGGACGGGCCGGGCATTCCGTCGGCGACGTCAGCCGCGGGCGGATCTTCCCGAAGTTCCGCGCAGACCTGCTCGAGTGCGCGGTGGTCGCCAAGCGGATGCGCCTCGGGGAGATCGAGACGACGGTGGTGCCGCGCAACGCGCTCGACGTGCTCGCCCAGCAGATCGTGGCGATCGCGGCGGCGGCTCCCGAAGACAGAGCGGTCTCCGTGGATGACCTGTATGCACTGGTGACCCGTACCCACTCGTACTCCGAGCTCACCCGCAGCTCGCTCGAGAACGTGCTCGACATGCTCGATGGCCGCTATCCCTCCTCGGAGTTCTCGGAGCTGCGCCCCCGGATCGTGTGGGACCGGATCGCCGGCACCTTCCGCGCCCGGCCCGGCGCGCGACAGCTGGCGGTCACCAACGCGGGCACGATCCCCGACCGCGGCCTGTACGCCGTCACGCTTCCCGACGGCCGCCGCGTCGGCGAGCTCGACGAGGAGATGGTCTACGAGGCGCGGCCCGGGCAGACGTTCCTGCTCGGCGCGAGCACCTGGCGGATCGAGGAGATCGGGCGCGACCGCGTAATCGTGACGCCGGCGCCCGGGCTGCCGGGCGCGGTGCCCTTCTGGAAGGGCGACGGCGTTGGGCGTCCCAAGGAGCTGGGGGAGGCGATCGGCGGGTTTGCGCGCTGGGCGGTGCAGCAGGCGCCGGAGGCGCTCGAGGCCGGCTACGACCTCGATCGCCGCGCGGCCGGCAACCTCGTCGAGTTCCTGCGCGAGCAGCAGTCCGCGACCCGCGTCGTGCCCTCCGACCGGGCCGTCGTGGTCGAGCGCTTTCGCGACGAGATCGGCGACTGGCGGCTGTGCGTGCTGTCGCCGTTCGGCGGCCGGGTCCACGCCGCCTGGGGACTGGCGCTGAGCGCGCGGATCCGCGATGAGCTCGGGCTCGAGTCAGACGCGATCTGGTCAGACGACGGGATCATCGTGCACCTGCCCGACGCCGAGGAGCCACCCGGCGCCGAGCTGGTGCTGATCGAGCCCGACGAGGTCGAGGACCGGGTCGTCGCCGAGCTCTCGGCGAGCGCGTTGTTCGGGGCCCGGTTTCGCGAGAACGCCGGACGGGCGCTGCTGATCCCGCGGGCGCGCCCCGGCAAGCGCACGCCGCTCTGGCAGCAGCGCCTCAAGGCGCAGTCGCTGCTCGAGGTGGCCAAGAAGTACGGCGAGTTTCCGATCGTGCTCGAGACCTACCGCGAGTGCCTGCGCGACGTGCTCGACGTCCCCGGTCTGGTCGACCTGCTCGCCCGGCTGCACCGCCGCGAGATCTCGATGGTCGAGGTCGAGACGCCGACCGCGTCGCCTTTCGCCTCGTCGCTGTTGTTCGACTACGTGGCCACGTACATGTACGAGGGCGACACCCCCAACGCCGAGCGCCGCGCCGCGGCGCTGTCGCTGGACCGCGACCTGCTGCGAGAGCTGCTCGGCCAGGAGGAGCTGCGCGACCTGATCGATCCGGTCGCGCTGGCCCAGGTGGAAGCCGACCTGCAGTTCCTGTCGGAGATCCGCCAGGCCGGCACGCGCGATGGACTTCACGACATCTTGCGGACGATCGGCGACATTTCGTTGGCCGAGGCGGCTATGCGGGTGCTGTCCGGGGTCGATGCCGAGGCGATGTTGGGCGAGCTGCGCGCCGAGCGCCGGGCGCTGCCCGTCCGCGTCGGCGGCGAGGAGCGGTGGATCGACGCCGCCGACGCGGGCCTGTACCGCGACGCGCTGGGGGTCGCGCCGCCGGGCGGCCTGCCGGCGGCTTTCCTGCAAGACGTGCCCGACGCCCTGACGCGCCTGGTCCGGCGGTTCGCGGCCAGCCACGGTCCGTTCACGCTCGCTGAGCTGCGCGGACGCTACGGGGTCGACCCGTCGGCGGCACTCAACGAGCTCGAGCGCGAGGGGGCGCTGATCCGCGGCGAGCTGCGGCCCGGCGGGTCCGAGCGCGAATGGTGTGATCCGGAGGTGCTCCGGCGCCTGCGGCGGGCGTCACTGGCGGTGCTGCGAAAGGAGGTCGAGCCCGTCGATCAGCGCGCGCTCGCGCGGTTCTTGCCGGCCTGGCAGAACGTCGACCGCCACCCCGCCTCGGGCGCCGGCATCGACCGCCTGCGCGAGGCGCTGGTGCCGCTGCAGGCCCTGGCGTTGCCGGCGGAGGCGTGGGAACGAGACGTGCTTCCCCGTCGGGTGGGGGCCTACTCGCCGTCGTGGATGGATCAGCTCTGCGCGAGCGGCGAGGTGGTGTGGATCGGTGCGGGCGCGCTCGGACGTGGCTCCGGCCGAGTCTCCCTGTACTTCCGCGAGGACCTCCCGGAGCTGGGGCCACCGCAGCTGCGAGGCGCGACGCCCGGGATGACCGACCTGGAGCAGCACGCCGCCGTCCGCCGGCGGCTGGCGGCCGGCGCCTGCTTCTTCACCGACCTGCTCGTCGACGTCGACCTCGCACCGGAAGCTCTGCAGGAGGCCCTGTGGGACCTGGCGTGGGCGGGAGAAGCGACCAACGACGCGTTCGCACCGCTGCGCGCCCCGCGGCTGACGCTGGCCAGGGCGCAGCGCGACCGGGTGCGGACGTCGTCACGAGCCGCGGGCCGCTTCGCGGCACGTCGTCGCACCGGCGCGGCCGCGCAGGTCCAGGGGCGCTGGTCTCTGACGGAGCCGTTGTTTTCGGAGCAGGTCGATCCGGTCGCGCGCCGGCGGGCGCTCGCCGAGCTGTTGCTCGAACGCTACGGGGTGCTCACCCGCGAACAGGTGCTGGCAGCGGGAATCGCCGGCGGCTTCTCGTCGATCTACTCCGAGCTCTCCCAGCTCGAGACGCTGGGGGTGGCGCGCCGCGGATACTTCGTCGAGGGGCTGGGAGGCGCCCAGTTCGCGCTTCCCGGAGCCGTCGAGCGTCTTCGGTCCCAGCCCGCCGACGACGAGGCGCCGATCGTGCTCGCGGCCGTGGACCCCGCGCAGCCTTACGGCGCCGCCCTCCCGTGGCCGGCGCGCCCCGGTGACGAGGGGCCGCGTCGTCCCGCCGGGTCCGCGGGGTCGCGCACGGCCGCCGGGTCCGGGGCGTCGCGCCGGCCCGCCCGGACCGCGGGCGCGCACGTGGTGCTGTCTTGTGGCGAGCCGATCCTGTACCTGGAGCGAGCGGGCCGCGGCCTGCAGACGCTGGTCGCGCCGGACGATCCCCGGCTGATGGCGGCGCTCGCGGCACTCGTCGACCGCGTTCGCAGCGGTGCGATCAAACGCCTGGCACTGGAGAAGGTCGACGGGGAGCCGGCGATGGCGTCGCCGCTCGGTCCCGCTCTCGTCGCGCTCGGATTCCAGGAGGGTCCGCGGCGGTTGACCTTGACCGCCTGAGGTGGTTCGCGGGACCCGCTCATGCCCGAAGGCGACACGATTGCCTACGCCGCCCGCCGGATCCGCCCGGTCCTCGAGGGCGTCGTTCCCGATCGGATCACCACGCCGCAGCGCCGGCACGCGCTGCACCGCTGGCCCGAGCGGCTCGGCGGCCGCGCGGTCACCAAGATCACCACCCACGGCAAGCACCTGTTCGTGCGCTTCGAGGGCGAGCTCGTGCTTCATTCACACCTCGGGATGAGCGGCGCCTGGGCGGTGTACGAAGCAGGCCGAAGGTGGCGGCGCGCGCCGGGGCGTGCATGGATCGTGATCGCCTCGCGCGGACACGAGGTGGTCGAGTTCGACGGCCCGCTGCTCGAATTGATGACGGAGGGTCGCACCCGATTTGATCAAAGGCTCGCGGGCCTCGGGCCCGACGTGCTGGCGGCGGAGTTCGCGGCCGAGCGGTTCGTCCGGGCGATTCGCTCCGATGACCAGACCCGCACGCTCGGCGACGCCCTGCTTGACCAGCGAAACGTCGCCGGGATCGGCAACATCTGGAAGGCGGAGGGCTGCTGGGAGGCGGCGGTCGACCCGTGGCGCCGGCTCGAAGGCGTCTCGGATGCCGAAACGGTCGCGATCATCGAATCAGTGCGTCCGCGGATGTCCCTGTCGGCGCGCGAGGGCCCGCTGACGATCGAGGCGCGCGTCTACGGGCGCGCCGGCCGTCCGTGCCCGCGGTGCGGAACCGTGATCGTTGCCCGTAGCCAGGGCGACGCAAACCGCACGACATACTGGTGTCCGGGATGTCAGACGTAGGCGTTTCTAGGCGAACCGATGCTCGTCGGCTGCGGCGGGTCGGCCACAAGGGCGCGGACCTGATCGCTGAAGGCAACACGCACGCGAGCTTCGACGCGGCGCTCGCCGCCGGCGTGGACATGATCGAGTTCGACGTGCTTCCCGAGCGCGGCAGCGAGCGGCTGTTGCTCGCGCACGACTACAGGGACGCTGCTTCGCGGTCGCCGTACACGCTGCAAGAGGGACTCGCCCACCTCGGGTCCGCGGCCTTTGAGGGGATCGAGCTCGATGTCGACCTGAAGCTTCCGGGGTATGAGCTGCGCGTGGTCGAGGCCCTCCGCGCCCAAGGGATGATCGACCGGTCGCTGATCTCGAGCCAGTACCGCTCGAGTCTCGAGGCGCTTCGGGCGATCGAGCCGGGGATCCGGCTCGGGTGGTCGGTCCCGAAGATCAAGCGCGACCCGTTCCGATCGCGCACGTCGACGGTGGTGGCGCTGGCGATGGCGCAGCTGGCCCGCGCGGCGCTGCCTCCGCGGGCGCACGCGGCGGTCAAGCGCGGGCACTGTGACGCGCTGATGGTCCACTGGCGGCTGGTGACGCCGCGGCTCGTGCGCAGGGTTCGCGCCGCCGGCGGCGAGGTCTACGTGTGGACCGTCGATGAGCTCTCACGGATGGCGGCGATGGAGGCGCTGGGCGTCACCGGGGTGATCACCAACGACCCGCGATTGTTCGAGGCGCTGGCGGCATAGCTCCGACGCGCGCCTGGGCTATTTGATCGTGCAGGTCGCGGCGCTGAAGCCGTGGGGATCGGAGAAGTCGGCGTCGCGGTGGCCGGCGGTGGTCAGCCGATCGGTACGCCCGATCACCCTGCTGCCCCGCTCCCAGGAGAACGTCGCCGAGCCGCGGAGACGGCCGGCGTGGAGCGGGAATTGGAACGTCACGCCGCCCTGCCGGATTCCGTTGGTGACGTTGCCGATCGAGATCGATCTCCTGGCTCCGGGAGCGGGCGCGAACCGCTTGGTGGCCTGATCGAAGTACTCGACGGTGATCGCGATCGAGATCGACGCGGGGAAGCCGAGCGCCGGAACCTGGCCGCGGATTCCGATCGTGTTGGGGTGCCGGCGCGTGTCGCAGACATTGACGGTGGCCCACAGGCGCTTGGACCGCTCGGCGCTGCGGACCGCGCCGCGCACCTGACTCGGGGTGGGGCCGGCGGGCGGCCTCCCCAGCGCGGGGGAGGGGATCACCGCGACGAGAGCGAGCAGCAGCAAGCATGTGGCGAGACGAGTCGGCACGGCGGCGAACATTCTGGCAGTTGCCCGAGCAATCCCACGAGGATGTGGGTTCGTGCTCATATCCCACGGGGATGCGGGTTCGTGCTCACGATCCCATGGGGATGTGGGAGCATCCCACGCGCCCTCGCGAGCTGGCGGCCCCGCGGAGCATCCCACGCGCCCTCGCGAGCTGCATAACACGTCAGTCGCGCCGAAGTGACCGAGGCCTGCCGTGCTATGCATGCCACACATGCATTACACGACGAGCCTCCCTCCGAACGGAGCGATTGTCGTGTTTTACATGTCGCCGGCCCGCGAATCCGCTGGGCGCTAATCCGCGTCGGTTTCACCTCGCTCGGTCTCGCCGGTCGACGAGGCGTTGTGGAAAGGAGCGCCGAGCGCAAGGCGAGCTCGAGGAGCGCGCTACGCGGTTCGCTTCGCCCCGGCGCCGCGTGTGGTTATCTCTGGCCCATGGCGGCCACCAGCCGGGAGACCACGGAGCTGCTGCGTCGCGTACCCGTGTTCGCGGACCTGGAGGACGACGCCCTGGGCCGCGTCGCCGACGTCGCCGTGCCGCGCCGGTTTGCCGCCGGCGAGGTGGTGTTCCGGGAAGGGGACGCGAGCAGCACCTGCTACGTCGTCCGCTCCGGACGTGCCCGGGCGGTGCACGAACACGCCGACGGACGCTCGATCACGCTTGCGAACTTCGGCCCCGGCGACATCTTCGGCGAGCTCGCGATGTTCGACGACGAGCGGCGCTCGGCCACGGTCGAGTCGATCGAGGAGACCGAGGCGATCGCGATCCTCGGCGGCGACATGCGGCGGCTGCTGAGCGAGCACCCCGAGATCGCGGTCGAGCTCCTGTCCGCGCTCGGCCGGCGCCTGCGTGAGACGAACGAGCGGCTGGCGCGGCAGTCCTTTCAATCGGTCCAGAGCCGCGTCGCCACCGTGCTCGCCGAGTTGGTCGCCGGCGCGAGGGCGGAGGGTGCAGGCGAGCGTGATGTTCTGATCACGTCCACGCAGGCCAGTCTCGCGCAGCTGGCCGGCTCATCGCGCGAGTCCGCAAGCCGCTTTCTCGCCGTCCTGGAGCGCGCAGGAATCGTCACCCAGGGCCGCGGGAGGCTCGTGGTCCACGACCCCGCGGCGTTGGAGCGCTACGTCTACTGACCGTGGCTGGCTATGAGTTCTCCGCCGGGGGGGTGGTCGTGCGCGACCATGAGGTGATCGTGGTCGTGCCGGTGAAGCGGGACGCCAACGGCAACCGGGTGCTCGGTCTGCCCAAGGGACACCCGGACGGCGATGAGACGCCCGAGGAGGCGGCGGCCCGCGAGGTCGCCGAGGAGACCGGAGTGACGGCCGAGCTCGTTGGCGAGCTCGGCGAAACGCGCTACACGTACGAGCGCCGGGGTCGTCGCGTCGCCAAGCGGGTTGCGTTCTTCCTGTTCGAGTACCGGTCCGGGGACGTCGCCGACCACGATCACGAGATCGAGGAGGCCCGCTGGATGCCCCTCGAGGAGGCCGCGCGCGCGCTCAGCTACGACGGCGAGCGAGCGGTCGTGCAGCGCGCGTTGTCGCGATTGGCATCCGACCGGTAGGCTGGCGGACCGTGCGCGTCCTGAACTTCTATTCGTCGGTGTTTGCAGACCAATTACGTCGCGGTCGCAAGACCGCAACGATCCGCCTTGGCGACAAGTCCCACAAGTACCGCAAGAACGACTGCGTGCTGGTCACGATCGGCTACCAGCACTCCCCGCGCGAGAAGATCTTCAACGCGGTGATCGACCAGGTCGAGGTCAAGCGGGTCAAGGATCTGTCCCCTCGCGACATCGAGCACGACAATCCCGAGTTCCGCCGGGTCGATGAGATGGTGCACTTCCTCGAGCAGATCTACGGGCGCAAGGTGGCGATGGAGGACACGGTGACGGTGGTCCGCTTCTCGCAGATCATCGAGAACCCGCCCGAGCTCCGCGATCGGATTCACGGCCTCGGCGGGGCCCAGAACTAATCCGGGTCGATCGGCCTCGCGGGAGGCACGGAACTAGTCCGGGTCAGTCCGGGTCGCGTGCGTACGCGTCGTCGCGCCGCGGCCGAGCCAGCCGCCGGCGGGAGCGTTCCGAGCGAGCCGGCCGGGAGGCCTCGGCGGCGGTCGCGGCGGCAAGGACGACCGCGCAGATCAGCGCCAGCGGCGCGCTTGACGGCATCCGGCCCTCGGTGACGGTGCCGATCGCCACTGTCAAAGTGATCGCGATCGACAGCGCGGCGAGCAGGAACGTAAGCGGCGCGGAGGCGAGTCCCGACGTCGCGCGATGTCTGACCTGCGAGTTGGTTAGGCGGGCGATCGGCATGCGTGTATTCACTCGCATGCGCGCCGAACCCGCAAGAGCCTGGGGACCTCAGTTCTACTTCGTTTTGACCCAACCGCCCTGGGTCTTTTGAACCCTGGGCTTGGGCCCTACGGCCCAACTGGAGGTATTGGATGGGGGCGCCGGCGTGCTCTGCACGGGCACAACCGGGTCGCTGGATCCCGGTGTGGAGCTCGCCGAAGTCGTGGAGGCACCGGACTTTGCCGGCGCCGTCGAGCCGTTCGAGCTCGCGGCTGTGGGCGAGGGCCGCGAAGTCGCTGCCCCCGCCGATGACGACGCGGCGGCCCGGCGTCCGCCCGTGGGCGGCGGGTGCCGGTGTCGGTTGGGGGGCGGCGGTGGCGAGTGGTGGCGCGGCGCATGGTGGTTGGGCGCCGGCGCGTGCTGCTTGGGTGCGGCGGCGTTGTGGTGTTGGCCGTGGATCGCCGACGCCGGAGGCGGGACAGCGCTGGTAGTGGGCGTCGTCGGCGTGTACAGCGGCGATGCCGGAGGGACCCCGACGCTCGGCGTCGTGGCTGCCCTGTTCTTCGCTTTGCTGCCGAACGCGCCGATCGCCAGCACCAGCAAGACGAGCGCGGCGAGCGCGACCAGCAGCAACGACGAGTGCCTCCCCACCCAGGCGCGCAGCGAGCCCGCACGGATGGCGCTCCCCCGTCGCGGCTTCGTCGCCGTGCGGCTCTTGACGCGCCCCCGCGCGACGGTGCGAGCGCCACGGCGCGGCATGCCGGCGCGCGCACGCCGCGGAACCCGAACGTCGGCGGAGCGCGGGCGGTCGTCGGCCGGGTCTAGGAGGCTGCCGGCGATGAGACCGCCGCCCGCTGCGAGCGCGGTGGTGTCGGCGACGGGCGTGCGCTCGGGGACGGGCTCCGCCTCCGCCGCCGGCGCCGGCGCAGCTTCAGCCACCGCGTCAGCCGGCGCTGCTGCCGGCACGGACTGCAGCGTCTCGAGCCGCTCGAGGACCTGTGGCTCCACATCCTGACTCCAGGTCGCGGGGCGACGGCGGCGGCGCGGCTTGGGGTCTTCGGTCGCGGCCGCCAGCGCCGCGAGTGCGGCGGCAAGCTCCCGCGGCGAGCGCTCCTGAACGCCGCCTGCACCACGCCGGCCCCCCTGCCCTGGCTCGGATGACACGCCGCGGATCATACCCTCGACGCGGTCTCGTGGGGAACGCGAGTCGCGCCCACCGATCGGAGCACGGGACAGCTCACACCCGGAATCCGATCACCGGGCCCCAGCAATGCTCGGACGAGACCCAGGGCTGAAGATTGCGGGTCGCCAGCAGCTGCGCTGCCTTGGCGTCCTGGACCGATTTCGGCGCGAGGTAGGCCGCCGGGTACCCGCCGTAGTTGTCCCAGGTGCCATTGGTGATCTGGTAGTAGCCAGACGCTGTCGCGCTGTTCGGCCCGGTGTTACTGCCGCCAGACTCGCAGCTGACCACTGCCCACGGAATCGCCCAACCCCCCGACGGGCCGAGCGAGCCGAACGACACGAACGAGCCCGAGGGCCCGCCGCCGATCGGCACCAGGTGCGGATTGGGGTTGCCGACCTCGAGGCTGCCGCCGGCGCCGACGCCGCCGGCGCTCGGGGCTCCACCCCGGCAGACCGAGCCGTCGGTCCCGGCCAGCTGAATGTGATCGGCCTCCTTGGGATCATTGGGGAACGGCCGCGTCAGGCCGAACTGCTCGAGCGTCGCCTCGTCCACCCCTTCGATCCCCGGCGTATCGGATGCCGCGCCGCAGGTGTGGGGGTCATCTGCGAACCCCCCATCCGCAACGGACTGGCCCGGGGTGCGAAAGCCCGACAACCCTTCCAGGTGCAGCCCCTTCGCCTTGGCAAGCGCGTCAAGTCGCCCGGCGATTTCTGGCTCCTCGCCCGCGCTGTAGTTCTTGCCCGGGTCGGGGAAGAAGCCGGAGCCCGAGCCGCCGGTCTGCGCCACAAATCTCGGGCCGGTCGAGACGCTCGCGTCGTTTGAGACCAGCGGCGAAGAGCCGCCGGAGGACAGCGGATCCGTGCTCGCCCGCGCCGTGGCCATCGCGACGTGCCCGGCATCGACGCTCCCGTTCGGCAAGCCTTCGTTCGTCGCGACGGTCACGATCACGTCGTCGCCCCATGCGACCGGCACGACCTGGGCCTCGCCGACGAGGTGTGCCCGGTTGTCCTCCGCATAGGCGTTGGCCTGGGAGGTCACCGCCGCGACGCTGATCACCGGGGCCTGCGGTATGCCGTTGACGACCGGAAACGTCTGCAGCTCGCGGAGAACCTCCTTCTCGCCCTGCAGCGCGGCGGCGTCGGCGGCGGTCTGCGCGCGCGTCGCCAGGGTCGTGGAGAACGCGATCTGAAATACGATGATCCCGGCCGCGAGCAGCAGGATCATCACGACCAGCAGCAGGGGCAGCGCCTGCCCGCGTTCGTCGCAGGTCAGGGGCCATCGCGCCCAACGCTCCGGCCTGCCTGACACCGCAGCGAACCATCGCCGAACGCACCGCGGTTCCCTGCCGCAGCGAGGTGCGCCTCCATACGCAGCCCGAAACCTCACGCCGACCAGAACTGATACCAGAAAAGCGGAGTTCCAGGTAGCATTATGGAGCCTTCGTGGAGTGCAGGGTCGTCGGTTGGCCGGAGCCGGCGAGTGTCGAAAGCAAGGGAGAGCGAGATGCGCCTTGGCGTCAGGGATAGATCCAGGACCGGCCGTTCTGACAGGGGAATCGCGGCGACAAACGGCCGTGTGCGGCGACGTCAGCTCAACCCGAGGCAACGGCAGGGGCTGTTGCTGGTCGCGGTCGCCGCGATCGGGCTGATCGGCGTGTTCGTGCTGGTCGCCGGCTATGTCTCCAGCGTCTCCAAGCAGGTGGGACCGAAGATCCAGGTGCTGGAGCTGACCAGAGGGGTCTCGCAATACGAGCCGCTGACCACCAACGTGCTCGGCGAGGTCTCGCTGCCCGCCAAGTGGGCGCCCCACAACTCCCTCCGAGATCCCGGCGAGCTCGCCGGTCTGGTGGCCGGGGTGGCGCTGCCGGCCGGCACGGTGCTCCAACAGGGGATGCTGATCGCGCCGCCGGCGCTCAAGCCTAACCAGCAGGAGATCGCGATCTACGTCGATCCCGAGACCGACGTAGCCGGGCACGTCACGCCGGGCTCGCTGGTCAACGTGATCGCCACCTTCCAGAGCTCCAGGAACGGCACCACGACCAGCTCCGCGCGCGTCGTCGTACCGGACGCCCAGGTCCTCAGCGTCGGCGCCCCCACCACGCAGTCCGCACCGTCGACCGGCAGCTCGCAGGGCTCGGTTCAGACCCAGGTGGTTCCGATCACGTTCGCGCTGACCGCGCGGCAGGTCCTCCAAGTGAGCTACGCAGAGACCTTTGCGCAGAAGGTCCGTCTGTCCCTGGTGGGGCCCGGCAGCAGCCCGACCAAGGTGGCTCCGTACAAGCCCGGCCTGTGACTCGGATCCTCCTCGCCGTCAACGATCCTCGCCTGACGGATCACCTGTCGGGCCTGGTCGCCGAAAGCGACGAGCTGGAAATCGCGACAACGCTTCGCGACCCCCAGGAACTTCGCGGCGCGCTTCCTCGCGACGATCTCGACGCCGTCGTCGTGCATGACCGCCGCGGTGCGATCCCGTTGATCGAGGTCATCCGCGAGCTGACCGTCGCCCACCCCAACCTCGGCCTGGTGCTGATCGTCTCCGAGTACTCGCCGGAGGTGCTCCGCAGCGGCATGCAGGCGGGAGCACGCGATGTGATCGCCGAGCCGATCGGGCTCGAACAGCTCGAGACGAGCGTGATGGCGGCCGCAGCCTGGACCCAGGCGCTGCGCCGCCGCGCCGTCCGCGACGCCCACGGCGAGCTCCTCGGCCTTGGCCGCGTGATCACCGTCGTCGGCGCCAAGGGCGGCGTCGGCACGACCACGGTCGCCGTCCACCTCGCGCTCGCCGCGCGCGAGCTCGGCGAGGCGTCGGTGTGCCTGGTCGAGTACGACCTCCAGATCGGAGATCTGCGCGCATTCCTCGACCTGCCCTATCGCCGCAGCGTCGTCGACCTCGCCGCCGTCGCCGACGAGCTGACGCCACGCCATCTTCAAGAGACGCTCTACACCCACCCTTCGGGACTACGCGTGCTGTTGGGGCCCGAGCAGGGCGAGCAGGGCGAGACGGTGCGGGCATCGGCGGCGCGCAACATCCTCACGGCGATTCGCACCCGCGAGGACCTGACCGTCGTCGACGCGGGCGCGACGCTCACAGAAGCGAGCGCGATCGCGGCGGAGATGGCCGACACGGTCCTGATCGTGACCACACCCGACGTGGTATCGCTGCGGGGGGTGTCGAGGCTCTGCGCGGTGTGGGACCGTCTGAAGGTGGAGCCGCCCGAGGTCGCGGTGCTCCTGAACCGCACCTCGCGCAGGCTCGAGGTGCCGCCGGACCTGGCTCGCCGTGTGGTGCCGGTGCCGGTCCTGCAGACCACCGTTCCGGCCAACTTCTTCGCGCTCGAGTCCGCCGTGAACACGGGCATCCCGTCCACGGAGGCGGCGAGCGGCGCGATGCTGCGTCCGATGGCGGCGGTGCTCGGAGAGGTGTCGGCATTGCCTCGCCGCGACGCCGACGAATCCGAGTCGGCACGGGCCAAGCGCATCGCCGCGCGGTTTGCCGGCGAGAGCGGCCAGGCCACGATCGAGTTCGTGGGGATCCTTCCGTTGCTGCTGGTCGTGCTGCTCCTGTTGTGGCAGGTCGTGCTGCTCGGCCTGACGTTCGTGTTCGCAGGACACGCCGCCCGTGCCGGGGCGCGGGCGCTGGCCGTCGGTGATGCGGTCCAGCCCGCCGCGCTCAAGGGCGTGCCCGGCGCTTGGCACGACGGCGCCGCCGTGCGGCCGGTCGTGCAGCAGACCTGCGAAGGCAGCAGCCCCGCGTCGGCGAGTGCGGTCGAGGGCTGCGTGAAGGTGTCTCTCGACACGCCGCTGCTCGTGCCGGGCGTGCTCGACCACGTGCTTCCGTCGATCCAGTCCTCGGCGGGAACGGTGATCGAGGACAGCCCGCTTGCATCCGAGCAGCAGTGGGTGCTCAGCACCGTGTCCGGGGAAGCCGGCTGCGGGGCATCCAGCGGGCCGTCCGTCGGGGCATCCAGCGGGCCGTCCGTGGTGCTGGCCCCGCGCCAGTACGTCAACCCGTTCGCACACTCGAGCGGCCTGGTCCCACAGCGCATCGACGAGGGCGTCGACTATGACGGCCAGGGGCCGATCGGCGCGCTCGGCGAGGCGACGATCGAGTACATCGCGCCCGCGGCCTCGATCCACTGGCCCGGCAACTGGTACATCGCCTACCGGCTCGACAACGGCCCGGATGCCGGCAAGTGGGTCTATGTGGCCGAGGACATCACGCCCGCGCCGGGGCTGCACGTCGGCGAGGCCGTGCTCGCCGGCCAGCCGGTCGCGACGTTCGGGCCGAGCAGGGGCGACGGGATCGAGACGGGCTGGGCGCTGCCCGACCCAGGGTACGCCGGCCCGGTCGCGAGCTCGTACTACCACCCGGACGGGATCCGGACCGCCGCCGGCCAGAGCTTCAGCGACCTGCTGCAGTCGGTAGGCGCGCCTCCCGGATGCATCAACGGCCGGCCGCTCGTGGGGTACTACCCGTGAGCCGACTGCCGACACGAGGCTTGGCGGTGGTCGTCGCGGTCCTGGCGGTCGGCCTCGCGGCGGCGGTTGTGCTCACCTCCCGCAGCGGCGGGCATATCGGCCTCCCGGCGCAGCGGGTCTCGGGCTTGCCGGAGACGGGGGCGCTGAAGGCCGCGCCCCATAGGCCGCCCGCCGCCGCTCTGCGCGCGGCCCGGACGTTCCTCTCGGGGTACCTCGCCTACCTGTACGGGCAGGGGACCGCGGCGCACATCCGGGCAGCCGCGCCGGGACTGGTCGCCGTGCTGGCACGGCGCCGCCCGGCGGTGTCGCCGGCCGCGCACAGGCTTCATCCGGTCGTGGTCGGGTTCGGCGCGCGCGAGGCAGGCGGGAACGTGCTGCACCTGACGGCCGTCGTCAGTGACGGGATCGCGCGGTATCCGCTTCGCGTCCTGATGGTCAATCGCGCCGGCGGCTGGCAGACCGCTGCCCTGGCGAACCCCGAGTAGTCGATGCGCTCGGAGTCAGGACAGTCCACCGTCGAGTTTGCCGGCACGATCCTCTGGCTGGTGCTGGCGGCGCTGTTCGCCTGGCAGCTCGCGCTGGTCGGCTGGACCGCCGTGTCGGCGGGCGACGCCGCCCGCACCGCCGCCCGGCTGCACAGCCGTGGCGCCGATGACACCACCGCGGCAGCCGCTGGGCGCGGCTCGCTCAGCGGCAAGGGTCTCGCCGGTGGGGCGACCGTCACCACCCAAGGGGACAGCTGGAGCGTGCGCGTGCCGATCCCGCTGGTCCTCCCTGGACTTCATCCACTGCATCTTGCGATCACGGAGACCGCGACCATGCCCGAGACCGGCTGATGGGACTGCGCGACCGCATCACCGCCGATCATGACCGCCAGCTGGCCGCGCTGGACGGCACCGAGCACTACCGGCGGCGCCTGCTCGAAGAAGTCGACTTCGCCGAGCTCGCCGAATTGACCGACGCTCAACGGCGGGTGCGCCTGGAGCGAATTGTCGGGCGGATGGTCACCCGCGAGGGGCCGGTGATGACCACCTCGCAGCGCGCCGCCCTGATCCGCCGCGTGATCGACGAGGCGATCGGGCTGGGGGTGCTCGAGCCGCTGCTCGCCGACGAGACCGTGACGGAGATCATGGTCAACGGCCCGTGGGAGGTCTGGATCGAGCGCGAGGGCCGGATAGAGCGAGCCGATGTCGGCTTCAGCAGCGAGTCCCAGCTGTATCAGACGATCGACCGGATCGTCTCGCAGGTCAACCGCCGGGTCGACGAGGCGAGCCCGATGGTCGACGCGAGGCTGCCGACGGGCGAGCGGGTCAACGTAATCATTCCGCCGCTGTCGCTGATCGGCCCGGTGATGACGATTCGCCGCTTCCCGCGTCGTTTCACCTTGCCCGAGCTGGTCGAGCTAGGGACGCTCGACGAGCCCACCCGCAGGCTGCTGGCGGCGTTCGTCCGCGCACGCCTGAACATGGTCATCTCCGGCGGCACCGGCGCCGGCAAGACGACGCTGCTTAACGCGCTGTCGGCGGCGATCCTCGAGCGCGAGCGAATCGTCACGATCGAGGAGGCGGCGGAGCTGCAGCTTCAGCAGCCGCATGTGATCTCGCTGGAGGCCCGCCCCTCCAGCGTCGAAGGCAAGGGCGAGGTCACGATCCGCGATCTCGTGCGCAACAGCCTGCGGATGCGTCCCGACCGGATCATCGTCGGCGAGGTCCGCGGGGTCGAGACGCTCGACATGCTCCAGGCGCTCAACACCGGCCACGAAGGCTCATTGGTGACCGTGCACGCCAATAGCGCCGACGACTCTCTGCACCGCCTGGAGACGCTGGCGACGATGAGCGACCTGCACATCCCGCACGGCGCGCTGCGCGAGTACATCAACAACGCGATTCACGTGATCGTCCAGATCGAGCGTGGTGCGGACGGTATGCGACGCGTGATCGAGGTGGCAGTCGTCGCCTCCAAGCGCGGTGAGCCCTTCCAGCTGCAGACCGCGATGCGCCTCGAGGCAGATCCTGTTGGACCGGATCTCCGAGTCACCGGCAGCGTCCGCCGGTATGCGCTACCCGAACGAATCGCGCGCCAGGTGATGCTCGCCCGCGTCGAGGTCCCACCCGAGTTCGCCGGCGTCGCCAGTCCCGCCGCTCCGACCAGGGAGGCAGCGTGAGCACGTATGGGGCGATCAGCCGAATGACCGCGGCGTGGCTGTTGTCGATCCCGATCGCGGTCTGCGGGCTGGGCGGCCTCTGGCTGTTGCTCTCGAGCTCGGCGCGGCGCAGTCTGTTGCTCGAGCGTGGCGGGATCGACCACCACCGGCGCCGGCGCCTCGATGAACGGCTGGACGCGAGGCTTGCGCGCACGCGGCGCGGCGCCGACCTTGCAGCCAAGCTTCGTTCCGGCGGTACGGACCTGACGCCGGCTCAGTTCGTCCTGCTGGCGCTGGGGCTTTCGGTCGGCGCGTTCGTGGTGACCGGGCTGATCTTCCCGCCGTTGCTCGCCGTCGCGGCGGGGTTGCTCGCCGGCTGGGGTTGCTTTGTCTGGCTCGGGCACCGGCTCGACAAACGGCGCGAACAGTTCGTGGCGCAACTCCCCGAGGTCGCGCGACTGCTCTCAAACGGCGCCGCCGCGGGCCTGTCGATGCCCGCAGCGATCGAGCTAGCCGTGCGCGAGATCGAGGCCCCGGCCAAGGAGGAGCTCCAGACGATCGTCGACGAGCTGATGTTCGGTCGCTCGCTCGAACAAGCGCTGGCCGGCCTGCAACGCCGCCTTCCGTCGCGGGAGATCGCCGTGTTGATGACGACCTTGATCATCCAGCAGCGCGCGGGCGGGGACGTGGTGCGGGCGCTGCACGATCTCTCGGACACATTGGACCAGCGCCGCAACACGCTGCGCGAGGTGCGCACGATCATGGCCGGAGCCGTCTACACGTCCTACATCGTGCCGCTGCTCGGCGTCGGCGCCTTGTTCCTGCTCAACGCGATCAACGCTGACACGCTGACGGCGATGACGAGCAAGCCGCTCGGGATCTCGGCGCTCGTGCTCGCCGGCCTGATGTACACGCTCGGATGGATCGCGATCCGCAGGACGACGAGGATCGAGCTGTGATCGACCCCGCGCTTACCGGCCTGGCCGCCGCCTGCTGCTGTGGAGTCCTGGTCCGCGGCGTCGTGCTGATCCGCTCTCCTTCGCCGGTCGAGCGGCGCGAGCTCAGCGCCGAGTTCGCCGACGAAGCGAGGCGTCGCGGTCCGACGCGCCGGTTGATTGACCTGCTCGGCGCCCGGTTCGGTCCGCGGCTGCTGGCCCGCACCGGCGCGCGCGGAAGGGCGAGGATCTCTCGGCGGCTGGACCTCGCCGGACGGCCGGGCGCAATGAACCTGGAGCGTTACGCCGAGCTGAAAGCCGCCTCGATCGCCGTCGGCTTCGCGGTGGCGCTGCTGCTGGCCCTGGCCGGAGCATGGGCCGCCGGCCTGATCCTGCTGATGCTCAGTTGGATCGGCGTTGACTTCTGGCTCTCGCGCACCGGTCGCCTCCGGCAAGCCCAGCTCGAGCGGGATCTCCCCGACTTCGTCGACATCCTCGCGATCACGGTCCGCGCGGGGACCGGTTATCGCCTCGCGCTGGATCGCGTGGGGACCTCGCTCAGCGGCCCCGTCGCCGAGGAGGTGCTGTCCACGCTCCGGCAGATGGACCTCGGCGCAACCCGTCGCGAGGCGTTCCAGGCACTGCGCGCACGCAACGACAGTCCGACGCTCGACAGCTTCGTTGCGGCGCAGCTACAGGCCGAGGAGCTCGGCGTCCCGCTCGCCGACGCGCTTTCGACGATCGCCACCGACACCAGGCGCTCCAGCGCGCAGGAGGCGCGGCGCCGCGCGCAGCGGGCGACGCCGCGGATCAGCTTGATCGCGGCGACGCTGCTGCTGCCGGCGACGATGCTGCTGATCTCCGTCGGCCTGTTCCTCGGCTCGGGAATCAGTCTCCGGGGCCTATGAGCGAGCGTGACTACATGGGCGGCGAATGGATCGGACGGCTCGTCCGCGTGCTGATCGTGTTCAGGACGCTCGTGCTGCTCATCACCGTCCTCTCATTGCCAAGGACCAATCGCACACCCGTTGTCGGACTCGCCGTGATCCTCGCCGCGGTCGTGAGTTACCTTCCGCTGAGGCATTGGAGGCGGGTCGCTTCATCGCTCTCGCGCCACCCGACATACCTGGCGCTCGAGGTGCTGCTCGCGACTCTGATTCTCGCTGCCGCGGGGGCCCACAGCCCGTTCTTCTACTTCACGCTGGGAACCGCTGTTCTCGCCGGAGTGATCTACGGGCGCCGGGGCGCGATCCCGTTCTCCGCTCTGCTGATGGCCGCGTACGAGCTGGTAGCGCTGGAGGGATTTTCGACCTCGCACCAGGTCCACGACGTGCAGAGCCTGGTGTTCGCGCCACTGCTGTACCCGGCGGCGATCGCAGCCGGAATCGCGGCGCGGGAGATGGTCGAGCGCGGGGTCGAAACGGAGGCGCTGCTGCGAGAGCAGCGTGAAGACCTCGCCGCCGAACGTGAGCGCCTGCGAGTAGCCCGTGAGCTGCACGATTCGCTCGCCAAGACCGTGGAGGGGCTTGCGATGAGCGCCTCGATGCTCCCAACCCAGGTGGAGCGCAGCCCTGCCGCCGCCACTGCGTCCAGCCGGCAGCTCGCCGAGGACGCCCGCCAGGCCGCCTCGGAGGCTCGCGTCTTGATGTCCAACCTGCGCCCGAGCCGTGGGATCGAGGTTCCATTTGCCGACGCGGTACGCCGCGACGCCGAGGGCTTTGCACAGCGCTCCGGCGCCGTCGTTCGCGTGGTCTCCTCGGGCGAACTTGATCGGGCCGGCGTCCGGCTGGCGCCGGCGACCCGGCATGAGCTCCTGCGCATTCTCGGTGAGGCACTGCGCAACGGCGTGCGCCACGGAGGGGCGGCGAATCTCACCGTGTCGCTTGAGGAGAACGGGGACGGCCTGCTGCTGTCGGTCAGCGACGACGGGTGCGGGCTGCCACAACCCGTCGACGTGGAGCGGTTGAAGGCGGGTGGTCACTATGGCCTCGCGGGAATGCACGAGCGCGCCCGGGCGATCGGGGGCGTGCTGAGCGTGCACGGACAATCGACCGGCGGAACGATCGTCAGCGTCCAGCTGCCGCCGACGCAGGCGGACCGCGAGGCAGCACCTGAGCTGCACTCCGGTGCCGCGCGCCGGTTCGTGCCCGGCATGGCTAGCCTGCGCCGGGTTGCCGTGGGCGATCGCGGTTTGCGAGAGTGAGACCGTGATCCGCGTCCTGATCGTCGACGACAACCCGGTCATTCGGCGCGGGATCGCGGCCCTGCTCGCCGATGCGCAAGACATCGTCGTCGCCGGCGAGGCCGGCGACGGTCGCGAGGCGATCCGGGTCGCGGCCGAGGCGCGGCCGAACGTTGTCCTGCTGGACGTTCGGATGCCGGTGATGGACGGAGTGCAGGCAGCGGGCCCCCTCGCCGAGCACGCACGCGTGATGATGCTCACCTACACCGACGACGAGCAGCAGGTAGTGGCGGCGATCCGGGCGGGCGCCTCGGGCTACCTCGTCCACGGCCAGTTCGACGCCGACGAGCTTGTCGCCCGCATCCGCCAGCTCGCAGCCGGAGAGACGGTCCTGTCGCCGGCCGTGGTCGGCACCGTGTTCGAGGCACTGCGGCGAACCCCCGGCTCCCAGGACCAGGCATCCGGGCCTGCCTCGCTGACCGGACGCGAACGAGAGATCATGAACCTGATCGCGCAGGGGCTTCGGAACGGCGAGATCGCCGAGCAATTCGTGCTCAGCGAGAAGACCGTCAAGAACCACGTGAATCGGATCTACGCCAAGCTCGGCGCAACCAACCGCGCTCAGGCGACCGCGCTCTGGCTCGGCACGGCGCCGCGTGGGCGGCTCTGACGGGCGGCAGGCGAGCGGTGCTCCCAGGCAAGGGGCCCATGTCGAGGTTGGGTCCTTGGGACCGCCGAAGATGAGCCTCGGGACTCTGGTGCAGTCCCGGCGCGGACCGTAGCCTGCGCTGCAGCAAATCGGTCAAACGGGTAAGGGAGCAACAACATGTCGGACCTCATGATCAGCACTGCCAGTCGGGCACAGGTCGCGATCTATTCCATTACCAACAAGCTCGCCGAGCACGCGCGTGCGACGGCCAAGCGCGTCGAGGAGCAGACCGGGCAGGACATGATCGAGTACGCCGGCGTGCTCCTGATCGTCGTCGCGATCATCGCCGCGGTGATCACGCTGCACCTCGAAACCAGGGTCTCGAACGCCGTGAGCAGCGCGGTCAGCAAAATCGGCATCAATTAGCTTCTTCCCCCCGGCGATCCCGCGGCTTCGCCCAACTCCCGATCGCAGAGCGCGCGGCCGGCCCCGCGCGCTCTGCGGCGGGCGCGTCAAGGCGCCGGTGGTGACGGCGCGATCCGGACGTTGTCGACGTGGACGGTGCCGTTGGGCAGCTCGACCGTCAGGCCCGAGGTCGAGGCCGGCGGCGCCGGGAAGTAGGCCCACGCCGAGTAGCTGATCCCAGCGGCGAGGGTGGGATTAACCTCCGCTACCACCGGGAACTTGTCGGTGCTGTGCACGGGGATGTACTCCGAACCGGTGGCGCGGTCCAACAGGTACATCGCGCTCAGCGTGTTGTAGGTGTCACCGAAGAAGACCGCGCGGGCGCTGGACTCGGGCGGGACGCTGTTGGAGCCGGCAAAATCGAACTGACCGTTACAGTGGTTAGCTGAGTTTGTGGTACTGGCACACACGATCGTGACTTTCAGCACGACGTAGTCTCCGTCGCGGAACAGCGAGTCGACGGTGACACGGTAGTTCTCGGAGATGTTCGGGCCCAGCACGGTGGTCGCGAAATTCACGGTGCGGCTCTCGGTGGTTTGCGGCGAAGGCGCCTGGGCGCTCGCGGAGGGCGGGGGCGCGGGCTTCTCCGGCGCCTTGACCCCGAACGCGATCGTGACCCGCCGGTTGAGCGCCCGCCCCTGGGGATTGTCAGCACCGTTGGTCAGCGTGTTGGGCGCGACCGGATCGGCGGAGCCCTTGCCGGCCGCGTCGTAGCCGACGCCGGGCGTGCGCGGCCCAAGCGCGCCCACCACCGCGCGCGCGCGGGCCACCGACAGCGGCTGGTTGATCGCGTCGGAGCCTTTCGAGTCGGTGTAGCCGGTCACCTGCACCGAGCCAAGCGCGCGCGCCTTGATCTGGGGTCCGATCCGATCGAGGATCGCGTGCGCGCGCGGCGTCAGCGTCGCCTTGTCAAATCGGAACAGCACGTCGCTCTGGAGCGTCAGCGTCGCTTTCGAAGCGGACTCCTGGTCTGAGCCGGTCGGGTTTCCGACTGTCGACACGAGATTCTGGACGTCGAGCTTCAGACCGCTCGTGTCGGGGCTGTCGGGCGGCCGGTCAAACGGCGCCGCCTGCGCAGCCACGAGATTGCCGGCGGCCACCGGCCCGGTCCCGGTCGAGATTGGCACGTTGGGAATCTGCGGGCCGCCGTTTGGGAAGACCACGTCGAGCGAGCGGACCGACGCCGACGGTGCCGCGTAGCGCACCCAGAACAGGTGCGTGAACGAGTCGTAGACGATCGGTGGCGGTTGCGATACGTCGGGTCGGCCCTGCGAGTCTCGGACCGGCCGGTAGAGGTTGTGGGCGATGGGATCGACCAGCCGCACCCCGTCCGGCGTGTCCTCGTTGAAGGACCCGGGCTGATTCTCCGCCGAGAAGTCCGCCCCGATATTACAGCCCGCGTGCGGGGCCGATTGAAAACACCTGACGCCGAAGTCCAGCACCACGTAGGGCCCCTGACGACGGACGTCGTAGATCGTGACCCGCATGCGGTCCGGCTGGAGGTCGGCCCCCGCCGTCATCGCCGCGTCGACCGTGGCCACCGAGGGGGGGGCAGCCGGCACAGACCTCGTGGTCGTGGTTGACGATTTCGAGGTGGCCGTGCTCGACCCGTTCGCAGCGTCGTTCTTGTGATGCGACCCGCCGCACGCGCCCACCATCAGTCCGCAGATGAGGACGGTCACGACAGACACAGCAACGCGGCAACCTTGCCTTATCCCGCCAGCCACGGCTCAAAATATACCCGCACCGCCGCGCTTTTGAGGCAGTCGGGAGCGTCGGGGCTGGGCGGACGCGGCCGCCCCAGCGCCTCGCGTTCGGGACTTGAACTCAAGGCTGCGGCGGTGGCGATGGGGCGATCGGCACGCTGTCGACGTGCGCGGTGCCGTTGGGGAGCTCGACGGTGAGGGCCGAGGTGGACGCCGGTGGCGCCGGGAAGTACATCCGCGCCGAATAGGTGATTCCGGGGGGCAGGCTGGGGTTGATGCCTGCGACCAGTGCGTACTTGTCGGTGCGCACCGGGATGTACTCGGCGCCCGTTGCGGGATCGAACAGGTTCAGCGCGCTGACCGAGTTCCAGCTGCCGTTCCAGAATGCAGCGATATCGCCGGCCTCGGGCGGAACGCTGCCGGAACCGGCGAAATCCCACTGACCGTTGCAAGTCCGGTCTGACGATGTGGCGCTCGTGCACGCGATCGTCAGCCTCAGCACGACGAAGTCGCCGTCGCGAACCAGCGAGTCGACGCCGACCCGATAGTTGGAAGTGCCGGCCGCGCCGCCGCTGGACGCCGTGAAGTTGACCGTCCGGCTTTGGCTCGGCGCCTCGGACCTCTGATCGCTCGACGAGGCGGGGGCCGGAGGCGCGGGCTTTTGCGGGGCCTTGACCGCGAACGCCATCGCCACCCGCCGGTTGAGCGCCCGGCCCTTGGGGTGTCCGCTCCGTTGCGCAGCGTGTTCGGAGCCACCGGATCCGCCGAGCCCCTACCGGCTGAGCGACAGGCCACGCCGGGCGTGCGCGGCGCCAGCGCGGCGACCACCGCTCGCGCGCGGGCCACCGACAGCGGCAGGTTTACGGCGTCCGAGCCGATCGAGTCGGTGTAGCCGGTCACCCGCACCGAGCCAAGCGCGCGGGCCTTGATCTAAGGCGCGACGCGGTCGAGGATCGCGTGCGGGCGCGGCGTCAGCGTGGCCTTGTCAAACCGGAACAGCACGTCGCTTTGGAGCGTCAGCGTCGCTTGTGAGGAGGACTCCTGGTCTGAGCCGGTCGGGTTTCCCACCGTGGAGATCAGGTCCAGCACGCCAAGCTTCAGGCCGCTCGTGTCAGGGCTGCTGGGCGGCCGGTCGAATGGCGCGGCCTCGGCGCGACGAGATTGCCGCCGGCGACCGGGCCGGTCCCGGCCGGCCGGCGTGTTCAGGTCGTTTGCCTTGTTCTGCTGCGCCGGTGGCGTGAAGTCTTCCTCGGTGTCGCAGCCGGGGTTCGACGGCTGCGAGCACTTGGCGCCGAAGTCCAGCACCACATACGGTCCCTCACGGCGGATGCCATAGATCGTGATTCGCATGCGGTCGGGCTGCGCTCCGACCACCTCCCGCCTTTGCAGGTTGTTCGCCGCTCCCCGGACTCTGAGCGGCCGGGCGCCGGTCCGGATCACCCAGCGGCAATCAGGACAACGACGCCGATCGCGCAGAGCACGGCGCCGACGAAGATCAGCCCGAAGGCCAGGCAGCCTCCCCGCCCCACGGCCGTATCGAGCTGGATGCGCATGGGGTCTTTCGGGTCGTAGAAGACACGAACGGGGTCGCCGACTCGCGCCGGCGCGGGATTGCTGGCAAACCGCGACTCGGCCTCGATCTCGCGGCCGTCGGGCGTCGTGAACGCGACGACCGGCCGGTAGTGCGGACCCGTGGTGCCGCCCACCAACCCGGCCGACGGGCCCCCCGTAGAAGCCACCGCCTTGACCTCCGTGACCGTGCCCTGCGCCTGCTCGGCACCTCGGCGGAACCGCGCCCCGGATGCCGCGATCGCGATACCGATCGCGGCGAACGCGAGGCCCAAAGCGACGCAGAGCCCTCCGAGCACGGTCGCCGACGAGCTCATCTGGCCTCGCGCGGCGATCGTCGTCTGCCGATCGAGCGGGACGGCGCCGGAGGAGCCCAGGCCCAGGGTGGGGCCCAGCCGGAGATGGGCCCTCGGCAGCGGTCATATCGGGACTCCCGGCTCTTGTGAGCAACCCCACCCTCCGGCTTACTTGCGAGTGTGCGGGCACGCGGCCGAAACACGGAGTCGGGCCAGGGCATGGTCGAGCTCGGCGGGGTGCTGTTAGTCATCGCCCTGATCATCGGCGTGATGGCCGCCTCGGGCCTGCCTGGTCGGATCGCACGGGGAGTGGAGTGCAACGTCGCAAAGGTGCTCCATCTGGGTCAGGGTTGCACAAGCGGCCCGGGATCAAACCCGTACCAGGTGGTATGCCGGGTGTCGACCTCGACCAACAGCGCGCAACTCGACGTGAAGGTCGCGTTCGTACGGGTGTCGGACAACGACACGCTCGTGAAGATGACCTACTCGGACGGCTCGTCGAGCTATCTGCTCACGCACGCGGGCATGGCGCAGGCGGAGGCGGCGATCGGCGGAGAGTTCCAGGTCGGCTCGTTCGGCGGGTCGGCGGAAGCGTCCGCCGCCGCCGGCGGGCAGCTCGCCGGCGCGCAGGAATGGGACTTCAAGACGCCCCAGGAGGCGGCCGCGTTCGACAAGAAGGTGCAGGGTCATGGCGGCTGGAACACGATCGCCCATGACCTGGTCAACAACGTCCTTCCGCCGGGTGTGAGCAACGTCGCCGGCTGGGGTCTGAACCTGATCGGCATCCATGACGACAGCGGGCTGCCGAGTGCCACGCGGACGTATGTCAAGGGGGCGTTTGTGGGCGGCGTCAAGGCGGGCGTGCAGGGCGGCGTCGGCGGCGCGTCCGCCGCGCTGGACGCCGAACTTAAGGCCGCGCTCGGAGCCCGAGTGACGCTGTCCGGGCCCAACAAGGGACAGACTCAGGTGTATCTCCAGCTCGACGGCAAGGCCACGGCGAACCTCCAGGCCGAGCTGTTCGGACCCGGCGCCCCGCAGGCCACCGCCGGCGCCGGCGGCATCGGACAGGCGGTGGCGACGGTGACCTTGAGCCCGAGCGGTCAGCCCCTGAGCGTGACGGTCACGGCCTGGGGCGGGTACACGCTCAACGCCGGCTCCAAGCTCAGCGGCACCAACGCGCAGGCGCTCGAGAACGCGCTCAAGAAAGCGTCCCTGAAGACGTCGAGCGGAAGCGGAACCGGGATCCAGTGGACCGGGACGATCGACCTCAAGCAGCATCCCGGCGACGTCTCCGACCTGCTTGGAACTCTCAACGGCGGGGCAGACTTTGGGCAGTTGGTCCAGGACTTCAACCAAGACGGCACGCAGGAGGTGCAGCCGTTCGGACTGCAGCGAAGCGAGGGCGGCGGGGGAGTCGAGGGCGACCTTGGCGTAGGGCTCGGCGCTGAGGGAAACAGCACGAACACCACTCAGAGCTATACGCCGGGTCTGGTGAAGCCGCCCGGCCAGGGGTGGGGAGGCATGGTATGCACGAAGTAACTGGTCATCGGCGGCGTCGCTGCGTGCTCGCGGTCGTGCTCGCCGTGCTGGCGGTGGCGGCGACAGGATGCGGCGGCAGCGGGTCCGCCTCGAGCAGCACGAGTTCAAGGCCTCAGACCACCGGTGCCAGTCAGACTACGGGTGCCGGTCGGGCCACCGGTGTCGCGGCGGCCGGCAGCTACCACGGCGACGGCTTTCAGGTGGCGATTCCGTCCGGCTGGCACAAGCTCGCCAGCGCGGCGGCGGCGACCGGCGCCAGCGGGGTCGCGTTCGGTCCGGCGGGCGACACCAAGACGAGCATCACGATCCACTCCTACCGGCAGCCGACCGAGGGGATCGACCAGACGCTCGCGGATGTCGTCACGTCCGACAAGGTCGAGGAGAGCACCGGGCAGATGCGCAACATCCGGGCGCAGGTGCACACGGCACAGGTCCAGGGAGCCGCGCAGGCCAAGGAGCTCAATGAGTCGTTCACGGGTCCTGCCGGCCAGGTGCGCTACGTCGATCTGGTCGCGCTGACGCCGTCGGGAACGATGGTCACGGTCGAGGCCGCTGCCCCGGCCAGTGCAGCCGGATTTGATCCGGCAAGCGCCGTCAGGTCGTTGCGGATCACCGGCGGCTGAGGCGTGCTGAGCCGCGCGAAGGTCCAATGCCGCTCGCTTACCGCACGACCGCCACGAGCGTCTTGATCGCGGGGACGGTGGGCAGAACGCCAGACCCGTGGCACACTCCCGCAGATATGGGAGCCGCGGTGACCGTAATCGGCGTGGGGTGCGAGCTTGACCGCCTGTTCGCGGGCCAGCCGGCGGCGTTGCCGATCCCCGGGCCGCCCGGGAGGGACGACCTGCGTGACCTGTTCGACGCGATCGCCGGGCCGCTGCGCGGCGACGACGCCGTGATCGTCGTCGCCGGCGACTGGCTGCCCGACGAGGCCCTGCGCGGGGTGCACACCGTTCACTCGCTGTTGCAGACCGACCGCGTGGCCGTGCACGTGACCGACCTGCCGCCACTCGCGGCCGGCGTCCTGGCAGCGCTTGCCGCCGCGCTCGCCCCGCTCGCTCCTTCCGCGGGCGTGCTGGCGAGCGGGCTCGGGGCGGTCGGGGAGAAGCTGCACGTGCTGGCCTGGACGGGGAGCGTCGCCGGCCTCCAGCACCCGCTGGTGTCGATGCTCCACCACGCGCGGTCGCTGCTGCCCGGTTCCTCGTTCGGCGTCGGGCTGCAACCCGAGCCGTTCGTGCAGCCGCTGTCGCGCAATCAGACCGACGTGCCGCTGGCCGTCTCCGATCATCCGCTGGAGCTGCTCGTGGCGCCGGCCGAGCGCGGCGATCTCACCTGGATCCTCGACGTGGTCGCGCCCGCCCTCGGCGGCGTCCCGGTGCGCGAGATTCCAGCGACGATCCACGGACCCGACTGGTGGGGGACATCACGACTGGTCGAGGTTGTGGGCGTCCCGAGCAGTCTCGATTGGGTGGCCCGGGCGGCATTCGCGGGTACGATTGCGCCTTGCATCTGGTGCGGCGAGCCGATCCTGGCGGCGCCGTGTCCGTTCTGTGGCGAGGCGCTGACTCCGGCGGCGGCTCGGCCGCGTCCGGGCCAACCGGCATTGGAAACCTCGCAGCAGCAGTAAAGGAGCACAACGATGGGACTTAGGCAGGCAGGGGAAGTCGGCGAACCGCAAGAGGCGGTGTCTGCGCCGACCGAGGGGTCCGAGCAGATCGAGCGGCGGGAGCAGGTCCCGGCGCGGGATCAGCCGCGGATCGCGCCAAACGGCACTCGTCACGCGACGCCGCCGCCACCACCACCGCCGCCAGCCAGCTCGCCGATGACGCGGCGCGACGTCTACTCGCAGCCGATGCGCGCGGGCCGACCGGTATCGGATGGACCGTTCGCGCGCGTTGTCGAGTCGCTGAAGCTGAAGCTGAGCACCGAGCTGCAGCGCCGGGAGTGGGGCGTCGATGAGCAGCTTCTGCACATCGAGCCGATGACCCGGCCCAACACGGTCGCCGTGATCTCACCGAAGGGTGGGGTCGGCAAGACCACGATCTCGTTCGTCCTCGGCAACCTGCTCGCGTCCGAGCTGCGGATGCGCGTGGTCGCGCTGGACGCCAACCCGGACTTCGGGACGCTCGCCGCGCTCGCCTCCGACGACTACCGCTCGACGCGGTCGCTCGCCGACCTGCTGGCGGACTCCGATCGGATCGAGTCGCCCGCGGAGCTGCATCCATACGTCTCGCGGCTACCGACCGGCTTGCACCTGCTCGGCGCTCCCGCCGACGCCGAGGTGATGGCCCAGATGACGCCCGGCCTGTACAACCGCCTCCTGGATTTCCTCGAGCACTTCTACGAGGTGCTGATCCTCGACCTCGGGACCGGGATCACGGATCCGATCGCGCAGTTCGCGGTCGAGCGCTCGGACCAGAGCATCGTGATCACGACTCCGGAGTGGATCACCGCCGCGGGCGTGCTTGGGGCGCTGCGCTACCTGCAGCTCGATGAAGGAACGCTGGTGCTCAACCAGGCGCCGCCGGGGCGCAATGCCGGCAACCGCGAGGTGATCGAGACCAACTTCCGCCGTCACGCCGTGGCCACGCGCGCGACGATCCCCTACGACGAGCGCCTGCGGGTGATGCTGGACACCGGCACGTACTCGCTGAAGGACCTCCGGCGCTCGACCAGGGTCCCGGTCAAGGAGCTCGGCGCCGCGATCGCCGGCAACTTCGCCTGAGCGTGACCCGAGGCTATAGCGCCGCCGGGGTCACACCGCCGGCGAGAACGCGTCGGCCCCGCCGGCGAGCGTCTCGATCACGGATCGCGCGCGCAGGCACATCCGCATGCGCCGCGGCGGCACGTTGCGGTCGACTCGCACCACCCGACCGTGCTTGTCGAGCCAGATCAGGTCCAGCGCGAAGCGCATGCCGAACGTGTGCACGGCCGGGCAGCGGGGAATCCTCAGCGCGTGGTCGGCGGGCAGGGAGTCAAGCCGGGCAAGTCCGCGCCGCCGGGCACGGTGCGACTTGGCCTCGACCACGACCAGCCCGTTTCCGAGCCGCTCCGTCGGCAGGCCGGCGAAGCGCTTGTCGTGGCCTTCGGGCATCGGCGCGCAGCGTACACGGGCCGAGCGCATACCCCGGCCCCACCTTGGCGCAAGGCGACCGCTCGCGTGACTGAGTCGCGGCATTCGCCATCCGAGCGCAGGGCGGGCGCCACCGAGCATTCGCCGCCCGCGCGCGGGGCGGGCATTGCCGAGCCTTCGCCGGCCGCGGACGGGACAGACCCTGCCGCGAGGATGCCCGGGTGGCTGACCCCGACCTCGGTCCCGGCGGTGCTCGCGACAATCGTTGCGGCGGTTGCGGTCGGCGCGGTCCAGGGCTCGGTGGCCAAGACGGTGCTCCGGAGCGCACTCGTGCTGGCCCTGGTGCCCTGCGCATTGATCGACCTCGAGCGCCGGATCATTCCCAACCGGATCACGGGGC
This sequence comes from uncultured Solirubrobacterales bacterium, assembly GCA_963723675.1. Classification (GTDB taxonomy): domain Bacteria; phylum Actinomycetota; class Thermoleophilia; order Solirubrobacterales; family Solirubrobacteraceae; genus Palsa-465. The sequence goes on along the minus strand of CAVRRW010000002.1, from coordinate 659,365 downwards.
CGGCCGCGATCTTCGCTGTGGTCGCGGGGCTGGCGCTCGATCCAGGCGGGGAGCCCGCGCGGCTGCTGTGGGCCGCGATCGCCGGCGGGTTTCTGCTGATCGCGGCGCTCGCGTATCCGTCCGGGATGGGCATGGGCGATGTGAAGCTGACCGGCGTGATCGGGCTGTTCCTGGGCCAGCCCGTGGTCATCGCACTGCTGCTGGCGTTGATGGCGAGCGTGTTCACGGGGTTCGCGATCGCCGGTCGCCGTGGGGTGCGTCGCGCCCGCAAGACCGCGCTGCCGTTCGGCCCCTACCTCGCTCTCGGCGGGATCGTCGCCGCCGTGGTGGGCGATCAGATCATCCATGCATACCTGCACATGTAGCGCCGGGGCCCCAACCACTCGCGGGGGACCGACGGCCGAGGTTGGGACCGTGGACCCTTGCCCAGAGCCGTCGCTACGACCGCCCGCGTCCGAGGCACCCCTGGCACTCCGCCACCGAGAGTGCCAACTTTTCTCTTGATTCGGCGGCGAACGAGCTATAGTCTCTGCTCGCTGGCACTCTCATGGTTAGAGTGCCAAATCAGACCGGCATCCCTTTCACCCCCGGAGGTTGCATAGATGAAGCTAAAGCCCCTAGGCGATCGATTGATCGTGCGGGCGATCGAGGAGGAGGAGACCACCGCCAGTGGGATCGTCCTGCCCGATACCGCCAAGGAGAAGCCCCAGAAGGGCAAGGTGCTCGCGGTAGGCGACGGCAAGGTCAACGAGGACACGGGCAAGCGCACCCCGCTTGACGTCGCCGAGGGCGACGAGGTGCTCTACAGCAAGTACGGCGGCACCGAGATCAAGGTGGACGGCGAGGAGCTCCTCGTCCTCCGCGAGTCCGACGTGCTGGCAAAGGTCCAGTCCTAACCCCTTCCAGGAGAACCAGTTATATGGCACACAAGGAACTGAAGTACGAGGCGGAGGCCCGCAAGGCGCTCGAGCAGGGCGTCGATGCGGTCGCCAACGCGGTAAAGGTCACGCTCGGCCCCAAGGGCCGCTATGTGGTCCTCGACAAGAAGTTCGGCGCGCCGACGATCACCAACGACGGCGTGACGATCGCGCGGGAGATCGAGGTCGAGGACGTCTTCCAGAACCAGGGCGCTCAGCTCGTCCGTGAGGTCGCGACCGCGACCAACGACGTCGCCGGCGACGGCACCACGACGGCGACCGTCCTGGCGCAGTCGATCGTCCGCGAGGGCCTCAAGAACGTCGCCGCCGGCGCCAACCCGCTCGCGCTCAAGCGCGGGATCGAGAAGGCCGTCGACGACGTCGTCAAGAACATCGAGTCGCAGTCCACGGAGATCTCCGGCAAGGACCAGATCGCCCGCGTGGCGTCGATCTCCGCGGCCGACGACGAGATCGGCGACGTGATCGCCGACGCGATCGACAAGGTCGGCAAGGACGGCGTGGTCAACGTCGAAGAGGGCCAGACGTTCGGCATGGACCTCGAGTTCACCGAGGGCATGCAGTTCGACAAGGGCTACATCTCGCCCTACATGGTCACCGACCAGGACCGCATGGAGGCGACCCTCGAGGATCCCTACATCCTCATCGCCAACCAGAAGATCGGCTCTGTGCGCGATCTCCTTCCGGTGCTCGAGCAGACGATCCAGTCGGGCAAGCCCCTGCTGATCATCTCCGAGGACGTCGAGGGCGAGTCGCTCGCGACGCTCGTGGTCAACAAGCTCCGCGGCACCTTCACCGGCGTCGCGGTCAAGGCGCCGGGCTTCGGCGACCGCCGTAAGCGCATGCTCGAGGACATCGCGATCCTCACCGGCGGCGAGGTGATCACCGAGGAGATGGGCCTCAAGCTGGAGAACACCCAGCTCTCCCAGCTCGGGCGTGCCCGTCGCGTGGTGGTCGCCAAGGACACCACCACGATCGTCGACGGCAACGGCGAAAGCGACGCGATCCGCGGCCGCATCAACCAGATCAAGAACGAGATCGAGAACACCGACTCGGACTTCGACCGCGAGAAGCTCCAGGAGCGCCTCGCGAAGCTCTCGGGCGGCGTCGCCGTCGTCAAGGTCGGCGCGGCTACCGAGACCGAGATGAAGGAGAAGAAGCACCGCGTCGAGGACGCGCTGCAGGCCACCCGCGCCGCCCTCGAGGAGGGCATCGTGCCGGGCGGCGGCGTCGCGCTCCTGGCCGCTCAAAAGGCGCTGAACATCGACGCCTACGAGGACGCCGATGAGCAGACCGGCGCGAAGATCGTGCGCCGCGCGCTGGAGGAGCCGACGCGTCAGATCGCCGAGAACGCCGGGCTCGAGGGCTCGGTCATCGTCAACGATGTCCGCAAGGCGAAGAAGGGCCACGGCCTGAACGCCGCCAACGGCGAGATCGTGGACCTCGTCGGCGCCGGCATCATCGACCCGGCGATGGTCACGCGCTCCGCGCTCCAGAACGCCGCGTCGATCGCCAAGAACATCCTCACCACCGAGGCGATCGTCGCCGAGATACCCGAGAAGGAGTCGGGCGGACCCGGCGGTGGCATGCCCGACATGAGCGGGATGATGTAATCCGTCCCGACAAGCAGACGCTGTTTTGACGGACGGAGGGCCCGGCTGACGCCGGGCCCTCTGTTTTGCCGGCGATCCGGCACCGCGCCCCGCCCACTCCGAGAGCCAGTTCGATCACCCGACGGTCCCAGCGGGGGCCCAGGCAGGCCCATCCGCTGGTTGAGACCTGCGGCTCTTGTCGCGGCTCGCGCATCTGGCGATCATCCTGACGGTGTCGCCCGCCGAACGTATCGACTCGATGGCGCCACGCCACCCGCTCGCGCAGGAATCCGGGCAGGCGATGGTCGAGTTCGGCGGCGTGCTCATGGTGGTGGCGCTGATCGTCGCGGCGGTGGTCGCGCTTGGCCTTCCCAGCACGGTCGCCGCCAGCGTCAGTCGTACGGTGACCTCGATCCTCGCCGGCACGTCCCCGCACGGCCCGAGCGGCAGCGGCACGGGGTCCTCGGGGGCGACGGGTGGCGCGAACGGCTCGGGCGGCGGCGGTGCCGGCCCAGGGGCGGGAGCGGGAGGCGCCGCCGGAGGTGTCGCCGGCGGCTCCGGTGCCGCCAACGGTGGCGCATCGGGTGCCGGCGCCAATCCACTCGCCGGCAGGGTGCAGTCCGCGGCTGCCAACGCCAAACGCAGTGTGGACGAAGGCGGCAACGGGTGGGGCAACCCGAACACGCTCGGCCGGCACTTCGCCGATCACGGCGGCGACTTCGGCTCTCCGAACGCCGAGGCATACGCGCAGGAGGCCCAGCAGTTCCTGCAGCGGGCGGTCACCGAGCGCCTGCCGACCAAGGTCGGGCCGGACGGGACGATCAGGGTCTACGACCCCAATACGAACACGTTCGGCTCCTACAACCCGGACGGGACCACGAAGACCTACTTCAAGCCTTCCGCGGGCGAGCGGTACTGGGAGCGGCAAACGGGCGATGACCCGTGGGCCGAGCCGGGCGGGGGCGAGCCGGGGGGGAGCAGGAACTCGGGCGGTGACGGCAACTCGGGCGGCGACAACTCCGGGGGCGACGCAGGCGGAGGTAAACCCGGTAATGGCGGCTCGGGCGGCAACTCCGGGGGCGGCAACTCCGGCGGCGGCGAGCCCGGCGGGGGCGAGCCGGGTGGAGGCGATGCCCCCGCTCCCGAGATCCCCGACGTTCCCGAGATCCCCGACATTCCGATCATTCCATAGCGTGCCCGGACAGCACTTCCCCTGCCCATGCTGCGGCTACAAGACGCTGCCCGCCCCGTCTCCTTCGGATGAGATTTGCGAGGTCTGCTTCTGGCAGGACGACTTCGTCGATAACCACGACACCGACGTGCTCGGGCCGAACCGCCTGACACTCTCGCAGGCGCGAGAGAACTTCACGCGTTTCGGCGCCTGCGAGCAACGCTGGGTCGGGCAGGTCCGTCCCCCCCGCCCGGAGGAGGCCCCGCCCGAGCCGTGGACGGAGACCCGCACCGCGCTCTAATCGCGTGGTCATTCGACCGATTGGGGATCGGCCGCTCGATCCACCCTCTCACCGAGAGGAGCGCGGCCAGGACGCGACCGCGCCTAGATGAATCAATCATCTAGACGGCGAGGCGGCCTCATCCGGTCCGCGTGCGCTTGATCGTGCGGTCGGCCTTCCACTGCCCGTCCTCGCGCACGAGCCCGTCGGTCTCGGTGTAGCTGTGGCCGGCCACGCTCGTGATGTAGGTCACCGTAGCCTGGTCGCCGCGCGTCGCGACCGACTGCACCTTCGGCGCCCCGCCACCGCCGAACGCGCGCGCGAGCTGCGCGCGCGACATCGCGGTGGTCTTGATCAGCGTGCTCAGCGCACTCGCACAGGTCGACGCGCTCGAACCCGGCCGCCTGGCGGCCGCGACGATCGCGGCCTGCTGGTGGCCCGAGAAGTATCCGCAGGCGGCGGTGTAATCGCCGCGGGCCATGGCCGCGTCGACCGAGCTGAGGAGGTTCGCGACCCGCTGGCGGTCGGAGCCATGACTGCTTGAGCCGCCGCCGCAGGCTGCGAGGCCGGCGGCCACCAAGCAGGCACGGACAAGCCGAAGCACCATGCGCATCCCGAGGCCATGATCGCACCCCCACGAACCTCGCGAGCCGCCCGGCGATCGCCGGGGCTGCTGGACAGTCAGGGCCCCGCGCTACGCCGCCGGCGGCAGCGTCACCGCCGCCACCGCTCGCGGAGGAGCGGTGGTCGAGCGCACCACCAGGGTCGGCTCGGCCAGGCGGACCACCCGCTGCCGGCGGTTTTGGCGGCGGTCGAGCAGCAGCTGCAGCGCGAGCCGTCCCATCTCGGTACGTGGCTGATCGATCGTGGTCAGCGAGACGTGGGCCAGGTGGGCGATCGAGATGTTGTCGTAGCCGACGATCGAGACGTCGCCGGGCACGTCGACGCCGGCGCGATCGAGGCCGCCCAGCAAACCCGCCGCGACCATGTCGTTGGCGGCGAACACCGCGGTGGGGAGCTGGCCGCCGGCGAGCAGCTCGCTCGCGGCGCCGGTGCCGGCCTCCTCGGTGAAGTCACCCCTAATCACCTGGGCGTTGCGACCGAGGCCGCGGGCTGCCATTCCTCGCAGATAGCCGGCGCGTCGCTGGGGGCCGCCCGGCGCCCGCCCGCCGTCGACGTGGGCGATCCGCTCGTGGCCCAGCCCGACGAGATGATCGAGGACCAGCTCGGTGCCGTGGGATTCGTCGATCAGCACGCAGTCGACATCGACGTTGCGAACGCTGCGCCCGACGATTACGAGCGGCGTCTCCGAGGCGGCGGCCGCGATCTGCGCCGTCGGCATCCGCGGGCTCACGAGGATGATGCCGTCCACGCGGTATTCGAGCAGCGCCGCGAGCGCAGCGCGCTCGCGCCGGGCCTGTCGCCCGCCCGCGCCCAGCAGCAGCTGGTACCCGAGCTCGGACGCCAGCTCCTCGACGCCGCCGGCGATCTCTGCGAAGAACGGATTTCGCAGGTCGTCGAGGATCACGCCGACGGTCCGCGTGTGGTGGCTGGCCAGGCCGCGCGCCATCGCGTTAGGTCGGTAGCCCAGGTGGACGGCGGCCTCCTGCACGCGCCGGCGACGCTCCGCGCTGACGTTGGGCCGCTCGCGCATCACCAGCGAGACGAGCGCGCGGGAAACCCCGGCCTCGCGGGCGACGTCCTCCATCGTCGGCCGACGGCGTCGGCGGGAGCCGCTCAACAGCGGGTCTTGCATCTCGATCGAGGCGGACCTTACTGTAGAGCGCGACAACGTTGAAGTTGAGTTAGCGCGCTCTATCGGACGGGCGAAGGGCCTTGACTTCAATCCGCGGCGAGGGATATAGTCGCCGGGTTGTTTAGAGCGCTCTAATCGATACGGCGAATTGCCGTGCTACGGCGAATCGCGGTGCTCTGGCACGAGGAGAGAGCGTGGAGCAGGTAGCCGACCAACCCGGCTCCGAGGACCCAGGAGGTCTACCTATGAGAGGACTGCGCCGCAGTCTCAGCATCGCAGTTGCCGCCGCAGCCACGGTCCTGCTGCTCGTCGCGTGCGGCAGCAGCTCAAGCAGCAAGACAACCACCACCACCAGCGCCGTGAACATCGCCGCGAACAGTGGACCCTGCAGCTACAAGTTCGCGGTGATCACCCACGGCGACAACGGGAGCTTCTGGAGCGTCGTCTACAAGGGCGCCAAGAACGCCGCGGCGGACCTCGGCTGCAAGCTGACCGAGGTGTGGGGATCCCAGCAGCAGGGCCAGGCCGAGCCGGACGACAACGCGCAGAACGCGCAGATCACGAACGCGATCAACGCCAAGGTGGATGGCATCGCGGTTTCCGACCACGACCCCAGCCTGATGAATCCGACGCTGAAATCAGCTGCCGCGAAGGGCATCCCCGTGGTGCTGCTGAACGCCGGGTGCGACAACACCGACATCGCGGCGAGCACCGCGATCACGTGTGTGGGCCAGCCCGAGCAGCTCGCCGGGGTCGCCTCGGGTCAGCGCTTCGCCAAGCTCGGAGCGACGAACGTGTTGTGCGTGATCCACCAGTCGGGCCAGAACCTGCTCGACCGTTGCAACGGGATCGCCCAGGGTCTGGGCGTCGGCTCGACCTGCAAGACCGGCTCGCCGCCGTCAAAGGGACCGGGTTGCACCGAGCTGACGCTGTCCACGCCCAACGCGGCGTCCAACCCGCAGCAGGCGATCGGTCAGGTGACCTCATACCTGCAGGCGCACTCTCAGATCAACGCGGTGATGGCGCTCAACAACGCGATTGGGACCGCGATCGTCAACAGTCATCCCGCCGGCAGTCCGAAGATCGCGACCTTCGACCTCAACGCGGACGTCGAGAACGACATCAAGGCGGGCTCCATGGTGTTCGCGATCGACCAGCAGCAGTACCTGCAGGGTTATCTCCCGATCGTGTTCCTCTACCTCTACAACAAGCACGAAGGCAACAGAGTCGGCGGCGGCACCACCGTGGCCAGCGGTCCGCTGGTCGTCGACAAGACAAACATCAGCAAGGTCTCATCGGCGATCGCGGCCGGAGACGACTAAGACGCTCGTCCTCAGAGAGATGAGCGCAACCGCACATCCCGCCGGGGGTCCGTTGCCCCCATCGCCGGCCGGGGCCGACGAGCGCTTGGTCCCGATCAGCCGGATCACCCGTGTCCTGAGGCGTCCGGAGCTAGGGGCGCTGATGGGTGCGATCGCCGTCTTCATCCTGTTCGCGATCACCGACGCCAGCTCGAATCACCTCTGGCTCAAGCAGACCGGGCTGGCCGCGTGGACGCAGCAGGCGGCGTTCTTCGGGATCGTCGCGGTTCCCGTCGGGCTGCTGATGATCGGCGGCGAGTTCGACCTGTCTGCCGGCGTGATGACCGGTGTCACCGCGATCTTGATGGCACTGCTCGTCGGCAAGTGGCACTGGGACACCTGGCTGGCGATCGTCGCCACGCTGGTGTTCGCCGCCGCCATCGGCCTGCTCAACGGCTTCGTCGTGGTCAAGACCAAGCTCCCCAGCTTCATCGTGACTCTGGCGACGTTCTTCGTCCTGCGCGGCAGCAGCGTCGGCGGCGTCCTGCTGCTCAACCAGGGCAGCACCCAGGTATCGGTCACCTCGCCCCACCCTGCCGGGTTGAGCTCGGCGAAGTCCTTGTTCGGCAGCTCCTTCTTCAAGAGCGGCCCCCTTCCGAGCGGCTACAGCACGGCGATCCTGTGGTTCATCGGGGTCACGATCGTGGGGAGCTGGGTGCTGAGCCGGACCACGTTCGGCAACTGGATCTTCGCCGCCGGCGGCGAGCAGAACGCGGCCCGCAACACCGGCGTGCCGGTCAACCGCACCAAGGTCCTGCTGTTCGTCAGCACCGCGGTTGCGGCCGCGCTGGTCGGGATCATCTCCTTCACCCAGGCCTCGTCGGCAGTGTCCGAGCAGGGCGTGGGCTATGAGTTCTTCTACATCATCGCGGCCGTCGTCGGCGGTTGCCTGCTGACCGGCGGTTATGGGTCGGCGATCGGAGCGGCCCTCGGCGCGTGCATCATCGGGATGGCGTTCGAGGGTGTGATCTACGCCGGCTGGGACAGCTCGTGGAATTTCGCCTTCCTCGGGGTGATCCTGTTCATGGCCGTGGCGGTCAACACGTTGATCTACCGGAGCGCGCTGAAGGCGCGGCGCTGAATGGGGAGCTCAGAGGTGGATGAGAGCCAGGCACAACCCGCTCCGACGGCCGAGCCGGTGGCGCTGCTCGAGGCTCGCAACGTCTCGAAGTACTTCGGAAGCGTGATCGCCCTGGAGGACATCACCTTCAAGGTCTTCGCCGGCGAGGTCGCCTGCGTGCTCGGCGACAACGGGGCCGGCAAGTCGACGCTGATCAAGCTGCTCTCCGGCGTCCACACCCCGGACCTGGGTGAGCTGCTGGTCGAGGGTGAGCCGACGCGATTCGGCGGCCCCAGAGACGCACGGGCGCTGGGCATCGCCACCGTCTTCCAGGACCTCGCGACGGTGCCGCTGATGTCGGTGTGGCGCAACTTCTTCCTCGGCAACGAGCCGACCCGGGGACGCGGGCCGCTGCAGCGGATGGACATCAGGCAGGCCCAGCGGACCATGCGCGACGAGATGAAGAAGATGGGGATCGACGTGCGCGATCCCAACCAGACCGTCGGCACGCTCTCGGGCGGCGAGCGCCAGGCGATGGCGATCGCCCGCGCCGTGTATTTCGGGGCCAAGGTGCTGATCCTCGACGAGCCGACATCGGCGCTGGGGGTGCGCCAGTCGGGGATCGTGCTCAAGTACATCGTGCAGGCGCGAGCGATGGGCCGCGGGGTGATCTTCATCACCCACAACCCGCATCACGCCTATCCGGTGGGCGACCGCTTCGTGCTGCTCAAGCGCGGCAGGATGATGGGCTCCTACACAAAGGAACAGACCTCACTGGAGCAGCTGACGGCGCTGATGGCCGGCGGCGCCGAGCTGGAGGCGCTCAGCCATGAGCTCCAGAACATCGCGGCCGACCCGGCGCTCGCCGACGTCGCCAAGGAGCTGGCGGCCGAGGCGAAGGCCACGCCCGAAGCGCGGGTTGCGCCCGAAGCGCCGGTCACGCCCGAAGCTCGCACCAGGGCCTGACCGCATGGCGCCAGACCTCGAGTTGCTCACGGTCGGGCGGATCAGCATCGACCTCTACTGCGATCAGCTCGGCGCCGGCTGGAACGAGGCGAAGACGTTCCACAAGGCAGTCGGCGGCAGTCCCACGAACGTGGCGATCGCGGCAGCCCGCCTGGGACGCCGTGCCGCCGTGATGACGAAGGTCGGGTCGGACCCGCTCGGCGAGGTCGCGCGGGCGGAGTTGCGCGACTTCGGCGTCGATCTGCGGTTCACCGGCGTCGAGTCGGGCGTCGTGACGCCGCTTGCGTTCGCCGTCCTCGATCCGCCCGAGGATCCGGAGCTGCTGTTCCGGCGCGAGCCGCCCGTCCCGGATCTGCAGCTGCGCGAGGAAGACGTCGATGCCGCCACGGTCGCCGAGGTGCCCGTGCTGTGGATCTCCGGTGGTTCCCTGTCGCAGGAGCCCAGCGCCTCGACGGTCGAAGGCATGCTGGCGGCACGCGCGCGCAGGGATCACACGATCCTCGACCTCGACTACCGCCCGACGTTCTGGCGCTCGCGCGAGGACGCCTCCGCCAGGATCGGCGCGGCCGTGGCGCACGCGACCGTCGCCGTCGGCAACCGCGAGGAGTGCGCGGTCGCCGTCGGCAGCAGCGATCCGCGCGAGGCCGCCTCGATCCTGCTCGACCGCGGCGTCCGACTCGCGATCGTGAAGCTGGGCGGCGACGGGGTGCTGCTCGCGACCGCTCAGGAGCAGCGGCTGATCGCCCCGCCGGCGATCGAGGTCCTGTGCGGGCTCGGGGCGGGGGACGGGTTCGGCGGCGCGCTGTGCCACGGGCTGCTGTCGGGGTGGCCGGATGAGCGCGCGGTCGCGTTCGCCAATGCCGCCGGCGGGATCGTGGCGTCGCGGCTGCTGTGCTCGCAAGCGATGCCCTACGAGCACGAAGTGCTCGAGCTGATCGAGGGCTCGCTGGCGTGAGCGCGCTCGAATCGTCCAGCGGCGCCACCAGCCCCGCCGGCACGACCAGCCCGGCCGGCACCACCAGCCCCGCCGGCACCACCAGCCCGGCCGGCACCACCAGCCCGGCCGGGGCCTCGCCACAGCGCCGCGCTCGCCGGCGGATCGGCGTCGGCGTGATCGGCTTCGGCTGGCTCGGGCACGCCCACAGCCGTTCCCTGCTGAGGATCGCGACGCTGTTTGGCGATCGCAGCTATGACCCGGTGCTGGTGGCGTGCAGCGACCCGATCGCCGAGCGCACCGACGAGGCGATCGCGTCATTCGGTTTCCGTCACGCCGGCTCTGAGTGGCAAGCCGTGATCGGGGACCCCGAGGTCGACGTCGTGTTCATCGCCGCGCCGAACCAGCTGCACTGTGAGCTCGTGCAAGCGGCGGCGGCGGCCGGCAAGGCGGTGTTCTGTGAGAAGCCGGTTGGCGGCACGCCCGAGCAGATCGCGCGCGCCGCGAGCGCGACGCGAACCGCCGGCGTGATCAGCGGCGTCGGCTTCAACTACCGGTGGGCGCCGCTGATCCTGTACGCGCGCGAGCTGATCGCGACCGGCGAGCTCGGCGAGATCAGCAACTACCGGGGCCGCTTCTTCTCGATGTACGGGTCCGATCCGCTGGGCATGAACTCTTGGCGCTTTCAGCTCGATCAGGGCGGCTACGGAGTCACCAGCGACCTGCTCAGCCACTCCGTCGACCTCGCGCACATGCTGGTCGGACCGATCACCAAGGTCGCCGGCACGATCGAGACGTTCATCCGCGAGCGGCCGGAGCCGTACGGGGCGCCCAGCCACTACGGGCGCGGCTCGCCCGACGATCCGCGCGCCCCGGTCACCAACGAGGACTACGCCGCAATGCTGTGCGAGTTCGCCTCGGGTGCCCGTGGCACCTTCGAGGCGAGCCGCACGATCGTCGGCCCGGAGAGCCAGATGGCGCTCGACGTGTACGGCACCCGCGGCGCGCTCGGCTGGAACTTCGAACGCCTCAACGAGCTGCGCCTGTACCGCAAGAGCGAGGACCGCGGCTCGGGGTACGCGACCGTGCTCGCCGGCGAGCGCTTCGCCCACCACGGGACGTTCGCGCCGGGCAACGCCAACTCGATCGGGTTCGAGGACCTGGTGACGATCGAGGACTACGAATTCTGCCGCGCGGTTGCCGAGGGGCGACCGTTCGAGCCCGGCCTCGAGCAGGCTGTGCAATGGGGATCGGTGCAGGATGCCCTGTTGCGGTCGGCGCGCAGCGGTCGGTGGGAGGACGTCGTCACCGACGGGGCGGAGCGCGTCGTCACCAACGGGGCGGAGGGCGTGGTCACCGACGGAGGGGAGCGCGGCTGATGGACGGCGCCACCACCGCCGTGGCGCCGCTGCGAATCGGCGTGATCGGAGCGGGGCGAATCGGGCGGATGCACGCGGAGCTGCTCGCGCGCGAGGTGTCCGGCGCCGCGCTGGGCGCCGTCTACGACCCCCGTTCGCCGGCCGCGCACGACGTCGCGCAGGAGCTCGGGGTGCCGGTGGCGTCGAGCCTGGAGGAGATGCTCGGTGGCGACGTCGACGCGGTGGCGATCTGCTCGACCGCGGACACCCACGTGGAGCTGCTGATCGCGGCCGCGCAGGCCGGCAAGGCGGTGTTCTGCGAGAAGCCGGTGTCGCTCGAGCTCGAGGAGCTCGACCGCGCGCTCGGGGCGATCGATGCCACCGGGGTGCCGTTCCAGATCGGCTTCAACCGGCGGTTTGACCCCGCGCACGCCGCCGTCCGCGACGCCGTCGCGTCGGGCGCGATCGGCGAGCCGCACCTCGTCCGGATCTCGAGTCGCGACCCGGCGCCGCCGCCGCGCGAGTACGTCAGGAGCTCCGGCGGGCTGTTCCTGGACATGATGATCCACGACTTCGACATGGCCAGATACCTGACGGGGAGCGAGGTCGTCGAGGTGTTCGCTCGGGGCGCGGTGCGGGTCGATCGGATGTTCGCCGACGAGGGCGACATCGACACCGCGCTGGTCACGCTCGTCCACGAGGACGGCTGCCTCACGGCGATCGACAACGCCCGCCAGACCGCATATGGCTACGACCAGCGCGTCGAGGTGTTTGGCTCGGGCGGCATGGCTGCGTCGGACAATCCGCTCGAGCACACCGGGATGGTGCTGACCGCGCGCGGCACCCAGCATCCGGTCCTGCCCTACTTCTTCCTCGAGCGCTACATGCGCAGCTACGTGCGGGAGTGGGAGGTGTTCGTCGAGGCCGTGCAATCCGGGTCGGCACCGCCCGTATCGGGCGACGATGCCCGCGCGCCGCTGCTGATCGGCCTCGCCGCCTGTCGCTCGCTGCGGGAGCGCAGGCCGATCGAGGTATCCGAGGTGGAGCCGGGGTGAGGATCTACCTCACCGGCGCGAGCGGCTTCGTCGGGTCAAACCTCGCTCACATCTTCGCGCTGCGGCACGGCGCCGAGGTGATTGCTCCCGGCCACGAGCACGTTGACCTCACCGACGAGGCCGTGGTCGGCCGCAGCGTCGCGGCGACGGGCCCCGACGCGATCGTTCACGCCGCGATCTGGAACGATCCCGGGATGCTTCGCCGCGACTGGCGCCGCGCCTGGGACGCGTACGTGGGAGCCACCCGCAACGTGGTCGCGGCGGCCAACGCCGTCGGCGCGCAGGTCGTGCTGATCTCGACCGACTGGGTGTTCGACGGGACGCAGGGCCCGTCGCCGGAGGACGCCGCCGAACTGGTCTGGCGCGCTCTGCAGCGCGGGGTCACCGGTGTGCTGCATTGCTGTGGTGGCGAGCACGCCGACCGCGTCGGGCTCGCGCGCCGCGCCGTCGCGGCGTTCGAGCTCGACTTGGGGTTGCTCGACATCGGCCCGGCGCCCGAGTGGCCGGTTACCGGCGACCTCGTCCCGCGCGACACCCGCCTGTCCGCCGTGGCAACCGCGGCGGCGCTCGACGTCGAGCTCCCGAGCCTCGACGCGATGCTGCTACGGCTGCGCGCTGAGCTCGAAGGGCCGGCGCGTCCGAAACCGGGCTCGACCTACGAGGAGGTGCGGACGTGACCCGCTTGACCGCCGCCCAAGCGCTGGTGCGTTTCCTCTCGGTGCAGGAGGTGGAGCGCGACGGCGCACGCTCGCGTTTCTTCGCCGGCTGCTTTGGGATCTTCGGGCACGGCAACGTCGCCGGCCTCGGCCAGGCCCTTCACCAATACCGCGAGCGGCTGCGCTTTCATCCTGCCCGCAACGAGCAGGCGATGGTCCATGTCGCGGCTGCCTACGCGCGCCAGCGCAACCGCCTGGGCACATTCGCGTGCACGACGTCGGTCGGACCCGGCGCGACCAACATGGTCACGGGCGCGGCGGCGGCGACGATCAACCGACTGCCGGTGCTGCTGCTCCCCGGCGACACGTTCGCGACGAGGGCACCGCATCCGGTGCTGCAACAGCTCGAGGTTCCCCACGACGCAACGGTCTCGGTCAACGATTGCCTGCGCCCGGTCTCCCGGTTCTACGAGCGCGTGGAGCGCCCGGAGCAGCTGATCCCGGCGGCGCTCGAGGCGATGCGCGTGCTCGTCGATCCGGCGGAGACGGGCACGGTCACGCTGGCGATGCCAGAAGACGTCCAGACCGAGGCCTTCGACGTGCCGCCGGCGTTTTTGGAGCAGCGCGTGTGGACCGTCTACCGCCAGGCGCCGGCGCCCGAGGCACTGGCCCGCGCGGTGGAGCTGATTCGGTCCGCGCAGCGCCCGCTGATCGTCGCCGGCGGTGGCGTGATCTACAGCGAGGCGACGGCCGAGTTGCGCGCGCTGGTCGACGCGACCGGAATTCCGGTCTGCGAGACCCAGGCGGGACGGGGCGCGCTCGTCTCAGACCATCAGTTGAGCCTCGGCGCGGTCGGCGCCACCGGCAGCGCGGCAGCCAATCGGCTGGCGCGCGAGGCCGACCTGGTGATCGGCATCGGGACGCGCTGGAGCGACTTCACGACCGCGTCGAAGTCGGCCTTCCAGGACCCCCACGCGAGGTTCGTGAACATCAACGTCGCCGCCTTTGACGCCGCCAAGCTCAGCGGGCTGCCGGTGATCGCGGACGCGCGGGAGGCTCTGGCGGCGCTGCGCCGGGCGCTGCACGGCGAGCGCGTCGACCCCGAGTGGGAGCTGCGCGCGACCGAGCAGGCCGAGGCCTGGGCTGGGGAGGTGAGGCGACTCGTGTCGATCCCGCCGCCGTTCGGCTCGCCGCCGTCGCAGGCGGCGATCATCGGCGCGATCAACGACGCGGCCGGCGAGCGGGGGGTAGTGGTCTGCGCGGCGGGTTCGGCGCCCGGCGACCTGCACAAGCTGTGGCGCGCCCGGGACCCCGACGGCAAGGGCTACCACGTGGAGTACGGCTATTCGTGCATGGGCTATGAGATCCCGGGCGGCATCGGCGTCAAGCTCGCTGCCCCCGACCGCGACGTTTTCGTACTGGTCGGCGACGGCTCCTATCTGATGCTGCCGGGGGAGCTCGTGACCGCGGTCGCCGAAAGGATCCCGCTGGTGGTCGTGTTGGTCGACAACCACGGCTACGCCTCGATCGGCGCACTGTCGCGCTCGGTCGGGTCGCGGGGCTTCGGCACCCACTACCGAGCCACGCGCGACGGCGGGGCGCCGCTGGACTCGGCCGACGGCAGGGCGCTGGAGGACCCGGCCGCGTCCGAGCCGCTGCCGGTCGACCTTGCCGCCAATGCCGAGAGCCTCGGCGCGCGGGTGTTCCGCGCCACCACGATCGACGAGCTGCGCGCCGGGCTGGTGCTCGCGGGCGACGCCACCGGACCGGTCGTGATCTACATCGAGGCCGACCGCTACGCCGGCGTCCCCAGCTATGAGGGCTGGTGGGACGTGCCCGTCGCCGAGGTCTCAGACGAGGCCGAGGTGCGCGCCGCGCGCGTGGCCTACGAGCATGCCCGCCGGGCGCAGCGCGGCTACCTGGAGGCGCCCGGTGAGTGAGCCGCTCCCACGCCTCCGGGGCGCGGCGCAGCTACGCCGAGGCCCCCGGTGAGTGATCTGCTCGTGCACGGCGCGGTCGTTCCCGGCCCGGATCGGGCGATCCTGCGCGTGACCCCCGAGTCGGCGGGCTGGCGCCATGTCGGCTTCGAGGTGCTGACGCTGAGCGACGGATCCTCGGCCCGGCGCGAGACCGGCGACCGGGAGCTGTGCGTGGTCGTCGTGGAGGGGACCGTTGACATCGGCTCCGAGCACGGCGAGTGGCGCGGCCTGGGGGGCCGCCCCGATCCGTGGTCGGGGCTGCCCGACGCCGCCTACCTGCCGCCGGCGACGCGGGTGACCTTGCAGGGGGACGGCGAGGTGGCGATGTGCTGGGCGCCGGCACCGCGCGGAGGGGCGACGGCCCGGGTGCTGCCCGGCGCCGAGATCGCGGTCGAGACCCGCGGCCATGGGGCGCTCGAGCGCAAGATCCATCCGATCCTGATGGGCGAGCTGGAGGCCGAGTCGCTGCTGGTGGTCGAGGTGATCACGCCCGCCGGCCACTGGTCCAGCTACCCGCCGCACAAGCACGATCGTGACGATCCTCCGGCCGAGACGCTACTCGAGGAGACCTACTACCACCGGGTGTCGCCGGCGCGGGGGTTCGGCCTGCAGCGCGTGTACACCGACGATCGCGCGCTCGACGAGTCGCTCGCGTTCGGCGACCGCGATTGCGTGCTGGTGCCGCGGGGCTATCACACCGTCTCCGCCCCGCCCGGCTATCTCGTGTACTACTTGAACGTCATGGCGGGGCCCACGCGCCAGTGGGCCGTCGCCAACGATCCCGACCACGAATGGACCCTAGATGCCTGATTCCGAATCAGGCATCTAACCCCCTAGGAGTGAATCCCTGCCACGAGTGGACCCTGGTCTGAGTAGGAGTGAGGCGCCTCATGTCCGTCACCGCAACCCGTCTCTTGGACAACTACATCGCCGGCCGCTGGACGCCGGCGGCCGCCGCCACCGGCGTCCTCGACGTCACCAATCCGTCCAACGGAGAGGTGCTCGCGCGGGTGCCGCTGTCGGGCGCCGGCGACCTCGATGCGGCCGTGAGGGCCGCGCGCGAGGCGCTGCCCCAGTGGCGCGGGGTGTCGGCAATCGGGCGCGCTCAAAAGCTGTTTGAGCTGCGGGAGCGGCTGGTGGCGCGCAGCGACGAGCTCGCCCGGTCGGTGACGACGGAGATGGGCAAGGCGCTCGTCGACGCCCGCGCGGAGGTGGCCCGGATGATCGAGATGGTCGAGTGCGCCTGCGCGGTCCCGACGACGATGCAGGGGCGCAACCTCGAGGACGTCTCGCGCAACATCGACGCCGAGACGGTCCGCCAGCCCGTCGGCGTGTGCGCGGCGATCGTGCCGTTCAACTTCCCGGCGATGGTGCCGTTCTGGTTTTTGCCGTTCGCGATCGCGTGCGGCAACTGCTTCGTGCTCAAGCCCTCCGAGCAGGTGCCGTTGACCCAGCAGATCGCGTTTGCCGAGCTCGACGCGCTCGAGCTGCCGCCCGGGGTCGTGAACCTCGTCAACGGCGGCCGCGAGGTGGTCGAGGGGATCCTCGAGCATCCGGGCATCGACGCGGTCTCGTTCGTCGGCTCGGCGCCGGTGGCGAGGATCGTCTACGAGCGCGCGGCGAAGGCCGGCAAGCGCGTGCAGGCGCTGGGCGGCGCCAAGAACCACATGGTCGTGATGCCCGACGCGGTGGTCGACAAGACCGTCGAGGGGATCATCGGGTCGGCATTCGGGGCGGCGGGACAGCGCTGCATGGCCGGATCGGCGGTGGTCACGGTCGGCGACGCCCACGAGCAGCTGATCGGACCGCTGGCGCAGGCCACGAGCGCGCTGCGCGTCGGCGACGGCCTTGCCGAGTCGAGTGATGTCGGCCCGGTGATCTCCGGCGGCGCCCGCGACCGGATCCGCGAGTGGATCGACCGCGGTGCGGCCGCCGGCGCCAAGGTGCTGGTCGACGGGCGCGCGCTCGCCGGCGGGGAGCCGGGCGGCTCCTACGTCGGCCCGACGATCCTCGACGAGGTCACGCCGGAGATGGAGATCGCACAGGAGGAGGTGTTCGGCCCGGTGCTCGTCGTGATCCGCGCCGGCAGCCTCGATGAGGCGATCGAGATCGTCAACCGCAGCCGGTTTGGCAACGGCGCCTCGATCTTCACGGAGTCCGGAGCGTCGGTGCGGCGCTACCGCCACGAGGTGCAGGCCGGGATGATCGGCGTCAACATCGGCGTCGCCGCGCCGGTGGCGTTCTTTCCGTTCTCGGGCTGGAAGGACTCGTTCCTGGGCGACCTGCACGCCCACGGACCCGATGCGGTGGAGTTCTACACGCGCAAGAAGACGGTCACCAGCCGGTGGTACTCGAGCGGTCAGGGAAGCGGCGCGTACTTCGTGGAGCGGTGATGTCAGTGGGTGGAGAAGATGCCGTTGGCCCGGTGCGGCGTCGACACGAACAGGGCGTGCGGGCAGGAGCCCCGTTCGGAGGTCGGCGTGCGGTAGGGCGTCAGACCCCATCCGTTCTTGAGCTGGGTGAACAGCACGATCGGATAGTTCTGGCGCAGCTCGTAGTTGGGGCGGTGGCCGACCTTGCCGACGTTCAGGTGCGTGTACCAGGCGAGGATGCTCACGTATTCGACATTGGTCACCGGCTCGCCGCAGGCCCGGACGCGCTTGTACCCGCCGTACGCGTTGACGGCGCCGGCCAGGAGGTTGATCTCCTTTGTGCGCGAGCGCTCATGGATGATGTCCCCGTGCTCCGCGCGCAGGCGCGCGATCGCCGGCGGGACCAGGCTGACGCCCAGGATCGCGACAAGCGCAATTCCGATCCATCGAGGGCGGGCCCAGCTGAGCTTCAGGCGATCGGCGACCGCGAGACCGTCCTTGAGCAGCCAGCCGACGGCGACGCCCGCGAGCACGATCGTCACTCCCTCGGCCTCGTACATGTAGCGCGGGACCGCGGGCCAGCCGTGCAGGGCGAACGCGATCTCCACGACGAGCCATAGGACCACCGCGCCGCCGAGCACCAACACGACGCGGTCGCGCCGCAACCAGGCCATCACGAACCCCAGCAGCGCGGCGAGCTGGACGGGCAGGTACTGAAGCGTCGCGTACCGGTGCAGCGTGCCGGTGAACTTGTTGCCGTGCAGCTCTCGCGGCGAGAGCAGCGCGAGCTGCGCCGAGACGAACGGGCGGTGGTTGGTGATCGTCGGGATGCCAAACCACAGCGCCGGGATCAGGAGGAAGCCCGCGTAGACCAGCCAGCGGCTCGAGGGGTGCTTCCACCAGAGCCAGAGCCCGTAGAGGCCGGCGAACGGCCACACCTCGGGTCGCCCGAGCGAGCCCAGCACGAGCAGCGCGAACGCGATCCTAAAGCGGCCCGACAGGTGAAAGTCGATCGCCCCCAGGCACAGTGCCACGATCATCGTGTCCGACTGCGCGCTGAGCATCGAGTGCATGTACTGGTCGATCCCCAGCAGCGCGACGCCGGCGAACAACGCCGCCGCGATCGCTGGGAAGCGCCGCCCGTTCTCGGTGCCGGTGAGCCGGTAGGCCACGCGCCCGGCGAAGATCGACCCGCTCAACGAGATCGCAACCGACGTCACCATCCACAGCCACAGCGCGAAATGCCCGAACACCGAGTAGGGGACCGTGAACAGGTAGGGCAGAGGCTTCCACGACGGCGCCCCGCCGAGGTCCAGCGTGCCCTGCAGCGTCTCGCGTCCCCAGATCAGCCAGCCGTAGGGGTCATATCCGGGGCGCGTGCCGATCGTCCGCACCAGCACGGCGGAGATCACGATCACGGCGAGTGCCACCAGCCACCACACGTGCCGGCGCAGGAACCACTGCTCGTCGCCGGTTGATGGGCTGCGAGTCTCGGCCGCCGGCGATGGCGCCTGGCTGATCTCAGACGTCGTCGTCGACATGATCAGCCAAGCACCGTATCAGCCGGCCCCGGCGGCCGAGGCGCCGGATCGCGTTGCTGACAATTCCCTAATGCGACGGCGTCGGGTCCTCGCCGGGGCCCCTAACGGAACGGGATCAGGGCGACGTCGGCGCTGGCCGTGGCGCCGTCTCCGGTGATCGTCACGTGCGCTCCCAGCTGGTGGCCGCGGGCGTGGGCGATCATCGCCTTGCCCCGTCCGCTGAGCTGGAAGCCCACGTAGCCGAGCTCGTTCGCGCCGATGAATTCGGACCCGGTGGTTGCAATCGTGGTCTTGCCGACGGAGACCGTTGCCCTCACATGGCAAGGCGTGGTGGTGGCGCATTCGGCGAGGATCCTGCCCAAGCCCGTGGACGAGACGAACTCGGTCTCTCCGACGATCGCCAGCGTGTTTGTGTTGGAGACGCCGAGATGGGGACCCCGGCCGCGTACGGAGAACGCGACGAGCGTCATCGCCTTCGTTGCGCTCGGTCCGCCCACGTCCTGGAGGTTGACGCTGACGGCCAACCGGTGGTTGCGCGACAGCGAGCGGCGTGCCGACGGCGACAGGCGGAAGAAGACGATCCCATTCTGGTTTGCCCCGATGGTCTCCTTGCCGCTGCGGGCGAGCAGCGTGCGGCCCTGGCGGACGGTGACGATCAGATTGCACGGGGTGCTCTTCAGGCAGCCCACCGGCAGGCCGCCGAAACCGTTGCTGGGCGGTACGAACGCGTTGGCGCCGTAGATCGCCAGCCGGCCCGGGAGCGTCACGGTCGGCGACGTCCCGAGCACCTGGCCGTTCGATGCGATCGCCTGGACGGCGAAGTTGGGATTGCCGTTGTGGGCGGCGATCGCGGTCTCGAAGTTGCTCCTCGGCGAACCCCCAATCGTCCCCAGCGCGGCCGGATTCGGGCCGGCCAGCACGCGCCAGGACGCGACACTGGTCGCGCCGTTCCAGCTGACGTACAGCCTCGCGGACCCGTCGGCGCCGGGGCTCGCCGCCAGGGCCGGCGACGTCAGCGGCTGCCCGCTCCACGGAAACCGGTAGGCGCGGTAGCTCGACGTGGGGACGGTGAAGTGCGCGTCGAAGTCAGCGTGGCCGGCCGCGTTGAACTCCGTGAAGTACGGCTGCTGCCCCCAGCCGACGAATGTGTCGCCGCTGGGCAGCGCCTGCGCTCCGCCCTCGAACGCTGACGCGATCGGCGGCGGATGGTTGTACGCCTTCACCAGGCTGGCGGTCATCTTCTTGGTGTTGAGCGCGACCCGGATGGCCCGGGAGAACTTGTGGACCCGTGGTGGGCCGCCGCCGTCATCGAAGATCGTGAGCGTCCCGTCGGGCTGCACGACGGCGTTGTGCTGGAAGGCGGTCGTCGTCCCCGCTCCCATCTTGAAGCTGGACTTCTTGCCGCCGAGCGTCCACATGATCCGGCCGGTGCTGCGATTGATCTTGTAGACCGCCGAGGTGTTTCGCGCCGAGACCACGAGGGTGCCGTCGCGGGCGATCGAGATCGAGTTGAGGTGGAATGGATCGAGCACGTGTCCGGCGGCGTGCGGACCGAACGTGTAGGACTGAGACAGCGGAATGTGATCCAGCGCATGCCAGTCGAACAGAACCAGCCCGGTCGAGATGTCGATCTCCTGGACGACGGAGTCGGCCACCGGACGCCTCATGCCGTGCAGCCACACCGGGGCGATCGCGAGCAGGTACGCCTGTCCCGAGGGTGTGATCAGGAACTCGTGCAGGTCGGCGTCGAGCCCGTTGCCGGCGCGCACGATCGCCATCCCCTCGTAGTTGCCGTTGAAGATGATCCCTACACCGCGTCCGGTGCCGGCATTCGTGATCCCTTGCCACCACGTCAGCACCGGCTGGCCGTGGAGGTTCTGCACGCGGAAATCGGTGATCAGCGTCTTCGCGGAGAGCGGCGTCGGATCGAACCAGATCAGCTTCCCGTTGGGGTCGAGGATCATCGGTCCGTTCTGATTTGGGCCGAACTGCGGCGCGACGAAGATGTCGCCGAGGGCGGCTGGCTCCGAGTGCCTGCCGACGGTGATCGACGGGGGCTGGAGGTCGGGGCGGGAGCGGAAGTACTGCAGGCCATGAGCTCCCGCCGGGATGTGAGTCGGAACCTGGGGCGGCAGTGGCGCGGCGGGGTAGCCGATCGTGAAGCTGAACCTACCGCCGGCCCCGCCGACGACGGCGAGCTGGGTGGTGACCGTGACCGTCTCGCCGGCGGCGAACGGCGTGCTGGGCAGGAAGCTCCCGCCGTCGCCGTCGGAGTCGCCGGCGATCTGGCCGGAATGCGCGCCGGTACGTGACCCCACCACCTGGATCGGGCCGAGCGCGGCGGCGGGGATGCCCCTGAACGCGATCTGCGTTCCGGGCTGGTTGTACCTGCTCCCCGGGATCGGGAACACGCTGACGGGCGTGGCTGCGACCGCCGGGGCGGCCAGCGCCAGCCACGCCGCTGCGGCGACCATCAGCGTTGCGACGACAGCCCTGCGAACGTGTCGATCAAGCGAGTGGCGCACCGGCGAACGAATTACTCAACACACCGTCGCATTAAGGGTTGCGCTGATGCGCCGAGCTCCGGTCGGGCTGTCAGACCCGTAGCGTCAAGTCCGGTCATCTGCCGGTAGAGGGCCTGAGTGCTGCGGGCCACCTCGACCCAGTCGAAGCGCAGCACGTGCTCGCGGGCCTCAGCGACCAACTGCACGCGGGTCTGATCGTCGGTCAGGACCTCCTCGAGGACATCCCGCAGCGCCGCGGAGTCGCGCGATGCAAAGCGCAGCCCGACGGTTCCGTCGCCCGGCACGACCTCGCGCAGGCCACCGGTGTCGGCGACCACGCACAGGCAGCCCGAAGCCATCGCTTCGAGCGCCACCAGGCCGAACGGCTCGTAGATCGAAGGGACGATGCAGAGGTCGGCGATGCGGTAGAGCGAGTGCAGCATGTCGTCGCCGATCCAGCCGAGAAACGATCCGTGCCTGGCGAGCCCGAGGCGCCGGGCCTGGCGCTTTAGCTCGGTCTCGGCGGTGCCCGTTCCCGCCACCACGAAGCGGACGTTGCCAAGGCCTGCGATCACCGGGGCCAGCGCGTCAAGCGCGAGGTGAAAGCCCTTCTCGTAGACCAGCCGCCCGACCAGCAGCACCAGCCGCTCGTCAGGACGGGCGTAGCGGGCGCGCAGCCCCGGTAGGTCCTCCACCACCGGCTCGAGGTCGCGCGGGTCGATGCCGTTGGGGATCACCGTGATCCGCGAGGGAGCCACTCCGAACACCCGCGCGGCGTGGCTTCGCATGTATCGCGAGCAGGCGATCACCCGGTCGGCGCGGCGCACCATGGAGCGCTCGGCGGCGTGGATGTGCGACTGCGGATGGTTCTGCACCCAGCCCTGGTGACGCCCCCACTCGGTTGCGTGCACGGTCGTCAGCCAGGGCAGCCCGAACCGTCGGGCGAGAAGCTCGGCGGCGCCCGCCACCAGCCAGTCGTGGGAGTGCACGAGGGCGAAGTCGATTCGGGTGCATAGCTCGTCGGCGAGCTCGCTCATGTCCGCGTTCATTGCCTCGACCCAGCACACGAAGGCGCTGGGATCCTTGGGGAACTGGGGCTCGCGCACGCGGTGCACGACGACCCCGTGGCGTTCCTCCTGGGCGGGCAGCCGCCCGCCACCCCGGGTGAGCACGTGCACCTCCGCGCCGTCGGCCACCAGGTGCTCGGAGAGCTTGCGCACGTGTCGTCCCAGGCCGCCTTCGATCACCGGCGGGTACTCCCAGGAGATCAACAGGACGCGCATGCCGCGCTCGGGGACCCTACCGGGCGAGCGGATCAAGGGTGTCCGAGAGCGGCTGGAAATCGGGCGGCCGGCGGTCGATGAAGCTCTGGACCCCCTCGGCGAAGTCGGGCGCGGTGAACGACTCGAGCATCAGCCGGTTCGCGTCCGCGACGGTCTCGGGCAGGGTGCGGTCGTAGTCGGCGTAGACCTGGCGCTTGATCGCCGCCATGCTCGCCGGCGAGCACTCGCGAGCGAGCTCGCGCGCGTAGGCGAGCGACGCCTCCACCGCCTGGCCATCCTCGACGGCGCGGTTGACGAGACCGAGCTCGGCGGCCTGAGCCCCGAGGACCACACGTGCGGACAGCAGCAGATCAAGTGCATGCGCATGTCCCACAAGTCGCGGCAGCATCCACGAGATCCCGTGCTCGGCGACGAGGCCACGGCGCGCGAAGGCGGTGGTGATCTTGGCGCGGTTGGCCGCGATGCGCAGGTCGCACATGATCGCGAGCACCAGTCCGATGCCGGCGCACGGGCCGTTGATCGCGGCGATCACCGGCTTGGGGATCGAGAGCGGGTAGGCGACCGGCCGGGCGTCCTCCCGGGCGGGACGCTCCGTCTCGCCGCCCGAAAGCGTCTGCAGATCCTGCATGTCGGCGCCGGCGCAGAAGCCGCGACCGGCACCGGTGACGACGATCGCGCGCACGTTCTCGCTCGCCGCACAGTCGTCGAGCAGGTCGAAGTACCTGGTCTGCAGCGCCGGAGTCCAGGCGTTCAGCCGGTCCGGGCGGTTCAGCGTGAGCAATGCGACGTCGCTCTCGATTTCAACAAGCACGTCCCCGTTCATCGATCCTCCTCGTTGGGTGCCAACACAAAACGGACGCCGCCGATCGCGACCGCGTCCGGGGCGGGGCGGTCGCCGCCGATCGCGACCGCGTCCGGGGAGAGGCGGTCCCCGCCGATCGGGACCTCGCCCGGGGCCGGGCGGCGGGTTGCGATCACGATCTCGACCAGGCCGCGATTGCGATCGTCTCCGACGAACCGCACCCCGGGCAAGCCGCCGAGCACCGAGCGCCAGCGCTCTGCCACGGCCTCGGGCTCACTCACGGCGACCGTGGCCCCGACCACTCGGGCACGGGCGCTTCGTCGCTCCCACCCCGGCCCTCCCCACGGCCAGGCGTCGCGCGGCACCGGGCGACTCAGCGACACGATCGCGCCGCGCATGTCCCGGGGGTGCAGGTGAATCTCGGCGATGTCGTCGCGCCCGACCTCGAACACCTCGCGCACCCCCGCGGCGCGGACCCGGTCGCGCGCGGCGTCGAACTGGTCGACCTGGAACATGAGCATGTAGCCGCAATCGCCGCCGCGCCGGGCGATCAGGCGTCCGGCAGCGGTGTTGGGAGCAACCGGAGAGACGACCTCCAGAAACGTGTTCTCGAGCGCGAAGACCGCGTTGCGAAGCCCAAAGTGGCCCACTCCGGGATCGCTGAACGGCTCGCCCAGGCCGAGACGCTCTCGCAGCAGATCCGTGACGGCCTCGAGATCGACCGCCGCGATCACCGCCTGGCGCAGCCGGGGAAGCTCAGGCGCGGCGGGCACAGGGATGCTCGGGCGCGACAGGCACGGCGACGATCATGACACCATTGACCGCATGCCAGACGAGCAGGGCCCGATCATGCCCATCGCCAAGGCCCCCGACCCGATCGACCCCGG
This sequence comes from uncultured Solirubrobacterales bacterium, assembly GCA_963723675.1. Taxonomy (GTDB): domain Bacteria; phylum Actinomycetota; class Thermoleophilia; order Solirubrobacterales; family Solirubrobacteraceae; genus Palsa-465. The sequence continues at coordinate 634,873 of CAVRRW010000002.1, read as the reverse complement.
CGTGCGGATCGGCCACACGCACCTGCGCACGGCGGACATCGACCGGATTCGCGGCTTCTATGTCGAGGTGCTCGGCTTCGACGTCGTCGCCGAGGCCCGTGATGTGCCCGGCTGGGGAACGACGGGCGACATCCTGTTCGTGTCCGCCGGCGGCTACCACCACCATCTCGGCTTCAACACGTGGAAGTCCAAGGGCGGTCCGCCGCAGCCCGACGGAGTGGCCGGCCTGCACCACATCGCGCTGGCGTATCCGACGCGCAAGTCGCTCGCGGACGCCTACCGCCGCCTGAAGCAGGTCGACTGGCCGATCCGCCAGACCGCCGATCACGGCACCCACGAGGCGATCTACATCACCGATCCCGACGGCAACGATGTCGAGTTGATGTGGGACCGGCCGGTGGAGCGGTGGCCGCTTGACGACCAGGGCCACCTGCGGGGCGAGTTCGGCGACGAGCTCGATCTCGACGAGCTGTTGACAGAGCTGGATTGAGGGGAGCCGCTCGTGGCAGCCGCGGGTGAGCTCGAGCATCGGTTCGGGTCCGGTGAGCCCTTCACGGTCGGAGCCGAGGAGGAATTGTTCCTGGTCGACCCGGGCACTGGCCGTCAGACGAACACGTCGGCGGCGGTGCTCGGGCGGCTGGACCGGGTCGAGGGAACGGTGGAGCGAGAGCTCCACGCCTGCCAGGTGGAGTTGATCACCGATGTCCATGCGAGCGCCGGCGAGGCGGTGCGAGCGCTTGCCGAGCTGCGCCGAGCGGTGCGCGCAACGGGTGCGGGCATCCTCGCCTCCGGCACTCACCCCTCCGCGGCCGAGGGTGATGCGGCGATCACCGACAAGGAGCGATACGAACGGATCCGTTTTCTCCTGGGAGACGCCGTCGTCACGCCGGTTGGAGGACTGCACATCCATGTCGGGATGCCGGATGCAGACACCGCGATCCGCGCGTTCAACGGGCTGCGCCGCCACCTCCCGTTGCTGCAGGCGCTGGCGGCGAACTCGCCCTTTCGCCACGGCCGCGACACCGGCCTCGCCTCGGCGCGAGAGGTCACGCTTCGGGGATGGCCACGCTCGGGCGTGCCACGGTCGATGGATGACTACGGCGACTTCTGCGAGATGAGCCGCCGGCTCACGCACGCCGCCGACGTCCCCGACTACACGTGGTTTTGGTGGAAGCTTCGCCCCCACCCGCGCCTGGGAACGGTGGAGATCCGGGCACTGGACGCGCAGACATCGCTCGCGGACACCGCCGCACTGATGGCGCTGGTCCACTGTCTGGCGCGAGAGGCGGCCGAAGTGCAGGCACGCGCCGATCTTGCACCCGAGCTACTCGAGGAGAGCCTCTTCCGTGCCGCTCGCTTTGGAGTCCACGCCGAGCTTCTCGACGACCGGGGAACGCGTCGCCCGGTATCCGAGCTCATGGAAAGCACCCTGGCGCGGATCGAAGGCCATGCGCACGAGTTGTCGTGTGCGCGGGAACTGGCGACGGTGCCCGAGCTCTTGCGGCGCGGCGGCGGAGCCGGAGCCCAGCGGTCCATCAACGAGATCGCCGGAATCGATGCCGTCGCTCGTCAGCTCACCGAGCTGACCGGCGGGCCATCCACCGCCGGCGATCGCCTCGGCGTCTGAGGCTCGCGGACCTTGCACCAGATCGTGATTCTCGCTTTCAAGGGGCTTGCCGGAGGGCTCCTGGTGGTGGCATTCGCGTTGCTCTCGGAGGGGCTTACCCCGAAGCGGTTTGCGGGACTGTTCGGCGCCGCGCCGGCGGTCGCGCTCGCAGGCTTGACGATCACGCTGCTCGACAAGGGCGCACACGAAGCGCACGAAAACGCGGCCGGGATGATCGCCGGTGGCGCCGGCATGGTCGCATACGCGATCGCCGCCGTCCCGCTCCTGCGGAGATTCAGAGCATCGGCCGCGGCGACGGTCGCACTCGCCGCGTGGATCGCCGCCACGGCGCTCGTCGTGATCCCGGTGCTGGTGGGGTGACGATGGGTTCCGAGGAGCGCGGCTTCACCGACCGCCTCGACGAGCGGCCGTCGCTGGACGCCCGCAAGGCACTCCAGGCCCGGCCGAGAGATCTCTTGATCCGCTTCGCGGCGGGCGCGCTGGCATCGATCACCTCCGGTGCCGTTTCCCTCGCCTTACATGCACGGGCAGGCGGGACGCTGCTCGCGTTCCCCGCGATCCTGGCCGCCAGCCTGACCCTGATCGAAGAACAGGAGGACAGCGCGAACGCACGGGAGGACGCGCGGGGAGCGGTGGTCGGAGGGATTGCCCTGGTGCTCTTCGCGATCGCCGCCACATTGACGCTGGATCGGCTGCCCGGCGCCATCGCGCTTCTGATCGCCGCCCTGGTTTGGGCGGTGGTGTCGTTGTCGCTCTACGCGGCGCTGTGGCGACCCCGACCTCACGACGCAGCCGCCCAGGCGGAGGCGGAACGCAAGGACGACTAAGCTCCGGCCCGCCTGGGAGGGCCGGAAACGTCCCGGTGGGTTCCTCTGAGTGGTCGCGCGGGACGTTCCCGTCCTGGTGGAGGGGGAACGTCCCGCGCGACGTTGAGAGGGCCTCGAGTGGGCCGTTTGCCCCCTCCGCCCCCATCCGGCCTTCGCGTGCTGACAACGAGGACTGCCCCCCCACGAGCCTTCGCGTGCTGCCCCCCACGAGCCTTCGCGTGCTGACAGCGAGGGCTCCTCCCACGAGCCTTCGCGTGCCGACAGCGAGACGGTGCGGCACGGGTGCGGACCGTCAGCGGCCCAACCGCTCGAACACCGCCGCCCCCTGTTCGCCGAGAACGTCGGCCAGCGGCTGCCGGCGGTTGAACGAGCGCTCCTCGCCGCGGAGGATGTCGCGCCAGCGCCCTTCCGGCGCGGCGAGCACCCCCGCGGCCGCGTCGTCGCGCGTCGCCACGACCACCAGCACCTCGCCGCCGCGGGCGAACGCACAGGCGCCGTCGCCGGCGTCGAGCGGCTCGTAGTCCCCGTTGCCAAACGGCGCCGGCCGGCGGGTGCGCAGCGTCAACAGCCGCAAGATCAAGAACAGCTTGCGGGTCTCGGCGACCGGCCGCGAGCCGCCCATCAGCCGCGCGAGCATGGCCCGGCGCCAGCCCCAGTCGACCGGCCGGCGGTTGTCGGGGTCGACGAGCGCGCGAAACGGAAGCTCGTCGCCCTGGTAGAAGTCCGGGATCCCCGGCGCGGTGAGCTTCAGCACCACCTGCCCGAGGACTGCGCGCTCGCCGGCGCCGGCGAGGCGTGCGGCGAACGGCTCGAACTGTTCCATGAATGCGCGATCGGCGTAGAGGCCCGCGCAGAAGCGGTTGACCGCCGCCTCCCAATCGGGATTCCGATCCACCCAGCTGGTGTTGCGCTTGCCTTCGCGCAGCGCCTTCTCCATGTAGCCCTGCAGGCGCCCGAGCTCGATCGGCCACGCCCCCGCCAGAGTCTGAAACAGCAGGTAGCGCTCGACGTCGTCTGGCGCCCCGTGATCGCGAAGCGGCTCGGTGAGCTCGAACCATCGCTCCACCTGCGCCGCCCATTCGTGGGGCATCGACGCCAGGACGGTGAGCCGGGCGCGCACGTCGGCCGAGCGCTTGGTGTCGTGGGTCTGGGTCGTCAGCAGGCTCTCCGGGAACCGCCGCCCGCGCTCGAGGCAGGCCTCGTGGAACTGCGCCACGCCGATCCCGAAGCGGCCGGGGTCGCCGCCCACCTCGTTGAGCGCGAGCAGCCGGCCGTAGCGATAGAAGGCCGTGTCCTCGACGCCCTTGGCCGTCACCGGGGGTGTGGTCTGCTGAAACCGGGTGACGAAACCGGCCGGCGCCGGATGCTCCAGCAGCAGCATGCGAGCGAGCCGCGGATCCATGTCGGCGGCGGCGACCGCCCGGCGGTCGTCTTCGGTGACCAGGCCGGTCTCGGGCTCGACATAGGTGCGGTACACCGACAGCGACGCCAGCGCCCGCGCGAGCACGTCGCCGTCCACGCGCTCGGCGGCCGGCAGCTCGCGGGCAAGCCGCTCCAGCTCGGGCCGGAACGTCAGCTGCACCTGCTCGAGCTTGGCCCCGCGCGCGACCTCGTCAAAGCTTCTGAGGTCGCCCGACACCCGTTGCCACAGGGCCGTCAACGCCGGCTCGCCGGCCGGATCGACGAACAGCGCGCACACGTCGTTGAGGAACTCGTAGCCGACCGTCCCGCACACCGGCCAGTCGCGCAGGCGCTCGGGTGGGTGGCCCGGATTGAGGATCTTCTCGACCCACACCCGCTCGGCGCCGTGGTCTCGCAGCCGCGACAGATACCGAGCCGGATCGGCCAGCCCGTCGGGGTGGTCGATCCGCAGGCCGTCGACCAGCCGGTCACGCACCAGCGCGAGGACGAGCTCGTGGGTCTGCTCGAACACCGACTGATCCTCCTGGCGGACGCCGGCCAGGTCGGAGATGTCAAAGAACCGACGGTGGTCGCCGGTGATCGGGTCGATGTCGAAGAAGCGCCGGCGCAGCTCCGGGTTCGCCCAGTATGGGTTGCGGTCGTCGGCCGCCATGTGGTTGGGAACGATGTCCAGGACGACCCCCATCCCGGCCTGGTGGGTCTCCGCGGCCAGGCCGCGAAACTCCTCAGCGCCGCCGAGCGCATCCGACAGGCGCCCGGGATCGACCACGTCGTAACCATGGGAGGACTGCGGCCGCGCCTGCAGCGACGGCGACAGGTACAGGTGCGAGATCCCGAGGTCGCGCAGGTAGGGCACCAGCGAAGCGGCCGCGGCGAAGCCGAACTCCGCGGTCAGTTGCAGGCGGTAGGTCGCGCGCAACTCGGTGGGGTTCACGCGGCGCTCCGCTGGGCTCGGTCCCGCCCCGGCACTCAGGCCCGCTTCATCACGAGCATCGACCGTGAGGTCAGGCTGACGTGCGACTGCGCCTCATAGCGGGCGCTTCCTGGCACCGCGTCAGGGTCGGCGGTCGACAGCTCAAGCGTCCAGCGCGCCCCGAAGCGCCGGCGCGGGAGCACGAACACGCAGTCCTCCCCGTCGGCGTTGAACAGGACGATGAACGAGTCGTCCTCGATGTCCTCGCCGAACCGACCGGGAGCGGTGATCTCGCGCCCGTTGAGAAACATCCCCAGCAGGCGCTCCTCGCCCTGCCAGTTCGCGCGGGTCATCTTGCGCCCGTCGCTGCGAAACCACCACACGTCCGCGAGCCCCGAGCCTTTGACCTGCTTGCCTAAAAGGAAGGTCTGGCGGCGGAACACGGGATGCTCGCGCCGCAGCGTGATCAGCCGGCGGGTGAAGTCGCGAAGCGCGCGTCGCTCGGGCGTGTCTTCCCACGAGTACCAGGAGAGCTCGTCGTCGTGGCACCAGGCGTTGTTGTTGCCGTGCTGAGTGCGGCCGAACTCGTCTCCGCCGAGCAGCATCGGGGTCCCCTGGGACAGCAGCAGCGTGGTCAGGAAGTTGCGCCGCTGGCGTGCGCGGAGCTCGAGGATCGCCGGATCGTCGGTCTCGCCCTCGACTCCGTGGTTCCAGGACCGGTTGTCGTCGGTCCCGTCGCGGTTGTCCTCGAGGTTGGCCTCGTTGTGCTTCTGGTTGTAGGAGACCAGGTCGTTGAGCGTGAAGCCGTCGTGCGCGGTGACGAAGTTGATCGACGCGAAGGGCTCCCGCCCGTCGGCCTGGTACAGGTCCGCCGAGCCCGCCAGCCGCGAGGCGAACGCGCCCGGGCTCGCCTGGCCGCGCCAGAAGTCGCGGACGGTGTCGCGGTACATGCCGTTCCACTCCGACCACAGGACGGGAAAGTTGCCGACCTGATAGCCGCCGGGCCCCACGTCCCACGGCTCGGCGATCAGCTTGACCTGCGAAAGCACCGGATCCTGATGGATCACGTCGAAGAACGCCGACAGGCGGTCGACGTCGTAGAACTCGCGCGCCAGCGCCGACGCCAGGTCGAACCGAAACCCGTCGACGTGGCACTCGGTCACCCAGTAGCGCAGCGAGTCCATGATCAGCCTCAGGACGCTGGGGTGGACCGGGTTGAGCGAGTTCCCGGTCCCGGTGAAGTCCATGTAATGACGAGGGTCACCGGGCACCAGTCGGTAATAGGAGCTGTTGTCGACGCCCTTGAACGACAGCATCGGACCTAGGTGGTTGCCCTCCGCAGTGTGGTTGTAGACGACGTCGAGGATCACCTCGATGCCGGCGCGGTGCAGCGCCTTCACCATCCCCTTGAACTCGCGCACCTGCTCGCCGCGTCGGCCCGTCGCGGCGTACTCGGAGTGCGGCGCGAGGTAGCCGATCGTGCTGTAGCCCCAGTAGTTGTGAAGCTCTCGCTGAGCCAGGAACGACTCGTCGGCGATGTGGTGCACCGGCAGCAGCTCGACGGCCGTCACCCCGAGCTCGCGCAGGTAGGCGACCGCGGCATCGGAGGCGAGCCCGGCATAGGTGCCGCGGAGATCCTCGCGCACCCCGGGATGCCTCATCGTGAAGCCCTTGACGTGGGTCTCGTAGATCACGGTGTCGGCGAAGGGAATCCGCGGCGGCCGGTCGCCTTCCCAGATGAAGGCGTCGTCGATCACGATCGACTTCGGGATCGCGGAGGTGTCGTCGGCGTGGTGGGCCTCCAGATCGGCGTCCTCGCTGCCGTTGGCGACGTAGGGCAGCAGTCGCTCGGGGTCGCTCCAGTCGATCACCCCCTCGATCGCCTTGGCGTAGGGATCGATCAGCAGCTTGGACGCGTTGAAGCGATGGCCCCTCAGCGGCGCGTAGGGACCGTGGACCCGGTATCCGTAGCGCTGGCCGGGGCTGACGCCGGGCACGTAGCAGTGCCAGTTGAGCGCGGTGCGCCGGCTCATCTGCACTCGGCTCTCCTCGCCGTCCTCGTCGAACAGGCAGACCTCGACGCGCTCCGCGTGCTCGGAGAAGATCGAGAAGTTGGTGCCGCCGCCGTCCCAGATCGCGCCCAGCGGGAACGGCCGGCCCGGCCACACCTCCCTCACGCGACCAACGCTCCCGACCGCGCAGCCAGCCAAGCGTGCCCACCGGAGGGCGCCGGCGGCTCGTGCGTGGAAAGCTGCACGGAGGTCCCCGCACACGGCAGGCGCCGAGGCTCGGCGGCGAAGTTGCACAGGATCTCAAAGCCGCCCCGCCGGAGCCGCCGCCAGCGGGAGTCCTCGTCGAACTCGATTGTGTCGGCGTCCCCCGGGGGCAATCGCCGGCGCGCCGCCAGCAACCGTGCGTAGAGGTCGGCCAGGGCGGGGTCGCGGCGGCGGCTCAGCTTCGAGCGTTCGAACGTCGCGACGTCCTGCGGGTCGGGGACCTCCTCCTCGAACTGGGCGAAAGCGGCGAACTCGCGGCGCCGGCCCTCGCGGGTGGCGTCGGCGATCCGCTTGTCGATGTGGTCGGAGAAGAACTGAAACGGGGCCGGTTCGCCGTACTCCTCGCCCATGAACAGCAACGGCACGAACGGCGACAGCAACGTGCAGAACGCGGCCAGCGGCCGGGCCGCGGCGGGCATCCGGTCGCCGAAGGCGCGGTTGCCGACCTGGTCGTGGTTCTGGGAGAAGACAACGAAGCCGCGCGGCGCCACGTCGTCGGCCGGCGCCCCGAACCGCCGCCGGCGAAAGCTCGAGTAGTTGCCGTCGTGCACGTGGGGGCGGTGAAACGCCTTGGCGATCTGGGCGACGCGGCCGAACTCAGCGTAGTAGCCGTCCCGATCGTCGGTCAGCAACGTCCACAACGCGTGGTGGAAGTCGTCCGCCCAAGCCGCGTCACAGCCGTGGCCGCCCAGCGCGGGGGGGCGCATCACCCGGGGATCGTTAAGCCCGCTCTCGGCGATCACCAGCGCGTCGTCGCGGACGGCGTGCACCCGGCGGGCGATCGCGGCGACGATGTGCTCCGCGCTCGAGTCGAAGATCGAGTGGATCGCGTCGAGCCGCAGCCCGTCGACCCCGTAGTCGCGGATCCACCCGACGGCGCTCTGGAGCACCCATTCCCGGACCGGGTCGCAATCGGCGTCGTCGTAGTTGATCGCGCGGCCCCAGGGGGTCTCGTACTTGGAGGTGAAGTACGGGCCGAACGCCTCGAGCGCCTTGACCCCGGAGGCGCCGACGTGGTTGTAGACGACGTCGAGGATCACCGCGAGGCCGTGCTCGTGGGCGGCGGCGACCAGCGCCTGCAGCCCGTCCGGGCCACCGTAGGCGGAGTGAGGCGCCGACAGGTAGACGCCGTCATAGCCCCAGCCGTGGTGACCGGGGAACTCGGCGACGGGCATGATCTCGATCGCGCTCACGCCGAGCCCCGCGAGCTCCCCGAGGTGCTCGGCCGCGGCCGCGAACGTGCCCTCCTGCGTGAACGTGCCGACGTGCAGCTCGTAGATCACGAGCTCGGGCTGCGACGGGACCGCCGTCCGCGGCGCGGGCGTCAGCTCGACCACCCCAGAGGGCCCCCGCAGCCCCCTCGCCTGCGAGCGCGAGCAGGGATCGGGGAGCCGGCGGCCGTCGACCACGTACCAGTACTCGTCCCCCGCGCCGGCGCCGGGCACGATCGCCTCGTAGACGCAGTATCCGGCGGGCTCGAGAGGGATCTGCTCGCTCGCATGCTCGCGGACCCGGCGTGGACGCGGGCCTGGGTCCAGCCGCAGCGCGATCGACTCGGCGCGCGGCGCCCAGACGCGGAACTCGACCGTCCCATCACCGAGCGGCCGCGCTCCGAGCGGCCGCTCCCATGGAAGTTGCGAGGTCACGCGTTGTCCGGGACCAGCCAGATCGCGGCCAGCGGCGGCAGCGTCACCTCCGCCGACATCGGCTGCTCGTGCCACGGGACAGGCTCGGCCTCGATGCCGCCGAGGTTGCCCATGTCCGATCCGCCGTAGAAACCCGAGTCCGTGTTGATCGCCTCGCGCCAGCGGCCGGCCCGGGGCAGCCCCAGCCGGTAGCCCGGCCGCGGCACCGGAGAGAAATTCGCGACGAAGACGACAAGTCGTCTTTCGCCGCTGGATTCGCCCTTGGACGCGCGCGCGAACGCGATCACGTTGCTGTCGGAGTCGTTTGGCTCAAGCCACCAGAACGCCGACGGGTCCGAGTCGCACTCCCACAGCGCGGGCTCGTCTCGATAGATCCGGTTGAGGTCCCGCACGAGGGCCTGCACGCCGGCGTGTTCCGGGCGCTCGAGCAGGTGCCAGTCCAGCGAACGCTCGTGGCTCCACTCGCTCTCCTGCGCGAGCTCTGAGCCCATGAACAGCAGCTTCTTGCCGGGGTGGGCCCACATGTACGCGTAGAGGGCCCGCAGGTTGGCGAGCTTCTGCCAGCGATCGCCGGCCATCTTGGTGTACAGCGAGCCCTTTCCGTGAACCACCTCGTCGTGCGAGAGCGGGAGGATGTAGTTCTCGCTGAACGCGTACAGCAGGCTGAACGTCAGCTCGTGGTGGTGATAGCGGCGGTAGATCGGATCCTGCTGGAAGTAGAGGAGCGTGTCGTGCATCCAGCCCATGTTCCACTTGAAGCCGAACCCGAGCCCGCCGAGGTAGGTGGGGCGCGAGACGCCCGGCCAGGCGGTCGACTCCTCCGCGGCGGAGACGATCCCGAGCTCGCGGCCGTGGATCACCTCGTTGAGCTCCTTCAGGAACGACACCGCCTCGAGGTCCTCGCGGCCGCCGTAGCGATTTGGGACCCACTGGCCCTCGCGCCGCGAGTAGTCCAGGTAGAGCATCGAGGCGACCGCGTCGACCCGGATCCCGTCGACGTGGTACTCGCGCAGCCAGAACAGCGCGTTTGAGATCAGGAAGTTGCGGACCTCGTGGCGGCCGTAGTTGAACACCAGCGTGCCCCAGTCGGGGTGGGCGCCGCGGCGGGGATCGGCGTGCTCGTACAGCGCGGTCCCGTCGAACCGAGCCAATGCGAACGCGTCGCGCGGGAAGTGCGCGGGAACCCAGTCGAGGATCACGCCGAGGCCACTTGAATGCAGCCGCTCGACGAAGCGGCGCAGATCGTCGGGCGAGCCGTATCGTGGCGAGGGGGCGAAGTAGCCCGTGACCTGGTAGCCCCAGGAGCCCGCGAACGGGTGGTGCATGACCGGCAGCAGCTCGACATGGGTGAAACCCATGTCCTGGACGTAGGCCGACAGCTCGTCTGCCAGCTCAACGTAGTTGAGCGAGCGGTCGCCCTCCAGCGGGTTCAGCCGCCACGAGCCGAGGTGGACCTCGTAGATCGACATGGGCCCGTCCAGTGGCCGGCGCTCGCGGCGGGAGCGCATCCACTGCTCATCGGCCGCGCTCCACTCGTGCCTGGACCGGGTGACCACCGACGCCGTCTTCGGGGGCGCCTCGGCCTCCTGCGCGTACGGGTCGGCCTTCAGCGTCAGCTCGCCGTCGGCGGCGAGGATCTCGTACTTGTAGCGGGCGCCGGGCTCCACGCCGGGGAGGAACAGCTCCCAGATGCCGGTCGCGCCGAGCGTTCGCATCGCGTGCAGCCGTCCGTCCCAGGAGTTGAAGTCGCCGACCACGCTGACGGCGCGCGCGGACGGCGCCCAGACCGCGAACGCCGTGCCCGCCACGGGTGGGTGGGATCCGATTTCCCGCACGTGGGCGCCGAGCCGCTCGTAGATCTCCTCGTGACGGCCCTCGCTGATCAGGTGCAGGTCGAGCTCGCCGAGCGTCGGCAGGAACGCGTACGGGTCCTCGATCGTGAACGTCCCGGCGCTGCCGTAATCGACCTCGAGGCGGTAGCGCAGCGGCATGGCGGCCCCCTCGACGACGCCTTCGAACACGCCGCCGGCGTGAATCGGCTCGAGCTCGACCGTGGCGCCGCCATCGAGCACGGCTGTGATCGCGCGCGCCGCGGGGCGCAGGGCGCGGATCGTCACGCCGCCGTCGCTGGGATGGGCGCCGAGCACGGAGTGGGGGTTGGGGTGCTCGCGGCGCACCAGCAGGTCGAGCTCATGGGTGGTGACGCTCACTCGCTCTCCAACAGGCGGCTGATTCCGGCCACCGGAATCGAGATCCAATCGGGACGGTGATCGAGCTCGTATCGCAGCTCGTAGATCGCCTTCTCGAGCTCGTAGATCGAGAGCAGGTTCGTGATCGCGGCATCGCCGGCCGGCAGCAGCGTCGGGTCGATTCCGGCGATGTAGTGCTCCAGGAAGGTGGCCCGGGCGCGCTGCTCGAAGTCCTCCGGCACCCGCACGCTGCGCAGCATCTGCACCGCGGAGGTGACGTAGGCAAACGACCGCAGCATGCTGGCCACGTCGCGCAGCGGCGAGCGCTTCTGGCGCCGCTCGTAGAGCGGTCGCGCCGGCTCGCCCTCAAAGTCGATGATCACCCATCCCCGGGGCGTGTACAGCGTCTGCCCGAGGTGGTAGTCGCCGTGCGTGCGGATCACTCGCCCGGCGATCCCGATCTGCGCCCGCGCCGCGAGCCGCTCCCGGACGTCCTGGCCGCGGCCCGCGATCGGCGCGAGGCGCTCGTCGTCGGGGAGGCGCACGAAGATCCGCTCGATGTCCTCGTCGACGGTCGCGGTCAACAGCGACAGGGCCTCCTGGCTGGGCTCCTCGGGCGAGAACGCCGGGTCGCCGGCGTCGGAACCGAGCACGTTGTGCATCTCCGCGGTCACAGCCCCCAGGCCACCCAACCGCTCCAAAAAGCCGTCCGGGTCGGGGCCGATCTCCTCGAGCGCCAGCTCCCAGCCGCCCCGGGCATCGGGCAGAAACGCCTGTGCCACGCCGAGCGTCGTCGATAGCGCCGCGCCGTCGTACTCGTACCAGCCGTGCAGCGGCGCGATGTTTCCGAACAGGTGCTCGGTCAGGAAGCGCAGCATCTCGAGCTCCGGGTTGACCCCCGGCTCGAGCTTGCGAAACACCTTGAGCACGAGCTCGTCGTCGAACACGATCGACGAGTTGGACTGCTCGACCCCCATCAGGCGCACGCGCGCCTGGTCGGGGGACGTGGTCAAGCCGTCGGTGCGAAAGAAGCTGAACCTGCCGTCGGCGGTCTCGATCTCGTCCGTGCTCGCCACCCGCCGCAGCAGCTCCCTGGCCTCCGAGGGCTCGGCGAGCGCGTCGTAGACGGCCCACTCGTCGGTCTGGGCGATCGAGTCTCCCGGCGCCACCTCACCGGCCGGGCGCAGGCCGAGCGGCATCTGGTAGAGCTCGTGCGTGCCGGTCGCAAACCGCGTTTGCACCAGCGCGAGCACCAACAGCGGCTCGTCGCGCAGTGTCACGCTCTCGACGATCTCGATCCCCGTAATCGATCGCGACTTCGAGGCGTACCAGCGCTGGCGCTGGATCCATTCGCGCAGGCTGTCGTCGTCGAGGCGCCGATGGATCTGGTCTGCGGAGAGCTGGAGAGGTTCACTCATCCCGCTGGGGCACCTCCTCGGCGACCAGCTGAAACCAGAAGAACCCGCGCGGTCCAAGCGTCAGCAGGTAGGGGAGCTGGCCAATTCGGGGGAAGCGCGAGCGGCCGAACAGCTCCACCGGGTAACGGCCCTCGTAGGCGCTGAGATCGAGCTCCACCGCCTGCGCCGACCGGGCCACGTTGTGCACGCACAGGACGAAGTCGTCCTCGAAGCTCCGCAGGTGGGCGAAGATGCGAGGGTTGGAGGGCTCGATCGGCTCGTAGGTCCCGAAGCCGAACACGGGGTGCTCCTTGCGCAATCCGATGAACCGATGGATCCAGCGCAGCAGCGACGTCGCCGTTCGCAGCTGAGCCTCGATGTTGACCGCCTGATAGCCGTAGACGGGATCCATCAGCGGCGGCGCGTACAGCTGCGCGAAGTCCGCTCGCGAGAAGCCGCCGTTGCGGTCGCCGGTCCATTGCATGGGGGTCCGGACCCCGTCGCGGTCGCCGAGGAACACGTTGTCGCCCATCGCGACCTCGTCGCCGTAGTAGAGCACCGGGGAGCCGGGCAGCGAGAACAGGATCGCGTGCATCAGCTCGATCTCGTCGCGGCCGTTGTCGAGCAGCGGCGCCAGCCGGCGCCGGATCCCGAGATTGAGCTTCATCCGCGGGTCCTTGGCGTACTCGGCGTACATGTAGTCGCGTTCCTCGTCGGTGACCATCTCGAGCGTCAGCTCGTCGTGGTTGCGCAGGAACAGGCCCCATTGGGCGCCGGCCGCGATCTGCGGGGTCTGCTCGAGGATCTCGTAGATCGGCACCGCCTCCTCGCGCCGGATCGCCATGAACATGCGAGGCATCACCGGGAAGTGGAAGGCCATGTGGCATTCGTCCCCGTCGCCGAAGTACTGGACCACGTCGGCGGGCCATTGGTTGGCCTCGGCCAGCAGCACGCGGTCGGGGTAGCGCTCGTCGACCTCCCGCCGGATCCGCTTGAGGTAGGCGTGCGTCTCGGGGAGGTTCTCGCAATTGGTGCCCTCGCGCTCGAACAGATAGGGGACCGCGTCGAGCCGGAACCCGTCAAGCCCGCGGTCGAGCCAGAAGCGCAGCACGTCGAGCATCGCCGCCTGGACCTCGGGGCTGTCGTAGTTGAGGTCGGGCTGGTGGGAGAAGAAGCGATGCCAGTAGTAGGCGCCGGCGACCGGGTCCCAAGTCCAGTTCGAGGTCTCGGTGTCGATGAAGATGACCCGCGCGTCCTTGTATCGGTCGTCGGTGTCGGACCACACGTACCAGTCGCGCTTGGGCGAGTTGCGATCAGACCGCGACTCCTGAAACCAGGGGTGGTCGCTGGAGGTGTGGTTCATGACCAGGTCGGCGATCACCCGGATCCGGCGTGCGTGCGCCGCGTTGATCAGCTCCTCGACGTCGTCGACCTTTCCGTAGTCGGGGTGGACGTCGGTGAAGTCGGCGATGTCGTAGCCCCCGTCGCGCAGCGGCGAGCGGTAGAACGGGAGCAGCCAGATGCAGTCGATCCCCAGCCACTGCAGGTAGTCGAGCTTCTCGGTCAGCCCGCGGAAGTCGCCCGAGCCGTCGCCGTTGGCGTCGAAGAAGCCGCGGATGTGGATCTCGTAGAAGACCGCGCGCTTGAACCACAGCGGCTCGGCCTCGAACCATTGCCGGGTCTGGACGTGGGCCGCGGCCGCGGCGTCGCGGTCGTCGCTGCCCCGGGTGGAGGGGGCGCGCGTGAGCGTTTGCTCGGAGCGGAGCAGATGGGTGAGGGTGGGCGGTCCCGTCATCTGGAGCGGCGCTTGCCGCCGTCGATTGCGAGGCGGAGCACCTAAACCTCTACCCGGATCACGTGGGCCTGCCTCAGCCAGGGCTCCAAGCGGACGTAGTTCTGGCCGATCCGCCACTGGAAGCGATCTCCGGTGAGCAGGTCGTGGGCGGTGAAGCTCGGCGGAAGGCCGAGGTGCGCGGGCAGGATCGCCAGTCCCTCCTGTGCCTGATGGGGGTCGATGTTGACCACGGTGATGACGGCGTTTCCCGCGGATTGCTTGACGTAAGCGATCAGCGCCTCGTTGGCAGTCTCCACGAACGTGACGTTGTCAAGCTCCTGGAGGGCCGCGTTGTCGCGCCGGATCCGGTTCAGGCGCTGGATCATCGGCAGCATCGGCCCGTCCAGGGTGCGACGTTTGCGCTCGTACTTCTCGGAGTGCAGGTACTCCTCCGAGCCCTCGTGCACCGCGACGTTCTCATAGTGCTCATAGCCGGAGTAGATGCCATAGCTGGGGCTGAGCGTCGCGGCGAGCACGAGCCGCGCCTCGAAGGCGTGCTGGCCGCCCTGCTGGAGGTAGGCGTGGAGGATGTCCGGCGTGTTGACGAAGAAGTTGGGGCGGAAGTAGTCCTGCTCGCCCGAATACGCCAGCTCCGACACGTACTCGCTGAGCTCGTGGCGTGAGTTCTTCCAGGTGAAGTAGGTGTAGGACTGGCTGAAGCCGATCTTCGCCAGGTGGCGCATCACCGCCCGCTTGGTGAACGCCTCGGCGAAGAACACGACGTCGCGGTCGTGGGCGTGCACGTTCTCGATCAGCCACGCCCAGAACGCAAACGGCTTGGTGTGCGGGTTGTCGACGCGGAACACCTTGACGCCGCGGTCGACCCACTGCAGCACGATCTCCAGCAGGGCCTGCCACAGGCCCCGCCAATCGGGCGAGTTCCAGTTGACGTTGTAGATGTCCTGGTAGCGCTTGGGTGGGTTCTCGGCGTACTTCAGCGTCCCGTCGGGGCGGCGGTGAAACCACTCCGGGTGCTCGGTCAGCCAGGGATGATCGGCCGAGCACTGGATCGCGAAGTCCAGGCAGATGTCGACCCCGTGCTCCGCCGCGGCGGCGGTCAGGCTGCGCACGTCGTCGATCGTGCCCAGCTCGGAGTGGACCGCCTCGTGGCCGCCGCTTGAGTCGCCGATCGCCCAGGGCGATCCCGGGTCCTCCGGCGCCGCGACCAGCGCGTTGTCACGCCCCTTGCGGTTGGTCTGACCGATCGGGTGGATCGGCGGCAGGTACACCACGTCGAAACCGAGCTCCGACAGCCGCGGGATCTGCTGCTCGACGCCCTTCAGCCCGCCCCAGGAGCGGGGGAACAGCTCATACCAGGCGCCGAACCGCGCCCGGCGGCGGTCGACCTCGATCCGCAGCGGCGCCGGCAGCGTCTCGTGTCCGCGGCGATCCTCCCCGCGCTCGACGGCGGCGAGCAGCTCCGGACCGAGAGCCACGTCGTGCTTGGCGTTCTCGGGCACCCGCTCGTCCTCCAGCGTGCGCCGCGCATGCTCGATCAGCATCCGATCCTCCGAGGAGATCGCGTTGCCGGCGGCGTCTGCCAGCAACAGCGCACCCTCGGACATTTCGCCGGCGAGATCGTGCTGGCCGGCGGCCACCTTGCGCTCGAGCTCGTCGCGCCAGGTCCCGAAAGCGTCGGTCCAGGCGTCGACGGTGTACTCCCAGGCGCCCAGGCGGTCGACCCCGAAGCTGCCCGCCCAGCGGACGCCGCCCAGGTGGGCGTCGATGCGCTGCATCTCGGCCTCGCGCCACCGCGCGTCGCCGGGCGCTCGGTAGCGGACCACCCCCCTGAGGATCTCGTGGCCGTCGCGGAAGATGTCGGCGGACACCGTGACCTTGTCGCCCACGCACCGCTTGGCGGCGAAGCGCCCGTCGTCGACCGCGGGCTGCGGATACTGGATCACGATCCGCGGCGCCGGCTGCTCGGGGGCGGGGGGACCTTTCCTGGGGGTTGCCTGAGTCGCGGTGGAGGCCATGGCTTCGAAAGTATCCGCTCACGGGCGGGGGGTAAACCCTCGGCGGCGTTCTCGCCCGGTGTCGGTGAACCCTCGGCGGCATTATCGCCCGGGTCAGTAAACCCTCGGAAGCGTTATCAGAACGCACCTGGCAGGGTTCCGCCGGTGATCCGCGGGTCAGTAAACGCTCGGAAGCGTTATCAGAACGCACCTGGCAGGGTTCCCGCCGGTGATCCGCGTTCCCCGTTCCAGCGGTGTGCAGCTGCATCTGACGTCGCTGCCGGGCGGCCGGCTCGGGTCACACGCCTACCGATTCGTCGACTGGCTCCAGGACGCGGGGCAGTCGTGGTGGCAGGTGCTGCCGCTCGGTCCGCCCGACCGCTACCGCTCCCCGTACAAGTCGCGATCGGCGTTTGCCGCCTGGCCGGGGCTGCTGGCCGACCCGGGTGCGCCGGTCAGCCGCGCCGAGATCTCGGAGTATCGCGAGCGCCATCGCTACTGGGTGGCGGATTGGGAGCGGCTGAGCGGCCGCGGCGCGATCGCCGACCAGGTGCGGTTCGAGCGCGAGTGGGGCGCGCTGCGCCGCTACGGGGCGGAGCGCGGCGTCCGGCTGTTCGGCGATGTCGCGATCTACGTCGCGCCCGGCAGCGTCGACCACCTGGCCCACCCGGAGCTGTTCCAACGCGGCGCGGTCGCCGGCGCGCCGCCCGACGCGTTCTCCAGCAAGGGCCAGCTGTGGGGCAACCCGCTGTATCACTGGCCGGCGTTGCGGCGGCGGCGATATGGCTGGTGGGTGCAGCGGCTGCGGCGCATGCTGTCGCTGTTCGACCTCGTCCGGATCGACCACTTTCGCGGCTTCGTGGCGTATTGGGCGGTGCCCGCGGGCGCCTCGAGCGCGATCGCGGGCCGGTGGCAGCGCGGCCCTGGGCGCGCCCTGTTTTCGGCGCTGGAGCGCGAGCTGGGACCGCTGCCGCTGGTGGCCGAGGACCTCGGCGTGATCACGCCGGCGGTCGCGCGGCTGCGCGACGAGTTGGGGCTTGCGGGGATGCTGGTCCTCCAGTTCGGCTTTGACCCGCGCGCTCCCCGCAGCCCCCACCGGCCCCGCAACCACACCGAGAACCGGTTCGTCTACACGGGCACGCACGACCACGACACCGCGCGCGGCTGGTATGAGTCGCTCGACCGCCACCGGCGGCAGCTGGTTGACATCGAGCTCGCCACCCACGAGATCGCCGAACGCGAGTCCTGGTGGGCGCTGATCCGCCTGGCGTTCTCCTCGCCGGCGCGGGTGGCGATGCTGCAGGCCCAGGACGTGCTGGGCTTGGGAAGCGAGGCGCGGATGAACAACCCGGCGCGGGCCTCTGGCAACTGGCGCTGGCGGCTGCAGCCGGGGGCGCTGACGCCGGTGCTGGCGGCGAGGTTGCGGGAGGCGACGGAGCGGGCCGGGCGGTTGGTGGCGCCGTAGCGGACGGTCTGCATCATCCAGTACTGCCATATGCCGCACTCGATCGTGCAGTCCCATCTAGCGCAGTCGATTGATCCGCTCCCACGCTTGGAGTCCGGCCGCCCGGGCGCTCACCTTGGCGTGGCGATACGCATAGGTCGCGTCCCCCCGCAGCCTCCCCCACCGCGTGGTCTCGAAGTAGACGAGGGAGGCCGGGCGCACCAGCACTCGCACCCCGTTGCGCTCCAGCACCTCGAGCGCGCGCTCGGCGATCGCGATCTGCCCGAACGCGGTGGGGTGCACGCGGTCGGCCATCACCAGGTTGCGGGCCGCGAACCGCCGCAGGTCGACCACGAGCGCGCCGACGCTCGCGGCCACCCGCTCGATCGCGGCGTTGAGCTCTTGGACCCCGGCACCGGGGCGGGGGCGACCGAGGTCGAGCGGCGCCGCGGCCGTGAGCACCCGGTCGCAGCGTCCTCCGAGGAAGTCCAGCGCGCGCTCGAAGCGCTGCTCGAACGCCGACACCTCCCAGTCGAGCGCCCTGACGTCGTTGACGCCGATGTACAGGCAGCCCAACTCATAGCGCGCGCCGGGGTGAGCGGTGCGCCGCGTGAACGCCGGGATCTGGCCGGAGACGACATCCTCGACGAGTGCGCCGTCGACCGCATACGTGGTGTATGGGAGACCGAGTGCCCGCGCCACCCAGAGCGCCCAGGACTGCATCGCCACGCCCCACTGCAATTCGCCGCCGCCGTTGGTGATCGAGTCGCCGAACGCGAGCACGCCGAGACGGCAGTCAGCCCGCACCGAGGGCGGCTGCGACGCATCTGAAGGTCGATCGGCGCTCAAGGCGCCGCGAGCGTACCGGTTGGGGGTGCCGCCGGATCGGACTGGGTTCCGGCCGGATCGGGTTGGGTTCCGGCCGGATCGGGTTGGGTTCCGGCCGGATCGGGTTGGGGGTTCCGGCCGGATCGGGTTGGGGGTTCCGGCCGGATCGGGTTGGGGGTTCCGGCCGGATCGGGTTGGGGGTTCCGGCCGGATCAGGTTGGGGTTCCGGGCCGATCAGGTTGGGGTTCCGGGGCCGATCACGGCGGATGCGCTCGTGAACGGTCCCGGGCAGGTGCGTCGCCACCCCGCCTTGCGGCGTGCTCGATAATCCCCTGCTTGCACGACGGGAGGCCACCGGTCAACGACGGCAGCGGCGACGTCGCGCGGGCGGTCGTCGACCTCGCCGAGCGGCTGCCCGCCGCGCTGGCGCCGCTCGCGCGGCTGGCCTACAACTACCGCTGGTCATGGCTCCCGGGGGCCTCGGAGCTGTTTGCGTCGATCGACCCCGAGCGATTCGCGCTGTGCGGCGAGAACCCGGTGAGGCTGCTGCAGGAGACATCGAACGGGGCACTGCGAGGCGCCGCCGGCGACCCGGCGCTGCGCGCGAGCGCGGCCGCGCTGGAAGCCGAGCTCACCGCCGACCTCGGGCGGCCCGGCGATCCCTTCTTCGACGCCGCCGGCCCGGTCGCGTTCCTGTGCGCCGAGTACGGCGTGCACATCTCGCTGCCGGTGTACTCGGGCGGGCTCGGCGCGCTGGCCGGCGACCTCCTCAAGGAGGCCTCGGACCGCGCGATCCCGATGGTCGCGATCGGGCTCATGTATCGCAAGGGCTACTTTCGCCAGCGCATCGACGGCGGCGGTTGGCAGCACGAGTACTGGCTCGACTCAGACCCGCATCGACTGCCGGCCGCGCTCGTCACCGACGACGGCGGCAAGCCGCTGACGGTCACCGTTCCGATCTACGACGCCGACGTGGTCGCCCGGATCTGGCGAGTCGACGTGGGCCGGGTGCCGCTGTTCCTGCTCGACTCCGACGTTCCCGAGAACGGGCCGCTGGAGCGCTGGATCACCGCGCGCCTCTACGTCGCCGACGAGCACACCAGGCTGGCCCAGTACGTGCTGCTCGGTGTGGGGGGCGTGCGGGCGCTCCGGGCGCTCGGGATCGAGCCGGCCGTGCTGCACCTGAACGAGGGCCACGCAGCGCTGGCCCCGCTCGAGCTCGCAAGCGAGGCGGTGGGCGCCGGCGAGCCGTGGCAGGCCGCGCTCGCCGCGGCCCGGGCCCGGACCGTGTTCACTACCCACACCCCCGTCCCCGCCGGCAACGACAGCTACTCGGCCGAGCAGGTGCAGCGGGCGATCGGGCGACTCGCCTCGGAGTCTTCGTGCCCCGTCGCCGAGGTGATCGCGCTTGGGCGAACCAACCCCGACGACGACGGTCAGCCGTTCGGGGTGACGCAGGCGGCGCTGCGCTGCAGCGGGGCCGCGAACGCGGTCAGCCGCCGTCACGGCGAGGTGGCGCGCGAGATGTGGAGCGCCCTGTGGCCATCACGCCCCGTCGAGGAGGTCCCGATCGGCTACGTCACCAACGGCGTCCACTTCCCGACCTGGGTCGGAGCCCCCATGCGCGAGCTGCTCGATCGCCGTCTCGGCCGCGAATGGTTGGCCCGCGCCGCCGAGCCGCAGATCTGGTCGGCGGTCGATGCGATCTCCGACGAAGAGCTGTGGGCGGTCCGGGAGCGCCAGCGCGCGGAGCTGGTCGCCTTTGTCCGCGAGCGCAGCCTGACCGACCGGCTGGCCCGCAGCGACTCGCTCGAGTACGTGCAGGCCGCTGCGCGGGCCTTCGATCCGCGAGTCCTGACGCTCGGCTTCGCCCGGCGGGTCGCGACCTACAAGCGCCTGCACCTGCTGATGCGCGATCCCGAGTGGACCATGTCGCTGCTCGGCGGCGATCGCCCTGTGCAGGTGGTGCTCGCCGGCAAGGCGCACCCTCGCGACGAGGACGCCAAACGATCGCTGCAGGCGCTGTTCGGCCTCAAGCACGCGCAGATCATCGGCGAGCGCGTGGCGTTCCTCGACGACTACGACCTCACGCTGGGGGCTCGGCTCGTGCGCGGCTGCGATGTCTGGCTGAACCTGCCCCGACCGCCCCTGGAAGCGAGCGGCACGAGCGGCATGAAGGCGGCGATCAACGGCTCGCTGCAACTGAGCGTGCTCGACGGCTGGTGGGCCGAGGCATACGATGGCGAGAACGGCTGGGGCTTCTCCGGCGACGTCGACCCCGATCACAATGCTCAGGACGAGCGCGATGCCGCCAGCCTTCATCGGCTGCTCGAGCACGAGGTCCTCCCGGCCTTCTACGAGCGCGACGAGCGCGGTCTCCCGGTTCGCTGGCTTGCGCGGATGCGCGCCTCGCTGCGCACGCTCGGGCCCCGGTTCTGCGCCACCCGGATGCTCGATGAGTACGCCCGGGGGCCCTATCGAAGTGGCACATGAGAGCCCGGCGCGGCCGCCAGGCGAGCGCAGGCACGTCCGCCAGGCGAGCGCAAGGTCGGCGGCCGGCGAGGGAAGGTTTTGGCACCCCGTGGCGTCGTTAACCTGAATGGAGAGCTTCCGGTGGCCAAATGCCTTCTTCCTCTGACAACACGGACCTGACCGCTCGCGAGCAGGCCGAGCTGTCGGCGCTCGCCGACGGTTCGCTCGACCCCGCCCGGCGGCCGTCCGTGGAGGCACGAATCGCCGGCTCTCCGGAGCTGAGTGCGCTGTACGAGCGCGAGCGCCGGGTGGTCGAGATGATCCATCGTGCCAACGCCGCCGAGCGCGCCCCCGCGGGGTTGCGGGCGCGGATCGAGGCCCAGCGTCCGAGCCCCCGGGTCCGTGCGCGAAGGCGCGCCGGGTACGCAAGCGGCTTCGCCGTCGCGCTCGCGGGGGTCGTGCTCGCCGTGGTGCTGGTGCTGCCGGGTGGCAGCCCCGGGTCGCCGTCGGTCTCCCAGGCCGCTGCGCTCGCCGACCTCGGCCCGACGCATGCTCCGCCCACGCCGGACCCCTCCGCCCCGAAGGTCAAGCTTGGCCGCGGCGTGCAGGAGGTCTACTTCCCCAACTGGGAGCACAGCTTTGGCGCTCGAGCCATCGGGCAGCGCAGCGACGGCCTGGGCGGCCGGCCAGCGGTCACGGTCTACTACCGCTGGCACGGCAAGACGCTCGCCTACACGATCGTGGGGCTGCCGCCGTTGTCTGAGCCGGCCGCGCCGGTGACCCAATGGAACGGGACCCAGCTGCGCACGCTGAGACTCGATGGCCGGTTCGTCGTCACCTGGCGCCGAGACGGCCACACCTGCGTGCTCTCGGGCAAGGGCGTCTCGCCGGGCCAGCTGCAGAAGCTGGCCGCGTGGACGGCACCCGGCATCGAGTAGCCGGGACGACCCCGGCATCGATTAGCCGGGACGGCCCCCCTCGCTCGGCGTCTGGTCCCGCGTGGTCGCCGGCCCCGGGGGGTCCTCGGACACCAGCGACTTCGCCACCCTCTGGCGAGCGCGGTGCAGCCGCGTGGTGATGGTGGCCTCGCGGACGCGCAGGGCGCGTGCGGCCTCCCGGTAGGAGAGGCCGACGACGTCGATCGCGACGAGCGCATCGCGAAAGTCCTCCGGCAGCGAAGAGATCGCCGTGTAGAGCTCCTCGGACTCGATCCGCGACTCCGGCCGGACCGCCGACCGGTCCTCCACGAGCTCCAGGTCGTCGGGCAACGGCGTCGTCTGCGGCCGCCGGCCGGCCGTGCGCCGCTGACTGAAGAACGTGTTGCGGAGCACGCGCAAGAGGTAGCCGAGATCGTCCTCGGAGCGAAGGATGCGCGGCTTTCGCAGAACCCGCGCAAACGTCTCCTGCACGAGGTCCTCGGCCTCCTCGCGTGACCCGCAGAGGCTCCAGGCGGCCCGATAGAGGCGATCGATGTGATCGCCCAGCGCCTCCGGATCGAGCTGACGGTCGGGAGTCATCCTGTGGCTGACCCCGAGAATACGGCTCAGCCGGTGAGCTCCGACAGCGGACGCGGGCCGGGACCGACGTACCGGGCGGTGGGGCGAATCAGCCGCCCTTCGCGCTTCTGCTCGAGGATGTGGGCCGACCACCCGGCGGTCCGCGCACACGTGAACATCGACGTGAACAGCTCCGGCGGGACGTGGGCGAAGTCGAGCACGACCGCCGACCAGAACTCGACATTCGTCGCCAGCACGCGATCGGGCTTGCGCTCCTCGAGCTCGGCCAGCGCGGCATTCTCCAGCGCCTCGGCCACCTCCACGCGGGAGGAGCCGAGCCTGCGGGCAGTGCGACGGAGAACGCGGGCCCGAGGGTCCTCGGCCCGATAGATGCGGTGACCGAATCCCATCAGCCGCTCGCCGCGGTCGAGGAGGTCCTTGACATAGCGCTCGGCATCGCCCGTCGCCTCGACGTCGTCGAGCATCTTGAGCACCCGCGACGGAGCGCCCCCGTGCAGTGGGCCCGACAGCGCACCGACGGCGGCCGACAGCGCCGCAGCGACGTCCGCGCCGGTCGAGGCGACCACGCGCGCGGTGAACGTCGAGGCGTTCATGCCGTGCTCGGCGGCGGAGATCCAGTACGCGTCGATCGCCTTTACGTGCCGGGGGTCGGCCTCGCCGCGCCAGCGGATCAGAAAGCGCTCGGCGATGCTGTTTGCCTTGTCGACCTCGCGCTGGGAGACCGGCGGCTTGCCGATCCCGCGCGCGGACTGGGCGACGAACGAGAGCGCCATCACCGAGGCCCGGGCGAGGTTGTCGCGGGCCTCCTCGTCGGAGATGTCGATCAGCTGACCGAAGCCCCACTGCGGTGCGAGCATCGCCAGCGCGGACTGCACGTCGACGCGGGGATCGCCGGAGCGGACGCTGAGCGGGTGCGGCTCGGCCGGCGGCATCCCCGGCAGCAGCGTGCCGTCGACCAGCAGCCCCCAGACCTGGCCGAAGGGCACCGCGCCGACGAGCTCCTCGATGTCGACGCCGCGGTAACGCAGCGCGCCGCCCGCCCGGTCCGGCTCGGCGATCTCGGTGGCGAAGGCGACTACGCCCTCGAGGCCGGACTGAACTTCGGTGGTGACGCTCATCAAGCAGGGCTCCTCGCGCAGACAGGGGCACGGATCGGGGTCCTACAAGGCTAGCTGGGTAGGCTTTCACGCCGTGTCAGACCTCCTCATGAGCCCTGCCACCGAGCTCGCGGACCTGGTCCGCTCCGGACAGCTCGGCGCGCGCGAGCTGGTGGAGGCCTCCCTGCGGCGGATCGAGGAGCTCCAGCCGACGATCAACGCGTTCACGTACGTCGCCCCCGAGTCGGCCCTGGCGGCCGCCGAGCGGATCGCCGCCGGCGATACGCGGCCGTTCGCGGGCGTCCCGATCGCGATCAAGGACAACCGGCCGGTAGCGGGGATGCCGATCACGATGTGCAGCGACCTGTTCGGGAATCTCGTCGCCGACCACGACGCCTTCCTGGTCAGGCGCCTGCGGGATGCCGGGTTCGTGATCGTCGGCAAGACCACATTGCCCGAGATGGGGATCCTGCCGACGACGGAATCGCGCCGGTTCGGTCCGACCGCCAACCCCTGGAGGCTCGATCGCACCCCCGGCGGGTCGAGCGGCGGCTCGGCGGCGGCGGTGGCGGCGGGGATGGTGCCGGTTGCGCACGGCAACGACGGCGGCGGCTCGATCCGGATTCCCGCGGCCTGCTGCGGGCTCGTGGGGCTCAAGCCGTCCCGCGGACGGGTCTCGGTCGGGCCGGACGGCGGCGACAGCTTCCTGGCGGCAGACGGCGTGCTGACGCGCACCGTCGCCGACACCGCCCGTCTGCTCGACGTCCTCGCCGGTTACGAGCTCGGCGATTCGACGTGGGCACAACCGCCAGACGGTGACTACGCCGGCGCCGCACGCCGCGCTCCGGGTCGTCTCAATATCGGCCTCGCGCTGAATGCGCCGCTCGAGGGTGCGACGCTCGATCCGGTCTGTGAGCAGGCCGCCCGCGACGCGGGAGCGCTGCTGGAGTCACTCGGGCACCAGCTGCAGGAGATCACGCCGCCGTGGACCAGCCGCGAGCTGCTGCCGGACTTCAGCCGGCTGTTCGGGCCGTTGGTCTCGACGTCGACCTGGCTCGGTGGTCGCCTAGCTGGGCGCGAACCCGTCGCCGACGACGTCGAGCCGCTCACCTGGGAGCTATGGCAGCGGGCGCGCGCGCAGGACGCGGTGAGCTTCCTGACGGCGCAGACCAGGGTGCAGCGCCTCGCTCGCTCGCTGGTCGAGTTCCTCGCGCCGTACGACGCGGTCCTCACGCCCGCGCTCGCCCAGCGGCCGCTGCCGACGGGCGAGGTTCACGGACGCGGACCGGACCCATGGGACCACTTCCGGCGATCGGGCCTGTTCACCCCATACACCGCGATCTGCAACGTGATCGGGCTGCCCGCGGTGTCACTGCCGCTGTACCACGGCGACGACGGCCTGCCCACGGCAGTGCAGGTGATCGGGCGCCCGGCGGCGGAGGAGGCCCTGCTGGCGCTCGCCGGTCAACTCGAGGCGGCGCTGCCATGGGCGCAGCGGCGCCCCGCGGTCGTCCTCGCTTGAGCCCCCGTCATCGTGGTGGCTGTGCCGGGGTCGAGGTTGATGCGCGTCGCAGGATCGCGGCGCCGGCGGCGCAGGCGCCGATCGCCGCCAGCGCGGCGCAGAAGATCGCCGACGCCTGACCCTGGGTGATCGCGTGATCGGGCAACCCCAGCGCGATGACGGCCGCGGGGACTCCGACCTGGGCGCTTGCCAGCAGCCCCACCGCCCTGGGCGCGCGGAGCACCATGCTGACGACGACGTGCACGGCGATCGCAAGCGCCGCGAGCAGACACGCGAGGACCACGGTCCGGCCACTGGACGTGAGTGCGCGCAGGTCCAGCCGCGCCCCGAGCAGGACGAAGAACAGCGGGACCAGGAACCCCTGTCCGAGCCCCAGGACCTCCTGTGTAAGGCGCTTGGGGCCGCCGATCGCGCCGACCACGAGGCCCGTGCCGAAGCCTGCGATGAGGAGGCTCGCCCCGGTCCGCTGGGCCAGGTAGGCCAGCCCGACCAGCACGATCAACGCGAGCCGCAGGTCGATCGCCCAGCCGCGCCGCTTGCCCTCCTTGCGGACGTGCTTGACGGCGCCGAGCGGGCGCAGCAGGCGGCCCACCAGGAACACGACGGCGACCGCCGCCGCGACGATCAACGCGCCGAGCGCGGCATGGCCGGCCCGCGCGGGCACGATCACGAGCGGAACGGTGAGCGTGGCGACGACGTCGGCAATCGTGATCCAGGCAATCGCGGTGAGCACCGCGGGCCCGCTGAGGCCGGTCTCGTCGATCACGGGGAGCGCCACCGCCGCCGACGAGGAGCCGATCACCACCGCGTAGATGAGCGCCGGCCCACCCCCGGCGAGGTGCGCAGCGAGCCCGCTCGCGAGCGCCAGCGGGATCGAGATGACGACCGCGACCGCGCCGCTGCGTCCGGCGGCGCGTACGCGGGGATCGTGCAGCGGCACGTGCATGCCGACGGTGAACATCAGCGTCGCGAACCCCAGGTCGTAGAGCAGCGACAGATCGCTCTTGGCGGGGTCGACGATCCCAAGTGCGGTGTTGCCGAGGATCACGCCGGCGAGCAGCTCGCCGACTACGGCCGGCAGCGCCCCGCGGCTCAGCAGGGCCAACGCCGGGCCGAGCAGCGACGCGGCGAGGATCAGCGCGATCAGGCCGAGGTCCACGGGGTTCTTGGTCACCAGGGAAGTTGTTCATCTACGGGCCCGTGTTCATCTGCGGGCCCGCAGCCTGCGACACGCTAACCGACGCCCAGCACCGCCCGCATCGGCTTCGGCGCGACGCCCAGCCGTTCGGTGTCGGCGGCGCCGCGACGCGAGATCATCTCGACCTCGAGCAGCTCCGCCTCATCCCAGGTCGCGAAGGCGGCCGGGCCCGTCAGCAGCTCGACGAGCTTCAGCGCCCGCCGCACGGCGCCGGCGGGGAGCCTGACGATGGGGCGCCGACGGTGGAACGATCTCAGCGCGCAGGCGACGATCTCCTCGTAGGTGAGCGTCTCGGGGCCGGCGAGCTCGTAGCGCGCGCCGGCGGCCGCGTCAGGGGGGGCGTCGCCGGGGAGGGCGGCCGCGTGCGCTCCGCCGGCCGGCGCGGCCGCGTCCGCTCCGCCGGGCAGCACGGCGATCACGCAGTCGGCGACGTCTTCGGACCAGATCGGCTGGAACCGAGCGCGTCCCGAGCCGGAGATCGGCATCACCGGCAGCAGCGACATGCGGCGCAGCAGCGTCATGAACGAGTCACTCGGGGAGTACACGATCGACGGCGCGAACACCGTGTGGTCAAGCGAGGACTCGATCACCGCCCGCTCGGCGAGTGCCTTGGCGCGCATCATCCGGGCGCGGCTGCGCGTGTCCGCGCCCAGCGACGAGAACAAGACGAAGCGCTGCGCGCCGGCGCGTTCTGCGGCGCGGACGAGCCTCCAGGTGGCCACGGCGACCAGTTCCTCGATCGAGCCGTTGGGCTGGTCGCGGATCACCGACGCGAGGTGCACGACCGTGTCGACCCCCCGCAGCGCGTGGCGGAAGGACAGCGGATCGGCCAGGTCGCCGAGCGCGATCTGCACCCGCACGCGCTCGGCGCCGAGGCGGCGGGGGTCGCGGACCAGGCAGCGGACCGGGGCGCCCGCGGCCGTCAACCGTCGCAGCACCGGGAGTCCGATCGTCCCGGTCGCGCCTGTCAGCAGCAGCACTACGCCATCGGCAGCGACATGCCGGCCGGCTTGGGCGCCGCGGCGGGGGCGGGCGCCTGCATCACCGGCAGCTCGATCGGCGCCAGCGCGATCAGGCCGCGGGCGCCGTGGCGAAGCGCCTGCGCCGCGGGATCCTCGGGGTCGGAGAGGACCACCGGGATGCCGGCGTCGGACTGCTCGCGCAGGGCAATCGTCAGCGGGATCTTCGCCAGCAGCGGCACGTCGAGCTCCTGCGCCAGGAGCTGGCCGCCGCCCTCGCCGAACAGCTGGTAGCGATCGCCGCCGGGAGTCACGAAGCCGGACATGTTCTCGATCACGCCGGCGATCTCGAGCTTGAGCTTGGTGGCCATCTCCGCAGACCGCCGGGCCACCTTCTGGGCGACCGGCTGCGGCGTGGTCACGATCACGAACTTCGCCTGCGGGAGCAGCTGCGCGAGCGTCATCGAGACGTCACCGGTCCCAGGCGGCAGGTCGATCAGCAGGTAGTCCAGCTCACCCCAGTCGACGTCCTCGAGGAACTGCTGCAGCGCCTTGTGGAGCATCGGGCCGCGCCACACCACCGCAGCGTCGTGCTCGATGAAGAACCCGATCGACATCACGCTGATGCCGTCGTGGGCGGTCAGCGGGATCAGCTTGCGATCGCCATTGACGTGGGGGCGCTCGGCTCCGAGGCCCAGCATCCGCGGCTGCGAGTAGCCCCACACGTCGGCGTCGAGCACGCCGACCTGCTTGCCGTCGGCCGCCAGCGCCGCCGCGAGGTTGGCGGTCACGCTGGACTTGCCGACGCCGCCCTTGCCCGAGCCCACGCAGATCACGTTGCGGACCTGGGCGAGCGCCCCCTCCGGCAGCGCGCCGCGACCGAGCTTGCGGCCGAGCGCCGCCTTCTCGTTGTCTGACAGCACGTCGAAGCTCACGTTCACGCCGCCGACGCCCTCGACTCCCTGGACCGCCTGGGCCACCCCCGTCTGGAAGTGGCTGCGGATCGGGCACCCCGGCGTCGTCAGCGAGACCATGACGTCGACCACGCCGTTGTCGTGGATGTCAATCGAGCGGACCATCTCGAGCTCGACGATGTCGCGGCGGAGCTCGGGGTCGATCACGGTGCGCAGCGCGTCAATCACTTGGTCTCTGTTAGGCATGAGTCCATTGTGGCAGAAGGGTTGCGGCCGCCGAGAAGGCCCGGAAACCGCCCGATTTAAGGACCGACGGGGCGCCACTTTCGTGACGCCCCGGCGGTTGAGGGAGGAGAGGGTGCTACGTCCGCCGGCGAGGTTATGAGGCCGGCGAACCTCTCCCGCTGCCGGCGCTCTCCTGTCGCCGGGCGGGGGAAGTCGTTGCTAGGAGGCCGAGTTGCTGATCAGCCCCTGCGCGTTAGACACTAGCTTGTCGACGCGCGCGGTCACGTTGTCGGACTGCTTCTCGAGGTCCTTGCGCACGGTCCGCACCTCGCGCTCCAACCGGCGGCGGTTCTCACGGACGGTGCGCTCGACGCGGCTGCGGCGCTGGCGCAGGTCGCGCTCGAACTTCGCGCGGGTCCTGCGGACCTGGCGCTCGAAGCGGTTGCGGGCGGTGGCGCCGCGACGCTCATAGCGCTTCATCTCGCGCTCGAGGCCGGCGCGGGTGCTGTACTTCGCCAGGTCCTTCACGGTGCCGACGAGGTTGTCGCGCGCCACCAGGCTCGCGCCGACCGGCACCAGGACCGCACGCTCGGCGATCGCCTGGGCCTGCTCGACGGGCGTCTTGGGCTGAGTCGAGGAGGTAGTCGCCGAGGACCGGCGGGTCGCGCCGGCGGTCGACCGGCGGGTCGTCGACTTGCGCGCCGTGCCGGCGCTGGACTTGCGGGCCGAGCCGGCAGCGGACCTGCGCGTCGAGGCGGCGGCGGACTTGCGGGCCGAGCCGGCGCTGGACCTGCGGGTCGTCTTCGATTCGGTGGCGGGCTTGGCCGCGCCGGAGTCACTCGTGGTAGCCATATTTTCTTGTACTCCCTTGGTTCAAGGATATTAGGTGCTGGCGGCATCCCTGCCCGAAAAGATCGAACATGTGTTTGTAAACCATAGCCGGTGCTCAGTTACAGTCGGGAACAACCTGTGAGAACACCGCGTACGCGCTATGCCCACAGCGGCGATGCCAGCATCGCGTATCAGGTGTTGGGCACGGGGCCGCCGGATCTGGTCGTGATCTCCGGCCCGGCGTCGCACCTGGAGCTGATGTGGGAGGAGCCCGGGACCGCCAACTGCTTTGAGCGCCTGGCCTCGTTCTCGCGGCTGGTGCTGTTCGACCGCCGCGGCACCGGCCTGTCAGACGCGGTTCACGCGCCGCCGACACTCGAGCAGCAGATGGACGACCTCAACGCGGTGGTCGAAGCGGTGGGAATCGATCGCTTCGCGCTGTTCGGCGCGAGCGATCTGGGGCTGTCGGCGCTGTTCGCGGCCACCTATCCCGACCGTCTGACGGCCCTGGTGCTGGCCGGTGTTGCAGCCGACGGCCGCCAGACGATCACGCCCGACAAGCGCGCCATGTACCTGGACGCGATCGAGAGCCACTGGGGCGACGGGACCCTGATCTCGCTGTACGCCCCCAGCCAGGAAGGCAATCTCGCGTTCGCTCAGTGGTGGGCACGGATGCAGCGCTCGGCGGTCAGCCCCGGGATGGCCCGGCAGCTGCTGGAGATGATCTCCCAGACGGACCTGCAGGCGGTCCTGCCGACGATCCGCGTGCCGACCCTCGTGACGCACATGAGCGGCGACCGGGTGGTCCCGGTGGCGCTCGGCCGCGAGGTGGCGTCGATGATCCCGGGCGCCCGCTTCATCGCCCACCCCGGCGAGGACGCCTACGCCTGGACCGACGCGGTCGGCATCGACGACATCGAGGAGTTCCTCACCGGCCGGCGCAGCTCTCCGACGATCGACCGGGTGCTTTCGACAGTACTGTTCACCGACATCGTCGGCTCCACCGCGCGAGCCTCGCTGCTCGGCGACGCGCCTTGGCGCGCGCTGCTGGACGATCACAACCGGGCGGTACGCGCCGAGCTGCGAGCCTGGCGCGGGAGGGAGATCAAGACGATCGGCGACGGCTTTCTGGCGACGTTCGATGGGCCGGCGCGGGCGGCGCAGTGCGCGGCGGCGATCGTCGAATCGGTGGGCGCGCTGGGGCTGCCGATCCGAGCCGGCTTGCACACCGGCGAATGCGAGCTCGTGGGCGACGACGTCGCCGGCATCGCCGTGCACATCGGCGCGCGGGTGATGGAGCTGGCCGATCCCGGCGAGGTGATGGCATCGAGCACCGTCAAGGACCTGGTGGTCGGCTCCGGGCTGCGCTTCGCCGACCGGGGCATGCACGCGTTGCGCGGCGTGCCCGACGAGTGGCGCCTCTACGCGCTCGAGCGCTGAGCCTCACCGAGCTCGCCGGGCATCATTCTCGCGACCCAGGCCGAGGGCCGGCGCAGCTCTGCGAACGTCGGCAGCGCCTCCGGGCTGCTGAACATCTGCTGCAGCGCCTCCGGCCCGCGCTCGCGCACGATCGCATCGCAGAAGAACTTGCCCTGCTCGTACTGGCGCAGCTTCATGTCGAGGCCGAGCAGCTTGGCGACCAGGCGCGACAGGCCGGTCTGCGATCGCCGGCGCCGGTCGAGCGCCGCCCGCAGCTTCGGCAAGGAGGGCAGCAGATCGGGTGCGACCGCGTCCATCACGTGCTCCGCATGCCCCTCGATCACCGCCATCACGGCCTGGACGCGGTCGAGTGTCTGGCGCTCGGGCTCGCTGGTCACGACCGAGATCAGATCGCCGCGCCGGAGCGCCGTGAGCATACGCCGGATCTCCTCGCCGCTGGGCAGCTTGAACTTGTGGGGCGCCTCGATCCGCAGCTCGGCGGTGTTCAGCAGTTCCCTCACCAGGCCGGCGACATGGGAGTGCAGCCACGGGACCCCCGCGAACTGGACTGCGTGCGTCACCTCGTGCAGGGCGACCCAAGTCACGAACTCCTTCTCCTCGGCGCCGAATGCCCGCACCGCCTGCCCCAGGTTGGGAAGCACGAACAGCAGGCGCGGCGGGCGATTCTCGACCGCCTCGTCGAGCAGCACGAGCTCGTATTGCCCGAGCACCCGCTGTCCCAGGTAGCCGACCACGACGCCGACCTCGGTGCTGATCACCAGTCCCATGCTGATCTGGGCGGCGGGCCGAAGCGGCCCCAGGCTCTTGCCGGCACGCTGGAGCACCGGGTCGAGCAGCGCCTGCATCGACTGGATGTTGGTCGCGACCCACTCGCGCCGGCTGATGCCCTCGGGCGGCGGCAGCGGGCGGCCCGGGACCAGTCCCGTGTAGGCGGTCACCCGCGCCTCGGACTCGGCCGCGAGCGCCGGAAGGTCGGCCTTCGGCGGCGCGCCGTCGCCGCTTCCGGCCACGAACGCCGCGATCCGCTCGGCGATGATCCAGTCGATCATGCCGGGATCCTCGCGAGCATCTCGAGCGTCTCGGGCGAACGCGCGGCGATCACAGGGGAGCTCGGGGTGGCGTCGAGCGGGGCGCCGAGCGGCGTCTCGCAGCGGGGGAAGCCGACCACGGCGCCGCCCTCGCGGGCGATCAGCTGGCCGGCCGCGGAATCGACCCCTCGCGCGCGGCGCAGCGACACCATGCCGTCGAACCGGGCCGCGGCCACCTGGCACAGGGAAGAGGCGATCGAGCCAATCGCGCGCAGGCGGTAGGCGCTGTCGACAAGTCCCTCGATCGAGGCGGCGACCCAGCGTGGATCGGCGGACTCGATCCCCAGCACCTCCAGGCGGCCGTCGTGCGAGCGGCGCTCGGAGAGCTCGGGATCGAGCCTCGCGCCGTCCAGCCAGGCGCCCTGGTCGCGTCGGGCCCACCACTCCTCCGAGGGGCCGAAGTCGTACACGAACCCGAACGCGACGTCGGCCATCGTGGTCCCGTCGGCGACCGCGATCGAGAGTGCGTGGTGGGAGATGCGGCGCTTGGCGTTGAGCGATCCGTCGATCGGGTCGACGATCACCACCAGGTTCGGATCGCCGTAGTCGAGCTCGCCGCGCTCCTCGGAGATCACGCGGAACCCGTGGCCCTGCTCGCGCAGCGCGTCGAGCTCCGCGAGCACGACCGATTCGGCGGAGCGATCGATCATCAGCGTGCGGTCGCCACCGCTGCCGCGGGTACCGGTCTCGCGCGCTCGCTCCTGGGTGCTGGGAGCCTCGGCGAGCACCTCCTCGAGACCCGCCACGGCCCGTCTGCACAGGCCCAGCCAGTCCGCGTCGAGTGCCGGGCAGGTGGAGGTCATCTCGGACCTATGCTGTCAGACGTGGCCTACACCCTCGATGGCTTGCTTCCCGCACAGCGCGAGGTGGTCATGCATACCGGTGGGCCGCTGGTGGTGCTGGGCGCGGCCGGGACCGGCAAGACGCGGGTGATCGCGGCCCGCTTCTGCCGGCTCGTCGCCCAGGGATGCAAGCCAGAGCGGATCGCGGTGCTGGCGCCATCGGCCGCGCGAGTGGACGCGCTTCGCGGCCGGCTCGAGGGCGCGCTCGACCGCGGCTACGAGGAGCTGTTCGTGCTGACCGCCCCACAGCTCGCCGCGGTCATGCTCGGCGCGGCCGGCGCGCCGGTCGACGCCGCCGAGTCGGCGCTCGGTCCGGGCGACCGGCTCGCTCTGCTGCTCGAGCACATCGACCAGCTGTCGCTCGAGCGACACGACTTCGGGGGCAGGCCGAACGCGCTGTTCGCGGAGTTCGTTGCACGGATCGACCGGCTCAAGGCGGAGCTGATCGGGGCCGAGGAGTATGCGCGCTGGGCGGCGGAGCCGACAGACGGCGACCGTGACCCGTCGGAGGCGGCGATCGCCCGCGAGTTCGCCGAGGTCTATCGGACGCACGAGCGGATGCTCGCCGACGTCGGCGCGCGCGACGCCGGCGATCTCATCCGCGACGCCCTGCGCAGAGTCCGTGAACAGCCCGCGGTCACCCGGCGCTTCGATTACGTGCTGCTCGACGATGCGCAGGAACTCGACCTGGGGCCGGCGACGCTCGCGCGCGAGGTCGGCGGCTCGGGCATGACTGCGGCCGGCGATCCCGCACATGCGCTGCGGCGCTTCCGCGGCGCCGGCACCGAGCGGATGCGCAGCTTCGAGGTGGGCGGGGTACGGGTGATCACGCTCCGACACAGCCACCGCTGTCCGGAGCCGGTGCTCCGCGCGGCGAGGGCCGTGGTCGGCGCTTCCACGGCGGTGGTCGGCGCTGACACCGAGCCGTCCGGCGCCGACGGCGAGGTCGCCTTCTGGCGATGCGCCAATGACCGCGCGCAGGCCCAGTCTGTGGCCGCGGAGATCGAGCGGCTGACGGCTCGCGAAGGCGTGCCGCCGGGCCAGGTCGTGGTGCTCGTGCCGACGATCTCCCGCGAAGGTCAGGCGATCGCGGTCGCGCTCGAGGAGCGCGCCGTCCCCCACCGGGTCGTCGGGGAGGCCGCGTTCTTCCAACGAGCCGAGATCCGCGACGTGCTCGCCTGGCTGCGGCTGCTCGCCGATCCCTCCGACGCCGCGGCGGTCGTGCGGGCCCTGGCGCGCCCGCCGGTCGACCTGCGCTCGGTCGACATCGCCCGCTGCACCCAGATCGCCCGCCGGCGCAAGCTCGACATGGTCGCGGCGCTGGCCGCGGCGACCGAGTCGCCCCAGGTGCCGCCCGAGGCCCGCGAGCGGATTCGATCGTTCCTCAAGCTATACCGCGCCGGCGCCGCTGCGATCGACACGACCCGCCCCGACCTCTATGTCCACAGGCTGATCGACAGGCTGGGGCTCCGTCGCCAGCAGCTGTTCGCGGCGCAGGCCGACGTGGTCGAACGGCTGCGGGCGCTGGCGCGCCTGGGGGAGCTTGCCGCGGCGTTCGTGCGGCGCTCTCCGCAGGCCACCCCGCGCGAGTTCGCCCGCTCGATCGCCGCCGTCGCGGACTATGGGCTGCGCGAGCAGGAAGAGCCGGAGCTGTCGGGCGCGCGCGAGCTGCAGGTGGTGACGCTCGAGGCGGTCGGCGCGCTGCAGGCCGAGCACGTATACGTGGTCGGTCTGCACGCCGGGCTGGCGGCGCCCGAGCCCGAGCCGATCCCCGACGCGCTCCTGCGCGAGGAGGTTCCCGCAGACACCGACGAGGGCCGCCGCCGGGCGTTGGCGCAGATGCTGTACGTGGCGATCACTCGAGCCCGCGGTCGGCTGGTGCTCTGCTATCCGAACGAGAGCGATCGCGGGGCGGTGCTGCTGGCCTCGCCGCTGGTGGAGGCCGCGCGCGAGGCGCTGGGCGGCGAATGGGCGGAGCGCGCGGAGGAGCTGTTCGGACCCGCGGAGACGCTGCACTCCACCTATCGGATGCTGCGTGACGAGCTGCTCGAGTCGACGCTGCGGGTCGGCGGGCGCCTGGGCGAGCTGCGCTTCGACACCGACCTCGACGTCTCGCACGCGGTGGTGCGCTACCTCGAGCTGCTCAAGCTTGCGGCGCTGATCGCCCGCCCCGAGGGCCAGAGCGTGGCCGAGGGGCTGCGGGACGTCAACACTCGGATCCTGCAGGCGGTCACGGCCGAGCAGCGCGAGATCTTCACTTCGTCGGTGCTCGACGAGTACGTGCTCGACGCCGAGCGCGACGCTCGGCGCCGGGCCCAGGCCCTGGCGGCGCGGGACGAGCCGTCGCTGGAGCCGTTTCTGCCCAAGCGCGGCGACGGTGTGATGCTGTCGGCCTCGGACATCGACACCTACCGGACCTGCCCGCTCAAGTACAAGTTCGCACGTGTGTTCAGGATCCCGCAGGAGCCCACGATCCACCAGCGCTTCGGGATCCTCGTGCACCAGGTGCTCGAGCGCTTCCACGCCCTCGACGAGTCGACAGGCACGCTTGCCGAGCTGCTGGGCCTGCTCGACGCCGGCTGGCGCCGCGGCGGCTTCGGCGACTCCGAGCAGGAGCGCCAGCTGCGGGGCAAGGCCGCCGCCGCGCTGACCAGATACCACGCCCGCTTTCAGTCCGAGGAGTCAAAGCCGGTGTGGTTCGAGCGCGCGTTCACGTTCAAGCTGGGGCCGCATCTGCTGCGCGGGCGCGTCGATCGCGTCGATCTGCTGCCGGGGGGCGAGTACGAGCTGATCGACTACAAGACCGGTCGCCCCAAGAGCGCGGCCCAGCTGGCCGACGACGTGCAGCTGTCGCTGTATGCGGTCGGCGCGCGCGAGGCCTGGAGCCTCGACGCCTCCCAGCAGGCCTACTACTACGTGCTCGACGACGAGAAGGTGACCGTCGGCGGCGAGGGCGGTGATCGCTCCGAGTGGATCCGCGAGGTCGCGATCGAGGTGGCCGAGGGGATCCAGTCCCAGGGCTTTGAGCCGACCCCGTCGTTCGCCGCCTGCTCGGTCTGCGACTACCGGCTGGTGTGCCCCGCGGCCGAGCGCTAGCCGGCGCCGGCCGCCTTCGGCTCCTCGCACGGTGATTCAAGGGCGCGGCCGGCAAACGCCTTCCGGCGACGACACAACCGCTGCACGCCGGTCCGCACGGGAGCACCAAGGTCGAAGGCAAATAACGTCCCATTCGAGCGCGTCTGCAAGACCAGTGGGACGTTCCCGTTCCACCACGACGGCAACGTCCCGCGCGTCGCCTCGAGGGGCGCCACTGGGACGTTTCCGGGCTCCTGGGGCCGCCGGCGAGTTTCCGGGCTCTCGGCCCCGCGGCGAGTTTCCGGGCTCTCGGCCCCGCCGGCGAGTTTCCGGGCTCTCGGTGCCGCCGGCGAGTTCGCCCGCCGAGGCTCGGGCCAGGCTAGACGCTGGGGTGCGGCGGGTCGTCGTTGCCGCGCTGGCGCAGGAACCGCTGGAGGTCGCGCGCGATCGACTCGCCGGAGGGGAGCGGGCCGGGCTGGTCGCCGGCCTCGCTGGCGGCGGCCTGCTCGAGCCGCTCGACGAACGCCTGCACGTCGGGATCGCTTTGGACGGCGAGGTTGACCTGGCGGTCGTAGTCGCCGGCGGCGGTCTCCAGCTCGGAGGCGTCGACGGCGACGCCGACGAGCCCCTCGAGCTTTCGCACCAGCGCGAGCGCCGCCTTCGGGTTGGGGGAGGCGGCGATGTAGTGCGGCACGGCGGCCCACAGGCTGGCCGACGGCAGGCCGCCCTCCTGGCATGCCGCGTGCAGAATCCCGACGATCCCGGTCGGCCCCTCATAGGACGAGGTGGTGAGGCCGAGCCGGGAGACCAGGCCCAGGTCGGAGGCCAACCCGGTCACCGCTACCGGGCGCGTGTGCGGAACGTCGGCGAGCAATGCGCCGAGCGTGACCACCAGCTGCGTGCCCAGCGCTTCGGCGAGCTCGACGATCACGCGGCTGAAGGACCGCCACCGCAAGGACGGCTCGTTGCCGACGAGCAGGACCAGATCACGCGGCGCGCGCGGCACGCGCGCCTCGTACAGCTCCACCGCCGGCCACACGATCTGCCGGGTGTCGCCGTCGACCAGCTTGATCCGCGGCCGGGTGTCCTGGAAGTCGTAGAACTCCTCGGGATCGATCGTCGCGAACCGGCTGGCGCCCAGTGCGCTTCCAACGAACGTGATCGCGGTCGACGCGGCGTCTGCCGCATCGTTCCAGCCCTTGAACGCGCAGATCAGCGCCGGCGCCCGCAACCCATCCGGTCGGTATTCCCATTCGAGAGGCTGCATCCGGCTCACCGTACATCATGGCCGGATCGGCCCCGACGATCCGACCACCGTTTCGATCAGCACACTGCGCCCGGGACACGACGTCAGCGGCATCTTCGCGTGCGTTCGCAAGGACCGGCTGAGCACGCGAACCGGCGCCCCGTACCTGGTGCTGGAGCTGCGCGACCGCACCGGGACGATTCAGGCGCGCGCGTTCCGCGACGCCGATGTGCTCGCCGGGCGCTTCGAGCGCGGGGATCTGGTGCGCGTGGCGGGCAGGATCGAGCGGTTTCGCGACGAGCTCGTGGTCGAGGTGATGCAGATCGCCCGCGTCGAGCCGGACTCCAACGGGGCCGACCCGGCCCGGTTCCTGCCCAGCGCCTACCGTGACCTCGACGAGCTCGACGGCTTCCTCGAGCACCTGGCGAGCGAGGTCCACGACCGCCAGTACCACTCGCTGCTCGACGCGCTCCTGGCCGATCACGAGCTGCGGGCGGCCTGGCGCCGGGCTCCGTGCACGCGCGGCGGGCACCACGCCTACCTGGGTGGGCTGCTCGAGCACACCGTCGCGGTGACGACGCTCGCATACGAGGTCTGCCAGCTGCATCCGCGCCTGAACTCCGACCTGCTGCTGACGGCCGCGATCACCCACGATCTGGGGCGCACCCGCGAGTTCACCTACGGCGCCGAGCTCGGCCTGACCGAGGAGGGAAGGCTGCTGGGCCACCTCGTGATCGCGGAGCGGATCCTGTCCGAGCGCGCGGGAGCGCTTGCGCTCGACGAACCGCGACGCCTGGCGCTCCTGCACTGCGTGCTCGGACATCATGGACCCTCCGCCGCGCTGGGGGGACGCCTCGCGAGCGCCGAGGCGATGGCCCTTTACCGCCTGAACGCGCTCGATGCGGCCGTCAAGGGGGCGTTCGAGCAGGGACTGGGCTCGCCGCGCTCCGGCGATGGATGAGGCTCTCCGCCGCGCCGACGGGTGACGCTCGCGGCCTCGCCGGCGGAGGAAGCTCGCCGCCGGCCCTCGAGGCGGTTACATCGGCGAGTTGCGGCGGCCGCGGCGGCCCAGCGACGCGCTCTTGTCGGCCGCGCGCTCGGAGCTGCTGAACGGCTTGCGCAGCCAGCGACCGAGCGGACCCGGCGCGTGGCCGGCGACGCGCCCGCCGGTGCCGAATGCCCGATCGACGCCGCGCTGCGGCTTGTTCGACAGGCGCGGTGCCAGAAACCCGAGCGCCAGCAACAGCAGGCATATGACGACTATCAGTGCGATAAGCATGCGGACGTACTACCCGGCTACGCGTACGATCATCCCTGGCGCGGCACGGGCCTGGTGGCCCATCCGGTCTTCAAAACTGGCAGGGCCGGGCAGTCCCCGGCTTGGAAGGTTCGATTCCTTCGCCGCGTCGCTCTGTTGGTCGGGCCTCGAGTAGGGTGAGGCAGACGTCTGTCTTGGCGGCTGCGCACGTACGCGGTGGTGCCGGCGGTGCTCCGCGCGTCCGTGGTGCGCATCCCATGAATCCGAGCTCGCGCTGGAGCGTCTGCCGGCCGCGGTGGTGGAGGCCGTGGACAGATGCGTGTCTTTCGCGAGGAAGGTGGTGTTGACTCCCCGCGCCTCTACGGTGAGGAGAGCCGATGCGAGCTTGTCCTGCATGGTGGCATTAGTAACGATCACCACCCGCTCGAACCCATCGTCGGCCAGGCTCCGGATCACGTGCGCGATCACGGGCAGATTCGCGACAGAGACCAGGTATCGGCACGGCCATGCCGGCCCATGGCATCCGGTTCATGTTTAGCGAGGCGCATGGGACCCTCATTCGTGCTCGCGCGGGTGTTGAACGTTACCGCTGAGGATTGTCGTCCGGCACGCGGCTGTTCCATCGTCCCGCGTTCCCTCTCTTTGCCGTGTGGCAAATTCGCCTGATCGTCATGTGCCGGTGTGCGGTAGCGCGGCGGGTAGTTGCACTGTGACGCAGAGTCCGCCCGAGGAGCGAGGGGTGAGGGTGAGGGTTCCGTCGTGTGCTTGGGTGAGGCTTTTGACGATCGCCAGGCCGAGGCCGACGCCTGCGTGGTCGGGGCGTATGCGTCTGGTGCCGCGCTGAAACGGCTCGGCAAGCGTGGCAACCAGCTGCGGGGGGAGGTGCTCGCCGGTGTTCTCGACGATGAGCTCCACGCTGTTGGGGTGAGCGCTGGTGGTCACCCACACGGTGCCCTGTTCAGGCAGGTTGTGGACGATCGCGTTGTGCACGAGGTTTGTGGCCAGCTGCAGCAGGAGCGCGTGTGAGCCGATGATGGGGGTCGCGTCGCCGGATGTCTCGATGGTGACGCCGCGCGCTTCTGCGAGGGGGAGGAGCGTTTCGGTGGCTTCTTCTGCCATGAGGGACAGCTCGATGTGTTCTCGGGTGAAGGATCGCTGGTCGGCGCGGCTGAGCAGGAGCAATGCTTCGGTGAGGTCGATGGCTCGGGTGTTGACCTCGTGGAGGCGGTCGACCAGCTCTCCGTTGTCGCGGGTCGGATCGTTGCGGGCCACGTCGAGCAGTGTCTGGGTGATCGCTAGCGGGGTGCGCAGTTCGTGGGAGGCGTTGGCGGCGAATCTCTGCTGTTCGGCGACGTGCGCCTCGAGCCGCGCAAGGAGGCCGTCGACGGTGTCGGCGAGATCCTTCAGCTCGTCGCGGGGCCCCGAGAGCGCGAGGCGCTCGTTGAGGTTGCGCTCGGAGATGCGCCGCGTAGTCGCCGTCATCGTGCGCAGCGGGCGCAGGACCCGGCCCGCGACCAGCCAGCCGAGCGCGATCGAGACTGCGCTCATGATCGCCAGCGCGATCCCGGACTGGATGAGCCCCTGGTGGAGACCGTGGGTGTCACGTTCGACCGCCCCGGCGTACCTTTGGCGGACATCGTTGAGGGCGTCCGGGCCGATCGATCGATGCGCAGTTCCGGTCGGGACGATCAGGTCGACCCCGGTGTTGCTGCGGAAGATCAGGTAGGTAGTCGCGAGCAGCGCCAATCCCGAGACGAGGAATAGGCCGCTGTAGAGCAGGGTCAGGCGCAGACGCACGGTCCGCGAGGGCAGGTGGAGCATGCGACGTGGCGCGAGCCCGGCAACCGAGAGGCGCGACATCGTCAGATCCTGTAGCCGCCCCGGAGGGTGAGTTTGCGGCGAGCAGTCAAACCGTGGGCTCTATCCACGCTCTCCTCCTTCATGCCCGGTGCCGGGTCCTGTGTCGATGCGGTAACCGGCGCCGGCGACGGTGGCGATGATCGAGGGTTCGCCGAGGCGTTTGCGCAGTGCCGAGACGGTGATGCGCACGGCGTTGGTGAACGGGTCCGCGTTTTGATCCCACGCCCGGTTCAGTAGCTCTTCGGCGCTGACGACACCGCCTTCGGCAGCGACGAGGACTTCGAGCACGGCGAACTGCTTGCGGGTCAGCGCGACGTGGCGGCCGTCGCGGTAGACCTCGCGGCGGAACGGATCCACGCGCAGACCTGCGATCTCCCGCACGGGTGGTCTGTTGTGGGCGCGCCTGCGGTCGAGCGCTCTGAGACGGAGCACGAGCTCCTGGAGTGCGAACGGCTTGGTGAGGTAGTCGTCGGCGCCGAGTCCGAACCCGCTGGTCTTGTCATCGAGCCGGTCGGCAGCGGTGAGCATGAGGATCGGCATGCCGCTGCCGGAGGCGACGATGCGCTCGGCGATCTCGTCGCCGGAAGGGCCGGGGATATCGCGGTCCAGCACGGCGATGTCATAGGCGTTGACGCCTAGCAGCTCCAGAGCGGCGTCGCCGTCACCGGCGATGTCAGCCGCAATCGCCTCGAGGCGTAGGCCATCGCGGACGGCTTCTGCCATGTAGGGCTCGTCCTCGACGATCAACACCCGCATGCTCTGCATGCTGGCAGCCCGGACATATCGTCGGCATATCGAAAAACGCATACGTCCTGGCAACACCCCGCTGCCTTGACTGGCAGGCGTGGCCTACAGCCAGCCAGCAGGAACAACAGCCCGTACGCAGCCCACCGTGTACCGCGTGCGCCGGCGTCGCCTGCTCTTAGGGGAGGTACTCGTCGTAGTGCTCGCCGCCTGGGCGTTTGCGGTAGCCGGCCAGCTGCTCGACGAGAAGCCCAGCATGCCCAGCAAGTCCAGCGTGCTGAACAAGCCCAGCATGCTGAACAATGTCCGCAGCTACGCGTCAGCCGTCAGTTGGCCGCAGCAGGGGCAGGCGGCGTTGGTGCTCGGCAGCGGCCGGCCGGCGGCGAGCCCGCACCAGCAGCCGGTTCCGATTGCCAGCGTGGCGAAGGTGATGACCGCCTACCTGGTCCTCAAGCGTTACCCGCTGAGCGGCGCGCAGGACGGGTTCACGATCACGATCACCGCGGCCCAGGCGCAGGACGATGTCCAGGACACCGCCGAGAATCAGTCGGGCGTCGCCGTGGCGGCCGGCGAGCAGCTGACCGAGCGCCAGCTGCTCGAGGCGCTCCTGATCCCCTCCGGCAACAACATCGCGCGGATCCTCGCCGCCCAGGTCGCCGGCAGCGAAGCCAGCTTCGTTGCCGAGATGAACGCCGAGGCGCGCGCGCTCGGCATGGACCACACGACTTACACCGATCCCAGCGGATGGGACACGGGCACGGTCTCCACCGCCGCCGACCAGCTCCGGGTCTTTGAGCAGGCGATGCACTTCCCGGTCTTTCGCCAGATCGTCTCGATGGCCGGCGTAACCCTTCCGGTCGCCGGCACAGTCACGAACTTCAACCCCTTGATCGCCGACGGATACGGCGGCAAGACCGGGTCAGATTCGGCGGCCGGGGGATGCCTGGCGTTCTTCACCAACGTGACGGTCGGCGGGCGCCCGGTGACCGCCGTCGGTGTGGTGCTGGGCCAGGGGCAGGGCGGCGATACGTCGCAGATCCTCGCCGCCGCAGGCAACGCCGCCGAGCAACTGGTCCAGTCCGCTGCCTCCACGAGCGGTATGAGCCCACTGGGCGCGCCCGGCCCGGGTGGTGCACCGAGGTGAGCCGTTGGCTAGCCAGCGCCAGCCGCTGCTACCGGGTCCCTCTCGCT
Source organism: uncultured Solirubrobacterales bacterium (assembly GCA_963723675.1). Lineage (GTDB taxonomy): Bacteria > Actinomycetota > Thermoleophilia > Solirubrobacterales > Solirubrobacteraceae > Palsa-465. The sequence goes on along the minus strand of CAVRRW010000002.1, from coordinate 593,036 downwards.
CGGCTCAGCGCTGATGTCACCGCAAACACGACCAATAGGAGCACACATGACCGGAAAACGACGACCGGGAAACTGCCGTCGCCAGCTCACTCGTCGCCCCCAACGACCCGGAGAACTGCAGCCGGGTCCACGTCAGCCAACTCTCCGGCGCGCTCGTTGCCCGGGCAGGCGGTAGAAGCGCCCCGTCCTGCCTCCACCTCGCCCTCGGCACCGTCATCGGCCGGGACGCTGCCCTCGACGGCCGACTCGCCGGTCCGGCCGACGACGGAACTCCGGCGGGCTCGACATCAGCTGGCGCTCCGGCACGCTCATCGCCCGGCCAGTGACGAGCACACCTCCGCGGGACCGCTGTCAGCGCAACCGGCCACACACCGGGACCGCTGTCAGCGCAACCGGCCACACACCTCTGCTGCAGCCGATCGCAGATCCGTGACCGTAGGTACCCCAAAAACCGAATGGCGACCCGGGGAGGGACCCGATGGAGGGTCCCTCTTCGGCGCCCTAGTCGCCGAGCACGAGGCTCAGGCGACGCTCCAGGGCGGCGGCGAGCTGCTCGCGCACCGGCCCCTCCTCGAAGCGCTCGACGAGCGCCGCCAGGAAGCCCTCGATCACAAGCCGCTTGGCGACCTCCTCGCCGAGCCCGTGCGATCGCAGATAGAAGAGCTGCTCGGGGTCGACCTGTGCGACCGCCGCGGCGTGGGTGCAGCGCACGTCGTTGGCCTGGATCTCCAGTCCGGGGATCGCGTCGGCGTGAGCGCGCTTTGAGATCAGGAGGTTGCGCGACTCCTGGAAGGCGTCGGTCTTCTGCGCGCCCGGGTCGACGATGATGTTGCCCTTCCAGACCGCGGTCGAGCGGCCCTGGAGGACGCCCCGAAACGCCAGGTCCGAGGTCGTGTTCGGCCCGGCGTGCTCCTGGGTGGTGTCGAAGTCGATGTGCTGGCGCCCGTGGGTCGCGTACGCCCCGGTGACGCGCGCTTCGGCGCCTGTGCCGCCCAGGCGGGTCTCCATCCGGACCCGCCCCCGCGCCGCGCCGAACCCGAGGGCGACCCAGTCAAGCGACCCGTCGCGGCCCACTTCGGCCCGTTGTGCGCCGAAGATCCAGCTGCGCTCCGACAGCGACTGCCCGCACACGTAGCGCAGCCGCGCGTTATCTCCGACCACGAGCTCGACCACGGTGTTGAAGACGCCGTCGAGATCGTCGGCCCCCGACAGGTACTGCTCCCAGACCTCCGCCTGCGAGCCCTCGTCGAGGACGATCAGCGTCCTGCGGTGAAGCTCGGTGCCGGCGGCGGCCTGGATCGCGGTCAGCACGATCGGCTGCTCGAGCGCGACGCCGGCGGGGACGTAGACGAGCGCGCCGCCGCGGAAGCCCGCCTCGTTGCGCGCGACGAACAGATCGTCGTCGGGAACGACCGCACCGAGATAGCGCTCGACGAGCTCGGGGTGCTCGCCGGCGGCGTGCTCGAGCGAGGTGACGATCACGCCGTCGGGCAGGTCACCTTCGCCCACGGCCGCGCCGGCGTCCACCTGTCGCAGCGCGATGGCCCGCGCGGGGCTGAACATCGGCGCGGGTGCCCGCTCCGCGGGCCCCGCGCCATTCAAATCCGGTGCGGGCTCGTACGCGTCGAGCTCGAGGCCGGAAATGTCCGTGAACTCCCAGCCCGGCTTGCCCTTGAACTGCGGGAGCTCGAGGGTCTCGCTCAGCCTGGCGGCACGCTCCCGGCGCTCCGCCAGCGCACCGCCGCTAGCCAATCGAGCCCTCCATCTGCAGCTCGATCAGGCGGTTCATCTCGACCGCGTACTCCATCGGCAGCTCCTTGGTGATCGGCTCGATGAAGCCGTTGACGATCAGCTTGGAGGCCTCGTCCTCGGGGATGCCGTGGGACATCAGGTAGAACAGCTGGTCCTCGCCGACCTTTGAGACGGTCGCCTCGTGACCGACGTTGACGTCGTCCTCGCCGATCCTGATCGTGGGGTAGGTGTCAGACCGGGAGTGCTCGTCGAGCAGCAGCGCGTCGCAGACGACCTTCGAGCGCGAGCCATGTGCGCCCTTGGCGATCTCGAGCAGCCCCCGGTAGGACCCGCGGCCGCCATCCTTTGAGATCGACTTGGCGAAGATGTTCGAGGTCGTGTTCGGCGCGGCGTGGATGATCTTGCCGCCGGCGTCCTGGTGCTGGTCCTTGCCGGCGAACGCGATCGAGAGGATCTCGCCGTGGGCGCGCTCGCCGAGCAGATAGACGCTCGGATATTTCATCGTCAGCTTCGATCCGAGGTTGCAGTCGACCCACTCGACGGCCGCGTCCTCGTAAGCGGCCGCGCGCTTGGTGACGAGGTTGAAGACGTTCGTCGACCAGTTCTGGACGGTCGTGTAGCGGATCCGCGCGCCGGGCTTGGCGATCAGCTCGACGACCGCGGAGTGCAGCGACGAGGACGAGTAGGTGGGGGCCGTGCAGCCCTCGACGTAGTGAACGTAGGAGCCCTCGTCGGCGATGATCAGGGTCCGCTCAAACTGTCCCATGTTCTCGGTATTGATCCGGAAGTAGGCCTGAAGCGGCATCTCCACGTGCACCCCCGGCGGCACGTACACAAACGAGCCGCCCGACCACACCGCGGAGTTCAGAGCCGCGAGCTTGTTGTCGTTGGGCGGGATCAGGGTCGCGAAGTACTCGCGCACGAGATCCTCGTGCTCGCGCAGGCCCGAGTCCATGTCCTTGAAGATCACGCCCTGCTTCTCGAGGTCCTCGCGCACCTGGTGATAGACGACCTCGGACTCGTACTGGGCGCCGACGCCCGAGAGGAACTTGCGCTCGGCCTCGGGGATCCCGAGCCGATCGAACGTGTTCTTGACGTCCTCGGGAACGTCGTCCCAGGAGCGTTCGGCCCGCTCGGAGGCGCGCACGAAGTAGTGGATGTCGTCGAAGTCGACCTCGGCCAGCATCGGCGAGCCCCAGGTCGGCATCGGGCGCGCGAGGAAGTGCTCGAGCGCCTTGAGGCGAAACTCGCGCATCCACTGCGGCTCTGACTTGAACTCCGAGATCTTCGCCACCAGCTCGTGGGTCAAGCCCTTGGGCGCCTTGTACAGGTAGTTCTCGGCGTCGTGGAAGCCGTAGCGCTCGTCATAGTCGGCGTTGATGCCGCGAAGCTGATCGTTCCCCGTCGGGACAGGTGTCACCGGGGCCAAAATCTCGGGAGTAGCCACTACTCCACCTCCAGCTTGATCGTCTCGTCTTCGATGATCACCTCAAAGGTGTCCACCGGAACATATGCGGGCAGGGTCCTCGGGTTGCCTGTCTTCAGGTCGAACAGCGAGCCGTGCCGGGGACACTCGATCGTGCAGGCCTCCTCGTCGAGCTCGCCCTCAACCAGCGGGCCGTTGTCGTGCGAACAGCGGTCCTCGATCGCGTACACGTTGCCGGCACAGTTGAACACTCCGATCTCGAGATCCTCCCATTCGACCAGGCGTCGCTCGCCCGGCTTGAGCTGGTCTGTGGGGCAAACCTTGATGATCTCTGGCACTTGAGTCTAAGTCCTAGCGGAGTGATCGGATTTCACTGGGGAGTGTAGCGGTGGGGCGTCCTGATGTCGTGGCGGGTGTGGCCCCAGGACATCGCGGGGCGGCCGCGAAGTCGTGGCGGGGCCGTGGTCCCCGAGACATCGGCGACGGTAGGCCCAGGATCGAGGATCGTGGCCATCGTCTTGGAATCCCAGTCCGTCCTCGACCGAGACGCCCGTCGTCCCCCAGCGGTTGCTCCTATGTGGGGCGAGATTCGCTTTGTGGGGCGAGATTCGCTTTTGCGGGCTGAAGCGACGCGGATGCCGGGAGGTCGAGGTCGCCGGATCGGGGAAGTCGAGGTCGCCGGATCGGGGAGGTCGAGGTCGCCGGATCGGGGAAGTCGAGGTCGCCGGATCGGGGAAGTCGAGGTCGCCGGATCGGGGAGGTCGAGGTCGCCGGATCGGGCAGGTCGAGGTCGCCGAGACCGGGGATTTTGTTACACGCGGCGTTTTTCACGACGCGCCATGTAACGAAGCCCCCGCCGAGCGGGGATTTCGTCACACGCGCCGTCCGACGAGCGCCGCATGCAACGTTATCCCCGGCGCGCAACCCGCTTTCTCCGGCGCGTCCCGCTTCGCAGGCCCCTAGACCCGACCCGCCCGAACTCGGCCGCGGAGCGGGCGGCTTTATTTCGGAGTCAAGGATTTTGGGACTATCGGAAACGCGCCGGCGCCCCGGTCACGCCCCGGGCGCGCCGACCTTGACCTCCGGACCCTCTCTGCCCGGTGGGCCGGCGTCGCCACCTTCACGCCCGACGCGGCTGTGGCGCACGGAGTAGGTGAAGTAGACGACGAAGCCCACCGCCATCCAGATCACGAACCGCAGCCAGGTCTTGCCCTCCAGGTTGAGCATCAGCCACACCGAGGCGAGCACCGAGAGGATCGGGATCACCGGGACCAACGGGACCCGGAACGGTCGTTCCAGCTCGGGCTGAGCCCGCCGCAGGACCAGTACGCCGATCGCGACCAGCACGAACGCGAACAAGGTGCCGATGTTGACCAGCTCGGCGAGTGTCTTCAGCGGGAAGATGAATGCAAGCAGCGCCACGACCACGCCGGTGATGATCGTCGTTCGGTACGGCGTGCCGTAGCGCCTGGACACCGCGGAGAAGATCGGGGGCAGCAGCCGGTCGCGGCTCATGGCGAAGAACACGCGGCTCTGGCCCATCAGCAGCACCAGGATCACCGAGGTGATTCCCAACAGCGCACCGTAGGCGACGATCGTCGCGATGGTGTTCTGACCGACCGATTGAAAAGCGGTCGCCAGTGGCGCCTTGACGTCGATCTTGTTGAACTTGACCATCCCGGTGATCACCAGCGAGACCGCCACGTAGAGCAGCGTGCAGATCGTCAGCGAGGCGAAGATCCCGATCGGGACGTCGCGCTGGGGCTTCTTGGTCTCCTCGGCGTTGGTCGCGACGATGTCGAAGCCGATGAACGCGAAGAACACGAGCGCGGCGCCGCTGAAGATCCCGCCGACCCCGAATGCCCCCGGCGCGGCGCCGAGGTCCTGAATCAGCGTCTTCCCGGAGCTGCCGCCGGGCGCGGGAGTGGCGCCCGTGGACGGGATGAACGGGTGGTAGTTGCTGCCGTGGATGTAGGACAGGCCGGCGATGATCACGACCAGGATGATCGCCAGCTTGATGGCCACGATCACCGCGTTGACCGAGCTCGACGCACGGATGCCGAAGCACAGCAGCGCGGTCAGCGCCAGCACGATCACCGCTGCCATCAGGTTGTGGTGGTCGGCGAAGATCCACGCCGGCGGATGCGCGTGAAACGGCGCCGAGGTCACTACCACCTGCAGATACTGCGACCAGCCGGAGGCCACCGTCGATGCCCCGAAGGCCAGCTCGAGCATCAGGTCCCAGCCGATGATCCAGGCGATCAGCTCCCCGAGGCTCGTGTAGGAGAACGTGTACGCCGACCCCGCGACCGGCACCACCGAGGCGAACTCGGCGTAGCACAGACCGGCCAGCCCGCAGACGATCGCCGCCGCCACGAACGACAGCGTGATCGCCGGCCCCGCGATGGTCCCGGCGGCCTCTCCGGTAAGGACGAAGATCCCGGTCCCGATGATCACCCCGATCCCAATCGCGGTGAGCTGGATCGGGCCGAGCGCCCGCCGCAAGCCGCGTTCCGGGTCGTCGGTGTCCCTGATGGCCTGCTCGACACTTTTGCGCCGGAGGACCTCCACTGGCCTAGGGCTTCCCGTTCCGCGCGGTTCACAACCGTGGTTGCGCCGCGGGGCAACGGCGCCTGCGCGGGGGATAATCTCGACTGGGCCGCGGACGTCCGCGCCGCGCGCGATCAGGCGGCGTCGCTGGCGGGCCCCTCGGCCTCCCAGTCGGCCGCGTGGCCAAGCGATGCGCCCTTGAGCACCTTCAGCGAGAGCAGCGCGCACTTCATCCGGGTGGCGGAGATGTCGATCCCGAGCAGGTCGAGCACGAACGAACGGTCCAGTCGCAACAGCTCGTCGACGCTCAGGCCCTTGACCTCGTCGGAAGCCATCGAGGCCGCGGCCTGCGAGATCGCACAGCCGTGACCGGAGAAGCGGACATCCGTGATCCGCTCGTCGCCGTCGATCGCGAGCCGCACCGTCAGCTCATCGCCGCAGAGCGGGTTGAGGTCGTGGAACTCGAGGTCGGGGTCCGCGAGCTCGGCCTCGGGGGGGCTCCAGTTGTGAGGATGCTTGTAGTGGTCGAGGATGTTCTCGCGGTACAGGTCGTCCATCCCCAGCAAGCGTAGCGGGCGCACCGCCCGCCCTCGCACCGGTATCCTTGCTATGATAGTTAGCAATGCTAATTACCCTGGCTCATGATACCGACTTCAGCGCCGATGGCCGCGATCGCGCCTGATCTCGAGCTCGCCGCCCGGCTCCGCCTCGCCGTCACCCGGCTCTCGCGCCGGCTGCGCCAGCAGGCCGCCGAGGGGTTGACGCCGTCGCAGAACTCCGCGCTCTCGACGATCGAGCGCGACGGCCCGCTCACGCCGAGCGAGCTTGCCACGATCGAGCGCGTCCAGCGCCCCACCGCGACCCGTGTGCTCGGCGTGCTCGCCGCGAGGGGACTGGTTACGCGCGAAGCGGACGCGACCGATCGTCGGGTGGCCCGGCTGAGGATCACCCGTGAGGGCGCGGCGCTGCTCAAGCGCGGGCGCTCGCGCAAGAACGCATACCTCGCGCGACGTCTGCGCGAGCTCGACCTGGACGAGCTCGAGACACTCGAGCGCGCCGCCGAGCTGATCGAGCGGATGCTCCAAGGAGACGACGAGCGCCGGTGAGCTTCACGACGCTGCGTCGATCCTCCGCCTTCCTGCGCAGATCATCCACCTCTCTGCGCCCCTCCTCGGCCTCGCTGCGACGCCCGTTTCACTCCCTCGCCGTGCCGAACTACCGGCGCTACTTCGTCGGGCAGGTCATCTCGATCAGCGGCAACTGGATGCAGACCGTCGGGGAGATGTGGCTGGTCCTGCGTCTCACCAACAGCGCTACCGCGGTGGGGCTGACCGCGGCCCTGCAGTTCACCCCGATGCTGTTCGCGGGCGCGTGGGGAGGACTCCTCGCCGACCGACTCTCGAAACGACGCCTGCTCGCCTACACGCAGTCGCTGATGGCGTTGCCCGCGCTGACCCTGTGGCTGCTCACCACGACCGGGCACGTGACCGTGCTCGTCTTCTACGCGCTGGTGTTCGTTCGGGGCGCGGTCAACGCGGTCGATAATCCGGCCCGCCAGGCCTTCGTCATGGAACTGGTCGGCCGCGAGCGCGTCGTCAACGCCGTCAGCCTCAACAGCCTGATCGTCCAGTCCGCGCGGATCGTCGGCCCGGCCCTCGCCGGGATCGTGATCGCGTCGGTCGGGATTGCGCCCTGCTTCTTGCTCAACTCGCTGTCGTTCGGCGCGATGCTGATCGCGCTGTGGCGAATCGATCCGCACGAGCTGCAGCCGACGCGGCGCAGCTCCCGTGAGCGTGGCCAGCTCCGGGCAGCGATCGCGCACGTCCGCAGCACCCCCCAGCTGCGCGTCCCGCTCGTGGTGATGGCGCTGGTCGGCACGCTGTCTTTCAACTTCCAGGTGATCCTGCCGCTGATGGCGCGGTTCGCGTTCAAAGGCGGCGCCGGCACCTACGCCGCGCTCACCACCGCGATGGCGATCGGTGCGGTCGGTGGCGCGCTCGCCGCCGGCGGCCGGCGCAGGGTCAAGCCGTCGCTGCTGGCGGCGGCGGCGTTCGCGTTCGGTGGATTCAGCCTCGCGGCCGCGGCAGCGCCGACGATCGCCACCGAGTTCCTCGTGCTCGCCGGCGTGGGTGCCGCGAGCGTGACGTTCTCGGCCGGGATCAACTCATCGCTTCAGCTAGCCGCGGCACCCGAGATGCGGGGCCGCGTGATGGCTCTCTACAGCGTCGTCTTCCTCGGCTCGACGCCGATCGGCGGCCCGCTCACCGGCTGGCTCGCCGACGCGACGGGACCGCGCAGCTCGCTCGTGCTCGCCGGGATCGCGGCGCTCGGCGGCGGCTTCCTGCTCTGGAGAGGATTGATTCGCGGCCCCGCTGCGGATCAGGCCGCCGGGCCCCGCCCACTCGCCGCGACCGCGGCGTCAGTCCAGCCGCATGACTCGACGGACCTCGTCGAGCCCTTCGACGAGCCGCTGCACGTCGCCCGACGAGTTGTGCACGGCGAACGACGCACGCGTCGTCGCCGCTACGCCGAGCTTGCGCATCAGCGGTTGCGCGCAGTGGTGGCCGGCGCGGACACAGACGCCGTCCCGACCGAGGATCTCCCCGATGTCGTGGGGATGGGCGCCTTCGAGCGTGAACGACACGAGCGCGCCCCGGTCCGCCGCGGCAAGCGGGCCATGCACGACTAGTCCCGGGACCTCGGAGCTCAGACGCTCGAGCGCCTCGCCGGTGAGCGCCAGCTCGTGCGCGCGAACGCGCTCGAGCCCTATCTCGCGCAGCCAGTCGACGGCAGCCCCGAGCCCGATCGCCTCCGCGATCTGCGAGGTTCCGGCCTCGAACTTCCACGGCAGGTCGGTCCACGTCGACTCGTCCGCCGCGACCGTCCGGATCATGTGGCCGCCGCCGATGAACGGAGGCATCTCCTCCAGCAGCGCGCGCCGGCCGTGCAGCACGCCGACCCCGGTCGGCCCATAGGCCTTGTGGCCGGTCCAGGCGTAGAAGTCGGCATCGATCGCGCGCAGGTCGAGCGGCAGCTGCGGGACCGCCTGGGTGCCGTCGATCAACACCACCGCGCCGGCGGCGTGGGCGCGGCGCGTGATCTCCGCGACGGGGTTGATCGTGCCGAGCACGTTTGAGACGTGGACGAGCGCGACGAGCTTGGGCGCGCGCGCCAGCAACTCGTCCAGGGCGTCCAGATCGAGGTGGCCGTCCTCGAGCACCGGCACGTATGCGAGCTCGGCCTCGCGGTCCTGGCAGAGCAGCTGCCAGGGGACGATGTTGGAGTGGTGCTCCATTTCGGTCAGCACCACGAGGTCGCCGCGATTGACGTTCTGGCGACCCCACGTGTAGGCGACCAGGTTGATCGCAGCGGTCGCGTTGGCCGCGAAGATCGTCTCCTCCGGTGCCGCGCCCAGCCAGTCGGCGATCCGCCGGCGCGCTCCCTCGTAGAGGTCCGTCGCCTCGACTGCAAGCGGATAGACGCCGCGATGGATCGAGGCGCGAGACTGCGTGTAGTACTCCGTCATCGCATCGATCACGGGCTGCGGCGTCTGCGAGGTCGCCGCCGAATCCAGGTACGTCAGTGGCTTGCCGCCGATCCGGCGGCTCAGGACCGGGAACTCCGAGGCGATCTCCGACAGGATCGCGGTCGCGCTCACAGCGCCGCTCCCCGGCTCATGCCGCGACCTTCTCGGTGATCCACCCGTAGCCCTTGGCCTCGAGCTCGTCGACCAGGTCGGGGCCGCCCTCCCTGACGATCCGCCCCTGGTACATGACGTGCACATGGCTCGGCTGCACGAGGTGGAGGATCCGCTGGTAGTGGGTGATGATCAGGACGCCCATCTCCGGTCCGGCGACGGCGTTGACGCCGTTAGCGACCACGCGCAGGGCGTCGATGTCGAGACCGGAATCGGTCTCGTCCAGGATCGCCAGCTCCGGGCGCTGCACGGCGAGCTGGAGGATCTCCATCCGCTTCTTCTCACCACCGGAGAACCCCTCGTTCAGATACCGGCTCGAGAACTCCTTCGGCACGTTGGTCAGCCGCATCGCGGCCTCGACGGTCTGGCGGAACTCATTGAGCGGGATCGGCGACTGCCCGCGGGCCTCGCGGTGGGCGTTGAGGACGGTGCGCAGATACTTGGTGACGGTCACGCCGGGCACCGAAATCGGGTACTGGAAGGCCATGAACAGGCCCATCCGGGCGCGCTCGTCGGGATCGGCTTCGGTGATGTCCTCGCCGTTGAGGAGGATCTGCCCCTCGGTCACCTCGAGGTTGGGGTGGCCCATGATCGCGTTGGCGAGCGTCGACTTGCCGGAGCCGTTGGGGCCCATGAGCGCGTGGATCTCGCCCTTGGTCACGGCGAGGTCCAGGCCGCGCAGGATCTGCTTCTCCCCTGCTTGGACGTGAAGGTTTCGGATCTCTAGGTCTGCCATCTCCAGCTTTCGTTTGTGACTTCAGGCAACGGAGGCGCCGGCGCCCACGGGGCTCGCGGGCGAGCCGCCGGCGCCAACGGGGCTCGTGGGCGAGGCGTCGGCGCCAACGGGCCTCGTGGATGACGGGTCGGTGCGCCGCGAGAAGTCGACCAGCTCCGCGAGCGTGGTCGTCTGAAGCGAGCGGATGATCCCGCCCTGCACGCGCGTCCAAAGCAGCTTGGTCGCACAGCCGCGGCCGGCGTCGGGCTCATGGGAGCACAGCACGCGCTCGGTGTGGTCGTGCACGAAGCACTCCATTGGTGCGATCGCGCCCTCGAGCGCCTGCACCACCTCGTTCATCGCGATCTCCTCCGCCGGACGCGCGAGCCAGTAGCCGCCGTGAGCCCCGCGCGCGCTCATCACGAGCCCGGCCTTGCGCAGCCGGGCCACGACCTGCTCGAGGTAGGCCAGCGGCAGGCCCTCGGCATCGGCGATCGCCTTGAGGCTGGTCGGATGCTCGGGGGACTGCCGGCCGAGCTCGACCATCAGCCGCACGCCGTACTCCGCCTTCGAGGAGAAGATCATCTGCCGACATATCCTACCAGCACGGTCGGTTATTGATCGGGTGGCCGCCCTGTAGGGTGAGCGCCCCATGGCGGAGCGAGGTCTGGCCACCTCAGAGGAGGTCGAGTGGGCGGCGGCCGTCGCGCGCAAGCGCGGTCGCTTCGGCATCGACACCGAGTTCATGTCCGAGGGCCGCTATCACGCCCTTCTGTGCCTCGCGCAGGTGGTCGTCGACGGCGACGACGGCACGGCGCGGATCCTGATGATCGATGCGCTGGGCCGGACCGACCCCGCCCCGCTGGCCGAGGCCCTGGCAGACCCGGCGGTCGAGGTGATCATGCACGCGGGCCGTCAGGATGTGGCGATCCTGCGCCGGACCTGGGACACCGAGCTCACCGACATCTTCGACACCCAGGTCGCGGCGGGCTTCGCCGGCGCGAGCGCGCAGACGGGATACGCGAACCTGCTCGGCGCGATCCTCGGTCGCCGGGTCGGCAAGTCCGCGAGCTACACCCGCTGGGACGCCCGACCCCTGACCGCCGAGCAGCTCAGCTACGCGGCCGAAGACGTGGCCCACCTGCTGGAGCTGGCCGACGAGCTCCAGGGCCGCCTGACCGACAGCGGCCGGCTGGCCTGGGCGCGCGAGGAATGCCGGCGCCTGGAGTCCGCCACCGACGAACGCGACCCCGACACGGCCTGGGAGCGTCTGCCGCGCGTCAACCAGCTCGACCCCCGGTCGCGCGCCGTGGCGCGGGAGCTCGCTGCCTGGCGCGAGCGGACCGCGAGCGCCGAGGACCGCCCTGTCGGCTCGGTGCTCGCCGATCCCCCGCTCGTCGAGCTCGCCAAGCGCCAGCCGTCGAGCCTTCGCGGCCTCGAACAGATTCGCGGCATCCATCCATCCGGGCTCAGGCGCCGCGGCCCCGCGATCATCGAGGCGATCGAGCACGGCCGCCAGGCGCCCCCGATCCCGCGCGAGCCTGGGCGGGAGCGCTCGGAGCCGGGCGATGCACCGCTGATCTCCCTGGCCGAGGCCCTCCTGCGGGCGCGTGCGCTCGAGGCCGGGCTCGCATACGAGCTGCTGGCTTCGCGCAGCGAGCTGGAGCAGATCGTCGGCGCCGCCCGCCGCGGAGAGCGCGAGCCCGACGTCCGCACGCTAACCGGCTGGCGCCGCGAGCTTGTCGGCGCCGATCTGCGCGCCCTGCTCGCCGGGCGGCAGGCGATCAGCGTCGGACCGGAGCGGCGCCTGACGCTGACTGACAGCCCCGCTCCGGCAAGCCTCCAGCACTAATTCGATCGATTAAGTCGCGCCGACCTCGAGCATGATTGACATCGCCGGCGCCTGATCGAACAGGGTCCGTGACAGCGCCAGCGTGATCTTGCGGGGACGCTCGATCGATCCCAGATCGACGTCCTTGAGGTCGCCCGAGGCGGTCCCGTAGGTCACGCGCAGCTTGTGGCCAGGCGAATCGGCGGCCTTCTGATCTCCGGTGTCGCCGCTGCCTCCCGTCCAGCCGTGCTTGCGAAGCTGCGCGTGCTGCGCGTCGACCAGATCGCTGGAGGTCTTGTAGCGGCGGTCGGTCACGACCAGCTCGATCGCGCAGAAGGCGTTGGCGCCGCGGTCGCATTGGCGCACCCGTGCAACGACGCTGGCGCCGTGGACGAGCGGCAGCTGCGCGACATCGGGTCCGTGGCGCTTGCCGCCTGCGCCGCAGCCCGCGGCCGCCGCTGCAAGGGCGAGGAGCGCCATCGTCATGAGTCCTAGTCTTCGAGCGGTCATGAGATCCAGGGCTAGCGTACCCCAGGCATGAGCCTCGCCCGCTATGTGCTGGGTGCGGTTTCGCTCGCGCTCGTGGGCGGCTCGATGGCGCTCGCGGCCGTGTCCCTGCGCCGTCGATTCTTCGCGGGCTGGAGCGGGGCGCCGGCGCGGCTGACCGAGGTCGTGATCGGGCTCGCCCTGCTGATTGCGATCCTCGAGATGCTCGGCGCGGTCGGCTGGTTCGTGCTCGCCCCGATCGTCGCCGCGAGCGTCGTGGTCGGCGCCGGCGCCGCTTGGCTGGCCGGTGGCGGGCGCGCAATCGCCGGCCCCCCACGGGGGCGCCGAGGGACCCTCGTGGCTGGGGCAATCGCGTTGCTCGCCTCGACGGCGCTGCTCGCCGAATGGGCCGCGCCGACGCTGCAGTCTTACGACGTCGGCGTGCGCACGTTCGATTCGCTCTGGTACCACCTCCCGTGGGCGGCATCGTTCGCGCAGACCGGCCACATCACGCCGCTGCGATTCACCGACGTCGAGTACCTCACGGCCTTCTATCCGGCGACCGCGGAGCTTCTGCATGGGCTGGGGATCGTGCTGTTCGCGCACGACACGCTGTCGCCGGCGTTGAACCTGATCTGGCTGGGGCTGTCGCTGCTGGCCGCCTGGTGCATCGGGCGCTCGCGCGGCAGCGGCGCGGCGGCGGTGCTGGGCGTCGCGCTGCTGATGGCGACGCCGATGATGAACACGTCCCAGGCCGGAAGCGCGGCCAACGACGTGGTCGGCACGTTCTTCCTGCTGGCGTCGGTCGCATTCGTGCTGGCCGGCGACGGGCGCCCCGCCGGGCTCGTCGGCGACGGGCGCCGCGCCGAGATCGTGCTCGCGGCGGTGGCGGCGGGGCTCGCGGTGGCGGTCAAGCTCAGCCTGCTGGCTCCGGTGGCGGCGCTGACGGTCGGAGCGATCGCGGTCGCGCCGTGCGGCCGCCGCCGTATGACCGCGGCGTTGTGGCTGGGGCCGTTGCTGCTCGCGGGCGGCTACTGGTACGCGCGAAATGTGATCGCGGTCGGCAACCCGCTGCCCTGGACCAGCCTCGGCATCCTCCCCACGCCGGCGGCGCCGCTTCAGCAGCACACCGCCTTCTCGGTCGCGCATTACCTGACGACGTCGGGCGCGTGGCGCCGGTTCTGGGAGCCCGGGCTCGCCGCTGGGCTGGGACGATGGTGGTTTGTGATCGTCGGCGCTGCCGTCGCTGGTCCGCTGCTGTGCCTGCTTCCCGGAGCCGGCCGCACCGTTCGGATGCTCGGCCTCGTGGCGCTGGCATCGCTCGCCGCCTACCTGATCACTCCCGAGACGGCCGCCGGGCCGCGGGGCGACCCCGCGGGGTTTGCGTTCAACCTGCGCTACGCCGCGCCGTCGCTGGCCCTCTCGCTCGCGATCCTGCCGCTCGCGCCGCCGCTGGCCGGGGCGCGACGGCAGGGGGTGTTGGTCGGGGCGCTCGCGGTCGCGCTGGGCGCGACTCAGCTGCGGAGCTCGTTGTGGCCCCACCGGCACGTGCTCGGGGTGGTCCTGCTCGCGGCGGGGCTGCTGCTGGCCGCCGCAGCATTGATCGCAATGCGGACGCGATCGCCGGCACGCGTGCTGCTGCTGTCGGGCGCCGCACTCGCGCTGACCGCCGGCGCCGCCGCCGGCTATGCCTGGCAGCGGCACTATCTGCGCGGGCGCTACCAGTTCAACCCGGGCGTGTCGTACCTGGCCCGCACGTGGGCCTTCTTTCGGACCGTGCACGACGCGCGCGTCGGCGTCGTGGGGACGTTCGGGGGCTTTTTCTCATATCCGCTGTTCGGCACCGACGCGTCCAACCGGGTCCAGTACGTCGGCGCCCGCGGCGTCCATGGATCGTTCACCGCGATCACCGATTGCCGGCGATGGCGCGAGGCGATCAACGCCGGCCGATACCGGTATGTGGTCACGACTCCCGCGCGCGACCCCTGGCACCCGAAGCGCCTGCGTCCGTCCCCCGAGGCCGCCTGGACCGGATCGGATCCGAACGCTCGCCTGGTGCTGAGCCGGCGGGCGACCGGCCAGCCGATCGATGTTTATGAGATCCGCGGCCCGCTGGACCCGGCGGCGTGTGCGAGACGCGGCGCGTAGTCCAGGCGCGGCGACAACACAGAGAGCGTGCGAAGCGCACGCGGGTCCGCGACAACTTCGAGGCGACGCCGGCGCTCGCCTGGGGCGTGGGGTGACGAGGACCTGTAAAACGCGGCACTCGCATCCAAGCCGCCGAGGCCTGGCGAACTATGCATGTCACACGTGTAGAACACGACACGGCTCGCGGTTCTGTGCGCGAGTGTCGCGATATGCAGGTCGCAGATCGCTTCGACCGTGGCAGATCGCTTCGACCGTGGCAGATCGCTTCGACCGCCCCGACGCCACACCGCGCCCTGTCAACCAACGGTCACTAAGCTCCGTGGAGATGTCCACGGCCGCCGACCCGCTCGCCGATCCCGAGCTGCTCGCGACCGAGTGGGACCTGGACCCGCTGGTCGCCGGCGACGGCGAAGCAGGCGTCAACCGGATGCTCGAGGAGGCGGTGTCCGCCGCAACCGCGTTCGCGCAGGCATACGCGGGCAGGATCTCCGAACTCGACGCCGCCGGACTCGCGCAGGCGATGCACGAGCTGGAGGGGATCCACGACCTCGTGGGGCGCGCCGGCTCGTACGCCTCGCTTCGTTTCTCGACCGACACCGCCGACCCCAGCCGCGGCGCGCTGCTGCAGCGGGTGCAGGAGCGCGGGACCGAGGTCGAGACCAAGCTTCTGTTCTTCGAGCTGGAGTGGGCGGCGCTCGACGATGAGCACGCCGAGAGGCTGCTTGCGCCCCCGGACCACCGCGCCGACGGCCTGGCGTTCTGCCGCCATTACCTGCACAGCGCCAGGCGCTATCGCCCCCACCTGCTGTCGGAGAACGAGGAGAAGCTGCTCGCCGAGAAGTCGATCTCGAGCCGGAGCGCCTGGGACCGCCTGTTCGGCGAGCTGGTCGCGATGCTGCGCGTGAACCTCGACGACCAGGAATTGACTCTCGACGTCGCGCTCAGCCGCCTGCAGTTCGCCGAGCGCTCGACCCGGCAGGCGGCGGCGGAGGCCGTGTCGGCGGCGCTCGAGCCGGGTTTGCGCACGCGCGCGTTCATCTACAACACGCTGGTCTACGACAAGTCGGTGGAGGACCGGTTGCGCTCCTACCCGCACTGGCTCGCCAGTCGCAACCTCGCCAACGAGGCTTCAGACGAATCGGTGATGGCGTTGATCGAGGCGGTCCGCCGCCGCTACGACATCCCCCAGCGGTGGTACGCGCTCAAGGCAAAGCTGATCGGCGTGGAGCGGCTGGCCGACTACGACCGGATGGCGCCGGTGCTCGAGGAGGACATCACGTTCTCGTTCGGCGCGGCGCGGGAGATGGTGCTCGAGACCTACGACTCGTTCGCCCCCGAGGCCGGCCGGATCACGCGCCGGTTCTTCGACGAGCGCTGGATCGACGCGCCGGTTCGCGCGAACAAGCGCGGCGGAGCGTTCTGCTCATACACGGTGCCGACCGCGCACCCGTACGTGCTGCTCAACTACACCGCCCGCCGCCGGGACGTGCTGACGATGGCGCATGAGCTCGGCCACGGGCTGCATGCCGCCCTCGCCCAACCGCAGGGCGTGTTTCACCAATCGACGCCGCTGACGCTCGCCGAGACCGCCTCGGTGTTCGGCGAGACGCTGGTGTTCGAGCGCCTGCTGGCGGCGGCCGACGGCGACGAGCAGCGCCTCAGCCTGCTCGCCGAGCGGCTCGACACCGCGATGGCGACGGTCTTTCGGCAGATGTCGATGAACCGCTTCGAGCATCTGATGCACACCCACCGCCGCGACGAAGGCGAGCTGTCGCCGGACCGCATCTGCGAACTGTGGGTGCAGAGCCAGGCCGAGCTGTTCGGCGACTCGGTGCAGATCACCGACGGCTACCGGATCTGGTGGTCCTACATCCCCCACTTCATCAACACCCCCGGCTACGTGTACGCGTACGCCTACGGGCAGCTGCTGGCGCTGTCGGCCTATCGCCGCTTTGCGCAGGAGGGGCAGTCATTTGTCCCGCGCTACCTCGAGTTGCTGGCGGCCGGAGGTTCGCGCAGTCCCGAAGCGCTCGGGGCGATCGTCGGCATCGACCTCGCCGACCCGGGCTTCTGGGACGCGGGGCTGGCCCTGATCGATGAGCAGCTCAGCGCGGCGGAGAGGGTGGCCGAGCGCCGGTAGCCTCGCTCAGCGCGGCGGAGAAGTCGGCCGAGCGCCGGTAGCCTTGCGCGTGCGCGAGCGCTCCTCCTGGCGCTCGACCACGTTGACGATCAGCTTCAGGACCTGATCGACGCCGGTCGCCTTCGCGTCCCCGTGGGCGAACGCGTCGCGCCAATCGGCCACGTGTCCCTTGATCGCCAGCTCGTTGAACTGGGGGCGCTGCACCGTGAGGCGTACCTTCGCGTCGGCGGCGATGTCCTTGCTGACGTTGGGGCCGGGCAACTCGACCCGGTACATCTGCACGTCGCCGCGATTTCGCAGCTCGAGGCCCGCGACAAGCTTGAGCTTCTGCAGTGCCGGCACCTCGTCGAGAAACCGCTTGACCGCGGTCTCGATCAGGGCCTTCGTGTCGGTCGCGGGCACTGGTGGGACGTCCCGCGATCTAGAGCTTGTGCCGCTGCAGGAGCTTGCGGCCGATCACCATCCGCTGGATCTCCGACGTGCCCTCTCCGATCAACAGCAGCGGCGCGTCGCGGTACAGCCGCTCGATCTCGTACTCCTTGGAGTACCCGTAGCCGCCGTGGATGCGGAAGGACTCCTCGACGCAGAAGCGGCCGGCCTCGGAGGCGAACAGCTTCGCCATCCCGGCCTCCAGGTCGGAGCGGTCGCCGGCGTCCTTGAGGCGCGCCGCCCGGATCGTGAGCAGGCGCGCCGCCTCGACCTGGGTCGCCATGTCGGCGAGCTTGAACTGGATCGCCTGGTGCTGGGCGATCGCCTTGCCGAAGGCCTTGCGCTCCTGCGAGTAGCGCAGCGCGAGCTCGAGTGCGCGCTGGGCGATCCCCACGCCTCGCGCGGCGACGTTGACGCGGCCGACCTCGAGCGCGTCCATCATCTGCACGAACCCCTGACCGAGACCGGCTTCCTCGCCGCCGAGGATGTTCTCGACCGGGCACCGGTAGCCGTCGAACACCAATTCGGTCGACTCCACGCCCTTGTAGCCGAGCTTCTTGATCTTCGGGGGCACGGTGAAGCCCGCGTAGTCGCCGGCGTTCTCGGTCGCTCCCGGCTCCTTCTCGGCGATGAAGCAGGTCATCCCCTTGTACTTCGGCTCGGCCGCGGGGTCGGTCTTGACGAGCACGAACACCAGCGAGGAGAGCAGCCCGTTGGTGACCCACATCTTCTGGCCGTTGATCTCGTAGTGCGCGCCGTCGACCTTCTTCGCGCTCGTCTTGATCGCCTGCACGTCGGAGCCGCACTCGGGCTCAGAGAGCGAGAACGCGGCGCGGATCTCGCCCGTGGCCATCCGGGGCAGATAGCGCTGCTTCTGCTCCTCGGCGCCGAACTTCATCAGCAGGTAGGAGCCGATGAAGTGCGTGTTGACGATCCCCGAGATCGAGATCCATCCCCGCGAGAGCTCCTCGACGATCATCGCGTAGGTCGTCAGGTCGAGCCCCATGCCGCCGTACTCCTCGGGGATCGTCACCCCGAACAGGCCGAGCTCCTTCATCTGCTCGACGATCGGCTCGGGGAAGCTGTCCTCGTGGTCGTAGTGCTCGGCGTTGGGAATGATCTGCTCGTCGGCGAACTGGCGAACCATCTCGCAGATCGCCTTCTGCTCGTCGGTCTTCTCGGTGTAGGGAGTCGCGATCGCCATCGGCCGAGAATACCCGGGCCGGAGGAAAGGTCGTGTTCTGCGTCGCGCGGGGCGGGTCAGGCGACAGCCAACGCTGCGGGGTCAGCCCCGCGTCTGCGCGGGCGCGAGATTCTGCGCCTCGGACTTGACGCCGTGGCTCCACGGCGACTCCGGTCGCTCCTGAAGCTCTCCGTCGAGCTCGATGTCGACCTTCTCGTTAAAGAAGCACAGCAGGCCGGCGATGCGGTCGACCTCGGGCAGCGGATCCGCGTAATACCAGATCAGGTCCTTGGCTATCGCATCATCGGCGAGTTTGACCGAGCGATAGCTCGCGGCTCCCTTGTACGGGCAGCGCGTGATCGTCTCGCTAGGCTCAAGCGACGCGATCACGTCCTCGGCCGGCAGGTACCAGCGCGCCGGCAGGCTGGTCTCAAACAGCGCCCGCGCGCGATCGCTCTCGGCCAGCAGCTCGCCTTCCAGCGATACCCGGATGTGACGGTCTGAGTCCAGAACGTCGACTCGGTGGTAGGGGTCGCGAGGATGGACAAAGATCTCCTCGTCCTCCTCGTACCAGTGGTCCATGCGGTTGAAGTAGAACGCGATCAGGTCCTTGATCGGGGGCGCCTCGGGCAGCGGGTCGGGGTAGTACCACGCGCCCGCCTCCAGCACCTGATCGCCGACGCGGATCGTGTAGTAGGACGCGTCTCCCTTCTTCGGGCAGTGCGTGTGCCGGCTGCTTGGTTCCAGCAGGTCCGAGCGGACGTCCTCGGGCGGGAAGTAGTAGATCGGCTGCTGGCCGGACTCGTGTAGCAGCATCACCCGGCGGCTGTCGACGATCGTCTCACCGGCAAACGCGGCGCGGACGCGCTTGGGGCTCGGATCGAGGTACAGGGCGCGGCCGGGAGGCGGGGGCTCGAAGTTGAAACGCCCCGCCGGGTCGCGCCCGAGGGGGCCGCTGCCGGTCATCAGACCCATTCCTTTGAGCCTATCAGCGGCACCGCGCCGGGCGAGCGTCCCCTGCTCGAAGCGAGCGTCATCGACGCGCGTCGACTCGCCCGGGGTACGCTCTCGCCGGTGAGCGATCGTTGAACTTCGCCCGTGACGTCGTCGACGCTGCCCCGCCCGCGCGACGAGCGCTCGTCGAGGTTGCCCGGGACGGGAGCCGCCGCGACTGGAGCTTCGGCGAGGTCTCCGATCGCAGCTCCCGGCTCGCGGGCACCCTGATCGACCACGGCGTCGGCCGCGGCGACGTGGTGGTCACGCTGATCGGAAACCGCGCCGAATGGGTGCTGGCGATGGTCGCGTGCTTTCGGATCGGTGCGGTCGCGCTCGCGTGCAACGAACAGCTGCGCGCCAAGGACCTGCGTGCCCGGCTCGACGCCGCACAGCCCCGCTTGATCATCGCCGACGAGCGCGACCTCCCCAAGCTCTCCGCCGCAGCGCCGTCGTGCCCAGTGCTGATCTTCCCCGACGAGTCGCTGTTCGCGAACGAGCGCGTGGAGGCGGTGGAGCTGCACGCCGCCGATCCCTGCCTGATCACCTTCACCAGCGGCACCACCGGGGAGCCCAAGGGCGTCTTACACGGCCAGCGCTACCTCCCGGGCCAGCGCCTGCAAGCTGAGCACTGGCTCGACGCCCGTCCCGGCGACCTGGTCTGGTGCACGGCCGCGACCGGCTGGTCGAAGTCTGCCCGGAACGTGTTCATCGCGCCGTGGCTGCAGGGCGCGGCGGCGCTCGTGCACGACGCGCGCTTTGATCCGGTGCAGCGGCTGTCGGTGCTCGCCGACGAGCAGGTCAACGTTCTGTGCATGGCTCCGACCGAGTATCGGGTGATCGCCAAACGGCTCGACCTGGCGCCGGTGCCCGGTCTGCGGACCCGGGTCGCGGCCGGGGAGGCGCTCAACCCCGGGGTCCTGCGCGCGTTTGCCGACGGGACCGGGCTCGAGATCCGCGACGGATACGGACAGACGGAGACCGGCCAGCTGACCGGGATGCCGGTCGGGGAGCCGGTCAGGCCGGCGTCGATGGGCCGTCCGCTCCCCGGCATCGACCTGCTGATCGCCGACGGCGAGCTGGTGCTCGCCGAACCCGCCACCGATCCGACGTTCTTCATCGGGCACCTGGGCGGAGGCGACGCGCCGGTGCACGTTCCCTGGGCGACCGGCGACCGGGTGAGCGAGGACGACGACGGCTATCTCTACTTCGAGGGCCGCTCGGACGACCTGATCATCTCGTCGGGGTACCGGATCGGGCCGTTCGAGGTGGAGTCGGCGCTGGTCTCCCACGCCGCCGTCGCCGAAGCCGCCGTCGTCGCGGAACCGGATGACGAGCGCGGCTCGGTGGTCCGCGCGGTCGTCGTCGTCCGTGACGGCTTTTCACCCAGCGACGAGCTCGCCGCCGAGCTGCAGGAGCACGTCAAGCGCGAGACCGCGCCCTACAAGCACCCGCGGATCGTCGAGTTCGCCACCGAGCTGCCCAAGACCGAGAGCGGCAAGGTGCGGCGGGCGCTGCTGCGCGCCGGCAAGGCCGGTTCAGCCCCGCGATACGACAGCGGCACCGGTTCGTGACCATGTCCGTCAGGCGTGTGGTCCCCGACTTCCAGGCGCAGGAGCCTCGTGCCAGCGTGGAGTTCTATGCCGAGGTGCTCGGCCTCGAGGTCGTCATGGACCATGGCTGGATCGTGACGTTCGCCGCTCCGGGCAACCCGGCGGCTCAGATCAGCGTGATGCGGCAGGACGCGAGTGCGCCGGAGCAGCCTGATGCCTCGATCGAGGTCGACGACGTGGATGCGGCGCACGCCGCGGCGCAACGCCTGGGCTATGAGATCGTTCATCCATTGACCGACGAACCGTGGGGCGTCCGTCGTTTCTTCGTCCGCGATCCAAACGGCAAGGTGCTCAACATCTTGAGCCATCCCTGAGTGATCCTCTCGGCCCGTCCGGCGTCAGCGGTCCTCTCGACCCGTCCGGTGTCAGCGGTCCTCTCGACCCGTCCGGTGTCAGCGGTCCTCTCGGCCCGTCCGGTGTCAGCGGTCCTCTCGACCCGTCCGGTGTTAGCGCTCCGGACCGGCAACGTCCCAAGCCAAGCGTTTGAGCGCAGTCGCGGGATGTTTCCGTTCTGGGAGGACGGCAACGTCCCGCGCGACGCCGGCGGGTGCTCGATTGGGACGATTCCGGCTGTCTCAGGAGCCGGAGTACGCTGGATCCAGCGTGTTTGAGGAGAGTCGGATGTTTGAAAAATTCACGGAGAGCGCTCGCGAGGTCGTCGTCCTGGCCCAGGAGGAGGCCCGCACCCTCAAGCACAACTACATCGGCACCGAGCACATCCTGCTCGGCTTGCTGCGCGAGAAGGAGGGACTCGCGGCCCGGGTGCTGGAGTCGCTCGACATCACCGTCGAGCGAGCCCGGGCGGACATCGTGCGGATCGTCCACGCCGGGGATGAGGTCACCACCGATCAGATCCCGTTCACGCCTCGCGCCAAGAAGGTGCTCGAGCTGGCGCTGCGAG
Organism: uncultured Solirubrobacterales bacterium; assembly: GCA_963723675.1. Lineage (GTDB taxonomy): Bacteria > Actinomycetota > Thermoleophilia > Solirubrobacterales > Solirubrobacteraceae > Palsa-465. The sequence goes on along the minus strand of CAVRRW010000002.1, from coordinate 571,172 downwards.
AGGCGCTGACTCTCGGCCATGACCACATCGGCACCGAGCACATCCTGCTCGGGCTGGGGCGCGAGAACGAGGGCGTGGCCTCCCGGGTCTTGCTGGATTTCGACGCCGATTCCGAAAAGATCCGCAATGAGGTGATCAGGATGCTCTCGGGTCCGGGCAGCCGACAGCGCGGGTTGCGCACGGCCAGTGCCGCTGTCTTCGGCGGACCGCGCAAGACGATCGGCCAGGAATGGCTCGGTGACCTCGGCACGATCCTCGACCGGCTGGCGGCGGAGATCCGAGGCGAGTTGGGGCGCGACCCCGACGCCGGCGATCTCCTTCTCGTTCTCGCCAGCACGCCGCAAACGCTGGCAAGCCAGGCTCTGCAAGCGTTCGGGATCGATCTCGACGAGCTGTGGGGACAGATCGAGCGCAGCCGCAGTCAGGCCGTCCAAGCCCAACAACAGCTCAGCCGACGGATCGAAGAGACCCGCATCGCCAAGGAGCAGGCGATCGAGTCCCAAGACTTCCAGACCGCCGCTCTGATGCGCGACCAGGAGCGCGACCTCGTCCAGCAAACACGCGCTCAGGCGGCAGTGCCGCCCGAAGCGCTACGTGCGATCCGCCGCCATCTCGGCATCCCCGCCCCGCCCTACACCCCAGAACCGCCAGGCGTCGGCTAAATCAACGTCAGTACGCGTAACCGCCGCCACCCCCCGATGAGCCGGTGGACGTCGTCTTGCTGGCGCCGCCGGCGCCGCCGGTGGCAGCGGCCGGGCCGACGACCAGCATGCCATGCATCCCGGCCTGCCGGTGATTGCCGATCGGGCAGAAGAACGTGTAGCTGCCGGCCATGGAGATGTCGACCGTCAGCTTCGCGCTCTGGCCCGGCGCGATGTGCGGAGTCTTGACCGGACCAGCGGGCGTCTGCACCGCGAGCGCGTGCGTGATCGTGCCGTTGTTGGTTACCGTGATCGTGATCTTGCCGGTCTTTGAGGCCTTTGCAGTGGCAGGGGTGATCTTGAACTCGGTCTCGCTCAGGCTGACCCCACCCGACGCACTCGCCACCGGCGTCGCGGAGCCGCTCGAGCTGGACGGCGAGTTACTACCGGTGGTAGTGCCGCTCCTGCCGGATGAGCCGCAGCCTGCAAGCAGCGCCGCGGCGGCAAAAGGAGCGAACATCGCAAGACGTCTCATCACAGGTCTCCCACAGGTCGGGGTCTGAGCGCATAGACGCCACCGAGCGGGGAATAGTTCCCGGGAGGACGGCGACGCCAAGTCCCCGGCGCAGGCCTCGATGGCGCCGGCCGGGGCATCGACAGCGCCACGCTAGGCTGGAGCGGTGTCGGAAGAGGATGCGATGACCGAAGAACGTCCGGCGATCGGAATCTGCGCGAGCCTGATCCGCGCTCAGTGGAGCGTCTGGGATCAGCGCGCCGCGCTGCTGTCGTTCGGATACATCGAGGCGATCCAGCGCGCCGGCGCCCTCGCCGTGATGATCCCGCCCGACCCCCGCCTGGAAGATACTCCCGACGAGGTGCTCGACCTGATCGATGGCTTGATCCTCGCCGGCGGCCACGACATCGACCCGGCCACCTACGGCGCGAGCGCCCATCCCGCGACCAACAGCACCGTGCCCGAGCGCGATCGCGTGGAGATCGCACTCACGCAGCGGGCGATCGAGCGCGACATGCCGGTGCTCGGCATCTGCCGGGGAATGCAGCTGATGAACGTCGCCATGGGGGGCACGCTGTCACAGCATCTGCCGGACGAGCTCGGCCATGAGCACCACCGCCCCCACGTCGGCAGCTTCGACGGTTCAGATCACCGGGTGCGCCTGACCGAGGGTTCGCTGGCCGCGCTCGCCGCGGGCGAGCTCGTGCACAACACCAAGTCCCATCACCATCAGGGCGTCAAGTTTGTCGCCCAGGCCTTCGAGGTGACCGGGTACTCGAAGCTCGACGACCTTCCCGAGGCGATCGAGGTTCCCGACCGGCGGTTCGTCCTCGGGGTCCAGTGGCATCCCGAGGCCGACGAGCACAGCCGCGTGATCCGGGCGCTCGTCGAGGGGGCACGCGACTACCGCATCACCCGCGTCTCGGCGTAGCCGGCGCGGCGGACCGCCTTGGTGACCTCCTCAGCGTGTCTGGGCCCGCGGGTCTCGAGCACCAGCTGAACCGCGGTCTCCCGCACGTGCAGGTCGATTCCCTCGCGGATGTGCTGGACGTCGAGCAGGTTCGCGTGCTGCTCGCCGACCAGCGACAGCAGCGTGGCGAGCGAGCCGGGGCGATCGGGCAGACGCGCGAACAGCACCAGCCGCCTGCCGGCCTGGGTCTCGTGCCGCCGCGCCATCTCGGCCAGCAGGCCGGCGTCGACGTTGCCGCCCGAGAGGACGACCACGGTCGCGCCGGGGCCGCCCTCCGGGAGACGACCTGAAAGCAGCGCAGCGACCCCGACCGCGCCGGCGCCCTCCACGACCAGCTTGGCGCGCTCGAGCAGGAACACCATCGCCTCGGCAACGTCGTCTTCGGCGACGACCACGATCTCGTCGACCCATCGATCGATCAGCGCCAGCGTCAGCTCCCCCGGTCGCTTGACCGCGATCCCGTCGGCGATCGTCAGCGCCGACTCGACCGCCATCGGCCGACCGGTCGCAAGCGATTGGGGAAACGGCGCGCAGGTCGCGACCTGGACGCCGACCACCTCGATCTGGGGCCGCTGTGACTTGAGCGCGATCGCCACGCCGCTGATGAGGCCGCCGCCGCCGATCGGCACGATCACGCGCTGGATCTCCGGCACGTCGGCAAGCAGCTCGAGCCCGAGAGTCCCCTGGCCCGCGATCACGTCCGGATCGTCGAACGGGTGCACGAACGCGAGCTCCCCCTGCCCGGCGCGTTCGCGGGCGGCGGCGAGCGCCTCATCGACTGTCGCACCAACCAGGCGCACCGTGGCGCCGAGCGCGGAGGCCGCCTCGACCTTGGCGATCGACGCGGTCTCCGGCATGAACACCTCGCACCGCACCCCGCGCTCGCGCGCCGCGTACGCCAGCGCCTGAGCGTGGTTGCCGGCGCTGCCCGCGACCACTCCGTCGGCGCAGGCATCGCCCAGCGAGGCGATCTTGGCGAGCGCGCCCCGCAGCTTGAAGGAGCCGGTCCGCTGGAGGTTCTCGGCCTTGAGCGCGACCGTCGAGCCGATCCGCTCGCTGAGTGTGCGCGAGCTCAGAACGGGCGTGTGGCGATAGACCCCGGCTCCCGCGTCGGTGGCGCGGCGTATGTCCTGCACCGAAACCGGCGCGCTCGCGCCGGCCGTTGACAGCGACTCACTCAGGGAGCGCCACCACCGCGTCGATCTCGACCATGGCGCCCTGCGGCAGCGCGGCCACGCCGATCGCCACCCGCGCGGGCGGATCGGATTCAAAGAACGACCCGTACACCTCGTTGACCTGGGGGTAGGCGCGCATGTCGGTCATGTAGACGGTGAGGCGCACCGCGTCGCCGAGCGTCGCGCCGGCGGCCTCGCAGACCGCGGCGAGGTTCTCGAGGCAGCGCCCGGCCTGCTCGCCGGCGCTTGAGCCGACGATATCTCCGGTCCGCGGATCGAGCGGGATCTGCCCCGAGCAGAACAGCAGCCCGCCGGTGCGCACGGCGTGGACGTACGGACCCACGGCCGCCGGGGCGTGTGGTGCATCTAGGGGCTCGCGGTGCGCAGACAAAGTGGCTCTCCTCGTGATCGCGGTCGCCGTAGCGTATTGCCCGCGAATCGGTCCCGGTAGCCTGGGGCAGGTGCCAAACCGTCTGGCGGGGGAAAGCTCCCCCTATCTGCTCCAGCACAAGGACAATCCCGTCGACTGGTACCCCTGGGCAGAGCAGGCGCTGACGCGGGCGCGCGTCGAGGAGCGCCCGCTGCTGGTGTCGGTCGGCTACTCGGCGTGCCACTGGTGCCACGTGATGGCGCACGAGTCCTTCGAGGATCCCGAGATCGCCGCGCTCATGAACGACCGGTTCGTGTGCGTCAAGGTCGATCGCGAGGAGCGCCCCGACGTCGACGCGATCTGCATGGAGGCATGCCAGGCGATGACCGGCCAAGGCGGCTGGCCGCTGAACGCGTTCCTGACCCCGGACCGGGCGCCGTTCTATGCGGGCACCTACTTTCCGCCCGAGCCGCGCCACGGGCTCCCGAGCTGGCGCATGCTGCTGACGGCGGTGGCCGAGGCGTGGGAGCAAAAGCGCGAACAGGTCCGGCAACAGAGCTCCCAGATCGTCCAGGCGCTCGGTGCGACGGCGCGGTTGGAGCCGTCGCTCGAGCCGATCCGTGAGGACCAGCTGGCCGCCGCGGTCGCCTCGCTCGAGCAATCCTATGACCGGGCCAACGGCGGCTTCGGCGGCGCGCCGAAGTTCCCGCCGGCCTCGACGATCGAACTCTTGCTGTCGCGCGGCGAGCGCGAGATGTCGCTGGGAACGCTGCGCGCGATGGCACGAGGCGGGATCTACGACCAGATCGGCGGCGGCTTTTCGCGCTATTCGGTCGACGCAACCTGGACCGTCCCGCACTTCGAGAAGATGCTGTATGACAACGCGCTGCTCGCGCGCGCCTACCTGCACGGCTGGCAGGTCTCGGGCGAGGAGCAGATGCGGCGGGTCTGCTGCGAGACGCTCGACTGGGCGCTGCGCGAGATGCGCGGAGCCGAGGGCGGCTTCTGCTCGGCGCTGGACGCCGATTCCGACGGCGTCGAGGGGAAGTTCTATGTCTGGACGGTTGCCGAGCTGCGCGAGGTACTCGGCCCGGAGCCGGCCGGGGCGGCGATCGCCTACTTCGGCGCGACCGAGCACGGCAACTTCGAGCACGGAACCAACGTACTCGAGGCTCGTGGTCCCGAGCCCCCGCCGGAGCGCCTCGCGGAGGTCCGTTCGCGGTTGCTCGAACGCCGCGCCGGTCGCGTCCGCCCCGGGCTCGACGACAAGCGCCTGACCTCCTGGAACGCGTTGATGATCGCGGCGCTGGCCGACGCCGGCGCGGTGCTCGGCCGCGCCGACTACCTCGAGGCCGCGGTCGACTGCGCCTCGTTCCTCCTGGACGACCTCCGCGACGACGCCGGTCGGCTGCTTCGCACTTGGAAGCAGGGTCGGGCGCGGCTGCCCGCCTATCTCGACGATCACGCGTATCTCCTGGAGGCGCTGATCACGCTGTACGAGAGCACGTTCGAGGCGCGCTTCTACCGCGGGGCGGTGACGCTCGCAGACACCATTATCGAACGCTTCTCAGACCAGCAGCGCGGCGGCTTCTTCACCACTGCCGACGACCACGACGAGCTTCCGGCCCGGCGCAAGGATCTCGAGGACAGCCCGATCCCTTCGGGCAACTCGGCCGCGGCTTTCGGTTTGCTGCGCCTGGCCCTGCTGTCGGGCGAGGGCAAGTACGAGCGACACGCGCTCGGCGTGCTGCGGCTGATGTATCCGCTGGCGGTGCGCCATCCGCAGGCGTTCGGGCATCTGCTGCGCGCCGTCGACTTCTACCTGGCGCCGGTGCGCGAGGTGGCGATCGTCGGTCTCGGCGCGGAGTCCGATGCGCTGGTCGCGGTCGTCCGCAGCGAGTTCCGCCCCCACCTGGTGCTGGCGGGCGGCGCTGCCGATGACGTGCCGTTGCTGCGGGGCCGCGAACCGGTCGGCGGCCACGCCGCCGCGTACGTTTGCGAGCACTTCGCCTGCAAGGCGCCGGTGAGCGAGCCCGACGAGCTGCGGGCGGCGCTGTAGCGAGGCCCACCGGCCGCGGCTTGCGCTGGAACGTTGCAGCCGAGCTTGGAGCGCTACAACACCGGCAGGTACCGCTCGAGCTCCCAGGGAGTGACCTGCACCCGGTAGTCGTCCCACTCCTGGCGCTTGATCTCGATGTAGCGGTTGAAAACGTGCTCCCCGAGCGTTCGCAGCACCAGCTCGGAGCGGGCGGTCAGCTCGATCGCCTCGCCGAGGGTCTCCGGCAGCTGCTCGATCCCAAGCCGCTTTCGCTCGTCGGGCGCGAGGTGGTAGAGGTTCTTCTCCATCGGCTCGGGCAGCTCGTAGCCGTGCTCGATGCCCTCGAGTCCCGCCTGTAGGAGGACTGCGAAGGTGAGGTAGGGGTTGCACGCTGGGTCGGGACAGCGCAGCTCCATCCGCGTCGCCTGCTCCTTGCCGGGGTGATACAGCGGCACCCGCACCAGCGCCGAGCGGTTGCGGCGCGACCAGGCGACGTACACCGGCGCCTCGTAGCCGGGCACCAGCCGCTTGTAGGAGTTCACCCACTGGGCGAAGATCGAGCAGATCTCGCGCGCGTGGCGAAGCTGCCCGGCGATGAAGGCCTTGCCGACGTCGGAAAGGTAGTACTGGTCGTCGCCGTCGAAGAACGCGTTGCCGTCGCCGCGAAACAGCGACTGGTGGGTGTGCATGCCCGAGCCGTTCTTGCCGAACAGGGGCTTGGGCATGAACGTCGCGTGCAGCCCGTACTTCATCGCGTATTCCTTGACCGTGATCCTGTAGGTCATGCAGTCGTCGGCCATCTTCAGCGCGTCGGCGTAGCGCATATCGATCTCGTGCTGGCTTGGTCCGACCTCGTGGTGGGTGTACTCGGTGTGGATCCCGAGCTGCTCGAGCGCGAGCACGGTCTCGCGGCGGAGGTCCGAGCCGGCATCGAGCGTGGTCAGGTCGAAGTAGCCGCCGTCGTCGAGCACCTCGGTCGACTTGGAGTCTCGGAAGTAGAAGTACTCGAGCTCGGGTCCGACGTTGTAGTGGTCAAAGCCCATTGCCCGCGCGCGCTCCACCGCCCGCCGCAGCACGTAGCGCGGGTCGCCCTCGTATGGAGTGCGTTCTGGAGTGACGATGTCGCAGAACATCCGTGCTACGCCCTGTTCGGCGGGCCGCCAGGGCAGCATCGCGAACGTGCCCGGATCGGGCATCGCGATCATGTCCGACTCCTCGATCGGGTTGAACCCGGTGATCGATGAGCCGTCGAAGCCCATCCCGCCCTCGAAGGCGTCGGCGAGCTCGGTCGCGTTGATCGAGAACGCCTTGAGCTGGCCGAGGATGTCGGTGAACCACAGCCGGATGAAGCGAATGTCGCGCTCCTCGGCGAGCGAGATCACGTCCTCGGCGTTGAGGTTTACAGCGGCGCTCGTCATCGCGCGCGGAACGTTACTTGGCCGGCGCGTGGCGGACGCGCGCGAACCCTGGGATCACACGCGGACGGACGCCCGGCGCTGGAGCCACCGGTTCGCCCAGCGATGAAGCTCCGACAGCGCCGGCTCGAGCTCGCGCCCCATCCGCGAGAGCTCGTACTCGACCCGCAGCGGCGGTCCGGGAATCACTTTGCGCACGATGATCCCGCGGCGCTCGAGCTCCTTGACCCGCTCTGACAGCAGCCGGTCCGACAGCTCGGGAACCGCCTGGGCGATCTGCGAGAAGCGCAACGGCCCGTCCATCAGGACCCGCAGGATCGCGCCCGTCCAGCGGCGCCCGACCAGCTCGACCGCCTCGTGGTAAAGGGGACAACACGCGGCCGGCGCTTCGCCCTGTGCGTTCAACGGATGCTCACGGGCGCACATCAGCCCTGCGCAGCTTACGCCGCTTGCAGCGCCCGCGACGCCTCGTGCGAGCCGTCGACCGGGACCTCGCCGGCAACGTTCACCATCGCGGTGAACATCTCCATCGCCAGAGCTGCGATCGCCTCCAGGATCTGCTCATCTTCCCACCCGGCCTCGCGCGCCTCCTCGTGCAGGTGCATCGCCGGGCGGGCGCCTTCCTCGATCAGCGGCTGCAGGTATCGCAGCAGCGCCGCTTCCCCCGGGTCACGGGAGCTGAACTTACGAGCCAGCGCGACCTCGTCGAGGTCCAGGCCGGCGGCACGCGCGCTCCGCGAGTGGGTCGCGATCCCCGGTTCGGAGTGGTAGTGCTCGGCGACGGCCAAAGCGATCCGCTCGAGTGTCGCGAGCTTCAGCTTGCCGTGCCGCAGCTCCGAGCGATAGCGCGCGTAGGCGCGCAAAGCCGCGGGCGAGCCGGCCAGCACGCCGAGTAAGTTGGGCAGCTGCCCGCCGGAGGCGAGCGCGCCGCGTAGCACCTTGACGGAGCCTTCCGGCGCCGTCAGGTCGTCGTGGATTTGGAATCTGCTCATGGACGTTTTCATTGTTTGACCACCCGGAGGCTCTTATGGACTCGGGCCCCCACGGCCCTTTACTTTTGGGACCTGCTTACGCTTGATAAGTCTAGATTGGATGAGGCAATTGCACAAGCCCACGATGTGGCCATCCCCGGCGTTGTGGTCGGGGTCCGATACCTCCGGCCCCTATCTTCAGCCGGGCTGTCAATTCGCCTCATTTCCTTATACGTAGCCGGATAAAGACCGGATCAGCAGGCCGTATCAGGTCTGTAAGCGGACCGACACTTCGCGCGCTCGGACGCGCTGTGCCGACCGTCGCGGCAGTGTTGCGCCGGGCTTTCGTGTCTGTGTTACGGCGGCGTTAGGGCCGGTCGGCAAAGTGCGCCGGCGCCACGTGCCAGGCGGTCGCATGGTGCGACCGGATCGCGGCCGGGGATCTGGTCGTATGGTGCGCTCGGATCGCGGCGTGCGAGCTGGTCGCGTGGTGCGCTCGGATCGCGGCCGGGGAGCTGGTCGCGTGGTGCGCTCGGATCGCGGCGTGCGAGCTGGTCGCGGCGACGAGGATCAGCAGCAGCCCGAGCAGCACGGCCCACATCGCCACCCGGTCGGGCTGAAAGCCGGCCCGCTCGTAGGACCGCTCCGAGGGACGACGCTGGGGCCTTCGGCTGGCGTAGATGAGGTTGCGCTCACTGCCGCGACCGCGGATTGGAACGGTCCGGCGGCCGGGGACGCCGGCGCCAGGGCTCCCAGGCGCACCTGCTTGCGATGGCGGGGCTGCTTGCGATCGCGGAGGCGCGGCTGCTTGCGATCGCGGAGGCACGGCTGCTTGCGATCGCGGGGCTGCTTGCGATCGCGGAGGTGCGGCTGCTTCCGATCGCCGAGGCGCGGCGGCTTGCGGTCGAGCGGGCTGTCGGTGCGCCGATCGAGCGGATCGTGTGGTCTCGCGCCCGGCAGGGCGTCCCGGATCATCGGCGCGGGAGCGGGTGGGGGCAGCCACTCCTGAACGATCCGGGACACCCCGCGTGAAGGAGCCGGGGGCCCGGGCTCCTGGGCGAGCCGGCCCACCCCGCGCAGGGCGTTCCGGAGCGTTGGCTTGGGAGAGAGTGGGGCCGGTCACTCCCGAGCGATCCGGAACACCCCGCTGCGGTGGGGTGGGGGCCGACGATTGCGCACGAGCCGACGTGTCCTCGGGAGCGGGAGTCTCCTCCCATTCATGATCGCTCCAGAATGCCTCCGGGCGCACCGAGACACCGGCTTGGCGCATTCAACCGTCCTCTTTCTTGGGCTTACGGGGTTAGCTGACGGGCTCGCGCCGAAAGAGCGGCGCTACGCAATCGCGATTCGCCCCAACAACCTTGGGCCCCCCGCTTCCTGCCGCCCAGGCAAAGCCGGGTGGCGGCGAGGAATTCAGCTATTACGGAGAAGGAAGCCTAACGCTTGCGCGGACGGAAACGTATGGTGCTTTATTCGGAATTTGCGGACTTAAATGCACGAGTTCCCGGCGTTCCGTCTCGGTTCGGGAGGTTTTGGAGGAGAAACGGACGGATGCGCCCGCCGGCGAGCCTCTGGAACCCCGGCGTGGAGCGGCGGGTGGTCAATGCATCGGGCGACGCCGAGCCCGCGAAAAGCATCCCCCAGTCCGGGACTTTGCTCCCTGTGATGAAACCCGGGGTGGTGGTGGCCGCGTGGGGGGCGGGTAACGGGAGCCGCGTGCGGGCCGGGATGGTGACAGTCCGGCTCGATGAGGAGAGGCATCGCGGGTGTCTCCCGGTCCGCTTCGGGGGCAGGCGGTCGCGAGCGAGGCGGTCGTGAGCCCCGGGGGGCCCGCCGGTCATATAGAGGACCAAAGCTGGCGCGGTACCCGGAAACGGCCCACTCGATCGCGTCTCGGCGTTCCGTGGGACGTTCCCGTTCCACCAGGACGGGAACGTCCCTCGCCGGCCCTCGGAGGCGTCGGTTGGGTCGTTGCCAGTTCGTTTCCCGCGAGCCGTCCAGGTGCCCGGAGGAACAAGACTTCCGTCTGCTCCACCGTGAAGTCCGTTGCCCTCGAGCCGTCCAAGGTGCCCAGATGAACAAACCCCCGTCACAAGGCGCTGGCGCCACCGACACGAACAGCTAACCGACCCTGCGGCCTATTCCCTACCCGCCACCCTCGCCACGAACTGCGACACCTGCATGGCTTCCTTGCCTTGCAGGATCTGGGCAGGCATCGTCCCCTGGCCCAGGCAGCTCTGCGGGCTGTTGGCCGTCGGGGGCTTTTGAACACATCCGTTGTTGATCGTATGGAGCACCAGCGATGCGGGCGGGCGGAGCTGGTCGAGGTTCGGCCCCACCTTGCCGACGGCGTTCGCCGCGGCCAGCGTGTGACACACGCCGCAGTGCACGCCGAACAGCTCGCGACCCTGCTTCTCGTTGGCGGTCAGCTTGATCCCGCCGACCTGGGCGCTGGCGTTGTCGCGGTTCCCGCGGAGGAACCCGATCGGGATCAGTGCGCCGAACCCGATGTAGACGATCACGAACGCCGCCGCCGCGACCCGACGGGACGTCAGCGACTGCCCCCGGAGGGTCTCGTGCGCGCCCCGAGGGCCGCCGCGGGCCGCAACGAAGAACACCGCCAGCCCGAGTACGGCCCAGAACGCGACGAACAGGAATACCGGGAGCACCGGGCGCGCACCTTACCGTGCGCAGCGCCCGGATGAGTGATTCGCACGAGGCCGGCTGCGACGGTCGGGCATTGATGAATATGGGTTCGTGTTGGACCACTACTCATCGCTGTCGTGGCCTCGTCCGGTCCGCGCCAACCAGGACGCGCGGTCGCGAGCCGGGGCCTCCCGATAGGCTGCGCGAGCCGTGGCTCGACTGCCCTACCCCGATCTCGCCGGCGCACCCGAACCCGTCCGCGAGGCGCTTCAGGCGCTGCCTCCGCTGAACATCTTCCGGATGCTCGCCCACGCAGAGACGGCGCTGCGCCCATTCCTGCGATTCGGCGGCGCGATCCTCGGGCGCCTCGAGCTCGATATCAGGCTCCGAGAACTCGCGATCCTGCAGGTCGCCGCGCGCAGCGAGGCCGAATACGAATGGGTCCAGCACGTCGCGATCGGGCGGCAGGTCGGCCTTCGCGACGATCAGATCGAGGCGGTCAAACGCGGCGACATCGACAGTTCGCCGGCGCTCAGCGAGCTCGACCGCGCAGTCCTGCTGTTCGCCTCCGAGGTCGTCGCCGGCCCGACGGTGAGCGACAACACTTTCGCGGCCGTCAGGGAGCGGCTGAGCCCGCGCGAGATCGTCGAGCTGCTGCTCACGATCGGCAACTATCTGATGCTCGCCCGGGTGATGACCACACTCCAGCTCGAGGTCGACGAACCCGCCGGCGGCCAGGCGCTACGGGCGGCAGGCCCCCGCCGGCGAGCACCTGACCCGCCGGCGACACCTGACCCGCCGGCGACACCTGACCCGCCAGCGACCCGCTGACCGGCGCGCAGTGCGATCAGCGCCGGCGCCCGGAGGCAAAGCTCATCACCGGCGGGGCGACCGCACGAAAGTCTTCGGTCTCTGCGACCGAACGAACGTCTTCGGTCTCAGCGACCGCACCAAGCTCTCCGGTCTCGGCTGCGCGGGCCGCCTTCTGCTCCGCGAGCCCGCGCCGGACCTGCTCGTCGAGCATCGAGAAGTCCTTTATCTCGGCCAGCAGGCGGTCCGGGGCGGCGATCGATCCGGCCTGGTTGACCAGCACGTTCATCGTGCCGCCGGCCGCGGCGAAGCGCTCCAGCTTGCCTTCGATCAGCATCAAAGGCTCTGTTCTCACGATCAGGCGGTGGCGCTCATAGATCTGCGGCGGGACGATCAGGTTGATCGTCCCGTGCTCGTCCTCGAGCAGGATGAACACGATGCCGTTGGCCGTGCCCGGACGCTGGCGGGCCACGACGAGCCCGCCGACCCGGACGTAGGTGCCGTGGTCGAGCGTCTCGAGCTCCCGGCTCGACACCGCGTCGGCGGGCAGCCGGTCTCGCAGCAACGCCAGCGGATGGGCGTTGGTGGTCATCCCGGTCGTCCCGTAGTCGGCGAGCATCGCCTCCCATCTGGAGAGGGCCCTGAGCTCGGGTGGCACGGGCAGGTCGAGCGGCAGGGCAAGCTGCGTGCCTCCCGGCACCTTCCTGCCCGGAGTCGCCACCCCGAGCTGCCATAGCGCGATCCGTCGCTCCGATCTGCGCCCGACCCGTTCCTGGTCCTCGGCGCCGCGCCTTCCCGCCGCTCCGCCAGCGGCGCCGCGCCTCCCCGCCGCCCCGCCATCGGCGCCGCGCCTCCCCGCCGCCCCGCTCTCGCCGGCGCGCCTCCCCGCCGCCCCGCTCCCGCCGGCGCCCCCCTCCGCGCCGCGGCCCTTGCTCACCAACGAGTCACATGCCCCCGACCACGCGAGCAGCTCGAGCGAGGGCGAGCCTGCGCCGGCGCGCGAGGCGAGGTCGGAGAGATTGCGAAACCTCCCGCCCGCCTCGCGGACGGCAATCAGCTCCTTGACCTCCTGATCCCGGATGGCGCGGACGTAGCCGAGGCCGACCCGAACGCGTCCCTTCACGGTAGGAGTACCGGGGCCTCCATCGAGCTCCATGTCGCACTCGGCCCCGCTCTCGTTGACGTCGGGCGGGAGCACTTCGATCCCGCGCCGCTGAGCCTCGTGAACCAGCGCGTCGGGTGGATAGAAGCCCATCGGCTGTTCGTTGAGCAGCGAGCACAGAAACTCGGGGCCGTAGTGGACGCGCAACCAGGTCGACTGATAGGCGAGCAGGCCGAATGCTGCGCCATGCGCCTTGGGAAAGCCGAACCCCGAGAATCCCTGAACCATCGAGAACACCCGCTCTGCGGTCTCCCGGTCGACCCCGTGCAGCTGCTGAGCGCCCGCGACGAAGCGCTTGTGGTGGGCCTCGATCGCCGCGTCCGAGCGCTTGCGGCTCATCGCTCTACGCAACCCCTCGGCCTCGCCGGGCGAAAAGCCCGCGAACGCGATTGCGACCTCGAGCACCTGGTCTTGGAAGATGATCGTTCCAAGCGTCTCTCGCAGCACCGGCTCGAGCGATGGATGGTCGTAGGGCACCTCGTAGCCGGGATCGACGCGCATGCGCTGACGGCGCTCGATGTATGGGTTGACAGCTCCTCCCTGGATCGGACCGGGGCGCACGATCGCGACCTGGATCGTGATGTCCTGGAGGCTCTCGGGACGGGTGCGCCGCAGCGACTGCATCTGCGCCCTGCTCTCGATCTGGAAGACCCCGGTGGTGTCGGCTTCCTGGATGCACTCGTACGTCGCCGCGTCGTCGTAGGGGATCCGCGACAGATCGATGCGTTCGTTCCGAGTGCGAGCGACCAGCTCCACGCAGCGCTCGACCGCCGACAGCATCCCCAGCCCCAGCAGGTCGATCTTCAAGAAGCCGGCGTCCGAGCAGGAATCCTTGTCCCACTGAACGATCTGGCGCCCCTCCATCGCCGCGGGCACGATCGGGCAGCAGTCCACGAGCGGGCGGGTGGCGACGATCATCCCGCCGGAGTGCTGAGACAGATGGCGAGGAAGCCCGTGGGCCTCGGCCGCAAGCCGCGCAAGCCATGCCCATCTGCCGGTGGCCCCCCGGCGAGCGCTCCTGTCTGCGCTCCCCGGTGCCTCGGGCTTGACCCCGAACGCGCTCTCGATGTCCTTTGCCACCTCGCGAGCGTCCCAGCCTTCGCTACCCCGAGCCACGCGCTCGATCTCGCCCGGCGGCAGGCCGAGCGCCTTGCCCAGCTCCCGGATCGCACCCCGTGCGCGGTACGTCGGAAAGGCCGCCACGAGCGCCGAGCGGTCGTGTCCGTAGCGCTCGTGCACGCGCGGGAGCAGCACCTCCCTGATGTCGCGTGGGAAATCGAGGTCGATGTCGGGCAGCGCCGCCAGCTCCTCGTTGAGAAAGCGCCCGATCAGCAGCTCGTTGGCGATCGGATCGACATGCGAGAGCCCGGTCAGAAAGCAGACGATCGAGGAGACGCTGGAGCCTCGGCCTCGGCCCGGCGGCAGGAGCGCTCGGGCAGTGTCGGGGCCCCTGACTTCGATCGCGACCTCGCGGGCGAGCTCGAGCAGATCGTGATGCAGCAGAAAGAAGCCCGGCAGGCCCAGCGCCTCGATGATTCTCAGCTCCTCCTGCAGGCGCGCCGCGGCGGTGACCTGAGCGCTTGCGGACGAGCCTTGATAGCGATCGTGCAGCCGCCCGTGGCACAGCTCCGCCAGCCTGCGCATCGCCTCCGAGTCCTCCGATCCCGGGTATCGGTAGCCCAGATCGCTCGAAAGATCAAAGCGCAGGCGCTCTGCCAGCCGCGCCGTCTCCGCTACCGCCTCCGGATACTCCGGGAAGCGCGCCTCCATCGCCGCCGGCGAGGCGAGCACGTGGCTGAAATTGCCCCGTCGCTCGGGCTCTGAGGCATCCAGCGTCGTATGCAGGCGGACGGCGACGAACGCATCCTGCAGCGGCGCGCGTGAGCGCGCATGTGCATGCACGTTGCCGGTCGCGACGCACGGCACGCCGAGCCGCTGACCAAGCCCGGCGAGCCTCCGGTTCCGGGCTCTGTCGTCGCGGAGGAACGGTCGCTGGAGCTCGATCCGCAGCCGGTCGGGACCGAAGGCGCCGAGCAGGCGCCTGAGCGTGAACTCGTCGTCCACCCCTCGCACGGCACACCCACTCAGACAGACCAGACCCTCCGCATGGTCGAGCACGTCGGAAAGCTCCACGTAGGCCTGCGAGGGGGGCCCCGGCTTCTCACGCGTGCGGGCGTGCGCCCTGGTCAAGATCCGGCAGAGGTTCGACCAGCCCTGCGCGTCCTCCACGAGCAAAGTCAGATGGCGGCCGTCCGCCAGGTCCACCTCCGCGCCGTGAATCGGCCGCAACCCGAGCGCGCGGGCGGACACCGCGAACTCCATCGAACCCGACACCGAGTTGTGGTCGGTCAGGGCAAGCGCTTCATACCCCAGCTCGCGGGCGGTGGGAACGAGCTCGTCGGGCAGCGAAGCGCCGTCGAGAAAGGAGAAGGCCGAGTGGCAGTGCAGCTCCACGTACATACGAACGTATGTTCGCACAGGGATCGGACGGAGCATCGGCCAGGTGTTGATGAAGCGTCTCGGCTAGTGACTCGGCGACTCCCTCGACCTCAACGAGACTGGTCATCGGCCGCTCCTGGGCCGGTTTGCGGTTGCTCGGATGGGTTCGCCGCAGGCGTCTGATGGTGCGCACCCGGCTCCTTCAGTGCTTCCCCGGCTGCCTTGGCCTTGTCTGTGAGCGAACCCTCGCGCTTGGCGATCGCGGCCAGCTCGCCGGCATCCTCCATCACCGACTTGGTGCCGCCGCGCTTCTTGACGAGATTGCTTGCACTGTCTGCAAGCTTCTTCCAGTCGACCATGATCTCGAGCTCCTGTCCCGTGAACGACGTTCGTTCCCCGCCGGCTATCCACCGCCCGCGAGTTGGCCGGCAGACGGTTCGCGAGCGGGAATCGACAAGCCCGCCTGCTTTGCCAGACCCGACAGGCTGGTGATGTCACCGTTCGCCGAGTCGATCGATGACGGGTCAAAGTTGCCGCTCTTGACGCTTGAGCCCACACCCTTCAGCTTGTCCGCAAGCGAGGTGACCGGCGCCACCAGCTTCGACAAGGTGGCGCTGGCCTGCGCGTCCTTGATCGCGAGCTTGAGCTCGTGATAGGCAAACAGACCCGCGAGTCCTGCCTTGATGATCGTCAGCTTGTGCGAGAAGCCATGCAGCTCGCCGGCCTTGAACGGCTTATAGATGTAGCGGTGAAAAGCGCCAAAGGCGAGCCCGGCGTGGAGCACGAACTTCGCGGTCGGGAGATGACCGACGTTCGGTGTGGTCGCCGTCGAGGTGGGGCCTCCCCCGCCCGAGCCGCCGCCGCTTGTCGAACTCGAGCTCGAGCTGCCGCAACCCGCCATCGCGAGCACCAACGCCATCAGGCAGACCGTGACGAGCCTACGGCTCACACCGAGCCACCGCAGTCTCGCCGCCTTTATCAATCACGGTGACGAGCATGACGTTGTCCTTCGCCTTCCGGCTCTGCAGGTGTGCCGCCGGTCGGCTCTGACGCAGATCACGATACCCGTCCAGTCGCTAGCCCGCGGCGCGGCTCTCGCGAAAGCGGGGTAGTCCGTCGTCGGGAATCGGTTCCCATGGCGCGGCGTAGGCGACGAACTGGTGCGCGCTCGGCCGGATCCCTGGATCTGTGTCGAGAGCGCCCAAGCGCACCCCGATCGTGGGGACGTCGCCCGGTACGCGGCTGAACAGCGCCGACCCGCAGTCACCGCAGAACCATTTCTCGGCGCCTCCCTCCGGCTTCCATGCGCGGAGCCGATCCTCGCCCGCGACGATGTGAAACGAGCCCGGCGTGGCGCGTCCGCTGGCGGAGGCCGCGGTGCCGGTCCGGCGCTGGCAGCGCGTGCAATGGCAGTACATCGCGGAGACCAGCGGCGCCGTCAACTCGAAGCGAACCGCGCCGCACGCGCATCCCCCTGTCAACTCCGCGCTCATGTTCGTGCCGGCAGGTTATCGGGACACGGCGGCCCGTGTCAGATCCCGGTCGGGCTCGATCCCCCAGCGCCGCGCGACCTGCTCGAGCCACTCATCCACGACCCAGCGGTCGGGCCTCTCCTCACCATCGTGCTCCGGAGTGCCTCCCTTGAGCGTCATGCAGCCGGTGTTATCGCCGAGGCAACGGATCGCGTCGACGTCGGCGCCCGAGAGTCGCAGCTCCGACGGCATCGCCGCGAGCTCGGCCCGCTTGTCCTCGACCGGCCGCGCATCGGCTCCCGCCTCCTGGATCAGCGTCGGGACCGCGCACGCGACGGCATCGTGGGCGAGGTTCCACTGACAAGCGAGCTGGATCATCGTCAGGCCGGCGCGCTCGGCGATCGGACGCATCGACTCCAGCCGCGCCCGCCCCTCCTCGATCCAGCCGGCCGGCCGGAAGTTGCGATGGTCTGCGTCGAGCATCTGCTGACCGGGGAGGACGTCGTCGAAGAACAGGCCGCCGTGGTCGACCACTCGCGTGATCACGCTCACCTGCGCCGCGGCGGCGGCCGCCAGACACAGCTCCCCGGGCCAGGGCTCAAGCGGGTTGAGGATGATCATGGCCCAGTCGATCAGCGCTCCGAAGCGTTCGAGGCAGCCGATCAGGTCAAGCGTGAAGCCGTTTGCGGGGCCCGGGGCGACCCCGATCATCCGCGTCAGTCCGGCTTCGCGCAGCGCGGCCATCCCGTTCCAGACCGACTCGTCGGTGTATCCGATGCGGTCGGGGTTGTGCAGCAACAGCAGGTCAAAGCTGTCAAGGCCGCAGCGCTGGAGGCTCCGCTCCGTCGCCATCCGCAGGTAATCGGCATAGCCCGACTCGTCTCGCAAACGTGGGTCGGTGAACCGGGGAAATCCGCGCGGCCCGTCACGCTCGCCGGTGTAGAAGTCATGACCGACCGCCCCGACGATGCACATCTGCTCGCGCGCTCGTCTCGCGATCGCCCGGCCGAGCATGCGGTCGGCGTCCCCGGTCCCGTACACGTCCGCGGTGACCACCGTCGGGATCGACTCGTCGGGGGCGATCAGCGAGATCAGGCGCTCGTCCTCGAGGGGCTCGCCGAAGCGCATGAACCTTCCCCCGCTCCAGGTTCCGACCGCGACGGCAGTGGGATCCAAGGCCGGCATCGTGCTCTGAGTTTAGGTCGCGTGGGTCCGAGCGATGTGCCACATTTCGCAGCGATGCCTCCATCCGGACGATCCGCGCCGGCGACGGCGACGCGGTTGCAGCAGCAGTTGGGCGTGAGCGGCGTCAAGCCGAAGATGACCGCCCTCGACGTGTTCGAGCGTGCTCGCGCACGCATGCGAGGCGCACTCAGCTTGTCTCCACAGCTCAGCGCTGTCTCCACCACCTTCCGCTCTCGAGGTCGTGGAAGACCACCTCATCGCGCCCGCACGTCGTGACGACCTCCCAGTAGCGCCGGCGAAGCGGGCGATCGGTCCACCACCGATCCTCGACCAGCCACGACTCTCGGACCGTGTCCACGGTGCGGCTGTCGACGATCGATGGGCTCCCGTCGTCGCCGGCGGTCACCGCGACGCGGCGAGGAACGGACAAGCGACGTGGCCCGGTCATCTCATCCCTCGAACGCAGTCGGCATCGCGCGCTCGGGTCATCTCATCCCTCGAACGCAGTCGGCATCGCGCGCTCGTGTCATCTCATCCCTCGAACGAGTCGGCATCGCGCTCGGGTCATCTCATCCCTCGAACGGAGTCAGCATCGCGCGGCGCTCGGGAAATCGGGAGCAGGGATCGACTTCGAGCACGCGCAGCGCTGCGTCCGGCCCCGCGGCGGCACGTGCCTGCCTGATCGCCTCGCGCAGTCGCGCCACGCGCGCCTCGGCTGGATCCTCGAGCAGCGCGCGCTGATCGCTCGCGGGCGGCCCGAACCGTTCCACAGCCAACCGGAGCTGCTCGGCCGGGGCAGGCATCAGAGCAAGGCGGGGGGTGAGCACCAGACGCATCCGCACTGGATCCGCGAGCGCCTCGCGAAAGACGACCTGCTCGCGCCACGTCCCGCCCTGCTCGACCAGCACCGCGGACAGCGCGACCGCTCGCAACGTCCGGCCTCTTCGCTCTCTGCGCGCGAGCAGGCGATCGATCAGCAGACCCAGCCCGCGTTCGAGCTGAACGCCCGAAGCGGCTTCGGGCAACTCGAGCGACTCGCGCAGGAACTCGCTTGCCGGACGCGGACGCAGCGCTCCGTCGCCTCCGTTGGCAAGCTCGTGCGCGAGCAGTCCCGCCGTCCCGAAGCGATCGGCAAGCGCCGCCGGCGCCAGCGCCGCCAGCTCGCCGAGCGTGCCGATGCCAAGCCGCTCGAGTGCCTCGGGCAACTCCGCCAGCGCCGGTCTCGCACGCAGCAGCGCCACCGGCAGCGGGGCAAGGAAGGAGCCTGCCTCCTTCCTTGCCCCCGAGACGACAACCGGTCGCCGAACCCGTGCCCTGGTCGCCGCGGCCACGGCCGCAAAGCGCGACGGCGCCACCCCGTAGCGGGCCGGCATCCGCACGGCCCGCCGTGCGGCTTCCAGCACGCCCTGGACCCGCTCGCGATCGCTCGTCGCCAGAGTCCTGCCACCGTGCAGCCGCAGCAGCCCCCGCGCGTCAAAGCAGACCAACCCCGGTCGTTCCGGCTCGACGGCCGCCCCGATCGACTCAAGGCGCACGAGCAGCCGCTCCCACGACTCGACCACCCCGGCCGGATCCTGCGGCACGAGCGTCAACCAGGCACAGCGGGCAAGCGCTTCCCCCAGTCGCATTCCCGGGTGGACCCCGAACGCCTCGGCGGCGATCGACACCTCACCCACCTGCTGTACGCCCCCCGGTTCCGGGGCGAGCGCGACGGGTGCCTGGAGGAGCTCTTTTCGGTTGGCGGCGGCGACCGTGAGCCGAAAGCGTGGGAACAGGACGCAGACGATCATGCGAACACATGTTCGCATGTGGGCAGGACGGATACGCAACTCGCAATCCGCGGCCGTCCCTCCTCTCCCACACGCGTCCCTCCTCTCCCACGCGCGCATCCCTCCCCTTACGGAGTATCCCTCCTCCCCCACGCGCGCATCCCTCCTCCCCACGCGCGCATCCCTCCTCCACGCGCGCAATGAAACACGACCGACGGTGGTACGGTCCAACCGCCATGGCGCCCAATATCACCTCGATGGCCACGTCCGGCGTCCGAACGCTTCGAGCCTTCGGCCAGCGAATTCCCGTCGGCGGTGGCCTGCTCGCTCAGTCGCTCGAAGACGCCGTCGCCGATCGGATCGTGATGATCACCGGCGCCTCCTCGGGGATCGGCAAGTCGGCGGCGATCGAGCTCGGCAAGGCCGGCGGGACGGTTCTGCTGGTCGCGCGCTCCGAGGACAAGCTGGTGGAGGTCAGGAGGCAGATCGAGCTCGTCGGCGGCGAAGCGTTTGTGCACAAGTGCAATCTGATCGACACCGACGACATCGATCGGATGGCATCGGAGGTGCTCGAACAGCACGGTCGCGTCGACATCCTCGTCAACAACGCGGGTAAGTCGATCAGGCGGTCGATCGGCAAGGCATACGACCGCTTCCACGATTACCAGCGCACCATGCAGCTCAACTACTTCGCCCCGGTGAAGCTGATCCTCGACCTGCTGCCCGTGATGCGGGAGCGCGACTCGGGTCACATCGTGAACATCTCGACCGTGGGGCTGCAGATGAATACCCCGAGGTTCTCGGCATACCTCGCCTCAAAGGCCGCACTCGATGCCTTCTCCCGCTCGATCGCGCCCGAGATCATCGACGACGGCGTGCACGTGACGACCGTGTACATGCCGCTGGTGCGCACTCCGATGATCGCGCCCACGAAGATCTACGACTACTTCCCGACGCTCAGTCCCGAGGATGCCGGGCACATGATCACCGAGGCGATCCGCAAGCGCCCCAAGCGGATCGCGACCACGCTTGGCAACCTCGGGCAGCTCTCATATGCGGTCGTTCCGGGCGCCCAGGACCTGGTCGTCAACCGCGCCTACAAGCTGTTTCCCGAGAGCGACAGGCCGTCAGCGGAAAAGGAGACGCCGGAGCAGCGGGCGTTCGCCCGGGCCACCCCCGGCGTGCACTGGTAGCTCCAGAGGCTCGACGGCGGTCACACGGCTCGATGGTGAGGACCGGCGGCGCGGGCCATCGGATCGCCGCGGTCTCGCCAAAGGCCGCACGGGCCGTCTGCCTCTACACGGTCGAGTCGGCGTCGTGCATCAGCCGGCCCACGGACACCCCGTGCAGGCCGGTCGCCGCCAGATCGGAGCTCAGCTTCGCAAGCAGCAGCTGCAGATCGGTGCTGTGCGTCACCGACAGCTCGATCACCTCCCCGGCGCGGAGGTGTCCGGGCGGGTCATCGCCGTCGTAGAGCCGCACGGCGCCCGCGATCAACCGCCCGCCCGCCTTGTGCGCGAGCCACCACTGGCCGACGCTGGGCCCGCTCGACGCATACAGAAAGTGGTGGCCGGAGCCCATCTCGTTGCGGACGTCACTGAGCTGGTCGCGAGTCCCCAGCCAGCGCAGGAGTCCACCGTGGGGGAGCCGCGGCAGGGCCTGGTCGCCATAGCCGAGGACCTTCAGCTCGGAGTCGGTGGGAGGCTGGTCCAGCGCGAACGAGGCGTGCAGCCCGTAGGCCGAGAAGGCGCTGGCAAGCGATGGCAGCTCGTCGGCCGGAGCGTCGACGAGCACGCCGATCTCCGGATGGGTCGTCTCGACGGTCGTTGTCGGGCGCATGTGGACGAAGTGCGACACGAGGCTGTATGAGGCGCCGGTGGTCAGCGTCCAGCCGGCGACCGCGAGCGTCGCCGCGGCTGCGGTCACCGCCCGGGCGGTCCGCAACCGCCACACCGGCACCCGGCGGGCACGGCGTTCGTCGCCGAGGATCAGCGATGCGGTCGACGGCCGCCGCGCAAACGAGCCGTCCGGCTCGGGTCGGTGGACCAGGGCTCGGTCGAGCGCGGGACCGATGTCCGCCTCCTTGCGGGCGACCTGGGCAAGCCCGAACCGCTCCAAGGCCGCGTTGGACGCGCGGACATGCCCGTAACCGAAGCCGTAGGAGATCACCGGGCAACCGCGAATGATCGCCTCGAGCACGGTCAGCCCGGCACTCGAGTGCACGAGTGCGTCGCTGGCGGCGAGCACGTCACCCATCCGGTCGGTGAAGCCCATCACCCGCAGGCGCGGCTCGCCGGCAAACCGCTTGGCGACCTGCGCGCGCAGCTTGTCGTTGCGCCCGCAAAGACACATGACGGTCGCGTCGGGGACCTCGAGAGCGGCGCCGGTGGCACCCGCGAGGTCGCCCACGCCCCAACCGCCGCCGGAGACGGCGATCACCTTCCCCTCGGCGGGGAGCCCGAGCGCGCGCCGCGCATCCGCTCGGGAGCGCGCCGCCAGGAACGCCGGCGAGGTCGGCGGCTTGGCCCAGCGCACGCTGCCCGGTCCCGCAATCTTCTCCACCTCTTCGGCCGATTCCGGGTGGGTGATGAAGTGCAGGTCGATCCCGGGATGGGCCCAGAAATGCAGCCCGGCGAGGTCGGTGATCGACGAGTAGCAGGGGACGTCGAGCCGTCCCCTGCGTCGCAGCTCTCCGAGCACGGCGGTCACGCCCGGATAGGTCGAGACGATCTGGTCGGGATTGTGAGCGCGGATCAAGCGCATCAGGCCCCGACGCCCCAGGGCGGTGAGGAGCCGCCGGGAGAGCCAGCGCGTCGGCGCGAAGTTCATGAACAGCCTGTATTGGAAGTCGAACCACCACGGGATCCAGCGGAACATGAATGCCGAGTTCTCGCGCAGGATCCGGGTCAGCACGACGCCCATCGCCGGCAGACCGTTGACGATCGATATGTGGGCGTCGGGGTCCTCGTCCTTGAACTCGCGCGCCACCGCGCGCGCCGGCAGGTCGTGGCCCTCGCCGATGTCGGCGGAGATGATCAGGATCTGCCGGGGGCGAGACTCCGCGTCGGGCTCGCCGGCCGGAATCACCTGCGCCGCGTTCTCCCCGGAGGACTTCGCGGCCTCCTCGCGGCGCCATTGCACGTACCTGTGGACGCCCTCGGAGAACGGGGTTGCGGCCGTCCAGCCAAGATCGCGCTCGGCGCGCTTGCTGCACACGATCTTGCCGCCGAAGTCCCCGGGCCGTCCGGGGGTGTGCTCGATCTCGACGTTCCCGAACAGCTCCTTGACGGTCTCGGCGATCTGTTTGATCGAGACGTTCTCGTTGCTGGCGAGGTTGTAGACACGGTTGGCGCCGACGTCACCGAGCCCGAGCGCGACGCCGTCCGCGAGGTCCTCCACGTACACGAACCGGCGCGACTGGCTGCCGTCGCCGGCGAGCGTGAGCGGTTCGCCGCGCAGGGCCTTGTTGACGAACGCCGGAATCACCGCGGCCTCGCGCGCGCGGGGACCATACGGAATCCCGAAGCGCAGGATCGTGTAGTCGATCCCGTACAGCTCCTGGTAGGCCTTGCAGTACAGCTCGCCCGCGAGCTTGGTGCTCGTGTAGAGGTGGCTTGGCGCCGGCAGCAGCGTCTCCTCGTCCACCGCATCGGGCTCGCAGTCGGAGTAGACCCAGATCGTGCTGGCGTAGACGATTCGCTTGACGCCGGCGCGCCGGGCCGCCTCGAGCACCGTGACCGTGCCGCGCGCATTGACCCGCTCGGCGTCCTCGGGCTCGGCGTGGACGTCGTTGACGTCGGCGACCGCGGCAAGGTGGGCGACCGCATCGCAGCTGTGGAGGGCACGCTCGAGCGCCTCGCGGTCGGTGATCGATCCGAGCACCGTGTCAACGGTCCCGGGCGGATGCCAGGGGGACGGGCGCAGGTCATAGATCACCGGCTCATAGCCACGGATCCGCAGCTTGTCGACGACGTGCGAGCCGATGAAGCCCGAGCCGCCTGTGACGAGGACTCTCACGCGGTGCCTTCGCGTTCCGGACGGTAGTACAGGGGTACGCAAGAATGACTCCGCGCGACCCAGTCGCTGTTGGGCAGTTCTACCCGGTGGCCCATGATTCGATGGCACGGCTCGTCATACACACGGCCGGTGGAGCGCTCAAGCCAATCGAACACGATGTACTTGTAGAGGCCCGAGACCATGCCGTCGGGCAGCCGCAGACGGCTCGCGTAAGCGGGATCGAGCTCGTTGCGGGCGACTTCGTTCTTCCAGGCGACGATCTCGGGCAGGCGCTCGATCTGCACCAGCCCGAGCGCCGCCGTGAACTCGTTCATCCGGAAGTTGAGCCCCGCCGTCTCGTGCGTGGGCTTTCCATAGTTGCGAAACGCGCGGGCGTGGTCGATCACCTCGGGACGGTTTGAGACGAGCACCCCGCCCTCGCCGGTGGAGATCGTCTTGGTCGCATACAGCGAGTACACGCCGACGTCGCCGTAGGTACCGGCGATCCGTCCGTCCCAGCTGGCCCCATGGGCATGTGCGCAGTCCTCGATCAAAAAGATTCCCTGCTCACGGCAGTAGCGGGCGATCGGCTCGATCTCGAACGCGAGGTGGCCGCCGATGTGCACCACGAAGGCGGCTTTGGGCCGGTAGCGCTCGGCCTTGGCTTCGAAATCCGAGAACGACATACAGAGGTCCTCGCGATTGCAGTCGACGAACTGCACCTCGGCGCCCGATCGGATCGCCGCGAGCGGCGTCGCCATGAACGTATTCGACGGGCACAGCACTGTCTCCCCCTCGACACCGGCGAAATCGAGCGCCGCCAGCGCGCCCCCCGACCAGCTCGAGACGGCCACCGCCGGCGCAGCGTTCCAGGTCTCCCAAGCCGCCTCGAACCGGACCGTGAGCTCGCCCTCGGACCAACGCTCGGAGTCGAGCACGTCGTCGATCAGCGCGTGTAGACGGGCACGATCGCGGTGATCGAACCCAATCGCAAAGCGCGCATGGTCGGGGGCGCTCTGATTCGAGGAAGCGGAAGCGGTTGTCATTATTCTCGGGGCGGTCGTCCGAGGCGCTGCAGCGCGCGCCTCTCGTTTGCGGCTGACCGGCAGGCCGACCGGCACGATGCCCGCGCGCAGTCTCATCCTCTCAGGTTGCCGCGCGCCGTGACAGGCCCCTCAGTCGGGCAAGACAGTACCGATTCCCGCTCGCGTCAGCTCTGCCAGGATCAGCGAGAGGGCCTGCACGGTCCTGCGATGGGAGTTTTTCGAGCTGTAGAAGTCGGCGTCGTGCAGCAGGATAACGTCGCCCGCGGACAGGTCCCCACTGGCCCGAGCGGCGATCCGCGCCGGTGTCGTGAGCCTGCGCCAATCCTTGCCCCAGCGCGACCACAGCAGCGGTCGCATCCCGGCCGCCCGAACCGCGCTCAGGCCTGCGGAGCTGTAGATCCCGTACGGGGGCCGGTGCCAGCCCGGCTCGACCCCGGTTGCGTGGTGGATCGCTTCGCGGCCCCGTTGGACGTCGGAGTACAGCTGCGCTGTGCTCATTCGCAGCTGGAGCCGGTGACGATAGCCATGGAGCGCGACGGCATGCCCGGCGGCGACGATCTCGGCCGCCAGCGCCGGCCGGCGCTCGACCTGCTCCCCGATCAGGAAGAACGTCGCGCGCGCGCGCGCGCGTGCGAGGAGGTCGAGCACCGCAGGGGTTCCCTCCGGATGTGGGCCATCGTCGAACGTGAGCGCGACGGCGGGGGTCTCACACGAGAGTGTCCGTGGCAGATCGAGCGCCCCTGCGGCCGCGGGGAGCACGGGTGCGAGTACGTGGCGGACCACGTCGGGGATGATCGCCGAGAACGCTCGCAGGGCGGCCGCCCGGCGGGAATGTGATCGGGCAAGGTATCCGCCTGGCGGGAATGTGATCGGGCGGGGTATCCGCCTGGCGGGAATGTGATCGGGCGGGGCATCCGCCTGGCGGGAATGTGATCGGGCGGGGTATCCGCCTGGCGGGAATGTGATCGCCGCTCGGGGCGTCCTGCTAGAACGAAACGATGCCTATGAGCGCTTCGGTCTCGGTCAAGCAAAGCCTCGACGACTGGCTCGCGGAGCCCTCGATGCGGGTCGCCCATCGGCGGCAGAGCCTCGCCTCACCGGATCGACTGTGGGCTGCCGCGCGGACCGTTCGCCTCGCCGATTGTGGGTTGCTGGGGCGACTCGTACGGTGGCGCATCCCCGGTCTGCTGCCGGACATCTCCTTCGACCAGATGTTCCATTCACCGCCGTTCATCGCACTCGTCGAGGACGACGGAGCCCTGGCTTCCGGTCTCGTCGGGCGGATTTGGACGCTGCGCCGCGATTACCCCGAGCTGCGCAGCCCCGAGGAATATCGGCGGTGGGACGAGTCCGGAACCGCAAAGGTGCTGTTCGCCAGCTGGACCGAGCCCGCATCGTCGGGACACACGGCACTGTGCACGGAGGTGCGGGTTCGGGCGATCGGCGCCCAGGGCCGACTCGGCGTCGCCGCGGTCCGCCCGCTGGTCAGCGCGTTCCAGCAGCTCGTTGGCAGCGAGGGAATCGAGGCGGCGGTGCGGCTGGCGGAGCGGGGCTAGGTGCGGTGCGGCTGGCGGAGCGGGGTAGGTGGCGGTGCGACTGGCGGATTGAGGTAGGCGGCAGTGCGCTGACGGAGCGGGGGAACGGCCTGGCCGCCGGCGCCCGCGACCTGCGCCGGGGGTCTAGCCGGCGGCGCGCGCGCGACCTGCGCCGGGGGCAGCCGGGCAGGGAAACGTCCCGGCCGATGCGCCAACGACGTAGCGCTGGACGTTTCCGTGCTGGTGTGGTGGAGCGGGAACGTCCCGCGCATGCCTCCAGAGGCGTCCATTTGGGACGATAACCACGCATGAATCCGGCGCCACGCTGACCCTTGTCCCTTCGGAGGCCGAGGCCGCGCCACCGGCGCCGTCTCGCGATCCCGGGCCTCCACGTCCCCGCCATCCCACCCGGCGGGCGCCCCGGGCGCCCGCAGCGCCCCCGCCATCCCACCGCCGATAGGCGCCGACCGCGCCGTGCATCCCCGCCATCCCCGCGGCGAGGCGCCGCCCGCCCCCCGGTTCCTCATTCTGTGACATCTCAGCAACAGCCGCCCCGATCGCGCCTGGACTGGCACTAATGTCACAAGCCGTGGATGCCTTCGACTCCCAGGTCACGATCCGCCGCCGTCGCTACGCCAGCGAGGAGAGCGGTTGGGCGGTGATCGAGGCAGCGGGGGAAGATGGCGCGCCGGTGGTGCTGGTCGGCCCACTGATTCATCTCGAGGAACGCGAGCGCGCCCACGTCGTCGGCACCTGGGTGGACGACAGCCGCTACGGCCTCCAGGTCAAGGTCTCCGAGGCGCGGCCGCTGCCACCGACGGATATCGAATCGCTGACCGTCTATCTGTGTCGTGTCAAGCACGTCGGCGCGAGGCGGGCGGCCAGGCTGATCGAACGCTACGGAGCAGCCCAGGTGCTCGACTCGATTGACAACGATCCCCACGCCGCGTTCGCCGCCGCGGGGCTGCGCCGGCATGCGGTCGAGGAGGCCATCGGCTCCTGGGAAGGGCTGCGCGTCTCACGCCGCCTGCACCTGATGCTCGCGCCCCATGGGCTCGCGTACCTGGTGTCGAGGCTTCAGGACACCTATGGCGACGGCGCCCACCGCATCGTCAGCGAGCGTCCGTATGAGCTGACCAGCGTGTTCGGGGTGGGATTTCTCACGGCCGACCGGATCGCTCGCGGACTGGGCGCGGCGCCCGACGGCCGCGAGCGCGCTCGCGCCGCGACCCTGCACCTGCTGGCCGAGGCCGAGCGCAGCGGCAGCACCTGCATGCCGATCGACTCGCTGCTCTCCTCGCTCGACGAGCTGCTCGGCGAGCCGATCGACCGCGCGTTGATCGACGGGCTCGTGGCCGCCGGCGACCTCGTCCGGGCCGGGCACTGGATCTACCGCCGCCAGACGGCGGAGCTCGAGGCCGAGCTCGCCCAACGCGTTAGCGACCTCGTCGATGACGCGCCCAGCGAGCGTCTGGCCCACGCGTCGGTGGCGGCGGCGGGAAGCCCGGCCGGAGTCGATCCGACGGTCTCGCGCGATGGCCCCCGGCTCACGGCCTCGCGCGATGGCCCACGGCTCACGGCCTCGGGCGATGGCCCACGGCTCACGGCCTCGGGCGATGGCCCACGGCTCACGGCCTCGGGCGATGGCCCACAGCTCACCGCCGAGCAGCAGACTGGGGTTCGCAACGCCGTCACGCATCGCCTGTCTCTGATCACCGGCGGTCCCGGGACCGGGAAGACCGCCTCCTTAAGGGCGATCGCCGGGCTCGCCGCCACGCGCGGCACGCGCGTGATGCTGGTCGCTCCCACCGGGCGCGCGGCGATCCGAATGAGCGAGGCGAGCGGCGTCCGTGCAAAGACGGTCCACTCCGCGCTCGGCTGGATCCCGGGCGAGGGTCCCACGCACGACGAGGACGATCCGCTCGCATGCGACCTGCTGATCGTCGACGAGACGTCGATGGCCAATCTCGAGCTGCTGGTCACGTTGTTTCGCGCGATCGGACCGAGGGCGCACGTGGTGCTCGTCGGCGACGCCGACCAGCTCGCGCCGGTCGGCGCCGGCAAGCCGTTCGCGGAGCTGGTCTCGTCGGGGGCGGTGCCGACGACCCGCCTCACCCACATCTTCCGCCAAGCGGCCGGGAGCATGATCGTCCAGGGCGCACACGCGATCAGGCGGGGTGAGGGGCCGGACTTCGCTGCCTCGGCGGCGATGCGCCGGGACCTGTTCCTGATCGAGCGGGCAAACCCGCAGGCAGCCCGCGAGGAGATCGTCTCGCTGGTCAGTGGGCGGCTGCCTTCGCACTATGGCGTGGATCCCGTGCGGGATATCCAGGTGTTCGCTCCGGTGTATCGGGGCGAGCTCGGCATCGATGCGCTCAACACGGCGCTCCGCGACGTGCTCAACCCACACGGGCAGCCGGTCCGAGGCGGCCGCCTGCGAATCGGCGACAAGCTGATGATGACCGGACGCAATCTCCACGAGCTCGGCCTCATGAACGGAACGCTGCTGCGCCTGCTCGACGAGGTCTCGGGGGCAGACGAAGATGACGATCCGGCGCTGATCTTGAGCGCGGAGGAGACCGTGTTCCGGTTGCCCCCGGAGGAGTCCGACCGGCTGCGGCTCGCCTACGCGTGCTCGGTTCATCGGGGGCAGGGGATCGAGCTGCCGGTCGCCGTGATCGTCGCGCACCCGGCGGGCGGCGCATTCTTCCTGCGCAGGGAAATGCTCTACACCGCCGTCACGCGCGCGACGCTGGCGACCGTGATCGTCGGCACCCGCGACGTGATCGCGCGCGCCGCGCGAACCCCGGACACCGGTAGGCGCCACAGTCGGCTGGCCGAGCGGCTCGCCGAGCGTGACTCTCGGTAGCCACTCCCGGTAGCCACTCCCGGTAGCCACTCTCGGTAGCCACTCACGGTAGCCACTCTCATTCGATAACCATTGCCGGTTTTTCCGTCCGGGATGGTGGCCGGGTTTCCGTCCGGGATGCGTGCGAACATATGTTCGTGTGCATTCCGTCACCGCCACGATTCTTCATGCGGACCTTGACTCGTTCTATGCGTCGGTTGAGCAGCGCGATGATCGGCGGCTTCGCGGCCGCCCGGTCATCGTCGGCGCGGGGGTGGTTCTTGCAGCGAGCTATGAGGCAAAGGCGTATGGCGTGCGGACGGCGATGGGCGGCGCGCAGGCGCGGCGACTATGCCCTCACGCGGCGGTTGTCTCGCCGCGGATGTCGGCCTACAGCGACGCGAGCAAGGCGGTGTTCAGCGTGTTCGAGCAAACCTCGCCGCTCGTCGAGGGCATCTCGATCGACGAGGCATTCCTCGACGTCCGTGGGCTCGATCGGATCTCCGGCACCCCGATCGAGATCGCCGTGAAGCTGCGGCGCGAGATCCGCGAGCAGGTCGGCCTGCCGATCACGGTCGGAGTCGCGCGGACCAAGTTTCTGGCGAAGGTCGCAAGCGGCGTGGCCAAGCCCGACGGGCTGTTGTTGGTGCCGCCCAGCCTGGAGCTGGAGTTCCTGCATCCCCTCCCCATCGAGCGGCTATGGGGCGTCGGCAGGGCGACCGCCGGCAAGCTGCGTTCGCACGGGATCGAGACCGTCGGCGCGGTGGCTGCGCTGAGCGAGCCGACGCTCGTCTCGATGCTCGGTCGCGCGTCGGGTCGGCACATCCACGCCCTCGCGCGCAACTGCGACCCGCGTCCGGTACAGATCCGGCGACGACGACGCTCGATCGGTGCTCAGCGGGCGCTGGGGCGGCGACGCAGATCCGGCGCCGAGCTGGCGACGGCGCTGATGGCGCTGGTGGATCGGGTGACCCGTCGGCTCCGGGCGGCGCAGCGCGTGTGCCGGACCGTCGTGCTGCGGCTGCGATTTGAGGATTTCACCCGAGCCACGCGCTCGCACACGTTGCCCGAGCCCACCGCCCATACACCCACGATCCTGATGACCGCAACTGGACTGCTGAAGATGTCGATGCCGACGATCGAGCGGCGTGGCTGCACGCTCATCGGCATCGCGCTGGCAAACCTCGCCGACCAGGGCCCGATTCAACTGCTGCTGCCGCTTGATCGGGCTCGCAACCTCGATTCCACGCTCGACCGCGTGCGCGACCGATTCGGAAACGGGGCGATCACGCGCGGCGCGCTCGTCGGCCACGACCCGGGGGTGTGGGTGCCGCTGCTTCCCGACTGACTCGCTCGCGTGGCGTGAGCGGCTTCTGGGGAAGCCTCCGGATATGGCGGAGGATGAATTCACGACACGAGCGACTGAATCACGACACCAGCGACGTCACGAGACGACCGATACCGGCGATACTGACGGCGGCGATCAGAAGACGACAGATGCCCGACGACACTGACAACGCCCGGCTGCGGGAGCTCGAGTCGCGTCGCGCCCGGCGTGAGGCCGAACTTGCCGACGAGGCAGAGGCACCAATCGAGCAGCGCACGCACCAGCGCCGCGCGGACAAGGCCGAGTACCTGCGCGAGAAGCTCGAGGACCAAGCCGCCTCGTCCGACGAATGAAGCCTGCCGCTTGAGGGCTGGCGAGGTCGATAGCGTGGCGGCCATGATCTTCTACGAGCCGGGGAAGCGCGATCGGACGTTGCTACCGCACGACCCATTTAAGTCGCTGGTCGCGCCGCGGCCGATCGGGTGGATCTCGACGACCAGTGGCGATGGACGTATCAACCTGGCGCCGTACAGCTTCTTCAACGCGGTTGCGGAGGCGCCGCCGATGCTGGCGTTCTCGAGCCGGGGGGCGAAGGACTCGTCGACGTTTGCGACAGAGATTCGCGAGTTCGTCTGGAATCTCGTGACCTACGACCTCCGCGAGGCGATGAACGAGACGTCGGCGCCGCTGCCGCGCGGCAAGAGCGAGTTCGAGCGGGCCGGGCTGAAGATGGCCCCATGTCGCGTCGTGGCGGTGCCCCGCGTGGCGGACAGTCCGTGTGCGATGGAATGCAAGGTGGTCCATCACCTCGAGCTGCGCGACCTGGGGGGCAGGACGTTCGACCAGCACCTCGTGATCGGTCAGGTGGTGGGCGTGCACTTGGACGAGCGCCACATCGTCGGGCCGGCGGTCGACACCGCGTCGCTGCACCCGATCGCACGATGCGGCGGGCCGGGCGACTACGCGATCGTCGAGCACATCTTCCAGATGATGCGGCCCAGTTCCTGAACGGACCGGGCAATGAGGTGCCCACCGGCGTGAGCCGACCAGGCCAAAGAACGCCCACCGCATGAGTCAACCGGGGCAACGATGGCCCACGGTGCCGCGCCGCCTCAGGTTGAGCCGCCACTCACCTCTCGCTCTGCGTGGTAAATGTCACGCCAATCGTCCGACAGATCCGAGAAAGTTGTGTCGTGGCGACTTGGACGGCAAAGACTCGAACTCCGGGGCCTCCCGATCGGGTCCTCACTGTCCTGACCGACCCGGACGCCATCGCCCGCTGGGCACCGATCCCGTTCGAACTGGTCGACTTTGAGGGGCAGCGGCTGATCGCGGGCGACAAGGTGCGCGTCCGCGGCGCGCTGGGGGGACCTTCGGTCCACTTCGATGTAGACGTGGCCGAGGCTGAAGACGGCCGGCTCGCGCTGACTGCCAAGGGCCCGATTCGCCTCGACGTCGAATACCACGCGGTCGAGATCAACGACGGCAGCGAGGTCCGCGCTTCCGTGGCCGTCTCCGGCAGCGGCCTGAGGGGACGGATCCTTGCTCACGCCACAGACGCGCTGCTCGCCAGAGGGGCTCTTACCACCGCGGTCAGCCGGATTGCCGACCAGGTCGCGCCGGTCGCGTTTGCTTGAGCCCGCGCTCGCGCCAGTCGCGATACGCCCGAGCCCGCGCTCGCGCCCGTCGCGATACGCCCGAGCCCGCGCTCGCGCCCGTCGCGATCGCCTGAGCACTCCGGCGCTCCCGCTCCCGCCCCACCCGCTCGTGCCGTTGCTTGACTCATCGCCGATGAGTCGTGCACCCGCGGCCGGTCTACCGTGAGAACAGATAGGCGGCAACTATCAGGAGCAGACCATGGGAAGGATCGTCGTGACGGAGTTCGTCTCGCTGGACGGCGTCATGGAGGACCCCGGTGGGGCGGAGAACTTCAAGCACGGAGGATGGACGTTTGACTTCAACCGCGGAGCCGAGGGCGACCAGTTCAAGATCGACGAGCTCGCCGAGGCCGAAGCGCAGCTGCTCGGGCGCGTGACCTACCAGGGGTTCGCCGCGGCATGGCCGCAGATGGAGGGTGAGTTCGCCGACAAGATGAACGGCATGCCCAAGTACGTTGTCTCCTCGACGCTCGAGCGGGCCGAGTGGAACAACTCCACCGTGCTTGGAGGCGATGTCGTCACGGAGGTGTCACAGCTCAAGCAGGACGTCGACGGAGTGATTCTGATCGCCGGCAGCGCACGGCTCGCGCAGACACTGATCGAGCACGGCCTCGTCGACGAGCTGCGGCTGATGGTGTTCCCGGTCCTCCTGGGGGACGGCAAGCGCCTGTTCGGCGAGACCACCGACAAGCACCGCCTGCGGCTCGCCGGCACCCGGACCGTGGGCGACGGTGTCCTGATCCTCACCTACCAGCAGGTTTGATCAAGAGCGTGTGGCCCGGGTGCGGCCGCCTGATCGCGCTGCGCGAGGATCCTGGTCTCGCCGCGGTGGTCGCCGTGCTGGGGCTGAATATCTGGTGGTCGGGGTGCTCGATGTGCTCCTCGTCGTGCTCGCGGTCAGCGTCCTCGAGATGGGCGCGCCCGGTGCCGGATATCTCGCCGCCGCATTCGGCGCCGGCGGGCTGCTGATCCTCCCGCCGTGACACCACGCCCCCGCCGTGACACCACGCCCCCGCCGTGACACCACGCCCCCGCCGTGACAGCGCGGCCCGGCCGTGACACCCCACGCCGATCGGCGTCAATCGTGCGACGGTCGAGCCGCCAGCAGGAGGCTCGTGGCAAAGATCCACACCAGCCCGAGCACGGCGGCGAGGAGCAGGATGCCGTACGTGGCGGAGGTGTTGTTCATCGGCCCGAGCAACGTGGTGGCCGAGATCAGCGATATCAGCGCCGCCGGGATTCCAAGCCACGCCGTCCAGCGCGCAAGCTCCGAGCCCCGCAGCGCCACGGCAGTCCCGGCCCCGATCGGAAGGGTCAACGGAACCGCGATCGCCGGACCCCCGGCGAGGCAGGAGACCACCACCAGCGCGCGAGCGAGCGCCGGATCACGGGCCACCTCTGGCTCGGCCAGGACCCGGTAGGTCAGCGCCGATAGCAGCAGGAACGCAGCGGCGGTCGTCCCGCCGACGAGCGCGAGCGTCGCGAGGCGCGGCCCCGGCAACTCCGCGCCTCGGAGCCAGTCATACAAGAAGCCGCCGAAGCACAGCAACGCCAGCGCCGCCAGCAGGTGAAAGAACGCCAGCACCCGAACCTCCGAGCCGTTGCTCAAAAAGTACGTCCGCAGCCGCGGATAGGCGGCGTTCAGCGGCGGATAGTTCGACGAGCTCAGCAGGTCCCCGAACAGCAGGCCGAAGCCGAACGGCACTACCGCGACCGCGCCGCTGCCCGCCCACAGGCGGGTGATCCATCCGGCTCGCCGCTCAAGGTGACGGCGAACCGGGATCACGATTGCTCCCAGGCCACGAGGGCGCATCGAGAAGCGACGTTCGATTCCGTCATGCCGGGACATTGTTGTTGGCCTGCCCGACGCTGCCAACCTGCACGGAAGGCACGTCGTACGCCATAACTTGACTAGTTATAATTTGACTAGTACGATCCTCGCCATGCCGCGATCCCGCCCCACCCCGCGCCGCTCTTCGCTTGGCCTGATCGTGCTCTGGCTGCTGGTCGACTCCCCGATGCACGTCTACCGGATGCAGAAGCTGATCGAGGCACAGGGCAAGGACCGCGTGGTGAACGTTCGGACGCGGTCCAGCCTGTATCAGATGATCGATCGGCTAGTCCGTCACGGCCTGGTCGAGGTGTCCGAGACGCTCCGGAGCGAGGGCTATCCCGACCGGGTCGTGTACGCCGTCACCGAGACCGGCCGCGAGGTCGCGCGCGAGTGGCTGCGCGAGATGCTCGGCGGCACCGGCAACGAATATCCCGAGTTTCTCGCGGCAGTTTCGATCCTGTTCGGGCTGCCGCCCGAGGAGGCGCAGGCCTCGCTCGAGCTGCGCGCGAAGGAGCTCGCGGCAACGCTCGCCGACACCAAATCGGCGCTGGCAAGCGCCCCTCCCGGCCTGCCGCGCCTGTTCCTCTTGGAGGAGGAGTGCCGCAGGGCGGTCGTGGGGGCCGAGCTGGACTGGATTCGCGCCGTGATCGCCGACCTGCGCGAAGGGCGCCTGACCTGGAGCGAGCAGTGGCTGCGTGAGATCGCGGCCGCGTTCGTCCCCGCCCCCGATCCCATCCCCAATCCCAACACCGACACCGATACCAGGAGGACAGCTAGATGACACCGACGATCGAGGCCCACGGCCTCAGGAAGCGATATGGCAAGACCACCGCGCTCGACGGCCTGGACCTGGTCGCCGACGCCGGGCAGGTGGTCGCCGTGCTCGGGCCCAACGGAGCCGGCAAAACGACATTCGTGCGCGCGGTGGCGACGCTGCTGGCGCTCGACGAGGGAACGCTGCGGGTCGCGGGCCACGACGTCCGCAAGGAGCCCGACGCGGTCCGGCGAGCGATTGGCCTGGCGGGCCAGTTCGCCGCGGTCGAGCCGGCGATGACCGGCCGAGAGAACCTCGAGATGGTGGGCACCCTGTTCGGACACAGCCGCCGCGCCGCCAAGGCGCGCGCCGCGGCGGTGCTCCAGCAGCTCGGGCTGACACAGGACGCCGACCGGCTCGCGCGGACGTATTCGGGCGGGATGCGCCGTCGGCTCGACCTCGGCGCGAGCCTCGCCGGCGCGCCTCGCCTGCTATTGCTCGACGAGCCCACCACCGGCCTTGACCCGCGCAGCCGCAGCGAGCTGTGGGAGGCGATCCGGGGCCTGGTCGAGGACGGCACGGACGTGCTGTTGACCACTCAGTACCTCGACGAGGCCGACCACCTCGCGAGCCGGGTCGTGATCGTGGATCACGGCCGGACGGTCGCGGCGGGCACGCCGGCGGAGCTCAAGGGCCGGATCGGCGGCAACGTCGTCGAGGTGCACGTCCGCGAGCGCGACGATCTGGCTGCGGTCGCGGAGATGCTCGGCCGCCTCGATCGCGGCGTTGCCCAAGTCGACGAGACCACGCGGCGCGTGAGCGTCCGCGTCGATTCCAGCGGCGAGGGCCTGATGACCGCCCTGCGTTCGGTCCACGCCGGCGGCGTCGAGATCGGTGACATCGCGATGCGCCAGCCCAACCTCGACGAGGTGTTCCTCGCCCTCACCGGCCACCGCACAGACACCAACGACACAAGCGCCGCCGACGCGGCCTAGCCGAAAGGGCACGACCCCATGACAACAATCGCTCCGGCACTCGACCAGCGCGCGGCGTCGCCGCGTGGCGGGCGCACGGGGCTCGCGAAGAGCACCGTGACGGTCACCCGCCGCGCGCTCCTGCGCTACGTGCGCACGCCCCAGCTGATCGTGCTCGCCACGATCCAGATGTCCCTGTTCTTCCTGATCTACCGCTACATGTTCGGCGGCGCGATCCACATCGCCGGCATGAGCTACGTCGATTACCTGGTGCCCGGGTTCATCGCCACGGGCGTCCTGTTCGCGGGCATCGGCAGCGCGTCCGCGATGGCTGAGGACCTCGAGCAGGGGTTCATCGACCGGCTGCGTTCGCTGCCGATCCCGCGTAGCTCCGTGCTCACCGCCAGGGTCGCGGCCGACACCGCGATCCTCGCGTGGGGCACCGCCTTCACAACGGCAATCGCGTTCGCGGTGGGCTTTCGCCTGCACGGCTCGGCGGTCGACGGGCTGGTCGCATTCGGGTTGGTGATCCTGTTCGGATTCGCGTTCGAGTGGATGTTCATCACCATGGGCCTGTTCGCGGGCAACGCGCAGGCGGCACAGGGCATGGGGATGATCGTGTTCCCGCTCGCGTTCGTGTCGAGCGCGTATGTGCCGGTCAGCTCGATGCCCGGCTGGCTGCAGGTGTTCGCCTCACACCAGCCGCTCACATACATGGTCGACTCGGTTCGATCGCTGACGCTCGGACCGCATGCCCAGACCCTGCTCGGACATCCCACGTCGTACTTCGTGATCCGGGCGCTGCTCTGGACGCTGGCGATCATCGCCGTGTTCGTGCCACTGGCCGTCGCCAAGTACCGGCGCGGCTGATCATCAGACGAGAGACCGGGGGTGACCGCCACCGGCCCGGCGGTCACCCCAAGGCCACCTCGCGCGTCAG
Organism: uncultured Solirubrobacterales bacterium; assembly: GCA_963723675.1. Taxonomy (GTDB): domain Bacteria; phylum Actinomycetota; class Thermoleophilia; order Solirubrobacterales; family Solirubrobacteraceae; genus Palsa-465. The sequence goes on along the minus strand of CAVRRW010000002.1, from coordinate 534,683 downwards.
CCGAAGGTTGCGACGGAGCTGGCGATCGTGCGTGGCGACGACCAACGCGCCCGGCCAACGCTTCAGTGCCGCCTCCAGCGCCTCCAGCGACTCCGTGTCGAGATGGTTGGTGGGCTCGTCGAGCAGCAGGCACGTCGCGCGCCGGTGCGCGAGCACGGTCAGCTCCGCGCGGGTCCGCTCGCCCGGAGACAGGGTCGCGGCGCTGCGCGTGGCGAGATCGGCTCCCAGGCCGAACGCCGCCAATGCGGTACGGGCCGCCGACTCTTCGAGATCGGTGAGCACGCGTACCTGGTCGCCGAGCGTCCCCCGTCCGCTCAACGCCTCCCGCACCTACCGATCTGGGCGATCACCGCACCGGGCGCGACGCGACGGCTACCGCGGGCGGGCTCGATCCGGCCGGCCAGGGCGGCGAGCAGCGTCGACTTGCCGCTCCCGTTCGGCCCGCTGATCAGGATCCGGTCGCCCTGGGCGACCGCGAACTCGAGCGGCCCCAGTGCCCAGTCGCCGCGGCGCAGCAGCACGCCCTCGAGCGCGAGCACCCACGCCCGCCGCCGCTGCGCTCTCGTCAGCACAAGCCGCAGGGCCGGGTCCTCCCAGGGCGCCTCGGGGATTTCGCCGCGTCGCGCCCGGCTGCCCATCTTCCGCGCCCGGCCGGCCATCTCCTCGGCGCGCATCCTCACCCACTCGCGCGATTGCTTGTCGCTGTCGTGCGACCGCGTGCCCGCTCGGCTGTGGCTCGCCGCGGCACGCCGGCGGGTCTCGCGTTCGGCGGCCAGGAGCTGCTCGCGGCGCTGGAGCGCTTGCTCGCGCTCGACCTGAGCCCGCTCCCGCGCCGCGGCACGATCGCGCTGATAAGTACCCCATCCGCCCCGATATCGGGTCGCCTTGCCGGTGCGGCGATCGAGCTCGAAGATCTCGCTGATCGACTCCGTGAGCAGCGCGCGATCGCGGGAGACCATCACGATCCCGCCGGGCCGCGCCCGCAACAGCGCGCCAAGCCGGTGAAGGCCATCGGCATCCAGATGGTTGCTGGGCTCGTCGAGCAGAACGACGTCGAAGCGGGCCACCTTGAGCGCCGCGAGGCCGCCCTTGCCGCCTGCCCTCCCGACAGCGCACCGAGCGGCCGGTCGAGGAACGCCGTCTTCAGCCCCAGCTCCGCGACCGCCCGCTGCAGCCGCGCATCGACGTCGGCCCCGCCGAGCGCCAGCCAGCGCTCGAGCGCCTCGGCACGCGACTGCACCGCGTTGAGGTCGCCGGCGGCGAGCGCGCCTGACCAGTGGTCGAGCGCGGCATTCGCCGCGGTCACCCCCACGCGGTCGAGGATCGTCTGGCGCACCGTCTGGCGGCGATCACCTGCGTCGGCGAGTTGCGGCAGAAGCAAGGTCGACGGCAAGTGGTGACTCCTTCCGCAAGCTCCAGTGACATAAACCACGGACATCCGCGTCGGCCAGGTCGATGGGACCGGCCGCGGGTTAGAAGCGAATGTCAGCGAGCGTCACGCATACAGAGGCCCGGAAGGGCCGCGAACCAACGTAGCACGGCATACCCGAGCCGGCAAGCGTCGCCGGCTGCTCAGCGTCGGCGACCCGACCGCGTCCGGGCGATCAGGACCTCGACACCGTCGAGGATCCTCTCGAGACCGAACGCGAACTCGCTGTCCAGGTCATCGTCGTCATCGAGCGCCCCCGAGGCGATCGCGCGGTGCAGCGCCGGGAAACCCGCCGGGTCGATCAGCCGGCCGAGGACGGCGCCGTAACCGGGCATCACCTGTTCCCCCGCTGCCGCCGCGGCGATGTCGGCGGTGAGCGTCGCCTCATTTCGCACGAATCCGCTGACCAGCAGCACCACCGAGAGCTTCTGCTGCTCGGACAACGGCGTCGTCGCGAGCGACTCGAGCGCCGCTTCGAGCCAGGCGACGTTGTTGGGACCCAACGGGGGAGCGGTGATCGGGACCTCGAGCGACCACGGGTGGTGGCGGTAGGCCTCGCGCACTCCCGTCGCCCACCAGGTCAGGCCCGCGCGCCAGTTCTCATCGACGCCCGGGGGCTTGTTCTGAGCGCCGAGCGCAGTGTCGACCATCAGCGTCAGCAGCTCGTCCTTGGCCGCAACATAGCGATACAGCGACATCGTGCCGACGCCGAGCTCCTTGGCGACCCGCGCCATCGACAACGCGTCGAGTCCTTTCGCAGCCGCGATCTTGATCCCCGCCTGCACGATCCGCGCGAGCGTCAGTGCGCGCTTGGGTCCGCGGGTGCCGGCGTCGCGAAGGCCCCAGGCGAGCTCGATGCTCGGAGGGATCGGCGAGCCGACCCGCTCTTGTTCCGGCTGTTCCGGCGGGCTGAGGGGATCTCGATGGTCGCGGTCGGTGCTCACGGATTACAGCTCCGCAGTTGACAGGCCATACGAAAACTGCGTATTGTCTACGCAGAAGCGCGTACGTGATACGCAGTTTATCCATCGACCGAGGAAAGACAATGTTCGACGAACTCGCAATCGAAGCCGATCGGCTCGGGAAGTCCTACGCGTCGGGACGCGTGCTGGACGGGATCGACCTTCGCGTCCCGCGCGGCAGCGTGTTCGCGCTGCTTGGCCCCAACGGCGCGGGCAAGACGACGACCATGCGGATCCTGGCGACGCTGCTGGCGCCCGACGAGGGGCGCGCACGAGTCGCCGGCCACGACGCAGTCGCCGAGCGCCGGGAGGTGCGTAGGCGGATCAGCCTCACCGGGCAGTACGCCGCGGTCGACGAGCCGCAAACCGCGCGCGAGAACCTCGAGATGATCGGCCGGCTGCTGGCGATGCCGGCGTCCGGCGCGCGAGCCTGCGCGAATGAGCTGCTGGCGCAGTTCGATCTGGTTGGGGCTGCGGACCGTCGCGTCGCCACCTACTCCGGCGGCATGCGGCGCCGGCTCGACCTGGCGGCGAGCCTGATCGGCCGCCCGGAAGTGCTGTTCCTCGATGAGCCGACCACGGGGCTTGACCCCCGAAGCCGACAGGCGACGTGGGAGGTCGTGAGCGGCCTCACCGCGTCCGGCGTCACCGTCTTCTTGACCACGCAGTACCTCGACGAGGCGGACGCGCTCGCCGACCGCGTCGCCGTGCTCGATGGCGGGAGGATCGTCGCCGAAGGCACCGCCGACGAGCTCAAGCGGCAGGTTGCCGGTCAGCGCCTGGACTTGCAGCTCGCCGACGCGACCGCGTTCGACACGGTCGGCCGCCGCCTCGGCGCCCGAGCGACGCGGATGGATCGCTCGACGCTGACCGTCGGAGTCGCCACCGAGGGCGGTGCCGCGGACATCCGCCGGTTGCTGGACGAGATCGACCCGGAGCGCGCCGGGGTCACCCGCTTCTCGCTGCAGCAGGCGAGCCTCGACGACGTCTTCATGACCCTGACCGGACACGACGCAGACGCGACCGAAATCGAGACCACCAATGTCTGATCACGCATACGCGATTCCCATCGACCGGCGCGGCCGCGAGCCCAACCGCCGGATCTGGACCGAGGCACGGACGATGATCGTCCGCTCGTTGCGGCTGACGCTGCGCAACGTCGAGGGCCTGACCACGGCGTTCGCGCTGCCGATCATGCTGATGCTGATGTTCGTCTACCTGTTCGGCGGGGCGATCCACACCGGCAGCCGATACGTGGACTACGTCGTCCCGGGCGTGCTGCTTGTGTGCGTCGGGTTCGGGGCCGCGACGACCGGCGTGAGCGTGGCGCACGACCTCAGCACCGGGATCATCGACCGCTTCCGCTCGCTCGACGTCCGCGGCGAGGCGCTGATCAACGGCCACGTCGTGGCCAGCGTGGTCCGCAACCTGCTCTCGTCCGCGCTGGTGTTCGCGGTCGCCGTGGCGATCGGCTTTCGGCCGCACGGCGATCCCGCAGACTGGCTCGCCACAATCGGTGTCCTGGCGCTGTACGTGCTCGCCCTGTCGTGGTTTGCGGCGGCGATCGGGATCGTCGTTCGTTCACCGGAGGCCGCTCAGGGCATCACGTTCCTGGTCAGCTTCCTTCCCTACCCCAGCAGCGCCTTCGTCCCGATCCACACGATGCCGCCGGTGTTGCAGGGCTTTGCCGCAAACCAGCCGGCCACCGCGATCGCCGACACGATGCGCGCGCTGCTCGGCGGCCACTCCGCGGGCGCGAGTGAATGGCACGCGATCGCCTGGAGCATCGGGCTGATCGCCGCATCGATGGCGCTCGCCGGCGGGTTGTTCAGGCGGCGGGCGGGCTAGCTCCGCTTGGTCGTTGAAGCGTTCACGGACGAGTCATCTTTTCAGGCCTTGATTGCGGTGGCGGTGATGCGGTCCTGGAGGGCGTGCTCGAATGCTCGCCAGGACGCGGCGAGCGGTGTTCGCGCGGCGATGTGGTCGGGCAGGGCCGGGTCGAGTCCGGCGAGGGATGGGTTGACGATCCGGGTGTAGGTCTTGGTGAAGAAGACGGCCAGGCGGCGTCCCTCGCTGGTCAGCTGGTAGCGGTGAGAGCGGGGGATCCGTTGGATGAATCCTTTGCGCCTGAGGCGGCGCAGGTCGTAGGTCATTTGCCGCGCGGTGTAGCCGGGGATGATCCCGTTGATGAGCTCGCGCAGCGAGCGGTTCGTCAGGCCGGCGAACAGGTGCTGGTAGCAGCACAGGCAGGCGAGCAGCGCCATCGTGCGCCGCTCGCCGAACCGTAATCCGGGGGCGGGTAGGCCATCGTGGTTGGATGGCAGCACCACGCGCTCGAGCGTCGTGGCGTCTGGCGCGCATTGGCACGCGTCAAGCTGGTGGTCGAGCAGCCGCTGGTTGACCTCGTGTCCGATCCGGATCAGCGCGTCCCAGTTCTCGGGGGTGAGCCGGCGGCCGATCCCGAAGTCGTGGGTGTCGTTGACGGTGGTCTCAGTCCGCAGGGCACGGCCCTCTTTGAAGTACTGCTTGACCTTCGAGGCGCGGTAGTGGACCTGGATCGCCGCCTCCACACCGCGGTTGATGATCTTGGTGTGGAACCGGCCCGGGGTCTGGCGGGAGACGCGGCGGCCGAACACGACAGCGACCTGGTCAGGGCGCCCGAGCGTGAGCTGGTCGGGCAGCGTTTTCTCAAACCAGGCACGGCCGGCAGCGGGACGGTCGAACACGCGGGTGTCGGAGATCTCAAGCTGCCGGAACGCGAGGTCATAGCCATAGGCTCGCTGACGATCCTCGACCGTGAACGGCGACGGCAACTGGGCCTGCCAGCGCTCGAAGAACGCTCGCACGTCGGCGGCACATAGCCGCTGGCAGATCTCCGCCAGCGCCGCTGGGTCCTCGCAGGCAGCGAACCCGTTGTCCAACGCCCCAAAGTCCAGACCTTGCCCGACGGCCCGCTGCTTGGCCCACTCGTTCCCGTTCAGGTAGAGCCACACTGAGAACGGCGCATATGCGGTCGTCTTGATGAACGACGGCCCCCACTCCGGATCGCGGATGTAGAAGTAGTAGTTGTTCGGAAACACCGACTGACGGCGGTACTCGAAGTGCGGATGGCCATCCGAGCCGCCGTCGCGCCAGCCACGCCAGACCGAGGTCTTCTCCTGGCAGACGCCGACCATCACGACCCCGAAGCGCCCGTCGCGCTCGGCGCGCTTGAAGTGCTCGCGAGCGATCTCCTCTTTCACATCGCCCTTGACGAACCGCACGACCGGGATCTCACGCTCCTCGATGAACCGGTTGATCGCGGCGACGTACTCGCGGCCGATCTTCCCCAGAACGGCCGGCGACGGGATCGGGAACCCCCGATCCAACAAGAACCGGATCACCTGCCCCTGCGTCTGCAACCGGGGCACGTACCCCTGCAAGAACAGCCGGTCGACAGACCGGACCTCAAGGGTCACGTGATCGGCGAGTAGGCTTGAGATCGTGGCCACGGGCGGTCTCCTGACGATCGCAAGGTCGTTAGCCCTTCGAGGGCTCCACAGCTAGAACGAAGGCTAACCGTGGCCACCAGCCCGCGCCCGCGCTCCGCAGGGAGCGCCCCCGCGAGCGAGGCTCATACCCGACCGCCACCCCGTCTCAGATTCACCGAAGCCCTCCGCGCAACCGCTCGGCGGTATGAGGCTCGCTCGCTAACTGTAGATCCTGAGCTAGTCGACCTGCGCGCCACAGGTGATGTTGAGCGACGCGGCCGTGATCGTACGAGCCATTTCCGAGGCGGCGAAGACGGCCGCGTTGCCGACATCCTCGAGGGTCGCGGCTCGTCCCAGCATCGTCCGAGCCTCGATCTGCTCGGTGATCTTGTCGCGGCCCGAGAAGCTCTCGGGAATCGTCTCGGGCACGCCGGCGGTCTGCAGCGTCACCACCCGGATCCCGTACGGACCAAGCTCGCAGGCCAGGTTGCGCCGCAAGGACTCCAGCGCACCGAAGGCGACCTGCAGGCCCCCGAGTCGCGGCAGCGGATCGCCGTAGCCGCCGAACATCAGGATCACGCCGGATCGCTGCTTGATCATCTGGCGCGCCGCGGCCCTCGCGGTCAAGAACGTGGTCCTCACCGACGTCCTGACGGGACGCTCGAAATCCTCGAGTGACATCTCGGCCAGTGGCGTGCCCTGGACGTCCCGCTGAGACATGACGTTCAACGAGATGTCAAGGCTCCCGGCCGTTTGCGCAACGGTGTCGGCGTGCGCGTCGACCGACCGTTCGTCAAGGGCGTCGAGTTGCGCGGTCTCGGCGCGACCGCCGGCCGAGCGGATCTGCGCGGCTACGGCGTCGAGGCTCGCCGGCGTTCGGCCGGCCAGATGGACCGTGGCGCCTTCGCGCGCGAACCCGCGTGCGACCCCGCCGCCGATCGACCCCCCGCCGCCGTAGATCACCGCGTTCTTTCCCTCTAGGAGCATGCGTCCCTCCTGATCGTCGGATTCTGGGTTCTGACTCGGGGAGAGCCAAAAGTCATCGCTCCGGACCGTGGGCCGTGGCGAGTTGGCGGGCGAACTGCTCGCCGATGCCGCCGCTGGCGCCGGTGATCAGCGCGCTGCTGCCGGCCTGGACCACGCCATGCCCTCCACGAGACGACGATCAGCGGCGGGCGCCGGGAGAGGATTGCGGTTGGTGCTGCGCTGCCTCGAGCGGGACGGTGCGGTGATGATCATCTGGTTACTCGATGGCCGGTGCTGCGGGCACCAGGGGAGTGGACGGCGGGGCGCCGGGCAGCGCGAGCGCGACCACGAGCCCCAGCGCGCAGACGCCCGCGGCGACGTAGCAGCCGGCGTGAAGACCGGTCAGGAACGCTCCCTGGACGTCTGCGAGCAGGTGGTGGCGGATCGGTGCGGGCGCGTTGCGCGCGACGGCGTAGCCGGCTCCCACCGAGCTCTTGGCGAGCTCCAGCGCCGAGTGCGGAAGGTCGCGTGCGCCCGTCGCCAGCTGGGAGGTGTATAGCGAGGTGTAGACGCTGCCGATGACCGCAACGCCGAGCGTGCCCCCGGTCTCGCGGGTGGCGTCATTGACAGCGGAGCCGACGCCGGCCTTGGCGGGCGGCAGGACGCTGAGGATCGACTCGGTGGCGGGCGTGGAGATCGACCCGATTCCCGCTCCCATCATCAGCATCTGGATCACGATGATCGTGTACGGGATCGTGGCCGACACCTGCGCGATCCACAGAAACGACCCAGCCAGGAGCGCCAGGCCGGCGCAGACGATCACCCGGGTGCCCAGGCGGCCGGCGAGATTGGCGCCCAGGACGGAGAAGGCGCCGAGGCTGAGCGCCACGGGCAGGATACGCACCCCGGTCGACAGGGTGCCGTAGCCGCGGATGAACTGAAAGTACTGCGTGATCAGGAAGATGAACCCGAACAGGGAGAAGAACGCCACCGTCACCGACCCGCTGGCCGCAGAGAACGCCCGCTCGGAAAACAGCGTCACGTCGAGCATCGGGTGGGGGCTGTCGCGCTCGATCAGCACGAACGCGATGCCGCTGAGGATGGCGATCGCGAAGCCGACAAACGTCGGGGTCGATGCCCACCCCCGGCTGGGCGCCTCGATGATCGTGTAGACCAGCGATCCGACCGTGACGCTGGCGGTCAGCAGCCCGGGCCGGTCCACCCGTGGCGTGGCCGGGTCCCGCGACTCGGGGACCAACAGGAACACAACCCCGGCGGCGACCAGGGCCACGGGCACCAGCGCCAGGAACACGCTCGGCCAGCTGAACTCCTTGAGCAGCAGTCCGCCCAGCACCGGCCCGACCGCCACCCCCAGTCCCGCGACCGCGCCCCACGCCCCGACCGCTCCGGCTCGCTCCTTGCGGTCCGGGAAGGTGTTGGTGATCACCGACAGCGTGGTCGGGAAGATCAGTGCGGCGAACGTGCCCATCACGAACCGCACGGCGATCAGCTGGCCGGGACTGGCGCACAGCGCCCCGACCGCGCTCGCGATCGCAAAGCCGACCAGGCCGACCAATAGCGCCGGCCGGCGGCCGTACCGGTCCCCGAGACTGCCCGCGGCCAGCACCAGCGCCGCGAACGACAGGCTGTAGCCGTCCACGATCCACTGCAGATCGGTCGTCCCCGCGCCCAGCTCCCGGGTCAGCGAGGGCAGCGCGACGTTGATGATCGTCGTGTCGATGTTGATCGCAAGAACCGACAGGCAGACGGCAGCAAGAATCGCCCCGCGCCGCGGTGCGGTAGTACTCACTCGTGAAACCATTCCGGTTGACAGCGGTAACGGAGCATCTTGCCAACATTCTGCGACCACTGTCAACATCGGCCCGGGCCGGAGTCTGAGCCGTGGGTCCGAGCCCGCCCGCCGGCCGTCGCTCCCTGCGCGAGCTGCTGATCGAAGCGGGCGTGGCCCTGGCGCGCGAAGGCGGACCAGACGCGCTCGTTCTCAGAGAGGCCGCGCGGAGGGTCGGAGTCTCCCACAACGCCGCCTATCGCCATTTCGCCAACCGCGAGGACCTGCTGCGGACAGTCGCAGATCAAGCCCGCGCCGAGCTCGCCCACACCATGCGACAGCGGCTCGCCGAGGTCGACCCGGCCGACCGCAGCCTCGAAGCGGCAAAGCGCCGGCTGCACCTCGTCGGCATGGCCTACATACAGTTCGCCACAGCCCAGCCCGGACTGTTTCGCACAGCGTTTACCGGCCCCGGACTCACCGCCAAGGACGCGCACCATCCGCCGACCGCGGGCGTGACCGAAACCGAAGACCAACTCGGCCCATTCGAGCTGCTCCAGCGGCAGATCGAGCAGCTCGTACAAGCGGCACGGCTCCCACCGCGTGCCCGCCGCTACGCCTCGCTCGTCGCCTGGGCAGCGCTACACGGGCTCAGCATGCTCGCCCTCGACGGCCAGCTGACCGGTCTCTCCGACCGGCAGCGCGACCAAGTCGTCGACCGGCTTGTGCGCATGGTCGACGCCGGGCTGCTCGCCGGCTGACGAACCGAACTCACCAACCTCAGCACCGCAGGACTTCTTGCTCCACCACGAACCCGAGCAGGCCGGCCGGCCGACGGCAGAGTTGTGGACTGCACGAGGTGGGAGAGCGCGCTGTCGACCGCCGCAGGCGCCTGCTGCGCCTTGCGAAGGAGCAACGCCGCCGATCGACACGGCGATGCTGCTTTCCATCCGAAGGGGCACGGCGACGTCCTTGCCGCTTCAGGCGTGGACGGGTAGCGAGGATGGTCGACGCCGGCGTCGACGCGGTCGGCCGAATGGGACATGACCGCAACTGCCCGATACGGGCCACGCGATCGCCGGCGGCGCGGCTGCTGCTCTACTGCTTGCAATATCGGGGACGCCTGGTTAGCACCTGAGCACGCCTAGCTCGCCCTGCAGCGCCCCCCGAATATCGTGCGCGCTATCCGCGCAAAGCACGTCGCTCATCGACCGCGGCGTGATGCCCGTGGCGATGCAAAAGCGGGTCCCTACGCAGAGCGCGGCGATTGTCAGGGCGGGTGAGACCAGCGACCAATAGCCCTGGGAGGCGAGATCGCGAGTTTGCCGACGGTTCTGTCGATAGCGAGCCTTGTCGCGTCGCGACCGATGAGTTTCGCGGCGGTCGCCGGTCCTATTCCGCGCAGCTCGTGTCAATCCACCTGGAAGGAAGCGGCGTATGGCCTCGCTGGTCCTGAAGATGTCCATCTCGCTCGACGGCTATGTCGCGTCAGTCGACGGGAGTGGCGACTGGAAAGCGGCGGGACGCTCCAATGACTCCACCAGTTGGGTCGTCGAGACCGTGAGCAATGCCCGAGCGCACCTCGTGGGTGCGGCCACCTACGCGGAGTGGGCCGGCTATTGGCCGGGTGCCTCCGGGCCATTCGCCAAGGCGATGAACGAGACCTGACTGAAGCCATCACGCGGATCAAGCGGGAGAGCCCCGACGGATACCTGCTCGCCCAGGGCGGGGCACGGTTCGCCCGCTCACTGGTCCAGACCGGGCTGATCGACGAGTACCACCTTGTTGTCCATCCGGTCGTCCTCGGCGCGGGCGAGCGGCTCTTCAGCGCACCGCACACGATCGAGTCGATGAGCACCACGGCGTTCAGCGGCGGAGCCGTTGCTCACATCTTCGCGGCGCGTCTGTAATCGAGCCCTATCGGCGACTGCCCGGTGCCCGCGCACGCTCGACACGATGCGGAGTCTCTTCTCGGCCGCCGGTGTTAGCGGCTTGGGCGGTGGAAAGCCGATCCGCGCGATGGTGGCCGACGTCCATCCCATCCACCACCCGCCGCACACGAGCCGAAGGGTGTTCGCGGTCTCAGAATCCACCCGGCGCCGCGCGAGGAGGAGGATGATGCCCCAGACGCCGGCGCAGCCAATGCTGTAGGTCGTGTAGGTGTTGCGCCGCGTGCTCATCGGTGGGGTTGTGACCGCGGTGTCGGAGGGTCCGATGCTCGCATGCTGATCGCCTCGTGCGTCGCTGTCTGCGATCGATTCTGACAGCGCGAGCGCCGGCTCGTGCAAATCAAAGTTCCGGGGTTGAGGCGCCTGATCGTGCATCGGCGGCAGGTCCCGGAAGTCGGCGGCCCGTACACCCGCGTAACCGCCGCCCCGGGGCCTTGACTTTGGGCGACAAAGCATGTTAGCTTTGCATCACAAAGCGAACTGAGGGAGCAGCGCCGTGCAAGGAACACACGACATCGATGAGACCACGACAGCCAACGACGGCGACGCGCTCGATCCCCGTGAGGCGGCCAGGGTGCTCGCTCAGGCCGAGCGGGACGCGAAGCGCCATTTCAATCTCAGCCCGCCGTGGATCACGGCGGTCATGGGCGGCGTGATCCTGGTCGGCTACGGCGCGCTGTGGCTCTCGACGCGCGGACAGCATCCCTACAGCGGTCCCAGCGCCGGCGCGATCGTGCTGGTGTACGCGGGGGTGGCCGTCTCGATCGCCGTGGCCGCGAAGGTCTACCAGCGCGCGACCGCCGGCGTCAGCGGGCCGTCGGTGAGGCAGCGCCAGCTCGAGGGGGCCGCGATCCTGATCTCCTACCTCGGCAGCCCCGTGCTTCAGGGCGCGATGAAGCACTATGGCGCCAGCCACGCGATCGTCTATGGCGTGATCCCGGCCGCGGCGCCGCTGATCATCGTCGGCACCACCGTGCTGGGCATCGCCGCCAGCAAAGCCGACTGGCCGCAGTTCGGCGCCGCGCTCACGGTCATCACCGGCGGCATCGTCGCCGCGTTCTTGGGGCCGAGCGCAGCATGGCTGGCAGCCGGGATCGGCCTGTTCGTCGCGGTGGCCGGGTACGCCGCCGCGACCGGCAAGCGGCTGGGCCGCTCGTAAGGAGCACCGATGGGCACAGAATCGCTCGACCCGGTGATCCACGCCGATGCGCGACTGCGAATCGTCGCGACGCTGGCCGCGCTCCCCGAGGGCGACACGCTTTCCTTCACCCGCCTGCAGGACATGCTCGAGCTGACCCCCGGCAACCTGATCACGCACCTGCGCAAGCTCGAGGACGCCGGCTACCTGACCAGCGAGACGACCGGCAACGGGAGAGCATCACGCACCTCGATCGCACTCACCCGCCAGGGCCGCGCCGCACTCAACGCCTACACCGACGCGCTCCGGGACCTGCTCGGCGGGCTGTAGGCCATGAAACCCGCCGAACCCCGACCGGGAAGGCGACTCCATGATGTGTCCGGTCCGCAGTCGCTTGAAAGCGCGGAGCGCGATCGCCGCCGCGCTCATCGCGTTGACCGCGCCAAGTACGCGTCAACCTAAGAGCAAGGCTCTCGACGCGCGATCCAAGAGACCTGAGTTTCGCCGTGGCTGTCGGGCAAAGTCTGGACGACGAGCCTGATTCTCCGTGACATCGGAGTGAATCCGAGTGTGGAACTGGACGCACCCCGATCGCTCAGGCGATCGCCGGGCTGATCCAGTGGCTGTGGAGCTTGAGTAGGTTGTGGACTGCTGCCTGCAGGCGCCACTCCGAGCGCACCGCGGATCTGCCTCGTCGCTGGAACCGGCGGAAGCCGCGGTTGAATTTGTTCTGGGCGAAGACCGGCTCGACTGTGGCTTTGCGGTGCTTGTAGACCTCGTGTCCAGCCTCGGTTGCGAGCACTCGGCGCATGAACGCGTAGGGGCCTTTCTCCCATCCCGGTCTGGCGTCCTCGCGTAGCCCGGCATCGGGCGGGACCAGTACTTGGATGCCGTCGCTGACGATGTTCTCGATCTGTCGGGTCTGCCAGTAGCCCGCATCGGCGAGGACGGTCTCGGGGTGTTGTGTGACACCCGCATCCCCGAGCTCGCGCACAGCGGCCCGGACGGCCGGTTCAAGATGACCGAAGTCGGGGCTCTCGACCGCGATCTCGGCGGCGACGATGATCTGCCCGCGGGTGACTGCGGCCTGCGCGTTGTAGCCCTGCACGGTCGGCTGACCCTGGGTACGCATCATCCGCGAGTCCGGGTCGGTCTTGTTCATCACACCCTCAGGCACCGCCGGCGGCGTGTACGGCTTCGGTGGCATCCCGAGCTTCTGTCCAGGCACGCCGCCCGCGCGCCGGTCTGCCTGCCAGCGCTCGTAGGCCTCGCTGGCCTGGATCTCCAGCCGCTGGCTCTCCTCCAGCCGCTGAACCGCGTCTAACAACCGGTCTGCCCGTGACCGTGCGATCGGCTGCGCGGCCTGCTCGCGCCGACGCAACAGCTCCTTGTGCGCCGCCCGCTGCCATCCGCGCCGACCCCCGCCCGGCGCCACCCGTTCCGGATCAAGCTCGATCGGATCCACCTCAGACTCCTCCCTGCGGCCAGCCTTCTTGGCCAGCCGCTCCTTCGCCGCCGCAAACGCCGCCCGCCGACCCTCTTCGCTCCGCAGCTGCTCCGGCACCTCATCACCGCGATCGGCGCCGAACAGCCCATCCTCCCAGCGGTCGGTCTCCTCAGCCTCCTTGAGGATGTCCGCAACCAGCTTCACGTAGATGCGGTTCGCGCCCCGCGACGCGTTCGCGCGGATCTTCATGCCATCGATCGAGATCACCCCCACCTCGACCAGGCCCGCCTCATCGCACAGAGCCAGCACCTTGGTGAACAGCTCGCCGAGCGCCCGCTCATGCCGGCGGCGGAACTCCGCGATCGTCGAGTGATCCGGCACCCGCATCGCCGTGATCAGCTTGTAGGTCACGTCCTCCCGGCACGCCCGCTCGATCCCCCGCGAGGACCGGTTCCCGCGCGCGTACGAGTACAACAGCAGTGCCACCATCATCGACGGTTCATGCGCCGCCCGCCCCTGGCCGTTCTCCCGATACGCCCCATAGAACTCGCTCAGGTCCATCTGCTCGACCGCCCCAAGGATCGACCACACCACGTGATCGTCCGGCACCCAATCAGTCAGATCCGGCGGCATCAACATCGTCTGCCCCCGGTCGCAAGCGATGAAGTTCTGTGGCATCACTGGATGGTCTTAAACCCGCCGGACGTCACACCTTTGCCCGACAGCCACCGCCAGGAACGCGACCGACGAGTCCATCCTCGCCTTGGCCGGCGCCGGGTTCCCTGCCTGGTAGGGTCGGCGGGAGGCGTCCCGGGACCGCGCGGCTATGCCGACTGGTCCGGGGTAGCCTCCCGCCGCCGCATCGAACCGTGCGTGCGGTTCTCCCGCACACGGCTCTCCGACATCGTTCACCGGCTGGCATGCGCAGGCCATCGGGTCACCTTGCCACTGAGACGGTAGATGCCGAGCTGGTTCACCCACTGGTTGTTGAAGCGGGTTACCCAGTTGCGGCCCGTGAGTCCGTGCTTGGTGCTGGCGAGGATCGCGAGGCGTTCGTTGATGTAGGCGTCGATGAGGTCGAACTTCTCCGCCGAGTTTCCGTAGCGGAAGTAGTTCGCCCAGCCGCGCAGCACGCGGTTGAGGTCCTCGACTGCCCATTCCAACGGCAGCCGCGCGTGGCGGCGGTCCGTCCGGTCGCGGATCTTGGCCTTGACCTGCGCCATCGCCCGCTTGGACGGCCACTTCTGCAGATACCAGTAGCCCGTCCTCCACGACCTCCGCATGCGATGGTGGAAGCCGAGAAAGTCGAACCCCTCGGCGCCTTTGGCGAGATGCACGATCCTGGTCTTCTCGGGATGCAGCCGCAGCCCGATCGGATCCAGTACCGCCGCCACCAGCTCGCGGGCCTCTTCGGCCTGCTCGCGGGTGGCGCACAAGGCGACGAGATCATCTGCGTACTTCACCAGCACTCCCAGCCGCTGCCCGCTCGCCTGCCACGCCTCATCGAGCACGTGCAAGGCGATGTTTGCGAGCAACGGCGAGATTGGCGAGCCAAATGAACAGCGCTGGGTTATGCGCAGCGCTGGCTTGAAGTTCCCGCAGCGAGCGGGCTTGGCGGCCGAACGCTGCGCATAAAGGGGAGGTCGTTAGAGGTTGGCGAGCCAGGTGAGCAGCTCGGGGTCTTGGTTCCATTCGGGCAGGTCAGCGCTGACGACCTGGTCGTAGACGGCTTCGAGGGCTTTGCGTTTGGCTTCGGTAGAGGCGCGCGCGTAGATGTCGGTCGTTGACAGGTCGACGTGGCCGAGGATGTCGCGGATGTAGGGCAGGGGCACGCCTGCGTCGTAGAGGTGCATCGCTCGGCTGTGCCGCAGGACGTGCGGGCTGAGCTGCGTGTCAGCGAGCGCCGGGTCGGTCGCGCGGGCTTGGTATTTGCGAAGGATCCAGGCGATCCCGCCGCGGCTGAGTTTCTGGTGGTGTTGGTTAAAGAACGCTGGGTGACCGTCACGGCCGGGGTCCCGCAGCCGCCGTTCGGCCAGGTAGGCGGCCAGCAGCGCCGTCGTGTTGGCGTCGATCGGGACGTGCCTGGTCTTGCGGCCTTTGCCGGTCAGAGCGACGATCGCGGGGTTCTGTAGACGGACGTCGCGAACGGTGAGGTCGGCGATCTCTTGGACTCGGGCGGCGGTGTCGTAGAGCGTGGCCAGCAGGGTCGCGTCACGTCGGCCTTGGCGGGTGGACCGGTCGGGCAGGGCGAGCAGCCGTCGGGTCTGCTCGACGGTCAGGTGCGCGATGGCCGGCTGGTCGTGTTTGCCTGAGGGGATCTGAAGGATGTCCTGGCAGCACGCCATCCGGGCCGGGTCTTGGGTTTGCATCCAGGTGAAGAACGAGTCGATCGCAGCCAGGCGCTGGTTGCGGGTCGACGCGCTGTTTTCGCGGCTGGTCGCCAGCCAGTCGAGGAACCCGATGATCGCGGCGGCGTCGATCAGCTCCAGCGTGAGCCTCTCAGGCGCGACGTCCCGCTCATCGCGGAAGTAACAGATCAGCAGTTTGAACGCGTCACGGTAGGAAGCGATCGTGTTCGGCGAGCAACCACGCACCCCGGCGAGATGATCGGTCAAGAACCGGCGCAGGCGGACCGCGAAATCAGTCGCCATGATCTGGCCCTCCCGTCATCGGTGGCACGACATCACCGATCGTCTGCTGCACGCGGGCGGTGATCTGCGGGTAGGACGCGGCGGTCAGTCGCAGGTAGTAGCCGGTGTCCGCGATCGACGAGTGCCCCAGGTACGTTTGCAAGACCGGCAGCAATGCGTTGACGTTCTGGCCTTGCTCAAACCAGCGTCGGAGGTTGTTGACAGCCATCGTGTGCCTGAGATCGTGAGCACGGGGACCGTGCCCGCGGCCGCCGTGCGAGATCCGGGCCTGCCACAGAAACCGCCGGAAGTTGTGTCCGACGTTCCCGAGCGTCAGCGGCCGGCCGGGGGTGCTGCCAGGGAAGAACCACTCCCCTCGGTCGGGCTGTGCGGCGATCTGGGCGTGGTAGCCGGCGAGTCTTTCGCGCAGCGGCTCAGAGACCGGCAGCTGGCGGTCCTTGCCGCCCTTCGCGTCACGGATCTGCAGCACGCCAGTGTCGATGTCGACATCGCAGGCGCGCAGCAGCCGGGCCTCTGAGCAGCGCAACCCGCACGCAAAGATCGTGCGGAACAGGACCGGCATCACCAGGTGGCGGAACGGCACCTCCGGGCAGTAATCGCAGCCGTCGGTCGCAGCGAACAGCGCCGCGAGCTCCTGGTCGCTGTAAATGTGCGGGATGTAACGGGCGGGGCGCTCAAGCACCCCGGCCGGCAACAGGTAGGCATCAACGCCGCGGCGACCAAGCCAGCGGGCCAGCTCCCGGACCGGCGCGGCCATGCCCTGCAACGTCGCGGGCTTGACCGCTCGCTGCTTCGCCGCGGCGATCCACGCCCACACCGACTCCTCGGTGAGCGTGTCCACCCCCGGGAACTCGCTGCGGCTGAACGCCTCAAACCGTGCCAGCAGCTGCGCCTCGGCATGGTACTTGTAGCCGACGGCGCGCTTCTCGGCCACCAGCCCCGCGATCGCGTCATGCAGCGTGACCTGCGCGCTCATCGTCGCGCCCCCGACACCGGCGCGTCCGGGTCAAGCGCGCACTGGGCCAACAGGCCCAGCGACGACTTCAGATACACGCCGGTCGACTCGACCGACTGGTGGCCAAGGATGTCGGCGATCTGCTCAACCGGCGTGCCGTCCTCCATCAACCGGGTCGCGAGCGTGTGCCTGAGCGAGTGCATCCCGTGGCGGCGCTCCTCGCCCAGCGCCACGCGCGCGACCCGGGCGTGCTTGACCAAGATCTGATGCAGATGGTCCTGGTCAGAGAACGGGCCGATCGGCGCGGTATGCCGCAAAAACACCTGCTCACAACCGCTGCCGGGGCGGCCGTCGCGAACGTAGTCGATGATCGCCCAGCCGACGTCCTTGAGCAGCGGCAGCCACACCCGCCGGCCGGTCTTGGCCTGCACCACCGAGACCCGGTTGCCCGCCCAGTCCAGATCTGAGAACCGCAACCGCCTGACGTCAACGCCACGCAGCCCGAGCCGGGCGATCAGCAACACGATCGCGTAATCACGCTTGCCGGACGGGTTGCCGCGGTCGATCGCCTCCAAGACCTTCGTGACGTCGCCCGGGTGCCATACCGACGGGACCCTCGCCTGCCTGCTGGACTTCGCGGCCGGGACCGTCGCGAGCACAGCCTCGCAGGTCAGCCCTTCGCTGGCGGCGAACCGCAAAAGCGACCGCACAGCGCATAGCTTGTGCTCCACCGTCTTTGGCTGGTAGCCGGCCAGAGTCGCGACGAACGCGCCGATCACCGCGCCATCCAGGGCGCCCAGACCGCCGCGCGCGCCGATGAACGCGAGGAACTCACCGGCGACGGTGCCATACCCCCGGACCGTCGAGACCGCGCAACCACCCTCCCGCAACCACGCCTGAAACCCCGCGAGAATCTCCGCCTGCCCGGCGCTCAGCGTGCTCACCGTGCGCGAGTATCGGCGCAGCACCGACCCGTGGATGACGAAGTCGTCCAGCATCGCCGCGACCCGGAACACGTACACGTCGGACTGCTTCAGCGTCCCGGCCTGCTCCTTCTCAAAGAAGCCGCCGCACGCCTCATCGACCCATGCCATCGCGACATCGAGCGAGAACTCCCGCACCCCGCGCGACGCGAAGTACCGCTCCAGACGCCGCCAATAGCCGCGATACCACTTCATCGTCGACGGCTTGTAGCCCAGACGCACCAACTCGCCATCCAACGCGGATACCAGCTCGAAAACAGCAGCCATCACGCTCACCTCCGATCACGAACGACCGAGCACCACGCCCGAGCCGCGTGACCAGAGCCTCTCCCGCGTTATGCGCAGCGCTCGACCGTCAACCCCGCTCGCTGCGGGAACTTCAAGCCAGCGCTGCGCATAACCCAGCGCTGTTCATTTGGCTCGAAATGAGCAGCTGCTCATTTCGAGCCTTGCGGGGTGCCCGCTTCGATCGCAGACACGACCCCGCCCTCGAACACCCCCGCCCGCAGCCAACCCCGCAGCAGCTTCAACATCCGCCGATCGCACACCCGCCGCTCGATCTGAGCGACCAAGGCATCCGAATCGATTTCGTCGAAACAGCGTCGGATGTCGGCGTCAAGCGCCCACACCTTGCCCTGATTGACCGTCATCCTGACGGTCTCCAGGGCGTGGTGGGCCGACAGCCCGGGCCGAAACCCGTAGCTGGACGGGAGGAAGTCGGCTTCGAAGATCGGCTCGAGCACGGCCTTCGCTGCCGCCATCACCACCCGGTCGGCCACACAAGGAATGCCGAGCGGCCGCAACTGACCTGGCCTGCCCGGCTTCGGGATGTGAACCCGCCGCAGCGGCCGCGGCCGGTAGTTCCCGGCACGCAGCTTCGCGGCGAGTTCGTCGAGGAACTCCCCCACCCCCGAGGCGACGACGTCGTCGATGGTGATCCCATCAACGCCCGGCGCACCGCGGTTGGCACGGACCTCGCCCCAAGCCTTCCAGAGCACGTCGCTGCGGGCGACCTTGTCATAGAGGGCATGGAAACGGCGATCCCTGTCCTGCTTGGCACAGCGGTAGAGCACGCGTTGGAGAGCACGAACCCGGTCCGCACCCAAGGTGCGGCTGACGGACCTAGCCGAAACGTCGGCACTCATCAAGTCCCTCTGCTCCTTCCCGTGCATCGATGAAGTACGGGCCCTTCCCCATGTGGCCGGCTTTCCCGACCCCCGAGTACTACGACCCGCTCCGACTGCCGCTCGACCACCCAATGCCACTTCCCGGGTTCGCCGGTTATAGGCCGGGCATCGCTTCCCGTCGATCCCGCAGACCGACGGGGCCGAGACGGCTCTCCCGAGTTCCCAGGACGACCATTCGCACGTTCAACGCCCCTATACGCCGGAGGGTTCCTCAGCGCCCGCTCCTGGAACCAGAGCGCTTTCCATGGCCTTCGCCGTGCGCGGACCGGCTCGGCACCCCTCTCACCCCGCCCGAAGACGGGCCTCTTTGACGACGCTTCACCAGGGCTTCACTCGCGTTGCAGACCGCACGATTGATCCCGCCCCGCTTCGCACCCGGCCTCTCGACCACGCACGGGGGCTTCACTACCGGGGACCCAGGCGTCTCCCCGGACCGGACTCACACCGGCAGGCCGCCCTGAACTTGTCGCCTCTACGTCATGTCGATCTTCCTTTCTTCATGGCGCCGAGGCAGTCTCGGCGCACCCGCGCAAGGCAGGGAACTGGGGGACAGGCCCGGAATGCTCGTGCCACCGACAGAGCAGGTCTCTCGTGATTGGTCGCTCGCTTCACAGCTCGGCGGCGGCCCGCTGGCCGCTTCACGACTGCAGCAGCGCACCGTCGCGCCACGCGTCGGCCGCTCCAGCGGCAAGCAGACACGTGAGCGACCGCTGAGCCGGGAGCCGTACGCTGCGCCTAGCGCGAAACGCCCGGTCATGGCTGCGGCGTGTTCTCGACGAACATCGGTAGCGCCGACTTGGACTGCAGGGCACCTCGGGCTTGGGAATACCTTCTAAAGGAGCCCACCTCTCCCATGAGGCGGACCAAGGCTGACCAGAGTTCCCAGCTTGCTGCTGTCGAGCACGTCTCTGGGTGGACGCTCGGACGCGGATCTTCACAGTTTCTGTATAGGCGGTGCCGCGTTCTTAGCGCGACGTTGACGCGGGCACGACCAGCATTCGTGTCAAGGTGTCTGTCACCGATGATTCGGCTGGTCGCGCTGGGGTCCGCCCGGGCCTGCGCGGTGTTGCCCACTCGAGGAACGCTTGGTCTTCATGGCCTTCGGGACGACTAGCGGCAGGGTCTTGGCGTCGGGTTCGCCTCGCCTTGGTCGTACGGTGGCAGGGGGCAAGCTTGGATCGCGAGCTTGCCGGGGGCGTGAGTCCTCGAGCCTCTGAGGCTCTGGCTTTCCGCGCGGGAGTGCTCACGGGGCGCGGGAGCCGCGCGAGCGTCGCGCGTGGACTGGCAAGGGTGCTCCGGAACGCTGATGACACCTCTGCGGGGTTTACGGCGGCGGTTCCGCCCGCTTGGGGCGAGGTGTTGGCGGCCCGCACAGTTATGGGGGCTGTGGAGCGCCGCCTTCGCGCCCCGGACCCCGTCACGGCGCGCGGCATGGCGATGCTTCGCGAGCTCCTCACCGACCCCGCGAGCGCGCTTTACCGGCCTAATGAGCCCGGCGCTCTTGGGAGTCGGCTACGCGCCGCCGCGGCGGCGCTGGAACCTCGTCACCGATGGGAGTGACCGCGCCAGAGCAGGCGCCGTTCACGAGCGGTGCGCGGGTACTGGTTCTCGCGGGGGACCGACCGCTCTTGCGCGTTGTGGAGATTGTGTTGCGTCGTGCCGGGTTTGTTGTGGAGGCGGCCGGAAGCTTGCCGGAGGCGTTTTTACTTCTGGCTGCGCATCCTCCCGACGTCCTGGTGCTCGACCTCGTGCTGCCGGATGGTGGGGGTGTCGAGGTGTGTAGGGAGGTCCGGCGGCTCAGCCGGTTGCCGATCGTGGTTATGGCGGCGGCGGGTGACGAGCATGAGACGGTGCGTGCCCTGGACGCTGGTGCCGATGAGTGCCTGACCAAGCCGTTCCGCGGTTCGGAGCTGGTCTCCGGGTTGAGACGTGTCCTGCCGGGCCCAGGCGAGGGCGGCGACAGATCGAGGCTTGAGGTCGGCGAGCTGGTCATCGATCTCGCGCGCCGGCGGGTGAGCTGCGCGGGCGCGGTCGTGCTTCTCGCCCCGGTCGAGTTTGAGCTCGTTCGCGTCCTCGCTCAGCATCAAGGTCGGCTCGTCACCGACCGCCAGCTGCTGCGGGCGGTTTGGGGACCTGAGCACGGGCCGCAAACACATGATCTGCGCCTGCATATGGCGCGAGTGCGTGCCAAGTTGGAGTGGGATCCCTCGCGTCCCGAGTATCTGATGGCCGAGCCGGGTGTGGGTTATCGGCTCTGCCAGCCTCGAGAGGTGCTGACGTGACCGCTCCGAGGCGTCCAAAACGACAGCACCTGCACGAGGCGGCGCACAAGCTCGACCCGGCTCGCGATGGTGTGGCCTCGCCGAAGGCCGCGGGGAGACGGAGCTTCAACGAGGCGGCCCATAAACTCGGCTTTTGGGCACCACCGGCGGTCAGCGCGCACGAAGAGGAGTCGGAGGCCAGCCGCAGGCGCTTCGCGGTCCTGGCGGATTCGCAGCGAGACGTGATTGGGAACGCCGGCCGTGTCGTGCTGGCGTTGGGCGCCCTCGGGGTGGTGTACGGGGATATCGGCACCAGCCCGCTGTACACCGAACAGGCAATCTTCAGCTCGTATAAGGCCACGGCGCACATCACGGCGGCCAACGTCTACGGCGTCGCGTCGCTGATCTTCTGGGCGCTGATGGTCGTGGTCTCGATCAAGTACGCGGGCTTCATCATGCGTGCGCACAACCGCGGCGACGGGGGGATCATGGCCCTCACCGCCCTGCTGCAGCGCAACCGAGTGGCGCACGGAGCCTTGTTGGTCACGCTTGGGATCTTCGGGGCGGCGCTGTTCTTCGGCGACGGCATCATCACGCCGGCGATCTCCGTTCTCGGATCGGTCCAGGGGGTGCAGGTTGCGACGCCGGCGCTCGCGCACCTGGTCGTGCCGCTGTCGGTGGCGATCTTGCTCGGGCTGTTCGTGCTGCAACGGTTCGGGTCGGGAACCATCGGCTGGTTGTTCGGCCCGATCCTCCTGGTCTGGTTCGCGGTGATCGGGCTGATCGGCCTCGGCCAAGTGGTCAAGGACCCGGCCGTGTTCCAGGGCCTGTCGCCGAGCTGGGCTGCGCGCTTCATGCTCGACCACGGGGTCCAGGGGTACCTCGTGCTCGGCGGCGTCGTCCTCGCGGTCACCGGAGCCGAGGCGCTGTATGCCGATCGCGGCCACTTCGGCGCGGCCCCGATCCGCCTGGGCTGGTTCGGGCTGGCGCTGCCGGCGCTGATGCTCAACTACCTGGGCCAGGGGGTGTTCATCCTGCAGCACCCCGCCCTGGCCCAGAACGCGAGCACGTTCAATCCCTTCTACCAGATGACCCCCCGCTGGGGCCTGTGGCCGATGGTGGTGCTGGCCGCGGTGGCCACCGTGATCGCCTCCCAGGCGGTGATCTCCGGCTCCTTTTCGGTGGCCAAGCAGGCCGTGCAGCTCGGCTTCCTGCCGCGGCTCAAGGTCCTGCACACCTCGAAGGTCGAGGGACAGATCTACGTTCCGATCATCAACTGGACCCTGTGCGTCGGCGTGATCGCGCTGACCCTCGTCTACCGCTCGTCGAACCGGCTGGGCGACATCTACGGCGTCGCGGTGACCGGGACCTTCATCCTCAACACGCTGCTCTTCCTGGCCGTGGCACGACTGCTGTGGGGAACCGCGCGGTGGAGGCTCGTCCCGGTCGCGGTGCTGTTCCTGACCGTCGAGGTGGCCTTCTTCAGTTCGAACGTGGCCAAGATCGCGCACGGTGCCTGGCTGCCCCTGGTCGTCGGGCTGATCATCTCGCTCGTGATGGTCAACTGGCGCCGGGGACAGGTGATCGTCACCCGCAACCGCGTCGCCCAGGAGGGATCGCTAAGCGAGTTCCTCGACGGGCTCGCCGACACGCAGCCGCGGCTCACCCGAATCCCGACCGTCGGGGTGTTCCTGTGCCGGGATAAGGCCACCACCCCGCTCGCGCTGCGGGCAGAGGTCGAGCACACCCGCACGCTGCCCGAGAAGGTCGTGATCGTCTCGGTCGACACGGTGAGCATCCCCCACGTGGACGCCTTCGACAGATGCGCGGTCGAGGTGCTCGGTCACGGCCTGTTCAAGGTCGTTCACCTGACCACCCGGGTCGGCTATCACGACAAGCTCAATGTTCCGGAGGCGCTGGTCCTGGCGCGCAAGCAAGGCCTGCTCGAGCGCAACCTGGATATCGAGCACGCTTCTTACTTCGTCTCCCGCATCACGATCAGCCCAACCGACGCTCCGGGCATGCGGCGATGGCGCAAGAGCCTATTCATCGCCATGGCCCGCAACGCAACCAGCGCGATCGATCACTTCGGGCTCCCGACCGAGCGCACGGTCATCATGGGCTCGCAGGTCGCTCTCTGACGACCTGGGTTCCCAGGCGTACGCTGTTTCTATGGCAGTTCGAGCTCGGACCGTCGTCTTCGGTGGCGAGCGTCCTTCCCTTCGATCAGGCTTGGCCGTCTCGGCTGTAGCGGTTGGAGTCGCTACCGCCGCTATCTATCCGTTGAAGTCGGTCGCACCGGCGGTGTCGCTGAGCGTGGTCTACCTGCCCGCGGTGTTGTTGGTGTCGGCGTACTGGGGTCTGTGGCTGGGTCTGTTCACGTCGCTGCTAAGCGCGACAGCATTCAACTGGTTTCACATCCCTCCGGTCGGCAGGTTCACGATCGCCGACAGCCGCAACTGGGTTGCCCTCACCGCGTTCATGCTGGTGGCGGCGGCGGTCAGCACGATGGCGGAGATCGCCCGCGGCCGCGCGATAGAGGCTGAGCGGCGGCGCGGTGAGGCCGATCTAGCCGCGACGCTGTCGCGCGAGCTGCTGGCGGGCGAACAGACCCAGGCCGCGCTGGGCGCGACGTCTCGGCGGGTGGCACAGGCGCTGGCCATTCCGTCCGTGCGGATCGAGCTGGGTGCGGCCGAAGGTAGTGACCGGCAGGTGGCGATTCCGCTGCACGGCTCGCGAAGCGAGCGGATCGCGACGCTGGTGGTTCCTCGCGGCCTTCCGTCTGAAACGATGTCCCGCTTGCGCAGTCGGGTGGCGCCGTCGCTTGCGGCGTTGGTCGCGGTGGCCTTGCATCGGGACGCTGTCCAGGCGGAGGCGGTGGAGACGGCGGCGCTGCGTCGCAGCGATGAGCTTAAGACGGCGTTGCTTCGCGCGGTATCTCATGACCTCAGGACGCCTCTCACCGCGATGGTTACGGGCGGTCACGCGCTTGGCTCGGAGACGCTGACGCGCGAGGAGCGCGAGCAGCTCAGCGCGGCGGTCGTCGAGGAGGGTGAGCGGCTGTCCGGCTTAATCGAGAAGCTGTTTGACCTGTCGCGACTCCAGGCCGGCCGCGCCGAGCCGCGCCGCGAGTGGATCTCGATCGAGGAGGTTGTGCTGTCCGCGCGCGACGCGCTGCATGACCGCGCGGGGACAGTCCGCGTGCTGGTCGATCCCGACGTACCTCAGTTGAAGGCGGATGCCGCGCAGCTCGAGCGGGTGTTCGCGAACCTGTTCGAGAACGCTCTGCGCTACTCCGAACCGGAGCCCGTGTCTGTCCATGTGCGCCGGGTCGGCCGACGGGTCGTGGTGCGCGTCGTCGACCATGGTCCGGGCATCGGGGCCGGTGAGCAGGACCGCATCTTCGAGGCGTTCTATCGAGGCCCGCAGTTGGGCGGCCCCACAGCGACCGGATCGGGGTTGGGGCTGGCGATCGCCAAGGGTTTCGTGGAGGCCAATGGCGGGACGATCTCGGTCGAGTCCCTACCGGGGCAAGGCTCCTGCTTTGTCGTCTCGTTGCCGGTGGCCCAGGACGTGCAGGTGCCGGCTTGAGCGACGCGCCGGTTGTTCTGATCTGTGACGACGAGCCGCAGATAGTGCGCGCCTTGCGCGTGATACTCCGTGACGCTGGCTATGAGACACAACCGGCATATAGCGGCGAGGAGGCACTAGACGTGGCGGCGCTCCACCATCCTGATGCGGCGATCGTTGACCTGGTGCTGCCGGACGTCGACGGAGTGGAGGTGTGCCGCAGGCTGCGGGAGTGGAGCGAGATGCCGATTATCGTGCTGTCGGCGGTCGGCGAGGAGGACGTTAAAGTGCGGGCACTCGCGGCGGGCGCGGACGACTACGTGACGAAGCCGTTCGGACCGAGAGAGCTGATCGCGCGACTCGAAGCGGTGTTGCGGCGGGCCAGTTCGGGACCCGAGGAGTCGGTGATCCGCGCCGACGGGCTCGAGGTCGACCTTGCCGCGCGCGTTGTCCGCCGCGACGCTCGCGAGGTCCATCTGACCCCGACCGAGTTCGATGTGCTGCGCGTGCTGGTGCGCAACCGCGGCCGCCTGGTTACTTACCGTGAACTGTTGGGTTCGGTGTGGGGGACTGCGTATGCCGACGACACACAGGTGTTGCGCGCCCACGTGGCCAACCTGCGGCGAAAGATCGAGCCCGAAGAGGGGCTCCGGTATGTCAAGACCGATCCCCGCATCGGGTACCGGTTCGCCGGATAGCTCAGCTACACCAAGACAGCCATCGGCGAGCTGAGCGAGGTGCGCGCTCTTCACAACTTCTGTATGGACAGACCCGGAATCTGAATGATTCCTTGACGGCGGGCGCGCCAAGCTCGTCACATGGATGTTCTTGCCGTGCTGATCGCGATTGTGGTGTTCGCGCTGTTGGTCGCGCTGATCTTCGGGATCGACGCGATATGAGCGGCGCTGATCTGTTCGGCCTGATCGCTTCTGCGGTCGTCTGCGTGTACCTGCTGTACGCGTTGCTGCGGGGGGAGAAGTTCTAGAGCGATGACGTTCCTGGGCTGGCTGACGATCGTCCTGTTCGTCGTGATGCTGACGCTGCTCGCGCTGCCGCTCGGCCGGTACATGGCCGCCGTTTACGCGGGCGAGCGGACGTTCCTCGATCCGCTCTTCCTGACCCCGGAGCGCTTGTTCTACAAGGCCATTCGAGTCGACCCGCAGCGAGGACAGGACTGGAAGTCCTACGCCAAGAGCCTGATCATCTTCTCCCTCGCCGGGTGGCTGCTGCTGTATTTCATCCTGCGCACGCAGACGCTGTGGAACTGGACCGGGCTGAATCCGCAGGGATTCCACTCGGCGCCATGGGACGTGACGTTCAACACCACCTCGTCGTTCGTGACCAACACGAACTGGCAGTACTACAGCGGCGAGACCACGATGAGCTACTTCAGCCAGATGGCCGGGCTCACCGTGCAGAACTTCCTCTCCGCCGGTGTGGGAATCTCGGTGGCGGTGGCGCTGATCCGCGGGATCGTCAGCCGGAGCGGCAAGAGCATCGGCAACTTCTGGTTCGACCTGATCCGCACGGTGCTGTGGGTGCTCACGCCGATCTCGTTCGTGGTCGCGCTGATTCTCGTCTTCCAGGGCTCGATCCAGAACCTCTCGCACTACGCGAGCTTCAGCGGCCCGACCGGCCTGGCCAACCATCTCGCGATGGGTCCGGTCGCCTCGCAGGAGGCGATCAAGGAGCTCGGCACCAACGGCGGTGGCTTCTTCAACACCAACTCGGCGCATCCGTTCGAGAACCCGACCGGGTTCACCAACCTCATCGAGATGCTGTCGGTGCTGGTCATCCCGGCGGCGCTGGTCTTCATGTACGGGCGGATGGCCCGCAACCGCCGGCAGGGCTATGCGATCTACGCCACGATGATGGTGATGTTCCTCGGCGCGGTGTGCGTCGCCTACATCGCCGAAGCCCACGGTTCCCCCGCCCAGCACGCCGCCGGGCTGCACACCCAGGTGGTGGCCGGTTCCACCGGCGGCAACCTCGAGGGCAAGGAGCAGCGTTTTGGCATCGCCGGCTCGGCCCTGTTCGACGTGGTCACCACTGTCACCTCGTGCGGCGCCGTGAACAGCTCGATCGAGTCCTTCACCGGGATCGGCGGCGCGGTGCCGATGGCCAACCTGTCGGCCAGCGAGGTGATCTTCGGCGGCGTTGGGACCGGCCTCTACTCGATCCTCCTCTACGTCCTCTTGGCGGTGTTCATCGGCGGCCTGATGGTGGGCCGAACACCCGAGTACCTCGGCAAGAAGATCGAGGCCCGAGAGATAAAGCTCGTCGCGATCGGACTGCTGATCACGCCACTGGCCGCGCTGTTCGCCACCGCGCTGGCCACCGCGAGCCACGCGGGGAGAGCGTCGATCTCAGCCGCCGCCACCGGACCCCAGGGTTTCTCCGAGTCCTTCTACGCGTACCTGAGCCAGGCCAACAACAACGGGTCTGCGATGGCCGGCTACACCGGCTTCGTCCAGCCGAGCGCGGGCAGCGTCGGGTCACACGGAATTACGTTCGCCGACCTCCTCGGCGGCGGGACGATGATGTTCGCCCGCTTCGCTCCGATCCTGTTCGCGCTGGCGGTGGCCGGCGCGCTTGCCGGCAAGCGCGTCAGTCCCGTCGGGCTCGGCACGATGCGCACCGACAACCCGACCTTCGTGGTGTTGTTAATCGGAGTGATCGTGCTGGTCGGCGCACTCACGTTCTTCCCCGCCCTCTTGCTTGGCCCGATCGTCCAGGGCCTGACGAATCACCTCTACTGACACTCATGACACTCAAACGCGACATCGTCACATCCGTAATCGGAATCCTCGTGTTGACACTTTTCTGCGGAATCGTGTACCCGCTGCTCATCACCGGCATCAGCCAGGTCGCCTTTCCGGGCAATGCCAACGGCCAGAAGGTGTACGTCAACGGCAAGCTGGTCGGCTCGAAGATCATCGGCCAGAACTTCGCCCTCCAGGTCGTCAAGAACGGCAAGCCGCAGGTGGACAAGAACGGCGATCCCGTGACTACGCCCGATCCCCGTTACTTCCAGACACGGCCGTCGGCAACCGTGCCGCCGAACAATGCCGCCGCCACCACATTCTCGAATCTCGGCCCCAACAGTGTGGCAACCGAGCAGACGATCGCGGCGAACATCAAGGCCTACCTGGCGCTCGAGAAGCCATATGACCGCGAGCTGAGGACGGCCAACGTGCCCGTCGATGCGGCGAACAGCTCAGCGTCCGGCATCGACCCTGACATCTCGCTCGCCAACGCCGACATCCAGGCCCACCGGATCGCGGCGATCCGCCACCTGCCGATCTCGACCGTCATGCACCTCATCTCGCAGTACACGGTCGGTCGCGGACTGGGCTTCTCGGGGGAGCCAGGCGTGGACGTGCTGGAGCTGAACCTGGCCCTCGACCGCACCGCCGGAGCGCGCGCATGACTCTGACCAGGCCGCGCGAGGAGCGCCTGCAGTCCCGGCCGGCGACGCGCCGAGCGGTCTCGCTGTTCCAACCCGAGATCCTCAGGCGCGCCCTGATCGACAGCTTCATCAAGCTCGACCCCAGGATCCAGATCCGCAACCCGGTGATGTTCGTGGTCGAGATCGGCGCCGCGATCACGACGGTGACCTGGTTCATCCAGGTGTTCGGCGGCCAGGCGCTCGGAGGCAGCGATCCGGCTTGGTACACGTTCACGATCTCAGCCTGGCTGTGGCTGACCGTGGTGTTCGCGAACATGGCCGAGGCGTTCGCGGAAGGACGCGGGCGGGCCCAGGCCGACACGCTGCGCTCGATGCGCAAGGAGACCGTCGCGCGCCTAGCGGACGGAACGGTCAAGCAGGCCTCCGAGCTCGACAAGGGCGACGTCGTCGTGGTCGAGGCGGGCGAGCTGATCCCGGGCGACGGGACGGTGATCGAGGGGATCGCCTCGGTCGACGAATCGGCGATCACCGGCGAGTCGGCGCCGGTCATCCGCGAGTCCGGCGGTGACCGCAGCGCGGTGACCGGCGGGACCCGGGTGCTGTCTGACCGGATCGTCGTCGAGATCACCCAGGAGCCTGGCCACTCCTTCTTGGACCGGATGATCGCCCTGGTGGAGGGCGCCGCTCGGCGCAAGACCCCGAACGAGATCGCGCTCAACATCCTGCTCGCCGGGCTGACGCTGATCTTCATCGTGGTGGTGGCCACGCTGCGTCCGTTCGCGCTCTTCGCGCACACCACGATCTCAGAAACCACCCTCATCTCGCTGCTGGTGGCGCTGATCCCGACGACGATCGGGGCGCTCCTTTCGGCGATCGGCATCGCCGGCATGGACCGGCTCGTGCGACGCAACGTGCTAGCGCTGTCCGGCCGCGCGGTAGAGGCCTCGGGCGACGTCGACGTGCTGCTGCTCGACAAGACCGGCACGATCACGATCGGCAACCGCCTCGCCGCAGAGTTCATCCCCATGCCGGGGGTCGCGGAAGCCGAGTTGGCGGAGGTGGCGCAGATGGCCTCGCTGGCCGACGAGACGCCGGAAGGACGCTCGGTCGTCGTGCTGGCCAAGCAGTACGGGATCCGAGAGCACGACATGGCCGACCTGCATGCGCAGTTCGTCCCGTTCACCGCGCAGACTCGAATGAGCGGCGTGAACCTCGACGGGCGCCAGCTGCGCAAGGGAGCCGGCGACGCAGTGATCAAGTTCGTGACCGATGAGGGCGGCCGGCCTCCGGCCGAGCTACAACCGGTGCTCGACCGCATCGGCCGTGACGGCGGGACACCACTGGCCGTGGCTCGCGATTCCCAGGTGATGGGCGTGATCTACCTCAAGGACACGATCAAGGAGGGAATGCGCGAACGGTTCGACCATCTGCGCGCGATGGGCATCCGCACCGTCATGATCACGGGCGACAACCGCCTCACCGGGGCCAAGATCGCCGAAGAGTCCGGCGTGGACGACTTCTTGGCCGAGGCCACCCCGGAGGCGAAGCTAGCGCTGATCAAGGAGCAGCAGGATCAAGGACGCCTGGTCGCGATGACCGGCGACGGCACCAACGACGCCCCCGCGCTCGCGCAGGCCGACGTTGGCGTGGCGATGAACACCGGTACGCAGGCCGCGCGCGAGGCGGGAAACATGGTCGACCTCGACTCCAACCCGACGAAGCTCATCGAGATCGTGGAGGTCGGCAAGCAGCTGCTCATCACGCGCGGCGCGCTCACAACCTTCTCGATCGCCAACG
Source organism: uncultured Solirubrobacterales bacterium (assembly GCA_963723675.1). Classification (GTDB taxonomy): domain Bacteria; phylum Actinomycetota; class Thermoleophilia; order Solirubrobacterales; family Solirubrobacteraceae; genus Palsa-465. The sequence continues at coordinate 504,720 of CAVRRW010000002.1, read as the reverse complement.
ATGTCGCCAAGTACTTCGCGATTCTCCCCGCTATCTTCGCGACGACCTGGGCCACCACATCCGGCGGCCAGAGTCCGCTCCACGTGCTCAACATCATGAGCCTCGGGAGCCCCCGCTCGGCGGTCATCTCGGCCATCATCTTCAACGCGCTGGTGATCCCGCTGCTGATCCCGGTCGCCCTGCGCGGCGTGCGCTACCGGCCGATCGGGGCAAGCGGGCTGCTGCGACGCAACCTGCTCATCTACGGCCTGGGCGGGATCATCGCGCCGTTCATCGGCATCAAGCTGATCGACCTGCTGATCCACAACCTGCTCGGAGCGTGACCCGTGCTCGCCGCTACCGAGCGGGAGCGCGCGAACATTGAGGCCGTGCAGCCAGTGCGCCGCGGCCACCACAAGGTCTTCCTCGGTATGGCGGCCGGCGTCGGCAAGACCTACCAGATGCTCCGCGAGGGTCAGATCGAGGCCGAGAACGGACGCGAGGTGGTCATCGGCTATCTCGAGCCTCACGGGCGCGCAGACACGGTGGCGCAGGCGAAGGGGCTCGAGACCGTGCCTCGTCGACGGGTTCGGTATCGAGATGCTGTGCTCGAGGAGATGGACCTTCCCGCGGTGCTGCGGCGCACTCCGGAGCTGGCTCTGATCGACGAGCTCGCGCACACCAACGCTCCCGGCGTTGAGCACCAGAAGCGCTACCAGGACATCGAGGACGTGTTGATGGCGGGAATCGACGTGTTCTCGACGGTGAACGTGCAGCACCTGGAGAGCCTCAACGACCAGGTCGCCGAGTTGACCGGCATCAGAGTCCGGGAGACCGTTCCCGACGCGGTATTCGGCGCTGCCGATGAGGTGGTGTTGATCGACATCACGCCCCAGTCGCTGATCGACCGGCTCATCGCTGGCAAGGTGTACCCGCGCGAGCGCGTAGCGGCGGCGCTGAACAATTTCTTCAAGGTCGAGAACCTGGCCGCGCTGCGCGAGGTCGCGCTGCGCCAGCTGGCGGAGGAGGTCGAGTCGAAACGCATCCCCATTGATGGCGGCGCCGGCCGTCCAAGGGACGAGCGGCTGATCGATCGCGCGGCCCCGGCGGCCGTCGCCGAACGGCTGCTGGCGATGGTCACGCCGGAACCCAAGTCTCAGCGGATTGTTAGACGGGCGTGGCGTTCGGCTCAGCGGCTCGGCGCCGAACTCGACGTCTTGTGGGTCGCGGGCCACGAGCCGAACGAGCAGGAGCGCGAGCAGCTCGAGGCGCTGCGCCGGCTGGCCAGCGTCCTGGGTGCGCACCTCTTGGTCGAGCACGGCGACGACGTCGCCGCGGTCACGCAGCGAGTCGCGTATGAGCGGGGCACCACCTATGTCCTGATGGGGACACCCAAGCCGCGCGCGGCGCTGCGGCGGCTGACCCGGCCTGCGCTGCCCTTCCGGCTGCTTGAGCTGCTGCCCGGCGTCGACCTGCGGATCGTCGCCGACCGCACGCAGCGAACCAAAGGAGAATTGTCATGAGCGCGACGCTGATAGTGGTCATCGTCTTGCTGGCGATCGCCGTGGCGGTGCTGGCAGTTCTCCTCGTCCGCAGAGGACTTGCCCGTCCAGCGTCATCGCGGCCCATCAGCGCTCGCCGGATCCTGTTCCCGTTCATGGCTCAAGGCCTCTCACCGCGGGCCCTGGACGCCGCGCTGCGCCTAGCCGCCGCGGACCACGCCACCCTGGTGCCCACTTTCCTCGCCCGCGTCTCGCTCGACCTGCCACTCGGCGCGTCGCTTCCACGCCAATGCTCGGCCGCGGTGCCGCTGCTCGAGGCGATCGAGCAGCGTGCCACCGCGGCGGGCATCCCCGTCGACGCGCGCATCGAGCAGGGTCGCAACCAGCGCCACGCCCTCCGCCGGGCCATCGCCCATGAGCGCTTCGACACCATCGTCGCGGCCGCCGCCTCCAACGGCAATCCCGGCTTCGACGCCAGCGACATCGCCTGGCTGCTCGACAACGCCCAAGTGGAGATCGTCGTACTGAGACCAGGCCCGGAGGACCGATCGAGCGACCTAGTCGCACCCGTTGCCGGCGCGACATTCCGGCGTCAGCGAAGGCCCAACGGCTCGTCCCCCAGTCGCGATCGCAGTCGCGCAGTCGAAATGGCACGATCAAGATGACCACGCTCGGCCCTGCACCGCGCAAACCAGACGCTGGCCAGGAGGTCTCCTGCCGGCGGCGCACTCTAACGTCCGCAGCACATTCGCCGAGCCTCGCTTCAACGGGCGACCATCACGGTGGCGTGGGGAGCAATCGGCGCTTCCGAGAGAAACCTCGGCCCGGCACTAGAGCCGCTGTCTGGCGTTCTCGCTCGGGACGAATCGCAGACGCTTGTCGCTGTGGTCGGTCCTCTGCTGCTCGGCCACGAGAGTAGCCACCCGCGCCCCCGACTACCCCTTGCGGGGCACCTGCAGTCACGGAACCCTGCCGCGCTCTATGCGCGCGCGAGGACGAATGCAGGTCTCGACCCACGCATCGCGCCGCACTTGCTTATCGCCAGTTGCGCGTTCGCTGGGATCGTTAGCTACGGGCCTGCCGGTCGGCTAGCACCGGCCGACGGCTGACGATCGCTCTGCTCGCCTGAGACGGTCGAGGCTGGCTTGCGCTTCGCGACGGTTGCGATAGATGCGCCGGACCGCGTGGCCGTGACCGCCGGCGACCACAAACTGTGTGCTCCCCACAACCGGCGGCTGCTGACAGACGACCGCCGGCTCGCGGCGCCGCGCTTCCCTGAACGGACGCAGCGGCCTGGCGGCGCGGCTTCGGAGAATCCACAGAAGCGTGGGCCGGAAGCGGCCCCATCACTTCAGAGAACACGGACAGGTTCGTCGCGGCGGGATCCGGTCGCCAGCTGCGCCGCGAGGGTCGGGGCAGGAGACGGGCGACTCGGGCGAGGCGTTTCGGCGCACTGAGGTGCCTGGACGCGCCTTTGACATTCACAGAGCCTGCGCCGGCGCAGGACACGAGGCCGGGGCTCGCCACCTGCGCCGCTCACGGCGCGGATGATGGGCCACGGCTTGGGCCTGGCAGCGCAACACTACGCAGAGCGAGATGGACTCAAAGGAGCAGCGCTCCGCCTTGCGGGCGGCGGTATACCGTGGTGACGGACGGGCTGTCGTCGAGCTGCTCCGCGGCGTTGGCACCGACGATGATTCGCTGCAGCTGGCTGGCGACGGCCTCATCGCGGCCGTCATGCAGCGCGTGGACGGAGCCGCCGAGCTGGCTCGCGGACTCGTGGTCGGCCTCCGGCAGCGAGGCTGGGACGGGGATGATGAGCTGGCCGACCAGCTTGAGGCTCAGCTCGGCAGCGGACCGGCAGCGATGCTGCGCGCCTTGCCCGTCGACCTCGATGAGCTGGCCGGCATCCTCGAAGGCGACCTCAGCGTCGGGGGCCGCATCGATATCAGGACCGGTGAGGTGTGGCCTCAGGCAGCGATCGAATACGCCCTGGAGACCGGAGAGGAAGACGAGGACACCGCTGATGATCCCGAGCGGTGGCTGCCGGTCGACGGCGAGGGCTCACGCGAGGGCTACCGGGACATGGAGCTGTTCATCGCGTCCGTCGAGGACCCCGGCCGGGCCGAGCGCCTGGCGATCGCGATCAGAGGCCGCGGCGCGTTTCGTCGCTTCAAGGACGAGCTTGCCCGCTGGCCCGGCGAGCTTGAGCGATGGCACGCACTGTCCGAGGAGCGCCAGCGCGGCCGCGCGCGATCATGGCTCGCGGCGGCCGGCTACCGCGTGCTGCTGGTCGACCACCGCGATTCCTGAGAACCGGGTCATCGGCGTGTTATAAGCCTGAGCGAGGCACATCTCCAAGCCGCGCGGAGGGGCGCCGGACACACGCTCCTCGGGGCGTGAGGCCGAGGGTGTCCTTCAATCGCTTTTGTTCCATCGGGCATCGCGGGGCCTGCGAGCGCAAAGGGCGACATTCCGCGTCCTGGCCGAGGGCGACCCCGACGTCGACGCGGCGCTCGCTTCCGCGGTGAGCTGCTCGCCGCCGCCGAGGTCGCTGACGCCGCCCCGGCCACCGCTCTCAGACCAGAGGGGCCGTGCTGCGCGGCTGCGCCACTCCTCAGATTGTCCGCAAGCAGAAGTGTCGCGAGGTCGCCGACACCGTCGCGAGAGTGCTGCTCGTGCGTGGATGTAGAAGTGAGCGGCTGCTTGGAGGTCGCGCCTGGAGTCGCTCAGCACGACGCGTACCGCCGTTTGGTGCGTTCGCCGATCACGCGCTGCGCTCGCGCTACGAGTGGGTGGACTCCTCACTCGCGGCCGTGGCGTGCGTGGCCCGGCTCCGGTTCTTCTCACCTCAACGTGGCAGGACAAGCGGCGTACGCGCGACTTCCGCGGAACGCGCTGCGTCACCTGCTGTAAACCTCGGTCGGCGCGAGTATCTGCCGCTCATTCGAGCCATTCGGTGACGAACTTCGGGCTGGCGTGGATGCAGACCATCACCGACTGCCCGGGGCCGTCATTGGTGAACTTGTGCGGCGTGTCAGGCGGGACGATTACGATGTCGCCCGGGGTGGCGTGCAGGCGCTCATCTCCGGCCTGGAAGGTCACGGTGCCCTCCTGGACGATCCAGGTCTCGTCGTACGGGTGGCGGTGAAGTCGTGGTCCGCCTCCGGGGTCGCTGTGGTCGAAGATCAGTGAGACCGTCGCTCCGTGGTCGGCGCCGGTGAGGTTGCCGTTCCCGAGCGTCTCGGCGGTGACGATTGGCATGGTCAGCCTCCTTTGCGTTCACGTCACAGGATGCACCAGGCGCGCTAACTGCCGCCGGATCGCGGAGACACGGCGATTGCGTTCGTGGCAAAGCGCAAGCCGGCCTCGACCGTCTCAGGCGAGCAGAGCGATCGTCGCTGTCGGCCGGTGTTAGCCGGCCGACAGGCCCGTAGCTAACGATTCCAGCGAACGCGGATCTGGCGACGAGCAGGTGCTTCGGGACGCGCGGGTCAGACCCGCATTCGTGGTCGCGCGGGCATGGGAGCCCGGCACGGCTTCGTGACCGCGTGTGTCCGGTTGCGGCAGCGAAACCGACGCCGACGCGGCTGCCGCTCTCGTGCTTGCAAGTTCGGCTGCTGGGCTAGCACCAGCGGCGTCGATGTCGGCCCGGACCGCTTCGCCCGTGACATGCGCGTTATCCGCGCGGACCAGGGGCCGCGCCTCGGGTGGCGACGGGCTCGTACTGACGCGATAGCAGGTGTCTGAGGCGCGCTTCTGTTGTTGCCTCCGCACGTCATGATCTGCACCGGTCTGCGTCCTGCGGTCGACGGCGTCACTAGTTCGGGGTGCTGCGCTACCGCGCTAGACCGCGCCGGCGGGCTTGAGCACGAACACCTCGACTGCGAGGTCGGGGTCGATGTGGTTCTGGCTCATAAAGGCGATCACGTTTACATCGAGCTCCCGTTCCACGATTGCTACGAGGTCGTCACGCATGGCGGTCTGGTAGTCGTGGCGGACTTGCAGGACGCGATCGGTGTGGCCGTGGTGAACGAGCGTGCGCTCGCCCGTTGTGAGCGTGTCCGCGAGCAGGATGGTCACCACGCTCTCGTCGATCGTGGTCTTCGCCTTCGTCGGTCCTCGACCGGTGTACTCGTGTAGTACCTGAACCGCTGAGGTGGCGATCTTCGCCGAGGGACTCTGGCTTTCGTGCTGATGGTCCATGGGACACCTTCTGGCCGCATCCTCGGGCGGGTGTTGAGCACCACAAGAGGGAGAGGACGCGTTGGAGCCCCGCAGGCAGCGTTCCCTACAGCCTACTCCGTCGGGAGCCGGTGGCGTCGGCCGTCGTTTTGTCGGCAAATTGCGCGGTCCGGGGTCGCGGGGGCCCCTCGATCTCTGCTATTGCCAATCCTTCGTCTAGCGGGACCGCGGGCTGCACGCTAAGGACAGTGCTGCGGGACCCAGGAAAGGAGGCGCGGCCATGACATGGAGCGCGCCACTCGGCGTCGACCAAAGCGAACAGCAGGTCGAGGCGATGATGGAGCGGGGCACGACGTTCTCGGACGTCGAGGACGTGATCGACGCCAGCGAGCTCTCGACCGTGCATAAGGCCGCGCTGTGGCTGCTCGCCTGGTCGCTGCGCGACGTCGACCAGCAGCGCCAGGATGCTCGGCTTACGCTGGCTGCCGTCGGCGCCGGCGAGCTTGGCGGCTGGTGATGCAAGCGCCTCGGGAGCAAGACAGCGATGGGCGCCGTCCGCGGTTGAGTGTCGTAAGGAGCGAACTGCGATCGCGCCGATCGGGTTTGGGCCGCGAGCGCGAACGTCGTCTGCCCGCACACCCACTCCAATTCGACGAGCGCGGCCTTCCGATCGCCCAGCCGGCGCTTACCGCCGCCGAGCGCTTGGGACGGCTCCTGGCCGGCTGACGGGCCAGGCGACGAGAACCCACACGATAGGTGGAGCCGTGCTCGCCCCGCAGGGTCGCTCGACACGGGTGCTATGAGCACGGACCGCCCCAACGGGTCCGCGCATCAGCGCCTGCTTGCGCTCGAGCGCGCCAATCGCGTTCGCCTGACCCGCGCCACGCTCAAACGACGACTACGTGCAGGTGAGGTCGCAGCGGCCGACGCGATCCTGCGCAGCTCCCGCGACACCGACACGATGACCGTCGCCGAACTACTACTAAGCCAGCGCGGCTGGGGACCGACACGTTCGGCGAAGATGCTGCGTTCGGTTTCGCTGTCGGAGAAAAAGACGCTCGGGTCGCTGACCGAACGCCAGCGACTGATGCTTGCGGCAGTGCTCAGCAGCCGTGAGAACAAGGCGGGCACGATCCAGCCAAGCTGACACCGCCAATGAGTTCCGCGAGCTTCGCCTTCAAAGGAAGGCGAAGCCACCGGACAAACACGGTGACTGAGACCAACAGGGCTGACGCGCAGAGTTCCCCCGTCCGGACCTGAGCATTTGTTGGCCCCGATTTTGAGCGCTCGAACTCCCCGGTTTGCCGGCCCGTCTCTGTCAACGTCGCATTAGGCGGTTTTGACCTTGGAATCACCGAGCAGTCCCCCGCCGCATGGTCGTTAGCGTCGTGGTGGCCGAGCTTCGAGGTGAACTTCGTTACCCTAGGTTCGCAAAACTAGCAAACTAATTCACGAAAATTTCGTCTACACTTGTGCCGTGGCGGAGTGGAGCTTCCTCACCAACCATGCCCGGGTCCTCGTCTGCATCGCGCACGACCCCGGCGCGCGCCTGCGTGACATCGCCGCCACGGTCGACATCACCGAACGCAGCGCCTTCAGCATCGTCACCGACCTGATCGAAGCCGGCTACGTCGTCAAGGACAAGGACGGGCGTCGTAACCGCTATCGCATCCAAAGCCATCTCCCCATGCCAGAAGCCATCGGTCGAGAGCGAACGATCGGTGAGGTCCTCGGACTGCTCATCGACACCCGGGCAACAGAGTCCGCGCAACCGCCAGATCGAGGCGCCGCTTTGGATGGAGCGGCTCCAACCCGGGCTAGACGGTCGTCGGGATCGTGACTGCGAGCGGCGCGCTGGCGACGCCGGCGAACAGTGCTTGTCCCTGTCGAAACTTGAGCGTCGCGATCCCTCGACCTGCCGTCTCGCGAGCCGGGAAGCGTGCCGCGGCATTGCTGAGGTTGGCGGTGGCTGTCGGGTGACCGCCGATACGGATCGTTCGGAAGGTTGGCTGGAAGAAATCAACAGGACGCCGTCGGGGCGCTCGCTTGCCGGCGTCCCGGGCGAGCGCTCCGAGATCTGACGTTCCGCTAGGCCGGTGCGCCCGCCGTTTCCGGCAACACGCTCAGCTGCCGCATCAGCGCGGCGGCGTTCCAGTAGTTGCCGCCGCGGTGGATCAACCCGTCCTCGCCGAATTCGATCGTCCCGCAACCGTACGTGGTCGCGCTCTTGCCGGTCGGCGCTATGCCCATCAGCTCGCCGTCGTTCGTCCCGGTGACCTTCCACTCCTGGGCCGCTCGGTTACCCGAGACGATCGGCTCACCCACGTCGGCGTGAAAATCCGAGAAGGCGGCGAGATAGCCCGCCACCGACTCACGGATTGCCTCTCGTCCCCGCAGGGGCTCGGGTAGCCCGACGTCGTATAGCACTGCGTCCTCGGCGTAGCAGGCAGCGACGCGATCAGCGTCGTGTGCGTTCCAGGCCTCGGTCTCCCGAGTGAGCACCTGGGTGATGTCCATTGGAATCTCCTATCTGTAGATGCACAACTCTAGCATAAAATTTCTAGATAGTAATATCTAGTGTGTTCTGGGCAACGCGGCACTCGGGTGCGGGCAGCCCGAGCGCGCCACCGGCCGGTGCACCAGGAGCGAGCGACCCGCGTGAGCTGACCTAGCCGAGACGGGCTTAGCGGCGCGAGACCGCGTTGCAAAGCAGCTCGCCATCAGATGACCGCGCAGGCGAGGCGGGAAGAAGCGCTCTCGCGGCTTTCCGCGGAAGATCACACGCAAGCCTGGCGAGAAGCTCCGCCAGGGCGTGGCGTCTCACGTGCTCGGATTGGGGCGGGCATCAATGCCGCGCCGGTGATCACGAGGCCGAAGGCGATCACCCGTCCGGCGATCGCCGGCGCGCCGATCCCGATCCGGTCGCGGAACACGAGAATCCCGCCGATGATCGCGGCGAGGTTGGCGGCGACCGAGGTGAACGCGATCACGGTCACGCCCGAACCTAGCTGGAGCGCGCGTGCCGAGGCGTAGAACGCCAGCACCGAAGCCACGAGTGCCGCCAGAGTCCACTCGCTGACGATCCCTTGCAAGCCCCCGTGTAAAGCCTCGGTGAAATACTTCAGGGCGATGTCGGACACCCCGAACAGCACCCCGGCCGCGACGCCGAGCAGCAGTCCCCGCGCGGCGGGACCGAGACTGTCACGCATCGAGATCCGGATCAGCGCGGCACCGAGCGCGAGGACACCGCACTCCACGGCGATCAGCGCCGCCAGCGAGTAGTGACGCAGCGCGCTGGTTGTGCGACCCACCCGTGATCGCTATCACCGCAAGCCCGAACGCCGTGACGATCACACCGGCCCACTGCCGGCGGCCGAGGTGAAAGCCGAAGTAGCGCTCGGCGAGCACGGCGAGAAACACCAACCCGCCTGACGGCACGGCCTGGACAACCGACAGCGGCGCGAGCGCAAGCGCGCCGACATGAAGCCCCCACGCACCGACCGCCACCGCCCAGCCCAGCGAGAACCAGCGGGAGCGGAACAAGGCCACAGCGCTGCGCACCGGATGACGCGCCCGCACCGCAGGCGCCAGCACCGCACCACCCTGCTTGAACAGAAACGCGACGTTCGTCCCGAGCGCCGAGCCCAACGCCAACCGCAACCCAGCAATCATCGCCCGACATTCTCAACGACCAGATCCGCCGCGACGGACCCGGCGGTGCGCGGGTCGTTAGAACCAGGTCACGACGCGATCGCCGACGCGCGTTGCCAGGTCGTCCAGCTCGATGCGGGCGGATCGCCTAGTCGTGCGAATGCGTCAGATAGGCGAAGCGGGGATCGCGCGGGCCGTGCGGCCCTGCCCTGGTTCGGAGGCCGGCCGCTCGCCCGCTGTTCAGGCGTCGTCGGGCGTCGATCGCCGCCGTGACCCGCCGTGATCCACGGTCGCGAGTCAGCTCGCCACGCCTACGCGCTGCCGAATTGTGTTCCATCCGCTTCATCGTCATCAAGCCCTTCCCATCCCTCTCGGCCTCGCGCCGAAGAGCACGAGGACCCGCGAGCGTTCAGACACATTAGGACGAGGCCACCGGGCCGGTGGGGTAACGCCCGTAGAAGTACGCACCGGCCCCGCAGTCAAAACCAGTAACCCCGGCCTCTCGCCTCGTGGCGCACGTAGCGCCGTTGGTGGCATCCGGGCTTGGGCTGAGAATTCTGGCCGCAGGGCCAGCTGTCGATCGACTCTACTCCTATCGCGGGCGTTTACATGAACCAGACCCAGATAATTTGCTCGGGCTCGTCCACCGGCGCGTGGATCAGCTGACGCGCTGCCAGCGCCCGGGCTCGTCTCCCAGGAGCCTGCCGCCAGGAATCATCGAGCGAGACCGACACGATGAGACCGCATGCCGGCGGGATTGTTCCCGGCCGGCGTCGTCTGCGGGCTCGAGCTGAACGGATACGCGATCGAGCCCATCGATGACCACGGGCGCGGCTGGCCCGCGTGCGCCCACTCCACCCAGAACCTCCCGACACCACACACACCCGCCGCGGACCGCCGGCGGCCTGGGCGCACCGATCGCCAGCTGAAGTAGCCTGGCCAGCACCGGATCGCCCAGCCGGTGAGCTCGTGCGTGCAGAGCCGTTTGCCTGCCACGAGCCGCCGCTATGGTCGGCGAGATAAGGCCGCGGTGCGGCGGTCCTGGCTCGTGTCCGGGGCTCACCGCGCTACGGCCCTCGGATGGTGAAGCCGTGCCCGCAGGCCCTCGGCCGCACCACGATGGGCAGGCTACCCGCACCCTGGCGGTCCCTCTACCCCCGCCGTGGCTTCGCACCCAGCGGCTACCCGATCTCGTCGGCTTCGTCGCCCTGGCCCCCCGATCGGGGAGTCACGTGCACCCGCGTAGGGTCCGGTCTGTCGCGGCGCGCGGTGCGGGTCAGGTTGGTGAGCGTTTCGGCGGTGCCGCTCGCCGTTGCCGCTTGGGGCGTTGTTCGGCCCGGAGGGCGCCGCTGGCGGGCGTGTAGATGCTCTCGTGGCCGTCGTCCCATCGGATCCGATACCGAGGCGACGGATCCCCTCGAACCACTTCCTCAACGACACCGGAGCGGGGTCGGCGGTCGGTTGACTCGGACTCCGCTACGACACGCTTGCCGACTTCAAAGGCCATGCTCACTCCCTCGGTGTTCGTGCTAGCCGAGCATAGTCGGCGACAGGCATCTGTCACACCGACCAGTGGCCGATCCCACCACCCGAACGTTGCTCGACCGCGCTGGCCGCCGGTCGGGGACTGGATGTTCAGACGCCGCGCTGTGGGACCCCAGAGGTCTTGCCGTCGGTCGGACTCAGGTGCACATAACTGGTCGATCTGGGGTCGTTGCTGGCGCAGGTTCCTCGCTGTAGAATCGCGTGGGGACGGTCGCTGACCAAGCCGTACGAGCTGCGCGTTTTCTCCTTGCCGACCTGATTGGCCTCCGCCTCAGACGCATCCCGTGCGGGACCGCGAAGGTCAAGGACATTACGCCCAAGGACCGGGGCCAAGCAGGAGATCACATGTCGCGCTCAACAGTCTCGCCGCCGCCCGAACGAGGCGTCCCGTGCGAAGGGCGACCGCGGCGCGAGCGAAGCGACGAGCACGAGCGTCAAGCCATGCGCCCGCAGCGTGTGTCGGCCAGTTTCGCGCTTGGGCGCGCGGGCGGCGCCCAAGAGCGTGTCGTGAACGCTGCGCTCGACGGCCGCTGCCAGACCAGCCCCCACGCAAACCATTTGGAGGTGCATTCCAATGCTGATGCAGTTCGATCCGTTCCGCGAGTTTGACCGGCTGGCCGAGCAGCTCGCTGCGGGCGCGCGCACGCCGCGGCCGTTTCCGATGGACGCGTATCGCCGCGGCGACGAGTTCGTGGTTTCGTTTGACCTGCCGGGCATGGTCCCGGGCACAATCGACCTCACCGTCGAGCAGAACGTGCTCACGATCAAGGCAGAGCGGAGGTTTGACGGCCAAGAGGGCGATGAGGTGATCGCCGCCGAGCGGCTGCACGGCGCGTTTACCCGCCAGCTGTTCCTGGGCGAGACGCTCGACGCGGAGCGCCTCGTCGCCAGCTACGAAACCGGCGTGCTGACATTGCGAATCCCGGTCGCCGAGTCGGCGAAGCCCCGCAAGGTGCCGATCACCGAAGGCGCCGACGGCCGGACGATCGAGGCCCAGACCACCCCGGCCGGCGCGTAGGCTCAATCACGAGGCCGGCTTGAGAGAATTCGGCTGGGGTCGGCCTCCGGAGAAGACACCGTGCCGATCACGACGGCCAACTGGAGAACGCAGCGTCTTACGCTGCAGGCCGATCACGCATCCGCTGATCTCGCGCCGATAGTACGGGCACTCCCGCTCCGCTGGCAATCGGCGACCAGGGTGGGAGCACTGCGGGCGGCGGGCCCGGCTGTCTAGGTGCTCTCGCGGAGCGCCCGGGTGACGGCGTCGGCAGCCGTGTGTACGCCGAGTTTTGCCTCCAGGTGCGCGAGCCGGTCTCGGACTGCGCGCAGGCTGAGGCACAGCTCCCACGCGATGTCCGCCTCTTCCTCGATCGCGGCGGCGGCACAGAGCACCTCCGTCTCGCGCGGGGTCAGGCCGAGGCGATCGAGCGCGTCCGGGCGGAAGCTCGCGACCTCCTCCTCCAGTAGCAGCGCGTGCGGATCACCGGGCAGCAGATGGACGGTGAGGCGCCGCCCGTCCCGTACGCTGACCAGCGGCGGAAGCGGCGGCAGCGCGAGCCACCCAGCGACGGCCTCGGGCAGCCAGCCCGCGTGCTCAGCCGCCCCGAAGTGCTCGGCGAGCCAGCGCTCGGCGTCGAGGGTCGAGTGTTCAATCTCGCCATAGCGGTCGAGGAGCACAATGGCGGTGCCCGGCGGCTCGGTGGCGAGCGCCCGGTCGAGCCGCTCGCGCGCGTGCGCGTCCCGCAGCCCGGCCTCGAGGACGGGCCGAACGAGATCAAGCATGTCGCGATCGCGCTCGGAGAACTGGCGCTCGCTGCGGCCGAGCCCTGCGACGAGCATCTCACGACGCTCCGCGCGAATGCCGACCGTGATCGCGTACTCGACGCCCGAGGGGTGGAGCAGATCGCCGTACAGCTCGCTGTGGGACAAGCGGCGCGGCTCCACGGCCTCGGATAGGCGCAGCGCCGGACGCCTACCGGCGGCATGCGCGGACAGCAGCGGATGACCCGCCAAGTCGCCCACGATCGCCGCGAACGCACCGGGCGGCTCGGCCTCAGCAGGGATCGCCTCATGTCGCACGACGCCGGTGGCGAGCTCGACGCGATCCCACATCACCACATCCGCTGGCACAAGCTCCGCGAGGCCCGACAGCGCCCGGCGTCGCAGCTCGGTCACCGTACGGGCTTCGAAGAGCGCCCGGGCGAACCCGTGCGCCGCGCCCACGTCGGTGTCCGCGAGCCAGGGCATGACCTCACGAGTCACGATACACCCGCGATCCGCCCCTTCACCTGTCGGCGGGTCGGGCCATGGGCACCCCGGACGACTCCGTTGAGCATCGCGCGAAGCCTCGATAATTCCGAGTGCGAAGGTCGGAATATGGTAAAGATGGTTGGTGCGCTCAGTGAGCTCCTGGCTCTTCTTGCTTTCCGGGCGACGTTCTCGGTCAGAAGGGCAGAGAGGCGGTTGGCCATGGCCACCGCAACAAAGAAGTCCCGCGCCGCTGGTCGACTCACGCGCCGTGCGCGTGAGGTGCGCGCGCCGGCGTCGATGAAGTTCCCGTCGATGGAGTTCGTCATCTTCGAGGACAACGGCGGCGACTACCACTGGACGATCGTCGCCCGCGACGACGCGTCCCTCGCCAGGTCGGGAGCCTTTGCTTCCTACGAGGACGCAGAACGAGCCGCACAGCACGTCCGCGATGGAGTCGCCTCGGCGCTGTTCGAGCGCCGCGGCGACGGGGCACGCGTGGTTGATCTCGCTGCGCGCCGCGATGCTGCACGCGACGCCGCGGACGCCGAGCGGTGGTTGGACGAGGGCGGCAGCTTCAGCAGCGAGGCGGTGGCGAAATGGCCAGCGCAACGCTGATCGAGCCGCCGGAGCGGCCAGCGCCCTCACGCAAACCCGATCCAAGACCGATCTATAGCTGCCCGAGTGTGGGCACCTTCTGCGTGTATCAGGGCTCGGGCGACACCGTGTGTACTTCGAGCTGAATGACGAGCGGTCAGAGGACCCTGTGATGAACCGAGTCTGCCCAGCGTGCGGGCGCGGCCTCCGCGGGAAGAACCTGACGTGATCACGGCCATGACCAACCTTTGCTGCCCACGCTGCCGGATGCGCTTCACTCCCGACGCTGCGGCGTACATCATTGCTTGCCCCGAATGCGGTGACTCGCCCCAAGCGACGACCAGCCTGGAGCGCACCTTCGGCTTCCGTCTTGTCGGACCAGAGGACCTCCCCCACGAGCTGCCCTACGCAACCGCCGTATCGATCACATTTCCCGAGTCGGGAGCCCGATCATGACCGACCGTCACATCCGCATTCTCCGGCTGGTGGCGCACCAAGCCCAGCGCGAGCTCGACGACCACCACTGGCTCGACCACATCGGAGACACGGCATCTACAGGACGACGTGAACACCTCGAGCGAGCGGCGACCCGGACCAGCGCGCGGGTCGCGGACGCCGACCAACGACGGCGCAACCGACGACCAGTTCTAGTCCCCTGACCTAGTCTCACTGACCTCAGCACGTAGCGCGTTCGGTCATCGCAAACCGGTGATACAGCCGGCTATGTTCCACGGGCGACTCACAAGGCACTGGAGGACCTCCTTCGGCGCCCGCGCCAGACCAACTCGCACCTCGACGCACTACCGGACGCGCACGATGAGCGTTTGCAGCGCCCGAGCCCCCGGGAAGCTCGGCCAGTACCTGGTGCAGCACGCGCTCGACCGCGGCTACGAGGTCGTCGCTTGCGCCGGGAGCAAAGCGTCGGCAAGCTCAAGAGGTTCAAGAGCCGCATCACTGTCATTCCGGCAGCGACGAACGACCCCCGAGGTCATCAAGCGCTCGAGAACCACGACCTCGTCTACGATGGCCCCGGGGATCGTCGGGCCGCTAGACGCCCTCGGCACTCGCCCACGCGGCCGGCGAATGACCTCCTCAGCGCGCTGCGGTGCCCAGGCAGATGCCAGCCCACTGGGCAATGCGCTCTCTAGGAATACGACCTGGCAAAGCCTGTCGCCGTCTGAGCCGAGTACCCCAACCACGACGAAGCAGGTCTCACGGGCGTGGGAGCCGAGCGACCCGCTTCTCGCCTCAGCGCTACCGGCGCCGATCGCGAACGGACCCATCCGACAGGCTCCAAAACGCTAGCTGGATTTCCCGCCGCTGCAAGCACCAGAGCGGTCACGACGTCGTCAAGGTCGGCGCTGTCGCAACAGGCACGTTGAGGCGAAAGCGACCAAGAGCATGCCGTTGGAGCAGGGGGACACGATGACGATTGAGGCGGATCGCCCACCGTGTCCTGCGTGCAAGGGCGTGATGAATCGCACTGCCGCCTCGTCCGGAGGGAAGATTGTCTACAGATGGCCAGACGGGGAGTGGACAACGCCGCGATGATCTTCACAGCACATGGTCTAAGCGTTGAGTCGTCCTCGGACCTCGACGCGAAAATCGTAGGTCTCGCCGAGCACTCGACAGGCGACCCAGGCGAGTGCCTGCTATTCCAACGCGCGCTCACGTTCACGCCGCAGGATCGCGAGCTGGGGATGGACACATACGCAGTGAGCGACCGCTGGGGCGCAACCTCCTATGGGTGCGTTGAGAGGTATCGCATCACCCAACACGTGCTCGAACTCGACCTGACAGCCGATGGCGCTCAAGACCTAGGATTGCCGCAGCGCGTTGAGATCCAGCTCGCGCTAAGCCGCGAAACGGTCGATCGGCTGCGGACCAACCTGCAGGACGTGCTGGTTGGAGTTCCCTCACCGTAGATTCATCTCCGGTCGGTCCAACACCGTGCGGCTGGCCTGAGCGGTCCCCGCCCCGAGACGGCGCATCTCGTAGGCGAGCGCTTTGATGGCCTGCGTCCGCGCTCTCGGTGCGCCTGCGTCGGCGACGAGGGAGGCACCGGCGCGCTCGCCGGCGGGTGAGCGCTTTGCCACGAAACGACTTGGCAGCTCGCTACGGCTCGCCCAAGTGCAATGGCGGACATTCCGCTCGCCGGTATTTGGAGCCTCGCGTGCCGCGCTCTCAGGACGGTCGCAAAGCAGGGCTCGGCCCGCCCCTAGCGCACAGTGCCGGTCCTCGCCGAGAGCAGCTGTCTCACCGAAAGTGCCCAGTTGGCGACTGAGCAGAAGCGGCGAGCTTGCGGACCAGGTCCACGCGGTTGGTGCGACGCGTTCGCTGGGTCAGCGCGGGTGCGCGACGCGAGTTGGGCGGACGCGCTGGAGCACAGCGTCAAGCGTCCGGTCCCACAAGCCGCCGATGAAGTCGGACAGCGCGTCAATTCGTCTGCCCAGTGGCGGTGCCCACAGCAGGAGCGCCGCGAGGGCGCCGATGGCGGCGCCGGCGAGCACGTCAGTCGGGTAGTGGAATCCGGCCGCAACCCGGCCGAAGTCCAGAATCGCGGCAAAGAGGATGGTCAGCACCCCCCAGAAGAACCTTCGGCGTAGGAGCAATGCGACCGCGATGGCCATTGAGGCGGTCGCGTGATCGCTGGGGAAGCTCGCGTCGGCGGCGTGCCGGGCGAACAGGTGGACGGCGCCGGGATGGGCGACGAATGGGCGGGCGCGGTCGTAGAACTCGGTGATGATCTTGACGGTGAGCAGTCCGAGTCCGGCGCTGAGCCCGGCGGCGATCGCGGCGCGGCGTACGGGCGCAAAGCGCTCGTGGCGTGCGAACAGGAACAAGACCACGAGTAGGAGGAGGTACAGCGCCTCGGCCGCGTTTACGTAGGCCAGTAGCGGATCTTCGACCGGGTCGTTGTGGTAGAGGAATCCGTTGAGCGAATGAACGATCGACCAGTCCATCGCGTCGCATTTTCACATCGCGTTCACATTTCTGCGTCGCCGGGGCAGACTTCAGGCACCGTCTCGATCCTGCGGAGAGGAAGGCATCCATGGCGCTGGTCAGCTATCAGACGATCACGCTCAGCAAGGGGAAGCACGCCTCGCCGCAGGACGGTGCGTGCGTGATGGAGGTCGCCTCGATGTTGGCGGGCGAGCCGTTCAACGATCGGCCGCAGTCGGTGTGCCCGGTGATCGGCTCGTTTCTGAGGGCCTACAACGATCGGATCGACGACGGGCGCCGGCAGGACCTGTACGGCGACGCGGCCAAGGTGGTCGGCAGCCGTGCCTCGCGGGACGTTCAGCAGGCCCGCGCCGAGCGTCTGAGCGCGTGGGCGTTCGAGCTGCGTTGGAGCGGGTGGCTACAGCGCCTGGTCCCTGCGCGACTCCGAGCATTAGTCCCGATCCCGTGTGCCGACCTCGTCGGGAGCCATACGGTGTGTGCGATCCCGCAGCACGACGACAAGACGCACGCGGAAGTGCTTGCGCTGATCGACGAGTTGCTAGCGATCGGGGCCCGCAAACAGCCGACGACCCAGCGACCTACAACTCGGCCGCTGTTGTCCGCTGACGAGCGGGTCTGATCCTCTCCCACCGCGAAGATCAGATTCGCGGCTGGGTACGAGCATGCTCGTTTGATCCTCCCCTGATCGCTGGCCGGGGGATCTCGAGCGCCTCTCCCGGGAGGACTTCAGCGCCGGCTCGAGTACGCGACATGGCGGTCAAGCAGCCGCACGTTCGTCCGCCCACCGCTGCCCAAGAACGAGTACACGCTGTACAGATCGGATGCTGTCGGGCGAGCCAGCAGCCGCGCGTATTTGGTGGTCGCGGGTGCTGAACGAGCCGCGGCCTTCGGCGGCGCTTCCGCTACGCGGGCTGCGAGGCGTCGGTGAACTCGCGGAATAGCCCGGTGACCACGAACACGGTCTGTTCGGCGATATCGACGGTGTTGTCGCCGATCCGCTCCAGACACCGAGCGACGAGGATCATGAACATCGCCCACTCGCGCATTTCAAGGTTGTCCCCGATCTCGACGGCGCGGCGGAAGATCTCCCGATTGAGCCGGTTGATCTCGGTGTCCTGGCGGACGAGGTCCTGGGCCAGCTCGATGTTGCGCCCGGCGAACGCCTGCCTGGCCTGGCAGACCTGGGAGCGGGCGAGGCGCCCCATCCGCTCGATCGCGTCGAGGATGTCCTTGTCCTTGGGCGTTTCGTAACCCGAGAGCGGCACGAGCTTGGCGATGTTGACGCACTGGTCGCCGATCCGCTCGACGCAGCGGATCACGTGCAGCAGGGCCGCCACGATGCGCAGGTCGCCCGCCACCGGCGCCTGCCGGGCCAGCAGCGAAAGGATCCCCTGATGTACCTCGAGGTAGCGGCCGTCGATGCGGTCGTCGTCGGCGACGACCATCCCGGCCAGCTCGACGTCCTGGTAGGAGATCGACTCGAGCGCGCGGTCGAGTTGCTGAATGACGAGATCGAGCCCCTCGAGGGCCTGGACCTCGAGCCTGCGCAGGTCCTCCTGGAACTGATGGCGCGTTTCCTGCACGCGGGCAACGCTACCGACGATCGGACCGAGTTTTCACAAGGCGTTCACAAGGCTTAAACATCTTGGCCTGCGCTCCCGGCTTATTCTGCGTTGGCAGTGGTGGGACCACCGGCCCGACGCGGGTGATCGCGCCGGATCGGACACGACCACGGGGCAGCTGCGCGGCTCTGGGAGCTCTGGATGGCTTCGATCATCAATCTGATACGCGGCACCGACCGCGAGTACTTCGACCTGTTTGAGCGGGCCGGAGCGAACGTCGCGCGCGCAGGCGAGCTGCTCGACGAGATCGTCGCAAGTGTCGCTCACTGTGGGCCGTTATCGCGGCACGGGGCAGATCGCGTCGATCGGTTCAAGCCTTGGAGATCCCTAATCGGGAGGATGAATTGGCCGGACTCGTCTGGGCGTGTTTGGGGACAAGCTCGATTGCCGAAACCCGGTGGTTACTGGTTCCGTCGAGCAGTCGCTAAGACTTTCGGGGTGGGTTCGGAGGGCTTGATTTTGCGCCGGGGGCCGAATGCCAAACCTAGCTGGGGGTCCTAGTTGGAGGTAATCGAGGCCATCAACGAGGCGCGCCTGTCGCGCTTTCACTCGAAGGCGATCTTTGTCTCCGGGATGGGCTTCTTCACCGACGCGTATGACCTCTTCATCATCGGGGTCGCGTCGACGCTGGTGGCCAAGCAGTGGCATCTCAGTGCGACCCAAACAGGGCTGATCAACTCGATGACGCTGTTGGGCGCGTTCCTCGGCGCCTGTGTCCTGGGGCGGCTTGCTGACGTGCTGGGGCGCAAGCGGATTGCGGTGTTCGACGCCTCGGTGATGCTGGTGTTCGCGCTGGCCTCGGCGGTGGCGCCGAGCTTCATCTTTCTGGTCGGTTTCCGCTTCCTGCTTGGTCTTGGCGTGGGCGGTGACTACCCCGTCTCGGCGGTCTTGATGAGCGAGTACGCAAATCGCAGGGACCGGGGCCGGCTGGTCGGTCTGGTGTTCGCCATGCAGGCGCTTGGGACCGTGGCCGGATACATCGCGGGGCTGGTGCTTATGTCGGCGGGGGTCGACGACGGCCTGGTGTGGCGGATCCTGCTCGGCCTCGGTGCGATGCCCTCGGCGCTGGTGCTTTACGCCCGGCTGCGGATGCCGGAGTCGCCGCGGTATTTGGCCTGGGTGAAGGGCGACGGCCGCAGCGCCGCCGACGGCATGCGTCGCTTCTCGGGCGGCAAGGTCGTCGCCACGGGTATGGCCCGAGCCGCCGAGCGGATCAGCCTCAGACAGTTTTTGTCTGACCGCCGTTTCCTGCTCACGTTGCTCGGGACCGCTGGGGCGTGGTTCGTGTTCGACTACGCGTACTACGGCAACGCTGTCTCCGCCCCCAAGATCGTCCTCCAGGTGCTCGGCAAGGGAGCGACTCTGCAGGAGTCGCTGCTGTTCAACCTGCTGGTGTTCTCGGCCGCGGCGGTACCGGGTTACATCCTCGCGTGCCTCTTCATGGACCGGATCGGCCACCGCCGGCTGCAGCTGATCGGCTTCCCCGCGATGGGGGCGATGTTCCTGATGATCGCGCTCATCCCGGGCGTGACGAGCGCCACGGCGCCCTTCCTGCTGCTGTTTGGGGCGAGCTACTTCTTCGCCGAATTCGGCCCCAACACGACGACGTTCGTGATGGCCGCCGAGTGCTACCCAACGTCAGTGCGCACGACAGGCCACGGCCTTTCGGCCGGGATCGCCAAGCTCGGCGCGTTCATGGGGGTCTACCTGTTCCCTGCGATCAGCAACGCCTTCGGCCTCGCCGGCGCGCTCAAGTTCGCCGCCGGCATGGCGCTCCTCGGGACGCTGCTCACGCTCGTTCTGCCCGAGCCCTCGCGGCGCAGCCTCGAGGACATCTCGGACGAGGGACGCCGCCGCGACCGGCTACAGAGCGTGGTGCCGGTCGAGGTTCAGCCTGAGGTGGCCTGAGCGGCGCCGATCACCGCGCTCCGCGGCTCCCCTCACGCGATCGCCCGGCGCCTGACCCGGACCGTGGTTGTTGACGCGCCGCCGGTGGTGATTGTCCTGACGACCCCCGGTAGACGGCGAATCGTTGTGGCCGCGGCTCGCAGCGCTGTCGCTCGTCATCGAGGCGTGCGGACGACCCTGACGGGCGGCCAACCCAACAGCCCGCTGCCGCGCGAGCTGGGCACCAGCTTTCGCTGGGCGGCGTAGACGCGCACCACCACGCACTGGAGCGCGTGGGCTCACGCATGGTGGGGCAACCGACATTCGAGCGGGCGGGCACCAGGAGACTGCTGCTGCCACGAGTGCGACACGAGATCGCACGTTTCGAGTAAACGCGCAAGGTTGGAGGTGGAGTCGTCGTTCGATTGCGACGGCGAGGTTGGGCAGCTGTGTGTAGCCGATGACCTTGCGGAATTGCTTCTCGGCTTCGAGCATCCCCGCGGCGGTCCACCGCAGCCCCATCTCGCCGGAGCTCCAGTGCTTGACGTTGCGCTGGGTGGTGCGGACGCAGTCGAGCATCGATTCGCACGGGTTGGTGCTCTCCAGGGTGCGCTTGAGCTTGCCCTTGATTCCGAGCCGGATCACGGTCAGCGTCTCCTCGAGCCCTTCCCTGAGCGACGCGGCGGCGCCGGGATGCGTGTGCTCGAGCTCGTCAGCGAGGCGGGTCAGCTGCTCGCGGGCTCGGCCGTAGTCGGTCTCCGCCCAGGCTCGACGCATCCGAGCGAGAAGAGGCGGACGGTCGCGCTCGGCCAGATGCCGGATCACATTTCTCTCCTTGTGACGGACACAGCGCTGGACCGGAACCTCGCCGAAAACGGTCCGCACCGCTTTCCGGAGCGCCTTCGATCCGTCGAGCACGAACAGCATCCCCTGTTCGGGGTCCAGGCCCCGCTCGACCAGATCGGAGAGCAGCGCGGTCGCGACGGTCGCGTTCTCCGTGCTCCCTTCCCACAGCCCCAGCGGGATCTTCACACCCTCGGTCGTGATCCCCAAGGCGACGATCATCATCCGCTCCTTGAGCTCGATCCCGTCAATCATCATCACCGCCAGGCGTAGATCGGCGAGCTGGCGGGCCATCAACTCCGACAGCGCCTGGCGGGTACGCTCCACAAACGTCCTGGACACCGCGCTCTTCGACGTCGACCGAGCGCTCGTCTCGACCTGTTCGCCGACCGGCTCCTGCGTGCGTCGATACCGGCGGGTGGAGACGCCGGCGAGCATCCGCTCCAGCACCACCCGGGCGAGCGGATCGCGATCGGCGAAATGCTCGTAGGTCGCAAGCGGCACCTCCGCCGCGCCGTCAGCGGTCCGCACCCGCGGCCGGCGGATCTCGACCCGACGGCCACCGAGTGTCACCTCACCATCGTCGTGACCATGACGGACAGCAGTCCGCTCGGGATCCCACTTGCCCCTCGGACCGACGACCTCGTCGACCTCTTCCTCAAGCATCTCGCTCAGCACACCGAGCCCGACGCCCACGCTCAGCGCCAACAGTCCCTCCTTCGCGGCGCCCACCAACTGCCCGAGCGCTTCCTGCACGCGCTCCGAGAGCACGGCCTCCTCGCTGGTCGCCTGCGCGACCGGTACGGTCTCCATCACGGCGGTTCCTCCTTCGGTCTTGGCAGATCCACCCATCACGCTCCCACCAGGAGCGGACGGGCCGGAGGGACCGCCGTCACCTCAAACTTCCACACGCGCCGGGGCAACCTCTCGCCCTGGCGCTCCTCCTGCTGAACCTGATCCCCACACAAGTGCTCCACGGTGGGTCCAAGAACATCGTCGGCGCGCCAGACACGGCCGGCGGCTACGCCGCGATCGTCCTGCTCGCGCTCGCCGAGGAAATGCTCTTTCGCGGCTTTCTCGCCGGTCTGCTCTTCCGCCGCTTTGGGTTCACCACCGGCAACGCGATCCAAGCCACGCTGTTCCTCGCCCCGCACATGCTCCTGCTCCTGGTCAGCACCAGCCTGTGGCCGATCCTGCCGCTGCAACTCACCGCAGGATGGGTACTCGGCTGGCTGCGGCACCGCTCAGACAGCATCTGGCCGCCCTGGCTCCTGCATTCGCTGACCAATCTCGCCGCTGCCGTCCTCCTCGCCACATGAGCACACCAACAACGAGCTGCCGGCGGTGCGGGAGCCGAATGCCCTGTCGCTTACGGGCGGCTCGAAAGCAGCTTCAGTCGGGTTTTAGCTCAGAAACGTGATCGTATAGCTGTTCACTGCGAGTCGCCGGCGCAAACGTGACCCGGCGGCCCGAGAGACGAGCCAAGCCGACGACCCCAGCCGGCTCGGCTGCGCCTCGGAGACTGCCGCATCGTCGCCGAGACGAGTCTGGTCGCGGCGCTGCCGCTCTGGCTATCCGCCAGGCCGAAGCGGAAGCCCTGATCGCCGGCGCCACACAGCTCGATGCGACCGGTCGTTCGTGGATGCAGAAGTCCGGTTGCGCTGGAATAGCGCGCTCAAATTCCTCAGAGGCAGAAGTTTGCCGAGGCTGCTGAGATAGATCAAAGCGGGAGAGGACGCAGATCCGTCCCTGGTGCAGCTGCGTGCTCAGCCTCTATACCGCCGCATGGCTCGCTCAGCGGTCGCGTCTTCGGTTACCTCGCGCCGTAGGAAGTCAGGAGTGTTCCATCTGGGCAGCGACGTTTGCGAACACGGACTTCCGCTTGCGGCGGAGCCATACGAGACCCCGCCGCCGCCATGTCTGGTCAGTAGGTGGTCGTCGCCGTGACCCGGACCTTGGCCGTGGTGTCGATGCTCGGGATCTTGGCGTTGTTGCGTGCTTTCACGCGGCAGACCGTGCCGCCTAAAGCGGAGCCGCGGCTGAGGATCTTGACGTTCTTCTTGCCGAGTCCGGAGACCTTGGCCGTGCAGGAGTACTTTGCGTTCTTGTACTTGAGCGCGAAGGGATATCCGACATTGAACGTCTTGGTGGTGGTGGCGGGCAAAATGAACGTGTTGCTCTTCGACTTCCGGGTCTTTGCGGCGGAAGCGCCAACGAGCGCGGCAGATGCGCCGGTCAGCGCGATGGCGCAGGCGAGCGCGGCAACCGCGGTGCGGCGCACCCTCGATCCCGTCGTGGGAGGTCTAAGCATGGGTTCCCCTTTGGTAGGTGGCTCAGGCCCGAACCCCCCCGGCCGAGGTCGGCACCAAGATGCCCGAGACACTAACTTTCACCGCCGTCGCAGTCAATCCGCACAAAACCCAGGCAGTCCCAAGGAATACGCGAGCGTCTGCATGACCGTACCGTAGCTAGGGGACTGCTATTTGCAGCAGCCTCGATAGCCCCGATCTGGTCGCCGAACACTGCCGGTCCGGAACCAACTCAGCGCTCTCGCCCGACGAACCAGAGTGCTCCTTTGTCGCCATTGGGGCACTCTCGACGCGGCTGCTGCTCTCCGTCAAGAGCGGTCGCCGCGCAGAGATGACCGGTTCAGGCGTTTGGAGGAGCAGTCCTGGCCGCCGATGCGCGCCTTCGTCAACGCGGCGGAAGAAATCGGGAGCAGCACACCGACGAGCGGGTCGCCGATCCGATCGCGCCGCCGGCACCCGGGCACACGGCCCTATCCCGCGTTGGGACAATGGCTCACGTGGCCGAGCACTATCAGCGTCCGGGCTGGTTCACGACCAACGTCTTCAACCGGGTCGTTGCCGTACTAACGCGACTGGGCGTGAGCGTGTACGGGTCCCGCGTGCTAGAGGTCAAGGGGCGCAAGTCCGGCGAGTGGCGACAGACCCCGGTGAATCTCCTGCGCTACGAGGGCGCCGAATATCTGGTCGCGCCTCGCGGTCACACGCAATGGGTCAAGAACCTTCGCGCTAGCGGTGAGGGGAGGCTGCGTGTCGGCAGGCGCACTCAGTCGTTCCACGCGGTCGAGCTCGCCGACGAGGAAAAGCCACCGCTGCTCCGGGCCTACTTGAAGAAGTGGAAGCTCGAGGTCGGCGTCTTTTTCGCCGGCGTTGGACCGGACTCTTCCGACGAGGAATTGCGCCGTATCGCATCCGATCATCCGGTCTTCCGTGTGACCGGTACCTGATCGCTCGCCCGCCTGAGTGTCGGTCTGCGACCGCCGTTTCGGGTGACTCCATCGTCGCCGTAGCGATCACCGGCTCCGCGCCGCGTCGAGGACGAAAGGGATCGTCGGCTTCGTGCTCGACGGACGGCGCCGCTGAACGGGAGCATCTGCGCTGCGCCGCTGGCGCTGGCGCCAGAGCCCTCATGCTCGCCGAGAGCAGGGCTGCGTCAGAGGGGCCGCAGAACCCAGCGACGCATAGGCAGCGTCGCCGTGCGTGGCCCGGTGCCGGTCCCTAACGACCGCTCGGCCAGCACTATGGCCGCTTAACGCTGGAGTGCCCCCGGTTTCGAGGACACCTGAGGGCTTTGGTCGAAAGACCGGAGCTAGTGGACGCGTCCGTAAGTTCTGATCGTTAGGCAGCGAGGGCGAGTTGGGGCTCGTGCTGGTCGATCCGGTCGATTAGGTTGTTGAGGTCGTGGCGGGTGAACGTCCATTCGAACGGACGGGCGATTTGCCGGTAGTGCCCGCCGAAGCTGAGGAGCCGGTCGGCGAGCGCGTCGAGGGTGGCGAGGTCGTTCGGGGTCAGCGCTTTGCGTTGCACGATCGAGAAGTACAGCTCGATCTGGTTCAGCCATGAGGCGTGCACGGGTAGGTGGATCAACCGCGCGGTCGGCCAGCGGTCCTGCATTCGTTTGATCGACGTCTTCCCGGCGTGCGAGGAGCCGTTATCGAGGATCCAGTAGACGGTCCGCGCCGACGCGTAAGGCTCGCTGGTCATGACCTGCTCGACGAGCCGACCGAACGGCTCGATCCCGGTCTTTTGCTCGACTCGGTCAAACAGGTTGGCGTGATGCACGTCCCACGCCGCCAGGTACGCGAGCGTCCCGCCGCGCTCATACTCGAACTCGTAACGGCTGCGGCGCCCCGGTCCGGGCGCGCTGGTCTGGTGGCATCGTCCGAGTGCTTGCAACTGGCTCTTCTCGACTACCCGAACGCAGTAGATAACCAGGTGGCTGATCGCGCGTGGGGACGGGGATCGAGTGGCGGATGGTGATGTCGTCCTCGCCGATCAGGACCTCGCGGACGACGAGCCGGATGATCTGCTGGCGCTGCTCGACGGTCAGGCTGTCGGCGTTGTCGGTGAGCCGGGCGCGGAAGCCGTCGAGTGTCTCAGTGAGCTTGAGATAGGTCTCGGCGTCGTGCAGCTCGGCGTCGAGTGCGTCGAGCTGCGCTTGGATCGTGGCCTCGCGTTTGCGCAGCTCGGGGGTGCGGGCGCGGAGCTCGTCGATCGTGACGAGCTGTTCTTGGTAGCCGTCCAGCAGTCGTCGGATCGCGTTTTGGGAGCGGACGCGGTCGCGCTCGAGTGCGTTTCGTCGGCTGGCGGCTGGGTGCGTCGCGCGCATCGTCTGAAGCCGGCGGTCGATTTCGGCCTGGATCAGCGCGGGATCGTCGAGCAGCGCGAGCACGCGGGTCCAGACGAGCTCGTCGATCTCCGCAAGCCGGACCGGTCGGTTCTCGCAGACGCGTCCTTCGGGGCGGCGGTGACCGTCGGTGCCCGAGCAGCGGTAGTACTCGCGCAGCTTCCCGTTCTTGCTGCGGGTCGAGCAGCGGTAGTACGCGTACCCGCACTCACGACAGACGAGGATTCCCTGCAGCAGCGACGGGCGACAGGTGTTGCGCGGCGAGAAGCGGCTGTTGCGGTGCAGACGCTCCTGCGCGAGCGCGAACAGCTCCTCGCTGATGAGCGCAGGGACCGTGATCCGTTTCCAGTCCTCCGGCGCGACCTCCTCGCGGGAGATATGGGTGGAGCGCTGCCCTCGCAACCGCGCTTGACGGGTGGCGCGGACGATCTCGCCGGTCGTGCGCGTCTTGCCGTAGGCGGCCTGCCCGGCATAGGCCGGGTTGCGGAGCATCCCCCAGATCGTGGCGTTGTTCCAGCCCGTAGCGCGGGTCCTGGTCGGCACGCCCTGCGCGGTGAGCCACCGTCCGATCTTCGCGATCGACTCGTCCTCCTCGAGGTAGCGGCGGAAGATCTCGCGCACGACCGGCGCCTCGGCCTCGTCGACCTCGAAGAACGCGTCGGCGTGCTCGGAGCGCTTGACGTACCGGTAGCCGTACGGAGCGCGGGCCATGACCGAGACCGCGCCGCCTCGGGCGCGGTGAAGCTTGCCGCGGCGGCAGCGCTCAGCGATCTGCGCCCGCTCGTACTCGGCGATCATCCCCTGAAACTGGCGCAGCAGCTCATCCTCCGGGGTGCCGGACCGCTCGGGCTCCTTGGCGAAGATCACCTCGATCCCGGCGCGCTGGAACTCCTCAAGCAGCAGTACCTGATAGGCGTAGCGGCGCGCGAGCCGATCGGGCGCGTGACAGAGCAGCACCTCGAAGCGGCCCTCGACCGTCAGGTCGCGCAGGCGCTCCAGCCCCGGGCGGCGCAGCACCGTGCCCGAGACGCCCTCGTCCTCGAACACCAAATCCTCGACAACGACCAGGTCGCGCGCGGCGGCCAGCTCACGCAGCGCGGCGGTCTGGCTGCGGATCGTCTGCTCGCGACGCTGCCGGTCCGAGGACACCCGCGCGTAGATCGCAGCCACTCGTCCGGACCGCTTCCCCGTCATCAAGACGCTGCCGCTGTCGTTCACTGTCGCTCTCCTCGTTCCGGGTCACACGACGCCGCTCGGGCGCCAAGATCACGTACGCCTGCGCCAACCGCGCGTCGGCGAGGCGGTCAGACACGAACTCGATCTCAACGCGCCGGGCCACCGGGCCGCTCGCCGGCCTGATCGAGATACGCACCCACCGCGGCCGCCGTCGCCGCGCTCAACGACACTCCGCCCGCCCGAGCCCGCTCGCGCAGACCGGCGATCAGCGACGGAGCCAACCGCACCGTGAACACCACCGTCCGCTCCGGCACCACAACGCCATCCGGTTGCGCGAGCGCCTCGTTCACATACCGCCGCGCCTGACGCTCCGACAGACCGAACTCGGCCTGCAAGCCACGAACCGCGTCCGCCGGCGACAGCCTGGCCAGCAACTCGACCGCCCGGTTCACCCGAACCGCGTACTCGTCGGCGAGCTATAACCGAAAGTTGTGGATGCGCTTGAGAAGGAAGGCGGCGTACCTTCCCGGTTGATGAAGACCGATCGCCTCGAAGGGCGAGAAAGGAAGGCACGCCATGGTGGATGTTCGCACGCTCCCCGCTGGGGAGGACAACGAGATCGCGATCACGCTCGATGAGCTCGCTCGGGAAGGAGCGCGTCGGATGATCGCCGCGGCGCTCAGGGCAGAGGCCGACGAGTACGTCGAGCGTTTCAGCGACGAGCTGGACGGGGACGGCTATCGGCTGGTGGTCCGTAACGGCCGCGCCCGGGAGCGGCACGTGACGGTCGGGTCGGGGACGCTGCCTGTCCGCGCGCCGCGGGTGAACGACAAGCGCATCGGTGAGGAAACTGGCGAGCGCCAGCGGTTCTCATCGAAGATCCTGCCGGCGTACGCGCGCCGGTCGCCGAAGGTGACCGAGGTGCTCCCGATCCTGTACCTGCGCGGGCTGTCGACCGGGGACTTCAGGCCGGCGCTCGAGGGGCTGCTGGGCGAGGACGCCTCAGGGCTGTCTGCGTCGACGATCAGCCGGCTGTGCAAGGAGTGGGAGACCCATCACGAGCGCTTCCGCAAGCGGCTTTTGTCGTTCTCGCGCTACGCGTACCTGTTCGTCGACGGCGTCCATGTCTCGGTCCGTCTGGGCGAGGACGACAAGCTGTGCCTGCTGGTCGTGATCGGTGTGCGCGAGGACGGCACCAAGGAGCTGCTGGCTGTCGAGGACGGCTACCGCGAGTCCACCGACTCGTGGGCGGGCGTGTTGCGCGAACTCAAGCGCCGAGGGCTGAACTGCCCGAAGCTCGTGGTCGGCGACGGCGCGCTCGGCACCTGGGCGGCGCTACGTGACGTGTTCCCCGAGGCCGGCGAGCAGCGCTGCTGGGTTCACAAGACAGCCAACGTGCTCGACTGCCTGCCCAAGCGGCTGCAGCCGCGGGCGAAGGGGTTGCTGCACGAGATCGTCGAGGCCCCGACGCGCAAGGACGCGAAGCTGGCGCTGGAGGTCTTCCGGGAGGAGTTCGGCGCCAAGTACCCGAAGGCGCTGGCCAAGCTCGACGACGACTGGAAGCCGCTGACCGCGTTCTACGACTTCCCGGCCGAGCACTGGCGGCACCTACGCACAACGAACCCGATCGAGAGTAGCTTCGCGACCGTCAAGCTCCGCACGCGGGTGACAAAGGGTGCCGGCTCCAAGGCCGCTGCGCTGGCGATGGCCTACAAGCTACTCGACGCCGCGCAACAGCGCTGGCGGCGGTTCAACGGCCACGAGCTGATCGCCGACGTGCTCAACGGAGCGACGTTCAAGGACGGTGTGAAGGTCACCGACAACGAGACAACTACGCAGGACGAGGAGGTCGCCGCCTGAGATTTCTCATGCGGTCAATCCACAACTCTTGACAATTGCTCCTCGTCGGCATGAGCACGACGCAACGCCATCAGACCCTTGAGTACTACGCGTCACGACAGACTCCTCCCCGCCGGACGCGACACAGCGCACTCAAATTCGAAGTTGCCTACTGCGTTTGGGTCTCCTCATCTGCCGAGATCACATACTCGTCGGGCCGCAAACGCTTGCCCTCGAACACGCGGGCGTAGAGATCCAGCGCTCGCCCGGCCTTGACGGCGAACTCGGGGTCGCGCTGGTAGATCCAGCACTGCTGCTGCCACGGCTTGATCGCGTCCTCGTGCAACCACCGCCAGATCGTCGACGCCGACGCGTCGGTCACCGCCAACTCGATCACCAGCCGATACAGCTCAGTGCGTGAGAAGCGGCCCAGCGGCAGCCCGTACCGGGCCGGCAGCTCGCACGCGACAGCCTTGACCGCGGCGACCTGCTCCGGGGGGAAAACGGCGCGGGCGACCCGCGCGCGGCTTGTCCTTTAACCCCTCAAGACGATCAGCGAAGAACCGTTTTCGCCACTTCCCGACAATCCCCGCTGTCGTGTCCAACCGCGCGGCGATCTCGGTGTCATGCAAGCCCTCAGCGGCGTACAACACGATCCGGGCGCGCTGCACATCCTGAAACGGCAGCTTCTCCGCCCGAGCCCGACGCGTCAGCTCCCGCCGCTCGTCCTCAGAGAGCTCAATCCGATGCCGTGCCGGGCGTGCCATCGCGATACATAACTTCGTCACCGCCCGCCCGACTCCTTCAACCCAGTTCTACCCCGTACTTCCAGACGCGTCTACTAGGCGCTCAGACGGGACCTGTCTAATGTTGCGGGCGTGACTGAGCTTGCGCGATCCCTGACGAGGACCCACTCGGATGGCGTCCGGGCCGTCGGTACGCAGGTCGCGGGGTGGTCGGAGGGCGACTGGTCGGGCCTCGATGCGCTGCTGGAGCAGTTTCGGACGGAGCTCATCGCGCATTGTTACCGGATGCTGGGGTCTCCTTTCGAGGCCGAGGACGCGGTGCAGGAGACGGTGTTGCGCGCGTGGCGGCGTTTTGAGCGGTTTGACGAAGAGAAGGGGCGGTTGCGTTCCTGGCTGTACGCGATCGCCACCAATGTCTGCCTTGACATGCTGCGCAGCTCGCAGAGGCGAGCGATCGCAGTGGATATGGGCCCGGCGGCGTTCCGGGGTCGCCACTTGGCGTGCCGTTGCCCGAGGCGCGTGGGTGCTGCCGATTCCGGACCGGCTGGCGCTCACACCGGGTACCGACCCGGCTGACTTGGCTGAACAGCGTGAGACCATCCGCTTGGCGTTCGTCGTGGCTTTGCAACGGTTGCCGCCCCGCCGGCGAGCAGTGGTTATTTTGCGCGACGTCTTGGCGTGGCGAGCCGACGAGGTGGCGCGGCTTTTAGGAAGCAGCGTCGCTTCGGTCAACAGCGCTTTGCAACGGGCGCGGTCGACCCTCACTGCCACGGCTCGATCTCGGCCAGAGGCGCCCGGAGCGATGGACACTGCGCAACAAGCGCTGCTTGCGCGCTACTGCGACGCCTTCGAGCGGTATGACGTTGACGCGCTCGTCTCGCTTTTGCACGAGGACGCTTCGATGTCAATGCCGCCGTTCGCTTGGTGGCTGCGTGGCCGCTCCGATATTCGCCGGGCGCTGCTGGCCGCTGGGCGACCGTGTGAGGGGGCCGTCTTGCGCCCGACCATGGCCAACGGTTCGCGGGCGTTCGGCCAATACAGGCCCACCGGCGTCGCTCAGGCGTACGAACCTTTCGCCCTCGTCACCATCGAGCTGCGCGACGGGCTCATTGGCGCGACCACCACTCACCTGGACGCGCGGCGGCTATTTCCGCTGTTCGGCCTTCCCACCGACGGCACAAGTCCCGTTTAGCGCCCGCGACGCAATCGGCCGGGCTTTTGAGGTCCGACCGATGAATATCGCCCGTCCGTGTCGTAGGACCTACGACATGACAGCGAGCGGAAGGACGCAAGATGGCAGAAGAGATCTCGGTCAACGGTGTAGACACGTGGTTCGAGGAGAGAGGGGATGGCGACCCCGTTGTGCTGCTACACGGGGGACTGACCGACAGCCGGGACTTCGCCGGCAGCCTGGGCCGCCTAGATGATCAGTTCCGGCTGCTGCTCCCAGAACGCCGAGGGCACGGCCACACGCCCGACGTGCCGGGCCCGATCACCGTAGAGCTGATGGCTCAGGACACCATCGCGTTCTTGGAGGAAGTCGTTGGGGGCCCCGCTCATTTGGTCGGCTACTCCGCCGGCGCGACCGTGGCGCTGAAGGCCGCCACTCTCCGCCCTGAGCTCGTTCAAAAGCTCGTGCTCATCAGCGGCGCTTTCGACCGCAACGGCATGATCCTTCAGCCCAAAGCCGACATGCAACCTCCACCGCCCCTCGTGAGCGCTTACGGCGAGGTATCACCTGACGGTGCCGACCACTTCCCGGTCGTGATCGCCAAGATCGCGCGCTCAGCGGCGGAGGAGCCCGGTCTCACACCAGCCGAGCTGAGCGCGGCGCGCGGGCCGGTGCTCCTCATAGCCGCCGACGACGACATCGTCACCCTCGAACACACGGTGGCCCTCTATCGCGCTCTCGCCGACGCGCAACTGGCCATCATCCCGCAGGCCTCGCACCTGTTGCTCTTCGAGCACCCCGAGCTGTGCACCACCCTCGTCGCGCAATTCCTGGCCCACAATCCAGCCCCCACGCTCATGCCGATCACACGAGCACCGCAGCCGACGCAACGGAGGCGAGCCAGAGATGATCGGTGACCAGGAAGACTCCAACCGCCTACCCGCGAACCTGCCAAAACCCGCGCTGCGCGCACTCGCAGCCGCCGGTTACGCAAACCTTGATCAGCTCGCCAAGGTCAGCGAGGCCGAGGTAAGCGCGCTTCACGGCATCGGCCCCACGCCGTCGAACAGCTCCGCCGCCGCCTCGCAGCACGCGGCCAAACCTTCGCGACCAGAGCGTGACGGCGCAGCCGGTCTCCGCGCCAGCTGGCATGCGAATCGACGCGCAGTCCGAAGCTCCACGAGCCGGGCGCTGGAAGAGCTCAGTTCACAGAGCCGCAACTAGTAACGGCGCGAACCTGACCGTGACACGCCTTGACGGGGCTCGGGGTTTCGAAGCTTGGGCCCAACGGATCCCGTTGGAGAGTTCACCTGGCGCCCTTCGTCACCTTCGACTCGAGCGCAAGCGTCCGAGCGATCCCGCGAGAGGAATCCGCTGATGAAAAATCGCCACAGCAAGATGATCGAAGAGCTGACCGGCCGCAAGGTGCTCGCGTTCCTCAGCCAAGCCCACGTCGAACCCGACCTCACGATCCAGATGTTCCTCATGGACGGGCCGCTAGCCGGCTTCGGCGTGCTCGAACTCGCCGACCTCGACCACGGCTAACAGCGCGGCGGCCCCTCCCGCGCCCTGCGCCGTAGTCCGCGCCCCCGTTCGGCAGTAGGCAGCCAACGAAAGCCTCCCACGCGCGGCCGCCACTTAGGAGCCACACGAGAACGGGGAGCGCGGCCCGTTTGCCCGCCCGCCTACTGCATTCGTCGGGACAGGGAGGCCCGGTAGGACATGACCGCCCCAGTGGACTCTCAGCAGTCACGGGTAGCGCGTTCGAAATGACTGCTTTGCGCAAACGAGGCGTCGCCGGCCTCCGGTGGAACCATCCGTCGCGGCTCGCGCTCACCGCCCCAATCGTCACAAAGCGGACGCCTGGTCGGCCGAGTTCACAATCCCGGTGTTGAGGGATTCGCGAGCGTCTGCGAGTTCACCACCGCCAAACTGCCGCCCTCGCCCCGCCACCGACACCCTCGCGCACGCGGGTGCTAGCCGACGTCGGGATCCGCCAGCGAGTGCCCGCGGGAGATAAAGCAGTAGCCCGAACTACGTCGATCTCACTGATGCTCGGGATTGAGACGCCTGCATCGCCGTCGCCCGAGCGGCAGTCGATCGGAGCCTGGGTGATTGCTTGGGCCAGGCCGGCGGGCCAGGGGACGGGCGGCGCAAAGCGGTCGTCCGACCGGCGCGGACGGGCGCACTGCTCTCAATCCTCATTAGCAGTACAGATTGACGGCGCCGCAAGACGGCTGCTCGCCGGCGGATGCGGAACAGAGGCCGGCGTGCGGCTCGGCTGCTGGCGCTGGCTGAGCGCCAAAGCGTGGCAAGCGGGAGCCTCCTGTGGCGCCCTTTCAGAGGTGGTCGCTTCTCGTGCCGAGCGGCATGCGGAGCATGGACTCGAGCGCTCGGATCGGCCAGGAGCGGGCGCCGTGGCGTGTCCGTTTGACCTCCCCCCTCCCTTTAGCGGGCATTTAGTTGGGCGGCTCTGTCGGCACGCCGCGAGGTTCGACCTGGCTTCCCGGGCTGCTGGGGGGGATGTTCCAGAAGTGGACGTGCCCGTCGAGGAGGAAGTACCGCTCGCTGTCCTGCTCGTGCGTGTGCGCTCCCTCTCATCAGCTTGCTAACGGGTCTAGGCAACGGCCAGCGGCTCGAGCCGGCGCCGCGCCCTTCTGCGGGCTCCGCCATGGCGGGACCGCGGGATGGGTGCGCGCGGCTTGCGACTACTCTCCCGCCGGGATGAAGGTTGCCTACGTGTTCTCCACCTCGGGCCACACGGCCAGCTACAAGCTCGGGAAGATGATCCTTCCGCAGCTGGAGCAGGGAACGCACGGCGTTGAGGTCGTCGGGATGTTCTTCTTTGACGACAACACCTATCTGCTGCGAGCGGGCGATCCCGTCGGCGAGCGCCTCGGGCGGGTAGCCGCCGAGCACGGAATGCTGCTGATGCTCTGTGACCAGTGCGCGCTGGAGCGCGGTCTGGCCGAGGGGGAGATCGGCTCGGCGCTGCCGACGGGAACGGTCGGGGGCGTGCGGGTCGGTTGCTTCCCCGACCTGTACGCGGCGCTGGCGGGCGACCCGCCGGACCAAGTGATCACGCTGTGAGAGGACCGAACTGGTCCTCGGTGGGTTCCGCTCAGCAGAACCACGGCTCGGTGAGCCGTGGCCTCCTCTCGGTCGATCCGATGGGGATGGCCTGCGGCTCGGGGCCGCCCGCCTCGCCATTGGCCTCGCGCACCGCCGCGCGGATGCGCGCGAACGTCAGGCCCGTTGCTTCGTGCGCGGCGGCGCTCTGCTGGACTAGCGCGCTGAGGCGGCCCTGCAGCAGGTCGGCTGCGGGGTCCGCTGAGCGCCACGGGTAGCTGAGGCGCTCGGCCTCGTAGGGGCCGAGGTGCTCGCGCAGGTCCTTGCGCCCGAGCAGCAGCGAGCCCTCGGGCACGAGCAGCCGGATCGTGTACTGCACCGGGTCGACGTTGGCCACCAGATCGTGCGCGGCGACGAAGTCGACGATCTCTAGCACGTCACGCGGGGTCGTCCACGGGGTGAAGGGCATAAACGATGGCCGGGTCTCGAGTCCGTGCTCGCGCAGCAGGTATAGGGCTTGCACCGCCTGTGCGGTCGTGTGGCCCTTGTCGAGGCGGGCGAGGATCTCGTCGTTGACGCTCTCCAGCGCGCTGACGACGAACAGGCAGCCCGAGGCGGCCATCTCCTCCCACACCGCGGCGTGCTCGAGCACGTGCTCGACCTTCGTCGTGCAGTCAAACGTCAGCTCCGGCCGGCGCTCGTGCAGCGCGCGCACGATCGCCAGAGAGTGGCGCCAGCCGTTGAGGAAGTCGGGGTCGCCGAACGTGATATGGCGAGCGCCGATACGCGCTAGGCGTTCGACGTCGCGCACGACGGTCTCGGCCTGCACGACGCGGATGCGCCCGTCGTAGACGGCGGGGACCGGGCAATGCCGGCAGCGATGCACGCACCCGTGGCTGGCCTCCACGTACCCGACCAGCCGCTCCTCCCCGCCCACCGCCAGGCGGGCGTAGCGCTCGAGTCCGGGCAAAAGCTCGCGCGCCGGCGGGTCGAAGCTGCCGCGCTGCAGGTGGATGATCGACCGTTCGGCGGCCGGGGCGGCCGCGCGCGGGGCACCAAGCTCTCCGACCCAGGCCGTGAGCGCCGGCTCGTACTCGCCAGCGATCACCCGCGCCGCGAGCTCACGCTCTACCAGCTCGCGGCTGACCGTGGCATAGAGCCCGTAGAAGCAGATCGGCAGCCGTGGGTGCTCGCGGCGCACTCGGCGCCCGGCGCTGAGCGCCAGGCGCATGGCGGTGTGCATCGGCACCGAGAAGCCGACCGCCTGGGTCCACTCCAGGGCGCCGGGGTCCCACGGCTGCACGCTGAGATCCAGGCAGCGGACCTCGTGCCCGACGCGGCGCAGCGCGGCCGCCGGCGAGGCGACGTGCAACGGCTGGTGGCCCAGCTCGTAGGTCGAGATCAGCAGGACGCGCACGGGTGACCCACGCTAGCGCGCGTCCGGCTCGGGCGCGTGCGGCTCGATCCGGATCCGCAGGCGGGCGTGCGCGGCGCGCAGCGAGCGCTCGACCGCGTCGGCGCTCGCCGCGCGCGCGAACACGAACCCCAGGTAGCGGTCACCGTCGGGCAGCGGCACCACGGGGCGGCCGCGGGCGATCGTGATCTCCAGCCCGTCGATCCCCTCCACCGCCCGCGCCTCCTGCTGCCCCTCGACCGCGCGCAGCACGCCAGCCCCGGGGATCGGGATCATCATCACGCCAGACGCCGCCGACTCCCGCGCCAGGTCCTCGAGCCCGAGGCCCAGCGCGTGGCGGAGGATCACCCGCTCCAGGCCGACGCCGGCGCCGAAGCGCACCGCGCGCGAACACAGGCCGCCGATCGACCGGGCCGCTAGCTCCAGGACGCTCACCCGCTCGCCGTCGACGCGCAGCTCGGCGTGGATCGGTCCCTCCCGCAGCCCCAGCGCCCGCGCCGCCCGCGCAGTGACCGCCTCGACCTCGGCCAGGACGCCGGTCGGCAGCCGCGACGGCGTCACGTACAGCGTCTCCTCGAAGTACGGCCCCTCGAGCGGGTCGGGCTTGTCGAACACCGCCAGCACCTCCAGACCGCCTCCGCGCAGCAGCCCCTCGACCGCCACCTCCGCGCCGGGCACGTAGCTCTCCAGCAGCAGCGGCGCCCCGGGCCGCTCCTGAGCGGCGGCCAGAATCCCCCGGACCCGCTCGGCGGTCAACCGCGCCTGCTCGGCGTCATCCGCCCGGATCACCCCGCGGCTGCCCGACAACCCCAGCGGCTTGACGACGCACGGAAAGCCCAAGTCGCGCGCCACGGCCGCGACGTCGGCTCCAAACGGCAGCAAGGCGAAGCGCGGCTGGGGGACGCCGGCCTCCGCGAGCGCCCGGCGCATCGCCGCCTTGTCGCGCGTGCGAGCCACGGCTCCCGGCGGGTTGTGGGGCAGCCCGAGGCGCTCCGCGCCCAGCGCGGCGGCCATCACACCCTGATCATCGACGCCCACGACCGCGGCGAACGGGGTCTCCCGCGCACGCTCGGCGATCTGCTCGGCCGCCACTGCCGGGTCCGACAGGCGCAGAGTGAGCGCACGTTCGCCCATCGCCGCCGACATCGCCGCCCGGCGCTCGGACGCCACCGTGACCGCGACGCCGAGCTCCCGCGCCGCCGCCAGGAAGTCCGGCGCCCGGTAGGTGGCCGACGGCAGGATCAGGAGAAGACGGTCCACGGCGCTATCGTAGATCGGTGGCCGACCCAGCCCCACCGCTCCTCGCGATCACGGCATCGGCCCTCGAGCGCGTGCGCGACTTCCGCGCCGCCGCGCCCGACCCGAGCGACCGCGTGCTGTCCGTGCGGGTCACCGGCGCCGCGGACGGCGAGTACGTCTGCGCGCTGTCGCTCGAGCCGCAGGCTCAGGTCCGCGCCAGCGACACCGTCCAGCACGAGGGGGATCTCGCGATCGTCGTGGCCAACGACAGCGCCGCGAAGCTGCGCGGCGCCACAGTCGACTGGAGCCAGGACCCGCTGCACAGCGGCTTCGTGGTCGTCAACCCGAACAAGCCGCCTCCCCCGCCGCTCGCCCTTCCCACCCTCCCGATGAGCCCGGGAGCCGGCCCCGCCGCCCGCCCTCCGGGTCCGCCCACAACACCCGGGGCCGGGCTGGACACCGACGTCGCCCGTCGCGTCACGGCCGTGCTCGACCGCGATGTCAACCCGAGCATCGCCAGCCACGGCGGACACGCCGAGCTCGCGGGCATCGAAGGCGCCACCGCCTATCTGCGCCTGGGCGGGGGTTGCCAAGGCTGCGGCATGGCCACAGTCACCCTCAGCCAGGGCATCGAAGTCGCGATCACCCAGGCTCTCTCCGAGATCGACCGCGTCGTCGACGTCACCGACCACGCCTCCGGCACCAACCCGTACTTCGAGCAGGCCAAGAAGTAGCCCGTCCAGCACCACCGCTAACGAGCCGTCACGCCGTCGTGCCTTCCTGATCATCTCCGCGATCGTAACCACCGCCGCCGGCGCCCACGACCAGCAGCTCGTCCTGTCGCCCACCGGGCAGGCCCGGCCCTCGTTCGAGGCTCGCCGGCCCGAGCGCTCGGTTCCTACGATGCCCCGGTGAGAGCGCCACAGCCGTGTAGGTGCTCGCGCAGTTGATCACAGCTCTCTACTGACCACCGCTGACTGCTCTGAAAGGCCTCGATCAGAACCTCGGCTGACCGAACCGTCAGCTCGCTGTCAGGCTCGCCGAACAGCAACACATCCGCGGCCTCCACCAGTTGCTCCCGCTCCCCGGCCTGCAATTTCATGGCTCCCCGGTGATCGATCATGTCGAGCAGCGCCGTGTAGTGAGCGCCACGAGCAATCATCGGCTCTGCGCTCATCATCGTGATACCCACGTTAGCGCCCCTTCCCGCGCGCCGGCGGTCGATCTCGTCGATCAGCAGGCTCGCGCCAACGATGCCACCACGGTCTCAGATTCCAGCTGCGCAACCCCTAGATGGTTGATTCCGTATCAGTGGCCGTAGGCACTGAAGTGGCGTCCTGGCTCACCGATTTGTTGGTTGTGGATGAGGCCTGCCGCGAGCGCGAGCATTCGGATCGCGATGCGCACGCAGATGCCGGGTACGGTGCGCCCGCCGTGGGCCTCGAGGGTGAGTTGGCCTTTGCAGGTCCAGATGACGCTCTCGATCCATTGGCGTACGGGGCCGAGCGACCCGTTGCGGCGGGGTTCGTCTTTGCGGTCGGGCCGCAAGAACCGGCAGCCGAGGCCGGCCATGAGTGCTTCGAACTCTTCGCCGGCGAAGCCTTTGTCGGCGACCACGGTGTAGCCATCGAGATCGACGCGTCGGACCAGCTCCGCAGCGGCCTGGCGCTCGGGGACGTTGGCGGGGGCGAGTTCGAAGGCGATTGGCGTCCCGTCGGCGGCGCACAGCAGATACAGCCGGTAGCCCCAGAAGTAGCGAGAGTGGCTCTTGCACCAGCCATAGGCGGCGGAGCCTGCGAGCTCCGAGCGGCGCGCGGTTTGGCGGGACCGGCCGCATGGCACCGGGGTGCTGTCCAGCAGCCGCAGCCCATCGCAGAACGACGGCGAGCCGGTCGCCAGGTGCGTGATGACCGCGGCGATCGTCGGCGCCAGCGCACGCAGCCGCTTGTTGTAGCCGGGCTGCTTGGGCAGATAGGGGAACAGGTGCGAAAGCCGCCAGCGCGCCAACGCGAGGAACTTTCGATCGTTTGGGATCGCGAGGAACATCTGCGCGACCGCGAGCGTGATGACCTCCGAATCGCTGATCTTCGCGGGATGACCAGGACCACCGCGTTGGGCAGGAAATCGTCCACCAGCACATAAAGTGTGGTGAGCAGAGCGTCGAGGTTGGCGAGCACGAGACCACCTCCGTGGTCGACGTTGCGTTAGCAACGCCAACCTTCGGCGCTCTCGTTATGTCCCCTTGCGGCAACCCCTGCCGCTCGAATACGGAATCAATCGTCTAGCCCGACTTCTTGCAGCAAGGTGAGCGCCCCGACCGGGGTCGGGGCGCCTCAAGGGGCGATATGTGCGCTGACAAACCCAACCAAGGCGCAGCTTGTTCGGAGTCAGGTTCGGCTGGCTCGGACTCAGGATCAACCTTCAGCAGTCGAGCCGCGCCCCGAAGGAGAAGGGTCGCCGTTCGCGTACTGCTCGCGCCCAGTATCTGGATCGGATGGCTACTACCAAACCGCTCCCGGCGTACGCAAGGCGCGGGCGCCTGCCACGTCGCCCGCGACACTTTGCGCCCTACCAAATCGCGCGCTTTATCCTGATTGCGCTCGCACTCATCGGCGCGGTCGCGATTGCGCGCGGGCGAGCGATCCGTGTGACGGGAGCGACCGCGGCGACGAGCTCAAGGCGTACGCAGCAGGGGGCTGATCAGGCGGCGTCGGTCAGCAGCGGCTGCTGGCGTCCGCGGCGCCAGCGCACGACGCAGAGCCGGTGTCCCTGCTGGATGCCGGTCGCGGAGTCGAGCTCGAACGCGCCGTAGAAGGTCGACGTTCGCAGCATGCAGGCGGCGGCGCGAGGATCGTCGGGAGCGAGCTCGAGGCAGTGCGCTGCGATCAGCGCCGCAGCGTAGGCCTGAGCCCCCACGTAGTCAAGCTCCACGCCGCGCGCTCGCGCCTCGCCCACGACCTCGGACCCCGGCGGGCCGAGCCGTGGATCGGCGCCAAGCGCCGGGTGCCACTGGGCGACCGCGATCAGGCCTTCGGGATCCCGGCCGAGATGGGCCGGGAAAGCGCTGAGCCCCGGCGAGACCCCTCCCAGCATTGTCCGCGGCACCCGCAAGCGCAGCGCGCGAAAGAGTTCCAGCTCGCGCTCCGTCGGCCCACAGGCAAGCACCGCGTCAGCGCCAACGGCGGCGATCCGCTCCGGCCGATCGTCGAACGAGAAGCAAGCCGCGATCGAGACGCCGAGTGACCGAGCCTCGCGTTCGAGCCCCTCGCGCGCCAGCCGCCCAAACGGGCCCCGCGCCGTCACGACCGCGACCCGCGCGCCCGCCCCAAGCGCGACGACCGCACGCGCGAGCGCGACGAGGTAGCGGCTCGCTGGCGAGCACACCGAGACGACACCGGGCAGGCGCTGCACATCGTCGGCGGCGCC
The DNA here is from genome assembly GCA_963723675.1 of uncultured Solirubrobacterales bacterium. Lineage (GTDB taxonomy): Bacteria > Actinomycetota > Thermoleophilia > Solirubrobacterales > Solirubrobacteraceae > Palsa-465. Next base: position 464,965 of record CAVRRW010000002.1, on the reverse strand, counting down.
ACCGTGATTCCAGACCACGGCCCCAGCGGCCACCCGTGCGACCGCCCGCGCGCAGTCGCCGCCATAGGGCCCAAGCACGAAACCGCACCCACGCGCGAGCAGCCGGGCATGCACCTCGATCGCGCACTGGGGGGAGCTTCGGTCGTCCTCGATCAACAGCCGCGCGCCTGCCCGCGCCGCCCACAGCTCCACGCCGGCGCGCAGCTGGACACCCTGAAGCGCGTAGCGGCCGGTTGCCGGGACCGACGCGCCTACAAGCGCCGTACCACGTCCTCGAACGACTCGCGGTCCGCCCCGGCGATCCACTCCTCCGGCGAGCTGCGCTGCGGATCGCGAGGACGCGCCGGATATCCGAAAGTGAGCGCGATCACGGGGCGCTCGCCCTCCTCGAGCCCAAGCACCCGCGCGACGCCACCCGGATCAGGCATCCCGTTCGCACGAGCCGATCCCCTCGCTCCAGGCCACCAGCATCATGTTCTGCGCAGCGCGACCCGCGTCGAAAGCCACCGGTCCGCCGCCACACACCGCGACCGCCACCACCAGCGCCGCCCCGCGCACGTTACCCGCCACAAAGACCGCCTCGGCAAACCGCTCGCGCACTCCCAGATCCGCGACAACGACAAAGCGCCACGGCTGGCGGTTGCGCGAACTTCCGTCGATCCGACCCGCCTCCAGGATCCGCCGCACCGCGGCGTCGGGCACCGGCCGGTCCGTGTACTGACGCACCTCGCGCCTGCTTGCCACCGCCAACAACGCGTCCACACCCCAAAGCCTAAGCTCATATGGAGGTTTGGGTGTCAAGGGTAAGCACCGGATGCCCGCGCGGCGGCGGGCATCTTTGTCGGCTGGAGGGGCGGCGGGTCTGGCTGGTGCGCGACGCGCGGTCAGACTCATATGCGCGGGTTGGGTATCGCAGGACCGGGTTTCGTCGATCGCGGTAGGGACCGCCCTTGGTCCTCTCGGGTTCGGGCGGCCCCCCGCGCAGATCCCAGCGTGCGCGTCTAACTAACTTAACTAACGCACTGGGCTCTTGCCTTGGGTACGAGCGTTGAAGCGCACGCTCGGCCAGGGATGCTGGATTCGTACGGGTAGTAGCCATCGCTTGTCGAGGCGGTGCATCCGCTCCCAGGTCAGGCTGGTGCGCTGGCTGCGGCGCCGTAGCGCCCGGTGACCAGTGCCGTGTCGCCTTGTCGTGGAAGGCTGCGACCGCGTCGATGTTGCCGGGCACGGCGTAGTAATTGCAGTGCCCTCGCACCACGCTCGCAAGCCATTGCCCTTGGTCAGGAATGGGCTCGTGCCGGTGTTGCATCAGCTCGGTCTTGACCTCGCGTAGCTTCGCCCGCAACCGCTTCTTGCTCGTGACCCGCTTGAGCGCGAACCACCCTTTCCTGTCCTTCCCGCACGCGTGGGTAAGGCCAAGAAATCGAACGACTCAGGCTTGCCGAGACCCCGCGCCGCCCGGTTCCGGGCGGCGTGCCGCCCGAACTCGATCAGCCGCGTCTTCTCGTCGGCCAGCTCCAGGTTGAACTTCGCGAACCTGTCGCGAAGATCAGCGAAGAACCGCTCAGCGTCGTCACGACGCTCGAGGCTCACCACGGCGTCGTCGGCTTATGCTGAGTTTCTTGTTATGCCGGGTTGGTGCTGGGATCGCCCGTGGTTGCTGGGGTTGGCGCTGAAAAGCTCGGCATAATCCGGTGAGCTGATCGAGGGTCTCTCTTTTGGGTTCAACCAGAAGGGAGACTGATCGTGAGCAGCCGAGCGCCGGTTCGGGTTTCGGGGCCGTTGGCGGGGTTCGCGGCGGGGTTTGGTCAGCATCTGGAGCGGCGGGGGTATCGGCGGGGGCCGGTCGCCGATCAGCTGTCGTTGTTGGTCGACGTGAGTCGCTGGCTGGCGAAGTGTGGGCTGGGAGCGGGTGATTTGACCGTGGTCCGGGTGGAACTGTTCTTCGGCGCAGCGGCGTGCCTCGGGGGACGCGCTCGGTTGCTCAACCTGTGTCGGGCGCTGCGGCTTCTAAGCGTGTGTTGGAATTCGATCACAGACCGGTAGCGCTCTTGAAGGAGTGCCGGACGAGGACTGGGAGCCGCCTGCGTCGATCGAGGAGCCCGACGGAATGCACTCGCCGCGATGGCTCCTCGAGGAAGGGTCGGATGCGAGCGCCCATCACGCCGCGGCGATTCAAGCTCCAGACCCACCAGTTAGCCGCCGCAGCCGCCCGACGGCGACTCCCCCAGACCCAAACCGCGCAACCGTCGCCCCGCGCCGGGGGTCAATTCTCAATCGGCACTGGGTCAGTTCTCAGCCGGCGCCGGCCTCAGAGCGCTTTGATGCAACAGCCAGCGCGACAAGGAGAAGCGGCAGGGTTCTGACGGCCGCGTGTTGTTGGCTTCAGAGGCGTGATTACTCGGGATACCATCCCTAGCAGCACATCCCGCGCTTGCGCACTTCGTGTGCAAGCGCCACGTCATGTTGAGCGCGCGTTGACGTTGGCCGCGGACGCCTGATTTGGCCCCAGTGCGGACGCTTGATTTGGCCCCACTTCCGTCCGAGCGTGACCGGAGGGTCCGTGCTTTTCAGAGCACGGATCGGAGGTTGCAGAAGGGATGGGTTCCAGAGTGGAGCTGTTCGAGCAGATCCGCAGAGACCATGATCGGGAGGGGCTCTCGATCCACGCGCTCGCCCGCCGGCACGGTGTGCATCGACGGACGGTCCGTCAAGCGCTTGAGTCGCCGTTGCCGCCTGCGCGCAAGCGGCCGGATGGGCGGCCGGCGCCGAAGCTGGGCGAGTTCCGCGAGCTGATCGATTCGTGGCTGGCCGCTGACCTGACAGCGCCCCGCAAGCAGCGGCACACGGGCAAGCGGATCCATCAGCGCCTGGTGGACGAGCACGGCGCCGATGTGTCCGAGCGGCAGGTGCGCCGGTATGTGCGTGACCGTCGACGGGCGCTGGGATTGCCGGTCGATGAGGTGCGCGTGCCGTTGTGCCACGAGCCGGGTGTGGAGGCCGAGGTCGATTGGGGTCGCGCGAGCGTCGTGATCGCCGGGGTGCTGACGGAGGTGTTCCTGTTCTTGATGCGGGCGTGCTTCTCGGGCGCGTGCTTCGTTGTGGCGTTCCCGCGGGAGAACCAGCAGGCGTTCCTGGAGGCGCACGTGCAGGCGTTCGAATACTTCGGGGGCTGTTTCGCGACCCTCAGGTACGACAACCTCTCGAGCGCGGTCAAGACGGTGCTGAAGGGCCGGCGGCGGCTGGAGACCGACCGGTTCGTGGCGTTGCGCTCGCACTACTTGTTCTCATCGGAGTTCACGCGGGTGGGGCTTGCGGGCGCTCCGGAGAAGGGCGGGGTCGAGGGCGAGGTTGGCCGGTTCCGCCGCTCGCACCTGGTCCCGGTCCCGGAGGTCGCCTCGCTTGGGGAACTGAACGACCTGATCGCGGCGGCGTGCATCCGCGATCTCGACCGCACAATCCGCGGCCGACAGGTCACGGTCGGCGAGGCGCTCGGCGAGGAGATGGAGCTGCTCAGGCCGCTGCCACAGGAGCCGTTTGACAGCTGCGAGCATGCCAGTCCGAGGGTCGACGCCAAGTCGTTGGCGACGGTCCGTCAGAACCAGTACTCGTTGCCGGTGCGCTTGGCGGGGCTGCGGGTCGCCGCGCGGATCGGGGCGCGGGAGATCGTCTTCTCGCACGACGGCAAGGTGGTCGCCCGGCATGAGCGCCTCCAAGCGCAGTTCGGCGTCTCGGCGCAGCTGGATCACTATCTCGAGCTGCTGGCTCACAAGCCGGGGGCGCTGTCTCGCTCGTTGGCGTTGCGACAGGAGCGCGAGCGCGGCGCGTGGCCTGGTTGCTTTGATCAGCTGTGGCAGAAGATCACCGAGCGACTCGGCGCCTGTGAGGCCGCCCGGCAGATGGTCGACGTGCTGCTGCTTTGCCGCGAGCTCGGGCCCGAGCGGGTTGAGCTGGCGGCCCGGGGTGCGCTGACCGCCGGCTCCTATGACGGTCGTGCCGTCGCCGTGCTCGCCCGCCGCGCAGAGCGGCCTGCCACCGCGCCGCTCTCGGGCCTGGATCAGCGGCTCGCGCAGGCGGACCGTCCCGAGCCGAACATCACTGACTATGACCAGCTGCTCGGAGGGGAGGCGGCGCGATGAGCTGGGTCGACTATCACTGCCTGGATGCGTTCGTCGAAGAGGACCAGGTCGGCTACGACGACGAGGGGATGCTCAGCGGTCTGGTCAGCGTGCTGATGACCGACGACACGATGGTGCTCGACCCCGCGGTCTGTCGGCTCACCCCAGAGGAGGCCCGCGAGCTGGCGTTCGAGCTGTTGGTCTGTGCCGAGGCCGCCGAGCGGTTGACCCGCGAGCGCAGGAGCGGACGATGAACACGCCGCGCGAGGCGAAGACCGCGGCGTTGGAAGCGCTGATCGACGCGCACGCCACCGAGCTCAAGCTCCCGACCGTCAAACGCCGATTCCGGCAGCTCGCGGCTGAGGCAACCCGCGAGCAGCAAACACCTGTCGCGTACCTCGCCGCGTTACTGGAGGCCGAGCACCAGGAACGCGCCGAGCGGCGCGAACGCAGGCGGCTGATCGACGCACGGTTCCCGATCATCAAACGACTCGAGGAGTTCCGCTTCGACGACAACCCCAAGGTGCCGCAAGCGACGATCGCCGCCCTGGCCGAATGCTCCTGGATCGACGACCGCGAGAGCGTCATCCTCCACGGCGAATCGGGCAGCGGGAAGACGCACCTGGCCACAGCGCTCGCGGTCTGCGCCTGCCAGCAAGGCCGCCGCGTGCGGTTCACTACCCTCGCCGCGCTTGCGAACGAGCTCCAAGAAGCCGAGTCCCGCCGCGAGCTCGGGCGCGTCGTTGGACGCTACGCCCGGACCGAGCTGGTCTGCCTTGACGAGCTTGGCTACCTGGCCCTGCCCGACGGCGCGGCCGAACTCGTCTTCCAAGTCATCAGCGAGCGCAACGAACGCGGATCGCTGATCCTCACCACCAACCTGCCGTTCGGCGAGTGGACAAAGGTGTTCCCCGACGCCCGGCTAGCGAAAGCCGTGGTTGACCGGATCACCCACAAAGCGCACATCATCGACACCGGCACCGAGAGCTGGCGATTCCGCCACGGCCTCGAGCGCCAAGGACGCAAACGAGCATGACCCCCGGCCCGAGGACGCGCCCGTGGCTATCGCCGAAAAGCCCTTCGCGCTACGCGCTCAGGCCTTTCCGTCGACAGCCACGGCAACGCTTCCCGCCGGGCGATCAGGCAACATCAACACCAACAACAACCGACGCGAAGTGGGGCCACTTCAAGCGTCCGCGGTGGGGCCAATGCAAACGGCCACTCCGAGACGTACCACGTAGACAGGAAGTCTCGGGCCCGAGCCCGAGTAGATCCCTTCGAAGAAGGAGCAGCACTTGTCCCGCATTCAGCAGGTGATCGACACGCTCGAAGCCGAGCGCGCGGAACTCCGGGAGCGTCTCGCCTGGCTCGAAGAGCAGATCAAGGAGTTCCACGCGCACCACGACGGGGCAGCGCCGGCAGCGCCAGCTCGGTCGGGGCGCCGCGCCACCGCTCGGCGAGCGAGCGCTCGTCGTGCAACCGCGCGCACCCGCCAGGTTGACACCAAGACGAGCATCGTCGAGTTCCTGGCCAAGCATCCCGGGAGCACAGCTGGCCAGGTGGCCAAGGGCCTGAACCTCAATCGAGGAAGCGTCTCCACTCGCCTGACCCAGCTCGCGAAGTCGGGGGAGATCAAGAAAGCCGCTCGCGGCTACACGGCCACCTAGCAGGCCAGCCGGCACGCGGCGCCAATACCGCCAATCGGACCGGGCCCGGATTGGCGCAGAGCTGGACCCGCTCAACTCCACGAACCCGCAGAGGCAGTAGCGACCACTGATTCTTGTCTTGTGAAGAGCTGCTGAGACCGCCGTCCGGGAGCTTCTAGGCGACCAGCCGACCCATGAAGCTCGGGTGGCCGTCGACCTCCACATCGACGAGCGACTCGCGAGAAGCCGGCAATCTGGGCAATCCGCTGCAGGCCGGCGTGCCCGAACCCCCAGTAGACGAATCGTCGCGCGCGTAAACCTCCCCGGGCTCGGAGACGCGGATCGCCGGGCCGTTTCGATCTTCCGGGCCGACGCCGTAGGTCTCGAGCAGCACCGTGCCGTCGCTCACCGTCCGCCCACGCAGCACGCGCAACAGGCCGAGTGGATTCTCGACCCTATGCAGGATGCCGAAGCAGTAGACGAGGTCAAAGCGCTCCTCCAACTGGTCGAGCGCGAACGCCTCCATCCGTCGATACTCGACGCCCGAGCCGAGCAATCGATGAATGGCTCGGAAGCCCTCCCCGCCCTCCAGCTCGACGCCCCATCGGGAGGCGACCCACAGCCGATACTGCTCGTTGTCGACAGCCACGACCCTCTCGGCCCCCCGCCGCTCCGCGAGGAAGGCGTAAAAGCCGTCGAAGCAGCCGACGTCGAGCACGCTCGTCCCGGCGAAGTCCTCGGGGAGCGCGGAGACGCGATAGCGATGGTCGCGCGCGGCGCCGGGCGTATAGATGCCCTCAGCGCGGTTCAGCGCGAACGTGTGAAACCAGAACGGCACGGCCTCGACCTTGGCGCGAGCGACGGCCGGGTCGACCTCGATCGGCATCAGGTCAGCCACCTCCCGTTCAGCCTCCGTAACCACGAACCGCTCCCGCGCGCGACCCTGCGCCGACCCCGGTCGTCTCCATCCAGACACCTCCTCTCGACCCTTTCCTCCTGCTCCCCCCAACCTGTTTCCAGGACGTTGCTCGAGGCGTGTTCTGTTGTCGACCAGCGCACGGGCTTGCCCACCGGTGACGGTCGGCAGGCGAGCGGGATCGCTAGACCAGCTGGACGTTGACGGCCTTGGGACCCCTGTCGCCGGCCTCGGCGTCGTAGGAAACCTTCGCGCCCTCCGCAAGCGACCGATAACCCCCACCGACGATCGCCGAGTGGTGGACGAACAGATCCTTGGATTGGTCGTCGGGAGTGATGAACCCGAAGCCCTTCTCGTCGCTAAACCACTTCACAGTTCCAGTAGCCATCGTGCTTCCTCCCGCGTCGTTGCGTGCTGCGAACGCCGAGATTACTCAAAGCAACGCTGCGACCGCTGGCACCGCAAGCGTCGGCAAACCATCCAACCTGACCGAACGACCCTAGGAGGCTAGTGTTTTTCGTGTCGGGCGGTTTGGCGTCCGAGTCTCAAGTCATGTTTGAGGGTATGGGCCTTGGACTGACTCCCACGCAAGCGGATGTGTTCACGAGGACGACCGGCTTTTGCGAGTCGCGGGTGTCGCCTGACTCGATCTTCGGGTTGTTGCATCGCGAGTGCTTCCGGTTACTCCCGGATGAGATGTTCGCTGACCTGTTCGCTGATTCGGGGCGTAACTGCGTGCCGCCGATGATCGTGGCGGTGGTGATGGTGTTGCGGCGGATCACGGGGTGCTCTGATCGCGAGGCGATCGAGCGGTTTGCGTTTGATGCGCGCTGGAAGTACACGGCGGGTGGCTTGTCGTTCGACTACTCGTCGTTCGTGCACACGCTGCGTGCGGGCAGCCGTCCCGAGCTCGTCGTCAACACGACGGTCCTCGTAACCGACGCGACCGCTTTCGCCGAGCTCAACGAGCTCTACGCAGAGTTCTTTCCCAGCGAGCCGCCGGCGCGCATGACGATGCAAGTGCCACTCCCGCGCGGCCTCCTGATCTCGATCGGGTGCATTGTGCTCGTCGAGAGCTGATTGGTGAAGCGATGAGCTGGCGGATCCGAGGCACCTATTTCGAGTCGTGCAATTGCGATGCCATCTGTCCGTGCCGCCGGATCGATGGCGTGCCGGGCGGGCGCTCCACGCACGGCGTCTGTATGGGAGTCCTCTCGTGGCTGATCGAGGAGGGCGCAGCGGACGGCACTGACCTCTGCGGGCTCCCCGTCGCGATGGCCATCCGCTACAGCGACGATGAGCCTGGCTCGCCGTGGATGTGGGTCCTGTACCTAGACGCGCGCGGGTCTAGCGAGCAGCGCGCCGCGCTCGGGGGAATCTTCACGGGTCGTCTCGGCGGCGACGCGGAGCGCCACTTTCCGTGGGCGTGGAAGGCAAGCGAGCTCATCGCCGTGCGACCCGTGGAGATCGACGTCGACCACACACGGCGTCGCCAGCGATTGCGGATCCGCGACCACGTCAGCGTCCGAATCCGTGGTCGGTATGACGGCGACGAGACAGTAACGTGCGTGATCCCCGGCCATGAGCGAGCAGGCGAGGAGCTCGTCGCGGATGAGCTGATCGTCGAGGACGGCCAGCTCGCATTCAACTACCGCGGTGTGTGCGGCTACGGCACGACGTTCGACTACGCCGGCTAGTGCCCCGGCCAGGTTTGAACCTGGACCAGATCCACGGACGTCGACCGCGGTTCCGCAACGGAACGCAGGCGCAACTCTGGTCCGAGCCGAGCGACTCTTCCGCTCAACCAAGCCAAAGCGGGCTGCGGGCCCGTCCGCTGGTCGATCGACCAGCGGACGCTCGGGGCCGCGTGCTGAAGGCGTCTGGACCCAACGCCAGGGGGGTCTCAGCTTGTCCCGCTGGTCAGGCCGCGCAGACAGCGCCCCGCTCACCTCCATCGTTTCGGGACTCTTGCGTCCTGCTGGGCTCTTCGCTCGGGTGCACGCTAACCCCGGCTTGCCGTCGCCAGGTTCCTCGAAGAGAATCGCCGCACGACGTTCGCGAACGATTGGAGGCCGACGTGCCGCTCTATCTAGGTCGCTTCAAATACTCCGCCGAGGCGATAAAGGCGATGATCGAGAACCCGCACGACCGCGGCGCGGTCGCCGCCGACGCGGCCGAGTCGCTTGGATGCAAGCTGCACGGCATCTGGTGGGCGTTCGGCGAGCACGATGGCGTGTTCCTGTTAGAGGCGCCGGACAACGTCGCTGTAGTCGCGCTAGCGATGGCGGTCGGCGCCAGCGGACAGATCAGCACCGAGACCACTGCGCTCCTCGACATGAACGAGGCACAGGAGGCGATGCGCAGGGCGGCGACCGCGACTTTCCGCCCGCCGAGCTGATTGGCCGCTGGCCATCCATCCCGTTCCGCCCTCACGATCGCCTTAACGCTTTCGCGGTTGCGCTGTCGCGCGACGGCCTCTCGCCAACGCGATCGCGGCGCGAGGCGACGGAGGAGGAAAGCGCTCGTGCGGACAGCGGCACCCGGGACGCTCGAGATTGGGCGAATGCGAGCGCGCGGCAAGCCTGGCGGCGCCGCTTTGGTTGACAGTCGCAAAAGCGATCGTGAGAGATCCGTCGCAGCGACCGGGTGGGCCTTGACGAAAGACAGCGTCCCGCTGTTGGCGCGCGGGAGACAGCACGGTGACTGCCGCATCGCCGCGCCGATCGAGGAGCCGGCGGGAAGGCGCTGAACGGGGCGTATCGTGCGCAGCGGCAGTGCTTGGCGGCGGGTGGTGTTCTGCTCATTTCGCTGATGTAGTCCGGTGTTGACTGTGATACACGGGGGATTTCCCGGACGCGAGATCCGCGTTTTGGCGCCGACACTCGAGGGATGCGTGTTCGACGGTGTGGCGGAGCTTCGGCCGTGCGCCGGATCGCGGTGGCGCGGGCATTGTCGGCCAGCGTTACGTTTGCTGGGCGCACGGCGATCGCCTATGGTGTCTACGACCGCACGCGCTCGGCTTTCTGGGTGTCGGCCGTTGTTGTCGCGATGGTGGGCGCGACCGGCCTCGTGGCGCCGCTCGGCGGTTGGCTTGGGGATCGCTGGGATCGCCGGCGGGTGATGGGGTGGTCGCAGCTCGCCGGGGCCGCGCTATTCGTCGCGCTTTCGTTCGCCGCTGATGTTCGGCTCGTCGTGGTACTCGCACTCGCGGTCGCGGCGGTGCAGGTGCCGTTCGTGCCCGCCTCGAGCGCGGCCGTGCCCAACCTCGTGATGAAGGAGCAGCTCTGCTGGGCGAATGGGCTCATGGCCGGCGCGACGAATGCGGGGATGGTCGCGGGACCGGTTGCGGCGGGCCTGGTGCTGACTTTGGGCGGCATGGTGCTTGTTTTCGAGATCAACGCGATCGCGCTGCTTCTGTCGACGAGCTTCGTGTTGTTTACCGCGGGGACGTTCGGCGAAGCACGTCGGCGCCCGCAGGGTATGTCCTGTGGCGCCGGGTTCGTCACGATCCTTCGCGACTCTCAGCTGACCGTGCTCGTGTGCACGGGGACGCTCACGTTTGTGGCGTTCGGGATCGCGATTGTCGCGGATCCGCCGCTCGCCGCCGGCTTCGGCGCGGGAGCGATTGGTTACGCGCTGCTTACGAGCGTCTACGGTGCGGGCGCGCTCTCCGGAGGTCTACTGGCGAGCCGCCTGCTCGACGCGACCTTGGAGGGCCGCGCTTTGGTGGCGGGAACGGTCTCATTGGCCGTCTCGATCGCCGCGATCGCCGCCCTGCCGTCCTTCCCTGCGATTGTTGTGGTGGGAGGGGTCGGTGGCGTTGGGCATGGGGTCAGCGGGGCTGCGTGGTACGGGCTCGTGCAGCGGACCACGATCGACGAAGTGCGAGGACGAGTCCTTGGAGCGAGCCAGGCCTTTGAGCAGTCCGCGGCCGCGCTTGCGATGGTCGCGGGTGCGTTTCTAGTCAAGGAGCTGGGTGCGCAGTTGGTGTATGTCGTGCCTGGCGTCATCCTCGCCATCGCGGCCGCAACGGCTGCGCTCGCTCTGAAGTCGTGGCCGCACCGCTAGTGCAAAGCGCGAGTGTCGTCGTTCGAGAGCGCGTGGATCACCTGCGCGCGTGAGGTGATGCCGAGCTTGCGATAGATCCGACCGAGGTGCGTCTCGATGGTCTTGGGGCTCAGGAACAGCGTCGCGCCCACTTCCTTGTTCGTCTTGCCTTGCGCCACGATCAGCGCGATCTGAAGCTCCTGAGGCGTGAGTTCCTCTCGGTCGGTCGGCTTTCGGCGTCTCAGGCGCTCGCCGCTTGCCCTGAGCTCGGCTTCGGTGCGCTGTGCCCAGCATTCTGCTCCCAGCCGTTCAAAGATCTCGAGTGCCGCTCGAAGCTGACCGCGTCCTTCCACGCGCCGGCCGGCGCGGCGCAGCCGCTCCCCGTAGCACAGCCGCGTGCGCGCTACCTGGAATGGAACCCCGAGCGGATCGAGGATCCGAAGCGATGACCGGAAGCTGTCGCAGAAATCGGATTCCAGTGCAACTAGGCCCCGGCAGCGCCCGAGCGCGCCGAGCGAGTAGGGCTGGATTGAGGAGCGTTCGAGCCTTGCGACCGCCTCGACCGCGCTCGCGGCCCGTCCCGCTCGTGCGTAAGCCTCGACGAGGTCGAAGCCATCGCCAGGAGGGGGAATGTGGTGAGACTGCTCGAGCTCGAGGTCGACCACCGGCTCCAAGCGCCCGATCGCCTCCTCGGGCGCTCCCCGCCCGAGAGCCAGCAGTCCGAGCGAACGCGCGTCGTAGGTGTGGGCCTCAACCCCGAAGTCGTCGGCCAGCGCTCGAACCTGGGCCGCATGCCGGACGCACTCGTCCTCGCTACCCCGCGCCGCTGAGACGATCGTCATGGTCGAGAGGCAAAACAGCGCCTCGCTCGCCTGTCCCGTCTCTTGCGCGATCCGACACCCCTCGGTGGCCTCGGCCACGGCACGCGCCCAGCTGCCGGCGCAGAAGTCGTAGTCCGCCGCGACCGACAGCGCGAGGGGGAGCAAACCGACCGCTCCTTCTCGGCGTGCGACGCTGACCGCCGCCTGAGAGAGCTCGACCGCACGGATGTAGTCACCCCCGAAACCAGCGGCAACGGCGGCCCAGGAGAGGAGGTGAGCATCGTCCCGGAGGTCGCGTTCCCCCAGCACGTCGGGCGCCTGCCGGAGCAGACGCCTGCCCTCTCGATCTTGTTCGGTCGAGCGCTCCAGCAAAGCCCATCCAAGCGCGAGCGATGCCCAGAAGGCGACTCGTGGATCGTCGGTCTTGCCCAGCTCGCTCGCCGCCCGCGCGATCGCGATCGTGTCCGCGTCACGCCCGGCGTATACCGACGCCTCGAGCGCCTCGGCAATCATCGGTGCCGCCTTCTCTGGATCTCCGGCCGCGGGATCGAACCCGTCTCCGACCAGGATCGCGAGCGCCTCGTCGAGGCGACCCGTTTCTAGCGCGATGTGTCCCCGCAGATACTGGATGTCGGCGAGCAACCGCGCGTCGTCACAGAGCCGAAGAGCATCGTCGTCCAGCAGCGCACGCGCGGCGTCGGCGTGCCCCGCGAGCCACGCCGCCTCGGCGGCGGCGAACAGACGCCGGCTGCGCTGCCCGTCCGACGGTGTCAGCGCGGCCGCGCGCTCCAGCGCGCTGCTCGCAGCCGCGTGCCCTCCGCGTTTGCGCACCGCGCCGGCGGCGCGCTCCAAGGCAGCCGCCGCCGCTTCATCTGGCTCGACCGCGGCGGCGGCCAGATGCCACGCTCGGCGCAACGTCTCCGCGCGCCCGAGCGCGTCCGCGACCGCCCGGTGCGCCGCGCGCCGCTCGCCAGCCGCCGCAGCTCGGTACGCCGCCGATCGAACGAGCGGGTGGCGGAACCCGACGCGCCCCTCCACAATCGCCACGAGACCGACCGTCTCGCCCTCCTCGAGCGCGAGCGGATCCAGCTCGAGCAATCGGGCGGCGCGTCCCACCACGCGCATCTCCCCAGGCTCGTCGACGGCCGCAACGAGCAGCACTCACTGGGCCATCTCCGAGAGCTGCTCGATGCGCCCGGCGAAGACTCGTTCCAGCGTGGTCTGCGGCCGCTCGGTTAGGACAGTCCACTCGGTAGCCGACGGTGTGCTTGCGAGATAGGCAAGCTCGACTATCGCCAGCGGATTGCCCGCGGTGAGCTGATAAAGCCGGTCTGCGGCCGCGTCCGGGATCGGATGGCCGAGCCTGGCGCCGACAAGCTCGCCGCAAGCCTCGCGGTCCAGTGCGCTCAGCGTGAGCTGGGGAAAGCCCGCAGCCTCGAAAACCTTCGCTTCGCCTTCGCGAAGCGCGACAACGGTTGCGACCGAGTCAAACTCAAGCCGCCGGATCGCAAACGACAACGCCGCCGAGGACTCCTCGTCAAGCCAGTGAGCATCGTCGACGACGAGAACAAGCGGCGCCTCCTCGGCGACCGCGGCGAGCATGCTCAACGTGGCTGCGCCGATCATGAACCGGTCGCTCCCGACGGCCGCGCCGAGGCCGAGCGCTCCCCGCAGCGCCTCGGCCTGTGAGATCGCGATCCGATCGATCGCATCCGCGGCCGGCCGCAGCAGCTCGAGCAGACCCGCGAACGGAATCGCGGCCTCCGACTCGACCCCGCGGGCTCGCAACACCCTCATCCCCTTCGACAGCTCAACCGCGTGCGCAAGAAGCGCGGTCTTGCCAATCCCCGGCTCACCACGAAGGACCAGAACGCCGCTCTCCCCTCGGCGCGCGTCCTCCACGACGCGTGCAATGCAGTCGCGCTCAATCTGCCGACCCACAAGCACGGCTCAAGCCTATCCCCCGGAACGCCGGCGCATCGTCGTACACCGTCCCGGCACGCGAGCGCGACGGGAGAACGCGAGGGATTTCCCCGACGCGACACGGGTCGGAGCGGATCTAACGTGACCTCGCGTTCCAGCCCCCGATCCTTTTCCCTCGCAGATCGCCCGCAGCGGGCGGTCCGCAGAAACAGGAGGAGTCATGCGACTCGCAGCACGCAGCACGATCATCACCTCGCTCGCGGCTGAGCGCGATCTTCTGAGGCTGTCAAGCAGCTCTGGACGAATACTTCGTCAGCCGCACTCCATTTTCCCAAACTCACACCACCTATAGGAGCACACATGCTTCCAAGTTCCTGCCATGCCCTCGTCTCTCGCCAGGTTGATCGGAGGACGCTTATCGCGTTGCTCGTCAGTCTCGCGCTTCTCTTGCTCTCAACGCCGGCCGCGTTGGCCCGTCCTGAGCGAGGTCATACTCCATGGGCTTTTCTTCTGTGCAAATTCTCCGATCATCCTGAGGAGCCCGCCACGCCAGCATCCCTAGCTAAGTTTCTCACCCAAGCGGGCACCGGGTCGCACGGAATCGCTGACTACTGGCACGACGTCTCCTATGGGAACATTGATCTGGCCGGATCCGTGGTGCGCGGCTGGTACACGATGCCGGTGACGCTCAACCAAGGCTTCATGGAGCGGAGCCGAGAGAAGAGGTTCCAGTACTGTCTCAATGCCGCGCGAAACTCTCCGACACATCCATATGTCCCTCCCCCGGGCTATCGCGTCGCGGTCATCGTCAACACGTGGTTCGACGGCTGGGGCGCACCGGGCCAGGCAATGTTCGACCTCGGGTACTATCTCCCGTATTGGGGTCTTAGAGCCGCCGCTCACGAGATGGGTCACGGCTATGGTCTTCAGCATTCATGGTCGGAGCAGCCGGGCAAGCCGGACGTGGAGTACGGCGATCCGTGGGACATCATGAGTGCCTTGAACGTATTCAGTTTCCCAGGGCCGCCGGCCTACGGTTGGAGCGGTCCAGGCCTCAGCGCTCCTTACCTAGATCGCATGGGCTGGTTGGCTCGCTCTCGTATCGCAACCTTTGGCGCCAACGGCGGAACGAAGTCGACGTTTACATTAGCAGCGTTGTCACATCCGAGCGCCCGCGGCTACCTGATGATCAGAGTACCCTTCGATCCGGCAGATCGGTTTCACTACTATACGGTCGAGTACCGGCAGCCAGAAGGCTGGGACGCCGGCATTCCCGGGCGAACAGTGCTGGTGCGCGAAGTTAGAGCGAACGGCCTGTCGTATCTCGTAAAAACGGGCGGGACGCCTCCGCTCGGTCCGGGCGCGACACTGACAAACGGTGCGGTGTCAATCCACGTCAACTACTTTACGCCCTCCGGCCAGGCCGTAGTCACGATCTCTGGGGGAATCTCGCGACAGATCAAGAACGTCTACGGTCCGAATACGTGCAAGCAAGGTTATGTGTGGCGAGAGGCAGATGATAGCGATTACGTCTGTGTGTCGCCAGCGACACGGGCTCATACTCAGCAGGATAACGCTCAGACATCGGCGCGGCGGCAGCCTGGAGGGGGTTTGTACGGGCCCGATACGTGCCGGCAAGGCTTTGTGTGGCGGGACGCGTTCCTCAATGACCACGTGTGCGTAACCGTCTCAACACGGTCGCAGGCGGCATATGACAACAACCAAGCGCAGAATCGTTTGGAGAGACCGTAGCTTTGTGCGCTGCGCGCAGCCTGTGCTCCGTAACATCGACGCCGCGGGGGCGGGCTCCGGGATCACCTCCCGGAGCCCTCGGCGTGTAAGCAATAAGCGGACGCGGCATCAGTCGCGTCGTCGGTTACCGTTCGCCGAGTCAAGGCATGCGTCGCTCCGTCCTCTCTGCCGGTCATTTGGGGACTCCGAGCGGAGCCGCGCGAAGGCGCACAGCGCGGAGCTGTCGTGCCGGCGACCTGGCGCGCGGCCTCGGAGGGACGACCGTCCCGCCCACTCGAGCGCGCACTGTGAGAGTGACAACGGGGCCGCACATGGGGTGGACGGGACCTGCGCGGTTGCGCTTCCGCACCGAGAGCTGGGTGATAAGCACCCAAGTGGGAGTGTACTGGCCGTCGCCGAGATGGTGGGGAACGAAGTCGATGATGCTCGGCGTAACGAACCCAATGGGGTTGCCTGGTCGGTGAGTTGTCTGTCGAGCCTTTCCCACAGGTGAGCGAACTAGGGCCGTGTCGCGGCCGCGACGGCGAGCGCGCTGCTGACTGTGGCGTCGAGCAGTGGATCGCAGAAGTCGGTCAGGTTGGGGACCCGCACAGAAGTCCACCCAACCCCGTGAGTGTCGGGCACGCGGTAGTCGTCTTGAGAGGACCAGCACAAGAGCAGAGTGGCTTCGGCGACGCGAACTCTCCCGTGCCGGCGCTCGCTCGGTTCGGGGCGAGCGCAAGGGCCGGCGCCGCCGCCTGACGATTTCGCTGTCGCGAGGTTGTCGCGTAATTACTGTGCCGTCCGGCGGGTTTAAGACCATTTGTTCATGGCTCAGAACTTCATTGGCTGTGACCGTGATCAGTCGTTTTTGATGCCGCCCGATGTGAGGGATTGGTTGCCTGAGGGTCATCTTGCGTGGTTTGTGTTGGATGCGGTCGCGGGCATGGACTTGGGCGAGTTTATGCCGCGTATCGGGAGGACGGGGTGGGCCGGCGGGCGTATGACCCGGCGATGATGGTCGCTCTGCTGCTGTATGCCTACGCGCGTGGAGTCCGGTCGGCGCGGAAGATCGAGCGGGCGTGTGAAGAGGACGTGGCGTTGAAGATGATCGCGATGATGGAGACGCCGGACCATGCCACGATCGCCCGGTTTTTGGCGCGGCATGAGGCCGCGCTGGCGGGGCTGTTCGGTCAGGTGCTGGGGCTCTGTGATGAGGCGGGGCTGGTCAGGCCGGGGGTGGTGGCGATCGATGGGACGCGGATGGCGGGCAACGCGAGCCGCGAGTCGACCCTGCGCTTTGAGGAGATCGCCCGGGAGATCCTGGCCGAGGCCAAGGCGGTCGATGAGGCCGAGGACGAGCTGTACGGCGAGGCGCGCGGGGATGAGCTGCCTGAGCAGTTGCGCACCCGGGAGGGGCGGGCCGAGTTCTTTCGCGGTGCGCGCCAGCAGCGCGCGAGCAAGGAGCGCGGCGATCGGGAGTGGGATGGTTCGGCGCTTGAGCCCGAGGTGGCCGCCGATCCGGAGATGGCTTACGAGTTCGATACCGAGCGGATCGTGGCGCGCGTCCAGGGGCGGGAGGGTTGGTCGCGCGAAGCGCGCCGCCAGCTCGAGCAGCGTCGCTGGCAGAACCCGGATCATGTCCCCCGCTCGCGCGACGCGCGGCTGGTGCTCGCTGCGCAGCGGTTGGAGGCTGAGCGTGACGCGGTGGTCGCCGCCAATCGGGCGTATGAGGACTATCGGGCGACCGGGCGCGACAAGACGGGTCGGCGGTTCGGCCGTCCACCGAACCCATGGGTCGCGCCCGATGTGCCCGAGGGAGTGGTGAGCGTGAGCGATCCTGACAGTCAGCGGATGAAGGCCAACCTCGGCTACGTGCAGGGGTATAACGCGCAGGCGGTCGTCGATGAGGGGCAGATCGTGTTGGCCGCGGAGATCACCAACACCCCGGGCGACTTCTCGAACCTGGATCCGATGATCTGCGCGACGCTCGCCGAGCTCGAACGGCTCGGTATCGCCGACCGGCCTCAGGTCGCGCTCGCCGACGCGCAGTACTGGAACGAACAACACATGGACGAGGTGATCGCCGACAAGCACATCCAGGTACTGATCAGGCCGGACTCGAGCGGCCGGCAGGCGCCGCGCCCAGGTTGGATCGGCGGCCGGTACTCATGGATGCGAACCGTCCTGGCCGCAGAGCACGGCAAAGGGCTGTACCGAAAACGGATGCAGATGATCGAGCCCGTGTTCGCCCACACCAAGCACAACCGGCTGATCACCAGATTCCACCGAAGAGGCCGCGCCGCAGTGCGCACCGAGCGGCGATTACTGATGGCAACCCACAACCTCGCCAAACTCCACAGACACCAGCCGGCGACCGTCGGGGCCTGAATCAGGCCCCGCGGCGATCGACCACTAAAGCCCGGGCCGCACATTCACAACGGCCCGCTCCCGCCCGAATAATTACGCGACGGCCTCGCGACAAAGCCATTGCCGGGGCCGCCCGGGCCAGACTCCACCCCTTGCGGCAGATCCGGGCGTCCGGATCGTCGCCGGCCGCGGGACGCGGTCTGGCGCGATGCGTGGCGTCCGGGGCAGCGCCATCGCGCTTCTCCGGGTGCATCCAAGTAGCCGCAGGAATGGTGCCGTGAGCTAAAAGACCGAAGCTCACCTTTGAAGCCGGTAACCTACCTACCTACCTACCTACCGCTACTTCTAATTGGCTCGGCGGTGGATGTAGTGCTCTGATTGAGGAGAGAGGAGCAGTGGGCAGGATCGACAACCTTCCTCAGCAATTTCTCGATGAGCACACTACTTGGCACCATACCGTAGGAAAGGGAGGCGCCAGTTTTCTTCAGTACCACGGCGACTTCGTCCAACGCGTCCTACAGTGGTACGGCACCCAACGCAACGACGTGTGGCCGTGGCCCGAAGTACCGTATCGACTACGGCTCTCCGAATACCTGTGGGATACCAGGTACAAGGATGGGGGATTCCCGCTTCCCAATGGCGATCGGTCCCCAAGCACGGACGCGGAGCGCGTCGAGAACCGCAGACCATTTGAAATCCCTGTACCCCTCAACGCGTTCGCGCCACAATTCGCGAGCGAGGAGGGGCTGGGCAAATTCATCTGGGAAGGTCTGCATCAGCTCTTCCTGCACAAAGCGGCTTCCGTTTCATGAGGTGAGCCCGATCTCCAAGATTTCCATCGGTCGCCCCTGGTGACGCAGTTCTATCAACTGCACGGGATGATCGAGGAGTGGCGGCAAGCTTATCTCCGCGGGGCGTATCGTTGCAGCTTTACGGGTAACCATGCGGTTACGGTGTCAATCGAGGAGAACGCCCTCATGATCGACGCGGTTGAGTTCGTGCTGGAGAGCGCACCGTGGATCACGTGGTGGAAGCAGGTAGTAGTCCCGAATGGTCTCGGTGGTCGGTTCGTCCTTGAGACGAAGAACGAAAAGCATGAGGACCGCAATGGCCTGTGGGCCGATGAAGTACAAAACGGCCAGACGCTAAGTCTGTGGGCCGGAGGCTTCTGGGGCTTCGGGCGCTTTGTTGTGGGAGTTGGGAACTTGGAACGGCTCCCCCCACGCTCGCGTATCACCTTGCGATGGGTTCAGGATTGGGACGCCTAATCGAGCCAGGTGAAGCCGTATGGTTTGAAATATCGCCGGGACCGAACTGTGTGTTGTCCTTGTCTCCGGATTTGAGGAAAGGTGGCCATGCACGATGACAGGGTCGATCTCCACTTAAGGCCGGCTCAACGAGTCGATCCACTAGATTTCAGTATTCGCGTAGACGGCCTAGAGAATGTCGACCACCTCGAGCGCATCCGGCGGGGGATCGGCCGGTCGCTACGCCGCGGGATGTTCGCGGGATCGGATGCGCTGGCAGCCGACGACCAACGAGTCGAGGACAAGCTTGACGTCAGCGTGTCCGGACGGTTGACTAGCTCGGACCGCCAACGCGGCCTAAACCAACTGCTGCGCGTCGCTGTTCAGGACGAACTTGGCCAACTGCCTTCCGCGGCTAGGGACTTCGACATGTGCGTGTGCGCCGGTGCGGTACCTGGGGATCGTATTAATCTCACGGCCGCCGAAATCAATTGGTTCGTTGATGGCGTCTGGACTCTTCCTCCCAACGCGCTACCAGGGGAGGACTTCTGGGTCATCACTGTCGCGCTCGACAGCGCCCCGTTTAACTGGGCCCGGCTCATCCTGCGCAACGGAGCCACGTTCAGCCCGCCGGTTCCGCGTAACCAAGTCCTTGTGGGTCTGGCCAATGGAACAGACTGGGCGAAGGAGATTTGGTCAGAGAACTTATGCTCAGGACGGCTCGGTTCGGTTTACCAGGAAGGACCCAGCTCGACGCCACGTCGGATGTTGCTCAGTATGCCGGTGTGCCGCGAAGGAACGGATACGATCGTGTTCCGCAAGCCGGGCTTTTGGGGGATCTGGCACGACGTCGGGCACTTCCCGCCCGAAGTATTCTGGCAAGCCTTCGGCGGTACGGTCGCAGACTTCACCTGGGTCATTGATTAACCCACTTGGGCAATGCGGCGACAAGATGGTGTTCGCAGGCCAGATGCTGCCGCTGTAAGAAGGTATCTTCCTGAACCGGGTGCCGTCCGTCGATAAGAACGGCCGTGTGTGCGCGCAAGCGCGATAGGTCGGTCCGCCTCACGCGAGGCGCTGCCCCCCGCATCGTGCGAGCCTTACGCATTTAGCTCGCGTTTGCAGCCCGGCGGACCCATCCGTCGGACCGCGCGGCGGCGTCGCGAATGACGCTTCCCCAGCTCGAGCGGGCCAGCCGCGGCTGCTCAATCCCCGCCTCGAGGGACACCAGCCCGCGAATCGCGGACGGTGGACTCTGGCGGAGCAGACTTCCGCTCTCTGGCGGATCCAGGAGCGATGGCGGCCTCGGCTTTCTCCGTGGCGTGAATCTGCGCCAGCACGAGCACGCCCCTCCAATGCGGAGAACCGCTGGATCGCGCCCGGGATCGCTTTCACCGCGGAGCCAGCCCTCGGCCTGCGAGTCCATCGGCGACAAGTCGATAGTTGGCGTGACTGAACTCCGGTCCGTTTTCGCAGGACAAGAGCGGGAGCTCGTCGGGGTTGAAGAAGCACAGCGAGCCGCGCAGCTCGATCGGCGGCCTGGTGCTGGTGGCGGCGGTGAGTGCGTCGGACGTGGTCGATGTGGCGGTCGACGCCGTCGGGCGGGGTCGGTTCGGTCGGTGACCGTCCAGTTGATGAGCCGGCTGGTGCAGCCGGGGGCTGACCAGCCTTCTGCCGAGGTTCCGGTGATGCGACACTCGGCGCATGCGCATCATCGAGTTGGTGGCCGAGCGTGACGATCTGCACGCCTTCGTGGTCATCGACCATGATCACTTCCCGGTGTGCGCCGGCGGGACGCGGATGTTGGCGGACGTCGACGTGCCCGAGGTCGCGCGCTTGGCGCGGGCGATGACGTGGAAGTTCGCCGCGTGCGGCGTTCCGTACGGGGGCGCCAAGGCGGGCGTCCGCTTTGGTGGCGGTGACCGTGCGGCCGTGCTGGCGGCGTACCGGCGCGCGCTCGAGCCCTACAGCGAAGTGTTCCTGACGGGGCCCGACATGGGCACGTTCCCGCAGGACTTTCTCGATGGCGGCGAGGACCCGTTGCCGCTTTGGGCGCGGATGCATAAGGGGCTCGGGATGGACGACCTTGCGACCGGTCACGGCGTCAAAGCGGCCGCGGAGGCGGCGCTCGCCCACCTCGGGCGCCCGCTGGTCGGCGCGGCCGTTGCGATCGAGGGCTTTGGGAAGGTGGGCGCGGGCGCCGCGCGGGCGTTCCAGCGCGCTGGAGCCCGGGTGGTGGGCGTCAGCACGGTTGCGGGACTGATCATCGACCCCGACGGAGTCGCGGTCGAGGAGCTGATCGCGTTGCGTAACCGTTACGGCGATCGGTTCGTCGATCATGCCGGCACGCCCGCTCGTGCCCGCGGGGAGCTCTTTGAGCTCCACTGCGACGTCCTCGTCCCCGGCGCCCGCCCGGACTCGATCACCCGAGACGTTGCTCGCCGTGCCCGCTGCGCGGTCGTCGCGCCGGCGGCCAACGCCCCGTACGCTGCCGGCGCCATCGAGGTCCTTCACGGTCGCGGGATCATCGGCGTTCCCGACTTCCTCGCCAACGCCGGCGGCGTCCACCTCTATGTGAGTGTGACCGACAAGGACACGCCCGACGCGGCGCTCGCCGTGATCGAGCAGAAGATCCGAGAAGTCGTCGCGCACACGCTCGCGACTGCCGGCGAGCACGCCATCACCCCGATCGCGGCCGCGCTGCTGGACGGCCGCGCGTACGTCGCGCAGGCGACGGATGCGCCGGACGAAGCGCTGGACGAGCTCTTCGCGGGTACGCCTGCGATCGCCGATCGTCGCGACCGCAGCAACGATCTGGCCTGATGGGGGGTGCTCCGCCCGCGGCTCGTTCGGGCCAGCGGATGCGCCGTCGACGTGTGGCGATGTCCGGACCCGACCGGCCGCCGCTTGCGTCTTGCTCCGCCGCGACACTACCGAACGCGGACGGTGACCGACCTCGAAAGCTTGGACGGGGGAGTGCCGGGGCGGCGGCAGGTCAAAGCGCTCGTCGGCAAATGCGGTCACTGCGCGCGGAGTCGTCGCGCGGGACGGCGTGTCGGTCTATCGGTCGCCGTCTACCTCCTCGATGAGCGAGAGCACGGGCTGTCGGGTAGGTCGCCGAGTGTCCGGTCGCCGCCGTCGTCCCATAGCTCGGTGAGCGTCCGGCGGATGAGCCTGCGCAGCACGTATCCGCGGCCGGTGCTCGATGGGCGCACGCCGTCGGAGCACGTCACGGTCACGGAGCGCAGATGGTCGGAGAGCAGCCGGCGGCGCGTGCTGTCAGGACGCCAGAGCCGGTCGAGCTCGAGCGTCCACGAGGTGAACAGGTCGGTGTCGTACACGCTGTCGACGCCTTGGAGGACCATGAGCGTGCGCTCAAGGCCCATGCCGGTGTCGACGTAGCGCTGCGGGAGTTCGACCAGCCCGCCGTCGTTCTCGCGATAGCGCATCGATACGTGGTTCCAGACCTCGACCCATCGCTCATCGGTCGACGGGTTCCCCTCGGGGTCGCTGTCGCCGGTCCACACAAACATCTCGCTGTCGGGCCCGCACATGCCGTCCGGCCCCGTCCACCAGTTCTCTGTTATCAGCGGGACGATGCGTTCCGGCGGCAGCCCGAGCTCTGAGCACACCTGCTCTGATCGGATGTCCCGATCGCAGCGCTCGTCTCCGCCGAACACGGTGACGAACACCATGCGGGGATCGACGCCGAACCCTTCGGTCAGCAGCTCCCATCCCCATCGCAGCGACTGCTCATGCGGGTAGTCGCCGAGGCTCCAGGAGCCGAGCATCTCAAATACCGTCAGGTGTGTTGAGTCGCCGACCTCGTCGAGATCGGTGGTCCGCAGGCACCGTTGCGAATTGACCAAGCGCGTTCCCTGCGGGTGCGGTTGGCCCCGTAGATACGGGATGAGCGGGTGCATGCCGGAGGTGACGAACAGCACGGGGTCGTCCGGCCGGGGCGGTATCAGCGAGCTGGACGAGACGCGCTCGTGCCTGCGCTCACGGAAGTACTCGATGAATCGGTTGCGGGTGTCTTGGGTATTCACGGCGGCGTTCCTTTCGGGTTGTGGCGACCGGAAAGGGGCCGACAGTCGGGGCGGAGAACGCGATGGCCTCCGGCTCACCGGCGGACCGTTCCCGGTCGCCGGTGACAAGAGCGAGTCTGGTGTCAGGCAGCGGCGACCGGCGAGCTTGACGCTCGTGCGGCGGCCGCGGCAAAGATGACACCGATGACGCTCATTACTTTCACTGTAGGACCCCGGTCAAGCCGACGCGATCGTTGTCGCGATCCGGTCGCCTGGCGTTCGCGCGATTGGATTGGCGCCTTCCGACTGCCCTTTATGCCTGGCCCGTCCCGTCTCGTTCCTCCTGCGCATCGAAGTGGTGGCCGCGCTGGCCCGCGGCCCCACGAACGCCCGCTTGGCAAGCCGCCGACGATCAGCGTCCGGCCAGGAGTTGTCGACCGGCAGGGATCATCGGTTCGGGCCGGCGATGGACCGCTTGGATGATCTCGGTGTTGTCGATCCCGCGCAGGTATCGCGAGGTGATGGCAAGGTCCGCGTGACCGAGCTGGCGCTGGATCACGATGAGCGAGATCCTCTCGCGTGACATCTCGACCGCATGCGCATGGCGCAGCTGATGCGGCGCAAATCGGCGACGCACACCGGCGGCGAGCGCAGCGTCGTGGAGTTGCTTGCGGACCCCGGCTGGCGCGCACGGCCGGCCCTGTGTCGGTCCGCGGACGACGCAGAACAGTCGCCCGACCGGTAGACCAGTCCGCAGCTCGAGCCATGGTGTGAGGTGTGACCACGCCCAGCGGTCCATGCCGACCTCGCGGCGCTTGTCTCCTTTGCCATGGCGGACGAGCAGAGCACCACGCTCAGGATCGAAATCAGTCTCGTTGAGCGCCAGCGCTTCGCTGATCCGCAGTCCCGCGCGCCACAGGACGACGATCACGCCGCGCAGCCGGACACCCTCGGGACCGTTCCCGGCAGCACGCATCACCGCAATGATCTCCTCGACCGTGGGCGGGTCGGGCGGATATCGCAGTCCTTTGTTACCCGGCGACACGCCTTGGTGGAAGGTCGATGTCGTCGCCGGTGACCGGCGCCGTCCGGCGCGATCCAGCAACGCTATGGATTGCATCGCGTCCTCCTCTGGACGATGGTTGACGCGACCATCGTCCACCCGTCAGCTGAGGCGACTCCGGCCAGCCCTACGCTCGCTCGGAGCGATGGAGCCAGTCGCCGCCGGGGATCACCAGGTCGGGCCGCCGCGGAGGATGAGAAACGTCGCCTAAGCGCTCGCGGGCGGCGTCGCCGCGATGTGACCGAAGCGATCGTCCGCGCGTCACCACCGACATGCGCTTCCGGGCGATGGCACGAGTCTGATCTAGACGGCGTGGACAGTCGCCAGTCTCGCGCGAGCGGTCGTTCGAAACCGCGAAGTGAGGTCCACTCCTGGTGGTCCGAGAAGCGGGCCACGGCGGCAGAGCACAGGAATCTTGGTGATGCCTTTTTGTTGCCAGCAGGACGGGGGGGTCCAGTCGGCTTGCATGGCCGCACCGTGGGTTCGCGTTGCCACGTTGTCCAGGTGGCCCGCGGCGGTGGGAGCGGGTGGCCGTGCGCGTAGGTGGCGCGGTTTGTGCGGCTAGCTGCCGCACAATCCGCGCCAGTTGGCCGTCGGTCCGTTTGCACCGCCGGCGGCGGAGGGCTCCGGATCAAGAATCCTCGGATTGTCGAACGGAGCAGCTGGGTAACTGCGGGCTGGACTACCAACACCGCGGTCTGCTCCCGCCCCGAGCGGCGCGGGACCGACGTCCGAGGGAGGATTCCACCATGATGAACCCGCAGCACACGACCGGCGCCGCGCTCCGTCGGCGACTGATTCTCGTGGCGGCGATGGGGTGTGCCTTGCTCTGGGCCGGGTCGGCGTCGGCGACGGTGATCACGCCGGTCGCCAGCTGCCAGTCACTGGCCACGCTCGACCTCAGCGGTAACGACGCCGAGGTGCTGTCTGCGCAAGTGAGCCAACTGCAGGGGCACTCGTATTGCGATGTCACGGGCATCATTACTCCTCAGACCCACTTCGACGTTGTGCTCCCGACGGCGACGTGGCAGGGGGACTACCTCCAGCAGGGCTGCGGTGGCTTCTGCGGCCTCAACGCCGGTAGCCAGTCTGTCAACCTGGTCGACCCGTCGCGGACGAGCCTCAACCAGGCGTCTTGGGCGCCGCTGTTGAACGGAGAGCTTGTCGTGGGAGCCGACGATCAGGGTCACCGTGGCGCGACCAACAGCGACGCTTTGTGGGCTAAGAACGATCCCCAGCTCCGGGTTGTCTTCGGTTACACCTCCGAACACAGCACGCTGACGGTCGCGGAGGCGCTGATGCATGCGTTCTACGGTCGCGGGCCCGCGTACACGTACTTCGACGGTGTCTCGGACGGCGGACACGAAGCCCTCGACCTCGCTCAGCGCTATCCGAATGACTTCAACGGCATCCTCGCCGGCGCCCCGGCGAACAACTGGGCGGGGTTGGCCGGTGTCGACGAGACCTGGCAGGCGCGGGCGAACATGGACGCCAGCGGCCATCAGATCCTCACCTCGGAGAAGCTTCCGGCGCTCCATGCCGCCGTCGTCCGCGCGTGCGGCGACGCGCACGGGGTGATTGCCGACCCGCGCGCATGCACATTCGATCCGGTCTCCATTGAATGCGCGAACGGCACCGACACGCCGCAGTGCCTGACGCCGGCGCAGGTGACGATGGTCCGCCGCGAGTACCGCGGCCCGACCACGGCCAGCGGGCAGAGTCTCTACGACGGCGGCGAGCCGTACGGCTCCGAGCTCGGATGGGATGGCTGGCTGGTCCAGCCGGCGAGCGATCCTGCGGCGCCGCTTGACACCGCCGCTGGCGGGCTTTCCACCAACTACCTCAAGTACGCCGCCTACTGGATCAATCCGCCGAACTCCTTCACCATCCGCGACTTCCCGTTCACGCTCGCCGCGGCGCGGTCGCTCGAGCCGCTCGGCGGCATCTACGACGCGACCGATCCGGACCTCCGGGCGTTCCGCGCTCACGGGGGGAAGCTCATCATCTACCACGGCTGGGCCGACATGGGGATCCCGCCACAGACGAGCCTCGATTACTACTCGGCCGTGATCCGCTTCATGGGTGGGTACGCCGTGACGCAGAAGTTCTCTCGGCTGTACATGATCCCCGGCCTCTACCACTGCCCCTGTGGCCGCCTCGGCGGCGGCGATCCGGAGACTCACCCGCAGTTCATGGATCAGCTCGTCGCGTGGCTGGAGCACGGTCAGGCACCGGCCGCGGTGACGTTCCCGGTGACACACAGCACGAGCCCGAACCCGCCGCACGACATCACGGTCACGCCGCTGAACCCGCTGATCAACGTGCCCCACAACCACGGCCTGAACAGCAACTATCACTACGCGCTCAAGGGCCTGGTCTACAACCCGAAGCACCAGCTCTGGTGCCAGCAGGTCGGCCGGCGACTCGTGTGCTCGCGGCGCAGGTGAGCTTATGGTCTCGTCCGTAAGTGCGCTGATGCACCGATTGCATCCGTACTGCGGACGGGGCGGCCGGCCCGACTCGGCGCCCCTTCTATTACATGGTCGTGGTGATTCGGTGAGACTCCGCCAATCCGGTGAACAGCTCGATGGCGCTCCCGGCCCGTGAGCTGAGCGACATCGTCGCCCAGCTCGCGCGGTCGCTGGCCGCCGACGCGGCGGTCAGCGACTATGCCGACGTCCGCGAGAACTTCCCGCAGGCGTGATCCCGGTCAGGCGGGCAGTTGGTTGAGCTTGCGGATCTGCTTGTCGAAGACAGCGGCGGGCGCGTAGCGGCGCGCCTTGCTCACGCGGCGGGCGGTCTTACCGGCCGGGTATCTGAGCTTCGGGCGTGTGTCGGTGGCGGCGGCGACGATGGCGTGGCCCACGATCGATGGCTCGTCGCCTGCCTTCACGGCGTCGGTGAGCCCGGCGTCGACGATCTTGCGTCGTTGCGCGTAGAACGGAAGCGGTGTGTCGGCGGCAGCGAGATTCGCGTCGAAGGAGGTGTTGGTGAACCCGGGCTCGACCAGCAGGACGCGGACTCCGTGCTCGCGCACCTCGTGGTCGACGGACTCGGAGTAGCCCTCGAGAGCGTGCTTGCTCGACGCGTACAACGCCATGTAGGGGACGGGAATGAGACCGACAATCGAGCTGACGTTGATGATCCTGCCGCTGCGCTGCTCGCGCATATGCGGCAATACGGCGCCGGTCATGCGGATCGAGCCGAAGACGTTCGTCTCAAACAGCGCGCGTGCCTGCTCTACGGAGCTCTCCTCGGCAGCGCCGGCGACACCGAGACCCGCGTTGTTGACCAGCACGTCGATGCGGCCGGAGCGGTCGAGCACCTCGCGCACCGCGTCGGCCACCGACTCATCGTCGGTAACGTCGAGTGGCAGGAACACCACTTCCCCACGCTTCTCGCCCGCGGTCGCTCTGCGGCTCGTCCCGTACACCGTGAACCCAGCATCGACGAGGGCTCGTGCGGCGGCCTCCCCGATTCCGGACGATGCTCCCGTCACCAGCGCTACTCGGTCTGTCTTGGCTTCCATGGTCTGCTCCTTGCCTTAGTTGAATTACGCTCATAATATCATAGTACGGCTATAATGCAATGGCGAGGTGGGCGCCGGCCCGATTCGTTGACGGGCCTAGGGTCAGACCCCCTCGTAGCAGCGCCCCCTGCGTGATCGAGACCAGTTCGATGAGAGAGGTTCGCGATGCGATACGGCAAGGACCAGAAGCAGGCCACCAGAGAACGCATCCTCGAAGCGGCCGGGCGGCGCTTAAAGCAGGACGGCATCGACGGCGCCGGCGTGGCGACCTTGATGGCCGACGCCGGCCTGACCAACGGCGCCTTCTACGCGCACTTCGCCTCCAAGGAGGACCTCGTCGCGAACGTCCTCGCCGACCAACTGCGCGCCCAACGCCAAAGCCTCGACGCCCAGCCCGCAGACCGGGCGGGACTCGCAGCGTTCATCCGCTCCTACCTGTCCCCGCAGCACCGCGACCAGTGCGCAGACGGCTGCCCATCAGCCGCGCTCCTCGACGAGATCGCCCGCCGCCCCCCCGCAACCCGACAGGTCTTCACCGACGAACTGACCCGCTCCATGGACGACATCGCGGCGCGACTTGACCCAACAGACCCCGAGGCGGCCCGAACCGACGCGCTCACGATCTTCGGACTGATGGTCGGCACCCTGCAACTCGCCAGAGCGCTCACCGACCGCGAGCTCTCCGACCAACTCCTCGCCCAAGGCGTCGAAACAGCGCTCGTGCTGCTGGAGGACTTCGCGCAACGACCAGCGAGCTGATGGCTCTGCTCGATATCGAGTCGACGAGATGCCGCGACGCGCGTGAGTGGCTCAGTCGCCGCCGACGAACGCCACCATCAGCCCTGCGAGATCGTCCACGGCGGTCTCTACACTGCCGTAATCGAGACGTTCGCGACCACGGGCGCGCTCCAGGCGGTCAACCATCGCGGCCAACACGCTGTCGGGTCTCTAACGCTACGGACTTCCTCCGTCCCCACCGCACGGGCCGGCTACAAGTGCTCGCGATCCCGACCCGGCAGCGACGAACGCAGCAGCTCTGGCAGGTCGAGATACCGCCGCCCGCAAGGGCAAGGTTGTTATCACGATGGTCTGAAATCGCGCCCGCAAGTTCGGCCCGTCAACGTGCTAGCCAGTGCCGCAGACACCCCGGCGACCGGGCCGAGCGCCATCCCAACTCTCCTGCTGTCGACGGCCTGCGACAGGCCCGTCGCGCACGTTGCGCGAACTGAAGCATCCGTCACTGAACGGCAATCTCGCCAGTCGCCGTGATCCTGCTCTTTCCGGACATACGCTGCCAGACGAGCGCCGTCCGAGCGAGATACCCGTGCGGACACAAAGGCAGGGCGCGCCCATCCGCGTAGCAAGAGACCCGAGATTCGCCAAGAGGAGGTTTGGTGGCACCTCGACGACGTCAAGGCCTCCGTCTGACTAGACGGGGAAACCGCCATCCCGTGTAGCCACGGCGACCTGCGAGACTTCCGCGATGTGGGCATCCTTCGCGGGCGCAAGCAGACGCATGAGGTCTTCGGAGTCTCGAACACCGTTCTCTCCGACTCCTACGTAGACCGTGGCGCGCTTGACGAGGAGCTTCAACGCGACCTCGCGCGCCCGGAGCACATCGCGCTCCGCGGTGCGTCGAAGTGCGGGAAGTCGTGGCTGCGCCAGACCGTGCTGCCCCAGGCGCTGACCGTCCAGTGTCGACTCAACAAGACGACCCTTGACATTTACCGGGACGCCCTGAGTCAGCTGGAGATCAAGCTGGAGGTCGAGAGCACGGCTGGCACGACTTGGAAAGGTCACGTCGAGACGCAGGGCGACCTCGGAATCAAGCTCCTCGCCAGGCTTGGGGTGCGTACCGCGGTCGATGCTGAGAAGGCCGGCGAGACGGTGACTCAGATGGTAGGCCACGACATCACCGACCTTCGCTTCATCGCCGATGTGCTGAAGGAGTCCGGTCGGCGCCTCGTGATCGAAGACTTCCACTACCTCTCCGTCGACGAACGCCGAGCGTTCGCCTTCGACCTGAAGGCGCTCTGGGATTACGGAGTGTTCGTGGTTATCGTTGGCGTCTGGAGCGAGCAAAACATGCTCCTCTTCCTCAACCCGGATCTCGCTGGTCGAGTTCGCGAGGTGCCGATCGTCTGGAGCGCCTCCGACCTGCGCTTGATCTTCGACCATGGTGGCCAAGCGCTCAACCTCCGGTTTTCAGATGAGCTTCAGGCGCTGGCAATCTGCGACTGCTTCGAGAACGCCGGGATTTTGCAACGCCTCATCCTCGGCACGCTTGACGAACTCGGCATCAGCGAGGTCAACGACTTCGCGGCACTCGAGAGTGCGGCGATGGCCTATGCCGACGAGCTGAACGCGCTCTACCAGCAGTTCGCCAGACGGGTATCTGGCGGCATTCGCACCCGCGTCAACTCAACCGGGATCTACGCGCACGCAATGGCGGCGATCATGGCCGAGCCTGACGACGCACTGATCCGCGGTGTGAGCATCGATCGCATCTTCGCGGTCGCATCCGCGCGAGAGCCACGGATCCAGAAGGGCAATCTCCACACGGTCCTGGACAAGATTGAACGCCTCCAGGTCGATGACGAGGGCCGAGGCCTTGTGGTCGCGTACAACGAGGCGAACCGCGAGGTCTCCGTCGTGGACCGGCAGCTGCTGCTCTACCGCAAGTACTCCACCGTGACGTGGCCGTGGGAGGACTTGATCGCAGAGCACGCCACTGACACGGACTTCGACGCCGACCAGACCGTCCTTCCACTCGACGTGTAGCCGGAACTACTCGCGCTACCCCGGCTCAACTGCACAAGGCTTACGCTGCGCTCCGGCCGGTCGCCGTTAGTCATCGTGGCCCGTGAACGCGTTCCCTGCAGAACGCTCCGGACGAGCTGCAGTTGCTGCGTCAAGCCGTCGGTGGTACTCATAGCTGGCGATCGCTTCCGTTCCGGCACCAGTCGTCGGCGTGCGATCGCACCGGCGACAAAGCGCGGGCGCAGAAAACGGGGGATCTGAGGTCGGGGGTGCGATCGGATCGCCGCAAAGCAAGCGTGTTCTCGCAGGTGGAGCGCGAGGCAAGCTGAGGGTCACGCGATCAAGGCGAGGAATCCGCGATCGCGTCGGTTGAGAGATCTTCCCGGGCAGCCGGTCGTCGGCGGGGCGATCGCTGTGGCGCCGCTGCTCGCTGGGGTCGCGGCGTTATCGTCCGCGACCTTGTGCTTCGTCACGGTGCGCGCGCTCTTTCTGTGGTGAGTCCGATCGCGGTGAGTTGTTGAGTCTCCCATGCGCAGGTGGCGCTCGCGCCAGCTATAGTGGGTGAGCGGTTTGGGGCTGCGACCCGTTGGGGGCGATTGTGCGTCGTGCTATTCGGGCGATTGTTTCGGTGTCGGCTGTGCGTGGCCGGTCGGCGGCTCTTTCAGGGCTTGCGGCTCTGGTGGTTGTGCTGGCGGTTGGGGTGAGTTCGGCGAACGCGACCCTGGCGGCGGATCCGGTTCCGTACATGGGTTGGAACACCTATTACGGAGTCGGCGGGAGCTTCAATGAGGCGACGATCAAGTCGGTGGCGGGGGCGCTGATCTCGAGCGGCTTGGCGCAAGCCGGCTATAAGATCGTCTGGCTTGATTTCGGTTGGGCCACGGGGGCGCGGGACAGCAACGGCAACCTGATCGTGGATTCGACGCAGTGGCCGGACGGTATGTCCGGGTTGACCTCCTGGCTTCACGCGCAAGGGCTTTATGCGGGGATCTACACCGACGCTGGCACCAGCGGCTGCAATGGACAGGGCGTGGGGTCATACGGTCATTACCAGCAGGACGCCAACCAGTTCGCGCAGTGGGGCTTTGACGCCATCAAGCTGGACTTCTGCGGCGCCGGACAGGAGTGGCTGGACCAGCCGCCGAACGACCCTCGGACACTGTACGGGCAGTTCTCCCAGGCGATGGCTGCCGCTCCGCGCCCGATGATCCTCAACGTATGCAACTTCTGGACGCCGGGGAAGATCAACGGAACGGCTCCCTCATACGCGGACTCTTCTTGGGACACCTTCTCGTGGGCGCCGGCGCTCGCGCAGAGCTGGCGGACCGATACGGATATCGGCTACACAAGAAACATTCAGTTCCAGTGGGTTCTGAGGAACCTCGATCAGAACTCCACCCCATACCCAAACATCCAGAAGGCGGCGGGCCCTCCGGGGTCGTCTGGGCTCGCATGGGGTCACTGGAACGATCCCGACTATCTCGGTCCTGAGCTCGGCATGACGAGCATCCAGGCGCAATCGCAGTTCTCGATGTGGGCAATGGTCGCGGCGCCGCTGATCCTCGGCAGCGACCCACGCTCGCTGTCGTCCACCAGCATCAACATGCTCAAGAACTCG
Source organism: uncultured Solirubrobacterales bacterium (assembly GCA_963723675.1). GTDB lineage: Bacteria > Actinomycetota > Thermoleophilia > Solirubrobacterales > Solirubrobacteraceae > Palsa-465. The sequence goes on along the minus strand of CAVRRW010000002.1, from coordinate 433,148 downwards.
CAGGCGATCGCGATCGATCAAGACCCTCTCGGCGCCCAGGGATGGCCGCTCTCACAGACCAATACCGGGCAGCAGGTGTGGGTCAAATCGCTGGCCAGCGGCGCCCGCGCGGTCGCGCTATTCAACCGCGGGTCTAGTGCTCAGCAGATAACGACCACAGCCACCGCCGTCGGCCTACCACAGACCAGTCATTACACGCTCCTGAACGTCTGGACGAACCAAACCTCAACGACAAACGGCGAGATCAGCGCGCTCGTGCAACCGGACGGCGTAGTCCTCTACCGCGTCACGGCCGCCAAGCACACCGTGACCGTCTCCAGGCGAGGGACAGGGAGTGGGACGGTGAGGAGCAGTCCGGGCGGGATCGACTGCGGCTCGAGCTGCACGGCGAGCTATCCGGCCGGAACGGCAGTCGGGCTGAGCGCAACCACCGCCCCCGGCTCGACGTTTGCCGGCTGGTCGGGTGCGTGCGCCGGGGCGCTTTCTTGCACGGTCACGACCAATGCCGACCAAACCGTGATCGCGACGTTCACGGCCTTGGCCCCCAACACCAAGATCACCAGCGAGAAGGTCTCGAGCAGGAAGCGCAAGCCGAGGTTCAAGTTCAAAGCGATTGGCACCAGCACGGGCACTCAATGTGCACTCGTCAAGCAGCCCAAGCGCCACCACAAGAAGCCCAGACCGTCGTACAGGCTGTGTCGCTCGCTAAAGAGCTACACGCGTCTCAAGCCGGGTCGCTACACCTTCCTCGTGCGCGCCTTCAACGCCGGTGGGAGCGATCCAACGCCAGCGACCAGGAGCTTCACGATCCACTGACTCAAGCCGCCCGTCAGATACACCCGCCTCGCTGGCAACCGAATCCCAGTACACCGCACGCCGCTACCGTACGTCACCCACCGACAAGCGGAGATCTCGCCCCGATCAACGGGTCTGACACATTCGAATCGCACGAGACGGAGAAAGCGAACCGGAGGAGGGGCAGCGGCTCGTCACAGGCGTAGAGGGCTGGTACGACCGCGACGGCGAACCTCCCCTCGCCATGGCCAACGCCAGAGCGCGTCGGCTCTCGGTCTTCGGTCGGCGACGGCTCGGTCCCCGCTCCGTCCTGACGATCGCGGGAGCAGATGCAAGTCAAGAACCGGACGGCGCACGACCGTTGTCGAGCGAGAGACTCCGGGAGGCGAAACAGCCGTCGCGCCTGTGGCCGCCCCATCCGTGCACAGACTCGCACGCTCCGGCGTCAGCAAACGGTGGGGAGGAAACGACTCGACGGCCGCTCGCCACGAAGCAAATGTCACGGTGCGTGGCGCCGCGCTGCCGAGTTCACGTGGATCCAGCGGCGCCTGATCCGCTAGCGGCGTCGAAGCCGACGCTTCTGCTCTCGCCCAGAGTCGATCCTCCGCCGGACCGGTTCGTCACGATTGCTTTGGCTCTCGCGCCCGCCCAATGGCCACGAGCGCTTCAGACAATATGGAGGACCGGCCGCCTCGGAATCGAAGGTAAGTCGGTACCCCCGCGTCGCGGGGTGATGTTCGCCGTCGAAGGTGCAACTTCGACGCGGGCCCACAACACAGGAGGCACCGACATGCCTGACGGTATCCGTTGGGTCGGTCTCGACGTGCATGCGCGCGAGTCGACGATCGCTGTCTTTGACCAGGCTACGGGCGAGCTCGCGACGAAGCGGGTGGTCGGCCGTCCGCACGAGCTGCTGCCGTTGCTGCGCGCCGTGGAGCGCCCGGCGCGGATGGTGTATGAGGCGGGCCCGACCGGCTACGGGCTGGCGCGTCGGGCGCTGGCAGAAGGGATCGAGCTCGGGGTCTGCGCGCCGAGCAAGACCGAGCGTCCGGCGGACAGGGTCAAGACCGACAAGCGTGACGCGGTCCGCCTGGCGCGGTTGCTGGCCGCCGGCGAGCTCGTGCTGGTCACGATCCCGTCTGTGGAGCGTGAGCAACTGCGCGACCTGGTCCGCTGCCGCGAGGACATCCGCTGCGACCTGGTCCGCGCGCGGCATCGGATCGGGAACTTCCTGCTGCGCCGCGAGATCTACTGGGAGGGCCCGGGTGAGGCGTGGACGCGCAAGCACCGCTCATGGCTGACCTCGATCCGGTTCTCCGACCTGGCCTCGCGGGCGACACTGGCCGACTACCTGCACGCCCACGACGTCCTGATCGCCCGCCGCGATCAGGTCGAGACCGACCTCGCCACGCTCGCGACAAGCGCTCCGTGCGCGCACACGATCGCGAGGCTGCGCTACCTGCGCGGGATCGACACGCTGTCCGCGCTCGGGCTCTGCGCTGAGATCGGGGAGTGGGGACGCTTCGATCATCCTGATCAGCTCTCCGCCTACCTCGGGATCGTTCCCTGCGAGCACACCACCGGCTCCCAGCGGCGGCTCGGGTCGATCACCAAGGCCGGCTCGACCCACGCCCGCCGACTGCTGATCGAGGCCGCCTACCACTACCGCCGCGGCCCCGGCGTCGGTCAAGCGCTCGAGCTTCGCCAACGCGGGCACGCACCCGAGATCATCAACATCTCCTGGAAAGCGCAACGCCGGCTGAACGCTCGCTGGCGCCAACTCAAAGACGCGCGACGCAAACCCGGCGGGGTCGTCGCGGTCGCGATCGCGCGCGAGCTCGCCGCCTACTGCTGGGAGATCGCGACCTGCCCCACCACCAGCACCGAACCGACACCCACACCAACGACCCGCAAGAGACTCAGCAACTCACGCTAACCAACCCAGTCTCCACACATCCCCGTTGCGGTTGGCGAGGCGGCCCCGGCCATCCCGGCTCGCGTACAGCACTCCGCGATTCGTCGCCTGAGCACCCACCCCCCGGGCGGGCGCGCTCGACTTTAGACGGCGGAGGTACGACGAACAGAGGTCTTGGGCCAGCCCCCGAATATGAGCATGACCACCCGTCGCGAACCCCCGCGAACGGCCGGGACGCCTCGCGAACCGCAACCACACCACCACCAGCATCACCACCCACACAATGGCCATCAACCCATGCCCCTTGACAACCGCTCCTCCATATGGGCGACGAAGGGATCGCGGGCATCCGGGTGATAGGTGACGTCGGCGCACGATCGCTCTCGCCCAGAAGGAGTCGCCGGCGCGGGCCGGGATCGCGCGAGTGCTTTGCCACGAAGGCAGTCGCCCGCAGCCGACCGGCCCGGACGAGTGCAAAGGCGACGTAGGAGCGGTCCACCGTCGCCGCCGCCCGACGAGTGCTTCGCACGAGGGCGCTCGCTTTCGGACCGGCTCCGCGGACGATCCGCGGCGTGAGAGAAACCCGGCTGCGGCGAGCACCGCGATCGACGAGGAGTAGCCACGGTCCCAGCCCGCCGTGCCCATAGCCGCGGCTGCATCCGGACACTCCGGTCACGCGATCGCCAGGAGGCTCCCCAACCGCTCTTCGGTCAGGCGGGCGCAGGTGCCGAGACAGGTCATCGGGGCGCGGTGAGAGCTCAAGAGCCGCAGGATCGCCTTCATCGCGAGTGCTGCTTGGCGCCTCACGGAGCGGCGCTGCGGCTCGATGGCGTTCGTTGTACGTCTCGGGCGTCGACCTCCACTGCTTCTGCAGCGTGGGGGGATCAAACAGACTGACGTTGGCGGCGAGGCTGATAGTGGTGGCCTTCGCCGACGGACTTGCAGGATCATGTCGGGGGATGGATGACTCAGGGCCGGTTAGCCGCTACGGGAATAAGGCCGCTGGGGCAGCGAGGTTTCAAGCCGAGCGAGGCCGACAGCGGCGGCGGGGAGAGCGCGCTGAGCCGGATCGAGCTTGAAATAGTGGGGTCGGTTCTGATGGTTGGGTGTAGAGGACCGGTGAACCGATGCGGGTTGTGGGGAGGCGAAGGGGGATGACGTCGCTGGAGAAGCTCGATACCCCGCGGATCACTCTCAGCACGACCTACCACGGGGTGACGGTCAGCGAGGATTACCGCTGGCTGGAAGATGCTACGTCCGAGGAGACGAAGGCGTGGACGGCCGCGCAGAGTGCGCAAACTCGCGCTTTTCTCGACAGCCGGCCGTCGTATGGGGCGGTGCGGCGGCGTGTGGAGGAGATCGCCAAGGCCGAGTCGGTGCGCTGGGGTCGGGACAGTTACGAGCTGGAGTTCGAGGGGCCGCGGCGGGCCGGCGCGGCGTACGTGGTGCTCAGGCACGAGCCGCCGAAGCAGCAGCCGGTCCTTGTGGCCCTGACCGATCTCGATGACGTGTCCGGCGCGCGAGCGGTGGTCGATCCGAATATCGTCGACGAGGCGGGCGCAACGACGATCGACTGGTTCGTGTCCTCCCCGGACGGTCAGTTGGTCGCCGTCTCGCTGTCCTCGCATAGCACCGAGCAGGGCACCCTGCACCTGTTCAGCATCCCGTCCGGGGAACCGGTCGACGTCAGCATTCCCCGCGTCCAGGGGGGCACCGCCGGAGGATCGCTGGCCTGGGCGGGCGACTCGTCGGGGTTCTGGTACACCCGCGGGCCGGCGCCGGGCGAGCGTCCGCGGGAGGACCTCGCGTTCTTCCAAGAGGTTTGGCACCACGTGGTGGGGGAGCCGCTAAACCGGGACCGTTGCGACCAGCCCGGCCCGCTGGCCGACCCGCGCATCGTCGAGCACTTTCTCGAGGCGTCCTCGGACCGGCGCTGGGTGATGGACCGGACTCAGAAAGGCGACGGCGGCGAGTGGCAGGTGTTTGTCCGCCCGCAACACGGCGGCCACTGGTGGCAAGTCGCCGACATATCCGACAAATGCGTCTGGGCGGTGTTCGGCCGCGATGTGCTGTATCTGCTCTCGCGCGCAGATTCTCCGCGCGGTCGGGTGCTCCGGCTCTCGCTCACGGATGGCGTCGCCGTGGCACAGGCGGAATGTGTCGTCCCGGCGAGCGAGGTCACGATCGAGGGTCTCGCCACCACGGAAAGCCAGCTGTGGCTGCTCGATATCGATGGTGGCCCGTCGGGCCTGCGCGTCTGCGACCCGGACGGCGCCAACCTTACTCGGGTCGACGTACCGCCGGTGTGCGCGATCGAAAGCCTCGGCACGCTCGACGGACACGAGGTGGTTTACGCCATCGAGTCGTTCACGCGCCCACGGGTTTGGTGGCGCGCGGCCGACGGCGCGCAGCCGCGCCCGACGGCGCTCGCCGATCAGACGCCGTTCGACCTCTCGCGCTACCAAGTCCGCCGCGAGTTCGCGACCTCCGCGGATGGCACCCAAGTGCCGATGAGCGTTGTGTCTGCACCGGGCGGCGGCCGCGACGGCTCGGCTGCCGCCCTGCTCACCGGGTATGGCGGCTTCGGCATCTCGCTCAAACCTCGGTTTGACGTGACCCGACTGCTGTGGCTGGAGCAGGGCGGTGTGCTCGCTGTGGCGAACCTCCGCGGCGGCGGTGAGTATGGTGAGCAGTGGCACCACGGTGGGCGACTGACCGCAAAGCAGCACGTGTTCGACGACTTTGTAGCGTGCGCGCGGTATCTGATCGACTTGGGGGTCACGAGCACCGAGCGGCTCGCCATCATCGGCGGTTCCAACGGCGGGCTGCTCATCGGCGCGACCCTCACCCAGCATCCCGAACTCGCGCGCGCCGTCGTGGCCTTGGTGCCCGTCATAGACATGCTACGAGCCGAGTTGCACCCGAACGGCGCCTTCGTGGCCGAAGAGTTCGGCACGGTGCAGGACCCCGAGCAGTTCGCGGCACTGCTGGCGTACTCGCCCTATCACAACGTCCGGGACGGGATCGCCTATCCCGCGACGCTGCTCACCGGCGGGGAGTTCGACCCGCGAGTCGACGCCTACCACCCGAAAAAGATGGCGGCACGGCTTCAAGCCGCCACCGCCGGCAGCCAGCCCATCCTGCTCCGGATCGAATCTGGCGGACACGGAATGGGCAGCTCGCTCGACGAGACCGTCGCCGAGCTGACGGACACGTACACGTTCATCTTCGACCAACTCGGCATCGCCTACCGACCGCCATAGCAGCGGAACAACTCCGGCCACCGGACCAACTCGGCAAGAACCACCACAGACCGCTGGTTCGGTTCGGGCAACTCCATCGCCACGCAGGTCCTCCTGCCCGGACTATTGCTTTTCTCCTCTTGCCAGCGCGCGCCGAGCTATCGCAACGGCGAGAGGCTGTCGCACAAACCAGGGCCGTTGTACGAAAGTGACAACGGCAGTTTTGACCGACCCCACAGGAGCCCGTCTGCCGGCCGAGGCGGACCCCCCGAGACCGAAATGACTAGGCGCCGAATCGACCCCTTGTGGCAGGTGTACAAAAAGTCGTCGGCCTGAGGTATTTGTGCGACAGCCTCGTGGCAAAGCGCAAGCGGGCCTCGACGGTCTCAGTCGAGCAGAGCGATCATCAGCTGTCGGCGGGCGCTAGCCGGTCGACAGGCCCATAGCTAGCGTCTTCGACTGACGCGGATTCCGCGCAAAGCTGGTGCGCCTACGGCAGCACCGACACACCCCTGCGACGAGCAGAGCAGGTCAGACTAGCCGTGGCGGTGATCCGCGTCAGGTATTGCCTGCTGCTTGACGCCTCAAGCGGTCACCTCGGCGTGGTGACCGCTTCGCTCAAGGACCGGCAGTCCAGAGTTAATCCGCGTTTGCGCCGTAGGCGACCGCATACCGGGACGCCACGAGCGTCATTTCATCCTCATCTGCGGATGGAGATCACCGCGGTGGCGAGCACTAGCGAGAGCGCGACCAGCGCTCCGAGCGCCCCCAGCCAGTTGAACCCGATGGTGTTGCGGACGTGATCGACGTAGGCGATAAAGGCGATCGGAATGGCTACCGACAGTGCCAGGCCGACGGTGCGGATGATGGCCCGCTTGTCGTGCCCGAGGTCGCGTTCCCGATCCGCGGCCTTGGCCGCCTCGAGCACGCTCACGGCATCATGGTCGTAGTAGAGAAGCGTCCGGCGGCCGAGCTGGCGGGCGTGGGTCTCGCACCCCCAGGCCATGGCGATCATGAAGGTCACAGGGAGGATCCAGGTGGTCACCCAGAGGGCGGTGGCGAGGGCAACGCTGAACACCGCGCGGGTCCGGCTGGGCTTCTTGTCCTCGTCGGCGGAGGGGGACATGAAGCCGCCGAAAACGAGCATCAGGTAGACGCTGTGCACCCACGTGCGCAGGGAGCGCCGCTGCGTGGGACGCTCGGGAATCGCCTGTCCGCGGACCGTCGTGAGCGTGGCCTCCGCCGATTCCACGGTGGGGTGTATCCCGCGCAGCGCGAGCATCTCGGCTGAGGTGCGCAAGTCGCTGGGGTCCCGGCCATACAGCGCGGCGGTGCGCTGCGTCATGCGCATCTCCTCCACCAGATAGGTGAGGTAACCCGGCACCAGCGCCACGAAGAACGGTGTCCCGGCGATGGCGCCGTCGATCCGCGCGATGCGCGCCGTCTGGATCCGCAGCTCCTCGGCAATCTGGGCCGGTGGTGTGTCGGGCCGAGAGTTGCGCGCCGATTGGCCCCATTCCCGGGACGGCTCGGCGAGCCGAGCCGCGGCGTATAGCGTCAGCCGCTCCGGAACATGCTCGGGGTCGCGATACACCAGCCGTACCAGTCCGCGCGAGAGCGCGAACACACGCCCGAAGCGGCTGGGCGTGACCAGGGCCTCCCCCGGAGCCGCCGCCTCCCGGTCGCCTGCTCCCCGTCCGAACCGGAACCGATTAGGTCAGGTTCGTCAGGTGATCCCATCGGCTGATCTCCCCGGGGCTTGACGATTGAGCGCCGCCTCGATCCTGGCCAGCCGCGCGTTGATCTCCTCGAGCTGTCGTTCGGCCTGCGCCTCGGACGGCGCGGCGAAGCGCCGCCGGCTGCTCTCGACCAGCGCTGCGGTGACCGCCGCGGTGATCACGGCGAGAAACCCGATGCCGGTCAGCATGATCACGGCGGCGATGAAACGGCCGATGGCGTGGCTGGGAGTGACGTCTCCGTAGCCCACGGTGGTGACGGTCTGCAAGGAGAACCAGAGTCCCTTTCCGATCGTGCCGTACTCCTGATGGTCGAGGATCCTCTCCAAAAATCCGCCGGCTACGGTAATCACCACCGTGAACGCGGCAATGATCGCGGCCGCGTGGCGTGCGGTCAGCGTGTCGCGTAGCAGCAGGCGCGCCGTTAGCGGAACCTTGTCCGTCGCGTCTGCGGACGATGAGGTCATTTGCCTTGTCGCCTCCTTCGCCGCCGTTAGGCGCCGCGTCCGTGGCGCGAGCGCGGCATGGTGCTCGTGGATGGCGCGGCTGTCTCGCCGCTCAGGTGCGGATCGACGTCGAACACGACCTTGTTGATCGTCCCGGTGAAGGAAAACGGAGACCGGTCGGCGTATCCGCGCTCCACGGCCAGCCCGGCGTCGCGCCCGCCGGCGTAACCGAAGAAGCGAAACGGCACAGGGTGATCCATGCGGCCACCGCCGACCCGCTCGCCGTTGACCAGCAGGGACCTCTCCGCCGGTACGTGGTCAGGCGCGTGGCTGCAGCCCGTGGAGTAGTACGTGAACCGCGGCTTGTCAGGCTCCCGAGCCCGGATCGCATGCAGCCATCCGATCGCCTTATCGGTCATGGCGTCCGGCACTAGAAGCCGTTGTCCTTGGGCGGCCCGATCGTGATCTGATTCTCGGTCAAGAGCGGGTCGTACTGGCCGGCCTCGCCGCGGAGGAACCCCCAGAAATAATCGAACCCGAGCTTGTTCGGGCAGCGATCGAACCGGCCGGCGGATCCCTGCTGGTGATCGGTCGTCATATGCCACTTCCCGACGCGGCGGTACTGTGGCCCGTTCTCGTTGCAACCTGCGCGGAAACGGCACGCAGTCCTTGGAAAGAACCCGGATAGGCCGGAAAGCCGGTCGACAGCTCGCCGATAGAGGCAAAGTCCACAGAGTGGTGGTTGCGCCCGACAACGTCCGGTTTACCTGACCCGCAAACGCCCGAGAGCGGATCGTGAGATCGAAACGGTCAATCTGATCGGTCGTCTTGATCCAGTACAAGGAGTGAGCCGGGCGTTAGGGCGCCGGTTGGTGGCGATCGGCAACCAGGTAGGCAGTTATCAACGCGAGGGGGAAGAAGAAGAGGCTGAAGTGAAATAGCCGATAAAGCTGTGGCCTTTTCGGCGGGCGACGCGAGCCGGCCAAAAGGCAATGGCGATCCAGATCACCAAGAAGGCGATGATCAGAAGCGCCCAGCCGAAGGTTGAAACGGCGTAGATCGTGACCATGGGCTTGATCCTCTCGTTAGGGGTTTCGGCTGGCGAGCCGCATCAGCCGACCACCCGACAATGCCTTCAGCCGACCGTGGATGCCCCGGGTTGGTTACGCGGACATCATGTCTGTCGAAGTAGCTCCTGTCATCGGGCCGGAGTAGATTCCACCCGGGTGATTCGGAGACCCCGGGACGGAGATCCATGCCATGAGGTCAAGGACAGCGCCGATAGATCGTCCGGGTCTTCGGGTGATCGAGCCGAAGCTGATGGCGCCGAGGGTGCATCCCGGGGTGCTGCGCAGGGCACGCCTGCTTAACGTGCTCGATGACGAGCGCGGGGGCTCGCTGACGGTGCTCAACGCCGCGGTCGGCTACGGCAAGACGACGCTGGTGCAGTCGTGGTGTGTTGAGCGGCCGTAAGCAGTCGTTCACTTGGGCTCGGCGGACGACGACCCGGTGCGGTTGCGGACGCACCTGGCGACGGGCGTCGATCGGCTCGATGACGGTCTCGGACAGCGCGCGCTTGCGTGTCTCGGGGTTCCGGGCGCGACCGTTGAGACTGCGGTCGATGAGCTGATGAATGGTCTCGTCGCGTACGGCCGTCGGGCGACGATCGTGCTCGACGACCTGCACGCCGTCCGCGGCGAGGCCTCGGTCTCGTCGATCGCGCACGCAATCGAGCGGCTGCCCGCGAATACACGCCTGCTCGCCGCGACGCGCTCGGATCCGGCGATCGGCCTCGCGCGCCTGCGCGCGCGGCGCGGACTCACTGAGCTGCGTGCCCGGGAGCTGGCGTTCACGGTCGACGAAGCGCGTGAGCTGGTCGCGCGCGAGGGGGTCGGTTTGTCTAGCGCCGTCTCGAGCTGCTCGTGGAGCGCACGAAGGGGTGACCCGCGGGCGTCTACCTAGCCGCCCTGTGGCTTCGCGATCTCGACGATCCCGACGGGCCGGTCCGGGATTTCGCAGGGAGCGCTCGCCACGTGGGCGACTATCTGACCGGTGAGGTCCTGACCATGCTCGCGCCGGAGATCAAGGACTTCCTCCTGCGCACGTCGGTGCTGACGCGGTTCACCCCCGAGCTGTGCGACGCGGTCCTCAGGCGCGAGGACTCGAGTGCGGTGCTCGCCGAGCTCGCCCGCGCGAACAATGTTCCTGGTCGCCCTCGACGCTTGCGGAGAGTGGTATCGCTACCACCACCTGTTCGGCGAGGTTCTACAGCTCGAACTCGGGCGCGAGCCCGCGCGCGAGCTGCGCCAACGCGCGGCAGCACGCTGCAGCGCCCACGGACTCGTCGAGGACGCGAGCGAGTACGCCGCCGCCGAGGACGCAGGGACGGTGGCGCGGCTCCCCTTGCCTCGCCTGCGATGCGCGGGAAATCGCAGGCGAGGGACTTTTGCCGCAAGCTAATCCTCGAGCGCGAGATCTCCGAGTTGAAGCTTGAGGTCAAGCGCTCTCACCATTTTGTCGGCCGCCGAGGCAACGCGCGCGGTTCCGACGATCGGAGCGATCGCGGTGAGGACATCCTGGACCTGATCTGCGTCTACACCGCTTTCCCCGGCCGCGCCGAGGTTAAGCAGGTAAGACGCCGGCGGTGCGTCGACTGAAACCAGCGCCGCGATCCGGACGAGCATCAGGGTCCGTCCGTCCAAGTTGGTCGCCTCGATGGAATCCGCGGTCATCTTCGTCACAAGGTCGAGCACCGGGGTCGCCTCTGGTTGAGCTGCCATCAGCCGTCTCCTTGGATCGGGGGATCGCAACATGCTTTCGCGCAATCGCGCCCGGGTCATCATCCAATCAGGGTGAGCCCAGACAGCGGAGACCTGCGCCGGTCAGACTGTCAGTGAGCGGCGAGGTGGAGTACCCCGACGCTGTCGAGCCCGTCAAGCACGAGTTGGACGGCGAGCGCCGCCAGCAAGATGCCGAAGATCTTTTCGGTGACGAGCATCCGGCTTTCGTCCAGATGGTCGCTGGCCCGGTTGGCCAGGCGGAATACGCCGACGTCGAGGGCGAGCACCAGAGCGAGGACGCCGAGCACCATCGCAAACACCGCCACCGAGTCCGCTTCGGCTGAGAGGGTCACCAGTGCGACGATCCCGGCGGGATTCAAGAGGTACGGGACGGCGAGCGGGAACACGGCGATGCGCATCGGATCGCGTCCCTTGATGGCCGAGCTCTCGCTCGCGTCCACGCTCCCTAGGACCATCGTGATCGCGATGACGAAGAGGATGACCCCCCCGGCGATCGATAGCGAGCCGGTCGAGAAGTGAAGCAGCCGGGACAGGAGCTCGCCGAGCCCGAGGAGGATCAGCGCGACGACGGCGGCGGTGGTCAGCATCTTGCGGACGATCCGAGCCTTGGTCGCAGCGTCGAGCGGTGCGGTGATCTCGACGAACGGCACCAGCGCGATCTTCGGACCGATCCCGATCAGCAAGAGCAGGAAGGTGTCGATCACCAGGTAGATGTCGACCGACGTGTGCTTCATCGCACCGGCCTGTCGGCTCTCATTGAGTGAGCGCGACTTCCGGGATTCGTCCGCGGTAGGGCTGGCACGGGAGCCCGCGTACACCTAATCCTGAGATCGCGAACACTCGTCCGCAGTCGGGTTGCCGGGCGAGGGCGTTGTCGTCGAGTCCCTCGCGGGCGGTGGTCACGAACAGCGTCTCCAGCTCAGGCCCGCCGAAGGCGCACGAGGTGGGTCGCTCGACCGGCAACTGAATGCTGGCGAGGAGCGATCCGTCGGGCGTGTAGCGCTTGACAGCCCCGCCGCCCCACCACGCTACCCAGATCCCACCTTCCGCGTCGACTGTGAGTCCGTCGGGCACGATGCCGAGCTGGTCGCTGCGCACCAGCGTGCGCCGGTTGGCGATCGCCCCGCTGCCGCTATCGAAGCGGAACGTCTCGACGCAGCTGCTGCCGCTGTCGTTGAGGTACATCGTGCTGCCGTCCGGGCTCCACCCAATCCCGTTGGCGATCGTCAGACCGGTGAGCACCGTGGTGCAGCTTCCGTCGAGCTCGAGGCGGTAGAGCGCACCGGCCCCGGGCGATTCGTCGTAGGCCATCGTTCCGGCCCAAAATCGTCCCTGGGCGTCGCACGCTCCGTCGTTCATCCGCACGTCGGTCCGGTCGGCCTCAGGCTGGGCCAGCTCCCGCACCGACCCGTCCTCGTCGACGAACAAGAACCCCGGGCCGGCAGCCACCACGTAGCCGCCTTCCAGAGCGGGCGCGACCGCGCCGACGTGCCGGTCCAGTGAGATCGTGACCACGTGGTCGAGGCCGCCGTCGGCGGCCAGTGTGCCGCGGTGGATTTGTCGGCCGAGGATGTCGACCCACAGCAGCTCTTGGCGTTCCTCGTGCCAGCGCGGGCCCTCGGTGAGCAGCCCGGGCGTCGCCGACCACGGAACCGCGCTTGAAACAGTCATGCCGTGAGATCGACCACGACTTTGATGTCCTGGGGGTGGCGGTCCAGCGCCTCGTTCCAGCTCGTGAGTGGCACCCGCCGGGTGATCATCCCTTGCAACCAGCCCGGATCGGCGGTTGCGAGCGCGTCGACGGCCTGCTGCCAATGGCGCCGGCCGGCGTTCACGGTCCCGAACAGCACCAGGTTGCGCAGCACCGCGTTGCGATTCATCGTCGTCGCGTCCACGTCGAACTTCGGCTCGACGTTCATGATCCCGGTCAGGCAGATGATCCCGCCGCTGACCACCCTCTGGGCGCCCGAGCGTCCGACCGCGCCGAGGCCGGTGCACTCGATCACAACTTCCACGTCGGTCTCGATATCCGCGGCTTCTCCGGCGTGATAGTGCGCGCCGAGGGCCTCGACGAGATCGCGCTTGGGGCCCTCGGTCGCCAAGTCGACGACGTGCACCTCATAGCCGCGCTGTACACCCATGAGGCACGCCAGCAAGCCGATCGGCCCGGCGCCGGTGACCAGCGCCCGGCCGCGGAGGAAGAACGCGCGCTCGGAGATCCGGTCGACCTGGTCCCACGCCTTGGCCAGCACCGACGCCGGCTCGAGCAACACGCCCAACTCGCCCAATGCCGAAGGGATCTTCAAGGCGAAGTCGGGCTCGACTCGCCATTGCTCGCTGCCATAGCCGTGGCGGCGGACGATCCCGCGCTCGGCGAACTGGTCGTTGCGGCACATGTCCCACTCGCCGGCGGCGCACGCCGGGCACGGAACCGGATCCGGCCGGCGCACGATGCCGACCACCAGATCCCCGGCGCGAAAGTCCGAACCGGCCGGTGCTTCGAGCACCTCGCCGAGACCTTCGTGACCGATGATCAGCTCGTCCTCGCCCGGCGGCGGCTCGCCGTATCCGCCCTCCGCGATCTCACGGTCGGTACCGCACACGCCCATCATGAGGCCCCGGACCAACAGCGCACCGTCGTGCTCAGCCGGCTCGGAGACCTCCCGGACCCCGACGCTCCCGCGCCGTCCTGGCACCGCCGTGATCGCACGCATAGCGCTCATACTCCCACGGCGTCGCCGAGACCTCGTCACCCGAAACGGGCGACGTGGCCCCGCACCCCGTCCCGGAAGATTGTTCCGTGACTTCACCGGGCGCCACGAACCATGATGTGGTGGTGATCGGTGCCGGACCCGCGGGCGTGGTGGCGGCGCTTCGCGCGGCGCGGCTCGGTGTTCGGACCGCGTTGGTCACCCGCGACGAGTTCGGGGGCATGGCCGCCAACGACGGACCGGTGCCGGTCCGCACGCTGGCGCACGCCGCGCGGCTGATGCGCGAATCCAGGCAGCTCCCGCGCTACGGCATCACCACCGGCGAACCCGCGCTCGACTATCGCCGGCTGCTCGACCGCGTCCGCGAGGTCACCACGGACGTGCGGACGCACTCATCACTGCGCGACGATCTCCACCAGTCCGGAGTCACGGTCCACGAGCACGCCGGCGTCGCTCGCTTCATCGAACCGCACGCGATCGAGTGCGAGCGCGGCCCACGACTGCACGCCGCGAAGATCATCATCTGCACCGGCGGCATGTCACGTCGACTTGACCTTCCCGGCTTCGAGTTGGCCCGCACCCACAGCGACGCCTGGACCCTCTCCTCCGCCCCGCCGTCGATGCTGGTCATCGGCGCGGGCGCCACCGGAGTGCAGCTCGCCTCGATCTTCAACGCCTTCGGCTCACGGGTCGCGCTGTTCGAGGCCGCGCCCCGGATTCTCATGAGCGAGGACGAAGACGTCGCCGCTGCGGTCAGCGGAGCGCTAGCCACATCAGGGATCCAGGTGCTCGAGAACGCCGGGACGATCGACCGCCTCGAACCCTGCTCCGCGGGAGTCCGGCTGACCTACGCACGCGACGGCACTTCCCGAGCCATCGACGCGGCGCTTGCGGTCGTCGCCGTTGGATGGGTCGCCGACACCGCCGAGCTCAACCTCGCCGCTGCCGGCGTCCAGCTCGACCCGCGCGGCTACGTCCAGGTGGACGCCCAGCTTCGCACCAGCATCCCGCGCATCTTCGCCGCCGGCGACGCCACCGGACACGTGATGGTCGTCCACGAAGCGGTACGCGAGGGGTACCTCGCCGCGACCAACGCGGTTCTCGGAGCCACGACCGCCCTACCAGCCGAGGTCAGCCCCATCGGTAGCTTCACCGACCCCGAATACGCCTCCGTCGGACTGACCGAGACGTCCGCCCGCAGCACCCATGAGGTCATCGTTGCGAGGCAGCGGTTCGATTCGCTGCCCCGACCGATCATCGACGGACGCCCCACCGGCTTTTGCAAACTCATCATCGACCGCCAACGCCACACTTTTCTCGGCTGCCACATCGTCGGCGAACGCGCCGTCGAACTCGCCCAGCTGGCGGCCATCGCAATGGCCGCCGACATGACCGTCGAACAGCTCGCGCTGGTCCCCTTCTCGTTTCCCACCTACGCCAACGCGCTCGGGCGCGCAGCCATCAAGGCGGCCCGTGAACTCGACGATCGCGCCGGCTCCGCCGACCGCCTCGGCTTCCCCGCCGAAGGCGCCACCTTTGCCAGCTGAGCTCCCGCACGGCGCGGGCACGTGTGCCGGATCGGGATCAGGTCTCCCGGGCCGCGCCGGGCTGCTCGGTGGGGATGCGGAGACTGAAGAACAGGGCGAGCAAGGCGATCACGGCCATGACCGACAGCGATGACCGCAGGCCGTCGATCCGCGCGGTCGCGTTCTCGTCAACGATTGCGTTCACCGTTTGTGTGGATAGTCCGGCCTTGGTCAGCATTGCCTTCAGGTCGGAGTCGGAGACGAATGGGACTCCGCTGGCGAGCTCGACCTTGGCTTTGGACTTGACGTCCGCGGGGACGGCGGGGTTGTTCTGTATGCCGGTCATGAACGACGTGGTGAGGGTGGCGATCAGCACGCCGCCGGCGAGCGCGGTGCCGATCGACGCGCCGAGGGTGGTGACCGTGTTCTGAAGGCCACCCACCTCGCCCCTCTGCTCATCGGGCACCGATGACACCGTGACGCTCCCGAGTTGCGAGGCCAACGCTCCGACGCCGAGACCCGCGAGCAGCATCGGCCAGGTGACGATCTCAGGCCCGGCGCCCGCATCGAGCGCGCCGACCATGACAACGATGCCGGCAAACAGCGCCAGAAAGCCAAGCCGGACAACCAAGCGCGGCGACGCGTTAGGGAAGACCTTGGGGATGCCCGCGTCCACCAAATCCAGCGCGGCGCGAACCGCACCCAGCGCATCAAAGAACGGAGCGGCCACCGCGGCGATGCGGCATCTGTCGGTTGATGAGCGTGTCGCCCGCGGCAAGGCGGCGCGGGCGGACGTTCCGCGCTCCCGCCATGCGATCTTTGAGCCGTCGCCTGACCGCGTCGATCCGGTGCAGTTGCTCGAACGCCAGGCCGAGTCGCGCGTCCCGGAGCTGGTCCCGATCCGCTACGGCCGGATGCTCGTGTCGCCGTTCACGTTCTATCGCGGGGCGGCGATGATATGGCGCACGATCTCGGGCCGATGCCTCGGTCGGGGCTGAATGTGCAGTGCTGCGGCGACGCGCACCTTTCGAACTTCGGCGTGTTCGGCTCACCGGAGCGGCGGCTGGTGTTCGACCTCAACGATTTCGACGAGACGCTCCCTGGACCATGGGAATGGGACGTCAAGCGGCTGGCCGTGAGCATGCTGATCGCCGCCCGCGACAACGGCTATCGCACCAAAGACGAAGAACGGATCGTGCTCGGCACGGTTGCGCGCTATCGGACAGCGATGGCGGAGTTCGCCGGGATGAAGAACCTGGACGTGTGGTACTCGCGGCTGGAAATCGAGAGCGTGCTCGAGGAACTCGCTCCGCGGTTCAAGCAGAAGATGGTCAAGCAAACACAGAAGGCGCTCGCGAAGGCTCGTACCAAGGACAGCATGACGGCCTTCTCCAAGCTCACGCAGTCGCTCAACGGCGATATACGGATCGTGGACCAATCGCCGCTGATCGTGCCCATCGAACAGCTCGCTCCAGGCCACAAACGCGGCGAGATGTTCGAGGCACTGCATCAGCTGCTCCGCCGCTACCGGGATACGCTCGAGTTCGACCGGCGGACACTGCTCGAGCAGTTCACGCTGGCTGATTTCGCGCGCAAGGTAGTCGGCGTCGGCAGTGTCGGCACGCGCGCGTGGATCGCGCTGATGCTCGGCCGGGATGGTCAAGATCCCCTGTTCCTGCAGATGAAGGAGGCCGAGGCGTCGGTCCTGGAGGAGACCCTCGGCCCGAGCGAGTTCTCAAACCACGGCGAGCGCGTCGTCACCGGTCAGCGCCTGATGCAGGCGACCAGCGACATCTTCCTCGGGTGGCTACACGTCGACGCGGGGCTGGATGAGAGGTCGCGCGACTTCTACGGCCGCCAGCTCAAGGACTGGAAGGGCTCAGCGGAGATCGAGCAGATGGTCCCGAAAGGCATGGCCACGTACGGCGCGCTGTGTGGCTGGACGCTCGCGCGTGCGCACGCCCGCAGCGGCGACCGGATCGCAATCGCCTCTTACCTCGGCAAGGGCGACAGCTTCGACCGCGCGATCCTCGAGTTCTCAAAGGCCTACGCCCAGCAGAACGAACGCGACTACCAGCAGCTCGCAGCCGCCATCAACTCCGGGCGGATCACGGCCAAGACCGGTCTCTGACCAGGAGTCCCGTCGGTGTCGAACAAGCGCAACAAACAGAGGCCCGAATGACTACAAGCCCGGAACGACGTTCGCGCCGGGTGGTGACCTGCCTGGCGCACGACCAACGAGTCGATGTCGACCTGATCTGAGCCTTTCCGTGCTCTGGTCGGCAGCCCGAACGAGCGTCGGTGATGAAGTCGATCGCCTTGTCCGTCGGCGATACCCCGAAGAGAGGGGGACCAGCAGCAGGTCCATCTGCCTCACCACGCTATGCGGTCGTGCCTGCGGAGCGGCCACTGCCTTGCCATCGCGACGTTTAGGCGCTCCTCGGGCTGATCAGGTGATCCTCATCGGCGGCCGCCGCGTCTACGTCGATATCGACCCATTCGATCTCGCCAGTGAACCTGCTGCCCTCGGAGGTATAGCCGTCGCTGATCGTGGTGCCCGTGTCCTGACCCACGTCGGCGGTCTCGTCGACGGAGAAGATCATCGGGACCGTCGCACCGACCTGTCCGTCGCCGACTTGCTCTCCATCGAGATGCAGGCTCGCGGTAGCGCCCTTGCCCAAGCCGCCACCGTCGCAGGTGAACTCCATCCGCAGCTGATATGCCCCTCAGACACTACGTCGGAACCCTCGACGTAGAAGCGCTTCATCCCAAAACAGGTTGTAACAGTACGCCGGCCTGCAGTCGCGGAGGTACAGCGACCCTCTTCGAGCGGAACGGTAGCTGCGCCGGCGTGACTGCTGTAGGCGTGCGCTGTCGCAAATAGCCTGAGGCCGGAGGCCCAGCGTTCGTGAACTCGTTGAGGAGTCATTACACGAGCCCGACAATTCCGCTGATGATCAAGTAGCCCCCGGCGACAGCGGATAGGAGCAGCAGCCCCTTCCCGCGATGCTCGTTGATCAACGAATTCAGGCTTCGCACCGTGTCTTCCGTTCTCTGTGGAGCGACGATGTAGCCGAGGAGCGGCAGTTCGATCGGCGCCAACATGACGATGTTGAAAAGAACGATCAGGAACAGCCCGTGAGAGGTGCTCACGTTCTGGTGCGCGATATACCCGAGCGCGCCCAGATATAGCAACCCCGGGAGATGCATCACTACCCCGAGCGTCGCGAGTCGCCCGACCGATCCGCTGCTCAGGATCTGAGAGGACCAGCTTTGCTTGTCGCCGCTGCGCGAGTTCTTCTGTGCCTTGCGCCGGGCGAGTCGATCTGCGGCTCGCTGCCTCAGGGCGACCGAGCGTTCGGAATGCAACCACGCCGAACTGACCAGGATCAGGACACCAATGGTGATGTCGAAGATCGAGATAGCCGCACCCTTGCGCCGCGTGCCCAGGGACGTTGCGCTCAGTCCTGCAACGACCCCGATCTCCACCAATACAGACGCGGCAAAGCTCCCGATCACATATGGGCTCAGCAGCCTGACAGGACGGGGCCGTCTGAGGATGACCAACACGACCGCCATCGCCGTTGGGCTTGTGATCGCCGACAAGACGGCCAGTGGGATCAGTTGGAAGGACACGATCAGGTAAACCGGCCCGATCCTCCCACAGGGCCATCGGTCGACGACAACTGCTCGGCAGAGCGTCGCTTGATCGAAACCCAACGCTCCCGTGGGCTACCGGTCGGCCTGCTACCAGCGCGTTGCGGGACGCTTCTCGCCCACGGCGAGACGCTCGTCGCCGAACGAAAGCAGGGAGTCTCTGGCCAGGTGCCCGTCGTGACCCCAGAGCAGGACGTCGGCCGCGGGTGCGGGGCATTGGCGGGAGACGGAGCGTTCGAGTCATCCAGATCGGGTGATGAACCCGGTGAGGCTCGGAACTAGGGTGCTCGGGTTATGGGCAGACGCCAGTGCGCCTCGCGAGGTGTCTTCCGAGCACTCTGAAAGGACTGTGAACCGATGACGTTTCTCTGGATCATTCTTGGCGTCGTGTACGTGGCCTGCTGGGTCTACTTCGGGATGAGTACGTTCCGCAAAGGGCATTACTGGATGTTCTGGATTGGTTTCTTCTTCCCGTTCCTGTGGATCATCGGCGCGCTGATAGGGCCGACCCCACGCGCCGCAGGCGCGGCATAAGCGCGGCCCTACCGATCTAGGTCGAGCGCTCGTCGGCCAGACGAGCGCTCGGGTGACGACACCTCAGGAGGCATGACAATGGGTTTACTGCGAAATCGCGGCGACGCCTCGGGTGGGCGCCGTTTCCAGATGCAGGAGAAGCTCGTTTCGATCGGCGACGACTCCTGGATCGAGGACGATCAAGGCGATCGCCTCTACAAAGTCGATGGCAAGGCGCTCCGGGTCAGGGATACCTTCGTCCTCAAGGACCGCGACGGCAACGAGGTGGCAAAGATTCAGGAAAAGAAGCTCCGCGTGCGCGGCACCATGGAGATCGAGCGCGATGGCCACACGCTGGCAACCATCCACAAGGCACTGGTCGGGATCCGTGACCGCTTCGACATCGACATAGAGGATGGTGATGACCTCAGCGCACGCGGCAACGTGGTGGACCACGAATACGAGATCAAGCGCAACGGCGACGTGATCGCGACCGTGTCGAAGAAGTGGCTGCGGGTCCGCGACACGTACGGCATCGAGGTCAGGGAGGGCGAGGACGAACCGCTGCTCCTGGCGCTGACAGTCGCGATCGACAAGCTCAGCGACGGCTGACATCCCCACACTGGGCGATAGCGACGGGGCGCCGTCCTTCCGATTGACGACAAGGCAATGGCCAGAAGCACCCAGCCAAACCCTGGTACGGCATAGACCGTGACCATAAAACTGATCCTCGCGACCGAGTTCTTGACTAGCTGAGTCTCCCAGCGGGTTGGCAGGGTTCATTACCCGAAACGGTTGATCCTCCTAGGGCCGCGCTGGCGACTTCACGCCGAGGGCCGGATGGCTCTACCGCAAGAGCAGCTATGGCCTAGCGGATCCTGATGTTCAGCTGCCGTCGAGTGGCTCAGCCACGCCCGCGGCAACCGTTACGGGGTCGCCGCGGGATTCGACAGCGGCGCCGCGGCCGGCGTCGGTGGGCGTGTCATGACGAGCGTCAGGACGTAGGCGACGACGACGCCGAGGATGATCAGTGGCTCGGCCTTCGGTCCGGCATGCGACGTCAGCAGCGTCGCGAGCACCACGGCTGAGAGCGGCAGCCGGAGCACGGCGACGATCGCCACGCCCATGCCTACCGGCACGGCTGCTGACAGTGGGAAGCCCGGGAGATGCGAGCACATGATCCCGGCGGCAGCCCCGAGGAACAGCGCCGGGAACGTCGGACCACCCCGGTAGCTACCGAGCGATAGGCCGTACGCCAGGCCCTTGAACACGATCAGCCAAGCAAGCGCGGCCAGCGACCAGGTTCCGGCCTGACCGATGAGCCCCGGGAGCCGGTCCTGACCGGAGAACAGGACCTCGTCCACACCTTGCCCGTGATCTGCGCGAACGCGATCGCGAGCCCGCCGATGATCAATCCGATCGCCGGCAAGAGCACCAGCACCCGCCGGCGAGAGACGAACTGATACGTGAGTAGGCCGCCTCGCATAACGAAGCTCGTGACGACCGCGACGACGATCGCCAACGCAATCGTCCACCCGAACTGACTGCCCTGCAGATGGCCGAGCGCCGGGAGTTGTATCGGACCGAGCGCATACGCCTTCGTGCTCAGCCCCGACAACGAGCCGACTCCGAGCGACACGAGCGTCCCGATTCCCGAAGCCAGCAGTCCGGGAACCAGCAGCAGCCGCAGCCTCGGGCCACCGATCGCGGTCGCCTCGATCAGGATCACCGCCGCGATCAACGGGGAGGCGAAGACGAACGACATCGCCGCGAAGCTCCCGCAGGCCGTGATCAGCGTCAGCGACTGCTGCGGCATATCACGGCGAGCCAGGCTGATCGTCGCCCCCGCGACGCCCGCGCCCAACACGATCAGGGGAGCCTCCGGGCCGAGCACCAGCCCGAACCCGATCGTCGCCAGGCCGGCCAGAACCACCCCCGGCACGATGTCCGGACCCGACGGGCCCCCGGTCGAGAGGCCTCGGGCCGGGATGTGCCCACCGTCGCCCGGGAGGCGGGTGATCGCCAGCGCCACGAGGAACGCGCCCACGGCCAGGACCGGCAGCGACCACCACTTCGGCGGACCGTTCTGATAGCCGACCGAATGCGGGAGGTGTACGTACAGCTCCTACTGGATCTGGTAGGTCCCCTCCAAGAAGAGCCAGGCGGCGATCGAAACGACCACGCCGATGACCGCGACCACCGCCAGCAGGCCGACGAACGGCTTGCTGCGGATCGTCGCGTCAGCCTGCTCGGCGGACAACTCCGGCGCAGTCCCGCTGTCTGGCATACGCCAAAGCACGCTACGGGCGCGAGCGGACGTACCGCCAGGGGTCGACCAGCCGGTCGGTGCCATAGCGCCGACGCGAAGCCTCAGGGCAGGCCGGCCACGCTCGCGCAGCGTGGGTGGAGCGTCGGGTGGCGACCGCGGCGCCCGCCCGCGCTGGGCGAACGCCGGTGTCGGTCGCGCGTGAAAGTACGCGGCTCGCCCTCTCAACTCAACCACCGTCGTGACCCGCTGGGCGCGGCCGTGCTTCACGCTTTCGGTTGGCATCATCGTCGGCGGGATGATGGTCAGCTACGTCGCTGTGCCCCCACGTCTGATCGGTGCAGAGAAGCGCAAGCAGTCAACGCGCGACAAGCTGTCAATCAGCGTGGTCGGCGGGGCTTTGAGCGTGACCGTGTGCACGCCGCCCTATCTCCTCGAGAAGGCTGGGGATCCTGATGCTCGGATCCAGTCTTTGGTTCATCCCCGGGATCTTCGTGCTCGTCTGGGGGTCACGCTGCAAGCCGGCGCGACCGGGGCGGTCACGGCCACAAAGATGAGCGCGACCCTCGCGACTTCCCGTCGAAGCGGCGGGTCATCCGGGGCGCTCGAGAAGCGCTCGCCGGCGTATCTCGCCGTGCGCGGCCTCGCGCCTGAAGCGCTTGTGCGCGCGCCCCCACTTCGACATCTGCCGATGCCCTGCGGCGAACATGTGCGAGCACGGGAGAGCGGCGGCATGGAATACAACACACAGCAGCAGTTCAAGCGTCCAGCCACCGAACCGGGCGCGCGGGGTTCCCTCCGTCCTATACGGTGGTCAACGTGCCGGCGATCTCACCGCGGAGATCCGCCAAGAGAACGCCGTCGGACAGCGCGATTGGTGACGGGTGAGGCGTCACTGCTCACCTTCACCGGAGTTCCGTGCTGGCCTGCCACCGATAGCCAGTCGCGGAATTCGGGGCATGAAAATCACTTCTTGAAGGTTCCGTCCGGGTGGCACCTACGGTCCGCCGATCGGGACAGGGGGCTCTTTGGGAGAACGCCGTAAGGGCAGGCCGGTTCTGGACGATGGGCTTCGAGCCCGTGCTTTTCGGTGGCCGTCCCTGCGACTTGCCCGATTGCGCTGCGAGCGCGTATCCGTCGTTGTCGTTGTGCCCGCGGTTCTCCTGTTGACCGCCATCTATCACGAGGAGGGAGCTGTGGCTGCCGGGGTTGTGCGGGCGATCGGTAGGGCGATCGCGCTTGATGTGCATCTGGATTTCTGCGAGCTGGCGGTGTGCGAGGAGGGCAAGGTCCGCTCGGCGGGGCGGGTGAAGAGCTCGCCGGAGGAGCTGGAGGCGCTGGCGGCGAGTTTCTTGCCGACGGACCGGGTGGCGCTTGAGGTGACCGGTTCGGCGTGGGAGATCGTCAGGATCCTCGAGCCGCACGTGGCCGAGGTGATCGTGGTCTCGCCGGGCGACACGGGGATCGCGCAGGCCAGGGCGAAGACCGACCGGCTCGACGCACGGACGCTGGCGAAGCTGTCGTGGGCGGGCGAGCTCGAGGGCGTGTGGCGACCGGATGAGCACACGCGCGTGCTGCGTCGTCGACTGTCGCAGCGCGAACAGCCGATGCGCGCGCTGCGGCGGGCGAAGAACGAGGTGCACGCGGCGCTGATGCGCCAGCTCAAGGGCCGCCCGCCGATGTCTGACCTGTTCGGCGTCAAGGGTCGGCAGTGGTTGCGCGATCTTGAGCTGCCGGCGGAGGAGTGCGAGGTGGTCGAGTGCTCGATGCGTCACGTCGAATTCCTCGAGACCGAGATCGCCCAGGTCGAAAGGATGATCGCCCAGCAGATGCTGCGCTCGCCAGACGCCAGGAGGCTGATGACCATCCCAGGGGTGAACGTGATCTGCGCGGCCACGTTCCTGGCGGCGATCGGGGACATCGCCCGCTTCAAGACCTCCAGACAGCTGGTCGGCTACCTCGGCCTTGACCCGAAGGTCCGCCAGTCCGGCTCCTCGCCGGCCGGGCGCGGGCGGATCTCGAAGCAGGGCTCGCCGATGGCGCGCTGGGCGCTGGTCGAGGCGGCGTTCAACGCCGTGCGCCAGCCCGGGCCCCTGCACGCCTTCTATCAGCGGCTGCGCGCTCGCCGCGGCCACGGCATTGCGACTGTGGCGGCGGCCCGCAAGCTCGCGATGCTGTTCTGGTGCCTGCTCACCCGCGGCGAGAACTACGCCCACCAGCAGCCATCGCTGACCGCCAAGAAACTCCGCCGGCTCGAGCTCAAGGCCGGCGCACCGCGCTACGAGGACAAGGCCCGGCAGATCTTCGCGACCAACAAAGCGATGCGCGAGGCCGAGCGCAAGCTCGCCCAGCAAGCCGAGGCCTCCTACCTGCGCGTGGTCCGCGACTGGCAAGCATCGGCACCCAAAAAGCAGGAAGCGGGCGCGAGCGTGACACCGGAGCGCGCACAGATTTAGTCACTCAAAAGAGGACAGTCAGCGCGGCAGGCTCGCGAGCTCCAGACGCCTGCTCTTTGACACGTCATCGACTCGCGCCCACGCACAACCTAACGGCCCTGACCGACGTCGACCACCCCGACGACGGCCCCACCCACGCAAGATTCGCCGAGAATCGCGCCAACCGGACCTCCCCGGCCGAACCGGCCTCACAGGAGGCGACCTCCCGCCCTCCGAGGCGACCACCCGACCGCCAGGTCACCCGAAATCGCCCCGAAAAGTTGTCGCACGGGGGTGACTTTCATCCGTCGTCCTGAGTCGGCGTGGCGCCCACCGTATAGTCACCGCGGTGAGTCCGATGACGAACGTCGGCCGGCCCGGAGGCGGCGAATTCGACCGAGCGGGCTATGCCACGCGCCGGACACATCTTGCGAACGAACGAACCTACCTGGCATGGTGGCGGACCGGCCTAACCGCGCTGGCATCGGAAGTTGCAGTCGGACGGCTCGTTCCAAGCCTGACGCATCAGACTCGCTGGCCCTATGCGATCCTTGGAGCTGGGTTCGCGCTTCTTGGAATCGTCGCGATCGCCTACGGGTTCGTACGTCAGCGCGCGGTGCGAGAAGCTGTACGCGATGGCCGATTTGACCACCCCAACGACACTGTCCTGGTGGCGTTTACTGTGACGGCGTGGCGCTGGGAGCTCTGTTGTTCGTAGTCGTACTCGTCCAATTCGGAAACCACACATTGTGCTCGCTGGACCGTCTGATAACTGCGGTTGGACTCCCTGATCTCGGTCGACCCGGCGCACGTCTATAAGCCAGCGCAGAGCGTCGCGAGCTTGCGCCGGATGCAACCCACCGGGGTCATGTTCGTAGTAACCCGCCCATTCCACCTCAACTCGCCCGGCGGAGTGGCGCTGCGCCTAGTTCGCGCTCGCTACGACGACATCGAAGTGGTGGCGCTCAAGCGTTCGCCGAGGACGAGCGCCTGCACGCCGCGCTCTAGGCCGCGGCATCGGGCTACGTGCTCAAGGACTCCAAGGCGCGCGACGTGGCAGCCGCCATCCGGGCTACTCACCGAGACGATGTGCAAGTCGATCCAGTCGTCGCGAGAAGGCTGATCTCCTCCCCTCACAATCGGCTAGATGACGACCCGATCTCCGAGCTCACATCCCGAGAGCTGGACGTGCTACGGCTCGTGGCGGCGGGCGAGGCCAACAAGCAGATCGCGAGCGAGCTCACCATCTGCGGGCGTACAGCCAGGACACAGGTATGCAGGATCCTCCGCAAGCTGCGTCTGAGCTTGCGTACCTAGGCGGCGCTCTGGGCGGTGAGAGAAGGCTCGTCGAAGCCGAGCACGAGCCGCACTGCTAGTTGGATGCCGAGAAGTTCCGGATCCTCAACTGCCGGACTGCTCGGGAGGCCCTCGACTAACGTCTGGTGAGTTGACCAGCCCCGAGGTGAGTACCGCGTTGGGGCAAATGCGGGACTCACGCCGGGTTCGCGGTCTTCCCTGCTGCTCGCCAATTGCGCTTCCGCTGGAATCGTTAGCTACGGGCCAGTCGGCCGGCTAGCGCCCGCCGACAGCTGACGATCGCTCTGCTCGACTGAGACCGTCGAGGCCCGCTTGCGCTTTGCCACGAGGCTGTCGCACAAACCAGGGCCGTTGTACGAAAGTGACAACGGCAGTTTTGACCGACCCCACAGGAGCCCGTCTGCCGGCCGAGGCGGACCCCCCGAGACCGAAATGACTAGGCGCCGAATCGACCCCTTGTGGCAGGTGTACAAAAAGTCGTCGGCCTGAGGTATTTGTGCGACAGCCTCCCACGAATGCGGTCGTGCGCCACGGGCTGCGCCTGGGGGAGCGCAACGGCGACCAGGGGATCGCCCGGCGCAGCGACCGGCGGACCAGCGGTCGCGCATGGATGGGATCGTCACGGTCGAGGTCCGCAGCCGTCGCGCCGGCCGCCGGGATTGAACTCCCAATCGGCAACAGCGCTCTTTCTCTCCGAGAAATCGGGGCTCAGGCCCTCATCCTGCGGGCCTACCAGGACGACCGCTGCGGTCGCTCGCAAGACGTACCCGTGCTCCCAACGTCGCCCCCGGCGGGGGTACTCCCCGTCGGAAGACGGCCCGTCCGGGCCCGTCTCCCGCCGGGAAGTGGATGCTCTCCGGTTCAGAGGACTCGCTGGATCCAGTCACGAGAACTCTTCAGCTCCAGGCTTCGGATCGGACGGCATGCCAGCACGCACCAACATCAGCGAGACGACCGACTGGGCCTACGCGTTCGGTCGCGAGCCGCCTGCTCCTCGGCCCATCGCTTGATCTCAGGCCGCAGCCAGAGCTTGACGCGCCCCTTGCCGAGGTCGAACACGGGCCTCGGCATGTCGCTGTACCGCTGCTGGTACTGGAGCACCGTGTTGCGGTAGGCCAGACCGAGGATGTCTGCAACGCCCTGTGTATCGATCAAGTCATTGGTGTCGACACACGGACCATCGTCCGAGCTTACATCGTTACGCGGATCCGTCCGACGCTCTTGGTAGCGTAACGATGTAAGCAGTAAGGAGTCGGCCCCGGCGGTGGGCAAACACCCCGGGGCCTGGCCGAGACCTACGAAGGAGGTCACGACAATGTCAGCGTACGCCACACCACGGCTTGAGCTCGCGCCGCGCGGAGCTCCCCGGCAGACTGAGCGAACCGAGACAACGAGCAGCATCGACTCCGTCTCCGGAGGCTCACTCGTCGACGCCCTGATCGATCGGCTCGCCGAGCGCCTGGCTGAACGTCTTGGAACTGCGATCGATCACTCCCGGGCCGACGAGCGGAACAGCGAGGACGAGTGGCTCGACTGTCGCCACGCCGCTGAATACCTCGGTGTCCACCGGGACACGCTGCGTAAGCTCGCCGCCGAGCGATCGATCCCGTCCGAACAGGATGGTCCCGGGTGCAAGCTCTACTTCCGGCGGTCGGATCTCGATGGCTGGCGCAACGGAGGCGGCCGTCCGCGGCACCTCGCCGTCGCAGCCCGGCGAGCCGCATAGGTGCTGGCGATGAGCGCTGACAAGGCGGCTCCACGACGCGAGCGCGTCGAGCGGAACATCTACCGCCGGGCATCGGGTGTGTACGAGGTCGGCTTCAAGGATGCCGGCGGCACGCAGCGCTGGCGGACTGTCGTGGGCGGAATCACGGCCGCTCGGGCGGTGCGTGACGAACTGCTCTCCCAGCGCGCTCGCGGCGAGCGTGTCGTCAACAACGGGCGACTGCGATTCGGCAACGCCACCGAACAGTGGCTTGAGGGCCCGGTCGTGACCTCCGCCCCGCAACTCGGGACTGCTACCGGAACGCGGTTGAGCAGCATCTACTTTGGCCGGTTCGCGGCGCGCCGCCTTGACGCTATCTCGCCCGATGACCTCGCGGACCTCGTGCGTCAGCTCCGTACTCAGGGCCTCTCTGAGTCGACGATCGTGATCGTCATCGGTGTCACGAACCGGATCTACCGCTACGCGGCCCGCCGGCTCGGATGGGCCGGCGCCAACCCGGTCTCGCTCATGCTCTGCTCGGAGCGGCCGAAACCGTCCCAGGGAATGCGCCGTCGGGTGTTCGAGGGCGGCGAGCTCGAGCAGACCATCGCCGCATCGGAAGAGCCGTATCGAACTCTGTTCACCGTCGCCGCCCTCACCGGCGCAAGGCTATCCGAGCTGCTTGGCCTCACGTGGGCGACGGTTCGAATCGACCAGCCAGATGATGCGGAGGTCGAGTTCGCCTACCAGGTCGACCGCAACGGGAACCTCGGCCCCACCAAGACCGACGGATCTGCACGGACCATCCCGATCCCTCGCCAGCTCGCTCGGATCCTGTCTGAGAACAAAGCGCAGTCGAAGTACCTGGGACCGACGGACTTCGTGTTCTCGACACGCACCGGCCGTCCATTCAGCCAGCGCAATATTGCTCGTGCTCTGCGCACCGCTCAGACCAGAGCAACCAACGAGGCGGGCCAGCCAACCTTCCCCGTTCTTCACGCGACCGATGAGCGAGGGCATCCGATCCCAGTCGCTCACGGTGCAGTGCCATCGATGCACAGCTTCCGTCACACCGTCGCTAGCCGTGCGCTGCTTGCCGGCGAGAGCATCGAGACGGTGTCTTCATACTGCACTTCCTGCAACGGTTTCTTGCGTTCGTGGCTTGATTCGGATGGAGTCTGCGATCCGCTTGCGGCAGGCCGCTTCGATCTCGTCGCTGAAGGTGATGGCGAACTTGCGCTGGCCGATGCGGCGGGCTTGGAGCTTGCCGGTCTTGATCCACCTGTAGATGACAGAGTCGCCGACTTCGAGTCGCCTTGCGAGTTCCTCGACGCCGATCTCGCCGTCGGTCGGGTTCGGTTTGGGGAGCTGGTTGCGCCAGCGCATCCAGCGGACGCTGTCCTCGGTGAACGGGCGGCCTGAGCCGGTGAGGTAGCCGGCCTGGTTGAGGTGGTCGGCGAGCTGCTGGGCGGTGTGGGTGGGGCCGAGCTGGCGCATGATCTCGCGCATGGCTTGGGCGCGTTGCCTGCGGACCGCATCGGGACGTAGCACCGTGAGCTGCTCGGCTGCGCCGGATTGCCAGCGGATGCCAACCTTGATCTGTGGCGTGTCCGGAGCGAAGGTGAGCGTGACGTCGGCGATCAGGGCGCGGAGCAGCCGCTTGCGATCGCGGTGGGTGGTTGTTGGTGCAGCCCAGAGGCGTGGCAGGTCGCGGGCGAGCGCCTCGATGTCGGCGCGTGCGGGCAGGGGTGACTGGGCGGCCTGACGGGCGAGTTCAGCTTCGGCGTCTTGGAGCTCGCGCAGCTTGGTCTCCTAGCGGGTCTCGAGCGTGCGCGCCACCAGCCGGTTATCTGGGTCGCATTGGTGGAATGCGCGCTCGGCACGGGCGGCCTGGTAGCGGGCGCGCTCGACGCGCAGCTCGACCGCGCGAGTCGCGCGCGCGCGCCGGTCGGTGACCGTGTCGGTGGCCTTGAGCGCGAGCTCGATCTGCTCGGGCGCGACGGCGGCGAGCAGCCGCTCGGTGACCGCCTGATCGATCACCTCGCCCATCACTCCTTGGCAGCCGGGGGTGGCGATCTGCTCGACGCGGCTCCACTTGCAGTCGTAGATCGGCCGGCCCTCGCTGGTGTAGGAGGCCGCCAGCGAGCGCCCGCAAGAGCCGCAGCGGACGATTCCTTGAAGCAGCGCCCGGCCCTCGCGTACCGGCCGGGCGCCCTGGAAGGTGCGGTTTGACTTCGGCCGCTGCTCGTTGGCGAGGTATTGCTCCCAGGTGATGTAGCCGGGGTGATGGTCATGGATCACGATGCCCCACTGTTCGCGCGGCAGGATCGTGGGGAGTGTCACAAGGTCTGTGTAAGGCGTGATCGAAAGAGACGACATGCCTTCAACCCAAGAGAAGAAGAAGTTGTTCGAGCGAGATGGTCTTGACCTGTATGGCGCCGGCGAGCCGCTAGGCGAGCCGGCGCCCCCGCCGAGGCTCGGGGCGGGCCGGTCGGGTTTGAGCGACGAGCTGGTGGAGGGCGCGCTGGAGCGGGCGCGTGTGAGCGCGGCGGTCGGGAAGCTGGGCGAGGACGGCCGCGAGCGGCTTGTCGACGGGCTGCTCGAGCAGCTTTCGGCAGGTCGGGAGGAGCTGCCCGAGGAGCTGCGCGAGCGGCTGTTGGACGGGATGGTCGACGAGCTGATTGCCGGCAAGCGTGGCGAGGCCGAGATCCTCGGCTCGGGCGGCGTGCTGGGCGAGCTAACGCGGCGGCTGGTCGAGCGCGCGCTGTCGGAGGAGCTCTCAGAGCATCTGGGCTACCCGGCCGGGCAGGCGCCCCCGGGTGGCGCGGGCAACTCGCGCAATGGCGGCACGCCAAAGACGCTGTTGACCGATCACGGGCCGGTGCGGATCGAGGCGCCGCGCGACCGCAAGAGCCGCTTTGAGCCCCAGATCGTCAAGAAGGGCCAACGGCGGCTGGCTGGGCTGGACGACAAGATCGTCGCCCTGTACGCCGGCGGGATGACCACGCGCGAGATCGAGACCTACATTGAAGACCTGTACGGGCCCGGGGTCAGCCGCGAGACCGTCAGCTGCGTCACCGCCTCGGTGCTCGAGGACGCCAAGGCCTGGCAGACCCGGCCGCTTGAGCAGATTTACCCGATCCTGTATCTCGACGCGCTGATCATCAAGATCCGCGACGGCCAAGCGATCCGCAACTTCGCCTGCTATTTGGCGATCGGCGTCAACCTCGAGGGCGACCGCGACGTGCTCGGCATCTGGTTTCAGCGCACCGAAGGCGCGAAGTTCTGGCTCCAGGTGCTGAGCGAGCTAAAGACCCGGGGCGTGCAAGACGTGCTGGTCTGCTGCGTCGATGGGCTGACCGGCTTCCCCGAGGCGATCGAGGCCGTCTATCCCACAACCTGGGTGCAAACATGCCTTGTCCACCTCGTCCGCTCCTCACTGCGGTTCGTGCCCTACCGCGACAAGCGCCAGGTCGCCAAGGACCTCAAAGCGATCTACACCGCCACCGACCGCGACCACGCCTGGGACCAGCTCGACGCGTTCGCCCAGAAGTGGGATTCCAAGTACCCGATGATCTCCGAGAGCTGGACCGAGCACTGGGAGCGCATCGTCCCATTCCTCTCATTCCCCCCAGACGTCCGTCGCGCGGTCTACACGACCAACACGATCGAGGCACTCAACCGCCAGATCCGCAAGATCATCAAGACCCGAGGCAGCTTCCCCGACGAGGACTCCGCCCGCAAGCTGCTCTACCTCGCGATCACCCGCGCCCAGCGCAAATGGCGCCACACCTACAACTGGAGCTCAGCGCTAACCGCATTCCGGATCCACTTCGCAGACCGCATACCCGACACTGCAATCTGACTGTCACATTGACACCAACAGGAGTAACTGTTACAGTAACC
Source organism: uncultured Solirubrobacterales bacterium (assembly GCA_963723675.1). Classification (GTDB taxonomy): domain Bacteria; phylum Actinomycetota; class Thermoleophilia; order Solirubrobacterales; family Solirubrobacteraceae; genus Palsa-465. Next base: position 402,177 of record CAVRRW010000002.1, on the reverse strand, counting down.
ATAGCGCTTACACAGAAAGTGTGACGCCCTCGGATCGTGGTCCTCTTGCGGATCGTGCCGTCAGGCTCGACCCCGCGACGGCTCTTGCGGCGCCCGAACACGTAGGCGCCGGCGTAGCACGGATTCTGCAGCACGGTCAGCGCGCGACTGTGAGTCAAAGAGACCCAGCGCAGCTGCCCGGCCCACGCGCCGCCGTAGGCGCGGGCCGGGAACAGCCTCGGACGGTAGGCGCGCACCAGCGTGTAGGCCGAGCCGGCCTGCTCAAAGCAGCAGAACACGTCGGCGATCGCGGTCCTGACCTCCTCGTCGGGGTCAAGCACGATCTGCTGCTCATCGTCGTAGACGTAGCCGACCGGCAACGGGACGCGCAACTCGCCGCGCTCGGCCGCGTGCCCGCGGGCGCCCTGCAGGCGCGAGGCCATGATGTGCAGCTCGGCCTCTGACCACTGCGCCTTCAAGCCCAAGATCATCCGGTCGTTGAAGTCCTGCAGGTCGTAGACCCCGTCAGTGTCGACGATCAGGGTGTCGGTCAGCGCGCAGAACTCAAGCAGCCTGTGATGCTCCGCGCTCGAGCGTCCCAGCCGGGCGACCTCCAGCCCGAGGATCGCGCCGACCTCCCCCAGGCACACCTTGGAGACCAGCTCCTTGTAGCTCTCGCGCGGCCCGGTGTCGCGGCCGGAGACGCCCAGGTCGCCGTCGATCACCACCACCCGCTCCGCCTGCCACCCCAGCCTCGCGGCCTCCTCGGCCAGCGCGTACTGGCGCTCGGTCGAGCGGAAGTGCTCGCGGACCTGCCTGGGCGTCGACTGGCGCAGGTAGACGGCCGCCAGGCGCTCCAGGTGCGAGCTCTCGATCTTCTGCTGCGCGCTCACCATCGGCAGCGACCTCCACCAGCGCGCACCAGACCATGTTCGCGAGCGCGGCGCTCGCCTCGGCCGGCACGTCGCCCACCGCCCATCACCCGAGCGCCCGCCGCTTGAGCAGCTCCAGGTTGATCAGCGAGATCTCGCCAAGCAGCGCCTCGTTGCGCTGAGTGTCGGCGAGGTGCGACTCGGTCGCCTCGGCCAGCGCCGCCGGCACATACAGGATGCGGCTGCGCCCGTCCAGGTACACGGCCAGGTACGTATACGGGCCGTGCAGCTCGCCGCGCCGGCAGCGGCAACGCTCGCTTGAGCACTGCCGCCCCTCGCGCAGCAACGAGCCGCGCAACGTCCGCTCGGGCTCGGACAATCGGCTCGCCAGTCTCCGTCGCCGGGCCACCAGCTGGCGCACGCTCAACCCGCTGGGCTCGGAGACGGTCATCCTGTAGGTGATTCGCTAACAAGTCACCGATCCTTCACCGACCCTCCTGACGGCTGGTGCTCCAGCGCGACGTCCCCGCGATAGGTACGCAGCCACCGCCGCGGACAACAGCCATCGTCCTCAACGAGGCAGGCACAGCGAAGCCGCCGCAGCGCAGACAGCGCCACGGCCGCCGCACAGCCCGCCAGCGCGCCAATCTTCTCCGGCGAGCGCTCATACCGCGGATCGGTCGCCCGCAACACGCGCGCGTCCAGCGCGCTCAATCTCAACGACCCAGCCCCGTTCATCGCTCACCCTTCCAACGGCCCGTGCCGCCGAGCGCCGCGACCACCGCCACCAGCTCGACCAGCACCTCAACGCTGAGCGGGTGCTCGGCCGGCTCCGGGCCACGGTCAGTCGCGTCCTCCAGGATCCCGATCGACGCCAGCGGACCCTCACACACATACAGGCGCCCCTCCGGCGTACGACGCTCGAACAAGATCGCCACCCGCTGACCGCACAGCGGATGAAACGGATGCGTTACAACCAGCGAGTCACAACCAGCGTTGGCGTCACGCGCAATATGCGCGCGCCATCGACGAGGTCGCCTTCCTGCTCGGCCATCGAGATGCCAACGTCACGCGAGCTGTCTACCTCCGTGAGCTCTCCGACGGGCGTCGCCGCACGATGCGACGGTCTCGAATGCTCGCCGAGTACCAAGATCTCCTCCGCGGCCCGGACGATGACTGAACGCGTGGCGTCCAGCGCTCGCTAGCGTGGGAAGAGCCTCTCAAGCCGACCCCGGTAGACGCCGTAGATGTACGGGCCTGGCTTTGCAGCGCGCTGGATGATCCGGTGGCGGTTCTCAACGAAGAGCTCCGCCACCTGTCCGCCGGTCAAGTGCGCATTCGTCACGACGAACGCCCGCGCGCCCGACTCCATCACCGCGTGTTGCTCGCGAGGCTTGCGCCGGATCTGGTCGTCCTTCATGAGGATCACGAGGCTGTCGGCGGTCACCTCTCTGATCCACGTCTCGTCCTCGACGAACTCTTCGGTCTCCGGGTAGCGCTCCGACATGGGGTGAACGACGAGCCCGACTCCTCGGAGCGCCTCGGCGACGATGTGACGCCCGAGGCTCCGGTCCAGAAAGAACTCGGGAGGTGGTTCAGCTGGCCGGCTTCGTCTGGGCACGGACGACCGCTTCCACCGCGTCTTCGCTCAGGTCGAAGTCGTAAGCGATCGTGCGCAAAGTCTCACCCGCCCAGAAGCGATCGAGCACGTCCTTGACTCTTGCGCCAGCCCCCTTGATCACTGGGTAGCCGAAGCTGACAGCCGGATCGACGACGACCTCGGCCGGGCCGTAGGACGGCAGCTGGAGCCGTGCCGCGTATCCGTCGCCGGCGTATGTGATCAGCTGAAGCTGATCCTTGACGGTTTCAGCCAGGAGCCGTTGTCGACTCCGCGCCACCTCAAGGTCTGTGTCTTCGGCCGCCTGTCGAACCAGCAATTCCGCCCCGTCCGTGTAAAGCAGCTTCGAAGCGAGGGCGTGTTGAAGCCCCAGGTCGGTCTTGACGGCTTCAACGCCCGGCCGGATCCGATTCCTCGGCACGCCAGCCCGTCGAGCCGTCTGGAGCACGAACGCCTCGGCGAAGCCGATGAACGGGATCGCAGCTTCATGGCCCTTACGGGGAACGGAGGTGACGAGCGGCTCTCGCTGGTCCCGATGGCTGATCCAGGCCTGAAGCGTCGAGACGGGTAGACCGAGGTATCGGGCCGCCTCGGACGTCGTGTAGAGCCCCACGCGTACGCGCGGATCGTCCTCGGGTAGCTCAGTGAGTTGGGGATGGTTAGTCGTAGTCGTCAGCTTGGCGAGCCTCCTCGCGCATTGTCGCTGGTCTGGAGTTCGGCGCCTGATCGAGCGCTTGAGCGCTTCCTACCCGCATATCTTGGCGAGCCGAACGGACGTTCGGTCTTGGGGCTCAGAGGCGCTAGCCTCCGACTCACATGCCAGAGGAGCTCCAGGAGAACGACGTGGTCATGCTCCGCGAGCGCGTCGGCGGGTCGGCCGCTGGTACGACCGGGACCGCCATCAGCGTCTACGACGACGTGGCTCTCGTGGAGGTTTCAGACCACGTGACCGGCGAGGCGCTCGACATGTTCGCCGTCCCCGCGCAGCTGCTCGAGATCAAGCACCGCTACCCCAGCTCGCCGGCCGGAGGCATGGAAGCCTGATGGAAGCGTCAGGCGCCGCGATCGCGCCTTCAGACGATCTGCGGCTTTAGCGTAAACCCAGTGTCCGCGGGATAAATCGGGAACCGATCGGCAGCTACAAGCGGTTGCTGGCTCTTTGCACGCAGGAGGTCGCCGGTTCGATCCCGGCTGGCTCCACTCGAAAAAGTGCCTGGAAACGGCATCTTTTGATTGGCGGCGTGAGAACTAGGACCGGATTGCGGGCGTTAATAGAGCGTTCGGGAAGCCTCTGGAAACGCCGCTGACGCACGCCGTCGTGTCCGAGGCCTTGAGCTGAAGAAGTTGTCCTGTCTTGATTCAGCGGTCCTCCGAACCGGGAGCGCGAGGTAGCCGGTCTCGAAGTACAGCGCGACGGTGAGTGCGGTGAGCAGCACCGCTCCGAGGTAGCCGCGCCCGTCGCGGATCGCTACGCCGGCTAACGTGGGCGACCTGGTTCTGGCCGCGGCATGCTCCCTCGTCTTACCGCGTCGGGTCGTGCCGGGCTTCGGTCACAGTCCGGCTCAGCAGGATGAGCCTCTCCAAGCGGGCGAGGGCGGCGGGGACTCCGCGCCGGTGCTCTTCGCGGAGCTCGGCGGTGGGGATTCCTCTCTGCGTCATCGTCATGAGCGTTTGCTTGTCGCTCGCCTCGAACCTGAACTCGGTCTCGAATCGCAAGGTCGAGCCGTCTAGCCGCGTCTCGGTCGTCGAGAGCAGCAAGCGTCGCGCGCGGTCGATGAGCTCGAACACGTGGCGGTGCCGATAGAGTTCGCCGGGTGATGATCCGAAGTCCACCATCCACACACCTCCCACGCGCAAATCGCATTGCGAGCGGACGATCCAGCCGGGATCGTCTTGACCGTAGAACGCCTTCTGGCCCTCGGGATTGGTGAAGGCGTCGAAGACCTGTTCAGGGGTGGCGTCGATCAGACGTGCGACCTCCAGGTCCGGGCTCATCGTCGCTGCGCCTTGGTCTGTTCGACGTAGGCCCCGAATCTGTCGAGCCGGCCCTGCCAGGCCCGGCGATATTGCTCAATCCATCGCGCCGCGTCTTGAAGCTGCGCGGGTCCTAGGCGGCACTCGCGGGCTCGTCCTACCTTCTGGGTGATCACAAGATCGGCTTCCTCCAGCACCTGCACGTGCTTCTTGACGCCGTTGAGGGTCAGGCCGAATGGCTCCGCGAGCTCACCGAGAGTGGCGGGTCGAGCCGCGAGCAGCTCGAGGATCCTGCGGCGTGTCGGATCCGAGATGGCGAAGAACGTTCGATCGAGGGTTGGCGTATAGTGCACCGCTCGGTGCACTATACAGGTGCAGATCCGGAAGCTGGTGGCATCGACGGGGTGTCGCTTGACGGCCCCTGGTCGCCCGGTGCCCGGACGACACGCTGCGGGTGGCTGCGGTCTCCGGCCGGAGGATCCCGCGCTCAAGGAGCGCAGGGTCGCGGCGTTCCAGCGAGCACAAACGCAACGCGAAGGAGGGTCCGATGACGGTCGGGACGGAGCAGGAGTGGCAGTCGGCTCGCAAGGAGCTGCTCGCAGCCGAGCGCGAGCTCGAGGAGCACGCCCAGCGGGTTGAGAAGCAGCGGCAGGAGCTGCCGTGGGTTCCCGTCGAGAACGAGTACACGTTCGCGACCGAGGACGGGCCCAGGTCGTTGCCGCAGCTGTTCGAGGGGCGCTCGCGGCTGCTCATCTACCGCCTGATGTTCGGTGAGGATTGGGAGGTGGCATGCCCCGGCTGCTCGTCCCTCGCCGACGGGCTCAGCGGGACGGTCAGCCACCTGAATGACCGCGACGTGACGTTGGTCTGCATGTCGCAGGCGCCACTCGAGAAACTCGTCGCCTACGAGCGGCCGCGCGGGTGGACGGTGCCTTGGGTATCCGCTTACGGGAGCGACTTCCTGTTCGACTACGGCTACGCTTTCCACCGGGAGGAGATATCGGGCATCGTTCGCGAGGAGTTCGACATGGGTCAGCTGCTCCACGAGGCGCCGCAATGGCTGCGCGACTACCGCGAAGATGTCGGCGCGCCGGACCTTGAGTCGGCCGTTTCGGTGAGCGCAGGGTGGAGCGTGTTCGCGATGCGTGACGGCGCTGCTTACAACACCTACCGCGTGTATCCGCATTCGCGCATCATCACGCCGCTGTTCTCAGTCCTGCTCGAGCTGCTGCCGACGACGTGAGCCCAGCGCAAGCCCGACCCAGGGCGGGGTCGTCGAACTCGCTTGCGTGGTCGTCGCACCCGTGCCGGCCCACCCAGATGCGCATCTCGTGAGCGTGCGTCCGGCACTCGGTTGGATTCTCAATAAGCATCTCATCGCCACCGACGAGGGGCCCTGTTCGCGCGGACGGTACAGACGTGGCGCCGCCTTCCCCTGCACGAGCAGCAGCCGTCCCCGTCCGTCACCACGTGGCTGCTTGCGACGAGGAGGAGAAGGACGCGCGACAGCTCGGCGTGCTCCTGCTCCCCGATTCGGACGCCGGCGCCGCGGGCTGCTCGTCTCCGAGCAGCGCAGACCAGAGCCTCATCCGGCCGGTTTGTCAAGGGCGATGGCTGCGGTGGTTCGCAAGGCGCTCTCGTGCGTCAAGCGCCCCGCCCGGGGGCTACTCCCGATTAGGCGACGCTCTTCCGGGCCGTCCAGTTCCACGACGGGACGAGGCATGGCGGCGTACCGTCGCTGATAGAGGCTGACGCTCGTGGTGGGAGAGACCGAGCAGGTCGCCGAACGTGTGGGCGTCAATGAGGTCTTCGTCGCGAACGAACGGGGTCACGTCCCGGCCGAGAACTGACGGCCCGCGGGACGCCCGCCACCTCCTGTAGCGCTCGGGCAAGGACAGTGCAAACCCAGCCATTGCGCTTCTTCGCGGCTAGGGAGATCCAATTGCTAATCGTTGCGCTCTAAAGCTCGTGTCGGCCCCGTTAAGCGCAGTGGCGCGACGGACTGTGCGGGACCTGCCGGTGACGCTCGGGGGCTACGCTCCTAATTGATGTCTCCGCGTTGAGCGCGGATCCCCGGTTGGAATCGCTTTTGGCAGCACTTGTCGGTGGCTTTGCCGGTGCGCTTGTCACCGGAGGGCTGGGTGTTTGGGTTGAGCATCGTCGTCAGCTCCGCGCGTTGCGGGCGGCGACGAGGCTGGTTGTGGGGGAGCTGCGCGCGATTGAGTCGCGTCTGCAGGGAGCGGTTGCCTCCGGCACCTGGCGCGGGCTGGCAGCGCGATCGCTGGCGCACGGCGAATGGGATCAGCACCGCGGCGCATTCGCGGCTCAGCTGCCGCTCGAGCGGTGGTCCGATCTGCAGATCGCCTACCGCCTGGTGGAGTCGATCACCGCCGCAGCTCACCTACACGCGGGGTCCGACCGGCTGAGCCAGGTCGAGCGTGAGGAGCTGGTGACCGCCGCGCAGTTGGCGGCTGCCGCCGCGGACGCGCTGGAAACGGACTCGGCCGGGGGCGAACATCGACCCGGCCATCCACTTGGACGGGCGTACCGCATCCTCCTGCGTCACCCCTAGATCGCGTCCGGTGGCGAGCTCAGACCGTCCAGTCACCCAGCGCCCGCCGAGGGAGGCGGTCCGCAAGCGAGCGTCCCAAGAGGACGAGAGGCGTGGCCCGGCATTGGGCTGCAGCTACCGGTCTGGCCTTGACCCGAGAGCTAGCCTCCAAAAGATGCCAACCATGTCGGTGCTCGCTGGTGGCGCGGCCGGTGCACTGATCGCTTTCGCCCTGACCTCCGGTCGCTGGTGGTGGCGGCGGCGGCGGCTTGCCAGGGACGCCGCTCAACGGCTTGCGCCGCGGCTGGGGGCGCTTCACGCCGCCGTGACCGACGCGCTCGCTGCTCGCTCCTGGCGGCCGCTCGATCGTGTCGAGCTCAGTGATCATTCGCTCCCGGAGCTGACAGCGACGATCGTTGAGAGCCTGCCCCAGCGTACCCTTGACCCGTTCGTCGACGGGGTCCTCGCCGTTCACGAGCTCGACCGTGCGCGCGCATCGGTGAGCCTCGCCGCGCCCCACGAACGCGATCGGATCAAGAGCTACCGGCACCGGATCGACACTGCCAGCGCCATCGCCACAACCCTGGCGGACCACTCCAGGGGGCACGCCACGAGCACCCACAGCTGAGCCAACCCGGGACGCGCTAGCCGGTCGGCACGTAGGAAAGCCAGTGGTGACCAGTGTCGGCTCGTGGAGACAGACCCGATTGTGCGAGCTGAACTGTCCGGGTGTGCACCCACGACGGTTGCCCCGGGCAGTTGGGCGGGAGCCCTGCTGTCCGGTTCCGACACGTAGCCGACCATCGAGTGCTGCCGAAGGAGTGCATCGCCAGGGTCGTCGGCCCGACAATCCGGAAGCGCTTCGCCAGGAAGGTTGTCGTCCGGCCCCGGCTGCAGCACCCCTGTCTTGTCAGCGGGCGAGCTGGTCCGGCGGTCTGCCGGGTGTTCGGAGCGCGGCGGGGTTGAGGCCGTGCTCAGCGAGGATCTGGGCGGCGCCACCGTCGGCGCCGAGCAGGCCAAGCACGATGTCGTGGGGCATCACTTCACCGCGCCCCTGCGTCAGGCACTCGCGGAGGGAAAGTTCGAGTGTTTTCTTTGCGCGTGGTGTGAATGGCAGTGCGCCCGGCTGGCCTGCGCCGCGGCGACAGGCCGGCTTCGGTGCGAGCGCGCCCGGCCCAAACGTCGCCTCGACGCGGCGGCGAACCTTGTCGAGGTCGATCCCCAGCGTCGCCAGCGCCGCCGCGTCGATCCCAGGGACGGACCTCTCAACTTGGGCACGACCGATGATTCGCTCGATCTCGCTCCGAATCCGCGTTGCCGTGAGACCGCGCCGGGCGAGCATCAGCGCTCCCCATTGATCCTCCTGCACGGCGACGCCGAGCAGCAGATGCTCCGTGCCGATGAAGTCGTGGCCAAACCCGTGCGCCTCCTGCTGGGCGATCACGAGCACGCGTCGGGCCGGTGCGCTGAACCGCTCGAACATCAGCCTCGGCCCCGGCGCAGCGGGCCCCGCCGGCCGCCATGCTTGCGATGCGCCGCTTGTTTTGACACACCAAGCGCGGCCCCGATCTCCTGCCATGACCAGCCCCTTGCCCGCGCGTTGTGCACATGCAGCGCCTCGAGCCGTTCGACCAGCGCCCGCAACGAAGCGACCGCCCGCAACCCCACCGCCGGGTCGGCGCTGTCGACAGCCTCCGCGAGCTGATTCACCTCGGTGCCCTGGTCGGCCGTCTCCATCCGATCGTCAACATACATTGACGCTGTCCGCTTGTCAACACCTGTTGACGAAGGAAGCGCGCCGACCGCGGGCGTCTGATCGCACGCGTCGCAACTGGTTGTTGGTGCGCATGGCACGCCTGAGCGCCGCGGGGGCGCTCAGGCGTACGCTTGCGTAAACCTTCAGGCCTTGACGCGGAAGACCTGACCGGTCAACTCGCCGATGTACACCCACCCGGCATGTACGCCCAGTCCGACGACAGGCGCCACGAAACCAGTGAGGAGCGTCTTCGGGGAGCCACCCTTCATCGGCATCGAGACGACCAGGCCGGACTTGCCGCCGTTGCCGAGGAACTCGGACAGGTACAGCTGCTTTGCGATGATCCCGACCCCCATCACGTCGGTGTGGGGCGCGAACATCTTGAACGGCTTGGCATAGCCCTTGCACGGTTTCGACTGGGTCCAGTTGCACTTCGGGAAGCCGTAGTTGTCGCCGGCGCGGACGCGAAGCAGGAAGTCGGGCGGATTCTTCGCGCCCTTGTCCTGGCCGAGGTCGGACACGAACGGCGACGAAGACCCCTTCGGGAACGCCAATTGCCACGGCTGGCGCATCCCGGAGGCGAACACCTTGAGGCCCTTGCCGTTCGGTTTGATCGAGAGGATCTCGTACAGGTACGGCGTCTTCGCCGGCCCGTGGTCGTTACCGTTGGTCAAGCCGACATCCACGCCGACATACAGCCGCCCGTCGGGACCGAACGCGAGCCCGTTGAAACCGTCGAATCCCTTCGGTGCGGTGTAGATCGCCTTCCGCTGCATGAACGCCGTCCCGTTCCAACCGCTCCACGCGAGCAGCTGAAACTTCGGCCCGTTTTTGGTGATCGTGGCCGCGCTGACGTACAACGTGTCCTTGCGCCAGGCCAGCCCCCCAACAAAGTTCGGGGAGTGCGGCAGCTTCGTTGCGGTTCCATTCCCGAGCAGGAAGACCCCACCGTTCGGAGGGCCCGACTGATTGCTGCCACCGTCGCCTTCGAACGCCTTGCCGGCGCCGAAGGCAAACGATGTCGGGGTGCCGAGGCCGGTGGCGACCAGTTGAACAGGCTGTCCATTCGTGGACGTCGGCGGTGGTGGTCCGCCGGCGGCCGCAGCGCCTGAGCAGATCAATCCGCACGCGGCCACCACGCCAACCAGCGGCAGAATGCGTAAACGCATAAAACCTCCCTATATGGATCTGAGTGTCGGCACGGGTCGTTTGCACGCCCCTACCGTGCCGCAACCTAAAACCCGCACGGTGGCTCGAAGTTGCGATCTCACAACGCAATTCGATAACACCGGCCGCTGGCCGCGAGATCGTGTATCCGGCGGCTCCGTCGGCTGACCTAGGTTGCCGCGGGCCGGGTACACCGCCAGCAGGATCGTCGAGAAAGACAGAGATGAACTCATCGCCCGCGGCGATCGCGGTGACTGACCCGCCCGGGTGGGCCCCGGCCTCGGAGACGCTTCCCCGTTGCCGGCTCGGAGCGCCTGCTGATCGAACTACTCCTGGTAAGAGATGAACTCGATCAGTGCGCTAGTGCGCCGTCGGTGCGGAACGTGCGGCGATCGTGGCAGCGGCGCCCATGGCGCCCAAGTCGCCGATATAAGCTGCCTCGGCACACCACGCGACGGGGTCACCGCTGGACCGTCCAGTGTCGCTGAGGCGCTGAGCGCATCCGAGGAGAGACTGCACGTTCTGCATCGTGAGCCGGGGCTCGCGTGGTTCGGGCGGATCGTGGTCGGGCACCGGCAGATCCCCTTGGTCGCAGACGCCCAGTGCGCCGCGAAACTGGGCTCTGCCTGACCCAGCGGGGCTCATGAGGTAATGATTCCACCCAAATCCTCCTGCGCCAAGGGCGCACTTCCGTAACTCGATGCTCCGGCTGTTCGTCGACGCGGTAGGCCACGCGCGTTGTCACCGTGCCGTGTCGCCGATTACACGCACGAGCTTCTTCCCTTGGGCGACGATCGCCGACCGCCAGGCCGCGAATGTCGAATCGCTCGGGCTGTAGAGATCGCCCTCAGCGAAGTTCTGCATGTAGGGCGTGTGGATGTGGCCGGCCGCCACGTGCGCCTTGAGACGGTCGCGCAGGAGGGTGTTGCGATAGGCGCTCTCGTTGGAGAGGTAGTTGCCGCCGCCCCCTGCGTACGCGCAGGAGCCAGGGTCGGGGGGGACAGGCTGGGCCGGCGGCGGGTACTGGGACGGTACCGGGTCGTTGCGGTCCAACTGCATGGGCGAGCTGCAGTTGGGGAACTCGACGTAATCGGTGTGCCAGACCACGCCGAAGGCCACCGAGGGGTCCGGCCACAAGTCGCCCGGTGGGCGTGGAATCGACTTACCGGTGTTCGCCTCGATCATCTTGGCGATCGGAAGCGAAGTCGTGGTCCATTGGGGTGGGTCGGTGAGGTGGAAGCTCCGCGGGCCGCCCCAGCGCCGGACGATGACGATGTTGCAGCTGTGGTTGTGGATTGCGAGCTGGGCGACGCCGTTGACCTTGGGGCAGGGCGCGAGGTTGTCGTTGCCGATCGACACGCCGTGGTAGCGCCCGTTCCACTGCTCGAGGTCGAACTCGTCGCCGTTGGTCTGGCTCATGGTTATCGACGCCGCCACCTGGCGCGGACCCGGCTCCATCCAGGGTCCGACGGTGTTTTCCAGATATCCCTCACGGAACTCGCGGTAGTTGACCGGCAGGACGTAGGTCTGGATGACCTCGGTCTTGCCGTTGGCGAGCCGGTGGTGGGTGCCGTCGAGCGCGAGCGCCGTCGCGCCGGAAGGGTTGCCGTGGCGGATGTTGTTGCCGGCCGCGCCGGGCGCTGTGCCGGACGCCCCGCCGTCGAGCGTATATGGATCAAAGCCGCTGAGGATCACCCGGGTGTACCGACGGCCTGCCGGAAAGTGGATCGCGAACATGCCCCGGGAGGCCTTGTCGAAAAGGGTGACCAACGCCTCCCGCTCGGATGCCGAGACCCGGAAGCGGAAGCGGACCTGGCGCAGGATAGCTCGCGCCTGCAGACGGGCCCAGTACAGCGGGCGGTCATCGCTGGCGGGAAGGGAGCCCCGGACGGACCCGCGACCCTGCGCCCGATCGACGGCGAGGCGCCACAGCAGCGCCCCCTGCTGGCGCATCAGCTGCCGGGCGCGCCGGAGATCGTCGGCACGGCAGACCCGCTGCGTCAGCGTCGGGGCGAAACGCTGGAAGCCGGCACCGTCGATCATCTGCTGGGCGAACGTCGCCGACTGCAGCACGGCGGGGTCATCGTTGCGGGGGAGGCGGTCGCTCAGCCTGCTCTCTTCGACCGAGAGTCGCGCGTGGGGGCGAAGGCACGACCCCATGCGGGCGCCCGATGCGCTGGCCGCCGAGCCGAGGCTCGCGACCGCGCAGATCGTCGCCACGAGGGCACGGACGCCCCAGCCATTGCTGAATGTGCGCACGCTCCTCATCCCCGACCTCCTTCCCCGGCGCCCGCCGAGGCTCGTCTTCAACCGAATCGGCTCCGCGTCACACACGGGGTATCCCGGATGAGCCCGTTCTACGCATGGATTCTGCTCGACGGAGTTGTTCTTGGCCAACGAGCAGTAGCCGGCCGGGGGTTCGATCCGGCTGGCGCCATTCGGCATCGTCTGGAAAATCCTGGCATTGCCGTTGCGGACGAGGCGTCGCGCTCGCCGCCGGTCCAGGCGATCGGGATCGGGGAGTAGAACGGCATCCGGGGCGCTCAATTCAGAGAGCGGCGAGGTTTTCGCCGAACCACCCGTGGTCTGGCGCCAGAGGCCGCGCACCGTATCGTCATCCGTGCAATCGGGGTGCCGGCACCCGGATCAAGTTGTCACCGACGCCGTGGACCTAAGCTCCGCAAACGGATGGATGGGACGATCCACGAAGTGAAGGAACGAGGCGAGCCGCGTGCCGCTCGGCGGCCTCCGGCAACGGCGCGGCCGCCGATTCGGATCGTGCTCGCCGACGATGCCTACCTGGTGCGAGAGGCGCTGAAGCACCTGCTCGAGGGTCAGCAAGGGATGACCGTCGTGGGGGAGTGCGAGGACGGCACAACGGTGGTCCGCGTGCTCGACGAGCAGCGGGCCGATCTGCTGATCACCGACATCCGCATGCCGCCATCCGGCCAGGACGAGGGCATCCGTCTGGCCGCGCGACTGCGGGCGAGCCACCCCGCCCTCGGCGTGATCGTGCTGAGCACCTGGGCCGACGTGGCGTACGCACTGAAGCTTTTCGAGAGCGGCTGTGACGGCCGCGGTTACCTGCTCAAGGACAGGATCCGTGACCGCGCCCAGATCATCGACGCCGCCAAGGCGGTCGCCAACGGCGGCACCGTGATCGATCCGCAGATCATCGAGGATCTGGTCCGCACGCGAGGCGTCAGCACGACGCCTCACCTGGACCAGTTGACACCGCGGGAGCTCGAGACGCTCGCGCTCGTCGCCGAGGGGCACAGCAACGCCGCGATCGCCGAATCCCTGGTGCTCACCAAGCGCGCCGTTGAGAAGCACGTCAACGCGATCTTCGCGAAGCTGGAGCTCGGCGATCCCGAGCACGTCAGCCGCCGCGTCAAGGCGGCGTTGCTGTACTTCGCCGACTCCACGATTTCCTCCGTGCCGAAAAATAGCCGGCACCATCGGGGGGATCATGCCCCTGTTTGCAGGAACCCCGGCCCCGTGCAGTAGCCGCCACCGCCCGTAGTAGGATCCCGGGCCTGGGCGACCCAAAGGATCACTTTGCCCTCGAGGTTGCTCCCCCTGGGGACCGAAATGCCGGTGGAATTCAGCGATCTGGCGCCGCCGCCCAAGAGTCGGTCTCCCGCCTGGCTTGGCGACTCCGAGATGGCCAGCTCGGTGCTGGAATTCGACTGGTCGGCGACGCCGCTCGGACCGCTCGCGGGTTGGCCGTGGAGCCTCACCTCGGCGGTCGCGATCTGTCTGCACTCGCGCTTTCAGATGGCGATCTACTGGGGCCCCGAGCTGAACTGCATCTACAACGACGCCGAGCGGGACGTCTTGGGGAAGCTGCACCCCGGTGCGCTGGGCTGCCCCGCGCGGGACCTCCTGCACGATTCCTGGCCGGTGGTGGGACCCCAGCTGGAGGCGGTGATGCGGAGGGGAGAGGCGACGTGGGGCGAGGATCGTCCGCTCATGTTCGACCGGCGTGGATCGGTCGAGCTGGGCTTCTTCACATACTCCTACAGCCCGATCTATGACGATCGGGGAGAGGTCGGCGGCGTCCTGCTGGTGTCCGAGGACACCACCGCTCGCGTACTGGCCGAACGGCGCATCGAGGCGCTGCGCGAGCTCGCCACGCGGTCGATGGACGCCTCCACCGAGCGCCAGGCGTGTCGGCTGGCGGCCCACTCGCTGGCGGACCTACCCGATACCCCGTTCGCGCTGATCTACCTGTTCGACGACACGGGGCACGCGAAGTGCGGTGGGGTGAGCGCAGAATCGGACGGATTCACGCCGGCCCATACGACGGTCGAGCTTGACCAGGGGGAGGCCGGCGCCGTGCTCGCAGCGCTGGCGAAGACGCCCTCGCGGGGGATGCTGGTGAACGCGGAGCTGTTCGCGACGCCCGCCAACGGCCACAGGGCGATCCCGCGGCGCGCGTTCGCGGCGTCGATCCTGGGAGGCGCCGGGGATTCCGTCGCCGGTTTCATGATCGTCGGGGTGAACGACGATCTCGGGTTCGACGACTCCTACCGTGGCTTCCTCGAAATGGCTGCCCTCGACGTCGGGCGGAGCATCGCGGGGGCGCGGCAGCGCAGCGGAGAGCGAGAGCGGGCGCATTCGATCGCGGCGCTGGAACGAGCCAGGACGGCTCTGTTCAGCAACGCCTCCCACGAGCTGCGAACGCCGCTCGCGCTGGTCCTCGGGCACCTGGAGCAGGTGGTGGACGAGGCCGACCTCGCTGAACCCGCGCGGCAGTCGCTCGAGGTGGCTCACCGAGGCGCGGTCCGGATGCTCAAGCTGGTCAATGCCCTTCTCGACTTCTCACGCACCGAGGCGAGTGAGAGGACGGGTGCCTTCTGCCTGACCGACCTCGGGCGGTTGACAACCGACGTTGCGGCGATGTTCACAGCGACGGCGGCGCGAGCCGGGCTTGCCCTGACGGTCGATTGCCCGCCATTCAGTGCTCCCGTGTACGTCGACCGGGAGGCCTGGGAGAGGATCGTCTCGAACCTACTCTCGAATGCGCTGAAGTTCACGCTCGAGGGTCGGATCGACGTCCGCACGCGTGACGAGCAGGGCTGGGCCGAGCTGGCCGTTGCCGACACCGGGATCGGGATCATGGCCGACGATCTCGACCAGGTCTTCTCGCGCTTTCACCGGGTCGGGGATCCGAGAGCGCGAACCCAGGAGGGGACAGGCATCGGCCTGGCGCTGGTGCGCGAGCTGGTGGAGCTGCACCGCGGCTCGGTCGAGGCCCGCAGCCAGCCCGGTCGCGGGACCGAGATGATCGTCCGGATCCCGCTCGCAGGCGAGCGCCTGTGCGACCGCACGCCGCCGGAGGACGCGCCGAGCCCGTTGCTCGGGAGTTCGGCAAGGCTGTTCATCGCGGAGGCGGATGGGTGGCTCGACGGCCGGACCCCGGCGCCTGCACCGGACTCGCTCCCCGCCGGGCTGACGACAAAACCGACCGCGCCGAGGCGCCGGGGGGACGTCGATTCGGTGCTCGTGGTCGAGGACAACGTCGACATGCAGGGCTACCTCCGCCGTCTTCTCGGGCCGCATTACACGGTGCAGGTCGCCCAGGACGGACGCCAGGGCTGCGAGCTGGCCGTCCGTCATCGGCCACGGCTCGTGATCAGCGACGTGATGATGCCGGGCCTCGACGGGCTCGGCCTGCTGCGCGAGCTGCGCCGGAACCCCCGCACGCGCGAGGTGCCCGTGATGCTGGTCTCGGCGCTGGCCGACGCGGGCAGCGCCGAGCAGGCATTCCGGCTCGGCGCCGACGACTACATCGTCAAGCCGTTCAGCGCCCGCGAGCTGCTCGCTCGGGTGGCGGCCGCGATCGAGAGTGCCGGCGTTCGCTCGCGAGCCGCCGCGGCGCGCGGGCGAGCGGCCGAACGGGGCCGCGCGCAGCGCGAGCTGGGGGCGGTGCTCAACGACCTGAGGGCGGCGCAGAGGCGAGCGGTGATCGCCGCCGACGCCGAGCGACGGCGAATCGAGCGAGACCTGCACGACGGCGCACAGCAGCGGTTGATGGCGATCCGGCTCGAGCTCGGACTGATCGTCGAGGCGCTGGAGCACGACCGAGAGGGAGCCCGTGCGAAGCTCGGCGCTCTGCGCGCCGAGCTCGACGAGGCACTCGAGGAGGTGCGAGAGCTCGCACACGGGCTGTATCCACCGCTGCTCGCCAGCGACGGCTTGTACGCGGCGCTCTCGGCCGCGGCCCGACGGGCGGCGATCCCGATTGCGATCGAGACGACCGAGTTGGCCCGCGCGCCCCGGGCGATCGAGAGCGCCGCCTACTTCTGTTGTCTGGAGGCGCTGCAGAATGCCGCCAAGCACGCCGGCGCCGGCGCCCGGGCGACGGTGGACCTCGGCCTGAACGGCGGATGCTTGGAATTTCGCGTATCCGATGACGGCGCCGGGTTCGATCCGGAGGCCGTTCGGCTAGGTCACGGGCTGACCAATCTGCGCGACCGGCTCGAGGCGCTCGGCGGTCACGCCGAGATCGTGTCGGTGCCGGGCGAGGGCACGACGGTCCTCGGCCGGATCCCGATCTCCTGAACACGGGCTCGCCGGGCTCCACCTGTAGTCGCCCGCATCAGATGGCCTCTCGGTATGGTCACCGGCATCGGTTGAGCGTGGGACGCCCCGGTCCGCGTCGAGAAACGTCGAGAGGAGAACGAATGAGCCGCGAGACGAGGGCCCCGCTACCGCAGCCGCAGGCACACCGGGCTGAGCACGCCTGACCCTTTCGCCCGGCGACTGGGCCCATGAGCCACATCACGATCAGCTTCGTGGTGGTCGGCGCGGCGGTCGCGTTGTTCGTCTGGAACCGCGTCGCGCCGGAGATCGTGGCGCTCGGCGCGGCGCTGGCGCTGTATGCCGGCGGGGTGCTCACCGCCGACTAGGCGGTCAGCGGCTTCGGCGACCCCGCCGTGGTGTTCATCGCCTCGCTGTTCGTCGTCAGCGAATCGCTGGATGCGACCGGGGTCACCACCTGGGCGGGGCAGAAGCTGATCGGATGGGCCGGGTCGCGCCCCCGGCGCTGCTGGTTCTGTTGCTCGCGCTGGCCGCGGTCCTGTCGGCCTTGATCACGCCCAACGGCTCGGTGGCGGCGCTGGTGCCGGTGGCGGTCGTGATGGCGGTCCGCGTCACGCGCTCGCCGTCGGGCTTCATGATGCCGCTGGCGTTCACCGCCAGCGCCGGCTCGCTGCTGACGTTGACCGGATCGCCCGTGAACGTGATCGTCTCCGAGACGGCCGCGCAGAACGGGGGTCATGGGTTCGGTTACTTCACGTTCGCGGCGGTCGGGGTGCCGCTGACGCTTGGCACGATCGCGATCGTCGTCCTGCTCGGCCCGCGCCTGCTGCCCAGGCGCCGCCCGCGCTCGAATCCCGCCGGACCTTGGCCAGCATGCCCGGACGCTGGTCGAGCAGTACGCGATCAACGATGCCGTGATCGACCGCCACGACCTTCCGGACAGCCTGATCACGCGCGAGTCGGGCGTCGCCGAGGTGGTCATTCCGCCGCGCTCGGAGCTGCTCGGGGCCCGCTTCTTTCCGGGGATGGTCACCGATAGCGGCGATCTCGTGGTGCTCGCGATTCAGAGAAATGGCGAGGACCGCGCCGGCGAGACGGAGCTCAAGGTCGGAGATACGCTGCTGCTGCAGGGCGGCTGGGGCGCCCTGGACGAGAACCTAGACGATCCCGAAGTGCTGGTCGTCGACGCCCCCCGCCTGATCCGCCGTCAGGCGGTGCCGCTCGGGCCGGGCGCAAAGCGGGCCATCGCCGTGCTGATCGCGATGGTCGCGCTGATGGCCTCAGGCGCGGTCCCAGCGTTCGTCGCGAGCCTGGTCGCCGCGTGCGGGATGGTGCTACTGGGGGTGGTGACCGTCGAGCACGTGTACCGCTCGGTGTCGTGGACGACGGTCGTGCTGATCGGCGCGATGTTCGCCGTCTCCGTCGCGATCAAGGACAGCGGCGCCGCCGCGAAAATCGCCCACGGTCTCGTGCAGACGATCGGAGATGCGGGGCCGCGCGCCCTGCTGATCGGGCTGTTCGTGCTGACAGCCGTGTTCGGTCAGCTGATCAGCAACACGGCGACGGCCCTGATCGTGATCCCGATCGCAGTCTCGGCCGCATCCGAACTCGGGGTGTCGCCGCGGCCGGTGCTGATGAGCGTCGCGGTGGCCGCCGCCGCGTCGTTCCTCACCCCGATCGCCACCCCGGCGAATATGATCGCGATGGGTCCCGGCGGATACAAGTTCGGCGACTACTGGAAGCTTGGGCTGTGCGCGATGGCGCTGTTCTTCGTCGTGGCGACGTTGCTGGTGCCGCTCTTCTGGTCCTTCTGAGCCTGCCGGCCGTTCGCAGGGGCACGGGCGTCCCATGGCATGGGCGACACGCGATCCGATCGGATCGGGTGTTCATACGAGCCGGTGCGATGGTGTCGGCATCCGTGTCGCGGAGGCCTCGCCAAGGTGCACGTAGAGTCGCTCACTCAGATGAAAGGAGGGCGCCGTGAGTGACGTTCCGATGGCCGACCGAGGCGAGCCTCAGCGGAGTGGTCCGGCAACGGCGCACACCGTCGCCGGCCTGATGCCACGCCTGCTGCGTGACCTCGAGGACCTCGTCCGGATCCCGTCGGTGTCGGTCCCGGGCCGGATCGACGACGCGCTGCTGGAGGCCCACGACATGGTCGCCAGGCTGTTCAGCGATGCCGGCGTTGAGGTGGCCCGGCTCGACCTGCCCGATACGGCGCCGGTCGTGGTCGGTCAGATTCCCGCGCCGCCGGGCGCGCCGACGGTGCTGCTCTACAGCCACTATGACGTCGTCGCGGCGGGCGATGAGTCCGAGTGGGACTCGCCGCCGTTTGAGCCGACCAAGCGTGACGGCGCGCTGTTCGGGCGCGGTGCCGCGGACACGAAGTCGAACGTCATCGCCCACGTGGGCGCGCTGCGCGCGTGGGACGGTCGGCCGCCGGTGGGGATCAAGGTCTGCATCGAGGGCTATGAGGAGATCGGCAGCGGCGCGCTGCCGAGCTACCCCCCGACCGACCCCGAGCTGTTTCGCGCCGACGCGCTCGTGATCGGGGACATGGGCAGCATCTGCCCAGGAACGCCGACGTTGACGACCGGTTTGCGAGGGATGGCCAACGTGATCCTGCAGGTGCGTACGCTCAAGTCCGGCAAGCACAGCGGGCAGTACGGCGGCGCGGCCCCCGACGCGCTGCTCGCGCTGCTCGCGGCGATCGGCTCGCTGCACGACGAGCGCGGCAACGTCGCCGTCGCGGGCTTGAGGCGCAACGAGTGGGACGGGCCGGAGCAGAGCGAGGAGCAGTTTCGCGAGCTGAGCGAGGTCCTCGAGGGGATGCCGCTGATCGGCACCGGGGGCCTGGGCTCGCGGATCTGGTCGGGCCCGGCGATCACCGTCATCGGTATCGACGTGCCTTCGGTCGACGGCGCGGTGAACGCCGTCTCGCCATACGCGCGCGCGGTGCTCAACGTGCGCGTACATCCCGAGCAGGACTGCGTCGAGGCGCAAGACGCCGTGATGAGGCACTTGCGCGCGCTGAGGCCGTTCGGGATCGAGCTGCAGGTGCAGCCCGGCCCGACCGGTAATGGCTTCTCCGCGGTCACGACGGGTCCGGCCTATCAGGCCGCGCGCGCCGCCTGGGCGCAGGCGTGGGGGGCCGAGGTGATGATGGCCGGCAGCGGCGGCTCGATCCCGATCGTCAGTGCGCTCGCCGGTGCGCTGCCCGACGCGGAGGCGCTGCTCGTTGGCACCACCGACGGCTACGCGAACATCCACGGGCCAAACGAGCGAGTGCTGCTGGACGAGTTCGAGAACGCGATCGTCGCCGAAGCGGACTTCTTCGCAAGGTTCGCCACGAGGGCCGGGTAGCGCAATGGCCGCCGAAGGGATCGAGCGGGAGGCGCCCACAGAGCGGACGCGCTACGAGCGGATGCTCGACAACATCGAGCGGCTCGGCAACAGGGTGCCGCACCCGGCGATGATCTTCGTCGGGCTGATCGTGATCGTGATCGCCGCCTCGATGATCCTCCACTGGGCCGGCGTCAAGTCCACCTATGAGGTCGCCTCGCCGCCCGCGGAGCAGGTCCAGGAGCGCTATGACGGGGGATCGCAGTACCCCTCCTACGACATCCCGGGTGAGCAGCAGCCGCCCGGCGCCTACAAGATCCACACCGAGACAACACGGATCGAGGGTCTCCTGACCGGCTCCGGCGTGCGCTTCATCTTCACCTCGTTTACCAAGAACTTCCAAGAGTTCGTGGCTTTGACGCTGATCCTGGTGGTGATGATCGGAGTCGGGCTATCGGAGGAGGCGGGGCTGATCGGCGCCTTGGTGCGAAAGCTCGTGGCGGTGTCGCCGCCGGCCACGCTCGCGTTCGTGCTCGTGCTGATCGGGGTCATCTCGAGCATCGCCTCAGACGCCGGTTACCTGGTCCTGATCCCGCTCGGCGACGCCGCTTTTATGAGCATCGGCCGCACCCGCTGGCCGGGCTCGCGGCCGGCTTTGCCGGGGTGGGCGCCGGCTTCGGGGTCAACTTCCTGATCACCCCGCTCGACGCGGTGCTGACCGAGATCACCAACGACGCCATCCACCTCGTCGACCCCCACAAGACCATCCACCTCACCGCCAATCTGTACTTCGGGATCTGCTCGACGATCATGCTCGCGCTGCTGGGCGCGTTCATCACTACGCGGATCATCGAGCGCCGGCTGGGTAGCTACGATCCGGCCGCCGCCGGCGCGGGCCCCGCAGACCCGGTCGAGGACGCGCCCGAGGTTGCGCCGGCCGACGAGGCACGGGGGCTGCGCTTCGCGCTGTGGGGCTTCCTCGCCGTGGTGTTGGCGATCACGCTGCTGACCGCGATCCCCGGCGCCCCGCTGCGTAACCCGGAGACGGGAAGCGTGATCGGCGACTCGCCATTCATGGACAGCCTGGTGTTCATGATCGCGCTGGTCTTCTTCGTGGCGGGCTACGCCTTCGGGCGCGGCGCGGGCACGATCAAGACCAGCACCGACGTGATCAGCGCGATCGTCAAGCAGTGGGGCACGCTGGTCGGGCTGCTGTTCCTGTTCCTGCTCATCTCTCAGTTCCTGGCCTACTTCAACTACAGCAACATGCCGGCTCTGGCAGCGGTTGGCATCGGCCATGCGCTCGAGCACGTGCACGTCGGCGCGGTGTGGCTGCTGATCCTGTTCATCATCGTCGTGTTGATCCTCGACGTGGTCCTGAGCGGCGCGATCCCAAAGTGGGCGATCCTGGCCCCCATCTTCATCCCCGTGTTCCTCAAGCTGAACGTCTCCTCGGCCACCGTGCTCGCCGCCTACCGGGTTGGCGACTCGCCCGTCAACGTGATCACCCCGACGATGGCCTACCTGCCGCTGGTGGTGATCTTCTGCCAGCGCTACCAGAAGGACGCCGGACTGGGCACTGTGATCTCGCTGATGCTCCCCTACGCGGTGATCTTCGCCGTCGTCTGGACGCTGTTCTTCGTCGTCTGGTACCTGCTCGGGATCCCGCTCGGTCCCGGAGCGGGCGTTCACCTGTGAGAACCGAGGTGGCCAGCGCGGCTACCGGCGCGCTCCAGCGAGGCTCCTGCGCCGCCCAGATTGCTGATGAAGGCGGCCGGCGTCAATGCAGCAGGAGCTTCAACCCGATGACCGCCAACCCCATGACGGCGCCGATTCCGGCCTGAAGCCAGAGATCGTGCGGCCGCAGCCGCGCCAGCCAACCGGCTGCAATCTCGAGGAGGACGATGCTGACCGCCGCGGCCCAGAGCGCCGCGGTCACGGCGCTGGCGACGGTGGCGCCCGCCGCCCACGCCACGAGCAGCGCCAGGACCGGGATCAGGGCGCCCTCGATGATGGGCAGCTCGTGCACACAGCTGCGCAAGATCAGCCTGACGTTGAGCGGCTCGCGCGTCTTCAGGCGGAGTCCGAGGGTGTGCGTGTAGAGGTTCGCGAGCCAGTAGAGCGCAAGGACGATCGCGGCGGCCCCGATCGTGTCGGGATAGCCCACGCGATCGGCGTCCTCGGCCGCGAGCAGCACGCCGATCATCAGCGTTCCGTACACGGCGCCTTCAGCGTTCGCGGCTCCCACCGTCAGCAGCCACGCGAGAGCTCGTCGCGGCCGCCCCACCCACGCGCGATCACCACGCGAGGAGATCGGCGCTTGTTCGCCCTCCGGGCTGGACGATGGCATCGGTGGCGCTCCGGGACGCGCTCAGCCGCTCGGTGGAGGCCTGCGTTCGCGTCCACCGGCCGCGATCATCCGCACTTGGACGACGTGGCGCTTTTGAGGTTCGTGGCCGCGCTGACGACGGCCTGGATCTGTCCCGGCAGCGCCGTGATCGTCGCCACCGGCGAGCTCTTGAGCCGCTGAGCGGATTTCTCCAGGTTGTCGATGGCGCTCCTCAGCGCGCTCGTCTCGCTCGGGAAGTCGCTCTTCGCCGCGGCCACCGCGGCGTCGGCGTTGCTCTTCACCTTGTCGAGCGCGGAGGTCACGGCGCTCGCCCCGTTCTGGACCGGCTTGACCTTCGCGAGGTCCGCGACGGAGCTCTTGAGGTCGCTGACCTTCGAGCAGTACGCGGGCTTGCTGCTGCCCGAGGACCCACAAGCGGCAACCAGCGTCGCTGCGACGACGAGCGCCAGCGGCGCGAGCCCCACCCTGCGTTGCACCAGTCCGTACAGGGAGCTTGCGCGGACGGCTCTGCCGACGACCTTGATCAGGCTCATGACATTCCTCTCTCAATCCCGACGCGGGGCATGGACGCCGCTCCGCGTCTCCGGGCTCGTCATCGCTCACTGTCTCAATGTACGCGCCGCGTGGATGCGCTGAACGAACTGTGGTGTCTGCCCCCCGCCGGCGGATGGTGCACCTATCTGATTTGACGCGCTTGCCTGCCGACCCGTCAAGATCAGGGCCACGTTTCGATGAGCCCAGCACAACGCTCCGGATTGTCGAGGAACACTGCATGGCCGCCGGCGAGCACCTCCAGGCGCGCATTGGGCATGAGCTGCAGTGCGCGGTCGGCGATCGCGGGAGGGCCGTAGATGTCGGCGTCGCCCCAGATCAGCAGCACGGGCACAGCGAGCCTTCGCAGCTCGTCGTCGGCGAAGACGTTCTCCGGGCGCTGCCTGCCCGCTAGCAGCGCGAGGTTGAGGTGACTCCACATCGCCTGACGCCAGCCAGGCAGGCGCATGCCCGCCCGGACCACGTCAAAGAAGGCGTCCGGCGTGCGCGCCAGAGCATGCCGGCCCAGGACCTTGGCCGTCGCGCGGCGCGTCGCGGCCGCGCTTGGCGGTGGTGGGATCCGGGCGACCACTCTGCCCAGCCCGGGCAAAGTCATGGCGCGGAAGAATGGATCGGAGCGCATGCCCGCCAGCGCCACGGCGGGAACACCGATCCCCACGACCGCGCTGACGCGCTCCGGCGCCTCCAGGGCCAGGCAAAGCGCCCACATCGCGCCAAGCGAGGTTCCCACGACCGGCGCGGATTCGAGCTCGAGTGAATCGAGGATCGAGGTCAGCTGGGCAACGGCGTGACGACGCAGCGAGCGGCCGCGGTAGTCGTGCCGGTCGCTGAGGCCGAATCCGGGCAGATCGACGGCGATCGCCCTCCGATCGCGAAGATGCGCCAGCAGTGGGATCCAGGTGGCTGCCGACATCCCGCTGCCATGCAGCAACAAGACCGGCTCGCCGGCGCCGGCCTCGAGAACATGGACAGACAGGCGCGGGTCCGAGAGCCAAAGCCTGCGCTCCTCGGCGGCGACACCGTATTCCGCAAGCAGGGCCCGCTGCGCATCCGCAAACGCGTGTTCACGCGTGGAGGTCATTTCCGCCGACCGCCTGCCGTCGAAGGCGCCTGGTGGCGATCGGAGATCAGCAGGTCCATCCCCGCCGCGGCGGACAAGAATCGGGCGACCAACTGGCCCTTGACGCTGTTGCCGGCGTGGTCCAGCGGAGGCGCGAACGTGGCGATCCCGCCCTTGCCCGGAGAGACCATGACGATCCCGCCGCCGATGCCGCTCTTCGCCGGCATGCCCACGTCGTAGAGCCAATCGCCCGAGCTCTCGTACAGGCCGGCCGTCAGCATCACCGCGAGGGTGTGATGGCAGATGGCCGGATCGATCACCCGTTCGGCCGTCACCGGGTTGACGCCGCCGTCGGCGAGCGTAGCGCCCATCACCGCGAGGTCGTGCGCGCTCACCTTCAGCGAGCACTGCCGGGTGTACAGATCGACCGCCTCCGACGGCTCGCAGTAGAGGCGGTCATAGCTCTGCAGCAGCCGTGCGATGCTCTGGTTGCGCGAGTTGGTCGCCGACGCCGATGCGTACACCTCCTCGTCCAGCGACAGCCCGCGGGCCGCGAACCGACACAGGAGATCGTGGATCGACTCCCACTTCGCCTCCGCGGTGTCACCCGGCACGAGGCTGGTGGTGGCGATCGCGCCGGCGTTCACCATCGGGTTCGTGCGACCGTCCGGGCTGCGCTCGATCGCCGCCAGCGAGTTGAACGGAAACCCGGTCCCGTTGACGCCGACCATGTCGCGTACGCCGGCGGCGCCGATCAGCTCGCAAACGAGCGCGAACACGAACGGTTTGGACACGCTCATGATCGCGAACTCGTAGTCCGCGTCGCCGGTGCAGTAGACGGTTCCGTCAACGCCGACCACACACACGCCGAACAACTCCGCCGGGACCCGGGCGAGCGCCGGGTACACCTGCGACACCCGCCCCTGGCGGTCCGCTCGGTAGCGCCTGTGAGCCTCGTCAACGAGGTCGCGGACACGCGACCGAGCCGGCAGCGCGCCGGTGGAGACAAACGTGGCGTCGCGGCCGTCAGGCGCGGGCGTCATCGCGGTCGCGGCTTCGTGCGCGGAGTCCGTGGGGAACTAGCGTGCCGTCCGGCTGGTCAGCCTTGGAGCACCTTCTGCTTTGCGCCCTCGAACTCCGCTTCGCTCAGCACGCCGCTGTCTCTCAGCTCACCGAGCGTCTTGAGCTGCGCGAGTTTGTCGGCCATCGCGGCCGGCGGCGGAGCGGCCGCCGACGGAGCAGCCGCCGGCGGTGCAGCGGCCGGCGGCGGAGCGGCCGGCGGCGGCGCCGGCTGCCACTGATCCTGTGCGGCCCAGCGCTGCTGCTGACGGCGCTGAACGCGGCCGTGCACCGCGCTGGCAACGCCTACCCTCGCGGCCGTCTTGAGCAGACCCATCGTTCTCTCCGATCAGTTTTCGTCGGTTTCCTGCAACGCAGCCAGGACCTCCTCCGGCGCGATCCGGCCGTCGCCGATCAGGGGGGCGCCGTGCTGGTGCAACACGGAGTCGAGCGTGATCGTCCACAGATTCTCATAGATGACGATCGCGGCGAGACCGTCAGGCTGCAGGGCGCGATCCGATCTCAGCGACATCGGCTTCGTCGAGCAGACCCGAGAACGCACCCCGCCACACGCCGAGGTCCACGCGGTCGGGGTTCTGCAACTCGTCCAGGTCGATCCTTCTGCCCGCTCCGTTGGGTCCCCTGGCGACAAATTCCAGGTCGAGCACACGCACGACCCCACGGTCGACCGCGTCGAGCAGAAGCGACGCGTCCTCGGCCGTGATCCGTCCACCGGAGAACTCGACCGCCAAGTAGTCGATCGGGCCAAGCTCGTCTTCGCTCATCGCGAATTTCCTTCCGTTCGGTCGGCAGCGTCGCGCATCTTCCCACGGGAACGCGGTGCACAACACTCTTGCGGTTCTGGACCCTGTCGTGCAAGCGGACCGCGGCGGGGAGGGGCGCATCGTCGAAGATGGGTATCGGGGGCTCCCAACATGGGGAGTCCTCCCGATGCGTGAGGCGCTACTCGCTCCTAGGTTCGTCACTCGACAGAAGTGCACACCTGAAAGGAGCCGTAATGCACCGTGCCGTGAAGACATCGCGCCGCTCGCGATCGCCGCCGCGATCGTTGCCGCGATCGTCGCCTCCACGTCGAGCAGCGCTCGTCCCGCGACCCCGGATCCGCCCGTCGGCGCCGCGAACTCGTACGCCTCGCCGACGTCGTCGACACCGTCACCGGCGCTGGCCTCGGACATCGTCGCCGGGCGCATGGTGACGTCGAAGTACGTAACCGATCTGGCGCGGGCCAAGGCCGCCGGCTACCGGATCATCACGCGAATGATCCCGAACATGGGCTATCACTTCATGAACCCCAAGGTGTCGGGATTTGACGTCCGCAAGCCGCAGATCCTCGTCTACGAGCACCACGGAGGCACCTGGCAGCTGGGCGCGCTGGAGTGGGTGTTCCCGTCCAAGCCGGCCAAGCCGCCGCTGCCGGGCGCGCAGTACGGCGTGTTCGCGGCCGCGTGCCACTACGTGGACGGGACGTTCGTGCCCCAGACCGTGCAAGCCAAATGCGCGTCCAAGAGCCCGCAGACGGGGGCCAAGTTCAGCTTCTGGCATCCGCGGCTGATCACCATGCACCTGTGCGTCTGGTACCCGAACCCCTCGGGCGTGTTCACGGGGACCAATCCGCTGGTGGCGCCATTCAACAACGGCTGAGGACCTCGACCGAAGGGCTCAACGGTCCCGGCCACCCGAAGGCTCAACGGTCCCAGCCACCGAGCCAATCGGCTCAGGCGTTCTCCTACGGCACCAGGCCGTGGGGGAACGCCCCGGTCAGGCGCTCGCAACCATCGGGGCTGACCAGCAGCAGATCCTCGACGCGAGTGCCGCCGATTGCGGGGACCGTGGTCCCGGGTTCGACGGCGATCACGTCGCCCTCGATCAGCTCATCGTTCGAGGCCCGGCCGAGCAGCGGTGCTTCGTGGACCTCGAGCCCGACGCCGTGACCAAGCCCGAAGTAGAACCCGTCTCGGAGCGTCTCGCCTGGGGCCTTGGTGCGCTGCGTCGGGTGCCCCGCCGCTTCGAACACGTCGCACGCGAGACCGTACAGCTCGACGCAGGAGACGCCGGGAGCGACCGCGCCGCAGGCGCGCTCGTGGGCTTCGAGCACCAGGGCGTGCAGCGCCGCGATCGAGTCGCTGATGTCGCCGCGGACGAACGCCCTGGTCATGTCCGCCCAGCACCCCGAGCGCTCGTCCTGCGGCCACAGGTCGATCTCGATCGGGACGTGAGCGAGAAGCGGTGCGGAGCCCGGCTCGTGACCGCCGGCCGGATTTGGCCCCATCGGCTTGATCATGATGTCCGGCGGCGCCGGCGCGCCGGCGCGCCGGCGCGCGCACAGACCTCGCGGATGCGCGCGCGGACCGCCTCGGCGGTCAACGGCTCTCCGCCGGCGATCAACGCGTCGCCCTCCACCGCGGCCTCGCGGAGCATCGTCGCGGCCTCGCGCATCGCGTCGTGTGCGGCGGCGGCGGCGCGGCGGATGCCCGCCATCTCGGCAGCGGTCTTGCGTCGGCGGCGCCGTGTGAACAGGTCGTCTTCGGCCGCGAGCGCGACACCTGCTTCGCGCAACCGGTCCGCCAGCGCGAGCGGGAACTCCGCCGGCACTGCGGCTTGCGTGATCCCGAGAGCCGCGACCGCCCGCACGCACAGCTCCCGATCGATCTCGGTGCGCGGCCGGCCGGTCGCGATCAGCTCATTGAAGCCGAAGTCGTAGACCAGCAGACGCTCCACATCGGGAGCCGCTTGGGCGATCCGTTCGTCCTCGAGCGCGTTCGTCAGCACGGCCCGGCGCCCGTCGGACTCGAGGTAGAGGAAGGGGTCGCCGATCAACAGCGGCAGCTCGTGGCGGAGCGCCGGCGAAGTCGCCGTGTCGCCGTGGATGAGGACGTCCATCACCGCACACTCGCACAATCGAGCGTCGGGCGACCTGGCGCTGTTCGTTACTCCTCGCTGAGGGCGTCGTAACCGATCGCGCTCGCGAGCTTCGGTGCGGTCGCCACCACCCGCGCGAGCCCCACCGTCGGCGCCACGGCGACGAGCACGCCGACGATCTCCGCCTCGCTCGCTCCGGCCGCGCGCGCGAGCTCCACCGTGCGCCGCAGCGACGCCGTCGCGGCGCCGACCGCCACGAGCGCCCCGAGCCGCACGAGCAGGTCGACCTTCGGGACCAGCGCCGCGTTGGCGCTCGGCCCAGAGCCGCCGGCGAGCACGATCCCGACCGACCTTTCGTCGTTCAGCGCCAAACGGCGCAGGAGCTCTTCTGCCGGGTCCACGCGCGCGAACGTCGGGGTCACGCGGTGATCTTTAGCGAGGGCCCGACGGCGTCACCCCCGGCGGCCGGGGCAAACGGGGCGACATCGAGGCGGCCGCGCTCCTCGGCCTCTCGGTCTCCGATCGTGAGCAGCTCGTCGACCAGCGCGAGCACCGCCGCATGCGCCCGGGCGGTGTGCCTTGGGATCAAGCGAACTGCGTGCGTCCCGACCGAGTGCAGCGGCGGCGTGCGCATGCGGCAGATCCTGCGCGCGATCGCGGCCGGCAAGAACCGGCTCAGCCGCGCACGCAGGAGCTCCGAGCTCCACGCCGCCACGCGTGCGGCGCGGATGCGCTGGACCTCGGCGCCGGCACGACTGCCGACGACCTTGGCGGCGTATTCGTAGAGGTCCTGGCGCATCGCGTCATCGACGGAGTCGTTGTATGCCCGCAGGAGCGAGCCGATCACCGGGCACACCGAGGCCGGGTGGTCACCGAACGGCTCGCCCGCAAGCATCGACGCGAGCTCCATCACGCAGGCCCCTTCACGGGGGCTCGAGTGCTTGCCGCTGCTCAGCTTGACGGTCTGGTGACTTACGGGAGACATGAGCGATTCCTAACGTCGTGCGCAGTGCCGGGCGCCTGGCGCCCGGGTCGATCACAGCGCGCCGTGATCGAGCCCGCATCACCCGCTTGGGATGATGCGCGCCCGCGAGGGCGCGACCCCGCCACCACGATCAGCATCTCATCCCGGCTGATTCGGGCCTCTGTTCCTATCGCCTGGGGGGCACGGACCGGGCCAGCGCCCCAGAGCTTGGCGGTCCCATCCCCTCGAGCGCGAGCTGCTCGGTGAGGATGATCCGCGCCGAGCACTCGATCAGGGCGAGGTGCGAGAACGCCTGCGGGAAGTTGCCCAGGTGGCGACCCGTTCCGGCGTCGTACTCCTCCGCATACAGGCCAAGCGGCGAACCGACTCGGAGCAGGCGCTCCATCAGGTCATGGGCGCGCTGGGCCTCGCCGACGATCGACAGCGCCGACACCAGCCAGAACGAGCAGATCAAGAACGTGCCCTCCTTGCCCGACAGGCCATCGTCGGTCTCGTCGGTTTTGTAGCGCAGCACGAATCCGTTCTCGGACAGCTCGTTCGCGATCGCGACGACCGTGTTGTGCAGGCGCTCGTCATCGCCGGGGAGGAAGCCGAAGATCGCTGCCAACAGAGTGGAGGCATCGAGCGCATCGGTGTCGTAGTGCTGGCGCAGCACGCCGCGCTTGCTGACGCCGTGCTCGAGGATGTCCGCGTGAATCTCCGCCGCTGTCGCCGCCCAGCTCGACTGCAGCTCGCGGTCGCCCCGGATCTCGGCCAGTCTCGAGGCGCGGTCCATGGCCACCCAGCACATCAGCTTCGAGGAGACGTAGTGCTGTGGCTTCCCGCGCGCCTCCCAGATCCCCTGATCGGGCTGACGCCAGACGCGGGCTGCGCCCTCGGCCTGACTTTGGACGATCGGCCACAGGCGGCGAGGCAGGCGCTGGCTGTGCATGGTGTGCTTGTGGATCGAATCGAGCACGGCGCCGTAGACGTCGTTCTGGCGCTGCTCGAAGGCCCCGTTGCCGATCCGGACAGGCTTGGCGCCCGAGTAGCCCGACAGGTCTTCGCGGAACGTCTCGGTGAGATCGCGACGCCCGTCGATCCCGTACATGATCTGGAGACCGCCGTCGCTGTTTGGCTCCAGATCGGCGACGAACTGCATGAACTCGTCGGCCTCCCAGTCGAGGCCGAGGAGGTGCAGCGCCTGGAGTGTGAACGTCGAATCGCGCATCCACGTGTAGCGGTAGTCCCAGTTGCGCTCGCCTCCCGGCGTCTCCGGAAGCGAGGTCGTCGGCGCGGCGACCGTCGCGCCGGTCGGCATGTACGTCAGCCCCTTGATCGTCAACGCCGAGCGCTGAATCGCCTCGCGCCAGCGATGGTCGGCGAACGGGCGCGCCCCTCCCAGCCAGCGCCGCCAGAAGCGAACGGTCGCGTCCAGCCGCCTGTTGGCGTCCTCGACATTCGACGGGCCGCCGAGCCCGTCGGCCCAGGACAGCGCCACGAACGCCTCCTCGCCCGTGGCGAGCGTGTGGCGAGCACGAATCCTGCCGGCCTCGATTCCGAGCTCCAGATTCGTGTGGAGCCGCATCGTCAGGCCGGCACCGCTTGCATCGGCGGCGTGGCGGCTGCCATCGACGAGCGTCCATTCGGCAGGCGTACGCCCGTAGTCGAACGCGGGCTCGCACACGAGCTCGATCTCCACGTCGCCTTCAAGACCGGTGACCGTCCGCACCAGCATGTGCTCGGCGTCCTCGTCCGCCGGCGGCCGCGTGTGAGGCGTGATCGTGTCCTCGGAGGTGGTCGGACCCAGGGTCAAGGCGTCGCGGACCTGGATCCAGCCCTGAGCGATCTTCCAGGTCGTGACCATCACGTTGGTGCCCGCCTCGTAGTAGCGGGCAGCCGGCACGCTGACCCCGAAAGGGCCCAGGCGGAACGTGCCCCCTTCGCGGTCAAGCAGCGACCCGAACACGCTCGGGGAGTCAAAGCGCGGAACGCACAGCCAGTCGATCGACCCATCCGGCGCCAGCAGCGCCCCGGTGTGGCAATCGGACAAAAACGAGTAGTCGGCGATCGGTGGAAACGGCGACGGCGCCGCGGCGCTCTGGACGTGCTCCGGAGCCTGCTCGGCGGTCTTGCCGCGGCTGTCGGTCCGGGCGGCGGCCTCCTTGGACGTGGCGGTCACGGTTTGGCTTCTCCTTGTCGGTGGTGTGGTCGCTGCTGCTCACTGCGCGACACCCGGGCCGTGCCTGCGGCCGACTCCGCCGGCAGCCGGTCGGCCTCCTTCGGCCCCCATCCCCCGGGCGCGTATCGGTGCGCGGACGGCGGATGTTACGGCGAGGTCCGGGCGCTCACCACCCGCATCAGATGAATCCTCCGGCTCCGTGCGATTCCCCGGTCGTTGCTGTCAGGCCAAGCACGCGAAGACGGGTGGGGGCGGGCGAGGGCGAAAAACGTCCCACTCGAGCCCGTCTGGAGTTCGCGCGGGACGTTGCCCCTCCACCGGGACGGGAACGTCCCGGGCGGCCGCCGAGAGGCACCCGGCGGGATGTTTCCGGGACCTTTCCGCCGGAGAAAGCTTGCACGCCGGACGGGACTCGCCCGAAAACGCCAACCAACGCGGCGCATCGTGCACTAGGGTCTCGCGCATGCCGGACCCCCCAAGTGCTCGCGGCTCTGTGGTCCCGGCCCGCTACTGGGTCGAACATCGATCGATCGAGGGGATCGCCACGTGCGCACTCCACGACGACGGGGCCGACCTGCACTCTTGCTGGGCGCTTGGTGCCGGAATGCTGGGGGCGTCGCTGATCCATCGCGGCGAGGAGCTGCTGTGGCAGGGGGCTGGCCTGCGCGCCTACGCGCGCGAGCGCAAGTTCATGGGAATCCCGTTCCTGCATCCGTGGGCCAACCGGCTGGACGCGTTCGTCTACGAGCTCGGTGGCCACGAGGTCAGGCTCGATCGATCGTCGCCGGTTCTGAAGCTCGATGAGAACGGACTGCCCATCCACGGGCTGCTGACCGCCGATCCGCACTGGTCGCTGGGCGAGCTGAGTGCCGGCTCCGACCACGCCCGTCTGATTGCACGCCTGGACTTCGATCGTCCGGAGCTGCTTGCGGCCTTTCCGTTTCGTCACCGGGTCGAGATCGAAGTCCAAGTGGCCGGGGGCGAGCTCCGGGTCGCGACGACGCTGACTGGGACCGGCGAGGAGCGGGTGCCGGTGTCCTTCGGCTTTCACCCCTACCTGCGGATCCCCGGACCCCCGCGGGCCGAGTGGAGCGTCTCGTTTCCGCTGCGCCGTCGCCTGCTGCTCGACCGGCGCGGGATTCCCACCGGCGCCACCGAGCCCTTCGACGGGCTTCGGGGCGCGATCGCCGACCGCACCTGGGACGACGCGTTCGACGAGATCGAGCCGCCCGGCCGCTTCGACGTTCGCGCGGGCGGGCGCACGATCTCGCTGCACTACGAAGAGGGGTACCCGGTGGCGCAGATCTTCGCGCCGCCGGAGCAGGAGTACATATGCATCGAGCCGATGACCGCGCCGGCGAACTCGTTGCGCGTCCCGGATCAGGGGCTGCGATGGGTTTCGGCGGGTCAGTCGTGGAGCGCGGTGTTCCGGGTCACGTGCGCGGCTCAATCCTGAGGTGGGAAGAGTCCGTCCGGCACCCCGCGTCTTGCGCGGCTGGGTCCCGACGGGGCGGGGAGTGGCGAAGTCATGGCGCGGCGGGGGATTTGCGAAGTCAGGGCGCGGCGGGGGATTGGCGAAGTCATGGCGCGGCGGGGAGCCCCGCCCGGCGCCCAGGCTCACAGCCGCGCCCGCTCGCCCACACCGAGAACGCGCACCTCGACCTGCGGCGCGTACTCCGCCGCCAGCCGTGCGAACTCCCGCGCCGGCCGCTCCGGATCCGATGGCCGCCGCAACGGCGGTCCGAGTGCGTAGGTGCCCCAGTGAATCGGGATCGCGACCGCCGGCGCGATGATCTCGGCCGCGCGCGCCGCGCGCTGCGGATCGAGGTGACCCTGGCCGACGTCCGATCCCCAGCCCCACACCGGGAGCAACGCCAAGTCGATTTCGCCATGCAGGTCGGCCATCTCCTCGAATAGATCGGTGTCGCCGGCGAAGTAGGCCGACCGCGAGCCGCTCACCACGTAACCGATCGGCGTCGCCGACGGACCCAGCGGTCGGCGGCGGGGATCGTGTGCCGCCCTGGTCGCACGGACCCGCACTGACCCGACGGCAAGATCGTCCCCGGCTCGGAGCTCCCGCACGTCGCGCAACCCGGCGCCGAGGAGCCAGCGCCCGGCCCCTCGGGGAGCGAGCACGGGCGTCGAGCGCCCCAGCATCCGCAGCGACGAGAGGTCGGTGTGGTCGCCGTGCAGGTGCGAGAGCAGCACGCAGTCGACTCGGCCCAGCGCGCTCGCATCGATCAAGGGGGCGATTCGGACCAGCGGTCCCACGCGCCGGCGCAGCACCGGATCGGTGAGCACGCGCACGCCGTCGAACTCGAGCAGTGCCGTGGCATGCCCCAGCCACGTGACGCGCGCCGTGGCGGGCTGTGTCGGTCGTGATGGCCGGCCCATCATGCGCAGCTTGAAGAAGCGCGCCGGAAGGCGTCATCGTCCGAACGGAACTGACGACAGGCGCCCGCTTGCGAAGATACTGATGCCCGTGGAGAAGAACCAAGACTCGGCCTACGGCGAGGAGATGACGTGGAGCCCGCAGACGCCGCGGATCCAGCCGCTGCGCCTGCTACTCGCCTGGATCGTGTCGGCGATCGCCGTGTTCGTCGCCGCGACGATCGTCCCGCACGTCGGCGTCCAGACGTTCTTCCCCGATGCCTTCATCGCCGCCGCGGTGATCGCGATCCTCAACGCGATTCTCTCCCCGGTCGTGGCGGCGCTGCGCCTGCCCTACACGCTCGCGGTCGGTTTTGTCGCCGTGCTCGTGCTCGATGCCGGCGTACTGCTGCTGGCCTCGCGGATCGACCCGGACTCGATCAGGGTGGACGGGTTCGGCTGGGCGCTGCTCGCCGCGCTGGTGATCGCCGCCACGACGGTGGCGCTCGAGGTGATCGTCGGCGCCAACGACGACGACGCGTACATGCTGCGGGTGATCAGGCGAGTCGCGCGCAGACAGGGTGGACAGGTCCGCACCGACGTCCCGGGAATCGTGTTCCTCGAGATCGACGGCCTCGCGCTTCCGGTGCTGGCGAGGGCCATGCGCGACGGCAACGTGCCCGAGATGCACCGCTGGCACAGCGAGGGGACGCACCTGCTGACCGAGTGGGAGACGGATCTGAGCTCGCAGACGGGCGCGAGCCAGGCGGGCATCCTGCTGGGCTCCAACGAGAACATTCCGGCGTTCCGGTGGGTCGAGAAGGAGACCGGGAAGGTGATGGCGTGCTCGTCGCCGTCCGACTGCGAGGAGCTCGAGCGCCGGCACGCGACCGGCATCGGGCTGCTGACCGACGACGGTGCAAGCCGCGGCAACCTGTTCTCGGGCGAGGCCGACGCCGCGATCCTGACCGTCAGCCGGATCAGCGCCGAGAAGCGTGCCAACCCCGGGTACCGCGCATTCTTTGCCAACGGCTTCAACGTCAGTCGCATACTCGTCCTGTTCTTCTGGGAGGTCGTGCTCGAGCGCGTCGCCGCGCTGCGACAGATCCGCCGCGACGTTCGCCCGCGAGGCACGCGGACGCACAGATACGCGTTGCTGCGCGCCGGCCTGTGCGTGGGGGTTCGCGACCTGATCGTGTACGGCGTACTGACCGACATGATGCGAGGCCGCCCCGCCGTGTACGCGACGCTGTCGAGCTACGACGAGGTCGCCCATCACTCGGGGCTCGAGCGCGCCGACACGCTCGAGGCGCTGCGAAAGCTCGATCAGCACTTTGCCCGGATCGCCCGCGCCCGCCGGTACGCCCCGCGTCCCTACAAGCTCGTGGTGCTCTCCGATCACGGCCAGACCCAGGGCGCCACGTTCAAGCAGCGCAACGGCTATGACCTGAGCGAGCTGGTCGAGCGCTCGATCGAGCGGGGGACGGTCGCGCGGATGGGCGACGGCGACGAGAACGACGCCGCGATCGGCCACGCCGTCGAAGAGGCCACCGGCTCCGCGCGCGAGACCGAGGCCGACCGGCTGGGCGACCGTCACGTCGTCGCGCTGGGGTCGGGCAACCTCGGCCTGATCTATGTGATGGAGGAGCGCCGGCGGCTGACGCTCGAGGAGATCGAAGAGCGCCATCCCCGGCTGATCCCGGCGCTGCGCGGCCACCCCCACATCGGCTTTCTGCTGATTCGCTCCAGCGAGCACGGGCCGGTCGTGCTCGGCGCACGCGGCACCCGCTATCTCTCAGACGGGCGTGTGGAGGGCGAGGACCCGCTCGCGGCCTTCCCGGCCAGCGCCGCCGAGCATTTGCTGCGCACCGACGGCTTCGAGCACGTCGCCGACATCATGGTCAACAGCTTTTACGACCCCGAGCTCGAGCAGGGCTGCGCGTTCGAGGAGCTGATCTCGTTTCACGGTGGCCTGGGAGGACCGCAGACGCGGCCGTTTCTGCTCCATCCCGTCGAGCTGCCGCTGCCCGCCGAGCCGATCGTCGGAGCCACTCAGGTGCATGCCGTCCTCGCCGGCTGGCGCCGGCTGCTCCAGGACGATCGGCCGCACCAACGAGCGGCCGAGCCTCATCGCCCCGCGCGCTCCCAGGACCACATCTCGGCGTAGCGCGGCACGTCGCGGTCGAGAGCTCCAATCGCCGGATGCTGTCGGCCCAGCGTCGGTGCCATGCCGGTGAGCGGCTCATCCAAACGGGGTGATGAACCGCGAACGCTCGCGGCCTAGCTTTCGCCTGTGAGATCCAGCGAGATCGGCGATGACGGGCGCACCCGCGCCGCCGGCTGAGCCCACCCCTGCGCCGCCCATCACGCCCGAAGAGGCGAGCGCGACGATGCGCAGCAGGCCATACATGGTGCTGCTCGTGCTCGTGGCGGTCGTCGGTGTGATCGTGTCGCTGGCCGCGTGGTGCTTCCTCGAGCTCGTCCACCAGATCCAGCAGGAGGTGTTCACGCACCTCCCCCATGCGGTCGGTTACTCGGGAGCCGCTCCGGACTGGTGGGGCCTTCCGGTCCTCGCGATCGCCGGGGTGACCGCGGCGCTGGCGATCACCAAGCTCCCCGGAGACGGCGGCCACATCCCCGCCTACGGCCTGGCGTCCGGCGGGCCCCCGGGGACCGGCGACATCCCCGGAATCCTGCTCGCGGCGATCGCCTCGATTGGGCTGGGCATCGTGATCGGCCCGGAGGCGCCGCTGATCGCGCTGGGCGCCGGGCTTGGGGTCATCTCGATCCGGCTCGCGCGCAACGACGCCCCCGACCAGGTCGCGGTGGTGGTGGCGGCGGCGGGCAGCTTCGCGGCCGTGTCGTTCATCTTCTCGTCGCCGCTGATCGCCGCGGTGCTGATGATCGAAGTGCTGGGGATCGGTGGCCCGCGGTTGCCGCTGATCCTGCTTCCGGGACTGCTGGCGGCCGGAATCGGCTCGCTGGTCTCCCTGGGCATGGGGTCGTTCACCGGCCTCAGCACCAGCGCCTACGCCCTCGATGCGCTGCCGCTGCCGTCCTTCGGTCACCCTCACATCGGCAACTTCGCCTGGACGATTGCGCTGGCGATCGCGATTGCCGCCGTCACCCAGGTGATAATGAGAAGCGGGCTGAACACTTATCGGATCGCCGCTCCCCGCCCCATGCTGCTCCTGCCGATCATCGGTCTGATCATCGGCGCGCTGGCGCTCGTCTTCGCCGCGGCCACGAGCAAGAGCATCAACGAGGTCCTGTTCTCCGGACAGGATCAGCTTCCCGGTCTGGTCTCGGCAGCGGGCACCTACTCGATTGGAGCGCTCGGATTGCTGATCGCGACCAAGGGCGTTGCCTATGCCCTGTCACTGGGGTCTTTCCGCGGCGGGCCCACGTTTCCGGCGATGTTCCTCGGAGCGGCTGCCGGGATCATGGCCTCGCGCCTGCCGGGGTTTCCGATCACGGCCGCGGTCGCTGTGGGGATGGCCGCGGGCGTGGTGTCGGTGCTGAGGCTGCCGCTGTCTGCGGTCGTGATCGGGATGGTGCTGACGGCGAAGTCGGGGGCGGGGGTCGGGCCGCTCGTGATCGTCGGAGTCGTGGTGGCGTACGTCGTGACCCTGTTGCTGTCCGCGCGCGAGCACGGCCCGACCCCGGCGCGCGAATGAGTGCGTCGGCGAGCCAGGGCCTTCCTCCAGCAGCGGCGGCGCGTATCGAGTCGGCAGAGACGCGAGGGGCCCAGTACCGCTATGGAGCGGTGTTCGCGCTGGTCGTCACCACCGTCGTGTTCGTGATTGTCGCGCCGGACGGGGATGGATCTCGCGCCATCGCGTTTGCGATCATCGGCTCCGCACTGCTGGTCGCAGTCCTGACGTCTCGTGAGCGGACCATCGTCCGGCGGCGCAGGGCAACGTACGGCGGCGCGGCGATCGTGCTGGTCACGATCCTCACGGCCGCGGGCGTGTTTCCCCACTCGGTCGCGCTGATCGTGGGTGCGGCGCTGACGCTGGCGGTTCCCGCGGCGCTTGCGGGCGGGCTGCTGCGGCTCGTGCGCCAACAGGGCTCCACGGTGCAAGCGGTCGCCGGGGCGCTTGCGATCTACCTTTCGATCGGGCTTGCATTCTCGTCGGCGATCGGCTTCGTGGCCGCGGTGGGGTCTGGGAGCTTCTTCAGCGAAACGGCCAACAGCACGCCGAGTGAGCACGTCTACTACAGCTTCACGGTGCTGTCGACGACAGGGTTCGGTGATCTCACCGCCGCGCATAGCGTCGGCCGCGCGCTGGCGGTTCTCGAAATGCTCACGGGCCAGCTCTACCTGGTCACGGTGATCGGGATCCTGATCGGCAGACGCGTGGAGAGAGGGCGATGACGGCCGCGACAATCGCCGGCACGGCCCGACGGGCGGTGCGATCAGTCGCGCGGTAGCGATGGGCCGCGTTCTCCTCTTTTCTTGCACCGCGATGGCCAACCCGACGCTCGTCGCGGCCACCACCGTGATGCTGCTGCTGCCGAGTCCCAAGAAGCTGATGCTCGGCTATCTCATCGGCGCGATGCTGATGAGCATCACGGTCGGATTGTTGATCCTGTTCGCGCTGAAGAACTCGAGCGTGCCCAGCACCTCGAAGAACACCATCAATCCGCTTGTCGACTTTGCTGTCGGTGGAATCCTCTTGCTGATCGGCATCGTGCTCGGTACCGACCGCGACCGGCCCCTGCGAGAGCGGCGGGCCGCGCGCCGCAGCCGCGAGGACGAGCACAAGACACCGCGCTGGCAGCAGGCGCTGAGCAAGGGCAATGCGAAGATCACGTTTGCCATCGGCGCCATCCTGACACTGCCCGGAGCGTCATACCTGGCCGCCCTCGACAGCATCAGCAGGCTGCACTACGGGACCGCCGGCAACGTCCTCTTGGTGCTGCTGGTGAACGTGATCATGCTCGCGCTGATCGAGGTGCCGCTGGTCAGCTTCGCGGTCGCCCCGGAGTGGACGCCGACCGCGCTGGAACGGACCAAGGGCGCAGCCAGGAGAAACGGCCACAAGGTCGCCTTCATCGGCGCCACCGCGATCGGCGTGCTGCTGATCCTGCAGGGCGTGATCACGATCGTCTCCTAGGCGCGACTCGGTCCGGACTCGGTCCCCGACTCGGACTCGACCCCTTGGCGGCCGAGGTCGGCGGATCGCTCCAGGCGCAAGGGTGGTGTGCGCACCCGTCAATACAGAGGCGTGCCACCTTGCTCTGCGCTTCCCCGTGCGAGAAAAACTCCTTTGCAGGATCGTTCATCTGCTTCGAGGTCGGTGACGCCTTGCCCGCATCAACAGCAGCAGCAGCAGCAGACGGCACGCTGGCGCGACGTCGGTCCCGCGCTGCAACTCGCACGGGCGGTAATCCGACGGCTCAGTCGAGGCCAGAAAACCGACGCTCCCGCGTGGGCGCCGGCTCGCTGGAGATCGCTCACGGGATGCGGCCTCCGCCGCCGGGATTCGTCGCCCGTCCCGAGCTC
This sequence comes from uncultured Solirubrobacterales bacterium, assembly GCA_963723675.1. Taxonomy (GTDB): domain Bacteria; phylum Actinomycetota; class Thermoleophilia; order Solirubrobacterales; family Solirubrobacteraceae; genus Palsa-465. Next base: position 363,446 of record CAVRRW010000002.1, on the reverse strand, counting down.
GTCGGGCGCCTGGTCACCGCGCATGACGCGGCGCTGGCCCTGATCACGGCGCCGGCCGGCTACGGCAAGTCGACACTGCTTGCGCAATGGGCGCAGTGCGACGAGCGCCCGTTCATCGCCGTCACGCTCGAGCCAGCGAGAGATGCCAAGGCTGCGATCGCCAACTCGATCGCGTGCGCGTTTGCGGATCTTGGCTGGATCGATGCCGACGTCTACACCGCGCTCACGTCGTCGGCCCGGGGCGACGCGACCGTGGCGCTGGCGCGGTTGCTGCGATCGCTCGAGGGCCCCGAGGGAGGCTTCGTGCTGGTGTTCGACGATGCCCACACGATTCCGGCGCGGGCGTTCAGGACAGTCGTATCGGCACTGCTGGGGCGGCTGGGCCCGGGATCGCAGGTCGCCGTGGCCTCGCGCACCGAGCCGCCGCTGCCGATCGGACGGCTGCGCGGGCATCGGGCGCTCGTCGAGGTGGGCACCGGCGACCTGGCGATGACATCGGTGCAGGCCGCCGCGCTGCTTGCGCTTGCCGGCCTCGACCTCGAGTTCGAAGCGGTCCTGGCGCTGGCGAAACAGACCGAGGGATGGCCAGTGGGGCTGTACCTGGCGGCGCTGTCTCTGCGAGAACGAGGCGATGTCGCCGCGGGCGCCGGCCAGTTCGACGGAACAGACCACATGATCGCCCAGTACTTCCGGGACGAGTTGCTGGCGCCGCTTCCGCGACGGATCGTTCGATTTCTGCGGCGCACGTCGGTGCTCGATCAACTATCGGGGCCGGCTTGCGACGCTGTGCTCGAGCAGGCCGCCACCGGCGCAACACTTGCCGATCTGGCCAGGTCGAATCTGATGCTGACGCCGCTTGACCACAACCACGAGCGGTTTCGGTGGCATGGGATGGTCAAGGCAACGCTCAGAGCCGAGCTGCGTCGCAGCGAGCCCGAGCTCGAGCCGCTTCTGCACCGGCGGGCGAGCGGCTGGCTTGAAGGGCAGGGCGATCTCGACGGCGCGATCAGCCATGCGGTCGCTGCCGGCGACCTCGCTCGCGCGGGCGATCTGCTGTGGGCGAATCTCGTCGGCTACCTCGTGCGTGGCCGCAACGGGAAGGTCCAGGAGTGGCTGAGAGTTTTGCGCTCAGACCAGATCGCCGCTCATCCCCCGTTGGCCCTCGCGGCGGCACACAGCTGGTTGATGACAGGCAACATCGACCGGGCACAACACTGCAGATTGATGGCGGCAGTGGAGGTCGATCCGAGACGGCGCACCGCGCAGGTGCCGTCGATCGAGGTGGGCGGCGCGGTCTTCGACGCCATGGCGTCCGGGATGGGCGCGGTCGAGATGGCGCAGGCGGCCACGCGCGCGCTGCGCCTCGAGTCCGAGCACAGCCCGTGGCGGCCATACTGCTGCCTGCTCACTGGCGTCGCCGAGCACCTGGCGGGCAATCGCGAGCTCGCCGCGCGCAGCCTCGAGGCCGGGATCGCGCTGAGCTCCGCGAGCGCGCCGATCGTCGCGGCGCTGTGCCTCGCGCAGCTCGTGATGATGACGATCGAGCAGGACGACTGGGACGCCGCCGGCGAGCTGTCAGAGCGGGCCGCGAGCATCGTCGAGCCTCCCGCGCTCGCCGACTATCCAATCTCCGCACTCGTGTTCGCGGGATCGGCGGCGACGCGCGCCCACGAGGGGCGCGTCGACGAAGCAAAGCGAGACCTCAAGCATGCCACCGACCTGCTCGCGGCGCTCGGAGACTTCATCCCCTGGTACGGGGCCGAGGCCCGGGTCATGCTGGCGCGCGCGGCTATCGGCCTGGCTGACACCGTTCGAGCCCGCACGTTGTTGGCCGAGGCTTCGAGGCTCGGCCGCAGGACATCGGGTGCCGTGATCTTCCAGCACTGCTTCGAACAGGCATGGGCACAAATCGACACGCTTGCCGAGGCCACGCTCTCGGGGCCCTCCTCGCTGACGATCGCCGAGCTGAGGATTCTGAGGTTCCTGCCGAGCCATCGCTCGTTCCGCGAGATCGCCGAGCGGCTCGACGTATCGGTCAACACGGTCAAGACGCAGGCGCATGCGATCTACCGCAAGCTCGACGCCGCCAGCCGGTCCGAGGCTGTGTCGCAGGCCTCCCGGGCCGGACTGCTCGGATCCTAGGACCGCTCAGGAGCCGTTTCACTCCCCGCGATCGAGGTCGTAACCGATTGCGGCCGCCAGCCGGGGCGCGGCGCTCACGATCCGCGAAAACCCGACCTCCGAGCCCACCGTCGCGAGCACGTGCACGATCTCGTCCTCATCAGCTCCAGCGTTCCACGCAAGCTCGACCGCCCACCGCAGCGACGTGGTGGGCGCGTCCACGGCGATCAGCGCGGCGAGGCGAACCAGGTTTCTGATCCTCGGAGTCAGCGCGCTGTCCAGGGCGGCCTTGTCCGCGGTCAGCTCCGGCCGCAGCGCCAGGACCCTCTGGACCGAGTCCTCCTCGGCGGCGGTCAAGGCGCGAAGCAGCGACTCCGCTTGTCCAGCCATGCGGCGAACCTACCCCGCCGGGACTCGCAGCGCATCATCCGACGTGGGTGAAGATGGAAGCCCAGAAGTGCGGCCAATGCGATACCTGCGGGCAGATGTGGGGTGACGCCGCGCAGCTGTCACGGCGCCACCGCCTGGGGGCACAAATCGGTCGCCCGCCGACCGCGGTCACTGTCGCAGGCGCGAGGTCTATTGGCAATGAGATGTGCTTGTGTGCGGATGCGGCCCGCATCGGTGCGGCGAGTGGTGGGCACACGCATTCGAACAGGCATGCTGGTCTGCCCCTCGCTGTCCACGCGGGTGCTCGGCATTTGATACGTAGGGCGGCGATGTCTAGAATTCCGCGGCGGCGAGAGGCGGCCGTGGCGGCACTGGTCGGTCGCTCCGGCCCCTCTCCAATTTGTCTGCGGACTGATCGTCTGCCGAGAGACTTTCTTGTCGCTTAACTAACGCTGTTAAGATCGACTGCATGAACAGTCCGCTGACAGTTCCCGATCCCCTCGTAACGGTCAGAGCTCCCGATCCGCTCGCCGCGAGCTCGGCGTTGGCGCCGGAGGTGCCCGCCGGGCCGGAGCCGCCACTCCCGCTGGCGTCAGACCTCTGCTGGCTGCTGGCGCGTGCCAGCCACGCGCTGACGACCGAGATGACCGCCGCCCTCGAGGACTCGGGGATCTCGCCGCGCGAGCACACGGTGCTGGTCACGGCGATGACCGGGGCCTACACCCAGACCGAGCTGGCCCGCATGATCGGGCTTGACAAGACCACGATGGTCGTCACCGTCGACGAGCTGGAGGCGGCCGGCCTGGCCGAGCGTCAGCCGTCGAGCACGGATCGCCGCGCCCGCGTGATCGGCGTCACCGCGGCCGGGAGGCAGAAGGTGCTCGACGCCGAGAAGGTGCTCGATCGCGTCCGCGAGGACGTGCTCGCGGCGCTGCCCGAGGAAGAGCGGCCGGTGTTTCTGCAGGCGCTCGGTCGCCTGGCGTGCGGCCGGCTGTCGGCGCCGGTCGCGTGCACGCACCCCGTGCGCCGGCGCAGCTAGAGCCGCGGGGCGCCGGACCGGGCCGAAGCGGCGGCAGGGGGCCAGGGCCGGGCCGCCCACGTAAGGCCCCGCTCGCCGCGGCAACCCCCGCGCTAAGGCCCACCTCAGCCCAATCGGCAGCGAATTGCCGATGTGCGGACGCCGCTCGCAGTTCAACCTGTGCGATGCGGCGATGCTCGAGCGGACGGCGCCGGCGGGCCCGGGGATCTCGGGGAAGCCGCCAGCCCCCCGAAGAAGTGCTGGGCCGTAGCAAAAATCTCCCGGCAGATCGTCTCGTGACAGATTATTGTGGTACCGTGCTTCTTGAGTCGCCCAACCACTCGTGTCAGACCCAACAGGAGACCCGTTCATGAACCCAACAGCCGAAACCCCACTGCAAGCCCGCGACGAACGGCGGCGCTGGGTGGCGCTGGTGGTCCTGTGCGCGGGCTTCCTGATGATCATCCTCGACCAGACGATCGTCAACGTCGCGCTCCCGTCGATCCAGAGCGACCTGCACTTCTCGCAGGCCAACCTCGCCTGGGTCGTCAACGCATACCTGATCGCCTTCGGCGGCCTGCTCCTGCTCGTCGGTCGCCTCGGCGACCTGATCGGGCGCCGGCGGATCTTCCTCTCCGGCCTCACGCTGTTCACCAGCGCGTCGTTGCTGTGCGGGCTCGCCCAGAGCCAGACGCTGCTGATCGGCGCCCGGTTCATCCAGGGCATCGGCGGCGCGATGACCGCGGCCGTGATCCTCGGAATGATCGTGACGATGTTCCCCAAGCCCTCCGAGCAGGCCAAGGCGATCAGCGTCTACAGCTTCGTCGCGGCGGCCGGCGGCGCGGTCGGACTGCTGGCCGGCGGAATCCTGACTCAGGCGATCAACTGGCACTGGATCTTCTTCGTCAACCTCCCGATCGGGATCGCAACCGGGATCTTCGCGACCAGGCTGCTGCCCGCCGATCGCGGCATCGGCCTGGAGCACGGCGCCGACCTGCCCGGCGCGGTCCTGCTCGTGAGTTCGCTGATGCTCGCGGTCTACACGATCGTCGAGGCGGGTCACTTCGGCTGGGGCTCTGCGCACACGCTCGGATTAGGCGCAGTGGCGGTGCTGTTGCTGGCGGCGTTCCTGGTCCGTCAGGCGACGGCCGCGAACCCGCTGATGCCGTTGCGCGTGTTCCGCTCGCGTCAGGTGACGGTGGCCAACGGGATCCAGATGCTGTTCGTCGCCGGCCTGTTCGGGATGTTCTTCCTCGGCGCGCTCGAGATGCAGCGTGTGCTGCACTACGACGCGGTCGAGGTCGGCCTCGCGTTCCTCCCGGTCGCGCTGGGCATCGCGATCCTGTCGCTGGGGTTCGCGGCGCGCCTGATCATGCGCTTTGGCCCAAGGCCGACGCTGATCGCCGGCACGGTGCTGGCCGCGGCCGCTCTGGTGCTGTTCCGCAGCGCTCCGGTCCACGCCCGGTACCTCGCCGACCTGTTGGCGACGATGGTCCTGCTCGGAGTCGGCGCCGGCCTGGCGTTCCCGTCGCTGATGACGATCGCGATGTCGTCGGCCACGCCCGAGGACGCCGGGATCGCGTCGGGGCTGGTCAACACCACCCAGCAGGTGGGAGGCGCGCTGGGCCTCGCCGTGCTCGCGACGCTGTCGAGCACGCACACCAGCGCGGAGCTCGCGCACGGCGCCTCACTGGCCTCGTCGCTGACCAGCGGCTACCACCTGGCGTTCACGATCGGCGCGGCGCTCATCGTCGTCGGCCTCGTGCTCGCGACGTTTGTGCTGCGCTCCGAAGCGGTGGCCGGCGCCGAGCCGCACCTGGCAGCGGACGCCGACGAGCACGGCGTCGCGACCCTGGCCGAGCCGGAGTTCGCAGAGGAGGCCGCGTGAGCCGTTCGCGCTCAGACCACGGCCGCGACGTCGGTAAGCGCCGCGTCTGCCGCCTCGAGGATCTGGTCGATCTCGCCGTCGCTGATGATCAGCGGCGGCGAGAAGGCGACCGAGTTCGCATACGCAAGCCCGCGTCCGACGATCCCGTGCGACAGGAGCGCGGCGACCATCGCGCCGGCGGTCAGCGGAGGCTCGAGCCCGATCGCCTGCATCAGGCCCTCGCCGCGGATGTCCGCGACGCCCGGGCGGCCGGCGAGCTTGTCGAGGCCGCCTCGCAGCCGCCGCCCAGCCTCGCGGGCTCGCTCCGGCAAGCCTTCGGACCTCAGAACCTCGAGGTTGGCGACGCCGGCGGCGCAGCAGGTGGGGTGGCCCGCGTACGTCCCCCCGTGCGAAAGAAGGTAGCCATCGTCGGCTTCGAGCCAGCCGCGGACGCGCGGCCCTACGACTACCCCGCCAAGCGGAAGGTAGCCGCTGGTGATCGCCTTGGCGAACGTCATCAGGTCCGGCGTGACGGCATAGTGGTGGGAGCCGAACCACGAGCCGAGCCTGCCGAAAGCCGTGATCACCTCATCGAAGATCAGCAGGGCCCCGGATTCGTCGCACAGGTCGCGTAGCCCCTGCAGGTAGCCGTCCGGCGGCGGAAACACGCCGCCGGCGCCCTGCACCGGCTCGGTGATGATCGCGGCAATCCGCTCGGCGCCGTGGAACGCCACGGCAGCGCGCATCGCCTCGAGCGAGTCGCGCTCGACCTGGTAGCAGTCGGGGAGCATCGGCCCGAACGGCGTGCGGTTTGGCGGCAGTCCGCTGACCGAGGTGCCGCCCACCATCACGCCGTGGTAGGCGTAGTGGCGGCTGAGGAAAATCGTGCGGCCGGCGTCGCCGGCGGCTCGATGCCCGGCGCGGGCAAGCTTTAGCGCGCTGTCGACCCCCTCGGACCCGGTCTGCGTGAACAGCACCCGCGCGTCGGGAATCGGCTCGAGCTCGGCGAGCAGGTCTGCGAGCCGCCGCTCCGGAGCGTTGGTGAAGCTCCCGAACGTGTGATACGCGGCCACCAGCCCCATCTGGGCGGCGACGGCGTCGGCGATCTCACGCCGGCCGTGACCCGCGGCGCAGTACCACAGCGACGCGGTGGCGTCCAGATAGCTGCGGCCATCCGAGTCCCACAGCCGGCAGCCCTCGCCACGAACGATCTCCAGAAACTCGCCGGCCGGACGCGCCGGCACGGCGAAGGGGTGAAGCACTCGCGGAACGCTCATGGCTACCTCAACTTGTCTCGGGGCCGCTGCGATGCTTCCCGCCGGGAAGCACAACCCGGGATGTTGCCGGTCGTCAGCCCCTTTTGGAAGCCCACGACCCCAGATCGGTACAGCGCGAACTCCTGACCGGCGCGGTTGTAGACGCGGCGGCCAACCGGCTCGGCGCCTCGGGTGGGCCGCCGCGTCGCCCGCCAGCGCCCCCCGCCTCGCCCCGGCCAGCGCCCCCCGCCTCGCCCCGCCAGCGCCCCCGCCTCGCCCCGCCAGCGCGTCCCGCGTAGTAGGTTTCGGAGCGTGAAGACCGTCCGCGACGCGGCGTTTGAGATCATGCGCCGGCTGGGTCTGACGACGATCTTCGGAAACCCCGGATCGACCGAGATCCCGTTTCTGACCGACCTGCCGCCGGACATCCGGTTCGTGCTCGGTCTCCATGAGGGTTCCGTCGTGGGGATCGCGGCCGGCTATGCGATCGCGCGCGGCGAGCCGTCGTTCGTCAACCTGCACACCGCCCCCGGCCTCGGCAACGCGATCAATGCGATCGCCAACGCTCGCGACTGCCGCGCTCCGCTGGTCGTGGTGGTCGGACAGCAGGACCGCCGGCAGCTCGCATTCGAGCCGTTCCTCACCGGCCGCCGGCTCGAGCGGCTCGCCGGCGAGTACCCGGTATGGGCCATCTTTCCCGTGCGCGCGCAGGACGTGCCGGGCTCCATCGCACGCGCATACAACGAGGCGCTGGCGGGCTCGGGGCCCGCGCTCGTTGTCGTGCCGATGGGCGACTGGCTCGAGCCCGCAGACGACCTCGCGGCCGGATCGCCGGCGCGCGTGATCCGGTCCAGCTCGGTGGCGTCCGAGCAGGTCGCCGACCTGGCCGAGCTGATCGCCGGCTCGCGGTCGCCGGCGTTCGTCGTCGGAGCGGGCACCGACAGCCGCGAGGGATGGGACGCCGTCGTGGCGCTCGCCGAGCGCCTGCGCTGTCCCGTGTGGCAGGAGGCGTTCGTCCGCCGCGCCGGCTTTCCCCAGGATCACCCGCTGTTCGCGGGCCATCTGTCGTGGCGCCGGCGAAGGATGCGCGAGACGCTCGCCGGCAACGATCTCGTCGTCGTCATCGGGGCGAGCGCTTTTCGCCTGTATCTGTTCGACGAGCCCACCCCGGTCGTCGAGCCCGGGACCCGGGTTGCCCTGATCACCGACAGCCAGGCCGAGGCTCACCGCAGCCCCTGCGAGCTTGCGCTGATTGGGCCGGTCGCGCCGGCGTGCCGCGCGCTCGCCGCGCTCGTGCCGCAGCACGACCGTCCGTCTCCCACGCCAATGCGCCGCCCGCCGGCGCCGGCGCCGCCGGAACCGGGAACGCGGTTGCGCCCCGGCCACGTGTTCTCGGCCTTGGCGCAGCGGCTGCCACCCGATGCCGTCGTCGTCGAAGAGACCCCGTCGAGCCAGCCGGAGCTCTACCAGCGGATTCCGATCCGCACGCCGCTCGGCTTCGTCAGCGCGGCGAATGGGGGCCTGGGCTTCGGGATCTCCGGCGCGATCGGGTTGCGGATGGGCCTGCCGAACCGGCCGGTCGTCGCCCTGCTCGGAGACGGGTCGTCGATGTACGCGATCCAGGCTCTCTGGAGCGCCGCGCAGTATCAGGTGGGCGTCCTGCTGGTCGTGCTGGCAAACGGCCGCTACGCGATCATGGACCGCCTGGCCGAGGACGCCGGCGGCTTCGGCCCGTGGCCGTCGTTTGACCGCGTCGACATCGCCGGCATGGCGCGATGCCTGAGCTGTCCGTCGACGCGAGTCGAGACCCATGACGAGCTGCTGCATGTGTTCGATGAGGTCCTGCCGGGACTCGCCGAGCGGCGCGAGCCGCTGCTCGCCGAGGTGGTCGTCGAGTAGGTCGCGGAAGCGAGCCGGACGGGCGGCGAGCGGCGAGTCGTGTGGCTCCGCATATTTCCGGGAATGCGCCGAATCGCCTGGTACGACGCGCACTCCCCCCGGAATGCGCCGAAATCACCTGGTACGACGCTCACTCCCCCCCGGAATGCGCCGAATCGCCTGGTAACGACGCGCATTTCCCCCCGGAATGCGCCGATCACCTGATAACGACCCATTCGACGGTGTTTGAACGTCTAAGGGGACGATGCCGTTCTGGGAGGACGGCAACGTCCCGCGCGACGGCTGGAAGCCGTCCATCGGGACGTTTCCGAGTCCAGGCTCCCTGACCATCCGCTGGGGCTGCGGTCACTGTTGACGTGCGCCGTCGCGCAGGCCGCGCGCCTTGACTGAGCTCATATGATCTTTAGATCGCAGACAGGATTGTCGACAATCCGGATGGTGGTCCGGCGCGGCTCGCTGGACCAGGTCCCCGGGCAGTCGCGCCGCCTGGACCAGGTCCCGAGGCAGTCGCGCCGCGGGGACCAGGTCCCGGGCCGGTCGGGTCGCGCGCGCCTCTTCGCGTCGAAGAGGAACTGCGTGCCGCGATCGTCAGCGGGCGCTTTCAGCCCAACCAGCGCCTCGTGGAAGCGGAGCTGACCGAGGCGCTGGGGGTCGGGAGGTCGGCGGTGCGCACGGCGCTCGCGCGGCTCGAGCAGGACCGCTTGGTCGAGCACGAGCCCAACCGCGGCGCTCGCGTTAGGCTGGTGGGCGAGCGCGAGGCGGTCGAGATCCTGCAGGCCCGCGCCGCGCTGGAGGGACTGGTCGCTCGCGAGGCTGCCAGCAAGGCGACTGCACTGGATGCCGAGGCGCTGCGGCGGATCCTCGAGCGGATGCGCCGGCGGCTCGACCGCGGCGACCTGCTCGGAGCCTCCGACGAGAACGCGATGCTCCACCAGCGCCTGCTTGGGATCGCCGGCCATGAAACCGCGGCCCGGCTGATCTCGACGCTGAAGTCACAGCTGGTGCGCTTCCAGTACCGGACGATCCTGCTGCCCGGACGCAGCGAACGTTCCTTCGCCGAGCACCAGGCGATCGTCGAAGCGATCGCATCATCCGATCCCGACGCCGCGGAGGCGGCGATGCGCACACACTTGTCACACGTCGCCGATGCGCTGCGCGCCGCCGCCGCCTCCGGCGGCACCGGCGCCGGCGATGCAGGCCACGATCGCGACAACGCCGCACCATGACCGACCGTCCCTCACCGCGCGCCCGCGAGCTCCTCAAGGGAGCGTTCGACACGCACATCCATGTCGGGCCCGACGTCGTGGAGCGCAAGATCGACGACGTCTCGCTGGCCAGGCGCTTCGAGGAGCTCGGGATGGCCGGGTTCGTGCTCAAGTCGCACTACACCTCGACCGCCGAGCGAGCGAGTGTGGTCCGGGCGGCGGTGCCCGGGATCGAGGCGCTTGGGGCGATCTCGCTGAACCGCGCGGTCGGTGGCATGAACCCGCTGGCGGTCGAGATCGCTGCCCGCGAAGGCGCGCGGACCGTGTGGATGCCGACCGTGGACTCGGTAAACGAATCGCACGAACGCGACGCTCCGCCCGGCGCCAAGGTGCCGGTGTGGGTGCGGCTGCAGCTCGACCTGCGCGAACAGGGGATCGAGATCGAGCCCGTGCCCGTGGTCGACGAGGCTGGGGCGCTCCTGCCCGAGACGCGAGAGGTGCTGGCCCTGATCGCCCGGCACCGGATGGTGCTGGCGACGGGTCACCTCGGTCGCGACGAGATCTTCGCGGTCGTCGATGCCGCGCTCGAGGAGGGCGTCGCCGAGATCGTGATCACACACCCCGAGTTTCCCTCGCAGAACATCTCACAGCAGGACCAGCGGGCGCTCGCGGAGCGGGGCGCGCTGCTCGAGCGGTGCTTCACCATGCCGCACACCGGCAAGGTCGCCTGGGAGGCATGGATCGAGAACACCAGGGCCGCCGGCGCGGAGCACTCCGTGCTGTCGACGGACCTCGGTCAGGTGTTCAACCCGCCGGTGGAGGACGGGTTGGCGCTGATGGCGGACCGGCTGCTCGAGGCCGGCTTTAGCGATGAGGAGGTGCACGTGATGGCCGTGCAGAACACGCGCCGCGTGGCCGGCGCCGATCCACACGCCGTCGGGACCCCGCCCCCCGCCGCAACCCCGCAGCCCGCCGCGCACCCGCCGCCCGCCGCAGCCCCGCCGCCCGCCGCAACCCCGCAGCCCGCCGCAACCCCGCCCCCCGCCGCCACCCCGCAGCCCGCCGCAACCCCGCCCCCCGCCGCAACCCCGCAGCCCGCCGCAAACCCGCAGCCCGCCGCCACCCCGGACCCCGCCGCCACCCCGGGAACGAGCGGCCGATGACGCGCATGTTGGTGATCGGAGCGCACGCGGCGGACTTCGTCTGGCGTTCAGGCGGAGCGATCGCGGTGACGACCGCAAACAGTGGGGTCGCAAAGGTAATCGCTCTCTCCTATGGAGAGCGTGGAGAGTCGGGTGAGCTGTGGAAGGAGGAGGGTCAGACGGTCGAGCACGTCAAGGAGGTGCGCCACGGCGAGGCGCAGCGCGCGGCGGCGGCGCTGGGCGCGGAGTTCGAGTGCCTCGACCTCGGCGACTACCCGCTGGAGATCGATACGGACGCGTTGGTGCTGATCTCCGACCGCATCCGCGAGTTCGCGCCCGACGTGCTGATCACGCACACGGACACCGATCCGTTCAACCCCGATCACCCGGTCGCGTTCGCCGCGGTCTCCCGCGCGCGCGGGCTGGCGGCCGGCGCGGGCGTGTCGAGCGCATTCGCGACGGTGGCGCCCCCGGCCCTGTTCCTGTTCGAGCCCCACCAACCGGAGCTGTGCAACTTCACGCCGACGACGTTTGTCGACATCACGCCGGCGATGGACAAGAAGGTCGCGGCGATGTCGGAGATGAAGGCACAGAAGTACCTCCAGAGCTACTACACCGAGCGCGCCGATCACCGCGGCAACCACGCCCGGCGCTCCTCGGGCAACGCCGGGATCCGCCAGGCCGAGGCCTTTCAGCGCGTCACCCCGCAGGTGGTGAACGCACTATGAGCGGGATCTATGAGGAGCTTGCCGCCCTCGGCTCCGCCACCGTCTACGAAGCGGGCGGTCGCGGCGGCTACGTCGACGCCGATCTCGTGCAGGTGGTCCCAGGCTCGCGGGCGGCCGGGCCGGCGCGGACGGTGCTCTGCGGGCAGGACGACAACCTGATGGTGCATGCGGTCATGGCGGAGGTCCAGCCCGGCGAGGTGCTGGTGCTGACGATGCCCGAGCCGCGCCCGGTCGCGCTGATCGGCGAGCTACTGGCGACCCAGGCCAGGACGCACGGCGCCGCGGCGCTGCTCGTCGATGCATCGGTGCGCGACCGGGATGAGCTGGCCGAGCTGGGGTTGCCGATCTGGTCGCGCTGGGTGCGGGTCCACGGCGCCGACAAAGAGGTGGCCGGCGCGATCGGCGAGCCGGTGACGGTCGGCGGCGCCCGGATCCGCCAGGGCGACGTCGTCGTGCTCGACGCCGACGGCGCGGCGGTGGTGGAGTCAGAACGCGTCGAGGAGGTGCTCGAGGCCGCTCGCGACCGCGCCCAGCGCGAGCGGACCAAACGCGTCAAGCTCGAGGCCGGCGAGCTCTCGTTCGACCTCGACGGGCTCCGCGAGCGCGTGGAGGCGAGGCGATGACCGAGCCGATCCATGATCTCGCGCACATCGGCCATGCCGAGCTGCTGACACCTTGCCCCGAGGACAGCCTGCGGTTCTTCGTGGACCTGTTCGGGATGGAGGTGGAGGCGCGGGAGGGTCGGTCGGTGTACCTGCGCGGATGGGGCGACTACCAGCGCTACAGCCTCAAGCTGACCGAGTCCGAGTTGCCGGGCCTCGGTCACATGGCGATCCGCGCATGGAGCCCGGAGGCGCTCCAGCGGCGCGTGCAGGCGATCGCGCGCAGCGGGCTCGGCGCCGGGTGGATCGATGGCGACGTGGGGCATGGACCCGCCTATCGCTTCACCGACCCCGACGGGCATGTCATGGAGCTCTACTACGAGAGCGAGCGCTACATGCCGCCCGAGCACCTGCGGCCGGCGCTTCGCAACGTACCCCAGCGCTACGTGGGCCGCGGCGCCTCCGTCAAGCGCCTGGACCACGTCAACGTGCTGGCGGCCGACGTTGCAGCCAACCGGCGCTTCGCCCAGGAGCAGCTGGGCTTTCGCCTCTACGAGCAGATCGTGCTCGACGACGGCAGCGAGTCGGGCGCGTGGATGAGCCTGACGATCGCCGCGCACGAGCTGATCTACGTCGCCGACCACGCCGGCGCGAGCGGCCGGCTGCACCACTTCGCGTTCTTCGTCGACACCCGCGAGGAGGTGCTGCGCGCCGCCGACCTGATGCTCGACGCGAACGTGCCGATCGAGGCGGCGCCGTCCAAGCACGCGGTCGCGCAGGGAATGTTCCTGTACGTGTATGAGCCGGGCGGCAACCGTGTCGAGGTGACGACCGGCACGCACTTCATCTACGACCCCGAATACGAGCCGATCGCGTGGACCGAGGCGGAGCGAAGCCGCGGGCAGGCATGGGGCGTCAAGACGATCGAGACGTTCCACACCTACGGCACGCCGGACATCGGCGGCAAGCCGACCGGGCCGCCGATCCCGCCGACGAGCCAGATCCCCGCTCCACCCGAGTCGACGATCGCATGACCGTCAGCCAGATCCCCGCCCCACCCGCGTCGACGATCGCATGACCATCAGCCAGATCCCCGCCCCACCCGCGTCGACGATCGCGTGAGCGAGGACCGCCAACTGATCCGCGCGCTGGTCGAGAACTGGGCGCTGTGGCGCGACGCCGGCGACTGGGAGCGCTTCGCGACCGTCTGGCACGACGACGGGTTCATGATGGCGACCTGGTTCCAGGGACCGGCACGCGAGTTCATCCATGTCAGCCGCGAAGGGTTCGAGCGCGGAGTCAGCATCCTGCACTTCCTCGGCGGGACCACGATCGACATCGCCGGCGATCGCGCGATCGCGCAGACGAAGATGACGATCTCCCAGCGCGCCGACGTGCACGGCGTCGGCTGCGACGTGGTCTGCACCGGTCGCTTCTACGACTTCTTGGAGCGGCGTGCCGGGGTGGCGGCCGGCAGCGGCGGGTGGGGAATGGTCCTGCGCCAGCCGATCTACGAGAAGGACCGGCTGGACCCGATCGATCCGTCCGCGACGCTCGAGCTCGACCCTGAGCTGCTCGAGCGCTTTCCGCCCGGATACCGACACCTGGCCTACGTCCAAACCGGGCTGGGCTTCGACGTCAAGCGCGACATGCCCGGGCTGACCGGTCCCGAGGTCGACCGGCTGTATCGCCGCGGTGCAGACTGGCTCGCCGGAGAGGGCCTCGGAGACCCGCTGCTGACAGCAGTTCAGACCTAACCGAGCTTGTGCAGGTTCACTCGTAACCCAGCTTGTGCAGGTTCACTCGTAACCCAGCTTGTGCAGGAACTTCAGGAGCGCGGCGACGAACCTCTTCCCGCTCGGCAGGGGCGGGCCGAGGTCGCTGTGCAGGTGGCCGAGGCGCAACTGCTTGGCCAGCGTGATCTTGACCTGTTCGGAATGCCCGAGCAGAGCCTCATCCGCGGCCCATGCGGCGATGAAGCCCTCGCCGGCCTGGTAATGGCGGGTGAACAGCCGCCACCACCGGGCCGCATCGGACTTGACCAGCTTCGGATAGCCGCGGCTGACGTCGGCGAAGTGGTCGTTGGCAAAGCTCCAGATCTGGATCGGCGCACCGGAGTACGCAAAGCTCGCGAACTCGTAATAGAACGCGTCGTTGGTGGAGACGAACTGGAGCCTTCCGTTGTGCCCGAGATCGTTGATCACGGCGCCGGCGTTCCCGAAGTAGTGCTCGGTCTTGACATAAGCCATGGTCCCCCGATCGAGGCTGTAGACCTGGTCGACGAAGCAGCAGTGCGCGCCTCCCGTGTAGAGCGCGAGCACGACGTCGGGTTGACCGTTTGAGTCGAGGTCCAACGCGCGCACCGAGGACTGATGCGGGCCGGTGGTGGCGGGCGCGCACCGGTTCGGGCACTGTCGCGAGGTCACGGCGGCGTTGTAGAGCACCTCGCCGGCGGTGGTGATCTTCAGATGAAGGTTCCTGTAGTTGGGGAACCTGCCCTGGAAGGTGAACGTCGCCGACACGTCCCCCAGATGCGCCGTCTGGGTGGCGGCGAGCGCGGCGCCGGGGAACGCAAACAGCATCACGATCGCGACCGACAACACCACGCTCCTCGTTCGCATCGGCTACGCCACCCCGGCGGCTGCCCGGGCCTCGCCGGCGGCCTGGCGGATGAGGTCGGCGCCACGCTTGGCGATCATGATCGTCAGCGCGTTGGCGTTCCCGCGCGTGACCTGAGGCATCACCGATGCGTCGACGACGCGCAGGCCGTCGAATCCGTGGACGCGCAGCTCGGAGTCGACCACCGGTCCCATCGCGCAGGTCGAGGCCGGGTGATAGACGCTCTGGCCGACACGGCGAGCGAAAGCGAGCAGGTCCTCGTCCGAATCGGACTCGGGCACGCTGAACGGAGCTCGCTCGACCGCCCGCAACCGGACCTGCTCGGCGATCTCCAGCGCCATTCGCATCCCCGCGACCATGCATCGACGGTCCTCCTCGGTCGTCAGGAAGTTGCACAGCACCCGCGGCTTGGAGTCGGGCAGCGGGGCGCGGAGCATCACCCGTCCGCGGCTGGTGGGGTTGATGACGACCGGCCCGAAGCAGTAGCCGTGGTCGGCGGGAGCTGTCAGTCCCTGATCGAAGAACATCGACGGCGCGAAGTGGAACTCCATGTCCGGCGCGTCGAGGCCCGGACGAGTGCGAAAGAAGCCGGCGGCCTCCGGGATGTTCGAGGTGAGCGGCCCGCGGCCCTGCTCCAGCAGCGCGAAGTTCTCCGGCGTCGTGGCCAGGAACAGCGACTGCTCGTCTGTGAGGTAGTTGACCTGGGCCATGCAGTGGTCCTGGAGGCCCTCGCCGACAGGAAGAGCCTCCCGCACATCGATCCCGAACGGGGCGAGCTGGTCCTCGGGACCGATGCCGGAGAGCATCAGCAGCACCGGGGACTGGTAGGCGCCGGCGCAGACGATCACCTCGCGCTGCGCGCGGAGATCCTCTACCCGGCCCTCGCAGGCGACCTGCACCCCGACCGCGCGATTGCCCTCGAACAGGATCCGCAGCGCCATCGCCCGCGGGATCACCTCCAGGTTGGCCCGGCTCTGGGCCGGGCGCAGGAAGGCGTCGGCGGTGCTCCAGCGCAGGCCGTCGCGCTGGGTCAGCTGAAAGCGCCCCACCCCCTCCTGGCGGGCGCCGTTGAAGTCGGGGTTGTGCTCGTGCCCGGCCTGGCGAGCGGCCTCGAGCATCGCGTCGACGAGCGGGTGCATCGAGCGGCTGTCGGAGACGCTCAGCGGCCCGCCGGCGCCGTGATGGGGATCCTCGCCGCGTTCGTTGTCCTCGCTGCGCTTGAAGTACGGCAGCACCTCGTCGTAGCTCCACCCCTCGCACCCGGCGCCCGCCCAGCCGTCGTAATCGGCGCGGTTGCCGCGGATGTAGATCATCGCGTTGATCGAGCTGCACCCGCCGAGCATCCGGCCGCGAGGCAGGTACAGGCGCCGGCCGTCGAGCCCGGGCTCGGGCTCCCCGAGCAGGTCCCAGTCCAAGCTCGACTTGAACAGCGCCGGGAACGCGGCCGGAATGCGGATCTCCGGCTGCGTGTCCTCGGCGCCGGCCTCCAGCAACGCGACACGGACCTCGGGATCCTCGCTCAGGCGTGCGGCCAGCACGCAGCCCGCCGAGCCGGCGCCCACGATCACGTAGTCAAACCCCCCGGGCTCACTCACCCCGGATCACCACCTTCATCACGTCACTCGGGTTGTCCATCGCAAAGCGCAGCGCCTCGGGCGCCTGCTCGAGCGCGAACTGGTGGCTGATCATCCGCGCGATCGTCGCGCCGTTGCGCTCGACTACGGCCACCGCCTCGGCGAAGTCGCCGGCGTCGCAGCAGCTGACGCCGAGCAGGTCGAGCTCCTTCTCGGTCAGGCTGCCGATCCGCAGCGAGACCTCATGCGCCGACATGCCGACCTGGATCGCGCGACCGGCGGAGGCCACCATGTCGACCATCGCCCGGACCGCCGCGGGCGCACCGGTCGCGTCGACGGCGACCGGTGGGCCGGCGGGGCCGGCCCACCGCCGGGCAGCGGCGACCACGCCGGTTGCGTCCGTCCACAGCAGCGTCTCCGCGCCCAGCTCCTCACCGAGTCGCAGCCGCCGCTCCTGGAGATCGATGACCAGCACCTCGGCGCCGCGCTCGCGCGCCACCAGGCACACGCACTGTCCGATCGGCCCCGCGCCGAGCACGACGAGGCGTTCGCCGGGCAGCATCCGGGCCCGGTTGACCGCCCGCACGGCAATCGAGACCGGCTCGGTCATGGACGCGACGGCGGCGTCGTCGGCGGTGATCGGAAACACCTGCTCCTGCGGCAGCGACAGCCGCTCCTGGAGGCCGCCGTCGACGTGGATCCCGATCAGCTGGAAGTTGTCGCAGGTGTTCGGACGGCCGACGCTGCAGGGATAGCAACGGCCGCAGGCGCGCAGCGGCAGCAGCGCCACGCGCCGGCCGACCGCGAGCTCGTCGCGGCACCCGGGGCCGAGCGCGACGATCGTTGCCGCCACCTCGTGGCCCTGGACCCGAGGAAACGCGGAGCCGCCGGCGGCGTCAGACAGCTCGCCGGAGTAGAAGTGGTAGTCAGACCCGCAGATCCCGGTCGCCTCGGGCGCGACCACCACCTCGCCGGGACCCGGGCGCGGCGGCTCGGGGCGGTCGCGGATCGCCATCGCGCCGGCCTGTTCGGTGACAATCGCACGCATCAGCCCGCCACGCGGGTCACGCCCAGGAGCAGGGTGCCCACGTGATCGCCGCGAAACGGCGGCGTGGACCGTCGGCCGGTCATCCGGTCGGCTCGGGGCCGGCGACCGGCGGCAAGCCACCGGCGCCGTTGCTTCCGCGCAGCAGGTATGCGCTGTGCAGGAGCTCGGGCTTTTCGCGCAGGTCCTGAGCGAGTCCGGAGAACTGAAGCCGGCCGCCCTCCATGATGTGGGCACGGTTGGCAAGTCCGAGCGCGACGGTGACGAACTGCTCGATCAGGAGCACCCCGATCCCGGACTCGGCGACCTCGCGGATCGTCGGAATCAGCCGGTTGACGATCACGGGCGCGAGCCCCAGGGAGAGCTCGTCGATGAGTATGTAGCGCGGCCGCGAGACGAGCGCCTGAGCGAGCACGACCATCTGCTGCTCGCCGCCCGACAGGGCGCGGGCGGGGGCGTCCATCCGCCGCTCGAGCTCCGGGAACAGCTCCAGCGCGCGCTTTCGCCCAGCCGCGGCCTGGGCGCGCGGGAGCGAGTACGTCGCGACCCTGATGTTGTCCTCGACGGTCAGCTCGGACAAGAGCCTTCGGCCTTCTGGAACGATCGCCACACCGGCGCGCCGGATCCGCTCGGGCCGCTTGGCGGCGAAGTCGACGTCGCCGATCCGGACCGCCCCGGCTTGTGGACGCAGCACGCCGCCGACGGCCAGCACCAGGCTCGACTTGCCGGCGCCGTTGGGGCCCAGCAGCGCGGTTACCTCGCCCGCGGGGATCTCGAGATCCACGTCTCGGACGACGGCGCGGCTTCCGCGGTGCACGGTCAGCCCGTTTACCCGCAGCGCGTCGCCGGTGCCGGTGCGGGTTGACTCGCTTACGGCGGCGCCGCTGGACTCGCTCGCGCCGGTGCCGGTGGGCTCGCTCACACGTTCTCCTCGGTCCCCAGGTACGCGCGGATCACGCGCTCGTCGCGCAGCACCTCGTCGGTCGGTCCGGAGCTGATCAGCCTGCCGAAATCGAGCACCGCGGTGGTCTCACAGCAGCCGGACACCAGGCTCATGTCGTGGTCGACGAGGATCGTCAGCGCGCCGGTGTGCTCGGGGATCTTGCGGATCACCGCGCTGAGGTGCTCGGTCTCCTCGTCGGGCAGGCCGGCCGCCGGCTCGTCGAGCAAGACCAGCTTCGGGTTGCCGACGACCGCGCGAGCGACTTCGACCAGGCGGCGCTCGCCGGCGCCGAGCGTGCCGACCTTGGCCTCCGGGTCCGCCTGAATCCCGACGAACTCGATCGCCGCCAGCGTCTCCTCCCGGCGCGAGCCCTTGTTCATCTTCGACTGCTCGTGGACCATCGCGACGTTGTCGTAAACCGACAGATCCTCGATCGCCTGCTCGGTCTGAAACGTTCGCCGCACCCCCCACCGGGCGCGCCGGAAGTGGGCCATCTTCAGGAGGTTCTCGCCGAACGCCTCGATGCTGCCGGCGGCGGGGCGGACGAACCCGCTGAGGACGTTGAAGAAGGTGGTCTTGCCGGCGCCGTTGGGACCGATCAAACCGCACGTCCCGGCCTCGAACTTGACGTCCATTCCGTCCAGGGGCGTGACGCCGCCGAAATGGACCGTCAGTGCGGACACGTCGATCATTCGGCGCTCCTCCCGGCCGGCGCGGTACGCGTGAACCGGCCGCGCAGGAATCGTCCCAGGCGCGCGAGGTCCTTGGGCATCTGATCGACGATCCCCCGCGGCGCGGTCGTCAGGACCTGGAGCACCCCGATGCCGAACAGGATGGTCAGCCAGTCCGGGGATACCCCCCAGTTGTTGAGTAGCGCCTGGAGAAACTTCAGCAGGAAGGCGGCCACGATCGCCCCGGTCATGCTGTACGCGCCCCCCATCAGCACCACGGCCAGCAGCGTGATCGAATCCTGGGTCGAGAACGTCAGCGAGTTCAGGTAACGGAAGCTGCCGGCAACCAGAGCTCCGGCGACACCGGTGACGAATGACGCCAGCGCGAACGCCCAGAGCTTGTAGAAGGTGGTGTTGATCCCGGCCGCCAGCGCGGCCGACTCGCTCTGGCGGATCGCCGCCCAGGCACGTCCCGGCCGACCGCGGATGTGCACGAACACCAACAGGAACATCACGATCGCGACGACCACCGAGTAGCGGAAGAACGCGGGATCGGTGGTCGCGATGGCCGGCCGGCGGATCGCCGGGATGTGGACGCTGGCGGCGTTGTATCCGGTGAAGCCATGGCCGCCGTTGGGGAAGTTGATCGCGGTCAGCGCGACGGTGATCGCGCCGGCGAGCATCAGCGTGATCAGCGCCAGATAGAGCCCGCTCATCCGCAGGGCCGGAAGCCCCACCAGCGTTCCCAGCACCATCGTGATCAGCCCGGCGGCCAGCAGCACGACCGGGAACGGGAGCCCGGTCGCGAACAGCAGGCGCGCGGCGACCCAGGCGCCCATCGCCAGCACCGCCCCCTGCCCCAGCGAAACCATTCCGACCCGCCCGACCAGCAGCCCGAGCCCGAGCGTGACGATCGAGTAGATCGCCACCTGGGTCCACGCGTCGAGGTAGTAGAGGCTGAAGATCGACGGGAACGCCAGCAGCACGAAAGCGAGCAGGGCGGTGATCACCGCCGGGCGCACGAAGGCTCTCGGGGAGGGCCGCGGGCGCGATCGCGGCCGCCGTCCGCCTACGTCGGGCGTGGTGGCCTGGGCCCCGGCCGCCGTGGTGTCATCCGCGCTCTGCACGCCGGCGGATTCCAAGCCTAGTGCCTCCCGCCGCTACTTCGGTCATACCAAGTCATGGGCACCTAAACCCCCTGGCGCCCCACCGAGATCACGCGGCGCCGGTTGAGGATCAGCAGCGCGATCGCGGCGAGCACGAACGGCGTCATGTCGCGGTAGTTGCTCACCGACTGGATCGGAGTCAGCTCGGCGCTGACGAGGCCGATCACGATCGCCGCGGCGAAGGTGATCCCGATCGAGCGCAGGCGCGCGATCAGCGTTGCCGCGAGCGTCGAGATCACCAGGAACGTCAGGCTGGTCGCATCGAGCGCGACGAGGTCCGCGAGCAGTACGCCGGCGATGCCCGACAGCACCCCGCAGCCGAACCAGGCCGCCGCGGTCACCCGCCTCACCGGGACGCCCAGGGTCGCGGTGATGTCGCGATCGTTGGCCATCGCGCGCATCGCCGTTCCCAGCTTGGTGTAGCGCAAAAACGCGGCGGTGACGATCGTGATCACCAGCCCCAGCGCCAGCGCGATCACGTTCGTGTAGGTGACGGAGATCTGACCGATCTGGAACGTGTTGTTGTCGGTCGGGATCGTCAGCGAGCGCGAGGCGCCCCCGCTCGAGGGCCACAGCAGGTCCATCACCCCGAGCAGGACGAGCGTCAGTCCCAGCGTCGCCGTGGCCTTGACCAGGGGATCGCGCCCGGCGAGCGCGGGCCCGAACACCATTCCGTAGGCGAGCGTCACCACGCCGCCGAACAGGACCGAGACCGCGAACGCGGGCCAGAAGCCAAAGCCCGAATGGTTGATCAGCTGCCATGCGATCAGGGCGCCCATCGCGCCGACCGCGCCGAAGGCCAGGTTCAGCACTCCGGTGGCCCGGTACAGGACGACCATGCCGACCCCCGACAGGGCGTACACCCCGCCGAGGGACAGGCCCGTGACGAGAAACTGCTCGACGTCGGTCCAGCTTGGCATTGGTCCTCAGGCCGCCCTGGTCGCTTATGCGGCCCTACTCTACGACGTAGGGGGATTCGTTGACGGTGCCGTCCCCGCCGCCTTGCGGTAGGCCGCGATCTGCGGATCCGCCGCGGAAATGGGCGTGCATCCCTGGGCGGTGACCATCTTTCCGTTGTCGGGCGTCGTCGTGAAGTCGGAGTTGTTGGGGATGTGCAGGGGATAGTTCCCGTACACCCATGGCTGACACTGCAGCTCGTTCTTCTCGTCCTTTAAGTTCTTGAACGCCGTGTTGACGCTCTTCATCGTGTACGCGCCCTTCACCTTCAACAGCGCGTCCTTTGAGAACTTCGCCAGGAGGTAACCCATCTCGCTGAAGGACCCGAGGCCGCCGGCGACGCTCTGGCCGTACTTGGCGAGGATCGCCTTGTAGAGCTGCATCTCGGTCCCGTTGTGGTCATCGGGGGACGTCAGTTCGGCGTTGACGAACAGCTTGCGGTTCCACTTCGGCCCCAGCGCCTTGGCCAGGAAGTCGGTGTTGCACGGGGTCGAGCAGCCCCAGCCCTTGACCCGGTCCTCGAGGCCGAGCTTCTGCGCGGCTTGGAGGATCACCAGCGCCTCGGGCGGGGTGAAGTTGAGCACCACCCACCCGTTGGAGCCGGCCTTGTTGACGAGGTCGAGCGCGACCGAGTTGGCGTCGTTGATCGGCACGTTCTCGGTCAGCTCGGTGATCGGGACGCCCGAGGCCTTGGCGAGCGCCGCCGGACCGGCGGCGATGTAGCCGGTGCCGGGCACGTTGGACTGCACGAACACGACCTTCGAGACGTGTTGCTTGAGCGCGTACTGCACGGCCCCGTCGGAGCTGTAGCGCGGGCCCATGTTGACCGCCGCGCTGTTCGGGGTCGACCAGCACTCAGGGGCGATCCCCGCGCCCATCTCATAGATCCCGAGCTGCTTCCAGTAGCTCTGATCGATCGTGCACTCGAGCAGGTCGAAGACGCCGACGATCCCCACCACGTGGTCGCTCTGGATCAGCTGCTTGGCGGCCGCCGCGACCTGCGCCGGCTGAGTCTGGTCGTACTGGACGAACAGCTTGAGCGGGTGGCCGTTGACACCGCCGTTAGCGTTGACGCAGTTGAAGTAAGCGATGATGGTGTTCGGCCCGTCGCTGAAGTCCGTGCCCGGCTGCTTGGTGTCGATCGTGCCGAGCTTGATCACCGAGCCGGTGGCCTTCACCCCCGGCTTGGGGCCGCACGACGAGGTGTTGGTCGAGTTGATCGTCCCACCGCCGGAGCTCGAGCTGCTGGATGTGCTCGAACCGCCGCTCGCGGCCGCCGTGCTGGTCGAGCTGCTCTTGCTGCTGCCGCATCCGGCCAGGATCGCGATCGCGACGACCGCGGCGGCCAACAGGACGGTAAGCCGCATCCGCGGCGGGTACTCACGCTTGCGCACCGATCTCTCCTCCTCGAGTGACCCAGATTGAACCCCGCCTCGGTCGTTCGAGGCGAGGCAGGATAGTAATCGCGCCGGGGTCTGCATGCAAGACGTCCCTAACGCGACTCCAAAGAACCTGTTTCTGCCATTTTCTAAGCGTTTCTGCATACAGCCCCTGCGCGCTTTAGAGTTGCCACCGAGATAGCAGCGCGCACGGCCACCCGGACGGGAGGCCGAGCGCCGCGGCGGACCGCAGCCAGGCCCCAGTGGCTAACCAGCCCAACCGAACCCAGATGATGCGGGCGCTCCTGCGCCTGCGCGAGCTGATTCTCAACGGCGAGTTTGCACCGGGGGAGCGGATGGCGGAGCTGCCCTTGGTCGAGCGGCTCGGGGTCTCGCGCTCGCCGCTGCGACTCGCGCTCGCCTCGCTCGAGCACGAGGGCCTGCTGCGCGGCCTCGCCGGCGGCGGCTACGCCGTGCGCGAGTTCACCAGGTCCGACATCCGCGACGCGATCGAGCTGCGCGGAGTGCTCGAGGGCACCGCGGCCCGGTTTGCCGCCGAGCGCGGGGTCACCCGCCGCGACGTTTCGGCGCTGCGCACGATCAACGACGCGATCGAGCCGCTCGTCCACAGGGCCGACTTCGAGTCGTTTGAGCGCTACGTGGAGCTCAACGAGCGCTTCCACGCAAAGACGCTTGCGCTCGCGCACAGCCCGATCCTGGAGCGCGCCCTGGACGGGATCCTGTCGCTGCCGTTCGGCGGGTCCAGCACATTCGTGATGACCGAGGCCGAGCTCCCCGAGTCGCGCGTGATCCTGTTGATCGCCTATCACCATCATCGGTCGCTGATCGAGGCGGTGGAGGGGCGCCAGGGCGCCCGCGCGGAGAGCATCGCGCGCGAGCACGCGCGCCTGGCGATGAAGAACCTCGAGATCGTCCTGCGCCACGGCGAGGTGCTCAAGCTGCTTCCGGGCGCTTCGCTGATCGCGCGGTCCGACGAGCTCAAGGAGCCGACTCCACGCTGACCGCCGGGGCGCCGAACGGCGCCGCCGATTCGGGAAGGTCCCACTCGATCGCGGTCTGGGCCGCGGCGAAGATCTCCTGCGCCCCCGGCCGGTAGGAGTCCTCGAGCGGCGGGCTCACCGGAACCGGGGTGAACGGCGCGCCCACGCGCTGGATCGGCGCCCGCAGGCAGTCGAACGCGGCGTCCTGCAGCGCGGCCGCGAGCTCGGCGCCGAAGCCGCCGGTCCTCACCGCTTCGTGGGCGACGACCGCGCGCCCGGTGCGACGCAGCGACGCGGCGATCGTCTCGAGGTCGAGCGGCACCAGGGTGCGCGGGTCGATCACCTCGGCCTGGATCCCGTGCGAGGCAAGGCGCGCGGCGGCGTGGATCGCCTCCCCCACCATCCGGGAAGTCGCGACGATCGTCAGGTCACCGCCGTCGCGAAGCCTGCGGGCGGAGCCGATCGGCACCGGCTCGGGCTCGTCGAGGGCGGGCTCACGGCGGAAGTAGAGCGCGTTGTTCTCGACGAACACGACCGGGCCGGGATCGGCGATCGCGCTGTCGAGCAGCCCGGCGGCGTCGGCGGCACAGCTCGGCATCACGACCTTCAGGCCCGGAACGTGAGTGAGCCATGCCTCGAGGCTCTGTGAATGCTGGGCGCCGCTGCGGCTGCCGGCGCCCCCCTGCGTGCGGAGCACGAGCGGCACCGAGAGCTGCCCGCCGGACATGAAATGCGCCTTCGCCGCCTGGTTGACGAGCTGATCGAGCGCGAGCGTCAGAAAGTCGATGAACATGATCTCGATCACCGGGCGCAGGCCGGCCTGAGCAGCTCCGATCGCGACGCCGCAGACAGCGCTCTCGCTGATCGGCGTGTTCAGCACCCGATCGCTCCCGAACTCCTCCGCCAAGCCCGCGGTGGCTCCGTACGGCCCGCCCTCGGCGACGTCCTCGCCGAGCACGATCACGCGCTCGTCGGCGCGCATGGCCCGCGCGAGCGTCGTCCTGACCGCCTCCAGGAACGTGGTCTCGGGGCCGGGCGGATCGAGCGGTGCCTGCTCGTCGGTCATGCGCTCGCATAGGCGAGCTGCGCGGACAGCTCGGGGTCGGGGAACGGGCTGGAGCGCGCTGCCTGCACCGCCTTGTCGACAGCGGCCCGCGCCTCCTGCTCGAGCTCGTCGAGGGCCCGCTCGTCGAGCCACCCTTGCGCGATCGCCTCGGACCGCAGTCGCGCCAGCGGGTCTCGCTGCTGCCATTGCACCTCGGCGCCCCGGTCCCGGTAGCGCTGCTGGTCGCCCTCGTAGTGCCCGCGCCGTCGATAGGTCAGGCACTCCAGCAGCATCGGCCCGCGGCCGGTGCGGGCCGCCCGAAGGAAGCCCGCGAACGCTTCGAACACGGCCGGGACGTCGCTGCCCTCGACCGTCTGGCGGCGAAGCCCGTATGGCGCCACCACGTCGGCGACGCTCTGCACCACGGTGTGGGCCGAGCGTGGCGTGAACTCGGCAAAGCCGTTGTTCTCGCAGACGAAGATCACCGGCAGCTCCCACAACGCGGCGAGGTTGACCGACTCGCTGAATTGCCCGGCCTGGACGGCGCCGTCGCCGAAGAACACGACCGTGACCTGGTCTGACGCTCGCACCCGCGCGGCCAGTGCGTTGCCCAGCGCGAGCGGGAGGTTGCCGCCGACGACGCCGGTGGCGCCGAGCAGCCCGTGCTCGCGGTCGACCAGGTGCATCGACCCGCCGAGCCCACGGCACAGGCCACCGGAGCGGCCCATCAGCTCCGCCATCAGCTTGTCCAGCGGCGCGCCCTTGGCGATCGCGTGGCCGTGGGCCCGATGCCCGCTGTACACCGCGTCGTCGCCGCGCAGCTGCCGGCAGACGGCGGCGGCGACGCCCTCGCCGCCGATGCTGAGATGGATCAGGCCGTGCACCTGCAGCGTTCGCTTGAGCTGCGCGACGCGCTCCTCGAAGCAGCGGATCTGCCACATCGTCGCCAGCAGGTCGCGCGCCGTCGCCGAGTCGAGCTGAGCCGGCACTGCTATCGGGCGGCCGCCTGCACGGGCGACACTATGCCGTCACCGGAGCCGACCCCAGCACCTGACGCACCGCTCCCGCGATCTTCTCCTCGTCGGGCAGCACGAAGGCCTCCATCGGCTCGCTGTAGGGCACGGTCACGTCGTGCGCGGTCACATGCGCGATCGGCGCCTTCAGCGAGGAAAAACCGTGTTCGGCCACCTCGGCGGCGATCACCGGGGACGCCCCGCCGTGGCGGGTGCCCTGGTCGACCACGACCAGCCGCCCGGTCCTCTCCACGGAGGACAGGATCGTCGCGGTGTCGAGCGGCTCGAGCGTGCGCGGGTCGATCACCTCGGCCTGGATGCCCTCGCCCGCCAGCGCCTCCGCCGCCGCCAGCGCCTTGCCCACCGTCCAGCCGGTGGCGACGATCGTGACGTCGCCGCCCTCGCGGCGGATGGCCGCCTCGCCGAACGGGACCAGATACTCGCCCTCGGGCACCTCGCCATGCTCCAGCACCAGCAGGTAGTGCATGAGGTAGCACACCGGGTTGTCGTCGCGGATCGCAGTGGCCATCAAGCCCTTGGCGTCGGCCGGGGTGGAGGGCAGCACGACCTTCAGGCCCGGGACGCCCAGGAACATGCCGTAGATCGAGCCGGTGTGCTGCCCGGCCCAGCCGGCCGTGAACCCATAGCCGGCCTTGAACACGACGGGGACCTTCACCCGGCCCCCGCTCATATAGCGAAGACGCGGAGCCTCGTTGACCACCTGGTTCATGGCAACCAGCATGAATTCCGCCATCAGCAGTTCCACCACCGGTCGGTAGCCCGCGACCGCCGCGCCGATCGCCATGCCGATCTCGGCCGTCTCGGAGATCGGCGACACCCGGACTCGATCCCGTCCGAACGCCTTGACGAAATCGTCGTCGTCGCTGGGGGCCACGTCCTGACCGTAGAAGAGGACGGTGTCGTCGCGGGCCATCTCGAGGTGGATGGCCTCCTGGACCGCCGCGATGTAGGGGATCTCTCGTGCCATGGTTGCTCCTCGGTAGCTAGGCGTACACGTAGTTCAGGGCGGCTTCGGGCTCCGGGAACGGGTCGTCGAGCGCGAACTTCACCGCCGCCTCCATCTCGTCACCGACCTCCTGCGCGATCTCATCGGCGCGGGCGGCCTCCAGCGTGCCCGCCTCGACGAGCCGCATGCGGAACCGGGGCACGGGGTCGCCGCGCAGGGCCGCCTCGTACTCCTCGCGGTTGCCGAACACCGTGATCGCCTCGTGCTCGGGGTAGTGCAGGGGGACCCCGGGCGGGGCGATGAGGTTGCCGTGGGCCGACAGGCGGTAGACCTTGGACTCGACCAGCGTCGGCCCCTCGCCGGCGCGGGCGCGGTCCACAGCCGCTCCCACCGCCTCGTACACGGCGACCGGATCGCCGCCGTCGATCGTGACGCCGGGCATGCTGTAGGCCTTCGCCTTGACCGACAGCGGCTCGCCGGCGGCGGCGTTGGCGTCCTCCTGCTCGGACCGCGTGGCCACGTTGTAGTTGTTGTTCTCCATCACGTAGACGACCGGCAGCTTCCACAGCGAGCCGAGGTTGAGCGACTCGTGGAACGCGCCCTGCTTGGAGGCGCCGTCGCCGAAGAAGCACATGACGACCTGGGGCGGGTGGGAGCGACCCCGGATCTGGGCGGCCCAGGCGGCGCCGGTGGCCTGGGGGATACCCTGGCCGACGATTCCCGACGTGCCCAGGAAGCCGCGCTCGGGATCGGCCAGGTGCATCGACCCGCCGTAGCCGCCGCAGAGCCCGTCGCGGCGGCCGTAGATCTCCGCCATGATCGTTTTGGTGTCGGTGCCCAACACGATCGGGTAGCCGTGGCAGCGATACGTCGCCATCAGCTGGTCGTCGGGCCCGAGCGTCGCCAGCGAGCCGACGATCGACGCCTCGGCGCCGTCGGCCAGGTGCGTGTGGCCGCGGATCACGCCCGGGTGCTCCTCGAACGTCCGCTTGACCCGTTCCTCGAACTCGCGGATTCGCATCATCTGGGTGTACATCCAGATCAGGCGGTCGGCGTCGAGTTGCGCCGCCTTGTCGGTGCTGCTCACCGTCGCTCCTCTCATCTCACGCCCGCGCCGAACTGGGCGGCCGTCGTCTCGTATGCGCGGTCAAACGCTTCCTCGATCGGCAGGCTGCGCAGCGCCGCCGACAGCGTCTCCACCCCCCAGGGGCCGGGGTATCCGATCTCCCCACAGGCCTCGATGTAGCCCGGTATGTCGAACTCGCCCTCGCCGGGGAGGTTGCGGTGATTGACCACCTCGTCCACGGGGTCGTCCATGTTCTGCAACCGCCCGTCGCTCAGCTCGACCCAGGTCAGGCACTTCGGCGGGATCCGGCGCAGGTCGTCGGGCGAGATCCCGAGCTTGGCCATGTGCCAGGTGTCGATCGCGAGGCCGCCATTGGGCTGATCGGCGTCCTGGACCAGCCTCAGCGCCGCGTCGAGGGTCCTGACGTTGACGTCGAATGGCATGAACTCGTAGGCAACCGGGGCGGCGGTGTGGGTTGCCGCATCCTCACAGAGCGCCGCGAACTCCTCGGTGAGCCTGCCGGGCTCGCATGGGGTACCCGGGATGTTGCCGACCTTGATGTGGTGGGCGCCGAACGCTGCGGCGGTGTCGAACAGCAGCCTGCGCCGATTGTCGGACTGCGCCCGCGCCTCGGTGCCGAGGTCGACGAAGAAGTCGTCGAGGAACTCGACCTGGAGGTATCGAAGCCCGGCGTCGTCGAAGATCTGCTTCATCTCGCGCAGGCTGCGCTGCTCGAGTTGGTGCTCGATGTCCGCATGCCAGAGACCGAGCCCGCTGAAGCCGACCCTGGCGGCCTGGGCGCAGCGGTCGCGCCAGTGAAAAAGGCTCCACTCGCGGCCCACATGGACGTCCGCCGGACCGCAGACCGTCCAGTACAGCGCCACCAGCTCAACCTCGGCCATCGCCACTCCTGTTCACACGGCGGGATCCAACCCAAACTAGCGCCGCCTCCTAAACCCAAATTAGCGCCGCCTCCCTGGGTGGTCCAGCCATCCCGCGCAGGCGTTCTTGCCGATCAGCGCCCCTGCAGGCGCACCGCCGCGCTCGCACAGCGTGCGCGGCCCATCCCCACCGTGCTGGACAACGGCAGGTCGCGCGAGGAGCTCCCGACCAGGATCCGGTAGCAACCTGGGGCCACCCGCCAGCGCTGCGCCGAGCTGCTCCAGCGCGCAAACGAGCTGAAGTCCAGCGCGAGCGTGACCCTGCGCCGGGCCCTGGGCCTCAGCGCTACCTTCGCGAATCCCCGCAGCTGCCGAGGCGGCTCACCGGCGCCGGCCGGGTCGTCCACGTACAGCTGCGCGACCTCGGCTCCCGCCCGCGAGCCGGTGTTCGTGACATCGAAGCTGACCTTCGCGATCCGTCCTCGGCCACCGGCCGCCGCGACGCGCAGGCCGTGCAGGGAGAACGTCGTGTACGACAGGCCAAAGCCGAACGGGAACAGCGGCGCGATGCGCCTGGCGTCATACCAGCGGTAGCCGACGAGCAGGCCCTCCGAGTAGACGGCCTGCGGGACCCCGGCCGCGTCGGCGACGCCCGGATACTGGCGTGCGGTCTGAGTCGGGAGGTCCTGGCGTGATGCCGGGAACGTCTCGGGCAGCTTGGCCGACGGATCCACGTCCCCGAACAGCAGCGCCGCGACCGCGCTGCCGTCCTGCTGGCCGGGATACCACGCCTCGAGCAGACCCGCGATTCGGTTACGCCACGGCATCAGCACCGGACCGCCGGTGTTGAGCACGACGACCGTGTGCGGGTTGGCGGCGGCCACCTGCGAGATCAGCTTGTCCTGATCGATCGGGCCGCTCACGCAGCCGGTGATGCTGCAGTCGCCCGAGCTCAGATCCAGCATGGAGCGATCGACGCCTTCGCTGTCCTCCGAGCCCACGAACACCACTGCCACCCGGGCCGCCCTTGCCGCCGCGACCGCGGCGGCGGTCGAGCTGCCGTCGGCGTATGTTGCGACGTCGCCGCGCGCGGCCGCACGCCGGGTGATGGCCGCGAGCGGGCTGACCACATCGCTCTTGTAGCCGAGCTCGGGAACGTGGCTGCTGCCGGCGCCGTTGTAGAACTCCGCGGCTCCCTGCGGGCCGGCGCCCGGGCCGATCACCGCGATCTTCTGTCCGCGGCGCGTCAGCGGCAGCACGTGGTGGCGGTTTTCGAGCAGGACCGTGCCGTCCTCGGCGATCGTGCGCGCCAGCGCGACGTCCTGGGGCCTGCTCGCGTTCGCCCGCGAGGCGCCGGGCTCGGCGGCGGCGGGGTGGTCGAAGATGCCGATGCGAAACATCGTGCGGACGATCCTGGTGACCATCTCGTCGAGTCGCGCCGTCGGCACCTGCCCCGCCTGGACGGCGGCCTTCAGCGGCGCCGAGAAGAACTGGCCAGGGCCGAGGCCCATCTCCATGTCAAGGCCGGCGTTGGCGGCCGCGACGGTCGAATGGGTGGCGCCCCAGTCGGACATCACGAACCCGTCGAAGCCGAACTGATGCCTGAGGATCGTGGTCAGGGTGTCGCGGTTCTGACACGCGTAGACCCCGTTGATCCGGTTGTAGGAGCACATCACGGCACCGGCGCCCGCTCGCACCGCGGCCTCGTACGGCGCCGCGTAGATCTCGTGCAGGGTCCGCTGATCGATGTCCGATGAGACCGTCATCCGGTTGGTCTCCTGGCTGTTGGCGACGTAATGCTTGACGGTGGCGATCACCGGGTTGGACTGGATTCCCCGCACCTCGGCCGCGGCGCCCCGGCCCGCCAGATAGGGGTCCTCGCTCATGTAGTCGAAGTTGCGGCCGTTGAGCGGCACGCGGTCGATCTCGACGCCCGGAGCCAGCTGCACGTTGATGCCCTTGTGCCACGCCTCCCAGCCCAGCGCGGCCCCGAACCTGCGCTGCAGCGCCGGGTCCCAGCTCGAGGACTGCGCGATCGGGGCCGGGAACGCCGTCGTGTTGGTCTCCTTGTCGCCGACGCCCTGCCCGGCGTCGTTGAGCACGAGGTCGGGGATGCACAGGCTCGGCTGGCCCGGGATGAAGCCGGCCGCGCCGAAGTGGGCCCACAGCGGCTGGGCCTGGGAGAGCATCGCGATCTTCTGGTCGATGCTCATCGCCGGCACGAGCTCGTGGGCGCGCCGGCTCGGCGACAGCGATGTGTTCATCCACGGGCAGGGCGACGCCGCGCTCGCGCTCCCGACCCCGCCGGCGACCGCCCAGCCGGTGACGCTCAGCAGCACCCAGGCCGCCATGACCAGGCACCGCCCGCGGTTGGTCAAGCCGGCACCGCGCGGTGCACGGGCCCCGCGGATGTCGCCAGCCGGTCCAGCGCCGCCACCAGCTCCTCGGTGCGCGACACCGCCGGCGAGTGATCTGTGTCGATCTCGATCACCGGGTCACAGCCGGCGGCCTCGAGCATCACGGCGGGCGGGCCTTGCGCGAGCACGCCGCACACCCGCTCGGCATACGCATCGAGCGTGACCTCCGCGACCGGAGTCATGTCCTCCCCGTGACCAGGGAGGCCGAGTGTCTCAACGGTGTGTCCGACGGCCCGCAGTCCCGGGAGCACCGGCTCCCAGCACCAGGCTCCCCTGAACGCTCCGTGGACCAGCACGATCCTCGCGATCAGCCTCGCTCCTCCTCGGTTGTCAGGACGACCTTGCCGCGCAGCCCGCCGTGCTCCACGAGCGCGTGGGCCTCGGCGGCCCGGGAAAGATCGAGGGTCCGATCCAGGCGCGAGCGCAGCCGGCCCTGCGCGACCTCTCGCGTCAGGTCGGCCAGCGCGTCGGCGTCTGAGTGCACAAGCGGCATCTCCACGCGCAGGTTCAGCCCGTCGGGGACCTGCACCGACCGGCGGGTGAACACGGCGACGCCGCCGGGACGAACGGGGGCGGTCGCCGGCATGCCGAGGGGGACGGCGTCGAGCACCGCGTCGACCGGGCCGACCTCGCCGAGGTCGGTGCCCCGGGGCAGCACCTCGTCGGCGCCGAGCCCGGCCACCCACTCCTCGTCTACGGCGGAGGCCAGCGCCAGCACCCGCAGGCCTTGGCGCTTTGCCAACTGTGTCGCGAAGCCGCCGACGGCGCCGCTGGCGCCGGTGATCAGCACCGTCGCTCCCGCCGGCGCGGCGATCAGCTCGAGCGCCTGATGCGCGGTCAGCGCGTTCAGGGGCACGGTCGCGGCGAGCACCTCGTCGAGCCCGTCGGGACGCAGCGCGAGCCATGCGGGGTCGACGATGGCCGCCTGCGCGTAGGCGCCGACGCGGCCGCCGATCCGGGCCCACGGGATCATCCCCACGACCGGATCGCCGACACCGTACCCGCAGCCTTCGGCGCGCACCTCGGCGACCGTGCCCGCCAGGTCCCAGCCGGGAATGAACGGCGGCTTCAGGTCCGGCATGCGTTGACGGTGCGCGCCCGCGCGGGCGGCGATGTCCGTCGGGTTGACGTTGGTCGCCGTGATTTGCACCACGACCTCGCCGGCGGCTGCCGCAGGCCAGGGGCGCTCGCCGGCCACGAGGACCTCGGGGCCGCCGAACGAGGTGACCTCGCAGACGCGCATTGTCGTGGGCGGTGCCAAGGCGCACGCGATCGTAGCCATCGGCGACCGTCGCGGCGTTTCTGGTTCGGTCGCGCCTCGAAATCGGGCGCGCGGGTTCAAGCCGGGTTGCGCTCAGCGGCAAGCGTCTTGACTTGCGGGTCGCGGCTCGATAGGACAAACCCCACGTGGCGCCGCCGTGAGGCGGTCTCCGCCCCGAGGGAGATTTGACATGTCCAGCACGACGCCAGCGACCGGCGCTTTCCCCAGTCCGTTCTCGATCGAGACCCCTGCCGGCTGCGAGGGCTGGCAGGAGATGTATCCGTACTACGCCGTGTTCGACGAGCGGCGACGCGAGACCGACGAGAACAGGTTCTGGTTCTGGAACTCGATGCACTTCCCGGTGCCGATGCCGGCATTCGACGTGATCTGCATCGACTCCCCCTATCAGGCGGTGGGGTCGTGGCAGAACCGCGTGTTCGCGGTCCCGCCGGCGATGGGGATCGACTACCGGATCGTCAACGGGTACGTCTACATCTCCGGAAACCCCGTCACCGATCCCGAGCAGATCGCCGAGCGCGCCGGCTTCTTCCAGGAGCGCGCCGGCTACTACTACTCCAACTGGACCGAGCTGTACGGCAAGTGGAAGGCGAAGATGGAGGCGCTGATCGCGGAGCTCGGCGAGCTCCAGGTTCCCCAGCTGCCCAAGTACGAGCCCGACGCGGTCGCGTTCGGCGAGGACCGCAACACGGCGTTCTACGAGGTGCTGGACTCCTTCGGCCGCGTGCTGCGGCTCGGCGACCTGATGTGGCAGCACCACTTCGAGTTCCTGCTGCTCGGCTACGGCGCCTACGCCACCTTCGCGGAGTTCTGCAAGGGCAACCTGCCCGACATCCCCGACCAGCACATCGCCCAGATGGTCGCGGGCATCGACGTGCTGCTGTTCAGGCCCGACGCCGAGCTTCGCCGGCTCGCGCGGCTGGCGATCGACAGCGGCGTCGACGGCGCCTTCGTCGAGGGCCGCTCCCCGGCGGAGATCGACTCGCAGCTGGTCTCAAGCGAGGCCGGGCGCGCCTGGCTGACGGAGCTCGAGCGGGTCAAGGACCCATGGTTCAACATGGCCACCGGCGACGGCCTGTACCACTACTACCGCAGCTGGCTCGACGATCCGAGCATTCCGTACGCGTCCCTGATCGGGCACGTGAACGCGCTGCGCTCGGGCGGGCAGATCGAACGGCCCACGGAGGAGATCGAGCGCGAGCGCGAGCGGCTGGCCGGCGAGTACGAGGCATTGCTCGAGAAGGAGGTTCGCGGGCCGTTTCGCGAGTTGCTCGGGCTGTCGCGGATGGTGTTCCCTTACGTCGAGGAGCACAAGTTCTTCTGCGACTACTGGTTCTTGACGAGGTGGTGGAACAAGATCCGCGAGTTCGGGGCGCTGCTTGCCGAGCACGGGTTCCTCGAAGACTCCGAGGACATCTTCCAGCTCACCCGCCACGAGGTCGCCTCCGCGCTCGACGAGCTCGTGCTGACATGGGCGACCGGCGGCGAGCCGCTGGGGCCCGTGCACTGGCCCCCGATCGTCGCGAGTCGCGCGCAACTGCTGCGGCGGATGTCGGAATGGACCCCGCCACCGGCGCTGGGGGTCACGCCCGAGGCGGTCACCGATCCGATGACGATCATGTTGTGGGGCGTCACCACGGAGCGCGTCCAGGAGTGGGCCAGACAGCAGGACGGCGGGCTCGTACTCAACGGCGCGGCGGCGTCTCCGGGCGTGGTGGAGGGCGTCGCGCGGGTCGTGAAGTCCGTGGATCAGATCTCCGACGTGCGCGATGGAGAGATCCTCGTCTGCAGCATCACCTCGCCCGCGTGGGCGCCGATCTTCTCGAAGATCAAGGCCGCCGTGACCGACATCGGCGGCGTCATGTCGCACGCCGCGATCGTCTGCCGCGAGTACGGGATGCCTTCGGTCGTCGGCACCGGCCGCGCGACCTCCCAGATCCGCAACGGTCAGCTGATCCGCGTCGACGGCTCCGAAGGGACCGTCACGCTGCTGACCGATCAGTAGGGGACAGGAGGTCGTGCCCGCCGTTCAGTACAGCCGTCGCCTGGATCAGTTGCGCCGCGAGGATGAGGCGAGCTTCGGTGCCAAGAGCACGAGCCTGGGGGAGCTGCTCGCCGCCGAGATCCCCGTGCCGCCCGGGTTTGCGCTGTCCAGCGAGGCGTACGGGGCGTTCCTGGCCGAGTCGAGGTTGCGCGACGAGATCGTCGCAGCGATGGCCCGCGTGTCGGCCGACGACCTGGTCGCGGTTCGCGCGGCGTCGCGCACGATCGGCCAGGCGATGCGGTCCGCCCCGCTGCCCGACGGCCTACGCGAGGAGGTAGCTCGCCAGTACGAGTCGCTGCGCGGGCGCCCCGGTGCCGAGCCGCCGCCGGTCGCCGTGCGCTCCAGCGCGCTGGGCGAGGACAGCGAGCAGGCGACGTTCGCCGGACAGCAGGAGAGCTATCTGTGGGTCCGAGGCGCCGACGACGTCTGCGATGCGGTGCGCGACTGCTGGATCAGCCTCTACACGCCGGAGGCCATCGTCTACCGCGCGCGGCTCGCCGCCGGTGAGCGGGAGCCGGCCATGGGGGTGGCGGTGCAGACGATGGTTGACGCCGAAGTGTCGGGAGTGATGTTCACCTGCAACCCCGTCAGCGGCGATCCCAGCATGGTCGCGATCAACGCGAGCTGGGGACTCGGGCTGGCGGTGGTCGGCGGCGAGGTGACGCCGGACGACCACCTGGTCAGCAAGGTCACCGGCGAGGTGGTGCGCGTAACGCCACACGACAAGCACGTTCAGTACGTGCCCGATCCCGATGGACACGGGGCGATCCGCGTCGATGTCCCGCTCGAGCGCCGCGAGGCCCGCTGCATCGGCGACGCCGCGCTCGCGGCGCTGGTCGACGTGGCCAAGCGCGTCGAGCGCCACTTCGGATCGCGGCAGGACATCGAGTGGGCGATCGCGCGGGGCTGTTCTCCACCCGAGGGTCTGTTCGTGCTCCAGTCGCGCCCGGTCACCGGGATTGCCGCCAAGCGGCCGCCGGCGCCGCCGCCGAAGTCCGCGATCGCGGCGGTGATGGGCACCTTCGGGGCGGACGTCGCCCGTCGTCGCGGGGAGGAGGGCCCGTGAAGCTCAGCGACGAGGACGTTCGCGAGATCCTGCGGCTGATCGACGAGTCGGACGTCGCCGAGCTGCGCATCGAGACAGGGGAGTTCGCCTTGTACGTACGGCGGGGCTCCGGAGACGCAGGCTCAGCGACTCCTCAACGGCCTCGAGGAGTCTCTGAGCCCGCGTCTCCACGCCCCGCTTCGGCAACCCAGGACTCTGCTCCGCAGACCGAGACCCCCGCGCAAGCAGCCGGCGCCCGCCCGGCCGCAGATCAGTCCGCGAAAGCCGCAGCCGTCGAGGCCCACACCGACGGCGCCGTCACGATCGCATCGCCGATGCTCGGGACCTTCTACCGGGCCCAGGAGCCGGGGGCGAAGCCGTTCGTGGAGGTCGGCAGCGAGGTCGAGGCGGACACGATCGTGTGCATCATCGAGGTGATGAAGATGATGAACTCGATCCCCGCGGGCGTGACCGGAACGATCGTCGAGGTCTGCGCCGACAACGCGGAGGTGGTCGAGCACGGAGCGCCGCTGTTCCGGGTGCAGGCGCCGGCGTGAGCGGCGCCGGAGCGGCCGTCGGTGCCCCTCGGTCCCGGACGATCGAGTTCGTCGACACGACCACGCGCGACGGCAACCAGAGCCTGTGGAGCGCGACCGGGCTGACCACGCCCGACGTGCTCGCGATCGCGCCGACCCTCGACCGGGTCGGCTACCACGCGCTCGACTTCACCTCGAGCACGCACATGGCCGTCTCCGTGCGCTTTCACCGCGAGGATCCGTGGGAACGGATCCGGCTGGTCAGCGCCGCGATGCCGAACACGCCGCTGGGGATGATCACGACCGGGATGCGGTTCATCTCGTGGGTGCCGGCGGACGAGGACGTGATCGCGCTGGCGTTCCGGCTGGTGGTCCGCAACGGGATCCGCCGGTTTCAGATCGCCGATCCGTCCAACGACCCGCCGCGGCTCAGGCGGCTGGCGGCGATGGCGCGCGCGGAGGGAGTGGAGGAGGTCGTGATCGGCCTCACCTACTCGATCAGCGAGGTCCACACCCACGAGTACTATGCCGAGCGGGCTGCCGCACTCGCCGGCTGCGCCGAGATGGACCGCCTCTATCTAAAGGACCCCGGCGGGCTGCTGACGCCCCACGCCGTCCGCCAACTGGCTCCCCACTTCGTCGCCGCCGCCGGCGGGCGAACGGTCGAGCTGCACAGCCACTGCACGATCGGGCTCGCGCCGCTGGTGTACGTCGAGGGCGTCGGCGCGGGGTTTGCGGTCGTCCACACGGCCTCGGGTCCCTTGTCGCGCGGCACCTCGCAGCCCGAGGTCGTGAGCACCGTCCACAACCTCGAGGCGGCCGGCTACTCGCACCCTCTCGATCTGGACGCGCAGGCGATCGTCTCCGAGCACTTCCACGAGCTGGCGCGGGCCAAGGGCCTGCCGGCGGGGGCGCCGCGCGAGTTCGACGGCGCCTACTACCGCCACCAGCTTCCCGGGGGGATGGTCACGACCACCCGGCGGATGCTCGAGGAGCTGCGCCGGCCGGAGCTGTTCGAGGCCGTGCTCGACGAGGTCACGCGCGTGCGCGCCGAGATGGGCTACCCGATCCTGGTCACCCCGGTGTCGCAGTTCGTGGCCAGCCAGGCGGCTCGCAACGCGATCGACTCCGAGCGCTGGGCCAACGTCTCCGATGAGACCGTGCGCTACTTCCTCGGCCACTACGGCCAGCCCGCGGCGCCGGTCGACCCCGAGGTCTCCGAGCGCGTGCTGTCACGCCCGCAGGCGGCCAAGCTCCGCGACCTGCGGCCGCTGAGCCTGGAGGGGGCCCGCCGCCGGTTCGGCCATCGCATCTCCGAGGAGGAGCTGCTGCTGCGGCTGACCATGCCCGAGGAGCAGGTCGACGCGATGGTCGACAATCGAGCCCGCCCACCCCACTCGCCGGCCCCCGCCGCGCGGCCCGGTCGCGCCCCGCTGGTGACGCTCCTGCAGGAGCTGAGCAGGCGGCCGTCGATCTCGGAGTTCTCGCTCGTCAAGGGCGGTGAGTCGGTGGTCTGGCGTCGTGGCTGAGCGGATCGGGCCCGCCGACGTGCGCGGGATCGCGCCCGCCGACGTGCGCGGGATCGCGCCCGCCGACGTGCGCGGGATCGCGCTCGATGACGTGCGCGGGTTCGTGTTCGACGTCGACGGCACGCTCGTGCACCGCGGTCCCGACGGCCGAGGCCGCCCGGCGCCGGGTGCGGTCGAGGCGCTTGAGCGGATCCGGTCCTCTGGCCGGCCGCTGGTGCTGTTCACCAACGGCAGCCACGTCGGCCCCGACGCGATCGCGCGCGGCCTGCGCGATGACGGGCTTCCGGTCGGCGACGACGAGGTGCTGACGCCGGTCGAGAGCGCCGTCACGTATCTGCGCCGGCGGCACCGGGGGCGGCCGGCGCTCGTGTTCGCCACCGAGGTGACGCTCGCCCGGATGGCCGCCGCGGGCATCCCGCTTGTCCGGGGCGAGGAGGCCGAGGTGGTGTTCGTGGCCCACGTCGATGAGACCGACATCGCCTCGCTGGAGCGGGCCGCACGCGCCGTGTCGCGGGGGGCGCTGCTGTTGACCGGAAGCTACGCGCCCGGCTATGCCGGCGCCAACGGGATGATCTTCAGCCGCGGCGCGATGGTGACGGCGGCGATCGCGAAGGTCACCGGCGCGCGGCCGAAGGTGCTCGGCAAGCCCTCGCGCGCGGCGGTCGCCGAGCTGAGCGTCCACCTCGGCCTGCCCACAAGCGAGCTGGCGGTGATCGGCGACGACCTCGGGATGGACATCGCGCTCGGGCGGATGGGCGGCTCGCGCACCGTGCTCGTGCGCAGCGGCATCAGCGGCCGGATCGAACTCGACCGCGTCCCCGAGCGACGGCGTCCCGACGCGGTGGTCGACGGCGTCGCCGACCTGCTCCGCTGGCTGTAGGGGTGTGAGGGCCGTAGTGTGCGAGCGCTCCACGAGGAAAGCGCTCGGGAGCCTCGGTTAACGGGTGACCAACGGAGGAGGAGGAGGCGGGGGTTGGCGAGGAACCGGGGTGATCCGGGTCTTGGCGGTCGCGGTCCAGCCGTCGGTTACGGTGAGCCCGCCAGCGCCGCCCGGCGGACCTCGCTCGGCGTGGCCGCGAACTCGCGCTTGAACACGCGCGAGAAGTGCGCCGCGTCGCAGAAGCCCCAGCGGAACGCGATCTCGGTGATCGAGCCGGCGTTGGGCCGCTGCAGATCCTCGAGGCAGCGCAGCAGCCGCTCGCTGCGCACCAGTCCCGCGACCGACTCGTCGGCGTCCTCGAACATGGCGTGCAGCGCGCGCACCGACATCGCGTAGGCGCCGGCGATCGAGGCGGGGCCCAGCGCGGGATCGTGCAGGTGGGTCTTGACGTAGCGGCGGATCTCCGCGCGCATCGCAGCGCGGGTCACCGCCCTGCTGGGAGGCAGGGTCGGCTCGATCGCGGCGCGCAGCAGTTCCAGCGCGGCGTTGGCGGCCGCCGTGGTGGCGGCGGTGTCGAGTCGCGGCAACTCGGCGACGAGTGCGTTCATGTAGCGCACCAGCAGGCGGGCCGGCCCGCTGTCGGTCAACGACGGAAAAGCGTTGACCTCTCCCAGCCGCGGGCACAGCGCAAGCACGCGCTCGCGAGGGAACAGCAGCGTGCGCTTGTGGAACGGCTCGAGGATCTCCACGTCGGTCGGCTGCAGCCCGTCCCACAGCACCACGTCACCGGCCGTCAGCGCGAGCCGGCGAGCGCCCTCGCTGACTCGCTCGACGCCGCGGCAGACGAACTGGAAGCCGAGTATGTCCTCGGGTTGCCTGCCGGCGTCGACGCCGCCCATCAGCGCGCGGCTGCGATGACCGAGA
Source organism: uncultured Solirubrobacterales bacterium (assembly GCA_963723675.1). Classification (GTDB taxonomy): domain Bacteria; phylum Actinomycetota; class Thermoleophilia; order Solirubrobacterales; family Solirubrobacteraceae; genus Palsa-465. Next base: position 324,237 of record CAVRRW010000002.1, on the reverse strand, counting down.
AACGGCGACGCCGCGCAGTCGACGAGGACGAGGTCGCCGAGCCTTCGGCGCGTGACCGCGCCGTCGAACCGGGCAGGGGTCTCGGGGGTCGTGTGGATGTCGAAAGCGAGGTGGGTGTCGGCGAGGATCTCCGACCACGACCGCAAGCGCCGCGACGTGTTCGCGCCGCTCACACGCCACCGTTCGGGTTCCCGGGCCGCAACGCTTTGAGGTAACGCGGAAACAGGCCTCTCAGTCACGTGTCGTCCGTTCTCTGTGCGCCGACACCCAGGCGACCGACCCGGCGTCGACCGGGAGCGCCACGCCGGTGATGAACGAGGCCTCCTCCGAGCACAGCCACACGACCGCCGCGGCGACCTCCTCGGGCTCGCCGAAGCGCGTCATCGCCTGCGGGGCGAGGATCTCGCGCTGGCGTTCGGGCGGCTGACCGGACATCAACGGCGTCATGATCGCCCCGGGGCAGACCGCATTGACGCGGATCCCCTGGTCGGCGTATTCGACCGCGGCGTTCTTGGTCAGCCCGAGGATCCCGTGCTTGCTCGCGGTGTACGCGCTCAGCATCGTCACGGCGCGCAGGCCGGCGTTGGAGGATGTGTTGACGATCGCTCCGCCCGGGGGGTCGTTGGCGAGCATCTGCCTGATCTGGTGCTTCATGCCGAGGAAGGTCCCGCGGAGGTTGACCGCGATCACGCGGTCGAAGTCCTCGTCGGTGGTCTCGTGGAGGAGTCGGTGGACGCCGATGCCGGCGTTGTTGTGGGCGAAGTCGAGCCGCCCGAAGCGCTCGACCACGCGGGCCACGAGCGCCTCGCTGTCGGCCGAACTCGAGACATCGCAGGCAAAGAACTCGGCCGTTCCGGCGGCCCGCGCGATCTCCCGCACGGTCTGCTCACCGCCCTCGCGGGCCGACGCCAGGTCGGCCACGATCACAGCCGCTCCCTCCCGCGCGAAGCGAATCGCGCAGGCCCGCCCGATGCCGCTTGCCGCGCCGGTCACCAGCCCCGCCGTGCCCTCCATCGAGCCAGCCATGTTGGCCTGAACCCTATCCGCTGAGTATGGTCGCATCGTCATGCTCGTCGAACCGCTCACCGACGTGATCGCCGCGGCCGGGCTGTCGGCGGCCGACGCCGCCGCATGGTCGCAGTCCGAGCCGGAGCCGCAGAACGAGTCGTCGTTTCAGGCCGCGGCGGAGGCGACCGTCCAGTTCCTGACGCGCGGCCGCGACCTCTTGGCCCGGCTCCCCGAGCCCTCCGTGCGCTCGGCCCGCCAACGCGCCGCGGCGCAGGCGATCGACGACGCTCTCAACGAAGTCCGCGAACACTTCCTGCGCGCCCACGTGTGCGAGCTCTATGCCCAGCTCACCGACGGGTACTCGACGCCGGTGCGGCTCGAGCGGCTCGTGATCGACGCGGCCGCGCGCGTTCCGGGCCTCACCCCCACGCGCGCCGAGCTCGACGCCGAGCGCGGGCGTAAGCTCGCCGACAAGGAGGGCGTCGAGCTCGCCCAGGGCCTGCTCGCCGCTCACGTGCTCGACGCGCCCGAGCCCGGGCGGCACCTGCTCACGACGATGCTGGCGCCGACGGCGGAGGCGCTCGCACGCCTGGAGGAGCTTCGCGCGACCGGAGGGGCCGACCTGGGGTTCGCCCGAGTCACCCGCCGCGGCCGGGTCGGGATCGTCGAGCTGCGCAACCCGCGACACCTAAACGCCGAGGACGGACTGACACTGGGGCCGACCGAGTGCGCGGTGGACCTGGTCCTGCTCGACCCGGCGATCGAGGTCGGGGTGATCCGCGGCGGCGTCGTCGATCATCCCCGCTACGCCGGCGAACGCGTGTTCAGCTCCGGGATCAACCTCACCCACCTCTACCTCGGGCGGATCGACTTCCTGTTCTACCTGGTCCGCGATCTCGGCTACGTCAACAAGCTCTATCGCGGCGTCATCACGGCGCGGGGCACGGTCGAGAAGCTGTGGGTCGCGGCGGTCGAGCGCTTCGCGATCGGCGGCGGCTGTCAGCTGCTGCACGTGGTCGACCACGTGATCGCCACGCGGGGATCGCGGCTGTACCTGCCGGCGCGCAAGGAGGGGATCATTCCCGGCGCCTCGAACCTGCGTCTCCCCAGGTTCGTCGGCGACCGCGCCGCCCGCCAGGCGATCCTGTCGGGACGCGAATGGACCGCGGGCGAGCCCGGCGCGGAGCTGCTGTGCGACGAGGTCGTGGCACCCGGGGAAATCGACGCCGCGCTCGAGGCCCGGGTGCAGGCGCTGACCGGCTCGGGGCTGATCAGCGCCGCGGCCAACCGCCGTGCGATGCGCGTGGGGCAGGAGCCGCTGGACGTCTTTCGCGAGTACATGGCGACGTACGCGCGCGAGCAGGCATACTGCCATCTCAGCCCGGCGCTCGTCGCAAACCTCGAAACGCACTGGAATGCAGACAAGCGCGCGGTCTGAGGCACAGGGATCTGGGCCGGAGGCGCCGGCGCAGGCGCAGGGATCGGGGCCGGTGGCGCCGGGCCCCCAGATCTGGGTCTCCGCCGAGACGCTACCGCGCGCCCGCCTGCAGGAGCTCCAGCTGGCGCGGCTCCGCACGACCATCGATCGGGTGCTCGGCGCCGGTGGTCTCGGCGCTCAGCGGCTGGCGGAGGTGGGGATCGCGGCGGGCGGGGACGTGCATTCGCTTGTGGACGTCGAGCGTCTCCGGTTCACCACCAAGGCCGACCTACGCGACCAGTACCCGTTCGGGATGCTCGCGGTGCCACGCGAGCGGCTGGTCCGGGTCCACGCCTCGAGCGGCACGCACGGCAAGCCGACCGTGGTCGGCTACACCGCCGCCGACCTCGACACCTGGACCGAGCTGATGGCGCGCTGCATGACGATGGCGGGTGTCCGCCCGGGGATGCTGATCCACAACGCCAACGGCTATGGGCTTTTCACCGGCGGCCTCGGGTTTCACCAGGGCGGGGAGCGGATCGGCGCGACGGTCGTGCCCGTATCGGCCGGGTTCACGGCACGCCAGGCGCTGCTGCTCTCAGACCTCGGCGCCGACGTGCTCGTCTCGACGCCGTCGTACGCGCTCGCGATCGCCCAGGCCGTGGTCGACGCCGGTCGCGACCCGGCCACGCTGGGGCTCGAGCTCGGGCTCTTCGGGGGCGAGCCCTGGACCGAGGAGATGCGTGGCGGGATCGAGCACGCATTGGGACTGCGCGCAGTCAACTTCTACGGCCTCTCGGAGATGTGCGGCCCCGGTGTGGCGGCCGAGTGCCTGGTGGCTCGCTCGGGGCTGCACGTGCAGGAGGACCACTTCCTGCTCGAGGTGATCGACCCCGGGGCCGGGCGCCCGGTTCCCGCAGGCGCCGAGGGCGAGCTCGTGCTGACGACGCTCACCAAGGAGGCCCTGCCGCTGATCCGCTACCGCACCGGCGACCTCGTCTCGGTGACCGAGGAGCCTTGCCCGTGCGGCCGCACCATGGCTCGTCTGACGGCGCTGCGGGGTCGCCGCGACGACATGCTGATCGTGCGCGGCGTCAACCTTTATCCCTCCCACGTCGAGCAGCTGCTTCTGAGCGTCGACGGCGCGGCGCCCCACTATCGCCTGATCGTCGACCGGGCCGGCTCGCTGGACGAGGTCACGCTCGAGTGCGAGCCCGCCGCCGGCGCCGATCCGGATGCGCTGGGTGTGCGGATTGCGCGCCATCTGCGAGAGCACATGGGACTGCGAATCGAGGTCGCGGTGCTCGCGCCGGGAAGCGTCCCCCGCAGCGAGGGCAAGGCGGTCAGGGTGGTCGACCGCCGGGTTTAGACCTGGTTTAGACCGCCGCCGGCCCCTCCGTGGCGTCCCGCAGCGCGCGCCAGACGCTCTCCCCGTTGACGGGCATGTCGATGTGCCGGACCCCGAACGTCGAAAGCGCGTCAATCACGGCGTTGTGGACAGCGGGCGTCGCGCCGATCGTCCCCGACTCGCCGATTCCCTTGACGCCGAGTGGGTTGACCGGGGTCAGCGTCTCCATGTTGAGGCGCTCGAACTGCGGAAACTCGGTGCTGGCCGGAAACCCGTAGGTGACGAGGTTCGAGTTCTGCGGGTTGCCGTCCTCGTCGTAGGTGAGCTCCTCGTACAGCGCCTGCGCGATGCCGGCGGCGACGCCACCGTGGACCTGGCCCTCGGCGACGAGCGGGTTGATGATCCGTCCGGCGTCATCGACCGCGATCATCCGCTGGAGCTCGACGCCGCCGGTCTCGGTGTCGACCTCGACGACCGCGAGGTGGGCCCCGAACGGGAACGTCGGCTGAGCCGCGGTGAAGTCGACCTCGGCGCTGAGCTCCGAGAGCCGCTCCTTGGCCTGTAGCCGCGCCGCCAGGTCGCCCCAGGTGAGCGCCGCCTGCGGCGCGCCCGCGACGTGAAAATGGCCCCTGTCAAGGTCGAGCATCATGTCCTCTGCGCTCGCCTCGAGCTCCTCGGCCGCCAGCCGCTTGGCGGCCTCGACCACCTCCTCCGACGCCTGGCCGGCCGCGACGCCGCCGATCTGCGTGGACTTGGACCCGTACGTTCCGGTACCGCGCGCGACGGCGTCGGTATCGCCCTTGAGCACGGTGATCTTCTCGATCGGGATGCCCAGCCGCTCGGAGGCGATCATCGCAAAAGTGGTCTCGTGGCCTTGGCCCTGCGAGAACGAGCCGGTCTTCAGGATCGCCTCGCCGGTGTGTGTGATCTCGAGCGCCCCAAACTCCGTCTCGCTGATTCCGTTGGTCACCTCGACGTAGACACTCAGCCCGATCCCGAGCTGACGCGAGCTGCCGTTCCGGCGGCGCCCGGCCTGCTCCTCGCGCAGCCGGCGGTAGTCCGCGTGCTCGAGCACCAGGTCCAGCGCGCGCTCGTAGTCGCCCGAGTCGTAGTTCGCGCCGGACGCCGTCTCGAACGGGAACGCATCGCGCCGGATGAAGTTCTTGCGGCGAATCTCGGCCGGGTCGAGCGAGAGCTCGGCGGCGAACATGTCCATCGCCCGCTCCAGCGCCTGTGTCGCCTCCGGCCGTCCGGCGCCGCGGACCGGGCCGGTTGGCGTGGTGTTCGTGACGACCGCCCTGAGCTCGATCTCGATCTTCGGGAACCGATAGACACCGCTGGCCATCATCGCCGTGAGGTTCGGGAGAAAAGCGCCGATTCCCGGATAGGCGCCGGCGTCCTGCAGGAGGCGCAGGCGGAGCGCCTGCACCGTGCCGTCGCGGCTGCCGCCGATCTCGAAGTCGATCCGCTGGGCGCGGCCGTGGTGCATCGCAATCAGGTTCTCGCTGCGCGTCTCGGTCCAGCGCAGCACCTTGCCGGTCGCCCGGGTCAGCCACGCGATCAGCACGTCCTCGACCGCCAGGCCCTTGCCGCCGAAGCCGCCGCCCACGTCCGGCGCGACGACGCGGACCTGCTCGGCCTCCATCCCCAGGCGCGCCGCAATGTCGTCTCGATCCGCGTGCGGCGTCTGGGTCGACAGCCACACGGTCAGGCGACCCTTGTCGTCGACCTGCGCGACGGTGGCGCGGGGCTCCAGCGGGCATGCCGCCAGCCGCTGGCTGACCACGGTTCCCCGGGTGACGACCTCGCAGGAGTCGAACAGATCGCTGGCCTCGAGCGGACGGTTGACGCACAGGTTCGTGCCGACCTCGGGGAACAGCAGAACCTCGTCGCGTGCCGCCTCGGTCACGTCGCTCACCACCGGCAACGGGTCGTACTGGACGTCGACCAGCTCGGCGGCATCGACGCCGGCCTCCCGGGTCTCGGTCAGGACCACGGCCACGATGTCGCCGACGAAGCGGACGGTGTCCGCCGCCAGAAACGGGCGGAACATGCGCTCGTCGATGCCGAGGAAGGGCGCCTGTGGGTTGACGCCGAGCTCGACGTCGGCGGCCGTGAAAACCTGCGTTCCCGGTACCGCCGTGGCCGCCGAGGCGTCGATCCCGGTGATCTTCGCGTGCGCCCATGGCGAGCGCACGAAGTTGACGTGGAGCGCTCCGTCCAGCCGGAGATCGTCTACGTACTGTCCCTGCCCTTTGAGGAAGCGCGGATCTTCCCGGCGGCGGACCCTCTGTCCCACGACGTTGGCCAAAGCGCGCCGAAGCTTTGCACACCCGTCAACCGCTGCCAACTTCCACGCGGCCCCTCGGCGCTCAGAGCCGGACGGCGACGAGGCCGGCCGCAAGCAGCACCAGCGCCAGCCACAACGCCGACAGCGCGCCCTCCAGCGGCGCCGCCAGCTCCTGCTTGGTCAGCTCCAGCACCCGACCGTCGCTCATTCGCTGCTCGCCGTGGACCGAATCGGTTCGCCGGCGAAGGTCTCGAACCGGCGTGCTCAGGCGCCGCTGCGCGACGCTCAGCAGACAGCACGCGACGGCCACGATGACGCCCGCCGGCCGGATCGTCAGGGCGTTGACGAAGTAGCCGGTGAATGCCGGAAATCCGCCCCAGGCCAGCGCAAACCAGGCGTCGCTGTGAAACCTTCCGCCGGCCAGCTCGAGGTTGTAGGCGGGAACGAGCAGGCCGCCGGCGACGACCAGCGGCACGAGCAGCGGCGACACCACGAGGATCCCGACGACGCCGATCGCGACCGCTCCGGCCAGCGAGGCGACCGCGATCGAGATCAGCCAACCCCGGCCGAGCCTGGTCTTCAATGGGCGCCCGCGCAGCTCGTCGAGCGCGTGCGCGCTGAGGCCGACCGCGAGGAAGAACGCGCCGAGCGCGGCCCCGAGGCGCTCGGCGTGCAGCGTCGTCGCCGCCGCCGCGCCGAACGCGACGTAGCTGAGGTGCCAGAGCGTGTACGGGGGATGAAGGATCGTGACGAGGTCGCGCCAGCCGCCCGACGGGAGCGCGTAGAACGCCGGCCGGTCGAGCTCACGCGGCGCGGTCGCCATCCCTCACTCCCCACATCAGCAGGCCGGCGCCGAAGCTCACCCGCCGCTCGCGGACGCCGTCGATCCCGGCCCTCCGCCACAAGCCGGGGAGGTCGGGCTGCTGCCCCTGCAGCCGCTCGATGCTCGGGCCCAGGAAGCGGCCCACCTCATACCAGGCCGGCGAGGCCAGCCGTCCCAGCGCCGGCAGGCCCACCCGGGTGTACGCGCGCCACGCGGCCCGCAGCGCCGCGTTGCCGGGGACGCCGAACTCGAGCATCCCGATCCGCCCTCCCGGTGCCACCACTCGCGCAAGCTCGCGCATCGTCGCTGCCCTGTCGTCGACATAACGCAGCAGGTAGGTGAATGTCAGCGCGTCGAACTCGCCGTCGGCAAACGGCAGCCGCTCCGCCTCGCCTCGGACGAACGTGACGCGGTCGGCGAGCGCCGGCGTGCGCGCCGCACGCGCTCGGGCACGGGACAGCATCTCCTCGCTCTGGTCCAGCGCCACGACACGACCTGCCCCGCGGCGGGCGAGCTCGGCGGTCACCAGCCCAGTGCCGGCTGCGACGTCGAGCACGCGCTGATCCGGCCGGGGATCGATCCCGGCGACGAGCGCGCGCCGCCAGCGGGGATCCTGGCCGAAGCTCATGATCGCGCCCATCCGGTCATAGCGCTCCGGCAGGCCCGAAAACAGCTCGAGCGCGTGGCGCTTTCGCTCGGACGGCGCGCTTTGCACGTTCGCTTCCACCGGGCCATCAAGCCTACGCGGTCACCGGGCCTGGATCGTCACGGTGGCCGGACTCGGACCGTGGGATCAGGTCGGCAGCGCCGGGATCGACGCCGACCTGGCGGTCTCGAGCTCGTCGGGCGGATCGCCGGGCAGCAACCAGTCCTCGCCGGTCCAGACCACCGCGGAGCGCTCGGCCAGCTCTCCGAGCGCCTTGGTCACGGTCGGCCTGCGAGCGGCGACGAGGTCGGCCAGCATCGAATGCGTCAGGTGCAGCGGCAGATGCACGCCATCCTGGCGCACCTTCCCCCACCGGTCCGCGAGCTCCCAGAAGAGCATGTGGAGTCGGAGGTCGATCCGGGGCTGCTGAACGATCGCCATGTTCACGGCGATGTGCCGCGATCTTCTCAGTGCGCGCCCGAACAACGTCGAGACGATCTCGGGGTATTGGGTGACGCGCCCGGTGAAATCGGTGTCGAGAACCGCGAGCCTGGTGGGACGGAGCACCCTCCACTTGCCGGTGTGCGACAGCGTTGTGCTCCCGTCCTCCTGCTGCCAGGGGCGAAGCAGATCGCCGTCGCCGAGCAGCTCGGCGCCGAACCGCCCCGCGACACCCACCCTGCGCGCGAGCAGGCCGCCGAGAATCAGCAGGCCGATCCCCGCGTGCATGCCATCGATGTCCTGCGACGGCGACCACGGTCCCACCGGTACCTGGATCTCCTGGGCGACGCAGTCCCGGGACGCAGCGGCAAGGCGCTCGCCACGCAAAAGCTGCGCCAGCTCGGGATCATCGAGCAGCACCTGAGTGGTGCCATTGCGCACGTGATCATCGACGGCCATCTTGGCTGTTCTTCCCGGGATCCGGCCGTTCCAGACCGGAGCTGGTCCGGCGCCCGGCCGTCTCGACAGCCGGGCGCGGTCAGCGGTTGACGGGCGCGCTGGACTCAGACCGTCACGTCAACCGGGGTGCGGGGACGTTCGAGGGCCGCCGGCTCCGGAGCCGGTGGCTGCTCCGTACCGATCGCGAGCAGTTCGTCGATCGCCTGCAGCGTCGCCCTGTGCGTATCGTCGTTGTGCTTGGAAATCGCGTGTACGGCGTGTGTACCCACCGACTCCAGCGAGGGATGACGATGCCGGGCCAGCGTGCGAAGGCGCTCGGGCACGACCCGCCGCGTCCATCGAGCGCGCTGGAACCGCAGCGCCCACCCCATCAGGTGCTCGGCGCGGGCCCGCTGCACGTCGGCCGAGGTCCGGCTTCCCACGACCTTGGAGGCGTATTCATAGAGATCCTGCCTGCGCTCGTCGTCGACCGAGTCGTTGTAAGCCCGCAGAAATGATCCGATCACCGGGCATACCGACGTTGGGTGGTCGGTGAACGACTCGCCCGCGAGCATCGATGCCAGCTCCATCACGCACGCGCCGTCGTCGGGGGATGAGTGCTTGCCCTTGCCGAGTTTGATCGTTTGATAGCTAACGCGAGACATCTGCCCCTTCCGTAAATCGTGCTTGGACCGCTCTGAGTTGAGGATGCCCGAATTGCTCTTGCTCCACGCACCCGTTTTCAGCTGAGGATGCCCCGATTACGCCTGCTCCACGCAACGTTTTTCAGCCGCGCCGGTAGCTTGCTTTTTCGGCGGCGCCGGAGCTTGGTTTTTCAGCGGCGCCGGAGCTTGGCGAATCCGGCGTTCAGCAGCCGCTGCGCCTGCGCGGCCGGGTTGCGCGAGTCCAGCAGCACCACTCCCAGCCACGTGCGCCCGCGCCGCGCTGCGGCGACCAGGCACGGGCCCGACGCGTCGGTGAAACCGGTCTTCACGCCGTCGGCCCCCGGATAGCGGACGATCAGCAGCGGATTGTTGTTGTAGAGAAAGAGCTTGCCGCCCTTGATCGGGAACGGCACCACGGCGCTGCGCGAGGCCACGATCCTGGCGAGCAGCGGTTGCATCAGCATCGCGTGCGCGAGAGCCGCCAGGTCGATGGCACACGAGTAGTTGCCGCGGTCGACGATCCCCGAGACGGTCGAGAAGCGGGTGCAGCGCAGCCCCATCGCACGTGCCCGGGCGTTCATCATCGCCACGAAGCGCGTCTGGGTCCGCCCGACGTGTTGTGCGAGCGCGATCGCCGCGTCGTTTCCCGACGGCAGCAGCAGGCCGTAGAGCAGCGCCCGCAGCGGCACGCGCTTGCCGAGCGGGAGCAGCCCCACTCCCGATCCGGAGAAGTGGATCGCCTGGCGCGTGATCAGCACCTTTGCCGAGGACCTTGCCTTCGCGGTCACCACCAGCGCCGTCATCATCTTGGTCAGGCTCGCGATCGGCAGCCGCCGCAGCGGATCTCGCTGCCAGAGCACGAGTCCCGTGTGCACGTCGAACAGCAGTCCGCTGCGAAGGCCCAGCTTGAGCGTTCCGCGGATCTGCTCGGCCGCCGGCGCTGGGTTGGTGGCGTAGTCCGTCCGTGTCGCGGACGGGGCCGGCGCCGGCGCCGGCGAGACCGGCCTGACCGGGGCCGCCGCGACGCCGACACCACCCGGGTCCGAGGCCTTGTGGGCCATCAGTCCGAGCAGCACCGCCGCCGCGATCACGATCGTCAGCACCGCGGCTCCCACGCGCCTGGGCCACCGTCGCGGCGGGCGATCGCCGCTGCGTCCCGGCCGCCCGCTGCGTCCCGGCCGCGGGCGGCGGCGCGGCCCGCGCCGGCGCCCGCCGGGCCGCGATCGCCCTTCCTGCAGCACGAACCGGCGCGCGCTCACCGGCGTGGAGGGGGTCCGAGCGCTCCCACGATCCCCACGATGATTACCACGAGCAGCAGCACGGAGACAACTCCGATCACGGTCACTCCGTTGTGTGCGATGTCGAGTCCGGTCAGCACCCCGAGTCCCACGATGAACAGCAGCGCGATCGTGAAGACGATTGCTCGCAACTGATCAGTAAACGGGATATCGCGGCGGCACTTCCTTGCGCTTGCTCGCCAGCAGCCGGATCGTCAGCATGCCGAAGGCGAAGCCGCCGATGTGGGCGAAATAGGCGACGCCGCCGCCTCCTCCGGTCGGGTTGGTCAGGTTTGCGGCTCCGAACACCGCCTGCTGGGCGAACCAGATTCCCAGCATCACTACGGCGGGCAGCTCGATCACGGTGAAGAACAGGATGATGAAGACCACGGTCAGCACCCGCGCATGCGGGTACATGAGGATGTAGCCGCCCAGCACCGCGGCGATCGCTCCCGACGCCCCGACCGTCGGCGCGGTCGAGCTGGGGTCGATCGCGACCTGAAGCGCGAGCGCCGCGAGGCCGCCGAGCAGGTAGAACCCGATGAACTTCAACGGGCCCATGGAGTCCTCCACGTTGTTGCCGAAGATCCACAGAAACAGCATGTTGCCGCCGATGTGGAGGATCGAGGCATGCATGAACATCGATGTGAACACGGTCTCCCAGGCGGGGATCGTGCCCGGCGCGCCGACGTGTGCGATGTGGCCATCCGGGAGCAGCTGGCCGTTGCAGAACACGCCCACGGGCTGGGGTCCCGCGAGCGTCTGCCGGGCGAACTCGGCGCAGTGCGCGCCCGAGTGGGTCAGCGAGTAGGGGATCGATCCGTACTTGAGGATCTCCAGCGTGTCGGGCCCGCCGAACAGCGATCCTCCGTGCCGGATCGCGAGCAGGTAGACGACGACGTTGGCGACGATCAGCGAGACCGTGACGAACGGGAAGCGGTCCGTCGGAATGTTGTCCTTGATCGGGAACACTCGCGGATGTTGTCCTTGATCGGGAACACTCGCGGCTCAGGTTAGGGCGGCGCTACTACGGGCGGGCCAGCTCGACCCGAGGCGCCGCTATGCGCGGGTGAGGGACGCGCCGGCCGCGGCGAGCCGCCATGGCTGCGCCGGCGGGCCGTCCAGCGCGAACGTCCAGTGTTCGGTGAAGCTCATCTCACGCGCCTGACTGCCGGCGATCACGGCCGTGGTCGAGCGATCCTCGATGTAACGGCGACCCTCGAGGTCTACCTCGATCGACATCTTCGGCGGGACGGCCGCCGCATCGAGCGCCGCGATCCTGATCTGCGTTACGCGGGGCCCCCGGACCACCAGCCGCGTCGCGCCGCTGGGATCTCCCGGATGCAGCAGCTCCTGCACGGCCCTGGGATGCGCGATCGCTCGCAGCGGTGCGTCGTCACCGTCGACGGCCTCTGACCATGCCGAGACCGCCCGCCGCGCGGCGACCGCGAGCACGTCCGGAGCGAAGCGGCCGTCGGCCAGGCTCAGGTCCAGGGCCGCCGCGCGGGCGTCGCCGTCGAACTGAAGGTCTGCGACCTCCGCGACGCTGGTTCCTTCCGGTACCGCGTCGGCGACGGCGCCCTCGACCAGGGCCTCGTCGCGCATCGACTGCTCGTCGGACCAGGGCGTGGCGACGATCTGCTCGTCCAGCGCGTGCGCGCCCTCGGCGCCCTGCTCGATCGATGCGAGGATCCAGCGCGAACCCCGCTTGCGCAGCGTCCAGAACTCGCGGATGCGCGTCGTCTCGCCGATCCGCCCCGTGCGCTTGATGTGGTTGCCCGAGCGGTCCACCACGTAGTCGCGGAGCTTGGCCTCGATCCGAACGACGACCCGATCGCTGGCGGCGTCGCCGCGGTGCGTGAGGCCGACGTAGCCGATGCGGGGCTCGCCCAGCGGCTCGACGCGGTTACGCCAGCCTCGGCGCTCCAGGCCATCCAGCCGTCGCTCCCACTCGCTCAAGAGGTCGGGCGCCACCAGCCGGCTCAGACGGGAGCGGTCGCCGGCGTCCCACGCGGCCTGGACCGCCTTGAACAGCGCGCCGGCGGCGGGCTTGACCACGTCGGGCGCAAACGCGGGATCCTGCTCGGCGGCCTCGGCCGCGGCGAGCGCGACCCGGCGCTCGCGCACCGCCGTGCTTCCGCGAGCCGCGCGCCCGTAGCTCTGCCTCGCCGACCAGAACGAGCGGGCCCGGGGGGCCCCGCGCGTGAACAGGAGCCAGGTCAGGAACAGGCCGATCAAAACCAGCGCGCCGAGGCCGTGCCCCAGGATCGCGATCCGGACCAGGATCTGAATGAGGATGTAGAGGCCGGCGCCTCGGCCACCGCCCCCGCCGCCTCCGCCGCCGAAGCCGCTCGAGCCGCCGCCGGCGGCCGCGAGCGCGTCGGGCACCTGGATCAGTGCCGCCACGACGACTAGCAGGGCGATCGCGACGAGGCGGCGCCGGGTCATGCCTGCGCGCGCTGCTCCACGACCGTTGCGCCGGCGATCGCTGCGCCGGGTCATGCCTGGGCGACCCCCGCGGCCAACGGGCCGCTGCCGTGGGCAACCCCCGCGGCCAACGGCCCGCTGCCCGGCTCGTCCTGGGGGACGTGCTGATCGGCGTGGTAGCTGGAGCGCACCAGCGGGCCCGCGGCGACATGCTCGAACCCCAGCGCGTACGCGGCCCGCTCCAGCTCCTTGAACTCGTCGGGATGCCAGTAGCGGACGATCGGCAGGTGGTTCTCGGTCGGGCGCAGGTACTGGCCCACGGTGAGGACCTGGACGTGGTGCTCGCGCAGGACCCCGAGCGCCTCGACCATCTCCTCGAATGACTCTCCGAGACCGACCATCAGGCCCGACTTGGTCACGATTTCGTCGCCGGCCATCTCCTTGGCGGTGCGCAGCACCCGGCACGAGCGCTCGAACCTGGAGCCGCGGCGGGCCACCGGATAAAGGCGCGGCACCACCTCGACGTTGTGGTTGAACACGTCGGGCCGCTCGGCGACCACCTTGGCAAGGGGCATCTCCTCGCCCCGGAAGTCGGGAGTCAGGACCTCGACCTTGCAGCGAGGCGCCTGCCGGCGGACCTGACGGATCACGCCGACGAACGCGGAGGCGCCGTAATCGGGGAGGTCGTCGCGGTCGACGCTGGTGATGACGGCGTGCCTGAGGCCCATCCTCGCCACGCTGCGAGCGACCCGGGCGGGCTCGAGCGGGTCGTTCCACGTCGGCTTGCCGGTCTTGACGTTGCAGAAACCGCAGCGGCGCGTGCACGTGTCACCGAGGATCATGAACGTCGCGGTGCCCCGCTGCCAGCACTCGCCGATGTTCGGACACGCCGCTTCCTGGCAGACGGTGTGGAGGTTCTCGGACCTGATCAGCGCCTGCAGCTCGCGGTAGCGCGGCCCTCCGGGAGCGGGAACCTTGAACCACGGGGGCTTGCGGCTGCGGTGCGGCTGGACGTCGGGGCCCAGCACGGTAAGAACGTTGGCGATGCCGCCGGGGTTCGATCGGGCTCGGGTGGCGTGTCTGCCCACATGCTCAAGGCTAGCGCTGCGCAGACTTGTGGCAGCGCGTTGCTCACATGTCACGCGGCGCGCGGGACGATGGGGCTATGCCCGGCCTCAGCCCTATCCGCGACGACGTTGGATGTATAACCGACACATATCGTGGGTTTCGCGTCCAACCTCCGGTAGATGAGGCGCTGGCGACGCTCGCGGCCGCTCAGCATGGCGTCGTCGCTCTCGACCAACTTCGTGGCCTCGGGCTCTCGGACCGCGCAGTCCACCACCGCACGGCCGCCGGTCGCCTCCACCGCATCCACCGCAGCGTCTACGCGCTCGTCCCCGGGGAGCTGCTGAGCCGCAACGGCCGCTTCATCGCAGCCGTTTTCGCGTGCGGCCCCGGGGCGGTCCTGTCCCACCGCTCGGCGGCGGCGCTGCACGGGCTCAGGCGCAGCGAACGCAGCAAGATCGACGTCACGATCCCGCAGCGCTCGCCGCGCGAGCATGCCGGGATCGACGTTCACCGATCGACCACGCTCGCGCCCCACGACGTCACCGTCGTCGACAGCATCCCGTGCACGACCGTCGCCCGGACGCTGCTCGACCTGGCCGACGTGATCAACCGCCGCGGCATCGAGCGTGCCTGCGACCAGGCGGACATCCTCGAGGTCTTCGACGGCCGGGCGCTCCGCGATCAGCTGCGGCGAAATGGATCCCGCCCCGCTGCCAAGCGTCTGAGGACCATCCTCGACGGGCACTATGTCGGCTCGACTCCGACCTGGAGTCCGCTCGAGGAAGCGTTCCTCGCGATGTGCCGGACCGCCGGCCTGCCGACGCCTGACGTCAACGCCTGGATCGATCCCTGCGACGACGATCCGTCATACGTCCGTGCGGACTTCGTCTTTCGCGCCGCTCGTCTCGTCGTGGAGACCGACGGCTACAAGACGCACCGCACCCGCCAGGCGTTCGAACACGACCGCCGCCAGGACCAGCGGCTCGCCGCTGCCGGGTGGAAGGTGATCCGGACCACGAAGCGCCAGGTCGAAGGCCGCCCCCAGCAGGTCGCGAAGACGGTCGCAGCGCTCCTGGGCGACTAGTCATAGCCTAGGACGCTGGTCGCAGTGGGCGACTGGGACGCCGGTCGCTACTGGGCGATTGAGACGGCGGTCGCTACTGGGCGACCAGCACGCCCGTCCGTGCCTCCAGTCGCGCCCGCGACACCAGCCGCTGCCGGCGCCCCAGCGCCTGCGCCACCGCAAACGCCGCGCGCCGGCGATAGCACTTCATGCGTCCGTGAGCAGCGGCGGGTTGCGATGCGCCGGCGCGGAGGCCGATCTCCCTGGTCAGCGAGGTCATCCCCACGTCGTCGAGCCCGCAGGGGACGATCCACTGAAACGGCTGCAGGTCGTTTTCGACGTTGACCGCGAACCCGTGCGTGGTGACGCCCCGCGCGACGTGAACGCCGATCGATGCGATCTTGCGGTCCTGCACCCAGACGCCGGTGTAGTCCGGGCCCTCGTCGGGACGCGCGCGAGCGGGGATCCCCTCCTCGGCAAGGGCCGCGACCAGCGCCAGCTCGAGCGTGCGCACGTACGCGACGACGTCGTCGACGCGGACGATCGGATAGCCGACCAGCTGGCCGGGACCGTGGTAGGTGACCTTGCCGCCTCGGTCGGTCTGGACGATCTCGATCCCCTGCCTGCGGTACCAGTCCTCACCCATCGGAAGCTCGCCCGGCCGCGAACGGCGGCCGCGCGTGTACACGGGGGGGTGCTCGAGCGTCAGCAGCACATCGGGCAGCTCGTCACGTTGACGCGCGCCGCGGATGCGCTCCTGAAGCGCCAGCGCCTCGCGGTATTCGACGGTGCCGAGGTGGCACACCCAGAGCTCCGGCCCGTTGGCGTTCATGAGACTGATCGTAGACCCACTCGGAGAGCCTCTACCCGAGGCGACTGTGGGCGCCGACCCCGAGGGCGAACGGGACGCCCACCCCGGCGCGACTCTGGGCGCCTACCCGGAGACGACTCCCTCGAGGTGGCGCTTGACCGCTGCCAGAAACTGGGCCGACAGCGCCCCGTCGAGCGCGCGGTGGTCCCAGCTCAGCCCCAGGATCGTCATCGGACGGATCGCGATCGAGTCGTTGCCGTCCGCGTCGGTCACCACCACGGGCCGCTTCACGACCGCCTCGAAGTCAAGGATCGCGACCTGCGGCTGGTTGATGATCGGCGTCGCCATGATCGATCCGTACTGCCCGGGGTTGGTGATCGTGAACGTGCCGCCGCGGACCTCGTCGGGCTTGAGCTCGCGTGCCCGGGCGCGGCGCGCCAGATCCCTGACCCGGACGGCGAGGCCTTCGACCGACAGCTCGTGCGCCCGGTCGATGACCGGGACGATCAGGCCGTCCTCTCCTAGCGACACCGCGATTCCGAGGTTGACGTCGTGGTGGCGGGTGTAGCGCTCGCCTTCGAGCCACGCGTTCAGTGCCGGGTGCTCGCGCAGCGCGTCGATGCAGGCCCGCGCGACGAACGCCAGCGCCGTCACGCCGAGGCGCGCTCGCCCCGCCTCCACTCGGCTCATGTCGACCTCGATCCACGTCGTGCAGTGCGCAGCGGTCTCGAGCGAACGCTTCATGCGCTCGCCGATCTGCCGGCGCATGCGCGAGAGCTGGCCGCCGTCTGCGGCGATCGCCGGCGCCGGAGGGGGCACCGCCGGCGCGGATGGCGCGGGCGTCGCCACCGGCGCCGCGGGCGCCGGCTCGGGCCGGTACGGGCTCTCGATGTGCAGCGGCGGCTCTGCGCTTCGGCCGGCCTCGATCCCACCGGTCTCGAGGTGGGCGAGCACGTCCTGCTTGCGGACGCGGCCGCCACGTCCAGTGCCCTCCACCTGTGACAGGTCGACCCCGTGCTCGGAGGCAATGCGCTGGACCACCGGGGAGTAGCGCCGGCGGTCGCCGGTCGCCGCGCCGGCGCCGTTGCTGCGTTGCGGCGTCTCCCGGCTGCGGTCGTCCTGCCGCGATGCACCGGATTCGGGCGCATCGCTCGCGGCGGTGGAGAATTCCGGAGCGGTGGCGGATTCTGGAGCGGTGGCGGATTCTGGAGCGGTGGAGGATTCCGGAGCGGTGGAGGATTCCGGAGCGGTGGAGGATTCCGGAGCGGTGGAGGATTCCGGAGCGGTGGAGGATTCCGGAGTGGGTGCATCCGCCGGCGTCGGTCCGACTGCCGGCGCGCCCGGGGCGCCCGCCCCCGCCGCGATCCGCGCCAGCACCGTCCCGACAGTCACGGTCGTGTCGACCGGCACCACGATCTCGGCCACGACGCCATCAACCGGCGCCGGCACCTCGGTGTCGATCTTGTCGGTGGAGATCTCGCAGATCGTCTCGTCGGCCGCGATCCGGTCGCCCACCTCGATGCGCCATGCGACGATCGTCCCCTCGGCGACGGACACGCCCATCTGCGGCATCGTGACGTCGACCATCGTCGCAGCATCCGCCGCCGCGCCGGGGGCGCCGGCGCTAGTACGCGAGGAGCTCACGGCACGCCTCCCTGACGCGGTCGACGGAAGGAAGCACGGCCTGTTCGAGCGGCGGCGAGAACGGGATCGGGACGTCCGGCGTGGCGACCCGAACCACCGGGCCGTCGAGGTCCTCGAAACCCCGCTCGGCGATGACGGCCGCGACCTGCGCCCCGGCCGCGCAGGTGCCGTTCGCCTCGTCGACGATGACCACCTTCGAGCAGCGGGCGACCGAATCGAGGATCGCGTCGGTGTCGAGGGGCACGAGCGATCGCAGGTCGAGCACCTCGACCGACGCCCCGTCGATGTCCTCGGTGGCCTCCAGCGCGGTGTGGACCATCGCCCCGTAGGTGACCACCACGAGGTCGCTCCCCGGTCGCGCCACCCGCGCGGTCATCGGGGTCTCGTAGACCCCCGCGGGAACGTCGCCCTTTATCCGCCGGTAGAGGTGCTTGTGCTCCATGTAGCAGACCGGGTTGGGGTCACGGATCGCGGCGTGCAGCAGGCCCTTGGCGTCCTCCGCGGTCGCGGGCGCCACGACCTTGATCCCCGGCGCGTGCATGAACCAGGCCTCCGGGTTCTGAGAATGAAACGGGCCTCCCGAGAAACCGCCACCCGACGGCAGACGTACCGTGATCGGCACCGCCAGGTCCTGGCGGTAGTGCATCTTGCCGGCGACGTTCACAAGCTGATCGAAGCCGCATGAGATGAAGTCGGAGAACTGCATCTCGCACACCGGGCGCATGCCGACGACGGCGGCGCCGATCGCGGTCCCGATGATCCCGGACTCCGCCAGTGGCGTGTCCATCACGCGATCGGGCCCGAACTCCTCGATGAACCCATCGGTCACCTTGAACGCTCCACCGAACACGCCGATGTCCTCGCCCATCATCAGCACGCGCTCGTCGGCACGCAGTTCGTCGAGCAGGGCCGAGGAGATCGCCTGCAAATACGTCAGCGTCGCCATCAGGAAACCTTCTTGCGCTCAAAGCCGCTCCAGCGCGCAATCCCGTCTCCCAGCGGCTCCGCCTCGCCCTCACAGAAGACACCCGTCGCCGCGTCGCGTGGATCGGGCATCGGTGAGGACAGCGCCTCGTCGGCGGCGGCCTCGATCTCCGCGCGGATCGAGGCGCGGAGCGCGTCGACGTCGACGCCGAGCTCGCGCAGCCGGCTCTCCTGGCGTTCCACCGGGTCGCGCTTGCGCCACTCCTCGACCTGCTCCTTGGGCACGTACTTCATGTCGTCGTGCGCGGCATGGCCGTGCATCCGCATCGTCACAGCCTCGATCAGTGTCGGCCCGTCGCCCGCCACGGCCCGCTCGCGTGCGGCGCGGGTGGTCTCGAACATCGCCTCGACGTCGTTGCCGTCGACCGTCACGCCGGTGAACCCGTACGCCGACGCGCGCTCGACCGGATCGACCGCGAACTGCTTGTCAAGCGGCGTCGAGTAGGCGTACTGGTTGTTCTCGAGCACGAACACGACCGGCAGCTTCTGGACGCCCGCCCAGTTCATCGCCTCGTGAAAATCGCCTCGGGAGGTCGAGCCGTCGCCGAACCAGGTCAGCGCACAACGGCGCTCCCCCCGGATCTTGAAGGCCATCGCCATTCCCGTCGCAACGAGCATCATGTCGGGCAGCATCGAGACCATGCCGACGCAGCCAAGCTTGCGGTCGCCGAAGTGGACGTTGCCGTCGCGGCCGGTGGTGATGCCGGCGGCGCGGCCCATGTACTGGGCGAGGATCCGGGCCGGCGTAACGCCGCGGATGATGTGCGCCGCGAGATCGCGGTGCAGGATGCAGAGGCGATCCTCGGCCGCCATCGCGAACGCCGCTCCCGCAGACACCGCCTCCTGCCCGAAGCCGTCATAGAACGAGCCCGGGACCCGGCCCTGTCGATACAGCGTCATCGCCCGCTGCTCGAGTCCGCGCATCAGCAGCATCGCTCGCAGCAGCCAGATGCGGTCGTCGAGCGTCAGATGCTCGGTCGCGATTTCGGCTCCGCCGACGGTCGGCTCAGCCATGTGGGTAGCCATCTGTGCGCTCTACCTTTCGTCCGTGGGTCAACGCGGGATCTCCGTCCGACCCTCTTCTCGAGCCGCCCCGGGATCGCCGGTTCGGCCTCGATCGGGCAGCCCCGAGCTTACTCCACCGCCCGGCCCGTCAACCCCGGCGCGACTACGCTTAAAGCATGGACGGTGCCTGGCTGCACCGCATGCGCTGGCGACGGCGCGGCGCCTGGCTGTGGCCGGCGTTCATTGCCCTGACGTTGGCCGACGCGGTTGTCGGGCACCTGCTCCCGCCGGCCGGCGAGAGCCAGTCGCTGGTCGGCGCCGGCCTCGTCGCGGGGGTGCTGAACCTGATCGCCGTGCTGCTCCTCTCGCGCCCGCTCGGGGCCGCCTTCAGGCGCTTTCGCGCCGACCTCCCCGCGATCGTCGCGCGCGACTACGCCGGGACGACGGTGATCGCCGTCGTCACGGCGGCGCTGCTGATCGCGGGGCTCGCTCATCGCCCCACGCTCGTCGCCCACCGCAGCATGATGGAGGACGCGATCGCGCGCGCGCAGGCGTGGATCGGCGATCGGGCGCCGGCGGAGTTTCGCCGCAACCTCCGGTTCGTCAGCACGTTCGCGATCCAGCCCGGGAGCATCTATCGCACCTGCGTGCACAGCGACCGCCGCGACCGCACCTATTGCGTGATCGTCAAGACCAACCTCCCCTTCGCTCGCAGCGTCAGCTTCGCGGGCTATGAGCCCAACTCGGTCTTCTCCCAGGGGGCCGGATAGGGCGCCCCGGGGACGACGACTACGCTGGCGATGTGAGCACCAAGCGCATCGTCCTGGTGGCGAGCATCCTCGGGTCGGGGATCGTGTTCCTCGACGGCACGGTCGTCAATGTCGCGCTCCCCTCGATCCGACGCGACCTCCACGGCAACCTCGCCGACCAGCAATGGGTCGTCGAGGCGTACCTGCTGACCCTCTCCTCGTTGCTGCTGGTCGGGGGATCGCTCGGCGACTTGTTGGGACGGCGGCGGGTGTTCTCGGCGGGACTGATCGGCTTCGGCCTGTGCTCGATGTTGTGCGCGCTGGCGCCGAGCAACGGCTTTCTGATCGGCGCGCGCGCGCTCCAGGGGATCGCCGGCGCATTGCTCGTGCCGAGCACGCTTGCGCTGATCATGGACACCTTCGACGAGAGCGAGCGGTCCGGCGCGATCGGGACGTGGACGGCGTGGACCGGCGTCGCCACGGTGATCGGGCCGCTCGGGGGCGGCGCCCTGATCCAGGTCGCGTCGTGGCGCTGGATCTTTGCGATCAACCTGCTCCCGGTCGCGATCACGCTGTGGCTGCTGACCCGACTCGAGAGCGACCGCCGCAATCCCGGACACGTCGATGTCGTTGGCGCCGCGCTGTGTGCGCTCGGTCTCGGCGGTCCCGTGTTCGCGCTGATCGAGCAACCGACATACGGTTGGGGCGATCCGCGAGTGGCCGTCCCGCTGGTCGGGGGGATCCTGCTGTTCGGCGGGTTCCTCGGGTGGGAACGGCGAAGCCGCGAGCCGATGATGCCCCTCGGTCTGTTCAAGATCCGCAACTTCGCGGTCGGCAACCTCACCACGCTCGCGCTCTACGGCGGCCTCGGGGTGGCGACGTTCTTTCTGGTCCTGTTCCTGCAGCAGGTCGGCGGCTACACCCCCCTGGAGGCCGGCCTGTCGCTGCTGCCGATCACGATCGTCGTGTTCTTTCTGTCACGGCGATTCGGGATGCTCGCCGACCGCATGGGGCCGCACCTGTTCATGGGCGGCGGCCCGATCGTCGCGGGCCTGGGCCTGCTGCTGCTCGCGCGCACGGATGCGAACGCCGACTACCTGACGCAGGTCCTGCCCGGGGTGCTGGTGTTCGGCCTCGGCCTCGCCGCGACCGTCGCGCCGCTGACCGCGACGGTCCTTTCATCGGTCGAGCCCGGCCACTCCGGGGTGGCGAGCGGTGTCAACAACGCGGTCTCGCGGGTCGCCGGCCTGCTTGCGATCGCCGCGCTGGGCGCGGTTGTCGCGGGCAGCTTCGCGGGCCGGCTCGACCATGACCTCAGCCGTCAAACGCTTAGCCCAGCGGCTCGCGCCGCGGTCGCGACGGCCCGCTCGCGGCCGCTGGTCATCGACGCGACCGCGGTTCCGGGCGCCGAGCGTGCCACCGTCCACGTCGCACTCGTCGACGCATCGGTGCATTCGTTTCGCCTCGGCATGGGGATCGCGTCCGGACTGGCGATCCTCGGCGGCATCGTCGCCCTGATCGGGATCGTCAACCCCCGCGGTCGCGTGCGCTGCGCCGACTGTCCCGGCGGTGCGCTCGCCGCGGGCGTCGCGCCAAGCGAGCAGCCGGCTTAAGTGGCCCGTTTCGGAAAGACGCCGGGATAGGCTGCGCACCATGGCGCAACGGTTCGTAGCGGTGATCACCGGCGCCTCATCCGGCATCGGCGAGGCGACCGCGCGGCGGCTCGCGCGCGAGCCGGGGGCGCGCCTGTTCCTCGTGGCGCGGCGCGAGGAGCGGTTGCAAGCGCTCGCCGACGAGCTCGGCAACGCCACCGCGATCGCCGTCGACCTCACCGCCGAGAACGCGCCGGCGACCGTGCGCGAAGCGGTGGAGCACGACAGCGGCGAGCTGCACATGCTCGTCAACAACGCCGGCGCCTCCTGGCGGGGGGGCTTTGGCGAGACCGGCTGGGCGAACGTCGGCGCGCACATGAGGCTCAACTTCGAGGCGCCGGTGCGGTTGACCGAGTCGCTGCTGCCGCTGCTGCGAGCATCGGGGGCTCCCGGCAGCGACCGTCGCGTCTGCATCGTCAACATCGCGAGCACGGCCGCACGCCTGTCCAGGCCCAACGCCGGCGGGTACTCGGCGAGCAAGTTCGCGCTCGTCGGGTGGAGCGACGCTCTCTACCTCGAGGAGCGCGAGCACGGCGTGCACGTCGGCCTGGTGCTCCCCGGATTCGTAGCCACCGAGGGCTTTCCGGCGGCGGAGATCATGGCCAGGCCGATCACCAGGTGGATCGTCTCGAGGCCCGAGAAGGTGGCCGAAGCGATCGTCGAGGCGGGCCCCGGCGGCAAGCCCGAGCGCTACGTCCCGCGGCCGTACTTCCTGGCCGCGGCCGCGCGGCTGCTGGCAGCGCGGGCGCTGCGCCGGGTGATCGGCGGGGGCGCGTTCACGACCGCGACCGGATCCGATCGCAGCACCTAAGCTACACCGCCGTAACTAAGTGCTTCCCGCGGTAAATACGCTCGCACCGAGGCGGCTCGAATGCGACGGTATTTACGGTGGGGAGCACCAAGCGATTCAGGAGCGGTCCAGATGAACTCAAGCGTCCGCCGCGTCACCGTGCTAGGTGGCGTCCGGATTCCGTTCGCGCGGCGCCACGGCCCGTACGCGCAGGCCTCCAACCAGGACATGTTGACCGCCACGCTCGACGCTCTGGCCGACAAGTTCGAGCTGCGCGACGCGGTCCTCGGCGAGGTCGCCGCCGGCGCCGTGCTCAAGCACAGCCGCGACTTCAATTTGACCCGCGAGAGCGTGCTCGGATCCAGGCTCTCTCCCGAGACGCCCGCCTATGACGTCCAGCAGGCCTGCGGCACCGGGCTCGAGGCGGCGATCCTCGTCGCCAACAAGATCGCTCTCGGGCAGATCGAGTCCGGAATCGCGGGTGGCGTCGACACCACCTCCGACGCGCCGCTGGCGCTCAACGAGGACCTGCGCGGGGCGCTGCTGGCGCTCAACCGGGCGACGTCCAACGCGCGGCGGCTGAGGGCCCTCGCTCGGATCCGGCCCCAGCAGATCGTCCCCGAGATCCCGCGCAACGCCGAGCCGCGCACCGGCCTGTCGATGGGCGAGCACGCGGCGATCACGGCCCGCGAGTGGGGGATCGGACGGGCGGAGCAGGACGAGCTCGCCGCCGACAGCCACCGCAAGCTCGCGGCCGCCTACGATAACGGATTCCTCGACGGCCTGGTGCGGCCCTTCCTCGGGCTCGAACGCGACCAGAACCTTCGTCCCGACTCCACCCCCGAGAAGCTGGCCAAGCTCGAGCCGGCGTTCGGCGGCCCCGCCGGCACGATGACCGCGGGCAACTCGGCGCCGCTGAGCGACGGCGCCTCGGCCGTGCTGCTGGCAAGCGATCGGTGGGCCGCCGAGCACGGGCTGCCGGTGTTGGCGTACCTGACCCACGCCCAGACGGCGGCGGTCGACCACGTCCACAAACGCGAGGGACTGCTGATGGCGCCGACGTACGCGATGCCGAAGATGCTCGATCGAGCGGGGCTGGCGCTGCGCGACTTCGACTTCTACGAGATCCACGAGGCGTTTGCCTCGCAGGTGCTGTGCACTCTGAAGGCGTGGGAGGACCCCGCATACAGCCGCGACCGGCTCGGGCTGGAGCAGCCGCTGGGCGCGATCGACCGCGACAAGCTCAACGTCCGCGGCGGCTCGCTCGGTGCCGGCCACCCGTTCGGCGCCACCGGCGGGCGGATCGTCGCGGGGCTGGCCAAGCTCCTGCACGAGCGCGGCTCGGGCCGCGGCGCGATCTCGATCTGTGCGGCCGGGGGACTGGGGGTCACCGCGATCATGGAGGCCGGGTAGATGAGCGACCGGTATCAGCAGCTCGTCAACATGCCGATCGGGCGGATCGTCGCCAGGCAGGTCGGGCTCCCCAATCCCGTGCCGCTCGAGCGCTACGAGCGCGGCCAGGGGGTCATCACCGGGCCCGTGCTGCTCGGAGCGGCCGGCGGCGGTGGGCGGCTCGCGGACGCGGCGGCGTCCGTGCTAGGCACGCTCGGCGCCGAGGTCTTCTCGCCGGAATCGGCGCCGACGGCGCAGACGTTCAAGGCGCTGGTGTTCGATGCGAGCGGGATCGGGGACAGCGAGGCGCTGCGGGACGCCTGGAACTTCTTCTCGCCGGCCATCCGCCGGATTCGCACGTGCGGACGAGTGATCGTGCTCTGCACGCCGCCTCAGAGCTGCCAGGGCCGAGACGAGGCGATTGCACAGCGTGCGCTCGACGGTCTGGTGCGATCGATCGGCAAGGAGATCAGGCGCGGCGCCACCGCCCAGTTGCTCTCCGTCGAGCCGTCCGCCGAGGATCAGATCGAGTCGACGCTCCGGTTCTTCCTGTCGCCGAAGTCGGCTTACGTGTCCGGTCAGGCGGTCCGGATCGGGAGCGCGACCGCGGCGATCGGCGGCCTTGACTGGGAGAGGCCGCTGAGCGGAAGGGTTGCGCTGGTGACCGGCGCCGCGCGTGGGATCGGCGAGGCGATCGGGGAGGTGCTGGGACGCGACGGCGCGCATGTGATCTGCCTCGACGTGCCCGCCGCCGGCGACGAGGTCGCCGCGGTCGCGGCGCGGATCGGAGGCTCCCACCTGGCGCTCGACATCACCGATGACGATGCTCCCGCGACGATCGCCTCGCACCTGCTCGATGCCCACGGGGGCGTCGACGTCGTCGTGCATAACGCCGGCGTCACCCGCGACAAGACGCTCGGGCGGATGGCCGAGGACCTCTGGGGGACCGTGATCGGTGTCAACCTGCTCGCGCCGCAGCGGATCACCCGCCGGCTGCTCGACCGCGAGGCTCTGCGCGAGAACGGGCGAATCGTGTGCGTCTCCTCGATCAGCGGGATCGCCGGCAATGCCGGCCAGGCGAACTACTCGACCTCGAAGGCGGGGATGATCGGGATCGTCGAGGCATACGCCTCGGCGGTTGCCGAGCATGGGGCCACGATCAACGCGGTCGCCCCGGGCTTCATCGAGACGGGGATGACGGCGGCGATGCCGATGGCCACGCGCGAGGCCGGTCGCCGGATGAACAGCCTCGCCCAGGGCGGTCTCCCGGTCGACGTCGCCGAGACGATCGCCTGGTTCGCTCACCCGGCCTCCGCCGGCGTCAACGGGAACGTCGTGCGCGTGTGCGGACAGAGCTTGATCGGAGCATGAACCTATGACCGATCGCCACCTGAGCGGATCCCCCGCGCTGCTGCCGATGTTCGTCCGCGCCGGCGCTGCCCTGCTCCCAGGCGCTTCGCGGCTGCCGTTGGTGCCGGGAGGCGGGCGCGAAGTTCCCGACCTCACGCTCGCGCTCGACGACGTGCCGGTCGACCGCGACCGCGTCATCGCATATGACCGCGTCTGCGGCTACCCGCTGAGCGACATGGTGAGCGCGACATATATCCACGTGCTTGCTTTCCCGCTGCAGCTGTCGCTGATGACCGACGGGAGCTTTCCGTTGCCGGCAATCTGGTTGGTGCACATCGCCAACCAGATCACCCAGCACCGCGCCGTCCGGATCGGCGAGCGGGTGTCGCTGCGGGTGTGGGCGACGCCGCTGGAGTCCCATCCGCTCGGTCGGCGGTTCTCGCTCTGTTCGCAGGCGCGAGTCGGGGATGAGCTGGTGTGGGAGGAGCGTGCGACGAACCTGCGGCGCGGCGACGGTGGCGCGGAAGGCGGCGATCGGGGCAACATCGGAAATCGCACCAAGCGCGGGGAGGCCGGGAGTGGCAGCGATCGCCCCGGCGCATCGCGCCGCGACGACCGCACCTCCGCGAATGTGCTCCCGGCCACCGCCACCTGGACGCTGCCCGGCGATCTGGGCCGCCGCTATGGCGCGGTGTCGGGCGATCTCAACCCGATCCACATGCATCCGCTGAGCGCCAAGCCGTTCGGGTTTCAGACGGCGATCGCGCACGGGATGTGGACCAAGGCGCGCTGCCTCGCGGCTCTCGGTCCGCGGCTCGGTGACCGGTTCACCGTCGAGGTCACGTTTCGCAAGCCGATCCCGCTTCCGTCGAGCGTGCTGTTCGCAGAGCATCCGCTCGGCGGTGGCGTCCGGTTCTCTGTGCGCGGCGCGTCGAGGGGCCCCGCGCATCTGGACGGCGTCCTGACTCCCGGCTGATCGCGAGGCCGTCGCCGGAGGTAGAGCTAGGCGGTGCGGTCGCGCCTGACCGCGCTCTCGCCTCGCTCGGCCGCCAACTCGTCGAACAGGCCGCGCAGACGATCGAGAACCATGGCGGCGACCGCGAGGTCTCGATCGCTGAACTCGGCGAGCGCCGCTCGCCAGCGCGGCTCGTAGCGCGCCCGGCGCTCCTCGACCAGGCGGCGGCCGCGATCGGTCAGCGAGGTCAGGACCACGCGCCGGTCCCGCTGCGAGCGCTCGCGTGTGACGAGGCCGCCCGCGGCGAGGCCGTCCAGCATCTCGGTTGCGCTCGCGGGGCTCAGGTCGGCGGCGATCGCGAGCTCGCTGCTCGGCAGGTCCGCGTGCGCGCGAAGGCAGAACAGCAGACTGTATTGCGCGTCTGAGAGCTCGTCGGGGCGGTGGGACTCGCGTCCGCGCAGGCGGCGGACCGCGGCCATCGAAGCCTTGAACGAGCGGGCAAGCTGCTCGCCGGGATCGGCGGGCTCCGGGTCGACCGCCACCGGCTCAGGCTCGACCGCCACGGGCTTGGGCTCGACCGCCGCGGGATCCACGGCCATGAGCTGCCGTGTCGCTTTCGGGCTCATGCCGCCATCACCTCGGCCATCGAATCCGCGTCGGCGCCCGCGGCAGCCTTTTCGGCGCGGGCCCGGCGCTCGGCGCGGACGAGGATGATGCACGGCACGATCGCGAGGGCGGTCAGTCCCGCCGATGCCCAGAACGCGGTTCCGTAGGCAGCCGCTTGGGCGTCCAGCGTGTGCGCGCCCTCCAGTGCGCGCTGAAGCACGACCGCGAGCACGGCGGTGCCGATCGAGCCGCCGACGCGTTGCAGCACGTTCAGCTGCGGCGTGGCGTCGGAGAGCTCGGTGCGATCGAGCGCGGCGAACGCCGCGGCCATTGCCGGCATGAACGCGAACCCGATGCCGACGCCGCGCACGAACATCGCCACCGACAGGTACAGGATCGACGTGTGCGCTCCGATCATCCCGAACGGGATCGTCGCCAGCGTGGTCACGATCACCCCGAACAGGGCGAGGGGGCCGCCGCCGAGACGGTCTGAGAGCTTGCCGGCGAGCGGCATGATGACCGCCATCCCGAGCCCCTGCGGCGCGGTCAGAAGGCCCGTGTCGACGACGCTCTCGTGGCGGATCCCCTGCCAGTAGAGCGGCAGCAGGATCATTCCGCCGAACAGTGCCGCGCCGAGGCAGAACATCGCAAACGACGCCGAGGAGAACGTGGGGCGACGGTACAGGCGCAAGTTCAGCAGCGGGTTGGGGATGCGGAGCGCGTGGACGGCGAACGCCGCGACCAACGCGAGGCCCAGGAGGATCGGGACGACCACCTTGGTCGCGGTGAAGCTGCCTGTCGTGCCGATCTCGGCCAGCCCGTAGGTCAGCAGCGGCAGCCCGGTCGCCATCAGCGCAAGGCCTCGGTAGTCAAGCGCGCCGGCCGGCTGGGGCTTGACGGTGGGGAGGATTCTCAGGGCCGCGATCACCGCGATCAAGCCGATCGGGACGTTGACGTAGAAGATCCAGCGCCAGCTCATGTTGTCGAGGATCAGGCCCCCGATCGTGGGGCCGAGGATCGGCGCCAGCATCGCCGGGACCGCGACGATGCTCATCACGCGTCCCATCCGCTTGGGTCCGGCCGCCTCGGCCATCATCAGCTGCCCGATCGGGAGGATCATGCCGCCGCCGAGGCCCTGGATCACGCGGAACAGGATCAGCTCCGTGGTCGACGTCGCCAGCCCGCAGAGGGCCGAGCCCAGCGTGAACAGAACCAGCGAGACCAGATAGACGCGCTTGGCGCCGAACCGGCGCGCCGCCCACCCCGTGACCGGGATCACCGCCGCGAGCGCCAGCATGTAGCCCGTCACCACCCACTGGATCTGGGCGATCGTGCTGTGCAGCTCGCGCCCCAGCGTGTCGAGCGCGACGTTGACGATCGTCGTGTCGAGGATCGACATGATCGAGCCGACGATCACGACGGCGCTGACGCGCCACACGTACGCGTCGATGCGATCGGTTGATGTTGCGGGCATGCTCGGCTTGTGATTTGGCTAGGAAACTATCCCGGTACCGAAAGATTAGGGCCCGAAGTAATGTTTGTCAAGCCGGCGCCCCGCCCGCGCGGAGTCGGCTCCCCTCGGCGGGCGCTTTGCCCGGCCAACCTGCCCGCGGCCGTCTATCGTCCGTTGCGATGACGACGTTTGCCGACCTGCGGCTTGACTCCAACATCCTCGACGCGATTCGCGATGTCGGCTATGAGGCACCAAGCCCGATTCAGGAGGAGGCGATTCCGCCGCTGCTCGAGGGACTGGACGTGATCGGCCAGGCGCAGACCGGCTCCGGCAAGACGGCGGCGTTCGGTCTGCCGATGCTCCAGTACGTCGATCCGCGCGAGCACGAGGTGCAGGGCCTCGTGCTGACGCCGACCCGCGAGCTCTGCATCCAGGTCACCCAGGCGCTGCGTACCTACGGGCGCCGCAAGGGCGTCGACGTGGTGGCGGTGTTCGGAGGCGCTCCGATCAGGTCCCAGACGGCTCAGCTGCGCGCGGGCGGCCATATCGTCGTCGGCACCGTCGGCCGCGTCAAGGACCTGATCTCGCGACACGCGCTGCTGCTCAACGCATGCAGGTTCGTGGTTCTCGACGAGGCAGACGAGATGCTCGACCTCGGGTTTCTCGAGGACGTCGAGCGGATCCTCTCGCTGACGCCGTCGAGCCGCCAGACGGCCCTGTTCTCCGCCACGATGCCGCCCGCGATCAGGCATCTGGCCGAGCGGTACATGTTCGATCCGGTGACGATCAAGGTCGCCGCGGCGACGCTGACCGTCGACACGGTCGAGCAGTTCGCGCTGGAGGTCGGGCGCGGCCAAAAGGCCGACCAGCTGGTCGAGGTGCTCGAGGCCGAGCGCCCCGAGCAGGCGATCGTGTTCGTCCGCACGAAGATCCGCTGCGACCAGCTGTATCGCACCCTCCGTGACCGTGGCATGAACGTCAAGGCGTTGCATGGGGACATGACACAGGGCGCCCGCGACGGGGTGATGATCTCGTTCAAGGACGGGCGGCTGCCGCTGCTGGTCGCGACCGACGTCGCCGCACGCGGGCTTGACATCACGGGGGTCTCGCACGTGATCAACTTCGACGTGCCGACCTCGCCGGATGTGTACGTGCACCGCATTGGCCGCACCGGGCGCGTCGGGCGCAGCGGTCGCGCGATCACGTTCTTCGAGCGCAACCAGCGGCGCGAGATCCAAGCGATCGAAAAGAACGCCGGCGTCAAGCTCGCCCCGTGGGTCAAGGACGCCCACGTGGCCCCGACGCCGGTGATCCCGCGGCCGCGCCGGCACTCCAAGCCGCGGCTGTCTCCCGACAGCGACGGGCCCGCCACGAAGCTGATCATTGCCGCCGGCCGCGCCGCCGGGCTCGAGCCGTCGGACATCATCCACGCGATCACGGCGGCCACGGGCCTCGATGGCGAGGCCGTGCGCAACGTCCGCGTGCTCGAGCGGTTCTCGTTCGTCGAGGTCCCGGAGCGTCAGGCCCAACGGATCGTCGAGCGCGTCAACGGCACCGAAATCCACGGCCAGCCTCTGCGGCTGGAGCCGGCCCGCACCTGAGCGTCGAGCCGCCGGCGGTCAGCCCCCTGACTCATCCGCGACTCCGGTCGCCGCCTCGTGTTGTCAGATTGCACAGGCCGGCCGCGGGGCCGGAGGCAACACTTACGGAGGTAACGCGATGCGTATGAAATCGCTCTTCCGGCGTCGTCCCACGGCGTCGATGGCGATCTCGCTTGTCGCGCTGTTCGTCGCGCTGGGCGGCGTCGGCTATGCGGCTGTCTCGATCCCGGACAACTCGGTGGGAACCAACCAGCTTCGAAATGGCGCGGTGAGCAACGCCAAGATCAGAAACAACGCCGTCAACTACAAGAAGATCGCGCAGCGCACGATCGGCTTGCAGCGGATCGACCAGACCAGGGTCCAGGTTCGCGTCAGCGGCACCTGCTCCGACAACTCGGCGATCAACACGGTCGCGCAGTCGGGCAAGGTCACCTGCCACTCGACCCTGCCGCCGCAGTTCGGTGCCTCCTCGGATTCGACCACTGTCGGGACCACATCCACCACCGTCGTCAGCAAGGTTTTGCCCGCGGGCAACTACCTGCTGAACGCCAACTCCTACGCGACGATCAACCCGGCCACCACGTCCGCCGGCCAGCAGGTGTCGGTCACTTGCACCCTGTCGGCCGCCAGCGGCTCGAGCCAGAGCCGGACCGTGAGCATCGAGGTCGGCGCGGGCGGCCACACCCAGACGGTCGCGATCCCGATGACGTTCCCGGCCACGGTTGCGTCACCGCAGGGAACCGCGCGCGTCGACTGCGTCCACGCGGCGGCAACGCCGACGACGCCGGACCCGGCCGTCGCCGTCCAGAGCACGTTGAACGCGGTCGCGACGCAGAGCAACAACTAGCAAGCCGGTAGGGGCGCAGGGTGGGGGCGGCGCGCACGGGTGCGCGCCGCCCCCGGGTCGCGCCGCCCCCGGGTCGCGCCGCCCCCGGGTCGCGCCCCCGGGTAAACGCCGCCCCGGGGTAAACGCCGCCCCGAGGGGTAAGCGCCGGCCCGGGTCGCGCCGCCCCCGGGGTCGCGCCGCCGCCCGCGCCGGGGCCAGATAGTCTCGGCTGGATGAGCACAGCCAACATGAACACAAGCCAGGGCACGATCGCGCTCGAACTGTTCGACGACGATGCCCCCAGGACCGTCGCGAACTTCCGCAAGCTCGCCGGCGACGGCTTCTATGACGGAGTCATCTTCCACCGCGTGATCCCGGACTTCATGGTCCAGGGAGGGTGCCCGGAAGGAACCGGCACCGGCGGCCCGGGGTACACGTTCGAGGACGAGATCAACGACCACAAGGTCGTGCGGGGGGTGCTGGCGATGGCAAACGCCGGGCCGAACACGAACGGGTCGCAGTTCTTCATCGTCACGACCGACAGCGCCCCGTGGCTGGACGGCAAGCACACGGTCTTCGGGAGGGTGACCGCGGGCATGGACGCGGTCGAGGCGATCGAGGGCCTGCCGACGGGCGCCCAAGACCGTCCGGTCGACCCTCCGGTGATCGAGTCGATCGAGCTCGATCCCGCCTCCTAGACCGAGGCGGGCACTGCGGCAGGAGCCGGGGGCGATGCGGATCCTGGTCCTCGAGCACGACTCGGACGTGCCCGCGTGGCTGCTTGCCGACTGGGCGCGGAGCCGTGGCCATCGGCTCGACGTGGTCGCGGTGCGGCACCTTCGGCCCTGGCCCGCGCCCGAGGAGGTCGAGGCGGTCGTCAGCCTCGGCTCGGAGTCCTCGGTCCAGGGTTCGCCCGATCAATGGATCGCGCGCGAGGTGGAGTTCCTCGCGGCCGCCCACGAGCGCGCCGTCCCGATCCTCGGCATCTGCTTCGGAGGCCAGGTGCTCGCCAAGGCGCTCGGCGGCATCGTCTCGCCGGCGCCGCGCGCCGAGGTGACCTGGCGCGAGATCGAAAGCGTCGATCCGGAGCTGATCACTCCGGGGCCGTGGCTGCTCTGGCACGAGGACAGGTTCGCGCTGCCCCCCGGAGGCCGGCTGCTCGCCGGCGGCGACCCCGAGACGATCGCGTTCGCGTGCGGGACGAGCATCGGATTGCAGTTTCACCCCGAGGCCGACGCCGAGCTCGCGAGGGGATGGATCGAGAGCGCGCGGGCCAGGCTCGCGTCATTCGGCATCGACGAACCGCGGTTGGAGCGCGAGGTCGAAAGCCACGCGCCCGGGGCTCGCGATCGCGCCTTCGATCTGTTCGACCGCGTGGCTCGGTCATGGGAGGCGGCCCGATTGGCCGCCCGGCCGCAGCTCGGCTAGCCTTGGCCGCTCTCTCACGCGCAACAAGGAGGTAACGAATGGCGAGCGCCACTCAGCGGACCTCGTCAGACGCCAACGGTGGTTCGGCAGCCGCCTCGATCTCGGTCGAGAACCCGGCGACGGGCGACCCGCTCACGACGGTTCCGATACTCGGGTCCGACGAGCTCGACACTCTTGCCGCCCGCGCCCGCGCGGCTCAGTCCGGGTGGGAAGCGATGGGCTTCGAGGAACGGGGGCGGGTGCTTCGGCGTGCGCAGAAGTGGATGCTCGACAACGCCGACCGGATCATCGGCGTGGTCGTGTCCGAGACCGGCAAGACCCACGAGGACGCCCAGCTGGCCGACCTCGGCTACACCGTGTCGGCGCTCGGGTTCTGGGCCAAGGAGGCGCCGAAGTACCTCGCCGACGAGCGCGTCCCGTCGTGGAACAACCCGGTCGCGGCCGGCAAGAAGCTGATCATCCGCTACGCGCCGATCGGACTGGTCGGAGTGATCGGGCCCTGGAACTACCCCATCGCCAACTCGTTCGGTGACTGCATCCCGGCGCTCGCGGCCGGCAACAGCGTGATCCTGAAGCCGAGCGAGGTGACACCGCTGAGCTCGTTGCTGATGGAGGAGATGATGCTCGAATGCGGCGCGCCGGAGGGCGTCTTCGCAGTCGCGACCGGCGACGGCTCGACGGGGGCCGCGTTGATCGGCAAGGTCGATTGCGTGATGTTCACCGGCTCGGCCAAGACCGGCAAGAAGGCGCTCAGGGCGGCCGCCGGCAAGATGATCCCCTGCTATCTCGAGCTCGGCGGCAAGGATCCGATGATCGTGTGCGCCGACGCCGACATCGAGCGCGCCGCCAACGCCGCCGCGTTCTACTCGATGAACAACGGCGGCCAGGTATGCATCTCGGTCGAGCGGGTTTACGTCGAGGCGCCGGTCTACGACCGGTTTGTGCAGGCGGTCACCGACAACGTCCGGGCGCTGCGCCAGGGCGCTCCGGCCGGGATCGGCACGGTCGACATCGGCGCGGTGACGTTCGCGCCGCAGCTCGAGATTGTCGAGAGTCACGTCCGCGACGCCGTCGGCAAGGGGGCGAAGGTGCTGGTCGGCGGCCATCGGCGGCCCGGCCCCGGGCGCTTCTACGAGCCGACGGTGCTCGTCGACGTCGATCATTCGATGAAGATCATGCGCGAGGAGACGTTCGGCCCGACGCTCCCGATCATGCGGATCGACGACCCCGAGGAGGGCGTGCGGCTTGCCAACGATTCATCCTATGGCCTCCAGGCGAGCGTGTGGACCGGCGACGTCAAGCGCGGCGAAGAGCTGGCGCGCCGTGTCCAGGCTGGGGTGGTGTGCGTCAACGACGCGCAGATCAACTACTCGGCGCTGAATCTCCCGATGGGAGGCTGGAAGGCGTCCGGACTCGGCATCCGGCACGGGGCCCAGGGAATTCGCAAATACACGAAGGTCCAGTCGTTGCTGGTCACAAGCCGCGCGCTCAAGCGCGAGCCGTTCATGTTCCCCTACCGAGCCCGCCGCACGATGCTGTTGCGGCGGTTCTTCCGGCTGGTGTACGGGCGCGGGGCGCGCGACTGATTCGATGCGCCGGCGGCCCCAGGCCTGGCCGGTTCAGCTGAACCGGACGAGCGCGATGTTCGCGGCCGCCGTGGCCGTGCCCGCTGTGATCGTGACCCTTGCGCCAAGCTGGTTGTTGCGGGCGCGAGCCAGCAGCGTCCGTCCTCGCGGGGTCAGCGAGAAGATCACGTAGCCGAGCTCATCGGCGCCGAGCAGCTCGCCTCCGGTGCGAGCGACGACCGTACGGCCGACCGACACGACGGTCGTCACGGCGCACGCGCTCGAGCTGCCGCAACCCGCGAGGATGCCGCCGACGCCGCGATCGGAGACGAAGTCGGTCACGCCGACGATCCGCAACGGCGGCGACTGCGCAGCGCTGCGTTGGGGGCCGCGGCCGGAGGTCGAGAAGGGGATCAGCGTCAGCGGTATCAGCGCCGTGGTGCCGGAGCTGTCGCGCACCTTGACGTTGACGGCCAGCCTGTGGCCGCGCGCATGCGCGAGCAGCCTGCGACCGGTGGCGGAGAGATTGAAGAAGACGATCCCCGAGCCATTGACGCGCTCCGCGCCGGTCGTCGCGATCGTCGTCCGGCCTGCGAACACGGTCGCGGACACGCGACAGGTGCGGCCGGTGAAGCAGCCCACCGGGAGACCGGCGGTGCCGGTGCTCGACGACACGAATGCGCTGTGGCCGTAGACCGCGATGTGCGGCGGCGTCCTGACCGCTGCCGATGTCGCCAACACCTGCCCGGAGGTGTCGAGCGCCTGCACCGCAAACGCCGGCGCCCCGCTGCGCAGCAAGATCCGCTGGCTGGCGCCGCGTGCCCGCGCAGAGGCAACCCCGGTCAGCGCCGAGGGGGTCGTGCCCGTCCCGGCGAGCACCCGCCATGAGGCCACGCCGTTGCCGCCGTTCCAGCTCATCGACAGGGCGGTGGTGCCGTCCACGGCGGGCGAGACCCTCAGCGTCGGCGGCGGGGGCGGAGGCAGTGCGGCGTTGGTGAATGTGCCCGAGGTGTCGGCGGTCGCGCCGTCCAAGAAATCGTTGTCGATGTTGATCGTGACCCCGCCGTAGCTCTCGTTGTGGCCCCCGCGATATTGGTGGAGCCGCTGGTGGCTGGGCCAGGCGGTGGCAGGGATGCTCGCGCTGCTGGTCGTCTGCACGCCGTTCCACTGCGCAAACCAGATGTCATCGGGCTCGGCGAAGCCCGTGCCGAGCTGCCGTACGAGGTCGCCGACGCCGGAGCCGGTGCTGCTGTAGACGCCCGACAGGTACCCCTCGGCCTGCAGTTGCGTCGTCCACGCCGACAGGTAGGCGAGCACCCCGTTGCTGTTGGTCGTGTTGACCGTGTACGCCTCCATGTCGTTGTAGATCGGGTTGCCGGCGGGGATGCCGACGCCCTGCGCGTCGGTGACCGCGCCGATCGCTGCCGCGGTCCCCTGGGCCGACGCCTGCGCCGGCGAGATCGCGGCGCATCCGCACGAGTTGCTCGGCGCCTGCAGGCCGACGTAGAGCGGGATCACGTGCCAGCCCGCGACGACCTCGCCCGCGACCCAGGTCGGCGTCAGATTCGGTTGGGCACAGGCGGCGTTGACCCCACCGATGTAGACCCCGATCGCGCGATAGGGCGACGATCCCCAGGCGGTCATTGCCGCCGGCGACGGGGTGCTGCAGGCGTCGAAGCCGAGGCCGCCGAATGTCGTCGCCGCGGCGTGCGCGGCCGCCGGCGGGGCCTTCGCCCCGGCCGCGGCCCGGGCCGGGCCGGCGCGCGCGGCGCCGACGGGGGCGACCGGGGTCGCCGGCACCGACGCGCGGTGCAGCGCGTGGGCGACCACGGACGCATGGCGGGACCATGTGGCGGTCACGAGCACTTTCGCGTGTGGGGCCACGAAGGTCGTCGCCGAACCTTCGACATGCGGCACCCCGGCGGTCGAGGAGGCCGTCGCCGTGTGGGCGATCGCGCGGCGGACGCCCGCCGTAGCCGGCTGGATCAGGATCGCCTCTGTGCGGCCGACGGCGTGCGCGGGACACAGCTGCCGGGATCCGGGCCTGCCGAGGTACACGGCGTGGCGGTCGAAGCGCACGCAGACGCGCGGCGCGTTGCGCAAGTCAAACACCTTCCAGGATCGCGGAACGCTCACCGCGTAGCCGTGGTAGCGGATCGTCTTCGTGAGAGCCGGCGGCCGGGCGGACGCAACCCCGGCGCAGACCAACAGCGAGAACGCAATCGCGAGCAAGCCGATGCCGCGGATGCGCTGCGCGCTCGCATTCACCATTGATTGGTCCCAACAGGCGGGCTTGCCAAACGGTGCGCCCCGACGCGCGGACTTGCCAAACCGCCCGATTTTGGGCGAGGATGTGCCGGTTCTAACCGTGTGAAGCGCATCGTGGTGTCGCCACCGGAGACCAATGTCCGCGGGCATGAACAGGACCACCGCACCCCTCGATCTGCAAGAGCTTCGGCTGGTGGCTGCGGCCAAGGCCGGCGACAAGCTTTGCTACCGGGAACTGATAGCACGAAATCAGGCGGCCGCGTTTCGTGCCGCACATCTCAGCACAGGTTCAGCCGCCGAGGCATGCGCCGCCACGCAGCGGGCCGGCGTGGAGGCTTGGAGCGCACTCAGGTGGCTTCCGGCGACGGCACGGTTCGGCCCGTGGCTGGCGCTGATCGCGGCGTCCGGGGGCGGCGAGTCCCGGCGGGAGGGTCGATTGGGGCCATGGCCCGCTCGACGGGTGCGGGCCGATTTGGCGCGGGCGGCCACGCTCGAGCACCGAGTCGAGGTGCTGTCGGCCGACGTCGAGTTCCCGCCCGTGCCCGACCTCGCCGACGCGGTGATCGCGCAGCTTCCGGACCAGGTCGCGCGCCGAGGATCTTCGCTGCTACCTGAGCTGCAGGCTGGCCAAGTTGGCGTGTTGGAGCCGGCTAACGGCCGCGCCGCTGCCCCGGGCCGCGTGAGCATCGGGGTCGTCGCCGCGATCCTGGTCCTGGCCGCGGCCGGCGCCTTGGTAGCGCTCGCGGGCGGGGGTCCGGGACTCCTCGGCGCGCTGCCCGGGCCCGGTGAGACCTCGCAGCCGGTCTCATCGCCGGCGCCGCCGCCGCTCGCGGCGCTGCCGTCGCCGCCGGCCTCGCCTCAACCGCCGGCCCGGGCTCAGCCGGCGGCTCAGCGACGTTCGCTGGGCCAGCGGATTCCGGTGATCCGTGCCCGCCACGCCGCGGGCTTCACGGCGTTGCTGCCGCCTGCCCCCAATGCCGCCTACCTGGGGCGCGATGTGCCGGGCGGCCGGCTCTCCCTGCTCGCCGGCCCGGAGCTGGTCACCGAGTTTCGCGGGACGACGATCCCCTACATCCTCACGCTGATCGGTCCCGGATCGCACGGCGAGCTGACCTGGGTCAACGGGAGTCCCGGCGTCTACGGGATTGCCGCGCGCACGAGCGGCGCGGGCGACGCGCTCACCTGGCTGCAAGGGCCGCTGACCGTGCGGATCGAGGGCGCGCAGACGCTCGAGGAGGCGTTGGCGCTGGCGCGGTCACTGCGGTAGTGGGCGCTCAGTCCAGCTTCACCCGGAGCAGCCGTTCGAGCTCCGGGATCGTCTCGTCCGGATCGATATGGTGCACCGTGGCCATCCCCAGCTCGGCCGGCCGGCGGCAGGTTGAAGGGGAGGTCGTCGACGAACACGCACTCGGACGGCTCGAGCCCGATTCGCTGGGCGCCGATCTCGTACATCTGGGGCGTCGGCTTGCGCATGCCCACTTCGCCCGAGATCACGATCCCGTCGAACAGGTCCGCGAGCAGGACGCGGTCGTAGCGCCGAGTTCCCCAGGAATTTGACACCAGGCCGGTGCGAATCCCGGCCTTGCGCGCATGGGCGACGGCACCGAGCATCCGCTCATCGACCTGCGATCCGGCGAACATGCGGTCGATCAGTCCCGGCGCGCTGACCCGAGCATCGCGGCGAACTGGGGCTCGAAGTCCTCCTCTCCGAGCTCGCCGGTCTCCAGCGAAATCAGAAGCGCTCGGCACTCCCGGTCCTCACGAAACCGCTGGCCGATCGTCTCCGGCGCCAGGCCTTCGCCCTCGCAGAACCTCCTGAACGACTCGAACAGGTTGCTGGTCATAACGCCGCCCCAGTCGACCAGCAGACCGCGGTAGGGGGAGCGGGCGGCGCCCCCGTCGTCAGAGGCCATGCTCGGAGACCTGGACGGCGCGGCGGGCGAGCTCGAGCACTCCCTCACCGAACGTCTTCAGGTACGGATCGTCGGTCGAGCCCGCGATCGCGCGCTTGTAGTTGCCCTCCATGAACACGACCGCCTTCCACAGGGCCAGCGTCACGTACCAGTTGAGCGCCTGCATGGAGCGGCCGGATCGCTCCTCGTAGCGAGCGATCAGCTCCTCCCGCCGCGGGAAGCCGGGAAGGGTCGTGACGCTGTGGAGATTGAACCGGCCGACGGCATCCCCGGGCTGGGTCCAGTGGATCATCATGTAGCCGACGTCGGCGAGCGGGTCGCCGATCGTGGCCATCTCCCAGTCCAGGATCGCGAGCAGCCGCGCCGGCGCTTCGGGGCGAAACATCGTGTTGCCAAGCCGGTAGTCGCCGTGGACGATCGTCGCCGGCGGCGACGTGGGGACGTTGGCGGCGAGCCAGCCACCGACCTTCTCGACCTCGGGCACATCGCGGGTGCGATTGTGCTCCCAGAGGCCGGTGAACCGGCGCAGCTGACGTTCCAGGTAACCGGTCGGCTTGCCGAAGCCCTCGAGGCCGATCGCGGTCCAGTCGACCGCATGAAGCTCAACGAGGGCATCGACCAGCTCGTCGGCAACTCGTCCGCGTTGCTCGGGGTTGTCGAGCGGGTGGGGAAGCGAGTTGGTGATCACCTCCCCGTGCACTTCCTCCATCACGTAGAACGGGGCGCCGATCACGGCGTTGTCGTCGCACACGGCCAGGACCTTCGGCACGCGCACCGGCGTGGCGTCGAGCGCCCGTAGCAGCCGTGCCTCGCGAAGAACGTCATGGGCGCTGGGCGGCAGCGGACCTCGCGGGGGGCGGCGGAGGACCACCCCCGTCGAAAGCCCGAACGTGACGTTGGAATGGCCCTCCCCGATCGGGTTTGCCGTCAAATCGGCCGGCGCATCGAGGTCGCTTGCGCCGAGGAACTCGACCAGCGGCTCGAGCACGAGCAACGGCTCGCGCGGGTTGCGCGCCGCTTCCTCGTGCGTGCGGACGATGTCGTCGGGTGCCAGGGTCACGCTCATAGGCCCAGCAGGGTACCGGCCTCTGAACAAGTCATTAACAAGGCCCGCGAGGCCCGCGGCGCCGGTGATCGCTGCGACAATCGCCGTCATGGACGACAACGCCAGGGGCTCGGTGCTGGTCGTCGATGACGAGCCGACGATCGCCGAGGTCGTGGCGAGGTACCTGGAGCGGGCGGGGTATCGCACGCGGGTTGCGGCCGACGGGCTGGAGGCGATCGCCGCTGCCGCCGACCGGCGCCCGGATCTCGTCGTCCTCGACCTGATGCTGCCCGGCCTC
This sequence comes from uncultured Solirubrobacterales bacterium, assembly GCA_963723675.1. Taxonomy (GTDB): domain Bacteria; phylum Actinomycetota; class Thermoleophilia; order Solirubrobacterales; family Solirubrobacteraceae; genus Palsa-465. The sequence goes on along the minus strand of CAVRRW010000002.1, from coordinate 284,991 downwards.
GATGGGCTCGAGGTGATGCGCCGCCTGCGCGAACACGACCGCGACCGCATTGCCGTGATCCTCCTTACCGCGAAGGGGGAGGAGTCCGATCGCGTGGCCGGGCTGCGCCTCGGGGCCGACGACTACGTAGTCAAGCCGTTCTCGCCCGCCGAGCTGGTCGCCCGAGTCGATGCGGTCCTGCGGCGACTTGACGCCTCGCCGGCGCAGGAGCCTTCGCTGGTGATGGGCGAGCTCGACATCGACCCGTCCGCGCGTAGGGTGTTCGTCGCGGGACAGGAGGTCCAGCTCACACAGCGCGAGTTCGACGTGCTGCTGTTCCTTGCCCGGCACCCCGGACAGGTGTTCTCGCGCAACCAGCTGATGGACGCGATCTGGCAATACTCGTTCTACACCGACACCTCGACGGTGACCGTCCACATCCGACGCCTGCGGTCGAAGATCGAGGCCGACCCGTCACGACCGCGCCACATCCAGACGGTGTGGGGAGTGGGGTACCGGTTTCAGCCTTGATCAGCCGAGTGCGGACTCGCGCCGGCTCCCTGTCGCGGCAGTTCGCGCTCGCGGTGGCGATCGTGGTCGCGCCGGTGCTGCTCGGGCTGGTCATCGTCGGCCTGCTGATGGTCATATCGGGTCACGGCGCCTCGGAGGTCGCCGCGATCGTCGTCGCCGCCGGGGTTGTCGCGGTCGTGTCCGCCAAGCTCGTCGCACGCGGGATCCTGCGCGACATCGAGGCGATCGGCCACGGGCTCACAGCGGTCGGCCGCGGCGAGCGAGACGTTCACATCGAAACCGAGGCCCGCGACGAGCTGTCAGAGCTGGCAGCCGCCGCCAACGCGATGATCGACCGGCTGCGCACCGAGGAAGCTGCGCGAGACCAGGCCGAGGCGGCACGCCGGGACCTCGTGGCCGCGGTCTCGCACGATCTGCGCACGCCGATCACCTCGCTACGGCTGCTCGCCGAGGCCGTCGGCGACGACATCGTCGATGGAGAAGTCAGGCGCGGCTATCTCGATCGGATGAGCACCCACATCGACGCGCTGAGCGCCCTGATCGACGACCTGTTCGAGCTGTCGCGCCTGGAGGCCGGCGACATCCGCTGGTCTCTCGAGCAGGTGCCGCTCGGTGAGCTCGTCGGTGAGACGGTGGCGGCAATGCGCGTCCAGGCCGAGGCCAAGGGGGTTGCGGTCCGGGCCGATATGCCCGAAGCGATGAAGCCGGCAAGGGCCAACCCGGAGAAGCTCCAGCGCGTGCTGTTCAACCTGATCCAGAACGCGATCCGCCACACGCCCGCGGACGGAAGCGTGGTTGTGCGCGCCGAGCCGCTCGCAGATCGGATCGAGGTTGAGGTCGCCGACACCGGCGACGGGATCGCTCCCGAGCAGCGGGAACACGTCTTCATCGCGTTCTATCGCGGCGGCGCCGACGCGGCCCGCACCGGCGGGGGCGCCGGACTGGGACTGGCGGTGTCGCGCGCGATCGTCGAGGCGCACGGTGGCCGGATCTGGCTGGCGGACACGGAGTCCGGCACGCGGGTGCGGTTCAGCCTGCCCGTCGCGGCGCTAGACCGGGAGCGAGCCGCCGCCGCAGAGCAAGACCGGGAGTGGTCCGCCCCGCAGAGCTAGACCGGGAGCGGCCCGCCCACGGAGCTAGACCGGGAGCGGACCGCCAACAGAGCTAGACCGGGAGCGGGCCGCCGCCGATCACGCGGTCAAAGCGCCAGCCGCGAAGCTGGCTGCGGCTGCCGGCCAGGCCGACCACGACCGCGCCGGTCCGCTGCTCGATCGCGCGCAGCAGCACGGCAAGCCGGTCCCGCAGGGCGCTCCCGGAGCGCGGGTCGTCGAGCTCGAGGTTGGCGCCGCGATCCTCGACCAGCACGGTCACCCGATCGGGACGCCGGCGCGCGATCTCCGCGAGCAGCTGCTCGTCGGTGTCCTGCTCGCCAACGATTGCAAGTAGGTCGGTCATGGCCTTGAGTCTTCTCGTGGTACGTAAAGGCATCGTCAACGCCGGTGAACAGTTGTTGCACGTTCCGACAGTTCTTGATGGCCGAAAGGGCCGCAATGGCCAGCCGTCCCAAAGGACTCGGCAAGGACCCCGTGACCAGCTGCCCCAAAGGCCCCGACGAGGGCCCAAAGGCAGGGCCAGGATTGACCGGATCGGCTGCGGATGCGTGCACTACCCTCGATTGAGCCATGCCCGAGCTACCCGAGGTCGAGATCACCGCGCGCCTGATCGGAACGGCGGTCGCGGGTGCCAGCATCGAGTCGGCGCTGGCCCCCGGGATCAACGCGCTGAAGACGTTCGACCCGCCGCTGACGGCGGTCCACGGCCGCAGGATCGAGGGCATTCGACGCCACGGCAAGCTGTTCCTCGTCGAGCTCGAGGACGAGCTGACGATGCTGATCCATCTGATGTCGGCCGGGCGCCTGCAGCTGTTCGACGGCCGGGCGTCGCTGCGAGACCGGACCTCGAGGCTGCTCGTGCGACTCGACGACGGCCGCGAGCTGCGGTTGCGGGAGTTCGGAACCCGCCAGCGGGCCTGGGTGAAGCTGCTGCCCAGCTCCGAGATCGAGCGGGAGGAGACGGTCGCCGCGCTCGGTCCCGAGGCGTGGCCGGACCCGCCGCCGCTGCAACCGCTGCTCGATCAGCCGCGACCCCTCTATGCCCTGTTGCGCGACCAGCACGTGATCGCCGGAATCGGCCGTTCGTGGGTCGACGAGATCCTCCACACCGCGATGATCTCCCCTTTCAAGCGGGGCTCGGATCTCGACGCCGACGAGGCGCAGCTCCTGCGCGACGCGATAGTCCAGAGGCTCGGGGAGGCGATCGAGCACTACGAGCAGACGCTCTCGCTCCCGATCCCCGACAAGCTGCCGATGCCGCTGAGCGTCCATCGGCGCAACGGCGAGCCGTGCCCGCGGTGCGGGGATCGTCTGGAGGCAGTGTTCTACGAGGACTACGTGATGTGCTACTGCCCGACCTGCCAGACCGAGGGCAAGCTGATGAAGGACCGGCGGCTATCCAGACTGCTTAAGTAGGATCCGGCTCCTGATGGCACCGCAAGCCGGCGACGTCGCCCCGGACTTCACCCTGCCCGACCAGCACGGCAACCCCGTGTCGCTGTCGTCCCTGCGCGGCAAGGCCGTCGTCCTTTATTTTTACCCCAAGGCCGACACCCCCGGCTGCACCGTCCAGGCCTGCGGGGTGCGTGACCACCGCGGCGACTACGAGGGCGCGGACGCGGTCGTGCTCGGCGTCTCTCCGGATCGGGTCAAGGCGGTCAACAAGTTCGACCAGAAGTTCGAGCTGGGGTTCCCGCTGCTGGCCGACGAGGACCACAAGGTGGCAGAGCAGTACGGCGTGTGGGTCAAGAAGTCGCGCTACGGGCGCGAGTACATGGGCAACGAGCGGACCACGTTCGTGATCGCGCCCGACGGCGTGGTCAAGGAAGTGCTGCGCAACGTCAAGCCGACCGAGCACGACGAGCTCGTGCTCGGAGCGCTCTAGGGAATCTCGCCGCGCACCCCTGGCGGGCCCGGGCGGCCCTCGACCGGATGCCGTGGCCTACTGAAGGCCCTCGCGCGCCTCGCGCACGAGCGTGACCGCCTCCGGGAACACGACCGACATCACCGAGCGAATCTGCTCGGCCTGCTGCTCGGTGGTGCCCTGGATGTTGATGCGGTTGATCGATGCCACGGTGAGGTCGACTGCGAGCTTTATCGCGTTGTCAGCCCAGGCGAGCCGCTGGGCGCCTTGCATCTGCTCGGCGAACTCGCCCAACCGACGCTGGAGGTCGTCTGGATCGCCGAATAGGTTGCCGAATCCACTTCCTTCCATACGGCCAATGGTAGCCACCCGGGCGCTTCCGCCACAACTGCAATCCACCGGCAATACACTGGCTGGGCGATTGCACCGATGACCGCCGACGAACGACTGCTCTACGAGACACGGGTCCGCCCGCGCCAGGCCGTGGTCGCGGGGATTGCCGCCGCCGCCCTGATCTGCGCGGGGGTGCTGCAGCTGGTCGGTCCGCACGCGAAGGTCAACGAATTGACGCTCGGCCTGATCACCGAGCACAAGCGGTTTGGACTCGACATCGCCGGCGCGGTGCTCCAGGCAATCGGCTGGCTGGCGCTGACCTCCACCCTGGTCTTCCTGTTCGACGCCACGCGCGCTCGCAACCCCCAGGCGCCTCCGTTCATCAGGATCCTCGCGATCATCGGCGGCGTGGCCGCCGCGATCGCCGGGGTGGCGTCCGCGATCGTGGTTTCGATCAAGGCGCATCAGTTCGTGACGACGGGCAGCCAGACCTACGAGCAGGCGCACGCGCTGACCAGCTCGGCCGCGCTCGTTGTCCCGCAACTCGCGGCGCAGGCCGCGGCGCTGCTGGTCGCGATCTCCTTCGTGATGGTCGCGCTGCAGTCGATGCGAGTGGGCCTGCTCCCGCGCTTCCTCGGCTTTCTGGGGATGTTCGCCGGGGTGCTGGTGATCCTGCCGGTCGTGCAGCTGCCCATCGTCCAGGGTTATTGGCTGGGCGCGCTGGCGTATCTGTTCTCGGGCCGGTGGCCGTCCGGGGTGCCGCCGGCGTGGCGCAGTGGTCGCGCCGAGCCGTGGCCCTCCGGGCAGGCGCTGCGAGAGCAGCGAGCCGAGGCCGCCGCCGCGCGGCGGCGTGGACGGGGCAAGCCGGCGCCGGCGCCTGCTGCCGCCCCGGCCGCCGAGCCCGCGGTTGCGCCGCGCACCACCGCGGCGAGCTCCAAGCGCAAGCGCAAGCGCCGGCGCTAGCCACCGCGCCCAACCGAGCGGGGACGGCGGCCGGGCTGTGGTCGGGCACACGTCCGCGATCCCTGGTCGCCCCGGCGAGCGAGCACGCCGAGTACCTGAATACGCTCGGACTCGCAGTTACGGCCGAGCCAGGGCCGGCCCAGCGCAGGGGCCCGAACAACGTCCCAGCGGAGCCCGTTTAGAGCTCGTCTGGGCCGTTGCCCCTCCACCAGGACGGAAACGTCCCTCGCGGTCTCCCGGAAGCCTTCATTGGGACGTTCCCGCCCTGCCCGTCGCCGCGCGGCGCCGCCGGCAAGCGCGAGGCCGCCGGCAAGCGCAGGGCCGCCGGCAAGCGCGGGCGCCGGCAAGCGCGGGCGCCGGCAAGGGCGGGCGCCGGCAAGCGCGGGCGGCGGCAAGGGCGCGCGGCGGCAAGGGCGGGCGGCGCCCACCGCGCGGTCGCACGGTCGAGCACCGGCGGCCGGAGAGATCTGCAGTCGCACGGTCGACCGGCCGCCCGACAGATCTGCGGTCGCCGCTCGTCGTGCGCTCACCGCCGTTCGGCATCTCACGGGCCCCGCTCGCCGATCCGTCGTTGCCGCGTTTCCGCCGGGGCTCGAACTTACCGGGGACCTAAACCCCAAGTAGGAGGCATAGATGGAAGCTGCAAACATTGGTCCGCGTGGTCCGCGCGAAGCCGACGTGGCTCCGGCGCCGGCCGATCCGGTCGCAGGGGCAGGGGCAGGGTGGACTCCGGCGAACCCGGCGCCGCTGGGACTAGCCGGGTTCGCCGCAACGACGTTCATGCTCAGCATGATCAACTCGAACCTCGTCAGTCCCGCGGGGCTGACGGGCGTTCTGGGCCTGGCGCTCGCCTACGGCGGCGTCGCCCAGCTGATCGCCGGGATCTGGGAGTTCCGGACCGGCAACACGTTCGGCGCGGTGGCGTTCTGCTCCTACGGCGCGTTCTGGCTCTCGTTCTACTTCCTGGTCACGGTCGGCCTGAAGGGGGTACCGGTCAAAGAAATCCACAGCATCGTCGGGCTCTACCTGTGGACGTGGGCGATCTTCACGGGATTGATGTTCTTCGCCTCGCTGCGGACGACGGGCGCTATCGCGGTCGTGTTCCTGCTGCTGACGATCACCTTCATCTTTCTGGGGATCGGCAACTCGGCACTCGCCGGCACGTTGAACACGACCAACGGCACGATCAAGGTAGGGGGATACCTCGGAATCGCCACGGCGATCGCGGCCTGGTACACGGCGATTGCCGCGGTCTTGCACTCGACGTTCGGCCGGGAGATGCTGCCGGTTTACGCGCTCTCGCGCTAGCGACTGCAAGTGTGGAGGGTGAGCGAGCCGCGGATGGCGACGGGAGCGAAGTAGAAGGAACCGCGCCCAGCGCACATCTGAGCCCAACCCGAGCGCCGGCGACCCCGCCGGCGCCCGGGGGCAGCTCAGGTTGACCGGGCGACCCCGCCGGCGCGGCCGTTTCGGGCCGTGAACCGCCCGCCCGCGCGGCCGTGACCCCCCACCCCGCGCGGCCGTGTCCCCCCACCCCGCGCGGCCGTGACCCCCCACCCCGCGCGGCCATGATCCCCCACCCCGCGGGCCGTGATCCCCCACCCCGCGGGCCGTGATCCCCCACCCCGCGGGCCGTGATCCCCCACCCCGCGCGGCCGTGACCCCCCACACCCGCGCGGCCGTGACCCCCCACCCGAGCGGCCGTGACCCCCCACCCCCGCGGCCTCTTGCGCGGATGCGTGTTCCATGAACGCGCCGTCTCGGGTAGAAATAGACAGCTATCTACGCTCGCGCCCGAGCGAAACAAGAAGGAGGGCCTCATCGATGGCAGACGCAGCAACAACCTCAGGTGGCCAGACGCTCGAGGCTCAGCTCGAGGAGATGCTCGACATCGAGCGGTTCGACCCGCCCGAAGAATTCGTCAAGGACGCGCTTCTGAGCGACCCCGCGATCTACGACGAGGCCAACAGCGACTGGAAGGGGTGGTGGTTGCGCCAGGCCAAGGAGCTCCACTGGTTCAAGGAGCCCACCGAGACCGTGGACGACTCCGACCCGCCGTTCTACAAGTGGTTCACCGACGGCAAGATCAATGCCTCATACAACTGCCTGGACCGTCACGTCGAGGCGGGAAACGGCGACCGCGTCGCGTTTCACTGGCGCGGTGAGGAGGGCGAGGAGCGCGATCTCACCTACGCCGATCTGCACCGCGACGTTCAGCGGTTTGCGAATGCGCTGAAGGACCTGGGGATCGAGAAGGGGGACATCGTCGGGATCTACCTGCCGATGATCCCCGAGGTGGTGGTCGCGATGCTGGCGTGTGCGCGGATCGGCGCTCCGCACAACGTCGTGTTCGGCGGCTTCTCGGCCGACTCGGTCAAGGAGCGGATGGAGGTCTCGCAGGCAAAGGCGCTGGTCACGGTCGACGGCGCGCGGCGCAAGGGGAAGACCGCGCCGATCAAGCAGCAGGTAGACGGCGTGATGAAGGGCCTCGACGCGCTCGAGCACATCATCGTGGTCAAGCACACCGACACCGACTGCGAGATGCAGGACGGCCGCGATGTCTGGTTCCACGACGTCATGGACAGCGCCGACTCGGAGTGTCCTCCCGAGGAGCTCGACGCCGAGCACCCGTTGTATGTCCTGTACACCAGCGGCTCGACCGCCAAGCCGAAGGGCGTGGTGCACACCACCGGCGGCTACCTGACCGGTATCGCCAGCACCCACCGCTACATCTTCGACCTCAAGCCAGACCATGACGTGTTCTGGTGCTCGGCCGACGTCGGTTGGGTCACCGGCCACTCCTACATCGTCTATGGGCCGATGGCCAACGGGGCCACCAGCGTCATGTACGAGGGCGCGCCCGACTACCCGCACAAGGGCATCTGGTGGGAGCTGTGCGAGCGCTACGGGGTGACCCTGTTCTACACCGCCCCGACGGCGATTCGCGCCTGCATCAAGTGGGGGGTCGAGCACGTCGAGAAGTTCAACCTCGACAAGCTGCGTCTGCTGGGGACCGTCGGCGAGCCGATCAACCCGAAGGCGTGGCTGTGGTACCACAAGGTGGTGGGCGGCGAGCGCTGCCCGATCGTCGACACGTGGTGGCAGACCGAGACCGGTGCGATCATGATCACGCCGCTGCCGGGGATCGTCGCGACCAAGCCGGGCTCAGCGACGCTCCCGTTCCCGGGCATCGAGGCCGACGTCGTCGATGAGAAAGAGGGCAAGCCGACGGACGGGCAGGGACTGCTCGTGATCAAGCGGCCGTGGCCGGCGATGCTGCGCACGCTCTACAAGGAGGATGAGCGCTTCGTCGAGACGTACTTCTCCCGGTTTGGCAAGGAGACCTACCTCGTCGGCGACGCCGCCCGCAAGGACAAGGACGGGTACTTCTGGATCATCGGGCGGATCGACGACGTCGTCAACGTCTCCGGGCACCGGATGTCGACGGCGGAGATCGAGTCCGCGATCGTCTCCCACCAGAAGGTCGCCGAGGCGGCGGTGATCGGCCAGACCGACGAGGACAGCGGCCAGGCGATCTGCGCGTTCGTCACGCTCGGAGGGGAGACCGAGGGCAGCGACGAGCTCGTTGCGGAGATCCGTGACCACGTAGCCGACCGAATCGGCAAGTTCGCGCGGCCCAAGCGGATCGTCTGGGCCGACGACCTGCCGAAGACCCGCTCGGGCAAGATCATGCGCCGGCTCCTCCGGGACATCGCCGACGGTCGTGCGCTTGGTGACGTCACGACGCTTCGCGATCCCGACGTGATGAACGCGCTCGAGGACAAGATCAAGGAAGAGCAAAAGGCCGAAGAGTGAGTTGGGTCATCGCCGGGGGTGCGCGGACACCCCCGGCGATCACACCCCGAGCCGCCGGCTGAGCTCTGAGACCTGACGGCGGGCGATCGGGATCGTCTGACCGCCGCCAAACGCCAGCTCGGCGGTCCCGCCGAGCAGCGGGCGCAACTCGACGGCCTTCAACAGGTTGGCGACGTACTGGCGGTGCACGCGCACGAACCCGAACGGCTCCCAGCGGCGCTCGATTTCAACGAGCGTCGCTCGCAGCAGGTAACGCCCGTCCTCGGTCACGATGCGCACGAAGTCGCCGTGTGACTGCACGTAGAGCACCTGGCCGCGGCTGATCAGCCGAGTGGCCCCGCCGCGCGTGTTGGCGACCGCGATCATCTCGCTGTCGGCGGAACGCTCCGGCTCGACGAGGGAGCCCGGACGCCGCGTCCAGGCGAGGGAATCGCCGTTCTCCTCCGGCGCCGCTTCGACCGCTGCGACCACGCGCCCCAGCGCCTCCTCCACGCGCCGGCGGCTGACTGGCTTTCGCAGGTAGTCCAGCGCCCGCAGCTCGAACGCGTCGACCGCGGCGCCGTCGTAGGCGCTGACGAACACGAGCTGCGGCGGCAACGCAAACCGCCGCAGCACCCGCCCGAGCTCGAGGCCATCGATGTCGGGCATCCGGACATCGAGGAAGATCGCGTCGTAGCGGTGAGCGGACGCCTTCACCAGAGCATCGTGCCCGTCGAACGCGCACTCCACGTCCTCGACCACGGGGAAGCTTCGCAGCAGTCGCGCCAGGTCCACGAGCTGGGTGCGCTCGTCGTCGACAGCGAGGATCGTCAGCCGATCGGCGCTCATCCGCTCACCCTGATCCGCTCACCGTCATCCGCTCACCGTCATCCGCTCACCCCTCATCCGCTCACCCCTCATCCGCTCACCCCTCATCCGCTGACCAGCGAGGCGAGCTCGCGGCCGGCGGCCTCGCCGCGGAGGTTCGGGACCGTCATCACCGCGGTGGTGCCGGCGCCCAGTGCCGACTCGATCCGCAGCGCGTAGCGCTCGCCGAACGTCGCGCGCAGCCTTGCGTCGACGTTGGAGATGCCGATCCCGCCGCCGGCGCCGGCGAGCACCGCCGGCACCCGCTCGGGCTCGATCCCGACGCCGTCGTCTGAGACGCGCAGCTCGACGTCGCCGCCGTGGATCGCGGCAGAGATGACGACGCGTCCCGTACCCGCGCGCCGCTCGACTCCGTGGCGCACAGCGTTCTCGACCAGCGGTTGCACGGACATCGCCGGCACGACCGCGCTGCGCGCGTCCGCGGGTACGTCGACGGTCACGTGCAGGCTGTCGCGAAACCGCGCCTGCTCGAGACGGAAGTATCGCTCGACATGGTCGATCTCCTCGCCGAGCGTCACGTACGAACGGCCGTCGCGGAACAGGTAGCGAGTGAACTCGGCAAAGTCGGTAAGCAACTCCCTCGCCTCGTCGGGCCGGGCGTGGATGTCGCCGGCGACCGCCGCGAGCGCGTTGTAGATGAAATGCGGGGAGATCTGCGCGCGCAGCGCCCGCAGCTCCGCCTGCGCGAGACGCTCCTCCTGCTCTGAGACGATCGACAGCTCGATCTGCGCCGAGACCAGGCTCGCGGCCTCCTGCACGACCTTGACCTCCGCATGTCGCGGCCGGCCCACGATCTTGTAGAATACGATCAGCGTGCCGACGCGCTTGCCCTGGACGGTCAGCGGCGCGAGCACCGCCGATCGCAGCGGGCAGGTGGGATCGGAGGAGATCAGCCGCGGCACAACGTGGACCCGATGGTCGGGCGTGCGCGCCAGCAGGCGCGAAAGCAGATCCCCCGGCCGAACCTGCTCGCGTCCCTCGCCGTCGATCGCGAGTACAGCGCGCGTGTCGGCGAGGGCGATCGCGGCGGCACCGGTGAGGGCGCGCAGATACGGCACCGCTCGCTCGGCGCTACGGGCGGTGAGGCCGCTGCGCAGGTGCGGGAGTGTCGAGGTGGCGGCGTGCAGCGCCGTCTGCTTGCCGGCGGCGGCGGGCGTGTCGATCACGCGTGGCTCACGGATCCCGCGCCAGAGCGCAAGCGCGAGAAAGGCCAGCCCGACCCCGAGCAAGACGCCCAGCGCAAAGTTCATGACACCTAAACCCTAGATTACATGGGGGTTGGGTCGGATCGCATGGGGTTGAGTCGGGGTTGGGTCGGATCGCATCGGGCTGAGTCGGGGTTGAGGCGGGGCCGCATGGGGTTGAGTCGGGGTTGAATCGGGCCGCATGGGGTTGAGTCGGGCCGCCGCGGGCGCGATGATGCGTCGATGACCTCCACACCGACGATCACCTCCTATGAGGAAGCGCGCGCCGCCCACCGCTGGGACGTGCCCGAGCGCTACAACATCGCGGCCGACGTGTGCGACCGCCATCCCCGCGACAAGCTCGCGATGATCCACGAGGACGTCGGTGGCGACGTCCGCAGGGTCAGCTGGGGCGAGCTGCAGGATGCGTCCAACCGGTTTGCGAATGTCCTCGCCGCGCACGGTGTGGAGCCCGGCGACCGTGTCGCAATGCTGCTGCCGGCGACGCCGGAGACCGCGGCGGCGTTCTTCGGCGCCTGGAAGGTGGGAGCGATTCTGCTGTCGATGTCGGTGCTCTACGGCGACGAAGGAATCCGCCATCGGCTCACCGACTCCCAGGCCAAGGTGCTGGTCACAAACGGAGCCAACGTCGACCGGATGGAGAGCTCGCTGGTGGAGCACGTGTTGATCCTTGACGACGAGCTGCTGAGCCACGGCTCGACCTCGTTTCGGTGCGTGGACACCGCCGCCGAGGATCCCGCGCAGCTGTACTACTCCTCGGGCACGACGGGGCTGGCGAAGGGGATCCTCCACGCCCACCGCTACATCCTCGGCCATGAGGAGTTCCTCTACTGCCACGACGTCCGCGACGGCGAGCTGTTCCACGGCATGGGCGAGTGGGCCTGGGCGGCGGGGATCTGCCCGTTGATCGGACCGTGGCGCTGGGGCGCCGTGCAGGCGGTCTACCAGCGGGAGGGCGGGTTTGACCCCGGCAGGCAACTCGACTTCCTGTCCCGTCACGAGGTCGCCAACGTGTTCGCGACGCCGACCGCGATCCGCTCGATGATGTCTATCGGCGACGCCGGGACCCGCTATCCGCAGAAGTTCCGGATCGTCTGCTCGGCGGGTGAGCCGCTGAACCCGGAGGCGATCCGCTGGGTTCGCGAGCAATACGGGATCACCGTCCTCGACTACTACGGGCTGACCGAGTCCTATCCGCTGTGCGCCAACTACCCGTTCATGGAGGTTCGGGAAGGATCGATGGGCAGGCCGATGCCGGGCTGGGAGGTCGAGATCCTCGACGAGGACGAGCGTCCGGTCGCGGCCGGCGAGCGCGGCGAGATCTGCCTCAAGGCGCGCAGCAACCCGCATTACCCGCTCGGCTACTGGAACCGGCCGGCCGAGGACACCGAGGAGGTGTTCGGGGGCGACTGGTTTCACACCAAGGACGCGGCCAGAGCCGACGAGGACGGCTACTTCTGGTACGAGGGCAGAGCCGACGACGTGATCATCTCCGCGGGCTACCGGATCGGGCCGTTCGAGGTCGAGTCCGCGTGCCTGGAGCATCCAGCGGTCGCGGAGGCGGCCGCGGTCGCCTCGCCGGACGAGCGTCGCGGCAACGTCGTCAAGGCGTTCGTGGTGCTCGCCGGCGGATACGAGCCGTCGAACGCGCTCGCCGAGGAGATCAAGGCGTTCGTCCGCGATCACCTGTCGGCCTACGCCTATCCCCGCAGGATTCAGTTCGTGGGCGATCTGCCCAAGACGCTGACTGGGAAGATCAGGCGAATCGAGCTGCGACAGCAGGAGCTCGAGCCGCGCCGGCAGGGTCCAGACGGCGCCGGCTAGCTCCAGGGTCCGCGGATAGGATCCGGGCGCCGTGGCGCGGCAGCTCGTCCGGGACGTCCTCCTACTCGACGGCTCGACGCTGCGGCTGCGGACGGCTGAGCCAGACGACTACGGCGACATCAAGTCGTTCTATGACCGGCTCTCGCCCGAGAGCCGCTACCTGCGCTTTCACGGGTTCACCAACACCGGGTGCGCGGCCCGGGCATACGCCGAGGCCGAGGGCCTCGACCGGCTGGCGCTGATCGGCCAGCAGGGCGGCCGGGTGGTCGCCGCCGCCAGCTACGACGTGCTGCGCGAGCCGGCCGTGGCCGAGGTCGCCTTCGCGGTCGCGGAGGACTGTCGCGGGCGTGGCATCGCGACGCGAATGCTCGAGCAGCTGGCCGAGGTCGCGGCGCAGCGCGGGATCCGCCGCTTCGACGCATGGGTGATGGCCGGCAACCGCCCGATGCTCAGGGTCTTCGAGCACGCCGGCTTCGCGATCCGGCACCGGGGGCAGGGCGGCGAATACACGGTGTCGCTGGACATCACCCCGACCGAGACGATCCAGCAGCGAATCGACGAGCGCGATCACATCGGTGCGGTCGCCTCGTGCCGGCCGATCCTGGCCCCGGCCTCGATCGCGGTCGTCGGCGCATCCAGCGCGCCCCGGGACGTCGGCGGCGCGATGGTGGCGAACATCACCGCCGCGGGCTTTCGGGGCCGTGTGACGCCGGTCAACCGCACCGGCGAGGAGGTCGCGTCGATCCCGGCCGCGCGAAGCCTCGGCGAGCTGGTACAGACGCCGCAGCTCGTGATCGTCGCCGTGGCGCCGACGGATGCGGCGCAGGTCACGGCCGAGGCGGCCGTGCATGGCGCCAAGGCCGTGCTGGTTCTGACCGTCGACGACGGCCGTTCACCCGAGGCGGGGGCATGGCGGGAGCAGCTGCTGGAGATCGTCCGCGCGGGCGGCCTTCGCCTGGTCGGGCCGGGCTCGCTCGGGATGCTCAACTGGCGATCTGCTCGCAGTCCGGCGCGATCGGGATCGCGTTGCTGCGGCCGTAGATGCGATGTTCGGGCATGCCGGGGTGCTGCGCTTTCGAAGCGGCGAGGAGCTGTTCAGCGCCGCCGAGTTCTTCGAGAGCCAGCCGCTTCCGCTCGGTCGCAGGATCGCGGTGCTCTCAAACTCAGACGGGGTCGCGGCGCTCGCCGCTGATGCTTGCGCGGCGCGCGACCTGGTGGTCGGGGAGATACGGGGGGACGCCCCGAATCCGCTCGTGCTGGCGCCCGGGGCGGGCCCCGAGGAGTACGGCGCGGCGCTGACGGCGGCGCTCGCCGATCCGGGCGTCGACGCCGCGATGGTGTCCTACGTCGACCGCCACGGCGGGTCCCCGGAATCCGTGCTGACGGCGATCGCGGGTGCGGCATCGTCCCACGCCAAACCCGTGATCGCTTCGATCGTCGGCTTTGACGGACAGCTGCGCACGGCGCCCCAGACGGGCGTACCGAACTTCCTGTTCCCCGAGGCGTGCGCCGGCGTGCTGGCTCGCGCGCCGCAGCGTCGCGAGTGGCTCTCGCGGCCGCTGGGCCAGCGTCCCGGCTACCGCGGTCTGGACCCGGCCGGGGCGCGGGCGACGATCGCATCGAGCCGGGAGCGAGCCCAGGCGAACGGCGGCTGGCTGGCACAGCCCGAGGGCGAGGCGCTGCTTCGGTCACACGGCATCGAGATGGTCGGCTCCAAGCGCTGCGACGAACTCGAGGCGGCGCTGGTGGCCGCGCGCGAGCTGGCCGGCCCGATCGCGCTGAAGGCAAGTTTCCCCCCGCCCCCCGATCCCGCCGACGTCGACGCCGTGCTGCTCGGCCTGCAGGGCGACGGCGGCGTCCGGGCCGGCTGGGAGGAGCTCCGGCGGCGCGTGGGCCTGGCGAAGCGGCCGTGGGACGGAGCGATGGTGATGCCGCTGGTGGCGCCGGGCGCCGATCTCCTCGTCGGATCGGTCAGCGATCCGGACCTCGGACCGGTGATGGCGCTCGGACTGGGGGGACGCCAAGCCGGCCTCGGCGAGACGGCGGCGTTCCGGCCGCTCCCGGCGACCGACGTCGAGGCCAACGAGCTGATCGATGCCTCGCGGAGCGTCGCGATGCTGCTCGAAGGGTTCCGCGGCAGTCCCGCGCTGGACCGAGGCGCGCTGCGCGAGCTGCTCCTGCGTTTCGCGCTGATGTTGCGCGAATGCCCGGAGGTGGTCGAGGTCGACCTCAACCCGGTCCGCTGCATGGTCGATGGCTGCGTGGTGCTCGACGTGCGGATGCGGATGGAGGATCGCCGCGATCGCGCGCGGGTGAAGACGTGGTGAAGCTCGCTCGGCAAGCTCGAGCTGGCCCTGCGAGCTCCAGGCGGCCGCGCTCGTCAGCGCTGTAGATGACGCTGATGCGGGGCGTCAGCCGGCCCGGGCATGCGAGCGCAGCTCTGACAGGATCCGCTCGAGCCGCGGCTCGGTCTCGCGGTCGACGTGGGTCATCGCCTCGGCGACGGCCGGGTGGACCGCGGCGATCTGCGCATGCATCTCGTGCGCGACGGCGCGGTAGCTGGGATGACCCTCGCGCCCGGAGCGAAGCTCGATCAGCTGCATCGCCTCGCGGGCGTTGAGATCGAGGACGTAGCGGATCCGGTAGCCCAGGCACAGCGCATACGTGGCGGCGGTCTGAAGGCCGGCGTCGGCCAGCCGTTGGTACTCGCGGCGGGAGGTCTCGAGCGCGCGACGGTAGTCGTCGCCGCAGCCCGCCAGCTCGACCTGCTCGGGTACGCCGGCGCCCAGATCCGGTGTCAGCGTCTGCCACTGCGCCGTCAACATCCGGTGGCGCTGAAGGTCGCGGAAGGCGCCGTAGTCAGAGACGATCTCAAACCGGTAGCGCAGCGCTTCGAATCCGCGCCCCGGGCGGTAGCGGCGGTTGGCGCGCTCGCCGACGAGATCTGACAGAAGCGCCGCCCGCTCGTCGCCGTCCAGCGCGACCACGACATCGCGGATGGCGTCCTCGGGCGCGGTGGCCGCCTCGAACAACAACGCGGTGAGCAGGTCGTCCTCGTCGCCTTGCGCTCGCAGCAGCGTGACCGACGGGCCGGGATCCTCGTCCACCGTGCGCTCGCGCAGCCCCAGCCGCCCGGCCCATCGCTCGCCCACCTGCGCGCGCGACTGCAGGTATCGCGTCCACTCGCCGCCCCGCTCGGGGCGCTGCACGCGGGCGACGAAGCTCGGCATCACCGCCTGGACCTCATCGAGGATCATCCGCCCGAAGCTCCGCGCCTCGGGCAGCGGGTGTGCCAGCAGATGCAGGATCAGCTGCTCATAGGTCTGGCCGGTGGCAAAGATCCCCATGTGCGAGAGCGAGCTCGCCGGCAGTAGCCCGCGGAGCAGGTCCAGCGCCTTGGCCTTGATCGCCCGGTCATGGGCTGCCGCGGCCTCGTCGGGCGCGCGCGGGAACTCGCTCTGCGCCCACGCCGCCACCCGCGGCAGCGCGCGCGAGTAGATCGAGAACAGCTCGTCCATCGCCTCGGCGTACCTCGGGCCAAGTTCGGCGTCGCGGTAGTAGCGGTAGCCCCCGGGCGGGTCGGGCATCGGCGTGTCGTAGGCGATGTATCGCGTGGACTGCTCGAGGTAGGCGCCCAGCCGGGGGCGCTGGAGGATCTTGGTCAGGACGTTCGAGACCCACTCGCAGGCGATGTGTGCGCCGCCGAGCTGGGCGACCGAGTCGTCGCCGTAGCCGAGGAAGATGCGCGCGTACAGCCGGGCGGCGCGCTCGCCCTCGGCACCGTCCCAGCGCCCGCCCGAGACGGGCACGTCGGCGGCGAACTCCTCCAGGAACAATCGCCGCAGCGTCCCCTGGTAGCGCGAGTAGCGCGCGAACAGGGCGCCCTTGACCGTCTCTGGCAGGTTGACGAGCGCGAACACCGGCCCGTCCAGGTTGGTGAAGTGGGGTGCCAGCCGCTCACGCTCGGCCTCGGTGAAGCTCTCAACGGGATACTGCACGGGCGCGTGATCGTAGCGGCGCGCACGGCGGCCGCGCCCGCCACGATTACAACAGCGCGCCGAACCCCTGCGCCGCGTGCGCGGCAAGGTTGAACAGCGGCGACGGGAAGATCCCGAAGAAGATCGCCGCGGCGGCGAACAGCACCGCGACGACCGTGATCTCGAGGTGCGGGGTCGATGCGAGGCCGCCCGGCCCGTCGGGATCGGGAGCGCCGCCGGCGACGGCCGGATCTGGCGGGTCGTTCTCGGGCGAGCCGCCGGCAATCGGCGCCAGGCCGCCGCCGTCGGCGCCGGCGGGCGCGGCCAGCGGCGCGCGGACCGGGCCGCGCATCCAGATGGAGGCGATCACGCGAAGGTAATAGCCGAGCGAGATCATCGAGCCGACCACGAGCACGATCGCAAGCCAGGTGTAGTTGCCGTCGATGAGGGCGTGGATCAGCTGGAACTTGCCGATGAACCCGACGGTGCCGGGGATCCCCGCCAGCGACAGCATCGCGATCGTGATCGGCCAGGCCAGCCACGGGTTGACGGCGCCGAGCCCGGAGAGCGCCGACATGTCGTCGCCGTCGGGACGCACGCGCTCCTGCGCGACGACGACGGCGAACGCGGCGTAGTTCATGATCAGATAGACGATCAGGTACAGCACCGTGGCCTGGATCCCGAGCCTGGTGCCGACGACCACGCCGCCCAACATGTAGCCGGCCTGGGCGACGCCGGAGTAGCCGAGCATCCGCTTCAGCGACGACTGTCCGAGCGCGCCGACGTTGCCGACGATGATCGTGATCGTGGCGACCGCCGCCAGCAGCGGCGCCCACTTGGCGTGCACGTCGACCGCCGCGACATCGAAGAAGCGCAGGATTACGCCCAGCGCCGCGGCCTTCGTGGCGGTTGCCATGAAGGCGGTGATCGGGGTCGGCGCGCCCTCATAGACATCGGGGGTCCACTGGTGAAACGGGGCCACCGACGCCTTGAACGCGAACCCCACGATCGCCAGCCCGAGGCCGGTGAGCAGCATCGGGTCCCCCGCGATCCCGACGCCGAGCTTGCCGTGGGCGATCGCGTAGGCGATCCCCGAGAAATCGGTCGAGCCGGTGGAGCCGTAGATCAGCGAGAGGCCGTAGGCGAGCGTGGCCGAGCCAACCGAGCCGATCACCAGATACTTCAACCCGGCCTCGAGCGAATGCTCCCGACGGAATTCAAACGCGCACAGGACGTACAGCGGAATCGACAGCAGCTCGATCCCGATGAACAGCGTGACCAGGTTCTGGGCCGAGACGAACACGGCCATGCCCATCACGCTGAACAGCAGCAGCGCGTGATACTCGCCCTGCCCGGCCTCGCGCGGCGCGACGCCGCCCCACGACAGCAGCACGGTGGCGATCCCGGCGGCCGAGAACAGCATGTCGAGGATCAACGCGAGGTGGTCGATCCGCAGCGCCCCGGAGACGATCGAGGCGGGATGGTCAAAGCGCCAGATCGCGCATCCGATCGCGGCCGCGAACGCGACGATCGAGAGCGCCGGGACGACCCGCTCGCGCATCATCGCGCTGCGCAGCAGTCCCACCAGCAGCACCACGAGCCCACCGGCCGCGGGCGCGAGGATCGGCGACAGCGCGGCCCAGTCGATGTGCGGGCCCTTGACCTGGGTGGCGGCGAGCAGCAGCGGCGTCATCTCGAAGCGGTCCTGATCGAGGCCTGCTGTTGTTGCTGTGCCGGGGCGATCGTCGACTTCAGCGTCGGCTCCGAGCGCCGCAGCCCGAACTGGGGATAGAACGCGAGGACCAGGATCACGGCGACGAACGGGACGATCGCCGCGGCGTCGGCCAGCCCGATCTCCCGCGATGCAGCATGGAGGCCGACGCGATTGTGCATCGAGGTGATGAACAGGCGCAATGCATAGAACGCCGCTCCGATCACGCCGGCGAAGGCGATCGCCGAGATCGCGAGCTTGGCCCTGAACACGCCGAGCAGGATCATGAACTCGCCGACGAAGTTCGACGAGCCCGGCATCGCCAGCGTCGCCAGCACCACGATCAAGAACAGCGAGGCCAGGACCGGCGCCCTGAACGCGAGCCCGCCCATGTCCCGGAGAAGCTCCGAGCCGCCGGCCCGGGCCGCCAGTGCCGCCACGATGAAGAACGCCGGCGCGGTCACGAGCGCGTGGTTGAGCATCTGCAGCAGCGCGCCCTGGCCGCCCTCGGACCGCAGCGAGAAGATCCCCAGGGTGATGAACGAGAGCTGCGCGACGCTCGAGTACGCGATCACCAGCCGCGCGTCGGGCGTCGTGAACGCGACCGCGGTGGCCCACAGGATCGAGACCAGCGCGATCAGCAGCATCAGCGTCTGGTAATGGACCGAGGCGTAGGGGAACAGCGGCAGCACGATTCGAAGAAAGCCGTAGGCGGCGACCTTGGAGAGGATCGCCGAGAACACCGCGAGGGCCGGGATCGGCATCGCCTTGTAGCCGTCGGCCAGCCATCCGTGGAACGGCACCAGCGGCATCTTCACCAGGAACGCGATCGCGAAGCCCAGGAAGATCCACTCCTGCGAGCCCCGCGATAGAGGCAGGCGCTGCAGCGAGGAGAGCACGAAGGTGATGCCGGTGCCGTGCTCGGACGAGGCCAGGGCGCCGGTCGCGATCGCCGCCGCGAGCATGAAGAACGACCCGACAAGCGTGTAGATCACGAGCTTGGTCGTCGCGCGCACGCGGTCGCCGTTGCCCCACATCCCGATCAGGAAGTAGAACGGGATCAGCATCAGGTCGAAGAACACCACGAACAACGCCAGGTCCTGGGCGCAGAAGGCGCCCAAAACGGCGCTCTGCGCGAGCCCGAAGTGGAAGTAGAACAGCCGGGGCCGATCCCACTCGCGAAACGCCGCCCACAGCAGCGAGGCGCTGAACAGCACCGTGGTGAGCACGACGAGCGCGACGTTGAGCCCGTCCAGCCCGAGCTTGTAGTGGATCCCGAGCGCCGAGATCCAGACCTTGTCGGTGACGAACTGAAGGCCGGCGTGGCCGATCTTGAAGCGGGCGATGAACGAGATCGCGATCGCCAGCGTGACCAGGCTCGCGACCGCCATGAAGCGGCCGACCAGCGCCCGTGGCACAAACGCCGCGACGAGCGCGATCGCGAGCGGGAGCCAGATCAGGATCGAGAGCGTCATGTCGCGAAACGCATCGAGAGCGTCATGTCGCGGTGATCAGGAAGTAGAGGGCGACCCCAGCCAGGCAGACGACCATCAGCGCCGCGTAGTAGCGCACGAAGCCGGTCTGGGCGCGGCGCACCGCGGCGGAGCCGGCGCGCACGATCCCGGTCGTGCCGCCGGTGACGGCGCCGCCGATCACCACCCGCTCGAGCACCGAGTTGGCAAAGCGCCCGGCCCACAGGGTGGGGCGTACGACCAGGAAGTCGATCAGCTCGTCGAAGTACCACTTGTGCGCCAAGAACCGATGCACCGCCGGCACTCGCTCGCGCAGGCGCGTGGCCGTGCCCGGCGCCGCCACCCAGACCCGGTAGGCGATCGCGA
This sequence comes from uncultured Solirubrobacterales bacterium, assembly GCA_963723675.1. Classification (GTDB taxonomy): domain Bacteria; phylum Actinomycetota; class Thermoleophilia; order Solirubrobacterales; family Solirubrobacteraceae; genus Palsa-465. The sequence continues at coordinate 264,971 of CAVRRW010000002.1, read as the reverse complement.
TGCCCGCCACCGCGATCGCCGCGCCGACGATCAGCCCCAGCCACGCGGCCCCGGGCTTGACCTGCACGTGGGCAAACTTGGAGTCGGCGAACGTGGGGTCGAGGAAGCGCGTGACCACGTCGTCGACGCCCGGGATCTGCAGCGCGCCGGCGACCATCGCCAGCAGCGCGAGCATGCTCATCGCGATCTTCATCGGCACCTCGCGCTCGGCGATGTGGTGCTCGGGACCGGGGAACCCGACGTCGGTGTCCTCCTCCTCGCCGGTGAGGGGGTTGCTCGGCACGTCGGCGTGCGCGAGATGGCCATGCTCGAGCTCGAGCGCCTCCGGGACGGGATCGTTGAAGAACGCGCGGAAGATCATCCGGAAGGTGTAGATCGCGGTCAGCAGCGCGCCGACATAGCCGGCGATTCCGAGGATCAAGAAACCCCCGCCGCGATGGTCCAGGAACGCGATGACGTCGTCCTTTGACAGCCACCCCGAAAACGGCGGCAGGCCCGACAGGGCCAGGCCGCCGATCACAAAACAGGCAAACGTGAACGGCAGCGCCTTGCGGAAGCCGCCCATCCGGTCAAGCGACTGAACGCCCGCCATCGCTCCGATCAGCGAGCCCGCGCCCATGAACAGCAGCGCCTTGAAGAACGCGTGGGTCATCAGGTGAAAGAGCCCAGCCGAGTAGGCCCCGACCGAGACGCCCATGATCATGTAGCCGATCTGGGACATCGTCGAGTAGGCGATCACGCGCTTTAAGTCGGTGACCACGAGCCCGACCGTCGCGGCGAGCAGCAGTGTCAGGCAGCCCCCGATCGCGCCCACGTCGGCGGCCGTCGGCGCCTGCTCGAACAGGGGGTGCATGCGCGCGATCAGGTACACGCCGGCGGTGACCATGGTCGCGGCGTGGATCAGCGCCGACACCGGCGTCGGGCCCTCCATGGCGTCCGGAAGCCAGGTATGCAGCGGCACCTGGGCGGACTTGGCAAACGCGCCGACCAGCAGCAGCAGGCAGGCCACCGTCAGGTCGGTGTCGTTATGCGTGAAGACCTGCGGGACCTCCCTGAAGGTCTTGAGGAAGTCCACCGTGCCGGTGTGCTTGAACAAGAAGAACGTCCCCAGCACGAGGCCGACGTCGCCGACGACATTGATCACGAACGCCTTGAGCCCCGCGCTCGTGGCGGTAGTTCGCCGGTACCAGAACGAGATCAGCAGGTAGGAGGCGGCGCCCACGAACGCCCAGCCGACGATCAGCAGCAGGAAGTTGCCGGCCAGCACGAGCAGCAGCATCGACAGCACGAAGTAGTTCAGGTAGGCGAAGTAGCGCGAGTCGCCGCGGTCGGATGTCATGTAGGACACCGAGTAGAGGTGGATCAGGGCCGAGACACCAGAGACGACGAGCGCCATGAACACCGACAGCGGGTCGACCAGGATCGAGAGCTTGGCGTCGACGCCAACGCTCGAGTCGTAGCGCCACAGCGTCGAGGTGAGCTCGCGGTGGGCGGAGCCGTGGTGCAGCAGCGAGATCAGCGCCGCGATCGAGAACGCAAACGACAGCGCGATCATCGAGGTCGCGATCCAGCCGGCACTGCGGCCGGGCAGCCGCCGGAAGGCGAGCCCGATCAGGGTCGTCCCGACGAGCGGGCACAGCAGGATCAGCCACCCGAACGTCGTGGTGGACATCAGCGGGGCCTTTCGGAAGGTGCCACCGCTATCCCTGTAGCTCGTTGAGCTCGTCGACGTCGATCGGAAGCCTGTGCCGGTAGATCGCGACGATCAGGCCGAGGCCGACGGTCACCTCGCACGCCGCGACCACCATCACGATCAGCGCGAATATCTGACCGTCGGCGCCGCCCCACATGCGCGCGAACGCGACCAGCGAGAGGTTGGCGCCGTTGAGCATCAGCTCGAGGCACAGCAGGACCACGAGCGGGTTGCGGTGAGTCATCACTCCCGCCGCGCCGATGCAGAAGATCAGCGCCGAGACGACCAGGTACCAGCCGATCGCCACTACCAGCCGCCCTCGCGGCTTTGATCGCCGCCGGTCCGTCCCACCGGCTCGATCTCCGGCGGCGGCAGCGTCTCGATGACCCGGGTGCCGGCGGCCTCGGCCATCGTGCCGGTATAGGCCGGACGGGGGACGCGGATGCTGCGCTCGAGATCCTCATCCGCTCCCTCCAGGCCGCGGCGGCGGCGGGCGAGCACGACGGCGCCGATGGCGGCGACGAGCAGCAGGATCGAGGCCACCTCGAACGGGAACAGGTACTTGGTCAGAAACAGCGTGCCGATCTGCCTGGGGGTCCCGAAGCCCGGGATGTAAGGCGCGCCCTTGCTCCTGATGCCCTTGAGCGCGGAGCCGAGCATCGCGATGCAGAGCTCCAGCGCGACCGCCAGCCCGAACAGCGGCCCCAGCACGCGCAGCACGGCTCCGCCCAGCACCTGCTCGCCGCCGCCCACGTATGCGACCACGAACAGGTACAGGACCATCACCGCCCCGGCGTAGACGACGACCTGCGCGGCGGCCACGAACTCGGCGCGCAGCAGCAGGAACAGAACCGCCAGCGAGATCAGGTGCACGATCAGCGCGAGCACGCTGTAGAACGGGTTGCGGACGGTGACCACGCCGATCGCGCCCGCCAGGGCCCCGATCGCGCCGATGAAGAAGAGGACGGCGCTCACTCGCCCTCCGTGCGCAGCGGCGTTCGCTCGATCGCCTCCGCGAGCAGCATCTCCTTGGTGAAGATCAGATCGGATCGGGTGTAGTCGGAGAGCTCGTAGTCGTGGCCCATCGTGATCGCGTCGAACGGGCAGGCGACCTCGCAGTAGCCGCAGAAGATGCAGCGGCTCATGTTGATCTCGTACACGGCCGCGTAGCGCTCACCGGCGGAGACCCGGTTCTCGGGCGTGTTCTCGGCGGCCACCACGCGGATGCAGTCGGCGGGGCAGGCTGCGGCGCACAACGAGCAGCCCACGCACTTCTCAAGCCCGGTGTCCTCGAAGCGGTGGAGCTTGTGGCGGCCGCGGAAGCGCGGGTAGACCGGCGTCTTCTCCTCGGGGTACTGGATCGTCACCGGGCCCTCGACGATCCGCGCGAACGTCGTCCTCAGTCCGCGCAGCGTCGCGCCGAACGTGCGGTAGGCACCCGCGACCGGGCCCTTGGCGGGGACCCGGATCACCTCGATCACGTCCGCGCTGGGGTCGTACGGGGTCATGATGCGACGATCACCGCCGTCACGAGGATGTTCAGGGTCGCCAGCGGGAGCAGGACCTTCCATCCGAACGACATCAGCTGGTCATAGCGCAGCCGCGGCAGCGTGGCACGGACCCAGATGAAGAAGCTGACGAAGACCATCATCTTCGCCAGCACCACGAACGGGTCCACCCACCCGGGAGGATCGATGCCGAATGGCAGCAGCCAACCTCCGAAGAACATCGTCACCGCGATCCCAGAGACCACGAACATGTTCATGTACTCGGCGAACAGGTATGCCACGAACGGCGTACCGCCGTACTCGGTGAAGTAGCCGGCGACGAGCTCGGTGTCCGCTTCGGTGAGGTCGAAGGGCGCGCGGCTGGTCTCCGCAAACGACGCGGTCATGAAGATCAGAAAGCCGACGATCTGCGGGATGAAGAACCAGATCTCGCCCTGGGCGTGGACGATCCCGGTCAGCGACAGGGTCTGGGCGGTGATCACCACACCGACCAGGGCGAGGCCCTGGGAGACCTCATAGGAGATCAGCTGTGCGGCGCCCCGCATCGCGCCCAGGAATGAGTACTTCGAGCCCGACGACCAGCCGCCCAGCATGATCCCGTAGAACGAGATTCCGGCGAGCGCGAACACATACAGGGGTCCGACCGAGACGTCGATCCCGTAGAGGCCGACCGGCGTCCCGAAGATCTTCTGCACGTCGCCGAACGGCACCAGCGCGAGCGCGCCGATCGCGGTCAGGATCGCGATCGCCGGCGCGATCCGGAACAGGTAGCCGACCGACGTCGTGGGCCGGGAGGGCTCCTTGAGCGCGAACTTGACGATCTCGGCGATCGGTTGCAGCAGGCCGAACGGACCTACCCGGTTAGGTCCATACCGTCCCTGAAAGCGCCCCAGCAGCTTGCGCTCATAGACGGTCAGCATCGGCAGGATCATGAAGGCGACGAGGAAGATCACAAGCGCCTTGATGATCTGGATCCACCACGGCTCGAAGTAGTTGACGTCGGCGACTGCGATCACGCCTTGTGCACCTCGATCTCCCGCTCGGTGAGCGCGTTCGCCGAGTCCGAGGCGATCCCGTCTGCCAAGAACGCGACGCCTTCCGGGACGCCGGTGCGGACGGCGGCGGTGGCGCTGAGCCGAGTTCCATTCTGCGAAACGTTCACCGCCTCACCGTTGGCGATCCCGAGGCGGCGGGCGTCCTCCGGCGCGAGCTCGACCTGCTGGCGGGCGACGGTGTAGTGAAGCGCCGGCGAGATCTCGACCTCCGGCGCGGCCCAGATCGGGCGGTAGGTGCCGAGCCGCAGCCTGTGGTTGGGGGGGCCGTCCCCGCGACCGCTGTCCGCGACGCCGCTTTCCGCGACGCCGCTTTCCAAGACGCCGCTTTCTCCCACGCCGCTCTCCGCGAGAGGGCTTTCTTGCAGAGCCCGCTCCCCGGGACGATACGCATCGCCAGACGCGACGGTCTCCGCCGCGAAGCCGGCGGCAGGCCCTCCGTTCGCCGGCGCCGACGCCTGCTCGCGTTCCTGCCAGCGGATCCCGCGCCCGCCGATCTCCTCGAGCGTCAGCCCGGCGTAGAAGGGGACCGCCTGGACGAGCTGATCGAACGCCATCCCGCTGGTCAGCACGCCTAGGTCGAGCCCGTTGCGCCGGGCGACGTCGGCGAGCGCCGACCACCCCGGGCGCACATCTCCGGGGTGCGCGATCGCGCTTCGCAGCCGCTGCAGGCGACCATCCGGGTGTACGACCGTGCCGTCCTTCTCTGCGTAGGAGTCGGCCGGGAAGACCACGTTCGCATGCTCGCGGATGCCCTCGGTCAGGACCGACGCGTGCGCCACGACGAGCCCGGCGCGGTGAAGCGCCCGGTCCCACAAGGTGCTGTCGGGTAGGTCGCGGATCGGGTCGGTTCCGAACAGGTACAGGGCGGTGAGCTCACCGTCGGCGGCGGCCCGCGCGATCGCGGCGGCGCCGTAGCCGGCGGCCTCCAGGTCCGTGTAGCCCGGGCCGCAGTCGGGCAGCACTCCCGCCTCCCGCAACCCCCGGCCGTTGGCGCCGGCGGGAATCTCGAGCAGGCCGGCGCCATCGCGTTCGCCCAGGCCGAGAATCTCGGCGAGGCTCAGCAGGTGCGCCGCCGCCCCCGCAGCGATTCGCTCGCCCCACACGATCACGATGTCCTCGCCGCCGCCCCGCAGCAGGTCCGCCAGCCGGCGCGCGTCCTCGCCGGCGCGTGTCCCGCCGGCGCCCGGCTCGCCGGCGCCCGGCGCGCCGCCCCCTGGCTCACCGTGCAGCGCCGTCACGAGCTCGCGCAGAAGCGCCCGTTCCTCTCCGGGCGGGTAGCGCACCACGAGCTTGGCGTTGACGTCGAGCGCGCTGGGGCGGGCGGTCGCGACCGCCAGCTGGACCCGGCGGCGCCGCACGCCCTTGCGGATCCGCAGGTCGAGGATCGGCGCGTCATCGAGCGGCTCGCAGCCGAGCAACAGGACCGTGTGCGCGAACTCGAGATCGGAGACGGCGGCCTGGAGCGCCGGCGCGGCGAGCGCGCGGGCGAGTGCCACCGGCAGAGAACCGCCGTTGCGGGAGTCGATGTGCGGCGAGTCCAGCCCCTCGCGCATCAGCCGCGCGAGCAGGAAGCCCTCCTCGTTGGTGGCCTGTCCGCCGACGAGCGCGCCGACGTGCGCCTCGTGCCGGGCCAGGCCGCCGGCGGCCTCCAGCGCGCGCTCCCACGAGGCCGGTCGCAGCTCCCCGGCGTCGCGCACCAGCGGCGTGGTGATCCGATCGTCGACGTGGATCGCCTGATAGGCGAACCGGCCCTTGTCGCACAGCCAGCCGTCGTCGACCTCCGGGTGCTCGCGCGAGAGCACGCGCAGCACCTTCTCGTCGCGCACGGTGAACTCGACGTTGCACTGCGACGGGCACAGGGTGCAGATGCCGCCGGCCCCTTCAATGTCCCAGGGCCGCGCCCGGAACCGGTAGGGCTGCGAGGTCAGCGCGCCGACCGGGCACAACTCGACGATGTTGCCGCTGAACGGCGCCACGTAAGGGTGGCCGTCGTGCGTGGCGACGAACGTGTGGGCGCCGCGCTCGGCGAAGATCAGCTGGTAGTCCTCGGAGATCTCCTGCGAGAAGCGCACGCAGCGGTAGCAGAGGATGCAGCGTTCGCGGTCGATCGCGACCAGCGGCGACAGCGCCAGCGGCTTCTCGAAGTGGCGCTTGGGATCGATGAAGCGCGTCCGCCCCAGCCCCCACCCGAACGTGATGTCCTGCAGCGGACACTCGCCGCCCTTGTCGCAGACCGGGCAGTCCAGGGGGTGGTTGACGAGCAGGAACTCGACGATCGCGTTCTGAGCCTGATGAACGCGCTCGGTTTCGGTGTGGACGACCATCCCGTCCTTGACCGGGGTCGAGCACGAGGTCTGCAGCTTCGGGATCCCTTCGATCTCGACCAGGCACATCCGACAGGCGCCGACGGGGTTTCCGAGCTTTCGCTCGTAGCAGAAGTACGGGATCTCGACGTCGCCGAGCCGGGCGGCGTCGACCAGCATCGATCCCTCCACGGCCCGGACCTCGCGGCCGTCAATCGTCAGCTGGATGATCTTCTGCTCTGGCCGAGGCATCAGTGCGCCACCTGGTCAGTGCACGGGGATCGGCCCGGCGTGCTCATCGGCGACGCCGATCGGAATCACGTCCTCCAATTGCCCCGCGGCCGCGCGCTCCCGCGCGGCCTCGATCTCCGCCTCGAGCTCCTCGCGGAACTTCACGATCATCGAGCCGATCGGCATCGCCATCGCGTCACCGAGCACACACAGGCAGTTGCCGATGATCTGGTCCTGCACGGAGGCCATGATGTCGAGGTCCATCGGCGTGGCCTCGCCCGACTCGATCCGCTCGAGCATCTTGACCGTCCAGTTCGTGCCCTCGCGGCAGGGCACGCACTTGCCACAGGACTCGTGCGCGTAGAACTTCGCGAGCTTGAGGGCGACCTCGAGCACCGTGTGGGAGTCGTCGACGACGATGATCGCGCCCGAGCCGAGCATCGAGCCCGCCTTGGCCATCGAGTCGAAGTCGTAGGGGACGTCGAGGTCGGCGGCGGTCAGCACCGGGGCGCTCGAGCCGCCGGGGAACCAGAACTTGACCTCGCGCCCCTCCTCGGGCCCACCAGCCAGCCCGCAGATGATCTCCCGCGACGGGATTCCCAGCTCGACCTCGTAGTTGCCCGGCCGCCGCACGTCGCCCGAGACCGAGACCAGCTTGGTGCCGGTCGAGGTCTCGGTCCCGATCTCGGCGTACTCCTTGCCGCCGATCGCGATGATCGCCGGGACGGTGGCAAGCGTCTCGACGTTGTTGATCAGCGTGGGGCCGTGGTAGAGCCCCTCGATCGCCGGGAACGGCGGCTTCAGCCGCGGGTTGCCGCGCTTGCCCTCGAGCGAGTCGAGCAGGCCCGTCTCCTCGCCGCAGATGTACGCGCCGGCGCCTCGGTGCAGCACCAGCGACAGCGTGTGCTCTGAGCCGAGGATCCGCTCGCCGAGCAGACCCGCCGCCCGCGCTTCCGCGATCGCCGCCTCGAGGATGTCGGCCTGGTGGGCATACTCGCCCCGGATGTAGATGAAGGCGCGGCTGATCCCGACCGCGTAGCTGGCGATCACGATGCCCTCGATCAGCATGTGCGGGTTCTTCTGCATCAGCTCGCGATCCTTGAATGTCCCCGGCTCGGATTCGTCGGCGTTGCAGACCAGGTACTTGTCCATGTCGCCGTGGGGCAGGAAGCCGGCCTTCTGGCCCATCCGAAAGCCGGCGCCGCCGCGGCCGCGGATCGCCGAGTCGGAGATCGCGCTCAGCACCTCGTCGGGCTCCATCGCCAGCGCCTTTCGCAGCGATTGGTAGCCGCCCCGGCGCCGGTAGACCTCGAGCGTGTTCAGGCCGGGCTCGTCGATCCCCTCGAACAGCAGCTTCTTCATGGTGCGTTCCTCGGTGGGCTCTCCGGCGCGTCCTGAGTTCCCAGATCGGGGTCGGGCTTGCGATCGGCGGCCGGCTCGGGCCTCGCCTCGCCGGTGGGGACCTCGATCGGCGCAGACGGCCCGGGGCGGTCGACCGCGTCGCCATCGGGACCGAGCCCGGCGGTGTCCGCCCGCGGCGTCTCCGGGGCGGGCGGGCCGAACTCGCCGGCTCCCTCCGCCACGCCCGGATCGGCGCAGCGGCGGTAGCGAAGCTGCTTGGCTTCGAGCACCGGCCGGCCGGCGCGCAGTTCCTCGACGATCTGCTCCGCGTCTTCTGGCTGCAGCGGTCCGACGTACTCGCCGTTGACCGATGCCATCGGCGCGATGTCGCAGGCGCCCAGGCATTCGAACGAGCGCACGTTGACGTCGGCGTCGTCGGCCGCGGCCGCGTTCATCGCCTGCAAGAACTCATCCGCCCCCCGCAGCGAACACGAGATGTTCGTGCAGACGTAGACGTCGTGCCTGGGCTTGGGATGGGTCTCGAGCATGTCGTAGAAGGTCGCAACCGAGGTCAGGTAGGCCGGCGTCAGCTGCATCACCGCGGCGACCTGCTCGATCGCCTCCGGCGAGCACCAGCCGTGGACCTCCTGGGCGGCGTGCAGGGCCGGGATCGCGGCCGAGCGGCGGTCCGGATACTTGGCCATCGCCGCCTCGACATCGCGCCGGAGCTCCTCGGGCACCGGCGTCGTAACTTCGTCGGGGACGGTCGCCGGCGGCTTGCTCAGGTCCGCTGCCTCGTCCCAGCCGGGAACCCGCGAGCCGTGCCCGAAGCGCGGCACCGTCCGTCCGTCTGAGACGCTCACCGGTCGATTCCCCCGAGGATCGGGTCGAGCATCGCCAGCGTCGCGATCAGGTCGGCGATGTAGGAGTCGCGGACCATCGGCGCCAGCGCCTGAAGGTTGACGAAGCTGGGGTCGCGCATGTGAACGCGCGCGGGCTTCGAGGACCCGTCGGAGCGGACGAAGCAGCCGAGCTCGCCGCGGGGCCCCTCGATCGGGTAGTAGACCTCGCCGGGCGGCACCCGGAAGCCTTCGGTGACGAGCTTGAAGTGGTGGATCAGCGCTTCCATCGAGGTCGCGAGCTCGTGCCTGGGGGGCAGCGCGATCTTGCGATCGGTGGTGATGAACGGACCCTCGGGGAGGCCGTCGAGGGCCTGCTCGATGATCTTGACCGACTCGTAGAACTCGGCGTGGCGCACCCGGAAGCGGTCGTAGTTGTCGCCCACGGTCCCGACCGGGATCTTGAAGTCGAAATGGTCATAGCTCGAGTAGGGAGCGGCCTTGCGCAGGTCCCAGGGGTTGCCCGAGGCGCGCAGGAGCGGCCCGGTGACGCCGAGCTCCAGAGCCGTCTTCTCGTCGAGCGGGCAGGTGCCGCGCAGCCGCTCGAGCAGGATCTGGTTCTTCTCGAGCAGGTCGGCGTACTGATCTGCCCGTCTGGGCATCTCCTGCAGGAACTTGCGCAGCTTGGCCTCGAACCCGGCCGGGATGTCCTCGATCACGCCGCCGACCTGGATGTAGCGGGTGTGCATCCGCTGCCCGGAGGACATCTCGAACAGGTCGAGCACGGTCTCGCGCTCGCGGAAGCAGTACCAGAACATCGAGATCGCGCCGAGGTCCAGCGCGCTGGTCCCGAGCCACACGAGATGCGACATGATCCGGTTGAGCTCCAGATGGATCACGCGCAGGTACTGCGCTCGCGGCGGGACCTCCACGCCGACCAGCTCTTCCACCGCGCCGCAGAACGCCATCGCGTTGAAGTAGTAGGCGAGGTAGTCCATCCGCTCGACCACCGGGATGACCTTCCAGTAGGACTTGTCCTCGGCGGTCTTCTCGATGCCGGTGTGGACGTAGCCGATGATCGGCTTGATGTCGCGGACGATCTCGCCCTCGAGTGTGGCGATCAGTCGCAGAACGCCGTGGGTGGCCGGATGGTGCGGGCCGATGTTGAGCGTCAGCAGCTCGCGCGTCTCTCCCTCGCCGACCACGCCATCCGGACGCGGTGCCGGTTCGCTCTCCAGCGTGATCGAGGATTCGCGCCGCCGGTAGTCCTCGGTTAGGCTCACGCCCACTTCCCGTAGCTCTGCTCTTCGTTGACGGTGAACAGCACCGGCTCGCCGCCGACGGGGAAGTCGCGGCGCTGGGGATGGCCTTCGTAATCCTCCGGCATCAGGATCCGGCGCAGATCCGGGTGACCGTCGAAGATCACCCCGAACATGTCGTAGACCTCCCGCTCGGGGAACTCCGCGCCGGGGAAGAGGGGGACGACCGACGCGATCCGAGGCCGCTCGGTGTGCACCCGCGCCTTGACGCTGATCCGGTCGACGCGCCTCATGTCGAGCAGCTCATAGAGGACGCCCAGGCGCGGCTCCTCTGGGTAGTAGTCGACGCCGTGCAGGCTCGCCAGCATCGTGTAGCCCTTCGACCTGAGGTGCTCGAGCACCGCCTCGATGTGCGCCGGGTTAGCGATGAGCACGGCGCGGCCGCGGTGAAAGCTCGTGTCCAGGATCGACTCGCGTTCGGTGTCGCGGAGCTCCTGGGCGGTCAGCTCGAGCTCCGTCGCGTCAGGCACCGGCGGTATCCCCGTGCCGGAAGACGTTGATGTCGGCGCTGTCCAGGTCAGATTCGCCGGGCAGCAGCTCCTCGGTGCCGACCGCGTCGTAGCGGTCGCGCCAGCCCTCGCGGGCGTTGCCCTGGATCTTGTCGCGCAGCCGGAGGACCCCGTGCATCAGTGCCTCCGGGCGCGGCGGGCAGCCGGGCACGTGCACGTCGATCGGCATGAACTTGTCCGACGGGACCAATGCATAGTTGTTGAACACGCCGGTGGAGGAGCAGCAGGCTCCCATCGAGATCGCCCACTTGGGCTCGAGCATCTGGTCCCAGATACGGCGGATCACGGGCGCCATCTTGATCGAGACGCGACCCGACAGGATGATCAGGTCCGCCTGGCGCGGCGAGGCGCGAAACGCCTCAAAGCCAAAGCGAGCGATGTCCACCCGCGCCCCCACGATCGACATCATCTCGATCGCGCAGCAGGCCAGCCCGAACGTCAGCGGGTAGATCGAGTTGCCCTGAGCCCACCCGACCGCCTTGTCGACCGTGGTCGTGAGCACGCGCTCTTCGACATAGCTGTCGAGGTCGGTGCCCTCGAGGTCCCCGCGGAGCATGTCGCGCGCGCGGAGTTGGCGGACGCGGAAGTCCGAAGGCAGGGGCTCGCGCTTCACTTCCATTCCAGGGCCCCTCTCCGCCAGACGTAGACGAAGGCGATCATCAGCAGGATGACGAACACGACCGTCTCGCTCATCGCGAACGTCCCGAACGCCCGCAGCTGGACCGCGATCGGGTACAGGAAGATGACCTCGATGTCGAACAGGATGAACAGCATCGCGACGAGGTAGAAGCTGATCCCGAAGCGGAACCCGCGCTGGACCTCGGACGGCAGCCCGCACTCATACGGCTCCTGCTTGGAGCGATTCGGGCGCCGCTTGCCGACGAAGATGTTGAGGACCGAGAACAACGCTCCGACGAGTCCTCCGAGGAGGAGGAACACGATCGCCGGCAGGTAGTCACGGAGCACGACAAATCGTTATATCACCGCGTAGGGTTAGCTTGTAACAGAGTGTTACTTAGTGCGGAATGCGGCTATCTCCGGGGACGCTTGCGGAGCTCCGCGATCGGAGCGCGGCGCGTCCGGATCGAGTCCATTGCGCCGCCGATGGTGGGCGGCGCGGGCAGGCCGATGGCGGGCGGCGCGGGCAGGCCGATGGCGGGCGGCGGGGGAAGGCGGATGGCGGGCGGCGCCGGAAGGCTGATGGCGGACGGCGCGGGAAGGCTTCGATACCGGTGAAGGACGTCCATGTGGCCGTCGGCGTCCTCGCGATCGCGCTTAATGCCCTCGCCGCGCTCTACGGCGGGTGGTGCTGGTGGCGCGCGAGCCCGAGCCCGTGGTTCTGGCGACTGCTGCGCACCGCCCAGGCGGTCGTGGTCGTCCAGGTCGCGCTCGGCGGCGTTCTGATCCTGATCGGGCACAGGGCCAAGAGCCTGCACGTGCTCTATGGGGTGCTGCCGCTGCTTGTCTCGCTGCTCGCCGAACAGCTGCGCGTGGCCTCGGCGCAGATGATCCTGGACTCGCGGGGGTTTGAGTCCGCCCAGGAGGTCGGCGAGCTGCCCGAGGACGAGCAACGCGGGATCGTCGTGACGATCCTGCAGCGCGAGGCCGGGGTGATGGCGCTGTCGGCCGTCGTCGTGGTGGTGCTGCTGGCGCGGGCGGCGGCGACGGCGGGGTAGGCGCCGGCCGGGGGCAGGCGCCGGCGGGGTAGGCGCCGGCGGGGTAGGCGCCGGCCGGGTAGGCGGCGCTCTTGGCGCTTCGCTCTGGGCCCCGCTCTCGGCGGTGCGCTTCCTCGGTCCCTGCCTGGCCGGCTGGCTAGCCGGCGCGGGCTCAGGGGACCGCAGCACCTGCATAACGCGACAATCGCGGCGCCGATGGCGAGCCCTGTCGAACTGTGCATGCCTGGCATGCATGACTCGACACGGCTTGGGCTTTCGCGCGCGACTGACACGTCATGCACGTGGGTCGGGCGTCGACGACCGGATCTGGTTTCCACGGGTGCCGCGGTCGACGTTTCCGCCGATCGGCGGAGCCCTAATTCCGGCCGGTCAACGGTACGACGTGATAGCGCCCCGAGTACCAGAGCAGGGGGTCGCCGGCCCCCAGCCCCATCCCGGTCACCTCGCCGATCGCGATCGTGTGATCGCCGCCGGGCATCAACTCGCGCAGCTCGCAGGTCGCCCAGGCGAGCGACCCGACGAGGATCGGGATGCCGTGCTCGAACCGGTGCTCGACGCCCTCGAGCTTCTCCGACTCGGGCAGCTTGGAGGCGAACACGGCGGCGATCTCCTCCTGACTCGCGCTCAGCACGTTGACCGCAAACCGGCCGGCCTCTCTGACGATCGGGAGCGTCCGGGCGCTGTTCTCGAAGCACACGAGGGCGAGCAGGGGCTCGAGCGACAGCGAGCAGATCGCGTTGGCGGTCATCCCGCCGGCGCCCGCCGGGCCGGCGGCGGTGATCACTCCGACGCCCGTGGCGAACCGTCCGAACACCTCCCTGAACAGCTCCGGATCGGGGGCGGCGGTCATAGGCGCGGGGTTATAGCGCCCCGGCGAGGGCTGGGATCGCGGCTTCGCGATTCAGGCTGCGCTCCAGTCGGCCCGCGAAAGGCGGGGCGCGCCCACTCTGCGATCCAGGCCGCGCGACAGTCGCCCCCGGCGCCGGCCCCATTGGTTGCCGCCGTGGGGACGATCGCGGTTGACGGTAGCTCCGAGCGAACGTCTCTCGGCCGGCGCCGGGGATGGCGCAGAGTTCGCCGTCGAGCGCCTCGATCCTGCCGCGGCCGCCGGCAACCGCCCTGAGCGGGCGCCGGCAACCGCGCTGAGCGGGCGCCGGCAACCGCCCTGCGGGGCGCCGGCAACCACCTGCCTCGCTCCGGCGGCGGTGTCACGCCGGTGGCGCGCTACGGCGTCACATGCAGCGTCCCGTACTCCCCCAGCGTCTGATCGGACTGTAGGGTCGACGCGATCGAGTACGTCCCGGGCGCGAGGTTCAGCGCCAGGTCGACGGTCTGGCCGGGGCGCATCGGCTGGGTGGAGTCGATCGTCTGGCCGTCCCGTGAGACGACGAAGTCGTGGTCGAGCACGCCGCGGTTGTGGACGATGATCGTCAGGAGGCCGGAGCCGGCGCGGATCGTCTCGGGGTGCAGGCGGTACTCCGACAGCTCGACCCGAACGGTTCGACCGCTGCCGACGACGCTGGTGTGGGCGCATGCCGCGAGCAGCGACGTCGATGCGGCGACGAGAAGCGCCACTGTCAGTGCTCGGAGCCCTGTCATGGGGATGCGATTATGATCACGCCCCTCATGAGCCGGCCCGCCAAGGTCCTCTTGACGATGGTCGCTGCGATCGCGGCGACGGGCCTGGCGACGGCATGTGGGACCGAGAAGATCGGCGTCGCGAAGGACAATCCCAACCACGCCGGCGCGGTCCTGTTCAACCAGCGCTGCTCGGGCTGCCACACCCTGTCCTACGCCGCCACGCACGGATCAGCGGCGAACGTCCGCACTCGCGAGATCGTCAACGGCCCGAACTTCAACGTGCGCTGCGAACGGCCGGTCACACGCGTGCTGTACGCGATCCAGAACGGGGGCTTCTCGGGCGCGATCATGCCTCAGAACGTCGTCGTCGGCCAGCAGGCGATCGAGGTGGCGAAGTTCGTCGCCACCTATGCCGGGCGCCAGGCCAAGGGGGCGCCGGGTGTGGTCAACTGCCAGCAGCAGCCGATCGGCACGATCCCGAGCTTCTCGGCGACCGCGACCACGCCGACGACGACCACGCCGACGACCACCACGCCGACGACCACCACGCCAACGACCACCGCGCCGACGACGACCACGCCGGCGACCGGCGCCGGCAGCTCGATCGACGAGGCGGCCAATCCCAGCGGTCAGCTGAAGTTCACCAAGAGCTCGCTGAGCGCCAAGGCCGGCAAGGTGACGATCAATTTCACCAACAAGTCCCCACTGCCCCACAACATGACCATCCAACAGGGCACCAACGGGCCGGTGATCGGAGCGACACCGACGTTCTCCGGCGCCACCAAGAAGCTCACGGTCACCCTGAAGCCCGGCAAGTACACGTTCTATTGCAGCGTCCCCGGCCACCGTCAGGCGGGCATGCAGGGAACGCTGACGGTCAGGTAGGCCTCACGAGCGAGCCTCATGCCGGGCCCTGTCGCGGCCTGAAAAGATGACGGCCCTGTTGAGGTCTCAGCCAGCAAGCACAGCGAGGAGCGGACCGTTCTCGACATCCTGCTGATCCGTCGCGATCCGGACGCCGTTCGCGCGGCGCTTTCGCGTCGCAGCCACGACCTGGGTGGCGCCGTCGATCGCGTCCTCGAGCTCGACGCGAGATGGCGCTCGCTGCGAGCCGAGCTCGAAGAGCTCCAGGCCGAGCAGAACCGCGCCAGCAGGGGCCGCAAGGGGCCGCCGACGCCGGAGGAGCGCGAGCAGCTCGCGGCGCTCGCGGCACGCGGCCGGGCCCTCAGCGATGAGGAGAACGCGGTGCGCGAGGAGCGAGACGCCGAGCTCTCCGCGTTGCCGAGCATGCCGGCGCCGGACGCGCCGCTCGAGGACACCGTCCTCAAGGAGGTGGGAGCATCCGGGGCGACCGGCCGCGACCATCTCCAGCTCGCCGGAGACAGGATCGACATGGAGCGCGCCGCGCGCACCTCGGGGTCGCGGTTCGCCTATCTGTTCGGAGACCTCGTGATGCTCGAGCTCGCCCTGGTTCGCTACGCGTTCGAGAAGCTGCGCCGCGAAGGATTTGAGCCGGTGATCCCGCCGGTGCTGGTGCGCGAGCATGCGCTGTACGGGACCGGCTTTCTGCCCGACACCGAGCAGCAGATCTACCGGCTCGCCGACGACGACCTCTACCTCGCGGGCACCTCGGAGGTTGCGCTGGCGTCGATGCATCGCGACGAGGTCCTCGCCGCCGAGACGCTGCCGCTGAGGTACGCGGGCTTCTCGACGTGCTTTCGGCGCGAGGCCGGCGCCGCCGGGAAGGACACGCGCGGGATATTCCGCGTGCACCAGTTCGACAAGGTGGAGATGTTCTGCTTCGTCGCGCCCGAGGAGAGCGTCGCCGAGCACGAGCGGCTGCTGGCGATCGAGGAGTCGATCCTCCAGGAGCTCGAGATCCCCTACCGTGTGGTCGCGATCGCCGTCGGCGACCTCGGTGCGTCGGCCGCCAAGAAGTACGACTGCGAGGCTTGGCTGCCCGGTCAGGGGCGCTACCGGGAGCTCACCTCGTGCTCGAACACCACCGACTATCAGGCGCGCAGGCTCGACATTCGCTATCGCCCGAAGGACGGCCGGCCGGCCGCTGTCCACACCCTCAACGGCACCGCTGCTGCCGTGGGCCGCACGATCATCGCCCTGCTCGAGAACGGGCAGCAGGACGACGGCTCGGTGCGCCTGCCTGCCGCACTGGTCGGCTGCGGCGCGCCGGAGCTTTTGCCGGCGGCCTCCGGCTGAGCGGAGCCGCCGGCGGGCGCTGGAGCTTTTGCCGGCGGCCTCCGGCTGAGCGGATCAGCCGACGGCGGGCGCTGGAGCTTTTGCCGGCGGCCTACGCCTGAGCGGATCAGCCGACGGCGCGCAGGCGACGGGCCCGCTGGTCCTCGAGTACGACGAGCGCTGCCCGCGGCGGTCCACAGGGGGCGATCCGCGCGCGCATCCGCACGCCGAACGTGTTCCAAGGCCGCACGAACGCGCTGACCGCATCGTCGGCGCCGTCGGCTGCGTTGACGATCGCGGCGGCGAGCCCGGTCGAGGACTGCGTCTCCGCGTCGGCGGGCACGAGCAACTCGGCGACGGGGCGATTCACGGCCTCGGCCTCGCTGAGGTCGAGCAGCGCCTGTGCCCGTCGCGACATCGCCTGTACCAGCAGCCCCGAGTCGATCACGAGGAAGGCATCGCGCGGGCCTGGCGCGATATCGCGCCGCGTCTCGAGCAACAGCCCGAGACCGCACGACCGGCACACGCGCGCGGTCGGGGGCGGAGGTGAGCTGCTCGGCGATGGCGCCGCGCAGTGCCCGCAGAACCAGGTCCATTCAACCTGGGCAGGGGCCGTCTGTGCTCCCTGCACGAGCCTCAATGCCGGACGAGATCTCTCAAATGGCGTCATTGCCCCTGCCCAAAGGGTAGCTTGTGATCGGGCCGAGAGGCGCCATAAGCTCCAACATGTAGAGCTTCTGGTCGGAATTTTCGCACGCGCGTCCGATCGCCGTAGAGCACAGGGCGAGGGTCAGGGCAATGGCACTGAGTACCAGCCACTGGCGGTGCATGGCGCGAGAAACTACAGCACGCAGGGCACCGATCGCAGACGCCGCGTCGGCACGCCACGTCGCCCGCGACCGAGCGAGCCGAGCGAGCGATCGAGCGAGCGGAGAGGGGGGGATTCGAACCCCCGAACGAGGTCAACCCCCGTTACGCGATTTCCAGTCGCGCCCGTTCAACCGCTCCGGCACCTCTCCGGGGAGCCCGCCTAGCCTACCGCTCCGCATGCCGTGAGGATCGCGAGCTAAACCTGCCAGGCGCCGTCGCGCAGCAGCGGCACCTCGGTGCCGTCACCGCGCCGGCCGGTCACCGACACCGAGTCGCCGCCGATCATGAAGTCGATGTGCAGGTCGCTCTTGTTGATCCGCCGGCGGTCGGCGTCGTCGCCGATGGCGAAGTCGAGGCCCTGGCCGAGCGCGATGTGGCTTGCGGCGTTCTCGTCGAGCAGCGTGTCGAAGAACACGGTGCCGAGCTGGCCGATACGACTGTCTCGGTCGACGAGCGCGACCTCGCCGAGACGGGCCGCGCCCGGATCGTGCTCGGACAGCGTGCGCAGGACCGCCGCGCCCTCATCCGCGTCGATCTCGACGGCCCTTCCGCTTTCGAAGCGAACCCGCAGCCCCGTCACGAGCGCACCGGAGACGAACAGCGGCTTGGTGGAAGACACCAGTCCCTCGACACGTTCCGGGTCAGGTGTCGTGAACACCTCTTCGGACGGGATGTTGGGTGCGTGCACGATCCCGTCGACCGTCGACAGCCGAGCAGCCACCCAGCGACTGCTCGCGCACAAGCCGATGCTCAGGTCGGTGCCCGGACCCTCGAACCGCACCGTGTCCAGGCCCAGGGCAGTGAGCTTCTCGGCCACCGTCTCCAGCCGGTCCAGGCGCCGGGTCCAGGCGGCCACGGGATCGTCTTCATTGAGCCGGCAGACGTGGGCGATCTCCTCCCAGAGGCGATCCAACGCCTTGGGCGGATCGAGCTCCGGGTGCACCAGCTCCGCCCAACCCGGCGTCGGCGACGGCACCACGGTCCAGTTGGTCGTCCGGTTGTTGAGGACCTCGATCGACTCCCTCACGCGCGGCAGGATGTCCTTGCCGAGCCGTTCGGGATCGACGCCGTCCATCAGGTGGGGCGCGACCGTGCCCGTGAGAGCGACGTTCGCGCACCGGAGCTCTCCGAGCGCCAGCATGCGCTGGCCGTACCAGGGCGGGACGTAGTCCAGCGTCTCGGGATCGGCATGCAGCGCGCGGGCCCGTTTGAGGTGGTAGTCGAATACGGAGACATCGACGAACTTCGCTCCGCGCTCGTAGGCAACGGCCGCGATCGCACGAGCGAGGTCCTCCTTCCCCGGCTCGGAGCTGATCGAGAGGATCTGCCCGGGTTGGAGGTTGGCGCCCAGCGCAACCGCCAGCTCGGCGAGACCCCGGACCGGCGGCGGCTTGCGCTCGTTCATCGCGGCTTGCGCTCGTTCATCGCAGGGAGGATACGAGGCGCCTACCGGTGTGCAATCAGCACTCCCGGATTGAGGATGCCGGCGGGGTCGAGCTCGCGCTTGACAGCGGCGAGCACGTCGATCGCGAGCCCGCCGATCTCGCGCTCGTACCAGCGGACGTGATCGGTGCCGATGCCGTGGTGGTGCGTGATCGATCCGCCGGCGGCGGCGATCGCGTCGCTCGCGGAGACCTTCGCGGCCCGCCACTGCGCGACCGGGTCCTCGAGCTGCGCGCACGCGATCGTGAAGTAGAGCGACGCGCCCGCGGGATACACGTGCGAGATGTGGCAGAGGACGACGGGAGCCGTGCCCTGCGCGGCGAGCGAGTCGCGCAGGGCGGTCAGGACCCGTTCGTAGAGCCGCGGCAGCGCGGACCAGAACGCGACGGTCTCGAGCGTCTCGACCATCACGCCCTCGTCGAGGAGCGCGTCGCGCAGGTAGGGGCCCTGGTAGCGGTCGCGCGCCCATGCCTCGCCGGCGCCGGCACAGGGTTTCGCTCCGGCCTGCTCGAGCACAAGCCCGCAGCGGGCTCGGCGATCGGCGACCTCCCCGGCGTTCCCCTCGTAGCCGACGATCGCCAGACAGCCGCCGGCGCCGTCGCCGAGCTCCAACGGCCGAGCGAGGTTCAGCGCCGTCTCGGTCTCGTCGGAGAGGCGCAACACGGTGGGCCGCGGGCCGTCCTGCGCAAGCCGGCGCAGGGCCGCCGCGCCGCCTGCGAACGAGTCAAACAGCCAGCCGTCATACGCCCGCGCCTCGGGCAGCGGCCGCAGCTGGACCGTCAGCGAGGTGATCACCCCGAGCGTGCCTTCGGAACCGAGGATCAGTTGCCGGAGGTCGGGACCGGCCGCCGATTTCGGCGCCCGTCCCAGCTCGATCGTCCCCGCCGGCGCCGCGACGCGGAGCGCCAGCACGAGCTCATCGAAGCGGCCGTAGCCGGCGGAGGCCTGACCGCTTGAGCGGGTCGCCGCCGCGCCACCGAGCGTGAGGTACTCAAACGACTGCGGGAAGTGGCCGATCGTGTAGCCGCGCTCGTTCAGCAACGCCTCCGCCTGCGGGCAGCGCAGGCCCGGCTCGAGCACGGCCAGCCGCGACTCTTCGTCGAGCGCGAGCAGGGCGTTCATCCGGCGCAGGTCGAGCGCCACGACGCCACCAAACTCCTCGCCGGCGGGCTCGAGGCCGCCCACCACCGACGTCCCGCCGCCGAAGGGGACCACGGCGAGGCGGCGCTGAGAACAGATCCGCAGGCACTGCAGCACCTGCTCGTGCGCGCCGGGGAGGAGGACCAGATCGGGCGCCGCCTCAGCGTCACGCGCGCGTAGGCGCAGAAGGTCGGTCAGCGACTTGCCGCGGGTGTGCCGCAACCGAGTCTCCTCGTCGGAGAGCGCGTGGTCGGAGCCGACCGCGGCCGCGAGCTCGGCGGCGGCCTCGGGCCCGATCCGGCGCGGCGGCAGCGCAAGCTCGCCGATCGCGCCCGGCGTGCGACCGGGGCGACGGACCCCGAGGCCTCCGACCAGCAGGTCGCGCATGCGCTCGGTGAGGGCGGGCTTGCGCGCCGGGTCCCCCCATCCCCACCAGGATGGCTCCGGGTAGGGCTCGGTTGGTCGCGCGAGTGCCACTGGTCCAACGGACCGTAGCCGGTGACCGGCGCGGCCGCCCGCCGCCATCACGCCGCCCCCCGCCATCACGCCGCCCCCCGCCATCACGCCGCCCCCCGCCATCACGCCGCCCCCCGCCATCACGCCGCCCCCGTGCCGGCTCTCGCTTGCGCATACCCCGCCTCGGGGTAATCCTCCACCATGCAGCGAGCCTTAGACCAGTAGGAGGCGAGGATGACCGACAAGTTGCGCAACGGCCTGATGATGGACGACTACCCGCTGTCGCTGACCTCGATGGTCGAGCGCGCCGAGCTTCTCAGCAGCTCGCGCAAGGTCGTCTCGAGGCGGCCGGACGGTCAGATCCATCGCACCACGATCGGCGAGTGCGCACGCCGTGCGCGATGTCTGGGCTCGGCCCTCGCGGGACTGGGTCTCGGCGAGGGGGACCGGATCGCGACGCTGATGTGGAACCAACCCGAGCACCTCGAGGCGTACTTCGGTGTGCCGTTGATGGGCGCGGTGATCCACACGCTGAACCCTCGCCTGCATCCCGACGAGCTCAGCTTCATCGCCGGCGACGCGGAGGACTCCGCGATCATCGTCGACGAGTCGCTGCTGGACGCGTTCGAGCGGTTCAGTTCCGCGTGGGAGTTCAAGCACGTGATCGTGGTCTCGCACTCGGGTGCGGCCCCCGACGGGACGATCGACTACGAGTCACTGATCAGCACGGGCGAGCCGATGACGTGGCCGAGGGTGGAGGAGACCAGGGCGGCTGCAATGTGTTACACGTCGGGCACGACCGGGCGCCCCAAGGGAGTGGTCTACTCGCACCGCGCGCTGGTGCTGCACTCGCTGATGGCGGCGTTGCCCGACAGCAACGGGGCCTCCTCGCTGGACACGATCCTTCCGGTCGTCCCGATGTTCCACGCCAACGCCTGGGGCCTGCCCTACACCGGCACGTTCGTCGGCGCGGCGCTCGTGCTCCCCGGGCCGATGCTCGATCCGGCCAGCGTGCTCGACCTGCTGGCAGAGGAGCGAGTGACGTTGTCGGCCGGCGTCCCCACGGTGTGGATGGGGGTCCTGCAGGCGCTCGACGCCGAGCCGGACCGATGGGACCTGAGCTCGCTGCAGCGGCTGCTGGTCGGCGGGTCGGCGGTTCCCAGGAGCCTGCTGGAGGGATTTGACCGCCACGGTCTGACGATCATCCAGGCCTGGGGGATGACCGAGACCTCGCCGCTGGGCAGCGTCTGCCGCCTGACCCCCGATCTGCGCGACGCGCCAGAGGCCGAGCAATACGACTACCGCGCACGGCAGGGCATCCCGGTGCCGTTCGTGGACATCCGCGCCCGGGGCGACGACGGGGAGCTGATTCCGTGGGACGATCAGGCGATGGGTGAGCTCGAGGTGCGCGGGCCGTGGGTCGCGGCCGCCTATCACCGCGGCACCGGCGCCGAGAAGTTCACCGACGACGGCTGGTTTCAGACCGGCGACGTGGTCAAGATCGACTCGCGAGGCTGCATCCGCATCTGCGATCGCTCCAAGGACCTCGTCAAGTCCGGGGGCGAGTGGATCTCGTCGGTCGATCTCGAGAACCTGTTGATGGCCCACCCGGCCGTGGCCGAGGCGGCTGTGATCGCGATCCCGGACGAGCGCTGGGGCGAGCGGCCGTTGGCGGTCGTGGTGCTGCGCGACGGCGAGGAGGCCGGACCCGACGAGCTCCGCGAGCACCTCGGCCGGGAGTTCGCCAAGTGGCAGCTGCCCGAGCGCTTTGAGTTCATCGACGAGCTCCCCCGGACGGCAACCGGCAAGTTCAAGAAGACCGACCTGCGCGAGCGGTTCGTGGAGACGGCGGTCTGAACCGCCTTGACGCACCGCCCCGGACCGACGCCGGCGAGCGCCGAGTGAAAGACTGCAGCGCTGCAATGGCGAGGATCGCGGTCACCGGAGGCAGCGGCAAGGCGGGCCGCGCGGTCGTGCGCGATCTGCTCGAGCACGGCCACCACGTTCTCAACGTCGACCGGGCGCCGTCGGTGGAGTCGTCGACACCCGACTCGCCAGCGCCGTTCCTGTTCGCCGACCTGACCGATTTCGGTCAGACGCTGGAAGCTCTCAGCGGCGGTGATTCGATGCCCGGGATCGAGGCCGTCGTGCATCTCGCGGCGATCCCGTCGCCGATTCACGCGACCGCCGACCTCGTCTTCAGAACCAACATCACGAGCACCCACACGGTGTTCGCCGCGGCGGCACGCCTGAAGCTCCAGCGGGTCGTGTGGGCGTCGAGCGAGACCACGCTCGGGCTCCCGTTCGACACCCCGCCCGACTACGCGCCGGTCGACGAGGAGCACGAGCTGCGCCCGGAGTCGTCGTATGCGCTGTCGAAGGTCCTCGGCGAGGAGGCCGCCAGGCAGTTCAGCCGGTGGACGGGGATCCCGCACATCGGGTTGCGCTTCTCGAACATCATGGAGCGCCACGACTACGAGCGGTTTCCGAGCTTCTGGGACGACCCGGCCAAGCGCAAGTGGAACCTCTGGTCCTATGTCGACGAGAGCCACGTGGCCGAGAGCGTCCGCCGAGCGCTCGAGGCCGACGTGCGCGGGGCGGACTCGTTCATCATCGCCGCGCGCGACACGGTGATGCGCACACCGAGCCGCGACCTGATGAACGAGGTCTTCCCAGGGGTGCCCGTCACGCCCGAGCTCGAGCAGCATGGAACGCTGCTGAGCATCGACAAGGCGCGGCGGGTCCTCGGCTACGAGGCGCCGTTCACCTGGCGCGACTTGTCCTGAGTAGGCTGCCGCGGATGGGCGCCAGCTTCGTGCACACCTGCATTCGCGTCAGGGACATCGGCGCGTCGGTGGAGTTCTACCGACGCCTCGGGTTCCAGCAGCGCGGACGGTTGAACTTCGAGTCGGCATACAACATCTATCTGGGGTTGCCCGGTGGCGGCGACG
The DNA here is from genome assembly GCA_963723675.1 of uncultured Solirubrobacterales bacterium. GTDB lineage: Bacteria > Actinomycetota > Thermoleophilia > Solirubrobacterales > Solirubrobacteraceae > Palsa-465. The sequence goes on along the minus strand of CAVRRW010000002.1, from coordinate 241,860 downwards.
TCCTCGAGTTGACCGTCAACGTTGGCCGCGACGAGCCCTACGACCTCGGAGACGGCTACAACCACATGGCACTGGTCGTCGACGACCTCGATGGTCTGCTGCGAGAGCTTGCGGGCGCCGGCATCGAGCCGGAGCGTCCGCCGTACGCCCCGGGCGGGCGACAGGAGTACAGGATCTGCTTCGTGGCCGACCCCGACGGATACAGAATCGAGCTGATCGACACCGCCTTCCCGACTCCGCAGGATCCGCCGCATCCCTCAGAGCGGGCCTGACCGGCTCGATTGTCGGCGCTCTCCGGAGATCGCGCCGTGGAGATCGCGCGGTCTTCCGGCTGGCAGCCCCGCTTCTGGCCCTAGGCGCCGGCCAGGTAGCCCAGCGTCAGCGCGATGTCGGTCTCGGTGGTACGCGGATTGATCGTGCACAGACGCAGCGCCGGACGTCCCTGGAGGACGGTGCTGGTCACGGTTGCGTGCCCCGCGGCGGCCACCGCCGCCGCCCGGGCGGCGTGGTCACCGGGCGTCCACCCCGAGCGCGTAAACGTGACGATCCCGAGCTGGGCCGGGCTGACCACGTTCCATTCCGGATCTGCCTCGAGCAGCGCCTGGGCGTGCTCGGCCAGGCCCAGGCAGCGCTCGATCGCCGCCCCCAGGAGCTCGGCGCCATGGATCTTGAACAACAGCCACAGCTTCAGCGCCCGCGAGCGGCGGGTGAGCTCGAGACTGCGATCGCCGAAGTTCACCTCGGTGCTCGATCGGACGTCGGCCAGGTACTCCGGACGCATGCTGAACGCACGATCGAGGGTCCCCGGTTGGCGGACGAACAGGCATCCGACGTCATAGGGCGCAAACAGCCACTTGTGCGGGTCCAGCACCAGCGAATCGGCTCGCTCCAGGCCCGCCAGCGCCGCCCGGCCGGGCCGGCACAGCGCCGCCGGAGCGCCATAGGCCCCGTCCACATGCAGCCACAGGCCCTCGGCCACCCCCAGGTCGGCCAGCTCCTCGAGCTCGTCGACGGCGCCCGAGTTCGTCGTGCCCGCGGTGGCGATGATGAAGCGGGGACGCAGGCCGCGGCGGCGATCCTCGTTCACGGCGTCGCTCACCGCCGAGGAGGTCAGACGCATCCGCTCGTCGCTGGACAAAACCCGCACGTCGTCGGGCGGAAAACCGAGCGCGACCAGCGCGCGGCCAATCGACGCATGAGTCTGATCGGAGAGGTACGCCACGCCCTGCCCGACAGCCGCGCGCGCCGCTGCCAGCCCGGTCAGGTTGGCGAGCGAGCCGCCGCTCAAGAGAACGCCTTCGGTGCCCTCTACAAGCCCCAGCAGCTCGCGCAGCCAGTCCAATGCCACGAGCTCGACGGTGGCCGGCCCCGACGCTCCTTCCCACGAGGACGCGATCGCGTTGAAGCCCGTCCCCAGCCACTCTCCCAGGACCCCGGCGTATGAGGAGGGACCCGGCACGCGCGCGAAGTAGCGCGGATGATCCCCATGCTGCATGTTCGCCAGCGCCACGTCGACCAGGGTCTGCATCGCCTCCATGGGATCCCCGGGAGCCTGCGGCACCGGGCCGCCGAGAGCCCGTCGCAGCTCCGCGGCGGATGCCGAGCGGATCGCCGGCCCTTCGGGCAAGCGCTCGAAGTGCTCGACCACGCGGTCGACCACCCAATAGCCCAGGCGGCGCATGTCCGCGGCCTCGAACCCGAGTGCGTCTGCTCCTGGGGACTGCGTGTCGGTTTGATGATGATCGGACTGGGACACGATCGATCGCTTGATCGCCGGCTCAGCGCGGAAGTATCACCATTGAAGTTGCTGCGCGCACTAGGCTCACAGGGGTCCCCGTCGAGCCGCTTCCCATCAGGAGGTTGCGATGAAGTTTGAGGTCTACGACGACAGTTCGGGCAAGGCGCGATGGCGCCTCATAGCCGGAAACGGGCAGACGGTCGCCTCGTCAGGTGAGTCGTTTTCGAGCCACGGCAGTGCGGTCTCCGCAGCGGAGAATTTCAAGTCGAAGGCCTCGTCCTGGAACTACGACATCTACGCCGACAGCGGCGGCAACCACCGCTGGCGGGCGAAGTCGCCAAACGGCCAGACGGTCGGCTCCTCCGGCGAGGCGTTCGACAGCAAGTCCAACGCGCAGCGGGCGGCCGACAACGTGCGGGACAACGCGGGATCGGCTACGGGGCCCTAGGCTGAGGAGTCGTGCAAACCGAACCCGTTACGGGGCCCTAGGCTGAGGCGTCGTGCCAACCGAACCCCAGCCGATCACGCTGTACGACATCGCCAAACGCGCCGCCGAGATCAGTGACCCGGACGACAGCGACGCGAACCTCGGCGACCTGCTTGCTCAGTTCGAGGACGCAGACGAGCCGGTGACGGCGATCCAGAACCTCGAGGAGCGCGTCGCCATCGCGGTCGAAGGCGTCGACGTTGAGATCGACGATCCGGCCGTATCGATGGCAGCCGCGACGATCCTCTACCTCGCGCGCCGGCGCGACGAGCTCGACGCCGAACCGGCGCGCATCCTCCGTCTCGCTGCCCGCGCCGAATGGAAGGGCGATCCGCCGGAGCAGGTACTCGACTGGCTCACGGATCGCGGCGTCGAGGTCTGAGCGACCGTTATCGGGAATTCGAATGACCGCGTTGCCCTTTTCCGGCAAACGTTTATAGAGTGTCCTTCAATTGCCGGTAGGGCCTGGGGTAAAGGGGTCAGGTTATGGATGTGACGGTTCGTCTCTCCCGCGCTGGTCTGTTCTCGCGATCGCTGGCGGTGCTGGGAGCGTTGGGGGGAAGCGCCGTAGGGGCCGCAGAGCTTGCGGCTTCCTCTGGTGCGCAACACTCGGCCGCGCGCGATCGAGAGATCCTCAATCTCGCGCTGTTGGTCGCTCGCCTCCAGGCGGCCTTCTATGCCGAGGCAATGCGAAGCGGCCGCCTGAAGGGCGAGAGCCACCAGTTCGCGGACGTGGTTGGCTCCCAGGAGAAGGCGCACGTCAAGTTCCTCGCCGGTGCGCTCGGTGCGCATGCCGCCAAGAGCCCCGCATTTCGCTTCGGCGATGCGGCCAGCGACCCGAAGAAGTTCGTCGCCACCGCGGTGACGCTCGAGTCGACGTCGCTTGGGGTCTACAACGGGCAGGCGGTCAATCTCACACCGCAGACGCTCGCCGCAGCGGCCCGGATCGTGTCCGTGGAGGCGCGTCACGCCGCCTGGGCGCGCGCGCTGGCCGGCAAGGACCCCGCGCCGGCCGCGGTCGACATGCCGATCAGCGTCAGTCAGGCCAAGAGCGCGCTGGCGCCATTTCTGGCATAGCGATGTCCGGCGCCGTTCCCCAACTCCTCCGTCTCGATGACTTCGATGCCGACGGCGCCGTGCGCGAGACGTTCGACCGCCTCCCGGGCGACACCCGCTCAGGCTTTCTGCGCAACGCGGCCCTGGCGGGGGCGGCGGTCGCCGGCGGTTTCGCGCTCAGACCCGCGTGGGCGGCGGCAAACGCGTCCTCCAACGACGTGACGATCCTCAACTTCGCGCTGGCGCTCGAATATCTGCAGTCGTCGTTCTACACCGAGGCGGAGCGGATCGGCGCGCTGCGCGGAGCCCTGGCCCACCAGGCCCATGTGGTCGGCGCCCACGAACGCAGTCACGTCCGAGCGTTCAGGCAGCAGCTCGGCTCCGCGGCGATAAAGGAGCCACACTTCGACTTTCGCGGGGTCACCGAGAACCAGAACGCGTTTCGCAGCACCGCCGTCGCCTTCGAGGACCTGGCCATCGCCGCGTACAAGGAGCAGGCGCCGAAGATCAGGTCGCGGGCCAATCTCGCCGCCGCCCTCGCGATCCATTCGGTCGAGGCGCGCCACGCGGCCTGGATCAGACGGCTGGCAGGATTCCTCCCGGCCGCCAAGGCCTTCGACGACCCCCTCGACGATCGCCGCGTCGTCGACATCGTCAACTCGACGCACTTCGTGACGCTCCAAGTTCCCAACACGAGCGCTCGGACTTCTCCTGGATTCACGGGTTAGGGTAAGACGATGGCAGGCGTCCGCGTGGGCTCGAGACAGCGGCTTGTGCGGGTGGCTGGATTCCTCGTCAGTGCCGCCGTGGCAGCGATGCTGACCTACCACTCCCTGCCCTCGCGGGCTCGTGATGGTGGACCGGCGGCCTCGCCCACCTCCGCCTTCGCGCTGACCGGACCATCCGCTCGCAGTCCCACGGTGCCACCCTCGGCATTCACCGCGGACGCGCCGACCCCCTTGACCCACGCCACCAGCGTTACCCGTTGGGCCCCGGTACTCCGAGCGACCATCGCTCGGCGGGCGCCGAGCTTCGACGGTGCGCCGCTCGGGCGAGTGGCCACGCGCACAAGCGATGGCACGACCAACATCGTGGTGGCCGGCGAAGAGGTGGACCATCACGGCATATTGTGGGAACGTGTGGGTTTGGCTGTACTTCCCAACGGCACCGAGGGCTGGATACCGCGGACGGCGCTGGGCGGCTGGTCATTCGTGAACACCAGGCTCGTGGTAGATCGCAGGCGGCTCACCGCCACCCTGCTTCAGGCGGGGCGGACGATCTTCCGCGCGCGCGTTGCGATCGGCGCTCCGGGAACGCCGACGCCGGCGGGTCGGTTCTACGTGCGTGATCGACTGAGCGGCTTCGCGAGCCCAATGTATGGACCGCTCGCGTTTGGCACGAATGCGCGCTCCCCGACCCTGACCGACTGGCCCGGAGGCGGAGTCGTTGGAATCCACGGCACCGACCAGCCCAACCTGATCCCGGGGCGAGTCTCGCACGGCTGCATTCGTTTGACCAACACCGCGATCGTCGCACTCGGAAAGCTGATGCCGATCGGAACGGCGGTGACAATCAAATGAGGTGGCTGAGCGTGCGCGGCGTGCCCAACATCGTCTGCTGCTCGATCATCGCCGCCGCGCTCCTCGGTGTCGCTCCCGCCGCCGGCGCCGCTTCCTCCACGCAGACCGGCACGGCGCCGCAGCAGTTGGTCCATGCGTATCCGCTCGGGCCACAACGCCTCTGCTGCGCCGGTCACGGCGCTTCGGCGCCAAGCAGCTCTGTGACGGGCGGAGCACAGCGCGCGGCAAGCCCGTCGCAACGACCGGCATCGTCGTCACGGTCCGCCGCTCAGTCGGGCGGCGGCGCCGGGCGCTCCGGACAGTCCGGGCAGTCGGCGAACAACACGCATCAGTCCGGTTCGTCGACTCTGATCTGGATCGTGCTCGGCGCCGTGGTGGCGGCGTTGCTCGGGACGGGTATGGCCGTGATGCACCGGACGAATCGCCGGCTGGCGCACGCCTTGCGCGTCGCGGACGCCCCGGCCGAGCCGCTTGAAACGCTGAAACCCGACAGCCTCTTGGCCGCCGAAGGGCCCGATCGACGACAGCAGGAGCCCACGCCTTCGGCCGAGCCCGATTGGCCCACCGAGCCCGATCTGCCGAAGGTCGCGGCCGCGACCGAGCCCGCCGAGCTTGCCTATCGCCGCGCCGATCGACAAGGCGACGCCGACGCTGCCTTCAATCTTGGCGTCCTACTGCACGAGCGCGGAGACCACGTGGGGGCCGCCGCGGCCTACCAGCGGGCCGAGCAGCGGGGCGACCGCGATGCGGCGTTCAACCTCGGCGTGCTGCTGTACGAGGCCGGCGACCTCGAGGGAGCGCAGCGCGCTTGGCGGCGCGCCGTCCAGCGGGGTAACAAGCGAGCGGAGGCGAACCTGGAGTTTCTGCATCAACGCCGGCGCGAGCAGACGACCGCCGAGCGACCCGAACGCGCCATGGACGCCGTGGAGCTCGCGTTGCGTCGCGCGGACGAACGGGGCGACGCCAAGGGTGCGTTCAACCTCGGAGTTTTGCTGCACGGACGCCAGGACTTCGCCGGGGCGGTGGCGGCCTACGGGCGGGCGGAGCAGCGGGGGGACCCCGATGCCGCGTTCAATCTCGGCGTGCTTCTGTACGAGGCCGGCGATCGAGACGGCGCGCAAGACGCCTTCAGGCGCGGAGCCAAGCGCGGGAGTGCACAGGCAGAAGCAAACCTGCGGTTTCTGCTCGAGAGCCGCGGCGATCTCGAGAGAGCGCATCGTTCATGATCACGCAGCCTGGAACGCCGCAATCCCGCGGCGCATGATCGTATTCGACCAAACCGAAGAGGCCGACACATGTCACCTTCCCCGCAACAGCGATCCGGCCGCAACGGTCCGTCGGCAGCGGACTTGCCGTTCGGCGCGCTCCCGGTTCGCCCGGAGCAACCGAACACGGCACACCCGGGAGCGCAACGCGATCAGGTACTGAGACTCTCTCGGCTCGAGCCCGAGCCCGAGCCCGAGCCTCGGGAGGACGGTACGGGCGACGAACAGGACGGGCGGGCGGACCAGGGCGCGACATCCCCCGGCGCTGATGGTGACCGTCGCGACGGCGCGGAGGAGCAGAGCGACCGGCAGAGGGCCCGGCAAGAGACCGAGCCGTCTTCGGAGCTGGATCTGGCGGCCGCTCGGGGCGACTCCGACGACGACGTCCACTTCGGCGTGGCCGCGAAGGCGCTCGGGGTCTCGCGCAAGACCGTCGAGCGGATGGTCAAGCGCGGGCAGCTCGAGCGCGGCCCCTCCCATGCCCCCGCGACCGTTTCAAAGCGCGCCCTGGTCACCGTGCTCGAGCAGCGCCGGCGGGATGTCACCCCGTTCACGGGCGGCGCCACCCCGCCCCAGCTACAGCCTGGATACGCGGACCTGGACACAGCCTGGCCTCTGGACACGGGCGCCGAGCTGCAGGAGCTGCTGCGTCCGATCTTGGAGCCGCTGCTGGAGGAAGTCGTCGCCGCGCGCAGCCGGGCGGCGCTGCTCGAGAGTCAGATCGAGGACATCGCGGCCAGGTCACTGCAAGAGCGCGCGCGCAACGAGCTGCTCCTGTCCCTGGCAACGGGAGGCTGGCTCGAGCGCCGCAGGGCGCGCAGGAGGGCGTTCCGGCACTACGTCCTGGGAGACGACATCGAGCCGTAGTCGCCTGTGGCCACCACAGCGGCGTCCATCAGCAGCGACATCAACGCGGCCCCTTGCGGGGTGAGCTCGGTGACGCTCGATTGCACGGCGTGGATCGGGCGAAGCATCCGCTCGACGCCGGAGATACGGAACGAGGCCAGCTCGCCTCGATCTAGCTCGTCTTGCACGAGCAGCTTTGAGATGAAGCTCACGCCAAGACCGTTCGCCACGGCTCGCTTGATCGCCTCGTATGAGTCGAACGCCCAGATCCTGGCGGGCCGGCAACCAGCGCGTTGCAGATCGCGCTCGGTAGCGAGCCTCGTGCTGGAGCCCTCCGAGCCGAGCAGGAGGCCGCAGGCGGCGAACTCCTCGCGGCCGACCGAACTGTGCTCGCCGCTGAACAGGCCGACCGGCGCGATCCCGATGAGTTCGTCGGTCAGGATCTGTGTGCGGACGACAGGCCCCGCGTAGGCGACCTCGCCGGCGATCCCGATGGCCGCACGAGTGCGGGCCACATCTCGGACAACCGTCTCGCTCGGGCCGGTATGGAGCTTCAGGCTGACGCCGGGATGGCGGTCGGAGTACCGGCGCAGGATCGGAGGAAGCAGCACAACGCTCGCCGTGAGACACGCGGCGATCGTGAGCTCCCCGTGGTCGCGCGCATCGAGGTCTTCCAGCGCCCAGCGCATGCCGTCCAAAGTCGCAAGCACCCGCTCCGCGTGCGAGGCGACGATCTTGCCCGCCGGGGTCAGGCTGCTGCCGCGCACGGTTCGAGCGACGAGCCGCCGTCCGATCGCCGTCTCCAATGTCCGGAGGTGGATCGATGCCGACGGCTGACCGATCGCGCATGCCTCGGCGGCCGCCGAGATCGACCCGGTCCGCTCAATTTCGACGAGGATCTTCAGCCTCAGCGGATGGATGCTCTCCATCTGCACTTGGCGCAGGACGCCCCCGGAGCGGTTGCTCGTCCGCTCCAGCGACCGCGCCACCGGGACCCGTGAGGCCTCGGGCCGCACGGGTGGCGGAGCGTTGCCTTTGTCCGGTCGATCCACCAGCCGAGGTCCGGGAATCACCGCGGCCCGATGCCGTCCAGCCGGCGTGACCGGATCCTGTCGGGTCGGCGTGACCGGAAGGTGTCGGGCCGGCGTGACCGGATCCTGTTCAGCCGGCATTGGTGTTCGGTACTGCACTGGGCCTCTCGGAGTCGCATCTGCGCCCACCCCTTCGTGCTCCGTCGCGTCGGTCCCTTTGGGCGAGGCAGCCCGCCCCGGTTGCGTCAGCAACTCGCTCTGCATTCACCCGGCCGGCTCTCGCCTCGGGCGCGGTCACGCACGTCTCCAGGGACGCACGTCGTTCGATGACCAGCCCGGGCGTCAGCCGGGGCGCTCGAGACGCAACGCCGGCGGCGTGCCGGCGGCCAGTCCGCCGGCAAGAGCCACCGCCCACCCGCCGGCCGGCGTCGATGCCCCCACGCCGGCCGGCTCACTCGGATGGACCATGATGTGCCCCCAGGCCCTTGCCGCCACCAGGCTGATAAATGCCGCGACGATCAACGATGCCAAGGCAACGCTCGACTCTGCCAAGCGGAAGTTCCGAAGCTCTGGTGGGTTCCAAACCATTGCTACCAGCTGTGCACTGTGGGTCGGTGTGACTGATGCCTGTGCGTCGGTGTGACTGATGCCTGTGCGTCGGTGTGACTGATGCCTGTGCGTCGGTGTGACTGATGCCTGTGCGTCGGTGCGGCCGATGACGGCTCCGGCCGTGGCGCACGAAACTAGTCTCTGAAATCAAACCCAACAACCCCCGGTTCACAAAATAGTCGCAATTTGCGCCAAATAATTTTCCGTAATGCGTTGAAATACCCGTTCGGACGTGGTAATGCGACATGTCGCGACAGGCGTCGCTCTCAATTCAGGTGCTCAGCGGGTTTGGCGCCTAATCAAGCGCCTGCGCCATGTCGGGAGCAAGGGGGCGATCGTCGGCGAGCCCCTCCCAGAATTCGAGCAACGCGCGCTCCATGCGCAAGCCCAGCTCGAGCGTCAGTGTGCGGCGGGCGTACTCGGGACGACCGCCGTACCGTTGCCAGAGCCACTCGTAGCGAGCCAACATGCTCCGATGAACGGCCGCCTGCTCCAGGACGAGCGCGTCGAACGCGTCCTCGTCCGCGAGCTCGCTGAAGAACAGCTTCAACAGCCCGAAGTCCCGGAGCTCTGGATTGCCTGGGGAGGGCTCGTGGAGCCAGCGCTCGAGCGCCTCGCGACCGGCCGGCGTGACGGCGTATGTTCGCCGCCGCCGTCCGCCCTTCTCGCGGTCGGCGCCCAGCAGGCCGGCGCGCGCGAGGCGCTCGGGCTCGGCATATAGCTGCGAGTGCGCGAAGGACCAAAGGTGGCCGAGCGTCACATCCACGAAGCGCTTGAGGTCGTAGGACGTGGAAGCGCCTCGCAGGGCGATGCTGCCGAGCACCACGTACGAAGTCGGACCCAGCCGCACGCGTGACATGGTCCTAATCATACCGTACGGTTGATACTCCTAAAAGGAACGTTTCCCAAGTTGCGTCGGGAAAGATCTTGCGCCGCCTCGTGGCTGCCGACAACCACGGTTAGGACGCGGGCGATGCCCGTGTTCCGCAGTCGTCACACGGCGTGGCGGTCCGTTACCGGCGCCGCGCGCCGCATCGGACCGCGGCCGCAGGACACGGCTCGGCCGCAGGCACGGCTCGTCGGCCGCAGGACACCCGCTGGTCGCGGGCTACTGAGCCTGGGAGGCGGGGGAGGCGGCCGCGTCGGCCGCGGCGTTGCTCTGGCCCGCGGGCGAGGCCGCAGGGCCGGAAGCGCCGGTGGAGGGGCCGGGAGTAGCGGCGGCGGGGTTGGCGACGGGGGCCGTGGTGAGGTCCGGAGTAGTCGTGGTGGGGCCCGGAGTGGTCGTGGTGGGGCCCGGAGTGGTCGTGGTGGGGCCCGGAGTGGTCGTGGTGGGGCCCGGAGTGATCGTGGTGGGGCCCGGAGTGATCGTGGTGGGGTCCGGAGTGGAGGTGCTGGTGGCGGGAGTGGAGGTGCTGGTGGGGGGAGTGGAGGTGCTGGTGGCGGGAGTGGAGGTGCTGGTGGCGGGAGCGGGAGTGGAGGTTTTGGTGGCCGGAGTGGAGGTGCTGGTGGCCGGAGTGGAGGTGCTGGTGGCAGGAGTGGAGGTGCTGGTGCTAGGGGCAGCGGTGGACGTCTCGGACGAGCCGGGAGTACCGCTGCCGGCCGAGCCCGTGGCCGGGTTCGCGGCGGCGGTCGGGTCCCCCGGCGACGTGGTCGAAGTGGTCGGAGCGATCGGGCTGACAGACAAGCCGCCGGAAGGCGAATTCGACGTGCACGTCGAAGGTGCGCTCGCCCCCGAGCTCGTGGACGTCGTCGCCGAGGGGGCCGACGTGCTGCCCCCGGTCGGCGCACACGTCGACGGAGCGGCGCCCAAGGTGGCCGCCTGCGTAGCTTCTGCGGAAGCCGCCGTGCCGGCGGTGCCCGGGGCATTGGAAGTTGCGGCGCCCGACCCGCCGGCGCCGGTCATCGCCGCGCTGGTGGTGCCGGCCGTGCTGGTTGTCGGCGGTGCCGTCGGATCGGTGCTCTTGGACGCTCCAACTGTCGCAGCCGCGTTGTGAACCGGGGCGTTGGAGGTCAGCGGGACGGGCACCGGAAGCGGGGTGACCTGGCTCGCACCCATGACGCCGGCGGCGATCGCGACCGCCGCGACGATCTTTGTCACGATCGCGGTCGAGCTCACTCCCGACAATCCGCCGACGACCGCGAGCACGCCGCCCTCGGCGGTGAGACCCGTCGCGACGGCTGCGGCCGGAGCGGCCGCTGCCACTCCGATGCCGCCGGCAGCAGCGCCGGCGCTGGCAAAACCGCCCGCCGCTCCGGCGCCGGCGAGGCCCGTGGCGGCCGCTCCGCCACCGGCGATCGTTCCGCCGCCGGCGGCCGCCGCTCCACCGGCGATGGCGGCGCCGCCTCCGCCCGCGCCGACACCGGCGGCCGCGATCCCACCGCCGCCGGTCAGCGCCGAGCCGAGCACCCAGGGCTTCAGCTCCCCGACCAGGGCCACGGGAAGGATCAGCGCCAGCGCGTCTCGCTGGCGGTGGACCTCGTGCTCGAACGCGGCGCAGCTCGGGCAGCGTTCGATGTGGGCGCGCACCTTGCCGCGCGGGAGGATCTTGCCGCTCACGGTCGCCAGCGTCTCGCGAATCTCCGCGCACGAGCTGTTCCGAGCCTGCCGGCTCCGCAACAGCGCCTCGCGGGCCTGGAAGATGAGCGCCTTGACCTTCTCGCGTCGCACGCCGAGCACGATCCCGATCTCAGTGTGCGAGTGGTCGCCGAGCTCGAACAGAACAAGTGCGGCGCGCTGGTCCGCCGGGAGGCGGTGGATGTCCTCCCACAGCTCGCGCAGCTCCTCGCGCCGTTGGACCTGGTCGGCCGGCTCATCCAGGCACGATCGGTCGAGAATCGAGCCGTCGACGCAGTAGACCTCGGGGCGGGCGCGGAGCTCCGACAGGCAACGATTGCGGGCAATCGTGTAGAGCCATGGCCGCAGCGAGATGTCGTTCTCGCCGTTGATCAGGGCCCGATACGCCGACACGAACGTGACCTGCAGGGCATCCTCGGCCTCCTCACGGCTGCCGAGCATGTGCAGGCAGAACGCGAGCACGCCGCGCGCGTATCGGTCGTAGATGGCCTCGAAGGCGGCATCGTCACCGGCGCGCACCTGCGCGACCAGTTCGTCGTCCGTCTGGCCCGTGACGAGCCGTCGGTCGACGCCGGGACGGAGCCCGACGATCTCTGCGGTTGCCCCCATCACGATAAGTATGAGCTACCCGGGCGCCGGGGTCCAGTCCCAGGGATTCGCGATCTTGATGGCCCTTATGCCGATCAATTAGGCTCGGGCCGAACCGGTTCGCCCAGCGCCCCACTAGGCAAACCGGTCCGGCCCAAACGCGCCCCCTGACGGCGCCCCGGGGAAACCGGTGACCCGGGGCGCCGTCGCCACTCGACCGCTACGTGATGCCCCCAAACTGACACGCCTGTCGATCGGCTCTTCATCTACAAGAACGCCGACGAAGGCGAAAGGTTGGTATTGCCACCCAAACTGGGTTCCCAACGGTCCGGGCCGGCTTACAGGTACGTGACCGCGTCGGTGATCACGGGCGAGCGTCCGCGCAGGAAGTCGAGGTCGCAGCCCTCGTTTGCCTGCAGCACATGCTCCTCGTATAGGCGCCGATATCCCCGCTCATCCTTTCGCGCCGGCGGCGTCCACACGGCCCGCCGGCGTTCGAGCTCGGCCTCGTCGACGAGCATGTCGAGCCGTCGCGCCGCGACGTCGAGGCGGACCCGATCCCCCGTCTCGATCAGTCCCAGCGGGCCGCCGACGGCCGATTCCGGCGCGACGTGGAGGACCACGGCCCCGTAGGACGTGCCGCTCATCCTCGCGTCGGAGATCCGCAGCAGGTCCGACACGCCCTCCCTCAGGAGCTTCGCCGGGATCGGCAGGTGGCCCCATTCGGGCATCCCCGGCGCCCCCACGGGGCCGGCGTTGCGTAGCACCATCACCGACGCGGCGTCGATGTCGAGCTCGGGGTCGTCGAGGCGTCGGGCCAGGTCGTGGATGTCCTCGAAGACGACCGCGCTTCCCTCGTGCGCCAGCAGACGCCGTTCGGCGGCCGAGATCTTCATCACGGCACCGTCGGGGCAGAGGTTGCCCCGCAGGACGACCAGCGAGCCTCCCTCGTCGAGCGCCTCCGAGCGGGGGCGGATCACGCTTTCGTCGATGATCTCGGTCGGGGCCGCGTCGAGGTTCTCGCCGATCGTCTGGCCGGTCACCGTGAGCGCCTCGAGGTGGAGCAGGTCGCGGATCTGCTCGAGCACCGCCGGGAGCCCGCCGGCGTAGAAGAAGTCCTCCATCAGGTGATCGCCGGCGGGCTTGAGGTTGACGAGCCACGGCGTCGTCTCCGACAGCTCGTCGAACAGCGACAGCGGCAGCTCGACCCCGAGCCGGCCGGCGTATGCGATCAGGTGGATGATCGCGTTCGTCGAGCCCGAGATCGCGTGCAGCGCGCGGATCGCGTTCTCAAACGATTCGCGGGCGAGGATGTCCGACGGCCGGATGCCCCGCTGCACGAGCTCGACGATCCGGCGCCCGGCGGCCTCGGCGGTGTGCGCACGGCGCGAGTCGACGGCCGGGATCGCGGCGGCCCCCGGCAGCGTCAGCCCCAGCGCCTCGGTCATGCAGGCCATCGTCGAGGCCGTACCCATCGTCATGCAGTGGCCATTGGAGCGCGACATCGAGTTCTCGATCTCGGCGAACTCGTCCTCCGTGATCCGGCCTCCGCGCAGCTCCTCGTGGTAACGCCAGCAATCCGAGCAGGAGCCGAGCTGTTCGCCCCGCCAGTGGCCGTTGAGCATCGGGCCGCCGGTGACGACGATCGCCGGGATGTTCGCCGAGCAGGCGCCGAGAACCGACGCGGGGTTCGTCTTGTCACAGCCGGTCAGAAGGACCACGCCGTCGAGCGGGTAGGACCGGAGCGATTCCTCGACGTCCATCGCCATCAGGTTGCGGTACAGCATCGTCGTCGGCTTCATCAGCGACTCGCCGAGCGACATCACCGGAAATTCTCTGGGGAAGCCGCCGGCTTGGAGCACGCCGCGCTTGACCGCCTCGGCGAGACCGCGCAGATGCACGTTGCAGTTGACCAGCTCCGACCACGAGTTGCAGATGCCGATCACGGGCCGATCGCGAAAAGCCTCGTCGCTGACCCCGCTTGACTTCAACCACGAGCGGTGCAGGAACCCATCCAGATCGCGGCGGTCAAACCACTCCGAGCTCCGGCGCCCGTTCGCGCGCTCGTAGCCACCGTTTCGCATCGCCGGCATGTAACTCCCTCCAATCAAGCGTGTTCGAGAACGATCTTCGCGACGATCCCGCGCCGGTCGTCCATCAGCGCCACCGCTTCCTCGAACTCGCTGACCGGAAAGCGGTGGGTGACGATCGGGTCGAGCTCGAGCACCCGGTCGGCGACCAGCCCGACGACGCGCGACCAGACCGCCGCCGGATAGCCGATGCTCCCGATCAGGGCCATCTCCTTGCCGACGAGCAGATCGGAGGGCAGCGTCAGCGTGCGCCCCTCACCGGCGATCCCGAGAAGCACCGCCCGGCCTCCGGGACGGCACAGCCGCGTGGCCAGCTCGATAGCCGCGGACGCACCGGCTGTCTCCACGACCAGGTCCAGGTCGGCATTGACCGTCGCCTCGGCGCCGGCCGGCGCAACCTCGTCCGCGCCGAGCCGGCGGGCCAGCTCGAGCTCCTCCTCGCGGACGCCGTATGCCACGATCCGTGCGGGCGAGTGAAGCGCCAGCAGGACGATCGCCAGCGCCCCGAGCGTGCCGACGCCGATCACCCCGACCGCCTCGCCCGGCTCCGGGCGCGCCTTCTCGAGCCCGTGCAGGACCACCGAGGCCGGCTCGACGAGCACGCCGGCGTCGAACGAGACGTGGTCGGGAAGCGGGTGCACGACCCGGTCGGGAACGGCGACCAACTCGGCGTAGCCGCCCGGCCGTGTGAAGCCCAGCGCGTCGATCCGCTCGCACCATTGCGTTTCCCCGCGCCTGCAGGGGCGGCAGCGCTGGCAGGTGATGAACCCCTCGCACACGACACGGTCGCCGATCCGCACCGAGTCGACGCTGTCTCCGATTCCGACGACGGTCCCCGCCCACTCGTGGCCTGGGATCACCGGGAAGCGCACCCACCGGGGATCGGTGAACACGCCCGTCATCATCTCGATATCGGTGCGGCACAGCCCAGCCTCGCGGCTCGCCACGAGCACGTCGCGGGCGCCGACGGCGGGCTCGTCGACGTCCCGGTAGGAGACCTCGTTGGGCCGCTGGACGACGACCGCCTTCATAGGCGCACCTATTCTAAGTGCGGTGTCCGCGACCAGCGATCTCGCACGTCGCTTCTCCTCGCTGTACACGGGCGCGCTGACCGACGTGCTCGACCGCCACGGGTTTCTCCAGCAAACGCTCTCGCCGGAGCTGGTCCCGCTCCGGCAGGGGATGGCGCTGGCCGGGCCGGTCTATCCCGTGCTGGGGCACCCGCATCCGGGACACGATTACGATGCGTCGATCCGGCTCGTCCTGGAGATGCTCGGGTCGGTGCCGCCGGGCACGTCGCGGTCTATGAGACCAACGACCGTTCTGCCGCGCACTTCGGCGAGCTGTCGGCGGCCTCGCTGGCGACGCGCGGATGTGCGGGAGCGGTGATCGACGGCGGCACCCGCGACGCCGGGTACATCCTGCGCGAGGACTTTCCCGTGTTCTCCCGCTACGTGACCCCTCAGGATTGCGTCCCGCGGTGGGAGCTGCTCGCGCACGGAGACGTCACGATCGTCGTCGGGGGTGTCCGCGTGCGGCCCGGCGACTGGATCGTCGGCGACCGCGACGGACTGGTGATCGTGCCGGGTGAGCGGCTGCAGGAGATCTTGACCGAGGCGGAGGCGAAGGTCGCAACCGAGAGCGAGATCCGCGACTCGGTACGGGGAGGAACGCTGCCGCTCGACGCCTACGAGCGGTTCGGGACCTTCTGAGTCGAAAGGTTCGCGGCCTTTTTGAGTCGGACGGGTCGCGAAATCTCGGTAATTCCCCGGATTGTGGTGTTTGCTGCGCGGTTAGGGTGCGGGCATCATCCGTCACCTGTGAATGGAGGAACCGTGGGATCAAATGGATCAAACGACAAGGTCGTGATCAACCTCGCCACAGGGCTCGAGGATGCGGAGCGGGTCACGGTCGCGTTTCTGGTGGGTGGCGCCGCCCTCGAGCAGGGAAAGCGGGTCGTCGTGTTTCTGACCAAGGAGGCGGTCCGTCTCGGGATGAGTGGGATGGCGCAGGCGGTCGCGTGCGATGGCTGCCCCTCGCTTGCGACGCTGTTCGAGCAGTACGCGGCGGGCGGCGGGGAGCTGTTCGTCTGCCCGATCTGCTTTGCCGCGCGCAAGCTCGACCAGGAGCAGCTCGTCGCGAACGCCCGTCTCGCCGGCGCCACGCCGCTGTGGCAGTGGATCGACGACGGAGCCTGTGTGTTCAGCTATTAGCTTCGGCACCCGCGCCGGCGAGCGTGCCTCAGAGCTTTCTCGTGTCGAGCACCTTGTCGAACACGAGCCTGCCGTTGGCGATCGCGTAGAGGCCGTATGAGGCCAAGGTGGTGTCGCCGTCGCCGTTGATCGAGTAGGTGCCGATCACCGAGCGGCGGTTGTGGGTGTGCAGCAATGCGCTGACCACCGCTGACCGATTGACCTGTCCGCTGTGGGCGTCGGCGACACGCTTGACCGTCGCCAGCGCCAGCGCCATCGCCTCGTAACCGTAGATCGCGTACGGATCGGGATTGGTGGTGTGGTAGGCGCTGTCATACTGCTGGACGAACTTCTTGCCGGCGGCACCGAGCTGGGCGGGGGCGAGCGTCGGGAACGTGCCATGCCAGCGGGGCGCGATGCTCGCCGGGATCCCGGTCGTCGGCGTCGCGATCGCGTTGGCGACGGTGGCATCGCCGCCGAACAGCTTGATGTTCGGTCGAGCGCCCGCGACGTCTCGGTAGACCTGCGCGGCGCCGGACTCGAGCTCGCCGGTGAACACCAGGCAGCCGGCGGAGACCTTCCGCGCGAGCGCGGTGTAGCTCGACGCCCTCGGATCGATCCGGACGTTGGCGACGATGTGCAGGGCGTGCGCGGGAGCCGGCACCCGTTGGCCGACCGGGCCCGGGAGCGTGGCGACCGTCTTTGTGGCCGCGAGCTCGAGGTTTCGCGCCAGGCCTGCGCTGTATGCGGTTCCCGAGTTCCAGATCTCGATCGTCTTGCACCCGGCCTGCTTGGCGGCGACCGCCAGCGCCGCGCCCTGGACGTCGTCGGCCGGAACGATTCGCGCGAACGTGCGCTTGCCGGTGGGATAGAACTTCTCCGGCTCGCCGGGCAGGGAGCCGGGCTTGTTCGTGGTCAGCCCGACGTACGTGTTGGATGGGCTGATCTGCGCGACCCCGAGACGGTTGAGGATCGGCAGCGAGATCTGTGTCGCGCCGGAGTTGAACTCGCCGATGTAGGCGATCGTCGTCGGGTCGGCGGCGGCCCGACGGGCGTTTCGGGCGACCGCGACATTGCTCGTCGCGCCCGTCGCCGCGGTCGAGTCATCGAGCGACACGTACCTGATCGTGTAGTTGCCGACCTTGGCGCCCGCCTCCCGCAGCGCGAGCCTGGCCCCGTCGGCGATCCCCGCCGCCTGGCCGGCCGTGGCGCCTTGAAGCGGGAGGCTCGAGTAGATCGTCAGCGTGCCGCCCGGCACGGCCGGGCCGCTGAGCGCGGCGTGGGTGCCGCCGCACCCCGCGGCCGCAAAGGCAGCCGCGGCAATCACTCCGGCGGCCCCCGGCCGGCGACTGCGCCTCTGGCGCGGGGCGGCGCTATCGATGATCGCGGTCATCGTCTTTCAGGTCAGGGCTAAAGCTTGGCACAGCCGCTCACGCCCTCCCACGCCGCAGAACACTTGTGCACAGCTGCGACGCGACATCTTGGATTTAGGACGATCCAACCGCACGGCGGGGGGTCGGTCTGGGAGACTTGGGTCCGTCGGGGAGCGCCGACCGTCGATGAGGAGGACGAGAGTGGCTGTAGCGAACGCGGCGACCGGGGCTGCGGCGGAGCCAAAGCTCAAGCGCGAAATCGGGCTCGTCGGGCTGCTGTTCGTCTCGGTGGGCTCGATCATCGGGTCGGGATGGCTGTTCGGTGCGCTCACGGCCTCGCAGATCGCCGGTCCGGCGGTGATGATCTCGTGGGTGCTGGGAGGCGGCGGAATGCTCCTTCTGGCGCTCGCGCACGCGGAGCTCGGCGGCATGTATCCGGTGGCGGGCGGCAGCGCCCGCTTTCCGCTGATCGCGTTCGGCAGCCTGATCGGCTTTGCGGGTGGCTGGTTTGCGTTCCTGGGCGCGGTCACGACCGCGCCGATCGAGGTCGAGGCCGCTATCCAGTACTCGTCCAACTACCTCTCGGGCCTGACCACGACATCGGGAGGGACGCCGGTGCTGACTTTCGAGGGCTACCTGGTGGCCGCGGCTCTGATGCTGATCTTCTCGATCATCAACGTGATGGGCGTGAAGTGGCTGTCGGAGACGAACAAGGCGGTCGTGTGGTGGAAGATCTTCATCCCGGTGCTGACCGTTGTGGTGCTGCTGATCAGCGCGATTCACCCGCACAACTTCTCGTCCGCCGGAGGCTTCATGCCGTTCGGCTGGAAGGGCGTGTTCCTCGCGATTCCGGGCGCCGTGATCTTCTCCTACCTCGGCTTTGAGCAGGCCATCCAGCTCGGTGGCGAGAGCCAGAATCCGAGGCGCAACATCCCGCTTGCCGTGATCGGTTCGATGATCATCGGGGTGCTGCTGTACATCGCGCTGCAGGTGGCATACATCGCGGCGCTGCAACCATCGAGCCTCGCCAAGGGCTGGGACCAGGTGTCCTTCGGTGGCAAGGGTGCCGTGTTCGGGCCGTTCGCCGGCCTCGCCACCGCGCTCGGCGTCGGCTGGCTGGCGACCCTGCTCTACGTCGACGCGGTGGTCTCGCCGTTCGGCACGGGCCTGCTGTACGTCGGAACCAGCGCGCGCCTCACGTTCGGGATGGGCCGCAACCGGTACGTGCCGCGGGCCTTTGCGATCCTGACCACGCGCGGGGTGCCGGTGTTCGCGATCGCGTTCTCGTTTCTGCTGGGGATGGTCGTGTTCCTGCCGTTCCCCGGCTGGCAGCAGCTCGTCGGCTTCATCTCGAGCGCAACCGTGCTGGCCTACGGCATCGTCCCCCTAGCGCTTGGAGCGCTGCGCAAGCAAGACCCGGATCGGCCCCGGCCCTACCGGCTACCCGCCGGCGCGATCACGGCGCCACTTGCGTTCATCATCGCCAACGAGGTGCTGCTGTTCGCCGGCTGGGCCGTGGTCTGGAAGCTGATCGTCGCGATCCTGATCGGCTTCGTCCTGCTGGGCCTCTCGTCGGCGACGACCAAGCCGGAGCTGCGGCCCAATCTCGACTGGCACCAAGCCATGTGGCTGTGGCCCTACCTGCTCGGGATGAGCGTGATCTCCTACCTGAGCTCGTTCAGCACCACCACGAAGAGCAAGATCCCGCTGCTTGGGCTCAACGGCCCCGTCAACGACCTTCACTTCGGCCTCGACGTCGCGGTCGTGGCGCTCTACAGCCTGGGGATCTACTTCCTGGCGATGCGCGTGCGACTGCCCGACGAGCGGACCCGCACATATGTCGAGGCGGCGATGGTGGAAGCCGAGACCGAGGAGGCGGTGCTGTCGGAGGCGACAGTGTGACCACGATCCTGTTCGCCTACGACGGCTCCGCGGAGTCCCGCCGGGCGCTGCGCTACGCCGAGCGGCTGGAGACCGGCGATGCCGTGATCGTGCTGAGCGTCGCGACGAAGCTGATCGAGGCCCCGGCGACGACCGAGTTCACAGAACCGGGACACGATCCGGCGCGTCTTCGCGCAGAGCTCGAGGAGGTCCGCGGGATCATGGGCGACGCCGGCGTCAACGCCGACTTCATCTCGAGGATCGGCAATCCCGCCCAGGAGATCCTCGACACCGCCGAGGCGCGACACGTGGACCTGATCGTACTGGGCCGCCAGGGCCTCAGCGCCGTGGCGCGGTTCCTGATGGGGTCGGTGGCCGACCGTGTCGTCCACTACGCCACCTGCGACGTGCTGGTCGTCAAGTGAGGGGCGGCTCGTCGCGGTCGTTTGTCCGCCGACCAGGAGGGTAGATCGAAAGCGATGTGGTTCTACTTCATCGGATTGTTCCTGCTCGTCGTGGCGATCGCGGGCAGCGTCGTGTCGGGGGGCATCTTCACGATCGTGCTGTTGCCGCTCGCCGTGATCGCCCTGATCTCCGCCGCGCTGCACTCGATGGCGGCGCGCAAGGCTCAGGCCGCCGCCGGCGGCGTCCCGGACTCGTCCGAACCGGGCCCGGACCCGCTGCCGAGCTCGCGGGCTGCAAACGGCGCCCCGGCGCCGAGCTCTCCCGAGCAGCTGGCCGACGCTCGCCGTCAGCAGCAGTAGCTGCCTGCGTCCGCCGCGCAATCAGTCTTGCTCGGCCAGGGCCTTTGTCGGTTCGCGGCGCGCCGCCCCGCGACGCTTGCCCGTCTCGATCCCGCGGCGCTGCGGACCCACGACGTACCGAGGGTCCGCGGCCGACTGGAACCCCGCCCTGAAGATGCTCAGGCGGGCGCTGAGCGCGCCTGCGCACAGCAGTCCTCCCGCGACCGCGGCGGCCCCCCGCGAGTCGGCACCGCGGCGGAACAGCAGCGCGGCACCGCCGGCCAGGCACGCCGACGTGGCGTGTCCGAGCAGCCGGGGCAGACCCTGGTGGTACGGCGCGCCCTGCTCCCCGAGCCGACGCTTCATCAGCTCGTTGCAGCCGAGCTCGAGCGCGGCGCTGGCAATCGCCAGGCGGCGAGCGGGTCGCGCGTGCCCGGGGGGCGTCAGGGCGACCGCGACGGCCCCGGCGCTGAGCGCCGCGCCCGCGCCGAACACGAACGGGAGCAGCCTCCGCGCCTCATGCCACACCGGCACGGCGGTGTTGGCGATCAGCGCGGCCGTGTAGGTGGAAAGCGGCAGGCCCAGAACGGCCGCCACGGGCCGGGCGAGCCTGGAGGTTCGACCAAACAGCCCGGTCCACTCGTTGGCCGCCGCGACCGCGGTCGTCGTCCCGCTCGCGGCCAAGATCCACGAGCCGACGCTCATCGGCGAGGTGACCTTGAACATCCGCAGCATGTTCAGAAAGCGCGTGGAGCGCCCCAGGTCGGAGATCAACAGCGGCGGACTCAGTGCCACCCCCGTCAGCGCCGCGGCCCAGGCCCGCCGGGCCAGCACCTCGTTGCCGCGAAGCTCAGACAGGTAGGCCAGGCCGGCGGAGGCTCCGCCGAGCCCGCCGGTGAAGAAGTACAGCGGGATCTCCCAGGTCCACACCGGCTCCTTGATCACCGGCTGGCCGTGGTAGGAGCGGATTTCGCCCCGGGGCGGCGGCGCCCCAGCGGTGGCGCCGTCGGTAGGGGGCGGCGCGGCGCCGACTGTGGCCCCGCCCGTGGCGCCGTCGGTGGGGGCGCTCACTTGCTTCCTCCGAACACCGCGGCCGCCAGCCCGGCCCCCAGCGCGAGCGCCGCCGCGCCCGCGGCGCTCCAGATCCCGGCCAGGTCGCGGCGGGTGTCGACCGGATCGGGCGGCAGCCCGTAGACCTCGGGATCGTCGAGCAGCAAGAAGAACGCGCCCGCGCCGCCGATCCCGTCATCGTCGTCGGCGAGGTACAGCTGCGCCTTGTCCTGGCCGGCGCCCTGAAGCCGGGCGAGCCGGTGCTCGGCCCGCTCCCGAAGCTCCGAAAGCTCGCCGAACTGGATCGAATCGGTCGGACAGGCCTGGGCACACGCCGGCTCCTGGTCTGCCTTGAGCCGGTCGTAGCAGAGCGTGCACTTCCACACGCGGCCGTCGTGCTCTCGCTGGTCCAGGACCCCGAACGGGCAGGCCGGCACGCAGTAGCCGCAGCCGTTGCAGACATCCTCCTGGACGACGACCGTGCCGAACTCGGTGCGAAACAGCGCCCCGGTCGGGCAGACCTCCAGGCAGGCCGCGTGGGTGCAGTGCTTGCAAACGTCGGAGGCCATCAGCCAGCGGAAGCCGTCGCTGCCCTCCTGGTAGGTCTGGACGCCCCCGTCGATCGCCTCGCTGTGGGCGGCGGCCTCGACCAGGGAGGCGCCGTCGAGAACCCCGGCCGGTACACGCTGCTCGATGAACGCGACGTGGCGCCAGGTGTCGGCTCCCAGGTCGATGGTGTTGTCATAGGAGTTGCCGGTGAATCCCTGCAGCGACATCGGGATCTGGTTCCACTCCTTGCAGGCGACCTCGCACGCCTTGCATCCGATGCAGACGGAGGTGTCGGTGAAGAACCCCACCCGCGGCTTGGCCTCGTCGCCGTAGCTGGACGGCCAGGCGATCGTCTCGAGCGTCATGCGTGAACCCCCGCCCGCTTGCGGTACTGCTCGACCAGAGCCAGCCGGGCCTGGCCCCGAGGCCGACGGCCGGGCCGGATGTCACAGGTCGTGACCTTGTACTCGGTGATGTGGACGTTGTTGTCGAGCGACAGCGGCAGCAGCTCGTTGGCCGAATCGCCGGTGACGATCCCGACCCCGCCCCAGTGGTAGGGCAGGCCGACGATGTGCGCGGTGCGGCCTTGGATCTGCAACGGCTTGATCCGCTGCGTGACCATCACCCTCGCCTCGACCGCCTGCCTGGCGGTCACGATCGTCGCCCAGTCGCCGTGTTGCAGCCCGCGCTGCGCCGCCAGCTCGGGCGAGACCTCGCAGAAGAACTCGGGCTGCAGCTCGGCGAGGTAGGGCACCGTGCGCGACATTCCGCCGGCGGTGTGGTGCTCGGTGAGCCGGTAGGTGGTCAGCACGAACGGGAAAACGTCTGCACCGGGTTCGCCGTCGCTGGGGTTGTAGGGATTCTCGGGACGGTGGAACACCTGCCGCGTGGGGTTCTCGCGCTGGGCGTACAGCGGATTGGTGAACGGCGATTCCTGGGGCTCGTAGTGAGTCGGCAGCGGGCCGTCGACGAGACCCGACGGCGCGAACACCCAGCCCAGCCCGTCCGGGTGCACGATGAACGGCTTGTCGCCGCGGATCGCGTCCATCTTCTTTGCGTCCTCCTGCGGGGGCCGGTAGTCGGGTGCCTTGGTCGGCGGAAAGTCCGGTGCGTCGCCGACGCTCGACCACTGGCCCTCCTGCGCGTCCCACCACACGTAGCGCTTTCGCTCCGACCAGGGCTTGCCATCGGGATCGGCCGAGGCGCGGTTGTAGAGGATCCGCACGTCCTTGGGCCACGCCCAGCCCCACTCCGGGGCGATCCAATTCTGCTGGGCATGGGGCTTCTTGCGCGCCGACTGGTTGACCCCGTCCTTGTAGATGCCGCAATGGATCCAGGAGCCGCACATCGTCGAGCCGTCGCTCTCGAGGTCGTCGTAGCTCGAGAGAAAGGAGCCGTCGGAACTGCGGCCGGAGATCTCCTGGAGGACGCTCTCGGCGTCGGGCTCGTTGTGGCGACCATGCAACGGGTAGTCCCAGACAAGGTCGAGGATCGCTCGATCCTTCGGATCGCTCGATCCAGAGAGCTTCTCGCGGATCACCTTGCCCAGGTGGTAGATCCAGTGAAGCTCCGAGCGCGCGTCGCCGGGGGGCTCGCAGGCCTTGTGGTGCCACTGCAGCAGCCGCTGTGTGTTGGTGTAGTTGCCGTCCTTCTCGGTATGCGCGGCGGCGGGCAGGAAGAACACTTCGGTCTCGATGTCCTGCGCGCGCACCTCTCCGCTCTCATGCTCGGGCGAGTCCTTCCAGAAAGTCGCCGACTCGATTGGGTGAAAGTCGCGCACGACCAGCCAGTCGAGCTTGGCCAGGGCCAGCCGTATCAGCTTCGAGTTGGCCGAGCCGACGGTCGGGTTCTGGCCGACGCAGAGCATGCCCTTCACCCCGCCGTCGAGCATCTTCATCATCATCGCGTAGTGCGAGTGATCGCCGTTGATGCGCGGCAGGTAGTCAAAGCAGAAGTCGTTGTCCTCGGTTGCGGCGTCGCCCCACCAGGCCTTCAGCAGCGAGACCATGTAGGAGCGCAGGTTTCCCCACGCTCCGGTGTCGGGCCCGTTGAGCTCGACGAACGTGTCGAGCGTCGGGTGCGACTGCGGGTGGGGCATCGGTATGTACCCGGGCAGGATGTCGCACAGGGTCGGGATGTCGGTCGACCCCTGGATGTTGGCGTGGCCGCGGAGCGCGAGGATCCCGCCCCCGGGACGGCCGATGTTCCCCAGCAGCAGCTGCACGATCGAGGCCGCGCGGATGTTCTGGACCCCCACCGTGTGCTGGGTCCAGCCGACCGAGTAGACGATCGACGAGGTTCGCTCGCGCCCGGAGTTCTCACACAGCGTTGCGGCCACCGCCAGGAACTCCTCGCGTGAGCAACCGCACACCTCCGAGACCAGCTCCGGTGTGTAACGGGCGAAGTGCCGGCGCACCAGCTGCAGGGCGCAGCGCTCGTTGCGCATCGACTGGTCGGTGACGGGCGGCGCGCCCCCGGGCAGCCGCATGCCGTGGGCGCCGTGGGCCTGATTGCCCGAGACGTCGGCCTGCTGCTCGGACTTGCCCGCCGTGGCCTCTCCGGACGTCCCCTCGTAGCCCCAGCTCGAGATCGCATAGGCGCTGTGATCGGGATTCCAGCCCGAGAAGTAGCCGCTGCCGTCCTCGGTGTCCGCGAACTCGCGCTTGATGACCACCGGGCCGTTGGTGTACGCGCGGACGTACTCCTCAAACCAGGCGTCGTGCTCAAAGATGTAGTTGACGATCCCTCCCAGGAACGCGACGTCGCTGCCGGGCCGGATCCCGACGTGGAGGTCGGCCATCGCGCTGGTCCGCGTGAAGCGCGGATCGACGTGGATGACCTTGGCGCCGCGCTCCTTGGCCTCGACCACCCACTGAAAGCCGACCGGGTGCT
The DNA here is from genome assembly GCA_963723675.1 of uncultured Solirubrobacterales bacterium. GTDB lineage: Bacteria > Actinomycetota > Thermoleophilia > Solirubrobacterales > Solirubrobacteraceae > Palsa-465. The sequence goes on along the minus strand of CAVRRW010000002.1, from coordinate 217,315 downwards.
GCTCGGCCATGTTCGAGCCCATGATCAGGATGCAGTCTGAGTTCTGCAGGTCCTGTTGGAAGGTGGTCGCGCCGCCGCGTCCGAAGGAGGTCCCCAGACCGGGGACCGTGGAGCTGTGTCATATCCGTGCCTGGTTCTCGATCGACAGCGCGCCGGCGGCCGTGAAGAACTTCTTGATCAGATAGTTCTCCTCGCTGTCGAGCGTGGCGCCGCCGAGGAAGTGGATGCCGAGCGTCCGCTTGAGCGGCTTGCCGTCCTTCGTCTCCTCCTCCCAGGTCTCGCCCCGCGTCCGGATGATCCGCTCGGCGATCATCTCGGTCGCCCGCTCGAGCGAGAGCTCCTCCCAGTCGGTGCCTCCCGGGCGCCGGTACTTGACCTTGTGCTCGCGCATGGGGGAGTTGACGAGGTTCTCCGAGGCCGCGCCCTTCGGGCACAGGCGCCCCCGGGAGATCGGCGAGTCGGGATCGCCCTCGATCTGGATCACCTTCTCGTCCTTGACATAGACCTTCTGGCCGCAGCCGACCGCGCAGTACGGGCAGACCGATTGCACCACCCTGTCGGCCGTCTGCGTGCGCGGCACGAGCCGCTCGGAGCGGCTCGACTGGGCGGCGCGCCCGAGCCCCAGGGGGTCGCCCCGAAGCTGGCGAAGGAAGGGAGCGACCGCGCGGCGTTGAGCCATCGCAAGCGATCCTTCCCGCCGGATTGACCGATAAACGCAGTGGGTTGACCGCGCGCAAAGCCGGGTAAGCGCCGTGACATGTCCGGGGAAGCAGATATCCAGCGGTCGCTGGTGGCGATCGCGGCGGCGCTCAACGACTCGGGACTCGACAAGTTCGACCTCGAACGCGTGGGCGCGATCGTGGCCCGTGCCGTCGGCGGCGAATGGCTGACCCTCGACGCCGGCGGCGGCCTGCATGAGCAGTCGGGAACCCGGGTCGGCGCGATCCGCAGGGCCCCCAGCGGCGAGTGGATCATCGACGGCCAGAATGTCGACGCCCCGAACGCGGACACGCCGATCCCGGAGGCGCCCCCGTCAGAACGCGATTAGAGCCGGCGCCGGCCGCCGGCGGGGGATGGGGCCGCCGGCGAGGGGGCGCCGGCGGGTGGTGGCGCCGGCGAGCGGGCCGCCGGCGCGCAAGCTCCGTGCGAGGTGGGAGGGTCGGCAACGTCCCAATGGGCTCCTCTGAGCGATCGCGCGGGACGTTCCCGTCCTGGTGGAGGGGCAACGTCCCGCGCGACGTTGAGAAGGGGTCGAGTGGGTCGTTTTCACGCCCTCCGCCCCCACCAGCCGTCGCCTGCTGCCAACGAGGACCGCCCTCCACCAGCCTTCGCGTGACGCAAGGACCACTTTCCACCGGTCTTCGCGTGCTGACAACGAGGACCCGCTTTCCACCGACCTTCGCCAGCTGACAACGAGGACCGCGGCGTCTGTGACCCTACGAGCCCGGTTTGTTCGATCCGCCCCTGTGGCAAATCCTCGACGCACACGCCTCGATCGTGGAATCAGCCATCGACATCCCGCCACCAAGTCGAGCTAGTGCTCTTCGGGCTCCTCCTCGCCCGGCCAGGACCCGGTGACGCGCGTGAACGCGTGGCGCGAGCCGTGGTCGACCAGTCCTCGGATCAGGGCGAACACGGCGCCGTCGATCAGGAGCGCCAGCACCAGCTTGACCGGGTCCACGTGGCGGTGCTCCGCCTTGGGCGGCTCTTCGTCGTCGATCAATCCCCAGATCAAACCGAAGACCTTCTTTCCGATCAGGCCGGCCACGAGCCCGGTGCCGACGCTGACCGGGAGAAAGAGGAGCTTGGACATGCCTTCACCTCGCTTTCTCTCGCTATGTGCGCTTCGGCTCGTTGCGCAGGGGCAGGAACGGCTCTCGTTCTGCGGGGAGGCCGCCCTCGATCTGGCGTCCACGCTCGATCTCGGCGTTGAGCTCTGCCCCGAGCAGGATCACGGTGTTGGTGATCCACAGCCACACGAGGAACACGATCACCGAGGCCAGCGCCCCGTAGGTCTTGTTGTAGGACGAGAAGTTCGCCACGTAGAACGCGAACGCGGCCGAGGCCACGATCCACAGCACCACCGCCAGCACGCCGCCGGGAGTGACCCAACGGAAGCCGGGTTGACGCACGTTCGGCGCCACGTAGTAGAGGATCGCCAGGATCACGGCGATCACGACCAGCAGCACCGGCCACTTGGCGATGTCCCAGATCGTGACCGCCGATCCGCCGGCGCCGATCAGGTTTCCGACCTGCTTGGCCAGGCCGCCGGTGAGCACCACGGCCAACGCGCTGAACGTCAGCAGCAACGCCGTCACGAGCGTCAGCCCGAGGCGGATCGGGATCGTCTTGTAGATCGGCCGGCCCTCCTCGACGTCCCACACGACGTTCGAGGCGCGCATGAATCCGGCGATGTAGCCCGACGCCGACCACAGGGCTGTGGCGAGCCCCGCGACGAACAGGATTCCGGCGGTGCCCCGGTTGGCCTGGATGTTCTGGATCGCGTGCGTGAAGATCTGCTGGGCGGGGCCCGGCGCGACCTTTTCGAGGTTCTTGAGCAGCGGCTGTGTCACCGACTGCCCGAGCAGCCCCAACACCGACACCAGGACGATCAGCATCGGGAAGATCGCGAGCACACCGTAGTAGGTCAGCGCGGCCGCGAGGTCGCCCAGGTTGTCGGCCTTGTATTCCTTGAAGGTCCGCTTGAGGACTGCCGGCCATGCTCGTCCCGGCAGGTCCGTGGGCTGATCGGGCTGCCGATCCTCGTCGACCTCGGGGGGCTCCTTGGTGGTTCCTCGGTCCGCCATCGCGCTCCCCTAGCTTCTCCCCAGCAGCCAGCCGACGAACAGCCCGGCCGCGAAAGCGCCGCCGGCAGCGAACGGCATTGGCTTTTGCTGGACGGTCGTGGCGATCTGCTGCGCCCCGGCGCCGGCCGACTCCGGTGTCGCTTCACGGGTCTTGGAGACCAGCTCGGCCTTCTTCGCCTGGGCTTTGGCCTTGACCTCGGTGAAGCGATCCTTGGCCTGCGCCTTTACGTCGGTCTTCGAGGCCAGCGCTTCGACCGTGTCGCCCATCTGCTCTCGGGTCTGCTCGATCTCCTCGCGCAGCTGCTCGGGAGACTTCTGCGGGCTCTCGGTCGCCGCCGAGGTCGCACCCGCCTCCGGCGGGCCCGACCGCGTCGCACCCGCCTCCGGCGGGCCCGCCCGCGTCGCACCCGCCTCCGGCGTACTCTCGTCAGCCGCCGCAACCAGCGCCGGCTCCGGGGTCAGCGTCGGCTCCGGGGTCACCGCCGGCTCCGGGGTCACCGTCGGCTCCGGCGGGCTCTTGTCCGCTGCCGGGCTCACCGCCGGCCTTCCTGCGCGCGTTGTTTGGTCCACTGCACGTCCTCCTTCACGCTCTCCACCGTTTGCTCAGGTACGGGCGGTACGCCTTCCTGAACCTTGTTCTTGCCGGTCAGCGCGAGCACCCCGGCGATCGCGCCATAGACGACCGCCACGATCAACGCCGCGAGCCAGCCGGCGATGGCCGTGCTCAGCGCGAGGATCACGCAGGCGGTCAGCGCCCCCACTCCGTAAAGACCCAAGATTCCCGCGGCTCCGAACATGCCGGCGCCCATTCCGGCCTTCTTGCCCTTCACCGCAACCTCCGCCTTGGCCAGGTCGAGCTCCTGGCGAACCAGCGTCGCCGTCTGATCGGACAGTTGCCTGAGCAATTCGGCGATTGAGCGGTCGCTCATCGTCGCGGTGTCGCCACCGCGCTCGAATTCGCTCATCGTGTGTCTCCTTCCATCGTCATGGGGAGGGTTGGTTTGGCTTCCTTCCATCGTCATTGGGGAGGGTTGGTTTGGCTCTCTTCCATCGTCATTGGGGAGGGTTCGGCCTTCCCCTTATTTGAAATCAGCCCCAGGATGGTCTGGCGAGCTTGGGCGTTGAAGGCCACGTATGCGGCCGCGGCCCCGATCGCGACCAGCGCAATCCACCGCAACCGCCGTGGCCGGCGGCGCTGCTGCGCGGCGTCGACTGCCGTCCACAGCTGGACCGCCTCGGTCGCGGCCTGTTGGACGCGGCGCCACAGCTTCTTGTCCTCCACGGCCTCCTTGGGGCTCTTGCCTCGGGCGCGCAGGTACGCCTCGCGCCCGGCGGTCGCGGCGCGGCGGCCGACCGCCTGGACCTCGCGGTCGTTGAGCACCTGCTGCAGGTATGGCGCGACCGCTGTCGCTCGATCGCTCACCGACATCTCGTCTCCTTGCTGGGAGTCATGGGACATACGTCCCACTTAGATGGGACACATAACGAACAAGTACCCGCGCACGGACAGCTCAATCAACGATTAGGTGAAATTCAATAATTCCGGACACGCGCCCGAGGGCGCGGAGCGGACCTGCTTGTACCCATACGGGACACGAATTGGACCTGCATGTTCCCGGGCGCGGCCCGGATCGCCTGGCCAGGTGGTACAAGTGGAACGTGGCAGAGCCAGCTCAAGCCGGCGAATCGGGCTCGCCCTCGACCGGGACCGGGCCGCTCCGCGCCGATGCCCTCGCCAGCCGCCAGCGGATACTCGCCGCCGCCGCAGCCCTGAGCGGAGATCGGCGCGCCACGATGGCCGAGCTCGCCGCCGCGGCGAAGGTCGGCCGATCGACGCTGTATCGCCACTTCCCCACCCGCGAGGCGCTCGAGCAGGCGATCGAGGAGCTCGAGCCTCGGGCAGCCGTGACCCCTTCAGCGCAGGCGGTGGGCGGCGCGGTGACGGCGATGCCATTCCGCCCGGCTGGTCAACTGGGTCGCGAGCGCCCGCTCCCGCTGGAGGTGACCCGGATCCTCGACGAGGTCCCGCCCCATCTCGTCCCCGATCAGCTGGTGGCGGAGGCGCGCCGAGTCGCGGGGGTGGCGGTAGCGCTCTACGTGGTCGACATCGACGGCTCGCACCTGCTGCGGCTGGCGGGCTCGGAGGAATTCCCCGATCAGCTCGAGGCGCCGCCCGCGCTGGGGCCGGAGATCGTCCCCGAGGGCCTTCCGGACTTCTATGAGCACCTGCAGGAGCATCTTCCCGGCTGTGTCGCCGAACCGCTCTGGCTCCGAGGGCGGGTGACCGGCCTGTTGCTCTGCGTCGGCACCCCCGTCGCCTCGCTGGCGGACATCGCAAAGCAGGGCGCGGCCGCGTTGGAGCTCGCCAACGACTACACCGACTACATCGAGGCCACCCGCCGGCGGAAGCGCACCACTCCCGCGGCGGAGGTCCAGCAGCACCTGCTGCCGCCCCGGATCGCGCGGATCGGCGGCGCCCAGATCGCCGGGACGCTGCTTCCAACCTATGAGGTCGGTGGCGACTGGTTCGACTTCGTCGAGAACCATGACGGGGGGTGGCTGGCGATCGCAGACGCTCCCGGCAACGGCCCCACCGCGGCTGGACTCGGGGCCGCCGCGCTCGGTGCGCTGCGCGCCGCCCGGCGAAGCGGCCTCGGCCTCGAGGACGCCTTGGCGAGCGTGCACGAGACCGTTCGCCGCCTCGGCAACCGCGAGTTCTACGTGACCGCGCTCGTGGCGCGCTGGCGCGGGGCGACGGCGACGCTGACGTGGGTCAACTGCGGGCACCCTTCCGCATACGTGGTCGATGACGACGGCGAGCTGTCCGAGCTCGAATCGCCCTCATACCCGCCGCTGGGAGCGGACGAGGCGACGCCCGAGTTCGTCCCCACCGACCGTCAGCTGCACCCCGGAGAGCGCCTGATCCTCGTCACCAGGGGGGTCGTCGACCGGCGCACCGAGACCGGTGGCACGTTTGGCGTCGACGGGGTCAGGCGGGCGCTGGAGCGCGCCGAGAACCCGACCGCCGCCTCGACCGCGATGGCCATCCAGCAGGCGCTGACCGACTCCTGGCGCGAGCCGCTCGAGGACGACGCCACCGTCGTCGTGATGGCGGTCGACTGAGCTGCACCTGGTGATCGGTTGGGCCGATGCGGGGCGATGCGGCGGTTGGCCCCGGTCGGGCTCAAGCGGATGCGGGCGATGCGGCGGCTGGCCCCCGTCAGGCTCAGGCGGGCACGGCCTCGAGCCGGCGATCGAAATGGCGATGCGCAGCGATCGCCTCCACGAACGCGGACGCGAACTCCCCGAGTCCGTTCTCGTCCAGCGATGCCAGCGTCACCACCCCGGCCTGGCTCTCGAGCCCGTTGTCCGACAGCCGCGCGTCGTTCAGCGGCGCGTCGCGCAGCAGGCCGACGCCCTCACCGATCGCGCCGACCGGCTTGCCGTGCTTGTATGCCTCGGCGACATAGCGCACCGCGGCGCCGTTCTCTGACAGCGTCTGGGCGCTGGCGCGTCCGCCGGCGACGAGCACCGCGTCGTAGAGGACCGAGGCCATCGTCACCAGCGGCCGGTCCACGGCGAGGCCGCCATCCAAGGTTCCGCCGTGAGGCCCCAGGACCTCGCACAGCGCGCCTTGGCTCCGGAGCCGCTCGAGCACCGAGTTCAGCGACGCGGCATCGACACCGTCGGCGGCGAGCACCGCCACCTTGCGGGTCGCCACGCTGCGGGGCTGCTCTGCCTGGCTCAGCGCCGGCGACCTGCGTCCGCCGTTGGACTGCGCCTTCGGCGGCGGCTTCAGGCCCAGCCCATCGGCGACCTCCGATGCCAGCTCGTGGTCGACGTGCGCCAGGTTGGCCACAACGCGTTCGCGGATCTCCGGGCGCTGCACCTTCCCGAGCTCGAACTGGAACGCCTCGGCGATGTGCTGCTGCTCCCAGTCGCTCATCGAGTTCCAGAACAGGGTCGCTTGGCTGTAGTGATCCTCGAAGCTCGGGCTGCGGCGGCGGATCGTGGCTCCGTCGACGCGCTCCTGGTAATGGCGGTAGGCGCCCTGGTCGACCGACGCGAGCGCCGGGCAGCCCCCGCCGATCGAGTTGGGGTGGTAGGAGACCGGTGAGACGTCGATCCGGTGCTGGCCGAAGCCGTCGCGCTGGTGGTGGTGCACCTCCGCGACCGGCCGGTTCACCGGCAGCTGCGCGAAGTTTGGGCCACCCAGGCGGATCAGCTGCGTATCCAGATAGGAGAAGTTGCGGGCCTGCAACAGCGGGTCGTTGCTGAAGTCGATGCCCGGCACCACGTTCGCGGTGTGGAAAGCGACCTGCTCGGTCTCGGCGAAGAAGTTGTCCGGGTTGCGGTCGAGCACCATCCGCCCGACGACCCGCAACGGCACCTCCTCTTCGGGAATGATCTTGGTCGCATCCAGCAGGTCGTAGTCGAAGTCGTGCTCGCGCTCCTCGGGCACCAGCTGCACTGCCAGCTCATACTCCGGTCCGTCGCCGGTGGCGATCGCGTCCCACAGGTCGCGACGGTTGAAGTCGGGGTCGGCGCCCGCGACCTTCTGGGTCTCGTCCCAGACCAACGAATGGGTCCCGAGCGCGGGACGCCAGTGGAACTTGACGAACGTCCCCTGCCCCGCTGCGTTGATGAACCGGAACGTGTGGACGCCGAAGCCCTGCATCATCCGGTAGCTGCGTGGCAGCGCCCGGTCTGACATCAGCCACATGATCATGTGCATCGTCTCGGGCTGGAGCGAGACGAAGTCCCATAGCGTGTCGTGCGCTGAGGAGGCCTGGGGAATCTCGTTGGCGGGCTCCGGCTTGACCGCGTGGACGAAGTCGGGGAACTTGATGCCGTCCTGGATGAAGAACACGGGCATGTTGTTGCCGACCAGGTCGTAGTTCCCCTCGCGCGTGTAGAACTTGGTGGCAAAGCCGCGGACGTCGCGAACGGTGTCGGCCGAGCCGCGGGATCCGGCGACGGTCGAGAAGCGCACGAACACCGGGGTCTCGCGGCCGGCCTCGGCCAGGAAGTCGGCGCGGGTCACGTCCGCCAACGACTCGGTGCAGGTGAAGGTGCCGTAGGCGCCCGCCCCGCGGGCATGGACCACCCGCTCCGGGATCCGCTCGTGGTCAAACCGCGTCAGCTTCTCGCGAAAGTGAAAGTCCTCGATCAGGGTGGGGCCGCGATCTCCCGCCGTCAGCGAGTCGTCGGTGTGCTCGACGCGGACACCCTGATCAGTGGTCAGATGCTTGCCTTCGTGGCCGACGCGATCGCGGCCGATGTCATCCAGCTTCGGGTCGCGGTTGCTCACCGTTGGCCTCCCTTACGTTGTGGTGTGCCTCAGATAGGACTTACCCCTGGCGGCCGTGGGAAAACTGGCGGGTCTGCGTGCACACCCGCCAGTTCCGGTCGGCCTGGCCGCCCCGGCCCCCGGCGTCCCCCGGGGCCCGGTGGCGCTAACCGATCGATCGCAGGGCCGGGAGCAGCTCACGCTCGGCCCAGCCGATGAACCCGTCCTGCTGGTCGGCTCCGATCTGTACGAGCGCGATCTCGGTGAAGCCGGCGTCGATGAATGGCTTGATCGTCGCGACGTGCTCCTCGATGTCTGCCCCGCAGGCGATCTGCTCGGCCACGTCCTCGGGCGTCACGAACTGGGTGGCGGCGTCGAACGACTCGGGATTGGGGAGGTCGGCGTTGACCTTCCAGCCCAGCCCGAACCACCGGAACTGCTGGTGGGCCCGGCGCACTGCGGCGTCGCGATCGGCGTCGTATGCCAGGGCGACCTGTCCCACCCGCGGCTTGCCGTCGCCGCCGGCGGCCTCGAACATCTGCCCGAGCTCCGCCTCGGGCTCAACGGCGATCATCAGGTCCGCCTTGCGGCCGGCCAGCCGGCACGACTCCTCTCCCGACACCGCGATGCCGACCGGAACGCGCCGGTCGGGCAGGTCCCACAGCTTGGCCTGCTCGACATCGAAGTGGCGGCCCCGGTAATTGACCATTCCGTCGCCGTCGAACAGCGCCGAGATGATGTCGACGGCCTCGCTGAGCAGCTCGTGGCGCAGGCCCACGGCGGGCCAGCGCTGACCGACCACGTGCTCGTTGAGGTTCTCGCCCGAGCCCAGCCCGAGCCGGAACCGGTTGCCCGAGAGGATCTGCATCGTCGCCGCCTTCTGCGCGACGATCGCGGGGTGATAGCGCACGCTCGGGCACGTGACGTAGGTCATCAAGCCGATCCTCTCGGTGGCCTGGGCGGCGGCGCCGAGAATCGACCACGCATAGCCGGAGTGCCCCTGCTCGGCGAGCCACGGCTGAAAGTGGTCGCTGATCACCGAGAAATCAAACCCGGCCGCCTCCGCCTTGGCCACGTCTGCAACGAGCCGATCGGGCCGGGACTGCTCGCACATCATCGTGTAGCCGAAATCGGTCATCGCCGACCTCCCCGGCACCGCCGGCGCGATTCCCTCACTTGCTGGTGGCGCCCGCGGACGCGACCTGGTGCTTGCCCTCGGCGAACTCCTCCACGATCTTGGCGCAGAAGGCGGGGAGGTCATCGGGATTTCTCGACGACACCAGGCCCTGGTCGACGACGACTTCCTCGTCGACGACGTGGCCGCCGGCGTTGCGGATGTCGGTGCGCAGGCTCGGGAAGGAGGTGAGCGTGCGGCCGGCGACGAGGTCGGCCTCGACGAGCGTCCACGGCCCATGGCAGATCACGCCCACCGGCTTGCCGGACCTGAAGAGCTCCTGCACGAACGAGATCACATCGTCCTCCATCCGCAGGCGGTCGGCGTTGACGGTGCCGCCGGGGAGGATCAGTCCGTCGTAGTCGGCGGCCGAGGCATCGCCGATCGCCTTGTCGACCTTGAACTTCGAAGCGGGCTCGATGTCGCCGTTCATCGCCTGGATCTCACCGGTCTGCGGCGACAGGAGCTCGGCCGTCGCGCCCGCCTCCTCCACCGCCTTGCGCGGCGTCTCCAGCTCGACCTGCTCGACGCCGTCGGTGGCGATGATCGCGATCTTCTTTGAGTGCACGCTCTCGGCCATGTCGCTCCAATCTCGATTTGCCCTTGATTGCGGTTCGATCCCGAGCTTGAGAGCCCGGCTTTTAGTCCTACCCGAAGCCACTGCCCCGACACGTCGAATTTCTGGCGCCGGCGCGACTCGACGCTCGGTTCGGCGGGCCGAGGGCGTCGGTTCGGCGGGCCGAGGGCGTCGGTTCGGCGGGGCGATGGCGTCGGTTCGGCGGGCCGACCGCGGGGTATCCGCTATCCGTGCGCAGCCGTCTTGCAAACGGGGTTTGAGATGGGGGCCGCGCAGTCGCTGGCACTGACCTTCGACGACGGGCCTGATCCGGTCTGGACGCCGCGATTGCTCGACTTGCTGTCGCGCCTGGACGCCCGGGCGACGTTCTTCATGATCGCGCCGCGGGCCGCATCGCATCCGGACCTGGTCGCACGGATCCTGGCCGAGGGACACACCATCGGGCTACATTGCGATCAGCATGTCAGGCACTCCGATCGCGACATCGAGTGGTGTCGCTTGGACACTTCGCGCGCGCTCGCGCGGTTCAACGGCGCCGGTGTGATGCCCGCGCTCTGGCGGACCCCCTGGGGCGACCGGGCCAGGTGGTCGGCGTGCCTTGCACGGGAGTACGGACTGCGGCTGGTCGGCTGGACGGTCGACACCCATGACTGGCGCGGCGACAGCGCCCGGGAGATGTTCGCGGCCGCCTGCGGCAAGCTGGAGCCGGGCGCGATCGTCCTCGCCCACGACGGGATCGGCCCCGGGGCGCGTCGCGAGGTCGCCGCCGAGACGCTCGGGTTCGTCGAGCTCGCCGCCGCTCACGCCAGCGCCAAGGGTCTGAGGCTCGAGGCTCTGTGATGGGCGTCGGATTCGGCGCGGCTCCGGACGTGTCCGCGCGACTGGACGATGCCCTCGAGCTGATCGCCGGGTCCGCGGCGCCGCGCGACCTAGACCCCGCCCCTCGCTTTCCGCAAGACGCGATCGCCGCGCTCGGGCGCGCCGGTGCGCTCGCCTGGAACGCCCAACCGGGGACGGTCCGTCCACCGGCTGCCGCCGAGCTCGAGCTCGTGCGCCGCGTCGCCCGAGCCGACGGCTCGGTCGGCCGCATCTTCGATGGCCACCTCAACGCCGTCGAGCGGCTCCTGGTCCAGGCGCCGCCGCGGCTGCGCGAGCAGGAGCTCGCGGCGGTGCGCGCGGGGCGGCTGCGCGCGGGGGTGTGGGGGGGTGACCCCCGACCGGGAGAGGGCCCTCCCGCGACGGTGGTCGCGGTCGGCGGCAAAGAAGTGCTCCGCGGCGTCAAGACGTTCTGCTCGGGGGCCGGCGGCCTCGACCGGGCGCTGGTCCTCGCCCGCGATCCCGGCGGCGGTCCGCCGCCGGCGGTGTGGATCGACGTTCGCGAGGGCGCGCACGTCGAGGTCGATCGTGCCTGGTATCTGGGCCACGGGCTGCGGGCGTCGGTCTCGCATCGCGTCGTGTTCTGTGACGCGCCGGTGATCGCTCGCTTCGGCGCCCCAGGTGCGTTGGGCGAGCAGCCGTGGTTCGCGCGCGACGCGCTGCGCACCGCGAGCACCTGGGCGGGGATGGCCGACGCCGCCGCCGAAGCGATGCTGGCCGAGCTCTCCGGCCGGCCCGGGCGCGGAGCGATCGAGGGTCTGGCCACCGGGCGGGTATTGACGGCACAGCACACGATCTCGCTGTGGATCGAGGCAGGCGCCCGCGCGATGGACAGCCGCTGCGACCTCGAGCCGGTCGCGCTCCGCGCTCGCGTCGCGATCGCCGATCAATGCTGGACATTGCTCGACGAGGCCGCGCGGGCCTGCGGATCGTGGCCGTTTGCCCGCGGCACCGCGCTCGACCGCTGCCGGCGCGACCTCGACGTCTTCCTGCTTCAGCATCGTCTCGATCCGCTGCTGGCGAAGGCCGGGAGCGCCGCCCTCGACGAGGGACGGCGATGACGATCACGGCGGCGGACTTCGAGCGGCGCTACCGCGCCGACCCCGATCCCTGGGGATATCGCACGAGCGGTTACGAGCGGCGCAAGTACGCGGCGACGCTCGCCGCCTGCGGACCCGGCCCGTTCGCCTGCGCGCTGGAGCTGGGCGGATCGATCGGAGTGTTCAGCGCGATGCTCGCGCCGCGATGTGAGCGGCTGCTGACGATCGACGTCGCTCCAACCGCCGTGCGCAGCGCCCGCGCCCGGCTGGCCGGTCATCCCCAGGCGAGCGCGCTGCTCGGCGCGATCCCCTCCGATGTTCCGCGGCAGCGATTCGACCTGGTGGTCGCCTCGGAGATCCTCTACTACCTCGGCGACGGCGAGCTGGCCGGCATGCTCGCTCTGCTGCAGCGCACGATGGTCGCTGGCGCCACGCTCGTGGCAGTTCACTGGCGGCCGCCCGGACCGGAGCGACCGCGGGACGCCGAGCACGCACACGCGGCGCTCTCCGGCGAGACCTGGCTGTCGCACGTGCGCTCGGGCGGCACCCCCGACTACCTGCTGGACGTGTTCGCGAGATGACCGGGGCACTGGACCTGCTCGTGCTCGGCGGCGGACCGGCCGGCCTGTCGGCGGCGCGCGCATACCGCGACGCCGGCGGTGACGGCCGCGTCGGGATCGTCACCGACGAGCACCGGATGCCCTATCGGCGCCCGCCGCTGACCAAGGATCTCCTCCGTGGCGACAGCACCGAGGCAGACCTCCCGCTCGAGGATGAACGCTGGCTTGCCGCGCGCGACGTGCTGCTGATCTCCGGGCGCGCCACCGCGCTCGGGGCCGACGGCAGGCAGGTGTCGCTGTCGGGCGGCCGGCAGCTCCCCTATCGCAAATGCGTGCTGGCCACCGGGGCTGAACCGACCCGCCTGCCCGTGCCGGGTGCGGACGATCCCGCGGTCAGGGTGGTGCGGTCGCTGGACCACGTGCGCGAGCTGCAGCGGCGGCTGAGCCGAGGCGAGGCGGTGGTCGTGATCGGCTCCGGGTTCATCGGCTGCGAGATCGCCGCCTCGCTTCGGATGCGGGGTCACCAAGTGCAACTGGTCTCAGACGAGAGCGCTCCCAACGCCGGCCGCCTCGGCGACGAGGCGGCGGCGATCCTGGCGGGATGGCTCGAGGACGAGGGGGTGACCGTTCATCTCGGCGCCGAGGTGAAGCGGATTGCGCGAAACGGCTGCGCGCTCGAGGTGATCGCCGACGGTGTCCGCGCCGCCGGCGAGGTGGTGGTGATGGCCGCAGGCGTGGCGCCGCGCGGCGAACTCGCGGCGAGCGCCGGGATCGAGCTGGCCGACGGAGCGATCCCGGTCAGCGCGGCGATGCGGACGACCCGGCCGGACGTGCTTGCCGCCGGCGACGTCTGCCGCGCCGACAACCTCGCGGCGGGCCGCCCGCTGCGCGTCGAGCACTGGGGTGATGCGCTCAAACAAGGCGAGATCGCGGGACGCAGCGCCGCCGGCGAGAGCGTCGGCTGGGCGGAGGTGCCCGGGTTCTGGTCGACCATCGGCAAGCGGACGCTGAAGTACGCGGCCTGGGGCGACGGCTACGACCACGCTCGGGTGGTGGCGCACGATGACGGCGCCTTCACGGCCTGGTACGGACGCGAGCAGCGGATCGTCGGAGTGCTCACGCACGAGGCGGACGACGACTACGAGCGAGGACAGAAGCTGATCGCCGAAGGGGCCGCATGGAGCTAGCCGCGGTCGTGGTGATCCCGGCCCGCGACGAGGAGCTGCGGATCGCGGCCTGCCTCGAGGCGCTCGCCGCGCAGACGGTGTGCCCGACGACGTTCGAGACGATCCTCGTCCTCGACGACTGCACGGACCGCACGGAAAGCGTCGCCACCCGCGCCGCGAACGCGCTGGGGCTGCGGTTGGACCTCCTCCAGGGGCCCGGCGCCGGAGCCGGTCCGGCCCGTCGCGCGGGCATGGACGCCGCTGCCCAGCTCCTCCTCGGACTCGGGCTTCGCGACGGCCTGATCGCGTGCACCGACGCGGATTCGCAGCCCGCCCCGGACTGGCTCGAGCTGCAGCTTGGCCACCTCCGCAGCGGCGCCCGTGTGATCGCGGGCATGATCGAGCTCGACGAGGACGCGACCGGCTCCCTGTCGGCGGCCGTGCTGGCCCGGCGACAGCGCGACGCGGACGTGCGGCTGACACGCGTTCGCGAGCTTGACCCGGGCGCGGCGCATCACCACTTCGCCGGCGCTTCGCTCGGAGTCACCGCCGGCGTCTACCGCGCGGTCGGCGGCCTGGAGCCGGTGGAGGCGCTGGAGGACGCGGCGTTCGAGGCGCGCCTGCGCGAGCACCGGATCCCGATCCTGCGCGCCGCCGACGTGCGCGTGCGCACCTCCGCCCGCGTCCAGGGCCGGGCCCAGCGCGGGCTCGCGGTCGACATCGCCGTCTCCAGCTGGTCAGAGCGCCGCCGATACGCCGCATCGCAGTTTGGGCCAGAACGCCTGGCCGAGGCCAAGGGGACGTCGTCGGTGACCGTGATCATCCCGACCAAGGAGTGCACGGCGACGATCGAGGGGGTCCTGCGCGACACCGTGGCGCCGCTGCAGCGGGCCGGGCTGGTCGATGAGCTCGTCGTCGTCGATGCCGCCTCGGCCGACCGCACCGCCGACGTCGCCCGGGCGGCGGGAGCGTGCGTCTTTCAGCAGGACGACGTCTTGCCCGAGCACGGCCCCACTGTCGGCAAGGGCGACGCGATGTGGCGCGCCCTGCGCGCGACCTCGGGCGACGTGGTCTGCTTTCTCGACGGCGACACCGCCAACCCCGATCCCCGGCACCTGCAGGGACTGCTCGGCCCCCTGCTCACCGATCCCGCGGTGGGGCTGGTCAAGGGAGCATTCGACCGGCCGCTCACGGTCGGCGGCGTCGACATCGAGCACGAGGGAGGCCGCGTCACCGAGCTGATGGCCCGGCCGCTGATCAACCTCCACGAGCCGCGGCTCGCGGGCTTCTCCCAGCCCCTGGCGGGCGAGTTCGCAGCGCGGCGCGCGCTGCTCGAGGCGATCCCGTTCGCGGCCGGCTACGGCGTCGAGATCGGGATCCTGATCGACTCACTGCGCACTTGCGGCCTCGACGCCCTCGCCGAGTGCCACCTGGGCACCCGCCGCAACCGCCACCAGCCGCTGCGCACGCTGGGGGAGATGGCCTACGCCGTGCTCGCCGCGGTCGAGAACCGCCTCGAGGGCCGGCCCAACATCGCCTGCGGCCGGTACCTCCGACCGTGGGACGGCGACGCCGTCGCCCGGGTGCCGGTGCGGGAGCGCCCGCCCCTGAACTCGCTGATCACGGCCGCGCCGGCGCGAGGAGCTCATCGAGAACATCCGCCAGGCCGGCGAGATCCGGCAGCTCCCGAGTGGGGGAGGGTTCGCCCCGCTCCCCGAGGCGGTTGATCCAGACCGAGCCGATGCCGAGCTCATGGGCCGGCACGATGTCGTGGAAGTGGCTCTGGGCGACGTGCACGTGGCGGTCCCGGTCGATGCCGGTGGACTCGTAGAACGCGTGCCAATGCGGATGACCTGACGCTTCGGCGTTCCTCCGGTGTTTGGTCCGCGCACCAGGCGGGTATGCGGCGCGCCAAAAGGGCTTGGACGAGCACGGTCGGTGGGGCCGCCGCGGCGCCCGGATCAAGCATCGACAGGTTTTGGAGGAGGGAAGATGCGCAGACGCGCTTTGTTGGGTTCGCTGGTCGTCTCGGCGTTGATCGCCCTTGCCCCGCAGGCGGCGCAGGCGGCTGCGACGACGGCCTCTTGGCACCCTGCCGCGAAGGGCGGCCTTGACTGCAACGGCTTCAGTCCGGTCCAGAAGACCTATCGACAGCTGTGGTGCACGGAGATCGCCGCCAACGACGAGAACGGATTTGAGGACAACGGACACTACGTCGGGCACGACGAGCCCGACATCGGCTTCTTCTCCTTCCGTCGCGGGTCCGCGAACGACATGACCTACCGGACCGTGCTCCCGGTCGACCCGGCCGCGGCGCCGACGACGGCGTTCGGCGGGGTCACGCACGAGTTCCAGCTCACGCCGGCGATCTGGTTCGGGCTGACGATGTGCGACACCCAGAGCTACCCCGAGGGCACCAGGGTCTGCAAGCCCGACAGCGACTCCAACGTCCAGGTGCCTCCCCGCCCCGACCACGCGGGCGCGGCCTTCATGGAGCTGCAGATGTATCCGCCGGGATATGCCCCGCAGATCTCCTGCGACCAGACGCACTGGTGCGCCGCGCTGACGATCGACAGTCTCCAGGCCAACTTCGGGGCGCTCCACGGCCCCGGCAGCCCCCCCGACGCGGTCGCCAACAACAACTGCCCGGAGCCGGTCAACTTCGCGTTTTTGACCCACAGCGGCGTGCCCGGCGGGCCGCCCGGGCCCGACCAGCAGACCAACGCCACGTTCACGCCGACCGCGGACACCCTGCTGATGAACTCGGGGGACACGCTGACGGTCTCGATGCACGACACGCCGGTCGGCTACTACACCAGGATCACCGATGAGACCACGCATCAGAGCGGGTTCATGATCGCCAGCGTCCGCAACGGTTTCCGGCAGATCGTCTGGGATCCGGTCAACTTCACCTGCAACGGCCGGCCCTACGCGTTCCACGCGATGTACGACCGGGCGCTGCCGCCGCTGCCCAACGGGCAGCCCACCGCGTGGACCACGTGGTCGGCGCACACCGACAACGTCGCCTACGACGTCGAGACGGGCCACCTCGAGCCACCAAACGCGGCCTCCGACACGGTCTCCAACGACGACCCGCCGTGCTTCAGCGGCCCGCTGATCCCGGGATGCATGGGGTCGGACTCCGACTTCGACGGCTATCCGTACCACGCCGGCGACTGGCCCAACGGGTCACCGAACACCCCGACGCCGAACTACATCAGCTCGCCCCGCTCGGACGGCTTCGGCATCTACCCGATCGCCCGGTTCGAGACGGACCTGCCGCGCATCGAGGAGGCCAACAACGGCGGCCCGCTGTCCTGCGACCACCACACCGGCGCGGGCTGCACGAACCCGCCGCCCGGTGCGTTCTATCCCTGGTACCACCTGCTCAGGCCGCCGAGGTCGTTCGGACACTGCGCATGGGCACTCACCGACAACATGCCCAACCAGATCTCCAACTTCGGAGGGGAGCAGGCCGGTTGGGGTCCGCTCGAGCTGACCGACTACGGCTTCGACAAGCGATTCCACAACTACGCGAGGATCATCCCCAACTTCTGTCCGTAGGAGTTCTCTCTCTGCATGGAAGCGTCCGCGCGCTCCTGATCGCCGCCGCGGCCGTCCCGGCCGCGGCGGCTGCTCGCCCGGCATAATGAATGCGCCGAGGAGAACCGTGTCAAGGGGCGAGTTCACACGGCGGACCGGGGGCGGCGCGCGTGCGCTCCTGGAGCGACTCGGCTGACGATCGGCCGCATCCGATGCGACGCGATCGCGGGACCTTCCTGTGGGGCGCCGCGACCTCGGCGTATCAGGTCGAGGGCGGCAACGACGACAACGACTGGCACGACTGGGAGCGAGCGCCCGGCTCCGGCGTCGCCCAACCCGCCGGCCTCGCCTGCGACCACGTCCACCGATACCGGCAGGACATCGCCCTGCTCGCGCGGGTCGGTCTGAACTGCTACCGCTTCTCGGTCGAGTGGTCGCGAATCGAGCCGCAGGAGGGCCGCTTCTCGAAACGGTGGCTGCGGCACTACCGGGCGATGGCCGGGCGCTGTCGCCGGCACGGACTCACGCCGGTCGTGACCCTGCACCACTTCACCAACCCGCGCTGGATCGCGGCCGCCGGCGGCTGGGAGCAGCCCGCCACGGCGGAGCACTTCGCCCGCTTCAGCCGTGTCGTGATCGACGCGCTGGGCGACCTCGCCGGGCTGGTGATCACGATCAACGAGCCCAACATTCCGGCGCTGCTCGGCTACGAGAACGGCGTGTTCCCGCCGGGCAGGCGCGACCGGGCGGGGCGGATTCGGGTGAGCGAGGTCTTCATCGAGGCGCACCGTCGCGCCGTGGAGGCGATCCGCGGCGTGCACCAGGGCCTGCCGGTCGGGTTGGCCCTGGCGATGGCCGACTGGCAGGCGCTGGCGGGCGGCGAGCAGCAGCTGACGGAGACGCGGCGCCTGCGCGAGGACATGTTCCTGGAGGCGACTGGCGGCGATGACTTCGTCGGCGTCAACGCCTACACGCGCCACCGAATCGGACCCGACGGCTGGGTCGGCAACGAGCCGGGCGTCGAGCTGACCGCGGCCGGCTACGAGTACTGGCCCGAAGCGCTCGAGGCGACGCTGCGCCGGGCCTGGCAGGTCACCGGCGGGCGCACTCTGATCGCGACCGAGAGCGGCATCGCAACCGACGACGATGCGCGGCGGGTGGAGTACATCGACCACGCGGTGGCGGGGATGCGCCGCGCGATCGCCGACGGCATCGACATCCGCGGCTTCATCTACTGGTCGGCGCTGGACAACTTCGAGTGGCACCACGGCTACGCCCAGCGCTACGGACTGATCGCCGTCGACCGTGAGACTCAGGAGCGCTCGGTCAAGCGCAGCGGCTGGCACCTGGGAAAGATCGCGCGCAGCTCCGCCGAGGTGTGAACGTCCCCCACCCGCCGCGCCAGCTGGATCTCGTGGCCGGGCGAGCCGGCCGGCCGCAGACCGGCCGAGCGCAGCATCGCCGCAACGCCGGCCCGGTTCGGAGCCCACCAGTTGGTGGGGTCGCCGGCGAGCCGGTGCTCGATGAAGGCCATCTTCGGCCAACCCGGGTCGAGCATCGCCTCGCGTTCCTGCAGTGATAGATCCGCCGGCGTCTGCACCTCCTCCTCTCCCGGCATCGTCAACGTCTGCAGCACGAGCAGGTCGCGCACCTTCGCGGCCACGATGTCGAGCGCCAGCAGCGGGTAGCGGAGGTGATAGAGGACGCCGAGGAACAGGACCACGTCGAACGTCTCGTCCATCCGGGCCAGGTCGTACAGCTGCATCCGGGCGAGCGCCAGCCGCTCGGCATCAATCCCGAACTGTTCGCGCACCCACTCGGCCTGGCGCAGGTAGTGCGGATCGGCGTCGATGCCGAGGACCCGGGCGCCGCGCTGGGCGAGCGCGACCGAGTAGAAGCCGGCGTTGCAGCCGATGTCGAGCACGCGCATTCCCACCATGTCGGCCGGCAGCGCGCTCGCGATCTGCTCCCACTTGAAGGACGGGAAGTCACCCAGCGGATGGTCGGGAGCAGTCTGATGACCGTCGGGGAGGTGCACGTTGTGAAACCAGGGCGCCAGCGCGCGGATCTGGCGGCCCCGCTCGTCGCGGGCGACGGCGCTCCCGTCCGATTGGAGCGTCATCGCGGTGCCTCGGTTCCCGCCACCGGCGCTGGTTGCTGCTCGTGCGCGGTCTGAGCCACCAACTCGTGTAACCGCTGGGCGCGGTGATCGGCGGTGTGCTCGTTGAGCACGCGTCGTCGCGCCGCCTGTCCGATCCGCGCCCGCGCCGCCGGTGAGACGCCCCCGAGGATGTCGAGGACCGCTTCGGCGCTCTGGGCCAGGAGGATCTCCTCGCCGGGCACGAACAACGTCTCGATCCCCGGCCACGCGTCGGAGATGATCGCCCTGGCGCAGGCGCCGGCCTCGAACAGGCGCACCGACGGCGAGTAGCCGAGCGCACGCATCTCCGGGCGGGTCACGTTCAGCGTGAATCCGGCCGACGAGTAGAAGTGCGGATGCTCGCGCGGTGGGAGGTGCTCGATGCGCTCCACGTTCTCCGGCCAGGCGATGTCCGGCGGGTACATCGGCCCGGCCACCGCGAAGCGGCGCTCACCGAGCCGGCGGGCGGGCGCGAGCAGCAGCTCCTGCACCGCCGGCTGGCGTCCCGCGCTGTACGTGCCGAGGTAGTTGAGCGCCCACCGTTCCGGGACCCTGAGCCGCGGGTAGGCATCGGGGTCGACGAAGCAGTAGAACGGCTCCGGTTGGCGGGCCGCGAACTCCTCGCGCAGAATTCCCAGCGCCGGCCCCGCGGTGAACGACAGGTACAGGTCGTAGCGTCCGACGAGCTCGGGGTTGAGGTACTCGGCGTCGCCGGCTCGCAGCTTGGCGATCGTCACGGGCGTGTCGATGTCGTAGAAGGCGACCGCACCCCGCGCGTGATCGGCCACCCAGCCTCCGACCTCGACGCCCTCCGGCACGAACGAACCGACGATCACCAGATCGGCCGCGCGCACCACCGGCGCGAACGAACGCAGCCGCTTGACCGAGTCGTACAGATACGTCTCGCACCACGGTGGCTCCGGGAGGTCGCGATGTCGCGCATACCAGCTTGCGTCGCGCTCCAGGAATGTCACGTGATCGCCCCGCGCCTGCAGCGCCTTGGTCAGCGCACGGTAGTTGGTGGCGTGACCGTTGCCCCACGAAGAGGTGATCGACAGCCCGAGCATCGTCACCTTCACCGCTCCACCTCCGGGCCGCGGATCCTCGTCTTCACAGTCGCACCTCCTCCACCTCCGGGCCGCGGATCCTCGTCTTCACAGTCGCACCTCCGCGCCGCTGAACGACAGCACCCGTTCGAGCTCGCGAGCGCGATGGTCGTAGGTGTGCTCCTTGAGGATCCGCCGGCGCGCTCGCGCTCCGATCTCCCGCGCGGTGGCCGCGTCGAGCGCCTCCAGCGCCTGCGCCACTTCCGCGCCGTCGGCGCAGACGATCACCTCCGAGTCGGGCTCGAGGAAGCGGTCGAGCCCCTCCCACTCGTCGGTGAGCAGGCAAGCGCCGGCGCCCGCCGCCTCGAACACCCTGGTCGGCGGTGAGAAGCCGTTTTGCACCATCGAGTCGCGGGTGACGTTCAGCACGGCCAGCGGCGAGCAGTTGAACGCGTTGTGGCGGGTCGGCGGGAGGTGGCCGAGGTAGCTCAGGTTCGGCGCTTGGACATGGTCGTCCCACCCCGCCCCCGCGAGCAGGAAGCTGCGCTCCGGAAGCGCCCGCGCCGCCGAGAAGAAGAACTCCTGCACCCGTGCCTCGCGATCGGGCAGCCGATTGACCAGCGCCGAGAGGTCCGCCCGCAAGCGCTCATCGGCCGCAACGGGATGATGGGTGGTGGGATCGAGCGCGTTGTAGATCGGTGCGCACCGGCTCGCGCCGAGCGTCGCGTAGCGGGAGACGACGCGCTCGCCGCCCCCATAGGTGAGAACGAGGTCGTAGTCGGGCACGAGCGCCCGCAGCGGCTCGGATCGGTCGGCCTCCAGCCGGGTCAGCGTGGCCGGGGCGTCGACGTCCCAGAAGATCGCGGTGGCGCCCGGCCTGCGCGCATCGAGCACCGCCTCCTCGAGCACGTGGTCGTAGACGCCGACGCCGCTGGCCTTGACCACCACGTCGGCGGACCGCGACGCCTCGGCCACCACCCGGCGGACCGCGGCTTCGTCGGGCACGTCGTAGACCACCACCCGCGCCCACTCGGGATCGGGGATATCGCGGTGGCGCTGGCGATCGAGCGCGTCGGGCTCGTAGAACGTGACCTCATGGCCCAGCCCGTGCATGGCCCGGACGATGCCGCGGTAGTACGTGCAGGCGCCGTTCCAGTAGGCGGAGACCAGACTCGAGCCGAAGAATGAGATGCGCATCAGTGCAGCTCCTCGGCGATCGCCAGGAGCTCCTCGACGCGGTGCGCGCAGGTGTGGCGGGCGCGCACGGTCTCCAGCCCATGGGCCGCCACCTGCGCCGCCGCGGACCGGTCTTCGCACAGCATCTTCAGGTGCGCCGTCATCTCGGCGCCGTTGCGGGCCACGAGGTAGTCCTCCCCGGGGCGGAAGATTCCCTCCCGGTCTTCCCACGGAGCGCACACCAGCGGGATGCCGCAGGCCAGCGCTTCGAACACGCGGATCGTCGGTACCCCCGGGAGCAGGCGGACATAGGCGCGACGTGGCACGTGGACTGTGGCGCGGTGCTGTGCGAACACCTCGGGGGCGCGGTGGTTGGGCAGCCAGCCCTCGAAGCGCAGGCCGGCGCCGGCCATCGCGGCCCGCGCGGACTGGGGATAGCGGACCCCGTAAGCGTGGCCGTTGAGCGACAGGGAGCGCGCGGGCTCGAGCAGGAACTCCAGCAGCTCCTCGGTCCGCTCGCCGTCGCCCCAGTTGCCGATCCACACCAGATCGGCCGTCTTCTCGGCGCCGTTGACGGGACGGAACAGGCGCGTGTCCGCCGCCTCGTGCCAGACGTACGCGCGCTTGGCCCAACCGTGCTCCAGGTAGAGGTCGCGGATCACGGCGCCGAAGGCGAGGACCCCGTCGAACCCCGACAGGTCGAACGCCGCGATCTGCTCGGGAGCCGAGGCGGCCCGGTGGTGGGCGTCGTAGAACAGCAGTGTGTAGCCGCCGTGGCGCCGGTGGTGCTCGCCGATCGCCGCCACCAGCGCCGGCTCGATCCAGTCGTGCACCAGGACCAGGTCGGCGTCCCCCAGCTCCCGGTTCAAATCCACCGCGTCGGGGTCGTAGGTCCGGCTGTGGAGCTCCGGAAAGGCGGCCTGGAACTCGGCGATCGCCTCCTCGCCGGCGGCGGCGACGAGCTCGCTCCGGCTCCAACCGTGCTCGGGCTCGAGCACCTCGGTCTCGTGCCCGCGATGGCGTAGCTCGCGGATCACGCCGCGCAGGAAGTGCGCGTTGCCGTGGTTCCAGTCAGAGACGAGCGAGTGGCAGAACAGCACGACGTTCATGCCGCTATCACCGCCCGCGACAGCTCGCCGTATGCGCTCAGATAGTCGCCGGCCATCGCCCTCGGCGTATAGCGCAGGGCTCGCGACCGCGCGGCGGCCGCGGCCCGAGCACGCCGCTGCGGATCGCCGAGCAGCCGATTGACGGCGCCGGCGAGCTCATCCGGGTCATGGGGAGAGACGAACTGGGCGGCGTCACCCCACACTTCCCGCAGGCTTGGAATGTCGCCGAGGACGAGCGCGCACCCGCACAGTGCGGCCTCGAGCGCGGCGTATCCAAACGGCTCGTAATAGGCGGGCTCGGCGAACACGGCGGCGCGGCGGAGCCAGCGCAGCACCTCATCCGGCGCCAGGGCCCCGAGCGTCTCGATTCCTGCGACCTCGCCGGGGCCGATCAGGGCCACGCGCCCGCGAATGGCGGGAGCGGCCCGCGCCACCAGCGCCGCGTTCTTTGCTTCGTCCCACAGCCTTCCGGCGGCTACGACCAGGCGCTCGCGGCGTCCCGGAGCGGGACCGCAGACAAGCCTTCCGTTCGGTATCACCCGCGCAGAAGGAAGGTCCCCGTTCACCGCGGCCAGCTCGGCCAGCAGCGCGCGGCTGGGCGCCGCCAACAGGTCGGCCCGATCGAGCGCCCGTCGCGCCAGCCGCGCATAGCGGCCCCACGCATCCGGCGCGTCATCGCCATGCACCGCGCGCCACCAGGTGAGCACGCACGAGTGCACCGTGAGCAGCACCGGGACGTCGGGATCGAGGACCGGCGCGAACGTGTTCATGTGGATCGCGTGGGGCTCGTGAGCGAGCCTCAGCCGCTCGATCCACTGGGCGGTCTCGGAGACGTCGTCCCAAGGGTCCTCCATCCACTCGAGCGCCAGGTCGCGCAGCTCCCACGAGCGAGCGCCTGCGCAATCGATCGGGTCGGCCCCGACCAGCGCCAGGTGCAGCTCCACCGGGGCGCGGGCCAGCCCGTGCACGAGCTCCTCGACGAACGTCCGCACGCCACCGACCACGTCCGCCACGACCAGGACCTTCATCCGTTCCTCCCGTAGATCCGGTCGATCAGCTCGGCCACTCCGATCAGCTGGTCGACGTCCTCGTCGAAGCCGCGGTCGGCCGCCAGCCGCTGAGCCCAGGCCACGAGCGCCCGCCCACCCCACTCGTCCGGAGGGCCGGCGAGCCGCTGCGACCGGCGCCCCTCCACCAGCAGCGCCTCGAAGTCGTAGAAGGAGCCGCCGACGTTGCGGACGCTCAAGGCTCGCCCGTCCCCGATGAACGAGGCCTCAATCACCGCGTCGGTGCCGGCCGGCAGCCACCACGAGCAGGCGATCCGCAGGGCACGCCCGTCGGCGAGGCTGACCTGGGCTAGCGCAAGGTCCTCGACCCGATCGGGATCCGGGCCCAGGCGCCGGCCGGCCGCGAACAGGTCGGCGTGGACGGAGGCCGGCTCGAGCTCGCCCAGGAACAGGCGAGCGAGGTCGATCAGGTGCCAGCCGAGGTCGATCATGGCCCCGCCGCCGGCCAGCTCGGGATCCCGCACCCAGGGCTTGTCGGGACCGTAGGCGTTGTGGAAGACGAGCTCGGCAGCGTGCGGGCGGCCGATCGCCCCGGCCCGAAGCGATCGGAGCGCCTGCTCCACCGCGCGCACGTGCCGGTAGGACATGTCGACGCCCAGCGCGACGCCGGCGCGGCGGGCCAGCTCGATCAGCCCGCGGCACTCGCCGGCGGTGCGGCCGAGCGGCTTCTGGCAAAACACCGGCAAACCCAGCCCGAGCACGTGGCGCGCCTGCTCGGCATGAAGCGCGGTCGGCGTGGCGATCACCACCGCATCGAGCTCGTGGCGCAGCAGCTCCTCGAGGTCGCTGCACACGGCCTCGCAGCCCACCGCGGTTGCGGCCGCGCGGGCGGCCTGCGGGTCCACATCGGCGACCGCCGCCACGCGCGCCGCCCCGGTGCGGCACACCGCCTCCATCCGGCTTCGGCCGATCCACCCGACCCCGAGGAAGCCCAGGCGCGGGAGGCCATCATCCATCGCGCCAGACCGCCTTGACGAATCCCTCCGGGCGCTCCACCGAGATGCGGTAGGCCTCGCCGAGCTCGGCGAGCCGGTAGCGGTGGGTCAGCAGCGGCGCCGGATCGAGGCGTCCCGCTTGGACCGCCTCGACCGCGGCGTGCAATCCTCGCGCGTACGCCGCCGGATCGCGCTCGTGGGCGTTGATGACATCAAGCCCGCGCCAGTTCCACAGCTGCATGTCGATCGACCGGCGGCCGTCCTGGTGGTAGCCGACGATCACCAGGCGGCCGCGGACCCCGGTCAGCCGCGAGGCCAGGTCCAGCGGCTCCTGATGGCCGGTGGCCTCGAACACGGTGTCGAAGCGATCGCGCTCGAGTGCGCGATCATCGGGTCGCCAGACGCTCGTTGCGCCCATCGCCCGTGCCAGCTCCCGCGACGACCCGCGCCGGGACACAGCGGCGACCTCGCCCGCCACGCCCGCGCACAGCTGGATCAGCAGCAGGCCCTGAAAGCCACAGCCGACGACGGCGACCCGGCTTCCGGTCTCCACCCGCGCCCGGGTCACCGCGTTGACGGCGCACGCGAGCGGTTCACCGGGGAACGGCATGGCCGGATCGAGCTCCGGGGGCAGCGCCACCACGTTGGCGGCAGCCGTGACATCGAGCTCGGCGTGGGCCCGCTGCGAGATCAGCGCCACGCGCTGGCCGACCGCGACGGTCGTCACCCCGTCGCCCATCGCGTCGACCCGACCCCAGCCCTCGTGACCTGGCTCGCCGGCCCGGCGCGGATATCGAAACCACTCGCGGCCCTCGTACACCGGCAGCTCGGACGCGCAGATGCCCGCGCCCTCCAGCTTCACCCGCACCTCGTCGGGGCCGGGCTCCGGCACCGGGACCTCGCTCACGGTCACGCGGCGCGGCGATTGAAGAACGGCGGCGAGCACGCTCCGCCCTACGAGTTGGGGCCGACGGCCACCGCCCGCGGCCGCTCGCTCCGGCCGGCCTCGAGCGCCTCGCCCCGGCCGGCCGCGAGCGCCTCGCCCCGGCGGTCCTCGGGTTCCTCGCCCCGGCCGTCCTCGAGCCACTCGTACAGGCGCGCGACCCCGGCCTCGACGAAGACCCGCGGCTTCCAGCCTGTGAGGCTCTGAAAGGACGAGCTGTCAGACACGTAATAGCGCTGATCGGCCGTGCGCCACGGCGCCCATTCGATCGCCGGGGGCTGGCCGGTGAGGGTCGCGATCAGCTCGATCACCGCGCCCACGCTGATCGCGTTGGCGGGGCCTCCGCCGATGTTGAAGGCCGTTCCCGAGTGCACGGACGGATCGGTCGACGCCGCCAGCAGCGCGTCCACCAGGTCCTCGACGTAGAGCAGGTCGCGAATCTGCCGGCCGTCGCCGTAGATCGTGATCGGCTCGCCGCGCAGCGCGCTCAGCAGGAAGTGCGCGACCCAACCCTGGTCCTCGGTTCCGTGCTGGTGGGGACCGTAGACGCAGCTCATTCGCAGCACGCAGGTCGGCAATCCGAAGCTGTGGGCGTAATCGAGCACGTACTGATCCGCCGCTCCCTTCGAGCAGCCATAGGGACTGCAGAACTCCAGTGGCTGGCGTTCGCCGATGCCGCGGGCACGAGTGAGCTCGTCGGCGGGCACGTACCCGTCCTCGCCCGGCCGCAGCTCGAGGCCGGCGAGCGGGCCGTAGACCTTGTTGGTCGAGGTGAAGACGATCGCCGGCGGCCTCCGCAGGCGCCGCGCCTCCTCGAGCACGTTGATCGTTCCCTGCACGTTGATGTCGAGATCCGTGCGCGGCTGCTCGAGGCTGGTCGTGACCGCCACCTGGGCGGCGAGGTGGAACACCCGGCGGCAGGACGACATCGCCCGCCTGACCGCGAACACGTCGCGGACGTCGCCGACCTCGACCCGCACGAGATCGCCGTGCTTGCGCTTCAGCCAGCGCAGGTTCTCCTCGACGCCGGGCCGCGAGAGGTTGTCGAGCACGGTCACCGGGGTGCCGGCCGAAGCGAGGCGATCGCCCAGATTGGTGCCGATGAACCCGGCTCCGCCGGTGATCAGGACACCGTCGTCGCGCGGTGATCCACTCGGCGTGGCGAAGCGCACCAGCTCTCGCACGCCGTCGACGCCCCGGTCGCGCAGGACCCGATCGAGTAGCTTGGGCTCGCCGCCCGTGCGCCGGGCGCCGAAGTGGTAGGCACGCTCGTCGCAGTGAAAGCCGTCGAGCGTCTCACGGTCAGGCGCCAGGTCCTCGAGCGAGTACCAGTAGAAGCGCTCCGCGGGCGCTTGCGCGAGGTCGACGAGCGTCCTGCACTGGCCGAGCTCGTCGTGGGCCCAGGTCGAGTAACCGGCCTCGGTGATCCAGATGCGCTGGCCTCCCTGATGGCGGTTGATGACCTCCTCCACCCGCTCGACGTGGCTGTCCCATCCGTCCCAGACCGCCTCCCATGTGCCGGGAAACCCGTGTACCCCGATCACATCCACGTGCTCGAGCGCCCCCCGCTTGTACATGAGGTCGAGCCAGTTGGGATCGAACGGGCTCATCCCGCCGAGGACGCTCTTGACCCCGAGCTTTGCGCCGCGGCTGGCGGCGCCGGCGATCATCGCGGCGAACATCTGCCACTCCGGGTCGACGGTCCAGTCCCACTCGATGTAGTTGTTGGGCTCGTTCCACAGCTCCACGTACGGGAACCGGTCGGGGTACGCGCGCAACACCATCTCCACGAACTCGCCGTAATGCTGCGGATCGCGCGGCGGCGAGGAGGTCTTGGGCATGATCCCCAGCGCGGGCGGCGTGTACAGGAAGCAGGGCAGCACGCTCGCTTGCTCGGTGAGCCTGGGCAGCAGCCACCCGTACCACTCCGGTCCGCCTTCGCTGAGCCAATCGCACCAGGAGATCGAGGTCCGCAGTCGCTTGGCGGGGAGCTCGGAGAGCGCGTCGAGCGCCCGCTCCACGGCCTCGTGATCGCCCATGTGGAAGTACTGGACGAACCCCAGCTCCGGGTTGCCGCGCCGGCGCAGCCTTCGCGCCGGGTCGCGCGTCGCCGGCTCGGCGGGAGCCTCGCGGCGGATCGTGTCGACGATCCGGCTCATACCGTCAACCCACGCGAGCTCAGCTCGCCCCGGGCATGGTCGACCAGGTCGTCGGCCACTTGCCCTTCGAGCCAGCCGGCGAGCTCCGCCATTCCCTGCTCCAGGGTCACCGCGGGTTCGAAGCCCAGGAGCCGGCGTGCCTTGTCCACGTTGGCGAAACAGTGCCTGATGTCACCGACTCGGCACTCGCCCGTCAGCTGCGGCGCGACGTGCTCCTTGCCGAGGATCTGCGCCAGCCGCTGCGCGATCTCGCGCACCGTGACGCTGGTGCCGCTGCCCACGTTGATCACCTCGTCGCCCACGTCCGGGCGCTCCAGGGCGAGCGTGCACGCGGCCGCGGCGTCGGTCACGCAGACGAAGTCGCGCCGCTGCTCGCCGTCCTCGAAGATCATCGGCGGCCTGTCGTTGAGCAGCCGCGCGGCGAAGATCGCCAGCACCCCGGTGTAGGGGTTGGACAGCGCCTGGTGGGGGCCGTAGACGTTGAAGAAGCGCAGTGCCACCGTGGGGATCTCGTACGCCCGCCCAAACAGCAGGGCGCTGCGCTCCTGCTCGAACTTGTTCAGCGCGTAGATCGAGGACAGCACGGGCGGCTTGGCCTCGTCGGTCGGCACCGGCAGCAGCGCCTCGCCGGCTGCTCCGCGCGGCTCCCAGTGGTGGGCGGAGAGCTGCGCTCGGGTGCGTTCGCATGCGGCCACCGGGCGCCCCTCGCGGTCGACGTAGAGACCCTCGCCGTACACGCTCATGCTCGACGCCACCACGAGCCGCTTGACCGGGTGATCCAGCAGCGCCTGCAGAAGCGTCGCGGTTCCCAGCGAATTGACCGACACGTACTCGCCGATCTCGTACATGCTCTGCCCGACACCCACGCGGGCGGCCAGGTGGATCACGCTGTCGACGTCGATCAGCGCGCGCCTGACCCCGTGCGCGTCGCGTATGTCGCCCACGATCAGCTCGACATCGCCCGCCAGGTAGTGCGGCCGTGTGCGGCCGGGATGGACCTGGGGCGTCAGCGGGTCCAGCGCACGCACCCGGTATCCCCGCTGCAGCAGCGCGGCGGCGACGTGCGAGCCGATGAACCCAGCGCCGCCGGTGATCAGTACTCGTCCCTTGCTCATCCGGACCTCCCGGCCACGATTCGTACGAGTTGCGCTTCGGTCTCCGGCGCGCATCCGAGCAGTTCGTCGTAGACGCCGGCGAGCGCGCCGGCAGAGTCGTCCCAGGTGGGCAGCCGGGCGGCCGCGCTTCTCGCGCGGCGCTCGAGCTCGTGGCGGCGATCGCCGTCCTGCAGCAGTGACGCGACCGCGGCGGCGAACGCCTGCGCCTCCTTCTCCACGAGCAGCGCTCCCCTCGCCTGGGGGCTCAGGCCCTGGACGCCGATCGGCGTCGAGACGATCGCCTTGCCGCGCCGCAGCGCCTCGATCGTCTTGACCTTGACCCCGCCGCCGATGCGAAGCGGGCACACCATCACGTCGGCGGCATCGAGGTAGGGCAGGACGTCGGCAACGCGGCCCGTGACCTCGACCGTCTCGCCGGCGAGCGCCCGCACCTCGGGCGGCGGCGCGTTGCCGACCAGCCAGGTGTGGACGTCGGGCACCGCAGCGCGGAGCGCCGGCAGGATGTCGCGGCAGAGATGCTGCGCGGCGTCGCAGTTGGGGGCGTAGGCGAAGTTGGCGAGGAGGGCGATCACCGGGGCGGCGGCGGGCCGCAGGCACTCAATCTGGGCCGCACGCTCGGCGATGGCCGTGAGGTGATCCGCGCTCTCGGTGTTCCCCGGGAGGTGATCGGCCCCGTCCGGGACGACCGCGACGCGAGCGCCGGGCAGCTCGGCCTCGATCATCTGCCGGTCCTCCGCGGTCACGGTCGCGAGCCGGGTGACCGCCCGCCACGATTGCAGTTCCGCGGCCCGAGTCCGTAGATGGCGAGCGCACAGCTCGAACCTCCTGCCGGGATCGACGCGGATCGATGCTCGCTGATGCTCGAGGTCGTACTCGATGTTCTGCTCGACCAGCAGCACGGGCACCGCGGGCGATTCGGGCACGTGCTGGAGCAGGTAGAAACCCTCGACGTGAACGAGGTCGACGGTGCCCTGGGCGAGGATCTCGGCGACGCGCTCGGTTGCGGCCGGCGACTGATGACGGGTGAGCGCAAGCGGCTGGTCGTCGCTCGCCGTTTCGGCGGTCGGTTGCGCTGGGAACACCTCGACCTCACGGCATGACCCGGCCAGCAGGCCGGCGTTGGCGACGTCCTGATCGCAGGTCTTGGAGACCACGACCAGATGAATCTCGAAGTGCGCCCCCAGCCGCTTGATCAGCTCGAGTTCGCGCCGGCGCCCGCCGCTGATCGGGGGCCATGGCAGGTGGCAGGAGAGAAACAGGACGCGGCCCCGTGGCCGGAAGGCAGGCGGTCCGGGCCAGGTGATCGTGCGCTGTCTGTCGAGCAGGGCCATGGGCGGTTTCGCGGGGCCGCAGCCCGGCGCTCCCCTGGCGCTACCCCGCGAGGAGCATCTAAACCGGACCGGTCATCGCGCGGACCTCGCAAGTTCGCCTGGCGCTCCGGTACGCATGCCGGACGCAGGCGCGGGTATGCCTCATCAATCGCCGCCCCACCGATCGTCGCCTTCCTCAGCACCGGCCGCTGCGGCACCCAGTGGCTGGCGGCTTGCCTGCGCGCCCTTTATCCGGAGATCTCGGTCGAACACGAGCCGATCGGACCGTTGTACAAGCCGCGCAGATACTTCCGGCGCTACGACGACCCCGAGGCGCTGCTCGAGGAGGCCGAGGTGCAGCGCCACCTGCAGCGGATCGAGCGGGAACGCCGACTCTACGTCGAGACGGGCTGGCCCCTGTTTCCGGCGCTGCCGCTGTTCGCCTTGCGCTTTCCCGATCGCCTTCGGGTGGTGCACCTGACGCGCCATCCGGTGCCCAGCGCGCTGTCGCATCTATCCCACAACTCCTATGCGGGCAGCGCCCGGGACGACTCCTATACCCGGTGGGCGACGCTGGGGCCCGACGATCCGGGCGTGCTCCAACCCGACTACGCCGCGCGGTGGGGGCAGTTGGCGCCCTACGAGAAGTGCCTGTTCTGGTGGACCGAGGTCCACGGGTACGCGCTGGAGCTGCCCGGGCGCTTGCAGGACGTGCCGTTCCTGCGGATGCGGTCGGAGTCGCTGCTGGGAGGCGACCGTTCCGAGCTCGAACGGCTGCTGCGCTTCATCGGCCTGTTGTGGAGCGATCGCTGGCTCGAGCTCGGTGGACGCCTGGTGGACCGTTGGCACCATCGCACCGACGAGCCGGTGGATCCGATGCAGGCGCTTTATCATCGGATGACGCTCGAGGTCGCGGGGCGGCTCGGATATGACGTCGCCCGCGTCGACCTGGCGGCGCTGAGGGCGCGCTACCTGGGCAGCCCGGATGCTGGACTTGACCGTGTGGGACGGTATGAGTTCCTGCCCTGTGCGGGTAGCTGAACAACATCTCCCGATGACGTTGCTTGCCATTTACCTAAACGACCACCTGGCCGCGGCGACCGGCGCGCGCGAGTTGGTGAGGCGCGCCGCGGGCGCCAACCGTGGCTCGAGCTACGAGGCGTTCATCGAGCGCCTCGCCGCCGAGATCGAGGAGGATCGCCAGTCGCTGCTGGCGATCATGCGCGCGCTCGAGGTCGGCACCGACCGGCTGAAGGTCGCGGGCGGCTGGAGTGCGGAGAAGCTGGGACGGCTCAAGCTCAACGGCCGCCTGCGCGGATACTCGCCGCTGAGCCGGGTCGTGGAGCTCGAGATGCTCGCGCTCGGGGTCACCGGAAAGCTCGCGCTCTGGCGCGGGCTCGAGCGCCTCCAGTCCGACCAGGTCGCGCTCGCCGAGTTCGACCTGCCCCTGCTGATCCGGCGGGCGGAAAGCCAGCTCGATGGGCTCGAGACCCAGCGCCTGCGCGCTGTCGGGGAGGCGCTGGCCGGCGCAACGTGAGCGCCGAACCAGCTCGCACCCGAGCTCGCGCAACGTAAGCGCCCGAACCAGCTGGGACCCGAGCGACAGCTCTCTCAGCGTCCTCTCATGTCCAAAGAGCTAAGAGAAGTGGGTGACTACCGCGGCCTCTGCGGTGCAAGCCGGCCTCGATGGCGCGCTCGAGCGGGCGCGGGACCATCTGCTCTCGCTCCAGCAACCAGATGGATGGTGGAAGGGCGAGCTGGAGTGCAACGTGACGATCGACGCCGAGGACCTGATGCTGCGGGAATTCCTCGGCATCCGGGACCTGGCCGCGACCGAGCGCTCGGCCGCGTGGATCCGTTCCCGCCAGAACACCGACGGCTCGTGGAGCAACTTCCGGGGCGGGTGGGGCGACCTCTCGACGACGGTCGAGGCCTATGTGGCGCTCCGCCTGGCGGGCGACGGACCGGAGGCCGAGCACATGCGCGCCGCCGCCGCGTTCGCCCGCGCCGGCGGCGGCCTGCAACGGGCGCGGGTGTTCACCCACATCTGGCTGGCGCTGTTCGGGGCCTGGCCCTGGGAGCGGGTGCCGGCGCTCCCGCCGGAGATCATGCTGCTGCCGTCGTGGGCGCCGCTGAACCCGTATGACTTCGCCTGCTGGGCACGCCAGACGATCGTCGCGCTGAGCGTCGTGCTCTCGCAAGGCCCGCGGCGGCCCCTGCCCTTCGGGCTCGAGGAGCTGAACGGGCCGCGCGACTGGTCGCCGCCGCGGGCTGCGTCGGCGGCGGGCCGCGCG
Source organism: uncultured Solirubrobacterales bacterium (assembly GCA_963723675.1). Taxonomy (GTDB): domain Bacteria; phylum Actinomycetota; class Thermoleophilia; order Solirubrobacterales; family Solirubrobacteraceae; genus Palsa-465. Next base: position 184,988 of record CAVRRW010000002.1, on the reverse strand, counting down.
CTGGTGGCGCTCGACCGAGTCTTGCACCGCTACCAGCGCCGACCAGCCAGGCGGCTGCGCGAGCTGGCGCTGGCCCGCGCCGAGCGCTGGATCGTCGACCGCCAGGAGGCCGATGGCTCGTGGGGTGGGATCCAGCCGCCGTGGGTCTATTCCCTGATCGCACTGCACCTGCGCGGCTACGCGCTCGACCATCCCGTCATGCGGCGCGGCCTGGAGGGGCTTGAGTCCTTCACGATCGAGGAAGGCTGTGTGCGGCGCCTCGAGGCCTGCCAGTCGCCGGTGTGGGACACTGCGCTGGCGCTCGTCGCGCTCACCGACGCGGGCGTCGGCGGCGACGATCCGGCAATCGTGCGGGCGGCGAACTGGCTGCTCGATCAGCAGATCCTCGCCCGCGGCGACTGGGCGGTCAGACGGCCGGAGCTCGAGCCCGGCGGCTGGGCGTTCGAGTTCGCGAACGCGAACTACCCCGACATCGACGACACCGCCGAGGTCGTGCTCGCGCTGGGCCGGGTCGATCATCCCGATGCCGAACGGGTGCGGGGGGCGATTGAGCGGGGAGCGCGCTGGGTGGAGGGCATGCGGAGCTCCGACGGCGGCTGGGGGGCGTTCGATGCCGACAACAGTCGGGCGATCGTTCGCGACCTCCCGTTCTGCGACTTCGGCGAGGTGATCGACCCGCCCAGCGCGGACGTCACCGCGCACGTCATCGAGATGCTGGCGGCGTTTGGCCGGCCAAACCCGCGCGGCGTCGATTGGCTGCTCGGCGCCCAGGAGGAGGATGGCTCGTGGTTTGGCCGCTGGGGGGTCAACCACGTGTACGGCACCGGCGCCGCCGTGCCGGCGCTGATCGCCGCCGGCATCCCAGCCGCGGATCAGCGCATCCGCGCAGCGGTGCGCTGGCTGCAGGATCGCCAGAATCCCGACGGGGGGTGGGGCGAGGACTGCCGGTCCTACGACGATCCGGCGTGGATCGGGCGCGGTGAGAGCACGGCGTCGCAGACCGCCTGGGCGCTGCTGGCGCTCGATGCCGCCGGGGAGCGATCGCTCGCGGTCCGGCGAGGCGTCCGCTGGCTGGTTGAGACGCAGCGACCGGACGGAAGCTGGGACGAGCCGCAGTTCACCGGCACCGGCTTTCCCTCGGACTTCTACATCAACTACCACCTCTACCGGCTGGTGTTCCCGATCATGGCGCTGGGGAGGTGCGCGCGGTGAGCTCTGCCTCCGCGCCGGCGGTCCAGGTGGGCAGCGACCGTCCAGGTGCGAACGCGATGCCGACCGCCGAGGCGGTCATGGCCCAGGCCGGCGATGAGAACTTCCCCGTCGCGCTGTGGCTGCTGGGCCCTCGCACGCGCCGGCATCTCCTGGCGATCTACGGCTTCGCCCGCCTCGTCGACGACATCGGCGACGAGGTCGCGGGCGACCGGCTGGCGCTGCTGGACCGGGTTCAGGGCGAGCTCGATGCTCCCGAGCATCCGCTCATGCGCGCGGTCGCCGCCACGGCGCGCGAATGCTCGCTTCCGCGGGAGCCGTTCCTGCGCCTGATCGAGGCCAACCGCCGCGACCAGGTCGTGACCCGCTACGAGAGCTTCGACGAACTGCTCGATTACTGCCGGCTCTCCGCCGCGCCGGTCGGCGAGCTCGTCCTGCGCGTGCTGGGCGCGGCGACCCCGGAACGGGTCGCGCTGTCGGACAAGATCTGCGCCGGCCTGCAGGTGATCGAGCACCTCCAGGACGCAGACGAGGATCGCGCCCGCGGCCGGTCCTACATCGGCCGCTTCGACGGCGCCGCGCACGCCCGGGCGCTGCTCGACGAGGGGGCGCCGCTGGTGCGCCGTCTTCGTGGGCGCGCCCGTCTCGCGGTCGCCGGATTCCTGGCGGGGGGAAGGGTCGCACTCGATGGGATCGGGGGGGGCGCCGCCGCGCGGCGCGGTGGCCGCAAGCGCTTCGCGGTGGCCTACCTCGAGGCGGTGGTCGGCCGATGATGATGCCGGCGCTCGAGGTCGAGCACGCCTACCGTGCCTGCGAGGACATCACCCGGCGGGCCGCCGCGAACTTCTACTACGGAATCAGGCTCCTTCCCGGCGACAAGCGACTGGCGATGAGCGCCGTGTACGCGTTCGCGCGCCGGGTCGACGACATCGGCGACGGCGACGACGAGGGACCGGCGAAGCTCGCCGCCCTCGACGCCGAGCGCGCCAATCTCGCCGCGATCGCGGGCGGCGAGGCCGACCGACATTGCGCGCCGAATGCGCCGTGTGGCGACTCCGTGACCGTGGCGCTGGCCGACGCCAAGACGCGCTTCGACTTGCCGCTGGAGGCGCTGGAGCTCCTGATCGACGGCGTCGAGCTCGACGTGCGCGGAACCAGGTATGAGACCTTCGAGGACCTGGTCGTCTACTGCCGCGACGTGGCCGGCTCGATCGGCCGCCTCTGCCTGGCGATCTTCACCGGGGGTGACGGAAACGGCCACTCCATGCTCGCCGACGACCTCGGCGTCGCGATGCAGCTCACCAACATCCTGCGCGACGTCCGGGAGGACTACGAGCACGGCCGGGTGTACCTGCCCGCCGAGGATCTGCGCCGCTTCGGATGCTCGGCACCGGAGATGAGCGCGGAGCTGATCCGGTACGAAGCCGAGCGGGCAAGCGTGTGGTTCGACCGGGGTTTGGGCCTGGTCGACGTGCTGGACACGCGCAGCGGCGCCTGCGTGTTGGCCATGACCGGGATCTACCGGCGCATCCTCGACCGCATCGCGCACCAACCGGACGAGATCCTGCGGCGGCGGATCTCGCTTGCGGGATGGGAGAAGGCCTGGCTTGCGGCGCGAAGCCTGGCGGGGGCGTGGACATGAAGCAGGTCGTGGTCGTGGGTGGAGGGCTGGCCGGGATCGCCGCGGCGCTCGATTGCGCCCGCGACGGCATCGAGGTCACCCTGCTGGAGTCGCGCGGCCGCCTCGGCGGCGCCGCTTACTCGTTTGTCCGCGACGGCATCCTCGCCGACAACGGCCAGCACGTGTTCCTGCGCTGCTGCACCGCTTACCGGGAGCTGCTGAACCGGATCGGCGCCGCCGACCTGGTGACGCTGCAGCCGCGGCTCTCGATTCCGGTGCTCGCCCCGGGCGGCAGGCGCGCTTGGCTGCGCCGCGCCGGCCTGCCGGCGCCGCTGCATCTTGCCGGCGCGCTCGCGCGCTACCGGTTCCTCGGTCCGTGGCAACGCGTCTCGCTGGCGCGAGCGATCCAGGCCCTGCGCCAGGTCGACCCCGACGACCCGGCGGCCGATGCTCGTTCGTTCGGTGACTGGCTCTCGGAGCACGGCCAGAGTGAGGAGGCCGTGAAGGCGATCTGGGAGCTGATCGCGCGTCCCACGCTGAACCTCCGCGTTGCCGACGCCTCCCTCGCCCAGGCGGCGTACGTGTTCCAGGAGGGGCTGCTGTCAGACGCCGCGGCCGGGGACGTCGGCTACGCTCGCGTGCCGCTCGGCGAGATCCACGACGTGGCCGCCCGGCGCGCCCTGGAGCGGGCCGGCGTCGAGGTCCACCTGCGCCGCGGCGCGGTTGCGATCGTGCCGGATCCCGACGGCTGTTGCGTGGAGATCAGCGGCGCCCCCTCGCTCGCGGCCGACGCCGTCATCCTGGCCGTTCCGCACGGTCGCGCCCCCCGGCTGCTGCCTCCCGGAAGCGGACTGGCGCCGACATCACTGGGCCGCCTTGGCAGCTCCCCGATCGTAAACGTGCACGTGGTCTACGACCGGCGCGTGCTCGACGTGCCGTTCGCCGCCGGCATCCACACGCCGGTGCAGTGGGTCTTCGACCGTACTGAGGCCGCGGGGCTCGAGGGGGCCCAATACCTCGCGATCTCGCTCTCCGCCGCCGACGCCGAGCTTGAGATGACCGTCGCGGACCTCCGTGATCGCTTCCTGCGGACCCTGTCGGAGCTGCTGCCGGCAGCCCGCGAGGCCCGAGTCGCCGCGTTCTTCGTCACCCGCGAGCACGCCGCGACGTTCCGCGCCGCGCCGGGAACGCGTGCTCTGCGCCCCGGGCCACGGACGCGGATCCCCGGCCTGGTGCTCGCCGGAGCGTGGACGGACACGGGCTGGCCGGCGACGATGGAGGGCGCGGTTCGCAGCGGCCGGGCGGCCGCGCGCGAGGCCTTGGCGATCATCGCCCGCAAGGCCGAACGGGTGGCGGAGATGGCGACATGAGCGCTCTCACTGTCTTGGCGCCGCTGTCGCTCGAGGCCCACGCCGTGCGCGCCGGCGCCCCCTGGGCGCGGGTGCATCGGATCGGGATGGGACCCCGTCGCGCCGCTCGCGGCGCGGGTTCGGTCGAGGGAGGCGCGGTCCTGATCGCCGGCTTCGGCGGCGCGCTCGATCCCGAGCTCGAGCCCGGTGACGTGGTGCTCGCGAGCGAGGTGCGCGGGCCGACCGGCACCACCCCCTGCCACGATCCGGCGATCCTCGCCGGAGCGCTGCGCCGCGGCGGGCTCCGCGTTCGCGTCGGGCCGATCGCCTCGAGCCAGCGCCTTGTCGTCCGCGACCGCCGCCGCACGCTGCAGCGCAGCGGAGCGCTGGCGGTGGACATGGAGTCGGCATGGCTGGCGCCCGCAACGCGCGCGCACCCGCTGGTCACGCTGCGGGTCGTGCTCGACACCCATCGCCACGAGCTGCACCGCCCGCTGCGCACGCTCGCCGGCGCCGCGGTCGCCTACCGCACGCTGCGGCGCGCGTGTGCACTGGCCGAGGGCTGGGCGCGCGCGCTGGGCCCGCGCGATGTCGTGCTCGCCTCCCCCCGGGCGTCGTGTGCCGGCGTGGTGCGAGCGATCGGGGTCGTCGAGCGCGCGCTGGAGGACCGCGGCGCGCCGATCTACGTGCGCAAGCAGATCGTCCACAATGCGCACGTCGTCGCCGACCTCGAGCGGCGCGGCGCCGTGTTCGTCGACGAGGTCGACGAAGTCCCTCCGGGCGCGACCGTGATCTTCTCCGCCCACGGCGTCTCCCCGGCCGTGCGCGCTGCGGCCGCGCGGCGCCGGCTGGACGTGATCGACGCCACCTGCCCGCTCGTCAGCAAGGTGCACGCCGAGGCGCGGCGGTTCGCCCGGTCGGGCTTTGACATCGTCCTCGTTGGCCACGAGGGGCACGAGGAGGTCGAAGGTACCTTCGGCGAGGCGCCCGACCGCATGCGCGTGATCGCCGGCGCGGACGAGGTCGATTGCGTCGAGGTCGAGGATCCGCAACGGGTCGCCTACCTGACGCAGACCACGCTGGCGATCGACGAGACGGCCGGCGTCGTCGACGCGCTTCGCACGCGCTTCCCGTCGCTCGTCGGACCGGCCTCCAGCGACATCTGCTACGCGACGCAGAACCGCCAGGACGCGGTACGCGCGTTGGCCTCCGACTGCGACATGGTGCTCGTCGTCGGCTCCCGAAACTCCTCCAACTCCCGCCGCCTGGTCGAGGTCGCCCAGCGCGCCGGTCGCCCCGCCGTCCTCGTCGAGGACGGCGCCGACATCCCGCCGGAGCTGCTCATCGACTGCCGGCGCGTCGGCCTGACCGCCGGCGCCTCCGCGCCGGAGGCCGTGGTCGAGGGGGTGGTGCGCGCGCTCGACGGTCTCGGCGGCGCCTGCGTCCGCGAGCGAACGGTGGCCCGCGAGGACGTGCACTTCAAGCTTCCCCCGACTCCCGAACCGCAGAGGTGATCCCGTGCCCGTCCCGTTGAGGCAGTCCGCGCGCATGGCCCTCTACCTGACCAAGCAGCGGCTGCGCGGCCGCGAGAAGTTCCCGCTGCTCGTCGAGCTCGAGCCGCTGTTTCAGTGCAACCTGGAGTGCGCGGGCTGCGGCAAGATCCAGCACCCCGAGCACGTGCTGCGCCGGCGCATGCCGGTCGAGCAGGCGGTCGAGGCGATCGAGGAATGCGGCGCGCCGATGGTCTCGATCGCCGGCGGCGAGCCGCTGATCCACCCCGAGATCGACGAGATCGTGGGCCGGCTGATCGCGCGCAAGCGGTTCGTCTACCTATGCACGAACGCCATCCTGATGGAGCGCAAGCTGGACCGCTTCGAGCCGTCCCCGTACTTCGCCTGGGCCGTGCACATCGACGGACTGCGCGCGCGACACGACCAGTCGGTGTGCCGCGCCGGGGTATTCGACAAGGCGGTGGCGGCGATCCGCGCCGCCCAGCAGCGCGGCTTCCGCGTGACCACGAACACGACGTTCTTCACGCACGACACGCCCGAGGCCGTGCGCCGCGTGCTTGACTTCCTCAACGACGAGCTTTCAGTTGACCAGATGATGATCTCGCCGGCCTACGCGTACGACAAGGCGCCAGACCAGGCTCACTTCCTCGGGGTGCGCCAGACCCACGAGTTGTTCCGCGCCGCCTTCGCCGACGGGCGGCGCAAGCGCTGGCGGCTCAACCACTCGCCTCTGTTCCTCGACTTCCTCGAGGGCAAGGTGGATTTCGGCTGCACCGCCTGGGGCATTCCCAGCTACTCGCTGTTCGGGTGGCAACGCCCCTGCTACCTGATGGCCGACGGCTATGCGAAGACGTATAAAGAGCTGGTCGAGACCACCGACTGGGAGGCCTACGGCCGCGGACGCGATCCGCGCTGCGAGAACTGCATGGCCCATTGCGGCTATGAGCCGACCGCCGTGCTCGCCACCACTCGCTCGCTCAGGCAGTCCCTGCGCGCCCTGGTGCAAAGCTGATGAGGTGCGTGTTCTCGTCGTAGAGGACGAGGCGAAGCTCGCGGCGCTGCTGCGCCAGGGGCTGCGCCGCCAAGGCATGGGCGTCGACGTGGCGGCCACGGGCGAGGAGGCGCTGATGCGCGCGACCACGACCGAATACGACCTGATCCTGCTCGACGTGATGCTGCCGGGTCACGACGGCTTCGAGGTCTGCGGTCAGCTGCGTTCCTGCCAGGTGTGGTCTCCGACCCTGATGCTGACCGCGCTCGACGATGTGGAGGATCGGGTGCGTGGCCTCGACAGCGGCGCCGACGATTACCTCGCAAAGCCGTTCTCGTTCGAGGAGCTCCTGGCGCGGATGCGGGCGCTGCTGCGCCGCGGAGCGCCGCCGCGACCGACCCTGCTCACGGTGGGCGATCTGCGCCTTGACCCGGCGGCGCGCCGGGTATGGCGCGCCGGCAGCGAGCTGTCACTGACCGCGCGCGAGTTCGCGATGCTCGAGACGTTCATGCGCCATCCGGGCGAGGTGCTGAGTCGATTCGACCTGCTCGAGCACGTGTGGGACGGCAGCTACGAGAACCGGTCCAACGTGATCGAGGTCTACATCGGCTACCTGCGCGAGAAGCTCGACCGCGACGCGATCGAGACGGTCCGGGGCGCCGGTTATCGGCTGCGGACATGACCGAGGCGACACCGAGCGTCGATCCGCGGCCCGACCCCGGACTTCCCGAGCGGGAGGCGACACCGAGCGTCGATCCGCGGCCCGACCCCGGACTTCCCGAGCGGGACGCGACACCCTCTGCGCCGCGGCGGACCCTGTCGCTGCGCCGCCTCCCGTTCAGGGCGCGGCTGACGCTGAGCTTTGCCGGCGTCGTGGTCGTGCTGTTCGGTGGCCTGGCGCTGCTGCTGCAGACGCTGTTCTCGGCGAGCCTCGATCAGGGAATCAACCGTTCGCTGCGCACGCACGCCGCCGATCTGGCCACCCTGGTCCGCGGACAGCGCGAGCTCCCCCAGCTGCCCGAGAGCGGCGGCGCGTTCGCGCAGATCGTCGACCCCCGGAGCGGACGCGTCCTCGACGCGACCCCCGGACACACGGCCCCGCTGCTGAGCCCGAAGGAGGTCAGGCGCGCGGCGGTGCGCTCGCTGTTCGTCGATCCCTCCGAGGAGGCGCGGCTGCTGGCCGGCCCGGCCGCCACCCGGCCCGCGTCGGTGCTGGTGGTCGGCTCCTCGCTGTCGCAGCGCAACCGAGCCCTCACCACGCTCAGCGAGCTGCTGTTCATCGGCGGTCCGGTGCTGCTGATCCTCACCTGCGTGGCCGGCTACGGCCTCGCCGCGCGGGCGCTCGCGCCGGTGGAGACGATGAGCGCGCGGGCCGCGCGGATCTCGGGCGCCCCGCAGGGCGAGCGGCTGCCGGTCCCCGAGGCCAACGACGAGCTCCACCGGCTCGGCACCACCCTCAACGCGATGCTCAGCCGGCTCGAGGACGCGCTCGGCCGCGAGCGGGCGTTCGTCGCCGACGCCGGGCACGAGCTGCGAACGCCGTTGTCGATCCTCAAGCTCGAGCTCGACCTGGCGCTGTCGTCCGACAGCTCCCGGGAGGAGCTCCAGGCGCGGCTGCGTTCGGTCGCCGAGGAGGTCGACCGGCTCGCCAAGCTCGCCCAGGACCTGCTGGTGATCGCGCGCGCCGAGCAGGGACGGCTGCCGATCGAAAAGCGCCGGGTCGAGGTGCGCCGGCTCCTGGACGCCGTGGCCGCCCGCTTCGCCGGGCCGGCGGGCGGCGAGGGCCGCGCGGTGACGGTCGAGGGTGCCGACGGGCTCGCCGTGGAGGCCGATCCGGCGCGGCTCGAGCAGGCCCTCACGAACATGGTCGCGAACGCGCTGCGCCACGGCGGCGGTGCGGTCGTGCTGCGCGCCCGGCAGCGCGACGGCAGCGTCGAGCTCCACGTCCTCGACGAGGGTAAGGGCTTTGAACCGAGCTTCCTGCCGCACGCGTTCGAGCGCTTCTCGCGCGCCGACCCGGCGCGGGCGCGGGGCGGCGCCGGCCTCGGCCTGTCGATCGTGCAGGTGATCGCCGAGGCTCACGGCGGCCGCGCCCATTCCGCCAACCGCGAGGGCGGCGGCGCCGACGTGTGGCTGTCGCTGCCCGGCGCCGCCCGCGAGGCTCCGAGGACACAGACGGTCGTCTTGCGCTGAAGGTCTTTGGGGGGAGCTGCGCGCCCTGACCGGCTTTCATTGAGCTGTGCGCGCTGACTGGCCTTCAGTGAGCTGCGACGCCCTGGTCGTGCAGCGCCTTCTCCAGCGCCCGGTCAAACAGCGAGCGGATTCGCTGCGCTGCCGCGTGCTCGTCGGCCAGGATCCGACCGGCGATCTGCTCGGTCTCGGCGTCGCCGGCGCGCTGCGCCACGCGCACGAGCATCTCGTAGGCGCCGATCTCCAGATGCTCGAACGCGTACGCGAAGGCCGCCAGTTTCACCGGGGTGTCCGGTTGCGCTCCAAAGAACAAGCCCCAGTTCAAGGCACCCAGGCGCAGGGCAGCGTCCTTGAGCTTGGACGGAGAATCGCCGCGCTCCTTGAGTCGTTGCGCAACCAGTCGTTGATGCTCTTCGGTCTGCACGCGGTGCTCCTCGTACGCCGAGGCGAGCTCGGGCACGCCGGCCAGCTTTCGGCCCGTGGCGAGCAGCTGCAGCGCCTGGGCCTCGATCGCGTGCGCGTCGGCGAGATACTTGTTCAGCTGCTTTTGGATGTCACCCGGATCGAGCTTGCGCAGAGCCGCCTGCGCCGCCCGGTCAAAGCACTGCGCCAGCTGGTCGCCCATCGCGTGCTCCTGCTGCTCGATCCGGCGCGCGGCCTCCACTGTCGCGGTGTCGCCCGCCCGCTCGGCCACCCGCCCGAGCAGGTCATAGGCCGCCTCCTCCATGTGCTCGTAGGAGAACGCGTGCACGACCAGCTTCCCCGGGGTATCGGGCTGTGCCATCGCGAACGCGCCAAATCCCAGGCCGGTCAACGTGCCGGCCAAGTCCTTGACCGGCGAGGGCTTTCCCCCCAGGCCCTCGAGGCGTTCGGTGACAACGCGCTTGTGATCCTTTGTCTCGGTCAGGTGGTCTGAGAAGGCGGCGCCGATCTGCGCATCACCTGCGATCTTCGGCGCGACCCTCAGCTGCGCGAGCGCTTGCTGCTCGATCGAATGGGCGTCGGTCAGGTACTTCGTCAGCTGCTCTTCGAGGTTCCTCGGGGCCATTGCATCTCCAGTCGTTTCCCCAAGGACTGACCGCCTTCCGGGGCGGGTAAACGTGTCCGAAGCGAAGGGGCCGCGGGGGAGACGGCTACGCGCCTGGTCGCTATCACGGGTCGCTCGGCCTTGACGAGGTTGTTAGAGCTCGAAGTAGCCCTGAGCTCGAACCTGAGCGGGCGTCTACGCCAGAGAGGAGTGATGATGATGGAAACCGGACAGGAGCACCTGACGTCCACCTGGATCTTCGAGCCGGGACACACTGAGGCGGAGTTTCGCGCGCGGCACATGATGGTCACGTGGGTGCGGGGTCTGTTCAAGGACATCCACGGACGGCTCGAGCTCGATTGGGAGCGCTGCGTCGACGCCACCTTCCACGGCGAGATCGACTCGACCGGCATCTGGACCGGCGAGGCTGCCCGCGACGAGCACCTGCGCAGCGCCGACTTCTTCGACGTCGAGAACCACCCCAAGATCACCTTCAGCGGCCGCTTCACCGAACGCACCGGTAGCACCACGTTCAAGGGCGAGGTCGAGCTGACGATTCGCGGAGTGACGCGGACCGTCCCGCTCGACATCCACTATCTGGGAGAGTGGAAGACGGCGTTCTGGGTGGGAGAGGAGAACAAGGGTGACCTGCGCCGGCTCGGCTTCGAAGCGAGCGCGAGAATCAACCGCCACGATTTCGGCGTCTCCTGGCAGGACGAGATCCCCGGGGGCGGCGTCGTCGTCTCAAACGAGATCGATCTGGTGCTCGACGTCGAAGCGATCCTGCTCGAAGACCTCGAGCGCACCGGCGCGATCGAGCACTACCGAGAGTGATCGCGGTCAGATCGTCGATGCCCCGGATGACTTCAGATCGTCGATGCCCCGGATGACTTCAGATCGTCGATGCCCCGGATGACTTCAGATCGTCGATGCCCCGGATGACTTCAGATCGTCGATGCCCCAGATGACTGCAGATCGTCGATGCCCCGGATGACTGATCCCGCGCGAGCGCGCGCAGTCTCGGCGCGATGCACGTCGCGCGGGGTCGCTGCGGGTGCCGGCGCGGGATCGGACATGGCGTTGGTTGATGTTTTCGCGCGTCCCGTCCGGCGCGCAAGCTCCGTGCGGCATGGGAGGTCCGGAAACGTCCCAGTGGGTTCCCCTGAGCGCTCGCGCGGGACGTTCCCGTCCTGGTGGAGGGGGAACGTCCCGCGCGACGTTGAGAGGGGCGTGAGTGGGTCGTTTTACCCCCTCCGCCCCAACCGGCCCTCGCGTCCTGACACCGCGCCCGCCTCGACGGGAACGAACTTCGCGCGAGCACGGGCTTGGTTTCACGCTGACCCGATGCGCCTCACCGATACGACAACGCGCGGTCACGAGCCGGCACCCTTCCCGACCTTCGCGCCGGCTGAGCGCCGCGGTCCCTCGGCGACTCAGGGGACGTAGCGGCCATGCCGGGTGCGTCGAACCCGTCAGCCTCGGCCCCGCGGAAGTTGCGCGAGAGTTCGACTTGTGATCGCGGTCGCCAGCCGCAGCTGATCGTGCGCGGGCACGGCGGCCTCGCAGTCGAGGATCTTTTGGATGGGCTCGGTGATGGTGCGGCGGGCAGTTGCAGCGGCCGATGCGCAGATTCGGGTGGCCGCTCTGACCAGTTGAGGTTCGACGCTCCAGATCACCTCGAACGCGCGTTGCGAGGTTGGAGCCTGGGGGTTTGAGGAAGGCGGCTCGCGGCCCGCGAGGCACACGGCGTGGCGATCGGCGTCGCAGACGATCGCCCATTCGCGCGCGAGCGGATGGCTTCGATCGACCGGGATCTCCACCGGCGCTCCTCGCGGCGTACGCGCGCGGTCGAAGTCCGCGAACACGACGGCGAGCTCCGCGCCGCGCGAGAGCTCCCTCCAGCGGGCGTGCTGTTGGCGGTAGAACCGCTTGCGCTGAAACGAGGCGAACAGCACCGGCCGTTCGGCGCGCGACAGGCACTCGTCCTCGATCGCCTGGCTCAGCGCGATGAGGATCCGCTTCGACAGCGGCAGCGGTTGGAGGTCGGATCGGAGCCGCCGGAGGCCGGCAAACAGCGACGGGTCGTGCGACCGGCTGCTGCGCGGCGCGGCCTCGATCGCCGCGCTCAGCGAGAGTCCGGCGGCGCGACCAGCAGCCACGCGCCGGACGAGCTCGACTTGCTCTTCGCTGTAGCGGCGATGGCCGCTTGGCAGCCGCTCGGGGCTCGGAAAGCCGTGGCGACGCTCCCACATCCGCAGCGTGCCCTCGGCGACGCCGGTTCGCTGGACAACCTCGCTGATGGTGAGGCCCGTCAACCCCGCGATCCTGTCTACAGCCTGTATACGTTTACCCGAACGATTTGTATCGGCGGCGGCCTCGAGGCGGGGTTCACCGGGCGTGGTCTATTCATGGCGCTCGAGCGAGTCGCCGATCAGCCAGAGGGTGGGTGGCCAGAGGCCCACGAACAGCGCGCGGCGCTCGGCGTTGGCGCGCGCGTCCTGGTCGACGGTCTTGGCACGAATCCACAGTCCGATGCAGAGTCCGACAGCTGCGGTCGACATCAACTGCATGTGGCTCGCGCGCAGTCCCGTGCGGTGGAGGCCGTCAGACAGCATGACTTCGTGCTACCCGGGTGGGGCGAAAAACTAAACAAGTTGTTTAAGTTCCATGCCCGGGTAGATGAAAGGTGATCCGAGACGACCAAGATGCCCAGACGAACAAGATGCCGAGACGAACAAACCTGACGCGCCGCTGGATGATCGCCGCGAGGTGGCCGATCGGGATCGTGCTGACATCCTGGGACTACACGTGGCGCATCACCCCGTTGCACCGCAGCGACAAGCCGGTGGCGCCACCGGCACATGACCACGTGATGCTCGCCTTCCCCGCCGGCCTCGATAAGGACGACGTGCAGGGCCAGCGGGACGGGCATGGTCTGCTGTTTCATCGCCGTTACCAGACCTCGATCTGCGACTCGAGCGCGACGGCGCGGGAGCTGATGAGCGCGGTGAAGGAAAACCTGAACAAGCCCGCACCGACGACGTTCGCGCGCTTCGAGAAGGTCCTGGGAGACCACGGCGGCCTTGCGCTCGGCGACGAGTTCGTCGTGCGCATGCCCGGCCCGTGGGATGGCCCGGTGCGGGTCATCGATGTCACGCCGTGTTCGTTTCGCTTGGCCACGCTGTCGGGCCACCTCGAGGCGGGGCAGATCGAGTTCCGCGTTCGCGACGGCGATCCGGGAGCGCTGTCGTTCGAGATCGAGTCGTGGGCGCGCAGCAGCAGCCGGCTCGTGGACCTTCTCTATCACCGCCTGCGGATGGCCAAGGAGGTCCAGGCGCACATGTGGATTTCGTTCTTGGAGGGCGTCGTGAAGCTCTCGCGCGGCAAGATGCGGGGCGGCGTCACGATCGCGACCGAGCGCGTCGAGGAGCAGGCCGGTGCGCCCTGAGTGGATGCTCGGGCCGCCGAAGGTTCAGCGCATACTCGCCGAGCTTCCCAACAAGCCGCTGAACTTCGATCTGCCCGCGCTCGAGAACCCGGACGCGCACGGCGGGTGGCGGATCACCGATGTCTGCCAGCCGCTGCCCGGGGAGCCCGCAGGACCGCCGATCAAGGACGGAAGTTGGGAGATCGCACGCCGGCTGATGCGCGGCTATGAGTTCGCCGACCCGTCGATCGTGCGCGCGTACTACGAGCCGGAGGTCGCGCTCGAGCACAGGAACATGGTGCTCGAGCTGCGCGCGCTCGGCCTGGTTCGCGTGTTCGTCGGGGTTCGGGTCGGCGAGGTGTACGAGCGCGCCCCGGTGATCGAGGGGCGGCGGGTGCGGGTCTGGGGATGGAACTACCGCACGCTCGAGGGACATGTGGAGATGGGCCAGATGGACTGGGAGGTGTGGAAGTGGCTGGACAGCGGTGAGGTGGAGTTCCGCGTGCACTCGGTCTCGAGGTACGCGCCGATCGCCAACCCGATCGTGGCCCTGGGATTCCGGATCCTCAGGGGCCACGAGCGCCGGGTTTTTCTTGACAGCACGAGGACGCGGATGAAGACCTTCGTCGAGCTGGCGCTCCGAGGGCGAGAGCACCGAGGTGAGCCGATTCGTGCGGCGGCCGTCGAGTTGACGGCGCGGCGCTCATCGGACCGAGATCCGGCACACGCCGAGCTCGCGCGCGGCCTGGACGGCGACGACGATCACAGCTGAGGCCCCACGGGGGAGCAGCCCCCAACAACACCGCGCCGCCGCCCGCGCCGCCTGACACACCCGCGACCTGGAGCGCCGAACCGGCGGCACGTCCGGCTGCTCTGATCGGGCGTGAAGAAAGTCACACGATCCGCAATCGCGCTGACCTCATAATCCAATCACGGACTTACAAGGGGGCTGATGCAACATGGCTACGTTGGCTCGGCGAACGGCCGAGACCGATCTCACAGCGCCGTACACCTGTCAGTACACGCTCGGCATCGATCCGAGGTAAGGAGGAATTCGGACATGTCGAGGATCATCGTGTTGGGCGCTGGTTTTTGCGGACTGGTGACCGGGATGCTGCTTGTGCGCGACGGTCACGAGGTGACGATGTTGGAGCGCGACGATCAGGCTGCGCCGGCATCTGCGGATCAGGCGTGGGAGGGATGGTCGCGCAACGGGGTGAACCAGTTCCGCCAGCCGCATCTGCTGCAGCCGCGGGGCCGCGCGGTCCTGGAGGCATTGCTGCCGGACGTGGTGGGTGGGCTCGAGAAAGCAGGCGGGGTGCGGTGGGACCCCCTGCAGATCATGCCCCCTGCGATCACCGATCGTGCACCACGTCCCGGCGATGAGCGATTCGTCACGATCGCCGCTCGCCGTCCCGCGCTGGAGCAAGTCTTGGGCCGGGCCGCCGAGGCCGAGCCGGGCCTCGACCTGCGGCGTGGTACCACGGTCACAGAACTTACGATGCGTGCCTACAACGGGACGCCGCACGTGACCGGGGTGCGGACGGACGCCGGTGAGGAGCTGAGCGCTGACCTGGTGGTGGACGCGATGGGCCGGCGCTCGCCAATGCCGCGCTGGCTGAGCGAGGCGGGCACCCGCCCCATCCACGAGGAGGCCGAAGACGCCGGCTTCATCTATTACACCCGCTTCTTCCGCTCGTTGAACGGAGCGACGCCACAGTATCGCGCCGCGGTACTCACGTCGCTTGGGACGTTCTCCGTGCTGACGCTGCCCGGTGACAACAACACATGGTCAGTGACCGTATACATCTCCAAGGGCGACCAGCCGCTCAAGCGGCTGCGCGATCGCGATCGGTGGACATCGGTCGTGGCGGCGTGCCCGCGGCACGCGCACTGGCTCGAAGGCGAACCGATCACCGACGTGCTCGCGATGGGCGGGATTCTCGACCGTTACCGCCGCCTGCTCGTCGACGGCCGGCCCGTGGCCACGGGAATTGCGCCACTGGCAGACGCCTGGGCCTGCACCAACCCGACACTCGGCCGCGGCATGACGCTCGGCCTCCTGCATATCCAGCACCTGCGCGGCGTGATCCGATCGCATGCCGACAACCCCGGCGAATTCGCCGAGATGTGGGATGCGGTTACCGAAGCCGAGCTCACACCCTGGTACCGGGAGACCGTCGAGGAAAACCGCGCCCGGCTGCGCGAGATCGAGGCACTCCGCAATGGGCTGGAGGTCCCGCAGCCGACCGAACCGACAGCCGCGCTGCGAGCAGCAATGTTCGCCGTTATGGGAAACGACGCCGACGCCTTCCGGGCCTTCCTGGAGTACCGGTGCTGCATCACGCCGCAGCACGAGTTGTTCGCGCGGTCGAGCCTCGCCGAGCGGATCCTCGAGCTCGCCCGCGACACAGAACCCCAGCCGCTGCCGGGTCCCGACCGCGACCATCTGCTGGCGCTTCTCAACTGAGCCGGGCTGAGCTCGCGCTCGATCAGGCGCTGGCATGATGGTCTGATGAGCATCCTTGAGGAGAGAGAACAGATGCAGCGCGTCGGCGACGAGCTCGTGGAGTCGCCCGCGCACTCCGGCCACGACTGGTGGCCGAGCAGGCGCAGACCGAGGAGCAGACCTACTACTCAGAGGAGGCGCACCAGGCTCTCCTGGAGGCCGGCTTCTACCGGATGTACGTGCCGCGCCGGTACGGCGGCCTCGAGGTCGACGTGCCGACGTTCATGCGGGTGGGCGTGGAACTCGCGCGCGGCGACATGAGCGCCGCTTGGGGGGCGTGCCTGTCGGCCAATCACGCGCTCCAGGTCGGCTCCTGGTTTCCCGAGCGGACCCAGGACGAGGTGTTCGGCAATGGCGAGTTCCGCGCCGCGTCCGTCGCGGCGCCGTCGCTGAAGGGGGCTGCGGAGGATGGCGGCTACCGACTGGATGGCACCGTGGCCTATTGCTCCGGGATCCCCTATTCGACCTATTACATGGGCCAGGCGGTGCTGCCGGGCACCGGCGCCCGCGGCATGCCAAGAGTGGCTCTGTTCGTAGCACCGCGGTCGACGTTCACCCAGCTGGACGACTGGGGGGACTCGCTCGGGCCGAAGGGGACAGGCTCGCAGAGCATCCGCTTCGACGGGGCGCACCTCCCGGCGCATTATGTGCTGGAGGACGTCAACATGCTCGATGTCCCGGTGGAGAAGGGCACCCCCGGGTACGCCCTGCACGGCAACCCGATGTACTCCGGACGCGCGCTGGTTATCTTCACCCTGTCGCTGGCGTGCACGCTGGTCGGCGGCGCGTACAACGCGCTTGACGAGTACGGCAACTGGGCCCTGGAGAAGGTGACGCCTCTGCCGCCATTCGAGCCGCGCTTTCAGAATCCGGACTTTCAGCGCTGGTACGGGGCAGCGTTCGTGAAGATCCAGACGGCCGAGGCGGCGATGATGCGCTGCGCCGAGCTGCACATGGAGGCATGCCGCCTGAACGCCAGCGGTGAGCGACCCTACACCTGGGCCGAGGACGCGCGGCTGGGAGCGATCGCGCGCGAGGTGATGATCCAGTCGTGGGAGGCGGTGGAACAGAACCTGCTGCGCACGATCGGGGCGAGCGCAGTCAAGAACGGGCAACGCTTCGAGCGGCTGTTCCGGGATCTGGCCACTGCCGCCGCCCATCGCAACACGGTGCTACGGGATGACTTCTTCCGACAGCTCGGCGCAATCCAGCTGGGGGCTCCGTATCCCAGGCCTGCCGGAACCTACCCGTCGCCGCAGTAGCGCGACCGCGGTGCCAGAGGCGGACCGAGTGATCGGGACGGTTTGATGGAACGATGGGTCGAGCAAGTCATGGCCTCCAGCGAGGTGACCACTTCGCGGCGCGGCGCCTTCTGGGTCGGGCTCGAGCCGTTCAAGGGGCCGCTCGGCACCGTGATGCGCGGCCCGGTGTTCGTCGAGTGGGAGGCTCCCCGCGAACCGTCTCCGGGTCCGCCGTGGGTGCTGGTGCACGGTGAGGGCGGCCAGGCCACCGACTACACCGTCACGCCCGACCGCCGCCGCGGATGGTCGCGCCTGCTGGTCGACCAGGGCCACACCGTGTTCGTCGTCGACCGCCCCGGCCATGGACGGTCACCGCACCACCCGGACATCCTGGGACGAATGGGCCCGCAGCTCGGCTTCGAGTTCCTGCGCCCAATCTTCGTGCCGCCGCCCGACGGCCCCGACAGCAACCCGTTCGCGCATCTCCACACGCAGTGGCCGGGAGGCCGGGAGGTCGGCGATCCGGTCTACGACCAGTGCCTGTGCACGTCGGGGCCGATGCTGGCCAACCCGGCCGAGATGCACGCGCTCGAGCGGGCGCGGCTGGCGGAGTTGCTGGACCTGGTCGGGCCCGCCATCGTCGTGGCTCACTCGGCGGGCGGCCCGGGCACGTTCGCCGCCGTGGATGCGCGGCCGGACAAGGTCGGGCGTTGATCGCGATCGAGACACTCGGTCCACCGTTCGCCAAGCGACCGGAGATGGGACTCGACATGGCCTGGGGGCTGTCGTGTGCGCCGATCACCTATGACCCGCCGATCTCCGACGCGTCCGAGCTGAAGACCGTCACCGAGGAGCGACCGGAGCTCGGTCCGATACCGATCACGCTTCAGGCCGAGCCGGCGCGCCGGCTCGCCAACCTCAGCAAGTTCCCGATTGCGGTGGTCACCTCGGAGGCTTCGATGTTCCTCATGTTCGACCGTCACCTCGTCGAGTTCCTCCAACAGGGAGGCTCCGACGTCGAGCTGGTGCGCTTGGCCGACCACGGCGTACACGGAAACGGCCACGCGATGATGCTCGAGCTCAACAACGCCGAGGCGCTCGCCGTCCTCACCGGCTGGGTGGCGCGCAAGCTCGGGGCTGAAATCGTCTCCGGGCGATCGGACGCGCGATGATCGTCGGGCATCGATTCCTTGTCTGAAGTGCTCGACGAGCTGGGCGTGAAGCGTCCCCTGCTCGTCAGCACAATCCGCTGGCGTCGCCTGGGCGCTCGCCGGCGATCCCGAAGCCAGCATGGCCGAGATCGCTCGCCGAGCCGGCGTCGTGCGCGCGACGATCTACGTCCACTTCCCCACCCGCGAGGCGCTGATCGCCGCCATCACCAATCGCGCGATCGCCGAGGCCGTAGCCGCGATCCGAGCCGCAAACCCCGACGAAGGCGAGTCCCAGGACGCGCTCGCTCGCATGCTCATCGCCAGCTGGCAGACGCTCGGGCGCTACCACGCCCTGGTTCAGATCAACTCTCGCCTCGGGCCCGAGCACATGCACGGTCTCCACCAGCCCGTCCTGCGCCTGGTGCGCCCACTGCTCAAACGCGGCCAGGCGAGCGGCGCGTTCAACCGGGACTGCCGATCGACTGGATGCTGACTGTTGTGCTCGAGCTGATCCACGCCGCCAGCCGCGAGGTCACCACGGGCAGACTCCCCGCAGCCAGGGCCGAGCGTGCGCTGATCGCAAGCGTTACCGGCGCGCTATCAGCATCAAGATGAGGTCAAGACACCATTCGTTGGAGCTCGGGCGGGTCCTAGCGTGCCGGCGAGGCCTCTACGCAGAGGCTGGATGGCTGGACGGTCGCACAGATGAACGGAGCCTGACCCATGAGTTCGCCGAATCTCCTAACTCGAGCAACGCCCGCGCCCCCAAACCATCGGAGCGACCGGGAGGTGATTGTGGTGGGCGGCGGACAGGCTGGGCTGGCAGTCGGGTATTTCCTCGTCCGGCAGGGGCGCGAGTTTACGATCATGGAGGCGGCCGCCGAGCCAGCGGGGGCGTGGCGAGCGCGGTGGGACTCGCTGAGGCTGTTTACACCGGCTCGCTACAGCAGCCTGCCGGGCCTGCCGTTCCCCGGCGATCCGAACAGCTACCCCGGCCGCGGGGACGTTGCGTCTTATCTCACCGAGTACGCACGGCACTTCGGCCTGCCCGTCGCGCTCGGCAGCCGCGTCCGCGCGATCCGGCAGACCGAGGGCCGCTACCGGGTCGAGCTCGAGGACCGTGCCCATACGGCCGATCAGGTCGTGATCGCCACCGGACCGTTTCAGGTCCCGTTCGTGCCGGCGATCGCGGAGGACCTCGGTCAAGACGTCGCCCAGCTCCACAGCACCCAGTACCGAGCGCCGCCAGACCTTCCCGATGGTCCGGTGCTCGTCGTCGGTGGAGGCAACACCGGCTTTCAGATCGCCGAGGAGCTCTCCGCCACCCGCGAGGTTCACCTCTCGCTCGGGTCGCGGCAGACGCCGCTACCGCAGCGGATCTTCGGCCGCGACCTGTTCTGGTATCTCGAGAAGACCGGTCTGATCCGCAAGTCGACAAACACCCGGATCGGACACCGGTTGCAGGGCCGAGACACCCTGATTGGCTCGAATCCCTGGGCCCTGCGCAAGCGACACGGGGTCCGGCTGCATCCGCGCGCGGTTGAAGCGTCCGGACGCACGATCCGCTTCAGCGACGGGGCCCAGCTTGACGTGAACGCCGTGATCTGGGCCACCGGCTTCCGGCACGATCACTCGTGGATCGACGCACCGATCTTCGACGATCGGCATCGCGTCCTTCACCGCCGCGGCGTGACCGATTCGCCCGGCCTCTACTTCCTCGGGTTGTCATGGCAGCACACCAGGGGCTCTGCCCTGATCGCCTGGGTCGGGGATGACGCCGCGTACATCGCCGATCAGATCAAGACCTTCCGCACAAGCCGACCGAAGGTCACGGTGGGCGAAGCGGTCGGCACCCGATGACTTACCAGGAGATTTGAACATGGCCACAACTCACGATCAATTCCCAACAGACACGACCGGTCTAGCCGAGGCACGCGCCTCTGCGGTGATCGAGCTAGGCGACGGAGACCGGTTCGACCTGACGATCGCGCCGGTCGCCAAGCGGATCGGCGGCGCGACGGTGCGAATGCTCGCCTACAACGGCTCGATTCCAGGGCCAACGATGAAGGTCAGAGAAGGCGCGGAGATCGTCGTCGACATCGAGAACCAGGGCGACCTCGAGGCGACGGTCCACTGGCACGGCCTGCGGTTGGAGAACCGTTACGACGGAACCCACCAGACCCAGCAGCCGATGGCCAGCGGCGAGCGCTACACCGCGCACGTCACCTTCCCGGACCCGGGCGTCTACTGGTACCACCCGCACATCCGCGAGGACTATGGCCAGGAGATGGGCCTCTACGGCAACTGTCTGGTCGAGCCGAACGACCCGGACTATTGGCCTGCGGTCCATCGCGAGGTCGTGCTGACGCTCGACGACATCTTGATCGAGGACGGCGAGATCGCGCCGTTCAGTCGCGCCGAGACCACGCACTCGGCCATGGGACGGTTCGGGAACGTGCTGCTGATCGGCGGCCGGATGGATCCAGCGATGACGGCCAAGCTCGGCGAAGTCATCCGCTTCTACCTGACCAACACCGCCAACACCCGGGTGTTCAAGGTCGCGCTCCCAGGAGGCCGGATCAAGCTCGTCGGCGGCGACAGCGGCCACGTCGAGCACGAACAGTTCGTCGATGACGTGATCCTGGCCCCGTCCGAGCGCGCGGTCATCGACGTCCAGTTCAACCGGGCCGGCGACCTCACGCTCGAGCACCACACCCCCGACCGCGTGTATCCGCTGATGTCAATCCAGGTCGCCCCGGAGCCGGCCAGCCCATCGCTGGACGAGCAGTTCGAGACGCTCCGGACCAACCCTGACCTCGCCTCGGAGCGGGAGCGGATCGCCGACTATCTGGCTGCCGAACCGGACAAAACGCTCTCGTTCCTCGCCGAGATGGACATGGGCGCGCCAGAAGGCGACGATCCCGTCGTCTACGCCTGCCCCATGCACCCGGTGGTCGTGAGCGAGGAGCCCGGACACTGCCCCGAGTGCGGGATGAAGCTGCTCCCCTCGCACCTCGTGGCCGAGGCCCGCGGACATCACGAGCACGGAGAAGGTCACGAGCATCACGACCATGCTGCTCCTGAAGATCAGGGCCATTCCCACGAAGGTCATGACCACACCGCCGCCGGAGGCATCGAGTGGGAGGACGACATGGTCGGGATCAACCGGCTTACCACCCCGGCGAACATGCGCTGGAAGCTGACCGACAAGGCGACGGGCGCCGAGAACGCGGCGATCGACTGGCGATTCCGTGTCGGCGACCGCGTGAAGATCCGGCTACTCAACGAGATGGCGGGCGACCACCCCATGCACCACCCCTTCCACGTCCACGGTGCCGGCCGGTTCCTGATCCTCGCCCGAGACGGGAACGTCGAGCCCAACCTGGTCTGGAAGGACACGGTGCTAATACGAACCGGAGAGACGGTGGACATCCTGCTCGACGTCACCAATCCCGGCTTGTGGATGGCTCACTGCCACATCGCCGAGCACCACGAGAGCGGGATGATGTTCGGCTTCAATGTCGATCCAGCCGAGGCGGCATAAGGCGTCCTCGTCCGGTCCTCGGCATGCGAGGAGCCGCCCTAGAAAGGGTGCGCGTTCGACTAGGAGGGCTCGGCAGCTGCGACCCCGGGGCTGCTCCACGGTCGGTTCGGCTCGCCCTCGAACCAGTACTCCCCGGCGTGCAGCCGCTCGAGCAGCTGGCGCGCCCAGCTTGCCTCTCCTTCCAGCCGCGCTTGCGTGAGCCGATAGTGCTCGACCACGGTGTCGGGCATGTCGGGAGCGCGGCCGATGTCCTCGATCGCGAAGTCGGTGGCGCGCTGGGAAGCCGAGATCTGCTCGACGCGATGCTCGAGCGCGGCGATCACCTCGTCGCGCTTGAGCGCCCATGCGAAGCTCCACGCCGCCATCAGGTCAGCCGGGTCGTGGGGCGACACGTTCCACAGCGCCCCGCGTAGAAGCAACAGGAACTCCGAGTCGCCGTCCCCAGTCAGCCGGTAGCTGGTGCGGGCGGGGCGGCCGCCAAGCGCCTCGGTTCCGACCTCTTCGAGGAAGCGGTCTCGCGCGAGCGTTCGCAGGCCGTTGTAGACCGAGCCCGGGTTTAGGTGCGCCCAGGCGTCGGCGTGCCAGCTGAGGAGCTCTCGGCGGACGAAGTAGCCGTGCACGGGTTGGAAGATGCGCACCGTTCCGAGCAGCAGCAGCCGTGTTGCGGACATCGTCCACGGAGCATACTTGACAACAGTGATTATTCATGTTTGACTAGAGATATGCTCAAAGTTGACTACATGGTTCAAGCGCGGGGTCTGGCAAAGCGGTTCCCGTCGCGTACGGGCGGCGTCGAGGCCGTCCGCAGCGTCGACATCGACGTTGGCACCAGCGAGATCGTCGGGTTCCTTGGTCCCAACGGGGCCGGCAAGACGACCACGCTGCGGATGCTCACAACGCTCCTGGCTCCGAGCGCAGGTAACGCCACCGTCGCCGGGCACGACCTTCGGCGCGAGCCGGTCGCGGTCCGGCGGCAGATCGGGTACGTGCCGCAACGGGGCAGCACCACGCCGCAGGCGCGCGCCGGCGAGGAGCTCGTCGATCATGGGCGACTCCACGGACTATCCCGTACAGAGGCCGAGCGGAGGGGGCGGTCGCTGATCTCACGGCTCGACCTCGACCGTACCTGGGAGCGGCCGACCGGCACCCTCTCAGGCGGTCAGCGGCGGCGCCTGGACATCGCGCTCGGGCTGATCAACGAGCCACCGCTGCTGTTCATGGACGAGCCGACAAGCGGGCTCGATCCGCAGTCGCGCGCGAATCTGTGGCAGCACATCCGCGGGCTGCGCGACCGCCACGGGGTGACGGTGTTTCTCACCACCCACTACCTGGACGAAGCCGACGCGCTGTGCGACCGCATCCTGGTGATCGATCACGGTCAGATCGTGGCGCGCGGGACGCCGGCCGAGCTCAAGCGTGCCGTGTCGGGTGACCGCGTGGCGCTGCAATTGAGCGACCCGGGCCGGCTCGCGAACGCTCGTGCCGTGCTCGAGCGGGACTTCGAGCTCACCGTCCTGCGCGGCGAGGGCGACCTGCTCGACGTCAGCCTGCCCGATGCGAGCGCGGCCCTGCCGGGACTGCTGGCCGCGGTCGCGAGCGCAGACGTGGAGCTGGCCGGGATCGAGGTCCGCCGGCCGACGCTCGACGACGTGTTCCTTTCCCTGACCGGCCGCGAGCTTCGCGACCAACCGATCGCCGTTTGAGGAGACCGACCATGCGCTTTCTAAACGAGACCTGGCTCGTGTTCATGCGAGCAATGCGCCTCTCGCTGCGAAACAAGGTGTGGCTGATCATCGGACTGATGCAGCCACTGCTGTACCTGGCCCTGTTCGGCCCGCTGCTGAAGCGGATCGCCGGTCTGCCCGGATTCCCGCGTGGCAGCGCGTGGCAGGTGTTCACCCCCGGGCTACTGGTGCAGCTGGGGATCTTCGGGGCCCTGTTCGTCGGCTTCGGCCTGATCGCCGAGGTCCGCGACGGCGTGATCGAGCGGATGCGGGTGACGCCGGCGTCGCGCCTGGCGCTGCTCGCGGGGCGAGTGCTTCGGGACGCCGTCGTGCTGATCGTGCAATCGCTCGTGCTGCTCGCCGCCGCCTACGCGTTCGGCCTGCGCGCGCCGATCGGCGGCGTCGTACTCGCCGTGCTGCTCGTCGCCGCCGTCGGCGCCGCGTTCGCCTCGGCCTCCTACGCGGTCGCGCTGCTGACCGGCACCGAGGAAGGGATGGCCTCGATCACCAACAGCCTCGCGGTGCCGCTGCTGCTGCTCTCGGGCATCCTGCTGCCGATGACCCTCGCACCAGGGTGGCTACGAGCAGTCTCAAACGTCAATCCCGTCAAGCACATCGTCGACGCGCTCCGGGCCCTGTTCGATGGCCACGTCGCGAACGGCACCGTCGGCATCGGGCTGCTCGTCGGCGCAGCGCTGATCGTGGTTGGGATGGCGTTCGGAACGCGGACGTTCCAGCGCGACTCCACATGAGCGGCCTTCTCACGCGGCCCGCCAGCTCTCGCAGACGAAGCTCGCTACGGGTTCTTCCGTGAAGCCGATCATCGGGCCCGACCGATCTCGGCTGCGAAGGGAGAACGCGTCAGTCGAGCCAGACCCAGCTGATCGACCGGCGACCCGAAGCGGTGCATTTCTCATTCGACTCCAGCGGCCCAAGACTTCGCGACGTGCAGTACCAACGACGGCCCACGGCGCGGCAATGGCCTGAATGGCCGTAGCTGAACCTGTCGCACCTGAGCATCACTTTTCTGGCGGCGGCGCAGCCAACGTGTCGGGTGCGGACGTTGGCGCTATGAATCAGATTGTCCCCCGGGCCGCGCGGCGGAGCGCACTTGGCAGCGGCCGCGGCCCGCGGCGTGGCGACCGCCGGCGTGGCCTCGACGACCGCGATCGCCGACAGCGATATCAAAGCAATCATCAGGCTCCTGCGCACCGGAGTGACACTAGATAATCGTCGACACGTTCGTCAAGTTGGTACCGACGCGAGCCCGCCAATTGTCCGGCCCCAGGCGATGTGCCTGACCATGCTCGCACGATTCCGGTGGCGTGCCGCCGCTCGCACGGTGGGCAGTGCTGCGCAGCCGCGGCAGCTCGAGCCGAATGTCCTTCCTGCTCCTAGATGTCGGCAAATCCAGGGGCGCGATAACTCG
Organism: uncultured Solirubrobacterales bacterium; assembly: GCA_963723675.1. Taxonomy (GTDB): domain Bacteria; phylum Actinomycetota; class Thermoleophilia; order Solirubrobacterales; family Solirubrobacteraceae; genus Palsa-465. Next base: position 160,065 of record CAVRRW010000002.1, on the reverse strand, counting down.
CCCGACGCGCAACCCTGAGCCGGTCAACGGCGCACCTATGTCAGTGGTGAGCGTTTCAGTGCTCGCTTCCTTTGACCTCTTCGCACGGGTTCAGATGGAGCTCGGTCCTTGTGGACAGGTTCGGCGCTGCGGCGCTGCTGAGTGTCGCCGAGGAGCGCAGAGCCCAGTGCCGTGCGGGCATAGCGGACCTCGTGTGCATGTCGCGTTCCTGTGATTAGGCCAGCGTCGCGGAGAGCAAGCAGGTGGCGTGATGTTCCCGCTGGGCTCAGTTCGATCAGTCCAGCGAGGGCGTGTGTCGACGTCGGATGCTCCAGGCTGGCCAGCACACGCGCACGCGTGCGTCCGAGAAGACGCGCGAGCGCGTCGGACGGCGCGGTTGGCGCCCGCCACAGCTCCGCGACGCCACGAGCTGGATAGATGATCGTCGGTTGCCACGGCTCATCGGCCACCGTACTGACGTGCGGCCACATGTACGCGCTCGGCATCAACACCAGCCCGCGCTCGCCAACAATCACGGTCTCGCGATGCCGATTTGCGACCGACAGCCCACGCGTCGTCCAGCGGATCCGAGCGTCGAGCTCATCCAGCGCGGTGCGCAGGCCACGCTGCGCAAGCGTCCGCGATCGCTCCTCGATGTCACGGGCTAGCAGCGTTCGGATCCGGATCCAGAACGGCGCGACGAGCGCACTCCATGCCTCGTGCAGCCGCGTAGCGAGTAGACCACGCGCCGCTTGCGGATCGGCAATCAACGTGTCGAGCCGGTGGCGATAGCGCTCGTTGGTGACAGATCGCCGACAGAGCTCGAGTTCGTAGGCGACCTGCTTGGGCGATGTCCGACGGATCTCGGCGAGCTGGTCTCGCAGCCGCGGCCACGGTACCCGCGGGGGTGGCGTCAGGAAGTCAGGCACGTAGCCGCGAAGGGGCTCCACTGCAAACAGCGGCAAGAGGTCAAGCTGGGCTGTCTGTCGCTGCACCAGTTGGTGCCACGGCTCGTGGTATGCGCGAGCGCGCTCGTCGATGAACGTGCGGACCGCAGCAAGCGTTTCCCAGACCGGCGAGCATGCGAACCGCACGGACAAAAGCTCCTCGGGGTCCCGGATCAAGAACAGCGTCACCTGACATTGCAAGATACGCGCATACACGAATCATTTGCGGGTGGGGCGAGTACTCGCCGAGCCTGTCCTCGTGATCGAGCAATCAGCCGCACGGCTCAGTTATCGCGAGGCGCTCGCTTCCGGCGAGCTGCGGGCGTTGCTCGCGGCCCAGCTGGTCTCGATCGCCGGCCTGAGCATCGCCGCGGTGGCACTCACGATTCTGGTCTACCGGCGGACTGCATCACCGCTGCTGGCCTCTCTGACCTTCGCGGTTAGCTTCCTCCCATACCTGTTGGGGGCGGGGCTGCTTTCAGGTCTGGTCGACCGGGTGCGGCCTCGGGGGCTCGTCGTCGCTTGCGACGCGGTCTCGGGGCTGCTGATGGCCACGATCGCGTGGCCCGGCTTGCCATTGCCGATGCTGTTTGCGCTGCTGCTCTCGGGCGGCATGCTCTCGTCGGTCTCCAGTGGCGCGCGCGCTGCCCTGGTGCGCGCCAGTGTCCCGGCGGATGCTTACGTCCCTGCGCGGTCATTGCTGCGGATCGCTGCACAATTGGCGCAGATCGTCGGCAACGCCGGCGGTGGAACGCTCCTCGTGATCCTCAGCCCAAGCGGTGCGCTGCTGGTGAGCGCCGCCACGTTCTTGGCCTCGGCGAGCACGATCCGGCTCGCTGTGGCGGACCATCCACAAACCGGAGAGCGGAGCAGGGCGATGTTGCTGCGAGACTCCCTGGCCGGCGCGCGCCGAGTCCTCGCCCACTCGGAGCTCCGAAGGCTGCTGCTGCTCGGATGGCTCGCGCCGATGTTCGCGGTCGCGCCCGAAGCGCTCGCCGCCCCATACGTAACCTCGCACCACGGCTCCCCGGCGGTCGTCGGCTGGTGGCTGATCGCCCTCCCGATCGGGCTGATCGCCGGCGACTTCGCGGGCGTCCGCCTGCTGAGCGCACAACGGCAACGACGCCTCGTCGCGCCCGCCGCGGCATTGGGGTTTGTGCCCTACCTCGCCTTCATCCTCAACCCACCGATTCCGGCCGCCATGGCATTGCTGGTCGCCTCGGGGGCCTGCGGCTTATACGTGCTCGGACTCGACGCTCGCGTGCGAGACGCCGCACCACGGCAACTGTTCGCGCGCACGATGACCCTCGGCTCGGGCGGCCTGATGGCCTTACAAGGCATCGGCTTCACGCTCGCGGGAGGCATCGGACAAGCGGTGGGGCCAGCCGCCGCGATCGCGATCGCCGGCGGCTGCGGGCTCGCCATCACCGTCGGACTGATGCACAACGACCTGCGGTTGCCGCTGGCGCTGAGCGGCGAGACCGTGCAGTAGGTGTCGCTTAGGCAGCCACGGAGGCCGACCGCTTTGCAAGAGCGCACGGCGGGGCTCGCGCAATTTCTGGCGGCACTGGTCGGGCTCCGCGAGATCACCAGCCGGCTCAGGATGAGGCCGGGCCACGGGTGTCAGACGCGCTCGCGACTGGTGTCGGCGAACAGCGAGACCTTCCGAGCTCAGATTGCGCAAACGATGATGAGCTGGGGCACAGCGAGGCCGGCCCCCATGGCGAGGATGACGAGGATGGCGGTGGGTCTCCGCAATCTTCGCGGTCTTTGTCCCCAAACCGGCTGAACCAGCCGCCGTGTCTGAAGCCTTCCTCGCCGGTTGGATCCCGGACGACTCCGTCGAGCGAGACGTTCTCGCTGATCACGATCTTCCCCATCTCGGTCCTCGTCGGTCTCGACCCGATTCGCCTGACCGAGGTGCCGACCCGGCTCGGGTGATGGACGCCCGGCTAGTGGCGCGCGAGCCCGAGCGCCCGCTGGAGCCCTGCGTCGACTTGCGCGACCAGCCAGTCAGGGAGCGCGCCGATTCGGTCTTCGAGTGCGGCTCGGTCGATCGTGGCGATCTGGGTCACATTGACGATCGAGTCATCCGGTAGTCCGCCGACGTCGGACGGGACGGTTACGTTGCCCGGTAGCCCCCCGAGTTGCCGAGCGCTAGTCAGCACGACAACGGTCGTCGTCCGGAGCCTTGAGCGGTTGTATTGGTCCGCGCTCACGATCAGCACCGGCCGCCGGAGCGCCGGGGCAGATCCACGTGGCAAACCGAGGTCCGCCCACCAAACCTCGCCGCGGGCGATCACGAGTCATCGTGATCGCTTGCGAGCGCTGCAGCGGCTGCGTCGGTGAATGCGGTGTCGTCCCTTAGCCCTGCGATTGCGCTATTGATGGCCTCGGTAGTTTGATCGTCGTCGAGGGCGTCAAGCCAGCGTTCTGCGGCTCGCGCAAAGAATTCGCTGCGTGACACGCCGAGCCTTGCGGCCGCGCGTTCTACTCGCTCGAAGGTCTCATCGGGCAATGAAATGGCCGTTTTCATGAGTTCAAGTATAACCAGGTCATACCGGTTGCTCGAAGCGCTTCAAAGGCCTCGAGCGCCAAACGCACGGACGGCGGACCCGAACGAGCGAGCGAGCGAGGTGGGTTCGTTGCACGTGCGCACGACCGCGTATCGGTAAGACTGCTACCATCCTTACGATGCGAGTGACGTGCAAGGGACAGATCACAATCCCGCTGGAGCTGCGCCGCCGGTACGGGCTTGGTGCGGGGGTCGAAGTCGAAGTGGTCGCGACCCAGGACGGTGCGCTTGTGCGCCCGGCGGAGGTTCAGAGCCGCGGGCGCAGTCGTGTCGCCCGTCTGCGTGATCGCGCCGACGGAGGGCTTGACGCGGATCAGGTCCTGTCGCTCACGCGCGGCGACACGCCAGCGTGAGCACTCTGATTGATTCCAGCGTGCTGCTTGACGTGATGGCGCCGTCGAGTTGGCGCGCATGGTCCGAGGAGCAGCTCGCGAGCGCGATCGACGCCGGCGAGGTCGCGATCAATCAGGTCATATACGCGGAGATCGCGGTCGGCTTCGCCACCCAGGAAGCGCTCGAGGGCGCGCTGCGGGGCGCCGGGATCAAGCGCGTGGCGCTGCCGTGGGCGAGCGCCTGGCTGGTGGCAGAGGCGTTTGCAGCGTACCGTGCCGCCGGGGGTCCCAGGACCCTGCCGCTCCCGGATTTCTTCATAGGCGCGCACGCGGCCGCTTCGGGCCTCACACTGCTCACACGCGATCCGGCGCGCGTGAGGCCGTACTTCCCCGGCGTCGATCTGATCTGTCCTGATTCCGGCCACTGAGCGCAGCGGGTTTGCACTCGCAGCGCTCCGCCGACGCTGCACGGAAGAACAGCGCGCCGGCACCCTGCGTCCAGCGCAGGTGCCCCAGGCCGGCTACCGAGACGCTCCGTCACGGAAGCAGGCCCTCGCGGTCAGTCCCGCCGCCAGGTGTTCCGCAACGCCTGGCGATGCGGCACTCGTCGCTTCGGCGAGCCGTCGTTCTGCTCTTCCTACTTTTGCGAGCACGTCGATGACGGCCGTCGGGACCGCCGCGTCCGTTGGAAAGTACAAGCCTGCGTACGCCGCCAGCGAGCCGGAGTCGACTGCTGCTATCAGCCTCCGTGCTTGCAGCTGAACGGATCCGAGCTAGCACTCCTCCGCGACTTGACGTCGATCGAGCCGGCCCGCACGCGCCGCCCGTTGGGTGGGTCCCGGATCGACGTTCTATTGTCCCGCGACGAAGCGGGCAACGGCGGCCTTGGTGATGACCCCGTGGGTGACGCCGGCGCACGCGTCGGCGGCCTGCAGCACGGCCGGCTGATGCAGGTTGATCCCCGCGTTGGCGAGCATCGCGTGGGTCAGCTCGCCGCCGCTGGTCGGGTCGGGGAAGCTTGGGAACCCGTGGCTGCGCAGACAGCGGGCGAATGCCAGCAGCGCGGCGGTGCGCGCCTGATCCTGCGCCGCGCTCTGGCCTGGGCGGCCGCCCGGCAGTAGGTGCTGGCAGTCCGTCGCCGCCGACTGGAACGCGGGCGACCGCGGGTTGACCCCGGGGATCTGGCCGAACAAAAAGTGCTTGAACTCGTAGGGAGAGGTCGGGTCGGGGAAGTTGGGCACCCCGTGAGATCGCATGCAGCCGGCGAAGTTGACCGCGACCTGCTGCGCTTGGGCATAGGTCGGGTGGCCGGTGGAGCTGGGCGAGTTGGACGAGCTGGGCGAGTTCGAGCCACAGGCGGCGATCATCGCGGCGGCGGCGATCGCGGCTGCGGCCACTGAGAGGGTTGAGGTCGGTCTGAACATGACGCAGGTGGTAACGGGTCGCGGGTCACACGAGTGCAACACGCCGGCGATGAGGCGGAGCGTTGAACGCGGTCGCGGTGTGATGGCGTTGTGACGTGTTGTGGTGCACGACGTCCGGGTGCGTGTGTTGGTGGTCGAGGATCACGTGGAGCTCGCCCGCGACATTGCCGAGGGGTTGCGCGATCGCGGGATCGCGACCGACCTCGCGTATGACGGGTCGGCCGCGCTGCAGAAGGGTGCGGTGTACCGCTACGACGTGATCGTGCTGGACCGTGACCTGCCGGGTGTGCACGGCGATGCGGTGTGCGTGGCGCTGCGCGACGGCAGGTCCGACGCGCGGATCTTGATGTTGACCGCGGCGGCGGCGATCGGCGATCGCGTTGACGGTCTGAACCTGGGCGCGGATGACTATCTGCCCAAGCCGTTCGCGTTCGAGGAGTTGGTCGCGCGGGTCCATGCTCTGTCCCGCCGCGCGCCGGCCGGGCCGCCGCTTCTGGTCAGGAGCGATGTGGTGCTCGACCGGGCGCGACGGCGCGCCACCCGTGCGGGGCAAGAGCTATCGCTGACGCGCAAGGAGCTGGGTGTCCTCGAGGTGCTTCTGGCGGCCGACGGCGCCGTGGTCAGCGCCGAGGAGCTACTCGAGCGGGTGTGGGATGAGAACGCCGACCCATTCACGCGCACGGTGGCGGTGACGCTCGGGCGTTTGCGGCGCAAGCTCGGCGAGCCCGAGCTGATCGAGACGGTGGTCGGCGCCGGCTACCGCGTGCGATGACGCCTGGCGCCCTGCTCGCCGGCGTGCGGCGGCTTTGGCCGCGGCGGATGCGTGCCCGGCTCGCCGTCATGTACGCCGTCATGTTCTTACTGGCCGGCACGGCGCTGCTGGCGCTGACGTACACGTTGGTGGTCAACGTTCTCCTCCCGGCCCCGGCCGGCACCAGCAAGCCGGTCCCCCCAAAGACAGGGCAACTGCTGGATCTCTGCAAGCAAAGCCAGGCGCCCGGGATGCCTCCCGTGTCTGCGTCGCTGCTCGAGCAGTGCAACCGGGCGTACGCCGCTGCCGGAGGCGGAGCCATAGACCAGCGCGACCGCACGCTGAGCGCCCTGCGGGGCGCGTCGGTGATCGGACTCGGCATCCTTGCAATCGCCTCGGCGGGTCTCGGCTGGCTGGTCTCGGGGCGAGCGCTGAGACCGGTGCGGTCGATCACCGAGGCCGCCAGGCGAGCTTCCGAGCTGCGGCTTGGTCAGCGCCTCGCGCTCGCGGGCCCCGATGACGAGCTCAAGCAGCTAGCCGACACCTTCGACGTGATGCTCGAGCGGCTCGATGCCGCTTTCACCAGCCAGAAGCGGTTCGTCGCCAACGCGGCGCACGAGCTGCGCACGCCGCTGACCGCGATGCGAACAGCGATCGAGGTCACGCTCTCCAAGCCGACGAGGACGCCCGATCAGCTAGAGGCGATGGCGGCGCGGGTCAAGCGATCGGTCGAGCGGGCCGAAGCCACCGTCGAGGCGCTCCTGACCCTCGCCACCAGCGAGGCCGGCCCGGCAGCCCACGAAGCGATTGATCTCGCCACGGCCGCCGAGGACGCGCTCGACGCCACGCACGCGACGGTCGATCAGCGCCATATCGAGATCGAAGCCGCGCTCGAGCCCGCGCTCGCCCGCGGCGATCGGGTGCTGCTCGAGCGCATGATCGCCAACCTCGTCGAGAACGCAGTGCGCCACAACAATCCGGGTGGCTGGATCGGAATCCGCACGAGCCAGCAAGCCGACGGTGCGGTGTTCGAGATCGCCAACACAGGGCCCGGCATCCCCGCCGAGCAGATCCCGACCCTGTTCGAGCCCTTCGCCCGCGCCAAGCAGCGCCTCAACGCCTCCGACGGCCTCGGGCTCGGCCTCTCGATCGCTAACGCGATCGCCCGCGCTCACAACGCCACGATCACCGCCAGCTCGCGCCCCGGCGGTGGACTCGAAATGTCAGTCACGATCCCCACAAGCCCGAGCTGACGTCGCCGAGCAGACCCGATGCGAACACCTCGTTTGGCGCCGCGACGCGCACCTCGCCCGGCTCAACAAGCGGGCTGGATTGCGCGGCGGCTGTCAGGCTTCCGGGATCTCGCGGCCGAAGGCTTCCAGGGTGATCGCGTCGGGCTCGGGGCCGCCGCGACGGTCGGTGTCTAGGCCATCGATCGCGGCGATCTCGTCGGCGGACAGCTCGAAGTCGAACACGTTGATGTTCTCTGCGATGCGGCTGGGCTTGGTGGATTTCGGAATGACCGAGCGTCCGTGCTGCAGACCCCAGCGCAGCATCACCTGGGCCGGGGTCTTGGCGTGGGCCCCGGCGATGTCTCCGATCACCGGGTCGTCGAGCGTGCTGCGATCGCTGCCGTCGCGGTAGAAGGTGATGCCGCCGATCGGTGACCAAGCCTGCGTGAGGATGCCGTGCTGGGCGCCGTAGTCCTGCACGTCTTGCTGCGCGAAGTAGGGGTGGAGCTCGATCTGGTTGACCGCCGGCACCACCGTGGCGCGATCGAGAAGCGTCGTGAGGTGCTCGACCATGAAGTTGCTGACTCCGATCGCGCGGACCTTGTCGTCAGCGAGCAGCGTCTCCAGGGCACGGTAGGCCTCCAGGGTCCGGTCGAACGCCGACGGCAGCGCCTGGTGGAGGATGAGCAGGTCGATCTGTTCGACGCCGAGCTTGCGGGCGCTCTTCTCGAAGCCGTGCAGTGTCTCGTTGTATCCGTAGTCGCTGATCCAGACCTTGGTTTCCAGGAAGATCTCCGATCGGTCCAGGTCGGAGCTGTGCACCGCCTCGCCGACCTGGCGCTCGTTGCCGTAGGCGGCGGCGGTGTCGATGTGCCGGTAGCCGGCGCCGAGTGCGGCGCGGACGGCATCTCGGGTCTCGTCGGGGGGCGTCTGGAAGACACCCAGGCCGAGGGCGGGCATCTGGACGCCGTTGTTCAGTTTAAGGGTCGGGGTAGTGGCTTGGGTCATGGTCGGGTTCGTTCCTCTCGTCTCGGGCCGGTCATCCCCCACTCGGTCGCCGCGTAGACCGCGACGCGCTGCGAAGCGGCGACGAGCGAGTCGCGGTCGGTGACGTCGGCCTGGATCGCGACGGCGCCCTCGCCGATCTCCTCGGCCAGCGCCTGGATGCGATCCACGCGCCGGGCCAGCAGCGCGACGCGATGGCCGTCCGCCGCCAGCGCGCGGGCCGTGGTCTCGCCGATGCCCGACGAGGCGCCGGCGATGACCGCCACGCGGCCGGTGGTGTGCTCAGTGCTCACGGGGGTGTCCTCTTTCGCCTTGAAGTCTGCGAAGGGGCTTTACTGTTTCACCGATCGGCCAGCCCTGAGAGGCCCTGTCAGAGGGATACTGACAGGGCACCCCCGAGCGTGCCTGCGCGGCGTACAGTCCAAACGTGAACGCAGCAAGCGAGGTCTCGCAGTTCCTGACCTCAAGACGGGCCAAGATCACACCCGGGCAGGCCGGCCTGCCGACCTACGGCCAGCGGCGCGTGCCCGGCCCGAAGCGTCCCGCGGGCACGAGCGACACTCGACTGGGGTCTAGGTTCGGTGTCCGGGCGGGCGCGGCCGATAGCCCGAAGCGATCGCGTCCTCGTCGCGTAGCTGCTGGGCTTCGTGGAGGTTCTGGAGCTTTCTGAGCGACTGGTGTTCGATTTGGCGGATGCGCTCGCGCGTGACGTGGAACGTGCGCCCGACCTCGTCGAGCGTGCGCGGGTGCTCGCTGCCGAGGCCGTAGCGCAGCTCGAGCACGCGGCGCTCGCGGTAGCTGAGGTTCTCGAGCGCGTTTCGCAGGGCTTCCTTGGTGAGGATCTCCACAGCGCGCTCATAGGGAGACTCGGCGTGTTCGTCGGCGAGTAGCTGGCCGAACTCGGACTGGTCCTCGTCGCCGACGGGCTTCTCGAGCGAGATCGGTACCTGCGCGAAGCGTCTGATCGATTCGACCTCCTCGGGCTCGATGCCGCTCAGTTCTGCGATCTCATCGACGGTCGGCTCGCGGCCGAGCCCGGTCACCAGCTTGCGCTCCGCCCGCCCGATCTTGTTGAGCTTCTCGACGATGTGCACCGGGATGCGGATCGTGCGCGCCTTGTCAGCCAGCGCCCGGGCGACCGCCTGCCGAATCCACCACGTCGCATACGTCGAGAACTTGAACCCCTTGCGATAGTCGAACTTCTCCGCCGCACGGACGAGACCGATCGTGCCCTCCTGGATCAGGTCCAAGAACGGCAGCCCCTGATTGCGGTAGTTCTTCGCGATCGAGACGACCAGCCGGAGGTTGGACTCGACCATCTTCTGCTTCGCGTCAAGCGAGCCGCGCTCGATCCGCTTGGCGAGATCAACCTCCTCCTGCGCGCTCAGCAGCCGCGCCTTCCCGATCTCCCGCAGGAACAACTGAAGGGAATCGATGGTCATCTCCGGCCGGAGATCCAGCGGCGCTCCGCGGCGCGTGCGCCTCTCGCTGGCGCGCTCGACAGTCGGACTCGCCGCAGCGCCTGGATCGACGTCGTAAACCAGCTCGACTTCATATCGCTCAAGCAGGCCGTACAACTTCTCGACATCGGATTCGTCGAGGCCGAGCTCGGCCGCGGCCGTCGCAATCTCGGCATGTGTGAGGACGCCGACCTGCAGCCCACGCGCGATGAGACGCTTGACCTCTTCATGCTCCTGAAGATCCGCTTCTGACATCCGGTCGTGTCTCCGCTCAGTCCGCGTCGCTCAACGGGCCGACGTCCGTCCGTGGCCCGCCGACCAGGAACACGTCAACGGTGACGTTCGCGTGGGCGGCACTTTTCGAAAGTATCGTCGTCCTCGCGACTAGGATCGCGTCAGGTGCGCGCAGCGGGGATCGCTCGGACCGACTGCGTCTGCCTTGGTCCGGATGCCGCGCGCTGGTCCGCGTCTTCAATCGTCGTTGGGCATCGATCGCGCACGAAACCCGCCGCGACCCGCGATCACGAGTCAGCTTGCCGCGCCGACGGGCCGCCCGATGGTGTTCTGTGCGCGTCATCTTTGAGGTCTTCCCGTCCCTTCGTTGAATCCGCGCAGACGGAAGAGGGCAAGAAACCCCCGCGCGGTCAATCATCGGGGCGCGTCCACCGGGCCGGTGGCATGGCGCCCGTCGAGCGCCGGGCCGGCCCCGCAGTCAAAACCGGTAACCCACGCCCCTCGCCTCGTGGCGCGGGTCGCGCCGTCGGTGGCACCCGGGCATAGGCCGGGAATCCTGGCCGCAGGGCCAGCTCGTATTCGACTTTACTCCTAGCGGGGCGTTTAGCTGCGCCAGACCCCAAAATGTCTTGCTCGGACGCGTCCGCTGGGCGGATTAGCCCAGCGCCCGGACCGGTCCTGCTGCGTTGGCGCGTGCTTGCGCTCGCCTCCTGAACCGTGATCGTTCCGGCGGCGTCGGCGACGATGGGGCCGAGCTTGCTGCGTAGGGTGTGGTCGTAGCAGCGGTCATGCGTGGCATTCCTCTCGTCGTTCTCCGACTACAGGCGCGCGGATCGACTCCCTCAGGGTTGAGCTAGCGTTTCCGTGGCGGCGCTTTTCGCGGCCGTTTAGGGCGTCGTTCGGCTCGCAGCGCGCCGCTCGCGGGCGTGTAGACAGTCTCGTGACCGTCGTCCCAGCGAATCCGATAGCGAGGTGACGGGTCGCCCCGCAGGACTTCCTCAACGACACCCGGGCGGGGTCGACGGTGCGTTGACTCGGACTCCGCCACGACGCGCGCGCCGACTTCAAAGGCCATAGTCATCCCTCATCGTTCGTGCCAGCCGCATGCACGGCTCGCGATTGACCTCGGCGATCTCGCACACGACCCGATCCTAGCCGCGCGAACGGCCACGCAACTCGTGGCGAGGATCGCGCCGACCGACGTCGCTTGCGCTGCTCCCCTGCGCCTGCTGGTTCTCGTGGAAGCAGCCGTCTCGGGGATCTGGTCCTGAGTGCCGGCTCGCGTGAAAGGAGCAGCGGCTCTGGTGGTCGCTCCGTTCTTGCCAGGTCGGCAGCGGTGAGCGGCGAACCACGCGGCTGCTCGGTCATCCGCTCGTGCGCGGACGCCTCGCGCGAGAGCCCATAGACGGTGCCGGGGAAGTCAAGAGTCGATTGCACCGACCAGATCTGATCGTGGGCCGGGGATCCACGGCACGCCGTCCGCCGTGACTGGCGCGCAGGCCGGCGTGGATCGGAGAAGGCGGCCATCAGCCCGGGCGCGCGGCCGGTGGCTCTTTGATGGTCGGGGGACTCAGGAAGGAGGCGCGGTTGACGTCCAGGAAATCCATGACCGTGGCTGCATTGGCGTCGCGGTAGGTCAGCGCCGGGAGATTCCATTTCGCCTCGATCGTCGCCAGCACCGAGGTGTGGTCATGGACCGCGTCGGTGACCCCGTTGGGCCTGGAGTACGGGGATACAACCACGGCGGGCACCCGAGGGCCGTAGATGTCATAGCCGCCTGGAACGTCGGTCGGAGTCAGGTGCGGCGCGATCGAGTCCGGCGCGACCGCCGGCGGCGGCGGTACGTGGTCGTAGTAGCCGCCGTGCTCGTCGTAGGTGTAGATCAGCAGCGTCCGCGGCCAGGCCGGAGACTGCAGGACGGCCCGGAGAACCTGATGCGCCCACGCCTCGCCGTAGCGCATGTCCTGAGGCTCCTCCTCATCGCCCCCGAGCGTCGCCAGGCCGGCGCCGATGCTGCCGAGCACCGGCAGCGACGCGAGCGTCTTGCCGATCAGCGAGAGCGCGCCGACCTCGGGATCCACGAAGCTGACCGACGGCAGGGTCCCCGCGGCACAGTCGGCATAGAAGTCGACGATCGGAGCGAGGTGCGTCAGATGCTTCTCGACGATCGACGGGATGATCGCGGTATAGGGCAGATCGGTGAAATAGTTGCGCCAGCTGATCCCATGAGCGCTCAGGCGGTCAAAAATCGTCCCGTTGGGGGGTGGCGGGTCGCTCAGGCTCGCAACGTCGGTTGCGATGTTGCCGTAGGCGGTACCGGCCATCAAGAAGCGCCGGTTGGGAAAGGTCATGCACGGCGCCGAGCAGAACCAGCGATTCGCAAGGGTGAAAGTGGCAGCCAGTGAGTATGCGAACGGCAGCGCCTCGGCGGGGTAATAACCCATCGGCTGGCTCGATCTCACCGACCTGACAAAGCCGTCCATCCTGCCCTCGTCGATCTGCTCGTGGGTGGCGTTCCAGGTCTGCGACACATGGGGTCCCTGGGCAGTCGACGGGAACGGGAATGCCGTCACCTCCGCCGGCATACCGCTCCCGCCGGGGTTTGAGTTGGTCGCCACCCCGGCGCTATCGAAACTCAGCCCGTCGGCGGCACGCTGTCCGGCTCGCGACAGGGCCCCGAGCAAGTTGTCAAACGAATGGTTCTCCATCATCACCACGACGATGTGGTCAAACGGCATCGCACGATTCACCGTGCCTGCGGCCTCGCTCGGGTAAGGCAAACTGTCCGGCCGCCGCCCCGCCGCCGCCGCACCGGCCGACCCGCCGCCGGGACCCTCGGCAGCGACAGCGCGCACGCCGCCACTCAAGCCGCCCCACCGCGACCCCGTGAGACGGGACGTTGACCCGCGCAGCGGCTGATGCTGGCTCATCGCGTAGCCCCGCTCATCCGGGGCCGAAACGTCACCGGACACCACCGCAGTCTAATCGCGCGCCGCCCAACCCGGCACACCCCAACACCACTCGTCGACGCGGATCGCCACAACACGCAGCTTCCGAGCCTGGGAAGGCGGCGGCGAATACAACGTCGCGCGCGGTCTGGCGCGCTGCTTCGGGATGCGGACGGGCATCGTCACCGCGCTCGCCGATAACCCAATCGGTCGCCTCGTGGAGGACCTGATCCGCCAAGGTGGCGTCGAGCAGGCGCAGCTCAACTGGGTTCCCTATGACGGCATGGGCCGTACGGTCCGCAACGGGCTGAACTTCACCGAGCGAGGCTTCGGCGTTCGCGCCGCGCTCGGCTGCTCCGATCGCGGACACACGGCCGTCTCGCAGCTTCAACCGGGCGACATCGACTGGGAGCGGATCTTCGGTCGCGAAGGCGCTCGCTGGCTGCATTGCGGCGGCGTGTTCGCCGCCCTCTCGCCTTCGACGGCCGAGGTCGCGCTCGAGGCGATGGAGTCCGCCCATCGTCACGGCACGATCGTCTCCTACGATCTCAACTACCGCCCGTCGCTTTGGAAGGCATCCGGCGGCACCGATCGCGCCGCCGAGGTCAATCGCCGCCTAGTCGAAGATGTCGACGTGCTACTCGGCAACGAGGAACATCTATCCGCCGGTCTGGGCTACGAATTAGAAGGGGTCGACGAAAACCTGCTCGCACTCGAGCCCGACGCGTATCAACCCCTGCTGGAGCAAGTCATGGACCTGACCCCCGCGTTGTCGATCGTCGCGACGACGCTGCGGCAGGTCCGCACCGCGAGCATCAATGACTGGAGCGCGGTCTGCCATACGAGGACGGGGTTTCACCGCGGTCCGGGGATGGACAGCGTCGAGATTCTTGACCGAGTGGGCGGAGGTGACTCGTTCGCCTCCGGCTTCTTCTACGGGCTCCTCACCGGCGAAGACATCGAGACAGCACTCGCCTACGGCGTCGCCCACGGCGCGCTCGCCATGACAACGCCGGGAGACACATCGATGGCAACGCTCCCGGAGGTCCAGCGACTCGTCGGCGGTGGCTCTGCCCGGGTGGTGCGATGATCGGCGTCGGCAGAGCTGTTGGTGCCAAATAGGCCTCGCGCCATGCCGCCGCCGCGAGCGTCACGCGCGGATCTCGCGGACGGATAAGTCCGGCGTCGCATGGTCGCCGAAGCGATCGCGACGCGAGGGGCGGAGCAGCGGTGAGCGAGACGAGCTCGTGGGTGCTGAGTTCGTCTGGGGCGCAAGAGGTCAGAGAGGGACTGCAGCTTGCAGCCAAATGAGGCCTGAGGACGCTGCTGTCGACGAACGGCTGCAGCAGCGCGCCGATCTGGCTCGCGACCTGTCGCGGTCCTCCGAGGTGGCGCTTTCTTTGTTAGCCGGAGATCGAGCAAGCACGCGCACCTTCCTCCGCAGAGGAGCAGGGCGGTGGATTGCCCGACACGACGCGCGGAGCGGCTGGTGGAGCGGCCGGCTGCGCAAGGTGGCGAGGACCGGAACGGACAGCTCGACGCGAACCCAGCGACGAATTCGTCGTCGGCCGCACCAGCGGCCCGGATCTCTATCTGATCACCCATGTCCGTTCATCGCGCGTTGAGGGATGAGGCGCCGGTCTCGGCCACGAGTGCGGAGAAGCCGCGGCCGGGTGGTGGCCGCTGTTCTGCGGACCTCGCAGACGCCCCCGGCGGCCAACACGCACAGGCCCATCAGAACGTAGGGCGCGGATGCGAGCATCCATCCGAGGGAGGGGTGCCTGCCCGGCGCGAGCGCCGGTTTGGACATCAGCTTGGGGAGATCGGAGTAGCCAACCATCAGGATCAGAACCAGCGCGGCGATGCCGAGCCGTGAGCGCCGGCGGATGACCCGGACGCCGAGGAGCAGCAGCGCTGGAGTCGCGAGAGTCCAGTGGTGCGTCCACGACACCGGACTCACGAGCAGCCCGGTGAGCGCGCACAGGGAGAACCCCGTCGCTTCGTCTCCTCGGCGGCTGGCCACCACCGCGAGCGCGATTCCGGCGACCGCCATGCTCACAGCGATCGCGAGCACCTGCCAACTCGCGATCGACGGGTCGAGACGCAGCATGAGACCGCGCAAGGACTGGTTAGCCGGGACCGCTCCCCCGCCCGCTCGCCGGGGGTCCAGGACCAACCCGTCCGCCCAGAATCGCTGCGAGTCACCCGGAAGGGCGGCGTATCCGACCGCAATCGTCCCGGCGAACGTACCAAGGGCGACGCACGCTGCGCGCGGCCGGCGGGAGAGGAGAAGGTAGGGGACGAAGATGAGCGGCGTCAGCTTCAGTCCGGCGGCGAGCCCGATCAGGGCCCCCTTGCCGCGAGCACCATCGGGACGAGCCAAGTCGCTCACAACCAACAGCGCAATCAGCAGGTTGATCTGCCCGAAGGCCAGCGTTGCAGTGATCGGCTCCAGCCAGAGTCCTGCCGCCATCGCGAGCGGCACGAGGATGAATCGCGATTGCGATGTCTCTGCCAGCCGACGTTTCTGGCCGGTCGGCAGTCGGAGCGCCAGCGACAGGATCGCGAACAGAGCGACGACTCCGAAGACCGTGACGATCGCCTCGTCGAGCGCGAGCGGCAGCAGCGCCAGAGGTGTGAACAGCACCGCAGCGAACGGCGGATAGGTGAAGGGCGCCCAATGCCAGATCGGGCCGCCGTAGAGAGCTCCGCCATCCACGACCAGGCGCGCTGCGCCCCGATAGACCCGCAGGTCAAAGTAGTTCAAGCGGCCCCACGGGTGAAACGCCTGATGGTGCATGAGCGACACCACCAGATACGCGGCGCACGAGACGCCAAGCGCAAGCCACGCCATGCGTCGTGGAGGTAAACGCTTCATCGTGCCCGGAAGCTAGGCTCGGAAGTGGGCCCTGTCGTCGGCCTCTCGGCTGGTTTTGCCGCTACCTCCTACTGACACCTCGGCCGCGCGGCGTACGCACCTACATCGCGTGGCGTACGCGTCTCATTCTGAAGGCCGACGACCCCTCTGAGTGATTGGCGTACATTCAGCCGATGTCGGTCCCGGCATGGTTGAGACGACCAATGAGTTGGCTGGATGCGCGGGTGCTCGATGCCGGGCTCGCGGCCGGGCTGACTGCGTGGGCGCTCGCCGAGCCGAGAGCGCTAAACGACCCTCCCAGGGCGCTCGTGCTCGTGGCGATGACCGCGGCGATCGCCGGGCTTCGCGTGGCGCCGATGGCGGTCTTGCTCGTCGAGGTGGCGGGGGTAACGGTGCTACCGGCGCGCTTGGACTGGCCCGAGGGGATCGCGGTGCTGATCGCGGCTTACGCGGCCGCCTTCTACAGCGATAGGCGGTGGGTCGTTGCTGCGCTGCTGCTGGCGATGTCGGCCTGGTTATGGGTGTTTGGCAATCACGTAACGATCCCAACTGGCCTGGTCCCGCTGTTACTGGTGGCCCCGATGTGGGTTGCAGGAACTGCGATGCGTCGGCGCGAGCAGCGCGTCGAGGCGTCGGTCGAGCGCGCTGATCGCCTCGAGCGAGAACGCGAAATGATCCTCCGAGCGGAACGCGTGAGGATCGCCCGCGAGCTGCACGACTTGGTCACCCACTCGGTCAGCGTCATGGTGCTGCAGACGGGCGCCGCGCGGCAGATCATCACCAAGGACGAGCAGCGCTCGCGGGCGCTGCTCGAGTCGGTCGAGGCGAGCGGCCGCGCGGCGCTCGAGGAGCTCCGGCATTTACTCGGCCTGCTCTCAGACGAGGACCGTGACGCGCCGCTTTCACCGCAGCCGGGCATCATGGAGATCCCTTCGCTGGTCGATCGCGTCCGTCAGGCCGGCATGGCTATCGAGCTATGCGTCGAGGGCAGGCCGCGTGCTGTGTCCGGCGGCGTGGCGATCGCCGTCTACCGCATCGTCCAGGAATCGCTCACGAACGTGCTCAAGCACGCAGCCGGCGCTCCGTCTCGCGTGGTATTGCGCTGGGCCGACGCGGCCGTCGAGCTTGAGATCCTCGACCACGGAACGTCGAACGGTGACCCCGAGCGCAACGTCCCCGCCGGCCGCGGCATCGTCGGGATGCGAGAACGAGCGGCGATGTACGGGGGCACACTCGAAGCTCACCCGGGAGCCGATTACGGCTATGTAGTCCGCGCCCGTATCCCGATTCAGTCGGGCGGCCTATGAGCCCCCGTGTGCTCATCGCCGATGATGACGCGCTCGCGCGCGCGGCCCTGCGGACGATCTTCGACGCCCAGGACGACCTCGAGCTCGTCGCCGAGGCCAGCGACGGCCTAGAGGCCGTTGAGGCCGCAACCCGACTCCTTCCAGACGTCGTCCTGCTCGACATTCGAATGCCGAACCTCGATGGCCTGGAGGCCGCCCGCCAAATCCTTGCCTCGAGCTCCAACCGGGCGCGGGTGATCATGCTCACCACGTTCGACGTCGACGAGTACGTCTACGACGCGCTGAAGGCGGGCGCGACGGGATTCCTGCGCAAGGACGCGCCACCCGAACGACTGCTCTCGTTCGTCCGCTCGACCGGCAACGACGATGCGCTGCTCGACCCGCCGATCACCCGGCGACTGATCGAGCGCTACGCCAAGCCCCACCCCACCAGCGCGGACGCAGCAGGCAGGCTCTCCGGGATCACCGCGCGCGAGCTCGAGGTGCTCACACGAGTCGCGCGCGGACGCAACAACGCCGAGATCGCCGCCGACATGTACCTCAGCGAGGCCACTGTCAAGACCCACGTCAGCCGGATCCTCGCAAAGCTCGACCTCCGCGATCGTGTTCAAGCGGTTGTACTCGCCTACGAGGAGGGCCTCGTGCAACCAGGCGCCCCGACATGATTCCTTGCCTTCTTTCATCTGGCCGGCAGCACTCCACAGGGTGGGTAGCGCAACTCCGAGCGTGCGAATCGGCAGGCCACGCTCTCAGGTTTCAGTCGCTGGCCCTTCGACCGGATTTTCGGCGAGCGGGCGTGACGTGAACAGGGATGGTGGTCGCCCGACGTCGTGAGGCGGCGAAACGGCCCGAGCCCGCTGGAGGGGGGGCGGGTCCAGGTGTAATCAGGTATCGATAGCCGGATGTCCTCGGTTCAATAGAGGTAGCTCTATGGAATGTCCCGGTCATAGAACCGCGTGAGTGCAGTTCCGGAGCTCCGGGGTTACCTGCTTGAGACTGTCAACAACGCACATCTCCCGAGCGCCTACTCATAGCGATCAGCCAGCACCCTCCGGTATCGACGACTAGGGGTAATGGTAAATCCCGCCCGGTCAAGCAGCTGGAAACAGACACCGCACCAGTGTCGACGCCTGCCATCTCGCCGGTACATCGGAAGAACGATGGGCGTACGCCGCAAGACTGATTGGTCGGCCGCGAGTCGGGCCGGAATCCGCCGCTGCGCCGACGACACCGTGGACGCCTCGGCGTAGCTTGGTCCGACCCGACCTGGAAGGAATCCGATGAAACGCTTGCTGCCGCTGATGTCCGTCTGCTTGTTGTCTGTGGTCGCGATCACAGCCTGGGGATCATCAAGGCGCCACCCGACCGTGCTCTATGTGGGCCATTGGCCCAGCGTTCATTACGCGTATCGAACGATTCAGGCCGCCGTCAACGTCGCTCGGCCGGGTGACCGTGTCCTCATCGCCGCTGGCGACTACCACGAGAGTCCCAGCTCCGGGGTCGGTGTCCGGGTCAGGACGCGCGACATCACGGTCGAGGGCGTTGACCGTAACACGGTGATCGTCGACGGGACGAAGCCGGGAGCGGCGTCGCCATGCGACCCGGACCCCCGCTTCCAGAACTTCGGTCCAGTGATCCACCGGCCGAATGGTGTGCTGATCAACGGTCGCAACGGCATCGAAGTCCGCGCGAGTGGCGTCACGGTCGAGAACCTCACGGTCTGCAACTTCGTCGGGACCGCTAGCGCGAACGAATTCGGCAACCAGGTCTGGTTCAACGGAGGAGCAGCCACCGGGAAGACGGGCCTCGCGTCCTATCACGTCGCCAACGTCACGACGACGTCGACCTACATCCCAGTAGCCGCCAGTCCATCGCAGGGGACGCCACCGGTTCCGATGGCTGCCGATGCCGGTGTCCTAATCTCAAATGTCACCGGCCCGGGCACTGTCATTCATAGCTTCGCGTCGAATATGGCCGACTCAGGATTCCACATCGCCGCCTGTCCGGACTGCAAGGCAGCATTCGATCACGACACCGCAAAGCACAACGTGATCGGCTTCTCGGCGACCGACGCCGGTGGGCGCCTCCTCCTGAAGCACTCGGTCTTCGAGCACAACGGCGCCGGGGTCAACCTCGCATCGGAGAACAACGAGGACGCCCCACCGCCACAAGACGGAGCGTGCCCACCAGGTGTACGCGGGCCGGAGCCATTCGCGCCCGAAAGGTGCACGGTGATCGAACACAACACGGTGCAGGCGAACAACAACTCCGACGTATCCCCCGAGGCAGCCGAGGTGTTCCTTGGGGCAGGGATCGACATCGCCGGCGGAAGGCACGATCTCGTGTTCGCCAACTACGTGTCGAACCAGGGCTCCTACGGCATCGTGACCACGGTCTTCGTGAGCACCGGCTCGGGCGGGTTTCCAAACGCCGACTGCCAACAGGGGCGGGCCCTCCCGGGCAATACGTGCTTCTTCAATGCATCGGACAATTTGATCGCGGACAACGAGCTGCGCAACGACGGGTTCTTCGAGAACCCAACAAACGGCGACCTCGAGGACGCAGCTCTGCCCGCCACCGCGCCGGATTGCTTCCGAGGCAACGCCGATCGGTCCGGCCGACTGACCGTCGCTCCACACGGTCTCCCCGTCGGCCAGGACTGCGCCGCGCACCGCGGCGATACCTTGTTCGGCGTGCTGGGCGTGCAGCTGCTGTGCGCTGTTGGCGCCTTCGGCGACTGCCACGGCGGCAACGGGAACGCGGTTCTGCGCCCGCTGGCTGCTCTGAGCCACCTCCTCCAAGTCCCGTTCGACGCCGCGGCAGTTCGAGACACTCGCGCCATCTACCCCGCCCCGGGCCGTTACGTCACTCCGTGGCCCGGCCGGCAGCCATCGTTACACCCAAAGGAGTCGCGCTAATGCTCCGGCCGTCGTATGTGCGGTTGCGCTGCTCTCGACGCAACGCGGCAGTCGTTAGTGATCGGGTCCGTAGGTTCCGGCAATTAGAGCGACCGGACCCCGATTGATCTCGCGGGTTGCTGCTCCCGCGCCGGATCGACGCTTTCGACGATGGCTGCGCACTGACTTCTCGTAACCTCGCGTCAGGAGGGCCGTACCGGTGAGGTTTTGGAGTCCAACGATGTCCGTGTCGTCGATCGGACGCTGGATCCCCCAGCCATCCAGGGCCTTCGGCAGCACCGGGACTGCTCGCGCGCCGCGTGCTTCGCCCGATCCATCAGGGCGCTGCCAACGCCTCAACCGGCGCGGGTGCTCGGTGACGACCAGTTCCGCAACATGTCCCGCTCGACCCGCCGCGTCCTCGCCGGCCTTAGCGAGCTGAGCCGGCCGTGCCCCGTCGGTGCGTTGCCGATCAGGGCCGTCAATGCGAGCCCTTCACCGCGAACGGCTTGGCAAGGACATCGGACGCGAACAGCCGATCCGCTCCGGCGGAGACCAGCCGCGCCTGGATCCTCATGGCTTGTGCGACCTCTTCAATGACCGTCCAGCTTTCGGGGTCGCCGCCGTGGGGGCGATGCTTGATGACCTTGCCGCAAAGGCGCCATCTGACCTGGCCGTCGCCCAGGTCGATGCGCTCGACGCAGCCGACGCCACGCTCGTGCAGCTCGGACTCGCGCAATCCCGAGAGGGCGGCGATGACCGTGGTGCACGCCCCGGCGATGACCGTCAGGAGGGGTCGGTGACTGCGACCGTCAAAGAGATCGGTCCACATCCGCGGCCCGGTCGGCGTGTCGACGATCGACGGCATGGCCAGCAGCCCGCCTGCTGCGATACCGACACGGTCCATGGCCTCCAGTAGCGCGTTGTGCGTCTCGGGTTTGATCGCGTCGGGCGACACCGGCTTGACACCGGCGCGGCGAGCCAGCAGACGAGGTTGATCTGGCTGAGCGGGTCCTGACCCGAGTAGGGGGAGCGCGGCAGCGGGACGCCCCTCGCGACGTGGTCTCGAGCGAGTTTGGCCACGCCCTCGTTGAACCGCTCCACGGAGAACGGGGCACTCTTCGACCGGGGCAACGCACGGGCCTCCGCTGTGGCGGCGACCACATCCTCGGCAGGGACGGCCGAGAAGGAACAGCGCCCCCGTGAGCATGGCGTGCAGTGCCTGATCGGGGATCGGCGGCGTCTTGTTCGCGCCCGTCGTGAAGCCGGCGACCTCGGAGCTGCTGCGCCGGCCCCACGGCATGAATACGTCGCGGTAGCCCTCTGAGAAGCACGGGCGCGTAGTGGCGCAGCCAGCCCACCGCGATCACCCGGTTCATCCGGTAGCCCGGCGACTGGTGCTCGAACTGCAATAGGTAGCCGTCGCAGCTTTGCTGGGTCACGGCGTCGAGACTGCCGATGCCCTCGCCGTCCAGCCACTCCAGCCAGTGGCTCACCTGCGACACGGTCATCCGCAGACTGATGAACGGCAGCGGCCACTGCCGGCGCTGAGGCAGCGCGACGACGGCGGGATGAAGCGGGCACAGCATCGCCGCCAGTAGTTCCTTGACCAGGAGTCGCCAGCGCGAGTCCACCCGATTCCAGTCGATGACCAGGTAGGCGCGTGCCAGGCCCTTCGGAATGTCCGGCACCGAGGTGAAGTCCCACACCGTCGCCGCGAACCGGACCGTCGGAAACGCGCCGGAATAGCTCAGTCGGTAGCCTGACATGACGTCGAAGTCCTCGTCGAACACCGATCGCCGCCGAGCCGGAACCTTGACCGGCACGACGCTCACGGGAGCTCCTGAAGCTTCAGCAGATTCGGCAGTTTCTCGTCGGAGTCACGACGCACTGCCGACAGAACAGACACTCCCACACCGGCGACGGGCATGGCGCCCGGGCTTGGCGTGAGGCGAGTCGTAGAAGTTCTTGCACTTTGCGATAAATCACGACACGCCGGGATAGCAGCCCCTAGTGAGACACGTCCCGAGAAGCGACCTAACCGTCCCACTTGGGTTGGAGCACCCACCGTCCGCCGTCGGGTCAGCGGCGGCGGAGACGCTGAGCATCGGCTCTGGGTGAGGCACGAGACGAAGGTACGTGTGCGATCCGGCAGCGAGGGCTGCTCCTTGGATACGACGGCGGGCATTTCGGGGCCGTCGTCACGACCGGCGGCCTTGCGCCAGTGGCCGACATCTCACGGGCACTGGCGTGTCACCAGCCGGTCGCCGCACAGAGGGGCATGAAGTAGACCACCCCGTGCTTGATCTCGGTCACTTCCCCCCAGATACCGGTTCCCCCTTGATTGCCGCGAGCATGACGTCGCCGGGCGCCACCCGCGATCCGCTCGACCACCCGGAACGCCGTTGCGTTCGACGCGGCCGCGCCGAACAGCGGCTCCTGATCGCGCAGCCCGCCAAGATCCAGCAGACACTCGCCGCCGTTCGGCCAGCATCACCGCCAGGTCCGGACGACCCGACCGGGATCGTGTCCCGAGCGGCGCTGCTTCACGCCAACCAGACACCGCGTCAGCGCCCGCGTCAGCCCCGTCTGTCGCCGACCTGCGCCAGCAGGGCGCTGCCCGCGTGCGACACCAACCCCTCTCCGCCATCACGTCTATCCGAAATCGCGGCCACCGTGCCAGCCGCAAGGTGACCTCCTGAGCTTGGGAACTGGTCCTTCAGCGGGCCCGAGCCTCCGAGCTCAGCCGGACAGTCCCCCGTCCCGCGCCACCCCGAGGCGCGGTCGTCAGCGAATGATACGGGTTGGCGTTAGCTCTTGAGTAGGTGCTGCATTCGATTTTTTATCTCGTTCAATTGCTGCGAGAGGTTTTCGGACCAGCGTCTGTGCTCCTGCGCGAGCTTCTCGTCGAAGGGCTTTTCGGTGACCCGCTTAGTGGCCGCAGGTTTGTCCTTGGGCTCGCCGCCGACCTCCCAGGACACTTTCAGTTTTCCGCTACCGCCTCCGATCTTGAAGCTGTTGCCGCGAATCTGTTTGGCGACGTGGAGGTTCGGTGCAGGACCGCCGACCGCGGTGAGCTGATATCTGAAGTTCGTGTGCAGATTCGCCAGGCCCGTAGGGAGTTCGACGACGGCTTCTCCGTTGTCGTCCAGATCCACCAGGCCGGCGGCGAAGGTCAGCGGGACCTGCACGACCAGAGGATGAGCCACGAGCATATTGCCTACATAGAGTTTGCCTGTGATTTTTACGTCATGCTCGAAAAAGCCGGCAAAGGGACCCGTTTGACCGGCATTGGACGGCCCGGGCGCGGTGCCGTGTATGCCGTTTCCCTTGGTTTTCGCGCCTTTGGGCTGATCCATGCAGGATCCGAACACTCCATCGCCGGCAAAGCTTCTGCCGCGCACGCCTACGTGTTCGGCGCTGTCGCCGCGTACCCCGGTGCCGTCGTCCGAGCTGCCCTGAACTCCGCATTTCTGAAACTCCGGTCCGCCTCCTACCGGTGGCAGCAGGACAGCGGAGCCGCTTTGACCACGAACGCCAAAAGACGTGTTGCTGAGACCGATAACCCCCGGACCTGATCCCAAACCTTCCGCGGCGCCGGTGACGCCTGCGCCCGGGCCGAAGGAAACGCCCTCCACCCCCCCGCCTTGAAAGCTCGTGCCGAGCACGCCGGTGCCGCTGTTGCTGCCGCCGCCGACGCCGTTGCGGTTTGCGCTTTCGCCGACGACTCCATCGTCCCAGGTGCTGCTTCCCTGCACGCCGGGCCCGGATGTGCTGATACCTTCAACGCCGAACCCCACGCCGCTGACACCTCCCACGCCATGGCCGTCCAGGGCCTGAACGTGTAACCCATAGAGAGGCGAATCGTCCCCTGTGCGATTTAGGGACGTCCGCGACTCTGCATTGTTGTCGTTGCCGAGAATCAGATTGTCACCGTCTGCCATGGGATCCTCCTTGGCGGTTTACCAACTCAGCGCTCGTATTCGCGTCTGCGCGTCCAGGTGTGCCACTCCACTGTCCCGCACTGGCGGAGCGCTCAATTGTGATATTACGCATAATCAGTCGACCGCCCTGAGCATTGCCCGCAACCGCAACCCCGACTCCGCTATCAAGCGGAGCAGTGACTTCGTATCTGCCTACGTTCCTGATCTTGCGTTGATGAGGTAGACCCGGCGGCGCGGATCCATCACAGCGGCGCTCTCGCTCCTATGCGCTGCGTCCGGTTATGCGCTGCACGAATCTTGACGGCGTGTTTTTTCCTGCTCAGCGCGATTTAGTGTGGTGGATCGCAGCACATAATCAGAGGCCTTCGAGGAACGCGATGACCGCGTCGGACGGCCGATATCTGCCGGGGCGAGCACCGAGTGGGGCGATTCGGTCGACGGCTCGTTGTTTGAGGGCGGGGTCGGCGTGCTGGTAGATGTAGGTGGTCTTGATGCTCTCGTGCCCGAGCCACAGGGCGATGGTGGCGATGTCGATGTCGCCGGCCCGGAGCAGCATCGCGTTGGTGTGCCGAAGTGTGTGCGGGCTGACCGGCTTGTCGTTCAGCGACGGGCACTTGGCGGCCGCGGTGGTGATGTGCTTGGAGAGCAGCTGACGGACGCCGGAGCGGGTCAGCGGCTGTCCTTGCCGGGTGGGGAACAGCGGGTCCTCCGGCTGGCCTTGGCGTTCGGTGAGCCACACGCGCAGGACGGTGACGGTCTCGGGTGTCAGGGTCGCGGCGCGTCTCTTGCGTCCTTTGCCTTTGATCTTGATGTGCGCGCCGTTGCCGAGGGTGACGTCGCCGATGGTGAGGGTGACGAGTTCGGTGACACGCACCCCGGTGAGCACAGCCAACAGCAGCAGCGCGTGGTCACGCCGACCGAGCCAGGTGTCTCTGTCGGGCGCGGCGAGCAGCGCCTTGATCTCATCCTGGTTGAGGTAGGTGAGCCCGGACCGTTGGTGGCGTTTGAACGGGATCGCCATCACCCGGCCGATCGTCTGGAGGTGCTCGGGGTGACGCAGCGCGGCGTACTTGTAGAGCGAGTGGATCGCCGCGAGGCGGGCGTTGCGGGTGCGGGCACTGTTCCCGCGGTCGGCCTCGAGGTGGTTGAGGAAGGAGCCGATCAGCTCGGCGTCCAGATCGTCGATGTCCAGCTGGAACGGCTGCTTGCCGGTCCGCTCCGACGCGAACGTGAGCAGCAGCCTGAAGGTGTCGCGGTAGGCCGCGATCGTGCGCGGACTGGAGTCGCGCTGGGTGATCATCCGCTCGGTGAAGAACGCCTGCAGCGTCGGCGCCAACAGCGTCATGGCAGCACCTCCGGCAGCCGCCCGATCCGGGCGGCGATCAGCGCCATCAGCTCCGGCACCGCCTGCAAGTACCAGTAGGTCGACTCGGGCTGGACGTGGCCGAGGAACGTGGAGAGCTCTGGCATCCGCCGGTCGACGTCCTCGCCCGCCTCGATCCAGTCAAGGAGGGAGCGGACCGCCATCGTGTGTCTGAGGTCGTGCGGCCTTGGGCGTATGCGCTCGCCTGCTCCCTCCAGGCCGACCTGCTTGATGAGCTTGGCGAACTGCGTGTTGAAGTCGCTGTTGGCCATCCTGCGCCCGCGGGTGTTGAGGAAGAACGCCGGCGAGGACGGATTCGGCCAGAGGCGGTCACGCTGGCGCGCGTACTCGCGCAACGCTCTGGTGGCGGTCGGGTGCAGCGGCACCTCGCGCTGCTTGGTCTTCCCGGCCCGGACGTGCAACGCCCCACCGCGAAGGTCGACGTCGTGGCGGTCAAGGCCGAGCGCCTCGCCGAGCCTCAGACCGGTGGTGGCCATCAGCCCGATCACCGTGCGGAACACGGCGGCGCGCACCGGCGGCGTCAGCTGCCCGGCTGCCTGCATCAGCGCGCTGATCTCCGCTGGCGAGTAGATGTATGGCGCCACCCTCGGGCGGCGTGCGGGCAGCAGATCGACAGACGGGACCTCGCTTGAGGGGTCGAGCGTGGCCACATAGCGGGCGAACACGCGCACGATCGTGAGCCGCTGGCCCCACCGGTGCGGGTGGGCGTCGTGCGGCAGCATCGCCCACCTCACCGCCAGCTCGCTGGTGATCCGATTGGCCCCCGCTTGCTCCATGAACTCGACGAAGTTCTCGAGCAGCCGCTGATCGGTGTTGAGCTGAAACCCGAGCCGGCGGCGGATCCGCAGATAGTCGGCAAGCGCCTGGCGCAGCGAGGTCATGCCGCACCGCCTTCCGGCCACGGCCGCGCGAGTCGCCTGAGCGTCTTCCGGTCGACCTTCGCATAGCGGGCGGTGGTGCGCGGCTCCCGGTGACGCAGCACCTCGCCGATCTCCACCAGCGTCGCGCCGGCCCTGAGCATCTCGATCGCGGCGGTGTGCCTGAGCGCATGCGAACCGACCGACGGCGATAACCCCGCCCGCTTGCACGCCAAGCGCACGACCGCTGAGACGGCGCTTCCGCGGATCGCGCCCGCGGGCGCGAGGACCCGCAAGAACAACGCCCGCTCCCCGGTCTGCGGACGGCGCTTGAGATACGAGACGATCGCCTCGCCGGCATCGGCAGGCAGCGGGAGGCGCTCCTCGCGCCGCCCCTTGCCGTTGCGCACCAGCAGCTCGCCCGAGCGCCAGTCGATGTCATCCAGCGTGATCGCTGCGACCTCGCCGGCGCGCAACCCCAGCCTGAACAGCAACAGCAAGATCGCGTAATCGCGCCGGCCGACCGTCCGCCGCCGATCGCAGCTCGAAAGCAGCCGCTTGACCACCGACCGCTCCAGCCCGCGCGGCAGCGAGCTGTCGCGCAGATCGGCGATCGTCGGCACCGCCCACACCAGCGCGGTCGGGACCCGGCCGGTGAGATACAGGTAACGCAGGAACGACCGCAGCCCGCCCGTCAGATCCCTGGCCGCCGACACGCTGCGCTTCGGACACTCGGCCGCCATGAACAGACTCACATCGCCGCCGCTCAACCGCGCCAGCGCCGACACATCCGAGCCGACCCTGCTTGCCAAAAACAGCCGGGCGGCCGGCACATACCGAGCGAACACCGTGTGCTCGGTCAACCCCCGCTCATCCAGCAGATACCGGCCGTAATCAACCAGCAGCCGCTCGAGCGGATCCTCCATCGCCATCGCCGCCACCTCCGCCGGCACGACCCCGAGCTCGCGCAAGTACTCGAGCGGCAGCGCCGTGCTCCGCTCCGACAGCCACGACGAATAGCCAGCCGCCCGACGCGCCGCCAAGAACTCCCTCACGCGCTCTGCCGTCAGCTCGCCCAGCGACAAGCCCTCGCGCTCAAGCCAGCGGCTCAACAGATCCAGTTGCCACAACCGGTGGCTGACCGTCCACCGCGAATACCCGCGCGCCGCCAGCCACGACCCATAGCCCGCCGCATACGGCGCCAGCGGCCCGGAGGCCACTGGGACCCACAACCGTGAAGCCATCAACGCCTCCCATCAATCGAGGAACCGAAAGACAAGAAGCCTCGACGCAGGCCGGGCGATTATGTGCTGTAACTCATTGGCCTAAATCGTCCTGAGCAGCCAAAACGCTTCGCTCCAAGCGCCCACAGCACATAACCGGACGCAGCGCATAGAAGCAGTTATGTGCTGCAGCGCATAACTGGATTGGACGAGCAGGGACAGCACCTGACGCATCGGGCGCAGACCGCATGGTCTGTGCTACGTGGCGCAGGACTGAGCGCTCCGCGGCTCGACATCAGTTGGAGCAAACGCAATCGCAAGGGCCCGCTCGATCTTCTCGTGGGCGGCGCTGCTCGGTCCGATCGGAGCACCGTCACGGAGATGTGGCAGGCGGCGCAGGCGTGGATGGCGGGTAGCTCCGGCGCGTTGCCGCGCCGGTGCCCCCTCAGAACCGTGCGAGCGAGTTTCCCCGCACACGGCTCAAGCAGGCCCTGATGGCTGGTGGGCGGGCAGGAGTGCCGGGCCGTTGCATTCGGCGTGTATGAGACGGTGGTCAGCCGTGTCCGGCGTGCCGGTCACCGGCTTGACGATCGTGATCGTCTTGCGAGTGCTCGTCAGCCGCTGCTCCCAATCGCTTGGGGTTTGTGGCTGCTCGGCGAAGAGCGGGGTCTTGCAGATCGGACAGCATCCGTTCTGGGCTTTGAGGAGCCGCAGGCTGGTGTTGTTGATCGGCAGGACGGGTTTGCGTCTTCGCTCGGCCCAGTACTCGACAAGCGCGGGGTCGTCGGGGGACGCTCCCTGCTTGACGAGCTGGTGTCGGACGATGCCAGTCCAGGAGACGCGGTGCATGTAGGAGCCGCTGTGGCGGTCGCCGAACACCCACCGGTCTTTCCTGGCCTTGTTGTACTTGCCGAAGTACCGGGCGGTTACCCAGGACGCCGACTTGTTCGCGTGACTGAACCTGGCCCACTTGTAGGTGAGCCGCCACAGGTATTGGTCGAGCTTGTCGAAGATCTCGGCCGCCACGTGTGTCCGGTAGTAGTTGGCCCATCCCCGGATGATCGGGTTGAGCCGTTTGATCACCGCGACGGCGTTGCTCCCGCGCAGGGAGCGCAGCTCGTCTCGGAGTCGTTCCCGGATCCGTCTGATCGCCGCCTTGCTCGGTTTGATCAGCAGCTTGCCGCGGTAGCGGCGGACGTTGAACCCCAGGAAGTCCAGGCCCTCGTCGAGGGAGACGACGCGCGTCTTGTCCTCGTTGAACACCAGACCCCTGGGCGCCAGCCATGCGGCCAGCCGCGCTTTGACCTCGAGTGCTTCCTGCCCGGTGTGGCAGAGAGCGACGAGGTCGTCGGCGTATCTGATCAGCACGGGCGAGTCCTTCATCGTCCATCCGGCACGGTTGCCGGTCGGGCGATAACGGACTCCGGCGGCGTGCTCCATCCCGTGCAGAGCAACGTTCAAGAGCAGCGGGCTGATCACACCGCCCTGAGGAACACCGTCCTCGGTGCGATGCAGCCGACCTTGCTCGACCACGCCAGCCTTCAGCCATGCGCGGATCATTTCCCTGGCGGGGAACGAGCCGATCATCGTCTGAATGTGATCGTGGGCGATGAGGTCGAACGCCGACGCCAGGTCCGCGTCCAGCACCCACAGTCGCTTCGCGCTCTTGCCCTTGGCGACTGTGTAGATGGCCTGGATCGCGTCTTGGCACCCGCGGCCGGGCCGGAATCCATAGGACTTCGGCTCAAACCGCGCCTCCCACTCGGGCTCCAACGCGCTGAGGACCCGTGCCTGATGGCACCGATCGACGATCACGGGAATCCCTAATGGCCTGCGCTTGGTGCTGCCCCGCTTCGGGATGTACACCCGCCTGACGGGCGCGGCCTTGAACGGCTCGGCGTTGTGCTGCACCCTGTCGACCAACTGCATCTTGGCCTCCGGGGTCAGCACGACCTCGCCGTCCACGCCTGCCGTCAGACGACCGGCGTTGCGCTCCGTCACCCGCCGCACGCTCACCAGCGCGTTCGCGCGTGAGCGGAGCATCAACCTCTGCAGCCGGCGGACCCTAGGAAGGTCCCCCGCCTTCGATGCCGTGAAGATCCGCTGCCGCAACCGCCGTACGTCTGCCTCCGCCCGCCGCCAGTCGACCTGGCGCCAGCGAAGGGCGTCGTCCTCTGGTCCGCTCACCACCACGGCCGGGGCCGTCGCGGCGTCCAGCTTGTCCTTCGGTTCCGGGGCTTCGGTCATCTTCTTCTCCACAGGCTCACCTGACCGCGTCAGCACCCTTTCGGGTCCGGGCACCAGGCCCGGTATCCGGCCAGTTATCCGGGACGACCGGTCGGAGGAGCCAGCCATTCACGTCCCAGTTTCCTGCTGCCTTTCGGCCGCCGGCATTCGCTTCTCGATCATCCGATTCCCACCAGGGGATTGAGCCTTCCTTACGGTCGGCTTACCGGGCAAGACCAACCGCCCGGACCCCGACGGGGCTACCGCGTTCCGCACGCACGAGCTGCGACCGGGGTGGGTGCCCCCCATAACCCGAGGACGATGGTGCTCACCCGGCCGGGTCGCCTCCCCGACCGGCACCCGCCGCTTCCCAGCGGCCAGTCCCTAAACCCCGCCACGACATCCCACCATGCGAGGCTCTCCTTCACGGGCCATCAACAAGGGTTTACTCACGTTCACCCGTCCGGTCTTCCCCTCGCCCGCGCCCCCAGGGGTGGAACCGGCAGCGCTTCGGCTTTCCCCTGAGCTTCGCACCCCGCCGTCACCGGCAGCGCACGTCAGGGGCGGGGACAGGCCATCGAGCACGGACCTGGAACTACCGCTCAACTCACATCCGTCGATCTCCAATCCGATAGTTCACTCAATGCGTGCGACCTCGCGTCGCACGGCGAAATGGAGGGCACAACACCCCATCCATTCCGACGAGCAGGCGGCCGACGCGATCTACCTGCTCGCCCGTCATGCGACGACCGCTTCAGAAATCTGTGTGCGGATCCACGCGGCAGCTGACGGTCTTGGCGACCGTACGGCGATCTGGAACGAGTCGGCCGACGAGTCGCTAGCGGCGGCGGCGAACTACGACCGTGCAGGCACCACGCTCTCACCCGCAACCGCGGCCGCCCATCTGTTCCCCATCGTCAGTGGCGCCACGCGCGACTTCTTCCGCCCGTTCGCGATGAGCTACCCGCGCCACGTCGACACGACTGAGACGCTTCCGCCGATCCGCCTCCGCCACCTGCAGTTCCGCTGCCACGAGCGCACCTTGCCCGATAACCAGCTCTGGGGTGTTGTCCGCGGACTCCTGCAGTAGGCGCGTCCAAAGCCCTGCGTGACGCAACATGGCGCCGTCCCCACTGGGGTGGCGCCACCCGGTCCGCGGCGTTCCCCTCGGGCAGAGGGATCCCCACTTGGTGCGAAAACGGAGCCGCTGTCCGGGCGGCGTTGTGCGAATCTAGCCTCGTCAGGACCCGGCCCGCTCCCCCACCCGACAATGTCCTGCTTGCCGGTGCCACGGTCCTTCGGCTACTTCAGGGCGGAGTGCCCTTAGCGCGCGGAAAGCAGCCTCGGCTGGTTCTCTTGGACGCGGATCCCTAAGGGTGCTGAGGCTTCCCGGCGGCGTCGTCCGCGAGCGCTTGGAGCAACGACGACATCGCATCGAGCGTCGGGGCCTGCGTCGTGAGGTTGTAGGCGCCGGCGAGGCCCTTCGGATCGTTGTAGCCAACGATGGTCTGCCCGCGTTGATTCCAGACGAGCATGCGGAGCGGGAGCTCGATTCCGACCCGCGGATCCGCTTGCATCAACGGCGTGCCGGCGCGTGGGCTGCCGAACACGATGACCACCTCGTCGGGCAGGTCCATCCCCGCTTCACGTGCCGCCGCCGCATGATCGATTTGCGCGAACACCGTCAGCCCTTTTTGCGAGATGGCATCAAGCAGGCGGGTCACCGTCTCGCCACGTCCGGACGAGCTGACGGTCGTGAGCATCGCACCGGACCTTACTGACCGACCGGAAGCACATGGCGGCTTCGCGCACACGAACTGCTCGCTTCTGCTTCGAGCAACCGTGAGCGCCCGATCCTGTTTGCTTCGGCGTCGTCTGCTTCCTCACGGCAGGGCGTTGCGACCGATTCGCCGAGCGACCCTCAACGCGCGGCGAGGAGGGCGCTTGCTCCAGCGCCGGCGCCATTTGCCCGAGTAGGCGCGGTCGTCGCGAGGAGCAGGGACGCGATCAGACAACACGCTCCGCTTTCGCGGCTGGCGCCAGCCTCCGCGAGCGATCGTTGCGGTCGGCAGCGCCCAGGTGTTCGTATGGCCAGGGCTCCTCGCGAAAGTCATCGGACGCCTCATGCGCGAGAGAGAGCCCGACGGGCATGTCGGTCGGCGGGCACGGTTGGGTGCCATGCGTTGAGCGGTCCCCATCCGCGACGGGGCGGGACTTCGCGCGGGCCGCCCTGCGAGGCGCTTGACGGCTTCCGGCTGCCGATCCGCGGCATGCAGCGCCCGGGCGCCGAAACGCGCGGGAGAATCTGCGTGTGGGTTCTCCGCAGACGCTGAGCGAAGCTGACCGGCGGATCGTCGCGGTGTGGGCGGCGGACTGCGCGGAGCGGGTGCTGGGATTGTTCGAGGCGGAAGCTCCGGCGGATAGCCGCCCTCGTGATGCCATCGCCCGCCTACGGGCCTTTGCCCGTGGCGAGCTTGGCGTCGGAGAGGCCCGCCGCCGTTTCGTCGCTCATGCCGCCGCTCGTGAGGTGAGCGCTCCCGCAGCGGTGGCCGCTGCCCGAGCGGCCGGGCAGGCCGCAAGCATCCCTCATATGGCCGCGCACGCTCTGGGTGCTGCCGCGTATGCCGTCAAGGCGGCTGGACTGGCCGCCCCCGACCGGCCGGAGGCTGTCAGCGAGGAGATCCGCTGGCAGCTTGGCCGTATGTCCGCGCTGGCCAGAGCCGCCCTGCGACAGCTGCCGCCCGTCGGTGAGAATTCGTCCGGTCCGCTCGGGCCGGGGCTGCTCGCGTCGGGCCTTCTCGGCACGATCATCCGCGATCTTCAGGCCAGCTTGGCGGATCCCGACTACGCCCTCCCTGCCAGATCGCAGGCCGATCAGAAAGACGGAAAGAAACCTGAGCAGCCTGTCGAAGTGCACGTTACAGAGCGCCGCGCATAGCACCCGCCCGCTCGTTCCGACCGAGACGTCGGCTCGAGTCGATGCCGACGTCGCTCGCGGCGTCCAATCTGTCTGGTCACGGATCGCTGGTCTCTCGCGGTGATCGCAACACGTGAGCCGGCCAAACGTCCTCTCTCGAGCGCCCGGTCACATCGTCCGGACGCGTAGGGTCATACGAATAGATCGACCGGACGAACCCAGGGCTGTCCACATCGCGCCGTCCCGTTCGTCATACAGACAGAGAGGTCAGGCAGGCCGAAAGGAGCGCGAGCATGGTCTGCCCACAGGTCCAATATCTCGGCCCGCCCTACCCGGACCACTCTAAGCGGAGGGCCTGACGATGACGCGCGAGCTCGACAGCCGCACCAGCGACGGCATCCGCGTCCAGTTGCTATGGCACCCTTGCGACCGCCCCGCGTCGTTCGCGGTCAACGACACCAAAACCGGTGAACGTTCGAGCTGGCGGTCCGCGACGGCGACCGGGCACTCGACGTGTTCCACCACCCCTACGCCTACGCGGCCTGGCTTTCTAAACCCGAGCGAATTGCGACGGCAGCTCGCGATCGCATCGCAACTCGATATACGTGACGCCGGGGGCGTTTAAGGACGCTGGTGAGGAGCATCAACACTCCTTGACGCGCCTCGGGCGACTCCTACAATCGGCGAGTGCGACGCGTTGGTTACTTGGTCGGCACCGTCCTCGTGCTCGCCGGTATTTTCTGGTCCGGGCGCGAAAGCAGTCACGGGTTCGGGGCTCTTTGGGAGCATTGGTGGTGCCCGCTCCCGGTCGTCGCGGTCGTGGTGGGCCTGGCGAGCACCTGGCTGTTCGCTCGAGGCCCCAACCAGAACGCTTGAACCGGACCAGATACATGTCCGGCAGTCGTTCCTGATTGAGACGACAGCGCCGGCCCGGCCTCGAGCCGCGGGCTGAGGCTTAAGGTGCCGCGGTCATCGATGGGTCGTGGTCGCGCGTCCATCGTCGACGACGGAGCCGTCATCGGACGCCCGCGCCGAGATCTCATAGCGCCTCCGGCGAGATCTCGCGCGATGGATCGGGCGTCCACGCTCCTGTGCCGGTGAAACGTCCGCACATCGATCCCCTTCCGAGCGCGGCTCCTTTTCGCGCCAAGCGAGCGCGCGGGCGATCTTTGCGCCGCGCTCCAGTTCGTGGCAAAGCATGCGCGCCGCCGGCCGAGGAGCGGACGCCTGCACCTGGGCGATTGGGACAGTCGGGTCAACCGGCGTCGCGGCTGCGGACGACGCCGCGGTGCCCAGGCAGGACCTGGGCGCGAGAGATGAACCCAGCGCTTCCCCGTCGGTCGGAAGCGGGTATGAGGATGACGGTGCTGGAATGGCGACGAAGCGCAGTGATTTTGGCGCCGAGGGGTTGGCGCTCGACGTGACCCTGCCTGAGAGAGTTGCGAGCGTGACCATTCGCCGGCTGTGAGCGGTCAATGGCTCGTCCGCGTGGTCGCAGAACTCAACGCCTGTGAAGCCGGCGTCCAAGAGCCAGTCGCGTCGTTTCCTCGACGCGGCGGCTTGACCTTGACCTTGGGGGAAGCCGCAGACTTGTCGGGCAACTGTCATGTCGATGAGGAGCGAGCACGTGGATCAGATGAGCATCGGAGAGTTCGCCAGACGCTCGCGGCTGTCCGCGAAGGCGCTGCGGCTCTATGACGGGCTGGGTCTGCTGCCGCCGGCACGGGTGGACGAGGACTCTGGCTACCGCTTCTACGAGCCCGGCCAACTCACGCAGGCACGCCTGATCGCGGCGCTGCGCCAGCTGCAGGTCCCGCTAGCAGAGATCAAGGCGATCCTGCCGCTTGAGCCGGTCCAGGCAGCCGACCGCGTCCGCGAGTTCTGGGCAGCAACCGACGCCGAGCACACGGCCCGTCGCGCGCTCGCCGCATACCTGGTCGACGAACTGAGCGGAAAGAGGTCCGCCATGTACGAGGTCAACACGAGAGATATTCCCGAGCGCAGCCTACTCTGCGTGAAGCGAAATGTCGCCGGCGAGCAGGCGGCATGGGCGTTTGGCAAGGAGTTCATCGCCCTGCTTCGGCGCTACCAGCTGCCGCGGATCGAGGGGCGCCCCGGCGCGTTTTTCTGTATCTACTGGGGTGAGGTCAGCGAGGACAGCGACGGTCCGATGGAGTGGTGCCGCCCCGTCCCACCAGACGAGGCGGAAGTGCTCTCGGCACGCTGCCCGGAGCTGACCCTGCGTACCGAGCCCGCCCACCAGGAGGCGTTCGTGAAGATCGGCGATGGGCAGATCGGTGCCGCCGACTGGCAGCTGGTCTCACGATCGCTGCACGCTTGGAGCGAGCAGAAGCACGACGTACGCCCGGCCGATCTGGGCTTGCGAATCACCTATCTGCCCAGCGAAGCGGGGCAGGAGACCTACCAAGACTTCGCGGTGCCGTTCAACGGTCAGTAACGCGGATGACGGCGGTCGTCAAAGCCGAGTCGTTGACCAAGCGCTTTGGCGAGGTCTCAGCGGTCGCGGATCTGTCATTTGCGTTGGAGGCTGGGACGATCACGGGCTCTCTCGGACCGAACGGCGCTGGCAAGACGACGACGCTGCGGATGATCCTGGGGCTGGCGGCGCCGACGAATGGACGAGCACTGGTGTTCGATCATCCTTACGCGGAGTCGCCGCGTGCGGCGTTGCGGATTGGTGCCGTGCTCGAGGCGACCGATTTCCATCCCGGCCGTTCGGGCCGCGATCACCTGCGGATGCTCGGGCAGGCCGTCGATGTTCCTGACTCACGTGCGGACGAGGTGTTGCGCCTGGTGGAGCTCGGTGACGCCGCCCGGCGGCGTGTGAAGGGATGTTCGCTCGGGATGCGTCAGCGATTTGGGCTCGCGGTGGCGCTGCTTGGCGACCCAGAGCTGCTGATTCTCGACGAGCCGGCCAACGGGCTTGACCCGGAGGGCGTTCGCTGGCTGCGTGACTTCTTGCGCAGGCTGGCCTCAGAGCGTCGCACGGTGCTCATCTCAAGTCATGTGCTCGCCGAGGTCGCGCAGACGGTTGACCGGGTGCTGATCATCAGTCGCGGGCGGCTCGTGCTCTCGTCCTCGCTGGCAGAGATGACCGCCCGTGCCGGCGGCGCGGTTCGCGTCCGCAGTGGCGATCCCCAGCGGCTCACTACGGCGCTGCGTGACGAGGCGCTGCAGGTGACGACGGGTACCGACCACGCGCTGCTCGTCCAGGGAGCATCGAGCGAGCGGGTCGGTGAGATCGCCTTCGCTGCCGCCGTCCCCGTTCACGAGCTGGTCAACGATGGAGGCGTGCCGGAGGAGATCTTCCTCGAACTGACCTCGGAGGCACCGGCATGATCGCGCAGATCAGGGCAGAGCTCCTGAAGATTCGCTCGACCCGGACGGTGCGCAACCTGTGCCTGGGGATGGACGCGCCGATCGACCATGCCAACGCGGGGGAGCGCGACTCTGCAACCGCCCACGAGCACCCGTGCATGCCAGCTCCTTGGAACGCTCCAGACTGGGCGATTCCGAGAGCGCGATTGGGGACGACCTTCATCGGGTGGCTGAGCGAAGCGAGCGTCCGACCGGTGGGTGCGACAACCGCTGAAAGTACGAGTGGGAGCTCGGCCGCGATCAGTCGCCCCCTGGGGGGCAGCCGGTGTCACGCCCAAGGCGAGAGCAACAACCCGGCCTGACTTGCTCAAGACGCTAGTAGACGCGTCTGGAAGTACGGGGTAGAACTGGGTTGAAGGAGTCGGGCGGGCGGTGACGAAGTTATGTATCGCGATGGCACGCCCGGCACGGCATCGGATTGAGCTCTCTGAGGACGAGCGGCGGGAGCTGACGCGTCGGGCTCGGGCGGAGAAGCTGCCGTTTCAGGATGTGCAGCGCGCCCGGATCGTGTTGTACGCCGCTGAGGGCTTGCATGACACCGAGATCGCCGCGCGGTTGGACACGACAGCGGGGATTGTCGGGAAGTGGCGAAAACGGTTCTTCGCTGATCGTCTTGAGGGGTTAAAGGACAAGCCGCGCGCGGGTCGCCCGCGCCGTTTTCCCCCCGGAGCAGGTCGCCGCGGTCAAGGCTGTCGCGTGCGAGCTGCCGGCCCGGTACGGGCTGCCGCTGGGCCGCTTCTCACGCACTGAGCTGTATCGGCTGGTGATCGAGTTGGCGGTGACCGACGCGTCGGCGTCGACGATCTGGCGGTGGTTGCACGAGGACGCGATCAAGCCGTGGCAGCAGCAGTGCTGGATCTACCAGCGCGACCCCGAGTTCGCCGTCAAGGGCCGGGCGAGCGCTGGATCTCTACGCCCGCGTGTTCGAGGGCAAGCGTTTGCGGCCCGACGAGTATGTGATCTCGGCAGATGAGAAGAGCCAGTTGCAAGCACTCGGACGATGCCACCAGACCAGCGCGCCCGGACCGGGGCGCCGCAGCCGTTACGAGTTCGAGTATGAGCGCGGCGGGACGCTCGCGTACCTGGCGGCGTGGGACGTGCATCACGCCAACCTGTTTGACCGAGTCGAGCAAAAGACCGGGATCGAGCCGTTCGGTCGGCTCGTCGAGCAGGTCATGACCAGCGAGCCTTACGCGTCGGCGCGGACCGTCTACTGGATCCTCGATAACGGCTCCTCGCACGCCGGGAAGACGTCGATCAAACGAATGCAGGACCGGTGGCCGACCGCGCGGTTGATCCACCTACCCGTGCACGCCTCATGGCTGAACCAGATCGAGCTGTACTTCTCGATCGTGCAACGCAAAGCGCTGACCCCGAACGACCTCGCCACCCTCGACGCGCTCGCCGACCGGCTCCTCAGCTTCGGCGGGCACTACCGGCAAATCGCCCGTCCGTTCGAATGGACGTTCACCCGCCACGACCTCAACAACCTAATCGACCGGATCGACCAGCACGAGCCCCAACTCGCCCTCGCTGCCTAACGATCAGAACTTACGGACGCGTCCACTAGGGGTTGCAGCAGTCTGAGCCGCCGGACCTGGCTGCTCCTAAGCCCAAAGCGCAAGCGCACCACCAGTGGCTATGCGAGGACGCCCGCTATGGCGCGT
This sequence comes from uncultured Solirubrobacterales bacterium, assembly GCA_963723675.1. Taxonomy (GTDB): domain Bacteria; phylum Actinomycetota; class Thermoleophilia; order Solirubrobacterales; family Solirubrobacteraceae; genus Palsa-465. The sequence goes on along the minus strand of CAVRRW010000002.1, from coordinate 122,479 downwards.
TCAGCGTTTAGCGTCCTTCGATTCTGACCACTTCGCCCGAGACTGGGCATGCGCCGGGCGGTGAGTTCTGGCTGTTGAGCAGTGACAGATCCTCCGGGCAGAGGCCGTTGAGCGCAACGTACAGGTGCCCGTCAGGGCCCAACGTGAGCCCGGTGGGGAAGTTCAGGCCCGTCAGGATGTAGGAGGTTTTGAGCTTCGGGGTGACCTTGACGATCGAGCCGTCATACGGCTTTTCGTTGAAGTCGGGGAAGCTGCCACGGACCTTCGCAGCGAGGTTGGCCAGGTAGACATTGCCGTTGGCGTCGGCAACGCATCCGACCACCTGTCCGACCTTGCCGCCGGAGAGCAGTTGGGTCAGCATCTTGCCGTTCCAGCGCCACAGTGAGTTCGATTCGGTGCCGATAATCACATCCCCGCTCGGCAATACTGCCGCGCAGGTTGGTGCCGCGTCGTAGATCGGCTGGTGATTAGGAGGATCAGGGATGAAGGCGAGCACCGAGACATGCCCCTGCCGACTGACGAAGTCGAGCGTGTTTGACGCGGCGTCGATCACGTAGAAGCCACCGGATGGGCCCGCGGCGAGACCAAAGGGATTGGCATCACCAGGGGCATACTCCGGGTTGCCCGGATCGGGATGAGCGGCGGCGTAGTCAAAATCAAAGCGTCCCACATCGGCGAAGTCCTTCGATCCGCGGTTCGACCTCAACGACTTCAGTCGATTCAAGACACCGGCATCGTTCACCACGGCGGTGAGGGTGGCGACACAGGAGTTGACGTCGGGTGCGCCCTGGCAGTCAGCAGCTGGATTTCCAAAGGCCTGCGGATTGAGGCCGACGATCGAGTACAGCTGGCGCTCCTGTGCCGCTAGCCCTCCCAAGCCAAGGGGAGCGAACGGTGCGCCAAAGGACGGAAGACCAGCAGCCAGCACAGTCTGGTGGCCGTTGCGTGGCGTGACCACAATCACCTGTCCGTTTAGTCCGACACATTGGTCAGGTGCCAGGCACAGGTCGCCTGCGTGACCGGCCTCCGCCACGGCCAGCCTACCGTTCGGCAAGAAGGCAAGACCGCGCGGATTGTCGAGACCACGGGCAACCGTATGCAAACGCGCACCATGGTGCACGGCACCTGCGGCAGTGGGCATCACCAAAGCGGCGAGCCCCGTGCTCAGAGCGATCGCGAGCGCCCAAACCGTACGGAGGCGCGTTCCTGATCCATGGCTGTCACCATTCGCGATTCGGTACATCCTGTGGCCCCTTTTCTTCGCGCAAGCGTGTGCCCCGCCAACGTACCCTTGGTTCGTCCCCCCGGCGTATGGGGTCTGGACCCCATCTCTGTAGCCTCGCCGAGCGCGGTGCCCACCAAGCGGAGCTGCCTGGCCCTCACGCAAGCCGCATTTTGGATCGCTGCAACCGATCCGCCGCGGACGCGACCGTCTCAACGGACTCAAGACCGCCGTCAATCACGCAGATGAGTGCTTGTGGCCACAACCGCCCCACAAGATCTGCACGGACCACGCTATCCACGGAGCGTCGCAAGAGCAGTGTGGATAACTGGCTGTGCGTCACGTCCCGAGCTCTGATGACGTGCTCGAGGTCAACGGCATCGAGCTTTACCACGAGGTCCGAGGCGCCGGTCCCCCGCTTCTCCTGATCATGGGCGCAACCGGCGACGCCGGGGACTTTTGAAGCGCCTCGCCGAACTGCTGGCGGACGAGTTCACAATCTCGTGCGACCGGCGTGGCAACGGACGGAGCCTGCGACCGCCGGGCTGGGCTGCGACCTCAGCCGAGGAGCAGGCGGACGACGCCGCGGCGCTGCACGAGGCGCTCGGCTTGGCGCCTGCAGTGGTCTTTGGCACCTCGCTCGCGGGGGTCATCGCGCTTTGCCTCATGCTCCGCCATCCCCGAGCGGTGAGCGGCGCGATCTTGCATGAGCCGGCATTCTGGTCTCGGTTCGACGACCCCGAGGAGGTCAAGCAGACGGTAGGAGCAAAAATCGCCGACGGCATGCGCGTCGGCGGCCCGCGGGAGGCGATCGAGCGCTCCTATCGCTTTGCTGCCGGCGACGCAAATTGGGAAGGCATCTCGAGTTGGCCGAGACCATGAGGCCGTTCCTGCGCGCGGTCAGGGCATGATGTAGCCCGTCGCGCAACAGCCGTGCTAAACCATATGTCGCCTCTGGAGGGTGCGGGCGCTTTCGCTGTGACCTATAGAGGCACGCTCGGGGTGACGCGAGAGCTGCCCGGGTCGTCCACCCGACGCTGCTGCTCGGACAAGCATTGCGCAAGCCCGGCGCGACGATGCGATCACTGCTGCAGAGGAACGATCGGATCAGCGCCGGAGTCCTCGCCGCCGATACGCCTGGATCGCCTACGTGGATCGCCTACGTGGATCGCCTACGTGACCGACGGCCCAGCCGGCCCTCGACGAGATGATCGAAATGGACGACCAGGAACAGCTACGAACCGGCCGCTGCATACGCCCGCCGCTTCCGGTTCGAGCCGGCGGAGCAGAAGCCGACCTCGGGCTCGAGATCCTCATCACGCGTGGCGGGTAGGTCGCCGACCGCGCTGCTGCTCTGTGACCAAACGAGCCACCTGCCCGCAGTGGTCGCCACATCGATAGCGACCGCTTTCGGACAACCCCAGCCACGAGACCGACGAGCGCGCCGCCACCGCGATACGGGCTTATGACGCGAGCCGGTCATCAAGCCGCAGACCACCGGCATGGCCGCACGGGCTGCGAGTCGGGGGGGCGGTCAGCCTATACGCTCAGCCAGGGACACGATGATCCCCTCTGGCCCGCGCACGTAGGCCATGCGCCAGATGTTCTCGTACTGACCGATGCCGCCGACCAGGCCGTAGCCGTCCGCAGCCAGCCGGTCGACCGTCGCCTGCAGGTCGTCGACTTCGAATGCCACGTTGCGCAGCCCCAGTTCGTTGGCCATGGCGGTGGGCGACCCTGGCTCGTGGTCCGGCTGGACGAAGCTCGACAGCTCCAGCCCGGTACCTCCCTCGGGCGGCCGCAGCATGACGATGTCACTTCGGGAGCCGGGGATGCCGATGACGGTGTCCACGAACTCGCCCTCTACGAACGTCCGGCCGTCGACCTCGAGGCCCAGCCCGACGAAGAACGCCGTCACCGTGTCGAGGTCGGCGACGGTGATGCCGACATGGTCGAAACGTCGTATGTGCGACATGAGTACGTCCTCCGGGATCTGCTGGTGTCGTGAGCCGCGCCTGTCGAGGCCCGTCAGCTGTTGAGCAAAGTCGGCCGGCCCTTCTCGACATGGAATCACGCATTCAGCTCCTAACCCGTCCCGCAGAAGGAACCGTCAGCGAGACGGCGGCCCGCCCGCGACGCCGCCGAGCACTGCGGCGATCGACGAGTCCAATAAGAGACCCGCCCGGTGATGTGTCTCGGTGGAGGCGCTATCCGGGACACGCACGAGGACACGCGCGCGACCCAAAGCAGGTCTTGCTCGCGGCCCGGATCAACACCTGCTCGTCGGCAAAACCGCGCCTCCGTGCTTGCACGCTGCTGCTGATATGGAGGAGTGATTGTCAACCTCAGGCGGCTGGGTCTTCGGTGGCGGGGTAGGTGGGCTCGGCTGAGGGGGCGGCGGTCCTGGCGGATGCGCGACGCGCGGTCAGGCTGATATGCGCGGGTTGGGTACCGCAGGACCGGGTTTCGTCGTGAGAGCCCGCTGACTAACGTCGAGCGTGGCCGCCGGGGCGGTTGCTCATAGCAGCGTCGCGGGTGCTCTCGCGCGTGGTGGTGGCCAGGCGCGTTCCGCCGCCTCCTCAACCGAGTGTCGTGGGTGGGATGCGACACAGGGGATGGTTTAGGTGGTGGGGTGCTCGTTGGTGTCGGCGGTGACGATCGCCCAGCAGAACCCGACGAGGTGACGGGCGACGGCAGCCGCGACGATCGTCTTGCGTTTGCGGCGCTGGGTGTCCAGCTGGCGCCAGAGCTGATGCAGCCGCTGCTGCGCTTTCCAGGCGATCGCGATCACCGCTGCGGGCTGCTCGACCTGGCGGGCCTTGAGGCGGGTGCCGAGCCGCGGCGGGCGGCGGTAGTGCCAAGCCGCCTCGACGAGCAGCCGGCGGGCATGCTGAGAGCCAGACTTGGTGATCGCCCCTTGCCGGCGGGTCTGCCCCGAGCTCTTTTCGGAGGGCACTAGCCCGACGTAGCTCATCAGCAGCTTGGGGTGCTCAAAGCGCGCGAAGTCGCTGATCTCGGCGCACAGCCCGACCGCGGTGAGCGTGTCCACTCCGCGCAGGCACCGCAGCCGGGCGATGTCGCTGGCCCACGGCGAGACCGGGACCAACTCTGAGATCGTCGCCTCGAGCTGGTCACGGCGGATCTGAAGCGTGTCGATCGCGCCGAGATAGTCAAGTAGCGTCGCCTGCGCGCCGCGCTCGGGCAGCCGCACCATCGAGAGCCACTGGCGGTGGCGATGCGTCCAGTTATCGCTGGTGCCGTCGTAGCGCACGTCGTGGCGCAACAGCAGCTTCCCCATCCGGTGCCGGGCGCGCATCAGATCGCCGCGGACGTCCTCGCGCGCGCGGACCAGGTCACGCAGCGCCTCCTCCTCACCGCTCGGAACCCGGACCGCGTGCAGCCCGTCAATCATCAGCAGCCGCACCAGTCGCTCAGCGTCGCGGCGATCGGTCTTGATCCGATCCTGCGCCGGCCGTTCGATCTTCCCCGGCGCCGCGATCACGCACGCGACCCCGGCCGCCTGTAGCCCGCGGGCAAGTCCGAACCCCGTGGGGCCGGCCTCGTACGCGACGCGCACCGGCGCCGGCAGCGCCACGCAGAACGCCACCACCTCGGTCGTCAGGCCTGACAGGCGGTGCACAGTCATCTCCCCAGACTCGGCGTCCACGACGCACGCCACGACCTTCGCGGCATGCACGTCCAAGCCGACCCAGGTGCAAACCTTGGTCACGGTCGGTTCCTCCTCATGCGGTTGTGGGCGCCGCGCGGGGTGCCACCCGCACGGCTACACATCACCCCACGAGCGCGTCGCGGGGGGACCGGCCAATATCTACAGCCCAGGCCGGACGACAACCTCCATATGGTCTAGCCGTCGGGTGGATGCAGGAGTTTTCGGCAAGCGCGCGGCGCTGCCGCGTCCACGAACACCCGGCCACGAGGACGCCGGTCCTACTGCCTGGTCGCACTTCTCCTTCCGGTCCCTCGACCCGCGGAGCAGAAGCACGTCCGGCGTGACCGCACGGGCGACGAAGCCAGAACCTTCGTGCTGCGGTGCCTCGGCCCGTTCCCGCGCCGCCAGGGTGGAGCGGATCTGTCGACCCCGGGACCGGATCATGTGTCCGGTTGCAGAACGTCGCGCACTGCCGCCTTGAGCCGGATAAACAGGGGCTTCGCGTGCCGGCCGCTCGAGTGTTTCCTGCGTTCCAAAACGAGTAGCGTCGTCGAGATCCGGCGCGCCGTCGCGTCACGGCCACCGGTGCTGTCCCGCCCGAGTGACTGGTGGCTACGGACCGAACGCGTAGAGGTGACCGTCCCAGGAAGCCACGAACAGCTCGCCGTTGACGACTGTGGGCGCGGCGAACAGCTGCCCCGTCGTCGTCCCGCTGCTCCACAGTTTGGTCCCGGTGGCAGCGTTCAACGCAAACTCCTCGGACCCTTTGCCGTCGCCGTAGTAGACCACTCCATTCGCGACCGTCGGGGACGACACGCTGGTGAAGCTTGGCCCCACCGACGTCTGCCACGCCAGCGAGAGAGAGCAGTCAGCCGCAGCCTTCAGCGCGACCATTCCGTGCAGATAAGGGCCGGCCGTCGAGTCGGTCGAGTTACTGACATAAAGCATGTTCGTAGCCGGGTCCCAGGCCGGGACCCCGTTGAACCGCCAGTCGTTCGTGCTGGCCAGCTGCAGCTTCTGTCGGTAGCCGCCAGTCACGTTCCCCGCCGCATAGACGAACAGGGCACCTGATTTCTGCTTGGCCGCGACCAGCATCACCGGGCATCCGGTAGGTCGGAACAGAGTCGGCGTCGCCCCGAAATCGGCGTCCGTGCCGGTCAGAAGCGGAGAGTTCGACCCTAGAACCGCCAGCGAAGGTGACAGCTCAACGACTCCGTCGGAGTACAGGTAGTTATCCGGGGCGGTTAGGGCGTTGCCTGTCGCCACGAACACGTGCCCGGTGCTCGGATCGATCGCAGGGCCACCGTATCCCCAGATCCCACCGCCCGAGACGCCCCCCGAGGGAGGACCAGCCGGATAAAAGCGGCCGATGATGGCGTGTTTGCGGACATCGATCTCGACTGTGTCTCCGTAGTATGGGGCACGGTCACAGTGGCTCGCGACCGTGACGTAGAGCTTGCCCGCGAACAGGTTGACGGCGCTCCATACGTGCTCCTGAGCCGGCGTGAAGACGCCGCTCACGGGCCAGCCCGGCCGCTCGGCGCCTGTCGCGAGATCCAGCGCATGGACCGAGCCGTCACCGCCCGCGACGTAAACGATGCCCGTCCCCGGAGCGGTCAACGCGACCGCCGCGGCGCCTCCGATCCCGTACACCCCGTCAGGCATGTTGTAGCAAGTCGTCTGAACCGATCCGAGGTTCGTGTGCCAAATCGCGACGCCGTCCGTGGCTCTGATCGCATAGAAGTCGCCGTGCTCGGTTCCCTCGTACACCACGTTGGTCGCCACGCCACCGATGTTGACCGAGGCGGCTTCCACGGGTTGGGCGATCATCACGTCACCGAGGTCCACGCTCCACAGCTCGTGAAGGCTGGCGGCATTACCGGAACCGATGATCGACTCCCTGGAGTTGTAGCCAGTTCGCCGCGCGCTGAAGCCATACGTCAGCCAGCTCACCGGCGTCGCCTTAGAACGGCTGGCTGCCCGCGCCGGCACAGGGCTGATGAGCAACGTAAAACCGCCAAGAATCGCGACCAGCCCGACCCCCCGTCCCGATCCAAAACGACGAACGTATCCAGCCCTCCGAATTCTGCGCACCGGCACCACCTCCTCGGCAGGCCGTCGTACGCTATCGACCGTTGCGCCCCAGTGTCAACAAGGCGCACGGATGTGGTTTGCGTCTGACTTCGTGATAGAGGTCGGGTCGTTTTTCAACCTAATCCTGGGAGGCTCTCGGGGCCCTGAACCAGGAGGACGGAGTGATGGAGAATGGCAAGCGCCGCAGGCGCCGGCAGCTGTCGCCGGAGGAGAAGTGGGAGGTGTTCTTGGAGGTCACCTCGCAGGAGCTCTCGCAGGCAGACGCTGCGAGAAAGTGGGGCGTCGACGTTTCGGTGATCATCCGCTTGCGGGCGTTGGCGAAGGACGCGGCGTTGGCGGCGTTCGCCTCGGCGAAGCCGGGGCGTGTGCCATCGCCCGAGCGGGTGGAGCTGGAGGCCGCGCTGGCGGAGAACGATCGGCTGTCGGAGGCGCTGAAGGAGATGGCGGTGGAGCTGACGTTGTTCCGGGGAAGGCAGCGCTCGGGCTTTTCGGCCCGGTCCCCGCGCGGGTGAGCGCGCAGACCAAGCTCGAGCTGTTGGGGCTGATCGACCAGGCCGTCGCCGACGGCTGGGCGCACGCCAGAGCCTGTCGGGTGCTCGACCTCGTCGACATCCGCGCGCACCGCTGGCGGGCGCGGTTGCGGGAGACGGGCTCGCTGGCGGATCGCGATCCCGGTGGCGGCGCGGTGCACGGGCTGCTGGCTTGGGAGGAGCAGGCGATCCTCGATCTGATCGAGACCTGGGGCTGGGTCGACCGCTCGCATCGCAAGCTCGCGCACCGCGGCTCCTACACCGAGACGGTGTTCGTGTCGCCCTCGACGTTGTTGCGGGTGGCGCTCAAGCACAGGGTGACGCTGCCGGGCGAGCCGTTCCGACCGAGACCCGTTTTGCCTGCTATGCCGCAGGTTCCGTGGGAAAAGAACCGGATCTGGATCTGGGACGCGACCCACTTCACCCGCGCCAAGCGGGTCGCCTACGCGATCGTCGACGTCGTCACCAGATACTGGATCGGCTATCTGCTCTCGACCGAGCAGACCACGACCCAGGCGCAGCTGCTGTTCGCCAGAGCGCTCGAGGACCAGGGCCTGCTCGGACCCGAGGGGCTCCCGCCCGAGCGCGACGGGGAGGCCCCGATCCTCGTCGCGTGGTCGGACAACGGCGCCGAGATGACCGCGATCGACACCCGCCAGTTCATGGCGCTGATGGCGATCGCCCAGCACCACGGCCGGCCGGGCACCCCGACCGACCAGGCGCACGTCGAGAGCTTCTTCAGCCACCTGAAGGGCGACTGGCCGCATCTGACCAGCATCACCGACCCCGCGGCGCTCGACACCGAGCTCGCCCGCATCAGGCACGAGTACAACACCGTCCGGTTGCACGCCGCGATCGGCTACGTCACCCCCGACGACGAGCATCACGGACGCGGCCCTCAGATCCGCCGCGCTCGCCACGCCGGCATGCGCCGCGCCCGGACGGAGCGGATCAAGCAGAATCGAGCCAGCAAGCGATGACCATCGCGCAGAGCACCGACCACGTCCGCCAGCTCGTGCTTCAGAGGGACGGAGCGTGGCTGCGCGAGGGGGTCGCCCGCTCGCACGGACGCGAGCGAAACTGGGCACGGACGACGTCCCGAACCACGACCACCAACCGGCCCCACCACCACCCTCAGCGTTGGGTTAGAAAAGTCGGCCGCTCTATCACGAACTCAGAAACACCGCAGATGGGCCATCCCGGAGAGACCACGAGGGCTCAAGCCGGTACTGAATCCGTCGCAACAACGGAACGAGAGCGGACCCTGAAAAGACCAGTCGCCTTGACATTGATCCCTGCGCCCTTGCCGCAAAGCAAGTCCGGCTGAGCCGACGCTTGCGCAGTCCCGTGAATTCGATCGCACGAATGACGACCTTACGCCGCTGCGCTGGGTCGAACGGCAGCAGTCCAACGCAATGCTGAGTTGAGCACGACCAGGCGCATGCTCCGGACCGCGCAGCACGTCCGCCCTCACGAAATAGGGGCGTCTCGTGAGGCCTTCGGAGCCCGAGCGGACTGCCGCTTCTTCAAAAAAAAGGGGAAGCGCTGGGCTCGTCTCTCGCGCCCAGGTCCTGCATGGGCACCGCGGCGTCGTCCGCAGCCGCGACGCCGGTTGACGCGACTGTCGCAATCGCCCAGCAGCAGTCGTGACCGGCATACCCGCCGGACGACCGCTTTGCCACGAATGGAGCGCCAGCGCTGCGGACGGTTCGCGATCCCTTTCGCGTGAAGGGAGTCGCCAGCGAGAGCCATCGGACCCGACCGAGGAGCTGTGCGTCCGGTCTGCGTTTCTGGATATGAGACGGGCGCTGCGGCCAGCGGAGGACGACGGGGCACGGGAGCGGGTCGGCGGAATCGCGTGTGTCGACCGCCGCAACGATCGGCGCGGGGTGATTTCGCGGCGCGAGTACGGTGTGAGGAGTGGAGGACGACGCGATTCTCGCCTTGGTGACGCGCCTAGCGCGGCCTCACGCGTCCGGGGGCGACGTCATCGAGCGTGCCGCGATCCTCGCTGAGGGCGCCGATTTCCCTGCGGTCATAGCGTGGATCATCAGCCACGCTGGGGAGCCCGAGTCAGCCGTTGCTTCCGCTTCGACGCGCGGGCTGCACGGCTCGCGGCTCAGCGGCGGCGGTGATGCACCCTCCCGGCCGCCACTCAGGTTCGTGCTGCCGGCTGGCACTCTGCGCTGAGACTGGGTCAGGGTCTCGGCGCTCACGGTGCTGATCGCAACGTTGGCCAGCCATGGACGAGGATCGGCATGACCTGCGCCCGAGTAGTTCGATCATGCCCGTCGCAGCGAAGGTTGGGCTTGCGGACGGGCGGAAGGCGCCGAGTAACTGGGACGTCGCGTTTCGCGATGGCGGGGGACGGCTAGCCGGGCGGCGGGCGAAATGCTCCAGCACCCGCTCGGCATACCACTGAGGCCACGGGCCGCTAGGGCTCGCCTTCGTGTACTCCTTGTCGAGCTCGTCGCTCCCCGAAAGGAGGCCTTGCCACCACGCGGGCGCATCTCAATCCTGCTCTCTGCCGGGTCGTCGCGGGTCTTCGCGAGCCTGGGACCTTTGCTAGGTCGTAGTTGACGTCGGGTCGGTGATTCGTGCGAGCGTGTCGAGCAGGCGATCGACGTCTTGATCGGTCGTGTGCAGATGGGGTGAGATCCGCAGCGAGGTTCCGCGGAAGGCCACGTAGCAGTTGGCCTCGGCTAGCGCGGCGAAGGCCGGCGTACGGGAGTGCTTGGGGAGACCGATGCCGAGCATATGAGGGCCGCGCTGGTGATCGGGGGCGACGTCGAGACCTAGGCTTGATGCTTGCCGGGCGATGTCGGCGGTGGTCTGGGCAAGCGTCGCCGCGATGCGTGGGATCTGCCACGCGAGGATCTGCTCGAGCGCAGCGATAGCCATCGGAATGAGCTCGAACTTCGTGCGCTGGCCGGCGTCGAAGCGCCTGGCGCCGGGCTGGTAAGCGTCCTGATAGTCGACGAGCGCCGCGAAAGTCCTCAGAGTTAGCGCGGTTGATCCAGTTCTCCTCGAGCGGCTCGCCATCGCGGTGTTCCTCGGCGACATACAGATAGCCGACACTGAACGGGCCGAGGAGCCACTTGTAGCCGACGGCGACGAGAAAGTCTGGGCGCACCTCGGTGACGTCGATCGGCATCGCGCCGACCGACTGGCTGCCGTCGATCACCAACGCCGCCCCCACCTGCCGGGTTCGGTGGGCAATGGCGTTCAGGTCCACCAGCGCGCCGTCGGTCCAGTGCACATTCGGCACGCTGACGATCGCCACCCGCTCATCCAGCGCGCCAAGCACCGCCTCGGTCCAGCCCTCGCCCGGCTCGCGGCTGACGGTCAGAATCTCAGCATCGGATCGCCGCGCGGCAGCGCGCCAGGTGTAGATACCAGACGGGTACTCGTCCGCGAGCACCAGCACCCGCTGAGCCGCCGCGAGCGGCAGATTGCGCGCAGCGACCGCGAGACCGTAGCTCGTCGCCGGCACGATCGCCACGCCGTCACTGCCAGCGCCGATGACCTGCGCAAACATCGAGCGCAGCCGCTCAATATCGGCGAACCAGTCCGCAGCGGCGATCGTCCACGGCTCGCCGCGGCGCTCAAGCGCGGCCTCACCGGCAGCGCGAACCGCTTGCAACTGCGGCGCGAGGCTCGCGGTGTTGAAGTAGGCGATCTCCGCGGGGACGTTGAACGCCCCCCGCTGGGCGCCGATAAACCGCGCCGGCGAACCCGCCGCGCTCTCGCCGCTTGAGTGTTGGTGTGCTGCTGTCAAGCGTCCCGGGGTCCTGTTGCTCAACGCGCTTGCCCGACGATACCTGGACCGGCTCGGCGCGCCTGGCGCGATGAGAATCGCCACGACGCCGACCCGGCCTGCAGGCATGACCGCCTGAGCGCTTGGTGCCAGCGGGCGTCCCGGTCATCTCGCTGAGGTAAGGGCCGGTCGTCGGCGAAGCACAGGATGCCCAAAGGGTGCTGTGAGCAACAAAGGTGGCGCGAGCGGTGCCGGTGTATCACCCGATGACGACCTCGGTGCGTGCAGCAGGCGCGGCGCTCTCGTTTCTGCGCCACGCAGGGAAGACCTCGGCGACAGAGGGATGCTCGAGTTGCTGACATTGGGGGACCGCGGGGTGGCGCCGTTGGGGTCGGTGCCGCTCGCCCTGGCGTAGCGAGGGTCTGATCAGGGCCTGGGCAGGGCTGAATCGCCTGAACCGGGGTTCGGCTGAAGTTCGGTCAGCAGCTCGCGTAGCTGAGCGAGACGGTTTGGGCCCAGTTGTTGCTCCCACTCGGTCTCGACCTCGCGGACGACTTCGCGGATGGTTCGGGCGGCGGCGTGACCGCGGTCGGTGAGGTAGATGCGCTTTGAGCGTTGGTCGTCGGGGTCGTCCTCGCGGGTGAGGTAGCCGAGGCGTTCCATCTGTCCGAGGAGATAGTTGAGCGCCTGTTTGGTCATCCGCGTCTCGGCCGCAAGATCTGATGGTCGGCGGTTCTCGGGACCGGGGTACTGCGGCGTCAGGAGGAGTAATGAACCAAGCGTTGAGATCAGCGATCGAGGTCGGCTCAATGAAGGTGCGGTTCGCGGTTGAAGGAAGCGATTCGGGTGGGAGCGTCAGCGTCTTCGAGTGCGATGTCCCGGCGAACGCAGTCTGTCGGCACCGCACAGCCACGGCGAGTTCGAGGAGACGATCTACGGGCTGGCGGGCGAGACGACGTGGACGATCGACGGTCAGGAGCGCGAGATCGGCCCCGGTGAAGCGCTGTGCGTCCCGCGAGGTTCGATCCATGGGTTTGAGAATCGCGGCATGGTCGACGCGAAGTTCCTCGCGATCGCGACCCCCGGCGTGTTCGGACCCTCCTACTTCAAGGAGATCGGTGAGGTTCTAGCCGCCGCCGCGGGAGGACCGCCTGATCGCGCTGCGATCGCTCAGGTGATGCGCCGTCACGGCCTGACACCCGCCCCGCCCAGCCAGAGCTGAAGCTGCCCGCCAGCAAGACTCAGCGAGCGAGCGCCCACCGAGATGTCTAGCCCCACGCAGACGTTCCTGTTCGCCGATCTGGTCGGGTTCACCGCGCTCGCCGAGCTGGAGGGAGACGAGAGAGCGCTCGAGGTTGTCCTCGAACTGCAGCGGCGGGTGCGCGACCTCCTCCGGGAGCATCGAACCGAACAGGTCAAGGCGATCGGCGACGGGCTGATGCTCCGCAGCTCCACCCCCCAAGACGCGATCCGGCTCGCCGTGCGACTGGCTCAGGAGCTCGCAGACAAACGGGCCTCCCGCCGCTACGCATCGGTATCCACAGCGGCCCCGCGCTCAGCAGCGATGGCGACTGGTACGGAACGACAGTCAACGTCGCCGCACGCCTTTGCGCGATCGCACCCGGCGGCGAGGTGATCCTCAGCGAGGCCACGAGGTCCTCGGCAGGTCGGATGAGCGACGTCAAATGCGGCGATCGCGAGCTCCATCGCCTACGGAACATCAAAGAACCGGTCGCAACCTACCGGGCCACCACGCGCAGCCAAAACCCCCACCACGCGCGGCCAGCGACCAGACGCGCGTTGCGCATCCCGATGCCGCGGCTTCAGGCAGCCATATGACCAGATCGACCGCAGGACTGGCCGCGGAGCTTGCGCTCGAGGCCGCGCATCGCGTCGCTTATCACGTACTCGGCGCCCCAGGTATTGCGTCGCTCACCGCCGCTTGTCTTACCGTAGAGCGGGGGATCGATATCGGGCGGCTTGAGCGGCTCGTCAATGACACCGGCGATCCCAGACAGCTGCTGCTGTTTCAGGCAGCACCGGCGCTGTATGACAGAGATCAGGAAGTGTCGCTCGGGCCCCTTTGCAGGACTTTCCCTGCTATCAGCGGAGAGGGAGGGATTCGAACCCTCGTCGGACCAAATGACCCGAACCGGTTTTCGAGACCGACGATCGGCGACCTGAAAGGGCTCGAAATGCAGGAGCTTCTGATCCGGCCGGGCGCTGTGGGGAAACGCGTGGGGAAGTAGTCACGCTTGTTCTGTACGCACAGGTGGCGTACACTCTAGCCTCGATGGCCGAGACGAAAGACCAGCGCGTGCACCTCCGAGTCGCGGCCAGCGACGACGAACTCTTCCGCAGCGCGGCTGCCGCTGCGAATGAGTCGCTGTCCGAGTTCCTGGTGGAGAGCGGCCGCGAGCGCGCTGAACGGGTGCTCACCGACCGAACGCGATTCGTGCTCTCGCCGACTCAGTGGCGAAGGTTCACGGCGGCGCTTGACCGTCCACCGCGAGAGATTCCAGAGCTGGTCGAGCTTTTCCGGCGTCCGCGGCCTGAGTAGTGCTGCGTTTCGGCGACCCCGAGCCGCTGGGGGCCGATCACGTCATCGAGGGCTTCGACTGCGGTCGGCTGTCGCTGAACGTTTGGCTGGTTAGGTACGCAGGGCAGGCGGCGGCGGTTGGGTCCGCGCGAACGTACGTAATTGTGGACGCCCAGCAGGGGCGCGTCGTCGGCTACCACGCGCTCACCGCCGCCGCGCTCGAACGCGAGGCTGCGACCGCGAGGATCGTCAAGGGGATGCCGCAGTATCCGATCCCGGCCGTGCTGCTTGCCCGGCTCGCGGTCGACAAATCGGTAGCTGGCCGTGGCATCGGCGCATGGCTCCTCCGCGATGCGATGACGCGCACGCTCGCTGCCGCGGAGACGATCGGCGTGCGAGCGATGATCGTCCACGCTATCGATGAGGACGCTGCCGCGTTCTACGTCCGGCACGGTCTCGAGCCATCGCCGACCGACCCACGACACTTGAACATCCTGATCAAAGACATCGCCGCCGCCCTGAACGCCGCAAGCAAGCATCGATAGCGGGGACGCTCGCCGGACCACGACGCGCTTTCCGCGTGCAGGGCGCCGGTCGCGACGCCGCACGCATTCGTGCGACGGACGCAGCCTCGCCCGATCCGTCGAGGTGAAGTCTTCTGGTTCGCCGGCAAGGAGCAGCGTGACGTCATTGCTGGTGCTCGTCCGATCCGAGAGCCACGCTACGACCGAGAGCAGCAGTCGGTGCTTGCTAGCCGACGGGTTGGCGGCCAGCGCTTCGTGGTCGCTGACTTCCGCTCCGGCAGAGTGCGCGAGAATTTTCGCGACCCTGGATCCCAGCTACATGTTCGCCGACCGTCCGGTATTGAGACCACCTCGTCGCCGGCGCGGAAAGGCCCGCTGCGAGGAGCAGGCTGGGCGGTGGGGGATCCATAAGCGGCCGGGTAGAGTGTGAGGAGCAGTTTCCACCGCTTGGGTGCCGCGCTCTCGCATTCTTCCTGTGGCCAGTCTTCCTAGTGGAGCGACGAGGAGTGCAGCGCGATGCCGAAGCAAATTCAAGAACCAGGCCCGGGACGGTCGACAGCGGCGGCGGCCTTCGACGAACTTCGTAAGGAGATCGCGCACCGCAATGAGCAGGTCCACCAGAAGGCTCGCAAGCTTCGGACCGAGCGCGAGCGGGAGCAGATCCTCGCGCGTCGTCAGCGGGACCTCTAGAAACAGCCGTCGGCGTCGCGCGATCGTGACCTGCTGCCATGACGGCGCCGACTGGACGATCGACGCGGCCGGCTGTGCTGGCCCCCCTGGGACGGAGCCGCTGTCCCGCGAGCTTGGCAAGCTGAGACGCCCTCGGCGCTTGACTCCGACCTCTCGGTGGCGGTTCGGAGCGTGCGGTGGCCAGATGGTCCAATGGTCGCGCGAGGGCGGAGTCGTGCGCCCGGAGAGCTGGCTCAGGTCAGAGTTCCTGCTGGCAGCACGTAGCGAAGCGGAGTCGTGCGTTGCTCTGTGCCGGTGTTCTTAAGCCGCGATCCGTGTAGTCCGTGCGTTGAGCCCGCAGCCACGCTTGCCTCGGGTTGCCCGTCGTGGTCTGCTATCCACGCCATGACCGACGCGAAGTCGGCGCCATCGGCGAGGAGCGCCGCGCGCTCGATGACCGCACCGCCGGAGGCGTGCGGACGGGCCAGTCGCTTCACCAGCGCGAGAGTCGGGTCATCGTCCATTCCTTACACCGTACTCTCCCCGCGAGATCACGCCCCGCCGAGTGCCGGGGAATCGTCCCGGGCTCCGCATTCCCGGCAACCGCACAGACTCCACCGCGCATTCCGGTCGAGCACGAGCTCTGTGGCCGCGGGCTGATAGCGCACCTGCAATTTCGCCCTGTCGCACATCTCAGTGGACAGCCATCCGGCGACGGCGATGCCTCGTGAGCGCGTATGGCGATCGTCTCAGGTCATTCCGGCCGACCCAGCGGCGCCGAACAGCCGCTAGACTGCTACCTACGGTCGAGCGTCCGCTCGATGAAGAAGTGCCCAGCGTTTCCGCAGTTGTTGCGTCTAGCACCCTCCGCGTTTCGCAGTGCACATACCCCGGAGGGAACAAGATGTCAACAGGAACCGTGAAGTGGTTCAGCGACGACAAGGGTTACGGATTCATCACCCCCGATGACTCCAGCAAGGATCTGTTCGTGCATCACAGCGTGATCCAGGGCAACGGCTTCAAGTCGTTGGCTGAGGGCGCGAAGGTGAGCTACGACGCCGAGCAGGGTCCCAAGGGCCCGGCGGCGGCGAACGTCCAAACGCTCTAAGCCACACACTGCGACCAGCGAGCGGGGAGTACACGCAGGACCATCGCTCGCTCAGGTCCGCATCGCGGACGGCTGGCCACTGCGGAGGACGCGTGCGGCGCCGCCACGCCGTTACGCCGCGACAGGACGCCGCAGATCCCGACATCTTGCTCGACACCAGCGCGTCTCGGTCCTCATCTCATTGCGCGCCTGCGGGCGACGCGCTCCAGATCCCGAAAGCAGGAGGACACGCATGGCATCAAGCGGCAAGAAAAAGACCACGATGGCCAAGCTCAACCGTGAACGAAAGCTTCGCGAGCGTCGGCTCGACAAGCAGACCAGAAAGGACGCTCGCAAGCAGGCGTCCCATCATCACGGGCCGTCGCGCGACGTGCTGACCGGCGGCGACGATCAGTCGATCCCAGCGGGCACCCGACAGCCCGCCCCCGACCCGGTCGTTCAGTCGCTCGCCGACGTCTGATTCCGATCGCACACACCCGAATGAGATCACGTGAAGCTACCCTGCTCCGTGCCCAGACCCCGTTAGCTCGAGAGCCACTGAGACGCCACGCCTGCTCCGCCTGGAATTGCGAGAGCATCGCTCATACAACGGTCTCCGCGTTGTCCCGTTGGACGATCTGCGAGAGCGGCACAACCGGTGACGTACCCCGAGTCTCCCTCAGCATGGCGAAGCGAGAGCGCCGGAATGCCGGTACGTCTCCATCGCCAGCCCGAACCTGCATATGCACCGCGAGCTCGTCGCTAACTCCGTCGGTGACGACGAGTTAACAGCCGCGCTCCTGCTTCCCCACGAACTCGAGGGCGTGCGCGTGCCGCGACCAGAGTGCTGAGATGGACGATCTGCGGCACTGACGGTGCGGGTGCGGCAAGACGCTGCTACTTCAAGGAGGCGGAGCGGGAGCCGGCGCGCGTCCGGCGGATCGCTAGCTCACCGTCCGCCGAGGGCGCATCCCAGCAAGCGCGCGCGGCTGATGCTTCCGTGGGAACTCGGGCGTCTTGCGGAGCCGATTTCAGAGTTGTGGAATGGACGACAACCCAGTCGTCACGCCGCACCCGCCGGACTGCTGCATCGCCCGGGCTGTCCGCAAGTCGATGCGCTCGACGCCGACGCCACGTGGGCCGCCCTGCTGCTCCACCGGGACCAAGCAGACGTCGGCTCGAGCGCTTCGATCTCTTCCCGATTGGACGACCTGCATCGCCGTCGCGTTTCCGGTGTCGACACGATCGGATTACCCACGTGAGCGACAGCGGCGTCTTGTTGGCGGCGCTGGAATGCCAACAAGCCGGCCATAGCGTTTAGGACGAGCTGGGGAACTACACCGAGGCGTCGGCGAACTTCTTCTCGTCACGTTTGCGGAAGACCGCTTGATAAGGCCGCCCTCCGGCAGCATCGACTTCCTCGGTGTGTGCGATCCGTACCTCCGATCGCGCCCGAAACGACAGAGCCGGTCGCTTCCTCAAAGGACGACGGATGAAAGTCAAGGGCCCGGGAGCAACTTTTCGAGCTGATTTCGGGTGACCGATCGGTCGCGGTCGGGTCACCGAGGGCCGCACATCGCCTCCTGTGAGGCCGGTTCGCTGAGGCCGGACCCGATCGACGCGGTTGTGCTCAGTATTTGCGCAGGGGAAGTCGTCGTCCTGGACGACGTCGGGAGATCGCGTTAGGTTGTTGGCGGGCGCGAGCCGATGACGTGTCAAAGAGCAGGCGTCTGGGGCTCGCGAGCCTGCCGCGCGACTTACCCTTCGAGGGCCTTGATCTGTGCGCGCCCCGATGTCACGCTCGCGCCCGCTTCGTTCTTCTTGGGCGCGGATGACTGCCGGTCGCGGACCATTCGCACGTAGGAGGTCTCGGCCTGCTGGGCGAGCTCGCGCTCGAACTCGCGCATCTTCTGGTTTGGGCGAAGATCCGAATCGACGTCGTCGAGGTCCTCGACAGCAACTTGGCTACGAAGCGCCTGCGACTCACTCTGGCGTGGGCGGAGCTTCACCAGGACGAACTGCTCGCGAACTGGCGGCGAGGCCAGGCGGTGAGACGAGGTTGCCCCGGTCGCCGTGGAACTTCGGTGACGACGGCCCGGGGTGTGATCGTTACACAGTGACTGCGATCGCGGCCTCCTGGGTGGTGGTGGGGGTGGGGTGGTGAAGGTGGGGTCGTCGTTCGATCGCGACTGCGAGCTGCGGGAGCTGGGTGTAGCCGATCACCTTGCGGAACTGCTTCTCGGCTTCGAGCATCCCGGCGGCGGTCCACCGGAGCCCCATCTCCCCGGAGGACCAGTTCTTGACGTTGCGTTGGGTGGTGCGGACGCAGTCGATCATCGACTCGGCCGGGTTGGTGGACTCGAGCGTGCGCTTGAGCCTGCCCTTGATCCCGAGCCGGATCACGGTCAGCGTCTCCTCCATCCCTTCGCGCAGCGAGCCGGCGGCGCCGCGATGCGTGTGCTCGAGTTCGTCCGCGAGGCGGCGCAGCTGCTCGAGCGCTCGGTGGTAGTCGGTCTCTGCCCACGCCCGGCGGAGACGCGGCCTTGATCGGGGGTCGGTCGCGCTCGGGGAGATGCTGCATGACATTGCGCTCTTTGTGGCGAGTGCATCTCTGCACCGGAACCTCGCCGAACACCGAGCGCACGGCTTTGCGCAGCGCTTTTGATCCGTCGATCACGAACAGCATTCCCTGCTCGGGGTCCAGCCCGTGCTCGACCAGATCGGACAGCAGCGCGGTCGCGACGGTGGCGTTCTGGGTGCTCCCTTCCCAGAGCCCGAGCGGGATCTTCACGCCCTCCGTGGTGATCCCCAGCGCGACGATCATCATCCGGCCCTTGAGCTCCAGCCCGTCGAGCATCATCACCGCCAGACGCAGATCTGGGAGCTGGCGAGACATCAACTCCCCGAGCGCCTCGCGGGTGCGCTCCACGAACGATCTTGACACCGCCGACTTCGACGTCGACCGCGCCCTAGTCTCGACCTCCTCGCCGACCGGCTCCTGCGTGCGGCGATAGCGGCGCGTCGAGACACCGGCGAGCATTCGCTCCAACACCACCCGGCCGAGCGGATCACGATCAGCGAAATGCCGATAGGTCTGAAGCTGCACCTCGGCCTCGCCGTCCGCGGTCCTCACCCGCGGCCGCTCGACCTCTACGCGACGACCGCCGAGCGTCACCTCGCCGTCCTCGGGCCATGCCTGACCGCCGCCCGATCCGGGTTGTGCTCGCCTTTCGGACCGACCACGTCATCGACCTCCTCTTCCATCAACTCAGTCAACACGCCGAGCCCGACACCCAGCACCAAACGCACCAGCGCCGGCGATCCCTGCCACAGCTACAAGAGCCTGCTCGACGAGCTCGCGGAGCGCGCCCTCGTGCAAGGTCGCCTCAGCGACCGGTACGTTGCTACCCACGGCGTTCCTCCTTAGATCTTTGCCGGATCGCCGCGAACGCTCCCAACCGGAGCGGACGCGGCCGGAGGGACCGCCGTCACCTCAAAGTTCTACGAGTCCCGGGACAACCTCGGTGAGACACCGAAGGCGATCGACCCGTTGAAATGATCGGCCTGACCCCCGACATCACCGCGGTATCCGTCGTCCGCCACGGCATGCTTCCGGGTCACGTTCGCCGATGGGCTGGAGGGCGAAGTCGAGGTGCTTGATCGGATGCGCGGGCCTGTGTTTGCCGACGCGCGAACCGATGCGGGGTTCGCGTTAGCGCGCGTGGATGCTGAGAGCGGGACCGTGGTGTGGCAAGGGGGGGCGGTGCCGATCTGGCCCCGGACACACTGTATGCGCGAGTCCGCACTGGGGTATGGCCCGAACAAGGACGCGGTGGCTTAGGCGTTCAGTCCCCGTCTCCAGGAGCCGGTTTCCCTTGCGCGGTGATGCCGAGTCATCTCGTTGGTCTGGGCTGCTGGCTACGCTTCGGATCGCTCGCTGTTGAGTCCGCGCGTGGAAGCTGTCCCAGGCCTCCTCGAAGCACGTGGAGGCAAAGGCCTTAGCGGCTGTAGACTTGGCCAAGGCTCGAGGGGGGAGCCTCTCAAAGGTCCGTGATGCGACAAACGCCAGGATGAGCTCCGATCGCGACGGCAGGCCGTCCGAAGTCCTCCTGATCGAGCCCAAATCGACTTTATTGATTACCCCTAGGGGCGGCGCTAATGTTCGGTGAGCAGCGACGCTGATCGCGGTGGAGGTTGGTTCTTCAAGAGCGGAACGAAGTTAGCGGTCACATTGTCCGGAGGGCGCGTGGTGCGGCGCCCGAATCTGCCGCTTGGCCGAGGAAGTCTTTCTCTTGCAAGCACCGCACATAGCTAATCACCCCCCAAGTTGCGGTAACGCGGGTGCGGCTCTCGTTCGCTCTTCCGGGCGGTGTTTCGGGACGCCGGGATAAGTCAGATGAGTTCTGCGTCAGCGCAGCTGGACGCTCCGGGCCTTCGGGTGATCGAGCCGAAGTTGATGCCGCCGAGGGTCCATCCCGGGACGCTGCGGCGGGCGCGCCTGCTGGAGATGCTCGATGACGACAGTGGGGCCTCACTGACGGTGCTCAACGCGACGGTGGGCTATGGCAAGACGACGTTGGTGCGGTCGTGGTGTGTTGAGCGTCCGGAGGCGGTGATTTGGGTGACGCTCGACTCGGCGGACGACGACCCGGTGCGCTTGTGGGCACATCTGGCGACGGCGGTCGAGCGGCTCGGTGAGGGATTGGGACGTCGCGCGCTTTCGTGCCTCGGGGTCCGGGGTGCGACCATCGAGACGGCGGTCGATGAGCTGGTGAATGGTCTGGTCGCGTATGGCCGTCGGGTGAGCATCGTGCTCGACGACGTGCATGCCGTCAGAAGCGAGGCTTCGGTGCGTTCGATCGCTTACGCGATCGAACGGTTGCCTGCGAATGCGCGGCTGGTTGCCTCCACGCGCTCGGATCCGAGGATCGGCCTCGCGCGTCTGCGGGCGCGCGGGCTGCTCACGGAGGTCCGCGCGCGGGAGTTGGCGTTTACGGTCGGTGAGACACGTGAGCTAGTCGTGCGTGAGGGGATCGGTTTGTCCAGCGACAGCGTGGAGTTGCTCGTCGATCGCACGGAGGGATGGCCCGCGGGTCTTTATCTGGCTGCGCTGTGGCTTCGCGACCTCGAGGACCCCGACGGGGGAGTGCGGGAGTTCGCGGGGAGCGCTCGCCAGGTGGGCGACTATCTGGCCGACGAGGTTCTGATGGCGCTCCCGCCAGACACCAGGGACTTTCTGGTGCGCACTTCGGTGCTGGCGCGCTTCACGCCGGAGTTGTGTGACGCGGTTCTCGGGCGCGAGGACTCGGCCGCGGTCCTTGGGGACCTCGCGCGCTCGAATATGTTCCTGGTCGCGCTCGACGCCCGCGGAGAGTGGTATCGCTACCACCATCTGTTCGGCGAGGTTCTGCAGCTCGAGCTAGGGCGCGAGGCCGCCCGCGAGCTGCGCCGCCGCGCGGCAGCTTGGTGTGGGTCGCATGGGCTCGCGGAGGAGGCGATCGAGTACGCCGCCGCCGCTGGGGACGCAGAGATGGTGGCCGAGCTGCTCATCGAGAGGCACCTCGAGTTCATTTGGAGCGGACGGCTGGGGCAGTTCCTTGGTTGGGTGCGGTGGCTTCCGGCCGAGTTGCTTGTGGAGCATCCCGTCCTGCCTGGGGCGGGGGCAGTGGCCGCCGCGTTGCTCTCCGCCCCGGAGGTCGAGGTCGAGCAGCTTCTGGCGCTCGCGGAGCGGGCTCGACGGGAGCGGCCGCAGCTTTGGTTGCCCTACCTCGAGGTGGGCGTGCAGGCCGCGCGTTCGCAGCTGATCGAGGGCGGCGATGTGGGGGCAGCGGTCGGGCGCGCTCGGCGCGCGCTCGCGGCGGCTCAGGAGGGGGCCGATGTGCTGACCGTCAGCGCCCTGGGATGCTTGGCACAGGCGCTGTTTTTTGCCGGCGAGCTCGACGAGGCGCGAGGGGCGGCGGCTCGGGCGGTCGAGCGACCCGACGCGCCCAACGTGCCCGACGGCTATGTTGGAAGCCTCGGGTTCCTTGCCCTCATCGACGGCGAACAAGGACGGACCGAGAGCGCGGAGGCGTGGGCCCGGCAGGCGTTAGCCTTCGCCCGCCCACATTTCCAAGCGGACTCGTATGTCGCATCTCCGGCGCATCTGGGGCTGGCGCTGGCATGTGTGGCCACGGGCCGCCTCGACGAGGCGGAGCGCGAGGCGTTACGCGGGGAGCATCTGCGACGCTCGCCACAGCCCACCGTAGGCCATGCGCATGCACTGCTCGTACTCGCCCAGGTGCGGCTGGCGCGATCACGGCTGGCGCGGGCCGCCAACGACCTTGAGCGCGCCAAACGCGCGATCGCGGAGTTTCCGGATCCGGGACGGTTACCGGCGATCGCCGCCACGGTTGAGCAGACCCTCGTCACGGCTCGCGCCACCGGCGGCAGCCGCGACGTTGTGGAAGAACCCAGTCCAGCCGAGCTCGCTGTGCTGCGCGGGCTCGCAGCCGGGCTCTCCCGCCGCCAGATCGGCGCGGAGCTCTACATCTCGCTGAACACCGTGAAGAGTCACACGCGCGAGCTCTACCGCAAACTCGGTGCAACATCGCAAGCGGAGGCGGTCGCCCGCGGCGAAGCGCTCGGCCTGCTCGAGGCCAGTCAATCACCCGGGTGATCCTCGGCACAGACCAGCCAACCTGCGGCCACGGCCCGGCATGCTGCGGTTGGCATGCCCACCCACTACCGCCTCGTCGTCAAAGGCGAGCTAGGACCCCGCTACGCCTCGGCTTTCGAAGAAATGACGATCTCCACCCACGACGGTATCACGGAGATAACAGGAGAGATCATCGACTCCGCGCACCTCAACGGACTACTCGAACGGATCTCGGACCTCGGACTGGCGGTGCACAGCCTGACCCCGCTGGACCAAGGTGAGGCAGCCTCAGAGACTCCCGAGCCGAACAAATCCGAGCGCCCATGAGCTCGGATACGCCAGACCCCGCGCCGCCCGAGGAGATCTCTGCCGAGCAGGCCGATGCGACGATCGGGAGCAAGGCGTATGTCGGCCTGTTGGTGGTGGTGGCCGTCATCGGTGTGCTCGTCTCGCTCGCGGCGTGGTGCTTTCTAGAAGGGGTCTTCCAGCTCCAGCAGGAGCTTTACGTGCACCTCCCCCATGCCGTCGGCTATCAGAACGGGCCGCCAGAATGGTGGCCGCTCCCGGTCCTGGCCGTCGGCGCGCTGATCGTCGCTCTGGCGATCACTCGACTCCCGGGCAACGGCGGCCATATCCCGGCGAAGGGTCTTTCGGCCAGCGGCCCCTCGGGCCCGAACGTCCTGCCGGGCATCATCGTGGCCGGCGCCGCCACACTCGCCTCTGGGCTCGTGCTCGGGCCGGAAGCGCCCTTGATCGCGATCGGCGGCGGACTTGCGGCGTTGACGATCGGCCTGGGCCGTCGCGATGCGCCGCCACAGGTGTTGATGTTGGTTACGGCCGCCGGGAGTTTTTCCGCGCTGTCGTTCATCTTCGCCTCGCCCATGATCGCCGCGGTGCTCCTGATCGAGGCGATCGGGCTGGGAGGTCCCAAGCTCCGGGTCGTGCTGGTCCCGGGGCTGATCGCTTCCGGAATCGGGACGCTGGTGTCGCTCGGCGTCGGGTCGTTGTCCGGGCTGAGCTCGAAGGACTACGCGCTCGGTCCGCTTCCGCTAACGCCGCTCGGTCATCTGGAGCCCGCCCAGTTCGGATGGACAATCGCCCTGGCGATCGTCGTTGCGGTCGTGGCGCGCTTCGTGCAACGGGGCGGTCTGCTCACCTATGGGTTCGTGTCTCGCCGGCAGATGATCGTGCTTCTGCCCGCGATCGGACTGGTGATTGGCGGCCTTGCCATTGCGTTCTCGCAGATCACGGGCAAGAGCGTCGACGAGGTTCTGTTCTCTGGTCAAGACCAGCTCCCCGGACTCATCAGTCATGCCGGGACGTGGTCGCTGGCCGGGCTGGCATGGGTGATTTTGTTCAAGGGTCTGGCGTACGCCCTCTCGCTCGGCAGCTTCCGTGGCGGCCCGGTGTTCCCAGCGCTGTTCCTGGGCGCGGCCGGCGGGATTATGTGCTCGCATCTGCCGGGCTTCCCCCTAGCGGCAGCCGTGCCGGTGAGCATCGGGGCCGCGATGGTGGCAATGCTGCGGCTACCGCTGTCCGCGGTCATCGTCGCGACACTGCTGACCTCGCGCGCCGGCGTCAACGTCGAGCCCCTTATCATCGTCGGGGTCGCCGTCGCATACGTCACCACGGTGGCGATCCCGCGCTCACTAGCGCAGGCGTCGCCCGCAGGGTCCCGATCTGAGCCCGCGCCCTTAGACTCAGCGCGCAGCTAGGCGCCCCACCAGTCGCTGGCAGCGAGCGCTCGCTGGGGGTCGAACGACATGTCGCCACCGAGATGGCCAGTACCCACACGGCGAAACTGAGGCCGACGACCAGGGCAAACCAGCGCTGCGGAGAGAACGCACCGGTTCCCGTCTTCACAGCGAGCGGACCGACGAGGCTGAGCAGATACAACCCGACAGCGATTCCCCCGAAGACCGCCACCGCCCTGTCACGTCAATAGTGCTCGCGCCGACGCGCGCGTTTGCCTCTACCGCAGCCATTGGGCTACCCGACCGAAAGTCCGGCGCCTGGACGGCCCCGGGATACCGCTGGGACAGGGACAGCCACCTGCCCTCTGCCGGACGAGTGCTTCCACATATGGCTTCAGGCCCGAGCGCAGCACGCGTCCGAGCACCCAGGACTGGGCGCTCGCCAGGGGGCGGCCGGTTCCGGAAAGCTTGGGTCGGAAGGGGATGGTCCAGGTCAGTGTGGTGTGATTGCCGTGTGGTCGCAGCCGGATCTCGCTGTGGTGGCAGATAAACGGCGACCCCTTCGTGACGCGGTATCGGTATGAGGTCGGCGGCTCGTAGGCGATCACCTGTTCTGTGATGCTCGCGCCGGAAAGCCTTATCAGCCGCTCGGATCCGCGACCATCCGGATTCGGTGCGCCGGCAACGGGCCGGCGGACAGAGCCGAGACCGAGCCATTCGGGCATGGTCTCGTGCTTGGCGATCACATCCCATGTGGTTTGAGCTGGCGCGGCAATTTGCACGGTCCGCTCGACGGCGTGGGTGTCTGCCCGCGGCCGCCTGCCGGCCGGTCGCGGCGTGAATCCCCAGCGCCTGTCCGAGGCCGGCGAGCTCCCCAGCAACTCGATCGAGAACTGGCTCGGATCGTTCACGTAGACGACGCCTGCGCCAGGCAGGTGAACTGGCCGGGAGTTCTCCCGCGCCCCGGCCGTGCGTGCGTGATGGTCGAGCCGGCGATGATCACGCCTGCAGCGGACGCCGAAGTCGATGTTGACGATGCCTTGATCTGAGATCCGGTAGCCCGCTCGACGCGGCCTCCCGATCGGATCGAGATACTGGACGAGCTCGACGAGGACGCTGCCGGCGGTGAGCACGCTGCTGCGCGTCAGTGCCCCGGCCAGCCCCAACAGCGCCTCGTGCTGCGGGGCTCGCAGCGCGACGCCGCAGCGGTCCAGCCCGAGTCCGCGAGGGAAGAACGAGCTGGAAGAACTCGTTTCGGTCCATCATCCACCAGCACGTCGAGGCGACGCGGGGAAGGCGTTGGACCGCTGACGCCAGCGGGACGCGCATCATCTGCCGCGAGCCACCCGCCGGCCAGAATCCGAGCCCTTCGCGGAACCACCGCTCGGTCGCCGCCAGGTCGACGACCGAGAACGCCACCTGGCTCAGCGGCGGCTGCACACCAGGTCCGCCGATCATCGGTACTCGGTGAGGTCCCGTGCCGCGATGCCGTGGCCCCGGCAGTAGGCGAGGTAGCGCTCCATCGAGGTGAGGTGGTTCTCGCGGGCGACGACATTCCCGTTCTCGTCAAGAAACAGCAGCTCACCGACGATCACGAAGAACACCTCAGCCTCCTCCTCGCCGCAGCTCTTGGGGGTGTGCGCCGATCCCGCAGTCTCGTACACGGTGCCGCCCGGGCGCGAGACCCAGTCGTGCTCGAGGTAGCGCCAAGCGCCCTTGATCGTGTGCGCGATCACGATCCCCGTTTGGTAATGGGTCGGCATCCGCATGCCGGGGGGGAATCGCATCGAGACGAGGATCTCCCCCTGCACCGGGTTGATGTGGTGGTACCTGAGGAACACGTCGTCCGAGTAGGGGGGCGAACGGAACCCAGGGGGTGTCGTTGCCGTCGACGCTCTTGGTGGTGATGGGTTTGACTTCTGTGATGCTGCTCATGGGTGCTCCTCGTGGATGTCGATGGGTGCTCGAGGACCGTATGGCGCTATCCGGGGAAGTCCCGTCGCGTCGCGCCAGCCGGTTCTTCAGCCTCTGTCGCATTCCGACAATCGCCGAGGCGCGCCCGGTACGGTTGGGCACGTGGAGCCGGAGTGGCCCCGTGCGCTGAACAGCAGGCAGCGGCGCGCCCTGGGATCAGGTTTTGAGACCGATCGCCAGCGAACTCACGGCCGGGGCGCGTGAGATGTCGTGGAGGTGACCCGGGCGATCGGCCAGCGGCTTCCCGATCTGCTGGCTGACCCTGAGTCATTCGAAGCCAACCGCGCCAGCACGGAGGCGAGCAATCTCGGCTGTGCGCAGATCCTCGAGCAGGGCGCGGACCCCGCCGGGGCCAGCCTCGGAGCAGCGACGCTCGCCTACGCGCAGGGAGGTGCGCAACGCGGCATTCCGCTGACTACCTTGATTCGCAGCTACCGGCTCGGGCATGCTGCTAATTGGGACAGGATCATGGCCCTGATCGCCGCCATGCGGTCTCTCAGAGCAGCGGGCGATCGCGACGCAGCTCTGTTCAGCCTGGCTGTTCGCGTACCTCGACGCAGCGGTGTGTCTCGCCGACGATTTCTATGGCGCTGAGCGAGAGCGCTGGGTGCGGAGCACGGCCGCGACCCGAGCTGAGGCGATCGACACGATTCTCGCCGTCGGGCCGATCGACGCTGCCGGCCAGTCGACGCCTCGGCTACGAGCTCGAGCACCAGCACAAGCCGTGATCGCGTGGCTGCAGACACACGAGGAGGGGTACGACACCCACACGGCGATGGAAGCCGCGATTGTCCAGGTCCGCGAGCGACTCGGTGGCGCAAGCGCACTCGTGCACCCGCTCGGCATCCTGTCGATGGCCGCGTGGATCAGCGCGCACGAAGCTCTCCCTGCGCCAGTTGGAGGACCTCCTGTTCGATACCCGGGCCGCGCCTGGGGTCCGCATGGCGATCGGCGAACCCGCGCCGGGCATGATGGGATTCCGCCAGAGCTACAAACGAAGCCGCAGAGGCCCGCCGCGTTGCGGAGCTGGCCGGCCGACCGCCCGGCACCATCTCCCGCTACGCGCGGTCGCGCTGGCCGTGATCGCGACCGCCGACCTCGAGCAGGCGCGTATATTCGTTCAGCGCGACTTGCAAGGCCTCACCGGCACCACGACCTCACCCGGCGGCTCACCGCCACGCTACGCACCTACCTCGACGAGCGCTCCAGCCGCAGCCGCACCGCCAAACGCCTCGGCATCCACGACAACACGGTCACCTACCGAATCAACCAGGCCGAAGAGATCCTCGGACGCGGCGTCGACCACACACACTGGAGCTCCGCGTCCGCTCGCGCTCGCGAAACCTCGTCCGCGATCAAACCGGCTGACGAATCATGGATCCCCGCCTCGACCACCGGAGAACCGCCGCCCGGCCGCAGGCTGTCGTAACCGCACAAGTCGATTGGTGGAAACCATCGCGATGCCACAAGTCGTACGTCGATCGGGTTCGTAGCGTCGGCCCCGCAAACCCTCAATCGCCCGCTCAGGAGAGGTTCTAAATGAAGCCATCCCGGCCGCTCCGCTGGCTCTGCGCGCTCGTCGCGCTGGCCGGCGCAGCCGCACTTGCATCAGCCCCGGTCGCGTCGGCCGACGCAAACTCTGACTACAACCGTGCGTACGCGCTCGGCACCCGGGCGTACGAGTACGGCGTGCCGCTGCTCGACACGGAGCGCGTGTTCTCGTCGACTACCGCCCACACAGCCTGTAACCACATCACCGGCCACGGCCCAGTCAACGAGTTCTGCAGCATTCGCAAGCTCGCGGGCGCCAGCCAGCGAACCGTGAACGCGCCTAATGACGACACTCTCTATTCGCTCGCTTGGCTCGACCTGACTAAACAGCCGCAGGTGCTGCACGCCCCACCGATCAAGAGCCGCTTCTGGGAGTTCGAGCTGGTCGACCCCTGGACGAACGACTTCTACAACATCACCTCTGCGATCGGACGCACAGGCCCGGGCAGCTGGGGGGTCACTGGCGGCGGCAACTGGGCGCTCGTCGGCCGGCACTTCAAGGGCAAGCTGCCGAAGGGCGTGACCCGTGTCAGCTCGCGCTACAACCGGGTGTGGATCGTCGGGCGGACGTTCGTGCGCAATCAGGCCGATCTTGTCAACGTCCACAAGATCCAGGACGAGTACTCGATCACGCCGCTGTCGAACTTCGGTACCAGCTGGAGGCCGGCGGCACCCAGGAGAATCATCCGCGACGCGCCGGCGACGACTATCCCGGGCACCCAGCCGGGGGAGGACCCGATGCGGTTCTTCGTCGCCCTGGACAAGGAGATGAAGGCGTTCCCGGCGCCCGCCCAGGACAGGCCGCTGCTCGCAGAGCTGCGGCCCTACGGGATCGGCGCCGGCCTCGACCCGCTCAAGGCAGGCCTCAGCGCCGCCGCCCTCAAAGGACTCCGCGACGCGGTCACCAACGGGCCCAACGCCGTCCAGTCGGCGGCGCTCGCGCTCTACTTGAAGGGGTTCGCAGCCCACAACGGCTATCTGGTCTCGGACCTCGGGGCGTGGGGCACGAATTACATGCTGCGCGCGATCGGCGACAAGATCGGTCTCGGCGGCCAGCGGGCGGGCATCGCGATCTATCCGGTCGCGCTGCTGGACGACACCAAGGCGGCGCTGACCGGCTCCAAGCGCTACGTGATCCACCTCCCCAAGAGCCAGCTGCCGATCCCGGTACACGCATTCTGGTCGCTGACGATGTACAACACCCAGTCGTTCTTCGTCGCCAATCCGCTGAACCGCTACCTGCTCAACAACCTGTCCCATCTGCGTAAGAACGCGGACGGGTCGATTGACATATACGTCCAGGCGGCTCGCCCGAGCGACTCCGCACAAGTCGACAACTGGCTGCCCGCGCCGCCCGCGGGTCAGGGCTTCCGGCTCATATGGCGGCTGTTTGACGCCGGCAAAGCCGTGACCGGCATCCTGAACGGGACCGGATGGCAGCCACCGGCCATCCAGCCGTGTGACCCAACCACCGGTGTCGGCTCGCTCGGCACGCGCTGCGCCTCCTGAACTCCCTGGCGACCGACGATTACCCGTAACCGTGGCGTCGACGTGCTCACCGGTACGTCGACGCCCGGGACTCGCCACCGGATGACACCACACGCCTGGACTCAGACTCAGACCGCCGCGCTCACAGGACCTTGCGGTACCAGCGCGCGGCGTCTCCCGCGGGCCAGTTGTCGATGACCCCTACCGTCTCGTACCCGAGCCGCGCGTAGAGCCCCCGAGCGAGCAGGTCGTAGGCATGAAAGACGACGAGCCCGCAGCCTTTGCGGCGTGCCTCGGCTTCCGCGTCGGCGTCAAGCGCGCGCGCCAGGCCACCATTGCGGAGCGACTCCTGGACCCACATTGCCTGCAGCTCGCAGTACCCGCCCCAAACGATGCCAGTGATGCCTGCCACGACGCGACCGTCCTTGCCCCGAGCGAAGATGCCGAACTCCTCCTGCGTACGCGATACATGTCAGCCCTCGTCGTGTCCGTGCCCTTGCGCAGGACGGGCCGACGCCGTGGTGGCCCTGCTCCTGGCGGGTCCCCGATTCGGCAAACTCGCCTTCCTGCTGGTGGCGATCACGGGGAGGGCTGCTGACGGGACGCAGGAGGTGCGTGGGCTGGCGGTGGCGGTCGTCTGGCGGTCAGGCGGTCAGTGACCGGATAGGTGTATGACGCCGACGCTGTCGAGGCCGTCGAGTACGAGCTGGACGGCGAGCGCCGCCAACAGGACGCCGAAGATCTTCTCGGTGACGAGCATGCGGCTCTCATCGAGATGGTCACTCACCCGGTTTGCCCATCGGAACACGGCCACGTCGAGGGCGAGCACCACTGCGAGGACGCCGAGGACCATCGCAAAGACGGCCACTGAGTCCGCCTCGGCTGAGAGGGTCACGAGTGCGACGATCCCGGCGGGATTGAGGAGGTAGGGGACGGCGAGCGGGAACACCGCGATCCGCATCGGATCGCGTTCTTTGATGGCCTCGCCGCCGGATTCCGCGGGCCCGAGGACCATCGTGATCGCGATGATGACGAGGATGATCCCGCCGGCGATCGAGAGCGACCCGGTCGAGAAGTGAAGCAGCCTGGACAGGAACTCGCCGAGTCCGACGAGGATCACTGCTACGACGCCGGCGGTGGTGAGCATCTTGCGGACGATCAAGGCCTTGGTCGCACGGTCGAGCGCGGCGGTGATCTCAACGAACGGGACGAGCGCGATCTTCGGACCGATCCCAATCAGCAGCAGTAGAAAGGTGTCGATCACCAGGTAGATGTCGATCGACGTGTGCTTCATCGCGTCGGCCGGTCTGTTCTCACTGAGTGGATGTCGCCTTCGGGATTCGTCCGCGGTACGGCTGGCATGGGAGTCCGCGTACGCCGAGCCCGCGTATCGCCAACACTCGACCGCAGTCGGGTTGTCGGGCCCGGGCGTCGTCGTCGAGTCCCTCCCGGGCGGTGGTTATGAACAGCGTCGCTCGCTCGGGACCGCCGAAGGCGCACGAGGTGGGTCGCTCGACGGGCAGCTCGATGCTGGTGAGGAGCGACCCGTCTAGGGCGTAGCGGTTGACCGCGCTCCCGCCCCACCACGCCACCCAGATCCCACCTTCGGCGTCGACGGTGAGCCCGTCGGGCACGACGCGTGGCTGGTCGCTGCGTACGAGCGTGCGGCGGTTCGTGATGGCCCCGCTGCCGCTATCGAAGCGGAACGACTCGAGGCAGCCGGTGCCGCTGTCGTTCAGATACATCGTGGTGCCGTCGGGGCTCCACCCGATGCCGTTGGCGATCGTGAGTCCGGTGAGCACAGTCGTGCAGTGGCCGTCGAGCTCGAGGCGGTAGAGCGCGCCGGCCCCGGGGGACTCGTCGTAGGCCATCGTCCCGGCCCAGAACCGCCCCTGCGCGTCGCACGCTCCGTCGTTCATCCGCACGTCCGTCCGTCCGGCCTCCGGCTGGGCCAGCTCCCGCACCGATCCGACCTCGTCGACGAACAGGAACCCCGGCCCGGCAGCCACGACGTACCCGCCGCCGATGACGGGCGCGACCGCGCCGACGTGGCGGTCAAGCGAGACCGTCACCACGCGGTCGAGGCTGCCGTCGGCTGCCAACGTGCCACGGTGTATTTGTCGGCCGAGGATGTCGACCCACAGCAGCTCCTGGTGCTCTTCGTGCCACCGCGGGCCCTCGCTGAGCAGCCGCGGAGTCTCCGACCACGGAACAACGCGTAGAGCAGTCATGCCGTTAGATCGACGACGACCTTGATGTCGTCCGGCTGGCGCTCCAGCGCCTCGCTAAAGCGAGTGAGTGGCACGCGCCGCGTGATCATCCCTCGCACCCAGGCCGGATCGGCAGTCGCAAGCGCATCGACGGCCTGCTCCCAGTGGCGCCGACCAGCGTTCACCGTGCCGAACAGCACCCCGTTGTTCAGCACCATCCTGCGATTGCCGGCAGTCGAATCGACGTCAAACTGAGGCTCGACATTCATGATCCCGGTCAGGCACATGATCCCCCCGCTGACCAACCGCTGGGCCGCCGAGCGTCCGACGGGGCCAACCCCCGTGCACTCGATCACCACATCCAAATCCGCGTCGACATCCGCGGCGTCGCCAGCGTGATAATGCGCGCCGAGCGCCTCGACCAGATCGCGCTTGGGACCCTCGGACGCCAGGTCGACGACGTGCACCTCATATCCGCGCTGCATGCCCAGCAGGCACGCCAGCAACCCGATCGGGCCCGCGCCGGTGACCAGCGCCCGGCCGGGGAGGAAGAACGCGCGCTGTGAGATCCGGTCGACCTGGTCCCACGCCTTGGCCAGCACCGAGGTGGGCTCGAGCAGCACCCCCAAGTCGCCCAGCGCAGACGGGA
Source organism: uncultured Solirubrobacterales bacterium (assembly GCA_963723675.1). Taxonomy (GTDB): domain Bacteria; phylum Actinomycetota; class Thermoleophilia; order Solirubrobacterales; family Solirubrobacteraceae; genus Palsa-465. The sequence continues at coordinate 90,184 of CAVRRW010000002.1, read as the reverse complement.
TCGCCAGCGCGAAGTCTGGCTCGACGCGCCACTGCTCGCAGCCGTATCCGTGGCGGCGAACGATCCCGCGCTCGGCGAACCGGTCGTTGCGGCACATGTCCCACTCGCCCGCGGCGCACGCCGGGCACGGAACCGGATCGGGACGCCGCACGATCCCGACCACCAGATCCCCGGCACGAAAGCCCGAGCCGGCCGGCGCCTCGAGCACCTCGCCCAAACCCTCGTGGCCGATGATCAGCTTGCTCTCCCCAGGCGGTGGCTCGCCGTATTGACCCTCGGCGATCTCACGGTCGGTGCCGCACACCCCGATCAGGCGACCACGCACCAGCACAGCCCCGTCCTCCATCGCTGGCCCGGGCACGTCCTCGACGCCCACGGTTCCACGCTCGCCCGGCACAGCCGTGATCGCATGCATCGCGCTCACACTCCCACAACACCAACGAGGCTGCGTCACCCGAAACGGAGGACGCCGACCGCCACCCCCGCCCCGAAAATCGTCACCATGACGCCATCGGACGCCACCAGCCTCGATGTCGTGGTGATCGGCGCGGGACCCGCCGGCGTGGTGGCCTCGCTTCGTGCGGCCCGCCTCGGCGCCCGGACCGCGCTGCTGATATGGAGGAGTGATTGTCAACCTCAGGCGGCTGGGTCTTCGGTGGCGGGGTAGGTGGGCTCGGCTGAGGGGGCGGCGGTCCTGGCGGATGCGCGACGCGCGGTCAGGCTGATATGCGCGGGTTGGGTACCGCAGGACCGGGTTTCGTCGTGAGAGCCCGCTGACTAACGTCGAGCGTGGCCGCCGGGGCGGTTGCTCATAGCAGCGTCGCGGGTGCTCTCGCGCGTGGTGGTGGCCAGGCGCGTTCCGCCGCCTCCTCAACCGAGTGTCGTGGGTGGGATGCGACACAGGGGATGGTTTAGGTGGTGGGGTGCTCGTTGGTGTCGGCGGTGACGATCGCCCAGCAGAACCCGACGAGGTGACGGGCGACGGCAGCCGCGACGATCGTCTTGCGTTTGCGGCGCTGGGTGTCCAGCTGGCGCCAGAGCTGATGCAGCCGCTGCTGCGCTTTCCAGGCGATCGCGATCACCGCTGCGGGCTGCTCGACCTGGCGGGCCTTGAGGCGGGTGCCGAGCCGCGGCGGGCGGCGGTAGTGCCAAGCCGCCTCGACGAGCAGCCGGCGGGCATGCTGAGAGCCAGACTTGGTGATCGCCCCTTGCCGGCGGGTCTGCCCCGAGCTCTTTTCGGAGGGCACTAGCCCGACGTAGCTCATCAGCAGCTTGGGGTGCTCAAAGCGCGCGAAGTCGCTGATCTCGGCGCACAGCCCGACCGCGGTGAGCGTGTCCACTCCGCGCAGGCACCGCAGCCGGGCGATGTCGCTGGCCCACGGCGAGACCGGGACCAACTCTGAGATCGTCGCCTCGAGCTGGTCACGGCGGATCTGAAGCGTGTCGATCGCGCCGAGATAGTCAAGTAGCGTCGCCTGCGCGCCGCGCTCGGGCAGCCGCACCATCGAGAGCCACTGGCGGTGGCGATGCGTCCAGTTATCGCTGGTGCCGTCGTAGCGCACGTCGTGGCGCAACAGCAGCTTCCCCATCCGGTGCCGGGCGCGCATCAGATCGCCGCGGACGTCCTCGCGCGCGCGGACCAGGTCACGCAGCGCCTCCTCCTCACCGCTCGGAACCCGGACCGCGTGCAGCCCGTCAATCATCAGCAGCCGCACCAGTCGCTCAGCGTCGCGGCGATCGGTCTTGATCCGATCCTGCGCCGGCCGTTCGATCTTCCCCGGCGCCGCGATCACGCACGCGACCCCGGCCGCCTGTAGCCCGCGGGCAAGTCCGAACCCCGTGGGGCCGGCCTCGTACGCGACGCGCACCGGCGCCGGCAGCGCCACGCAGAACGCCACCACCTCGGTCGTCAGGCCTGACAGGCGGTGCACAGTCATCTCCCCAGACTCGGCGTCCACGACGCACGCCACGACCTTCGCGGCATGCACGTCCAAGCCGACCCAGGTGCAAACCTTGGTCACGGTCGGTTCCTCCTCATGCGGTTGTGGGCGCCGCGCGGGGTGCCACCCGCACGGCTACACATCACCCCACGAGCGCGTCGCGGGGGGACCGGCCAATATCTACAGCCCAGGCCGGACGACAACCTCCATATGGTCTAACGCGCGATGAGCTCGGGGGAATGGCCGCCAACGACGGACCGGTGCCCGTCCGCACGCTGGCGCACGCCGCGCGCCTGATGCGCGAAGCCTCCCAGCTCCCGCGCTACGGCATCACCGCCGGCGAACCTGCGCTCGACTACGCGCGGCTGCTCGACCGCGTGCGGGAGGTCACCGGCGACGTGCGCAGGCATTCGCTGCTGCGCGAAGATCTCCAACGCTCCGGAGTCACGGTTTACGAGCACGCCGGCGTCGCGCGGTTCATCGAATCGCACGTGATCGAGTCCGAGCACGCCCCACGCCTCCATGCCGCGAAGAGCATCATCTGCACCGGCGGCAGGCCACGCCGACTCGACCTCCCCGGGTTCGAGCTGGCGTGCACCCACAGCGACGCCTGGACCCTCGCGACCGCCCCGCCGTCGATGCTGGTGATCGGCGCCGGCGCGACCGGAGTGCAGCTCGCCTCGATCTTCAACGCCTTCGGGACACACGCCACGCTGTTCGAAGCCGCGCCGCGGATCCTCATGAGCGAGGACGAAGACGTCGCCGCCGCGGTCAGCCAAGCGCTCGCCACATCCGGGATCGAGGTCCTCGAGAATGCCGGGACGATCGACCGCCTCGAGCCCTCTCCCGGCGGAGTACGGCTGACCTACTCTCGCGGCGGCAGTGCGCACCACATCGACACGACGATGACAGTCGTCGCGGCCGGCTGGGTCGCCGATACCGTCGAGCTCAACCTTGCCGCCGCCGGCGTCCAGACCGACCGGCGCGGCTACGTTCAGGTGGACGCTCAGCTTCGCACCAGCGCGCCGCACATCTTCGCCGCCGGCGACGCCACCGGACACGTGATGGTCGTCCACGAAGCAGCACGCGAGGCATACCTCGCGGCGACCAACGCGGTTCTCGGAACCACGACTGCCCTGCCCGCCGAAGTCAGCCCCCTCGGCAGCTTCACCGACCCCGAATACGCCTCCGTCGGACTCACCGAGACGACAGCCCGCAAGACCCGCGAGGTCGTCGTCGCCACCCAGCGGTTCGACGCGCTGCCGCGACCGATCATCGACGGGCGGCCCACCGGCTTTTGCAAACTCATCGCCGACCTCCAGCTCCACACCATCCTCGGCTGCCACATCGTCGGAGAACGCGCCGTCGAACTCGCTCAGCTGGCGGCGATCGCGATGGCAGCCGACATGACGGTCGAGCAACTCGCGCTCGTCCCCTTCTCGTTCCCCACCTACGCCAACGCGCTCGGACGCGCAGCCATCAACGCGGCCCGCGAACTCGACCCTAACGCCGCCTCCGCCGAGGACCAGCTTCGGCGCTCCGTTTAGACCCCCCGTGTCAACCTCCGGTGGCGATGAGGCGTTGCAGGCGGTGTGCTGCTGGGGGTCGTAGGTGTCGTGGTCGCGCCAGAGGCGCCAGATGATCTGGCTCCAGGCGCGGCCGAGGATGCGGGTGGCGTGGGTGTGGCTGGCGCCTCTGGCGCGAGCGCGGTCGTAGATATCGGCGGCCCAGGAGTTGTGCCGACGGCTTGAGTCCGCGAGGGTGCAGAAGGCTGCGCGTAGTCGGTGGTCGCACGCCCAGCGGAATTGGGCGTGTTTGGCTTTGCCGGACTCGACCGCGACGGGGGCCTGGCCGCCGTCGGCGGCGAGGGCACGGTAGCTGGGGTAGCGCTCGCGGCAGTCGCCGATCTCAGCGATCATCGTCGCGGCGCACAGCCATGAGTCCGGGCGATGAACAGCGAGCGGAACGTGGGCCCGTCGGGATGCTGACCGAGCGCGTGGCGGATCTCGATGGTCAGCCCGCTGATCCGGGCGACGATCGGCTCAAGCGCCGAGACGAGCGCCACCACGATCTCGCGGCGGCCCTGCGTCTCGAGTTCGCCGGCGCGCCCCTCGGCCCCGTTGCGCAGCCGGGCGAGCAGCTCGCGGGCGGGTTTGCGGCCGGGGTAGCCGTGGCGCTTGAGGAACGCCTCCAGGCGTTGCTCACCCAAACGGCGGGCATCGAGGGGGGTGGGATAGCGCTTGAGGAACGCCAAGCGCGATCTGCGAGTCGACCGACCAGAACACCTTCGCGGCTCCCGGCCAGAGGGTGGCGAGCTGATCGCGCAGCTGGTTGGCCAACCCCACCCGGGTGCGCACCAGCCCGTCCCGCGCCCGGGTCATCGCTCGCGGCGCCTTGGTCTGGTCACTGTCGGGGACCAGTACTCGGAAGCGGTGGCTGTCGGTACGCGCGAGCTCGACCAGCACGAAGCTGTCAAAGCTGTCTGACTTGCCGCCCGCGACGCTGAACCGCGGCCGCATCGCCTTGACCTGGTTGGGATGCACCGCGACCACCGCCAACCCGGCATCCAGCAGCCGCTCGATCAACAACCCATCGGGTCGCTCGAGCGCAACCAGCGCCACCCGCAAGCCACCAGCCTGGCGCACAACGCCCGGATCCCCGGCTCGTTATGCCGGTAGCGGCGCCCTTCCAGGATCCTGCCCCGCTCGTCGACCACGCACACCGCGTGCTCCTCACTGGCCCAATCCACGCCCGCGAACCGCCTATCGCTCATCACCCACACTCCTTCCGACCTGGTTGACATCGGTCGGCGCGAGGTACCCTGGCGGTTGCTTACTGATGGCGCTCTAAGGGCGCGACCTCCTGTTGCCGCTCTACGGGCACCTCGACGGAACGTCGGGAAGGCGCTGGTCTAAAAGCGGCCCTCTGAACGGGCAAGCCCAAAGCGGCGCGCTTCCCGACATCCGCCGACCAGCAAAGCTCGACCAGTAAGACCGAAGCGGTGACGGAGCCGAGTCCCGCGAGCTGGTCGGCGAGGGCCTGTACGCCGCGCTCGAGGAATGGGCGCTCGGGCCTTTTCATCTTCGAGGGTCATCCAATCGGGGTGATGCTGGCGCTCGGGAGAGCGAGATGCTGAGCGTGTGAGCGCGATGCGCCCCGAGCGAAGCGCGGCGGCGAACCGTGACGGCGCGGCCACCGGGCTGCGCGGGATGCTCACCCCTCTCGCGCTGACTCAGTTCATCGCCAGCTTCGGGGGCTCGAACATGAATGTCGCGATCAGCAGCATCAGCGATGACCTCGACACGACGGTCCATGGCGTGCAGACGGCGATCACGCTGTTTCCTGCTCTGCATGGCGGCGCTAATGATCCCCGGCAGCAAGCTCACCGATATCTGGGGCCGCAAGCGCTGCCTGATCGGAGGTCTGGCGGTCTACGGCAGCGGGGCTGTGATCGCCGCCGTGGCGCCCGGGCTGCGAGTCCTGATCCTCGGTTATTCCGGCTTGGAGGGCGTCGGCTCGGCGCTGATGATCCCGCCCGTCTACATCCTCGCGACGATGTTCTACGACGACCTCGAGTCGCGGGGACGCAGCGAACTGACCGCCGCGAAGATCAAGACGCGGCGAGCGTAGCGATCGGAATCTCCCCGACGACTCCCGAGAAGAGCACCAGGATCAGCAGCATCCACAGCCCGGAGAAGATGGACGCCCAGCGGCTGCGCGCGCCCGCCGCGACGTTCAGCGCGGTCTGGCTGACCGATCCGCCCACCGGCTGTCCGCGGAACAAGCCCGAGGCGACATTGCCGATCCCCTGCCCGATGAAGTCACGGTTTGGATTCGGCGCTGAGCCATCAGGATTGGGCGCCGCTTCGGCCACGCCCGTCCCCTGTACCAGAACAATCCCGCGACCGCTGCAGCCCCGGCGATCAGATCAAGTGAAGAGAGCAGCGACAGATGCGGAAGGTGCGGCGTGGGAACGCCGGAGGGGATCTTGCCCGAGTCCTTGACCCGGGTCAGGTTGCTGGCGCCGAGCGAGACCAAGGTGGGCACGGCCAGTGCCACCAATGAAGCCACAGAGGCAATCCGCGTGCGGCTCAACACCACCATCAGCACCAGCGCCGACACGCCAACCGCTGCCGCTGTCAACGACATGTCCCCAGGGTGGCTGATCACGTTCCACGTTTTGACCACCGCTGGGCTGCCTTTTTGTGGCGAGCCGAGTAGGTCGCCGAGCTGGCCCAGGACGATGTTCACCGCCACGCCGCTCAGGAACCCCGTCAGCACGGACACAGACACAAAGCGCGTGAAGCGGCCCCAGCGCAACAGGCCCGCGCCGATCATCATGATCCCCGCCAGCGCGGACAGCACGAACAGCGCCTCGGGACGGTCAGCCCCCGAGAAGGCGCCCAACGTCGAGCCGGCGGCGAGCGCCGCGGCCGTGGCCGTGGTCACGACCATCAGCCGCGTGCTGACCGCCAGCCCTCCGCCGATCGGCCCAGCCATGCGGGCGTACAGCCCGTACACCGGATTCACGCCCACAAGCACCGCAGACGCCATCCCGTCCGGAACGCTCGCGATCGCGCCGGAACCCCGGCGACTGCATCCTGTCGCAAGGTGCCGGGATCGGCCCGGCCCCCTTACCCACGTGGGCATCCGGCTCATGCCCCGGCTCCGGGGCGGGAGCCGGGGTCAGTCGCCGCCGAGGCGGTCAGCGGAACGGACGGCGTTCTTCACGCCGTTCCTGGCGGTCATCCCGGCGGTCCTCACGCCGATCCCCACGCCGGCGCACTCCCCGCGTCACGACCGCTGCCGTGCCCGCCACCGCCGCGGTACGAGCAACCGGTCCGCCGATCACACCCGGCCTACCAACTCGACCTCGACCCAGCATCTCAGCCTCCTTCACTGGTAGTGTCCGTATCCACCTCGACCGCCGCCGCGAGCGCCTGGATCGGGATTCGCCCGCCCGCGACCAACTGACCGCCGGAACGCCGCACCGCGGCTCCGAACGGTGCCGCCCATACGTTCTCCCAGACCAGCACCCCGGCGACGCTGCCCGGAGCCAGCGCCGCACCGATCGCCTCGACGTCCTCCTCGGCGAGCAGCATCGCAAGCTCGGTCTCGGCCGCGCGCAGCTCACCGAGCTCGCCGTCACCGAAATCGTGGGCCTCGAACCCTTCGACGGAGCCATCCGCCTCCTTCTTGAGCATCAGCAAATCGAGCACCCGTACCAGCCCGCGCTCGATGAGGTTCGACAGCTCGGACTTCATCTCGCCCGAGAAGTTCGCTCGCTCGGCCGGAAACTCGACCACTAGGTAATCGACTGGGCCCAGCTCATCCACGTCACTGTCTGTCATTTAGGTTCACTCCTTGTGTGTTGTTGATGTGCTCTTCTACGCCGCGCTGTACCGCTTCGCCGCTCCGTCAGTGGGCGAGATCAGCGCGCCGATGATCCACAGGATCGGGATGAAGAAACCGATCCAGAACATCCAGTAATGGCCCTTGCGGAACGTCGTCAGGCCGAAGAAGACCCAGCACGCCACATATATGATGCCGAGCAAGATCCAGAGAAACGTCATCGATTCACGATCCTTTCGATAGGTGCCACGGTCGACCTCCCGACAGGAACTTTCACCCTCGTCGACTTTCCAATGTCGCCCGACGGCCTGTCCCACGCCAGAAACGCCGACGGGACCAACAAGGGTTCTCACCGGTCATGCCGGCGAGAACCCAGAACGCCTCCTCGTCCTCCGAGAAACCAACGCGAACTGCAGGCCGAGTCACACGCGACCACCTGCACGCCTGACCCTCGCTGCCGCGCCGCTCTAGCCAGACCGAGGATCTCGGCCCGGCCCCGTAAACCGCCAACGCCGGCCCGGAAGCCAGTTCGGCGATGACGCCATCACCCGAAGTAGAGTCGACTGCTCGGCCCATCGGCTCACGAGCCACCCGTTCCGCGGGCTTCGGTCTTTGCGGAATCCTCTCTGGCTGCACGGACGGCCACGGCAGCCAGATGATCACGACGGTGCCATGCCCCGGCGCTGACCTGAGTCGAAGAGCCCCGGCGAGCGTTCGAACGCGCTCTCGGATGTTTCTCAGGCCCTCGCCGTCAGCGGTCTGGGCCGAGTCAAACCCTAGCCCGTCGTCCTCGATGCGAGCTACGAGTGTTCCGCGATTGTGGCGGAGGGACAGTTTTACCTCCGCGGCACGGCCCGCATGTTTTGCGGCGTTCTGGATCGCCTCCGAGCAGCAGAAGTACATAGCGGTTTCGGCTTCGTCGGTGCTGCGAGGCGTGGTGCCCTCGACGCTCACCTTGACTGACGCGCGTGCCGCTTGCTCGCGCAGCGCTTCAGCGACACCAAGCTTGATCAGCGCAAGCGGATAGACCCCGTGGGCGATCTCGCGCAGAGAGTCGAGCGCGGCCACCGCATGATCTCCTAGCGCAGCAAATGTCGCGGCGAGCGCGGGAGGCGTGTTGCAATCCTCCTCGGCGAGTTTGAGCCTGAGGATCAGCGACAGGAGTTCGTTCTGGACGCCGTCGTGCAGGTCCCGCGCCAAGCCAGCCCGGTCGTCTGGGCGAGTACGAGTCCCGACAAGCGAGGTCTGCACGTGCGAGTTCCCGGCCGGCCGTCCCTCGGATTGGCTGCGGCCTTCGCGTTGGGCCACCTTTCCTCCAGATGATGATGAGCGGATTGCCATTGACCGGCACACCCACCCGGGCGGTCTGTTCGCTCAGCCGGAACATGATCGCTCCGGAAGTTCCGCTTGTCATCGGACCGGAGTGCAATCCACCCGGGTGATTCGTGCTCACCCGGGTGGTTCGGGGCCGAGGAGCTGCACGGGATGAGCTGCGCTTGCCGTTGATCGCTTCTCGCGCGAGCCGCCAATGGCCTCGAGCGCGCCACAGGTGCGATCGCGGAGCCGGGGCGGCGGTCGCCCGCGCCGAAAGCGCTCGGCTTGCCCGAGTCCAACCAATCACCCGGGTGATCCTGGGCCCACGCCACAGACATCGCGGCCGCTGTCAGGCAAGCTGGGGGTCGCCTGTCGCCATCCACGATCGCCTCGTCGTCGGAGGCGAACTGGGAGGTGGCCAATGCACATACCACCTGCCGGTTCGGGCGAACCCTAGCCGGCGCTCATTTGAAGGGATCGCGGACTCATGACGTTTCTCTGGATCTTGTTGGGTGTCTTGTACGTTGCGTGCTGGGTCTCCTTCGGCCTGGCCACGTTCCGCAAGGGGCACTACTGGATGTTCTGGATCGGGTTCTTCCTCCCGTTCTTGTGGATCATCGGGGCGCTCATCGCGCCCACCGAAACCGCCGCTGCACGATTCGCCGGCCCGACGGGGTGAAATCAATCCCAGCAGCGAGGTCCTGTACACAGCTGCAGTTGATCCGCCTCGCCCCGGAGTACGAAGTGACCACCTTTGCCACCCAAGGAGAACGCTATGAGCCAAAGCCATCTTGTCCTTGACATCCCAATCAAGGGCGCAGCCAACGCCAAGGCGCTACCGGAGGAGCTGCCGCCGCTGATGCCCGAGCTCGCGAAGGCGCAGGACGGTCTCGGCACGGTGCATTTCTCCCGGTTCATGGTCGAGGGAGACGAGAAGCTGCTCTTCCTCTCGGACATCGACGGCGAGGTCGACGAGCATATTGATCGGCTCGTGGAAAGTGCTGGCACCGTGTTTGACGCCATCTTCGAGCACGTCGCCGACCCGCCGCCGACGCCCGTCGCTGACGACCCTCAGAGGGCCGTCAAATGGCTAAAGCGTCATGTCCGCGAGCCACTGGATACGTATTTCGCCTACGACGACGCTTCCGTTCAGGACATCAAGGCGTGCGCCAGTGCGGCGGGTTTCACGGGGAATACCTCGCAGGGCGCGTTGCTGACCTACATGGCCTTCAAGTCACGTCTGCAAGCATTTGCCGTGAAGCTGGTCGCCGGGGCGCTGGTGGGGGAGAAGGGGCATAAGGCGTCGGATTCGATTGGGACGCTGCATGTCGCCCATTTCGTGCCGTTCGAGCACAACCACATCGGCTTCTTCACGATCTACGACGGTGATTTCCACAAGTACTTTCAGGACTTTGCCGACAAGGCCGCGTACGTTTTCGATGCTCTCTTCCCGCATGTGATTGGCGCGCCGCCGACCCCGGTGGGAAAGAACGCCCAGGCGTTCTACCAATGGGGCCTGGACAACAACTATCCGGCCATTGGGTTCTACAGCGCCTATCCGGGACTCTCGGTTCAAGACATCCGAGCGTTGCTGGCCGATCGCAAATCAGAGTTGGCCACCGCCGGGTAGCACAGGGCTTCACGTGATCACGCACCACGATCAGGCCCGGGTTCGGCGTGGGCCACGGGCGACGACTCATGAGGAGCGCCGGCGATGAAGGGTCCAGTCCTCCTTCGTCGGATCCTGGGTCGCAGCCGGCATGACCGCCCGGTGGCCAAGGGCGACTCGGCGGCCGTGGACGGGCCCGCGCTCGAGCTCGCGGACATTCAGGGGTTCATCCTCCGCGCGTACAGGATGCCGATGGTGCGGCATTTCTTGTTCACGGTGGGAGCTCCGGCGCAGGCACGGAGGCAACTTGGACGGCTCGTGGCCGGCGACGAAGCCGACGTCCCGCAGATCACCACCGCCGAGGACTGGCATGTGGGGTTCGGGCCCGGACCGGGGGACGATCCCGAGGCTGGCCCCGCTCATAAACCCGACTATTGCCTCAACGTCGGCGTAACGTGGCCCGGACTGGTGGCGCTTGAGATAGAGGAGCGCGTCCCGACGCTCTCGTTCACGTCATTTGGTGCCTTCGTCCAAGGAGCCGCGCAGCGGGGGGAGTTGGTCGGAGAGATCGAAGCGAGTTCGCCGGAGAACTGGGTTGGCGGGTTTGGCGAGGGCCAGGATCACGTCCTGCTGACGTTGCACGCCATCAGCCCAGGAGCGATGCAGGGCTACAGCGACAGGTTGGGCGCCTTGGTTTCCGAGGGCGACGCCTTCCGAGAGATCTGGCGCCAGGACGGGATGGCGTTGATGGAGATGCAAGATGGCCAACCGGTGCCTACGTCGAAGATTCACTTCGGCTACACCGACGGGATCACGATGCCAACGATCCGCGGCGGCCCAGAGCAGTATCGTCCGGATCACCAGCAGCCGTGTGAACCGTGGCTCTTCGTATTGCGAGAAGACGCCCAGAATTATGACGTGCCCGAGCCACAGGAACTCGGCCTGAACGGCAGTTTTGCCGTCTTCAAGAAGGTCGAGACCGACGTTGTGGCCTTTGAAGACTTCTTGCAGTCCAACAGGGACAAGATCGATCCCGAGCTGCTGGCGGCCAAGATGTGCGGGCGGTGGCGCAACGGTGTTCCGCTCGCCCTGTCACCGGACACGGATAGCCCCCAGGGCGGGATACCGCCCGACCAGTTGAACAATTTCGAGTATGTGAATGCGGATGGGTCGGGGGATCCGAAGGGGGTCCGCTGTCCCGTGGGCGCGCACATACGTCGCGTCAATCCACGAGGTCAGCCGGTCGCCGGGCAGGGGTTGCCCGGGGGCAGCAACAATTCCCACCGGCTGATTCGTCGCGGTCTGCCGTACGGACCAGCCTATGACCCCAGCAAACCCCCTGACGGCATCGAGCGCGGGATGCTGTTTCAGTTCATCAACGCGAACATCGAAAACCAGTACGAGTTCGTGTTGCGGCAGTGGGCCAATGACAGCGAATTCGCCGGGGCCGTCAGGCTTCACCCAAGGTCGAAGGATCCGCTGATTGGAACCCAGGATCCGGCCGACAGCATTTTGGTCATCCCGCAGGCAAACGGAAGCCCGCCGATCGAGGTTACGGATCTCTCGAGGTTCGTTGCGACAAAGGCCGCGGCATACGTGTTTCTGCCGAGCATCACGGCACTCAAATTCATCGCCGACCTGGGAGAAGGCCCGTGATTTGCGCCCAAGTACCGGCGCTTTTCTGCAGACCAGCTGGGTGCCGTACAAACCGTCCGCGTGTGACCTGAATGGAGCGTCGTAATGCCTGAGACACCGACAGACGTGCTCGTCGCGGGATACCAGAACATCGAGGAGGCGACGAGGGACTTCGAGTCGCTTGTCGCGCTCGTCAGCGAGAAGGAGATCTCGATCGAGGGTGCGATCCTGGTCACTCACGACCAAGAGGGCAACGTCGCGGTCAGGCAGACGGGGGATAACCGCGGGCGCAAGGGGCTGGGGTGGGGCGGCGGCGTCGGGGTCGCCGTTGGCCTGTTCGCGCCGCCGCTGCTGGCGTCGGCCGCTGTCGGGGCGGTCGCGGGCGGGGTGATCGGCAAGTTCGTCGACCACCGGGTCGAGCACGACATCCACGACAAGATCGGCGAGAACCTGCCGCCGGGATCGGCGGGGATCATCGCGATCTTCGATGACGAGCAGCGGCTGGGCGTCGAGCAGGCGCTCTCGGCCGCGCAGCTTCGCTCGGTTGTCCAGGGCGAAAAGCAGGGCACTGGCGCCCTGAAGGAGTCGCTCGCCGAGGCGATGGGGAAGTTCAGTCCGGACCGCACGGTGCTGCCGATCCCCGATCCGAACTTCGGCGGCACGATCGGTCGCACGCTCGACGCGTCTGTTCCCGACTGGACGGTCAACATGACGCCATCGCCCCCGGAGGGTGCACCGAACGTGTTGCTCGTGTTGATCGACGACGCGGGCTTCGGCAACCCGGCTATCTTTGGCGGGCCTGTCTCGACACCGGCGATGACGCGGGTCGGCGAACAGGGGCTCACGTACAACCGCTTCCACGTCACGGCGCTGTGCTCACCCTGCCGGGCCGCCCTGCTGACCGGCCGAAACCACCACACGGTGGGGTTCGGGTCGATCGGGGAGCTGCCGGGCCCGTTCCCGGGCTACACGGCCTCGGTTCCGAACGACTGCGCTTCGTTCGTCCGGGCGCTCCAGGGCAACGGCTACAGCACCGCCGGTTTCGGCAAGTGGCACCTTACTCCTGATCACGTCCAGGGCGCAGCGGGGCCGTTTGACCGCTGGCCGAACGCGTGGGGATTCGATCACTTCTGGGGCTTGCTCGGCGGCGAGGCGGGTCAGTACGACCCCGTGATCACCCAGGACAACACCACGCTTGGCGTACCCGAGGGAAAAGACGGGAGCGAGTACTACCTGCCTGATGACCTGACCGACCAGGCAGCGAAGTGGCTGCACGCAGTCCGGGCACAGGACCAGACGAAACCGTGGTTCATCTACTACTCGACCGGGTGCGCGCATGCACCGCATCACGTGGCGATGGAGTGGAGCGAGAAATACCGCGGCAAGTTCGACCAGGGGTGGGATGCACTGCGCGAGGAGACCTTCGAACGGCAGAAGAGGCTGGGGGTGATCCCGCGCGACGCGGTCCTCACCCCGAGACCCGACGAGCTCCCGGCGTGGGACTCGCTCTCGGACAGCGAGAAGCGACTCTACGCGCGCCAGATGGAGGTCTACGCCGGCTATGAGGAGAACGCAGACTGGAACGTCGGGCGGCTGCTCGACGCGGTGGCGGAGATGGGCGAGCTCGACAACACGCTCGTGTTCTACATCTTCGGCGACAACGGCGCGAGCATGGAGGGCACCATCACCGGCTCGTTCAACGAGCTCACGATGCAGAACGGGATCGCGCTGACCCCCGCGCAACAGCTCTCGCTGATCGACGGATACGGCGGGCTCGACGCCTGGGGCACCGACGCGTTCGCGCCGCACTACGCGAGCGCCTGGGCATGGGCGGGCAACGCTCCCTTCCAGTGGGGCAAGCAGGTCGCCTCGCACCTGGGCGGCACGCGCAACGGCATGGTCGTCTCCTGGCCGGAGCGGATAAGGGACGCCGGCGGCCTGCGTTCCCAGTTCACCCACTGCATCGACGTTGGGCCAACGATCCTCGAAGCGGCCGGCATCCCTGAGCCCAAGGTGGTAGATGGGACAGCCCAGAAGCCGATGGAGGGGACGAGCTTCCTGTATAGCTTCGACGATCCGAACGCGGCCGAGCGGCACACCGTGCAGTACTTCGAAATCTACGGCAACCGCGCGATCTACAAGGACGGCTGGTGGGCCGCCTGCAAGCTCGACCGCATCCCCTGGGACGCGTCGCCGCCGTCGATCGCCAGATTCGCCCCCGGCGCCTACGACCCCGAGCAGGACACATGGGAGCTCTACTACCTGCCCGACGACTTCACCCAGGCGCAAGATCTCGCCTCGCAGCACCCCGAGAAGCTCGAGGAGCTCAAGGAGGTCTTCTGGGAAGAGGCCGAGAAGCACAACGTCCTGCCCCTGATGGCCGGATTCTCTGTCTTCTTCGGGATCCTCCCGCCGATGCCGACGATCACCAGGCACACGTTCTACGGCGATGTCGAGAACATCGCCTCCGGGATGATCCCCCGCGTCTACGGCCACTCCTACGCGATCGAGGCCGAACTCTCGGTGCCCGAGCAGGGAGCAGAGGGCGTGATCGTGGCCGAAGCGGACGAGATGGGCGGCTTCTCGTTCTGGGTCGACGAAGAGAGGCGGCTGCACCACAGCTACTCGATGATGGGCGTCGAGCAGTACAGGCAGGTCTCGACAGAGCCGATCCCGACCGGGGACGTCACCGTCCGCATGCAGTTCGACGCCGACAGGCACGAGCGCTCGGCCGGAGGAACGGTGTCGCTCTACGCCAACGACCAGGTGATCGGCGAGGGGCGGCTGGAGAAGACCGTGTTTCTCCGCTTCTCCGGTTACAGCGGCATGGACGTCGGCCGCGACAACGGACTCGTCGTCGACCGCGCCTACGCAGCCAAGGCTCCGTACGCCTTCACCGGCACGGTGAAGAAAGTCATCTTCGACCTCAAACCGGCGGCCAGGCACGAGGACGAGAAAGCGCTGCACGAGGCCGCGGCCCACGGCACGACGGCGCACGGCATCAGCGCCTAACCGGCCCGCCAGGTGTTCCAGGCGAGGACGTGACCATCGAGCCCGATCCCGTAGATAGGTGAGACGAAAGTGACCGAGCCGCGAACCTCTCAGTCGAACGAGGTCAGGCGTCGCCAGGCTCAGGCCGTCGCCGACAAACCGGTAGATCGCACTGGGAAGGTCCCGCTGACGGCGCGTTTGCTGCTCCATGATTCGCTGACCGCACGCAGGGCGGCGGGGATCATCGCCGCGTTACGGTGGTGATCACGGTTGCGGGCGGGGTCTTAGAGAGGTTGCTCGACCATCAGGAGTACCCCACGATCGGCAGGGGTCTCTGGTTCGTGCTGCAGACGGTCACGACCGTGGGGTATGGGGACGTCACGCCAAAACAGGCTTCTGGTCGGTTCATCGCCACGGTCATGATGCTGTCCGGGATCGGCCTCCTGGCCGTGATCACCGCATCGGTCACCGCCTCGCTGGTCGAGAGCAGCCGGCGACGCTTCACCGCCCAGTCCGAAGCGTCCGACACGCGCCAGTTCACCGAGATCACTGACCGCTTGGCTTACATGGCCGATCGACTGGGCAATCCGTCGCGTGAATGGGCTCGGTCGGTGCGCAGCGCTCGCCCCGATACCCCTGTGGCAAAGATCGCCGACGAGCTGCGCACGCAGTCGGCGCACGTCGCACGGATCGACGGGGCGATTTCAGGGACCCCGTTCTTTATCGCGCTCGTGCCCGGCTACCTGACGTATCTGCAGCAGGAGATGCGCACGACGCTGCGCACCGCCGCGCTCTACGGCCGCGACCCGCGGAACCTACGCACGTCGGCGGAGATGCTCGCGCTGCGCGGAGTGCACCCGGATGTCGAGGTGGCTGAGGCCGCGCTGAGTTCGGTCCGCGAAAAGGGGATCCCCGATCGTCCGGCACAGCGGCGATCGTGGCGCATATGGGTTCACAGCGTCTACCTGCTGCTCATCTTCGGCGGGCTCATGTCCCCCTCGGTCGCCAAAGAAGACACAGGCAAGCGTGGCAAGGTCATGGCTGCGTTCGGTGTCCTGCTGGGCGCAGGGATCTGGGTGACGACCTGGATACTCCCCCTCACCTTCATGATCGTCATGGCCTGGGGATGTGAGACCCACGCGCGCCAGCTCGGCCGCAGAACGCTCCTGTACTACGACGGCGAAGCCGAGAACATGCTCGAGGCGATCAAAATCGCCGATCGGCGAAGCGACCGCGGTCACGACAAACGGGCGATCGCGCGCAGCGCCGCCCTGTTTCTCTCCGTCGCCATCCCGATCGGCTTCGTTGGCTATGCCCAGCACATTCGCCACACCGTCGGGATCAACTGGCTGGGTGCGCTCGGGACGCTTGTCGCGCTGTCGCTAGTGATCGCAACCGCCGTCATCGCCAGCCGAAAGTGAGCGGGCCAGCGAGTGGCACGCTCACAGACCAACGGCGGCTCTGTCGGTCACGCTTCTTTGAATGAGCCGTGCCCGGCGCCCTCCGAGGATCGCCGTCCGGCCGCGTTCTCGGCCCGCGTCCGCATGCTCGTGCGAACGATTAAGGAGAACGACGAGGCAGAGGTCGAGCAGGCGATGCTCCGGCTGAGCCGCTCGCGCCGGGTACTCGCTCCGCTCGCGTTCGCGATCAGCGCCTTCGTCATGTTGTTCACCGGCCTCAGGCTGCTCGTGTCCAACTGGCGGCTAACGCTCGTGCAGATCCTTCCCGCGATGTGGATCTGGCTGGCGATGTTCGACCTCAAGGCCCACGCCCTGCACGGGAAGTCGTTCAACGTGTTGCGCGGCCCCGTGCTGGTTCTGGTCGGGCTGGCAATCGTCGCCCTCACCGTGGCGAGTTACTTCCTCAACGCGGTGTTCGCGTTCGCGATCTCCCAACCCGCCCGCGTCGAGATCCGGCCGGCCGTTGCGCGAGCGCGCCAGCATTGGGTGCCGATCGTGGTTTCCGGAGCCACCACGGGCGCGCTGCTGGCGTTCTCAACCACGGTCGTGACCCGCTGGGGCCGACCGTGGTTCACGCTTTCCCTGGGCATCATCGTCGGCGTGATGATGGTCAGCTACGTGGCAGTGCCCGCCCGGTTGATCGGGGCAGCGAAGCGGACCCAGTCCAGGCGCGACAGGCTTTCGACGAGCGTTGTCTCGGGGGCACTGAGCGCGACCGTATGTACCCCGCCCTACATCCTCGGAAGACTGGGAATTCTGATGCTGGGATCGAGCCTTTTGTTCATCCCCGGAATCTTCGTGCTCACCCTGGGAGTCGCCCTGCAAGCCGGTGCGACCGGGGCGGTAAGGGCGATAAAGATGAGCGCAACGCTCACGACAGCCGGCCGCGGCAGCGGCAGGCCGCCCGGAGCACTCGAGGAGCGCTCGCCGGGACGCGCGGCCCCGCCCCGTCGAGCATCTGAAGCAGGTGAATGAACTCGTTTGATGCGGTGGTGTTCACTCACCGGGGTGCGTGTCAATCACCCGGGTGATTACACATCGGAGCCGTTCATATGCGGGGAGAATGGGGTGATGATGTGCCGGTCAACGAATTGGAGCGCGCACTGAGATCCGCGCATCCTCACCAGGAGCGCGGGTTTACCCGCGAGCTCCCGAACCAGCTCAAAGGAGGCAAAGTGGCCGTCCAACCAGCTCCCCCAACCCAAGTCCCGGCAGACTACGACGCCTATGCCGCAGACGACGAGCGCGGCTATGGCTGGGTCGCGTTTGCCGCCACGTTGTTGCTGATCCTCGGCACGCTGAACTTCATCGAGGGTCTCGCCGCGATCAGCAATTCGCATTTCTTCGTGAACAACACGCACTACATCGTCGGCAACCTGAACACGTGGGGCTGGATCGCCCTGTGCATCGGCGCGGTGGAGTGGCTGGTCGGCGTGGGCGTGTTCGTTAAGAACCAGTTCGCGCGTTGGGTCGGCGTGCTCATCCTGGGGCTGAACTCGATCGTGCAGCTGTTGATGATCCCGGCGTACCCGTTCTGGTCACTGTCGATCTTCACGCTCGACATCCTGGCGATCTACGGCCTCCTTGCTTACGGCAGGCGGATCTCCAGCGCAGACTGAGTGCGGGTCATCGGCGTCGGCGGCACCACCTCGGAGTGAAGAAGTGCTCTTCCGTTCAAGAAGACACGAGCCTGCGAGTGGCAATCCCCACGTCACTGATGTCAGCGACGCGGGGACCGACGAAGCCACGCTGCGAGATGCCCAGCCGCTCGTGGAGTGGCGGCGGTCGGCGCAGCAGGTGACGCGCGCGTGGAACGCCTGGCTTACGGCGGAGACCCGCGATCGCGCCGAGCGCTATCGCGCGTTCGTGGCCGCTCTTGCCATGGAGGAACACGCAGCGGTGGAGCTCGAGCGCAGTTTCGACCCCACTGAGGCAGGCAAGTGCACCAGCAGGAAGGACGGGCAGCAGAGCGGACTCGGCGCGGGATGAAGTTAGACCCCGAGGACCCGAAGGCTGATGCACCGCCGCCCATACAACCAGTGCGGTCGACCACGACGACCCTGGCGCAAGTTCTTGGAGAGAGAGCTAATGACGACGACCAAATCCAGAGCGACGCGGCCCGCGGCCAGCGCATCGAAGAACCGGGCCACTGCGGCGGTGCCGCATCTGTCGGTTGCTGAGCGGATCGCCCGCGGCAAGGCGGCGCGGGCGGAGGTTCCGCGTTCCCGCCATGCTGTCTTTGAGCCGTCGCCTGACCGCGTCGATCCGGTGCAGTTGCTCGAACGCCAGGCCGAGTCGCGCGTCCCGGAGCTGGTCCCGATCCGCTACGGCCGGATGCTCGTGTCGCCGTTCACGTTCTATCGCGGGGCGGCGATGATCATGGCGCACGATCTCGGGCCGATGCCTCGGTCGGGGCTGAATGTGCAGTGCTGCGGCGACGCGCACCTGTCGACTTCGGCGTGTTCGGCTCACCGGAGCGGCGGCTGGTGTTCGACCTCAACGATTTCGACGAGACGCTTCCCGGACCGTGGGAGTGGGACGTCAAGCGGCTGGCCGTGAGCATGCTGATCGCCGCCCGCGACAACGGCTATCGGACCAAAGACGAGGAGCGGATCGTGCTAGACACGGTTGCCCGCTACCGGACAGCGATGGCGGAGTTCGCCGGGATGAAGAACCTGGACGTGTGGTACTCGCGGCTGGAAATCGAGAGCGTGCTCGAGGAACTCGCTCCGCGGTTCAAGCAGAAGATGGTCAAGCAGAAGATGGTCAAGCAGACACAGAAGGCACTCGCGAAGGCTCGTAGCAAGGACAGCATGACGGCCTTCTCCAAGCTCACGGAGTCGGTCAACGGCGATGTCCGGATCGTGGATCAGTCGCCGCTGATCGTGCCAATCGGACAGCTCGCTGCAGGCCATGAGCGTGACGAGATGTTCGAGGCACTGCATGAGTTGCTCGGCCGCTACCGGGATACGCTCGAGTTCGACCGGCGGGTGCTGCTCGAGCAGTTCAGGCTGACCGATTTCGCGCGCAAGGTAGTAGGTGTCGGGAGCGTTGGCACTCGGGCCTGGATCGCGCTGATGCTCGGCCGAGACGGCCAAGACCCCTTGTTCCTGCAGATGAAGGAGGCCGAGGCGTCGGTGCTGGAGGAGACCCTCGGCCCGAGCGAGTTCTCAAACCACGGCGAGCGCGTTGTCACCGGTCAGCGCCTGATGCAGGCGACCAGCGACATCTTCCTCGGGTGGCTACACGTCGACTCAGGGCTGGATGAGAGGTCGCGCGACTTCTTCGATCACGGCTTACCTTGGCAAGGGCGACAGCTTCGACCGCGCGATCCTCGAGTTCTCAAAGGCCTACGCCGAGCAGAACGAACGCGACTACCAACAGCTCGCGGCGGCAGTCAAGTCCGGCCGGATCACGGCGCAGACGGGGCTCTGATGCGGGTGCCCAGAAGACCGCGCGCCCGGAATGCCGATCCATCCGATCCGTCCGGATGAGTTCCAAGCGACTCATCCCGGAGATGCCAGGGAGCTTTCCGATTGCGCTGGCAGCTCTCGCGTACGCCGGACGGCTGCACGCAGGCCAGCGACGCCAGGCCGACGGCGCACCATTCATCCTCCATCCGATCGAGGTTGCCGGCCTGCTCTACCACGCCGGCGCCCCCGACCACGTGATCGCCGCCGGGTTCCTTCACGACGCGATCGAGAAGACCGACGCCAACGCTGAGGACCTCAAGACCCGCTTCGGGATCCCAACCGCGACGCTGGTGCTCGCCGTCAGCGAGGACGAGCGCATCAGCGACTACGCAGAACGCAAGGCGGCGCTGCGCGAACAGGTCGCACGGGCCGGCCCCGACGCGCTGAGCGTCTTCGCCGCCGACAAGATCTCGAAGGTTCGCGAACTGAGGGTCGGGACCGCGGAAACGAGCCCGCAACCCGCGCTCGGCTCCCGCTCGCGCAGTCAGAGACTCGCTCACTACGTCCACTGCCTGCGACTTCTCGAAGCGCTCATGCCTGACTCGGCACTCGTGACAGAGCTGCGGAAAGAGCTTGAGAAGCCTCTCCGAACGCCGCCCTGCCGGCCGCGACCGCGCAGCGCCTCAGCCGAGCTATCTAGCGATCGACGCCGATGGGTCAAGTAATCCTTCTGTCGCTGACCGCCTCGTTGAACCCGACGCTGGTCGCCGCGACGACCGTGATGCTGCTGCTCGATAAGCCGTCGCGCCTGATGCTCGGCTATCTGCTCGGGGCGTACACGATGAGCATCACGCTCGGGCTCGTGATCGTGTTCTCACTGTCGAACTCGAGTGCGACCAACACGACGCAGAACACGCTGAGCCCCGCGGTGGACATCGCATTGGGAGGGATCGCGCTGGCCGTCGCGTTCGTCCTCTACACCGGACGTCACGAACGCCTCCGCGAGCGAAGGCAGGCACGCAAAGCAGCCAAGCCCGACAAGGGCCCGCCGCGCTGGCAGCGCGAGCTGAGCAAAGGAACCGCACGGACGACATTCGTCGTCGGTGCGCTGCTCTCACTCCCGGGTGCCTCGTACCTCGCCGGTCTCGACGAGATCCACAAGCTCAAGAACTCGACCACGGTAACCGTGCTGCTGGTGATCGGTTTCAACCTGGTGATGCTGTGGCTGCTCGAAGTTCCGCTCGCCAGCTACGTCATCGCTCCCGAATGGACCCCGCGCGCAATCACGCGAGCCAAGCTCTGGGTCAGCCGACACGCACACATGTTCGCGGTACGGGGATTTGCCGCGGTCGGCTTGCTCCTCGTCATCAAAGGCATCATCGGGCTAGCCAGCTGACGTCTCACCGAGAAGAAGGAGGACGCGCGATGGATCACACGTCGATCGACATCTACCTGGTGATCGACACCTTCTTGCTGCTGCTGATCGGGATCGGGCCGAAGATCGCGCTCGTGCCGTTCCTGGAGGTCACCGCCACGATTGATCGCGCCACGAAGGCACTCATCGCCCGCAAGATGCTCACCACCGCCGGTGTGGTCGCGGTCATCCTCGTCGGACTCGGCGAGCTGTTGGCACGGCTGCTCCATTTCTCGACGGGGTCACTATCGATTGCCGGCGGCATCATCCTCGTGATCATCGCGGTCACGATGGTTCTCGGATCCGCCGATCCGCAGGAGAGTCAGGCGATAAAAGCGCGCGACCCCATGCGGATCGCAGTATTCCCACCCGGTGTCGGACAGAGGGAGCCATGCATGCGCGTCTGCCCTGGAGACTCGCGCGACAGCGAAGGCAACTCTCGACGGGCCCTTCGCGAGCGTCCCGCTTGTCGCCGGGCGATGCGCTTAGATGACTCAGGTAGCCGGGTTCCGAGCGTGGGGAAGCTGTGGGGAAGTAGGTGCGCGTGATCCCAGCATTGGCGGGCGATCTGCGCATCGCAACGTCGGCTGGTGCCCAAAACGAGCACGCTCCGGCGGGGATCAGCGGAGAGGGGGGGATTCGAACCCCCGATGGACCGAAAGGCCCATACCGGTTTTCGAGACCGGCGCATTCAACCGCTCTGCCACCTCTCCGGTTGCGCAGGACAGGTTAGTGCGAGGTCCCCGTCGATGGGCATCGCTTCCCCCGACGCGCCGATGGGTCATCGCCTCGCCCGCGTCTGGGCGAGCACCGGGAACGTCCCTCTCGACCCGGTTTACGTGAGGCTCGGGACGTTGCCGTTCTGGGCGGACGGGATCGTCCCAGCCGGCCTCCACGACACGTCGATTGGGACGCTTCCGGTCGGATCGCGCAGGCTTACTGGCACAGCTGGGCCAAAAGGATTAGCGGGGGCGGGGTTCCGCGATCCCGCCACACTCCCGGCCCGCATTCCGCAACGCCGCCCGCCGCACCCCCCGGCCCGCATTGCGCAACGCCGGCCGCCGCACCCCCCGGCCCGCATTCGGCAACGCCGCCCGCCACATCCCCGGCCCGCATTCCGCAACGCCGGCCGCCACACACCGCCGCCGATCCGCAGCGCCGGCCGCCACAGGCCGTCCAGGACCCCGCAACGCAGCCCGGCCCTACCCCCGCCTCGGACCGAAGAACGACCGCAGCAGCTCGCCGGCCTCCTCGGCCAGCAGGCCGCGCTCGACCTGGGGCCGATGATTCAGCCGCGGCTCGGCCAGGATGTCGAACACGCTTCCGGCCGCGCCGGCCTTGGGATCGGTCGCGCCGAACACGACCCGGGGGATGCGGGCGAGGACGATCGCGCCAGCGCACATCGCGCAGGGCTCGAGCGTCACGTAGAGGACCGCGTCGAGGACGCGCCAGCTGCCGATGGCGCGGGCGGCCTCGCGCAGCGCGGTCAGCTCGGCGTGGGCGGTGGGGTCTGCGCGGACCTCGCGTTCGTTGTGACCGATGCCGATCACCTCGCCGTCGCGCACGATGACGGCGCCGATCGGGACGTCGTCGTGCTGCAGCGCCCTGGCGGCCTCGCGCAGTGCCAGCCGCATGAAGTATTCGTCCCGGGGAAAGAAACGCGAGGTCATCGGTGCAGGAGCGTTGTACCTTTGGTGTCGCGAGTTGCAAATCGGGGCCGTCGGAGCGGCCCCGACCACTGATTCGCGCCGCCAGGGCAACTATGGCGCCTCGATGATGTCTTAAGCGTCGGGGGCCAACCGAGGGCATGTCTTCAGCTTTGATCCCGATTCCGTCAGCTCTTCGCTACTTGGCGGCCATCTCGATGGCCGCGGCCGCGCTTGCCGGCGGCCTCCTGGTCGCTGTGCCGACCGCCGGGGCAGCCGGCCCCCTGGTCGCTGCGCCACCCGCCGGCGCGGCGCAGGCCGCCGGCGCCATCTCTCCGGCGCCGGCCGGCGCCGGAGACTACGTCCCCGGTGAGGTCGTCGTCGGTTACGCGCCCGGCCACGTCGCGGCGTTCGCGGCCAGCGCCGTCAAACGGATGGGCCTGCGCCGGGCCGCATCTCCGCCGGTGAGCGGCGAGCAGGTCATGCGGCTGCCCCAGGGCGTGAGTATCCCGCAGGAGATCGCCCGTCTGCGGCGCCAGCCCGGAGTCGCCTCCGCGAATCCAAACTACATCGCCCACATCGCGGGGTCCTGGATCCCAGACGATCCCGGGCGCGCCGGGGCCGCCGGCGGCTGGCAGAAGCTCCAGTGGAACTTCCTGGCCGCCGACGGGGTCAACGCGCCACAAGCCTGGGCCAACCTGAGAGCCGACCACAGGCCCGGTGGTCGCGGCGTTGTCGTCGCGATTCTCGACACCGGCGTCGCGTACCGCAACTGGAGGCAGTTCCGCAAATCACCCGACTTTGCCGGGACCAGGTTCGTCGACCCCTACGACTTCATCGCCCACAACCGCTTCCCCCTGGACCGGGAAGGACACGGGACGTTCGTAGCCGGCACCGTGGCCGAGGCGACCGACAACCGACTAGGGCTCACCGGCCTCGCCTATGGCGCCTCGATCATGCCGGTGCGCGTGCTCGACGCCGACGGCACCGGCGACGCCGCGACGATCGCAAAGGGCGTTCGCTACGCGGTCACGCACGGGGCTCAGGTGATCAACCTCAGTCTCGAGTTCGACATCTCGGTCCGCTCGGGCGACATCCCCGACATCCTCAGCGCGATCCGCTTCGCTCACAGCCGCGGCGTGGTGGTGGTGGCGGCCTCGGGCAACGAGAGTGTCGAGCACAGCGCCTACCCGGCGCGCGCACGCCCCGTGATCTCGGTAGGCGCCACCACGCGCGACCGTTGCCTGGCCGACTACTCCAACGGCGGCACCCACCTGGCGCTGGTCGCACCCGGCGGCGGCGACGACTCGAGCCTGCTGCCGTCCGATCCCAACTGCCACCCCGGCCGCCAGCTCCCAGACATCTTCCAGATGACGTTCAACGACCCAGGCAACCCGCGGCGCTTCGGACTTCCGGGCGACTGGTTTGGCACCTCGATGGCCGCGCCGCACGTGTCGGCGGTCGCCGCGCTGGTGATCGCCAGCGGCGTGCTCGGCCCCCATCCTTCGCCCGACCGGGTCCTCAGGCGCCTCGAGCAGACCGCAACACCGCTCGGCGGTTCCGCGCGCAACGACAACTACGGCTACGGGCTCATCAACGCCGGAGCCGCAACCGCGCCGCTGGTGCCGCGCGCCACCAAGAAGACCTAGGCAATCGTTTCGGCAGGGCCAGAAGACCTAGGCAATCGTCTCGGCAGGACCAGCTCAGTCGCCCTACGTCGTCCGCACGATCAGCACCGAACACGGGGCGTGGTGCGAGACCTTGTTCGGCACCGAGCCGAGCAGAAAGCGCTCCGCTCCCGTCATGCCCTTGTTGCCGACCACGATCAGGTCCGCGTGCTGCTCCTCGGCCACGTCGAGGATCGCGTCGGCCGCGTCGCCCTGGCGCGCGAACGTCTCCACCTCGCCGACGCCCGCGCGGGAGGCTTCATCCTGCGCGGCTTGAAGCACCGCCAGCACATCGCCCCGTGGATTGACCATCCATTCGAGGTCCTTGGGCACCTCGATCTGCTGGTTGCGCAGGCGACGATCGGACACCGGCTCATACGCGCTGACGATCTGCAAGCGTGCGCCGGACTGGGCCGCGAGCGCGATCGCCTGGTGCAACGCGGTGCGTGCGGTGTCTGATCCATCCGTGCCGACCAGGATCGAGGCAAACACGCGGTCCGATGTTAGTGGCGCCGTTGGTGGCCCCGGCTGATCGCTGCTACGCCAGCTTCGTGATCGCGATCACCATTCCGGCGACCACGAACACGATGACTGCGATCTGAGCCCATATCCAGAGCCGGGGCATCGCTCTATTGTGAGCGACATGTCCGAACGGCTGAATCCCGCGCTCAAGGCGGTCAGCGACGCGGTGCTCGCCGTCGCCTCGAAGCTGTCGGTCGAGGAGGTTCTCCAGCGCCTGGTCGACTGCGCCCGCGAGCTCGCCGGCGCTCGCTACGCCGCGCTCGGGATTCCCGACGGCCAAGGGGGATTTCGTCGCTTTCTGGTGTCCGGTATGAGCGATGAGCTGGTCGCCGCAATGGGCCCGCTGCCGCGCACTCACGGGATGCTGGGGGCGATGCTGACGGCGACCGCGCCCTATCGGACCGACGACATCCACGAGGACCCCCGATTTCGCGGATGGTGGCCCTCGCGGCACCCCGACATGCGCTCGTTCCTCGGCGTCCCGATCGTCTCGGCGGACGGCGTGATCGGGGCGTTCTATCTAACCGAGAAGCGGGGCGCGGCGGCGTTCGACGCCGAGGACGAGGCGCTGATCGAGCTGCTCGCCTCGCACGCCGCGATCGCGATCACCAACGCGAGGCTGTACGAGCGCAGCCGTGAGCTTTCGATCCTTTCCGAGCGAAACCGGCTCGCGCTGGAGCTCCATGACGTCGTTAGCCAGAAGCTGTTCAGCGTGATGCTGACGGCGGAGGCCGCGAGCGCGCAGATCGACAGCGATCCGGCGGCCGCGCGCGCCCAGATCGACCGGCTGCGAACGCTGGCGCGCGAGGCGCTGGACGAGCTGCGTTCGCTGATCCTGGGCCTGCGCCCGCCCGAGCTCGAGCGCGACGGCCTCGAAGGCGCCTTGCGCAAGGAGCTCGAGATGCTCGGCCGGGTGCACGGCGTCGAGATCGAGCTCGAGGTCGATCGCCGTCGCGCCTGGAGCAACGGCGACGGCGCCGCGGTCGAGCGCGAGTTTGCGATTCTGCGGATCGCTCACGAGGCGCTGCACAACGCCGTCAGGCACGCGCGCGCCGAGCACCTCAGGGTCCGGCTGTCGGAGCGTGGCGAGCGCCTGACCGTCGAGGTCTCAGACGACGGCATTGGATTCGATCCCGAGCGGGCCGAGGTCAGGTCTCGCCATCTCGGGCTGACTTCGATGGAGGAGCGGGCGCGAGAGGTCGGCGGACGCCTCGAGATCCGGTCCTCGCCCGGCGCCGGCACCACCGTTTCCCTGCAGGTGGCCGGCGTTGGCTGATCCGATCCGCGTGCTGCTCGTCGACGATCATGCGGTCGTCAGGGAGGGTTTGCGTGCCTTCCTGCAACTGCAGGACGGGCTCGAGATCGTCGGCGAGGCGGGCGATGGTGCCGAGGCGATCGATCAGGCGGAGCGCCTCGGGCCCGATGTGATCGTGATGGACCTGGTGATGCCGGGTCTCGACGGCGTCGGCGCCATGCGGGAGCTGCGCTCACGCGCGCCCGACAGCCGGGTGATCGTGCTCACGAGCTTTCTCGAGGACGATCGGCTGCTGCCGGCGATCCAGGCCGGCGCCGCCGGCTACCTGCTCAAGAACGTCGAGCCGGCGCAGCTCGCTCGAGCGATCCGCGCCGCGCACGCGGGCGAGGAGGCGATCATCGACCCCACCGTCGCGGCCAGGCTCGTTCACGCGCTCGCCGACGAGCGCCGCCCGCGGGTGCAGGAACCCGAGCGTCTGACCCGGCGCGAGCGCGACGTGCTCGAGCTGATCGCGCGCGGACGGCCGAACAAGCGGATCGCGCTCGAGCTCGGGATATCCGAGAAGACGGTCAAGACGCACGTCGGTCACCTCCTCGCCAAGCTCGGAGTCACCGACCGCACCCAGGCCGCGCTGCTGGCGGTTCAGGAGGGGCTCGTCGACGACGACCATCGTGACCGGCGAGAGCTAAGCCCTAGGTCCTAAGCCCAATTGTCACTGGTAACTCAGACCGGGTCGCGCCTACGGTCTGGGCATGCCCACAGCGATCATCACCGGCGCCTCACGGGGCCTCGGCCTTTCGCTCGCGCGCACCCTCGCGCGGCGGGGATGGGCGCTCGTGCTCGATGCCCGCGGCACGGCTGACCTCGAGCGCGTTGCCCGCGAGCTCGGCGCGATCACTGAGGTGGTCGCGGTCCCCGGCGATGTGACGGACGACTGGCATCGTGGCGCGCTGGTGGAAGCGGGCGGCGAGGCGATCGACCTGCTCGTCAACAACGCCAGCGTGCTGGGCCCGAGCCCCCAGCCAACGCTGTCTCGATACCCCGTCGCCGAGCTCGAGAGCGTCTACCGCGTCAATGTGCTTGCGCCGCTCGCGCTCGCCCAGCTCGTGATGCCACGGATGCCCGACGGCGGCTGCGTCATCAATGTCACCTCGGATGCGGCCGTTGAGCCGTACGAGGGTTGGGGCGGCTACGGCTCGTCGAAGGCGGCGCTCGATCAGCTCTCGGCGATCCTCGCGGCCGAGCAGCCGGCGCTCCGGGTATACGCGGTCGACCCTGGCGACATGCGCACGCGCATGCACCAGGAGGCATTCCCGGGCGAGGACATCTCCGACCGGCCACCTCCCGAGGAGAGCGTGCCCGGGCTGCTCGCGCTGATCGAGGGCAACCTGCCGAGCGGCCGCTACCGGGCGCGGGAGCTTGCGGCACCAGCGACCGAGACGGTGACGGCGTGAGTGCATATGCGTTCGACGTGCCGGACGTGCTCGAAGCGGGCGAGCCACCCGAGCAGCGCGGGCTCGCGCGCGACGAGGTGCGGCTGTTGGTGGCTAGCCGCTCCGGCGGCTCGATCCGGCATCTGCGCTTCCGCCAGCTCGAGCGGCTGCTCGCACCCGGGGATCTGCTGGTGGTCAACGTCTCGGCGACGATCCCTGCGGCGGTGCCCGCGCGGCGTTCCGGCGGCGAGCGCGTCCAGGTCAGCTTCGCGACCCCGGCGCCGCGGCTCGCTGACGGCTGGTGGGTGATCGAGCTGCGCAGCGCCGACGGCGCCCGGCCACTGCGGGCCGGCGCCGGCGAGAGGCTCGAGCTCGACGGCGGCGCCGCGCTCGAGCTGGTCGCGGCGTACGCCTCGGGCGCGCGCCTGATGCTCGGGCGCGTCCACGGTTGCGGTGCGGTGCTCGATTACCTGGCTGAGCACGGACAGCCGGTCCGCTATGGCTATGTGCCAGCCCGGTGGCCGCTCGAGGCCTATCAGAACGTGTATGCCACCAGCCCGGGCAGCGCCGAGATGGCGAGCGCGGGCCGGCCGTTCAGCACCGAGCTGATCACCGGATTGATCGCCCGCGGCATTCTGATGGCGCCGATCACCCTGCATGCGGGCGTGTCCTCGCCCGAACGCCACGAGCCACCCCTGCCCGAGCGCTTCGAGGTGCCCGAGCGCACCGCGAAGCTGGTGTCCGCGGTCCGGGGCTGGGGGGGACGCGTGATCGCGGTCGGAACGACCGTGGTGCGGGCACTGGAGACGGTCGCCCAACCGGACGGAAGCCTCGCGCCGGGTTCTGGCTGGACCAGCCTGGTCGTCACCCCGCGGCGGGGGCTGTGGCTCGTCGATGGACTGATCACCGGCTGGCATGAGCCGGAGGCTTCGCATCTGGAGATGCTCGAGGCCGCCGCCGGCAAAGAACTACTCGCACGCTCCTACGACGCGGCACTCGAGCACCGCTACCTGTGGCACGAGTTTGGCGACAGCCACCTCGTGCTCCCGTAGCCCGCGTGCCGGGGCCATCAGTGCAGCGCCGAGGCGTCGAGGTCCTCGAGCAGCGCGATCGGCCTAGGGTCACGTTCGTCTTCAAGCAGCAAGGCGCCGCCGGGCCAGTAGGGGTGAGCCGGCAGGGCCCGATGGACCAGCAACGGCTCATACACCCAGGAGCCGGTGTTTGCGACCCGCGGCCGGCCGCCCGAACCGCGCCACTGAGGCGCGTAATCGCCGACCAGCGGCCCGAGCCGGTGGACGTGGCCGAACAGCACCCAGTCGGCATCGACCCCGAGGCTGCGGGCGACGCGCACCACTGCAGGGATGCTCGCTCGGCGCATCTGCAGGCCCAACACCGCGGCCAACAGCGGCGCCAGCCGGCGGTGCAGCAGGCGCTTGGGCACCGGCGGCATCGTCGCGGCGCGCAGGAGCTCGGCGAGATCCTCGGCCAGCATCGCGAGCGGCCGAGGAAGCCGACGCGTCAACCATGCCTCGAGTCTCGTCAGCGACGGTCCGCCCGCCAGCTCGTAGTCGATCGGTGCGGCGCTCCTTCGGGGCGGCCGCCCGAGCAGCCCGCGGGCGATCCCGTAGGCCGACACCGGCAGCAGATGCCGGTCCAGGTAGTGACCGTGGGTCGCCCACACGCGATCGGACAGCCACACGCCCGGGTAGTGAACGCGAGTCCGTGTCGGCGTGAGCCATGACGTCACTCGCTCGAGCGCCGGCGTCGCGTCGAGCGGAACCGCCGTGTCGGGCACCAGCCTCGGCGCGGTGGCGCGAATCCACCCGGCGACGAGTTGCCGGTCGTGGTTGCCGGGCACCACGATCACCTCGCCTTCGGGTCCGAGCCGGCGGCCGATCGCCTCGAGCACCGGTTGCGCGACCCGCATCACATGATCGGGCCGCCCCTCGGCCAGGTCGACTATGTCGCCGAGCAGGACCAGTCGCCGCACTTCATCCAGCGACGCGAGCAGGCGCTCGAGCGGCTCCGGGTGCGTGAGGACGCCGTACTGGAGGCGACCGCCCAGGTGGAGATCGGAGATGACAAGGGTCCGCACATTGCGCCACGTTACCCATGAGCGGGCGGACGGCCCTGCGCCGCCCATGGGCCAGCGGGACCTACCCGAGTCCCGTTAGCGCAAAGGCGTGGCCGGGAGCCATGGGGGCGCCGGCTCCCGGCCGGTGGGGGCGGCCCGTCTGGGGCGTCACGCCACGTAGATCGGCGGCGCGAAGTGGATCCTGGCGCCGCGTGGCAGCACCAGCACCGGGCAGGTGGCGCTCTCGATCTCGTTCTGCGCCTGGGCGCTGAGCAGCACGCGGCCCTCCGGCGCCTCTGCGCGGGAGCCGACGATCAGCAGGTCGACGGAGTGCTCGTCGCGCGACAGGCTGGCGCCGAAACGCTCGGCCAGGTCGCGCGCCGTCTCGATCGTGACGTCGTCGCCCGGGGTCGCAAGCACCCTGATCCGTCCGATCCGCGGGTCGCGGTCGCTGCGGTAGTTCGCCGGCGCGATGGCCACGGCGACGGTGCCGCCTTCGAGCAGCGTCCATGCCGACCGCTGCGGATCGACGTGCCCGGCGGCGGTGCGGTAGTCCGAGCCGAACACGACGATGTCCGCCTCCTCCTGCTCGGCGAGCCACTTGAGGCCTTCGCCGGTGGAGGCGCTGACGACGATCCGCCGCTCGACCTCGAGGTCGTCGAGCCAGCGAGCGCCGTGCTCGAGCAGCCGCTCGGCCTCGCTCTCCTCGAGCTCCTCGCGGTCGTGCTCGGACTGGGTGGTGTGCCGGACGTATGCGAGCGTGAGCTCGGCGCCTCCCTCGGCGAGGATGCGCCCGAGCATCAGCGCGTCGTGATCGTTCAGTGTGTCGTCGTAGGAGACGATTGCCTTGGCTGACATCGGCGAGCTCCTGTCTTTGCGGTAAGTCCGATTCCCGACCATGTTTCGAGGCAGGATCCCATCCACCTTGTATCAGTGCTAATGAACTTTCTCATATCTGCGATAAGCTTCACTGATGCTGAACGTGGGCCGCCTGCGAGTTCTGAGCGAGGTCGTCGGATGCGGCTCGTTCTCCGGCGCCGCCGAGGCGCTCTCCTACACGCAGTCCGCCGTCTCCCAGGCGATCGCGCGGCTCGAGGCGGAGACCGGCACGGCGCTCGTGGTCCGTGACCGTCAGGGCGTGCGGCCGACGGCGGCCGGATCGACATTGGTCGAGCACGCGGAGGCGATCTTCGCCCAGATCGAGGCCGCCGAGACCGACCTGGCCGCGGTGCTCGGAGTGCGCAGCGGCCGCCTGCGGATGGCCTCGTTCCCGTCCGCGGGGGCGACGCTGATGCCGCTCGCGATCGCGACGTTCCGGGAGGGCCATCCCGACATCGCCCTGACGCTGGCCGAGGGAGAGCCCGAGGAGATCGCCCCGCGTCTGCGGGCGGGCGAGTTCGACCTGGCGTTGCTGTTCGAGTTCCCCGGGGTCAGGGAACGCCCCGGAACGGGCCTGCGAACGGTGACCCTGCTCGAGGATCCAATGCACGTGGCCCTGCCCGCCGCGCATCCGCTTGCCGCAAAGCCGAGGTTGACGCTGGCCGACCTGAGTGATCAGGACTGGGTGCAGACCTCAGCCTCGAGCCCGTGCGCGCGGCATGTCGTGAGGTCGTGCCTCGCGGCTGGCTTTGAGCCGAACGTGACGTTTGAGAGCGACGACTACGAGACCGTCCAAGGGCTCGTCGCCGCCGGCGTGGGCGTGGCGCTGATCCCGCTTCTGGCGCTGCGGCGGGTGCGCTTTGGGATCATCGTCCGAGAGCTGGCGCCGCGAAGTCCCGCGCGCAAGGTCGTGGCGGCGACCGTCGGCGGACCCGGGGTCGCCCCGGCCGCCAAGACGATGATCCGGGTGCTCGCCGACGTTGCCAGGTGCTACCCCGAGGCCCCCGACGAAGCGCCCGAGCCGGGGAGCGTCAGACCGGCCGCCCTGGCGCCGGCGAGCTGACCGCCACAAACCAGCGTCCCGCGTGCAGGATGGTGCCGCCGCCGAGCTCGTCGGCGAGCGCTCCCGGTTCGAAGAAGCGCTTGTAGACCTGATGCCGCGAGCCGTCGTTGAGGACCCGCGTCTGCCACTCCTCGGGGACGTGATCGGACTGAAGCGCCGCGTCGACGACGATCAGCTCGGATGCCACGCGCCGCGCTTGCGCGAGGAACATCGCCCGCTCGGTCGCCTGCAGGTGCCCGTAGAAGTGGCCGGTGAAGACCCGGTCGAAGGCGCCGTCGTCGAACGGGAGCACCAGCGCGTCGCCTGCGACCAGCGTCGCCGCCGAAAGCCGCTCGGCGGCGATCTCGAGCATCCGCGGACTCTGATCAAGCGCGGTGATCTCGCCGCGAAGGTGGCGGGTGAGGAAGCCCGTGCCGCAGGCGACATCCAGTGTGTTCGCCGGCGCCAGCGTCGCCACGGTTCGTTCCAGCGCCCGCAAGTCCTCCTCCCAGCCGGGACGATCGCGCTCGGCGAACCTGCCGAGCCCCAGGTACCAGTCGTCGTATTCGGGCGCGCGCGCGTCGTAATACTGCTTCATCGTGGGGGTCTCCAATAGGGCGTCGTCATCGTCCGGGGGGCGTCGTCATCGCCGGGACCCATTGGTTAGCAGGTGCAGCTGCTTGACTTCGCCCCGATGCCATCGAGCACGAACAAGCGCGGATGAGCGAAGACGGAGTCGTCCGCGGCGAGGATGGCGTTGCCCGCTGCTGGTGGGCGGACTCGACCGACGAGTACCGCGTCTACCACGACACGGAATGGGGCTTTCCGGTCTCCGCCGAGGCGCAGTTGTTTGAGAAGCTCAGCCTGGAGGGGTTTCAGTCGGGTCTCTCGTGGCTGACGATCCTGCGCAAGCGCGAGGCCTTTCGGCGTGCGTTCGATGGCTTTGAGCTCGAACGGGTCGCCCGGTTCGGGACCAGGGACGTGGAGCGCCTGCTGCAGGACAGCTCAATCGTTCGCAACCGCGCCAAGATCGAAGCGGTGATCAACAACGCCCGCCGCGCCGTCGAGCTCGCCCAAGCCGAAGGATCGCTGGCGGCCTACCTGTGGCGCTTTGAACCCGAGGAGCGCCCGGAGAGGCTGGACCGAGCCGGGCTGGCGACGCTGTCGCTGACGCCCGAGTCGACCGCGCTTGCCAAGGACCTCAAGCGCCGGGGCTGGCGTTTTGTCGGCCCGACCACGGTCTACGCGTTCATGCAGGCGATGGGGCTGGTCAACGACCACCTGGCCGGCTGCGATGCCGGCGAGACCGTGGCGCGGGCGCGGGCTCAGTTCAAGCGACCCTGACGGCTCACGGCCGAGCCGCAGTGGTCAGGACCTCTTTCTCACGCCCCGAGTCGCGGTCGTCACGATCTCCTTCCCGCGCCTAATCGATCGTGACCGCTCCGTGCTCGTCGAGCGTCCAACCCGGATTGTGCGCAACCTCCCACACGTAACCATCGGGGTCAGCGAACGCTCCCGACGTCCCGCCCCATTCGGCACGCGCCGCAGGCCGCTTGATGGTGCCACCGGCCCGTTCGGCCTCGGCCAAGACCGCGCTGACCTCCTCCGGCGAGCGGACGTTGTTTGCTAGTTCAACCCCTGGCGCCCCGTGGCCGCCGAGTGCTGTCCAGAGGCCGAAGACCATGCCTCCGGCTTGGAAGAAGCAGACCTCCTCGTCGGGCTGGCGAGCTCCGGCCCAACCGAGCGCCTCGTAGAAGGCGCGCGCCCGCGCGAGATCGCTCACGGCAAGCGTCACAAGACTGATCCGTTGTTCCATGCGAGAAGCATCTCAGGCGGAGGGCAGCGCAGCCGGTTCAGACGATCCGCAGCGGCCGCGGCGTGAGGTACTGCTTGAGCTACCCTGAGGGTATGAGCGGCACCGACCACCGGTCCCGCTGGCGGCTGACTCCGTGGGGTTGGTTACTCGCGGTGGCTTTGCTCGTTCTGGTGATCCTCGTGATCGTCGATCCCAGCCGCTATGTCTACATCGGCTTGATCGCGGTGATCGTTCTTTGGGCCGGACTGCTGAGCGCGAGCTTCCCGTCAAGCCAGATGACGATGAGGAGTCGCTTCCCGGCCGAGCCGGGACGGGACTTCGGCGAAGAAGCCGCCGAGCGATACGAGCGCGAACACCGCTAACTCGTGAGCGGCTGGGCTCGGCCGTGATACGTCGCCCTCCGGGTTCTCCGCCCGGTAGTCGCGGTGGTAGGCGTTGTTTCGCGAGGACAGCAACCGCGGGTGGCGCCACGGACATGCCGGCGCCGCCCGGTGATGCTCCCACTGGAAGCGAGGACTCCTCATCTCCTCTGCCCGCTCGATGATGGAGAAACGCTCCAGACGTGTCCCCTGACCGGCCGCTCGCTCGTCACGGGAAGGACAACACTTTCATCCCCCCAGGAGGTCGAGATGAAGTACGCACTGTTGATCTACGAGACGCCCGGCGCACTCGACGGCGTGGGCGAGGACGAGCGCAACGCGATGTACGGCGAGTACACGGCGCTTGCCGAGGACGCTCGCTGTGCCGGCGGAGCCCAGCTGCAACCCGTCCAGACAGCGACGACGGTCCGCGTGCAGAATGGAGCCACGCTGACCACCGACGGACCGTTCGCCGACACCAAGGAGGTGTTCGGCGGCTACTACGTGTTCCAGGCCGACAACCTCGATGAGGCGCTCGAGCTCGCATCCCGGGTGCCCGCGGCCCGGTACGGCGGCTCGGTGGAGGTACGTCCGATCGTCGAGCGTTGAACGGCACGTCCGGCGACCCGATCGAGCAGGTCTTCCGCGATGAGTGGGGGAGGGTCCTCGCTCACCTGATCGGCGTCCTCGGCGATTTCGAACTCGCCGAGGACGCCGTTCAAGATGCCTTCGCGATCGCCGCGGAGCGCTGGCCGCACCACGGATTGCCCGCCAACCCGGGCGGGTGGCTGTTCACCACGGCTCGCAATCGCGCGATCGACCGTATTCGCCGCGAGCGCGTTCGCGCCCAGAAGACCGAGATGCTCGTGGCGCCACAAGCCTCAGAGGACGAGATGGAGGACCCGCCGATCGCAGACGAGCGGCTCGAGCTGATCTTCACCTGCTGCCATCCCGCGCTGTCCACCGAGGCGCAGGTGGCGCTGACGTTGCGCGCGCTGGGCGGCCTCTCCACGGAGGAGATCGCGCGAGCGTTCCTGGTCGCCGAGGAGACGATGAAGCGGCGCGTTTCGCGCGCCAAGGCGAAGATCAAGGCGACCGGAATCCCGTTCGCGGTTCCCGCCGAGCACCTGTTTCCCGACCGCCTGCAGGCGGTGCTCGCCGTCGTCTATCTGATCTATAACGAGGGATACGGTGGGCGGATCGACCTCGCCACGGAGGCGATTCGCCTCGGTCGGCTGCTGTCGGCGTTGATGCCCGACGAACCCGAGGTGCACGGGCTGCTGGCCCTGATGATGCTCCAAGACGCCCGCCGCAACGCGAGGTTCGCGGGCGAGGACCTGGTGCTGCTCGCAGACCAGGACCGGTCGCTGTGGGACGCGGGGCAGATCGCCGACGCCCGCGCGCGACTGGACCGGGCGATCGCGCTGCGCGGGCGCGGCCCGTACGTCTTGCAGGCCGCGATCGCGTCGCTGCAGGCCGACGAGGAGATCGACTGGGAGCAGGTCTCGGTTCTCTACGGGCAGCTCGCAGACCTCACGGGCTCGCCGGTGGTCGAGCTCAACCGCGCCGCCGCGATCGCCCAAGCCGGCTCGCCCGAGCGGGCGCTCGAGCTCGTCGAGCGATTGGATCTCGACAACTACAGCTACCTGCACTCGACCAGGGCAGAGCTGCTCCGCCGGCTCGGCCGCGGCCGCGAGGCGCTGGCGTCCTACCGTCGCGCGCTCGAGCTGGCTGGCTCAGAACCCGAGCGGCGATTCCTCAACCGGCAGGTCGCCGGGCTGTCGCCGGGTGCCGACGACGCCTGACCGGCCGAGGCCGAGCGCCCGCCCGAGGAGCTCGAGGAGCGTGCCGCGTCAAACCCTCCAGTGGCATGTCTGAGATAGCCTGCGCGGCGTGTCTCGCATCGGCTGGATCGGGACCGGCGTGATGGGGTCGCCGATGGCCTGTCATCTGATCGACGCCGGCCATGACCTCGATGTCTACAACCGCACGCGAGCGCGCGCGTCGGCGGTGATCGAGAAGGGCGCAAGGTGGCGCGACTCGCCCGCGGATGTGGCGACCGAGGCGGATGTCGTCTTCCTGATGCTGGGCTACCCGATCGACGTTCGCGAGACCGTTCTCGGCCAAGGCGGGGTCGTCGAGGCTCTGAAGCCGGGATCGCTGCTGATCGACATGACCACAAGCGAGCCGGCGCTCGCGGTGGAGATCCACGAGGCCACCGTGGCGAACGGCGTGGAGGCGCTCGACGCTCCCGTCTCCGGCGGCGATGTCGGCGCGCGTAACGCGACGCTCGTGATCATGGTCGGAGGCACGGCGGAGGCGTTCGAACGCGCCGAGCCGCTGCTCTCCGTGCTCGGCCAGAGCGTCACCCTGCTCGGCGACGCGGGCGCGGGACAGCACACCAAGATGGTCAACCAGATCGCGATCGCGTCGGGGATGATCGGGCTGTGCGAGGCCCTCCTGTACGCGCACCGCGCTGGGCTTGACCTCGAGCAGACCATCGCAACGATCCAGGAAGGCGCGGCGGGCTCCTGGTCGCTGTCCAATTACGGGCCGCGGATCCTGCGCGGAGACATGGAGCCAGGCTTCAGGATCGACCACTTCGTCAAGGATCTCGGGATCGCGTTGTCGGAGGCCCGCCGGATGAAGCTCTCGCTTCCGGGCACAGCGCTGGCCGAGCAGCTCTACGTCGCGGCTCAGGGAAACGGCCTGGGCGAGAAGGGGACGCACGCGCTCTCGGTTGCGCTCGGACGCGTCTCTGGCGGCGACTGGCCGGTCGACGCGTCCTCCCGGTCCGCCCGCTGACTTGAACGCGCCAAGGCGCAAGAGAGAGGAGAGGTGATGGGTCAACCAGTCGTCCACTTCGAGGTGATCGGCAAGGACCCCGACAGGCTGCGCAGCTACTACTCGGAGCTGTTCGGGTGGGAGTTCGGCGACCCGATCGGCCCCACCGACTACACGCTCGTGGACCGGTATACGAACGCAGCCGGGATCGGCATCGCCGGCGGAGTCGGCGGTGTTCCCGAGGGCTATGACGGTCACGTCACGTTCTACGTCGAGGTTCCCGACGTAGAGGCATCGCTGGCCCAGGCAGAGTCGCTTGGCGGTAAGCGGGTGATGGGTCCCGATCAGGTTCCGGGCGGCCCCACGATCGGCCTGCTCGTCGACCCGGGCGGACACGTGATCGGCGTCGTGTCTGGAGCCGGCTAACCCGGTCACAGCGACGCGTATAGGGCCGCCTCGAAGCCCTGATACATCCGATGAGCAATCCCCCGGGCGACCGGGCGCCATCCGAGGGACCTCTTGCGCCGTTTGCCTCGTAGGAGAGACGATGTGCTGGGTC
Organism: uncultured Solirubrobacterales bacterium; assembly: GCA_963723675.1. Lineage (GTDB taxonomy): Bacteria > Actinomycetota > Thermoleophilia > Solirubrobacterales > Solirubrobacteraceae > Palsa-465. The sequence continues at coordinate 53,020 of CAVRRW010000002.1, read as the reverse complement.
GATGCTGCGTGCCCCTGATCCCGTGTCGGGCGCTGCCGACAGCCTCGCGGCCGCCGGCCCGCTGCCACGCGTGCTCCGGTCGCGCCCTCGCAGCGAGCAGTCCCTGATCCGGGGAGCGCTCGCTGGCTCTGAAGCCGACCTCGAGACGCTGTTTCGCACGCACTGGCCGCGCGCCTACCGGGCGGCGTTCCTGATCGTCCACGACCACGCCGCGGCGGAGGACATCGCCCAGGAGGCGTTCGTGCAGGCCATCCGGCGACTCGACCAGTTTGACCGCCGGCGGCGCTTTGCGCCGTGGCTGGGAACGATCGTCGCCAACCGCGCGATCGACTGGGCCAGGGCGCGCGCAGCCCGGCGGGAGAGCGGACACGAGCTTCCCGAGCCGGCGGGTCCGCCGGAGAGACCGGTTGGCCGGTACTCCGAGGATGTGCTGGCGGCGCTGGCGGCGCTGACGCCGGAGCATCGCGCCGTCGTGGTCATGCGCTACGTGCTCGAGCACACGCCGGGCGAGATCGCGAATGCGCTGGAGCTTCCCGAGGGACGGTGAACTCGCGCCTGAGACGCGGCCTCGACGCGCTCGAAGCCACGCTTGCGGAGACGGAGCTGCGATGAACGCGCGGCGGGCGTTGAGAGGGATTCGCGCACCGGACGAGCTCGCGGCGCGCCAACGGTCGTGGGAGGTCGTGCACGCCGCGTACGCCGATCGGCCCCCGGTAGCGGCCCGGGCGCCGCGTCGGCGAACTGCGATCCTGGTCGTGTCTGCGGTGCTGGTCGGCGTTCTGGTCCTGGCGCTGTCGCCGGCCGGCGCCACGGTTCGCCGGTGGATCAGCCACACCCTCGGTGTCCCACACTCGGCTCCGGCGCTGTTCTCGCTGCCGGCGCCGGGCAGCGTGCTGGTCTCCGGAGCGGGCGGAACCTGGACCGTGGCCGCCGACGGATCGGCCCGGCGCCTGGGGCCCTGGGGTCAGGCGAGCTGGTCCCCACGGGGCCGGTTCGTGGCGGTCACCGGCGGCGACGAGCTCGCGGCGCTTGACCCCCACGGAACCCCGCGCTGGAAGCTGGCGCGTCCGGCCGTGAGCGACGCCCGCTGGTATTCACCGACGGGATACCGTGTCGCTTACCTGTCGGGGCACGAGCTGCGCGTCGTCGCCGGCGATGGAACCCTCGACCGCCTGCTCGCTGCCCGCGTTGCCGCGGTCGCGCCCTCGTGGCGCCCCGGTCACCCCTACGAGCTGTCGTATGTCAGCGGCGCCGGCAGGGTGGTGGTGGTGCCGACACCGGGAGGGTGAGCTGGACCGTCGTCCCGCCGGCGAGACCGCGCGAGCTCTCGTGGTCGACCGACGGCAGACGGCTGTTGGTGGTGACGCGCGCCGGCGCCGAGGTCTACGACCAGAACGGTCATCGCGTTGCGGCGATCGCGATGCCCCCGGGCACGCCGCTCCTCGACGCCTCGCCGTCACCGAACGGGGGGATGATCGCGCTCGTCCGCGGCGGCGTCGCCGACGACGTGGTCCTGGCTGCCCTGACCCGCAGGAGGCCCTTCCTGCATCGGGTCCTCTCGGGCGCCGGTCTGCAACAGCTCACCTGGTCTCCCGACGGCCGCTGGCTGCTGGTGAGCTGGCCGGTCGCCGACCAGTGGGTGTTCGTCCGGATCGCCGGCGAGCCGCGGATCGCCGCCGTCTCGCGAATCGCGCGGCAGTTCGCCGCCACCGGCGCCGGCGGCTTCCCTCACATCGACGGCTGGTGCTGCACCGCGCAAGGCGCGGCCGGTTGACGGCCGCTCGCCGGTTCCGCCGCGCAGCTGTGTCACCGCCCGCTCCGCCCGCTGGGCCCTCCCTCGCGGCTTGAGTCATATGTCACACCGACGCTCCGGCGACTTGCGTCACTGTGGGTATTTGGAACCGGCGACCGTGTCGCCTCGGTGGTCCGAGAAATTCCCGAGATCGAGGGCGCTTACAGGGAGACCTGGTCACCGCAGGCGACGAGGAGCACGCTTCGCCGGCGTTTACAAAGGGGGAATCAAATGGGGACCACCAGCCAGCCGGCTTATGAGCCGATCACGGACGCGCTGGATTACGTGCAGGTCCGGCGGTGTCGGGACGGCAAGCAGGTCTGGCTGAGCCTGATCCTCGATCGGCTGCTGATGCTCGAGCAGCTTGGCCTGGTCGCCGACGCGGGAGATCGGCCATGAACCCGTTGCGGCGCTCGCTGCGCATCCTGTTCCTCGTCTCGGCGCACAACGGCCTGAGTCAGCGTGCGCTGGTCGCGTTGACCGAACTCCGCCACGACGTGACGGTCGCGGTGGTCGCCTCGGCCGCCGCGATGGAGACTGCGGCCGGCGAGCACCGCCCCGAGCTGATCGTCTGCCCGTTTCTCAAGCAGCTGATCCCTGAGTCTGTGTGGTCCGAGCATCGTTGCCTGATCGTGCACCCGGGACCGGTGGGGGATCGCGGACCGTCTTCGCTTGACTGGGCGATCGAGCTTGGTGTAACCGAGTGGGGCGTTACGGTTCTCGAGGCCAACGGCATTCTCGATGCCGGCGAGGTCTGGGCCACGCGTAGCTTCCCGATCCGGAGGGCTCCGAAAAGCAGCCTCTACCGCCACGAGGTCCGCCGTGCGGCGACCGAGGCGCTGCTCGAAGCGGTATCGAAGATCGCCGATGGTGCGTCGCGGCCGCAGCCGCTGCACCCGCCCCCGATCGCGACCGGAGCGGCGCGTCCCCTGATGACCCAGGATGTCCGCGCGGTCGACTGGGACCGCGACGACGCGGATACGGTCGTGCGCAAGATCCACGCAGGCGAGGGACACCCGGGCGTGCTCGATGCGATCGACGGCACAAGCTTCTTTCTGTTCGGCGCATGCCGCGAGCGGGCCCTGCGCGGCCACCCCGGCGAGATCGTCGCGCAGCGCGCCGGCGCGATCTGCCGGGCGACGACCGACGGCGCCGTCTGGATCACGCACCTGAAGCGGGCCGGCACGCCGACGGAGCGGCAGTTGAAGCTTCCCGCCACCAGGGCCCTTGCGCTTGCGGACGTCGACCTCGATGTCCCGGAGGTCGCGGTCGCCGTCCGCGCACGGCTGCCCGCGGGGCATACCTATCGCGACATCTCCTACGAGGAGCATCGGTCAGTCGGCTATCTGCGCTTTGACTTCTACAACGGCGCGATGAGCACCGAACAGTGCCGGCGCCTGCGTGAGGCCTACGTCGCGGCTCGCTCGCGTCCGCAGACGAAGGTGATCGTGCTGGTGGGCGGTGACGACTACTTCTCAAACGGGATCCACCTCAACCTGATCGAGGCGGCCGAGGACCCGGCCCGGGAGTCGTGGCAGAACCTCAACGCGATCGACGACGTCGTCAGCGAGATCATCCACACCGATTCCCACCAGGTCATCTCGGCGCTCGGCGGCGACGCCGCGGCCGGGGGCGTGCCGTTGGCGCTGGCGGCCGATCGCGTGATCGCGCGAGAGGACGTCGTGTTGAACCCCTACTACCAGCACATGGGGCGGCTCTACGGCTCGGAGTACTGGACCTACTTGCTGCCGCGCCGCGTCGGACAAGAGATGGCCGCCCGGCTCACCGGCTCCCCGTTCGTCCCGATCGGCACCCGGCAGGCCCTGCGGATCGGGCTGCTCGACGATGCCTTCGGGGCGACCCTGGCCGAGTTCCGCGCGGGCACGCGTGTGCTCGCCGAGCAGATCGCCGGCGACGCCGCTCTCGGCCGCCGGCTGGAGCAAAAGCGCGCCCGCCGGGCGCACGACGAGCTGGCCAAGCCGCTGCATGCATACCGGCGCGAAGAGCTGGCCCGCTCGCATCGGTGCTTCTTCGGCCCCGACCCGAGCTACCACGAGGCAAGGCACCGGTTCGTCTACAAGCTCGATGCGGTAACCAGCGCGGCAGCCGGCACCCCTGCGCACGCGCGGACCAGGACGGTGGAGAAGGCCGCGTAGCCGAATCGGCTGGCCGCCCGTCGGTCGATCGGCCGCTGCGAGAGGGCAGGCGGTGAGCCGAGCCGCCTGTCGCTGTGGGACACTCGGCGCATGTCTCGGGCCAGCGGCGATCTGCTGCTCGTGGGCAGCCTGCCGGCGGCGTCCACCGAGGCCGCCTTGCGTGCGGCCGGCGAGCTGTTCGGCGACATGGTGTTCGCGCTGCCCGACGGCGAGACGGGACCTCGTGCGGCGTGGGTCGGCTACGAGCGCGAGCGGCTCGTGCGCCCGCACCCGGACGTCGAGACCGTGGCCGAATCGGAGTCCCCGACCGGGATCCCGCGACACGCCTACGAGACGCCGGTGTTCACGATCCGCGAGAGCGTCGGCGACCTGCACTGGGACTCGTGGCCGCGGGTCGACGACGCGATCGCCTCCTACGAGCTGTTCTGCGCCCTGCGCGACGAGGGCGTGATCCCGGCCGGCCTGCGCTTTCAGGTCGGGCTCCCGTTCCCCGCGAGCGCGCTGAACGGCTTCAAGGCGAACTTCGCCGCTGACTATCCGATCGCGGAGCGCGGATTCGAGGATCTCGTCGCTCGCGAGCTGCGGCGCCTGACCGCCGCGATCCCGCCCGCCGACCTCGCGATCCAGTGGGATCTCGCCTACGAGGTGCTCGATCTCGAGGGGGTGCTCGCCTGGACGACGGACGGTGCCTGGGAGCGGTTCGCCGGCCCGGTCGGGCGCTTGACCCGGAGGATCCCCGAAGACGTCCTGGTCGGCTATCACCTCTGCTACGGCACGTTTCCCGAGTGGCCCATGTACGAGGCCCGGGACATGAGCCTCCTCGTGCGCATGGCCAACCACGCCGTCGCGCACTCCGGCCGCACGGTCGACTGGGTGCACATGGCGGTCCCCGGTACCTGCGCAGCGAGGAGGAGCGCTTCTTCGCGCCGTTGTCGGAGCTCGATCCTGGCGAGGCCCGGGTGTACCTGGGGATCGTGCTGCCGATCGACGGCGTCTCGGGGCTCCGGCGCCGCCACGCCACCGCCTCCGAGTACCTTGCCGACTTCGGGGTCGCAATGTACTGCGGTTTCGGGCGCCAACCGGGGACCGACGGCTTGGAGACCATGCGCGAACACAGGCGCGTGGCGTCCTCGATCCGGGCCTGACTCGGCAACCGGTTCCCGCGGGCTCAGGCCGCGCAGCCCCGGGTGTGAGTTGGACTGAACCGTGGTCGAGTTGGCCTTCGATCTGGTGCCCGGATTGGCCCTGGCGAGCCGCCCCTCGGAGACGTACGGTGCCGGGCATGAAGGAGCACCAGATCAAGACAACGCGAGCAAGGCCGGGCCAAGAGATCGACAAGGCCTTCCTGCGCTGGTTCGAGGCCAAGCTCAGAGGCCCTGACCCGTCGGAGGAAGATGCGATCAATTATCTGATTGCCCTGGCGCTGCCGAGATGGGATGCGCCGCGCCGTCAATGCGCTGCTTATTCATCTACGGGCCCTTAGTCGCGGCGGTCGGCGTCCCAGGCCAGCAGCTCCCGCAGCTGGAGCGGACTGATGTTGCCGCCGCTGCACACCAGCGCGACCTTCCGGCCCGCCAGACGCTCGCGCAGGTTGAGCGCGGCCGCGAGCGGCGCCGCGGCGGCCGGCTCGATCAGGTTGCGGGTCACCTCGATCAGCCGTAGCGTCGCCGTCCGCAGCTCGTCGTCGGTGACGAGGACGAAATCGTCGAGATGCCGGGCGAGGATCCGCTGCGGCAACGCGAACGCCACCCGCGTCTGCAGGCCCTCCGCGAACGTCCGCATCTGATCCTCGACCAGCTCCCCCTCTCGCCAGGCGCGATACGCGGCGGGCGCCGCGTCCGACTGCACTCCGATCACCTCGACGCTGGGCCGAACCGCTTTCGCCGTGATGCACGCCCCGGCGGCGCCGCTGCCGCCGCCGACCGGGACGAGGATCGCCTCGATGTCCGGCTCGCGCTCGAGGATCTCAAACGTCGCCGTCCCCACCCCGGCGATCAGCAGCGGCTCATCGCCGGAGTGGACGTAGCGAGCGCCGCGCTCGGCCGCCACCAGCGCGCAGCGCTCCCGGGCCTCATCGAAGTCCGCGCCATGCTCGATCACCTCCGCGCCAAGCGACCGCATCGATGCGACCTTCACGGGATTGGCGCCCCGGGGGACGAAGATCGTCGCCGCAACGCCGAACAGGCTCGCCGCGTACGCGACCGATTGTCCGTGGTTCCCGGTTGAGGCCGCACACACCCCGGGTGCCCGCATGCGGGCATCGAGTCGCGCCACCAGGTTGATCCCACCCCGCACCTTGAAGGCTCCGGTCGGCAGATGGTTCTCGTGTTTGGCGAACACGTCGGCGCCGAGCAGCTCGTTCAGCAACGGATAGCGCCGCAGCGGCGTCGGATCGATGTACGGGGCGATGGTCGCGCGCGCGTCGAGAACGTCGCCCAGGTCCGGGATCTCGTCCAGCAAGATCCTGGTATTCGACCACACCCCTGCTGTTGCCGCTCAGTGAGTTGGCCCAGATGAAACGTAGTTGGACCCTCGTTGGTGGTCGAGGATCGCTGCAAGCCGTGTCAGCCTGAGAGGCGGCGGCCAGGGTCGCCCGGGCTCGCCAGAGCGGTATCCGAACGACGCCTCGTTCAGGTGCGCCAGCAACTCCGCCGCCTCGCGCAACTGCGCACCGCTGAGCAAACCTTGGGTCCTCAAGACGCTCCTCACTCTTGACATGGCAAAGCTCCGGCTTCCCGGCCCGCCACACCAGCAGATCCGGCACGTGGCCCGCCGGTCGACAGTCCATCAGGTAGCTCAGCCCGAGCGGCTGCTCGCACAGCCAGTCGACCTCCCGGTCGAAATCCAGCAACAGCATCCAGTCCCGCTCAAGCAGGCTCTCGTACTCCAGAAACCGCCCTGCCGTCGTCGAGAACCCAAAGCCCCGGCATGTGCCGCTGACGCCGATACACCCCCGGGCGCCGCACCGGCTCGCAGCCGCGCAGCAAATCCCACGACAGGTCAGCCAAGCACCCCCGGACCTCCTCCCCCGCCAACGCGAACGCGCGCCTCGAAAGGCCCCGCCACAGCGAACTCCGAGCCGGCGGCCGAAGTCACCAACGAGACGATACGAGCGCGATCCGACGCCTTCCTAGCAGCCGGCCGCTGGCGAGCCCGCTCCCTCGCTCCCAGCTGCCGCTACTCGATCGACGCAGCAGCGCACATCTACTGCCCGAGTCCTCCTGCTGGTAGAAGCGTTGGCGGCGGCAGTCTACGCTACAGTGAGAGCGCGCGGCATACGCCGCCAGCCGGGGCACAACTCAACACTCAAGGGGAAGGACCCCATGAACCATCGTCTTCCGCCCAGAAGCCGCCGCGCGGTGCTGGGCGCAATCATCACGGCGAGCGTCGCGGCGCTGTATCTTGCCGCGGGCGCGCAGGCGCACGGGCATCCTGGCGGTTCGCATCAAGGCAAGCACAGCCATCAGCACGGCCTGCGCGCCCTGTACGTGTCACCGAGGGGCGCATCGGGCCAAGCCGATAAGTCCTGCCGCACGGCGGCGTACTCGACCGTCCAGTCCGCTGTCAACGACGCCTCCTCCGGCGCCACGGTCGTGGTCTGTGGCGGCCGCTACAGCGAGGATGTGGTGATCTCGGCGCCGTTGAAGCTGCTGGGCCAGAACGGCGCGACGATCCAGGGAACCAAGACAACGACCTTCATGTGCGATCAGCTCGGCCCCAATGGGCCAGGGCACGCCCCGTGCTTGGCCGGGATCACGATTAAGTCAAGCCACGTGACCGTCGCCGGCTTCACGGTGAAGGGCGCCGTCGGCGAGGGGATTCTCGCCACCGGTTCGCTGCAGGGCGGCTCGATTCATGACGTCACGATCGAGCAGAACCGCGTGGTCGGCAACGACACCGGCGGGATCCCGCCCAGCACGACCTCGCCGTACCCGCAGTGCGTTGAGGTTGGGCAGGTTCCCGGCGACTGCGGCGAGGGCATTCACCTGATGGGCGTCGATCACTCCAAGGTCGCGCGCAACTTCGTCGCGCACAACTCTGGCGGCGTGCTTTTGACGGACGAGTTCGGCCCTACGCACGAGAACCTGGTCGAGAAGAACGTGATCACGAAGAACCTGTTCGACTGCGGCGTGACCGCGCCAGGGCACAACCCGAACGCGCTTGACAAAAACGGCAAGCGCCAGCCGAACGTCGCGGGCGTCTATGACAACGTGATCCGCGCAAACGTGATCACCGACAACGGCACCCAAGGCGAGGGCGCCGGCGTGCTCTTCGCCAACGCCTCCGCCGGGACCGGCTCCTACGACAATCTCGTGCAGGGCAACTTCATCGTCGGAAACGAGCTCTCCGCGGTGACGATGCACGCGCACACGATCGCCCCCGGCGCGTTCGAGGACCTGTCGGGCAACCGGGTGATCGGCAACACGATCGGCAAGAACAACGTCGGGTCGGCGCACGTCCCCGGTGATCCGCTCGACGGCACCGTCACCGACCCGGGCACGACCGGGGTGCTGGTGTTCTCCGCCAGCGTGCCGGTTACGGTCACGATCGCCCACAACAAGATCGCCAATAACCACTTCGGCATCTGGCTCGGGGTTGCCGGGCACGTGACGGCAACGCTGAAGGACAACCACTTCCGCCACGTGGACGTGCCGGTGAATACCGTCTCCTAGCGCGGATTGCGCCAGCGCGGAAATGGACGCGGGCCCGGTCGAGACGGCCGAGCCCGTCGTTTCTTTTGACAGAAGGCGGAGGGGCGCGTCGAACGGTGCCCCGCCGCTTGACTCCAATGCGAACATATGTTCGTGACGAGCGACGGCAGTCCCTACGCCCGGTTTCGCAGGGCGCTCGACATCGGCAACGAGGCCCTTGTCCTCGCTGCTGCTCACGAGCTGCCGCATATCGCGCTCGACGACGCGCTGCGCATCTGCCTGGTGCTCCGCGACAGCGATCGCAACCGTTATGAGCGGGCCGCCGTTCGCTGGCTCGGAAGGTTCGCGCTGGAGGCTCACGGAGTCACGATCGACGCGTTGCGCCTGGCCGCCGATGCACTTGATCTGCTTCCCACGCGCACCGCCGACGCCATGGAGCAGTTACAAGGGCTGTGCGCAGAGCACGGCGTGTTCTAGCCCACGACCATCAGGCTGTTGCCGTCCGGGTCGCGGAACCAGAACAGCGGGGGGACCGGGTCGCCCATCCGGCCGACCTCGTCGTCCACGTCGACTCCGCGCGACTTCAGCTCGGCGTGGTCGGCGTCGATGTCCTCGCTGTACAGGCCGATTCCGGTGTCGACGTTGCCGGTGGGCCTGCCCGGGGGCGGCGGCACGATCGCGATCGTGGTCACGGCACCCGCCGGCGCCACCTCGATCCAGCGGTAGCCGTTTCCGAACGGCACGTCGGTGCGCTTCTCAAAGCCGAGCTTGTCGACGTAGAACTCGATCGCGCGCTCCTGGTCGGAGACCGGAACCACCACCGTGCTGACCTTGTTGATATGGGTGTTGCTGCTGCTCACCACGGGCCCTCCTGAGAGTTGGATGACACCATCTCAGACCGATGGGGGGCGGAATTTCATCGGCGAGCGGACGTTGTGCGGTCTCCGAAGGGGCTCCGAACGTCGTTTCGCCCGTGCGAATCCGTGACACTCCTCACAACCGAACACGCGCCGGTCGGCGCGGAAATCGCTCGTCTTGCGGACGGCGCGCGGCTAGCCGCTCGCGGTGCCGGCCGACAGCTCGACCGCGCGTGCCACGTACGCCTCGACCAGGTCCGCGAAGTCTGTCCCGTTCACCGCGGACTCGATCGCCGCGGTCTCCAGGATCGCGGCGCCCAGGGCCTTCGCCAGCGCCACGAGCGTCGTCGACTTCTCCTCGGGCCGGTCGCCCGAATCTGTCCGGGGCGTGTCCGTCGACCCGTCCGGGGAGCGGGTCAGCAGTGTGCCGGCCTCAGAGATTGTCGTCGCACCGGCGTTCGCGATCATCTCGGTGTGCCGCGCCAGGCGCGCGTACAGTCGTGCTGTCGACAACGGCACCCCCGTCGTCCACACGGTCGCCTCATACGTGCCTGCCGGACACATGGCCTTGAGCTCGATCAGCTTGTCTCCGACAGCGATCGCCGTCCAGAGCTTGTCGGGCGCGGCGGCTCGTTCGTGTCTCATGTACGCCATCGCCACCGCTCTCGCTGCCACCTTCGCCGTCATCTGAAATCTCCTGCACAGGTCTCGGTTGTGCCCCGGTCCACGCCACCGACGCGCGGGGTTCCTTACGTGCCCTCCTCCATATATATGGCAGCCTCGGAGGCGGCCGTCAGGGGTGGGCCCGGGATTCTTAGGCGATCCTTCGCCGTCGAGACGAGGAGCTGTTCGTCGTCGAGGCAGCCGAGCGGCCCGGGCTTGGCCCGGCGTCGGGCGCCGCCTGCTAGCTCACGTGTACGGGTACTCGTTGGGCGGCGTTGACCGCGTAGCCGCCCTGATTCCAGGCATCGGCGGCGTCGAGCGGCTGCGTGTTGCCCGCGGCGTCCGTCGCGCGTACGCACAGTTCATAGTCGCCGGGCTCGCTGGCGTCCCACTCATACGACCACGTCCCCCAGCCGTGCTTGGCAACCGGCCGCTCGAGTCGCGCCTCGGCCCACGTGCGCCCGCCGTCGGCGCTGAACTCGACACGGCGGACGGCGCCGCATCCGGACCACGCCCGCCCCTCGACGGGAATGCGGCCGGCGCGCACATGCCGCGCGCGCGATAGAAACTCGGGTATCCCCGGCGGGACCATCAACGCACGGGGCTTCTTACGAGTGACGGGCGAGCCCTGGTCCTCCTCCGAGCGGCGATAGCGGTACAAGAGTGTCTGCTGGACGCCCTCAAAAGGCTCAGCGATCGCGGTGATCGATCGCAGCCACTTCACCGACGCCATCCCGTACCACTCGGGGACGATCAGCCGCAGGGGGAAGCCGTGCGGCGCCGGCAGCGGTTCGCCGTTCATCGAGTAGGCAAGCAGCACGTCCTCCCGCATCGCCTCCTCGACCGGCAGGCTGCGCTGGTAGTCCTGCTCGACGTCTTGATCGATGCCGCGGTCATAGCCGGTGAACAGCAGCTCCACGGCGTCGTCGCGCAACCCGGCCTGCTCGAGGATTCCGCGCAGCGCCGTCCCGGTCCACTCGGCGCAGCCGATCGCCTCCTCGTGCCATGGCGCCGAGATCGGGCGCGGCGTGAGGCGAGCGCGGCCAGAGCCGGCACACTCCATCATCACCGGCATCGAGACCGCCGGCAGCGAGCGCAGATCCTCGAGCGTCAGCGACAGCGGTTGACGCACGCGGCCATCGACCCGCAGCTCGTAGCTGTCGGGGTCGACGTCCGGGATGTCGAAATGCACGAGCACGTAGTGCATTCCGATCGGGGTGATCGGATACCGCAACGCCTCGAGCGGCATGCCCGGGTTGCGCAGCGCGAGGCCAACCTCTTCGCGCGTGAACTGCGAGTTCGTCGTGGTCGCCATCGCTCGCCCCGGCGCAACCGTACCACGCGCGCCGCGCGGCCCGGCCACAGCGCGACCAGCTCCGCCGGCTCTCCGCCGGCTAACACGCTGTTATCGCTCTGCCGCGGGCCCACGAGCTGTCCTGGCGTATCGTCGGCCGGTGGCGTCTCCTCCGCTTCGCAGAAACCGCGACTTCATGCTGTTGTGGAGCGGCGAGGCGCTCTCTCAGCTGGGCTCGCAGGCCTCGATGGTCGCATTCCCTTTGCTGGTGCTGGCGTTGACGGGATCGCCGGCCAAGGCCGGGATTGTCGGGCTGGCCAAGTGGCTGCCGCTGGCGCTCACCGCATTGCCCGCGGGCATGCTGGCCGACCGATTCGACCGCAAGCACCTGATGATCTGCTCGGACACGATCAGGGCGCTGTTGCTTGCGAGCATCGCGGTGGCGGTCCTGGTGAGGCGTCCTTCGTTCGTCGAGGTCGCGGCCGTGGCGTTCCTCGACGGGTGCTTGTTCACGGTCGGGTACGTGTGCGAGCGCGGGGCGCTTGCGCATGTCGTCGAGCCAGAGCAGCTACCCGATGCGGTCGCCCGCAACGAGGCCCGAATGTTTGCCGCCAACATCGTGGGGCCTCCGCTGGGCGGCCGTCTGTTCGCCGCCGCTCGCGCGCTGCCGTTCGTGGCCGATGCGGTTTCCTATGGCGCGTCGATGGTGTCCGTGGCGCTCACGCGCGCCGAGTTCCAGGCTCCCGCGAGCCCGTCCAACCGGGCGCACGGGCGCTTCCGTGGTGTCGGCGAGGGCGTCGCATGGCTGTGGCGCTACCCGTTCTTTCGGTCCAGCGCGCTTCTGTTCGCTGCCGGCAACCCGCTTTATACGGGGCTTTATCTGCTCGCGATCCTGCTCGCCAGGCGTCATGGCGCCTCCCCGGCAGCGGTCGGGGCGATGTTCGCGGTGGTGGGCGCCGGAGGTCTGGTCGGAGCATTTCTCGCGGGTCCGCTCGGGCGGGCGGTTCGTCCTCGGGCCGCCCTCGTCGGCGAGGCGTGGCTCCTGGCATGTGTGGTTCCGCTCCTGCTCGTCGCGCACGCTGCGCTGCTGATCGGCCTGATCGTCGCCGCGTGCGAGCTCCCCACGCCGCTGTCGAACTCGCTGGTGTCGGGGCACCGCGTGGCGGTTACGCCTGACCACCTGCGGGGCCGCGTGCAAGCCGCCGGCACGCTCGTGACGATGTCGCTTGGGTGGCTTGGGCCGCTCGCGGTCGGCTTCGCTTTCCAGCACGCCGGCGCCGAGGCGACAGTCGTGCTCTTGGCGGGATGGGCGCTCATGCTCGCCGCCGCCACCACACTGGCGCCCGCTCTGCGCCACGGCCCGCCGGGGCTCCGGACGATGGCGGCAGACAATCGGGGCGTGTCCGCCGTGGGGCGATGAAAATGCTCGTTGAGATCGTTGCCCGCGCCCATTCCTCAGGCCGGTGGGATGTTCTGGTTGAGGTGGAAGAAGTTCGTGGGGTCGAACCTTGCCTTCAGATTCTGGAGGCGGGTATAGGTGTCCTCGTCGTAAGCCGACCGCACGCCTGCCTCTCCCTCGTCGGCAAGGAAGTTCACGTATCGCGCGCCGGTGCCGTAAGGCTCCATCGCATCCGAGGCCGCACGCACCCATGCCGTGTTCGCCTGGTCCTCGGCTGGGTCGAGCCACAGCCCGATGTAGTTCATGAGGAAGCCGGCGCCCCTGTTTGCGAACGCCGTCGCGCCGGCCGGCACGCGGCTCATCGCTCCTCCCATCTGATGGACGTGAAGCTGCCCAAGCGGCGCCGGGATCCCATCGCAATGGGCGAGAATCGCGTGAATCGCCTCGTCGGTGAGCGCGTCGACGTACCCCGAGCGCCAATAGTTGCGCGACCCGCGCGGCACGCCTGCATCGAACATGCCCTGAATCGCTTGATATGGCATCGACCCCAGAACATCGACCGCAGGGGCCAGGTCGCGCAGGGGCCTCAGGTCGTCCTCGGCTCGGCCCTCGGGGTCGAGGTGGCAGCAGGCGATCGCAAAGATCGGCGATCCGACCACTTCCGGCGGAACAAACGGCTCGGGCGGCGCGTACAAGAACGCGGCCATCGTGCACAGCTCGTCGGGCGTGTCGCGAACCCAGTCGCGCCAGAAGCGCAGCACATCGCCGGCGGCCTGCGCCGGCCATGCCAGAAGCCCGCCCATTACCTGCGAGACCGGATGCAGGCGATACTCGAGCTCGGTGACGACGCCGAAGTTGCCCCCGCCGCCGCGCAAGCCCCAGAGAAGCTCCGTGTTCTCGGTTTCACCGGCACGCAGGGTCTGCCCGTCGGCGGTTACCACGTCCGCCGAGATGAGGTTGTCGCACGCCAGCCCGTGCCTGCGCATGAGCCAGCCGATCCCACCGCCGAGCGTGAACCCGGCGATCCCGGTGGAGGTCACAAGACCGCCGGTCGTCGCAAGGCCGAACGCCTGCGTCTCGCGGTCGAGCTCACCCCAGGTGAGGCCACCCTGGGCGCGAACCGTGCGCGCCTCGGCATCGACGCGCACGCCCTTCATCGGCGAGAGGTCAAGCACGATGCCCCCGTCGCAGGTCGCGTTCCCCGCGACGTTGTGGCCTCCGCCCCGCACGGCCACGGTCAGGCCCTCGCTGCGCGCGAAGCCGATGGCGGCAATCACGTCGCTGGTCCCGGTGCAGCGCACGATCAACGCGGGCCGGCGATCGATCATGCCGTTCCAGACGCCGCGCGCCTCGCCGTAGGCGGCGTCACCCGGCAACACGAGCTCGCCCCGCAGCGCGGTGCGCAGCTCCTGCACGGTCGCCTCTCCCAATGCGGACGGCTCCGCAAGCTGACCACTGGTCATCGTCTGCTCCTCTCGTGACTCGGGGAGGTCGTGAAGCTAGGGCCGAGCCGTTAATCCGGCGTTAGCGCCGGGTTTGTCAGGCCCGCAGTGCCTGCTGGCAATACGCCAGCCCGACCTGGTCCCCGATCAGCGAGAAGATCTCCGCAGCCTCCCGAATTCGACCGGGTGCGCGCTCGGGCTCGCCCCGCGCGGCGTCGAGCTGGGCTAGCTCGAGCAGGATCGCGGTGCACCAGGGGGTGTGAGGGATGAAGTCCCGCCACAGGGCGAGCGCCCGCTCCTGGAGCTCCCAAGCCTCCTGCAGCCGGCCTGCGTCGGCGGCCAGGTATCCCAGCTGCATGACGGCGGACGCACGTCCCGGGCCGTCGTCGGATCGATCAAAGTGCGACAAGGCCCGCTGGGCGCTCGCCCATGCGCCCTCTGGCTCCGCGGCCTGCGCGGCGGCGGCCGCGATTGCCAGCAGTGACAGACCGATTCCGCGCGCGTCGTCGGCCGACTCGCGCAGGGCGAGACTCTCCTCGTGAAGCTCCCGGGCCTGCTCGGGCTCGCCTCCGGCGGAAAGCAGGTTGCCGAGCTGGCTCATTGCCTGCGCTGCCCCCAGCTCATCGCCGAGCTCGCGGAAGCTCGCGAGGCTGTCCTCGACCAGCGCCTGGGCGGCGGCCATGTTGCCCGCGTCTCGCTCCGCGGCGGCGAGGTCACAACGCGCGTAGGCGACGGCGCCGCCCGGGGTCACGTGGCGGGCAGTCACGAATGTCTGCTCGAGGAACAGCCTGGGCAGGCCGCCGGTTGGCCTCGGAATGCGCCCGAACCCCAGCGCCACCGGCAGCAGAAGCGACTCGCCGGGCTCCGGCAGCGCGCACAGGAGCTCGATGCTCCGAGCGATCAGTTCGCAGCCTGCCGTGGTGTCGCTGCGGGAGCCCGAGAGCACGCCCAGCGTGTGGGTGACCGAGGCGACGATCGCCGGCTCGGCCCCCTGCTCGGCGATCGCCTGGCTTTCCTTGCAAAAGCGCTCCGCCGCGTCGTAGTCCGAGAACACCCATGCGATCGTCCCGAGGTGATGCAGCTCCTCGCTGAGGGCCCGGCGGTCGCCCGACGCTCGGAAGAAGGCAACCGCCTCGCGCGCGGCGCCAAGCGCCCGACGGTGGTCGCTCGTGCGCAGGGCCAGCACGGACAGCCCGTGGAGCGCGCGAGCGCGCGACGTCGACGGCTCGGGCGCCGCGCTGAGCGCGTCCTCCAGCCAGCGCCCACCCTCGGTGCGGTATCCCCGATCGTGCCAGAACCGCCACACGGCAGCGGCGAGCCGCAGCGCCACCTCGGGCTCGCTTCGCAACGCGGTACGCAGCGCCCACCGCAGCTCGTCGGCCTCGCGCGCCAGCCGTCGGCGCGCTGCGGGCTCATCGATGGTCGGTTGGAGCTCTTCGGCCAGGCGTAGATAGTGCGCGCGATGCCGCGCCTCGAGGCGCTTTTGCTCCCCGGCCTGCTCCAGACGCTCGCGCGCGTAGTGGCGGACGATGTCGAGCAGGCGGTAGCGGGCGGCGGCGTCCTGCTCTTCGACTACCACGAGCGACTTGTCGACGAGTCGTCCGAGCACGTCTAGCTCGCCTTCACAGACCGACTCGACCGCATCGAGGTCGCAGCTTGCGGCAAAGACACCGAGGCGGCGAAACAACGTCCGCTCGTCCTCGTCGAGCAGCGCGTGACTCCAGTCGAGCGTCGCGGTGAGCGTCTGTTGGCGAGTGAGGGCGGTGCGCGGACCCGCCGTCAGCACGCTGAGCGAGTCACGCAAGTGCTCGGCGATCTGTGCGGGAGCGAGTACGCCGACGCGGGCCGCGGCGAGCTCGATCGCCAGGGGAATCCCGTCCACTCGCCGGCAGACCTCCGCGACGGCGGCGGCGTTCTCCTCTGACAGCGAGAAGCGCGACGAGGCGTCGCTGGCGCGCTCGGCAAACAGCCGCTCGGCTTCGGGTGGCGCAAGCGAGGGCACGCGCCAATTGACCTCGCCGGCGACATGCAGCGGCTCCCGGCTCGTGGCGAGCACCCGGAGGTTGGAACAGCTTGCCAGGAGACTCTCGATCAGCCGGGCGCTGGCGCCGATTACGTGCTCGCAATTGTCCAGCACCACGAGCATCTGCCGCTCGCCAACGTGGGCGGCGATCGCCTCCTCCGGACGACGCGTCGAGCGACTTGCCACGCCCAGAACTGCCGCCACGGCATGCGGGACGAGGGAGCCATCGGACAGCCCGGCAAGCTCGACCAGCCACACACCGTCGGGCGCCTCGCGCAACAGCGCGGCGGCGGCCTCGAGCGACAGGCGGGTCTTGCCGGCCCCGCCCGGGCCGGTCAGCGTGAGCAGGCGATGTCGGCGGCCCAGTCGGATGACCTCGCCGAGCTCGCGATCTCGCCCCACGAAGCTCGTCAGCTGGAGCGGAAGGTTGCCTGGCCGCCTCGCCACCGAGTCGGCACGGCGGGCCGCCGGCGTCGGCTCGCTTACGTCCTGGGCCCCGACCCTCCGAGTAAGGACGTCCTGGTAGAGGCGGCGGGTCTCGTCTTCGGGCTCGTCCTCGAATTCGCGCCGCAGGGACTCGCGCAGCAAGTGGAACTGGGCCAGAGCGCGTTGGCGGCGCCCGGTCACGGCGTAGATGCGCATCAGCTCGCGGTGCGCGCGCTCGTGCAAGGGCTCGTGGAGCAGCGCCTGCTGGAGTGCAGCCGCCGCCGCGGCGCGGTCGCCGGCCTGCTCGAGCATCAGCGCGAGATCGACGAGCAGGATGAGATGGCGCTCCCGCAGCGCTCGCCGCCGCGCGCCGGCCCACTCATCGAAACGATCCTCGGGCAGGAGCTCACCGGTGTAGAGAGCGATCGCCGCGCGGTGGCCCGCGATGCCGGGGGCGCGCTCGGCCTCCGCGGCGGCGTCCTCGAACTCCTCCACGTCGATGCGGAGTCGGTCGGTGGCGAGCGTGACCACGTCGCGGGCGAGCGCGATCCGTGCCGCGCCATCCTCACCGCAAGAGTCCAGCGCGCGTCGTGCGACGAAAAGCGCCTGGCGCAAGTTGTTGGAGGCGGCGACCCTGTCCCCGTCAGGCCACAGCGCCTCGATCGCCTGCTCACGGTGAAGGCTGTGCTCCGGCGTCAGGGCGAGGAGCTTGACCAGCCCGCGCGCCTTTCGCAGCCGCCACGCCGCCTCGCTCACGGTCGCCTCGCCCGCGCCGACGCGAAAGCCGCCGAGGAGATCGATGCGCAGCTGCGCTCGCGGTCGCCCTACCGGCTCGCCGGCCCGCGTTTGCACCGGCTCCGAATCCACGGTGTTGAGCGGCGGGAAGGATGGCGCGACACCGGGATAGAGCACCTGGAAGATCCGCTCCGGCCGATCGAGGTCCTTCAGCCGATTGTCGCCGAGGTCAAGCAGCGCCAGATCGCTCGACAGCTCGTCCTCGATCAGCTCGCGACTCGCGTTTGACAACAGGATCTGCCCGCCGTGTCCGGCCGCGCAAATGCGCGCCGCGCGATGCACGCCAAGCCCCTGGTAGCCCTCCTCGCCGAGCGAGGGCTCGCCGGTATGGATGCCGATCCGAACCTTGACTTCCGCTCCGTCCGGCCAGGTGTGCTCGGCGAGGGCACGCTGACCCGCCACCGCTGCTGCCACAGCTTCCTTGGCCCGGCCGAAGGCGACGACGAAGGCATCGCCGTGCGTGCCGATCTCGCGCCCGCCGTGCTCCCCGAACGCCGCGCGGAGCAGCCGGTGGTGTTGCAAGAGCAGATCCTCGTAACGATCGCGTAGCCGGATCACCAACCGGGTCGAGCCCTCGATGTCGCTGAACAGCAGGGTGACAGTGCCGCGCGGCAAATCCGCGTGTGATGTCATGGACCCGGAGTCTCGCATCAGGCTGTCGCTCGCGGGAGGCTGTGGCGCAAATTGCGCAAAGCGGAAACCGAGCGACGAATTTCGAGCCCGATCGGCGTCCTTAGTTGTGATGGCCACAAACGGAACATGCGATGCGGGGCTGGGGAAGTGACCGAGCGGAAGCTCGCGGGCGCTCGCCGGCGACGAGGACGCGTTCGCCGCGCTGATCAACCTCTACCGACATGAGCTGCGACTGCACTGCTATCGGATCGTCGGCTCCGCGCAGGACGCGGAGGACCTGCTCCAAGAGACGCGCGCGAACAGGCAACCGCGTTCGGCTGCTACGTCCCCACTCCACACGCACGGATCGCACGCCCCTACGGGCTGCTCGTGCTCACCCTCGAGGGAGACGCGATCTCGGAAGTCACCCGGTTCGCCGACAGCAGCGTCTTTCCCCAGTTCGGCCTCCCCCGAACCTAGCCAACGCCCGACAACAGACACTGGAGGTTTACGCATGACTGATCACAAAACGGCGAGCCACGAGGAGTGGCTTGTGGCCCGCGAGAAGCTGCTCGAGCGCGAGAAGGAGCTCACCCGGATGAGCGACCAGCTCGCACGGCAGCGCCGGGAGCTTCCCTGGGTGCCGGTCGAGAGGGAGTACAGCTTTGAGACCGTCGGCGGCACCAAGTCGCTCGCCGAGCTGTTTGCCGGGCGCTCGCAGCTGTTGCTCTATCACTTCATGTTCGGACCCTCGTGGCAGGCGGGCTGTCCCGTCTGCTCGTCGATTGCCGACAACCTCGACGCCAACGCCTCGCACCTGGCGGCGCGCGACGTGACGATGCTGCTCTCTTCGAGGGCGCCGCTCGAGAAGCTTCGGGCCTACAGGCAGCGGATGGGCTGGGGGAACCTCGGCTGGGTGTCGACCGTCGAAGACGACTTTCACCGCGACCTCGGCTTCCTGCACACCGAGGAGGAGCTGCGGCCGTTCCTCGGGGGCAAGATCCCGCCGACGGTCGAGCAGAACGCGCGCATGTGCGGCACCGACGCGGCGGGCTATGTGATGGAGGGGCCGGGCTTGAGCGTTTACGTCAATTCCGACGGGGCCGTCTACCGGACCTATGTGACCACCGCGCGGGGTCTCGAGCCGGCGATGGGCTACTACGGACTACTCGATCGCACGCCAATCGGTCGCAACGAGAGCGACACCGCGCCATTATGGGTGCGGCGCCACGACGAGTACGGACAACCCGCATGAACGCGTTCCCCGGACCGATTATTGCCTCCGTCGCCGCGAGTCCCGGTTCAGAACGACACGAGCTTGCAGCCGTGCTCGATGCCATGCGCTCGCGTCTCGGGGTCGTCTCGGTACTGCTCGCGGCAGCGGGAGTCGCGTGGTTTTCGACCGCCGTGCGGATGGCCGGGATGGACGGCGGTCCGGGCACAGACCTTGGCACGCTCGGCTGGTTCACGGGAGTGTGGGTGGTGATGATGGCGGCGATGATGCTGCCCTCGCTCGTGCCCACCGCTGCCGTGTACGCGACGCTGACGGGACGGCGCGAGCCCGGCCGCTGGCTGCTGTTCGCGGGCGGCTACCTGCTCGCGTGGAGCGCCGCGGGAGTCGCGGCATACGCGCTGTTCGAGCTCGGGAACAACCTCCTCGCAGATGACCTGGCGTGGGGGAGCGGCGGACGGTGGCTCGCCGCCGGCGTCCTCGCGCTCACCGCGATCTACCAGTTCACGCCGCTGAAGGGCGCCTGCCTGGCGAGGTGTCGAACCCCGCTGGCAGTCCTTCGCGGAGGCTGGCGCGAAGGACGCTCAGGCGCCCTGGCGCTCGGCGTGCGGACCGGCGGCTGGTGCATCGGCAACTCCTGGGCGCTGATGGCCGCACTGTTCGCACTCGGAGTGATGAGCCTGACCTGGATGGCCCTCATCGCAGCACTCGTGGCGCTCGAGAAGATCGTTCCCTGGCGCCGCGCGGCGATCAGCGCGACGGCGGCAGTCCTGGTTGCGCTCGCGGTCGCAATCCTCGTCGCGCCGCACGAGGTCCCCGGATTTGTCGTTCCCGGCTCGCCCACGACGATGCACGCGATGAAAGCCATGCACTAGGCCACGCGCGTGCGCCCACCTGCGCACGCGCGACGCGGCGTGCGCAGTGGGCGATGATGCGGTCGAGGATCCGGTCGTCGGTCATCAGCTGCCCTCCAACACGGGTTCGGGAGACCGCAGCGGCCTTGAGCCGGGTTCGGCCTCGATCGCGACCCGGGGAAGCCGCCGCTCGAGCCATCCCGGCAGTGTCCAGGTGGTACGGCCGAGGAGCTCGAGGACGGCGGGCAGCAGGACCATTCTGATCACGATCGCGTCCAGGAACACCGCCGTGGCCATGCCGAGCCCGAACATCTCGAGCACGCGGTTGCCGCTGATCGCGAATGCGCCGAAGACGGCGACCATCACGGCCGCGGCGGCGGTGATCACGCGTCCGGTGCGGGCGAGGCCTTCGGTGACCGCGGCGCTGGCGTCGCGTCGCGCGCGCCATTCCTCGTGTATGCGTGAGATGAGGAACACCTCGTAGTCCATCGAGAGACCGAAGACGATCGCGAACGTGAGCACCGGGATGAATGCGTCGATTGGTCCTGGTTGCACACCGAACAGGCCGCTGAGCCAGCCACGTTGGAAGATCGCCTGCACGACGCCGAGTGACGCTCCGATCGAGAGCAGGTTCATGACAGCGGCCTGCACCGGGATCACGAGCGACCGGAACACCACCGCCAGGAGCAGCGCGGCGAGGGCGATCACCACCGCGATGAACAGCGGCAGCTTGCTGGAGAGGATGTGTGAGAAGTCCACCTGCGCCGCCGTCGGGCCGCCGACGTACGCCCGGGCGCCGGTGCTTTGCTCGATCGGTGGGATCACGTCGTCGCGCAGGCGCGTGACCAGGCTCGAGGTCTGGGCGCTCTGCGGCGAGGTCGTCGGGTACGCCACGATCGCGGCGGCGGTTCCGGTGGCGTTCACCCGCGGCTGCGCGACCGAGGCGATTCCGCGCGCGGAGTTCAGGGCACCGGTGATCTGCGTGACGGCGGTGGTGTCGTTGGCGCTCGGCAGTGCCACCGCCACCTGAAGCGGTCCGTTGAAGCCGGGGCCGAAGCCCTGGGCGAGGAGGTCGTACGCGTTGCGGGTCGTGTGGCCGGAGGGGTCGTTGCCGGCGTCGCTCGAGGCGAGGCGCAGGCCCAAGGCCGGGGCCGCGAGCGCGAGCATCAACGCCGTCGCCCCGATCGCGGTCAAGGCCGGGCGGCGCTGCACCTGCCGCACCCATCGCAGCCAGAATCCCGTCTCGCCGCCTGTCGCTTCGCGCGCGGCGCGCCGTCCGCCGGCCTCGCCGATCCGCCTCCCCGCAACGCTGAGCAGCGCCGGCAGCAGGGTCAGCGACGCGCCGAGGACCAGCACGACCCCGATCGAGGCAGCCACGGCCGCGCCGCTGAGGAGGCTCACACCGAGCGCGAACATTCCCAGCAGAGCGATCACGACGGTGGCGCCCGCGAACAGCACGGCGCGTCCCGACGTGTTGAGCGCGGCTTCGACGGCCCGCTGCACGTCGCCGCCGTTCTGGCGGTAGTTCTCGCGGAAGCGCGTGACGATGAACAGCGCGTAGTCGACTCCGACCCCAAGGCCGATCATCAACGCCAGCTCGGAGGCGAAGTCGGGCATGTTCACCACGTGGCTGGCGAGCGTGATCAAGCCCATTCCGGCCCCGAGACCGAGCAGCGCGGTGGCGATCGGAAGCCCCATCGCGGCGAACGACCCGAAGCTGATCAGCAGGATCACGACCGCCGCGGCGATGCCCACCACCGTCGCGAATCCGAGCGAGGCCTGCTGCGCCTGTTCGATCGCCTGGCCACCGAGCTCGACCTGAAGGCTCGCCGACCGCGCCGACTGGGCCGTGGCGATGACCCGGTCCACGGCGGATTTGGGGAGCGCGTTGGCACGCTCGTCGAAGTTCACGGTGGCAAAGCCGATCGTGCCGTCGCGTGAGATCGCATGCTGACCGGCGCCATAGGGGCCGGCGACGCTCGTCACGTGCGGTAGGTGCGCGACCCGGGCGAGCGTCCCTTCGACGGTCGCGCGCTCAGTCGCGTCCGTCAGCTTGCCGGCCCTTGCATGAAAGACGATCTGGTCGGCGTCGCCGGCCTGCGCGGGGAAGCGGCCGTGGAGTAGGTCGACGGCGTGCTGCGACCCGGTTCCGGGGAGCGTGAAATCGCTCGCGGTCTTCTTGCCTACCGAGCCCGCCACCGCGAACACGCCGACAGCGGCGACGATCCAGGCGAGCACCACGAAGCGGCGGTGAGTCATCGTCCAGCGAGCGATCTTTAACATCAGGTCTCTAACTTTCACTAGGAGCAAATCTGCAAGCCGTGCATTTATAGACCAGGTGCACCACAAAGTCAACACCAAGTGCAAAATTTCTCGGCGTGCATCTTCTTTGATATGCTCTCGCTGGAATGGACTCGACCGAAACGAGCCTCGTCAGGCCGGGGCTGAGGGAACGCAAGAAGCAGCAGACGCGCGAGACGATCGCGAGGGTTGGACTGCAACTTTTCGCCGAGCGCGGCTACGAGCACACAACGCTGGCCGAGATCGCCGACGCGGCCAACGTCTCCAAGCGCACCATCTTCGCGTACTTCGAAAGCAAGGAAGACATCCTCTTCTGCGACGAGCCGACGATCCACGAGCGGCTTAAGCAGGCGCTCGAGCAGCGCCCGGCGGGCACCACGACGGTCGACGCGCTCCAGGAATTCCTTTCCTCGGTGGGCTCGCTAGACGAAAGCGCCAAGCTGCGCAAGCAGATCGTCAGCACGGACGAGGGGCTGCGTCGGAGCGAGCGCGCCCGCACCGCGCGGATCGAGCAGCTGATCACCGAATCGATCGCCAAGGACCTGGACGCCGGACCCGGCGACGTCCGCCCCCCGCTCGTTGCAGCTTCGATAACGGCTGCCTTCATGACGCTGCGCGACCGCCTCGAGGCCGAGTCGGGAGAGCCGATCTCCCACGAACAGGTGATGGCGATCCTCGACGAAGTACTCGAGTTCCTGCGCGGCGGGCTCGAAGGCCTGCGGCGGGCAGAGACACGTAGCAAAAAAGCGGCCCGACCCGACCGCCGACCCAGTTGAGCTCACCGCCGGGACCGCGCCGCCACAAGCGCGCGGAATCAGTCACCTGAGCTGTCGAGCAGTTCGGCCAGCGTCACACCGCTCTGCACTGATTCCGGGCGCTCGGCGACGATGTCCGATCCGGGGCTGGCGTATTCGTCGCGGCGCTTGATCAACAGCCACTGCGGCTTCTCGCCACCGCGAGTCCGCTGCAAGGCGAAACCACCCCGTAGCTTCTCTCCATGAAGCACGAACACGGCATGACCGCGCTCCAGCGCGTCTGGCCAGGGCACGCGACCGCCCTGCTCATAGTTACCACGATCCCAGATGATCACCCCGCCGCTGCCGGCTTGCCCCTCAAAGTCATTGTGCGCCAGACCGTGATCCTCCACCTGTATCGCGAAACGCTTGACCGTCGGGTCCATCGATGGGCCCTTGGGCACGGCCCAGGAACGCATCACCCCGTCGACCTCGAGCCGGACATCAAAGTGGTGCGCCGTCGCCTGATGCTCTTGGACGACGAACACACCCGCCGAGACACCGCGTATCGCGAACTGCTCATGCCCCTCGACCCGCACCGGCCGCTCGGAGACCGAGTCCACTTCGGCCATCGCACGCAGATACATCACGAGCTCGTCGATTGCAGGGCGCTCCCCTTCGGTGTGCGCACACAGGTTGCCGTCTTCCATCAGTCGGACCCACCCAAGCAGGCCCAGACGACGCGCTCGGGAGCGCACGTCGTCGCGAAGCGCGAAGTCAGACACCTCACCGGCGATGCAGATCCGCGTGGCGGTCGGCTCGCTCACACACCAATTCTCTCGCCACGCCCGTCAGCTCGCGCGACCTGTAAAGACGGAGGGCCTACGCGGTCCAACCGCCCATCTCCGCATGCTCAGCCGTGTCGGCCCCGAGGACCGGATGAAGGTCGATGTCGGGCGAATAGCGGCTCGCAGGGGTTTCGCGACCGAGCGCCTCGGCCATTGCGCGCACGTGGTGAGGGCCGCCTCCACAGCAGATGCCGATGTAGCTGATGCCGGACTGTTGGGCCCAGCGAGCGAAGTCCGCCATCTCGAACCGTGTGCAGCAGAAGGGCTCAAGCTGTATCGGGAAGGCTCGCCCTCCGTCGGGCGTGCGGAGCGACTCGAACGCGGGCGTCGCGTCAGAGGTTCGGTATGGGACGGGCTGTGCCGCGACGGCCGAATCGACAGCTGCGCGAATCTCGGTCAGCAGCGGCTTCATCGTCTGCGGTCCGCGCGAGCAGTTCAGGCCGACGATGGTCGCGCCCGCGTCCGCGGCTCGGCGGCAGGCATCGACGTACGAGTAGCCATCATAGGTGTGGGTGGGATGCACGCTGGCGAACGTGACCATGGCGGGAAGGCCGAGCTCGTGGGAGACCTCCAGCCCGATGAGCGCTTCGCCCAGATAGTCGTTGGTCTCGGCAATGACGAAGTCAACGCCCTCATCCGCGGCCCAGCCCAGTTGCTCCTCGTATTGCGCGCGCACGATGGCACTGGTGCGCCGGGCGTCCCTGGGATCGTAGGACCAGGTGTTGGAGATGTTGGCCGCCACGAGCGCGCCGCCCTCGCGGGCAACCTGGTTGGCCACGCGCACCGCGGTGCGGTTCATCTCTTCGAGGTCCCCCTCACGGCCGACGATCTTCAGCTTGTCGCGGTGGGCGTAATAGGTGAGCGCCACCATGACCTCAGCGCCGGCACGCAGGAACTCGCGATGCAGCTCGACCACCGCCCCTGGCGCGTCGAGAATGACCTCCGGAACGTACGGGCCGGCCTTGATGTAGCCGCGGCGCTCGAGCTCGAAGACGTAGCCCTCGGCGCCGAGGACCACGCCCTCAGCCAGGCGTTGCTGGAGAGGTAGGGCTGACGGTCGCTCCTGCATCGCAAGTTCCTTTCTTGAATCGCGCCGGGTCGAAGCGGCGGATGTCGTAGACGGTGCCGTGTTGAAGCGCCAGCTCCGCCAGCACCCGGCCGACCCACGGGGCGAATTTGTAACCGGTGCCTCGCCATCCCACGCCCACATAGGCGCCGGGAAAGCCGGGAACGGGGCCGAGGACAAACTCATCGTCGCCGACGAGGTCGTAGTCACAGCCGTCGACGTCGTCAACGGGCTCGATTCGCGCGTTGCGCAGGGCGGGCAGGCAATGCTCGACGAATGAGGTGACGCTGTCGATCACCGTGGTCGCCCGTGGCAGGTCGGGCGGATGGTAGTAACCGATCTTGACCTTGTCGATCAGTCCCTCAACGATCGGGTGGCAGTAGATCCCGGCATCGAGGTACGCGATGACCGGCATGGCGTCCGAGGCGAACTGCTTGCGCAAACCGGCCTCAGGAGTGAAGTACTTGGCCTCGATCGGGCGGTCACGGGTGATCGGGACCTGAAGGGATGCCCCTTCCAGTCGCGCGAGGACGTCATTCGTTCCGTGGCCGGCGGTCACGACGAGCGATCGCGACGCCCACACGTCCGCGTCGGTGACGATGCGGATCTGTTCTCCGTCACGGACGGCGAGGCGCGTGGTGACGCCCTCCACGATGCCCACGCCACGTTCGCAAAGCGCCCGTCGCAGAGCGGCCGTGACCGCGGGCAGGTTGACCACGCCGCCGTCGAGGTCGATGTAGCCGACGTCCGCCTCGAGGTACGGGAACCGCGCGCGCAGCGCCTCGCCGGCGAACGACGCCGACGGGATCCCCAGGTCTTCGAGGACACGGTGGCTGAGGTGCGCGTAGGTCGTCGAGAGGTCGGGCGTCACGGAGCGCTTGGCGATATTCATGCATCCGCAGCGGACGAGCGTCGCCGCGGCCGTCCGGGTCTCGAACTCGTTCCACAGCCGTAAAGCTTCACGCGCCAGCCGAGCGTAGACAGGATCAAGATAATCGCTGCGGTAAGAGCGCGTGCGCCCGAACGAGGCGGTCGTGGGATCGCCCACGCGTCCCCGCTCGAGCACCACGATCCGGTCGAAGCGCTCGGACGCGTGGTAGGCCGTGAACAGGCCCATGACCCCGCCGCCGATAACCACCAGGTCCTCGGTCATACCGCGGGCAACGCTAGCGGCGCGCAGAAGCGAGAGCCGTCAGGACTTCGAAATGAAGCTGATTGTCCCGGCCTTTCGAGGATCGCGCAGCGGACTTCGCTGAGAGAGCCGACCTGCTGCTGGCGTGCCTCCTCTTCGACGTCGCCGCGGGTGAGGCGCTCGCGGGCGAGGTTGCGCTCGATGACGTGGCCGTCCTGCACGAGCACGATCGGCTCCCCTTCGGTGACGAGCCGAACGCGTCGGGAGCGGAAGGACGCCCAGCTAACGGCTACCGAGAGCAACGTGATCGTCGAGATGACGATCAGCGTGCCGGTGACCGACTCGTCGCTCTGGGTGATGCCCTGCTGACCAGATCGCCGAGGACGACGAGGAGGATGACGTCGAAGGGTTCGAGCGAGCTGAGTTCGCGTCGTCCCGCGATCCTGCTTACCAGGAAGATGAAAAAGAAGACGACACAGGCGCGGATGACCAGATCCATACGGACTCAGGGGAAGATCGTCAGGGAGCGGTGTACATAGGTGATCCTTGTTGAGCCGCCGTCGAGCTCAACGTCCTCGCGGCGCTCGCCCACGTTGGTGGGATTGACTTGGAAGTACAGCCACGCGATCAGGTTGTGGCCGGCAGCCAGTTTGTTCAAGGACAGAACGATGCGCCCGTTCTCGTTGGTCTGCGTACTGGGATTCGGCGCCATGGAGTTTTCGCTCATCGATTCCCACCAGCCCGGGTCGAACACCAGCTGTGGTTTCTGGATGTCCTGATGCGCCGTCACCTTTACGCGAACCTGGAAGATCAGCCCACTGCGCAGCCGCGCCGGCGCGGTGACGACGAGATCGGCGGCCAACGTATGTGCAGAGGTCGTGGTCGGGTGCTGACCGAACACGTTCAGAAGAGCGAGTATCGGCAGCACAGCAATGACGCAGAGCAGAGCGCGGCGGTACCAGACGTGGCCCGAGCGTCCGTGCAGGTCCCGATTGCGCTCAAGACTCAGCCCATCCGGAGGGCGGTTCGCCATGGGCTGCCGTATTCGCCCACCGCTCCTCAGCTCCTGCTTTCACTGACCCGACGCTCGGGAACCACGTCGGGCAGTGACTTCCACGCTCGGGCAGCCAGACGAAGTCACGCCGCGCGCAGGTCACGGCGGATCACGTCGAGGGCGCGTGCGAGCACCGGGCGGTCGTCGTCGCGTCTCCAGGCCACGGCTAGTTGGACTCGCGTGGTGTCCTGGGCGAGCTGGCGGTAGATCGCGCCCTGAACGGTCATGTTGCGTACTGAGGCGGGGACGAGGGAGACGCCGTGTCCGGCCGCGACGAAGCTGACGAGTGTCGCGGTCTCGGCGACTTCGTGGGAGACGACGGGTTTGAAGCCATGAGCCGCGCAGGCGTCCTCGACGGCGTCGTGCACGACGGATCGGAAGTGCGACGGATAGGTCACGAACGGTTCGGACTCGAGCAGCTCGAGTGGGACCGCTTCTGAGTCTACGAGGGGATGGGATGCCGGGAGAACGGCGATGAGCGGCTCGGATCGGAGCACCTCGGTGCTGAGATCGCGGTCGTGGACCGGGGGCCGCAGGAGCCCCAGGTCGAGCGTGCCGTCGAGGAGTCCCGCGACCTGCGTAGGCGTCAGCAGCTCGCCTCGGAGGTCGAGCGTGACACCGGGCAGCTCCTGGCGCATGGTGGCGGCGATGGAAGGAAGCATCGCGTAGGTCACCGAGCCGGTGAACCCGATGGCGAGGCGTCCGTACTCGCCGCGCGCCGCGCGGCGTGCGTCGTCGATCGCCGCATCGACCGCGGCCAGGATCTCGCGGCCTCGTTCGAGGAGGACCTCGCCGGCGGGAGCGAGCTCGACGCTGCGGGTGGTCCGGTAGAGCAGGGGTTCTCCGAGCTCGGCCTCGAAGCGGCGGATCTGTTGCGACAGTGGTGGCTGCGCGATGTGTAGCCGCTCGGCGGCGCGTCCGAAATGCCGCTCCTCGGCGACGGCGACGAAATAGCGCAGATGCCTGAGCTCCACCGGATCACCTCGGCCGACTGATATCCGAGGCATAGTCAATCAACACTCGATTGGTCTTGCCATGCAGATGGGTCTGGCTTACGTTGTGTGGCAGGCCCGGCCGGTAGCGGCTGGGCTCAGAGAGGAGACCTGCGACGATGCGATTGGGTACTGATCCGGGGGCGCTTGCGGCGCTTGAGACGGTGGCGGGCACGGTCCGGATTACCGCGGTCGAGGCGATTCCGTTTGCTGTGCCCTACCGTCGTGTGCCGAAGTTTGCCTCGGGGAGCGTGAGCAGCGCAGACAACGTGCTCGTGCGGGTGCACACCGACGCCGGTCTGGTTGGTCAGGCCGAGGCGCAGCCGCGCCCGTACACCTATGGCGAGACCCAGACCTCGATCGTCGACGCGGTGAGCGGGCAGCTCAACGAGGCGCTGGCGGGTGTCGACCCTCTGCGCCACGAACTCGTCGCCCAGCGGTGCGCCGGCGTGACCGGAAACAACGTCGCGCGGGGCGCTGTCGACCTAGCTGTGTGGGATCTCGTGGGACAGATCTTGGGATGCCCGTGCCACACGTTGCTGGGTGGGTTCGCCGACGATGTCGCCGCAGCACACATGGTCTCCTTCGGTGAACCGGCCGCGATGGCAGAGGAGGCCGTGGCGGCGAACAACCGGTTTAACGTCAAGACTTTCAAGGTCAAGGTGGGACGAGCTCCGGCGCTGGACGTCGCGGCGGTTCGCGCGATACGCGAGGCCCTGCCCGACGCTGATCTGTACGTCGACGCCAACCGGGGCTGGAGCTACGACGACGCCGTCCGGGCGGGCGACGAGCTCGCCGATCTCGGGGTGCGGGCGATCGAAGAGCCGATCTCGGTCGAGGATCGGGCGGGCCGGCTACGCCTCGCCAACCGCTGGGTTGTGCCGCTGGCCGGTGATGAGAGTTGCATCAGCCTCGCGCACGTCGACCGCGAGCTGGAGGAAGGCGCGATCGGTGTGGTGAGCGTGAAGACCGCGCGGACCGGGTTTACGGAATCACGGAGGATCCTTGATCTGTGCCTCGCTCGCAACGTCCCGATAGTCGTGGGAAGCCAGTACGAGGGAGCGATCGGGGCCATGGCGACGATCGCGTTTGCCGCCGCGTTCGCCGCGACCGCCGGCCAACCGGCCGAGATCACGAACTTTCTCGACCTGGCAGACGATCTCGTCGTTGCAACGCCGGAGATCCGCGACGGCCGCGCCGCGGTCCCGGCGGCGCCGGGCCTCGGTTTCGAGGTCGACGAGGATCGTCTTGCGCGCTACCGGCTGGACCACTGATGCTGTTCCTGGCCGAGATGGACGTTCGCCTGCCGCCCGATATGCCGGCAGAGCGGGCGGAAGAGCTCAAGGCACGCGAGCGGGAGTACTCACAGGCGCTCCAGCGCGAGGGGCGCTGGCCGCATCTGTGGCGCGTGGCCGGGCGCTACGCGAACGTGAGCGTCCTCGACGTCAGCTCGGTCGACGAGCTGCACGAGCTCCTGTCCGGCCTCCCGCTGTTCCCCTATCTGGACATTCGCGTCACGCCGCTGGCGCGCCACCCCAACGCCATCAACACAGGAGAGATCGATGTCTGATCGCGCCAACCAACTCATCACCGACATCCTGCGAAGGATTCACGAGGCGATCGTCGAGAACGACGTCACTTACGAGGAGTACCAGGCCGCCAAGCAGTGGTTCATCGACGTCGGCGAGACGGGCGAATGGCCGCTGTTCGGCGACGTCTACATCGAGCACGTCGTCGAAGAGCACGCCTTTGGCAACCGCGCCGGCTCTCAGGGCACGATCCTCGGTCCGTTCCACCTCCCCGACGCTCCGGTGCTGGACGCCCCGTTCGAGCTTCCGCACCGTCCCGACGAGTCCGGCGACCGAACGCGCGTGTCGGGCCGTGTGACCGACACCGAGGGTAAGCCGTTGGCCAACGCCAACCTCGACGTTTGGCAAGCGGACGCCGAGGGACGCTACTCGGGCTTCATGCCCGGTCCACCGGAGGGCAACCTCCGCGGCCAGGTCCGCCCCGACGGCGACGGCCGCTACGAGTTCACCACCGTGATCCCCGGGCCCTACACGATCCCGCTGGATGGGCCGACGGGCAAGATGACGGCCGCGGCCGGCTGGAGCCCATGGCGCCCGGCGCACATCCACCTGATCGTCAGCGCCGAAGGGTATGAGCCGCTGGTCACCCAGCTGTTCATCGACTCCAGCGACTACCTGGACAGCGACGTCGCCAGTGCGGTCAAGCCCGAACTGATCGTGCACCCCGAGCCGACCGACGACGGAGGTCGCGCGATCACCTACGACTTCGCGCTGGCTCCCGCGCGCACGCCGGCGATCGCGTAGACGTGGCCGAGCTCAGGGTCGCCGTCGTCGGCGGCGGAATCGGCGGGCTGGTCCTGGCGCTCGCCTTGCGCGAGCGCGGGATCAGCTTCGAGGTCTACGAGCAGGCCGAGGAGCTGCGCGAAATTGGCGCCGCCGTCGCGCTGTCGGCCAACGCCACGCGCGAGCTGCGGCGGCTCGGGCTCGACGATGAGCTCGAGGCAGTCTCGGTCGTCCCTTCGGCGCTGGTCATCCGGCGCTGGGATACCGGCGCGATCATCGCCGACCATCCGATCGGGCGCAACGGAGCGTACGAGGCGACATTCGGCGCGCCCTACTACGGCGTGCACCGTGTCGCCCTCCTCCAAGCACTCGCCGAGCGGCTGTCCGGCGACGGACTGCACCTCGGCCGCCGGTGCGTTCGCGTCGAGGAGCGCCGCTCGGTCGCCGAGCTGCACTTCGCGGACGGCAGGAGCGCCGCCGCCGGCCTGGTCGTCGGCGCCGACGGCGTCCACTCGGTGATCCGCCCGCACGTGGTTGGGGAGCTCCGCGGGAGGTTCTCGGGGACGGTCGGCTACCGCGGGCTCGTGCCGGTCGAGGACGTGCCCTCGCTGCCCGATCCGACGCCGCTTCAGTTCTGGGCGGGTCCGGGGCGTCATCTGCTCCACTACGCCATCGACGTTGGCAGGACGGTCAACTTCCTGGCCGTCGTCCGCGTACGGGAGTGGACCAACGAGGGCTGGATGGAGCATTGCGCGGTCAGCGACGCCGTCGATGCGTTCGCTGGCTGGCACCCCGCCGTGATCGAAATGGTCGGCGCGACCGACATCGGGGCGCGCTGGGCGCTGCACGATCTCGAGACGCTCGAGCGCTGGCACACCGACCGCGTCGTCCTGATGGGTGACGCAGCACACGCCATGGTGCCCCATCAAGGGCAGGGCGCCAACCAGACGATCGAGGACGCGATCGTCCTCGCCGACTGCCTGATCGACGCCCGCGCCGCGGAAGACCTGACGCCTGCGCTGCGCCGCTACGCGCACCGGCGACGGAAGCGGACCGTCGCCGTGCAGTGGCTGTCGCGCCGCACGGCCGATCTGATGCACCTCCCGGATGGTCCGGAGACCGCCCGCCGCGATGCGCTGTTCGCGGATCTGTACTCCGAACTGGCCTGGATCCATTCCCACGACGCCCACGCGGGCCACGCCGAGCCCGGTACCGCTGAGATCTCGTCGACGAGATGAACCTGCTCATCGTCCCCGTGGTCGTCGGTCGGGGCATGCGGCTATTCCCCGACACCGGCCCGGACGGAGCGCTTGATTTGGTCGAGTCGCGACCCTTCCCGAAGGGCGGAACGATCCGGGGCTACCGGCCGGCCGGGCGCTCGCAGTATGCAACCACCTGAAGCACGTGGGATAGGTGCCGCAGTCAGTGAGAGTGGATCATCGGTGGGTGAGACAATGGTGACGATGAACGCGGGGAGCGCCGCGATGAAAGGCGAGTCGATGTGGCCGCGGCTCGCGGGGCTCCCGCTCGTGATTGAGGCGTGCGACTACGAGCGCTTGCACGCCGTCCTCGCTTACGAGTTCGAGCGCATCACGACGCACGTGCGGCTCGTCGGCGCTGGCGTTGACGGGCTGGGCGAGGACGTCTCCGTGTTCCGCGAGGACGGCACCGCGCTGCATGAGACCCGACCGGCGCTGCCGCTCGAGGGAGAATGGACACTGGCCGGCTTCTGTGAGCATCTCGCGACGCTCGAGCTGTGGCCTGAGCCGCCGGAGTGGCACGGGGCGCTGCGCTTTCGACAGTGGGCGTTCGAGTCCGCGGCGCTCGACCTCACGCTGCGCCAAGCCGGTCGCTCGCTGCACGATGTGCTTGGGCTGCAGCCGCAGCCGGTGCGCTTCGTCAACTCGCTCGGCCTCGGCAAGGAGCCTTCGATTGAGCCGGTGCGCCGGCGACTTGCCCGCTCCCCCGGCGTGCGCTTCAAGCTCGACGCGGAGGCGACCTGGCCGCCGGCGCTCGTCGATGAGGTCGCGGCGACGGGCGCGGTCGACACGATCGACTTCAAGGGCCAGTACGGCTTCGAGGTCAAGGATCCCGAGGCGCTCGGCGCGCTATACGACCGCGTCCTCCCGGCGTTTCCCGACGCCTATCTGGAGGACCCGCACGACCTGCCCGAGATCGCTCAGCGGCTCGGCGATCACCTCCACCGCGTGTCCTACGACGCGCCGATCCGAAGCGCCGACGACATCGGCGCGACGCCGCTCGCCGCGGGCGTGGTCAACGTCAAGCCCTCGCGCATCGGCAGCCTGCGCGAGCTGTTCGAGGTCTACGCACGCTGTGCACGGGACCAACGGCCGATGTATGGCGGTGGTATGGGCGAGCTGGGCGTGGGCCGCGGGCAGATCGAGCTGCTCGCTGCGATGTTCCACGCCGATGCGCCCAACGACGTGGCGCCGAGCGCCTATAACGGGGAGGACCCTCCGGGCGACCTGCCGACCAGCCCGCTGACGCCGCGACCCGAGGCCACCGGTTTTCGCTGGACGGCGTAGACGCGCACCACCATCGTGCCGCGCGCCGCGCGCATCGTCCGCATTCCTATCTCCATTTGCGAGTCGACTGGAGAGCACCGTCGGGGTCACAACCCGGTTGCGGGCGGACCACGGACTCGAGCTTTCTCGCCGTCCTCCTGCGCTCACAATGCAACGAGCGTCTGCGGACGCGGAGCTCGTCAATGGCCTCCTCGACGGTCGGCGCTCGTTCGATGGGCACGGCCCGCGTGGGCGCAGCAGGCGCGCCGCACGCGCGGGAGATCGTCGACTTCGAGAACACCTTCCTCCTCTGCTACGTCCGGGGACCGGAGGGCCTGATCGTCGAACTCGCCGAGCGGCCCGACGGCGCGCCGGGCTGAACGGTGAGACTGAACCGCCCCGGGTTTAACGGAGGCCGCGGTTCGTGGCCGGGCCCGCGCCGACCGCATCTCTGCATCGAGAACTGCGCAAGCGGGCGTCTGGCGGACGCCCGGAGGGAGCGAGAGCATGTCCTCTCCATCACGCGCGATCAGCGGCGACGCGATCTACGAGGTGGTCATGAACCAACCTCGGCGGCAGGAGGACATCTAGTTGATAGTCGAGCAGCGAGGCTTCGCGACCGCGAGCGGCTCGGTCGGCTGTTCGCGGAGGACCTGCGGCTGCTCGAGGATCTCGGCCAGAGCATCCGCGTCGACAGCGGCTCGTCCGTGAACCGATCTGCAGCGGCGTTCCCGTTCGGGGGCGCGGAGATGACTGACCTCACAGGCCGGTCCGGGGGTCAGTACTCGGCAAGGAGCAGCTGTTCGCCGCCGCGGTGCTCGACATCGTCGACCGAGCTACGAGCACTTCAAGCCGCGAATCCTCGCGCTCGCCGAAACCGACGACATCGAGAACGCGATCCGAGAGCACGCGCGAGCCACAATCATGGGACTCACAGATCCAGAGCTGCTCAAGATGCGACGCCTGGTCATCGCCGAAGCCGAACGCTTCCCGGGAATCGGCCGCGAGTACTACCAACGCAGCTGGGTCAGAACCCTCGCGCTGTTCGCCGACACGCTCCGAACCCTGACCCGCCGGGGCCCGCTGGCCGTCGAGGATCCCGACGGCGCCGCCTACCTCTTCACCTGGCTGGCCGCCTCAATCCCGACCAACAAAGTCGCCTTCCTCGGCGACGCCGCGCTCGACCTCCCAGACGAGCTGACCGCCCAGGCCGACGAAGCCGCCCGCGTGTTCCTCGCCGCCTACACCCGCCAACCGGTGAGGCTCCGTCCGACCGTCACTGTCGACGACCAACCCGCCCACGACGCATAGCCCAACCAGACGCTCTCCGCTCGCGTGATCGCGCGAGCATTGTGACCGCCTCAGATAGAGCAGCGCACGCCACCCGCGGCGCCAGCGCGAGTGTCGCCCGCGCACAAAGCGCAGCCACGCGACGCTCGTTCACGCCAATCGGAAGCGGACGCTCTGGAACGGTCTCGGCGGTCTGCCTCGACGCCAACCTCACTTCCCCATCGTCGCCACAACGGCAGTGAGTGCGAGACTGCCGCTTCGACGCGACGGAGCCACGCCGCGCCCGTGGCCGCTCTGGCGTCCAGGCGACGCACTCGAGGCCCAAACGGCTATATCTCCAGGAGCCGTTCCCGGAGAATGAAGCGGCCAGCGGCGTCCAGCAGCGCGAGATGCGAGAACACCTGGGGGAAGTTGCCGAGATGCGGGCCGATGGGGGTATCGAACTCTCCGCATACAGCCCGAGCGGCGAGGCCCCCTCCCCGGGTTCGCGCGGCTTGTCGCCAAAGCAGTGGCGGAACCGCGCCGGTCGGAACACAAAGCAGTCATCGGGTCAATGGCGCGGCCCGGCCTCCGCGCACGGGCTGCCCGCGCACTCGCCCTCTTCTGCTTCGCGGTGCGGCGCTCCTGCGTCAGGATCTCCTGCACTCGTCTTCAAAACCAACGCCGACTTTGCTGCAGGCGAGCCGGCCGGCGGGCAGCCCCGCCGGCCGGGATCGTCTCGCCTAGCCTGCCTTTGCGCCCGCAGAGAACAGCAGGATGATCCGCGCGCGGCGCGGATTCGACTGGACCGCGTTCAACGTGAACCGGTACTGCGATCCGCCGAGGCGGAACGAGGCCTTGCTGATGCTGAAGGCGCCCTTCGAGATCTTCGGGATCACCCAAACGCCGACCCGCCTGAAGTTAGTGTCGGTCAGGTTGACGGTGATGACCTTATTGCTGGCTCCCCCGGCGATGCTCACGGTGGCACCGCAGAAGTCGGCAGTCCCGACGCATTTGACGGTCTGCGTGCCGGCGGCCCCGGCTGTCCCGGATGCCAACGCCGCAACAAGCAGCGCCGCGATCAGAACAAGCGGAAGCGCATGGCACGCACGAACTCGTTGAAGCATGACTCTCTCTCCTGGTGAGG
Source organism: uncultured Solirubrobacterales bacterium (assembly GCA_963723675.1). Taxonomy (GTDB): domain Bacteria; phylum Actinomycetota; class Thermoleophilia; order Solirubrobacterales; family Solirubrobacteraceae; genus Palsa-465. Next base: position 17,444 of record CAVRRW010000002.1, on the reverse strand, counting down.
TGGACGGACGGGGAGATCGTAATGCGGCCGACCGACTGTGTGGGTCTAGTCGCCGGGCGCCGGCGCCGTGGCTGTCAGTGCGGGGTCGGTGACTGCTATAAGCGATACAACGCGGACAGGTCGACGTCGGACACCGATCGTTGGCCGGTCAGACCAAGCGCAACATCGATGCCGGCCTCGATCACGCAAAGCACGTGACGGACCCGTTCCGCACCGCGCGCAGCGACCACCACGCCCACCCCCGCCCGATCAGCGCCGCCTTTGCGCCGAGGGGGACGAAGGATGCGACCGGCGGACCTGGCGGCGCAGAACCAGCTGAGACGGCCCGTGAAACGCGGGTTGATGCCGCGCGCGATGCAGCGCAGGCCGAAGTGCCTTGGCCCTGGCGTTGACCTAGACCGGATGAAGCGTTTGCGGCGACCCGGCGAGGCCGGTAGCTTGACCGCATGAAAACCACACGGGACAGTCTCATCCTGCTGGCCACCGCGCTGCTTGTGGTGGCCGCGTTCGGCGCCTCGGCTAGCGCCTCCACCAGCAAGTCGAAGTACCCGCCGTGTACCAAGAAGGCGCTCAGCGCCGGTCTCAAGCGCGGATCGGCGCAGCCGAAGAACGCGAAACTCGAGGGGTCGTTCGGCTGCGCCGGCGGCTGGGCGTATTCGGGCATCCTCGTCGGCGGGAAGCACGGCTTCGAGACGATCGCCGTCTACAGGGCCAAGAATGGCGTGTGGGCGACCGTCGACCGTGCCAGGCCGTGCCGGACGCACGCGATCCCGAAGAAGATCTACCGGGCCGCTTGCACCACCAGCTGACGGGCATACAAGCGCCCTGGACGTAACGCGAGGCCACGGATGGCCTACTCGCCGTCCGTCTCTCGCATCAGCGGCGACGAGTTCGGGGCTCCCGAGCCAGCTCGACGGTGCCGCTTCGACGCCGCCAGCTTTCGAAGCGGAAGCTCGGGACGAGTCGCGGAAGCGCTGCGTGAGAAGACAATGCTCAACCGTCCTAGGTGACGGCCGCCAACACATCGTTTACCGGTAGCCGGCAGCGCATCGTTTAGGGCTGGGGGTTGAGCCGCCAGTACATCGTTTCCATCCGGGTGCGAGGTGAGGACGCGCGCTGGCCGAGTGGGTCTCACCCAACGGCAGGCCGGCCGCCGCGATCCACGAGGTCTCACACGCGCTTGTCGGCGCCGACGAGCAGGCGCCCATGCTCACCTACGCACAGGAGGAGCTCGTCGTCGGATCGGTCACGTTCTGCTGCTGTCAGACCGTCGGTCTGGACACCAGCGCCAACAGCATCCGCTACCTGACCAGCTGGGCCGAGAGCGCCAGCCTCGACGCGCTCGAGCAAACCGCCGAGCGGACCGCCCGGCTCTCTGACCGGATCGAGGCCGTGCTAGTCGCCGATCCCGCAGCAGCGCAGCCAGCCCCCAGGAGCTCACTGACGCGTCACAGGCCATAACGCTCTGAGAGCTCGAGCACCAGCCCGGCTGCCCCACTGCGCCGCCGCCCGTGAGACGTCGCGCGGTCGCGGCGCCACACCCGTGGGGAGGCGCCGCAACAGCGGCGCAGCCTTATCAAGCCCAGTCGCAGATGGTCCGCGATCCCGACCAGCTAAACCAACGCGTGAAAGGCCCGCCAGGGCGCGCCTGCTCGCTCAGCCAAAGCTGGCGGTATGCCCGGTGGCCTGAACACTTGCCCAGGTCTTGGGCGTGAAGGTGCGCGAGGACGGGCTTCTGGTAGTAGCCGCCGTGAGGCTTGAATGCGAAGGTCTTGCCCCAGCCATTGGCCACGTGGTCGCCCCAGGTCTTCCACGACACGTGGACGACGTCTCCGCTGGGATCACCGCCGTTGAAGATCTGGGGTAGGCCGCACCTGCCCTCATCCCACCGCATACCTGAACGTCTGCGGGCCACGTGATCCCAGCGTTGGCACTGTTGCCGCGCTCGCGGTGCTCGCAAGTAACCCCGCGACCGCGAGTCCTGCAAGAAGTCGTCTCATTCGCGTGATTGTCCTCTAAGCAAGGCTGGACGGACACGCTGGCTGTTGTTAGTCGGAAGGGCACGTGGGCTGGGGACGGCGGCGGCTATACCCTTGGCCCGCCGGTCGCACTTCCGTTCGGCTCCAGGGACGGATAGTGTGCTGCGGCGCTCGTCGTGCGACGGCGGAGCCCGGAGGCTTCGCAGAAAGGGGGAATCGAGATGAGGGGCGTACAGGCGTTGGCGATGATGACGGCGGCGTGCTCAGCGGCGGCGGTGCTCGCCGCGCCGGCGACCGCGTCGCCGTATGACCGCGACTGCGGAACTCCTCAGGACGGGTCTCTGACACGTGACCAGAGGTGGGAGACCACCGGGCCTTGGCATGTGAAGATGAGCGCGCAGACGGCGCGTAGCATCGCCCGGCGGGTCGGCCCGGGCGAGTTTCAGCCGCCGGGCTCTCATCCGCGCGCGACCGAGGTGCCGTGCATGGTCGCGCAGGCGGTTGCGTTCCGAGCCGCGGACTCGTGGACACGGTGGCGTTCTAACAGCGGGACCGTCGGCGCCGGCTGGTTGGGTTACTCGAGGGGGCCGTACTTCGGGCGCTTTCACTGCACGGGCGTGAGCCGTCGGGACGGCGGCGCGAAGGAGACGTGCGCGCACCGACCTGACCGTCATGCTGGGCGCATAATGGTGTCGCTCGTCATTCGGCCCGCCCCTAGTTCCTAGTCCCGAATCGGACGGGTGCCGGGATCGGGCGCGGCGCTTGCGCTACGCCGGGGGTCCGGGCTGCGCGAGAACATATCACCCGGCGTCCGAGTAACGCGGCCGCCGCCCGGCACGGACACTCCCCCGCGAACGACTCGTACCTGTGCGTTCAAGATCCGCCGCAGAGCGCCGCAGGCAAGCGGGCGAATCGACACCGCAGCCGCTCGCCATTGCACTCGTCCGGGCCGGTCGGCTGCGGACGATTGCCTTCGTGGCAAAGCGGTCGTCCGGCGGGCATGCCCTTCACGACTGCTGCTGGGCGGGAGCGACAGCGCGGCGTGGCGGGCGGCTGACGGTCGCTCCGGTCGTCGAGTCGTGGCGCTCGGGTGCCTTCTGAGCGCTCCGACGGACGAGGCTGAGCAAGCAGCAGTCGCCTCGGCGCTCGCTGCTGCTTCCCGACTGGGAGCACCAGCCGCAGTCGCCCGTCGCCACGAAACGGCGGTCCTGGCCACGGCCGGCTTCTGCAGCTCCCAGCGAATGCAGCGGTCAAGCGCTGCCCACGAGATGACTCCGAATGCATCCAACGCGAGCACGTCGTGGTCCTCGGCCGAAACCGCCCCATCCACGCGATAAGGATCACGACGGGCGGTCAGCGCCGGTTTCACGCCGCCTACGCACCTGTCCGCGTCGCTGGCTCCGCAAGAGCGCCGGAAGTGCGTCTAACTGGAAGTGTCGACCGGCGCATTGAACCCGCGGTCGCGCGCTGCGATCTGTGGCCGCCCGATGGGTGGGATTCGTTCTGGATGGCGCCAATGCGGGGGCGTCCAGGTCGCTCGAGGTCGACTCCGGGGGTCCAAGGCACGGGCGAGTCGGGGATCGTGACGCGGACGAGTCGACCCGGGCGCGGGCTGGCCGGTCCTCCCTACTACTCTCATCCGGGCTTTCTCGACGTTCACCTCTGTGAGCGGCAGCAGGTGCGCAGTCCCGCTCGAGCTAGCCCTCCGGGAACCACTGATCAGCCGACCTTCTGGACGGCGGGGAACACGTATGTGGCGGGCATCGATCCGTTCGGCGGGGGCAGGATCGAGGCTTGCGTGTTGCTTGCCGGTGCGGGGTAGTACATGCGCATTACTGCCTGAATCACCGTAGGGCACGGAGACTCCCCTCCAGCTTGGGGCTCGCAGGCGGGATACAGGGCCTCGTAGTACGCCGTCGATGGTGTCGGGATCCAGTTGCTGGCGGGTGCGCCTGCGGGCAAGGTCGGGGCGATCCAGATCGTCACCGACCCATCGGGGTTTTTTGCGAGCTTTCCGGAGGTCAGCTGCTGGGATCCCAGCTGCGAGACCGGCTGGATCGGACCCCATTGCAGGTTGACCGGACCGCCCGGGTTCGTCAGCGTGACGACCGGACCCCGCATGCCGCTGTACTGGATCGGCACCTTGCCCGCCGAGAGCGTCTGTTGCCACTTGGTCGAGACCTTGAACGAGTACGTCGTGCTCTTCGTCTTCGGGTCGATCTTGCGCGTCGGCGTGGTCGCGACGTAGTACGGAACGCCGGGTGTGAGGCCGTACCGCGCTGCCGTCGAGCCGAACAGAATCGGGCTACTCGCGACCAGTGGGCCCCACGCGGAGGGCTTCACGGTGATTGTGTCCGTCGACGGGTCGACGGCGGTCACGGGAATGCTCGCGGTCGAATATGCGGTGTTCAGAACGCTCGTCTGGGGGATGAACGGGGCGGCGGACTGGGTCGGATCGGGCTGGTAGACAGTGATTGACCAGAGTCCTCGCGGATTGCCCTGGCTGTCGTTCGCGGTCGGCGGCAGGGTACCGACCACCGGCAAGCTCGCCGGGTTCGTGACCGGCGGCGTGAATGTCAGCTTGTAGGTGTTGTTGCCGTCGAGCGTGGTGGCCGAGGTGCCGTTGAGGTTGTTGAGTCCGGCGTAGACGTTGTCTTGCGGGATGGTCGCCCCGCCGAAGACCACGAACACGGCTCGGCGGAGGTACCCCTGGGGCGTGTTGGGGTAGGTCCCGATCCCGCTGTTGATGTAGGCCCAGTAATTGGTGGCCTGGGTCACCTGCGTCGAGTTCGCTATGTTGGCGATGTTCGCTTTCGCGGCGTTCATGCCGGCCTGGAGTGCGTTGATCTGCGTTTGGCCCCAGTTGCGCGGGACCGTGAAGCCGTTCGCCGTGAGACCGAGCGGCCTGAACAGGGCCAGCGTGCCCCTTTGACCATACGAGGGATTGCGGTAGAGCTTGCGGGCACCGGCCTGCGGAATCACCCAGCTGGGCAGGGTCCTCAGCGGGATGAAATTGAGCCCGGTGCGGGCGGTGGGGAGCGGATTGAGTCTCAGCGCCGCGCCCACCTGCTTGAAGAAAGCAACAGCGTTCGTCGGGGCGGTGTGCCACTTCGCCGCACGCTTTATCTGCTCCTGCGTTGGGGTGTACTGGCCGGGCTTGAAGTACTTCGGCCGATGCCCACGCGCCTCGAACTCGGCGAGCGTGTTCAAAGCAAATCGCCCCACGACGTTCTTGACGATCGAGGCGACGGAGTCCGGGTCGGCCGCCGGCGCCAGCGAGTTGGCACGGATCCGGGCCAGCATCCAGTCGCGGTTAGTGTCGAAGGTCATCACCCGGTAGGTGAAGCCGTGGATGCGCGCGATTCGCTTGTGAGCGTAGCGCGAGGTCGGGCCTACGAGGAGGTAGGTCTGCGCGCGCCTCGACGGCGTCGTGCGGGTGCCGATGCTGCCCACGTCGTTGATAAAAGCATCAAGCATCACGACTACGTAGTAGTTCCTCTGCGATGGCGGGACCGTCAGCACGAGCTCCTTCGTGCCTCCACGGCCCTTCCCACTGAGATCCAGCATCGCGTTGAGGTACAGCACCGACGCGTTGCCGGCATTGGTGCCCTGGTTGTTCCAGGCCGCCGCCACTGTCGCGCCACCGAGCGTGTTGACCGGTGCCGTTACCAGCTCGTTGTATTTCGAGAAGCGGTAGATGAACTCGGGCGCCACGCCCCAGATGTAGGCATCCTTCGCCAGCTTCTGGATCTTGGCCGGATTGGTCAGCGGCGACACTGGCCTGGCGGCCGTGGAGCGAGCGAGGGCGCCCGTCGACACCGAAGCGACGACCGCGGCCAAGACGAGCGTCGCAAGAACGCGATAGCGCGACACCAAAATCCTCAAGTTACCTCCCGATTCATGAGCATCGCCATCGAGGATCCCCACGCAACCATTGCCAAGCGAGAGACAACGTGGTGTCAACCGTGAACACCATGCCGCAACCTCCCTCGCTGGTTGATCGGCCCGGACGAACGCGTTGAGCGCCCGCCAGCGAACCTATAGCACTTCGGTGCATGCAACGCAAGTGGTCGAATCCGCCATCGGCTTTGACGGGCAACGGATTGCCCTCGCCGACGCGGTTTCCACCGGGTGTCCATCAATCAGGTCTAGCGACCGACAGACGGCCTCGTTCTTGTCGCAACGAGCATGACGTAGCGCATGCTTCACTGCGATTCCAGCAGCGCGTGGCTGGGTCCAAGACGGTGGGTTCCCGGCGCTCGATCGATTACGGTCTACGCGTCTGCGTTCTCCCAACGAAGCCGTGTCCCGGATCACGCCAACCTACGGTTCGGACCGGACAGAGCCTCACACCCGGAGTTTCATGCCTCGAGCAGCGGCCGCCTCGGACGCTGGCCCGATGCGGTACTTGACTGCTAGGGGCGCTCCCCCTAACGCATCTCCGTGAGCGTTCTAGAATCAGATTGCTCACCTAGATGCGTTGGTCGTCCGATCGGTGGCGTACGTTGGCGCCGCGATGTCGACGCTGGGGAAGAGCTGGAGCGGCGCGAGGGCCACCTGTCCGCGGCCAGAGCATGCGGGCTCGCGGGTGCGCTTCGACGGTCGGCACGGGCCGGAGGGGCATCGTCGTCAGCGGTATCGTTGCACTCCGGCTAACGGTGATCCTCCGCACCGGTTCGTTGAGCGGCTGCCGCGCGAGGAGTCGTGGTCGGACGCGTGTGAGTCCTGCGAGCGGGACGTCGGCCTGCACGAGGGACCGCATGCGGCGCGCCACTACCTCCAGCGCGTCGGTGCGGTTGGTGAGGAATGGGAAGTAGCGCCAGTCGGGCCATAACTCGGCTTGCGCGCCGATCAGGCGGGTGCGCCGGACGATCATCCGCCGCCCGCCCGGGGGCGTCTCGGCGATCTGCGCCTCCCCGGCGTCGGGATAGTCATCGAGTGTCTGCCAGTCGCGCTCGGGGATCGCGGCGATCCGCTCGGCCACGCCCTTCTGCGCACGGATGCTGATCGAGTAGGTCCAGCCGGCCCGCTCGAGCCGCTCGATCAGCGCGTTGTTCCAGAACGCCGAATCGGCGCGCAGCAACTTCTCGCCGCTGGCACCGGCGCGCGCGATGCGGGCGATCAGCTCCTCGGCGAACCGCAGCACGCCGCGGCTGGAGTTGGCCTTGCCCTTGCGCAGGCGGATGTGCAGAACCTCTCCGCTGTCAGAGCGGCTGGCGATCAGCGGGTGATAGCCGCGCTTGTTGGTGTACCCGAACCCGGCGCCCTGCTTCTGATAGCCGTGCACCTCGCCGATGAAGCTGTCGACATCGACCACCAGTCGCCCCCCATCCGGGCCCGCGCCCGCGCGCCACGCGCGTGTGATCGTCTCGGCGAGCAGCCGGTCGAGCTGACGGACATGCCCGAACGTGAACGCACGCAAGAACGTCCCCAACGTCGATGGTGCCGGCAGCCAGCCGCCCAGCAGCCGCCGCGTGCGACCGGCCCCCAGCAGCGCACAGTCATCGATGCAGTCGGCGCCCAACAGCATCGCGAAGATCAGCGCCATCACCTTGCGCGCCGCGTTCGCCGCCCCCGGCCGATCGCCCCGCAGCCGCACCAGCCGCCCGGCCAGCCGCTCGATCTGAAGCCTCTCAGCGAGCGTCGCGACCAGCGCGATCCCCGCATCCGAAACGACCCGCTCATCGTCAAAGACGACCCCCAGGCCGTCCAGTCCGACCGCTTCGTCATCATGCACCACGCAAGTGACCTCCTGACACAGGCCCCCGACTGCCCATACAGTCGTGAAAAAGGCCAGCTCAGGAGGTCATTTAAATTTCACCCCGGACAGAACCTCACCTACAACGCGGTGGATCCAGGCTAAGTGTTCCCGGCCCTCCAGGACGTGGGCTAGGACCGCGTGTCGAGTCGGGAATTAACCTAGAGAGGGTGGTGGATCGTCGTACTGGTGGGCGGCGTGATAGTGTGGGCGGTTGGTCTGTCGCAGTCGAGATGTTGAGGGGTGTCACATGTCTCGTGCCCATGGTGGCTTCATCGGTCGCATCAGCTCTGTGGTCATGACGCTCACGATCCTCTGCGTGGTGCTCGTGTATCTGGCTGCCCGGCCGGCCGCAACCAGTGCCTCGCCTCGAGCCCGGCCGGTGTCCTCTGACGTGCCCGACGTCACCGGCCAGGTGCGGCTCGCCGGTAGGGAGGTTGCACGGTTCGAGACGACTGTGAACCAATGGAGCCTCACGTGCCAGATGAACTCCCAGGTCGAACTGGAGCTGGCTTACGTTCGTGACGCATTGAACCAGGGCAACATCCTCGGGGCGCAGGCCCTGTTGGAATCCTGGATCAGCGACGCCAAAGCGCAGGGTCGCGCCGGCCTCCTGTCCGCCGCCGAAGCGTCTCGGTTCCGGGCGGGAAGCAGCCGTATCCTGAATTCGATACCCAGCGTCGGCAGGGTCAGGAACGAGTTCCACCCGTCCACCCGCGTACCGAGACCCGTCCCTCATCCATGCCCGACCGGTGTGTCGTCGAAAGCCACGCCGCCCCCGAGTACCGATCCGGCTGCCACCACCTCGCTGCCGATCCTGGACCTCGACAACTTGCTCCGGGTCGTGTTGCAAACCGCCGCCGTCGGGGTGCCGCACACCGGCTTCGTGCTGTCCGGGCTGATCGAGCTACTGTGGCCGGTCTCACGCAGCAACAACGTGACCTGGGATCAGATGCGGGAGTACGTCGACCAGAAGATAAACCAGGCTATCGACCAGCAGACCAAGGAGCGCCTCAACGCGGAGCTCACCGGGCTGAGTCGCGTACTCCACAACTACGACGTGGCGCTCCAGGATCCCTCGAACCCCACGTTCATACGAGAGAACTTTGTCTCGGCACTAAACCACCTCGTCTCCGCCGCCCCCGGCTTTGCTCCTGCCACGCGCCCGTACCTCGTCCTGCCGGAGTACACACAGATTTACAACTTCCTTCTCGCTCAGCTGCGGGACGGCATCGTAACGGGACCCTCGTTCGGGATACCGCCCGTCGCTGTCGAGGACTACAAGCGGCAGATTGCAGCGGACATTCAGAGCGCGACGAATCACCTGAACGTTCAGATCGCCGAAGCCCACAAGAACGTCCCGCGTCCGACCAACAACACGAACTACAACGTGTTGCTCTTCAGCGCCAACCAAAACCTCGACCTGGCCCTGGTCCCGGCGACATCGGATCAGGCCTTCTACTGGAAGTACACCGACCCCGTGAAGTACCCGGAGCCGGTCCACCCGGCGGACCCCCGTGTCCTCTACAGCCCGGCCTACGGCTACATGCCCAACAACGGAACGCCGTCTGTGAACGGCAATGGCAAAGCGCAAATTAACCACCTGACCGTGTGGGGCTACGACCGCCTCGACGCCATTCAGGTCACCTACGGGTCGGTGACCGAACCAAAGATGGGCGGCAACGGGGGCACCACGACTCCGCCGGCAGGCGGCTCCTTTGCCCTCGGAAGCTCTGCTGGGTCCCGGGGCCAGATCACCAGGGTTTACGGATACGCCGGAGACGTGCAGCAGGCGCTCGGCTTCATCTTCACCAAAAACGGGACCGCAACGGACAGCGGAAAGATCACCTACAACAAGCCGAACAACTTGCCGTACAACTATTCCCTCGAGTTCCCCGACGAGGTCTTGGGCTACGTCAAGATAATGGGCGTATTCCCCTCCCCCTACAACAGCGCGGCGTCAACGATCTGGGGATTCCGCTACGCCGACAGCTACGGATAGACCGCAAGGGGTCTTTTGCTCGAGCCGCCAGGCAAGCGGGGTATCCCCCTGATGGCAAGCGCGACAAGCCGTAGATCACCTACGGGTTGTGCTGCACCCCGCACGACCACGGCGTCAGTGGCGGTGCACGAGGGCAGACAACGGCAAGCGCCGCCCGCGTCACTTGTACGTCGCGACCAGCGCCATCGCCGATCGCAGCGATCCGCTGGCGTCTTGGTGGCTTCCCAAATTTCGGGTGACATTCGAGGGGCCGTAGCTCCGCTGGTTGGGGATCCTAGCTGCTCACCGGGTTGAGGACCCGACGAGCCCAGCGGGCGGGGACTTACCGCCCCCTGTTCAGTCTCGAGGCGCGCCATGGCTCATCGGACAAGAGGGTGCGGTCTGGTCGCCGCCAGCGTTCGCCGCCCGCCTCGATCATGCGGTGTGATTGGGCGCCACTAGTGCTGTCGTGGCAAAGCGATCGCCGGGCGTCGGCGATCGCGGTGATCGAGATGTCGCCGATCCACTCGTCCGGGCCGGTGGTCGTCAGACGATCGCCTTCGTGAAAAGCACTCCGCGATTTGGCTGCGTTCGTCGCGTCGTCTCGGTGTGTGTTGTTTATCTCACGAAATCTCTCCATAACTGATTAACCAGATACCGGGTGATTCGCCGTCGCGTTCGATGACTTGACGGGGATCGTTCGGAGTGGGACTGTCCTCTTTGGGGCGAGTCGAGATAGGCGACTGATTGATTGAGGAGTACACCATCGCGACGGCGGGGAACCTGTGGTCGGACCGGCGTGAGCTATGCGGCTCGCGACCTTGCGACTTTGGGGTCGTGTGTTCGAGCGGCCCCGCGGGTGGCCGGCCCGCGGCCATGCGGTGGCGAGTGACGTGTCGGGCGCCGGTGGTCTTCTGGGTTCAGAGGAGCACGCTGCCGAGCAGGGGCGGCCTGCCGCCTTGATCGTTCTGCTGCGTTCTGCTGCGCGCGGGGAGGTCGATCTCGTTGGCCCGGACTGAGGGATGCCGTCATGACGCTTGACGTAGATGTCGATGACGCCCTTGAGCTGATAGCTGAGGCTGTGAAGCTGCAGCGCTGCATCCTGTTTCTCGGTGCTGGCGCCCATTCGCCACCGCCTCGCGAGTCACCGTTCGAGTATCCAGCGGAGGGCCGGCCGCCGGTAGCCTCGGCCTTGAGTCGGAAGCTCGCAGGTAGCTGCAACCTTGCGGGACGGTTTCCGCGCGAGGATCCTTCGAATCTTCAGAGGGTCGCGCTGTTCTACGAGATCGCGCGCTCGCGCCACCAGCTCGTCGACGCGGTCACCAATGCCGTCCAAACGGGCAAGCGCCCATCGCCGATGTTGCGGGCGCTCGCCGAGCTCGGTTTCCCGCTCGTGATCACCACGAACTACGACCAGCTGTTCGAGAACGCGCTTGTCGGAGCCGGGAAGCAGCCACGCGTGGCCGTCTACACGCCAAAGCTCGAGGCCACGACCGACCATCGCGACCCGACGGCCGAGAGCCCGATCGTGTTCAAAATCCACGGCGACATCTCGCAACCGCAGACGATCGTGATCACCGATGAGGATTACATCCAGTTTGTCTTGCGGATGAGCAACAAGGACCCGTATGACCCGGTTCCCTTGACATTGAAGTACTACCTGACGGGCTGGACGACGCTGTTTGTTGGCTACAGCCTGCTCGATTACAACCTGCGGCTGCTGTTCAAGACGCTTCGCTGGAAGATCGACAGCGCGAGCGTGCCGGACATGTATTCCGTCGATTACCACCCCGACCCGCTGATCTTCGATGTCTGGCACAACCAGCGCAGGTACGTGAAGTTCATCGCCCAGGACGTCTGGGCATTCGTACCCAGGCTATTTGAGCTCGTGCTCAGGAAGGAGTTCTCGCCGTAGCCATCCTCAGCGAGCGTGCCGTAGCGGCTCCCACGATCCCGTTCCGCGGGATCGACCCCTTCCGCTATCTCGACCATGCGATCTTCTTCGCCCGCGAGGATGAGACGCGTCGCTTGGCGAGCTTGGTCTCCGTGTACCGGGGGGTGATGCTGTACGGCGATTCGGGATCGGGTAAGTCCTCGCTGATCAACGCCGGTCTCGTCCCTGAGGCCCTACGCCTCGGCTTCCAACCCGAGCGACTGCGAGTCCAGCCACGCGGCTCAGAAGAGCTCGTGGTCGAGCGTATCGCGAGCACGAATGACAGCGAGGAGCTACTACCGTCGGTCCTCACCGTGGGCGGGGAGGACCACGCGTCGTCGCGAAGCGTGATGGCGATCGAGGGGTTCGAGCAGCGCGTCCGTGCGGCGTGTGAGCGCCACCGGCTGCTTTTCATCTTCGACCAATTCGAGGAGATTGTGACGCTGTTCGATGAAGTAGGGGCGGGTGAGACACAGCGGCGACTGGTGGACCTCCTGGTTGGTCTGTTGCGTGGACCGCTCCCGGTGAAGATCCTCCTGTCCTTTCGCGAGGACTATCTCGGCAAGGTCAAGGAGCTGCTGTCGCAGTGTCCGGAGCTCGTTGACCAGGCGCTCCGCCTCGCGTCGCCCGCGGCGGACGCGCTGCCGATGATCATCCGGGGGCCGTTCGAGCGCTACCCCGGCCATTTTGTGCGCGAGCTTTCGCCCGCGCTAGCCGACCAGCTGGTGGCCGCGCTGGCGAAGCGATTCGGCGTCGGCGAGGTCAGCTTGTCCGAGGTGCAGACTGTCTGCTTGCGGCTCTGGCAGAGCGAGAACCCGGAGGTGCTGCTCGGCGAGAAGGCCCCGCAAGGGCTTTTGGAGGACTATCTGGGTGAGGCGCTGGATGGTTTGCCTCCCCAGCTAAGGCCCGCCGCGATCGCGCTACTCGGCCAGATGGTCACCGCGGCGGGCACGCGCAACGTCATCTCCGCGAGCGACCTCGTCCAGCGCGTCCGCGAACAAGAGAGCGACCTCTCCCCAGCCCTGCTCGAAGATGCACTCGGGCATCTTAGCCAGTCAAGGCTCGTGCGCCGGGAGCGACGCCGGGAGCTCTACCTCTATGAGATCACCAGCGAGTTCCTCGTCCCCTGGATCAGCCGCCGCCGCGACGAATTCCGCCGGCTGCAAGACCGCCGCCGGGAGCGCCGCCGGCTGCTCATCTTGGGATCGATCGCCGCGGCGCTCCTGCTCGTAACCGCTGGCGTGACGCTACTCGCCCTATGGGCACTCGCTCAGCGCAGCCACGCAAGGAGTGAAGCAACAACCGCAACATCGCTTGCGCTGGCCTCAGAGGCGCAAGCAAACGTTGGCAACCGAATCGATGTCGCACTGGCACTTTGGCTGGCGGCAGCGCAGCACTCCGACGCGAGCCTCGTCGCCCAGACCGAGGCGCGGAGCGGCATGATCGCAGCGCTCGAAACCGTCCGGAGTACCGGAGTGCTAGGAATCCTCCACGGCCACACCGACGCTGTCGTCAGTGTCGCGTTTAGCCCCGACGGACGCACTTTCGCCTCGGCCAGCAACGATCGGACGGTGAGGCTGTGGGACGTCGCCACCCACAAGCAACTCGGCACGCCGCTGACCGGCCACACGGGTGCTGTCTACAGTGTCGCGTTTAGCCCCGACGGGCGCACCCTTGCCTCAGCCAGCTACGACAAGACGGTGAGGCTGTGGGACGTCGCCACCCACAAGCAGCTCGGCGCGCCGCTGACCGGCCACACCGACGCTGTCTTCTGTGTCGCGTTTAGCCCCGACGGGCGCACCCTCGCCTCGGGCGGCTACGACAAGACGGTCAGGCTGTGGGACGTGGCCACCCACAAGCAGCTCGGCGCGCCGCTGACCGGCCACACCGGCGATGTCAACAGTGTCGCGTTTAGCCCCGACGGGCGCACTCTCGCCTCGGCCAGCAACGACAATACGGTGAGGCTGTGGGACGCCGCCACCCACAAGCAGCTCGGCGCGCCGCTGACCGGCCACACCGCCTTCGTCGCCAGTGTCGCGTTTAGCCCCGACGGGCGCACCCTCGCCTCAGCCAGCAACGACAATACGGTGAGGCTGTGGGACGTCGCGACCCATAAGCAGCTCGGCGCGCCGCTGACCGGCCACACGGGCGCCGTCAACAGTGTCGTGTTTAGCCCCGATGGGCGCACCCTCGCCTCGGGCAGCGACGACAAGACGGTGAGGCTGTGGGACGTCGCCACCCACAAGCAGCTCGGCGCGCCGCTGACCGGCCACACCAACGCTGTCGTTAGTGTCGCGTTTAGCGCCGACGGGCGCACCCTCGCCTCGGGCAGCTACGATCGGATGGTCAGGCTGTGGGACGTCGCCACCCACAAGCAGCTCGGCGCGCCGCTGACCGGCCACACCGACGCTGTCAACAGTGTCGCGTTTAGCCCCGACGGGCGCATCTTCGCCTCGGCCAGCAACGATCAGACGGTGAGGCTGTGGGACGTCGCCACCCACCGGCAGCTCGGCGCGCCGCTGACCGGCCACACCAACGCTGTCGTTAGTGTCGCGTTAAGCGCCGACGGGCGCACCCTCGCCTCGGGCAGCACCGACAATACGGTGAGGCTGTGGGACGTCGCCACCCACAAGCAGCTCGGCGCGCCGCTGGCCGGCCACACCGACGCTGTCAACAGTGTCGCGTTTAGCCCTGACGGGCACACCCTCGCCTCGGGCAGCGACGATCAGACGGTGAGGCTGTGGGACGTCGCCACCCACAAGCAGCTCGGCGCGCCGCTGACCGGCCACACCGGCGCTGTCTACAGTGTCGCGTTTAGCCCCGACGGGCGCACCCTCGCCTCGGCAAACAACGATCAGACGGTCAGGCTGTGGGACGTCGCCACCCACAAGCAGCTCGGCGCGCCGCTGACCGGCCACACCGGCGAGGCCCACAGTGTCGCGTTTAGCCCCGACGGGCGCACCCTCGCCTCGGCCAGCAACGATCAGACGGTCAGGCTGTGGGACGTCGCCACCCACAAGCAGCTCGGGGCGCCGCTGACCGGCCACACCGACGCTGTCAACAGTGTCGCGTTTAGCCCCGACGGGCGCACCCTCGCCTCGGGCAGCAACGATCAGACGGTCAGGCTGTGGGACGTCGCCACCCACAAGCAGCTCGGGGCGCCGCTGACCGGCCACACCGACGCTGTCAACAGTGTCGCGTTTAGCCCCGACGGGCGCACCCTCGCCTCGGCCAGCAACGATCAGACGGTCAGGCTGTGGTCCGGCTTCCTCTGGCGCAACCTCGCCGAGCTCACAAACACGGTGTGTAACCTCATAGGCACCGGGCTCAGCCCGGCTGAGTGGAACGCGTTTGCGCCGGGGATCCGCTACCAGAAGAGCTGCCCGTGAGAGACCGCAGGGCGAAGATTTATGATGCGCCGACGCGGTCACGCACGTGTCTCAACGCCGAGTCTCGCTCGTGCGGGAGGGTGAGCTCGGCATCACCAACTCCCAGGTAACCTCATGGCGGCGGGCTGGATCGGATTTGTTGGCGGCGTTGTGGCGGCCGTGATCAGCGCCGTCGTGGCCATCCGCCAGTCGCGCCTGGCCGAGCGGCTCACGAGGCTCAACCACGAACTCGACGCCGAGATGCACAGGCGCACGGCGATCATCGACCGCGACCTCCGCGCCGAGGCGGTCCTCACGCGCTACCGCGAGCCACTCGCCGCGGCCGCGTTTGACCTCCAGAGTCGCTTGTACAACATTCTCCGCCTGGACTTCTTCGCCAAACACGGTGACGGCCACCGGCGCTCCCAGGATGCGCTCAGAACCACGCTCTTCCGGCTGGCCCAGTACTTCGGCTGGACGGAGATCCTGCGCCGCGACATCCAGTTCCTCAGCTTCCCCGAGGACGATGACACTCGACGCGTAGCCCAGCTGCAGTCTGAAGTCTCAAGGCGCTTTCTCACCGACAGCTATGGCCCGGCATTGATGATCTGGGGAGATGAGCAGCGCGCGATCGGGGAACGGATGATCGTTGAGGAGTACGGCAAGGTCCTGTGCATGGGCTACGCGAACTTCAGCGAACAATGTGACGGCACATTCGCAGCCTGGTGCGAGCGCCTGCGAACCGAGCTAGACGACGACTCCGCCCGAACTCGCCTGCGCGATGTGCAGCACCTGCTCTGCGAGCTTGTCGAGACCCTTGACGCGAAGCGAGTTCGGTACACCCAGGACCTCGAACGGGCGTGACCTGCCGGCGTGCTATCGGCGCCTCGCCAAAAACGAGGGCCGCCCGTCGGTCATGACTGGTCTGACAATGCGGCGCCGATCCGCCCGCGCACCACACGGGTGCGCTCCGGGCGTGAAGTGCCCGGTTATGGAAGCCTCCCTGCCGCTTGCGCGCGTATCGGCATTCAGCTCGAGGCTCCTGCGTTAGGCCCACGAGCGGCAAGCTGGACCGACCAGGTGACGTCGCACTCGTGCTGCTTGTCGAAGCGACAGCGTCCGGCTCGGCGAGACGACTCAGGGAGGTGAGAGATCAAGGCTGTGCTGGCGGTGGTCACGCAGCCTTCTGGGTTGGGTAACAGGAGAAGCCTCGCCGGCCCAGGTCGAAATGACGAGCCTTCGCATTGCCAGGCCGGAGCGACGGGCTTCACAGTGCTCGAACAGACTGGCGCCCTTGGATGTGATGTGAAGGAAGGGCCACTTCCCCCGAGCGGCGTAGCCCCGTCTCGGGTGGCTGATTGCGCGGCTTCATAGAGCGCCCAACGCAGGGTGGGTGAGCCTTGGCGGGTGAGCTTTCCGACCCGGGCGGTTTGGTCTGAGCGGTGCACGCCGATGTCGATCCCGGCGAAGCGGACTGCTTTGCGTGAGCTGGACATGCGCCTGACGTCGCCGAGCTCGGTCAGGCAGGTCAGGGCGATCAGCTCCCCGATGCCGTATTGGGTCATCAGCGCCTGGCAGCCGGCCTGGTGGCGGGCGATCCTGCGCAGGGCACGCTGCAGCTCGTGGATCTGGCGCTCCAGCGTGTCGACCATCCCCAGCGCAACCTCGATCCGCTCCACGGCGTCAGATGGCAGCTCGACCGTGGCGAGGAACTTACGGCCGGGCTGGCTTGCGATCTCCGCCGGCGCGCCGGCGCTCACACCGTGGTGATACAGGGTCGAGCGGATCCGCAACAGCCATTGAGTGCGCTCGTCGATCAGCGCCTTTCGCACATGCAGCCGCGAGCGCCACTGGCGGATGTGCTCCGGCGCGATCCACGCCTCCGGCAGCCGCCCCTCGGCCAGCAGCTCCCGCAGCCACAACGCGTCCTGGCGATCGGTCTTGGCGCGGCGCTTGCGCCCCCGCAACGCACGGGTCTCGACGGTCTCGGCCAGGTGCGCGACCGCGCCGGCCCACTCCAAGGCCTGGGCGACGAACAGCCAGCCCGTGCACGCCTCCATCGCGACATGCACCACCCGACCCGGGAACCGGCCGACCCACTCCTCAACGCCCGCCGGGGCCGCCGCGATCCGCCCCCGAGTGACCTCCCCCGTCAGCGAGTCCAGGCAATCAAAGGTGATTTGGCGCAGACGCACATCAAAACCCGCGACGATCGCGCCCGGGAACCGCTCGGGCATCACCCGCGCAGCATTCTGGGTGACCGATGACATACCGTCGCTCACGGTCGGTACCTCCTATTCGAATTGGCCGGCCGCGCGGCTGTAACCCGCGCGCGCCTACAACCAAGCCGTTCGACACGGAGGACCGACCACCCTTCACGCCAGCCACCGCGACGCCCGGATCAAAGGGCCGTTCATGCCATCTT
>CAVRRW010000001.1:0-1325746 GCA_963723675.1 uncultured Solirubrobacterales bacterium | reverse complement strand
GCCCGCGCGCACCCACGCCGAGGCGGCAGCGCTATTCCGCCGGCCGTTCGCGCCCGGCGCGATCGGGTTCCGGGCGATGACAAAGGTCCCGTACCGCGGCGAGCCGTACGCCGGCGCGCAGGTCGCCGCCTACATCGGCGCGCAGTCGGTGATGCAGCGGCTGAACGCGGTCGTGCCCGGCCGCTGGTGCCACCAGTTCCAGACGCTGCCGGCCGAGTTCACCCCGGCGGGCAGCCGGCGGGTGTACCTCGCGTGCCGGCTGATCGTCACGCTCCCCGTCGAGGAGGGCGGCTCCGACGTAGAGGCCGTCTACGAGGACCTCGGCGAGGTCGACCAGGGGTCGCTCGCCGGCGTCAAGGCGCTGTACTCCGACGCCCGCAAGCGCGCCGCCGTCGCCGCCGGGATCGGCGCCTACCTGTACACCTCACTCGAGGCGGTCGTGCTACCCATCGGCCCGCAGCCGAGGCAGGTGCAGTGCATCCGCCGGCAGGGCAAGAGTGACCTGCTCCTGCTGTCGCCCGAAACCGAGCAGTGGCTGCGCCACGGCTACCAGACCCGGATGAGCACCGAGGCGGTCCGCCGCGACCTCGGCGAGACCCTTGCCCACGGCGAGCCCGAGAACGGGATCGGCCAGGGGGAGGTCGCCGACCAGGCCGCCCAACCCGTCAGCGAGCCGCGCGCGAGCGAGCCGGCCGCGCCGGCGGGCAACGGGCACGGCGAGGTCGTGACCGTCGACTTCGGCGACCTCGGACCCGCCGCGGCGTGATGGGCGCATCGCAAGTCGCGGACCCGGCAGTCGCCGGGTCCGCCGCCGGATTGACGGCCGCGCAGCTCGCAGCCCGGATCGAGATCCCACGCCGGCTGCCGCCCCGCAGTCACGACGGCCAGCCGCTCCGACACCTGTCGCACTCGAGCTACGCCCGATGGGTGGTTTGCCGGGAATCGTGGAGGCGGTATTACATCTGCGGAGAGCGCACCGCGCCGACCGGGTCGATGTTCCTCGGCCGCCAGGTCGACGAGGCGATCACGCTCTACTACCAGCGCATCCTCGATCACGGCGACCGGCTCACCGCCGACCAGGTCAAGGACGCGTTTCGGGACGGCTGGAATGCCGCTGCCGAGGCCGAGCGCGAGCAGCTGGGGATCGCCTGGGAAGGCGACCTCGGCGAGGAGCGCGCATTCAAGCTCGGGCTCGACGCGATCGACCTCTCATTCAGGGAGCTGATCCCGCGCCTCGGCGAGCCGGTCGCGGTGCAACGGAAGCTGGAGCTGCGAATCCACCCGGAGGCCGAGTGGTCGATCCTCTCCTTCCTCGACGTCGAGACCGTCCAGCGCACCGCGGCCGGGGAAACCCAGGTCGTGGTCGACTACAAGGTCAAGACCACACCGCTCAGCCAGTACAAGGCCGACCGCGACTTCCAACCGGACGTGTACTTCGCCGGTCGCTGGCTCGAGGCCAAGGCGGCCGCGGCGTTCCAATTCGCCCAGATCGCGAAGCCAGGTCCCAGGCGCAGGGAGATGGCCGCGTCGATCGTCACGACCAGCCGGACAGTCGAGCAGTTGCGCGGCGCGCTGGCGCGGATCGCGCAGGCGGCATCCGAGATCGTCGCCTGCTGGGAGACGCTCGGCCCGGACCGACCGTGGGGGTTCGCCGACCCGAGCGGCTGCTGGAAGTGCAGCCCCCGCTACTGCGAGCACTGGCACAGCTGCCCCGGGGGCGCCGGGCTGTAGCGAGGCCTCGAGCCGCCCACCCGGTACCTACCAGACCAGAGCAACCCGCGCGAAAGGAGCCCGCCATCGCCAACCCGTTCCCCGCCCGCTACCGCGCCGCGATGCGCCAAGCGGGAGGCGCCTGCCCGCTCGAGGCGGGCCTGCTCGGTCGCCTGGCCGACCACGAGTGCGTGCACGGGCGACTGCCTGGCGACCGCACCCCCAAGTGCGGCTGCTGGGCGGAGGAGGCCGCACCCGTGATCCAGCTGCGCGACAGCGCCCCGATCGGAGCAGCGGCGGCCGAGCGCCGCGCCGCGTAGGGAGCGGCGATGGCACACGCCACGCACCGCTGCCCGGTCGGCGACTGCCCCGCCGGGGTCCACCCCGACCAGCTGATGTGCCCGCGGCACTGGCGGCTCGTCCCTTCGCCGCTGAAGCGCGCGCTACATCGCGCATGGCAAGGCGGCGCCGGCGCCGGCTGCGCTGGGCACCAGCAGGCGATGCGCGCCTGCATCGAGGCGGCGCAGGCAAGCTGCGAGCCGGGCCGCGACCAGAACCTGCGGCAGATGGTCCGCCGTTTCCTCGCCGGCTACCGACACCCGAACCACATCAACGGCGAGAGCTGGGACGAGGAGGACGTCACCCGCCTGATCCGGGTGATGCGCTGCCACCCGCACAAGCCCGACCCGCGCACAAGACGCTGCCGCCTGTGCGGAGCCGTCCTTGGCAGCTGACCCCACGGCCCGGGATGAGAGTGGCCGTCCGCCTCGCAAGGGCGAGGCTCGATCGGCGCCGCCCGGTACCTACACGCCCGCGCGCGCCGCCCACCAACCGTTCATGTCAAGCGCGCCCGGCCGCCACAACGCGCCGGGCCGCTCAATGAGAGGAGAGCTCCTGATGCGAGACATCGCCATCGCCACCCTGTCGGGGAACCTGACCGCGACGTCGAGCTGCGCCAGCTGCCCTCGGGCGCCGACGCCGCCCGGCTGCGGGTCGCGACCACCACCCGCCGGCGGGCAGGAGAGGAGTGGGTCGACAAGACCAACTACTTCACCGTCGAGGTGTACGGCGCGCAGGCGCGCGCCTGCGCGCAATACCTGCGCAAGGGCTCGCGCGTGTTCGTCGACGCCGAGCTCGACTGGCGCGAATGGACCGACCAGCAGGACAACAAGCGCGAAGCGGTCACCTTCAAGGCCCGCCAGGTGCTGTTCGAGGGAACCCGCCCCAACCCGGAGGCAGCAGCCGACCCGCCGAGCGGCGGCGCGGAGGCGCCCGCATCCCCGGCGGCGAGCGACACGGCCGCGGTCCCGGCGACCGCCGAGGTGGGAAACGGAGCCGCAGCCACGGCCGACGACCTGCCGTTCTGAGGAGGCCGAGGAGATGACCGCGAGCGAAGCGACGAACACGGCCCTGATCCGCGCGAGGTTCAGCGAGTCGAGCGAATGGGCCAGCGAGATCATCCACGACTGCGACCTGGTGGGGCGCCAGATCGCGCGGGTGACGAAGACTGCGCGGCCGGTGCTGGACGGGGCTGCGACCCGAGCGCACGTGGTCGCCAGCGCGATCGTCGAGGGCAGGGTCATCATGCTCGAGACGTGCGTCGGCGATCTCTGGGGGATGGCCGCCGACGAGGAAGTGCAGGAGCGCGCGAGCCGGATCGTCGGCCAGCTCGAGCACGAGCTCGCCGCTGCCGGCCTCAAGGTGCGCGGGGGGATCTGGGAGAGCGTGTGAGCGCACGGGACTCGCCCGGGCAGGTGCGGCGGGCCGCGACGCGGCCGCCACGGCCCCAGGCTCACTGTGGTCAACGTGCACCGCGCCGACCGGCTCGTCGAGGTGATCGACGCCTCGGAAACCGACCGCGTGAGAGCGAAGCGAACGCTGCTGCGGTTCGGCGAGCTGCGCGCCAGCCACCGGCTCGACCAGACCGACCCTCCCCAGCAGGACACGCAAGCTCGCGCGAAGCGAGCCCAAACCAGCGTCGGACAGCCGCCGCCTCGAGCCCGACGGCGCCATCGGCAGCGGCGGGCCCGCGTCGAGCTGATCGCCGACGTGGCAGGCCGCTGACGGCGCTCGCCGGCCGCGGCCTGACCCCCGGGGCCCGCGTCCCGTCTCTTGACCCGATTCCTCGCTCCGCGAAAGGAGACCCATGCACGATCCTTCCGTCGCCGGTGCGCCGGCGGCGATCACCACCGCGTCAGCGTGGCCGCTGATGGTTTCCGGCCCCTGGCCGTCCGCTACCGCCGAGGAGCTCGAGCGCGAGCGGCTGCTCGAGTCGGCGCGGGAGAGCGATGCCGGACGGCAGTTCGCCCGCTGCTTTGCGCGCTGGCCGCGCGCTCTCGATCACATCCGGCTCGCCGCGCTGCGGGCGCTGGCCGCCAACCGGCCGGTGGACCCCAACGACCCGGACGCGTGGTCAAGCCGCGACGAGCACGCCCAGGCGATCCTCCGCCGCCACGGTGTCACCAAGCTCAGCGCCGGGCGCCTCACGCTCGCCGCGATCGGCGAGCTGATCGCCGGACAGGCCCAAGCGGACCGCGACGCCGGCCTGGACTGGGACACGATCGCCGTCCCGCCGGCCTGCCTCGACGAGCCGCTGCGCCGCGCGCACTCAAGGTTGGCGATCTCGCTCGATGACCCGGCGATCTACGCGCACCGCGCCGACCAGCGCCACGCACTGTCGCGGACGCTCGGCGTGTCGGGCGAGCAGGCCGACGACCTGTCGCGCTGGGTGCTGACCCACCCCGACCAGTTCAACGCAGGCGACCTTCGCTGCTGGCGGATCGGCTCGCGCACCTGGCTCGAGCTGTGCGACGAGCAGCTGCCCGAGGTCGACGGCGTCGAGCGGCCCGTCGGACTGTTCGTGCTGCCTGCCGTGCACGCGCGCGAGGGGTGGCAGCTGACGCCGGTGCTCTCGCTCGAGGCGATCCGGCTGCTGGTCTCGCTCGGCGGGACGCTCGAGCGCGATCTGCGGTCCGCAGCGCTCCCCGCCGCCGCCGTGCCCGGGCTGCTGGAGCGGATCAACCTCCGTACGTTGCACGCCGGCCCGAAGGAGTGCCTGGACTCCGCCGGGCAGCTCGCCCAAGAGCTGCGCCGCGAGCTCGCCCAGCCGATCGCGGGCGCCGTACCGCGCGACAAGAGAGACCGATGGGGCAGGCTGCTGGCCCGCCGCCGCTCCTACCGGGGACTGGGCGGCGTGCGGGTCGCCGAGGTCGAGCTGCGCGCGGTCACGTTCCCCGCGCGCGGGTTCTCGCAGCGGCGGCTCGGGGCCGCCCCGCGCGATGACCGCTACGGCCAATTCAGCGCGGTGATGGATCTCGGCGAGGCCGTCCAGACCGCGGTCGAGCGGGAGCTGCCGCTGCTGCTCTCAACCGAAGCCGCCGGCCACCTCAAGGACACCGTCCGCGTCGGGCGGATGAAGGGCCGCCCCGGGGTGCTGACGATCACCACCTCCGACGGCCTGTCGGCCAGCACCCGCCGACTGGTCGCCGAGCAGGCGGTCAGCGAGCTGCGCGCGCTCAAGCGCGCGAACGCGAAAGTCACCCTGGACGCGGGCGCCCGCCAGGCGGTGCGGATGACGCTGGCCCGCCCGCTCGACGACGATCCCGTCCTGCTCGGCCGCCAGCGCGAGATGGCAGCGCTGAAGGTCGTCGGCTCCGGCGTCGACGCGTCAGCGGTCGGCACCGGCAAGACGATCTCTTCGGGCCGGGCGCTCGCGCACCGCGCCACCATGCAGCCCCGGTTCCGAGGACTCGTGGTTGCCGAGGGCAGGCTGCTCGGCCAGTGGCGCGAGGAGCTCACACGCGGCGCGCCCGGCCGCGGCCTGCCACCGCTGGCACCGAACATGGAGCTGCTCGTGATCTCCGACGACCGGCAGGTGGCCCGCCGGATCCGCCAGTTCGACCGCCGGCTCGCCGACCGCCCCGGCGTCGTGCTCGCCCCCAACAGCGTGCTCGACCGCTACCCGGCCGAGCTGCAGGCGATTCGCTGGCACCTGCTGATCGCCGACGAGGCGCTCCGCTACGCCAACCCGGCGACCGAGGCGCACCAGGCACTCGCTCAGGTCCGCTTCGGCTCGGCCGCGGACTGCTGGCTCCTGACCGCCACCCCACGCGGCAAGAGCTCCGAGCACCTCGACGTGCTCGTCGGACTCGCGCTCGGCGACGAGGCGATGATCACCCAGCGACTGAACACCCGCGAGGCCGGCGATCTGATGGACGAGATCAACGCCCACCGCCTGCGGGTCAACTACGGCCCGCACCTGGTCAGGGTCACCCGCCAGGACATGCAGGCATGGATGCCGCGAGTACGCCCCGCGCAACCGCTCGCGCTCGACCCCGATCCCGCGCTCGCCGAGCTGCTGCACGCGATCCGCGAAGGCGGCCGCGAAGCGTACCGGCGGCTGCTCGAGATCCTGCGCGAACTCAAGACACTCGAGTCCGGCAGCGAGCTGTTCAAGCGGGCACTCGCCGAGCTCGCGCGCGTCCAGGGCGTCGTGCTGGGAAACGTCGGGACGTATGTAGACGCGTCGGTCGACCCCGAAACACTGACACACTCCAAAGCCGCGCTCGCCCAGGCACTCGTCCGCCAGGGCCTCGTGTCAGAGGCGATGCACGGCGGCGGCGACGGCCTGCCGCTGCTGCGCGGGATCACCGCACAGACCCTCGCCGGGGTGTCCTCCGAGGAGCAGGTGATCGTGTTCGCTGAGCGCGTCTGGTGCCTGCGCCAGCTCGCCCGAACGCTCACAGAGCGGCACGGGGTCGAGGCGCACGTCGGCGACGGGCAGGTCAGGGGCGCCGAGTTCGAGCTGCTCAAGCGACGGTTCGCCGCCGGCGAATTCCCCGTGCTCTGCCTCTCCCAAATCGGGCACGAGGGCCATAACCTGCAGACGGCTTCCGTATTGACCCACCTCGACCTGCCGTGGGTCCCGACCGGGCTCGAGCAGCGCGTCGGCCGCGCCGCCCGCCCCGGCGCCGCGAAGGGCTGGGTGCAGACCTACATCCCCTACATCCGCGGCGGCGGGGTCGAGCACATCGTCTCCGTGCTCGCGCCGCGCGGCGCCGAGTACCACCAGATCCTCGACAGCTTCGAGGGCGTCCGCGCAAGCGAATCGACGATCGCCACCCAGCTCGGCGCGATCGCGGGCCAGGTCGCCGACAGCAAAAACGACGCCGGGTTCGCCGGCACCGCCGCCCGCCTGCGAGTCGCCGCCAACGTGTTCGGCGCCTGAGCAAACCCCGCCGGGCGCTCCGCCGGACCCGACTCCCATCCCAAAGATCAAAGGAGGCCGCGCTCATGAGCGCGATCAACGCTGCACTTGGCCAGATCGACCGGGTCGCCGAGGATGGCGATCTCGCCTGCGCACGCGGCGCCGGCGAGCCGCTCGAGCTCGACGTTCTCGAGAAGCCGATTCTGCTCCCAGACGGCAAGCGGATCTACCCGCCCAGGCTGCACGGCCAGCCGATCGACGAGCTTGCGTGCGCCCTGCTCGACATGGAGAACCCCGCCGAGTCGACGTTCCTGCGGCTGACCGGCCCGCCCGGAACCGGCAAGTCGATGCTCGCCCGGGCGATCGCCCTGCGGCTGTGGCGTGGCCGTGACCAAGAGGTGCAGACCAGGCACGGGACACCGTTCTACGGGTACGTCGAGATCAGCGGCGGACCGTCCAGTGACGAGTACCTGTTCCGCCACGAGTTCGTGCCCGCCGCCGACGATGCCGGCACCGTGCGGCTCGTCGACTCGGCGTTCGTACAGGCGATGCGCGAAGGGTGGGTGGTGATGATCGACGAGGTCAACACGATCCGCGACGTCGCGCTGCTGTCCGTCAACTCGTGCTTCGACGGCAGGCTCAGCCTCTACCTCCCCGCCACCGGGCAGACCGTGACCGCCCGACCCGGGTTCGCATGCCTGCTCGCGTACAACCCCGGGCTGGTCGGCGGCGTCGCGACCGATATCCCCGGCGCGTGGCACTCCAGGTTCCCGGCGACGCTCGAGGTCACGTCCAACTGGCCGGCGCTCGTCGAACTCGGCGCCCCCCGCCGGCTCGTCGGCGAGGCGGCGGCACTCGACCGCCAGCGGATCGCCGGTGAGGACGGCCTGACATGGACGCCGCAGTTCCGCGACATCGAGGCGCTCGCACGGATGATCGACCGGGTCGGTGAGCGCGCCGCGCTCGCCCTGTTCGTCTCGAACCTGCTCGAACAGGTGCAGGCCGGCAAGCTCCAGGACGCCGAGGCCGCCGCCGCCTGCCGGATGCTCGACCAGGCCGGCTACGCACACCTGAAGGTCTCGGCCACCGGCAGGGTGGCCAGCCTGCACGGCTACCCGCGCGCGGTCACCTCATGAGCACCGCCACGACCAAATCCGGCCGGCCGGCGGTGTTCGTGCAGCAACTGCACCGAGCCGCCGCGGAGCGCGGCAAGCTCGATCCCGTCTACCAGGACCTCTCCGACCACTGGACACAGATCCTGCAGCGTCTGTACCCGGTGTGGGCGCTGATCGGCCCCGGCCTGTCGGATCCCGGGCACATCGAGATCCACTCGCGCACGATCTACCTCGACTCCGAGACCCTGCTGGGCCCCCGCGCCGACATCGCCGCCGGCCGGCTGGCGCAGCGGGCGATCCTGCGCTGCTTCGGGGTCGCTATCCACGAGACGCTTCACGCCAAGCACACCAAGCGCTGGGCGATCGAGCACGACATCGCCCTCGCCGAGTCAGAGAACCCGGCCGACCGGCAGCTCGCGATCGACCGCAGGCTGCTCGAAGAGCCACGCATGGAAGCCCACGGCATCCGCGAGCACCCGCCCGGCACCATCCGCGGCCGGTTCAGCCGCCGCGCGCTCGAAACCGCGGTGATCGACGTGATCCTGCCCGCGTTCGCCCGGCAGCTGCTCGAAGCGGCCGCCACGGGTAGCCCGCTGACCCGCGACATAGCAGGCGGCGCGAGCGTGTACCTGCAGGCGCGCACCCACTACGGCATCCTCGCGCCCGCCGTCCTCGACCCCGTCCGGGTCGTCTCGAAGCAGGTGCTCGGCGAACGGGATCTCGCAGCGCTCGACGAGCTGTTCGCCCGAGTCATCTGGATCGACGACGGCGATCCGCAGGCGCTCGATCGCGCCGCCCGCGAGTACCGCGCGATCATCGGTCCCCCCGACCCGCCACCAGCCGACGGACAGTCGACCGGCCCGGGCCAGGACGACGGCGACGACAGCACGGGAGGGGGCGCTGCCGAGAACAGCAGCGCCGACGAACGCTCACGGTCGGCCGACTCGCTCGGCGAGGCGCTCCAGCAGGCGCTCGAGCAGGCGGCCGAGGGTCAGCTCGAGCAGCTGGGCGAGGACCTGGACCTGCAGCAGGTCCTCGAACACGCTGCCGGCCGCGACGGCCGCGCCCCGACCCGAGGCCGCGGGCGCGGCACCGGACTGCCGACCGGCCGGATGCCCGATCGCGGCGTCGACCGGCCGCCGGCGCCCGACGAGATCCAGCACGCCCGCCGCTACGCCACCCGCCTGCGCCAGGCGCTCACCCACGGCACCCGGCAGATCGACAAGCGCACACCAGGAGGACGGTTCGACGGGCGCGCCTACACCCGCGCACAGACACAGCGCCAGACCGGCAAGCCGGTAACCAGCCACCCGTGGCGGATCACCCGCGAGGTGCGCGCCCCGATCCAGGAGCCGCACGTCGGGCTGGTGATTGACACCTCCGGCTCGATGGGCGCCTACGAGTACGCGGTCGGGCCGATCTGCTGGATCCTCACCGACGGCCTGCGACAGATCGGCGGGCGGTGCGCGACCGCGCTATTCGGCAACAGCACCGCGCTGCTCTCCGAGGGCACCCGACCGCTGGCGCTCGTGCCCGGGATCCGGACCGGCGGCGGGACCGCGTTCGCCGGCGACGCGATCGAACTCGTCTCAGACGAGCTGGAGATGACCAACCCGCGACGGCCCCGGTTCGTCTACGTGATCTCGGACGGCGGCTGGAGCGACACACGGGCCGGGGTCGAGCGGATCCGGTGGCTCGCCGCGCACGACGTCCCGACGATTCACCTCAGCATCGGGATCGAGCCGCTCGCCGTGGAGTGCGATCGCGTCCACGTGATCGCCGACCCCGCCCACGCGCTCGACCAGATCGCCGCCGACACGATCGCCGCACTACACGCCCGCGCCCGCCCGCGCACCCCACGTCAACCGACCTGAAGGGAGCTCCCCATGCCGAAGGCGACAACCACCACGCTCAAGGCGGCGCTGCTGCCATCCCCCGCCCTGTTCGACGTGACGACGATCGCCGCCAAGGACGTCGACGGCGCAATCGAACGGGTCACACTCGATCAGCTCGAGCTCGCCCCCAACGCGCGCCGCGACATCTCCCAGGAGGGGATCGAACGGCTCGCCGCGATGCTCTGCCGCACCGGGCAACTCGTCCCCTGCATCGGCCACCGCGCCAGCCCCGCCGGGGCGGTCGTGCTCTACGACGGCCAGCGCCGCCTGCTCGCCGCCAGGGCCAGCCATCGGCTCGCCGGCGGCGAGGGGTTCGAGGGGCTTGAGCCGGTGCGGAGCCTGATCGTGCTGCTGCTCGACCACCACCCCGCTCCGGACGAGATCAGACGGATCCAGGCGCAGGTCAACAACGCGCGCGAGGACCTCAGCCTCGCCGATCAGCAGGAGCAGTTGCGCGACTGCTGGGAGGCCCGCGCCGGACTCCCGGAGGTCGACCGGATCGCCGCCGTGTGCGCCGACCTCGGTATCTCGCCGCGCAAGGCCCACAACCTGCGCCGCCAGCTCACCCTGCCGGACTCGATCCGCACCCGCGTCGCCGAGCGGCCGAGCGGCGAGCAGCTGTCGGTGACGATGGCAAACCGCCTCGCCGACATGCACCAGGTCGCGCCGGACCTCAGCGACGCGGTCGCCAGACGGATCACCTCAAGCGACCTGCACGACAAGGCCCAGCGCGACCTCGGCGCGTTCGTGCACCGCACCGTGATCGAGGACGAGGACGATGACGGCGACATGCTCGACGCCGCCGAGCAGATCGAGCAAGCCCGCGCCCACCTAACCCCCAGCAGCCGCCAGCAACTCGCAGGCATCCTCGACGCCAACCCCGACAAGCTCGACGCCGAGCTCGACACGCTCAGCGCCCGCGCCCGAGCGAGGGCGCTCAAGGTCCGGATCACACCCGAGATCCGCGACCGCGCCCGCGCCGGCCGCTACGCGTTCGTGCACGAACGCGGCCAGGACTTCGCCGCCGGCATCTGGGTCGTCGACCCCGTGTTCACGATCGACCTCGCCGGCGACGCGCTCCAGACCGGCAGCGACGAGCCCGCCCGCGACGAGACGTTCTTCGCCGGCGCCCGGATCGACGACGCCGAGCTCCGCGACGCCGCCGAGGAGGACCGCCGGCGAAAGCAGCAGGCGCGTGCACGCCAAGCGGAGGCGACCCGAACGAACCTCGGGCTCGGACACGACATCCGCGCCGGGCTGATCGACCCCACCGCCGGCCAGCTTCAAGCGCTCAAGCAGATCATCTGCCACCTCCTCGCCCACCACTACCGCGAGGTGATCGCCTACGGCGCCGGCTGGACCGACCAGGAACGCCAACAGCCCGTCGGCGACACCGGCCGCCACGAACCCCGCCACATCGACGCGATCCTCGCCGCCGAGCTCGACCACGCGCTCGCCGACCCCGACCCGCTCCGCGGCATCGCCCAACTGACCGCCCGCTGGGCAGCAGCATTCGTGCTGCACCCCGACGGCGTCACCCGCACCAAAGCGCTCGGCACCGAGCGCATGGCCCGCAAACTCGCAAGCGCGCTTCCCGGCGGCGACAGCACGCTCCGCACCGCTGTCTGGGAGTTCCTGCGACCGATGCTCTCGCCAACGCTCGCCGCGCTCAACCGCGACGCCTTCATCAACGATCACGGCGACGAGACCACCGTCGACCTCGACCGCCACCGCTCGGCATCCAACCTAGACGAGCTCGACCTCGACGAGCCACACGCCGACCAGGCCGCGTAAACACGATCACTGCCCACGCCGTCCCCTCCCTCGCCAGCCACCCCGCTGGGCGAGCGAGGGGACGGTGCGCCCACCCGCACTTTTTCGCCCCTTTTGGTCGGTCCAGCACGTCCGGTAGCGATCCACAGCACAGCGCGATGCAGGGCAGACTCGAGGCCTGCGCATGGCTTGCAATGTGATGGATGCGCGTCGCTGCCCCGGGGCCGGCGTCCGCCCCCCAAGCCGCGCAAACCGGGTTTCTCGTCGGTGGCGAACGAGATATACGTCGGGACGCGATAGCAGGTGCCGGCCCGGGTGCTGATTGGGATCAGCCGGCCGTCGATCAAGCCGTGAGGCCTGGTCGCCTCAACGTGCCGGCCCTACCACGTGTTGCGTATGCACGGGCGGGACGCCGGCGGTCACGGAGCGCTCTCGTTGCTCGTCCGCAGCGGGCGTTTCCCGCTCGCCGCCGGGAACGCTCGCGTCCACGCGATTGCGATAGTGCGGCTTCGCACTCCTCGACACGATCCACTCGCCAAGCGTCGGCGGTTTATCTGGCTAGTGCTCGCCCGCGTCTTGCACGAGCAGGGCGATTTGGACGCGGTTGTCGACGTCTAGCTTGTCGAGCAGGCGGGAGACGTGGGCCTTGACCGTGGCGACGGAGAGGTGCAGAGCCGCGGCGATCTCGGCGTTGGCGTGGCCGCGGCCGACGGCGAGGGCGACGTCGTGCTCGCGTTGGGTGAGCGTGGCCATGCGGTCGCGGGCTTGCTCGGCGCGGGCGCCGGCGTCGGAGTCGCCGGCCACAAGGGAGATGAGCCGTCGGGTGACCGCGGGGGAGAGCATGCCGTCGCCGGCGTGGACGAGCTCGATCGCGCGGACGATCTCCGCCGGCGGGGTGTCCTTGAGCAGGAAGCCGGCTGCTCCGGCCTGCAGCGCGCGCAGGACGAGCTCGTCGGCGTCGAAGGTCGTGAGGACGACGACGGCGGGCGGGTCGGGCTGCGCGGCGAGCAGCCGGGTGGCCGCGATGCCGTCGAGCTGCGGCATGCGGATGTCCATGAGGACGACGTCGGGGCGGTGGAGGTCGACCGCGCCGAGCACCTCGCGGCCGTCCGCGGCCTCGGCGACCACGTCGAGGTTCGCGGCGCCGGCGAGCATGATCCGCAGGCCGGAGCGCACGAGCGCGTCGTCGTCGACGAGCAGGACGCGGATCATCGTGGCAGGCTCGCGCGCAGGACGAACGCGCCGTCGGGGTCGACGCCGTGCTCGAGCGTGCCGCCGGCGAGCGAGACGCGCTCGGCGAGCCCGATCAGGCCGGTGCCCGCCCCGGGCAGCGGCGCGGCCGCGGCGACGGCCACCGGCGCGAGGCTGCGGACCTCGACCTGCAGGTCGCCGTCGGGCGCGCGGACGGTGAGCGTCACCGCTGCTCCCGGAGCGTGCTTGCGCGCGTTCGTCAGGCCCTCCTGCGCGATCCGGTACGCGGTGCGCCCGACGGCGGCGGGCGGCGCCGCGTCGCCCGGCTCGATCCGGGCGGTGACCCGCATCCCGGCCGCGCGCGACTCCTCGACGAGGGCAGCGAGGTCGGCGAGCGTTGGCTGGGGCGGTTGCGTCAGGCTCTCGCCGCCGTCCTCGCGCAGGACGCCGATCACGCCGCGCAGCTCCTCGAGCGCCGTCTGCGCGCTCTCGCGGATCACGCCGGCCGCCTCGGCGACCTCCTCGGCCGGTGCGTCGGGGTGAAATTCGAGCGCGCCGGCGTGGACGGAGAGCAGCGAGAGGCGGTGGGCGAGCACGTCGTGCATCTCGCGGGCGATCCGCCGCCGCTCGGCCGCGCGGGCCTCGTCCGCGGCGCGATCGGCCTGCTCGCCTAGCGATCGCACGAGCTCTCGCCGCGCGCGTACGAAGAGTCCCCAGCCGAGCACGACGCCCGTCAGCAGCAGGCAGGCCCCCGCGTTGACCCAGTAGTCCCCGGCGGGGGGGTAGAGCAGCGGGCTCGCGAAGGCCCAGGCGATCAGGAGCCCGGCGATGACGGCCAGATCACGGCCACGAGCCCGGATCGCGGCGTTGAAGGTGGCGGCGAGGTTCGCGCCGGAGGCCGTGAGGATCACGAGCGAGACCGCCCCGACGCCGATCCCGACGGCGGCTGGATGCGTACGCCGCCAGTGCAGCGAGACGAGCGTCGCGATCCCGACCACGACGTCCACGACGCGCAGCCAGGGCGGGTGCATCTGCCAAGTGTCCGCGAGGGTGAAGGCGCTGATCGCGAACGCAACCAGGTAGATCGTCGCGTCGACGACGCGGTCGCGGCGGCCACGCTCCTCGTCGGGGGCGGCGATCACGACGCCGGGCAGCGCGGAGCGCAGCCAGCCAGACAGGCCATCGGTAAAGCGTGCTGTCGCCTGGCGTGCCATCGCTCGAGGGTCAAGGTTAGGCGAGCGCCACGGCCGCGACCCCCTACCAAAGTCGTTGTCTGCCACCGCCGCAGGGCTCGGCGAGCCTAGTCCGCGGACCGTAGCTGCAAACCCGGCGGGCCGCGAGTCTGCCGGCATGATCCAAACCAACGCACTCACCAAGCAGCTCGGCGGGCGCACCGTCGTCTCGGACGTCACGTTCCGCTGCGAGCCGGGCACCGTCACGGGCTTTCTCGGCCCCAACGGCGCCGGCAAGACCACCACGCTGCGGATGCTCGTCGGCCTGTCCGAGCCCGACAGCGGCCACGCCCAGATCCTCGGCGGCCGTTACCGCGACCTGCCGAACCCGGGCCGACGGGTCGGCATCCTGCTCGACGCGTCCGCCCAGCACGCCGGGCGCCGCGGCCGCGAGGCGCTCGCCGTCTCCGCCCACACCATGGGCGTGCCGGCGCAGCGCGTCGACGCGCTGCTGGAGCTCGTCGGCCTCGACGAGACGGCGGCCCGGCGGCGTGTCGGCAAGTACTCGCTCGGCATGCGCCAGCGCCTGGGCTTCGCCCACGCACTGCTCGGCGACCCCGAGGTCCTGATCCTCGACGAGCCCGCCAACGGCCTCGATCCGGAAGGCATGCGCTGGATGCGGGGCCTGCTGCGCGACTTCGCCGACCGCGGCGTCACCGTGCTGCTCTCCTCGCACCTGCTGGCCGAGGTCGAGGCCGTCGCCGACCGGATGATGATCATCAGCGGCGGACGGATCCAGGCGCAGGGCACCCGCGCGGCGGGTTGAGCCAGGCGACGGTCCTGCTGACCGCGCATTGCGTGTCTGAGCGGCGCTGGGAGGCGAGACGTGCTTTCGAATTTTGCAGGTCTCGGGGCCGCGAGCCCTGCATTCATGAAAACGCGCTACTCCCGAGTCGGCGGTCTCGACGACGACCGCCGGGACGACGGAGCGAGCCCCGCAGGTGGCGAAATCCAGGGAAGCTCCGACCGTCCTATGACGTCGGCGTCTTCCCTCAGATGAGGGCAAACCAGGGAAGAGGCGCATGCGCCCTGCTGTCGCGGGAAACCAGGGCTCCGGCCTGATCGGCCGCGACCTCGTCCCGCAGACGACGCACTGAGTTTCGAGATTGCGAGAAGCAGAACCGAGTCTGAGCCGCGGCCGGTTCCCGCTTTCGTGTCGCGAGGTGTCCGCGCACAGTTAGGGTCGCCGCTTGACTTCGACCATAATCACGCGTAGCTCTGAGTCGCCGATGTTCTCGAGCGAATGCGGTGGGAACGGGTCGGACCAGAGGACGTCTGATACATGCGGCTCGGCATCGTCGGTTCGAGTGTCGAGCAGGACGTTGCCGTCAGCGTCACGGCGCACGAAGTTGGTGGCGCCGAGCACGTATTCGACGCTTGGCCAGCGATGCGTGTGCACTGGCGTCGTCGCGCCGGTTGGGATCGTCGTCAGCAGTACCCGCACGCGGTCATTCTCGAGCAGGAGCTGATGGTTCTGGGGCGCTGCTGTGAGTGCGTCCAGTTCGTCGGGCCATTCCCGGCGATCTACTTCTACGTCCATCGGCGGCTCGGTCGCGGCTGGGCAGGTGTTTCGGGAGCGCGTACGGGCAACTAGTCTACTTGCCGCGGAATAACTCTTGATCAACGAAACGGCCGCGCGGAGGTCAGTGCGCGGCCGTTCGTACGTGGAGGGTTTGCTCTTGTCGAAGGAGCGGTTGGGAGTGTTTCACCGGGTCCGGACGGCGAGGGTGTCGGTGTTGTAGGCGAGGATCGCCCACTCAGTCCAGATCTGCCGGCCCTGGTCGCCCTTCAGGCGGGATCGGTCCAGGCCGTAGCGGCGCTTGAGGTGGCTGACCCGGCCCTCCTCGCCCGTTCGGTAGCGCCGCAACCGCCGCTGCGTGCGCTTGGAGGCTGGCTCCTGGCGGCCAGCGATGAACACAGTCTTGGGCGCCAGGTCCGCGAGCGCGCTGTTGGTGGGAATGGGCATGAACCCACCGTCGAGCGCGACCTCGCGCGGGGAGATCCCGAGCCGTGTGAGCTCGGCCACGGTGCCCGGCAGCAGCGTGGTCTCGCTTGGGTTGCCCAGCTCGGTCGAGGCGGGCAGGATCAGCCCCCGCGCGCCGGGCTTGGTGTTCTCCGTCACCTCCGCCAGCTGGCTCACGAAGCCGAATTCCGTGGGCTTGCCAAGCTTGCCCTTGCGGATCGGCCTCGCGTCGGGATCTGACAGCGACACGATCCGGTCGGCGATCGGCTCGCCCTGAACGCGCTGGCGGATCTGCCGAGCCACCTTCTCGCACCGATCCGCCAGCTCCTCCAGCTCGCGAGCGGCCTTCAGCTTCGCCCTCGCGCCACGCCCTCGCGCCTTGCGTTTGGCGACCGCCGCGAGCCGGCGGGTCTCCTTGATCGAGCGTTCCAACAGCTCCCCAGTCTCGCTGGTCAGCTTCAGCACCTCGGCCTTGGCCTCCCCCGAGCGCCGACGGATCGTGCGCGAGATCGCCCGCAGCTTGCGGCCCATCGACCGCGACCGGTCCCGCACCCGCCGCTTCTGCTCGCCAATCAGCCTGGCGAGCTTGCGACCCTCCCGCGCCAGTGTCCTGACCCCGGCGGAGGCCAGCCCTGAGTCCGTCGGATACTTCACATCGGCCTCGATCACGGTCGAGTCGATCCGCACCGCCCGCGGCCGAAACCGCTTCTCCCGCGTCGCCTTTGAGATCAACGCCCGCGTCAACTCCGCCACCGTCTCGGACCCGATCCGCCGGGTCAGCTTGCGCACGGTTGACTCGTCCGGCACCCGCTCGGTCAACGAGATCCGACAGAACCGCCGCAGATGAATCGAGTCCGACACCTCCGCCACCAGCGTCCGGTAACCCCACCGATACCGCTGCTTGAGCACCATCAAACGGACATAGGTCTCGAGCGCGATCGTCGGCCGGCCCTCCGTCAACACCGCCCGCCCGGTCTGCTCGAACTCCCGCCGCCAGCGCTCCACCAGCGGCCACATCAACTCGTGATCGGACAACAACACATCCAACGCCGCCAGATCCTCCGGCAGTTCCTTTACCTCGAGCGGCAACGCGTCGTCCCACAGGCACTCCGGCTGACCGGCCAAGAGCGTCAGCACACTCACTCCTTTCGACGAGAAAACCCTGCACGCGCACAGAATTCTCACCGTCAAGCCGGACGGAAAAGCCGCCTCACAACCCCCTCAGTTTTTCCGCAGGAAGTAGTCTAGTCTACTTGCCGCGGAATAACTCTTGATCAACGAAACGGCCGCGCGGAGGTCAGTGCGCGGCCGTTCGTACGTGGAGGGTTTGCTCTTGTCGAAGGAGCGGTTGGGAGTGTTTCACCGGGTCCGGACGGCGAGGGTGTCGGTGTTGTAGGCGAGGATCGCCCACTCAGTCCAGATCTGCCGGCCCTGGTCGCCCTTCAGGCGGGATCGGTCCAGGCCGTAGCGGCGCTTGAGGTGGCTGACCCGGCCCTCCTCGCCCGTTCGGTAGCGCCGCAACCGCCGCTGCGTGCGCTTGGAGGCTGGCTCCTGGCGGCCAG
Organism: uncultured Solirubrobacterales bacterium; assembly: GCA_963723675.1. Classification (GTDB taxonomy): domain Bacteria; phylum Actinomycetota; class Thermoleophilia; order Solirubrobacterales; family Solirubrobacteraceae; genus Palsa-465. The sequence goes on along the minus strand of CAVRRW010000001.1, from coordinate 1,308,099 downwards.
CGATGAACACAGTCTTGGGCGCCAGGTCCGCGAGCGCGCTGTTGGTGGGAATGGGCATGAACCCACCGTCGAGCGCGACCTCGCGCGGGGAGATCCCGAGCCGTGTGAGCTCGGCCACGGTGCCCGGCAGCAGCGTGGTCTCGCTTGGGTTGCCCAGCTCGGTCGAGGCGGGCAGGATCAGCCCCCGCGCGCCGGGCTTGGTGTTCTCCGTCACCTCCGCCAGCTGGCTCACGAAGCCGAATTCCGTGGGCTTGCCAAGCTTGCCCTTGCGGATCGGCCTCGCGTCGGGATCTGACAGCGACACGATCCGGTCGGCGATCGGCTCGCCCTGAACGCGCTGGCGGATCTGCCGAGCCACCTTCTCGCACCGATCCGCCAGCTCCTCCAGCTCGCGAGCGGCCTTCAGCTTCGCCCTCGCGCCACGCCCTCGCGCCTTGCGTTTGGCGACCGCCGCGAGCCGGCGGGTCTCCTTGATCGAGCGTTCCAACAGCTCCCCAGTCTCGCTGGTCAGCTTCAGCACCTCGGCCTTGGCCTCCCCCGAGCGCCGACGGATCGTGCGCGAGATCGCCCGCAGCTTGCGGCCCATCGACCGCGACCGGTCCCGCACCCGCCGCTTCTGCTCGCCAATCAGCCTGGCGAGCTTGCGACCCTCCCGCGCCAGTGTCCTGACCCCGGCGGAGGCCAGCCCTGAGTCCGTCGGATACTTCACATCGGCCTCGATCACGGTCGAGTCGATCCGCACCGCCCGCGGCCGAAACCGCTTCTCCCGCGTCGCCTTTGAGATCAACGCCCGCGTCAACTCCGCCACCGTCTCGGACCCGATCCGCCGGGTCAGCTTGCGCACGGTTGACTCGTCCGGCACCCGCTCGGTCAACGAGATCCGACAGAACCGCCGCAGATGAATCGAGTCCGACACCTCCGCCACCAGCGTCCGGTAACCCCACCGATACCGCTGCTTGAGCACCATCAAACGGACATAGGTCTCGAGCGCGATCGTCGGCCGGCCCTCCGTCAACACCGCCCGCCCGGTCTGCTCGAACTCCCGCCGCCAGCGCTCCACCAGCGGCCACATCAACTCGTGATCGGACAACAACACATCCAACGCCGCCAGATCCTCCGGCAGTTCCTTTACCTCGAGCGGCAACGCGTCGTCCCACAGGCACTCCGGCTGACCGGCCAAGAGCGTCAGCACACTCACTCCTTTCGACGAGAAAACCCTGCACGCGCACAGAATTCTCACCGTCAAGCCGGACGGAAAAGCCGCCTCACAACCCCCTCAGTTTTTCCGCAGGAAGTAGTCTAGAACGGACGCAACGTCCGACCATCGCCGCACGTCGCGACCCGGTCTCGGGGGGCTGCCCGCTTAGTATCGCGCGTCATCCTGATTCGGCTTGTCGATCGACCCTACAGATTACTAACGCCCCGGCAACTGCCGCTTTGGGATTCGGCATTCTTGCCCCGCTCCGCGCACTCGCACCCGCGTGGATTCACCCAATCGGGATGATGGCCCGCGGGTGGCGGCGCTCTAGCCTTCGCAACGCATGCAAGGAGCGCGAGGGCTCGGATCGAGGGGCCGGGCTTCATCGCAAGCTCAGTCGCAGACAATGTGCGCGGCACGAGCATCGAGCTGGAGGGCGGATTCGTGACAGACCAGGTGACCGCAGAAGGCACGGGCATCGCGGGGTGGATCGCTGCCGAGGTGGATCACAACTTGATCAGCCCGATCGAGGACTTCCGGGACCCGAGCCAGGAGTGGCGGCGGCTGTTCTCGGAGTTGCTAGGGACGTTCTTCCTGGTGCTGGTTGCCGCGGGCGGCGGAATGATGGGGGCCGCGTTTCCGAACACGATCAGTCGCACCGCGGCGGTTGTTGCACCCGGGCTTATGGTGATGGCAATCATCATGTTCATGGGGAAGGTCTCGGGCGCTCACCTGAACCCCGCCGTCAGCATCGCGTTCGCGCTGCGCCGGGACTTTCCGTGGCAGCGGGTGCCTGGCTACATCGTCGTCCAGCTGATCGGCGCGACACTGGCTGCGCTGGTCCTGCACGCGGTGATCGACGTCTCGGCCGTTCACGGTTCGAACTACGTCGCGTCCGGGTACGGCGCCGGCGCGGGGTTCTGGATGGAGCTGCTCCTGACCTTCGGGCTGGTTAGTGTGATCCTTGGGACCGCGTCCGGCGCGCAGAACATCGGGGTGATCGCCGCACTCGGGGTCGGCGCCTACATTGCCTTGGCAGGGTTGTGGGGAAGCCCGATCTCTGGAGCGTCAATGAACCCTGCGCGAACCTTTGGCCCGGATCTCGTCGGCGGGAAGTTCACCGACTACTGAGTGTACGTCGCCGGGCCGATCGTGGGTGGCGCGTTGGCGGTGGCGGTCGCGTTCGTGCTTCGCGGGCCCGGCGGCGGGATGAGCGGCTCGGGCGCCGCTCAAGGCGCCATGTTCACTGAGGTGGTCAAACCCGACAAGCGGTAGAGCGCAGCAAGCGACGAAACGCCCAGCGCCCACACCCAGCCAGGCCACCGCCTCGGCGTCCTCAGCGAGAGGATCCACCCGCCCCAAGGTGCCGGCTGGGGTGGCGCCGAGCATCGTCGGAGGCCGGGGGCATCCTGACGCGGGGCATGGATCGCAACGCAGATCAGCGCGGCTGATCGGTCACCCAGGCTCTTGTGGGGTGCCGCGGCGGTTAGCGAGTGTGCGTTGCAGGCTTAGGGTCGTGGCCGCGCCGAGGACGATCATGGCGACGTTGGTGGCGAGCACGGCGAGTGCTCCTAGCGCTTTGGTTGCTTCGCCGAGGCCGGCTGCGACACCGAGGTAGGCGGCGGCAGGGATGGTGGTTACGGAGATCGCGACGCCGACGCCGGAACTAGCGCGGGTTTCGAAGGCGAGCATTCCGGCGACGCCGGCGGCAAGCGCGACGGCGATCGTTTCGTCGTTGACGGTCGCGAGGCTCCGGAGCACCGTCTCGTTGATGTTGAATCCGGAGGGCAGTAGCCCGAGTTTGTGTTGGGCGAAGGCAAAGACCGCCGCGAACGCGCTCGCCATGGCCATGCCGACGGTCAGCGTCAGCAACGCTTTGGCGACCAGCCCGGGCGCGCGACCGACCAGGCCGACAGCGGTGGCGATGATCGGGAGCAGATCCGGGCTGACCGCCATCGCGCCCACGATCAGGATCGGGTTGGCGTCGACGACGCCGTAGCAGGCGATCACGCCGGCGGCGGCCATGAAGACCAGATAGCGGGCGATCAGGCGGGCGTCCGTGCCCGCGAGGCCGACGACGTCGGCCCAGATCAGACTGGTACCAGCAGCGCCTGCGCCGCCACCGAGCTCCTCGACCCGAGTCAAGGTCACGTCCTGGCCCGGAACGCCGAGCCCTCGCAGTTCGTCGAGGACCTGATCGGCTGCGGCGTGGCTGATGGTCGCGAGCACCAGCGAATGCTGGTCTCTCACGGCCGGCTCGATTCGCACCCGGCTGGTGCCGTCGAGGGCGTCAAGGCGGTCGGCGACGTCGCCCATGGTGGGCGTCTGGCCAAAGACCTCGAGCGCGATCATCGGCGGGTAACGATGACGCCGCCGGAAGACGGACGACCGGTGTCGTTGTAGACGGCGTCTCGGACAACCAACACGCCGAGCGTTGGATGCGCCGCAAGTGGCGGGAAAGCTCCGAATATCGCGACGGTCACGGGTTGGGGTCCTTGACCGAGGTCCGCGCGCCCCGCGGCTCCCCGCCGTTGCCTGGACCGGTTGGGTCAGGTGAGGAACTCGATCACTCCCCTGATGACCAGCAGGAGCCCCACGAGCCCCGGTTCCGATCGTGGCGAACCGCCGCCAATCGCGAGCGATCCAGCGCTTGGCCCGCTCAATCGTTGTTCGCGTCCAGTCCGGCGCAACGGCGAATCCGATCAGCGGGAGCTCGAGCACGGCCAGCATGATCACGTTGACCAGGAGGACGAGCAGGCTGGCGACGGGCGTTGGCGGATGGAGCTTGATGATGCCGTCGAGTGCGGCCAGGTAGGGCCCCGGGGAGGGTGAGTAATGCGCCGACTACGAACGCGATCTTGGGGTCGCCCTTGGCGAGGGCGCGGCGCCAGCGCGGAGGGGGCTTGTCGCGTTTGTCCGCGCCGCGGCGGGCATGTCGTTTGGCGAGGCGCTTGTCCGTGCCGGTGGCGAGGACGAGCGAGATCACGAGCAAGATCGCGCCGAGGACGGTGTCCGCGATCGGGTTGGCCGTGTGTTTGGCGCCCTTGACAAGGCTGGAGCCCTCGAACGCGAACACGATCACGAGCCCAAGCGTGACGCTGGACACCATGGCTCCGACGAGGTAGCCGAGCATCAACTTCTCGGCGCTCGGGAGGAGCAGAATCACGGTTACCGCGGCGACCAGGGTCGGGTTCGCCAGGGCGGTCAGCGAAAAGAGGAGGACCTGTCCCATCGACGCGAGGGCCGAGTATCACGATCACTGCCCGCGTGCCGCGTGTCTACATCGCGGCTAGGACCACGATCAGAAGGATCCTCAGCACTACATTCGTCTCAGGCTTCGAGGAGGGCGCCGTGCTCGACCGGGTTAAGCGCAGGATCAGACGCTACGCGCCGGGCGTCGAGAGCTCGTTGCTGGTCGGCTCGGTGACTGCGCCGTCGGCCCAGGCGAGGATCGCGGAGCTGTCGGGCGGCAGCAGCGACCCGACTCCTTCAGGCGCCGGGCGGAGACCGCGCGCCCCGCCCAAAGACCGTAGAGGGCGCCGGCGACCAGTCCGAAGATCGCCCAGAGTACGCCGGTGACGACGCCGGTCTTGATCGAGCTGAGGATCCCGCCGTTCGCCGCGGCGCCGACGATCGCGCCCCACACCACGCCGAAGAGCCCCCAACTGATGACGTCGGTCTTGGCCATCACGGCGACACCCTTGGCCGGGCTGATGACCCGGGGAGACTCGCCGTCCGCCTTGCGGGTGCGCTGAGAGCGACCGAGTGCTGCCTTTGCAGGTGCCACTAAGGCCCGCGCGCGGCAGGTGGAAGCGCCATCGAGGCGCGTAAGGCTTGCTGCGGAGTCGATGGCACCGTGATGAGTCCGCGGGTTGGCCGGTCGAGGTCGAAGGTGACGAGCAGGAGCAGTGTCACGAGCGCGGCGGCGACGAGCATCGGCACGAGGCCGCGACCGAGAATGGAGATGTGCATCGCGAGCAGCCCAAGGGCGACGGTCCGCGCCGACTACCTCGATTCCGAGCACGGGGCTTGGAACGCGGTTGTTCAGCGCCGAGAGGCGCACTTCCTGCTGATCGAACGTCGAATTGAGACTGTCGACGTAGAGGCGCGGAGCGCTTCCGACCGGCGCGGCGGCCATGGCCTGTCCGGCCAGCCGCCAGAGCTGGCGTTGGAGAAGCCCTTCGGCACCCGTGGTGCGGCGCATCGCCGGACTGCTCGGAACTTCGTTTGTGATGTCCAGTGCGAGGTCGGTGTAGCGGCGCAGCAGGTCGAGCGACTGTCTCCGAGCCGGTTCCGCGATGAGCTGGGCGCGCAGATACGTCGTGCCGATTGCGTTGGCCTCGGCGACCGCGGCGGCTCGGCGATCTTCGTATCATCCCACTGCGAGCGAGAGCCCGAAGGCGAGGATCAAGCCGACGACCCCGAGCAGGGCGGCCTGGAGCACCCCGTACGGCTCTCGCAGCGTGTCCGACTCCTCGCGCATGTGGCCGCCGACCAGGTGTCCTCCGATCGTCGCGGACGCAACCACCGCAAGCACGAGTAGCGCCAGCTGCCAGCTGCTGAGGGAGAAGAAGAACATCGGTCATCTTCCTTCCGGTGCCACCCGGAACCGCGCCGGCGACAGGTCGGTTCGTCCGACATCGGCCCCGGGAGCGCACCAGGTCAGGCTCTGCAAATCAGACCGCCCACGCGATGGTCATCGCAGACATATGTTCGACAGCGACGTAGCGTGGATAGCCAGCGCCGGTCAGCAGCGTCGCACCGTGCCCGAGGAGCGATCCTCCGGTGACAGCACTGCCTATGGGCAACGGGGCTTCGTGTGCATCACTCTTCGCGTGCCCTCAGGGTGATCACGTGGTCGACGAGGTCGAGCCCTTCATCACGGTGTGTGATGAGGATGACCGTTCGGCCGTCCGCGGCTGTCAGCACGTCGTTGACGAGCTCCTCCGCGGTCCGTGGATCGAGATGCGCGGTGGGCTCGTCGAGGATCAGGACGGGTGCGTCGGCAAGTAGGGCGCGGGCGATCACGACTCGCTGCCTCTGGCCCCCCGACAGCTCGGATCCCAGCTCGCCGACGGGCGTGTCGAGCCCGTGCGGGAGCTCGCACACCCAATCCCAGATCCGGGCTCTGCGCAGAGCGAGCTCGACCTCCCGGTCGCCCGCGTCCGGCCGCGCGAGGAGGACGTTGTGGCGGATGCTCGCCGAGAACAGATGCGAGTCCTGTCCGGCCAGTCCGATCAGTCGGCGGATGTCGGCCTGCGCATATTCCCGCAGATCCCGTTCCCCCAGCGTGACGCGTCCCATCTCGGGGTCGAGGAAGCGCAGCAGGAGGTTCGTCACGGTTGTCTTCCCCGCGCCGCTCGGCCCGACGATCGCGACCCTCTCGCCCGGGTCGATCCGGAGGGTCACGTGCTCGACGGCCGGCCATGGCTGGCCCGGGTAGCGGGCCCGGACGTCCTCGAGCGCCAGGGCAAAAGGCCACCTCGGCGGAGGGGCCGGCGCTGCCGGATCGCTGACGGCTGCACGCTGCCCGGTCAGCTCCAGAACCCGCCGACCGCCCGATCGCGTCGCCGACAGTTCTCGCGCGGCTGCGGCGAGGGGGGTCACGGCCTCGAAGGAGGCGAGGGCTAGGAGGGCTAGCATCGCGATCAGCACGGGATCGAGTCCACGGCTCACGGACGCCGCGGCGGATACGAGCACGCCACAGACGGTCGCGCCCGTGAGCGCGAGCCCGAGTCCGTCAGCCACGCCGGTCGCTAGTGCATCGCGGCGTGCCAGCCGTACGAGCGTGCGGTCGGCGGCGTGCACCCGCCGGAGTCCGGCTGACTCGGCGCCGAAGGCCACGAGCTCGGGCGCCGCCGCGATCAGATCGACGAGCTCGGCTGAGAGGGCGCCGCGGGCGCCGGCCTGGCGCCGCCCGGCTCGCGCCGACAGGGCGCCTGAGAGCGTGGGCACGGCCAGCCCGGCGGCGAGCAGTCCGATCCCGAGGATCAGCCCCGCGGAGGGAAGGACCGCGGCCGCCACACCGACCGACAGCGAGGCAGTCAGGAGGGCAACGAGCGCTGGCTCGAGTCCGCGCAGGTATAGGTTCTGGAGGCCGTCCACGTCGGCGACCATGCGAGACAGCAGGTCGCCTTTGCGGTAGGCGTCGAGCTGCGCGGGCGCGAGCGGCTCGATGTGCTCGTAGACCTGGATACGGACGCGCCCAAGCACGCGAAGGGCAAGGTCGTGCGAGGCGAGCCGTTCCAGGTAGCGAGCGATCGGCTTGCCAAGCCCGCAGAACCGCACGCCGACGATCACGACCATTAGCGACAGCACGGCAGGTCGTTCGGCCGCCCGCGAGATCAGGTACCCCGCGAGCGCCATCAGTCCGATGCCGAGTCCCAGCGTCAGCGTGCCAAGGAGGACCGCAACGACCAAACGCGATCGTGGCGGCGGAGCCAGCCGCCTCAGCTCGGCGAGCGTCGCAGTCACGCCGCCGCTCCCAGCGTTTGGGGGATCGCCGTCCCGTCGGCCAGACAGACGACCCGGTCGGCGTGCTGGACGAGCTCTGGGCGGTGCGCGATCAGCAACATCGTGCGCCGGATTCGCAGGCGGTCCACCGCGCGCGAGACAGTGGCCACGCTTGCTGAATCGAGGTCAGCGGTCGGTTCGTCGAGGATGACGAGCGGCGCGTCTCTCAGAAACGCCCGCGCGACCCCGATCCGCCGTCGTTCGCCCGGCGAGAGCAGCCGGGCACCGTCACCGACGACCGTTGCATAGCCGTCCGGCAACGATCTGATGAAATCGTGCGCGCCCGCGAGCGTGGCGGCGTCGCGCACTCGCGCGCGCGATGCCGCCGGGTCACCCAGGGAGATGTTCTCGGCGACCGTTCCACGTAAGAGCGACGGCTGCTGGGGCACCCAGGCGACCAACCGGCGCCACTCCTCAAGCCGACATGACGCCAGGTCGACCCCGCCGACCGAGATCCGCCCCGCGGTGGGAGCGAGGAGGCCGAGGAGGAGCGCAGCCACCGTGCTCTTGCCTGCTCCGCTGGGGCCGACCAGAGCCACCGTCTCCCCGGGCCAGAGGTCGAGGCTCACATCGTCGAAAACGGGACATGCGCGAGCAGGGTACGAGAACGACACCTGCTCGAGTCGGACCGGGACTCGTGCCGGGCTGGGCGCGCGGTCTGAGCCACCGGGCGGGGCGGCCCCGGGGGCGTCGAGGAGGCCGAACATCCGCTCCGCCACCGCGCGCCCGTCTGCGCTGGCGTGGAATTCCGCCCCCAGCCGCCGGAATGGGAGATACAGCTCCGGCGCCAGCACAAGCACGGTCAGGGCGGCCTGCAGCCCGAGCGTTCCGTTCACGAGCCGCACCCCGGCGGCCACCGCGACCAGCGCCACCCCGAGCGTGGCCGCCAACTCGAGCACGGACCCGGACAGGAAGCTGACCCGGAGCGTCTCCATCGTCGTGGCGCGGTAGCGATCGCTCACCTCGGCAAGGGCTTCGAGTTCCGCCTCAGCTTGGCCATAGGCACGAAGGGTCGGCAGGCCCCGCACGACGTCGAGGAAGTGGATCGAGAGTGCGCGAAGCGCGTGCCAGCGCTCGGTCGTCCGCTGTTCGGTGTAGCGCCCGATCAGCCACATGAACACGGGAATCAGCGGCAGAGTGATCAGCATGAGCACCCCCGACTCGGCGTCCACCACGGTCGCGTACGCAATCACCATCAACGGTACGACAGCTGCGAGCACGACCTGGGGCAGGTAGCGCGCGAAGTAGGACTCGAGCGCGTCGATCCCCTGCACTGCGACCGCTGTGATCTCCGCCCCGTTCGCTCCGTCGACGGCGATCGCGTGGTGACGCAAACGCCTTTCGGCGAGCGTGACACGAAGCTCGGAAAGGACGTCCCACGCAGCGCGGCGTCCGGCGACCTCCATCCCCCACGCGCAGATCCCGCGCAACGCAAACGCGGCCAACAGTAGGGCCAGATCGCGCCACAGCAGGCGCACCGGAGTGCCGTGGAAAGTGCGAGCGATGATCCGGGCGAGCAACGCGGCCCCCGCGAGGACGGCAACCGCTGTACCGAGTCCGAGCGCGACGTCGACGGCGAGCAGCGGCCGTGCTGACCGAGTGCGTCGCACCAGGCGGCGGTCGAGGGGGCGCATGCGCGGTTCCTGGCCTAGCCGGTTTCCGTTCGGCCGGTGCGGGCCGCGGCGGCGGCGACCGGGCTGCCCACTGGCTCGCCGCTCAACCGCCTACGGAAGACGTAGTACGTCCACCCCTGGTAGAGGAGGATGACCGGGATAAAGATGGCGGCCACGATCGTGATCACCTTCAGGGCGTAATGGCCGGTTGAGGCGTTGGAGATCGTGAGGCTGTTGGCGAAGCTCGGGTGTGAGACGAGCACGCGGGGATACAGGCCGGTGAAGATCGTCGCGACGATGCCGATCGCGCCCAGCGCGGTCGCGGCAAACGCGCGGCCCTCATGGCGGGTCCGGATGAACCAAAGGGCCAGGAGCAAGGGCAGCGCGGCGAGCGCGGCCGGAATGGCGACCGGGACGACGCCCCGCTGGTTGCGGTTGTGCGCGACTATGACGGTCCAGGCTAGGAAGGCCACGGCCAGGACGGCGGCGAGAACCGATAGGCGCTTTGCGGTGGTGGCGGCTCGCTCGCGGAGGTCGCCATCGGTGCGCAGCGAGAGGTAGGTCGCTCCGTGCAGCGCGAACAGGCACACAATGGTCACGCCGGCGAGCACGGTGTAGGCGCTGAACAGGTCGAGGAAGTCGCCCGAGAACTGGTGCGAGGAGGTGAGCGGCACGCCGTGCAGGAGGTTGGCCAGCGCGACTCCCCAGATGAACGACGCGCCGACGCTGCCCACCGTGTTCATCCACATCCAGACGGCCCGCCAGCGCGGGTCCTCGCTCTTCTCGCGCCACTCGAATGAGACCACCCGGACGATCAACAGAGCGAGAATCAGCACCAGCGCGATGTAGAAGCCCGAGAACATCGTCGCGTACCACGCGGGAAACGCGGCGAACGTGGCTCCTGCGGCGACGACGAGCCAGACTTCGTTGCCGTCCCAGACCGGGCCGATCGACTCGAACATGACCGCCCGCTGGCGATCGCTGCCCGGCCGCGGCAGGAACGGCAACAGCATCCCGACGCCGAAGTCGAAGCCCTCGAGCAGGAAGTAGCCGCTCCAGAGGACGGCGATCAGGCAGAACCAGACGGTCTCGAGAGTCATGTCACAGGGCTCAGTAGCCCGCCGCAGCCGCTGGCTGTTCTGTGGCCACCCCCGGTCCGGGCGCCTGCGGCGGGTCGACCCGGGCGTAGCGCCGCATGAGGACAAAGTCGACGACGCCGAGCGTGAGATAGAGCAGCACGAACACGCCGAGGCTGGTCGCGACCATCGCCGTGCTGACGCTCGGCGAGACGGCCTGCGAGGTCTTCAAAAGGCCCTGCACGATCCACGGCTGGCGTCCCATCTCGGTGAGGATCCAGCCGAATATCGCGGCGACGTACGGGAATGCGATCGCGACGATCCCCGTCCACAGAAACCAGCGAGCCTGCTCCAGCCTTCGCTTCCGGTACAGCCACGCGCCGACCGCGGCGATCAGGAACATGAGCACGCCGAGCACGGCCATGACCCGCATCGACCAGTACATGAGCTCCACGCGTGGCAGGTAGTTGCCGGGGCCGTACTGCTTCTGCTCCTGCGCCTGGAGCTGGTCGATGCCCTGGATCTTGCCATCAAACGAGCCGGTGCCCATCCACGAGAGGAGGTCTGGGATCGTGATCGAGAAGCTCGGATTCGGGTTCTGCGCGGAGAACCCTCCGATCTGGAAGAGCGAGAACCCACACGGCTGGCAGGTGTTCCACTGCGCCTCCGACGCGGCGATCTTCATGCTCTGCTGGGCCGTGACCGCCTCGCCGAAGCGGTTACCGACCGACAGCTGCACCAGTGTCGTCGGTATCGCGACGATCAGCGCGAGCTTCGCCGCCCGGCGGAACAGTTCGACGTTGCGCCCCCGCAACAGGTGCCAGCAGGACACGCCGAGCATCACGATCGAACCGAAGATCAAGCCGGCAAGCATCGTGTGGAGGTACGCGATCAGCGCGAACTCGTTCGAGAGAAGCGCTCCGACGCTCGTCAGTTGCGCCTTGCCGTCGATGAGCTTGTAGCCGACCGGGTGCTGCATCCACGAGTTTGCGACCAGGATCAGATACGCCGACAGCCAAGTGCCGAGCGCGACGATCCAGATCGTGGCCAGATGCAGTCGCGGCGACAGCCGTCCCCAGCCAAAGATCCACAGTCCCAGGAACGTCGCCTCGAGCATGAACGCGGCCAGGCCCTCCATCGCCAGCGGCGCCCCGAACACGCCACCGACGAAATTCGAGTACGCAGACCAGTTCATTCCAAACTCGAACTCCTGGACCAGGCCAGTGGCCACTCCGATCGCGAAGTTGATCAGCAACAGCGTCCCGAAGAAACGAGTCAGCCGCAGCCAGGCATCGTCATGCGTGCGATGCCAGATCGTCTGCATGATCGCCACGAGTGGAGCGAGCCCGAGCGTGAGCGGCACGAACAGGAAGTGATAGATCGACGTGGTCGCGAACTGCAGGCGAGCCAGGTCGACTGTGGTGGAGGCGACGACGGTCAAGGTGCCCGACCCGCCTGGTTAGGCGACATTGGCCGCGGGCTCTCGCCTTGCCGCTTGCGCTCCCATCCGCTCGAGCAGGTGGTCGCCCACCCTCAGTGCGTTCGCCATCGCGGTCAGCGCCGGGTTGACCGCGCCGATGCTCGGAAAGAAGCTCGTGTCGACGACGTAGAGGTTGTCGAGCTCGTGTGCCTTGCAGTTGGCATCGAGCACGGAGCTGTGCGGATCGTTGCCGAACCTGACCGTGCCGGCCTGGTGCGCGCAGCCGGCCACCGGAATCTCGTTCTTGAGGTAGGCGTGATGCGGCAGCAGGTGCCCGTGGTGCATCCCGAGGTCCTTGAGCATCCCCTTGAGTTCGTGGTACAGGCGCTCCTTGGGCTCCTCGTTGCTGGCCGTGTAGCTGATCTGGATGTCGCCGTCGTTGGTGAGCGTCACCCGGTTCTCCGACAGCGGCAGGTCCTCGGTCGAGAGCCAGAAGTCGACCGCGTGACGAGCCACGTCGCGCAGCGTCCACTCGGGCGCAAACTTGGTCTCGCCCGGCTTCTCGCCTCGGAACATCTCCGCCTGGGACTTGCCGACCATCTGGATATTCCCCAGCGGGTACTCGTACTTCTCGCTGGCGAAGTAGAAATCATTGACCCCGAGCGTCTTCTGGAACACCGTCGGGTTCTCTTCCTTTGAGAGCGCCAGCACGGCCTGGCTGTTGTGGAACATGAAGTTGCGGCCCACCTGGTCAGAGCCGTTCGCGAGCCCGCGCGGGTGCTTGTCGGTCGCCGATGCGAGCAGCAGCCTGGCGCTGTTGGCGGCCCCGCAGGAGACGACCACGAGCTCGCCTGCAAACGCCTCCTCCTGGTCACCGCGGTTGACCAGCACCCCGGTCACCGCCGTACCGGCTTCGTTTGTCTCGAGCCGGACCGCTTCCGCGTCGGTCATCAGCGTCACGTTCGGGTGCTCGATCGCCGGGCGCACCGCGATCACCTCGGCGTCAGATTTTGCGTGCACGAGGCACGGGAAACCGTCGCAGCTGTCGCACCGGACGCACGTGCTGAACGGCATGTTGGACTCGTCGAGCAGGATCCCGCAGGGGGCGTGGAAGGGGTGCAGGCCGGCCTTGGCGAGGTCGTCTGAGAGCTGCTGGATCCGCGGCTCGTGCGAGACCGCCGGGAACGGGTAGGGCGCGCTTGCCGGGGGCTCGGTCGGGTCCTCGCCGCGCGCGCCGTGCACCTGGTAGAGCTGTTCGGCCTGCGTGTAGTACGGCTCCATGTCCTCGTAGGAGATCGGCCACGCTGGCGAGATCCCACCGTGATGCCGCAGCTCCCCGAAGTCCTCCTTGCGCAGCCGGTACAGCGCGGCTCCGTACCGCTTGGTCGCGCCGCCGACCCAGTAGTGCACCTCCGGCTGGAACGGCGAGCCGTCCGAGTAGTACCACGTGTCGGGGGAGACGTAGCGGTTCTCCACGAACACGTTCCGCGCCAGCCAGTTCTGCGGCTCGCGCGGCAGCCAGTCGCCGCGCTCCAGCAGCAGGACCCGCTTGCCGGACGCTGCCAGGCGGTGCACGATCGTGCCGCCGCCGGCGCCGCTTCCGATGACGATCACGTCATATGGGTTGCTCATCCGCCGACCTCCGCCAGTCGCTCTGCAAGGACAATCCGCGCCGCGGCCTCGACCGCTGCCAGGTGCGAGAACGCCTGCGGGAAGTTGCCCAGGTGCCGGCCGGTGTCGACGTCGAACTCCTCGGCGTACAGCCCGAGCGGGGACGCGACCTTGACCAGGCGCTCCATCAGGTCCCGCGCCCGCTGCATCTCACCGATGATCGCCAGCGCCGAGACCAGCCAGAACGAGCAGATCACGAACGTCCCCTCCTTGCCCGACATCCCGTCGTCGGTCTCGTCGGTCCTGTAGCGCAGCACGAAGTCGTGCTCGGTCAGCTCGTCGGCGATCGCCAGCACGCTCGCGCGCAGGCGCTCGTCGCTGCCCGCCAGAAAGCCGAACAGCGCCGCCAGCAGCGTCGAGGCGTCGAGCGCGTCGGTCGCGTAGTGCTGACGCAGCACCCCCCGCTTGTCGACTCCGTGCTCGAGGATGTCGGCCTTGATCTCGGCCGCTGTCTCCGCCCAGCTGGCGGCGAGGGCGCCGTCGCCGCGGATCCCCGCGAGCTTTGACGCGCGGTCGAGCGCGACCCAGCACATCAGCTTCGAGGAAACGTAGTGCTGCGGCTTGCCCCGAGCCTCCCAGATGCCCTGGTCCGGGTTGCGCCACACCGCTTTGGCACACTCCGCCTGCGACTTGATCAGCGGCCACAACCGTCGCGGTAGCCGCTCGCTGCGGCGCGTGTGCAGCAGCACCGAGTCGAGCGCTGCGCCGAAAACGTCGTTCTGGCGCTGGTCGAATGCGCCGTTGCCGATCCGGACCGGGTGCGCTCCAGCGTAGCCGGAAAGCTCCTCGATGAACGTCTCGGTCAGATCTCGGCGACCGTCAATCCCGTACATGATCTGCAGCGCACCGTCGTCGCCCAATTCGAGGTCGGCGATGAACTGCATGAACTCGTTCGCCTCCCAGTCGAGGTCCAGGAAGTGCAGCGCCTGGAGAGTGAACGTCGAGTCCCGGATCCAGGTGTAGCGGTAGTCCCAGTTCCGCTCCCCGCCGGGTGTCTCGGGCAGCGATGTCGTCAGCGCCGCGACCGTCGCCCCGGTCGGCATGTACGTCAGCCCCTTGATCGCCAGCGCCGAGCGCTGGATCAACGGGCGCAACTGGTGATCGGGGATCCGCGCCCGCGCGAGCCAGTGGCGCCAGAAGCGCGTCGTCGCCGCGAGCTGCGCGTTGGCCTCCTCGACGTTGGCCGGCACCTGCGCTCCCTCGTCCCACGAGAGCGCGCAGTAGAGCTCCTCCCCTTCATGGAGCACGTGCCGGGCCCGAGCGTGGTGGGCTTCGATCCCGAGCAACATGTCGGTCTGCAGCCTGATCGTCTGACCGGCCCCGGACGCATCGGCGCGATGGCGATCCTCGCTCAACGACCACTCCCCCTGAGTGCGGCCGTAATCGAACCCCGGCTCGCACACGAGCTCGACCTCGACGCTGCCGTCGATGCACGCGACGGTCCGCACGAGCATGTGCTCGGCGTCCTCATCGGCGGGAGGACGCGTGTGCGGGGTGATCGTGTCCTCGCCGCGGCGCGGGCCCATCACGAGCGCGTCGCGCACGATCGCCCACCCACGCGGGGTCTTCCATACCGTCACCAGCGAGTTGGTCCCCGGCTCGTAGGTCCGGCCGCTGGGCACGTTGATCCCAAACGGACCGAGACGGAACGCACCGGCGCCGCGGTCAAGCAGCGACCCGAACACGCTGGGCGAGTCAAAGCGCGGGACGCAAAGCCAGTCGATCGTCCCGTCGGGCGCCACCAGCGCGCCCGTATGACAGTCAGACAGGAACGCGTAGTCAGCGATCGGGGTGAACGGCGACGGCGCCGCGGCGCTCTGCGGCATCGTCGGACGCCCTTTGGCCGCCGCGGTCGGCTGGTCTCCGTCACGCGTCTTGGCCGCCTTCCGGTTGTCCTTGACGGTTGCCGGGCTCATGACGCCACCCATGGGTGGTGCCAGCGGCCGTATCCCGCCAGGACTTGCTCGGCTGCATCCGGACCCCACGATCCCTTCGCGTACGGGTGCACCAACGGGGGATGGTCGAGCAGCGGCTGCATCACCCGCCAGCACTGCTCGACCAGGTCTTGCCGGGAGAACCGTTTGGCGTCGCCGATCATCGCCGCGTGCAGCAGCACCTCGTAGGGCGTCGGCCCCTCGCCTCCCTCCTGCGCGAACTCCATGTCCATCGTGATCTGCTCGGGCTCGACCGCCTCGTGACGTTGCGCGTCGGCGAGGAGCCGGATTCCGGTGGACGGATCGAGCTTGACCACGAGCTGCCCGGGCTCGGGCGGGCGCGACCAGCCCACGAAGCCGAGCCGGGGTGGACGCTTGAACACGATCCGCATCTCGGTCTGCGTGATCGGCAGGCACTTGCCGGTTCGCAGGAAGAACGGGACGCCGGACCAACGCCAGTTATCGATCTCGAGCCGCAGCGCCGCGTAGGTCTCGGTGGTCGAGTTTGGTGCGACACCGGCGATCGACTGGTAGCCCTCGTACTGTCCGCGCACATAGTGAGCGGGGTCCGCCTCGGGCATCGAGCGGAACACCGAGAAGAGCGCGTTCTTGAGCGTATTGGCGTCCCCCGATGCCGGGATCTCCATCGCGGCAGCGGCAACCACCTGCAGCATGTGGTTGACGACCACGTCACGGAGTGCCCCCACGGGGTCGTAGAAGTGCCCCCGGTCCTCCACGCCGAAGCTCTCGGCCATCGTGACCTGCACGCTCTCCACGTAGTTACGGTTCCAGACCGGCTCGAACATCGAGTTGGCGAACCGCAGGTACAGGATTTCCCCCAGGCCCATCTTCCCCAGGAAGTGGTCGATGCGGTACAGCTGGGACTCGTCGATGTACTGATGGATCTCCGCCGCGAGCTCTCGGGCCGACTCCAGATCGTGCCCGAACGGCTTCTCCACGACCATCCGGGCGCTGGTGGTCAGGCCGGCCTCGGACAGACCCTTGATCACGCGGCCAAAGAGGAACGGCGGGATCTCCAGATAGAACACCGGTGTGCGCGCGTCGCCGATCGCGCGTCCGACACGCTGGTAGGTGGCCGCGTCGTCGAAGTCGCCGCTGACGTACGACAAGCGCGCCGCGAAGCGGTCGAAGACCTCCTGGTCGATCTGCTCGCCGCAGTCCTCGATCGCGCTGCGTGCATGGTCGCGCAGGTCCTCGACCGACCAATCGCTCACGGCCACCCCAACGATCGGGCAGCTCAACAGCCCGCGCTTCTCCAGGCGATAGAGCGAATGGAAGGTCATCACCTTCGCCAGATCGCCGGTGATCCCGAACACGACGAACACATCCGCCGTCTCGGGCTTACCGTCACCTCCGCCTGCCCCGCCCGCCTCGTGGCGAGATTCGATTGCCGTCGTCATGGCTGGACCCTTTCGATTACGCCGCTGGTCCGGGCATGGTCACCTCGCCGACTGGACCCTGCATCACCCCATCCGGGTGATCGTGGCCGAGGCCGCTCGCCGCCGACTCGTGATCGAGCCTCCGAAATGCGCCGCCGGCGACCTGCTCAGCCAGGCCGCGGCGCCACGCTTGGACTGCTGGCGACGGCTTCCTCGAGGATTCGCGCGTCGCCGGCGGTCAGGCGGTGACGCACAATCCGGCCGCCGTGCCCTTCGAGCGCGCTGATCATCGCGTCGACGTGCGAGTGCGGCGCGAACAGAATGACCGCAGCGGACCCCTCCGGCACCTCGGTGCGGAGCTCGTCAAACAGCGCGCTCCTGAGTCGCGGGCCTGAGTGCTCGGCTGCGACGCCGCCCGTCATGCCGCCGCCGACGAGTCCCACGGCCAGTCCAGCGGGACCGAACAGGGCTCCGACCGCGCCGCCGGCGAGGACGCCCTTCGCGGTTTGGGTACCGATGAAGTCCTGTTCGTCGTCGACGTCCACGTAATGGCCGGCGAACGCCCCTCGCATCACCAGCCGGTCGCGATGGTGGTGCTCGACAAAGGCGACCTCTTGAGCCCAGTCAAGTCCACCAACCCTGCGGGGCGCGCGCGAATACGCCTGCTCGGCACCACCCGTGTGCTTGAACACGACCAACGCAAAATCGACGTCGGCGGCTTCCATGACGCTCAGCCCGCCGAGGACGGCGCGGCGGCCGGCGCCGCAGCAGGATCGTCGTCCCAGTCGATCTTGGCTGCCTCGCCGCGATCGAGCACGTGCGGCCCACCTGTCTTCGAGAACCCGTCCCAGGCCCAGTCCACGAATGCCTCGATCTTGGCCTTGGTGCCCGTCATCAGGGAGGCGTGCACGCCGAGCCACGCCATGTGCGCCATCTCTCCGTGGATTTCGTGGTGGTGCTTGCCGACCTCGGCGATCGCGGCGTGACGCCCGATCATCGCCATGATCCCCTTGTCGTGATACGAGAACGGCTTGCGAGGCTTGCCGTCGAAGTCGGCCATGATGTTTTCCGCCGCCCAGCTACCGCTCTGCAACGCCACGGACCCCAGCTGCGGCAGCGCGCCGTCGCCCTTGTCAGGGATGTTGGCCACGTCGCCGACGACGTAGACGCCTGAGTGCCCAGAGAGCGTCAGGTCGGCCTCGACGTCGACGCGACCGCCACGGCCCTCTGCGAGTCCGCCGTCAACCGCGACCGCGGCGCCCTTGATTCCGCCACCCCAGATCACACACCGAGTCGCCATGACCGTGCCGTCCGAGAACAGCGCATGTCCACTACCAACCTCCTTGACGCCCGTGCCCAGATGAATCTGAACCCCCTTGTCTTCGAGAATCTTGGCGACGTAGCCATGTGCCTTATCCGAAAACGGCTTCAGCAGCGCGTCGCCGAAATCGAGCAGGTGCGCCCGCGCGGAACTTGCGTCGAGGTCGCGATACACGGCCGGGATCGTGACCCGGAGCATGTCGGCGATCGCGCCCGCGACCTCGACACCCGTCGGGCCACCGCCGACGATCACGAAGTTCAACGCCCCGCGTTCGATCAACCGTGGATCGCGATCCACCAGCTCGAAGATCCCGAGGACCCGAGACCGCAGGTTCGTCGCGTCATCGAGTGAATACAGCGGGAACGCGTACTCGGCCGCCCCCGGCGTGCCGAAGAAATTCGGCTGCGAGCCGGCCGCCAGGACGAGCGCGTCGCCGGACCACTGCTGCCCGTCGCTGGACGCGACGGTTCTGGTCGCCAGATCGACCTGAGAGATATCCGCGAGTTTGATGTCGACGTCGTCGTTGTCTACGAACACGGCGCGCAGAGAGTGTGCGATATCGCTCGGCGCCAGCTGCGAGGTCGCCACCTGGTAGAGCAGCGGCTGAAACTGGTGGTAGTTGTTGCGGTCGATGACCGTAACGCGGACGTGATCGTGCCTGACCAACCGCAGCGCGCACCCCAATCCGGCGAAACCGCCGCCGACGACCACCACGTGCCGCTTCTCGGACCTATTCATGCCCGCACTGCCCCTCGAACGACGGCTCTCACAGGCACGCGCAAATGAACGGTCATCATAGGAGGCCTCCCTTCGAGCTAGCGCGTCTGGGGAGTCTCGCAAGGTACGTCGCCGGGAGCGCGCGGACATCACCTGAAGCGGGTGATGCCGGACCGTCCCGCCGGTGCGAGGTTGCGGTCGTGGGCTGTTTGCTCGCGCTTCTCGCGCTGATCTCGCCCCGGCTCGTGCTCGCGCTGCTGTGGATCTTCAGCGATGTCCTCAGCCGTGCCTTCGAGAGCTGGGTCATCCCCGTCCTCGGGTTCTTCTTCTTGCCGTGGACGACGCTTGCCTACGCCGCCTTCTGGGACTGGGGCCCAGGACACCACGTGGCGGGGTTTGAGTGGTTCTTCGTCGCCCTCGCCTTTTTCATCGACCTTGGCGCCTACGCCGGCGGAGGGCGCGCGAGGTCGACGCGGTGAATGGCGTCAAGCGACGCGGCGAAGATCCCGCTTCACAACGTGCTCTAGGTGACGCGGCAGGCGAGAGATCGGCACCTTCCGGGTTCTGCCGCCTCGCAGCGTGACGAGCGGGCAGGCCACTAATAGTGCTCCGTTAGGTGTTTGAAGGAGCCTGCGTTTCGCAGGCGAATCTTCTTGGTGACGTTGCCGTCGTCAAGGAGGTCATGATGCAGGCTGTGGCTGGCTTGTCGGAGCGGGAGCTTTCGCGGGTGCGGGGGCGGCTGGTGGAGTTCACGGCGGAGATCTTGGAGTCGATGCGACCCAAGGATCAGGGTCGGTGGGGCGAGGTGTATGTGCGGGGGTTGATGCTGGATGGCAAGCGCAAGTCGATCGAGCCGATGGCTGCCCGGCTGGCGGATGGGGACGAGCAGTGTTGCAGCAGTTCGTCAACCAGTCGCCGTGGGATGAGGTGCCGGTTCGTCGCGCGTTGGCGCGGCGGATGAGCCGGGAGCTGGCGTCGGAGGCGTGGGTGATCGATCACACGGGGGTTCCGAAGTTCGGGAAGATGTCGGTCGGGGTCGCCCGCCAGTACTCGGGCGCGTTGGGGAAGGTCGGCAACTGCCACGATCGGGGTGTCGATCAACGCGTGGAGCGAAGAGGCGTCGT
The DNA here is from genome assembly GCA_963723675.1 of uncultured Solirubrobacterales bacterium. Taxonomy (GTDB): domain Bacteria; phylum Actinomycetota; class Thermoleophilia; order Solirubrobacterales; family Solirubrobacteraceae; genus Palsa-465. Next base: position 1,288,112 of record CAVRRW010000001.1, on the reverse strand, counting down.
GCCCGCTTGATTGGCGGCTGTTCATCCCTGCGGAGTGGGATCAGGCCAGCAAGTTCAACCGGGACCGCCGGGCGAAGGCCAAGCTCCCCGGCGACGTCCATCATGTCGAGAAGTGGCGGCTCGCACTGGGGATGATCGATGAGCTGATCGGGTGGGGGGTCACGCGGCCGGTGATCCTCGGCGACGGCGCGTACGGCGATACCACTGAGTTTCGCTCGGGACTTGAGGAGCGCGAGCTCTCCTACGTGCTGGACGTGAAGGGCAGCACTTCTGCCTACCGCGAGGACGTCATGCCGACCCAGCCGCCCAGGCCCGAGGGTCGCGGCCGTCCCCCGGCCCCGCGCTATCGCGAGAACCCGTCCTCGCTCAAACAGCTGGCGCTCGCCGCCGGCAAACAGGCCGCGGTGAAGGTCACCTGGCGGGAGGGGACACGCGGGAAGATGAGCTCCCGGTTCCTCGCGCTCAGGGTCCGCCCGGCGACCATCCACCTCCGCCATAAGGCGCATAAGGCCGGGGAAGCGCTGCCGGTCGGCTGGCTGATCTGTGAGTGGCCCTCCCAAGCGAGCGAGCCGACCAAGTACTGGCTCTCCAATCTTCCCGCCGACACGCCGCTCAAGGAGCTCGTCCACCTCGGGAAGCTTCGCTGGCGGATCGAGCACGACTACCGAGAGCTCAAAGATGCGCTCGGGGCTCGATCACTTCGAAGGCCGCACCTACCGCGGCTGGAACCACCACGTCACGCTCGTATCGATCGCGCACGCGTTCCTGACCCTGGAGCGACGACGGCGCCCGCCACTCAGGGCGGCAGCCTGACCCTGTTCCAGCTCGTCCGGGAGCTACAAGCCCTCCTGGCGTGCTGGCACGGGACCTGCGCCACCTGCCACAGGAGGCTACCGCCCGATCATCCACTCCGAGGACCACCCTGACCTGACGGAGCACTACTAAGCACGCCGCGCCAAGGCAGCCTGTGGGCAATGCCCGGCCTGGGCTCGAACCGACGAGCGCAATCACGGGCTCGCGATAGAACAGGCAGCTCCGGTGCAAGCGTCCAGGCGTTCTGGGCGATGCGTGCTCCGCCTCGAGGCGGAGCCCTAACAAGCAGCGTCGACGCTCGAGGCGGCCATCTCTCGAGGCCGCGATGCGCTATCCGACGTGTTCTTGCTCATGCGTCGGAGGCAGCCGGCTTGCGTTGCCGTTGCGCCAGCGCCATGAGCAGTCCCGACCCCGAGACGGCGAGGTAGGCGGTGATGACGGCTATCGTGACGGGTGCTATCTGGAGGGCGCCGATCTGCGTCGTGATGACGCCCAGCAAGATCAGCGAGAACGGGGCTGCGACGAGCGATCCCGGGAGTGCGGCGAACATCGCTGTGAACGCAAGCGCCTCCGGCAGCCCCGGGATCAGCACGTGGGCAGTGATCCCGGCCGTACCGCCAATGAACAGCATTACGAGGAACGGCCCACCAATGAAGCCGGTGGCCTCGCACGCCGCGAACACGAGGATCTTCGCGAATACGACCGCGATCAGCAGGCCCGCGCCGAGCGCCGCCCCGTCGTGGATCACGGTCGTGAGCTGGCCGGTTCCGGTGAACAGCGTCAGCGGCAGCGCCACGCCGACCAGCCCGAACCCGACTCCGCCCAAGGTCGCGCGAAGGATCGTCCGATCGCCGAGGCGAGCGGCGAGCTGCGTGACGACCGCGACCGCGACCGTCGCAATCAGCGCGAGCGCCGCGGCGACCAGGCCGAGGGGAACGGCCGCGAGCAGCTGCCAGTCCTCGAACTTAAAGGACGGCAGTGTGTAGATCCCGACGAACGTCGACCCCGCAATCGGAAAGTACACCGCGAACGCGACCGACGAGCCCACCAGACCCCCGACCAGCGTGTCCATGAAACGGGCGGCTTTTGGACGCGCAAGCTCGAGCACGAGAATCGTCGCCAAAATCGGAGCCGACAACAGGCCGCCGTACGCGGCGGACATCCCGGTGAGCGTGTTCGTCGCTCGCATTTCCTGGCCGAGCTTCCGCCGCTCCGAGACCCAGGTACCCAGCCCGCCCCCCAACTTCCCCAGCGCGTCCTCCGGCCCGAGGCTCGCGCCGCCGGCCAACGACACCAGCGAAACGGCGACCGCCTTTAGGACCGTGGCGGGCTCGACACGCTGGTCCTTCAGTTCCTGGACCGTGCCGGGCATCCTCACCGGGAGCCGAAGCACGCGCCGGAGTACGCCGACGAGGACCCCAGCCGCCGCGGTCACCGCCACCCACCAAAGACTCCCGTCCAACCAGCCCGGGTTCTTCGGAAGCGTGAACCAGAGATTGGTCCCGCCCTTTACCAACCCCAAGAACGCCAAGCTGGCGAACGCGAGGACGACCCCGAACGACGCCGCATACCCCATCAGCCGCCAGAACCCCGGCGACCGGGTCAGCGCCGCACCATCACGGCCCGACTGTGACCCCTCGCCGGAGCCGGGATGCGACCCCGCGCTCACGAACGAGCGATCAGCGCCGGGCCGCCAGGTCGGCGATGGTAGGCGCGCCCCCCTCCCGCCGCAGCGCCCGAGCGGCGACGGGGCAGGGCAGCGCGGCCGCTGCGAGCCAGCTCACCGCGTGCGGTGGGTTGTCCCCGCGACGGAACAAAACACCGGATCTGTCTGAGTCCGCCACCATTCCCTCCTGAGTGAAGGTCGCATTCGAGCGTGAGGACCGTACCACCCGCGCGGATTAGCGCAACGAAGCCGTCGAGGAACGCGACGAGTCGCCAACCGGTCGCGGCTCACCGCACGGAGCGCATTTCCGTGCGGGTCGACCCACCACTGCGCGCTTGCAACGAAAGGACAGGACGCACGTCGGCGGCGTTGTCCCGCTGGATGACAACCCCGGGCAGTCCAGCAGGCCGCGGCAAGAAACCGTAAAGCGACGGAGGGCACCACCGGGAGCTCGAGGCGCGGGGCGCCGCGGTGATAGGCAAGACGGGCTGCGATCGGGGGCCGCTGGATCATCCGTTTGGGGTGATGATGGCGGCTGGGCTGCGGCCGAGGATCCGAGTCGGAGTTGAGCCCCATTGGCGATGGAACCGGTTTCAGGACTGGTGTGGATTGGGCGCGGCGAGACGCGCGCGTTTGTGCTACTCGCGGTCGGGATTACTGGGCCCGTTGCTACGGCGGTTACGGGGTGGGCGGTCGAGCGAAGTCCGACGAGCCCGGGTCGCCGGCGCCGTTGCGAGAGTTGCGCAACGTCTTGCTGTTGCCGCACATGGGGTCGGCCACCGCTCAGACGCGGACTGCGATGGCTCGACTCTGCGCCAAAAAAGTGATCGCGGTGCCCGACGGGCCGCGAACCACCGGCGATGGTGGTCCGAGGTGCCTGGCGCGCGCGTCAGCGCCGCGGACTTCCAGGCGCTGTTCGATGCCCTCAGCAACGGGGGCCGCTGGGGACCCGATGACGAGCGTGGCACGCATCACCTGCTGACCCCGCAGCGGGTCGCGGCAGCGACGCGGCTCGTCCGAGACGGCACTAGCGTGACGTTGAGCCTGGCGCTTAACACGCATCGCGCGGTCCACTGCCCGACCCCCGCGGATCATCACATGACGCTGCTCGGTGACGCACCCACGGTCGCCGAACCGGTCCATTTCATCAAAGTTACGTCGGCCTCGACTACCACAACGACGGCCACACCCACATCGACGCGCTCTGCCACGTCGGCTACCGAGGTCTGCTCTACAACGACAGGCCGGAGGATGCGATCACCGAGCGCGGCGCCAGTGTCAAGCGATCGAAGCGCTCAAGGATGGGCTGGTGGGGCGCGGCGTCCTGCTCGATGTCCCGCGCCTGCGGGGCGTGTCCTGGCTCGCGCCCGGGGAGCACATCTTTGCTGAGGACCTAGAGGCGGCCGAGCATCAGCAGGGCGTCACCGTGCGCGAGGGCGACATCCTGCTGGTGCGTACCGGACATCCGCGACGACTGGATGAGGTTGGCCCTTGGAACACCCCAGACGCCAAGGCGGGTCTGCATCCGACGGCGATGAGGTTCGTCGGCGCTCGTGGCGTTTCCGTGCTCGGTTCGGATGGGAACAACGACACCGCGCCGAGCAGCACCGAGGGTGTCGACTTCTCGATCCATGTGCTGGCGATCACCGCGATGGGAGTCCACCTGCTCGACTACCTGCAGTTCGAGGACCTCCGGACGCAGTGCGAGCGGGCGGGACGATGGGAGTTCCTGTTCGTCACGGCGCCGCTACGGATCGTCGGCGGCACCGGCTCGCCGCTCAACCCGGTGGCGATCCTCTGATCGCCCGCGTCGCCTCCCCGAGCACTTGGCCGTCGGACCTGCATGGCCGGTTTAGGCGTAGAGGACCGGCGTCTCGGGGGCGACCAATCGCATGCTCGTTCAGGTCGTCGCAGTCCTGCTTTCCCTCGCCCACGCGGTTTGATTACAGGACCGTGATCAGGCCCCTGATGAGGAGCCACGCGGCGAGCGCGGCGGCGCCGATCACTGTGATGCTCCGGCCCTTGCGGCCCATCCAGTCTCTAAAGCGCGTGATCCTGTCCTGCGTGGCCTCCGGCGCGAACACGTAGCCGAGCAGCGGTACCTCCAGCAGGATCTGCTGCATCAGGCAGAAGCCGACGACGAGCAGCACCGTGGGGATGGTGCCGGGATTCAGCTTGTGGATGTGATCGAGCGCGTCGAGGTAGGACACCCCGGGGAAGCTCAGGACGGCGCCGACGACGAACGTCACCTTCGGATTGCCCTTGCCGAGCATCCGCAACGGGAGGGACTCCGTGGGCTTGCCGGCCTCCTCGCGGGCCTTGAGCTTGGCGTCCTTCTTCTCCTGCCGGCGCTGCTGAAACGGCCGGTCTCGCCCGGTGGCCAGCACGAACGCGAGCGCCGCCAGCAGCAACCCGACGATGAGGTCCTCGAGCGGGCCGACGGTGTGCTTGGAGGTGCTCTCGCTGCTTGACCCGTGCAGCGAGAAGACGATCACCAGTCCGAGCGTGATGCTGGTCATATACGCGCCGAGCAGGTATCCCGCCATCAGCCGTTTGGGGTTCGGGAGCAGCAGCATCACCGTCACCGCCGCGAGCAGCGAGGGGTTGAACATCGCCAGCAGCGACAGCAGGAAGATGTCAAGGAGCTGATTGCTCATGGTGGGAGCGCTCGCGCGGCTGGCGGTGCGCGGCTCGACCGAGCATGCCCCGGTCAATGGCCCGAGGCTCGGCCTAGTCGCAAGCGGACGAACCTCAGTCGCAAACCTCCTCGTGCGGGTGGTGATCCGCAGTCTCGTGGTCCGGCAGCAAAACGGCATCACCCGCAGTGGGTGACGTTCGAGCGCTGTCGGCGACCGGATCACCCAGTGATGCCTTCTGACCCCGACGACTCGAACCTCCGACCAGTTGAGACCCGCTCTTGTCTCGGCGCGCTACTGGGCGGTAATCGCCCGGCGCACCCCCCTTGCGCGGCCAGCGGGGCGCTTCCAGCTCCGGAGCCCGCCGCGACGCCGGAGCCGGCCGCCGAGGCGCGGAATCCGCGCTTTCCGAGACTCGAGCCGGAGCGTTCGAGATGCTCGTCGCGTCACTAGAGCAGGTCGCGTCCTCCAGTCAGTCCTCGTCGTGGAGCACAGGCGCGTACGAGATCCCGACGATTGCGCCCTCCGGTGACTGCAGCCTGGCCACCGTCTGACCCCACGGCTCCTGCCGCGATGGTTGCAGCAGCTCGTATCCGGCCTGCTCCAGCTCTCACGCCGCCGGACCCGCCGCGGCGTCCGCGACGTCGAACTCGATGCTGACCTGCGGCACCGGTCGCTCCGCTGGCCAATTCGCCGTCCCGAAGCACGCCTCGGCAGCCTGGGGGAGCGGCCAGATACCGAAGGACTTGCAGCCGGCGATCTGCTCGCTGTGGTGATAGTCGTCGCCGTGGCTCTCGAGCGGCAGCCCGAGCGCCTCGGCGTACAGCTTGCGGCTGGCCGGCGGATCGGGCGCAATCACTGCCACGGTCGAGAGGAGGAACTCTAGGTGCATGCCACCTCCTCGTTTGGCCTGTGCTTGGTTCAGCCATCCAACCAGATTCGGCAAGACGGGCCGCTTCGCGGCGGCTGCATGATCGACGCTTTCGGTCTGATCAACTCTCACCGCTCTTGCTCTAGCACCAGCGCCCTCGTCTCCGCGCATAGGGGGTCTCAGCTGCTCAACGAGCGGAGACTTGCATTCGAAATTTGCGGGGCTCTCGCTCGCTCGCAACATATACGGATCGCGGCGCCCTGCATTTGCGAATTCCCGGGTGTTCGGCGCCGACGTCTACGACGACGAGCGGGCCAAGGTCGCCGCGCCTCGCTGCTGGCGATTTGCGAGGCTGACGCGGGCCGGTTATGCCAGACCCGCTTATGCGCTAGCACGGGTACGGGCGTGTCCCGGATTCCCGTGGCTCCCCATGTCCCGATACCGGTCATCCTCGAGTGGGGCATCAGCTCCTAGCGCATGGCTGCAAGGCGCGGTTGACGACCCGCCGGACACACGTGATCAAATCTCGAGCGCAGGTCGGCTCCTCCTGTGTTGGCTCGAACCGGCAGCGGTGGGCGCGAGTACCGACCGACGGGCGACGGCGGCCGCGAGTATCACCCGAATGGGATGACCCGCGCTCACGCGCGTGGGCATATGCTGAGCGCCGCTGGCTCCGAACAGGTTTGAGGTGAGGATGTAGCGGGGTGCGCTGGTGCCGCGATGTCCTCGCCGCAGCGATGTGAGGATCGGCGGTCAACAACCCACTCCCGGGAATAGACACCTGACGGCCGAGGGCGGTAGCGCGCCTCGATGCCGACCCGGAACGCGCAAATGGAGAGGAGACTCATGGCCGAAATCAACCTTGACCAGCTCGGACCCGTGGACTACGTCGTTGTCAGGTTTCCTGCCGACAAGGCGGACTTCTCGGGTGCGATGGCCGACGAGCTGAAGAAGCTGATGGACAGCGGCACGGTGCGGGTGCTCGATCTCCTGATGGTCAGGAAAGGCGAGGACGACACCGTGGAGGTAGCCGAGTTGCGGGATCACGACGAAAGTGAGGTCGGCGAGCTGCGGTCGCTCGAGGCCGATCTGTCGCTTGTGCTGGCCTTGGAGGACGTCGAGCAGGTCGGCGCTGATCTCGAGCCCGGCAGCGCGGCTGCCGTGCTTGTCTGGGAGAACACGTGGGCTGGTCCCTTCGCATCGGCGATTCGCCATTCCGGCGGCGAGCTGATCGGCATGGGTCACATCCCCACTCAGGCGCTGATCGCCGCAGCCGAGGAGGACCGCGAGGCGGCCGAGGCAGGAGCGTGACGCGGGGTCTTTGACGAGGCGAGGTGGTCGTCCCGTCCCGCGATCCGAGGTCGGGGCCGCGAGCACCGCGTCGACGGTCGCGCGGTAGTCGCCTGGCGGCCCGTCAAACCAGATCGGAATTCCTGATGCCCTCTGGGATGACGACGAACTGAGGTTCTCGGCCTGTGCCGCACGCTGACCTGTCGCCGGACACGTGCCTACAGCTCGCGCCGGGCATCCGAACGCGCTTGGACGCAGCCGGGCACGTGCTCGTGGACGCGCCGGATGGCACGATTGTCGACGTTGGTCCGAAAGGGTTCGCGACCTTGTCGATGTTCGCCCGGCCGCTTAGCCTTGGAGCGGCGATCGAGCAACTCGAGAAGAGCAGCAATGGCTCGACTGATTTCGTGCCGACCCTGAGTGTGATCAACATGCTGATCGAAGAGGGTGCGCTCGTGCCGCCCGACGCGGATGAGATCCCAACCAGGGGGTGGGCAGATCCCGTGGAGCACGCGCGCATGCTCCACGACGAGCGCCGGACTAGTGACTACATCGCCGCCCTGTACAAGGCAGTACTTCCCGAGGACATCGTTCTCGACGTCGGCACCGGCAGCGGGGTGCTCGCGATCGCCGCCGCCCGAGCGGGAGCGCGTCACGTCTACGCCGTCGAGGCCAGCGATATCGCCGATGCCGCCGAGCGCGTGTTCGCCGCCAACGGCGTCCGCGACCGGGTGACACTGATTCGCGGGTGGTCCAGAGACATTGAGCTGCCCGAGCCGGCGGACGTGCTCGTGGCGGAGGTGATCGGTAACGAACCGTTCGAGGAGGAGATCCTCGAGACGACGCTCGACGCCCGGCGCCGGCTGCTGAAACCCGACGCGCGGCTCATTCCGCACACGCTCGAACTCGTGGCCCGTCCGCTGCTGATCCCGGATGCAGAGGCCAGGCAGCGTGCGATCGGCCCGCAGGCCATACAACGCTGGCGACAGCTCTACGGGATCGAGTTTGAGCCGCTGCTCGACGCAGCCTTCCCCGGTCCGGTGAATAACCCGACCGAAGCCGACGTCCTCGCTCGGTGGCCACCGGTGGGTCCGCCGGTCACGCTCGCCACCGTCGAGCTCGGGTGCTACGAGCGACCCACCGTCAACGCGTCCGCCGAGCTCGCCGTCGCGAACACCGCATGGGTCAATGCGATCTCCATAACGTTCCGGGCGTACCTACACGGAGGCCTCGTTCACACACTTGATCCGTGGCGATGGCCGTCTTCGAGCTGGGCGACGTCGGTGTGGGTGCTTCCTGACCCCGTCCGGGTCGGGCCCCCCGACACCTTGCGGGTGCGCTACTGCCGCCGGGTACGGGGCCGGGCCGACGGATTGATTTGCGAGGCATCGCCCTCTTTGGGTGATGCAACAATCGGCCCCGACCGGCACGATAACGGGCCGGTTCCGGTGACGTCGCTGGAGCCTGATGTCCACACCGTTCATGATCAGGAGGACGCGATGGGATTTGTACGTCGACGCGCTCGCCGCCGGACAGCGCTGGTGGTCGGAGGAGCGGCCTACGCCGCCGGCAGGCACCGGGGTCGTGACCAGGGCTACGACGACGCCGGGCAGGACGAGCAGCAGACGGCACCACCGCCGCAGGCAGCGGCTGCGCCCGCCCAGGCGAGCTCGAGCATCGACTACGGCGAGCTCGAGCAGCTCGGGAAGCTGCACGCCGACGGCACCCTGACCGACGAGGAGTTCGCGGCCGCCAAGGCCAAGATCCTCGGAACCTGACCCACGCGATCGCGGCAATGCGATCGCGTGTGCCCGAGCCGACGGGCCGGTTGCCCCGACTCGTCGTCGAGGACTCGCCCGACGCGGCCGACCTCGCGCTGCTCGAGGAGCAGGTGGCGGCCGCCGCGGCCGCCGCCGCCGGACTTGGTAACGAACAGGAGTTCGGGATCTTCGGGCGGGACGACGACGGTCGCGTCGTGGCGGGCATCTCCGCCATCGTCTGGGGCGGGTATTGCGAGCTGCAGGCGATGTGGGTCGAGGCATCGCGGCGCAACCACGGGCTGGCGCACGCACTCTTCGCCGGCGCCGAAGCCGAGGCCCGCCGCAGAGGCTGCGGGCTCGTCGTGTTTCACGCCTACGACCTGCTCGCTCGCGGTCTCTACGAGCGGCTCGGATACGAGACGGTCGGCGTCATCGAGAACTGCCCGGCGGGAAGCGCAGCCCGCTGGTACCGCAAGGTCCTGTGAGCGCCCTCCGACCCGGCGTGCCCGGTACGTATCTCAAGCCTGTCCAGCGGCGCTGGATCGTCAGCGACCGAGGTTCGAGAGGATCGCGGCCAGCGATTGCTGGCATTCCCCCGGAACAGACGCCGAGCGCGGTGAAATTGCGACCGTCACAATCAGTGGACTGACTGCGACTGCGCGTGTGGGAGCAGCGTCCCGCCCGCGAGCAACCCCCTCCGAGCGACGCGCTGGGCGGTCCGCGGATCTTCGCGCGCGTCGCGGCAGACCCGCTTTTGCTCGCCGACGAGCACGTTGCCCGACAACCAGACGCGCCCTGCAATGCGCGGGTTCCGCGCCTCAGCGGCCGGCTCCGGCGTAGCGGCGGGCTCCGGAGCAGTGAGCGGCCCGCAGCCCGCGCTTTGCGGGGCGCAGATCGTGGTTGGCAATGTGCCCCTCGGCACGGGAAAGCAGGACCGCGGGCAGGCGACTCGCGCGATCGTGCGTTGACCGTCCAACTCGCGCCGATCTGTCGCAACGGTTCGGTCCCGTCTATGGGAGGGCCAGCGCCACGCCGTTGAGGTTGCGATCGCTGGGATCCCCCTGGGCGCGCTCCACGAGCCGGGGCTCAGGATGGCGGTCCGGGAAGGCTGAGGAGCTCCACTACTGAGACGACAAGCAGCACGCCGGCAACACAGACCAGCCCGTAACGCGCCGCGCGGACCGGGAAACGGCTTCCGATGCCAACGAGGAAAAGGACGGCGGCCAGTAAGACCGTGAGGCGCACGTACTTGTCCGCCGTTCCCGCGGCTGCCTCGCCTGCTCGGAAATACGCGTCGGCCTGTGTGCTGAGCGCCAGTCCCTCGGCCTGTTGTGGGATTCGGTATTGAGGCATGTATGACGGGTCGGGCGGTGCGTGAGGATTCTTCAGGGGGTGCAGCGCGAGCCACGCGTCGACCGCCGGACGGTAGCCCGGGCGCATCCGATTGAGATCCAAGCGGAAGAGCTTGGTGTTGTTCGCCGCGAAGGCGGTTTCCGCGGCGTTGAACGACACCGAGTCCAGTGTGCGGATCTGGTTTGCCTGGATCAGGGCGAGGCTGTCTTTGGTCCGCGTCGAGGAGGCCTTCGCGAGCGAAAGCGAGGATTCCGTGCCCCACTTGGCGGCCGAGTAACCCGACCACGCAGCCAGCAGCGCGACGACGGACAGCAGCACCGCTTCGATGATCGCAATCCAGCGGTCACGCTGAGCGTGCTCGGCCGGCGCGGGCTCTTCTGCCGTGTGCTCGCGATGCTCGGCGATCTCCTTCCCAACCTCACTTGCCGAGAGGCCCTCAGGCACAGAGATCCTCCCGTCCAGTGGCTAGCGGCTTGACGTGCGGGATTTGCTCGGCCGAGACACGGCGACCTGTCCACATCTGGCCGACAGTCGCAGCGGCACCGCGCAGTCGCATCACCCCAACCGGATGATTAAGCCTTGTAGCCGCGCGTTCAGAGCGCAGCTCCGTGAAGCAATCGCCTGGCAGTCACGAGATTGGGACGATCTACCCGTTCGCGCGCGAGGAAGAAGGCAGGTCTGGCCTCGCTCCCCGTTGCGAGTCCCGAGTATCGCCGTGGCTGTCGGGCAAAGGTGTGACGTCCGGCGGGTTTAAGACCATCCAGTGATGCCACAGAACTTCATCGCTTGCGACCGGGGGCAGACGATGTTGATGCCGCCGGATCTGACTGATTGGGTGCCGGACGATCACGTGGTGTGGTCGATCCTTGGGGCGGTCGAGCAGATGGACCTGAGCGAGTTCTATGGGGCGTATCGGGAGAACGGCCAGGGGCGGGCGGCGCATGAGCCGTCGATGATGGTGGCACTGCTGTTGTACTCGTACGCGCGCGGGAACCGGTCCTCGCGGGGGATCGAGCGGGCGTGCCGGGAGGATGTGACCTACAAGCTGATCACGGCGATGCGGGTGCCGGATCACTCGACGATCGCGGAGTTCCGCCGCCGGCATGAGCGGGCGCTCGGCGAGCTGTTCACCAAGGTGCTGGCTCTGTGCGACGAGGCGGGCCTGGTCGAGGTGGGGGTGATCTCGATCGATGGCATGAAGATCCGCGCGAACGCCTCCAGGGGCGCGAACCGCATCTACGAGAAGCTGGTCGCGGACATCCTCAAGGAGGCTGAGGAGACCGACCGCTGGGAGGACGGGCTGTTCGGCGCCGATCGCGGTGACGAGGTGCCGGAGCAGCTGCGGAGCGAAGAGGGTCGGCGGGCGGCGTTTGCGGCGGCGAAGGAGCGGCTGGCCAAGAAGGCTGGCCGCAGGGAGGAGTCTGAGGTGGATCCGATCGAGCTTGATCCGGAAGGGTGGGGCCTGGCGGGGGTCGGCGCGGATGGCAGCGGGCGGCGCACAAGGAGCTGTTGCGTCGGCGCGAGCAGGCCGCGCAGCCGATCGCACGGTCACGGGCAGACCGGTTGTTAGACGCGGTTCAGCGGCTGGAGGAGAGCCAGCGGGTGGAGATCCAGGCCAGCGAGGCCTACGAGCGCTGGCAGGCAGACCGGCGCGCGGGCGGCGTGCCTGGACAGAAGCTCGGGATGCCACCGAAGCCGTACACGCCGCCGGCGGTGCCTGAGGGTGTGATGAACAAGACCGACCCGGACTCGCGGATGATGCGTACCCAGGGTCAGCCGACCGTGCAGGGCTACAACGCGCAGGCCGCAGTCACCCGCGGGCAGATCATCGTCGCCGCCGAGATCGCGGTCGAGAGCCCCGACTTCGGTCACCTTGAACCGGCCGTCCGGGCCGCTGTGCGCGAGCTCGGGGATGCGGGTGTCACACAACGCCCCGAGACCGTCCTCGCCGATGCGGGCTACTGGCACACCCGACAGATCGAGAACATCGTCAGCGACGGCATCCAAGTGCTGGTCCCGCCCGATGCCGGGCTACGCGAGGACGCCAGACCGGGATGGGAGAAAGGCCCCTACGGGTTCATGCGCCGAGTGCTCGCAACCGAGGCTGGACACGAGCTCTACAAGCACCGCAAAGCCACAGTCGAGCCGGTCTTCGCCCAGAACAAATTCAACCGCGGCTTCCGCCGGTTCCAGCGACGAGGCAGATCCGCGGTGCGCTCGGAGTGGCGCTTGCAGGCAGCAGTCCACAACCTACTCAAGCTCCACAGCCACTGGATCAGCCCGGCGATCGCCTGAGCGATCGGGGTGCGTCCAGTTCCACACTCGGATTCACTCCGATGTCACGGAGAATCAGGCTCGTCGTCCAGACTTTGCCCGACAGCCACCGCCAGCAGCGAGGCTCGTCGCGTCGGCGGGCGCCACATGCCATCGCTGATCGGACTGACGCCCCTGCTTTTCTGCGTCCGCGGGTACGCGCACCCGATCTGCGCGGGACGGATCCGCGGCGCCGCTTTGATTCCGCGAGAGGTGTGCTGGCCGCGAACACACGCGCCCTCCTTGTCGCCACAAGGAGGGCACTGACCGATGGGCGCCGCGCACCTGCTCGTAGACGAAACGGGGGCCGTGGACCCGGCGCGCCATGTCGCGGCTTGTAGCTTCATGACAAACGACGGCGATCGCGAGGTCCGGCCGTCCGAGTGCCGCTCGGCGAGGGCATTGCGATAGCGAGTCCGCCGCCAGACGACGCGCTCGCAAGGGACGACATCCGCTATTCCGGAGGAAGCGGTCCCCGTTACTTCCGGTCCGCGATGGGCAAACGACACTCCACCCGTCGCGGCTCGTTTGCCGTAACCGAATCAGACGGCAAGCACGCGCCTTGCCGCCTCCCCATCAATGCGGTAGCCGACGGTCGCCCATTCGTGGCACTCCAGGGTTCCGGATCGGACGAGACTCGATAGCGTCGACGTCACGGCTCCATGCTCCTGCTTCGCCGCGGGCGAGCAGCAGTATCTGCTGCCTTGTCGGAGCCAGCACGACGGTGCTTCCGCTCCGCCGGGCCAAGGCAGGAGCGCTTCGGGCTCCGAGCCGTAGTTGCGCGTCTCGTCCACACCAGCAGCGACGCGAGCGTGAACGCCGGTGGCTGCTCGGCCGCGGGAGCGACAGCCCGGTGCGCTTGTTGGTTGCCCTGGATCGGGCCACCGGCAAGCACCTCGGCGACCGCCGTGCGCTCCGGCCGCGCCACACGTGGGAGCAGGACCTTGCGACCGTCGCGTTTTGTGTATGGGTCATCCAGGTCGACGCGGACGCCGGGGTCGTGCGCGCTGGCGAACTCCACTTGAGCGGCGGCGCCAGGACCGCCTGCAGGCGCCGATCCGGCTGCTGACGTTGGCCATGCTGATATCGGGATGCCGATGCGATCGCGTCGTCGCGACCTCCACGAGCCCGCGTCGCGGGTGCTTCGGGGCTCGGAGGCAACGACGGGGCTGGGCTGCTCGGCGGGCTTTTCTGAGCGTTTATTTCATCGACGGGCCCATGCGCATCGACTGCATCGCGTGGCTCGCGGACGCGGACCCGGGGACTGTCAGCCCGGGTACCTGCGCGGGCCAGAGCGCGACGCCCAGCCCGAGCGCGAGCAGGACCGCCGCGGCGGCGGCACTCGTCGCGCGCCGCGCTGGCAGCAGCTTCTCGGCGGCGATGACCAGTGAGACGAAGATCATCCAGCCGACACTCATGACGCCGACAGCGAACAGGGCCGCCATCAGCGCCCAGCAACAGCCCACGCACCAGGCGCCGTGCAGTAGGCCCATCTTCAGCGCGCCGAGCCATCCGTCGCGCCACTCCTCGGTCAGGAACTGCAGTGGGCCGCGGCAGCGCTTCAGGCACGCGTCCTTGGCCGGGGTCAGCTGGTAGAGGGCCGCTGCCACGATCACCCCGCCCGCGACGTAACCGCCTCCCCTGCTCCAGCGCAGATCGTCGATCGAGAGCGCCTTGATCCCGTCGAACAGCGTGTATGCGCCCAAGCCGAACGCTGTCCAGCTAAGCAGATACCCCGCGACGAACGCGGTCGTCGAGCCAGCCTGGCGGCCGCGGCTGCGACGGCCCGATTCGACCCGCGCGTAGGTGAGGGTCATCGGCAGGATCGAGGGGAACATCATCGCGGCCATCATCACCACCCACGCAGTGGTGTAGAAGCCGAGCGTCCCGAGATCGGTTCCGGGGCCCGCGTCCATCCCGCGCATCCGCGCGTCCGTGACCGCCCACCCGACCCCCGCGAGCACCAGCAGCGCAATCGCAAGGAGGGCGTGGCTCGGTATTCGGGACGTGCGCCGGGGCGAGGACGTGGTTGCCATCTCGGGCACAGACCGTAAACGCCTGTGAAAAAGCTTGCAAGCCCCGCGCCCATGTAGGCTTGCCTCGGCAGTCATAGGGCAAGAGAAAGAGAGGGGCGGTCATGGCCTGGCGGATGAAGGGGACCTACTTCAAAAGCTGCAACTGCGACCCCGGCTGCCCGTGCGACTTCATGAGCAAGCCAACACGCACTGAGTGCACCGGCTTCATCGGGATGAATGTCGACGGTGGCGACTTCGACGGCGTCGAGTTGGCCGGCTCCAAGTGGTGCGTCGCGTTTTACTGGCCCGGGCCCCTGCATGAAGGCAACGGCACGCTCAAGCCATACCTCGACTCCGCGATGAACCCCGAGCAGATGGAGGCGATCGGCAAGATCCTGTCCGGACAGCACGGGGGCAGCTGGTTCGAGGTCGTCGCCTCGATCGTCACCGAGGTCAAGGATCCCGGGATCGTCCC
Source organism: uncultured Solirubrobacterales bacterium (assembly GCA_963723675.1). GTDB lineage: Bacteria > Actinomycetota > Thermoleophilia > Solirubrobacterales > Solirubrobacteraceae > Palsa-465. The sequence goes on along the minus strand of CAVRRW010000001.1, from coordinate 1,272,920 downwards.
GATCGACTTCCAGGTCGACGGCCGGACCGGGACGATCAAGGTCGGCGACGTGATGGAGAACACCTTCGCGCCGATCAAGAACCCGGTGACCGGAGAGGATGAGACGGTGCAGGTGGCGATCCCGGGCGGGCTCGAGTACTCGCGCGACGACGGCGTCGCCGAGATCCTGCAGTCGAGCGTGCTCAGCTCAACGGACGAGATCGCGTTCGAACTGGCCGGCGTCCACACCTCGCTCGTCACCCGCCAGGACTGGGGCGACGACCGCTAGCGGGCCGGGAGCGCACCAGCGTCGCGCTCTGAGCCTGGACGTGTCGCAACGTACAAACCGCACGACTGTCCGGAGGTCCTGCTCCGGCGTGTGGCGCGGCCGGAGCGCACGGCGGTAGCCGAGGTGCTTGCCGGTGGCCCGATCCGGGGCAACCAACAAGCGCACCGGGCTGTCGCTCCCGCGGCCGAGCAGCCACCGCCGTTCACGCTCGCGTCGCTGCTGGTGTGGACGAGACGCGCAACTCCGACGAGATCGGGTGCCAGCTTCTCCTCCGCCAAGAAGCAGAAGGCGTACTCGGCAGAGCCATCCGCCGGTGCTGGCCGACCGCCGAGATTTGTGCGATTCCTACAACCGCAGGCGGCTGATCCGAGCCAGCGAACTCACCGCCGAGCGCCTCGCCACCGCGGCCTCCGATCGCGGTTGCCCAAGCTCATGCATACGCACGGCCGGCGTGCTTCGACGTCCGTGACGCCAGTCGACCTGGCTGCTGCTATCGCCCAATCTCGAGCGTCCGGCCGCACCACTCCGCACGACCGCTTTCACCGTCCCGCCGCCCCGCGTCGCGCGATCGCGTTGGCGACCTTGCGATCACGCGGTACGACTGATGTGGGTCTGCTCCGGAAGGTCACAGTAGTTCTCATCCGGACCGGCTATTACTTATCGCGTCGGGCCCGATCGTCCCGGTGAACCCCATCGTCAGCTGGCCCGACGCGAGCGCCTGCGTTTTCACGACGGCATCCTGCCGTCGCAAAAACGCAGCCAGATGATCCCCGGTTCAAAACTAGGCACTGACCCAGGAAGACTGACTAGGAGGAAACGGCTCGCCCGGAACGCCGAGACGCTCAAGGCCGCGAATCGGCGAGTCGAGGGCGGCCGCGGCCAGCGGCCCGCTGACGATGCTGAGCCGCCCACCGCAGCGAGGCGGCATTTGCGATTATTGCGAATGGCTGATACCGTTCCAGCATAGGTAAGGCGACGATCGAGCTATCGAAGACGCGGCCATGACAGACATCTCTAGCCATCCGTCGACGTCCGACGCGGACCGTCTCACCGCAGTGCGCGAGGAAATCGACGCGCTGCTTCAGCGGCAACCCCCGTACGTCGTCGTCGGCGCCGACGGGCATCACATCGAGCTTCCTGCGTCCGCTCTCGAGGCGCTGCGGAAGGTCGTCGAGGCGATGTCGCGCGGAGAATCGGTCACCGTGATCCCACACGACAAGCAGCTGACCAGCCAGGAGGCAGCCGAGATCCTGAGCGTTTCTCGGCCGCATCTGATCAAGCTGCTCGATCGCGGCGAGCTTCCGTTTCACCGGGTCGGAACCCACCGTCGGATCAAGATCGAGGATGTGCTCGCCTATCGAGAGCGTCGCGATGCCGAGCGGAGGGCCGCGCTAGCCGAGCTCACCCGGTTGTCGGAGGACTTGCCCGGCGGCTATCGCTGAATTCGGTCGCGTCGGCGCCCCCTCCTATCGTCGGCGTGTGCCGTTTGCCGTTCTCCTCGATGCGTGCGTTTTGTACCCGCTGCCACTGCGGGACACGTTGCTGCGCTGCGCCGAGCAGGATCTCTACGAGGTCCGTTGGAGCCGACGGATCCTCGATGAGGTCGTTCGGAACCTCGTGGACGACGATCGCGCGACGCCCGGGCAGGCCGCAAAGCTGATTGACGCCGTGCAGCGCGCGTTCGAGGACGCCGAGATCCCGGCCCTGGCGATCGCCGCGCTCGAGTCGCGGATGACGAACGAGTCCGCCGATCGCCACGTGCTCGCGGCGGCCGTGGCGTCGAACGATGCGAAGACGATCGTCACGTCCAACCTGCGCCACTTCCCTGCCGCCGCGTGCCAGCCGTTCGGGGTCGAGGTCGCTCATCCCGATGCGTTCCTCTGCAGCGTCTACGAACGCGCACCGACAGGGATTCACGCGGTACTGGACCAGCAGGCTGCCGATCTCAGTCGTCCGCCGATGACGGTGGAAGATGTGCTCGATCGGCTCCACGCGCATGTCCCGGAGTTCGTCACGCGCCTGCGAGCAGGACGGCCCGGGTCGCAAAGTATGGAAGCCTGATGGAAGCCTCAGCTCGCTCGATTCGGTCCTCGTGATCACGTCGAAGAGCCGCAATCGCCCGTAGCGCCTTTAGATCCCGACCTTCGACCCACATCGATCAACGCCTGCACATGCCTCGTAATGAAGGGGTCCGGGGTTCGAGTCCCCGCGTCGGCTCTCTTACTTATGAACTGCCTGCTATTCGGGCGGCTTCGGTCTGACGGGAGCTTGGCTCGTGGTCCAACGGCTGGGTCATGGAAGCCATTTGGAAGCCTGACGAAAAGCGCCCCGCCCCTGAGGGAAGCGGAGGCGCTGGTCGACCTGCTCACCGTCTGAGGCGCGCCGCTACGTCGATCGGTCATCTGCCTCGCTCTGGACGGCGCGTGGAGAGCGCCAGCGTGTTCAGCGGTCATGCGTGAGCGCCGCAAGTGCCGGCGGCGCGCGTCGGCGATCTCGTGGATGTACACCACACGGGTGACCGTGGCGTCCCTATGTCCGAGCAGGAAGGCCACTTCGTCGATGGCGCGCGCATATTGCGCGTGACGCCAACGCTGGTTGTGACTCGCTGGTTGTAACGCATCCGTTTCATCCGCTGTGCGGTCAGCGGGTGGCGATCTTGTTCGAGCGTCGTACGCCGGAGGGGCGCCTGTATGTGTGTGAGGGTCCGCTGGCGTCGATCGGGATCCTGGAGGACGCGACTGACCGTGGCCCGGAGCCGGCCGAGCACCCGCTCAGCGTTGAGGTGCTGGTCGAGCTGGTGGCGGTGGTCGCGGCGCTCGGCGGCACGGGCCGTTGGAAGGGTGAGCGATGAACGGGGCTGGGTCGTTGAGATTGAGCGCGCTGGACGCGCGCGTGTTGCGGGCGACCGATCCGCGGTATGAGCGCTCGCCGGAGAAGATTGGCGCGCTGGCGGGCTGTGCGGCGGCCGTGGCGCTGTCTGCGCTGCGGCGGCTTCGCTGTGCCTGCCTCGTTGAGGACGATGGCTGTTGTCCGCGGCGGTGGCTGCGTACCTATCGCGGGGACGTCGCGCTGGAGCACCAGCCGTCAGGAGGGTCGGTGAAGGATCGGTGACTTGTTAGCGAATCACCTACAGGATGACCGTCTCCGAGCCCAGCGGGTTGAGCGTGCGCCAGCTGGTGGCCCGGCGACGGAGACTGGCGAGCCGATTGTCCGAGCCCGAGCGGACGTTGCGCGGCTCGTTGCTGCGCGAGGGGCGGCAGTGCTCAAGCGAGCGTTGCCGCTGCCGGCGCGGCGAGCTGCACGGCCCGTATACGTACCTGGCCGTGTACCTGGACGGGCGCAGCCGCATCCTGTATGTGCCGGCGGCGCTGGCCGAGGCGACCGAGTCGCACCTCGCCGACACTCAGCGCAACGAGGCGCTGCTTGGCGAGATCTCGCTGATCAACCTGGAGCTGCTCAAGCGGCGGGCGCTCGGGTGATGGGCGGTGGGCGACGTGCCGGCCGAGGCGAGCGCCGCGCTCGCGAACATGGTCTGGTGCGCGCTGGTGGAGGTCGCTGCCGATGGTGAGCGCGCAGCAGAAGATCGAGAGCTCGCACCTGGAGCGCCTGGCGGCCGTCTACCTGCGCCAGTCGACGCCCAGGCAGGTCCGCGAGCACTTCCGCTCGACCGAGCGCCAGTACGCGCTGGCCGAGGAGGCCGCGAGGCTGGGGTGGCAGGCGGAGCGGGTGGTGGTGATCGACGGCGACCTGGGCGTCTCCGGCCGCGACACCGGGCCGCGCGAGAGCTACAAGGAGCTGGTCTCCAAGGTGTGCCTGGGGGAGGTCGGCGCGATCCTCGGGCTGGAGGTCGCCCGGCTGGGACGCTCGAGCGCGGAGCATCACAGGCTGCTTGAGTTCTGCGCGCTGACCGACACCCTGATCGTCGACACTGACGGGGTCTACGACCTGCAGGACTTCAACGACCGGATGATCTTGGGCTTGAAGGCGCAGTGGTCAGAGGCCGAGCTGCACATCATGGCCTCGCGCCTGCAGGGCGCCCGCGGGCACGCGGCCGAGCGCGGCGAGTTGCGCGTCCCGTTGCCGGTCGGCTACGTCTACGACGATGAGCAGCAGATCGTGCTTGACCCCGACGAGGAGGTCAGGACCGCGATCGCCGACGTGTTCTGCTGCTTTGAGCAGGCCGGCTCGGCCTACACGCTGGTGCGCGCCTACCGTCCGAGGCTGTTCCCGGCCCGCGCCTACGGCGGCGCGTGGGCCGGGCAGCTGCGCTGGGTCTCTTTGACTCACAGTCGCGCGCTGACCGTGCTGCAGAATCCGTGCTACGCCGGCGCCTACGTGTTCGGGCGCCGCAAGAGCCGTCGCGGGGTCGAGCCTGACGGCACGATCCGCAAGAGGACCACGATCCTGCCGCGCGAACAGTGGGGCATCGTGATCCATGACCATCACCCCGGCTACATCACCTGGGAGCAATACCTCGCCAACGAGCAGCGGCTGAAGTCAAACCGCACCTTCCAGGGCGCCCGGCCGGTACGCGAGGGCCGGGCGCTGCTTCAAGGAATCGTCCGCTGCGGCTCTTGCGGGCGCTCGCTGGCGGCCTCCTACACCAGCGAGGGCCGGCCGATCTACGACTGCAAGTGGAGCCGCGTCGAGCAGATCGCCACCCCCGGCTGCCAAGGAGTGATGGGCGAGGTGATCGATCAGGCGGTCACCGAGCGGCTGCTCGCCGCCGTCGCGCCCGAGCAGATCGAGCTCGCGCTCAAGGCCACCGACACGGTCACCGACCGGCGCGCGCGCGCGACTCGCGCGGTCGAGCTGCGCGTCGAGCGCGCCCGCTACCAGGCCGCCCGTGCCGAGCGCGCATTCCACCAATGCGACCCAGATAACCGGCTGGTGGCGCGCACGCTCGAGACCCGCTGGGAGACCAAGCTGCGCGAGCTCCAAGACGCCGAAGCTGAACTCGCCCGTCAGGCCGCCCAGTCACCCCTGCCCGCACGCGCCGACATCGAGGCGCTCGCCCGCGACCTGCCACGCCTCTGGGCTGCACCAACAACCACCCACCGCGATCGCAAGCGGCTGCTCCGCGCCCTGATCGCCGACGTCACGCTCACCTTCGCTCCGGACACGCCACAGATCAAGGTTGGCATCCGCTGGCAATCCGGCGCAGCCGAGCAGCTCACGGTGCTACGTCCCGATGCGGTCCGCAGGCAACGCGCCCAAGCCGTGCGCGAGATCATGCGCCAGCTCGGCCCCACCCACACCGCCCAGCAGCTCGCCGACCACCTCAACCAGGCCGGCTACCTCACCGGCTCAGGCCGCCCGTTCACCGAGGACAGCGTCCGCTGGATGCGCTGGCGCAACCAGCTCCCCAAACCGAACCCGACCGACGGCGAGATCGGCGTCGAGGAACTCGCAAGGCGACTCAAAGTCGGCGACTCTGTCATCTACAGGTGGATCAAGACCGGCAAGCTCCAAGCCCGCCGCATCGGCCAGCGCAAGTTCGCCATCACCTTCAGTGACGAGATCGAAGCGGCCTGCCGCAAGCGGATCGCAGACTCCATCCGAATCAAGCCACGAACGCAAGAAACCGTTGCAGGAAGTGCAGTATGAAGACACCGTCTCCACGCTCTCGCCCGCCAGCAGCGCCCGAGAGGCGACGGTGTGCCGGAACGAGTGCATCGATGGCACCGAGCCAGCCGGCGCCGGGATCGGACTGCCCGACGCGTCTGCTTGGTGCAGGACCGGAAACGTCGGCTGTCCGTGCTCGTCCGTCGCGCGATGCTGTGCCTTGCGAAGTGCACGGCGACGTTCCGCTGGGACAGCGCACGGCCTGAGCAAGTGGCGAACACGAACGCCTCAGGACTCACGTCGCGTGAGGCGAGCTTGTGCCGCGCGACGATCAGCGCCAGCTCCCGTGGGATCGGGACGGTACGGGCGGAGCCGTCGGTCTTGGTCGGCAGTCGGTTGCCCTGCCGGTCGACCTGGTACGCAAACGTGATCTCCGCGTCGTCGAGCTCGTCGAGGCGGACATCGGCCCAGGTGAGCCCGCCGAGCTCGGACACGCGTGCGCCGGTAAGCGCGGCGACGGTGAACAGCATTCGGTAGGGCTCAGTGGCGGCAGCGAGCGTCTGCTCAACGTAATTCGCGCAGAGCAACGGCCAGAAACGCAGCCGATGCTGGTGCCAGCCGCGCGTGTTTCTCACCACCGACCATTCTTGGCCAAGTGCGTTGCATGGAGCGGGAACCGGGAGCTCGTTTATGGTGGCGCCAGTGGCTCGCGCTTCTGCATCGGAACAGCTGCATGAGCTCGACAGCGACACGCGCGCGGTCGGGTGGTATGAGCCCTTGGAGTGGGTTCTGGTGCGGTCGCCGTTGCTGCCGGTTGAGCGCTACCTGGAGCTCCGGGGCGGTTGCGAGCTGGGGCACGAGGCGGAGCTTCCGTCGGTGGTGCACGATCCGGTGGTGCGGCGGGCGATGGCCGTCGCTTCCCAGTCGCTCTTCGAGCAGCTGAGTCGTCCGCCGTCCCGTCTGTCGGCCTTGCGTCGATGGCGGCTGGCGGTGCTCCGCTACCTCATCCGCATGTCCACGCGCCCCACGCCCTACGGCTTGAACGCGGCCGTGTCGCTCGGGCGATGGAACAAGAGGACCGACCTTGAGCTGAGCTCCGAAGAGGTGGTGAGGGCCCGGCTCGACATGGGCCTGCTCGCCGCGCTGATCGACGAGCTCGAGGGCCGACCGGAGGTCGTGCGCGAGCTCCGGCTTGAGACCCATCCGACGGTCATCGTGCGGGCCGGCAGGGCTGTCCTGCCCGAGCGGCTTGGCGCCGGCAGCGACGCTTTTGAGGTATCGGTGCGCGCAACCCGCCCCGTGCTCAGCGCGCTCGAGCTGTGTCGCAAAGCTCCGACGGCCTTCGCCGAGCTGGCGGGTGCCCTCGCGGAGGACTTCCCGGATGCCGGGCCTCGGATCGCGGAGCTCATCCACAGCCTCTTGCGGGAAGGGCTGCTCATGACCGAGCTTCGGCCTCCGCTGACCCGGGGCGATCCGGCCCGCTACCTCCTCTCCAGGCTGGACCGGCTCGTCGCCGCTCGCGACGAGCGCGACCGGCTTGCCGTAGCGATCGCGGCGTGCGAGCGCTGGCAGCTCTTGGATGCCGCGGACGGCGCCGAGCAGTTTGCCGCCCTTCTACGGACTGCGCGCGCGGTGGCGGCGGCGCCTCCCGAGGAGGCGCCTGTACGGGTGGACATGATGAGGCCGCTCGCGGGCGAGCGGATCGCGCGCGCGGTGGGGGAGGAGACGGCGCGAGCGGCCGAGCTGCTGCTCCGCGTCTCGCCTCTGCACGCGGGTTCCCTCGCCCTCAACTCCTACCGCGATCGTTTCGTCGAGCGCTACTCCGCGGCCACCGAGGTGCCCCTGATTGAACTCGTGCGGCCGGGGGTGGGCCTCGGGCCGTTGGATCTCGGCGCGGGCACCGCGAAGGACCGCCCCGTCGAGGAGAAGACCCAGCGTCGCAACCGCCGCCTCCTCGAGATTGCTGCATCGGCGCTGCGCTCCGGGGAGCTTTCGGTCGAGCTCGATCCCAGGACGATTGACGAGCTCGACACCGGCCCGCGCCCGGAGCTGCTACCGGCGACTATCGAGCTGGCGGTCTTCGTGGCCGCCAACTCGCGCGAGGCGCTCGACGCGGGCGAGTTTCGCGTAGTCGTGTCGCCGTTGATCGGCTCTCCTGCCGCGGGACGGATCCTCGGTCGGTTCGCCTATCTCTTCGGTGGACACGGCGATCGTGCGATGGTTGAGGCCGCGCGGCGGCAAGAGGCGGGCGGGCACGAATCGGTTTGCGCGGAGCTTGTGTACAGCCCCGAGCGAGTCCGGCTGGGCAACGTGATGATCCGCCCGGCGACGCGAAGCCACGAGATCGTGGTGGGCGTTTCACCCGGCGTGCAACGGGAGCGTGTGATCCCGGTCGATGAGCTCGTGGTCGGAGTGCGCGACGAGGCGTTCTACCTGCGCTGGCCGAAGGGCGGCACGTACGTCGAGGTCTGTGAGGGTCACATGCTCAATCCGACGATGGCTCCCGCGGTCTGCGCGTTTCTGGCCCAGATGCGGCTCGCCGGCCGGCCGGCGCTCACGTCGTTTGAGTGGGGTGTCGCGGGGCAACTGCCGAGGCTGCCTCGCGTCGAGACGGGCCGTACCGTGCTGAGCCCCGCCAGCTGGCGACTGCCGTTCGGCACCGGCGACCTCGACCCCGATTCGTCGGATGGCTTCGCCTCGACCCTTGAGTCCTGGCGTGCTCGCTGGCGACTGCCCCGTAGGGTGTTCGCGGCGCAGGGGGACAATCGGCTGCTGCTCGATCTCGACGATTCTCAGCAGGTTGAGCTCCTCAGGGAGATAGTGCGTTCGCCAGACGGAGTGAGGGAGGTTGTCCTCCAGGAAGCGCTCCCTGGCATCGACGACGCCTGGCTCCCGGGACGCGAAGGACGCTTTCTGGTCGAGCTCGCCGTTCCGCTCGCGCGCGACGGGGCGTCCCTCGACGACGCGCGTTCCGATGGCGCGCGCCCGCCCGCCCGGTTGGCGTCGCCGTCCCCCAAGGCCCGTGTTCGGGCACCCGGGAGCGAATGGCTATACGCAAAGCTGTATGCGGATAGCACGATCGCCGATCAGCTCGTGGCCGGGCCCCTCGGCGAGATCGCCCGGGAAGCGCTTGCCTGCGGTATCGCCGACGGCTGGTTCTTCATCCGCTACCGGGATGAGCGCCCGCACTTGCGCGTGCGCTTTCACGGCGAGCCGCTTAGGCTCACAGCGGAGCTCACGCCGCGTCTCTACGCGTGGTCGTCGGATCAGATGGACCGGGGCGCGTGTCAGACGTTCGCCGTCGACACGTACGAGCGCGAGCTTGAGCGCTACGGCGGTGAGCCGGGTATGGAAGTGGCCGAGGCCGTGTTCGGCGTCGATAGCGACGCGGTGGTCGAGCTCGTACGGCTCGACTTGTCCCGCGCGGTCGCCGTCCCGCGAGAGCTGGTCTGTGTGCTTACGCTCGATTGCCTGCTCGAAGGACTTGGCCTTGATGCCGAAGCCCGGCTCCGCTGGTGCGCGGGCCATGTGCTGTCGCGACACGATGTGGCAGCCGAGTGGCGCGAGCACAAAGACGAGCTGCGGTCGCTGCTCGGCTCGCGGGGCACAGAACACGAGTCACTCGCGCCGCTGCTCGAGAGCTTCATCCGCGAGCTGCGCCCACACGGGGAGCGCCTCGCCACGCTTCGGGCCCAGGGTGCGATTGAATGGCCGCCTATCGACGACGTGCTTGCGAGCTTCGTCCACATGCACTGCAACCGCCTGCTCGGGCTCGACAGCCGCGCCGAGCGTCGCGCTCTCGGACTGTTAGAGCGCACCCGGGTGAGCCTCGCTCGCGCGCCGCTCAGATGACCTGGCGGCCGGTACTGACGGGCGCCGAGGCCGAACGGGCGCGAGCCGTGGCCCTCGAGGTCGCCTCGAGGCTCGCAGCGCGCGAGCATGTGGCGCTGGAACGCTCCGCGGCCGGTCTCGGCTCGGCGGACGCGAGCATCGCGCTCGTTTGCGGACAGGTCGATCGGTTACTTCCTGACACGAGCTGGGACCGCACAGGCCACGTCCACCTCAGCGGGGCGGCGCGGGCGGCCGAGCACGACGGAGCGCCACTCGGCCTCTTTGACGGGGTCGGAGGACTTGGCTTCGCCGCACAGCGACTGGCCGCCGGACGCACGCGGTACGGCACAACACTTACGTCGATCGACGACGCGATCGCCGGCGGTGTCGCCGCAAGCCGCGCCATGCTCACCCCTACGAATGGACTGCCGGTGCGGGCGTGGGACCTGATCTCGGGGATCACTGGAATCGGCGCCTACCTGCTCGGCCGACGCTTCCTGTCCGCACCGCGCGCCGCACTCGAAGAGACCCTTGCCGCGCTTGTCGATCTCATGCGCGACACCGGCGGCACACCACGGTGGGCGACGCCGCCCGAGCACCTTCACGAGGGCATGCGCCAGGGCGCGCCCGACGGCAATCTGAACTGCGGGGTCGCACACGGGGCGCCTGGGTCGCTGGCGCTGATGTCGCTCGCGCTGGCCGAGGGCGTGGAGGTCCGCGGGCAAGTGGACGCGGTCCGACGGTTGGCCGACTGGGTGGCGGGTCAGCGTCGGCCCGGCCGCTTCGGGCCCGAATGGCCCGCCACGATTCCGCTCGGCGAGATGTCAAGGGCGAACCGGCAGCCGTCTGCCCCGCCTGGGTGGTGCTACGGGAACGCCGGAGTCGCCCGCACCCTCTGGCTGGCAGGCAACGCCCTGGACGAGCCAAAGCTCGCCCGACTGGCCGAGCGGGCCCTGCGAGCGGCGCTCGATTTCCAGCGAACGGAGCAACCGCTCCACGCGGCCACGTTGTGCCACGGCACAGCCGGCCTGACGCAGGTCACGCTGCGCATGGTGGCGGACAGCGGCGCTGAGGACCTGTCGCGCGAGGCGCGGATGTTGTGCCTTGAGCTGGTCGAGCGGTTCGATCCGGAAGCCCCATTCGGCTACCGCGCCGAGGGGCGGCTGCGCGACCTCCGGGGAGCGGAGGTCGACGCCACCCTGCTGGACGGGGCAGCCGGGCCCGCTCTCGTGCTGTTCGCCGCGGCTACGGAGACGGACCCTGGGTGGGATCGCGCGCTGCTGCTCTCATGAGTCTCAGTGGGCCTGGCGCCTCCGCGTCTCAGTGTCGTCGAGAGGCATGTCTGGGCAGGCCCAACCAGCCCTCCTCTTTTCCCCCATGCCCTTGCCAAGGCTGTGCGCGCCCGCCGTGCGGTAATGCCCCGCCGCCGGCGCGGGGAACCCCGTCAGCCCCGGCGCCTAGCTAACGCACTGGCACGTAATCCCGGTCCCACATGGCGGACACGAGCACGTCACCGTGCCCTCGGGGCCAGGCTTCGGCGGCTCCTCCCGCTCATCCCAGACGCGCCGGGCCACGGCTTGAAGCCTGACATCGAGATCGAACTCGGTGTTATCGACAAGCGTGTCGGGCAAAGTCATCATTCGGGTCCTCCTTTCTTCCCGGCGCCTGCCGGGGATGGCCGCTGCGCAAACCCTAACTCACGGCGACAGCCGCGTGTGACATTACTTGTACCCAACGCATGACCGGGCCCCCCGGGCGGCTGATCGCTACACCACGGGAGTCCGTCGGCGGCCCTGCGAGGTCGTCCCAGACGTTCCGGGCGGTCGCCTGACTCTCCCATAAGCGTCGCCACCGCCGCACGCCTCGTTCTAGGGCAATGCAAGACGCCGCAACCAGCCCTCAACGAACGCCGTCGGTTCCGGAGGGTCTCGTCCGATCTCCCAGGGAGTGTCCGAGGATCGTGTAGGCATGGACGAACTGGAGCGTCATGCCTTCAACATCGACAGAGAAGAAGAAGTTCCTCGAGCGAGCGAGTGTCTCGAACCGGGTGGGCGCCGGCGGCGAGCTGTGGGGCCCATGACCAGCCGGCTTGGAGGCGCAGGACAGCGCGCCGGGCGTGGAACGCGAGCCGGCCCGCGGTGTGCAGCAGCCGGTAGCCATGCCGACGTCGGCATGAACGCAAGGTCGGCATTACGGTAGCGAAGCGCTTTGGGCTCGCAGATCGCCAGCTCGCCCCGCAGGCACAGGCTCTGGGTCCAGGCGATCAGGTCCTGGGCGATCATCGAAAGCTCGAGCCAGATGGCGTTCAGCGCGAACTCGCGGAAGGGGAGGTTCTCGATCCCGGTCTGCTTGGCGGCGCGGATGCGAACCCGGCGTTCGGCCGCGATGCAGGCGCTCGATCTCGACCGCGTCGCCCTCCAGATCGGTGAGCGTGGCTGAAAGCGGTGGCCTTCGTGGTCGGTGAATGTCAGCTGCGCGCCAGGGTGAGGGCGCTCGCCACGGACGATCACCCGCGAGCCGTCGGGCCACGGGGTCAGGTCGAGCCGGTCGACGTAGGTAATCACGGCGATCTGCGCGCCCTCGCGCTCGGTGCCATGCTGGCGGATTGCTTGGCACCAAGCATCCTCGGGTAGGGAGAGGATCGCCTCGCGCACGCCAGTGAACAGATCGAGCCCGACGAGAAAGTTGATCCCGGCGTCCTGGGCGGCCTGGCACAGCGTGGTGGCAGCGCCGGCGGCCTCGATCCGCATCACGATGTCGGTGTCCAGGTCGGAGACCACCTCGACCGGAAGCTGCGCCAGCGCCTGGTTGAGCACTTCGATCTGCGCTTGGGCTGAGTGAGCGGGCGCGCCACCCGGCCGGAGCATCCCGGCCAGCGCCTCGTGGCTCTCATCCAGATACGCCAGCAGCGGATGACCCGAACCCGGACTTGAAGTTGACCGCCGCTCCCTCTTTCTCGGTGTGAGCGTGATCAGCGTCGCGTCGATGTCGATCACGATCCGCTCCGGCGCACACCGAGCTCCCACGTCCGCTCCCGTGCGCGAGCACGCGCACGCCGCAGCTCGTCAAGCAGTCCGGGCTCTCGTCGATCCCGTCGATCAGCCGAAACGCGGTCGAGTCAGAGGCGACCGGCCCGAATAGCGGCTGCTGATCGCGCATCGCCCGCAGGTCCGAAAGACAATCCCCCCCGTCGGCCAGCATGACGCCAGATCGCGGATCACCGACCCGGGCCATGGCGGCCACGCCGCTCGCGCACCCCCTCAAGCGGCGTCGATAGCTCCCGGGTCAGGCCGACCCGGTCGGCGACCACGGGCCAAAAGCGCCGCGCCCGCGTGCGAGACCAAACCCTATCCGTCCGCCGCGACATCTATCGTGAAAGAACGCTCTCCACGCGCGTCACCTTCAAGGTGAACCTCCAAGCTCGGGATCAGGACCTTCCGCAAGCCCGAGAATCGCGATCACACCGGACGTTCAAACGCCCAACCCAATCGGGGCGTCGACGTTAACGCAAGATCCGGGCTGAGAGCTTGCGGTCGTAGCGCGCGGGAGGGGCGAGCGTCACAGCCATGTCGACGAGTCCTAGCCGTACCGAACCGACCGGCACTCCGGCCGCCAATGCGTATTTGCGAACCTGCTGCGCGCGGGGGCGTGCGCTCACACGGCCCGAGGAGTACGCTTAGTTTTCGATCAAGGAAAGGGGCAACAATGCCGGTACGTTGGCAAATTGATCGCGGGTTCTCGATCGCAGCTGGTCAAACGCAGTGGTGGAACTGGAACTTTTTTACGGATCATGCCCCAGGAACGGGTCCGAATCAAGGTCCTATCGTCTTTCGAGCACTGCCGAAAGGGCCAGCGCAAGGCGGGAATAATGCGGCCAAGAACAAGCTCGTGATTTTCGACTTCGCGAAGAGCCGCGGTGGCCCTGGCGATGACCATGCGCCGGAGGTTTTTTACGAGTTCAAGATCAGGAACGAGAGCACAATTGATGTGCCGTTCATGCTGGAATTCATCCTCTTCAGCGATCTACCAATCAACCAATGATCGCTCTTGCTGAGTTAGATATGGATAGGGAGTAAGGAGACGGCCATGAAGATGACTGTCATTACAGATAAGGCTGGGGAGATAGTTGGCACGGCCCACCATGATGTTGAAGGAAGACCGGGTGCGGGAGTTGGTGGCCCGATCGCTGGGCCCGAACAGACCGCTAACGTCATCGAAGTGCCGAAGGAACTAGAACAAGTCGAAGACGTGGGTGAGCTGCATCGCGAACTTCGACGACTACTGAAGAAATGAGTTCCACGGGTTTGGTGGCGCAGAATCGCGCGCTTAATCTACTTGCGGGAGTGTCCTAGGAATTGTGTAGGCACGAACGAAGGAGACGTTCATGCCTTCAACTACAGATAGATCGGATGTTCGAGCGAGGGTCTTTGAGCCGGGGGGAGCCGGCGGGGAGCCCTTGGGCGAGCCGCCGGCGACCCCGTCGAGAACCCAGCGACGTTCTGAGCTCAGCAGCGTGGTGGTCGATGACGCCGTGGATCGCGCGAGACTGCGCGAGATGGTCAAGCGGCGTGACGGCGAGCGGATCCCGGATGAGGTGATCGACGAGCTGTTGGCCGGCGCGAGCACGGAGGAGGAGATCGCTGGGCCGGGCGGGCTGCTGGCCGAGTTGACCCGGCGGCTGGTGGAGCGGGCGATGGAGGTCGAGCTGACCGACCACGTCGGCTTCGAGCCGCACTGCGAGCCGCCCGGCGGCGGCGCCAACCAACGTAACGGGACCTCGCCGAAGACGCTGATCTGCGAGCACGGGAAGGTCGGGATCGATGCCCCCCGAGACCGGGACGGCAGCTTTGAGCCGAAGATCGTCAAAAAGCGCCAGCGGCGGTTCGTCGGGTTTGACGGCAAGATCCTGGCGCTCTACAGCCGCGGGGTCTCGACGCGGGACATCGAGGCGCACCTGCAGGAGATCTACGGCGTGAAGGTCGGCCGCGACCTGATCTCGCGCGTCACCGATGCGGTCATGGACGACGTGCGCGACTGGGCCAAGCGGCCGCTAGAGGACATCTACCCGATCGTGTTCCTGGACTGCATGGTCATCAAGATCCGCGAGGGCGGCAGCGTGCAGCGCCGCGCGCTGTACCTCGCTCTGGGCGTGACGCTCGACGGTGACCGGGACGTGCTGGGCATGTGGTTCCAGGAGGCCGAGGGCGCGAAGTTCTGGATGCAGGTCCTCAATGACCTGAAGACCCGCGGTGTTCGGGACATCCTGATCTGCTGCGTCGACGGGCTGACCGGCTTCCCCGAGGCGATCGAGGCGATCTTCCCGCGCACGACCGTCCAAACGTGTCTGGTTCATCTGATCCGCTCGAGCCTGAAGTACGTCCCGCGGCGCGAGCGTGAGCAGGTCGCCCGCGACCTGAAGCCGATCTACACCGCCAAGGACGCCGACCAGGCCCAAGCCGAGCTCGAGGCGTTCGACGAGAAGTGGGGCCAACGGTTCCCCGTCATCACGCAGGCCTGGCTGAACGCGTGGGAGTACGTGATTCCGTTTCTCGCGTTCCCCGCCGAGGTCCGCCGCGTGATCTACACGACGAACGCTATCGAGGCCCTCAACCGCCAGCTGCGCAAGGCGATCAAGACGAAAGGCAGCTTCCCCAATGACGACGCCGCCCGAAAGCTCGTCTACCTCGCCTTGCAGAACGCGGTCCCGCAATGGACGCGCACCCGGAACTGGACGACCGCGCTGCTGGCGTTCAAGATCCACTTCGGTGACCGCGTACCTGACACTGCAAACTGACTGTCAGTTGTGAACACTCAGAGAGTCACTTTGGTATCATTAACTACAAACCCCGCCTACACAGTTAAGCGGACGCCCTCGTACTTGCCGCGGAATAACTCTTGATCAACGAAACGGCCGCGCGGAGGTCAGTGCGCGGCCGTTCGTACGTGGAGGGTTTGCTCTTGTCGAAGGAGCGGTTGGGAGTGTTTCACCGGGTCCGGACGGCGAGGGTGTCGGTGTTGTAGGCGAGGATCGCCCACTCAGTCCAGATCTGCCGGCCCTGGTCGCCCTTCAGGCGGGATCGGTCCAGGCCGTAGCGGCGCTTGAGGTGGCTGACCCGGCCCTCCTCGCCCGTTCGGTAGCGCCGCAACCGCCGCTGCGTGCGCTTGGAGGCTGGGTCCTGGCGGCCAGCGATGAACACAGTCTTGGGCGCCAGGTCCGCGAGCGCGCTGTTGGTGGGAATGGGCATGAACCCACCGTCGAGCGCGACCTCGCGCGGGGAGATCCCGAGCCGTGTGAGCTCGGCCACGGTGCCCGGCAGCAGCGTGGTCTCGCTTGGGTTGCCCAGCTCGGTCGAGGCGGGCAGGATCAGCCCCCGCGCGCCGGGCTTGGTGTTCTCCGTCACCTCCGCCAGCTGGCTCACGAAGCCGAATTCCGTGGGCTTGCCAAGCTTGCCCTTGCGGATCGGCCTCGCGTCGGGATCTGACAGCGACACGATCCGGTCGGCGATCGGCTCGCCCTGAACGCGCTGGCGGATCTGCCGAGCCACCTTCTCGCACCGATCCGCCAGCTCCTCCAGCTCGCGAGCGGCCTTCAGCTTCGCCCTCGCGCCACGCCCTCGCGCCTTGCGTTTGGCGACCGCCGCGAGCCGGCGGGTCTCCTTGATCGAGCGTTCCAACAGCTCCCCAGTCTCGCTGGTCAGCTTCAGCACCTCGGCCTTGGCCTCCCCCGAGCGCCGACGGATCGTGCGCGAGATCGCCCGCAGCTTGCGGCCCATCGACCGCGACCGGTCCCGCACCCGCCGCTTCTGCTCGCCAATCAGCCTGGCGAGCTTGCGACCCTCCCGCGCCAGTGTCCTGACCCCGGCGAAGGCCAGCCCTGAGTCCGTCGGATACTTCACATCGGCCTCGATCACGGTCGAGTCGATCCGCACCGCCCGCGGCCGAAACCGCTTCTCCCGCGTCGCCTTTGAGATCAACGCCCGCGTCAACTCCGCCACCGTCTCGGACCCGATCCGCCGGGTCAGCTTGCGCACGGTTGACTCGTCCGGCACCCGCTCGGTCAACGAGATCCGACAGAACCGCCGCAGATGAATCGAGTCCGACACCTCCGCCACCAGCGTCCGGTAACCCCACCGATACCGCTGCTTGAGCACCATCAAACGGACATAGGTCTCGAGCGCGATCGTCGGCCGGCCCTCCGTCAACACCGCCCGCCCGGTCTGCTCGAACTCCCGCCGCCAGCGCTCCACCAGCGGCCACATCAACTCGTGATCGGACAACAACACATCCAACGCCGCCAGATCCTCCGGCAGTTCCTTTACCTCGAGCGGCAACGCGTCGTCCCACAGGCACTCCGGCTGACCGGCCAAGAGCGTCAGCACACTCACTCCTTTCGACGAGAAAACCCTGCACGCGCACAGAATTCTCACCGTCAAGCCGGACGGAAAAGCCGCCTCACAACCCCCTCAGTTTTTCCGCAGGAAGTAGTCTAGCTGCTCGGGTGGCGTCGCTCTGCTCCCGATCGGGGGGTCCGGCATCGTGAGGGGGTGAACGAACCAGACGTCGCCCATACCCGCATGTCGCCAGCCCTCGTGCATCAACCAGTCCACCAACGCCGCGTGTGCGTGGCGCTCTGTGACCCGCCAGCGCCATCGTAGTGGTAAGCGACATGGTGGCTCTACACCGTCTGGTAGCATGATGCACTGTCCGACTGAACCGTCGACTCCGGATACGCGTGACCGTATGAGACCTGTTCTTGGCGAGGATGGCCTAGTGCAGCATGCCGCGGACTTCCTACGTAGGTCGGTTCGGCTACGGCGCGTTATTCAGCGGCTGCTGCTTCGCAGTCCTGCCCGGCGACTCTTCAATCCGCCCCATCCGAGGTTTATGTTCACGCCGCCGCAGCTGGCATTTATCGGCCAGGCGCTGGAAGACGCGGTTAAGGCCGAAGGAAGCGTGCTGGAAGTCGGCTGTTCGGTGGGACACACGACCACGTACCTGAACTGGTGGCTGGACGCGATCGAGGCGAATCCACCGTACTACGCGATCGACACGTTTACGGGATTCACGGACGCCGACATTGCTGTGGAAACGCAACGCGGTAATGACTCGATCGAGGCCCTGCGGAAGATCTTCCGAAGCGGCACCAAGGATTCGTTCGACCACCGGATGAAGGCCAACCGGATTACGCGGGTCCGTGCTGTCGTCGCCGACGCCACGTTGGTCGACTACTCGCATTACGTCCCGATTGCCTTTGCCCTGATCGACGTGGATCTATATCGCCCTGTAAAGGCCGCGTTGGAGGGAATCTACCCGGCACTCATTCCTGGGGGAAGGATCGTCGTAGACGATTGCGTGCCGACCGGCGCCTTTAGCGGGGCTTACCACGCATACTTGGAGTTCTGTAATGCCAATGGCATCGAGCCGCAGATCGAGAAGGTAAAGCTCGGAGTGCTCGAGAAGGGCTCGTCTGACCTTTCCCAGTGAGGCCGCGCCGGCGGGTTGCACGCCGTTGGGGTGCTCACGGCCTGCCAGGCTCAGAAAACAGCCCATGATGGCCATCGCGGCCCGCAGCTAGGCGATGATCTCGACTCCTCCGGTGTCGAGGCTGTAGCGGCCGCCGACGATCATCAGCTCGCCGGCGTGGACACGCTCGGCGAGCACCGGGTCGCTCTTGAGGAGCGCCACGGTCAGTTTTGTCTGGGCGCGGACCATGTTGTCGACGAGGTCGCCCGACTGGTGGATGGCCACGTTGTAGGCGGGCTTGAGCGCGTCCACGACGGCCTGGATGTGGCCGGGTGCGTGCCCATGGTTCTGGATTGCGTTGATCGCGGCGATGACAGCCCCGCAGCGCTGGTGGCCGAGGACGAGTATTAGCGGCGTCCCGTTCTCTTCTGGTCCGAACTCGACGCTACCGAGGGTGACATCATCGACGGTTTGCGCACCGGTGCGGATCACGAACATGTCACCGAGTCCACGGTCGAACACGAGCTCGGGTGGCACGCGAGAGTCGATGCAGGAGAAGACCACCGCGAAAGGGGACTGGCTCTGCGTCAGGGACATGCGGCGCCTGATCGACTGGTGCGGGTGGCGGACCCGTCCAGTGACCCAGCGGCGGTTCCCTGCCAGCAGCAGGCCAAGCGCGTGTTGCCCGGTCGTCGGGCGCGATTCGGTGGCCTCGCTCACGGCGACCGGTCCGACGGCCACGCCGGCCGTCGCCCCCAGACCGGCCACACCAGCGTTCCGTATGAAACGGCGTCGAGATAGGTATGACGGCAACGGAACCTCCCGGGGATCGTTGCGTTCGGTTGGATGCCCTATGTTGTCCGCCATTTGGCGTCTCCTCTCTCCTGGTGCGCGCCCACAACCTGCCCGGGCGCACCGTTGCGGTGAGGTGGTCAAAAGCCGATCCCTCGCATCAGCTACTAGCCGCCTCAGCGTGCGCGCGGGCAAGCGACTCGTCATCATCCCGTTCGGGTGACCCCATCCGGTGCGCAAATCGAGGGCTTGCTCTCCGCGTTGAGCGTGAACTTCTTGAAACCCACCGCTCTCGTTCGCTTTGATGGAAGACCCGCCTTGCGCGGCCAGCGCCGAAGCCCTTGCTTCGCCTGCGTGAGCAGCAGCCGTCGGCGTCGCTGATCTCGTCGCTGCTTCGGACAATTCTCGACAGTCTCGCGCGCCAGGAGGAACGGCCCGGGGTCAGAGTGTCGGAAGTCGTCCCGAGCAGGAGCGCGGTAGAGCTCGAGCGGTCTCCCGCTTCGATGGCTGGCGCCGCTTGCTGGTGGCCGCGCCCCAGCTCGTCGAGCAAACGTACGGGCGCCTCGACCAACCACTGGTGCTTCGCCAGGCAGGGCGGCGTTCTCAGCCCCGCTGTTCACCGCGGCATGGTCGTGCCGTTTCACGCGGGCTGCCCAATTGAGCCGGTCAAGGAGGAGCCTCGCGATCCTGGGAGCAGACTGTCCCGTGCGTTCCGATGCATCAGCGTTGCTCGGCGGCTCGCAGAGTCTCGCTTCGCCGGGCGTTTGCGGGAGTCCGGCGCAGTCGGGGATCTGTGCTGCTTCTAGCCCGGAGGGGCAGTCTCACGATTCGCGCGGTCGCCGCTCCTCGCGCGGAGGCGGCGATCCGGCACGCCGGTCACCCTACTTGAGCTTGCAGAGGCCCCGCCGAGCGAAGCCTCTGCCCAGTCGCTACGGCCTGATCGCTAGTGGACCGTGACCGTCCAGGTGTACTCCCACCTCGCCCTGACCGGCTGGGTGACTTTCGCGACGCTGTGTACGACGTGCGTGCCCTTCGACAGCCCGGCGAGGAGCAGCCCCGGGCCGTAGGCCGCGGAGCGCCCCGGCCGCTTCTTTGATGTGACGAAGTTGTTCTTGGCGTTAAAGACCCGATATACCGGCGACGCCGCGACCAACTTCATTACGTCCACCGCACGGCCATCAATCGTGGTGTGGATTGTCGGGGTCCCGCCCCTGAACTCCGCTCGCGCGCACTTCTTCAGCTGCGAGTTGCTTGTGCCGTAGGTGAGGTGATCGCCATGGAACGTCGAGCACTCTGCACTGAGCTCGATGAAATAAAGCGGCCGACCAGCAGGCTCACTACACGTGTACGTGGTGGTGGCGGGAGCAATCGACTTGATCCCGAGATACCCCACCTTGTGCCCATTGACGGTAACCGTCTGGCAGGCCGTGTACGGCGGAGTGTGGGCGAACTGGAACTGCCACTGCCACTTCAGCCAAAACGCGTACCCTGACCCCGCTACCCTCCCGCCCGGCGGCACAACATGGCTCCCCGTGGCCGCCGCGGTGCCCAGCCCGAGCACAAGCGCCGCGCCGACCACCACGGTTACGGCAGTAACTCTTCTCCGGGTGCCCCGGACAATCTCTCCCATCACTTCGCCCCTCCTTATGGTCCCGACACCCCCAGCTGTCCTGCCACAGCAGCCTACTCTCAGGGCGAGACCCGAACATAAAAACTCCATAAAGCTACGACCCCCCCGCACGCAACGGCAAGTGCCTGATCGGCGCTCATCCTGACCCCGCCCTGGGCTTTCACCGAACCGCTGCAAGACACTCAGGCTCCGCTTTGATCGACCGATGAAAGTCATCCATGAAGGGCCCGGTGATGTCAAGGTCATGGGGCCCGGGTGGTTGGGTGCCGGTTCGCTGGTTGCGTTCCGGTCTGGGATGTGAGTCCAGTCATCCATTCGGTCGCGCGGTTCGGCCAGAGTGTCGTGCGGTGCTCGGGGGCTCAATCAAGTGGGCGGCCGTCCTCGTGAGGGAGGCCAGACATAGGAACGAGCTCGCCCGGGCGTGCACAAGGTTGGGTTCCCGGCCCGGGAGCACGATCAAGTGCGCTGACAGGCTCTGCAGTGGCGGAGTCGTCAAGACTTTCATGGGGCTCGCCGGGATGCGAGGTTTTCAGGTAGCGGATCTCACCGTCGCGCAGCCCGTAGTAGCAGAGTGTGAGGATCTGCCGGGCGACCGCGACGCGGGCAACCTTGCGGCCGCGGCGTTTGGCGATCCGCTCGAACTGCTCGCGCAGCGGTCCGCCGCCGGTGACGACGTGGGTAGCGGCTTCGACGACGGCCCAGCGCAGGATTGATGATCCCTGAGGGGAGATGTTTCCGAGCCCGGCTTTGCTATCAGAGCTGCGCACGGTTGGGGTGAGGCCGGCCCAGGCGCAGAGGTGCCGGGCGGTGGGGAAGCGGCGCACGTCGCCGATCTCGGCGATGATCAGCATCGCGGTGTAGCGGCCGATGCCGTGGATCTGGCACGGCAGCTGGACCCGCTCGTCGGCCTTGGCCTGGCGGTCGATCTCCTTGGTGGTGTCAGTGAGCTCACGGTCCAGGTCATCGATCAGCGACAGGAGGCTGTCCATTCGCTGGCGTGGCGCCGGGCGCAGCTCGACCACGGCGAAAAACTGGCGGCCAGCTTTTCCGAACAGATCTGCGTGGTGATGGGTGACGCCGTGCCTGGCCAGGGTCCCGTGCACACGGTTCTTGAGCGCGGTGCGCATTCCCACCAGCGCGACTCGGTGGCGTAAGAGGTTCGCACATCGCGCAGCTCCCTGGGAGCGATATAGGCCTCGGGCAACAGCCCGGCGCGCAGCAAGTGCGCGAGCGTCTTGGCGTCGACTGCGTCGGTCTTCACCCGAGCGGCGGCGATCGCCCGGGTGCGCAGAGGATGCGCGAGATGCAGCAGATAGCCGGCGTCCTCGAGCAGCTCCGCCAGCCACTCCCAGCCGTAGGTCGCCTCAAGCGCCACATGCGTCCCCTCCGGCTCGCCCAGCAACTCCAAGAACGCCTCACGATCGTTGACGATCCGGCGCGCAAACGACAGCTCTCCCTCCTCGTTGATCGCCGTCACGAACGAGCGCCGGCGATGCAGGTCGATCCCGACCCAGCGCGTAGGGTTACTCACGGTCGGTCCTCCTCTCGAATTGTCCGGCCGCGCGGCCGTAATCCGCGCGGTCTCGAACCGTGCAGTTCGGGGCGGAGGGCCGACTTCCTGCCGCCCGGCCGGCGCACGCCGCCCGGGGCCGCGGAGCCCGCCCGGCCCTTCATGACATCAAGTCGTTGCGATCGGGTTTTTTCGGCGATGGATTGGTCGCGCCGGGTTCGCTGAGGGCGTTAGATCGCCTCCTGTGAGCTTGGTCGGTCGGTTGTCGGGGTGATCTGGGGCGATGTGGGCGGTATTTGGACAGCCGGCGATCTCGCCGCCCTTGTCGGCGTCGCTGCTACGGGCTAGGTTGTTGGTGGGCGCGGGTGACTGACGAAGCGAAGTGCAGACGTCAGGAGCTTTCGGTCTGCCGCGCGGCTTTGACCCTTGGAGGGCCTAATTTATGCGCGCTCCGGTGTCGCGCTCGCGCCCACGCTTCTCGCCGGGGCTCCCGCCTGCTGGTCTTTGATCATCTGCCGGTAGGACGCTTCGGCCTGCAGCGCGAGCTCGCGCTCGGCTTGGCGCATCGTGTCGTTGGTTGACCAGACACCGGCGGCGGCGCGCGTGTTCTTGCGGGCGCCGGCGGTGATCTCGAGCCGCCTGAGCTTCTTCTTGGTGAGCGAGGGCTGCTGGTGGGCGTAGTCCTCTGAGCGCGTGAGCATGCACCAGAACAGGATCGCGAGTTTGCGGGCGGTCGCGACGGTCGCCTTGCCGTGACCACGCCGGTTGCGGGTTCGCTCATCGAAGGCGTGCAGCGGTCCTGGCTGGTTGACCGCGGTCCAGGCGGCTTTGACCAGCGCTCAGCGAGCGGCCGGGGAACCGCGCTTGGAGATGCGCCCGCTGCGGGCTGGCCCCCTCACCCGATTGCTTGACGCGGGGGTCAAGCCGCAGATATGCCACGAGCTTTCGGCTGGTGAGGAACCTGTTGGCGTTGCCGACCGCGGCGATGAACGAGGCGGCGCAGATCAAGTTCACGCCGGGGACGGTCATCAACCGGCGGTCTCGGGCCAGGACAGCGCCTGCTTGGCGATCAGCCGCTCCACCGCCGCGAGCTCGCCGTCAAGGAACTCGATGTGGCGGATGCCGGCGTCGACGGACTCACGCTCTTCAAGCGGGAGCTCCAAACCGGCGAGCCATTGGCGGCCTTTGACACCGAACAGGTCTCCTACCAGGTGGAGCTGACTGGAGCGGCAGCTCCCGAGGACCTCGAGCAGCTCGTTGCGCACGTTGATGAGATCGCGGAGATCCCGAACTCCGTTCGTCAGGGCACCGAGGTCAAGCTCGCCGCCGTCAACGTCGTCTCGACGCACGCGTAGCGGTCGTTACCGGTCGCCGCGACGCCATGTCTGAGAGACGGCGACCCGATCCGACTCCATGTCCGCGGCGCCGACAGCGGGGCTCTATCGGCGCAACCTGAGGGGTACGTTCGAGCTGGTCGTTCCGAGCTACTGATCGCCGAGCTCAGCCGCGCGCTTGCCTACCCAAAGCTCCGGAAACGGATCCCCGAGAACGCTGCAGCTTTCGTCAGCTGGGTTCGGGACGACGGAACGCTCGCCGAGGACCCAGCCGACGCACCTCAGGTTCGGTCGCCCGATCCTGATGACGATCATCTTCTCGCCCTCGCCATCAGCGCACGTCAAGGGCTCGAAGACCGTCCGGCCAAGTGCCCTCCGGGGAGGGCACAGTCATCGCGACAGCCACGCTCGCAGCGTCTTCGCAGACATAGTCCGCGGCGTCTCGGCGCGAACTCGGCAGCTCCACACATCCACAACCAGAGACCAACTGCCCGGTCCACCTTTAACCTGCTAGGCGAACCAACGAGCGCGGCTGAACCTGATGGCTCACGTCCCGAGGGCCGACCGTGCGGCGGTCCCAAATCGTTGAGGAGGGCATTGACGATGCAGTTCTATCTGAACGGTTACAGGCCCGGCGACCCGTTTATCGAGGACCCGCATCCGTCCGTCGCCGAGCGGCCCGGAGCGCTCCCCGAGGATGTCGACGTCCTGATCGTAGGGTGCGGTCCGGCCGGTCTGGTCCTGGCTGCGCAGATGGCCAATTTTCCCGACATTAGGACCGTGGTGATCGACCGCAGGGACGGTCCGCTGGAGGTGGGGCAAGCCGACGGAGTCGCCTGCCGCACGGTTGAGATGTTCGAGGCGTTCGGTCTGGCTGTTCGTCTGGTGAACGAGGCCTATTGGGTCAACGAGGTCTGCTTCTGGCGGCCGGACCCAGAAGACCGGACCAGGATCAAGCGTGCCGGGCGCGTCCGGGACACCGAGGAGGGCTTGTCGGAGTTCCCGCACGTGATCGTTAACCAGGCGCGGATGCTCGCCTACCTTCGCGATCACATGGGGCGGTCTTCGAGCAGGTTGGGTCCGTTCTACGGCCTGCGCGCGAGTGACGTCGAGATCGATGCGAGCGGCTCGTCTGAGTTCCCTGTGATGGTCACCCTGCAGCACATGAAGGAACGGCAGGAGACGGGTGACGCCTCAACCATCCGGGCTAAGTACGTCGTCGGCTGCGACGGCTCGCGCAGCGACATCCGGACCGCGATCGGCCGCGAGCTGGCCGGCGACGCGACGAACGAGTCCTGGGGCGTAATGGACGTCCTGGCTATCACCGACTTCCCGGACATCCGGGTCAAGTGCGCCATCTACTCCGCGAACCACGGCAACATCCTCATCATCCCGCGTGAGGGCGGATATCTGGTGCGGCTCTACATCGAGCTGGACGAAGTCAGCAACAAGGCGATGCTCGACAACCGGAGTGTGACCCCGGAGAAGCTGGTCGAGGCCGCGAATCAGATCCTGCACCCCTACAAGGTTGAGATCAAAGACGTCGGGTGGTGGTCTGTATACGCGATCCGCCAGCGTCTCTGTGACAAGTTCGACGATGTGCCGGTGGAGGAGACGACCACCCGGCTTCCGAGGGTTTTCATTGCAGGCGATGCCTGCCACACGCATAGCGCCAAGGCCGGTCAGGGCATGAACGTTTCCATGGCAGACACCTGGAACCTTGGTTGGAAGTTGGGTTCAGTGCTGAGGGGGACGGCCAAGCCCGAGCTGCTTCAAACCTACTCCGAGGAACGTCGGGCCATCGCCAAGCAGCTCATCGATTTCGACCGCGAGTTCTCAGAGCGGTTCCGCGGCCGCCCAGCGGAGTCGCGTGAGGCCGAGGGAGAGGGTGCCGAACCGGAGAAGTTTCAGCAGTACTTCATCGCCCAAGGCCGCTTCACCGCGGGGGTTGCGACCAGGTACGCCCTGTCGATGATCACCGCCGAAGCGACGTTCCAGCACCTCGCGAAGGGCTTCCCGATCGGGATGCGCTTTCACTCCGCCCCAGTCGTCCGGTTGGCCGATGCCAAGCCGCTCCACCTGGGCCACGTCGCCCGAGCGGACGGCGCCTGGCGCGTCTACATCTTCGCTGACCAGCATGATCCGACGGGCGGAGGCTCACATGCCCGGGGGCTGTGTGAATTCTTGGAGTCGGACGCGTCTCCTATCAAACGCTTCACGCCGGCGGGTGCCGAGCCTGACGCGGTGATCGATGTGCGTGCGATCTTCCAGCAGGGCCATCGTGACCTGGACGTCGACAAGATGCCGTCGGTCCTCCTGCCGAGGAAGGGCAAGTTCGGCCTGATCGACTACGAGAAGATGTTCTGTCCGGAGCCGAACGCTGATGACATCTTCGAGGTGCGAGGCGTGAACCGCGAGACGGGGTGCATGGTCATCGTTCGCCCGGACCAGTACGTCTCACACGTCCTACCACTGCACGGACACGAGGCACTGGCCCGCTTCTTCGCGAGGGTCCTGATCGACGCCACGTAGAACCCGCAGGGCCTCTGGCGGGGACAGAGCACCACCGCATCGGCGGGAAAAGCACAAGTCGGCGGAGCTCTCCCGGATCGCCGGCATGCCCGAGCCCGACTCCAGGTTTGTGGCGCTCACCTCGACGCGCTGTGTTCTCGGCGCGCTCCACCTTCCGGCAGGGCAGAGGAACCTGATGCCGTCAACTGGCGATGTCGTCGATCCTGATGTCGATGCGGTCGATCCGGGCGCCGGTCAGCTTCAGCGTGTGGCGCCGCACGGTCTCGCGGACGGCATCGGCGACGCGTTGAAGGACCGGTCCCAACGTCACCACGAGCTGAATCGACAAGTCCACGCGGTCGGGCAGCGGGGGGTTGTGCGGCTCCACTCGGGCTGAGGCAAAGATCACGCCCGGGACTGCGCGCGCCAGCCGCTGCGCGATCCGGCTTACCACCGCATGGCTCACACGTGTCTCTCCCC
Organism: uncultured Solirubrobacterales bacterium; assembly: GCA_963723675.1. Classification (GTDB taxonomy): domain Bacteria; phylum Actinomycetota; class Thermoleophilia; order Solirubrobacterales; family Solirubrobacteraceae; genus Palsa-465. The sequence continues at coordinate 1,246,536 of CAVRRW010000001.1, read as the reverse complement.
GGGGATGCCCCAGCAGGATGCAATCCGCTGTCTGGGCGGCGAGGGCCATCACGCGCTGCATGATCTGCGCCGTCAGTCGGCTGGGCACGCTCACCGGCTTCTGCGCGAGCTCCGTCACACCGGCCCAGCCGCGGCGCAGGCGGCGAAGCGCCGTCTGGCAGTAGGGGCAGCTCGATTGGTGTGCTTGGTCTGCGGGTGGCGCGCCGTCGGCGACCTGAGCGAGGAGCTCCTCCAGCCGCACCCCACACGGGAGGCCCTCTGGTTGGTCTGTCATTGCCATGAGCTTGTTTGCTGAATGATCGTCAGCCGGGCGCGGTGGATGCGCCCCTTGATCGCGGGGAGGCTGGCGCCGAGGACGTCGGCGACCTCCTGATAGGAGAGACCTTCAAACTCGCGCAGGACCAGCGCGGCTCGCTGCTCGAGGGGCAGGTTCGTGATCGCGTGCCTGACGGCACGGAGTCGCTCGCTGTCCTCCGCTGCCTGTGCAGGATCAGGTCCGGCCTCGACTTCGACCTCGTCAAGCGTTCCTGTGGTCCGGCGAGTGGCGATCTTGTCCAACGCTCGGCGCGTCACGATCCGGTAGAGCCAGGTGCTGATGGTGCTGTCGTGGCGAAAGCGCGGCAGCGCTCGCCAGGCGCGGACGAACGTCTCCTGGGCGGCGTCCTGTGCGTCGGCGCGGGAGCCGAGCATCCGCAACGCCACGCGGTAGATGCTTGCCTGGTAGCGGCGCACGAGTTCCTCGAACGCGTCGACGTCGCCGTCTTGGGCAGCTCGGACGAGGATCGAGTCATCGGGCTGGCCATTCACGGTCTGCTGTTGGACAGGCTCTTGGGCGCGCCGGGCGCGCGTTGGCGTGCTCGGCTCGGCTAGCGGGACGACGTGGGCGGTCGCCTGATGCGAGCTTGCATCTCGCCGAGGTCCAGGTCGCCCTGGACGATCTCGCCGATCAGGTAGAAGGCGGCGGCGCCGACGAGGCACAGGACCGCGTGACCGAAGTCGAACGCGATCCACGCGGCCACGAACAGGAAGCCCAACAGGGCGAGGTAGTGCTTGACGGTGATCATCGAAGCTCCCTTCTTTCGCGGCGGTGATAGCCGCTGAGAGTGACGTTGACGGGCATCGAGGGAAGGTCGTGCTGGGCCAGCGCGCCGGCGACTCGATTCTGAGCTGCTTTGAGTGTCGCGGCAACGTCGCGGGCGCGCCGGACGGTGACGTCCACCGCGAGGTCGTCGACCGAGTAGCGGCCCCGTGCCTCGGTGACCGCGACATCGCTGGTGGCGGCGACCTCTGCCAGCCGCTCCACGGCCCGCGGCTCGACCCTCAGCTCTCCGCGCCGATCGGTGTCGAGCGGCAGTTCGCGACGCGCCAAGTAGGGACGCGGCAGCTGCTTGACGGCCAGGTAGCCGAACAGCAGGAACGCAACCACCCCAGCCCCGGCGATGATCGCGCGAGTACGACTGCCGTCGACGTCGGCCGGGGTGAGGCCGCTTATCCAATCAAACGCGGTGCGATATCCACTCAGCGAGTTCACCGTACCGGGCGACAGCTTCACCGCCAGCAGCAGCGTCATCAGCCCGTACCACACCATCGCCAGGCCGACCAGGAGCGTCACCAAGCGTCCTGCAAGCACCAGGAACGATCTACGCTCGCGCACACGCTGGCGGCGCACTACTCCACCCTTGCTCCACGCCGCGGCACGTCAACGCGTGCCTTGAGCTTGAACGGCTCTGTCAGCGACTCGAGCTTCTCGCTGACGGCGCGGCGGACTTCATCTGCCTCCGTCTGCCCGGTGCGAGAAGCTCGCACCGATAGCCTCCCGCCGGTCCTTCTGAAGGGGCGGACCCGCACCCGCACCTCGGTCACCCCGCGCGCCTGTTCGACGAGCGCCGTGGCGACCTGCGCAAGCGGACGCCGACGGGCAGCGAGCTTCCCTTGTTCATCGTCGGTGAGCTGGACCAGCCGCTCACGGCGCGGTACGAGAACCCCGGCGATGAGCAAAAGCCCCAGCACGATGGCCCCCAAGCCGCACAGGCCTGCGATCACCGCCACCGACCCTGGCTCCTCCAGCCTGGTCAGCCACTGACCAACCGTGTCGCGCACCGAAGCCAGGGAAAGCAGCCTCGCCAGGCCGCCGAGGCTGGGACCGTGGGTGCCGGTTCCGATGCAGAACACCGCTAGCACAATTCCAGCAGCCGCCAGGGCCACCAGCACCACAAACCCGACGATCCGGGCCAGAACGCGAGCCAGCGCAATCACCTCTCCCGCTCCTCACCATCTTCGGCTATCGAGTTTGTTACACGTTCGCCCTCCGGCGACGGGAGCGCCACGCCCGGTCTCGCCGCCAGCGCGGCCTGCTCGGCGGCGAGCGCGGCCTGCTTGGCCGCGAGGGCGGCTTGATCGGTCGCCAGCGCCGCCTGCCGAGCGGCGAGCGCAGCGGCATCCCGTCCGGCAGGCGTTGCCGTGGCGGCGGGCGGTCCGATACGCTGCTCGCCACCGGGGACTGGTCCTTCACGCCCCTGCGCAGTGACTGCTTCTGGGATTCCCCCCTCCACGGTGCCAGACTGCGGCGCGGGCGACTGGGCGGCCTCCTCGGCGATGGCGGTGGCCGCCGCGAGCTCCTCCGCGGCAAGCGCCTCCTCGACCTGTTTCTCGGCGGCGGCCGCCGCGAGCTCCTCCGCGGTCACCACGTGGGCAAACTCCACGTTGATCGAGCCAAGCACGTCCTCGAGCTGCTCGCCTCGCGCGCGCTTGCGCACGCGATCTCTGACCTCCTCGGCCAGCTCCGGCAGAGGCACCATGTTGGCCACCAGCGACAGATCGACCGCATAGCGGCCATCGGCCTGGGCCGCCGCTGAAACTCCGACCAGCGGGCCGGACGGCGGATCGGCGGTCAACCGTAGCCCGCTCGGACCGGAATCGGATCCGAGCACGCCGGGCGCCGCCAACGCGGCCTGCAGAGCGGCTCGAGCGACGCGCACGCGAACCGATCCGGCCGCCTCCGGCGGGTCAGACGACACCGCGAGCTCGTCGGCGCTCACTGAACGCGAGACTGCTCCGGCACCTCGTCGCCCGGGAAATACAGGTCGTTGACGGTGACGTTGACCTCCGTCACCGAGAGGCCGGTGATGCCCTCGATGCGCTTGATCACGTTGTCGCGGACGCCCTGGGAAACCCTCGGAATCGACTCGCCATAGTCGATCACCAGCGTCAGGTCGACCGCGGCTTCACGTTCGCCGACCTCGACCGACACCCCCTGCGTGCGCTCGTCACCGACCCCCACGCGCTGCGTGACGCTCCCGAGCGCTCGGGAGACGCCGCCCCCGAGCTCATGAACGCCCCGTACCTCCCGCGCCGCCGAGCTCGCCACCTTCGTCACCACCGCGTCTGCGATCGTCGTCTGACCGCGTTCGGTTTGAAGCGGCCCTTCCGGGCGTGTTACCTCCGAGCGGCTTGCATCTGCCGGGCTACCCGGCTTGCGCTCACTGCTGGTGCTGGCCTCCGCCATCGATACCTCCGTCGAAAAATCGCTTGCCTGCAACTCTGACCTAGGCAACCGCGAAAAAGTTCCGTGACTGGGCAAGGAATTGCAGGCCTGGCATATGCGGAGCGCAGGCGCTACATCATCGAGCACCGCCAACCAAACCGCCCGTCGTACAGAACGCGTCCCCGCCCATGACCCGCAGCGCCTGCTCCCAGGCCAATCTCGAGAGTCCCGATGCCGGGGTCCGCACCCATTGCTTTCACCCTCCGGCTGCCTCGCACCGCGTGGTTGCATTTGAGCGACGCGGACCGCGGCTCGGGCGAGTTTGGGGTGGACGCAGATCGACGGCGTCTCCAGAGTTCACGGTCGCTCTAATGGGCGAAAGCAGACAGCGGCTGGCGGCGTAGCACGAGTTGGCCGGCAGCGCCGTGGCCGCATGACCGATTGATTCTGCCCCCACCCCCGGTCTCAGGAATAAGACGAGCAGACAGTCAGGAGAGGAGACGCCATGTCCGCAACGGTTCTCTACATGTCCATCTCCCTCGACGGGTTCATCGCCGGGCCCAATCAGGGACCGGACACGGCCTCGGTGACGGCGGGCACCGCCTGCATGAGTGGTTCTTGGTGGATGGCGACGCCCACGACAAGGGAGTCGGACGTCCGGCGGGGGTCAACGGCGAGGTCTTCGATGAGATGATGGCCACCGGCGCGGTCGTCGCCGGCCGGGGGACTTTCGAGCCGGCGGGCGGCTGGGGCGGCGACCACCACGACGGGGTGCCGATCTTCATCCTCACCCGCCAGGACCTCGACGATCTCAGGCAGTGGCCGCTGGTCACCTACGTGAACGACGTCACGACTGCGATGACTCAAGCCAAGGAGGCTGCGGGCGACAAGAACGTGCTGGTCCACGGTGCCGGCACCACGCAGCTCGCACTTGCCGCCAGCGTCCTCGACGAGATCGAGCTCCACGTCATCCCGGTGCTCTTCGGCCAAGGCCGCCGCCTGTTCGAGGGCCTCGCTGCCGAGCACATCGAGCTGGAGCGCACCCGGATCCTCGAGGGGGAGAACGGTGTCACCCACCTGCACTACCGGGTCCAGCGCTGAGGTTGGCGTTCCCGTCTTTCCTTCCAGGCGAATGGCGGTGTCTGCGCGATCAGGGACGGACCCACTGCCTCTCGCCCAAGGGAGAAGGCCCGCGATCGACCCGACGGCACCGCTCTCGTCACGCATCTGACCTACCACATCCGTCGATAACCAGAGCAGCTCGGTTTTCGCATGAATCCAAGCGCCGCGTGAACGCGGCATGCCAGCGCCCCGGGCTTCCGGGGTCGCCGTGCCATGCGCGCCGACGCGCGCCTGCTCCGGCGGTTTGTTTCCTCCATTGGCCGTTCTCCATGGACCGGCTCCTACCCCGGCACCAAGCCTCCGGCTGCCCGCGTCGCGATCGCTTGTCACCTTCCTGCAGACCCGGGCGCGCGACCGCGTGGCGACACCGCGTTCGCCCGGACCGAGTCCCATCGGCGCCGAGGAGCGCGAGATCAACGGCGCGGAGAGGTTGCGTTGGCGGTTTCTCGGAGTTTGCCTGTTGAGCGCGAGCGGACGCTCGCAATCAACGGAAGGCATCGGACGTGCGGAGCCGCTCACAATGCACTGTCCTCGATTCCGCGCAGTTACACGGACACGTGGTCCCGGGATGGGCGCGCGACGCGTTAGGGCTCGGATCGGCCAGAAACGTCCGCCGCGCTTGTCGCCGTTGGCTTGCCTCTACCCAGCAGGCGGATGACGCTGATCAGACCGACCGCAATGAGCACCAGCGACACTATCCCGAGCCTCTTCTCGGCCTGCGGCGTGAGCTTCCTCGCCGGCGGATAGCCCGCCCGGGCGATGGTGGCCGACGTCCATCCGCTCCACCACGCGGTACACGCCAGGCGCACGGTGTTGCGGGTCTGAGGATCCAGCCGGCGCTGCGCGACAGCGAGGATGACGGCCCACACGGAGGCGCAGGAGATGCTGTACCCGGTATACGTATTGAGCTTCGTTTTGAGCCGTGGGATCGCCGGCTGCGGCATGTGACTGTCCAATGGTCGCACACGACGAGCGCCTGAAAGCGGTCCTCCACCGGACGCTGCCGACGGCTTCGCCCGATCCGGAGCCTCGCTGCCGGCGCCGTCGAGCGTCGCGAGTTCTTGTCCAATCCTCTGGCAACCCAGTCCGCGGAGACTGATCCGGTCCGGGGAGACCTATGTGTTTTCAGTCCGTGCATGGTCGGCTGGTTCCTGGCGGTAGCGGCGGGGTAGGCGAACGGTGATGTCGAGGCCGCCGGTGCAGACGGCAGTGGAGTGCACGGTTCCGCTGTGGACGGTGGCGATCGACAACACCAGGGCGAGGCCGAGACCGAAACCATCGTGGCGGGTGCGGTTGTCGAGGCGCGCAAACGGCAGCCATAGCCGGTCGACCTGGCCGGGTGCTACGACCTGGCCGGTGTTGACGACTCGCACCAGGGATGCGCCATTGTCGGTGGTGGTGGAGATCGCGACGGTGCCGCCCGCGACGTTGTAGCGCTCGGCGTTGTCGAGCAGGTTGGCGACGAGCCGTTCGAGCAGCATCCCATCGCTGGTTACCGGGGCTTCGTCGAGCGTGGTGATCGTCGTAATGCCGTTGGCGGTACGTCCCTCGAGTGCATCTTCGGCCACGGCGGCTAGATCCAGCGGGTCGGTGAGGACGCGCGCCTGATCGTTGCGCGCGAGTATCAGCAGTACCTCGATCAGCCGCTCGGCGTGATCGACGGCCTGGCGGACCTCGGCGGCCATCGACGCCAGCTCGTCGCGCGTCGGCTCCGGCTTGGCGAGGACGACGTCCATCGCGGTGCGCATGACGGTCAGCGGCGTGCGAAGCTCATGGCTTGCGTTGGCGATGAACTGCCGCTGGCCGGTGAACGCGCGGTCTAGCCGTTCGAGCATCGTGTCGAAGGTGTCGGCGAGTTCACGCAGGTCGTCGCGCGGGCCCTGCAGAGCGATGCGCTGGGAGAGGTTCTGCTCAGTTGCCGCGCGGGCGGCTGCGGTGAGCCGGTGCACGGGCCGCAAGATGCGTCCGGCGACGATCCAGCCCGCGACCGCGGCGAGCAGTGTGACGCCGGCCAGGCCGAGCAGCGAGTAGGTCAGCAGGTGGGTGAGCGTCGTGCTGCGCTGTGCAGAGGCGCCAGCCTGGACACCGTTGGTATGCAGCGCGCTGCACTTCTGCATCACGTCGGAACGGACGCCACCACGCTGCGATGCCGCCTGGAGGCACTTCGCGAGCGCTGGCTGGATCGCGGGCGGGGTCGTGGTGGTCGCGGTGCCGTGCAAGCTGTGCACGACCAGCAGGTAGGTGATCAATACCAGCGCGGCCCCGCCCAGCGCGAACAGCGACGTGTACAGCAGCGTCAGCCGCGACCGGGCGCTCAGATACCGTCTCACATCAGGTAACCGACGCCGACGACGGTCTCGATCAGCGGCGGGTCGCCGAGTTTGCGCCGCAACCGCCCGACGGTCACCGCGACCGTGTTGCTGAACGGGTCGGCGTGCGCGTCCCACACGTGTTCGAGCAGCTCTTCGGCGCTGACCGCAGCGCCGTCCGCGCCGGCCAGGCACTCCAGCACGCCGAACTCCTTGCGCGTCAGGGTCAGCGGGACACCAGCGCGGCTGGCCCGATGCCGCGCGCGGTCGACCACCAGGTCGCCGCGCTGTACGGCCGCGGGCGAGCCGGGTCCGCGCCGCCCCAGGGCGCGGACGCGCGCGATCAGCTCGTGGAAAGCGAACGGCTTGCCGAGGTAGTCATCCGCGCCCAGCTCCAGCCCGTAGACCCGATCCTCGACGTCCGTGGCCGCAGTGAGCATCAGGATGCGGCTGGGCGGACCGTCGCGCACCAGCCGGCGGCAGACCCGGTCGCCGTGCACGGCCGGCAGGTCGCGATCGAGCACGACCACGTCGTAGTCGGTACTCGTCGTGCTTTGCAGGGCTGCCGCGCCGTCGTAGACCACGTCGACGGCGAAGCCGGCGTCGCGCAGACCCTCGGCGATCCGGTTGGCCAGCACAACGTGATCCTCCACGACCAAGACTCGCACCTGCACATTCTGCACCGCCGCAGGTGACATCCGCCTAACAACGTTCGGTTCGTGTCATGGGCCACGCGCTAGACCGGACAGGCAGCGGCGCACGTATAGGACGGCAGACGATCGGAAAGCAGCTAGTCCCGATGCACATCGACGACCAGGCGGAGCCACGACCCAACCCGTGAGGAGGGCATGATGAACGACAGCACCCGGGTCGTACGTCGGCCACGGCGGGCATGGCCGCCCAGAGCGCGAACCGCAGCCGCCATCGCCGCCTCCACGGTGATCGCCGCGTGCGGCTCCAACTCGCCCAGCTCGTCCAGCTCCGGCGGCCACCCGACCCAGGCCCAGATCCAGGAGCAGCTCCATCAGGACGCGCTGAGGTTCGCCCGCTGCATGCGCTCGCACGGGGTGTCGAACTTCCCCGACCCGACCTCACCCGGCGCGGACAAGGAGTTTTTGCTCGGCCAGATCCCCGGGGTCAACCGGCAGTCGCCCGCGTTCCAGTCGGCGCAAACGGCCTGCAAGCACCTGCTGCCGGGCGGCGGCCCCGGCTCGCGGGACGCCACCGCGAAGGTGATGGCCCATCTGCTCCACATCTCGCGGTGCCTGCGGGCGCACGGCCTTACCGGCTTTCCCGACCCGACGTCTTCTCCCCCGTCCAACCAGGCCGCCTACCTCGGGATCATCGGGTTCAGCGCGCCCCACGCGCCTCCGGGCGCGCCCCCGGTCGCTTACCTCCCGGTCCCGAACTCGATTGACCCGAACTCGCCGGCGGCCAAGCAGGCGGCGACCGCGTGCCGCTTCCGGCTGCAGTGATGCCATCCCGGATCCTGCCGGCCGCCGGAGGTCGCGCTCGCCGACCCGCATGCGGACGCGGCCACGTCACGCGAGATGGGCGAGCGCGTCGCCGCCGCCTGCGAGTGGCAAAAACGGTTGCTCCAGGCGCTGCTTAGCCTCGCACGGAGCGAGTGCGGGCGTCTGCAGCGGGAGCCCGTCGACCTCGCCGCGACCGCCGCCGAAGTCCTGCGAGCCCACGATCATGACGGACTCAGGAGCACCGTGAACCTACCTGCGGCGACGGAACACGCGGAGCTGAGTCGCCGCTGTCACCAGGATCGGCTCCGCCAGCGCCGCCACGCGACGGTCGAAATCCGGCCGGAGATGTCGTGCTGCGGGGCCGAGGTGAAGGATCGCTGACGCTTGTTCGCTGGAGAGTTGCAGGGTCCACGTGATGGGCCGGACGCTAATCGGTTGGAACCAGGGCCCGAGTGCGCGGTGGAGCCGAGCGGTCTTATTCGGCTCGATTCGGATCGAGTGGAGCATGGCGAGCTCGTGAAGATGCGTGGAGGTTGGCGTCACGGTCAGGACGATTCCTCCCGGGCGCACGACGCGGCCGAGTTCGGCCCCGTTGCGTGGGGCGAACACGTTGAGCGCTAGATCGACAGTGCGATCGCCGAGCGGGACCTGGCGCCACACATCACCCCGCACGGCGGCGATGGACTCGTGCGCCCCGGCCGCCCGCCGCGCGGCAGAGCGTGACGCGTCGAGTGCGACGCCGCGCGCTTGCGACAGCGTGCTGAGCACGCCGGCGAGGTGGTGACCGGTCCCAGCACCGACATCGAGTACGAGCGAAGTCCCGTCGCCAGCAACCACGCCGGCGGTCTCGGCGAGCGCGGCGGTCAGCGGCTCGAAGTGGCCGGCTCGTTCGACGCTCGCGCGCGTCCCAACCATGCCCGGTTCGTCCCCGAAGGCATGAGCTACGCCTGTCGCGAAGAGGGACACGTAGCCCGCTCGTGCCACGTCGTAACCATGGCCGTGCGAACAGGTCAGCGCCCCGACCGCAGGCGCAAGGGGCTGAGAACAAACAGGACAGCGCAGCCGGCCAGCGACACACGCCAACGGTTGCGGAACTTCAGACGGCACGAGAACTCCTTTCGACAGATAACACAAGCCGACGGCCGCGGTCGCCGCCGGCGGGATCGGCTTCTCTGTCGGCTAGCTCCGCTTGGTCGTTGAAGCGTTCACGGACGAGTCATCTTTTCAGGCCTTGATTGCGGTGGCGGTGATGCGGTCCTGGAGGGCGTGCTCGAATGCTCGCCAGGACGCGGCGAGCGGTGTTCGCGCGGCGATGTGGTCGGGCAGGGCCGGGTCGAGTTCGGCGAGGGATGGGTTGACGATCCGGGTGTAGGTCTTGGTGAAGAAGACGGCCAGGCGGCGTCCCTCGCTGGTCAGCTGGTAGCGGTGAGAGCGGGGGATCCGTTGGATGAATCCTTTGCGCCTGAGGCGGCGCAGGTCGTAGGTCATTTGCCGCGCGGTGTAGCCGGGGATGATCCCGTTGATGAGCTCGCGCAGCGAGCGGTTCGTCAGGCCGGCGAACAGGTGCTGGTAGCAGCACAGGCAGGCGAGCAGCGCCATCGTGCGCCGCTCGCCGAACCGTAATCCGGGGGCGGGTAGGCCATCGTGGTTGGATGGCAGCACCACGCGCTCGAGCGTCGTGGCGTCTGGCGCGCATTGGCACGCGTCAAGCTGGTGGTCGAGCAGCCGCTGGTTGACCTCGTGTCCGATCCGGATCAGCGCGTCCCAGTTCTCGGGGGTGAGCCGGCGGCCGATCCCGAAGTCGTGGGTGTCGTTGACGGTGGTCTCAGTCCGCAGGGCACGGCCCTCTTTGAAGTACTGCTTGACCTTCGAGGCGCGGTAGTGGACCTGGATCGCCGCCTCCACACCGCGGTTGATGATCTTGGTGTGGAACCGGCCCGGGGTCTGGCGGGAGACGCGGCGGCCGAACACGACAGCGACCTGGTCAGGGCGCCCGAGCGTGAGCTGGTCGGGCAGCGTTTTCTCAAACCAGGCACGGCCGGCAGCGGGACGGTCGAACACGCGGGTGTCGGAGATCTCAAGCTGCCGGAACGCGAGGTCATAGCCATAGGCTCGCTGACGATCCTCGACCGTGAACGGCGACGGCAACTGGGCCTGCCAGCGCTCGAAGAACGCTCGCACGTCGGCGGCACATAGCCGCTGGCAGATCTCCGCCAGCGCCGCTGGGTCCTCGCAGGCAGCGAACCCGTTGTCCAACGCCCCAAAGTCCAGACCTTGCCCGACGGCCCGCTGCTTGGCCCACTCGTTCCCGTTCAGGTAGAGCCACACTGAGAACGGCGCATATGCGGTCGTCTTGATGAACGACGGCCCCCACTCCGGATCGCGGATGTAGAAGTAGTAGTTGTTCGGAAACACCGACTGACGGCGGTACTCGAAGTGCGGATGGCCATCCGAGCCGCCGTCGCGCCAGCCACGCCAGACCGAGGTCTTCTCCTGGCAGACGCCGACCATCACGACCCCGAAGCGCCCGTCGCGCTCGGCGCGCTTGAAGTGCTGCCGCGCGCCGGCTCACCGGCAGGCCAATCGCCGTCAACCTCTTGCTGCCGTTCCTGCGGCCGGGCGATGTTGAGGCAGCCGCGGCTGCCGAGGTGATCGTTACCTTCTGGGGCAAACCACGGCGGCTGGCGGCGAACACCTGGATCCATCAGTGCGGCTCGGTCGAGGAGGCTGAGGCCGCTGCCGCAGCTGGCGCGGACGCGGTCATCGCCCAAGGGGTCGAGGCCGGCGGCCACGTGCGAGGGGTGACGCCGCTGCTCGCGTTCCTCGAGCGCATGCGCGCGGTGGTACGGATTCCGGTCTTGGCGGCCGGGGGGATCGTCGACGCCGAGGGGGTGCGGGCAGTGCTTGACGCCGGTGCGGTCGCCGCTGTTGTCGGTACACGGTTCTTGCTCAGCGACGAAAGCCACGCCCATCCCGCCTACAAACAGCGCTGCCTGGAGGCGGCAGAGACCGTGGTGACGGAGCTGTTCGGTCTCGGGTGGCCAGACGCGCCGCATCGAGTCATCCCCAACGCAGCGACACGCCGGTGGCTACGCGGCGACCCGCGCGGGCCTGGCTGGATCAGGACCGCCAACCGGCTCACCGCCCCGCTCGCTAACCGGATCCCAGCCGCGATCCAAGACCGCGCGGTCAAGACCCAGCGCCCGGCGCAACCCTTCCTTCCCCCGCAGCCGCCCACCGACGACGCTCCGGTCAACCTCGTGGACTCCGGTCCGCTGTACGCGGGGATGAACGTCGGCCGCATCCCCGACGTGCGTCCCGCGGCGGAGCTGGTCAAGACGCTCGTACCGTAAGGATCAAGTCGCGGACCTCGGGCGCGCAGGCGGACGGACTCCTCCCTCGTGGCCTTGCGAAAGTCCACGAGCGCCCGGTCGGGCACCTCGAGACGCGTGCTTTGGAACGATCTAAGTGGTCTCAGCCGCAGCCACCAGCCGCGGCGTCACGCGCTCGAGATCGTTCCACAGCGACAGCGTCGTGCTCGAGGTGGCCGACTTCCGGATCCGCGGGCGTGAGCAGCAGTCTCACGGCGGGCGCGGGCGTGCTGGTCGCCGTCCTACGTTCATCTCGTCAGGCACCGTTCGGAGTGCCGCTGCCCCTTCCGCTGCGACCGCGACCGACGGGCGACCCGGCGCTTGCTCGGCGCGATGTTTGGGGTTCCAGGCCGCCCTCAAGTTGGCCCACTCTCGCCGCAGGTCAATGACCGCGAGGGTCAGTACGCCGGCATCGGAGCGGCCAGCGAGCCGCGCTCGAACAGGATCTCCACGCCCGGGCGCGAGCTGCCAGCCCCCGCAAAGCGGTGGCGGTCGTGGTCGGGCCCGCACTGCAACTGCTTACGTGCTGGCCACGACCTCGCCGACCTCGACGCTATCGAAGCGCACGAACTCACCCGGCGGCTGAGCTTGGGCGGCCGCTGCCCGCGCCGCATCCTCGGACTCAAACACGACCACCGACGTTCCACGGTTTCCCTCCAGTCGGAGCCAGTACCCCGCTACGAACCCCGGCGACCCCGAGACCTGCGGAACGACTTGCTCGCGCAGCGCGGCGACAGCCGCCTCCGGGTCGTTAATCGTGACGTTCAGGACGACTGCATGCATCGCGACCTCCTTGGGCCTGTGGTTGGCGCGGGCCTATCCGACCCGCGTCTTCCCCGGCCAGCACTAGCTTCGCCAGCCACAGGTCAGCGGGGGTGGTGATCTTGACATCCCGGGATCGGACTCAAGCAAGCCGATGCGCCTCGACTTGGACATAACGGTGACGGCGGAGGAAGGCGATCCTCGAGACATCATGACGCCGGGGAGCGACCGTCGCTTCTGCTCCCGCATGGCATCCCGCAAGCGCGCCGCATCGTCGCCGTCGCAACCGGATCTGAGCGGCTGCGGGCGCACCGGCGTCGACGTCGGCAAGAGCGATGCTTACGCAGGCGTTGCGGAAGCCGGCGACGCCGTTGCTGTCCGCGACGGTGACTCGCGCAACCCCGCGCACGCGGTCACTCTGCTCGGCCCCGACAAGACGCCCGGGTTGGACGAAATCCAGTACTCCGAGCAGCCGATGCGTCGACAGTTCCGCTTCGCCAGCGAGCGACAGTCAGGCTCAAGCCGCCTGGTTGCCAAACGCTCGCCGGGATGCAAGCACGAGCTCTGCCGCTTCGCCAGCAACGCGGTCGTGATGACCCTCGCTTCCGGATCGGACGAGACGCGCAACTCCGACGAGGTCGAGCGCCAGCTTCTCCTCCGCCAAGAAGCAGAAGGCGTACTCGGCAGAGCCATCCGCCGGTGCTGGCCGACCGCCGAGATTTGTGCGATTCCTACAACCGCAGGCGGCTGATCCGAGCCAGCGAACTCACCGCCGAGCGCCTCGCCACCGCGGCCTCCGATCGCGGTTGCCCAAGCTCATGCATACGCACGGCCGGCGTGCTTCGACGTCCGTGACGCCAGTCGACCTGGCTGCTGCTATCGCCCAGCAGCAGCGCAGGTCCGCAGAACCGCGCCACCCGCGCGACGATCGCATTCCCTCGAGGCTGTCGCGTAATTTTCCCGCCGGGTGGACGGCGGGTAGGTCGTGGGTGTGCCCGTCGGCGGCCTGGGTGCTGTGAACCGCGGTGAGGGCCGTTTTAGGCCCCGACAGCGGCGAGGTGGTGACGGTGGAGCTTGGTCAGATTGTGGGTCGTCATCAATAACCGCCACTCGACCCGCACCGCGGCCCGGCCTCTTCGCAAAAACCGGGTGACCTGGCGGTTGTGCTTGGTGTGAGCGAACACCGGCTCGATCATCTGTTTGCGTCTTCGGTAGATCGCTTTGCCCGCGGCTGAGGCCAGCGCGCTGCGCATCGCTGCGTAGCGACCGCCGGCCCAGCCCGGACGCGGCGTTGTCCGCGCACCGGAGTCGGGCGGGATCAAGACCTGGATGTGCTGGTCAGCGATGACCTCGTCCATGTGCTGCTCATTCCAATACTGCGCGTCGGCCACCGCGATCCGCGGCCGGCCCGCCACACCAGCGTGCTCGAGCTCACCGAGCGCGGCGGTGATCATCGGTGCCAGCTGCGAGAAGTCGACGGTGCTGTTGGTGATCTCGGCGGCGAGCACGATCTGGTTCTCATCCACGACCGCCTGAGCGTTGTAGCCCTGCACGTAGGCCTCGTTGGCTTTGATGTGCCGGCTGTCGGGATCGGTCACGCTGACCATCGCATCAGGCACCATCGGCGCGACCCAGGGGTTCGGTCGACGACCAAGGTGCCGCCCCTTGGTGTCACGGCCAGTGGCGCGGTAATGCTCATAGGCCCGATTGCCCGCCCGCTGCGCGTCGAGATCCTCCTCCATCCGCTCCGCCGCGAGCAGCAGCCGCTCAGTCCGGCCGCGCGGCAGCGGGTCAGGAGCCCTGCCAGCGACGCTGCTCCAGCTGACGACGTGCCTCACGCACCCACCCCTCCCGCCCTTGACCGCGCGCGACAATCTGCTCGGTGTTGAGCTCGGCCGCCGGCTCCGGCTCCGGGTCGCCGGGCTGATCGTGATCGCTGTCGGTGCCGGCAAGCCTCTCGCGGGCCTGGCGAAAGAACTCCCGCCGCCCCTCGCGCGTGCGCAGCGCCTCAGGCAGCTCATCACCACGCGCGTCACCGTAGAGCTCATCCTCGGCCTCATCAACCGCCTGGGCCTCGGCCAGGATCTCCCGCGCGATCTGCCCAAAGTCGCGATTCGAACCGCGGCTGGTGTTCCCCGCCAACCGCGTCCCGTCGATCGCGACCACCCCCGGCCGGACCAACCCGGCCTCATCGCAGAGCCCCAGCACCTGCCCGAACAGCTCGGCCAGCGCCGCCTCGTGACGCTCGACAAACCGCGCGATCGTCGCGTGATCAGGCACCTCGAGCATCGCGATCACCCGACACGCCACATCCTCGCGGCACGCCCGCTCGATCGCCCGCGCCGACCGCACCCCACGCGCGTAGCAATACAGCAACAAGGCCACCACCATCGCCGGGTCATAGGCCCGCCGCCCCACCCCATCCCGACGATACGCCCCATAAAACCCACCGAGGTTCAAGCCCGCCACCGCATCCAGGACAAACCACGCCAGATGATCCTCCGCCAACCAATCCCGGATATCCGGCGGCATCAAGAACGACTGATCACGATCACACCCAATGAAAGTCTGAGCCATGCCCAGGATCGTCCACAACCGCCCGGACGACACAGTAATTACGCGTCAGCCTCCCTCGAGAGCGATCGTCCCGACGGGTCCCGAGCCGGCGATCCCTACGGCGACGTAGGAGGCGTCCGGATCCAGCTCTGCAACGCCGGGGCCGGACGAGTGCAATCGCCCAAATCCGAGCGCGAGGATTGTCGCTGAGCGCGCCCGGCGTGGGTTCTGCTTTGTCGCCGAAGGAGGAGCCGGTGCTAGCTGGATCGGAGCTAACCCCCGGCCGCCCCTTTGGGACGAGACTCGATAGCGTCGACGTCACGGCTCCATGCTCCTGCTTCGCCGCGGGCGAGCAGCAGTATCTGCTGCCTTGTCGGAGCCAGCACGACGGTGCTTCCGCTCCGCCGGGCCAAGGCAGGAGCGCTTCGGGCTCCGAGCCGTAGTTGCGCGTCTCGTCCACAGCAGGCGCCTCGGCGTAGCCCGGGAGACTGCTCCGTTTCGCGCGAAGCAGCACTTGAGTTGGAGCGTTCGGCCGGAGCAGCAGTCGGCGAGTCCGGCGGGACCCTTGCAGTAGCCTCGCCTAACCATGAGCCAGCGGGCAGCTGCCGTGTCGCGGCCAGCCGCACGCGCGCCCGTGATGTGGGGCATTGTCGTCGGCCTGCTTCAGACGGCCACGCCGCTGGCTTGTCGCATCGGGCGGAGTCGTCCTGACTTAGGGCATCTGCATCGAATCCATGGTCCCCTCGCCCTGGTGCGAGCCGGGCACCGTAAAGCCGGGCACCTCTTCGGGGGCGAAGGCGACGCCCAGGGCCAGTAGCGCCAGTGCGACGGCAACGCCGCGCCCGGCGCTCGTCTTCCACGGCAGCAGCCGCTCCGCGGCGATCAGCGCGGCCACGAGCGCCATCCAGCCGGTGCTCATGACCCCGAGGGCGAAGAGGGCCGCCGTGAGCCCCCAGCAGCACGCCACGCAGAACCTGCCGTGCTCCGCGCCCATCCGAAGGGCGCCCACGCGGGCCGGGCGCCAGTGGTCGTCAAGGAACGCCCGCGGGTCGCGGCAGCGACGCAGACACGCATCCTTCGGGCCCGTCAGCTGGTACAGCGCGCCGCCGAGGATCACGCTTCCCGCCAGGTAGCGCCCCGCCTCGTTCCAGGCGAGGAATCCGAGGTCGAGCGAGCGGACGCCTTCGATTAACGCGTAGCCGAACCGGCCGGTCACGAGCCAGGTGATCAGATAGCCGGCCGCGAAGGCGAGGGTAGCCCCGAGGCCCGCTGTCCGACCGCGGTACGCCTCATAGGCGCGACGGCGGGCAGCATCATCAGCGCCCAGCTGGCGGCGAACCAGCCGGGTCCGCCAAGGTCGCTGCCCGGCCCGGCGTCCATCCCGGCCATGCGCCGGTGGGTCAGCGCCCACGTCATCGCGGCCACGGCGAGCAGCAGCGCGACCACTCCGGTCTGCGCGAGATCGCCAGGCGGCCGGGTGCGGCGCGGCACGGTGGCGCTCACGTCGCTTCCGCGTACTCGTCGTGGCGGCGGAGCCAGTGCTCCGTCCCCGGCTCAGGCATCCGGGTACTCGTCCTTGCGGTAGAGCCGCGGCACCTCTGGCCCGGGCTTCGGTGTCCGGTCGAGCAGGAACGAGCTGTACGTGGTGACGAACTGGTCGGGGGCCTGCACCGTGTAGGTGTGGTAGATGGTTCCGTTCTCGCGCGCGAAGGCGATGAAGCTCGGAGCCTCCCGCAGGCCGTCCTTGAGATCTGCCCCAACCTGCTCTGACCATTCCCGGAGAAATTCGGGCGGATTGGCGAGCAGCTCCTGGATCTCGGGGCTCTGCTCCGCCTGTTCGGGGGTCAGGGCAAGCCCGTAGTCCCACGGGAAATCGGTGTCGTAGGTCGACACGTAGGGAAACGACCACCCCATCCGCTGCTTGTACGCGTTCAGCCGCTCGATCGGCGCCCGCGAGAAGCAGACCAGCGTCACGTCGTAGAGGCTCAGGGGCCCGCGCGTGGGCTCGAGCTCGTCCCCGAGGGTCGTGCATCCGGGGCAGGCGCCGACCTCGTAGTCGGGCCCGTACATGATGTTGTAGCCCAGCAGCTGCGAGCGGCCGTCGAAGAGCTCCTCGAGCGTCTTCTTCCCGTCCTGCGTGTCGAACACATACTCCTTCTCCACCGGGACCCACGGAAGCTCGCGGCGCTTTTGCTTGGCCCTACGTCCCAGCTCGGCGTGCTCGGCCTCGAGCTTCGCGAGCTCCTCGCGAGCAGCCTGCCACTCCTCCCGGGTTCCTACCTTGTGCTCGGGCATTCCTCTCCCTCCGTCGTCCGGTTGTCGCAATGTAGACCGGAGCGGCCGGCGGAAATAATCGTCCGCGCCTCGCCGCGAAGACGGGGCGGCCGGCCAGGTGCCGCTCGTCGCGCAAGGGAGGAGCCACGGCAAGGCACGTACGATCGCTTGGACCGCCCACGACGATGAGTTTTCGTCTCGCGATCGGTCACTAGCTTGCAGCCATGCTGATCTACTCGATGAGCGTCGCGGCGGATGGCTTCATCGCCGACGTGAGGGCGCGTTCGGGTGGACGGCCCCTAGCTATCCGCCGGGTACGCGGGATGGGAGGACTGGAAGGATGCGCAAGCTGATCGTTTGGAACGTGATGACGCTGGACGGCTATTTCGAAGGGCCGACGGCGTGGGATCTCGATATGCACGGAACCGTCTGGGGCGATGAGCTCGAGGCCTTCTCGCTGGAGCAGGGCGAGGAGATCGGCACCCTGCTGTTCGGCCGCCGGACCTATGAGGGCATGGCGGCCCACTGGACGCAGGAGACCGGGGAGATCGCCGACATGATGAACGGCATCGAGAAGGCCGTCGCCTCGCGGACGCTCGAAAGCGCGGACTGGAACAACACGCTGCTCCTGTCGGGCGAGGCGACGGAATCGGTCAAGGCGCTCAAGGCCGAGGCCGGCAAGGACGTGTTCATTTTCGGCAGCGCCGAACTGGTGGGGGCGCTTCTCGCGGCGGGGCTCGTCGACGAATACCGCGTCTGCCTCGCTCCCGTGGTGCTGGGCACAGGCAATCCGTTGTTCAAGCCGGGCAGCCCGCGCCGTGATCTCGACCTTCTGGAGAGCCGTCCGCTGAAGACGGGCGGGGTGCTTCTGCGCTACGGGGTGAGGTGAGACGGTGCGCAAAGTTGCTTCATCCACGCGGCGGGGCGGCTGGCCGAGGGAAGCGGGCCGCTGGTCGCCTACCTCGAAGACGAGCTCGGCGCCGGTTTCGAGGTGACGGCGCCGAAATGCCGAACCCGACCTGATCGAGACCAGGACGTTCGGCTCGCGCGTGACCTACGAGCGCTACGGGCGCGCCCGCGAATGAGTCGATCTGACACGCAGGCGCCTGACTGACTCGGTTGGAGAGTGCTCCCTTCGCGTGAAGGGAGGCGTCTCGCCGAGACGCCAGACACACCCGCATCGGACGAGACGCGCAACTGCGGCGAGATAGACCGCGAGCTTCTCCTCCGCCCGGAAGCGGAAGTCGTACTCGGCAGAGCCGACCGCCGGTGCTGGCCGACCGCCAGACTTGTGCGATTCCTACAACCGGAGGCGGCTGACCCGAACCGGCGGACATACCGTCGAGCTCCTCGCCGCGGGAGACGAAGAGCGGCGCTCGGATCGTGGTTGCCCGATCTCGTGCCTATGCACGACCGCGGGGTTCACGACCGCCGCGACGCCGGTCGACCTGGCTGCTGCTATCGCCCAATCTCGAGCGTACCGGCTGCCGCTGTCCGCACGATCGCTTTCATCCTCGCCTCGCTTCGCCTCGCGCGATCGCGTTGGCGACCTTGCGATGACGCGGTACGACTGATGTGGGTCTGCTCCGGAAGGTCACAGTAGTTCTCATCCGGACCGGCTATTACTTATCGCGTCGGGCCCGATCGTCCCGGTGAACCCCATCGTCAGCTGGCCCGACGCGAGCGCCTGCGTTTTCACGACGGCATCCTGCCGTCGCAAAAACGCAGCCAGATGATCCCCGGTTCAAAACTAGGCACTGACCCAGGAAGACTGACTAGGAGGAAACGGCTCGCCCGGAACGCCGAGACGCTCAAGGCCGCGAATCGGCGAGTCGAGGGCGGCCGCGACCAGCGGCCCGCTGACGATGCTGAGCCGCCCACCGCTCGACCTCGGGGCGTAGCCACAGCTTCAGTCGTCCAGCGCGGCGATCAACGACTGGACGGGGCATCTCGGGATAGCGGGCTTGGTACTCGCTCACCGTGTTGCGATGCGCCAGACCGAGGATCACGGCGACATCCTGAGCATCGATCAGAGAGTCGACGTCAACCCGGGTCCCATAGCGGAAGCGTATCGGTTTCGTCGGCGGAACCTTACGAACGGAACCTTTCCGTCCGCGGCAGCCAGTATCTTCCTTTCGTAAGGAAATAAGCAGCCCCGGCGGTGGTGGAACACCCCGGGGCCTGGCCGAGACCTAATAAGGAGGTCCCGACGATGCAATCGTACGTCACCGCAGAGCGGCTCACCCTGGATGGGCAGTTGCCATCCCTTCGGCCGCTTGGGTCGGCATCGGCGCCTCAAGCAGCGACCAGCGCCGCGCCTGATAGCCCGCTGATCGACCAGCTGCTGGGCCGGCTCGCCGACCTCGTCGTAGATCGGCTCATGGCCCGCAGCGGGACCGAGACTGAACAGCCGCCCGACGAATGGATGGAAGCTCGCGCGGCTGCGGTCTATCTGGGCGTCCATCGGGACACTCTTCGCAAGCTCGCCGCCGAGCGAGCGGTTCCGGTGCACCAGGACGGACCGGGGTGCAAGCTCTACTTCCGCCGCGACGAGCTTGACGGCTGGCGGCGATCAGGTCGGGCGCCGCGGAGCCAGTTGAGGGCCGTCGCATGAGTAGGTCGAGCGACACGCCTCGCCGCGTCCGCGTCGAGCGCAACATCTATCGCCGGCCGACTGGCGTGCTCGAGGTCGGCTTCAAGGACGCCGCCGGCATCCAGCGCTGGCGCACCGTCGACGGCGGGATCATGGCGGCGCGCAAGGTTCGGGACGAACTGCTTGCCAGTCGAGGACGTGGCGAAGCGGTCGCGCCCAACGCCAAGCTCCGGTTCGGCGAGGCAGCTGACCTGTGGCTTGCCGGCCCGGTGCTCGACCTGCGTCCCGCGACCCAGGCCGGTTACCGCAGCGCCTTGGAGCAGCACCTCCGTGTGCGCTTCGGCAACCGTAGACTGGACGGCATCACCGCAGACGAGCTGGCAGCGATGGTCCGCGACCTGCGCCAAGAACGGAAGAGCGAGGCGACGATCCATGCCGTGCTCGGCGCCGCCGGGCGCATCTTCAAGTTCGCCGCGCGACGCCTCGGCTTCAGCGGCGTGATCCCCACGACCCTGATGCTCCCGTCCGAGCGGCCGAAGGTGTCGCTCGCCAAGCGGCTGCCAATCTTCACGCCCGAGCAGATCGAGCAGACGCTGGCGGCCTCAACCGAGCCATACCGGACGCTGTTCACGGTCGCCGCCCTGACGGTGCCCGGATCTCGGAGCTGTGCGGGCTCACCTGGGCGGATGTCACCGTCGACAACCTGGACGAGGCCGAGATCACGTTCGGCTCCCAGGTCGACCGGCACGGCAACCGACTGCCGACCAAGACCGACGGCTCCGCCCGCACGGTGCCGATCCCACGGGAGCTGGCGCTGATCGTCGCGCGGCACAAGCTCGCCTCACGCGACGTGAGTCCTGAGGCGTTCGTGTTCGCCACTTGCTCAGGCCGTGCGCTGTCCCAGCGGAACGTCGCCGTGCACTTCGCAAGGCACAGCATCGCGCGACGGACGAGCACGGACAGCCGACGTTTCCGGTCCTGCACCAAGCAGACGCGTCGGGCAGTCCGATCCCGGCGCCGGCTGGCTCGGTGCCATCGATGCACTCGTTCCGGCACACCGTCGCCTCTCGGGCGCTGCTGGCGGGCGAGAGCGTGGAGACGGTGTCTTCATACTGCACTTCCTGCAACGGTTTCTTGCGTTCGTGGCTTGATTCGGATGGAGTCTGCGATCCGCTTGCGGCAGGCCGCTTCGATCTCGTCACTGAAGGTGATGGCGAACTTGCGCTGGCCGATGCGGCGGGCTTGGAGCTTGCCGGTCTTGATCCACCTGTAGATGACAGAGTCGCCGACTTTGAGTCGCCTTGCGAGTTCCTCGACGCCGATCTCGCCGTCGGTCGGGTTCGGTTTGGGGAGCTGGTTGCGCCAGCGCATCCAGCGGACGCTGTCCTCGGTGAACGGGCGGCCTGAGCCGGTGAGGTAGCCGGCCTGGTTGAGGTGGTCGGCGAGCTGCTGGGCGGTGTGGGTGGGGCCGAGCTGGCGCATGATCTCGCGCACGGCTTGGGCGCGTTGCCTGCGGACCGCATCGGGACGTAGCACCGTGAGCTGCTCGGCTGCGCCGGATTGCCAGCGGATGCCAACCTTGATCTGTGGCGTGTCCGGAGCGAAGGTGAGCGTGACGTCGGCGATCAGGGCGCGGAGCAGCCGCTTGCGATCGCGGTGGGTGGTTGTTGGTGCAGCCCAGAGGCGTGGCAGGTCGCGGGCGAGCGCCTCGATGTCGGCGCGTGCGGGCAGGGGTGACTGGGCGGCCTGACGGGCGAGTTCAGCTTCGGCGTCTTGGAGCTCGCGCAGCTTGGTCTCCCAGCGGGTCTCGAGCGTGCGCGCCACCAGCCGGTTATCTGGGTCGCATTGGTGGAATGCGCGCTCGGCACGGGCGGCCTGGTAGCGGGCGCGCTCGACGCGCAGCTCGACCGCGCGAGTCGCGCGCGCGCGCCGGTCGGTGACCGTGTCGGTGGCCTTGAGCGCGAGCTCGATCTGCTCGGGCGCGACGGCGGCGAGCAGCCGCTCGGTGACCGCCTGATCGATCACCTCGCCCATCACTCCTTGGCAGCCGGGGGTGGCGATCTGCTCGACGCGGCTCCACTTGCAGTCGTAGATCGGCCGGCCCTCGCTGGTGTAGGAGGCCGCCAGCGAGCGCCCGCAAGAGCCGCAGCGGACGATTCCTTGAAGCAGCGCCCGGCCCTCGCGTACCGGCCGGGCGCCCTGGAAGGTGCGGTTTGACTTCAGCCGCTGCTCGTTGGCGAGGTATTGCTCCCAGGTGATGTAGCCGGGGTGATGGTCATGGATCACGATGCCCCACTGTTCGCGCGGCAGGATCGTGGTCCTCTTGCGGATCGTGCCGTCAGGCTCGACCCCGCGACGGCTCTTGCGGCGCCCGAACACGTAGGCGCCGGCGTAGCACGGATTCTGCAGCACGGTCAGCGCGCGACTGTGAGTCAAAGAGACCCAGCGCAGCTGCCCGGCCCACGCGCCGCCGTAGGCGCGGGCCGGGAACAGCCTCGGACGGTAGGCGCGCACCAGCGTGTAGGCCGAGCCGGCCTGCTCAAAGCAGCAGAACACGTCGGCGATCGCGGTCCTGACCTCCTCGTCGGGGTCAAGCACGATCTGCTGCTCATCGTCGTAGACGTAGCCGACCGGCAACGGGACGCGCAACTCGCCGCGCTCGGCCGCGTGCCCGCGGGCGCCCTGCAGGCGCGAGGCCATGATGTGCAGCTCGGCCTCTGACCACTGCGCCTTCAAGCCCAAGATCATCCGGTCGTTGAAGTCCTGCAGGTCGTAGACCCCGTCAGTGTCGACGATCAGGGTGTCGGTCAGCGCGCAGAACTCAAGCAGCCTGTGATGCTCCGCGCTCGAGCGTCCCAGCCGGGCGACCTCCAGCCCGAGGATCGCGCCGACCTCCCCCAGGCACACCTTGGAGACCAGCTCCTTGTAGCTCTCGCGCGGCCCGGTGTCGCGGCCGGAGACGCCCAGGTCGCCGTCGATCACCACCACCCGCTCCGCCTGCCACCCCAGCCTCGCGGCCTCCTCGGCCAGCGCGTACTGGCGCTCGGTCGAGCGGAAGTGCTCGCGGACCTGCCTGGGCGTCGACTGGCGCAGGTAGACGGCCGCCAGGCGCTCCAGGTGCGAGCTCTCGATCTTCTGCTGCGCGCTCACCATCGGCAGCGACCTCCACCAGCGCGCACCAGACCATGTTCGCGAGCGCGGCGCTCGCCTCGGCCGGCACGTCGCCCACCGCCCATCACCCGAGCGCCCGCCGCTTGAGCAGCTCCAGGTTGATCAGCGAGATCTCGCCAAGCAGCGCCTCGTTGCGCTGAGTGTCGGCGAGGTGCGACTCGGTCGCCTCGGCCAGCGCCGCCGGCACATACAGGATGCGGCTGCGCCCGTCCAGGTACACGGCCAGGTACGTATACGGGCCGTGCAGCTCGCCGCGCCGGCAGCGGCAACGCTCGCTTGAGCACTGCCGCCCCTCGCGCAGCAACGAGCCGCGCAACGTCCGCTCGGGCTCGGACAATCGGCTCGCCAGTCTCCGTCGCCGGGCCACCAGCTGGCGCACGCTCAACCCGCTGGGCTCGGAGACGGTCATCCTGTAGGTGATTCGCTAACAAGTCACCGATCCTTCACCGACCCTCCTGACGGCTGGTGCTCCAGCGCGACGTCCCCGCGATAGGTACGCAGCCACCGCCGCGGACAACAGCCATCGTCCTCAACGAGGCAGGCACAGCGAAGCCGCCGCAGCGCAGACAGCGCCACGGCCGCCGCACAGCCCGCCAGCGCGCCAATCTTCTCCGGCGAGCGCTCATACCGCGGATCGGTCGCCCGCAACACGCGCGCGTCCAGCGCGCTCAATCTCAACGACCCAGCCCCGTTCATCGCTCACCCTTCCAACGGCCCGTGCCGCCGAGCGCCGCGACCACCGCCACCAGCTCGACCAGCACCTCAACGCTGAGCGGGTGCTCGGCCGGCTCCGGGCCACGGTCAGTCGCGTCCTCCAGGATCCCGATCGACGCCAGCGGACCCTCACACACATACAGGCGCCCCTCCGGCGTACGACGCTCGAACAAGATCGCCACCCGCTGACCGCACAGCGGATGAAACGGATGCGTTACAACCAGCGAGTCACAACCAGCGTTGGCGTCACGCGCAATATGCGCGCGCCATCGACGAAGTGGCCTTCCTGCTCGGACATAGGGACGCCACGGTCACCCGTGTGGTGTACATCCACGAGATCGCCGACGCGCGCCGCCGGCACTTGCGGCGCTCACGCATGACCGCTGAACACGCTGGCGCTCTCCACGCGCCGTCCAGAGCGAGGCAGATGACCGATCGACGTAGCGGCGCGCCTCAGACGGTGAGCAGGTCGACCAGCGCCTCCGCTTCCCTCAGGGGCGGGGCGCTTTTCGTCAGGCTTCCAAATGGCTTCCATAGCCCCAACCCCGACCTCAGAACTGGCGGTATGCGACCGACGAACCAGCCAATTTCCAGCTAATTCACAAAAGCCGACGCCCGGACTCGAACCGGGGACCCCTTCATTACGAGTGGGTCATTTGCAGGGCATTTGCGTTAGATACGGCGTGTGAGTGCAGCTCAGTGCAGCTACAGCAGATCAGAATTGCTGAGTTCGGGACACGGTTAGGGACACGGCCTTCGGCGCGGCTGTGGGCGCCGCGTCCGTCCGTGCCCATTCCGCCGGCCATCCATGGCCGGCGGGCGACCCCGTCACGCAGGCAGCCTCCAACCCCGAAGCAGCTGGCGGGGCTGAGCGACGAACGCGTCGACGATTCATATCGGCTCAAACTCAACGACCCGGCAGGCAGATCGACGCGACCGACGGTCTGACACCCACAGCAGTCTGTCGCGACCGCGCCGGTACCTGTGGCCGACGACGATCGCGCGGTCGGTGCTGACCAGCTCCGATCCGGACGCCTCGAACGCTGGGGTACCCGACGAAAGCGCTCATCCGGCCGGAGATCACGCTGAACCACTCCCGACGCGCAGTTCGTCGCCAACGCGATCGCGCGGTGCCGAGCGGCCGGACGACGAAAGCGATCATGCGGGACAGCGGGAGCCGGATGGCCGCGATTGGGCGAAGGGAGAATCCCGCCGCCGTGGAGCGGACGCTCGCCTTCACAAACTTAGGTCACGGATAAGCGCCGCGGACAACTCGGCCCGGGGGACTGTGATGCTGCGTCGCGCGGGGTCAGTTACATTTCGGAGGCGGGGGGTCAGGCCCTCGCGTCACGTACCCGAGCCCGGTGCGCATGCTCGTCGCCACCGGCAGTCCGTGGCGCCAGTCGATCTCGAGCGACTCCTTGGTCCTGCTGAGTGCCGGCAGGAAAGCGACCGGCCTGAAGCTCTTGGTGCTGAGCACGTCTCCCGAATCCCCGACGTAGACAAAGCATCCGCTGCGGCTGACCTGAATCCAACCATCCCCTGTCGAGTGGGCAAGCCTGATGTCCGCGATTCGTCTCGGCCGGCGCAGCGGCACTTGGCTTACGTCGAAGACGTGCACATAGTGGTTCGGGGCGTCGAGCACCCACAGCTCCCGCTCGTTCGGAGTGAGCGAGATCCCGTGACTCGGTGCCGAAGAGTGGAAGGTCGCCGGGTTCAGCGGGAACCGGGAACCGAATCCGATGGTGAAGAGGACACGGCCCGTTCTGATGCTGCTCACCTGGAAGCCGAGCAAGCCAGTCGCGGTGGTATACGCGATCGTCTCCCGCCCGTTGATCGTGAATGGCCTGACTCCCGACCTGAGCGGCCCGATCCGCTTGAACACGCGATCCGTGGCGGTGCTCGCGACCTCAAGATACGGCCAGTTCCGACCCCCGAGGTACACACGCTTTCCACTCTGCCCGACGATCGTTTCGTGAGGCGACAAGCCTCCATTGATCGACCCGATCACGTTCCCTGATCGGGCAGCGATCACGCTCCAGACACCGTCGCGTGAGGCCTCACCGTCCGGCATGTATATCCGATCCCCGGCCGGATCTATCGCCATGTTGTCAATCCCCCGCGAGTAGGACCGGTCCCACCGAGCCAGCGAGGAGGTTGTACGCAAGCAACCGTCCACTGGTACCCGGCCCCCCAAACGCGCCATAGCTGATGGACAGCATGTGCGTGCGAGGACTCGCCACGACCCCTCGAACGCCATTGACGCCTGGCAGGGGAACCCGCTGCACAAGCCGATGTCCGTGGTCGACGTCATACACGTACATTGCTCCATCCGGGAACACGTACTCGTAGTGGCGCGTCATCCCCGAGGACAGCGACGCGGCCGGTGGATCCTGTGCCGTTAGCCCGCCCGCTGCGACCGGGACGTGCATCGCTGCATGGAAACCCCGCGGGCCGGCCGCGCATCCCGCGACTCCACAAACAACGCCCACGGCCACCGTGATCACCGCCGTACGAGACAACTTCATCGCCCTGGAGCGTCCACTCCGCATCCTCGAGCGATCGTATCGAGATCCCCGGGACACACAGACGGCTTAGTGCGGCTCGCCTCGACGCGAAGCACAAGTGCCCAGGGTCAGAGCGACCCAGCTGGATCCATCCACACGCGTGGACCGGCAGCACCGGTGCCGGACGACTCCTCTCGCGCTCCGGCCGGCGCGGGTCGCGCCACTCCTTTGGCGACGACGGACTCATCCCGCTGGTCAGGCCGCACAGACAGCGTCCCGCCCACTTCCATCGTTTCGGGACTCTTGCGTCCTGCTGGGCTCTCCGCTCGGCTGCACGCTCGGCGCGAACACCCCGCTCGACGCCGTTCGAGGAACGCGTCGAGGCGGCGTTCGGCCTGCTGGCGGTTGGGGGCTCGGTACGCCGAAGGAGTCATCAACAAGGTCAAGGTCATCAAACGCCGCGCCTACGGCCTGCCCCCCTTCCACGGCTTCCGCAGGCGTGTCGTCATAGCATGCGGCTAACCGGACAACGCGGCGCCACCCCGCTCAATCAACGGGAACCCAATTCTCAACCGGCGCTACAGGGTCAATTCTCAACCGGCCTTGACAACCCGGCTTGCCGTCGCCAGGTTCCTCGAAGAGAATCACCGCACGATGTTCGCGAACGATTGGAGGCTGACGTGCCGCTCTATCTAGGTCGCTTCAAATACTCCGCCGAGGCGATAAAGGCGATGATCGAAAACCCGCACGACCGCGGCGCCGTCGCCGCCGAGGCGGCTGAGTCGCTTGGATGCAAGCTGCACGGCATCTGGTGGGCGTTCGGCGAGCACGATGGCGTGTTCCTATTAGAGGCGCCGGACAACATCGCTGTCGTCGCGCTAGCGATGGCGGTCGGCGCGAGCGGACAGATCAGCACCGAGACCACTGCGCTCCTCGACATGAACGAGGCACAGGAGGCGATGCGCAGGGCCGCGACCGCGAGTTTCCGCCCGCCGAGCTGATCGGCCGCTGGCCATCCATCCCGTTCCGCCCTCACGATCGCCTTAACGCTTTCGCGGTTGCGCTGCCGCGCAACGGCCTTGGCGACGAGGGAGGCGCCGGCATCGGCCGTCGCCGGCACTGCGCAAGAACGCGGCGAGCGTCGAGTGTCTCGGAGCCGCGCAACTGCTGCGAGCCAAGAGCAGGCACGCCGCCGCGGGACGGGCACGTGGCCGCCTGTGTCGGGGAGCGGCAGCGTCCGACAGCAGCGTTGACGTCGAAATCGTGGCTGCTCGCACCAATAGCGACCACGTCGATGGCTCCAGACGGCGTGACTGCTCTTGGGCGAAAGCAGCCGCCGGCCAAATCTGGTGATCCGCTTGCAGCAGGCTCTCTTTGGGCGATTCAACTAGCACACGAACCTGCTTGCTGGACTCGGCCGCAGCGGCAAGCGGCTGATCTCGGCGGACGGGTGGACACGTCACGGCGCTGAGAAGCACGCTCACGCCGAGTATTCCAGTGGCCCACGAGACGCCAAAGGTGGCGGAGCAAGTCAAACGCAGGGACGATCGAGGCTGGGCTGTGCGAGGAGGGTCGACGCCAGCGTGCGCGTTTCAACGGCCACGTCGAGCTCACCGACGTACGAATAGCCCCACCGAGTGGGAATCTTCAACGAACACGTCTAATGCGACGGGCACCGGCGTGCAGACGCTGGTCGCCGCCACAATCGAGACGAGTTCGATGCGCGGGCGCTGGTGGATCGGCTTGTGCGACGAAACTGGCTTTGCGCGGTCACAAGGTGTTGAGTTGCGGTAATGGGTGGCGAGATGACGGAATCAGATCGGGTGGATGAGGAGGCTCTGGTCGTGGCCGTGCGCGCCGGCGGCGGCTCGTTTGCGGCGCTGTATCGCCATTTCGAGCGGCCTGTGCTCGGGTTCTTCATGCGCGCGACCGGCAAGCCGGACGTCGCGGCCGACCTCACGGCCGAGACGTTCGCGAGCGCGCTCGAGTCGATCGGCAGCCATGACCCCCGCCAAGGGGCGAGCCGACCAATGGCTGTTCGGGATCGCGCGCAATGTGCTCGGCAAGAGCTATCGGCGCGGGCGGGTCGAAGTGGCGGCTCGCGAGCGGTTCGGGATGCCAAAACTCGTTCTCGATGACCATGCGATGGAAACGATCTCTCGCCTAACCGCGAGCGATGAGGCAACGCGGGCGCTCGCCGAGCTGCCATCCGAACAGCGGCACGCGATCGAGGCGCGTGTAATCAGCGAGCGAAATTACACGGACATCGCGAGTGAGCTGCAGTGTTCCGAGGCCGTCGTCCGCAAGCGCGTCAGCCGTGGACTCCGCGCCCTCCGAACAAGACTGGTAGGTGAACGATGACCATCCTTCCCCAGCTCGAGCGTGACCTGGCCGCGGCTGCCGACAAGCACCTGCCCTGCGGAGAGGCGCCCGGCTCGCGCCGGCGTGGCCACCGGTTCGGCGCTGGCGTCGCGATCGCGGTGTCCGTCGCAATCGCGATCGTCGTCGCAGTCGTGGCCCCTGTCGCTGCGCCACGGCCCGGCGACGAGGACGCAGACTGGCTCGAATCTGGTGGCTGTCGGAATGCCGGTGCCGGTCCGCGGCGTCAAGGCCGGGGCAGCGAGCGGGGCGCTTCAGCTTCAGGCTGTCGGCCCCGAGCGGCCATCCCGCTCGGACCTGCTCGCGACTCTGGTCAAGCCGGTCGCTCGAGAACCTGGTGACGTCTGCTTTGGCGTATACGCCGCGCGCGAAGCCGGCGACGGCGATGTCCAGTGCAGCGTGCGGGGACGCGGCAGGCTGGTCAGTGTGATCGGAGAAAGCAGCATCCCGGGTGCCGGGACGCTGAGCTACCTGGTCGGGCAGGCACCGCCAGACGTGATTCGCGTAGAACTGCTCGGACTCAACGGCTCCCGCAAGTTGCGACTCTCCGCAGCGCACATGTTCCTTGCCACGTTCGCACAAGCGGCGCGCGGGCGGGTAGAGCTGCGCGCAACCCTGTCCGACGGCCGGAACCTCACGACCGCGTTCACCCTGCCGCTCTCGAGCGCCCAGATGCAAGCCTTCTCAGATCGCTATCGGCGGCCGGGGGCCGTGTTCAACAACGAGATCGATGAGAACATCCTCGGAACCCGATACCGCGAGATCGTGAAGCGGTTCGGGCAGCCGCTCGCAACGCTGAGCAACAGCCACGGCGAGCGCTGCGCCTACTACGACGTCGTCGGTTACGACAACGGCTGGTCGTTCTGCTTCAAGCACGGCACGATGACTGCCGCGGGCGGTAACCAGATCCCGCCATCAGGCGTCAACTAGCCGAGGCCGATGACCAACACGGCGCGAGGACCGGCTTTGGTCGTCGACGAGCAACCCGCCGCCGCCAACAGGAGCTCTGCTCCGCGCCGAAACCGCCAGCCGCGACCACGCACTGGCGCGGGCGGCCAGCAGCAGCGCGATCGCTACCGGCGAAAGGGATCACTGGCCGAGACTCCTCCGGACGACTCCAATCGCGGAGATCAGGGCTCACAGGCGGTGGTCGCGCTGTACGTTCGCATGTCCTTCCGCGTACGGGACGCCCGAGAGAATGGAGAGCCGGGCGGTGTGAGACCCTTGTTCGCGTGCCTTGGATTCCGGAGTTGTTCTCCGCCCCCACCCTGGAGCGCATACGGGCGAAGGGACGGCGCGATCGGCTCTCCGCCGTCCCGTACTTTGCCGGCTTGATGGCCGGCGAGACCGACGCGCTGATCGGATCGTTCGCGGGCGAGCTCGAGCTGCACCACCCGGTTCGCGGTCGGGTCAAGGGCGCTCGCGCCTTTGAACGTTTCGTGGTCGAGACGAACGCGTGGCTGGCGGAGCGCAACGCCGCCTTCGACGACGTGGATCTCGTTGTCAGCGACCTGCGCACCGTGGAGGAGGTCGTTTTGCGTCTCGACGCGGGGGCTGTCGTCTCCCTACGGGGAAGTGGACAACGCATCGAGAACCCGTTCCATCACGTTGAGGAACTGCCGGCGCCTTGTGTCGTTAGCAAGGGGCTCAAGGGGAGTCTTCGGCCGGGCGCGTGTTGGCTCGTCGAGCTGCACTCCGATTTCGGCTAGATCCTGCACGAGTTGCTCGATGCGCTCGTCGTCCCACGGCTCGCCATGCTCCGACAGCGTCTTTAGGACGACTCGGAGCTGGGTGGCGGCGGGGTAGCATCCGGTAGGTGATCCATGTTCGGCGCAACACCTTAGTTCGGTGTCTGCTGGCTCATGATGAGCACGACTTGGTGGAGCGTGTGCCTTCGGTGACTGACAAGGAGTTGAAGCGGATCGGGGAGCGCGCGGACTGGTACGCCTTCTCCAGCGAGGACGCTTTGCCCAACGACAGCATGGGGACCTCTAGAGCAATCTCTCTGGCGGCAGTCGATGTGCTGGAGGGCGCTTCGCGCGAGTTGAAGCGTAGGGACGGTGAACGGGATCCTGGTGTTGAGGAACGAGCGCTTCGGCGTCTAGGTATCCCCTTCAATCCGGTGAAGAACAGGCACCTCGTCGACTGAATCTCCGCTTCCGGACCGACGTAGAGCCTCACATCTTGATTGGCGGCGAGAGTGCTGTCACTCGATCCGAGCACGAGGCAGGCTAAATGGCCGCGGCCGCTTGTTGTTCGTTGCGGCAGCTTCCGTGGTCGCGTGGCACCAGCGGCGCGGCAGCACAGAGCTGCGAGCGCTATCGGTCGGCGTGTCCAAGTGGGGTTGAGTCTTGATCTGTGGTGACGCGGCGTGCGTTCGGCCCGAGGACGGGATCCTCCAGGACGTCGTCAATCAGTGCCTTGGATCCGCCGATGCAGCTCCAGTCGTCATCCCAGAGCGTCGAGAGCAGCCACGCGTGGTCTTCGGGAAACATCACGTCCGGCAACTCGGTGCTCTTCCAGTTGCTCTGCCCGCCCGGCGCGGGGCGCCACGTAGCGGCCTGGTCAGGCCCGGCAAGCACCAGCACGTAGTGCCAATCCGTGTAGAGCATCACCGTGGGCGCGTCCCAGAAGACGATGTCGCTCGCGCCCGTATCGAGATATCCAAGCCACCACGGCAACTGCACAGCATGTCGGCGCAGCACCTCGACGAGCGCGAGGTCCTGCCTGCGCTCTAGGCCCACATCCCGCGGCCCGGGTGGCGATTCAGGGTGCACCAGGGTCGCATAGTCGGCGAAGACCGGCGGGATCGCGCCGGTGATCCGTCGACGGTTCCCGGTCCGGTCGCTCATCCATTCAACGTCAGCTCGGCTACCGATGCGCCACGCGATCCCGTCCTTGACTCGCGTCTGAGCCCGCTCAGCCATGCTCGGGATGCTAAGCGGCGATGACCTCACGCCCCCACGCCGGGACCAGCAACGAGCTTCCGATGGCCCCGCGCCCCGCGCGAAGGAGGGGAGTCGGTAACACGCACGAGATGCGCGTCGAGGAGCGAGAGCAGGTCTCGGTCGGTCGCCGCGAGCAGCGTCAGGCACGGCTGGTTCACGCCTGGAGCGGCAGTCCGGGCGATGCCGGCGAGGCTGCTGCTCTTGTGCTTGCTACTCCGGAGTTCGTGGCTAACGGTGGAGGGCGGCGGTCACGCCGGCGCCGCCGGAGTGCTGCATCGTCGGGGCGGACGGGCAGTCGTGGGCGCATCGGTCGGCGTGGCTGGTGGCGTTCCGAAGCGGAAGCCTCAGTCGGCGAGGTGCGGTCGCACGAGGCTGCCGGATCTTCGTGATTGCGGAAGTGTGCTCCGCGCCGGACGCGGTGCCGGATCTCCTCTAGCCAGCGTCTCGCCCTGACTGCCGGGATGCACCAATAGCATCCACCTATGTTGTGCGAGGCCGTGCCCGCTCACTGATGAAAACGGATGCGCCTGATCGGCGCTGCGGGCGTCCAAGCCAGCCGTGCGCGATGGGCGTGTCGGCTTACGGCAAGCGCTATGGCGGGAACACTTCTGGTCATGAGTCAAGGGATGAGGGGGATGACTGAGACGCCGTCGATCGTTTGCACGTATGCGGTTCCCACGGCCGGGTCGATGCCGATCGAGCCGGGGTAGCCGCCCACGGACGCTTTTGCTGGTGTAGCGCTGCATCCGTTGGTGTTGGTGGCGTTGCAGGCGGCGCCGTCGATTACGGTGACGCTGGTGTCCTGGATGTTGGTGACGTAGATCTTGTGGGTTGTGCGGTCGATGGCAATGCCGTTCGCGCCGAAGCCGGCGGAGGCGGTGGCTGGGGTCTGGCCGCAGCCGTTGATGTCGTGGCCGTTGCAGGTGGCGCCGTTGATGACCGATACGGTGCCGGGACCCTCGCCGTCGGCGATGTTCGCGGTGTAGATCGTGTCGGTAGCTTGGTCGACCGCGATCCCCAGGGGGTTGTACGGGATCCCCAACGGGTCAGACCCGAGCGCCACGGTGGCGGGCGTCTGGCCGCATCCGGTCCTGTCCGTCGCGTCGCAGGTGGCGCCGTTGATCACGTAGACGTTGTCGCCGAGGAACGGCGGGGGCATGTTGGGTCCTGTGTTGTACACGTTCGACGCGTAGATCGTGTTGGTCGCTCGGTTGACGGCGACCTCGAGGTTCGAGTTGCCCGGCGCGTCGCCCGACTTGCCGACGGCGAGGGTCGATGGTGTCTGGTCACAGCCGCCGGTGAAGGTGGCGTTGCAGGTGGCGCCGTTGAAGACCGAGACGAGGTCAGGGCCGCTGCTGGTGATCGTCGCCACATAGACTGAGTGGGTGGCGGCGTTGACGGCGATGTCGTCTGGGTTGCCGCCGGGCACCCGGAGCGTTGGGAGGTTTGCGCAGCCGGCCGAGTGGGTCGCGTTGCAGGTGCGCGCATTGATCACCGACACGGTGCCCGTCTTGCCCGAGCCGGAGTTCGCGATGTACACGGTATGGGTCCCGCGGTCAACGGCGATGGCGCTCGGGAAGTCCCCTACGCTGAACTTCGGCGGCATCTGCGCGCATCCGGCCGGCTGGTCGGCATTGCACGTCTGCGTGTTGATCATCGAGACGGCGTTCCTGCCGGTGGTGACGTAGGTGGTGTGCGCGGCCGGATCCGTCGCGAGCGCTCCGGCTCCGTCCGGGATCGCGACGGCCGGTGGGCGATGCCGGCAGCCAGTGGTGTTCTGCGCGTTGCAGCGTGTTGCGTCGATCACGGAGACGTCGTTGTCGACCCAGTTGGCGGTGTAGAGCGTCTGGGTTCGTGAGTCGAGGATGACCGACTCAGGGTCGGCTCCGGTGTGGATCTCCGGTGGGATAAGCTTCGCGCATCCGGCTGGCTCGCTGCCACTACACGCGTTCGTGTCAATGACCTTCAGCGCATCGTCTTTCTGGTAGACGACGTAGACGCTGTGCAGCGGAGCATCGACCGCCAGCCAGAGGGCGTGGTCCCCGAAACCGGGTCCCGGGACGGTTACCGTGCCTGGCGCGTCGCTGGCGCAGCCGGCCAGATCGCCGGCGTTGCAATGGTGCAGGTCAAACGCCGACACGGTGGTGTCGAAGTTGGCCGTGTACAGCGTGTCGTTGGCCGGGTCGACCTGCAGGCCGTTCGGGCCGCCGGTGGGATCACCGAGCGATAGCGTCGCAATTGCGCCGCATCCAGACTGCACGGTCGCATTGCAGGTGCGCGCGTCGAACGCCTCAGTTGCGACGAGCGTGCCCACGTAGGCCGTCTGGGTCCTCAGATCCACGGTAATGACAGCCGGCGCGCTGCCAACATCAACCGCCGGGGGAGCCCCCGTCGGGCACGCACCAAGATCGGTCGCGTTGCAGGTCGCGCTGTCGATCATCGAGACTGACGTGCTGTTGGCCGGTTGGCCGACCGCCGGGCCTCCGAAATTGGGGACATACACGGTGTGATTGCCCGGGTCGGCGAACAGCCCAAGCGGGTCGAGCCCGACGGGGACCGTCGCCGGCGTCTGCCCGCAACCCGAGGTGTTCTCGGCATTGCAGGTGGCGCCGTTGAACACCGAAACGGTGTTGTCCTGCACGTTGGACACGTACACGGTGTCGGTCCGCTTGTCGATCGCGATCCCGCTCGGCATGTTTCCCACGGTGATGGTCGGCCACGGACCTTTGCAGCGCGACAAGTCCCGCGCTTGGCAGTCGCGCTCGCTGATCACCGAGACGGTGTTCCCGGGCACCGGCAGCAGCGTGCCGTTGTCGTTGTACCCGTTGGCGACGTAGATCGTGTGTGTTGCCGGGTTGATCGCTAGTGTCGACGGGCCGTTGCCGACGGGCGCTGAGCCCACCAGGGAGGACCCGAAGCCAAGGAATGGACTGATCGGCCCGAGGGTCCATGTTCCCGTTGCGGAGTGGGGGGCTTGTATGAGCGGATTGACGGTACGGCGCTGCCATCCTTGGAGCCGCGTTGGCATCGCACCGTGGGCGAACATCCGCGAGTCGCGTCCCTCACGCGCACTTGCGGGAACCGGGACGCTCGCGGTAATAGCGAGGATGACGATCAGCAGCGCTGGGCGGGCTAGCCGCGCTCCGGTGGATTGGCGCATCCCGTTCACTGCCCGGTGGCGATAGGTCAGCGCTTGGATCGCTCGCCGTGTCCCGCTCAGCTCTCGGTTGATCGACTCGGCCTCCGGGTTCATGTCGGATCCCTCTGTTCCAAAGCCATTTGAAAAGGAGTTCGGCCCTCCACCGCTTGGAGCGCGTCCGGCGGAACTGTGCCGATGGCCGATAGCAATCCGATAAACGCCTTGTGCCATGGGTGTTTCTGCCGGTTCGCGCGCTGCTAGCGTTCGCCAGAGGCAAGCTTGGGAGCGGGCATCGAATTCCGGATTCTCGGTCGGCTCGAGGTGCTCGAGCATGGTCAGCAGCTGGCGCTGGGCGGCGCGAAGCAACGGGCCGTCCTGGCCATCCTGCTGCTGCATAGGCGAGAGGCGGTCTCGATCGATCGACTCGTCGACGAGCTGTGGGGCGAGCGACCGCCGCCAACCGCGGCCCAGACTATCCGGGTGTACGTCTCGCGCCTGCGCAAGATGCTCGGGGATCGGGTCGTGGAGACCCAAGGCCGCGGGTATCTGCTCGTGGTCGATCCCGACCACATCGACGCCGACCGCTTCGCGGCGCTCGCCGCCGATGGCCGCGCTGCGATCGCATCCGGCGATGCCGCGGCGGCCGTCGGGCTGCTGGACGCCGCGCTCGAACTCTGGCGCGCGGCGCCGCTCCAGGAGTTCGCCTATGAGCCGTTCGCGCAGGCGGAGATCGCCCGGCTCGAAGACGCGCGACTCGCGGCGCTCGAGGATCGGACCGACGCTGAGCTGCGCGTTGGTGGGGGCGCTGAGCTGGTGGCGGAGCTCGAACAGCTTGTCACGGAGCATCCGCTCCGGGAGCGGCTCATCGCGGGGCTAATGCTCGCGCTGTACAGGGCGGGACGCCACGCGGACGCGCTCGCCGCGTGCCGAACGGCGCGCGAGCGGCTGGCTGAGGAACTCGGCCTGGAGCCAGGGCCGGCGCTACGTGAGCTCGAGTGTCGGATCCTGCAACACGATCCGACACTCGCGACCCACCGCCGGGCGGTTCTTGCCTCCGGGCGGCGCTTCCCTCCTGCGCGCGTGGTGG
This sequence comes from uncultured Solirubrobacterales bacterium, assembly GCA_963723675.1. Classification (GTDB taxonomy): domain Bacteria; phylum Actinomycetota; class Thermoleophilia; order Solirubrobacterales; family Solirubrobacteraceae; genus Palsa-465. The sequence goes on along the minus strand of CAVRRW010000001.1, from coordinate 1,210,645 downwards.
CCGGGGCGCTGATTCTCGGAGCAGTCCTCATAGCAGGCGCGCTGCTGAGCTCTGGAGCGGGTCAACCGGGACCGCCTCAGCTGTCGGCTACAAGCGGAATCGTCGCCGTCAGCACGGCTTCGGGGAGGCTCGTAGTTGCGACTCCGCTCGCCGGAGTGCCCGGTGCCATAAGCGGCAGTTCGGGTTCGGTGTGGGTGGCAGATGCGGGTGACGGCGTGGTGGCGCGCATCGATCCCGGCTCGGGTGTCGTTGTCGACCGGATTCCGGTGGGCGGTGAGCCCGGGAGCATCGCAAGCGGCGGCGGGGCGATCTGGGTCGCGAGCACCGTCGGTGCCACCGTCACGAGGATCGATCCGACCACGGAAGCCGTGACTCAGACGATCGCTCTCCCTGGGTCAAACCCGGTCGCGATCGCGTTCGGCGACGGTCGCTTGTGGGTCGCCGACTCAGTCGCTCGGGAGCTGTTCGAGATCGACCCCGCGACGGGATCTCTGCGGCGAACGGTGTCTCTGGATCTGGAGCCAAGCGCGATCGCGCTGGCGGGTGGGGCGATCTGGATAGGGGGTTACAACAACGCGACCGTCGAGAAATTGGATCCGACCTCTGGTCGCACGCTCGCGCGCGTGCACGTCGGTGACGGTCCGGCAGCGCTCGCGTTCACAGTCGGCTCGTTGTGGGTCGCGAACAGCCTTGACGCGACCGTCTCCCGGATCGACCCCGCCACCCGCGCGGTCACAGCCACGATCCCGGTCGGGAGCGGCCCAACCGCGGTGGCGGGCGCAGGCGGCTCGGTGTGGGTCGCCAATCAATACTCGGCAGACGTCTCGCGGATCAACCCCAGCCGCGACCAGGTAGCGGGCAACCTCGAGGTCGACGGCAGCCCGACATCGCTCACCCCCAACACCGGACGCCTGTGGGTGGGAGTCGCGGCCAACAGTGGCAGCCACCGCGGCGGGACGCTCGTGATCGACGGCCTCGCACTCGCATCGTCCGGTCCCATGACCCCCGAGTCGATCGACCCGGCGTTCTATAGCTACGCCAACAATCCGCAGTTCACTGGGCTTGAGTACGACTCGCTCGTAAACTTCCAGCAGAGCGCCGCCGCCGCCGGTCTACGGCTCGTTCCCGACCTCGCGCTGTCGATCCCAACGCGAACCGACGGCAGTACGACCTACACGTTCCGCCTGCGCCCCGAGATCCACTACTCCAGTGGCCAGCCAGTGCGAGCCGGCGACTTTCGCCGCGCGATCGAGCGCCTGTTCCGCGTCGGATCGCCCGGCAGCTCGCTCTATAGCGGCATCGTCGGCGCCGCCGTCTGCGCCCGACGCCCGCGCAGCTGCGACCTCTCCCAGGGGATCGTCACCGATAACTCCGTCGAGACCGTGACCTTCCACCTCGCCGCGCCCGACCCCGACTTCCTGTTCAAGCTAACCGAGTTCGCCTACGCCGCACCGATCCCGCCAGGAACGCCGGACCACGAAACCGGCTCACGGACCGTGGCCGGCACCGGTCCGTACAAGATCATCGCCGTCAGCCCCACTGAGATCCGTTTCGTCCGCAACCCGTTCTTTCACGAGTGGTCGCACGCCGCCCAGCCGGCCGGCAATCCCAACTCGATCGTGTGGCGGACCATGCGCTCCTCGCAGGCGGCAGTGACCGCGGTTGAGCAAGGACGCGCAGACTGGTGGTTCGGGCAGATCCCGGCGGCGCAGGCCCGCCAACTCGCGCTGCAGGTTCCGGCCCAGTTGCACTCAAACCCCCAGTTCGGGGTCGAGTTCATCCCGCTCAACACGAACCTCCCCCCGTTCAACCATGTCCAAGTTCGGCGGGCGCTCAACTATGCGATCGACCGGAGCAAGATCGCCCAGCTATACGGCGGGTCGCGCTTCGCGACTCCGACCTGCCAGCCGATCGCGCCCGCCCTGCCCGGCTACCGTCGCTACTGCCCCTACACACTGCACCCCCGCGCCAGCGGCGCCTGGAGCGCCCCAGACCTCGCACGCGCACGACGCCTGGTCGCGCAGTCGGGAACGCTCCGAGAACGGATCGAGGTGTGGGGAATCCCCGATGAGGGGTACGTCCCGCCCACCACAACGGCGTATGTCGCCGGCGTCCTACGCACCCTCGGCTACCGCGTCCGCATTCGCCTAGTCCCACTCGCCACGGTCACACAAGCGATGCGCACCCACTTCCAACTCTCGACCGACGGCGACTGGCTAGCGGCATACCCCGACCCGTCCTCCTACATCCCCCAGTACTTCAGCTGCGGCGGCGGCAACGGCAACGGCTTCTACTGCAGCCCCCGGCTCGACCGCGAAATGCAACAAGCCACGCAGCTCGAACTCAGAAATCCCCTCAGATCCCGAGCGCTCTGGGAATCAGTCGATCGACAACTCACCGACAACGCCGTCTGGGTACCAACCGAAACTCCGCGACAGATCGACCTCACCTCCAACCGCCTTCACAACTACCAATACAACCCCGTCTGGGGCTTCCTCACCGATCAGAGCTGGCTCCAATAACCACATGCAATCCGCTCGCGCCTCGAGACGCCACCAGCCCGGTCAGGTTGCAAGGGCAGTCCGTCGTCTGCGACGGGCTCGAGCCTGGCAGCCGGGAGCTCCGACGGCAGTAGGGGGTTGGCGTAGCGTCAGTGCCGCCTTCCCAGGCAAGCAAGCACGTTCCGAGAGACGCGTTCGTGACTGCATCTGGTGCGTTCCGGCAGCCTGAGCAAGCCAGCAACCGATGGGCGAGACAGCCGGTTCGGAACGATCTGGGCCGTCTCGCCGCCGTGTACGCCCACTTCCCCTTTGTCGCGAGGCCGTCGCGTAATTATTCGGGCGGGAGCGGGCCGTTGTGAATGTGCGGCCCGGGCTTTAGTGGTCGACCGCCGCGGGGCCTGATTCAGGCCCCGACGGTCGCCGGCTGGTGTCTGTGGAGTTTGGCGAGGTTGTGGGTTGCCATCAGTAATCGCCACTCGGTGCGCACTGCGGCGCGGCCTCTTCGGTGGAATCTGGTGATCAGCCGGTTGTGCTTGGTGTGGGCGAACACGGGCTCGATCATCTGCATCCGTTTTCGGTACAGCCCTTTGCCGTGCTCTGCGGCCAGGACGGTTCGCATCCATGAGTACCGGCCGCCGATCCAACCTGGGCGCGGCGCCTGCCGGCCGCTCGAGTCCGGCCTGATCAGTACCTGGATGTGCTTGTCGGCGATCACCTCGTCCATGTGTTGTTCGTTCCAATACTGCGCGTCGGCGAGCGCGACCTGAGGCCGGTCGGCGATACCGAGCCGTTCGAGCTCGGCGAGCGTCGCGCAGATCATCGGATCCAGGTTCGAGAAGTCGCCCGGGGTGTTGGTGATCTCCGCGGCCAACACGATCTGCCCCTCATCGACGACCGCCTGCGCGTTATACCCCTGCACGTAGCCGAGGTTGGCCTTCATCCGCTGACTGTCAGGATCGCTCACGCTCACCACTCCCTCGGGCACATCGGGCGCGACCCATGGGTTCGGTGGACGGCCGAACCGCCGACCCGTCTTGTCGCGCCCGGTCGCCCGATAGTCCTCATACGCCCGATTGGCGGCGACCACCGCGTCACGCTCAGCCTCCAACCGCTGCGCAGCGAGCACCAGCCGCGCGTCGCGCGAGCGGGGGACATGATCCGGGTTCTGCCAGCGACGCTGCTCGAGCTGGCGGCGCGCTTCGCGCGACCAACCCTCCCGCCCCTGGACGCGCGCCACGATCCGCTCGGTATCGAACTCGTAAGCCATCTCCGGATCGGCGGCCACCTCGGGCTCAAGCGCCGAACCATCCCACTCCCGATCGCCGCGCTCCTTGCTCGCGCGCTGCTGGCGCGCACCGCGAAAGAACTCGGCCCGCCCCTCCCGGGTGCGCAACTGCTCAGGCAGCTCATCCCCGCGCGCCTCGCCGTACAGCTCGTCCTCGGCCTCATCGACCGCCTTGGCCTCGGCCAGGATCTCCCGGGCGATCTCCTCAAAGCGCAGGGTCGACTCGCGGCTCGCGTTGCCCGCCATCCGCGTCCCATCGATCGCCACCACCCCCGGCCTGACCAGCCCCGCCTCATCACAGAGCCCCAGCACCTGACCGAACAGCCCCGCCAGCGCGGCCTCATGCCGCGCCAAAAACCGGGCGATCGTGGCATGGTCCGGCGTCTCCATCATCGCGATCATCTTCAACGCCACGTCCTCTTCACACGCCCGCTCGATCTTCCGCGCCGACCGGACTCCACGCGCGTAGGCATACAGCAGCAGAGCGACCAGGTGGATTCAACTGGTTGTCGCAACGCCTGACGTTGAGGAGTTGCTATGCCGAGGAGAAACCGGGCGTGGAGTCGTGCCGCTGGGGCCGGGACGCGTTGGGGTGGACATCCGCCTGCGGGGCGGCGGGAGCATCGGGTCCGGTTCTGGGAGGCGATCGCTCGAGGGGCGTCGAGCGAAGACGCTGCGAAAGAGGCGGAAGTTCTGCCGAGCATTGGTGTCCGGTGGTTTCGCAAGGGTGGCGGGATGCCGCCTCTCACCCTCGTGCCCGTGTCCGGGCGCTATCTGTCGTTCACCGAGCGGGAGGAGATCGCGATCCTGCTCGCGCGTGGTTGTGGGGTGCGAGAGATCGCGCGTCGGCTCGGCCGTGCGCCGTCGACGATCTCCCGAGAGTTGCAACGCAATGCCGCGATCGGACGTGGCCGCGTTGAATATCGAGCCTCGACCGCCCAGAGACACGCTGAGCGTCGCGCTCAACGTCCCAAGCCGGCGAAGCTCGCGGTGAATGCGCAGCTGCGGGCTTATGTGCAGGATCGGCTTTCTGGCGCGGTGCAGCGGCCTGATGGGGAGCGTCGCTGGTCCAGATATCGCATGGCGGGGGCGGCGTCAGGGACCGCGCAAGGATCGCCGTTGGGGACGGTGCTGGAGCCCGGAGCAGATCTCTCAACGGTTGCGCCTGGATTTCCCCGATGATGAATCGATGCGCGTGTCCCATGAGGCGATCTATCAGTCGCTCTATGTCCAGGGCCGCGGAGCGCTGCGCCGCGAACTGACCGCTTGCCTGCGGACAGGTAGGGCGCTCAGAGCCCCCAGGAACAGGACATCAAGGGGCAACCGCAGCTTCGTGACTGATGAGCTGTTGATCAGCGAGCGGCCGGCCGAGGTTGATGACCGTGCTGTTCCGGGCCACTGGGAGGGCGATCTGATCCTCGGGACCGACCGCTCAGCGATCGGGACTCTGGTCGAGCGCTCCAGTCGGTTCACGATGCTGTTGCATCTCCGGCCGATCGAGGGTCACAACAGCCCAAGAGTGAAGATCGGCCCGCCGATCACGGGTGCCGGGGCCGGCGCCGTTCGTAATGCGATCGCCGACACGATCGGGACTCTTCCCGAACAGCTTCGCCGGTCCTTGACCTGGGACCAAGGGATCGAGATGGCCCAGCACGTGCAACTGCGGTTCGATACCGGTCTGCAGATCTACTTCTGTGATCCACGAAGCCCGTGGCAGCGCGGGACGAACGAGAACACCAACGGGCTGCTGCGCCAGTATTTCCCCAGAGGCACCGACCTCGCGCGGCACAGCGCCGAGGAACTCGAGGCTGTCGCGGCGGCGTTGAACGGGCGGCCACGCAAGACACTCGGGTGGAGAACACCCGCTGAAGCGCTCGCCGAGTACTTGACCGCCGCGGCCTGACCGCCGCCCGCAACACACACGCGTGACGACTACCGGACGCCCCAGGGGGGTGTCGGACGGTCGCGCGCGGCTATCGCCGTTCCGGCCCGCCCTCCGGGCGAGCCTCCACGACGACAGCCGCATCACCCAAGCAAGGCCAGTCGTCACCTCCAACCCTTAGAGTCACCGACCACCACCGCGTTGCGACGACCGGTTGAGCTCAGGCCATCATCGCCGGGTCATACGCCCGCCGGCCCACCCCGTCCTCCCGATACGCGGCATAAAACTCGCCCAAGTCCATGCCCGCGACCGCATCCAACACAAACCACGCAAGATGACCCTCAGGCAACCAATCCCTCACATCGGGCGGCATCAAAAACGACTGATCACGGTCACAGCCAATGAAGTTCTGAGCCATGAACAAATGGTCTTAAACCCGCCGGACGGCACAGTAATTACGCGACAACCTCTCGCCGATCCGGCAGCGAGGCCGAGACGGCCCCTCTTGAGCAACAGCGGCCACGATGAGGCGATCGGGCGGGCTGCCGCTCTTTGCCGAGAGCGGCAGCATCCGCCCAACGGGCTCGGCGTCGGGTTGGGTTCAGAGCTCGAGGCCGGCGCTGACGTGCATCATCGGCGCGCACCGGCTGCGGATCGTGCCGATGATCTCCTCGACATCGATCCCCTGCAAGTACACGCTGGTGGTCGACACGTACGAATGCCCGAGCTGACGCTGGATCACCACGAGTGGCACGCCTTCGTGCGCCATCTCGACCGCGTGTGCGTGCCGGAGTTGGTGGTTGTGCCGACGTCGGCACAAGCATCATTACGCCGACATGATCGTTATGCCGAGGCGGGCGAGAAGGCGCTGCTTAGGAGCGTTTGTGCGCTGCGAACGTCGGCATATTCAGAACTCCTCGAGAAAGCGCAAGAGCGCGTCGGGGGGCTGGTAGCGCCCGGGCTTGGTCGCGAGCGGCGCGGCGCGGTCGATCGCCTGCTGCTTGTGGGTCATGTCGGCGTGGAGGTAGATGTGGTGGTTGAGAGCTGTTCATGGCCGAGCCACAGGGCGATCATGGTGACGTCGTTGCCGGCGAGCGGCAGGCGCATCGCGGCGGTGTGCCGGAGCGTGTGCATCGTGACGTGCTTGGTCTTGAGCGACGGGCAGCTGGCGGCCGCGATCGCGAGGTGGCGGATGAGCCGCCGTTCGATCGCGTCGCGGCTGAGGTGTTTGCCGGTGGTGGTCGGAAACAGCGGATCGGTGGGATCGCCGGCGCGCTCCTTCAGCCAGGCCTTGAGCACCTTCCTGGTGTCCCTGACTAGTGGTGTTCGCCGCTCCTTTCTGCCCTTCCCGATCGTGTGCACGTTGGCGCCCGTCCCGAGCGTGATGTCGGTGCAGGTGAGGTCGGCGAGCTCGGAGATCCGTAGCCCGGCCTGGATCGTGAGTACGAACATCGCGTGATCGCGCCGGCCGGTCCAGCTGATCTGATCGCAGGCTTCCAGGAGGGCGTCGACCTCGGGCTCGGTGAGGTAGGTCACGAGGTTGCGCTCGGTTCGCTTGTGGGGGATCGCGAGCACGCGCTGGATCGACGCGGCGTGCTCAGGGTGGTGAAGCGCCAGGTAGGCGAACAGCGAGTGGATTGCCGCGAGGCGATGGTTGCGGGTGCGGACGCTGTTGCCGCGAGCTTTCTCGAGATGGTTCAGGAACGCGCCGATCAGCGGCGCGTCGAGCTGGGAGATGTCCAGTTCGCTGGGCGCCTTGCCGGTGCGGTTTGACGCGAAGCCAAGCAGCAGCCGGAATGTCTGGCAGTAGGCGGCGATCGTGTTCGGGCTGGCGCCGCGCTGCGCGGCCAGCCGGTCTGTGAAGTAGGCCTGCATCGCGGGCGCGAGCGAGCTCACCTGATGCCTCCGAACCGGTCGTGAACCCGCTCGGCTGCGAGCGCCATCAGCTCCGGTGAGGCGGACAAGTACCAGTACCTATCCGCCGGGCTGATGTGCCCGAGGTATGTCGACAGCGTGGTGATCTGTTCGTCGATGTTCACGTCCAATCGCTGCCAGTCGATCAGGGTCTGGACGGCAAAGCGGTGGCGGAGATCGTGGATCCGCGGACGCACCTCCTTGGTCCGGATGCCGATCCGCGTGGTGATCTCCCGAAACGTCGCGCGCAGCCCAACTGCGAGCACGGGAGTGCCGGCGCTGGAGAGAAAGAACGCGCGCGAGCGCGGCCTCGGGCACAGGCGGTCTCGCACCGACGCGTAGCGGCGCAACGCCTCGGTCGCGGTCGGGTGCAGCGGCACCAGCCGCGCGCGGTCACCTTTCGCTTTGCGGATCGTGATCAGGCCAGCGTCGAGGTCGACGTCCTGGCGCTCGAGCGCGATCGCCTCGCCGATCCGCATCCCGGATACGGCCAGCAGCCCGAACAGCGCCTCATAGCTCGCCGCGCGCATCGGGTGGCGCAGCCGCCGCGCCTCCTCCAACAGGCGGCAGATGTCCTGCTGGGAGAACAGGTACGGGGTGGCGCGCTGACGGCGAGTGGGAAACACATCGCACGGCGGGATCTCGGTCCTCGGGTCGATCGTCTGGAGATAGGCGGCGAACCCACGCGCGATACGCAGCCGCTTGGCCCACTGGTTCGGATGCACCCCGACTGGCAGGCGGGCCCACCGGATCGCCAGTTCGCTGGTGACCGTCTCGGCGCTGGCGGCCTCGAGGTAGTCGACGAGCTGACCGAGCAGCCGCTCCTCCTCCTTGAGCTTGAACCCGAGCGCCCGGCGCAGTCGCAGGTAGTCATCGACGTGCGCTTGCAGGCCGCTCATCGCGGTGCACCTCCCGGCCACGGCGCCACCAGCAGCCGCAGCCGCTCAACATCGACGCGCGCGTAGATCGCGGTGCTCTGCAAGCTGCGATGGCGCAGCACCTGACCGATCCGAAGCAACGGAACGTTGGCTTGGACCATCTCGCACGCCGCTGTGTGCCGCAGCCGGTGTGACCCGAACTCTGCGATCCCGGCGCGCCGACACGCCCGGCGCACGGTCGAGGCGACCGTCCCGGAAGCGATCGGCTCATATGGCGCTTTGGATCGCAGGAACACCTCCCGCCGATCGCTGTGCGGCCGACCGCGCCGCAGGTAGGAGGCGATCGCCTCCCCCACATCTGCCGGCAACGGCAGGCGCTCCTCTCGTGCGCCCTTGCCAACAACCACCAGCTCACCGGCCCGCCAGTCGATGTCATCAAGCCGCAAGCCGGCGACCTCGCCTCGACGCAACCCCAGCCGCAACAGCGTGACGATGATCGCGTAGTCACGCCGCCCGAGCGCCTGGCGGCGATCACAGGAGTCCAGCAGCGCGCGAGCGTCCGGCCGGCTGATCCCCCTCGGCAACGGCGAACTCGACCGCCCCCTCACAAGCAGCGCCGCCTGCGAGAGGTCAGACCCGACCAGCCCCTCGACGAAGCAGAACCGCAGAAACCACCGCACACCCGAGACGAAGTTCTGCGTTGCGCTGACCGACACGCTCTCGGACTCGCGCAGCACCGCGGCAGTCACATCGCCGGCTGCCAGACCGGCAATCCCGCGGTCCGGCGCCAAGCCCTCCACAAACCGACACACGCAGTTCAGGTACAGCGTCACCATGCCCGCCGCCAACCCCCTCTCCGCAAACAGATAGCGCTCAAAGCGCGCCAGCAGCTCATCCGTCGGCGAGCTTGCCGCAGGCTCCTCGGCTGCCAGCACCCCGAGGCCGCGCAGCACGCCGAGCAGGCACCTCAGCCCGGGTCGCGACCACGAATGACGGTGACGCCAGTTGGCCCGCGCCACTCGAAGAACTCCTCGACCCGCCCCTCGCTCACCGCGGCAGCAGTCAACCCATTCGCTTCCAGCCACCGGCTGAACCGCGCCGCCTGCCGAAGCTCACTCACGATCGACAGCGACGCATAGCCGCGCTCAAGCAACTCCGCTCGATACGCCTCCGCGAACGGAGCCACCGGCCCTGTCATCAAGACCCTGCTCACCCTCGTCGTCGGCCTGGCCATCCACTCCTCCTTTTCCGGGAAACCGGCCGGGAAGGATGACCACAACTGTTCGCTTTATGCCGACATCAACCGCCCGACATCCCAACGTGCGCGGACTCTCTCGCCCGCCTCGGCATAACGATCATGTCGGCATAATGATGCGGCGCGAAGCGGCGCCGAACACCCGCGGCGAGCGCGTATCGGCGCAGCTCCCCTCGTGCGGCGGTCGCCGACCACGGTCGCCCACGCGTGGGCCCGTCGATCACGCAGAACAGCGCGCCCACGGGCAGCTCGGCCCTCCAGGCGAGCCATGGCGCCAGGTGATCGCTCCAGGCCCAGGCGTCCATCCCGACCTCCCGGCGCTTGTTGCCCTTCCCGGCCCGAACGAGAATCGCCCCCCGTCGTTGATCGAGATCGGACTCGATCAACGACAGCGCTTCCTGGATCCGAAGCCCGCCGCGCCACAGCACGACGATCAGCGCTCGGAGCCTGAGCCCGTGCCGATCGGATGGAACCTTGCGCATCACGGCGACGATCTCATCGACCGTCGGCGGATCAGCCGGATACACCTGACCCTTGTTCCTAGGCGTGCGCCCGGCATTGTGGCCGGGCATCGCCGCGGGTGAACGCCGCCTACCGGTGGCGTCGAGCAACAACTCAGAAGACATCGCTCCCTCCCTTCGAGAGCAGGCTGTTGACCAGCCCGCTCTACCGGCCCGGAGCCCAGCCCGCCACTGCTCACACCCCACACGGAAGCGGGGTCGTCCTGCTGCCGCTCCCCCGGAAAGCGGCAGCACGGCCCCCGCCGCCGGCGTGGCCGGTGCTGGTCAGAGCCGGAAGCGTCGCGCGGACTACTCCGTTTCGATCGAAGGGGCAGTGTTCCGCGTCTGATCCGGTGGTGGTGAGGCTGCTGCTCATTCGTGGATGCAGCAGCCAGCGGCGCCGTGAGTCTGACCGCGTGGCGCTCCAGATAGTAGGTCCGGTGGACGGGACTGCCGGAGTCCGGCGGGAGCAGGTGTGAGTCTGGGTCCGGCAGCGGCCGAGTGGGACTGTCGTTCAGGGGCCGCCCGCCGCTGCGGTCACGGAATGTCCATAACCGTGACCGTATGTCGTTGTTCGGAGAGGTCTCGGCCAACGCCACCAGCGCGCCACCCCTTACCCATTCCCGCTGCTCAGGTTTAGCCTGAGGACCGTCGAGGTATATCGTTTATCGATAAGCAGGTGACTGGGTGTCCGAGCGAGGAGACCTTAGATGCTCACTAGCGAGAAGCGTTCTCTTTCCGTGCTGAAGCTCGTTCTCGATGGATTTTGGTGGCTGTCGATCGCGGCGATCGCGCTCGTCGGGGCGCTCATGGTCCTATTAGCGGCTCACGCGATCCACTCGGGCGCGATCAGTGTCGGGTCTTATCTTCAGCTGCCGCCGAGTACTTACAAGCTCACCGCCCATCAGCTAGGCGGGTCATCGGCTGAGATTCGTAACGTGAGCGCTGCGCTCGCCTTCCCGCGCCCCCGGGCCGCGTTCGTGCTCGTCGCGGGTGCGATTCTCGCCGTGGCTGGCGCTTGGCTGCTGACGGTTCTTCATCAGCTGCGTCAGCTCGTGGGCAGCGCCCAGAAAGGCGAAATGTTCGCGCCGGGCAACGCCGGTCGGATCCAACGCATCGGGATCGCGGTGATCGGCTTTGAGCTGGTGCGGTCGCTGGCGGAATGGGCCGGGTCGCTGTACCTGAAGGACAACGTCAGCGCCCGTGGTCTGAGCCTGCGCTCGCACTTGGCGTTGAACATCCCGGTGCTACTCGTTGGCCTGCTGCTGCTCGTCCTCGCGGCTGCGTTCCGCTTGGGAACGCAGCTGCAAGAAGACCACGACCTCACCGTCTAGGAGTCCGTGCCCATGACGATCGTCGTGCACCTGGATCGCGTGCTGGCTGAGCGCCAGATGAGTCTCACAGAGCTCGCCGCGCGGATCGATCTCACCCTCGCCAACCTCTCAATCCTGAAGACCGGCAAGGCAAGGGCGATCCGCTTCTCCACGCTTGAGGCGATCTGTCGCGAGCTCGACTGTCAGCCGGGTGATCTGCTCGAGCGGGTCGACGAAGCCGGGCCATCGCCGCGGCAGGGTCGGCGAGCAGCACGGAGGGCGTGAGATGGGATCCGCAATCTTTGAACTGATCCTCTTCAGCCTGCCATCGCTGCTCTACGCACGGCGACTGCGCCGCTCAGGCGCCGATCGCCTCGAAGCTCGCAAAGTCGTCGGCTTGCAACCTGGAAGGCGAACCGACTACCTACTCGCGGTCGTCATCACCCCGCTCGGCATCGCCCTGGCGCTTTTCCTGCTGAACCTGATCCCCACACAAGTGCTCCACGGTGGGTCCAAGAACATCGTCGGCGCGCCAGACACGGCCGGCGGCTACGCCGCGATCGTCCTGCTCGCGCTCGCCGAGGAAATGCTCTTTCGCGGCTTTCTCGCCGGTCTGCTCTTCCGCCGCTTTGGGTTCACCACCGGCAACGCGATCCAAGCCACGCTGTTCCTCGCCCCGCACATGCTCCTGCTCCTGGTCAGCACCAGCCTGTGGCCGATCCTGCCGCTGCAACTCACCGCAGGATGGGTACTCGGCTGGCTGCGGCACCGCTCAGACAGCATCTGGCCGCCCTGGCTCCTGCATTCGCTGACCAATCTCGCCGCTGCCGTCCTCCTCGCCACATGAGCACACCAACAACGAGCTGCCGACGGTGGGAGCTGCTCAGACTCGCTGAGCGCGACAATGATCAAGACCGCCGCAGCGAAGACGAGCATTGCTGCGATCCGCCAGCGCCATATACGCGCAACAACGCGGACCGCCTCGTCGGCGTCAGCAGTCCACAATCTCATGGCGGAAAAGCGAGCCGCGGCGAGCGGCCCTGGAAAGCACGTTGCGTCACGTTTTAGCTCAGCAACGTGTCTATACAGGCGCCCAGGGGTGGGGACCGTGAGCGCGTACCGTGCTCGAGCGAGTTAGGTCGTTGGGGCTGCGGTCTGTCGCCGGATCGCTCGGCCCCACGCCATCGTCCAGATCAAGAGGATGCCGGCGAGCGGATAGGGCGCGACCCGGGTGAAGGTGAGGGCGAAGCCGGTGGACGACGTCTCGATGACAACGACTTTTATGGCGGCTTCGAGCACGAACGCCAATCCCCAGACGAGGGTGACGATGCGGAAGTAGCGGCGTGCGCCGGGGTTGGTGTCGTAGCGCTGGTTGAAGTCCCGGCCCGCAGGGGAGTGCGCACCGCCCAGGGTCGCCTGCGCGAAGTGGAACATCAAAGGGCGTTTGGTGAACAACGAGCCGAGCGCGGCCAGTGCGAACGCCGCCGTCACAACGGACCCTTCCAGCAGCACGGCGCGGGGGCTGTGGGTAAGCAAACCCAGGATCGCGCCGAGCAGGAGGCCACCGAGGACGACGCATCCGATCACGTCGAGGCTGCGGTTGTGGATGACGTCGATCAGCACGCCGATCGCAGGCAGGATGCCGGCGAGGATCAACGCGAGCACCTGCGACGTGCCGTGGGATCTCAGCACGTTGTAGGCGACCAGCGGCCCCACTATGTCGAAGATGAGGATCGGGCGGAAGCTGCGAATACGGGCCTGGCGGTCCGGGATAGCTGAGGGCGGAGTTGTGCCCGGCGACTGGCCAGCATGAGTGGATTTGGTTTCGTCGGCGCGGTCAGGCTGTTGCACGCAGGTCACCCGGCTTTGGATCTGATCTACGGGTCGCGTCGTCGTGCGCGGCCTGTAGCGCCTCCTTGAGCCGGTCCAGGTATGACGTGAATGCCTTGATGTCCTGCGCAGACCACGACTCGAGAAGGACGGAATAGCCGCTGACGCCGTCTTCGAAGATCTCCTGAAGCCGAGCGCGTCCGGCATCGGTGAGTCGGATCAGACTCGCGCGCCCGTCGGCAGGATCCGCAGATACGGTCAGATGCCCCGCTTTGACCAGCACGCGGGCGTGGCGGGTGACCGAGGACGGGTTGATGTCCAGATGCTCCGCGACCTCGGTCGGGCGCACCGCGCCCCGCTCAGCAGCGAGTTGAAGCAGCCCGATATCCAGCGGGTCGACAGCCCTCGCCGACGCGCGACGCACTTGCTCGCTGGTGGTCGTCATCGCGACCGCGAGCGCGGCAACGGCTGATCGATTTCTTTGCACCGCGCAAACAATACTACAAAAACTGCTTGCGCCGTGCAAAGAAATCCGCTTGGTTGCTTTAGCGACCACTCGACACCGCTCGTCGACGTCACCGTGTGCGTTCCGGGACCGCCATCTGCGGCTTGAGTCACGTTTCCCCAGAACCGTGATCGCGTAGCTGGTCACGGCGAGGTCGCCGGCGCAAACGTTACCCGGCGCCCGAGAGACAAGCCAAGCCGACGACCGCAGCCGGCTCGGCTGCGGCCTCGGAGACTGCCGCATTGTCGCGAGGCCGTCGCGTAATTATTCGGGCGGGAACGGGCCGTTGTGAATGTGCGGCCCGGGCTTTAGTGGTCGACCGCCGCGGGGCCTGATTCAGGCCCCGACGGTCGCCGGCTGGTGTCTGTGGAGTTTGGCGAGGTTGTGGGTTGCCATCAGTAATCGCCACTCGGTGCGCACTGCGGCGCGGCCTCTTCGGTGGAATCTGGTGATCAGCCGGTTGTGCTTGGTGTGGGCGAACACGGGCTCGATCATCTGCATCCGTTTTCGGTACAGCCCTTTGCCGTGCTCTGCGGCCAGGACGGTTCGCATCCATGAGTACCGGCCGCCGATCCAACCTGGGCGCGGCGCCTGCCGGCCGCTCGAGTCCGGCCTGATCAGTACCTGGATGTGCTTGTCGGCGATCACCTCGTCCATGTGTTGTTCGTTCCAATACTGCGCGTCGGCGAGCGCGACCTGAGGCCGGTCGGCGATACCGAGCCGTTCGAGCTCGGCGAGCGTCGCGCAGATCATCGGATCCAGGTTCGAGAAGTCGCCCGGGGTGTTGGTGATCTCCGCGGCCAACACGATCTGCCCCTCATCGACGACCGCCTGCGCGTTATACCCCTGCACGTAGCCGAGGTTGGCCTTCATCCGCTGACTGTCAGGATCGCTCACGCTCACCACTCCCTCGGGCACATCGGGCGCGACCCATGGGTTCGGTGGACGGCCGAACCGCCGACCCGTCTTGTCGCGCCCGGTCGCCCGATAGTCCTCATACGCCCGATTGGCGGCGACCACCGCGTCACGCTCAGCCTCCAACCGCTGCGCAGCGAGCACCAGCCGCGCGTCGCGCGAGCGGGGGACATGATCCGGGTTCTGCCAGCGACGCTGCTCGAGCTGGCGGCGCGCTTCGCGCGACCAACCCTCCCGCCCCTGGACGCGCGCCACGATCCGCTCGGTATCGAACTCGTAAGCCATCTCCGGATCGGCGGCCACCTCGGGCTCAAGCGCCGAACCATCCCACTCCCGATCGCCGCGCTCCTTGCTCGCGCGCTGCTGGCGCGCACCGCGAAAGAACTCGGCCCGCCCCTCCCGGGTGCGCAACTGCTCAGGCAGCTCATCCCCGCGCGCCTCGCCGTACAGCTCGTCCTCGGCCTCATCGACCGCCTTGGCCTCGGCCAGGATCTCCCGGGCGATCTCCTCAAAGCGCAGGGTCGACTCGCGGCTCGCGTTGCCCGCCATCCGCGTCCCATCGATCGCCACCACCCCCGGCCTGACCAGCCCCGCCTCATCACAGAGCCCCAGCACCTGACCGAACAGCCCCGCCAGCGCGGCCTCATGCCGCGCCAAAAACCGGGCGATCGTGGCATGGTCCGGCGTCTCCATCATCGCGATCATCTTCAACGCCACGTCCTCTTCACACGCCCGCTCGATCTTCCGCGCCGACCGGACTCCACGCGCGTAGGCATACAGCAGCAGAGCGACCATCATCGCCGGGTCATACGCCCGCCGGCCCACCCCGTCCTCCCGATACGCGGCATAAAACTCGCCCAAGTCCATGCCCGCGACCGCATCCAACACAAACCACGCAAGATGACCCTCAGGCAACCAATCCCTCACATCGGGCGGCATCAAAAACGACTGATCACGGTCACAGCCAATGAAGTTCTGAGCCATGAACAAATGGTCTTAAACCCGCCGGACGGCACAGTAATTACGCGACAACCTCTCGCCAAGCCGGCAGCCAGCAGCAGGGCTGCCGGATTGGGCTAGCACCAGCAGCCTTCAGCGACCAGATCCGAGCCGCCGCGACTACTCGTTTGGAACGCCAACCGATGCGCCCACGACTGCCCGTCCGCCCCGGCGATGCAGCACTCCGGCGCCGCCGGCGTGACCGCCGCCCTCCACCGTTAGCCACGAACTCCGGAGTAGCAAGCACAAGAGCAGCAGCCTCGCCGACACCACCCGGACTGCTGAGTTCGGACAAACCCGGTCACGCCGGTCCCGTCCCTCCGGCACACCGGAATCGCGCCAGTCGCCGCAAGCAGGGCCCCGAGGATGGGCTCTGCGCTCGTCCTCTTGCCTAGGCAACCCTCGGCGTTCTCAGTCGCGGAATCGCCAATCGGGGGGCCAGGCTCGACTCCAGAGCGGAGACCTGCCCTTTGTGCTCGCGCGGTATTACCGCGACGCCCGCCCCTCAGGGACCCGTTCCGGTTCCGGCAGTGGCAGAGCATTGGGCTGAATGTGTGCTCCGTGTCACCGTTGCTCCAGCACCAAGGTCGCGGCGTGTCGTCGGCGAGTCTCACTCGCGTGGATCACGGACTGAGTTCTTCGATGACTTCGTAGGATCCATCGAGCAGCACCTCTTGGACGTGCGGGTTGATGCGGTCGACCTGCTCGCCGCGGCGTAGCCGCTGTTGCGCCTCACGCAGTTGCTCGAGCGTGCCGTCGAAGAGCCCGAACGAGATCACGACGTCGGGGTCCGAGACGTCGCGGCAGTGATAGATCCGCCTCCAGCCGGTGGGAGCCTCGCCGGGATCCCAAGCAGAGCGGAATGCATCGTAGGAGCCCGGCGTCAGCCGCCGCGCGGTGAGTGTGCAGATCACTCTGACCTCCCTGGTGAGATTTGAACGTGAGAAGAACAGTGCCGATGGCGCGGGTCAATTCGCGGGCGGGTTCCGAGCACGAGGTTGACCGGCGTCTCGGCGGCACGGCGCACGCGGGTGAAGCCACCTCCCGTGAGCGCCTTGCCGAGGCGCGCCTCTCCGGCTTGAGCGCAAGTTCGCCGTCTTGCGAGAGCGCGTTGGGGGTGCAGAGCATCGTCGAGAAGGCATAGTAGGCGCGGCCGACCGGATTGAGGTTGTCACCGCGGGAGCCGTGCGCCAGCTACCAGCCGCGCGAGCGGGCGATCCCACTCGTGGCTAAGCGATTGCGCGATTGCCGATAGGCGGGTCGATCACGGCTTCGTGGAAGCGATCGCCAGTGAAGCCGGCTCGAGGAGGAAGTGATCGTCGGCTTTGATGATCGCCCGGGATCGAATGCAGCAGTCCGCCGTCGCCGTCGGCCCATTGCTGGCGCCTAGAGCAGCAGTCCCGGCGATGCCGGTGAGGCTGTTGCTCTTGTGCTTGCTACTCCGGAGTTCGTGGCTAACGGTGGAGGGCGGCCGCCGGGTCGGCGCCGTCGGAGCGCTGCATCGCCGCAGCGGGGTCGGCGTGGCTGGTGGCGCTCCGCAGCAGGAGTGTCGTCGACAACGCGTCTGACTTCCGCAATCCCGGGCCCGTGCAGCAATCTCGCGTCGACCGCGAGGCTGCCGGTGCTCGTCCCGAGCGATTATGCGCTGCAGCACATAACCGCTCCTATGCGCTGCGTCCGGTTATGTGCTGTGGGCGCTTGGAGCGAAGCGTTTTGGCTGCTCAGGACGATTTAGGCCAATGAGTTACAGCACATAATCGCCCGGCCTGCGTCGAGGCTTCTTGTCTTTCGGTTCCTCGATTGATGGGAGGCGTTGATGGCTTCACGGTTGTGGGTCCCAGTGGCCTCCGGGCCGCTGGCGCCGTATGCGGCGGGCTATGGGTCGTGGCTGGCGGCGCGCGGGTATTCGCGGTGGACGGTCAGCCACCGGTTGTGGCAACTGGATCTGTTGAGCCGCTGGCTTGAGCGCGAGGGCTTGTCGCTGGGCGAGCTGACGGCAGAGCGCGTGAGGGAGTTCTTGGCGGCGCGTCGGGCGGCTGGCTATTCGTCGTGGCTGTCGGAGCGGAGCACGGCGCTGCCGCTCGAGTACTTGCGCGAGCTCGGGGTCGTGCCGGCGGAGGTGGCGGCGATGGCGATGGAGGATCCGCTCGAGCGGCTGCTGGTTGATTACGGCCGGTATCTGCTGGATGAGCGGGGGTTGACCGAGCACACGGTGTTCGCTCGGTATGTGCCGGCCGCCCGGCTGTTTTTGGCAAGCAGGGTCGGCTCGGATGTGTCGGCGCTGGCGCGGTTGAGCGGCGGCGATGTGAGTCTGTTCATGGCGGCCGAGTGTCCGAAGCGCAGCGTGTCGGCGGCCAGGGATCTGACGCCGCTGCGGTCGTTCCTGCGTTACCTGTATCTCACCGGCCGGGTCCCGACCGCGCTGGTGTGGGCGGTGCCGACGATCGCCGATCTGCGCGACAGCTCGCTGCCGCGCGGGCTGGAGCGGTCGGTGGTCAAGCGGCTGCTTTCGAGCTGCGATCGGCGGCGGACGGTCGGCCGGCGCGATTACGCGATCTTGCTGTTGCTGTTCAGGCTGGGGTTGCGCGCCGGCGAGGTCGCAGCGATCACGCTGGATGACATCGACTGGCGCTCGGGCGAGCTGCTGGTGCGCAACGGCAAGGGGCGGCGCGAGGAGCGCCTCCCGCTGCCTGCCGATGCCGGCGAGGCGATCGTCTCGTATCTCAAGCGCCGTCCGCAGACCGGGGAGCGGGCGTTGTTCTTGCGGGTCCTCGCGCCCGCGGGCGCGATCCGCGGAAGCGCCGTCTCAGCGGTCGTGCGCTTGGCGTGCAAGCGGGCGGGGTTATCGCCGTCGGTCGGTTCGCATGCGCTCAGGCACACCGCCGCGATCGAGATGCTCAGGGCCGGCGCGACGCTGGTGGAGATCGGCGAGGTGCTGCGTCACCGGGAGCCGCGCACCACCGCCCGCTATGCGAAGGTCGACCGGAAGACGCTCAGGCGACTCGCGCGGCCGTGGCCGGAAGGCGGTGCGGCATGACCTCGCTGCGCCAGGCGCTTGCCGACTATCTGCGGATCCGCCGCCGGCTCGGGTTTCAGCTCAACACCGATCAGCGGCTGCTCGAGAACTTCGTCGAGTTCATGGAGCAAGCGGGGGCCAATCGGATCACCAGCGAGCTGGCGGTGAGGTGGGCGATGCTGCCGCACGACGCCCACCCGCACCGGTGGGGCCAGCGGCTCACGATCGTGCGCGTGTTCGCCCGCTATGTGGCCACGCTCGACCCCTCAAGCGAGGTCCCGTCTGTCGATCTGCTGCCCGCACGCCGCCCGAGGGTGGCGCCATACATCTACTCGCCAGCGGAGATCAGCGCGCTGATGCAGGCAGCCGGGCAGCTGACGCCGCCGGTGCGCGCCGCCGTGTTCCGCACGGTGATCGGGCTGATGGCCACCACCGGTCTGAGGCTCGGCGAGGCGCTCGGCCTTGACCGCCACGACGTCGACCTTCGCGGTGGGGCGTTGCACGTCCGGGCCGGGAAGACCAAGCAGCGCGAGGTGCCGCTGCACCCGACCGCCACCAGAGCGTTGCGCGAGTACGCGCGCCAGCGTGACCGCCTCTGGCCGAATCCGTCCTCGCCGGCGTTCTTCCTCAACACCCGCGGGCGCAGGATGGCCAACAGCGACTTCAACACGCAGTTCGCCAAGCTCATCAAGCAGGTCGGCCTGGAGGGAGCAGGCGAGCGCATACGCCCAAGGCCGCACGACCTCAGACACACGATGGCGGTCCGCTCCCTCCTTGACTGGATCGAGGCGGGCGAGGACGTCGACCGGCGGATGCCAGAGCTCTCCACGTTCCTCGGCCACGTCCAGCCCGAGTCGACCTACTGGTACTTGCAGGCGGTGCCGGAGCTGATGGCGCTGATCGCCGCCCGGATCGGGCGGCTGCCGGAGGTGCTGCCATGACGCTGTTGGCGCCGACGCTGCAGGCGTTCTTCACCGAGCGGATGATCACCCAGCGCGACTCCAGTCCGCGCACGATCGCGGCCTACCGCGACACCTTCAGGCTGCTGCTCACGTTCGCGTCGGAGCGGACCGGCAAGCAGCCGTTCCAGCTGGACATCGACGATCTGGACGCCGAGCTGATCGGCTCCTTCCTCAACCACCTCGAGGCCGACCGCGGGAACAGTGCCCGCACCCGCAACGCCCGCCTCGCGGCGATCCACTCGCTCTACAAGTACGCCGCGCTGCGTCACCCCGAGCACCTCCAGACGATCGGCCGGGTGATGGCGATCCCGTTCAAACGCCACCAACGGTCCGGGCTCACCTACCTCAACCAGGATGAGATCAAGGCGCTGCTCGCCGCGCCCGACAGAGACACCTGGCTCGGTCGGCGTGACCACGCGCTGCTGCTGTTGGCTGTGCTCACCGGGGTGCGTGTCACCGAACTCGTCACCCTCACCATCGGCGACGTCACCCTCGGCAACGGCGCGCACATCAAGATCAAAGGCAAAGGACGCAAGAGACGCGCCGCGACCCTGACACCCGAGACCGTCACCGTCCTGCGCGTGTGGCTCACCGAACGCCAAGGCCAGCCGGAGGACCCGCTGTTCCCCACCCGGCAAGGACAGCCGCTGACCCGCTCCGGCGTCCGTCAGCTGCTCTCCAAGCACATCACCACCGCGGCCGCCAAGTGCCCGTCGCTGAACGACAAGCCGGTCAGCCCGCACACACTTCGGCACACCAACGCGATGCTGCTCCGGGCCGGCGACATCGACATCGCCACCATCGCCCTGTGGCTCGGGCACGAGAGCATCAAGACCACCTACATCTACCAGCACGCCGACCCCGCCCTCAAACAACGAGCCGTCGACCGAATCGCCCCACTCGGTGCTCGCCCCGGCAGATATCGGCCGTCCGACGCGGTCATCGCGTTCCTCGAAGGCCTCTGATTATGTGCTGCGATCCACCACACTAAATCGCGCTGAGCAGGAAAAAACACGCCGTCAAGATTCGTGCAGCGCATAACCGGACGCAGCGCATAGATCCAGCAGCGAAGCGGGCGCCGACGGCTGTGGCTGTTCCGCCACGCGAGCGACAGCCAGGTGTGCTTGCAAGTCGCGCGGATCGGGCTGCCAGCAAGCACATTGGTTGCTCCCCCTGCCGCGGCAAACCGGGGCTTCGGTCGGGTCGGCGATGGCGGTGGACAGCGGACGGCGCGGCCGGGCCTCGAAACTGACGAACAGGAGGTGCGCGGCCACGCGTGGGTCAAACTCGCTTTCGTTGTCGCGCGGGCATTAGGCCCACGACGTCGTGGCTGGTTGTGTCCGGACAGAGCAGCCCGCGACAGCGGGATCGGCGCCCACATCGTCGCTCCTCCGCACGATCTGCAGCACTGTTGTCGTGGTCGACGCTGCCGCTGGGTTGCAGCTGACACGATCGTGGCTGAGGGCGATCCGGTGCCGCATCGCTGGGCGGAGGGCGGCCAGCCACGTGGGTGGGCGGGACTCCTCGCGCGTCGACACGCGAGAGCGCGTTCGAGGTCTCGATGGACTTCTGGAGGGTCCTCTGCTCGCTCGTCGTGCGGGCGCGAGCTAGCCATCGGCGTGTCGCGGAGTTTTGCTTGCATCTCGCAGGGCAGATGCTTTCGCTGAGGCGCCCGAGCTTCGGGCGGCTCGGGACGGAACCGTGGTGTGGGGACCTAATGCGTACCTGGCGGAGATCCTGTGGTTATTAGTGGGGTGTTTCGTTGGCCGCCTCAGGGGAGGTTTTTATGGCTGCTGTCAGGGGTGATCGTTGCCGCTGGCTGGTGGTTGGGGAGGGTTGGGGAGTCGGCGGGGGAGGACGAGGAAGGCGAACACGGCTCCGAGCGCGACGGCGGCGGCGCAGACGATTGAGCCGCGGCTCAGGCCGTGGACGAAGGCTTGGTGCGCCGCGTCGATGATCGTGAGGTGGGCGCTGGCTGGTGCGTGCGCTGCTACCTGGAGGGCGGCCGCGGGTGACTGTCGGGCGGCGGCGAGGGCTGGGGCCGGCAGGCCCACGCGGTGCAGGAGCAGGGTGAGTTGGGGGCCGTACACGGATGCGAATACGGCGCCGACGACCGCTACCCCGAAGGTCCCGCCGAGCTCGCGGGTGACGTCGTTGACGGCCGAGCCGACGCCGGCCTTGCCCGGCGCGAGCACGGCGAGGATGGCGTCGGTCGACGGCGCCGTGGCGAGGCCGAGTCCGATCGCCATCAGGAGCATGGAGACGATGACCGGGCCGAAGAACGGCGTGTCGCTCCCGACGGTCGAGGCGATGAAGAATCCGGCGCCCATCAGCATCAGGCCGGCGGGGACGATGATCTTGGTGCCGAGGCGGCGGGCGAGGATCGGAGCGACCGGCGCGGCAGCACCGACGCCGAGGGCGAACGGGAGGGTGTGCACGCCGGCCGAGAGCGGGCTGTATCCGTGGACGAGCTGGAAGTACTGGGTGATCAGGAAGATGAAGCCGAACAGGCCGAAGAACGCGACCGTGATTGAGAAGCTCGCGGCGCTGAAGCGGATGTTGCGAAATAGGGTGATGTCGAGCATCGGCTCGGCGACCCCGAGCTCCCAGACCGCGAACACCGCCAGCAGCGTGACGCCGGCGGCGTAGCCAGCCAGCGTGACCGGACCCAACCAGCCATGGGCCGGCGCCCCGATCGTGGTGTAGATAACCGCACCGACGCCGGCGATCGATAGGACGAACCCGACCAGATCCAGCCGGGGGGCTGCGGGATCGCGGCTCGTCGGCACAAGCCACGCACCGAGCACCAGGGCCAGGGCGGCGATCGGGACGCCGACGAAGAAGACCGAGCCCCAGGAGAAGTGCTGGAGCAGCAGCCCGCCGGTGAGCGGGCCGAGCGCTACAGCGAGGCCGGTGATCCCGGTCCACACGCCGATCGCCGCTGCTCGCTCCTTGGCGTCGGTGAAGGTGTGGCTCAGGATCGCCAGGGTGGCCGGGAAGATCAGCGCCGCGGCGAGGCCCATCAGGCAGCGGGCGACGATCAGCAGGCCGATGCTGCCCGAAAGGCCGGCTAAGGCCGAGAACCCGGCGAAGGCCGCCAGCCCGACCTGGAGTGCGCCCTTGCGCCCGTATCGATCGCCGAGGCTCCCACCCACCAGTAGCAGCGCTGCAAAGACCAGCGAGTAGGCGTCGACGATCCATTGGAGCTCGCTGGTCGTGGCGTGGAGCTGTTTGCTGATCGTGGGTAGCGCGACGTTGACGATCGTGTTGTCGACGACTGCGAGAAAGACACTCACGCAGAGGACCGCGAGGATCGTCCACCGACGACGGTGGACCGCGTCGGCGTCGATCGGCGCTCCGCGCCTTCGCAGCCAGCCCGTCAGTGCCCGAGCCGGCTGGCGACCCGGACCCGCGGTCATCTCTAACATTTGTTCTTCTTACATGTCGATATTTACATGTCCAGGTATACAGTCTCTGACCGGACCTGTCAAGGACGACATGTGCAATACTGATGTCATGTCGCTGCGCTACGCGCTGGTTGGCCTGCTGGCGTCGAGACCCTCGAGCGGCTACGAGCTGAGCAAGCGGTTCGCCGTCTCGATGGCCCACGTCTGGCCAGCCGGGCACAGCCAGATCTATCCCGAGCTCTCCCGCCTGGTCGCCGACGGGCTGATCGAGCAGACCGAGGAAGGTCCGCGAGGACGAAAGACCTACGCCGCCACGCCGGCCGGGGTCGCGGCCCTGCGGGATTGGATGGAGACCGAGCCGGACTACGGCTGCCGCAGCGACGCCGATCTGCGCGAGTTCTTCCTCTGGGCGCTGCCGCGCGCCGAGGCGATGGCCCATCTCGAACGCGACGCAAACGTCTACCGCCATCGCCTGGGCGAGCTCGAGCAAATCGCCCGGACGGTCGACTGGGATGCCGACGCGCCAACTCGCGCTTCGCGGCTCGCCCTCGAGATGGGCCTGCGCAACTACCGCATGCTCATCGACTGGGCGAACTGGGCCTCGGAAGAAATCGCTGCCGGCGCGCTCCAGCCAGGCGGACCGGTGCCCGGAGAACACGACCAGGCCGCAAGCCACAGCGGTTGACCGGCTGCTGAGAGGCGGCTCGAGCCACGGTGCGACAACCCGCACTTCGCCTTGCCCGGTAGCCCAGGACCCGAGCCCAAGCAATGCGGGACCAGATCGCCCTTAGCCACGATCGTGTTGGCTGCAAGCAGAAGAGCAGCAGTGTCGTCGACGACGACACTGCTGCAGGTGGTGCCGAGCGGCACGACGACGATATGACCCCTTAAGGCGTTTATGTGGGGCAGTCTCTCGACTTCGACCTGGCCGTATTCCGATAAATTGGAGGAGCCGCTGCAGTCCTGCTTCGTCGTGGCGACGAGTACGTCGCCGGCGCCGAGGTCAGACCCGCATCGCGCGCGGCAAGCGCGTCCCGGCGCTCGGTTGGTGCTTCACTGCCGAGATCTTGCGCCGCGTCGTCCCCGCAAAGCGCGCATTTCGAGACTCTGCGCGAAAGGCAGTCGATATGTGTCGTGTCGTCAAAGCAGGTGCCCGGTGACCGTCGGACGCGAACTTTCCCGCTTCGCGCCGTGAGCACTGCTGTGCTGGCTCGCACTCGAGGTCATCGCCTGCGATCTGTTTTAGATTGATGGTTGTGGAGAAGCTGCTCGAACGCGAGCGCGAGCTAGCGGCCGTGGCGGAGCTGCTGGAGCGCGGCGGCGGGGTCCTCGTGATCGAGGGTGGTGTGGGTATCGGTAAGACCTCGTTGCTGAACGCGGCGTGCGGGCTGGCGGAGGGGTTCGGCCACGAGATTCTGCGCGCTCGCGGTTCGGAGCTTGAGGCGGATTTCGCGTTCGGGGTGGCGCGTCAGCTGTTCGAGCGACGCCTGGCTGGCGCGGACTTGGACGAGCGCGACGCTTTGCTCACCGGGCCCGCCAGTGCGGTGCGACCGCTGCTGTTGGGAGAGCTCCTTGGGCAAGCGGCGTATGACACGTCGTTTGCGGTTTTGCACGGCTTGTATTGGCTGGCCGCCAACCTCGCGGCCCGTCGGCCGCTGCTGATTGTTGTCGATGACGCGCAGTGGGTGGATGAGCCGTCGCTGCGCTGGTTGGCGTACCTGTCGTCGCGGCTGGAGGGGTTGGCGGTGGTGATGGTCGTTGCGCTGCGGCCGGGTGCGCCGGCGTTGACGGGCGCGTCGCTGTTGGCGCTGCGTGCGGAGGCGCTGTCGGTCATGCGGCCGGGGCTGTTGAGCGAGGTCGCTGTGACAGCGATCGTCCGCGCCGGGGTTGGTGGCGGGGCGAGCGATGGGCTGTGCGCGGCGCTCTTGGCGGCGAGCGGCGGGAATCCCCTCTATCTGGCTGAGCTGCTGCGGGCGGTGGAGCTCGACGATCGGCCGTTGGCCGAGCTCGATCCGGGCGACGTTCTGGTTGGCGGGCGTGATGGGATCGCGCGGCGGGTCCTCGTCCGCGTGCGTGGCCTTGATCCGCGCGCGTTGGCTCTCGCCCAGGCGCTCTCGGTGCTCGGGGACGGCTGCGAGCTGCGCCACGCGGCGGCGATCGCGGGTGTGGAGATGGCGGACGCTACGCGCGTGGCTGCGGGCCTCGTTCGGCTCGAGGTGTTGGCGGGCGACGATCCTCCGCGGTTCATCCATCCGGTTGTCCGCGACGCGGTCGAGGCATCGTTGGGCGGTGACGAGCGAGACGCGGCCCATCGCTGCGGCGCTCGCCTGCTCCATGCGGATGGGGCCCCGGCGGGACAGGTCGCCGCACATCTTGTCGGCGTGCGGCCCGCGGGTGATCGCTGGGTGCTGACCCGCTTGCGGGAGGCCGCGCAGACGGCGATGGAAAGCGGCGCGCCGCAGGCCGCGGCCGGTCTGTTGGGCCGCGCGCTGGTCGAGCCGCCGGCGCCCACTGAGCGAGTCGGCGTGCTGCGTGAGGCGGCTCGCGCGGAGGCGAGCGCGGGGCGCGAGACGGCGTGCGCGCTATTGGAGCAGGCGCTGGGGCTCGCTGCCGATCCGCGGGAGCGCGCCGCGATCGCGCTTGAGGTCGCCGAGGCGTACGCGGCGCTGTTCCGGTGGGTGGATGCGGTCGATGTGATCGAACGGGCGCTCGCGGAACTCGGCGAGGCTGACGAGGCGCTCGCGGCCCGGTTCGAGGGCGAGCTCGTGGTCTGCGGTCTGCATGACGCGCGTCGCGCGTCGCGGGTCGCGCCGGTGCTCGAGCGGCTCTCCTCCCGTTCACTTGCGGGAAGCCCGGTCGAGGCCGTCGCCGTCGCGCAGGGCATGGCGATGGTTCTCGCGGGCCGGCGTGCGGACGAGGCCGCAGCCCCGCTCGAGCAGGCTCTCTCGCGCGCGGCGGCGCGCGCGGAGAATTGGGACACGCGGGCGGCGCTGCTGTGGAGTCTGGTCGCCGCCGAGCGCTTTGACGCCGTTGGAAGCGCGCTGGAGCCGATGATTGCCGAGGTGCACCGCTCCGGCAGCGCGCGCGGGTTCGTCGCCACCTATAGCACGCTCGGCGTGCTCCAGCTGCGCCTTGGATCGCTTCCGGAGGCGGACGCCGCCGCGCGAGTCGCCCTGCGGGTGCTGCAGGACGGCGATTTCGGGCCGGGGCTAGCGTTTGCCGCGACCGTGCTGGCTGATGTCGCGGTCGAGGCCGGTGAGCTTGACGAGGCACAGGCGCTGCTCTCGCTTCTGCCCCAGGACGGCTGGCCGGCGGGCGTGGGCACGGTCTTGATCCCGGCGGCTCGCGGACGGCTCCGGCTCGCGCAGGGCCGACCGGCGGAGGCGCTGGCCGATTTCCAGGCGTGCGCGGCGATGTTCAGCCCCGAGATCTGGGGTACCGAGATGCGGGACGTCGGCTATCGGGAGTGTCACAAGGTCTGTGTAAGGCGTGATCGAAAGAGACGACATGCCTTCAACCCAAGAGAAGAAGAAGTTGTTCGAGCGAGATGGTCTTGACCTGTATGGCGCCGGCGAGCCGCTAGGCGAGCCGGCGCCCCCGCCGAGGCTCGGGGTCGAGGGCCGCGCCCAGCTACCCCAGGCCCTCGAAGGAGAAAAGACAAGGGTGCCCACCCTCTAGCGAAACATTCCTCGCGAGCGCGATCCTTCGGCCCGCACTAAACGAACCGAAGGAGTTCTTCATGCCAATGACCACGCGCGAGGCGTTCGAGAAGGGGACCGACACTTTCAATGCCCGCGACATCGACGGGTTCGCCGAGGTGCTCGCCGACGACGTCGCGTTCGTGGCGCCGGGCGGGATGCGCGGCGAGGGAAAGGCGGCCTGCGTCGAGTTCTACGGCGGCTGGCACAGCGCCTTTCCCGACGTGCACGTCGAGGTCCACAACGTTCACTTCATCGACGACGTCGCTGTCGAGGAAGGTACGTTCTCAGGGACCCACAACGGCGTGCTCCACACCCCGACGGGTGACGTCCCGCCAACCGGCCGCGCGGTCAGCGTGGACTACATCCACGTGCTGCGCTTCCGCGACGGCCTGCACGTGTCGTTCAATCTGATCTTCGACCGACTGCTGATGCTCGAGCAGCTCGGCCTCGTCCCCGCATCCGCCGCCACTGCGGGGTAGAGCGCCACAGCGACGGTCAAGAGATCCCGGACGACGCGCGTAAACACGGCCTAGGCTCGACGGAACAATCGGAGGACGACATGGGCATCGAGGAGAACAAGCAGACCGTGGCGCAGTTCGACCGGCTCACGGCCGCCTGCGAGGCAGATGCACTCGACAACATCTGCACGCCGGACCTGACGAACCACGCCCTTGCCGCGGGCCGGAGCGCGGGACTCGAGGGAACCAAGCAATTCCTGCGCGAATGCCGGCAGGATCCTGGAAAGGCCGCATGGATGCGCGCGATGATGGCTGACCAGGACGTCGTCACGATCGCCGAAGCCGACCACGTTGTCGAGGTCGGCAGGCGCACCGGAACCTGGCCAGGCGGACACTTCCGCGGCGCCGAAATCCCCGCTGGCGACTACGCGTACGACGTCGCTTTCATGTACCGGTTCCAAGAAGGGCGTATCGCCGAACGGTGGGCAGTCCGCGACGACCTCGCGATGATCCAGCAACTCGGCGGTCGCCTCGCCCCGAACCACTCGCCGCCGAGCCGGCCCACAACGCCGGACCAGAGTCACACGTGAACGCCAAAGCAGGTCGAACGTCTGTCCAAGCGGTTGACCTCCTCCTCGCCGTGCGACGCGAGGTCGCACGCATTGAGTGAACTACCGGATTGGAGATCGGAGGGCGTCCGCTTAACTGTGTAGGCGGGGTTTGTAGTTAATGATACCAAAGTGACTTTCTTAGTGTTCACAACTGACAGTCAGTTTGCAGTGTCAGGTACGCGGTCACCGAAGTGGATCTTGAACGCCAGCAGCGCGGTCGTCCAGTTCCGGGTGCGCGTCCATTGTGGGACCGCGTTCTGCAAGGCGAGGTAGACGAGCTTTCGGGTGGCGTCGTCATTGGGGAAGCTGCCTTTCGTCTTGATCGCCTTGCGCAGCTGGCGGTTGAGGGCCTCGATAGCGTTCGTCGTGTAGATCACGCGGCGGACCTCGGCGGGGAACGCGAGAAACGGAATCACGTACTCCCACGCGTTCGGCCAGGCCTGCGTGATGACGGGGAACCGTTGGCCCCACTTCTCGTCGAACGCCTCGAGCTCGGCTTGGGCCTGGTCGGCGTCCTTGGCGGTGTAGATCGGCTTCAGGTCGCGGGCGACCTGCTCACGCTCGCGCCGCGGGACGTACTTCAGGCTCGACGGATCAGATGAACCAGACACGTTTGGACGGTCGTGCGCGGGAAGATCGCCTCGATCGCCGCGGGGAAGCCGGTCAGCCCGTCGACGCAGCAGATCAGGATGTCCCGAACACCGCGGGTCTTCAGGTCATTGAGGACCTGCATCCAGAACTTCGCGCCCTCGGTCTCCTGGAACCACATGCCCAGCACGTCCCGGTCACCGTCGAGCGTCACGCCCAGAGCGAGGTACAGCGCGCGGCGCTGCACGCTGCCGCCCTCGCGGATCTTGATGACCATGCAGTCCAGGAACACGATCGGGTAGATGTCCTCTAGCGGCCGCTTGGCCCAGTCGCGCACGTCGTCCATGACCGCATCGGTGACGCGCGAGATCAGGTCGCGGCCGACCTTCACGCCGTAGATCTCCTGCAGGTGCGCCTCGATGTCCCGCGTCGAGAGCCCGCGGCTGTAGAGCGCCAGGATCTTGTCGTCAAACCCGACGAACCGCCGCTGGCGCTTTTTGACGATCTTCGGCTCAAAGCTGCCGTCCCGGTCTCGGGGGGCATCGATCCCGACCTTCCCGTGCTCGCAGATCAGCGTCTTCGGCGAGGTCCCGTTACGTTGGTTGGCGCCGCCGCCGGGCGGCTCGCAGTGCGGCTCGTAGCCGACGTGGTCGGTCAGCTCGACCTCCATCGCCCGCTCCACCAGCCGCCGGGTCAACTCGGCCAGCAGCCCGCCCGGCCCAGCGATCTCCTCCTCCGTGCTCGCGCCGGCCAACAGCTCGTCGATCACCTCATCCGGGATCCGCTCGCCGTCACGCCGCTTGACCATCTCGCGCAGTCTCGCGCGATCCACGGCGTCATCGACCACCACGCTGCTGAGCTCAGAACGTCGCTGGGTTCTCGACGGGGTCGCCGGCGGCTCGCCCAAGGGCTCGCCGCCGGCTCCCCCCGGTTCAAAGACCCTCGCTCGAACATCCGATCTATCTGTAGTTGAAGGCATGAACGTCTCTTTCGTTCGTGCCTACACAATTCCTAGGACACTCCCAGATCGACGGATGTGAGTTGAGCGGTAGTTCCAGGTCCGTGCTCGATGGCCTGTCCCCGCCCCTGACGTGCGCTGCCGGTGACGGCGGGGTGCGAAGCTCAGGGGAAAGCCGAAGCGCTGCCGGTTCCACCCCTGGGGGCGCGGGCGAGGGGAAGACCGGACGGGTGAACGTGAGTAAACCCTTGTTGATGGCCCGTGAAGGAGAGCCTCGCATGGTGGGATGTCGTGGCGGGGTTTAGGGACTGGCCGCTGGGAAGCGGCGGGTGCCGGTCGGGGAGGCGACCCGGCCGGGTGAGCACCATCGTCCTCGGGTTATGGGGGGCACCCACCCCGGTCGCAGCTCGTGCGTGCGGAACGCGGTAACCCCGTCGGGGTCCGGGCGGTTGGTCTTGCCCGGTAAGCCGACCGTGAGGAAGGCTCAATCCCCTGGTGGGAATCGGATGATCGAGAAGCGAATGCCGGCGGCCGAATGGCAGCAGGAAACTGGGACGTGAATGGCTGGCTCCTCCGACCGGTCGTCCCGGATAACTGGCCGGATATCGGGCCTGGTGCCCGGACCCGAAAGGGTGCTAACGCGGTCAGGTGAGCCTGTGGAGAAGAAGATGACCGAAGCCCCGGAGCCGAAGGACAAGCTGGACGCCGCGACGGCCCCGGCCGTGGTGGTGAGCGGACCAGAGGACGACGCCCTGCGCTGGCGCCAGGTCGACTGGCGGCGGGCGGAGGCGGACGTACGGCGGTTGCGGCAGCGGATCTTCACGGCATCGAAGGCGGGGGACCTTCCTAGGGTCCGCCGGCTGCAGAGGTTGATGCTCCGCTCACGCGCGAACGCGCTGGTGAGCGTGCGGCGGGTGACGGAGCGCAACGCCGGTCGTCTGACGGCAGGCGTGGACGGCGAGGTCGTGCTGACTCCGGAGGCCAAGATGCAGTTGGTCGACAGGGTGCAGCAGAACGCCGAGCCGTTCAAGGCCGCGCCCGTCAGGCGGGTGTACATCCCGAAGCGGGGCAGCACCAAGCGCAGGCCATTAGGGATTCCCGTGATCGTCGATCGGTGCCATCAGGCACGGGTCCTCAGCGCGTTGGAGCCCGAGTGGGAGGCGCGGTTTGAGCCGAAGTCCTATGGATTCCGGCCCGGCCGCGGGTGCCAAGACGCGATCCAGGCCATCTACACAGTCGCCAAGGGCAAGAGCGCGAAGCGACTGTGGGTGCTGGACGCGGACCTGGCGTCGGCGTTCGACCTCATCGCCCACGATCACATTCAGACGATGATCGGCTCGTTCCCCGCCAGGGAAATGATCCGCGCATGGCTGAAGGCTGGCGTGGTCGAGCAAGGTCGGCTGCATCGCACCGAGGACGGTGTTCCTCAGGGCGGTGTGATCAGCCCGCTGCTCTTGAACGTTGCTCTGCACGGGATGGAGCACGCCGCCGGAGTCCGTTATCGCCCGACCGGCAACCGTGCCGGATGGACGATGAAGGACTCGCCCGTGCTGATCAGATACGCCGACGACCTCGTCGCTCTCTGCCACACCGGGCAGGAAGCACTCGAGGTCAAAGCGCGGCTGGCCGCATGGCTGGCGCCCAGGGGTCTGGTGTTCAACGAGGACAAGACGCGCGTCGTCTCCCTCGACGAGGGCCTGGACTTCCTGGGGTTCAACGTCCGCCGCTACCGCGGCAAGCTGCTGATCAAACCGAGCAACGCGGCGATCAGACGGATCCGGGAACGACTCCGAGACGAGCTGCGCTCCCTGCGCGGGAGCAACGCCGTCGCGGTGATCAACGGCTCAACCCGATCATCCGGGGATGGGCCAACTACTACCGGACACACGTGGCGGCCGAGATCTTCGACAAGCTCGACCAATATCTGTGGCGGCTCACCTACAAGTGGGCCAGGTTCAGTCACGCGAACAAGTCGGCGTCCTGGGTGACCGCCCGGTACTTCGGCAAGTTCCACAAGGCCAGGAAAGACCGGTGGGTGTTCGGCGACCGCCACAGCGGCTCCTACATGCACCGCGTCTCCTGGACTGGCATCGTCCGACACCAGCTCGTCAAGCAGGGAGCGTCCCCCGACGACCCCGTGCTTGTCGAGTACTGGGCCGAGCGAAGACGCAAACCCGTCCTGCCGATCAACAACACCAGCCTGCGGCTCCTCAAAGCCCAGGACGGATGCTGTCCGATCTGCAAGACCCCGCTCTTCGCCGAGCAGCCACAAACCCCAAGCGATTGGGAGCAGTGGCTGACGAGCACTCGCAAGACGATCACGATCGTCAAGCCGGTGACCGGCTCGCCGGACACGGCTGACCACCGTCTCATACACGCCGAATGCAACGGCCCGGCACTTCTGCCCGCCCACCAGCCATCAGGGCCTGCTTGAGCCGTGTGCGGGGAAACTCGCTCGCACGGTTCTGAGGGGGCACCGGCGCGGCAACGCGCCGGAGCTACCCGCCATAGGGAGGGCACCGGCCGATCGAGTGAGTGCACCTGCTCGTAGACGAAACGGGGGCCGTGGACGCGGCTCGCCAAGCCGTGGCTTGTAGCTTCATGACAAACGACCGCGATCGTCGGACCGATTGGGCGAGTGCTGCTCGCTCAGGGATTGCGGAAGCTCGGCCCAAGCTCGACGACGCGCTCGCTTGGGACGAGCACCAGCACTGACGCCGCACTGCTCCTTCCTGGCGAAGCAGGAGGGCCTCTGACGTCCGACTGGTTCGCTGGTGTTTCCAGCGAAACCGGCTGTGAGGCGAGACCCCCGGTCCTCGTCCCAAGCGGCGGTCTCGTCAGACGGTGGCGGGACTGCCGCATCCCCTGGCTGATGGTTGCCTCGTTTGCCGCCCGCCATCGTTGCAAGCGCCCCGCGCGGGTGCAATGTGGTCGACGTCGCAGAGTCGCGGACGTGCTCGTTCACAAAATGGTCACAACTCCTGTCCGCGCCGGTAAGCTTGCATCGATGCCTGCAATCGACGCAGGAGCGCAGGAGGAGATCACCTCAGCGCGGCTCGATCGCGAGCTGAACGAGCTGCTCCAAGAGCTGCGCGTCGCGCAAAACGGGATCCTGCTGCTCGTCGGGTTCCTGCTCGTGATCCCGTTCTCGACGCGGTTCAATCACGTCTCCAAATTCGAGCGCGACGTCTACTACCTGACATTGGTGAGCGCCGGCCTCGCCGCGCTCTTGATCATCGCGCCAGTTGCGCACCACCGGATCGTGTTTCGCAAGCACGAGAAGGCGGCGCTAGTCCGGCGCGGACACCAATTCGCGAGCGCTGCCCTGTTGCTGCTCTCGATGACGCTCCTCGGCGTGTTCGCGCTCGTGACCAACTTCCTGTTCGGCACGGCGCTGACCATTTGCACGAGCGCGGTCTATGTGCTCGCTGTGTCGACGCTGTGGCTCGCACTGCCGCTGCAAACACGGCGCCATCCCCCGCCGGCCTCTAAGTCAAGCGCAGAATCGCCGCCGAGCCTGACGGCGGTGGTCCCGAAATGACTCGAAGGGAGCTGTAGGCAATGGCAACGGGACCGCGCGGGAGGACGAAGCGGAGCACGACGCCGCGACCGCAGTCCGCGGACGCCAAGGCGAGCGGTGTCTGCGAAGGCTCAAGGCGTCGACCACCTCACCCCACCCATGCGCGTCGGGCGCAAGAAGATCAAACGTGAGGAGTTCGATCGCGAGCTGGCCAGCCTGCAACTCGAGCTGGTCAAGCTCTAGGACCTGATCAAGCCCGGGGCCTGAGGGTGGTGGTCGTTCGCGCGTCGCAACGCGACTAGGCAAGGGCGGCACGATCAAGCGGATCACCGAGCCACCCAACCCGCGCGCGTCCTTACGCCGTAACGCTCGATCGTGCGCCGCCCCCGGTCAGAAGGCGGCCTGTGAGACGATTCTTACCAGTCCCCTGAGACGACCGCCTCTGAGGGGACGAGCAAGCACGCGGCCTGCGATGCGTGCGAGACCGCCGCTCGGCGCAAAGTATGAGTGCGCGCTGCTTGCAGATTTGCTGACTCCCAGGCGCGCCGGCCTGCTCGAGATCCCTGCTCGGCCAGGGGATGCGGCAGTCCGGCCACCGTCTGACGAGACCGCCGCTTGGGACGAGCACCAGGCACCTCACTGGCGGAGCCAGACTGCTGGTCGCGCCCGGCATTGCGGAAGTCCACGGCTGAACAAATGTCGCTCGCCGGTTGGGGCACCACCGGCCACGCCGACCGCCTCGGCCACGGGTGCCGTCCGACCCGGCGATGCGGCACTTTGGCCGCGCGACCTCGCGGCCGCCGTCATCGTTAGCCACGAACTCCTGAGTAGCAAGCACAAGAGCAGCAGCCTCCCCGGTATCGCCAAGACTGCTGCAATCGGACAAAGGGAGTCACGACGCCCGCGCTGGCTCCCGTACACGCCCAGACACGAATGCAGGTCCGACCCCGTGGACGACGTCCGTCTCGCATCTCGCGCCAAGAGGACGTCCGACGCACGAGACAGTGTCCGCTGAGCGTTCGCGAACGGACGCGTAGCCGGGAGGACGGGTGGGGAACCCTTCCCGAGCAAGGTCGTTTGCTGCGGATGGGGCCGGAAGCAAGGACGGCGACCGTTAGCTCGCTCCCCACGATTTACACGTGGAGCAAGCGCTCTCCTGGCTTGCATTCGCTGCTGGTATCGCCCAAGAGCAGTCACGCCGTCTGGAGCCATCGAGGTGGTCGCTATTGGTGCGAAGCGGTGACCGACCCCAAAAGGCGTGGAGCAAACACGTCGATCGTCCTCACGACGGCCGCCCCACGCAGGAAGGCGCGCCTCTGCGGCACGACCGCATTCGTCTCCAACCCGCCGGACGACCTGCGATCGCGTTGGCGACGGTTCGATCGCACCGGCTGGGCCCGGTCGGCGCCGCACCGGACGATCGGATTCGCGCCCGAGGCATAAGCGCGACATCGTTGCCCTGCCCCCAGGTGGCTGCGCCGCCGAACAGAAGACCCCCGCCTCATCCGTGTGAGCAGCGAGCGCGAAGCTCAGAGGACACGTACCCCCGATGGCGCAGCAGGCTGGGCAGCTTTTCGCGTAGGGACCTCCGCGCTTGCTGTCGGCCCCCAGCGACGCTTTGTGCGAGCGGGCGCCACGGCGCCGTGTCGCGCGGGTCACGCCGCCGGACGGTCTGCGGCGCGGAGCAAGTCAGCCAATACGTCGCCGGGCGGCTTGCCGTGTGCGGTGGCGATCCGCTCAAGACGCTCGGCGTCC
The DNA here is from genome assembly GCA_963723675.1 of uncultured Solirubrobacterales bacterium. Classification (GTDB taxonomy): domain Bacteria; phylum Actinomycetota; class Thermoleophilia; order Solirubrobacterales; family Solirubrobacteraceae; genus Palsa-465. The sequence continues at coordinate 1,175,892 of CAVRRW010000001.1, read as the reverse complement.
TCTCCTTCGACGCTGACGAGGATCCTCAGCCTTGCCGCTGGGTCGCCGTCGCGGACGGTCACGAGCTCGGGTGCAAGACTCGCGAGATCAGAATCGAAGTCTCCGGGGGCCGGATCGGGCTTAGTCCAGGGATCAGTATTCATCTGTTCGCCTGAATGATCCTACGCTCGGCCGGCGTTGCGCTCCAGCCGGTCACAACCAACAATGTCGTTGGCGCCACAGTCTGCTCGATCACCACCGTCAGTACCCGCCCCCCATAGGTCGTCCCGATCAGCAGGCGGCGGCGACGCGGGCTCGCCCCGGCGTGCGGGTTGCGAACGATCGCGTGGCGGTTGTGCAGAACCTGCGCCGCCTCCTCCGCGCTGATCCCCCTCGCACCAAGCTTCTCAAGGCCAACCTCCATAACGAGAAGCTCCTGGACTGCGTCAGGCACGTAACGCCTTAACAGCCAGCTGCAACGCCCGAGGTCCGCCAGTGAAAGCGCCACAGACCGACGTTTGACGTGGGCTCACCACCGCGGCGTCCCGCAGCGATGCCAAGGCTCCGATGCAGCCCTTCGCGCCCAACCGCAACAGGCAACACACACTCCACGCACAAGATGTGCTGAAGATGTCCCGAGACGTCCGCGGACACCGCGAACCCCCGTCGTCACTGGGATCTGGCTCCCTCTGGACCACGGCCGCGGCGGCCCTCCACGTCAAGCTGGGGGACGTCTTGGGACATCTTCGGACAAGTGCCTGCAATCGCCATAACCGGCGACGCCGTCATCGGTTGACCCGAAGCTGGGCGCGACCCGGCTCGGACAGCGCGAACGCCTCGGCCACCAGGGCCGCGTCCTCGCTCCGCGGCGCGTAGTGCAGGTAGCGCATCGTGGTCTGGATATCCGCGTGCCCCATCCACTCCTGCACCCGGCGGATGTCCGCCTTCGCGATCATCCGGGTCCCGAACGTGTGGCGCAGATCGTGGAACCGGAGTGGCCGGAGACCCGCCGCCGCGAGCGCCGCCTTGTACCGGCGTCGCAAGGCAGAACCGTCGAGGTAGCCGCCGGCTACGCCGCTGAAGACGAGATCGTCCTCCCCCACCCAATCCTCTCGCTGGCCGAGCTGCGCGAGCGCAGTGGCTACGTCCGGCGCCATCGGCACCGCCCGGATCTTGCCTGACTTCGGCGTCGTGCGCGCGCCGGCGGCGTAGCTCGCACGCACGCGGATCACCGCGCCCGCGAAGTCGACGTCTCGCCACCGCAGCGCCAGCAGCTCGCCGAGGCGCAGGCCGCTGAACGCCGCGGTCAGGTAGATCCCCTCATCTTGCTGCGAGGCCGCCGACCGCACCAGCGACCAGACTTCCTCCGGCGAGAACACCTGGATGTCGCCGCTGCGCACGAGCGCCGGCTTCTCCACCTCGGCAGCGGCGTTCGCCTCCAGGCCCCACACCCTCCGCGCTCGCTTCAGGATCCCGTGCAGCAGCACGAGCGCCTTTGTTCGACTGCTCGCGGCGCCGCCGAGCGACGAGAGCCACTGCTCGATCCGGTCCGTCGTGACCTCCTCGAGGGCCATTGAGCCGAACGCCGGCAGCAGTTGCGAGCGGACGAGCACCTTGTAGCCAGCCACCGTCGACGGCTTCCGCTGCCGGTCGAGCTCGACGTAGCGCAGCCACTCGGCCGCGGCATCGACGAACGTCGCGCCCGTGCGCAATTGCCCGGCGAGCGTGCCGCGGCGTGCCTCGTGCAGCGTCTCCCGCAGCCAGTCTTCCGCCAGGCGCTTCGTGAAGTAGCCCGCGGGCGGCCGGCCACGCTCGATCCATGCCGGCCCCAGCTTCTTCTGTACCTGACGCCCATCCGGCCGCCGGTACTTCGCGTACCACGACACCCCGCGCTTGCGCTCGACGCGGAACACGTGCCCAGTGGGAGGACTGACAGCCACGGTGCAATAGTACGCCCATCTCGGGACATATTCGGGACATGCTTCAAAAACAGCGCTCGCCCGGAAGATTCAAAATCCACGGTATGCGGGCCCTTTTGAAGCCGACGCGGGGACTCGAACCCCGGACCCCTTCATTACGAGTGAAGTGCTCTACCAGCTGAGCTACGTCGGCGAATCCCGCCAGGTCGCAGTTTATCGGCGGCTCACGGAGCGCTCTCGAGCGTCTCGCCGACGCCGTTGCGGGAACACCAGTCCTCGTCGAGGATCGCCCAGCGCTCGTGGTCGCGCCAGCGGCCGCTGATCTTCAGGTATCGAGGCGAGAAGCCCTCGCGGCGAAATCCGGCGCCGCGGGCGAGCGCGATCGAGGCGTGGTTGCCCGGCTGGATGTTGGCCTCGATCCGGTGCAGGCGCATGGTCAAGAACGCGTGCCTGAGCACGAGCTCGATCCCCTCGCGCATGTATCCCCTGCCGGCGAACCGCTTGCCGGCGGCGTAGCCGAGGTACGCGCTCTGCATCGCCCCGCGCTCGATCTGGGAGAGATTGAAGAAGCCGACGATCGCGAGATCTTCTCGTCGGCACACCAGAATCGCCTCGAAGTCGGGACGGCACGCGTCGGCGAGATACGCGTCGAACCGCTCGTCGTTGGTCGGCGCCGTCGCCCAGGGCCGGTGAAACGAGCGGCTCGCCCGCATCAGCGAGACGAACTCCTCCCGATCCGAGCTCGCCGGCGCGCGCAGATACACCCGCGCCTCGTCATTTAGAGCGCGAGCAGCCGCTCCAGCCGATACGCGAGCGCTTCGCACGCAAGCTCCTCGGAAACGTTGAGGGCAAACCGCACCCTGGTGTCCTCGACCAGATCGACCGCGGCCCGCAGCCGCGATGGATCGATGCCGGCGTCGACGTGCAGCTCCGTCATCCGATCGGAGTTACGCACCAGCTCGTCAGCGCCCCAGGCGAGGCACGCCAGGTCCGCGTACCACAGCGATACCACCTGTAGCGCGAGGTCGAGCGCGGCCGTCTCGACCCGGCGCCTGACCCGCCGGATTCGCTCCGTCCACTCGGTCTCGATCCGCTTGCGCTCCTTGCGCGGATATAGCTCGAGCTCGGCGGCCGCCTGAGCCTCGAGCTGTGCGCGCGTCGCCTCTCCCCTGGCTCGTACCGCCGCCAGAACATCCGACCAGGGACATGTGCGCGAGGCGTCGCCGGACAGCGCGGAGCGGGCAAGGCGCTCGGCTCCGGCCCGGAGCTCCCGTCCCGCCTCACTCGCCAGCTCCGCCGCCTGCTCGCCATCGCCGAGCGACAGGCGAGCGCACGCAAGCGCGGCCTCCCGATCCACGCCCGCCGCCTGGACCTGAGCAGCGACCCGATCGATCGACGGGGCGTCGAATCGCACCAGCTGGCAGCGGGAGCGGATCGTGGGCAGCACCTCCACCAGGCGAGTGGTGAGCAGGATCAGGTGCACGAACGAGGCAGGCTCCTCGAGCGTCTTGAGCATCCGGTTGGCGGCCTCGTCGCCGAGCTCGTCGACGTGCTCGATCACGAACACGCGACAGGTCGCCTCGAACGGGGTCTTGCTCGCCGCCGACACGACAGGGCCGTCGATGTCCGACACGAGGATCTCGTGGGCTCCGCTCGGCGCGACCCAGGTCAGGTCCGGATGCGCGCCGGACATCGCCCGCATGCGGGCGCCGGCAGGATCGAGCGAGCCTGCAGCCAGCAGCTCGGCGGCCATTATCCGCGCCGCCGACCGCTTGCCGGAGCCTCCGGGTCCGTAGAACAGGTACGCGTGCGAAGCATGACCGCCGGGCGCCAGCGCCGGCGCCAGCACGGCCCGGGCGTGGGGATGACGTTCCAGCTCTGCGAGCACGCCTCGATCCTAGCCCCCCGATAGGGTCGAACTCAGATCACCATGGCCGCGGGCAAGCTGATCACGATCGAGGGCATCGATGGAGCGGGAAAGACAACGCTCGCGGCCGCGCTCGCCGAAGAGCTGAGAGCGCGCGGCATCGCCGTGGAGGTGATGCGCGAGCCCGGCGGCGTCCCCGCGGCCGAACAGATCCGCACCCTCGTCGGCGACCCCGCCATGCGGATCGGGCCCAGGGCCGAGGCGCTGCTGTATGCGGCTGCGCGGGCGCAACTCGCCGAAGAGGCGCTTCGGCCGGTGCTTCGCGAAGGCACCTGGATGCTGCTCGATCGGTTCGTCGACTCGTCGCTCGCCTATCAAGGGGGCGGCCGCGAGCTCGGGATCGAGGCGGTCCGCGCGATCAACGAGTTCGCGGTCCGCGGCCTTCATCCGGATCGCACGCTGTTACTGACGATCGATCCCGAGCTGGGACGATTCCGCGCAGGCGCGCGCGCGGCGCCCCAGGACCGCCTCGAGCGCGAGCAGCAGGACTTTTTCAGACGGACCGCGGCCGCCTACCTCGCGCTCTGCGCCGAGGAGCCAGACCGAATCGTCCGAATCGACGCGTCGCAGCCGCCCGACCGGGTGCTCGCCGCGGCGATCGCGGCGCTTGCCGACTTGCTCTGAGCGGGCGGGCTTACTCGGCGTAGCCGAGCGGGTGCGCCTTGACGAACGACCAGGCGTCGGCGACGATCGCTTCGAGCCCCGGCTTGCGCGGCTCCCACCCCAGGTCGGCGCGAATCTTTTCGCTGGCGGCTACCAGCATGGGCGGATCGCCGTGTCGTCTGGCGGCCTCGCGCGTGGGTATCTCGAGCCCGGTCACGGCCTCCACCGCGGCGATCACTTCGCGAACTGAGAATCCGGCGCCGTTGCCGAGGTTGAAGATCTGGTGCTCGCCGGATCGGGTTCGCTCCAGCGCGAGCAGGTGCGCCGTCGCGAGATCATCGATGTGGATGTAGTCACGGATCGCGGTCCCATCCGGCGTGGGGTAATCGGTTCCGTAGATCTCGACGAATGGATTCGTACCGGTCGCCGCCCGGAGCACGTTTGGGATCAGATGGGTTTCGGGATGGTGGTCCTCCCCGAGATCGCCGCTCGCGCCGGCGACGTTGAAGTAGCGCAGGCTCGCCGCTCCGAGGCCGTGAGCCGAGCAGAAGTCTCCGATCATCTGATCGACCGCGAGCTTGGAGGCGCCGTATGGGCTCTCCGGCCTGGTCGGGGCGTCCTCGGCGATCGGAAGCTCGTCGGGCTGGCCGTAGACCGCGCAGGTCGAGGAGAACACGAGCCGGGATGTACCTCCGGCGACCATCGCCTCCAACAGATTGAGCGTGCCGCCGACGTTCGTGCGCCAGTAGCGCTCGGGATGGCTGACCGACTCGCCGACGAGTGCCAGCGCGGCGAAGTGCAGGACCCCGTCGAAGCCCTCGGCGACCACGCCCGCCACCGCCTCGCGATCGAGCAGGTCCATCGCCATGAAGCCGGCTTGCCGTGGCACGGCGGCGCGGTGCCCCCGCTCGAGGTTGTCGAGCACCACCACTTCGTGGCCGGCCTCGATCAGCTGCTGGGCGACGATCGATCCGATGTATCCGGCGCCACCTGTGACGAGGAGCTTCACCGGCGGTTGAGGATCGAGCCCATGAAGGCCCCGAGGTATAACAAACCCGGGTCTGCGGGAAGGGCGAGACGGCATCGGCGAGGGCTCCGTCCGCGTCCGATCCGGGGAGTCCGATCGGTCTGATTCGGCGGCTCATACGGCCTGGTTGAGGGGTCCGATCGAGTAAAATTGAGGACCTATTCCCCTCCCAGACCCGGGCGTTTACGCCAAGCTTTTCCGTCCGGGCCATCCGCGAGGATGCGCTGTCCACCCCTCGGCGAACAGGAGCCGAGCAAAGCAGCGAAACCAGCGGAAAACCGAGAGGAGCAGGTCCGGTATGGAGCACATTTCGCAGACCCCACTCAGCCCCGACGCCACCCCCGCACAGGGCCTCTCGATCCGCCGGTACTTCACCACGCCGGAGCTGCATCCGTTCGACGCGGTCGAGTGGGAGCTGCGGGATGCACGCATCGGCCACGGCGACAAGGTCTCCTTCGAGCAGCGCGACGTCGAGTTCCCGAAGGCCTGGTCGCAGAACGCGACCAACATCGTTGCTCAGAAGTACTTCCGCGGCCAGCTCGGGTCGCCTGCTCGCGAGCACTCCGTCAAGCAGATGATCGGCCGCGTCGCCGGCACGATCGGCACCTGGGGCCGCGAACGGGGCTACTTCGCCGGCGATGAAGACGCCGCCACGTTCGAGGCGGAGCTCACGCACATCCTGCTGCACCAGATGGCGGCGTTCAACTCGCCGGTGTGGTTCAACGTCGGCTGGCATCCCGTCGGCAGCCCGAAAAATCAGGGGTCGGCGTGCTTCATCCTCTCGGTCGAGGACAACATGGAGTCAATTCTCGACTGGAATACCAAGGAGGGAATCATCTTCCGCGGGGGTTCCGGTTCTGGGATCAACCTCTCGAAGATCCGGGGTTCGATGGAGCCGCTAAGTCGCGGCGGGACCGCATCCGGTCCTGTGTCGTTCATGCGCGGCGCCGACGCTTGGGCCGGCTCGATCAAGTCGGGCGGCGGCACGCGCCGCGCCGCGAAGATGATCGTGCTCGACGTCGATCACCCGGACATCCGCGAGTTCATTTGGTGCAAGGCCAAGGAGGAGGACAAGGCCGCAGCCCTGCGCGATGCCGGCTTCGACATGTCGATTGACGGCGACGGGTTCTACTCGATCCAGTACCAGAACGCGAACAATTCGGTCCGTCTAACGGACGAGTTCATGCACGCGGTCGAGAACGACGAGGACTGGCGGCTGATCGCTCGCACGACCGGCGAACCGATCGGCGACCCGATCCCCGCCCGCCAGCTGATGCAGGAGATCGCCGAGGCCGCGTGGCGCTGCGCCGATCCGGGCATCCAGTACGACACGACGATCAACCAGTGGCACACCTGTCCGAACTCCGGGCGGATTAACGCGTCCAATCCCTGCTTCCCTGCTGACGCAAGGGTGCACACCATCAGGGGGCTTATGCCGATTGCAGAGCTCGTCGACCGCAGCGAGGCTGGCGAAGACATCCGCGTCTACACACACCGTGTGACGGCGGACAAACCCGGATCCGGGGTCGTTGCGACACAGCCGGTCGCCTTCATGCGCAACGGCGTCAGCCCGATCGTGCGTCTGCGCTTCGCGAACGGAGCGGAGCTGCGCTGCACACCGAATCACCGCATTTGGACCATAAATCGCGGCTACGTTCCTGCCGGAGAACTGACGGAGCACGATCAGGTACTGCTAAACGACACCGCGACGCCGGCGACCGACGCCTCGTGGGAGCTTCCCGTGAAGGTCGCAGCGGCAGCGAAGTCATTCAGCCGTGGTAGCGCAGTCACCTACCAGGAGCTGCCAGAGCGGTGGACCGAGGGTCTCGCCGAGCTGACGGGCCACCTCGTTGGTGACGGATGTCTCACCGAGAGCAATACGCAGTGGGTCTACGGCAACGACGACGTCGCGGATGGCCTCACGAACTCTCACGAAGGCCTGCTCCGTGAGCTGATCGGCGGGATCTCCCGGGTGTCCATGCAGAACAACACCGTGCAGTTGCGTGCCGGAAGCGAGGCTGTGCGAGCGCTGTTCCGCGGAGTTGGTGTCACAACTTCGCGCGCGCACGATCAGCGCGTACCACAGGCTATCTTCACATCCCCCGTTGAGGTACAAGCCGCCTTCCTGCGCGGTCTATTTGGTGCCGATGGGTGTGTCTCGCGCGTCGAGTCAGGTAAGTCGAACCATTATGTCGGGTTGGGTAGCCGCAGCGACGCCCTCCTGCGTGACGTCCAACGGATCCTGTCCACGTTGGGCATCAGGGGACGTATCTATCGCGTCTCCAGTGCGGACGCGCCGTCGACATTCTCATACATGCGAAACGACGGCACGACAGTCGAGTACGAGTCTCGACAGGGCTTCGATCTACGCATCACCGGAAGCGATCTGGAGCGCTTCGCCGACACGATCGGCTTCTCTACACCGCGCAAGAACGCGGTACTCGCCAACGCCTTGGTCGAAACCAGCCGGTATCAGACGAAGATCGGTACGCGCCTCGTCGCTCGCGAGAACGATGGTCAGGAGTACGTCTACAACCTCACTGAGCCGCTCCATCATTCGTACATCGTCGACGGCTTCATCGTGGCCAACTGTTCCGAGTACATGCACGTTGACGACTCCGCCTGCAACCTGGCGTCGCTCAACCTGATGAAGTTCCGCCGTGCCGACGGGATGATGGACCTCGACTCCTTCAAGCACGCGGTCGACATCGTGTTCCTGGCACAGGAGATCATCGTCTCGCCCTCGAGCTACCCGACCGAAAAGATCGGCGAGAACGCGCGGGCGTTCCGCCAGCTTGGGCTTGGCTACGCAAACCTCGGCGCATACTTGATGGCCAACGGGATGCCCTACGACTCTGACGCCGGCCGAGGCACGGCCGCGGCGATCTCAGCACTGATGACCGGCCGGGCATACCTGGGCTCCGCGCGGGTCGCAGCCGCGATGGGTGCGTATGAGCGTTACCCGGAGAATCGCGAGGCACACAACGCGGTCATGCGAATGCACCGTGACGCGTCCTATGCGATCCCGGATTCCACCTGTGACGACAATTCGCTGCTTACGGCCGCGCGCTTGACCTGGGAGGCGGCGGTGACGGAGGGCGAGGAGCATGGCTATCGCAATGCGCAATCCGTAGTCATCGCGCCCACCGGAACGATATCCTTCCTTCTTGACTGTGACACCACCGGGATCGAGCCAGACTTCTCACTGGTCAAGTTCAAGGAACTCGTCGGCGGCGGCCAGATGACAATTGTGAACCGTACCGTCCCACTCGCGCTGCAGACGCTCGGCTACAGCGACGAGCAGATCGACCAGATCGTCGCGTACGTCAACGAGCAGGGAACGATCGTGGGTGCGCCCGGCCTGGCGGAGGAGCACCTGCCGGTGTTCGACGTGGCTGTCGGCGAGCGAGCGATCTCGCACATGGGCCATCTGAAGATGATGGGCGCCGTCCAGCCGTTCATTAGTGGCGCTATTTCGAAGACCACGAACCTGCCGGAGTCGGCAACGGTCGAGGACATTGCCGACGCCTATATTCAGGCCTGGCGCCTCGGGATCAAGGCGCTTGCGATCTATCGCGACGGCTCCAAGACCGCGCAGGCGTTGCGCACCGACGCGCAGAAGGACGCCCCGGCGCCGGCCGAAGCGATCGCTTCGATGGCGGTCCATGCGGTGCCCGAGGCAGAGATCGAGAAGGCCGTAGCGGACGCGCTGGCCAAGGCGCCACCGAAGCGCCGCAAGATGCCGCGGGAGCGCCAGTCGCTCACCCACAAGTTCTCGATCGGCGGGCACGAGGGATACATCACCGCCGGCATGTACGAGGACGGCACCGTAGGCGAGATCTTCCTCACCGACATCGGCAAGGAAGGTTCGACGCTGCGCGGGATGATGAACTCGTTCGCGACCGCGATCTCGATCGCATTGCAGTACGGGGTTCCGCTCGAGACGCTCGTGCGCAAGTTCAGCTACATGCGCTTTGAGCCCGAAGGGATGACCAACAACCCGGAGATCCCGTTCGCCAAGTCGATGCCCGACTACATCATGCGCTGGCTGGCGTCGCGCTTCCTCGACACCGACCTGCAGGAGGAGCTAGGGATCCTCACCAGCGAGGTGCGGGCCCGCATGGCCGCCCAGGACGCCGCCAGCTCCCACCGGGGTGACACCTCCGGACCGGCCGACGCCGACGGCGACGACGTCGACGAGGAACCGGATGCCGAACGCGGCGGCGGTGGCAACGGCATCGCTGCGGGCTCAGGCTCGGCAACGGCGCCCCGTCCGGCGACCTCGGCGCTCACCGACAGCCCACCGGTGATCCCGACGATGCGCAAGGGCCTCGATCTCGGTCCGGCGTGCCAGCAGTGCGGCGGGATGATGCAGCGCACCGGCAGCTGCTACACGTGCTCGAGCTGCGGCTTCAACACCGGTTGCGGTTAGGTGTAGGACGACACGGAAACGTCCTGGAGAAACGACAGGAAGATCTTCGGACAGTTCGAGCCGGCATTCGACCAGCTTGGCGGCGGCGCTGCCCAGAACCTCACGCGCCTGATGGGTCGCGCGCGAGCACTGGAGATGATGCTGATTGCCGAGGACTACGACGCCGAGCCGGCGGAGCGCTATGGCTGGATCAATCGCGCGCTGCCCGCCGATGCCTTGACCGCGCCGGCACCGTGAGCGCAACCATCCAGATCTGCTGCTTGTTGGATTGCCCCGGGCACCTCGTCGACGCGGATCCTGTCTGCGCGGAAGGCAGGGCTGCGGCTGCTTCCCCTGGCGGAAGAGGCGCGAGCCCCAGTCGGTTCTCTGGTTAGCGGATCCGACGAGCACCAGCAGGTGTCCTGGTCCATGACCTGTAAAGACGGCCGAGTCCGGCACACCGGGCGGCCAGCTTCGCTCGGCTCGCGGGCGACGCTTCGTTCGGCGCCGTGGGTCGCGACCCACTGATGCGCTTTGAGGGGCCACACGGCGCTGGGCACATCACCCGTGGGTTGCCGTCCGCTGACGCGCCCGCGGTGCTTACTGGTAGTCCAAAGGGGGGTTGGCGAGCACGACCGACTTCGCGATCTGGCGGTCCGGGATGGTCCAGTAGCGCCGCAGCAGCGACGCCGTGCGCTCATCTCCGACGAGCTCGAAGCCGTGGCGACGGTAGAAGCGGATCGCCCAATCTGCGGCGGCCCAGGTGCCTACGAGCATCGGCCTCGTGCTAAGGGGCCGCAGATGCCGCAGTAGCGCTCCGCCGACCCCGCGCCGCTGGCTGCCGGGCATCACGTACGCATGGCGGATCAGATCGACGTCGTGCACGGGCTGGATGCCCATCACGCCGATCAGGGAACCGTTGACATCGTAGCCCCAGAATGAGACCCCGGCTGCGATCTCATGATCGAACTCTGACGACGGCATGTACGGCTCGCGCCAGCAATCGCCGGGGATCACCCCGCGGTAGGCCTCGGCGGCGCCATTGACGATCTCCAGAATCGTCTTGCGCTCCTCGATCCGGCAGCGCCGGATGCATTCGTAGTGCATGCGGCCAAATCTAGACTCCGCGTGGGCGTACGGCGCACGAGACCCGCCTCACCATCCCCAGGCTCCAGCGCAACTCGTTCAGCAAGCCCAACCGCAGTTCGGTCGGCGTGTCAAAAAGGGGCCATTCCCGCAGTCTGCGCTCGGCCAACAGGCTCCGTAATCCGCCAGCTCGCGGGCCCGCTTTGACCCTACAAGCGCGTGAATCACCACACTCGAAATTCACCTGCTGCTCGCCAGCAGCAGGACGCGCAACTGAACAGCTCACCACAATCACCCGACAGCGTCTACCTATGCAAAAGACTCGTCGCGAGTGGCGCTGCGCCGGCGCGTTCATTGCAAGATCTTGGGCACCACATAATCGATGAACCACAGACCTGGTCCCCTGAAACCACCAGGCACCAGCGCTGCCGTCTGAGCCACGCGACGCTACTGCTTCGGGTCCGCCGGCTCCAAGAGCAGAAGTCCGGGCGACAGTGCCCCGTCGGCGACGATGCGGCACTGCCCCACGCATTGTGCACGACAGCTCCTGATCGTGTGCTGTGAGCACGATCTGACGCATCCTTCTGGCGGCGAACGCGACCGTGAGGAAGGCCGAATCCCTCGGGTGCGGTAGCTCTTTTTACGTCGGTGTCGTGTAGGCCCCGGTGATCCCTCCGTCGACGGCGAGGGCTGTCGCGTTGACGTAGCTGGACTCGTCACTGGCGAGGAACAGTGCGGCCCCGGCGATCTCCTCTGCGCGCGCGAACCGGCCCATCGGGACGTGCACGAGGCGGCGCTCAGCCTGCTCTGGATCGTTGGCGTAGAGCTCGCGAAGCAGCGGCGTGTCCACGGGTCCTGGGCACAGCGCGTTGACGCGGACCCCACGACGGGCGAACTCGACGCCGAGCTCGCGCGAGAGCGCGAGCATCCCGCCCTTGGAGGCCGTGTAGGAGATCTGGGAGGTCGCGGAGCCCATCACCGCGACAAACGAGGCCGTGTTGATCACCGAGCCCCCGCCGCTCTCGAGCAGCCGCGGGATCCCATGCTTGCAGCACAGGAACACGCTTCGCAGGTTCGCGGCTTGCACCCGCTCCCAGGCGTCGAGCGTCGTCTCGAGCACCGAAGCATCGTCGGCGGGGGAGATGCCGGCGTTGTTGAACAGCACGTCGACGCCCCCGAGCTCCTCCGACGCGCGGGCGAACAGCGATTGGACGGCACGCTCGTCGGTGAGGTCCGCCTGCACCGAAAGTTCGCCCACCGCGTGCTCGCGCAGGTCGACCCCCACGACCCGCGCCCCCTCGCGCTCGAACAGCGCCGTCGTCGCCGCGCCGATGCCGCCGGCCGCACCGGTGATCACGCAGACCTTCGCCTCGAGCCTCATCGCGTTGGTGGGTCGGTCCGGCCGCTCATCACGTCGCGTAGTAGATCGATTTGACTTCGGTGTAGGCCTCCACCGCATGGGGACCGAGCTCGCGGCCGTAGCCCGACTGCTTGAAGCCGCCGAACGGAGTCGCGACCCGCACCGAGGTGTTCGAGTTGATCGACAGCACGCCGGCGTCGATCGCTCGGGCGACCCGCAGCGCGCGGGCGCCGTCGCGGGTCCAGATCGAGCCCGAGAGCCCGTAGATCGTGTCGTTGGCGAGCCGGATCGCCTCTTGCTCGTCGGCGAACGGGATCACCGCGGCGACCGGTCCGAAGATCTCCTCGCGGGCGACACGCGAGCCCGGATCGACCGGGCACAGCACCGTCGCGGCCAACCAGAACCCGGGTCCGTCGGGCGCGCTGCCGCGGATCGCGACCGGCGCTTCGCCGTCGAGGTATGAGGAGACCGCTTCGCGCTGCGAGGCGGAGATCAGCGGCCCCATCTGCGTGCCCTCGTCCAGCGGGTCGCCGACGCGAATCGCGGTTACCTCGCGCTCGAGCAGGCCCATGAACTCGTCCAGGACGGAGTCCTGCACCAGGATCCGCGAGCGGGCGCAGCAGTCCTGTCCGGCGTTGCCGAACACGGCGCTCGGCGCGGACGCCGCGGCGGCCTCGAGATCGGCGTCCGCGAACACCACGTTCGGCGACTTGCCACCGAGCTCGAGCGTCACCCGCTTGATCGCTGCGGCGGCGCCAGCGGCGATCGAGCGGCCGACCTCGGTCGAGCCGGTAAACGCGATCTTGGCCACGTCGGGGTGCTCGACCAGCCGTCTGCCGCAGACGCTCCCGGGGCCGGCGACCACGTTCACGACCCCGTCCGGAATGCCCGCCTGCGCCGCGATCTGCGCGAACCGCAGCGCACTCAGCGGGGTCAGCTCGGCGGGCTTTAGGACGACCGTGTTTCCCGCCGCAAGTGCCGGCGCCAGCTTCCAGGAGGCGATCGTCAGCGGGAAGTTCCAGGGCACGATCAGCCCGACGACGCCGAGCGGCTCGGAGACCGTGAACGCCTGCCCGCCGGCGACCGGGATCGTGTCGCCGAGCAACCGCTCGGGCGCGCCCGCGTAGTATCGAAACGTGTCGGCCACCATCCCGATCTCGCCGCGAGCGTCGGCGATCGGCTTGCCCACGTTGCGGGCCTCCAGCACGGCGAGCTCCTCCCGGGCGGCACCCAGCGCGTCGGCGAGCGCGTAGAGCAACGCCGCCCGCGTCGCCGGGGCCAGCGCCCGCCAGGCCGGAAAGGCCTCACGCGCACGAGCGACCGCCTCGTCGACCTCGGCCACGCCGGCGCGCGGCACCTCGGCCAGCACCCGCTCGGTGGCCGGCTCGACGACCTCGATCATCCGCGCTCGAACATCCGCCGCCGCTCATAGTCGGTGACCACCTGGTCGAACAGCCGTTGCTCGGTCCGGCCGTAGTTCAGATAATGGCGCCAGACATCCTCACCGAAGGCGGAACGCGCAAACTCGCTGTGCTCCCACAGGTCCAGCGCCTCGCGCAGCGTCGACGGGAACGGCTCGGCGCCGGCGGCGGCGTATGCATTGCCAACGAGCTCGGGCCCCGGCTCGATGCCCCGCTCGATCCCGTCGAGCCCGGCGGCGAGCAGCGCGGCGTAGCCCAGGTAGGGATTGACGTCGGCCCCCGGGATCCGGCACTCCACCCGCCGCGATTGCCCGTGGCCGACGATCCTGAAGCCGGCCGTGCGGTTGTCGCGCGCCCAGGCGATCGAGGTCGGAGCCCAGCTCTCGCTCGCGTAGCGCTTGTACGAGTTGACCGTGGGCGCGACGAACAGGGCGAGCTCCCGGATGCGGGAGCGCATGCCGCCGAGATAGTGCGCAAACACATCCGTCTCGGCATCGCCGTCGACGAACGCGCTACGGCCGCCATCGACCCCGACCAGGCTCGAGTGGATGTGGCACGAGCTGCCGATGTCCTTCTCCGACGGCTTGGCCATGAAAGTCGCGGACACGCCATGCAGGAACGCGATCTCCTTGACCCCGTTCTTGTAGATCGTGTGCCGGTCGGCGGAGGTGACCGCGTCTGCGTAGCGGGTGTTGACCTCGTGCTGGCCATACCATGCCTCGCCCTTGGAGAACTCGACCGGAATCCCGGCGCCCTGCATGCCGCGGCGGATCGGGCCGAGCACGTTCTCGTCCATCGTCGTGGCGAGGATGTGGTAGTCGAGGATGTAGGGAATTGTCGGCGTCAGGTCGCGGTACTCCTGCTCGTGCGCCTGCGCGTAGCTCTCCTTGTAGAGATAGAACTCGAGCTCGGAGGCGAACAGTGGCGTGTATCCCGCTCGCTGCGCACGCTCGTACTGAGCGATCAGCACCTGGCGCGGCGAGGCGACGACCGGGGAGCCGTCGTGGTTGGTGATGTCGCACAGGACCAGCGCGGTGCGGTCAAGCCAGGGGATCCGGCGCAGCGTGGCCATGTCCGGCGCGATCCCGAAGTCGCCGTATCCCTGCTCCCAGTTGGCCATCTCGTAGCCGGGCACCGGCTCCATCTCCATGTCGAGCGCTAGCAGGTAGTTGCACCCCTCGACGCCGTCGTCGACGACCTCGTCCAGGAAGTAGGAGACCTCGATTCGCTTGCCGACCAGCCGGCCCTGCATGTCGGTGAACGCCGTCACCACCGTGTCGATCGCGCCGGACTCCGCCTCCGAGCGCAGATCATCGAGAGAGAGCATGCCGGCGCGGCCGCCGGGTCCGCCGGGGCGTGGAGCACTCATCGCGACCCTATTCCGAGCCGCCCGCGACCGCCGGGGTCTGACCAGGCTCCGGCGGCGGCTCGAGCACGTGCCCAAGCTCGTCGGTGTCGATCGTGCGCACCGGCCCCTTGTAGCGATTCTTTGCCCCGAGCCACCACCAGATCCCAACGACCAGGCCGACGACCAGGACCAGAGGCGAATAATTGAAGGCCGTCCAGGTAAAGCCGCTGTTCCAAGGGGCGCCGACGGCCGTGGTCGGACCGTCCAGGGAGTACACGACCAGCACCACGAACGCGATCGCCCCGATGTTGACCCACTTGTAGTTGCGCCCAAGCGTCCACGGGCCCGGGTTGAAGTTGTCGCCCTGGCGCAGGCGCAGGTAGACGGGAATTATGTAGGCCAGGTACAGGCCGACCGTGCAGATCGCAGTGATCGCGAAGTACGCCCACGGGACACCGGTCTTGGTGCCGAAGTACGCCGGGATCGTGATGATCAGCGCGGCGATTGAAACCGCCAGCACCGCATACAGCGGCACCCGCTTCTGGTTGACGCGGCGGAACAGGCCCCAGCCCGGCATTCCGCGATCGCGCGAGAACGCGTACCAGGTCCGGGACGCGCTGGTCAGCCCGGCCGCGCCGCAGAACAACTGACCGACGGTGAAGATGATCAACACGAACTTCGCCGCCCACGCGCTCAGGCCAGTCGTGACGACCGGGATCGCCCCGCCGCCCAGCTTGTTGATCGCGGCGACGTGGGTGGCGGCGAACAGCAACGCGAGCAGCAGCGCCCAGCCGGCGATCGCGGAGTAGAACACCGACCGCCAAACGCCCTGAGCGGCCGCTTTCGCGGCGCCTCGCGTCTCCTCGGCCGTATGCGCGGACGCGTCGTAGCCCGTCTGCGTATACATCGTCAGAATGAAGCCGAGCGGGAGGATGTACAGCCAGAAGAACGCGCCGCTGGTCGCGCCAGCGTGGAAGCCGGTGTTGTTGAGCCGCTGGCCGAACACGAAGCTGGCGCTCTGGTGGTGGCTCGGCACGAAGATCACCAGCGCGATGATCACCAGCACCCCGAGCACGTGCCAGCCGACCGAGACATTGTTGAAGATCGCCAGCAGCCGGTCGGCGAAGATGTTCACGACCGTGTAGCCGATCAGGATGATCAAGAACAGCAGGAAGTTCTGGTGGAGGATGGTCGAGGGGTTGGTGGTGGCAAAGTCGATGCCGAAGATGTTCGCCCCATAGAGGGCGAGGGTGGCTTGGAGGAAGAACGCCGCCCCGTAGCCGACGCCGGCCACGATCCCGACCAGGCCGACGATGTTGAACCAGCCGGTGATCCAGCTCCAGCCGGGGCTCCCCAGCTTGGCCGACCACCAGTACGGCCCGCCCGCGGTCGGAAACGCCGAGGTCAGCTCCGCCATCGAGAAGGCAACCAGCAGCACGAAACCGCACAGGATCGGCCACCCGATCGAGATTGCGATCGGGCCGCCGGCGTTCCACGCGAAGGCGAAGTTCGTGACCGTGCCGGCCAGAACCGAGATGATCGTGAACGAGATCGCGAAGTTCGTGAAGCTGCTCCACCCACGGTGGAGCTCCTGCTCGTAGCCGAGCTCAGCGAGCTCGCGCTCGTCCACTCCCATCGTCCTGGTCGTGCTCGGCGTTCGTGCTACCTCGTCTGCCACGGTTACCTCCCCAGGTCTGGGCTACGCGCGCCTACGCCCTAATGGTGTGGAGATCGCACCTTCGAATGGCGCGAAGATACGCTTGCGTGCGGACGGTGTCAACGACCCCACGACAACACGTCGAGATTGCGGTGATCGGCGCCGGCGTCGTTGGCTGCGCGGTCGCGCTGGCGCTGTCGCGCCGGGGCGCCGCGGTCGCTTTGCTGGAGGCGGAGCCGGAGCCGGGTCTCGGCGCGAGCGGCACCAACTCGGGGATCCTGCACACGGGCTTTGACTCGACACCCGGCGAGCTCGAGACGGAGCTGATCCTCGCGTCGGGAGTCGCTCGCGACCCGCTGCTGAACGCGCTCGGGATACCGGTGCTGCGCTGCGGCGCGCTGATGCGCCCGCGCGACGAGTCGCAGCGGCGCGCGGTGGCGGCCGTTGCCGTGAGCGCCCGCCGCAACGGCGTGGTGGTGGTAGAGCGGGACGACTGGACACTCGAGGTCCCCGGCGAGGCGGTCACCGATCCGGTCGCGTACACGCTCGCACTCGCCGCCGCAGCGAAGCGTCACGGCGCCGACGTTCGCACGCGCTTCCGCGTGCAGGCGATCGAGCAGGACCGCGCGGGAGTAACGGTGCGGGCCGAGACCGGCACGGCTCTGCGCTGCCGCGTGGTCGTCAACTGCGCCGGTCTGCAAGCCGATTCGGTCGCCCGATTCGCCGGCGATGACTCGTTCTCCATTTACCCTCGCAAGGGCGAGTTCCTGGTGTTCGATCCGCCCGCGGGAGAGCAGCTCGAGCGGATCGTGCTGCCGGTGCCGACCAAGCGCACGAAGGGGGTGCTCGTGTTCCCCACCGTAGACGGCAAGGTCATCGCCGGTCCGACCGCCGTCGACCTCGACGACAAGCATGACTGGTCGGTGCGAGCCGAGGCCCTCGACGAGATCATGGCCAACGCGATTTCGCTGTATCCGCCGCTCAGGCGCGCTGCGCCGATCGCCGCATACGCGGGGCTGCGTCCAGCAGGGCGCGGGGTCAACTACGTGATCGGGGTGTCGCGGGCGTGCCCCAGGCTCGTGAACGTCGCCGCGATCCGCTCCACCGGGCTGACCGCCTCGCTTGGGATCGGGCAGCGGGTGGCGGAGATCGTCGGGCCGCTGGGGGTGAGCCTGGGACCGGAGAGCGATCTTCGTGCTGGTGAGGGGCGCCCACCTCTGCGCGGCCCCTGGTGGCGGCGGACCGCGGAGTTCCGGGCCGCCGCATGACTCTGCTGCTCGGGATCGATGAGGGGACGTCGGCGGTGAAGGCAGCGCTGTACGACGCCGACCTGCGACCCGTGGCCGAGGCTCGCCGCGAGAAGCCGCTCGCGCATCCGCGGCCAGGCTGGGTCGAGCAGGATCCCGAGGTGGTGCTCGCGGCCGTGGTCGAGGCCGTGGGCGCCGTTCTCGAGCAGGCGCCAGACGAGGTCACCGCCTGCGGGCTCGATCACCAGGGGGAGTCCGTGCTTGCCTGGGAGGCCGAGAGCGGCGCCCCGCTCAGCCCGGTCATCACCTGGCAGGACAAGCGATCGCAGGAGGTCCTCGACCGGCTACAAGCCGGCGGCCGCGCCGAGGAAATCCGCCGGCTCAGCGGAATGCCGCTCGATCCGTACTTCTCGGCGGGCAAGGCCGCGTGGCTGCTGGAGCACGACGAGAGGGTCGATCGGGCGCTCGCGGCGGGGACGCTGCGGATCGGCACCGTGGACTCGTTTCTGTGCGACAAGCTCGGCGCCGGCTTCGCGACCGACCCCTCGACCGCCTCGCGAACCCAGCTTGGCGCCCCCGACTGGGACCCAACCCTGCTCGAGATCTTCGGCGTCCCTCGCGAGGTGCTGCCGACGATCCTCGACACGGCCGGCGACCTCGGCATCCTGCGCCACCCCTCGTGGAAGGCCGAGCTGCCGCTGCGAGCACGCTGCGTCGACCAGCAGGCGGCGCTCGCCGGCGCGGGATGCGTCCGGCCGGGGCTGGTCAAAGCGACGTACGGCACCGGCGTGTTCGTGCTCGCGCACGCCGGCGATGTGCGGCCCGCGCCCGGCGGCGGCCTGTTGCCGACGATCGCGTGGCGGGTCGGCGGCCGGTTGGAGTGGGCGATCGACGGCGGCGTGTTCACGGCGGGGGCGCTGCTCGAGTGGCTGAGCCGTGACATGGGACTCGCGGCCGATGCGGCCGCGCTCGCGGCCGCCGCCGCCGAAGTGGCTGATGCCGGTGGTGTGCGCGTGCTACCAGCGCTGGCCGGGGTCGGGGCCCCGTGGTGGAAGCCCGAAGCCCGGGCAGTGGTCGCCGGGCTGACCGCCGGCTCGCGTCCCGAGCACGTCGCGCGCGCCGCGCTCGAGGCGATCGCGTGGCGGGTCGCGGACGTGATCGGCGCGGTGCGCGAGAGCGTGCCGGTCGACGTGCTGCGCGTGGATGGCGGCCTGACGCGCGATCCCACGCTGCTGGCGCTCCAGGCGGACTTTGCCGGCGTCACGGTGCAGCGCGGGGCGGTTGACGCGACCGCCGCGGGCGCCGCCGCGCTCGCGGCCGTGGGAGCGGGCGTGTGGCCGTCGATACTCGACATCGCCGAGCGAATCCCCACCGGAGCGACGGTTGAGCCCCGGCGCGACGAACGTTGGCGCGCGGACGCGCACGGACAGTGGCGCACGTTTGTGGAGCGGGCCGCGGACCTCTGAGCGGCCCGGACGCCGCGCCCGACTCAGATCAGCCCCGCGAGGATGTGCTCGGTCCCCTCGATGTGCTCGCGCATCAGCTGCACCGCCCCCAGCCCCTCTGCGCGTCTCAGCAGCGCGACCATACGCCGGTGCTGCTCGTTGGAGTGCAGCAGCACCTCGGGAGGGTGCGAGATCATCGTGATCAGGTCGCTCATCTGGCCTTGCACCTCGGTCATAGCGCTGACCAGGCGCGGCGACCCCGCCGCCTCCGCGACGCCGATGTGGAATCGGATGTCCGCCCGCCGGTAGTCCCCAAAGTCCTCCGCATCGGCCACCTCGGCCATCCGCTCGACGAGTTCGTCAAGCCGATCGAGCTGCTCGGCTTCGGCGCGCTCGGCCGCCAGCAACATCGCTCCCGTCTCGATGGCAACGCGAAAGTCCAGCACCGTCCAAGCCTCCGCTGCCAACGGCTTGACGTCGACCTCCGAAAGCGGGGGACGTTCGGTGACGAACGTCCCGCCGCCGCGCCCCCGCAGAGCGATCAGATGACCGCTCTGGACAAGGGCAGTCAGGGCCTGGCGCAGCGTCGAGCGGGAGATCCCCAGCTGCTCCGCAAGCGTCCGCTCCGACGGCAACCGGCTACGGGCTGGAAGAATCCCCGCGCGAATCGCGGTCCCCAGCCGCTCCACCGTCTCCTCAAACGTGGTCGGCGCACGCACCGGCAGGAACACCGACTCGACGGCGGCGACCGAACGCATCAGGCAAAGGTATCGCCCCGCCAACGGACGGGTTCCGACTCGCTCCGACACGAACGCGATACGCACACTGACCATCGTCCACGAGCCCGCCAGACCAGCAAATCTGCAGAAGCAATGCACGCCACCGAACCCCGCTCGACCCCTCTGCCACCGCGGAGCGGCTGGTCGAACTTCGACACCGGCACTCGGCTCGCACTCTCGCTTCCGCCAGTCCTCGTCCGTCGGCCACGATCAAGTGCGGGCTCTAGGTCTAAGCACCGCCGCGGCCGCAGTCTTCAGTCATGCTGCGCGGCAAATCCACACCGAGCCAGGGAACCCTTGCCCGGCCGCCGGCGAGCTAGGACGCCGCGGCGGCGATCATCTCAGCGGCTCACTGCCCGGCACGGCCCGGACGGCGAGACGACGCTCCTCCCGGAATGCGTCAAGCGAGCGGGCCAGCCTAGTCGCCGCGTGCGTCAAGCAGCGCGCGCGCGACACACGTTCAGGCGGATGCCGATCAGCCATCCCCCGAATCGCGCGTCGTCCTGGAGCTGATCGAGCCCAGCAACGCCCGCAGAACTGCCTCGTGCCCCGCGTCACGAGCTATGTCCGCATCACCGGCCATCCGCCGGCAGCTCGCGACCAGCACCATGCAGTGGTGCTCCACCAGCTCAGCAAAAGCGAACTGATCGTGTTCGCAACACGAGTTCAGCGATCGACCCGTCGTGAACACCGATGGATTGCGCTGTGACGGATGGTCCTACCCCCGTGACGGCCAAGGGCCCAACCGAGAGGAGCAGCCGATGCTGATCGTCGCAGGGCACATCAACGTGGGCCCAGAACAGCGTGCGCTAGACCTCGCGGGCTGTGTCGAGGTCGTCGAGCAAGCTCGCTGTAGACGGGGATGCCTCGACTTTCCATCACCGCCGATCTGGTGGATCCGGGGCGCGTCGACGTCTTCGAGCGATGGCAGTCGCCAGTAGCGGTCGAGACTTTCCGCGGCAGCGGTCCTAGCGCCGAGCAGGCGGCGGCGATGCTCTCGGCCTATCCGCGCAAGCGACCCCGCGCGTGGCGCCCTAGACCCGCGCGGCGATTCCCGGGTAGTCGAGCACGAATCCTGCGTCGTCAAATCTGATCTCGGAACGGAAGTCGCCTGCCGCGAAGCGGACGAGACCGTTTCCGAGCGGCTCATATCGCTGGTCGGAGCGACTCACCTCGAGCGACGGGACATCGACCCAGCACATCGTGTACAGGCGCGGCGGACCTCCCTCCAGGAGGCGGTCGCGCATCACGGGAAGTGAGTTGAACAGGGGTGACCAGCCCAGGTCAAAGAAGTCGGCGTCACCAAGCTCGACCTCGCGCGATCGCTCTCCGACGACCTCGAGGGACAGGCGTCCGCGCGCGAGGCGGTACCGCAGCTCGTAGACCGCGCCAAGCTGCGTCCCGGCCGCCACCAGTTCTCGCCCGCGTTGCTCCACGTGTGCCACCTCCATCCGCGCGGCGCCATCGCCTAACCATGCGAGAGACCTCGGCATGAGGCGGACTCTAGGACTCCCGCCTTAGCGAAGGACGGCCACGAGGCTGGCGCCGGCGACCGGATCTCGGATTTCTTGCTCGGGTTAGCCTGGTGCTGTCACCGCCCGCGCGAGATAGGTGTTTGAGATGGGCGCGGCTCAGATCGCGCCGGTAGCCGCCCCGGGGTATCCGCCGCTTGGTCGTCTGAGGGCCTCGGCGGCGCGGGTCAGGTAGCGGAGCGCCCGCCACCTGGAGCCCGGCCCGCGAAACCGCGCCAGCTCCCGGCCGTCGCTTAGTTCGACGGCCCAGCCGTGGCGAACCGGCCTGAGCATCATCGAGAGGGCGTTCATGACCCAATCACCCGAGACCCTCCGTACCTGATGCCACATGGTGAACGTCCAGAGCCGTCCGTCGGCTGGGGCCCGCCCGATTGTGGTGTCGCTTGAGATGACCATCCCGTTGCTCCGTAATCATGTAGTTGAGCCATCAAGTGTACTCCGTCCTCATCGGTGCCCAGGGAAGACGAACACGAGCCGGCACATATGGTCCGGCCCGAGTCTTCTGGTTCGCGGTGCAGACCGGCAGAAGCAGCAGCAGCAACGTCACGCCTCTTCCCTCCGACCTCCAGCGGGCGGGAGAGGGAGATCGCGCCTAGGCGCCGCGGGGGTTGAACGAGAAGGCCGCAGAGACGGGAAGAATCTGCCCCGTCGGGGCGTCCATCGAGGTGATCGACCCAATCGATGGGAGGTGGCATCTTGCACAAGAGAGGAGTCGTTTCAGTGGTGCCGATTGCCCTGGCGGTGGCGGTCGCTGGGTGCGGAGGCAGCAGCAAGAGCAGCTCGAGTGCCGCGGCCTCGCAGCCTGCGAGCACGTCAGCCAGCTCGGCGAGCACGTCGTCTTCGGCCGCCAGCGGGTCCTACGGCCCGTCCACTGCCAGCTCGGCGTCGAGCGCAACCCCGGCTGCGCTGATCACCACCAAGCACGACAAGCTCGGCACGATCCTCGCCGACGGTCCCAAGAAGCTCACCGTCTATCTGTTTGAGGCCGACAAGCCCGGCAGCTCGAGCTGCACCGGGGCGTGCGCGAGCGTGTGGCCGCCGGTGACCGGCACGGCCAAGGTGAAGGGCGCTGCGATGAGCGCCGACCTGGGCGCGATCA
This sequence comes from uncultured Solirubrobacterales bacterium, assembly GCA_963723675.1. Lineage (GTDB taxonomy): Bacteria > Actinomycetota > Thermoleophilia > Solirubrobacterales > Solirubrobacteraceae > Palsa-465. The sequence goes on along the minus strand of CAVRRW010000001.1, from coordinate 1,153,052 downwards.
CCCGGCCGGATGGCACCAAGCAGGTCACCTACAAGGGCCACCCGCTGTACCTGTACGCCAAGGACAAGGACGACGGCGACACCTACGGCGAGGGGATCAAGAGCTTCGGCGCCGCGTGGTACGCATTGAGACCCTCCGGCGGCAAGGTCGACCTCTCCTGACTGGAGCCTCGCCTCGTCCCCGAAACGGCGCAGAGACGGCTGGGCTGACACCCCTTTTGCTGCTCGGGCGGGTGCCAAACGGCTTCCGCCCGAGCAGCGCCCTCTCGAGCGCCCCACGCACGGAGCGGAGAACCAGGTGTCGCCGCCGGCCTTGTGCGGTGCCGCTGGCTAGATTGTGCATCGATCGGATGCCGAGCCGTGCTAGAGGCTGCGTTTCCTGTACGCGATCGGGCGTTCTCCTACTGATCCGCTAGCCAGCACGACCATGAATGATCCTGTCGCCGATTCGCTGTCGCTCCTGGATTGGAGGCGGAGCATCGGCGACATGTATGGCGAGATCAGGGCGACGTCGGACAAACACGCCGCCTGGCGGCGCTGGCGGCAAGCGCGGGCCCGGCTGTTTCGAGAGCATCCCCAATCTCCGATTCCTCCGGCGCAGAGGCAGGGCTACTGCGGTCCCCACATGTATGGCTACGATCCCGCGTGGCGTGCGGTCGGCTCCGTGAAGCCAGTCGAGCCCTGGCGCTTCGAGCTCGCGACAAGCAACGTCGAAGCGATGGCCGCCAGCCGCTTCGCCGTCGCTCATTTCGACTTGGCGGGGGTCGAGCTGAGCCTGGAGCTCTATTGGCTTGACGGGTACGCCGGTGGGCTGTTCGTTCCGTTCGCAGACGCCACCAGCGGACGGGAGACCTATGGCGCGGGACGCTATCTGCTGGACACCGCCAAGGGAGCAGACCTCGGGCAACAAGATGGGCTGCTGCTGCTGGACTTCAACTTCGCCTACCAACCCTCCTGCGCATACGATCCACGCTGGAGATGCCCGCTTGCGCCGCCTGGTAATCGACTCCCGATGCCCGTGCAAGCGGGCGAACGCCTTACTCCCAGCGAGCTTACGACGCACACTGCCTGATCTGCAGGACCGGTAGTCCGGTTGGCCGTCGCCGCCGCTCCGGTGCCGCCGGGGCCGCGGTTGACATCTAAGTAGGCGCTGCCGTAGTAGTTCATCATCCTTGCCGGCTGGCCTCGTACCATGCCGTGGAGCAGGTGAGGCGACACGAGTTGCAACTCGGGCGGCACGCGGACCTACGAGGTCGCCCGCGACGCCAAGGGTCATGAGGGCGGCTCGCCGCCCCCATCGCTCGGTGAACGAATCTCCACCGACCAACCGCCGGTTCTCGCGTATCCTGCTCGCCACCGACGGACGTCCGATCCCGGATGCAACGATCGCGTGGGCGCTCGAGCTCGGTCCGTTTTGGGGCGCGAGCATGCGCGTGTTCTCGATCGTTCGAATCTACGGTCACTCGGGGGTGTTGCCGACCGAGCGCGATTGGGTGCGGCAGCGCACCATCGTCGCCGACGCCATCAAGCGGCTCAGAGGCAAGGGCGTCGAGGTCGACGGTGATGTGGTGGCGACTCGCAAGCCCGCGAGGCAGATCTGCGATCAGGCGATCAAGCATGGCTGTGAGGCGATCGTGATGACGGCTGACCCGAATCGCAGCCGCCTAGTCGGCGACATGCTGTGGTCCCAGGAACCCCAACGTGTGCGTCGTCGCGCCCGTGTGCCCGTGTTCCTGGTGCTCGACGAGCACTAACCGGAGTTTCAGAATCAACCCCTCCCCCCTCGGCATGCCGAAGCTCACCCTGTTCTCGTCGATCGCCCCACCCGGCGCGAGCTGGTCGGAGGGAGGGGATCGCAACCTCGGGCACGGTGCGAGCGTACACAGCGGCCCCTGACCCCGGCGCACCGTCGACAGCGCCACGTAAGATCCACGCACGGGTCGGAGGTCTGAGAGAGGAGAGCCTGTGCGAGGTAGTCGATTGATCGTTCGCGGCCCGGTGGCCGCAGTCCGCAGCTGTGTCGTCCCGATCCTGGTCGCGATCGCAGCCTCGGGGCTCATCGCCTCGAGCGCGCTTGCCGCCAGTCGCGGCGCGTCGGTCACGCCGGTCACGATCACACGCGACGGCTCGGGCGTGCCGCACATCGTCGCCAAGAGCTTCACCGCGCTCGGCTACGGCGAGGCATACGTCTTCGCCCAGGACAACCTCTGCACGTTCGCCAACGACGTGGTCACCGTCGAGGGCGGCCGCTCCAAGTACTTCGGGCCCAACGGGACGGCGATCAACTACTCCGCTGGGACTTCGAGCACCAATCTCGAGTCCGACCTCTACTGGCGCTACGTCGGGGCCAGCGGCATCGTCGAGCGTCAGCTGGCTGCCAAGCCGCCCAACGGGCTGCTGCCGCAGGTCCGCCAGGTGTACACCGGCTTCGTGGCCGGCTACAACCGCTACCTGCGCTCGGGCAAGCTGCGCGACCCCAGCTGCAAGGGCAAGCCTTGGGTGCACCCGATCACGCTGGCCGACATGATCCTGCGCGGTGAGCAGATCGTCACCGAGGGCTCCGCCCAGCAGTTTCTCTCCGGGATCGTCGCCGCCGCGCCCCCGGCCACGGGAACGCCGGCCGCCGCCGTCCCGTCGGCCGGCGGGTCCCATGCCGCGAGCGCGGTGGTCGCCCGCCGCGTCGGCCCCGCCAAGCCGAACCTGGCCGCGCTGACGGCGCAGTTCGGCGATCAGGCCGCGCGCGCACAGGGCTCCAACGGTCTCGGGCTCGGCGCACTCGACACCCGCGCGGGCACCGGCATGGTGCTTGCAAACCCGCACTTCCCCTGGCGCGGGACGGAGCGCTTCTGGATGGCGCAGCTCGACGTGCCGGGGAGCTATGACGTCGAGGGCGGAACGCTGATGGGCTTCCCGCTGATCGGCATCGGCTTCAACCGGAACATCGCCTGGACGCACACCGTCTCGACCTCGCGGCGGTTCGTCGCCTACCAGCTGAACCTGGTGCCTGGACACCCAACCAGCTACTACCTCGACGGCAAGCCGACCGCGATGGGCCACCTCACGGTCACGCTCCGCTACGGCGGCCACGCCGTGCGCCACACCTTCTACACCACCCACTGGGGCGTGGTCGTGGTGGTGCCGGAGGCGCACTACGGCTGGGACGCGTCGCACGCCTACGCCCTCTATGACGCGGTGGCCGATGACGGGCCGCGGGCGGCGAACCAGTTCCTTCGGATGGGCCAGGCCGCGTCGGTCAAGGCGCTCTACGACGTCGAGGCGAAATGGTTGGCGATCCCGACCTTCAACACGATCGCCGCAGACGACCGAGGCAACGCCTACTACGGCGACGTCGGGGCCACGCCGGCGGTCAGCCAGGCGAAGATCAACGCCTGCCTCCCGGCCGGCCTCCCCACGTTGGTCTACGAGCAAGCCCGAGTCGTGACGCTGGACGGGTCACGCACAGCCTGCGCGCCCGCCAGCTTCGCGGGCACTCCCCAGAGGGGCATCTTCGCCGCCAAATACCTGCCCCACACGTTCCGCCGCGACTACGTGGAGAACTCAAACGACTCTTACTGGCTGGCCAATCCCGCTCATCCTCTGACGGGGTTCTCGCCGATCATCGGCCTGACCGGAACGCCGCAGGGGCTGCGCACGCGGATCGGAAACCTCATGATCGCCGCGCGCGTGAAGGGAACCGATGGCCTCGGTGCTCCCAAGTTCACGATCACGACCCTGCAGCGGATGTGGGAGCGAGATCAGTCCGAGCTCGCGGCGCTCGTGCTCACGGACCTCGTCGCCGACTGCCGCGCCCACTCCTCGCAGGTGGCGAGTAATGGCAAGACGGTCGACCTGACCGCGGCATGCGCCGCCCTGGCCGGCTACGACGGGACCGGCTCGGTGAACGCCGGCGGTGGCTGGCTGTTTTCGGTCTGGGCCGCACTGGACACCGACAGCGACTTCTACGCGAGCGCGTTTGACCCCACCGCTCCGCTCACCACGCCCTCCGGGCTCAATCTCGGAAGCGCTAGCCGGCCGGCCACGCCGCTGAAGTGGCTGGCCGATGCCGTGGAGAACCTGCAGGCGCACGGGATCCCGGTGAATGCGAGCTATGGGCAGGTCCAGCACGCTCCGCAGTCGCGCCGGATCCCCATCCATGGCTGCGACACGGGCTGCTTCAACGCGATCTACTCGTCGACCGGTACGGCCACCGACCCGGTCGACCAGGCGCCGTACGGCCAGGTCTACGACGGCTCTTCGCTGGTGATGACCACGCAGCTCAACCCCGGCGGGCCGGTCTCGCAGGGCATCCTGACCTACTCGCAGGCGACCGATCGCACCTCGCCTTGGTACAAGAACCTGACCGAGCTGTACTCGCGGCGGCGGTGGGTGACGCTGCCGTTCACCGCGAGCGAGCTGAGCCGGGCGCACCCGCTCAGGCCGCTGGTGCTGCAAGCGCCCTGAGGCTCTCGGCGGTCGCGAACTCCGCTCGTCGGGGGACCGCCTCCCGGTCGGTTCCTCGACGGCGGACCGACCGGTCGGTTCCCCGACGGCGGACCGCATCCGGTCAGCGGTCCTATCGTTGACCCGTGGGTCGCAACGCCCTGATCGGGGTGGTTTTGGTGGCGGCGCTCGGCAGCGGCTGCGGGGGATCGGCCGCGGTGCATCGCCCCGACCGCTCCTCCCCCGCTGCCTCGCCGGCGCCGACGCCGGCGAGTGGGGCGTCGGCGCCCGGGGTGCCGGGGGCGCCGGCGCCGGGAGCGGGGCCACCGGGGGCGCCGGCGAAGGCGGCAGGCAAGTCCGAGTCCGAGACAATGCTCCTCGGCAGATCCGAGGACGGCCGGCGAATCCTCGTGTGGCGGGGAGGCGACCGCAGCGGGCCGCGAGTGCTCGTGTTCGGCTGCATCCACGGCAATGAGACGGCCGGGATCGCCATCGCCCGCGCGCTCGAACGCGTGCACACCACCGACGACATGTGGATCGTGCCGGTTCTCAACCCGGATGGCGTCGCGCTGGGGACGCGCCAGGATGCCCGCGGCGTCGACCTGAATGCCAACTGGTCGTCACAATGGCAGGCCGGAGGCCGCCCGTGGGATGTCTATGACGGCGGTCCGAGTCCGTTCTCAGAGCGCGAGACCCGCCTCGCCCGCGACCTGATCCTGCGCGTTCGCCCGCGCGTGACGATCTGGTACCACCAGCACATGGACGTCGTCTGGGCATTCGGCCCCAGTACGGCGGCCGGACGAATCTACGCGCGCGTGGCCGGCATGAGGCTCTACCACCATCACTGGCTGTCTGGCACCGCGGCGAACTGGCAGAACCACCACGTGCCGGGCACGGCCGCGATCACGGTCGAGTTGCCGGCGGGAACACTCTCGCCCCAGCAGGTGCGACGACACGTCCGCGCGGTGCGGGCGGTGGCGAGGCTGACGCCCGGTCGGGGGAGCACGCCGCTCGCCTCGGGGCTTTCGACCGGATAGCGCGGCGCCACCCGCACTCTCGGCCATGAACCGGACCGCGATCGCCGGCGGAGATCGCCCGGCTCGGCGCAGGTGAACGCACGGTGGCCGCGGTTGTCGTATTGTGCGCGCGCACATAAGCCGAGTCCCCGGCAGGCCAATCCGGGGAGCGGGGAACCCAAGTCGTTGGGGCGAGTTTCGCGGTGATCCGCGGAAAGCGCTTTGCGGAATGCAAGCGCGAGCCCGTCAGCTAACCCCGCAGGCATCAGGCGCCGGTGTGATTCCCCCTGCCGCCGAGGAATTCACGTGTCCGAACTTCATACGCCCGTGGTTCCAGAGCCGTCGACACGGGCCCCACTCGCGCCGCACTTCGCTCGCCGGCGCACCGTCGCGCTGCGCGGGGGAGCGCTTCTCGTCCTGCTCGCGCTGTGGGCGAGCTTCGCTTCGTCCGCCGCCGCCTCGGCGATCGGGCGAGTCCTGCGCGCCGGCGACAGCGGTGGTGACGTGAGCACGCTTCAGCGGTGGCTCACCGACGTCGGCATCCGGACCTCCGTCGACGGTAGCTTCGGCTCCGGGACGCTGCAGTCCGTAATCCGCTTCCAGCGCGCCGCGGGGCTGTCTCCGGCGAGCGGCACGGTCGGCCGCCACACGACCAGCACGCTGCGCTCGTGGGTGTCACGGCACCGGTCGGTCGGCGCGACGACCACGCATGCGCCCGCGAAGACGGTCTCGGCGGTCTCCGAGGTGCTCCGGATGGGGATGAGCGGCCCAGCGGTGAAGACGCTTCAGACCCGCCTCACGCAGGTGGGCATCAACGTCACTGCGGATGGGAACTTCGGCCCCGGAACCAAGAACGCGGTAATCCGCTTCCAGCAGGCCGCGAACCTCTCTCCGGCCAGCGGCACCGCGGGCCGGCGGACGCTGAGCATGCTCACCGCCTGGGCCCAGAGGGGCCGGCGGGCGCCGGGCGCGGCCTCCACGACGTTGCCGGGACTGACCCCGGCCCCGGCCCCGGCCCCGGGCTCGAGCTCGGGCTGGGTGTTTCCGCTGGAGCCCAAGCGCCTGGTCCTGTCGCCGTCGAGCTGGACCCAGGACCAGGGCGTGGACATCGGCACGGTCAACAACGCCTGCGGCTCCAAGGTCACCGAGGTCGCAGTCACCGCCGGCACGATCGTGCAGGAGGGCGCCGACGGATTCGGCCCGTACACCCCGATCCTGAACGTCGCCGGCGGCTCGCTGGCCGGCGACTACATCTACTACGGCCACGCGGCCCCTGCGCTGGTCGGTGTCGGCGCTCACGTGAGCGCGGGTCAGCCGATTGCGGAAGTGGGCTGCGGCAGTGTCGGGATCTCGGACGCTCCGCACCTGGAGATCGGGATCAGCGGGCCGGGCGGCCCCCCGTGCTGCCCGGGCTTCGGCCAGACCTCGCAGCAGATGTTTGACATCGTCCGCGGCCTGTACGCCAAGGCGCGCTGACTGAAGCGCATATTCCCGCCGCCTCCAAGCAGGCCGGCGCGCCTCTCAGCAGGCGATCCTCGCCAGCTCACCGCGGCTACCATGACCCTCGTAATTGACCCCCGCCGCAAAGCTGATCGTCGAAGCGCTCAGACAGTGACCGCAGCCCCCGCCCGTGACCACTGCCTGGCGCCAGAGCGCGTCGACGCGCCCGTCGGTGAAGCCGGTCGCTACGGGCGGATGTTCGATCTGCCGGCGCTCGACGTCGACGAGGCAGTGCTGCACCGGATCGGCGCCGCCGGCGGCTTCTGCGACGGCGGCGACGCCCACGGCGACGCTCACGGCGAGGCGGGCTGGCCGTTCTTCGGTCAGTACGTCGCCCACGACCTGACGGCGGACCGTTCGCCGCTGCGAGCCCACACCGATCTCGGCGCGCTGCGCAACATGCGCTCGCCGCGGACCAACCTCGAGTCTCTCTACGGCGGCGGCCCGATCGGTTCGCCGTACCTGTATCGCCGCGACGACCCGGCGAAGTTCCTCGAGCACGACGGCGACGTGCCACGCAACGAAGATGGCATCGCCCTGGTCGGCGACCCCCGTAACGACGTGCACGTGTTCATGAGCCAGATGCAGGTCGGCTTCATCCGCGCCCACAACCGTCTGGTCGATCGACTTCGAGCCGACCACGTCGCGGAGGGAGAGCTGTTCGAGGAGGCACGCCGTTCGCTGAGTTGGCACTACCAGTGGCTGATCGTCAACGAGCTGCTTCCCGTCCTGGTCGGACGCGAGCTCGTCGATGAGCTGCTCGCAACCGGCCCCAGTTACTACCGGCCGGACGGAGAGCCGTTCATTCCGGTCGAGTTCGCCGACGCGGCCTACCGCTATGGCCACTCGCAGATCCGCCAGCTCTATCAGCTGCAGCCGCGCGGACCCGTGCGCCCGGTCTTCCCCGACCTGGTCGGATTCGGGCCGGTCGGCGATCGCCGCGTCGATTGGTCGCTGCTGTTCGACGTGCCGGGCGCGCCGCCGGCGCAGCGTGCAAAGCCGATCGATGGTCAGCTGCCGCGCTCGCTGATCGAGCTGCCGGCGGCGATCACGGGCGCGGTCGAGGACCAGGCCTACCGCTCACTCGCCGCGCGCGATCTTGAACGGGGCCAGGGGACCGGTCTGCCGTCCGGCGAGCGCGTCGCCCGCAAGCTCGGGGTCGACAGCCTCACCGAAGACGAGGTCGGCCTGGTCCGCTTCGGCTGGAAGGACGAGACGCCGCTGTGGCTGTACGTGCTGCGCGAGTCGGCGGTGCGGCAGAACGGCGACCGGCTCGGTGCGGTGGGGGGCCGGATCGTCGGCGAGGTGCTCGTGGGGATCATCGCTCGCGATCCCGAGTCCTATCTGGCGCTCGATCCGAGCTGGGAGCCCACGCTGCCGCGCCACCAAGGCAGCTTCCGCCTGCGCGACATCCTGGTTTCGGCGTAGGGCCGCCAACTGAGGCCCAAAAGCAGGAATATGCCCGATGGCAGGCGGGGGTCTTACGCGTACCTTGGACCCATGCAGTGGAGTCATCTTCGAGCAAGCGGGCCCGATGTTCGTGTCGCTTGACCTTCACGCAACCGGGATGCCCGCCCTCGACGCGCAGGCCGATTTTCGCCGCGCCCGCCGGGGGCACTCGGCCGCGCGGGTCGCTCGCTGGCTGAGGCGCCGGCGCGACTGCGGGCGTCCGCGGACGCTCGCGGGCGCCGCGATGCTGCCGGGCGGGACGCGTCGGCTCGAGGTGGTCCCGCTTTGCCAGATCGTCGGCACGCTGGAACCGACAGCCCAGTTCGACGCCGGCTTCCGCCCGGCGTCAGAAGCCGTGCGACGTCGCTGGGAACGGATCGCGCTCGCCTATCGCCGCGGTGATCCGCTCCCGCCGATCGACCTGGTGGCGCGACGGGACGGCTACTACGTGCTTGACGGGCGCCACCGCGTCTCCGTCGCACGGGCGTTCGGTCACCCCGACATCGACGCCTGGGTGACCGGCGGCGCGGTCCGCTCGCGACACCGCAGCCGGGGCGAGGATGACGTCTCGAGGCTTTCGGCGATCTCGCCGAGCGCCGGCTGATCGAGCACGGCGGCGACCATCTTCAGCGCCTCGGTCTGCGGCGGCGGGATGGGCGACGCCGGTCCGAACTCAGCGAGTGCCTCCAGCGGACGCCGGTGCGGGCCGGCGTGCTATACGAGCGGCATGGCGGAGCTTGCGAGGCGCCCGCTGGGCGAATCCGGTCTCGAGGTCTCGGTCGTCGGCCTGGGGTGCAACAACTTCGGGCGGCGCCTCGATCTCGAGGGGACCCGGGCCGTCGTCGACGCTGCCCTCGAGGAGGGAGTGACGTTCTTCGATACGGCCGACAGCTACGGCAGGGGCCAGAGCGAGGAGTTTCTCCGAGCGGCCCTCGACGGCCGTCGCGATCGGGTCATCCTCGCGACCAAGTTCGGGATGGACATGGGCGACGGGCGCGGGCCGCGCGGATCACGCGACTACATCCTGCATGCGGTCGAGGCCTCGCTGCGCCGGCTCGGCACCGACGTGATCGACATGTATTGGTACCACCGACCCGACGGCGTGACGCCGATCGCCGAGACGCTGGAGACGCTCGACGAGCTCGTGCGCGGCGGCTCGGTGCGCGCGATCGGCGCGTCGAACTTCAGCGTGCGGCAGATCGAGGAGGCCGACGCGATCTCGCGCGAGCGGGGTCTGGTCCGCTTCGCCGCGATCCAGAACGAGTACAGCCTGCTGGTGCGCGACGCCGAGCGCGAGGTGCTGCCGGCCTGTGAGCGACTTGGTCTGGGGTTCGTCCCGTTCTTCCCGCTGGCGTCGGGACTGCTGACCGGCAAGTATCGCCGTGGCGAGCCCGGCCCCGCCGGGGCGCGACTTTCTGGAAGAGACCAGATCGCCGCCGACCATCAGTTCGACCTGCTCGAGGCGCTCGAGGACTACGCCCGCGAGCGCGAGGTGTCCCTGCTCGAGGTCGCGATCGGAGCGCTGATCGCGCGGCGGGTGATCTCCTCGGTGATCGCGGGCGCGACCAAGCCCGAGCAGGTCCGCGCGAACGTCGCGGCCGCCCAGTGGACCCCGAGCGAGGGCGACCTCGCTGCGCTGGACGAGTTGCTGGGCTCGCCGGCGCGCTAGCGATACGCGCCGGCGGCCGATGAATCCGGGCGGCTCGGGCGGTCTGGTTTCGTGACCGAGAGAAGGGAGAGCAGATGACCGCCAACAACCGCTTGCAGATCGTCCGCGACTGCTACGCCGCATACGAGTCGGGCGACCGGCAGATGATCGAACAGCACCTCGGTCCCGACTTCACGTTCTACAGTCCGGCCGACGTCGGGATCGACCGCGCCCGGTACTTCGAGCGCTGCTGGCCCAACTCGGGACACATCGACGCTTTCGAGTTCAAGCGCCTGTTCGAGTCCGGGGACGAGGCGATAGTGACCTACGAGTGCACCCGTGACGACGGGACGCGGTTCTGCAACACCGAGATCCTGACGTTCGACGGCGACAAGGTCACCCAGGTGGAGGTGTACTTCGGCTGGAACCTGGACTGACGGCGCATCAGTTCGCGCCCTGTGCGAGTCCGCCCTTCGCCGCAACTGGCGCGAGGGAGTGCGCCAGGCCGACGGCGTCCCGTTCGCCTACACCTGCCCGAGCCCTCACCACTATCCGTGGCAGTGGTACTGGGACTCGTGCTTCAGCGCGATCGTCTGGCGGCGCTTTGACCCGAGCCGGCCACGCCGCGAGCTCGAGTCGCTGCTCGCCGCACAGCGCGACGACGGCTTCATCGGTCACACGATCTTCTGGAACACGCCGCTGCGCGGGCACCGGCGCTTTACCTACAACGTGACCTCTCCGACGGCGCCGATGACGTCGAGCATCCAGCCACCGGTCCTGGCCTGGGCCTGGCGGATCGCGGTCGGCGACCCGGCGTCGGTGCCGCGGATCGGCCGCCACTACGACTGGCTCGCCGCTCACCGCGACCTCGACGGCGACGGCCTGATCTGGCTCGTCCAGCCCGACGAGTCGGGGCTCGACGCCTCCCCCGTGTTCGACGCGATCTGGGGCAGGCGCGCCCACGGGCTGCCCGGCTTCGTCGGTCTCGTTCGCCGCAATCGCCGGCTCGGCTACGACCTGCGGCGGATCGCCGACGCCGGCGGACCGGTGTGCTGCGAGGTCGCCACGAACGTCCTGCACTCGCTCTCCTGCATGGCGCTGGGGCGGCGGTCGCGCACCGCGGCGATCGTCGAGCGCATGTACGACGAGGACGCCGGCTTGTTCTGGCCGCTCGCGCGCCCGGCTCCCGCCACCCGCCCGGCTCTGACCTGGACCGCGCTCGCTCCGCTTGCGCTCCCCGACCTTCCCGAGGCAATCGGCCGCCGGCTCGTCGAGCAGCACCTGCTCGACCCCGAGCGCTTCTGGCTCCCGGTGGCTCCCCCGTCCGTTGCCGCGGGCGAGCCGCCGTTTTCCCCGGAGCCCTCGCGGGTCCCCGCGCTGAGACGCATCTGGCGTGGGCCGACGTGGATCAACACCGCCTGGCTGGTGTGGCTGGGCCTCGTGCGCCTCGGCTACGACGCGCCGGCGCGCGAGCTCGCAAGGCGGTTGGCGGCCACGATCCGCCTCGAGGGTCTGCGCGAGTACTACAACCCGTTCACCGGTCGGGGCATGGGCGCCACCGAGTTTGGCTGGTCATCGCTCGCGCTGGAGATCGTCGAGCCCGATCCGATGGCCGCGTCGAGCTATCTGCAGTAAGGTCAGCGGCAATGGACGAGGGGCTGCCGATCGCCTACGAGGTGCTCGAGAAGGGCGTGCTGGTGTACGCCTCAGACGGCGAGCAGGTCGGAACCGTCGACCACGTGGTGGCGGCTCCGCAGGAGGACATCTTTCACGGGATCGTGATGCGGACCGGCCTCGGACCCCGCTTCATCGCCGCCGACGAGGTCGCCTCGCTGCACGAGCGCGGAGTGGACCTGCGGATCGCAGCCGCCGAGGTGGCGTCGCTGCCCACCCCGCACGGCGCGGCACCGGCATGGCGGGAACGCGAGCCCGGCGTCAAGCCCAGGCCGTGGCAGAAGTACGTGGACATGCTGACCGGCAAGTCGCCGACCGAGCGCAACTGGAGCAAAGAGGACTAGCCGGCTACTCGGTGTCGGCCACGATCGAGCCGACGCGCTCACCGAGCGTGCGGTCACGTGAGAACACCACCGCGCCGTAGATCAGCGCGACGACCACGACACCGAGGGCGATCAGCGGGTAGTGGCTAAACGGCGCCGGCTGGCCAGGCTTGACCAGCTCGTAGAGGGGATAGCCGATCGCGGCCGCCCCGAGCAGAGGCAGCAGCAGGTGGTACACCGGCGAAAAGCGGTCGGGGTGATAGCGACGCCAGTACACGGGCAGCGCCAGGTTGGCGACGAGGTAGGTCAGCGCGATGAGGATTGTGCCCAGGGTGGCGATCTCGCCGAAGAACGTCACCGGATCGGTGTTCCAGCCGAAGATGAAGCTGAGCCCGAGCGCGACGCCGAGGAACACCACGAACGCGGCCCACGGCGTCCGTTGTCGCTCGGTGACCTGCGCTACCCAAGAGGGCAGCAGACCCTCACGGCCGGAGCTGAAGATGATCCGCGCCTGGGAGTTTGTCGCAGAGATCAGCGTTCCGAAGATCGAGGTGAATCCCGCCAGGTAGGCGAGAAACGCAGCGAAGCCGAGCACACCCTTGGCGGCGTCGACGAAGGGCACGCTCGCACTCGTCAGCGCCTTGACGTTCTCGTTGAAGGCGATGACGGTGGCGTAGGACAGGAACACGTACGTCGCGGCCATCACCGCCACGCTGAGGAACACCGCGCGTCCCACCCCCGCGCGCGGGTCCCTGCTCTCTTCGGCCAGTGCCGCCGAGTTCTCCCAGCCAATGAAGAGGTACACCGCCAGCGGGAAGCCGAGGGACAGGCCCGAAAAACCGCCGCTGAGATGGCCGGGGTCGAACGGATGCAGATTGATGTGACTGGAATGGTCGATGAGCAGCACGATCGCCACAACCAGCAACAGGCCGAGCTCGAAGGCGAAGAAGATCGCCGCGACCTTCGTCGACGGCGCCGCGCCGCCGACGATGATCCACAGAGCCGCCAGGGTGAGAACGACCGTGAGGATCTGCCAGGGGACGGTGATGTGCAGGTAGTGCTTGATGATCGTTTCGGTCCAGCCGCCGGAGATCGTCACGACGGAGGCCACGGCGATGATGTACCCCGAGCAAAGGACGATCGCGGTCACGACCGCCGCGTAGGGCCCAAACGAGCGGCCGATGAAGGTCACGAACGACCCCGTCGAGGGGCGCGATCGCGAAAACTGCGTGAGCGTGTTGCCCAGCAGCGCGATCGCCACCGCCGCGGCGATGATTGTGAGCGGCGAGGCCACACCGGCAGTCGCGGCAATCAGAGCGAACCCGAAGAAGAAGCTCATCGCCGGGGCGATGTTCGCCATCGTCGAGGCCGCGATATCGAAGTTCGAGAGAACTCCGCGTGCGAGCCGCTGTGGCTCACCACGAGCCGGGGACGCCCCCGCGACTCGGCGCCGGGACGCCGTGGTGGGCTCGCTGATCGGCGCCATGACTCTCTCCTCTCCCCACGCGAAGGTGACTGCAACCGCCGCGGAAAACACTACCCCAGCATGCCGGCCCTCAAGCCCTGTCCAGGAACTCCTGAGCCGTCGCGGCATATCGGTCAAACGCGTCCTCGACCTCACCCCGACCGTGGGCGGGAAGCCAGAACACGACGCGATGCACGCCGCCGCGCCGCAGGCGCTCGATCCGGTCGAGATCGGGGGTCATCCCCACCACCGTCACCGGGATCGAATCCCTGCCCATCTGCTGCGCGCGGGAGCTGAGCTCGTCGATACGAGCGAGCAGCTGATCGTCGCTGACCCGGTTGGGCATCCACTCGTCACCGATCGCGAGCACCCGGTCGAGCACGCGCGGTCCGCTGCCGCCGACGAGGACCGGCGGGTGTGGGCGCTGAAGCGGCTTTGGCCAGCACCAGATCCGCTCGAAGTTGACGTGCCGGCCGGAATAGCTCGCCTCGTCCTGCGTCCAGATCGCCTTCATCGCCTCGATCCGCTCGCGCATGACCCCGAAGCGCTTGCTCGCGTCCGTGCCGTGGTTGCGCATCTCCTCGAGGTTCCACCCGGCGCCGACGCCGAACAGAAAGCGCCCGCCCGACAGACGATCGAGCGAGGCGACCTCCTTTGCGGTGACGATCGGGTCGCGCTCGATCACCAGGCAGACACCGGTGCCGATGCGCAGGCGATCGGTCGCCGCGGCGGCGACCGCGAGCGCCACGAATGGATCGTAGGTGCGGCTGTATTCGGGCGGGAGCTCGCCGCCGCCGGGCCACGGCGAGTCGCGGCTGGCGGGAATGTGGGTGTGCTCGGGGAACAGCAACGACTCGAACCCTCGTTCCTCGGCCATGCGGGCGATCTCTTCGGGATCCTGAACGTCCTCGGTGGGGAAGATCGCGACGCCGAAGTTCATCTCTGTTCACCGTATCCGATACGGCCAGGCCGCTAACGTAGAGCCACGACAAACGAAGAGGAGATCAGTGGATCGATGGACACCACGCGCGAAGTTGAGATAACCGAGGAGCAGTGGCGCGAGCGTCTCACGCCCGAGCAGTACGAGATCCTGCGCCGCCACGGCACCGAGCGCCCCTTCACCGGCGAGTACGTCCACGTCAAGGACGACGGCATGTACCACTGCGCGGGATGTGGCGCGGAGCTGTTCAGCTCCGACACCAAGTTCGATTCCGGCACCGGCTGGCCGAGCTTCTACGAGCCCGCGGTCGCCGAGAACATCGAGGCCCGCGAGGATCGCAGCCTCGGGATGGCGCGGACCGAGGTTGTGTGCCGCCGCTGCGGCGGTCACCTCGGGCACGTGTTCGACGACGGACCGGCCCCGACCGGCTTGCGCTACTGCATCAACTCCTGCGCGCTGGACCTCGGCAGCGAGCAGACGTCCTAGGGCCGCGGGCTGGCCGTAGGGCCGCGGGCTGGCCGTAGGGCCGCGGGCTCGCCTATTCTCGGGAGCGGGGCGACTCCCGGGAGCGGGCCTCACTCCAGGTCGCGTCGGGCGTTGCGTGCCTCGCGCCGCCTGATGTACACGTAGCCCCCGACCAGCAGCGCCGCGAAGAAGATCGCCCCGATCAGGCCCGCCTGCGCGAGCACGTGGGCGGCGGCGTGGCCGCCGAAGTAGCCGACCAGTCCGAACGTGATCCCCCAGGTGATCCCGCCGAGCGCGTTCCAGAAGAAGAACTGCCTGAAACGCATCCCGTTGATCCCGGCCAGCCACGCCGCGGCCACCCGGATGAGCGCGACCCAGCGCGCGAGGAACACCGACTTGCCGCCGTGGCGCTGGAAGAACCGATCGCCGGCGCGGACGACCATCACGCGGCGGCCGTGAAACGGGCCCGGCGCCTCGAGCACCTCTCGGCCCAGCTTGCGCCCCAGCAGGTAGCCGACGTTGTCGCCCGCGATCGCCGACGCGATGCCGATCAGGATCACCAGCCAGATCTCGAGCTTGCCCTGGCTGGCCAGAATCGCCGCCAGCACCAGCGCGGTCTCGCCGGGGGACGGGATCCCCATCGACTCGAGCCCGATGATCGCGGGCAGGATGTAGCCGAGGTTGTTGGAGAGGTGGATGATCGCCGCGAAGGCGACGATCACGTGGCCGGCCGGGGGTTCTCGAGCAGCGCCATCAACGACAGGCCGACCGGAAGCGTGTGCCCGCGTGCCAGCCACTCCGCCTCGATTTGCAGCGGTCGCTCGAGGATCGAGTTCAGCCACTCCGGCCCGATCTCCAGATCCGGCTTGTAGTCCGAGCTGGGGCGCCGCCGCTGCGCGATCCGCACCACCGCCGCGGGCGCGAGCAGGAGGCTGTTGAACGAGGTGATTCGCCGCACCGCCCAGCCCGCCTCGATCGCTGCCGCGCGCAGCGTGCGCCTCCCATACCGGCGGAAGTGACGGTTCGCGTCGTCGTGGGCGGACCACAGCGCCTGGTAGGCGGGGACCGTGACGAGCAGCCAGCCCCCCGCCTTGCAGACGCGCCTCAGCTCGCGCAGGGTGACCCGATCGTCGGGGGTGTGCTCGATCACGTCCAGGCACGTGATCAGGTCGAACGTATCCGCGTCCCACGGCAGCTCCTCGAGCCTGCCGACCCGCACCTCGCCGGCGCCGCGGCCGCGCGCGACCTCGGCGGCGCCCGGGTCGAGCTCGATCCCCTGGACGTCGCCGTAGGCCCTCAACTCGACCAGCGTCCGTCCGGACCCACAGCCGGCGTCGAGCAAGCGGGCGTCCGGCGGCAGCGCCAGCCGATCGAGTTCTGCGCGGATGACCCGCCGGCGGCCCCGATACCACCAGTGGTGGTCATCGAGGTCCAGCATCGCTTTCATGAGGACGTCGTCCATCGGCGGCTGATGCTGTCAGGTCGCGCCGGGGAGCGGCTGCGCCCAAGGCGCGATGCCGCTCACCATGTTGCGCCGGGACTACTCCTGATATCTGCCGGCAAGCTGCAGCTGCCCGCGATCGCGCTCACGACGCGCTCCTGGCGCGAGTGGCGAGCGAAGGCGAGACCGTCGTCCCGTTATGTCGTCATAGATCATGTACGCAACTGGCCCGTACACGAGCACGAACAAAAAAATGCCAAATGCGGTGCTCATCGCTTCCTCCTGGACTCCTTCTCAGGGCCGCGGAGCCGACACGGTCCCCATTTCAGAGGCCACCCCATCCCAGAGTGGTCAGCGGCTCGCTACCGGCGCGCCACCGAGGTGGACGCTAGTCGCGTTATCCCAGGAGCTCGTGTGAGAAATTCCACACGTGACCGGAATCCCCAGCTAATCAGGCGACCGCGATCGGGTCTTCCTCGGCGGCTTGCGCGACTGGAAGCGTCAACGTGAACCTGGCGCCGGGGCTGTGCGACGTATCGAGCACGAGTTCGCCGCCCATCCGCTCGGCGAGCTCGCGTCCGATCGCGAGCCCGAGCCCGAACCCGCCCTGGCCGGTGGTGACGCGGCCGCGCTTGAAGCGCTCGAAGATCAGCTCGCGCTCTTGCGCGGGCACCCCGGGACCGTTGTCGCAGACGCTCAGCGCCGCGAACGCTCCGTTGCGAAGCTCGATCTTGATCTCGGATTGCTCCGGGCTCGCCCGCACCGCGTTGTCGAGCAGGATGCGGAGGATGCGCGCGACGCTGCCCGGATCGCCCAGCGCCCAGACGGGGCCGGTGGAGTCGTCGAGCTCGGGCACGATTCCGCGCTCCGCCGTCCCGAGCTCGAACTCCGCCATCACCGCGCGGCTCAGCTCGGTCAGCTCGACCGGCTCAGAGCGCAGCTGCACCTGGGCGTCGAGCCGGCTCAGATCGAGCAGGTCGGCCGCCAGTCGTGCCAGCCGGCGCGACTGAACGCGAGCGCGTCCCAGCAGCCCTCTCGCGTCGTCGAGGTCGGCATCGCCGCTGTGCAGATCGTCCTCGAGCAGCTCGAGCATCCCCTCGAGCGAGGTGAGCGGCGTACGCAGCTCGTGCGACGCAGTCGCCACGAAGGCCCGGCGCGCCTCCTCCTGATGTTGCAGCTGCCTCTGCATCAGCGCGAACGTGCGGGCGAGGTCTCCCACCTCGTCGCGGGCTCGGTCGACCGGCACGTCCACTCCGGGGTTCCCCCGGGCCAGCTGCAGTGCGGTCTCGCGCAAGTGCCGCAGCCGCCTGACGATCCTTCCGGCCAGCGGGAAGGCGAGGATCAGGGTCAGCGCCAGGCCGGCCAGCGCGGCGGTCAAGAACGCCGTGCGGACCGCGTGGACGGCACTGGGAACCTCGTCGATGCGCCTGCGCACCGCCAGGACGTATCGCAGCCCATCTTTCTTGAACGGGAGCGCAACCCGCGCGTAGTCGGTCCCATCGATCGTGGCGAAAGTGCGCTGCTGCTTGTGGGTTCGAAACGCCGCGTCGACGTCGTCGAAGGAATCCGAAGCGCTACTGTCGCCCTCCATCTGTGCGGGCAGGAGCAGGCGGCCACGGCCACCGGCGTCCGGATAACCAAGCACGTAGACCGTTGCGCCGACCCTAGTCGCGAGCTGCCGCTGCGCATTGTCCAGTGCGGTCCGAGCGCTGTGCGTGGTGGCAAGGTCCGTGAGGTCGACCCTCGTGAATGCGGAGGTCGCCTTGCCCAGGTCACGTACGAGCGTGGCCCGAGCAGCGTTCCGGAGTGAATTCTCGAGCGGCCCCAGCAACGCCAGCGCCGCGACCGCGAGCGTGGCCACGGTCGTGAACAGCACGGCGCCGATGATCCGGCCGCGCAGACCGAGGGCTATGCGCCGCGGTCGCGCTCGCATCGCTACGGTCCTCGCAGCCGGTACCCGGCCCCCCGCACAGTGAGGATGTGGCGGGGCTTGTCGGGCTCGGGCTCGAGCTTTTCGCGCAGGTGGCGGATGTGGACGTCGATCGCGCGCGGGTCGCGGTACGCGCTATCGCCCCAGATCGCGCGCAGCAGCTCCTGGCGGTTGAGCAGGCGTCCGGGGTCGGCCATCAGCGCGTCGAGCAGCTCGAACTCCGAAAACGTCAGCCGCACCGCTTTGCCGTCCATCGTCACCTCGCGCTGGGCCCGGTCCAGCGCGATCGGGCCGACCAGCAGCACCTCGTCGCCCATCGCCCGCGTGCCGGCGCGGCGTAGGACCGCGCGGATCCGGCTGCGAAGCTCGGCCAGGCCGAACGGCTTGGTGACGTAATCATCGGCGCCGGCCTCCAGTCCCAGCACGGCGTCGGCCTCGGAATCGAGCGCGGTCAGCATGATGATCGGCACGACGTTGCGCCGGGCGCGCAGCGTCCGGCACACCTCGTAGCCGTCGGGCCCGGCGCCGAGCGCCACGTCGAGCAGCACGATGTCGAAGTGGTCGGTGCTGGCGCGATCGATCGCCGTGCGGCCGTCGGGCACGGCCATGACCCGGTGGCCCTCACGCGAGAACGACCGCGTGAGCATCTCCCGCAAGTCCGACTCGTCGTCGACGACGAGGATGCTGAGCGAAGCGTCGGCGCTTCGCGCCGGGGCGGGGCGGGTTGGCGTCACGCGCTGGGTCGACATCTGACGGGTCGATCGTAGCGTCTGGCGAGGATCCAGCCGGCGGTTTTGGGTTTGGATGCGCCCGATAGGGCGCCGCGTCACGTCTGCCTCTCAGCGTCTCACGAGGAGCCGCAGGCGAATCGAAACCGTCTGCAGGTAGCCCTGCCCCTGATGCACGTCGCGATAGGTGCCGTTCGCAAGCAGCCGCTGGTAGACGACGACGAGCGACGTCCGACCGGGCGACAGGGCGGTCACCGTCACCGTGGCGCCGTCTGTCGCAGTGCTCGCCGAGGCCACGCTCGGGTTGCTCGCCGACACGTTCAGGCGGTTGAGCGAGTTCTCCAATGCAAGCGGGGTGCCGTCGGCGCTCAACACCTGGAAGCGAACGGTCCGGCGCGACCCCGGGCGCAGAACGATCTCATCGCGGCTCGCGGTGATGCGGTAGGGCGCCACGCCCGAAGGGACCGGTCGATCGCTCGTCGCCTCATCGGCGTACAGCGTCGGATTGCCCCAGGGGTCCAACTGGCTGAACGAGAAGTGCAGCTGATCGGTGTACAGACGGCGCTGCGAGGCGTCCGGCGACGGCCGTCCGTGGTGCACGTAGTAGAGCTGCGTCCCATCCGGCGAGAACGCAAACGAGCCATGGCCGGGCGACCACTCGCCGATCGCCGGGTTCGCCTGGAAGATCGGGTTGGTCGGCGACTTGTGGAATGGGCCGAGCGGGTTGGTGCTGACCGCGTAGCCGACGCCGTACTGCGGCGTCTGCCAGTTGTTGGCCGAGTAGGTGAGGTAGTAGCGGGCGCGCCCGCCGAAGTGGGTCTCGAGGATGCTCGAGCCCTCCTCCCACCGGCGGTCCTTGTTCTGCCCGCCGGTCAGGGCATAGTCGTTTACGTCGGCGTTCTCCCATGCCTGCTTGTCGTGGTCGTAGTCGAGGATCCTCACCCAGCCGTCACGCCTGGGGCCGGTGGGACCGCCGGCGCTCGCGTTGGCGCCGCGGTACTGCGGCGCGATCGTGGGCATCGTCCGGCCGGTCGGGTCGTTCCACCAGCCCTTGGTCAGCTCGACCGCGTAGATGTTCGACTCCTCGATGTACTTGCCGAGGTCGTAGTCCCACACCCAGTTGCGGTACGCATTGCGGGAGAAGTACAGATAGACCCGGCCGCTGCCGTCGAAGAAGACGTCCGGATCGATCGCCGGGATGTAGGTCCCCAGCGGTGCCGTCTCCCCCTGCTCCAGCGTCGCCGGCGGCTTCTTCTGATCTGGCCCCATGATCAGGTTGACATCGTGGTAGTTGGGGTCATAGGGGTTGTAGTCGATCGGGTGATTGGCGATGTTGTGAAACGGCCCGGCCGGCGACCGCGACACTGCTACACCGATCTTGCACGGCTCCTCGAAGTTGGCATAGCCGAACCACGCCTGGGCGTTGGCGTCCGATCTCGCCGCGTAGAACAGGAAGTACAGGTGGGTACGGGGGTTGTAATAGGTCTCCGGAGCCCAAAACCACGTGTTGCCCCACTGGTTCGGGTCGTTCACCGGAAGCGCGCCCGGCGCGGCCTTCTCCCAGGTCACCATGTCGGCCGAGCGGTAAACCGCGAAGTAGTAGCCGTCGTCGGCGCCCTCCGTCGAATAGGCGTAGTAGAACCCGGTGCGCGGGTCATGCATCACGTACGGATCGGCGGCGGCGAAGGCCGCGTTGTTGAAGTACGTGGCATCGCTCTGAATCCCGGCGGGACGCGCGGCGGCGGAGCCGGCCCCGATGAGCAGGGCCGCGAAAATCCCGACGACCACGGACAGCAAAACTCTGCGCACGGCAACCTCCACGCCCGGACCCGCGCACACCGCGGGTGCTTTTTGCTCCACGGTGCGAGATACCCACCGCGAAGCGTGATGAAAACTCATCTGCACAGGGGCCTCGACGTCGACAGCCTGATCGGCTGCGCCGGACCTCGGCCGGGGCACGGGCCTCCCGGCTGAGCGCTCAGGCGCACTGCACGCGCGGCGCGGCCCAGTCGGTGGCGTCGTCCCAGATCCAGTCACGGGTGGCGTCGACCTCGAGGCGCAGCTCGTTCACACCGGTCACGGGCAGGTCGAGGTGAACGGGCGGCATGCTCCAGTCCATGAAGCGGCTGAACAGCACGCGACCGTCGGCGAGGACGCTGACCTGCACGGTCCCGCGCAACTGGTCGGTCGATGTCGGGACGCTGTCGTCGACGCCGACGTCGGTGGTAAAGCGGGTGCATCGCCCGCCGAGGTAGTAGCGCACATCCGACCACGCGTTGACGCCCAGGCCGTGGGCGTAGCGGTGGCCGTTGATCTTCAGCGGGGTCTTGTTGACGCTGTGATCCAGGCGCGGGCGCGAGGACAGGTCGGCGGTCGGCGTCATCGAGCCA
The DNA here is from genome assembly GCA_963723675.1 of uncultured Solirubrobacterales bacterium. GTDB lineage: Bacteria > Actinomycetota > Thermoleophilia > Solirubrobacterales > Solirubrobacteraceae > Palsa-465. The sequence continues at coordinate 1,131,644 of CAVRRW010000001.1, read as the reverse complement.
TACGCCCAGGGGACCGTGGTCAGGTCGACGGAGCCATGCGGCACCGCCGGCGGGACGTCGAGCGTTGCCTGCGCGTGGGCCGTGCCCCGGCGAGCACCGGCACGGAAGCTCACGGCGGGATGGAGGGTCTCCCAGCGGCCGGCCGCCGTCGGGGGCTCCACGTCCCAGGCGGTCGTGACCGAGGCGCCGGGCGCGAGCCGGTCGGCGGCGACGACGCGCGGCACTGCAATCCAACCGCCGGGCACGCCCGGGCGCACGACGACCCCGCGCAGCGTCCGCGTGCTGCTGTTGGTGACGGTGGTGGTCAGGCGCGTGGTGGCGCCGGCGGGGACGTATGGGGTCGCGGCCGAGGTGGCCACCGCCACGGCCGGTGCGGTGGCGGCCCCCCCGGGCGAGACGCGGAACATGGCCACTCCGTGGCGGTCCACGCCGGCCGTCAGCACCGGACCGCTGAGCGCGTCGCGATGCGTCCACAGGTCACGCACCATATAGCCGCCCGCCCGGCGCAGCCCGAGCGCGCGCAGCGGCGCGCTCACCCGCGCCGGCGTATCGCCGGCGTTGAGCATCAGCACGGCGACGTCTCCCCCGGCCAGCGGCTTGGCCCAGACGGAGGTGTCGCCGAGCTGTAGCACTGGGTGGCCCTGCACGCCGAGGCGGTCCTGATCGACCGCGATCACGTCACGGTTGGTGAGGATCGTGCGGGTGGCGGCGGTCATGTGGCGCAGGTCGGTCCCGGCGATCAGCGGTGCGGCCATCTCGGCCCAGAGGCTGAAGTGCGTGCGGTATTCGGTGTCCGTCATGCCGCCGTTGCCGACCTCGAGCATGTCGGGGTCGTTCCATCCGCCGGGCCGCGCATAGCGCCACAGCGGCGCGTTCAGGGCCGTGATGTGCATGACCGACTGCCAGCTGTCCTTGATGTCGCTCGTCGTGCGCCAGAGGTTGGCCGTCCGCGGCCCCCAGATCCATGGGTCCCGCACGCCCCACACCGACAGGCTGAACACGATTGGGCGTCCCGTTGCCAGCAGGGCGTTGCGCATCCGCCGGTACTCGCTCTGAGGGGTGAGATCGTCGGTGCTGCACCAGTCCAGCTTCAGGTAGTCCACGCCCCATCCGGCGAACGTGCGCGCATCCTGACGGTCATGGCCATAGCTACCGGGGAACCCACCGCAGGTGCCGGCGCCCGCATCCTCGTAGATGCCCAGCTTCAGCCCCCGCGCGTGAACGTAGGCGGCGACCGCGGCGATCCCGTGCGGGAACTTGTGCGGATCGGGGACGAGGTTCCCTGCCGCGTCGCGGGCATGGGTCAGCCAGCAATCGTCGATGTTCACGTATCGGTACCCGGCGGCCGCCATGCCCGACGAGATCATCGCGTCGGCGGAGCGCTCGATCAGCCGCGCGTTGACCTTGCAGCCGAAGGCGTTCCAGTCGTTGAAACCCATCGGCGGCGTGCGCGCCACACCGTTGTCCAGGGCCGCCGCCGAACCAGCACAACAACCCAGCGCCGCCGCTGCCAGCGCCGCCACCACGACCAACCGAATCCCCATGAAAACCTCCTCCGGTCAGAGCGAGCGGGTAGCAGAATACCCCTGCGGCCTCAGGGGCAAACCGAGGCCTCGTCCGCGCCCAAACCTCGCTTCGGCCGCCGCCGGCGCGCGCCACGTCACCAGGCCTGCCGCGGGAAGTCGGACGCCGGAAAACGCGTAGGCTTGTGGAAATCCAGCGAGCGTCTCGCCGAGCGACCGCTGCAACGACGGCTCGAGCCCGCTCTGCGTCGTTTTCGACGAGCTCGGTGCAGGGGGCAGGTGCAGCCAGGCCGCGAAGCGCCGTGCGGCAAAGCCCCGCGCGCGGAGGACCTCGCACCAAGACCCAGGAGGTTGTCGATGAAGTTCCTTCGTTCGCGCCTGTCCGCCCCGGTGGTGGTCAGCGTCATCGCGTTGTTCATCGCGCTTGGCGGCAGCGCCGCCGCGGTCGTCTCAACGGTGAACAACGCCAAGCATCTCGGCGGCAAGCCCCCGACCTTCTTCTTGCAGTATCGGCACTTCGCCTACTCGCACGGCGAGAAATTCTTTAACGCCGGTCGCACGGTCGTGCTCGGTCGAAACGGCCACTTCACGTTCACATCGACCTGCTCGAAGGACAAAACCGGCCAGAACCAGGTCACCTTCGACGTCACCGCGAACACGACCGCCGATCTGGACGGGACCGGCCCGGCGCCCGCGGGAAGCAAGGTCAACATCCATACAAACAGCGACGCGCTGGACAGCACGACAAGCACTCCGCTAAAGCCCGGAGACTTCGACCAGGTCGGGAGCGCGAGCAGCTCGACGGAGATCGCGGCCGACGGACAAGAGGCTGACATCTTCTACAACGACGGCGTCAACTGGCCGGCCGGTCACGGCTCTTCGGCGCACGACTGCTTCGCCGGTTACACCGGGTTGATCCACGGCCTCCCGAGCATCCCCGGGATCCCGGGCTGATCGCTCCCATCACGGCGGCCGGCGCCCGCGCGGCGATCCCGCGCGGGCGCCTGGCTCCTCTGTCACAATCCGATCATTGTGAGACGAGCCCTCGCATCGACCGACGACCGGCTCCTTGCCCGGCTGCAGGCTCCCCCGGATCTCGGTGAGGGAGTGCAGTCGCTCGCGTACTGGCATGGGCGAAGGCAACGACTGGCCTGGTACCGGATCCGCGCCCGGCGCGAGGCGGCGCGGATGGTCGTTCGCTGGGAGCACCGAGTCCGCGGCGCGCTGGTGTCACAGCCCGGCGTACCGCTTTCGGTCCGCGCCTCCGCCGGCCTCCTGGTCGTACGGTCTCGCATGCGGCGCTGGCTCCGGCGTGCTGCGATCGCCGTGACCGCGATCGTCGGCATGACGGTGATGGCGGCTCCATTCGTCGCCGCTGTGGTCGCTCTGATGCACGTCTTGTAGGCCGCGCCGCTGCCGGATTTCTGTCGCGCGGTCACCGACAGAGACCCAGCTTGCTCTTCGCCGCCTAGCGCAGCGGAGTGGGAGGACCCGCGACGTCGTAGTACTTGGTGCTCGCCACGTCGAGAACGCTCGAATGGACCGTGCTGATGGTGCCAGGACCGGCGTAGCCGAAATGCCCCCGCCAGCAGGCCCAGGGCATCGCGCGCAGATCGACCAGCGGCGTGGTCGTCGCCCGGAAAGCGTAACCGGGCAGACCACGGGCGGGGCCTGCTTCTCGTGCAGGCAGGGAACGGCACCACCGGGGCCGCGGTCGGCCAGGAGCGAGCCAACCGGCACGGGCCAGTTCTCGTCGGCGACGGAGACTTCCACGATCGGCTGCAGCTCAAGCGCGAGGTGAGCAAGGCTCGGAGTGCTCCGCTCGATCGGCTGATCGCCCCCGGCCGCGCGTCCCGCCGCCGGGGCCGGGCCAGCGATGACTCCAGGTCCGAGAGTCGGATCCTCGACCCCGTGCGAGAGCGTGGCGGGCGCCCCGCGGTTGATATCGCCACCCCGACGAGGATCAGCAGCCCGAGCGGCAGGGTGGAGAGCAGCGCGGCGATCAGCGCCACCAGGACCCATATGCTCGCGTGCGTCCGATGGCCCACCTTCAGCGGACCCCAATCGGTCAGGAGCATGTAGATGCCGAGGAACGGGCCGATGCCGACCGGCACCACCACCCAAAGGTTGTCGGTCAGGATCCGCTCGACCGCCGTGACGACGATCGCGGTGACGACCCCCGACAGCACGCCGATGTTGAGGCCGGCCAGGATCCGCACCGCGTTCTCGCCCAGCGGCGCCGTCTCCGCGCCGTCGGCCTGGCCATCGCGCTCCTCGGACTTCAATCTGGCCTTCCGAACCCCTCCCCTGACCACGACGCGGTGCCATTCCGAGCGCCGTTCATCCCACTTGCGCCCGGCGAACGCGTAGCCGAGGAGCCCGAGGACCGCGAACGCGACCACCATCACCCCCAGCCAGCGCAGGCCGGTGAGGAGCACCCTCCACACGCCGAGGTCGGCCGTGGCGCTGAACGGCGGAAGCTACGCCGTCTTGAAGCCGACCCAGCTGGTGATCGCCCCGATCACAAATGCCGCGACGAGCAGCAGGATCAGGTCGGCCGCGGCCCAGCTCCGTTCCCGCGCACGGGAACCGTCACCTGACTCGGGGTGCTGGACACCTCTACTGCCGTCTGCAAAACCAGGGTTCGCAGTGTCGGTCGACGACGCTCCTCCTGGGCCACTGCGCAGGCCCACTACACCGCGCGCACAGGCGGCTCGGGACGATCATGACGTTGCTAAACAGGGGTTACAGGACGTCTTTCATCCTCCCGCCACGTCGCGTCGCCCGATCGCGTTGGCGACGATGCGAGCGTGGGTGGCCAGTTCGCGCCCGGGTCAGCCATTCTCGCGAAGCTTGGTGAGGAACTCCGCTGGCGTGAGGATCGGCAAGTCCTCCCGCAGACCGAGAAGGTGCTGGTCGCCTGTGACTAGGAACGCCCGACCGTTGATGGCCAGGGCGAGGAGGTAGTCGTCGTCGGGGTCGGGCGAGCGGACTGGGGCTGGGTCGGGTGGGTCCTCGGCGAGTCTTCCGTGGTCGCGGACCCAGCTGATGAAGGCGGCAGCTTTCTCGGCCGGGATCCGTTTGCGGAGCTTGGGGTACGCGAGCGCGCGCGTGAGCTCGGCGATCAGCAGTTCGGATGCGACCAGTTCGAACGCGCCGTCACGGCTGTTGCGGAGGATCTCGGCCGAGGGGCCCCGCGCCGAGAGCGCCGCGGAGATCACGACGTTGACGTCAATGACGGCGCGCACCAGATGCCTGGCGGCGAGGTCTGGTCGCGTGTTGGGCCTCGAGCGCGAGTTCGGATGCCTTGACTTCGGACAGCGTTGCCTTTGACCACAGCTCGTCGAGGACGTCGAGCTTGAGATCGCGGCGGAGCGATTCCTCGATCACCGCGCTGTCAGAGACGCCGGTGCGCGCAGCGCGGATCTTGACCCATTTGAGGACGTCCTCGTCGATCGTGAGCGTTGTCCGCACCTTTGCCACATTCGCATCATAGCATCATGGTGCGCCTATGCGGGGAGGCTGGAGATCCGTGCCGGCGTCCGGCGCAGACCAGCAGCGATATCCTATCGTGTGTCAGTGTCAATGACTGCCGCGCAGCTGATCATCAGCGCCCGGCGCCGCCACGGCCTCTCCCAGCGGTCGCTGGCGCGGCGAGCCGGTACTACGCAGGCGTGGGTGTCGGCGATCGAGCGTGGACGTGCGCATCCGAGCGTCGAGATGCTGCGCCGGCTGCTGCTCGTGATGGGAGAGGATCTGGTACTGGATTCGAGACCGATGGCCAGCGACGCCGACCACGACCCTGTGGCATTCGCCGACAACCGGCGCCGTTCTCCGGAAGAGCGCCTCAGAGAGGGGCTCGCCTGGATGGCGCTCACGGTCGAGTGACAACGCGCGGTCCGGAGGAGATCCTCGCCACGCTCGTGCGGCTCGGGATCGACTTCGTCGTGATCGGCGGCCTCGCCGCGATCGCGCATGGATCACGGCGAATGACACGCGACATTGATGTCGTCGTAGCACCCGTCGACGACAACCTCTCCCGCCTCGAGGCTGCGCTGCGCGAGCTCGGCGCCATTGAGCTACTTCCAAACGCGGAAGAGCAATCGATTGAGGCTGCGGCTATCGCGATGATCGGGCTGGGCACGACATTACATACGAGGTCACCTGCGGGGCGACTCGACATCGTCGGAGCGCCAGCGGGAGCCGCGCCGTACACGCAGCTGCGCGACCGCTCGATCGGTTCCAAGGTTGCCGGGGTCGAAGTGCAAGTCACCGGGCTCGATGACCTGATCGCGATGAAGCGAGCGGCCGGTCGCCCCCTCGACCTGCAGGACATCGCGGACCTCACTGCGCCAGATCCGGGAGTCTGAGGCCGCGGCCTCAGGTCGCCCCTTCCGGCCGGCTTCAGGAACCGGAGGTGCGGGACGGCTACGAGGAAGCGACGGAAGCCGAAGAGGTAATACATGAGGCCGAGGCGATCGCCCCACATCGTCGAGTCGCGAACCGCCCCTCTGATGCGGGGCCGGTCGAGACGTGGGACGAGCCATACAAAGCTCGACTCGGCTGAGGTCCCGCGGGAGGAGCGCGCTGTTGTGCGCCTTGTCTCGGCTCGGTGCGGACGCGAGAACCGCGACCGATGCAGTCAATTCGTTCGTCCGACAGACTCAAGTCGCCTGGCGGGGGCGCGGGGCTCCTCTGCCGGCACCGCCGCGACCCGCGGCACGAGCCGCCCGGCGGCCGCCACCGACCACAGGAGCGCGAGCCAGGTGAGCGTCGCCAGCGTGACGTGCACCCAGACGATGTCCTCGGGCAGCCTCAACTCGTACTGGACGCTGCCGACCAGGCCCTGAGCGGCCAGCAGCACGCCGAGGGCGGTCAGCGGCTCGAGCACGCGCTCACTGGCACCCCGCCGGCGACACAGAAACCACACGCCCACCACCGCCACCCCGAACAGCGCCGCGATCGTCGCATGACGATGGATCACCCACGTCAGCGTGTCCGCGCCCTTGAACGTCAGGCGGTGGATCCGCTGACCTGGCGAGCCGCCGGCGTGCGGACCAGACGCGGTCGCGGCCGTTCCGGCGAAGATCGTCAGCGCCCCCAGCGGCGCCAGCGCCCGGATCGACCAGACCGCAGCCCTGTCGGTCGCGCGAGGGTCAGATCCCGGCTCGTGGGCGCTCTTCCACGCCAGCGCGACCGCCGCGATCAGCGCGATCATCGACAGGCAGAAGTGGGCCATCACGAACCCGGGCGCGAGGTGCTCGCGGACGGTGAAGCCGCCGAGCACCGCCTGCGCCAGGACGAACAGAGGCAGGCTGACCGCCAGCCACGCGAGGTCGCGCCGAAACGGCTTGCGCGTGAACGCCAGCACCGCCGCGACTACCGTGATCACCCCAACCAGCCCCGAAATGGCGCGGTTGCCGAACTCGATCAGCGCGTGGGTGCTCAGCGGCGGCAGCGCGCTGCCCCCACACTTGGGCCAGTCAGGGCACCCCAGCCCCGAGCCGGTCAGGCGAACGCCGGCGCCGGTCAGGACGATCAGCGTCAGCGCGGCGAGCGTCAGGTACGCAACGCGGCGGTATTGGGACGGCGTGACCGTGAGGCGTTCGACGAGGCGGCTGCGCATGCGACTTCTCAAGTCTGCCGCACCGCGCCACTGGATGCGGAGCCGCCCCGCTGCTGGTCCCTTCCGCGCGGTCGCGTCCAAGCTCGGCATAATCGCCTGGGCATGGGCGAGGCCACCAAGACTGAGGCCGCGGTTAAGCAAGGTCGCCTAGAACAGGGTCACCGTGAACCCGAGGACGATGCGCCGTCGCCAGAGCTGAGCCGGTACCACCGGGATATCGATCTCGCGTCCGAGAGCACGCACACACGCGTAATTCGGCTCATTGGCACTGGCGTCCGAGTGCTCGAGCTGGGGCCCTCCTCCGGGCACATGTCGCGTGTGCTGCGCGACCAAGGTTGCTCGGTCGTAGCGATCGAGCTCAACCCCGAGTCCGCGGCGGTCGCGGCGCAGTATTGCGAACGGGTCATCGTCGCAGACCTCGATTCGGTCAACCTCGACGAGGAGCTCGGATCCGATCGCTTCGACGTGATCGTGGCAGCCGACGTACTCGAGCATCTGAAGAATCCTCTCGACGCGCTGCGGCGGCTACGCGGCTTCCTCGCACCCGGCGGCTCCTTTGTGATCTCGCTGCCCAACGTCGCTCACGGGAGCGTTCGCCTCGCGCTACTCGAAGGGCGGTTTAGATATCAGGAGCTCGGCCTGCTGGACGCGACGCATTTGCGATTCTTCACGCGTGAGAGCATCGGACAGCTGCTTGACGATGCGGAGCTCGTCACGACGGAGATGTACCTGCAACAGCTGGAGATCGACGCGTCCGAAGTCGCGTTCGATCGGCGCCGCGTGCCGACGGAGGTGATGCAAGCGCTGGAGCGAGATCCGGACGCGACCACATATCAATTCGTGATCAAGGCGCTTCCATCGGATATGCCGGGTCTGCGGGAGATGCAGCGGCGCATGCGTGAGCTCGCAACCGAGAACGCCCGCCTCCACGAGGCCGCGCTGCGTCGTGATGCGGAACTCGACGAGCTGCGTGAGGTGGCCCGGTCACTTCGACAAGCGCACGAGTCGGCACAGGCACAGATCTCGATGCAGCACGAGCAGCTGCGACGGTTGCGCATCCGACTCGACCGCATCCTGACCAGCCCGCCGGCGAAGGCGTACGCGAAGCTCCGCCAGCTCCCCGGGCTCAGACGACTCGCCGCCCGTCGGACCGCTGGATATGAGGCGGCCTTGCGAGAGGCCGCCGGCGGGGACGGAAATGACCGCTGAGGGCGAGGAGCCCTCCGGCGTGCAGCCCTCAGATTCGGACCGCGACCTGTCGCGGGCCTACGAGCAGCGCACGGTGCAGCTATACGAGGCGCGCACCACCCTCGCCGAGGCGGTGTCCACCTTGAGGGCAGAGCTGGGCCGTCGCAACGAGGAGCGTGATCACGCGATCGCGGAGAGCCGGGCCCTTCGCGGTCGCGTCGATTTGCTTGAAAGTGAGCTCCGGAACGCGCGAGGGGACATAGCCGTCCTGCATGGGATGAAGGTCGTGCGGTGGACGGCCTGGCCCCGCCGGATCGTCTATCGGATTCGCGCGCGGCGTGGCTGACGAGCGCCCGAGGGCATCCGCCGAGCCACAGGTGTCGGTTGTCATGGTCACGCATGGTTCATGGCCTCTGACCAAGCGGGCCCTCGTGGCCTTGCAAGCAAACACCGAGCCTCCATACGAGCTGATCGTCGTCGACAACCATTCAGAGGACGAGACCCCGATGCGGCTGTCGGAGCTGCGGGACGCCCGAGTGATCCTCAACGGGGAGAACCGCGGCTTTGGTCCGGCAAGCAACCAAGGGGCCGAGCACGCCCGTTCGGAGCACCTGGTGCTCCTCAACGCCGACGCATTCGTGCAACCTGGGTGGCTCCCCCCACTGCTCGAGACGGGCCGGCGGCGGGACGTCGGGGCGGTGGTCGGGCGCCTGCTGCATCCCGACGGCTCGCTCCAGGAGGCGGGAGCGCTGCTGGCCCAGGACGGCGGCGTCGTCGTCTACGGTGATGGCGACGATCCTGGTCGACTTTGCTATCGCTTCAGGAGAGTGGTCGACTTCGGCGGAGCCGCATGCATGCTGATCCGCCGTAGCACGTTCAGGGCGCTGGACGGATTCGACGAGGGATACGCACCGGCGTACTACGAGGACACCGATCTATGCATGCGATTGGGAGAACACGGTCTCAGCGTCGTCTACGAGCCTGGCTGCACGGTCACTCACGTTCGCTATGGCTCGGGGACCAGCACCGCTGCCGTAGAGCTGAGTGAGCGCAATCGGCGTCGTTTCGTCGAGCGCTGGAGGCCAAGGCTCACCGGCCGCCCCTGGTCGTTCTCGGGCGCAGGCCGGCAAGCCGTGATCGCGGCCCGCGACGCGCCGGCGACGCCGCGGGTGCTGATCCGCGCGCCTGCGGGCGACTCGACGGCCCAGGCATTGGCCTTCGTGCTGCTCGACGGTTGGCCACGAGCGCGCGTCACGTGGTGGGCTGGGCCGCTGCCCGGATTTGACAGGCAGGTCGATGCCTGGCTTCAACGCGGGCTCGAGGTCGTCGATCGGGAGGATCCGGGTTGGCTGGAGGACCGGCTGTTCCACTACGACCTCGTGGTTACGGGCAGCTCGAGTCCGCTAATTGAGATCGACGAGACCCAACCACAAGCGGCTCAGCTGCCGCTGGAGCAACTCGCTGGTCCCATGGAAACGCTGGTTGCCCGACTGATACCGGCCCTGGCTACCGCGGGAATCGCGCCGCCGACGGCGCTGGATCGACTCAGTAGCTAAACGGAAGCTCGGGCGCGAGATCCCGCAGCAGCGGCGCCTGCGCGTCGCGAGCCGAAGGGATCAGCTCTGCGGCCGGGCAGCGGCCAGCGGATGCCGACGTCCGGGTCGTTATAGGCGAACCCTCGCTCCAGCTCCGGGTCGTAGTAGGCGGTCTGCTTGTAGAGGACATCGGCGACCTCGCTGACCACGCAGAAACCGTGCCCGAACCCCACCGGGACCAGCAGCTGGTGGTGGTTCACGTCGCTCAGCTCGAACGCCTCCCACTTCCCGTAGGTGGGCGAGCTGTGGCGCACGTCGACGATCACGTCGACGATCGTCCCCCGCGCGCACCGCACGAGCTTGACGATCTGTTCTGACGGAACGTCTCGACGAAGAAGCCGCGGTCGTCACCGTGGACGACCGGCTCGATCAGGATCGGGCCATCAATCGTCTGCTCCAGAGCGGACATCGCGAGGGGGCTAAGCCAAACACTGGATCGCACGCGACGCTCTGGAGTCGGCCGGAGACGATGCATCGTCACAGACCCGCTGGCCACATGAAATGCGTCTCATACCGAGGCTCGATTTCCGAGTTCAAGGATCCGCGGTCGCTGCCGATGGGGCGGCATGGACACCACGCAGCTTCACGCTGCGTAGTCTCGGCGCGTGCGGCCTGTGCGCGGACACTCCACACCCGGCAGGAGAGCAGGCGGCACCCCAGGGCACCAACGATCCTGAGATCGCGTCGGTGAGCGAAAGTCCAGAGCTGCCGCCGTGGTTTACGCCGGTGGTGCGGAGATGGCTGCTCTCCGGGCGAGCTGCCACCCTTCAAACGTGACCGTCACACGCCATCCCAGCCTGGACCAAGCGGTTGTGCGCAGCCTGTGCGAGATCCTCGCCCGGACGGATGGCGGCCTGACCAACAAGCAGATCGACGAGGTTCTCGCCACGGTCGGCATCCGCGATCCGACCCCTGAGGCGCCACAGGGCATGTACGTCGCTATCAACAAGCGCGATCGCCTATTCCGTGCGCTGATCACCAGGCAGCAGAAGGACGGGTGCAGCAACGCCGTCCTGTTGTTCATCAGTCGAGCGCTCGCGCCCGTCCGTTTCCATCAATCGTCGCAGGCGTTCGCGACAATGCGCAGCGAGGTGAACGTTCCGCTGGCGTTCGCTGGTTTCACGGTTAGCGAGGCGGGCAAGGTCGCGATCAAGGCCAAAGCAACGACGCTCACCGAGGCGCGGCAGCGCGCGATGCGGCTCCGCGCGCAGCTCGTCGAACGCGGCGCTCACCAACGCCTGCTCGACTACTGCGTCGAGGAGATCGACACCGACAACTACTTCCACGCGGTGCTCGAGGCTTCCAAGAGCCTCGCCGATGAGATCCGCCGGCGTACGGGACGCACCGAGGACGGAACGCAGCTCGTCGACGCGGTCTTCGGGAGTGGGCAGCGCGGCACGCCGCTGCTGGGGTTGACCGCGATGAGCACGAACAGCGAGAAATCGCGCCAGCGGGGCCTGGCCGACGCGCTCCGCGGCGTCTTCGCAAGCCTGCGCAACCCCACGGCCCATGAGCCGAAGATCCACTCGACGATGAGCGAGCAGGACGCGCTCGACGAACTCTCACACATGTCCTACCTTCATCGCCGCCTGGACGACTGCAGGTAGCGGCCCTCTCGCGCAACCGCGGCGCTACACGCCGCGTCGACGTCGCTTTCCCGGTCGCTGCGGGTACCGCAGCCGCTCGATCCGGATGACGTCCTCCCCGTCCGGACCTCGGGAGTCACGACGTCGTCGAAGCGGCGCTCGATCCCCAGCCACCGCAGGCGGGTGTCCGCGATCTTGCAGGTGAGCTCGACGACCTCGAGCACGGACTGGGGCGGTCGCCGCCGGCGTTGAACGCCTCGCCGGCGCCACGACCGTCGCTGAGCAGCGCCCGGATCGCCAGATACGCGTCGACAGCGTCGTCGACGTAGAGGAAGTCGCGCACTGCGTGTCGGCTGAGGGATTACGGGGCGCCGGCCCTGGATCGCCGCGATCGCGCATTCGGGCACGACCCGGGAGAGATTGAAATCGCCGCCGCCGTAGAGGTTTGCAAATCGGGTCGCGGCCACCGGCAGAGCGAAAGGGTGCCACGAGCGGGCGATCATGTCGGTCCCCGCGTTCGAGACCTCACACGGGTAGCATGGCGCGAGCGCGAAGTCCTCGCTGGTAGGGGAAGCTCCGTAGGCGCCGTAGGTCCCAATCCGACGCGGCGACCACGACCCGCGCGGCAGGCCTAAAGCAGCGTCCGGGTTCCGCGAATTTTCGTATCGAAGGTCGAGACCGGGGAGCGATTCGCAGTTCCCACGACCGTCTGGGCGGCTAGGTGGAACGGTCTGGACCTCGTAAGCGTTGAGCGAGCGCCTTGATCAGCTGCCCGTCGCGGCCACCACCGTGGACGACGTTGACCCGCCGCTCCGGTTCCCGCAAGCACTAGTGCGGACGCGACCGCCGCGTCTCGCTTGAGCACGGTCACATGCGCCCGCTGTTCGACCAGTGCGCCGACCAGCCCACTGCCGAGCAGCCCGTTGGCTCCGGTGACGAACACGGAATGGCCGCGCATCGTCGCGCCGCTCACCGCGACCGCCGGCCCCAGAGACCGTGTGCAGCCGATGCTCGAGCGCGGCCGGAACCGGTCGCAGGCCCCAGTCGTAGCGGTACATGGCGCGACCACCCGGGCCGAGGTCGCTCTGGCGGGCGAGCTGATCGCCGCGGCTGTACAGATCGGAACGCTTGGCGCGAATCGCCCGAGCATCTTTGCTCAGGATCGACTCGAGGACAACGATAGCCGCCCGAGAAGCCGTGCTACAGGCACCCGCGGCGCGTGCCTGGCGAGCCGTCATGTGCGGTGTAGCCCTGCCGTGGGATCTTCTTCGGCACGGCTAGTGCCCGCAGCCGCAGAGGATTTGGTGCGGACGGCTACGAATCATGCACCCGGTCACGATTCCAACCGGAATGGCTCGAAAAGGCCAAGCGGGAGATCGGTCACATTGCTCGGGGACGCGCTAGTGATCGCGAGGTCCGTGTTCCGTGGCTCGCGAGAGCACGTCTGGAATCTAAGCCGTATGCATGTGCGCTTCGAGACGAATGCGTCCATCGGCCCCAATTAGCACGCTACCGACGACTCGCGCCGGGTTCCCAGCCACGATCGAGCCCTCCGCTACGTTGGCGTCAACGTATGCCTGGGGCCGCACCAGGCAGCGCGGCCCTACCGTCACACCCATCTCGATCACGACGCCGGCACCGATCCAACAGCGATCGCCGATCTCGGTCGGCTTGCGCTCATAGGCCTCTTCGCCGCCGCTCAGCGCAGACAGCGCGGAGCTGTGACTGTAGATCTGGGTGCCAGGCCCGATTGAGCACCATGACCCGATCCGCAGCCCCCCGCTGCCATCCAGCAACGTGTTCGGTCCGATCCAGGTGTGCTCGCCGACCTCGACGTCGCCGAACACGTAGCTCTGGTGGTACACGCTGGTTCCTTCGCCGAAGCCGAGTGCCTGGGCGCGTTCCCAGCGGTCTGATACAGCTTCGACGACCGGCAGGCTACGCCGCCAAGCGCTGCGCGTACGTGAGTCCTCGAGGTCGTACAGGCGCCGCAGATCGCCGACCAACCGCTCGGGAAGCGACTCCGGCCCTTCGTCGGTCACGACAACAGTTCGCGGATGTTGTTGATCACGTAAGCCTGCTCTTCGTCTGACATGGTCGGATACAGGGGCAGGCTGAGCGAATTGGCGTCGGCGTAGCGCGCGGTTGGAAAGTCGTTGGGACCAAGCCCGTACTTGCGGCGGTAGTAGCCGAGCAGGTGCACCGCGTGGGTGCCCTGACGGGTCGCGATACCGCACCGCTGGAGCTCCAGCGCCACGCTGTCGCGCGATCGCGCAGCCATGGCCGGATCCAGCAGAAACACGTAAGACTGGTAGGTGTGCCCATAGCCATCGGGCACGACGGGAGTGCTCACCCCAGGCAGCTCGGCAAACGCCTCGTCGTACTGCGCCGCACGCGACTGGCGGGCAGCCACGGCTGCTTCCAGCTTGCTCATTTGCACGACACCCATCGCGCCCTGAAAATCCGTCATCCGGTAGTTGAAGCCCACCTCGTCGTGCTCCGGAAGTGCAAACGCGCCCTTCTCGTGTCGCTCGATATCTGATACCTGACCGCCGTGAGAACGGAGAATCTCGGCACGGCGAGCGTGTTCGGGATCTGCCACGGTGAGCATGCCGCCCTCACCCGTGGTTATCACTTTTCGAGCGTGGAAGCTGAACGCCCCGAAGTCGCCGAATGTGCCCGCATGCCGACCACTCATGGATGAGCCGACGGCGCAGGCGGCGTCCTCGAGCACGCTTACGTCGTGGCGTGCCGCGACGTCCATCACCGCAGGCATGTCCGCCATGAGCCCGAATAGATGGATCGGCATGACAGCTTTGGTCCTCGGCGTGATCGCGGCCTCCAGCGACGGGACATCGACGTTGAACGTCGCGCGATCGATATCGCAGAACACGGTCGTCGCACCGCACTGCTCGACCACGTTGGCCGACGCGACGTACGTGAAGGAGGGTACGACCACCTCGTCGCCCGGGCCGACGCCGAGGATCCGTAACGCCAGGTGCAGTGCGGTCGTGCAGGAGCTGGTCGCGTATGCGTACGGCGCGGCGGATAGCTCGCGGAACAGTCGCTCGAACTCGGCCACCCTGGGGCCCTGAACGATCCAGCCGCTTTCGAGCGGCTGCCGCATCGCCTCGGCTTCCTCGTCACCGAAGAACGGGCGGGTGATTCCGATGTTCATGCTTGTCGCCATGGCAGTCTGGATACTGACGCGCCTTCACGTGCTCCAAGGCCGCCTCGCGAGCCGCCCAGAGCCCTTCCGGGGCAAGTATTGCAAGGCGGCCCATCTGAGACCCAACTGGTAGCGTCTCGGGCATCGACTCGACTGACGATGCCCCCTTGTCCGAGCCCCTCCTGGCCGAGCTCAAGCGGCTGTATGCGCGGGAGGAAGAACGCACCCGCGCCGAGTGGAATCGCAGCTTACCTTCGTTCGAGGCCGTCTCGGACCGTTGGGAGCGGGCCGCTGCGCAGGGCTGGGGACGAGGCACCAGCCTCTATCACCTCAGCTATGTGTACGGCGACGTCCGTGTGGGAGAAAACACCTGGATCGGTCCCTACACGCTGCTCGACGGCAGCGGCGGATTGGCCATCGGCGACTGGTGCTCAATCAGCTCCGGCGTGCACATATACACTCACAATACTGTGAGGTGGGCGATCAGCGGCGGCACAGCAGAGTATGAGTATGGGGCTACGTCAATCGGTGATTGCTGCTTCGTGGGTCCAATGTCGGTGGTTTCAATGGGCGTGACGATTGCATCGCGTTGCGTCGTTGCTGCGCACAGCGTCGTCAATGGTGACCTGCCGGAGGCTTCAATCAGCGCCGGAGCTCCGGCCCGGGTCATCGGCAGGGTGAAGATCGGTGATCGCGGCGATGTGGAGTTCGTCTACGACTGAGGCCTCCGAGGCTACGTCCGCAAGCCCTCGGCCGCAGCCGCCCGACAGATCTCGGCCATCCGCTCGATCGCGGGCGGCCCGTGGTTTGCGATCACCCACTCCCTAGCCCGCGCGCCGACCCTCGCACGCAGCTCAGGATTGTCGAGCAAAGGCGCCAAACGCGCAGCGATCTCGTTCGGCTCACGCGCGTTGACCACGGGCGGAAGATCATCAAAGCGCGATTCAAAGCGGCTGGGATCCAGATACATCACTACCGGCCGCGCACAGCTCATAGCTTCGAGCGCGGACCCACCGTAGCTGCCGAAAGTAAACTGATCCATGACGATGTCAGCGGCCCGGTAGTAACGCAACAGTCGCGGTTTGGACATCGCGTGCTCGAGCAAACGCACGCGCGCCCCGATGCCCAGGTCGGCGATCAACCGGCGGGACTTCTCGACGTCCGCGCCCCAGCCCGCACAGACGAGCACAACATCCTCGCGATGCGCAGCTGCGAGTGCATACCCCTCCAACATCAGGTTTGAACCCTTCCAATACCAATCCTGACGAGCGGGCACGAACACCACTCTGGCATCCGCGCCCCTCAGAAGCTCGGTCCGCAGCTCGGCATCGAGCTCGGGCGAGTACATGTCGGTGTCGATGGGCAACCCCATGGCGACGGATTTGTCGCTTAGTCCGAGTTGATCTATGTAATGACCGAACGCCGGATCGCAAACCAGGATCCGATTCGTCCGACGCAGGCCATGGCGTTGCAGCGCAGCGATCTGCGGCTCGGATCCACTCGGGGGCCGCGTCCCCGGCTCGCATTGGCCCTGCCAGCCGTCACCATCAGAGAACGGGATGATCGTTATGTCGCCACCGAAGGGAAGCGTGACGAATGGGATGCGCGCGAGCGCGGCGACGATCGGACCGAGGCCGTAGACGATCGCGCAGTCATAGCGGCTGAGCATCTCGACGATGGCGGCCTGCGCACCGGCGTAGGCCAGCCCGCTTGATCCGGCCACCTGCCAAGCGGTCTTGAGCGCGTGCGGATGGCGAGCTGCGGCGCTCGCAGCCCGACGTCGCCTCGAAAGCGCCGACCTGGTACCACCCGCGCTGTTTCGGACCCATCGTGGGAGCTCCGTCTCGGGCAGCGCATCGGCCGTCAGTTGGTGCGACGGGAGCTCGAGCTCTAGGTCTTCCCATCGAGGATCACTCATCGCGAACCGGTCGAACGGATCGAGGATCACCTCTGCATCGTGTCCGAGTCCCCGGAGTAGGCGCGTGTGAATGTAGGCGTTGTTGGCAACGTTCCCATACACGCCGATCCGCATCACGACATGTCCGCGTCCAACATCTTGCGCAACCCATCCTCGATGCTGACGGTCGGCGTCGCCAGAGCTCGGCGCATCCGTTGCCGGTCGGCGATGAGGTCCGGCTGCCCAGGCCCGTGCGTAAAGACCGGGTCCACGCCCAGCACGCCTGCCATCGACGTGGCGATGTCGCGGATCGAAACGATCTCCGCACCGGCGACATTGAGGATGCCGGACTGGTCGAGCTGCAGCGCACTGGCGACGGCAGCGGCAGCATCGTCGACATAGATGGGGTTGATCCGGATTCCAACGTCGCCCGCCACCGGGATCGGCTCGCCGGCTCGCAGCCTGCTCGCGAGGCCCGGGATCAGCATGTGGCGCTGACCAGGACCATAGATGAAAAAGAATCGCAAACTGACGGCCGTCAGGACGTCGCGAAACTGGTCAACCACCTGTTCGCCCACAAGCTTTGATACCGCGTAGAAATTCCCTGGCTTCGGTGCATCGTCTTCCCGCACCGGACGCGGTCCCGGAGGATAGATTGCCCCAGACGAGGCGTAAATGAAGCGCGTCCCGCCTGCGGCCCAGCAGTAGCGCAGCAGTCTCACCGTCATCGCCGCGTTGATCTCGAACATGTCGACCGTGCCCTTCGGAAAATCGCGGTATTGTCGCGACTGCGCGAGGTGAATGACGGCGTCTACGCGCGACGGTAGGTCAGCATCCAACGGCCGCGACAGATCCTGGGCGATCCAGGTGACTTCTGACACGTCTTGACGTGCCGTCCCCGGTCGGCACAGCGCGACCACATCATGTTCCTTGGAGAGTAGCGGCAGAAGGGCGGCACCAGTGAGCCCGGTGCCGCCAGTGACCACGATCCTCATGCCGGGACCTCACGGGACGGGAGACGCGCCGCGCTCGGCAGGACATCTACAAAGACTCGGTGCCACCACTCCAAGCACAGCAGGGACCAGATCAGCAGCCGGTGATCAACTTTGCCGGAGGCGTGCTGAGCGATCGTGTGCTCAATGAACGAAGGCCTTATCACTCCACGTGAGAGAGTGACGTCGTCGAGCAGGATCTCGCGTACGTATTGCAGGTTCCGTCCCTGATACCAGCCGCGATCCGGCGGGCTGAATCCCTGCTTACGCTTCCTGACGAGCGCGGGTGGCAAAAATCGCCGAGCCGCTTCACGCAATAGGCGCTTGCCCGCCGGTGAGCCGCTCTTCATCGCACCTGGCAAGCGCAGTGAAAAGTCGACTAGCTCATTGTCGAGGAGCGGCACGCGGGCCTCCATCGAGTGCGCCATGGACAACTTGTCCTCCACCACCAGCAGCCCGTGCAGGAATGTGCGCTGCTCGAAGTACAGCGCACGATCGATCGGCTCCAGCTTGGGCAAATGGGCAGTAATGTCCTCAAAGCTGTCGCGCGGGCTCACGGTACGCGCCTCGGCGTACGCATCCGCCGTGAACAGCTCGCGTTTCATGTTGTCGGGGACCAGCCGGCACCAATAGTCATAGTAGACATCCGAAAAGCTGCGATCTTGGGTTATGCCGCCTAGCAGCCGGTAGCGCCATGGGTAACCGGCAAACAACTCATCACCACCGGTTCCCGCCAACACTACCTTCACGAACCGTGACGCCAGGCGAGCGACATGGAAGTTCTGATACGAGGTCCCCGCTCGCAAATCCTCCAGGTGCCACACCAGCGCGGGCAACAGCCGAGCCAAGTCGCCGGCATGCAATACGGCTTCGTAATGTTCGGTGCCCACGTCCCGGGCGACGATCTCGGCATCCGCCCGCTCATCGGTCGCAAGCTCCAGCGGTGACGCATCGGACATGTCGAACCCGGCAGTGAACGTGTGTAGGTGGGGAACCCGCCGTGCCGCCAGAGCCACCAGCGAGGCCGAGTCCATTCCCCCGGAGAGATAGGCACCCAGCGGGACGTCCGACATCAGCTGACGGTCCACCGCTCGCTGGAGCACGCCGCGCAGCTCGGCCGCGATGGAATGCTCGTCTCCGGCGTCGGCGCTAGGGATGGGCACAGGATCGAAGTACTTCCGACGACGAGCTGAGCCATTGGCGCCCAATCGAGTCGTCGTGCCTGGGGGCAGCATCGAGATCCCTTCGAACAGCGTCTGCTCGCCGAGGATGTTCTGGAACGTCATGTACTCCATCAAAGCCGGAAGTGACAGTGATGCAGTCGTGCCGCGATAGGCAAGAATCGCCTTTGCCTCGGACGCAAAGATGAGCTGATGCTCGCGGCGCCACAGATACAGCGGCTTGACGCCGAAGCGATCCCGGGCCAGGAACAGGGTGCGGTCCCGGCCGTCCCAGATCGCGAAAGCGAAGATGCCGTTGAGCCTGTCGACGAGCTCATCGCCCCATTCCTCCCAGCCATGGACGAGCACTTCACTGTCAGTGCGAGAGCGGAAGCGATGCCCGCGAGCCTGTAAAAACCGGCGCAGCTCGCGGAAGTTGTAAAGCTCGCCATTGTAAGTCAGCCACACACTCCGGTCTTCGTTTGTCATCGGCCCTCGGCCGGCCTCGGAGACGTCGATGATCGACAGCCGCCGGTGGGCGAGGCCCAGCGGCCCATCTACATAGATCCCGTGGTCATCCGGACCGCGATGGCGGATGCTCAGCGAAGCCTGCTCAAGCGCTGCACGGTCCACTGGCGAACCGTCAAAATTGAGCAAACCGGCGATTCCACACATTTGCCTGGCGGTCAGCCGACGCCGCTGGCCGAATCGGTCGTCAGCGCCGTTCGCAGCTCGTCGAGAACCGACGCCAGACCATCGCGCAGCGACACCTTCGCAGAGAAGCCGATGACATCCCGTGCCGCGTCCACGTCGCCGACGCGTGGGGGTGCCTTGCTGAGCGGCCCATCGTATACGGGCTTCAGCGATTCTCCGGCCAATCCGGTGACCAGCGCTGCGATTTCGTTCAGCGTCGTAGCAAAGCCGGCACCGACGTTGAGCGCGTCTCCGCTGCCGTCCGCTGCGATCGCCAGCCGGTTGGCATAAGCGCAGTCATCGATGTGGATGAAGTCGAATGCCTGGCTGCCATCGCCGCTCAGCTTCGGTCGTCTTCCCTCGAGCACAGCGGTTGCGACCGCAGGCACCACGCCCGCCCGCTGACCGGGTCCATACACGTTCATGTAGCGCAGAATTATGAAATGGAAGCCATAGACGCCGGCCAGGCCACGCAGCAGCATCTCGCCCGCCGCCTTCGTGGCCGGGTAGAACGCGTTCGGTCGTAAGGGATGATCCTCGCGGATCGGGAAGGCATCAGTGGAACCGTACGCCGACGACGCTGACGCGTAAACAACCCTGCGTACCCCCGCGCGACCCGCCGCATCAAAGACATTGAACGATCCCCGTACGTTCGTCTCGAAGGCGTACGTCGGATCGGAGTTGGCTTGAGTGAGCGGAAGCACCGCCAGGTGTGCGACCGCGTCGACCCCGCGGCATGCAGTCTCGACGGCATTTCCGTCGCTGATATCTCCGCGCACGATCTCGCAGTCGAGGCCCTCGAGTCGCCAGGGGTCTGCCAGGTCGAGGACGCGCACGCGCGCTCCCTCGCCAAGCAGTCCGCGTACAGTCGGCGCACCGACGAAACCGCCTCCGCCGGTGACCAGGATCAGTTTGCTTGTCAGCGAGCTCACGTCGACTCTCGTTACGTGTGTCCGCTCACCGGCTCGTTGAGGGATTAGCCGTATCTCGATCGGGGCAGACGACCTGCCCCGACAGCGGAGGGTCGGCGACTATAGCAAGGGCGTATGGCCTTGCCGCTTGCGAGCGACAATCGTGATTCCGGCTTCCTGAATGTTCTCGCGTTCGATGTCCAGACCAGCCTCGGCACACCAATTCCGCACTTCTTCCGGCGATTGCCTGTGGGCGCTGGCCGGGGCAAACCAGTCATAGTTGATGTGGTGCATTTCATCGAACGTCAGGTCCGGTCGGTAAAACGCCTTCAACACGTGCCAGTAGAAGAGGCGCTGTAGATCGATCCGGCCAGCCGGTATGCCGATCAGGTCGATCTCCTCCGGAACGTCGAGTTCGATGCCGAGGCGACCGAGAGCTTCGCCGAGTGCAGTGACCGGTTTGAGCGCCTCCCACGCCTGCGACGGGTCGAGATCCGCAAGCTGGCTGCGGATGTAGTCGTCGGTGAACTCGCGGATCGGGCCCTTGCGGCGGTAGACGTAGAACAGGAACCGGCCTCCTGGTCGCAGGAGCAAAGCTAGCCGCAGCAGTGCCTCCCGAGTGGAATCGGTGTGGTGCAGTACGCCTTCCGAGAAGATCACATCGACCGATGCGGGAGGAAGCGGCGGTTCGGTCACGTCGGCCTGTATAAAGCCGGCCGATAGCCCGCGCTCGTCAAACCGGGTCGCCGCGACATCGACCGCCGCGGAGATGTCGAGCCCCAGGTAGCGAACTCGCGAGAGCGCGGGCCCAAACAGTTCGAGCGCCGAAGCCGACGCTCCGCAACCCGCGTCGAGAACGAGCGCATCCGGCGGATAATCATCCCACCACTGCGCGGAACCGATGTCGCCGTAACGTTCGATCAGCCACTGGCGAATCCGGGTCAAACTGGCCACCGATTCGAACGTGTCTCGCTGATGCCACTTGAAGTCAAACGTATCGGCGGTTTTGGCCTGGTTGTCCGAAACGATTCTGTGATCGCGGAGGATCCCGTCTACCAGGGTGTAGTTGACTCCGTGGACGGTGACAGTTTCGCCCTCCCGGATTGGGGTGATACCGAGCGCGGCGTACAGCCAATCAGGCGTGCGCGCGGAGTCCAAACTGCAGTGGTCCGGGGGTGGGACGACCATCGCGACGGGAGGCTAGCCTATTGTGCTCCGGCTTCCCCCGCATGAGACGCCACTTTTCGATCCTCGGCAAGCAGATCTTCGCCTACGGCATCAGCGCCGCGGCGCTGCAAGCCGTGGGCGTCGTGACGCTGCCGATCTTCGCGCGCAAGTTCTCGCCGTCGCAGTACGGCGCTCTCGAGATCGCCACGGTTGGTCTCTCGGCGATGCTGCTGCTCGCCGACCTCGGGATGGCTTCAGCGTCGCAGCGCAGCTACTTCGACTATCGCGAGGACCAGGCAACCGAGCGCCGCGACGTCCTGTCGACCGCCCTCGTCGTCAGCGTCGTCGCCGCGCTGACGATCTCGGTGGTGATCCTGCTGCTGCGCGTGTCTTTGGCCGACTGGTTGTTCGGAGGCAGGCAGTACGTGCACATGGTCGTGCTGGTCTCAATCGCGATGCCGCTCGCGGTGATCGCGTCATTTTTGCGCGAGGTCATGCGACTGCACTTCCGCGCGTGGCACTACGCGATCTCCGCAACGCTCGCCGCCGTAATCACCGCGGCGGTCGGGATCTGGCTCGTGCTCACCACCAGCGCCGGCATCTCGGGCGTCCTGATCGGCGTCATCTGCGGCCACGGAGCCGCCGTGATGTACGGGGCGACCGTCGCGGGGCGTCAGATCGGGAGCGGGATCTCGCGCAGAGAGCTGCGAATCATGCTGGCGTTCGGGCTGCCGCTGGTTCCCGCGGCGGCGGCGCTGTGGGGGCTCGCGTTTCTGGATCGGATCATGCTCGCTCAGCTTGGGAGCCTGCACGAGGTCGGGGAATACGCCGTTGGTGCCCGCTTTGCGACGGTCCTGATGTTCGGGATCACCGCCTTCGGCCTCGCATGGAGCCCGTTCATGCTGTCGGTCTGGTCGGAGGATCGGGAGCTGGAGAAGCGTCTGCGGTCGCGCGTGCTCACCTACGTCACCATCTTGTTCACCGGAGGGTCGCTCGCGCTGGCGTTGTTCGCGCGCGAGATAACCACGGTGATCGCCCCCGCCTACACGCAGGCATACCGGGTCGTCGGGGTGCTCGGCATCGGTGTGACGCTCTACGCGATCTCGAGCGTGACAATGGCCGGCATCTCGTTCGCCCGTCGTTCGCGGCTGTTCGCCGCCTTCACGCTCGGCGCGACGCTGGTGAACGTCGTCTTGAACTTTGCCCTGATTCCGGCGCTCGGCGGGGTCGGGGCGGCGATCGCGACGATGTTCGGTTACGGGGTGCTCGCGCTCGGCTACTACCTCAAGAGCCAACAGTTGTATCCGACGCCATTCCAGCCTCGCAAGAGCCTCAGCGTGCTGGCGCTCGGTGCCGCGCTGATGCCGCTTGGGTTTATGCCGCTCGGCGTTATAGCCCTCGGCCTAAAGGTCGCCGCTCTTGCGACGTTCGCAGCCGGGTTGTTCGCCCTGCATATCTTTGATGCCTCCGAGCTCGAGGAGCTTCACCACATGCGGCAAAGCCTGCTCCGCCGGCCGGTCGTCCCGCGCGCAGAGGCGACGCCGAGCCCGTGACGACGTCACCGCTCCGCGATTGTTCTTGCGCGCGAGACATCCCTCAAGCGCGTCGTCCTCCAAGTCAAGCGCCGGCGCGGCGACGCCATCCCGTTTGAGCATGGTCGGCTGCGGCCCTCTGTTCGACGAGCGTGCTGACGAGTAGGCTTCCGAGCAGCCTGTAGGCGCCGATGACGAACACGGCCTAGCCGTGCCGCCTCCGGCCGCTCACTGCGACCGCCGGGCCCAGAGGAGGCTCTGCAGACACCGCTCGATTGCCGCCGGGACCGGCCGTGGCCCCCAGTAGAAGCGATATACCGAGCGGCCCACCATGCCAAGGTCGCTCTCGCGCGCCAGCTCGCTGCGACGGCGATACAGGTCCGAATGCTTCGCACGAAGAGCTCGGTACCAACGGCGGTACTCGCGGCGGGCACCGGACAGCATCGTGGTGCCGTGGCGTCGGTACAGCCACGTCACCTCCGGCACTTTGACTCCGTGCCACCCCCGCGCGAGCGCGTGAAGCCAGAACTCCCAGTCCTCGTAGCCCATCACGATCGCCTTAGGTATCTCGACGTCGTAACCGCCGATATCGTCGAACAGCTCGCGCCGAGTGAGCGCAGTGGGCCCGACAGTGTGGCGGTACAGGAGGCGATAGGGGTCCCACGCCGGCATCGTCATGTCGCCCGACCAGTCACCGAAGAACCGCGTGACGCCGTAGGCAAATCCGGCCTCCGGATCAGCTGCCAAGCCTCGTTTGAGCGCGCGCAGTGCACCGGGCGCCAGCATGTCGTCTGCGTCGAGCGCGATCAGCAATGCCGAACTCGCGGCGCGAAATCCCGCGTTACGAGCAACGGAGAGGCCCCCATTGGCCTGGCGCAGAAGATCCACATCGCTGGCCAGCGCACCGAGTATCGCCTGGGTGTCGGGCTCGGTCGAGCCGTCATCGACAACGAGGATCCGTGGCGATCCGCCCTCCTGCTCGCGGACGCTGTCGAGCGCATCGGCGAGGAACCGGCCGTAGTTGAAGCACGGGATGACGACTGTGACGTCGTCGTGCTCGGACCTGGCGGACACTGCGAGATCGTCGCAAAGACAACGTTACGATCATGCGGTGCCGCCCCGCTCGATCCTCTTCGTCGCGCACATCGCGCCCCCCGTAGCGATGTCGGCGGCCCGCAGACCCGCCGGGCTGATCAAACATTTGGCGCGGATCGGCCACCGGGTGACTGTGCTGACGTCGGCCATGTGCGGCTCCGGTGGGGTCCCTGGCGCCGTGCTCACGATTCGGACGCGCGATCTCCTGGTCAGCCCGCTCAACTGGCGCCGGGGCAGCTTCGCAGCCCTCAAGGGGGAAGCGACGGGAGCCTACGCCGGAGAGCCGAGCGCGCTGGCCGCCTGGGTGATCCCGGATCTGGAGGTCGTGGGATGGGTGCCTTTCGCGCTACCGCGAGCCCTGGCGCTGATGAGGCGACAGCGCTTTGACTGCGTGATCACCACGTCGCCGCCGCAGTCCGGGCATCTAATCGGCCTTGTGCTGCAGCGGCGGGGGATCCCGTGGGTGGCGGACTTCAGGGACGGCTGGTCGTTCGAGCGAACGGACCGGCCGCATCCGAGTATGCGTTCGCTCGATCGCCTCGACGGCACTCTGGAGCGGCTCGTGGTCGGCCGGGCCGATGCCGTCAGTGCAGTGACGGACCCAATCGCGAAGGACCTCGGAGCCCGCTTTGCGCGCCCGGTCGCGACGATCACTAACGGCTTTGATCCTGACACGGTCGCCGTGCGGGCAGGGCGCTTGCATGAGCTGCTGTCGCCTGGGCGACGCTCGCTCGTTCACACCGGGAACCTCGCATACGGCAGCCGCTCACTCGAGCCGCTGCTGTGGGCGCTGGAGACGCTGCGCAAGACGTCGCCAGACGTGGCTCAGCGCCTGGAGATAGTGCTGGTCGGCCCAGTCGCTGCCGGCGAGCGAGACGCGGTGGAGCACGCCGGCCTAGCCGATTGTGTCCGACTTACCGGACCGGTGCCCTACGAGATGGCGCTCGCGGTCCAGAGCGCCGCCGACGGCCTGCTCGTGATCACCGGCCCCGAGCAGACCGGCGTGGCCACTGGGAAGTTGTATGAGTACCTGGCCGCCCAACGGCCGATCCTCGTGATCGGCGATGACACCGCCGCGGCCGGAATCGTCCAACGCGCGCAAGCCGGCATCGCGGTAGGACGCGACGATCCCGCCGCAGTCGCCGCCGCCCTGCGGCAGTTCGCCGACGCCCCCGACAACCTCCCCAGGCCTCGGCCGGAGGCGGTCGCTTCGTTTGCCTACCCTGCCCTGGCAGCCGAGATGGCCGAGCTGGTCGAGCAAGCGATCGCCAGACGGCGGTCGTAGATCCGCCCGCTGATACAGTCGCCGACCTCAGGTACCGATGGGCGATCTGCGCGACGAGCACGTCCTCGAGGTAGCCTCGCAACGGCCTCAGCCGAACGCGCGCTCAGCCAGGCCGGAAGGACTGGCGCCAGACCTCGGCGCAGAACGCCCGCCACACGGCCTGATGGTCGCGCCACGCCCGGCTACGGAGATCGGTCTCCATCGCCGAGGCGTCGTAGATATCCCGGGCTGTTGTCGAAGGATCAAGCAGCACGTCGGCGATCCTCTGTAGCCAGGCGGGGGTCGACAGCCAGCGTCCCTCCGGCGGTTCGAATGCGACTTTGTCGCGCCGCGCGAGCACGGAGTCGGGGACGAACCCGCGGGCAGCGTCGCGCAGGATCCGCTTCGTCACGCCATCTCGACATAGGAACCCCGCAGGAAGTGAAAGTGCGAACTCGGCGACTCGCCGGTCGAGGTAAGGCAGGCGCACCTCGCGAGCATGCGCCATGCTGCTCCGATCGGCGTACCGCAGCAGTGTCGGGAGGCTGGTCACGAATGCTTCGAGCAGCAGTTCCCGCCGCATGATCGATCCTCCCGAGAAGCCGGGCACGGGAGGCGTGAAGTCGAGCGTGCGATCGATCGTGTCGCGGGTGACGTAGGGGCTCGCCCGACGCCGCCGGTAGCTGCTGGCGATCCGATCTGGCAGCGCGGCGCCCGCTAACGCCCTGATCGTCGCTTCGCGTTGCCACCCACCGGCGTGCAAAGCGCGGATCGCGGCGCGTGGGCCCCGCGCCACCGCGGCGGTCCCCACAATCCACGGGTAGCCACCGAATAGCTCGTCGGCTCCTTGACCATCGAGCAACACGACAACACCGGCCTCGCGCGCGGCCCGCATCACGCGCCATTGAGCGTAGATCGAAGTGGATCCGAACGGTTCCTCCTGATCGCGCACGAGCGCTTCGAGATCGTCCGCCAGCTGGTCGGCGTTGGGCTCGGCGGCATGATGCTCGACTACCTCGACGGCAGCTGCGACCTGGTCTGCATACATCCATTCGTCGCGCTCATAGCCGGGGAATCGCGCCGTGAAAGCGTGCCGGCGATGGTCGCGCCCCAGCTCCGCGGACAGCGCAACGACCGCCGATGAGTCCACGCCCCCGCTCAAGGAGGTGCCAACCGGAACGTCGCTGCGAAGCCTCAGCCGAATCGAGTCGACGAGCAACGTCCGAAGCTCCATGACGGCGTCCTGGTAGCGCCCGGGAACGTCGACGCGCTGAGGCGTCCAGTAGCGAGACACCCCGATCCTGCCCTCGCGCCAATGCAGGACATGGGCCGCGGGCAGCCGCCTGACGCCGGCAAAGAAGCTGCCATCGGGAGCAGGCATCAGGTTACGGGCGACGAAGACTTCGAGCGCGGGTTCGTCCGGGGTGCCTACCCCCTGGACGGCCTCGATCAGAGCTCGGATGTCCGAAGCGAACACAAGCCGTCCGGAGTCGCCGCAGTAGTACAACGGCTTCTCGCCGAATGGATCGGAGGCCAGCGTCAGCGACTGATCCCGCTCGTCCCAGACGGCGAGCGCGAACATCCCATTCAGCCGATCGAGCGCGCCGGCTCCCCACTGGCGCCAAGCGTGGAGGAGCACCTCTCCGTCTCCCTCGGTCACAAAGTTGTGACCAAGCCCCTCCAGCTCCCGGCGTAGCTCCCGGTAGTTGTAGATCTCCCCGTTGAACGTCAGGTGCAGGCCTGCGAAGTGGAGTGGCTGGTTCGAGCGGGGATCGAGATCGATCACGGCCAGACGCCGGAACGCGAATCCCACGATGCCATCGGTCCAGATTCCCTCGTCGTCAGGTCCGCGGTGAATCATGGCCCGTGCCATCCGCGCGAGGATCGCTTGTTCTGGGGGGGGCGCCCCGACGATTCCAGCGATGCCGCACACGCGCTTAGGACGTCCGATCCTCGTCGGGGACCAGGACCTCGGGAAGCGGCCCACCTTTCCACACGTGATCGATCAGCGCGGCCCAGATTCGAGCGGTGGCCTCATAGGAGCAGTGTTGGAGCGCGAACTCGCGTCCGTCCCGACCCAGTGCCTCTCGCCGAGCGGGCTCTCTCACCAGCTGTTCGAGCGCAGGCTCCAGACCTTCGGCGTCGACGTCGACGAACGGACAATTGCTCATCAAGACGCTCGAGCGCAACTCCTTTGGCATCCAACCGAGTGCAGATAGGACCGGCTTTCCTGCGCTCGCGCCCTCGATGGCGAAGATTCCAAAACCGGCGAGGACCTGCTCGGCGACGATGTCGCAACGATGGACGGCCGCACGCACCTCCTCGTTAGGGCGCCGTTCGATCACGTCGAGTCGTATTTGTAGGCCCCTGGCGCGCAGGGTCTCGATCGCCTGCAGCAGCCGGTCGGTGCCCTTGATGTGCCGGTGGTTGGGCGCATGCACGACGACCACCTCTCCATCCGCGCCGTCTGCCCTGGAAGCGCGTCCGTCCCCCTTCCAGAGCTCGGTATCAACAGCCATCTGCGTTGGCCACACGACGTCAGCCCGAGGCAGATAGCCGTACTGGTGGTTGCGAATCACCAGGTCCGCCCAGCGGCAGAAGTAGTCGACGCGTCGGCGTGTGGCCCGAGCGCGATCCGCGATCTCGGGATAGTCGATCAGCAGCGCCCGCTCGACGACTCCCAGGTACCCCGGAACGGCGATGTCGCTGCCGTACGGAAACACGATCAGCCGCTTGGCGGCGAGGCGCAGCAGCGGGCCCTCGAGTCGACGGAGACCGGTGTGGCGAAGAAGCCCACCGTCGAAGAAGGTCAACAGCACGTCGGCGCGGCGAAGACCCCACGCGAAGACGAAGAAATCACGAACCGCCTCCCAGGTGCGCGCCGTCCCAAGGAAATCTTCGCGGTGGACGTCGAAGTCGTCGCGGCGATTGATCGACATCAAGCCATCCGCCAAGGTCAGAGACTCATAACCTCTCGCGCGCATCGCCGCCGACCAGTACTTGAGCGAGATCAGGGGCGTGGGTCCCCACAGCAGCCTCGGAGCGGCTCCGCGCCGGTGACGGCGACGAGTCCGAACACCCTCCACGAGCGCGATCACTCCCAGCGGAGCCAGACCGAAGGGCGCCACAGCGACACGTACGGCTCCCCGAACCGCAGGCCACAGGCGGGTCGCGCGGGCGCCTCCTGTCAGCCTCGATCCAACGATGCGCGTTAGCTTAGAGCGCGTGCGGATTCTCCACACGCCGACGAATGTGGGCGGCCATCCGATCGGGCTCTCGCACGCCGAACGTGAACTCGGCCTCGACAGCGAGGTGGTCATCTTCGAACCGAACCCATTCGGGTTCGAGGTCGATCGCTCGTTCGTCCGCGATGGTCTTCCCGCATGGCGCACAGCGCCGACTCGCCTGCGGTTTCTTGCCACCGCCGCCCGCCACTACGACGTGTTCCATTTCAACTTCGGGACGACGCTGCTGCCCGGATGGGGTTTGCCGGTGGCTATCGACGAGCTGCCCCTGCTGCGGCGGCTGGGGAAGATCGTGATCGCCACCTTCCAAGGCGACGATGCGCGCCCACCGGGTGAGTGGTCCGCGCCGCCCCCAGCTCACGCGTGGGATGCGGTCGAGCGGCGCCGCAGACACGCACGGGCACGGATGCTCCGCTATGCCCATCGTGTGTTCTACCTCAACCCGGACCTTCGCCAATGGTTGCCTGGAGCTTCGTTTTGCGCGTACGCGAGCTTCGATCCCCGCCGAGTGAAGCCGATCCCTCCGCGAGCCGATGGCGAACTCACGATCGTGCACGGCCCGTCGAATCGCGGCGCGAAGGGGACCGACGCAGTGATCGGGGCGGTCGAGCACTTGCGGGCCAATGGCGTGTCGCTGCGCCTGGATCTGGTCGAGGGAGTAAAGCGGCATGAGGCGCTGTCTCGCTACGCACAGGCGGACATCGCTATCGACCAGGTCCGGGTCGGTTGGTACGGCGGGTTTGCGGTGGAGGCCATGGCGCTCGGCAAACCTGTGTTGTGCTACATCAAGGACGAGGTCCCAGGCGACAACCCATTTGGTGATGAGCTTCCAATCGTCCGCACAACGGCCGCTACGCTCCGGGATGACCTGCTGGCTCTAGTCCAAGATTGCGCGCGCCGCGCGAACCTCGGCGTCGCCGGACGACGTTTCGTCGAACATCACCACGACCCTCGGCGAATCGCACGACTCGTCCTCGAAGGGCTCATCTCGGTGCCTTTGGCGCCGGACAGGCAATGACTACCCCGCCTCACTATATGCGGCAGCGACGCCTCACACCATCGATATTCGATCAATGGTCTAGCCACGCCGTCTGGCTCGGACGCTTATCCCGCTCTCGATGACATCGAGGTGAACGACCTCGAGGTCCGCGTGGCGACACCAGAGGAGAACCTCATCCTCGGTATGACGGGATGCGTACGGCGGGTGGTACCAGTCGAAGTTGACCAGGTTGCTTATCCCTTCGCCGAGCTCCTCGTTCCAGAAGCACTTGAAGAAGGTCCAGTAGATCAGGCGCTGCACGTCGTGCTCGCCAGGATCGAGACCCAGTAGCGGAATTCCGTCGCGCAAGGTGACCTTTGCGTCGAGGCGCGAGAGTTCGCGTCCCAGCTCCGTCACCTGCTCGCTAAACGACATGCACTCATCGACTGACATCTTCGTCGTGATCTCACGCACATGCTCGTCTGCGAGCTCCCGCAAGAGCGGCTTGACGCGGTAGACATACACCGCGATCTGGCCGCCAGGCCGCACGAGTTCGGCCATCGCGTGAAACGCTCGCACGCAGTCGGGGGTGTGGTGGAGGACCTGGTCGGCGACGACGAAATCAAATGCGTGGCGGCGGAATGGCGGGTTCAGGATGTCGCCCTGGACGTAGTCCAAATTCTCGCGCCCGAGCGCGAATGTACGTCGAGCGCGGAAGACCGACTCGCTGAGATCCATGCCCACGACATGGGCTCCGCTCACGCGCGCGAGACGAGCAGCCTGGATGCCCGGTCCCGTTCCCGCGTCGATGACCCAGCGCGCCCCATCCAACTCTCCGACGAGGCCGTTCTCATCCCCGAATCCGAAACGCTGCTCGAACCAGCGATGCTGAAAGTCCGCCAAGCGGGCTCGCTCATCGTCTGAGATCGTCCCCCACTTTGCTCCAAATGTCGTTCTCGTGTCGGCTTGCTCATCCGCGCTCTCAAGCGCTGGCGCCATCCGTGGAACGCCGTCGGCAATGCCGAACTTGCGCCCATCGGCCGCAGCGAGGGTGCCGTCCACGACCTCACCATCGTGTGCCCGCTCTTCCCCCAGGACCAACAGTGAGCGGTCGCTGGGGCTGGCGAGCACGTCGAGCAACTTCGTGTTCATCGGGCTCCTGACTAGGCTCAGTCAGATGCGATCCGCGCGTACGGCGACCGCTCGCGCTCGGAAGCCTCGGGCGCGAGCTCCGGTTCGGAGTCGCCGGCCGTCCGTGCTCCTCGCTCCTCGGCACGCCGTAGGCGCTCCTCGAGCAGCGCCAGGCGCTGCGCTAGGACCTTCGTCTGATCGCTCAGTCGTGACACGGCCGAGGAGAAGTGCAGGAGCAGCAGCAGGACGAAGCCGAACGCAACGAAGAACAGCGCGTTGGGCGGATAGACGACCCCGATCGCTCTGCTGAGGTGGAATAGCGCATTGCGCCAGAGTCCGAGCACCAGCAGCACCACGGCCGAGAGCAGCCAAAGCAACGCGTAGCGCTCCATCAGACGACGCCGACGAACCATCTCGAGGACGACGATGAACAGCAGGGCCGAGCCGAGAATCGCGACGAGCCGGATCCGGTCGTCCATCAAACGCCCTCGGCGGTCACGGGCGCTCGGTCCCCGGGGTCGACAACGGGACGCCGTCGACCGAGGCCGACCAGCAATGCGAGCAAGACCTTGACCATGTAATACGCAGATTTGCCGGTGCTGATCGACGAGACGCCGCCACCACGGGCGTACATCCTCACGGGTACCTCACGCATACGCAACCTGTGATGATGCAGCATCAACACCGCCTCGACTTCAGGATAGTCGTGCGGATAATCACGCGCGAACAGCTCGATCGCCCTGCGGTTGTACAGCCGAAAGCCGGATGTCGGATCGCTGACGCGGCCGTCGACGACCCGCGACAACAGCGCGGCGAACAGGTGGATCCCGGTCCGCCGGCTGACCGGCGCGGGATAACGATATTCATCGGTGAGGAAGCGTGATCCACAGACCATGTCCGCGCCAGGGGAGTTGTTCATCGCCCTCACGAGCTTCTCCAGCTCCGCCGGTTCGTGCTGACCGTCCCCGTCCACCTGAGCCATGAAGTCGTAGCGGTGGTCGCGCGCATAGACGAACCCGGCCTGGACGGCGCCGCCGATGCCGACGTTGAACGGCAGCCTGAGCACCCGGGTACCGGCCAGGCGCGCGATCTCGGCGGTTTCGTCTGTTGAGCCGTCGTCAACCACGAGCAGATCGAAGTCAGACGCCCTCTCCCGTAGCGCCCGGATCACGCCGGCGATCGTCATCGACTCGTTGTAAGCCGGGACTACGGCCAGGTATGAGGAATCGGTGCTCACTCTAAGGACTCGAAACGCAAGGTACGGCCAAAGGTTGCGGGAATCGGACTCGTCGCACCAACTCGTGGGCAGCATAACTCCCGAGGTCGCAGGTAGACTCGCCGCCGAGGATCAGATGCGCCGCCTGCAGACTCGACTGGATGGTCCGATGCTGATCGAGCCGAAGATCATCGGCGACGACCGAGGCTTCTTCTGTGAGACCTATCGCAGAAGCGCTTTCGGCGAGTTCGGCATCCCCAACGAGATGGTCCAGGACAACCAGTCGCGATCGCGAGCCGGAGTGGTTCGCGGAATGCACTACCAGGTGGGCATGGGTGCCGCGAAATTGGTCCGGTGTGCACGCGGCGCAATCCTCGACGTGGTCGTTGACATCCGGCGCGGTTCGCCGACGTTCGGTGAGTGGGAGTCGTTCGAACTCACTGACGCCAACATGCGGATTGCGTATTGCCCGATCGGATTCGCGCACGGTTTCTGCACGCTAAGCGAGATCGCGGACGTGATCTACAAGCAGAGTAACTACTATGCTGACGAGACCGAGCGTGGGATCAAGTACAATGATCCAGACGTCGGAATCGCGTGGCCGGAGCAACTCGACCTTGTGCCATCAACACGCGACGCGAACGCCCCGCTATTACGCGACGTCGCCGGCGATTTACCGTTCGTCTACTCACCGAGGTAGGCAGCTGTAGTAACCAGCCCCGCTCGAGCCATGTACCGCTCGAGCCCGTCGTGCCAATCCGGAAGGTAGCCGAGGCCGAGAGCGTCCGCCCGCGGGCGAGCGAGCACACCGTTCAGCGGCCGGTGCACGCCTCCAGGAGAGGTGATTGTGGTCGCCGCCTCCACTGTTACGTGGAGGCCCGCTAATGCGACGATCGCCCCGGTGAACTCGTGCCAGGAACAAGCGCCGCTTGCCGTCAAATGCACCAATCCGGCTGCGCCCTGGTTGACCGCGTCGATTAGGGATTCGGCAAGATCGCTCGTGTAGGTGGGCTGGAGGTGCTGGTCGGCGACCACCGTGAGGTGTCCAGTCTGCTCACCGCGCGCCAGCATCCGCTGAACGAAGGATCCCCCCTTCGATGCGCTGCCATGGAGCCCATACAGGCCCGCCGTTCGAACGACCAACGCATGCTCGCCGTAAGCGAGGGCGACGTGCTCACCGGCGAGCTTGCTGATGGCGTAGATCGAATGCGGCGCCGGAAGATCCTCCTCGCTGTAGGGCTCAGTGCCGCGGCCATCGAACACATAGTTCGTGGAGATATGCACGAACTTCGCGTTGTATCGGCACAGGTTACGCACCGCCTCGACGTTCACTGCGAATGCACGAGCTGGGTCCGCCTCGCATTGCTCCAGATTATGGAATGCCGCACAATTGAAGATCACGTCCGGCCGCGTGTGCGCGACGACAGCATCGAGCGCATCACGGTCGGTCACATCGAGCTCGTTCTTGGAGAGGCTCACCGCGGTACGACCCAGGTGGCTCTGGAGATCGGATGCCAGCTGGCCCCCGCCACCGGTGATAAGTGCCCTCACAACACCCTCTCAAACCTGTCGAGCGCAGGCTTGAGCTCGGTCAGCAACTCGAACCAGCGGATGTTGTAGTGACGCGGATCGGTCAGATACGCCCGATTCCCGACGTCAATGTGATTCAACAGCTCGGACACCGCCTCGAGAACCGAACGACGCGGAATGAATCCGAGCGCTCGGGAGAGCTTCGCGTTGGCACACTCGTAGTCCCGGACGAGCGCCGGTGCCTCCACCTCTGTGAGCTCGATCGGCCGACCCGCGAGCTGCACCGACCCCGCTACCAGCATCGCCAGCTCACGGATCTGGTAGTTGGAATGTAGGACATTGAAGATCTCCGCACGGACGAGCTCCGGCGGTGCCTCGTAGGCAGCGATCATCGCGTCCGCGCAATCGCGCACGTCGACCAGCGGCCGCCACATCCAGGCGCCGCCGTGCAAGGACAGACGCCCGCTCACGAGGGCGTCCTTGACAAACGTGTTGACGACCAGATCGAATCGCATTCGCGGGCTATGGCCATAGACCGTTCCGTTACGGAGCAGTACCGGTACGAGACCCTCGTCGGCGAGCTCGACCAGCTTCTCCTCCGCGTAGCGCTTTGATAGGGCATATGCCGCTCTCGGCTCGACCACGGTCGATTCATCGTGGATGCCGGGGGGAAGACCGTCGTACAGCGAACAGGATGACGCGAACACGAATCGCTCGATCCCGCGCTCGACGCACATCCGGCCGAGGTGCTCGGTCGCCAGGGCATTCATCTGCCAGTTCGCCTCAGGGTTGAACTCGGCAGTCGGGTCATTCGAGAGGCCGGCGAGGTGGATGAGGCCGTCGACGCCGTCAAGGGCCGGCTCTGGCAGCTCTCGCACGTCGCCCACGATAAGCTCGATGTCGTGCCGAAATCGCGCTAGCGCCTCGGCGCCGAAGTACAGCCGATCGAGCACTCGAACGCGGTATCCGCGCTCAATCAGGCGCGGCACGAGCACGCAGCCGATGTATCCCGCTCCGCCCGTCACGAGGATCAGCTGATCCGGATCCGGTGCGTCCGGCACGAGGCCGTTTACCCGGTTCTTCAATTGCTTCGAGGAACTCGGCTCTGTGCTCATCGAGCATGAGATTACCGGCAGCGAGCCGGGACATGCGACCCCGAAGGCGCGCGAACCCAAACCAGGTTATCGCCGCTAGACTCGCCGACTGCTCGTGGTGATATTGCGCGACATCAGAGGGCGCCTGACGACGTGGATTGCGCCGCTTGCAGTGCGTTTTCGCCTTCACGACGTGGGCGCGCTCCAATTCTTAGCTGGACGTAGACAGGTCGACCCGTCCGACGTCTCCTCAGAAGCGCAAGCACGCTCCCAGTCACGCTGGCGGGGTGCCCGCCCCGAACTCGATCTGACGTGGGGTGAAGCCCTCAGTGGTCGCGGCTTCGTCACAAAGCTCGCCGAGCATGCCGATTTGGCGGACGACAGCCGGCTGCTCGAAATCGGACCAGGATACGGGAGGCTCCTGTCCGCGTACCTCGAGCAAGGCTTGCCGTTCGCCAGCTATACCGGGGTAGACCTATCTGAGCAGAATGTCTCGTATCTGCGTGAGCGATTCGCCGATCCTCGGATCAGTTTCATTCAGGGCGACGCCAGCTCTGTACCACTTCCAGCCTTCGATGTTGGCATGTCGTCTCTAACCTTCAAGCATTTCTATCCGACGTTCGAGGCGACACTGGCGAACTGTGGATCGACGATGACTGATGGTGGCAGAGTGATCTTCGATCTCCTTGAAGGAACGCGCGCATACTTTGAGCACGACGACATAACGTTCGTCCACTCATATCAGCGGCCTGAGGTCGAGAGGATTGTCGCCCAAGCAGGTTTGCGGGTGCGGGCGTTCGACCAGGTCGAGCACGGGCCAAACCGGACGCGTTTGCTCGTCGTCGCCGGACGCTGAAGCGCCGACCACACCCCCGGCCGCAACTCAGCGGACGATCTCATCCGGTGAGTCGCCAAACAAGGCGAAGATATGGCACCGTCACGAGGTTGGCGATCCAGACGCAGGGGCGCGGAATCAGGACCGAGTCCAGCCGGAACTCGAACAGTCTAAATAGCTCTCGGTCCGATCTGCGGCGACATTGAGCGACGCGCTTGCGTTGAGCTCGTAGTTGCGACCACACGGACAACAGCGACGCGTAAGCGCCGAGCTTCTGCGGAAGCCAGCCCTGGATGGCCCCAACGACGATCAGGCCGACTTCAGACGCCAAGAGGAGCGGCGCCAAGATCACAAGGGTCCGAGAGTGGTAATTGGCGAAGACGGTGAACAGCCGGTTGCGCTCGAGATAGAACCACTTTCTCCCGCGGCGGTCGAATGTATAAGAGTGGGCAACGACCGCTCGGGGGTTGTAGACCACGCGGTACCCATGCAGATTCGCGCGCCATCCAAGATCGACATCGTCGTAGTACAGGAAGAACTCGTCGACGAATCCGCCGAGCTCGAAGAATGCACTTCGGCGGATCAGGCAGCACGCGCCGGAAACCACGAGTACGTCGCGGGGCGCGCCCTCCTCCCGCGGTAGGCCGTAGCCGCCAGCCGGCGAAATCCCGGTCGGATGGACTGGATTGGCGCCTGCGTTGCGCGTCTTATGATCGCTCAGGAGAATCTGGGCGCCGACGATAGCAATGGCCGGATCTGCGTCGGCTGTGGCCACCAGTCGCTCTAGGCAATCAAACTCGGCCTCCGCGTCAGGATTCAGGCAGAGAAGATAATCGCCTCTCGCTTCGGCCGCGGCAAAATTGATGGCAGGAGGGTAGCCGAGGTTCCGAGGTGCGACGATGGGCCTGACCTGCACGTGATGGTGCTCGAGCTGGCGCGCCAAGCGCCCGCCGCCATTATCCACGACTAGGATCTCGTCGGGCGAACGACTCTGCCAGAGCAGGCCATCAATCGCGGCCTGCACAGTGGCGATGCTCTCGTCGTAGCAGACAACAATAGCTGTGACTGTGCTCATCCGGCCTCCTTGACGCAAAGCCGCCTGCCGATCGTCGGGTTTCACGGCCGTCGCTTCACGACAATCGAAACCAGTCGACGTAGCGACCGCAGCTGCGAGTAAGCGGAATCAGCTCGCGCGTGTCCGGACGAGGGGTCGCTACAAGCTCTGTTGTCTGCGGTCCCAGACTCGGGCCGGTGATCAACGACGGTCGATCCGCATGGATCGTTACCGTCGTCGGGGCGCCGTGCGAGGTAACCGACCCGATCGAGAAGAAGGGTCCGGGGCGGTCGAGATATGCGGGCATGTGCCAGCTGTTTGGCGCGACGTCTAGCTCCAGGGCAACGGCGCTAACGTATTGCAGGGACAGGTCCCACTGTCCTCTCGCGAGCGGCATCGAGACTTGCTGTGTCGCTCCGGGCGCCAAGACGGAGACCTGCGTGACGATCGGGGCGGCCCTCATCACCGAAGCCACCCCAGTCTGTCGGCTGAGGACGCGTCCCGCCGGAGTGTTGCAGTTGAGTATTGCTCCCGGGGCCCCTGACGGTTCGATGGTCCGCCGTGCGATGCCCGGGCCGGTTCGCTCCCAAAGCCGATACATCCGCAGCTGCCGTACGAGTCGGAAGTTCTCGGGTGGCTGGCTTGCGTATGGAGTGTTGGTGGTGATCACCCAGCGAAAACGGTCGAGCGTCGACGAATCCACGGAGTCGAAGTCAACCGCGCTTCCGTAGACCGACGGCTTGCTGGGCCTGGAAGCGGCCTGACGGAGGGACTGCGAAACAGTGCCCAACTCGCTCACCTCGGAGTCATGGAACAACCACTCCGCGTAGTCGTTACTCCCAAGGAAGAGCACCCTGTTGCCGCGTGTGATCCTGTCCAGCGAGAGCAACTCCTGCGTGGACTCGGCCGGCCAGACCGGCTCGTTTCGCAGGACTTGAAAGCTCGAGTACCCAGCGAGCAGTACAAATGCGCCGCCCATCGCCAGCGCCATGAGCCGGAGTAGCCAACCGACCGCTGCGGGCGGCGCGCGCAGGAGGCCGCGCAGTCCGGTCACCACAATGACGGGGCCCGGAATCACCAGCGCCTTGGCTGTGACGTACACAGACTGGGTGTGGCTCGAGCGCCAATAGATGAGCGCGCACGCTGCGATTGCGGCCGGCATGAGCAACTCGCGCCGTTCCAGGGATCTGGCCAGGCCAATCACCAGGACCGCCAGGGCGAACGCTGCCAACTCGCCCGCGTGAAAGGTGTTCGCCGGAAAAAGGCGGAAGTCGGCGCTGTTCCAGATTCCGAAGGCCTCGTAGGGCGACAACGCGTGCACAAGGTTTCCGACGTTTGCGGTCGAGATTGCGCCTGTCCCGGCCGGCGAGACTCCCACCTGGCGAACAAAGCTGATGATCTGGTGGGTGCTGAATGCCAGCAGAAGCAAGAGCAGGCCCACCGAAATCGCGGCGGGACGTGCGAGCTGCCGCAGTCGCCCTCGCCAGCGTCGGAGCCACCTCCGATCGAGCGCAACCTCCGCCGCCAGCCAAATGACGAGCGTCAACCCAAACCACGCCAGTGCCGGATAGCTGTAGACGTAAATTCCCCCAGCTGCGAGCAACGACACCGGCACCAGATCGCGCCATCGATCGGGTGACCAGGCATCTGCCCGAGCGCGAACCCTCTCTAGGTGGAGGACCATCGCGAGCAAGAACAGGCCGATCATCGGTTCCTTGAAGGCGCCCTCCGCGTAATAGGCCGCGACCAGGTAGACGAGGGCTCCGAGCACGCCGACTACGACTCGCTTCCATGCGGACTCGCCCCGCAGCCCCGCCGCGGCGACGATCGCCGTCACGATCACGATCGAGATCAGCAGGCCGGTGAACGCCTGATCGAGGCGGATTCCCAGGCCGCTACCGATGGTGTCGGCAAGGCTGTGAGGCCCGAGCGGGTACCCGCTCGGGAGGCCGTACAGCCGACGCGTCACCGGTGAGCGCAGGGCCTCGGCGAAGATCAGATGCCCGGCCGTGTCGTTGTCGAAGCTGACGCCGGGCAGGCCAACTCGACCGTTTGCGATAAACGGGATCGCCGCGCCGACCGCCGCGAGCACCCCGACGACGAGCGGCACAACAGGGAAGGTCACACGACCAAGTCGCTTTACAGTTATCGCCGCCGCCGCAAGCACCGCGAGCAGGACGACGACCGCCGAGGTCGTGGCCCGCCCCGGCAACCTGATCGCGATCGCCGACAACACGATCAGCGAGGACATCCCGACACCTGGGGCGACCGCCCTACTGCCGAAGCCAAGCAGACTAAGGGCGTTGCCGAGGAGGAGCGACGACGCCACGATCGCGAGCGCCGCCCCCCATGCCTGGAGGGTCACGACATCGTCGCGCGACGAGCGCAGGCGTCCGCGTGATCGACCAGTTCACCAGTGTCCAGGTCGAAATAGCGCCATCCGATCCGGGCGTCCGGATGGCGATAACCGGCTTGGAAGTAGTTCGGCGCTCCACGCATCGCGATGTCCGCCGGCTCCGGGAACGACTCGCCGGCAAGATCGGCTCGGACGAAGAAGGCGTTGACGCCCGACAGCTCGGTATGCACGAGCCGGTATCCCTTGCGCTCCGCGAGCGACCGCAGCGATCCGAGCGAGGCGCCAAAGAACTCGGAACCGTCCCACTCCCAATCGGAGTCGTTGGGCTGCACCAGGCGCCGCGTGGGGTCCAGCGCGCTGTTGTACTCAATCACCACCACGCGTGCCCGGTAGCGCTCGATCGCTTCCCAGATCCAGTAGTCCTGTCCGTCGACATCGATCGACAGGACGTCGGGCTCGGGCGGCACGCCGGCGCGTTCGAATACCTGCTCCACGTTCTCGGGGCTGATCCGTGCCTGCATTGTGCGAACGCGTGCCTGAGCCGCGTACTTGCTCGACAGCACACGGGAATGGTCATCGTCGGACTCCATGAACACGCCCTCCCAACCGACCACATCGGCCAGGTACACGCAGTTGCCCTCGCGACCCGACTCAACGCCGAACTCGACGAAGCAGCATCCCGGCGCGCCGACTCGTCGCAGCGTTTCGGCCAGCACTCCGTCCTCCCCGTTCTGGGAGAACCCACGCAGCTCATAACCCGTCAGATCGAGAGTCTCCGGCCGACCGCCCGGCCCGCCGGCGATCGAGGCATGCCGACTGCGCAGCTCGGATATCGCGAGGTACAGAGCGCGGTCCGTTTGCAGCCTCAGAATCCGCTTGATCTCGTCAATGCCCTGCGACTGCACCTCTGATGGACTTCCTCGGTTGATGCGCAGCTCAGCCAGCAGCCGTGCGCGGTCAGCGGCGGCTTCCGAGCGTGCTTCCAAGCTTAGATCCGCCAGGCGACCGTTGAGCTCCTCGAGCGCCGCGGCGATCTCGATGTTGACGGCCTGCTGATACGCGGTGAACGGTCGCATCGCCCGCAGCGCCGCGCTACGGGCCAGCTCCCTCGCTCGTCCATGAGCCCCTGGCGTGGGGTGTACCGGGCCCTGCCAAATCCTCAGCGGGAGCGCCGCGAGTCTCGGCGGGGCCACACGCTCCCGATCGGCAGCGCGCCTGACGCGGCCGGTCGCCCGGATCGCCTCAAGACGGCGGTAGAGGATCTCGCCCGCTGCGGCCGGCGAATGCGTGCGCTCGATGCTCGCCGCCGCCTTGGCGCCGAGCTCACGCGCGCCGGCGGGATCGTCGAACAGCTGACGCATGAGCGTCGAAGCGTGCTCGATGTCGGGGTCGGCCCATTCTCCGTCGGCGGGGTAGGGCTCGGCGCCGAGACCGATCGGGATCAGGCGGTGATCGACTAGCAGACTGTTGGCGGAGGTCATGAAGTCGAGGTTGCCCGAGTAGCCGGTGGCGATCACGGGCTTGCCGAGCGACATCGCCTCCGCCAATACCAGGCCGAATCCCTCGGCCCGGTGCAGCGAGACGTAGCAGTCGCACAAGGCCGTCAGACAGCTGTTGTCCGACGGCGTCAGGTACCGGTCCATCACCTCGACGTCGGGGTGTTGGGCGGCCAGCCTGAGCAGCTCGGCGTGGCTATCGGGATCACGCTCGTGGTTGATGCACTTGAGCACCAGGTGGGCACCGTCGCCGGCGGCGAAGGCCCCCCGGAAGGCTTCGATCACGGCCAAAGGGTTCTTGCGCTTGAACACGCTGAGATAGTCGAAGCTGAACAGGAACAGGAAACCCTCGGAGGGGAGGCCGAGTTCGGCACGGGAGCGCGGCTCAAACGACGGCGCTCGGACCGGCATGCGTACGACGGTGACCGGGACCGTCGCGAGCTGCTCGAGAGCCGCTGCAACGTGTTTGGTCGGTGCCCAGACCTCCTCGAGCAGCGAGAACGAGCCACGCCAGCGCTCCGGGAAGCGACACACCTCCCAGAACCAAAGCCCGACCGAGTAGCGCCCGGCGAAGAACTGCGGACCGGCCTGGCCGGCGAACTCCGGGAGCGCATCGGCGTTCATGCAGATCACGTTCACAGGGAACACAGCATTGGCCGGGGTCGCGGTCTCGTAGGAATGACCCTGCCGGCTGAGCGGGATCGTCTGACCATGAATCGGCAGGACCGGTATCCCCCTGGCCTCCAGAGCCGATACGACCTGCCGCGCGGCTTCACCAGTCCCGACCTCGGAGCGGAAGTAGCCGACCACGTTGACCCCCCAGGGAGCGTCGCGTAGCGGCGCCGACGGCGCAGCGGTCGGGACTTCAGGAAGGGAACCATCGCCGGCCTCTTGCCCGGCCGAGGACGCCGGCTCTTGCACCGCAGACGTCAGAGTCCGTGCCAGAGCAGGGATCTGCCGTTGCCCATGCTCGGCGGCCCACCGGAGCAGCCCTTCACGGTCAGCGCCGGCGAGATCGGAAAACGCCCCCCGAAGATCGGGCCGCCGCTGATACGCCCCGAAGAGCAAGCGATTGACTCCGGGGGGCGCATCCGGAGGGCGTTGTCCAAGCCAGTGCATGAACGCTCCGGCCCCCTCCGGCGTGAACGGAGACGGCGTCGCCTCCTGGTGCTCGACGGCGAAGTCGTCATACAGGGTCCGCACGGTGTCGTCCAACCGCGTCCCGTCGCCCAGCGTCTCGTAGGTGTACGGCCACTTGCTGCTGCTCTCGTGCCCTTCGTCGCTCAGCTCGCTGGCGTACTTAGCGAGGATCTGCTCCAGTACTGGATCGGCTAGCACGTCGATCCGATCCTGGAAGCGACTCAGCATCAACGGGCGCTCTGCGTCAAACCCGCTGAAGTGGAAGAACGCCAGTGGCCGGCCATCGACCAGGTATCGCCCGTTGCGGTGCTCCAGCTTCCGACCGTGAAGATTCCAGTAGGCGACGTTGTACTCCGGGTCTCGCACGATCGCAAGATCCGCCAGAAAGCCGGGCGCGAGATCGAACCAGCGCTGATCGACAAAGTAGCCCCACCTTGGGTCCACGCGGCAGTCGCGGCGCAGCCGGTCGGCCCACCAATCCAGCAGGCGATCCACCTCGGCACCGGGGGCCACGCTGACGTAGCCCAGGTTGTATGCCCCAGCGATCATGATGTCGACCTGGCTCGGCATGCGTCCGTCTTCCGGAATTGGCGTGCTGTTGTGCGGCGTCAGCACGACTCCATGCGCGGCGGCCAGTTCGTCAAGGCGCGCGAGCGACCCATAGATCTTGATGTCTGGGTCGAGGTAGGTGACAGGCCCGCCGGTCTCGCTCATCAGATGACGAAGCAACCACGGCTTCACGGCCGTCGACAGTTCGAGCACCGAGTAGCGGATCGCCATGCTCATGAACGGTCCGCATCCGATGTCGGCCGGTGTGAGCAGCCGAAAGGGCTCCTGTGACGGATCGATGCGGCCGGCGAACTCGTCGATGACGAGCGTCCAAAAGCGACCGTCCGGGTGGCATCGGGCGAAGGATCGAGCCAGCACACGGGCGTACGCCAGGTAGTTCTTGGCGATGATCGTGCAGACGTCCACGGCGCGCAAAAGTACCACCCGTTGGCAGGCTTCCCGCTGCCTGCGCGCTAGGCTAGCCCGGCTTTGCGATTCGTTCCTGGACGCCGACGCGAGAGCTCCAAGGCGGATGCCCTGCCGCTGCCTCCGCCCGAGATGCGCACGCTCGTCGGTCCCACCGACCCGAGCCTGTTCGATAACCCTGACGGCGACCTCGTGTTCCCAGGGCTCAGGTCGAACCAGTTCCGCACCGTCCTTGATTTCGGCTGTGGCTGCGGCCGGGTCGCTCGTCAGCTCATCCAGCAGCGTCCCCGGCCAGAGTGCTACGTCGGACTCGACCTCCACGCCGGAATGATCAAGTGGTGCGATCGGAACCTGGCTCCTCATGCCGCCGGTTTTGAATTCCGCCACCACGACGTGTTCTACAACGCGTTCAATCCAGGCAGGGGCAAGCCCCTGCACGCTCCGTTGCCGTTCGGCGACGACGAGTTCTCGCTGGTGATCGCGCTGTCGGTATTCACACACCTCACCCAGGTGCAGACGGAGGCGTACCTCGCGGAGCTATCGCGCGTCCTGGAACCAGACGGGATCCTCCTCACGACCTGGTTTCTGTTCGACAAGCGCGATTTCCCGATGATGCAAGAGAACCAGAACACGCTGTTCATCAACGAGTACGACGTGCGCAACGCCGTGATCTATGACCGCACCTGGACCCGCCGGGCGGCGGCGGACGTCGGCCTCGTGATCTCCGAGGCCATACCGCCAGGAATCCGCGGCCATCAGTGGGAGCTCCGGATGACCCAGCCCCGAGCGGACATCGAGGAGTTCCAATGGCCCGAAGATCTGGCCGAGCGTGGTCGTCAACCATCCCCGCCGATGCCCTCAAACGCTTCTCTGATTGGGCACGCCAGCGGACCGGCCGATCACGGCACGGTACAGCGAAGCGGCCGCTCGTAGGACAGCGTCTCGTATTCAGCTGGTCCCAAGGTCGGGCGCACCCGCACCATCGCCCGCCCGGGCCGACGTTCCGGCCACGCTCCCATTCGCTCGACCTCAAACCCCGCCGAGATGCACCACTCTTCCAACGCGGTGACCGTCGGTGTGAACCAGTTGGAAGGATCCCCCGCGAGCTCATCGCGGCGATAGAAGCGCGCGAGCGACCGAGGGCGCTGCCGGCGCGGAAGCTCACGGTCGCAGACCGCGGTCTCAAGTGACGCCTCGCCTCTGGTCACTGCTCTGACGTTGTCGAGCGCGAGCAATGGATGACGCAGGTGATAGAGGACGCCCCAGAAGATCACGAGGTCGAACGGCTCGGGAAAGCGGTCGGTCAGCTCGTACACCGACGTGCGCACGTACTCGACTCTCGAGCCGAGGAACTCCGTCAGGGCCCCTACGCCAAACCAGGCCGGATCGAAGATGTCGACCGCGACGACTCGCGTGGCCCCGCGTCGCTCGAGCTCGAAGGCGGTGCCGCCGTTCGTGGTGCCGATGTCGAGGACGGTGGCGCCCGAGAGGTCAGCCAGAAGATTCGCCGCACCGCAGAGCCACGGAACCGAGCTGACGCCTGGCGTCCAGACGCCGGGAACCAGCTCGAATCGCTGATGCCAGACGAAGTCGGCGCGCTCGATGAAGGCGCGAGCCGCCTCCGGAGACGGAGTCATGACGGCGCGCCTGGCTCGAGGTCATCCAAGGCGCGCAAAGTAGCAGTGTTCCAGGCCCACCTTCGTTGCTACCGTCTTCGCCGTGAGCGCGACCTTGAGCGAGGAGCGTTCCGGCGATCGCACGCAGGGCTCTGCGCGAGTGCAGCCGGCGGTCTCCGTCAAGCATGTCAGCAAGAGCTTCCGGCTGCCCCACCAGCGCTACCACACGCTGAAAGAGCGCGCCCTGCATCCTTTCCGCGCCCGGACGTTCGACCTCCTCCAGGCCGTCCAGGACGTAACCGTGGAGGTGGAACAGGGCGAATTCTTCGGGATCGTGGGACGCAACGGCAGCGGCAAGAGCACGCTGCTCAAGTGCCTGGCAGGGATCTATGAGATCGACGAAGGCCAGCTCGCGATTAATGGGAGGCTCTCGCCTTTCATCGAGCTCGGCGTCGGCTTCAATCCCGATCTGCCGGCCCGGGACAACGTGATCATCAACGCGATCATGCTCGGGCTGTCGCGCAAGCAGGCCCTGCAGCGGTTCGACGACATCATCGCGTTTGCGGAGCTCGAGGAGTTCGTCGATCTGAAGCTGAAGAACTATTCATCGGGGATGTACATCCGGCTCGCTTTTGCGACCGCGGTCCAGGTCGATCCGGACATCCTGCTGATCGACGAGGTGCTGGCCGTCGGCGACGCCGCCTTCCAGCAGAAGTGCTACGAAGAGTTCACGCGCCTGCACGAGGC
The DNA here is from genome assembly GCA_963723675.1 of uncultured Solirubrobacterales bacterium. Taxonomy (GTDB): domain Bacteria; phylum Actinomycetota; class Thermoleophilia; order Solirubrobacterales; family Solirubrobacteraceae; genus Palsa-465. Next base: position 1,086,832 of record CAVRRW010000001.1, on the reverse strand, counting down.
CGGACGCACCGTGCTGTTCGTGACGCACGACATGGGTGCGGTCGAGCGCTATTGCGACCGCGCCTTGCTGCTGGAACGAGGGCAGATGGTCGACATCGGAGACCCCCCGTCGATCGCGCGGCAGTACAACCATCTGAACTTCAATCGCGATCGCGAAGAGGGTCGTCTCTCTCCGGCGACCCTCAAGCCACTGCACGAGGCACCCGCCGCCCAGGTACTCAACGCGTGGTTCGAATCGCCGAACGGAGAGGTCATCGTCACCGCTAACCAGGGCGAGCCGTGTGACATCCGGATGCAGGTGCGCTTTCTGACCGAGCTCGAGGACCCGATGTTCGCGGCGAGGCTCCAGAACGACGCCGGCCAGTTCGTATTTGCGACGAACTCCGAGGTCCAACGGATCTCAACGGGTCGCTTCGAGGCCGGAACGGTCGCCACGATTCGCATCAGGTTCGAGAACTGGCTGGCCCCAGGCCGTTACCGACTGGTCGCCAGCGTGGCCCGAGTCGGGCTTGGTGCCGACATGTTCGACATCCACATGAGCAGCTCGATCATCGTGCTCGCGGAGAGGGCTGGCGGGGGCGCTGCCGATCTGCCCAGCACGCTCGAGATCGAGCGCCAGTGAGTACGCACGCCGCCGCCTACGGACCGTCCGCAGTCGGAGGCAGCGCCAAGCGCTTCCTCGCGCTGACGATGACGCTCGCCCGCACCGACTTCAAGCTGCGCTACTTCGGCTCGGTGCTCGGGTACGTCTGGTCGCTGATGCGGCCGCTGTTGTTCTTCGGCGTCCTGTACCTGTTCTTCACCCAGATTGTCAAGGTCGGCAAGGGCGTTCCCCACTACGGGGTGTACCTACTGACCGGCATCGTGCTCTGGAACTACTTCGTGGAGGCGACATCGAACAGCGTCACCAGTCTGCTCGCACGTGAGTCGCTGCTGCGCAAGATCCGGTTTCCGCGGATGGTGATCCCGTTATCCGTGTCGCTGACGGCGGCGTTCAACCTCGGCATGAACTTCATCGCGGTGATCGTGTTCACGCTGGCCAGCGGGATCACGCCCACCGTCCGGTGGCTCGAGATGATCCCGATCGTAGGCGGGTTCATCGTGTTCGCGACCGGAATCGGGATGCTGCTCTCGGCGCTCTATGTTCGGTATCGGGACGTGCAGCCCATCTGGGACGTGACCTCTCAAGCGTGGTTCTACTGCTCTCCGATCATGTACGTCGCGACCCAGTACGGAAAGCAGTTCTCCCCCACGCTTCAGCACATCGCGCTGATCAACCCGATCGCGACACTGCTCACGCAGATGGGCCATGCGTTCATCGACCCGAGCGCATTCAAGTCGGCCGTGACGGTCGGGGGCATCGGTCCGGTGACGCTGGCCGTCGCGATCATCATCGCGACGTTCGCGCTCGGCTGGTGGGTCTTCACCCGCGAGGCGCCGCTCGTCGCGGAGAACCTGTAGCTCCCGCCCTGCGCCTCAGGAGAGGATTGTCGATTCGTCAGAGCCCTTTCGCTGATGCCCTGATCGTTCTCGGCCGCCGCGTGCTGGGAACCCGTCAGCTAAATCATCTTGTCCGCTTCGAGCCGGTCTTGGCCCTTCTCGCCCGTACGGCAGGTCCGGGGGGCACACTGCTCGATGTCGGAAGCGGCTCCCTAGGTCTCGCCAGTCTGCTCCCGGCCGCCTGGCGGGTGACCGCGGTCGATGCCAACTTCGAGGACTATGGGGCGGTGCGCGCGCCGGCTGCTCCGCTGCCTGGTCAGGTGATCGGCGATGTCCGCGCGCTCCCTTTCGCCGACCGCACGTTTGACGTCGCCGTCACGATCGATCTGCTCGAGCACCTTCCGGCGACCGACCGAGCGCTCGCGATTTCAGAGGTATGCCGAGTGGCACGAAGGTACGCGATACTCGCCTGCCCCTCCGGCTCAGAGGCACTCGCGGCCGATCGTCGGCTGGCCGCCCGCCTGGAGGGCCGCTTCCAACGCCTCCCTCCATGGCTAGTCGAGCATCTCGAGAACGGCTTCCCGGCACGTGCCGAGGTTGCGGACGCTGCGAGGCGCTTCGGGTCGGTGCTCGCGCTGGGCAGCGAGAGCATCACCGCGCACGACCGACTCATCATTGCCGAGAACAGCCTGATTCCCGCCGCCGCGCTGCGCCTGGCCTGCAGACCGCTGACGGCGCTGATGCGAAGCCGGCGCCCGCGCGCGCGCCGGCTGGTCGCCCGCATTCTGCGCGCGGTGCGAGGTGGCGATCGGCCACCTAACTATCGCGTGATCGTCGCAGTCGAAATCCAGCCGCAATCACAGTCCCGCGAGAAGCCGCCTCAACCCCTCCCCTAATCCCACCCGCGCCTCCCAATCGAGCTGGTCCCGCGCACGGGTCACGTCGAGGCAGCTGCGCCTGACCTCGCCAGGGCGCTCCGGCGCAAACTCGGGCGCGGCCAGCGTCCGCCCGCCGCTGGCCTTACGCAGCGCGCCGAGCAGGTCGAGGACCGATGTCTCCCGGCCATGGCCGATGTTGATCGGACCGACCACGTCGACCTCCGCTGCAAGCAGATTTGCACGCACGACATCGCCCACCTCGACCCAATCGCGCGTCTGGCGTCCATCGCCGAACACGGTCGGGGCGGTGCCCTCCACCAGATGGCCGCAGAAGATCGCGACCACGCCCGCTTCGCCGTGGACGTCCTGCCGGAGACCGTAGACGTTGCCATAGCGGAGCGAGACGGTCGAGAGCCCGTGCAGCCTGGCATCCAACTCGCAGTAGCCCTCGGCGGCGTGCTTGCCCTGCCCGTACGGCGCGAGCGGCTTGATCGGGTGGTCCTCGGGGGTCGGGAGCACATCGGCGTCGCCGTACAACCCGCCCCCGGTCGAGCTGAAGACCACACGCCTGCTGCCGGCCGCACGGGCAGCCTGCAGCATGGCGATCGTGCCGAGCACGTTCGCGTCCGCGTCGCCGACCGGGTCCTCGACGGAGCGCCGGACGTCGATCTGGGCTGCGAGATGGAACACGCGCGCCGGCCGGGCCGCAGAGAAGATCTCCGAGATCGCGTCGACGTCGCGGACATCGGCTACGTGCAGCTGCGCTCCGCGAGCCTCGGCGTCCTCGAGATTGCTGCGTTTGCCCGATGAGAGGTCGTCGATCACCACGACGCGGTCGCCGCGGGCGATCAGCGCGTCAACCAGGTTCGACCCGATGAAACCGGCTCCGCCTGTAACGAGACTGTCCAATGCGCGGTGGAGCTTGCCAGAGAAGAGCCGGGCCCGCACCGCACAATTGCGCGGCACGGGCCCAACTAAAGGACGACCCTGGTAGGGCTGGGGGCCGTCCGAGACCCGCGAGAAAGGGGGCGATGCTCGCGGGCCCGTTTGACTTCCTTGTCAATCACAGCATACCGCGGTTGAGGCGGCCGCAGGGACTAATCCCCACCAAATACCGCAACCTCGGCGTCCCGCCTACGTTCCAGCTCTAATGTCCCTCAGTGCGTGGGTGCCGACGACCGCTCCGGTCGCGAGAGCTTCTGCGCCGAGCGGCACTAAGGTTTGTTCCGGTTCCGACCGCCAGACCACCGATCATGCGCCCTGAGGTTTCCCTCCAGCCCCGTCCCACCCGACTCGAGTCACCGCCCACGGTAGACGTGGTCGGAGTGCCCCTGGCGCTGGTCGACTATGAGCAGACGCTCGGCTGGATCGACGAGATGGTCGCAAGCCGCCGGCGCGGCTACGTGTGCGTGTGCAACGTCCACACGGTGATGGCCGCCGGCGAGGATCGCCAGCTCCGAGCGGCGCTCGACTCCTCCTCGCTCAACGTTCCCGACGGACAGCCGCTGGTGTGGGCGATCAAGGCGCTGGGGTACCCCCTGCGAACCCGCGTCTACGGGCCGGAGCTGATGTCGCAGGCGTACGCCCAGGCGGCCGTGACCGGCCAGCGCTTCTATCTCTACGGTGGCCGCAACCAGGGCGCGCTGGTGCAGCTGACGCTGAACCTCCGTCGCCGGTATCCCGGCGTCAAGATCGTCGGCGGCTACTCGCCGCCGCATCGCGCGCTGACGGCCGAGGAGCGCGACGCGGTCGTAAGCGAGATCAACCAGTCTCGGCCCGACGTCGTCTGGGTCGGGATCGGCGTGCCCAAGCAGGAGAAGTGGATGGCGCAGATGCGCCCGACGCTCGACTGTCCGGTGCTCGTCGGCGTCGGCGCCGCGTTCGATTTTCACGCCGGTCTGGTTCCGCAGGCGCCGCCCTGGATGCAGGCATCAGGCCTCGAGTGGACCTATCGCCTCGCGCATGAGCCACGGCGCCTATGGCGGCGCTACCTTCGCTACAACCCCCGCTTCCTCGGCGCATTCGCTCGTCAGCTCAGCGCCGAGCGTCGCGAGCGCGTTCGAGCCTGAGGGCGCGGACAGCGCGCGATAATCGCCTCGGTGCAGGTGAGGCGCATCGATCAGCCTGAGAGCGTCGGAGCGCCGCGCGGCGGCGTCATCGCGTGCATTCTCATGCGCGGACCGTCCGAATCCTTGATCTCCTGCCTGCGTAGCGTGCTGGCCCACACCCCCGCCGACGTGCCGATCGCCCTGTTCGGTGATGATCTCGCGGATCTGGAGTCGTCAGCGGCACTCGTCGACGAGCGCGTCGGCGAGCTCGATCACCCACGCGAGCTGCTGTACCTGAGCCGCGGCGACGGGGCGGAGGGCGACGCGTTCACGATCACGGCACCGGCCGACGTCGTCCTCCTGAATTCCGACGCGGTCGTCGCCGCCGGATGGGTCGAGGGCCTGCGCGAGGCGGCATACGCGGACAGCAGGGTCGCGACCGCAACCGCGCTTGCCTTGGGACGGTTTCCCAGCGGATCAAGCCTCGATGACGCTGCCGCCGCCGTTCGCGCGCGGTCGCTAAAGCTTCGGCCTCGCCTCGACGGTGACGCCGGGGCGTGCAGGTATGTGCGCCGCAGCGCGATCGAGCTCGTCGGAGATTGCGCGGGCGCGTTCGCCGCGGGTGGCGGCGAGGAGGGGGACTTCGCTCAGCGCTGCATCCAGAGCGGGCTCGCGCACGTCCTCGCCGATGACGTGCTAGTCGGCCACGACGGCTCCGTCGGCTACGAGCCCCGGAGCAATCTGAGCAGCGACCACGCCGGTGCGCTGAGGCGTTCGCTGGACTGCGCCCGACGCGCGCTGACCGGCTTCTCGGTGGTCGTCGACGCCCGGATTCTTTCCGCGCCGTTGACGGGCACACAGGTTCACACGCTCGAGCTCATCGCGGCGTTGGCGAGCACAGGGAAGGTGCGCCTGTCGGTCATCGTCCCGGATGATCTCGGCGCCCAGGCCGTAAGCCGGCTCGGCTCGTTGCCCGGGATCGCCCTCACCTCGTACACAGAAGCCCTCACCGGGACCGACGATCCGGCAGACGTCGTGCACCGCCCCTATCAGATCGACAATCCCGGCGACCTCGTTTTCCTGACGCGGCTCGCGGACCGCCTTGTGATCACTTACCAGGATCTGATCGGCTACCACAACCCCTGGTACTTCGCCTCGCGGGAGGATTGGAACGGTTATCGAGAGCTGACCCGCGTCGCGCTCGCGGTTGCGGATCGAGTGCTGTTCTTCTCGGCCCACACCCGCAACGACGCGCTCAACGAGGAGCTCGTCGAAGCCGACCGCGCGAGTGTGCTGCAGATCGGCGTCGATCACCGCGTAACCGCGCCCCCCGGCGAGCCGGTTCGTCCGCGGGGCGCGGCGGGGCTTCCGGACGGCGCCGAGATGATGCTCTGCATCGGCAACGACTACCACCACAAGAACCGGCTGTTCGCGCTCCACATGCTCGAGGAGCTTCAGCAACGCCACGACTGGCGGGGCCGGCTGGTCTTCGCCGGGCCCAGCGTCGCCGCCGGCTCCTCGGCGCAGGACGAGCGGCGGGCGCTGTCGGGGCGGCCACGGCTCGCCGATGCCGTGCTCGAGCTGGGGGTGGTGAGCGATGCCGAAAAGGCCTGGCTGATAAACCGCGCCGGGCTGGTCGTCTATCCCACGATCGACGAGGGCTTCGGCCTCGTGCCGTTCGAGGCCGCCGACTACGGCGTCCCGTGCATGTGGGCCGCCGGCGCGTCGCTGAGCGAGCTGCTTCCTGACAGCGCCGCATCGATCGTGGCCTGGGACGCGCGGCTGAGCGCCGACGCAGCGCTCCACCTGCTGTCCGACCCGGCCGCGCGAGAACGCAACGTCGAGGTGATTCGCGCGGCCGGAGCGCGGCTGACCTGGGACGCCGCGGCCGCGAGTCTGCTCGATCTATACGAGCGGACCTGCGAGCAGCCCGCGACCCCCGCGAGCGCGGTGCAGCGGCGTTACGGCCTGATGAACGGTGCGATCAGCGAGGATGCGGCTCGCCTGCTCGGACCGGGCGGGGCGTTGCCGGCGAGTGTCGAGCGGCCGCTTCTCGCTCTGGCCACACACCCCAGGATCGGAGCTCCCGTGTTTCGCGGGCTCGAGCTGGGATATCGGACTTCGTACCGGCTGAGACGGTGGCGCCGTGGCCACGGAGGCGCTCAGAGCCGGATGTAGGCCAGCCCCTGGTGGGCTGCGGCGAACACCTTCTGGGATCTCCGGTTGGGGAAATGCTTGGCGAAGAAGTAGCTTGACGCCTGGGCCAACTCGTCCGGACGGTCCGCGACCACCTCGCCGTGGTGACGGACCACCACGCCGGGCTCATAGACCACTCGTCCGCCGGCACGGCGCAGCCGCAGGCAGAGATCCTCGTCCTCCTTGTACAGGAACAGCTTCTCGTCAAAGCCGCCGACGCCACCGAACGCCGCGCGCTCGATCAGCAGCACCGCTCCGGATACCCACGCGACCTCCTGGCGGACATCGGTCTCATGCCAGTAGCCGTGACCCCCCCGCAGCGCGATCTGCGCCCTCAGTCCGTGCAAGCGCCCGTGGTCGTAGGGCTGTGCCGTACCGGCAGCGGTCAGCAGCTTCGGTCCGGCAGCCTTGATTTCGTCGCCGCCGGTAACCACGGCGAGCAGGCGCTTGGTGGTCTCGAGGGCGAGGAACTCGACGTCGGGATTGAGGATCAGCAGGTGCGACGCGCCGGTCCGGGCGGCGAGCCAGTTGTGGCCCCCGCCAAAGCCGCTGTTCCGCGGCGCCGTGAAGGTTCGGCAGTTGCGATAGTGCCGGCCGAAATCGTCGAGATCGTCGCCGGAGGCGTTGTCGAGCAGGTTCAGCTCGTAATCGAGACCGCTACGCTCGGCGTCCGGCACGACCGTCGCCAGACAGCGCTCGAGGTAGGCACGGGTGCGGTAGTTGACGATCTGGATCGCGAGCGTTGCCGAACCCCGCATGGAGCCGAAGATAGTCCAAGAGTCGGGCCCCGCAGCCAGCCAGCCCTATACCTCCCGCAACCTGCTCGACCGCGTGAGCCGGCAGTCCACGCTCGAGATCCACTACGCGCACATGATGGACCGGGAGCGCCGGCTGCTCGCGACGCGGCTCGCTGTCAGCCGCGGCGACGTGATCTCGATCGGCGCCGGCTGGCATCCGGGCCGGCACCTGTTTCCGGCCCCTCAGTGGCGGCTCGTGGCGGTCGACGCCGATCCCGAACACGTGGCCGGCGTGATGGCCGCCGGCCGCGCCGACGAAGGCCACGTCGGGTATGCCGGCCGGCTCGACGAGCTGCCCGACGCGTCGTTTGACGTCGTGCTCTACCGGCTGGTGCTGCACCACCTCGCGTTCCAGGGATCGCTCGCGCCATGCTTCACCGAGGCGGCGCGACTGCTGCGCCCCGGCGGTGCGCTTGTGGCGATCGAGCCTGGCCTGTGGCACCCGGTCGGGCTGGGGTTGGCGCTCGCCAACCGCACAGGCGTCGCCCGCGCGCTGCACGGGACGCCCGACGACATCCCCCTGTCCCCCCGCCGGCTTGAGCCCGAGGCTCGCGCGGCAGGCCTGGCCCCGGAGCTGCATGCCGTCACCTACACCTGGAGGCGGCTGCCGCCGGCAATTCAGCGGGCGCTGCAGCCGCTGGACGCGCTCGGATCCAGGCCGCGTGCCGCCCCGTTCGGGCACACGCTGATGCTGATCGCCCGCGCCCGGCGCTGACCGGCGCTGATACGCTCGCCGCGTGTCGTCAATCGCCTCGGCGCCCAAGCGCGCTGCGCCCGGCCGGGACGACGCCAATGCCGCCAGTCGCGGTCGTTGGCCCGGAACAAGCATCAACGCAGCGATCGGATGCGGCCTCGCCGCGGCATTCGCGCTGGTCGCTTTCCTGACCACCGGAGGCACCGATGTCGGACCGAACACATCGGTGGAGATCGGCCTCGCCGTCGCCGGCGCAGTGCTCGCCGTCGCGGTCGTCCTGGTTGGCGCTCCGGGGCGCGGCTGGGGCGGGGCGACGCTGCTCCTGTTCGCCGCCTTGGCGGCGCTCACCTTCGCCTCGATCGCCTGGTCGGTCAAGCCCGACGACTCCTGGCTGGAGGCCAACCGGACGCTTTCGTATCTGGCTGCCTTCGGCGCGGCGATGGCCATGGCGAGGCTGGTGCCGGGTCGCTGGCCGGCGGTGCTCGGCGCCGTCGCGACCGCGGCGACGGTGGTCTGCGCCTATGCGCTGCTGACAAAGGTGTTCCCCGCCACGCTCGACGCCAACGACCTGGTCGGCCGCCTGAAGGCCCCCTTTGGCTACTGGAACGCGACGGGGCTGATGGCCGCGCTCGGGCTGGCGCCGTGCATCTGGGCCGGCGCGCGCCCGGCCCGCGGGCGCGTCCTGCGGACGCTCAGCATCCCGGCGCTCGCGATCCTGCTCACGGTTCTGGTGCTGTCGTACTCGCGCGGGACGCTGCTGGCCGCGATCGTCGCGTGCGGATGCTGGTTCGCAATCACACCGATGCGCCTGCGCGCCGCACTCGTGCTCGGGCTCGGCGCAGCGGGCGGTGCGGCGCTGACATTGTCGGCGCTCGCGCACCACGCGCTCACCCACGACAACGTCTCGCTGCCTTCGCGCACGGCCGCCGGCCACACGTTCGGTGTCGTTCTCGTCGTCGCGCTCGTTCTGCTGACGCTTGTCGGGTTGGCCGCCACGATCGCCGTCGATCGCGTCATTCTGAGGGCCCGGGTCCGACGCCGGATCGGGATCGCCCTATTGGTGGCCGTGGCGCTCGTCCCCGTCGGCGGCGTGGCCGCGATGGCGGCGTCGTCGCGCGGGCTGACCGGCGAGGTGTCACACGTCTGGAGCACCCTCACGAGTGCAAATGGCGTCGTGAGCGAGAGCCCGGGACGCCTGGTCGAGCTCTCAAACAGCCGTCCCCGCTACTGGCGCGAGGGGTTGAAGGTCGGCGAGCACGCTCTGCTGAAGGGTGTCGGCGCGGCCGGCTTCCAGACGGCGCGCAGCCGTTACTCCACAGACCTGCTCAGCGTCGGCCACGCGCACAGCTACGTGATCGAGACGTTCGCGGACTTCGGACTGATCGGGGTCCTGTTGAGCCTCGGGCTGCTGGTCGCCTGGGGGATGGCCACGGCTCGGACCCTCGGCTTCAGGCGCCGGCTCGGAGGCGGACGAGCCCCCGCCGGCGATGAATTCGCCGCCCCGGCGGTGGCCGCCGCCGGGCATGCGGCCGAGCGCGTCGGCCTGATCACGATGCTCGCGGTCGTGCTGACGTTCGGCATCCACTCGGCGATCGACTGGACGTGGTTCTTTCCGGGCGTCGCGGTGCCGGCACTGTTCTGCGCGGGCTGGCTGGCGGCGCGGGGTCCCCTTTCGGAGCCCGTCGGTCACCTGAGCGCGCCCAAGCGGCTGACCGCCGCACCGGCGGCCGCCGGGGCGGTCGTCGCGATCGGAGCGATCGCGATCGGCGCCGCGTGGGTGATCTGGCAGCCGCTTCGCTCGTCTAACGCCGATGCGTCGGCCGTCACGGCGCTGCTCGGGGGCGACACGCGCACCGCCCTCGCTGACGCGCAGACGGCGGTGTCCACCGACCCGGTCTCCGCCGACGCGCTATGGGAGCTCTCAGAAGTTCACATCGCGGCCGGCGATCTCGGCGCCGCCCGCACTGACCTCGTCCGCGCCACTTCCCGGCAGCCGGACAACCCCGAGACGTGGGAGCGCCTCGGCGAGTTTGACCTTCGCCATCGTCAGCCGCGGGTGGCGCTCGTCGAGCTCGCCAACGCCGTGCGCCTAGATCGGACCGCCGTCCAGCCGCTCTGGGATCGTGCCAGTGCATACACGGTCCTGCGCAACCCGGTCGCGGCGCGCAGAGAGCTAGTCGCCGCAGCCTTGCGCCAACAGCAAAACGGCGGCACCTGGGAGCGCCTTGGCGTCTTGGATCTGCGCCAGGGCAACGCAGCGATGGCACGCGACGAGTTCCGGGCCGCCTTGACGTTGGGCGAAAACTCTCCACGTACTCGTGCCCTCCTGGCGAAGGCCGAGGCCAAGCTCACCGCACCCCCCGCCCGAGCAGCACCCGCCGCAAACCCGGCGGCCCGCCGACGGCGCGGACGGTGACCTCCCCGAAGCCGAACTCCCCAAGCAGCGTCTGAAGCGACGCCGCCGTGTACAGGTGCAGGTGATCGCCGAGCGGCGGCGAGAACCGCTCGATTCCGCCCAGCGCGACCCGCAGCCGCCCGTGCGCCGGAGTCGTCACGAGCAGCCGCCCCCCGGGCACGAGCACGCGCCTGACCTCAGACAGCCAGCGCGCCGTGTCGGCCACGTGCTCGATCACCTCGCTCGCCCACACCACCTCGAACGAGCCATCGTCGAGCGGCAGCGGCCCGTCGATCGGAGCGAGCCGGAGGTCGAGGTCGGGATGCTTGGCCCGAGCTCGCTGCACCGCCGCGTCGGCGACCTCGACCCCGACAGGCGCCGCCCCCGCCCGCGCCAGCTCGGCGGTGAACCAGCCGCTGCCAAAGCCGAGATCCAGTACGCGGTCCCCCGGACGCACGTTGCCAAGCAGGTGAGCGAGCCGGGCATCCCTGTCGGGCACGGCCAGCTCCTCCGGCAGCCGCTGCCACAGCTCCTCGTAGTAGTCCTTCATCCGCGCGACCGTAACGCCTGCTCACCGGCTCTCGACCAGCAGCGTGACCGGCCCGTCGTTGACGAGCTCGACCGCCATGACCGCGCCGAACACCCCGCGCCGCGCCTGCAAACGGTCGCAGAAGCGGTCGTACAAAGGCTCGGCCTGCTCCGGCGGGGCGGCCGCGACGTAGCTTGGACGGTTGCCCCTGCGGGCGTCGCCGTAGAGCGTGAATTGGCTCACGCACAGGACCTCGCGCTCCCCGAGCGGCTCGTTCATCCGTCCTTGCCCGTCGGGGAAGATCCGCAGCGCCCTGACCTTGTCCGCGAGCCAGTCGACGTCGCGCTCGCCGTCGTCGCGGCCGATCCCCAGCAGTACCAGCAGCCCCGGCCCGATCGAGGACACCACCTGCCCGTCGACGGACACCGACGCCTTAGCGACCCGTTGGACCAGGGCTCTCACTCGTCGCGCAGCTCGGCGGCGACGCGCTCGGGCGCCACGACGTTCAGGTGCACGCCGGCGCCAAGCTCGAGCCCGGCCAGATGGGTCAGCCGCGGCAGGATGTCGATGCGCCAGCAGAAGTGCTCGGCTCCACGCGGCGCGGTCCGGACCCACAGGTTCAAAGGCGGACTCGCCCCGAGCCGCCGGGCCAACCGCGAGAGCGCCTGATGGAGCATCGCCGCGCCGGTCGGCCCGTCGTCCTCGAAGCGCATCCTCGGCGTGCGCGGCGCGAGCAGGAGCTGGAACGGCACGCGAGCGCCGTAGGGAGCCATCAGCACGCTCTCGTCGTCGATCGCGACGATCCGCTCGCGCTGGCGAACCTCCTCCTGGACCAGGTCGCCGAGCAGGTTGCCGCCCATCGTCTTGGTGGCATACGCCCCGAATCGCTCGCGCTCGCGCGCGATCGCCGACGGAACGAAGTCCAGTGCGTACAGCTGCGCGTGGCTGTGGGGCAGTGACGCGCCGGCCTCGCGCCGCTCGTTGACGATCAGGTGCACGCACGCCGCGTCGCGGTGGACTCGCATCCGCTCGCGCCACACCTCGACCGCGCCCGCGACCTGCTCGACCGAGAGCTGTGACAGCGAGATGACGGGCTCGGGCGTGTTGACGATCACCTCATGGGCTCCGGCCGCCGGCCCGGCCCAGAACAGGTCCGGGTTGGCGTGCGGGGGCGGCTGCTCGGAATCGGCGCTCAGGGCCGGGTAGAGGTTGGGCACCACCCTCACGATCCAGCCCGGCGTGTTCGGCTCGCCACCACCGGGGCGGACGGCGTAGACCTCGGGCGGGGTCCGGTCCTCGTGCCCGAGCGCGAATGGATCCGTGGCGAGGTCAAGCGGCTCGGGCGGCGTCGCCCGCAGCTCGCCGCCGGGGCGATCGGCGCGCGCGCCGGCGACGATCGCCCGCTGGCCGGTCAGCGGATCGATTCGGACTTCTGGCATCTCGGTGCTCCCGCAGACGGCGGGTGCGGGGCACTCTAACCAAGGCCCGTCATACTGGCGACGTGTCCACCAACGGGGCCACGGTCCCCGATCCGCACGTCATCATCCTCTTCGGCGCGCTCGGTGACCTGTCGCGCCGCAAGCTGCTTCCGGGACTGTTTCACCTGGACCATGCGGGGCTTATGCCGAGCGACTATCGCATCCTCGGGACGTCGCGCCGGGGCGGCTCGGTCAACCAGTTCCGTGAGATCGCGCGCAAGGCGATCGGCGACGAAGCCGCCGGAGACGGTTGGCAGCGCTTCGCGCAGCGGCTGGCGTTCAGCGCGTTCAGCGCCGAGGTGCCCGGGCCTCTCGTCGAAGCGGTAAGCGCGGCCGAGCGGGAGATAGGCGGCGCACCCCGGCGCCTGCACTACTTGTCCATCCCGCCAACCGGATTCGGTGACACGGTTCTCGCGCTGGGCGCCTCAGGCATCGCTGAGCGGGCTCGTCTGGTGGTGGAGAAGCCTTTCGGCGTGGACCTCGAGACCGCGCGCGGGCTCAACGAGCTCGTGCACGGGGTGGTGCCCGAGGAGCGCGTGTTCCGGATCGACCACTTCCTTGGTCGCGAGGCCGTACAGAACCTGATCGCGCTGCGCTTCGCCAACGGCATGTTCGAACCGGTCTGGAACAGAGACCACATCGACCATGTGCAGATCGACGTCCCCGAGACGCTGGGCGTCGACGGTCGCGCCGGTTTCTACGAAGGCACAGGCGCCTACCGGGACATGGTCGTCACCCACCTCTTCCACGTCCTCGGGTTCGTGGCGATGGAGCCGCCTACGACGCTCGAGGCCCGCTCGATCGTCGAGGAGACCGGCAAGGTGTTCCGGTCCGTGCAGCCGATCGACCCGGACTGCGTGATCCGCGGCCAGTACGCCGGCTACCGCGACGGCGCCGGCGTCGCGGCGGACTCGCGGACGGAGACGTTCATCGCAATGCGAGCCGGCATCGACAACTGGCGGTGGGCCGGCGTGCCGTTCTTCCTGCGCACCGGCAAACGTCTGGGCGAGGAGCGGCGGCTGCTCACGATCGCCTTCCGCGAGCCGCCACGCCGGATGTTCCGCGCTGCCCGCGCGTTCGTCGAGGACTACGGGCCCGACCACATTTCGTTCGACCTCGGCAATCCCGGCGGCATCATCACGAGCTTCCTGGCCAAGGTGCCGGGACCTCAGATGCGCCTTGGGCAGGCGCGCATGGAGTTCTCATACGAAGGCTCATTCGGCACGCAGGGCCTCGAGCCATACGAGCGCCTCATGTACGACGCGATGCTCGGCGACCGCACGCTCTTCACGGACGCCGACGGCATCGAGAACCTCTGGGCGGCATCGAACGGCCTGCTTCGCGACCCGCCGCCCCTGCACCGCTACCACCCCGGCTCCTACGGCCCGCAAAAGATGCATGAGTTGATCGCTCCGCGGCGCTGGTGGCTGCCCGAGACCTAAGAGTCTCCCGCCGCCCAAGGATCGCTGGCTCGATGTCGCATCCCTGCGACATCGGCGTTCATCAGACCGCGGCGCTTACGATTCTCCGCGTGCGGTTGCCCGGTCGCGAACTCGAGGAACTGCTGCGGCCGATGGTGCCGACCGATCACGCTCGCCAGACCTTGGCCGACCACTACATCGACAGTCAGGTCGGACGCACCGACCGGCGACCATGGCGAGTGCTCGACCTGGGCTGTGGCCCGGGAAACTCGGTTGACCTCTTTCGCGCGCGCGATCCAGCCGTGCAGTGGATCGGACTCGACGTACCCGGCTCGCGCGAAGCCGCAGCGCGCAGCCGTACCGACGCGCGCTTTGAGACGTTCGACGGGGTCTCGATTCCATTCGACGAGCGCACCTTCGATCTCGTCTATTGCAAGCAGGTTCTCGAGCACGTCCGCCACCCCAGGCCTCTGCTGGCCGACGTGCACCGGATCCTCACACCCGGCGGCTACTTCGCCGGTTCCACGTCACAGCTCGAACCGTTCCACTCTTTGAGCATGTGGAATTTCACCCCGGTCGGGTTCTCGCTGTTGATGCAGGAAGCCGGATTGACCCTGATCGAGATTCGTCCCGGCATCGATGCGATCACGCTGATCGCGCGCCGCCTGGTCGGGCGCGGACGCGTCTTTGATCGGCTGTGGGCCCGCTGGTGGGGAACTCAATCCCCGCTGAATCGCGTGATCGATCTGTATGGGCGGACGTTTGGGCTTGACGTCCGCGCCGTCAACGCGACCAAGCTCTTGTTCGGCGGCCAGTTCACGTTTCTCGCGCGGCGCGCGGATTAGGCTGCGAGCTCCGGCTCCCCCGCCGCCTGGACCCTAGAGGCGCTTCTCCATCGCGATGTGCTCGATCCCCGCCTCGCGGAACGCCCGCCCGCGGGTGCGGTAGCCGGCCTGCCCGTAGAGGTCGCGCGCGTAGACCTGGGCGTGCAGCACGATCCGCCGGCCCCCCGCCGCGCGCGTCTCCTCATCGGCCAGGTCCAGGAGCGCGGTCGCGATCCCGCGCCGGCGCGCCGAACGCCTAACCGCCAGCCGGCTGAGCTGTGCGGTAGTCCCGACCATGACGATCCGGCAGGTTCCCAGCAGCACGCCGTTCTCGACCGCGGCGAGGTGGATTCCCTCATGGTCGCGGCCGTCGAGCTCGTCGTGCTCGGGGACGCCCTGCTCGACACAGAAGACGTCGTGGCGCAGCTCCAGCGCAGCCGCCATCTCCTCCTGATCGCGTACGCGGCGCACCTCGTACAGGACGGTCCCGGTCATCCCAGCACGTAATGCCGGATGTCCTTCTCGAGCGCGCCGACGCTCTCGTACGGTCCAGCGTGGTCGAACACGATCTGCCCTCTGCGGTCGTAGTAGATCGTCTGCGGATAGTAGGTGGCGGCGTGGATCTTGCGCGCGATGTCCTCGTGCGGATCGACATAGCTCGGGTAGCTCACCGGGAACTTGTGCAGGAACGCCGTCGCCGCCGGGTCCTGGTCCTTGCCGTCGATGCCGAGGAACGCGACCTTTCGTCCAAGCGCGACGGACGCGCGCTGGAACACCGGGAACTCCGTCTGGCAGGGCCCGCACCACGACGCCCACTTGTTGACGACCACCGGGTACCCCCGCAAGCCTGCCAGCCGCGCGGCGAACGCCGTCGAGCCGCCCGTCAGCAGATGGTTTGCCTGGTCATGCAGCGCGGCCAGGGGCGCCGGCGAGTCCTTGAACGCGGCGTTCACGCTCCGCGTCGATGGGGCCTCGTTCTTCGGCTGGGTGCTGCCGCACCCGGCCAAGGCGAGGGCGACGGCCAGGGCTGCCAAAGACAAACGCGGTCCCATCGCAAAAAGCTTGTCATACCGCTGAACCCGCCCAGCCCGGCGCTGAACGGCGTCTATGGCGGGGGCTGGACGGAGATCGTGGCCTCGCGGGCGATGACGTCGAAGTCGCGGCGGTCGAAGGTGAGCACCTGACCGTCATTACCCTCGGCGCAGGCGATCACGGCCGCGTCGGCGAAGCCGATGGGCAGGTCTTGGTAGCGGCGCACGAGCGCGCGGATGCGCGCCAGGTCATGCTCGCCGCAGTGAAACGCGAACGCTCCCGACTCAAGGTCTGCGAGGAACGAGTCGAGCATGTCCGTGCCGTGGCGGGCCTCGAGCATGTAGGTGACCTCGGCGAGGATCCCGGCCGGAACCAAGTAGGGCCCGCGATCTGCCTCGAGCGCTGTCGTAGCTGCCTCGTGGTGCCGGTCGGCGCGGTTGAACAACGCCAGCAGCGCCGAGGTGTCGAGCGTGATCACCCAGCCTCGGCCTGACGGTTCCAACGCTCACGAACCCAGCGCTTCGCGTCCTCGGAGCGAAGCTCAGTGTCCTCGAGCATCCCGATCGAACGGGGCCGCGGCCGCGGCCGCCCGCGCAGATACGTGCCCAGCGCCTCGCGCACCAGCTCCGACTGTGGGCGGCCCTCCCGGTGCGCCGCCTCCCGCAGCTCACGCTGAAGATTTTCGGGCAGATACAGCGTCGTCTTCTCCATACCGCTACCATACACCAGACGACATACATGGGCCCAAGGCCCGCCGCGCAGCGCACCCGTACTGCACCGACGCGGAGGCGAGGATCTCGGCGGCAGGCCGCTCTGAGGCTCGGGCGCCGCCACCGGCGGTCCCGCCCCCACATCTGGTTTAATAATCGCTATCCTCTTTGCCAGGTGCGGCGAGGGGGTCTCCGCTTCTGAGGGTCTGTTCCTCGCCGTGTACGGCCTCTGACCAGGCCGGGTGAGCCGCTACGAAGTATTGGCCGCGGCTCGCACATCCAGCCGCAACCTTTCGAACACCATGGGTGCTTCCACCCCGTTTCCGACTCCTGCCGCGATTGCGCGCGCAGAACTCTTCACCCGCGAGCGCTTCGTGTATGAGGGCGAGTCCCTCGAAGACGCTCTTGCCGCCGGCTCCGCGCGACGCCGGGCGCTCGATGCTGCGCTGGCGGAGATGGACGGCGGCGCGAGCCACCCGTCGATCGAGTGGCGACGCAAGTTCTCGCTGCTGCTCGGGCTCGAGCGCCTGCTGTCAGAGGAGGAGCCGCACCTGGTCGACGACACGGTCCTCTCCGCCCACCAGGTCGACGCGCTCTCGGGCACGCTGACGGCCCTGCTTGCCGAGGCCCAGCGCAACGGCAACGGCGCGACCGCCTCGGCCGCTGCCGACCCGCAAGAACCGCCGGACCTCGCGGACGACACGGTCGAGGCGAGCGCGGCGGACAGCGATGAAGACGAGCTCAACGACGATTCGGACTACGGCGACGACGACGATCTCGACGACGAGGAGGGCAACGGCGAAGAGCTCGAGGACCGCGCGGCCGAGGACGAGGAGCCCCGCGACTGGCAGGACGACCGCGAGCTGGACGAGGACGTCGAGCTCGCCGAAGACGCGGAGGATCCCAACGCCGCCCGGCGGTTCTGGTTCGAGCACGCCACCGGCGCGGGCAAGACCGTCGCCGCCCTGGGCTTCGTCGAGGCCTCGCGCACCGGCGGCATCCTGATCCTGACCCACCGGCGCAACCTGGTCGATCAGTTCAACGGCGAGCTGCGCGACCGCGGTTATCGCGACCGCATTCACGCGCCCCTGCTCAATGGCCACGATGCGGCCAACGGACCGGTGACGGTCGAGACCTACCAGTGGTTCGTGCGCAACGCCGGCCGGATCTCCGACGCGTACACGATCGTGATCTGCGACGAGGCGCACACGGCTCTGGGCGAGAAGACGTCGGCGGCGATCCGCAACTGGGCGGGCCCGATCTTCATCGGCATGACCGCGACCGGCGCCCTGATCGCGCGCCACGTGACCGATCTGTTCCCGACCCAGACCTCCCGTTTTGACCTGGCCCAGGCCGCTCGG
Organism: uncultured Solirubrobacterales bacterium; assembly: GCA_963723675.1. Taxonomy (GTDB): domain Bacteria; phylum Actinomycetota; class Thermoleophilia; order Solirubrobacterales; family Solirubrobacteraceae; genus Palsa-465. The sequence goes on along the minus strand of CAVRRW010000001.1, from coordinate 1,069,029 downwards.
CGCGGCGTGATCGCGCCGCTGCGGTGCATCCGGATCCCACCCGGTCCGGGCGTGAGGACGATCGCCAAGGTGCCGCTGCGCCGAGGCGAGGTCGATACCGAATTTGACCAGGAGATGCTGGCCGAACTGCTGGACCAGACGCCGTTCAACATGGCAATCGCCGACTTGTACAAGACCCGCTTCAACGGCGTCCCGGGCGTCGTCTACGCCGCCGGCGTGCGCCACGCCTACAACGTCGCCCAGGCGTTCCGCGACCTTGGTATGAAGGCACAAGCAGTCTCCGGCGAGACACCCAAGCGCCAGCTGGCCACGATCCTCGCCGACTACGAGGCCGGCAAGATCGACGTGCTGGTCAACGCGATGCTGCTGGCGGAGGGCTGGAACAGCCCCCGCGCCACGATCTGCATGCACCTCGCGCCGACCGCCTCAAAGCGCGTCTACCAGCAGCGCGTCGGTCGCGTCACCCGGCGCCACCCGGGCAAGGAGGCCGGCATCGTCGTCGACTTCGTGCACCCCGCGACCAAGCACGACGATCCCGTGGTCACGCTTCATTCGCTGCTGGACCGCGACGTCTACCGCGGCGGCGCGATCGTCGTCGGCCCGGTCCGCCGTGGCCGGGGCAGGCGGGTGCGGGTGGAGCGCCGGGTGCTGCCGGTGACGCCCGAACCGGAGCGGCGCGCCGAGGTGTTCGAGCGAGAGCTGTGGCGCATCGCCGTCGAACACCTCGACTACGGCGAGCAGCACGTGTGGGCGGCGCTGGCCGGCGCGCGCGTCGCGCCCAACGGCTGGCGGCGCGCCAAGGCGATGCTCCACTTCGACCGCGGCGGTGAGCTCAAGCGCCGCTACCTGCTGACCGCCGTACAGCGTAACCGCAACCCGCAGCTGCGCCTGCGGGCGCTTCAGGAGATCGCGGCCAGCCGCGACGCCGAGGCCTTTGACACCGCGATCGACATCATGGCCGGATGGCCCCGCGACGAGCGCCGCGAGGGGGTCAAGATCATGCTCCAGGCGCTCGCCGAGCGCCGCATCGGACGCCGCGATCAGGCCAACGCCTGGATCTGGCGGATGGCCGAGTACACGCGCGAGGTACACGAGGAGTACGCCGTGCAACGCTGGCCGGAGACCAAGCGCCTGCTCGGGCTGCTGGTCAACTCGAGCGGCGCCGCCCACGCCCGCAACGCGCGCCGGCTGGTGCACGCGGCGCGCAAAGAGGACCGCCGGCTCTCGGCCGCGCTGCTCGCGGCGGCGCTCGCGCACACTCCCGAGGCCGAGGAGGCGCTGCGCGGAGCGCGCACGAGAATGGCGCGCAAGCCAGCTGCGCTGGCCCGCGAGCTGTTGCGAAACTTCCCCAAGGGCCGCCGCGGCAAGAGCCGCCGGCGCCGCAAGGTCGCCGCCAACGGCGAACAGGGAGTCGCCGTCCAGGAGCCGGTCGCGGTCGGCGCGACCGACTCGCAGGACGCCGGCGAGGAGTCGGACAATGGCGACGCCGACGTCGGCGCCCAGGACTCAACGAGGCCCGACGACGTCGCCGAGGACTCAAAGCGGCCCGACGCCGTGACAGAAGAGGCCGCCTAGCCACACGTGGGGACTCGTAATCGAGAGGGCGAATTTCTCCGCCCCGATCGGCGATCTGCGCGTTATGCTCCTCTCCACGCCCGGGGGGCCGGTCCGGGGAGAGACCATCCAGAAGGGGGAAAGAACGATGAGTCGGATCAGGTGCGTGGCCGCGTCGATTGCGGCATGCGCAACGATCGCTGCCGTCGGCGCGTCCGCGGCGGCCGCCAAGACGGTCACGGTGCATTTCTTCTCGAAGCAGGTGTACTCGCGGATCAGCGACGCCAGCGGCAAACCGGTGCCGCCGAGCTCCGCGCCGGCAGTCGGCTACCGCTTCAGCTTCGCGAGCGACGACTACGTCGGAAACCACAAGCAGCACGCGAAGCAGGCGACGGCGTCGGACCATGTCGTTTGCACGCTGACCACCAACAGCAGCGGCCTCTGCGACGGCACGATCGCGATCGGCGGGGCGATGATTTTCGGTGACGACTTCGTGATCAATTTCAATTCGAACGCCCCCACCACGCTCAAGATCACCGGCGGTACGGGCCAGTACCGGCACGCCCGCGGCACGGTCATCGCCAAGACCGTGGGCAACAGCAACAACGACGACCTGACGATCAAGGTCAGCACATAGGAACCGCGGCCGAGGGTCCGGACCGCGTTCAACAAGCCGGCGATAGGCGCCGGCTTCGCGGGCCGGACCCGCGGCTGCCATCGCACCTCCGCGCGGAACGCGAAGACGGCGCGTACTAGCTCTGGGCGGCTCGCCGACCGCTAGCTGATCCGCGCGACCACGCCGTGCGCCTGCGCGAATTCGAGGCAGCGCCGGCGCCCGCTCAATCCAAGCGCCGAGAACCAAGCTCGCCGTCGAGGCTGACCAGCGACCAACCGTCGCCGCTCGGCAGCAGCCGGAGTCGCCGCGGCACGGTGCCGGGGCGACTCGTCGCTCCGGGAGCCAAGACTTCGAGGCTTCGCTCGACTGTCAATGAAGAGGCCACAGCCACAGCTTGACTCGCCCCTCTAAGGGAACCGAAAGACGAACCGCTCAGTTGGGTAATAACTCGCGGCGTTGGATCGTTCCGACGTAAATCTCACACGTCTCTCGCGGCTCTCCTACACCCCTCGAGGACGATCGGGCTCGTCCTCACAAACAACCTCAAGGAGAGACATGAGGAACATCAGATCGATCCTCGTCACGGGCGCTGCCGTCGGAGCGGCCGCGGTCGGTGGCGGCGCGATCGCCAACGCAGCCAGTTCGCCGACTTCGTCGTCGAGCTCCACAACCCCGGCCGCCACGCAGGCTCCGCCGGCTTTCAACGGTCCGGCGCATGGCACCCCCGCGCACGAGAACGCCGAGAAGGCCATGACGGGTGCCACCGCGGCCAAGGCTCAAGCGGCCGCGATCAAGCTTGTCGGCAGCGGTACCGCCGGCGCCGTCACGACCGATTTCACGGGCAACGGCTACGAGACGACGGTCACCAAGTCCAACGGCAGCAAGGTGGAGGTCCACCTGGACAGCTCGTTCAAGGCCATACAGGGTCCCGGCGGCCCTGGCGGCCACCCCGGATACGGAGGCTGATCCAGCTCGTGACGAGGGCCGGCACAGTTGCCGCGCCCTCGTCACGCGGCGACACGACCAGCGCCACCCGACGACATTTAGGCCCAGGCGTTGGAAGTGACGGAGGGTCGACGCGTTGGGATTCCCACCCCGGTCAGGTCTGTCACCAGCGCGGCTAGGTCTCTTTCGGTTCGGACCGTTTACGGGATCAGGGCAACAGCTGGAGTGTCTTCGTGTGCTGAGGGCGGACGACCTGGAAGTGGCGGTGATCGAGAGTCGCAACTTCTACGATCTTGCGGCGTTCGGCGGCGGCGATGACCGAGGCATCAACGCTGCCAAGCGGCAGGTCGTGGTAGCGGGCGACGAGCTCCGCGATCCTGAGCAGATCGGACGCGTGGACGGGCTCGAGCGTGAAGTTGCCTGAAGCCAGGTCTCCGAGGAAGCGGACCTCGGGCTGCCAGCCGAGGCGCGTGGCGAGGAGGTACGCGACTTCGGTAATGACAAGAGTCGGGACGAGCAGCGGACCTGTAAAGGTCTCCAGTAACTCCCGGCACGTCAGATGATGGGCGTCGTCGGCGTCGACGTAGGCGTAGAGCGGACCCGAGTCGACGATCAGCGCGATTGGCCAACCTCCGCCGCGATGATCTCCTCGATCCGCTCGGAAACCTCCGTGCGTCCGCTATGGCCTGCGGCCGCCGCGCCCAAGCGCCTCCGCGAACCGACGCCGATCTGCGCCTCGATCGCAGTTCGTGTCAACTCGGAGATCGTCATGCCACGACGTTGCGCCTCGTGACGAAGCCGGGCATCGAGCTCATCTGGGAGTTTGACGGTGGTGCGCTTCATAGGCATGCCAGCATACCATCTGGCTGGGGGCCAGAGGCTGCCCGTAGCCGCCGTGGGCCACGGCTCAGGGCACCAGGTGGACCTCGCCGGCGTCGAGCGCGACGACCCCCGCCTCGGTCTCCACCAGCAGCCGCCCGTCGTCGTCGATCCCGGCGCCGCGGCCCTCGCCGCCGGCCCAGCGGACCTGCATGCCTAGCAGCGCATCGCGGGCGCGGACCGCCTCCAGCACCGCGCCTGGCTCGGTGGTCAACACCGCGCCCGGCTCGCTGGTCAACCACCGCTCGAGGCTGGCCAAGAGGCGCTCCAGGGTCGGCTCGACCTCCCCCGGCGCCAGTCCCAGCGTTCCCGCGCGGCCGGCCAGCTCCGGCGGGAAGTCCTCCTCGCGCAGCGCCACGTTGAGGCCGATCCCGATCACGGCCCAGTGCTCCTGCGGGCGGCCCTCCACCAGGATCCCCCCGACCTTGCGACCGTCCACCAGCAGATCATTTGGCCATTTGATCCGCGCTTGGGCTCCGATGACGTCCGCCACGGCCGCGCCGGTCGCGACCGGGAGCAGCCGCGGCGGGTCGCGGATCACCAGCGAGCACAGCAGCGCCCGTCCCGGCGGGGCGGTCCAGCGACGCCCCTGGCGTCCGCGTCCGGCGGACTGCGCCGTCGCGGTCACCAGCGTCCCGTGCGGTGCTCCTTCGCCGGCCAGGATCCGGGCTCGCTCGTTGGTCGAGTCGGTCAGGCGGAAGTGAACCCGGGGGCTGCCGAGCCGCGCGCTCACCTCGGCGTGATCCGCAGCTCGCTCATCTCGTCGTGATCCACAGCGCGCTCACCGCGGCGTGATCCGCAGCTCGTCGTCGACGCCGATTCCCAGAAGCGCTGCGGCGCTGCCGTGGCTGACCGCGATCGCGAGTCGTCGCTGCGCGTCCTCGTAAAGAAGAAGGTCGCCGGCGGGCACGTCGGCGAACGTCAGCGCATAGTGGGCGTCGTGAGAGACGTCGGGAGCAATCTCCAGCGCGACCGACCGGCCGAGTTTGAGCGCGGTCTCGGTGAGCTCATGGTGCTCGACGTTGAGCTGTAGGTTGCCGAACCGGTCGACGTACACGACCGTCGCGACGAGCACCCCATCCTCGACCTTGGCGAGCGGTAGCTCTAGGCGGACCAGCCGATCGGGATCGAACGGTTCTCCCGCGTCGGATAGCGCGGCGCCGGCGGCGAGCCTCGCCGCGACCGGAGCGAAGATGTCGCGACCGTGGAACGTGGCGGAGACCGGCTCGAGCCGGAACTGCGAGCGCGCGACGTCCACCGCCTCGACCACGCCGCCCGCAACCTCGGCGGCCAGCGACAGCAGGCCGTTGTCGGGACCAACGAGTAGTCGGTCGTCGCCCACCCGGATCGCAACCGCCCGGCGCTCGGCCCCGACATCGGGATCGACGACCGCCAGGTGCACTCCAGCCGGCAGGTAGGGAAGGGCGGCGCACAGGATCAGTGCCCCTGCCCTCACATCGTGGCGCGGCACCCCATGGGTGATGTCGATCACCTGCGCCTGCGGGCAGATCTTCGCGATCACCGCGTGACAGACGCCGGCGAACTCGTCCGCGTAGCCGTAGTCCGACAGGAACGTGATCTGTAGGGGGGTCATCGGCGCGCCCCGCCGGAGCGGGGCGCGCTTGAGCCTAGCGACCGCTCGCGCGGGCCGTGACCGGGACTGCGCTGCTGAGGGCGAACGCAGCGGCTTCGGACTTGACCACCTCGACCAGGTTGCCGAGCGCGACCTGTCCATCGAGCAGGTGCAGCCCCCACTCGGGGCTGGGCGCCGCATGCGGGGTCTGGGCTCCGTCCAGCGGCCTGATCCGCAGCACGTTGGCGCCCCCCGCCGAGGAGCAGTGGCCGCTGTATGCGCCGGGGATGCTCGCCCACACCGTCTTGGGCATCGGCTGCGTGATCATCAGCAGCTTGTTCCCGGTTGCGATCGTCGAGCCGGGCGCGAACGGCGCGCTCGGGAACACCGGATCGAGCTTGCCGGAACCACCTCCCAGCGACGCCGGGTTGGTGCAGAGGACGTGCACTCCCTGCTTCGCCGTTCCCAGTCGGCCCGTGGTCCGCCCGAAGAAGCTGTCGGGCGGCGGCGTCGCGTCAAACGTCGAGAACGCGATCACGCAGCCGAGCTGGACGTTGGAGTGGCACGCGGGGATGTGCTTGAAGTCCCCGCCGACGTCCGAGCCGTTTTTGACGAGGACATTGCCGCCCATCAGGATCGCCGAGATCAGGCGCTTGCGCACCGACGGCTTGCGGTCGACCAGCTTGGCGATCATTCCTCGCAGCACGAACGATCCCTGGGAGTGGCCGATCAGCACGAACCCGCGGCCGTGGTTGTACTTGCGCAGGTAGGTCTTGAACGCCGCGGCGACGTCGGCGGGGCCCTCGGCGGCCTGCGCGCGAGTGGGCGGGTTCGCGGTGGTGCCGGGAGTGGCGATCCCGGCGAGCGTCGTCTGCCGGTACATCGGCGCGAACACGCGGCAGTACTGCGAGTAACGGGCGGCCTGGTAGAGCGCGATCGACTTCTCCGGAGGATCGATGTGGAGGTTGGCGACCGGGGTCTTCTGGTCTGAGACCGTCGGGTAGACGTAGAAGCAGTCGATGGTGGGGTGCTTGACCTGCGTGGGATGCGTGACCCGGAGCTTCTTCAGCCTGGGCGAGTACACGGTCGTGGACAGGCCGGGCGTGCATGGATCGGGATGATGGCCCGGCAGACACAGCCACACCGTGCCCTTGGCGGCGGCCGGGGCCGCCCCGGCGAGCGCGAACGCGCCGGCGAGAATAGTCACGACCAGCGCCGCGACCACTAAACGCGCACGACGCAGGTCAGCGCCGCGCTCGATCACTGCGAGCATTCCTTCCTCCTCCTGGGGTTTGGCTCAACGCCGGCCCGAACGAACCCGTCTATGGCATCCCGGCCTGCAAGCCATCCTGGTCGCGATCAAGCTCGTTGCAGCGCGGCGTTGTTCGGGCGCGATGCTACTGATTCGCTCGGCCTCACGACGCGGCCGACGCGGAGCCGGGCCCGGGAGCGCTTGCCACGTTCGCCACGAGCGCATCGACCACTCCGTCGATGTCGTGCCTGACCGCCTCCAGATCGGGCTCGAGGCCGCGCTCGCGCAGCGCCGCGCTGGTGACCGGGCCGATGCTGACCAGCCGGCCCCGGGGCCGCGCCCCGTCGGCGATCGCGTCCAGCAGGAACCGCACCGTCGACGAGGACGTGAACGTCACGTAGTCTGCGCCGGCGAGCGCGGCCAGCTGCGGCTCGGAGAGGGTTTCGGCGACCGTCTCGTACAGCGCCACCACGTCGACCTCGGCCCCGCGGGCGCGCAGCGCGTCCGGGAGCACGTCGCGAGCATCCGCCGCGCGCGCGACCAGCGCCCGCGTGACCGGCACGTCGGCGAGCGCCTCGACCAGGCCCTCGGCCACGAACCGCTCAGGCACCACGTCGGCGATCAGGCCGTGTTCGCGCAGAGCCGCCGCCGTGCCCGGGCCGATCGCCGCAATCCGGGCGCCCGACAGCGCGCGCGCGTCGACCCCGGCCGTGGTCATCCGCTCGAACAGGAGCCGCACCCCGTTGGGGCTCGTCAGGCAGACCAGGTCATAGCGGCGCATGTCGCCGAGCTGCACCTTCAGCGGCGCGATCCTGATCGCCGGCGCCTCCACCACCGCGGCGCCCAGTGCCCGCAGCCGCGAGGCGAGGCCGCTCGCCTGCGCCCGGGCCCGGGTGACCGCGACGGTGACGCCCGCAAGCTGGCGCTCCTCGAGCCATCGCAGGCGCTCGTGCAGCGCCGCAACCTCTCCGAACAAGGCGACGGCGGGCGCGCGGATCCCCGCTCCGGTCGCATCCGCGGCGATCGTCGCGAGCGTCCCCGTGACTACCCGCTGGCGTGGGAGGGTCCCGCGCTCGATCACCGCCGCCGGTTGCGCCGAGTCGCGACCGCCGGCGCGCAGGCGCTGCGCGATCACCTCGAGCCGACGGACGCCCATGTAGACGACGAGCGTCCCGGGGAACGCCGCCAGCGCCTGCCAGTCGAGCGCCGACTCCGCCTTGCCGGGGTCCTCGTGGCCGGTCACGAACGCGACCGCGCTGGCGGCATCGCGGTGAGTGACCGGGATGCCCGCGTACGCCGGCGCGGCCACGCCGGCGGTCACCCCCGGCACCACCTCGAACGGGATTCCGGCAGCACGGAGAGCCTCGGCCTCCTCACCGCCGCGGCCGAACACGAACGGGTCTCCCCCCTTCAGCCGCACAACCGCCCGGCCGGCACCCCCGTGCTCCACGAGTCGTTGGGCGATATCGTCCTGCGATGCCGAGCCGGGCGTGTGGCGCTCGGCTGCGCCGCCCAACGAGGCGGGTGCGCCGCCCTCCTTGCCGACGTAGATCAGCTCCGCATCGGCCCGCGCGCCGTCAAGCGCCGAGTCCGGGATCAGGCGGTCGTAGACGATCACGTCGGCGGCGGCGATCAGCTCCAGCGCCCGCGCCGTCATCAGGCCCGGATCGCCGGGCCCGGCGCCGACCAGGTAGACGGTCACGAGCGGCCCACCCCGCGCACGGCCCGCGGCAGCAGGTACACGGTCACGAGCGGCCCACCCCGTACACGGCCCGCGGCAGCAGGTACACGGTCACGCCACGCCCACCTCGCGCTCGGCCCGCCGCAGCAGCTCGCCCGCTCCGACGCGCAGCAGCCGCTCGGCGACGACAGCGCCGATCCCGCCGGGATCGCCGTCGCAGCGGTCGCGCACCCAGGCCGAGCCGTCGGGCAACCCCACCCACCCGACCAGCTCGACGCGGCCGCCCTCGAGGACGCGCGCGTGCGCCCCCACCGGGGTGTTGCAGGAGGCGCCGAGCGTCCGGGTGAACTCGCGCTCGGCGGTCACGCACGCGGTCGCCTCGGGATCTCGCAGCCGCTCGAGCGCGTCGAGCGCGCCGGCCGGAAGCGCCCCGGCCCGGCTCTCCACCGCGAGCGCGCCCTGCCCCGCCGCGGGCACCAGCTCGTCCAGTACGCCTCCGGCCTCGCCGGCGCGATCCAGGCGCGCCAGCCCCGCGAGCGCCAGCACCAGCGCGTCGAACTGACCCTCGGCGAGCTTGCGCAGCCGCGTGTCGACGTTGCCGTGCACGGTCACGACGTCGAGGTCATCGCGGGCGGCGCGGATCTGGGCGGCGCGACGGAGGCTGCTCGTGCCCACGCGCGCGCCCGGCGCCAGCGACGCCAGCGAATCGGCGCCGCAGATCGCGTCGCGGGGGTCGGCGCGCTCGGGGATCGCGGCCAGCTCGAGCCCGTCGGCAAGCTCGGCGGGAACGTCCTTGGCGGAGTGCACGGCGAGCTCGATGCGGTCCTCGAGCAGGGCCCGCTCGAGCTCGGAGACCCATCGGGACTTGTCGCCGACGGCGCCCCCGCGGTCGCCGGCGGCGGCGATCGTGACGATCTCGGCGTCGGCGCCGAGCCGGCGCGCCACCCATCCAGCCTGCGCGAGCGCCAGCGCGCTCCCGCGCGTACCGATCCGCATCAGCCCGTGCGGAGTCGCATCAGCCGGTGCGGCGATCCGAGATCGATCGCACCTCGGCGAGCCGCTCGCCGGCCTCGGACAGACCGGAGCGGTCGTCCTCGCTCTCGAGGCCGAACAGGTCGCGCACGAGCGCCGCGCGCGCGTGAACGCGGTCGTCGCGCAGCTCCTTGAGCCGCGCCGTCGGATCGTGCAGCAGACGGTTGATGATCGCGCGAGCGACAGCGTCGATGCGCTCGAGGTCGCGGTCGGAGGCCGCCTCCCACTTGCCGTCGTTCTCGCGCAGTACCTGCTCGGCGATCTCGGTGGCGTGGACGCGCAGGGCCGCGATCGTCGGCAGCACCTCGAGTGAGCCCAGCCAGGTGGCGAAGTGCTGGATCTCCTCCTCGATGATCCCCTCGGCCTTGCGCGCCTCGGCCTGGCGCACCTTGCGGTTGCGCGCGATCACGGCCTGGAGGTCATCGATGTCGTACAGCGAGACGTCGTCCATCTCGGCGCACGAGGCGTCGATGTCGCGGGGCACCGCAAGGTCGATCAGCAGCACCGGCTTGCCGGCTCGGTCGCCCATCACCTCGGCGAGCTCGCGCGCCTCGAGCAGCACGTGCGGCGAGGCGGTGGCGGCGACGACGATGTCCGCGCGAGCCAGCGCGTCGGGCAGCTCGTCGAAGCTGGCGCTGGCTCCGCCATAGCGCGTGGCCAGGGCGATCGCCCGGTCGCGACGGCGGTTGGCAACGAACAGCATCTGGCCGCCGTTGTCGGCGAGCGCGCGAGCGGCCAGTTCGCTGGTCTCGCCGGTGCCGATGATCACGACCAGGCGGCCGGCGAGTGGCCCGAGCAGCTCCCGAGCGAGCGACGCCGCCACCGCCGGCAGGCTCAGCTGGCGCTCGCCGATCCCGGTCTCGGTCCGCACCCGTTTGCCGGTCTCGAGCGCGGCCATGAACAGCCGGTTGGTCAGCGGCCCCACCGCCTCCTTTGCAAGCGCGGCGTCATAGGCGCGCTTGACCTGACCCTGGATCTCGGCCTCGCCCACGACCATCGAGTCAAGGCCCGCGGTGACGCGATACAGATGCCGCGCGGCGTCGCAGTTGCGGTGCGAGTAGATCGCCGACGCCAGCCCCGTGGGACGGATCCCGGCCTGGCTCGAGAGCATCGCCAGCACGGTCCCCTCCGCCTCGACCGGATCGCCCACCACCAGGTACAGCTCGGTGCGGTTGCAGGTCGACAGCGCCACCGCCTCGTGGACGTCGCCGACGCCGCGCAGGTCGCGCAGGAAGTCCGCCGCGCGGGCGTCGGGGAGCGCCAGGCGTTCGCGAACCTCGACCGGCGCGGTCTTGTGCGAGACGCCGATCGCGAGCAGCTCGCTCATCGCATGGACTCCTCGAGCTCCCGGTCGCCTTCGGCGCGCCGGCGGGCCTCCAGGTCACGGCGCAGCTCCACGAGCTCGCGCTCGGTGCGGGCCAGCCGCGTCGCCATGATCGCGACGTAGATGAGCACGATCGCCATGAACACAATGTAGGCGCCGGCGACGTACTTGCCCGCGGTGTGCAGGGGGAGCGCCGGCGCGACTGCGAGGACAGCGCTCATGAGGGCGCGGCGCTCCTTCCCAGCGGCCTCGGAGCGTCGTCTCCGAGCAGCGCGCGGCGCAGCCCGCGGATCTGCATGCGGGCGTTCTTGGCGGCCATCTCGTACTTCCACAGGGTTGTGTAGAGCAGCGCGATCCCGGCGAACGAGACCAGGAACGTGAGCCGCATCGAGCCCGGGAGATTGCCGCCGGTGAGCGTCAGCACCCGCGGATGCACGTACTGCTGGGCGAGGCGCACCGCGATGAAGTTCATCGGCACGAAGGCGCCGGCGACGATCGAGAACACGCTCGCGTAGCGGGCCTGGCGCTCGGGATCCTCAATCGCGAACCGCAGCGGCTGGTAGGTGGCGAACAGCAGCACCACGATCAAAAACGAGACCAGCGTCGGCTCGTTCCACACCCACCAGTGTCCCCACGACGCCTTCGCCCAGATCGAGCCGGTGATCAGCGCGCCGATCCCGAAGATCAGCGCCATGTGGATCGCGACATAGGAACGCATGTCCCAGCGGCGATCGCCGGTTCGCAGGTGCCCGACGGCGAGCAGGCCGCCGAAGATGAACCCGCACAGCGAGACGATCGCAAGCGGAACGTGGATGTAGAAGATCTTCTGGATAAAGCCCTGGTCGGCGTCCAGGGGCGCGTAGAAGAAGACCAGCGCGAGCGCCACGCTGATCGTCGCGATCGTGGCGAGCGAGAGGCCTTTGAGGCCGCGCCCATAAGTGGTCAACGTCAGTCCTCCAGGAGGAAGTCGAACACCGCGTAGGAGAGCAGTGCGAACACCAGATCATAAAGAGCGAGGATCGCCAGCCACTTGGCGGGAGGCGATCCGGAGCCGTGGACGGCAAACAGCGGCCCGGCCCCCCGCGAGGTCGCGATCAGGGCCGGGATGAGCAGCGGCAGGCCGATGATCGGGCCGGTCAGGTCGCGCGCGCGGGTATGGACGGCGATCGCTGAGACCAGCGTCCCGATCACCGCCAGCGCGATGTCGCCGAGCACGAGCACGACGATCAGCCCCGGGAGGACCGGAAACAGTGGCGGCCCGAGCAGAAGCAGCGCGAACGCCGGCACGGCGATCACCTCGAGCACCAGGAGGAAGATCAACAGCGCCGCCGCCTTTGCGACCAGCAGCGCCGAGCGGTCGACCGGCGCCAGCAGGAACGCGTCGAATCCTCCCTGCTCTCGCTCGGCCACGAACAGGCGGTTGATCCCGAGCATCGCCGCGAACAGCAGCGTGACCGTCAGCACGCCGCCGGCGAGCTGCCCGTCGATCGTGGCCCGGTTGAGGCCGAAGTGAAAGATCACGAACGTCGCGATCGAGAACAGGACCATCGCGGGCAGCGTCTCGAACGCCCGCAGCTCGAGCAGCAGGTCCTTGCGCAGGACGACGAGCGCGGTCTTCAACCGTAGAGCTCCTTGAGCTTTCCCGAGTCGAGCTGTGCCGGCTCGCCGAGGAACGCCGGGCGGCCGTTTCGGAGTCCCAGGACGATGTCGGCCTCGGCGAGCGCGCCGCGCGGATCATGACCGGTCAGAACGCGCGTGGCCCCGGTGGCGCGCCCGATCAGCGGCTCCACCAGCTCGCTCACGGCGGGATCGAGGCTGGCCCGGGGCTCGTCGAGCAACAGCAGGCTCGGTCGGTGCAGCACCGTGCGGCAGACGGCCAGCCGCTGCACCATCCCGCGCGAGAGCAGGCGCACCGGTTCGTCGGCGCGGCGATCCATGCCCACCGCCTCGAGCACCTCCTCCACGCGCTCGGGCTGCACGCCGTGCAGCCTGGCGTGGTAGGAGAGGTTTTCGCGTCCGCTCAGGTCCCGGTACAGCAGCGGTTCGTGCGCCAGCAGCCCCAGCTTTCCCCGCACGGCGAAGGCGCGCCGGGGCAGCGGCTCGCCGAACACCGAGACCTCGCCTTCCTGGGGGCGCAGCAGCGTCGCGAGGATGCGAAGCAGCGTCGACTTGCCGGCGCCGTTGTGGCCGAGCACCGCCAGCGTGTCCCCCGCCGAAACCCGCAGCGACACGCCCCGCAGCGCGGTCCGCTCGCCGAAGTGGCGGGTGAGGCCGCGCAGCTCAATGGCCGGGGGTTGGTCCACCCTCGTGCTGCAGCGTCGCGACGACGTGCTCGAGCGTCGGAGCGATCACGCCGAACAGCTCCCCGATCGCCTTCGGGTTGCCCGGGAAGTTGACGATCAGCGTACGGCCCGCGATTCCCGACACCCCTCGCGTGAGGATGCCCATCGGGGTGTGCCTGAGCGATTCGGCGCGCATCGCCTCGGCGAAACCCGGGGCGTCACGGTCGATCACCGCCCGCGTCGCCTCGGGGGTGACGTCGTCGGGCGTCAGACCGGTGCCGCCGGTCGTGAAGATCAGCGAGGCGCCCGCTTCGACGTGGCGGCGGAGCTCGCGCTCGATCGCCTCGCGGTTGTCGGCGACGACCTCGCGGGCGACGATCTCCGCGCCGGCGGCGGCGGCGAGCTCGGCCAGCAGCTCGCCGGAGCGATCCTCCGATCTGCCGGCGGCGACCGACGTCGAGATCGTGATTATCGCGGTCCTCATGCCGGGGCGAGATTACGCGCCTGCGCCCCGGCGCGCTCGTCCCGGCCTATGTCGCTGCCGGCGTCAGGCGCGCGTCGACGGTCAGGCTCGCGTCGTTGCGGATCATTCCCAGCGGACCCCAGTTCATCCCGAACTTGCGCCTGTCGACGACCGTCGTCGCGCGCAGCGTCAGGACGGGGGCATCGTGGGCGGCGTCGACTCGGAGCGTTAGCGGCTCCTCGTGACCGGCGATCGCGAGCCTCCCTTCCATCTCCAGCGCCGAATCGTCGGCCCGCCGCACCGCCGACGGGGTGAACACGACGTGCTGGTGCTCGTCGGCGCCGAAGAAGTCCGCCGAGCGCAGGTGCTTGTCGCGCCGCGCGTTCCTCGTGTCGAGGGTGGCAGCGTCGATTCTCAGCTCTCCGCCCGCCGCCCCCGACGGGTCGATCGAGAGCTCGCCGGCGACGGAGTTGAAATGCCCGCGGACCGTCATCAGCCCCCAGAAGTTCTTGACCGCGAACTCGGCGCGGCTGTTGTCCGGGTCGAGTGTCCAGCGCCCGGTGGGCAGCGCCGGCGCGGCGCCACCCGTGGTCGCCGGCGGACTGCCGGTGGGGCCGGTAGCGGACGGATCGCCTGCCGGATCGCCCGTCGGGCCGGTCGCAGACGGATCACTGGTCGGATCAGACACGATTGCCTCCTCGCTAGGACGTCGCGAGCAACGTTACGCCTTGGGCGGACGTCAGTCGCGCTCGCCGACCCTTCACTTGACGGCGACGATGTCGATCGTCTGGATGTCGGGCTCCTTGGCCAGGAGGTCGCCGCCGACCGCCATCAGCGCCTTGGGGATCTCGCCGTTGAGGTGTGCCACGCGCGCCTCCTCGGTCTCGAACGTGTCGAAGATCCCGTAGGTGGTGTCGTTGACCTTGAACGCATACCACGTCACGGTGCCCTCCTCGGCGGCCGCCAGCGCGCGACCCGCCTTCAGGAACTGACGAAGATCCGGGCCTTTGTCGGGCTTGGCCTCGAGCAACGCGAGGATTCCGATTTCAACGGCCATTGAGCCTCCTCCTTGGTTGGGGTCCGGACGCGGTGACCGGGTCTGGGGGCACTCTATCCGGCCGTTGCTGAGCCCCGACCCGCGAGGGCGATCAGCCCGTCGGAACGTTCTGGAACGTCGTCTTGATCCGCGTTCGGGTGACCGTCAGTCGCAGGTCCGAGATGGTCCGGCCGACGTAGCCGTCGTCGAGCAGCGCGGCGCCGGCGCCGAGCGCGATCGTGGCGGTGCGACGCCCGAGCACACGGAGCGGAGCCGAGCCGGTGGCCAGCGCGGTCGATGAGTCGATCAGCGGCCCGGGGCACCGCGTGTGCAGGCCGTCTTGCGAGGGCACGAAGGTCGCGCTCACAGACCCGCCTGCGATCTGCAAGGGCAAAACGGAGGGCCCCAATGGCACGGAGTCATGACAGCTGACCGCGCCCTGTGTAAAACCGGCCGCAAAGGTTCCCGGTCCGCTCAGGCTGACGCTGCCGAACATCGAGATCCCGCGCGAGTTACCCCCCGTGCGGAGTCCCAGCGCCGTGAGCACATCGCGTAGCGGCCGCCGGGCGGGGGTGAGGGCGGTGACGTCGAGCACGCCGCGCATCGCCCCGGGGCGCAGCTCGAACGAGCTATCCGCTCCGCATGATCCGAGCAGCGAACACGATCGCGGGTCTCCCCGCAGCGTCCCCAGCACACGGCCCGCGATCGTGGCGCGGTATCTGACGTCGACCGACCGAAGGCGGACCGTGGAGCCGCGCACCGGACCGTTGGATCCGGACTGACTCGTGGGCTGCGTCGTGGGCCGCCCGAGGCTCAGGCGCACGGTCGAGCTGACGGATCCGGCGAACCCGCCGCCGGCAAACGCACCCGATGAGGCGAGCGAGATCCCGATGTTGCCGCGCAGGAGCCTGCGCAGACTCAGCAATGCCGGCGCCAGAGCGTGCGCGAAATCGCCGCCCAATGGGGCCGCGCAGCGCGTGCTCGTGAGCCCCGGAGTGGCGCGCGCGATCGCGAACAGGACCGCATGGCCACGGAGCGGCAGATCGAGGATCGCGGCCGTCGGCGCCGCGTCCGTGCAGGCCGGCCTCGAGGCGCCCGGAGCGGCCGGCTGCGACGTGACGTCGGCCGTGGCGACACCGCCGCCGGGCGAGAACGGAGCGGGGCCGTTGAAACCGGTCAGGTCAAGCGACGCCTGGTGCTCGATCTTCCCGCCCTCGCGGTAGGTGACGATCCCGAGCGATCCGGTCCGCGGTGGTTGCCAGACCACGGTCCCGGAATAGCCGCACAGGCCGCGCGCGGCGCAGCCGGCGGCGCGGTCGCCGTGAAACTGGACCGTCAGCTGGCCCTCCAGGCGTGCCGGAACCTGTGTGAACGAGATCGGTTTCGCGCCGCCGCCCACCGCGACCAGGTACGAGGTGTCCGCGCCGGCGGGTGCGGCCAACACGGTCGCGCCGGCGGCACAGACAGCGAGCAGCGCCGCCGCGATCGTTGCAAGCGGGCGCCTCACGGAATCCCCGGCAATCCTTTGACGGCGCGGGTGCCGCCGCGCACCCGCAGCAAGCGCAGATCCATGGAAACGGCGCCGCCGCGGGCTCCCGCGTACCCCGGGCCGACAAATCCGCCGGCGCCCGGCAGAGTCAGGCGAAGGCGGCGGTCGCCGAGCGCCCTGACCTGGAACGTCGCACCAGCGATCGTGCCCGCGCCTCCCAGCACGTCGACGCTCGCGGGCCCGGGGCAGTGCGTCCGCAAGATGTCCGCGCCACCCGGGTTGACCGCGGCGAGCGACAGATCGAGGCCGGTGCCCTTGGCACTCCCGTTCAGAGCGAGCTCCTGCGCGATCTGATCACGGCAGGTGGGGCCACCGGACCAGGTCGCCGTAGCCGAGAGGCGGCCGCGAATCGGCCTGCTGGCGGTCACGAACTCGATCCTCAGCCGTCCGGCGCGAAGGTCTCTGAGTGCCGCGGCCCCGGAGACTCGTCGCGGCACGAAGCGGGCGGCTTGGACCTGCACCGAGCCGCCGGTCTCGGAGATCGCGTCGCTCAGCGAGCCCGAGGTGCCGCAGGCATCGAGCGCCAGGCATGCGGGATCGGTGAGGCCGTGGAAGGCGGTGGTCAGCGTCCCGGCGATGCGCTCCAGCCGGTAATCGACGGTGATCTGCTCGAGCAGCCGCACCTTCGGACGCGGCGACGGCGGCGACGGCGGCGGACCACCGAAGCTCAAGCCTCCGCCCGGCGCCCCGGACGGGCGGCGCGCGCGCAGCGTCGAGTCGACCGTGACCAGGTACGGGCCCGCGTGCAGGGTCGCCCGCCCCGACATGTCATAGGCCTCGAGACGCCCGGGCAGGCGCCGCGCCGGGAGCGAGATGGCGCCGAGCTCGGTCGCCGTCGGCCCGGCGCACCGTCCGCTCGACGGCGGCTGCTCGGCGAAGTCGACGACGGCGCGGCCGCCGGCGCCGCCGCCGCGGGTGACGCCCAGCGACAGGGCAACGGGGACCAGGTCGGCGCAGGTGCGCGGCCCGGCAGCGGTGAAGCCGGGGTCGCTGACCCTCGCGACCGCATCGGCATCCTGAATCGCGATGTCTGGCTGGCGGGGAGACTCGGCCGACCCGGACTGCGACTCGGGGATCACCTCGAGCGTCCCTGACACATCGCAGACGCCGGCGGCCTGGCAGCCGCGAGCGCCGTCTCCGCGCCACGAGAACGTCAGCGAACCGGTGGGGTTGAGCGCGGGGACGGCGTTGGATGCTGCGCTGGGTACGGCGGAAGCTGCTCCGGGTATGGCGGCGGATGCTGCTCCGCGTATCGCGGCGGATGCTGCGCCGGGTACCGCGGCGGATGCTGCGCCGGGGCCGAGAACGGATGCTGCTCCCGGCAGCGCGAGCCCGGCGACCACGACCCCGGCCCCCCACCGAATCGTCCGGAATCCGTTCACCGCGGCGGATCGTGGCAGGCGTCCGGGGGGAAGTCAATGCACGCGAGCGCAGCAGGAGCTGGTTTGGCGTCCCCCAGCGCCGGCCGGCGGTCAACGGCTAGGACGAGCCACGGCAGCACGTAGAGGGGTGGGCAATGTGACATCCTTGAGGAGAAATGACAGAAGAAGCAGAAAATGATCCGCCCGCTCAGGTGCTCGGCGTGGCCGAGGCCAAGCGGCGTTTCTCGGAATTGCTCGACCGGGTCGGCGCGGGTGAACGATTCATCGTTTCGCGCCACGGCAAGCCGGCGGTGGCGCTCGTCGCGCCGTCCGAGCAGTCCCTTCGTGCCGCCGCGGGTCGGCCGGTCGGGTTTGCGGCGGTGGCCGGCGCGCTAGCCGAGTGGGGGGAGATCGACGAGGTCGTCAGCGACATCTACGCCGCCCGTCGGCGCAGCCGGGATCGCCCGGTGCCCGCACTCGACTAAACGATGTACTGCTTCGACACCGACGTGCTGAGCGCTGTGCTCCGGCGCGAGCCGCCGCTCGCCCTGCTGCGCCGGTTGGCGCAGGTCCCGCCCGACGAGCAGGCGACCACGACGATCACCCTCGGCGAGCTGCTGTACGGGGCGGCGAGACGCGGCAGCGAGCAGCTAGCGCGCCGCGTCGGGGAGGTCCTCAGCTTGGCTGCGGTGATCCTGCCCTTCGACGCCGACGCCGCCGAGGTATACGGCACGCTGCGGGCTGAGCTCGAGCGCCAGGGCAAGCGCCTTGGCGAGCCGGATCTGCGGATTGCCGCGATCGCCCTGTCGCGAGAGTTGACGCTCGTGACCGGTAACGTCCGGCACTTCAAGCGGGTGCCGGGACTCGTCGTCGAGAACTGGCTGGAGTCGTAGCTGGCGAAAATGTCTCTGGTGTCGATGGCGGTCCCTCGGCCGCAGAGCGCGTCCATTACTCGCGGGCACGCGCGTCCAGCCAAGACGAATCCAGAGCGCGGCTCGCCCACGGGGATACGATTGGAGCATGTGCAGCCATCAGGAATGGGAGAGGTTCACCCGCCGGATTCAGGACGCGGTGGATGAGGACGAGCTGCGGGAGTTCGTGGCAGACGCCGCCGCCCGGATCGAGGCATTCGCGGAGGAGCTAAAGAGCCGGGCGTGTGCGCCGGAAGGCGCGGACTGGGCGCGTGGATGCGGCCGGCGATCCCGGAACGAGTGGGTCGCCTAACCGAAGTCAGTTGATGGCCCGTACCTTGCGAGGGCGAGTTCGCCACCCGCGACACCAAAGGCAGAGCGGCACCGCTCAGTTAGCTCAGTTCGCCGCTGCTGAGTATCGATCAAACCTCGGAAGCCCGCGAGATGAGCGCGCTCTCAAGGCGCTCGACGACGCCGGTCGGCTCACTCAGACGTGGCGCAGACCTGCTTCGTCCCGAACGGCGGTGCCCGGCCGAGGATGCGGAAGTCGATCGAGATCCGTCCGGAGCGAGCGTCTGGCGCGCCTCAACCGGGACGGCTCCTTGCACGCGGCAAGCCGTCTCGACCGATGAGTTCGACGCCCACCCGCGGTCTTCTTTGGGAAACGCACAGAGGTGTTGGAGGCTGAGTCTGAAGTGAGCGCGATCACCCACCTGTATGCCGGAGTCCCGGTTGCCGATCTCGAAGCCAGCACCGATTGGTACACGCGGTTATTCGGGCGCGACCCCGACTTTCGGGCCGGGGACGAGATCCTCTGGGAGATCGCGGCATCCGCCGCGCTGTTTATCGAGCCGGACGCGGACCGCGCGGGCACGGGTCGGATCACCCTCTCCGTCACCGGGCTGGACGCGCTCCTCGAGTCCCTTGTTGTCCGGCGCATCGACCACGAAGCAATCGAGACCTATTCCAACGGCGTTCGCCACGTGAAGATCCCCGATCTTGATGGCAACGCGATCGCCTTCGCCGAGCCGCCCGATGCGGCATGACCGAGGCCTTGATCGAGCCGTTCGCACAGGCTCACCTCGATGGGCTGATCGCGCTCGTGGCGGCGGAGGGCTGGACTGAGTACACCGACGATGTACAACGGACCTACCGCGCGTTGACCGCGCCAGGCGTGACTACGCTGGTCGCGATCGCGGACAATCGGGTCGCGGGCGCGATCCAGGTCCAGTCGGATGGCCTCCTTCAAGCCCACGTTTCGATGCTCCTGATCGACCGGAACTGGCGAGGAGCCCGGCTCGGCTCCAGGCTTCTGCGGGAGGGTCTCGAGCGGGCGGGAGGCCTGCAACTGGACATTCGCACTCGGACCGAGGGCTACTACGAGCGGTTTGGTGCGAGCCGCTCTCTCGGCTTCCGCCTCACGCGCGAGGATCTCGGACTCCGGGCAGACGGTGGCCGACGTCTGCTCCGAGCGGAAACCGGAGCGGGCGTCGAGACCTGAGCCGCCCTCCAGCGGCCCTCTCCACGAGCGCGGTGCGCACGCAACTGCGCAGCCTCTAAGGCAAGCTCAACGGAGTTGCCCGCGGTCAAGCTTGCTGCTCGCCAATGAGCGCGGCTGGCTGTTGCGCGCGTCGCGTTACGGGTCGATTAGCGCGCCACAGCTGATGTTGATCGTCGCGGCGGTCATCGTCCGGGCCTTGTC
Organism: uncultured Solirubrobacterales bacterium; assembly: GCA_963723675.1. GTDB lineage: Bacteria > Actinomycetota > Thermoleophilia > Solirubrobacterales > Solirubrobacteraceae > Palsa-465. The sequence continues at coordinate 1,048,869 of CAVRRW010000001.1, read as the reverse complement.
GGACGCCGCGAAGGCGGCTGCGATGCCGACGTCCTCGAGGGTCGCCGTACGCTTGAGCATCGTTGCGTCGGTGAGCATCTTCTCGGCGCGCGCAGTGATGAACGTGCTCCGCACGGCAGTGTCGATTCCGGCATCGGGATCCCCTGGACGTCGCCATGGGAGATCAGGTTGAAGGAGAGGTCGATGCCATGAGCCCGGCTGGCGAGGTTGTCGACGAACGTGTCGACTGCGCGCTTGTCAAGCGCCGTGCTGTTGGGCCTCGCCGCCGAAGGCGCAGATTTCGTCGGCGACCGCGTCGAGTGTTAACTTCGTGCGCCCTGCCAGAGGTTTAACTTCGTGCGCCCTGCCAGAGGTTTAACTTCGTGCGCCCTGCCAGAGGTTTAACTTCGTGCGCCCTGCCAGAGGTTTAACTTCGTGCGCCCTGCCAGGAACACGCGCGCGCCCTCGCGCGCAAACGTCCTAGCGACCGCGCTCCCGATCGCGCCCGCGCCGCCGTAGATCACCGCGTGCTTGTCGTCGAGCAGCATGAGCATGCCTCCAGTTCATGGGTTCGTGGTTGGAGACGTCCGTTGCGCCGCATATTCATTGGTGCCCGCTGCCGGATCGGCTAACGCCAACGCGGCACCCGCTTCGGGTCCAAGCATGCCTCGAAGCGCCAGTCAACGGCTGACCCGCTCAGCGCGCCAGGCGGGGACCGGTCGCCGTGCTCGCCCGCGGCTAACAGTCCTACGTCATGCTCTTGGCGGTGGCTGTCGGGCAAAGGTGTGACGTCCGGCGGGTTTAAGACCATTCGGCGATGGCTCAGAACTTCATTGCTTGTGACCGGGGGCAGACGATGTTGATGCCGCCGGATTTGACGGATTGGGTGCCGGAGGATCACGTGGTGTGGTCGATCTTGGGGGCGGTCGATCAGATGGATCTGACCGCGTTCTATGGGGCGTATCGGGAGAACGGTCAGGGCCGGGCGGCGTACGAGCCGTCGATGATGGTGGCGTTGCTGTTGTACTCGTACGCGCGCGGGAACCGCTCCTCCCGGGGGATCGAGCGGGAATGCCGCGAGGATGTTGTCTACAAGCTGATCACCGCGATGCGAGTGCCGGATCACTCAACGATCGCGGAGTTCCGCCGCCGGCATGAGCGGGCGCTCGGCGAGCTGTTCTGCGAGGTGCTGGCCCTGTGTGACGAGGCTGGTCTGGTTGAGGTTGGGGTGATCTCGATCGATGGGACGAAGATCCGCGCGAACGCGTCGCGGGGCGCGAACCGCACCTATGAGAAGCTCGTCGCGGACATCCTGAAAGAGGCGGAGGAGACCGATCGCTGGGAGGACGGTCTGTTCGGTCCTGACCGCGGTGATGAGCCGCCGGAGCATCTGCGCACCGAGGAGGGACGTCGTGCGGCGTTCAAGGCGGCGAAGGAGCGGCTGGCGCAGAAGGCTGGTCGCAGCGGGGAGCCGGAAGTGGCACGGATCGAGCCTGATCCCGAGCAGTTCACATCGACACGTGGGTGGGGTCGGCGGACGTGGCATCGGGAGGCGCACAAGGAGCTGTTGCGCCGGCGTGAGCAGACGGCGCAGCCGATCGCGCGGTCTCGGCCGGCGCGGCTGCTGGACACACTGCACCGACTCGAGGAAAACCAGCAGGTCGAGATCCAGGCAAGCGAGGCCTACGAGCGATGGCAGGCCGAGCGGCGCGCCGGAAGTGTGCCTGGCCAGCGCCTCGGGATGCCACCCAAGCCATATAACCCGCCGGCGGTGCCCGATGGCGTGATGAACAAGACCGATCCGGACTCGCGGATGATGCGCACCCAGGGGCAGCCGACGATCCAGGGCTACAACGCGCAGGCGGCCGTCACCCGCGGGCAGATCATCGTGGCGGCAGAGATCGCGGTGGAGAGCCCAGACTTCGGTCACCTCGAACCGACCGCGCGCGCCGCTCTACGCGAGCTCGAGGATGCGGGTGTGACACAGCGCCCAGAGATCGTGCTGGCCGATGCGGGTTACTGGCATACCAAGCAGATGGAGACCATCGTCAGCGACGGAATCCAAGTGCTGGTGCCGCCCGATGCCGGACTACGCGCGGACATCAGGCCGGGTTGGGACAAAGGCCACTACGCGTTCATGCGCCGGGTGCTCGCCAGCGAGGCCGGCCACGAGCTCTACAAGCACCGAAAAGCGACCGTCGAGCCCGTCTTCGCGCAGAACAAGTTCAACCGCGGCTTCCGCCGATTCCAACGACGAGGCAGAGCCGCGGCACGCTCGGAGTGGCGGTTCCAGGCAGCGATCCACAACCTGCTGAAGCTCCACAGCCACTGGATAGCTCCCGCGGTCGCCTGATCGATCGCGGCGGTCCCGCTCGCCGCTCACGGTCGGTGGAGGGCAACTCACCCCGGCCGCGATCCTCGGACTTTGCCCGACAGCCACGGCGATTTGCGCGTCTCTCGCAGATCCGCTCGCGAGACCTGCGTTTGTGTTCGCGCACGTATGCCGTTGGTGCGGCTCGGGATGGTTGCCCTGTCAGCAACCGGCGGCGCGACGGCCGCCGGCATGGCTGCTGCTCCGGTGCTTGGGGCACGGGAGCGCCTCGCTAGCACCGGATGCTTCGAGCTCGGCCGTGGAACGGCCGCGGTCGCTGTGAACGTTTCCGCGTGGAGCGGGGAAGTCGCGACGCGCCGGAGATCTCTGAACCAGGCCGAAAGGAGGTCTGCGTAGCCTCGGTGGTCGCACGAGCTTGAGAGCGGCTACTGACCTCGACCCTCTACCGGCTGGCCCTACCTCTCAAGACTCCGGCCCTCCGGCTGTTCAAGGGCGGGCGGGGAGTTCAGGCTGTGCTTCATGATCAAGCGCTTCTCACCCAGGGCCATCGGTCGCTGGAGCACGCGGCGGCCCGTGCTCGCGATCGCCGCTTGGTTGACGTTCGTGGTCGCGGCCGTGCTCGCCCTGTCGTTGACCGGTTCCAAGCCGCTCGAGAACGGGGCGGTCGGCGAGTCGGCGCGGGGCTATGCGCTGATGAACGCGCATCAGCTAGGGCTCCCGCAGCACGAGTACGCCTACCTGCACAGCGGCACGCTGACGGCGAGCGACCCGGCGTTTCTTGCCGCGATCTCCCAGGTGTCCGCGCGGATGCGGGGCGCGCTCGGCGGTCCCGCACACGTCACGGTGGCGCGGGACCAGCATGCCGCGCTCGTAACCGGCACGCCCACCGGGCCATTCGACACGGCCGGGTTCGAGGCGTCGGTGGCGGCGGTCGGGACCGCGCATCCGGGCGTTAGCGCGATCGTGGCTGACCCGACCTCCGGCACGGGCAACGACCTGCACCGTGCCGAGCAGCTGTCGATCCCGGTGGCGCTGGTGGTCCTGCTGATCTCGTTCGGCGCGCTCGTCGCGGCAGTGGTGCCGGTGATGCTGGCGGCCACAGCCGTGATCGCGGCGTTCGGGTTGCTGGGGCCGATCAGTCAGGTGTTCCCGCTCGACAACAGCGTCAAGACGGTCGTACTGCTGATCGGGATGGCGGTAGGCGTCGACTACGCGCTGTTCTATGTCGTCCGCTCGCGCGAGGAGCGGCTCCGGGGCGCGTCGACCCGCGAGGCGCTCGAGCGCACGTCCCGCACCGCGGGTCGCTCGGTGCTGATCGCCGGGACCACCGTGGCGATCGCGATGGCCGGCCAGTTCGTGGTCGGGTCGGACATCTTCAACGGCATCGCGGCCGGGACGATCGTCGTGGTGGCCTGCGCGGTCGCCGGTTCGGTCACCGTCCTGCCGGCGCTCCTGCAGATTTTGGGACCGCGCATCGACCGCGGACGGATCCCGTTCCTCCCGCGGCTCGCGACCGCCGGCGAATCGCGCTTCTGGGCCGGGGTGGTCGACCGCGTGCTCCGCCGCCCGGTGTTGGCCGCCTGTCTGTCGGGCGGGCTGCTCGTCGCGCTCGCGGTGCCGGCGCTCGGGTTGCACGTGGCCAAGCCGAGCTCGAGTGCGCTCGCCTCGGCCAGTCAGTCGGAGCTGGCGGCGCAGATCACCCACGATTTCCCAAGCACGTCCTCGCCGGCCGTCTTGGTCGCGGTCTGGCCATCCGGTGAGCGCTCCGCGATCCGCGAAGCCGCTAACCGCCTAGAAGCTCTCGCGGCAAGCCAGGGTGTCGCCCACCCGCCGTTCGCAATCGGACTGGGCTCCGACGGCAGGTCGCTCGCTCTGGGCCTACCGCTCACCGGGTTTGGCGACAATGCCGCGAGCCGCAACGCGGTCCGCGAGCTCCGCGACGTGCTCGTGCCTCGCACGCTCGGTCGGGTCCCCGGCGTCCGGACCGCGGTGACCGGCGACACCGCCGAGGACATCGACTTCACCAATCAGATGCGACACGGGGTCCCGTACGTGGTCGCGTTCGTGCTGGCGCTCGCGTTCGTGCTGCTGCTGGTCGCATTCCGCTCGATTGTGGTGCCGATCAAGGCGATCGTGCTCAACCTCCTGTCGGTCGGCGCGTCCTACGGCGTGCTCGTGCTCGTGTTCCAGCACCACTGGGCCCAAGGCGTGCTCGACTTCCGCTCGGATGGCGCGATCATCTCGTGGCTACCGCTCTTCCTGTTCGTGGTCCTGTTCGGGTTGTCGATGGACTACCACGTGTTCATCCTCAGCCGCGTCAGGGAGGGCGTCGACTCGGGGATGCGCACCGAGGACGCTGTGCGCTACGGGATCTCCCGGACGGCCGGCGTGGTCAGCGCCGCTGCGCTCGTGATGGTCGGCGTGTTCTCGCTGTTTGGAACCGCTAGCTCGCTCGACCTCAAGGAGGCCGGCGTCGGGCTGGCGGTCGCGGTCCTGATCGATGCAACCGTGGTGCGCGGAGTGCTGCTCCCGGCAACGCTGAAGCTGCTCGGCGAGCGCAACTGGTACCTGCCCGGTTGGCTCGCCTGGCTGCCGCGGGCGAGCCTCGAAGGGGAGACCCTCGAATGCGGGGTCGTCGAACCTGCCGGTCCGCGACCAGACCCGCAACTGGCTCTGGCCTCGCTGGCCGATTGACGCGACAATCCGTTCCCAGCATGAGAGCGAAGCTGTTCCTGCTCGTAGCGGCGGCACTCGCCGCGGGTGCCGGCGCGACCTGGCTGGCGGCTCACGCCGGCGCCAATCGACCCACCGAGCCGGGCCCATACCTGACGCTGCTGGTCGGCGCTTCGCTGATCCTCTGCGGCCTCGGATCCTGGCGGGCCAGGCCTGAAAACCGGCTCGGCCCGATGATGGTGCTGACCGGCTTTGCCTGGTTCGCGGGGCTGCTGAGCGAGGCGACGGACGCACCCCTGTACACGGTCGGCGTCGCCGTCGAGTACGTGTTCGTCGCGGGATTCGTGTACATCGTGCTGTCGTTCCCGTCGGGACAGCTGCGAGGAATGCTCGACCGGATGCTCGTCGCGGTCGCAGTCGCGGGCGCGCTCGGACTCCAGGTGGCCGCAATGCTGTTCGCGAGCGGAAAGGGCCTGCGGTGCGGCGGGGGCTGCGGAAACAACCTGATCCAGGTGTTCAACGACAACGGGCTTGCGGTCGCCCTGCTCGACCTGCAGCGGCTACTCGGCGCCGCGCTCACGCTCACCGCGCTGAGCCTGCTCACGATTCGCTGGAAGCGCGCGAGCCATCCGGAGCGACGCGAGCTCACGTGGGTGCTCCTGGCGGGAAACGCGACGCTCCTCGCGCTGGCCGTAACGGTGCTCGACGACCTTCTCGGCACCCCGCTCAACTCCACACCCGCGAACGTCTGGTTCCTCACGCTCGCGCTCGTTCCGATCGCGATCGTGGCCACGTTCGTGCGGCGGCGGCTAGCACGCGGAAGCATCGCGGGACTCGTCGTCCAGCTCGGAGGGCCGACCGCGCCCGCAGACCTGCGGGCGGCGCTGGCTCGCGCGCTCGGCGACCCCTCGCTGGACCTGGCGTACTGGTTCCCGGCGGAAGCTCGCTACGTCACCGGCGACGGCCGCCCGGTCGAAGTTCCGGGCCCGGACAGCGGGCGGCGTTCGACGTCCGTCGAACGGGATGGGACGCCGATCGCGATGCTGCTGCACGACCCCGCGCTCGAGCACAACTCAGGCCTCGTCCAGTCGGTATGCGCCGCCGCAGGCCTCGCGCTCGAGAACGAGCGGCTCCAGGCCGAACTACGAGCGCGCCTGGTCGAGCTCAACGCGTCACGGGGAAGGCTGGTGGAGGCTACCGACGCCGAGCGCCGGCGGATCGAGCGCAACCTCCACGACGGGACGCAGCAGCGGCTGGTCTCGATCGCGATGTCGCTCGGCCTGCTCGAATCGAAGCTAGCCCCGGCCCAAGGCGACGCGGCTCCGATCGTCCGCGAGGCGCGGACCGCGCTGGCGCTCGCGCTCGAGGAACTGCGCGAGCTGACGCAGGGAATCCACCCGACCCTGCTGGTCGAGCGCGGGCTTCCGATCGCGCTCGAGGAGCTGTGCCGGCGCGCGGGCCTGCCCGCACACCTCGAGGTTGACCTCGACGTTCGCCTTCCCGACCAGGTCGAGACCGCCGCCTATTACTTCGCAAGCGAGGCGCTGAGCAACGCCGTCAAGCATTCGCACGGAAGCGAGGTACGGGTCGAGGTCGCCTGCGACCGGACCACGTTGACCGTCCAAATAGCGGACGACGGTATCGGAGGCGCGACGATCGGCGGGGTGGGCGGTTGGGCGGGCTCCGGTTCAGGTCTGCGCGGGCTGGCCGACCGCGTCGAGGCCCTCGGCGGCCAGTTCACGATCTCGAGCCCGCCGGGGCGGGGCACGCGGTTGCGAGCGGAGATCCCGTGCGCGTAGCCGTCGGAGACGATGCGGTGATTCTCCGCGAGGGGCTGGCGCGGCTGCTCGAGGAGGCGGGCTTCGAGGTCGTCGGAGTCGCCGCGGACGCGGACGAGCTGCTCGAACTCGTGGAGCGCTCGGAACCGGACGTCGCGATCGTCGACATCCGCATGCCGCCCACCCACACCGACGAGGGACTTCGAGCGGCCAAGGCGATCCGGAAGGCGCACCCGGCGATCGGCATCCTCGTGCTCTCACAGCACGTGCATGCTCGCTACGCGATCGAGCTGCTATCGAGCGGCACTCACGGCGTCGGCTACCTGCTCAAAGAGCGCGTGGCCGACCTCGACGAGCTGTCGGCCAGCGTGCGCCGCGTCGGACAGGGCGGCTCGGTGCTCGACCCGGCCGTCGTCAGCCAGCTAGTCAGCCGGCACCGGAAGGCGGACAACCCGCTCGAGCAACTCACCGACCGCGAGCGCGAGGTGCTGGCACTGATGGCCGAGGGCCGCTCGAACAAGGCGATCGCGGACCGTCTGTTCGTCTCCGAGCACACCGTCGAGAAACACATCAAGAACATCTTCGGCACGCTGCGGCTCCCGCTCTCGCCGGACGACCACCGGCGGGTGCTTGCGGTCGTCACCTACCTCGACTCGGAGTAGCTGAGCGCCTGCTGCTTCCTGCGTGAGGAGCCACCCGCGGCCGGATCGCGACGGCCCACGCGACACCTGAGTTCGTTGTCATGCGGGCATCTCGTCGGCGACTCCTCGGGCCCTGCTCAGCGCGGAACTCGCTCACATTGCGGCTCGGCCCGCCTGCCGCGGCGCCAGCGCCGGGCGCGAGTCGCGCAATCCGCACTTAGCGGGTGCCTGGGTGTTCTCGCGTAACGCGCCGCGGCGAACGTGCATCGGGAGATGCACTATTCCGTAGGAGGTGTGTGGGTCAGCGTTTGCGGTACGCGGCGAGGAATGTGCGGACGCCGGTGTCGGCGTAGCGTTCGAGCTGGGCGGGGGTCGCCGTCGTCCTCGCCGAGCAGCATCGCCTGATTTAGCGGGATTGACATCACGAGCCAGTTGAAGTGCGCCGCGGCGAGGCGTGGGTCGTCGAGCTCCGGTACTCCCCGGGAGGCGAGCTGCTCGAACATCGTCGCCAGCGCGTCGATCGTGCGTCCTGTGCTCGCGGGCCACGTCGGCGTTGGCGCACTTGGAGGGCTGGAGGCGGCGATGATGGGACCGTCCACGTTCTCGATTCCCCTGTGGGCGAGGCGGCGGGCTTGGCGGGCACCGTCCCATTTTGAGTTCAAGCGTCCATGCGTATGACCGGTACGCTGGACGCAGATGCGACTCCCCGCTGCCAGATGGCCCTGAAAGCCGCGCTCGTCACGCTGGTGGTAGCCCTGGGCGTTGCCGGTTGCGGTGGTGCGGTCTCCAGCGCCGACCAGGGACGCGTGCAGACCATCGCGTCCCCGCGCGCGCGGACGCAGGGCGGGCCGCCCGCCCACATCGCGGTGATCCTGATGGAGAACGAGGAGTACCGCAGCATCATCGGCTCGAGCTCGACGCCGTACATCAACTCCCTCGCCAGGAGGTACGCGCTCGCGACCGCGATGTACGCGATCAGCCACCCCTCGCTGCCCAACTATCTGGCGCTGACGGGCGGTTCGACGTTCGGTGTCAGCAGCGACTGCACCGGCTGCGCGGTCGGCGCGACGAGCCTGGTCGATCAGCTCAGCCAGGCCCGAATTTCGTGGAAGGCATACATGGAGAACCTGCCCAGCCGGTGCTTCACCGGCGCCGGCGCCGGGGACTACGCCAAGAAGCACGATCCGTTCGTTTACTACACGCGGGTCACGCACGACCCGGCGCGCTGCGCGAACGTCGTCTCGCTCAGTCAGCTCTACACGGACGAGCGGGCCCATGCGCTACCCAGGTTCATCTGGATCACTCCGAACCTCTGCCACGACATGCATGACTGCAGCACCGCAACCGGCGATCGCTTCCTCGCCGCTCTGGTCCCAGGGCTGCTGCACGCGCTCGGCCCCAACGGATTGCTGTTCCTCACCTGGGACGAGGGTTCATCCGGCGCCGGATGCTGCCGACTCGCGTCAGGGGGACACATCACCACGATCGCCGCCGGCGGGGCGGCCCGGTCCGGCGCACGGATGCGCACTCCGACCGACCACTACTCGCTCTTGCAGACGATCGAGGACGTGCTCGGCTTGCCGCGAATGCGCGGCGCCGCGTGCCGCTGCACCCCCTCGCTGCAACCGCTGTTACGAGGGGGCCACTGACTCTCGCTGCCGTTCTCGCGTGTGGTTGAGGCACCGACCGGCGCCCGGTGCCCGCGATCCTCAGATTTCGGGGCACCTTCGCTGGGATGACCCACGACCCGTCGAAACCTGAAACGGAGCGCGTTCGTTTCACGATCCCCTGCTGCCCCGATTCTGGCCGGTCGCGGCCTGAGGTCGGCCGTTTCGCAGCGTCTCTGTCCGGGAACGCTCACTGCGACACCACAACCGCGCCGACTGCGACGGATAACGGCAAGTTCACGATGATCGTTGAAGATCTGTCCGCCCGGCGTATGATCTGTAGCTCAAGGCGGCGTGAGGATGAAGGGGTAAGCCAAATGGGGCGGTGTTTGGCGGGGAGGCGGTAGTGCCGGAGCCGGGTGGTCGCAATCGTCTTGAAGGGCAAGTTGGGGTGGCGCCGCGCGACCGGGGTGACGTCGCGGCGAGGGAGGAGGCCTATCGGCGCGCGGACCAGCGCGGCGATGCCGCGGGGGCGTTCGGTCTGGGAGTGCTGCTCGAGGAGCGGGGGGAGCTGGCCGAGGCCGAGGCGGCTTATCGTCGCGCCGATCAGCGCGGCCACGCCGCTGCTGCTGCCAAGCTTGGCGTGCTGCTCGAAGGGCGGGGTGATGTCGCCGGCGCGATGGAGGGTTATCGCCGCGCCGATGAGCGCGGTGATGCCGCCGCAGCGTTCAATCTCGGTGTCGTGCTCGAAGAGCGCGGCGAGCCGGCCGGTGCAGAGGCGGCCTTCCGTCGCGCCGATCAGCGCGGCCATGCCGGCGCTGCTTCCAATCTTGGCGTGCTGCTCGAGGAGCAGGGCGAGATGGCTCATGCGATCGACGCCTACCGACGGGCGTATGACCGCGGCGACCCCGCCGGCGCGTTCAATCTCGGGGCGGTGCTCGAAGAGCGGGGTGATTTCGCGGCAGCGCTCACCGCCTACCGACAGGCATGTGACCACGACCACGGAAAAGTCGCGGAGGCTGCCCGCGGCGCGCTTCTGAACCTCAGCTGGAGCATCCCAGGGACCGATCACGCGCCGGCGGAGAGAGAGGGCCGCCGCGGCGGTGAAGATCGCGCCGGAACAGACGTGCCGCCGCGACTCCACGGCCAGCCCTCAGCCGAGGGCCAGCCCGCGCTCGACGCTCAGCCGGCAAGCGACGCTCAGGCTGCGGCCAACGGCCGGGCCGCAGTGGGCGCTGGCCGGCGTTTCCGCCTGCTCAGCCGTCGACGGCTCCTGCTAGCAGGATGCCTTTCAATCCTGGCGATAGGGGTTGCAGTGGCGGTTGGCGCCGGCACGCGGACGCACGGCAGCGGACACAACAGTACGTCGCACTCGCGGAACGCGACGAGAACTCCTGTGAGCGCCGCGGCGCCGTCGGCCGCGCCACGCCACGGGGCGACAGCCCCACGGACGTCGCGAGGACTCGCCAAAACGGTGGATCGCGGCATCGTGTTCCGCCACCGCGGTTCAGGTGGCTACGTGCTCGCCCCGGACGGCAGGGTCACGCCGTTCGGCGGCGCACCGGCTCTGAATGTCAGCGCGACATGGCCGGACCGGTCGATCGCCCGTGGGATCGCGCTGCGCTCCGATGACGCTGGCGGGTACGTACTTGATGGTTACGGTGGCCTGCACCCGTTCGGCAAGGCCCCCGCCTTGCCGGGCAGCGTCCGTTGGAGCGGATCGGATATCGCCCGCGGGATCGTGTTGCGCTCCGACAATCTCGGCGGGTACGTGCTCGACGGGTACGGTCGCCTGCACCCGTTCGGTAACGCCCCTGGCCTGCGAAGCAGCGCGTATTGGCCGAATTGGGACATCGCCCGCGGGATCGTGTTGCGCTCCGACAATCTCGGCGGGTACGTGCTCGACGGGTACGGCGGCCTGCACCAATTCGGCAACGCCCCTGGCCTGCGAAGCAGTGCGTATTGGCCGAATTGGGACATCGCCCGCGCAATCGCTCTTACTTCGGACCGCGGCGGCTACGTGCTCGACGGGTACGGCGGCCTGCACCCGTTCGGGAACGCGCCCAGCCCGAGCGGCGCTGCGTACTGGCCAGGGACGGACACAGCGAGAGCGGTCGCTATCAGCAGCGACGGCAGAACCGCCGCCGACGTAGACGAAACCGGGACCGTGCACCACTTCACCAAGTAATGGTCGCGTCCTAGCGAGCGACAGTTGGCGAGCGAGCCGTGCAAGCACTCACGCACAAGTGCAAGCGATCGGCAGCAACGCTCCCGCTTCGGTCGACGACCGGCGGCTGGCGAGCCTTGCGACGTTCGGCCTCCCTGTGGGTTTGCGGTCGCGCCGGCGGCGCGTCATCCTGCTGGCGATGTTCGAAGATCGCCTTGTGGATCCGCTGATTACGGGTGACATGGAGCTGCGGTTGTCCGAGCTGCTGTCGGGCCTCTCGCATGCGCTTGACATCACCGAGGGCCAGCCGCGCGGACACGCCGAGCGCAGCTGCGTGATCGGCATGCAGCTCGCGACCGCACTCGGTCTGGACGACGCCGAACGCTCGTCGGTGTTCTACGCCCTGCTGCTCAAGGACGCGGGCTGCTCGTCGAACGCCGCGAAGGTCGCCGCCCTGTTCGCCGCCGACGACGCCGTGGTCAAGAGCACGCGGCGGCTGACCGACACCGACAGCACGGGGCAGGAGTTGCTGCACATACTGCGTACCGCGGCGCCCGGGCGTTCACCGCTTGTCAAGGCGCGACGCATCGGCGCGGTGCTCAGGTTCGGGAGCGCCGGCGCGCGCTCGCTGGTCGAGCTGCGGTGCGAGCGCGGTGCCGACGTGGCCCGTGCAATCGGGCTGGACGAGGTCGCGGCTCGGGCGATCCTCGACGTCGACGAGCACTGGGATGGCCACGGCTCTCCCGCGGGGCTCTCCGGCGACCAGATCTCGCTGGGCGGGCGTGTGCTGTGCCTGGCTCAGACCGCCGAGGTCTTCTGGCGCCAAGGAGGGCGGGGCGCGGCGTGCGAGATCGCCCGGCGGCGGCGCGGAACGTGGTTTGACCCGGTTCTGGTCGACATCCTGGTCGCACTGGAGCACGACGATCGCTTCTGGCGCGCGCTTGAAATCCCGTCCGTCGCCGGCCTGGAGCCGCCCGACCCCCTGCTGGTCGCCGACGAGCCGCGCCTGGACCGCGTGGCCCAGGCGTTCGCTTCGGTGGTAGATGCCAAGTCGCCGTATACGGCCCGCCACTCCGCGGGCGTGGCCGAGATCGCCGTCGGGGTGGCCAACGCGCTCGGGCTTCCGGCGGACGCGTGCGCGACCGTGCGTCGGGCGTCGCTGCTTCACGACCTCGGAAAGCTTGGAGTGTCGAGCCGCATTCTCGACAAGCCCGGCTCACTGACCGAGGCGGAGTGGGACGTGATGCGCCGCCATCCACGCTGGTCGATGGAGATCCTCACCCGGGTACGAGCCTTCCGTGAGCTGGGACGGATCGTCGGCGCTCACCACGAGCGCCTGGACGGTAGCGGGTACTTCGCCGGACTCACCGCCCGCGAGCTGGACGTGCCATCGCGGATCCTCGCCGTCGCGGACGTCGCGGAGGCGCTCAACGCCGAACGTCCTTACCGGCGCGCGCTCGGCGTCGACGAGGTGCTCGACCTCATGCGCCGCGACGCCGGGCGCAAGCTTGACGCCGACGCGTTTGCGGCGCTCGAGCAGGTGCTGCCCGACCTCGCCTCGGCGGCGCGTTGACCGTGGTCATACGAGCGGTGGTTGTGTTGGTCTGCGTTGCGTCACCGAGAGCTGCCCTGAAGGCATCCGAACTCGAACCAGTCCGCAAGTTCGTCGCGTGACCGATGAGAGTTTCCGACCAGGCCGTTGGCCACGACCCGGGTGTGGCGTTCAGGGCGTGAGCACGATCTTTCCGTGCAGCCCCCCGCGCTCCAGGCGCGTGTACGCATCGCGGAAACGCTCCAGCGGCAGCGTCTCGGCAACGCGCACGGTCAGCTCACCGGAGGCGGCGCGATCCGCCAGCAGGGCAGCGGCGTCGGCATCGGGCTGCACCTGCACGGTCTGAGGAGAGATTTCCCGCGCTGCGTCAGGCACCGCCGTGGGAATCGAGGTCACAAACGCGCCGCCGTCGCGAACGCACGCCAACGCCCCCGACCCCAACCCGACCGTATCCAAGCACGCGTCGATCCCGTCCCGCCACCGCTCGCGAACCGCGGCCTCGATCTCGTTTCCCGTGTCGACGACCGCCTCAGCCCCCAGCCGGCGCGCCTCGTCGGCATCGCCTTCACGCACCGCCGCAACGACGCTGGCGCCGCGCCCGGAAGCGAGCTGCAACGCGAAACCGCCGACCATTCCAGCCGCGCCAGTGATAAGCACAACTTGCCCGGCACGCACCGTCGCGGCTTCGACGAGCAGCCCCGCCGTGAGCCCGCAGACCGGCAGCGTGCTGCCCTCCTCAAAACCGAGGGCCTCGGGCAACGACGCGAGGATCGCGGCGGGCGCAGCGATTCGCTCGGCGAACGCCCCGACGCCCATCCAGGGCTGCGCCACGAATCCCAGTACGCGACGACCATCAACGGTCTCGCCGGCAAAATCCCAGCCCTGGACCTGGGGGAACTCGCTCGAGCCGCCCACCGCGGCAAACGCGCCGTTACTACCGGCACGATCCCAAGGACCCAAAGACGCCGCACGGACCTCTACCAGCTGTTCCCCGTCGCCCGGCGTCGGGTCGGGCACCTCCGCCAGCTCAAGGCCATCAAGTCCGCTGAAAGAGTTCAACACGATTGCACGCATGTGCCGAGTCTGGCACAAGCGCAAGCCCGATCGACCGCCACTACCCCGATCCCCACGCTCAGGAAAGAGGCTCGACGCGGGCGCTTTCTGCCTGGGCCACAATGAGCACGCCCGCTCCCTTGGAGATCGGAGCGACGAGCTCGCCGGTGAGGCCGAACACGGCCGCCTCGTTGGTGGGGCTGTGACCGACGGCGAGCGCGCGCCCGTCATCGGGAAGGCGATCAAGGATTCGGCGCAGGCCCCCGGCCAAGCGTTCGGAGTCCTCGCGCACGAGCTTGGGGTCTGCCTCCCGCAGCGCCGAGAGCTCGCCGCTCCCGGCGGTCTTGTACGCCGCGCGCCAGCGATCCTCCAGCTCCGAGCGCAAGGCCGATTCGACGATCACCCCGTCGCTGACCGTGTCCGCGAGGGAACAGGCAAAGCAAGCGAGCGTCTGGGTCGCGCGCTGGGCGCCGCTTGAAACCAGCAGGGCATAGGGCCCCGTGAGGCGCCGGCCGATCTCAAGCGCGGTACGAACGCCCTCCTCGGTGAGCACGTCGCCGTCGCTGTCGGTATGCCGACGAAGCTCCACGTAGCGCGCCACCCGCTCCCTCCAGTGCCCTCAGCAGCCGAAGCTGTAATCCTCAAGCCGTGCCACCTTTCCAGCATACCCTGGGGCCGGGCGGCGGCGGGTGGTGGCGATGAGCGTCTTCAGCGAGGCCGAGCTTCGGTATCTGGCCGGGGGGCGGCAACTGGGGCGGATCGCGACGGTCGGCGCGGACGGCACGCCGCACGTGGTCCCGGTCGGATGGATCTACAACGCGGCGCGCGACACGATCGACATCGGGGGCCACGAGCTGGAGCGGTCAAAGAAGTTCCGCGACGTCGCCCGCACGGGGCGAGCGGCCATCGTGATCGACGACCTGGAGAGCACCGACCCGTGGCGTCCGCGGGCGATCGAGGTCCGCGGGCGGGCCGAGGCGATCGCGCTGCCGACGCCGCTGATCCGGATCTATCCGGAGCGGATCATCAGCTGGGGGCTCGAACCAGGCCGCAGCGCGCGCACCGTGGCGCGATAGCACCTCGCTCCGCTAAGCGATCAGTCCGGATACTCGTCCTTGCGCCAGGCGCGGAACTCCTCCGTCGGAGTCTTCGGCGTTCGCTTGAGCAGGAACGAGTGGTACGGGGCGACGAATGGATCGGGCGCCATCACCGTGTAGGTGTGATACACGGTGCCGTTCTCGCGCGCGAACGCGATGTAGCTGGGGCCCTCGCGGAGGCCGTCCTCGAGCTTGGCTCCGACCTGCCGCCCCCAGTCCTCGAGCCACTCGGGAGGGTTGTCGATCATCTGCTTGACCTCGGGGATCGCACGCGCCTGCTCGGGCGTCATCGCGAGCCCGAAGTCGAACGGGAACTCCGTCTCATACGTCGAGACGTAGGGAAACTCCCAACCCATCCGCCGCTTGTAGGCGATCAGTCGATCAATCGGCGCGCGCGAGAAGCAGATCAGCGTGACATCGCGGTGGTTCAGATGCACGCGGGTGACGCCGAGCTCATCGCCCAGGTTCGAACACCCAGGGCAGGCACCAACCTCGTAATCGGGCCCGAACATGATGTTGTAGGCGAGCAGTTGCGATCGCCCGTCGAACAGTTCGGCGAGCGTCTTCTTCCCGTCCTCGGTGTCGAACTGGTACTCCTTCTCCACCGGAACCCAGGGCAGCCGACGCCGCTGCTCGACCACCCGTTGCTCGAGCTTTGCGTGCTCGGCCTCGAGCTTTGCAAGCTCGTCGCGAGCCGCCTGCCATTCCTCGCGGGTCCCAATCTTGTGATCGGCCATCGTTACCTCCTTTGGCGTCGTCATATCGGCGTGGGCGGCCGTTGTCGATCGGCGGCGGCCGCTCGTCGATATCCGTTAGCTTAAGACCGGCGCGCCGCGCCGAACTCATCGCCCGCGCCGCCACTCCCCCGAGCGGCCACCGGACTTCTCGAGCAGCGCCACCTCCGCGATCTCGGCGCCGCGCTGGATCCCCTTGACCATGTCGTAGACGGTCAGCGCCGCGACCGCGGCGGCCGTCAGCGCCTCCATCTCGACACCGGTGGGGCCGGTGGTTCGCGCCTCGGCGGTCAGCGCGATCTCCCCGGCCCCGGCGTCCACCGCCCCCTCGACCCCGACGAACGAAAGCGACAGCGGGTGACAGAGCGGGATCAGCTCTGAGGTGCGCTTGGCCGCCTGAATCCCGGCGATCCGAGCGACGCCGAGCACGTCGCCCTTGGGAGCGTCGCCGGCGAGCACCGCCTGCGCGGTCCTCGGGGACACCCGCACCACCGCCCGGGCCACCGCGCGGCGCTCGCTCGCGGGCTTTGCGCCGACGTCGACCATCCGCGCGCGCCCGCTGTCGTCGAGATGCGTCAGCCGCTGTTGCTCGTCGCTCACGCCGGGCTCAAGCCGTGACCGCGCTCGACTGACGCCGGGCCACGCTCACCGTCAGCCCGCTGACGCAGGCGCATAGGCGCGCTGCGCGGACTCGATCAGATCGCGCACGCCCTGAATGTCCCCGTCGCGGAGCATCTCGATCGGGTCGGGCTCGCCGCCGACGATCGACTCGAAGAACTCCTTGCGGTCCTGGTAGGTCGGCAGCGTCGCCTTGGCCCAGCCGCGCGCGTCGTTGAGCAATACCGCGAGCAGCGCATAGGGCTCGCCGAACAGCTCACCGATCTCGCGCTTCATCCGCTTGGCGAGCGCCGGCGACGCCCCGGCGGTGGAGATCGCGACCGCGAGCGGCCCCGAGCGAACGATCGCGGGCAGGATGAAGTTGCACAGGGGAGGCACGTCGACGACGTTGACGAGCATCGCGCGCCGCTCGGCGTCCTCGAACACCCGGATGTTGACGTCGGTGTCGCCGGTCGCCGCGATCGCGATCAGGGCGCCGTCGAGATCCCCGGAGCGGTACTCGCGCCGCTCCCAGCGAATGGAGCCCTCCAGCGCGAGCTGGGCCAGCTCCGGATGCGCGTCCGGGGCGATCAGCGTCACGTCGCCGTCGCACGCGAGGAGCCCCTCGACCTTCTCCAGGCCGACGTCGCCCCCGCCGATCACCACGCAGCGCCGCCCGCTGAGGCGCAGGCAGGCGATGTAGAACGGCGTCTCCAGCATCCCCCGGACGCACGACTGGTCGCATACGCCCTTACGGAACTGGCACACGCACTCCTTGCCGGTGTAGGCCTGGGCGGGCATCGGTCATCAAGGTTAGTGCGTGCTTCATGCGCAGGACCGGCTTGACGACCCTGCCCTCTTCAGCATCTCGCGCGGCCTTGGCGATTTCCCTGAAGTCGTAGTGGGTCATGATCCGATCGATCGGGAAGCGTCCCTGCCGCCACAGCTCGATCAGCCGCGGCAGGAACACTTGAGGCACCGGTTCTCCCTCCACGATCCCGCGCACGGTCCGTCCCATCGCCATGACCTGGTTGATGTCCAGCGACATCTCGGTGCTGAACGGAGGCGCTCCGATCAGGCAGCAGACGCCTCCGGGTCCGGTGCAGTAGACCGCCTGTTGCAGGACCGTCGGCGATCCGGTCGTGTCGATGCTGAAATCCGCCCCGCCACCGCCCCACCCACGGTCGCCCGGCGGCGCATGTCGGGCACGATCCGCACGAGCCGTAGCTCATCGCGACCTTGTCGCCGGGCGCGACCTTCGTCACCGACGCTCCCACCGCCTCGACGATGCCGGCGCCCTCGACGACCTTCGTCGTCCCTAGCGCCTAACCGCGTCGCGCGTCATCCGCGTGCCCAGCTTGATCAGCGGCGCGAGTCCGTCCCTCAGCGCCCGCGCGCGGATCGACGGCCGCCCGTAGAGGATCGTCGCCGTGCTTGCCAGCGCCTTGCCCAGGGTCTCGTCGTAGGGGTGCCACCAGGGGTCGCGCATCACCCCCGGTTCCCAAGCGCGCAGCTTGATGTTCACGCACTCATACAGCCCGAACTTCGAGTGGGTGCGACCGAGCCCGGACTCCTTGATCCCTCCCCACGAGCACTGGCACGCCCCGTGGCTGTACATGTGGTCGTTGATCCAGACCATCCCCGCCTGGAGCTCCCGCGCGATCCGCTCGCCGCGCCCGCGGTCCGCCGTCCAGACCGACGCCCCCAGGCCGAAATCGGAGTCGTTGGCGAGCGCCACGGCCTCGTCCTCTGACTCGACGACCACGATCGGAAGCACCGGGCCGAAGATCTCCTCGCGCATGATCCGCATCTCGTGGGTCACGTCGGTCAGGACCGCCGGCGCGTAGAACGCGCCGTGCTCGAGGCCCGCCGGGGAGTCGATCGGGCCGCCGCAGCGCAGGCCGGCGCCGGCGGCGACCGCGTCGTCGACGAGCTCGCGCACGATCCGGAACTGCTCGGAGGAGATCATCGGGCCGATCTCGGTGTCCCAGCTCATCGGGTCGTCGATCCGCAGCCGCCGGGCGCGGGCGACGACGCCAGCGATGAAGCGCTCGGAGACCTCGCGCGCCACATAGACGCGCTCGATTCCCGAGCAGGTCTGGCCAGCGTTGGCAAATCCGCCCCACACGGCGCCGGCAACGGCGTGCTCGAGTTTCGCGTCGGCCAGCACGATCATCGGATCCTTGCCACCGAGCTCGAGCACCGACCCCTTGAGCCGTCGCGCGCACGCCTCTCCCACAGACCGGCCGGTTTGCACCGAGCCCGTGAAGAAGACCTTCCCGACGCTGGACTCCGCCAGCGCCGCGCCGGTGCCGGGGCCGTGGATCACCCGGACCAGCCCCTCGGGCACCCCGGCGCGCTCGAACACGCTCTCGATCTTCTGCCCGATCAGCGGCGTCAGCGACGCCGGCTTGAGCACCACACCGTTGCCCGCCATCAGCGCCAGGGCGACTTCACCGAACGGGATGCTCCACGGATAGTTCCACGGCGAGATGACCCCGATCACGCCCAGCGGCTCATAAGTGAACGCCGACCGCTTGGTCTTCAGGAACACCTGCGGCATCGGGATCTTCTCGTCGGCGAGGAGCTCAACGCCGGCGCGCGAAATCCACCGCAGCGCGTCGATCGTCGGCAGGATCTCCATCGCGAACGCCTCGTTGCGCGGCTTGCCCTGCTCGGCGACGAGCAGGTCGCGGATGGCGTCGCCCTCGTCGATCACGACCTGGGCGACCCGTTCGAGATACCGCGCGCGGTCCTCGAGCGTCAGCTGCGCCCAGAACGGCTGCACGCTCGCGACCCGGTCGACGACCCCCTGCACATCCTGGGGCGCCGTGATCGGCACCGACCCGATCGTCTCGCCGGTGGCCGGGTTGGTCGACTCGAGCGCCTCGGCGGCTGTGGTGGCCTCCACCACGCGCAGACTATCGCCGGACGCTCAGCCCCTGCCGCGCGCCCGCCGCACCTCCTGCAGGCGCTCGCGCAGCAGCGACTCGGCCTCGTCGGGGTCGTAGAATCGCTCCCCGATCGCCGCGTCGGGCATCAGCTCCTGCGGTGACAGGCGACCGGGACGCCGGTGCGGGTTGTCATAGCCGCCGTCGCTGCGAGTTGAGGAGCGCAGATGCGGCGGCGGCAACGCGGCGCCGCGCTCGCGGATGTACTCGCGTGCCGCGATCACCGAGCGCTTGGCGGCATCCGACTTGGGGGCCAGGGACAGGTAGATGGCCGCCTGGGCCAGGGCGAACTGGCACTCTGGCAGGCCGACGTGCTCGACCGCGTGAGCGGCGGCGGTGGCGACGGTGAGCGCCTGCGGATCGGCATTGCCGATGTCCTCGGACGCGAGCACCACCATCCGGCGGACGATGAAGCGGGGATCCTCGCCTCCCTCGAGCATCACCGCCAGGTAGTACAGGGAGGCGTCGGGATCGGATCCGCGCGTGGCCTTGATCCAGGCGGAGATCGTGTCGTAGTGACGATCGGCCTGGCGGTCGTAGAGCAGCGCGCGCCGCTGCAGCGCGTCTTCGGCGTGGGCAAGCGTGACGGTGGCGCCGGGGCCGGCGGCCTCGCAGGCGAGCTCGAGACCGTTGATCGCCGTCCGCGCGTCGCCGGCGGAGCGCTGCGCGAGGAACTCCAGTGCCTCCTCGTCGACCTCGCTCGCCGGTCCGCACTCGCCGCGGGCAAGCGCCCGGTCGAGCAGCACGCGCAGCTCCGCCGCCCCGAGCGCGTCGAGCTCGTACACCCGCGTGCGCGAGAGCAGCGCCGAGTTGACCTCGAAGTAGGGGTTCTCGGTGGTCGCCCCGATCAGCGTCACCAGTCCTTCCTCGACGGCCGGCAGTAGCGCGTCCTGCTGCGCCTTATTGAAGCGGTGGATCTCGTCGAGAAACAGGATCGTCCGCGTGCCCGTGCCCGCCAGCCGCTGGCGCGCCCGCTCGATCACGGCGCGCACCTCGGCGCGCCCGGCCTGCACGGCGCTCTCCTCTTCAAACGCTGCGTCCGAAGCGGCCGCGATCAGCCTCGCGAGCGTGGTCTTGCCGCTGCCCGGAGGCCCGTGCAGGATCATCGAGTGCGGGTGGCCCTCCTCGATCGCGCGCCGGAGCGTCGAGCCCGCGGCGAGCAGCCGCTGCTGGCCGACGAACTCGTCGATCGTGCCCGGTCGAAGGCGCGTGGCGAGCGGAGCATCCGGCGCGGGCGGCGGACGTCCGCCGGTAGTGCGCGATTCGTCGGTGTCGAACAGGCGCTCGATGACACAAGTATGCGGCTCCGGCGGCGCCTGGTGAACCTGGGCACTCCCTTTCCCCGCGCGCGGATACCTTTACCGCAGTTCGATGCATCCCACGGCCGCGAGACTTCAAGAGCGCCTTCGAGACCGCGGGCTGATGATCTCCGTTCAGGTGCTTGACGATTCGGCACGGACGGTGGTGGAGGCCGCTGCGGCGGTCGGTGTGCAGCCCGCCCGGATCCTGAAGTCGCTGGTGTTCGTCTCAGACGACGAGCCGGTGATCGTCCTCTGCGCCGGCGACCGGCGCGTCGGGACAGAGCGCCTGGGCCTGCGCCCGGCGACCGCGGAGGAGGCCCGAGCGGCAACCGGGTATTCGATCGGCGGCATCCCGCCGCTGGGGCATGACCGCGAACTGACGACGCTGATCGACTCGTCGCTGCGCCGGTTTGAGACCGTCTGGGCCGCGGCGGGCACGCCGCACGCGGTGTTCGAGATCTCCACCGGCGCGCTGATCGACTCGATCCCCGGCGCGCGTGTGGTGGACGTTGCCTAGCGGACCGCCGATCGAGGTTCAGAAGCCGCGATCGATCGGCGAGATCATCGCTGCCGCGCTGACGCTGTACGGCCGCTATCCCGTCCTGTTCCTGGTGCTTGCCTTCGCGGTCACGGCGCCCTACGAGCTGATCGTCCTCGCGGCGCTCGGCTCCTCGCCGATCGGCGGCCGCTCCGGCAACGCGGGAACGGCGCTGATCCTCGTGCTCATCGACGTCGCGCTGATCGCACCGCTGATCTCGGCGCTGTACGCCCACGCCGTCGTCGCGATCGGCCGTGGCGAGCAGCCCCGGCTGCTGACGGTGGCGGGCCGCGTGGCCCGGGTGCTGCCCGTCGTCGCCGCGGCCGAGATCGCGGCGGCCTTCGGGATCGGCCTCGGACTGCTCGCGTTCGTGATTCCAGGCGTCGTGCTGCTGATCCGCTGGGCCGTGGTCGCCCAGGCGGCGGCGCTCGAGCATCCCGACTGGATCGGCGCGCTTCGCCGCAGCGGCGAGCTGACACGTGGCCACTACCTCCACGTGTTCGGCGTGCTCATCCTCACCACCGCCGTCAACATCGGGCTCAGTGGCGTCGCCGGCGCCGTCTCCGGCGGCCGGACGCGGGCCTCCGACGTGATCCTCCAGATCGCGATCGGAACGATCATCCGCTCGTTCACCGCCCTGACGACCGCGATCCTCTACTTCGACCTGCGCGCGCGGGAGGCCGGTCAGGGGTGGGCGCAGGATCAGCCTTAGGACCGGGCATGACCGCCAGGACACGGTGCCGCCAGGACACGGTGCCGCCAGGGCACGGTGCTTAGCCCCGCGGAGCAACGTCCCGACGATCCGCCGTTTCGGACACGTGCAAAGTACGCCAACCGGTGCGTTCGGGGCGGGGCCTGTCGAGTAATGCATGTGTGGCATGCATAGTGCGGCAAGCCTCGGGGCTGCGGGCGCGAGTGTCGCGTTTTGCAGGTCGTGGCGGCGCCTGAGGCCGGATCACGCGCTTGAGGCCCGACCACGCGCGGACCAGACGGCCGGCGGGAGCAGACAGCCGGCGGGAGCAGAGGGCCGGCGGGGCAGAGGGCCGGCGGACGCCGCCCTTACCCCTCCCCCCGCGAGCGCTCGATCGCCTGGTCGAGGTCCTCCCACAGATCCTCCACGTGCTCGAGGCCGACGCTCAGCCGCAGCAGGCCGGCGGGCACCCGGTCCTCGCCCGGCCAGCGGCCGCGGCGGTCGATCGTGGTCTCGACGCCGCCGAGGCTTGTCGCGTTGACGATCAACTCCAACGCCCCGGCCAGCCGATCGGCGACATCGCCGTCGGCGACCACGAACGAGAGGATCGAGCCGAAGGCGCTCATCTGCGCGCGTGCCCGCTGATGGCCGGGATCCGAGTCCAGCCCCGGGTACATGACCTGGACGATCCGCTCGTCGCCGGCGAGGCGATCGGCCAGCTCGCCCGCCGTCTGCGCCTGCCGGCCGATCCGCACCGCCAGCGTCCGCAGCCCCCGCAGCGCCAGGTAGCTCTCCATCACGCCCGGGATCGCCCCTCCGGTCGTCCGCAGTGCGATCAGCGCGTCGCGCCGGAGGCGATCGGGAACGACGACGACGCCGAGCAGCAGGTCCGAATGGCCCCCCAGCCCCTTCGTCGCCGAGTGCAGCACGGCGCCGGCGCCCCAGCGCAGCGGCTGCTGCAACAGCGGCGTCGCGAACGTGTTGTCGACCACCGACGCCACGCCGGCGCCGTTCGCCGCCTCGAGGATCCGCGGCAGCTCGGCGATCCCGAGCGTCGGGTTGGTCGGCGATTCGAGCCATAGCAGGTCGGCCCCCTCGATCCCGGCGAGGACGGCGTCGGTGTCGGTCACGTCCACCGGGCGCGGTCGCACCCGGCCGGCGCGCTCCATCTCTCCCAGCAGCCCCTGCGTGCCGGTGTAGGAGTCGTCGGGGAACACCACGACCGCGCCGGACTCGAGCTGCGCCAGCAACGCCGCGGTCGCCGCCTGTCCCGAGGAGAACGCCACCGCGTGTCCGCCCTCGAGCTCGCCGATCGCGCCTTCGAACGCGGCCCAGGTCGGGTTGTCCCACCTGCCGTAGCCGATCGGGCCGCCCTCTCGGTAGGTCGAGGCGAAGGTGGGCGGCACGTTCAGCGGCGCGCCGGGCGACGGATCGCGTCCGGCCGCAACCGCGATCGTCTCAGCCCGCCACCTCCGCCTGCGCGACCCACCGGGCACCATGATCAGCGCCCCCACCTCCGCCGGCGCGACCCACCGGGCACCATGATCAGCGCCGCCACCTCCGCATGGGCAAGCCGCCGGACATCGCTCAGCGCCCGATCATCGCCAGCGCCGCCTGGTGCAACGGCCCGTTGGTCGCGAGCGCGTCGCCCCCGTCGGCGGTGCGCACGCCGCCGAGGTCGCTGAAGCGGCCGCCCGCCTCCTCGACGATCAGCTGCGGCGCGGCCAGGTCCCACAGCGACACCACCGGATCCACCGCGATCTCCAGGGCGCCTTCGGCGACCAGCATGTAGGCCCAGAAGTCGCCGATGCTGCGCGAGCGCCAGCACGCGTTGATCAGCGCCAGCGCCGCGTCGATGCGGTCGATCGCCTGCCAGTCTTCGAGCCCGGCGTAGGACAGGTGCGCGTCGCCGAGCCCGCTGATGCGCGAGGTGCGCAACGGCCGCTCGCCCCCTCCCAGGCGGTCGTCCATGACCGCCCCCCTCCCCCGGGAGGCCCACCAGCGCCGCCCCATCGCCGGCGCGGAGACGACGCTGACCGCGACCTCCTCGTCCGCCTGCAGCGCGACCAGCGTCGCCCACACCGGGATCCCGCGCACGTAGCTCTTCGTCCCGTCGATCGGATCGACGATCCAGCGGCGCGAGCTGCCCGGCGCGGTCGAGGTCCCGTACTCCTCGCCGATCACCGAATCGCCGGGTCGAACCCCGGCGAGCCGGTCTCGCAGCGCTCGCTCGACCGCGGTGTCGGCCTCGCTGACGGGCGTCAGATCGGGCTTCGTCTCGACGATCAGGTCCTCCGCGCGGAAGCGGGCGAGCGTGATCTGATCGGCGACGTCGGCGAGCTCGAGCGCGACGTCCAGGTCCTTGGGCGCAGCGGCCACGGTGCGGATCGTACGCGCCCGGCCCGTTAGTCTCCCGGCCCCTATGAACGACGACGACCTGCAGCGCCAGACGACCGAGGACCTGCAGCGCCAGACGACCGAGGACCTGCAGCGCCAGACGACCGAGGACCTGCAGCGCCAGACGACCGAGGTCCTCCAGCGCCTCGTCCGCTTTAACACCGTCAACCCACCCGGCAACGAGCGCGCCGCGATCGAGTACCTCGCCGACTACCTGCAGGCGGCCGGCCTGCGCACGGAGCAGCTCGCAGCCGACGACGAGCGCCCGAACCTGGTGGCAGACCTCGACGGGGAGCGGGACGGGCCCACGCTCTGCTACCTCGGACACGTCGACACGGTGCTGGCCGATCCCTCCGATTGGACCCACGACCCCTGGTCCGGCGACATCGCCGACGGCTTTCTGTGGGGGCGGGGAGCGCTGGACATGAAGTCCCAGGTCGCCGCCGAGGCGGTCGCGGCCGCGACCCTCGCGCGCGGCGGCTGGCGACCGCCGCGGGGCCGGCTGAAGCTCGTGTTCGTGTCCGACGAGGAGGCGGGCGGCGGCGTCGGCGCGGACTGGTTGACCCGTACCCACCCCGACAAGGCTCGCTGCGACATGCTGCTCAACGAGGGCGGCGGCGAGCTGTTCGAGTTCGGCGGCCGGCGCCGTTACGGCGTCTGCTGCGCCGAGAAGGGGATCTTCCGCTTCAGGCTCACCGCGCGTGGCGCCGCGGGGCACGCGTCGCTTCCGCGCACCGGCGACAACGCGCTGCTCAAGCTTGGTCCGGTTCTGCAGAGCCTGGCCGACCAGTCGCTGTCGTTGGAGGTGACAGACGCCGCCGCGGAATTCCTCAGGGGGCTCGGAGAGGACCCGTCTGACCCGGGAGCGGCGCTGGCGCGGATCGGAGCGCGCGAGCCGTCGCTGCTGACGGTGGTGGAGCCGATGTTCGGCGTGACGCTGGCGCCGACGATGGTCCACGCATCCGACAAGATGAACGTGATCCCGTCGCGCGCCTGGGTGAAGGTCGACTGCCGCGTGCCTCCGGGGCTCGGCGAGGACTCCGCACGCAGGCGGATCGGCGACGTGCTCGGCGACCAGGCCGGTGAACTCGAGCTCGAGTTCACCGAGCAGGTGACCGGCAACCAATCGCCGATTCAGAGCTCGCTGATGGACGCGATCGATCGCTGGGTGCGCGCCAACGACACCGGCGCCGAGACCGTGCCGGTGATCCTGCCGGGCTTCTCCGATTCGCGCTGGTTTCGCGAGGCGTTCCCCGACTGCGTCGCCTACGGGTTCTTTCCCCAGCGCCACCAGACCCTGCTTGAGGCGGCGCCGCTCGTGCACAACGCCGACGAGCGGATCGACGTGCGCGACCTGGGGTTCGCGGCCGGCTTCTACGCCGACATCGCCCGCGAGCTGCTCGGTTGAGCAGCGAGGACGCCCGTCACGGAGTCGAGGTCCGCGCCGTCGCCCAGCTCGCGCGTTGAGCGCGGCAGCAGCGTGGCGCCGAGCATCACCAGCCCGATCGCGCTGCCCACCAGAAGCACGTGCTGGGCGCCGAGCGCGTCTGCCAGCGGCCCGGCTATCGCGTAGCCGATCGGCAGCAGCGCCAGCGACCCCATCCAGTCGTAGCTGCTCACGCGCGAAAGAGCGCCGGCGGGGATGTGGCGCGCGAGCGCAGTCTCCCACCAGATCACCATCAGCGAGAACCCGAACCCCGTGGCGAACGCGCAGACCACGACCAGGGGCACAGGCGCGCCCAGCGCGAACACGGCGTCCTGTACCGGCCACGCCAGCACCAGCAGCAGCCCCGCCCGCAAGGGGCGTGCGGGCCGCCAGCGGATCCCGCAGAGCGCGCCGATCACGGCACCGACGCCTGCGACGCTCTCGAGCAGGCCGAACACGCCGGCGCTGCCGTAGGCGTCCCGGGCGATCACCGGCGCCAGCGCATACCACGGCGCGTACACGCACAGCACCGCGCCGGCGAATCCGACGATCGTCACCCACACCCACGCGCGCGAGCGGACCTCGCGCCAGCCGGTCCGAAGCCCTTCAAGCACCGGTTCGGCGGAGTCGGCGCCTTCACCGCGCGGCCGCGGACGGACCCGCGTCAGCAGCATGGCGCTGACCACGAAGGTCGCCGCGTCAAAAGCGAACGCCTCCCACGCCCCGACGCCGAGGACTAGGCCGGTCGCGAGCGCGGGGCCGATCAGGAACGCCAGGTTCTCGACCGTTTCGCTCAGCGCGCGAGCATCCTGGATCAGCGCTTCGGGAACGGTTTGCGGGATCAGGCCGCTGTAGGCGGGCTGAAAGAACGCCTGCGCGCCGCCGAACGCGGCCTCGATCACGACCAGCTGCCAGATCCGCACCGAGCCGCTGAAGATCAGCGCCGCCAGGGTCGCGTGGAGCGCGGCGCGAACCAGGTCGGTCGCGATCATGATCCGGTGGCGCGGCAGGCGGTCGGCCCAGACGCCGCCGAACAGCAGCAGTCCCACCAGCGGCAGCGTCTGCGCCGCCAGGATCAGCCCGAGATCCGTCGGCGAGCCCGTGGTCTGGGTGACGAACAGCGCGATCGCGACCACGACCACGCGGTCGCCGACCATGCTGGCCGACTGACCGAGGAACAGAAACCGGAAATCTGGATGGCGCAGGACGCGCAGGTAGGTACTCACAAAACACTCTCGACGGGAGAAGACGACGGGATCCAACTGAACCGCGCGCGCTCAGCGGGCGGCGGCAGTGGTGCGGCGTGGAGTCAGTGTCGAGGTCGGCTGCAGAGCACCTTGAGAGCAGCGTACCAGGCGCGCTCAAATACACTCCGGCGCATGGCGACGCAGGTGTCCGCTCGGCTCGACCCGGCGATCTTTCGCCTGCCCGTACAGAGGATCCGGGAGGGCTACTACTCGGATGCCTACTTCGTGCACACCAAGGCCCTGCTTGAGGCCGAGGACCACCATCCGCGCGTCACCATGCAGGTGTTCCAAAAGCAGGATTCGGTGCTCGGGGGAATCGACGAGGCGATCGCGGTCCTGAAGACCTGCTCCGGGGCCGAGCGGGACGGCAACTGGGTGACGGCGTGGGACGAGCTCGAGGTCCAGGCGCTGCGCGAGGGAGATCGGATCGCCCCGCGTGAGACCGTGATGACGATCGAGGGCGACTACAGCCTGTTCGCCCATCTCGAGACGGTGTACCTGGGCTGCCTGGCGCGGCGCTCGCTGGTGATGCACAACGTCGCCGAGGTCGTGGCCGCCGCCAACGGCAAGCAGATCTTCTACTTCCCCGCCCGCCACGACCACTGGCTGGTGCAGACCGGCGACGGCTGGAGCGCCCACGTAGCCGGCGCGATCGGGGTCTCCACCGACGCACAGGCATCGTGGTGGGGCGGACGCGGGGTCGGCACCGTCCCGCACGGCCTGATCGCGGCCTACGGCGGCGACACCGTCAGGGCAGCGACCGTGTTCGCCGATCGCTTCCACGGCGAGATGAACATCACCGTGCTGGTCGACTTCGACAACGACTCGGTCAAGACCGCGCTGGCGGTGGCCGAGGCGCTCGGGCCAAAGCTGTGGGGAGTGCGGCTGGACACGTCCGAGGACCTCGTCGACCGCTCGCTGCTCGACGAGATGGGCGGCTTCAAGCCCACCGGCGTCAATCCGCGGCTGGTGGAGAAGGTGCGGACCGCGCTCGACGGCGCCGGCTTTGGCGAGGTACGGATCGTCGCCAGCGGCGGCTTCACCGCTTCGCGGATCAGCGAGTTCGAGGCCGCGGGCATTCCCGTCGACGCCTACGGGGTCGGTTCCTCGCTGATCCGCGGCGACAACGACTTCACCGCCGATGTGGTCCTCGTCGACGGACGCCCCCGCGCGAAGGCGGGACGAAGGTATTCGCCGAATCCTCGTCTGGAGCGGGTGGAGTAGGGAAGTCCGCGCGCATGCTCTCCGCGATCGACCACGTGGGCGTCGCCGTCGAGGACCTCGAGGCGGCGCTGGCGCTGTACCGCGATTCGTTCGGGATGGCGCTCGTGCACCGCGAGACCGTCAGCGACCAGGGTGTCGAGGCGGTGCTGCTCGACGTCGGCGAGTCTCACGTCGAGCTGTTGGCGCCGCTGGGGGCGGATACCGCCGTCGGCAAGTTCCTGGCGCGCCGAGGAGCGGGCCTTCACCACGTCGCCTACCGGGTCGAGTCCGTCGAGGACACGCTGGCGGCGCTCGCGGACGCCGGTATGCGGTTGATCGACGAGCGGCCGCGCACCGGCATCCGCGGCTCCCGGGTAGCCTTCATCCATCCCTCCTGCACCGGCGGAGTGCTGACGGAGATCGTCGAGCCCGCCGCCGGCCATCAGCGACCCGGGCAGTAGCGACCGACCCATAGCGACATGCCAGACAACGACAAGCCACAGAAGGTCAGCATCGGGTTCGACGGCGGCCAGGTGCTGAGCGCCCGGATCCCCGCCGGGGAGCTATCCAGGCTGCTCGGCAAGCTCGGCGGCCAGGGCTGGCACGAGCTGACCGCCGAGGACGGCACGGTGGCCCTCGACCTCGACAGCGTCGTGTACGTGCTCGTCGACCACGAGGAGCACCGGGTCGGATTCGGGAACTGATCCGGGCCCGCGCTGCCGCACCCACGCGTCCCTATCCCAACGAACCGATGTGACCTTCGCCGTGGGCGATCGCCGGCCCGTCGGCGACGTGACGCACCTGGCACCGCGCCCTGGTGCGAGTGCACCTGATCGCGTCGGTACGCGCGCCTCCCTCGGTCGCGGCCAGGAGGTCGAATGGCCTGGCACCGGCCCCGTAGAGCGCAGCATCGCCGAGGCGCAGCACCACGTCGTCGCCGGGGTGGCGGTTTCCGGGCGTCAGGCGGTCGGCGAGAAGCATCGAGGATCTCGAGTTGTCAGGCAGGAACGCCAGGCTCTCGACGCCGATGTCGCCCCCGTGCGGGAGTCCCGAGTTCGCCACGAGCTCGGTCCTTCCCTGCGGCGTCACCGCGAACAGCCGGCCACCCGTCTCGTCGGGAGCTATGAGGTCGCCGCCGAAGCGCCCGAACTGCAGCGGCGCCACGACGACCCCGCCCTCGACGCGGGGCGCGCGACGGGTGATCGTGCGCACCCGGCCGCGGCAGTCGATCGCATCCACGGTGGTGCGCGAGCCGGCGTTAATCGTGACCAGCAGCCCGTAGCCGAATCGTCCGACCTGGTCGAACGTGATCCCGTCCTCGAGCCTCGGCGCCGACAGCGTCGCAAACGACCGCACCCGGGCCCGCGCGTCGATCCGCAGGACGCCGTGCCGCGGCCCCAGCCTGAGCGCGTAGACGGCGCCTTGCCCAAAGCAGCTCGCGTGTCCTGCGAACGGCGGCACGAGCGCGATGTACGGCTCCTCGCCTCCCGGACTCCTGTAAGCGGGCGCGTACGCCCGCACAGAGCCAGAGCCGTCCAGCAGCCACAGGCGTCCGGCGGCGGCGAGGACCAGCCGGCCGTCCGCGCGCGGGCCGGCCAGATCGAGTGGGCGCCCGACGTGCACGAACGGCTTCCAGTGCGCCATCCGCGGCGCGGCCGAGATGGTGGCGCTCGGCGTTGTCGTGGACGAACGCGTTGCCGTGGCCGAACGGGTTGCCGTGGCCGAACGCGTTGCCGTGGCCGAACGCGTTGCCGTGGCCGAGCCGGAGCAGCCGCAAAGCGCCAGTGCGCAAGCGAGCGTGAGCGCGCGTTTCACCGCGCGGACAGTTTAGAGCGCGCCTCTTGAGGCTCGATCCACAGCGCCTGGACGAGGATGATCGCCAGCGAGAGCAGCGGGATCGCGATCAGCACGCCCACCACACCGAACAGCGCCCCCATCACCAACAGCCCGATCGCGACCAGGGCGGGATGCATTTCCACGGTGCGGGCCATGATCAGCGGCAGGATCACGTTCCCCTCGATCTGGTTGACGATCACATAGACGATCAGCACGAGCAGCGCTTTGCCGGGGGACTGAGCAAGCCCGGCGAGGATCGGGGGGATGGCGCTGATCACCGATCCGTAGTTCGGGATCACCGTCATGAACGCGGAGAACACCGCGAAGCCGATCGCGAAGTTGAGCCCGATGATCTCCATTCCCACAAACAGCAAGCCGCCGAGGACGATCATGTCGACCCCGACTGCGGTCATCCAGCCAAGCCACGCGATACGAACGCGCTCGAGGATGTCTCGCGCCTCACCGCGCCGTACCTCCGGCAGCAGTCGCAGGAAGCTGTTCACGAGCACCGTTGGGTTGACCGCGATCAGGAAGGCACCGACGAGGATCACCACCAGCGTGATCGCCACGGCGGCGACGGTGAGGCCGACCTGCTCGATCGGACCGAGCAGTCGCGCGGGATGGTCGATGTAGGACTGAGCGAACCTGCTCAGCTGAGCAGCGTCGCCGCGAGTTTTTGTGCCGGCAAGTCCGTGTATGTAACGGTCGGCCTCGGCCACCGTCGTGGGGAGGCGATCGACGAACTCCCTGGCCTGGCTCACGAACGCCGGGATCACGGCGAAACCAAGCCCCGTGAGCGTGCCGAACGCCGCGACCAGCGCTCCCGCCGCGCCCAGCGCCCGCGGCGCTCCATGACGCTCCGCGAATGCAGCGGCGGCGGACAGCGGCAGTGAAACGATGATCATCACGATCACCGCGAGCAACAGCGTCATCAGCTGCTGCGCGACGAGTGCGGCGACGATCAACGCGGCGCCGAGACCAACCACCCGATAGGCAACGCTCGGACTCATCTCCCTCGAGCCGCTCCAGGTCCGGTCCTCGGTCATCGCAAGCCCGACCGCCGGCCGAGGGGTGTACCCGAGCCTTTTAGGGAAGCTAAGTAGCAATGTCGAACTCGCAGGTCACTCCGGCGGCGCTGTATCGCGCCGTGCTGCTCGCTTTCGGACTGGTGGTCGCCGGGCTGATCTTCGAGCAGCTCGTCACGCTGATCCTCGCGGTGCTGATCGTGGTGGTGATCGCGCTGCCGCTGTCGGCGTTCGCGGACGCGCTGCAACGGCTCGGGATTCCCAGGGGCATCGGCGCCGTGCTGGGGCTGCTGCTCGGCTTGGGGGCGTTGGCGGGACTGGTCGTCCTGATCGTCCCGGTCTTCAACCACGAGATCAACCAGTTCTCCAATTCCTTGCCCACGATCGTCGACGAGCTGCGCCACCGTCTCGGTCGTCTCACCGGGACGTCTCCGACCCACGTGGGACAGCAAATACAGCATTTCGTCAATACGTATACCCAGCATCCTTCGAAGCTGCTCGGGCCGCTGGAGTCGGTGGGCGCGAGCGTCGTGGCGCTGATCGCGACGATCATCGTCGTCCTGCTCACGGCTCTCTATACGGCGATCCATCCAGAGCCGCTGGTGTCGGGCGTGGTGAGAATCGCGCCGCCGTCGAAGCGGCCGCAGGCCCAGACGATCCTCTCCCGCCTTGCCGCGGCCTACCTCGGCTGGCTTCGAGGTCTCGTGGTCGGAATGATCGTGCTCGGCGTCATCACGTATCTCGGCCTGCGACTGGTCGGGCTCGAGTTCGCCGCGTTCTTCGCGGTGTTCACGGCGATCGCGATGATCGTCCCCTACTTCGGGGCGCTCGTCAGCTCGATCCCGCCGATCATCCTCGCGCTCACGGTCTCGCCGGGCAAGGCGGTGCTCGTCGCCATCATCTACATCGTCGCCCACCAGGTGGAGAGCAACATGATCCAACCACTGGTGGTCGCGCGCATCGTCGAGCTTCATCCGGCCGTGGTCGCCGTCGGCGTCGTCGCCGTGGAGCGGTTGTTCGGCTTCGTCGGATTGATCGTCGCAGTCCCGATCCTCGCGACGATCCGAATTCTCATAGAGGAGCTATGGATCAAGCCGGTGGAACACACCGACCGCGCTTTCACCGGCGAGCTGACGAGCTCACCGGTGACGGACGTCGTCTCGGTCGCGGGCGGTCCGGCGCGACGCGTGGAGGCGTCAAGCGAAAATTGAGCAGGGGGAGTACGGGACCCGCTCAGAACGACCTGTAGTGCCCGTTGCCGAGGACGAACCCGTGGTTGTCGCCGTTGAAGCACATCACCGTGCTCTGCGCCATGTGGCAGGTCACGCCGAGCTGGTTCCAGATACGGCCTCGACCCAACTTGACCGACTTGCCGGCGACGAATGAGTTCTGGCTGAGCCTGAGCACGCGGGGCTGGCCGAGCACGCCGATCTGGACGAAGCCGGCGTCGCCGATACCCTTCTGCTTGGGCGCGGGAATGCCACGCGCCGCGCACAGCACCAGGGTGGCGGGCTTGTTGGGCGCGTGAATCTCGATCCCGCACGTGACCTTCCCGCTGGCGTTCTGGAACTGAATCGACTTGGAGAGAGGTGCGGCGCTCGCCACGGCGGCGATGGCGGCCAAGCCGATGGCCACGATCGAGACGGAGAGGGTAGCCAATCGGTTCATGCTGTCTCCTCGTGCTGAGTGCCGGGCCGCGGCGCCGGCTCAAGGTGGTTTTGAAGGCACACCGCGTCTCGACGCGAGCGGTCTGTATGTCAGGTCCTCTCCGCTACCGCCGGCTCGCAAACCGAGAATGCCGGCGCCTCTTCCTGAGCGCTTCCGAGCCGGGCGCCGGGCGGCACGAGTCATTCGGTACGGTCGACGGTTCACGACACTGCACGACCAGTTCAGCACTCGACGCAGATCGGAGGATCGCGATGCCACCCAGGAGCGTGCACTTCAACGGCTCGGTCAACCTGCCCGGCAGCGAGACCGTGATGCGCGAGATCTGCTCACGCATCCCGTCCGGGATCCGGCGGATCACCGACGGGGAGACCGGCGAGCGCAACTACTGGATCATGTTCCAGATCGAGAAATTCAAGGCGATGCCGGAGCTCGAGCCGGCCGGTGAGCGCGAGATCCCCGGGATGGACGATCAGCCGGCGCCGCCGTTGGTGGAGCTGCGGCTCGCCGACGGAGTGTCGCCCGAGTCCGTGAACTGGCCCGATCTTGGCTACGCGGCGGCCTACGGCGAGTCCTATCGGATCTTTCGCTCGCTGCAGGAAGACGGCACGATCCCCGCCGGGGTGCGATTCCAGATGCAGTACCCGACGCCGCTGGCGCCGATGGCGGGAACGATCGCACCGGAGCATTTCGAGGCGGTGGCGGCGTCCTACGAGGTGGCGCTGTTCGCCGATCTCGATCAGGCGTTGACGACCCTGCCCCACGAGCAGATCGCGGTGCAGTGGGACGTCGCGGTCGAGTTCGCCCTGCTGGAGGGCGGCTTTGGCTTCGAACCCGCGCCGCTCGAGCGGATCGCGGCCGGGCTGACCCGTTGCATAGACAAGGTGCCCGATGACGTGCCGGTCGGAATGCACCTGTGCTACGGCGACTACGGACACCAGCACTTCAAGCAACCAGAGTCGCTCGGTCTGCAGGTCCGTGTCGTCAATGCGGTCACGTCCGCGGCACGGCGACCGGTGAGCTGGTTCTCATTCACCGTTCCGCAGGCACGAAGTGACGATGGCTATTTCGCGCCGCTGAGCGACCTGCAGAGCCGGCCCGAGACCGAGCTCTACTTCGCGCTGGTGCCCTACCACCCATCGCGGCAGCCACAGGGCATTACCGCCGAGCAGGTCAGGCTCATCGACAGATACCTGGCCGCGTCCCCGGCGGGAGAACGCGAGTGGGGGATCTGCACCGAATGCGGCATGGGCCGCGTCGACGCCGGGGAGGTGCCGACGCTCCTGGACCTGCACCGTGAGATCCTCGACGCCCACCGCTGACGCGCGCGCCGGGAATCACACCGTCTACGTCGCCGAGTACGTCAGTGTCAACGTGGTGTAGGCGAACTTCGGGACGATGCAGCGGTGGACCTTGCGGAAGCCCACGAGCTTGCGCCGGTTGTTGACCTGCTTGAAGATCGGCTGGCGCTCGGTGCCGCAGAACTGGCCCGGACCGAACGGACCGAGAAACCCGCCGGGACCGTAACCGTAGAAGCCAGCGGTCTGCTGATCTGACACCGAGACCACGGGTCCGAGGGTCAAGCCGACGGCGCGCGCGTAGTCAAGCGCGTACTCGTGCGCGTTGCCGATCGCGCCCTTGATCGACGCCTTTTGAGCGGCCTCATACGCGGCCGCAATCGAGGCGTTGCTGTGACGGTCCTTGGGCACGACAGTGGTCTGGCCCGTTCCCGTCGCCGTGACGCTGCTGGTCTGAGCAGCAACTGCCGGCGTGGCTGCCAACAAAGCAGCGACGCCGGAACCCAGCAGAACCGACAAAACACGTGACACCTGGCACTCGGCCGGAGGACCGCTTGATCGTCAAAGCGGATCGTGCTTGGCCATGGCCGGCGCTTGCCGGAGCGCAGATCGGTCCAGTACCAGCGGCGGCCCCGAGTCGCGGCCGGCAGCCAGCGCGTCGTCGCCGGCGACCGCCCACAGCTGCGCGGGGGCGACCTCCGAACCGGTTGCGATCCGGCGTGCCCGAGTGCTGCCGCGGCGCAGGACATAGGTCTGCCCGGCGGTGTCGCGACCGCTGGACCGTTGAAGCCAGAAGACCGCGTCTCGGCCGGCCGCCTGCACGCTCAGCACGGGCCTCCCGCGGGTGTCGACGCCGGCGACCGGCGTGATCGCGCCGGTGTCCACGTCGAGCACGAACGGCGGGTTATCGGCGACGAGCGGTCGCACCTGATCGAGGGCACCCGCACCCTCCGCCAGGCGCTCGCGCTGGCGCGATCGCTGCGCTGACCCCTACAGTCTTTCCGCGTGTCTCCCGCGGAGCTCGATAGGACCGCGCTGCGGCTCGCTCGCACGCGCGGGCACGCACCCGGCGCCGAGCGCGTGATCGCGGTGTTCTCGCGCACCGGCGAGCACGGCGCCTGCTGGCTGGCATTGGGAACGGCCGGGGCGCTCCTCGCTCGCGAGGGTCACCGCCGGCGGGCCTGGCTGCGCGGGATGCGAATCGTCGCCGGCGCGTACGGGCTCAACTTCGTCGTCAAGCTCGTGGTCGCGCGCGGCCGTCCTCGGCTCGACGGGCTCGAGCCGCTGACGCCGACGGTCTCGCGGCTGTCATTCCCGAGCGCCCACGCGACGACCTCGTTCGCCGCCTCGCGCGCGTTCAGCCGCGTCGCGCCGGCGGCGCCGCTGTATGTGGCGGCGGTCGCGTTCGCGCTCAGCCGCCCCTACCTCGGCGTGCACTATCCGAGCGACGTCGTCGCCGGGGCGATCCTCGGGACCGCGATCGCGGAGGCATGGCCGGCGTGAACTGCCCTGATGGCCGGACGGTGCCGCGGTGAAGGTCGGCATCGTCGGGATGCCCAACGCGGGGAAGTCGTCGCTGTTCAGCGCGCTGACGGGGGTCGCGGCCGAGGCGGCCAACTACCCGTTCACGACGATCGAGCCCAACGTCGCGATCGTGCCGGTCGCCGACGAGCGGCTCGATGCGGTCGCGCGCACGGTCGGCGCCTCGAAGGTCGTCCCCGACACGATCGCCTTTCACGACATCGCCGGACTCGTCGCCGGTGCCCACCGCGGCGAGGGCCTGGGCAACCAGTTCCTCGCCAACATCCGCGAGACCGACGCGATCGTGCACGTGGTGCGGGTTCACGAGGACCCCAACGTCGTGCATCCCGAGGGGCGGGTCGACCCACTGGCTGATATCGACACGATCGAGACCGAGCTCATCTACGCAGACCTCGAGCAGGCCGAGCGGCGCCTGGAGCGGGTCGCGAAGTCGGCAAAGGGCGGCGACCGCCGCGCCGTCGCCGAGGCCCGCTGGCTCGGCGAGCTGATCGAGGCCTTGCGGTCCGGTCGCCCGGCGCGGACCGTCCCTCCGCCCGCCGGCGCGCCCGAGGCGATGGCGATGCTGCAGCCGCTGACCGCCAAGCCGGTCCTGTTCGTCGCCAACGTGGAGGAGGGCTTCGACGAGGCGCCGGCGGCGCTGATCGAGCACGCCGCCACCCACGAGGCGGCGGTGGTGGCGGTCCCGGCGCGCCTCGAGGCCGAGCTCGCGGCACTCGAGCCCGAGGAGGCGGCCGCGATGCGAGCGGACCTGGGGCTCACCGAATCGGGACTCGAGGCGGTGGTGCGGGGCGCGTTCTCGCTGCTGCACCTGATCGCCTTCTTCACCGCCGGCGAGGACAAGCCGGCGCAATCGTGGCACCTGCGTCGGGGGCTGTCGGTGTGGCACGCGGCGGGCATGATCCACTCCGACATGCAGCGCGGATTCGTCCGAGCCGAGGTGGTGGCATGGGACGAGCTGGTCGACGCCGGCGGGTACGCCGGCGCACGCGATCGCGGGACGCTGCGGCTGGAGGGACGGGTGTATGCGGTCAGGGATGGCGACGTGATCACGGTGAAGTTCACGCCGTGAGCCGGGCGGC
Organism: uncultured Solirubrobacterales bacterium; assembly: GCA_963723675.1. Classification (GTDB taxonomy): domain Bacteria; phylum Actinomycetota; class Thermoleophilia; order Solirubrobacterales; family Solirubrobacteraceae; genus Palsa-465. The sequence continues at coordinate 1,012,460 of CAVRRW010000001.1, read as the reverse complement.
GGGGGTGCTGGGGCCCTCAACCGGGACCGCACCCTCCAGTGCGGCTATGAGCAGTACTCGATGAAGCAGTACTCGATGAAGCAGTACTCGATGAAGCAGTACTCGATGAAGCAGTACTCGATGAAGCAGTGCTGTGCGCGCGCCGGGCGGCCCCCGCGATCCAGGACTGCCGGCTCGTTACCACGAGTGGCTACGGTTGCCCTGGCTTGCGGGCGCGGATGATCGCGCTGGCCGCATGCTCATGGACGCGATGGGTTTGCCGGATCGCAATTTGATCGAAGCCCGCATCTTCTAGGGTGGCGCGGAACTCCGACTCGGTCAACGCCCCCGCCACGCAACCGGTCCAAGCCGCCATGTCGGCGCGCGTTGTGTCGTCCATGTCGGGATCGGCGATCACGTCTGAGACAGCGAAGCGGCCACCGGGGCGGAGGACGCGGGCGGCTTCGCGAATCACTCGGGGCTTGTCGCCTGAGAGGTTGATCACGCAGTTCGAGATGACGACGTCGACGCTTGCGTCCTCGAGCGGGATGTCCTCGAGATATCCCTTGACGAATTCGACGTTCTCGATGCCGGCGTGTGCGGCGGTGGCGCGCGCGAGGTCGAGCATCTCGTCGGTCATGTCCAGGCCGATGGCCCTGCCGGTGGGGGCGACGCGGCGGGCCGAGATCAAAACATCGCCGCCGGCGCCCGAGCCGAGATCGAGCACGATCTCGCCATCGCGCAGGTCTGCCACGGCGGTCGGCACCCCACAGCCGAGCGACGCGGCGATGGCTGCGGCGGGCACATCCTGGCGAGTGGCTTCGTCATACAGGCCGGCCCCGAACAAGCCCGCTTCGTCGGCCGGGCTGCAGGTGAGCGATTCGGAGCCGCAGCAGCCCGATTCGGATTGCACTGGCGCCTGATCGTGGGGACGGCCAGCCGCCGCCTGGGCGGCGTTGGCGTAGCGCCGGCGGACGATTTCGCGGATGTCCGTCAGCTCAGCCACGCGGACAGCTCCTTCACTGCATCGGGGATCACGTAGTAGTAGGCCCACAGGCCCTCCCGTTCTGAGCCCACGATTCCGGCCTGACGTAGCACCTTGAGATGGTGGGAGACGGTCGGCTGGGAGAGGGTGAACAGCGGCACCAGCTCGCACACGCACACCTTGCCGGCGTGCTTTCGCAGCACGTCGACCAGCTGCACCCGGACGGGATCGCCGAGCGCCTTGGCGACCGCTGCCATCCGCACCGCTCCCGCTCGCTCGACGTCGGGATACACGACCGGGTCGCAGCACCGCTCACCGGCGGGTCGTTTCCGCTTTGGGGCGAGCTCGAGATCGACAGCCATCTGTCCACATATATCTATTGAAGTGACGTCTGTCAATAGATATCGTCCAGAGCGTGCCGCAAATCAGCATCGATGCGCCTCGCCGAGCTCGGCGCCAAGGGGACCTGAGTGCCTATTGAGGCCAACAAGCAGCTGGTGCGCCGCCTCGTTCGGGAGGCCGTCGGAGAGCGGAATCCCGATGTTCTCGACGAGATCGCGTCTGGGGATTTCGCGGAGATCGCGAAGCGCTGGGTCAGCCCGTTTCGCAGTGCGTTTCCGGACTTCGAGATGGAGATCGTCGATCTGGTCGCCGAGGGTGAGAAGGTCGTCGCCCACTTCAAGTGCTCCGGCACGCATTGCGGCGAATGGCTCGGGATGGCAGCGACCGGGCGGCGGTTTGAGAACGTCGACGAGATCTACATCTTCGGAGTGCGAGACGGGAGGTTGGTGTCCGCGCTCGGGGTCGAGGACAACCTCACCCGGCTGCGCCAGCTGGGCATCGCTCCCCGGTCGGACTGACAGCCTGGGTCCCGGCGCGGGGGCGCCGACGAGGATCGGGCACAGACGCCCGTGCTCAACCGGATCGGGCGATGAAACGCTTGTGCTCAGCTACCGCGCGAACGCGGGCGTCTGCGCGAACAGTTGCGCCGCCACCGCGAACGCCGGTTTCTCGGTTCCGTCGTAGGCGAGCAGGCCCTTGTGGGTAAGCCCGTCGGTCGGGTAGCCGGGCGGCAGCTGCGCGCCTCCCTTCCAGCCCGGGGCGACCGCGAAATCGCGCAGCGCCCAGTAGACCGAGCCATTCATGAACGGCAGGCGGTCGAGCACCGCGTAGGTGCGCCGCAGGTAGTCGCTCTGGAACTCATAGCTGCCCTTGATGGTGGCCGGACCGTCGAACACGCCCTCGGCTCCGAACTCCGCGATCACCAGCGCCTGCCCGGGATAGCGGGCGTGGGACCGGCGCAGGAACGGGGCCAGCCCGTCGAAGGCGGCGATCGAGTGGCCGGGGGGCCCGGAGTACCAGCCGAAGTAGCTGTCGATCCCGAGCACATCGAGCTTTGAGTAGATCCGCTGCACCGGAAAGCCCGGATAGCAGTAGACGTCGAGCGCGACCGGCGCGACCGGGTCGAGCCTTCGCGCCACCGGGATCGCCCGTCGCAGGTAGGCCAGCGTCCCAGGCGTCGCGTTGGGCGCCGGCGACAGCTCGTTGGCGACAGAGTCGACGATCACAGAGGGATGGCTGCGCTCTCCGAGGATCGTCGCCCTCAGCATCGACAGGGCGCGCTTGCGACCCGCGGGGTGGGCGAGCTTGGCATCGGCGTGATCGACGGGAGCCTGGGACCAGACGAGGATCCCGGCGGCGTCGAGCGCGTCGAGCAGGCTGTCGCTCAGGAGATAGTGCGCACGCGTGATGTTGGCGCCGACCGAAAGCAGCTGCGAGACGATCGTGTTGACGTCCCCTTCGTCGAGTGCCGCCCCTCGCCCGTAAGCATCCTCGTGGATCGCCGCGCCGTGCAGCCACAGCCGGCGACCGTTGAGGTAGAGGATCCCACGGCGGACGCTGACGGTGCGAAGCCCCACCCGCAACGAGTCGACCTGCTCTACCCGCCCGCCGGCGGTCGTCGCGACCTGCACGCGATACAGCGCCGGACTGCCCGGCGACCACAGCCGCGGGCGACCACGGACCGGCACCCGGAAGCTGACCGGCGCCGAGACGCCGGCCCGCAGCGGATGCCACCTCCCGCGCGCCGTCCAGGTCAGCCCGGCGGGCGAGGTGACACGGACCTCGACCCGGCCGCGCAGGGGGATGCGCGAGACGTTGCGAAGCGTGCCCTGCACCAGCAGATGTCCGCAGCGATAGCGGCAACCCACCTCCGGCATCACCCCGAGATCCGAGAGAGCGAGACGGCCGACCGGCTGCAGCGACACGTCGCGAACGATCCCGCCCCAGTTCCACCAGTCCTGTGGGAACGAGCGGGGACCGGCGACGCTGTCGACCCGCACCACGAGCAGGTTCGAGGCGTTGGCCCGCAGCGACGTGGCGCGCAGACTGAACGGCGCGTAAGGGTTCGAGTTGGTGCCGAGCTTGCGGTCGTTGAGCCAGACGTCGGCGACGCGGCGCACCTCGTCGAAGTGCACGTTCCAGGTGCGGCCCGCGACCGCCGGGGGACCGGTGAAGCGCAGCGCATACCACCCCACCGAGCCGGCGTCGGCGCTTCTGACCACGATCGGGTTGAAGTCGTTGGGGATCGTCACCGGCGTCCCGCCCGCGCCCTGGGGGGTCCCCGGGGTCCCGCCGGCGCCCTGGCGAGTCTCCGGCGTCCCGTCGGCGCCCTGGCCGGTCCCCGTTGTCCCGGCGGAGCCGGGTCGGGGCCCGGCGGACCAGTCCTCGCGCATCCCCAGGTTGCGCGGGTCGGCGTAGAAACGCCAACCATCGTCGAGCGAGATCGCGGCCGGAGGGCGAAGCGGCGACGCGACGGGGTCGGAGTGCTGTGCCGTGGCAGCCGAGCCGCCGGAGGACCCGCAGCCGCCGAGCGCGACCGCCCCGGCCGCGGCCGCCCCGGCGAGGGTCGTGGCACGTAGTAAGGACATCCCCGGCGGCGCCTCGATAGCCCGCTAGAGGTCGCTCACCGACTCGGCGGCCTCGAGGCGCTCGGCGAGGCGATTCAAGCCGAGGCCACGAGCGGCCCGCGCGCCGCCTGCGAGGTCGGTCGGACGGTCGGGCGGGCGCTCGAGCTCGACGCTGCGCAGCGTCGCGATCTCCCGAAACGCGCGGAGCTGGTCCGCCTGCTCGGTCAGCGCGGCCCTGATCCGCGGGCGCTCGTCTCCGGCGTTGGCGATCGCGCCGTCCAGCGAGCCGTGGCGGCCAAGCAGCTCGGCGGCGGTCTTTGGCCCGATTCCGGGTGCCCCGGGCAGCCCGTCGGACGGGTCGCCGCGAAGCGCGATGAAATCGGGCACGAGCGCCGGCCCGATCCCGTAGCGTCGCTTGACCTCGGCGGGATCGACCTCCTCAAAGCCGCTGATCCCCGACTTCAGGTACAGCACCCTGACGCGATCGCCGACGCACTGGTACATGTCCCGGTCGCCTGTGACGATCAGCGTGTCGCCGCCGGCGGCTTCCTCCAACGACGCCAGCGAACCGAGCAGGTCGTCGGCCTCGACTTCTGGGGAGCTCTGCGTGCTCCAACCGAACTCCTGCAGAAACTCCGGCGCCCGCTCGAACTGCCACGCCAGCGCCTCGGGGAGCGGCGGTCTGTCGGCGTGATAGCTGGGAAAGGCCTCGACGCGGTAGGCGGCCGCCTCGGCCCCGAAGCACACCACGATCGCGCGCGGACCGCGATCGGCTGCGATCCGCAGGAGCACGTTGGCGGCGCCGAGCAGAGCGTTGACAGGCCGCTGGTCGGCGCCGAGGATCGAATCGGGCAGCGCAAAAAAAGAGCGATACAGCACAAACGGCGCGTCGACTGCCAGCAGCGGGCCGGGCATGCCGCCGGAGGGTAGAGGTCGGCGCCCCCGGACGGTCTTTCCCGCCCGCCGCGATCACGCGCTCGGCGCTCGACGGTCGCGCGCCCCACTGCGGCAACGACGCCGGAGAACCGTGGCGTCGCATTGGTTGACTGACGTCGGCGGCCGGCGCCGTCCGGCGTGGAAGCTCCACCCGTCGTGAGAGGTCCAAAAACGTCCCACTGGGTTCCTCTGAGCGCTCGCGCGGGACGTTCCCCTCCTGGTGGAGGGGCAACGTCCCGCACGACCGCCAGGCGGGCTCGAGTGGGACGTTTTTCTCCCTCGCCCGCCCCACACAGCCTCGGCGTGCCTGGCGTTGGCGACGACCCGCGCGTCCGTGACCCTACAAGCCCGGGTTATTCGATCCCGGGTTATTCGGATCCGCCGCTTTAGCAAATCCTCAGCGAACACGTGAGGTTGTTGTCCTCGGGGCCGCGGGCCCACGGGCCGCGGCCGCGGCCGCGAGGCCGCCCCCGTGACGACCGTGGAACGCTTCTCAGGCGATCCTGGCGAGCGGAGGCTTGGCAGCGGGGCGATCCGGCGGGACGCACACCATGCCCTCAGAGAAACCCGCCGAGCCGATCCCGAACGCCGCGTTGAAGCGGTCCAGGTTGACAACGGTCAGCAGCGCGGTGATCCCCACCAGCTGCTCGTCGCTGAACTGCTCCTTCATCCGCGCGAACAACTCTTCGGTGACCTCCACGGGCGTCCGCATCACCGCCACCGTGTAGTCGAGCGCCAGCTTCTCACGCTCGCTGAACACGTCGCTCTGGCGGTAACGCGGCAGCGCCAGCAGCTCCTCGTCAGAGACGCCGGAGTTGCGACAGATCTGCGAGCCAAGGTCGACGCAGAACTCGCAGCCGATCATCTGCGCGCCCTTCAGTTCGACGAGCTGCTTGAGCCGCTCGTCGACGGTGTTCCCCTTCCTCACCGCCTGCTGAAACTTGCCCATGCCGCTCATCATCCTCGGCTGGTGGGCCCAGATCTCGACCGGCTCGATCCCGCTGCCGTGCGCCGCCTCGGCTCCGGTCATCTTCTTCATGCCCTTGCGCATGAACCGGTAGACGAGCTTGACGATCGGACCGGCCTGCTCCTGCGGTACTCCTTGAATCCGTGCCATGCGCGGCCTCCTGTGGCATCGGTTGGGTTGCGGGGTCTACCGCCATGACCCGCCACGACCCGAAGATGTGACAGCGATGGATGTTTTGATCGGCATCACACGCGTTGCGTGTCACGCCGATAGACGATTTCTGCCGGGTCAGGACACCGCGACGGCGGGTCCGTAGAACCCTTGGTAGACGACCCGGTATGTGCCCGGGCCCAGCAGGCGCACCCCGTAGGAGCCGCCGGCGCGTACGGTGGTGCGCGCGGCCGTCTGCCAGCCGCGCGCGCCGCTGCGCTGGATCGTGACCTCGGCGCCGCGCGGGGCCGGATAGATCGTCCCGTGGATGCCGGAGACGGCGCCGGAGACGAGGTCGCGCACCAGCGCCAGCAGCGCGAGGACCGCCTGCGCCTCGGCCTGCTGGGCCGGGCGCCCCGGGCCGGCGCGGCGACCGCTCGTGGACGGGGGCGCCGGCGCGTCGGGCACGGTCGAGATCGACAAGAACGACGCGGAGGTGGTGAGCAGCCCCAGCGCGCTCTGAAGCTGGGCTCCGGTCACGCGGGTGCGCCCGCCAGAGCCGACCACGTCGGCGAGCAGGATCCTCGGCGACACCCCGCGCTTTAGGACCCGGATACCGATCAGCCGGCCCTTGACGAAGCGGGCAAGACGCGCCGCGGCGCTCGTCAGGCTCAGGTTGCGTGTCCAGCGGTGGTAGGGGTCGCCGCCGGCGCCGTCGTAGGGGTCGGGCACCCCGCGCAGCCACGGCTCGGGCGCGGACCCCGGCCACACGTTCTCGACGTTCTCGGTGTGGCCGCCGGAGCTGCTGGAGAAGTAGGTGATCACGGGAGCCCCGTGGTAGGTGACGACCTGCCCGGGCGTCGCGGCGACGGCGGCATCGGTGGCCGGTGTCTCGGCGGCGACGCCTCCGTACATCTGGGAGCGGGTGTCGGCGTATAGATCGAAGCCGGCGCCGCCGACGCTCGTGGTGATCGCATAGGTGCGCGCCGCGACCGCCTGGACCCTAAGCGCCTCCGGCGCCCAGCCGGGGGGCATCTCCCACGAGATCACGCCGCGCACGTAGTCCTCGAGATCGACCGCGTTGACGGTCTGCACGCCGCCGCTGCCGTTGGGGCTGAACACCAGCGAGCCGCGATAGCTGCCGACGCCGGCGAGCGCGAGCGGCCCCGGACCGGTGGCGGTAAGCGCCCCCGTGAAATGGCACAGCTTCTTACCCTTCGGACCCAGCAGGATCAGCGATCCGCCGGCGAGCGTGCGGACGGCGTAGGTCTTGGAAGGGTCGAGCTTCTTGTTGCCGGCGCGGGTGGCGCCGCTGAACGCGGCCGACTGGGTCGCGATCAGCACGCGCACGGTCTGCTTGGGGTTGGTCTTGCCGAGCCTCGTCCCCCGGTAGTAGTGCGCGAGGATCCAGCGGTAGCCCCTACCGTGGAGCGCGTACCCGTAGGCGCCGTACTGGCTCATCCCGATCCCGTGCCCGTTGCCGGCGCCGCGGACGTAGAGGTTGCCCGCGCCCGCGCCCGCGGCCGCCGCCGCCGCCGCAGGCGTGGTCGTGGCCGTGGCCGTGGCCGAGGCGGCGAGCACCAGCGTGGCGGCGAGCGCCGCGAGCAGAATCGGGGAGCGCATCATCTTGCTCAGACACGCTTGCGCGCGCCGGGTTGCGGTTAGATACGGGGCTGAGATGGCTGAGCGCAAGGCTTCTGACGTTTTCGTGGAGTGCCTGGAGGCGGAGGGTGTTCGCTACGTCTTCGGGATTCCCGGTGAGGAGACGCTCGATCTGAGCGAGTCGCTGGCTGATTCTTCGATTCGGTTTGTGCCGGTCCGTCACGAGCAGGGCGGCGCCTACATGGCCGATGCCTACGGCCGGCTGACGGGCAGAGCCGGCGTTTGCCTGGGGACCCTCGGGCCGGGCGCCACGAACCTCGTCACGGCCGTGGCCGACGCGTTCCTTGACCGCGCTCCGCTGGTGGCCCTGACCGGCCAGTCGGACCTGGAGCGCATGCACAAGGAATCGCACCAGTACATAGATCTCATCGGCATCCTGCGGCCGATAGTCAAGTGGAATGCGCGGGTGACGAGTCCCGAGATCGTTCCGGAGGTGGTTCGCAAGGCTTTCAAGGTAGCCGAGTCAGAAAAGCCGGGCGGGACGCACCTGGAGCTGCCCGAGGACGTGATGGCGCTTCCGCTGGGCGCCGCGCCGCTGCCCCGCCGCGCTCCCGTCCAGCCCGAACCCGGGACCAAGGAGCTGCAGCACGCGGCCGAGATCATCGCCGACGCCGAGCGCCCCATCGCCCTGGCCGGGAGCGGCGCGATCCGCGCCCGCGCCGCCGGGGCGCTGCGCGAGTTCGTGCACGCGACCGGGATCCCGGTCGCGGAGACGTTCATGGCCAAGGGACTGCTCGACTACGAAGACCCCCTGGCACTGGGGACGGTCGGCCTCCAGTCGCGGGACTACTCGATGGCCGGGTTCGACAACGCCGATGTGGTGATCTCGATCGGCTACGACCTCGTCGAGCACGCGCCCGAGCACTGGAATCCCAACGCCGACAAGAAGATCGTCGTGATCGACAGCGTCGCCGCCGAGATCGACGAGTTCTTCCTGCCGGAGGTCGAGCTGATCGGCGACATCGCGCACGTGCTGGTGCGGCTCGCGGCGTGCTGCACGAGGTCGCCGGACGGCGTCGCCTCGAGCCGGCTGCACGACGTCGTGATGCGGGCGCTGCACGACGCGCGCGACGACGAGCACTTCCCGGTGCGCCCGCCGCGGGTGCTGTGGGACATCCGCCACGCGCTCGGGCCCGAGGACATGCTGATCTCCGACGTGGGGCTGCACAAGCTGTGGATCGGGCGGATGTTCCCCGCGCACGAGCCCGGAACCGTGCTGATCGCCAACGGCCTTGCCGGCATGGGCTTCGCGCTGCCCACCGCGATCGCGGCCAAGCTGGTGCACCCGGAGCGCCGGGTGGTGGCCGTCAGCGGCGACGGCGGGTTCTTGATGAACTGCCAGGAGCTCGAGACCGCCGTGCGCCTGAGGACGCCGGTCGTCAATGTGGTCTGGGAGAACCGCGAGTTCGGCTCGATCGCCTGGAAGCAGGACAAGAAGTTCGGGCGGCACTTCGGCGTCGAGTTCGGCAACCCGGACTTCGTCCGGCTGGCCGACTCGTTCGGGATGCCCGCCTGGCGCTGTTCCAGCGCCTCGGAGTTCTCGCGTCGCCTGACCGACGCGCTCAAGCTCGACGTGCCGTCGCTGATCGTGGTGCCGATCGACTACACGATCGACGTGGCGATGTCCGAGGAGTTCGGGGCCGAGACGGTCGCGACGTAGACCCGGCTTCTCCGGGCGGATAATCTCGGCAAAAGCGATGGTCGCATCGGAGCTTCGCAGCGAGACCGAGATCGAGACCGGGCTCGAATACCGCCCCGGCGAGCCGGTGCTCGTACGGGTCGTGCGCAGGCCCCATCGGGTCTCGGTCAGCGACGATGGCGCCGCCGTCGAGAAGGCGGGACACCCGCCCGGCTGGGGCGCCGCCGCGGCCAGGATCGACCGCGAGCTGGTCGTCAACGTCAGTCGTCGCGGCGTCGTCTCGCTGCCGGTGGTGGCGGTGGGGCCGGGGCTCGACGCGATCGTGCAGAGGATCGGCGACGCGTCGCTTGCCCTCTATCAGGAGCTGCTGGAGCTGCAGGCGGCGCTCAATTGAGCTACGAGACGGTGATCTGGGAGCAATCGGGCGCCGTCGGGCGGCTCACGCTCAACCGGCCCGAGTCGCTGAACGCCTGGACGACGGAGATGGGCGAGGAGCTGCTGGGGGTGATCACCGGCGAGGCCGCGCGGGAGTCGGTCCGTGCGGTGCTGGTGACCGGCGCCGGCCGGGGCTTCTCATCCGGCGCCGATCTGCGGGCGGGGTTCGACCCCGCCGACGACGGCCTGCCCGACATCCGCAAGGAGCTAGACCACGTCTACCACCCGGCGATCGCCGGCATCCGCCGCCTGCCCAAGCCCGTCGTCGCAGCCGTCAACGGGCCGGCGGTCGGCATCGGCTGCTCGCTGGCGCTGGCGTGCGACCTCGTGATCGCGGCCGAGTCGGCCTTCTTCGCGCTGGCCTTCGTCAACATCGGGCTGATGCCGGACGGCGGCTCGACAGCGTTCGTGCCGCCCGCCGTCGGCAAGGCGCGCGCGTTTGAAATGGCGCTGCTGGGCGAGCGCGTGCCGGCGCGGCAGGCACTCGACTGGGGACTGATCAACCGGGTCCATCCCGACGATCGGCTGATGGATGAGGCGCGGTCGCTGGCCCGGCGGCTGGCGGCCGGCCCGACCCGCTCCTACGCCGGCTCCAAGCGGGCGCTCAACACGTTCATCTACGGCGATCTCGACGCTCAGCTCGAGCTCGAGGCAGAGCTCCAGCACGCGCTCGGGCGCACCGGCGACTTCGCCGAGGGCGTCGCGGCGTTCGTCGAGAAGCGCGACCCGGCGTTCAGCGGCGAGTAGCAGCGGCGCCGGCCCGGCACCGGTCGCGGCGGCCCGGGCACCGGTCGCGCCGGCCCGGGCACCGGTCGCGGCGGCTCGGGCACCGGTCGCGCCGGCCCGGCACCGGTCGCGCCCGCCTGCACGCGCCGGCGCCGCGCCTACAGGTTGCCCTGCGCCATCTTGCGCAGGTCCATGGCCTTCTCGTAGGTCTCCTCGTCGACGCCCATCTCGTAGGCCACCTCGCGCAGCGGCCGTCCTGAGCTGGCGGCCTCCTTGACGATCTCGGCGCCCTTGTCGTAGCCGATGTAGGGATTGAGCGCGGTCGCGGCGGCCAGCGTCGCCTCGGCGGACCGGCGGCATCCCTCCTCGTTGGCCCTGATCCCCTCCACGCACTTCTCGGCGAAGATCGTGCAGGTCGAGGTCAGCAGGCGGATCGACTCCAGCAGGTTGCGCGCGATCAGCGGCACCCGCACGTTGAGCTCGAAGTTCCCCTGCGTGCCCGCGATCGTGATCGCCGCGTCGTTGCCGATCACCTGGGCGCTGACCTGGAGCACGACCTCGGGAATCACCGGGTTGACCTTGCCGGGCATGATCGAGGAGCCCTTCTGCAGCTCGGGGAGCAACAGCTCGCCGATCCCGGCGCGTGGTCCGGATCCCATCAGCGCGAGGTCGTTGGCGATCTTGGTCAGCGACACGGCGAGCACCTTCAACGCCCCCGACAGCTCCACCAGCGCGTCGCGGTTTCCCTGCGCCTCAAATGGATCCTCGGGGGCGCGGATCTCGAGTCCCGTGGCCTCGGTGATCTGCGCGCGGACGCGGACGGCGAACTCCTTGTGGGTGTTCAGGCCGGTGCCCGTGGCGGTGCCGCCGAGCGGGATCTGCGCAACCTGAGGCAGCGCGCCGGAGATGCGCCGCGCACCCAGGCGCACCTGTGCCGCATAGCCCGAGAACTCCTGTCCGAGGGTCACGGGGACGGCGTCCATCAGGTGGGTGCGTCCCGACTTGACGATGTCTGCGAACTCCCCGGCCTTGGCCGCAAACGCCGACTCCAGGCGCTGGAGCGCCGGCAGCAGGTCGTTGGTGGCGGTGTCGAGCGCGGCCAGATGCGCGGCCGACGGGAACACGTCGTTGGAGGACTGGCCCATGTTGACGTCGTCGTTGGGGTGCACCCCGTCGCCGGCGAGGTTGGCGATCACCTCGTTGGCGTTCGTGTTCGAGGAGGTCCCCGACCCGGTCTGGAACACGTCGATCGGGAACTGGTCGTCGAGCTCGCCGTCGGCGACGCGATCGGCCGCGGCGGCGATCCGCCTGGCACGGTCTGCATCGAGCAGTCCCAGCTCGGCGTTGACGCGTGCGGCGGCGGCCTTGATCCGGCCCAGCCAGCGCAGCACGGCCGCCGGGATCGGCTCGCCGGAGACCGGGAAGTTGGCGACCGCCTTGGTCGTCTCGCCGCCCCAAAGCTGCTCCTGCTCCTGAACGCCCATGCCTGTCCTTTCGCGGTTCGCCATCTACCCATGCAAAGCTACTCCACCGCTGCCGGGGTGCGCCTCGTCCGGCAACGGCCACTCCCGCGACGATCGCAGACCGCCCGCCAGCGAACGCGACGACATGTAAAACGCGACACTCGCGCCCGCCGGCCCGAGCCGTGTCGAACTATTCATGCCACACGTGTAAAACACGACAGGCCTCGCCCAAGGCGCCGCGAGTGTCGTGTTATGCACGTCCGACCGGGATCGAGAGGGGAGGTTGCCGCCGGATCGGGACGTGCAGAGGTTGCCCCCGGGTCGACCCGCAGAGGTTGCCCCCGGGTCGACCCGCAGAGGTTGCCCCCGGGTCGACCCGCAGAGGTTGCCCCCCGGGTCGACCCGCAGAGGTTGCCCCCGGGTCGATCGGGTCGAACTCGCTCAGTGCCGCGGCGTCGACGCCCAGCCCCGCAGCACCCCGCCGGCCGCCTCCACATCGCGCCCGAACGGCCGATCCTCAAGCCCGCCCGGCAGCGCCCGCGAGGCGATCGCGAACATCCTCCCGCTGCCGGCCCCCGCGGGTACCCGCCCGGTGATCCGCAGGGCCCTGACGGCGACGACCAGCTCGGTCGCGATCAGCTGGCGCAGCGCCTCGATCGCCTGGGCGGTCCGGCGGGCGGCCGTCGCGGCGAGGCTCGCGTGCGACTCGACCCCCAACGACGCCCAGGCGGACTGGGTGGCCATCGGCATCGCCAGCGAGCGGATCTCGGCGGCCGCCGAGTGGGCGGTGTATTCGAGCATCATCACGCCCGAGTCCGGCCCGGGATTGTCGGCAAGGAAGGCGGCGAGGCCGGTCATCCGGGGATCGAGCATCGCGCTCACTCGCGCGGCGATCAGCGACGCCGAGTGGGCGAGCGCCGAGCGCAGCGAATCGAGCGCCGCGCCGAGCTCGGCCCCGTGGAAGTTGCCGGTGGGCAGGGCCTGCCCGGCATCGATCAATGCGTTCTCGGGACGGGCGTTGAGCTCGCGGGTGACCACCCGCTCGAGCGTGCGCAGCGCGTCGTTGGCGACGCCATCAACCTGCGGCAGGACGCGGAACGGATAGGGATCCTGCACGAGGCGGTCGGGGGCCTCCGGGATCAGCGCCGCGCCCGCCAGCAGCTCGCGCATCCGCGCCGCCACCTCCGCCTGGCCGGAGCCCCCCAGCGCGGCCTGCACTCGCGCGTCGAGCACGACGGGATCGGCCTCGAGCGCCTCGAACGAGAGCGCCGCGACCGCCAGCCAGGCGTCGTGCAGCGCGAGGCCGTCGACCGCGAGCAGCGCCGCGAACCCGGCCGTGAACGCGTTCGAGCTCATGAACCCGAGCGCGTCTCGGAGCCCCAGCCGCACCCCGGGTTGGAGCTCCAGCAGCGCCAGCGCCGTCTCCGCCAGCGCCGGCAGATCGCCGGTCCCCAGCGATCCGAACTCGCGCGTGAGCGGCGTGAGTCCGAGGTTGAGCGCGTCGACCAGCCCCTCGAGCAGCTCCGCCGCGACGCCGGCGCCGCCGGCGCCGAGCTGGTTGGCGCGCGTCACCATCCCGGCGCGCACGCGCTCGGGTGCAAGCGGGGGGCCGGCGCTGACGGCGTGGCTGCGCAGCAGGTTCCATTGGAAGCGCTCCCGGTCGGCCTCGCCGATCGGGCGATCGCGCAGCGCACCGACGCCGGTGCTCGCCCCGTACAGCGCCCCGCCGCGGCGCAGCCGCTGAGCGATCGCCTCGCGGGCCGCGAGGTTGCGGGCGCCGGCGTCGGCCGACAGCTCCACCTCCTCGCCGGCGCGCGCGACGGCCGCGACGGCCGCCGGAGTCAGGGTGGCGCCGTCGAGGACGATCATCCCCGGTCGTCGCGTGGCAGCCTCAGCCGCACTCCCGCGAGGTCCTCGTACAACCGGATCGCGCTGATCTCGCCGGCATCGTCGCCGTAGACGGCCCGCGCGCGGCGGTGGATCTGCTCGACCAGCCCCGCCAGCTCCACCGGCACGCCGACGTCGCGCGCCAGGTCGACCGCGAGACCGAGGTCCTTGGTCACGAGCCGCATCGGAAACGCCTCGTCGTAGTCGCCGTCGTCCAGCACCATCCGCACGTCGTGCTCGAGGAAGTTCGAGTTCGCCGGCGAGCCCACCAGCGCCCCGTGCAGCTTGTCGAGCGCCACCCCGGCGCGGGCGCCCACGCTCAGCACCTCGCCGGTCGCTACCGACTGGATGAACCACATCAGGTTGAGCAGCAGCTTGACGGTGTAGCCGGCGCCGTACGAGCCCAGATGGAAGATCCGCTCACGGTCGCCCATCGCCGCAAACAGCGGCAGCGCCCGCTCGAACACCCGCTGCTCACCGCCGACGTAGATCGCCAGCGTCCCCGCCTGGGCGCCGATCGATTGGCCCGCGACGGGGGCATCGAGGACGTCGATGCGGCGGGCGCCGGCGGCCGCCACCACCCGCTCGCCAACCGCGCGCGAGCTGGTGCTCATGTCGATCGCGACGCTGCCGGGCGGCATCGCGGCGATCACGCCACCGTCTCTCAGCAGCACCTGTTCCACGTGCGGCGGGGCGGGCAGCATCGTGATCAGCGCCTGCACCCCCGAGGCGCAGTCCGCCGCCGATTCCGCGGCGCGCGCTCCGTCGTCGACCGCCCGGCGCAGCGCCGCGCCGTCGAGGTCGTAGGCGCTCACTTCGAATCCGGCCCGCAGCAGATGCCCGCACATCGGCCCGCCCATGTTCCCCAGCCCGATGAACCCGACGCGCGCGAGCTCGGGCATCTCCGGCGAGTTCCCGGGGGTCGTGGTCATCTCGCGAGCTCGGGCATCTCCGGCGAGTTCCCGGGGGTCGTGGTCATCTCGCGACGGCCTCCTCGACGGCGTAAAACGCGATCGCCTCCTCGTCGAGCTCGACGCCGAGCCCCGGCGCCGGCGGAACGCGCAGCGTGCCGTCCGGCTCGATCATCAGGGGCTCGGCGAGCATGAAGTCCCGGCGCTGCGGAGTCCATCCCGGGGGGTCGTAGGGGAACTCGATGTAGGGGCCGCCGCCGACGCCGGCGCAGACGTGCAGGTTCGCGAGCAGCCCGATCCCGTTGGTCCAGGTATGCGGCGTGAACCAGCGGTTGCGCCGGAGCACCAGCTCGGCGAACGTGCGCGCGCTCGAGACGCCGAGCGCGAGCACCACGTCGGGCTGGTAGACGTCGAGCGCGTCGGCGTCGAGCACCAGGCGCAGGTCCTCGAACGTCCGGGCCATCTCGCCGCCGGCGATGCGCACGCCGGTGCTCTGGCGCAGCGCGCGCATCCCCTCCCGGTCCTCGCCGGGAAGCGGCTCCTCGACCCACAGCACCCCGTGATCGCGCAGCCGCTCGATCGCGCGCCGCGCGTCAACCGGCCCTAGGCCGCGCGCGATGTCACCGGCCATCCGCCACCACTGGTTGAGATCGACGATCAGCTCGAGCCGCTCGCCGACCGCGGCGCGGACCGCCCCGACGACCGCCAAGCCCTCGTCGATCCGGTCGCGGGCGATCCGCAGCTTGACGGCGCCGAAGCCCGCAGCGACGAGCGCCCGCGCATCGTCGGCGCGTCGCTCGGGATCTCGCAGCTCTCCCCACGAGGCGTACGCCGGGAGCCGATCGACGCTGCCGCCCAGCAGCACCGCGACCGGCTGACCGGCCGCGCGTCCCGCCAGATCCCACAGCGCCGCCTCCAGCGGCCAGTAACGGCCGGCATGAAACGAGATCGTCTCGAGCGTGCGCACGTGGGATGCGATCGCGAGCGCGTCGGCTCCGATGAACAGATGCTCGAACTCCTGAAATCCGGCCATCGTGTCGCCGCTGCCGATCCCCACCAGTCCGGCGTCGGTCTCGACGCGCACGATCGTCGCCTCGAAGGCGCGGCGCGGCACCGGGTCCCAGGCGGCGAAGAACGGCGGGTCCAGGGGCAGCCGCAACCGCTGCGTGCGGATCGCGGTGATCTTCATCGCGCGGATTGGCGACCGCGAAGCGGGTCAGGACTCGGCATGCCGACCACGCTACTGGCCCGAGTAGAACGGGCTCGTCACCTCGTCCCGTCGCGCCACCAACGCGCGTGCCGCCGCCGGGTCGCGCCCCTGCACGCACACTCCGAGCGCCTTGCGCACCGCCTCGCGGTTGGCCTTGCGAATCGCGGTCGCATCGGTCGCCGCCGGATCGACCCACACGCAGACGAACACGAGCACATCGTCGGTGGGCTCGAGCAGGCCGTCGGCGACAGCGTCGAGGACGCCCTGCGCGATCCCCAGCTGCGCCGCGCCCCATGTCAGCGACACGTGCAGGTCCTCGGTCGCGGTCGCCTTGTTGATCATGATCGTCGGCGGCCACACCGGCTCGTAGCTGGGCTGATCCTCGCCGACCACGACCAGGATCGGCGTGTGGCCCGGTGCCGGGGTCGTCAGCGCCCCCAGCATCGCCGCCGCCGTGGGCGTCCCGCGCCGCGCCAGCACCACGTTGACGTGGCTGCCGTTGGCGCCGGGGTCACCGCCCCATCCCTCCGCGACCCTGCCGTCGAGCTGATCGGCGTTCACGGCCCCACCCCCGCCAGCTCGTCGTCGAGCACGATCACCGAGCGCGCCCCCTGGCCCCGCCGCAGCCGTTCCAGCGCGGCCTCGACGTCGTCGAGACCGATCAGGTAGGAGACCACGTCTCCCAGGTCGAGTCGGCCGTCGAGCACGAGCTGCACGAGCTGGCCCAGGGCCGCGTGCACGTCGCTCGAGCCGTAGTAGCTGCCGGTGATGGTCTTCTCGCTCAGGAACTCGATCGCCGGCAGCGACGCCTCCACTCCCTTGGGCGCGAGCCCGACGACGATCGCGGTGCCGCCGGGGCGCAGAACGTCCCAGGCCTGCCGGATCGTGGCGGCGCTGCCCACGACCTCGAACGCGTGATCGACGCCGCCGCCGGTGATCGCCAGCACTTCCTGCACCACACCGGCGCCGCCGCCGGTCGCGGCGACGGCATGGGTGGCGCCGGAGGCTGCACCGGCCGCGGCCACCACGTGGGTGGCGCCGCGACGGCGGGCCAGCTCGAGCTTCGCCGGGTCGGTGTCGACGGCGACGATCGTCCTCGCCCCGGCCAGCCGAGCGCCCGCGATCACCTGCAGACCGACGCCGCCGCAGCCGATCACGCAGACGCTCGCGCCGACGCGCAGGCCGGCGCGGTTGACCGCCCCGATCCCGGTGACCACGCCGCAGCCCAGCAGCGCCGCCTGCCACAGCGGGATCGACGCGGGCAGCGGCACGGCGCCCCCGGCGGGCACGACGGTGTACTCGGCAAAGCAGGCCACCATCAAGCCGTGTTGGAGCACGGTCCCGTCGAGCGCGCGCAGGCGCGAGCTGGCGTCCATCAGCATCCCGGCGGCGCCGTTGACCGCCGCCGTCTCGCACAGGGTGCGATGCCCGGCGCGGCAGGACCGGCAGGCGCCGCACGAGGGCACGAAGCAGAACGCGACGTGATCGCCGGGCGCGACCTCGGTCACGTCCTCGCCGACGGCGGCGACCACGCCGGCGCCCTCGTGACCGAGCACCATCGGCGAGCGTCCCTCTCCGAGCAGGCCGTCGGCCAGGTGCACGTCTGAATGACAGACCCCCGCCGCCGCGACGCGCACCAGCACCTCGCCCCGACGGGGCGGCGCGAGCAGCACCGTCTCGACCGCCACCGGCCGGCCGGGCTCCCACAGCACGGCGGCGCGAATCTCGATCGGGCGGCGCGCTTGGATCGCCGTCGCCGGCTCAGTCGCCTGTGCCGGCAACGGTGACCTCGGGGCGCTGCAGGCGCCGAAGCTCCTCGATCGGGATGTGGCAGCGGATCGCGTGGCCGACCTCCTCCTCGGCCAGCGGCGGCTCGGTCGTCTCGCAGATCGCGCCGATCTTCCGCGGGCAGCGGGTGTGGAACACGCATCCGGTCGGTGGGTCGGCGGCACTGGGGATCTCACCGTCCAGGCGGATGCGCTGGCGGGTGGTGTGCTCGATTGTCGGCACGGCGGACAGCAGCGCCTCGGTGTAGGGATGGTGAGGCCCGCTGAACACGCGATCGGCCGGTCCGATCTCCTGGACCCGGCCGAGGTACAGGACCGCGATCCGGTCAGACAGGTAGCGCACCACGCCGAGGTCGTGGCTGATGAACAGATATGCGACGTCCTCGCGGCGCTGGAGGTCGGTCAGCAGGTTCAGGATCGCCGCCTGGACCGAGACGTCGAGCGCGGAGGTGGGCTCGTCGCAGACGACGATCCGCGGGTCGCCGGCGAACGCGCGCGCGATCGCGACGCGCTGCTTGAGCCCTCCCGACAGCTGCACCGGCTTCATCGCGAGGTGGCGCTCGGACAGCCGCGTCTCGGAGATCAGTTTCCGGAGCCGGTTGAGCAGCTCGTCGCCGCGGTAGCCGCCGAGCTTTGAGAGCGCCCGCGACAGCAGCCGCCTGACCGAATGCCGCCGGTTCAGCGCCGAGTCGGGGTTCTGGAAGACGATCTGCAGCGCCTTCTTCTGCTCGCGCGATCGCTTGGGCGCGGTTCTGGCGAGGGCCTCGCCCTCGAAGGTGATCGTCGCGCCCTCGTCCGGAGCGGTCAGGCCCATCAGGACACGGGCAAGCGTGGTCTTGCCGCTGCCCGACTCGCCCACCAGTCCCAGCGTCTCACCGGCTCGCACCTCGACGTCGACGTCGACGAGGCCGTAGATCGTCTGGCCCTCCAGTTGAAACGTCTTCGACACGTCCTTCGCCGAGATCAGCTGGGAGCCGGTCTTGTGTCCGTCTGGCAGTGGCTCGCGCTCGGCCTTCTCCACGCGCGGCAGCGTCTCGGCCCGCTCGTGAAAGTGACAGCGCGAGCGCCGGCCGGGACCGGCCTCATACGGGGGCGGCGACTGCTCGCGGCAGCGGTCCTCCGCCAGCCCACAGCGGTCGGCGAAGATGCATCCCTTCGGGACGAGCCCGGGGGTCGGCAGGAAGCCGGGGATCGTGTCGAGCGTCGCCGACGCCTTGACCGTGTCGCGGCGCGGGATGCAGCGCAGCAGCCCCACCGTGTATGGATGGCGGGGGTTGTCGAACACCTCGCGCGCGGGGCCCTCCTCGATCAGCTCGCCGGCGTACAGCACCCCCACGCGATCGCACATCTTCGCGATCACCCCGAGGTTGTGGCTGATGAACATCAGCGAGGTCTGAAACTCGCTGCGCAACGCCGAGATCAGATCGAGCACCTCCGCCTCGACGGTCGCGTCGAGCGCGGTGGTCGGCTCGTCGAGGATCAGCAGCGACGGCTCCGCGGCCAGCGCCATCGCGATCACGACCCGCTGGAGCATGCCGCCGGAGAGCTGATGGGGGTAGCGGTCCATCACGCCGGCGGGATCGGAGATCCGCACCTTCTCGAGCATCTCGCGGGAGCGATCGAGAGACTCGGCCTTCTGCAGCCCGGCGATCTCGAATACCTCGGCCATCTGGCGCCCGACGCGCAGCGTCGGGTTCAGGGCGCGGCCCGGCTCCTGGTAGACCATCGACACGGTGCTGGCGCGGAGCTTTCGCAACTCGGCGCCGCCCATCGCCAGCACGTCGCGGCCGTCGATCGCGATCTCGCCGTCGCTGACCGACCCGTTGCGCGCCAGGTAGCGCACCACCGCCAGCGCGATCGTCGACTTGCCACACCCGGATTCCCCAACCAGGCCGTAGGACTCACCGCGCGCGATCTGGAAGGAGACATCGCGTACGACCGGGATCTTGCGTCCGCGTACTCGGTAGGTGACGTCGAGCTCGTCGACCCGCAGTGCGTCCGCCGCCGCCGGCCCGGCGCCGGCGTTGCCGATCGGGTCGGTCACCGCGCTCATCGCTCCAGCACCCCTTCGATCGACTCCGAGACGAGCGTCACCGCCACCACCAGCGAGGCGATCGCGAGCGCGTCGAACAGCACCTGCCACCAGAAGCCCGCGGTCACCTGACCGTAGTTGCTGGCGATGTCCAACCCCCAGTCCGGCGAGGGCGGCTGCACTCCGAATCCCAGGAACGTGAGCGTCAGGACGGTGAAGATCGCGTAGGCGAGGCGGACCGTGAACTCGACCACGATCGGCGAGAACACGTTCGGAAGGATCTCGGCGAACATGATGTAAAGGGAGCCCTCCCCGCGCAGGCGCGCGGCCGCCACGTAGTCGAGCTCTCGCTCCAGCAGCACCGCGGCTCGCACGGTGCGCGCGATCAGCGGCGTGAACACGAGCCCGATGACGATGATGATCCCCACGTTCGAGCGCCCCAGCGCGGCGATCGCGATCACGCCGGTCACGACCAGCGGCAGCGCCAGGAACGCCTCCACGAACCGCCCGAGCACGTCGTCGACGACCCCGCGGAAGTAACCCATCACCAGTCCCACCGCCGTCCCGAGCACGGTCCCGAGCAGCGTCGCCAACGGCGCGATCACCAGGATGTCGCGCGATCCCACGATCACGCGCGAGAGCATGTCGCGCCCGAGCTGGTCGGTCCCGAACCAGTGTGATCCAGATGGCGCCTTGTTGATCGCCTCCAGGTTCTGCGCGTAGGGGCTGTGCGGCGCGATCAGCGAGCCGAAGATCGCACAGATGATCCAGAACAGGAGCACCACCGCGCCGATCAGGAACACCGGCGAGCGCACCAGCTCGCGCAGCATCTCGCCGCGGACCTCGCGCTGGCCGGCCCGCAGGGCGCCGGCCGATTCGATCGGGACATCGGTGATCGCGCTCATTCGACGGCCTTCAGCCGGATTCGCGGATTCAGCAGCGAGAACGAGAGGTCGGCCGCCAACGTGACCAGCATGTACACGATCCCGATCGTCAGCACGCACGCCTCGAGCATTGGGAAGTCCTTATTGGTGGCCGCGCTGTAGGTGAGCTGGCCGATGCCCTGGTAACGGAACAGAACCTCGACCACCACGAGCCCGCCGATCAGGTAGCCGGTCTGCGTCGCGACCACCGTGATCGTCGGCAGCAGCGAGTTGCGCAGCACGTGACGGCGGATCATCACGCCGCGCGGCAGCCCCTTGAGGGTCGCGGTTCGAGCGTAGTCGGAGGCGAGCGCCTCGACGGTCCCGACGCGGGCCATTCGCGCGATGTAGCCGAACAGGATCAGCACCAGCGGGATCACCGGCAGGATCAGATACTTCAGCTGCGTGAAGAAGCCGGCGCCGGTCGGCGCCGTCGCCGAGACCGGCAGCCAGCCGAGGCCGACGGCGAAGATCAGGATCAGAATGATCCCCGAGACGAACTCGGGCACGGTCAGTGCCGACTGCCCGACGACGCTGATCGTCCGATCGATCGGCCTGCCGATGTTCAGCGCCGAGACGATGCCGCCGATGATGCCGAGCGGGACCACGATCACGAACGCGAACAGCGCGAGCTTCAGCGAGCGCCCGAGCGCGCTTGTCAGGATCGGCCCGATCGGAGCCTGGAACTGGTAGGAGGTGCCGGGGAAGTGCGTGATCCAGTTCCAGTACTGGGTCAGCACGGGCTTGTCGACCCCCAGCTGATGGTCGAGCGTCGCGACCGCGCTCTTGGCCGCGAGCGGCCCGAGGATCGAGCGCCCCGGATCGCCGGGAAGGATCTGACCGAGAAAGAACACGATCACGCTCAGGATCCACAGCGTGATCAGCGCCAGGCCGAGTCGCTTGAGGATGAACGCGGTCATGGGCAGCCGCTCGCCGTCAGGCGCTCTTGAACGCCGTGTTGAGGTAGATCTGTGCGATCGCCGTCGGGTTGAGCCCGCCCACCTGCGGCGTCGACGCGGTCAGGCCGTCGATCCAATAGGGGATCACGATCGGTGTCTCCTTCAGCAGCAGTCGCTGGATCTGGCCGGCGATCTGCCGCTGGGTTTGGAGATCGAGGGTGGCCACGTACTTCTTGACCAGTGAGTCGTACTCCTTGTTCTTGAAGCGCGCCGCGTTCCACGGACCGCCGGAGGTCAACGGCGCCTCGAGGTAGACGTTCGGTGCGCCGCGGTCGCCGTAGTCGACGAGGCTCATCGTCCCGTCGAGCCAGTCGGAGTTGCCGTAGGTCGCCTTGCCGTAGTACGCCGTCTGGTTCTCGATCTTGAGGTTGATGTTGACCCCGATCTTGGCGGCGTCCTGCTTGATCACCTGCGCAAGCTGTGAGATCTCCTGATACTCCTCGGTGAGCATCGTGGTGTTGATGCTCGGGTGCCCCGCCGCCGACAGGAGCTGCTTGGCCATGGAGATGTTCTGCGTGCGCTGTGGCACGGTCGGGTCGGTGGAGCGGTATCTGGGCCCGAACGGGGAGTCGTTGGCGACGCTGCCGAAGCCGTTGAGCAGCGCCGCGACCATGCCGGTCCGGTCGAGCGACAGCGCGACCGCCTGCCTCACCCGGGCATCGTTGAACGGTGCCTGGTCGTTGCGCATCGACAGCTCGCGGTGGTTGGCCGACTTGAGCTTGATGATCTTGTAGGAGGAGTTGTTGAGCAGCGAGGTCGCGCCCGCCGGGACGAACTGCGCGATCACGTCGACATCGCTGCCCTGCAGCGCGAGGATCATCGGCTGCTGACTGGAATAGAACTTGAACGACGTCCCGGTGAGCAGCGCCTTGGTGCCCCAGTAGTTGGGGTTGGGCACAAACGTCGCGCCGACGTTCTGCGTGTAGCTGCCGAGCTTGAACGCGCCCGTGCCGACGAACGTCTTCTGCCACTTGGCGAAGTCGGTCCCCTTGGGGACGATGATCGCGTTGTAGTTGTCCGAGGAGACCAGGTAGGGGAAGTTCCCGTTCGGCGCCTCGAGGTGGAACTCGACGGTCGAGGCGTCCACCTTCTTGACCCCCGCCGGCGTCAGCACGCCCGCGAATGTGGACAACGCGTTGGCGGCGTTCTTCGGGTCGGACTGCTCCTTGAACGTGTAGACGACGTCGTCGGCGGTCATTGCCGCGCCGTTGTGGAACTTCACCCCTGTACGCAGCTTGAACGTCCAGATGCTGCCGTCCCCGTTGTGCGTCCAGCTCAGCGCGAGCATCGGCTGCAAGGCGAGCTTCAGGTTGCTGTCGAAGATCAGGAACTCGCCGGTCTGGTTGAGCATCGCCAGGCCGCCGGCGTCGGCGACCGTGAGCGGGTTGATCGCGGCGGCGGGCGTCACCGAGGCCACGCGCAGCATGCCGCCCTTCGTCGGGGTGCCGCCGCCGGCGCCGGTGCTCGTGCCCGTGCCCGTGCCCGACGACGAGGAGGACCCGCACGCCGCCAGGACCGTACCCAACAGCGTCGCCGACATGCCGATCATGCTGCCGCGCCGCAGGAAGTCCCGCCGGCTGAGCCGGCCGGCGACAAGCTCGTCGATGTAGTGGTTCTCGAGCTCACTGCGCCCGAGGCGAAGTCGATCGAGCTCGGTATTGCGTCGCGTCATGTGGGCACCTTTCCTATGGAGTCGACACGAAGCCCCGCACCGACTTCTGCGCGGTCGAGGCGTGGTCTGGAAGCTGGAGCGAGGTCTGAAGCGGCGGCGGCCAGGTCTCGGATCATCTCCCGCCTGCGATCGATGTTCATGCGCCCGGTCGGCACGCAGAGCGCGACCGCGCCTGCGACGTGACCCGGTGGCCCCACCGCGACGGCGATGCAGTGCAGGCCGAGCGCCGTCTCATCGACGTTCTCGGCATAGCCGCAGCGACGCGCCTGGTCGAGGATCCCAAGCAGCTCGCGCAGCCCGTCCAACCGCCTCCCGGTCGGTGTCACGAGCTCGCGGCCGCCGTACATCGCCTCCACCTCGGGCTCCGGGAGGTCGGCGAGCATCACTCGTCCCGACGCCGAGGCAAAAGCAGGCAGCCGGCTCCCCACCGCCGTCACGAGGCGAACGGGGTGCGTCGTCTCGTACTTGGCGACGAACACGCTCTCACAGCCGTCGAGCATCGTCAGGCAGGTGGTCTCGTTGTAGAGCTCGATCAGCCGGCGGGCGATCGCGTAGAAGCCAGCCGTCAGCACGGACGCCGGAACCGCGCGCGCCAGCCAGGCCACACGTGGGCCCAGCTCGATGTTGCCGCTGCCGGAGTCGCGGGTGATCCAGCCTCGCTCGCCCATCGTCAGGCAGACGCGGTGCAGGGTGCTCTTGGCGACGCCGGTCTCGCGCGAAAGCTGCGCCAGGGTCACCGGACCTTGACGGTCGAGCGTGTCGAGCACGTCGAGCACCGCCGAGATACCGGCCGAGCGGCGGGCACGGCGCTGGGGGTGTTGACCCAGGATGGTCGCCATCTCTCTCGATCGATCCGCCAGTGGAACAGCGTTCAGCCGACGGACCGACCGAAGCTCTCATACCTCCCCCCACCTGTCAAGTTTACGTTTCATTTAGCTTTGGGGAGGTGTGGGAGGTGCTGGGGTGCCCCGGGCTAAATGCTCGCCGCGAACGACGGCGGCGCCCTCGCGTCCCCCGAACAGCCGCCGACCCGATATTGCACAGTATGTCGATCGAAGATCCCGACATATCCTGGTGCTCGAGATTGCCGGGGACGGCGACAGAATGCGCCGATGACCTCGCTCCGGAACGCACGCGTGATCGACGGGACCGGCGCCGGCGCACGCGAGCGAGCGACGGTCCGAATCGACGGAGGACGGATCGGCGAAGTCGGGACCGACGCCGGCGCCGCGCCTCCCGAGGGCGCCGCCACCGCGGGTGGCGACCCTCCCGAGGATGCGATCGACCTCGAGGGACGCACGCTGCTGCCCGGCCTGATCGACGCGCACGCGCACGTCTCCAGCGACGCCAGCCGGAGCCCGGGCTTCGGGCCGCCCCCGGCGCTCCATGGCGAGCTCCCGCGGCCGCGCGAGCTCGGCTACTTCATCCTCGCCAAGGTGGCGCGCGCGATGCTCGCCGCGGGGGTGACGACCGTTCGCGACGTGGGCAGCTACGACGACGAGGCGATCGCCCTGCGCGAGGCGGTGCGGCTCGGGATCGTCGAGGGCCCGCGGATCCTCTCCTGCGGGCGGATCATCTCCGCCACCGCCCCGGGCGGCGCGATCTTCAAGACCATGTACCGCGAGGCCGACGGCCCCGACGAGATGCGCAAGGCGGTACGCGAGCAGCTGCGCCGCGGAGCCGACTTCGTCAAGCTGATGGCGACCGGAGCACGTTCGGTGGTCGCCGAGGATCCCGAGCCGGCGCAGATGGCCGCGCCGGAGCTGCGAGCGATCGTCGACGAAGCCCATCGGCTCGGGGTCCGCGTGGCGGCGCATGCCGAGGGCCTGGACGGAGCTCGGCTCGCCGTGGAGGAGGGCGTCGACACGGTCGAGCACGGCCTCTCGCTGCATCGCGAGCCGCGGCTGCTCGAGGCGATGGCCGAGCGCGGGATCGTCCTCGTCCCGACCCTTTCGACGTTTCACGACCTCGCCGAGCGCTTCACCGGCGACTTCCCCCCGCGTCTGGTGGAGCAGGCCAAGCGACAGCGCGAGGAGGCCTACCGCACGCTGATCGCGGCCCACGACGCCGGCGTGACGCTCGCGATGGGCCATGACAGCGGCCCGCCGGGCGACAACGCGATCGAGCTGGTGCGGATGGTCGAGGGAGGGCTCACCGCGCTCGAGGGGATTGCCGCGGCCACGCGAGGATCGGCCACCGCACTCGGCCTGGGCGACGTCGGCACGGTCACCGCCGGCGCCGTCGCCGACCTGATCGTCGTCGACGGCGATCCACTCGCGGACATCCGTGTGCTCAACGATCCCAGGCGGATCTGGCTCGTGGTCCAGCATGGGAGGGTGGTGGGCGGGGGCGGACAGGCGATGATTCAGGCGTGATCGGCGGGCGGGCGCGGACAGGCGACAATTCAGGCGTGATCGGCGGGCGGGCGCGGACAGGCGATGATTCAGGCGTGATCGGCGGGCCGGCGCGGACAGGCGACAATTCAGGCGTGATCGGCGGGCGGCCGCGGACAGGCGACAATTCAGGCGTGATCGAGGATCCGCCGATCGCCGCGCCGGAGTTCGAGCTCCCCTCGGTGAGCGCAGGCCCCGTGGGCCTCGCCGGCCTGCTCGGCGCCGGCGCGGCCGTGGTCCTGTTCGTCACCAAGGACTGCCCCACCTGCGCGATGACGCTGCGGCGCCTGGCAGCTCCGGCGCAGGTCCTCGCTCACGCCGGCGTCTCGGTGGCGGCGGTGTTCGAGGATCCGCTCGAGGTGGCGGCGCGCACTGCCCGGCGGGCGGGGTTCGGCGGCATCGTCCTGAGCGAGCCGGCGCCATACGAGGTCTCCGCGGCCTACGAGCTCCAGAGCGTGCCGACGACCATGCTGATCGGCGCCGACGGCAGGCTGGTGCAACGAGTGGTGGGCTGGGACCGCGACGGCCTCGAGGCACTGCTCGTACAGGCAGGCCGGGCGGCCGCAGTGGCGGCGCCGCGCCTCACCGACGAGCAACCCCATCGCAAGCCGGGATGCGCCGCCAAGAACACGTATGACCCCCATACGCTCGCGCTGGTGGACGCGGCCGGCCCCCACGACGAGCTCGAGGAGATGTTCGACCGCGAGTGGAGCGATGGGCTGCCGGTGATCCCGCCGACCCGTGAGCGGGTGGCGGCAATGCTCGGCGGTCACGACGCCGCGGAGTCGCTCGGCGAGGTCCCCCCGGCGCTGGGAGAGGCCACGCTCGAGCGCGTCGCCGCCTGCGCGGTGCTCGCCGGTTGCCGACCTCAGTACTTCCCGGTCGTGGTCGCGGCCGCCCGGGCGGCGCTCGAGCCGGCCTTCAACCTCAACGGGCAGGCGGTCACTACCCAGCCGGCCGGGCAGCTGGTGATTCTCAACGGCCCGGCACGCGAATCGCTGGGGTGCAACAGCTCCATCGGCGCGCTGGGGCCGGGATCGCGCGCGAACCTGACGATCGGACGCGCCCTGCGGCTGCTCGTCAGCCTCACCGGCGGGGGCTTCCCGGGACGCCTTGACCGGGCCACGCTCGGGCACCCCGGAAAACTCGGCCTGTGCCTGGCCGAGAGCGAGGAGGTGAGCCCCTGGGAGCCGCTCCACGTCGAGCGCGGGTTCGCGGCGGATCGTTCGGTCGTGACCGTGATCGCCTGCGACGCGCCGCTGTCGATCTCAGACCATCGCAGCCGCACCCCCGAGGAGCTGGCGCGCGTGCTCGGCTGGGCGGCGGCGGCGACGTGGAGCCCGAACTGGTGGCCGCTCGGGGGGTCGTCTTTGTTCGTGATCTGCCCGGAGCACGCCCAGCTGTTCGGCGAGGCCGGCTGGAGCAAGCAGCGGCTGCGCGAAGAGATGTTCGAGTCCGTGCGGCGCCCTGCCCGCGAGCTGCGCTGGGGCGAGACCACGCCCCAGGTTCAGGCGGCCGACGACGAGCGGCTGATCGGCAAGTGGGATAGTCCCGACGACATCGTGCTCGTCGTCGCCGGCGGCGAGGCGGGCCGCTTCTCGGCGGTGTTCGGCCCCTGCCTTTCGATGCAGTCAGAGATCGTCTCAAAGGAGGTCCCATGGAGTACGTAAGCCCGTTCGACGAGCGCCGGCGTGCGGCCGAGCCCCTGGCGGCGCGCGGCAAGCCGCTCGGCGGCGCGACCGTGGCGCTGCTCGACATCAGCAAGCGCCGCGGCGACGAGTTCCTCGGCCGGATCGAGGGCCGCCTGCACGCGGAGGGGGCGCAGACGTTCCGGGTCGTCAAGGAGATCTTCTCCAAGCCCGCCGACCCGGACGTGATCCGCCGGATCGCCGGCCGCGGCGACCTCGCCGTGGAGGCGCTCGCCGACTGAGGCTCCTGCACGTCGTGCAGTGTGCACGACATGGTGCGCCTGGAGCGCCTGGGGATCGCGACGGCGGCGGTCGCGACCGAGCCGTTCGTCGACGAGGCACTGGAGCAGGCGCGGGTGCTCGGGATGCCGGACTACCGGATGGTGTTCATTCCCCATCCGGTGCAACTGCTGACGCGCGAGCAGCTGCACGGCCACGCAGACCGGGTGTTCGAGGCGATCGTCGTCAGGCTCACGGGGAGGGTGGGGGCCGGCGCCGAGTAGCGCCACGCCGACGGTCCCCGTCCCCGCCGGCGTCGGCCTGCGCACCGCGGCCCGGCTGCGCGGCGCCTGCGCACCGCGGCCCGGCTGCGGGCGCCCGAGGGCGGGGATTTCGTTACACGCGGCGCGGTCGGCTGGCCGCGTGCGACGTTTTCCCCGGTGGGGGCGAGGGTTTCGTTACACGCGGCGTGGTTGCCTGGCCGCGTGCGACGTTTTCCCCGGTGGGCGGGGGTTTCGTTACACGCGGCATGGTTGGCGGGCCGTGTGCGACGTTTTCCCCGCTGTGTGGGCGGGGTTCGTTACATACAGCGTCCTGTGCGGGCCGCGTGCGACGTTGTCCCCGCTGGAATCCAGCGACACTTCGCCACGACGTCGTCAATTCATCGAGGGCAAACCAATCGTCGTCCGCACCCCCGCCGGCGGCCAAGCGGCTTGGCTTACGCAGCCAGCGAGTCCTCCAGCGGCCGCAGCTCGTCCGCGTAGCTGATCGACATCCGGCGCATCACGCCCTCGTCGTCGATCGTGTACTGGCCCAGGCGCCACAGCGGCGGTGAGTAGGCGTGAATCGACACCGACCGTTCATGATCGCCGGCGAGCCGGTGGATGTGCTCGGGCCCGAACGAGAATGAATGCCCCGCCTGCACCGCCCGCGACGCGGGCGCTCCGCCGATCCGCGGACTGGATTCCCGCAGCGCGCCCTGCACGACCCGGACGGCCCCCGAGGAGATGTCGTGGTCGTGCCAGCCGGTGTCGTTGACCGGCGTCCAGCACAGCAGCCACACGTCGACGTGATCGTCGCGGTACAGCGAGACGAAGTGGCGCTCGTCATCCGAGAAGGAGACGAGCTCGCGCCAGCGCTCGGGCTGCCCGGCAAGCTCGTTGACTAGCGCCTCGAGCTCCGCGCTATCAAGGTTGCGCGCCGGAAGCAACGGCCACGGCATCGAGCACCTCCTTTTGGTCGAGTAGACGAAGCGGGTTGGCGGCGCAGATCGCCGAGAGGGCGGCGGCGCCGAGGTCGGGGAGGATCGGGGACGGATACGGCAGGTCCGAGCCGTAGACGAGCACGTCGATCCCGAGCACGCGCACGGTGGCATCGATCGCACGCATCCCGTATGAGGAGACGTCAAGGAAAGCGTTCTCGTCGACCACGGTGCGACTGCCGGTGCGCGCGAGAAACCGCTCACCGTGCAGCGGCGCCAGGCCGGCCAGCATCGCAAAGCACACGCGCAGCCGCCGATGATGCGGGCGGCCGAAGGTGCGAAACGCATACCACGCCTCGTGCATCTGCTGGACATAGGAGACGATCGTCGGCCACCAAGCCGGAGCGTCGGGTGGGGCGATCGCGGGGCCGGGATGGATCAGCAGCGGTCGGCCGGCGTGCTCGAGCACGTCGAGCAGCGGCGCCGCGCGGGTGTAGCCCTGCTGGCCGGCCAGCGCGTTGGCAGGCAGCTGCAGGCCGACGAAGCCGCGTGCCAGCTCGTGCGCGACCGCGTCCGGATCGACCTCGGTCAGGCACGCTCCCGCCCAGGCGCCGAATCGCCGAGGCAGCTGGAGCGCGCCGTCGTGGTAGGCCTCGAGCAGCTCCCGGGACTCCGACGGGGGCAGCAGCTCGATCCCGAGCGGGCTTGACAGCGACACGAGTGCGAGCTCGACCCCGCTGCCGGCGGCCTCCTCTTGTCTGAGGTCGACGTCGTGGTGGCGAGGATCGACCCGGTAATCGGGCCCACCGGCGAGCTCGAGCGTCCAGCCGCGCAGCCTCGGAGGCGTGCTACGGCTGCGCAGCGCGTCGATCAGCCGGGGCGGCCACAGGTGCTGATGCACGTCCACGGTCGGGGGAACGTGACCGCCGCCGCCAAGCCGATCGCGAAGACCGATCATCGCGTGTGCGTCGTTTAACCGGTTCATTGAATCGTTTCAGTGAACCGGTTCACGGTCGTTTTGTCAATGGCCACTGGGCCAATTCGCCCATCGCGCTCTTTGCAATCCGCCCATCGCCCTGGTGCCATCCGCCTTCGCCTCGTGCAATCCGCCCGTCGCGCTGTTTGCAATCCGCCCATCGCCCTGGTGCCATCCGCCTTCGCGTCGTGCAATCCGCCCGTCGCGCTGTTTGCAATCCGCCCGTCGCGCTGTTTGCAATCCGCCCATCGCGCTCTTTGCAATCCGCCCATCGCGCTCGTGCAATCCGCCCCTCGCGCTCGTGGTCCGTTTACGCTTCCGCTGTGAGCCCGGTCGCCAAGCGCGTCACGATTCGGGAGGTCGCCGACTCGGCGGGGGTCTCGCCGGCGGCGGTTTCCTACGCGTTGCGGGGGATCCAGGTCTCCGAAGAAACCCAGGAGCGGGTACGCAAGGTTGCCGCGGAGCTCGGCTACGAGGCCAATCCGATCGCTCGGGCGCTGGCGAGCGGCCGCACCGGGATGGTCGGGATCCTCGGTCCGTCGCTCGAGGATCTCTGGCAGCAGCGCCTTGTCGCCGACGCCGGACGGGCACTGCTGGCCCGCGATCACTATGCGCTGATCGTCGACGCCGGCGGCGATCCTGACCGCCAGCGGATCCTCGGCGCGCAGTTGCGTGACCAGCAGGTCGATGGGCTGATCATCTCGCCCGTCGATCCTTCCGACGTGTTCTGGCGCGAGCTGTCCGAGTCGCTGGCGGTCGTTTCGATCGGCGACGCGCTCGCCGATGCCGAAGTTGCGGGCGAGGTGCTGTTCGACAACCGCACCGGGGTCAGGCGCGCGCTCGAGCACCTTCACCGGCTGGGCCACCGGCGGATCGCCGTCCTGCGCCCGCTGGGCTCGCCTACCAACGATCGCCCCGCGGAGGTCGTCGTCGGCGACGAGTCGCAGCGGCTGCGACTCGACGTGCTCTCGATCAGCGCACCCTACGAGCTCGAGCGCGCCACCGACGTCGCCCGCGAGGTCCTGGCGGCGCGGGAGCGACCGACGGCGGTCTTCTGCTTTTCGGATTCGATCGCCTACGGGATCTACGCCGCCGCGCGCGAGCTGGACCTCTCGATTCCCGGCGACCTGTCGGTGATCGGCTACGACAACCATCCGATGTCGGCGCTGCTGGCACCACCGCTGACGACGTTTGACTGGCAGTCCGAGCGATTGGTGGACGAGGCGGTGACGATGGTGCTGGCCGCGATCGGGGGACGCCGGCCGCGGCGGCGGCGGGTCGTGATCGAGCCCGATCTCCGCAAGGGCGCGTCGACCGCTCGCCGCCGGCGCTGAGCTCAGGCTGACCGCCGCGGGCGGTGGGCCGGGGCCGCTCCCCGCGGCCGAGCTCGGGCCGCTCTCTAGGATCGTCGCTGGTGGAGTACGCGGAGACACACCCACGCGGCGGCGGCCTGCTGGCGCGGGCGCCTTCGGGCGGGCTCGTCGTCAGCGCGATCGGGTCGGTTCAGTTCGGCGCCGCGCTGGCGGCGACGCTGTTCGCACGGATCGGTCCGGCCGGCGCGGTCCTGATGAGGGTGGCCTGCGCGTCGGTCGTCCTCGTCGTGGTGTGGCCGCCGCGTCTGCGGGGCCGCCCCCGCGCGGAGCTCCTGCAGGCGGTGGTCTTCGGACTGGTGCTGGCGGCGATGAACCTGAGCTTCTACGAGTCGATTCACCGCATCCCGCTGGGAATCGCGGTCACGATCGAGTTCGTCGGGCCGCTCGCGGTCGCCGTCGCGGGCTCCCGGCGAGTCCTCGACCTCGTCTGGGTCGCGCTCGCGCTGATCGGCATCCTCGCGCTGAGCCGCGGCGCGACGCACGGCCTCAACGGCGTCGGCGTCGCGTTCGCGCTGATCGCCGGTTGCCTGTGGGGCGCCTACATCCTCCTCAACGCACGCATGGGGCGAGCGTTCGAGCGCGGAACGGGGATCGCGGTGTCGATGTGCATCGCGGCGATCGCGCTGCTGCCGATCGGGATCGCGGCGGGCGGCGCGCAGCTGCTGGCGCCGCGATCGCTGGCGCTCGGCGCGGCGGTCGGGGTGCTGTCGTCGGCGATCCCCTACTCGTTCGAGCAGGAGGCGCTGCGGCGGATCGCGCCGTCGGTGTTCGGGGTGCTGATGAGCCTCGAGCCCGCGGTCGCGGCGCTCGCCGGCCTGATCGTGCTGGGCCAGGGACTGAGCGGCCGCGAGGTGTTCGGGATGGCGCTGGTCGTCGCGGCGTCGGTCGGGGCCTCCCGCCGCGCGGCGAACGCGCCGGTGGCGCCGTGAGCGCTCAGCCGCAGAACGCGATCAGCTCGCGCGCGACGGCGACCGGATCGTCGTAGGCGATCAGAAAGCCGGTTCCGGGGAGCATGCGCAGCTGGGCGTCGGGCAGCAGATCGAGCGCCTCCTGGGCGGCGGCGAGCGGGTGCGCCCCGTCCTGGTCGGCCCACAGCAACAGCACCGGGAGGTCGATCCGCGGATACGCGTCGATCAGGTATCGCTGCGGAGCCGCGGGCCAGCGGCGCGCGAACTTCGCCCAGGCGCGGGCGCGGTTGCCGTTGCCGCCGACGTCGGCAAACGCGTGCCGCACCAGGTCCCGCGCCGCGGGGTTGTGGGCGACCGAGAGGCGCTCACCGATCGAGGGGCGGAACACGACTTTGGCGCCGTAGGCGAGGAGCCGGTCCAGGCCGGGGAGCGCGGCCGCCCGGCAGGCCGCGCGCCACGCCGTGCGTTTTCCCGAATGCTCCTGGCGGCGATGGAGCCGGTTGGGCATCAGCACCATGCGCGACGGCGTCAGCCTTCCGGTCACCACCGCGCGCAGCGACAGCTCCGCGCCGATGTCGTGGCCCGCGAGCAGCGGACGCGGGCCGACGACCTCGCGGCAGAAGCCGGACATCACCTCGGTGAGCCAATCGGCCGTATACGGATGGCGCGGTCGGTCCTCGGAGTCTCCGTGCAGAGGCAGGTCGGGCAGCACGACCCGAAACCGGGCCGACAGCGGTGCGACGATCGGTTCCCACTCCCGATGCGACAGGCCGAGCGAGTGAAACAGCGCGAGCCCGGGGCCCGCGCCGGTCTCGCGGTATGCCACGCGCGCGCCGTCGTGATGGTGGTAGAGCCTGAGTCGCATGCAATCCTCGCTGCGAGCATCGTCGCACTACACGCCGCGACACTCCGTTCGGGCGTGGAGGTCACGGTGCGACACGCCGTTCGGGGGTGGAGGTTGTGCAATTGCTGCACGACCCTCTCGAACCTCCCCAAAGCGGCTGCAATAGCGTCATATGGAAGCACGCAGTAGGAGTCCTCTCGGACTGTCGACGTCACAGGCGGCTCAAGCCCTCGGGGTGTCGCTTGGGACAATCCGCCGCTGGTCCGACATGGGGTACCTCGAGTCCTACCGGACGCCCGGTGGGCAGCGCCGATTCAGCGCGGACCAGATCGAGCAGTTTCTGGTGACGTTGCAGCGCGGCGGGGATCCGTCCCAGCGCCGCGAGCGCCTGGTCGGCTGACGCTGATCGGCCGGTCCTTCGAGCGTCCACGCCACACCCGTCCCGATTCGGGGCGCGGTTTCCCCTAGCCGATCTCCTGCGGTCTCCCCCAGGCCGATTCGGGGCGCGGTTTCCCCTAGCCGATCTCCTGCGGCTTGCCCAGGCCGATCTCCGGCGCCCGTCCCGGGACGCCGACTTCCGTTAGCCGGTTCCCGCCTCCCGGATGCGCCGTTCCATGTCGAGCTCGGTGTCGAAGTCGGCCGCGTCGGCGTGCCGGTACTCCACGCCCTCGCCGGTGAGCAGGCTGGCGAGCACCTCGACGTAGCGGGAGTCGAGCTGTGTGTTCGCGACCCGCCGCAGCTCGCGCACCGCCTCGAACGAGCTCATCCGCGTGCGATACGTGTCGCCCGCGGTAAGAGTGTCGTAGACCTCGGCCACGGCGATGATCTTGGCGATCTCCGGGATCTCGTTTTCCGTCAGGCCGTTTGGAAATCCGCGGCCGTCGACTCGCTCGTGGTGGCTGAGGACGATCTCCGCGACGGGACCGTAGACGCCGAGGTCCTTGAGCATGTCGGCTCCGAGCTCCGGGTGGCGCTGGATCGCCGTCCAGTCCTCGTCGGTCAACGTGCGACCCCGCTCGGCGACGCGGTCCGACAGCGCGAAGTGCCCGATGTCGTGCAGCAGCCCGGCCGTGTGCGCGAGCTCCTGCTCCTGCTCGGACATCCCGACCGCCCCGGCCATGTCGCGTGAGAACCGGGCGACCGCGGCGGCGTGGCGCGCGGCGCGCTGATCGCGGACGTCGAGCGAGCGCATCAACCCCGCGAGCACGCCCCAGGACAGCGAGACGTACTGCTCCGAGCGCCGGCGGGCGCGCTGCAGCAGGTGGGCCATGTAGGAGAACGTGAACACGGCCGACAGGGCGAAGGCGATGCCGGCGTTGCCCAGCTGCACGGTGATCGCTGCTCCAGCCAGCACGAGCAGGACGTTCAAGGCGATGCTGGGCAAGTCCTCCACGAACGTTCGGAGTCCGAGTTGGTGCAACGTCGGGAGGAATGACTTGCGCAGGACGGCGACGATCACGAAGCTCAACGTGATCGCCAGCACCGAAGCGACGCCGACCGAGAGGTAGAACCTGAAGGTGTTCGTAGGCTCGCTTGCGATAGCGTGGCTGACAAGTGCGGCGACGGCCGCCGGCGCGACGTTCGCAGGCAAGTTGAGTATGACCGCCCGCAGTCTCGTGTTCATCGTGATCGCCGCCGCGACTTCCGAAAGCGCCGCAGCCGCCATGGCCGAACGCGCTCCCAGGAATGCACCCGCTAGCACATAGACGATGAACGATGCAGATATGGATGGTTCATCGCGCGCACCTGCAGCCATAACGCCGGCAATCACCGCGGCAACGCCGAGAATGACTGACAGGCCGCCTGTCCGGTCGTGCGGCGCCGCAATCGCGGTCGCGATGACGACGACGAGCAGCGCCACGACAACACACCAAGCGAAGACGCGCTCCTGCAGCCGGCCGCGAGCACGCCGTCGTGTCTGGCGGACCATTCGGTGAAGGTAGCGCTAAATGCGCGCTAAGGACAAGGTTTGCTGGAGGTCAGCCGTTGCGGTATCCCATAGGGCCTCCTTGCGGGCTGCGACGAAGAGGGACGGTGTCGGACCACTCGGGGGCGGCGTGGTCCGACCCTGTTTGCGCAATTTACGGGGGCTTTCTGACGTAAAACTTGTGCAATTCTATGAGGGGCCTCTTGGGATGACAACGAATGGTCCGAAATAGCACCGCCTAGACGTCCGATCTTGCGCATGCGTTATCTGAAGACCAGCGAGGCGGCGGCGTTGTTGAACGTCAGCCCCAACACTTTGCGCGCCTGGGAGCGCCGTTTTGGCTTCCCCAAGCCGCAGCGGTCCCCCGGCAAGCACCGGCTGTTCACGCATGGCGAGGTGGCGGCGCTGCGCGACGCGCTCCAGGAGGGTCTCTCGATCTCGTCGGCGATCTCCCGCGCACGCGAGGGACTGGTGGCCGACACCAACTCGTTGCTGGGCGCGCTGGTGTCATATGAGCGCGAGCGCGCCGACACCGCGATCGAGGCGGCGCTTGCGCTGCGATCCGTCGAGCGGTCGGTCGAGGAAGTGCTGCTGCCGACGCTCGATGAGGTCTCCCGGCGCTTCACGGTCGAGTCGGCGGCGTGGGCATTCGCGGCTCATTGGGGAGCGGACTGGCTGCGCAGGGCGATGCGGCTGGCGCCACCGCCGGTCCGCCCGGTGTCGATCATCGTCGGCGATGCCTCGCGCGACGAGCTCGATCCCGACGCGCCCCACCTGCGCGCGCTGGAGCTGCTCTGCGTGCGCGCCGGCGTGAAGGTGCTGAGCCTCTCCGCCCGCGGCGTCGCCGGCATCGGCGACGCGGTCGCGGTGCACCGTCCCAACGTCGTCGTGGTCGCGGGCGGCCACGTCGACGACGACACGGTGGCGCGGTGGGCCTACGCGATCAGGCTCTCGATCGGTCCGACACCGGTGGCGGTATATCGGCGCGGACCTCAGCGGGCGCGCGTGCGCACCACGGCCACCAACGTTCTGCCGCCGGGCGCCGGCGACGCGCAACGGCGCCTGCTCGAGCTCGTCGAAGAGCAGGCGGAGACCGCGGCCACGCTCCCAACATCCCGTCCCGCCGGCGGAGTGACCGCGGACGCTCGGAGAGGATCGGCCTAGCGCGCCAGCACCTCCTTCGAAAGGGACTTCGATGCCGAGACGATCATTCCGTGGACGCCCAGCGCTCGCGCTCGTGCCGCCGCCGGCGCCTGAGCGTGGGCTCGCCGCGCCGGCGCCGGCCGTTTTCTTCTGCGGCCATTGCGGCGTCGAGCCGACGCCGGCGCGAACCTTGCCGGCGCGAACCTCGCCGGCGCGATCACCTGGGCCGCGAGCGGCGACAGCGGCGTGTACCGGACGGTCGTCCGGCCCGCGAACACCTTCGGCGTGCGCATGAGCGCACGGATCGCTGCCTCCGGGCCTCCGCGCGCGGCGCTGATGGTCTTCGAGTAGCCGCCGGCATACCCTCCACGGCGCGGTCGTCCCGCGCCGAGCGTTCGGCTCGATCGTCCGGGTCGGTCGGACCCCCAACAGTGGGCTCCTACAATCCTGCGCCCATGCCCGCTGTGCACCGCCCCGTCGACCCCCGCGCGTCGTTTCCGGAACTGGAGGAGCGCGTGCTCGAGCGCTGGCGCGAGCGCGACGTGTTCGCCGAGTCGGTGCGCAGACGCAGGGAGTCGCCTCCATGGGGCTTCTACGAGGGGCCGCCCACGGCCAACGGCGCCCCCGGCGCTCACCACGTGCTCTCGCGGGTGTTCAAGGACATCTTTCCCCGCTACCGGACGATGTGCGGACGCTACGTCGAGCGCAAGGGCGGCTGGGACTGCCACGGCCTGCCGGTCGAGCTGGCCGTCGAGGCGGAGCTGGGGATGACCTCCAAGGAGGACATCGAGCGGTTCGGGATCGCACAGTTCAACGCCCGCTGCCGTGAGAAGGTGCTCAGTCACGTGGAGGACTGGAACCGGCTGACCGAGCGGGTCGGCTTCTGGATCGACCTCGACGACGCCTACAAGACGCTCGACCGCGACTACATCGAGTCGGTCTGGTGGGCGCTCGAGAAGATTCATGCCGCCGGCCTCCTCTATGAGAAGCTCAAGGTCGTCCCTTATTGCACGCGCTGCGGGACCGCGCTGTCCAGTCACGAGCTCGGGCAGCCCGACGTCTATCGAGACGTAGTCGACCCGTCGGTGTACGTGCGCCTGCCGGTGACCGAGGCGCGCGGCGCCGCGCAGCCGGATGACTCGCACGCCGCCCGTTTCAGCGAGGCCGGACGCCGAGCGGGCGGCGTGCGCGAGGGTGACGAGCTGCTGGTGTGGACCACCACCCCGTGGACGCTGGTCTCAAACGCCGCGGTCGCGGTCGATCCGGAGCTGACCTATGTGCGCGCGCGGGCCGACGGCGGCCCCGTCGAGATCCTGGCGCAGGCCCTCGTGGAGCGTGTGCTCGGCCCGGGCGCCGAGATCCTCGAGCGCTTCCCGGGGCGCGAACTGGAGGGCGTCGCCTACGAGCCGCCGTTCCCGTTCATCCCGGCCAGCGCCTACGGAGACAAGGGACACACCGTGCTCCCCGCCGACTTCGTCACCGCACAGGACGGCACCGGACTGGTCCACACCGCGATCGCGTTTGGAGAGGACGACTTCCGGCTCGGCGAGCAGCAGGGGCTGAACGTGATCAACCCGGTGCGCCCCGATGGAACCTATGACGAGCGGATCGGGCCGTACGCGGGTCGCTGGGTCAAGGACGCCGACCCGGATCTGATCGAGGACCTGCGCGCGCGCGGGCGGCTGCTGCGCGCCGAGGTCTACGAGCACTCATATCCGCACTGCTGGCGCTGCCACACGCCGCTTCTGTACTACGCCAAGCCGTCGTGGTACATCGCCACGAGCCGGCTCAAGGACCGGCTGCTCGCCGCCAACGAGACCGTCAACTGGCATCCCGAGCACGTCAAGCACGGTCGCTTCGGCAACTGGCTGGAGGGCAACGTCGACTGGGCCCTGTCGCGCGAGCGCTACTGGGGCACGCCGCTGCCGGTGTGGCGCTGCGCCGACGGCCACACCCGCGCGATCGGCTCCTTCGCGGCGCTCGAGGAGCTGTCGGGCGTGGAGCTGACCGATCCGCACCGCCCGTTCGTCGACGAAGTGACATTCGCCTGCGGGGAGTGCGGCCAGCCGATGCGCCGCGTGCCGGAGGTGATCGACGTCTGGTTTGACTCCGGCGCGATGCCGTTCGCGCAATACCACGCGCCGTTTGCGGGGACCGAGCACTTCGAGCAGCGGTTCCCGGCCGACTTCGTCTGCGAGGCGCTGGACCAGACGCGCGGCTGGTTCTATTCGCTGATCGCGATCTCGACGCTGCTGTTCGATCGCTCTCCGTATCGCAACGTCGTGTGCCTGGGCCTGATCCTCGACGATCAGGGGCGCAAGATGTCCAAGTCGCTTGGCAACGCCGTCGAGCCGTGGGACGTGATCGACCGCTACGGGGCCGACGCACTGCGCTGGTACTTCTTCACCTCAAAGCAGCCGTGGGACGGCTACCGGTTCTCGCTCGAGACGATCGGCGAGGCGGTCAGGCAGTTCCTGCTGCAGCTGTGGAACACGTACGGGTTCTACGTGCTTTATGCCAACGCCAACGACGTCACGCCGGTGCGTCTCGCCGACGTCGAGCTGGCCGAGCTGGACCGGTGGGCGCTGTCGCGGCTGCACGCGACCGTGGAGGTCGTGCGCGAGCGGATGGACAACTTCGACGCGACCGTCGCCGGCCGCGCGATCGCGACGTTCGTCGAGGAGATCTCCAACTGGTACGTGCGGCGTTCGCGGCGGCGTTTCTGGGACGGCGATCCCGCGGCGTTCGCCACCCTGCGCGAATGCCTG
Source organism: uncultured Solirubrobacterales bacterium (assembly GCA_963723675.1). Classification (GTDB taxonomy): domain Bacteria; phylum Actinomycetota; class Thermoleophilia; order Solirubrobacterales; family Solirubrobacteraceae; genus Palsa-465. Next base: position 973,788 of record CAVRRW010000001.1, on the reverse strand, counting down.
CTGACCGTCGCCAGGCTGCTCGCGCCGTTCTGCCCGTTCATCGCCGACGAGGTCTACGACAACCTCGACGGCTCCGAGCGCAGCGTCCACCTGTGCGACTTCCCCGTCGCCGGCGAACGCGACGAGGAGCTCGAGCGGGTGATGAGCGTCGCGCGCGAGACGGTCCGCCTCGGTCTGGCCGCGCGTGGGAAGGCGAAGATCAAGGTCCGCCAGCCCTTGCACGAGGCGATCGTCGTCGCGAACGGGTTCGAACGGAGCGCGATCGAGCGCACCGCCGAGGTGATCCGCGAGGAGCTCAACGTTCGCCAGCTGCGGTTCGTCTCCGAGGTCGACGAGCTCGGGCAGGTCGAGGCCAAACCCAACTACCGGACCCTGGGTCCGAGGTTCGGCAAGCAGATGCCGATCGTGGCCGCCGCGATCGCCGGGCTCGACGCCACTCGTGCGAGCCAGACGCTGCGCGACGGCCGCACGGTTGCGATCACCCTCGGTGGCCAGGACCACGAGCTGTCCGCCGACGACCTGCTGGTCTCGATGAAGCCGCTCGAGGGTTATGAGGTCGAGCGCGAAGGCTCCCACGCGGTTGCGCTCGAGCTCGAGCTCGACGAGGACCTGCGAGCGGAGGGCTGGGCGCGCGAAGTCGTCCACGCGGTCCAGGCCGCCCGCCGCGACGCCGGCCTGGAGGTCACCGACCGGATCGCGTTGACGCTCGACGGGGATGCGGCGCTGCTCGACGCCGCCCGCAACCGCGAGGCGTACATCGCCACGGAGACGCTCGCGGTGCGGGTCAGCTACGAATCACTCGACGGCGCCGAGCCGGTGCTGATCGACGGTCGCAAGCTGCGGCTCGCCGTGGCGCTGGCGTGAACCCCGGCCGTCGCGCTGACGGCTATGCGAGCGCCGGCTCGAGCTCCGCCTCGAGCTTGCGCTTGGGGTATGCCCCGATCACGGTCTTGGCCGGTTGCCCGTTGCGGAACAGGATCAGCGTCGGGATCGACATGACGTTGAACGCCACGGCGGTGTGCTGATTCTCGTCGATGTTGAGCTTGACGACCTTCAGCTGCTCCGCGCGCTCGCTGGCGATCTCCTCGACGACAGGCGCGACCATGCGGCACGGTCCACACCACGGCGCCCAGAAGTCGACGAGCACGGGGACCTCGGACTCGATTACCTCGGCCTGGAAGTTGTTGTCGGTGACTTCTGAAACGGTGCCTGCCATTCGGGCTCCTTCGAAGTGAGTGTCGGTTGCGTTACTTCAGAAAGTATAGCGCGGTCGTCGAAGTGCGAAGGCTAGCCTTCGAAGCAGACATCTGAGATGGAACCCGTCCAACACGCCGACCCCACCAACAGCGAGATCGCGGTCGCGCTCGACGAGCTCGGCGACCTGTACGAGCTCGACGGAGCCGTGATCCATCGGATCGTCGCCTACCGGAACGCCGCCAAGGCGGTGCGCGAGGCGCCGGTGTCGATCACCGCGCTCGCCCGCCAGGGTCGCGCCACCGAGCTGGCGGGGATCGGGGCGATCATCCAGGAGAAGGTGATGTCGCTGGCGGAGACCGGCGAGATCCCGGCGCTGGTCAAGCTCCGCACCAAGTTCCCGCCGGGGCTGATCGAGATGACGCGGCTGCCGGGACTCGGCCCCAAGCGCGCGCGGCGGCTGTTCGAGGAGCTTGGAATCGACTCGCTGGAGGCGCTGCGGGCCGCTGCCCAGGCACAGCGCATCCGGGCGCTCAAGGGCTTCGGGCCGAAGGCCGAGGAGAGCATCCTCGCCGCGCTCGACGCGGTCGGCGCCGGCGAGCCGCGGTCGCGGTTCGTGCTCGACCGTGCGCTCGCGATCGCCGAGCCGCTGATTGCCGCGCTGCGCGAGCACCCCGCCTCCGAGCAGGTGCAGCTGGCGGGTTCCGCGCGCCGGATGACCGACAGCGTCAAGGACCTCGACGTGATCGCAACCGCGCACGATCCCCTCGCGCTGGCGCGGGCCGCCACCGAGCTCGACCTCGTCGAGCACGCCGGGACGCCCGGCGAGGCGGGGGTGCGGCTGCGCACGCACACCGGGATCCAGGTCGACGTGCGAATCGTCGCGCCCGATCAGTTCGGCAACCTGCTCCAGCACCTGACCGGGTCAAAGCAGCACAACATGGCCTTGCGCGACGCCGCCGTTCGCAAACGCCTGCACGTCTCCGAGTACGGCGTCCTCGACGACGCCGGCGGCGAGGTGCACCGGGGCGCGACCGAGGCCGAGGTCTACGCACTGCTCGGGCTGCAGTACATCGAGCCGGAGCTGCGCGAGAATCGCGGCGAGCTCGAGGCCGCCGCGGCCGGGACGCTGCCCGAGTTGATCGAGCTCGACGACCTTCGCGGCGACCTCCACTGCCACACGACCGCGTCGGACGGGACGGCCTCGATCGAGGAGATGGCGACGGCTGCGCGCGACGCCGGCTATCGGTACCTGGCGATCACCGATCACTCGGCGACCTTCGGCTTCGGCGACGACCTCTCGCCGGCCAGGCTGTCCGAGCACGTGGCGCGAATCCGCGCCGCCTCCGTTGACGGGATCCAGCTGCTGGCGGGCTCGGAGGTCAACATCCTCCCCGACGGGTCGCTCGACTACGACGACTCCATCCTCGCCGAGCTCGACTGGGTGATCGCCAGCGTCCACTCGTCCTTTCGGATGAACTCCGAGGCGATGACCAACCGGATCGTGCGCGCGGTCGAGCATCCGCTCGTCGATGCGATCGGCCACCTTTCCGGGCGCAAGATCGAGCGCCGCCTCCCCTACTCCTTTGACGCAGAGCGGGTGATCGAGGCGGCCGCGCACTCCGGGACGATGCTCGAGATCAACGCCAGCCCCGATCGCCGCGACCTCAACGAGGTCCATGCCCGCGCTGCGTCTGCCGCCGGTGTGCCGATCCTGATCAACTGCGACGCCCACCGGGTTGGCGGCTTCGTGGTTGCTCGGTACGGGATCGCCACCGCCCGCCGCGCCTGGCTGAGCGCCGCCGATGTCGCGAACACCGGCTCCTGGGCCGAGGTCGCGGCGCTGCGCCCGCGCAACCGCTGATCGCGATACGAAGCACTCGGCATTCGCGGGCCCGGACCGGGCTCGCCCCGCCCGTTTCTACCGCCGGCCCGCCTTGCGGCTCGATCGCTTGTCGGCACCCGCGCGCGGCGCCGCGCGACCCGCCGGCGGCTTGGAGCGACCTTGGGCGGATTTCCGCGCCGGCGCCCCGGAGCCATCGCGCCGCGCCCGGCGCCTGGGAAGCCAGGCGGGCGCGGGCCACTGTCGCTGAATCGCGACGAACCAGACCAGGCCCGCGATGCACAGAATCAGGGCAACGAAAAAGTTCAGCCGCAGGCCGAAGATGTGGTTCGAGTAGTCGACCCGCAGCGTCTCCTCGAAGATGCGAAAGCCCGAATAACCCGCGACGTACAGGGCGAACAGGCCGGGCGGACGGATCCGGCGGTGGTGCCCCAGCCATACGAGGAACCCCGCGAGGCCCAGGTTCCAGATGATCTCGTACAGGAACGTGGGGTGAAACGTCGCGTGGTGCGCGTAGCCCGGCGGCCGGTGCGCCGGATCGATCTTCAGGCCCCAGGGCAGGGTGGTGGGGCCGCCGAACAGCTCCTGGTTGAAGTAGTTGCCGACCCTGCCGAACGCCTGCGCCACGAGGATTGCCGGCGCCCCTGCATCCATGAACCGCCGCACGTCGATCGGGTCCAGCCGGCGGTAGAGCACCCACAGTCCCACTGCCGCGCCGGCGGCGATCCCTCCCCAGATGCCAAGCCCGCCCTTCCAGATCGCAAACGGCCCCCACCAATGCGGCGGGATCTGGCTGGGAGTGGTGATCAGGAAGTAGATCCGGCCGCCGATCAGCCCGGCCGGGAATGCCCACATCGCCACCTCGTAGCAGAGGTCGGGATCTCCGCCTTGGGCCCGCCAGCGTCGGCGCCCGATCATCACCGCCGCGGAGACCCCGAGCACGTACATCAGCCCGTACACGTGGATGAAAAACGGGCCGACGCTGAATCCGCTCTGCGACGGGCTGGGGATGAACGCCGGAATCACCGCGAACCCAATCTTGCCAGCAAGCGTGGCAGCACCACCCCGGGTGCGCGTTGGATCGGCGCCGCCGCGCCCCCTTGAGCCCGCGGGCCGGGGGCGTTGGATCGACCCCGCCGCGCCCGTCAGGCCCGCGGCCGGACCCGGCGCGAACCGCGGGAGGCGCCGTTGAGCTCGAACAGGTTCGAGCGGAATCCCGGCGTCCGAACGAGCCTGATCGCCTTCAGCGGCGACGTTCGCTCGACGTAGAAGCGGGCGCCGTCGCGTTCCTCGATCGCGGTCACCGCAGAGGACTGCCGGCGCCACGCCAGGGCCCAGATCACCGCAAATCCGGCCGCCACCGCCGGCACCTGCGGCAGCACGAACGCCAGCGCCCCCGCTCCCACCGTCGAGAACAGCAGCGGCCACAGCCGGTTGAGCAGCGTCCGCGACGGGTTCAGCTCGGGAAGCGTGGCCTGCGTGCGCGCGGTGGCGAGCAGCGACGCGATCGGCGGCGAGGTCTCGGCCCGACGGCCCACCCAGATGCCGATCAGGCCGGCGAGCACCCACCAGCCTGCCCCCACCGGGACCACGAGCGAGTCGCCGGTGTCGGCGGCCCCGACCAGCGTCACCGCGCCGAGCGCGCTCGCCGACGCCGCGCTGAGCATCACCGTCATCCGCAAAAAGTCTGTGAACCTCACCTCGGTTCAGCGCTCTAATCGGCGATCAGAGACGTGAGCAACTGCTGCACGCCGGCGGTTCCGTCGACGACGACATCCGCCTCCTCGGTGATCTGGGAGGGTCCTTCGTCGGAGCGGACCCCCACGCGGATAGCGTGCGAGACGCGACCTTCTGCCGCCAGCTGCGCGAGCGAGCGAAACGCGTCGATATCCGTGGTGTCATCGCCGACGTACATCACGACGTCGACGTCGATCCCCTCGAGGAACTTGACGATCCCGGCGCCCTTGTCCATCCGCACCGGCGGACGCACTTCCAGCACCTTTCGCCCCCAGTGCGTGCGCAGGCCGGCCGCCTCCGCCTTGGCCGCGAGCGAATCGATCGCTGCGCGCGCCGCCTCCTCGTCGGGCGCTCCTCGCCAGTGGAAGGCGACGATCGCGCCCTTGTCCTCGAGTCGGACCCGCCGGCGCCGCAGGTCCGCGGTGTCGGCCTCGCGCCCGAACTCGCGGATGCGGCGCACCCAGTCCTCGACCCCCGGGTCGAGCACAGACTCGGTCCACCCCGCGCGCAGCAGCTCGGTGCCGTGAGAGCCGAGATAGGAGATCGTTCCGATCGACACCATCGCGCGCGCCTCGGACGCGCGGCGCCCGCTCACGCACGCGACCACCCCGTAGCGGCGCGCGACCTCGATCAGCACCTGGCGGGTGCCCTCGGGCACATGCGCGTCGGCGGCATGGTCGACGATCGGCGCGAGCGTCCCGTCGATGTCGAGCAAAATCGCGCCGCGCCGCGGGTTCGCGCGTAAGGGAGCGAGTGCGTCTGGCGAGGGCGCGGACGGCACGCATCTAGTATGCCCACTCCCGCACCAATAGCATTCACGGCGATGAGCGATTCGCCGCGCGGTGACGGTTATGCAGTCTCGAGCCTCGAGGCGATGGGCGAGGGCTACGGATTTCGCAAGATTCGCCGCGAGCTCGACGTCACCGCGTTCGGGATCAACGCGATCGTGGTGCCGCCGGGTTACGAGACAGGCGTCCATTACCACGATCGGCAGGAAGAGACCTACTTCGTCCATCGGGGCGAGGTCGAGATGCGCTTCGGCCAGGACTCGGTGCATCGGCTCGGTCCCGGTGGAGTGGCGCGCGTGGATCCGGGCATCCACCGGAGCATGCGCAACGTCGGCGAAGGCGACGCGATCGTCGTCGTGGCGGGCGGTAAGGACGGATACGTCGGCCGCGACGGTCAGGCCGTCGGCGGCTCCGGCGGCGGCCCGCCCGGGGCTCCCCGGGTGTAGGCCCTCGCCAAGCCGATCACCAACGTGGCCGCCGGCGGCTGAGCGGAGGCGCAAGACTAGGAGCCGTGTACCGCTGGGTGGATCACACGGCGGAGGTCGAGCTCGCGATCGAGGCCGGCGGCGAGCGCGAGGTGTTCGCCGAGGCGCTGTCGGCGCTCGCTGAGCTGCTTGGGATTGACGACCGCGCCGGGGGCGACGCGGGCGCCGGGGGCGCGGACCACGCCGGCGCCCGCGAGGATCAACGGCGCGAAGTCTGCGCGCAGGCCCCCGACCGGCCGGCGTTACTCGCCGCATGGCTCGAGGAGCTCGTGTTCCTCGCCGAGACAGAAGGCTTCGTGGCGACGCGGATCGTGGATCTGGCGCTGACCGCGGACCGCGTCGATGCGACAGTCGCCGGCTTCGTCGGCAACCCGCCGCCGCTGGTCAAGGCCATCACCTATCACCGTCTGAGATTCGATCGCCACGGATCCGGATACATCGCGGGAGTGGTGCTCGATGTCTGAGCTCACCGTGCGGCGAATCGACGACGAGCTGTGGGAGATCCCCCGAGGCGCGGTCGCCGGCATGCGGACGCCCGCGCGGGTGTTCGCCGACGCGGAGCTGCTCGCGGCGATCAAGGGAGACCGCTCGCTCGAGCAGCTAGCGAACGTGGCGACACTGCCGGGAATCATCGACGCCGCGTTGGCGATGCCCGACATCCACCAGGGCTACGGCTTCCCGGTCGGCGGCGTCGCCGCGACCGAGGTCCCCGACGGTGTGATCTCACCCGGCGGAGTGGGTTACGACATCAACTGCGGCGTCCGCCTGCTCGCGCTGCCGCTCGCTTTCGGGGAGCTGGCGGACCGGCGCGAGGCGCTGGTGCACGAGATCTCGCGACGGGTTCCGGTCGGCGCCGGCGGCCGGCGCGCCGGCGGCGGCTTGAGCGGCGTCAACCTCGATCGCGTCCTGCGCGACGGTCCCCGCGCCCTCTACGAGGAGCAAGCGATCGGAACCGAGGAGGACCTGCAGCTCACCGAGTCCGAGGGGCGCCTCCCGGCGGCCGACCCCGCGGCCGTGTCGGCCCGAGCCCGCGAGCGCGGCGCCGGCCAACTGGGAACGCTCGGCTCGGGCAACCACTTTCTCGAGCTCCAGCGCGTCGACCGCATCGATGACGATGCAGCGGCCGCGGCGTTCGGTCTGCGCGAGGGACAGCTTACGATCCTGATCCATTCGGGCTCTCGCGGACTCGGCCACCAGGTCTGCACCGACTTCGTCAAGCGCATGGACGCCGCGCTCGCCCAGCACCGGATCGAGCTCCCCGACCGTCAGCTGTCGTGCGCGCCGATCGGCTCGCCCGAGGGCCGTGCCTACCTCGGCGCGATGGCGGCCGCGGCCAACTTCGCCTGGGCCAACCGCGCGGCGCTGGCACACCGCGCGCGTCAGGCGATCGCTCGGGTGCTCGGTCCGGCGATGGCACGCGACACGCGCCAGGTCTACGACGTCGCGCACAACGTCGCGAAGGTCGAGCGCCACGGCGGTCGCTCGGTCTGCGTTCATCGCAAGGGCGCAACCCGCGCGTTTCCGCCGGGCCACCCGGAGATCCCGCCTCGCTATCGCGATGTGGGCCAGCCGGTGTTCATCCCGGGGAGCATGGGGACCGCATCGTTCGTGCTGGCGGGCCGCCAGGGATCGATGGAACGCACATTCGGTACCACCTGCCACGGCGCCGGTCGCAGGATGTCGCGCACGGCCGTGCGCAAGGTCGTCGACGGCGGCGCCCTTCGCCGGCGCCTCGAAGCCGACGGGATCACGGTCCGGGCCGTCTCGGCGCGCGGGCTCGCCGAGGAGGCGCCCGAGGCCTACAAGGACGTGGACCACGTGGTCGAGATCGTCGACCGGGCCGGGCTCGCGGCGCGCGTGGCGCGGCTGCGGCCGGTCGGCGTGATCAAGGGTTAGCGGTCCGGTTCCGGCGCCGGGTCGGGGTCGGGCGCTCGCCCGGGGTCCGGCCTGGGCTCGTCGGGGCCCGGCTCCGGGACGACCGGTGTCGCGGGCTCCTCGGGACCCGGCACCGTCGCCGGCTCCTCCGGATCTGCGGGGGTGCCCGGGTCGGGGTCGGCCGGCGTCACGGGGGCGTCGGGAACGGCTGGGGTGGCAGGCTCACTGGGCTGAGGCACTTCCAGCACGGCGCCGGCGGACGAAAGCGAGTCGAGAGACATGACAAACGGCTACCCGGTGATCGCGTCCCTCACCCGTCAGCGCCGTGATCGCGTCCCTCACCCTCAGCGCCGTGATCGCATCCGACACCCACCGCATCGCGCGCTCCCGGTCGTTTTTGCCGCCGGACACTCGGGTAGGGCACAAACAGGTCGCCGATTCAAAGCGTGGAGGAGGATCTCGATGCCCGACGTGACGCTGACACCGGTTCGCGAGTTCTCGGCCAAGGCTCGAAAGACGGCAAGCAGCGCGCAGACCAGCGCCATGAAGACCGCGAGCGGTGCACAGAGCAAGGCCCTCAAAACTGCGAGCAAGGCGCAGACCAGGGCCATTGCGACCGCGACCAAGGCGCAGATGAAGGCCGCCACGACCGCGGCGCGGGTCGCACGCAGGCCCGTCGGCAGACGCGACAAGGCGCTCGCGTCGGCCGGCCGGATCGCCGGCACCGGCACGCGCGTGGCCACGATCGTCGTCGGTGTCTGGTGGAGCGCGGCGCGCAGCAACGAGTCGACCCGCCGGCCGCGACGAGCCGCCAAGACACCGCGGATCGCCGCCGTGCTCGCCGGAGCCGGCGCCCAGTTTCTGCTGGACCCCGTCAATGGCAAGCGCCGGCGCAGGATGTTGAAGGATCGCGGATCGACGGCGATCCGGGACGTTGCGCGACAGGGCGATCGCCGCGCGCAGCATCTGGCGGGAGTCGCCAAGGGAAAGGCGCACGAGGCGACAGCGACGCCGTCGCCGCCGGCGGACGACAACACACTGGCCGATCGCGTCCGCACGGAGGTCTTCCGCCGCGCCGACGCGCCCAAGGGAGCGGTGAACGTCAGCGTCGTCGACGGTGTCGTGCATCTGCACGGTGAGCTCTCGAGCCTGGAGCAGATCGAGCGGCTGATCGGCGATGCGAGGGGCGTGCCCGGAGTCCGGGGCGTGGAGAGCTCGCTGCACCTGCCCGGCGTCGGGGCGCCGAGCGGCTCCGGCTAATGGCCCCCACCGAAACATTCCGCCGGTTATGGCGAGACCCGCTAGACCCCCGACCAGCGGCCGACAACCGCCCCCGCTAGCGGCCGAGGACGTGCAACAGGCGCCGGCCTCGGCCCGGCAGCTCCGCGATCAGTGAGCGAACCTCCGACAGGCCGCCCCTGAGCTCGGTGTCGCCCACCTCGACCGGCATCATCGAGTCCTGGAGCTCGGCGATGCGGTGGTCCGCCTGCTCGGCGGCCTCGATCGTCCGCTCGAGGTACACGCGAGGGTCGTTGGTGTGGGTGCCGGGAGAGCGCGGCTCAAACGCCCGCTGCGGCAGTCCGTATCGCGTGGCGAACTCCGAGTGGGTCCGCCGGGCCCGCCCGTAGGCGGCCTGAAGCGGGCGAAACATCTGCTCCTCGAGCGCGTCGGCGCTGCGCTCGTCGAGCTGGTCGTACGCCTCTCCCACGCACGCCAGCGCAACCGCCAGCTGATCGGTCGCAGCGGCGAGGTCGTCGAGCAGTTGCTTGCGCGCTTGTACCGCGGTGTACGGCATGGCGTTGAGATTAGTGGCTGCGCCGGCCCACGCTTGCGCTACACGCGGCCGGTGTCGCGCATGTAGGCGAATGCGGCGACCGCGGTCAGCACGACCGTCCACCCGAGCACGACCGCCCAGCCCTCCACCCCCCAGGCAGCCCCGTGGAGCGAGACCCGACCCGCCTGCACCAGCCAGTAGGAGGGCAGGAACTGCCCCACGTCGTGCAGGAAGCCGTGTTGCACCGGAAACCAGGTGCCGCTGATCAGCGCCAGCAGCGAGACCGTGCCGCCGAGGGCTGGACCGATCGCATCGACCGTCAGGAAGTGACCCAGCGCGATTCCCAGGGCGGCGAACGGGAGCAGGGCGACCGCGACCAGCAGGGTCATCTCGATCCAGATCTTGGCGGGGAGGCTGACCCCCAGTGCCAGGCCGGCGATGTACAGCAGCAGGAGACCGAGCGCGGCCATCATGTAGCCGGTCATCACCTTGGCCCGCAGGTAGGAGCGCGGCGACAGCGGCGTGATCCGCAGCTGGCGGGTCCAGCCGACCTGCCGCTCGCCCGCGATCCGGCCGCCGGTGGAGGTCATCGACATCATCGTCCCGAACGAGGCGAGCGACACCATGTAGTACAGCGGCGCCGAGACACCGGTGCCGGCGAAGTTGCTCATGTGGCGGTTCGGCACCGCGATGATGAAGTACAGGACCAGCGGGAACCCGAACCCGAACAGCAGCAGCCGCCGCTCGCGGACCGTTCTCAGCAGCTCGTAGCGCGTGTAGGCGACCGCGCTCATCGTGCCGATCTCACGGGGTCGTCGTCGAGGTCGACCGTTTCGGCGTCCGGGTCGCCGGTGAGCCGCAGGAACGCGTCCTCTAGCCCGGCGCCGGTGATCTCGATGTCGCGCGCGGCCGGATAGCGCTCGAGCAGTGCCCGGATCGCCTGGTCTGAATCCGAGCAGACCATGATCACGGCCTCGCCACGGCGGTCGGCGGAGCTGACTCCGGGGAGCAACGCGAGCTCATCGATGGCGACGCCGGGGAGCGTCGCCCGAATCGTGCGTGTGCCGACGCGGCCCTTGATCTCCGTGGTGGGCCCGTCGGCGACGACCTTGCCGTGCGCCAGCAGCACCGCGCGGTCGGCGTTCGCGTCGGCTTCTTCGAGGTAGTGCGTCGCGAACAACACGGTCTTGCCGCGCGAGGCGAAGCCGCGCATCGCGGCCCAGAACCCGCGTCGGCCCTCCACGTCCAAGGCGACGGTTGGCTCGTCGAGGATCAACAGCTCGGGATTGGCGACGACCGCGACCGCGAACCGGGCGCGCTGGGTCTGACCGCCGGAGAGCTTCTGCGTCGGCTGCCGGGCGGCCTCACCGAGACCCGCCAGCTCCAGCACCTCGTCGACGTCCAGCGGCTGCGGGTACAGCGACGCGACCATCGAGATCAGCTCGTGCACCGACAGGTTGCGGATCAGCTCGCCGGTCTGCAGCATGCCGCCGACGAGCCCCTGCTTGACGGCCTCCTTCGGCGTGCGCCCGAACACCGACAGGGTGCCGCCGTCCTGACGCGCCAAACCCAGGATCATGTCGATCGTCGTCGATTTGCCGGCGCCGTTGGGCCCGAGCAGCGCGACCGTCTCGCCCCGCGCGATCGTCACGTCGATGCCGCGCACGGCGTGCACCGGCCCTGCGGGGCCGCGCCACGACTTCGTGATTCCCGTCAGCTGGATCGCTTGTTCAAACCCTGCCGCTGATCCACTCACGTGGCGACAGATTAGTGGACTCCACGCCGGGTGTCCTCGACCATCGCGTCACCCGGCCGGCGCCGGTTGCACCCGGCAGGCGGCAGGTGAAAGGATCGTCGGCATGAGAGCAGCACTGCTGCGCGAGTATCACCAGCCGCTCGAGCTGATCGAGCGCCCCATGCCGGAACTGCAACGCCCGGACGAGGTGCTCGTGAGGATCGGCGGCGCCGGCGTCTGTGCTACGGACGTGCACGCGATCGAGGGCCTGATGGAGCCGGCCGGAGTGTCGCTCCCCTGCGTCCTCGGCCACGAGAACGCGGGCTGGGTGCAGCGGGTCGGCGATCTCGTCACGACCGTGGCCGAAGGTGACCCGGTGATCCTCTATCCGCCGTTCAGCTGCGGGCTGTGCGTGCCCTGCCGTCGCGGCGACGACATGCACTGCGCACACCACCAGTTCACCGGCCTGTCGGTCGACGGCGGCTTTGCGGAGTTCGTCCTCGTGCGCGAACGGTCGCTGATCAAGCTGCCCGCGGGGCTGTCCCCCGAGGCCGTGGCTCCGCACGCCGATGCCGGTCTGACCGCCTACCACGCGGTGCGCAAGATCGCCGATCGGATGCGACCCGGCTCGACCGCGGTGGTCATCGGAGTCGGCGGCGTCGGCCACATCGCGATCCAGCTGGCGCGCGAGCTGGCGTCGGCCCGCGTGCTCGCGATCGACACCCGGTCCGAGCGGCTCGCCCTGGCGCGCGAGCTCGGGGCCGAGGAGACGATCGAAGGCGGCAGCCGCTCCGTCGACGGTGTCCGCGAGCTGACCGAAGGACGCGGAGCCGACGTCGTGCTCGACTTCGTCGGCACCGACGAAACGCATCGCGACTCGCTGGCGATGCTCGCCCCGGCCGGCGCCTATTCGGTCATCGGCTACGGCGGCACCGTGTCGGCGCCGTCAAACGCTCTCGTCGGCCAGGAGCACGCGATCATCGCCAACCTCGTGGGCAGCTGGACCGACCTGTGGGAGCTGATCCAGCTGCACGCGGCGGGGCGGCTCACGCTTCGCGTTCAGACGCATCCACTGGCCGCGGTCAACGAGGTCCTCGACGGCCTTCGCGCCGGCGAGATCCTCGGGCGCGCCGTGCTCGTGCCGTAACGACCACAGGTGTAGCGCGACCGCCGCGAGCCGCCTCGCTTACGCTCAGATCGACGGGGGGTTCGGGTCGGGCGGAAGCGGAGTCGGTCCGGGCGTGGGGGTCGGCGGGCTCGGGTCCGGCGGCGCGGGGCCGGGGGGCGTCGGGTCGGGCGCCGGGCCCGGCGGAGTCGGCGGCCTGGGTGTGCTGGAGGTCGGCACTACCGGTGTCTCTTCCCGCGGGGACGCGTGATCAACCTCCCTGCGTATGCTGCGGCCAGTGGCCGATCTCGACTCCATGACGTGAGCCGGAGCGCCGACGCCGCCGAGCGCCGGCTGGTGCTCATCGTCGGAGCGGTCGTGTTCGTCGACACGATGTTCTACGCCGCGATCGCGCCGCTGCTGCCGACGCTGGCCAGGGAACTGCACCTCTCGAAGCTGTCGGCCGGCGCGATGACGGCGGCCTATCCGGTCGGGACGCTGGTCGGCGCGCTTCCGGGCGGGATGCTGGCCGCGCGCTACGGCCCGAAGCCCACCGTGATCGCGGGGCTGTCGCTGCTCGCCGGCTCGACGCTGGCCTTCGGGTTCCTGCACAACGCCGCAGCGCTTGACGCGGCGCGGTTCGCCGAAGGGTTGGGCGGGGCGTGCTCATGGGCCGGAGGGCTGGCCTGGATCGTCGCCGAGGCGCCGCTGGATCGCCGCGGGACGCTGATCGGCGGCGCGCTCGGCGCCGCGATCGCCGGGTCGCTGTTCGGGCCGCTGATCGGGACCGTAGCGACCGCGATCGGCAGAGCCCCCGCGTTCAGCGGCGTCGTCGTGGTCGCGCTGGTGCTGATCGCGCAGGCCCGCCGTCTCCCCTCGCCGTCGTTCGGCAGTCAGCAGGGGCTGCGTGACCTGCTCGAGGCCTGCCGCGACCGGGCGGTCCTCGCCGGGATGTGGCTGGTCACGCTGCCGGCGATCGCCTCGGGAATGATCAACGTGCTCGGGCCGCTGCGGCTGCACCGGTTCGGCGCCCCTGCCGCCGGGATCGGCGCCACGTTTTTGATCGCGGCCGCGATTGAGGCGGTGATCAGCCCCGCGATCGGCAGGCTCTCGGACCGTCGGGGCCGCATGCTGCCGCTGCGCTTCGGCCTGGGCGTCGCCACGGGCGTACTGCTGTGCTTCACCCTGCCCAATCGCGCCGTCCTGCTGGCGGTGGTGGTTATCGCGACCGCGGCCGCACTGGGGACGTTCTGGGCGCCGGCGATGGCGATGCTGTCCGACGCCGGCGATGCCAGGGGCCTCGACCAGGGGCTCGCCGCGGCGCTCATGAACCTGTCGTGGGCGGCCGGCCAGATCATGGGCGCGGCGGCCGGCGGCGGCGCGGCAAAGGCGGTTGGAGACGGTGTGCCGATGACCGTCGCGGCGGGTCTGTGCGCGACCACGCTGCTGGTTCTGGTGAGACGCTCTCCGATCACGCTGGCCCGCGAGGTGCGGGGGGCGAGATGACCGGATTGCTCGGCCCGGCAGGCGGCCGTAAGCGCGCCCTCGGAGAGCTGCTCGCCGCCGGCCAGATGGTGCTGGCGCCGGGCTGTTATGACGCGCTGGGGGCGCGGCTCGTGGAAGAGGCCGGGTTCGCCGCGGCGTACATGACGGGCTTCGGGAGCGCCGCGGCGCGGCTCGGCCGTCCGGACATCGGGTTGATGACGCTGCCGGAGATGGTCGACAATGCGCGCCGCATCGCCGAGGCCGTCGAGATCCCGGTGATCGCCGATGCCGACACCGGCTATGGCAATCCGATCAACGTGATCCGGACGGTTCGCGAGTTTGAGGCGGCAGGAGTCGCGGCCGTTCACCTCGAGGATCAGGTGATGCCGAAGAAGTGCGGCCACATGGATGCAAAGCAGCTGATCCCCGCGGCGGAGATGACGTCCAAGGTCTCGGCGGCCGTGGCCGCGCGGCGTTCTCCCGAGTTTTTGATCATCGCCCGCACCGACGCGCGGGCGCCGGAGGGGCTCGAGTCGGCGATCGAGCGGGCGCGACTGTATCGGCAAGCGGGAGCGGACATCCTGTTCATCGAGGCGCCCCAGTCGGTCCACGAGATCGAGACCGTCGCCCGCAGCTTCGACGACGTACCGCTGCTGTTCAACTACGCCGAGGGTGGCAAGACGCCGGCGGTCACCCACGAGTTCCTGCGCGAGCTGGGGTTTGCGCTAGTGATCTTCCCGATCAGCACGCTGCTCGTGGCGACCGCGGCGATGCGCTCGGCGCTCGCCCGCATCAAGGATGACGGCAGCCCCGTCAACCTGCTCTCGACGCTGATTCCGTTCAACGATTTCCTCGATTTCATCGGCATGGACGAGATCCGCGAGCTCGAACGCCGCTTCGGCGGCTGATCTCGGCGTCCCGAGCGTCCCGAGCGCCGCGGCGGCGTTGACACTCCCCGCGTTGCAGGATCCCTGGCACCGCCGTTGGGGTGGACAGGGATCGCGCCCGGCGCGCCGAACAGCCGGTGTACTCAAACGCGTGGAGGAATGTCCATGACCCAGTTCGATAGGCCCGGCGCCACCCTGGACCGGCAAGCGAAGCGACGGACACCAAGTTCGCGCCTTGCCGATCTGGGTGATCGCATTGCGCGAACCTTCGCCCCGTCGACCGATGCCGGACACGCGCCGCCCTGGGAGGCCAGCACCGAGGCGCACGATCCCGTCGGCGCCGACGTCGGCGCCCCGTGGGACGAGCCGGAGCCGGCGTTCCCCGTCGTCCGCAGCGGCTATGACCCCAAGGCGGTCGACGAATACGTCAACGAGCTCGAGCGCGAGATCGACGAGCTGCGCGCGCGAGCGTCCTCGGACGGCGCCGTCGCCGACGAGATCAAGCGGATCGGTGAGCAGACCGCGGCGATCCTGCAAACCGCGCACCAGCAGGCGCACGAGACCCGGCGCAAGGCCCAGGCGGAGGCGGACAAATGTCTCTCCGACGCGGCGGCCAACGCCATCGCAATGAACGACGAGGCCAAGCAGAAGCTGCGCCACCTCGACAGTGAGACCGATTCCGTCTGGCACGAGCGCGTGCGTCTGATCGAGGACGTCCGCAACGTCGCGACGGCGCTCTTCTCGCTGGCCGAGGACGCCTTTGACCGGTTCCCTCCCGAGGAGGAAAAGCGGGCGGCGATCGATCCTCCGCCGGTGCGCGCCGTGGATGAGCGCGCGGGCGAGGGCGAGGGTCAGGCGTCAGTCCCCGGGCGCGTGACTCCGCCGTCGGTCCCCGGGCGCGTGACTCCGCCGTCAGTCCCCGGTGGCGTGACTCCGCCGTCAGTCTCCGGTGGCGTGACTCCGCCGTCAGTCCCCGGTGGCGAGACTCCGCCGTCAGTCCCCGGTGGCGAGACTCCGCCGTCAGTCCCCGGTGGCGTGCCCCCGCCGTCAGTCCCCGGTCGCGACGATGACGTCCGAGGCCTTGATGATGGCGGTGACCGCGGTCCCTTCCTTCAGCCCTAGCTCGTCGACGGCCTCGACCGTGATCGAGGCGACCAAGCGCTGGCCGCCCACCTCGAGGGTGACGTTGGCGATCGCCTCGCCCTTGTGAATCGAGGTCACGGCGCCGTCGAGCTGGTTGCGGGCGCTGAGCTTCACTGGTGCCTCCAGGTGATCGGGGACTGCGGACCGACAGTTTGACAGTCCCCGATCGGCGCCGCCATGAGTCGCGTTGGCCCCGGCTACCGCCGCAAAAAGCTCGGGGCTTGGGGGCGCGGTATATTTATTGAAGTGCCACGTCCTCCGCAACTATTGAGCCTCGAAGGCGAGAAGGTGATCATCTCGGGGATTGCGGTTGGGCTGCTGACCGTCTTGGTCATCGGTTTCGCGACCTTGCGGGCACCGATTTTGCCGCTGCTTGTTCCGGTGCCGCTCATCCTGTTGGCCATTTTCGCCGTCCGCAAAGACCTGGGTCACGTCCGCAGGTACGGCTGGGGGACCACCGGCGGCGAAGGGCCCAACTCGGACGGCGGCATCCACAAAACGGACGAGCCCCCTCCGCCGGGGCCCTCCGGCGACGGCGAGCAGTTCGACTGGGAGGGGTTCGTCACCCAGTTCTGGGAGCACGTCGACCGCGAGCCGGTCGCCTAGCAGCGGTCTACACCACCGGACGAGGTCAAGCGGTGAAGCGGCTCGCCCCCGGCAGGCGAGCCCCTCCATTTCCCGATTCCCGGTGGCGCTCACCGCTGGCGCACCGCCGCCGGGAACGGACGAACGCGGTCAGCCGCCGATCGCGACGTTGTCGCGCTGGGAGACCCGCTGGGCGCCGGCCGCCTTGGCCACTGCTGCCTGCCACTGCTCCTTGCTCGGCCGTCGGCACCTGAAGTACACGGTCACCGCCGCGAGGGCACCAAGGCCCGCTCCAAAGAAGAACCCTCGTTCCCAGTGGAACGTCGCCGTGCCGTACAACGTGCCGGTCATGATCAGCGCGGCCAGACCACCGGCGAAGCTTCCGCCGAGCGCCTTCCACGCGTAGATCGAGCCGTAGTTGACGGCGTTGTTGTTCTCGCCGTAGTAGTCGGCCACGATGGCAGCCGTCATCGGGAAGTTCGCTCCCGACAAGCCACCCGAGATCACCGCCCCGATCACGAACAACCAAGCGATGTGATTCAACCCCGCGAACAGCGTCAGCAACTGGAAGATGACGTTGAGCGAGTACGCGTAGGCCATTGTCCGACGCCGACCGATGTATTCCGAGATCAATCCGTACACCGGGCGGAAGCCACCGTCCGCCAGCGAGAAGCCGGCTACGCCGGCGACCACGGCGACCGAGCCCAATCCCTCTGCCTTGCCGAACGAGAAGTAGTAGGCCACCCCGAACAGCGAGCAGCCGACATACAGGGCGTACTGAATTCCCAGCCACTTGGCCTGCGGCGTGTACCACATCTGCCGCAACGAGTAGTGGTCATAGGCGGGCGGGTTGTTCAGCAGGTCCCGACTGGTGCGCTTGCTCTTTGCCCAGTTGAGCGGGTCGATATCGGTCGGCCACCAGTTCTTGGGCGGGTCCTTCATCAGCATCCCGCAGATGAAGATGCCGACGGTCATGATGATGCCCTGGATGATGATGAACTGCTTGACGGCCGACGGGGAGAGGCTCCCCACTCCGGCGCCAGTGCTGAACCCGCCGATGGCGAGGATGAACGGTACCGAGCCATAGGCCCAGCCGCCGTTGACGAACCCCGTCCGCCAGCCCTTCTTCTCCGGGTACCACTTGGCGACGATATTGATGCAGCTGGAGTACACCATGCCTGAACCAACGCCGCCCAGGAACGCGTAGCCGAAGTACGCCTCCCAGATGTTGGTCGACTGGGCGGTGATCAGGTAGGCAAGGATGCCGCACACGATCCCGCCGATGATCACCGCGCGCCGTACCGGCAGGATCCCCCGGTTGCGCAAAAACCCCGTCCCGATCTGGACGAACGACTCGAACACCACGAAGAACGAGAACAGCCAGAACACCGGAGCGCTGCCCCAGTGATGGGCTGATGCAAGTGACCCGCTTAGGGCTCCCCATGTGTACTCGACCAGTCCCGATAGGCACATCGCCCCCCACGCGGCCATGATCACGACCCACCGCGGATAGCCCAAGATCTGATCCGACGTCTCTCCCACGCGGAACATCCGCCCTGTGTCCGGGTTCACGATCTCGCGATACCCGGTGGAAGCGCTTATCGCACTCATCTACCTCAATCCTCCTTCGTACACGTAGCTGAGGGGCTACAGCTGGTTTCCACCTTCATCGGGCTGCCTTTCGTGAATGGATCTCGAAGGACCCGCCGCCGCCATGAGGTGACTTTCCTAGTGAATGCGAGTTGCTCACGCCCGCACATACACCCTCACCGCTTGGTCGAGCTAAATCAACCCAAAACGACCCCCCTTTGCTGCCGTGTTTGCGGCCCTTTCCGGCTGGTCCGGCCCCGAACAGTCACTGACAGCCGGACCGCAGCTTTGATGTGCCACGAGCCGGTGCAAGTCGTTGAGATCCGCTGTGCCCATGTCATGCCGCCAGCGCCTCAGCCGCCAGCTCCGCCACCTCGGTGGGCGTGCGGCCGACGCTCACTCCCTTCTCCTCCAGAGCCTGCGCTTTGGCCTGGGCGCTCCCCGAGCTACCCGAGACGATCGCGCCGGCGTGTCCCATCGTCTTACCCGGTGGCGCCGTGAAGCCCGCGATGTAGGCGAGGACGGGCTTTGAGACGCGCTCAGCGATGAACTCCGCCGCGCGCTCCTCGGCGTCGCCGCCGATCTCCCCGGCCATCACGATCAGCTCAGTCTGCGAATCGTCCTCGAAGAGCTCGAGTACGTCGATGAACGACGAGCCCGGCACAGGGTCGCCTCCGATGCCGACGATCGTGGAGTTGCCGAAGCCTCGCTGGGCCAATTCATTTCCGATCTGGTAGGTCAGCGTGCCCGATCGCGAGACCACGCCGACGTTTCCCTCACGGAAGAAGGCGTGCGGGATGATCCCCACGTTGGCGCGACCGGGCGACAAGATCCCGGGGCAGTTGGGCCCGACGAGCCGGACACCGTTTCGGCGGCGAAGTTCGGCCATCACTCGCAACTCGTCGTGCGCGGGAATTCCCTCGGTGATCGCGACGATCAGGTTGATTCCTGCGTCCGCCGCTTCGAGGATCGAGTCGGCCGCGAATCGAGCCGGTACGAAGGTCATGGCCGTGTTGGCGCCCGTCTGCGCGACCGCGTCCTCGAAGGTGTCAAAGACCGGGATGCCCTCGACGTCCCCGCCGCCCTTGCCGGGCGTCACGCCCGCGACGACCCGCGTTCCGTAGCGGAGATTGTTGAGTGCGTGAAAGCTGCCCTCGCGGCCGGTGATCCCGGCCACGCAGAGGCGAGTTCGATCGTCGATCAGGATGCTCATACCGCCCCCAGACTCACCGCCTGCGCCGCCAGCTCCACGACCCGCTTGGCAGCGCTGTCCATCGTCGCCTCGACGTGGAGGCCTGACAGGTTCGCTTCGGCGAGCAGCCGGCGCCCTTCCGTGTCGTTGGTGCCGTCGAGCCGCACAACGAATGGGACGTCGGGCTGCACGCGATCGAACGCCTCGATCAGCCCCTTCGCCACCTCGTCGCAGCGGGTGATGCCGCCGAAGATGTTGAACAGGACCGCGCGGACCTTCTCGTCAGAGAGGATCACCTCGACCGCCGCCACGATCGCATCGGCCTTCGAGCCGCCGCCGGCGTCGAGGAAGTTCGCGGGCCTGCCGCCCGCCCGAGCAACGACATCGAGCGTGGACATCACGAGGCCGGCACCGTTGCCGAGGATGCCGATGTCGCCGTCGAGCTTGACGTAGGTGAGGCCGCGCTCCTTGGCCATCCGCTCCTGCCGATCCTCGGCCGAGACATCCCGCAGCGCGGCGTTCTCGGGATGGCGGTAGAGCGCGTTGTCGTCGAGCGTGACCTTTGCGTCAAGCGCCATCAGCGTGCGCTCCGGCGTGACCACGAGCGGATTGACTTCGACGAGCATCGCGTCCTCCTGGACGAAGACCTCGTAGAGCTTCGCGAGCATCGCACCAACCGGTCGCACGAGGTCACCGTCGACGCCAGCCCGGAAGGCCAGCCGCCGGCCGTGGAAGTCCTGGAACCCGAGCAACGGGTCGAGATGCAGCGAGGCGATCGCGTCGGGGTCCTCCGCGGCGATTGCCTCGATGTCCATCCCGCCCTTGGTGGAGAAGATGACCAGGGGAGCGTGCGCGCTTCGGTCGAAGACGACCGAGCCGTAGTACTCGGCCGCGATCTGCGACGCCTCCTCGACCCAGACCTCATGGACGCGCAGACCGCGGATATCCATGCCGAGGATCGCGTCGGCGTGCCCGCGCACCTCCTCGCGGGTGCGAGCGATCTTGATTCCGCCGAGCTTGCCGCGACCGCCGATCTGCACCTGCGCCTTGATCACGCAGGGATAGCCGACGGCATCCGCTGCATCCAACGCCTCTGGAACTGACACCGCGGGGCGACCGGTGGGCCCCGGAATCTGGTGCCGGGTTAACAACTGCTTTCCCTGATACTCGAGCAAATCCACCGAAACCTCTCCTCACAACTACTGGCCCGGAATGGGCGACGCAGTCCCGCAGGGGGGCTGCCTCCGGCTGACTGTCCTACGTCACCCCCTCGCGTCCCTGCGATTGATCAAGCCGGCGATCCGCGCCCACCGATACTTGGCTGCCAGCACCTCCACCGGCGTCTCAGTGGTATACGGGAACGACGGAATCCCATGGTCAAACAGGTACTCCGAAGCCTGCTCCACCTCGACGTCGCCCGCGAGCGAGGCCACGATCGGCTTCTCGATCCCGCGGTCGCGATACTCATCCACCACCTCGGATGCGACCTTGGCGAAGGTCATCGGAGGCGTGACGATCGTGTGCCAGTAGCCCAACACGATCGCGTGGATGCGCTCGTCCTCGAGCCCCAGCGCGATCGTGTTCCGGTAGGTCTCCGGGGGCTCGCCGCCGGTGATGTCGACCGGGTTGCCCGCCGCGCCGAACGGCGGGATGTACTTCATGAACGCCTCGTTGAGGTCGTCTGGCATCTCCATCAGATGAAGCCCGTTGCTGTAACAGGCGTCTGAGAGGAGCACGCCGGAGCCACCTGCGCCGGTGATGATCACCACGTTCTCGCCCCCGGGCGTAGGCAGGATCGGCAGGCAACGAGCGAACTGCAGCAGCTCGGTGAGCCCGCGCGCTCGGACCACTCCCGCTTGCCGGAGGATGTCGTCATAGACCTTGTCGTCACCGGCCAGCGCCGCGGTATGCGACACGGCGGCCTTCGTGCCGGCAGGGGTGGCCCCCGCCTTCAGCACCACGATCGGCTTCTTCTTGGAGACCCGCCGGGCGACCTCGACGAACGCGCGGCCGTCCTTCAGGTCCTCCATGTGCAGCGCCACGCAGTTGGTCGACTCATCGCGCTCGAAGAAGGTGAGCAGGTCGTCCTCGTCGATGTCGGCCTTGTTCCCGAGCCCGACGATCGCCGAGACGCCCAGCCGAGTGGAGCGGCTGAATCCCAGGATGGCCATTCCGATGCCGCCGCTCTGCGACGCCAACGCCACCGGCCCCTTTACGTCGTAGGGCGTGGTGAACGCGGCGCTCATGTTGCCGGGCGTGTAGTAGACGCCGTAGATGTTCGGCCCGACAAATCGGATACGGTGCTCGCGCGCGGTCTCAATCAGCTCGCGCTGGAGCTCGGCCTCACCGGTCTCGGCGAATCCGGATGGAATCAGGATCGCGGTCGGTATGCCCTTGTCGCCCGCCTTTGCGATCGTCGGCACCACCAGCTTGGCCGGGATGCAGAAGACGGCGACGTCGACGTCGTCGGGAAGATCAGTGACGTCGGCGTACGCCTTCTTGCCGAGGATCTCGCTGGCTTTCGGGTTGACCGGGTAGATCTCGCCGGGGAATCCGCCGTCGACAAGGTTGCGCATGACGGAATTGCCGATCTTGCCGGCCTGGTCGGAAGCGCCGATCACCGCGATCGCCCGGGGGCGCATCAGGCGGTTCATCGTCTCCAGGATCTCCTCCTGGCTGTAGTGCGGAGGACGCGCCGGGGCGTCCTCGAAGGACACCACGAAGCGCGCGTCGACGGCGGTGGCGCCGTGCTCGCGGGCGAGCACCGGATTGAGGTCGACCTCGGTGATCTCCGGGAAGTCGCTGACCAGGTGCGATACCGCCTCGATCATCCCCGCGAGCGCACGCTGGTCGGCTGCGGGACCGCCCCGCACACCTCGCAGCACTTCAGCGGCGCGGATGCCGCCCACCATTTCGAGAGCCTCCGCGTCAGTCGTCGGCGCCAGCCGGAAGGTCACGTCGCGCAGGACCTCGACCAGCACGCCACCGAGGCCGAAGGTCATCACCGGGCCGAAGGTGGGATCGGTGATCGCCCCGATCAGCACCTCCTGGCCGGGCCCGAGCATCTGCTGCACCTGAACGCCGGCGATCTGTGCGTCGGGGTTGTACGCCTTCGCGCTCTCGAGGATTTTCTCGTACCCGGCCGCCGCCTCCCGTGGCGAGGACAACCCGACCAGCACCCCGTTGGCCTCTGTCTTGTGCAGGATGTCCGGCGAGACGATCTTCAGCACGACCGGATAGCCGATCTCCTCCGCGAGCGACACGGCCTCCTCACGTGAGGCAGCGAGCCCTTCCTGGGGGACTGCGATGCCGTATGCGTCGCACACGCGCTTGGCTTCGGGGGCCGTCAGCGACGTCCGTCCTTGGTTTCGCACCGCATCGAGCACCTCCCGAACCGTGCTCTGGTCGCGGGCGCCGGGCGAACGCGTCGCCCTCACCGTCGCTTGCACGCTCATGCCGCGTCCCTCGCCGGCAGCGTCCCGGTCGCCCCGCCGTCGAGTAACTCCTTTCGGATCTCGTCGTTGTGCTCGCCAAGCAGCGGAGAGCGAGTGATCTCAACGGGCGAATCCGACAGCGTGAACGGGCAGCCGACGGTCTTGAACTTGCCCCGCTCGGGATGGTCGACCTCGACGATAATCCCGTTCGCAGCCAGGTCGGGATCCTCGAGGAGCTCCTTTGTGTCGAGGATCGGCCCGCACGGCACACCGATGTCGTTGAGCTGACGGAATGCGTCCCACTTGTCCTTGGTCACGGTCCACCCTTCGACCATCTCGAAGATGTCCCAGATGTGCGGCAGGCGCTTTTCGGGGGTGGCGTAGTCGGGATCCTCGAGCAGCTCGGGACGGCCGATCTTCTCCGCCAGGGCCTCCCACACCTGCGGCTGGATCACCACGTAGAGGTAGTCGTTGGGACCGCCTCCCTTGCAGCGCACCGCCCATCCGGGCTGGCCGCCACCGGACGCGTTACCGGAGCGCGGGACGCTGTCGCCGAAGTCCTCGTTGGGGTACTCGCCCAGCGGCCCATGCTCGAGGCGCTGCTGATCGCGCAACTTCACCCGGCACAGGTTGAGGATCCCGTCGCGCATGGCGATCTGCACGCGCTGCCCGAGGCCGGTGTGCGTGCGCTGATAAAGCGCGGCGCAGATCGCGCCGAACAGATGCACCGCGTTGCCCGAGTCTCCGATCTGCGCCCCAGCGACCGTCGGCGGCCCGTCGTCGAATCCGGTTGTGCTCATCGACCCGCCCGTCGCCTGCGCGATCGGCTCATAGGCCTTGGCGTGCTCCAGCGCACCGGAACCAAACCCCTTGAGCGAGGCGAAGATCAGCTTCGGATTGATGTCGTGGACGCGCTCCCAGGTGAACCCGAGCCGATCCATCGCACCCGGCGCGAAGTTCTCGACCAGCACGTCCGAGCGGCGCAGCAACTCCTCGAAGATGCTCTTGTCCTCGTCTTCCTTGAGGTTCAACGTGATGCTGCGCTTGTTGCAGTTCAGCATCGTGAAGTACAGGCTGTCCACGTCGGGGAGGTCTCGGAGCTGAGTACGTGTCACATCCCCCCGGGGCGGCTCGATCTTGATCACGTCCGCACCCATCCACGCCATCAGCTGGGTGCACACCGGTCCGGCCTGGACGTGGGTCATATCGACCACCCGGATGCCTTCAAGCGCCTTGTTCATCGCACTCTCCCGCGTTCTACTTGTACATCGTCTGGTTCATCGTGCCCGGCGCAAACGCGTTCTGATCGATCCACACGTTGATCAGCGCCGGCTTGCCCGACTCCCGCGCACGCTCGAGGGCAGGACGGATCTGACCTGGCTCACGAACCTCCTCACCGTAGCCGTCGAGCATCTTTGCGAACAGGTCGTACTTCACATCACCGAGCTTGTTGCCCACGTCGCCGCGCTCCTCACCGTACTTCTGAATCTGCCCATAGCGAATCTGGTTCATGTACGAGTTATTTCCAATGACGCCGATGAACGGGAGGTTGAAGCGGACCATCGTCTGGAAGTCCCAGCCGGTCAGGCTGAACGCTCCGTCTCCGAACAGGCCCACCACCTCGAGATCCGGACGCGCCACCTTCGCAGCCATGGCGAAGGGCACCCCGACGCCGAGTGTCCCGAGCGGTCCCGGATCCATCCACAGGCCGGGCCCCTTTGGCTGAACGACGCCGCCGGAGAAGGTCACGACATCGCCGCCGTCGCCGATGAACAGCGTGTTGTCGGTGAGGAACTGATTGATCTCGTGGGCCAGACGCAGTGGGTGAACCGGGGCGCTGTCGCGCATCAGCCGTGGAAGGCGTTCCTCCTGAAGGCGCTTCTCCTCGGTGCGCAGCGTCTGCAACCATGGCTCGCGCTCCCGAGCGCCCGTGGTCGCGCGGCCGGACGCGGCTTGCGTGACCGCGGAGAGAATCGCACCGACGTCTCCGACAAGCCCGAGCGAGACATCGCGGTTCTTGCCAACCGTCCGGTAATCCATGTCGATCTGGACCACCGTGGCGTCCTGCGAAAGCCGCTTGCCGTAGCCCATCCGGAAGTCGAACGGCGTTCCCACGATCACGATCACGTCGGCGTTGTTGAATGCATGGCGGCGCGTCTGGTGGAAGTGGTGGGGATCGCCCGGTGGGAGCGACCCGCGCGCTGCACCGTTCATGAACGCCGGGATGTTGAGCGTGCGCACCATCTCGATCGCGGCGTCGGCGCCACGGCAGGTCCAGACCTGGCTTCCCAGCAGAACGCAGGGTCGCTCGGCGTGGACCAGGATGTCAGCCAGTCGCTCGATGTCCTCCGGATCGCCGATGCTCTTCGTGGACGCGCGGTACTGACCAGCCTTCGGAACGACCGCACGCTCGAGCGGCACCTTGCCGTCGAGGATGTCGCGACCGATCTCCAGGAAGACGGGACCTGGAGCGCCCGCAAGCGACTCGCGGAACGCCATCGAGATCATGTCGGCCACCCGCTCGGTTGTGAGCACGCTGGAGGAGAACTTCGTGATCGGGCGCATGAGGTCGACGTGCGGGAGGTCCTGCAACGAACCCATCCGATGCTGATCGAGCGCTCCCTGGCCACCGATCAACAACATCGGGCTCTCCGCTCGCAGGGCGTTGGCGACACCCGTGACGGCGTCGGTCGTGCCAGGGCCCGCGGTCACCACAGCGCAGCCAGGCCGACCTGTCATGCGGGCGTAGCCGTCGGCGGCATGGGCCGCGACTTGCTCGTGACGGACGTCGACCACCTTGATGCCCTCGTCGATGCATCCGTCGTAGATGTCGATGATGTGGCCGCCACAGAGGGTGAAAATCGTCTCGATTCCCTCGGCGCGCAGGGCCTTCGCGACGAGGTGACCGCCCGAGATGGTTTCGCTCTCGGCGGCCTGTGCGTCGGATGCTGCGGGTTCGTTCTTAGCGGTCGCCGTGGCGCTCACGTCGACCCTCCTTCCTCATTAGTTCTCATGGTTCATCGCCCTCGAGCCGGCTGCTGCTGGACAAGCTCGAGATCGGCTCAGGATCGCTCAGCGAGGACGTCTGCTCCACGTGGCGGGCGAGGTTCAGGGCGTGATCGCGGACGAGGCGCTCCGCCAGCTCGGCGTCGCGTGCCTCGAGCGCTTCGATGATGTGGTTGTGGTCGACGATCGAGCGCTCGGGGCGGTCCGCCTCGCCGATCGTGTGCCGGCGAATCGCCCGAACGTGCACGAGCAATCCATCTGCCAGATTCGCGATCACGTGCGAATGGCCGAGCTCGATGATCCGTTGGTGAAAGCGCAAGTTCACGGCCGAGTACTCGTCGAGATGAGAGCGCACCTCGCCTTCTTCGAAGCTCGAGAAGAGCGTGCGCAGGCTCGCGATCTCTTCGTCGCTGGCCCTTTCGCACATCAGCCGTGCCGCCATGCTCTCGAGCGCAGCCCAGGCGACGATCGTCTCGACGATCTCCGTCTTGCTCTTGCGGACTACTCGCACCCCTCGCCGGGGCATGATCTCGACGAGGCCGTCGTGCGCCAGGCGCGCCAGGGCTTCCCGCACCGGGGTGCGGCTGACACCGAGTTCCGCGGCCAGTCGCTTCTCATCCAGCCGCAGGTCGGCCGCCGGATCGTAGGCGTCCATCATCAGGATCGCGTTGCGAAGCGCCTCGTAGGCGAGCTGCGCGACGCTCATGCTGCTCCTGCCCAAGGACGGGACGACGAGCGACTCGCTCAGCTGCTCCGGGATCAAGACCCTGGCGTCTGTCATCACGGCGGACCGCAACCTGGGATACACAATACCCAATACCTCTCTAGCCCAAACGCTCCGCGGCGTGCCCACGCGCCGCAGCGGCCCTCAGCCGGCGTTCCTCATCCCGGCCTCGCGATGCCGTTCACGGTCAGCAACTGGCCACTAGGCGCCGAGCTGGAGCGTGCTCACCGAGATCGCCGCGCCCGCCGGGTCGGCGAGGACCGCCGTCCTGAACCCGGGCGTGTCGAATGGCCCGGCGACGACGCTGCCGCCCAGAGAAGGGGCCTTGGATGCTGCCGCGTCGGCGTCATCGATCCAGAAGTCGACGCTCCACTGCGGCATCGCCTGGACGGAGCCGCCGTCGGCGATCGGCACCATCGCGGCGACGACGTCGCGCGGCACGGGCTGGCCCGGCTCGCCGCCGACGTAGCCGGGCAGCCGCCACAGCGTGCCCTCGGCGCCGCCCATCTGAAACGGCTCGGGCGTCCATCCGAACACGTCGCCGTAGAACGCGTTGGCGCCGTCGGGATCACTGGTGTGGAGCATGCTCATCGCCCACGCCGACGGCTCGTTCACACGCTGAGCGCCGTGGCGGTGCTGGGGCTCCCACACACAGAAGGGCGCCCCGGCCGGATCGCGCACCGCGGCGAACCTTCCGGCGGGAGACGCAGCGGTCGGACCCGTCGCGACGGTGCCCCCGGCATCGCGGACGCGCTCGACCGCATCATCGGCGCTGGCGACCGAAATGTAGGTGTTCCATGCCGGCGTCGGCGGAGCTGGCTGACCTGCCTGGGAGCCGACGCCGGCCACGTCGCGCCCGCGCAGGGTGGCCACGAAGTACTGCCCGGGCGGGTCGCCGGGCGTCTCCCCCGGGCCGATGAACTCCCACCCGAACAGGCCCCGGTAGAAGGCCGTCGCCGCGTCCGGGTCGGGCTGCAGCGTGTCGACCCAACAAGGAACCCCCGCCTGGTAATGACTGCGCTGGCTCATCTGCGCTCCTTTCGTGTCCACGAGATGCTCGTCATTCGCCTGGCCCGGCCAAGCTACCACAATTGAGTTGGAATTTCCAACTAACCGCTTGAACCAACCGACTGCCGGATATCATCAATGTTGGTGCCAGGCAAGCGAACCTACGGCGACCGGTGTGGGATCGCCCGCGCGCTCGACGTCGTCGGCGAGCGGTGGGCGCTGCTCGTCGTCAGGGAGCTGCTGCTGGGCCCCAAGCGGTTCACCGACCTGCGCTCCGGGCTTCCGCACCTCGGACCCGACGTGCTGTCCCAGCGCCTTCGCGACCTCGAGGAGTCCGGCATGGTTCGCAGGCGCACGCTGGCGCCGCCCGCGGCCTCGCGCGTGTACGAGCTGACCGACCGGGGACGCCAGCTCGAGCCGGTCATCCTCGCCCTGGGGCGATGGGGCAGCCGCGCCCCCTTCCCATCCGCGCACCCGTTCCCATCAGCGCAAGAGGTGTTCGGCGCGGAGTCGGCGATGCTTGCGCTGAAGACGCTGTTCGCTGCACCGGCGGCGACCCGCCGCTTCGCCGCCAGCTACGAGCTCCGGCTTGGCGAGCACCGATTTGGAGTGCGGATCGCCGAGGGGCGCCTCGAGCTCTCGCGCGGTGAGGCGGACCACCCCAGCGCGATCATCGAAACCGACCCCGCGACGCTCGCGTCCGTGCTCTGGCACGGTCGCAGCCTCGGCGACGCGCAACGGTCGGGCCACCTGAAGATCGACGGCAGCAAAGCGGCTGCGCGGAGATTCTTCACGCTGTTCCCGCTGCCCGAGCCGTCGGCGGCGTCCTGAGCACTGAGGCGGCCCGGAGACCGCCCGAAGGGCACCGAAGGCGGCCCGGAGGGCCCGGAGACCCTCCGGGTGAAGCGTGAGAGCGCCCTCTTCGTGGGTTGCGACATCTAAAACCAGCGCGGTCTCGCCAAGGGCCCGTCAGGGCTCAGGCCGGTGTCACGCGGGGTCTTGCGGCGCTCACCGAGTTGCTCGAGCAGCTCGGCCTCGCCGCCCTTCAATGGGCGCGGTCCGGGTTTGTGCTTCGGGATCGAGAGACGCCAGTGCCGGTGCCTGAGCCTCGGCTCCAACCTCGAACCCGTTGCCAGCGGGCTACTCGACATTCAAGGTTCCTCCTGGTGGTTGTTGCGTGCGGTTGTGGGTGAGCAGAATTGGGCGTGCAAAGTCATCCGCGCAGGGGCGGTCGCCCGGCCGCCGGACGGCGGACGGTGCACTGCGCTTCCGGTCACATCCCAGCGTCCGCGGCCGGAATCGTCGGTCAAGGTAAGGTGGCGCCGGAGTCCGGCGCTCATGGTGTCACGCGTGGAACGGCACGGACAAATGCACACCGCTGTTACAGGTGAATGTGAACTGCGTGACACGCAGGAAGGATCTTTGTTTCTGAGGCGAGGCCTCAACCGGGGTTAGATCTTGTTCAAGTGAGCATCACCTTTGGTTCCTGGCATTTCATTGCTGCGGGCACAAAAAAAGGCGACCCATTCGGGTCGCCCTCGCCTGGCGTTGGTATGTGCGCCGACAACTACGGCGCGCACCTCGCAGCGAGGGCTGGGACGTGATCGAACGCGGCCGTCTGAAGGCGGCGGTTCTTGCACGTCATCGCGGCGGCCGCTGCCGCCTCGATCGGGATGTGGAGGGTGTTGGTTGTGGTCAGCATCATGGCGTTCCTATTCGCTGCAGCGGACAGCGTACTTCACCTGTAACTGGTTTACAAGGGTGAATCACAAAAAGTCTTCCGTGTCGCACGGCGTCAATGGCCCTGGCGATTGTCGTGGGCGGCGACCGCCGGCGCGGGCTTGGTGGCCGGCGCTCGCGCCCGTTCGGCCGTCAAGCTCCCGCCCCGGTCCCGCTCGCAGCTCGCGCTCGGGGCCCGCCCGCCGCCAAGCTCCCGCCCCGGTCCCGCCCGCGCCCATCCGATGAGGCGGCCAAGGTGCCATCATGCTCTTTAGAAAACACCGCAAAGGAGGTCGAAAGACATGAGTATTCGAATTGGCGACACGGCGCCCGACTTCGAGGCCGATACCACCGAGGGCAAGATCCGCTTCCACGACTGGATCGGCGATTCGTGGGCGATCCTGTTCTCGCACCCCAAGGACTTCACGCCGGTCTGCACGACCGAGCTCGGCTACATGGCGAGGATCAAGCCCGAGTTCGACCGTCGCGGCGTCAAGATCATCGGCCTGTCCGTCGACCCGATGGACAGGCACGCCGACTGGGTGAAGGACATCGCAGAGACGCAAGGTGCCGCGCCCAACTTTCCGATCGTCGCGGATGTCGACTTCAAAGTCTCAAAGCTCTACGACATGCTGCCGGCGGAGACGAGCGGCGACCCGCTCGTACGCACGCCGGCCGACAACCAGACCGTCCGCACCGTATTCGTGATCGGGCCTGACAAGAAGGTCAAGCTGGTCCTCGCCTACCCGATGACGACGGGCCGCAACTTCGACGAGGTGCTGCGCGTGATCGACTCGCTGCAGCTGACCGCCAAGCACAAGGTGGCGACGCCGGCACAGTGGCAGGAAGGCGACAAGGTGATCATCTCGGGCTCGGTCTCCGACGACGAGGCGCGCGAGACATATCCGGATGGGTGGGAGTCGCCCCGGCCCTACATACGGATCGTTCCCCAGCCCCGATAGCGAGACCAGGCGAGGCGACGTTGTGCGGTAGCCAGGCGCTGCCGCACAACGCCGTGGCGGCAGGCTCGCCGGCCGACGGCTTTGCAAGGATTCGGGTGGCACCGCGGCGACCGACAGCGATCCTGGGGAGGCTCCGTGCGCAGAACCGACATTCAGGCGATCGGTGAGCTGGCAGGCGAGGCGCTCGCCGCCGGGGGCGACTTGATCAGGGAGATGCACGAGGGCATCGCGAGCCGTCCATTTGAGGTTCTCGGCCCGCCGGCGGCTCCCGTCCGGGTGATCCACGACGAGATCGCGTACGCCGTTTACGGCGGCGTGCGGGGCGCCCTTCGCGCCGCCTCTCGCGCGACCGCGGCGGTGCTGGCACTCGAGGGCGGCGACGATGGCCCGGCGCTGGCGGCAACGCCGGCCGGATCGGTCGCGCTCGGCGCGCTGAACGGCGTGTATGGAAATCACCTCGTGCAGCGCGCCAACCGCCTGGCGCTGGAGATGGAGATCCGCCGCAACGGCGAAGCGATACCAGTCACCCCGGCGGCCCTGGCACGAGCCTTCCCCGATGCCTCGCCGCGCATCGCCGTGTTCGTCCACGGACTCTGCGAGACCGACGACTCATGGCGGCAGCTCCCACTTCGCGGAGACGGTGGGCGCCGCCCCACCTACGGCGAGCGCCTCCAGGAGGAGCTCGGCATCGCCCCCGTGTACGTCCGCTACAACACGGGCCTGCACGTCTCCGAGAACGGGCGCCTGCTCGCGCGGACGCTCGACGACCTGGTCGCCGGATGGCCGAGCCGCATCGAGGAGGTGGTGCTCGTCGGGCATTCGATGGGCGGGCTGGTATCTCGAAGCGCATGCCACTACGCCGAGCGGGACGGGGGTCGCTGGCCCCACGCCGTCCGGCACGTGTTCTGTCTGGGCACCCCGCATCTGGGCGCCGATCTCGAGAAGGGCGCGAACTTCCTCGGGTGGGCGCTGCGCCGGCTGCCCGAGACGCGGGCGCTCGGCTCGTTCGTGAATGCACGAAGCGTCGGCATCAAGGACCTGCGCTTCGGCTCGTGCATCGAGGAGGACTGGCTTGATGGTGACCCGGACGAGTTCCTGCGCGACCGCTGCCAGGAGGTCCCGTTCCTCGCTCACGCCAACTACTACTTCATCGCGGCGGCGGTGAGCGAGGGGCCGGTGGGAACCCTCCTCGGCGACCTGCTGGTGCGAATCGCCAGCGCCTCGGGCCTCGGCCGTGGCAGCGGCCGCCGTGTCCCGTTTGAGGTCGACAACGGACTCGAGCTAACCGGGATCACGCACTTCGACCTGCTTAATCACCCGGCCGTGTACGAACAGCTTCGAAGCTGGATCCTCCGACCGCGCCCCGTACGCTCCACCCGCCCCGTACGCTCCACCCGCCCCGTACGCTCCACCCGCCCCGTACGCTCCACCCGCCCCGTACGCTCCACCTTGCCCCTACCCTCCACCTTGCCCCTACGCTCCGCCCGTGCCCTCGAGAGCTAGCTGGTCGACACGGATTGAGCTGCGCGGGGCGGGCGGGGAGCCGGTCGACTTCGCCAGAACGCTGCTCTCCCATGGCGTGGCCGACCTGCCGCCGAACGTGATCGCGCCAGACGGCTCGCGCATGGAGACCGTGCTTCAAGCCGGCGACCGTGCCTGGCTGATCGAGATCGTCCACGAGCCACCCGGCCACGCGGTCGTGGGGACGCCGGCTGGGGCCGCAGGGCCCGACCGCGGCGACCGCGCCGCGCTGCTCGCGCTGGTCCGTCACATGCTGCGCCTCGACGAGGACCTGAGCGTCTTTTACCTCGCGGCCGCCGCCGACCCGGCGCTCGCCTGGAGCGCCGCAGGGGCGGGGCGGCTGCTGCGCAGCTCCACCGTGTTCGAGGACGTCGTCAAGACGATCTGCACGACCAACTGCGCCTGGTCGGGAACGGTGCGGATGGTCGGAGCGCTCGTCGGCGAGCTGGGAATGCCCGCTACGGGCGCACCCGAGCGGCGCGCGTTCCCGACGCCGACGGCACTTGCGCAGGCCGACGACGGCTTCTATCGAGACGTGGCCCGCGCCGGCTATCGGGGCCCTTATCTGCGAGCGCTCGCCGGTGACATCGCCGAGGGGCGGCTCGACCTCGAGGAGTTCAACGATCCGGCACTCCCGGACGAGGATGTCGCGGAGCGACTGCTCGCGCTCGCGGGCGTGGGACCCTATGCGATGGCCCACGTGATGATGCTGCTCGGCCGCTATCGCCGTCTCGTGCTGGACTCGTGGACGCGCCCGAAGTACCGCCGCCTGGCGGGACGACCGCGGGTGACCGACAAGGGGATCGAGCGCGCGTTCCGCCGCTACCGCGAGTTCGCCGGACTTGCCTTCTGGCTGACCCTGACCGAGGACTGGCTGGCACAGGACGATCCCGCGCCGGCGAGCGGCTGATCCCCGCCTGCGAGCGGCTGACCCCCGTTAGCCTCTGGGACACGCTCGCGGCGGGCGTGGCACACGTTAGCGCCGCCTCGGCGCCCGCTGCGCCGGTGGCCGCGCCGACGCCGGCTGACAGGCGTCATCCGGCGTCGGCGGGTTCAGAGGGTTCGGGAGCGCGGGGTGGGGTGTGGGCAAATGTGAAGCCACGGCCGTGGGATCCCTACGCCGCGCCTCGCTGCTCGCACGGCGCGTTCACGTAACCGGAGCGGAATGGGCGCTGCTCGCCCGAATCGGGGTCGTAGGTGTGTCGCCACACGCAGCCGGTGTCGTTGGCGAGGAGATGGATCGACACCGAGGTCTCCGGCGACGTGGTTCGCACGCGGTGGATGTCGTCGCGCGGCGGGGTCAGCGCATAGAAGTCGCCGGGTCGCAGCGCTCGCCGCTCGCTCATCCGCAGGGAGCCGTCCCTAAGGGCGAAGATCTCTTCGTCCTGGGTGCCTCGATAGAGGCCGATGAGACCCCACGCGAGGTGGTCATGGACCGGCGTTTGCGCGTCTGGCGGGACGACGAGGCTGAACAGTGACAGCGAGCCGTCGCCGGCGCGGTAGAGCAGCCACTGGCCGATGCCGCCGCCCATCCCGCTCTCCGGGGCGGGCTCCTGGTAGGCGGCCGGCAGCCACCGCGAATCCGCGAGCAACTCGGCGAACCCCGGGCGGATGCGCCCGATCGCGTCGGTCGCAGATCCGGCGTTGCCGATGGCCCCCTTCACCGACTCGATGAAGGAACGCACGACCGGGGTGTCGAGTACGTATTCGTCGGCGGCCACGCGGCGATGCTACGCCTCGGCGGCCACGCGGCGATGCTACGCCCCGCCGGCCACAGCGGCCAGACTGTGATGCGTGACTCGGTGGCTCGGCGTCGATGTCGGCGGCAGGCAAAAGGGATTCGACATCGCGCTCGTCGACGAGCGCGGGCTGCTCTCGCTGATCGGTCGACTCCGACGCCGCGCGGTCATCGAGGCCATCGAGCGCGATGGACCGGCGATCGTCGCGATCGACAGCCCGCGCTTCTGCGCTCCCGATGGGCAGACGGCTCGCGACGACGAGCGCCGGCTTGCCGGGCTGATCTGCGGGATCCGCTGGACGCCCGATCGGGCAACCGTTGCGAGGAGCCAGTACTACGCGTGGATCGTCGAGGGCCTGGGACTGTTCGGCGCGCTCGCCCGGCACGAGGTCGAGGTGATCGAGGTCTTTCCGACCGCCTCGTGGACCCGCTGGCACGGCCCGCGACGGAGCCGGTCGCGCGCGGCTTGGAGCAAGGAGGGCCTGGCGATGATGGGTCTGGAGAAGCTGCCAGCGCGCACCAATCAAGACCAGCGAGATGCGATCGCTGCCGCCGTCACGGCCCGGCAGCACGCTCGCGGCGAGACCGAGAAGATTGGGGAGATCGTGGTCCCGGCCGGTCGCTGGGAGTGACGCTCAAGAGATCGTGGGCCGGCCGGTCGCTGGGCGGAGGTCGGATCGACGGTATGCTCGCGAACCCGCTTGCGGAGCGGAATCCCAACCCGCTTGCAGGGCGCAATCAGGTGGTTGTCGATCGTCTGCAGACAGAGGGGAGTCACTCGGATGGCGATCACGCAGCGTGAGACCCAGCAGATCGACGCAGCCAACGCATCCGGGCGCAGGCCGGCCTTGTTCATCCACGGCCTGTGGCTGCTGCCGAGCAGCTGGGATCGGTGGGCGCAGCTGTTCGACGAGGCCGGATACCTGGCGGTGACACCGGCGTGGCCGGACGACCCGGAGACCGTGGAGGAGGCGCGGGCAAATCCTCAGGTCTTCGCCGGCAAGAAGGTGGGCCAGGTAGCGGATCACGTCGAGGAGGTGATCCGCAAGCTCACCACGAAGCCCGCCGTGATCGGGCATTCGTTCGGAGGCCTGCTGGCCCAGATCATCGCCGGTCATGGATTGTCGGCGGCCACCGTGGCGATCGATCCGGCGCCGTTTCGCGGCATCTTGCCGCTGCCGATCTCGGCGTTGAGATCGGCCATGCCGGCGCTCGCCAATCCCGCCAACCGCAACCGCGCGGTCACGCTCACGCTCGACCAGTTCCGCTACGGATGGGCGAACGCGGTCAGTGACGAGGAGGCCAGGCAGCTCTATGACACCTTTCACGTGGCCGCACCCGGGGCGCCGCTCTTTCAAGCCGCGACAGCCAACCTGAACCCACGGACCGAGGCGCAGGTGAACAGCACCAATCCCGGGCGAGGACCACTGCTGCTGATCTCCGGCGCCAAGGACCACACGGTGCCATGGGCGATCACGAACGCGTCATACAAGAAGCAGCGCCGCAACAGCGCCGTCACCGAGATCATCGAGATCCCCAACAGGGGTCACGCGCTGACGATCGACAATGGCTGGCGCGAGGTCGCCGACACCGCGTTGGCATTCGTAAAGCGGTTCGTGTAGCCCGATCCTCGACCGCTTGCCGTCGATCTCGTGTGCGCGGGACGCTCGGCGCGCCCGCTGGTCGCCTCACTCGCCGGCTAGCTTGTCGGTGGCATTGCGTCCCGCGTCGACGGTGCGGCGCAGGAAGTCGGCGATCAGCTCGAGCTCGCTGTCGGAATAGCCGGCGAGGAGCTTGTTCATCGAGCGGTTCATGCCCGCATAGAGGCGCATGAGCTCGGCGTAGCGGTCGCGAACCGCTCGCACGAGGACAGCGCGACGGTCGGATGGGTCGCGTTCGCGAGCGATCCAGTCGCCGCGCTCGAGCCGGTCGAGGATGCCGGTCATGGTCGCGGGGTGCAGCCCGGCGCGTCGGGCGAGCGCGCTCGGGCTGAGGGGTCCGTAAGCGTCGAGGATGTCGAAGCAGTCGAGGTCGACATCCTTGAGCTCAAGCTGTGAGCCGACGCGGTAGTTGAGCAACGACAGCTGGATCCGCAGCGCGCGGATCAGATCTCTGATCTCCGCCGTGGACCGTTGCCGGCTTCGGATTTCCTCGGCACGCTCAGGTGTTACGGATTCCATGTGGTCCATCTTCCATATGTTATGATCTTCGTATTATCTCCATCTCGGATGAGATCAACTCTACATATGGAAGGTCCCCATGTCGACTACAACTTCCCAACCATCGTTCCTGGCGACCCGCCGGGGCAAGCTCACTCTGGCCCTGCTGGCCGCGATCGCGTTCCTTGACTTCGTCGACGCCTCGATCGTCAACATCGCTCTGCCCTCGATCCGGCGCGACCTGCACTTCTCGGTGCAGAGCCTGGTTTGGGTGCCGAGCGGCTATCTGCTCACCTACGGCGGGTTCATGCTGCTCGGGGGCCGCGCCGCCGACCTGCTCGGCCGGCGTCGGGTCCTGATCGCCGGCGTGATCGTGATCGGTGTCTCGTCGCTGATCGGCGGGTTCGCCGGAAGCTCGGGCGTGCTCGTGGCTGCCCGGCTGGCGCAAGGCCTCGGTGCCGCGATGACGCTCCCGGCGGCGCTCTCGATCCTCACCACCAGCTTCAAAGAGGGCAAGGATCGAAACGCCGCGCTCGGGGTATGGGGAGGCATCGCCGGGCTGGCATCGGCTGTGGGCGTGCTCCTGGGAGGCCTGCTGACGGAGGGTCCCGGGTGGCGCTGGGTGATGTTCGTCAACCCGATCGCGGTCGTGCTCGTGCTCGGCGGGATCTACTGGCTGCTCGCAGATGATCGTCGCCGCGCCCCTCTGGGCAACTTCGACGTGCTCGGAGCCGTGCTCGCCACGGGCGGAATGCTGCTGCTCGTCTACACGCTGGTGAAGGCACCCGACGTCGGCTGGAGCACCGCCCGCACGATCGGCGAGCTCACCACGGCGCTGGCGCTGCTGGCGGCGTTCGTGATCCACGAGCTGCGCGCAAAGAACCCGCTCGCGCCGCTGTCGATCTTCCGCATCAACGGGCTGGGGTTCTCCAACGTCACCCAGCTGGTCGCCTTCGCCGGGTTCCTGGCGGTGTTCTTCTACCTGACCCTCTACATGCAAAACGTGCTCGGCTACTCCGCGATCCAGACCGGCGCCGCGTACCTCCCGCTCTGCTTCGCGGTCGGCATCGCCGCCGGGATCTCCTCGCAACTGCTGTCTCGGGTCGGTACCCGGCCCGTGATCGTCGCCGGTGCCCTGATCGCGGCCGGCGGCATGTACTGGCTCTCCCGGATCCCGGTCCACGGATCCTTCCTCTCGGACCTGCTCCCGGGAATGCTGGTCCTGTCGCTGGGCGTCGGCCCCGTATTCGTCGGCGTCACCACCGCCGCCAACGCCGGCGTCCCCGCCGACAAGGCAGGTCTCGCCGCCTCGCTGTTGAACGCCTCACAACAAGTCGGGGGAGCGCTCGGGCTGGCAATCTTCACCGCCGTCGCCACCAGCCGCACCAACCACCTCCTCGCCGCGCATGCCCCGGTCGCGCACGCGCTCACCGGCGGCTTCCAACGGGCACTGCTCGTCGGCACCATCCTCATCCTCGCCGCCGCCGTGATCGGACTCCGAGCCACCAACACGCGCGGCGAGACGCCCGATCCCGTTCCCAACGCGCTGCCCCAACCGGTCGCGTCGTGAGCGGGTGGAGCCAGGTCAGGTTGCGGCCGGCTCGGGAATCGGGAGCGCCGCGAGCAGCTCCTCGGTGGGAGCCTCCGTCAGGGCGCCGTGGTCGGTCTCACCGGCCTCGGAGGCCCTCACGATGTCGATCGCGATCGACCGCACCTGGCCGGCGATCTCGTTGAGTGCGATGTCCGGATGCGCTGCGGCGGCGGCGGTTGCCTGCCCCGCCGCCTGCAGCGCCATCCGCAGCACGTCGCCGCTGCGCCACGGCTCCTCGAACTGAGCCGGCAGCTCCCAGGCCGCCAGGCCCAGTCCGCGGACGGCGTTTGCAAGCTCGGGCTGCGCGGGTCGCCCCCCGCGCACGTAGCTGAGCACGTTGCGCGTCAGTACGCGGGCGCTGTTTGCCGCAAGCTCCGCGTGGTGCGCGACGCGGGCGTAACTTTGGAGATCGCCGCGCCTGGAGCGCCGCGACGGTGCCCACCTGGCGGTGTCGGCGCCGAGCATCACGGCATGCCCGAGCTCGTCGATCCGGTGCTCGACCTTCTCGGCCGCCTGCGCGGCCGCCTCGCCGCGGCGCACGTCGCCGGCGTCCAGCGCCGTGGCGGCATCGCGCAGCACCCCGCCGAGCTCCCCGAACACCGCGGATGTGGCCCGGGCCACGCCGAGCACGGGATCGGGCGGGAACACCAGCGTGTGCACGGCCAGTGCGACACCACCCCCGATCAGCACGTCGAGCAGGCGGACCATCGGCGTCGAGGACAGCGTCGCCACGAGGATCGCCGAGACCGCCGCCTCGGAGACCAGCATCTCTCCCCCGCCGAGGATGACGGCAGCCGCCATCGCCAGCACGACCAGCAATCCGATCTGGGGTGGGCCGCTCCCGATCACCCGGAGCAGCAGGTCCGCGACGAGAATTCCCAGCATCACCCCCGCGATCAGCTGCACCGCTCGCTGGCGGCGCTCCCCGAACGCGGCGCCCAGCGAGATCACCGCGGCGATCGCGGCGAAAGCGGGACGATGTTCGACACCCAACAGGACAGCCAGGTACCACGCCCCCACGGCGGCCACCGACGTTTGCACGATCGGCCAGAGGTGGCCGTGCAATCGGCGCCGCGCCAGCTGAAGCATCGGAGTCCTCACTACACATACAACACTTCGTGGACAACCCGTTACACCGCGACGCTGCGCCCCGGCGCGCGTAGTGTTGTCATTCCGTTGGGATGGCGGTCAACGCATCCGGCGCCGTGGCCGGCGCATCGGGTCGACGGCAAGCCGCAGGGGGTGCAGGAGGACCTGCCGATCGTCGGTACGGCCGGCGCATCGGTCGCCTCGATCCCGGCGCGCTACGGAATCGAAATCAGGCGGGGGGTGGGACGCGAAACGGCGATCACAGCGCCGTTTCACAACCAACGTCGACGGCCAGTTCTTGGAGGCGGGGCCCACCGCGGCCGGCACCATCTTTGAGGCGACCGCGACGCAGGCGGTTCACCGGCTGCTCTTGGCCCGCTGAGGCTCCCGATTTCCGTACCATTCTCTGTCGAGGCCGAGGACTTGGCGATCGAACCAAACGACACGAGCTCCCTGCGTGCGGCGCTTGCGCCGGCGGCGCTGAGAGAGGCGCTGGTTCCCCGCCGTCCGGTGTTCGGGAACCCTTGGGATTCCTCGGCCGACATGTTCGCCTGCTACGTGGCGGTCAGCTTCGTCGATCCGCTGCTGCTCTGGTGCGGAGGCGAGGTGATGGGCGACATCTTCGGCTTCAGCTCCCATTGGCGGCTGGGCGTCTTCATGGCCGCGGCACTGGTCGGCGCCGCGGGGTTCATCACGATCGTGGGGCGCGAGCGGACCCGTCTTTCGGTCGATGTCCTGACGATCGCCGCGTGGCTGCTGCTGGGACTGGTGGTCGCTCCGATCCTCGGCCTGGCCCTGCCGGCTGGTGTGGCGCTCGCCTGCTACGCGGTCCTGCTACTGATCATCTTCGTCTACGTGCTCCGCTTCGGACGTTGGCACACCGCGTTCTTTCGCACGGTGACCTGGCCGTTGACCTGGAGCTTTCTGGCGCTGTTCTTCGCGTTTCTCGCGCACAGGCTGATCCTCTTCCAGTAGCCGCGCCCCGCCATCGGTCGCTCTCGAGGGCCCAGCCCGCGCCGTGCTGACGATCCAGGCGAGACTCACGACAAGCCGACGATCCGGGTGAGACTCACGACAACCCGACGATCAAGGTGAGACCATTCTGAGATGGGCATCCACCTCTGGCCGTTCATCGGAATCTCGCTGCTGGTGATCCTCGCGCCGGGTCCGGACACGGTGCTGGTCACAAAGAACGCCGTCATACACGGCCGCGGTGCGGCGCTGGGAACCTCGCTGGGCGTCAATACCGGCTTGCTGATCTGGACGGGCGCCGCGGCCTTTGGCGTCGCCGCACTCGTGCGCGAGTCTGAGGTCGCGTTCACGATGCTCAAGCTCGCCGGCGCGGTCTACCTCGTGTACCTCGGCGCGCAAGCGCTGCGGGCGTCGCGTGGGCACGCGGCCGGCGAACGGATCACGAGGGTCGATCCGGGCCGGCGGGGCGGGGCCGGGCTCGGCTTTCGCCAGGGCCTGTTGAGCAATCTCGCCAACCCCAAGATCCCCCCGTAGCTGCTAGCCGGGCCCGGCCATTCGGGCACCTCAGCTGGACTGCATCATCCAGTGCGGCATATGGCCGCACTGGATGATGCAGTTGTGCCATGGGCGAGGCGGCCACCAGGAGCGCCCCTGACACGTGGCTCCGATGAGTTTCGAGGTGTTGGTGCGTCCTAATGGATTGCCCGGACCACCAGACAGGAGACGGACGTGCGACTGACGATGACCACGTTCATGACGCTCGACGGCGTCGTCCAGGCCCCCGGGCCCGACGAGGACCGCAGCCCGGAAGCACAAACCTGGCCCAGACCCTGATGTGAGGTTCTTGACGCCCGCCGCGGCGCGATACTTGGGTGATGGCCACACGAGTCACCAGCTCGATCTTCGTGGGCCGCTCCGACGAGCTCGCCGAGCTCCAGGGCGCGCTTGACGACGCCGCCGCGGAACGTCCCTGGCTGGCGTTCGTCGCTGGCGACTCGGGCGTCGGCAAGACGCGCCTGCTCTCAGAGCTCACGGCACGGGCCCGCGCGGCGGGCGCCCGGGCGCTCAGCGGAGACTGCGTCGAGCTCGGCGAAGGCGAGCTGCCATACGCGCCGCTGGTCGCGGTGCTGCGCTCGCTGGCGCGCTCCCGGGACCCGGTGCTGGAGGAGCTTCCCCCGTCGGTGCGCGTCGAACTCGCCACCCTGTTGCCGGGGCTCGGAGACGGCGCGGTCGGCGCTTCCGGCTCGGGCGACCCCTCGGCGCAGGCGCGGCTGTTCGAGGCGCTGCTGTGGCTGCTCGATCGTCTCGGCCAGGACGCCCCGGTGCTGCTCGCGATCGAGGACCTGCACTGGGCCGACCGCGCCACGCGCGCGTTTGTCGTGTTCCTCGGTCGAAGCCTGTGCCGGGAGCGGGTGCTCGTCGTCGCGACCTACCGGTCGGACGAGCTGCACCGCCGCCATCCGCTGCGCCCGCTGCTGGCCGAGCTCGAGCGCCACGCCGGCTGCCGGCGAATCGAGCTGCCGCCGCTGACGCGCGAGGAGCTCTCGCTGCAGCTCGGGGACCTGCTGGACGCGCCGCCGGACCTGGAGCTGGTGGAGCGCGTGTTCGCGCGGTCCGAGGGCCATCCGCTGTTCGTGGAGGAGCTGATCGCCGCGGGTCGCGACGGACGCGGCGCGTTGCCGCCGACGTTGCGCGACGCGCTGATGCTGCGGGTCGAACGGCTATCCGCGCCGGCGCAGGAGGTCCTGCGGGTCGTCGCCGTCGGCCAGCAACTCGACGACGAGCTGCTCGTCGACGTGATCGGGCTTGAGCGCGACACCATGCACGACGCGCTTCGGGAGGCGGTCGCCAACCACATCCTCGCAATCGGCAACGAGGGCAGGTATCGGTTCCGCCACGCGCTGTTGCGCGAGGTCGTCGAGGCCGACCTGCTGCCGGGCGAGCGGGCCGCGATCAACCTGCGACTCGCGCGGGCGCTCGAGGCGCTCGCCAAGCGCGACGGATTGAGCGTCTACGTCACGGCCGCGATCGCGCATCACTACGCGTCGGCGGGCGACCTGCCGGCGGCGCTTGGCGCCTCGGTGCACGCCGCCGACGCCGCCGAGCGCGTGCACGCCTACGGTCAGGCCGCGGCGCTGCTCGAGCGCGCGGTCGAGCTGTTCGATCGGGTACCCGATCCCGAGGCGCTCGCGGGCGCCGACCGCGCGGCGATCCTCGGTCGCGCGGCCCGAGACCACGGCTTGGAGGGCGATTCTCAGCGGCAGGCGGCGCTCGCCCGCGCGGCCCTCGCGCTCGTCGATGAGCGCGCCGACCCCCGTCGGGCCGCGCGCCTGCTGGAGACGCTGCGCGAGGCGCAGTGGCACCTCGGCCACGGTGAGAAATCGCTTGCGACGATCGAGCACGCCGTCTCGCTCCTGCCGCCCGGCGAGATGTCGCC
Organism: uncultured Solirubrobacterales bacterium; assembly: GCA_963723675.1. Classification (GTDB taxonomy): domain Bacteria; phylum Actinomycetota; class Thermoleophilia; order Solirubrobacterales; family Solirubrobacteraceae; genus Palsa-465. The sequence continues at coordinate 932,010 of CAVRRW010000001.1, read as the reverse complement.
CGAGCGAGGGATGCTGCTCGCCTCGCAGGCGAAGAGCTTGATGCTGCGGGGCAAGCACAAGCACGCCGTCGAGGTGGCACGCGAGGCCCTGACCGCCGCCGACGTGCTTGGCGACGTGAGCCTGCGCGGCCGCGCGCTGAACGCGCTCGGAACGTCGCTGATGGCTCTCGGCAACGTCGACCAGGGGGCGGCGACCCTGCGCGAGGCGCTGGCGCTGGCAAAAGGGGTCGGCCTTCCCTGGCAGCAGATCTCCGCCTACGTCAACCTCGCCGACGCGCTGCATCTCGCCGGCCGGCTCGGCGAGGCGCGCGCCGTGGTGCAGGAGGGACTGGCCGGTGACCTGCGGACCAACGCCGTCTGGCTAGTGATCCTGCACGGCGAGCTCGCGATCGAGGCGGGAGATTGGGCGCAGGCGGACGCGATCCTCGGCTCGATCGGCGGCCGCCAGATCGGCAACACCCTCGTCAACCTCGACCTCAGGCGGGCGGAGCTCGCGCTCGGCCGCGGCGACCATGCCGCCGCGCGTGTGTTGCTCAACGAGGCGGCGGACGTCGGCGCCGCGATGGACGAGCCACAGTTCACCGGCGTGCTCGGCGCGCTGCGCGCCGAGCTGGAGCGTCGCGAGGGGGACCTCACGGCGGCGCGCAGGGCCGTGCATGTCGCCCTGGACCGGATTGAGACCCGGACCGACGACGACGCCAGGCTGGCACGGATGAGCGCGGTCGGGACGACGGTCGAGGCCGATGCCGCGCAGCGGGCGCGTGACCTGGGAGAACCCGAAGATGAGCGCGCGGCGCTGCAGGACGCGGACATCCACGTCGCGCGTGCGGAGGCCGCGGCCGGTAACGATGGTCCGCTAGAGGTCGCCTGGCTGCGCAACGCGCGGGCGGAGCACACCCGAGCGGCCGGGGCCGCCGACCCCGGCGCCTACGCCGCCGCCGCGCGGACCTGGACCAAGCTCGAGCGCCCCTACCCCGCGGCGTTCGCTCGCTTCCGCGAGGCCGAGGCGTATTCAAACGCCGGCGACCGCGTCGCCGCCGCCACCGCCGCCGGCGAGGCCCATGCGACCGCGACGCGGCTGGGCGCCGGCTGGCTGCGCGACGAGGTCGAGGGTCTGATCGCGCGGGCCCGACTGCAGCCGGCGGCCGACGTCATCCCCGAGCCGGAAGAGGCCGAGGTCGCCGCGGACGATCCGTTCGGTCTGACGCCACGCGAGCGCCAGGTGCTCGAGCTGATCGCCCGCGGCGCAACCAATCGCGAGATCGCCGCAGAGCTGTTCATGGCCGAGAAGACGGCGAGCGTCCATGTCTCGCGGATCCTGATGAAGCTCGATGTCCGCAGCCGCACCGAGGCCGCGGGCGTCGCTTATCGCCTCGGGCTGTACGACTGAAACGATCGCGGCGTCCACGGCCCACTGGCCGCGAGTCAGCGCGTCGGCGACGGCCGCGCGCCGGCGCGGGTAGGCGAGACACTCACCGGATAACGGCCCAGCCGACGCGATCTACCCGAGGCTCGGGACGTTGCCGTCGTGGTGGAACGGGAACGTCCCGGCGGACCTTCCAGACACGCCGGTCGGGACGTTATCGGGGGTGGGTCCCGCAAACAGCTCGTCGGGCGTGGGTCACGCAAACAGCTCGCGCAGGTGATCGTTGAGGAAGATCCCGCCCGGATCGAGCTCCCGCCGTAGCTTGATGAACACGTCGGCTTCGGGATACAGCGCGTGAAGTCGCTCCGGCGTGAGGAAATGCAGCTTCCCCCAATGAACGCGCGCCGAGAACTGCGAGAGCAGCGCGTCGACGGAGCGCAGGTAATCCCAATAGTCGGTGCCCGGCTTGCCCGACACCGAGATCACCGTGGTGGCGGTCTTGTAGTTCGGAGACAGGTATGCGTCGTCGGGGCCGACCGTGCGCACCTCGAGCGGGTAGATCGAGTCGGGGAGGCTGCGCAGCATCAGCTCACGCATCGCCGACAGTGCCTCGGGTCCGTGCTCGAGCGCGACGAAGTACTCGAGCTCGTGGAAATTTGGGTCATAGACCATCGGGTAGATGCGGTAGCAGCGGTCGGTCCGATGCCCCGGCGTGGCGCTGTCGGGCTGATCGGGCGCGGCCTCGTCGTAGATCTTCACGTAGCACTGGTCCGCCATCGATTGGCCGTGTGAGGAGAGGTTGTAGAGCGCGGCCGACTCCTCTGCCGGGAGCCAGAAGAAGCCGAAATGGCGATGCTCGTGCACGAGCTCGTCCCAGCGCTCCAGCACCTCCTGCCACGGCCACAGATCGATCTGCTCGGTCAGTCGGTAGGCGTCGGTCACCTCAAGCTCGAGCCGGGTCATCACCCCCAGCATCCCGATCGAGACCTGCGCCGCGCGCAGGAGCTCGGGCTCGCCCTCGCCGATGTCGCGGATCTCTCCGGTCGCGGTGACCAGCCGAACGCCTCGCACGACGCCCGAGAAGCAGACGTTCCGGATGCCCGAGCCGTGCGTTGCGGTCGCGACCGCGCCGGCGATCTGCTGGGTATCGATGTCTCCCTGGTTCTTGAGGGCCAGTCCCTCGCGCCAGAGCGGCTCGTAGAAGTCTCGGATCGGCGTCGCCGCCGGCGCCGTCGCCCGCTTGCGTTGCCGATCTGCCGCAACGACTCCGCTCAGCGCAGACAGGTCCAGCAGCAGCCCGTCCGTGCTCACAATCGGCGTGAACGAGTGCCCGGCGCCGGCTACCCGAACACCCGAACCGCGCTGCGAGGCGCCGCGCACGAGGGCCGCGGTCTCCTCCTCGTCGCGGGGCGCCGCCGCATGGCCGGGAGTGAACGACTGGTTGCCGACCCAGTTGTTCCAGGCCGCGCCCGGAAGATCAGCGAGCACGGGCGGATATTAGCCTCGCCTCCCCGAGGCGAGTTATGCTCATAGCGATATCATTATGTCATGCAACGCACAACGTTGATGCTTCCTGAGCAGCTCCATGATCGCCTCCGTCGGATCGCCGCCGATCGGGGCGTCTCGATGGCGACGGTTGTCCGGGAGGCCCTCGAGGAGCGTGTCGCCCGCGACCGCCCCGTTCCTCGGAGCCTCGGCGTCGGCGACTCCGGATCTTCCGACACCGCCCGCCGCACGACGGTGCAGCGGCCGGAGCCCCGGGCGTGGCGCTGATCCTCGACACGGGACCTCTGTACGCATCGCTCGACCGCTCGGACGCGGATCATCGGACCTGCCGGTCATTGATCGAGTCGGCCGACGAAGCGCTCGTGATCCCGGCTCCAGTCTTGGTCGAGGTCGACTACTGGGTCCACCAGCGCCTGCATCCGGGGGTTCTGGTCGCGCTCCTCGCCGACATCGAGGATGGCGCATACGCGATCGAGGACCTACAGGCCGCCGATTACGCACGAGTGCGCGAACTGTGCGATCGATACGCTGACGCCGACATGGGCTTCGTTGACGCCGCCGTTCTGTCCGTCGTCGAACGGTTGGACGAACCCAAGCTGGCCAGCCTCGACCATCGGCACTTTGCGCTGTTGCGTCCGCGCCACCGCGAGGCGCTCACGCTCCTACCGGCGTAGGACGCAGCCGCCGGCTCCCTCGACCTTGCGAGCAAAGACCGGTCGGAGCATCGTCCCGATCGCGCTCAGGAGCGTCCCCTCGCGAGACTCAGCTGACCTCAACCGGGGTGCCCGGGAGGCGGTCGCGGCCGATGGTGTGCACAAGCCAGTCGATGCTGTCATTCGCCAGCCGGATGCATCCGTGACTGCGAGCGGAGCCCAGCGGATCTGCAAGACTCGCTCCCCCGCGGCCATGGATGCCGACCGTCCCGTCGCCACCGTCGAACTGCTGCAGCACATCGCTGTGCGCGGTCAGGAGCAGGACCCAGCTCCCGAGGAAGTCGGTGGGATGCCACGGCACCGCCCACGCAACCGCGAAGAGACCGGCGGGCGTGGGCGTACTCGCTTTGCCGACGACAACCCGCACGGTGCGAATCGTGACCCCCGCGTGAAAGAGAGTGAGCGTGCGCCGACCCGTCGACACATCGATGCGCCACGGGTTCCGCTGCAGCAGGACGTGGTTGGCGTTGACCCACCCCGCCGCCGCATTGGGTCGCCAAGGTAGCCGCACCCGCGCCCAGCAGCGGCCGCCGGCCGCATGTACACGGCCGAGGACGAGCAGCCACGGGGCGTCGCCGGGACTGACCCACCGCGAGGCCCTTGGCTTTGCCCCGGGCAGACGGTCATAGACCGCCGTGCGCTGCTCGAGGCCGGCGCGCCAGGCGGCGTTGTTCGTCGGGCCGCCGAGCGCGGACGCTCCCGGGACGATCGAGCACGCCGTCCCCTTCGCGTCCGCCCCCGCGACCGGCATCACCATCACAAACGCGATCAGCCACACGGACACCGCGAGCAACATCCGACGGGTTGGTCGCATCGTTGTCAAACCATATCCGCTGTTGCGTCGATCCCGGAGCGGCACGCGCTGGCGGCACCCGCGTCCATAGGGGTGCGGCGGGTCGATCTGCGGCGGGTCCAACGGGATCATGAAAGAGCCCACCGACCCAGGGTCTGGTCGGGACCGCCTCGGGTTGATTGTTCGATGTTTTTTTCAAGCATGCGGGGGAAGGATTCCAGCAGCCCCCTAAATTCCGGGGTGTTGACCTACTAGGACAGGAGTTCCCATGTCGCACCCCGATCTCAGCCCGCGCATCAGTCGTCGTCGGGCTCTGGCACTCGGTGGTGGGGTAGCCGTGGGCAGTGCGCTCTCCGCCGCCACGCCGTTGACTGCTGCCGCCACCGCCCACGATGATCGCCACCGCGGGCAGCATGGCGATCTGCCCGCGGATCAGATTCAACAGATCGTTCGGGCGGAGGGCACCGTCACCAACGGAGTGCTCAGCATCGAAATCGAACGTCAGGACATCGGCGATGTGTCCGGGCCGCTCGGCGTCACGTTTACGCCGGCGTTCGAGATCAACGGCACGCTGACTTTCCAGCCACTCGGATACGGCCAGGCGTTCTTCAACGGCGATATCGCGCTCAAGCCCGAGGAGGCCAACCCGGTGATCGACGCGATCATCGCCAACGGCCTCATCTTCCAGGCGTTTCACCAGCATTACATCGAGACTAATCCGAACGTGTGGTTTATCCACTTCCGTGGCGAGGGCAACCCGCTCAAGCTCGCGCAAGCGGTTCACAACGTCCTGGAGGCCACCTCGACGCCCCTCCCGCAGACGATGCCTTCGAATCCGACCACCCCGCTCGATCCCGATCGGCTCGCGTCGATCCTCCATGGCGATGCTGAGGTCGGCGACGAGGGTGTCGTCTCGGTGACGATCGATCGCACCGACACCATCGTGATCGACGGCATCCGAGTGTCACCCGAGGCCAACATCTCAACCGAGGTGCAGTTCAAGCCGCTGTCGTCCTCAGGCTCGAGCGCGGCGGTCGGGCCTGACTTCTCGATGGAGAGCTCCGAGGTGATGCCGGTGGTGAGCCTGATGCGCCAGCAGGGCTGGTTTCAGGGTTGCCTCTACAACCAGGAGACCAACGAGCATCCGCAGCTGTACTTCGACCACATGCTCAAGATCGGGGATGCGTATGTGTTGGCTGGGGAGATCAGACGAGGACTCGACCTGACGGACGCCTCTTAAGTCTCCGGGCTTGCAGCGAGCCGAGGAGGCCCCCGCCAACGATCGCAACAGGTCCAGGATCCCCCCGGCGGTCTACGTCGCCGGGGGGCTGGGGATGCCGAGGTGCCGGCGGACTGTGTCGAGCAGCTCGTGTTCGGAGCCTCGATTCACGCGGCCGTGTTCGTGGAGATCGCGTTCCTGGTCGCGCAGGCGCGCGGCCTCCGCGAAGTCCGCCGCCTCGAGCAATTGCTGCCTGGCGCGCCGTGTCTCTCGATTCGTCGCGGCAGCTGTTTGCGCTAGGGCTCCCAGCGCTCAGGCACGAGGACGACGCGAAAACCGTCCGGATCCTGAAACGTCGTTCCATGCTCGGCCCAGTACGGGTTGGCCGGAGCGACCGGATCGGTCCCGAGGCGGGTCGAGACTGTCTGCACCGCCTCCTCGTCCCCGAGGTACAGCACGAGCAGTGACTCGGGATGTGGCACGGGAGCGGCGTGGCCGCCGCCGGCGGTGAACTCGAGGTGGCTGCCGATGCCCGGCAGCTCGAAAAACACGCCGTCATAGCCGTGGTGATCCCGGAAGCCGCCTATCTCCGCCAGGCCGAGGCCATCCCGGTAGAACTCGACGAGCTCGTCGAGGCGCTCCGTGTGCCGGGCCACGCGCAGTTGCAGGGCTCGCGCGCGGTGGCTCGGTCGAGGCGGGCCCAGCAGGCTCAGCGAGAGCCAGACCTGGTCCCGGAGTGCAACACCATCGATGTCGATCCTCGGGTAGCCGGCCTCCGGAGTAAATACATCTCGCTCCACGCGCAGCAGCCGGAACCCGAGTAACTGGTAGAAGCGCAGCACGCGCGTGCCGGCAGCCGCGGTGGCGACGAGCAGCGTCGAGCGCTGCTCCGCACGGCAGATCGCTATGGCGCGCGCGAGCAGCATCCGTCCGACCCCGGCGCCCTGGCGCTCTTCGCGAACCGCGATGCTCTTCACCTCCGCCTCGTCGCCCTCGCCGGCGATCAGCTGCAGGTGGCCGATCACGGCAGGCCCGTCTCGTGCCACCAGCACCCGCCCGAGATCGCGGTAGTCCTGCACTCGAGCGGGCGAGTCATCGGCCAACGCGAAAAGGTCTGCCAGCTGCGCACGCGAGCCTTCGAACCACTCGATCGTCACCATCGCCGCGACATTACGACAGCGGGGGACGGGGATGAGCGACGCGCGAAGCGCCCCACTACGTGTGGCAGCGCTCCGCGACGCCGACGATCAGGGGGCGCACCACCGGTGCTGCGTGCTTGAGCGTGTCGTGAGTGAGCTGCGTGACGGTGAACCCGGCAGCACGAATGCCGTCGAGCGTGGGCCGGTTGGGGTGGCAGCCGTGGCCGATGCGGATGTGCAGCGGCACCAGGCGGTCCTGCCGGCGGGCGAGCCTCTCGTCATCGGAGCGAACGTGCTCGACGAACAGCACACGACCGCCGGGACGCAGGACGCGGCGCAGCTCCCGCAGGGCCCGGGGCTGATTGTCGACCGTGCAGAGCACCAGCGTGGAGACGGCCACGTCGAAGCTTTCATCGTTGAACGGCAGATCCTCAGCCGGCGCGCGCAGAAGCTTCGCCTCGGGCTTGCGTTGCTCGATTCGCTTTTCAAGCCGCCGGGCCATCGGCCTCTCGGGCTCGGTGATCGTGAGGGTCCGCACCCTGCCGGTGTAGAACGGCAGGTTCGCCCCGGCGCCGCCGCCGATCTCCAGCACGTCGCCGGCGGCGACACTCAACAACGCCTGCCTGTGCGCCCGGAGACCGTCGGCCTCGGATTTGGCCAGCATCCGGTCGTACATCGCCGCGAAGACATGTCCCCAAACGCTCATCTGATCCTTCTCCTCGGGTCACACTGAAATCCATGCCGCCAGCGAAAGCTAGGCGCCGAGCACGGTGAATCCCAGCGACGGTCGGGCCTCGGCGCAAGTTCGCCTGAGAGATCGGCTCGCCATCCGCGTGCGTCGCCTCGGCGAGGGACGGTTGCGGCAAACCTTTGTCGATAACATGGCCGGTCAATTGAGCCAACGACATCGTCGCTGCGTGCGGGCGCGTTGAAGTGCCTGCGCTACGAGACCAGATCGGGCGCCCGGGCTGCTTCGCCGTCGCCGCGGAGCTGGTGACGAGCCGCGGTTTGCTGACGGCGAAGAGCGGCCGCGAGCAGGTGGCGAACGCACGGGAGCTCGCGGCCGACCCGCGGATCGACGTGCTCTCGATCACCGACAATCCCGGCGGCCACGCCATGCTCGCGCCGGACACGCTGGGGACCGAACTCATCTCGGGCGGGCAGGAGGTGATCATTCACCTGTCCTGCAAGGACTGGAACCGCAACGCCGCCGAAAGCCGGGGGTGGAAGCTGGGATCGGAGGGTTTCTGCAACATCCTTGCGCTGTCCGGCGACTATCCCGCCGCTGGTCACAAGGGGCAGGCGGCCCCCGTGTTCGACATCGACTCCGTTGGGCTCCTTCGCCTGTTCTCGGACATGAACGAAGGGATGAGCGACGAACGTCGTCAGGGGGCCAAGCTCGACCGCACCAACTTCTTCTTGGGGTGCGTCGTGACCAATCACAAGCGCCTCGAGCGCGAGGTGGTGCCGCAGTACTTCAAGCTGCGAAAGAAGGTGCAAGCGGGAGCCCGCTTTGTCATCAACCAGATCGGCTATGACACCCGCAAGGATGACGAGCTGCTGCGCTGGGTCAGGCGCGAGGCCTTACCCCTTCACATCCTGGCCAACGTCTACCTTCTCTCCCCCGTGGCGGCCCGCGCCTTCCACGCCGGCAGGATCCCCGGTGTGGTGGTCACCGATGAGCTGCTCGCGCTCGCCGAGCGCCAGGGGGCCAGCCCGGATAAGGGGCGCTCGTTCTTCATCGATCTGGCCGCAAAGCACGTGGCGGTGTCGCGCGGTCTCGGCTTTGCCGGGGTCTACCTCGGCGGCCACGCTCCGGCCGCGACGTTCGGCGAGATCCTGGACCAGGCCCAGCAATACAGTGGCGACGATTGGCGCGAGCTGGCGGGCGAGATCCAGTATCCGTTCCCCGACGAGTTCTACTTCTTCGAGCCGGACCCCGAGACGCGACTCTCATCCGATGTCCCAAGCGCCTCCTACCTCAAGTCAAAGCGAGAGCGGCGGACCGATCTGCGCGTGCCGGTCAAGTACCGCTTCAGTCGCCGGATGCACGAGGCCGTGTTCGCCGAGGACGCGCCCCTGTTTCCTGCCGGTCGTGCGCTCTACAAGGCGATCGACCGCGCACCCGCCGCGGTCGGCCGCGCCGCGCACGCCGTCGAGCAAGCGGCCAAGGTGCCCATGTTCGACTGCCTGGACTGCGGCGACTGCTCGCTCCCCGACATCGCTTACGTCTGTCCCGAGTCGACCTGTGCAAAGAACCAGCGCAACGGTCCCTGCGGCGGCACCCGCGACGGGCTGTGCGAGGTCTACGACTCCGAGTGCATCTGGTCGCAGGCCTACGAGCGGTTGAAGGCATACGGCGAGGAGGAGACGATGCTCGACGGCCCCGTGGTGATCAAGGACAACGCGCTGTCGCGAACCAGCGCGTGGGCCAACACCTTCCTCGGGCGCGACCACAACGGCAGGCAGGAGCGCGGGGAGGACTGAGCGCCGGACGCGGCGATGGGGCGGTCGCGACCGCGACATCCGGCGGATCGCTACGACGACACCCGGCGGTTCCCCCGCGACATCCGGCGGATCGCTACGACGACACCCGGCGGATCTCCGGAGCATCCGGCGGATCTCCGGAGCATCCGGCGGATCTCCGGCGACATCCGGCGGTCCCCGCGACATCAGGCGATCGCTACAGCGACAGCCCCCCGTCGACGGGGATGCTGGCGCCGGTGATGGCGTCGGTGGCGCCACCGACGAGCCACACGATCGTGGCTGCGACCTCGTCGGGGAGGATCAGGCGCGCGATCGGCTGTTGTGAGGAGAACGCCTCGGGGGACTCCAGGCCGTACAGGCGGGCGCTCTCATCGAGGATCGGGGTGGCGGTCGAGCCCGGACTGACGGCGTTTGCGGTCACCCCGGTGCCGCGCAGCTCGGCCGCCAGAGCCCGGACCAGGCCGGTGACCCCGGCTTTCGCCGCGCAATAGGCGGCGAGCATCGGGAGGCCACGGGTGGCGGCCGCCGACGCCACGGCCACGAAGCGCCCCGCGCGCGGTTCGGGACGGCGTAGCAGTGCGGGGATCCCGGCTTCTGCCGCGACGAGCACCGACTTGAGGTTGGCCTCGAGCACCGCATCCTGCTGCTGCGCCGGCATCTGCCAGAGAGGGACGCCGCCGGCGATCACCCCCGCCACCGCGATCACGGCGTCGACTCCACCGAAGTCCCGCTCGGCGCGCTCGACCGACCGGCCCATGTCCTCGCTGGAGGCGGCGTCGGCGACGACCGAGCGCACCGACTCCTCGCCCCCGCCGAGCGCGCGGGCCCGCGCGACAACCTCCTCCAGCTCCTCCTCGGTTCCGAGGTGGTACGGAAGTCGGGGGTCGTCGGCGCAGCGGTCGACGGCGACGACGCTCCATCCCGCCGCTGCCAACCCGGTCACGGTGGCGGCGCCGATTCCGCGAGCGGCCCCGGTCACGAGCGCTACGCGGCTCACGTCGCGACGGAATCGGGCGACCGCCAGGACGGCAGCAGCGGCCGGATCGTTCGCTCGCGCAGGCAGGCCTCCCACGTCGCCACCGCCGCGAGCGCCTCCTCCAGGAGCCCGATCGGCACATCGCCGAGCCTCGCGCGGAGATCGCCGCCGGCCCTTCCCCGGGCAAGGAACGGGATCGCAAACGCGGCGAGCAGCGGGGCACGCGCCGCCGGACGCCCGATGGCAAGCAGCAGCAGCGGCGGCGCCCACGCCCTCCTGGCGGCATGCGCCAGCGCCAACCCGGTGGCGCCGAGGCCACGAACGGCGAGCGCGCCGGCGAGCGCAAGACGCGAGGACGGCAAGTTCCGCAGCCGCCAGCCTGTGCGCGCGAACGCGCCGGCCGCAATGATCAGCGCCGCTCGGCGACGTCCGCTCAGCACGAGGATCCACGGTAGCGCGAGCATCGGACTGGCCCGCATCGCCGGCAGAGCGTCGGGATGGCGCCGCGCGAGCCGGCCGGTCGAGCGGGCGTACAGGTACCTGCGGGCGACGAAGTCGCGCAGCCGTGTCCGCTGCTCGTGCCAGACCTCGACCTCCGGCGCGTAGCGGACCCGCCAGCCCGCCCGGCACAGCCGCCACACCAGGTCGACGTCCTCGCCGACCGTCAACGATTCGTCGAACCCGTCGCCGATGGCGCTGCGGCGGACGAACAGTACGGTGCCCGGCACGTACGACGGCGAGCGCCCGGGCGCGACGAGCCCCCCTGCGGGTCCCATGTCGAGGGCCGAGTGACGTTCCTCGTAGCCGCCGATCAGGCCGGGGGCGCGCGTCAGCGCGCGCACGCGCGGCGCCACGGCGGCGACGCAGGGGTCGGCGAAGTGGCCGAGCAGGCGCCCCGCTGCTCCCGCCGGGACGACGACGTCGGAGTCGACGAAGCCCACATAGGGCGACGAGCACGCCGCGAGGCCGGAGTTGCGAGCCGCGGCAGGCCCACGAGCGACGGGATGGCGGATCACCCGGACCTCGCCGCGGCCGCCGGCGGCGGGCGCGCTCACGGGAGCGATCGAGCCGTCATCGACCGCGACGACCGGCGAGTCCGCACACCCCTCGACAACGGCGTTCAGGCACCGCTCGAGCGCCGCGGGCCGATCGCGCACCGGGACCACGACCGTCAAGTCGGAAGTCGAGGGCTCCGGAACGGGTTGGGGCATCAGGATCCCCGCGTCGAGCAGGCGACGGGCCAGGCGGCGAACGCTTGCCGGGCGGCCGACCGGCGAGGGCTCCTGCCAGCCGGCCACCACCCTCGCGCCATCGTCGGTGAGCGACACCAGCCGCATCGGGGATCCCCCGACGAGCACCCGGCCGCCGTCGAGCACGCGCACTGTCGGACCCAGCGCCACCGGCAGGTCAGGCGCGGGCGGATCCCAAGGTGCCGGTGGCCCGAGCCTCACCCGAGCGCGTCACGGCCGACCAGCTCGTCCGAGACGCCGAGCCGTCGGCCGAAGCCATCGGGAATGAGCAGGTCGCCCGGACCGAGGTCTGCGATCGATGCGCGCCCGATCCCGAGCAGCGCCGAGTCGATCCCGCTGCGCAGGATGTCGAGCACGTTCTCCACTCCGGCCTGGCCATTGACGGCCAGTCCCCACAGGTAGGCGCGCCCGATCATGACCGCCCGCGCGCCGAGCGCCAGCGCCTTGACCACGTCGCTGCCGCGGCGGATCCCGCCGTCGAGCAGCACCTCGATCTCATCGCCCACCGCTTCGGCGATCGCCGGGAGCGCACGGATGCTGGCGGGTGTCCCGTCGAGATTGTTGCCGCCATGGTTCGAGACCGAGATGGCGCTGACCCCCAGGTCGACGGCGCGCTTGGCGTCGTCGACTCTCATCACGCCCTTGAGCATGAACGGTCCGTCCCACTGCCGGCGCAGCCAGCGGAGATCGTCCCAGCTGGGCGGCCGCGTCTGCATCCAGTCGCCATAGGCGCCGAAGAAGGTGGGAGCCGGCTGCGCCGGCGCGGCCATGTTGGGCACGGTGAGGTCGGGCGGCCTTCCGGTGCGGGCCCAGCGATAGAACCAGCGGGGCCGCATCAGCGCCTCCGGCGCGAACCTCAACATCGTCTTGAAATCCAGCTGCTCGGGTATCGACGGGCTGCCCCAGTCGCGACCGTGGGAGAACGACCAGTCCAGCGTGACGATCAGTCCCACGGCACGGGCCGCCTTGGCACGCTGCACGCGCTGCAGGATCTGCTCTCCAGACCCGGCCCAGTAGATCTGAAAGAAGGTCTGCGGGTTGGCCGCGACGACCTCCTCGACCGGCTTGCCGGCGAACGAGCTCACGCTCATGACCGTGCCTCGCGCGGCGGCGGCCCGTGCCACCGCGACCTCGCCCTCGGGATGCACCGCCTGCACGCCGGTTGGGGAGATGATCACCGGCAGGGCGATCTGCTGGCCCATGACGGTGGTCGAGAGGTCGCGCTCGGAGGACAAGCCGGCCACGTGCGGCGCAAAGCCGAGCTCTCCGAACGCCTCGACGTTGTCCTTGAGCGTGAGACCGTGCTCGGTGCCCGCCCAGATCGCCATGTACACCGATGCGGGCAGCCGCCGCTTGGCTCGCCGCTGGGCCTCGGCCACCGTTTCGAACCAGCCGCCCGCCATCAGCGGATGACCTCCAGAGCGCCCGCCATCAGCGGATGACCTCCAGAGCGCCCGACATCAGCGGATGACCTCGAGGCCGGCCAGCGGACTCTGCTCGCACGCCGAAGCCGTTTTCCTGCGCCCCGGACGGGAGTGGTCGACCGCGGGCCGCGGAACCTCGAGGTCGCCCAGGAGGTCCAGCAGCGACGCCCCGTGGCCCAGGACGCACTCCGGATCGGGTCCGTGGAGCTCGAGCCCGGTGAAGAACTTCGCCGCCATGCAGCCACCGCCACACGAGTCGAAGTGCGAGCACGAGAGACAGGCGCCGCCGGTCTGGGGCCGGCGCAGGTCTGCGAACAGCTCCGACTCGCGCCACACCTTCGCAAAACCCCCCGGGTCGCGAATGTTGCCGGCGAGGAAGGCGTCGTGGATCGCGAAGGGACAGGCGTACACGTCGCCGACCGGGTCGATCAGGCACACGACGCGACCGGCGCCGCACAGGTTGAGGCCGGGGAGAGGATCGCCGTAGGCCGCCAGATGAAAGAACGAGTCCCCGGTGAGCACCTGCTCGCCGCGCTCCACCAGCCAGTCGTACAGCTGGCGCTGCTGGCGGGCGGTCGGGTGCAGCCGATCCCAGACGTCCGCTCCCCGGCCGGCCGGCCGAAGCCGCGTCAGGCGCAGCTGCGCGCCGTAGCGGTCGGCCATCGCCTTGAACTCGTCGAGCTGTGCGACGTTCTCCCGGGTGACGACGACCGAGATCTTGAAGCTCGCCATGCCGGCGTCTGCCAGGCGCTCCAGCGCCCGGACCGCGGTGGCGTACGAGCCGCGACCGCGCACCGCGTCGTTGACTTCGGCGGAGGCGCCGTCGAGCGAGACCTGGACGTCGATGTAGTCGCTGTTCGCCAGCCGGCGGGCCACGTGCGGCGTGATGCGAGACCCGTTGGTCGAGAACTTGACGCCGACGTCGTGCGCGGTGGCATACTCCACGACCTCCCAGAAGTCACGTCGAACGGTCGGCTCGCCGCCGCCGATGTTGACGTAGAACACCTGCATCCGCTGGAGCTCGTCGACGATCCGCATGCACTCCGATGTGGACAGCTCGCGCGGATCGCGGCGGCCGGAACTGGAGAGGCAGTGCACGCAGGCGAGGTTGCACGCGTAGGTGAGCTCCCAGGTCAGGCAGATCGGCGCGTCGAGCCCCGCCTGGAAGTGGTCCACCAGCCGACCCCCTGGAGCGGCGATCCGGCCTCCTGGAGCGGCGATCTCGCTCATCGGGTGCCCCTCGATCATCCGCTGCGCCGCTCGACCACCATGCCGGATCGCATCAGCGTCTCCAGCGCTCGCTGGTAGGCCGGCATCTCCTCGGCCCCCACGCCCGCCGACCGGCAGGCGTCCATGGCCGTCCCGTGCTCACCGAGCGCCTCCACGACCGCCAGGAGCTTGCGACTCTTCAAAAACGAAAGGCGTCGGGTCCCGAAGTGATACGCGAGCGCCCCGAACGGCTCGGGCCGCAGAGCGACCTGCCGGTCGAGGCTCCAGGCACGCTCGAGGTCGAAGCTCATCCGGTCAGTAGACGCCACACATGCCGTCGATCGAGATCTCCTCGACCAGCAGATCGGCCTCCGCGAGCTCCTCCTCGGGCCGCTCCGTGGGCTCCTCCGATGGCTTGGCCTCAACCGGAACGGTCGACGGCGGCGCCGCTTGCGGGTTCGTCTCAGCCATGGGTGTATCTCCTCCTCGCGTTGCGGCCGGAAGCCAGCTTATACACGATGCTCGGCCCCACCGATGGTCCCGCCCGCACGAAACCGACGGTCCCGCCCGGCCGAACCCAGGTCAGCTTTCATGGATGATCACGCCGCGGAGGTTCTTGCCGTCGAGCAGATCCCGGTAGCCCTCGTTGACCTGCTCGAGGCTGTATCTGCGGGTGATGATCTCGTCGATCCTGAGGTGGCCGGACCGGTAGAGGCCGAGGAGATGCTGATGGAGTGCGGGTTTGCTTGGCTGTCACCGCTGTTGTGGCGCTTTGACAAGGACCGGCGAGGCGTGTGGCGCGAGGTTCCCTGGATCGGGCGGCCTCCGTCCGAGTACGTCAACGAGCACCTTCGCGCCACCACCGCGCCGGCACACCTCCCCCAGGATCCTGTCGCGGTCGACCAGCTGCTGCGGATGATGGACGCACCCTCGCTCCTGGCCTACGCGAGCGACTACCCGCACGATCACGGCGACGGCTTCTCGGTGCTGCTGGATCGGCTCGACGAGCGTGACCGCTCGACGGTGTTGGTCGGCAACGCCGCCGCGCTCTACGGACTCGCCGGGGGTGGGTGAGTGCCGCGCCCGCCGGTTGCCGCGACGCCTTCACCCCGGACCTTCACTGCTTGCCGCTCGTCCGCCACCCCTCCGCGTATTCCAGCCGCGCGGTGACGGCGTAGGGCACCGGGCTGACGATGGCCCGGACCTCGATCTGCTCGTGGGGCTCCACGGTCGTCTTGCGCGAGCCCCCGTTCGGCTCGCCCCAGACGACCCGCACCTCGGTGCCGATCTCGACCTCGGGATCGACCGTCGCGAGCGAGAGCGCGCGCCTCTCGTTGGCGCTGTAGCCCGTGAACATCGAGTACCCCACGATCGTGCCGCCGGCGTCGAGGACGGAGTCGAAGTTCGACGAGCCGTAGTTGGCGTTGGGCAGGTCGAAGAACTGGTAGCCCTCGCTCTCGGTGTCAAACAGCGAGCTGATGATCTTGGTGACGTCCTCGGGCGCCCAGGCCAGGGTGACCTTCTTGCGCTGCGCCTCGCTGTCGATCCGCTCGAGCGCGTCGCGTCCGATGAAGTCGTGGTCGAACTTGACAAACGGCCCGTATCCGAGCTCCCAGGGGTTGAGGTAGTAGTCCTCGATGTTGTCCGAGATGAAGCTTCCCGCCAACGCGTTGATGGCCTCGTAGCTGTCGGCACCCAGCCACTCCCGATAGCCGCGCAGCTCCTCGCCGGTGTAGATCGCGGGCAGCGGCGAGGGGATCCAGCCCGATTCGAGCGTGTTGGACGCGTAGGCACGCGAGCCGCACAGCTCCAGGCCGAACTCGCGGCCCGCCTCGAGGATCGCCTCGCGCGTACTCTCGTAGGTCTCATACGGTCCGAACAGCTCGAGCCCGGGGGCGCCTGCCATCCCGTGACGCAGCGTGCGGACCTGCTCGCCCGCCACGTTCATCGTGGACATACGGAAGAACTTCAGCTGCTCAACGGTCCCGCCATTGACCTTCTCGATCACCTGCCACGCGTTGGGGCCCTGGATCTGAAAGCGCCAGTACTTGCGGGTCACCGCCTTGCCGTACGGCCTCGAGGGCGAGCGGTCGTCGTACTCGGCCTCGACCTTGTAACCGCCGGTCTCCGCCTGATAGCGGAGCCAGTTGGCCGCGGGGTTGCGCCCCACCCACACGAACTCCTCCTCGTCCAGATGGAAGAGAATGCCGTCGCCGATCACGTGCCCGGCCGGCGTCGTGGGCACGAACTGCTTGGCCATGTCCACCGGGAAGTTGGCCACGCTGTTGATCCCCGTGTCGGAGATCAGCTTGATTGCGTCCGGTCCCCTCAAGAACAGGTTGACCATGTGGTGGGACTGATCGAACAGGACCGCGGTCTCCCGCCAGGCACGCTGCTCCCGGCGCCAGTTGGTGAACTCGGACGGGACGACGGGATAGATATACGCGCCGATCTGCGAATTGCGCAGGAGCTCGACGATGTTCCCCGATTCATCGAGTACGTCTTGGAGATTTCTTGCCGCCATCTATGCCTTCCCTCTCGTGGCCGTGGGCCGCTTGTCGTTACCTGTCACTGCGAGCGTTACCCCAACGTCATGACGCTACGCCGGCGCGCAAGCTCGACGAACGCGTCGAGCGCATCGGGATTGGCCAGCGAATCGCGGCTGGCCACCCGCTCGGGCGCCTCCCCGCCAAGGATTCGCTTGACCGGCGCCTCGAGCTTCTTCCCGGTCAGCGTGCGCGGAATCCCGGGCACCGCGACGATCGCGTCGGGGACGTGGCGCGGCGAGAGCTGCCCGCGCAGGGAGCCCGCGATCCGCTCGCGCAGGGAGTCGTCGAGCTCGGCTCCCGGCCCCGGGACCACGAACAGGGTCAGCTCTCCCATGCCGCCCGCCGCGTCCTCGAGGTGGATCACCAGCGCATCGACGATCTCTGGGAACTCCTCGACCACGCCGTAGAACTCACCTGTCCCGAGCCGCACCCCGCCCCGGTTGAGCGTGGCGTCGGAGCGACCGGTGATCACGCAGCTGCCTCGCTCGGTGAACCGAATCCAGTCGCCCTGGCGCCAGATCCCGGGATAGCGGTCGAAGTACGAGGCCCGATAGCGCGAGCCGTCGGGATCGTTCCACAGCGTCACCGGCATCGACGGCATCGGCTTGACGATCACGAGCTCCCCGAGCTCGCCGATCACTTGGTTGCCGTCTTCATCGAAGGCCTGGGCGTCTACCCCGAGACAGGGCCCGGAGATCTCGCCCTCGTAGACCGGCTGCGCGAGCGAGCCGGAGACCAGCCCGGTGCAGACGTCGGTGCCGCCGGACCCGTTGTTGAGCAGAACGTCGGGAAACTGCTCGTACACGTACCGGTATCCCTCCGCCGGCAACGGCGAGCCGGCCGTGCAGAGCACGCGCAACGCGCTCAGATCGAGATCCCGCCCGGGAGCCAGTCCCGCCTTGCGGCAGGCCATCAGGTACGGCGGGGAAACCCCCATCGTCGTCGCCTTCAGGCGCTCGGCCAGCCGCCACTGCTCGAACAGGTCCGGCCAGTTGGGGTCTCCGTCGAGCATCACGATCGAGGCGCGCAGCAGCAGCCCCGAGACCAGCGCGTTCCACATCATCCACGCCGTGGTCGAGAACCACAGCAGCCTGGTGCCGGGCTTGAGGTCCCAGCCCAGTCCCAGATTCTTGTGGTGCTCGATCAACTGCCCGCCGTGGCCGTGCACGATGGCCTTGGGCAACCCGGTCGTTCCCGAGGAGAACAGGACGTAGATCGGATGATCGAACGCGACCGGGCTGAACTCGAGCGGCGCGGGCTCCGCCAATAGCTGCTCCCACGAGGTCGCCTCCTCCAACCGCGCCTCCCCGTAGGGAACCCACACCACGTGCTCGAGCGAGGGCAGACGGCTGCGGATCGTCTCCACCTCGCCGCGCCGGTCGATGTACTTGTCGCGATAGCCATAGCCGCCCACGGCCAGCATCACCTTCGGATCGATCTGCGAGAAGCGGTCGACCACGCTGCGGCTGCCGAACTCCGGCGCGCACGTGGCCCAGATCGCGCCCAGGCTGGCGGTGGCGATGAACGCCACGAGCGTCTCCGGGATGTTGGGCAGATAGCCCACCACGCGGTCACCCGGACCGACCCCGAGGCGCTGTAATCCCGCCCGCGCCCGCGCGACCTGATCGCGCAGCTCACCGAAGCTCAGCTCGACCTGTGGCCGCGTCTGCGAGCGCGCCACGACGGCGATGCGGTCGGTGTCGGCGTCGGTACCCAGCAAATGCTCTGCGTAGTTGAGCCTGGCGCCGGGAAACCACTCCGCGCCGGGCATCGTGCGGCGCCCCAGCACCCGCTCGTATGGCGCGTGCGCACGGATCGCGTAGAAGTCCCAGATCGACCCCCAGAACCCCTCGAGGTCGTCGACCGACCAGCGCCACAGCGCGTCGTAGGACCCGAAGTCTCGGCCACGGTGATCCCGCAGCCAACTCATGTAGCGGCCGATTTCGGTGGCCTGTGGCCAGTCGGCACGTGGGCTCCAGAGGACGTCTCCGATCATCGCCAATCCTCGACCGCGCCCCGCACCCGCTCGTCGTCGGCCGCCATCTTGAGGTCGCGCACGCCGGAGAGGCTACCTCCTCGCAATGTGCCTGGGCGCCCTCCGGCCGCGAGCGTCCGTCACGTGATGACTGTGGCGTTCGTGCGCGGATCTCGCAGTGGTCGATGCGGTTGTCGTGCCGGGATGTCCTTTTCGAACCGTTCCCGTTCGTCTGAGGGCCGAAGAGCAATCCACCGCTTCCCACAAGGAGGGTCGCAATGTCCTCTCAGCAGGAACCAACCGCCGTTGCAGTTGCTCGCGCGCACATCGATGCGTGGGGCAATCACGACTACGACAGGGCGCGGGCCGCCCTGGCGCCGGAAGTGCATGTGGTCGTGACGAGCGTCGACCCCGATGCGCCGAAGGCCGATACGACCGGAAGCGAGCAGTACATGCACGGTCTCATCCAGTTCGGGCAGGTCGTGCTGCCGGGCACAACCCGTGTGAACTCGGCGATCGGCGACGACGCGCGGGCGCTGTTGCAGGTCACCTCTCGCGTGAAGCTTGGTCCGGACTCGCCGGAGATGACGCTCCACGGAGCGCGCCTGTACCGGCTCGACGAGACCCAGAAGATCGCGGACGAGCAGGTGATCTTCTTCGTCACGGCACAGTGAAGCCGCGGTGGAGGCAGGGCGGCTCATGCCGCCCCGCCTCGGTCATTTGCTTGAAAGACTTGGAAACGAACGACCGGGAGACGAGACCCATGCGCTACGCGTTGCTGGTGTGCATTGACGAGGACCGAGAGCTGAGTGAGGAAGGCGCCGAGCGGCGGTACGCCGAGTTCACGGCGTTCCAGGACGAGATGAAGGCACGTGGGGTTTTGATCGCCCGCGAGCGGTTGCGGCCGACGACGCTGTCGACGACGGTGCGGGTACGCGACGAGGGTCTCGTGGTCGCCGACGGGCCGTTCGCGGAGACCAAGGAGCAGATCGCCGGCTTCTACATGATCGAGTGCGACGATCTCGATGAGGCGATCGAGATCGCCTCGCGAAATCCGGGCGCCCGCTACGGCACGATCGAGGTCAGGCCGGTGTGGGAGATCTAACCGCGGCGCAGGCGGCGGTCGCCGAGGCGTTCCGCTCGGATTGGGGGCGAGTCGTCGCCTACCTCATCCGGGTCACGGGGAACTGGGATTTGGCCGAGGAGTGCGCCCAGGACGCGTTCGAGCGCGCGCTTGCGCGCTGGCCCCGTGACGGAATCCCGACCAGCCCGGCGGCTTGGTTGAAGACGACAGCTCGCCACCGGGCGCTCGACCGGCTGCGCCGAAGCGCCGTCGCGCAGGCCAAGCTGAAGGAGGTCGCGATGACAGCCCGCCCATCTCCAGAGGCTGAGGCTAACGACAGCGGGATTGAGGACGACCGGCTGCGGCTGATGTTCACGTGTTGCCACCCGGCGCTGCCGGTCGAGTCCCAGGTGGCGCTGACGCTGCGCACGCTCGCGGGCCTGACGACGCCTGAGATTGCTCGCGCGTTCCTGGTCCCACACGAGACGATGGCAAAGCGGCCGCCGCGCGCCAAGGGCAAGATCGCCGACGCGGGAATCCCTTACCGGGTGCCCGCCGCGCACCCGTCTGCAAGAGCGGCTGCGGGCGGTGCTGGCGGTGGTCTACGCGTTGTTCAACGAGGGCTACGGCGCCAGCGCGGGCGATGAGCTGATCCGCAGAGAGCTGTGCGCAGAGGCGATCCGGCTGGGGCGACTGTTGGCGGAGCTGATGCCAGACGAGCCCGAGGCGCTGGGGCTGCTCAGCCTGATGCTCCTCCAGAACTCACGACAAGCGGCGCGAGTCACGGCGCCGGCGAGCTCGTGACGCTCGAGGACCAGAACCGAGAACTCTGGGACACCGCCGCGATCGAGGAGGCGTGCAAGCTGCTCGACCGCGCCGTGCGACTGCGGCGGCCGGGGCCATACCAGCTGCAAGCGGCGATCGCCGCCTGCCATGCACAGGCCCCGAGCGCCGGCGAGACCGACTGGCGGGAGATCGCTGTCCTCTATGACCGGTTGAGCGAGATCGCACCGACCCCGGTTGTGTTGCTCAACCGGGCGGTCGCCGTCGCGATGGCCGACGGGCCGGAGGCGGGGCTGGCGCTGGTGGACGAGCTCGAGCACAGCAAGGCGCTGTCTGACTACTACCTTCTGCCGGCAACGCGCGCCGATCTGCTCAGGCGCCTCCAGCGCGACGCCGAGGCGGCGACCGCTTATCAGCGCGCGCTTGAGCTCGCGCCCACGGAGGCCGAGCAGCGATTCCTTTCATGGCGGCTGTCCGAGGTGTCCGGAGAGCGTCACACCTGAGGTGTCCATTCGGGCGTCGCCCCGTTCGTCTTGGGGATAAACGCCGCGCCGCGCGGCTCACCCAGGAGGCTCACATGCACACCTCAACCAACCACATCTCCTTCCTTTCGACCCGCCGGGGGAAGCTCACGCTCGCCCTGGTCTGCCTGGCCGGGTTCCTCGATTTCGTCGACACGACGATCGTCAACGTCGCGCTCCCGTCCATGCGGCAACACCTCGGCTTCTCCGAGCTGAGCCTGCAGTGGGTGGTCAGCGGCTACCTGCTGACCTACGGCGGCTTCCTGCTGCTCGGCGGCCGCGCCGCCGACCTCCTCGGCCGCCGTCGCCTGCTGATCGCGGGCACGTCGCTGTTCGGACTCTCGTCGCTCATCGCCGGCCTGGCCACCACCGAGGCGATGCTGATCGCAGCACGGCTCACGCAGGGACTCGGCGCCGCGATGATGACCCCGGCCGCGCTGTCGATCCTGACCACCTCGTTCGCCGAAGGCAGCGAGCGGGTCAAGGCGATCGGGATGTGGAGCGGCACGATTCCGCTCGCCTCCGCCGTCGGCGTGCTGGCCGGCGGGCTGCTGTCGCAGGGCGCCGGGTGGCGCTGGGTGTTCTTCGTCAACCTGCCGATCTGCGCGGTCGTCATCACGGGCGCCACGAAGCTGCTCGCCGGCGAGCGCCCCCGCAGCGTCAAGGACGTGGACGTGCTCGGCGCGATCCTCCCCACCGCGAGCGCGCTTGTGCTGGTCTACGGCCTGGTGAACGCGCCCGACGTCGGCTGGGGCAGCGCCCGCACGATCGCCGAGCTCGCTGCGGCCGTCGTCCTCATCGGCGCGTTCGTGGTCAACGAGCGGCGTCGCAGCAACCCCCTGTTCCCCCTGTCGATCTTCCGGGTTCCCGGGCTGGCGGCTGCGGACGCGACTCAGGTGATCGCGCAAGCCGGGTTCGTGTCGCTGTTCTTCTTCGTCACCCTCTACATGCAGAACGTCCTCGGCCTCTCGCCTATCGCGGCCGGCGCCGCATACATCCCGGTCACGATCGCGGTCGGGGTCTCCTCCGGCATCTCGACGCAGCTACTGCCGCGCGTCGGAAGCCGCCCGCTGATCGTCGCCGGGACGCTGGTCGGAGCGCTTGGACTGTTCTGGCTCTCTCGGATTCCGGCCCACGGGACGTACGTTGCCGACGTCCTGCCTGGACTTGTGGTGATGGCGCTCGGCCTCGGCCCGGTGTTCGTCGGCGTGCAAAACGCGGCCAACGCCGGCGTGCCCGCCGAACACGCCGGCCTCGCAGCCGCGCTGATCAGCGCGTCCTCCACCCTCGGCGGCGCGCTCGGGCTGGCGATCCTCTCGGCCATCGCCACCAGCCGCACTCACCACCTGCTCGCCGCGCACGCCGCACGCCCCGTGGCGCTCACGTCCGGATTCGGACACGCGCTCCTGGCCTGCAGCCTGTTCCTGGTGGCTGCTGCCGTGATCTCCATCCGGACTGCCAGCACCCGCGGCGGCCAAATGCCGAGCCCCGGGCCGGCCACCGCCCTCGACGCCGCCTGACACTCGCAGTCTGAGGATCGGAGCGTCCCGCGGGCGCCGGCTCTGCTGGCGCCCGCGCCTCGTGGTCCCTTCCGGTAAGCCGGGCTCGGCCCTCACCTTGTCGGCAGCCGCTCGCCGCGGGGTTCCGAAGCGACGCGGCGAAGGAATCGATGCCCGTGCCGGCGGCTCGGACGCGGGATCAGAGGCGCAGCATCCGGGGGAGCCCGAAGCGGGGGAGCACACTCGAGTCGATGAAGTTGGTGATGGCCGCGATCCGTCCGCCCTCGAGGGTCAGCACGAGCAGCCCCGTGGCGTGCGCGATCGGGGCGTGGTCGTCGTCGCGGTAGCACCCGAAAGCGGGCTGTGTGTTGGCCCGGGCTGGGATGAGCTTGTAGCGGCGCTCGCCACGCCAGTTGGCGATATCGCGCAGCAAGGCCGCGATTGCCGCATGCCCCTGGTATTCGAGCGGGGACGGCGGCATGCTCATCCAGGCGTCGTCGGTGAGGAGCGCGACGACCGCATCGATGTCGTCGGCCACCCAGGCGTCGGCGAACCGTCGCATGAGCTCGCGTTCGCCGTCCGAGTCTGGCAGCGGGGCTCGCTGTCGTCCCTGCCCGCCGTGTAGCTGCTCGATCGTCGAGCGCGCGCGCTTCAGGGCGCTCTTTACCGAGTCCTCGCTGCCGCCGAGCATGTCCGCGACCTCGGCGGCGTGGAAGCCGAGCACGTCGCCCAGCAGCAGCGCGGCCCGCTGCCGTGGCGGGAGCGCTTGGAGCGCGGCGATGAACGCGAGCTCGATCGTCTCCCTCGTCTCATACCGCGCTTCGGGTCCGGGGGACTGGTCGATGATCCCTTCGAGCAGCGCGTCGGGATACGGCTCGAGCCAGGTCGGCTCGGCCGTCCGGGTCGGCGCCGGCGGGGCGAACGGCGGATCGGGCGCGGGCGGCGGCCGGCGTCCCGCAGCGCGCAACGCGTCCAGGCAGCGATTGGTCGCGATCCGATACAGCCACGCGCGCAGCGGCGAGCGCTGTTCGAAGCGGGCGAGGCCGCGCCAGGCGCTCGCCATCGTCTCCTGGAGCGCGTCCTCAGCGTCTTGCATGGAGCCGAGGATCCGGTAGCAGTGGAACTGCAGCTCCCGCCGATAGTGATCGGTGAGCTCACGGAACGCATCCTCGTCTCCCTCGACAGCCCGGCTCAGGAGCTGCTGACTCACGAGCAGATCCTCGCACCCTTGGAGCTCGCCGTGGGCTTCCGATTCGCTGCATGGACGAGGACCGTCTTCTGCTCCTTTCGACTCGGCCGCCGGGTTGTCGCTTGTTCAACAGTTGCGACGTTGCCCGAAGCGAAAAGGGGTCGCACCGACCCTTTTTTGCGCCCGGCGACGTCCCAACCCACGAGATCCGAATTACGCCCTGGCAGTAGGAGGAACGACGATGAGCCCGGATCAGACAAGACTGCCGCTTCTCGACACCCCGACGGGCCCCAACCCGAGACCGAGGCTTGGCTGGACACTCGGGTTGACGTCGACCGCCTACTTCATGGTCATCCTCGACGCGCTGGTGGTGGTGACGGCGTTGCCGCGGATGGAGCACGACCTGCACACCGGCATCCCGACGCTGCAATGGACCATTAACGCCTACGGCATCACGGTCGCCGCCGGCATCATCACGGCCGCCGCGCTAGGAGACAGGCTGGGCCGGCGCCGGATCTTCGTCTGTGGCGTCGCGCTGTTTACGCTCGCGTCGGCGGCGTGCGCGCTGGCGCCCAGCGCGCCATCGCTGATCGCCGCGCGGGCCGTGCAGGGTTTTGGGGGGGCGGCGGTTCTGCCGCTCAGCCTCACGCTTCTGACAACGACGTTTCCCGCCGGGCGACGCGGAATGATCGTCGGCATCTATGGCGGGCTCGCCGGCCTCGCGGTGGCCGCCGGGCCGTTGGTGGGCGGCGCGGTGACCCAGGGCCTTGACTGGCATTGGATCTTCTGGATCAACGTCCCGCTCGGCGTCGCCGCGACCACGCTCTCACTCCGGCTGTTGCCCGAGAGCTACGGGGCGCCGGCGCGGCTCGATTTCCCTGGCGTCGCCCTCGTGTCCAGCGGCGCCGTGGCGATCGTGTGGGGGTTGGCCCGCGCCAGCGTATCGGGGTGGGGTAGCGCCGAGGTCGTATCGACACTCGCCCTTGGCGCCGTCCTGTTCGCCGCGTTCGTGTACTGGGAGAGCAGAGCAGCCGAGCCGATGGTTCCCCTGCGGCTGTTCGGGATCCGGGCCTTCGCGGCCGGCAACGCCACGACATTCCTGATGTCGGGGGCGATCTTCGGCGCCGGCTTCCTAGTCATCCAGTACGCCCAGCTCGCGCACGGGTACTCGCCGCTGTCCACCGGCGTTCGCCTCCTTCCCTGGCTGGCGACGCCGATGCTCGTGTCGCCCGTTGCTGGTGCGCTGTCGGACCGCATCGGCCGACGCCCGGTGATTGCCTCGGGGCTGCTGCTTCAGACGCTCGGCTTCTGGTGGGTTGCGTTCAATGCCTCGGTGGTAGCGAGCTACCTCGAGCTCGCGCTCCCGCTCCTGGCGGCCGGTGTCGGGATCTCGATGGCCCTGCCGACCGTGCCAACCGCCGTCCTCAGCGCGGTCGCACCCGAGGAGATGGGCAAGGCCTCCGGGGTCAACACCATGATGCAGCGCTTCGGCTCGGTATTCGCGGTCGCGATCGCCACCGCCGTGTTCACCGCCTACGGACACCTCGGGTCGCCCGCCAGCGTCACGGACGGATTCAAACCCGCGCTCGGCGTCTGCGCTGCCCTCTCGCTGCTCGGGACGCTGACCGCGCTCGGCATAACGCCACGGCGCACCGAAACGATCGCTGGCCTCGAACCCGAGCCAGCGCCGGCGATAGCAAGCAGTTGATCGACACGACCAACCCGGTTGGGGGATAGGAGAGCGCCATGCCTGAGCACAGGATCGGAACCGCCCAGGAACACCTCGACGCGCGCATGGCGCTGCTCGAGGCCGAGAAGGAGCACACGCGCCACGGCGACGAGCTCGCCCGACAGCGACGGGCGTTGCCGTGGGTTCGGGTCGACAAGGAGTACGTGTTCGACACGGACGACGGGGAGCGGACACTGGCCGGACTCTTCGATGGCCGCTCGCAGCTGCTCGTCTACCACTTCATGTTCGGGCCCAAGTGGACCGAAGGCTGCCCGCTCTGCTCCTACTGGGCCGACAGCTTCAACGGGGGGATCATTCACCTCGCCCAGCGCGACGTGACGATGCTGTGCGCGTCGCGAGCGCCGCTCGCCGAGCTCGCTGCGTACGAGCGACGAATGGGCTGGAGCTTTCCCTGGGTGTCCTCGGGCCGAAGCGACTTTAACTACGACTTCGGCGTCTCGGTCCGTGAGCTGGATGCCGGCGCGTCGCAGCCGGAGATGGAGCGTCCGAGCGCAGACAGTCCGGACCTGCCCACCTACAACCTCACCAAGCGGGCGTTCGCCGCCGAACTGCCGGGTCTGAGCGCGTTCGCGCTCGACGACGGAGCCGTGTACCACACATATTCGTGCTACGCACGCGGGTTGGACGCGTTCAACAGCGCCAACCAGCTCCTCGACCGGGCGCCAAAAGGACGCGACGAGGACCAGCTCCCGATGCCATTCGTTTGGATTCGACGCCACGACGAGTACGACCAACCCGCCAGCGCGTGACAGCGCGGAAGCCGCTCGGGCAGAACCGCCATGCGCACCGAGTGGCGATTATCGGTGTGTGATCATCGAAGTGTCGATCGCGGGTGTGAATGAGGCCCTCGCCCTGGTGGCGGTCGTGTGTATCGTGTGTGTCGCGGTGCGTGACCACCCGGGAGCAGCGTTGCTGGTTCCACCACAAGTCGGCCAACGCACGCCGATTCACGTTTATATTGACGCGGTGCCCCACTTCTGGCCACCACCGGTAGGTGCCACTCCAGTCAACGGCTGGGGCCTGCTTCGCTCACCCGGCAGCCAGAACCAGGAGATGATCTCGGTCGCGGCGGGCAAAAGCCTCGCCCTCACTAGCCTGACCCTCTCTGACAACTCGGACCCCAATCCGACTTCGACGGTGACGATCCAGCTGGAGACGGCGGCTCCCAGCTCGGGCGGCCAGCTGGGGGCCGTGATGTCCCAGTTCGCGCACCTCACGCTCGCACTCGGCAGCAACCTGCCCATCACCTTCCCGGCGCCACTCGTCCTGAGCTCCCCGCACGGCGAGGAATTCGTGTTCCACGCGATCGTCGTGGAAGAGAGAGTGGTTTCGAGCTACGAGGTCAGCATCCTGGCGGTCGGGCTACATCTTCTGAACGCCGGCCAGCCCGGCGGGGCGGCTACCGAGAGATATCGAACATCGTCACCCAGCCTGCCTGTGTCATCCATAAGGGGCGAGTGATGTCAAGTCGTGGTTCAAGGGGTTCTTTGTGGATGGTCGCGGTGAGCGGCGAATCGCTTTGGTTGGTTAGGGGTTTCGGGGCTCTGCCGCGGGCCAAGGCGAACATGACGACGGCCAGAGCGAGCGCGCAGGTGGTGTCCGCCCGCACGGTCAGGATACGCAGGCTACGGAACGCGCCCCTTGCCGGCCAGCGCCAGGGCCGGTGCCGGCGCGTTCGCTAGTCCAGTGCCCGCCAGGAGCTGGGGGCGTCCGGCGAGGTGGGCGGGCGCGGCTGGGTCGCCCGGACAGCCAGTCGTCCAGCAGGCCAGCGTGACCCCGGTGCAGCCGGCAACGGTGGCCTGGCTGGTGTCCGGGAAGTCGGGCACCACCTGCTCGAGCACGGCCGCGGCGCGGTCGCCGACGGAACGCCCCGGCAACACTGCAGGTACGCGACGACGGGAGCACGAGGACTCCCGACCGTGCGAGCGGTGGAGGATCCCCTGCGGGACCCCCGTGGTAACGCCGGTCAAGACCGCTCAGCTCTCTGGCGCTCCGTAAGGCGTTCGGCAACGAGCGCTCAAGCGAAGGGGCGCCGAGACTGCCGAGTCTTTGTGCATGCAGGTCCCTGGTTCATCGACGATTTGGTGCTCGGAAACCCTGCACTGAACGCGTCGGCGCCGCCGACTTGGGCGCGAGCCTGTGCATAGGTAGAAGCGCTCGGGTGATCGTGTTCGGCTCTCGGTGGAATGTCCTGGTTCTGGGCGACGAGCAGGTGCGTGCCTTGGCACGGGGGCTAGACCTGTCTTCGCTGTTGCGCGGGTGTCGAGGGCAGATGCGATGCGTGGCTCCCTGTGTCCGATACCGGCAGCGCGACAGGCGCCGCTCCTGCTCTGGTGCTTGCAACGTTCCGATCGCCAGCTAACACCTGGGGCGTCGACCGCGGACGGGGGCGATGCGCGCTATCCGCGCGCACAGCAGGTCCGGGTCCGCGTTCCTCGAGATACTCCTCGCACGACCGAAGCAGGTGCGGGAGGCGTCATCGCGTCTGTGGCAAAGCACTCGGGCGGTGGTGGCGTCCGTGGCGAGTCCTGAGGCGTCCACCGCTCGGCGCGCTGGCGACTGCTTCTGCTGGCCGAGCAGGACCGCGCCGGCGTGAGCGGCTCGCTGCTGGTGGTCGTCCCGAGCATCAGCGACGCGGGCGCCGAGGCCGGTGGCTGCTCTGCCACGCGAGCGACAGCCAGGCGCGCTTGCAAGTCGTCGCGGATCGGGCTGCCAGCAAGCAGGTCGGTAGGCCCTGCAACCGCGGAAAAGGAGGGCCGGCGGCGTGCCGGTCGCGGCGCCGGGATCGTCGACGGCCCGAAGATGCGCACTTTTGGCGAATTGCGCGACGCGCGAGCCATGCTCCGTGAGACCTGCCTTCGTGTCCGCGCCGGCATGCGTAGTCGTCAGCATTTCCGTGAGTCAGGCCCGGTTTGGAGAGGCACGGGAACCCATCTCGGATGAGATACTATAGATCCTAGTACTATGACCGCTAATAGCTAGCGCATGCGTCGGCTGGCAGATCCAGGACGTGCTCAACCGCTGCCACAATGCGTTCCAAGACCCGATGGACACCCGCCAAGCCCAAGGATCCCCCGCTTCGCCGATCTGGAGGCCGATGTCGTCGGCCTGGCTGAGGGCGGATAGGCCAGGCCGGTCCTTCAGTCCTGGCGGCCGGGAGGGCCGGATATCTGGCCGTGGCCTCCACGCCGCCGTCAAGATCGAAACCGAGTGCCTGCGGTGACCGGCGCGTGAGGCGACTCCGTGAAACGCCGGCGCTGACCGCTGCCCTCGTGGTCATGCTCGCCGCCGCGCTGGCGTCCTGTGGCTCGACGGCCGCGGCGCCGGGGCGAGCCGCCCCGAGGCCGACGCTGACGTTCCACGTGATCGTAAAGACGACGGAGAAGTTGGACAGCATCGTCTGGACTGGCAGGCAGTTCCTATACGTCCAGAACACCGCAAACACGGTCTGGGCTGCGCCGCCGGCAGGGCGGCCTCTTCATAAGTTCGCGAAGATGCCGGGACTGGTGGAGGAGACCCGCTGCATCCTCTCGCCCGGCAGCCACGGTTTCCCGTCCGGCGCGATCTTCTGCCATTCGCCGGATAACAAGATCTATGAGATCAGCCCAGACGGCGCGAACAAGACCGTGTTCGCGAGCCTCCCCGCGCCCTACCCGCCTGCGGCGGACGGGGCGCTGGCATTCGACAGCGTTGGCCGCTTCGGTTACCGGCTGCTCGCGGCGACCGGGCGCTCGGGCGGCCTTAAACCGGCCGGGGGCGGGGTGTACGCGATCGACCGTCTCGGCCACGTGCATCGTGTCGGCAACTACGCCGGGCCGGGAGGCGCTGATGAGCTCGTGATCGCACCCCGTCGATTCGGTTCGGTCGGCGGGGACGCGCTCCTCACCGTCGACGCCGGCCCGCACGGCGGTGCCGTCGTCGCGCTGGACCCCAGCGGGAGGACGCTACCGATCGCGACCTTCCCGGATGGTCCGGATCCGATCGCCCCGATCCCCAAGCTCCAGAGCAGCACCGAGAGCACTCGTGCTGCTTCTCCGGGCCTCTACGTCAACGACGACAAGACGGGTTACACCTACATGGCGCCGGCGGCCTCCGTCGCCAGTTACGCGGGCGATGTGATCGTCGGCACCGAGTCCCCCCGCGGCCTCTTCTGGATCCTCAAGCCGAGGGGCAAGGGTTTCGCCGAGATACCGCTGCGCGACAACCTGGCCGCGGGGACCAGCCTCGAGCAGGCGATATTCGTGACCTGAAGGCCGCGCCGTCCTCGCACGCGACTTGGCGGCTAGCAGCAACCACTCCCATTCCTCGGTCACCGGCTTCATGAGGTAAGCAGTCACGGAACCGGATGAAACACGCCGACCGGGAGCCCAGCCCTGCTTTGATCATCCGACGAGCATCTCGCCGGCGGCGGCCACAGTCTCGCAAAGCGCGCGCAAGCGGGGAAGTTGACTGTTGGAGGCGAAGCTGAGCCGTCCGACGGAGCGAGGCGCCCCGCCTACCACGCAAGGCGAGTGCGCCAGCCGAGCCACCGAGAGACCCGTCCTGGCATGAAGGCAGGTCCGGGCGCCGGCTCGCCTAGCGGCTCGCCGGCGCCATACAGGTCAAGACCATCTCGCTCGAACAACTTCTTCTTCTCTTGGGTTGAAGGCATGTCGTCTCTTTCGATCACGCCTTACACAGACCTTGTGACACTCCCGGCGCGGCAGTCGCCGATCTCGGCCAGCAGCTCCGCGGCGGTCACGACGCTGCGGGGATCCTTGAACAGCGATAAAAAGATGGCGCCGTCGGGATGCTCGCGCAGCCCGGTCGCGATCTGCTGATCGAGGTGCTTGATCTGCTCCACGAGCGGCTTGATCGCCGCGACCAGCGCGAGCACGAGCGCTCGATGGGAGGCCAGCTCCGCCTCGCCGGCGCGTCCCTCGGCCGCTCCTTTGAGCTTTGCCAGCAGCTCGGCGGTCTTCACCCCGCCCGAGTACCGCCGGCGCGCAAGGAACGCCGCCAACCGCTGCTCGCCGAGGCCACGCGCGTCGACCGGGCTCGGGTAGCGCTCAAGGAACGCGAGCGAGATCGGACTGTCCAGCTTGCAGAACAAGCCGATCGGGCCGGGCCAGAACCGCTCGAGCTCGGCGCGCAGCTGGTTGCACAGCGCAACCCTCGCGTGGACGAGATCCTCGCGGCCACGGGTCAGCGCTCTGAGCGCCTTGGTCTGATCTGAGTCGGGCTCGAGCACCCGGAAGCGGTGATTGTCAGTACGCGCCAACTCGCACAGCACGAACGCGTCAAACCGGTCAGACTTACCGCCCGCGGCCCGAAACCGCGCCCGCGCGGCCGCGACCTGTTTGGGGTGCAACGCCAACACGCGTTTGGGGTGCAACGCCAACACGCGCAGCCCCGCGTCCAACAGCCGCTCGACCAGCAGCCCATCCGGCCGCTCGATCGCAACCAGCGCCACCTTCAGCCGCACCAGCTGGCGGCACAGCGCCCGCATCCCCTGCTCGTCGTGCGCGAACCGCTGCAAGCTCCGCGCCCACCTCGTCGGCCACGAGCACATCGTGCTTGTCGCCCGCCCAGTCAACCCCGGCGTAACCACCCATCTCCACGTCCCTCCATCGGTCAGGCCACTTCACAGCGCCCCGACCAGGAGGTACCGTTGCGGAACCTCATAGACAAGGCCCTCAACGGGGCTACGTCCTGTTGCCGCTTGCGGCACCTCACCACCGCCGGGAAGGACTGGTCTGCTTTAGGCCCTGCACCGGGCTAGGTGTCTCGGCCCTTCTCCCGGCGGCGGTCGAGGCAACACCAGGATGACCTATGAGACGTCCCGTAGCCCGATCCGTGACCGGGGGTGGAAAGCAGTTCAGTCTCCTTGCCGGGCGTCGTCGTGCTGACCGGAGACGGCCGCATAGGCGGCTCGCATGCGTTCCATGACTGGTGGATCGCGCTTATCGTTGTTGGGCTGGTCGAGGTGCAGCTCTCGTAGCTCGTCCATGAACTCGGCGCATAGCTCGGGGCCTCCGTCGGCGAGCAGCTCGGCGCGTACCCGCAGCCGCTGGGTGGTGGTGCGGTGACGGAGGCCCCACGCGCCGAGCTCTGCGATCACCGGCACCAGGTCGATTGCCGCTTCCGTGAGGGTGTACTTTGCCCGTTGCCCGGGCCGCGCCTCGGCACGTGTCAGCAGTCCGGCGTCCACGAGCCGCTTGAGCCGGTCAGCGAGGATGTTGGACGCGATGCCCTCTTCGGAGCCGCCGAGTAG
Source organism: uncultured Solirubrobacterales bacterium (assembly GCA_963723675.1). Classification (GTDB taxonomy): domain Bacteria; phylum Actinomycetota; class Thermoleophilia; order Solirubrobacterales; family Solirubrobacteraceae; genus Palsa-465. The sequence continues at coordinate 900,346 of CAVRRW010000001.1, read as the reverse complement.
CTCGCGGAAGTAGCGGCGATCTCCGAACATCACATCGCGCAGTACGAGCAGACTCCAGCGGTCGCCGACGTCCCCGACATCCAGGGCTGGACCTCGACGGCCTCCGGCGCTACGAGCTGGCGTCGCGCCACCCGGAGCGGGCCGCACCGGCTGACACCTCCCAGGCGTCGAGCGAGATACGCGCGCTACGGCAAGAGCAGGCCTTCGGAGCGGCCCGCGTAGCGCACCTGGTTCTCGCCACGCGGGGGTGCTGATGCGGCGCGAACCGCCGCCTCACGCCTGCTGTGGCGGCGGCATCGTGCAGCTGCTTGCATGCGGCTGACGCCTCCCAGCGCCGGCCCGAGGTCGGTCCGTGGATCACGCAGAGCAGCGCACCGACCGGGAGCTGTCGGCGCATCTCGAGCCAAGAGTCGAGCTGCTCCCACGCCCAGCGGTCCATCCCGAACTCGCGGCGCTTGCCACCCTTCCCACGCCGGACGAGGACCGCGCCGCAAGGGCGATCCAGGTCGCTCTCGTGGAGGGCGAGTGCTTCGCTGATCCGCACGCCGGCGCGCCAAAGCAGCACGATCAGCGCTCGAAGTCGGTGGCCGTCGGCTCGCTCGCTGATCGTGCGCATGACGGCCGGGCACCTGCAACCCCGGCGCTGCCCACATGGTGGCTAGAAGGACCAGAGGGCTTGGGTAGGTGAGAGGCGTGCCGCGCGTAGGGCGGGGACGAGTCCGGCGATCGCGCCGATCAGGAGCGAGGCGGTGATGCCGCCGGCCCAGGCTTCGGTGGGGATGATGGTGGCCCAGTGTTTGGTGTGGGCGTAGACGGCGGTGGCCGCGGCGCCGACGGCGACGCCGACAACGCCGCCGAGCAGTCCGAGCAGGACGGCTTCGGAGAGGAACTGGGTGCGGATGTGCCCCTTGGTGGCGCCGAGGGCGCGGCGCAGGCCGATCTCGGAGCGGCGTTCGAGGACGGAGATGATCATGATGTTGGCGACGCCGACCGCGCCGACGAGGAGGGCGACGGCGCCGAGGCCGAGGAACAAGCCATCGAAGGCGCCTTTGGCGTCGGCCTGGGCGACCAGGGCGGCGGAGGGTTGACCGACGTTGACGCCGCTGGGGTTCTCCGGGTTGGCGGTGGCGGCGAGGAGGTTGTCGACGGCGTTGACGCGGTCGGTTTGGACGCGGAGGTAGACGGTCGAGGGGTGGCCGTCGAAGCCCAGGTACTTCTCTGCGGCGGGGTAGCCGACCAGGACGGAGGTGTCGATGGCAGAGGCGAGCACGGCCGGTTTGAGGATGCCGGCGAGGTAGAACCATTGGCCGCCCACCCAGATGCGTTCGCCCGGGTAGACGTGGTCGATGCCGAGCAGTTGGGCGGTGGTGGCGCCGAGGACGGCGACGGGCTCCTGAGCGGTGGCGGCGTTGAGGTAATGGCCTTGGGCGACGGTGGTTGCGACGACCGGAAGAAGGTCGATGGATGTAGCTTCGACGGTGAGGCCGTTGGTGTCGACCGACGGGATGAAGGGGCTGCGGAACGCGCCGACGCCGTTGATCGTCCCCGTGCTCTGCACCTGCCGCACGCCGCTGATACGGCCGATCATCGCCGGCGCTGTGGCTGGCAGCTCGACTATGCCGCCGGTGACGCTCTGGCCGTTGGTGGCGGTCAGTAGGTTGGTGCCGAGCTGGTTGATCTCGGCCAGCAGGCCGGCCTGGGAGGAGGCCGACAGGCCGAGCACGGCGACGATCGCAGCCACACCGATCGCGATCCCGAGAGCGGACAGCCCGGCGCGCAGCTTCCGGGTGCGCAGTCCGACCGTGGAGAGCCGGGTCAGGTCGGAAACCGGGAGGCGCTTGCGGCCCAGACTGGCGGTCGCGGTCACGACGGCGCCTTGCTGACGGGGCGGGTGTCGGCGATGATGCGGCCGTCGAGAATCTCGATCTTGCGGGGCATCCGCTCGGCGATGGCGTGGTCGTGGGTGATGACCACGATCGTCGAGCCGGCCTGGTGGAGCTGCTCGACCAAGGCCAGGATGGACTGCCCGGTGGCCTGGTCGAGATTCCCGGTCGGCTCGTCAGCGAGCACGATCGCGGGCTGGCCGACCAGGGCGCGGGCGATCGCGACACGTTGGCGCTGCCCACCGGAGAGCTGGGTGGGACGGGCATGGGGACGCTCGGCCAGGCCCACCAGCTCCAGCGCGTCGAGGGCGCGCTGGCGACGCTGACCGATGGGGACACCGGCGTAGAGGAGCCCGTCGGCGACGTTGTCCAACAGGGTGGCTTGCTCGGCCAGGAAGAACTGCTGGAAGACGAACCCGATCCTGGTAGCTCTCAGGTAGGCCACGTCCTCATCGGCCATCGACGCCACGTCGAGCCCGGTGATCCGCACTCGCCCGCTGGTCGGTCGGTCCAGGGTGCCCATCAGTTGCAGCAGGGTGGTCTTGCCCGACCCCGACGGACCGACGATTCCGACCAGCTCCCCCGGGCCGATGGTGAGGTTCACCTCGCGCAGGGCCTGGACGGGCGGCTCGCCGGGATAGGTCTTAGTCACGCCGTCCACATCGAGCACCGGCACCCCGGCACCGTCGATCGTGACGCGGTTGTCGGCCGCCGCAGCGGTGTCGTCCGATAGAGGTGATGGGGTGCTCACGTTGACGGGACCACCACTTTCTGACCGGCGGCCAGCCCCGGACCGGTGACCTGCACGAGCCCGTCGGCGTCGTCGAAGAGGCCGAGCGAGACCGGCACGAGACGGTTGCCCGCACCGGCGCCTGCGCCGACGACCTCGACGGAGTAGCCACCGCTGGACTGGGCGAGCAGCGCGGTCACCGGCACGACCAGCGCGCCCCGCACGCTGGCGGTGGTGATACCGACCTGCACCGGCGCCTGATCCCACGTGCCCGTGGCCGTCGCGTCAGACGGGGTCACGTCCACCGTGATCGTCGGGGTGCTGCTCTGAGAGCCGCCTGACGAGCAGGTGTCCGTTCCCTGCGCGGCGGAGCTTGACCCCGACCCGGCCGCCCCGGAGCTCGATGGGCAGGTGGCGACCGCCCCCACCGAGGACACGACACCTGGGGTGCTCCGGTTGTCGGGCAGGGTGATGCTCACATCGTTCCCGACCGCCATGCTGGTCTGTTGCGAGGCGTCCAGCGCCACCTGTACCTCGCGCGTGGTCGACGTGCCCTGAAGCACCGTCTCGCCGGGTTGGGCGCTGCCCCCGGGCTGGACTGGCACCCTCGTCACCCGCATCGCGACCGGTTCGAACACCACCTGGCCAAGGCTCAAAATGCCAGTACGGGGCACGCCCAGCGCGGCCTGGAGCTTCTCCACGGCCGCGGTGGTGCGCGACCCGAAGACGGCGGATCTCGAACGTAGCTGAGTCGAGGTGGCATAGCCGAGCGCAACCAGATCGGTGTTGAGCTCAGCGACGTCGGGGCCGCTGGCGCCCGCCGACAGGGCCCGGTAGGCGGGCGTCGAGCCGTACAGCAGCACCACCGGGCTGTCGTTCACGCGGTAGAGCGCGTGCCCCTGACGGATTACCTGTCCGAGCGTCGGCAGCGCGGTGTACATCCCGTGGGCCTGGTTGATCACCGAGTAGGGCGAGCCGTCTGATCGCGCCCGGTAGGTCAGGATCCCACCCTGGGAGATCATCGCCGAGAGTGTCTTCTTCACCACTCGCGTGGTGCCGACCGGCAGCGGCCGTGCCGCCGCGACCGCTTGCTTTGCACCGGACATGACGAGCACGCCGCCGGTGACGGTCACGGCAGCCAGGACGGCCGCCGGCACCCAGATCTTCCACCTCATCCTCCTGACCCCCCTCCTTGGGTCATCGCGTCAGGTCCCAAAATGCTGCCGCACTTGTGCGTCGCGGCGTTGAGGATGCTCATGCCACGGGGCGAATTGGAGGATGGGATGTGATCCGTGTCGATGAGGGGCTGCCCATTGACGGGGTCGGGAAAGTCGGGCACGCCGTTCGCGCGAACGCACTGGGCGAACCTGAGGGCCGCCGACTGCTGCTTGGGGCTGCGGTGTGCGCTCAGAGTGCCCGGTGGCTGCAGAGCCTTGCATGCGTTGACGGCGGCCGTGAACGTCGCGGCACTGACGTCGACTGCGAAGTTGAAGTTGCCCGTCGCGTCCGGGTCCGGGAAGTGAGGGACGCCATGCGCTCTCACGCACTCAGCGAACTGCTCGCGAGCGATCTCCTCTTTCACATCGCCCTTGACGAACCGCACGACCGGGATCTCACGCTCCTCGATGAACCGGTTGATCGCGGCGACGTACTCGCGGCCGATCTTCCCCAGAACGGCCGGCGACGGGATCGGGAACCCCCGATCCAACAAGAACCGGATCACCTGCCCCTGCGTCTGCAACCGGGGCACGTACCCCTGCAAGAACAGCCGGTCGACAGACCGGACCTCAAGGGTCACGTGATCGGCGAGTAGGCTTGAGATCGTGGCCACGGGCGGTCTCCTGACGATCGCAAGGTCGTTAGCCCTTCGAGGGCTCCACAGCTAGAACGAAGGCTAACCGTGGCCACCAGCCCGCGCCCGCGCTCCGCAGGGAGCGCCCCCGCGAGCGAGGCTCATACCCGACCGCCACCCCGTCTCAGATTCACCGAAGCCCTCCGCGCAACCGCTCGGCGGTATGAGGCTCGCTCGCTAAAGGTAGGCGTGCGCCGGCATGTCCACGAAAGCGGCGATCGCAGGCAGGTAGTAAGCGATCGGCATGGCGACGGCGACGCTGCAATCCAGGCATCCAGGGCGAGTCGCTTCGCAGGGCGTTCTGCGCGCGCTCTGGCAGCTTCTCAAACCCGGGCAGCTTCTCCAGTCCCGAACGCTCGCGCTCGGGAGGTCACCTGGCAAGAGCTGTTCTGAGTACCCGGCGAACGCGCTGCCGGTCAATCGGTAGCGAATGTGCTGCGCTACGCCGCGCCGGAGGGAAGCAGGATCCCGCGACCCTGGAGCCGACCGCCGTCGAGGTCGGCCATGGCGTCGTTGATCGCGTCGAGTGGATACGTGGTGGTGTGCAGGCTCACCTGGCCCTGGGCGGTCAACGTCATCAGCTCCTGGAGGTCGGTGTAGGTGCCGACGAGGTTGCCGATGAACGAGATCTCCCGCGAGATCACGTCGATCGTCGGGATGTTGATGTTCTCGCCGTAGCCGATCACGTAGTAGAAGCCGCCGTCGCGGACCATCGCGATCCCGTCCTCGATCGCCCCCTTCTCGCCGACGAAGTCGATGATCGCCTCGGCGCCGAGCCCGTCGGTGAGCTCCTTGACCGTGTCCACCTGGCTGCCGTCGACCTTGACGGTGTGATCGGCGCCCAGCTCGCGCGCCAGCGCGAGCGCCGGCTCGGACGGGTCGATCACGGTGATCTCGGCGGGTGTGTAGGCCTTTAGGCACTGAATCCCGATGTGGCCCAGTCCGCCCGCGCCGATCACCACGACGTGCGTGCCCGCCCCTAGCACCGGGATGGCCTTCTTGACCGCGTGGATCGCGGTCAGTCCGGCGTCGGCGAGGGCCGCGATGTCCTTGGGATCCAGCCCTTGGCCGAGCTTGACCACCGATCGCGCCGAGGTCTGGAGGTAGTCCGCGAAGCCGCCGTCGCGATTGATCCCCGGAAAGGAGCCATTGAGGCAGTGCATGTCGTCGCCGCGCCTGCATGGCCCACACAGTCCGCATGAGATGAACGGGTGCACGATCACAGTGTCGCCAATCGCCACGTTGGTCACCGCCGAGCCGATCTGGTGCACCCAGCCGGCGTTCTCGTGGCCCGGCGTGTAGGGCAGCTTGACCCCCGACTTCTCCGCCCACTGGCCCTCCTGGATGTGGAGATCGGTGCGGCACAGCCCGGCAGCCCCGATTCGGACCACGACATCCAGCGGACCGGTGACCTGCGGCTCGCCGACCTCGTCGAGCTTGAGCGGCTCGTGGTAGGCGTGCAGCCTTGCGGCCTTCATCTCACAACCTCCTCAGGATCGTCGACCGCCAGCCCGTGGCGGACTTGCAGAAGCGAACGGCAGATGCCGCCGTTGACCTCGAGGCTCATCCGCACGAGTCGTGCGGTCCGGAGCCATCGGACCAGGTCTCCGGCGGCGACCGGTTCACCGCTCGGCAGGACGAACGCGGGCGCGTCCCGCTCGCACGCGATTCCCAGATCCCCGCGCAGCTGTAGGCAGCGCCGGGCATCGGGGACGTCGGGAAGGTCTGCCACCCGGCGGGCGGTGATCTGCTCGGGCGTTGCCCCGTCGGCCAGCAGCGCCTCGCACAGCCTCGACTGGCGGGCCACGAGCGCCTTGCGCAGGAACAGCTCGCGCAGCGCGCCGAGGTCATCGTCGTCGGTCTCGCCCGGAAACGCGCCGGTGAAGCCCTCCCCGCGTTGCAGCGCCGCGTTGATCTCATCCCCCGTGTAGTGGTCCTCGAGCTTCACCGTCACGCAACGCACTCCCGGCACCCGGCGCACGGCCTCGCGCGCGTCGGCTGCCATCAGGAACGCAAAGTTGGGAGCGCACTGCGGCGTCGGCAGCCGCAGCATCACCTCGACGTCGCCGTCGGAGGTCACCTCGCATGAGCTGACGAACCCAAGCGAGGTGATCGGTTCGTCCAACTCAGGGTCGATCACCTCGCCGAGCGCCTCGAGGACGCGCTCCCAGGTCATGACGACTCGACGCCTACCGCGGCCTCCTTTGCGGCCGGAGTCCCCGCCTCGTCGGGCAGGCGAAGCTCCTGCGGAACGTCGATGCCATACAGCGCCGCAGCGTTGAGTCCGAGGATCTTGCGCCTGGTGGCGTCGGTCACCGCCGGGTAGTCCGAGAACTCGGGGTCATCCGGATAGTGCCAGTCGAGGAACCCCTCGATCTGCCATTTCGGCTCCCAGATCGCGTAGTCGGAGCCGTACAAGAGCTTGTCCTCGCCCAGCCAGAACAGCAGCTCACCCATCACCTTGGCGAAGAAGCGGGGGCGGGCGTGCATCAGGCCGCCGATCACGACCGCGAGGCCGGCGTAGACGTTGGGCTCCTGCACGGCCATGAAGCAGAAGTCCTCGATCCGCGGCAGTCCCACGTGCTCGATGATGAAGTTGAGCTCCGGATTGTCGGTCGCGGCGACGTCGATGTCCTTGGGATCGAACGCGTCCTTGTCAAGCGGCCAGATCGTCGGGCCCTTGTGGACGTGCACGTTCTTGATCCCGAGCTCCTTGCACTTCTCGAGGAACGGCTTGCACTGCTCGTCGTCGAGCCGCCAGCCGCGCGACCCGTTGTACCACTCCGCGGTGTAGAGCTTGACGCCCTGCATGTCGTAGCGCTTGGCGTCTTCCTCGAGCTGCTTGAGACCGGTCTCGCCTTCACGGGGGTCCCAGCGGCCGTTGACGATCAGCTTGCCTGGGTACTTCTCGGCGATCTTTCCGTTCTCCTCCGCCGTGTTGAAGCCGTTCGTGTACCAAGACTTCAAGTAGGTCGATTGGAAGATGCCGACGTCGGCGCCGCCATCCTCGAACACGTCCTTGACGAAGTCCTCCTCGGAGTACTTCTGGAACTTCTCGATCGGCCAGTGCGTCTCGGGCGGCCCCAGGCCCATGTACGCGTGAAAGCAGTCGATCCAGCCCTTGGCGTACTGCTCCTGGCCCTTGATCCAGTTCGCGGGGCTCGCGTCCCAGAAATGGATGTGACCATCGACTACGAAATACTTCTCGCCGTTACGTTCATACATGTAGATCTCCCTCACTCGACGGACATGCAAGACGACGCTCAATGTACTCCGTGGGCTACCCCCTCGTAAATTGCGGTGAATGCGATCGACATCGTCCGAGCCAGGCGCGAGCAACCCCTCATACGTCGAACTCGGCAAGTCCCATCAGCGCGCGATGTTCACGGATCGCGGACTGGATCGCCACTGCCTTCGGGTGTTCGAGACCGACGCCCGCCCCGACGATAACCAGACAGAATCCCGACTCCTCGAGCGATTCGAGCCACTCCGGTGTAGAGCATCCGATCGCCCCGTAGAAGCGCTCTACGACGTGCTCGCCGCGGCGTAGCACGAGATCCTCTCCCTCGCGCTCGAGCAGCCAGCCGGCCAGCAGGCGCACCGGCTCGTCGGCGAGCGCGCCGTGAAATCCTTCCCACCAGTCGGCGTCGAGGTAGAGGCTCTGGTCGTTACCGTCGAGGCCGCGCACGCGCACGTCGACCTTTCGCTCCCACATGAGCACGGCGCCGGCGTCGGGGTGCAGGGCCTGGGCAAAGACGATCCCGAGCGGCTCGGCCTGCGCGAGCACGGCCAGGCGCGCGAGGTCGGCGCGCGAGGGCGAGCACTCGGTGTGCGCGAATTCGGCGATGGCGTCGTCGCCATCCAGCGAGATGCTCACGCTCGTGGGAACGTCCGAGCCGGGCTCGATCCACTTGCCGCAGATCGCGCAGGGCACGCGCTCAAAGTCACGCAGATCGCGAAGGCGGGCCGCCTCCTCGGGCCGCAGGACGGCGGCGACATCGGGACCGACCTCGAGGCGCTGACTGGGGGGCGCGCTCCTGGCCACCCGGCGATTGTGCATCCTTGCTTGGCGCCTTCCTTGTCGTCACCCCGGCCTTTCGCACATTGTCGGAATCTCGGCGCATTTGCCGACATACTGCAATGTCTCGGCACCGTGCACATGTCCGGTGATACAACCGTCGTACCGGGCCCGAGGTCGAGCCGATGCGCGTTGCACCCCGGATCCGGAGTTATCGGGAGTGTTTGGGTCGAGTCCCGTCGACACGTCTGACGCGAGACGGCGACATCCCAGGAGGGAGCGCATATGCCACCAGCCACGGCGAGACGACAGAGCCGGACCAAGATTCACGACAAGATCCAGGAGCTGTCGTGGAATCCGACGTTTGCGACGCCTGTCGACAAGTATCCGACCGACTACACGTTCGAGAAGGCGCCCAAGAAGGACCCGATGAAGCAGGTCCTGCGCTCCTACTTCCCGATGGAGGAGGAGAAGGACCAGCGCGTGTTCGGGGCGATGGACGGCGCCGTTCGCGGGAACATGTTCCGTCACGTCCAGCAGCGCTGGATGGAGTGGCAGAAGCTGTTTCTGAGCATCATCCCGTTCCCGGAGATCTCCGCCGCGCGAGCGATGCCGCTCGCGATCAACGCGGTTCCGAACCCAGAGGTCCACAACGGGCTGGCGGTTCAGATGATCGACGAGGTACGCCATTCGACGATCCAGATGAACCTCAAGCGGCTGTACATGAACCACTACATCGACCCGGCCGGCTTCGACATCACCGAGAAGGCGTTCTCGAACTGCTACGCCGGGACGATCGGCCGTCAGTTCGGCGAGGGCTTCATCACCGGTGACGCGATCACCGCGGCCGACATCTACCTGACGATCGTCGCCGAAACAGCGTTCACGAACACGCTGTTCGTCGCGATGCCCTCGGAGGCGGCGGCAAACGGCGACTACCTGCTGCCGACCGTGTTCCACTCCGTCCAGTCGGACGAGTCGCGGCACATCTCCAACGGCTACTCGATCATCCTGATGGCCCTCGCCGACGAGCGCAACCGCGAGCTGCTGGCGCGCGACCTGCGCTATGCGTGGTGGAACAATCACGCGGTCGTCGACGCGGCGATCGGGACGTTCATCGAGTACGGCACCAAGGACCGCCGCAAGGACCGCGAGAGCTACGCCGAGGCGTGGCGGCGCTGGATCTACGACGACTACTACCGCAGCTACCTGATGCCGCTGGAGAAGTACGGGCTCGAGGTGCCGCACGACCTGGTCGAGGAGGCCTGGAACCGGATCTGGAACAAGGGCTACATCCACGAGGTCGCGCAGTTCTTCGCGACCGGTTGGCCCGTCAACTACTGGCGAATCGACCCGATGACCGACGAGGACTTCGAGTGGTTCGAGCACAAGTACCCGGGGTGGTATGACAAGTACGGCAAGTGGTGGGAGAACTACAGCCGGCTGCGGCACCCGAACGGGCACGGCCCGATCGCGTTCGAGGACGTCAACTACCAGTATCCGCACCGCTGCTGGACGTGCATGGTTCCGTGCCTGATTCGCGAGGACCTGGTGGTCGACAAGGTCGACGATCAGTGGCGGACCTACTGCTCGGAGACCTGCCGGTGGACCGACAAGGTGGCGTTCCGGCCCGAATACAAGGGCCGCGACACCCCGTCGATGGGACGCCTCACCGGCAAGCGCGAATGGGAGACCCTCTACCACAACTGGGATCTGGCGGACATCCAGAAGGATCTCGGTTACGTGCGCGACGACGGCAAGACGTTGATCCCCCAGCCGCACCTGGATCTGGACGATCCGAAGAAGCTGTGGACGCTCGACGACTGCAAGGGATATCCATTCCCGAGCCCGAACGTCACGCTCAACGAGATGTCCGACCAGGAGCGCGAGGAGTTCGCCACCCAATACAAGGCGGGCGGCCCAGGCGGCCGCTTCGCAGGGCGCGCGTAGCCCGATAGGCCAGACGGGAGCCTCGGGGGATGCAAGCAAGTGACCGCCGCAGACGCGGCGGTCGCTTCGCCCGCGGGCGACCGGGCTGAGGAGGCGCATGGCCCAGCGGCACACTGTCAGCTTCGAGCCGGTCGACATAGAGATCGAGGTCTCCGAGGACGAGACGGTCCTCGAGGGCGCGTTTCGGCAGGGGATCATGCTCGCGCACGGGTGCAAGGAGGGGCAATGCGCGGCGTGCAAGTCGTTTCTGATCGAGGGCGAGGTCGATCTCGAGCGCTACTCGACGTTCGCGCTGGCCGACTACGAACAGGAGGAGGGCTACACCCTTCTGTGCCGGGCCCACGCGTTTTCCGATCTCGTTGTCGAATTGCTCCATTACGACGAGGAGATGCTGACCTCGGGCGTCCCGATCCGGGCGCTCAAGTGCAAGGTCGACAGCATCGAGCCGCTGACCCACGACATCTACAAGCTATGCCTCACGCTCGAGGGCGAGGAGCCGCTCCAGTTCCACGCCGGCCAGTATGTGGACATCCGTATCCCCGGTGGCGACGACACCCGCTCGTTCTCGATGTCGAACACGCCGTCGGTGGTCGACCGGCTCGAGTTCATGATCAAGATCTACCCGGGGGGCCGGTTCTCCGGATTGCTCGAGGACGAGTTGGCCCCTGGTCACGAGCTGGAGGTGAAGGGCCCCTACGGCGTGTTTATCCTGCGCGAGCACTCCGACGCCGACCTGATCTTCATCGGCGGCGGCGCCGGGATGGCGCCGATCTGGTCATTGCTCAATTCGATGGCCGAGCGCGGAATCGAACGCAACGTCACCTACTACTACGGCGCGCGTACGCGTAAGGACCTGTTCCACATCGATGAGCTGCAACGCCTGTCCGACAGCCTGCCGGGCTTTCGCTTCATCCCGGCCCTGTCAGAGCCCGCGCCCGACGAGGACTGGGACGGAGAGGTCGGCCTGATCACCGACGTAGTGGATCGTCTGGAGGACGATATGAGCGGCCGCGAGGCTTACCTGTGCGGGCCGCCGCCGATGATCGACGCCTCGATCCCGGTGCTCGGCGCCCACGGGATTCCGGAGGCGCGAATCTTCTACGACAAGTTCACGATCACCGCCAGCGAGGAGGAGCAGGAGAACGCACGCGCCTGAGCGAGTGTACGTGCAAGAGAGCAAGGTCACCGGCCCGCGGTGCCGTCGCAAGGCGGATCCGGGCCACGGAATGAGAGGAAAGGAGGACGTCACGTGGCTGACACCTTGAGTCCCGCGCAGACGCCCGCGCAGACACCGACGGGGCGAGTACGGAGCGTTCCGAGACTTGTCTTCACGGACGCCGAGGCCGGCGCTCTGGAATTCCCCAGCTCGAACAGCCGCTCGTTCAACTACTTCAAGCCGCAGCGGATGAAGGCGACGATGTACGAGGACGTGACGGTTGATGTCCAGCCGGATCCGGCGCGCTACCTCACCCAGAGCTGGGTGTATGGCTTCGCCAAGGCTCCGGGCGGATATCCCACCGAGTGGACGGCAGCGAAGTCCTCCGACTGGCACTGGTTCCGTGATCCGAACCAGGAATGGGAGCAGACCATCTACAAGAACAACGCCCGCCTGGTGCGCCAGGTCGAGCAGAACATCGCCAACGCCCGCAACGAGGGCGCCTTCGAGCGATGGTCGGCGGGCTGGACGCGGATCGTCGCGTGGCACGTCGGAGCATGGATGCACCCCGAGCACGGCCTCGGAATGCATGTCTTCCTGCCTGCGCAGCGGGATGCTCCGACGAACATGATCAACAACGCGATCTCCGTCAACTCGATGCACAAGCTGCGCATCGCGCAGGACCTCGCGCTGTTCAACCTCGAGGCGAGCGAGGCCCGATCGGACTTCGACGGCAAGGCCCACCTGGAGGCCTGGAACGGCGATCCGGTGTGGCAGCCGGTGCGCGAGAATGCCGAGAAGCTGACCGCGATCCGCGACTGGTTGGAGGCGGTCGTCGCGGCGAACCTCGCGTTCGAGCCGCTCGTCGGCGAGCTGTTCCGGGGCGGCTACGTGATGTCGACGGCGGCGGCGAACGGAGACTTCGTCACCCCGTCGATCATGGGTGTCGCGGAGAGCGACCTGGAGCGCGACCTCGGCTACACAAAGGATCTGATCGGCGGGCTGACGCGCGATCCGGAGCACGGCCGGGAGAACATCGAGTTGTTCGGCAAGTGGCTGTCCCAATGGATTCCGGAGAGCCTCGAGGCGGCGCGATCGCTGGCGCCGATCTTCTCGGAGGCCGAAAACTCGCCGGTGACATTCGAGGACACGTTGTCGCGCGCCCGCGAGCGCGTGCGTGCGATCCTCGGTGAGCTCGAGATCCCGACACCGAAGGAGCTTGATCAATGACGAAGTCGCCTTTGGAGTTCCAACGCGAGTCCTCGCACCGGTGCGGAGTGACCCTGATGGACAACCAGGTAGGACACGCCGTCGCCGCCGCGATGCAAGGTAAGCCCGGCGTGACCGTCACCTACCTCCCGTCGATGATCCGGGTCGACGCGGACCGTCGGGTCGAGTTCGATTTCGATGAGCTGACGCAGGCGGTCGGGGAGGAATTCGACCAGAACGCGTTTGAAGAGATCATGTCGACCCACTACGGGCGAATGGTCGCGCTCGATGACCGGATGATCCTGTTCTCCGACCCAGAGGACGCTGCCGAGTACCTCGGCTTCGACCTAAAACCGGTGTCGGGATAGCAAACGCGCGTGCGGCCGGCGATACGCTACGCAGCGTGTCGCCGGCTGGCCCATGTCGGCGCGCCGACCGCCCGCGCCGGTGCGCCGTGCAATCGCCGCGAGTGCGGCTTCTCGATAAACCCGCAGTGACGGAGGGCTCCCTGTAAATGGCAAAAATGCTGGTCTACCAAGAAGACGCCCGCCGTTACCTCGAGACCGGAGTGAACAAGCTCGCGGATGCTGTCAAGGTGACGCTCGGGCCGAAGGGCCGCAACGTGGTGCTCGAGAAGATGGCGGGCGCTCCGATGATCACCAACGACGGTGTGAGCATCGCACAGGAGATTCATCTCTCGGACCCGTTCGAGAACATGGGCGCACATCTCGTCCGCGAGGTCGCCAGTCAGACGAGCGACGTGGTCGGGGATGGCACAACGACGGCGACGGTGCTCGCCCAGGCGATGGTGCGCGAGGGGATGTCGCGGATCACGGCCGGCGCAAACCCGATGCTCCTTCGGCGTGGCATCGAGGACGCCGCCGTCCGCGTCCTCGACGAGCTGGCCCGGAGGGCCCGCCCAGTTAGCTCCAAGGAGGAGCTCGCGTACGTCGCCGCGATCGCGGCCAACAATGACGCGGAGATCGGCGCGATGATCGGCGACGCGCTCGACAGTATCGGCGAGGACGGCGTGATCACCGTCGAGGAGTCGCCGGCGATCGGGCTCGACCTCGAGTTCGTCGAAGGGCTCCAGTGGGACTACGGCTACATCTCGCCGTACTTCGTCACCGACCCGGAGCGCATGGAGGTCGTCTTCGAAGACCCGTTGATCCTCCTCACCAACTTGCCGATCTCGCAGGTCCAGCTGCTGATGCCCGTACTCGAGCACGTCAACCGCGCGCAGCGTCCGCTCCTGATCGTCGCCGAGACCGTCGATGGCCCGGCGCTGGGGATGCTGGTCTCTAATGCTCGACACGGAACATTTCAGTCGGTGGCCGTGCGGGCACCCGGGTTCGGCCATCGCAGGCTGAACAACCTTCAGGACGTCGCCGCGCTCACCGGCGCCGAGGTGATCGCCAAGGACAGCGGGATGAAGCTCGAGAACACTACGCTCGAGCGACTCGGGCGGGCTCGCAAGGTGGTCGTTACCGAGGAGGCGACCACGATCCTCGGGGGCGGCGGGCACGAGGAGGGCGTCAACGCGCGGATTGCCCAGATCCAGGCTGAGCTTTCTCGGGCCGAGAACGAACGCGAGCGCGAGCACCTCCAGGAGCGGCTCGCGCGGCTCGCGGGCAAGGTTGCCGTGATCCACGTTGGAGCCCCGACCCGGGTCGAGCTCAAAGAAAAGCAGCGCCGCACCGAGGGTGCGTTGGCGGCCACGCGCGCGGCGGTCGAGGAGGGGATCCTGCCAGGCGGGGGAGTCGCGCTGGTAAACGCCGAACACGTGCTCGACCGGACCAACGGGACCCTGAGCGAGCAGGTCCTGGGAGCCGAAATCGTTCGGGCGGCGCTCTCGGAGCCGCTGCGCTGGATCGCCGACAACGCCGGGCACGACGGGACCGCAGTGATCGAGCGCATACGCACGCTCGAGCCCGGCTGGGGACTCGACGCACTGACCGGCGATTACGGCGAGATGATCTCGGCCGGAGTGATCGATGCCGCCAAGGTGACGCGCTCGGCACTGCAGAACGCAGTTTCGATTGCGGCCCTCCTGCTGACGACCGAGGCGCTGATCGCCGAGGAGCTGGTTGCGCAGCCGGGAGCCGTGATCGCCCCGGGCTTCGGTGACCTCGCCGAGGGGCTGGCGCGTCCGTCGTCGCCAGCGGGCTCACCCGCGCCATGACGGCGGGGCCTCCCGTGGTGGCGCCCTACCGTTCCGTCAGAACAGACCCTCAAATGCGGGCGTGCGACTCTCGCCGCGCAGCGCCGTGGAAATTTGAGCCGCTGCCCGGCGGGTGAGGCGGATCAGGCGCTTGAGCTCGTCAGCGGGGCTGGTCGCGGTCGTCGCGAGGCCCACCGCCCCGGCAACCGTACCGCCCTCGTAGCTCACCGGCACGGCGACGCAGTAGAGGTTCTTCGCGAACTCCTCGAAGTCAGTTGCATAGCCGCGCGTTCTCACCTCCTTGAGGTGGGCCTCCAGCTTGGTCGGGTCGGTGATCGTGCGGCGAGTGAACGCCCGGAGCTCGTGCTGCTCGATATAGCGGTTGATCGCTGCGCTACCCCCGGCGGCGATCAGCACCTTGCCGAGCGCCAGCGCGTGTGACGGGCCGCGGAAGCCCTGGGGCACACCGACCGGCGCGGAGTCCGGCGGGGAGTGCACGTGGGTGACGACGACGTCATCGGTCCCCGAAAGGACGGCGAAGTAGGCGGTGCGGTCCGCGATCCGAGCAAGGTCGTGCAGGATCGGCTCGACGACCGCATCGCTTCCCGACCTGCGTGACCGCTCGAACAGGACGCCGACCGTCGGGCCCAGCCGGTAGCCCGCGTTGTGGGGGAGCTTCTCGATGTAACCCTCGTCGACGAGGATCCCGACCAGGTGATAGCAAGTGGAAACGCTGATCCCGAGGTCGTGGGCGAGCGCCTTGACCGTCAACCGCTCGCCCTCGGTGCTCACTCGGTCGATGATGCGAAAGACACGCCGAGTGCTCGTGTAGGTCGGATGTGCGGAGCCGGCGAGCTCGCCGAGCAGCGCGTCGCCGTCGCCGGTGATCCCGGCCACTAGCGCTGTACTCGGGGTGCGCCCCCGAGGGGCCGATGTGTGCAATCAGGCGAGCGCGAGCGGGTCATTCGCGTTGCAAGGCGCGGTTCGATTGCCGACGATGGAACAAACATTCATCCGGCTCGAGTCGCCGGTGCGAGAAGTGTAAGCGCTCCCGTCCGCGCGGTGCTCGCGTTCCTCCAATCCGGCGCGGCTGCGTCCTAAACCCGGCGGCAGCCTCTCGGCTGTGTACCTGCTGCCCGTCGCGAGCGAATCGGGATGAACGGCTACAGGCCGACATCTCCATCAGCCGACGCGCATGCGCCGGCAGGTCTGGCGGCCCTACCGCACCCTCCGCGTTGCCCCACCCCCGGAACACAAGAGCGTCACCATCTCTGCATGGATCTGGTACCTCGGACGGTTCCTGCCGTCCTGCAGCCAGATCCGGCTCTCCCCGGCCCTGCCAAGCGCAGACCTCTTCAAAGGCCAGGCTCCCCGCCAACCCAAAGCCGCTGCTCTGCTGCCGCACCCAGCATGGATGGCTAGTTACTTCCGCCCTCAGCGCTACATCGCTGACGGCACCTGATCGCGCTTCCCACAGGTCGCGCCGCCAGCCGCGTGCACGTTTTCGCACATCCAGGGTCGCGGGTCGGGCCGTCGGTCGGCGACGTCCTTACGTGGTTCCGAAGGCGAAAGGCTTACTCAATGCCTAGATTCGCGCACTAAATCTCAGTCTGCACGGACGCGTCGTGCGTGCTCATGCGCCCCCATCAGCACGCGCGTGCCGGGGCCCGCGCCGGGTGTGGATTGCTGGTCGCGGGCCCCGGCCCCGGGCGGGCCGGGGCTGAACTACTACCGGGCCGACGTGCCGCCGGAGTCGTTGCTGGCCTCGGGCCTACAGCTGCCCTCGAGCCAGATGCCGAAGATGGGCGTGTGAGCTCTGGCGACTTCGCACTAACCGAGGCGCAGATGACCGGCGGCGCACGGCGCTATGAGCGGGTGGACGGCGCCGGCCACTGGATGCAGCTCGAAGCGCCCGACGAGCTCAACCGGCTGCTACTTGACTTCCCGCCCGCCTAAGGAACGGCTCGACCACGCGTCCGACGGCGTCGGGGTCGTCGGCGAACGGCCAGTGGCCGCTGTCGCGCAGGATCTCGACCTCGGCGCTGGGGAACGCCTCCCGCTGGCGGTTGGCCATCGCCACCGGCAGGTACGGGTCGTGCGCGCCCCACACCACCAGCGCGGGGCGATCCAGCGGCCGGAGCGCGTCGGCGTGGCGCCGGCCCATGCCCGCAGGCTCTTCCGTTGCACGGTACAGGCGCAGGATCGCCCGCGACGTGGCGGCATCGGCGTCGTCGTACATGCGATCGACGAACGCGCGGGGGAGACCGCGCGGGTTGCCGTGCTTGAGCGCGGTGTGGAACCCCGTCCTGGTCGTGCTCGCCTGGAACGCCTCGCCGACGACCGGCGTGCGCCAGATCCTCGCGAGGTAGTGCCAACGGTAGTCCAGCAGCACGCCCGTGTTGATCAGCACCGCGCTCCCGAGGCGATCGGCATTGCGCGCCGCCCACTCGAGCCCCCATGGGCCCCCGAAGTCGTGCAGCACTAGGTGGGCGCGCTCGATCCCGAGCTCGTCGAGGGTCAGGCCGAGAAAGCGCGCGTAGCCCTCGACCGTGTAGTCGAACGTCTCGGGCTTGTCGGCCCGTCCGAACCCGGGGAGGTCGAACGCCACGGCGCGGGCATACGGCGACACCCGACTGAGCAGGTCGTCCCAGTCCCGGCGGGAACCCGGGTTGCCGTGCACGAACACGATCGCCTCCGAGGCGTCCGGGTCGCCCGTGCACGAGATCGGGATCGAGAGCCCGTCGATCGTCGCGCGCTCGCCGGTCACGCCCGCCGGCACCGGGCCGCCCTCGGCGTGGGCGCCCGCCACCGGCTCGACATTGGGCGACTTGCGGCCCGACAGCTTGACCGCGATCGCGCGACGCATCAGCCGGGCGAACGCCGGGTCCGTCGGCCTGATCGATCGCGACCCGAATGCCCAGAAGTCCTGGGCGCAGCGTGAGTCGGTGGACGCGCCGGCGAACAGCAGCCGCTCGATTGCGCTGAACCGGCGTCCGTTGGCGTAGTCCGAGGTCATCAAGAAGTGGCCCAGCAGCCGACGGCGATGCTTCTTGCGATAACGCTCGAGCGCCGCGTCGAGCTTGGAGTCGGGGGCTTGGCGGCTAAGCGGCCGCGCCAGCTTGGCGATGGGGTGCTGGTCACCCGCGGGCACGGGTATCTGCTGCAGACCGAGCGTGGCCAGGTCGATCTGGACCGCTTCGATGAGCTGGTCGCGGAGGGTCGCGGGGCGCTGGTGGCGGGCGAGCCGCGGGTCGCGGCCGGGCGGGTGCGCGAGGCGCTGGCGCTGTGGCGGGGGCCGCGCCGGCGCCGCTCTTGACGGCACCAAGAGCTACCGGTTGACGTTCAGCCACGACATCACCTGACCTGGTGGTCATCGGTACGGATCTGCACCAGCAGTGCGGCGCGGTGGCGCGGTGGCGTGCGGCGAGCGTGTCGGCGGCGGCCACGGCGTAGTCGAAGTCGAAGCGCCCGACGCCGGCCACCTGCTCGTAGCCGCGATTCGCGTCGGACCGTGCGGAATCGATCATGACGCGGCACTTCGCGTGCTGAGAACGAAGACCGGCGCGTCTGTGGCCCTACGAGCCCGCTAACGCATCTAACCTGAGCAAACCCGCCCGTGCGCTACGCCGTGCGCCGACCGCCGCCGAGGAACGACTCGACGAACTCCGGGCTGGCCGACAGCTCGCCCGGCGTGCCCTCCATCTGCACCCGGCCGCCGCCGAGCACGTAGGTGCGGTCAGAGATCTCCAGCACCGCGCGCGCCCGTTGCTCGACGACCAGCACGGAGGCGCCGGTGGCGGCCAGCTGGCGGACATGCTCCTGCAGGACGCTGTGAGCGATGATCGGGGCGAGGTTGGCCGTCGGCTCGTCGAGGACGACGAGCGCCGGCGCCAGCATCAGGGCGCGGCCCATGGCGAGCATCTTGCGCTCACCGCCGCTGAGCTTGCCCGCGCGCCGGCCCGCCATCCGGCTCAGCTGTGGGAAGACGGACATGACGTGTTCGATGCGCGGCGCCACCTGACGCGCCTTCAACAGGTATCCGCCCATCTCCAGGTTCTCCCGCACGGTCAACGGGCCGAACACATCGTCGACCTGCGGCACATAGCTCACGCCGAGCCGGGCGATCTCCTCCGGGGCCAAACCGGTCGCGTCCCGGCCGCCGATGAGCACCCGCCCGGAGAGGGTCTGCACGACGCCGACGATGCTCTTGAGCAGCGTGCTCTTGCCGGATCCGTTGGGTCCGACGATCGACACGATCTCGCCCGGAGCGACCGAGATCGACACGCCGTGGACCACCGGGCTGCCGCCGTACCCGGCCGACAGCTCCTCGATGCGCAGCTCGATGCCCGTGACGCGGTCCTCGAGCAGGGCGCTGGCGCTGACCGGCTCAACCGACAAGGTAAGCCTCCACAACCTCCTCCTTGGCCCGCAGCGCGGCCATCGTTCCCTCGGCGAGCACCCTGGCGTCGGCCAGTACGAACACCGGACCGCAGAACTCGTCCATGATCGACAACTCGTGCTCGACCATGATGACCGTCGTGCCCTCCTCGCACAGGCGGACCAGCTGCATGCCGATCTGATGGGCCAGCCGTGGGTGCACCCCCGCCATCGGCTCGTCGAGCAGCAGGACGTCCGGCTCGGCCATCAGCGCGCGCATGATCTCCACCAGCCGCCGCTGACCGCCGCTGAGATCGCCGGCGTAGCGATCGGCCAGCGCCAGCAGGCCGAAGCGCTCGAGCATCGTCTCGGCGCGCTCGATCGCCGCCCGCTCCTGGACGCCCCAATAGCGCCGCCCCAACAGCGCGCCGCGGAATGTCTCGCCCTTCTGGTCCGGGACCGCCGCCACCAGGTTCTCCAGGACGGTCAACCGCTTGAACTCGCTGGCCAGCTGGAACGTCCGCACCAGTCCCTGTCGCGCCCGGCGGTAGGCCGGCAGGCGGGTGACGTCCTCGCTCTTGAGCAAGACATGGCCGCTGGTGACCGGCAGCGTCCCGGCGAGCATCGCCAGAACCGTCGACTTTCCGGCGCCGTTGGGGCCGATGATGCCGGTCAGGCGCCCGCGCTCGAACGCCATCGACACACCGTCGACGGCGGGGACGCCGTTGAAGGTGCGCACCAGATCACGGCATTCCAGGATGATGTCGGGGCGCGGCGAGCCGGGGCGCGGCGAGCCGTTGGTGGCCGCCGCCGTGAGGCCCGCCGGAGCGCTCACCTCGGCGGCGTCCGGTGCCGTCGTGTCCGATGGCAGCGGTCGCGTCGACAGCTTGCGCCGGCGCTCCGGCAGGATGCCCTGGGGGCGGAACCAGAGGAAGACGAGGATCAGACAGCCGATCACCACCCACTGCAGCGCGGGGATGAGGTTGGGGTTGCCGTTGACCGGCGGGATATAGCGGGTGGCCTCTTCGAAGGCGACCGGGACGAGGATCGCGCCGAGGATGGCTCCGCGGTGATTGCCGAGGCCGCCGATGATGACTGCGGCGAACAGCACCACGGTTTCGGCGTAGCCCCACGCCTGGGGGTCCCACAGGTTGATGAAGCCGACGAGCACCCCGCCGGACAGGCCGGCGATGGCGCCGCCGATGACCAGCGACGAGGTCCGCAGCGAGCGCAGGTTCTTGCCGAGGGAGTCGGCGACAAGGTCGTTGTCACGCATCGCCCGCAACGTCCGGCCGAACGGCGAGCGGGTGAGGTGCTGAACGAACCAGTACGTGGCGAGGGCCAGCAGGATCGCGACGATCCCGTAGCCCCACTGATACGTGGCGCCTAGCGGGTTGAAGTGGCTCTGCAGCGGCGAGGGCACCAACGACAGCCCGGCGGCTCCATTGAACAGCGGGACGTAGTTGTTGACCAGCAGGTTGAACATCACCGCGGTGACGAGCAGGCCGACCGCGGCGAAGTCGCCGCGCAGCCGCCGTCCCACGATCGCGGCGAAGGGGATCGCGAGCGATCCGCCGACGAGCGCGGCACCGATCCAGGGCAGCGGAAAGGGCAGGTTCCAGCCCAGGACATAATGCTGAAAGCCGCCGTTGGCGCTGGCGGAGGGGAGGGACAGGACGGCCGCCGTGTAGGCCCCGGCGGCCTGGAAGATGATGAATCCGAAGTTGGTGACGCCGCCGACGCCGAACTGCTGGCTGAGCCCCAGGCACGCGATGGCATCGACACCGGCGTAGACGAGCAGGTTGGTGATGTAGTAGACCATCGATGGGTCAGGTTCGTCCAGGCTCGACCGGCGCGCCGAGCAATCCCGTCGGACGGACCGCCAGCATCGCCAGCAGGACGATGAACGCGATCACGTCCTTGTAGTCGGAGACGACGACGGCGGCGCTCATCTCCGTCGCCAGCCCGATGACGAGCGCCCCCAGCATCGCCCCGTAGGGCTCCCCGGGACCGCCGAGGAATACGGCGGCCAGGATGAGGACGAGGAACAGATCGGTGCTGGTCGCGCCGAACGTCCCGGAGTTCATCGCGAAGGTGACGCCGGCCAGCCCGCACAAGGCCCCGCTGATCAGCCACGTCAGCATCACCACGCGACCCGTCCGGATCCCGCAGTTGCGGGCCAGGTCGCGGTTGGCGGCGGTGGCGCGCATCGCCTTGCCGAGCTTCGAGTAGCGGATGAGCGCGTGGACGAGCACCATCACGACGAGGCTGAGGGCGATGATGACCAGCTGGACGACGGTCAGCACAATCGAGCCGGCTTGGACGGTCGCCCCCTGGCTCATCTTGTAGGACACGTTGGTGGCGCCGGCCAGCGCCTGGGTGCCGAACTCGAGGATCAGCGTCATCCCCAGGGACACGATGACCATCGCGATCGGCGAGCTGCCCCGGTGCTGGAATGGCGTGTATACGACGTTGTTGAGAAACACCGACAGCACCGCTCCGGCGGCGATCCCGGCCGGGGCCGCCAGCCAGACGTTGACGCCGGCGTTGTTGAGCGCATACGCCGCGTACGCGGCCACGATCATGACCGCCCCGTAGGCGAGGTTGAGCACGTTCGTGACCGCGAACTGCAGCGTGAACCCCACCGCCGCCAGGGCCAGGACGGCGGCGGTGACGACGCCGAACCCAGCCGAGGTGACGAGGATGCTGCCGAGGACGAGCATCGCGGCTTGAGCTATAGACCGAGCGCCCGCAGCTGGCTGACGGAAATGCTGCCAGCGACGTTGACCGCGCCCGTCGACGAGTACGTATCGGTCTGGAACAGTCCCGCCGAGTCGTGGTAGCCGTCGAAGTTCGTGGGTCCGCCCGGACCCTCGTAGCGGATCTGCTTGCCCGCCTTGAGGTCCGCGAGCCCCTGCGCGAACGAGTGCACGACGGTCGCGCCGGGGACTCCGTTGCCGATCTTGATGATGTACGGCATGTACGCCGACGGCGACGTGCTCTTGGCCGCGGTCATTGCCAGCGCCGCCAGGTTGATGCCGTCATACAGGTGAACCGCTCCCGGCGCCGTCAGGTAGGTCGAGAAGTTGCCGGTGCTGCCGACCTTGCCCTTCTCGGCGTACATCGCCTTGGAGAAGGTCTGGAAGGCGGGGCCGCTCGTCTCGGTGACGAGGTTGTCGGCGGAGAAGTTGGAGGCCAGCGTGCCAGCCCCCACGGCCGCCGCCACCGACTTGTACCAATCCGGCGAGATCGTCGCCGAGGTGCCGATGACCGGGATCATCTTGCCGCCGTTGAGCTGCTTGACCTCGGTCAGGAAGGAGGCCTCTGTCGGACCCAGCGCCTCAGTCATGATCACGTCCGGCTTGGCGGAAACGATTTTCGCCGCCTCGGTGCGGAACGTGGTCGCGTGGAGATCCAGGGTCTCGTTGGCGACGAGCGTCATGCCGGCCTTCTTGATCGCCGCGATCGCCGGACCGACGAATGTCTGTGAGCCGATGTCGTTGCCAAAGGCGAGCGCGATTCGCTTGTAGCCCTTCTTCTGGGCGATTGCGACCATCGCGTAGGACTCCGAGAGGTCCGGCGGGACGAGCCGGTAGAAGTATGGGAACTTCACGTGGTCGAACTCCGACTGGCCGGTCATGCAGAACGACACCGTGTGGTTGGCGCCGAAGATGGGAACCACCGATGCGGCCTCGTCAGAGGTGCAGCCGATGACGAGCCCCGGGCTGCCCGAGGCGTACATCTGATGGACGGCGGGGACGGCGTCGGCCGGATCGCCGCGCGTGTCAACTGCCTTGCAGCTCAGGTGATGGCCGAGGACGCCGCCGGCCGAGTTGATGGCCGTGGTGGCGCCGTCGCAGGAGACGAGGTATGTGGGGCCGAGCGCGCCGTCGGTCCCGGTGAACGGCGCCACGTCGGCGACCGTCAGCGAGGATCCGCCACCGGAGCTGCTGCCCGAGGCGGCGCTGGCGCCACCGCCCCCGGCGTTGCTGTTCGAGCTGTTCCCGCAGCCGGCGGCGATGAGCGCCAGGGCCGCGACGACGAGCGCCGGCACCAGTGTCCGGCGGGACCTGGCTGATCGGTTTCCCCACATGATCGTCTCTCCTCGTGCGAAGGTGATGGTTAGAACGTGGCCTTGTCCGGGACGGGTGGGACCCACGGCCAATCGCTGCGATCCCGGTCCTCGGCGACCACCCTGTTGGCGATCCGTCCCAGTCCTTCCACGGCGACCTCCAGCAGGTCGCCCGGCGTCAGCCACACCGGCGGGGTGCGGGCGAATCCGACCCCGCCGGGGGTGCCGGTCGCGATGACGTCTCCGGGGTGTAGCGTGGTGAACGACGAGACGTACTCGATACAGCGCGGGATGTCGAAGATCATCTGGGCCGTGCTCGCCGATTGCATGACCTCGCCGTTGAGCGTGGTCGTCAGCTGGACATCGGAAGGGTCGAGCTCGTCGGTGGTGACGATCTCCGGGCCGAGCGGCATCGTGCCGTCGAAGTTCTTGCCCGGCGTCCACTGCGAGCTCGCCCGCTGCCACTCGCGGGCGGAGCCGTCCATCAGGATCGTGTAGCCGAGGATCGCCGGGAGGGCATCCTCGGCGCGGATGTATCGTCCCCCGCGTCCCACGACCAGGGCCAGCTCGCCTTCGAAGTCAAAGCGGGACGTCAGGTCCGGCTTGACGAGATCGCCGTACGGGGCGCACACCGACTCCGCCCCGCGCACGAACACCTCCGGCCAGGTGGTCGGGGGCCGGCCGCCTTCGAGCGCATGTTCGACGTAGTTGACGCCGAAGCAGAGGACGCGTCGGGGTGCCGGCACCGCGGGGGCATACTCGGCCTCGGTCAACTCGCGCCCGACCTGCTCGGCGGCGCGTTGGACCAGTTCCAGGACCTCAGGGCCGCCGGACAGCACGGCGTTGAGGTCGGCGAGCCGGTCATCGCCGGTGGCACTGGCCACGTCGACCTGTCCGCTGCGTCCGCGCACGTGCAGGCGCAGTCCTCCGTCCGTGTACACGGTGGCAAGTCGCACGGCTGATGTGTCTCCTCTCCTGTGGAGTGCGACGGCTCGAACCCAGTTGGGTCCGATGTGTCGGATTGGTTGGGAACGTACACCGGCCCGGAATTCAAGTCAAACGGGTACGGATTAGGAAACGATGAACGTGCTGAAGGTGCGATTGGTTGCCGGTGCCGGTGGGGTTCGGTTAAATGGCGTTCGCAGCGCCCCATGGCACTCTCACACCCTCCCGCTCAATCCCAGCCGCCGGCCCACGGCCGGGACCTCGCCCGGCTCATCCTCGCCCGCCGCGAAGAACCGGGCTTCGCTCCGAGCGGCCGGCTCCCCAACGAGCGGAGCCTGGCGGCCGAGTTGGGCGTCACGCGCACCTTGGTGCGCCACGCCCTTGCCGTGCTCGAGGCCGAGGGCCGGGTCTCCCGGGAAGTGGGGCGGGGCACGTTCCTGAAGGCGGCCCCGGCCGACGGCGGCTTGACATCGGACGATCGTGGGCGAGACGTCGCCGAGGTGGGCCCCGCAGACGTGATGGCGGCTCGTCGCCTGATCGAGCCTCAGATGCTGCCGCTGGTCGTCGCCTGGGCGACGCAGCGGGACTTCGAAGAGCTGCGTCGATGCCTGGAGGGCGGTGCTGCCGCCCAGGACGCGGCCGAGTTCGAGGTGTGGGACTTTGCGCTGCACCACGCGATCGTGGCCGCCGGCCGCAACCAGCTGCTGGTGGCGATGTACGACGTCGTCGAGCGAGCTCGCAAGGGCGAGATCTGGGGCAGCCTCAAGCGGCGCAACGACTCACGTGAGCGCCGGGCCGCCTACCAGGCAGACCACGTGCAGCTGGTCGACGCGCTGCGCGCGCGCGACGCCGACGAGGCGGTGCGGGTCATGCAGGCCCACCTGGCGCGCGTCGAGGCCAACCTCCTCAAGGCGGCGACGAGCGGCTAACAGCATGGGCTCTCAAGCCGGCGGGCGGTAGCGGCAGGGGGAGGATGCCGGCTGATCCATGAGCGGCTTCCAGCCGACCTTCCAGGGAAAACGCCCCTATCCCACCAGCTTGGCCGGCGTGATCGGTAGATCGCGGACGCGCTTTCCGGTCGCGTGATGGACGGCGCTGGCGAGCGCGGCGGCGGTGCCGACGATCCCGATCTCGCCGATGCCCTTCGATCCCATCGGATTGAGGTCCGGGTCCTCGTCGTCGACCCAGAACGCGTCGATGTCGAGCGCATCGGCGCAGGCGGCGACGTGGTACTGGGCGAAGTCGTGGTTGAGGTAATCGCCGAACTCCGCGTCGATCAGGCTCTCTTCGTGGAGCGCCATCGACAGCCCCCACGTCATCCCGCCGATGAACTGCGAGCGGGCGGTGCGAGGGTTGAGGATCTGGCCGGCCGCGAACGCGCCGAGCAGCCTGGGCACGCGCACCTCGCCGGTGTCGGCGTCGACGCGCACCTCCGCGAACTGGGCGCCGAACGCGTGGCGGGAGAGGTCGGCGCGCTGGGCTTCGATCTCTTCGGTCGTGTCGGCCTTGACCTCGACCGGCGCCTCCTCGCCGGCCGTCACTCTTTCGCGCAGCTCCCGGCACGCCAACACGACGGCCGAGCCCCAAGACGCGGTCCCACCCGAGCCGCCGGCTAGGAACGCGAACGGGAGCGCGCTGTCGCCGATCTCGACACGCACGCGCTCGAGCGGCGCCTCGAGCTCGTCGGCGGCGATCTGCGTGAGCACCGTTCGTGCGCCGGTGCCGATGTCGGCGGCACCGATCTGCACGGTGAAGGTTCCGTCGGTCTCAGCACGGGCGATCGCGCTAGAGGGGCGGCGGAAGGCCGGGAAGGTCGAGGCGGCGAGGCCGGTGCCGATCAGCCAGCGGCCGTCGCGGCGCACGCCGGGCGTCGGATCGCGAGGCTGCCAGCCAAAGCGCGCGGCGCCCTCCCGCAGGCACGCCACCAGGTTGCGTGAGCTCCACTCATGGCCGCTTTCGGGATCGACCTCGGGCTCATTGATGATCCGCAGCTCGACCGGGTCGATCCCGCACGCGATCGCCAGCTCGTCGATCGCGGACTCGAGGCCGTACATCCCCGGCGTCTCGCCGGGCGCCCGCATCCAGGACGGCGTCGGGACGTCCAGGGGCGCGACCCGGTGCGTCGTGCGGGCATTGGGCGCCGCGTACATGTAGCGCGAGCAGATCGCCGTCTGCTCGGCAAATTCTCTCAGCGTGGAGGTCTGCGAGGCCGCGTCGTGGACGATCGCCGTCAACCTGCCGTCACGACGTGCGCCGAGCCGCAGCCGCTGGATGGTCGGCGTGCGGTAGCCCGTGAAGACGAACATCTGCTGTCGCGTGACCGCCACCTTGACCGGGCGCTGCAGCGCCTTGGCGGACAGCGCCGCGGCGATCACCTGCGGCCGAGGCGTGCCCTTCGAGCCGAAGCCGCCCCCGACATGCTCTGAGACCACGCGCACCCGCTCAGGATCGAGCCCGAACACCTGCGCTAGCATGTCGCGCTCGACCGGCGCGCCCTGGCTGGAGTCGTACACGGTCAGCGCGCCGTTCTCCCACAGCGCAAGCGTGGAGTGTGGCTCCATCGGATTGTTGTGCTGCGCGGGGGTCGAGTAGGTGTGGTCCACGACCACCTCGGCCTCTGCGAGAGCTCGATCCGGATCGCCCCATTCGCTGCGCGCGGGATAGGTGGGGTTGACCTGCGCGGGCTCGTAGAGCTTTCGATGCTCGGCGTGGAGCACGACGTCGTGGGGCTCCTGCTCGTACTCGACCTCGACCAGGGCCGCCGCCTCTCGAGCCGCCTCGAGCGTCTCGGCCACCGCGCAGGCGATGACCTGCCCGCGGTAGGCGACGGCCGGGGACTGGAACACGGCAAGCTCGCGATTGTCGATCTCGCCTTCGAGGCGAGGCGCGTTGCCGTGCCACACCACCTGCAGCACGCCCGCAATCGCAAGTGCCGCCTCGGGATTCAGTGAGCGAATCCGACCGCGCGCGATCCGCGACTGCACGATCCAGCCATAGGCGAGCTGCTCGGCTCGATGCTCGTATGCGTAGCGGGCCTCGCCGGTCACCTTCAGCCGGCCCTCGATTCGCTCCACCGGGGCGCCCACCGAACGCGGAAGGACGGTCGCGGCCATCAGCCCTCGAGCACCTCGCCCAGCGTCCGGACGATCACGTTTCGCGCCAGCGCGACCTTGAAGGCGTTGTCACGCAGCGGCCGGGCCTCTGCCAGCTCAGCCTCGGCGGCGCGCACGAAGCTCGCCTCCGTCGCCGCTTGTCCCTGCAACGCCTCCTCGGCTCTGACCGCGCGCCACGGGGTGTGGGCGACGCCACCGAGCGCGATCCGACAGGTCCGAATCACGCCGTCCTGCGCTTCCGCCACGACCGCCGCCGACACGAGCGCGAACGCGAATGAGGCCCGCTCGCGGACCTTGCGATACGTGGACCGCACACCCGGGGCCGGGGGGTCGAGCTCGACGGAGGTGATCAGCTCGCCGGGCTCGAGCACCGTGTCTTGCTTGGGATGCTCGCCGGGCAGCCGGTGAAGCTCACGGACGGCAATCGTGCGCTCCCGGTCGGCGCCGGTCGTGTTCACGCGGGCGTCGAGCGCGGCGAGGGCCACGGCCATGTCGGAGGGGTTGGTGGCCACGCATTCTCGTGAGTGACCGAAGATCGCCAGGTTGTGGTGCTCACCGTCTCGCGCCGGACAGCCCGATCCCGGCGTGCGCTTGTTGCACGGCTTGGAGACGTCCTGGAAATAGGGGCAGCGGGTGCGCTGGAGCAGGTTGCCGCCGACGGTGGCCAGGTTTCGGATCTGCCCCGACGCACCCGCGAGCAGCGCCTGGGCGAGGACCGGATAGCGCTCGCGGACGACGCGATGCGCGGCGAGATCCGCATTGCGCACCGTGGCCCCGACGCGCAGCCCGCCGTCCGGAAGCTCCTCGATCCGGTCGAGCGGCAGCCGGGAGACGTCGATCAGGCGCGCGGGCTGGGCGACCCCCAGCTTCATCAGGTCGACCAGGTTGGTGCCGCCGGCGAGGAACATCGAATCCCGGCCGGCCGCCGCCTCCACGGCGCTCGCAACGTCGAAGGCCCGCTCGTAGGCGAACGGCTTCACTCGGCCGTCCCTCCTGCCACCTCCGCAACCGGCGCCGCCCCTTCTCCCGCCACCTCCAAGAGCGCGCTCACGATGTTCACGTACGCCGCGCAGCGACACAGGTTGCCGCTCATGCGCTCGCGGACCTCGTCCTCGTCCAGCTGCACCGACGCCGTCAGGTCCTTTGTCACCCAGCTCGGCATGCCCGCCCGCGCCTCGGCCAGCATCCCCACGCCCGAGCAGATCTGCCCCGGCGTGCAGTATCCGCACTGAAACGCGTCGTGGTCGAGGAACGCCGCCTGGAGCCGGTGAAGCTGCCCGCCGCCGGCCAGGCCCTCGATCGTCGTCACCTCGCGGCCCTCCAGGGTCACGGCGAGCACCAGGCAGGCGTTCGCCCGGCGCCCGTCGATCAACACCGTGCAGGCGCCGCACTGGCCGTGGTCACAGCCCTTCTTGGAGCCGGACAGGCCCACGTGCTCGCGCAGCACGTCAAGCAGAGTGGTGCGTACGTCGACCTCGAGCCGGCGCCGTTCGCCGTTGATCGCGAGGTCCAATTCGACGGCGTGTTCGTCCGCGATAGGCACCATCGTCAACGTTAGCGGGAGCGAGATGCCGATGACGATCGGGCCTCATGCCCCCGCGCGGCGATCTGCGAACTCGCGCGCGTCGCTTTGTGTAACCCTGCTTGCGGAGGATATAGTCGGCGCCGGGATGCGGAGGAACCAGATCGCGCGGCGCCTCGGAGTCGCGGTTTTCGCGCTGACGCCGCTGCTGGCGCTCATCAGCATGGCCGGCTCGGCCACCGGATCCTCGGTTCAGTATTGCGCCCAGGTCCCGATCGTCGGCGGAATTCCGCCATGGGGCTTCCACACCGGTGCGCCGATCACGGGGGCGACCGGCAGCTACGCCCGCGGCCACGGTGACATCAACCTGGCCGCCAACACCGTCTCCGGAATCCTTTGCCAGGTCGACCGTGTCCGCCACCAGCCCGACCATCTGATCATCATGACGGTCGAGCGCCACCTGGTCTACCACTCGCACCACGCGCTGATGTGGGGTGTTCCCGGGAACATCATGAAGATCATCGTCCGGGTGCAGAGCAGCACCGACCCGCCGTGCAAGGTCGGCACCCTCGGCCGCGTGATCCTGTTCGCAAGCTACAACGGCGTGCGCAGCGACAGCGTCCAGTTCACCTTCCCGGCCGCCTGCAAGGCCCACGACCACCTCTACCACGGACCGCAGGTCAACAACCAGGTCCCGCCGCTTTAGCCGGTCCCGCCGCTTTAGCCGGGCTTTCCGACGGGCGGCTCGGTTCTGGAGCCCGGAATCCGGTAATGCGGCAAACCGCACACTTGCACCGGCGCGTCGCTTGGCTATCCTTTCCGGCTATCCGCGCGGGGCAATGCGGAGGGCGGGGTTGCGGGCCACGCGATGGTTTGCAATTTGGATACGGTCTGTTCTTGGTGTCGAGAGGGAGTCGTCGCCGGCTCCCGAGAGGGGGTGAGGGCATGAGAAGCTCTCTACATCGTTCCCGGCGCGCTCCTGCCGACGGCGTCGGTGCCAGCAGGCGCCCGATGTCTGTTCAGCGGATCCCAGCCGCGGTCATTGGTCGTGCCCTTGTTCTGGCCGCGACGCTGGCCGTCGCCGGGACGCTGCTCTGCACGCCGGCGATGGCCGCCACGTTCATGCAGAGCAGCAGCCAGGTGGCGTTGATTCCGTCCAACATCCCCGCTTCGTCGCCCGGGGGTTTGGGCGTGATGCCGATCTCCTCGACTGTGAGCGGGCGGCCCGATGAGTCCTTCGACAAGTTCACCTTCAAGTACGTCGCGCTGAGCAACGTCACGACCGCGACCCTGGCGAGCTTTGACACGGCCGTGCTGATTCAAGTTCACACCAGCGATTTGACTGCAGCGGCGAAGGCCGCGCTGGCGCAGTTCGTCGCCAACGGGGGGAAGCTCATCATCCACGACTCCGACGAGACATCCCTCAATGACTATTCCTGGCTGTTGCCCGGTGCGTACACGACGAAGATCGGCGCGGGCTGCACCACCTGCGGGATGACGTCAGGGACTTCGACCATCACCGAGAACAGCGGGCTCATCAGCGCCAATCCCACCGACCCGACCTATGTCAATATCTCCGAGCTCGTCAAATACACAGACGCGGTCGGTGATGCAAACCTGCTGGCGTCTGACGATCCTCGCTGGTTCGCGGCAGCAAGCGGAACGAATGCAGGCAGTGCGACCGGAGCGCAGGTCGCGTACGCGAGCAACACCGGCCTCATCATCTACAACGGCTTTGACACCGACATGATCAAGCCACTGGCAAGCGGTCCTTGGCTGTGTATCGATGCCCCAAAAAACATATGTCCGGCCAACTCTCATCCCTCGGTCGATTGGCTGGCACAGATGTGGTACTCCGAGCTGAACAAGAGCTGGGGTCCCAGCAGCAACCCTCAGAGCCCGCCGAACGGCCTTCCCCAGACCAAGCCGCTGAGTTCGATCGGAACGTCGCTGCCACCCGTCCAGGCGGGTCTCCCCGCCAATCATCGGTGCGTGGCCAAGCGGAAGCTCCTCCTGCGTCTGCGGAACCTCGGCCGTCACCACTGGAAGGTGGTCCGGGTCGACGTATACGTCAACGGCCGGCACGCGTTCCGCGAGAAGGGTCGCCGCCTGCGCAACGTCACGCTGACGCGCCTCCCGAAGACGGGGAAAGTGGTCGTAAAGATCGTGGCGACGACCGACCGCCACTATCACATCATCAGCACGGTGCGCTATCGCGCATGCCCGAGATGACCTCCGGTCAAGTGCAGAACTCCGGACCCTCGCGGCGGCAAGCGGCCGTCCGGCGGCCGGGCTACGTGCGCTGAGCGGCGCGTTGGGCGGCGCGCTCGTCGCGACGCCCACGGATCATCTGACGCGCAACGATGTCGCTGATCGAGGTCATGACCCAGATGATCAGCGTGGCGAACACATAGGTGTTGAGACCGCGGATGCTCAGCCCGCTCACGATCGCGTTGACGATGATCAAGGCGATGATCGTCGAAGCGATTGCGAGCAACCCGGCCAGCGCTATCGAGGGCTGATGAACGAGCACCTTGAGCGCCATGAACTGGGTCGCGAGATGGACGAACCAGAACACGAGCGTCGCCTCGACGATGGCCGCGGCATTGACGGAGAATCTGCTGAGTACTGCGCTCGAAACGACGATGCCGACGGCGATGCCGACGAGCGAGGTGCACAAGCGAATTGCGAGTCGAGCGAGCACGCGACGGTCTGAGCACAACTATATGCCTCTGGCGGCCCCGGCGTTACGGCGCTGGCGCTTCACGTCCGCGCCGTCTCCGGTTGCGGCGGCATGACCTACGCACGCTCTCGGCCTGGGCGGCTATCCGTCCAGCGTGTCGATCACTTCATACACGCCGGAGACATGGTCGTTCTCCACGAACGCCGAGAGATGATCGACACGTTCATTCTCCTGCGCCTCGGCCTCCTCTCGCCACGTGTGGTACTCGTCTTCGGTCATCTCGAACAATCCGAACGAAATGATCTCGTCCTCGTCGCGGATGTTCCGGGCGTGGTACGCCCGCTGGAGCCCTGGTGGCCTGGATTCCCCCGGGTCCCAGGCGTGCCCGAACTGCTCCCAGGCGCCCGGCTTGAGTCGGCGGGCGGAGAACATGACGATCATCTCGACGACACTACTTCCCGGCAGGGCCGAAGACAAGCCATGATGCGCGCACCGGGACATCGACCGCCGCTCATGCACAACGAGGAGCATCATGTCTGACGTCACGACGCCGCCCACGATGACCGAGAGCGGGCCGCTCAGCGCCGACGAGCTCGCCCTGATCGACGCCTACTGGCGCGCGGCGAACTACCTGTCGGTCGGACAGATCTACCTGCTCGACAACCCGCTGCTGCGCGAGCCGCTGCGGATCGAGCACATCAAGCCGCGGCTGCTCGGCCACTGGGGCACCACTCCCGGGCTGAACTTCATCTATGCACACATGAACCGCGTGATTCGGCGCGACGACCTCAACGCCGTCTACGTGACCGGCCCCGGCCATGGCGGCCCCGGGCTCGTCGCCAATGTCTACCTCGAGGGCACCTACACCGAGATCTACCCCCACATCCGTCACAGCGAGGAGGGGCTGCGGCGCCTGTTTCGACAGTTCTCCTTCCCGGGCGGGATCCCCAGCCACGTCGCCCCCGAGACGCCCGGCTCGATCAACGAGGGCGGCGAGCTCGGCTACTCGCTCATGCACGCCTACGGCGCCGCGTTCGACAACCCCGACCTGCTGGTCTGCTGCGTCGTCGGCGACGGGGAGGCCGAGACCGGACCGCTTGCCACGAGCTGGCACTCGAACAAGTTCCTTGACCCGATCACCGACGGCGCGGTGCTGCCGATCCTGCACCTCAACGGCTACAAGATCGCCAACCCCACGGTGCTGGCCCGCATTCCCGAGCACGAGCTGCGCGCGCTGCTGCAGGGATACGGCTACGCGCCGCGGTTCGTGAGCGGCACCGAGCCGGAGGAAATGCACCAGCAGATGGCGGCGACGCTCGATGACGTGATCGGCGAGATCCGCCGGTTGCAGGCAAGCGCCCGCGAGCACAACGATTCGACCCGGCCGAGCTGGCCGATGATCGTGCTGCGCACGCTGAAGCGCTGGACCGGCCCCAAGGAGGTCGACGGCGTCCCCATCGAGGGCACCTTCCGTGCCCACCAGGTCCCGCTCGCGGGCCTGGCGCAGAATCCCGCCCATCTGCGTGAGCTCGAGCGATTGATGCGCTCCTACCGGCCCGAAGAGCTGTTCGACGAGCGTGGGGCGCTGCGCCGGACCTGGCGGCGCTGGTGCCCAGCGGGGAGCGCCGAATGGGAGCGAACCCGCACGCAAACGGGGGGCTGCTGACGCGCCCGCTCGAGCTGCCCGACTTCCGCGGCTACGCGGTCGACGTGCCCACCCCGGGGGTCGCGACGGCCGAGGCGACGCGCGTCCTCGGCGCGTTTCTGCGCGACGTGATCGCACAGAATCCCAGCAACTTTCGGCTGCTGGGCCCGGACGAGACGGTCTCCAACCGGCTGGCCGCGGTGTTCGAGAAGACAGATCGTGCCTGGGCTGCCGAACGGGTGCCCGGCGACGATCACCTCGCTCCCGACGGACGCGTGATGGAGATCTTGAGCGAGCATCTGTGCGAGGGTTGGCTTGAGGGCTACCTGCTGACCGGCCGCCACGGACTGTTCAACTCCTACGAGGCGTTCACGCACATCGTCGACTCGATGTTCAACCAGCACGCCAAGTGGCTGGAGACGACCAACAGGATCTCCTGGCGGCGACCGATTCCGTCGCTGAACTACCTGCTCTCCTCGCACGTCTGGCGCCAGGACCACAACGGCTTCACCCACCAGGACCCGGGGTTCATCGACCACGTGCTCAACAAGAAGGCCACCATCATCAGGGTCTACCTGCCGCCCGATGCGAACTGCCTGCTGTCGACCGCCGACCACTGCCTGCGCAGCCGCCAGTACGTCAACGTGATCGTGATTGGCAAACAGCCCGCGCTGCAGTACCTGACGATGGAGGAGGCGATTCTCCACTGCACCCGAGGCATCGGCATCTGGGAATGGGCCGGCAACGCCGATGGCGAGCCGGATGTCGTGCTCGGCTGCGCGGGCGACGTGCCGACGCTCGAGACGCTCGCGGCGGCGGCGCTCCTGCGCGAGCACCTGCCCGATCTGCGCGTGCGGGTGAGCACCGTCGTCGACCTGATGCGACTGCAGCCCGAGTCACAGCACCCGCACGGACTCCCGGACGCTGAGTTCGACGCGCTCTTCACCCGTGACCGCCCGATCATCTTCGCCTACCACGGCTACCCGTGGCTGATCCACCGGCTCACCTACCGCCGCAGCAACCACCACGGCATGCACGTGCGCGGCTATAACGAGGAGGGCACCACCACAACCCCGTTCGACATGGTGATGATGAACGAACTCGACCGCTTTCACCTCGTGATGGACGTGATCGACCGGGTGCCGGGCCTCGCTCAGCGCGCCGCCGCGCTGCGCCAGCACATGGGCGATGAGCGCCTGCGCCACCGGGCATACACGCGCCAGGTGGGCGACGACTCCCCGGATGTGCGCGACTGGGCGTGGCCGGGATCACCGCCTTGCCCGGGGGTCGCGGCCGGCGGCGCCGACACCGCGGCCGACATGTAGACGGCGACCGTTGCGGATCCTTGTCGTCAACGCCGGGTCGAGCAGCCTGAAGCTGCGGCTGCTCGGATCAAACGACGAGACGCTCGCCGATCACGAGCTGACCGCATCCAGGGCGGACATCGCTCCGGGAGAGCTCAACACCCTGATCTCGGGACTGCCAGATCTCGACGCGGTCGGTCATCGGATCGTGCATGGCGGCGAGCGGTTCTTGGGCCCGGTGCTGATCGACGACGAAGTGGTGGAGGCGCTGGAAGAGCTGAGCGACCTGGCGCCGCTTCACCAGGCGAAGTCGCTGGCGGCGCTCGATGCGGTGAACGGGGCGCTTCCCCACGTTCCGGCGGTGGCCTGCTTCGACACCGCGTTTCACACCACGATGCCGGCTGCCGCCTCGACCTACCCTCTGCCCGCCCACTGGCGCAAGCGCTGGGGCCTGCGCCGCTACGGCTTCCACGGGCTCTCGCACGCCTACGCCTCGCGCCGCGCCACCGAGCTGCTCGGCTTGCACCCGATGCGGACGGTCACCTGCCACCTCGGCGCCGGCGCGTCGCTCGCCGCAGTGCGCGACGGACGGTCGATCGGGACGACGATGGGATTCACGCCGCTCGACGGGCTGGTGATGGCGACCCGCTCGGGCAGCCTCGATCCCGGCCTGGTGCTATGGCTGCTCGAGCACGCGCACGTCGACGAGCGAGAGCTGGCCGAGACACTCGAGCACGACTCGGGCCTGCGAGGGGCTGGCGGGCACGCCGGACATGCGCGAGGTGCTACGCCGGCGGGAGGCGGGCGACGCCCAGGCGCAGTTGGCGATCGAGGTCTATCTGCATCGCCTACGAGCCGGGATCGCCGCGATGACGGCCGGGCTGGGCGGTCTTGACGCGCTCGTCTTCACCGGTGGTGTCGGGGAGCACTCGCCGCCGGTGCGGGAGCTGGCGTGTCGCGGGCTCGAGTTCCTCGGCGTCCGGATCGATGCGCACGCCAACGCGCGGGCGGACCGTGACCAAGATGTGTCCGCGGCGGAGTCCGAGACCTCGGTGCTGGTGATCGCCGCACGCGAGGATCTCGAGATCGCCCGCGGCGTGCGTGAGGTGCTCGGCAAGGCTCCGCGATGACTCGAACCCACGCTCGATCCCGATCGCAGCAGCGCCGCGTCAGAGGTCGTCATTGGTAGGGCAGATGCCAGCGGTACGGGGAGACAAGCTGGTCAATCGCCCCGGGCCCCCACGAGCCCCGCGTATAAGGCATCGGACTGGGCGATTGCTGCAGCAGCGGGCCGGGCACCTCCCACAGCCGCTTGATCCTCTGTGCGCCGGTTCCGCCCGGGGCCTGGAAGGATGATGCGGGTCCGTCGTCTCCACAACCAACGTCAGGAGCATCATGACCGACCACGTTTACTCCGTCAGCGAGATCGTCGGATCCTCGCCAGATTCGATCGAGGACGCCATCGACGGTGCGCTGGCTCGGGCACGGAAAACGCTGCGCAATCTCAACTGGTTTGAAGTCACCGAACTACGTGGCTACCTCAACTCCGAGGGCACCGTCGACCACTACCAGGTGGCGCTGAAACTCGGTTTCCGCATGGAGGACTGATCTCCCGACGGGCCCGGAGCGCATGTGGCGCCGGCTGGCCCGCCGAACGTCACGCCGCCACGGCCGGCTGCAGCTCGCCCGCCAGCCGCTCGAGCGCCATCCGAAGCGCACCGCCGGCGAGCATGGTTTCCGTCGCCTTCGCAAGCACGCGCCCAAGCATCCCGCGTCCTTGCACTGAGACCGAAGCTACGATCTCACTGCCGGTACCGGCGGGTCGCAGCGTGTACTGGACGTCTATCGAGATTGGCCCGTGGGCGCTCAGCTCGAGCCTCTCATCGGATGCGCTCAGCACATCTACGTCGAACTCGACCGAACGGCCCGCCAGACGGCCGGCAACGCGTGCATGGCTGCCCGATTGAAGACGCACTCCGTCAAGCGCCACAACCTCAAACGGAACCGGAGTCCAGCGCGCGATTGCCTCGGGCTCTGTCAAGAGCTCGAGGATGTCGGCCGGCGAGCCGGGGACCGTTGCGTTGGAGTGACACGAACACACGTCGATCACTTAGACCCAGATCGGACCGGGGACTCATCGGAGCCACCTGCATCCAGCAGCGCATGCGCGCTGGGAGGTGACTAGACCGGAGACGGCGCGGCCGCCGGCATCGTCGCGACCCGCTCGGCCTCGCTGACCGGGTCCCCGGTGAGCAGCAGGAGG
Source organism: uncultured Solirubrobacterales bacterium (assembly GCA_963723675.1). GTDB lineage: Bacteria > Actinomycetota > Thermoleophilia > Solirubrobacterales > Solirubrobacteraceae > Palsa-465. Next base: position 863,463 of record CAVRRW010000001.1, on the reverse strand, counting down.
TTCGCTGCGTGGTCGGGGTCGGCCTCCCTTGCGGCGTCGCCGGCGAGCGCGAGCCTCTGGATGCGCCCCAGCGAGTCCAGCTCCGCGAGAACCGGCCGGAGCGCCTCTGAGCCGACCGCGCTCAGCACGACGATGCTGGCGTGGACGATGCGCGTGACCTGCTCGACCGTGTGCACGGGCGTGTCGCTGCCGAGGTACACGATCCGCCAGCCGCGGGCTCGCAGCGCCAGTCCAAATGCGATCAGCCCGATGTCGTGCTGCTCCCCGGGTAGGCACGCGAGCACCGCGACCGGACCGATACCGCGACCCCAGTCACGCGCCAGTCCCAGTAGCCGCCCGCGTACGACGCCCGAGGCGAAGTGCTCCTGTGCGATTGAGACCTCGCCGCGTTCCCAGCGCTCGCCTAGCTCGTGAAGGTATGGCAGGACGATTACTCCCAGCAACGTGTCAAGCGTCGTCAGCCCCAGCAGCCGGTCGAGGATGGCCTGGGCGCGAGGTTCGTCGAAACGATCAAGCGCATCGGCCAAAGACTCGCGCAGCGCGTCGGCGCGAAGCATCGGCTCGTTCGGCTCCCCCTCGGGTCCGGGTTGCGACGCCAGCGCCGCGGCCTCGGCGGCCGCCAACCCGGCGGCGCGATGCTCGCGCATCACGCGCACCCGCTCCAGATCCTGGCGCGAGTAGAGCCGAAGGCCGCCGGGCGATCGGGCTGGTTTGAGCAGGCCGTAGCGGCGCTCCCACGCGCGCAGCAGCTCCACGCTGACGCCCGAGCGCTTGCTGAGCTCGCCGATCCGGAGCACCTGGTCACTCGCCATGGCTCGACTATACAGAACCTCGACAGTGCCTTGACACGGACCGTCGCCGCATGGTACGGTGCGCTCTATACATGACCTCTACAGGAGATAGACAAATGAAGAAGCTAGACGTGATCGCGGCCGTACTCTTGATCGTCGGCGGCCTCAACTGGGGACTCGTCGCCATCGCCAAGTTCGACCTGGTCGCCTGGATCTTCGGCAAGGACTTCGGTGGCACCAACGCCGCAAGTCGAATCGTCTACGGCTTGGTCGGCGTGGCCGCCATCTACGGGATCACATCGCTGCTCGGCAGGCGCTCGGCCGGCGCGCAGCGACCGGCCGCGGCGTCACGATAGGCCGCCGCGCTGTCCGTGGGCTCCGACACCGGGCTCCCTCTCCTCCACGTCGGAGCCCGCGGGCGGTTTTGCGGCCTGGTCGCGGCTAATCGGCCGCGAACGAGGCTACGCCGAGGATCTGATCGACCCTCCCTTTTGAGCTGGCGTGGGTGGACGGAGACCTTGAAAGAGGACGATCTGTCCTCCGGAGAGGAGACCCTCCACGGATGCCACGACCCAGGAAGTACCCCCAGGAGCTGATCGACCGCAGTGTGCGGCTGGCGATCGAGTTCGGCCGTGTGGCTCCGCAGGCGGCCGTGTGGCTCCGCAGGCGGCCTGGTCAGGCTCCGCAGGCGGCCTGGTCAGGCTCCGCAGGCGGCCTGGTCAACGTCCCAGGCGCGCGCTCGCGCGCGGCGCGCGGGACGTTTGCCACGCCCCACACGGTCGACGTCCCAGAAGACGTTCAGATCGACCCGAACGGGACGTTGACCAGGTGATCGCGGCGGCGGGGGCCCCGCTTGGCTAAACAACATCCCTGACCCCAAGCTGCCTGACCCCAAGCTGCCAGCACGCCCCGTTGCGGCAAAACAACATCAGCGACACCCACCTGCCGCACCCACAAACACGGCTAACGCCGCGGAATCGCTCGTCTAGTACCGGCCGCGCCGGCCGCCGGGACCTCGACGCCCGTATCCCCCGCCGGTCGAACGGCGGTAGATCCACACCACAAGCATCGAGAACAAGACAGACAGAACGAGGCCGCCGCCGTGCCGATGCAACACGTACCACGAGAAGAGGCCGGCGCTGAACGTTCCGCATATGCCGACGAGCGCGGTCATGCCGATCCCCATGGGATCCGGGCCGGGCAGCAGCAGCCGCGCCAGCGCGCCGACGAACAGCCCGACGAAGAACAGGATGATCAGATAGAGGAGAAGGCCCACGCAGACATCGTACCCCCGCCGAGGCCACTCCTACTCGCGCGAAGCGCAAATCCGGGGTCGTCGAACTGGACGAGAGTCGACGGAGCGCCCAGATCGACTTGGCCGGTTAGGATCGCGCTCGCATTGGTCGTACTCCCAGCAGCCAGAAAGCGAGAGGCAGATCGTGGCAAGCTACAACCCTTATGACGCACTGCCCCAGGTGGCGTCGTTCGAGCTGACCAGCGAAGACGTGCGGGATGATGAGAAGCTCGAGAAACCACAGCTGAGCGGCATCTTCGGCGCCGGTGGCGAGGACATATCGCCGCAGCTGGCCTGGAGCGGATTCGCGGAGGCCACCAGCAGCTTCGCGGTGACCTGCTTCGACCCCGAGGCGCCGACCGCCAGCGGCTTCTGGCACTGGGCCGTCGTCGACATCCCGGCCGGCGTCACCGAGCTTCCCCGCGGCGCGGGTGACGAGGAGGGCGGCGGGCTTCCTTCAGGAGCCTTCCAGCTGCGCAATGACGGCGGCGTCAGGCGCTTCATCGGGGCTGCGCCGCCGCCGGGGCACGGACGGCACCACTACTACTTCGTGGTCCACGCCGTCGACGTCGAGTCGCTGGGGATCGAGAAGGATGCCACGCCGGCGTTCCTCGGCTTCAACCTGTTCTCGCACACCCTGGGCCGCGCCATGATCGTCGCCTGGTACGAAGCCCCCGAAAAGTAGTCCCCGCTTCAGCGCGCCGGCGTCGGGTGGCGTTGCTTGGGCGCGTAGCGGTGATGCAGCAGGAGGACGTTGCACGGCCCACGCGCGGCGTCTGACTCCGCATTCTCATCGCGCGGACGCGTGGAGTATGAAGCACGCCTACCGCCGCCGGCGGAAGATCGCGTAGCCCACGCCGAGCGCGACCGCGATCGGCAGCTCGACTGCGCCGAGCGCCGCCGTCGCTGCGAGCCCGACATACACTGCTGCGTCCGTGCCGGACTCCGTGGCCGCGACGTTCTTGGCTTCGGCCCACATGTCCTCGGCTTCCTCGCGCGAGCGGGCCGCAGCCTTACCGACCACATCCCCGGCGCCGCCTACCGCGCCACCAACGGCGCGCCCCGCTGACTGACCTGCGGATGCGGCGGTCTGTGCTGGGTTGGGTGCCATCTGTTGCTCCTATCGTGCTGGTGATTGATTCGGTTCGTCGTGGGCCATGAGGATGCGGCTGATCGCCAGTGATCCGACGGTAGCCGCCCCGGCGAGCACGAGACCGAACGGAGTCGGAAAGGCGAGGCCCAGGAAGCGCTGAAGCGGCGGGAACATCAAGGCCGCGGCCACGAAAGCCGCCGAGCCCGCCACCGCGCGCAGCACCTCCGGGCTGAGCCTACCCTCCGACCGACCGAGATCGAGCGTCTGCGCCAGCTGTCCGCTGACGACGCTGGTGAACGCGACCGCCTGGCGGCGCGCGGGATTGGCCGCGCGCGAGGCCAGCAGGTAGGCCCCAAAGCTGGGAACCATCGTCGCGATCCCGCGGCGCACGATGCCGCGCCGAAGCGGCGCATCCAGCGCCGCGGTGCCCTCCCGCGAGAGCAAGCGGAGGTCGCGATGCTCGGGCTCCTGCACCGCGACAGAGACGGCCGGCAGCACGTCGGTGACGAGGTTGACCGCAAGCACCTGTCTGGTGGTCAGCGGCGCGGCGAGTCCGGCTACTCCCGCCGCGATCATCAGTCCGAGCTCTCCCGCGTTGCCCCCCAGCAGGAGCGCCAATGCCCGCCGGATGTTGTGCCAGAAGCCACGTCCCTCGACGAACGCCTCGACGAGCGTCGAGAAATCGTCCTCGGCCAGGACCACATCCGCCGCCTCCCGGGCCACATCCGTGCCGCTCCGTCCCATCGCCACGCCAACGTCCGCGAGCCTCAACGCGGGTGCGTCGTTGACGCCGTCCCCGGTCATCGCGACCACGTGTCCGCGGCGCTGCAAGGCCTCCACGATCCGTAGCTTGTCGAGGGGGGAGATCCGAGCGATCACGCGGACGTGCTCGAGGCGCTGATCCAGCTCGTCGTCGTCGAGCGAGGCGACCAGGTCACCGGTCAGCACCTCGCTGCCGTTCCGGGTGAGTCCTGCCTCCGCGGCGATCGCGACGGCGGTCGCCGGATGATCGCCAGTGAGCATCACGACGCGCACGCCGGCGGCCTCGCAGCGCCCGACCGCCGCGGGGACTCCCGGTCGCAGCGGGTCGCTGATGCCCACGTAGCCCAGCGCGGTCAGTCCGCCCGGATCGTCCGTGGCGCCGTTCGCGGGACCTTCCGCGACCAGCAGCACGCGCAGGCCCTGGGCCGCCAGCCTCTCGGCGGTCGCGAGCAACACGGCTCGCCTGCCCGCGGTCAGCCGCTCCTCAGAGTCGCCCCGTCTGAGGCGATCACAGCGCGATGCCAGCACCTCGGCGGCGCCCTTCACGAACAAGCGGCCGCCCGACCGGGTGGCGTGGAATCCTCGCGAGGGTTCGAACGGCGCTTCCTCTTGCCGAGCTGCGGCGAGCATCGTCGTCGCACCGGCGCGCTCGGCTGCACGCACGACCGCCAGGTCGGTGGGATGCGACGACAGGCTGGGTGCGTCCGGATGCGGGCTGGCCATCGCGGCGACCTCGAGGATTCGCTGTGCTGGCTCGCTCAGCCGCTCGGGCGAATCACAGCGACCGTCCACGTCCGCCACGCAAGTGACGGCCGGTCGGCCCTCGGTGAGCGTGCCGGTCTTGTCGGTGCAGGCAACGTCCACCCGCCCCAGCGCCTCGACCGCCGCCAGGCGCCGCACCAGCGCCTGGCGGGACGCGAGCCGTCTCGCGACCGCAGCCTGGGCCACCCCAGCCAGCAGCGGCAGCCCCTCGGGGACAGCGCCGATCGCGACGCTCGCGCCGAGCGCGAGCTGCGGGACCAACGGCCGGCCCCACATGACGCCGGTCACCACGACGAGCACCCCGCCTCCGATGATCACCGGCAGCCCCTGCGCAAACATCCGGCCGAGCTTCTGCCCAAGCGGGCTGGCCGCAGTCTCCTCGAGCGCGATCGCGGCTGCCGTGGCGCCGATCCGAGTGCCCCGTCCAACCGCCACTACGACGGCGCGCCCGGTTCCGACCGTGACATCACTGCCCTCGAGCACGACCCGGTCCCGATCCGTCCCTCCCTGTGCCAGCTTCGCGACCGGGACGGACTCCCCGGTCAGCGCTGCCTCGTCCACCTCGAGCTCGTCGGCCTCGATCAGCCGCGCATCGGCGGCCACGCGATCACCACCTGCCAGCATCATCACGTCGCCCGGAACGAGCTGATCCGCCTCGAGCATGACCACCTCGTCGTCACGCAGGACCATCGCGGTGCGAGCGCTCATCCGCTGCAGCATCTCAGCGGCACCTCCGGCCTGACGCTCCTGCCAGGCGCCGACCATGGTGTTGACCGCGATCACCGCGCCGATCATCGCCACGTCGCCGATCGCGCCCAGCGCCAGCGAGACCGCGGCTCCGCCGGCGAGCATCGCGGTCAACGGCGAGTTCAGCTGATCGAGGATCGCGCTGCGGAGCGCCCCGTGTTGCTCGGCCAGCTCCCGAGGCACCAGCCGGGCGTGCGCTTCCGCGCTTGTGAGTCCCCTTCGTCCGCTCCCGAGCGCGCTCAGCGCTTCCTCCGCCGACATCCGTCCGAACCGCTCCGGTTCGGGATCGGACAGGCGCTCGCTGACCGACCGTGAGCGCGCGCCGCCCCGCAGGCGGACGTACGCCGCTCCGATGGCCGCGAGTGCGGCGATGTACGTCGCCCGCGATGCCCGCGCGAAGCGAGGCCTCCCACCGAGGCCCCAGATCGCCCCCGCGACGTTCGACGCTGCGCCCGCAACGACAGCGTCGCGGACTGCCGCGTCGCGACGCACTGCGGCCTCGATGATCGCCGCCGCGCCGGAGAGGTCGGGGGCGAGCAGGTCCGCGCGCGCGGCGAAGCGACCGCTGCGACCCGAGCTCAGCGCAATCGCCAGGTCGCATTCAGCGAACTCGGGCCCGGCGTGCCCGGTGTCGCTGAGAACCGCGACGACCGCCCCCTCCGCTTGTAGTTCGCGGACGCGGTCGAGCGCGTCGCCGCGGACGGCCCGGACGCCCGCCGCGCACGCGAGCGCCGCCGCTGCGGGAGACGGCTCGCCCACCAGTTCGACCGGGACAGAGGCTCGTCGAGCGCTCTCGAGAAGTTGGCCGAGCCCGACGGCGGGGGCGAGGCGGAGCGAGATCCTGCCAACCGCTCCGCGACCGTGAGCGGGTCGTAGCTCGAGCACGTGCTCGCCGCTCTCGCTGGCGCCGCCCGTTCGCTTCGGCGCGAGCGTCCAGCGCCTTCCGTCGATCTCTGCGCTCGCGCCGCGTCCGTCGAAGGTTCCATCGACGGCATCGGCGGCGTCGCGATGGCCGAACAGGGCACCCCACGGTGATCCCGCGGCGGCGGAGATCCCGGTGGCGATCCGCGTGATCGCCGCCTCGTCGTAGCTGGAATCGGACGCACTGGCGCTTGCAAGCTCCAAGCCGTCGCTGAGCACCCGCGGAGACTCGATGATCAGCGCGTCCGGGCGGCAGATGCATCGCCGTCCACGCGATCCGACGACGACGACCCCCTGTCTCAGGACCCGCGCCTCGGCCCCGTTGTCGGCGCTGTCAGCGCCGATCAGGGCCGCGCGCGGGTTAACCAAGAGCAGCGCGGTCAGCGCGCGCGCCGGTGAACGCGTCAGCAGCGCGGTGACCGCGGCGTAGGCCAGCGAAATCGGCGCCAGCGCATTCAGGTAACGGTCGTAGAGCTTCGGCCGTGGCGGCGTGGCGCGGGACTGCGGTGTGAACGCGCCACCCCCGTCAAGCTCGACCACGACCGGACCGCCGGACACACGCGCGCCGGCGTCAAGTCGCCCACCGGGGGCCACCGCCAGGAGCTCCCCGCTCGAGGAGACCGCGGTTCCGAAGCCGCTCACGACGGTCGCGGCCAGCGGCACCCGGTCGCCCGGCTCGAGCTGCAGGCGCGCACCTGGATGCGCCGGCCGGGTGTCATCGAGCCGTTCCTCATAGCGCCGCCAGGCGTCGCGTCGGGCCTTGACCATGGTCAGCAAGCGCAGCGCGGATGCTCCGTTGACGGCCAGACCAAGGGGACTCCCAGCAAGCGACAGGCTCACGATCGTCAGGCCGCTGAGCACCAGCTGGGCGGCGTCCCGACCGATCAGCTCCTCGAGCCGACGCTCCACCGGCGGCAGGCCCTCGATGATTCCGATCGTTCCGGCGACCCGGTCGGCCCCTCCGGAGCCTCCTGCGTCGCCGGGCTGCGAGCGCGCTCGCCGTATCGTGGCCAGCGCGAGGCCCAAGCCGGCGCCGATCGTCCGAGCCGCGCTCTGGATCAGCGGCGCGTTGTCGAGTGGGTGGGAGGGCGTGTCCTCGTCCGGCAGCTCCGGCAGCTCGAGCTCGGAGACGTGGCTCAGGAGATCCTCGATCTCGACGAGGTGCTGTGAGTACTCCACGAGCACGCGTCCGGTCAGCTGGCTGGCGGTGACCTTGGAGACCCCAGGCAGTCCGCCGAGCCCTTCGACAGCGCGACGCGCCAAGTCCGGGTCTCGATCGAGGCCGCGGAGCGCGATTCGAGCGCGTCGCCGCGGACCTCCCAGCTCGCGTACCGCGTTCCCGCGGGCTCGGTTGGCAGGCTTGTGGTCGCGCGGAGAGGGCCCTGCCTCGCGCGGGATATCCGTTGGAGTCTCGTGCCCCGCGGTTGGAGTCTCGCGCCCCGCGCCAAGGGTGGAGAGGATCGCGGTCGGGTCCACGGCGGCCTGATCGAACCGAACGAGGACATTCTGAGTCTGGGCGCTGGCCTGCACCGATTGCACGCCACGGAGCTCGCTGACCCGCCGCTCGAGTTCGCTGAGTCCGGCATCGCGCCAGCAGGGCACGTGCACCCTAATCCGCCCCGGCAACGAGTGGATTATCCGCGGCCCCTCGGCCGCGGCCTCGGTCTCAGCTGTCGACCCGCTCAACCCTTATGTGCTTTTCGTGCCCGACCCGCGCTGGCGCGACGGGGCCGATGTGGTGCGGGTCCGCGGATTGCGCTGGCGAGCCACCGGCTTGCTCTCGCCCGAGGTGCCTGAGCGACCGGCCGCTCCATCCTTGGTGCCGCGCACCGCGCCGCGCGCGGCCGCGGCCGCAACGTCGCCCGCTTTCAGGACGCCGGCCAACCCGTAGACGGCGCCGCGACGAAACAGATCCCGCGCCCGCGGTGACACCGCGACCGCCGTGGCCGCCGCGAGGATGCCTGCTTCGCGGTCCATGTAGTCATCTACGCCCAATTGGAGTCCTCCTTTCGACCAAGCACTGACCTACCCACCGGTCGAGACGACGAACCACCGCGGGCCAGTCACAACACGTTCACAATTCCTCAGCGAGGTTGAAACAGATTCCGTCCGGCGCGAGCAAATACTGATGCCGGCCATCCACTTCGACGCCCCATCCACTTCGACGCCAGGTGGGCAAATGCGACGAATGCTTTACCTCCTCTGGGGCCTCTCGCCTCGCGCGAAGCGGGCCCCTCGCGTGATCGCCGAACGCGTGCGGCCCCTGAAACGCTAAAAAAGCCGCTTCCCGGACCTCGGAGGCGGGTACCTCAGCCTCATCATGGCCGACAGCGAAAACGACGCTTCGCGCCCCTCGGATGAAGGTCTTCGCGAAGGCAGCGGAGCCGAGAAAGTGTTCGAAGACCTGGGCCGACGCGTGGGCCGGTTCTTCGCCTCGGCCGCGGCGCGAGCACGCGAGGAAGCCGATGACATCCTCGCCGAGGCACAAAGCATCAAGCGCGGCGAGCGCGAGTGAGCGCGGCAGCTGCTACGGGGATGCCGCTCCCATAGTCGACCGCCGGGCTGTCCAGCGTCAGTAGCGCGGCGCTGTGCGGGGGAACGGCCACCGCGTAGGTGCCGTTGCTCGGCCTCGCCGAGCCGAGCAACGGCGGGGGAAGGGTGCCGGTCGGCATCCGCGTGGCGAAGCGTCGTCCACCGACCTGGCCACCGATCCGCACGACCGGGCGGCCGGCTGGAGCGAGCTTACGGCTCAGCTGAACGAGCACCGGATTACCGATGCGTGCCTTGTGCCGACGCAACCAGGGATCGTCCGGTATTCGAGTCCCAGCCCGAGAAAGTCACGCGCGAGCGGCTGGCTGACCACCGACTTCGTGACCGACACGCGAAATACGAAAGCCCCGCCGGGTCGGCGCGAAAGCCGCCCCCCCGCAATCGCCGCCAGCGCGCCGAGCATCGCCGTCGTTCGACGCAGCCGCAGACTCACGCGGGCGCAGTATCGCGCGGGCGCTCGGATCCTGCATCGCTGCGCGCTATCGCTGCTGCTCGTGTCCAGAGCAGCAGTCGCAATCCTCGGCTCGGCTCGGTCACCGAGTCCGGACCACGAAGCGCAGGCCGCCCTTTGGCCCGAGCGTGGGGGTGGTCACGGTCCGGGGATTCTGGCCTGACAGCGGCTCCAGCCGCGCCCGGCTGAACAGCACGGCCGCGAGCGCGCGCAGCTCATACTCGCCAAAGCGCTTGCCCAGGCACATGCGCGATCCCCCGCCGAATGGCACGTAGGCGCCGCGCGGAAGGATCGCCTCGCGCTCGGGCAGGAACCGGTCAGGGTCGAAACGGAATGGGTCCGGATACAGGTGGGGGAGGTGGTGGGTGGCCCAGGAGGAGTAATGCACGCCAATTTCGGCCGGGATCGGCACGCCGCCCAGCGTCACATCACGTGTCGCGCGGCGCGGTCCCACCCAGGCCGCCGGATAACGCCGGAGCGTCTCCTTCAGCGAGCGCTCGAGCACCGGCAGGGCCTGGCCGTCGAGCTCGGCCGCGGTCGGGTTCCTCGCGCCCAGGACCCGGTCGAGCTCCTCCTCGACCGCCTTGCCTGCGTGCGGGTTGCGTCCGAGCTCGTGCGCCAGGAAGGTGAACGTGGTGGTCGTCGTGTCGTGGCCGGCGAACAGCAGCGTGATCGCCTGGTCTCGCACAATCCTCGCACTCAGCGGCGCTCCCCCGTCATCGGTGGCGCTCAGCAGCAACCCGAGCACGCCCCGGCCCACATCACCTCTGCGCCGGCGGTCCTCGATCTCCCCGCGCACAGCCAGGTCGAGCGTGCGCCGCGCGACGATCGCCCGCGCCAGCGGCGTCCTCGGCGCGGGCAACATCTGGATCAGGACCGGCTCGCCGTGGATCGCCAGCGACGCCTCGAATGCCGCCGCCAGCGTCTGCTCGCGCCCCTCGGCGGCCTCCATCCCGAGTAGTGCACGCAGGGCGATCCGCAGCGCCAACTCGCGAACCCAACGGTAGATCTCAACCACCTGCCCGTCCTGAAGCGCCTCCGCGGCAGCCGACGCCTCCTCGATCATCGTCTCCGCCATCGCAGCGATGTAGTCCCGATGGAAGGCGGGCAGCAACAGCATCCGGAAATCGCGGTGGTACGCGCCGTCCGTGTTCAGCAGGCCGTCGCCTAGAAGCGGCCACAGATCCGCGAACCGGCCCTCCCGCCATTGGAACGCGTCGAACTCGCTGACCAGGATCTGGTGGTTGACCTCGGCGCCAATCGCCCACACGATCGGCTCATGGAGCAGCCGGATCGTGAACACCGCGCCAAAGCGCCGCTCGTGATCGAGCAGCAGCCCGAGCGGGTCGGAGATGATCCGCCTGGTGTGCGACCAGCTCGGCGAGGTGCTACCCGGCGGCAGCTTGGCGCGTCGGCGGATCCGCTGCTCGCGCCGCACGTCATCGGCGATCCGCGCCAGCAACCCTATCTCCATCGGCTCGGGGCGAGCCGCGGCAACGGTCCGCGTCGGGGTCAGTGTCTGAGCGGCTGACATCGTGTTAGATCGTTGCTTACGCTATCGCCGTTGGGGCACGACGCCGCCAGTGGGCTCGTCCAAGACGGCCCTCGCTCGACCTGCCTGTGGGTTGCGGACAATGGGCACTGCTTGGTGATCAGCTCCTGCCCAGGCGGAAGACTCGATGATCCGGCGCGATCCGGCACAGTTCCTCTTCCGGGTCAGCGTCACAATTTTTGCGGCTCGCGGCATTCTGGTTGTGATGGGGGATCACGATTTCGCTGCGATGTACGCGCGGGAGGGAGAGGTGGTGCTGGTTTTTCTCGCCCGTCGCACGCTCGATGCCGCGATCGCGGCGGATCTGGCGGCCGAGACGTTCGCGCTGGCGTTTCGGTCGTGGCCTCGGCTGCTGGGGCGATCCGAGGAGGAGGTGCGTGCGTGGTTGTTCACGGTCGCACGCCGGCAAATCTCGAGGTATCTGCGCCGCGGGCGCGTGGAGCGCCGAGCGGTGCAGCGGCTTGGGATCCGCTTACCGTCGTTGCACGAGGATGATGTCGCGGCGATCGAGGAGCGGGCGGGGCTCAGCGAGCTGCGGACCGCGCTGGGGGTTGAGCTTGTGCGACTGAGCCTCGAGCAACGCGAGGCGCTTCGCCTGCGGGTGGTGGAGGAACGCTCCTACGAGGAGGTGGCTTTGGTGCTCGGCGTATCGGAGCAGGCGGTTAGGGCGCGGGTCTCGCGCGGTTTGCGTGCGCTGGCCGGAGCGCTTGAGCCATATCGGGCGGGCGGGGAGCTCTCACGGTGAGCGATCTACGGTTCCTCGAGGAGCTCGGAGCGGAATTTGAGCGCATCGGCGAGACCGACGTGAGCGCCCAACGGTCACAACGTGGCCGGCGGTCATGGATCGGAGTGCCTCGGTCAGCGATGGCCGGCGTCGGTGTCGCCCTCTCAGTGTTGGTTGTCGTCGCCGTGGTCGCGGTCGGTTTCGGCGTGCACCGGCGCGGCCGCGCCGGCTCGCCGGTGCCGGGAGGCGGGGTCAGGGTCGTGTTCAGCGCCGCGGCGCTCGATCCGCGATCGCCGCTGGAGGCATCGCTCGAACGCTCAATCGCCATCTTGCGTCAGCGCCTCGGCTCGGTGTTCCCCGGCGTCCAGGTCTCGCGCGGCGCAAACGGGCTCATCGTCGTGGTCCCCCGGGCGAGGAGGGCCGATCGTGCGAGGATTGTTGCGCTGGCGGCCCCAGCCAGGCTTGAGTTCTATGACTGGGAAGCCAACGCACTGATGCCGAACGGCAAGACGGTCGCCAGCCAGCTCCAGACCCAGGACCCGACCGCCCTCGATGCCAGCCAGGGCTCGGGCGCCGCCCCCGGGAGCCCGGGCGCTGGCAGCATGAACCTGTACGACGCCGTCGCGCTCGCCTCAAGGCAGACGCCCGAGCCGAGCTCTGATAACGCCCGCCCCGGGGCCGCCTATTACATGTTCGGGGCGCCGGGAAGCGAGGCGTGCAGGGTCGCCGCCGCACATCGGGGCACGCTGCCGACCGCCGGCGAGCACTGCTACCTCTCGGGTCCAAACGCCACCAAGCGGGATCTGATCGCCGGGCTGCCGAACGGCGTCAAAGCCACCGAGGGTGAGACGCTGGTTGTGCCGAGGGGCATCATCGTGCTCCAGGCCGTCTCTGTGACCTTTGCCCATCCGCCCGCGCTGGACTCTGCGGGGGCTGAGTTCTTCGTCCTCAACGACCACGTGTCCCTGCCGGGCAGCGACATCACCAATCCGCGGCGGGGCACCGATGCGGCCGGCAATCCCGACTTGAACTTCGGCTTCACCTCCAAGGGCAAGAACGAGTTCCATCGCGTCACCTCGGGGATCGCTCACCGGGGCGACCTCATCAGCCGGGTCGGCGAGACGCTGAACCAGCACTTCGCTGTGGCGCTCGACAATCGGCTGATCACGGTCCCGTCGATCGACTTCAAGATGTATCCCGACGGGATCATCGGCGACAACGGCGCCGACATCACGGGAGGCTTCACCGTCCAGTCGGCCCAGGACCTTGCGACGATGCTGCACTTCGGCCCGCTGTCTGTGAGCCTCGAGGCTCGCTAACCCAGAAGGTGATCGGCCACGTTTCCTTACACCACATCGTGGACGACGCCTTGGTCACCGATCTTGACCAGTGCACTGTCCGGCAATCAGGGCACATGTATCTCTCCTCCGGATGACCGTCAGGCTGCGCCCTCGAATCCTCGCGTAGCGCTGCTGCGCGTCGCCTCCTGCGTCCTCGCCAGGCATCCGCCAGCGGAGGATTCGGGGACCCAGCCGGCTGCGGACGGACTGCCGCCGATCTAGGCGCCGATTGCAGCAGGCCCCGGCGAACGCCTGTGCCGTGTCACCTGCTCGAAGGCGTATCCGAGGCGGAAGACCGTCGACTCGTCATAGGGCGCCGCCACAAATTCGAGTCCCACGGGTAGCCCGTCGGCGGTGAACCCCGCGGGGACCGACATCGCCGGCGACCATGTCTGCGACGCGATCAGCGTGTTCGTCGGGAACGTGAGCGTGGTCCAGCTCCTGCGGCCCTCCATCGTCGGCGCCGGCACCTGGGCTGTCGGGTAGATCAGCCCGTTCAGCCGGTTGCTTGCGATGACGTTGACGGTGGCGCGAGTGAAATCCTCGCGGGCAGCGATCCGCCGGAAGTAGTCCGGGTCGTCCTCCGGATCGTCGGGACCTTCCATCACAGCGTCGATCAGGTCGAGGTCCTTGTGATATCTGCCCTGGGCGACGATCTCGTTCAGCGTCAGGTCCGTGCGGGTCGACAGGAACTCGTTGATGTCGTGCTTGGTGCGCGCGACGTACTGCGACGTGGCGACGATGTGGTCGGCGAGGTCGGGAATCTCGACCTCCACGACCTCGGCGCCGGCATCGCCGATCGCGTCCGCGGCCGCGCGCACCACCACGTTGACCGCCGCGCAGTCCCGATCGCCGTCCGATCCCATCGCGTTGACCACCAGGCCAAGGCGCGCTCCCTCGAGCGTGGCGTCCTCCAGCTGCGCGCGATAGCTGACCGGCGCGCGGGCGATCGTGTACGCCACCGTGTAGGGGTCAGACTCGTCATAGCCGGCGAGCACGTCAAACAGTGTGACCGCGTCTGCCACCGAGCGAGTCATCGGCCCGATCGTGTCCTGGAAGATCACCAGATACGACGACCCCGTCCGCGGGATGACCCCCGGCGTGCTGCGAATCCCGACCAGCCCGCAGAACGAAGACGGCAGCCGGATCGAGCCGCCGCAGTCGGTCCCGATCCCCGCGGCGGCGAGGTTCGCCGCCACCGCCGCAGCGGTGCCGGCGCTCGATCCGCCCGGATCACGCCCCAGGTCAAACGGGTTCTTTGTCTCCCCGCTCACCGACGAGAACGAGAACCACGACGTCGCGAAGTCCGGCAGCGTCGTCTTGCCGAGGATCACGGCACCGGCGTCGCGAAGCTTGCGAACGGTCACGGCGTCGCGCTGCGGGATGTAATCCACGATCGCCTCCGACCCGAACGTCGTGGGAATTCCGCTCGTCTCCACGCAATCCTTGACGAGCACCGGGATCCCGTGAAGCGGTCCCGCGAGCTCACCTGTCCGCTCAAGCTCGGCATCGAGCTCGCCAGCACGCCTGGCCGCTTCCTGGTTCAGCGCCAGGACACTGTTCAGACGCGGCCCATTGCGATCGATTGCCTCAATGCGCCTGAGATAGGCCTCGACGAGCTCCGCGCTGGTGACCTCGCCGGCTCGCATCGCATCGTGAATCCCATCGATCGTCGCCTCTTCGATCTCGAACGCCATGGGAACTCCTTGCTCTCGCGAAGGGTCGTCGTGAACGTGCGATCGTAGCGAAGGGCCGAGCCTTCATTGGCCGAGCGTCAGGCCTCCGGATCGCGACCCCGCCACCGATCTGACGCCCACGGCTCATCCGATTTGCGGCTCACTACCGGACGTGCTGGATCGCCCACGGAACCACGGAACCAAAATCGCGCCTCCGATCGCCGCCGTAGCCAGTGTCCGGCGACACGAGCCTGTCACTGAAAAGCGACAGGCTCTGTCATCGAATTGCGACAGCGGCTGTCACCGGCTTCGTCGAAATCGGGGCTGTGTTGCGGCCAAAGCTCCCAGCGGTCGATGCACCGCAGGTATTCGCGTCCGTCGATTGGGGACGGCGGATCCTCAGCCGTTGACACCGCGCGAGACCAGAACGAGTCATCGACTCTGCGAATGCATGCAGAAGGCCGATGCGTGTGCTCCGTCCCAGTGCCAAAGCTGCTGCTAACCAGGCCGCCATCGAAACGCCGGCGAGTGGGACCGCGGGCAGTGTGCATCGCTCCTGGAGCTCGCTGCTACGGTGCGCCCACCCGACGTTCAAGGGAATGTGAGATGGCTGATGGCTCCCCCGATCTGAACGCAATCATCGACGAGCACCTGGCTGCCTTCGATAAGCCTGGTGTTCTTTCCGTCAGGCCGGGATTCAAGGTGACCAACGCTTGGTTGACCGATCGGCGCTGCATTGTCGTCACGGTTCGCCGAAAGCTTGCTCGCCCGCCCGAAGGCCAGGCGCTGCCACGCGATATCGCGGGTGTGCCGGTGGATGTCCGCCAGGCTTCACCGGAAAAGCGGATGGAGATCGAGGATCCGCAGCGGTACGCGGCGGAGCTGCGTCTGGCGCCCGACGCGGGCTCGGTGCCGCATTTTGCGCACGAGCGCACACTGACCGGCGCGCGCCCAGCGGCGGCCGCATCCGCGCATGCCGAGCTGGCGAGGATTGAGAAGCCGAAGTTGGCCTACAACGGCCCCGCTGGAGTGGCGCTCGAGCCGATCGAAGCGCCGGCAACGATTCACCTGAGCGCCAGTCCGGATGCGGGCTGGGGAATGCTTAAGCAGTTCCTGGTTGGGACCAGCGCCTCGCTGACGGTCGGGCTCTACGACTTCACCTCGGCGCACATCCTGAGCGTGGCCGAGGAGCATCTGGCCGGCAAGCGGTTTGAGCTCGTGCTGGATGATCCTCCGGAGAACGCCGAAGCGGATCAGACGGACGCCGACACCGTCGCCGATCTGCGCCAAGCGCTCGGCGGCGCGTTGGATCAGGCGTGGGCGCTGACCAAGCTGGACGGACAGGCGACGGCCTGGATCTACCCAACCGCATACCACATCAAGGTCGCCGTTCGCGACAACTCAGTCTTCTGGCTCTCGAGCGGCAACTGGAACAATGCCAACCAGCCTGACATCGATCCCATCTCCGATCCGGCTGATGCGCCAGCGGCGCGGCATTACGATCGTGACTGGCATGTCGTCGTCGAGCAGCCGCAGCTGGCCAGACTCTTCGAGGCCTACATCCTCAACGATCTGGCGATCGCGGCCGCTCACAACGCCATCGCCGCGCCGCGGCGCCCTCGGCTGCCGCCCGCGCGCGCCGGCAGCGCCAAGACGCCGGCCTTCAATCAGTTCTTTCCAGCCGACACAGTCAGCGGCAGGATCAAGATCACTCCGCTCCTGACACCCGATCCGGGTGTATATGCGAGCGCCGTCAACGAGCTGTCCGCGCGGCTACGCAGACGCTCTACATGCAGTTTCAGTACATCGAACTTCCGAAAGAGACGGACGCGACATCGCAGGGTTTCGTCGACCTGGTGCAAGCGGTCATTGACAGGCAGAACCGCGACGTTGACGTGAAGATCATCATGAGCAGGTCCGAGAAGGTGGGTTACCTCGAGCAGCTGCAATCCATGGGCCTCGACGTCGTCAACAACGTCAGGATCCAGGCCAACGTGCACAACAAAGGCATCATCGTCGACGGCCAGACGGTGCTGGTCAGCAGCCAGAACTGGTCCCCCGACGGGACGCTTTACAACCGAGACGCCGGTGTGATCATCGACAACGAGGCTGTGGCGCGGTACTTCCAACAGATCTTCATGCACGACTGGCAACACCTGGCCGTCCAAAAGGCGACGTCCGACTAGCTGGCCCACGCGTCGGCGAGGTCCCGGTGACGTAAAGGCTGCGCCTCAGGCCGCCGGCGGTGCGCCCAAGGCTGTGGAGATTTCGTCAAGCGCTTGATTCTCGGCGTCGCTGATCTGCTTGCCACCGATACCGAGAAAGCCGCCCTCCTTGTGAGCGCCGGCCACGGCCTGCGCGACGGTCATGACGAACCTCTTGTACGCGTCGATCTCCGCGGGGTTCGCCTTCGCTTCGAGGATCGCGATCGCATCGCGCAACTGCTGTGAAGTGACGGCGGCCACGTCCCCGCCCGCCGCTCGGACTCGTTCTGGATCGATCGAGGGCGGCGACTTGATCAACTCGTCCAGCAGCTCACTCTCGCCGTGATGGGTACGCGCCTCTTGGTAGACGCGGCCCATGGCCAGGCTCTCGCGCAACGTTCCGCCACGGTCGGCGCTGATCACCCGCATGCCGGCGTAGAGCGGACCGTCGGCGATGGTGGACCACTCCTCGGCGTTGAAGTCGGCTTTTCTTGTCATTGCAGTTCCCCTGGGGTCGTCGGGATGCTTCACCGACAGCATTGTCCACAGCCGCCCTCCGCAAGCCGGCCTACGCCGGCGGGGCGCAAACAGCGATGAAGACCAGGCCGCCGACGCCGGCGCGAACATGACGTGAAGAATCCGGGGTGACGGCGACGAACTGTCCTGGCTGGACTGGAACGTGTTCGCCATCGACCACGACGACTCCGGTGCCGCTCACGACCGCGTAGACGTCTTCAGCCTTGTCGTCGGCGTGATCGTGGCGGACGGTTTCGGCGCCTGGCGGGAGCTCGACCTGATAGATCCCAAAGGCGCGGACGCCAAGCACCTCCCCGACGCCCATGTCGTACGCGCTCGCCGCCGGATGGGGACCGGGAGCCGCTGCGATATCCGATGCGTCAATTCCCCGGTAGGTCATTCGGCCCCGACACGGCGCTGGTGCCGCCGGCTACGCGAGGTCCTGCTCGGCCACGATCGGCGTCGGTGCAGCGCCCTCTCGAGCCAGTCGCCCGCGGGCACCGAAGAGCCGGCCGTGCGCCCGCTGGCGGGGCGCGAACTTCCCGAACCCGAGTTGCCCAGGCATGTCGTCGTACACCGCCTCCATGCCACCGCGCATGGAATACAGCTCATGCCAAAAGCCCGTTCCACCAGAGTCGCGCAGGAAGTCGCGCCACCACGCTTGGTGCGGCAGGTTGCGAGTCCACGCCTCGAGCGACGCGAAGTCGCGCCAGTACTGGCGCATGCCGCCATGAACTGGAGAGAAGAAGAGGTTCTCGTGCAGCAGTAGGCCATCGGGAGCCGCCTTCACCGACGCGCGGATCGCACGACCAAGGTTGAGAAACCGAAGAACGCCGCGACCGCTGCGGATCCGCATCCCGAGATAGATCACAACCAGATCGGGATATGCGGATAGATCAACGGTCTCGCGCTGAACTCGCGCCACGGCCGGATTCTAGCCGCGCATACCCGCACGCCGCAATCGTACGGTCACCGGTTGCCGCTCCTGCGCCAGGCAGGAGGAGGTAGCGGCCCCGCCGCACGACGAGCCGGTGCCGAACCGCTTTTACTCACAGCCGGTGCCGAACCGCTTTCACTCGTAGCCGGTGAACGGCTCGGTCTCGAAGCGAGTGCCTTTGTTGCGATCGTCGAAAACGTGGGTGATGCGGACCGCGGGCGGCACCTGCTCGACCCGGCTCTCCACCAGCTCGAGGTTCGGGTTGTCGCCCAAGCCGAGGGCGTTGAGCCGCTCAGCCTCGGACCTGGCGACGTCACCGGGCGTTGGAGGGCTCTCAGGGTAAGCGTCTGTGTGGTGACGGACGAGGGCCTGCCAGTGCGCATCACCCGCCCGTTCGATCGACTCTCGAATCTGTTGCCGGGTCAATGCCATCGTTTCAGCCTCCTCTTGCACTCGGCTCGATCAGGCCGATCGGCGCCAAGGCTACTCCCCATCCGCAGCTCGACTCGATCCCTTCAGCCGGTCGCCGCGATGAGCAGCTCGTAGTGGATCGGAGCGCCGGTGGTGGTAAGACGGTGCCGGAAACGGGACCGCTCCAACAGCCGTAGCGCCCCGGAGGCGAGCAGCCGCGCCACCGGCGCGCGAAAGCTGCCCGGGCCGTCGACCTGCATCCAGCGCTCGTCGATCGTGAACACCACCGGAGCGCCGGCGGGCAGCAGCTCGATCGCCTGCACGAGCGCGGTCGCAGGCGCGTGCGTGCCGCCGAAGGCGCCGGCCGAGACCAGACCGGTCAGGTGGTGGTCGCGCAGCCGCAAAAGCAGCTGCGGCGTCGGCTTGGCCAGGTCGCCCACCAGGTAGTCGCGGTAGATCATGGGCCGGTCACGGAGGCAGGCCGCGCGAGCCGCCGCCAGCGCATCCAAGCCAACGACGCTCCCGATGCCCGGCTCGCGCAGCAGCTCGCCGACAAGCCCCGTACCGGCGCCGAGGTCCAGCAGCGTCAAGTCGGCTGGATCGAGCTCGAGTCGCGCCAGTGCGAGCGCAACTCCCTGGGCCGCGAACTGCGGCGAACGACAGCCGAGCAACCCCTGCACGATGTGCTCATAGAGCCCCGGCAGCTCGTACAGGCGCTCGTAGTCGTGGAGGTGAATGATCTCTTCATCGCAGCCGCCTTCGCGCAGACCCACGTATTCGCCGTCCGCCTGCGGCGGCCCGATCAAGCGCAGCGCAGGACGCGCGAGCTCAGCTTCGTCTGTCACCAGACGACAGTGAAGCATCGCACCAGCGGGCTCTGCTCGGAGCACGGCCGGGGAGCCTTGCCCGCGCCGGCGCCGCCGGCGCCCTGGCGGCGCGGATCAGATCGCGACCTGCGAGCCCATCATCACGGTGCGGCCGGCAGGGAGTCCGAAGTGGTCGATCGGGCTGGACGCATTGCGTGCCATCGTGATGAACAGCTGCTTGCGCCAGCGCCGCATCCCCGGGGCGTCGGTGGGCTTGATCGTGATCCGCGAGACGAAGTAGGAGGCGTGCTCGAGGTCGAGATTACGGTCCAGCAGCCCCTTCTTGCGAGCGAGCGTCAGCGCGTCGGGCACGTTGAGCTTGTCCTGATAGCCGATCCGGGCGGTCACGTGGAAGACCTTGAAGAGGCCATGTCCCAGCACCTCCACCATGCACCTGTCACAGCTGTCGACGTGCGGGATGCTGACGGTGTCGACCGACACGATCACGACCTTTTCGTGTAGCGAGTGGGTGTGCTCGACGTCCGCTCGCAGCGCCAGCGGCGTAGTGTCGTTGTCGCGGCAGAGGAACACCGCAACACCGGGCACTCGCACCAGCGGCGGCTCCCTTGCGGTGAGCCCGTCGAGAAATTCCTTCAAGGGGCCCTCTTGGGCGACGCGGTTACGTGTGACTATCACCTGACCACGGCGCCAGTTGATCATCACGATCGACATCACCAGCCCGACCGCAAGCGACAGCCAGGCGCCGTGCTCGACTTTGGCGATGTTGGAGCTGAAGAACGCGACCTCGACCGTCAGGAACAGCACGGCAACCGGGGCCAGCTTTCGCTTGGAGGTGCCCCACAGCAACCGCGCGACGGCCAGGAACAGCAGCGTGTTGAGGATGAACGTACCGGTCACCGCCACGCCGTAGATGTCGCCAAGCTTGGCAGCAGAGCGGAACACGAGCGTCAGCGCCACAACGCCGATGCACAGCGCCCAGTTGACGACCGGCACGTAGATCTGACCCTCCATCCTGGAGGTATGCAGGACCCTAAGCCTTGGCAGAAAACCGAGCTGCACGGCCTGCTTTGCGACCGAGAAGGAACCCGAGATCGCCGCCTGAGAGGCGATCACCGTCGCCACGGCGGCGAGGACCACCAGGGGCCACAGGGCCCAGCTTGGCGCCATCTGGTAGAAGGGGTTGAAGCTGTTGGGGTCCTTCGCCAGCGTCGGGTTGTGGAGGATGAAGACTCCCTGGCCGAGATAGTTGAGCATCAGCGCGGGGAGCGCGAGGCCGAACCAGCCCAGGCGGATCGGGGCGGCGCCGAAGTGCCCCCGGTCGGCGTAGAGGGCCTCGGCGCCGGTCACCGCCAGCACCACGCCGCCGAGCACCAGATAGCCCGCAACGCCGTGGTCGATCATGAAGCGCACTCCCCAGGTGGGCGAAAGACCCTGGAGCACGGCGGGATCCTTCAGCACCTCGCCGAGGCCGAGCACGCCGATCACGGTGAACCAGACGAGGATCACGGGTCCGAACAGCCATCCGATCGTGCCCGACCCGAAACGCTGGAGCACGAACAGCCCGATCAGGATGCCTACCGAGAGCGGAACGACCAGGTGCGCCAGCGCGGGGGTGGCGACCGTGACCCCCTGCACCGAACCGAGGACCGAGATCGCAGGCGTGATGATCCCGTCGCCGAAGAACAGCGCCGCGCCGAAGATGCCAAGCGTCGCCAGCAGCGCGCCGCGGGCCACCTTGCTGCGTTGGAGCAGCGCCGTCAGCGCCATGATGCCGCCGTCGCCGCGGTTGTGCGCGCGCATGATGAAGCCCGCGTACTTGATCGAGACGACGATCATCAACGCCCAGAAGATCAACGAGGCGACGCCGTAGACGCCGGCCGGCGTGACGTGCGCCGTGGCGCGATAGGAGCTGAAGATGACCTGCTCGGTGTACAGCGGGCTGGTCCCGATGTCGCCGTACACCACTCCCAGTGCGCCCAGCGCCAGCACGGCCCGTCCGGCATGCGCGATGACGTCTCGCTCGGAATCGGCCAGCGCCTCGAAGCGCCTGCGGACGGCTTCCGACTCCTCCCCGTTGTGAGTGCTCGACGATGGCGGCGCAGCCCAGGGACCGAGCTTGTGCGCGGACTCGTTGAGGCTCTTCTTCGTGTGGTCGGGCTGTTGGACGACCATTGCTTGATGGTCGCCGTCATCGCGTTATCGCCGCGTAGAGAAACAGCTTCGCCCCGTATAGATTTCGTAAAGACCAGCAACTTTGCGGCGGAAATGGGCCTCGGCGCCTCACGATCGGGATGTCGGGCCTGGGCGGCTGCCAGTTCGGCGGGCCGGCTGCGACGAGTTACGTCGGGCGGGGCCGCGCGGCGTAACCTGTGAGACTCGAGTCTGGAGGTCGAAGTTGCGCACAGACGCGGTCCCAGAGGCCACCTGTTTTGGATCGTCGCCGCCGAGCCGGGATCGGCTCACGCGGCTGGCGATCTGCGCGACCTTGAGTCTGCTCGCGGCTGCCTGCTCGGGCGGCCACAGGTCGGCAACCAGCCACGCGAGCGCCGCCGTCTCGGCCCATGCCGGGGTACCCGGTGTGCGGCTGTCGATCACACCGGCCGAGGGCAGCACCGATACCGCACCCAGCAGGGGGATCACCGTCACGGCGACCAAAGGCAGGATCACCGGCGTGATCGTTCACACCGACGGCGACGCGGTCACCGGGAAGCTCAATGCGGACGGCACGGTGTGGCGCAGCAGGTGGGCGCTGAACGTCTCGCGGCACTACACGGTCACCGCGACCGCTACGGGAACCTCCGGCGGGCAAGTCACCGGGACGAGATCGTTTCGCACGTTCACGCCGGCACGGACGTTCGAGACCAAGATCATCGAGGGATACCACCAGACCTACGGCGTGGGGATGCCGATCATCCTGTACTTCAGCCGGCCGATCAGCAACAGGGCGGCGGTGGAGCGGGCGCTGCAGATCAGGACCTCGAAACGGGTTGTGGGCGCCTGGTTCTGGGACAGCCGGTGCAACCTGGCGCCGGTCTGCCTGTATTTTCGCCCGCGGCGCTACTGGCCGCCGCACACTCGGGTGAGTTTCACCGGCCACCTGAACGGCGTAGAGGTCGCTCCCGGGGTATACGGCCATCACAGCCTTACTCAGACGTTCAGCGTCGGCTCCTCGCTGATCGTGGTGGCCAGCACGTCCGGCCACTACATGAACGTCTATCGCGACGGGAAGCAGTTCGCGCACTGGCCGATCAGCAGCGGGCGGCCGGGGGACGACACGCCAAACGGGGCCTACCTGACGATCGAGAAGGCAAACCCGGTCGACATGGTCGGGCCCGGTTACAACATCGAGGTGCCCTGGTCGGTGAGGTTCACCTGGAGCGGCGACTACCTGCACGATGCCTACTGGTCGGTCGGCGAGCAGGGCTTTACCAACGTCAGTCACGGGTGCGTGAACATGTCGCCCGCGGACGCCGAGACGTATTACAACATGGCGGTACCGGGCGATCCGGTGAAGATCATCGGCAGCCCCCGGGCCGGCGAGTGGGACAACGGCTGGACCATGTGGTTCCTGCCCTGGAACCAGTGGGTCCATGGCAGCGCGCTGCACAAGGCGGTACGGGCCGGTCCGCAGGGCAGCACGTTCGTCAGCCCCCTCGCCCGCCGCCACCGCCACAGGGCTCCGATCCAAGCTCCCCGCTCACGCGTTCTCGGCCGTCTGAACGCCTCCGCCGCGATCTGAAATCCAGCCGCCGCTGGTTGAACGTCGCCTGGCGGCTCACCGCCGGCATGGCTGAGCGGCCGACCTCAGCGGCCCGCCGCGAGCGCTCGCCCGATGTACTCCATGAGCTCGTCATCAAACGCGCCGCGCGACGCGCTCTGCGCGCCCTCCTTGCGGTACATCTCCTGCACGGAGCCGCGGATGCCCTCATCGCCGCCGGTGAACCGTCCGATCAGCTCTCGCCAGCGCCCCGCGAGCGTCTGCATCGTGGGGCCGGTGGGATCGGTTCCCCGCTCGCGCTCGGTCTTGACCGCTGCAATCAGCTCGGCCCAGTCGCGCTGGGTTTGTTCGATCGCCTCGACGCCGAGCTCGCGCTTCCGCTCAGCAAGCCGCCCGCGCTGCTCGGGGGTGTAGTACTTCTCGATCATGATCGTCACCTCGATCGCTGCGATGAACAGGTCGGGGGAGGGTCGCCGTCGCTGTAAAGCCGATAGCCGGAGTGGGAGCGCTGCGAAGGGGCCAGCAGGCCGATCTCGTTGTAGTGACGCAGCGCTCTCACGCTCAAACCCGTGTGCCGGGCGAGCTCGCCGATCCGCCGGCATGGCCGCTCTATGTCTGGCGTTCGATCCATGCACGCGACGGTAGACGCTCACGCCGGGAGAGGGTCAAGGCCCTCCGATCGCCGACTCAATCCGCAGGTCATACTGTCCGCGTGATCAGGTCGTCTTCGAGGCCGCCAGCATGATGGTCGCTCTCGCCGCCAACCAAGCTCCTCGCGCCGGCGGGTGAAGCGCATGACCGCCTCTCGGGGTGTCACCTTTGCGGCGGGACTGGCGGCCGGCGTGCTCGTCCGCCAGGCGCTGAGTCGCGAGCGGATTCAGTTCGTGCGGCTGGCCGGCTCGTCGATCGCGACGCCTGGCGCGGCCGGATGGGTCACCGACTTCCTCAACGCCGCTTACTACCGTCGGGGCTCTGACGAGCGACGGGTTGACGACCTCCGGCTGGCGACGTCGATCGTCACGACGTTCTGGCACCGCAAGGGGGGGCGGCCGCTGCGCCCCCACGACGTGGTGCCGTTCCATCAGAGCTTTGGCCGCGGCCGATTCCTGGACGCCGGTCGCTCGCCGCGCGGAACGCTGTCGCGCGAGCAGCTGCTGGAAGGAGCCGGGGACCTGCTGGGGAGCTGGTTCGGCGCCGGGTACGCCGACGACCGGCGCCGGGGGTGGGGAGTGGTGTTTGCGAGCGAGTCGGAGCGGGACGCCTATGTGCCCGAGCAGCGTTTGCGGCTCGCCGGGCTCGGGGCGCTCACGCCGGGGATCGCAGCGGGTTCGGACCAGACGTGGCACACCTACCCTCCGGTGCCGGTGCCGTCGGCGGAGGGTGTGATCTCGGCGCTGACGCGGACCGAGACGTGGCCCGATTACGCGAGCGAGATCGGCCGGTTTACGCCGTTGCGCCGCTCCGAGTTGCTTGGCCAGACTTTCGAAATCGAGGTGGCGGCGGGTGTGGCTGCCGGGCGGCCGATCTTTCAGCGCGGCTACGTGACGATCACCCGTTTGGTGACGCCGGAGGATCCCGCGGCGCTGGAGCGGTATTTCGAGGAGCTCGAGGATGGGCTTGCCCGCTTCGGTCGAAACGAGCCGCCCGCGATGGCGGAGGGCGGTGAACCGATCGTGGGGTTCGATCTGACCACTCACGAGGGCCATTTCATGGGCCGCGGCAACAACCGCCTGATCCTGTACCGCCATGAAGGGGCCACTTGGGTGCGAGCGGCGGGGACGTGGGATCCGATGCCGTGGCATTTGGAGCAGGTCTACCGCGTCGCCGGCAGAGACGCGCAGCACGCGTTCTGGGGCGAGTACGGATTGGAGCGCCAGAGCATGCTCCACCAGCTCGCGCTGCGCACGGCGGGATGAGCGCAGACGCGCTCGTGGTCGGCTCCGGGCCGAACGGCCTCGCGGCGGCGATCACGCTGGCGCGAGCGGGCCGCTCCGTAACGGTGCTGGAGGCCGCTGTGCACGCAGGCGGCGCGGTTGCGACCGAGGAGCTGACGCTGCCGGGTTTTGTCCACGACACCTTCTCCTCGGTGTATCCGGCGGCCGCCGCCTCCCCCGTCTTCGAACGCTTTCCGCTCGATGAGCACGGCCTTCGTTGGGTGCATCCCGAAGCGTGCTATGCCCACCCCCTCCCGGACGGGCGCGGCGCGGCGCTCTACCGTGACCTTGACCGCACCGTCGAGAGCCTGGACCGACTCGCGCCCGGCCAGGGCGATAGCTGGCGACGGTTCGCCACGCCGTTCGTGGCGCACTTCGACGCCCTGCGGCAGACGATGCTGTCGGGCTTTCCGCCGCTCCGGGGGCCCGCCCGGATGGCGGTTGGACTCGGCCCGCGGGGGCTGATCGAATTCGCGCGGCTGCTGCTGATGCCCGCCCAGGCGCTCGCCGAAGAGCTTTTCTCTGCTTCGGGCGCGCGCGCGTGGCTGTACGGCTCGGCGATGCACGGCGACGTTGCGCCGCCCGGCGCGGGCAGCGCAATCACCGCCGCCTACCTGAACTTCCTCGGACACGGGGCGGGGTGGCCCAGTCCGGAAGGCGGGGCAGGGCGCCTCGCCGCCGCGCTGGTCTCCTACCTGCGCAGTCTCGGCGGAACGGTCCGCACGCAAGCCGAGGTCGTCGGCATCCTTGCGCAGCGCGGGCGGGTGTCCGGTGTGCGGCTTGCCGGCGGCGAGAAATTGGCCGCGGGCATCGTGATCGCCGACGTCATGCCCGGCGCATTGGCAACTTTGGTCGGGGACGTCCTGCCCCCCGGCTACGCGCGCGCGCTGCGACGCTACCGCCCCGGCACGGCCACGTTGAAGGTCGACTGGGCGCTGGACGGACCGATCCCGTGGTCCGCCGCCGAAGCGCGTGCCGCCGGCACGGTGCACGTCGGCGGCGATGAGACGGAGGTGCTGGCGGCGACCTCGTTCACCGGCGGTCTCCCGGACTCGCCATTCATGCTCGTGGGCCAGCAGTCGATCGCCGACCCCACCCGGGCGCCGTCGGGCAAGCACACCGCCTGGGCCTACACCCACGGCCCCCACACCATCGACTGGGCAGCGCAAGCCGGGGGGCACGTCGAGCGCATGGAGGCGCAGATCGAACGCTTCGCCCCTGGCTTTCGCGACCTGATTCTCGCACGCCACGTGCTCAGCCCGGATGATCTGCAGCATCGCAACCCCAACCTCATCGGAGGGGACGTAGGTGGCGGAAGCTACGCCCTGGACCAGGTGATCTTCCGGCCCGTTCCCACGCCGATTCCCTACCGCACCCCGATAAGAGGCCTTTACCTGGGCAGCGCCGCGACCTTCCCGGGCGGCGCCGTGCACGGCGTGCCCGGACGCGCCGCCGCCCGGCTCGCGCTGGCGGAGGCGAGGCTTACCCGGCTACCGTTCCCGCGCCGGAGCGACGGCGCGGCCGGCGCTGCGGATTAGGTCCCGCCCAACTCCCCGGAGAAGGGATCCCTCACGTAAGCGAACTGTGAGGGTGGTCACACGTGCGTCGTGCCGGCCGCAACTTTGAAGGCGAACAGTTGTCTCTGGCCGGACAACGATTCGCCCCCTGGCGCATCTCGCTGGGGGAAGACGCCGTGACACTCCTTTTTCGCGTCGCGGCGTAATCCGGGCGTCGCATGATGCGGCGCGCTCCGAGTGAAAGGATTGAAGTTCATTCGTCGTTTACCGATGCTGGTGCTTGTCATCGGCCTACTCGCTCTTCCTGGCATCGCGAGCGCACGGTCGGTGGCAGCACAAGCCACTCACCTCCGCGGCGAGGTCGTCGCCGTCCTCGGCAAGCAGACTGCGGGACGTGACATCGTCCGCTGGGGCGTCCTCGACCGCCACCGAAGGACGCATCGACCTACTCGTGCCCAGCTGATCCGCTATCGGGACGTCTTGGCGCGCATGCTTGCGGGACCTGCTCCTTCGGCCTCGCCCACGTCCGCATCATCCTCCGCGCCGGCGAGCGTCGACTCGTCATCGTCGACCGCGCCAACGGCGAACCAAGCCGTAGGCTCCTCCGGCGGAGCGAGTTCAGGCGGTCTCCCGACGTGCACATGGGTGCCCGAGTCGGGCGGCAACTGGAATGCGGTGAATCCGTCCAGCGGGGCCGGCGGTCGCTACCAGATCATGCCGAGCACCTGGGCGGCCAACGGTGGCACCGGGAGCCCTCAAGACGCTTCACCAGCCGAACAGACCCGCGTCGCCCAGACCATTCTGCGGTCCCAGGGACCGCGAGCCTGGGCGAACTGCTAGCAACTCTCCGCGAACGCCGCAGGCACGCGGCCGAGTACCGGCTGTGGTGCCTGCGGCGCTCCGGTTCACCGTGCGGCGCCGCGGTTCACCGTGCGGCGCCGCGGTTCACCCCGCGGCGCCGGCGCTGGCCGGCAGCCCGACCAGCTCGGCGCTGCGCTCCCACAGCGCGCGCGCCAGCTCGGGGTCCCTGGCCGCGGCACTCGGCTGCGCGACCTTCTCGTCCTCGACGTACTCGCCGGTGAGACGCCCGGCCTCATCCGAGGTGGCGAGCCACACAAGCGAGCGGGCGCCGCGCTCCGGCGAGCGGAAGAACGGCGATCCGAGCGTGGTCAGCACCTTCCAGATGCCGTTCTCGTTCTTGCCGAATCCCGTGCGGACGACCCCGGGGTGAAAGCAGTTTGCGTGGAGCTCTGGAACGCGCCTTGCGAGCTCGCGGGTGAAGAGGATGTTGCAGAGCTTCGAGGTGCCATACACACGCATCGCCGCATATGACTTCTCAGACTGCACATCGTCAAGGTCCAGCCTGGCTCCGGTGTGTGCGTCTGAGGCGGTCGTCACCACCCGGCCGCCGCCAAGCTCGTCCAGCACGAGGTTCGTCAGCAGGAACGGCGCCAGGTGATTGAGCGCAAGCGTCCGCTCAAAGCCCTCCGAGGTAACCTTGCGCGAGGCGAACAACGCGCCCGCATTGTTCGCCAGCACGTCGATCCGCTCGTGGCGATCGCGCAGCTCCTCGGCGAGAGTGCGCACGCCGGCCATCAGGGCCAGGTCGGCGACGCGGGCGTGGACTGGCGCACCGCCGCCCGCGGCCCGCGCCTCGGCCACAACGGCGTCGACGCGGTCGCGCTCGCGCCCGACCACGACTACCTCCGCGCCTCGCCTGGCCAGCTCGATCGCTGCGGCGCGGCCGATTCCACGCGTGGCCCCCGTGAGCACGATGAGCGTCACGGCCGCGACTCTACCTCGCCTCGCCAAGGGGATGCCGCGCGCTGACTTTCATCCCGCCTAGCTGGTGGTCCTACGTCGTGGCCGTGTTTGTCGAGGACAACCAAAGGGACGGATCGACCCGGGCTCGTGGGATCACAGACGCGACGATCGTTGCTGCCCGGGCCAAGCACGCGAAGGCTGTTGGGGCACGCGAGGGCGAAAAACGTCCCAATCGAGCCTTTCTGAAGGTCGCGCGGGACGTTCCCGTTCCACCAGGACGGCAACGTCCCGCGCGACCGCTCGGAGCAGCCCAGTGGGACGTTACCCGGACCTCCCCACGGCGGACATTTCCGCTCCTCCCATCACGGACGGACCGTCCACGCCGGTCGGACTCGCCACGACGGACGGACCGTCCACGCCGGTCGGACTCGCCACAACGGACGGACCGTCCACGCCGGTCGGACTCGCCACGACGGACGGACCATCTACGCCGGACGGGCTATCCGCCGCTCATGTCCACCGCGTAAACATTTACCGGTTCAAGCGTGATCGCCACTCGGCTCTCCCCGGGCCGATCGTGCACCTTGAGGTCCGCGTTGTACTTCGCCCCGAGCTTGCGCGCGAAGACGTAGTCGTCGTCGGCTTCGATCCTCGCCGCGCCCCGCACCTCCAGGTATCGGTAAGGGTTCTGCAGATCGAGCAGCAGCAGGCTGCATTGCGGACGCTTCACGAGGTGGCGAGTCTTCAGTCGCGATGTGTTGAGCGAGAGCCTCAGCTCGCCGTCGTCGAACAGAAACCAAACCTCGGTCAGCTGGGGAAAGCCGTCCGAGCGGACGGTCGCAAGCGTGGCGACCTGGGCGTCGAGAAGGTCGCGGTGAGATTCCGGGAATTGCGTCATGACGACATTCTCCCCGAGCCGGGGGCGGTGAGCTCTGCTCCTCTTGGGTGTGGACGAAATGCGTCCGCGAGTGAGTCAGGAGCGATACTTCGATCGATGGCCGAGGATCGAACGCCGGAGCAGTCGGGCGATCTCGTGCAGGCGCCCTCGAGCGTGAAGGTCACCGTGATGCGGGGACCGGGAGGCAGAGGTCGCGAACAGGTCGCCCGGAGGTCGATCGCCGCGAAAGCGCTCCGCAGGGCCCCGATCTCGGCGCGCGTGCTCGTGATCATCGCCGTCGCCCTCGTGGTGGTGACGATCGGAGCGATCGTCGTCGCCGCGCCGGCCGGCCACGGTACGAGCGCGCCGCCCAAAGTGAGTGCGCTGGCGCGCGACCCGGGACCCGCCGGCGTGGCGGCAGCGTACGGGTACCCGCTTCACTGCTTGAGCGTCACGATCTCGACGAGGAATCCGGCCTACGCGCGGGCCGACTTCGATCGGGGCACTCAGTGCGGACGGTTTCACCTGTACCTCACCGCGATCTTTCACCGCGCCGACGGCGCGTGGCGACGGGCGCTCATCTCGGTGGGCTACTCGTGTCCGGTCGCCTCGTTGCCCGAGGCAGTGCAGACGCAGCTCGCGGTCTGCCCGTGAGGACGACCAGCGGCTTCCCAACGCGGCCTACGCCTGCGGCCGGTAGGCCAGATAGACCACGCCGTTGTCGTAGGATCGAGCGGCCGCGAGCGACAGCTTGGCGGGCGCGGCGTCCTCGGGGAAGAGCCGCGGGCCGGAGCCGCGAGTGAGCGGGTAGACGAACAGATGCAGCTCGTCGACCAGGCCATCCGCGAGCATCGCTCGGACCAGCGTGCCGCTGCCGCTGACGTAGAGGTCGCCGTCGACGTGGTCCTTGAGCCTGCGAATCGCCGGGGGGTCGTACGGCCCGATGATCTCCGAGTTCCTCCAGGTCGCGGTCTCAAGCGTCGCCGAGACGACGTACTTGGTGCTGTCGTTGAAGAACGGCGCCCCTGGATCGTCCTCCACGGTCCGCCTCGACCACGCGGGCTCGAACATCTCGTACGTCGTGCGCCCGAGCAGGATGCCTCGGGACCGTTGGGTGAAGGCGCCGATGTCCTCTCCCATCCGGGGGTCAAAGCCGTACTCGGATGTCCACGTCGGCGCGTCGATCACGCCGTCGAGGCTCATGAATTCGTGCACGTGTATCGCTCCCACTGTTCACCTCCGATATCGATGTTTCCGTGTAGACCTCGCAATCGCCGCGACCTCATCGATCGACGAGGCGGGCGTGTCAGCCGGCGCGCGGTTATTCGAGGACCTGGTCGAAGAACTCGAGCGGCTCCGCCCCCGCTCGCAGCTCGTCGGTGATCTTGCCGTCGATGAGCACGAACAACATCCGCACGGGGCGATCTGACCGGTTCGCCCAGGCGTGGTTGGTTCCCCGCTGGACGACCGCGTCGCCCGCCCCCACCCGCGTCTCGGAGCCGTCATCGAGCAGTAGCCACGTCTCCCCCTCGAGCACGACGCCGACGTCCACCGTTTCCGTGCGATGCATGGGCGACTCGGCGCCCGGCCCCATCTCGGTGAACCGAACCATGACGCCGTCGGGGGGCGGAGGCACCCGCACCGGGCGGTCCGTCGGCTCGGGCTCGGCTGCCGCTATCTGAACCGGTGTCTCCGCCGTGACCCAGATCTCGTGAAACGCAGCGGTTCCGATGTCAAGCGTCTTCGGCCCCGGGGCGTCGGAGAGCACGACCGACTTCCCGGAAGCGTCGTGGCCTGTGACGATTCGGCGCGGCGCGCCGGCCGATTGACCGGTCATCAGACCGCAGCGTAGGGCTGTCGCGCGAGCCTTGCAAATCGGGCTTCTGCCCCCAGCGCGGACGTCAAGATCTGGGCGCAACGTGCGCGCGCACGGCGCGACCGGAGTAGGCTTCGAGGTGTTCGTAGCTGCTCGTGGGTGCTCAGTCTTCCTGCCTTCGCGTGGTCAAACTTGGAAGGCCAGTCAGGAGCGGGATAGATGGCGACCCCGCAGCAGACCCTCACGGGCGGGCGGCTGAACGCTGCGCTTGCCAACGCTGTGGTGCGAGTCCACAGCCAGTACGTCGGACGTGGGCCCACGAAGGGGCAGGCGTTCTTTCGCAACAACATGGTCGTCGTCGTGTTGGAGGACACGCTCACAAGAGCCGAGCGAAGCCTCGTCGCAGACGGCAAAGAGGACATGGTGCTCGGGATGCGCCGGCAGTTTCAGCGCACGATGAGCGATGATCTTGTGAGCGCGATCGAGGAGCTCACGGGCTGCTCGGTGGTCGCGTTCATGAGCGACAACCACATCGATCCGGACGTGGCGGCCGAGCTGTTCGTGCTCGACCGACCCGTTCCGGGCGAGCCACCGGTGGCAGGCCAGCCACCGACCTGATTTAAAGCAGGCACGGACCGGTTGGGACGACGGGCGCGGCACGTTGCGAGGCGAGCGCACGGGCACAACCTCTAGCACCTAGGAGATAAACCGTGAGCATCTGGGACGTCGTCGTAATCGGCGGTGGCGCCGCCGGGGAGAACGCCGCGCATTACGCGATCAAGCACAGCCGGCGCACGGCCGTGATCGTGGAGGCAGAGCTGCTCGGCGGCGAATGCTCCTACTGGGCGTGCATGCCGAGCAAGGCCCTGCTACGTCCGGTCGAGCTGCTCGACTCAGCGCGGGCGCTGCCCGGGGTGGCGGGAATGCTGTCCGGTTCGCTCGATGTCGAGGCGGTCCTGGCCCGGCGCGACTCGTTCACCCATCACCACGACGACGCGGGGCAGGTCAAGTGGGCCAAGGGGGAGGGGATCGATCTGATCCGGGGCCGGGGCCGGCTGGCCGGCGAGAAGACCGTCGAGGTGACCGGGGCCGACGGCACCGTCGACGCGTTGCATGCCCGCCGTGCCGTCGTGGTCGCTACCGGAAGCACGGCCGCCGTCCCGCCGGTTGCAGGCTTGCGCGACGCCCGGCCGTGGACGTCGCGCGATGTCACGAACCTGCGAGAGGTGCCCCGTCGGGTCGCGGTGATCGGCGGCGGGGTCGTCGCCTGCGAGGCGACCACGTGGCTCAAGGGACTCGGCGCAGAGCAGATCACGATGATCGAACTCGAACCGGCGCTGCTGACCGCGCAGGAACCGTTCGTCGGCGAGCTGATCGCCGAGCAGTTCCGCAAGCACGACATCGCGGTCCTTGTGGGCACTTCGGTGCAGTCCGTGCAGCGCTCCGCCGTCGAGGACACCGGCGTCGGCAGGATCCACGGCGGCCCCGCCACGATCGATGCCGGCGAATCCACGCTCGAGGTCGACGAGATCGTCGTCGCCGCGGGACGAACTCCAGGCTCCGGCGACATCGGCCTTGAACAGATCGGGCTGGACGTCAGCGACTCACACGGCTACCTCGCCGTCGACGATCACATGGCGGTCATCGGCGGCGGCGACTGGCTCTACGCGATCGGCGACGTTTGTGGCCGGGCGCTGCTCACTCACATGGGCAAATACCAGGGTCGGATCGCCGGTGACGTGATCGCGGCGCGGGCCGAGGGACTCGCAATCGACGGCCCCCGCTACCACGACGTGGCGGACCACAACATCGTCCCGGCGGTGATCTTCTCCGAGCCGCAGGTCGCCTCGGTCGGGCTCACCGAGGCATCCGCCCGCGACAGGGGGATCGACGTGGAAGCGCTCGAGTACGAGCTCGGGTCCGTTGCCGGCGCGGCGCTCCTGCGCGATGGCTACAGCGGTCGCGCAAAGCTCGTCGTGGACCGGGCCACCGATACCCTCCTCGGCGCGACGTTCGTCGGCCCCGACGTCGCCGAGCTGCTGCATGCCGCCACTACCGCGATCGTCGGCAAGGTGGGGCTCCAGACGCTCTGGCATGCCGTGCCGTCCTATCCAACCGTCAGCGAGATCTGGCTGCGGCTCCTGGAATCCCGCAAGTAGACATGGCCTGCGACTGGCTCCTCGTCGATGGATCGAGCCTGATCTTCCGGGCGTATTACGGGGTGCCCGCGGGAGATCCCACGGCCGACGGGCTGCACGTGAACGCGGTGCGGGGTTTCCTGGAGCGACTGGGGCGTCTGATCGTCCAGCGGCGCCCGCGCCATCTCGCCGTCGCCGATGACTGGGCATGGCGCCCGGCCTGGCGAGTGGAGCTGATCCCGACCTACAAGTCCCACCGAGTCGCCGAGCCGGTACCCGTCGGCCTGGAGCCGCAGCTGCCGATCATCCGCGATCTCCTGGCCCACATCGGGATCGACATGGTCGGCGTGGCCGAGCATGAGGCGGAGGACGTGATCGCCACCTGGACCAGACTGGCCAGGGGCACGATCGAGATCGCCAGCGGTGACCGGGATCTGTTCGCTTTGGTGGAGGACCCGCGGGTGTGCGTCCTGTATCCGGAGAAGTCCGGCCTCGCGGTGATCGACGAGGGCGAGGTGACGCGTCGTTACGGGATCCCGGGCCGCCGATACGCCGACTTCGCGATCCTCCGCGGCGATCCCTCGGACGGTCTTCCGGGACTCAGGGGAGTCGGAAGCGTGACCGCGGCGGGGATGATCCGCCGTCACGGAGACATCGCCGGAGTCCTTCGCGATCGGCAGCTGCGCGACGCCGACCGCGAGTACCTCGCGCGGGCGGCCGAGGTGGTGCCGCCGGTGGCCGATTTGCCGATCGCTCTGCCCTCCGGCCGGCGCAACGCCTATCCCGCCGACGAAGCCGCGATGCAGTCGCTCGCCGCGCGATACGGCGTACAAGAGCCGTGCGGCCGCATGCTGGCTGCGTTGCGTCGGGTGTTCGGCGCGGGAGCAGATTCCGCTCGAACGGCCCGCTAAGGTGCAAGGCACGATGGCGAGCCTGCTGGACTTGACCGTTCAGGGCGACGTGGCGACGATCACCGACGAGTCCAAGCTGCCCGAGGTCCAGCTGATGACGCCGCTCGAGCTCTACCGGCTGTGGGAGCGCCAGAACTGGGTGTCGCACCAGATCGACCTGGATGCCGACCGGCGCGACTGGGCGTCGCTCGGAGAGTACGAGCGCGAGCAGATGATGTACGGGCTGTCGGCATTCTTCGTCGGCGAGGAACGCGTCACCAACGAGTTCTCGGGCCTGGTCCTGGCGGCCGAGGACAAGCACGAGGAGGCGTTCCTCCTCACCCAGCAGGTCGACGAGGCCCGCCACGCCCAGCACTTCAACCGCCTCTACGAGCAGGTGCTCGATTTCGACGGGCAGTTCGAGGATCGCATCGCGCGCGCGCGTACATATCTGAGCGACGCCTACTTCCAGCTGTTCGACGGCCACCTCGTCGAGGACCACCGCAGCCTCCTCGCGGATCCCGGCAGCATCGAGGCCAAGCTCGATTTCATCACCACCTACCACATGGTGATCGAGGGCACGCTCGCGCTCACCGGCCAGCACTTTCAGACGATGCGGCTGGAACGGCGCGGGATCCTGCCCGGGCACCTCGACGCGTTCAAGCGGATCGCCCGGGACGAGCACCGTCACGTCGCCTACGGCACCTGGTATCTGCAGAAGAGGGCACGCGATCCCGAGCTGGCCAAGCGGGTTCAGGACAAGCTGGTGCAGACGCTGCCGGCGGCGGCGGGCGTGATTGTCCCGCCGGGCTTTGACGCAGACGACGAGTACGAATACCTCGGCGCGACCGCACAAGAGCGAAACGAGTTCGCCTATCGCGCCCTGTCGCGCCGGCTGAAGGTGATCGGGATCGGCCTGCCCGCGGTGGCGGCCTGAGATCGGCGCGGGGCCCCGGGCGCGCGCTCGCCCGATGCCGCCGGAGCGTTTCTGCGTTTGGCTTGACATAGAACCCAAACGCAGCACAGTGGCTGAACACACGCCCAGCGGCGTCGGAGCGTACGATCGCCGCCGGTCCTGCAGTCCACCACGAGGAGGGAGCGCCGTGAAGTTCAGGACACCAGGTCGCAGAACGTCCGCGTTGGCCGCGACGGCTGCGCTGACCGTCGGAGCAGTGGTCGCCGGAACGAGTTCCGCAAGGCCGTCCCGAGCAGCCCACGTTGCCGCCACGACGGTGCACGTGATCGAGCATGCCATCACCGACACCGAGATTCCCACCGGCGGCGGAACCGACGTGAAGGGCAACATCCTGACGTTCAACAATCCCGTGTTCAACGTCGCAGACAAAAAGCAGGTCGGGCACGATGAAGGCTTCTGCACCCGGCTCGCGCCCAAGCAGGGCATCTGGGAGTGCCTCTGGACGACGTTCCTGAAGTCAGGACAGATAACCGTTCAGGGTCCCTTCTACGACAAGCGCAACAGCGCGCTGTCGATCACCGGTGGCACTGGTGCCTACCGTCACAGCCGCGGACAGATGGTCCTGCGATCGCGCAACGGCGGCAAGAAGTACGACTTCATCTTCGAGCTCAGCTGAGCGCCGGCAGGTGGCGCCTCGGCGCTGATCGTCCAGGCGCCACTCGCTCAATCACTGGTCGCGCCGACCCAGGCTGACCTGCACGCACGCGCGGCGGGTCTGGCGGTGCCACAGCGATCTGGAAGGTCGCTCGGCCGCAAGTGCGCAGTGGATCGCCGCCACCGGCTGACAGATGCAGTTCACCCACCGATTGCCGGTGACGGCGATGAGAGGCGTGTTGCAGTTGTAGTAGAGGGTCAAGCGTCGAAGTCGTACCTCGTGAACCGCGACCCGGCGAATCCGAGGATCAGGTCGTCGGCGCCCGCTGCGAAGCTGCCGGTCGCGCCAGAGCTACCGCCGTTGTTGAGGCTGATCTGCGAGATCACCGCGTGTGGGTTCCTGCCGACGAAGAACGACAGTGGCTCCGGATGAGCGGTGCTACCCGGGGCGCCGGCAACCGGCGCGGTGCTCGAGAACCAGCGAGCGCCACTGGCGAAGCCGTCCGACTGGTACTGCTGGCTCCGGTGGACGGTGACGCCGTTTGTGTGGGGCGTGTAGACGAGGTTTGCGAACCCGCTGTCGAACCGCGAATCTTCCGTCAGGCCGGTCACCGTGATGTGAATCGTCGGCGCATGGGTGCCGTGTGGCGTATCGACGTGCCAGACGTAGCTGAGCGCGTCGAGCTTGCCCAGCGATACGTTCGAGAACGCTTTCGCGATCCCGATGGCGCCCTGTGGGGGTGTTGGGGCGACGCTGAGCCCGGCGCCGTGCAACACGAGCTGACCGCCTTCCAGCCTCGCAGACCCGTTGGCGTCGAGACCGGTGAAATAGAAGCCCTGATCGCCTGGTTGTCCGGTATTTGGTAGTCCGCCGGCACCAATCTCGCCGGGTGCGACGGGAGGAACGTTCACGACGGGCACACCAGGATTCGCCCCGTTGGCGCCTGGCGGACCAGCGGGGCCCTGCAGTCCTACCGATCCCTTGATCTCCGTGGCAAGCTGACGGCTCAGGTTGTTCGCCTGTACCGATCCCGTGCCGATGTTGGCGTGCCATACCGAGTTGCGGGCGAGCGTTCGGTTGTTGACCGCGTCGTTGGCGAGGTTAATCGTGCGCACCGACCGTTTGCCGATGTTGGCGTGCCATACGGAGTTGCGGGCGAGCGTGCGGTTTGTGACCGCGCCGTTGGCGATATCGCGGGTGGTGATGCGGACGGCAGCGTACGCACCGCTCGTGACGGACACGATCAGAGCGACAAATGCAACGACCATCGCTGGTGACGGCCCCATACGAGTCATTCTCTCCTCCTTCGTTTGGTTCTACCTGCGAGGTAGCCTGGATCTGCTGAGCGGCGGTTGTCCTGCGCGGCTGGTGTTGAAAGATTGGGAGAGCCTTGGCAGCCTAAAACCTCCTCGTTAGCTGAGCAGAAGATTACGGGCGTCGCCGTGATTGGCAAGCCCGTTCAGGACGCCGGGCCTCTTGCATAGAGCTAACGCGACCCTCTGCTTTGGATGTAGCGGTGCAGACTCTTACGATGACTGCCTGGTCAGCGACGAGACAGTGTCCGTCTTGCCCGACAGCGATCTCTATCTTTAGGGGAATCGAGCTACTCTTCCCTACCGCGACATCCTTCAGGAAGAATAGGACCATCGCACTGGGGATCAGGCTGATCCCAAGCCCGCCCACGAGATAAGCGACCAACGGCTGCGACGGGCCTCGTCCCGGACAAGATGAACGGCAATCGAGGCCGGCGAGCGCGCCGGTAACAAGACGTTCCAGAACATCTCGGGCTCCTCACTGGAATCTGCCGACCGGGAGCCTACACCTACGCTGCAGTCGTGTGTATGAGCCGACCGAGGTGCGCGCTTGGCTGGGAAGGAGGACGAGGCTTCACAAACTGAGGAAGCCCGGCCAGCCGCGCACCCCACGGCGCAAGACAGACTGAAGCGGCGCGCCAAGATAGGAGGAGCGTCGACTCTGCGCTCAAGCTGCGGCGCGATCCAAGCCGGCGACACGAGGGCGTTCCCAAGCCCGATGGGCTGGTTCAGTGAGCGTTTGGTAGACATCGTGTAACCGCCTGCCCTTTCAGAACCTTGTGCGTCAGCCTCCGGAGGCGCTATAGCGCTAGCGCAGCGGTCGCGGTCTTGACAGCTTGCAACCGGAGTGACAAGATTGCGCCCTGGCCATATGTGTCACATTTGCCATGTCAGTCGGCCTACGCTGACGTCCATGCGAGACGTGTCCTAGCGCACGTTCCGTCAGCCTCCGACGGCGTGACATACAGAACAGTCACTTGTCTGTGGGAGGAACCGTGGGTAAGAGCACGCTGGTCTCGCGCGGCTGGGCGTGGTTGCCGAGCAGAGTCGTAGGTCTGCTCGCGACCGCAGTGTTGATGGGCGGCATCGTCGCGCTCGTCGTGTCGGGCCCGGCGACCGGTCGGGGCGCCGGGCGCGCGAGCGCGACCGCGACCGGCGGTGGGACGTCCGCTTCGCTTGTCCTGCATCAAGCATCGGCGCTCACCCTTGCGCTTTCGCCCGATCGTCAGACGATCACGATGAACTTCCTGGGAAATCTCTGGACGCTGCCCATGGCCGGCGGGACGGCTACGCGGACCACGAGCTTTCAGCAGGACACGGCGTATCCCGATTGGTCACCCGACGGGAAGACGATCGCGTTTCAGTCCTACAAGAGCGGGACGTTCCACATTTGGGCGATGAATCCCGATGGTTCGAATGTGCGGCAGTTGACGTCGGGCTATTACGACGACCGCGAGCCGCAGTTCTCGCCCGACGGGACGCAGATCGTGTTCTCCTCCGACCGCCCCCCACTCGGCGCCCCTGCCGGAACCGCGACCGGGTCCTACAACCTCTGGGTTCTGACTGTGGCGACGGGGAAGCTGACCGAGATCACGCAGGTGGCGGGCGGAACGAACTACTACTACCCGACGTGGTCTCCCGACGGGCAACAGATCACGTTCGTCGCCTCGAGCCACGCGATCGACAGCGTGGCCGCAAACGGGACGGCCCAGATCACGACGCTGTACTCGGATCCGGCGGACACCTTCTACTCGCCGACGTGGTCACCAGATCGCAAGAGCCTTGCCTACACGGCGCTTGACAACCAGGGGACGTTGACGCAGTTGTTCGTCAACGGCCAGCCCGTGTCGGGCAGCGAAGACGTGTTCGCATTCCCGGCTCGGTGGGCATCGAACGACACCTTGATCTACGCCGCGGACGGCAAGATCCTGCGGAGGGATCTGACGAGCGGCGCGGTCACCACGATCCCGTTCTCGGCCAGGGTGTCGTTCAACAGGGCTGCCTATCAGCTCAAGCCACACGACTTCGATTCGACCAGGAAGCAGCCCGCGGTCGGGATCCTCAGCCCGGAGCTGTCACCCGACGGACACCACGTCGTGTTCGTCGCGCTGAATCAGTTGTGGGAGATGACGATCGGCCACAAGCCCTTCAAATTGACGAGCGATCCGTATGCCAAGGCGACGCCGGCGTGGTCACCCGACGGTAAGTACCTGGCGTATTCGTCTGACCGGGACGGGCCCATGGCGATCTACGTCCGGGACATGAGCACCGGGCAGACCCGCAGGCTAACGGCACCCTTCACCGGCGCGCAGGCCAACCTGGCGTGGTCCCCCGACGGCAAGCAGATCGCGTTTGAGTCCGCGCTCGATGCCGAGGCGGGGAGCCGGGGCCTGTACGTGGCGGATGTCGCCACCGGGCAGTTCCGTCAGATCTTCGGGCCCCAGAACGCCTCGGGGGCGAACTACGAGATCGCGTTCGAGCCCGGCAGCCCCACCTGGGGACCCGACAGCAACACGATTGCGCTGGCGGTGCAGCAGAGCTACTCGACGCGGTTCCGCGAGGGGGTCAGCGAGATTTTCACGGTGAACGCGACCACTGGCGCCACCCAGGAGTACGACCCGTATCCATACGAGACGATCACCAACCGCGTCAACGGCGACGGCCCGGTGTGGTCGCCGGACGGGAAGTACATGGCCTACGTCCTGGATGATGTGCTGTGGGTGCTCCCCGTGACTGCGGCCGGTGCGCCCGGGGGGCCGCCCCGGCAGCTCACGACCGAGGTGGCCGACCAGCTCAGCTGGTCAGGGGATTCGCAACAGATCCTCTACGACTCCGCGGGCATGCTGCGGATGGTCTCCGTCGACGGGGGACAGCCCACCACCGTGCCGGTCCGGCTCAGCTGGAGGCCGCAGGCTGCTCCCACGGGAGAGAAGGTGATCCACGGGGGAACGATGTGGGCTGGTACGAGCGGCTCGGTTCAGCACAACGTCGACATCGTCGTCGTGGGCAACCGGATCGCGAGCGTCGGGGCCGCGAGGCCGCGCTCCTCCTATGGCGCCGGCGTTCAATACGTCGACGCATCTGCGCAGACCGTGATCCCGGGCCTGTGGGACGCGCACGCGCACGAGGGCATGGATCAGCCGTACGCCGGAAACCGGCGAGACCGCCTCGAGCTCTCACTCGGCGTCACCAGCGAGATCTCGATGGGCGACGAGCCCTACCGATCTCTCACCCAGGTCGAATCCCAGCAATCCGGCGCAACGCTCGGTCCCCGCTACTTCTGGTCCGCCGAGCCAATCGACGGCCGGCGCATCTTCTACGGCTGGATGCGTGCCGATCCCAATGCGACGGCGCTCAACCGAGACCTGGGGCGGATCGCAAAGCTCGATCCCGACATCCTCAAGACATACGTGCGGCTTCCCAACAGCTACGAGCAGATCGCGATCGCGGCCGGCCACGCGCTCGGGATTCCCTCCTTCTCGCACTACTTCTGGCCGGCGCTGGCGTTCGGCCAGGACGGTACGTCGCACTGGGCAACGCAGCGCCTGGGCTATCAGATCGCGACTTCCAACAACACCATCGCCTACGACGACACGGTCCAGCTCTACGCGCAATCGGGGATGGCGATCACGAACACGCCCTTCTTCGGGGTCCAGTATCTGGAGAAGGTCAATGGGCAGCCGATTCTCGCCGACCCGCGACTGAGGACGCTGCTGAGCCCGTGGCAATACGCCCTTGCCGAGCAGGAGTACGCGGCGCCTCCGCTCAGCCCGGCGCTGCAGCAGTCCATTCGTGGTTGGAGCCACGCCGACGCGAAGATCCTCGCGGCGGGCGGGACCGTGCTCGGAGGCACCGACAACCCCATCGGCATCGGCAACTTCGGAACGGTCGTCGCCGCAAGCGTCATGGCCCACACCGGCCTGACCAATTACCAGACGCTGCGCGCGTTCACCACCGAGCCCGCAAAGGTCATGGGCGTGTCGAATCAGCTGGGCACGATCCAGCCGGGGATGATCGCCGACATGGACATCATCAACGGCAACCCGCTGCAGAACATCGAGACCGTCGCCAACGACGCCTACGTCATGCAGAACGGCAACCTGTTCACGGAGAATGAGCTGCTGGGTCCGTACGCAAACGTCCAGCTCAACGCGCCGCCGAGCTCCGGCACCACTGCGTCGGCGGCGAGGGCGGTGGCCCGCACCCTTTCTCAGGGCCGGGTCAAATGGCTCGCGACCCCCGGCGAGCTCGCGAGGTTGCAGCGGTTCGCGGCATTGCTCTGCCACCTGGGACCGGCCGGGCAGATCTGAATCCGGGCCTGCCCGAAGCGTCCCACCGGGCGGCTGCGGTCCTCCGACCGCGCGGAGCATGCGATCATGTGCCTCGTGAGCGAAGAAGACCCAGACCACGGCAGCTTTGAGGAGAGAGTTCGGGACCTCGCCCGGGAGCTGAGCCGGTCGGTCGAGCGGATGTCGGAGTTCGACATCGATCAGATCGCGGCGGCCGTCGGCGTAGACCCCGCTCGGGCCAGGGAGTTCGCCGATTCCGCCGGGCAGTGGCTCGCAGACCGCATCGAGACCCTGGGAGACGATGTGCGCCAATGGAGCGCGCCGCCCCAGCAGGCGACGAGCGCCGACGCGCTGCGTCGAGCCGGGCCGCACCCATTGGATCTACCGACCGAGGAGCAAGGGCTTGCGCTCAGCGCCCTGGAGTCGGGCCGTTGGTCGGTCGAGCCGGGGAGCAATCTGCTGAGCACGAGCGGAGAGGGACCCGGACCGGTCGACCCGATGGGGCTCGTCGGAGAGCTCCGCGCCCGAGATTGGATCGGGGCCGACGGCGGCCTCACCGCGGTGGGTCGCCGCGCGCTCGCTCGGTGGATCGACAGCGCCAACCAGTCTTAGCTTCGCTGCGGAAACGTCGCCCGTGCCACGCGGTCACACCGGCTGGTGTCGCTCCCCCAGGTAGCTGGAGGTCAGAAGCTCGCGATCGTTGCGCAAGCGCTCCGCCGTGTCGCTCAGCGCCAGCTCGCCGTGGGAGAGCACGCAGCCGCGATCGGCGATTTCGAGCGCCCTGTGCACGTGCTGCTCGACGAGCAGGACGGCGGTCCCATGTTCATCTGCCACCTGCCGCACGACCGGGAGCAGGCGCTCGACGATCACCGGAGCCAGGCCGAGGCTGAGCTCATCGAGCAGCAAGACGCTTGGTTTACGCGTCAAGGCGCGGGCGATCGCGAGCATCTGCTGCTCGCCTCCGGACAGGAGTCCGACCCTGCGACTTCGCAGGTCGTACAGCGCGGGGAAGTGCCGGAAGGCGACCTCCGCCCTCGAACCGCACGGCACCCGCGGTCGGCTTGAGCAATCCGGAGATCGCCCTCAGGGTGGTGGTCTTACCGGCGCCGTTTGCGCCCACCAGCGCGACGACTTCTCCCGAAGCCACCGACAGGGTTAGATCACGCACGACCGGTTTTCCGTCATGGCCGACGCTAAGACGGTCCAGCTCGAGCGTCGCAGCCTCAGGTGCGGGAGCCGCCGTCAACGGGCCCCGTGTCCGGGCATCGGTTCCCACCCCTGGGCCGCCCAACTCTGGGCATGCTCGAGCAGCGGGTTCGTGGAGCCAAGCGATGTCGTCCGGCCGTCGGGCATGGTCGGCGGAGGTTCGCCCTGGCCGCACCGGCGAAAGTCGCGGGCCGACCAGCCGTAGGTCATTCGGAACAGCCGGCTGAAATGGGGCGCACTGGACAGCCCTCAGCATGCTTCCGCCCAGTCGTGACCGTCAGGCGCTTCCTGGGGCATACGCCGAACTCGACGCGCTCGATGAGGCCGCCACGCGCAACAGCAACATCGCCCCGGGAGGCGATGCCTCGGAGGATGAGCCGCAGGCCGGCCAGGCGATGTCATGGGTCTGCATGGCAGATGAGCCCTGATCGAACCGACCGGGCGCTCGCGCACGGAGCCGCGCACCGAGTCACAACCACACGCAACCAAATAGTTGCGTATACTTCCGGCATGAGCGGAGAATCCGACATGAGCGGAGAACCGATGCTGCGCGCTCTGTACGCCAGTTTCAACGCGCGCGACGTCGACGCGGTGATGGCCGCCACAAGCCCCGACGTCGATTGGCCCAACGCGTGGGAAGGCGGACGGGTCCGAGGTCAGGCGGCCGTTCGCGAATATTGGAAACGCCAGTGGAACGAGATCGATCCTCAGGTCGAACCGATCTCGATCACGCAACGCCCGGACGGGCGCACCGCCGTCGAGGTTCACCAGGTGGTTCGCAACCTCGACGGCGAACTCATCAACGACAGCGTCGTCGTCCACGTCTACG
Source organism: uncultured Solirubrobacterales bacterium (assembly GCA_963723675.1). GTDB lineage: Bacteria > Actinomycetota > Thermoleophilia > Solirubrobacterales > Solirubrobacteraceae > Palsa-465. The sequence goes on along the minus strand of CAVRRW010000001.1, from coordinate 820,043 downwards.
AGATGGCCGACGGCCTCATCACCAGGATGACCGTCGAAGGCCCCTAGGCGAAGCACTCCCGGCGTCCGTTGGCGTGACCAGCCGGAAGTGGGCGTCGCCGGGCCGCGGCCGCCTCTCGCGTTGCGGGTCCGTGCGGCGACTCCCTCGCCGCTGTTACTTGGCCAGGATCTTGCCGACCCGCTCGGTGGTCTCGCCGGCCCTTTGGATGTCTACGCCCAGCTTGCCAAGCTGCTCACCGGTACGGCCGACTCGTTTGCCCGCCTTCGACAGGCCGCTGGCGACCGAGTCCAGGTCCAGGTCCAGGTCCTTCGGCGTCTTTACGCGCACCTTCGGCAAGCTGACGGAGCCGACCTTCGGCAAGCTGCCGGACCCGACCTTCGGCAAGCTGACGGGGCCGAGACTGAACTTGCGGCGCTTGGGCTTGAGCGTTTTGCCTAGGGCGACGCTGCCGGCGAGCGCCGCGACCGCCGCTCCTCCGGCGAGGGCCGGCTTGCCGGCGCGCTCGACGACTGTTCCGACCATGGCCTTGGCCGATCCGCCCAAGCCGCGGGGCCCCTGCGACTTCCGCGACCCCTGGGCTCCCTGGGATGCCTGCGGTCCCCGCGATCCCTGCGAGGTGCGGCTCCGGGATCGCTGGGCGGCGGAAGCGGAGCGGCTGCTGGCGGAAGCGGAGCGGCTGCTGGCGGAAGCGGAGCGGCTGCTGGCGGAAGCGGAGCGGCTGCTGGGTCGCCGGCGAGCAGTGCTCGCGCTCGACGGCGATCGCCTCGAGGTGGCGGTCGTCTTAGCGGTTTGCCGCGCCGCCGGTGTGCTCCGGGCGGAGCTCCTGCTGGTCGTCGGCTTGGCTGCGCTCGATCGCGAAGCCGTCGCTGCGGAGTCGCGCGCGGCGCGACTCGATCGCGAAGCCGTCGCTCCGGAATCGCGCGCCGCGCGACTCGATCGCGAAGCCGGCGCTCCGGAGTCGCGCGCGGCGCGCGTGGTGGCTGCGCGGGAGCCACCGCTTTGGGTCGTCCGGGAGCCACTGCTCTGTGATCCGTTGGGACTGGCTCCGTTTCGCCGCGACCGGTTGGACGCGGACCGGCGGTTGCCTGAGCTTTTGGACGTGGTTGAGGGTTCAGCCATGACTCTCCTCGGTTATTCGAAGTTGTAGGGCTTGGCAGCCCACTCACTCACCGCGGCTCACCGGGTGGGCGCGTGAGCGCGGTAATCAGAACCTCGAGCGGTGAGCGGCGTTGAGGCGCCCGAGCGGACGCACGGAGTTGGTGAAGCTCGGACTCGATCGCGCTCAGCCGTTGCAGCAGGCGGCCACCCTCGACTGTCGTTCCGAGCGCCCCGCGCGCCGCGTCTGTCCAACGCTCGCCGAGCGAGGCGCGTCGTCTTACCCGCACCCCCAGCACCTTGCCGCGAGGCGCCAAGCGAATTCCCCCAACGCTGCCCGCGGCCAGGCCCAGCGCCGCCGCGCCGGCGAGGGCTGCGGGCGCTTTCGCCTTTTTGGCAAGGCTGGACTTGCTGGGAAGGCTCGGCTTGCTCGGGGAGCTTGCCCTCCGCGCTTGCCGCGCCGACGAGGGAAGCGTCTTCGCAGAACCAGAATTCGTCCTCAGTGCAGTCACTTATCGCTGGCTACCCGTTCGTGACGCAAGTAACCAGATGCCGGTGGTGGCGTGGCCTCACGCGGTTTGTCCAGCCCATTCTGCGGGGAGGCTCCGTAATGGAGCCCCAAGAGGTGAGGAGCAACCCCAGCGTCCCACAGACGTGACCCGGGAGGAAGAAAGGACCGTAGTCGATGGCCTCAACACGACGCGGATCAACGCGCTCGAACCGCAACTCGAAGTCGAGTCAGCCAGACGGTCGAAAGTCCAGTCAGACCGACCGCCGAAGGTCCAGTCAGAGCAACGGTCGCCCCTCCGGCGGCGCCCGGCGCTCCGGCGCCGATGTGCCTGACTATTCCGTCATAGATCCTCGAGACATCGACGAAGCGGTCGACGTCTACGTCGATGCGCCGGTGGTCGAAGTCGACGAGATCAAGTTCGAGCTGGACGATTTCAGGGCTCACCTCGCCGTGTTGGCGGAGGCGGGGCATTTCGTTCAGATCAACGCCGGCGTCGGCGTTCGACTGGGCAAGGTCGAGCTCGACATAAAAGGCGTCCAGACGCAGGCGCTGATGGAGGTCCGCCTGCACCACGTGAGCAGGATCCTCGAGCGGGTCCTCACCACGCTTGACCGCAACCCCGAGTTGCTCAAGAGCGTTGGCGATGCCCTGGGCGACGTCGGTGGCGGCGCCCACGATCTGCTGACCGACACAGGCGACACGATCAAGAGCGCCGGGAAGGGCGCCGAAAGCGCCGTTTCGGACGTCGGCCAAGGCGCCGGGAAGGGAGTCAAGGGTCTGGGCCAGGGCGCGCAGCAGGGGGTCGAGGGTCTGGGCCAGGGCGCGCAGCAGGGGGCGGAGGGTCTGGGCCAGGGCGCGCAGCAGGGGGTGGAGAGCGTCGGCCAAGGCGCGCAGCAGGGAGTCCAGAACCTCGGTCAGGGCGGCCAGCAGGGCGGCGGTTCGCCCCAGGGCGGTTGATAGGAGTCCGTGATGGCCCAGAACAAAACTTCACAGCGTTCCGGCGCGCGCGGCCAGAGCGCATCTCGCAGCGGCAGCCGATCCTCCACCAACCGGAAGCAAAACAATCAGGGCTCCGACGGAGGCAGCCCGGTCCGGCAAGCGCGGCGTCAGGTTAACGACTCCGACCGCGAATACCGGCGCTATGAGGGGCGCGAGGAGCAGGATCCGGCCGGGCCGCCGGACGTCCTCCTCGACGTGCCCGAGCTGAAGGTGGAGTCGATCCACTTCGAGCTCGAAGATCTCGATGCCCACGTGGCGCTCAAGGCCAGGGTGCTGAACCTGATCAAGCTGAACGTGGGGATCGACGTCCACCTCAGCAGGGTCAAGCTCGACATCAAGGGAGTCGAGGCCGAGCTCGTCCTCAAGGCTCGGCTCGAGCACGTCACCGCGATCGTCGATCGCCTTATGACAAGCCTGGATCGCAACCCCGAGCTCGTGAAGGGACTGAGTCGCGCGGTCTCGCAGGTCGGACAGGGTGCCGGGCAAGCCGTCGACAAGACGGGCGATGCCGCCAAGGACGTCGGCGAGGGCGCTCAGTCCGCGCTGAAGGGCGTCGGTCAGGGCGCGGGTCAGGCGGTGGGGGATGTTGGTCAGGGCGCCGGTCAGGCGGTGGGGGATGTCGGTCAGGGCGCCGGCCAGGCGGTTGGGGATGTCGGTCAGGGCGCCGGCCAGGCGGTTGGGGATGTCGGTAAAGGTGCCGGCCAGGCGGCGGGCAATCTCGGTCAGGTCGTCGGCGGCGTTGGTCAGACCCTGGGGCAGGCCGGACAGCAGGCGGGCCAGGCTGTCGGCGGCGTCGCCCAGGGCGGCGGCCAAGCCGGACAAGGCGGCGGCCAAGCCGGACAAGGCGGCGGCCAAGGCGGACAAGGCGGCGGCCAAGGCGGACAAGGCGGCGGCCAGGGCGGGCAGGCCGAGCAAGGCGGCGGCCAAGGCGGGCAAGGCGGCGAGCAGGCCGGGCAGGCCGAGCAAGGCGCCGGGCAGGCCGGTCAGGGCGGGCAGGACGCCGGGCAAGGCGACGGACAAGCAGGACAATCCAACGGAGCACCTCCTACGGGCGCCACTCCGCGCGGCCTGGCCAAGGAGGTGGCGAAGATGGTCGCGGGGGAGATCCGACACGCCGCCTCCGATGAGGCGCGCGATCTCGGACTCGCCGCAACACGGAAGGTGCGCGAGCTCAGCGAGCGCCGCGAGCAGCGGCGCGCTGAGAAATATGGCGCCACCGAGGCGGCTGTCCGCATCGCGGACGAGCTCGGCATCGACCTTGCGAGGCTGGAGGGCACCGGCAGCGAAGGCCGAATCACGGCCAAGGACGTCCGACAGGCGCAGGAGGCATGATCGACCGAGAGCCCGATCTCGAGATCGCGGCCGCGATCCGGGCCGACGAGGTGCGCTTCGAGTGCAAGCCGCAGGTGCGGGTCGACGTGTACTCCGATGCGCCGACGTCGGCCGAGATCGAATCCGAGCGTGAGAATCTGCCCGACACGCTCGAGGTCGGCGTCACCTACCGGGACTTCGCGGTTCGCTGGCGGGCGGCCGCGTACCTCGAGGATCCGCAGTCTCCCTACCGGGAGCTGGGGCCGGCCGAAGAGAAATAAGAGGCGTCCAGCACCGCGGCGCGGGATCGTGGGCAGCCCGCGGCGCGGGATCCGCGCCTACGTTTGCTCCTCGAGCATCACCCAGCCCTGCTGGAGGAAGTCGGCCACCCCAAGGACGGCGAACACGCCGGCGAGCATCCGCGTCGTCCGGGGCGCCGCGATGTAGCCCCCGATGAACGCGGCGGCGACCCATTGGCCCACACAGTACGGGCACACGAGCAGCTCGCCGATCGCCAGCCGCAAGCCGCTGCCACGAGGCTCCTCGTTGACCTCGGAAGGGCCGCCCTCGCCGGTGAAGCGCGTGAACGGACTGCGCAGGAAGCTCGTCACGCGATCCTTGGTAATCACGCGGCTCAGTTTCTGGGTTCCCGCCGAGAACAACAGGAGGTCCTCGACCGGCAGCCGCTCAGGCAGCTCGCGACCAGAGCGCCGATGGGCCAGGACATAGGCCGCCACCAGCCCGTTGAACAGGCCCGTGACAACCATATAACCGGCCAAAGGCTTTGGCTCCTCAGGGGAGTACTGCGACATGCGGCAGCTTTACCCCCAAATCTCGCCCCCTACCCTTCCGCCTGATTCAAGGTCCCTCAGCACTCGGGCGGGCTCACCGTCAGCGTTTCAGCGGAACTCTCGCCTCGGAGCGGCCGGCCCGCGGGCGGCGCCGTTGTCAGGGGGCCGAGCACGCCGAGCTGGTTGGGGCGGGCGAGGGGGAAAAAACGACCCACTCGAGCCCGTCTGGAGGTCGCCCGGGACGTTCCCGTTCCACCAGGACGGAAAAATCCCGCGTGGCCGCTCGGAGGAACCCGGTGGGCCGTTTCCGGACCTCCGGGGCCGGAAGAAGCTTCCACCAGCGACCTCCGGGGCCGGAAGAAGCTTCCACCAGCGCATGGGCGCGCGGAGTCAGTTATCAGTGGATGCAGATCGTCGCGAGGCTTCCCTTGCGGCGGCATCCCTCGATCGCGAGCGCGGCCTTCGTGAACGTGGCAAGCGCCGGCTTGACGAACGTGCCTCGTCCGTCGAGGAAGCGCAGCAGGCCGGCGAAGTTGAACTGGTCGACGCCCGCGCCGGCGCTCTCATTCGTGATCCACGTGTAGTAGTAGAACGCGGCCAGGCCCAGCTGGCGGCGATTGGCTGCCAGGAGCCGCACCGCCTGCGCGACCTTGGTGGCCTGCCCGGCCTCGGTCGTGGCGTTCTCGAAGGTCGTCCTGGCCTTCCCCTTGGCCGACGGCCAGCTGAGCTCCGTCGCCAGGATCGGCTTCCGGCGGTCACCGTTCTTGTTCATGACCGCGCGGACCTTCTTCAGGATCGTGACGGTGCCCTGCGGGGTCGCGGTGTAGGGGTGGACGGCGACAGCGTCGAACGAGTCCCGGGCGTGGAGCTTGTACATCGTGGCGAGGTACTGCCAGGAGAAGTTCGGCAACCCCGCGGCCACGAGCTTTGCCCCGTGGTCGGCGGCTTTCATGGCCCGGTGGGTCGCCTTGAGCAGCGCCACATAACTGCGTTCGAACGGTTGCTTTGACCAGTAGGCCCTGAAGTCGGGCTCGTTCCACACCTGCCACATCCGGATCGGGATCTTCGGGATGGTGGGGTGCGCGGGCCAGAAGGTGCCGCGCGGTCCGTATCGCTCGACCAGTGCGGCCACGAAGCTGGCGAATGGACCCGGCGACCGAGGGGGCGATGCATTGTTCCCGGGATGGAGCGAGTCCCACCGCGGCGCGTACTCGAGGATCGGAAGCACCGTCAGGCGCCGCACGGCCGCGAGGGCGACTAGCTGATCAAGTCCCGTGAAGTTCGTGGGGACGCCCTTGACGTCTGCGAAGTCGCCGCGCAACGCCGCGGGGACTCGCGACTCCGACGCGTACGGCTGCAGGGCGCCCCAGTTGACGAGCGTCCGCACGCTCTGGACCCCGCTGGCGATCATGCTGTCGAGCTCGCTGCCCTCGTCCATCGCCGGATAGAAGAACGGCCCGTCGGCCATCATGCCGACAAAACCTTGCGGAACGCTCGCCATCGCCGTCGCGGGCACGAACGAGAGCACGGCGACGACGATGAGCGCCAAGAGGAAAAGGCGGACGCGCATCGCGCGGAATGTACCAACGGCCGTTGGACAGGGTCGCGGTTCCCCCCCAGCCAAGCCAACCGCGTCGCCCGTGTGCGGTTGCTGCGCGGCCGCGCTGGGGGCAAATGCGCCAACCAAGGTGTACTGCGCTGCTGGCGGCGCAAAGCGACTAACCTTGGAAAGCAATTGCGCCTCACTGGCGACCAGGCCCCAGGTGGCGCGTCGTGTCGGCGGTATGTCTAGGCTGACGGTCCTGTTATGACCGAAGACACGACGACGTCGCGCGATCTTCAGGACCATCCGACTCGAGATCCCCGGCTTTCGATGGCAGACGACCGCATGCCCGGAGACCCGGCGGCTCCTCCGTTTGAAAACGGCCGCCGGTCGCTCTCATCCGCCGACGGCGGCCGTGACGCTCGGCTCTCTCCCGAAGACGCCCGCTCCGCACGGCGCCCGCTCAAGCTGTCGATCCTGATGCCGGTCTACAACGAGGAGCGGACTCTGCGACGGGCGATCGAGGCGGTTCTGACCCAGGAGTATCCCGTCGAGATCGAGCTCTGTGTCGTCGAGGACGGAAGCACGGATTCAACCCACCGGATCCTCGACCAGCTCCACGATCCGAGGATGATCGTCCATCGGCATCCTCGGAACCTGGGCAAGGGCGCTGCTTTGCTGTCGGCGGCACTGCTGGCTGACGGCAGCCACATCGTGCCGTTCGACGCCGACCTGGAGTACTCGGCAACGGACTTGCCGCGGATGCTTGCCCCGATCCTCGAGGGGCGGTGCGAGGTCGTCTTCGGGACGCGAATGTTCGGCATGTACACGTCCTACCAGTCGTATTCGCAGGCCGTCGGGAATCGGGCACTGACGCGCGCGACCAACGTGCTGTTCAACTGCTACCTGAGCGACGTCCACACCTGCCTGAAGATGATGCCGTTGCAGCTGTTCTTGAGCCTTGACCTCAGGGAGCGGCGCTTCGGTTTGGACGCGGAGCTTGCGGCGCGGATCCTGCAACAGGGGATCAGGCCGTTCGAGGTGCCGGTCTCCTACTACAGCCGGTCGGTCGCGGAGGGCAAGAAGATCACCTGGCGCGATGGGCTCCGCTGCCTGCGAGTGCTCGGACGCGTTCGGCGCGAACACCCGGGCAGCCGCGCTCGCAGTGTCCAAGCACCGGCGCCCATCGTCAGCTCACCGCCCGCGTTCCGCACGGTTGCGGGCGCACGTGGCGCCGATTGGCGCGCGACCTCGGATGTCGTGAACGCGCCCTAGGTGCCGATTGCGCGGCAAGAGCAGGCAGCTGATCACGGCAGCAGCGCTTCTCGTGCTCGTCGCGGGCATCGCCAGCCTCGCCCAGAGCAGCGCCGGGCAGAGAGCGCTGCGGCATGTCGGCCTGGGCAGCAAGCCGAGTCGATATACGGAATTGGCGTTCGCCGATCCCATAAGGCTCCCGATTACAGTGCATCGGGTGCCGAGCCGGCTTGACACCGCCTTCACGATCACCAACTACGAGCGCGCGACGACCACCTACCACTGGCAGATCGTGGCGAGGGATCTTCGGTCGCGGGTGCTCGACGCCGGCCAGGTGCTGGTGGAGCAGGGCCATCAGGCCTACGTCGACGCCTTGATCACGACCGGTTGCTCGAGCCGGACCCGGTTCACGGTCCAGCTCAGCTCCGGCGAGCACATCGGCTTCTGGGCCAATTGCATCCGCCCATGAGCACGTCGACGCCGAGGATCGCGATCGTGACGGACGCCATCGCTCCGTATCACCGGGGAGGCAAGGAGCAGCGCTACGACGAGCTGGCTCCGCGCCTGAGCGAGTACGCCGACGTCCACGTCTACACGATGAAGTGGTGGCGCGCGCACCGCGCGACGACGAGGCGCGAGGGGGTCGCATATCACGCGATCTGTCCGTTCCTGCCGCTGTACCGGGGCGAACGGCGATCGGTCGCGCAGGCGGCGATGTTCGCGCTCGCGTCGCTGAAGCTGTCGGTCGCGCGCTTTGACGTGCTCGAGGCCGATCACATGCCCTATCTGCAGCTGTTCCCGCTCAAGCTGATTGCGCTGGTGCGTCGCAAGCGCATGGTCGTCACCTGGCACGAGGTTTGGGACCGCGGGCAATGGGGCCGGTACCTCGGACGCGCCGGCGCCGTCGCCTGGTGGCTCGAGCAGCAGGCGATGCGCATGCCCGACTGCATCATCGCCGCCTCCCCACAGACGGCAGAGAGGTTGCACGAGCGGATCGACGGACGCATCCCCGTGATCGTCGCGCCCAACGGGATCGACCTCGAGCTGGTCACCAGGACGCCGGCGGCCACCGACAGCGCCGACGTCGTCACCGTGGGGCGCCTTCTTCGCCACAAACGCTTCGACATGCTGCTGGAGGCGATCGCGCTGCTCGACAGCGCGGGTAAGCCGATCACCTGCCGGATCATCGGCGACGGTCCGGAGCGGGGGGCTCTTCGTGCCCAGGCAAGCCGGCTTGGGATCACTCACCTCGTCGACCTCAGGCACGAGGTGCGTTCCAATCAAGAGCTGCTCTCGCTCCTGAAGGCGTCCCGGGCGTTCGTGTTTCCGTCCGAGCGCGAAGGCTTCGGGATCGCAGCGCTCGAGGCGATCGCCTGCGGTCTTCCGGTGATCACCACCAAAGCGCGCGACAACCTCGCCCGCCATCTCGTCGAGCGCTCCGCACAAGGAGTTCTCTGCGATCACAACCCGAACTCCCTGGCCGACGCAATCGAGGCGCAACTTTCGACTACCGAGGCGCAACTTTCGACTACCCCGGTCCTACCGGCGGCGCTCGATCACGACTGGCTCGCGGACTACGACTGGGCCGCGATCACGGCCAGGATTGCGGGTGCGCTGGCGATCGAGGCGCCCCCCGCGCCGGCGGAGCTGCGACCGGCGCTGCCTCCGGCCGAGGCGCCCCCCGCGCCGGCGGAGCTGCGACCGGCACTGCCTCCGGCCGAGGCGCCCCCCGCGCCGGCGGAGCTGCGACCGGCGCTGGCTTCCGCCCCGGCACCGCCCGCCCCGCCGGAGCTGCGCCGGGCGCTGCCTCCCGCCCAGGCACCGCCGGCGCCGCCCGAGCCGCCGGCCGTGCGGCCTGCCGACGACGTTCCGCCCCTCGCGCCCGCTTCCGGGCAGCGCCCCACCGCGAGGGCGCGAGCGCTCGATCTCCTGCTGTCGCTGCTGGCCGTGGGGGCGATGGCAGGGCTGGCGAATGTCCGAGGAGTCTGGATCCTGCAGCTCGCCGAGCTGGTGCTGCTCCTCTGCCTGCCGGGCCTGCTCCTGGTGCGCGCCCTGCGGGCAGAACCCGAGGCGGTCCGGCGCTTTCCGGTCTACGTGGTCTGCGGATCGCTCGCGGTCGTGATGATCGGGGGTCTGGTGGTCGACCTGCCAGGTCCGGGACTGGGCATCTCGCGGCCGCTTGCGACGGTTCCGCTGGCGGTCTCGATCTCGCTCCTGTGCGTGCTTCTGATCGCTGTCTCGTTCATCCGACGGGCTTCACCGACGTGGGACTATGTCGGCGGCCCGCCTCCGATCCGGTGGTTGTGGCCGTTGCTGCTCCCGGTGATCGGCTGGGCCGGAGCGGCGCGCCTCAACAACGGCCATGGCGCCGCCGTCGCAATCGCGGCGGTCGCGGCGACCGGCCTCGCACTGCTCGTAGGCGTCTGGGCGGCGCCGCGCTGGAGCCCCGGGCGCATCGCAGTGCTGCTGTTCGGGGCGTCGCTCGCGCTGATCTGGGGGTTCTCACTGAGGGGCCACTTCGTGTACGGCTTCGACATCTCCGGGGAGTATCAGACGTTCATCCAGGTGCTTCACGCGGGACGGTGGCACGTCTCGCACCCCAACGATTCCTACGGCGCGATGCTCAGCCTGACGATCCTGCCGTCGGCGCTGACGAAGCTCACGGGAGCCTCGCCACTGCTGGTGCTGAAGGTGATCTTCCCGCTGCTGTTCGCGTTCTTCCCGGTCGCCGTGTTCCTGCTCGCCACGCGGGCGCTGAGCCGCCGATTCGCCTACATCGCGGTGCTGTTCATCGTCGTCCAGGACTACATGTTCCAGCAGCTTCCGGCGATCGCTCGTCAGGAGATCGCCCTGCTGTTCTTCGTCTGCCTGGTCGCGGCGATGCTCGACCACCGGCTTCGTCGCGGCTCGCAGATCGGGCTGCTGGTCGCCTTCGGCGTGGGTCTGGTGCTTTCGCACTACGGCACCACGTACATCACGGTCGGGCTGTTGGGGGGAGCGCTGGTCCTCGAGCTCGGCAGGTGGGTGATCGCCACTCGCGCGCGCCGCGCGCCGCTCCCGTCCACCGCGGTTGCGCCCGCGCTGCTGCCACTGCTGCCGCTTGCCGTCGCCCTGGCGGTGACGGTCGCCGGCGCCGCCGTCTGGTACCAGCCGCTGACCGACTCCACTCAGAACCTCTCGAGCTTCGTCGCGGACCTGAGCGATCAGGGATTGTCGATCCTGCCAAACGCGGGCGGCCACGGGGTGGTGCAGTCCTACCTCGCCGGGAATGCGCCCACGCGCATCAGTGCCGGCAGCTATGCGGCGGACACCCGCAGCGAATATCTGAAGAACGAGACCTACGTGCACCCCATCCCGCAGGCGTTCCTGCCGAGATTTCGCGTCGAGAACGCGACGGTTCCCGGCCAGCGGGTGAAGTCGCACCCTGCGGTCGACGGGTTCGACTCAGAGCAGGTGATCGTCACCCAGCTGTGCATCCTGCTGGCGGCGATCGGAGCGCTGTGGCTGTGGCTCCGGCGGGATGCCGGCGCGATCGCGCGCGCGATCGCGCTGCTGGGCGTCTCGACTCTGGCGATGCTCGTGTTCATCCGCTTGAGCGGGACCGCGGCCAACGACTACAACCAAAACCGGGCGTTCCTGCAGGCGATGGTGCCCCTCTCGGTTTGCCTGGCGTGGATGCTGCAACGAGCTTCTGGGGGCTCTCGCTTCGGTCGGTTTGTCGCCGGCGCCTTCGCGATCGCCCTGGGACTGCTGTTCCTCAACACCACCGGGCTGCGGGGCACCGTCACCGGCGGTGGCACGCCCGCCAACCTCGCGGCGAAGGGCGAGGACTACGAGCGCTACATCGTCAGCCAGCCCGAGCTGGCCGCCGCCCGCTGGCTGAATGCGGCCGCACCGCCGGAAGCGATCATTTCTGCCGATCGCTATGGCCAACTGCGCATCACCGGCGCCAGCGGGCGTACGCACGGAGTGCTTGGAAATGTCACTCCTTCGTCGCTTGACGAAGGCGCCTGGGTCTACGCCGACAGCGCCAACCTCACGGGCCATCGCGCTCGCGGCCTCGACGGCAGCAAGTACGCCACGTACGCCTGGCCGAGCAGCTTCATCGACGATTACTGGAACCTCGTCTATTCCAACGGATCCGCTGCCGTCTACACCAGGGCCCCCTGAGCGCTTTCGGGACGCGAGAGATGAAGATCGTGGTATTGCCGCGCAGCTGGAATCCCTACCAGCGCCTGCTCTACGACGAGCTCAAGCGGTCCGGGCACTCCGTCCGCTACGCCGGCGCACGCACCCGTTCGCAGACCCTCAATCTGCTGCTGATGCCGCTCGAGCTGAGCCTCTGCCGCGCGGCGGGCTGGCAAATATTGCACATCCACTGGGTCTACGGGTTCGCCTTTCCGGGCGCCGACCGTGTCCCGTTTCTACGGCGAGTGGGACAGGCGTGGTTCTCGACCGTGCTCGCGGTCGCGCGGCTGATCGGCATGCGCGTCGTCTGGACCGCGCACAACGTCCTGCCTCATGAGCGCGTCTTTCACGACGAGATCGCGGCGAGGCGTCGGCTGGCGCGAGCAAGCGACGTGGTCCTCGTCCATGCACCTGGGGCCCTGGACGGCCTGAGCCGGATCGGCGCCGAGCCCAAGCGCTCCGCATTCGTGGTGCACGGGCCGCTGAGCCCGGATGTCGACGCCTGCAAGCTTCGGCAGCCGGGGACCGGAGGCGAGCCGCTACGTCTTTTGTTCTTCGGCCAGATTCGCGAGTACAAGGGCGTGGAGGACCTGCTCGAGGCGATGACACTGGTCCCGCCGGCGGTCCCGGTTGCACTGCTCGTCGCCGGCGACTGTCCCGATGCTGCGCTCCGAGAGCGGCTCGCCACCCTGGCGGCCCGCGGCGGCGACCGGGTACGGCTGCGGCTCGAGCACGTCCCCGACGCCGAGGTGAGCGCACTGCATGCCGCGGCGGACATCGTCGTGCTTCCGTTTCGCCGGGTGACGACGAGCGGCAGCGCACTGCTAGCGATGGGGCACGGGCGCGGCCTGGTGCTGCCCGACCTGCCCGCATTCGACGATCTCCCCGCAGACGCCGTGGTCTTCTACGACGGGACGGTGAGCTCCCTGCGTCAAGTCATCATCGATGCCGCACAATGGAGCCCCGCGCGCCTACAGAAGCTCGGTGCCACGGGACGCGCGTACGTCGGCACCCTGAGCTGGGCCGACACCGCCGCGCAAACGCTCGCCGCGATCGGGTGTGAGAAGGGATGACGAACCCACAACGACTCCAGCGTCCGCCGGGCGTTGCCTCGCCCTCGGAGGCACTGCGCCGGCTGGTCGGCCGTGGATCGGTGTACACGGCCATGCTCGCGATCCAGATGTCGACGGGTCTGCTCGTGGTGCCGTTTCTGACCCGCTTGTTGACGCCCTCGGCCTACGGCCAGGTCGCGGTCGGGCTCGTGATCTTCACGTTGCTGTCGATCATCGGCGCGCTGGGACTGGCGGATGCCGCCGCGCGGACGTTCTTTGCCGGCACCGAGGGGCCGCGGCAAGCCCGGCGCCTGATCGCGACCGCGAGCGTCACCGCGCTGCTGCTCTCGCTCGTCGCCGAGCTCACCGGCGGGCTGTGGGCACCGCTCTTCGGCCTGCATTACGGCGGGGTCCTGCGCGTCGCGGTATGGGGAGGGGCGGCGGGAGCGATGCTGCTGGGCGCACAGACGCTGCTACGGGTCTCCGAACGCATGTGGATGTTCCTGGCGGTCGCGATCGTGGCGACCGTGGGGGGACAAGCCCTCGGGGTCACCCTCGCCGCGATGCTGCACTCGGCGACCGCTTACATGGCGGGGATCGCCGCGGGCGCCGCGGTCGCTGCCGCCCTCGGCCTGGTCGGCACGGGTTGTCTTTCATCCGGCGTCGCGGCTCCGGCCGAGGTGAGGACAGGGCTCGCCTTGGGGCTGCCGATCGTGCCCCACAGCCTCGCGGTGTCCCTGCTCGTTTCGGCGGACCGGATCATCATCGTCGCGATCCTCGGGCTCGCGGCCGCCGGTCGGTATCAGGTCGCCTACGCGGTCGGCGGCCTGGGAGTGGCGCTAGTGACGGCTCTCAATCAGGCCTGGCTGCCGCTCCTGCTGGGCGCGCGTGAGGAGAATCGCTGGGAGATACTGCGGGCCACGTCCGCCGTCGTTCACCTGGTCGCGGGGATCACCGCGACCACGCTGGCGCTCGCCGCTCCGCTCGCGCTGGCGATCGCGGCGCCCCCGTCCTATGGACGCCACGGCCTCGTTGCAGTCGCCGCGATCGTGGCGTTCAGCGCCTTGCCCTATGCGACCTGCAGCAGCTACTTCCATGCCGTGTTCGTGAGCGGACGGACCAGAGTGATGGCGATCGCCGCACCGGTGGCCGCGGTTGTCAACATCGGCCTCAACCTCGTGCTGCTGCGCGCGATCGGGCTGATCGGCGCCTCGGTGGCGACCGTCGCCGGATACGCCGTGCTGCCGGCGGTGGTGGCGGTCATGGCCTACCGGATCGCGCCGATGGCCGCAGTCACGCGCGATGCGCTTCGAACCTGGCTCCTGGTGGCGCCGTTCGTGGCCGCCGGCGCCGTCATCCCTGTAAGTGTGCTCGGCGCCGCAGCACGGATCACCGCGATCGTGCTGGCCGCCGGCGCAGCCGCTGTGGCGTTGAGAGCTGCGGTTCGCGATTCACCGCCGCTCGCAGACCCATCTGCGGGTGACGTGCGGGCGGCGCAGTCCGACGAGTTGCTCGAACCGCTCCGTCCCGCGGTCCAGGCGCCGGGATGAGGTGCGAGCAGTCGCGCGACGGTCGGCGGGGTGATCCCGCCGGCGGCGGTGCTCGCGCGCTGGTGCGTCGCACGGCCCGGCGCGCCGGTGTCGAGCAGCGGCTTCTGGGCGCCTACGATGTGCTGCTCTCGGCGTTGCAGCCACGGGCCGCGCGTCGCAACCGGCGCGACGATGAGCGTGCTCGGGTGGTTGCCGCGGCGGTGCTGGCGCGGGATTCCAACTGCGTCGACGTCGGCGCCAACGAGGGCCGACACCTGGACGTGTTCGCCAAGCTCGCCCCCGAGGGCAGGCATATCGCATATGAGCCGGTTCCCGAGCTGCGAGCAAGCCTCGCGCGAAGGTTTCCCGGAGTGGACGTGCGCGGCGCTGCGCTCTCGGATCGCTCCGGCGAGTCTCCGTTCGTGGTCCACAGGCGCCTCCCCAGTCGCAGCAGCCTCCGGCCGGTGGGCTACGACGCCGCGGATACGGAGACGATCATGGTCCCGGTGCACACGCTCGACGACGGTCTTCCCACCGGGTACGCGCCACACCTGCTGAAGGTGGACGTCGAGGGCGCAGAGCACCTGGTGCTGCAGGGCGCGCGCAGGACGCTGACGATGCACAGGCCGGTGATCCTGTTCGAGCATCAGCGGCGAACGGCCGACTACTACGGGACCGGCCCCGATCACCTCTTCGCGTTGCTCGTCGAAGAGCTCGAGATGCGGATCTTCGACCTCGACGGCGAGGGGCCGTATTCGCTCTCGCGTTTGCAACGGGCGTACCAGAGCGGCAGTCGCTGGAATTTCTTCGCGGTGCCGGCGCTCCATTTGCCTCGGGGGTAGCGGCAGATGTTCAGCGTGTTCGTTCCCGTCGGCCCCGACGAGCGTGAGCTCGAGCGCCTCGCCGACACGCTCGAGAGCTTGCGAGCACACGCGCCGGCCGCGGAGGTGCGGCTCATGCTGATCGACGACTGCCCACAGCCGCGTCGCCTGGAGCGTTTCTGGCCCGGCGCCTCGATCGTCAGGACGGCGCTCTGGAACGGCCGCGTTCCGGACCGGCTCAGCGCGATGACGGCCGGGACCTTCGAAGCGCTGAGGCTGGGGCAGGGAGAGTTCGCGCTCAAGCTCGACACGGACGCAGTGGTGATCGCACCATTCGCCGACTCGATCCGGTCGATCTTCTCCAGCGATCGATCGATCGGGATCGTCGGGGCCTTCGATCGGGCGGCCGCCGGGGGGCGTCGCGACTGGTCGGTGTGGGAGACGCCGATCCGGCGGGCGAGCTGGCCCCTGCGCGCCGTCCGCTCGGGCGGGCTGCTGCCGCGGATCTCGATTCCCACCCGCCGCGAGCGGAGGACCACACGCGACGTGGTTCGCGCGGCGGCGGCAAATCCGGCTTACAGCCTCGGCGCCCACTGCCTGGGCGGCGCTTACGCGGTATCTCCAAGCTTGTTCGCCCGCGGCGAGCTTCTCGACTGGCGGCCCTGGGTCCGCACGCACCTGGGCGAGGACGTGGTGCTCGGGCTCCTGTGCGCCGCCGCCGGACTGCGTATGCAGGGAGCGGTGGGACACGCCGAGCCGTTCGCGGTCTCCTGGAAGGGGCTCCCCGCGGAACCCGCGCGACTGCTGCAGCGCGGTCACAGCATCGTCCATTCCGTCAAGGACGGCGTCCACGGCACCGAGCGGGAGCTGCGCGAATGGTTTCGGATCAACGCCAGGTGAGGCAGCTCGCAAGGCTCGTGCCGGGCGCAGTGCGCCGGTGGCTGCGCGCCCTGCCCAGGCGGGTGTCCGGAGCCGCGAGGCACCGAGGGACCCGGGTGCAGTGCCCGTGTTGCGGGGCGCAGTACCGGGCCTTCGCCCCGTTCAGGGGAGCCGATCGAGTCTGCTGGCACTGCGGCTCGCTCGAGCGCGATCGCTTGCTGTGGCTGTTCTTCGAGCGCGATCCGGAACTGCTCGCACCCGGGATCAGGATCCTTCACGTCGCCCCCGAGGCGCCCCTGCGGCGGCGCCTCGAGCGGGTCGCCGGGTCCTACGTGTGCGGCGATCTGACCGGCACATTCGGCGACGAGATCATCGATGTCACGAGCCTGCCGTTTGCCGATGGGGCGTTCGACGCGGTGATCTGCAACCACGTGCTCGAGCATGTCCTCGACGACCGCGCCGCCATGCACGAGCTCAGGCGGGTGCTCGCGCCGGGCGGCTGGGCGATCCTGCTGGTGCCCGACGTGCAGGACGAGCGCACGGTCGAGGACGCGTCGGTGGTCGATGCGGCCGAGCGCATGGCGCTCTATGGCCAGGAGGACCATGTGCGCAGATACGGGCGTGACTATCTCGACCGGCTCGCGGACGCCGGTTTCAGGCCCGAGGTGATCGACCTGGGCGCCGAGCTGCCGGCCGAGCTGATCGCCCGCCACCGCCTGCAGAAGTTCGAAGCCGTCGAGCCGATCTTCCTGTGTCGTTAGGCGAGCCCCTGTCCATCTCGCTGGTGATCGTCAACAAGGACGATCGCGGGATCGCGGCCACGCTCTCGGCGCTGCGCCGCCTTCCCACCGAACCGGGGTGGACGATCGAGACGATCGTCGTCGACGCCTCAGGCGGTCGGCTCGACGACGTGCGGCGAGCCTTCCCGGAGGCCCATTGGATCGCGTTCGACGCGGACCCGTCCAAGCCGACGATCGCCGAGCAGCGCAACCGCGGCGTGTCCGCGAGCCAAGGCGACGTCGTCGTGTTCCTCGACGCGAGCTGCGTCCCCGATCCCGGGTGGCTGCCCGAGCTGATCGGTCCGCTGGTCATCGACGGAGAGATGCTCGTCGCCGGCTCGCACCGCTCGGCTGCAAAGCGCAGCATCCGCGACGAGGTCGCACACTTCATCGGCGACCGCCACTACGTCGAGGAGGCATCGACGTTGAATCTCGCAGTCGCCCGGCCGGTGTTCGAGCTGATCGGCGGCTTCGACGAGGATTTCCACTACGGCTCCGACGTCGACTTCAGCTGGCGCGCCGTCGATGCTGGATGCCGGATCAGATATGTCCCCGAGGCCGTGGTTGCTCACGACTGGGGATCGCTGCGGTCCGAGTTGCGCCGCTCGTTTCTGTACGGGCAGGCCCGCTACCGGCTGTATGTCAAGCATCCGCGGCGCCTGCGAGCCGTCTTGCGCCATGATCCGGAGGCCGTCGCGTACCCGCTGTTTCTGCTGATCGCGCCGCTGGCGGTGATCAATCCCTGGATCGTCGCGCTTCTGGCGATTCCGTTCGTCAAGAACATGCGGCACCGGCCCGTGCTGACCGTCGTCCATCATCTCGTCTACGGTGCCGGGATCCTCACCGCCGCGGCGCGCGCAGGGACCCGGTCATCGCCTTGAGCAGGTCACCGTGAGGTAGGCCGCGTGCCTCGGGGCACGCTTCGCTACGGGCCTGGCGAGCCTCGTTGGGAGCGGGTAGTAGCCAACGCCCCGAATCTCCCGCACCGCAAACTGGTGGTACTCGAGCATCTCGCGCAGCGCGCGGAACGAGAAGATGCGCAGGTGGGTCCACGAGCCGTATCCGCCGGCGTCTCCGGGAAACAGGCCGAACAGCTTGCCGATCGCGGAGTTCGAGCTGACGTCGGCAGGGAACGGTTGCGCGCCGAGCATCAGCGCGACGATGTTGTGCCAACTAGCGAGGTTGTTCGTCGAGATCACGGCGATCCCGCCGGGCTTCAGCACGCGGCGAAGCTCGATCATGAAGCCGTCGGTGTCGCGCAGATGCTCGATCACCTGGTTGGCGGTCGCGACGTCGACGGTGGCGTCGGGGATCTCCAGCCTCGTGTTGAGGTCACCGGAGGGAAGCTCGATCCCGCGCGTCCGCGCCCGCTCCGCGAGCTCGGGTTTGATCTCGATGCCGATGATCCGGTCGGGACGCATCCGCTCGGCGAGTCGCATCGTCAGGGCGCCGTCCGCACAGCCGCAATCGAGCAGGACACCTCCCGCCGCGGCCGGGAGGGCGGCGAGCACGCTGCACCGGCACTCCTCCACGCTCTCGGTGTAGGCACGCATCAACTGCTGCTTGAGGTTCGCCGATCGCATATCTCGAATGCGCGGCCGCGGCTCGCTAAGGATCCGCGGCTGCCGGGGCAGCTTATGCGGCGGAGGCCGGCTGATGCGAAGGCCAGCTTATGCGTCCGGTGAAACCACCGCCGCACCGGCGCTGTCACCGCCTCCGCCGAAGTGGCGGCGGTACGCCGACAGGCTGAGAGGACTGCTGCGGAGCAGGGTCTGCGAATCCAGGTTGTAGAAGTACGCCTGATAGGCGACAGGGTTGCTTCGGACGACGCTCGCAATCCCGTTGACGTAGGCCGCGTCGTCGCCGCCGCCGAGGCTGGCGGGGCCGGGTGTCCACAGTCCCCACTCCGGGATGCTGACCGGCTTGCCGTGCGCCCTGGCGAACGCGAGCACATCCCGGATGCCGTCAGACTGGTCATAGATCGTCTGCCAACGGTCCTGGCCGGCGGGGACGCCGGCGTCGTAGGCATCGATGCCGACGATGTCGACGACGTCATCTCCCGGATACCAGTTGCTGAACTGGATCGGACGCACGTGGGCGTTGATGCACCAATCGAACAGAAAGTGCGCACCCGGGACCGACTTCATCGCGAGCACCGTCCGCCGCCAGAACAGGCGCCAGTGCGCGAGGTCGGTGGCGTCATCGGCGAGCGAGTAGGGGTACGACGTGTCGTTGGCCTCGTGCGCCAGGCGGATCACCGAGTTGCCCAGACCCGCTGCCACGAGGTTGCGAGCGAGCGCCTGCGCGTGTCCCTCGTAGGCGCCGGCCGCTCCAGCAGTCAGCCAGTCCGAACCATTCACATCCGATGGAAACAGGTTGTTGGTGATGATCAGCTGCCGGTGCGTTCCCGGAGTGGCCGCCCAGGTCCCCCAGCGGTAGCTCGGATCCTGGTTGGTGAGGAACCAGGGCTTCTCCCAAGCCGCCCAATCCGACGAGGCGTTGTTGAACACCAGCGCGCAGTCGAACTGCCGATTTACCAGCCGCTCGAACGACTGCAGAGCGCTGATGCTGTTGGCCGAGTAGACGCAGTCTGCCCGGGAGCCCTGGACGGCGGCGGGATGCGCCGTCCGGACCGCTGTCCAATGCAGGACGGACGCCAATCCGATCGCTGCCGGCAAGGCCACGAAGATGATCGCGGTCGTCGCCGCGGCGAGGAGCGCATGAACCGGATCAGCTCGAATCCGAGCACGTATGCTCGGACCCGCTCGGACCCGAGCACGTATGCTCGGACCCGCTCGGATCCGAGAACGTATGCTCCGCCGGCCAGATGCGGCGTCTCGCGCCGTGCGCTCCTCAATCGTTCGTGCTCGCAGACCCCACGCCACGCCAACCTCCGCAGCCGACGATCTCATTTGTCGTGATTGCCCGCAACGAAGCTGCCGGAATCGAGCAGGCTTTGGCCTCAATCCTGGCGCAGGAAGGGCTCGATCACCGGGAGTTGATCGTCGTCGACGACGGATCCGATGACGATACCGGGGAGATCGTGGCTCGCCTCGCCAAGCGCTGTCGCACCGTGCGACTGATCCGGCTGGAGCGCAACCGGGGACGTGGATTCGCGAGGCACGTCGGGGTCGGTCAAGCCCGTGGCCGCGTGATCGCGACAGTCGATGCGGACGTGATCCTGCCACCGTGGTGGGCCTCCCGCTGCCTGGAGATGCTCGCCGCGGCAGACGCCGTCGGTGGCACCGCGGTTCCCGACGGCGATGTCGCCTACATCGGCGCCCGGTTCGGTCTCAAGCCCCGAACCGTTGCGCACACGACCAAGGCGACCGGCAGCAACGGGGCCTACCGGCGCGAGCTGTTTGACCGAGTCTCGTTCGACCCCGCCCTGCGTGACGGCGAGGATGTCGCCTTCAATCACGCACTGGACGCGATCGGTGCCCGAGTGCTGACGGTTCCGGGGCTGCTCGTCGAGCACCGAGAGACCAAGGGCTTTGTGGAGACGGTCGCATGGCTCTTTCAAAGCGGTCGCAGCGCCACCCGGCAGCTGTACCGCTATCGACAGCTGCGCGGGCCGGACATCGCGTTCGCCGGATGGCTGCTCTGCGGTGTGGGCGCGGCGCTCTGGCGACCCCAGGGCCGCCGAGCATCCGCCTGGATGCCGATCGTCTACCTCGGCGCCGTCGCCGGCGCACATGTATCGAGGGCGTTCGTCTGGGAGCGACCCGGTCACCGTCGCCTGCTCGGCGCGGTGCTTGCGGACATGGTGCTGCTCAGCGCCTACTTCGGGGGGAGGCTGGTGGGCATCGTGGTGCTGCTGCGGACGCCGCGGGAGTCGCGGCGATGAGCTCGCTGGGCCCTGGCACCAGGTCGCCCGAGTCGCGCGATCGCCGTGTCGCGCCGGCCGGCCGGAGCTTGCTTGTCTGCTTCGACTACGAGGGCCCCTGGGGGATGCCGTTTTCGGCGCCGTATGACATCGACTGGAGCACCGACCGGATTCTCGAGCTCCTCGCCAGGCACCAGGTGAGGGCCACCTTCTTCGTCGTCGGTGAGCTGGCGACCAAGCGACCGGACCTGGTTGCAGCGATCTCCGCGGCGGGACATGAAATCGCGCTGCACGGCTGGCGCCATGAGCGCCTGAACGGTTTGAGCACCACACAGCTGGCCGGCTTCGGCGAGCGGCTCGCGCACGCCACCGCCAAGATCGCAGCGATCACGGGAGCGGCCCCCGCGGGTTTCCGCGCGCCGTATCTCCTCGCTCCGCGATTCTTCGATGCCGCCGTGTACGAGCTCCTGGCGAGGCAGGGATTTCGGTGGGTGAGCAACCAGGAGATTCGACACGTGGTCGAGCTGTTCCGGCCTGACAGGCTCCGAAGCGACCGCCCCTGGCGGTGGCTGCGATCTCATCCGCGGCTGCTGCAGGGAATCGGGGCGCGAGCGCTGCTGCTCGCGCTGAACCCGAACATCTACCTCGCGACCCGGCGGCATCGGATGCGCTCGCCGGCGCGCTGGTTGCTGAACGGGTGTCCGCCGTTCCATCGGGATACGCTGCTCGAGATTCCGCTCTACAGCCCCCTGGACTGCGACCTGCTGGGATTCCCCGCGCCGTCGGTGCCCAGTCCGCAATCGCTTCTCGATTTCGCCCGGTTTGCGCTTGACTCGCGCCTCGCCGGCCCCGGCCAAGTGTCGATGTTGACGTTCCACGACTGGATCATTGGCGGTGCGAACCGGCTTGCGCTGCTCGACGGCGTCCTCTCGCTCATCCCCGGGGCGAACGTCTCACCGGAGAGCGTGGGGATGTGGTGGTCGCGGCTGCAGGAGCGCCGGCGATCGCTGTCGGCCGACTCGTTCTGATCCGATGACCGCCCCGGCTCATCCCGAGATGACCGTCGTCGTCTGCACCCGCAACGGGGAGCGCACGCTGGCGGCCACGCTCTCGCACCTACAACGGCAGTCCCTCGATGGCTCCCGCTACGAGATCGTGGTCGTCGACGACGGCTCCACCGATCGGACCGCCGAGGTGGCGCGATCACACGACGCGCGGGTGGTCAGGCTAGGTCGTCCCGAAGGCCTCGCCGCTGCCAGGAACGCCGGCGTGAGCGCGTCGAGAGGGGCCGTGATCGCGTTCACAGACGCCGATTGTGAGCCCGCGGAGAGCTGGCTCGAGGCACTTCTGTCGTGTTTCTCAGACGCACGGCTGGAGGGCGTTGGCGGCAGGGTGCTGCCGGCGTGCTCGAATGGCTTCCTGCGGCGCTACCTGCAAGCCCGCAACCCGCTGACTCCTCTGCCGGCCGAGCTGCTTCGCTCCGCGGGCCTCGGATACCGCCTTGCGCTGTACCTGCGAAGCGTGGTCCGGCCCGCGCCCGAGCCGCTCGCCGGCGCGCAGCTCTATTCGCCGGTGGGAGCCAACATGGCGTTCCGGAAGGATTCGATCGTCTCGCTCGGCGGGTTCGATCCGGCGTTGACCTTCGGATTTGAGGAGGAGGATCTGTGCCGCCGCGGACACCGCAGGGCTCGGGGATTGCGGCTTCGATACGAGCCGGCGGCGGTGGTGGTCCACCGGTTCGATCCGCGCTGGCGAGACTCCCTGCGGCGGGCGCGGGCCTACGGCCGCGGGCACGCTCAGGCGGCGATCAAGGACCAGCAGCTGCGACCGATCGTCTACCCGTTCCCGCTGCTGGTCGCATCGGCGATCCTCGCGGCGATGAAGACCGGCCGCACCGCGCCGCTTGCGCCGGCAGTGCTGGCTCCGTTGGCGGCGTACCCGCGCTGGCCGAGGTGCGCCTGGCGCGGGCGGTCACCGGAACCGCTGGCCTACCCATACCTGCAGCTGGCCGAGGAGGTCTCGACGATGGTCGGCGAGCTTCAGGGCCGGCGTGCCGGCTATCGGAGCGCTCGCCGGCCGGCGTGGTCATCGCCTCAGCGTCTGTCCCAGCGCGCTTAGCGTTTGACCTAGTGGAGCTGTCCGGAAGTTCGTCGAGTAGTTGTGAAGGTGTCCGTCCGGGCCGTTCGGCACGATGCGGGTGTGTCGAGCGTTGGTCGGAATGATCGGTGTCCCTGTGGGTCGGGCCGTAAGGCGAAGCGGTGTTGTGGTGTGAAGCGGGGTCCGTCGGAGGAGAGCCTTGCGCGGGCGTTCGTGGCGCAGGCTTGCGGGGACGCGGCTGTGAGGCTTGGGAGGCGGTCGGATCGGGAGCTGGGCGAGCTGTTCGACGAGCTGTGGGAGCTGCCGGCTGTCGGTCTGTCGTTGCAGGCGGAGCTGCCGAAGGTGTTCTGGCCGGCTCTTGATCGTCTTGCTGACGCGGTGCGTGATGATGATCCTGACCCGGAGCTGCTGGAAGCGGTCGTGGAGAGGATCGACACGCCGTTTGAGCGCGAGCGTCTTGCTCGCGCGGTGATCGCGCGCGCCGAGGCCGGGGTGATCGATCGTTTGTTGGCGGCGGCGGCGCTGGTGGATCTGGGGTCAGGCTCGCGGCGGTTTCTGCGCGCCGGGTTGCTTGAGGCGGTCGCGGTGCGGGTTGGGGTGGCCCGGACGCCGGGCGGGATCCTGCTCGCCGCGTAGTCAGGCGACCAGCCGAAGGTGGCCGCGATGGCGTTCACTCGCGCCCTGATCGACGCGTTCGAGCACCCGCTCGAGCCGCGTGATCGACGCCTTGCCGGCGTGCGAGGAGCCGTTACTCGATCGGGACACTCGACGTACGCGGCACCACCCCAACATTGTCGTACGGGCTCTGCTCCTTCACCGATACTCCGCCGGACTTCCGGCCGCGCGTACTAGCGCGCGGGATCCTCGAACTGGTCTGTCTCCTGCTCGGCGCCGGCGCCACCGAGTCGCTCGACGACCGCGGTGAGCTCGTGGACGGCGTCGGCGATGTCGTCGCGGTCGGCCGTGTGCTCGATCGCGATCCGTAGGGCGGCGATCTCCCGGGCCAGGTAATCGGCGTCGGCCAGGGCGCGGGCGTTGACCTCGCGGTCGCGCTCGGTCTCGGCGCGATCGCGGTCGGCCTGGCGGTTCTGAGCGAGCAGGATCAGCGGCGCGGCGTAGGCGGCCTGGGTCGAGAACATCAGGTTGAGCAGGATGAACGGGTAGGGGTCGAAGCGCAGCGCCACCGCGGCGACGTTGACGGCGATCCACAGGACGACGAGGACGGTCTGGATCGCCAGGTAGCGCCCGGTGCCGAGATATCTCGCAATGCTCTCGGCGAAGCGCCCGAAGGCATCGGGGTCGTACTGCGGGCCGCCGGGAGTCCCGCGGGGCTTGCTCAGGTCGTCGCGGCGAGGCATCAGGAAACTCGCTCCTCCTCGTGGCGGATGCGCCAGCCCTCTGGCAGCAGGCGGTCGAGCACGTCGTCCACCGTAACGGCTCCCAGCACGCGCGACTGGTCGTCGAGCACGGCGATCGCCATCACGTCGTAGGCGGCGAGGCGTTCGGCCACCTGGAGATCGCTCGCGCGAGCATTGATCGTCTGCGGCTCGTCGTCCAGACAACGGGCCAGTGCCTTCGAGGGGGCTTCGCGGAGCAGGCGCTGAAAGTGAGCGACGCCGAGGAATCGGCCGGTGGGTGTCTCGGTCGGAGGCTGGCAGACGAACACCTGCGTCGCCAGGGCCACCGGCACGTCGTGGTCGCGCATCCGTGCCAGCGCCTCGGCGACAGTTGCCTGGGGACCGAGGACGAGCGGCTCGGGTGTCATCAGCCCGCCGGCGGTGTCGGGCCGGTAGGTCAACAGCCGGCGGACCGGCGCCGCCTCCTCGGGATCCATCGCGCCGAGCAGCTCGTCGCGCCGTACCGCCGAGAACTCTCCGAGCAGGTCGGCGGCGTCATCGGCCTCCATCTCGTCGAGCACTCGGGCCGCCTTGTCGAGATCGAGGTCCTCCACGATTCGCACCTGCTCGTCCTCGGACAGCTCCTCCAGCAGATCCGCGAGCCGGTCGTCCTCCAATGCGGCCGCGAGCAGCCGGCGCCGAGACAGCGGCAGCTTGCGAATCGCCTCGGCCATCTCGACCGGATGCAACTGACCGATCGCGGCGGCCTGTCGTGATGCCGGCGGCTCGCCGGCGAACAGCTCCCCGGCCTCGCTCCAGTCGATGATCTCCGGCGGCCGCCGCCGAGGCGGCAGACCGCCCCCGCCCAGCGCGACCGTCGCCAGCTCCCAGCCGTAGGGCTCCGGCGCCGGCGTGATCCCCGCATCGGTGACCTTGCGTCCGCGCAGCCGTTTCTGGAACAGCTCACCGACGACCAGCTGCTCACCCGGTCGCAACTGGAACTGGCGCAGGTTGATCGTTCCGCGGCGCAGGCGGACGCCGTCGATCTCGATCTCGGCCACCCGGCCGATGCCGATGAAAACGCGCCGGCGCTGGACGCCGACCACGAACCCGTTCACACGGGGAGGCGCGCCGCCGCCCGACGAGGTCAGGACGACATCCGCCATGTGACCGATCTCGGCGCCGTCGGCGCCGACCAACGGCAACTGAACGAGACGTGACACATATACGAGGCGACCAGCCATACGCCAATTGTGCCCTGTCGCCTAGATGAACACGCGATTTCCGACCCGCGGCAGGATGTCCTTGCGGCGAGAACTTCCGATTTCTCCCCTTGATGGCGGATTCCGCGTGCCTGTGCGCGCGCAGTCTCGGCGCGATGCACGTCGAGCGGGGCCGCTGCGGCGTGCCGGCGCGGGATCGTGACATGGCGTTGGTTGATGTTTCGCGCATCCGTCCGGCGCGCAAGCTCGGTGCGGGGTGGGAGGTCCGGAAACGTCCCAGTGGGTTCCCCTGATGTGCGGCGTGAGAGGTCCGGAAACGTCCCAATGGGTTCCCTGAGCGCTCGCGCGGGACGTTCCCGTCCTGGTGTGGAATCACCGATCTAGGTCCGGTGAGCCCGACCTAGCTCGTCGTCGAGTCCAACCACTGCTGGAATGTCGGTCCGGCGAGGGTCGCGTTCGGTCCCGGGAGCGAGGCGTCGGTCGCGTAGAGATCGGCGTCGGGGTCGCCGGTGTCGCCCGCCGCCTCGATCCGCACCCCGTCGCCGCGCCGCGCCACCAGCAGCCTCGCCATCTCGACCATGCTCTCCTCCCGGGGCCCGGCGATCTCCGAGATCGTTGCGTCGGCGGCGGGGCTGGGCGCCGGATCGGCGCTGGTCGCCAGATCGGCGAGCGCCTGCGCGACAATCCTGGCGGCAACCAGCTGCGTGCGCATCTCCTGCACGTAGCTGACCTCGCCCTGGCGTCCCCATTGGACGAGCTGCTCGACGAACTCGTGAAACTGGGCTGCGCGCAGGATCTGCACGGGTACGGGACCCGCCTGCATGGCCCGCTCGTGAGCGAGCTTCGCTGCGCCATAGCCCGCGGTGAAGTGGTCGGTTCCGATGATCGACACGACGACAATCCGCTGCACGCCGGCCCGCTTCCCTTCTACATGCAGGTTTCGGGCCGAGGTCGTGAAGAACTCCGTGGCGGCCTGCTGCTCGGGCGAGGCGCCGGTGGCCGCGTCGATCACACTGTCGACGTTGGTCAGCGCGTCCGCCAGCCCTTCGCCGGTGATCACATCGACGCCGCCGGAACGCGACATCGCGACGACGTCGTGTCCCTCCTGCTCGAGCACGTCGACGACGTGACGTCCGACTCGCCCGGTGGCTCCCGCGACCGCGATCTTCTTGCGCGTGGTCATTGTCTTTCTCCTTTGATGTTCCATGCCTGTGCATGACGCACGGCGTTTTGTGGGTCACCCCAATGACACGGTAGTGCGAGCGGATGTGACGGCCGAGCGGCGCTCAGGCGTCGAGCTCTGCGACGCGGCGTTGCAGCAGACGGCGCTCGGCATCGTCGTGAACGAGCGCGAGCGCGCGCCGGTAGGCGTCGCGGGCATGCTCGACGTCGCCGAGGCGACGAAGAAGCTCGGCACGGGTGGAGTGCAGGTAGTGATAGTCGGGGAGGGCGAGCCGATCGATGATGTCCAGCCCGGCCCGGGGACCCTGGTGCTCCGCGACCGCGACGGCGCGGCTGAGCTCGACGACGGGGGAGTTGGTGACGCGTGAGAGCTGTGCGTACAGGGCGGCGATCTCAGCCCAGTCGCGTGGCACGTCGACGTGCAGCGACGCGATCGCGGCCTGCAGCACGTACGGGCCACTGCCGCGCAGGGCCAGCGCCCGGTCGAGCACTGCGCGCCCGTCGGCGATCTGCGCGGCGTTCCAGAGCGAGCGGTCCTGGTCCTCGAGCAACACGACCTCTCCGTCGCGGAACCTGGCGTCGCGGCGGGCGTCGTGGAGCAGCATCATCGCCAGCAGGCCATGGACCTCGGGCTCGTCGGGCATCAGCTCGGCCAGCGCCCGCCCCAGCCAGATCGCTTCGGCCGCGAGGTCGCCGCGTCCGCCGTAGCCCTGGTTGAAGATCAGGTAGATGACCGCGAGCACGGCGGCGAGCCGGTCTGGCAGAAGGTGGCCCGCCGGCACGCGGAACGGAATTCCGGCGGCCTTGATCTTGCGCTTTGCGCGCACCAGCCGCTGGGCCATCGTCGGCTCGCCGACCAGGAACGCCCGGGCGATCTCGTCGGTGGTCAGGCCGCCGAGCGTTCGCAGCGTCAGCGCCACCTGGGCGTCGGTGGCCAGTGCCGGATGGCAGCAGGTGAACAGGAGCTCGAGTCGCTCGTCAACGAATGTCGTGTCGTCCATCTCGTCCTCCTGCACGGGCTCGGGGACCTCGAGCAGCCGGGTCTTCTGGGCAAGCGTGCGGTCGCGACGGATCCGGTCGATCGCCCGGTTGCGCGCGGTCGCCACCAGCCATGCGCCGGGTTCGCCGGGGACGCCGGCTCGCGGCCAGCGCTCCGCCGCGATCGCAAACGCCTCCTGCGCGGCTTCCTCGGCGAGATCGAAGTCGCCGAGGAAGCCGATGAGCGCGGCGAGAACCCGGCCCCATTGCTCGCGGAAGACCCGATCGAGAACCGCTACCACGTACCGAGCGGACGGATCTCGATCGCGCCACCCATGCCGGCGGCGGGGATCTTCGAGGCGAGCTCGATCGCGGTGTCGAGGTCGTCGGCCTCCAAGAACAGATAGCCGCCGACGGCCTCCTTGAGCTCGACGAACGGGCCGTCGGTGACGAGCGTCTTGCCGTCCTGCACGCGGACGGTCGTCGCCGTCTCCGGCGGCTGCATCTGCTCGCCGGGAGTGACGTTGGGGTTCTGGTTGATCGCCCCATACGCGGTGAACACGGCCTGCCTCTGCTCGTCAGAAAGCTGGTCCCACGCCTCGGTTCCCGGCAGCGGAGTGGAGCCCTGGTGGATCAACAGCATGTACTTCATTGGTTCCTCCTTTGTGGAATCGTCGCTGATCAGACGAACGGGGGGCGGCTAAATCGACAGCCTCGCTCAGATTCGCGAAAAGGAGTGGAGAACCGGGTTGGCGCCGAGATACAGGCTCGCCCCCATAGCCGGCGCGGGCCCGGCCGGCGAGGCTTTCCCGAGCATGGGATCGACCACAGCCGGACCGCGTTTGGGCGACGGGCTACATGGGGTCGGCACCGCTGAGGCCGCGAGCGCCGGACCCGAAGCTCCCGAGTGGCAGCTCGACTGCCCGCGCTGCGGACTGACGATCACGCCGCGCCTGCCCTCGCTCGCGGTCAGGTATTGCCCGCGCTGCCTCGCCCGCAGCCGCCGGATCGTCGAGCTGCCACGAGCTCAGCCCCCCTCATAGGTTCGGAGACGCGGTCGCGCCGCCCCAGCGCGACCATTTGCTCGGGGTCAGGTCAGCCGGCGGCCGCCTCGCCCGCTGCCAGGCGCTTTGCCGGCTGCGCTCGCGCATTGGCGGAGCCGACGATCTCTCGCAGTGCGGCGATCTCGTCCGCCAGCGCCCGCCGCCCGGCCGGCGTGGCGCTGATCCAGGTTCGGGGCTTGCGGCCTTCGAACGTCTTGACGGTCTTGATGTAGCGGGCGTTCTCGAGCGTGGTCAGATGGCGCGAGAGGGCGCCCCGGCGATCCTCCACACGACGAGCACAACATTGGTCACGACGGGCGCGTGCTCGACACGAAGGAGAAGGTTCTCGCCTACCTGGAGGAGATCGGCGGGCCACACGCTAGTCGCGCCCGACGTTGCGGAAGCTGCGCTTCCGGCTACCACTCTCGCGGCTGGCGGTGGCTGTCGGGCAAAGGTGTGACGTCCGGCGGGTTTAAGACCATCCAGTGATGCCACAGAACTTCATCGCTTGCGACCGGGGGCAGACGATGTTGATGCCGCCGGATCTGACTGATTGGGTGCCGGACGATCACGTGGTGTGGTCGATCCTTGGGGCGGTCGAGCAGATGGACCTGAGCGAGTTCTATGGGGCGTATCGGGAGAACGGCCAAGGGCGGGCGGCGCATGAACCGTCGATGATGGTGGCACTGCTGTTGTACTCGTACGCGCGCGGGAACCGGTCCTCGCGGGGGATCGAGCGGGCGTGCCGGGAGGATGTGACCTACAAGCTGATCACGGCGATGCGGGTGCCGGATCACTCGACGATCGCGGAGTTCCGCCGCCGGCATGAGCGGGCGCTCGGCGAGCTGTTCACCAAGGTGCTGGCTCTGTGCGACGAGGCGGGCCTGGTCGAGGTGGGGGTGATCTCGATCGATGGCATGAAGATCCGCGCGAACGCCTCCAGGGGCGCGAACCGCATCTACGAGAAGCTGGTCGCGGACATCCTCAAGGAGGCTGAGGAGACCGACCGCTGGGAGGACGGGCTGTTCGGCGCCGATCGCGGTGACGAGGTGCCGGAGCAGCTGCGGAGCGAAGAGGGTCGGCGGGCGGCGTTTGCGGCGGCGAAGGAGCGGCTGGCCAAGAAGGCTGGCCGCAGGGAGGAGTCTGAGGTGGATCCGATCGAGCTTGATCCGGAAGGGTGGGGCCTGGCGGGGGTCGGCGCGGATGGCAGCGGGCGGCGCACAAGGAGCTGTTGCGTCGGCGCGAGCAGGCCGCGCAGCCGATCGCACGGTCACGGGCAGACCGGTTGTTAGACGCGGTTCAGCGGCTGGAGGAGAGCCAGCGGGTGGAGATCCAGGCCAGCGAGGCCTACGAGCGCTGGCAGGCAGACCGGCGCGCGGGCGGCGTGCCTGGACAGAAGCTCGGGATGCCACCGAAGCCGTACACGCCGCCGGCGGTGCCTGAGGGTGTGATGAACAAGACCGACCCGGACTCGCGGATGATGCGTACCCAGGGTCAGCCGACCGTGCAGGGCTACAACGCGCAGGCCGCAGTCACCCGCGGGCAGATCATCGTCGCCGCCGAGATCGCGGTCGAGAGCCCCGACTTCGGTCACCTTGAACCGGCCGTCCGGGCCGCTGTGCGCGAGCTCGGGGATGCGGGTGTCACACAACGCCCCGAGACCGTCCTCGCCGATGCGGGCTACTGGCACACCCGACAGATCGAGAACATCGTCAGCGACGGCATCCAAGTGCTGGTCCCGCCCGATGCCGGGCTACGCGAGGACGCCAGACCGGGATGGGAGAAAGGCCCCTACGGGTTCATGCGCCGAGTGCTCGCAACCGAGGCTGGACACGAGCTCTACAAGCACCGCAAAGCCACAGTCGAGCCGGTCTTCGCCCAGAACAAATTCAACCGCGGCTTCCGCCGGTTCCAGCGACGAGGCAGATCCGCGGTGCGCTCGGAGTGGCGCTTGCAGGCAGCAGTCCACAACCTACTCAAGCTCCACAGCCACTGGATCAGCCCGGCGATCGCCTGAGCGATCGGGGTGCGTCCAGTTCCACACTCGGATTCACTCCGATGTCACGGAGAATCAGGCTCGTCGTCCAGACTTTGCCCGACAGCCACGGCGAGGAGGAGGACAGGACCGTTTGTCTTGCTTCAGCTATCTCAGAGCGCCGAATGCGCCGGCGAAGAAGACGAGTGGGTCTTTGAGGGGCGAGGTGCGCACGTCGTCGACGCGGCCTACGACGATCCAGTGATCGCCGGTGGGGTACTCGGCAACGATCTCGCACTCCAGTGTGGCGAGGGCGTAGGTGAGCAGCGGTACGCCGTGTGCTCCGAGTTCCCAGTTGAGGCCGCGAATCGCTCCGCGTCGGCGGGGGTCGCGCGTTTCGCGAAGGGCTCGTGCCGTCGTCCCAGGATGTTCACGGCGAAGTGCCGGGCTCGCCGCATCCGGGACCACGTGAGCGAGCCGCGGGACGGGGAGAACGAGAGCAGGGGCGGCTCGAGTGAGACGGAGGTGAGCGAGTTCACGATCAACCCGGCGGGCTCGCCATCAGGCGCCGCGGTGACGAAGGCGACGCCGGTGGCGAATCTGCCGAGCGCGTCACGGAACGAGCGCGCCTGAGGCACCGGCGTTGCGGACGTTGCAGCTGCGAGCGCCATCTCAGTGCAGCGACGTCTCTTCGCCGAGAGCGACGTGGCCGAGGTAGTCGTACGCGCGGTTGGCGCCGAGTGGGTGCATGAAGGAGCCGGCTTTGACGTCGCGGTAGGCGCGGGCGAGGGGGCTGCCGTTGAAATAGCCGGCGCCGCCTGAGAGGGCGAGCGCGCGGTCAACGATACGGGCCGCCGCCTCGTTGACGAACGCCTTGGCGGCCTGCGCCTCGGCGAACAGCGCCCCCAGCTCCTCGGCAGTGCCGTCGGACGTCGGGTTGGCGGCGCGGTGCTCGTCGATCAGCGCAGCCGCGCGCGATAGGACGCCGCGCGCGGCGGCGAGGTCGACGGCGTTGTCGGCCACCTGCATGCGTGGGCGCGCATCGCCGTTGATGCGCCCGGCGATGCCGCGGCGGGCGATTGCGTCTGCTGACTCGGCGATCCCGAGCGAGGCCGCCGCGTGAAACAGCCCGGCGATCAGGTTGCGCTCCATGTACGGCAGCGGGTCGCCGGCCCGGAAGCCGCCGCGCACACCGGACTCGGGCAGCTCCACGCCCTCGAGCGAGATCGAGTTGCTGCCGGAAGCTCGCACCCCCAGCGCGTCCCAGTCATCGTGCACGACGAAGCCGCGCGAATTGATCGGAACCATCGCGTACGCGTACCGCTCGATGCCCTCGAGGTCGGCATAGCGGACGGCCACGTAGAGATCGGTGGCGGCGGGAGACATGGTGCAGAACAGCTTGTCGCCGTCGATCCGCCAGCCCGACTCGGTGCGGGTAGCGACCGTGCCGGGCCGCGTGAGGTCCTGGCCGCGTTCGCTGATGGCGGCCGCCAGCACTACGCCGTCGTGGGCGATCTGCTGAAGCGAGGAGGCAAAGTTTCGGGCGCGACGCTCCGCTCCGGCCGCGACCGCGGCCTGGCGGCGGCGGTCCATGTTGTGCACTGCGACGAGGTGCATGTTCACGCCGATCGCGACGGACGCGTCGCCGCGCGCCAGGCGGCTTGACGCGACCACCAGGTCGTGTGCGGATGACACGCCGAGCCCACCGAGATCGATCGGGATCGGCGCTGCGAAATAGCGGGCGGCCTTGAGCGCGTCGATCGCCTCGAACGGATAGCTGCCGTCGCGGTCGTGCTCGGCCGCGCGGGCGGCAAGCTGCTCGGATAGCTCCTCGGCGAGCTCGACAAGATGGGCTCCGGCGTCGGTATGGGCTGTGAGTTCAATCGGCATGGCGGTATCTCCATTTCCGCTCCTCATGCCCCCGTGGCCGGAGCGTGGCCGCGGCCACGGGCGGCACATGAGCGTTAGTCGGTTGTCACCTCGACGGCGACGGGCACGCCGTTGGTGACCATGTCGTAGACAGCGGAGCGCTTCTGAGCGCGCTCCACGACCTCGCGGAGCTCCTCCTCCGGCGCGTTACCCGTGATACGGAACGACACGCCGATGCGCTCGAACCCATTACGCGGTTCGTCGTTGACTCCGAGCGCGCCGCGCACGTCTATGTCGCCGGTGAGGGTCGACTCGACGGACGTGAGCTGCACCTTGCGCGCCGCGGCGACGTACACGATCGACGTCGTCAGACAGGCGGCGAGCGCGTGCAGCAGATGCTCGGCCGCGCCCAAGCCCGGCCCCAGCAGGCATACGAGCTGGCGCTCACCGCCGGTAAAGCGGCCGAGGTCACGCTCCCGTACCTCGGCTACTGCCCGTGGCGCAGCTCGGCCGCCCAGTCCGCGCTCGCCGTCGGCCAGCGCGACCGAGCCGGCGAACTCATCCAACAGGAGCTCGAGCGCACACAGACGACCCAGGTCCTGCACGAGCGCATCCGAGCCCTGCGCCTGGCCGGGAGCTACGAAGGCGGGCAGGCGGGACTCGCAAAACTGCGCGAGGCGGTCGAGCTCGGCGAGGCCCACCCACCGAGGCTCGAAACGATCCACGCCCTGATCGCACTCGGGTCGACGCTGCGCCGCGCCAACCAGCGCGCCGCGGCCAGGCCGCCGCTGGAGCGCGCCTTCGACATCACCCGGCGCGGCGGCGCGAGCGCCCTCCACGAGCTCGCCCGGATCGAGCTCGCAGCCAGCGGCGCCCGGCCCAGGCGCGAGGCGCTCAGCGGCCCCGAATCGCTGACCGCCAGCGAGCACCGGATCGCCGAACTAGCAGCCACCGGCCACAGCAACCGCGAGATCGCCACCACGCTGTTCATCACCCCAAAGACGGTCGAGTACCACCTGCGCAACTGCTACCGCAAACTCGACATCCAGACCCGCCACCAGCTGGCACACGCCCTCCAAGCGTAACCCGACAACCCAGAAGGCGCCGGCCTCGACGCGGAGCGCCCTTCCCCGGAAGGGACGCTCGCGAGTCCAGCAACACCTCGCGGCGGGGATGCCCATCCACACGCGCCAAGCAGGGCAACGCGCTCGCCAGCGCCGAGAGACGAACCGCTAACGACCTGAGCCGCCAATCAGACGACCCCTCACGCAGGCGTTCCGTGCGAGCCGGGTTAGGCGGCACAGCCTCGTGGCCGTCATGTCCGCAGGCAGCTGCCTCACCGCCCGATTCGGGCTTCGGGGATGCTGGTGCTCTTAGGCCAAAGCGGCATTCCCCGGTTCCGGTTTCTCGTCGAGTTGTCGGGCGCTTCTGGAAAGGATCGGGGCATCGGGCCTGAAGCCCCAGATCGTGCAGTAGACGCCAAGGAAGAGTTCCCACGCGAACTCCGGGATGGTCACGATCGCTTGCAGCGAGTGCAGCGTGCTGCTCGGTTGGTTGCCGGTGAACATCACGGCCGTTCCGGACACGATGATCAGCGGTCCGCCGACGAGCCCGAGCCACGTCGCCCGTCGCGGCACCAGGCCCGAGCTGTACATCAGGTAGCCGAGGATCAGCCCGTTCCCCCAGCCGACGACCCAGCCCGGGCCGAGGAGGAACGTCCAGTCCTTGATCGCCGCGAGGGTGTAGGCGACCGTGCCTTCATTCGCACCCGCAACCTGGTTGCGCAGCGTGATGATCCCGAGCATGGAGAGGATGCCGACGAGGATGAACGTGCACTCGATCAGCCGCGCGGTCACGTAGCCGAGCGCCAGCTCCTCGTTCTGTCGTCTAGCGATCGGGAAGATCACGACGGCGGTGCCGATGTTCGCGATGATCAGCAGCAGCTCAAGCAGAGCCCCGAGCAAGACCTGCGTGTCGTGCCCAGCACCCGCGATGTAGCTCACCGGATGTCGGAGCACGGTCTCGTAAAGCGCCAGCGCGGTGATCGACGTGACGAACGTGATGAGGTAGAGCACGCCGAACCAACGCGCCCTCTTCTGATCTCGCGACACCCGTTGAACCCCTTTCCCCCGGTGACGGCGATCAGGCGAATTCCCACATCGCCACCTCGACCGGTTCAACGCGAACCTACCGCCAAACGCCCCATCGTTTCAAACCCGGATTCGGGGCGAGCGGCGATTTCGAACGTCAGGCCGCTGACGGCGCCAGGAGCATCGCTGCCGCAGCGATCGAGAAGGAGCAGCCCCGCCGGCATGATCGCTCCAGGCGTGATCCGGCAGCGCTCGCCGGTCCACCAAGCCCTGCTCTCTTATTTGCGCAAGCTCTCCGGCGCGGTGCGACCCGGCCCGCCACGCGCGGATTGCGTGCATGTCCGGGGCGGTGGAGGGCCAACGCTCGCATCGCCGACGTAGAAGACGCGCCTACCGCGCAAGGGAGGGCACTTGTCTTCGAATTCGAGATGCTCGACCGGGCGGCAAAAGGAGGAGCGGCGGGACTTGGTCTTAGGGCGCTCGGAGCTGCTCACTGGTGCAGGCTGCGCCGAGCATTTGGCTGTCAGGCTTCCTAAGGTCAGTATCCGCCTGTGGACGTTTCGATCGAGTTGCGGCAGTTCCGCTATTTCGTCGCCGTGGCGGAGGAGCTGCACTTCGGGCGCGGAGCGTTTGCACATGTCGCAGTCGCCACTATCGCGGGCGATTCGCGAGCTCGAGCGCGACCTCGGGGTGGTGCTGTTCGTGCGCACGACGCGCCGGGTTGAGTTGACGGCCGCGGGGGCGCTGCTGCTCGGGCGCTCGCGGCGGGCGCTGGCCGAGATCGACGGTGCGATCGCCGACGCTCGGCGTTCGGCGTACTCGGACGACGGGGGGGCTCGCGATCGGCTACGGCCCCTTCAGCGGGACGGTCGTGGCGCGCATCACCGAGGCGCTGGCGGCGGAGCATCCGGAACTGACCGTGCGTCTCCAGGAGGAGGTCGCTCCGGAATCGCTCAGGCAGGTTGGAACGCACGAGCTCGCGGCGGCGGTGGTGATGGAGTCACCGGCGGCGGCGCGCCGGCACGGGGTGCGGGTGGACGCGCTCAAGGACGAGCCCCTGCTCGCGGCGTTGCCTGAGTCACACCGCTGCGTAGGCGAGGGGAGTATCTCGGTCGGCGCGTTCGTCGCGGAATGCGTGGTTCTTCCGCGTGAGCCGCCGGGACAGATGTTCAACGCCTGGCTGCGGGCGCTACTCCGTGCGCACGGATTCGAGCTCGAGCGGACGATGACGAGCGCGAGCGCGCCCTGGGACCGAGGCATGCTTCACGTGGGGAGCGGCGAGGCCGTTGCTGTCGTCGTCGCCGATTGGGTCAATTCGATGGAGAACGTCGG
Organism: uncultured Solirubrobacterales bacterium; assembly: GCA_963723675.1. Classification (GTDB taxonomy): domain Bacteria; phylum Actinomycetota; class Thermoleophilia; order Solirubrobacterales; family Solirubrobacteraceae; genus Palsa-465. The sequence continues at coordinate 784,339 of CAVRRW010000001.1, read as the reverse complement.
GACGGTGCCGTTCGACCCACCGCTCACATTTCCGACGGACCTAGCTTCGGAATGGCCACCGACCGCTGGCGCCGAGGCGATCGTCCGGACCGCACAGCAGGTCCGTGACGCCGAAGGCTGGCTGACGCAGCGACACCCGACGACCGAGCTTCCCGGGGATTGAGTCGGGGGCGGTCTGGATCCGGCGTCGATCGGACTTGGTCGTCGGCGCAATCCGACTTAGGCTCGGGGCCGACCAAGGGTAGGAGGGACCGGATGCAAGCCAGCCAGACCCAGAACGGGCATATCCCGCTGATCATGATTCACGGGGCGTGGCTCTCGGCGCGGAGCTGGGAGAACTACGCTGACTACTTCGGCAAGCGCGGCTTCGCCGTGTCGGCGCCCGAGTGGCCACGCAAGCAGGGCGATGTCGAGCAGCTGCGTGAGACCGCCGAGGCGTCGGCCGGCCTCGGGGTCCAAGAGATCGTCGACCAGTACGCCAAGCTGATCGGCGAGCTCGAGCAGCCTCCGGTGCTGATCGGCCACTCCTACGGAGGGCTGTTCGTGGAACTGCTGCTCGACCGCGGTCTCGGACGGGCCGGCGTGGCAATGAGCCCGGCGCCGCCCAAGGGCATCCTGGCGCTGCCGTTCTCGACGCTGAAGGCCGGCGCCCCGGCGCTCGCGCACCCGTCGAAGTGGCATGGCGTCGTGACGCTGACGCCCGAGGAGTTCACCTATGCGTTCGTGAACACCTTCTCCGAGGAGGACGCGGCCGCCGCCTACGAGCATTACGCGGTTCCCGAGACCCGGCCAGATCTTCTACGAGGGCGGGTTCGCGAACTTCCATCTGCACCCGCCGACCGAGGTTCACTTCAAAAACGAGGACCGCGCGCCGCTGCTGATCGTCGGCGCCACCGAGGATCACACCGTGCCGGCGTCGCTGTCCAAGGCGCAGTACAAGCGCTACGAGCGCTCGTCGGCCAAGACCGACTACCTCGAGTTCGCGGGCCGGCCGCACCTGCACATGGTCGCCCCCGACTGGTCGGAGGTCGCCGCCGCGATCGACTGCTGGCTCGACGGCGTGCTCGACGCACCCGAGCCGGCGACGCAGCAGGCGTCCGGAGGGCGAGCCGTGGACCTCGCGCTGACCGACAAGGTCGCGGTCGTCACCGAGCGAACAAGGGCATCGGCCTCGCGATCACCCAGGCGCTCGTGGCCGAGGGCGCATACGTTGTCGCCGGCTCGCTCTCCGCCGAGAATCTCGACGGGCTGGATCGGGTGACGGCGATTCCGGTGAACCTGCTGGACGCTGACGGACCGGCCGTGCTCGTGCAGAAGGCGATCGAAACGCACGGCCGGCTCGACGTGCTGGTCAACAACGTCGGAGCGGTCCGAATCCGTTTGGACGGCTTCCTCGCGACCAGTGACGAGGAGTTCGAGTGGGCGTTGCAGATGAACTTCTTCACCGGGATGCGGGCGACCCGCGCCGCCGTTGCTCCGATGCTCGAGCAGGGCTTCGGATCGATCGTGAACATCGCGTCTGTGAACTCGTTCTTTCAGCCCGACGCCGCCACGATCGACTACGGCGTGGCCAAGGCCGCGGTGGTGAACCTCAGCAAGTCGCTGTCGCAGGAGTTCGGGCCGAAAGGGATCCGCGTCAACTGCGTCTCGCCGGGACAGGTCGGCACCGATCTGTGGCTGGGCGAGCACGGGGCCGCGGAGACTTTCGCCAAGGCGACCGGGGTGGATGCGGACACCATCCGTGAGACCGCCGCCTCGGGGATCGCCAGCGGCCGGTTCAGCACGCCGCAGGAGGTGGCGACGCTGGTCACGATGCTGGCGTCCGACAGGACAGCCAACGTGACCGGCGTTAACTATGTGATCGACGGTGGCCTGATCAAGACGACGTGAGGAGGGAAATGCCCGATCGCAGCAAGCGGCTGGCCCTGGTCGCGGCGATCATGGGCTCGTTCGTCGCGGGGCTGGACGCGACAGCGGTCAACGTCGCGCTGCCGGCGATCCGCGCCGACCTCGGCGGCGGACTCGCGGGCCAACAGTGGGTCTCGAACGCCTACCTGCTGGCTCTCGGCTCGCTGATCCTGGTCGGCGGCTCGCTCGGAGACCTGTTCGGCGAGCGGCGCGTGTTCTCGATCGGCGTCGCGGGCTTCGGCGTCGTGTCGCTGCTGTGCGCGATTGCGCCCAGCATCGAGTTCCTGATCGCCTGTCGCGCACTGCAGGGGGCGTTCGGCGCGCTTTTGACCCCGAGCGCCTTGGCGGTGATCGTCGCGGCGTTTCCGCGCGAGGAGCGCGGCGGCGCGATCGGCTCGTGGACGGCGTGGGCGGGGATCGCCACCGTGATCGGGCCGCTGGCGGGCGGGTTTCTCGTCGACGCCGTCTCCTGGCGGCTGATCTTCGCTGTCAACGTCCCCTTCGTCGTGGCGACGCTGATGCTCGTCTCGGTCGCTGTCCCCGCACGGGAGCCCGGCGTCGGACACGCGCGCGTTGACTGGCTGGGCGCCGCGCTCACGTTCTTCGGCCTCGCCGGCCCGGTCCTGGCACTGATCCGCCAGCCGGTGGTCGGCTGGAGCAGCCCGGAAGTGTGGGCGCCGGCGCTGGTGGGCTTCGCCCTACTCGCGTTGTTCGTGGTGCACGAGCAACGCACCCGGTCGCCGATGCTGCCGCTGGGCCTCTTCAAGCGGCGCAACTTCGCCGTCGGCAACGTGGAGACATTCGCGATGTACGGGGGGCTTAGCATCACCTTCTTCCTGCTCGTGCTGTTCCTCCAGGAGGTCGCCGGCTACCGCGCGCTGGCTGCGGGGTTCGCGCTGACGCCCTCAACGATCGTGATGTTCCTGCTCTCCAAGCGGATGGGACGACTGGCGGACCGCTACGGGCCGCGGCTGTTCATGGGCTTCGGACCCCTGATCGCATCGATGGGCCTGGCGCTGATGCTCCGCCTCGGCGCCCACGTGAACTACCTCACCGACCTGCTCCCAGCGCTGCTCGTGTTCTCGCTCGGGCTCTCGTGCACGGTCGCGCCGCTCACCGCGGCCGTCCTGTCCGACGCTGAGGAATCGAACGCCGGGATCGCCTCCGGCATCAACAACGCAATCGCTCGGGTCGCCGGCCTGATCGCGATCGCGGCCGTGGGCGCGGTCATCTCCGCCTCCTTCAGCTTCAGCCTCAACCAACGCCTCGCCGGCGTCAGACTGTCCCGGCAAGCGCAGGCCGCGCTCGCGCAGGCCCGGGGTCAGACGCTCGCCCGAGTCGAGCCGGCGCGCGGCGGCCTGGCCGTCGCTGACGCGGTGCAGTCGGCGTCGGTCTACGCCTTCCACGTCGGGATGGGAATCTCCGCTTCCCTCGTGGCGCTCGGCGGACTGCTGGGCCTCGCCGGCATCCGCAACCCCCGACGCATCGTCCGGTGCGAGGACTGCGCCGGCGGGCAACTCGCCGGCCAGCCGTTGGATGCCGCGCGGCGGCAGCCGCCGGAGCTGTTTCCACAGCCGGCTACGGCGGTAGGCCACCGGAGCTGATTTCACCGGCTCGGCCGCGACGAACTAGCTGGCGCTGCAAGAGCTGGCCTCAGAAGAATGCGAGCCTCCTGGTAGCCGCGCAGGTCGGGTCCCGTCGAGTCGCCGACGAGATCCCCGTACGACAACGAAGGCAGGTCTCCGTCGGCCGTTGCGAGCCGGCCCGAGCATGGCTCCTCTACGCCTTTATGTGCAGGTGGTTTGTGAACGTGCCGTGGTTGCGCGGGATTGACGTCGTTCGCATGTGATCGACGTGGGCGGCAGGCCCGGCTTGGTTGACGCGTTGACGAGGTACGAAAGAAACGACCGAAGTCAGTCGCGGGTCGGCCGGAACGTCAACGGCGCAATGAGGGGAGGAAGCCGGGGCTATCGCTGGCGACGAGCGCAAACGCGGTGCGGCTGGTCGGTCGGCCGAGCGGCGCTTGAGGAGAGGGCTCGGACAGCCCCTGCCGGCTGACGGACGTGGTCCATCCCTGCCCGACAGACGCGACGTCAGCGGAGGCCGGCCTCGGCACCGCTCGCAGTGCGGATGAGCACGTGGAACTCGTTCACGTCGTTCACGTCGAGCACGGACCTCACATATCGCGTACGCGGGCCCTTCCCAGAGGCCCTTGGTTCACGTCATTCACACGCCGACGACAACCTCACATAAACGCCTAACGCAGCAGTCCTGGTCTCAACGCCGTCGTGACCGCTTGGGTGCTTGCAGCTTCGGAACCTTGAGCTAGCACCCCAGAGCTTCGATCGGACCCGGTCGATCGGCGGCGGGGCGTGCGCGCTTGTGGCGATTTGCGAGAGCCGGACGTATGGCCGGCTCAGTCCTGCTTTGGCGACGCGGCAAGCATGTCGCCACTTCCAGACCCGCCCATGACTGGTCCGCTGGATCGCGGCTCCGTTCTCGTCGGAGCCCGGCAGCAGCGTTCCGTTTACCAGAAGCGCCGCGGATCGTCTTTGCCGCATGGGCCACAATCGGGGGCGTGACCCGCGCATACTCTGCCCTTCGCGAGTCCGGCTTCGTCTGGATCCGGTCGGCCGCGGATACTCCTGCCGCGGCGTTCGCTAAGTCGCGGGAGCTCATCGAGGAGTGCGCCGCCTCGAATGATCACGACGCCCTGAGCGTGATCGGCGACTTCATCCTTCCGCCGCCCGATGGCGAGATATCGCGTGACTTCCAGACGCTCCACTTCGACTTCGGAGTCCCCCTCCGCCCGCTGTGCGAGCAGGATGTCGCACGGTATACGGCGCTGTTCATCCCGCGCTCTGTGGCCAGGGTCACGGCGGTGACGCGGTTGGTGCCCCTGGACGCTCTGCTTGGCCAGCGGCGTTGGCCGAACCAAGCGACGCTTCTCGAGAACCTGATCGCGTACGGCGAGTCCCACGGGGCGTGGGATGACGCGGACGGCTATTACGAGGGCAGCCTGGCGCGGGTTCTCGAGGGCGCGGCTCGCGCGCCGCGGCTCCCGAGCGTCAAGTCCACGCCCGGGTTTCTCTGTGGGATGGAGTTCGACGATCTGGCTGCCGAGCTGAGCTTCTTCAATTTTCTCGGCCTGGATGTCGAGGCCGTCCAGGTCGAGGTTCCCCTGCGGCCGGGCGACCTGCTTGTCTTCGACAACCTCGCCGTGGCCCACGGGCGCCGCGGGAGCCGATGGCCGGGAGAGTTGCGTCAGCGGGTCTACGGGCACCGATCCCTCTCCCCGGCGGCTCAGCGCTCACTTCGCGATCGCTTCCTTGCGGTGTTCGGGGACCGTCAACCGGCCCCGCTACCGGCGGCCGTCTCTATGCCGTAGGCGGCGACGAAGTGTCCGTGCCCACCGTCGAGCCCGGAATGCAGCACCCGATTCGACGCGAACGCCAAGCCGTGGTCTGTCGTGCCGATACGCGGCGGGATAACCGCGACGCGGACGTGCGCCTGCAGTCTCTCGGGATTCATGGCGCGCACGTAGGACCCCTCCGCGACGAGAGTGGTGGTCCGCGGATCCACGTCGAGGTAGTGCAGCACCCGCTCCTCCTGACTGCTTAGGTTCAATAGCAGTCGCAGGACCTCTCGTTCGCTCAGACTGCCCACGTCACCCGTGAGCGCGGTGGCGGCATCCGAGTCAGGTGATGGCCGGATCAGCTCTCTAGCGCACCAGCGACAGCCGTAGGAAGTTGAACCGGTAGGCCATCCCGGCATGCGAGATCGGCGGGGAGCACTTCTGAGAACCCGCGACATGCTGGCAGCTCAGTTCGGATCCCGATCCTCGACCGCCCAACGGCGAGGCTCATCCTCTGCCGCGGCAATTACCTCCCTGATCGGCTCCAGATCGAACTCGACAGGCTCCGGATGGAGCCTGTTCTCGAGTGCCACGACAAGCCGCTTCGACATTGGCCGATCCTACGTCGAGCGGTCAAGGTTTCTGGCGTCGGTGAGCATTCGTGCACGACGCCTGTCGCTCGTGTCTTGCTTTCTCGCGCCGCCACACTCCTCCGGCAAGAGGTCCCGAGTCCTGCTGAGCGCGGAAGGGATGTCTGCGCGAACGGGAATCTGGCCGGGAGCCGGCCGTGCGCCTTTCAGAGAGGTTGCCGGAGATCGTCCCGGTCGATCCCGGCGTCGCGCAGGATCCCGGCGAGCGTGCCGCGCTTGAGCTCGTGGTGAAGCGGGACCACCAGCGCAGTCGTGCGCTCGTCGTGTTTCAGACGCACATGGCTGCCGCGCTGACGAACGGCGACCCATCCGACCTTCTCAAGCGCGTCGATCAGCTGCTGGCCGGATAGGACCGGCAGCCGCTCGCTCACGCGGGCAGCGGCAGCGTGCGCCGAACGATCCCCATCTCAAGCGAACGACCGTCCTCACGCAGCCCCTCGACGTAGAGCTCCAGCGCTTCGCGGGCACTCTCGGTCGCCTCCTCAAGCGTGTCGCCTTGGGTGTGGAGCCCGGGAAGCTCCGGCGCGTAGACGTGGTAGCCACCCTCCTGCTGGGGCTCGAATACGAACTCGACCTCTTGCGCAGGTTTCATGCCCATAGGGTATCGGCAGACCAGGGGCCGGGGCCGACCTTCCTGAAGCCGATGCGCCCCGCCAGCGTCGTCTTCGGTTCGTCGGCGCGTGGAGGTGCCGGTGCTCTCAGCAAGCCCGCTCGCACGGTGCCGCCCCGTTGAAGCGCGCGTAGCTGCCATGGCGCCCCTTTGAAGCGCGCGTAGCTGCCATGCCGTCCCGTGGCGCGGGGCGGTCGGTTCCAATTGGCGGCCACCATCAACTCATCCGAGGGGAGGATTCATGGAATCCGTGCTGCTAGACGCTGCAGGTCATCGCCGCTCGCCGGCGACGATGCCGGGCTATCACCGAGGGCGCCCGCCGCGCAACAAGGGCGAGGAGTATCCGGCCGATCCGCCGACGGTCGAGGAGATCGTCGCCGTCATGTGCGCAGTTGGTGACCGTCCCGACGGTCACCGGCTTCGCGCGCTGATCGTCCTGCTGTGGCGAGCCGGGTTGCGGATCAGCGAAGCGCTCGCTCTCCAGGAGAGCGACCTGGACAGCGGCCGCGGTGCCGTGCTCGTGCGGCGCGGGAAAGGCGGCAAACGGCGCGAGGTCGGGATGGACCGCGGGGCCTGGCAACAGCTCGACCCGTGGCTCGAGATCCGCCGCGAGCTCCCGATCGGAGCGCTGCTTTGCGTGATCCACGGCCCGACCGCCGGCAGACGCTGGGAAGCATCGGCCGCACGCAAGCAGCTACATCACGTAGCTGCCGTGGCGGGCGTCCGGCGCCGCTTCGCGCCCGATCATTATGCCGACATGATCGTTATGCCGAGGCGGGCGAGAAAGTCCGCGCACGTTGGGATGTCGGGCGGTTGATGTCGGCATAAAGCGAACAGTTGTGGTCATCCTTCCCGGCCGGTTTCCCGGAAAAGGAGGAGTGGATGGCCAGGCCGACGACGAGGGTGAGCAGGGTCTTGATGACAGGGCCGGTGGCTCCGTTCGCGGAGGCGTATCGAGCGGAGTTGCTTGAGCGCGGCTATGCGTCGCTGTCGATCGTGAGTGAGCTTCGGCAGGCGGCGCGGTTCAGCCGGTGGCTGGAAGCGGATGGGTTGACTGCTGCCGCGGTGAGCGAGGGGCGGGTCGAGGAGTTCTTCGAGTGGTAGCGGGCCAACTGGCGTCACCGTCATTCGTGGTCGCGACCCGGGCTGAGGTGCCTGCTCGGCGTGCTGCGCGGCCTCGGGGTGCTGGCAGCCGAGGAGCCTGCGGCAAGCTCGCCGACGGATGAGCTGCTGGCGCGCTTTGAGCGCTATCTGCTTGCGGAGAGGGGATTGGCGGCGGGCACGGTGACGCTGTACCTGAACTGCGTGTGTCGGTTTGTGGAGGGCTTGGCGCCGGACCGCGGGATTGCCGGTCTGGCAGCCGGCGATGTGACTGCCGCGGTGCTGCGCGAGTCCGAGAGCGTGTCGGTCAGCGCAACGCAGAACTTCGTCTCGGGTGTGCGGTGGTTTCTGCGGTTCTGCTTCGTCGAGGGGCTGGTCGGGTCTGACCTCTCGCAGGCGGCGCTGCTTGTGAGGGGGCGGTCGAGTTCGCCGTTGCCGAGGGGGATCAGCCGGCCGGACGCTCGCGCGCTGCTGGACTCCTGTGATCGCCGCCAGGCGCTCGGGCGGCGTGACTACGCGATCATCGTCACGCTGTTGCGGCTGGGGTTGCGTCGAGGCGAGGTCGCCGGCTTGGGGCTTGATGACATCGACTGGCGGGCCGGTGAGCTGGTGGTTGTTGGCAAGGGCGCACGAGAGGAGCGCCTGCCGTTGCCGGCAGATGTGGGGGAGGCGATCGCCTCCTACCTGCGGCGCGGTCGGCCGCACAGCGACCGGCGGGAGGTGTTCCTGCGATCCAAAGCGCCATATGAGCCGATCGCTTCCGGGACGGTCGCCTCGACCGTGCGCCGGGCGTGTCGGCGCGCCGGGATCGCAGAGTTCGGGTCACACCGGCTGCGGCACACAGCGGCGTGCGAGATGGTCCAAGCCAACGTTCCGTTGCTTCGGATCGGTCAGGTGCTGCGCCATCGCAGCTTGCAGAGCACCGCGATCTACGCGCGCGTCGATGTTGAGCGGCTGCGGCTGCTGGTGGCGCCGTGGCCGGGAGGTGCACCGCGATGAGCGGCCTGCAAGCGCACGTCGATGACTACCTGCGACTGCGCCGGGCGCTCGGGTTCAAGCTCAAGGAGGAGGAGCGGCTGCTCGGTCAGCTCGTCGACTACCTCGAGGCCGCCAGCGCCGAGACGGTCACCAGCGAACTGGCGATCCGGTGGGCCCGCCTGCCAGTCGGGGTGCATCCGAACCAGTGGGCCAAGCGGCTGCGTATCGCGCGTGGGTTCGCCGCCTATCTCCAGACGATCGACCCGAGGACCGAGATCCCGCCGTGCGATGTGTTTCCCACTCGCCGTCAGCGCGCCACCCCGTACCTGTTCTCCCAGCAGGACATCTGCCGCCTGTTGGAGGAGGCGCGGCGGCTGCGCCACCCGATGCGCGCGGCGAGCTATGAGGCGCTGTTCGGGCTGCTGGCCGTATCCGGGATGCGGATCGGCGAGGCGATCGCGCTCGAGCGCCAGGACGTCGACCTCGACGCTGGCCTGATCACGATCCGCAAAGCGAAAGGTGACCGCGCGCGGCTGGTGCCGCTGCACCCGACCGCGACCGAGGCGTTGCGCCGCTACGCGTCGGTGCGAGACCGCCTGTGCCCGAGGCCGCGCTCGCGCGCGTTCTTTCTCTCCAGCGCCGGCACTCCCGTGCTCGCAGTTGGGCTGCGCGCGACGTTTCGGGAGATCACCACGCGGATCGGCATCCGGACCAAGGAGGTGCGTCCGCGGATCCACGATCTCCGCCACCGCTTTGCCGTCCAGACCCTGATCGACTGGCAGCGATCGGACGTGAACATCGACGAACAGATCACCACGCTGTCGACATACCTCGGGCACATCAGCCCGGCGGATACGTACTGGTACTTGTCCGCCTCACCGGAGCTGATGGCGCTCGCAGCCGAGCGGGTTCACGACCGGTTCGGAGGCATCAGGTGAGCTCGCTCGCGCCCGCGATGCAGGCCTACTTCACAGACCGGCTGGCCGCGCAGCGCGGCGCCAGCCCGAACACGATCGCCGCCTACTGCCAGACATTCCGGCTGCTGCTTGGCTTCGCGTCAAACCGCACCGGCAAGGCGCCCAGCGAACTGGACATCTCCCAGCTCGACGCGCCGCTGATCGGCGCGTTCCTGAACCATCTCGAGAAAGCTCGCGGCAACAGCGTCCGCACCCGCAACCATCGCCTCGCGGCAATCCACTCGCTGTTCGCCTACCTGGCGCTTCACCACCCTGAGCACGCCGCGTCGATCCAGCGCGTGCTCGCGATCCCCCACAAGCGAACCGAGCGCAACCTCGTGACCTACCTCACCGAGCCCGAGGTCGACGCCCTCCTGGAAGCCTGCGATCAGATCAGCTGGACCGGCCGGCGCGATCACGCGATGTTCGTACTCACGATCCAGGCCGGGCTACGGATCTCCGAGCTCGCCGACCTCACCTGCACCGACATCACGCTCGGGACGGGCGCCAACGTGCACACGATCGGGAAGGGCAGAAAGGAGCGGCGAACACCACTAGTCAGGGACACCAGGAAGGTGCTCAAGGCCTGGCTGAAGGAGCGCGCCGGCGATCCCACCGATCCGCTGTTTCCGACCACCACCGGCAAACACCTCAGCCGCGACGCGATCGAACGGCGGCTCATCCGCCACCTCGCGATCGCGGCCGCCAGCTGCCCGTCGCTCAAGACCAAGCACGTCACGATGCACACGCTCCGGCACACACCGCCGCGATGCGCCTGCTGCTCGCCGGCAACGACGTCACCATGATCGCCCTGTGGCTCGGCCATGAACAGCTCTCAACCACCAACATCTACCTCCACGCCGACATGACCCACAAGCAGCAGGCGATCGACCGCGCCGCGCCGCTCGCGACCAAGCCCGGGCGCTACCAGCCCCCCGACGCGCTCTTGCGCTTTCTCGAGGAGTTCTGAATATGCCGACGTTCGCAGCGCACAAACGCTCCTAAGCAGCGCCTTCTCGCCCGCCTCGGCATAACGATCATGTCGGCGTAATGATGCTTGTGCCGACGTCGGCACAACCACCAACTCCGGCACGCACACGCGGTCGAGATGGCGCACGAAGGCGTGCCACTCGTGGTGATCCAGCGCCAGCTCGGGCACGCCAACCTCGGGATCACCAGCATCTACCTGCAGGGCATTGACAGCAGCGAGATCATCAGCACCGTCCACGGACGACCATCGGCGACGATCTCCGCCAACGCCGGACTCCAGATGAGGCGGTAGGGCGAGTGCGAGCGGGTCGATCGGCGGTCCGCCGGCCGACCCGACGCCACACGCCAGGCTGGCGATGAGCAGGTCGACGCCGTCCTCTTTAGCGCAGACCTCCTTTCCCCACGGCACAGGCATCGTTGAAACCGAGCAGTCGCTGTCGGATCGTGCGGTGAGCAGGAGTCTCGGCGAGAGTGCCGCCTGGGCGACAAAGGAGCAGTGTCGTTGGCGCCTCGGTTTCAGCACAAGGCAGGCCAGCTGGCCGGTGGTGTCGAGATGCTCGCCGCGCGCGGGTCCGTGTCCCAGCGGCGCGAGCCGACTGGGGGCCAACCGTCAGGCCGCGATCCGCCAGACGTCGGTCTGTCTGTTCAAGACGGGATTGAACACCTGGCGCTCGCGCGTCATCCCCAGCCTGCTCGCCAGGCGTTGTGAGCGCAGGTTGTCGGGATGGATGATCGAGATCAACTCTGCGAGTCCGAGTCGGCCGAGGCCGTCGTCGCGCGCGGCGGTAGCGGCTTCGGTCGCGTAGCCGTGACCCCATGTCGTACGAGCCAGTCGCCAGCCAAGCTCGGGGCGGTCCGCGACCTCGGGAAGGAACGTTGGGTAGGCGATCCCGGCAAAACCGATGAAGGTCGGTTTCGGCTGGCGTAACTCGATGGCCCAGAAACCAAACCCGTATGCAGACCAGTGCTCGATCACGAGCCCGAAGAAGGCCTCGACGGCGTCCTCGCTGACCGGGCGGTTCAGGTAGCGCGTGACCTCCGGATCGCGGTTGATCGCCGCCATCGGCGTCGCATCCTCAGGACGCCACGGACGCAGCCTCAGCCGCGCAGTCATGAGCTCAAACTGATGACAGACGCTTCCTCATCGCCGCCGAGGCGCACTTGGACCCCTGCGTCGACGTAAGGCCCCTTGGAACGAAATCCTCGATCGACCCGGACCAGTTCCGCAGCCGTTGGAAGTCGCGGCGCATCTCGAGCACTCGTTCGGCCTCGCCGCCCTCCATCATCGTGCGCTCGATCGCGGTGAAGCCGTCGCGGAGCACACACACGATCAGGTTGTCGAGAACGTAGGTCTTGGTCTTGATCGGCCCGCGTCCGTAGTGCTCGCGCATCAACGAGACGATCCGGTTGGTGATCTCTGAGAGCAGCTTGCCGCCCTCGAGCGGCCGGAGTGCAGGATCGACGCGCGCGGGCTCGGTGGGCCCGGCGTCGCTCATTTCGCGGCTCTCGGTGTTCGCCTGACTGCTCTGCTGCTCACTGGTGCTGCGCGTGTTCGCTTCGCGGGCTCGCGGCCGAGCCTCGGCGACCGGGATCCGTGGACTTCGGCGCATTCAGCGTCGAGGGTGTTCATGACCTGCTGAATCCCAGACAAGTGCGTCTCCTCGCAGCGCGGGGGCTTTGAGATCGAGCCCGCACGCCTGCCGAAACCCTCGCTTCGTGGCACCCCGAGTGCACGGAATCTGAGCACCTGCTCGCGCGCGACTGCGTGCGCACGTAAGCTCCGTCGCCGGGCTCTGAGGAATGGCGTCCCGATGTATATGAAGTGCGCGCCGTCGGGCGCCCCTGCGCGTGCCTGGTCTGAATCGAGTCGGGCCTCACGATCCTGGCCAGGCTCTCCTGCGCGCTCGCCAGGGTGGGAGCGGTTACCGCTCACGGCGTAGTCAATCCTGCCGCCGGAACCTTCGCCGCCTCTTGAACGGCGTCAGCCTGTTCACCCAAGTCTCCTTGCCTCTTGCGCAACCCGCGGGGCCAGTCTCAGCGACTCGGCAGCGCGCTCACGAAACGTTTTCGCGCGGCGGATGATCTGCAGGTAAAGCTCGCGCTCGTTCATACCGTCTTCCACACCTCCATCACAGCGTTTCGCTAACCGTTTCACCAGACCGTTCTCATCGTACGATCGCGTCAGGTAGGCGTAGCGGCGATCATTCGGACCGAACGGGTCCGCGTTGGTCGGGGTGCCATCCACCCGCCTGGCATTTAGGCGTCGTTGGGCATCGATCGCCGGCGAGAGCCGCCGCGATCCGCGATCGCGAGTCAACTCGCCGCGCCTACGCGCCGCCGAACTGTGTTCCGTCCGCGTCATGGTCTTCAAGCCTTCCCGTGTCTCTGTTGGGTCCGCGCGTAAGGAAGAGGGCTAGAACCCCGCGCGTTCAATCAGATTGGGACGCGTCCACCAAGCCGGTGGGATAACGCCGATAGGAGTCCGGCACCGGCCCTGCGGTCAACACCAGTAACCCCCGCCTCTCGCCTCGTGGCGCAGTACGCGCTGTCAGTGGCATCCGGGCTTGGGCCGAGAATCCTGGCCGCAGGGCCAGCTCAGGACCGACATTACTCCGATTGCGGGCGTCTATGTGAAGACGCCAAAAATTCTGATCGAGCTTGTCCGCGGGCGCATCGGGCTGATTCCTCGCCAGCGCCGGGCCCGTCTGCCACGAAGCTTGCCCGCGCTGAAGGATTGAGCGAGACGCGACCCGAGCAGACCGCATTTGAGAATTGGGATGGCCGCTCACACGCTATTGAGCCCTGACCCCAGGGTGCTGAGCTCAGACGACGAGACCCGGGCAATCGACATCCGGCTGCCCAGCGGCGAGGAGCTCCAACAGCATCAGGCCCACGAGCGTATCGACGTGCTCGTCGCGAAGGTCGCAGGCGGCGTGAGCGGTGATCGCGAGGCGTGATCGCAGGGCACGGTCAGCCGGCCGCTCGTAGCACCGCGAGGATGCGCGGGTGGCCATCGATCTCCAGCTCGTCGACGACCTCGACCTGGTCGAGGCCAACGATCCGCCCCAGTCGCCGCAGACCCTCCGGCGAGAAGCCCCAGTAGACGAAGTCATCGTGCGCGTACACGTCGCCCGGCTCGTGAACCTCGATCGCCGCGGCGTCGGCGGCCAGGCGCGAGCCGTAGGTCTCGAGCACGATCTCGCCGCCCGGCGCCAGCACGTCGGCGAGCGCCCGCAGCAACGCGATCGGATCGGTCACGCGGTGCAAGATCCCGAAGCACAACACAACGTCGAAGCGCTCACCGAGCTCGCGCACGTCCAACGCGTCCATCCGGCGGTACTCGACCCGCGATGCGACCAGCCCGGCGACCGCGCGAAAGCCGACGCCACCCTCAAGCGTCACCCCGAAGCGAGCACGCACCCAGTCGACGTACTGCTCATTGTCAACCGCGACAACACGCCGCACACCGCGGGCCTCCGCGAGGAAACTGTAGAAGCCATCAAACGCGCCGACGTCAAGCACGCTGCGGCCCGCAAACCGATCCGCGCCGAGCACCACAAGCCGGTAGCCGTGGTCGCGCGCGATCCCCGGCGTGTAGACCCCCGGCGCAAGCGCGAACGTGTGAAACCAAAGCGGAACCGAATCGCGGACGCGCTCGGCGTCCGCGACCGGCGCACCGATCGCCAGCACGTCAGCGACAACCCGCTCCGCAGAGGACGTCTCCGGGATCGGCTCGATCGGCTCGACCGTGATTGCAAAGCCCGCCAACCATCCCTCCAATCTCTCGTTGACACGACAGTCACAACAGCATCACAGGTTGGCGCCAGCGGCTCCAGACAGCCCGACTGCCCGACGCCGGGAGAGCGCCACGCGATAGGCCTGTGTGAACAAGCGCCCAGTCGCCACCCCGTGGTGGGAAGCACCGGTTGAACACGGATCGCTTTCGACGCGAACTCGCCGGCGAATCATGAGCCGCGCACGCCGACCCACGAGACGACCCACGCGCTCGGCATCGACTGCGAGCAATACTCGCGAGCGGGCCGAGCTGATTCTCGATGCCCTCGCTTCCTGCGCCGTGAGGAGCCCTTCGGCAAGCTCGACGTCATCGGGCTACAAGCAACGCTCGCTCACGAGCGTGTCTTGATGGACCGCGGCGATAGATCATGCGACCCCACGGAGCATCCGCGGCTCGGTGCTCGGACGCTTGGGCGGGTCGTTGAGCACACCTTCGCCTGGAATCCACTACGCCTTCCCTGACCCGGAGCATCGCCGGAACGGTTGCCGCCGACGCAGCGCTGCGACCTGGCGCGTATGGAGCGGACCGCTGGATCGACGAGGGCGGCAGCCTGGATTCTGAGACAACGGGCCTGTCCGCGGCCGCCGCCTGGAGAGTCGCGACCACGTGTGCTAATGCCTCGGGACTGGTGGAACGGCTGGGTGTGCGCGGACCGCTGAGCCCACCCAGCCTGGCGGCATCAGCGCGGCTTCTCGCTTGGGACCCCGCCGGCGCTACGCCGGCCAGCTGGCCATGCGGTCCACTACGGCGAGGAAAGGCGGCGTCATCAGCCTCAGGCTACGTGAATGTCCGCTCGCTGGGAATCGAGGCGCCACGGGTTACATCATGCCACTCATGTCGGGCATGCCGCCGCCGCCTCCACCGGACTCCTTCTCCGGGACCTCGGCGACGATCGCCTCGGTGGTAAGAATGTTCTTGGCGATCGACGCGGCGTTCTGCAGCGCCGAGCGCGTGACCATCGCGGGGTCGATGACGCCGGCGGCGACGAGGTCGACGATCTCGCCGGTGATGGCGTTCAATCCGTGGCCCTTTTTGGCCTTGCGGACGTCGTTGACGACGACCGAGCCCTCGAGCCCGCCGTTGTCCGCGATCTGGCGCAGCGGCTCTTCGAGCGCGCGCAGCACGATCTTCGCGCCGGTCTTCTCGTCCTCGTCCTCGACGCCGTCGAGACGGATCGCCTTGGCCGCCTGCAGCAGCGCGATGCCGCCGCCGGGGACGATGCCCTCCTCGAGCGCAGCGCGGGTCGCCTGCAGCGCGTCCTCGACGCGGTGCTTCTTCTCCTTCATCTCGGTCTCGGTCGCCGCGCCGACCTTCACGACCGCAACCCCGCCCGCGAGCTTCGCGAGACGCTCCTGGAGCTTCTCGCGGTCGAAGTCCGAGTCGGTGTTGTCGATCTCGGTCTTGATCTGGTTGATGCGACCCTTGATCGCCTCAGCGTCACCGGCGCCGTCGATGATCGTCGTGGTGTCCTTGGCGACCACGACGCGACGGGCACGCCCGAGCTGGGAGAGCTGGGTGTTCTCGAGCTTGAGGCCCATCTCCTCGGTGATCACCTCGCCGCCGGTGAGGATCGCGATGTCCTCGAGCATCCGCTTGCGCCGATCGCCGAAGCCCGGCGCCTTGACCGCGAGACCGGTGAAGATGCCGCGCAGCTTGTTGACCACCAGCGTCGCGAGCGACTCGCCCTCGACGTCCTCGGCGACGATCAGCAGCGGCTTGCCCGACTGGACCGTCTGCTCCAGTATCGGCAGCAGGTCGCGCGCCGAGCCGATCTTCTGGTTGGCGATCAGAATGTAGGGATCCTCGAGCGTGGCTTCCATGCGCTCCTGGTCGGTGACCATGTAGGGCGAGATGTACCCCTTGTCGAACTGCATGCCCTCGGTGAACTCGAGGTCCATGCCGAACGTCTGACCCTCCTCGACGTTGACCACGCCGTCCTTGCCGACCTTCTCGATCGCGTCGGCGATCACGTCGCCGATCTCGTCATCAGCGGCCGAGATCGAGGCGACACGGGCGATCTGGTCCTTGCCCGAGATCTCCTTGGCCTGGGCCTCGATGTCGTCGACGACCTGCTCCACGGCGACCTCGATGCCCCGCTTCAGTGCGAGCGGGTTCGCGCCGGCCGCCACGTTCCTCATCCCCGCGTGCACGATCGCTTGGGCGAGGACGGTCGCGGTCGTGGTGCCGTCGCCCGCTACGTCATTGGTCGCGGTCGCGACCTCGCGCACGAGCTGCGCGCCCTGGTTCTGGAAGACATCCTCGACCTCGATCTCACGGGCGATCGTGACGCCGTCGTTGGTGATCGTCGGCGCGCCGTACTTCTTGTCGAGGACGACGTAGCGGCCCTTCGGCCCGAGCGTCACCTTGACGGCGTTGGCGACCGCGTCGACGCCACCCTCGAGCGCCTTGCGCGCGTCCTCGGCGTACTTCAGTTCCTTGTGAGCCATGTCTCCGTGATCTCCTTTAGGCCTGGACCTTGGCGAGCACGTCGGACTCGCGCAGGACCAGCAAGTCCTCACCGTCGACCTTGATCTCGGTCCCGCCGTACTTGCTGTAGAGGACCTCGTCGCCCTCGGAGACGTCGAGCGGGATGCGCTTGCCGGAGTCCTCGCTGATCTTGCCGTCGCCGACGGCCAGCACCTTGCCCTTCTGGGGCTTCTCCTTGGCAGTGTCGGGCAGGAGGATTCCACCCGCGGTGGTCTCTTCCTCCTCGATCGCCCGCACGATCAATCGATCGCCGAGGGGCTTGAGCTTCATGGGATGCAGCCTCCAGTCGGGGGCTCGAACTGTGGGAGTTGGCACTCGCAGTAGGAGAATGCCAAGCTGCTCGACTATACCGCGGCGGATGCCGCGGCTAAGTGCTGCTTGTCAGAAACCCCGTCCGGGTTGAAGGAGTCATAAGAAGGGCGGCGAATCTTGTCGGCGATGCCGGGACCGAGCGCTCAGGAGATCGTTCTGGAGGAGGCCGAGCGGAAGGAGCTTGTGCATCGCGCCGCGTGCTACACGCGGCCGCATCGGGAGGTGTTGCGCGCGAAGCTGGTGCTGCTGCCCGTCGAGGGTCGTTCCAATGCTGAGATAGGTGAGCGGCTCGGAATTAGCACGAAGGCGGTCGGTCGGTGGCGACGGCGGTTTCATCAGCAGCCTCTTGAGGGTCTTGCGGATGTAGCAGCGCGGTCGGGTCGTCCGCACCGCTTTCCTCCCTCAGGAGATCGCCGAGGTCAAGGCGGTCGCGTGCGAGCCGCCAAGCGAGGGCTGTCCGCTCTCGCGACGATCGACAGCTGAGGTTCACCCGCCTCGTCCTGGAGCGCGGCATTTGTGATGCCTCGCAGTCGACGATCGTGCGCTGGCTCAGAGAAGACGCGATCCGCCCGTGGCAGTACCGCTCCCGGATCTTCCCGACCGACCCAGACTTCGCCGAGAAAGCCGGCCGAATCCTCGACCTGTACGAGGGGCGCTGGGAAGGCAAGCTGCTTCATCCCGGCGACTGCATCATCTCGGCCGACGAGAAGCCCTCGATCCAGATACACCTTGCGGCGCTCCTCCCGCACCGGGAGACCTTCCTCGCGCGATCGCGTCAGGTACGCGGAGCGGGGATCGCTCGTACGGACGGGGCATGCTTGCTCGGGATGCGGTCCGCTCGCCGAGCGTTCAGGCATCGCGGCGCATCGGTTGCCGACGAGCCGCTGCGTAGTGCGATCGCGATTCGAGTTCGCCTCGCGTATGCGCTCGCCAGGGCTGCGAACTCCGCGTCATGGCCTTCAAGCCTTGCGCCGGCAATCGGACCCGTCCGCGCGTGACCACGCCACAGGCGACGCAGGACTTTGAGGGCACGGCTCAATGTCGCCCCCCGGGGGTAGTGGCACCATGGCGAGGCATGTTCAGGCACACGGCGCTTGACCAGATCGTCGGTGCGGTCGCCACCCGAGCGCATCCACATACCGGCGCTGGACGCGGCGCTGTGAACACACCGGCGCGGCATCTGCTGCGGGTGGGGAAGGTGTGCGCCTCGGAGAGCGAGACCGGGCCGACGATCACCGCCGTGCTCGAGCGCGGCCCGCTAGCGGGCCGGCGCATCGACGTAGACGTCGTGGAAGGCCGCCCACCCAAGACGATCGACGTGCGAGCCGACGACGGGAGCACCTGTCGCTACTGCCTCGCGGACTGGATCCAGACCGGTCCGTCCGCGATATACACGTTCTTGTACCGCGTATAGCCGGTCCGCGAGGGTTGCCACTCCTTCGTGCCGCGGGTGACGGCGAGCAGCAACCTGACCACCGCCACCGCCGCTCTGAACGACAGCCGCGGACGACGCCGCCTGACGCGCGGCGTCGTGGCCACGCTTCCGGCTCGCGTGGAAGCGATAGCGCACGCCGCGCGGTCGGAGACGACCGCTCCTATGCGCTGCGTCCGGTTATGCGCTGCAGCACATAATCGCTTCGGACGACGACCAGCAGTCGATGATCGCGTCCACGACCCTGCCGCTCGCGCAGGTGTAGCGACAGCTAAAGCACGCATCCGCGTCGCCCTCAACCGCGTTCGTTGACCCTTCCCTATCGGGCGCCCCGACCGGGAGGCTCAGCGCGCCGGTGGCGAGGCCTCGGGTCATGGCGAGTTATCCGTCGCTCGCGATGCCGAAGGGCACACGGCCTTCAGCGCCCGGTAGATGTCCGCGGTCCGGCCGCGCTCGGCGTGCATATGCACCAAGCCGTCCTTGCTTGCTGCAACTCGACCGGCGAGCAAATTCCTACCGCTTCTGGTTTCGCCCAAGACCGGGCGTCGTGGACCGCCGCTCACCGCGCTGGTGCTTGTGGGCGGCAGCGCAAGTGCGGCGCGGCAGTCGCTGACGATTGCTTATCGAGCTCGTTCGTGTGTGTCAAGTCCCTCCCGGGGTGGTCTGGCTCCGTGGACGCCCTGCCTTATCTGGGTCCGCGGCCGTCGGTGCTGGCGGTCGGTGACTTGATGGTTGATCGGTCGTTCCGGTGGGGCGACTGCGGCCGCTCTGTCTTTGGTGGGCCGCCACGCCGGGCGTGGGTGCCTGGATCGCGGCTGGAGCTGGCCGCACGTTGGGTGCGCATCGGTGATGGGTGGGCTTGGTCGGAGCGGCCTGATCGACACGATCAACAGCGCGGCGACCGCGGCTCGCGTGATGCAGAGCTCGCCCGCAACGACGACGGATCGGTCGACCTGTGCTTCGGCCCGACCGAGCCGAGCTCGGGCGCGACGAACTGGGTGCAGACCATCCCCGAACGCCACTGGTTCTCCTACTTCCGCTTCTACGCTCCGCTCGAGTCGTACTTCGACCGCAGCTGGAAGCTAGGAGACATCACCGCTGCCTGATCGACGGGATGCCGCAGACCACTCCCGCTTCGTCCACGAATGCGGTCGTGCGCCACGGGCTGCGCCTGGGGGAGCGCAACGGCGACCAGGGGATCGCCCGGCGCAGCGACCGGCGGACCAGCGGTCGCGCATGGATGGGATCGTCACGGTCGAGGTCCGCAGCCGTCGCGCCGGCCGCCGGGATTGAACTCCCAATCGGCAACAGCGCTCTTCTCTCCGAGAAATCGGGGCTCAGGCCCTCATCCTGCGGGCCTACCAGGACGACCGCTGCGGTCGCTCGCAAGACGTACCCGTGCTCCCAACGTCGCCTCCGGCGGGGGTACTCCCCGTCGGAAGACGGCCCGTCCGGGCCCGTCTCCCGCCGGGAAGTGGATGCTCTCCGGTTCAGAGGACTCGCTGGATCCAGTCACGAGAACTCTTCAGCTCCAGGCTTCGGATCGGACGGCATGCCAGCACGCACCAACATCAGCGAGACGACCGACTGGGACATCCGGGTGGTTTCAGAGGCTTCCATAACGCTTCCATAGCGGCCGAGAACTCCGTTCCTCGTCCCAGTTCGCCCCCCCAAAAGACCCCATTTCCCAGGGACTTCGCCAATGAGGTGTTCACGTTTGCGTGTGAGCGGGGACTTTGCCGATGGTTTGCCTAGCGCATCACAGCTTTGGCGCCGTTTCTCCACGCGGAGTCGGGGGTCAGTCCGCGCGCTGGGCGCGCGGCTCTTGTTCTGCAGCTTCGAGCGCTTTGAGGGAGAGCGCTTCGATCTCCTTGACGAGCGCTCGGAGCCGTCGGTCGTTGTCGAACCAGGGCCGGTAGCGCTTGAGCTGCTCGGCCGAGAGGCGGCGGGTGACGGTCTTGCCCGAGACCTTGCGGGTCCAGGTGATGTACGGCCCGTGCAGCTTGGGCGGGTCGGCGTGGCAGGCGCAGTTTGGCTTGCCGCAGCGGTTCATCGCGATGTTGACGGTGCCCGGCAGCGCGTAGTCGATCTGGGCGAGCTGGGTTTTGAGCTCGCTCAGGTGGGCTTCGGGGAGGCGGTGACGGCGGGCCATCGACTGGCGGGATCGTACGCAGGTTTCTGTCCGACAGTAGACATACTATCGGACAGAGATCGGTGTGAGCACGGGTCGGCAGCCCAGCGAGCGGGGAGAGTCGGTGTCGCCGGTGTCTTTGGCGATCGCCGCCTATGCACCGTGTTCGGTGTCCGCGGGCGCTGGCGCGTTCGCGCGCGAGGTGGTGGCTGGGGCTGCTCCGGAGTCGCCCCAGCGTGCCAAGGCGCTTTTGTTCTGCGCCTCGCGGGTGGCGGCGTTCGCGGAGTCGGTGGGGCTTGAGCTGTGCGCCGAGGCGCTCTTGTCGGAGGCGACGATCGAGCGGTTCGTGTTGCGGGGATGCGCGGGGCTCTCGCCGGCGACGCAGCGGACGCTGCGCACCAACCTGCGTTCGCTTGCGCGCTCACTTGAGCGCCACCCTGGGCCTCTGCCGGTGGCGCTGGGGCGTGAGCGGGCGAAGCCGCCGTACTCGGAGACCGAGGTCGAGGGGTATCTGCGGCTGGCGGCCGCGCAGAGCACGGAGGCGCGCAGGATGCGCTGCCAGGCGCTGATCTGCCTGGGGGCCGGCGCGGGGATCGTCGCGGGCGAGCTGCGTCATGTGCACGGCAGCGATGTGGTGCAGCGCGCGGACGGGCTGCTGGTGCTCGTCTCGGGCCGCCGCGCCCGGTCGGTGCCGGTCCTGACCGGCTATCACGAGCCACTGCTCGTAGCGGCCTGGTCCGCGGGCGAGCGGCTGATCGTCGGCGGGTCTGATCCGGGGCGGCGCAACATCTCAGACGAGCTGTGCGCCGCGTTGTCGGCAGACGGCTCCCTGCCGCGGCTGGAGCCGGGGCGGCTGAGATCGACCTGGCTGGTGTCCTGCGCTGAGCGGATCGGGCTGGGCGCGTTTATGCAGGCCGCCGGAATCCGCTGCTCTCAGCGGCTGGGGGACCTCGCCGTCAAGCTCCCCGCGGCCACCGAGCCCGAGCTGGTGGCGCTGCTTGGAGGGGACGCGTGAGCACCCAGCTTGAGCGCGTGGAGCCGATCATCGACGCCTCTGGGGCGGCCCTCCGGATCGAGGCGCGCTTGCCCGTGGGCGTCCGCCCCCGCCAGCTTTCGGTGCGCACGCTGCTGGTCGGCCTGGTCCTGACGATGCTCGAAGGCCGCGAAGCCTTCCTGCGCAACGTGCACAGGGTGCTGGCCGGGCTGCCCGCGGCTGACCAGCGCCGCCTCGGCGTGGTCGTCCGCTGGAGAGACGGCGAGCACCAGCTCACCTACCGCCAGCTCGAGTACACCTACCGGTTGACCTGCAAGCGGCTCTCCAAAAAGAAGCCCGACGGCAGCCCGTCTGAGGCGCTCTCGGAGGTCGTCGACGCGCTGCTAGAGGCCAGCGTCACCGTGCTCGGCACGCCCGACAGCACAAGCTACGCGGTCGACTGGACCGACCAGGAGAGCTGGTCACGGCCCCCGCGCAAGCGAGCGGGCGCCAGCGAGGATCGCCAGCCAGACACGGCCGCCGCCGAACAGGCACCGGGCCAAGATCAACCCAAGCCCGCCGCCAACCACCAGGACGATGGGGAGGGCTGCGCTGAGCGCGAGGCCGCCTGGGGACACCGCACCAGCAACCACCCCGCCGACAACGAGATGTTCTTCGGCTACTACCTGCAAGCCGTCACCGCCGTCCAAGACGAGCGCGGTGGCGAGGTGCCAGAGCTCGCCCGGCGCATGCAGCTGACCTCCTGCGATCACGACCCGCCGCGCACGCTCGTCCCCGTCATCCAGCGCATGCACGACGGCGGCGTCAAGCTCGGCGACCTGCTGGCCGACAGCGGCTACAGCTACCGCGTCGCGGAGGACTGGGCGCTGCCGCTCCGCCGGCTGGGGATCGAGCTAGTCCAGGATCTACACCCCTCAGACCGCGGCCCCAAAGGCACCCACATGGGCGCGACCTGCCACAACGGACAGCTCTACTGCCCCGCCACCCCCAAGCGCCTGTTCGAGCTCTCACCGCTCCCACCCGGCGCCACCCAGCAACAGACCCTCGAGCACGACCAACAATGCGCCGAGCTCGCCCGCTACAAGCTCTCACCGATCACCGGCCACGACCAAGATGGCTACCGGCGTGTGGCATGCCCCGCCGCCCACGGCAAGCTCCGCTGTCCACTCAGACCACGATCAACGACGCTCTCCCACGACCGTCCCACGATCACCGACCCACCCGAGCACCCTCCCGTCTGCTGCCAGCAACAGACGATCACCGTGCCTCCGTCCGTCTGTGCCAAGACCGCCCAAAAACACGACTACCCCTCGCCCGCCCACCGTCGCTCCTACACACGACGCACAGCCGCCGAACGCACCTTCGCAACCGTCTCAGACCGCGCCACCAACGACCTCTCGCGCGGATGGTGTCGACTGATGGGGCTCGCGCCGATCGCGCTGTTCGTGGCTAGCGCCCTCATCGCGCGCAACATCCGCACCACCCAAGCGTTCACCGCCCGCCAGACCGAGAACAAGCGCCGCGCCGCGGCAGGGCTGCCGCCCAAACGGCGCCGACGCCGCCGGCAAACAATCCCTGACTTGATCAGCGCCGCCAACCCGCCGCCCTGACAGCCGGCCCGCCACCCCAAACACCAAGCGAACACCGACTCGCCCACGCCGACGATCGACCCAGCGCCCAGCCGGCCCCGCCCGTCCCCCAGTCCTCCACGAGTCGGCACCACACGCGCCACCAGCCCGCCCCGCCGAACCCATCCGACGCAAACGTGAACATCAACAGAGGCCAAACGTGAAGACCTCCCAATGAGGTGTTCACGTTTGCGTGTGAGCGGGGACTTTGCCGATGGTTTGCCTAGCGCATCACAGCTTTGGCGCCGTTTCTCCACGCGGAGTCGGGGGTCAGTCCGCGCGCTGGGCGCGCGGCTCTTGTTCTGCAGCTTCGAGCGCTTTGAGGGAGAGCGCTTCGATCTCCTTGACGAGCGCTCGGAGCCGTCGGTCGTTGTCGAACCAGGGCCGGTAGCGCTTGAGCTGCTCGGCCGAGAGGCGGCGGGTGACGGTCTTGCCCGAGACCTTGCGGGTCCAGGTGATGTACGGCCCGTGCAGCTTGGGCGGGTCGGCGTGGCAGGCGCAGTTTGGCTTGCCGCAGCGGTTCATCGCGATGTTGACGGTGCCCGGCAGCGCGTAGTCGATCTGGGCGAGCTGGGTTTTGAGCTCGCTCAGGTGGGCTTCGGGGAGGCGGTGACGGCGGGCCATCGACTGGCGGGATCGTACGCAGGTTTCTGTCCGACAGTAGACATACTATCGGACAGAGATCGGTGTGAGCACGGGTCGGCAGCCCAGCGAGCGGGGAGAGTCGGTGTCGCCGGTGTCTTTGGCGATCGCCGCCTATGCACCGTGTTCGGTGTCCGCGGGCGCTGGCGCGTTCGCGCGCGAGGTGGTGGCTGGGGCTGCTCCGGAGTCGCCCCAGCGTGCCAAGGCGCTTTTGTTCTGCGCCTCGCGGGTGGCGGCGTTCGCGGAGTCGGTGGGGCTTGAGCTGTGCGCCGAGGCGCTCTTGTCGGAGGCGACGATCGAGCGGTTCGTGTTGCGGGGATGCGCGGGGCTCTCGCCGGCGACGCAGCGGACGCTGCGCACCAACCTGCGTTCGCTTGCGCGCTCACTTGAGCGCCACCCTGGGCCTCTGCCGGTGGCGCTGGGGCGTGAGCGGGCGAAGCCGCCGTACTCGGAGACCGAGGTCGAGGGGTATCTGCGGCTGGCGGCCGCGCAGAGCACGGAGGCGCGCAGGATGCGCTGCCAGGCGCTGATCTGCCTGGGGGCCGGCGCGGGGATCGTCGCGGGCGAGCTGCGTCATGTGCACGGCAGCGATGTGGTGCAGCGCGCGGACGGGCTGCTGGTGCTCGTCTCGGGCCGCCGCGCCCGGTCGGTGCCGGTCCTGACCGGCTATCACGAGCCACTGCTCGTAGCGGCCTGGTCCGCGGGCGAGCGGCTGATCGTCGGCGGGTCTGATCCGGGGCGGCGCAACATCTCAGACGAGCTGTGCGCCGCGTTGTCGGCAGACGGCTCCCTGCCGCGGCTGGAGCCGGGGCGGCTGAGATCGACCTGGCTGGTGTCCTGCGCTGAGCGGATCGGGCTGGGCGCGTTTATGCAGGCCGCCGGAATCCGCTGCTCTCAGCGGCTGGGGGACCTCGCCGTCAAGCTCCCCGCGGCCACCGAGCCCGAGCTGGTGGCGCTGCTTGGAGGGGACGCGTGAGCACCCAGCTTGAGCGCGTGGAGCCGATCATCGACGCCTCTGGGGCGGCCCTCCGGATCGAGGCGCGCTTGCCCGTGGGCGTCCGCCCCCGCCAGCTTTCGGTGCGCACGCTGCTGGTCGGCCTGGTCCTGACGATGCTCGAAGGCCGCGAAGCCTTCCTGCGCAACGTGCACAGGGTGCTGGCCGGGCTGCCCGCGGCTGACCAGCGCCGCCTCGGCGTGGTCGTCCGCTGGAGAGACGGCGAGCACCAGCTCACCTACCGCCAGCTCGAGTACACCTACCGGTTGACCTGCAAGCGGCTCTCCAAAAAGAAGCCCGACGGCAGCCCGTCTGAGGCGCTCTCGGAGGTCGTCGACGCGCTGCTAGAGGCCAGCGTCACCGTGCTCGGCACGCCCGACAGCACAAGCTACGCGGTCGACTGGACCGACCAGGAGAGCTGGTCACGGCCCCCGCGCAAGCGAGCGGGCGCCAGCGAGGATCGCCAGCCAGACACGGCCGCCGCCGAACAGGCACCGGGCCAAGATCAACCCAAGCCCGCCGCCAACCACCAGGACGATGGGGAGGGCTGCGCTGAGCGCGAGGCCGCCTGGGGACACCGCACCAGCAACCACCCCGCCGACAACGAGATGTTCTTCGGCTACTACCTGCAAGCCGTCACCGCCGTCCAAGACGAGCGCGGTGGCGAGGTGCCAGAGCTCGCCCGGCGCATGCAGCTGACCTCCTGCGATCACGACCCGCCGCGCACGCTCGTCCCCGTCATCCAGCGCATGCACGACGGCGGCGTCAAGCTCGGCGACCTGCTGGCCGACAGCGGCTACAGCTACCGCGTCGCGGAGGACTGGGCGCTGCCGCTCCGCCGGCTGGGGATCGAGCTAGTCCAGGATCTACACCCCTCAGACCGCGGCCCCAAAGGCACCCACATGGGCGCGACCTGCCACAACGGACAGCTCTACTGCCCCGCCACCCCCAAGCGCCTGTTCGAGCTCTCACCGCTCCCACCCGGCGCCACCCAGCAACAGACCCTCGAGCACGACCAACAATGCGCCGAGCTCGCCCGCTACAAGCTCTCACCGATCACCGGCCACGACCAAGATGGCTACCGGCGTGTGGCATGCCCCGCCGCCCACGGCAAGCTCCGCTGTCCACTCAGACCACGATCAACGACGCTCTCCCACGACCGTCCCACGATCACCGACCCACCCGAGCACCCTCCCGTCTGCTGCCAGCAACAGACGATCACCGTGCCTCCGTCCGTCTGTGCCAAGACCGCCCAAAAACACGACTACCCCTCGCCCGCCCACCGTCGCTCCTACACACGACGCACAGCCGCCGAACGCACCTTCGCAACCGTCTCAGACCGCGCCACCAACGACCTCTCGCGCGGATGGTGTCGACTGATGGGGCTCGCGCCGATCGCGCTGTTCGTGGCTAGCGCCCTCATCGCGCGCAACATCCGCACCACCCAAGCGTTCACCGCCCGCCAGACCGAGAACAAGCGCCGCGCCGCGGCAGGGCTGCCGCCCAAACGGCGCCGACGCCGCCGGCAAACAATCCCTGACTTGATCAGCGCCGCCAACCCGCCGCCCTGACAGCCGGCCCGCCACCCCAAACACCAAGCGAACACCGACTCGCCCACGCCGACGATCGACCCAGCGCCCAGCCGGCCCCGCCCGTCCCCCAGTCCTCCACGAGTCGGCACCACACGCGCCACCAGCCCGCCCCGCCGAACCCATCCGACGCAAACGTGAACATCAACAGAGGCCAAACGTGAAGACCTCCCAATGGAGCCAACGGGATTCGAACCCGTGACCTCCTGCTTGCAAAGCAGGCGCGTCGGGATCGAGTGGTCGCTCCTACGCTGATTGTGCAAGCCTTTAGGTTCGGTCAAATCAGCCTGATTTCTCCGAGTCGGGAACATGCTGGGGAACATGGGCCGTAGACTGAGCTTGTGAAGGGCAAGCAGGAGGTCAGCTCGCACGGTCATCTACAGGTGATCGGCGGACGGGGGAATCGGCGCTGGCGAGCGTTTTGGTGGGACGCCGATGGCAAGCATTCCCGGGTGCTGGGGCGGGCGTGGGCGCAGAACTCGGGCAAACGAACCGCCCGTGGGGCGATCGTGTGGCACGCAGCGGACGGCACCAAGCCGGATGCCTCCTATCTAACCCCCAGGGAGGCTCAGGCAGAGCTGCGGCGGCTGCTCGAGCACGACGTGGCGACGCGCCCGACGCCTCGTAGCGCGAGCGGGCGTCCGGTGACGTTTGCGGATGCCGCGGAGGCGTGGCTTGTCCACGGCGAGCGTAAGCGAAATCTGAAGCGATCGACTCTCAAGGACTACCGCCAGGTGCTCAACGCCTACCTGCTCCCCGCGTCGGAGGGCAGCGAGCCGGACGACACGCCGGCTGGGCGCGCGCCCTTCGCCGGGACGCCCCTGCGTGATGTGCGCGCGCCGCAGGTGAAGGCGTGGTACGACGGCTTGCCGTATGGGCGGACCGCGGAGAAGCTGCTGATGGTCACCCGTGCGATCTTCGGGCACGCAAGATCCCGCGGCTGGATTGAGCAGGATCCGACCGGCGCGATCGAACGCCACCAGGTGCGCTACTCCGGCGACTACGACTTCTACTCCCGTGAGCAGATCGACGCGCTTGTGCGCGCGGCAGCCACCAAGCAGGACGCTGCCATCTATCTGACGGCGGCGATGACCGGGCTACGTCGCGGCGAGCTCGTGGCGCTGCGCTGGCGCGACATCGACTTCTCCGGTCAGGCGATCCGAGTGCGGGCGAACTACAGCTTCGGCGAGCTGGTCACGCCGAAGAGCGGCAAGATCAGAACCGTCCCCATGGTTCCCGAGGTCGCCCAGGCACTCGCGCCGCTACGCCAGCGGGAGCTGTTCACCGGCGAGCACGACCCAGTGTTCCCCGGCGTTGGCGGGGGACATCTCGACGCCAGCGCTTTACGTCGCCGATACGCAGCCGCCGTGAAACGAGCCGGGTTGCGGGCGCTCCCATTCCACTCCCTTCGCCACTACTTCGGCTCGATGGTCGTAAACCGCGCGACGCTGGTCCAGGTGCAGTCATGGATGGGGCACTCCCACATCCAAACCACGGCGCGCTATCTCCACGCCAAAAGCCAAGCCGACGATGCCGCGTTGCTCGCAAGTGCGTTTGCGACCAGCCCTCCGGATGACGCCCCGACTGCTTCGCCGCACGAACGTGCGCACGAGGCGCCGCCCGCCTGAGCATCATCCCCTTGTGCTCCGGCTCGCAGTCCGCCGACGTATTCGTGGGTCGGGCGGCGTGTGCGGCGGGTCGGTCGAGTTCGTGGG
Organism: uncultured Solirubrobacterales bacterium; assembly: GCA_963723675.1. GTDB lineage: Bacteria > Actinomycetota > Thermoleophilia > Solirubrobacterales > Solirubrobacteraceae > Palsa-465. Next base: position 756,071 of record CAVRRW010000001.1, on the reverse strand, counting down.
CGAGGCGGTCGAGGTCGGCGTGGGTGAACTTCGATCGGAAATGGGGCGAGGACGGGCCGCCCGCGCCAGTTCATGGCGCCGATGGCGATCGCCCAGCGCCAGCGCCAGCCCTGCACCCCGACAGACCAGGCGCACGTGGAGAGCTGTTCTCGCACTTCACAGGCGACTGGCCGCACTGCACGAGCAGCACCGACCCCGCCGTGCTCGACACGGGCTTGCCCGCATCCGCGGCTCGCGAGTACAACACCGTCCGCCTGCACGCCGCGATCGGCTACCTCACCCCGACTACAAGCACCACGGGACGCGCGGGCAGCGCTGCCCCGCGCTCGCACCGCCGGCACGCGCCGAGCCCGCGCCGAGCAGATCAAGCAGAATCCAGCCAACAAGCGATGAGCGACCTGCTGGGCGCTGTCGACGCTCGTGCTGGCCTGCTTCGGCGGGACGGAGTGTGCATGCGCGAGGGGGGTCGCCCGCTGGCAGGGATGCCAGCGGAAGTGGGCACGGATGAGCCACCGAATCACGACCACGAACATCCCCAGCGTTGGGTTGAGAGAGTCGGCGGCCTGTCACGAACTTTGAAACGCCGCGATCTCGAAGCTGCCGTAACAGTGCGGTACCTTATCGAACACAGATGACGTCTCTGGCGACCTGATTCGTGCCTACGATTCGTGCAGTGATGAGGGGTCGGGCTTAGGAGCTCGGTGTTCGCCGCTTATTCTGGGCCGCCGGAGCCCGAAGCGAGACCTCCCCGATCGGCCACTGACCGCGACTGGGACGCGTTGACGTTCATCGCCGTGCATGGGGCAGTCCTCGCGAAGCACGTGAAGGTGGTGCTCGACACCGACGAGCTTTCTGTTCACGAGCTACTTGTTGGGCTCGCGGCGGCTGGCATGGTCAAACACCACCGGGCGTTTCACCGGCACCCGGGCGTGTTTGGGATCACGCGTAGAGGGCTGTCGCTGATCGACAGCGACCTTCCCGCGCCTCACGTTGCCTCACGCTTATACCAGCACGACATCGACGTGGTGTGGATCTGGCTAGCGGTCCGGGCGGGATCGTTTGGCCCATTCGAGGGCTTGCTGTCCCGGCGTGAGATGCGATCGCGAGACCTGGCGTGGACCAGAGCCAACCCAACTGGCACGGCAAGCGACGCCGAGTTGCCGCTCGGCGATCACAGCAGACCACCGTTCGGGGTTCGCCTACTGAGCACCAGCCCACAAGAGCCGGCCCAACTGCACCACCCCGATGTGCTGCAGATAGACGAACATGGGCGAATTCCGATCATGCTCGAGGACGTGGCGACACCGCGACGACAACTGGAGGCGGTGCTGCCTGCCTATCGAGCCGACCCGACTATACGGGGGGCGTGGTACTTCGTATTCGATCCAACCGTCGGTCGGATCGTCCAGTCCGCGGCCGACGCGCTTGGACTGTCGGGCTTCGTCCACGTACAGGCAATACGAAAGCGCTGAACCAACCCGGCTCCAGTCACTCGGCGGCGAGGCGTGCCGGCGGATAAGGCGACACACCCGGCCACGATCAAAGCGCCTACCGGCCGGATTGTACATATGCGCGCGGTGACCGCCAACGACGTCCGCGGCAGCAACCCTTGCGAGCCGCTGCCGCGTCGACCGCATACATTCGTGCTACGCCCCGGTGGCCTCCTTCACCGTCAGTGGCGGCTGCACCCACGGAGGGCTCACTGGTGAAGCGTTCTCCGACGACCCGGCCGGGAACGCGTTTACCCCGACCTGGATTTTGGCGCACGTCTCGCCCGGGGGGGATGAGCCGTTCGTAGTAAAGCATTGGCTGGGCAAAATGGTGCGGTGAGGCGCCGCCTTGCCGTCCAGGACATCGATCGCGCTCCTCAGGGCGTACGCCGCCTGGTAAGGGGGATCCGACGCGAGGAAGCAATTGGCGCCCTTCACCGTTCCGCAGTCCACCATCGGCCCGTTGTAGGCAAAGCCGGCAAACGGCACAAGCCTGTGCTTTGCGTTCGCGAACGCTTTGAACGAACCGGTAATGTAGGCCTCGGTCACAACGCCGGTGACATCCGGGTGTGCCGCGAGCAGGCTTGACACCGCCTGCTCCTCCGGACCGGTTGCAAATTGACTATAGAATTTCCCGACGATTTGGATCCCGGGATACTTCTTAAAGACGCTGTCTTGCCCTTGGACGATCTGGGCGGCGACGAGCGTTCCGGGAAGCCCCTGGTCCTGGAAAATCTTCCCTTTGCCGTGCAGGGTTTGGACTATCCACCTAGCCTGGGACTGACCGATCGTGACAAAGCTCATAAACGTACCATAGGTGCAGGCGTTCGGGACAGGCGAGTCAAATACCGCTACCACGATGTGAGCGTTGCATGCGTGCTGTACCACGGGTTGCAACGCAGCCGGCACTGACGGCTGGAGCAGGATGGCGTCGGGATGCTTCAGGATGATGTCGTTCAACGACGCAATCTGCGATGGAGCCGTGTTCTGCGCGGAGACGGCGATCGTGACATGCGCTCTTCCCTTCAGCGGTTCATGGTTCAGAACCGCCTGTGTGGTGTGAATCGCCTGCGTCCGCCACCCGTTGCCAATGAATGGGGTCGAATAGTAGATGCTATACGTCTTCGTCTTTGCCGCTGCGCCGGGTGAGCCCGTCGACGAGGACTTGGACGTACCTCCACACCCAGCGACCTCAACGACAGTGATCGCGATGATCGCTATCGTCGCCAGAGTTAGTACGCGCTTCCTTGGTGCCATATCTATGTCACTCTCCTCCGTGGATATGGATATCTACATTTCTGCGTGCTCGCATCTCAGGCCATTACGAAGTTCCTGAGGTGCGGGAGCGCGCCGTCGAGAGGCCAACCGTCACAAGTATGACGGCCCCATAAATCATCTCCAATACGCCTTCTTTCAGGTTGAGGATGTCCAGAAGACTGATGAGTACGGTTAGTATCAACGCCCCAGCCACCGTACCGGCGTACAGGCCGCTGCCGCCAAGAATGGAGGCGCCGCCGATCACAACCGCAGCAACCGACGAAAAGAGGAAAGGATCACCGAGGGTCAAGTATGTTTGCCCGATGTACCCTGCAAGCAGGATTCCCGCTGCCGCTGCCGCGACCGCGCTGATTACGTAGCTCACGATCTGGACGCCAACTACGTTTACCCCGCTGAAGCGCGCGACCGTGGCGCCAGACCCGATCGCATATAGGTGTCGACCGTAGATCGTTTTGCGTAGAACGAAACCGGCGGCGGTACCAAGCGCGGCCCATACGATTACGTCTACGGGCACCGGCCCCCATCTGTGAGTTGCCAGCCACGCGACGGCGTGGGGTGGCGCGGCGCCAGCGGTTCCGCGAGTGTAGACCAGCAGTGCTCCTCCGACGACACCCTGCATGCCGAGCGTCATAATGATCGGCGAGACGCCGAGTGCCACGCCCGCACCGTTCACGAGTCCAATGCAGATCGCAAACGCGAACAGCAGTGGAATGATCCAGCCCAGCGACGCGTCGCTCCCATGAGCCAAAGCACTCACCATCACTGCGGCTCCGCTGATTACGGCCGAGACGGACAGATCGACGCCTCCGCCAATGATGACGAATGTCTGACCGAGGGCGACGAGACCGATAAAGGACGCCTGTGTAGCCAGTGTGGCGAGCTCACTCACGCTCGCAAAGCTCGGCGAGATCGCGGTCGTGGTTATGAACAACACACAGAGCAGCACGTAGGCGATCCCGATAGACCGGTGTCGGCTCACCGCGGCTCGAGCCCGATCGGACGCAAGGATCTTCATAGTCCTCGCTCCAACCGCCGCGTGCGTCTGGTCGCGGCCGCTCCTCCCAACACGGCCAGGATCATCAGGGCCCCTTGGACCAGGGGCGTCCAGAACTGCGAGACCCCCACGGCAAACATGACGTCCGCAATAAGCGTGAGGATCAGGGCGCCGGCTATTGTGCCGCCGGCTCCTCCACGGCCGCCGAATAGACTCGTGCCCCCGATCACCACCGCGGCCACCGACGTTAAGATAAATGGGTCGCCGGACGTCGGGTCCCCTGAGCTCGTCTGCATTGTGTAGACAATCGCGGCTGCCATTGCCAGTAGGCCAGACAAAGCATAGGCCAGAACCTTCGTTCTCTTAACTGGGATCCCGGACAGGAACGCCGCTTCCTCGTCTGATCCGATCGCATATACCCGCCGCAGCACTCGCGTGCGTTTTAGCCACAGCCAGGCGGCGGCAAGTGCAATCATTAGTACAAGTGGAATAGGAACCCCAAAGACACCACCGTAGATGAAGCCCGCGAATTGCGTCGGTACGAGCTGACCGGCGGTCGGCAGAATCACGAGGGCAGCGCCGGCGAGGATCGACCATGTCGCGAGGGTCACGATAAACGGCTGCATGGCGAAAGCGGTAATGATCAAACCGTTTACGGCACCGAGGATAGCCCCGATCGCCAACACCGCAAGTGTCCACGACACGATCGAGCTGGTGTGCATCTGGGTAGCCATCAGTGCAGAACCGAACGACATCATGCCCCCGACAGACAGATCGATACCGGCGGTCAGAATCACAATTGTCTGCCCAACGGCCACGGTGCTCAGGACGAGCGCGCCGATGCCGATTGTTCCGAGCTCACTGAGCGCCAGTACATTCGGCTGCAGCGCGACGTAGACAATAAACAGGGCGCCGACAAACGCCCAAAGCGCACTAACGGTGAGCGGCGGCATTTGGCCACGCCATCTCTCCCACGCGGTTTTGCGCCGCTCGGGGGCTGCAAGGCTCGCCTCGGCGGGGCGGTTTCTGGTCTCCACAGCGTGATCAGGCATGTCTTCTATCGCCTCGGACCGCCGCTCTCACAATGCTCTCCTCGGTCAAATCCTCACCAGTTAGTGCGGCGACTATGTGGCCCTCGGCCATGACCATCACCCGATCGGCCATGTTCGCGAGCTCGCCGGCATCCGTCGAGTAGAACAGCATCGAATATCCCTGGCGCGCAAGGTCGCGCATGAACGTAAAGATCTGGGCCTTGGTCCCTACGTCCACGCCGCGCGTGACGTCGAAAAGCAGCAGTATTCGCGCATTCGTCAGTAGCAGCTTCGCGATGAGGACCTTCTGTTGATTTCCTCCTGAGAGCCATTGGGTGTCCTGCTCCTGATTGCGTGCGACGATCTGGAAACGCGAGATTGCTTCCTCGACGACCTTCTTTTCCTTGCGGCTGTCAATTACTCCAAAGCGCGCTAGCTGCCGGAGGATCGCAAGGCTGACGTTCTCCCGAATCGACTTCTTCAAGAGAAGTCCTTGGTTGCGGCGATCTTCCGGTACGAGCGCCAGCGCGACATCGCCGCATAGCGCATCCCGAATCTTCCGCAGGCGCACCGGCTTGCCCATCAGTTCGACAACGCCTTGCCGAATCGGGTGGGCGCCATAAAGGGCAAGGAATAGCTGCGCCTGCCCCTGGCCTTGGAGTCCGCCGATACCGAGGACCTCACCCTCATGTATCTCCAAGTTGACGCCCCGCAGCCGCCGGCCGTCGTCCAATCCGCTCGCGCGCAGCGTCACAGACGAGGCCGGCGGCGAATCCTTGGGCGGATAGAAACGGTCGAGTTTGCGCGCCAGCATTAAAGTGACCAAGTCGTCCTCGTCGTAGTCGTGGCGGTAACGGATCCCCACGTTCTTCCCACCGCGGAACACGGTGATGCAGTCCGCAACGTCGCGCACTTCTGCCAGCCGGTGCGAGATGAACAGGACCACACGACCTTCGGTCGCTAACGACCGCACTCGCGATAGGAGCCACTCGGTCTCTCTAGGGGCCAGCGCGGAGGTCGTCTCATCGAAGATAATGATTTGAGGGTGAGTCGAGAGCACCTTAGCCGCCTCGACCAAGTGGCGATCTGCGACGGACAGAAGGCGAACCTCGCGTTTTGGGTCGATGTCTTCGATGCCAATCTCGTCGAATAACTGCCTGGTCTGTCGATGCAACGCTCGGCTCGACACCGCGCGAAGGCGATTTAATGGCTCTCGTCCTATCCACACATTCTCTGCAACCGTGAGATCAGGCACGAGCGAGAGTTCCTGGAATACGGCGCCCACATCACCAAATCGGCTGCGGTGACGGCCCGAAATAAGTGGCAAGCCACCCAGACTTACTCGACCCGCATCCGGACGCAGCACGCCTGCGAGCAGCTTGATGAAGGTCGACTTGCCGGCCCCATTCTCGCCAAGTAAGCCGTGGACCTCGCCTGGTTTGGCCTGAAAGTCAACAGAATCGACGGCGAGAACCCCGCCGAAGGACTTCGTCAGCCCCACAGTCTCGAGCGTCGTCACGGGAGCCTCGCCCACCCACGCAACGGCACGAGGGTGCTTTGCGTGGTGGAGCCTCGCCGTATCCGAGGCAGGCGCCAACTCGAGGTTTGGCGGACCGGTTCATCTTCAGGCATCTCGGTCTCTCGCCACATAGCCAATTCCCCCAGAAATTGCCGCGGCCGCCGCCGCGACCTCCTGGCCGACCAGGCCAATGAGGTCGTGCGGCAGCCGACTCGCCGGCGCACTAACGCTGATGGCGTAACTCGGTCTTCCACGCTGATCGAAGACGGGAGCGCCAACGCAGCGCAGCCCCTCTTCAAACTCGTCATCATCGGTCGCATACCCGAGTCGGCGCACATCATCGAGCGCTTTGTCAAGCGCCGCAAAGGACGTAAGCGTGTGCTCGGTGAAGCCACCGTAGCCGCGCCGGCTCAGGATCCCGCGTGCCTCGATCTCGGGCAGATGCGCAAGTATCGCTTTGCCCAGCGCGGACGCGTGCCAAATATCCTCTTCGCCAATCGTCGCGCCCTTCCTGATTGACCGCGGGCTTTCGAGCACTTCGATCAGGACAAGTTTGTCTCCGTGGCGCATGCCGAAGTTCACGGTCTCCTCGAACTTCTCCAGCAAGCGTTCCATGTAGGGAAGGGCCACGTTGCGCGGGTCCGACACGCCGAGTGCTCGGTACCCGAGGCGGAAAAGGGCGATCCCAAGGCGGTAACGCCCGAGGTTGTCTTTCTCAGCGAGTTCGTGTCGACAGAGGGTTGCGAGATAGCGGAGCACGGTGGGCTCACTGAGTCCAGTTCGGCGGGCCACCTCGGCGAGACGGAGCGCATCTTGCTCGCGATCCAAGACGTTGAGAATCAGCACAGTGCGATCGACCGCGGCGACACCGTAGCGAGTCTCCTCTGCGACTTCTTTCACTGAGCGAAAGCTCCTTTCAGGAATACATTAGCGCCTACGGGCATCCAGGTGCAAGGGGGGCAAACACGCTTCTAACACGGGTTTCGCGGCTAGTCGATCGATACGCGGAGGGGGGCGAAGCGGCGCCTACTGGACAAGCAAGCCTCCGTCAACCACGAAAGCCCCACCGGTAACAAATGAGGCGTCCTCGCTGGCAAGAAACGCAGCTGCCGCCGCCACCTCGTCCGGTCTGCCAAGCCTTCCGAGAGGGTGAAGCGAGACCACGTCGGCGAGAGCTGCCTGCGGGTCGGCCTGCTGCTCGACGTAGTGGCGCAACTCGGGTGTCTCGATGAAGCCCGGGCAGAGCGCATTCACGCGAATGCCGTACGGGGCGTAGTCGAGCGCTAGTTGCCGCGTCAGCATCAGGGCCGCGCCCTTTGAGGCGCAGTAGGCGGCGTCTCGGCGGAAGCCGACAAAGCTGGCTACGGATGCGATGTTCACGACGCTGCCGACTCGGCGCTCGAGCATCACTTGAAGGACGTGCTTGCAGGCAAAGAAAACGCCCCGAACGTTAACATCCATCACGTAGTCATAATCCGCTTGCGTCGATTCAACAACTGACCGGAGAAGTCCGACGCCAGCGTTGTTGCAAAGCACATCGATGCGGCCAAAACTCCTCATTGTGTGCATCGTGAGCCTTTTTAGATCCTCCTCACGCGTTACGTCGGTGCGGACGAAGATCGCCTCCCCGCCGCGAGCCCGAATCGCCTCTGTGAGCCGCTCGCCACTTTCCTCGTTGCGGTGGGCGGCCACTATCACCGCGCCCTCCGCGGAAAAGCGCTTGGCGATTGCTTCGCCGATGCCCTGCCCAGCGCCGGTCACGATCGCCACTCGACCTTCGAGACGCTTCACTTGACCAGACCCCCATGGACGGCAATTACGGTATCGGTCACGAACGACGCTTGATGTGACGCGAGAAACGCCGCGACAGACGCGACCTCTTCAGGCGTGCCTACTCGGCCAAGTGCCGTGGCATTAGTGACCCGCCGCGTCGCCGACTCATCTGAAAGCAGCCAGTCGACCATTGGCGTAGCGATGAATCCCGGACAGATTACGTTGGCGCGAAGTCCACGATGCCCGTAACACTGCGCAATGGATTTCGTGAGCGCGATAAGAGCTCCTTTGCTCGCCGCATATGCGTGACACTTAGAGTCTCCGGCATAGCCTGCGACCGAAGCGACGTTCAACAGCACGCCCCCGTCACTTGCCAGTAGGTGCGGTAGTGCATGCTTGGCGAAGAGGAAGATGCCTGTGGTGTTAATGGAGAGGATCTCGCTCCACACTTTGGTGTCCAGGCGATCCACCGGTGCGTCACGAGACGCCCAGTAAACGCCCGCGTTGTTATAGACAACCTCCAGACCGCCCAGCAGTTGCACGGCGCGGCGGACGACATGTGCGACTTGGTCCTCGTCTCGAACGTCGCCCTGAAGCGCGACCGCCTCAACCCTCGCTCCACCCAGTTCGGCAAGCAGGTGCTCCAGTGGTTCTGGGAGCAGATCCGTTAATGCGACGTGGGCCCCCTCGGCGACGAACTTCCGCGCGACAGCAGCACCCTGCCCGCCTGCGGCACCAGTGATCAATACCCGGCGGCCGTCCAGAAGCTTCGTGGGTGCACCCCGCAACGTCATCGCTGCATACAATTCAGTGGCTTCGAGGCAACATCGCCATCCACTTTGGCGGCTCCTGGTGTTGTGTACGGACCATCTGGCCGAGGTCTCGGTGCAGACGACACTGCAACCTTGTCTTCCGAAGGAGGCCGTGGCTCGCCCGGGCTCCTTGCGCGAGGAGCTCCCCCCCGTCGCCAACGCGCTCATGACCTGGGTTGACGCTCACTAGATCACCCATCACCCTCGACGGTCGTGTCGTCTCGGCCCGCCTACAGCAGCTGCTTCTGCGTTAACGACGTAACGCAGCGGCTCGCCCGAGAGCGCCCGGCGAACTTCCTCGGCAGCGTCTGTCTGCAAAGCTGCAAGCGACTCGACTGATAGAAACCCAGCGTGCGGTGTGAGCGTGATGTTCTCAAGCCGCAAAAGCCGTTCATCGACGTCGGGGGGCTCTTGTGCCAGCACATCGACAGCGGCGGCCGCCAGCATCCCGGACTCGAGGGCATCGGCCAGAGCCTGCTGGTCGACGAGCCCGCCGCGGGCAGTGTTCACCAAAATGCCGCCAGGACGCAGCAACATGAGCTCCTCGGCGCCAATCACGCCTCGGGTTTCCTGGGTCAGAGGCAAGTGCAGGCTAACGAGGTCGGACTCGCGCAGCAGATGCCGAAACGGCAGTGGCTCGACCCCAAATTCCGCAAACGCCTCCGTCGGCTGATAGGGATCGCAGGCGATCACCCGGAGGTCGAGCGCCCGAGCCCGCCGTGCCACGGCACGGCCCACCCGGCCGAAGCCCACAAGACCGAGGGTCTGTCCGCGAAGCCGTCTCATCGTTCCGGCACTCTTGTAGTCCCACTCACCGTCACGGACGGAGCGGTCATACCGTCCCACGTTGCGCGCGGCAGCGAGCAGTAGCGCCAGCGTGTGCTCCGCCAACTCGTCGACACAGTACTCGGGGGTGTGGGTAATGAGTATGCCGGCGGAATTGGCTGCGGCGACGTCAATTTGATCTAAGCCGACCCCGTACTGGCAGATGACGCGGCAGCGTTCGAGCTGCTCGATAGCGTCTGCGGTCCAGCTAAAGTAGTCGCTCATGACGGCGTCGGCTCGTCGGCAAAGCGTCATAGTCTCCTCGTGGGGCAAGGTGCGAGCGTCTACTACCTCGGCCCCGATCGGGTCAAGGACGTCACGCTCGCGGTCGAGGGTCGGGAACCCCGCACCCGCGACCACCACGCACTGCCTTCGGCCACCAGTCATCCAACAGCAAACTGCCGCTTGTGCCAATCCTCTGCAAAGAGGTTGAATAGTCCTTCTCTGTAGGGGTGCTCCCGGATGACGTCGATGTCGAGATCAACCCCGAGCCCAGGCGCGTCTGGCGGAAGGTAGTAGCCGTCGCGTTGTCGCGGCGCGCCAGGCAGAGCATCCCAGATCCAGGGGTCACTGAAGTCATCGAACGTCTCCTGAATCTTGAAGTTTGTGGTCGAGAAACCAAAGTGCAGCGACGCCATCGTGCAGAGCGGACTGTTCGCGTTGTGCGGTGCCATCAGGAGATAGTTCGCGTCCGCCATCGCCGCGATCTTCTTCATTTCAAGGATGCCACCGGCGTGGATAAGATCAGCTTGGATGATGTCGGCGGCTCCACGCCTCAGAAGTTCCGGAAAGGCGAAGCGTGTGAACATCCGTTCACCGGTCGCGATCGGGATCGAGACTTTTTCCTTGACTCGCTGTAGTGCGGCGAGGTTCTCCGGAGGCACTGGCTCCTCAAACCAGCCGGGATCGAAGGGCTCGAGTTGGCGTGCGATCTCGATCGCGACCTGTGGGCTGAAGCGTCCATGCCCCTCGACGAAGACCTCAACGTCAGGCCCGACCGCGTCGCGAACCGCCTCCACAAGCGCGACCGAATGGAGCCGTTCGCGGCGATCGAGCTCGTAGAACCCAGCGCCAAAGGGATCGATCTTAAGAGCACGGTAGCCTTTCGCCACCACCTCCTTGGCGCGCTCGGCCACCTCGGCTGGCTCACGCTCGACCGTGTACCAGGCGTTCGCGTAGCACTTCAGGCGGCTATGGGCTTTGCCGCCGAGCAACTTGTAGATCGGCTGTCCAACGGCCTTACCAACGATGTCCCAGCAAGCAACCTCGATCGCGCTCATGGCGGTCGTCTGTATTACACCACCTCGCCAGTAATCGTCGCGATAGATGCGTAGCCAGAGGTCCTCGATGTCGAACGGGTCACTGCCGACCACGAAGCGTCGCGCAGCGGCGTCGAGATACGCCAGCACGCTCTCTTCGCGGTTCTGCACGGTCGCTTCGCCGACGCCGTGTACGCCCTCATCCGTGCGCACTCGGACGAAGATCAGGTTTCGCCAACTCGTGCCCATTGCGCACGTCTCGACAGCGCTTATGCGCATGGTCAACGCTTCAGTCGAAGTCGGATGACGGTGACTCCGAATTCGGCAAGCCCAGGCACGATGAGAGATGCCTTCCCATCACGTTGTGCGAGCTGCAGCTCCCGTTGCGCCAGCGTTCCGGGATCGATTTCCATTGCATCTTTCGCCCCTACGCCCGCGGGCAACTCTACAGTGACCGGTACCTCGCGCTGCGGGAACTCAATGTTAACAAGCGCGAACAGGAATTCGTCATTCGTTCGCCGCAGGAAGATCGGCTCGATGAGCGATTGGCTGAGCGCCTCGACCCGTACCCGCAGTCCCGGAAGGCCGGCCGGCGCCACAAAGCTCGAGAGTCCGCGTTGCATTGAGGTGAAGTGTTGGGGCTGCTTGAGCAGGGCTGGCAGCGCAAGCGCGTAGGCAAGGTCCAGCTCGCCGGCGGCGAGGGCATAGGCCAGCACGGCGTAGGCGCGATAGGTGTAGACCCTTCCCTCCTTGTAGCCCGTCCACCAGTAGTCCAGCGCACGCCTGATCGCGGCGTCGACCTCTGCGTCACGAACAATCCGATTCGCCATCAAGAGGCGGTAGCTCGAGGCGACCGTATAGACATCCTCGATCTGTGGGACCAGGTCGAGCTGCAAGTATGGAGGATCCCCTGGACGCTCCAGCGTCGGATCGATCTGGCTTAGGCAGTAGAGGAACTGGCCATTGCCCTTCTGGATGCCCCGCTCCAGACCCCACTTGAACGCAGCGATGCCGTTCTCCATCCCTCGTTGAGCGCCGTCATCACTAGTGCGTTCATATAGGAGCGCCAAGAATTCGGTGGCGCCGGCGTGCGTATTGAGAACGCGTCGCTCATCGGTGTAGCCGAACTCGTTGATGTACCCGCCCCACCGGTACCACCAGGCGTTGGGACCCTCCTCTGTGTGGCCATTCGCGGGTGGAAGCTCGGAGGTCCAGAAGTGCTTGGCCCGGTCGGCAGCCTCGAGGAACTTCTCAGATCCAGTGAGGTCATAGGCCTCGAGCAGGAACAGGCCGGCGATGTAGGTGTCGTACATCTGGTGATGCTTTGGCGGCAGGTTATAGAACTCAACCCCTTCGAACCACCCGCCATGTGAATTCTGCGTGGCGAGCAGAGCGTAGGCCTTCTTAACACCTGACTCCCAGTAGCGGTCTTTACCCGTCAGCTGCCAGAGACTGAAGTCCTCGTTGTTCCAGCTAAAGCGTTTGCGGGCAAGGACATCGAGGCCAAGCGGCCGCGGGATCAATTGGTCCTTGGGCCGCTGTGGACAGCCATCGACAATCGGCGTTCCGAGCCAGACCTCCTCGGTCTCCCAGAGCAAACTGTGGAGGTACTCGCCTTCAGGCACGTACCGGACCTCGTCAGGATGCTGGTGTGTAGCCTCGGTGCTTACCCCCGTCGCCGCATCCTCGTGCGGCCGCAGGAAGAGAGCCGCCTCCACCGTCTCGGCGGGCTCGAGTCGGACCGGACCCGGCACCCGTAACGCGAGTGCTGGGGGCGCGGCCGAACAGACCACCCGCGCACCCGCAAGCACGTGGTGGCCGAAGCAACCGACGTCATTCCACCGGGCGAGCCACGGGAACTTCTTGACAACTACTCCGAGCGAGATCGGCTCGCCCCGGAGATCGATGAAGCGCTCTCCGCGCGCAAGGTCGTCGCCCTCGTGGAGGGCGAGGCTATGCTGCTCGAGCGTGATTTGGGGAAGCTCGAGGCGTTCGAGCTCAAGCGGTTTCTGTGCTTCTATGCGCACATACACATGCAGATTGCGGGTCTGAAAGAACTCATAGGTCATGCGGTAGGAGAGGCTTCCGCCAAGCCGACCACGCTCGATGACTCGCAGCAGCACCGGGTCATCGATCGCAACGACGCTCTGGTCGCGCTCGGCCGCGAGGCCGGCAGCCGCTGGAGCACATCGCATTCGGAGTCCCGCAGCCAGTTCCACCGTGCCGGTCGCTGAGTCGAAGATCGGATCCACGAACTCATTGCGCGCGCGCACCATGGAGTCCTGCGACGTTGTGGTCGTGATCGGACTGAACGCCATGTACTAAAGACCTCCACTTATGTAGATCGCTTCGCCTGTGATGTTCCGACTCGACTCACTGCAGAGATAGACGACCGCCGCACCGATGTCCTCGCCGGTCTGTGGACGTGGGAGAGGCTGCCGCGCGATCGTCTCGGTAAAGAAGTCGCGCGCGCTCTTACCGGTGATGGCCGAGAGCTCAGCTGTCGAGGTCTCCCAGATGTCGCTCCACACGTTGCCAGGGCAGACCGCGTTGACGTTGATGTCATGCTCGGCAAGCTCGAGCGCCATTCCGCGTGTCAGCGAGAGCACGGCGGCCTTGGACGCTGCGTAGGCGGTGTAGAGCGGTGTTGGCGAGCGGGCGACGAAGGAGGCTACATTCACGATGCGCCCGCTGTGACGACCGGCCATCTCGTCCAATACCGCCTGCACCGCGAAAAACAATCCACGCACGTTGGTCGCAAAAATTTCGTCGAAATGCTCCTGGCTCATGCTCGCGACGGTGCCCGAGTGGTTTATGGCTGCGTTGTTGACGAGGATGTGCAGCCGCCCGTAGCGCGCAAGAACTTCGGCCACGAGCGCTCTTGACTCCTCGGGCCGCGAAATGTCGGCCGTGCGCCCGAACGCCTCTACCCCCTGTTCTGCGAGTTCCTCTGCCGCCCTGATGGCACTGCTTCCACGAGAACAGAGCGCTAGGCGGCAGCCGGCTTCACCAAGGTAGGTGGCAATGGAGCGACCGATGCCACGGCCTCCGCCGGTGACGATCGCGACATGCCCGTCGAGCTCGCTCACGCGCTCATAGGGAAGCAATGACCTCTTCGATCCGCCGACGCGAAGGCGAGACGAGGGGTAACCGCACCTCGGGCGACTCGATAACACCCCGCCAGTGCAATACGGTCTTGATTACGGCAACGTAATCGGGGGCCCCAAGCGAAACGTGAATGAAGTTCGACACACAGCGGTACTCCTCGTAAGCCTCGGGCAGAGCGCCGCTGGCGAACGCCCTCCACAGCGCACCGCTCCGCTGGGGATAGATCATCGGCAGCGCCACCATCGCACCTTCCGCGCCGCGTGCGAGCTGGTGCCAGAGTACGGCGTCATCGCCCGAGTGGATAACGAGCGAAGTCTCGCGCCGCAGTGCCTCGACCTTTTCGATCGCGGTGTCAGTGACCTTGATGTGGGTCAGCCGAGGCGTCGCCGCGGCCAAGGCGGCGATGTCCACCACCGAGAGCGGCGTGTTGCTCGCGATCGGATTGTCATAGAGGCAAAGATCGGCACTCGCGAAGCTCGATAGCTCCGCCCAGTATTCCTCGAGCATCCTGCGATCGTTTGTGTAGTAGTTCGGGCAGGACACGATCAGGAGGTCAGCGCCCAGTTCTCCGGCGACCTCAGACAACCGACGTGAGTTGCCGATAGCGTTGTCAGCGATAGAAACAGCGAGAGAAAAGTCATCTCCCAGGTGCTCCGCCACAGCGCGCATGAGCAGCATGCGCTCGTCGAGCGTGAGGCTCGGCGTCTCGCCAACGCTGCCCCCGACCAGCACGCCACTGATGCTGCCCGCGATGTGATCGAGCATCCGCTTCAGGCTGTCAAAGTCGAGCTGACCGTCTCGAAACGGCGTCGCGATCGGAGGCACCAACCCGGTCAGCCGAGTCACGGCCGACCGCTGGTCGACGGCCCGGGCTTCTACGGTCACGCCTCCTCCTCCTCTCGTGTCAGCGAGGCGCGTAGCGTCGCCGTCGCCTCGCGATCAATCCGCACGCCATCCGGCAAAAACGCGACCGCGTACTCCTCCTCGGCCTGAGCCATCGGGATAAAGCCCTGCCGAACGTCTTCCTCGATTCGCTCGAAATCTCGATCGAGCGGCGAGCCGTAACCGCCACCGCCCGACGTGGCGATTCGAATCGAATCGCCTCGCTCCAGGTACACATCGGAAAATTTGCCGTTGCACGCCACGCCAAAGAGCTCACCGACGGTCTTAAAGGTCTTGCCGCCGTTGCGTGAGACGAAGATGCCGGCGTTCTTGCCCTCTTTGCCGCCGAAAAGTCCCCATGGACGAATCTTCTCCTTCTCGATAAAACACGAGACGCGGAGCTCGTCAGAGAGGACGCGAATTTGGCGGTAATAGCCGAAGCCACCCCGGTTGCGTCCCGCGCCCGCCGACCCTGCTCGGATCGCCAACGCCTCGTGAAGAATCGGGTATCGGCCTTCCAGGATCTCGATCGGCTGAAGCGCGCAGTTACCGTTCGGGATGCAGAGCGCGTTGTTCCCGTCTTTCGACGCCCGGCCGCCCCAGCCACACCCCTCGTTGGTCAAATTCGCAAACACGTCCCCGGTGTCCGGGTGCACGCCGCCGATCGCCAAGAGGGCCGACGTTCCACCGTCGTGCGCGGACACCCGCTCAGGCAGCGCTTCCGAGAGAGCACCGTAGATGGCCATCACCAAATGGGGGTGGATCTCGGAGTTGCCTCCGACGCTCGCGCCGGGATACTCGACGTTCACAATCGTCCCTGGCGGGGCGATGATCCGAACCGGCCGATAGCAGCCATGGTTGGAGGGGATCGAATGGTCGGTCAGATGTAGGAGTGCGTTGTAGGTCGCCGAGGCCGTTACGCCATAGGTGCAATTCACCGGCCCACGCCGCTGCCTGTCGGACCCCACGTAGTCGACAGTCATATGCTCGCCGTCGATTGTCACTTTCACTCTGAGCTTTCCGGGCTCGTTCGTGATCCCGTCGTTATCGATCACGTAGTCTTCAAATTCGTACACGCCATCCGGCATGTCCGCGATCTCAGCACGCATGCGGCGCTCGGAGTAATCCTTAATGGCCTCCTTGATCGCCCGGAACTGCTCGATGCCGTGGGTCTCGACTACCTCTACAAGGCGCTGTTCGCCTACGTACAGCGAGCCAATCATCGCTTTCATGTCTCCGTACGACATACGCGGCGTGCGGACGTTGGCCATGATGATGTTCCAGATCGCCTCAATATCGCGCCCGCGCTCGACGATTTTCACCGGCGGAATCCGGATGCCCTCCTGGAAAACCTCGGTTGCATCGCCGGCGAACCCCCCGGGCACTTTCCCGCCGACCTCAGTCATGTGGCCGATGACCGAGACGAACCCGACGAGCTCGCTTCCTAGGAAGACCGGCTTGATCACGCAGTACTCGGGCAGATGACACCCACCGCGGAAGGGATCGTTATGGAAGACCACGTCGCCCGGCTCGAAGTTCTCGCGGCCGATTTCATAGATCGTCCACTCCACGACATAGATGATCGCCCCCAGGTGGGCGGGGCAGAACTCTGCCTGAGCGATCATTTCTCCTTTCTCGTCGAAGATCGCGCAAGAGAAGTCAAGGCCCTCATTGAAGAGAGGTGAGTATGACGTGTTGCGCATCGCGATGCCCATTTCGCGCGCCGTCGTCACGAGATAGTTATTGGCGACCTGGAGCGTGACCTGATCGACTTCGCTCGTTCTGGTTTCTGACACTGTCAACTGTGCTGCACCGTCCTCAAGATCAAGTTTCCGTAAGGATCGACCTCCGTCGTTTGGCCGGGGTGTACGAAGGTCGTCGCCATCGCCTCCTCGACCACGGCGGGCCCGGTCAGCCTGGCGCCAGCGAGGAGGGAAGTGCGCTCGTAGACCGGTGTCTGCAGCCAACCGTCACGTGGTCTGAAGTAGACACCGCGCGTCTCCTTCGGCGAGACCGTTCCACCAGCAGAGAGAGTGCGCAGTCGTGGCTTGTCGACGGGTCCAATTGCCGCCACCTTGAAATGGACGAACTCGATGATCTCCTCAGGAATGGCGTAGCCATAAAGACGCATGTGCGTGGTATGAAAGCGGCTAAAGATCTCGGCGAGGTCTCGCTCTCCCAGCCTCCCGTCAGCCACCGCGGGAATAGACACATCCGTGCTGTAGTTCTGCCCAAGGTAGCGCATCTCGATGACCTGCTCGAGCAGCGGCCGACCGTCGAAGCCTTCGCGTTTCAAGCGCGTGAGCGCCCGCTCACGTAGTCGCTTGACCACGTCGTTTACACGGTCGAGGCTGATTAGGTCGGATCGGAAGTTCGCAGTCACCGACTCGTCGACCCGCATGTCGGCTGTCATCAGTCCGAACGCGGAAAATACGCCCTGGTGCACCGGCACAAGTACTTCCCTAATGCCGATGATCTCGGCAAGCGCTGCCGCATGAAGCGAGCCAGCTCCACCGAAGGAAATCAGCGTGAACCGGCGCGGGTCGAGCCCCCGGTCGATCGAGACCAGGCGAATCGCGTTCACCATGTTGAAATCGACGAGCTCAACGATTGAGGAAGCAACATCCTCTAGGGTCATCTCAAGTCGCGTCGCAATCCTCCCCAGCGCGGCCTGCGCTGCCTCGACGTCGAGGCAAAGCTCGCCGCCAAGGAAGTACCCGGGATTTAGTCGGCCGAGCACGAGGTTCGCATCGGTCACGGTCGGCTCGGTTCCGCCACGGCCATAGCAGGCCGGTCCAGGATTGGAGCCAGCGCTCTGAGGACCCACCCGAATGAGACCGCCCTTGTCAATCCAGGCGATCGAGCCCCCGCCCGCCCCGATGGTCTTAACATCAACCATGGGCGTGTAGACAGGGAGACCCCACTCGATCTCGAACTCGGTCGTCTGATTCGTCTTGCCATCCTCGATCATGCTGACGTCGAAGCTCGTACCACCCATATCCATCGAGATCAGGTTAGCCCGGTCGGTGAGGCGCCCGAAGTAGACAGCGCTGAGCACGCCCCCCACGGGCCCCGAAACGAGGAGATCGACTGGCTTTGCGACGGCGGCCCGGTAGTCCTCAATGCCGCCGTTCGACTTCATGATCAGGAACTGCCTAGTCAAACCCTCGCGTTCGAGCCCATCAGCGAGGTTTCCGAGGTAGTCACCGACGAGCGATTTAAGGAACGCATCGGCAAGGGTAGTGCTCGTTCGGTCATATTCACGCCAGCGCGGGTACACCTCATGTGAGAGGGAAACAGTCGCCTCCGGATAGACCTTCAGGATGAGATGGCGCATGCGCAACTCGTTTTCCGGGTTAACGTATGAGAAGAGGAACGAGACAGCAATATCGCGAATTCCGGCGTCCCGCAGCTTACGCACCGCCGCGCGCGCGCCCTCTTCGTCGAGCGGGACAAGCACCTCGCCCCTATAGTCCGTGCGTTCATCGACCTCGAAGCAGTGACGACGCTCGACATAAGGCCGCGGCTTGTCCCATTGCAAGTCGTAGTGGTGTTTGCGATTCATGCGTTGAATGAAGGCAACGTCCCGAAAGCCTTGCGTTGTTATCAGGCCTGGCGTCGCCTTCTTTCGCTCCAGCAAGGCGTTTGTCGCAATCGTCGTGCCATGGATTAGCTCGCCAATTGCCCGCGTCGACACTCCCGTCTTGGTGAGAACCGCGGTGACGCCGTCAACCGGGTTTTGCTGTGTAGTCGGTGCCTTCGTCACATGGAAGTCGCCGTGCAATGGGTCGAATAGGGCAAGATCTGTGAAGGTCCCGCCGACGTCGATGCCGACTCTGTAAGCCACCTCTGTCACGTTCCTCTCTGCCCTGCGAGCGAGCCCGTCGTCCATCGCCCCTTGCCCGCGAGCCCAAAAAGCGCGTCGTACTCGTCCCGACAGATTTCCGAGCAGAGCACAACTCGGGTGCCGCTGTTGTCGGGCACGACAATGCGCTCTGCACGGAAGTGGATCATCTTTCCGCAGCGTTGGCAGCGAGGGAATTTCTGTTCGATCTGTATCGCCATTTCCTACTCCGGTCGCAATCGGTGGCGTCGGTACGTCCGCCTACATCTCACGTCTCCAGAGCGATGGTCTTTCATTCATTGAAAGGCGATTTCATTTCCCACGAGCACGATATCGCGTTCAGGGATCGACTGCAAGCGGCGATGCCGGGGACGGAAATCGGTCGCCCGAGCAGACGAGCACGCGGCAAGCTCGGCATGCGCCTGTCGCGCCTCCACATGGTGATGGCGGCTGCGCACTCGGCCCCATGATGAACGAAGCTCCCGTGAGCGCGAGACCGGACGACTTGGCGGCGGCCATGCGCTTCTCCCCATCGGCGGCCATCGGAATTCCCCACTGATGGCCACTCATTCTCCCCATGCGTGGCCATGGATCTCCCCGCGGTTGTTGTCCTGAACTGGCTGTACTCCGGCGCGGGCTCATTGAGACGTGACTGGGAGGCGGGTTGAAGAAACCGGACGAAGTGAAGGAGATCTTGGAGGCGTATGACTTGGGCGGCCACGTTGCGCGGGGTGGGGGCGTTGGCGGGGTTGCGATCTCAAGACGGTGGCGTATGGGGTCGCTGCTCGGGAGAGGACTCGTGGGTTGCCGGTGGCTGCGCAGCGACGGCCCGGGGGCGGGCGGGTTCGGGGGAGGTCGACGAGCTGGTGGAGCGCTCAGGGAGGGAGGATCCGGGCAGCCGTCACGCATCGAAAGTTGGTCGCGCTCGCCTATCTGGGTCGGAGCGGACCACGCGCAGGTGGGTTGCTGACTGAAAGCGGCGGTGGCGCCGGGAGCCTGGGCGTCGCGCGCGCCGTGGATCCCGGAGCCGGGGTTGTGGCTGCAGGGGGATTACGCCCACGGGCCCGAAGGTGGGCGGGCGCCCGACGGTGTTGTTGTACGCGTGCCTAGCGTGGTCGCGCTATCGGGTGGTGGTCCCGTTGCTTGACAGGGCGATGCCGTCGGTCGTGATCGGGCTGGATCGCGCGCTGCGGTGTTCGGTGGCGCGCCGACCTATGAGCTCACAGAATATGTGCCCGGGCACATATTCGGTCTTCCGTGCCCGGACCGGTTATGTGGCCACCAGGATGATCCGGTCTGTGGTCACGGTGGTCGACGGCGTCGTCGGCTCGTTGCTAGGCACATAACGGTCAGAGCGAGGCGAGCCAGTTCAGCAGCGTCTCGTCCGTGCGCCAGATTGGCATCGTGCGGGATCCCTCCGAAACACCTGGAGGCTCGGTTCTCAGCAGCGCGTCTTGTTTGGCTTTGGTGTTGATCTCGGCGTAGCGGTTGGTGGTGGTGAGATCGGCGTGTCCGAGCCAGCCGCGGATGACGTTGACGTCGACGCGGGCCTCCAGCAGGTCACCGCGGCGGTGTGCCGGACGTGTGCGGGCCGATCGCCGGCTGGTTCGGGGGTCGTCGAGGGCGGCGGCGTGGCGGCGCACGATCTTGTAGATGCCGTAGTGGGTGAGTGGCTGGCCGCGCGCGGTGAACACCGCGGCTGCGGGTGGTGGTGGCGAGGGTTCTCGGACTCGAGCAGCTGCTGGAGGGTGCGGGTGGTCTGCTGCCAGAGCGGGCAGGTCCTCCACTTGTCGCCCTTGCCGTGCAGCCGCACGGTCGGGTGCTCTGAGAGGTCGAGATGCTCGACGCGCAGATCGGCGGCTTCTTGGATGCGCGCGCCGGTGTTGTAGAGGAACAGGATCAGCGCCCGGTCACGCAGTGCGCGCCGACAGCGGTCGGGCAGGCCTTGGAGGAGCTGCTGGATCTCGTCGCGTTCAAGGAACCGGGTCTCCGGAGGCGGGACGCGTTTGGTCGGGATCGCCGCGACCTGCTGGCAGGTCATCAGCATCTCCGGCGAGCGCGTGGCGATGCATTCGAACAGGGTGTGGATCGCGGCGAGTCGCTGGTTGCGGGTGCGGATGTGGTTGCCGCGGTCCTGCTCGAGGTGGCGCATGAACCCGACGATGCGCTCGAACGTGAGATCGCCGAGCGTCAGCTTGGTGATCTTCGAGCGCTTGTCGGCCGCGATGAACAGGACGAGCAGCCGGATCGTGTCGCGGTAGCTGCGCACCGACGCCGGTCGAAGGCCCTTGACGGTGATCAGGTGATCGACGAAGAACGAGTGATGCAGTTGCCCGAGCGGCGCTTGGGGGCTCATCGCGAGGCCTCCATCGCTGTCCACGCAGGTTCGGCGAAGCAGTCGAAGCGGCGGTTTGCTTCGTCCAGGAGCACTGGGGTGATCGTCAGGTAGACGGCGGTCGAGGACGGGTCGACGTGACCCATGAACGTCGAGAGCCGACGCAGCCTTGCCGTCGGGTCCAGGCCCTCGCGATACCAGCGCAACAGACACCCAACAGCGAAGCTGTGGCGGAGGCTGTGCAGCGTCGGCGGGGCGACCCCGTCGGGCGGAGTGAGATCGAGCGCGAGCACGAGCCGGTGAAACGTCTGGCTGGCCGTGCACGGGTGGATGCTGCGGATGCCGTCGAAGCTGAACAGCGGCTCGGCGGCGCCGGCCGCGCCGTCTTCGGCGCGTCGTTCGAGCTGTCCTGCGAGCACCGCGGCGATCCGCGGTCCGTGCGGGACAAGCCTGCTCTTGCCGAACCCACCCCTGACGACGAGCTGATCACGGGCTGTGTCGACGTCTCCGATCCGCAGTCCACACGCCTCGCCAGCGCGCAGCCCAAGCCCGTAACACAGCGCGAATAGCGTCCGATAGGTCGCTCCGCGGCGCACTGCGCGCGGGTTGTCGGACAGCCGGCAGCCGCGTCAAGCAGCCGGGCTTGCGTCTGGTCAAACAGGAACGGGATCCGGTTCGACGTCGCACGCCGCCGGCGGGCTCGGAGAGGGGAGACGACAAGCAGCTGCTGGCTGACCGCCCAGTCCAGCAGACAGCCGACTACGCCGAGGAGATGGTTAAAGCTCCGTGGCCGCGAGCGCGGCCGAGATCCCAGGAAGTCCTCCAACAGCACCGGCGTCAGCTCGTCAAGTCGGGTCACACCGTGCTCGGCGGCGAAGCGGACGAGCAGCCGCAGCTCGTGCTGCTCGCTCACGTACTTTCGGCCGACGGTCCGCTTGTGCTCGAGGAACCGGTCGACAGCCCGCTCCAGGCTCTCTGTGCCGTAGCTCATGAGAGCACCTCCTCGCCATCGCCGAGCGCGACCTCGCGCAGCTGCTCGACCGCGACCCTCGCGTAGATCTCCGTCGATCTGGAGGAGCGGTGCCCGACGAAGTCCCCGATCGTCTTCAGCGCGAAGTCCGCGTCGACGAGCCCGTTGCACGCATGTGTGTCTGAGCGTGTGCGACCCGGGGGCGCGGCACGTCGATCCCGGCCTTGAGCAGGTAGTTTCGGGCGCGGACGGTCACCGCAGCGTGCCCAATCGGCTCGACCGGCGCGACCGCTCGGAAGAACACCCGCCGGCTACTAGTCTCAGGCCGGCCGTTGCGCAGATAGTCGACCAGCGCCTCCCCGACCGACGCCGAGAGCGAGAACGCCGTCGAGTGCCCGGCCTTGCGCTCCGGCACCGCCAGACGCTCGCGCTCCCAGTCGATGTCATCCAACGTCAACGCCGCGACTTCGCGGGCCCTTGAGCCCGTAGGTCACCAGCAACAGCAGGATCGTCCAGTCGCGTTTGCCCGCCCGAGTGCGCCGGTCAACCCCGGCCAACACCCGCCCGACCTCCTCCCAGGTGATCGACCGCGGAATGCTGGACAGCCGGTAGAACTGCGGGCGGTCCATCACCCCGCTCAGATCGCTCGCGATCGCGCCCTCGCGATACGCGAAGCGCAAGAACACGCGCAGCACCCCGCACCCATCCCGGATCGTCGCCTTCCCCAGCCCGGACGCCGCGCGCTCAGCGACAAACGCCGTCAGGATCGGCGGCGAGAGCTCCGAGAGCCTGACGACGCCGATCCGCGCCAGGTACGACTCGAACCGTGCGAGGTGATGCTGATAGGCGCCGACCGTCGCGGGTCGAACGCCACGCTCAGCCGCCAGGTACTCGTAGAAGCCTGGAAGCTGCTCCACCAACGGCTCCGGACGACGCCGCCGACCACGACCGACAAAACCGGGAATCGCCAGCCGCAGCATCTGCTGGATCGGACTGCGGATCTCCTTGGCGACCTGGCGACGGGTCTCGCTCTCGCCGCAGGCTCGAGCGCACGGATACGCCGCGATCCGCGCGGCCACAAACTCCTCGACATGCTCGGGCAGATCCTCAAGCGCGCCAGCGCCACGAGCTCGTGCGAGCTCCCCGAACGCCAGCACCAGCGGCACCCGCCGCAGCACGCACCTGCTTGAGTAGCCCTGCTCGTCCAGCCAGACGACGTAGCGCTGAACCTCCGCACCGATCCACGAAGCGCGGATCCGATCGACCGTCTGCGGCCTGACGAAATACGACTCCAACATGAGGGATAACCTCCTCGCGAATAGATGGATCGAGGAGGACCCTCAGCCAGCTACGGCTCGTTATGTGCCCGGCAGACAGCACGACTCGGCGGCCAACCCGGTAGTTGCGGGAGTTACTTCACCACCGCCACATAACCGGTCCGGGCACGGAAGACGGACCACGAGAAGACTGACTCGGTCGATCACGTGTGCGGAATCGCGTGCGCAATCCGCAGATCGTGTCGGTTGCCCGCCATTACGTGCTGACGATTCAGACTTGCGTCCCCGCCGATCCGCAGAGCAAAGCGTTCGCTCTACGGACGTGCCTCGGCTCGAGCCGACGCGGAACTCGTGACTCGCCGTAGCACCCGCCTGCACAGCCGGGAGCGCGGGGACTCCTTTCGCGCAGCGACGCGTATCCGATTGCTTCCGGCGGCGCCCCTGGCTTGCGCGCGGATAGCGGGACGCTCGCAACCGCCTGAGGCTTGGCCTGTGAATCCTCTTCGGGCCGAGGAGCCATACGAGCATGAAAAAGGAGTCTGCCCACCGGCAGGCCAAGGGTGAGCATGCTCGGTTGTCAGCTGTGGCCGACGAACTCCTTGGCCGAAAGTACGGTTTGGGCCGACGCCGGGAGGAGCCTCCCAGAGATGAGTCTGGCTTTCGGCCTTGGGGCAGCAATCAACCGTTCCACAGGCTCCTGCGCCACGCTGTCGCACGGGCTCTAACTACCGGGCAGCTAGCTCGTTACCGAGACGGATGTCTGAGTTCCGGTGATGCCCGCGCAGGCTCGGGCGGCGCGTGCATGGGACAGAGGATCAGCGGACGGCGCATGGGCGGTCCGCCTTAGATCCGCAGCGGCCGCTCGGATTCGCCTTTGCGCTGTCGCTTGTCTGGGGTTGGTGATTCCTGGGCTGGGCGCAGGGCCGAGTTCGCCGGGATTCGTTGCCGTTTATGCAGACGTCCTCCTCGCGTCGTCGTTTGTCGTACCTTCTTCGGCTGGTGGATCGGCGCCCGCGGTGTTGCGCTGGTGTCACTATTGGATCTCGTGAAGGCGTTGCTTAGCGAGCTCTTCGGTTACGGGTCGGTACCGGTCGGGATCCTGAAGCGGGTCGGGGAAGTATTCGGGGTTTGGCTGGACCGGCTGGCTTGCTTGCTGGTGGATCGCTTCGAGGTGGCCTGCGAATTGGTCGAATAGGCCGTCGTCGCCGGCGCGCCGGAGGTGCAGCAGGGGAGCTTGGGCGCTGGGGACGGCCCATAGATGCAGGGTGATGAGCATCTGGTCGTCGAAGCGCAGCATCGAGTTGTATCGCTCGGCATAGAACGTGCGGATGTCGATCCCGGTCCGTTCGACCAGGGGCTCGAGGTGGCCGCGGGCGAGCTCGATTTCGCGTTGAAGGTCGTTTCGTCCGAGGTAGTCGTCGTCGTGGCCGAGCTGACGCGCGGCCGAGGTCACCCACAGCGAGTCGATGCCCGCGATCAGCACCCTGACCGGGCAGCCGGCGGCGGCTTTAGCGGCGAGCAGGTCGGTCACGCCGGCGGCGCTGACGATCTCGATCAGCGAGTAGTCGAGCAGGTCGATCTGCTCGGTCGCGTCGCGCAGCATCGCTCGCCAGTCGGGCGCGCGCAGGTCGCTCGAGTGAGCGAACGCGGCGACGATCTCACGCCGCGGATCGTGCGGCGGCGCCTCGACGGTGGCGTCTGGCCAGAGGTCGCGCTCCCCTCGTCCGAGCGCTCTCGCGACGCGGGTGCGGTGGCGCTCGTAGGGGGTCCGGCCTTCGGAGATCCATCGCCGCACGGTCTTGACGTCGACCTCGACGAGGGCCGCGAGCTGATCGGCGTCGAGGCCGGCCTGACTGATTGCGGCGCGGAGCCTTTCGTTGGCCATGTTCCAGTGTTCGCCGAGCTTTGGCGGCTGCCTGAGTCTAGTTGTCCGCAGTCGTCCCGAGATGTCCCGAGATGTCCCCGGACGTCTTGCGAGTTGTCGCGGGATGCGGTTGAGACGTCCCCGCGTCGGGGGGATCGTGTGGCGCATGCAAACGCACACATCATCAACCCAAGCCGGCCAGCTTGATCGGGCCGGCATCGCCGGAGGACCGCAGCAACTCATCGCTCACGGCGACGGCGCCGCGACCGGGGCGCGTCTGTTCACGGCCGATGAGGTCGCGGCTGTGCTCGGCGTCCCGCGCACGTTTGTGTATGCGCTGTCGCGGCGCGGCGAGCTGCCGACCGTCCGCGTCGGCGAGCGCTATGTCCGCTACCGCGCGCAGGCACTAGAGCGCTGGATTGTCGCTCAGGAGTCAATCCGGCCGAAGGGAACGCAGTGAGCTCCCCGGGGCGTGTCGACGGTTGGGGGCCGTCGCACCAGCCGGCGAAGCCGGCCCGGGTGAAGCGTCCGTTGTGGTTTCGGCTGTGGATGGCCGGGATGCTGTTGGCTTGGTATGCGAACGGCCCGACGTGGCTGGGGCTGATCGCGTGGCTGGGGGGAGGGCTGGTGGTCGCGGTCGCGTTTGAGGTATGGCTCGACAAGGCCGCCGAACAGCGCTCGCCCACGGCTGGGATCTCGAACTCGTTGGACCTCGTCTGGGCGGTGCACGATGAGAGCAGACGGCAGGGAGCTGGCGTGTATCTCGGCGTCGATGATCGGGCCGGGTGGGCGTTCGCGCGTGCCGAGCGGGCGGTGTTGGTGCTCGGCCCGCCGAGGTCTGGCAAGTCGTCTGGGCTGATCGTTCCGGCGGTGCTTTCGCACCCCGGGCCGGTGGTGTCGACCTCGACCAAGCCAGACGTGTTCATGTCGACAGTAGCGGCTCGGTCATGGTTCGGAGACTGCTGGCAGTTTGATCCCGCCGGCAGCGAGCGCTCGCCGGCGGCCAAGACGCTGCGGTGGTCGCCGGTGACCGGCGCCCGGGTCTGGGATGGGGCGTTGATGATCGCTCGCTCGATGGTGTTCGGCGCCGGCGTGGGCGTGGGTACGACCGACCACAGCCATTGGGCAAGGCGCGCGGCGGCGCTGTTGGCGCCGCTGTTGCACGCCGCCGCGGTCAGCGGCCGCGGCGTGGACAGTGTCGTTGACTGGGTGCTTCGACATGAGCTCGACGAGCCGGGACGTCTCCTTGCCGACGCGGGGGCCGATCAGGCGTGCGGGGTGCTGACCGGGTTGCAGAACACCGAGGGCCGCGAGCGCTCCTCGATCTTCTCCGCGGCGGCGGACGCGCTGGACGCGTACACAAGCCGCTCCGCGCTCGCCGCTGCATCTGGCCCCAACTTCGATGCCGACCGGTTCGTTCGCTCGAACGACACGATCTACGTTCACGCCGGCGCCGAGCACCAGGCGCTCGCCGCGCCGCTGGTGTGCGGGCTCTTGTCCGAGATCCGCGCTGCGACCTACCGCGCCCACCACCAGCGGAGGCTTGGCAGCCGGGTGCTGTTCGCGCTGGATGAGGCGGCGAACATCGCACCGGTGCCGGAGCTGCCCGCGATCGCCTCAGAGGGCGGCGGCCAAGGCCTGGTGCTGCTTTGCGTGCTGCAGGACCTCTCACAGGCCCGGGTGCGATGGGGACCGGCCGCGGACGGGTTTTTGACCTTGTTTGGCGCAAAGCTGATCCTCCCGGGGATCGCTGATAGCCAGACGCTCGAGGCGCTGTCACTTGCGATCGGCGAGTTCGACCGCCAGGTCGTCTCAGAGACACGGTCTCGGCAGCGAGGCTCGCTTGTCCCTCAGACCAGCAGGACCTATTCGACGCAGCGTCAGCGGGTGCTCGCGCCGGGGGACATCGCCAACATCCCGGCGGACCACGGGCTGCATCTCGACGGGTTGCGCTGGCGGCTGCTGACCCTCACCCCGGCACATCGCTGCGAGCCGTGGCGAAGCCTGACCCGGATGCCGCATCCCACGGTTGGCATCGAAACGCCCGAGGAGCAGCCGGCTCGGAGCGCGGGGCGATGAGCGACGCGGGGGACGTCTTGGGACGCGCGGCGTTTAGCACTGTTAGTGCGTGTAGTGTGATGCTGCTGCTGAAAGGGAGGTCTTGCAAGCTGGGGACGTCCTTCTGTACGGACTGGAGGGCGGTCCGATGCTGACGGTGGCGAAGGTCGGCGCCGGCGCCGCGGCCGGCTACGCGGACTATCTCGATGGTCGCTCGCGGCCGAGTGTGCTTGGCGACTATTACCTCAAGGACGGGGAGCGGGTCGAAGCGCCGGGACGGTGGGCGGCGGGCGCGGTGGCCGTCGGAGCCGACCCCGAGGCGGCAGTCAGCGGCGAGATGCTGCGCGCGCTGATGGCGGTCCGCCGCCCGGACAACGGGATGCCGTTGCGGCGCGTGGGCGCGAACGGTCAGGCGGTCGCGGCGATCGATGCGACGTTCTCGGCGCCGAAGTCGGTCAGCGCGGTGTGGGCGCTGGCATCACCCGGGTTGCGCGAGCGGGTCGAGCGCGCGCACGAGCACGCGATCGACCTGGCGCTGGCATACGCCACCCGGCTGGTGCCGATGATCCGTGAGCGGGTCGATCGCGAGACGGTGGTTAGGCTGGTTCCGGAGGCGCTGGTCGCGACGAGCTGGCGACACACCACCGCCCGCGCGGTCGACGGCCGGCCCCCGGATCCGCAGCTTCACTCCCATGTGCTATTGCATGGGGCGGTCCGACGGGACGGCCGGATCGTCGCGATCGAGTCGCGCGCGTGGCTGGTGCACCGTCGCGAGCTGGGCGCCGCGTATCGCACCGAGCTCGCGCACGAGCTCGCGGAAGTGGGGTTCGCGATCAAGCGCGCCACCGGCCGCGGTGGGCGATACTTCGAAATCGAGGGAGTCCCCAGCCGGCTGATCGACCGGTGGTCAAGCCGCCACCACCAGGTCACGGAAGCGATCGACGCGCGACTGCGCGACAAGCATGCGGCGTTGGAAGCGATCATCGCGGCGGGCGGCCAGGACGCACAGAGAGCGTACGCGCGGCTTGAGGAGCTCCGGCACGCGCCCCGGTTGGCTCCGGCGGAGGATCGGTACATGACCGCGTCCACCCGTACCACCAAGCCGAGGCTCGCGACTCGCGGCGACCTCGACCGGCATTGGTCACAGACTGCTAGCGCGCTCGGGTTCGATCCTCCTGGCGTCGAGCGGGTGCGCATGGGCACGCAATCATTGGAGCCCGCGATGGCCCGGGAGCTGCTGGGGCGGCTGACGGAGTTCGACGCGACGTTCGCGGACCGCGAAGCGCGAGCCGTTGCGCTCGAAGCGTCTGCCGGCGCCACGATCCGCGAGTCGCTGGCGACGCTCGATCAGCTGCGCTGGAATGGCGAGCTGTTGGCGCTGGCGGACGGCCGCGAGACCACCCGCGCGCACCGTCGCGCCGAGCGCGAAACCGTTGCGCTCGCCGAGCAGGTCGCCGCCGCCCGGGTCGCGACGATCCCTCGACGGCTGATCGAACATCACGCACGTGCGCTCCACACCGAGCTAAGGACCAAGGGCGCCAGGCTCGCGGCCGAGCAGCGCCAGGCGCTCGAGCTCGCGTGTTCAGACCGACAGCTGGTGCTGATCGAGGGGCAGGCCGGCACGGGCAAGAGCACCGTCCTCGCCGGCGTCGCTCGCGCCCATCAAGCTGAGGGTCAGCAGATCGTCGTCACCAGCACCGCCGCGATTGCCGCCGAGCGCCTCGCCAGCGAACTCGCCGCGGGAGGTGTGCACGCCCGCTCGTACTCCACCGCGGCGCTGCAAACCGCGATCACCGCCCGCCGGGTCACGCTCGCGGCCGACGTGACGGTGATCCATGACGAAGCCGCACTGGCGTCCACCCGCGAGCAACACCGACTGCTCTGCTCGATCCAAGCCTCCGGTGCGCGGCTGATCGAGGTCGGCGACCCAAGACAATCCCAGTCGGTCGGCGCCGGCGGACTGTGGCCCCACCTCCAACGAGCCACCCGTGCCAACCAAGCCCACGTCGAGCTGACGCGCAACATCCGCGCCCACGATCACGCCGACCGCCGCGATCAGAAACTGTTTCGCGACGGCCACCACGAGCAGGCGCTACGCAACTACGCCAGCCGCGGCCACGTCACCCTCGGCGCCGACCAGCAAGGCGCCGAAGACGGTGCACTGGAGGCCGCCCAAGCGGACCGTCAGGCCGACAAGACGACGCTCGTGATCGCGCAAACCTCAAACGAGCACCTCGACGAGCTCAACGCCCGCGCACAAGCGATCCGCGCCCAACACAACGAGCTCGGCGACCATGCCTTCGACGTCGCCGGCAGGCCCTACCGACTCCACGCCGGCGACGAAATCCAGATCCGCCGCTCGATCAACCATCCCGACCTCGGCAAGCTCCGCAACGGCACCACCGGCCACATACTCGACAGCAACCCCCACGACGAAACCCTGACCCTCGGACTAGCCGATGGCCGGCACGTGGCGCTCGACCGAGCCCAGATAGACAAAGCAGACATTCGGCTCGCCTACGTACAGCACCCATTCCCCGCCCAAGGACAAACCACCGACACCACCCACCTGATCCTCGCCGAACACGCGACCCGAGAAGGGAGCTACGTCGCCCTCACACGCGCCCGCGACAGCACCCACATTCACGCAAGCCTCGACCAACTCGAGCTCGACGACAAGCAAGATCGACTCGTGACGCTCGCCCGACACATGAGCCGCTCAGAACCCGAGCTCCCCTCGATCCATACACCGCTAGCCCACGAAGCACACATCCGTGAGCAACAGGCACTCGAGGGCGATGACCGCGAGCGTCAAGCCGCCATCGTCGCCGAGCCAAAGGAAATCCTTACAGCCGGCCAGCAGCTGCTGCACGCTCACCAAGAGCGGATCAGCGCAGCCGAACACGCGCGCGTCGTACTCGGCCCTCGCCCTCAAGCCGCCGGCCCGAACCTCGCCGCCCGGGAGCGAGGAGCACTCACGATCAAGCGATGCCGCAGCCACATCGAGTCAGACAAACCAGCCACGCTCGGACCGGAGCCCGCCGCCGGCCAGTTCCAACAGCGCCATGAGCGACACGAAGCGGCCACCGAGATACTCGAAGCGCTCAACGAGCTCGGGCGGCCGGTCCGCCGACAACGGCCGATCGAAGAGCGAACCCCCAACACACCAGGCCTCAGCCATGACGAACTCGATCAAGGCATCCAGTGGGAACCCTGAGAACCGCCTTGACGCCACCGACACGTCGGCGCGCGGCCACCGCACGGCGAGGCCTTGTCGCGTCGCCCAACCGCCGCTCCCGGCATCCAGCCTGCGCTCCATCGCGCGCGAGCTCTCGCCCCAGCGCGGCCGATCGGCTAGCTCTCCGCGCGCGACGACGCGCTTCATCCCGAAGGCATCGGCGTCACCTCGGGACTACCTACTGACGGAACGATCCGCTGCACTTCGGCGATGAGCTCGCGCACGGGCAGCCAGCGCGGGCTCGGGGTCTAGCCAGGTGGTGCCGGTGCGACCATGTCAGGGTCCTGTCACTTTGCCGAGGCGCTGGTGGGACAATCGCGTGGCCGTGACCCAGGACCGAGGCATCACCGCCACCGGGAGGCTTCCCGACGGTACGTCTTATTTCGCACCGCTCGGCGAGCTCGTCTACGACTCTGACGATGATCGGGTGCAGTGCCATCTCTGCGGCGGATGGTTTCGGTTCGTAGGCAGCGCGCATCTCCGGCTAACGCATGGCTGGACGCTTGACCGGTACCGACAAGCCTTCTATTTGCTGCGCGAGACCCCGACGTGCGCCCGCGGCATGAGCGAAGCTCTCCGCGTTCACGCAGCAAAGCGGCGAGCTGCAGGAGAATTCGTCGGCAAGCCGGGGCGACACGGTACGCGCGGACGAGGCGTCCGACGTGAGCGCTCGCTCGGCGCAGTTCTCCCCGCCCTCGTCGCAGAACTTCATCCCGATCTTAACGGCGAGCTTGATCCATTCCGAGTGGGCGTCCGCTCCGGAAGACCCGTGTGGTGGCTCTGCCGCCAGTGTGGAACCACCTGGCAAGCGCCTCCTCACGGGCGGTCCAACGGCGAGGGCTGCCCGACATGTGGACGAGAGCAGGCCACACTGAAGAACAGCCGAGTGTCGAAGGAGCGCTCGCTCGCCATCCGGCGACCGGATCTGCTCGCCGAGTGGCATCCGGTCCGGAATGAGGACGTAGACCCCTACTCAGTGGCTGCCCGCTCCGGTCGAAAGATATGGTGGCGCTGCGCTGTTTGCGGCCATGAATGGCAAGCCACCCCAGACAGCCGATCCCGAGGCCGCGGATGTCCCGACTGTGGGCGCCGACAGGCCGGGGAAGCTATCCGCACGCGTCTGAGCGTGGTTGCCCCCCACCGCTCTATCGCGGTCAAGCGCCCCGACCTTGCATTGGAGCTACACCCGACCCGCAACGTCGACGTCGACCCTCTGACCCTCGCCGCATACTCAAACCAAACCGTCTGGTGGGGGTGCCGTAAGTGCGCGCAAGAGTGGCAAGCGAAGCCGTGCGACAGAAGTCGAGAGCGTGCCCGGTGCCCTCGTTGCAATCCCCCAAAACGTGTGGCTGCGTAGGCACATAGCAATTGCTCGCCTGGTGCTCCGAAAGTCGCGAAGGGCTTTCGTCATGTGCCCGGGAACCGGTCCGGGACGAGGACGGGCGCCGGCGGTGCTCGCGGTGGAACCTCGCGCAGCGGATCGGGGGCGAGCCGAGCGATGTCGCGCTACGAGATAAAGGTCCGGTCCTTGACGCCGCCATCAGGGAGCCAGCCGAGCGGTGGGCGGTGGTCACGATCTCCGCGCGCGCGGAATCATCACCGAGCATGGATGCGAGGTCAGGGCCTCGTTCTCCGCGCGCGTGAAACTCCGCCGTTTCGCCAAACGCACGCCCCCGGTCTCGTGCACGCCTGCGCCGCGCGCGACGTCACCGCCGAGCACGGACGCTCGGCCCGCTCTCCGCGCGCGACCACAACGCCTCATCCCCTGCCTCGCACCTCATCCTTCACTGGCCCGGCTGCATCCGGTGGACGTAGCGCTCTCGGTTCTCGGGCCCCAGCGGTCCAATCCGGCCCCCGAGCTGTCGAATCACAGCGCCGGTGCACTTGCGAGATCGCGCGGAGCGAGCGTCTGGAGATCGCGCCGCTGGCGCTCCCCCTCCGGGGCAAAGCATGCGCCACACTGGCCAGCGAGCGGACGCGTGCGCCTGGGCGATACGACAAGTCGGGACCGGTCGTCCAACATGGACGCCGGCGGCGCCCCGGGGGCTGCGCGGAGTCAGTCGGCCAATTTTGAAAAGCGGTCGTCCGAAGGCCCGCGGCGGAACGCGCTTATCGCCCGAATGCGGGGCCGCCGTTGCGGGCGCGCTACCCGTCCTCTTGCATAGGCAGTCCAGACCTGCGCGTCTTAGAGCGCCTGGTCTCGCTCCTCGAGGGGGATCGCTCCGTCGACGAGGCCGTCGTTGAGCCAAAGCCAACCAGCCGCCGCGGGCTCGATCGTGAGCGCCCGTAGCTCCCAGGTCTCTTCGCCGCGTGAGATCGATGCGGTCGCGAGGCCGCTAATGCGCAACTCGCGGGGAATGGCGAGCACTCGGCCTTGGCTGTATCGATGGAGTGAGGGCCATTCTCCCGGCAGTCCTGCGAGGTCCGCATAGTCAACGACGCCGGGCCGATACAGCGCAGCGCACGGCGCCCGGTCCCAAACCCGGGTCGGCCACCCACCGACCAACACAACGTGATCGGCGCAGCTCGCGAGGCCGGCGATCAGCTTCGCGGCATCCCAGAGCGAATGAGACAGCGTGTTGTGATCACTCCACTTGACCTCCGCGAGCAACGTGGCTTCTTGCGCCAGCCGCTCGCGGTCGGGGGGACCAACCGCGATGTCGAACTTCCCGGGAGGATCAGACGGCTCCCATCCGGGCAAGCGTCCCATATTCACCTCCGTCGCAGCCCGTGGGACCTGACCGGGTGACGTCTCCGCCCCCCTAGGGACGCCATCTCGTCGACGATCGCGTCACGCAAATCACTCTCAACGAAATGAACGTCAACCGGGATGGAGGCCGCCGCGCCCTGGACCGCTTGAGTGAAGCGATTGAGGTCCGCTGAACCCGAAGCCATGCACTGCCGAAGCTGCATCAGGAGCGCCCGCATCTCGGGCTCGTACGTCGCCTCCTCCGGCATCAACGACAATCCCACCTCATCGGTGCGCCGAGCCGTTCGTGCGTGCCAGAAGAGGGCAGTCCTGAGTTTCAGAACCGACGTGCACGGCGCGTCACCTTGGAGTCTCTGCATCACGTGCTCGCTGATGGCTGCGACAGCCCGATCGTCGCCCCAGACGTGGTAGCCGTCGAGAGTGTTGGCGAACTGGTGCAGTTCGCACACATCGGCAGTCGCTTCCGGCAGATCCGATAGGCAAATCTCGGGTCGAAAGCCCCACTCGAACGACTTAGGCATTGCTCTTCCCTTTCGTGCTCTGCGCCATACCCTATGGGAGCCCCCGACACCCTCCGCCGTCGTGCTCCCCGGAGGGTCCATCGCTTCGGGAGCTCCACGAGGAGGCCCGTCTTTGAGGGAGGCCCGTGCCGACATGGGCGTCCGGCTCGCGCGTCGCCGATAGCAGGGCTCGCGAGGCGGCATGCAGAACCTGCGCTCTACCTATGCAGTGTCGCTAACGCCTGCCGGCTGCCCGCGGCGCGTCGGCGCTCGGATCTGGCCGACCGGGAGCGTCTGCCCCCTCGCGGGGCCGACTCCTCGGCAACGCCCACGGTCGTGCGCTGCTCCTTGACGCCTGAAGGAGCAGTCTGGCGACGCTCGGCGAAACTGCTGCTCGGTCACGGATGCAGCCGTCCGTCAACCTGGGCCGCGGGCTGCCGCTGCTCGTCCGCACCGGCAGTGAGATCTGCAGCGGCGCTGGCTAGCGCTCGCGCAGGGGAAGCAGGCATCGCGCCCTGCTATTCGCGCAAACGAGGGCGCGCTTCCCGACGGTGCAAATGCTGGTGTCGGCGTGAAACCGCCCCCGCGATCACGCAACCCGGCGATGCTTGGGTCGCCTCAACCGCGCCGTTTAGGCACGGTGCGGGGCAGGCCGAAGTGGGGGAACATGCTGCTGTCGGCGAAGAAGGTGATCTCGGCGATGTTGCTGCCCGCGAGTGTGAGCACCATCAGCCCATAGGCGCGCGCGATGTCTGTTTGCGGGCACGGGAAGTAGCAGCCGAAGGCGGGTTGACCGTTGGCCCGGGTCGGGACGAGCCGCAGTGGCGTCTCGTGGCGCGCGCCGCGGACGCGCAGGAAGTTTCCGATCGCCGCGCCGCCTTGGTATTGGTAGGGGTAAGGCGGCATCGTCAGCCAGGCGTCGTCGGTGAGCAACGCGACGACCGACTCGATGTCGCCGTCCTCGAGCGCGTTCGCGAATTGCCCCACCACCCCGCGTTCGCGCCGGGAGTTTGGCAGCGGCGCTCGGTCGCGCCCGGCGGCGGGCAGGCGGTCCTCAAGCGCGGTGCGGGCGCGTCGCAGCAGGCTGTTCACTGCGGCTTGGCTGGTGTCGAGGATCGCGGCCACCTCTGCGGCGCGGAAGCCGAGCACGTCGCGTAGGACTAGAACGGCCCGCTGCTGCGGCGGGAGGTGCTGGAGGCCGGCAACGAACGCGAGGGCGATCGCTTCCTTGTGCTCGTAGCGGGCCTCGGGCCCGGGTGCTTGGTCGGCGATCCCCTCGACAAGTACGTCGGGGTAGGGCTCGAGCCAGATCGGTTCTGTCATGCGGCTCGGTGTGGGCGGGTCGTTCAACGGTTCGAGGCGCTGTGGCCGGCGCGCCTTTGCACGCAGGGCGTCAAGCGATCGGTTGGTGGCAATTCTGTACAGCCAAGTCCGGATCGACGCCTGCCCCGTGAACTGGTCGAGCCCGCGTCAAGCAGCCAGCAAGGTCTCCTGGACCAGGTCCTCGGCGTCCTGGGCCGAGCCGACGATTCTGTAGCAGTGCAGTTGCAGCTCACGCCGGTAGCGCTCGGTTAGTTCGCGAAACGCGTTCTCGTCCCCGGCGAGAGCGAGCGTGAGCGCGCGTTCGGTCACGTCTGCATCCTGGCATTGAAGCCTCCGCTATTGGCCATCACCCCTATTGACGTCGCCGGCGGCGCAAATTCGTCGCTCAATTTCGCGACATCCCGACGCCTACACAGGTGATGACCACAAAGGTCACCAAGCAGGCCGTCGTCGTGGCGGCTTAGCCGCAGGAACACCGCTTCCTTCTTCCCATAGCTGTCCCTTCGTGACCAGACCATTGGAGGTCTCACGATGTCCACATCATCAAATATCAAGCGCTGGCGCGCGTTCGCGCTGTTGGCGGTGTCGTTCTTCATGACGGTCATCGATCTGACGATCGTCAACACGTCGTTGCCGACGATCGGCCGGGATCTGCACTTCAGCGCGACCAGCCTGCAGTGGGTCGTGACCGCCTACTCGCTCACGTTCGGCGGCTTTTTGCTGCTGGGCGGGCGTGCCGCGGATCTGCTTGGCCGCCGCCGAGTCTTGATGCTCGGCCTGTCCGTGTTCACGGCGGCTTCGCTGGCGTGCGGGCTCGCGACCAGCGAGGCGTTCCTGATCGGAAGCCGGGCGGTTCAGGGTCTGGGCGCGGCGATCATGCTGCCCTCTGCCCTGTCGATCGTGATGAACATGTTCCACGAGGGCGCCGAGCGCAACAAGGCGCTCGGGATCTGGGGCGCGCTCGGTGCCACCGGCGCGACCGTGGGGCTGATCACCGGCGGGGTTCTCACCCGGTACGCCGGATGGCAGTACATCTTCTATCTAAACGTCCCGATCGGGGCGGCCGCGCTGGCGCTCGCACCGCGGATCGTCCCCGACAGCCGGCTCGCCACGACGCGCCGGCGGTTCGACCTGCTCGGCGCGATCTCCGGCACAGGCGCGCTGGTGCTGCTCGTGTACGCGATCTCCCAGGCACCGCAGTACGGCTGGGGCGCCACGAGAACGATCGCGGTGCTCGCGGCGTCCGCGGCTTTGCTCGTTGCGTTCCTGGTGATCGAGAACCGGGTCGAGTCGCCGCTCTTGCCGCTTTCGATCTTCCGGCTGCGCACCCTCGCCGGTGCGAACACCGCGGGGCTGCTGTTGGGCGCCAGCTTCTTCGGGTTGTTCTTCGTCGGCACCCTGTACATGCAGCAGGTGCTTCACTACAGCGCGCTTCAGAGCGGCGTAGCGTGGCTGGCCACGTCATTGACGTCGATCGCGCTCGCCGGTCTCTCGCAGCTGCTGGTGACCCGCGTGGGAGCTAAGGTCGTAATGGCGATCGGGATGACGCTGATCGGCACGGGGGTGATCTGGGCAACCCAGGTGCCCGTCCACGGGCACTACCTGGCCAACCTCGCGGGCCCGATGGTGGTCGCCGGCGCCGGGACCGCGTTCTCATTCATCCCAGTCTCGATCGCCGCGCTCGCCGGCGTCTCAGAGCACCAGGCCGGGCTTGCGTCCGGGCTTCTGAACACCAGCCAGCAGCTCGGGGGCGCGATCGGTATCGCGATCGCGTCGAGCGTGGCGGCCAGCCACACCCAGACGCTGGTCCATGCCGGCAACGCCGCACCCACGGCGCTCACCGGCGGCTTCCAGTCCGCGTTCTGGGTGCTCGGCGCGCTCGCGCTGCTCGCGCTCCCCGCGATCTTCGTGCTCGTCACCGGCAACCAGCCCTCCGGCGCAATGACCGACACCACGATCCGCGAAACGCGGCCAGCGCTCGCCAGCACGAACTGACCCACACGCAACCCAAAACGAGGAGGCACGACATGCAGCGACAGCCAATCAACCCCTGGTCCTGGTCCGAAAAGCTGGGATTCGATCAGGCCGAGCTCATCCACGGCCACCAGCGCCAGCTCGTCTGCAGCGGACAAGACGCGGTCGACGCCGAAGGGAGCCCCCAGCATCCAGGCGATATGGCCGCGCAACTAGACCTGGCCCTCGAAAACCTAGAGGCCGTTCTAACCGGCGCCGACATGACGCTCGCCAACGTCGTTCGGCTCAACGTCTACACGACGGACGTCGACGAGCTGTTCAAACACTGGGCACG
This sequence comes from uncultured Solirubrobacterales bacterium, assembly GCA_963723675.1. Lineage (GTDB taxonomy): Bacteria > Actinomycetota > Thermoleophilia > Solirubrobacterales > Solirubrobacteraceae > Palsa-465. The sequence continues at coordinate 718,673 of CAVRRW010000001.1, read as the reverse complement.
TATTCCGGACCGCTTCCGGAACTCCGACGGCGGCTTCGCAACCAGCGTGCTCGGGGTCACCCGTCTCGCAGCACCGCCGCTTCTCGTCCTGCTTGAGGCGACAGCGATCGACTGACCCCCAGCAGACCTCGCCCTTCCGCATCACGCCTACCGATGCGGAAGGGCGACCCCTCCGCGCACGGCCCGACGCACCAGTTTCCACGCGCCGCAAGGAGGACATCACCCTGCTTCGCCTGCGGGAGGAGTAGCCGCGGTACTCGCTGACCTTGTGACCGCTCCGGACGAGGTCCGATAGCGCCGCGTTCGCGCCGGCGGAGACGACGGCTCGCGTAGGCGGAGCGAAAGTCAGGGACGTGGGCTCTGCGCGAGTCTTCGTTTGCTCGATCAGCGACGACGAGCAAACGCCCGCGTTACTGCTCTTGCACGAACGCGGTCGTCATCGACGGCGCCAACCGGGCTTGTGCAAGGGACGAATCTGAGCACTGTCGGCTGGACCCGGCGGTCGGCACCACGAGAGTTCCCTGACTCGTCCAGACCATCAGCGCGAGCGCTGGCTGGCCGGGCTTCCCCAACCCCTGGCTGAGCGGCACTCGGGAAGCTGAGCCTCGGGACGGCGCGGTTTGTCGCCTTCTCACAGGCCACGTGCTCCTGGCCGGCCACTCGAGCCCTGCCATCGAGCGCGAGCAGGTGCGCGTCAATGATGTTCGCGCGCCCTCCCCTGGCGAAAACGGAGCCTGTGCCCACTGGGCGCGAGAGACCTCGTTTGCTCTCGCGGCGGTAATCGACCTCTGGGCTGAAAACCGCTGGCCAGAGGCGTCGGCGCGGAGTATCGTTGCGGCATGGCATGCCGACGCAAGGTCGGCACGGCCGCTGGTGGAGAGCTCGGAAAAGAAGCTGACGGGGGAGCTAGGCTAAGCTAGGCCCACTGCTATCCGCCCAGACCATGAAAGGCCATCGCTGTTGATGATGAGCAGGCGCACGGCTTCAGGGAGAGTGGTAGCGAGTCGTCCGGTGTAGCGGAATGAGCAGCGGGCGACGATCAAGCGCATGAAGCAACGGAGGCTATGCCGGAAGCCGGACAACCTGGCGCGGCGGTGGCTCGCGGGCAGAGGGCGACCGCCTCCTCTCGAGACGGCGGGAGATGCAGCGTCGCCGTTGAACTAGGCAGGCGATGGACGAGCGGAGCCAACGGATCGCCGACCGCTTCTACGCGCCTCTGTTGATCGCCGCTGGGCTGACGATCCCGGTCATCTTCGTCCAGCGGCTTGCGGTGCCTGACCCCTGGCGGACCGCAGTCGACGTGTTGAACTGGGCGATTTGGCTGACATTCCTCACTTACGCCGTTGTGATGCTCCTGGTCGTCCCCTCCAAATGGAGATGGGTCCGCGAGCATCCGCTCGACGTAGCAATCGTCATCCTCACGCCTCCCTTCATCTCGAACGTTGTGACATCGCTGGACGTGATTCGTGTTCTAAGGCTTCTCCCGCTGCTGCGTCTCGGACCGCTCGTGCGGATGCTGATCAGCGGCGAGGGACTGCGGTACGCGGCGCTGCTAGCGCTTCTGACGGCGTTCGCGGGCGGCGCTGCATTCGCATCGATCGAGAGCACCTCGATCGGGGCCGGCATCTACTGGGCGATGGCGACGATGACCACTGTCGGCTACGGTGACGTCGTCCCCACGACGGCCGGGGGCAGGGCCATGGCGGTGGTCGTGATGCTCGTCGGCACTGGCTTCTACGCGTTGGTCATCGGCGCTATCGCCGAACGGTTCGCGAGCGTCTCTCAGAGCACGAAAGAGGCCGAGGATGACCGGACGGAGAACGAGCTGCTGAGCGAGGTCCGAGAGATCTCGGCCCGCCAGGCGGAGATCTCGGCTCGCCTGGAACGCGTGGAGCGAAATCTCGCGCAACAACGCTCAGGGCAGTAGCAAACCCATCACATCGCACGGCCAGATCTTCGACTTGCATCTTTCGATCATCGCGCGAAAATGTGTCGCGGATGTTCTGGAAGCGGTCCCGCAAGAAGGCCGAGAAGCGCGCAGAAGCCGAGGCGCAGGCACGCCGCGAAGCGGCGGTGGTGGCGGAGGGTAGTTCGTTGTTGCAGTCCCAGCTTGACGACGATGGGGTGCTGGACGTTGATGGCATGGGGAAAGTGTTGGTGTACATGGCCGAACAGACCGAGTTCGGCCAAGCGGTCATTTCTGACTTGTACGTACCGATGCATCTTGCCCTGGCGCAGGGTGGCCGCTTCCTCGCGCCGGGGACCTTCGGGGAGGACACCACGTCTTTGATCCTTCGTGAGGACGAGCGGGCGCTCTACGACGTACAGGCGTACCTTCTAAAAGAGGTCGCGGATCGCCAGGTACGCTTCGTCACCCAAGGTATTAGCGTCCCGCTGGGAGGCGGGATGCGTTACCGAATAGGCATGGGAGCTGCTAGCCCGGTTACGCTCGGGAGCCATTGGACAGACGCTGATGAGGGAGTGTTGACGCTTACTGACAAGCGGCTCGTGTACCACGGGAGGCGGCGAACGCTTGAGTTCAGACTCGACAAATTTGCGAGCCTCGCCGTCTATGGAGACGCGATAGCCGTCGGTGTTACCAATCGCAGCGGCAACTCACATTTCCGGGTAGGGACTCCCGAGTTCGTAGCGGGACTCATTCAGGGCGCTGTCAGCCACCTTGGAGAGATTGCCGTGGTCCAGCTTCAAATGTCAGAGCCTCACGATCAAGAAGCCAAGCCAAAGTTCGAGATACTGCCGGGCAGCGGCTAAGCAGCGACACCCCCTTATTTGAGGGTCTCCTCTCCATCTGGGGGTGAATCTGCGCTCGGTTTGAGCGTCTGAGCAGGGCTTTGGCCGGCTGGCGAGCGTTGAGAGTTGTGCGAGCTTCTGCGGGACGGAGGAACGCTGCGTGAGGGGGTCGCTCGCCGGCACGGACGCCGGCGATATTTGGTCCGGATGAGGGAGGCGACGCGCTGCCGCCCTACAAGGCAGGCTGCTGGCTGTTCACGTTCAACGGCCCAGCGAAAGAGGGCGACATGCGCGTCGTCCCCGCATTCAAGCGGATGCTCCGCCTGGAGGGGTGGGCGTCCGTGACCGACGTCAGCTTCGACCACAAGGGGGTGATCGTCACGCTAAGGCTGCCCAAGCGCCGGCGGCGGGTCTCGCTGTGCGGGCAGACCGGCCGGCATCTTGAGTGCGAGCGTCAGCGCCCAGGCGCACCGCGTGGCAACCCGGTCACCCGCCACGGCGCCAGGCGCACAGGAGCGGGGCGACCGCCACGTCGCCGAAGCACTCGTGGACTCCAGGACCGCTCAAGAAGCGAAAGCGATCGCCAGGCGATTATCCCGGCTCTTCGGAGGCGTCGACATCCGGCAGGCCAGCGCGACGGCGGCGAAGCCGCTCGGCGAGGCGGATGTGCTCCTCGTTGATACCGCCGATTGCGCCGGCGATCGGCGTCGTGCCGCCGGGGTTAATGCCAGCGAACTGAAGCTGGGGCGCTGGCGGGAGAACCCAACGCTTGACGGGCGGCACGAGGCTTTGCTGCACCGGGTCGGTCCAGCAATCGCTAGCCCATCGCACGACTCGCTCCGTGTACTTCACGAGTTCGCGGAAGAGTCCGGCAATCGTGCGACCTGCGGGCTCGTCTAACCAGCTTGCCGGCAGATTGGTCCCGGCGAGCATGCCCTCGATGGCGGGCAGCCATGGCCGGCTACGGAGGTGAAGGTCGTAGCGATAGAGGCTCTGTGGCGTGCCGGTGCGTGGTACCGCGATCCGGCCGGAGATTCTGCGCGGCAGGTAGACGTTCGTGATCCGTCCTCGGTGCGTCAGCGCGTTTCGCATCTCGAGCGACCAGCCGAGCCAGTCCGATGGTCCCGTGTCAGACGGCACGTTCAGCTCGGCGACGAGTTGGTGCCAGAGGTCGCGTTGATGTTCTGGAACCGGCTTGGCGAAGGCGGCGGAATGGGCGTTCGTCGGATCGAGACGCGACAGCTGGGTGAAGTCCGCGCGCTGAACGGAGAAGGGGGCTCGGGCGACCACGATGAGGATGGCGGCGAGGCAGTCCAGGGCTGTGCCAACCGCGTCGAAGAAGCCCCCGACGGAGCCTCGTAACCGCTCATAGCGGAGCATGTCGTTCAGCGATCGGCGGCGTCCGGGTAGGGCAGCCCGGTCGGCCCGGTGTGGGCATCAACATCGCGGGCGCTTATCGCAGCATCGACAAGCGCATCGACCAGGCCGTCGACCGCGCTGAGGAACTGGTCCGACACGAGCGCGCGCTGGTCGACGTCAGGGAGGCCGGCAAGCTGCGCGAAGCCCCACTCCCTTGACGAGATGCTCGCGTGCAAGTCTACCCTGAACGACGACAGCGCAGGGCTGCTCAAACCGAGCGCCCGGTGCAGGGCGTCGGTGCGACCTGGGCCGTCAGCGTTGAGTGAGGCATCCCAGTCGAGCTGCTCCTCCTCCGTCACGGGACGATCGTGCCACATGACCGAGCTGGAACCAGGGAGACGCATTCGTCGCGCTGGCTGCGGATCGCGCACGTCACCCCTCACGGCGCCGGACAGCCGGTGCGAGAAACATGGGGGACTTGCACTGCTCCATGCGCCCAAGCACGCGGCGAGGGCGCGTGCCGTCCTGGGGGCGAGACCCCGATGGGTGATCTTCCGATCACCGCATGGGGTGGTGGCTCAAATGCCCGCAGCAGAACGTCGGCTGTCGGGGCAAACACAACCTCGGCCACGACGCCCGGGCTGCACTCGAGCCCCCATCACCGGCGTCTTGACGCCAAACGCCCGCGGATGAGCAGTTGCACTCGTGCCCGCCGCGCCGAAGCGCGCAATGCTCGGTCGCCAACGCGATCGCCAGTACTGTGCCGGCAATAACACGAATGCGATAGGTAAGCGGTCCGAGCGCGCCGCTCCCACCTGCGGTGAACTGCTCGACGGCGTGACAACCGGTGACGGTGTGTGAGGCGTCAATTTCACCGAGCTGGACTTCGACCGAGTAGTAGGTCTCGTTTTCACGATCAACAGCCAGGAGGTCCAAAAGTCCACCCGCAGCCTGGCCCTGCTCCTGATCCATGATTGCCACATCGCCGAGGCCCAGGCGCGATGGATCCTCCGCGAGCCAGTCTTGAAGCCATAGCTCGTCGTACCCCACCTCGCGCACGGTTGTCGGACGAGCGGCCAAGATCGGCGGCCGGGCTATCTCCGCGGCTCCAGATTCCGAAGAAATCACACCACGAAAGGAAGTCACCGAGTGAAGTGTCCCACGCGTTGCCCGACGATCGCAAATGGTCGTCCGCATGTTGCCGCGGAAGCGCGATTGCTCCGGCGACGACTGAGGCAGCCGACCGCATGATCGCGGCGTCGCAGTTGTCTGCAGGTGGCATGCTACGACTGTGCCCGGCATCTACCTGCGACAGGGGCATGCGTATATCGCTATGCGCGAGACGCCCTATGACGCCGAAGACGTTCTGCAGGAGCTGATCGAACGTCATCCGGAGATGCTGGCGGGCGAGGACGCTGCGCATGGATCGCTTGTCCTCGTGCGTCGCGAGGCCGGGGTCAGTCAGGACGCGGACACCGGCGCGCGATGGTCACTGGATCACCTGTACGTGGACGCCGACGGCGTCCCGACGCTCGTGGAGGTCAAGCGCAGCAGCGATACGCGGATCCGCCGCGAGGTCGTCGCCCAGATGCTCGAGTACGCAGCCAACGCGAGGACGTCCTTCAACGCGGAGCTGATGGCCGATTGGCTTGAGGAATCGGCGCGGCAGCGTGGCAGCAGCGCCGCCGAGACGCTGCTCGAGACGTTCGGCGTCGATGACGTCGACCGCTTCTGGGAGACCGTCGATACGAACTTGAAGGCCGAGCGGTTCCGTCTGGTGTTCGTCTCGGACAGGATCGGCGCCGAGTTGCGGCGCCTCATCGAGTACCTCAATCGGCAGATGACCGCCACCGAGGTGCTGGCAATCGAGGTCAAGCAGTACATCGACGCCGACGGGGCGCATCAGACGATCGTCCCGCGCGTCGTCGGCGACACCGCGGAGGCGCGCGCGGTAAAGCACCGCACCTCGCGCGGCCCGCGCCTCGACCGCGAGACGCTGGTCGCCAGCATTCGCGAGCAGAGCGCGCTCGCCGGCGACGGCGCGGAAGGCATCCTCGACTGGGCTGACGGCGAGCCGCGACTCAACACTCGCTACACGCCTACGCGCGTCCATATCGAGACGGGCAACGAGTCGCTCCTCAAGCTCGCGGCGACCGGGTGGGCCGACAAGATCGAACTGCGACTCCAGGCACTCGCCGACCATGGGGCGCCGTGGGACGACGAGCGCATCGAGCAACTCGTGCAGGATCTCGCCGACATCGGGGTGCACCTCGGGCCAAAACGCACCTGGCCGCAGGCCGCTCTTGAGCCCCTAGCTGACGACACCAGGCGCCGCCAGTTCATCACCTTGATGGAACCAGTTCTCGACACCTTGACCACTTTCCCCTAGGCGCGTGTCCCGCGGCCCGCGCAACAGCGAGCGCGTAGATCCTTGGCACGACCTCCCAGAGCGCCTGTTACGCGGCCGAGCGATCCCGCTTTTGCGAGCTGGCGCGACATCGTGTCGTCGCCTTTGCGATCACGCGCTGCGCGCCGGCGGGGAGGTCAAAGCGATAGTGCGGCCCGCGGCGGCCGGGCGCTCGAGATGTAGGGTCGGCGGGAGGCGTCCCTTGGACTGCGCGGCCTGGCCGACTGGTCCGAGGTTGCCTCCCGCCGCCGCATCGAACCGTGCATGCGGTTCTCCCGCACACGGCTCTCCGACATCGTTCACCGGCTGGCATACGCAAGTGTTGGTTTCACCGTTCCGCTCAGGCGATGGATGCCGAGCTGGGTCGTCCACTCGTAGTTGAAGCGGTCTCTCCAGTTTCGGCCTTGGAGTCCGTGCTTGGCGCTGGCGAGGATGGCGAGGCGTTCGTTGACGTAGGCGTCGATGTGGTTGAACTTCTCCGCGGAGTTTCCGTAGCGGAAGTAGTTCCCCCAACCGCGCAGCGCGCGGTTGAGGTCCTCGACGGCCCATTCCAACGGCAGCCTGGCATAGCGGCGTTCCGTGCGGGCGCGGATCTTGCCTCTGATCGAGGCCATCGCCCGTCGGGACGGCCACTTGTGCAGATACCAACGACCCGGCTGCTTCCAGGACTCTCGCGTCCGATGCTCGAACCCCAGAAACGTGAATCCCTCGGCACCCTTTGCGAGGTGCGCGATCCTGGTCTTCTCGGGGTGCAAGCGCAACCCGAGCATGTCCAGGACTGCCGCCGTCAGCTCGCGGGCCTGTTCGGCCTGCGTGCGAGTGGCGCAGAGAATCACCAGGTCATCTGCGTACTTCACCAGCTCCCCGAGCCGTTGCCCGCCGCCCGCCCATGCTTCATCGAGCATGTGCAAGGCGATGTTGGCGAGCAACGGTGAGATCGGCGAGCCTTGCGGGGTGCCCGCCTCTATGGCGGACACGATCCCGCCCTCAAACACCCCCGCCCGTAGCCACCCGCGCAGCAGCTTGAGCATCCGTCGATCGCACACCCGCCGCTCGATCTGAGCGACCAGAGCGTGATGATCGATTTCGTCAAAGCAGCTGCGGATGTCGGCATCGAGCGCCCACTGCTTCCCGCGCCAGGTGACTGTCTGTCTGATCGTCTCCAGCGCGTGATGCGCCGACAGTCCGGGCCGAAACCCGTAACTGGTGGGCAGGAAGTCGGCTTCGAAGATCGGCTCGAGCACGATCTTGGCCGCCGCCATCACCACCCGGTCGGCGATACAGGGGATGCCGAGCGGCCTCAACTGACCTGGCTTGCCCGGCTTGGGGATGTGAACCCGACGCAACGACCGCGGCCGGTAGGTTCCGGCGCCCAGCTTCGCGGCGAGCTCATCGAGGAACTCATCCACCCCGGAACGCACGATGTCGTCGATGGTGATCCCATCAACCCCCGGCGCTCCGCGGTTGGCACGGACCTCGCGCCAGGCTCTGCGCATGACGTCGCTGCGGGCGACCTTGTCATACAGAGCATGGAAGCGGCGATCCTTGTCTTGCTTGGCACAGCGGTAGAGCACGCGTTGGAGAGCACGAACCCGGTCCACGCCCAAGGCGTGGCTGACGGATCTAGCCGATTCGGCACTCATCAAGTCCTTCTCGCCCTTCCCGTGCATCGATGAAGTACGGGCCCTTCCCCATGTGGCCGGCTTTCCCGACCCCCGAGTACTACGACCCGCTCCGACTGCCGCTCGGCCGCCCACCCCACTTCCCGGGTTCGCCGGTTATAGGAGGGGCATCGCTTCCCGCCACCCCGCAGGCGACGGGGCCGAGACGGCTCTCCCGGGTTCCCACGACGACCATTCGCACGTTCAACGCCCAATACGCCGGAGGGTCCATCAGCGCCCGCTCCTGGAACAAGAACGCTTTCCGTGGCCTTCGCCGTCGCCCAAACGGCTCGGCACCCTCTTGGCCGCCCGAAGACGGATTCTGCTTGACGACGCTTACTCAGGCTTCACTCACGTTGCAGACCGCGCGATCGCTCCGCCCCGCTTCGCACCCGACCTCTCGATCACGCACGGGGGCCTCGCTACCAGGGACCCAGGCGTCTCCCCGGACCGGACTCGCACCGGCAGGCCATCGTGAACTTGTCGCTCCTACGTCATGCGGTCCTCCTTTTCCTCATGGCGCCAGAGCAGTCCCGGCGCACTGGGCGATTGCGCAAGTGCGCGCTCTTCGCCTCCGGGCGCACGTCCACGCCGCGGCGTCCAGGGCCGTGCCTATGCAGAGCCCGGCCACCGCCCGCTGCGCAGCCCCGCCAGCGCATCCCGGATGGGGCGGGTACAGCCCGCCCCATCCGCCATCGGAGAACCGAGCATCAAACGAGTCCGTGACCCCATCGCCGGGCGCGCTTTACGGCGTCAAATGCTGGAGCAGCGGTGACGCGCCGTCTTCGGGTGCCAAGATGATCCAGCGTTTCGACGCCCTGGTAATCGTGACGTAGAAGAGGCGGCGGCCTTCATCTGTGTCGGGAAACTGGCGGTCTCCAGCGTTCACGACGATCACCACGTCGAACTCCTTCCCTTTGGCCTGGTGAGCCGTCATCACATAGAGACCTCGCCCGAGCCGGGGCGCAGACTGAGCTGCCGCGGCGACACTTTCGGCGTAGCGGGCAAGAACCGAATCCAGATCGGCTTCGCCCTCGGAGAACGTGTCCGCCGCCACCTGCAAGGCGCGGACTGCCTCGACCCGCGGAAGATGGTGACGGGCGGCGCAAGCATCGAGGCAGTCCGCGACGGTCGCGAAGTATGCGCTCGAACCGTGCACGTACAGCGGGGTCAATGCTGTGAGCAGTGCACGCGCGTCGACTCCGAGGCGTCCCGCAAGGTTGACTCCGGTGGGCGCGATGCGATGCTTCACGGTCTCCACCGTGGAATTGCTAAGCGTGGGCACGAGCTTGGCCACGCGGTCGACGGCGTGACGCGCGACGTTCTCGGGGTCGGCGAGCAGCGGAAGCTGCTCAATGTCCTCGTGGGCCTCCTCGAAGTCGTCCCCACCACCAATCTGCCTGGGGTACATTCCCTCCCGGCAGAGGTACGTACGGAGCTGGCGCACCTCGGTGTTGAAGGCTGAGATGACCGCCACCGTATTCATCCCGTCGGGAAATGCGCGAGCCGCCTGCGCCTTCACGCGAGCCTTCATCTGGTTGAAGTACCGGCAGTAGCTGGTCTCGACAGAAGCCGGCGTAGGACTCGCGTCGGCATCACCTAACAGCCGGGCACGGACTGCGAGCAGCCAACGACCGGTTTGCTCGTCTCCATGCCAGCGGTGTGGGGTGCGCAGCACAAACTGGTCGTCGGCCTCGTCGATGTGACGCTGGAGCCGTTCTGGCTTCGACCCGCGAAAGCCGTAGATGAGCTGCATCGGGTCGGCGAGCACGACGAGTCGCCGGTCCGCGAGGCGACGGACGACGGCGTCCTGAAGCTCCGAGGCATCTTGGTGCTCATCCGCGATCACGACCGGGTACCGAGCCTGGTACGCGCCGTCAAGCACCGGATACCTCTCAAGCAGCGCCCAGAAGAGCGCGCCCAGATCATCGAATACGAGCCTGCCGAAACGAAGCTCGTGTTCGACAGCAGCGAGGAGCCGCTCACGCGTGTCCTCGTTCGGCGTTCGCTCGTCGCGGAAGCGGTCGAAACGCTGTTCTGCGAACGCCTCGAGCATGCCCTCGTGCTGCCGTAGCGCCTCAACTGCCTCGGCATCGGCGACCCGCAATGCCTCACGTCGACGGCGGAACGTCCCGATTTGCACGTCGAGCGGCAACCCGAGGGCCCTCCGATGCGCCCACACCTCCCGACGGAAGAAGCGGTGGTAATTCGCAACTTCGACCTGGCGGCGGATTTCCGGTGGAAGCTGACGCGCCGCTTCGTGCTGGAGTTGTGTTCGTGCCTGGTTCGAGAACGTCAGGAGTAGCACGCGCTCGTACGGCCGGAGTGTCTGCGCGATCGTTCCCGCGAGCCGCACAGAGAGGCACGTCTTGCCGGTACCCGGTGGAGCGACCACGAGGTGATGGCCCCCCTCCGCCTGGCACACAGCGTCGTGGTCGGGATCCTGCCGAAGCGTCACTCTGCCATTGTGAACTCGGCACTCGGCTGACAGCCGTTGGCGATCCAGGCGTCAAGGGCGCGCAGTACACGCGCAAACGGTGCCGGCACTTCGCCATCGATTTCTAGGATCGTCTCCGCGACGATCCGAGCTTGTCGGGCTCCCTTCATCTCGAACGGCGCCACCTTCTTTGCGGCGAGTACTGTCGCGATCAGCGCGCGCGCCTCGGTCTCTTCGAGCGCAGCAAAGAGGTCGTCGAGTGACGTCGCGGCGTTCATGGCGTTGCGCTTGTTCTGATCGATGCCTTCGGCCGCACTCACCAAGTACGTTCGTTGTTCATCCCAGGAGTAGCCGCGGGTGGTCGCCAGGGCCTCCAGCGATTTGATTAGAGCCGGAACCGAGGCCGAGTGTGCCAGCGCCTGCTCAAGATTCCGGCGCCCTTCCGTTGGATCGTGAAGAAGAAGAGCGGCGCAGTTCGTCTCGTCGCGAAGCCGCGTTAGTTCATCAGGAACATCCTGCTCGGTCCAGGCCACGACAACCTTTCCTGCCTCGTTCAGCAGACGCGCCATCATCGGCATTTCTGACGCGCCCTCGCAGTTCACGATGTCAAGTCCAAGTTGCTCCGCTGGTCGCACTGGGTCGTCGGCGTTCGAGGGTTCAGTCAGTCCACGCCAGAACGTCTCAATCATCGAGCGGTCGCCCGGGCCCTCGACGAGAAGCGGAATCCTCGCGAATAGAGCTCTTACGACTGCGCGATCGAGCCAGCGCTCGTACTTCTGCCGAACCGATTCGGACAGCGTCTTTCGAAGCAGGCGGGCGCCTTCGCCGGCGCTTCTTTCATCCATCAGCAAGAAGTCGTCGATCGAGAAGCCCCTCGCGATCTCGGGCGAGTGCGTCACGACAAAGATCTGGCCACGCTCGCGCACGATCTGACCGAGCATGTGCGCGATCTGCGTCTGGCGGAGTGGCTCCAGAGCTTCCTCCGGTTCCTCAAAGGCTCCAATCGCGGGCCGATCTAGTGCATGCCCAAGTCGAAGTAGGATCGCGACGAGAAGCAATCGCTGGGCGCCTCTACCCTGGCGGAAGACCGGGATCTGAACGTCCCCCCCTGGAAGCGTTAGCCGTAGCGACTGGAGCAGCTCTCGAAGTGAGACGGCACCAACCTCGAACTGGGGCGCCTCTTGTGGGCGAAGCAGCCCGATGCGGCGGAGGTCCTCCGCGAGATCCTCGAGCTTCCCTCGGACCGCGTCGTCAGCGTTCACGGAGCTTGCTCCTTGGCCAAGCGCGTCTTTCAAGGTCGTCACGGCGGGATCGAGATCGACATCCCCGAATAGCCGATCGAGCACACCCCCCTGATAAAAGGCAAGCTGCCGCGAGGGGTCACGAGCTCGCCCGTCGAATACCCAACCAATCTGCGCCCTCAGGCGCGGTGGGAACCGGGCTCCGGCAACTTCATCCTTGGCGAACTCGTGAAACAGGTCGAACTCGTCGTCCCCGCGGACTCGGACACGTACGGCCGCCTCGATGCCCTCGCCATCAGGTTCGGGAACAAGCTCCTCGGTCTCGGCCCTCCACCCCTCGAGGTATTGACGCGCGTCGGCAATGAACGTAGCCGGAAGCTGGCCGACTACAGCCTCGATCAAGAATCCGTCTGACGGGTCGCGTCCGAAGTAGTCAATCTCACTTGGCGCCGGCCGTGGGCGGCCGAGCCCCGAGTACAGCAAGAGATCCAGAGCCTCCAATACGGTGCTCTTCCCCGCATTGTTCGGGCCGAGGATGATGGTCGTCGCAGCCGGCGCGAACACCAGCTCCTTGATACCTCGGAATCGTTCGATCTTGAGTCGGTTAATACGCACGTACGCGTGGCCTCACAAAGGAGGATGAATCGGGATCGCGTCCCCCGGTTCGCTGAGGTTAGGTTTTAGGGCTGCGGACCTCGGGCGCGATGTCTCGGTGTGCCGAAGTCGAACATCTCGACCTCGAGCGCTGACCGGCAAGCATGCGAGTGCCTCCTGCAGCGAGTATGTGTTCGCGGACTACTCGTCTGCCTCGTCCTCATCGTCGTACTCATCGTCGTCCTCGTGGTCGTCCTCGATCGTCAGCTCCAGCACCCCGGCTGGGACGATCAGCATGTGAAGGCCCAGGCGCGGGCCGTTCTCGGGGCGCCTGAACTCCCGCATGACGATTCCCGCGAGCTGGCTGCCTGACCGTATGTCAGCGGCGATCCGTTCGCTGTGCTCAGCCGGGACGAATCCGATTTGAGTCGTGCCGCTCGCATCCCAGACCCCGACAGCATTGCGATCGTATGCGTTGGTTGGATCCGGCCGCAGCATGACTGCGGACCCGGGCGCAAATCGCCGGTCTTGTAATGCCTTCGGCCGGTGTGAACCACCCGCGACTCGGCACAGAAGGCAATGCGGGTTCTCGAGGTGTTGCTCATGCAGCTTGATGTAAGTCCCGGTGGCGTCGTCAAGCAACGTGTAGCCGGAGGCCCAGATCGTCGACCCGTCGTCAGCGGTGAAGGGGTAGGTCTCCTTGATCGCCGTGAACTTGATCGTCGGCGGACCTGGTACGCGCGACCGTGGGGGCGGGGACGCACTGGCACGGAAGCGACCAAGGAAGCCCATACGCGTCAGCGATCCACCGCCCGCGTTGCCGTATGACCGAGATAGTCGGTCAGCACCGATTCGAACTGTCGCGTGACGTCGGGTGCGCCGGTCGTGGCGTGGGCGGCCTCGTGTAGGAGAGTGCCGGCAAAGTCCGCCAGGGATCGCAGCTTGGTTCGTTTAATGACGATGGTCTCAAGCGCTGGGTCCCAAACGCCATCGGTGGTGTCGAGCCCAACGCGCATCGTTTCTGAGACCCGGATCGGCGGAGCGCTGTGCCGTCCGATGCCAACCAGTTCAAGGATCTCTGACGAGCAGTCGAAGATCTGCCGCTCTTCGCCGCGAAGCTGCTCGCGCTCGACGAACTGGTAGCTGAAGCTCTCGTTGTACTCGGTGATGAAGCCTTCCAGCGTCCGTAGGTCTGTATCACCGGCCTGGTATTGCTCGTCAAGCCTGAGCTTGTGTGCGTCGCTGACCATGACGACGTCGTAGCCGTCGCTGCGCATGTGATCAACGATGTCAGGAGCGATCTGCATTTCGGTTTCAGTGATGAACGCGACGCGGCTTCGCTCGTGGAGTAGGTTCAGCGCACGCTGAGCAATCTCAATCCACTGCATCTCATCGCACTGGTCTCCGCGAGCGCGGCCGCCGACTTGGTCGGCCAGCGCGTCACAGACCTCGTCTGATTCCGCGCTGCGTAGGATGGCCTTGACCCGATCGGCGTAGGTTGTGCGGCCGACGTTCAAGCGCTCGCGGTTGAGGCGCTTCTTCATCGCCGGTGTGAGGCTGGTGATGTTGTACGAGAAGAGGAAGTTCGGCTCCTCGTTCGCGAAGACACCGGTGATGTAGACGCGTGCCGGCCCCTGACCGCGGAGGACATCACCGTAGCTCGTCGTCTCGATCAGCTCGTCCTCGCTGAAGCGAAGAAAGAGGTTCTTCGCGGCGTCTATGTCGCCCGCACTGACGCCACGCAGTTCAACATCCGTCCCAGGGCCGTAACTGCCGGACTCGTATTCGATGTGCAGAGTAGAGATGGCATCGAAGTTGTGCTTGTGAGCCTCGCGCAACCGAAACGTTCCATGCTGCGAGCGGATCGTTACTTGCACCCCACGCCGGTGAAAGGTGGCGAGAGCATCTTTTAGACCGACTCCGAACTTGCCGATGATGCCCGCGTCACTGGCGATCTTCTCCTTGTTCTCGTTCAGCGTGAAGTGCTCGATCTGCAAGCCACGGCCGTAGTCGCGGACGTGCCAGACACCGTCGGCGTCCTCATAGATCTCCACGTCGCGAGTGTTGGTCAGCACTTGCTCGTCGAGAGCATTGGCGATGACCTCGCGGATAGCGTGCTCGATCTCCCAGTGGTCAAGGACCTCCTCGATATTGAGATCAAAAAGGCGATCATCCAGCCCTCCGCTGGCATTGGCTACGGGTGTGCTGATGCTCATACGATCTCCAACTCGAGTGCGGCTGGGTGCCCGGATCGCGCCAGCGCTTCTCGGGTGGCGGCGAGCACGAGCTTGTAACCGTCTTCTACCTCACAACCGAAGACTTGAGCGAACAGCCACGAGTAGTTCGGGCCAAAGATCGCGCTGCGCGGAGGGGCCGTCCCGGCGGCTTGCCAGTAGACGAGGATGTCATCGCTTCTCGCCGCCAGTTGGCTGACGCGATAGATCGCCTCGCGAGGGTCGAGCTCTCCCGCGCGAACTGATCCGCCGAGAATGGCAGCGACCTCGTGGTGAAGCTGCGGCAAATCAAGCGGCAGGCGCCGATCGGTTGGGAGCGGCGATTCGCCGATCGGACCGGGGAGGCCAATCGTCCGCGCCAGGGCTCCGTAATCGGCGTTGAACCAACGCTCGGCCGCTTCCAGAACATCGGGGAGTGCCTGCTTGACAGTAAGTGCGCTGCCTTTGCCGCGGAGACGACTCCAGTACGCCCTACCAGCACGTCCGATGTCGTCGCGCCAAACAGCGTCGAGCATGTGATCGAGGTGATCGTCAAGCCATCGGCGCCGGTGAGCGTCGATAATGGACCGAAGGGTCAGGAAAAGTGGTCTGGCTTCGGCCGGCGCCGGGCGGTCGTCGCCCTCACCTACTGTTACGTCCCCCTGCTCCGACAGCGAGATCACGACACTCACGTTGAACCCGCGTGGTTCGAACAGCCAGTCATGGCCTCGCCCAGCCTCACGCAGCTGGCGGTAGAGAGCTAGGTCGATCGGGGCGCCGACCTTCTCAAGCTCACGGCGCACCCGTGCATGCTGCTCCTCGAGTTGGTCGAGTGAGTACCGCGAGTACCCGGCGAAGCAGAGCGACCAGCACGTGCTTGCCAGGTCATCCCAGGCCTCAATCGCCGGCCGGAGGAGCCGTCCAAAACGGACGAACGGGTGCGGCTCGGCGATCAAGACTCCAGGGTGGCGCACCAGGATTCCAGTGCCCCAGAGCTGCTCGACGCGCTCGACAAGCTCCGGCGGGAGCAAGCTGCGATACAGGTCGGGGACAGGACGATGGCCATAGCCCTCGCCCGGGTCCGTGTCCCAGAGCGGCGGCACAAGTCCCGCGAGGCTCGTGTTCTCGGGCTGTTGCGCAGCCTGGCGGAGGTCATAGAGGCGCCACCATTCCTGAAGCACGCCCATCCGTTCGGCGATCGGCTCAGGAGGCTGCGGCGGCAGGGCGACTTCGGGAACCGCAATCGGTTGAGCATCAGCCGTCGAGAGGCCCTCGCCCAAGTAGCTGACCAGGCTATCCCAAGTGCGTAGCGTGACGTCCAGCAGCGGCTTCGTCTTGGTGTTCATCACGCGCGCCTCCTGCACGGTGCCATCCTTGCGTGCCTTGGCGTAATAGGCACCGGCTAGACGGGCACACAACAAGGCCATCGCTCGTGCTCCGACGTCGTCGGGGTGCTCGGACCAGCTGAGTATCAGGGCCTGGCGTGCCGCGATGACCTCGTGGCGGCCGAGCGTTGGATCCAGTAGCGGTCTGATCAGATCGCTGGGCAGCCCTAATGCCTCGTGGGCCTGTCGGCAGCGCGTTAGTTCATCTGTCTTGCCTTTTTCGGACTGTGGCCCCCGTCCGGCTCGCAATCGAAAGATGGCTGCGAGGTCAGCCATGACGGGTGCCAGCAACAAGGCGCAGACGACCGCATCAAGATCACTCAGCTCGACCCAGGACTTGCTCGAAAGCGGGCTCATCACCCACGTCGAGTCCGCTCTGACCGACCTCGGTAGGAGGAGCGCCGTGAGGTCAACTCCCTTGGTGGCCGGATTGCCATCGTCGTCATTTCCAGGAACTTGGAGGTCCAGCAGAGCTCGGTCGGACGGCACCATCGCCCGGAGCTCGACATGGGCAGGGCCCTCCGCCGAGTCATCGATGACGACCGCATCGCCGCGCAAGGTGCTGGAGAGCACGCGACCAACCGCATCTTGAAAGGCGACGCGCTCTATGGGCCAGTGTTGCCGGTGCAGTTCAACCCATTGGGAGGGTCGCGCTTCAAGCAGTTGCCGGCCTGGCGAGCTCACGCAGCCAAGCTCCGGAGGCTCTCGGCTATATGGGACGGTCGCGGTCCGTACTCGTAGCGAGGGTGCGCGGCGTCGGGGAGACGATCTAATAACCGTTCAACCTCGGCCGCTTCGACAAGGAATCCTTCTCGAACGTATAGCTCCATCAGCCGAAGAATCGGCCGGCTGGCCTGAGACAGCGCCATGTCTGAATCGTCCACCCAGCGCGATGTGACAGCCGCGACGGGATCAGCGAGCACGAGCCGCACATCTATTTCGAGCGCCCGCTCGACCCATGCGCTGGGAACGCTTCTTACTTCGGACAGCCAACTCAGCGCGGTGTGGTAGTCGGATCTTGTTCCTGGAAGAGCAAGCGCTTGGCACATGGTCAAGACTGCCTTATCGGGATCGCTGATCTCGAAGCGGCGTTCGAGTGTCAGCTCCGCCGGACTGCGGTATGGCATGTACTCGTCCCCGATTGGATGGCCATCCGTATCGACCCAGGCAATCGCCGGTTGGAAGGACCTGCGCGGATCGACGACCGGCTGCGCGCCGGCGAAGCGCGGATCCAGAATGATGCCCTCCGGGTCATGCCAGGGGACGCCTGGGACTTCAGACAGACTCCTGAACCACTCCAACGGCTGTGCGTTCACGCGCGCGCTCCACGATCAGCGACTGCTGCCGCAGTCGAACTTCGCCCAATTCGCCCCATCTCCCATCTGCCCACGGGGTTATCTTGATGGGTTCGTCAATGCAGTGCAACCGCGGCAACCTCAGGAGCACCGATGCGTTTGCGCGTCGATCCCTGGCAGCCTGACTACGGTGCTTCAGCCGAGATCGAGATCGATCTCCCGCCCGCGGTCGGCTTGGAACTCGACGTGGAGGTCGCCGGCCGCTGGGGACCGATTCCGGCGCCGGAGAAAGCAGACCTGCCTTGCTGCGCTTTCATCGATGGTGTCCGGCGTATCGAGGCGCGGCTCTTCGCCGAGGAAGGCGACATAGTCGCGCCGGGCCTCGCTGGCTCGTGGGCGGTCGGCTGTGCGTGGTCGACCCGTCCACCGAAGATCACCGCGATCACCGTCGGCCGCGAGTTGGTCGTCGGTGGCGGCTTGGTTCCGCCGACGCTCGAGGTCACAGTCGGCAACAAGCCGCTGGTCTTTTGGCCGCAGTCCGTCGCGGGGATGGCGCCGCTTGATCCGCTGGGTGGCCTCCAGAACGTCATGCGTCAAGCCGAGGCCGAGCTAGCACGGAGCACGCTTGAAAGCGGAGACGCCGATCTCATAGTGTCCGACGGTCCGCTCGACTACTTTCTCCCAGGACCGGCGATTGGAATGGTGAAGCGCCAGTCGCGCTCCTACATAGATGCGTCCCGGGTGCACGTCCTCGCCGAGCTGCAGCCGGGCGAGCGCACCCCGATCTTCAAGCTCGGGGAGCAACGGCTCGAGCGGTATAGCTGGTATCTGCGTCTCTCGCATCCGCGGGTAATTGATGGGACGATGGCTGGCGTGGTCCGTCTGGAGGTGGCGGCAAGCAGCGGTTTGGAGGGCGGGAAGGAGCTCGCTGATCTGGCTGGCTCGGTTCTACCGCGCTTTGCGAGCCAGCCCGGGCATGACCCGAGAGCACCACAGAACGTCTACCCGATCGGCGCGCTCGAGGCCGTTTTGCGCCGGCGGCTCGGCGACACGGCGTTGATCCGTCGAAACTTTGAAGTGACGCTGATGATGGGAGTCGCCCCATGACCCAGGTCGGCCGGGTCCTGGGGACCGAGGATTCAACCCCTCTCTCCTTCTGGGTCGGATTGGAAGATGATTCCTACCTGCAGCTGGATGACGTCGTCTTGGTCGAGACCAAGGTGCCGGGGCGGGGGCCCCTCCGCGTCAGCGGCGTGGTCGACATGGTCCGTGCTCGCCATGAGGGGAGTCATTTCGATAGCGACGTCTTTCTCGCCGACCAGGGATTGCTGCCGGTCGAGACAGCCCGCGCGGCCCATGTCGTCGTCACGCGTTTTGAGCCCGAGCTGTACGTACCGCCACAACCGACAGATGCCGTCATGCGGGCCACCGGGGCCCAGCGCGACGAGGCGTTGTACTTCGACGTCATGGAGAAGCGGCTCGCCGCTGGCCTCGGCCGCGATGACGAGCCTATCTATCTCGATCTGACGTTCCTCGACGGCAGCCGGGGTGCTCATGTCAACATCTCTGGCGTCTCGGGGATCGCGACAAAGACGACCTACGCGACGTTCTTGCTGCACTCGCTGTTCAACTCGGAAGCGCTGGGCGCCGAGCGGGCGAACACGAAAGCGCTGATCTTCAACGTTAAAGGTGAAGACCTGCTCTTTCTTGATCAACCCAACAGCCGTATCACGGAAGAGCAGCGCGAGGAGTATGGACGCCTGAATCTCCCGACAGGGTCGTTCGAGTCGGTCGCACTATGGGCGCCGGTCCGGCGCGGTAGTGACGTTGCGATGCCTGACACGGGCAGCAGGCAGGTGGGCGTTGTCGCCTACTTCTGGACGATCAAGGAACTCGTCCGTGAGCGCCTGCTCCGTTTCCTCTTTGCCGAGGCTGAGGATGAGCGCAGCCAGGTCGCTGATCTAATCGCGCGCGTAGAAGTACACATGGATCGAGAGGCACAGGACGTCCGCGATCACCCTGGGACGTTGGCGATTCCCGACGCATCTGGGACGCCTCAGGTGGTGCGGTCCTTCGGCGAACTCTGCGACCTGATCCGCGATCGACTTGAGGATGACCACGATCTTTGGCGGGGCCCGATTTCGGCCGGAACGGTCTCGGCCTTCCTGCGGCGCCTTGAAGCGGCGCGTTTTCACTGCGGACACCTAATCAAGGGCGCTGAGGCTGCTGACATCGACGCCCATCGCATCAGCTCACGGGACACACAGGTTTCAGTGATCGACATCCACAACCTTCATGACCGCGCCAAGCGCTTCGTGGTCGGGGTTGTCGTCAAGCGGATGTTCGAGGAAAAGGAACGCACGGGTAGCGCCCGGCCGCTGACTTTCCTCGTCCTCGATGAGCTGAACAAGTACGCGCCACGTGAGGGGTGGTCTCCGATCAAGGAGGTGCTGCTGGACATCTCCGAGCGCGGGCGCAGCCTCGGGATCATTCTCATCGGCGCTCAGCAAACCGCGAGTGAAGTCGAGCGGCGGATCGTGTCCAACTCAGCGATCAGGGTCGTCGGTCGCCTCGACGCGGCCGAGGCTCAGCGCGCTGAGTACGGTTTTCTCTCGCCAACCGCGCGTCAGCGCGCCGCGATCCTCAAACCGGGATCGATGATGCTGCAGCAGCCAGAGATCCCGGTCCCGTTGCAGATCCGCTTTCCCTTCCCGGCGTGGGCGACTCGCGTCAGCGAGGTGGCTGATCAACGCGGCGACCCCTTCGCTCGCCTGAAGTAGTCGCATGCGCTTCTTGCACACAGGCGACTGGCATGTAGGGCGGACGATCCGCCGCCGCCAGCGCCTGGAGGAAGCGCGGGCTGTGCTGGATGAGATCGTGGGGATCGCCAAGGACGAAGCTGTCGATGTGGCGCTGGTCTGTGGAGACACCTACGAGACGTTTGCGCCTTCGGCCGAGGCCGAGCGGATCGTCTACGACACGCTGCTTGCGCTGACCAGGGACATCGGTATACCTGTGATTCTTGTCGCTGGCAATCACGATTACGCCAAGCGGCTGACTGCGGTCGAGGGGCTGCTCGAAGCAGTTAACGTGCATGTTGTCGCCGAGCCTCGTCGACCGGACGAGGGCGGGATGGTCGAGGTTTCGAGCCGCGGCGCTAATCAATTGGCCCAGATCGGTGTCTTGCCGTGGGTCTCAGAGCGGCGGCTGTTCGGGGCCGAGGAGATGATGGGACTGCAGGAGGACCCGCACAAGGCTTACGCCGAGCAGATCCCCCGACTCCTGACAGAGCTCTGTTCCCGCTTCGACCCAAAGAAGATCAACCTGCTGGCCGCGCATCTCTTCGTGTCCGGTGCACGGCCTGGAGGCGGCGAGCGCGAGCTGACGATTGGCGACATTTTCGCCATCACCGCCGCCGCGTTGCCAACGACGCCGCAATACATAGCCCTCGGGCATGTTCACCGGCCCCAGGAGGCCCCAGGCGCCCTTGTTCCGACGCGCTACGCCGGCTCACCGCTACAGCTCGATTTTGGCGACGCCGATCAGCAGAAGTCGGTGACGATCATCGACGTGGAGCCAGGTAAGCCGGCGCGCGCTCGGGAGGTACCGCTCAGCGCTGGTCGGCGATTAATCGACATGCAAGTGCGCCTTGACGAGCTTGAGAGCCAGGTCGGCGTTGACGACGATGCCTACGCCCGAGTCTTCCTGGAGTGCGAAGGACCGTCGCCGGGGCTAGTTGAACGAGTCCAGGAGTTCCTGCCCAATGCGGTCGAGGTCCGGCTCGTTTACGAGCGCGAGGATCCCGAGCGTGCTGTTGCCGACTATCGGGCGATGACGCCGTCGCAGCTTTTCGGCCGCTACTACCAGCAACAGCACGGCGCCGAGCCGGACGAACAGGTTGTCGCGCTATTCAACCAACTCTTCGAGGAGGTCAGCGGCGGTGCGCCCGTTGAAGCTTGAGCTTCAGGGTTTCACGGCCTTCCGCGAGCTTCAGAAGGTCTCTCTGGAAGATCTCGATCTCTTCGCCATCACCGGGCCGACGGGCGCGGGGAAGTCGAGCCTGCTCGACGCCATGATCTACGCCTTGTACGGCAAGGTCCCAAGGATGGGAGGCCAGGGGCTGACCGATCTGGTCAGTCACGGCCTTGCCGAGGCGCGAATCGAACTCGAATTTGCAGTGGACGACGCCCGCTATCGCGTTGCCCGTCGACTATCCCGGCGTGGCTCTAGCAGCGCGACTTTCGAACGCGCTGACGGCGAGGATTGGCTCTCAGACGTTGAGGGGAGCGGCGTTAAGGTCGTCACTCGACGAATCGAGGAGTTACTCAGGCTGGACTTCGACGCCTTCACCCGCGCCGTCGTCCTGCCACAGGGCGAGTTTCAGCGCTTTCTGCGCGGCGATCGCGACGAACGGCGCGAGGTGCTGACCGATTTGCTCGGACTTCATCACTACGAGGTCATGGGCCGCCGCGCTCGCGCTCGGGCCAGGGAGTTGGAAGTCAGCGTCGCGACGACGCAGAAGATCCTCGAAGAGCAGTACGCCGACGCCACTCCCGAGCGACTTGATGAAGCCAAGACCAAGCACAAGGCGGCAGCGAGACGGGCCGCGGCCCTGGCTAAAGCGGTCGCGACGGCTACACAGCTTGACGCCAAAGTGACCAGCCTCCGTAACGGGCGCCAAGCACTCGAGCGCCACAAAACCGGGACCGAGGAGATCCGATCGGCTCTGGAAGGAAACCGCGATGCCTGCCGGCAGGCTCGTGAGCGAGAGGACGAATTGAGCAGCGCCGCAAGGAACGCGCAGAAGGGCTGCAATGAGACGAAGGTCCAAGTAGACGCCGCGCAAGCGGCTCTGGATCGGCTCATCAAGCGATACGGAAGCCTGGAGGAGCTTGTTCGTGCTGAGGGCTCACTGCAAATCGTGATCCAGGGCCAGGGTGACCTTGCCGAGCGAGAGAGACGGCTCGAAAAGCTGGCCTCCGAACTTACGACTCTTAAGGCGACGGTCAAGGCCGCGCAGACGAAGGCCGGAGAAAGGCAAGGCCTACTCGAAGCAACCAAGGCGCGGTCAGGGGAGGCAGAGAAAGGCTCCAAGGATGCAAATGAGGCTGCTAGTGAAGACGTCCGTCGGCTTGGCAAAGCCGAGGAGGCCAGCGCGGAGCTCAAGGAGGCCGTTGACGAGACCAGCAGCTGTGCACAGAGCGCTAAGGAAAAGACTGAGGCCAAGCAAGAAGCGCAGGACGCCATGCGAGCGGAAGAAGATGGATATCGACAATTGGCGGACCAGGAACTAGCGTCAGCGTTGGCCCAGCACCTCCGCGCCGGGGATCCGTGTCCCGTCTGCCATCGCGTTCTCGAAGCGGCTCCGGATGTCGACGCTCACATCGCCGAGGCATTGGCTGCCGGGGAAGAACGCCGCAATCGCGCACGCAAGAACTTGGAGACCGCAAACGAGGACTACGCCAAGGCCCAGGCCGCGAACACCAACGCCGAGAAGCGCTTGAAGCGCACCCACAATGCTCTCGATGAGGCCCTTGATGGCACTCGAAACATCGAAGTCCTGCGCAGCCAGGCCACCCGGGCGCAGACGCTAGCCGAAAAGCGCGCGACTGAGCTAACTGCGGCGCGGAAGAAGGTCGAGGCCGCGATCCAAGCGGAGAGCGACGCCCGGGTCAAAGCCGAGAATCTCGTCAGGACGATGGCGGACAAGACATCTGCGCACGTAGAGATGACCAGCGACTGCAAAGAGCTGCACAAGCGCATCGAGAGTGCCGCGAAAACAGTGCGGACGCACTTCAAAGGCACGATCCCTCCTGACGCGGCAGACCAGTTGGTCAAGAAGCGCCAAGCCGTTGCAGAGGCCGGCGAAGATGCAAAGAAGGCTCAGCTTGCCGCCGCCGGGGCTCAAACACAACTCCAGCAGGCGACTCAGGCGTTAGCCGATCTCCACCAGAGCGTTTCCCGACTCGATGCGGAAATCGCCAGCCTCAGAGCTCGGTGCGAGGGAGCCCATCGGACGATGACCGAAGCATTGAAGGCCGTCGGCTTCACGGGGAAGGTGGCTCCGATGCCGCGTGCCGTGGCGCTGCGGGAGACGCATCTCGCCGAGCTCGGTGGCTGGTGCGATGGTGTCGATTCAATATTGGTCGCCGCCGACGGCAGCTGTGAGAACGCGCTTCGTGGGCTTGACGAGGAACTCGCCAGGCTCGCGAGCGGTCATGAAATCGAGGTCGGGGAGCGCTCATCGCCAGCGCAAGCGCTCAAGGGTGCCGAGGTCGACGCCCGTGAGGCCAAGATTCGATGGGAGGAAGCCGTTCAACAGGCCGAGCAACGGCTAGAACAGCGCGGTCAGCTCGCGCAGTCGATCGCGGGCAAGCAAAGCGAGATCCAGGTCCTCAAGAGCCTCGCTGCCGAGCTTCGCGCTGACCGCTTTATTCAGTTCATCATTCAGCAGACACTTGACCTGCTGGCGGTGCGCGCTTCGGACGAGCTGATGCGGATCTCAGCGGACCGATATAGCCTCGTGTCGCGCGAAGGTGAGTTCTATGTCATCGATCATGTAAACGCGGACGAACAGCGCAGCGTCAAAACGCTCTCGGGGGGTGAGACCTTTCTTGCCAGTCTCAGTCTGGCTCTTGCGCTCTCGCAACAGGTCGGTGAACTGGCGACGGACGGGTTAGGCGCCAAGCTTGAGGCTGTGTTCATCGATGAGGGGTTCGGGACACTCGATCCCGAGACCTTAGAAGATGTCATCGATGCCCTAGAGCGCCTGCGGGAGAGCCACTTCATGATCGGTGTCATCACGCACCTTCCTGGACTGGCCGAGAGGATCCGCCATGGCATCCGTGTGGAGAAGAACGCAAACAGCAGCACAGTGATCTCTGCCGCGGCGTAGTACATCGGCGAGCGAGACGGAGGGATCAAGAGGCTGGCCCGGCATCTGGATTTGGGGTCGCCACCAGTTGAGTCATTTGCCGCGTGGCTTTTCTGGGTCTCCGGTCGATTTGGGGGTGAATCCGAGTCGTCTCGGGCGGTTGTCCTGCGACGGCAGCCTGTCGCGCACGCCTCGACCCCTTCGTGCTTGTGGCGGAGCGGGGTGCCTGCGAGAGGGCGTCGCCCGGCGGCCACGGATGGCCGGCGGAGTAGGCATGGACGCACCTGCGCAAGTTGTGAGTCGGCTGCCGCCTCGGCCAAGGCCGCCAATAGCAGGGGCTTCTCGACCATCTCGTTGCCGACGTCACCCCCAAACCGACCGGAGCGCCGCTTTTCTGCCATGCAGCCAACTGGCTACCTCGAAAGAGCGGCGGCCTCGGCTTGCCGAGGCCGCCTCCTTTCAAGGCGCCGTTTCGCAGCGCACGCTTCGGGTCAGGCGCCCGGCGTCTACAGGAGATGGTCCAGCGCGGGCGCGAGTTCGCAACCGAGCTGGCCGAAACGATTGCCGATGGGGTCCTGCTTCACCCCGGGTCGTCCAGCCCTCGCGCCCTGCACCGTCATACCTACGCGCGCCTGCTGTTCTTCCAGCCCGCCTGCACCTTCAACCTAGCTGGGCTACCGGTGACCCGAGTCCCACTTGGACTCGGGATAAGCACCCTGCCCCCCGGCGTACAAGTCGCCGCCGCTCCCGGCCGCGACCACGTCACGATCGCCGCGCGACCGAACTCGAACGGGCATCCGGCGGCTGGAGTCCATCACTCCATTCGGGCCGATGCCACGCCCGCTCCGCGATCTTGGAGCAGAAGCGTTCCCGAGCGCATGGGTCGCTCTCGAAGTGGACGAAACTCGGAAGCCCCAGGTGCGCTACCGCCGCCCGGACCCTGCATAGGCACCGCTCTGCACGCCACGGGGTGGACGTACGCCCGGACACGAAGAGCGCGCACTTGCGCCATCGCCCAATCTCGAGCGTGCGGCGGCCGCGGGCCGCACAATCGCTTTGACCTCCCCGCCGGCGTGTAGCGCGTGATCGCAAAGGCGACGCTCCGATCGCCCCGCGCCCCGCGCCCCGGCGCGGGCGAGCTTTTGCATCCTGTGATGTGCAGGTCGGCCCGGGCGCTTCCGATCAACGGCAAGCGCTCGCGCGCGACGGGATCAGCAGCGAAGTCGCTCCGAATGTTGATGTTCGGCGCTGCCGCTGAAGTGTCATCTGAACGCAGACGTGTGATCAGATCTTCTGAACGTTTGCGGCGGCCGGGCCCTTGGGACCCTGCTCTGCGTCGTAGGACACCTTTTCGCCTTCGACGAGCGACTTGAAGCCGGCGCCGGCGATCGACGAGTGATGGACGAAGAGGTCCTTGCCCTGGTCATCAGGCGTGATGAACCCAAAGCCCTTGTCGTCGCTGAACCACTTAACGGTTCCAGTTGCCATGTGTTCCCTCCCGGGAGATTTGTGTGCTGCGAAACGCGGGAGGTGCTGAAGGCAACAACTACGAACGCTGGCACTTCTTTCGCCGAGCGCGACGCCCGACCCTAAGCGAGAGTCTAGCTGTTCGACTCCCGATGGCTCTCAACTGGCCGCCAGCTCCAGCCACGACCGAGCCTCCCCGGGCCTGGCACGCAGGATGCTCGCGACGGGCGGTGACGCGTCCGATCGTGGTTCCGGCGCGGCACGAGTACGCTCCGCCTCGGGCCGGGCGATCGGACTCACGCGGAAGCGGAAGGAGCCATCGGGCAAGTCGCAATGGAAAGGGGAAGCGGCGGAGCGAGCCAAGTGTTCGGCCGCCAGGCATCGTTCACGCCTCGTCCGGCATGTCTGGCCTGGGGTGGGCGACGATCGGGCTGGCGGGCGAGGTCGGTTGGCGGCGGTCCGCCGTCGACCGGTCCCGCCCTGGCGAGGGGTATGGTTGATGCGCAATGCCCTTCTTCGGACACAAGTCGCGCCATGAGCGCGAGTGGGAGGAGGTCCGCGCGTCCGCGCAGGATGACCTCGTCTCGCTTGGCGACGACATTCGGTCGCTGGACGTCGACATCGAGATGCCCGGTGTCGCCGACGATGCCAAGCAGCGCTACGAGCAGGCGGTAGAGGCCTACCAGCGCGCCAGCGAGGTCTTCGACCGCGCCAAGCGGCCCGAAGAGCTTGCTCCGGTGAGTGAGACGCTTGAGGAGGGCCGGTTCGCGATGGCGTACGCCAAGGCGCTGCTGGACGGCAAGCCGCCCCCGGAGCGACGGCCACCGTGCTTCTTCGATCCTCGCCACGGGCCGTCCACCGAGGACGTCGATTGGGCGCCCCCCGGCGGTCAGCCGCGCCCGGTTCCGGCGTGCGCCGCCGACGCGGTGCGCATCAAAGACGGCTTTGCACCGCACGGCAGACAGGTGACGGTCGGCGGCCGACAGACCGACTACTGGAATGCGCCACGCCACTTCGGGCCGCTGATGGGCGGCTACTTCAACGGGTTCGGCGGCGGCGGCATGCTGCCGGGACTGCTCGTGGGCTCGGCCCTTGGCGCCGGCCTCGGTTTCGGCGCGGCTGGCCTGTTCGACGGAGACGGAGACGGGGACGGAGATGGCGACGGCGGCGGCGACGGCGACGGCGGCTGGGGTGACGGCGGCGACGGTGGCGGGGACTTCGGAGGCGGGGACTTCTGACCGCCGCCGAACGCGGGACGGCTCGCGGGACGGGGGTGTGTAACTATCGCGGCCTCGTTGGCGGCCCAGTAGCGCTGAAGCCGCCGAGCGTAGGCGTAGACGTAGGCATGCAGCCCCTCCAGCAACCGAACCTCGGTGGGTGACAATCCCGGGTGCCAGAGATCAACGATGAGGACGATGCGGTCTTGCTCGGTGTGATTCCAGGCCTCGTGCTCGAGGTAGTCATCGAACACCAGGCACTGTCCGTCTCGCCACTGCCGCGTGTCGTCGCCGACGCGTAGCGCGCAGTCGCCGTCAGGCACGGTGATCCCGAGATGACACCGCAGTCGCAGGTTCGTGGGGCCGCGGTGCGGCTGAATGTGCGTTCCGGGTCGCATCCGCGACACATAAATCAACCCGCCTGCTGTTCGCATCGCCGGCATCGTCTCGATCCCACGGGTCGTGACCGGGCAGGCCTCGCACACCTCTTCGCGCCGTCGGCCGCGCTCGTAGAAGAACGCCACGTCCCAATCGCCCGTTCGCCCGATGCGCTCACTTTCACGGTGAAACCGGGCTGGTTGCAGAGCGAGAACCTCGTCACGGATCTCCGCGAAGTGCGCCTCGAGGTAGCCCGCCAGCGGGAAGTCAGACGGATCGTGCCACGGCCGTAACTCAAGGCCCGGATATTCGCCGCGACCGGTCCCGCCGGTCGTGACCGCGACGGTATCGATGTATTGGTGAAAGCGCTTCCGCCCCGCCGCGTCGCTGGGTGGCGTGCCCCTATCGGTAAAGGCCGGCCGCGGCGCGGGTGAGACCGTGTCATCTCGCCGCGGACACAGCGCGGCGTGCAGCGCCGCCGGATCAGTGATCAGCTCGACCGGTGATGACGCATCGTCACCACCGGGTCGTTCGAGGCGCCGCGCGAGCTGACCCCACTCGCCAAAGGTCAAGCGCTTGTCCCATACCGTGCCCAGCTTCAGCAGGCGCCGTTGCGCGGATCGCGCCCACCACGTGGCGCCCGACGCGTCATCGCGACAGCGCGACAGATGAGCCAGCCAGACGCATGGCTCCGGTACGACCGAGCACGTCGCGGCGGCCAGCGCGAGCCGGTTGCGCCGCTCGTCCAGATCTTCACCCTCGGCTAGACCGGCGCGATACAGATCACGCATGTGCTCCTCATCGGTCGCCGTGAACGTGGCGAGCTCGGCGAGGAACACGGGCAGGGTCACGGCGTCGCTCGCGATGACCACCTCGGCAAGGTCGCTCTCCCCTCAGCTCACCCCGAGGGGGTCAGTTCTCAACCGGCGGGGTGGTCCACTTTTCAACCGGCGTGAGTGGTCCACTTTTCAACCGGCCTTGACAAGCGAGCCTTGGATCAGATCGCGGTAGATCGCATTCCCCATGGTCGGTCCCGCTTCGACCTCAGTGCGATGTGGCTCGAAAGCTGGAAAGAACCACCAGCGCGGATACGGATCCACGAGGCGATAGCTGCGAATCGCCCGGACGCCCACCTTCCAACGCGACAGCCGGGCCCTCTCGCCCATAGCGCAAGCTGGCTAGCGAACTGGAAGGGCACGGTGGGTTGCCTGCTCGCTCGACGCTGATAAACCTATGTTCGTGTCGAGCGCGTCGCGGGTCGCTGGCTCGGAAGATTCACGCTCGAGGCCACGATCGACGCGCTGCGCCTGGCCGCCGATGCCTCGGCCGGCTCCCCACGCGCACCGCCGACGCGATGGAGCAACTTCAAACGCCGTGCGCCGAGCACGGCGTGCTCCAGGGACGGCTCCTTACTCGCGGCAACGACGTCGGTTAGCGACGTAGGCGCACCGACGACGAAAGCCCTAGTCGCGGCGATGTCGAGTGCCTGACACGGACACACAACCGGACGCAGGGAACACGGCCCGGGAACACCGACTGCACCTGGGCGATAGCGAGGCCCAAGAAGAAATGACATATTTGCTGGCCTTTCCCTCAGTGGAGCCAACGGGATTCGAACCCGTGACCTCCTGCTTGCAAAGCAGGCGCTCTCCCAACTGAGCTATGGCCCCGACGAGGGCGAGTCTAGAGCGTGCCGGGCCGCTCAGCCGCGGGCGAAGCCGGCCGGCGGCAGGACTCAGCCGTCGAAGTCGAAGTCCTTTGGCGGACGCTGCTCGAACCACAGCCGATCGTGGTCGGGCGTGTCCTGCAGGAACTCGGGGGTCTCTTGAAGCACGTCCTCGCCCTCGACCCCGAGCTCCTCTTCGGACTCGACATCGAACTCGGCGGTCTCGCCGCCCACGTGCTCGTCGGGGGCCGGCCGGGACGATGCCGGATCGCGGCGAGTAGGCGCGGGCTCCGATGGCGCCGGCGTAGAATGATCGGGCGCGGGCGGCTCGGACTGGCGAGGCGACGGACCGGGTTCGGGCCGGGGCGGCTCAGGCGCGGCGTATGGCTGCGGCGTCGTGTGCACCGCCGGCTCGGCGAAGGGCTCTTCCCCGTCGAAGGGCGTCTCCGCGTGCCCGGGCTCCCGCTCGTCTTCAACCGCAGGCTCGTACGCCTGCCGCGATGCCGGAGCTCGTGCTTCATGCTCGTCCGCTTCAGGTCCTGCCCAGTCCTGCTCCTCCTCGTCCTCGTAGGGCAGGTCGTCATCCACCGCGGGCGCGTGGTCGAGATCGACCTGTTCGGCCTCCTCGGGGCCGCGCCGAACCGGCCCGAGCGCGTCCCGCTCGGCCCGTTCGATCTCCGCCGGATCGGCGCCGCGCCGACGCTTGAGGTCCAGGTGCTCGCGGATCGCGTCATCGAGTAGACCCATGCCACAAAAGCCTACTCGGCTCCGAACACGTTCGCAGGTGGGAGCGGGGCTACACTGTCGCACATCCGCGCGGCACTCCGCCGCCGCTCGGGGCTATAGCTCAGTTGGGAGAGCGCCTGGATCGCACCCAGGAGGTCGGGGGTTCGAGTCCCCCTAGCTCCATCACACGGATCTCCTTTATTCGCGGGGACCTCCGGGCCGGTGCCGGGGCCAGCTGCGTCTTCTCGCCGGCGTCGTGGGTACCAGACGGGGAGATCAGGTTGGGCGCTGCGGCCCTCACGGGCGCCGAAAGATGTCATGCGTTCCGATCCGCCGCCAGACGATGTGGGGATCGTCGTGGATTTCCTCGCCGTACTCGAACGTCGCTCGTCCGTCAGCCGCCCAGGTCATCTCCCAGACGCGGGGATACCCCTGGACGCGCTTGACTCGCAGCGCCGGCCGGAACGCCCCGCCGCGAAGGTCGGCGATGAACTCCTCGACCGTTCGCCGGAACGCGCGCTGCTGCCGTGGCGTCAGGCTCTGCCAATCGCGCCAGAACGACGCGAGGACGTCATACGTCGGCATCGGACGAGCCCGAGCGCTCGTCAAGCGCGGCCAGAAACTCCTCGTCGCTGCGGTAGCGGGTTCCCCCTCCGGCGGCTATCTCTGCGTCAGCCTCGCGCTCTCCGCGCTGCCACTCAGGCGTCCAGAACCAAGCCTGGTCGGGATCGATCGGGCCCTCGATGATCCCGCGCAGCAGGACACCCGCGCCCTCGACTGCATTGTCGGGCAGCTCGTCAACTAGCTTGTGCAGCTCACCTCGCGTCACGAGCCGAATTCTCGCACCGCGCCGTCTCGCCCGTTGGGGTGTTAGCGCGCCGCCGGGGTCGCCTATTGGTTGTCTACACGCGTAAGCTACCGCATGGGTCGGACAGAAAGCTTACACGTGTACGCCACGTCCGCTGTCAGGTGTAGGCTTTATTTATGGCCCGACGAGTGCTCATCGATGATCTGATCGACGCGCACGACGTTGCCCGGATCCTGGGGCTCACTCATCGCAATACCGTCAGTCAATACGTGCATCGGTATCCCGACATGCCGCGCCCCGTACTCGATCTCGGTCGTGGTCGTCCAAGCCTGTGGCTGCGACCCGAGATCGAGAGATGGCACATCCGACAGGTTGAATTGGGGAGGACGCGACCCAAGCGCCGCGCCACTCGTTGACGGCCGCTGGCGCAGCATTAGGCGGGATGTCCTTCTGCGGGTTTCTCTTGATCGTGCGATTCCTCTCGACCCGTAGATCATCCACTCCCGATGCACCCGCCAGCCATCGACTTCGAGAACCTGCCTAGCCCAGCGAGGGCTTCCTCGTCACCCACCTCATCACCGCGCGGACCGTTCCTCGGTCCCGCGCGTTCTACTCCGACGTCACATCGTTCAACGCACGGCCAAACAACCGCCAGGTGGCCTGCCTCCCCGCCGGGTCTGAAAACGCCAGTCGGGATCATCTGGAGCGCGACGAGCCCTCGTGGGCCTGAAGGTCGCACCGGTGCGTCCGCGCACGCGAACGAGGCGATCGGGGTCGGACTTGGCCTAGGGGCTAGCTTCCGCGCACAGCCGGCTGGCGGCGGAACGAGCAGAGTCGGCTTGCGCGTACACGTCGGTGCAGAAGTGTCCGGCCGCGGGCGCATGGACTTCCAAGCGAAAGCTTCTCGACCTGCCACGCCGGAGCTCGGTGATTCGCCACGTTCTCGATCGCACCTGGGTGCGGAGCCGAGCACCCGACGGGGCCGAAACCGCCTCCACAACGACGTGCCAGAGCGAGGAGATGATTCGATTCCGCCGCGCTGGCCGGCGGTCGTCGACGCGCACGACGTAGGTGACAATCGCACCGGCTCGGACGGTGCGCGGGCCAGCGATCGAGACGGCCAGCCCAGGCCGGTGGGGCAGCGGCTTTGCCGAGAGGGTTCGCAGGGACGTGACCGCTCCGACGCGGTTCCAGACGCATCGCCATAGCCCGCTCACGTGAACGGGGTCGGTGCGGGCGCCGTCGTACAGCCGTATGGTCGTCGCCAGTGCGAACGGGGGCGCGTCGGGACCGGACAGCTCCTGGCATGTGTCGGGAATATCGACACGAACCGCATTCAGTCTCAGGGTCAACGAGATACCGCCGAAAGCGCTCCTGCGAACCCTGAGCTGCGCGAGCGGACCGCTGCGGGCCGGAGCGCTCTGCAGCGTGCCGGGGTTCCGGTGAGGCTCGAGCGCGAGCGCGCCGAGTGGGCGGCCGGACTCGCGATCGACCAGGCGGTCGAAGAAGGGCAGCTCCTCGAGGACGCGTCCCGCGAGCAAGCTCGCGCTCTTTACCTGAAACCCCGGGGGCAGGGTGACGTTGGTGGAAAGCGTCACGTGCGCCCTGGACCCGACGGTCGCACTACCAGCAGGACAGAGATCAGACTCCGAGAAGACCTCGGGATCGCCGCAGTAACTCGTGAAGTCCCAGCCATGTTCCGGCCCTTGCGCGAGACCCACGCTCTTTACTGGGTCGACACCCAGGCCGCAGCCGAAGTTCCAGCCGGTGTTGCTATTTCCCGGCTGGTAGTTGCAGGTGCCTACGACCTTGCCCCACACTACAGTCGCGATGTCGTCTGGAACATTCGGGTAATCACAGGAGTCGCCCCAAGTAGCGTGTCGACACGGCTTCACCGGTCCTAGGAGAGGATCCTGTTGTCGAGGGGGCCCGAGAACCTCGAAGTTCGGCGGGTCACCGACGCGTCCCACTGGCGATCCAGATGCAGTGCACTGGATAACCGGACTTCCACCACACTTGGTGATCTTGTAGCGCACATAAAGCGTCGGCAACAGCTGCTTGTAGACCCATAGCGCGAAGCCTTGGGTCGCCGAGCTGAGCAGACCGTGCGGGTCGAGGCTCCAGGTACCGCGTTCACGGAGCTCGGAGACGAGCGTCAGAAGCTGGAAGTTCTGGCGTACTTCCTGGCTATTGGCGTCGAGCGTCTGGATCGCCTCACCAGCTGCCGTGGCGAACTTCGACTGCAATTCGGCGTACTTCGCGGGGAACTTCGATTCGAGCGTGCGCGACGCGGAGGGCAGCGCACTCATCAGCTCGGAGGTGACCTCGAGAAACACACCGAGCGGGGGACCGATGCCGGGGACCTCTGCCGCAACCGCCCCGGCGGCCCCAAAGATCGCGGAGTAGAACTCCTTGGGGTCGATCGTCGTCTCGGCGTCGGCCGCCGCGTCCAGGTGCAGGTCCGATCCGATCGCCGGCAGCTCCGCGTTCTGGACGAGGAATATGTTGCCGCGGAGGCTGTTGAGCTGGGTAAAGAAGGCGACGACCTGGTGGGCCGAATAGATCTCGAAGAGCACTTCGTTGATCACCGCGGTCCAGTCCGTGTTGGCCACACCGCTGTTCGAGGGGGCTGTGCACGTCCCGTAGCTGGGCGGGTTTCCGGGATTAGGCTTCGAGCACTGGGCAAACGAGAGAAGCCCGGTCTGGAGCGCTGTCAAGTCGGAATCCTGGGGCGGAGACTGCGACGTCCAGACGTCGCGCACAGACGCCTGCCCAGGGCGGATGACGTTGTACTGCTTCGCCAGCGTCGTGAGCTCGTCGAACGCCGCCTTCTGCCCGCCGGTGAACTGCGGATAGGAGGAAGAGCCCTGTGGTAGGTAGCTGCTCCAGGCGCCGCTGTTGTAGAACCACGTCCGCATGCCGTAGGGGCCCCGCCCGACGACGGCGGCGCGTCCGGTGCCCGTGATGTCGCCGGTCCTGATCGAGCCGTAGTAAGAGGCGTCACTGCCCCACGGGTCGTCGGCCAAGGCCAGTGCAGGATTCGCCGAGAGCTGCGTCCAGGTTCGGGTGCTGGCGTCGTAGTTCCACATGACGATCCCGTTCTTATCGCGGGCGATGGCCTGCTGCTGACCGTTCCCCAGCAGGTCGGCGAACTGCAGCGTCGAGTAGTACTTTGGCTGATTCCAGCCGCCCGCGTCGGAGAGAGCGCTCAGCGTTGGCAGCTTGGCCCAGCCGTTCGGGACGTTGCCCTGATAGCGGTAGACGCGAAGCCCGTCGCTGGCTCGGCCGACCAGTTCGTCACGGCCGCTGCCGTCCACGTCAGCCAGCTTGATCGTCGAGTAGTACTCAGGCCCCGAGCCGAAGCAGGCGGTGCCCCCCGACACGAAGGGACAATCAGCACTGGGCGAGTGATCGCTGAATGGAAACGAGAAGTTGTTCATAACGCTCCACCCGGTCCCGGTGAACTTCCACGCGGTCACTCCGTTACCGTTCCGGGCGACCAGCCGTTCGGCATGCTCGGGGTTCCCGTCGAGGTTCCCGAGCTGGATGGAGCTGTAGTACTCCGGCTGGTCGTACCCGCCCTGGTCGCTCAGCGAGGAAAGGCTCGGCAGCTGCTGCCACCCACTCCCCGTCCACCTGAAGGCGTCGAGGCCGTCGCGACCACGCCCGATCACCTCCGCCTTGCCGTCACCGTCGATGTCGCCGGCCTGGATCGTTCGATAGTACTGCGGCTTGTCCCATCCGTCGGCGTCCGGGAACGGCCCGCTGGTGGTGAGCTGCTTCCACGTCCCAACTCCCGGCGAGGACCCCGGAGTGAACTTGAACACGATCAACCCGTCGGCGCTCCGGGCCAGAATCTCCTCTCCGTTGCCACCGTCGATGTTCGCCGCCTGAATCGTCTGGTAATACTGCGGCAACGTCCAGTCGGTCTTCGGCGGGTTCGGGTGCGTGTCGCTGAGCGGGGCGGGGCTGGCGAACGCGGTCAGGAGGGTGGGCGTGTCGTTGGCATCGACCTCGGGCCGCCATTGCCCGAGCGTCGTGTCGAAGTACCACACCTCAATCCCGGCGGGGGTACGCGCGAACAACTGGTCGCGGCCGATACCCTCGAGGTCGGCCAGGTGGATGGTCTCGTACTGACTGGGATCCGTCCAGCCCCCCGCATCCGTCCAGGTAGGCACGACCAACGTGGGGCCGCACGCGTCGGTGTACACGGGATTGGCCTCGGGGCAGGTGCTATCGGCGGCGGCGGGCTTGGCCGAGATCGCCAGCACCGCCGCCGCGGCGCTGGCCACGAGCATCGGCCAGTAGCGGCTCCGGACGCTACCTGCGGGGCGCATCGATCTGCCCCGACGCACGCGCCGTCCGCCGCTGGGCCGGAGCCACAAGGGTGATCGTAACGGTCATGGTTCCAGTCCGCCGTGTGTGGTGGCGTGTCGTGTCGCGCGCCGTGACGATGACCTCTACCTTCAGCCGGCCGCGCCTCCTCAGCACCGCGAACAACCGATCGGAGAGCCTGACACCGATGCGGGCGGCGTGGCCCGCCGTCAGCGTGACCCTGCCGCGTCCGACTATCCCGGTCGAACCCACGCGGCGCAGCGCCGCCCCGATCCGGCAGTAGCGATCGCCCGTCGGGCAGCTCACCAGGATAGCCGCGATGCGCTGGCGGCTGACCCGCACGGCGCGGGGCGCGACCGTGACTGCCGGCGGGCGGCGGAGCTGGAGGCCGACGCCGCTGCTTACCGCGACGGCGTACGGGAACGTGCCAGCAGGAACCATGGCAGGGTCTTTAGCCACGAGTTCGCCACCCGGTCCCGCATCGTATTGCGAGAGGCTGTCGCTTCCCAGGCTCGCGACGTACACTGACTTGCCATCGGGACTGACGGCCGCGCCGGTCGGCTGGCTGCCGCTGGCCACCGTCGCGGAGGGCTTGGGCGACAGCGCGCCACTGGCACCCACGTCGAACTGGGAAATCGTGTCGCTGCCTTGGTTGGCCACGTACACGGACGTGGCGTCGGGGGTGATCGCGAAGCCGAGCGGTGTTGCGCCCGTTTTTACGCTGGCCGGAGCCTTGGGCGAGAGCACGCCGCCTCCGCCCACGCTGTATTGCGAGATCGAGTTGCTGACCGAGTCCGAAACGTACACGGACCTGCCATCCCGAGTCACCGCCACAGCGAACGGCGCGAGTCCGGCCGCCACGGTGGGCTGGCTCTTGGCCGAGAGCTTGCCGTCGGAGCCGATGTCGTACTCCGAGAGCACGTCGCCATCGCCATCGGCCACGTAGAGGCTCTTGCCGTCCGGGCTGACCGCCAGGCCAGTGGGGCCGGATCCGGCTGCGACCGCCGCCGGGGTCATCGGGGTGAGCGTGCCGCCGCTTCCGACGTCGTACTGGGAGACCGAGTCGCTGACCTGGTTGGTGACATACGCGTACCTGCCGTTCGGAGCGACGGCCACGCCATCGGGGTTAGAGCCCGCGGCCACGGTGGCGGGACTCATCGGCGACAAGGTCCCGACCGCGGCGGCGTGATACTGCGAGACGGTATCGGAGACTCCGTCCGCCACATACACGGATTCGCCGTCACGGGTGACCCCGACGCTCGACGGCCGGCCGCTCGCCGCAACCGAAGACGGGGACAGCGCAGACAGCTCTCCACCAACGGGGATGTTGTACTGGGAGATCGAAAGACTCCCCATGTTCGCCACGTACAGCGACTCCCCATCGCGACTGACCGCAAGCCCATAGGGCAAGTGCTCGGCGTTCACCCTGTCAGGACTCTTGTGGATCAACTGCCCGTCAGCGCCCACGCTGTATTGCCAGACGACGCCCTCGGTGTAGTCCGTTATATACGCCGAGCGGCCCTGCCGACCGACGGTGATGTCGGTCAAATTAGCTAGGAAATCCCCCACAGGAGCTTGAAACGGGCTCTTTGGCGAGAGCTTCCCGTCCGCGCCCACGTTGTACTGCGAGATCGTGTCTACGCCTACGGTGTAAAGCGACGTCCCGTCGATAACTATCCCAAACGGCCCGGGCCCGGCGGTTGGAACAGCTGCGGGAGCCTTCGGTGCGAGCGTGCCGTCGGCGTGGACGTCATACTGAGAGACCGAGTTGCCTACCCGATTGGTGACGTACACCGACTTTCCGTCCGGACTGACGGCGATGCGCTCCGGATTTTGGCCGGCGGCGACCGACGCGGGGGACTTTGGCGAGAGCGTTCCGGCCGGGCCGACGCTGTACTGCAGGACCGTATTGGCGGCCGGGTCGGCGACGTAGACCGACTTGCCGTCGGGGCTCATGGCAATGCCGTCGGCCGATTTTCCGGCCGCGACCGTGGCCGGCCTCTTGGCAGACAAGATCCCGCCTGGTCCGACGTCGTACTGCGAGACGGCGCCGCTGACGCCATAGAAACCGTCGTCAGCGACATAGACCGACGCGCCGTCGGGGCTGACCACGATCCCCACCGGGGTGCTTCCCGTAGCCACCGTCGCGGGACTCTTCGGCGAAAGGTTTCCGTTGGGCGCAACGCTGTACTGCCAGACCGTGTTGTCGCCCTCGACGGTGGCGTAGACCGAGCTCCCGTCCGGGCTCACCGCAATCTCAGTGGCACCATGGGACTGGACCGTGGCGGGACTCTTTGGGAAGAGCCGTCCGCTGGAGGGAGCGCTCGCGTACTGCGAAAGCGTCCCGTTGCCAGCGTTCGCGACGTACACGAACCCTTGCGCTCGGGCTGGCGGCGCCGCCAACCCCAGCGCCACGGTCAACGCCACCAGCACGAAAGTGACGAGGGTGCACCGCCTCGCGGGCGCAAGCCTCGTCGGCCAGGGCGCTCCGACTCCCGGAGCGAAACCCAGCGGATGTGGCCGACCACCGCCCACCAGCCGAGAATCATATGCGCCATCGGGCGGCGTGACAATAGAAACTTCCCCTCACGTTCCGATTGAGGTGCAGGTCGCTTCAATGCGCGCTCTGCGCGCCATGCACAACGAGATCCCGCTCGGTTACCAGAAGCGGATGGCCAGATGACTGCTTGGGCGCTCAGCAACACCCCTCAGCCGCGAGGACACCCTGACGTTCAGCGAGAGGAGAGGGATAGCGCTG
This sequence comes from uncultured Solirubrobacterales bacterium, assembly GCA_963723675.1. Taxonomy (GTDB): domain Bacteria; phylum Actinomycetota; class Thermoleophilia; order Solirubrobacterales; family Solirubrobacteraceae; genus Palsa-465. The sequence goes on along the minus strand of CAVRRW010000001.1, from coordinate 681,101 downwards.
GAATGGCCAAATCAGAGTCGGATGATCGCTACGGCGAGTCAATGCGCCCGGTCCCCCATACCGGCCCTCCGTGCTTTGCGTGGTGGCGCTTGATGGAGAACCCGGCCTGGGCCCTAACTGGCGCTCGACAGGGGCGCTGTCGAGGCGAACGCGGTCGTCGGCATGAGCGCGCCCAGCAGACCCCGGACACAGCACGACCGTCGTTGCCGAGCGCTGCTGCGATCGGCGGGGGGGCAGCTCGCGCCACGGGGCGCCGCGTACCAGCGGCAGGACGAAGCGTCGCGCGACCGCCTCGTGCAGGTCGAGGCCGCGGCCGGGGCCTCGGGCGATCGCGACGGCCTTGCGGTCCACGACCGCTGGCTGGACGGCCAGCGTCGTCCACCGTCGCCCGAGCCACGCCTTTGACGACACGGTCGGCGGGCGCGGCGGCCGGATCAGCGACGACGACCGCATGAACCTGTCCGATGAACTCGGGCACGTCGCCGGACGCCTCAAGCGCGGCGAGCTCGGGATACGCGGTACCGACGGCCTGCATGGCCCTATCATTCTCCCAGCAGCCCTCGGGTCGGTGGCGCTCGCTGGTGCCCCCTGCACTCGCATGGCAGCCAAGCTCGGCGCGCTCCCGGTAACGGCGATGAGACGCGCGCCGCTGCCCATCCTGCTGGCACAACGCGTGCCCTGGGGATTGAAACGGCAAAGCGCGGTCTCGCGAGAGGCGAATCAGCACCATTCTCGCCCGATGGTCCCGATCCGACCGCGGAAATAAGTGACGGACGATCGGATCGTCGCCAGTGCGATCACGCGGTGCATGCCCGAGCTGGTGATCGTTTTCGTGGCAAAGCAGTCGCGGACACCGGCACGGCCGGGCCACTCTTACGTCGCCTTTGCACTCGTCGGGGCCGGTGGGCTGTGGGCGATCGCCTTCGTGGCAAAGCACTAGCTCGCACCGGATTCGGTTGAAGCGCCAAATGTCTCCAAGGCAGTCACCCAGCTCGGCGTGGCGGACAGGACGAATGAGCAGTCGTCGGCCGGCGCGATCGTCGACGCCTGCGGGGTCCGGAGAACTAACCGGGGGGGGCCTCGCCGTCGCCAGCAGCCGGCTGCTGTGCCTCTGCGTGGTCAGCCATGCCGGTGTCGGCCGCAGGGAGCGCGGACTGCGGAGCGCCCGACTGGACCTCCGCCTTGAGGCGGGCGAACTCGTCGTCGACGGCGCTGTTGGCGCCGAGCTGGTCGAGCTGGCGATCGACGTCGTCCTGGCCGGGGCCGAGCGCTGTCAGATCCTCGAAGGTTCCCGCCGCCTGAAGCTCATCGACGGCCTCCGCGCGAGCCTTCATCGTCTCGGTCTTGTCGAGGGCGCGCTGCGTCGCCATGCCGACATCCGCCATCGAGTCACCGACTCCCGTGGCCGCCTCGGAAACCTGCACCTGCGCCTCGGCAGCCGAGTACTGGGCCTTGATGACTTCCTTCTTCGAGCGAAACTGCTCTGTCTTGGCCTCGAGCTGCTTCTCGGACTCGATCAGCTTCTCCTGCTCTGACTCGAGCTGTGCGATCTGTTGGTCGAGCGAGCCAGCCTCCTGAACGATCAGCTGCTTGCGCTCCAGCGCTGCGCGAGCAAGATCCTCACGTCCCGCGGACATCGCCTCGCGGGCCTGAGTGTCGAGCTTGACGCCCTGTTCACCGAGCTGCTGCTGCTGGAGCGCCAGCCGCTTCTTGGCGGTGACGATGTCGGCGATCCCCTTCTTGACGTTCTGGAGGTTCTCGACCTGGCGCTGATACGCATAGTCGAGCGTCTCGCTCGGGTTCTCGGCGCGGTCGAGCTGCCTTGAGATCTTCGACTTGACCACGGTCGAAAGCCGTCCCTTCAGTCCGGGCATCGAAACCTCCTAGCGGCTTCGTAATGGGCGTGGCTCACTCATCTGAGCGTACTCCGACTCACTGGCCGGCTTCCAAACCGAACGGGGTAGGTAGTAGTTCAGAACCCGAAGCGGTCACGGGCGTGCCGTCTCGACGCCAGTCGAACACCGCGACCCAGGATGGACGCGTCGGCAACGACGACCACCGGTCCGATGAGGAGCAAGGGGACGATGCCGCCGAAGACGAAGACCGCAAAGAAGAGCGCCGCCAGAGTTCCGGTGAAGCCGCCCGTCGAATGCTCCGATGCGTGTGTGAAACTCCTTCCGCACCTCGTACTGGAATCACGCGCGCTTTTCGACTCGCGAGCCAGGCGGAATGAAAGAAGCGAATGGCCCCTTGTATAAGTCCGGTGACGACAAGCAAGACTACTGCCGACGCCCACACGGCCGTGATGCCGGTCCCGGGACCGACGCTGCTGCACTCCGAGCGAGCGACACAGTCGGCCGAGACGCGTGCTCGTAGCCCCGATCCAGCGGCGTGGCCTGAGCAGTTGTGACTGCTGCCTTCGCCCAGAGGCAGGCGTCCACGATCGCGCCGGCTGACGACTGCCTTCGTCCTGTCCGTCGCGCTGAGCTTGGTGACTGCGTTGGCGACTCAGGAGGCGTGCGCCGGCGCGAGCGATGGGCGGGCGGTTTGCGACGAGGGCAGTCGCCCGCAGCCGACCGGCCCGGGCGAGTGCAAAGGCAACAGAGCAGCGCTCCTGGGGCGATGCCGCGGAGCCGAGCGTCTCGGGGTAGGAGATCCCTAGGCTGCTGGAGCTGTACCGACCGCATGCTAAATCGCTGGCCACGAGTAAGGAGGCTGTAGATGGAGACCTGGGATGCGATCACCGCTCGGCGCAACGTCCGCGCGTTCGCCGACCGAGCGATCCCCGACGCGGACCTTGACCACGTACTCGAGGCTGCCCGGATCGCGCCCTCGTCGCAGAACAACCAGCCGTGGGATCTCGTCCTCGTCACCGGCCGGGAGATGCTGCGCGAGCTCGCCAGAGTGTGGCGAGGTGGCGGGCACATCGCAAACGCGGCTGCCGCGATCGCGGTGGTCATCCCCGACGAGCAGGAGCCTAGAGTACGCGAGCGCAATCGCTTTGACATCGGGCAAGCGACCATGCAAATGATGATCGCCGCCGCCGACCGGGGGATCGGCAGCGGTCATTCAGCCGTCGGCGATCAGGACCTGGCGAGGGCGCTGCTGCATGTTCCCGAGGACAAGCTCGTCGCGTTCGTGATCGATCTCGGTTATCCAGCGGACCGTCCGCTCAGGCCCGGCACGCGCTTGAAGCGTCGGCCGTTTGACGAGGTGGTGCACCGCAACGGCTGGTGAGCCACGTCAGCAACAGCGCCTGCGATTCACCTAACTCCAATCTGCCGGCACCATCGCCTTCGTGGCAAAGCACTCGCCACGCCCAGCTATGCGGAGGCACCCGACCGGGCCGGCGACTCAGGAACCGCCCTTGGCCTTCATGAGGATTGCCCCAACCGCGGTGCGGCGGCCGCGTTGTCCACGTCAATCAAGCGACTCTCGCGCCTCGCATCAATACCCGCAATCAGCGTATCGTCGCTCGGCTTGCTCTGCTCGCTTCCTGGCGTATGCGATGTCGGCGCGGAGCGCAGCCGCGACCACAGGCCAGTCAAGAGGCAATCCATCGTCTGAACATTTCGCTGATTGCTGGTCCAAGTACTCCACGCAAAGTTCGGCGCGACCCGGCCGCTCCCGAATCGGCCAAACATCATTAATCATCGTCCGTACCGTCGCGTCCACTATTGGGGTGTCCACGACCACAATATCGATGTAGGTGAATATCTCGAGGAGCTTTTGGACCGTGTAAACCCCGACGCTCGTGACGCGAGTCCAGCCGAGCGCTGGTGACGCATCGGCGCTCTCCATGAGTCGCCCACGAAAGGCCCTTCCGAGCTGCGCCCCAACCTGCTCCTGTGTGTATCCCCAGGATGCGCCGGCTTGATGGAGTTGTTCCACCTCCACGTCGCCTTTGCTTCCGCTGGACTCGCCGAGTTGTTCTGGACACAGCAGCAGACTCGGCAAGAGAAGTGCTCACGGCCGGACGCGTCCTTCGCCACGAATGCGGTTGCGCATTCGTGGCAGAGCCTGAACGAGTGCAATGCGACGCGGTGACCAGCGCGGGGTGCTACCCGCGGTCCACTTCGACACGAGCCGATAGGGGCCGTCGACGACGGCGAACGGGACGGTGAGAGGCTGGTCGGGCGCCCTGTCCGGCGTACCGTACAGTGACCGGGCATGGAAGGCCGCGATGACGTCCCGCTGACTAACCTCGACCAGCCGTTGTTCGACGATGCGGGGGCGACGAAGCGGGATCTTGTCGGCTACTTCGAGGCCGTGAGCGAGCAGCTGCTCGGTGAGCTGCGCGATCGGCCGCTGTCGGTGGTGCGGGCGCTTCGCGGCCAGAAGCCGTTTATGCAGAAGAACGTCCCGAAGTACGCGCCGCCGTGGGTCAGGACGGTGACGATCTGGGCGGAGCGCTCCAAGCGCGACGTCGCCTACGCGCTGTGCAACGACCGGCGGACGCTGCTGTGGTTCGCGAACCAGCGCGCGATCGAATACCACCCGACGCTCGCGCGCGCCGTTTCACACGGCTTTGTCCAGACGCACTTGGTGCTCGATCTCGACCCGCCGGCGGAGGCCGGGTTCGACGCCGTCGCGCGCGTCGGGGAGCTCGTACGCCGGGCGCTCGCTGACGCCGGGCTGGCGGGCGCCGTCAAGACTAGCGGGGCTAAGGGCTTGCACGTGTTCGTCCCAGTAGCGCAGCCCGCGAGTGGCGAGGAGATCGCCGCGGCGACGCGGGCGCTCGCCGCGCGCGCCGAGCACCTCGACCCGCAGCTGGCCACGACCGCCTACGTGCTCGAGGAGCGGGGCGGCAAAGTGTTCGTCGACGCCACACGCGCGGGCGGCGCGACTGTAGTCGCCGCCTACAGCCCGCGCATCCGGCCGGACACGCCGGTGTCGTTTCCAGTCTCGTGGGATGAGCTCGACCGCGTGACGCCGACCGACTTCACCATTCACACGGTGCCGGCCCTACTCCGTGGCGGCAACCCGTGGGCCGACCGCCTTCCCGAGCCCCAGTCGCTGCCCGCCGATCTGATCGAGGAGGGCCGCGCGATCCCGGTCGCTCGCGTCCAAGCGATGCACGAGGGCAAGCGCCGTGCCCGCGCGCGTCGGGGGCGGGCGGGCTCTTAGCCGAGCGACAGTCGAGCCACTACTGGTTGCGTGCAGACCTTTCGCATCAGGGCCCTCGGTTGGACCGTAAGCTGGCGCGGTCGACGATCACTTTCGGCAACGTGTTGCGACGGTGGCGGCCGCATTTGCGGGTGGGGCTCATCTCGCCGGTTGCAGCCGCGGAAGCAGGGTCACGAGCAGTTGATGTGGAGCAAGTGCAGATGCCATTGTCGGCCGTCTGCGGGCACGAGGTCGACGGTACCGGTGCAGTGCTTCGTGCCGTTGTCTCGGACCGAGGTTGTCTGCACGGCAACCGTTGCGCCGCTGGCTGACTGCCTGGTCACCTTCGCGCTGTCAAAGGTGATTGAACGGTCGCCCGCCTGGCCTGCCGCAAAGCTCTGATAGCCCTCGAGCTGCGAGCGCAGGGTCGGATCGCCGAGGGTCCAGGCCTTGATGAAGTCGTGGGCGGCAGCCGCGTAGTAGAACGCCTCGACGGCGGCGATGGGACTCCCGGTGGATGTCGGCGCGGTGGCCGCCTGACCTGCCGTCGACGCCGGAGAGGATGAGGTTGTCGGGGCTGCCGGTGACGCCGATGAGCTTGTCGATGTTGCCGCGCCGGCGGCCGTGCTGCCGGAAGCCGGCGTTGTCGCCCTCGCGCTGTCGGAGATGGTCCGACGCGCCGCTGCACTGCCGGAGCTGCCAGAACCCTGGGTCGTGCTCGTGTTGTGCCGGTGGCGCGTCGCGGTCGTTGGGCTTTCTCGCTTGGCCGACGTCGCCTGGCCCCTCGGGTTCGGACCAGGGCCGCTCGAGTTCAGGATGATCACAAGCGCGACGCCCGCGGCAACGAGCGCCAGTAGCCCCGCGACCGCCAGGGTGCGCGGCGAGGAGCGGTGGTGGCCGCCACGGCCGCCCCCTGCAAGCCCGAAACGGTCCTCCTGCCGACCGCGGTCGCTGCCCCGGGCGCTAATTCCCGACGCGCGACCGGGCGCGGCACCCCCGGCGGGAAGGACACTGGCTGCCCGACTCTCAGCATCATGGGGCGGCCGACGCAAGGGTCCTCGAGGGTCGGAAGTGCGGGGTCGTGACGTCCGCGCGTTGGCTGCGAGGCCGCGCGGTCGCGTTGCTCGCCGGCCCGCTGTGACTTGGCGCGATCGTGCGGGCGCGTGGTGGCGCGGCGGCCGAAGCTCCTCGCCGCCAGCCGCAGGACTCGACCTCATGACCGACGTGGTCACCTCCGTCGCCAGCGCCGCGCGGAGGCGTCGCACCAACTCGCCGGCCGACGACGGGCGCTCGCCGGCGTGCCGTGCCATCCCCTTGACGAGAAGGTTAGCCGCGCCGGGGGGGGCTTGATGCCACACATCGCGCAGGTCGGGCGGAGGCTGTGTTGCGATCGCATGCGCTAGCGTCACCGCGTTGGTCTCCCGGCGAGCCTTCTTCCCGGACAGGACCTCGTAAGCGACCGCTGACAGCGCGTAGATATCGATCGCTGGCGTCGACGGCGAGGCGTCCAGCTGTTCGGGCGCCATATAGCTGAGGGAACCGAAAACCGCTCCGGACGTGGTGATCCGAGTGCGGTCAGGAACTGCGGCGATGCCCAGATCGGCCACTTTGATGGCTCCGTCGTCCCCGAGCAGGATGTTCGATGGCTTGACGTCGCGGTGAACGATCCCTCGGTCGTGAATAGCATCGAGTCCCGCAGCGACGCTCTCCAGCACTCGGAGAGCCTCGCCCGGCGGGAGCTTGCAGCGCCGGTTGAGCTCGTCGCGGAGCGTCCGGCCAGGGATGTACTCCATGACGACGACGAGGTGGCCGTCCTCGGACGTGACAACGTCGTAGACGGATACGACGTTCACGTGGCTCACCGACGCGCCCGCCAACGCCTCGCGCCGGAGGCGCGCCAGCCCCCGCGGGTCGGCCGGGCCGCCCATGCGCTTGAGCGCCACCCGGCGCCCAAGCAGCGTGTCCTCGGCGAGATCGACACGCGCCATCCCGCCCGAGCCGATGGTCGAGATGTAGCGGTATCTCGCGAAATCACCGGTCACGGCCACAGGAAGGGGCTACCCGCACGGACGGGTCGAGCCCACAGCCAACCCAGCTTGAGAGTTGCCGCAGCTCGAGTCCGCAGCGTCCTGGGGCGCACCCCATGCGCGGATCCGGCGTGTCGCCTGCGATCGCATTCGCTACCACTCGCTGCTCGGCTCGGAGATCCCATCGACGACGTAAGGCTCGTCAGCCTCGCCGACGTGGCGCGAGCGCTTTGCCACGAAGACAATCGCCCACAGCCCACCGGCCCCGACGAGTGCAAAGGCGACGAGGGAGTCGCCGGGGTTGCCGCGCACTGCTGGGGCGCGGGACGACTGCCTTCGTCCAGGAGCGTCGACGTCCGCGACCGTCAGCAAATGCTTCGGCGCCGGCGGGGCGATGTCGGATGCTTCGGCGCCGGCGGGGCGATGTCGGATGCGCGATTCCAGGCGACCGAGAGGAGCACGCTGCGCATGTGACCGGCTCGCGTCCGCAAGATCACAGGGTGGCCCGGATCCCCCCGAGCGGGGCTGAGGGCCCCGTCCGGCTGGTTTGCCAGGTCGACGGCCGCGGTGGCTCGCATGACGTGCTCGTGCTTCAAGGGCCGCCTCCCGCTGGGTACTCCAACCTACCGGTCGAGAGGAATCGCACGATCAGGAAAAGGAACTACCAACTCCTCCTCCACCGACGCCGCTCACGCAGGTACCAAACGGGTACGGCAGTACCCGTCTCGACTGCATCCTCGTCGTCAGCGTCGAAGGCGAACCATCCGTCATGACAGGCGATCCGTGGCCTCTCGATGCCCATGACATCTCGCCGCCGCTGGATCGCACCCAGCCTGTCGGGGGTTCGAGTCCCCCTAGCTCCATTCGTAGAGTCGCTGCAAGTACCCGGTTTTCGAGCGGCTCGCGTCCATTCGGCGCATTTCAGCGTAGATTGGGCATGACGATTGGGCATCATTTGAGGCACCGCGGTCTCGGGCGTGATCGCCAAACGCCTGGCGACCCGGTCGTAGCTCATGTCCTCGACTACACGCAGCTCCACAGCCCGGCGCTGATCGGCCGGCAGAGCGTCGAGGAGCTCGTCGGCGCCATCTAGCCAGCTCTCCGGCGCAACGTCGGGCCGACCGGGGTGTTCGAGAACGCCGAACCGCTGACGGGCGCTGTCTTCCAATTAGATAGTCCATAGCCCGTACAAGGAGCGGCGACCTCAAAATGCGACAGCCGGCTCGATCGCGTCGATCCCAGACCCCCTTACCGCAGCGACCCCTAAGGCCTCGCGAGATGCGGCATATCAACGTGCTGGCGATCACGAACGCCAATCGCCCGCCGTTTCATGCCCGCCGCGTCGTCCATCGGCATAGCCACGCATTCGGCAGCAGCTATGCGGACATCCGCATAGGACGAAGAACCGCGCCACGGCAATGTCTGACGGGTCGACTGTCGACAGACCGTTGAGCAGCTCGGCGCCGAGGTCGAGGTTGACGCCGTGCATGTGCTGCCGCAGACACGCAGCTGCCGGCGCTCGTCGCGCTCGGCCTCGGCGAGCGGTCGGGCTTGGAACGCTTGGCGCTGCGGCCGGCCTGCCGCTCGGCGGCCTGATCGGCGACCCGCGCCTCGAGCTCTGACACCGTCCCAGCGATCGCCTGCCTGACCAGCTCGCGGTACAGCAAGCGGTCGACAATCAGCGGCGCGCCGTGATCGAACTCGATCGTCACGTCGGCGGCGCGCGCCGGGTCGATCTCCTCGTCGGAGAACCGCACCCGCGGGCCGCCGTAAGCGTAGCGGTCAGCGCCTCGTGCAGCTCGGTCGCCTTGGCGTAGAGCTCGGTCGCCTTCTTGCCGAGCTTGAGTTGCGCGATGTCGTAGTCGTCGATCACGTTCAGGTGAGCGACCAACACCTTGCTGTCGCTCTCGTGTAGCGCGGCGTCGAGCACCCAGCCGGGCTCGCGCGCCAACCGCTCGGCGGCCCACTCGTTACCGTCGCACAGGAAGTCCAGCAACGCCTCCAACAGCGGTGGTGAGACCTTGCCGATCGCGCGCAGCTGATCGACCGCGCTCAGCGCGACGGCGCCGGCGAACTGGACCGCCTGGCCGGTCATGTCATGCTTGCCGAGCGTCAAGCGCGGCCAGCACGTCATAGAAGTCCTGGAAAGCGTCAAATGCGACGCCCCGCCCGTGCAGCCAGTCCGCGAGCGCGCCGGTGGCGAAGACACGCGTCGCGGTGAGGGCGGCGCAGCGGTCTGAGTAACCGTCTCCGGCGTAGGCGACGTCGCCTGGCGGCAGCGACGAGCGCTTGCATGGCTCCCCGCAGGCGGTGCAGACGGAACGATCACGGAAGCGGATCCGCCAGCCCTCCGGGCGCGCGTGTACCCGGTTCGCCAGGAGCTCGACCTCCACGCCCTCCCGCGCCAAGACGGGTTCGATCAGCTCGTGGAATCCACTGGAGATCACGAGCGGCCGATGGCGCTCGACGAGCGCTCGAAAGCCCGGCCGAAGACGTACCTCACGGAGAAGCCGATCGACAACCTCGGGGAGGCTCGCCCGCACAGTAGCGAGGCTGCTCACCAACGCTTGGTCGTGGGTAAGACAGCGCCCCATCAGCTGACCGTTACGGCGATACGTCGTGCCGTCGCCGAACCACCCGACGACCAGCGCGAGCGTGTCGCGCTCGGTGACAGTGCCGTCCCAGTCGAGCACAAGCTTCACCGCGCTGGTTCACCCACAGCTGCCTCGTCGCTCAACAAGGGTTTAGCATTGCACGCTTGGAAACTGTCGGACCAGATTCCCCGCGCGAGGTGGCGCACGTACTGCTGCCGACATCTGCCGGGGAGTTCAAGGCTCGCGCCTTTGAGTGCCCATCAGGTGCGGTTCACCTCGCGCTCGTGGCCGGCGAACTCGGGGACGGCTATCGCGTGCTGACGCGCGTGCATTCGGAGTGCGTGACCGGGGACGCCCTCGGCTCCCTGAGGTGCGACTGTGGAATCCAGCTACGCACGGCACTGCGGGCCATCACCGCTGAAGGGCGAGGCGTCCTCATCTACGCGACCGGGCATGAAGGCCGCGGCATCGGTCTACTCAACAAGCTGCGCGCATATGCCCTTCAGGAAGAGGGCCTCGACACGCTGGAGGCGAACGTACACCTCGGCTTTGCCCCGGACGCGCGCGAGTACAGCGAGACGGCCGCCTGCCTCACCGCGCTCGGGATCCGGTCGCTGCGGCTGCTCACGAACAACCCTCACAAGGTCGGCGGCCTTCGGCACGCCGGCGTCGCGATCGACGATGTCGTCCGCCTGCCCACCTCAGCACACGTGCGCAACCGGGCGTACCTGCACACGAAGGAGTTGCGCATGCAGCACACCGCGCCGGCCGGGGAGGGACTCGCCAAGGGAATACCCCAGGTCCCCGACCTGAGCGCTCTGCTCGGCACCGTGTCGGCAACTGAGGCGCGGCCGTACGTTGTTCTGAAGTACGCACAGACGCTCGACGGCCGCATCGCAACCCACACGGGCGACTCGAAATGGATCAGCAGCGAGGCGGAGCGACGCACTTCGCACGCCCTGCGCGCGGCGTGCGACGCCGTGCTTGTCGGCATCGGCACCGTCCTCACTGATGATCCCCAACTCACGGTCCGCCTCGTGCCCGGAGCCTCGCCCCAACGGATCGTCCTCGACACCACACTGCGCCTCCCCCCCGACGCGCAAATCCTCGGTGACACGGCGCCGACGCTCGTCGTCACCACCGAGCGATCGGACTCCTCGCGGAGAAAGGCACTTCAAGTCCAGGGCGTCGCGGTCCACGTAGTCGACGCCCACCCACCCTGGGGAGTCGACCTTGAGGCGACGCTGCGGCTGCTGCGCGCGCGCGGCGTGCGCGTGCTGCTCGTAGAGGGCGGCGGCGCCGTCATCACCTCGTTCCTGCGGGAACGACTAGTCGACCGCCTGATCGTGGGAATCGCACCAACGATTCTGGGCGCGGGGACGGATGCCGTTGGCGACCTGGAAACAGCGTCCGTGGCCGATAGTCTGCGACTGCGCGGGCGGGCCGTTCACGCTGTGGGCGACGATGTCCTCATCGCTGGGAACCTCCCGTGAGCTGTGGCTGCCTGCGACCTCAGCGACCAAACCAGATCATGCTGCGCAGCGACTGAGCTCTCCCACGCTGTCGTCGAGCAGTACGGCTCTGCCTCTCGGACGAGTTGACGCGCAATCACATCGTCACATGCCCGGCGTGCGCGGCTGAGCAGGCTTCGATTCGACAGGTGCATTCACTCCGAGGTCGGGGAAGGTAAGATCCGTGCAGGCCGATGCGCTCGCGTTCTGGCTCCGTGCGCCCGGCTGCGGGGAGATCCGGCCGGTCGCGTTGCCCGAGCCGGGCCGGGACGATGTGATGGTGCGCACCTTGCGGTCCGGCGTCAGCCGAGGCACCGAGACATTGGTGTTCCGGGGAGGCGTGCCGCCGGCCCAATACGCAGCCATGCGCGCGCCATTTCAGGAGGGTGACTTTCCTGGGCCGGTCAAGTACGGCTACCTGAACGTGGGCGAGGTGAAGCAGGGACCACCGGAGTTGTGCGGCCGCACGATCTTCTGCCTTTATCCGCATCAGACTGTCTACGTGGTGCCGGCCTCTGCGGTGACGGTCGTACCCGACGGCGTGCCACCCGCGCGTGCCGTCCTCGCGGGTACCGTCGAGACTGCCGTCAACGCCCTGTGGGACGCCGCACCACTACTCGGCGACCGGGTCACCGTCGTCGGCGCCGGGATGGTCGGCTGCTGCGTCGCACGTCTGCTGAGTCGGTTCCCTGCGGTGGAGGTCACACTCGTAGATGTCGATGCCGGCCGGGCCGATGTCGCGGCCGCACTAGGCGTCGATTTCGCGCTGCCGGCTGACGCCGCCGACCGTCGCGACCTGGTCGTGCACGCCAGCGCGACGTCCGCCGGGCTCCAGCGGTCGCTTGACCTGCTCGCACCCGAAGGCACGGTCATCGACCTCAGCTGGTATGGCGACAGGGAGGTCCAGCTTTCGCTCGGTGGCGCGTTCCACTCGGGTCGACTCGGCATCCGCTCCAGCCAGGTAGGTACCCTTTCCCCGGCCCGCAGCGGGCGCCGCACGACGGCCGACCGGCTGGCAGTCGCACTCGACCTCCTGCGCGACCCTGCCTTCGACGCGCTCGTCACCGGGGAGTCACGCTTCGGCGAGCTGCCCGAGGTGATGGCTCGGCTGACCGCGGGGACCCTGCCGGCGCTCTGCCACACCATCACCTACGACGAGGAATAGACCGTGTTCAGCGTGACCGTCCGCGACCACATGATGATCGCCCACAGCTTCCGCGGCGAGGTGTTCGGGCCCGCGCAGCGCCTGCACGGCGCGACGTACGTCGTCGACGCGACGTTCCGGCGCGCGGCCCTCGATTCCGACGACATCGTGGTTGACATCGGTCGAGCGGCCGAGGCGCTGCGTGCCGTGGTGGCCGACCTCACGTACCGCAACCTCGACGACGAGACCGCCTTCGCGGGCATGAACACCTCGACCGAGATGCTCGCCCGGGTGGTCGCAGACCGACTCGCAGAAAGGGTGCACGCCGGCGCCCTCGGCGACACTGCTCGGGAGCTCGACGGGCTGGTCGTCACGCTGCACGAGTCGCACATCGCCTGGGCGAGCTACGAGCGGCCGCTGTGATTGCTGTGCATGCCGTCGTACCCGACGGCATCGACGACCCGGCCCGGCCGACCGGAGGCAACGTATATGACCGCCGTCTGGGCCGCGGGCTCGCCTCGCTCGGCTGGTCGGTGCACGAGCATGCCGTGCGAGGCTTCTGGGCGCGACCGGACGCGGAGTCGTACGCCGCCCTGGCCGACGCCGTCCAGCGGATCCCCGACGACGCCGTCGTGCTGCTCGACGGACTCGTCGCCTCGACGGCCCCCGAGGTGCTTGTGCCGCAGGCCCGCCGGTTGCGCTTGGTCGTGCTCGTGCACATGCCGCTCGGTCACCGCCCGGCAAATGACAGGGCCGACGACGCGCGGATGCGAGAACGCGCGGTCCTCTCGGCCGCCGGGGCCGTCGTCACGACCAGCGTTTGGACCCGGCGTCGGCTGCTGGAGCTGTACCAGTTGCCCGCCGACCGGATGCACGTCGCCGAGCCCGGTGTCGACGCCGCCGACCTCGCAACGGGGACCGCGGCCGGCGGGGCGCTGCTCTGCGTCGCGGCGGTGACATTCGACAAGGGCCACGACGTCCTGCTCGATGCGCTGGCGACGATTTCGGACCTGTCCTGGCACTGCGTGTGCGTGGGCAGGCTGGACCGTGACCTGGCGTTCGTGGACGGTATCCGTCGCCGCTCGCTCGACGGCGGGCTCGGCGACCGCGTCTACTTCCCGGGACCACGGACCGGAGCCGATCTCGACCGCAGCTACGCCGCCGCGGACCTGATGGTGCTGGCGTCGCGTGCCGAGTCGTATGGGATGGTCGTCACCGAGGCACTGGCCCGTGGCCTGCCGGTCGTCGCAGCTGACGTCGGCGGGCTGATGGAGGCCCTCGGTCACGGCGCCGACGGGGCCCGGCCGGGGCTGCTGGTCCCGCCGGACAATGCTGCGGCGCTCGGCGCCGCGCTCCGGGCCTGGCTCGGTGACGCGGAGCTGAGAGCGCGGTTGCGCCGGGCCGCCTGCAAGCGGCGCGAGTCGCTGACGGGGTGGTCGACCACTGCGTCGGTCGTCGCAGGGGTCCTGACCGGGGCCTCGCGATGACCGTCGAGGGAATCCGGGTCAGCGGGGCATGGCTGCTGACGCCGCGGCGCGTGCACACGACCTCGTCGAACACCTCCCGCGCGGCCCCGGCAACCGGCCGCTGGGTGATCCACGACCTCGGCTGCGGCAACGGCGCGATGGGCCGCTGGCTAGCACCAGTGCTGCCCGGGCCGCAGCACTGGTCCTGCACGACCGGGACGCAGACCTGCTGGTGCTCACCGTGGCCGCCCTCCCGGCTCGGCCGCTAACGGCGCCGCGGTCACCGTCGAGACGAAGCACTCTGACATCACGCGAGCTCGTGCGCAAGCTCGGTCCGATACGCCGCCCCGATCTCGCGGCCGTGAAGAGCCACGCGCGCTCATCGAGGTCCGCCGCCCCTCATTCGTAGCCGAACAGCGGCCCGGGCCCGAGACTGAGCTGCGGCGGCGCCACCAGCGTGCTGGCCGCGACGTGAACCGTCAGCAGTGCAGCGCTCTCGCCCCTGACCCGCACGACATAGCCCCTCGAGGTCGGGCTGATGGTCTCCAGTTGCGCCTTGCCTTGCCATTGCGCCTGGTTGTCGAGCCGCTGGCCGGCCAGCGTCACGTTCGAGGTTGACGACGCCGACGGTGCCAGCAGGCGCTGGACGGAGGCCCGGCTGCTAGTGGGTAGGTGGAGGTTGATCAGCGCCGACCTGCGTCCCTTGTTGATCAGCAGCACTTTGAGCGTGTTGAGCGTGTTGCTCCCCTCCCCCTCCCTCACCGCCCATACCTTGAGGTGCAGCGATCGCGTGCTGCGCAGCCGTACGGGGACCAGTCGGGCGTGGGCGCCCAGCATGCTCTTGAAGAGGATCAGCCCGTAGAGCAGCGGGTGCGTCTGAAGCCCTTGCGGGGTGAAGAAGAACGGATCGTTGATCGACTCCACGCGGGCGTGCAGGTTGACCCCTTCGACGCCGGCGCGCATCAGCTCAAACAACGCGTCCGGGGCCCACAGCGCGGTGGCGAACGTGTTGCTCACACCCTTCACTCCGCCGCAGGTCACCGAGTTGATCTCGGTCAGGCGAAGCGAAAGTCCGGCCTTGCGGGCGAGCGAGACCGCCGGTCCGATCGTCTTGGCCATGCCGACTGTGGCGTTCTCGCTGAGCAGCTTCTGCACTGTCGGGTACAGCGGCTGCCCGGGCCGGGCGCATGCCGAGTAGGGATACACATGGGCGGAGATCACGTGCAGCCTTGCGTGCGGGCGGTGCAGCAGCGTTGAGATCCACGACAGGTGGCGGCGTTCCACAGCGAGCGCTGGAGCCACCAGAGGCACATCGGGTGCCGCGGAAGCGAGCGCACGAGCGAACGCCTCGTAGGTTCGGGAGTAGCTCGCCGCCGTGATCCGTTTCGGCAATCGCACCGGGCTGAGGGTGGCTTGCTTCAGGGTTGATGGAGGGTTCGCTGCCAGGAGGTCGCCTTCCCACGTATTGCGGTTATAGATGTCTGGCTCATTGCCGATCTCGAAGGCAGCGAGGCTCCCGGCCGGCAGGTTGACCGCCCGTAGGGCTGCCCGTACCCAGGCGCCGGTCACGCGCGGGGTCGTGGAGATCGTGTTGAGGTCGAGGATGACCCGCAACCGGAGATTCTTGATGATGCCGACCGTGCGTGCCACCAGGGCGGGGGTGACCGGGAACGCCCACGGCGGCAGGCGATCTGCCGACGGGTCGAAGATCGCGTGGTCGGCGGAGTCGCCGCCGATGCGCAGAACGAACCGTCCGTCCCCGGGCACGTGCAGCGCCGACAGCACCCGCTCGTACAAACCAGTGTCCTGCTCGACCAGGGGCAGCGTCGCGTATTCGGTCGACAGCCCCAGGAACGCGCGCGGAATGGGGCTCGTGCTCGCCTGGACCGGGACAGTCACATCGGCCCGGTTTGCGCCCAGCGCTGGTCTGCCCAGCGCCGGTGCGGACACGTCTGCACTGGCGACCGCGGGCGATCGCAGCGATCCGGCGCTACTGCGACCCGGACTGCCGCCGGGCAACACTCCGGCGATCAGCGTCCCGAGCAGGAACGCAGCGAGCAGGCCGCGGCGACTGCTCCGAGCTTTACGGTGTGGGATCATCGACCTACTCCCGCGTCGCGGCCAGCGCCATTTTGGCGGATCATATATCTGCCGCCTAGTTCTTGCCGTAAGGTCTTGGCGCCAACCCTCGACATGACGCAGGCGGGTGCGCGTTGGCGCCAGCGGGCCGGCATGCGCGTCCAATCCGTGGACGCTGCTCGGGGCCAGCGCGACGCGGCGAAGGAATGGAACCTTCCAAGCCGGGGGCGGCCCGGCCCTGCCGGTGCAACACCGTAGGGAGTGGTGGCCGACCGTCATCCGCTGGTCTCATGATGGCCCTCTGCAAGGGCAAGCGACGCTGGCGCTCTCCCGACGTCCGCTGGCAACAAGGAAGGATGACCAGTGAGCGGCGCTCGGCTAGATGCCGCGCCGCTGCCGATTCCGCCCGGCCCGGGGCGCGGGGGTGTGGTCCTTTCGGATGAGGGGACGAGTGCCGCCGGGAGCGCGTCCGCGAACAGCTGCGCGCGGCGACGCGGGCCAGCGCCGGAGTTCATCTGGCCGATCCCAGCAGCGATTTGAGGTCAGCGACTGGCCCGAGGTGGGCGAGCTTGTCGGGGTTGACGATCGAGCTGATGCTGGTGATCTGGCCGCCGGCGATATCGAGCGCCACCACGGCGATCAGCCGCTGCTGTGCGTCGAGGTAGAGCGCTCCCGGACCGCCGTTGACCTCGACGGGGCGCAACGACACCCCCGGAAGGCGGCCGGCCAGGCGGACCCAGTTGATCAGCGTGCGCGCGACACGGTTGCGCCCACGCAGCGACCGCGCCAGCGCCGGAACCTTGCCGCCGCCGTCGCCGGTCAGCTCCACCTCTGAAGCGAGCAGCGCCTCGAGCCCGGCGAGATCACCTAGCTCGACGGCCGCAAAGAACCGGGCCGCCAACTCCTCGCGCTGCTCGCGCGTGGTTTGAAAGCGGGGGCGGCGCTGCTCGACGTGGCGTCGAGCGCGGGCGGCGAGCTGGCGCGCGTTGTCCTCGCTCTTACCGACGATCTGTGCGACCTCCGGATACGCGTAGCCGAACACGTCGTGCAGCAGCAGCACCGCTCGCTGCTCAGGCGAGAGGCTCTCCAGCAACACCAGCAACGCCAGCGACAGCGAATCGGCCGTCTCAGCCTGCCGGGCCGGATCATCGTCGCCGTCGGTGATGATCGGCTCTGGCAGCCACTCACCGACATAGCGCTCCCGACGGGCCCGCGCGGAGCGCAGCTCATTGATCGCCAGACGGGTAGTCACGGTGGCCACGAACGCGCGCGGCGACGCGAGCTGCTCGCCACCCTCGAGCGCCTGATGCACCCGCAACAGCGCCTCCTGGACCACGTCCTCGGCCTCGGAGACGCTGCCGAGCATCCGGTAGGCGATCGCAAACGCGACCGGCCGCAGCTCGTCAAGCAATCGCTCGCGATCGCTCACGCTGTGGCCTCCACTCGCCATCCGGGCTCGCCTGATCGAGGCGGCGCGAGTCCACCCGCTGCCGCCGCCAACCCCTGCCGCCAGCTCGCATGCGCCGGGCGCCAAGACAGCTCACGCTTGGCCTTCGCGTTCGACGCGCCGCGAACCTCGGTCATCATCACCACGCCGGCCTCCCCCGCAAACAGCCGCCCGATCAACCGCGGCACGCGCACCGGCCGCTTGGCGCCCAGCGCCTGGGCCAGCGCCGGCAGCCACTCGGAGACCGGAGCGGGATCATCGTCGACCACGTTATAGACACCGCGGCTGCCGTGCTCGACCGCCGCCACCGTCGCCTCCGCCGCGTCGCCGACGTGGATGAACGACCACACGCCGCCGCCGTCGCCAACCAGCGGGAACCTGCGCCTGCGGACCATCTCGAACTGCTCCTCGCCCGGCGCCAGCGAGGTGCCCGGCCCGTAGAAGGCGCCGTAACGCAGCACGATCCCCTCCGTCCACCGC
Organism: uncultured Solirubrobacterales bacterium; assembly: GCA_963723675.1. Classification (GTDB taxonomy): domain Bacteria; phylum Actinomycetota; class Thermoleophilia; order Solirubrobacterales; family Solirubrobacteraceae; genus Palsa-465. The sequence continues at coordinate 663,247 of CAVRRW010000001.1, read as the reverse complement.
GCCCCCAGAACCGCCTCCTCGAGATGCCGGACCGCCGCCAGGTTGGCGCGCAGCTCCCGCACCGGCCGCGGATCCAGCGGATCCTCCTCGCGCTTCACCGGTCCACCCGTGCGCGCATACGCGCCAAACCCCGCTATCCCCTGCGCCACAAACCGCCGCACCCCCACCGCCTGCCCGGCCGACAGCAGGTGATCGGTGCCCACGGTCCGCAGCCGGTTGGTCGGCGCGAAATCGCGCTCCATGTGACGCATGTCCACCGTGCCGATCGCCGTCAGCTGATGGACAATCACCTCCGGCCTCGCCCGGCCCACGGCCTCCGCGACCTGATCGGGATCAAGCGCGTCCGCGACCACCGGCACCGCGCCAAGCTCATAGAGCAAAGCCCGCCTTGACTCGCTACGCGTCATCCCATGAACCTCATGACCCGCCGCGACCAGACGCGGCACCAGCTGCCTACCGATCGCTCCCGTCGCTCCTGCCACAAACACTCTCATCACTGGCTCCTTTGATCGAGTATCACCTGCACCCCATAAGACAAGACGGCAGCGCCGGCTGTGACACCTCCGAGTACACGGCACGGGAACGCGGGCGGGCGGTGGCAGTGCTGAGGTACGGGTGGCTACGCCTGCACGACGAACGTCGCCCACAGCGCACCGTGTGAAGACGGCCTCGTAGAAACCCCGGGTTTGAAGGTTTTGTTGCCTGCCTGGGGGTAGCTAAATATCGAGCAGTCGTTTCGGTCTTTTGGGTCATAAGGAGGTACGAAATGGCGCAGAGCGTCGCGGCCGAAGCTGAGCTTCGGACGGTTGAGACGTCGATACCGGCACGGATGGACCGGTTGCCCTGGTCGCGGTGGCACTGGCTCGTGGTGATCGGGCTGGGCACCGTGTGGATCCTGGACGGATTGCAGGTGACGATCGTCGGCTCGATCGCCGGTCGATTGACCGAGCACGGGAGCGGAATCAAGCTGACGGCGGCGGAGATCGGCGCGGCCGGATCGGCCTACATCGTCGGTGCGTGCCTTGGGGCGCTGTACTTCGGCTCGCTCGCGGACCGCATCGGTCGAAAGAAGCTGTTCATGATCACGCTGTTGGTGTTCCTGGGCGGCTCGATCGCCACCGGATTCTCGTTCAGCGTGTGGTGGTTCATCTTCTTCCGAGCCGTCACCGGTGCCGGCATCGGCGGTGAGTACTCCGCGATCAACTCAGCCATCGATGAGCTGATTCCGGCACGTGTCCGCGGCACCGTGGATTTGATCATCAACGGCTCGTACTGGATCGGGACTGCGATCGGTGCGTGTCTGTCGGTGCTCCTGCTCGATCCGAGCATCTTCGCCAAGAACGTCGGCTGGCGCATTTCGTTCTTCCTGGCAGCGATCTTCGGCATCGCGATCCTGCTGGTCCGGCGCAACGTGCCCGAGAGCCCGCGCTGGATGGTCATCCATGGCTATGACAAGGAAGCCGAGGTGCTCGTGGCCGACATCGAGTCGCAGGTGATCGCCTCCACCGGGCTCGAGCTCGACCCGCCGCACCGCACGCTGCGGATCAAGCAGCGGAAGAGTCTCCCGATGAGCGAGATTGCCAGAACCTTCTTCAAGCTCTACCCACGCCGCACGATCCTGTGCTTCTCGCTGTTCACCGGCCAGGCGTTCCTCTACAACGCCATCTTCTTCACCTATGCCCTCGTCCTGACGAAGTTCTACAACGTCGGCTCGGGATCGGTGGGGTGGTACATCCTGCCCTTCGCGGCGGGCAACTTCGCCGGGCCGCTGCTGCTTGGGCGGCTGTTTGACACGGTCGGGCGTAAGCCCATGATCGCCGGCACCTACATCCTTTCGGGTGTGCTGCTGATCATCACTGCGTTCCTCTTCAAGAGCGGGACGCTTACCGCAGTAACGCAGACAGCCGCTTGGTGCGTGATCTTCTTCTTCGCCTCCGCAGGCGCCTCGGCGGCCTACCTGACCACCAGCGAGATCTTCCCGATGGAGACCCGCGCCCTGGCCATCGCCTTCTTCTATGCGTTCGGCACCGTGGTCGGCGGGGTCGGTGGCCCGATCCTGTTCGGCGCCCTGATCGCCAGCGGCAAGCCGAGCGACGTGTTCGTCGGTTACATCATCGGTGCAGCGTTGATGATCGCCTCCGGTCTGGTCGAGGTCGGGCTTGGCGTGGAGGCGGCCGGCCGCGAGCTCGAGGACATCGCCGCGCCGCTGAGCGCCCAGGAGGCCGAGGAGGAGGAGACGGCCGAGGCAGCAGATCCGCTGACCGTCGGCGGGACCGAGCCCCGCGCCCACACACACCGGACCGCCGTGGGGCCGCCCGTCGTCGAGTCTGGCGACGTCGTCAGAGAAGGCGAGTACGAGCACGGAGGATGGCGTCCTCGACCGACCCGTGAAGCGAGCAAGACGGGAGTGTGAACAATGGAAAACTCAGCTCAGACCCGCCGAGCGGCATCGAGCCAAGCGCGGAATCGACGCTCGCCGGGGGTTCGGGGGCAGGGCCCCCAAAGCTGGTCGCCGCTCAACTCCGGCTCCACTTATGACTCCGATGAGGATCGCTACTGGCTGGACCGGGAGATCACCCTGCTCGAGCGGGCGCTGACCGACAAGGGCGAGCTGCGCCGCGGCGACCTCGGGGAGGTTGTCGGCTGCAAGTACTGGGGTCCGCGGCGGTATGCCCGCGCGCTCAAAGCGGCAACTGAACAGGGCCGCATCAAGCGCACCGGCTACGGCCGCTATGGGCCCGCGACCTGACGGTGCCGTGGCCGTGGCGGCTTGACAGCCCAGACGAAAAGGTTGGCAGGCGCGCGACTTCGACTACTACGAGCGCATCACCGCGCGCGACTCCTCGGTCTCGGCTGCCAACCAGGCCGTGGTCGCCGCCGAGGTCGGACATCTCGAGTTCGCTTACGACAACCTCGGCGAGACCGCCTTCATCGACCGCCGCCGGGGCGCGCACCGCCCCGGCGCCACCGCGAAGCTTGACCTCATGCTGGCCTCGGGCTGTCGATCTGGACAGTCAGCGTCGCGCGGCGCAGTTCGCTGATCTTCCCGCAGGCAGCGCTCCGCCTCTTGCGGTGTCAAACAGCCGGCGGCCCGCCCGGTCGCGGCGCTGCTCGCTCAACCGATCGGTGCCAACGAGTTACCCGGGGCGATCTGCGCGCAGTCCTGTGGCGCCGGGCCGCCGGCGAGGCGGTCGGCGAGCCAGGCCGCGGCCGCGGGAAGCCACGGCAGCGCGCTGCTGACGTGGCTGAGATTGTCGTACTGGACGTACTGGACGGGGACCCCGCGAGCGCAATACTCGCGCGCGAGGGTGCGCACGTCACCGGCGATCATCACGCCGTCGCCTTCGCCGATGCCGGGCTTGGTGCCCGGCGTTCCCTCGAGCTCGCCGCGCGCGCCCTGTCCGATGAACAGCGGCACGGTGGGGGTCCCGCGGCTGCCCATGATCAGCTGGTTGACGACGTTCACGTAGACCGGCACGCTCTCCGGCGCGGGGTACTGGGGCTTGGCGATCTGCGCCCAGGTCAGACCCGGGTACGCGCCTAGCACCTGCTCGATGCTGGCCTGCTGCAGCTTGGCGTAGAGCTGCATGCCGTAGTCACTGAGGTATGGTCTCGCCTTCCGTGTCCGGGACCACGACCGCCTCGCCCGCCAGGAGCGCCGGCACGATCAGCGCCGACTCCACATTCGGAATCAGGCCTCCGAGCGTCAGCCCGCCGGAGATCGCGTACGACGGCTCATCGTCTGGACTGAGCGAGTCGTAGAAAGACTGGTAGGAGACGATTTTCGGCGCACCGAACGACAGGGGCGGCCGTAGGACCGAGGTCACGTTCACGGTGGGCTGGCCGATCTCCCCGGTTGACCGGTACAGCAGCTGGACGGCCCTGACCGGGAGCGCCAGGCCGGCGCCGTGGTAGGACAGGAGCCGGGTCTTCAGGACCGTACCCGGCGCGATGTTCGCCAGCGGAGTGGCGCCCTGGTAGGTGTAGAACGGATCCTGCTCTGGCGGCACGGCCGCTCGCGCGCCCGGCGCCGGCAGCGCCGCCCAGGCGAGGACGAGAAGAACGACCGGCAGGCAACGAGGCCCGACGAGACGGTGACGCCGGCCGTTGCGCTCGGCTGCTGGAACGGACCGGACCACAGCGCACATAGGAATCCGTTTCTCCGTGACTCTCGGCAACAACCGGCTCTCCGGAGTCTCCCCGGGGGCTTCGACGCCGCGGAACTATGACACGCCGTCGCGATGGATAGGCTGCAACGCGTGCCGCTTCCATTCGAGCTTCCCCAGAAGATCATCTGCGTGGGACTGAACTACCGAGATCACGCCGAGGAGCAGGGAACCGAGCTGCCCAAGGCGCCGCTGCTGTTCGCGAAGTGGGCGAACACCCTGATCGGCTCTGGCGAGACGATCGTGCTGCCGGCGGAATCCCACGAAGTCGACTACGAGGCGGAACTCGGCGTGGTGATCGATCGCCGGACGAGGGGGGTCTCCGACGCACGGGCGCTGGACGCGGTGCGCGGGTACGTCTGCCTCAACGACGTCAGCGCCCGGGATCTGCAGTTCGCCGACGGGCAGTGGACGCGCGGCAAATCACCGGACACTTTCTGTCCTGTTGGTCCGCGCCTGGTTTCACGGGAGGAGATCGAGGACCCGCAGGCGCTGGCCATCCGCTGCGTTCTCAACGGCGAGACGATGCAGGACTCCTCGACTTCCCAGATGGTCTTCTCGGTCGCCGAGATCATCGCTTACATCAGCCGGACGATCACCCTGCAACCGGGCGATCTGATCGCCACGGGCACCCCCGCCGGCGTCGGCGTCTTCCGCGACCCCAAGGTCATGCTCCAGGACGGTGACGAGGTGACCGTGGAGGTCGAGGGCATCGGTGCGCTGATCAATCCCGTCAAGAGAGAGAGCTGAGATGGCCTACGTCCTGGTAGCCCGCATGACCACGCGCGAAGGCGAGGAGGACCGCGCCGCCGAGCTGATCGGCGAGCTGGCCGCCGGCTCCCGTGCCGAGCCCGGCAACGTCCACTACATCCCGCACCGCGATCCGGAGAACCCGCGCGTCTTCATGATCTACGAGCAATACCGCGACAAGGCGGCGTTCGAGCAGCACGGGCAAACCGAGCATTTCAAGGCGCTCGCCGCCGGCCAGCTGTTCCCGCTGATGGACCAGCGCGAACGCACGTTCTACGAGACGATCGATTAGCCGGCTCGCCCGCGGCGGTCTCGGTCCGGCTCCTCCACCGCTACCCCGGCGCCCTCACCGCCGGCCCCGGCTCCCTCACCGCCTTCACCGGCTCATTTCGCCACGTGCTTGGCGCCGCCCTCGGCCAGCACCAGATCGCGCTCGCGGTCTGGGACGTGGTCGAGCGGCACCGGAGCCAAGGCCTCGAAGAAGGTGACGCCGCTCTCGGAATAGAGCTCGTGCTCAATGCCCCGGTTCACGCACACCACATCGCCTGGATGCAGCTCACGCGTCTCGTCGGCGACCGTCATCCTCACCGACCCCTCGGTCAGGACCATCAGCTGCTCGCTGTGCTCGTGCGCGTGCCGGGGGACCTGCTTGCCGGGCTCGTAGCGAACCCGGCAGAGCAGCACCTGATCGCCGCCGATCGCGTGCAGGCGGACGCCGTCGACGAACTCGAAGGCATCGACCCCGTTCCAGGTTCCAAACGGAGAGCTGTCAGGCATCGACGTCCCAGAATCCCTCGCCGCCGTTGGCGCTCACCGCGCGGATCGAGATCGGCTCGTCGAAGATCACCCGCTTGCCCTCCCGCCGAGGCCCCGCCTTCGCCGCCAGCGCCCTGAGCACCCGCTCGGGGGTGGCGGGCATCTCGGTCACCCAGACCCCCACGGCGTCGTGGATCGCGGCGGCGATCGCCGGAGGCTGAGCGTTGTTGGCCATCTCGCCGATCGCCTTGGCGCCGAACGGGCCGTCGACCGAGGGGTTCTCGAGGATCACGTTGTCGATCTCGGGCAGGTCCACCAGCGACGGCGCCAGGTAGGAGCCGAACTCGGCGCCGCGGTGCTCCACCGATGGGTAGGCCGGGTAGGCATCTTCGAGCAGCCCCAGGCCCAGGCCCATCATCGCGCCCCCTTCGATCTGTCCCTCGACCAGCGTCGGGTTGATCGCCCTGCCGACGTCGTAGACCTGGGTCATCTTGAGCACCGTGACCTCGCCGGTCTCGTCGTCGACCTCGACGTCGATCACGCACGCCGCATACGAGATCGCCGAATGCGGCTCGGCGGTGACGGACCCATCGTCGTCGTTGACCTCCGCCAGCGGCTTGAGCGCGGTGCCCTGGCCGCTGATCAGCTCGCCGTATCCGTATGTGGCCGCACCGGCCACATCGGGCAGGGAGATCTTGCGGTCCGGCGCGCCCTTGGCGAGGACCTCGCCCTCGACGATCTCCAGGTCGTCGGGGGAGATCTCAAGCTCCTTCGAGGCGATGTCGAGGATCCGCTCGCGCACCTTCTCGGCGGCGTAGCGGACCGCGTTGCCGCCGATGAAGGTCCCGCGCGAGGCGAACGTGCCGGTGCACACCGCCGAGGAGTCGGTATTGGAGTTGTCCATCGTGACCCAGTCGTAGGGAACGCCCAGCGCGTCGGCGACGATCTGGGTGTGGACGGTCTTGGACCCCTGCCCGATGTCCACGGTGCCCGCGAAGACATCGACACGTCCGTCGGGCTTGAGCTTGATCCACGCCTGGCTGGGGTCACCGTTCTGGTTCATGCCGGTCGGATACTCGATCGTCGAGAATCCGCGGCCACGGTGCTTGGCCATCAGTGCCTCCCTCCGTCGGTGGTCGCGCTGTGCACGACCAGGTGCTCACTCTCGGGCGCCTGCTGAGCGACGAGATGCTCAGGGAGAAGGTCGCCGCTGCGCCGCTCGGGCGTCATCTTCCGGAACTCCTCTCCCAGCCCGTAGCCGACCCGTTCGGCGGCGGCGAGCGTGACCACCACCGTCGATGGATCGTGCATCACCACGCGGTTGCCGGTGGTGTCGCCGACCCGGTTGGCGTTCTTGAGGCGCAGCTCCAGGGGGTCCAGACCGAGCACGTCGGCGATCCGGTTCATGTGGGTTTCGACGGCCAGCGAGACCGAGGTGACACCGAACCCGCGCATCGCCGTCGTCGGAACACGGTTGGTGTAGACGACGAACCCGTCGAAGCGCACAGCGGGGATCGTGTAGGCGCCGGTGTGATGAAACGCGTGCTTGGTGAGGCCGTAGGGGGAGAAGCGCGAGTAGGCGCCCGAATCGTGCACGGTCAGCGTCCGCCGTCCGAGGATCCAGCCGTCGCTGGTCACCGCGTCCTGGATCTCGATGTGCCACGGCGCCCGGGTCGAGGAGGAAAGAAACTCCTCCTCGCGCGTGAAGCGCCATTTCACCGGCTTCTGGGTCTTGATCGCCAGCAGCGCACAGATCGTCTCGGTGGCCGTGTCGACCTTGCCTCCGAAGCCGCCCCCGACCGTGCCGCCGACGAACTTCAGCTTGTTCAGCGGCCACTGGAGGTGCGCGGCGACCACGCCCATCGAGAAGTACATCGCCTGGGTGCACGAGTAGATGGTCAGCCGCCCGTTGGCTTCCGGCACGACCAGCGACACCTGGGTCTCCAGCGGGCAGTGCTCGATCGCCTGTGGCCGGTAGACCCCTTCGACGATCTTGTCCGCCGCCTCAAATGCGGCCTCCACATCGCCCTTGCGCACCCTCCGGTGGTTGTAGGGGCCGAAGTGCGGATACACCGGCCCCCACTGATGGATCTGCGGCGTCTCGGGATCGAACGCCTTGCGGATGTCAAAGAACGCCGGCAGGGGCTCGTAGCGAACGTCGATCGCCTTCACCCCGGCCAAGGCCAGCGCCTCGGTCTCGGCCGCCACTGCTGCCACCGGCTGGCCCTTGTAGCGAACCTCGCCCTCGGCCAGCAGCGGCTCGTCGGCGGGGACGCCGAGGGCCTCGAGATGGCCGTACACGTTCTTGGGCACGTCGGCGCCGGTGACGATTCCGTGCACGCCGGGCATCGCCTCGGCCGCGGCGGTGTCGATGCTGTGGATCTTGGCGTGGTCGTGCGGGGAGCGCAGCGCCTTGACCCACAGCTGGCCGGGCACGCGGACATCGTCGACATATGTCGACCTGGCGGTGACGTGCGCGACACCGTCGTAGCGGGGGAGCCGGGCGCCTACGGCCTTCATGCCGGGCTCCCGGGAAGCATCGTGACCTCCTCTTCGTCCCGTGCGCCCATGTCGGGCTCGACGGACTCCGCCCGCACGTCGCCGCGGGCGGCGGCGGTGACCGCGTCGACGATCTTCACGTAGCCGGTGCACCGGCACACGTGTCCCGACAGCGCCTCGATCACCTCCTCGCGGCTGTGGCCGCCGCCGGACTCGATCAGCGCGTGGGCGGCGATCAACATGCCCGACGTGCAGAAGCCGCATTGCGCCGCGTAGCGCTGATCGAACGCTGTCTGAACCGGGGTCAGGTCGGTGGGGTCCCCCAGCCCCTCGACGGTCGTCACCTCGGCTCCGTCGGCGGCGGCCAGCGGCGTCAGGCAGGCACGCCGGGGCCGCCCGTCGACGAGGATCGTGCACGCGCCGCAGCCGCCCTGCTGGCAGCCGGCCTTCGGGCTGGTGACGCCGAGCTCCTCGCGCAGCACCTGCAGGAGGCTGGTCAGCGGCGGCGATACCAGCTCTCGCTGAACTCCGTTGACGGTCAATCTCATCCGCTCTCCTCTCCCAACTCGTTCAGAACTCGGATCACCAGCACGGGCAGCGTCCGCTCTCGATACCAGGCCGAGGCGAGCGCGTCGTCAAACGGCGTCACATCGTCGAGGGAGCGGGCGGCCGCGGTCTGCGGCTCGGCGCCGTCGGCCAGAGCCCGCTCGACCGAGGCCAACCGCACCGCGTGAGCAGCGGCGCCGCACGCGGCCAGCCGCAGCTCGCCACCGCTGCGCGCGCCGCTGACCGACAGGATCGTGTAGGCGTGGGCGTGGGGGCGCCGCACCGAGGCCGAGGCCGATGCCGACGGGGCATCGAAGGCGACCTCCAGGACCAGGCGCCCCCGGGCACCGCCGGTGAGAAACTCATCGACCGGCTCGGACCGCTCGCCGCCATCGCCGACCGATCGCACCCGCGCCCCCAGCGCGATCAACGGGCCCTGCAGGTCTCCGCGCGGGCTCTCGGCCCCCGGGGGCGCGCAAAGGTTGCCACCCAGTGTTGCCTGGGCCCGGATCTCCGGGTCGGCGACGCCGCGGGCACTGCCGCCCAGCGGCTCGACCGCCATCTCGAGCTCGGCCACGGTGGTCATGGAGCCGATCGTGGTGCGAGCGCCCTCGGTGCGGACGCCGGCCATCCCAGCCCGGTCGAGCATCATCACGTGCTGCGCGCCGAGGCGTCCGTGCGCGAGGTCGACCATCAGAATCGAACCACCGCCGAAGACGGTCACGCCGGCACCGTCGCCGAACTCCGAAACGGCAGCGTCGACCGATGACGGTCTCGTGACTCGCAGCCCGTCCGTCGGTGCTGTGTCCATAGCCTTCTCCTCAGTCAACCCGGGGGACACCTGTGTAGGTCGGTTGTTTATCAGGTCGGCAGTGGACCCGGCCCCGAAGTTGTATACAAGCAACAGGGACAGCGAGCGAGAGGACCAGAGTGAGCGCTGACACGCAGTTCGAGTCGATCGAGGACCTCGAAATGGCCCTGCGCGCGCGGTCCTACCTCCCGGAGCGCGGACTGGCCACATCGCTGTTCGTGTCGCTGGCGATCGGAAAGCCGCTGCTGCTCGAGGGGGAGGCCGGGGTGGGCAAGACCGAGGCGGCCAAGGCCCTGGCGGCCGCGCTGGACGCGGGCCTGATCCGCCTGCAGTGCTACGAGGGCCTGGACGTGGCTCACGCCGTGTACGAGTGGAACTACGCCCGCCAGCTGCTGCACATCCGCGCCGCTCAGGAGGGCTCTGTATCCGAGCAGGAGCTGTTCGGGCCCGAGTTCCTGATCCGCCGTCCCCTGCTGGAGGCGATCGGCTCCCCCGACCCGGTGGTGCTGCTGATCGACGAGATCGACCGCGCGGATGAGGAGTTCGAGGCGTTCCTGCTCGAGGTCCTGTCGGATTTCCAGATCACGATCCCGGAGATCGGCACGATCCGGGCGAACCGGCGCCCGCTGGTCATCCTCACGTCCAACCGCACCCGTGAGCTGCACGACGCGCTCAAGCGGCGGTGCCTGTTTCAGTGGATCTCGCATCCAACGCTGGAACGCGAGATCGAGATCGTGCGGATGCGCGTGCCCGGGGTGTCCGAGCGACTGGCCGCTCAGGCCGCGTCGTTCGTCGCCGGGCTGCGGGCGCTGGACATCAACAAGGCGCCTGGAGTGGCCGAGACGATCGACTGGACCGACGCCCTGACCGCGCTGGGCTGCCGGGACCTCGACGCCGAGACGGTGCAGGAGACGCTCGGCGCCGTCCTCAAGTACCGCGAGGATTTCGACACCGTGCACGGCGACGCCGTCGCCGAGCTGATCCGCGAGGCTCATGCCGTGGCCGCGGCGAGGGAGTCGTGAGCGAGGCCTTCACCCGGCAGGTCGTGACCTTCGGGCGGGTGCTGCGCGAGGCGGGCCTCGAGGTCGGGCCGGGGCGTCTGACCGACGCGCTGCGGGGACTGGAGGCGGTCGGCCTCGCCCGCCAGGAGGACGTGTACTGGACCCTGCGAACCACGCTGGTGGCCCGGCGCGAGGAGATCGAGCCGTTTGACCGCGCCTTCCAGGCCTGGTTTTTGCGCACGCCGTCGTATCCCCCGCCTCGGGATGAGGATCCGCGGGAGACCCGGCCGGGCGCCCTGCGGGTGCGCCGCGATGCCCGGCTGCGTGGGGACCCTCCCCTCGCCGCCGGCGAGCCCGAGACGATCGGCTACAGCGCCCACGAGGTTCTGCGCCGCAAGGACTTCGCGGCGATGAGCGATGCGGAGTCGGCGGCGGTGGCGCGGCTGATCGGCCAGATCGATGGCGAGCGCCCGCGCCGGCGCACCCGCCGGCTGCGGGCCCACCCGCGGGGGCGAACGCTGGACATGCGACGGCTGGCCCGCTCCACCCTGGCCACCGGCGGCGACGCGGTGCACCGTCGCTTTCGCCGCCGCACGTACGCCCCGCGCAAGCTCGTTGTGCTGTGCGACGTGTCGGGCTCGATGGAGGCCTACTCGCGCGCGATGCTGTTGTTCCTGCACGCGCTGATGCGCTCTGGCCGGGGGGTGGAGGTGTTCGCCTTCGGCACCCGGCTGACTCGGATCACCTCAGAGCTGGCCGCACGCGACCCGGACGCCGCGCTGGGCGCCGCCGCCGACCGCGTCGTCGACTGGGCCGCCGGAACGCGGATCGGTGAGTCGCTGAAGGTCTTCAACGACGTGTGGGGCCGCCGAGCGCTGAGCCGCGGCGCGGTGGTGCTGATCGTCTCCGACGGCTGGGAGCGGGGAGACAACGCCCTGCTGCGCCGCGAGATGCGGCGCGTGCACCGGGCCGCGTTTGCCCTGGTGTGGGTCAGCCCGCTGAAGGGCGGCGCCGATTACCAGCCGCTGGCCGGCGGGATGCGGGCGGCGCTGCCGTTCGTCGATCGTTTCGTGGCCGGGCACGACCTGGCCAGCCTGGAGGCACTTGCGGTTCTCCTGTCGGGTCTCGAGCGCAGACACGCGACATGAGTCACGTGTTAGGTTCGGCCCGTCTGTCAGGACATCGAGAGAGAGGATCAGGATGACGCTGCAGATCAACGCTCCGTCGCTTCTCGAGCTGGTCGACGAGGACGCAGAGCTCGAGCGGCTGGGCACCGGCTTCACCTTCACGGAGGGTCCGATCTGGAACCCCGGCGGCTATCTGCTGTTCAGCGACATGCCCGGAGACGTGCGCCGCCGCTGGGACGAGCGGGGAGGGGTGCGGGAGGTCGCCAATCCGTCGAACAAGGGCAACGGCATGACGCTCGACGCCGACGGGCGCCTGATCGTCTGCGAGCACGTCACGAGCTCCGTGGTGCGGATGGACCCGGACGGGACGGGCTCCGGTCGCGAGGTTCTGGCCACCCACCACCGGGGCAAGCAGCTGAACAGTCCCAACGACGTGATCGTGGCCGATGACGGAGCGATCTACTTCAGCGATCCGACCTTTGGGCGGATGCCCGGCTTCGGGATCGAACGCGAGCAGGAACTCGACTTCCAGGGCGTCTACCGGATGGCGCCGGGCGGCGGCGAACCCCAGCTGCTGATCGACGACTTCGCCCAGCCCAACGGCCTGTGCTTCTCACCGGACAAGTCGTTGCTTTACATCAACGACACCACTCGTGCTCACATCCGCGCGTTCGAGGTGAGGCCCGACGGCACGATCGACAGCGGCCGGGTACTGGCCGACGGCGTCGGCTCGGGTGACCTCGACCGCGGCGACCTCGCGGATGGGATGAAGGCCGACGAGCGCGGCAACATCTGGGTCACGGGCACCGGCGGGGTGATGGTGTTCGCCCCGGACGGCCGGCACCTCGGCACCGTTGAGGTCCCCGAGAACGTGGGCAACATCAACTGGGGCGGCCCCGATTGGAGCTGGCTGTTCGTCGCCGCCACGAGCTCGCTGTACCGGCTGAAGTGCAAGGTCTCCGGCAACCGACTCTCGTACATGAGGTGACCAAGTGAGCGCCACCGACCCGCTCAAGCTCGATCCCGCCCGCGCGGCGCTGATCATCCAGGACATGCAGAACGACGTGATCATCGAGGGCGGCGCCTTCGCCGACTCCGGCGCCCCCGCCCACGCGATCTCCCAGAACGTGGTGGGCAACGTGAAGGCGCTGGCCGAGGCCTTCCGCACGGCAGGCGCTCCGGTGATCCACATCTGGTACATCGTCGAGCCGGGGGCCGCCGGTCTGAAGCTCAACGCCCCGCTGTTCGCCGGCGTCAAGGACGGCAACGCGCTGGTGCGGGGCACCTGGGGGGCGGCCCCGGCGGAGGGGCTCGAGCCGCGTGAGGGCGACCACGTGGTGGAGAAGATGCGGATGAACGGGTTCTTCGACACCCGCCTGGACATCCTGCTGCGCGGACTGGGGACGGAGACGATCGTCATCACCGGCGCGTGGACGAACATGTCGATCGAGCACACCGCGCGCCACGGCGCCGACGCCGGCTACGAGGTGATCGTGGCTTCCGATGGGACCTCCACCACGGGCGAGGACTGGCAGCGGGCAGCGCTCGAGTACGCCATGACCAACGTCGGGCGGGTGGCGAGCTGCGACGAGATCAGCGGGGCACTGGGGGCGTCTGACCGGTGAACGCGCTCCAGGGGAAGGTCGCGATCGTCACCGGTGCAGCTCAGGGCATCGGGCGCGCGATCGCAGAGGGACTGGCCGCCGAAGGAGCGAGGATCGTCATCGCCGACCTCAAGGGGGCCGAGGAAGCGGCCGGCGCGTTCGAAGACGGGGTCGGCCTCACCGTCGATGTCGCCTCGGAGGTCGACACCGAGCGGATGGCTGCCGAGACGGTCGACCGCTGCGGCGGGATCGACATCCTGGTCAACAACGCGGGCCTCTACGCCTCCCTGGCGATGCGCCCGTTCGAGCAGATCCCGGTGGCGGAATGGCGCCAGGTGATGGACGTCAACGTGATCAGCATGTTTCTGACCTGCCGGGCCGTGGTCCCGCGGATGCGTGAGCGAGGCGGGGGACGAATCGTCAACATCTCCTCCGGGACGCCGTTTCGCGGCGTCCCGTTCCTGCTGCACTACGTCACCAGCAAGGGAGCCATCGTCGCGCTCACGCGCGCGCTGGCAAAGGAGATTGGCGGCGACGAGGTGCTCGTCAACTGTGTGGCCCCCGGCTTCACGCTCAGCGAGGGCGTGCGCCAGAACCCCGCCGTGATCGAGGCCCTGCGCGACGTGTCGGTGTCGGCGCGAACGCTGAAGCGCGACCAGCAGCCGGCCGACGTGGTCGGTGCGGTCGTGTACCTGTGCGGGCCCGGATCGAATTTCGTGACCGGCCAGACGATCGTCATCGACGGCGGCCAGTACTTCCATTGAGACTGGCGCTGCACCACCACCCGGCCGGCGTGCAGCTCGGCGAGCCCAACGCGATCGCCTACGACCTCGGCGCCGGAACGGCACACTTGGCACCGGCGCGAGCCGAAGGCGAGGCCCTGACCTGGAGGCTGATGGGCGATCGGGAAGCACCGGCGGCAGCGCTGCTCGTGCGCGAGGTCGAGCTCGATCCCGGAACGCCATGGCTGATGCGCTGCGACCGGGTGGAGTTCCAGCCCGGCGGCGTCGCCCATCGGCACGTTCACCCCGGTCCCGGGATCCGCTACCTGCTCTACGGTCAGATCACGATCGAGAGCGAGGGTCGGGTGGACACCTACGGTCCCGGCGAGGCCTGGTTCGAGCGCGGGCCCGACCCGGTGCTCGCCACCACCTCCCCGTCTGAGCCCTCGGCATTTGCCCGGGTGCTGCTGCTGCCCGCCGCCTACGCGGGGCAGCGCACGATCCGCTACGTCGATCCGGCCGACGCCGACAAGCCCAAGACCCAGAAGGCCACTGTCTTCTGCGAGGCGCCGGTGGTGGACCCGTGACGCGCAGCGGGGGCCAGATCCTAGTCGACCAGCTGGTCATCCAAGGCGCCGAGCGGGCGTTCTGCGTGCCCGGCGAGAGCTACCTGACGGTGCTCGACGCCTTCTACGACTCACCCTTGCGGCTGATCGCCACGCGGCACGAGGCGGGGGCCGCGAACATGGCCGAGGCCTGCGGCAAGCTGACCGGCCGCCCGGGCATCTGCCTTGTCACCCGGGGCCCCGGAGCCACCCACGCCAGCGTCGGTGTTCACACCGCCTTTCAGGACTCCACCCCGATGATCCTGTTCGTCGGACAGGTCGCCCGCGCCGCCAGTGGCAGGGAGGGGTTCCAGGAGCTCGACCACCGCCGGGTGTTCGCTCCGATCGCCAAGTGGGCGACGCAGGTGGACGACGCCCGCCGCCTGCCCGAGGTGATCGCGCGAGCGTTCGCGTTGGCGTGCTCGGGTCGACCCGGCCCGGTGGTGGTGGCTCTGCCCGAGGACATGCTCACAGACCGCGTCGAGACCGACGATGCGGTCCGCTTCCGGCCCGCCCATGCCGCGCCGGACACCGGCGAGATGGCGCGCCTGGGCGAGCTGCTTGCGTCGGCCCGGCGGCCATTGGTGATCGTCGGCGAGGGCGGCTGGACGGCGCAGGCCGGCGAAGACGTCGTGGCCTTCGCGCAAGCCGCGGGCGTCCCGGTGGCGGCGTCCTTCCGCTGTCAGGACTTCGTGGACAACGACGCCGAGGTGTACGCCGGACATGCCGGGATCGGGATGGCGCCGGCGCTCGCCGGCCGGATCGCGCAGGCGGACGTGCTGCTGGCGATCGGCGGGAGGGTCGGCGAGATCCCCTCGGAGGGCTACACGCTGCTGGACATTCCCCGTCCCCGCCAGCGCCTGGTGCACGTGCACCCCGATCCCGACGAGCTCGGGGCGGTCTACCAGCCGGAGCTGGGGATCGTCTCGGGACTGGCGCAGTTCGCCGCCGCCGCCCGGTCTCGGGAATGGGAAGGCGGTGCCGGGCGCGGCGACCTGGTGGCCGAGGCCCACGCCGAATACCTGCGCAACCGCTCAGAAGCCCGTGAGCTCCCGGGGGAGCTGCAGCTCGCCGGCGTGATGAGGGTTCTGCGAGAGCGGATGGACGCGGATGCGATCCTCACCTGCGGCGCGGGCAACTTCACCGCCTGGGCGCACCGCTACTACGCCTTTCGGCGGTACCCCAGCCAGCTGGCTCCGCGCAGCGGCTCGATGGGCTACGGCGTTCCCGCGGCGATCGCCGCCAAGGCCGTGTACCCCGATCGCACGGTCGTCTGCGTCGCGGGCGACGGAGACTTTCTGATGTCCGGCCAAGAGCTGGCGACCGCGGTGCAGGAGAACCTGGCCGTGATCGTGCTGGTGGTCGACAACGGCATGTACGGGACGATCCGAATGCACCAGGAGCGCCAATATCCCGGCCGCGTGGTGGCCACCGAGCTGGTCAACCCGGATTTCGTCGCCTACGCGCGGGCGTTCGGGGCGCACGGGGCCCTGGTCACCGGCACCGAGGACTTCGAGCGCGCCCTGGAGGAGGCGCTCGCCGCCGGCCGCCCGGCACTGCTGGAGCTGCGGGTCGACCCCGAGGCGATCACTCCCCGCCAGACGCTGACCGAGATCCGGCAAGGCGCGCTATGAGCCGGCGGGAACTGCGCGTCCCCGGGCTGCCGGAGCCGATCAGCCACTACACCGATGCCGTCCTCGCCGGTGAGCTGCTGTTCATCTCGGGCGTGGTGCCGGTGGATGCGAGCGGCGCGCTCGTCGACGGTGACGTGGTCGCCCAGGCAGAGCAGGTGTTCGCACTGATCGGCCGAGTCCTGGAGGCCGCCGGCGGCAAGCCGGCCGACGTGGTCAAGGTGACCGTGTACCTGCTCGACATCGACGATCGGCCGCTGATCAATCCGGTCCGCCAGGCCTTCTTCGGGTCCGCTCGGCCGGCCAGCACGCTCGTCGAGGTCTCGCGCCTGGCCGTGCCCGGAGCGCGCCTGGAGGTGGAGGCGACCGCGCTGCTCTCGCGTGATTGACCCGGTGCAGATTTGGCTGAGACCCGGTGCAGAGGTAAGCGAGCGATCCTTTTCAGAACGCTAACGAAAGCTGGCCTTTTCCCCTTGCGCTTGTATGCAACAAGGTGTTAGGTTGCCCGCGCGTTGCCTACCGCCGGTGTGTTTACCCCGCAGCGACTTCGTCTCTACGGACGCATCTCGTTTGCCGTGCTGGTCGCGCTCCCGCTCATCTGGGTCCTGTTCATCGCCTCGGGTACGACCTTCGGCCCGGCGATCAGCGATCCGAAGGACTTCCTGATCACGCTGCTCGACGGGCTGACCGCCGCGGCGCTGTACTTCATCGTCGCCAGCGGGTTCACGCTGATCTTCGGGCTGATGCGGGTCGTCAACATGGCCCACGGCGCCTTCTTCCTGCTCGGCGGCTACATCGCCTTGAAGATCCAGCGCGGCGAGGTCGGACAGGGCGGCGCGTTCGGTCTGGACAGCAGCCAGGTCAACCTCTTCCATTGGGTGTTTCCGCTACTGGTGGCGGCCGTGGCCGTGGGGGCGCTGGGTCTGCTGATCCAGCAGCTGTTCCTGCGCTGGAACCAGGGACAGGATCTTCGTCAGGCGCTGATCACGATCGCGATTGCGATCATCATGGCCGACCAGATGCTCGTCGCATTTCGGCGGCATTGCCGAGGACGTCACCTGGCCCGGGACGTTTGACAAGTTCGTCAACCTCCACGTCGCCGGCGTTCAGTACACCCTGACCCGGCTGATCATCGCCGCGATCGGTCTCGCCGTCGGCTTTGGGCTGTGGTTCTGGCTCAAGCGAACCCGGACCGGGATCGTCATCCGCGCCGGGGTCGATGATCGCGCCATGGTCTCGGCGATGGGCATCAACATCCAGCTCACCTTCGCCCTCGCCTTCTTCGTCGGCTCCGCACTGGCAGGTATGGGCGGCGTGATCGGCGGCTCGTTCGCGAGCCTCGCTCCCGGAGTCGACTCCAACTGGCTGCTGAACTCGCTGGTGGTCGTGATCATCGGCGGAATGGGGTCGCTGGGGGGCGCTGCCGTCGGTTCGCTGCTGCTCGGGCTGACCACCAACTTCGCCGCCGCCTACCTGCCCTCCAACTACACCTACTACTCGATCATCTTCACGTTCGTGCTGCTGGCCATCGTCCTCGCCGTGCGGCCGCTCGGTCTGTGGGGAAGGCCGGCGTGAGACGGGTCCCGGTATGGGGATCGGTGGATCGAGCCACGGGCTCGGTGCTGGTGCTCGTGGCGATCTTCGCGCCGCTGATCTTCAACACCTACTGGCTCGGCACGCTGCTGACTGACGCGCTGATCCTCGGCATTCTCGCCGCCACCCTGATCTTCCTCTCGGCCTACGGCGGGATGGTCTCGCTCGCCCAGGTGTCGCTCTACGGGATCGCCGCCTTCGCGATCGGAAACCTGACCACGACGGGCAACACGAAGGGCCTGAACCTGGGCTGGTCGCCGCTGGCCGCCGTACCGGTGGCGATCGGGGTGACGGTCGTGATGGGGCTCCTGTTCGGCGTGCTGGCACGACGCAGCTTCGGGATCTACTTCCTGATGATCACGCTCACGTTCTCGGTGATCGCGAACCTGTTCTTCGGACAGGTGACCACGCTGTCCGGCTTTGGCGGCATCAGCGGCATCCGCACCCCGGGGGTGATCGGCGACCCCTCGCAGCATCCCGCGCGCCTGTACTTCGTCGCGCTGGTGCTGGCGCTGCTCGCGTACGCCCTGCTGCGGTATCTCGCCCGCACGCCGTTCGGGTTGACGCTGCAAGGAATCCGCGACGATCCGGTCCGGATGAGCTCGCTCGGATACAAGCGTCGGCCTGCACCGCGCGCTGGCATTCGGCTCGATGAGCGCCGTCGCGGCCGTGGCCGGGATCCTGTTCGCCTGGTGGAACGGTCACGTCGATCCGGTGACGATCGGGATCGGCGAACACGATCAACGTGCTGATCATCGCGGTGATCGGCGGACTGTCGCGCGTGGAGGGCGCCTGGATCGGCGCGCTCGTGTTCGTCATCTTGAACAACTACTCCAGCAAATCGGCTTCGTCTCCTCGCGCTTCGAGACCGTGATCGGCGTGATCTTCCTGGTCATCGTGCTCGTTTCGCCGGATGGCCTGATGGGCCTCTGGAGCCGCGCCGGGGGGTTGATGCATCGCCGGGGCGGCCGGGTGGGAGGCGGCGGGAAGGCAACTGAGCCGGGGGAGCTCGAATCGACGGTGTAGGACGTAATCACGGCACTGCCCCTCGGGGCAAGAGAGCAAGGAGGAGAGCTATGCAGGTCTTCAAACGAACGAGGGGTGGCCCCGCGAGGGTCACCGCGCTGGCCGGGTTGATCGGGCTGGTGCTGATCGTCGCCGGCTGCGGCTCATCGAGCAAAAGCACCACCACCGCTACCAGCGGCGGCGGCGGTTCCACCACCGCTTCCCACGCGGCCACGTCGACGAAGCTGAGCGGCGGCGAGCCGATTCAGAAGGCGGTGGCCCCGCGCACAGGCACCGGCACGCCGATCAAGATCGCCGTGATGTCGGACTGCCAGGGTGCGTTTGGGAGCGTTCGACAATCAGGACCTGGCCGGCGTCGTCGCGGCGATGTCCCAGTTCGCCGGAGGAAAGCCGGTCAACCCGAACAACCCGCGCGCCGGCTGGACCGGTGGGGCGATCGGCGGCCATCCGCTGAAGCTCGTCGGGATCGGCTGCTCCAACGACTCGGCCGACACCGTGATCAAGGAGACCCGGCGCCTGATGGAACAGGACAACGCCGACATGATGATCGGCCCGCTCTCGGGCGACGAGTCGATCGCGGTCGCGAACTACGCCAAGCAGCACCCCACGAAGACGTTCGTCGATGGGTCCGCGGGCGCGCAGGACACCACGCTCAAGGTGCAGGCGCCGAACTTCTTCCGCTTCAACGGGGACGGCGCGATGTGGAACGCCGGCCTCGGCGACCTCGCCTACAGCAAGCTGCACTGGAAAACCGCGGCGGTCATCTCCGACGACTACAGCTTCGGCTGGACGTCCACGGCCGGATTCATCGCCGACTTCTGCGCGGCCGGCGGACAGGTCACCAAGCGGATCTTCCCACCGCTGAACACCACGGACTACTCGTCCTACGCGCAGCAGGTTCCCGACCAACGTGGACGGCTACTTCGTCGCCGTCGGCGGCTCGGGCCTGATCCCGTTCCTGAAGGCCTACGAGCAGGCCCACGGACCGATCGACGGGAAGAAGTTCATCGGCAACCTGTTCTGGGGCACCCCAGGCGAGTTCGAGTCGCTCGGTCCGCGCGTGGCGGGGGCCTACGTCGGCGGCGCAGGAACGGCCGGCGACCTGGCCACTCCCGCCGCGCAGGACTACGCCAACAACATCATCGGCAAGTGGTTCAAGACGATCCCGCCGAGCGGGGCCGCGGCTCCGCAGGCGTCGAGCACGTTCACTTACGGCTACTACATCAACACGTGGGGACTGCTCAAGGGCCTGGAGGCCGTCAAGGGCGACATCTCGGGTGGGCAGAAGAAGCTGCAGGCGGCGATCGCCAAGGTCAGCCTGCCCGCGCCGTACGGAAGGATCACCCTCGACAAGAACCGTCAGGGGATCATCACCAGCTACTACCAGCAGCTGTACCTGAACAAGGGCAAGCTGGCGGTCAAGACCGTCGCGGCGATCCCGGACGTCAACCAGACCTTCGGGGGCACGTTCAGCAGTTCGACTCCGGCTCCCGGACGGACATTCCCGAACTGTGTCAAGCGAAGCCTCCCCTGGCAGGGCAAGGAGAAAGCAGTGCCCGTCATCGGCGGGTAGCGCCTTGGCCGACGCCGATCGCTCCGAGCACGCCGCGCCGATCCTCCGCCTTCGGGGGGTCGGCCGGCGCTTCGGCGGGCTTGAAGCCGTGCGCGACGTCGATCTCGAGGTCGCGCCCGGCGAGCGTCGCGCCATCCTGGGCCCCAACGGGGCCGGGAAGACCACGCTGTTCAACGTGATCTCAGGAGACATGCCCGCCAGCTCGGGCACGATCGAGTTCCTGGGCCAGGACGTCGGCGCGATCTCGGCCGCGGGTCGCGCGCAGCGCGGCATCGGCCGCACGTACCAGAACTCCCGCCTCTTCTTGGGCTTGTCGGTGGAGGACAATCTCTACCTCGCGGTCCTCGGTACCCAGAAGGGGCACCTGCGCCCGTTCGCGAGCCGGCGCGATCGGGACCTGCGCTCCCGCGCCCGGGAGCTGGCCGCAACGGTGGGGCTCGACCGCAAGTCCGACACGCTGGTCGGGGCGCTCTCCCACGGCGAGCAGCGAGAGCTCGGCGTCGCGATGGCCAGGGCCGGCGATCCGAAGCTGATGCTCCTGGACGAGCCGGCATCGGGCCTGTCCCGGGGTGAACGGGTGGCGCTGATCGAGCTGTTGCTCAACCTCGACCCGGGCATCACCCTGATCCTGATCGAGCACGACATGGACGTCGCGCTGCGGGTGGCACAGAGCGTCACGATGATGCACGACGGGCGCAAGATCGTCGAGGGCACTCCCGATGAGATCCGGGCCAATGATCTCGTTCACGAGCTGTATCTCGGCGGGCGCGTCGGGGGCGAGGAGAACTAGTGCACCGTTCGCTGATCACCGTGAACCCAGCTCCCGACGGCCAGCCGCTGATGAGGATCGACCGGCTCGATGCTCACTACGGTCGCTCGCACGTCCTGCAGGGGGTCAGCTTCGAGGTCGGCCACAAGCCGGTGTCGCTGATCGGCCGCAACGGAATGGGCAAGAGCACCCTGTGCAATGCGATCATGCAGATCCGTCCGCCGAGCGTCCGCGGGTCGATCGTGTTCGAGGGCAAGGAGCTCGTCGGCATGCCCTCCTACAAGGTGGCGATGCTCGGCATCGGCTACGTCCCCCAGGGCCGGCGGCTGTTCCAGTCGCTCACCGTCGCCGAGCACCTGCGCATGGCCGCTCCGCGGCGCCAAGGCGACCGGCGCTGGAGCATCGAGGACGTCTACGAGCTTTTCCCGCGCCTGGCCGAGCGCAAGCAGACCGGCGGGACCCAGCTCTCGGGGGGCGAACAGCAGATGCTGGCGATCGCCCGTGCGCTGCTCGGCAACCCCAAGCTCCTGATCATGGACGAGCCCTCCGAGGGCCTGGCCCCGACGGTGGTCGAGGTGCTGATCGCCACCTTCCGGCGGCTGGCCCAGGAGGGGCTGTCGATCCTCGTCGTGGAGCAGAACCTGACGGTGGCGACCGCCCTGGCCGAGCGCCAGCTCGTGATGGTGGCTGGACAGATCGCCGCCGAGACCACGGCCGGCGAGCTGACCGGCGACCCTGAAGCTCAGCGCCGCTGGCTCGGCGTGGAACGGGGGTGAGCGATGTCCTGCTCGGCTGGGCTTTTCGCGGCGCGAGGATGGGTAGCCGAAAGCACACGCAAGTTGCAGTGCCTCTTCGTCATCCACTTTCAAAGGAGGATCAGATGAGTCTCGAGGTCAAGGTTCTCGATCTGGGAGACATCGAGCTGGACACGAGCTTCCTGGTGCTGGCGCTGGAGCCGGGCCAGGCACAGCAGGTGCCGACGTTTGGGTTCTTGATCACCGGAGGCGAGGCGCCGATCGTCGTCGACACCGGCTTCAGCCATCCCGAGATCATGGGAAACCTCGGCATGAAGGGCTGGTTTCGCGACAACCAGGGGATGGAGTCCCAGCTGGAGAAGCACGGCCTGACGATGGCCGACGTGCGCTACGTGCTGCACACACACCTGCACATCGATCACGCCGGCTACGACGATCGGTTTCCACTGGAGACGACCGTGGTGATCAACCGCCGCGAGCTGGAGTACTCGGCATCGGGTCTGATGGGCGAGCAGTATCCGGCCCCCTACATCAAGCACCTGATCGACCGCCTGCACCACGAGGGCGGCGCGCTGCGCCTGCTCGATCTCGAAACCGTCGAGTACGAGGAGATCATTCCCGGCGTCCGCTGCCAGTTTGCCGGCGGCCACACCGAGGGATCGATGAACGTGCTGGTCGACACCGACGAGGGCACTGCCTGCATCTGCGGCGACGTGATCTACGACATCGCCCACCAGCTCGTGTCGCCGCACCTGCAGCGGATGGAGCTTGACCCCGCCGTCACCGGTAACCACGGCGGAAGCAAGCGCGGCGAGAAGGCGGCGATTCGCAGGGCGCTGGTCGGCTCGCGTTTCGTCCTGCCCGCCCACGACCGCCCGGGCGTGGTGGAGCACGGGCGCGTGATCGGGCGCACGTTCGACAGCGTCCCCGCGCCGCTGATCTCAAACGAGGAGTTCCCCGGCAAGCTCACCCGCGACTACCAGAAGGTCGGGGCGGCCTGAGCGCCCCGCCGCATACCACGGGGCGGCCGACCTGAACCGCGCCGTCGCACCGCTGGCCGATCGCGTGGCCGTCGTCACCGGGTCCTCCTCGGGCATCGGTCGCGCCGTCGCGCTCGAGCTCGGGCGCCGCGGAGCGGCGGTCGTGGTGACCTCTCGGGACCTGTCCCGGGCCGCCGCGACCGCCGCCGCCATCGATGCGGAGGGAGGTCGCGCCAGCGCCCTGCAGGTGGAACTCACCGAGCCCGGCGCCGCGCAGGCGCTGATCGATCACGCGCAGGCGCAGTTCGGGCGGCTGGACGTGCTCGTCAACAACGCCGGCGCCGGCCAGGTCGCGGCCTCCGAGAGGCTCCCGCCCGCGGACTTCAGGCGGATCATCGAGCTCGATCTGACAGCACCGTTCGAATGCGCCCAGGCCGCGGCCCGCGTGATGCTCGCCGCGGGGCGAGGCGTGATCGTCAACATCTCGTCGCTGACCGGGCATCTCGGGCTGGCCCGTCGCGCCGCCTACAGCGCGGCCAAGCACGGCCTCGAAGGACTCACCAAGACGCTGGCCGCAGAGTGGTCGCCGCGCGGGGTGCGAGTGATCTCGGTCGCGCCGGCGTACGTGGCGACCGACCTGCTGGCCGGCACGATGGCCGCCGGTGGCTTCACCGTCGAGGACCTCACCGCGCGCACGCCGCTCCGGCGGCTGGCCGAGCCCGAGGAGGTGGCGCGCGTGGTCGCCTTCCTGGCCTCCGACGATGCCTCCTACATCACCGGTTCGAGCGTCCTGGTCGACGGCGGCTGGACCGCCGACGGGTGGAAGCCGTCGTGAGCACCGTCTCTGACCAGACGGGCGCGGCGGCGCCCCTGTGCCTCCTGGCCTCCGATGGAACGCTCGTCGAGGGCCGCGCGCCGGCGCTCGACGACGACGAGCTGCTGTCCGCCTGGCGCGCGATGCTGCTCTCTCGGGCCTTCGACGAGCGCTGCTTCTCGCTGCAGCGCCAGGGGCGACTGGGCACGTTCTCCACGGTCCACGGGGAGGAGGCCGCCGTGGTCGGCTCGGCCTGGGCGCTTGACCGCGGCCGCGACTGGGTCGTCCCTCAGTACCGCGAGCTCCCGGCGATGCTCCACCAGGGCTACTCGCTGACCCGCTGTCTGCAGTACTTCACCGGCGACCCCGAGGGCAACTACATGCCGGAGGGCGTCAACGTGCTGCCCTTCCAGATCTCCCTGGCCAGCCAGCTCCCCCACGCGGTCGGCCTGGCCTGGGGGCTGCGGCACCGGGGCTCAGACGCGGTGGTGATCGCGTACCTCGGAGACGGGGCTTCGTCGGAGGGCGATTCACACGAGGCGATGAATCTGGCGGGCCTGCGCCGAGCCCCCGTCGTGTTCCTGCTCAAGAACAACGGCTGGGCGATCTCCACCCCGGTGTCCAAGCAGACCGCGGCGCTCAGCTTCGCCGCTCGGGCCGCCGGCTACGGGTTTCCCGGCGAGCTGGTTGATGGCAACGACCTGTTCGCGGTTCACGACGCCACGAGCCGGGCCGTGACGCGGGCGCGCTCGGGCGAGGGGCCCACGCTGATCGAAGCCCGCACCTACAGGTTGGGCGCCCACAACACGGCCGACGACCCGACCCGCTACGTCGACTCGGCCGAGCTCGAGCGCCGGCGCGGAGCCGACCCCATCGACCGGATGCGCCGTTACCTGCAAGGACGCGGACTGATCGACGAGAGCTCAGAGGCGAAGCTGGCCGCGGAGCTCTCAGACGAGATCGAGCAGGCGGTCGGCGCCGCCGAGGGAGGCCCCCGCCCAGGCCCCAAGGCCCTGTTTGAACACGTCTACGCCGATCCGCCGCAGCGGGTCCGGCAACAGCGCAAGCGAGCGACCGGAGGGCCCGGCTGATGGCTGTCATGAACATGGTCGAGGCGATCCGCTCGTGCCTGTTCTCGGAGCTGCAGCGCGACGAGCGAATCATCCTCCTGGGGCAGGACATCGGCGTCAACGGCGGCGTCTTCCGAGCCACCGACGGGCTGCGGGAGCAGTTCGGGGCCGACCGCGTGGTCGACATGCCGCTCGCCGAGGGAGTGATCATCGGCTCGGCCGTCGGGCTTGCTTGCAGCGGGCTCGTGCCGATCCCGGAGCTGCAGTTCCTCGGCTTCGGCAGTCAGGCGTTTCATCAGATCGAGGGACAGGTGGCAAGGATGCGCTTCCGCTCGCAGGGCCGCTACCCGATGCCGATCGTGATCCGGGCGCCATTTGGCGGCAACGTCCGCACGCCCGAGTTGCACTCCGACGCCCACGAGGCCAAGTACGTCAACGCCGCCGGGCTGAAGGTCGCGATGCCCGCCACCGCACGCGACGCCAAGGGGCTCCTGGCCGCGGCGATCCGCGATCCCGATCCGGTGCTGTTCTGCGAGCCGTTGCGCGGCTACCGGCTGATCAAGGACGAGGTGCCCGAGGAAGACTTCACCGTGCCCCTCGGCCAGGCGCGGGTCGCCCGCGAGGGCGACGACCTGGTGATCGTGGCCTGGAGCGCGGCCGTTGCGGTCGCCGAGAACGCCGCCGCGCTGGCCGCCGCGGAGGGTTACTCGGTCGGTGTTCTGGACCTGCGCAGCCTGGTGCCGCTGGACACCGACTCGCTGCGGGAGGTCGTGGCCCGCTGTGGACGTGCCCTGGTCGTGCACGAGGCGACGCTCACGGCGGGATTCGGGGCCGAGGTCGTGGCCACGATTCAGGAGGAGGCGTTCTGGTCCCTGGAGGCACCGATCGGACGAGTGGCCGCACCGGACACGCCGTACCCGATCGCCTCGGTCGAGGAGTTCTACGTGCCCTCCGTGGAGCGCGTGCTGGCCGGCGTACGCGCCGTGCTCGAGGCCTGAGCCGTGGCCGCGATCGAATTCCGCCTGCCTGACGTGGGAGAGGGCATCGCCAGCGCTGAGATCGTCGAGTGGCGCGTGGCCGCGGGCGATCGGGTACAGGAGGGCCAGGATCTGGTCGAGGTCCAGACCGACAAGGCGATCGTCGTGATCCCGTGTCCCACCAGCGGCGTGGTCAAGTGGCTGGGGGCGCCGGCCGGCGAGACGCTCGACACCGGCGCGGTGCTGGCCGTATTCGAGGCGGGCGCACCCGAGGCCGGCTCGCCCGAGTCCGATCCGCCGGAGTCTGGCGACGCAGAGAGCCCGTCCGCACACCCAGGGCAAGCTGCGCAAGAAGATCCCCGAGCCCGAGCAGGCGCAGACCGGCAGGGAAACGGCGCCGGCGGTGTGTCGGCTCCCGCGCCGGGGCGCCGGTCTCTGGCCGCGCCGGCCACGCGGCGGCGGGCGCGCGAGCTGGGCGTCGACCTCGCCGAGGTGCGGGGGAGCGGGCCGGAAGGACGGATCATGCGTGAGGACGTGGAGTCGGCCGCCGCTGGCTGGCCTTCGGCGCCTTCCGGGATTCCGGCGCCCCCGGCTCGCGGTGATGCTGCGGCGGCCGCCGCAGCCGGTCCGGGGCCCGGCCAGACCGTGCCCCTGCGCGGCGTGCGCCGGACCATCGCGCACACGCTGACCCGCGCCTGGCAGGAGATCCCGCACATGATCGACTACCGCGAGGTCGACGCGACGAACCTGATCCGCTTGCGCCGGGTGCTGCGACAGCGCGCGACCGAACGCGGCGAGGAGACGCTGGCGCGAGCGCTTTCGCCCACGCCGCTGATCCTCCGCGCCGCGGTCAAAGCACTGCGCGAGCATCCCTACGTGAACTCCTCGATCGACCTCGAACGCGGCGAGATCACGCTGCACGAGCAGATCAACATCGGCATCGCCACGGCTACGCCCGACGGGCTGATGGTCCCGGTGCTGCACGACGCCGACTACAAGTCCATCTCGGAGATCGCGATCGAGGTCGCCCAGCTCGTGGCCACCGCCCGCGCGCGGCGGCTTTCACCCAAGCAGCTCGCCGGCGCCACCTTCACCGTCAACAACTACGGCGGCCTGGGTGTCTGGCTCGGGACGCCGATCATCCGTCCTCCGGAGGTGGCGAACCTGGGAGTGGGGGCGATCCGCGACCGGGTGGTGCCGATCGACGGCGTACCGGCGGTGCGCCCGATCCTCGTGCTCGCCGTCTCCGGCGATCATCGCGTGCTCGACGGCGACACGCTCGCGGCGTTCGTGACGAGGGTCGTGGGACTGCTCGAGGAGCCGCTGCTGATTCTGGAGGACCTGCGCTGATGGTCGTCGGGGAGCTGGGCGAACCGGTCGAGCTGCTCGTCCTCGGCGGCGGCCCCGGAGGGTATGTGGCCGCGATCCGAGCCGGACAGCTGGGACGCCGGGTGACGCTGATCGAGCGGGGCGGCCCGGGCGGCCTCGGGGGCGTGTGCCTGCAGGTGGGCTGCGTTCCCAGCAAGGCGCTGATCGAGCTGGGCCAGGCGGCGGCGCAGACGCGCGAGTTTGAACGGATGGGCCTTTCCGCCGAGCGGGTTGGCGTCTCGCTCGAGCGCTTTCAGGTGTGGCGGGAGCAGCTCTGCGATGGTCTCGCCGGCGGCGTCGCGCAGCTCCTGCAGGCGGCCGGAGTCAGCGTCGTGCACGGCGAGGCACGTTTCAACCGCCCCAATCGCGTGGCCGTCCGCACGCCCGCGGACACCGTGATCTTCTTCGAGTTCGAACAGGCGATCATCGCCACCGGTTCGCGGGACCTCGAGCTTGCCGGCCTCCCCTTCGACGGCCGGCGGGTGCTGGACTCGACAGCCGCACTGGCGCTGGCGGAGGTGCCCGCACGCGTGGTCGTCGTCGGCGCGGGCTACATCGGGGTCGAGCTGGCCACGGCGCTGTGCAAGCTCGGCGCCACGGTCACGATCGTCGAGGCGCAAGAGAGGATCCTGCCGGCCTTCGACGCGCCGCTGAGCGTCCCGGTGATGCGCCGGCTACGCCGGCTGGGCGTAGCGGTGCGCTTGGCCAGCATCGCGGAGCGCCTCGAGGGCGAGGCGCTCGTCGTGCGCACGCCCCAGGGGGAGGATCGGCTTCCCGCCCCCCTGGTCGTGGTCGCCGCCGGCCGCGTCCCCAACACAGACCAGCTGGGACTCGCCGCGGCGGGGATCCCCGTCAGACCGGACGGGCGAATCGAGGTAGGTGCCGACATGCGCGCCGAGCACCGCATCGCAGCGATCGGCGACGTGGTGGACGGGCCCGCGCGAGCCCACAAGGCCAGCGCCCAGGGGGTCGTGGCGGCCGAGGCGCTCAGCGGCCAGCCGTCGGCCTACGAGCCCGCGGCGATACCGATCGTCGTCTTCTCCGATCCGGAGATCGCCACCGTCGGCCTGAGCGAGGAGGAGGCTCGTGAGCAGGGCATGGCCGTGCGGGTGGCCAGCTTCCCGCTGGCGGCGTCCGGCCGGGCGGCCACGCTCGCAGCACGCGAGGGCTTCACCCGGCTGGTGATGGACACGTCGACCGACCGGATCGTCGGCGTGCACATCGTGGGGCCCCGCGCCACCGAGCTGGCGGCAGGCGGTACGCTCGCGATCGAGATGATGGCCTCCGCGGCGGACCTGGCGGGAACGCTGCACCCGCATCCGACGCTCAGCGAGGGTCTGCGCGAGACGGCCGAGATCCTGCTCGGCCAGCCGATCAACGTCGCGCGCGCGCCCTCTAACCCGGTGACGTCCTCCAGCGCGATCAGCGCAAGCCAGCCGACCGGTGCGATATAGAGAAACGCCATGGCTGCTCCCGACCGAGCCTATGCGTTTGCCAAGCCGCGCATCCTCGATGGGCGCTTCCCCGGGGGAGCGCTGATCACGGAGGGCGACGTGGCCGCCGCCACCGGGCTCAGCCGCACACCCGTGCGCGAAGCATTCGCCCGTCTTGCCTCCGAAGGCCTGCTAAAGATCTATCCCAAGCGCGGCGCGCTGGTCGTGCCGGTGTCGCCCACCGAAGTGGAGAGCGTCATGGAGACGCGGCTGCTTGTAGAGCAGTTCGCGATCGCAAAGGTAATCGCCTTTGAGATAGAGCTGGGCTCGGCGCCGTATGAGGCGATTGCCAACCAGGAGAAGTTCGCCGCCAACATGGACCCTCGGGGTTTCATCGACGCCGATCACGAGTTTCACCGCGTGTTCGTGGCGGCGGCGGCGAACCCGATCCTGCTCCAGCTCCACGATTCGATGCGCGACCGCCAGCACCGCATGGGCCTCGAGGCGCTGCACCGCGACGAGGCCCGCACGCCCGAGGCGCTCGACGAACACCGCATGCTGGTGCAGGCGGTCGTGGCGCGGGATGCGCGTGCCGCGCGGGCGATCGTCGATAAGCACCTGGGCACCACGCTCTCGCTGCTGCGCGGCCGGTCCCCGGCGCCGGATTAACTCGATCGCGGGTAGGCCGCGGGCCGCCGGCGATGAATCGAGGAGCGTTCAGCCGCCGCGCAACGACGCCCAGGGCTCCTCGCCGGAGACGTCGACAAGCCCGTAGCCGGTGCCCTCGCGCAGCGACGGCGCGATGATCACCTGCAGCAGGGCGGGCTCGTCGCTCTCGTTGAACGACGCGTGCACGAGGTCTGCCTCGATGAACACGGAGTCGTCGGGCGCGAGCGTGGTCGACTCCCGCTCCAGGTACTGCGTGATCTGACCGCGCTTGACGATGATCATCTCCTCCTGGCCCGGGTGGCGGTGGAAGTCGTGGCCGCCGCCCGGCGCGATCGTCACGTCCATCACGACGATCTGCTCGGCGCCCGTCGCCGGGATGCATCGCCAGCCTATGTTCCCCCAATCGAACTGCTCGTGCTCGATCTGGCTGCGCTTGACGAACTTGCTCACTTTCTCTCCTCTCGGCTGATGCTGATCGCCTTGAACCGGCGCATGTTCTCGGTCATCGCCACCTCGGTCGGCAGCCGCTCCATGCTCGATGCGCCGAAGAAGCCGACCACCCCGTCGCATCGCGCCAGCACGTAGGCGGCGTCCCGCGGCTCGGCGATCGGGCCGCCGTGGCAGAGCACGATCAGCTCGGGGTTGACCGCCACGGCGGCGTCGTGCATCTCCTGGATCAGCGGCACGCACTCCTCCAGCGTGCGCGCCGTGTGGGCGCCGATCGTCCCCTTGGTGGTGAGACCCATGTGCGGGACGAGCACGTCGGCGCCGGCGCGCGCCATCGCCTCGGCGCCGGCGACATCGAACACGTACGGCGCGGTCAGCAGCCCGCGCTCGTGTGCCAGTCCGATCATCTCGACCTCGAGCTCATACCCCATTCCGGTCTCCTCTAGGTTGGCCCGAAACAGCCCGTCGATCAACCCGACCGTAGGGAAGTTCTGAACGCCCGCGAACCCCGCCGCCTGCACCTCTGCCAGGAACCGGTCCATCAGCCGGAACGGGTCGGTGCCGCACACTCCGGCCAGCACCGGCGTCCCCTTGACCACCGGCAGCACCTCGTTGCCCATCTCGAGCACGATCGCGTTGGCGTCGCCGTATGGCATCAATCCCGCCAGCGATCCCCGTCCCGCCATCCGGTAGCGCCCGGAGTTGTAGATGATGATCAGGTCCGCACCCCCGGCCTCGGCGCATTTGGCCGACAGGCCGGTGCCGGCCCCCGCCCCGATCACGACGCCGGCGCCGTCGAGCGTCGCCTGTAGCTTGCGCTTCGCCTCCGCGCCGGTCAAGCGGTCCGCTCCTCGAGGAACTCGACGAGCCGGTCGACCATCGCGATCGCGAACTCGGGATCGTTGACGTTGTGCTCGAGCTCGTGGAGCTCGACGTTGCCGGGGCGGTTGTCGCGCAGGGCCTGAAACAGCGCCTCGTCGGCGGCGGGATCGTAGAACGGGCCGCCCTCGAGGTCGATCGCCGACACGCCCTTCAGCGGCACGAACAGAGCCGTGGGCCCGCGCGCGCCGACGAGCCGGCGGGCGATCGTGCGACCCAGCTCGGCGCACTCCTCCGGCGTCGTGCGCATCAACGTCACCGACGGATTGTGTACGTAGAGGTTGCGGCTCTGAAACTGCGGGGGAACGGTGTCCCGCGCGCCGAAGTTGACCATGTCGAGCGCGCCGAGCGAGACGACCTGGGGCAGGCCCTTGCGGCCGGCGACCTCGAGCCGCTCGGGACCGGCCGCGAGCACGCCGCCGACGAGCCAGTCGCACAGCTCGGTGGTCGTGATGTCGAGCACGCCGGTGATGAAGTCGGACTCGATGAGTCCCTCCATCGCCATGCCACCGGTCCCGGTCGCATGGAACACCAGCACCTCGTAGCCGCGCTCCTCCAGCGCCTCCCGGGCGGTGGTCACGGACGGCGTGGTGACCCCGAACATCGTCGCCGCGATCAGCGGCCGTTGCCCGCCCAGCTGCACCGGCGGGGCCTGCACCATGCCGGCCATCGCCGCCGCGGCATTGGCCAGGATCCGTGCGGAGATCTGGTTGATCCCGGCGATGTCGGTGACCGAGGCCATCAGCATCACGTCACCGGCGCCGACGTAGTCCCGGGTGTTGCCGGCGGCGACGGTCGAGACCATCAGCTTGGGCACGCCGACCGGCAGCGCCTGCATCGCGTGCGTCGCGATCGCCGTGTTGCCCGAGCCGCCGGCCGCGAGCACGCCGTCGCAGCGTCCCTCCTCGCGCAGCCGGCGCACGATCGCCGCCGCCGCGGACGCCATCGCGCCGACGGAACGTCCCCGGTCGCGTTCGCGCACGAGCTCGTCGAGGTCGATCCCGCCCGCATCCGCGACGGCGTGGCGGTCGATGTCGGGCTCGGTGAGCGGGGGCTCCAGCGTGCCCACGTCGACCAGCAGCGTGCCGACGCCGTGGGCGTGCAAGCGGTCGCGCAGGTAGGCATATTCGGCGCCCTTGGTGTCGAGCGTGCCCACCAGCACGACGGTCCGGTCGCTCATGGGGCGACCCTACCAGCGGCGTCCGGACCGCGGCATGGTCGCTCGGCGGGCTGCGAGGCCACCTCGTGGCCGGCGACGTGGAGCCGCGCGGGAACTAATACGTGGAGCCGCGCGGGAACTAATACGTGGAGCCGCGCGGGAACTAATACGTGGAGCCGCGCGGGAACTAATACGTGGAGCCGCGCGGGAACTAATACGTGGAGCCGCGCGGGAACTAATACGTGGAGCCGCGCGGGAACTAATACGTGGCGCGCCCGCCGGAGAGGTCGAACACCGCGCCGGTGGAGAAGCTGCACTGCTCCGATGCCAAAAACGCGATCAGGGCGGCCACCTCGTCGGGCTGGCCCAGACGCTTCATCGGGATCCGCTGCACCATGTAGGCCACGTGCTCGTCGCTCATGTCGCCGAGCATCCGCGTCTGGATCACGGCGGGAGCGACGCAGTTGACGAGCACGCCCGTCTCGGCGAGATCCTTTCCGATCGACTTCGTCATCCCGATCACCGCCGCCTTCGACGCCGAGTACGCGGCCGCCATCGGGTTGCCCTCCTTGCCTGCGATCGAGGCGACGTTGACGATCCGTCCGTAGCCGCGCGGGATCATCGCGCGCGCCGCGGCACGGTTTGCGAAGAACACGCCGTCGCAGTTGATCGACATCACTCGCCGCCACTCCTGACCCGTCACGTCGGTGGTCCGCAGCGACTCGCCGCTGACGCCGGCCGCGCAGACCGCGATGTCCAGCGACCCGAGCTCGCGCTCGACCCGGGACACCGCGTCGTCGATCTCCTCGGCGCTGCTCACGTCGCCGGTCAGCGCCAGCGTCCCGTCGACCTCGGCCGCGCGCAGATCGAGGGTCGCGACCTTCGCTCCCCCGGCCTGTAACCGTCTCGCGACCGCGCCGCCGATGTCTCCGGCCCCGCCCGTGATCAACGCCGTGCGCCCCTCGAAATCTCCTGTCAGGGCCATCGGCGCCAGTGTAATGTCGCCCGACATGCCAAGACCAGTGACCCTGTTCACCGGCCAATGGGCCGACCTCCCGCTGGAGGACCTCGTCGCCAAGGCCGGCACCTGGGGCTTTGACGGGCTCGAGCTGGCGTGCTGGGGCGATCACTTCGAGGTCGATCGCGCGCTCGCCGAGCGGGGCTATCTGGAGGACAAGCGCGCCCTGCTGGAGCGTCACGGCCTCCGTTGCTGGGCGCTCGGTGCCCACCTGGTCGGACAGGCCGTGTGCGATCCGATCGACGGGCGTCACGGGGCCGTGCTGCCGCCCGAGGTGTGGGGCGACGGGGATCCGGAGGGAGTCCGGCGACGCGCCGCGCAACGGATCCAGGACACCGCCCGGGCCGCGGCCGCGTTCGGCGTGACCCAGGTCAACGGCTTCACGGGCTCGCCGATCTGGCACATGCTGTACTCGTTCCCGCCCAACGACTTCGAGCAGATCGAGCGCGGATACAGCGAGTTCGCGGAGCGCTGGACGCCGATCATCGAGGCGTTCGAGCGCGAGGGCGTGCGCTTCGGGCTGGAGGTGCATCCCACCGAGATCGCCTATGACTTCGTGACCACCCGCCGCACGCTCGCGGCGATCGGTCGTCGCGGGGCGTTCGGGATCAACTTCGATCCGAGCCACTTCGCACACCAGTTCCTGGACTCGGCGGCGTTCGTGCAGGAGTTCGCCGACCGCATCTATCACGTCCACATCAAGGACTCGCGCAAGACGCTCGACGGCCGCAGGTCGATCCTCGGCGGCCATTTGAACTTCGGCGAGGCCGAGCGAGGCTGGGACTTCGTCTCCCCCGGCCACGGCGACGTCGACTTCGAGTCGCTGTTTCGCGCGCTCAACCGGATCGGCTATGACGGCCCGCTGTCGATCGAGTGGGAGGACGCCGGCATGGAGCGCGAATGGGGCGCCCAGGACGCGCTCGCATTTGTGCGCAGAACAGACTTCCTTCCGTCGGATTTCGCATTCGATCGGGCCATGCAGCGAAGCGGCCAATGAGCGACGCCGACGTCGGGTTCGTCACCCAGGGCACGGCCACCGGCGAGGGCGAGGCGCCGGAGATCGGCGTCGGGATGCTCGGCTACGCGTTCATGGGAAAGGCCCATGCCAACGCCTACAAGACGCTTGCGTACATGACCTGGCCGCCGCCGCTGCGCCCGGTCCTGGTGTCGGTGGCCGGCCGCAACGAGGCGGCCGTCGCCGAGGCCGCCCGGCGCTATGGCTTCGCCGAGCCGGTGAGCGACTGGCGCACGGTCGTCGCCGACGAGCGCGTGGCGCTGTTTGACAACGTCGGCCCGAACAACCTGCACGCCGAGCCGACGATCGCCGCCGTGCAGAGCGGCAAGCATGTTCTGTGCGAGAAGCCGCTCGGCCGTACGCCGGCGGAAAGCCATGAGATGTGGCAGCAGGCCGCTCGCGCCGGCATCAAGCACATGTGTGCGTTCAACTACCGCTTCGTCCCGGCCGTGCGCCTGGCGCGCAACATGATCGCGGCGGGTGAGCTCGGCGAGATCTATCACTTCCGGGGCCGCTACCTGCAGGAGTGGATCGCCGACCCGCAGTTCGGGCACGTGTGGCGGCTTGACCGGGAGACCGCCGGGTCCGGCGCGCTCGGGGACCTCGGCGCGCACGTGATCGACCTGGGCCGCTTTCTGGTCGGCGAGATCGCGTCGGTGGCGGCCCTGACACGAACGTTCGTACCCGAACGGTCCGGCGGCAAGGTCGACGTCGACGACGCGTTCGAGGCGGCCGTCGAGTTCGAGAGCGGCGCCGTCGGGACGCTGGAGGCCTCGCGCTTCTGCCGCGGACGCAAGAACGCCCTGACGTTCGAGATCAACGGCTCGAAGGGGTCGATCGTGTTCGAGCTCGAGCGGCTCAACGAGCTCGCCGTGCATCTGGTCGACTCCCGACCCGGCCAGCGGGCGCAAGGCTTCCGGCAGGTCCTCGTGACCGAGGCGGACCACCCGTTCTGGCAGTGGTGGTGGCCCCACGGTCACATCATCGGCTGGGAGCACACGTTCGTGCACGAGATCCACCATCTGCTGGAGGCCATCGCCACCGGCGGCGACGTGCGCCCGTACGGCGCCGACTTCGAGGACGGCTACCGGGCAGACGAGGTCTGCGCGGCGATCATCCGCTCGAGCGAGTCCGGGCAGCGCGAACGAGTCACGTACCGCGGCGCCGAGGACCCGAGCACGTGACGCCGGGAGCCCCGAGAGCCGGTGAGCCCAACCGGAGCTGGATAAACCCCACCCTCCACGCGGCTCGGCGACCCAGAAACGTCCCAGTCGAGCCCTTCTCGAGCTCGACCGGGACGTTGACCCTCCACCAGGGGGGCAACATCCCA
Source organism: uncultured Solirubrobacterales bacterium (assembly GCA_963723675.1). Classification (GTDB taxonomy): domain Bacteria; phylum Actinomycetota; class Thermoleophilia; order Solirubrobacterales; family Solirubrobacteraceae; genus Palsa-465. The sequence goes on along the minus strand of CAVRRW010000001.1, from coordinate 628,154 downwards.
GTCGCCGTGTGAAACGTGGCCATTGGGACGTTTCCAGGTGCTCGCGGCGCCGCGAGCTAGCCCGCCGGCCGGCAGGTACGTGCTTGCGGGGCCGGCGCCGGCCCCGGTGCTAGCCCGCCAGCCGGGCAGGTAGGTGCTCGCGGCGCCGGCGCCGGCCCCGGTGCTAGCCCGCCAGCCGGGCCAGGTAGGTGCTGGTTTCGGCCTCGTGGAGGCCCCCGTGCTGTCCGCGGAACCGCTGCTCCCCGGCCGCCGCCCGGCGAAGCCACGCCTGCCGGCCGGCGGCCGGCAGCACCGCGATGTCGCCCAGGCGAGCTCTCAGCCGCGGGCCGATCTGCTCGAAGAGCTCATCCGCCGGACGCACGTCGGCTCGCTCGCCGAGCCGTGCCGAGAGCTCGTCGATGACCGTCCCGACGTGCTCCTCGCGCACGTGCAGGAAGACGTCTCGCGAGGACCCCGCCGGCCGGGGCTGGGAGAGCAGCGCGGGAAGCTCGGGCCAGAGCTCGTCGAGGTAGTCGACGCGGTCGGGGGCGACGTCCACCTGGCCGTGATCGGCGGTGATCAGCACCGTGAGGTCGGTCAGCGCGCCGACGGCGCTCCACAGCTCATCGAGCGAGCGCGTACAGGCGGCCGCAAACTCGGCCGCGCTCGGTCCGTGATCGTGCCCCGCGCGATCGATCAGGTCCCAGTACAGAAGTCCGTATCGGCGGTCGGTTCCGGGCGCCCGGAGGGCCGCCGCGAGCGCGCGCACCCCGGCGTGCAACCGGCGGAATGCGACGACGTGCGTTCCGCGCGTAGCCGTGCGACTGAACGTCGAAGCTGCCAGTCGAGACGGCTGCGCCACCACCGAAGACACGCCCAGCGTCTCATAGAACGTCGGGCCGGGCGCAAGCGACGATGGGTCCATCCGGCCGGCCAGCGTGCCCTCGTCTTCGGTGCCGGTGGAGTTGAAGCGAAGCGGACAGATGATCTCCCCAAGCGACGGCTCGAGCACGTTCCACTCATAGAGACCGTGCTCGTGCACCGGGAGGCCGTAGTGCGTGGTCGTCACGTGCGCCGTGGTCGTCGACGGGAATTGAGCTGTCAACGGGGTCACGTCCAGGCGCTGAACCAGGGGATGCCCGCGGTGGCGCTCCAGGAACTCGAGTCCGAACGCATCGAGGAGGACCAGGATCACCCGCTCGCCGCCCTCGACACGGCGTCTGACCTCGCTCGGAATGTCGGCGAAGTTCCTCATGCGGCATTCTCACCCACACCACTGCACATCGGTGCGCGCCTGCAGGAAATGTCCCGAGCCTCGATGGAGCGGTAGCCAACCACCCGGGTTGGCGATAATGCCTGCGTGCTGGGGGTTTCGCCGTCACCGCCGTCCGTCGCCGCCGCTCTCCCGGCGTCGGCGGAGGTCTGAGCAACTAACGGTGCCCAGGCCCACTCAGTCCGGACGGCGCTACGTACCGGGCCTCGATGGAATCCGGGCTCTCGCGGTGCTGTGCGTGATCGCGTATCACCTGAACGTGCCGTGGGCTCGCGGCGGGATGCTCGGGGTGGGGGTGTTCTTCACGCTGTCGGGATACCTGATCACCGACCTGCTGCTCGGCCACTGGTATCGGCACGCGAACCTCGGGCTGAAGACGTTCTGGCTCCACCGGGCCCGCCGGCTGCTGCCGGCGCTGTTCTTGATGCTGATCGTGGTGAGCCTCTGGGTGGCGATCTTCGACACATCGCAACTCGCCGACGTTCGCCGGCAGGTGATCTCTTCGGCCCTGTACTTCGCGAACTGGTCGACGATCGCCGCGCACGGCTCGTACTTCTCGCGGTTCGCGGCGCCGCTGCCGTTGGACCACGTCTGGTCACTGGCGATCGAGGAGCAGTTCTACCTGGCCTGGCCCTGGTTGCTGGGCATCGGGATCCTCCTGGTGCGCAGCCGCGCCGGCCTCGCCCTCCTGATCCTCGCGGGCGCGGCGGCCTCGGCGTATCTGATGAGCCACGTCTATCACCCCGGGTTCGATCCCACCCGGGTCTATGAGGGCACCGACACCCGCGCCTTCGGACTGCTCATCGGGGCGGCGTTGGCGACGGTGTGGCCGACCGACGCTCCTCGGCGCCGTGTCCGCTGGTCCCTGCGGCATCCCCTCGGCCTCGACCTGCTGGGAGTCGCCGGCATCCTCGGCGTCCTCGCCCTCGTCTACAAGACGGACGCGTTTGACCCTTTCACCTACCCCGCCGGCTTCATCCTGTTGTCGGCCGCGACGGCCGCGATCGTGTTCGCCGTCGTCAACCCCACGAGCATCCTCGGCCCGGCGCTGGGCTGCGCACCATTGCGCTGGATCGGCGTTCGGTCATACGGGATCTACCTGTGGCAGTGGCCGATCGTGGTCCTGTGGGGAGCCCCGCGGGTAGGGGTCAACTGGCCCCAGGCCGGCCTCCAGGTGGCGGTGACATTCGTCGTCGCGGCTCTCTCATGGCGCTTGGTCGAGGAGCCGATTCGGCACGGTGCCCTGGGGCGCCTGTGGCGCCGCGGTCGCTCCGGCATCGCCGATTTCCGCCGGGCGCGCCGGCGCACCCTCGCGCTCTCGGCGGGCACGGCGTGTGCGGTCGCGATCGCGGCGGTGGGCTTGACCGGGGTGCTCCCGGCAGCCTCGGTCGGCCACAGCTCCCCGCAGAACCTCACGTCGCTGCCCCCGAAGCTCACGCCGGTGGCGGTCACCGGCCCACCGGGCCTGCGCCAGGCGACCAAACCGGTGAAGCCCCCCACCCACACCTCGTGCCGCTCGGTTGTCTACGTCGGTGACTCGACGTCCGAGGGACAGATCTCGACGAACTACATCCCGAATCCGCGGCGCCGCTTGCAGGAGCAGCTGGCCAAGGTGGGGGTCAAGACGGCGCACCCGGAGATCTCGGGGGCGCGATCGATCGTCGAGACCTACAAAGGCAACGCCAACGCCGCCACCGTTGCTCGGCAGTACGTCTCACAGGGCTTCCGCGGGTGCTGGATCCTTGCCATGGGAACCAACGATGTCGCAAACGTTCAGGTCGGTTCCAGGGTCGGTCTGACCGCCCGGATCGCGAAGATGATGTCGATCGTCGGAAGGCAGCCGGTTCTATGGGTCGGCGTGATCACGCTGGTCCCGCCCGGTCGCCCCTACGCCGAGGATCAAATGCAAAAATGGAACGAGGACCTGATCGCGGCTTGCCCCCGTCATCCGTCCATGCGGGTGTTCGACTGGGGAGCCCATGCCAAGCGGAAGTGGGTCATCCCGGACGGCATTCACTATTACTCGCCTGGATACGTGGCGCGCAATCACTTCATCGCACGCGCTCTGGTGAAAGCGTTTCCCGCCCATCAGCCCGCGAGCGCGAGTTGCCTTGTCAGCTGACGGGCGCTTTCACTCGGCGAACACTGTGGCCCAGTCTGACTTGATGCTGACCACCGTCCAACCGTGTTGGGCTGCCTGCTTGAGCGCGTACTCCGCACCCGAGGTGTAATCGAATTCGCGATCGGGATCGTCGTGGAGCACCAGCAGGCGCAGGCCCTGGCGCCCCGGCCCGCCCGTGAATCGCAACATGGGCTCGTCGCCGTTTGCATTGCCGGCGGCCCGCGCGGGCCGTTACCCGATCCGGCTCCAGATCCTGACGGGCTTCTCCGGACCGTCGTCGACGAAGTCGATCCCCGACTTGTAGATCACCGCGCCGCCGTGGTCGTCCTCCTGGTAGCTGAGGGCGAAGCTCGAGCCGATCACCGTCGCCAGCCGTTGGAGCGTTGGCATCTCGATTCGGCCGCCGAACGGCGACCCCGCCGCGAGCCCGTGTCGTCGTACAAGGACGACCAGTACGTTTGGAGAGTCATGCGGCGCGCGCTCGGCGAGGAACGGTCCCCAATCCGGCGTCGAGTCCCGGATGTCGAGGTTGATGACTGCCTTGAACGGCTTGGCCACGTGCGCCTCCTCCGACTGGTCGAGTCGCGTCTGTCGGATCGCGGATCGTCGTTCCGTCTGACCGGGTGAAGCCGCATCGCCCGCCGGGGCGATTTCACGCTACGAAGTGAACCCGGTGATCGCGTCGCCGATCAGTTTCGCCGCGATCACCAGGCAGAGCACGCTCATGATCGCCTGGTTGTGGTCGATCATCCAGGCGCGCAGGGCCCCCAGGATCCTGGCGGAGCGGTCGCCCAGCGCGAAGTAGATCCCGAGCGGGATCCCGGGCCCCAGCGTGGCGATCGCCGCGAAGATCGCAAACACGATCACCTGGTCGCCGGCCGAGATCCCGGCCTGGGCGATCGCGGCGCCGGCGGCGATCGTCAGCAGCAGGTTCTTGGGGTTGGGACCGGCGAGCACTGCCGCCACTCCCGCAGACCGCAGGGGGGTGAACCTGTCGATCGTCTTCATCCACGTCGGCAGCTCCGGCGCGGCGTCGCCTCGGCGTCGCCCGCGCCATTGCCGGACGGCGACCAGCACCAACGCCAACCCCAGCACCAGCTTGAGGACGCTGACCCAGGTCTTCGGCTGCCCGTCGTTGCTCGCGCTGACGCCACCCGCGACGAGCAAGACGATCGCGCCGACGATGACGAGGCCGATGATCCAGCCGACCACGAACGCCGGGCCGTTGAGCCTGCCGCCTGGTGTGGCGAGCATCAGCACCACGGCCACGATCGGGATCGGGCTGAGCGCGACGCCCAGTGCCAGCGGCAAGACGTTGCCGATCGCTTGACCCATCGCGGCCACGGTGCGCCAGTGGCGGGTGACCGGGCATCACCCGCGCCGGGTGAATCAGGCAATCGCCGACCCGAGGAAGCGATATGCGGTGAGGGCGAGGGCTTGGGCGCAGGTCACGAGATCCGCGATCGGTACCGATTCGGAGTGGGTGTGGGCACGCCGGATGTCCCCCGGGCCGAGGCAGATGGCGGGGATTCCCGCTTCGTTGGTTAGCGTCGCGCCGTCGTGCCAGTTGTCGAGCCCGCCGACCCGGGCCGGTCGGTGCACCGCGCGCAGGGCCGATAACGCCGTCTCGACGATCGGTTCGTCGGTTGCGACCTGGGCCGGAGGGACCCCGCCCACGGTCCACGCGATCTGCGGCGGGTGCTTGGCAAGCCAGGGGTCGCGCGCCGTCGCGCGTCTGATCCAGCCGACGAACTCGCGCTCGACGGCCGAGCCCCAGCCCTGCTCGTCGGCCTGCTCGGGCAGATATTCGATGTGACAGTCCAGGCGACAGCTCGCGGGGTAGGAGACGATCCATTCGCCCCCCTGCACGACGGTCGGCACGCAGTCGGCAGGCGAGAGCAATGGGTGTGGCGGGCGCAGCGACCAGAATTCGCGCAGGTCTCTGATCGCCTCGAGCACGATCGCCATCTTCTCGATCGCGTTGACCGCGCCTCCGTCCTCGGGATCGCCCGGGGGCAGCCCGGCGTGCCTCGCCCGCCCCTCGATCGTGATCGCCGCGAGCAGGCTGCCGCGGCAACAGACCCACACGCCGAGGCCGGTTGGTTCGGGCACGATCGCCGCGTCGGCGCGCAGCGTGCGAGCCGACACCAGTCCTCCCGCGCCGGTGGACTCCTCATCGGTGACCGTATTGATGATCAGGTCGCCGGCCGGCTGCAGCCCGAGGTCGGCGAGCACTTCGGCGGCGACGACCATGCAGGCCACACCGCCCTTCATGTCGCAGGAGCCGCGGCCATGGACGGCGCCGTCTGCGACGACGGCGCCGAACGGGTCGTGCGTCCACGCGTCGATCGGTTCCACGTCGACCACGTCGACGTGCCCATTGAGGAGCAACGACCGACCGCCGCCGACTCCGGCAAACCGCGCCACCAGCTGTGGACGTCCCGCGAACGTGAACCCGTCGGGGATCATCGGATGGCCGGCAACAACGGTCGGGTCGGGCTCGGAGATCTCAACCTCGGCGCCGGCGGATCGCAGCCGCTCACCGAGATAGGCCTGCAGCGCCGCCTCCTCGCGAGCGGCCGCGCCGGCCACGTGCGTGATCGTGTCGAACCGAATCAGCGTCCGCAGCAGATGGACGAGGTCGTCCTCACGGGCGGCGATCGCATCGCAGATCTGAGCTTCGCGCTGCTCTCTCATTTCGGCTTGCATCTTGCCCTCCGCCGCGCTGACAATGCAACCCGTGACTCAGGAGCCCGCCGTTCTGGCGCACCGACTGGACGCAGCGGCGTGAGCGCCCTCTGGCACCCGTTCGCGGACATCGCCACCGTGGACGGAAGCGAGCTCGTGTTTGTCCGCGGTGACGGCGTGTTCGTGTCGGACGAGCAGGGACGCCGCTATCTGGACGGTTCCTCGAGCCTGTGGTACGCAAACGTCGGGCACGGGCGTCCCGAGATCGCCCACGCCGTGGCGGCGCAACTGGCCCAACTCGAGACCTACCACGTGTTCGGCGACCTCCCAACCGGCCCGCGCTCGTGCTGGCCGACCGTCTCGCGGTACTGGCGCCCCGACCGGGGTCAAGAGTCTTTCTGACCAGCGGCGGCGGGGATTCGATCGAGGCCGGTGTGCTCCCGCCGCCCGCCGGATACCTCGAAGGCGTGGAGGATCTGTGCCGGCGCCACGGGATCCTGACGATCGCCGACGTGGTGATCTGCGGCTTCGGACGCCTCGGCGAATGGCTGGGGGTTGAACGCTTCGGCCTGCTGCCCGACCTGATCGTGTTCGCCAAGGGGGTCACCAGCGGCTACCTCCCGCTCGGCGGGGTCATCGCGGCGCCGTCCGTCGCCGAGCCGTTCTGGGAAGGCGGGCGCCGCTTCGCGCACGGCGCCACCCACGCCGCCTGCTGCGCCGCCGCACTGGCGAACCTCGATCTCCTGCCGCACTGGCGAACCTCGATCTCCTGGCGCGCGACGATCTCGTCCATCGCGCCCGCGAGCTCGAGACGGGCTTCCATCAGCGGCTCGGCGCGCTCGCGGCCCACCCCCTCGTCGGCGAGGTGCGGGGAGGGGTCGGGCTGATGGCGGCGGTGGCGCTCGAACCAGAGCTGCTCGCCGGCGATCCCGACGTCCCCGCTCGCCTGGGAAACCTCGCCCGCGACGCCGGGCTGCTCGCCCGTGGGATCCGCGACGGCGTCGCCCTCGCACCCGCCCTGGTCGTCACCGACGAACATCTGGAACTGGCCGTGGGGCCCTCGGGACAGCGCTCGACGCCCTCGGTCAGGGTTCATAGATGAAAAAGTCCGCAGTTGAGAAGTTCGAGGAGCGAGCATGGCAAGGACGCAGGACCGAAGGTGTGGCCCAGCCACATCGAGGTCCGAGGACGCCGCCAGGCGACGCTCATCGGGCCTCTCAACAAGGACGTTATTCATCTACGGACCCTTAGATCACGTCCTTCGTCATCGGTCAGATCGCGCCCTCCGTCATTGCGACAGCTCGGCGGCGGCCCGGCGGGTTGCCTCGCCGGCCGCTCTGAGCCTCGGGCCGAGGCGGAACTTGGGTCCGGACATGTTCACCGCGGCGATGATCCGCGAGGAGAAGTCCCGGATGGGCGCCGCGGCGGCGACGAGGCCGGGCTCGAACTCTTCGTCGACGAGCGCATAGCCGTCCTTGCGGGCGGCGCGGATCCGGCGGTGGAGCTCTTTCACGGTGCGAGGCGCTTTGCGCCCCGCCCCGGCGAAGCTCGTGTCGTCGAGGAGCGCCTCGAGCGCCGGGAGGTCGTGATCGAATAGCAGCGCCCGCCCCGATGAGGTACAGGTGACGGGCACCGTTCGTCCGCTCCAACCGCTCGCCCGGATCGTCGAGGAAGGGCCTTCGGAGAGCAGCGTCAGGACGCGGTCGCCCTGGAGCACCGACAAGTGCGCGGTCTCGCCGAATTCCGACACGAGTCCTGCCAGCTCGCCGGGGCCGAGCGCCGTCAGCCGGGGGCGGCCGGAGCGAGCGGCGAGCGCGAACAGCCGCCACCCCAACCGGTACGCGCGGGTTTCGGGATCGCGATCGACGAGACCGCTGTCGGCAAGTGCCGCCAGCGCGCGCGAGACCTGACTCTTCTCGTATCCGACAAGCTGTGCGATCTGAACCACGCCGAGGCCGTCGCGCGCCATCGCGTCGTCGGTCCCCAGTGCGAGCAGGATCTCGACTCCACGCTTCAAGCTCGATGCTCTCTGCACAACCATCGTTGGTAGCGTGGCATCGATGTCCGCCCACCGCAAACATCGCGTCCGCTGAGCGAAGCAGAGGAGTGAGCGGTGCGTGTCGGACTGGCTCAGATCAGCAGCGTGCTCGGCGATGTCGATCGCAACCTGGTCCGCGCGCGCGAAGCGATCGAGGAGGCGGTCGCCGGGGACGCCGATCTGGTCGTCTTCCCCGAGCTGTGCCTCAGCGGCTATGCGGTCGGAGCAACGGAGCGCGAGATCGGGCTGGCAGCGGACGAGCCGTCGCTGACCGGGCTGGCCGGCGAAGCTGACGAGCACGCGTTGGTGATCGGCTTCCCGGAGCTCGGCCGGGGCGGCCGCGTCTACAACAGCGCGGCATTCGTCGACTCCGGCGCGCTGTGCCACGTCCACCGGAAGCTGTACCTGCCCACCTACGGCGGCTTCGAGGAGCGCAAGCACTTCAGCGCGGGCACTGCGATGCGCGCGTTCGACACCCGCTTTGGCAGGATGGCGGTGCTGATCTGCAACGACGCATGGCAGCCCGCGCTTGCGTTTCTCGCCTGCCAGGACGGCGCAGAGGTGCTGCTGCTACCCGCCAACAGCGCGCACAGCGATCCACGGCAACTCGACGTGCGCTGCTACTGGCGCGACATCACGCGCCTCTACGCGCGGCTGTTCGAGTGCTACGTGGTGTTCGTGAACCGCGTGGGCGACGAGCGGGGCTTGCGTTTCTGGGGCGGTTCGCATGTGGTCGATCCCCGTGGCGAGATCCTGTGCGAGTGCCCAGAGGACGCGGAGCGCGTCGTTGTCAGCGAGCCGCTGGACGCGGCCGTCGTTCGGGATCGTCGCCGGACCTTGCCGCTGACGCGCGACGCGCGCCTGGCGCTCCTGCGCCGCGAGCTCGCTCGGCTGATCGACGAGGGCGGCGACCTCTGACACCACCGAGTTCTCTGACACCACCGAGTTCTCTGACGCCCCGTGAGCTCCCTGACGCCCCGTGAGCTCCCTGACGCCCCGCGAGATCACAGCTTCTTGGCGTAGGCGCGGTTGTGGTCCTTGAGGAGCTTGTCGCTGCCCAGGTAGGCGTGCTTGGACATGTCGGGGCTGTAGCGGCTAGCCGGCGCCGTCCGCCCCAGGGCCTCGACGAGGCTTCGGATGTGGTGGGCCCCGCAGCCGCAGCAGACGCCGAGATAATTGACCCCTAGCTCGTATGCGGCGCGGCCGAACCGTGCGATCTCGTAGCGATTGCAGGTGAACGGATCAAGTGCCGTGGGGAACGGTCGGTCGTCGGGCAGGCAGTCGCAGCCGGGATCGCGCAGCGATTGAAAGCTCGGCTGCTCGGCGGTCGTGCGATATGGCACGGGCAGCGCCGCGACATGGACGTCCACGGCCGCTCGGATCCGTTCGATCAGCGGCAGCATCGTCTGCGGTCCGCGGGCGCAGTTGAGTCCGACCACGTCGGCGCCCGCGTCGGCGAGGCGCCGACATGCCTCCTCCGGCGTCCATCCTTCGCGGGTCTCCCCGCCGGAGTGGATCGTCATCGTCACGACGGCGGGAAGCCCCGAGGCCTTGATCGCGTCGAGCGCCAGCAGCGCCTCCTCGCCCCAGGAGAAGGTCTCAGCGACGACGTAGTCGGCTCCGCCCTCGGCGATCCAGCCCATCTGCTCTTCGAACATCTCGCGGACCGCGGCACGCGAGGCAGCGTCGGCGGCGTAGGCATTGGTGTTGCATAGATCGCCCGCGGCCAGCGCGCCGCTCCGGCGAGCCACGTCGACCGCGAGGGCCAGCGCGTCGCGGTTGAGCGGCTTTAGCAGGTGCTCCTTGCCGATCAGGCGCAGCTTCTCGCGATGTCCGTAGTACGTGAACGCCAGGACGACGTCCGAGCCCGCGTGGACGAACTCCTCGTGCAGGCCACGTACCAAATCGGGACGGTCGAGGACGATCTCGGGAACAAAGGCCCCGGCCTGCAGGTAGCCGCGCCGCTCGAACTCGAACAGGTAACCCTCCGCGCAGACGACGGGCCCCTGGTCCAGCCTCGCCAACAGACCCGTTGCAGGGCCGCGATCGTTCATCTCAATGCTCCTTGGTCGATTGCCAACCCTTGATGGTTATACAGCAACCACCCCGGGCCGCCGACCGGTCCGTGGCGAATTGACGGACTGGCGGTTGCGCATGCCACTCGCCCACCCTAAACTGCACCTCGCGCGGGACCGCAACTTCAGTTGGCTATGAAGCAACATGATGCGAGATTCCGATCCTTTGTCGGGTTTGGACGGTCAGCGCGCGCGGCGCGTTGAGACTGTCCGCGGTCGCGCAGGGGAGCTCGAGAATCACCTGATCGACGAGCTGCGGGCGGGGCGCATCAGTCGGCGCGAGTTCATGCGCCGCGGGACCATGCTCGGCATGTCGATCTCGACCCTGGGCGTGGTCGTCTCGGGCTGCGCCCGTCCGGATGTCACGAAGGTATCTCCGCCCCAGACCAAAGCGCCCAGGCCGGGCGGCACGATCCGGGCCGGGATCGTGGCGCCGGCTGCGGCGATCGACCCGATCAAGATCTCCGATGAGGGCGGCCTCGCGGTGCTCGCGATGTCCGGCCAGTTCCTGGTCTTCTCCGACCGCCACCTGACGCTTCATCCGGTGATCGCCACGAGCTGGAAGCCCAACCACGACGGCAGCGTTTGGACGTTCAAGATTCGCCGGGGGGTCCGGTTCACCGACGGCACGCCGATGGTCGCCGAGGATGTGGCCGCGACGTTCAACCGCCTCGCCGACCCCAAGGTGGGGTCCAATTCACTCTCCACCTTCGCAGGGGTGCTCTCGAAGGGAAACACGCAAGCGGTTGACAGCGAGACGGTGCGGTTCGGGCTCGACGCCCCCAACGGGAACTTCCCCCACATCGTCAGCTCTGACAACTACAACGCGATCATCCTGCCGCGCAACTACAGCGGCAACTGGCAGAGCACGTTCATCGGGACTGGACCGTGGAAGCTCCAGAGCTTCACGCCTCAGGTCGGCGTCACTTACGTGCGCAACCCGTACTACTGGGGACCGCGCACGGTGGCCGACAAAGCGGAGCTGAAGTTCTACGCCCAGGAACAGGCGGCGGTGCTCGGCCTGCAGGGCAACCAGGTCGACGTGCTGCCGCACTTCTCGGTGGCCGGCGGCCGGGCCCTGCTCACGGACCCCTCGATCCGCACCACCCAATTTCACTCCGCCGCCTACCGGGAGATCCACCTGCGCTGCGACAAGGAGCCGTTTACCGACAGGCGCGTTCGCCAGGCGATGGCGTTGCTCGCAGACCGCCGCGGGATGGTTCAGGGACTGCTCGCCACCAAATCCGACTATGGCAACGACAGCCCATTTGCGCCGATCTACCCGTCAACCGACAAGACAGTGCCCCAGCGCCAGCGAGATCTCGCCAAGGCCAAGGCGCTGCTGAGCGCCGCCGGCAAACCGCACGGTTTCTCGGTCCCCGTCAACACGTCCAACGACTTCGAGCTCCCGGACCTCGCGCAGGTCCTGCAGGACAACGTGGCCGTCGCCGGGATCAGGCTGAGCCTCACGATCAGCGACCTGGGAACCTACTACGGCAGCTCCACGTTCGGGACCTCGCCGTGGCTGGACTCGGTTGTGGGGATCACGGACTACGGCCATCGCGGCGTGCCCAACGTCACGCTCAAGGCCACCCTCACAAAGAAGGGTCCCTGGAACGCGGCGCATTTTCGCAACAGCACCTACGACAAGCTCGTCGCCGACTACATCGCCGCGCTGGACCTCCATTCACAGCGGCGTTACGCCCGCCAGATTCAGGAGCTCCTGCTCGAGGAAAGTCCGCTGATCATCCCCTACTTCTATTACTTCCTCACGGGCGCCCACAACAACGTCTCGGGCGAGTACTCGACCGCGATGGGGCAGGTCGACCTCAGCCGCGCGGGAATGGTCTGATGGCAAGGTTCGTTGGCAAGCGGCTCGCGCTCGGCTTGATCACGCTGTTCCTGTTGAGCATCCTGGTGTTCTTCGGCTCGCAGGTGCTGCCCGGCAACGTCGGGCGGCGCGTGCTGGGCCCCTTCGCGACGCCGCAAGCGGTCGCACAGCTCAACCACCAGCTCGGGACCGACCGTTCGTTGATCGCCCAGTACTTGAGCTGGATCGGCGGCTTCGTCCACGGAGACCTCGGGAAGTCGGTGACCGGGCAATCGGTGTCGAGCATCATCTGGCCGGCCCTGCTCAAGTCCGCGAAGCTCGCCCTGCTGGCGTTCATCATCGTTGTGCCGCTGGCGGTCGCCGGCGGTGTGTTCGCGGCGCTGCGCGAAGGACGACTCAGCGATCGCTTCATCTCCGTCGGCGGCTTGTCAGCGACCTCTGTCCCTGATTTCGTATGGGCCGTCCTCTTGATCCTCGTATTCGCACTGTGGATCGGCATCCTCCCCGCGACCGCGCAGCCACCGCCGGGGGCAGGCTTCTTCACCTCGGTCGAGTACCTGATCCTCCCCGCGCTGTGCCTCGTGTTCGTGCTGTTCGGCTATATCGCACGAATGGCGCGGGCGGGCACGATCGAGGCGCTCGACGCCGACTACGCCCGCACCGCACTGATCAAGGGCCTGCCCTACCGGACAGTCGTGTTCAAGCACGTGCTGCGCAACTCGCTGCTGCCGACGATCGCCGTCGTGGCGACTCAGGTCGGTTATCTGATCGGAGGGCTGGTGGCGATCGAGCTGGTGTTCAACTACCAGGGAATCGGGCAAGCGCTGTTCCGCGCCGCCCAGCAGAAGGACTTTCCCGTGCTCGAGAGTGCGGTGCTGATCGTTGGGATCGTGTACCTGGTCGCGACCCTCCTCGCCGACATCGCCTATTCGGTGCTCAACCCGCGGATCCGCTACGGGAGCGAGTCGTGACCACGCAGCCCGTAGCCTCCACCGCGCAGGGCGCCGTCGAGGTAGGGGCGGGCCTCGCCGAGGGCGGACCCGACGAGGCAAAGGTCGCCCGCCGCGAGCGCCTGACACTGCTCGCGCACTCAAAGACGTTCATCGCGGGCATGGTGATCCTCGGCTTCTGGGTCGTCTGCGCGATCTTCGGCTATGTGATCGCTCCCGACGACCCACTAAAGACCAACCCGATCAATGCGCTTCTGGCGCCCAGCTCGTCGCATCTGTTCGGGACCGACACGCTCGGGCGTGACGTCTTCTCGCGGGTGATCGTGGGCGCGCGTGACATCCTGATCGTCGCCCCGCTGGCGACGCTGCTGGGCACGGTGTTGGGCACCGCACTGGGGCTGATCACCGGCTATTTCCGCGGTCCAGTCGATGACATCCTGAGCCGGATCATCGACACGTTCCTGGCCGTCCCGGTCGTGATCGTGGGGCTGCTCGCGCTGGTCGCGCTCGGACCCTCGAAGTTCACCGTGATCGCCGTCATCGGGATCGTCTTCACCCCAGTGATCGCGCGCACGGTCCGCGCAGCGGTGCTCTCGGAGCGCGAGCTCGAGTACGTCGCCGCGGCGCGGCTGCGCCATGACAGCACCCGCTACATCCTGTTCGCCGAGATCCTCCCCAATGTGCTCGGACCGGTGATCGTCGAGTTCACGGTGAGGCTGGGATACGCGATTTTCACGATCGCCACGCTCAGCTTCCTGGGCTTTGGGATCCAGCCGCCCGCACCCGACTGGGGTTTGCAGATCTACGAGCACTACGGCCTGCTCAGCGGCGGCTACTGGTGGCCGGTGGTGTTCCCGGCGCTTGCGATTGCGAGCCTTGTGGTGGGCGTCAACCTGGTCTCCGACGGCCTCAGCCAGGCGTTTGAGCGATGACCGGGACCGCCGCCGCCGAGACCTCCACCGCGCTCGAGACCGCTCCGGCGCTGGAGCTCTCAGACCTCGAGGTCGCTTACCGCGTGCGCGGGGTGTGGCGGCGCGTGTTGCGCGGCGTCAGCTTTCAGATCGCCCAGGGCGAGTCATACGGGCTGGTGGGTGAGTCAGGCTGCGGCAAATCGACGGCCGCGTTCGCCGCGCTTCGATACCTGCCGCGCAACGGGCGCGTCTCCGACGGCTCGATCAACCTCGGGGGCCACGACCTGCTGGCGATGACCGACGAGGAGGTCCGCGAGCTGCGGATCAAGACCGTCTCGATGGTCTACCAGAACCCCGGCTCGGCCCTGAACCCGTCGATTGAGATCGGCGAGCAGGTGGCGGAGGTCTACCGGCTGATGGGTACCGGCGACGAGGAGGCCACTGATCGGGCTCGCGAGATGCTGGGCAAGGTGCAGATCTCCGACCCCTCGCGCGTCATGCATCGCTACCCGCACCAGCTCTCGGGCGGGATGAACCAGCGGGTCGTGATCGCGATGGCGCTCGCCAGCGACCCGACGCTGCTGATCCTCGACGAGCCCACCACCGGCCTCGATGCCACGGTCGAGGGCGAGGTTCTCGATCTCGTCAACGCGCTTCGGACCGAGTTCAAGACCAGCCTGCTGTTCATTAGCCACAACCTGGCGGTGATCGGCAAGATGTGCGATCGCATGGGGGTCCTGTACGCCGGCCGCCTGGTCGAAGAGGGCAAGGTGCAGGAGGTGTTCGACAACCCCCGACACCCCTACACGGTCGGGCTGTTGCGTTGCATCCCGCGCGGCGGGGTGCGCAAGGACCAGCAGCGACTGGACACGATCGCGGGCTTTCTTCCGGGGCTCGGGGCTGAGCTGCCCGGTTGCGTGTTCGCCGACCGCTGTGGGCTGATGCGCGCGCTCGGCTCGGAGGAGCGCTGCCAGCAGATCGAGCCCCCCATGCACGACCTCGGTGGAGGCCACGGAGCCCGCTGTCACTTCCACGAGCGCGCGCACGAGCTACCGCGAGTGACCGCGGCGGTGCCGGCGCCGCGGCCGGCGAGCGACAAGGACGCCGTTCCCGTCCTGCGCGCCCAGAACGTGCGAAAGACCTTCCACCAGGAGGGCCAAGCCGTCCATGCGCTTGCCGATATCGAGTTCGCGCTCGCTCCCGGGGAGACGCTGGGGCTGGTCGGCGAATCGGGGAGCGGGAAGACCACGCTGGCGCGCACACTGCTGGGGTTGACAGGGGCCGACGAAGGATCCGTGGTGGAGCTCGACGGGACGCCGCTGGCATCGGTCATCACCAAGCGCGAGGGCGAGCAGGTACGGGCATTGCAGATCGTCTTCCAGAATCCCGACTCGGCGCTCAACCGGCGCTTCTCGATTCACCGGATCATCGCCCGGGCGCTGACCACGCTGATCGGGCTCAGCGGCGAACAGCGCGAGTCGCGGCTGCGCGAACTCGCGCATTCGGTCCGTTTTGACGTGCGGCTGATTGGGGCGCGACCGGCGCAGCTCTCGGGCGGGCTTAAGCAGCGAGTGGCGATCGCGCGCGCGTTCGCCGGCGAGCCGCAGGTGGTCGTGTGCGACGAGCCGACGTCTGCCCTCGACGTCTCCGTTCAGGCCGCGATCCTCAACCTGCTGGTCGAGCTGCAGGGCGACAAGGGGGTTTCCTACCTGTTCATCTCGCACGACCTCGGCGTGGTGCGCTACATCGCTGACCGGATCGCGGTCCTGTATCTGGGCCGGCTGATGGAGCTCGGCGCTGCCGAAACCGTGTTTCACCCGCCCCAGCATCCCTACACCGAGGCGCTGCTGTCTGCGGTGCCCACCGCGGAGGGCACCGAGCGACCCCGGATCCGCCTCCAAGGCGAGATCCCGAGCGCCGCCGATCCCCCCAGTGGCTGCGTGTTTCACACCCGCTGCCCACGAAAGCCCGGCCCGATCTGCGAGCAGCAGGAGCCACCCTTGAAAGAGATGGAGCCGGGACACTTCATTCGTTGCCACCTCTCGCTCGATGAGCTCAGGACCCTCCAGCAGACGCCGCCCCCGGCGCGTTTGGCCAACGGAGGTGGGCGCGCGGATTCCGCGGCGCCGGAGGACGCCGCAGCGCCGCAGGACGCCGCGAGGGCCCCTGGCAGGTCCGGGGAGCCTTCCCGGCTACGCGAGTCAGACCCGCCGGCAGCCGGCGAGTAGTGACCCGCGGCTGCTTGCGCTTCCGCACGTCCCGTCCCGAATCACCCCCGCGGGGTGAGGCGGCCTAACCCAGCGGGGGCGAAGACTTGGCCGATGCCAACTCCGCGCCTGGCGGCGACCGTCGCGCTCGTCCTCGCCGTCGTGAGCGTCGCCGTGGCGGTGGACACCGCGATCGTGAACTTCCCTCGGGGCCTGGTCGTCCTCGCCCTCGTGCTCGTCGCGTTGGTGTCCGCATGCCAGGGTGCGCTGCGCCGAGGCGCCCCACGCGCAATCGGGCTCGGGGTCGCGGCGCTGGCGCTCGCGATCGCGATCGCGCTGCTGGCTGGTCGCGACCCGGTGCGCACGATCATCGCCGTGGCCGCGGCGGTTGCGGCGCTCGGGGCGGGGCGGGTGGCGTTCACGACGCGTGTCAAGCTGCCTCCCGCCGCGGCGCCCAAGCGGCCCGTGCTGATCTTCAATCCCCGCTCGGGCGGCGGCAAGGCCACCCGCTTCGCCCTGGCGCAAGAGGCCCGCCGGCGCGGGATCGAGCCGGTCGAGCTGTCGCCCGGAACGGATCTCTCCAAGCTGGTCGAGGATGCGCTGGCCGATGGCGCAGACGCAATCGCGATGGCGGGCGGCGACGGGTCGCAGGCGCTTGTTGCGGCCGCGGCCGCGCGCGCGGGGATTCCTTATGCGTGCATCCCCGCCGGCACGCGCAACCATTTCGCCCTCGATCTCGGCGTGGATCGCGACGACGTGGTCGGGGCGCTCGACGCGTTCGTCGATGGGGGCGAGCGCCGCGTCGACCTCGCCGAGGTCAACGGCCGCGTGTTCGTCAACAATGTGTCGCTCGGGCTCTACGCCGACGCCGTCCAGCACCGCGGCTACCGCCACGCGAAGCTGAGAACCCTCCTCGACACGGTCCCCGAGGTTGCAGGCCCGCACGCGCAGAGCCCGCCGCTGCGCTGGCGCGAGCCGGAGGGTGCGACGCACCAGGGCGGACTGGCGCTGCTGGTCTCAAACAACCCGTATCGCCTGGGTCGACTGGTGGGATCCGGAACCCGACCGCGTCTGGACACCGGCAAGCTGGGCGTCGCCGTGATGTGGCCCAGCCGAGGTGTCCGCGCGGGGCTCTTGAGCCTCTGGTCGTTGCCTGCCGTCGACGTCGAGAGTGACGGCGCGGTGCCGGCGGGGATCGACGGAGAGGCGGCGATGCTGGATCCGCCCCTGCGCTTCACGATGCGAACCGGGGCGCTTCGCGTTCGGATCGCCGCGCAGCAGCCGGGTGGATCACCGGCGGCGGCCCTCCCCGCCGGCGGCGTTGCATTTCTGCGCGCGCTGGTCGGCGCCGCGATGACCGGCCGGACCGACGGCCCGCCAACGCTCACCCGGTCCGGGTGAGGCTCGATCACCCCAGGCGGTGGGAGAGTCGGTCGACGTGGCACCCGCCACCTATGAGATCAGGATCAAAGGCAGTCTGGGACAGCCGATGGTCGCCGCGTTCGGCGAGTTCACGGCGTCGATCAGGTCGCCCGAGACGATCCTGTCGGGAGCGATCCCAGATCAGCGCGCGCTCCACCTCCTGTTGGAGCGCATCGGATCCCTCGGGACTGGAACTGCTGGAGGTTCGCCAGTTGCGAAGGGGCGAGGAGGTCCAAGAGGGGGAGATCGGGCTCCCCCGTCGAAGGGTAGGCTGGTGAAGCAGCTATGACGTTTACGCAGCGACTCCTACTGTCCTGGCTCACGAACGCAATCGTGCTCTGGGTGGTGGTGGCCCTGCTCAGCAAGGTCACCATCAATCACGCCGGCAACCTGATCCTTGCGGCCGCGGTCTTCGGGATCCTCAACACGTTCCTGAAGCCGCTGGCGAGGCTGCTGACGCTGCCGTTGGCGATCGTCACGCTCGGTATCGCCTGGTTCTTCGTCTCGATCCTGATGCTCTGGCTCACCCAGGAGATCGTCTCGGGCTTCAACATCCACGGCTTCTGGACGTACGTGTGGGCGACGATCATCATCTGGTTCGTGAACATGGTGCTGGACTTCGCGATCGGGAGCTTTCGCGAGTCCCGTCGCCACACGCAGCAAGCCGTCTGACCGCGGGACCCTCAGCCGGCGGCGCCGAGCGGTTGCAGCGCGCGTAGCACGCAGCGAAAGCCGATGTGAGACGTCGAAGTGTCGACCGCCTCCGCCTGGCGGGCGGCCGGCCGGTAGCGCAGGCAGTAGTTCGGTGCGCCAGGTGCGAGCCGCCCTTGATGACCTTGCGCGGGATCGCCTCGCCGTTGGCATAGCTGTGCTGGTCGGACTTCACTCTCGGGTTGTGGGGCACGCAGCACGGCTTCTGTAGATCGTCGGCGTGACGTGGCGTGAACCAGTCCGAAGTCCACTCCCACACGTTCCCGGTCATGTCGTAAAGCCCGTAGCCGTTCGGCGGAAAGCTGCGGATCGGCGACGTGAGCTCGTACCCATCGCCGAGCAGGTTCTGCCAGGGGAATTCTCCCTGCCACGTGTTGGCCATCATCCGGTCCTTGGGCGCGAATTCGTCGCCCCAGGCGAACGCCTTCTGCTCGAGGCCGCCCCGCGCCGCATACTCCCACTCGGCCTCGGTGGGCAGGTCCTTGCCGACCCAGCGAGCGTACGCGAGGGCATCCTCGTGGGCGACGTGGACGACCGGGTGGCGCTCGCGCCCGCCCACGTTCGAGTCGGGACCCTCGGGCCGGCGCCAGAACGCACCAGGTACCCAGCCCCACCAGTTGCGGACATCACGCAGGTCGACCGGACCCGTGCTGGGGCGGAACACCAGCGACCCCGGCACCAGCAGCGCCGGATCGGCATCCGGGTAGTCGGCCGGGTCGGGGGCGCGCTCGGCCCCGGTGACGTGACCTGTCGCCTTCACGAACCGCCGGAACTCCGCGACCGTGACGGGGTGCTCGTCCAGCCAGAAGCCGTCAACGGCAACGCGGTGCACCGGCGCTTCTTCGGGATAGAACGCGTCCGAACCCATCAGGAACTCGCCACCGGGGATCCACACCATGTCCCGCGTGGCGCGGGTATCGAAGGCGAGACGGTCACGAAGGCGAAGGCGAGACGGTCACGAAGGCGAAGCCGAGGCGGTCACGAAGGCGGAGGCGAGATGGTCACGAAGGCGAAGCCGAGACGGACACGAAGGCGAAGCCGAGGCGGTCATGGCTGCATCATCCTCAGAGGACCGCGGGTGAGCCGGCAATCACCCGGCCGGGGTGATCGCGGCTCACCAAACCGCTGCCAGTTTCCGGCGTTCACGACGCCGTGATGTTACGAGAGAAGATCTGACGCCGTAGTCCCGCCCTGGTTGCGCTCCTACAACCGCGGGTGGCTCGGCGCGGACACCGTCGCCGGGCCGATCGTCTGGAGCGTGGACACGCCGCAGTGCGTGGCGTACGCCCAGATCGCGGGGCTGCCGGCGCAGGCGGGGCTGATGGCCGCGCCCGGGGCGATGATCGGCTACGCGCTGATCGGGCGCTCACGCTCGCTCGTCGTGAGCGCCACGACGGCCACCTCGGCGCTATCCGCGGCCGCCGTCGGTCCGCTCGCGCACGGCGACGTCTCGAGTTCGCCGCGCTGTCGGCGGCGCTCGCACTCGCGCCGGCCGTCGTCCTGGCAGGCGCCGGTGTCCTCCGGCTGGGCGGCGTCGCCACCTCGTGCCGAAGGCGGTGATGACGGGATTTCCTGTTCGGCCTCGGGACTGACGATCACGATCGGCCAGCTTCCCGCCGTGTTCGGGGTCAACACCGGCAGCGGCAACTTCTTTCCGAGGCTCGTGGACCTGATCGACGACCTCGGCTCCACGCACGCCGCGAGCCTGGCCGTCGGTGCGACCAGCATCGCCCTGCTGCTGGGATTGCGGCGCCTGGCGCCGAAGGTGCCCGGGACGCTTGTGGTGCTCGCGCTTGCGATCGCGACCTCGGCGGCGTTGCACCTCTCGGCCCACGGCGTCGACGTGATCTGCAAGCTCCCGTCGGCGCTTCCCCATCCCTCGATTCCGCACGTCGGGGCCCGTGACTTCGCAAATCTGCTCCCGGCCGCTTTCGGCGCGATGCTCCTCAGCACCGAGGCGGTCGGCGTGGCGCGCGCTTGCGAGCCAGAGCCACTACTCGATCGACGCCAACCGCGAGCTGGTCGCGCTGGGCGGCTCGAACCTTCTGGCCGGCCTGTCGCACGGATTCGTCCAATCCGGGGGTGCCGGCCAGACCGCCGCCGCCGACGCGGCCGGAGCAAGAGCCAGCTCGCCTCGATCATCGCGGCGGGTCTGATCCTCCTGACCGGGGCGTTCCTGGCGCCGCTGTTCACCGACCTCCCGCAGGCCACCCTGGCAGCGATCGTCATCGGCGCGGTCAGCGGGTTCTTCCGGGTCGACGAGCTGCGACGATTCGCGCGGCTGCGGGTCGGCTCGCTCGTATTCGCGCCGGTGGCGCTCGCGGAGTGCTCGCGCTCGGGGTGCTGGCACGACTGGTCGTGGCGGCCGGCGACTCCTTGATCCTCGTCATCTACACGATGAGCCGGCCGTGGGTGGGCACGCTCGCGCGGAGCCCGGACACCGGTGTCTGGGGCCGCGACGATCGACACCGGGACTGGGCCGGCGTCGACGGAATCCTCGCGGCGCGGGTCGATGGCCCGCTGTTCTAAGCCAACAGCCTCCACGTCACGGAGCGGCTGCTGGGCCTGGCCCACCGCTCCGATCCCCGCCCGCGCGCCGTCGTGCTCGAGCTCGCCGAGAGCCCGGATCTGGACGTGCAGACGATCGATGTCCTGGGTGAGCTGGCGGAGGAGCTCGCTTCGGACGGCATCGAGCTGCACCTCGCGTCGGTCCGCCAGCCGGTGATCGAGCTCCTTGATCGGGCCGGCTTGACCGATCGCATCCACGTGGAGCCGACGATCGACGCCGCGGTGTCGGCTACGGCTCGATCACGACAACTACCAGCAACAGCGCCCCGAGAATGACCCCCGCAGCGGTCAGCGCCAGCAGGATCCTCGGGTGCGGATGGGCGAATTCGCCACGGCGCACAGCCTCGTCGACCTCGCGCTGACGCCTGAGCCCGTACGCGATCGTAGCGATCCCGGTCAACGCAAACCCGGCGCCCAGGATCGCGTACGGCCAGCGCGTCTGGTGCGTGAGGCTGGGAACGATGCGACCGACGCCGACACTCGCCGCAAGCGCCGTGATGCCGGTGCGCCACCAGGCCAGGTAGGTCCGCTCGTTTGCCAGATAGGTACGGCGTGTGGCGTCGCCTCCCTGGTCGAACTGCCCCCCGCTCGGTGCCTCGGTGTCGGTCCGGCTGGTCATCCTCGCCTTCAATTGTGGAGCACCCGGTGGACCACGCCGTGAGCGCCGTTGGAATCGAGCCGGCGCTCCAGCGCGTGCGTCGTCAGCTGCGCGAAGGCGCCGCCCAGCAGCGAGCCGCCGAGGACGTCGGCCGGATAGTGAACGCCGGTGTGCACGCGCGAGTACGCCACAAGCGCAGCCAGCGCTCGCAGCGGCGCGGCCTCCCTTGGCAGCACCCGGCCGACCCCCGTCGCGAACGCGAACGCGGACGCGGAGTGACCGGACGGAAACGACGCGGAGCTCGGTACCCGGACCTGGCGCGCGAGCGGCACATCCAACCCCGCCGGGTCGGGCCGGCGGCGTCGGCCCAGCGGCTTGATCGCCACGTTGACCACCGCGGAGGTGACCGCGATCGACGCCAGGCCGTCGGCGGCCGCGAGCCGCCCCCGGGGGCCTCGGGTGACCGCCAGCAGCGCCGCGGCCGTGAGCGACAGCCGCGAGTAGTTGGCCGCCCGCGTGAGCCGGTTCATCGCGCGATCCAGCGAGGGAGTGTCGGTGCCCGCGATCGCGTTGTAGATCGCGTGGTCCACGCGCTCGGCGTCGAGCAGCCACCGCGGACGCGTCATCGGCCCCCGCGGCGGACGCATCCGCGGCCTCGGCAGCGGGCGCGCGGACCTGCCACTACGTAGTCGCCGCGGCGCGGCGGACCTGGATCCCGCCGTACACCATCAGCGCGCCGCGAAGGATGAACGCGATCCCGGCCAGCACCGCCAGCGTTCCGAGGCTGATCTTCGGCCAGCTGAGGATCACGATCGCCAGCGCGAGCAGCGTGATCTTCGGCCAAACGACGGCGATCACACCGCAGATCAGGCAGATCGCGCCGACCACGATCACGCCGGCGCCGGCACCGCGGATGTACCTCAGGGTCCCGGTTTCGAGCGGGCCATGGTGCTCGAATGTCTCGCCTTCGAGCTCGCCGGCCATCCCAGCGGAAGCCCGCTCGGGGCCGGAGGGACCACTGACCGCGCTCATGTGGCTGCAGGCTGGCGTCGGCCCGGGTGACTGCGCCTCACCCGCCCTGGGTGATCTGCCCGCGACGACCGGGCCACACCCGTCCACGGTGATCTGCCCGCGCTGGTCGAGCCACAACCGCCCACTCTGACCCTGCCGAGCTCGGCGCCGAACCACCCTTTTCGGGTGATGAGCAATCACCCGGCCGGGCCGAAGCTGTAAAGACGGGCGTCCGGCGCGTCCCCGGCGGGAAACGCGGGAGCCACCTTTCAAGCAAAGGAGAAACAGTCGTGACTGAGCCGAGAGGAGTGGGCCGGGCGTTGTTCGCGGCCGTCTTCCTGATGATGGGCGGGGTGCTGAACATCATCTGGGGGATCGCCGCGATCGGCAACTCGAGATTCTTCGTACACAACCAGCACTACGTGTTCGCAAGCCTCAAGGGATGGGGCTGGATCACGCTGATCATCGGCATCATCGAGATCGGCGCCTCGGCCTCGCTGTTCAGCGGCGGAGCGTTCGGCCGGATATTCGGGATCGTCGCGGGTAGCTTGGCCGCGATCGCCGCGCTGCTGGAGATCCCGGCATATCCGTTCTGGTCGGTGGCGGTTTTCGGGCTCTGCCTGTGGATCATCCACGGACTCGCGGTCTACGGAGAGCCCGCTTACGAGGCTCCGCCCGAACGGTCCATGCCGGGGCCGGCCTCGCCCCGGCCGCCTGCCTGAGCGAGGCGCGACAAGCCGGCGCCGCTGCCCTCCGGCCACGCGCATTGGTCCTCGACCGGGACGTTGCCGTTCCACCAGGACGGAAACGCCCCGCAGCGAGGCGAACCCGGTCCACTGGGGCGTTATTGGCGTGATTGGGACGCTGCGCCTGGGGTCGGGAGCGGGTCCAGGCGAACGTCTAGCCGCCCGCGTCGCGAGCCGGCGTCCCGATCTTGCGCTGCGCCGCGTCGACGGCGGCCTGCACGGTTCGGTAGACGCGTGCAAGCTCGTGCTCGTCGCAGGTGTCGCGAAGCACGTCGCGGACCTCGCCGATGTCGCGCGCGACCAGCAGCTCGACTCCCCGAGCGTGCAGATCCTCGGCCGCCTGCGAAAGCATCTCGGCCGCGGTCACGTCGAGGAACGCCACGCTCGCCGCGTCGAGCACTACGGCCTTTCCCGGGCCGCGAGGCGGCGTCGCGAAGGTGCCGGCGAACCCAGTCGGAGTTGGCGAAGTAGAGGCCCGATTCGACCCGGACGATCACGATGCCGGGAGGGACCTCGTTCTCGGGATGCTGCTCGATGTCGGCGTACTGCCGTCTGGTTCCGGGTACCTTGCCGAGCTCGGCGACGCGGCGGCGAGACGTGCGGTACAGCAGCAGCACGAGGGACGCCGCTATCCCGATGAACAATCCCGGGAGCGTGTCGAACACGGTCACCCCGAGCAGTGCCGCGACCGCCGCGATGAAGGCCGGACGCGCCGCCACCCCGTACGCCCGCCCCAGCCGCCGGTTGTAGACCCGATACAACCGCACCAGCGCGGGGAAGTCGACAAGCTCCATTACGGCCGCGATCACCACCGCCGCGAGCGTCGCCTCGGGCAGCTTCTCGAACAGTCCCGTGAGCAGCACGCAGCGTGATGATTGTCATCACCGCCACCACCAGCCCCGACACCTGGGTCCTGGCGCCGGCCGAGCCATTGACCGCGGTCTTGGAGAGGCTGCCGTTGACGACCATCGCGCTCGACAGGCCTGCGGCCACGTTCGCGGTGCCCAAGCCGAGCAGCTCGCGATTGGCGTCAACCTCGTAGTGGTGCTTGGCCGCATAGGTCTTGGCCGCGCCAAGACCCTCCGCAAAGCCGACCAGCATCACCCCCACGCCCGACCCGGCGAGCTTCAGATAGTCCTGAAACCCGACATCGGGCAACCCGAACGACGGCAATCCACGATCGATGTGGCCGACGATCGCGACCCCGTGCTTGTTGAGGTGAAAGGCCGTCACCGCCAGCACCCCGAATGCCACCGCCACGAGCGACGCACGCACGACCGGGGCCAGCCGCTTCAGACCGAGCACGATCACCAGCGAGCGACAGCACGCCGATCAGCAGCGTCAGGCAGTGGGTATGCCCGAGCTTGGTGATCACGTCCCAGACGTTTTCAAAGAAGTCGCCCGAGCCCCTTCTCGACCCCGAACAATGCGGGGAGCTGCCCGGCGATGATCGTCAGCGCGAGGCCGACGATGAAGCGCTTGAGCACCGGTTCGGAGATGAAGCTGGCCAGAAAGCCGAGCCGAAGCACCCCGGCGATCAGGGCGACCAGCCCGGCGCTGATCGCGAGCGCGGCAGTCATCGTGGTGAACCGGCCGCCGCCCGCGTGGCGTAGGTAGCGACGATCGCGGCCGACAGGGCCGCCGTGGCCGACATCGGGCCGGTGACGAGATGGCGGGAGCTGCCGAACGCCGCGTAGAGCAGCAGCGCGCCGGGCGCCGCGTACAGTCCGACCACGGGGAGACGCCTGCGATCGAGGCGTATGCCAGCGCCTCTGGCACCAGCACGGCCCACACGGTGAGCCCGCGATCAGGTCGCCGCGCAGCCATCCAGGCCGGTAGCCCTGGAGGGATGAGAACAAAAACTAGACCAGGCGCAGGGTGCGGGCCCGTCGAACCGCCTGTGCCCGATCGGTCACGTCGAGCTTGCGGTAGATGTTCTTCATGTGAGTCTTGACGGTGTTGACCGAGACAAACATCTCGGACGCTATCTCAGCCTTGGAAAGCGGTGTCGGGAGGTACCTGAGCACCGCCGCCTCGCGGTCGCTGAGCGGTTCGAGCACCAGCGCGCTGCGCTGCTCGGGCTGCCCGGCGGCATGCGGATCGAGCGCCTCGCCGACCTCGCCGGCAAGGGCACGGTGCGCGGTGCCGGCTCGGATCCGCCGGGCAAGGAGCTCCCGAAGCGGCGCGCCGACGGCGAGAAACGGGCTCAGGTACCCCTCGGGCTCGGCCAAGGCGAGCGCCTCCTCGACCAACTCGAGCGCGGCCTCGTCGTCCTGGCGCTGGTGCTTGGCGACGGCGCCGAGCGCGCGCAGCTCGATTGCCGTGCAGGGGTCCAGGATCGCCAGTGGGCCCTGGGCCGCGTCGGCGATCAGATCGCAGGCGCCCTTCGGATCGCCGCCGGCCAGGGCAATCTTCGCCCGCACGAGCTGCGCCTCACCCAGGCGACCGAGCCCGCGCGGCTCCTCGATCGCCCGCAACGCTTCTGGACCTCTACCGGCCGCAATCATCGCCTCCGCCTCGGCGGTGGACAGCGAGCCTTCCAGCCGGACCGGCATCCTCCAGTCGACCGCATCCTGCCGGGCGGACAGCAACGCCAACTCGGCCCGGTCAAAGTCGCCGCGCCGCAGGGCAACCAGCGCCCGGGTGCGCCGCACGACGACGCCGACGGGGCGGTCACGCGAGACGCGGCCGGCCACATCCGCGCCGTCGAGGTACCGGTCGGCCGACGAGAGCGAGCTGCGGTGATACGCGCAGATCGCCAGCGCGCAATGCGCGGCGGCCGACCCGTGCGCCAGCATCCAACCGTTGCGCTCGGCGAGCCCCAGCGCATCCCGCGCCAGGCGCGCGGCTCTCTTGAGGCTGCCATTTAGCGCCTCCAGCAGCGCCAGGGGCCCGAGCGCCGAGAACTCCAGGTAGGTGCGGTCGGCGTGCCGGGCGAGCGCAAGCGAGCCCTCCAGCGCCGAGCGAGCGCGTCGCGACCGGCCGGCCCAGGTGTCGGCGATTCCGAGATTGAGCAACGCCAGCGCGCGGCGATCACGGCTGGCGAGCGCCGGCGACGCGGATCCCTGGCCGGCGAGCAGCTTCAACGCCGCTGCCCGGGCGGCGTCGAGCTGGCCGTCCCGGCGCGCTTGCAGCAGCTGCGCGATCGTTCGCCCGAGGATGTAATCGGCCCGGCGATTGGGCTTGACCGCGGATGCGTTGTCATCCGCGAGTCGCATGTACTCCTGGCCGTGCTCGAACTCGCCGGCCTCCAGCAGCGCCCCGGCGGCTGCGATCGCCAGCTCCGGCTTGCGTGCCAGCAGCTGCGCCGGCAGGCCGGCGATCAGGTCGGCGACCTGCTGGGCCTCGCCGCGGACCAGGAGCTCGAGCCAACCGGCGCCGAGAACGTTTGCGGCGAGCTCCCAATCGCCGGCGCGGACCGCATGGCGGGTCGCCTGCACGTTGAGCCCGGTTTTCGCGTACCAGCGCGCCGCATTGCGGTGCTGGGCGAGGAACGCGTCGGGCATCCGGTGGCGCAGCTGACTGCGCAGCAGCTCTCCGAACATGGTGTGGTACCGATACCAGCCGCCATGCTGTCCTACGCGCGCGACGAAGGCGTTTGAGCGCTCGAGCGATTCGAGGATCGCGCCGCCGTCCGAGCGCCGGGTCAGCGCGTCCGCGAGCTCCGGGCTCAGCAGCTCGACGACGCTGGTGCGCATCAGGAAGTCCCGAATCTCCTCCGGCTCGCGCGCCAGCACCTCCTCGACCAGATAATCGGCGACCGTGCGCTCGTCGCCCGTAAACGTTCGGATCAGCTCGTCGACGTCATCGCTTGCATGCAGCGACAGGGCGGCGAGACGAAGTCCCGCCGCCCAACCCTCGGTGCGCTCCTGGAGGGCCCGAACCTGGTCGGGCGTTAGCTCGAGGCCGGCGATGGTGAACATCGCCGCGGCCTCGTCCGTCGTGAACGCGAGATCAGCGCACCGCAGCTCCGCCATGCGGCCCTCCAGACGAAGCCGGTGAAGCGACAGCTGCGGATCGGCGCGACTGACGATCACGAGCCGAAGCTTGTCGGGCGCGTGGCGGAGCAGCATGTCGAGCTGCTGGCTGAGCTCTGGAGAGCAGAGCTCGTGGAAATCGTCGAGGATCAGGATCAGGTGCCCCGGCAGGGCGCCGATCGCGTTGGCGAACGCCGCCAAGAACCGATCCTCGCCCAGGGCAGCCTGAGCCGCGAGGAATCCAAGTCCGGCCTCGCCGGCGACGCTCACCGCGTCGATCACGGCGCCCCAGAACTGTGCCGGTCGGCTGTCGCCGCGTTCCAGCGAAAGCCAAGCGGTCTTGCCGGGGTGCTCGCGCGCGATCAGCCACGAGGACAGCAGCAGCGTCTTTCCCGCGCCGGGTGGGCCGGTCACGACCGTCAGCGGCTTGCCCGCGGCCACGTCGAGCGCGTCGAATAACCGCCCTCGCTGCACGATGCCAGCCGACGGCCGAGGAGGCGATATTCGGGCGCGCGCGATCGCGGGGGGCGACCGCTGCTCAGCCGGCTGGAACTCCGGACCGCGCATCCGCAAACAGCACCTCCCCGCCCAACGCCGTGCCGGTCATGATCCGAGTATCCGGGTGCCCGGTGGGGCGGTCAATGATGCGGGCATGCGAGTCGGCAACCAAGTCGACGGATGCGCATGCCCTGACGATCGGGGTGTGGACACCACTGCGGCAAGGTGTCGAGGGAGGCGGCCGTCGGTGCAGCGGGGGCCGTCGAGGCGCTAGCCTTCCCCGGGGAGGAATCCAAGGTGAAGGGGTGATCCTGTGACCGTATCGGCCGCGCAGTCTCGGGGGGATGGGACGCAGCGCGGAAAGCGCATCAGCGTGGTGATCGCGGAGGACACCTATCTCGTACGCGAGGCGCTCGAGCGGATTCTGGGCAGCTCGAAGGGCATCGAGGTCGTCGGCAGTTGCGGCGATTTCGATTCGCTGATGGCCGCCGTAGACCTGAAGCGGCCCGACGCCGTGCTGACCGACATCCGCATGCCGCCGACCGGCACCGACGAGGGAATCCGAGCGGCGCAGGCGTTGCGGTCGGCGCATCCGGAGATCGGGGTGGTCGTCCTCAGCCAGTTCGCCGATCCGGGCTACGCGCTGGCCCTCCTGGAGGAAGGATCCGAGCGCCGTGCATACCTCCTCAAGGAGCGGGTCAGTGATCCGCACCAGCTGATCTCGGCGATCGAAACCGTCGCTGCGGGAGGATCGGTGGTCGATGCCAAGGTCATCGAGGTGCTCGTACAAGCTCACATCACCGACGCAAAGTCGCCGCTGTCCGATCTGACCCCGCGTGAGCTCGAGGTGCTCGCCGAGCTCGCTCAGGGCAAGAGCAACGGGGCGATTGCGGAGTCGATGGTGCTCACAAAGCGCGCGGTCGAAAAGCACATCAATGCGATCTTCATGAAGCTCGATCTGGCGAGTCCCGACGATGTCAGCCGGCGGGTGCAAGCCGCGCTGATCTACCTCGCCAGCGAGAAGAGCGCGCCTCCTCCGGCCTAGGCCCCGGCCGCGGCTCCAGCGATCGCCACCGGGATCTCGGCCTCGATCCTGGTGCCGTGGCCCTGCAAGCTCTCGAAGCTGAAGGTGCCGCCGGTCGCCTCGACGCGATCGCGGAGGCCCTGGAGTCCGAGGTCGTTGCGCTCTAGCGCGCCCCCGATGCCGTCATCCTCGATCTCCAGCTGAAGACAGCGGGGGCGAAGGTGAGCACGTACGCGCACCACCGAGGCGTGTGCGTATCTCTGAGCGTTGGTGACCGCCTCGAGGACGATGTAATAGGCGGTGGCTTCGGATGTCTCGTCGAGGCGCTCCGGCGGAAGCTCGACCAGCTCGACGGGCGTGGCCGACCGGGCCGCGACGATCTCGACGGCCCGTGCCAGACCGAACCGCCGAAGCGCCGTCGGGTGGATGCCATGCGCGAGCTCGCGGAGCTCCTCGATCGCCACCAGCAGCTCCGCCTGGGCGGCCTCGAATGACGCCGCCGCCGAAGCGGGAACGTCGCGGGCCTCGCCGGCCGCCAGACCGAGATGCGCGGCGAGCGCGACCAGCCGCTGCTGGGCGCCGTCGTGGATGTTGCGCTCCAGCCGACGGCGTTCCTCGTCGGCCGCAACGACGATCCGGGTGCGCGACGCTCGCACGCTCCTGGCGAGCTGCTCTCGCTCGGACGCGAGCGCGGCGACCGACAGCGCCGAGAGCGCCGTGACGAACAGGTAGAGCTGCGTCTCGAGCACGCCGCGGGTGAGCTGATGAAACGCGAACGGTCCCACGAAGTGGGTGGTGCCCCAGATCGTGAACGCGGCGCTGATCGTGATCGCGAGCGTCGCTCCGCGCGGACCGAAGCGCAGCGCCGCCCAGATCAACGCCGGAAACGCGAGATAGCTCAACGGGGCGCCCGCATGGATCGTCACGAGGCTGAGTCCGACGAGCGTCGCCAAAAGCAGCGTCACCTCGGGCACGTGTCCGCGAAACCAGGGGCGCCGGGGCAAGGGCGACCAGGCGAGCACGAGCGACAAGACGATCACGGCGCCGCAGAGATCGCCCAGCCACCAGGTCCGCCAGATGTGCGCAACCGAGGCGAGCGTCACGACGCGACCGAGGTACAGCGACAGCGAGCCGATCGTGGCGCTGATCGCGGTCGCGGCGGCGATCGCCGCGAGCACGCCGGTCAGGCTGGAGACGGTCGTCAGCGGCCTGTTGCGCGCGGCGACACGGCGCAGGAGGACTGCGCAGACGACGACCTCGAGCAGGTTGCCGAAGCTCTGGCCGATCGCCGAACCGATCGGCAGGGCCGAGTAGTTGTTGACGAGCAGATCGCCGATCACCACGCCGGGCCACAGCTCGGGGCCGCGCAGGTAGAGAATCGCGGCCCCCACCCCCACCGGCAACCAGACGATCGACGCGACCGGCCCGGCGAACCCGACCGCGTAGCCGAGGTGCGCCGAGGCGTAGTACGCGGCAACCACGAAGAGGACCTCGAACGTGTACCTGCGCCGAAAGCGAGCGCTGTCCCACGGAAGCGCGACGCGCCCAACCCGCTGCGGGGCATGAGCCAACGCCTGGCCCGCGACGGCCAAGCCTGCTGTCCGCTCACCTAGGATCGCCAAAGCATGGACCTGGTCTCGCCGGCCTTTACAGGCCCTCGCGCCCAATGTAGAACCCCAGGGGTTGGAAATCAACCTCCGCCCGGTTCCTGCACCTGACGGATCTCGATCAGCTCGAGGCCGAGCGCCTGGATCCGGTCGAGCAGCCCGTGGAGTGCCGCCTGGTCCACGATGACTCCGCGCAGAACGGTCTCGGCCGGCTTGATCGACGCGTCGAGATCTCCGAACGACGCGAGCAGCGGATCGCCGACCTTGCCCTTGATCCGGATTTCATAGCTCGCCGGTGCCACTCCCCATGGGACTCTCGCAACGGCCGGGGTGAGCCAGCTTCACCCGGTGAGGGTGAACGGCTCCGGCGGCTGCGCCGGCGGGCGCGACCCGCGCGGGGCGAGTTGGGGCGGCTGGTCGGAGCCGGTTGGACGGAGGGGTTGGACGTCAAAGCGACGATATACGTTCGTTAAACGTCCAACCCCGGGCGCTCGGCCGTCAGCCGCGGGTCGAGCTGGTCGGCGCCTCCGCCGTTAGCCGGTCGTGCTCGTCGCCGTAGTCACGGTGACGGTCTGGGTCACGGTCTGGGCGGGCGCGGTCTTGGTCTCGGTCTTTGTCTCGGTCTTGGTCTGCACCGTCACGGTCGATGCACCCGGGGTCGTGGTCGTGGAGTGCTTCTGGACCGTGTGCGTGACGGTGCTCGACGAGCTGCCCGATCCGGCAAGCACGAGCGCCAGGCCAGCGCCGACGATCAGGGCGATCACGGCGGCGAGCACGATCGGCCAGACGCTCGAGCGCCGACCACCGACGTCGGCGCCGCAGTTGGGACAGAAGCGCGCCCCCGGCGCCATCGGCGCGTGACAGTTGGGACAGAATTGGCGAGAGTCGCTCTCCGTCGGGGCCGGGTCATAGGTCATCGCTGGCGGCGATGGTTCCGCGGCGCCGGGTGACGGGCAATCACCCCCGGCGGGTGATTGCCCTTCACCCGAGCGAGGTTGACGATTGTCGCCAGCAGTGGAGGGCCCACCAGACACACCCGACAAGCCGCCCTCGCCGGCGGAAGGTGCGCCTGCGGCAGACGCTCCGGCGGGCGCCGAGACGACTGAAGCCACGACGGCTACGCCGGCGGTTCCGGACGGGCAACCAGGCCGGACGCAATCGCGAGCCTCGCGGATCTGGGCCCGGGTGGTGCTCGTCATCGCGACGATCCTGACCGTGTTGGGGATCCTGGCGGTGTGGGCCAACCGTCAAGTCCTCGACGCAAACCACTGGGCGGACACGAGCACGCGGCTGCTCCAGAACGACGCGATCCGCACGCAGGTCAGCGACTACGTCGTCGAGCAGGTGTACGCCAACGTGAACGTCGCGGCGCAGTTGCGCGCCGCTCTGCCCCCGCGGCTGCAGCCGCTGGCGGCGCCGGCGGCCGGCGGTTTGGAGAACCTCGCCCAGCAGGCGGCGTTCCAGCTGTTGGCCAGGCCGCGCGTGCAGGAAGCCTGGCGGGCCGCGAACAAGATCAGCGCACAGCAGTTCATCAACATCGTCGAGGGCAAATCGAAGCTCGTTTCGCTCCAGGGGAACGCGGTGTTCGTCGATCTGCGACCGGTCCTCGCTCAGGTCGCCCAGCGGCTCGGTCTCCCGCCCTCGGTGGTGCAGAAGGTTCCGCCCAGCGCCGCCCGGCTCAAGGTCATGACGAGCAATCAGATCAGCACCGTGAAGAACGGCGTGAAGCTGCTCCGTGGTCTGGCGATCGCGCTGCCGGTGCTCGCGCTGCTCCTGTTCGCGCTCGCGGTCTACCTGTCGGTCGGCCGCCGCCGCCACGCGCTCTTCTTCGTCGGGATCGATTTCGTGATCGCGGGGCTACTCGTGATCATCGCGCGCAATGTCGGCGGTGGCCAGGTGGTCGATTCACTGGCCTCGACCGACTCCGTCAGACCGGCGGTGGTAGCCGTCTGGTCGATCGGCACCGCGATGCTCAGCGACATCGCGCAGTCGGTGATCATCATCGGCCTCGCGGTGATGCTCGCCGCCTCGCTCGCGGGCCCGAGGCGGCCGGCGGTGGCGCTGCGCCGCGCTGCCGCGCCATGGCTGCGCGACCACCGCGGCGCGGCATACGCGTTCGTGGCGGCGGTGCTTGGTTTGATCGTCCTCTGGGGACCGATTCCGGCGACGAGGATGCCGATTCCGATCTTGATCCTGATCGTGCTGTTCTGGCTGGGCACCGAGGCGCTCCGTCGCCAGGCGGCGGAGGAGTTTCCCGATGCTCAGGTCGGTGACACGCTCGCGGCCTGGCGCGGGCGCGCCGGGCGCGCGTCCAGCTGGCGCCCCCGTCATCACCACGAGGCGCCTCCGCCGGCCCCGCCGGCCCCGCCGGCCCCGATCGCCGGCGGCGCCCGCCCGCTCTGGCTCGGGAGCGAGGGCGACCGGGTGGAGCGACTGGAACGGCTCGTGGCGCTGCGGGATGCCGGGGCGCTGACCGAGGAGGAGTTCGCCTCCGAGAAGGCAATCGTTCTCGGGGTCCCGGACCGGGGACGGTAGCCGCCGAGTTCATCACCTTCGAGACCGTGCAGGACAACCGAGAGAAAGGGATCAGACGTTCATCAGACGGAGACGGCCGTTGCTCGGCGCGGCAATGCTCGGCGGCCGTGTACGCGGGCCGCAAGGGTGAGCAGGCTCAGTATCGAGAGCAGGCGCAGGAGCAGCGGCTCCGGGAGCTCGAGCAGCAGCAGGCCGCGCCCGCGCCGGCTCCGTCGCGCTGATCGAGCACCGCTGGGCGTTCGGGCTACGTGAGGCGATCCCCGACGCCGGTGGCTTTCACCTCGCCGACGCCTGGATCCACCCCCTCGACCTCGTCGCGATCGGGCTGATCGCGGCCGAGGAGGCAGAACAGCACCACGTCACCCGATAGGAACGTGGTGCCCGGCGAGGGGTATCGGCACCGGGTCGGCCTGCGGCGGCAGTACCTCCGGCACGGGCGGAGGCACCTCGGGTAGCTCGTCTGCCTCCCAGCGCACCACGGTGTGAGCGATCCGGTCGTGAAGACCGCGGCGTCGGTCGTCCACCAGCACCGGAAGGAAGCCGGCGCCCAGCGGTATCGCCGCGAGCACCATCCCGCCAAAGCGAAGCGCGGCTTGCCGGATCCTGATCCGCTCACCGTTCGCGCTGATCACGCGAATTCCGAGCAGACGTGCCCCCGGCGTCTGCCCGGTCAGGGTCCAGAAGACCACAAAGTACAGAAAGACCCAGCACAGCCACACCACTCCCCCGGCGAGCGCCTCCGCGAAGTTGATTCCGCCGTGCCTGCCGAGCAGCGAGGCGAGGAGATTGAGGGCGCCCCCGGTCAGCACGGCGATCGCGTTGATCGCCAGCCAATCGACGAGGATCGCCACCGCGCGCGTGACCAGCCCCGCGTAGCCGGCGAGTGCCGAACGCTCGGGGCCGCTCACTGGGCAGCCTCGGGCCGGCGCCCGCGCCTGAACAAGCCGCGCGCGAAACGCTCCGCGGCGGCATCGGCGACGAACGTCCGCGAGCGGACGCCGACCGCGACATCGTCCGCGAGGCCCACCGTCTGGCGGGCGAGCGCGGCGCGCACCTCGGGCGAGCGCGTCACGTAATCGAGCACCATCTGCATCTCGTCGCTGGCGAGCAGCTGCGCGGTGAGCTCGTCGACGAGACGGCTCTCCATCACCTGCGTCATCAGACGATCGAGACCGGGCTCGTCGAGCATGTTTACGACCAGCGCCTCGGTGGTGGGATGATTGATCAGGGCGGCGATGATCCGATCGAACGCGCCGCTGCCGAGGACCCGATCGATCGTCTGATCGACCAGCTCGGAGCTGTCTATCTCCGCCTCGACCCGGCGCAGCGCCTCGATGCTTGTCGCCCGTGCCCCCGCGCCTGTGCGCGCGAGGAGTCGACGGCCCTCCCGCGCGAATCCGTCGGCCGCGCCGGCCGCGCGGTCGCGCACGGGCGACCCCAGCGGCGAGCCCCACAAGAGCACCGCCGGCCGGGTCGCGATACGTGCGGTCCGGACGCCGACCGACACGATCGCGCGCGATCCTCGCTCCCCGGCGGCTGCCATGCCGAGGAGGACGAAAGGTAATGGCGCTCGTTGCACCGGCATCTGATCTTCGCGATTTGGCTACGAATGGCATCACCCGGAGCGGGTGATCGCCAACAGAGCATTGCACGCCGGCCATCCGCCGTCCAATCCGCACCGGAGCTGTAGCGTGGATTGCATGCGCCCGAGGCGGTAGCGTGGATCGCATGCACGGGCCGCGATCCGAGCGCGATGCGAGAACGCCCTCGCTGATCTACGTCGTCGGCCGGGTCAACCAGGGAATCCGTCGAGAGATGCGCACGCGCCTCGCGGAGTGTGGCCTCAGCGTGCAGGAGTACACGGCGATGTCGGTTCTGAGCGCTCGGCCCGGGCTCTCCAACGCCCAGCTCGCGCGCCGCTCGCTGGTCACTCCCCAGTCGATGATCGAGATCCTGTCCAGGCTGGAGAGGCGAGGCCTGGCCAGGCGCGAGGTCGATCCCAGGCACGCGCGGATCCTGCGCGCGCAGCTCACGCAGAAGGGGCATGAGCTGCTCGAGGTGGCCGACCCGGCGGTCGCGGCGGTCCAGGAGCAGATGCTCGCCGACGTGCCCGAGCGCGACCGCGAGGTCGTGCTCGAGGGCATGCGGAGCGTGATGAACCGGCTGTCCACCGGACACTGAGGCCGTTTTGCGAGCGCAGGCATGGGGGTTGGATGCGAAACGGCGATATTTCACGCGTTCCACGTCCCACCCGCGAGCGGCGGGATGCTACCGCTCTGAGCGCAGCCCGAGCAGCCGCGCCGCGTTCTCCTTGAGCACCAGCGGGCGAACCTCGTCCTTGATCGGCAGCTTCTCGAAGTCCGCCAGCCACCGGTCGGGCGTGATCAGCGGGTAGTCCGAGCCGAACAGCATCTTCGTGCGAAGCCGCGTGTTCGTGTATCGGATCAGGTTCTCGGGGAAGTACTTCGGCGACCATCCGGACAGGTCGATGTACACGTTTGGCTTGTGAATGGCGATCGCCAGCGCCTCGTCCTGCCAGGGAAACGAGGGGTGGGCAAGGATGATCTCCAGCTCCGGGAAATCTGCGGCCACGTCGTCGACGGCCATCGGGTTTGAATACTTGAGCCGCACGCCGCCCCCACCTGGCATCCCGGCGCCGATCCCGGTCGTTCCGGAGTGAAACAGCGCGATCAGGCCGGCGTCCGCGATCACCTCATACAGCGGGTAGTGGTCTCGGTCGCTCGGCCAGAACGCCTGCGTATTGGGGTGGAACTTGAAGCCGCGGACCCCCGCCGCGACCAGCTCTCGCGCCTCACGAACGGCGAGCTTTCCCTTGTGGGGATCAACGCTCCCGAACGGGATCAGCACATCGGGGTTGGCGCGGGCCGCGGCCAGCACCTCGTCGTTGCCGAGCCGCTTGCGACCCATCCCGGCCTCGTCGTCGACCGTGAACACGACCGCCAGCATGTTGCGCTCGCGGTAGTGGTCGGCGACGTCCTGGGCGCTCGGCTGGACGGGGCCGGCGCCGAAGTAACTCGCCGCGGCCGCGAGCAGCTCTGTTGTGACGGGGTCCTGCGGGGCGTGGGCATTGCGCTCGGCGTGGGTGTGCACGTCGATCGCGGCCAGTTTGTCGACGTCGATGCTCACGGGTTCGGTGCCTGCGGGCCGCGAGGTCCTAGCCGTACAACCGCACCAGGCAATCGGCGACGCACACGGGCTTGTCCGACCCCTGGGCCTCGATCGTGCCGCGGAGCTTGACCTGGAGCCCGCCGGTGATCTCCGTCACCTCGACGATCTCGCCGCCGCCGCGAAACTGGGCGCCGACCCGCAACGGCGCCGGAAAGCGAACCCGGTCGAGGCCGTAGTTGACCCCCATCTTCGCGTCGGTCACCTTCATCAGCTGCTGCGTCAGCGGCGCCATCAGCGCGAGCGTGAGAAAGCCGTGGGCGACGGTGCCACCGAACGGAGTGCCCTTGGCGCGCTCGACGTCGACGTGGATGAACTGATGGTCATCGGTCGCATCGGCGAACATGTTGACGCGCTCCTGGGTCATCTCCTGCCAGTCGGTGTGGCCGAGGTGCGTCCCTGCGCTTTCCCGCAGGCCGGCCATGTCGGTGACCAGTCCGCTTGTGTTGCTGCTCGTCATCTCCAGCTCCGAGTCGGTGTAGATATCAGGGATCCGAACGCTACCAGCGGGCGCTCGTGGTGCGCGCTTAGCCACATCACACAGCGGGAACGCTGAACCTGCAATGCTCGTCGCCCTGTCGGCCGCCTACGGTGCCGGCGGCAGCCGGATCGGACCGGCGCTGGCAGAGCGCTTGGGTGTGCCGTTCGTCGACCGCGCGATCCCGGGCGCGGTCGCCGAGCGGCTGTCGGTGCCCTTGGACGATGCGGTCGCCCACGACGAGCAGACGAGCACGAGCTGGATCGAGCGGATGCTCGGCGGCTTTCTCGGATCCGACACCGGCGCGCCGGCGCCGATGACGGCCGAGATCGCGACCGGGGAGGACTTTCGCCGCGCCACCGAGGAGGTGCTGAGACGCCAGGCGGATACCGGGGAGGGGGTGATCCTCGGCCGCGGCGGCGCGATCGTGCTGCGCGAGGACCCGCGGGCGCTGCGGGTGCGCCTGCATGGTCCGATGCAGCGGCGCGTCGCGCAGGCGATGCGCCTTCACGGAGTCGACGAGGCGACCGCGCGCGAGACCATTCGCCGCCTGGACCGCACCCACTCCGCCTACCTCAAGCAGTTCTACGGCGTCGACATCGACGACCCCTCGCTCTACCACCTGGTGATCGACTCGACGGCGATCCCGGTGGAGGCCTGCGTCGAGCTGATCGCGCTCGCGGGAAGATCGCCGATCCGCGCTTAGCGGAGCTTTACAAGGCGTACCATTGTTCATATGACAGCACTGGGCGTGGCGCTTCTGATCGTAGGGGCGATCGTGATCGTCGCCGAGGCGCACGTGCCGTCACTGGGATTGCTCGGTGGACCGGGCGTGGTGGCGGTGGGCGTCGGGGCGGTCCTCGCGGTCAGCGGGCTCGGCGGCGGGCTGGTGCTCGCGCTGATCACCGCGTTGCTGCTCGTGATGTCCGGGCTCGGCGCGCTGGCGATCTCGGTGAACAAGGGCCTGGCCGTGCGCCGCCGCCGAGTGCGCACCGGACCCGAGGGACTGGTCGGCCACCTCGGGGTCGTGCGCAGCTGGGCCGAGTCGACCGGCAGCGTACTCGTCGACGGTGCGCTGTGGCGCGCGCGTCGCTCGCTGACCGACGACGAGGACGAGGGCGAGCTGCACGCCGGTGACCCGGTCGTCGTCGAGCGCCTCAGCGGCCTCACCGTCGCGGTCCGGCGTGCGGAGGACTGGGAGCTGACGTGACCGCGATCCTGATAGTCGTCATCGTGCTCGCCGTGATCGCGCTGACAGCGGCCGGCGCCGCGGTGCGGGTGCTACGCGAGTACGAGCGAGGGGTGGTCTTCCGCCTCGGCCGCCTGATGGACCAGCGCGGACCCGGCCTGATCCTGCTGGTGCCGACGATCGACCGGATGGTGCGGGTGAGCCTGCGGACGGTGACGCTGACGGTCCCGCCGCAGGAGACGATCACGCGCGACAACATCCCGGTGCGCGTGACCGCGGTCGCGTATTACCGCGTGGTCGACGCCAACATGGCCATCACCCAGGTCGAGAGCTTCCACAACGCCACCCTCCAGATCGCGCAGACGACGTTGCGCTCGGTCCTCGGCGGCGTCGACCTCGACTCGCTGCTGGCCGAACGAGAGCGCCTCAACGAGAGCCTCCAGCGCGTGATCGATCAGCAGACCGAGCCGTGGGGCATCAAGGTCACCACCGTCGAGATCCGCGACGTCGAGATCCCCGAGCGAATGCAACACGCGATCGCCCGCCAGGCCGAGGCCGAGCGCGAGCGGCGCGCGAAGATCATCAACGCCGAGGGGGAGTTCCAGGCGGCCGCGAAGCTGGCCGACGCGGCCGAGGTGATCGGCCGCAATCCGACCACGCTCCAGCTGCGCTACCTGCAGACGCTACGCGAGATCGGCGCCACCCAGAGCTCGACGATCGTGTTCCCGATCGACCTGGTCAAGCCGGTGGTCGATGCGGTCCGCGGGGCGGCCGCCGCCGGCGCCGACGACGCGGCCGGCGACCACGCCGGCGGCAGGGCGGGAGAGCTGGGCGCCGGTTCGGTCGGCGAGCTTGGCGCCGGCGCGCCGGGCGAGCACGGCGTCGGCGCGCCGGGTGAGCTGGGCGTCGGCGCGCCGGGTGAGCTGGGCGTCGGCGCGCCGGGTGAGCTTGGCGTCGGCGCGCCGGGTGAGCTTGGCGTCGGCGCGCCGGGCGAGCACGGCGTGGGCGCGGCCGGCGAACTGTGGTCGGCCGCGGAATCGGGTGTACCGTCGACGGGCGAACCTGGCGCCGGCAACGAGGCCGACCCCCCCACCGACGCCTCGGATGACGCGACCGCGGCGGATGCCGCCCGCCGGCGCGTCGAGCGGCCCGATTAGCCGTCCCTAACGCCCGCGACGCGGTTTCCGTCCCGCGCGACGCCGTTCACGTCCCGCGCGACGCGCTTAACGTCCCGCGCGACGCGGTTAAACGTCCCGCGCGACTCGGTTTACACCCTAAGCGACGCGGTTAACGTCCCGCGCGACGCGGGTTGCCTGAGGCTCGGGACGTTGCCGTTCTGGGAGAACGGGAACGTCCCAGCGGAGCTCGCAGACGCGTCGATTGGGATGTTGTTGGACGTGGGATGCCGTCTCATGGCGGGCGTGCGGTAGTTATGTTTTGCGCATGACGGCGGCTTCGCGGGAGCGCCGCGGCGCTCTCGCGCTGAGCGGGAGCGGCGTCGCATCGGAACGACTTCTGCTGGCATTGCTCTGCTCGGCCGGCGGGCTACTGGTGGTCGTTCTGCGAAGCCGGCTGACGTTCTTCAACGACGACTGGTACTTCCTGCTCCAGCGTCCTGGTCTCGAATCACACGGGGGGCTCGACACGCTGCTGGCTCCTCACAACGGCAACATCGTTGTGCTGTTGGCGGTTATGTACAAGGCGCTGGTTGCGGTGTTTGGACTTGGATTCCAGCTGCCGTTCGGGCTGATCACGGGCTTCACCGTCGCCGCCCTGGGGGTCCTGGTCTTCGTGCTCGTCGATGAACGGCTCGGGCCGGTGGTCGGTTTGGCCGCGGCCGCCGTGGTCGTGCTCATGGGGCCGGCGTGGGAGGCGCTTCTGTTCTTTGCGTCGATCAGCCACCTGGGAGCGTTGACGCTGGGTGTTGCGGCGCTGCTCTCACTGGAGTCGGACACGACCGCGCGCAACGCGCTCGCCTGCGCGTTACTCGTTTGCGCGGTCCTGCTGTTCACGTTGGCGATTCCGTTCGTCGTCGGCGCCGTAATCGTCGTTGTCGGGGTGCGACGGCGCCCCGGGCAGTTGTGGATCCCCGCGATACCGACGGCGCTATTTGCGCTGTGGTGGATCTTCTTCGGGCACAAGCAGAGTACGGGGGTCACCGCCGGCCACATCGAGCACCTCCCGCGCTACCTGTTCGACGCGCTGTCGGCCGGGCTGGCCTCGGCCACCGGCTTGACCCACGGGTCGCTGCCGGCAGTTCTGTCCAGCGGTCACCTGCTCACCGTGGTCGCCGCGGTGTGGCTCGTGTCGTGGCTCATCAAAGGCGGCCGGCCAACCACTTGGTCGCTGGTGTTCGCCGGGACCGCGCTCTCGTTCTGGCTGCTCACCGGGGCGAGCGCCATTCCCGGCCGAGCGGCGACTGCGAGCCGCTATCAGCTGACCAGCGTCACGCTGCTGATTCTGCTGGCGGCCGACCTGCTGCACGGAATTCGCATTGGCCGGACGGCCCTCGCGGTCTTGTCGGCCGTCACCGTGCTTGTCGTCGCATCGAATCTCGTCGTGATGCGGCAGGGGTACGATTTCATGCGGGTCGAGTCACAAAACGCGGAGGTCGACCTGGGCGCGCTGGAGCTACTCGGCCATGCGGCGCCACCAGGCCTGACACTCACTGCATCGATCGCGGACGATCCGTACCTTTCCGGGGTGACTGCCGGCAGGTATTTCGCGGCGACGAGGTCTCACGGGTCGCCCCCGTTCAGCTCTGCGGAGCAAATCGCCTCCTCGCCGTCCTCGCAGCGACAAGCCGCCGACTCGGTGCTCGCCGCGGGATACGGCATTGCGGCGCGACCGGCCGTCGCCACACGCTCGGACCGCGGCTGCGTGCGGCTTCCGGCGGGCATCGCCCAGGGGGGACCTCCGCTGGCGCTGTCGCCCCCCGGAGCACTGGTGAGCAATCTCACCAACATCCCGCTCGCAATCGGCGTCAGTCACTTCGGGCCCAGCCAGCGGCCGGTGTACTTCGCGTTCCTTCCCGGTCACGGCGCTGCGTGGGTCAACATTCCGATGGCTTCGGCAAACGTCCGGTGGCGCCTCAGTGTCACCACCGCGCGGACAGGCGCGCTCGCCGCCGTAGCCGTCTGCCCATCGTGAGCTGACGCCCTCCGTCTACGCCTACGCGCGTCTATCGTGGGCG
The DNA here is from genome assembly GCA_963723675.1 of uncultured Solirubrobacterales bacterium. GTDB lineage: Bacteria > Actinomycetota > Thermoleophilia > Solirubrobacterales > Solirubrobacteraceae > Palsa-465. Next base: position 587,337 of record CAVRRW010000001.1, on the reverse strand, counting down.
CAGACATGGCCGCCCGCACCGACATCCGCAACCTCGCGATCGTGGCGCACGTCGATCACGGCAAGACGACGCTGGTCGACGCGCTGCTCTGGCAGTCGGGGGCGTTTCGCGCCAACCAGGATGTCGCCGATCGGGTGCTTGACTCGATGGACCTCGAGCGCGAGAAGGGGATCACGATCCTCGCCAAGAACACAGCGATCCACTACGGCGGGGTCAAGCTGAACATCGTCGACACGCCCGGCCATGCGGACTTCGGCGGCGAGGTCGAGCGCGGTCTGACGATGGTGGACGGCGTGCTGCTGCTGGTCGACGCCAGCGAGGGTCCGTTGCCCCAGACCCGGTTCGTGCTGCGCAAGGCGCTGGAGGCGAGGCTGCCGGTGATCCTGGTCGTCAACAAGGTCGACCGTCCGGACGCTCGCATCGACGAGGTCGTCGACGAGGTCTACGAGCTGTTCCTCGACCTCGATGCCGACGAGTCCCAGATCGAGTTCCCGATCGTCTACACCAACGCCAAGGCCGGATGGGCGTCGCTCGATCCCGCGACCCCCGGAACCGACCTCGGGCCGCTGCTGGACCTGCTGCTCGAGCACGTGCCGTCCCCCCGCTACGACCCCGGACACCCGCTCCAGGCGCTCGTCACGAACCTCGACGCCTCGCCGTACGTCGGGCGCCTGGCGATCTGCCGCGTGCGACACGGCACGATCCGTTGTGGCGAGACGATCGCCTGGTGCCGGGCCGGCGGGGAGATCGAAAGGGTGCGCGTCGCCGAGCTGTATGTCACCGAGGCGCTCGAGCGCGTGGAGGCCGCCGAGGCCGGACCGGGCGAGATCATCTCGGTGGCCGGGATTCCCGAGATCACGATCGGAGAGACGCTCGCCGACGCCGCGGACCCGCGGCCGCTGCCGGTGATCACCGTCGACGAGCCGTCGCTGTCGGTCACGATCGGGATCAACACCTCGCCGTTGGCGGGGCAGGACGGCGACAAGCTGACCGCCGGACAGCTCCGGGCCCGGCTTGACCGCGAGCTCGTGGGCAACGTGTCGCTGCGGGTAAACGACACGGAGCGCCCGGACGTCTGGGAGGTCCAGGGCCGCGGCGAGCTGGCGCTGGCGGTGCTCGTCGAGCTGATGCGCCGCGAGGGCTTCGAGCTGACCGTCGGCAATCCCCAGGTCGTGACCCGCGAGGTGGACGGGAGACTGTGCGAGCCGGTCGAGCGGATGAGCGTCGATGCCCCGGAGGAGTACGTCGGCGTGATCACGCAGCTGCTGGCGATGCGCAAGGGCCGGATGGAGCAGATGGTCAACCACGGCACCGGATGGGTGCGGATGGAATACCTGGTGCCGGCGCGCGGCCTGATCGGGTTTCGCACAGAGTTCCTCACCGAGACGAGGGGAACCGGGCTCGTGCATCACGTGTTCGACCGCTGGGAGCCCTGGCACGGGGAGCTGCGGACGCGGCCCACCGGTTCGCTTGTCTCAGACCGGCGCGGCACCGTCGCGGCGTTCGCGCTGTTCAACCTGCAGGAGCGCGGCACCCTGTTCGTCGGCCCCGGCGAGGAGGTCTACGAGGGGATGATCGTTGGCGAGAGCTCGCGGGCCGAGGACCTCGACGTCAACGCCTGCAAGGAGAAGCACCTCACCAACATCCGCTCCTCGACCGCCGACGAGCTCGTCCGCCTGGTGCCCAAGCGCCAGCTGTCGCTCGACCAGGCGCTCGAGTTTCTGCGCGAGGACGAGTCCGTCGAGGTGACCCCCAAAGTCGTCCGCCTGCGCAAGGCGCAACTCGACAAGACCGCGCGGCGGAAGCTGGCGCGGGCGACGGCGCGGACGCCGGCATAGCAACATCGGTGAAACCTCGCGCCGGACGATCGAGAGGTAGATCTCGGCCGGCTCCGGGTCCCATGATCAGGGGCGTCGAGCTTCGACATACACACTCCCGCCCGCTCGGGCGGCGACCTCGGCGCCGGCAAGGACGGTCGCGAGGGGCACGAGGGCCGAGCCGGCGGCTAGCGTCAGGGCCCGGCGCCGGCCACTGATTTCACTGGCCCGGGCTTCGGGCTGCCGAATCGCGTCGTACAGGCCGGGCCGGGTCGGCAGCATCGAAACGAGCCCATCGAGCCAACCGAACACGACCTGGCCCGCGCGCCAGTAGCTGATGCGCTCGATCCTCAAGCCGCAATCGCGCACCCCACCGGTGAGTGCCGCGGCGGGGAGGTGCACGAGATGCCGCGGAAGGTCGAGGGCAAGCCAGCGGTCTCCAAGGCATCTGGCCTGCCAGCTCGCGTAGTTTGGGATCGCGACTACGAGCACGCCGGATGGCGCCAACAAGCTGCAGGCCCGGCGGAGGGCGGCACGCGGCTCGCGTAGATGCTCGAGCGAATGCCAGAAGACAACGGCCGCCCACTGTCCCGTCCGCTCGTCGAAGTCAACGATCTCCACCTCCCGCACATCCAACCGGGAGTGCGCCGCCTGGCTGCCTTGCTCGAGACCGACCGCCGTCCGCCCCCGGGATGCGAGCGCGTCCAGCAGCGCGCCTTCGCCGCAACCGACGTCGAGGATCGGGCCCGGCGGCGCCCACCGATCGAGCCTTCGGGCCAGCAGCGAACGCGTATGGCGCAGCACGCGGTCGCCGCCACCGGAGAAGCGCCCCGACGGCGGGCGGTAGGAGCCGGCGTATGCCGACTGGAGCTCGGCCTCGTCCGGTGGCGGATACGTGGTTGCGGCCCCGCACGCGTCGCATACTGCGAGCCGCGCGCCCGACGGCCGTGCGGCGGCGCCGCACCACGCGCAACGCGGGTCGAGCCCAGGGTTCACCAGTGAACCGTCCGACAAGCTAGACGCCGATACTGGCAGGAGTCGGCGCGGGCGCGTCCCGCTCGAGCGATGAGACCTCGAGATAGGGGAACGACCGCAGACCGCTCGTGTAGAGGCGGTACTGGGCCGCGGTGCGCAGCACGCCGATGCCGTAGCGGATGCTGCGTGTAAGGCCGATCGACGAGGCTTCGGTGTGGTAGCGGGTCGGGCACGAGAGCTCGCCGATCCTGGCGCCGGCCGCCAGGGCCTGAGCGATGATCTGGTTGTCGAACACGAAGTCCTCCGAGTTGCGGTCCACCGGTAAGGCGGCGAGCAGCTCGCGGCTGAAGGCGCGCAGCCCGGTGTGGTACTCGGACAGCTTCTGGCCCACCAGCAAGTTTTCTACGACCGTGAGCGCGCGGTTGGAGATGTACTTGTACCTGGGCATCCCCCTCGCGACCGCGTTCTGCGCCAGGATCCGGGAGCCGAGCACGAGGTCGTACTCGCCGTAGGCGATCATTGCCGCCATCGCCGGGACCAGCAGCGGCGAATATTGGTAGTCCGGATGCACCATCACGACGACGGCGGCGCCCAGATCTAGAGCGGCTCGATAGCAGGTTTTTTGGTTGCCTCCATATCCACGGTTTCGGGAGTGTCGGACGGTTGTCACCCCGAGGGCCTCGGCAGCTGCGATCGTGTTGTCGGTGCTGGCGTCGTCGACGAGCAGAAGATCGTCGACGATCGTGCGGTCGAGCTCGTCAACGGTTCGCTTGAGCGTCGACTCGGCGTTATACGCCGGGAGGACGACAGTGACCCGCTTTCCGTGGAGCATCGCGCGATGATAATCGGCCACCTTGGACTGGGCGCCGGAGGTCCGGTCCTATCCAGACGCTCATAACGTGTGTCCACACGTCAGCTGTCAGGACTCGAGGAACGTCACCAGCTGGGCTAACAGCTCGTCGTTGAAGGAGTCGTCCCAGTTGCGGCTCCACCGGACAGCACTGGCGCGGGCCCGTCGCTCGTAGTCTCCGACGCCGGCGGCGGCATCGACCAGGGCCGCGGAGACGCCCTCGATGCTGGGCTCGGCGGTGATCAGGTTCGAGGAGATCGCGGTCATCGCCTCTGGCGTCTTGTTCTCGAAGCCGTTGGTCACGGTCAGCATCCCGGCGGAGGCCATCTCGATCGGAACCAGGCTTGGATGAGGCGTGTACATCAGCGCCAGGCCGACATCGTGCGCCCGCAGGACCTCGGCGTACGAGCGTTGATCGGAGCGCGGAAACAGCTCGAGCTTCGCGCCGCCGGCCAGCCCGATCCGTCGTGGCGCCTCGACCGGTCCGATTCCGTGGAGTTCCCACTCGCCATCGAACGCCCCCGCCTCGAGCGCGCCCTCGAGCGCCAGCACTCCCAGCTCGAACATGTTGCGGCTGGCGTGCGCCTCGGGCCGCGCGTAGAACAGCAGTCGTCGGGTTTCCCGCTGTTCGAGCTCGGCCGCGCTCGGCGGATCGATCGCAGTGATCGCGTTTTGAAACGCGATCGATCTCGCATCGCCGGCCTTCGCACCATCGGCGAACACCCCGATCGCGTGGCGTCGAAAATAGTGGCGGAGCAGCTCGGTGGAGAACAGGGCGTAGTGAGGAAAGCGATATGACTGGCTCGCCAACGCAGCGTAGGTTCCCATCGGGAAAGTAAACGGCTCGTACTCCTGGATCAGATACACAAAGCGCTCGTGCTCGATCGAGGTGACCGCGTCGTGTGCGATGTGGGCCGTCCACCACGTGCTGGCGATGAACGCGTCCGAAGGACTGATCTCGAGGTCGTTCGTGCCCCGCCCGAACGCCAGCTCGACTCTGTCCAGCAGGCCCGCGAGGCCACTGAAGGACTCGAGCGTCTGCTTCCAAGAGCGGGGCAGCGGCCCCACGGGATCAACCGTCAGGACCCGAATCCGCAGGCCGCGATCGGCCAACCGCCGCGCGAGGTTGAACTTGCCGATGTACCCGCCGAAGAAGTGCTCCAGGTCGATGGTTGGGATCAGGACGTTGACCCGGCGTGGAGCGTCCTCCGAGAGCACGAACGGCAGTGGTGCGATCTTCTCGGCGATCACCCGAACGGTGGGATTGTCCGCCGCGCGCCGGCCGGGCATGAGCGCGAGATCCGGGGGCGGCACCGCGTCGAGCCGCAGTCCCTTGACGGGCCGATCGCGCGTGCTGGCCCCGAGCAGGCGCCGCCACGTGAACGCGTACGCGAGCATCCATTCGGCGCCGAGGGTCTCCGGGCGACCGACAAGCTCGCGCGCGCCGCGGCGCCACAGGTTGGCAAGCGCCAGCAACGACCCGTCGGTGCGCAGGAAGCGCTCCAGCGCACGGCGTTTGCCCGAGGCCATGCCGGCTCCACAGCGCATCTTCAGGATCGTCGCGCACACGTTCAGCCGCGAGACATCGACGAAGTAGTGAAGGCGCCACATCCTGACCCGCTCCCGCGGCTCGCGTTTGAGCGATCCGAGCCGCTCCCGGAACCCCAGCATTCGGTTTGCCGCGGTGTGACCGAGCGCCGCTTGGCCGTGTTGCACGTAGTCATAAAGCGGCCGGTCGACGAACACGACCTCGCCGAGCGAGAGCGCCGTCAACGCGATCCAGTGATCGTGGAAGTGAGCGAACTGCGGGGGCGGGAAAGGAAGCGCGCGATCGAGCAGCTCGCGGCGGAACAGCATTCCCGCACCGCTGACCGAGTTGGCCACGAGCAGGGACAGGAGATCGGTGTGGTTGTTGCGGCGCTTGCCCCAGTAGGTGTCCGAGATCAGCTCACCGTCGCTGTTGACGACACGCGAATCGCTGTACGCAAGCTCAGCCCCGCCGATCGCTTCGAGCAGCGTCTTCAATTTCTCCGGATGCCAGCGATCGTCTTGGTCGGCGAGCGCGACGTAGTCCGCGCGCGGGGGGACCATCGCCAATGCCCGCTCGAAGTTCTGATAGAAGCCGCGCCGGCGCGCAGAGCGCGAGACGATGAACCTGGGGTCGTCGCCGAGAACGCGACGGAGTGCCTCGAACCGCTGCGGCGACGAGCAGTCATCGCTGACGATGCAGATCCAGTTGCCATGGGTTTGCGCGCGAATCGAATCCACCTGACGCTCGAGCAGGTCTAGCGGAGGGTCGTAGGTCGCCATGCAGATTGCGACCAGGTTTGACGCCGCGGGATCCGGCGCATCGACGGACACCGGCTCGGCTCGGTCCACTACCCGGATCCGAGCGAGCTCGACGGTCCGCTCCGAACCATCTGCCAGCCGAGCCCGCAGCTGCAGCTCGCAAGTCCCGTTCGCCGCCGGAACCGCCACGCGCGCAATGCCCCAGAAGCCGCTGCGGTAGCTGTGCAGCAAGGGGTCTTCGCGGGAGGCTCGGTCCAGGGTGATCGCGGACGTGGCGTACGGATCGAGACCCGGGTGCAGTGCGCGAAACAGGTCGAGTCGCGGCATCCCGTGAGCCGTCACCGGCTGCTCGATGCCGTCAACGACGAAGCACAGTGACGCGATCGCCCCATCGCCACAGAAGCAAGTGCCGCAGACGAACAGCGCCGTCCCCAGCCCGACGGCCAGTTCGCTGGGCAGGGGGACATCGAGTCGCACGTCGAGCCGCTCGACGGATTCTGCCGGGTCAACCGTGTGCGACGGTACGCTCAAAGCCTCGATCTCCGCGGGATCGGGTCAGACGGTCTTCCGCTTGCGCCGTGCCCAGCCCGCCCGCACGCCACGCGGGGATCTCCTGCTCCCTTCGAGCTCGGCCTCGAGGCCACGAACACGGGCCCGCAGCGCTGCCAGCTCATCGGCTAGCTGGACCTCGCGATCGGTCGGTATGCGCGGCGCGGCGGACTGGCTAGCGCTAGCCGGGGATCTCTGGGCGCTGGCGAGACGCGATCCCGGAGCTGGCGCGTCCGCGCGGCCCTCGGCGACGGGGTCCGCCGGCGCGTGTTCATCCGATTCGGCCCCCGGGGCGCACTCACGGCGCCATCGGGCGCCGGTCCAATCGATTTGCTCTATCGGCTCGGTGATCGCATGGTCACGTCTGAACTCATCGACGGCCTTCCGGCATGACTCAGGAAGGAGGGGGTGAAAGTAGTCATCGAGAATCAGGTAGCCGCCGATGGCGAGACCTGGATAGAGCGCCTCGAGGGCCAGCCTTGTCGCCTTGTAGGTGTCCGCGTCGAGGCGCACCAGCGACCAACGCCGGCCCCGTAAGCCATCCAAGGTGTCTTCGAAGAATCCCGGCACGAACCGCACCCCGCGTTCGCATCCGAATCGAGCGAAATAACCCTGAACGGTCTGAAGCGTCGAGAAGGGAAAGTCGATCTCGTCCATGTGCGATTCGAGGTCGCGATCCGCCCGGGCGTCCTGCTCATCTGGCCGGGGGAAGCCTTGGAATGAGTCGGCCACCCAAACCGTCCGGTCATGAGCTCCCAGGCTGTCAAGTGTGGCCCGCATCAGGATCGACGCACCGCCTCTCCAGGCCCCCGCCTCGATCAGATCTCCTTGGATCCCATCTCCAACCACGGTATCCACGCAAGCTTGCAGGTCATCGAGTCGGAGAAGGCCAACCATCGTCATCCCGTCAAGCGGCCAATCCCTCCCCTCAGCGCGCCACGCGAGCTGATCCTCGCCCGTAAGCTCGCGAGAGAACACGCGCTTCTCGCGGTCCGATGTCACCTCGCGGGTGCTCGCGCCGGCCAGGTCGCACAGGGACAGCTTGAGCAGGTCGAGATACGACGCTCGCAGCGTCTGGAGATCCGGACTGGGCCCGACGGCACGGATCCTCCGCACGGCGCGGGCAATGGGCGTATCAAACGACGTCACGTGCACGCGGCAGGCTACAACGCCGCCTCCGGCTATGGACGCAGTCCCACAATCGCGGCCTCACGCGCTCGGTCATCTGCCACCTCGCCACCCCGAGCCGGCGATCTGCGCAGGGTGCCCGCCAGCCTTCGGACCTCTGATCGGCCTGGATGTCACGACCATTTCGATCGGCACCCGCGCGCTCTCAAGTAGCTGTCGCCGGTCACGTAGCACGACGGGAAGCATCCGCAGCGCGGCGAGGGCTCCCCGGAGCTGCCAGCGCAAGCGTCGCTCAGAGATCGCGTGCCACGCCCAAGCCGCCTGGCGATAGGCGACGAGGGGCAGCCATCGCTTTGGAAACGCCTTGGCGACCAGCACGATCGTGTTGCGCTCGACGAGATATTGATGACCACCGGCCAACTGGTGCGAAGACCCCTCGCCGGCGTGGAACGCGACTGCCGGCTCGTAGCCGCAACGCCACCCCGCGAGCCGGAGCCGAAGCGCGAGATCGACGTCTTCGAGATAGGCGAAGTAGCGCTCGTCGAAGCCTCCCATCTCGAGCACGGCCGCCCGTCGGTAGAGCGCGGCGCCGGAGCATGCGCCGAACACCTCACCCGGCGCGTCCCAACGTCCGTCATCGCGCCCGAAACGGCCCCGCTGCTCGCACGCGCCATCCCGCCGCAGCACGTCCCCGGCGTCATATACGCGCGTTGGGTCGTGAAGCGACAGCATCTTGCACGCGACCGAGGCGATGCCTTGATCCGTTCGCAACGGACGGGCCATCCGCGACAGCCAATCCGAGGCAAGCACCACGTCTGTGTTGACGAGGGCGACGAGCTTGCCGCGCGCGGCGAAGATACCCTCATTTGCGGCGTGGGCAAAGCCCGTGTTGGTCCCCAGCGGGATGACCCGCACGCCAGGGTGTTCGGCGCGCAGATAATCGAGCGACCCATCGCGGGATCCGTTATCGACCACGATCACCTCCGCCGGCGGGAGCTCCTGACGAACGATTGAAGCGAGGCAGCCCGGAAGCCACCGGCGCCCGTTCCAGTTCGGTATCACTACGCTGATGCTCATGGCCACGCCGCAGGCCCAACGCACGAGTGCAAGCCGCTGATCGTCGGGACTCGGGGATCGTCATGGGACGCACTTTCCTCATGCGCGGGCTGGGATTGCTCGTCGCGGTCGTCGTGTGCGCATGGTTCGCCGTCGGGATTCGTCAGGCTCACGACACCTCCAAGGCGACGGCGATCGTGTCAGGCGCAAACCGCTTGAACGGAGCGCAAGCCGAGCGCGCGGCGTCGCTGCTGCGTGCCGCCGGGTTTCTCAATCCCGATACCGAGGTCGACCTACTGCGGGCGCAGCTCGCACGAGATCTAAGCGAGCGCCAGCGCGCCGAACAGATCCTGGCAGGCGTCGTCCGCAAAGAGCCGCTCAACGTCCGGGCATGGGTCTCACTGGCAGCGAACGCGACCACGGGCACGACATACATCCACGCCCTGAGGGAAATCGCCCTGCTCGTACCCAAACAGCGGTGAGCGAGGGGCGAGGACGCCCACACCCGATCACAGCTGCTCCGCGATTCGCGGCGCCTCCCGGTTAAAGATCCACACCGCCAGGACGCAGATCACCGCGTAGATGCCGATCGCCACAAACAGGCGTAATGGCCCGCCCGCGGCCGCGCTGCGCGGGCCCGGCGCATGCGGATCGATGATCCATTTACGGGCCACCTCGAGTATCGGCGCGATCGGATTCAAAGCGATCACGTCGCGCAGGCGTCCGCTCACCTTCTCGATCGGATACAGCACGGGTGTGGCATAGAACAGCGCGGTCGCGACTACCGACCAGATGATCCCAAGGTCGCGGAATCGTGGATACAACGAAGAGAGCATCATCGATACGGCGAGGGTGAAGACCAGCAATACAGCGACGATCACCGGCAGGAGCAGCCAGGTCCATGTCGGGGAGATTCCGAACCCCAAGATGAACGCGAACACGACCACGAGGTTCAGCCCCAACTCGAACAGTGTGGTCAAGACGACCGCCAACGGGATCGCCAGGCGCGGAAACTGAGTCTTGCGCACAATTCCTTCCTGACTCACGATCGAACTGACGGACATGCCCGTGGCCCCCTGGAAGAAACTGAACAGAACGATGTTGAACAGCAGCAGAACCGGATAGTGGTTAACCGTATGCCCCAGGCGGAATACGTGCGTGAACACCTCGAGGAGCACCGCGAAGAGCAACAGCGGCCTGCAGATCGACCACAGGTATCCGAGCGCGGTTCCCAGGTAGTTCCGCTTGAAGTCGTTGACCGACATCAGGTAGACGAGATCGCAGAAGCGCTTCCATCCCCCGCCCAGCGCGGACGGCCCGCGTACGTCCCGGAGCTCCACTTTGAATTGGTCGGACATCGCTCTACTGTCACTCCACCGTCATCGTGAGGTCTTCTCGCACGGCCACCATGCCGGGGTTCGCCTCCGTTCCACGGACCAGGAAGTCCAGGAGCCTGACGTCGTGCATGACCACGTCGCCGATCGCGCGGTTGCGAGAGATCGAGCAGCTCACGGAATAACGCCCGGGAACCAGCGGATTCTCGATCTTAGAGGTCACTCGGAGCCGACCGCCTGCCGTGACTCGGTCGCTCTCTCGCGCTTCCTCGGAGAGCCGGTTGCCGAAGCCGAAGATCGGGTCGTCGTCGACGTTGCGGACCTGGAATCCGAAGATCGGCCCTTCCAGGTCGTGCCGCGCCTCGACCAGCAGGTTGAAGCAGATCGGTTCCCCCTGCTCCACATTCTCCACCACGGCGCCGGCCTCGTTCTCCAGCCACACATCCACCACCCGCACATTCACATCCGGCACCGCACCCCCCTCCGCGCGCCCGTTGCGCCCCTCGCCACCCCCAAAATTGAGCCTGTAATACGCCAGCGCCGCCTCCTCCGGATCACCGATGTAGCGAAGCTCCCCATCATGAATCAACATCGCACGATCACAGAACTGCTGCACCAGACCCATGTCGTGCGTCACCAACACAAGCGTCTTACCAGCCCTGCGCTTCTCCCGAAAGACATCCATGCACCGCTGCGCAAACGCGGCATCGCCCACCGCAATCACCTCATCCACCAGCATGATCTCCGCGTCGGCCTCGACCATCACCGCAAACGCCAACCGCACCAACATCCCCGACGAATAATTCTTCAGCTTCAGATCGACAAACTCCGACAACCCCGCGAACTCCAGCACCCCATCCAACCTCCGGCTCGCCTCCCGCCGGCTCAACCCCATCATCACCCCATTGAGCACCACGTTCTCGCGCGCCGTGAACTCATGGTTGAAGCCCACCCCAAGCTCAATGAACGGAGCCAACCGACCACCAATCCGCACCCGCCCCGCATCCGCCCGATAAATGCTCGCCAACACCTTCAACAACGTGCTCTTACCAGACCCATTGCGCCCCACCACCCCAAAAAACTCCCCACGCCGCACATCAAACGAAATCCCCCGCAAAGCCCGCAGCTCCCGATAACCCACACGCGCAAACGGCCGCACCACCCGCTCCTTGAGCGTGTCGATCCTGTGGTTGGGAATCCGAAACGTCTTTTCGAGCCCCCGCACCTCGATCAACACCGGACCATCGACCACCCGTGCCGGCCGGGACGCGGCCAAACGAGCTCGAATGCGTTCGTCGTCAATCGAGAACGCGGCCACCTGCAGCAGCTGCTGCGCGCTCAGCTTCAGCGGCTCGGGTTCGGCGCTGGGATTGGCGGCGTCGGCTTCAGGCACGGTCGAGGCATGGACGTCAGGGGCGATCTCCCCCGCGGTCGCTGGCAGGCTAGCAACACCGCTCGGAGCAAAAGCCGCATGCTCGTGATCGCGTCGGGCAGCTCGAGCCGCGACAGCGACCTGCCTGCCAGCCTCAGACGCTGGCCCGCCAGCGGCGGAGTCGCCGTTGCTCAAAGCTCGCAGGATCCGGAGGCCGCGCGTCATACCCGACCCGGTCGGGCGTCCGCGCGCGCCTCGCCCGCAGTGAGGTGAGCCACCTCCAGGCGATCCCCCGCGCCAGGTCGACCTCGCTTCCGAGGGTCTCGTTGAGACCGACTGCGGCACGAAGGGGGCGGATCGCCAGCCAACCGAAGGCGAGGGGCGAGCCGGCGCTGGCGAGGAACCGTTGCAGGACGCGGCGCTTTTCCCTGGTGATCGTCGTACCGCCCCGTATGAGCAACGTCTGCACCTGCACCTCACGAGGCAGGTAACCGTAGAAGTACGCCGCCCGCCACTGGTCGATGCGTCCTCGCCACCACTTCGCCCTCGGGCGTCGCCGGCCACTCGTCTGCGATGCGGGCGCTTGTGGCCCGTGCGTGACGTTCCCGAAGACCGCGCCATGGTGTTGCACGTAGTCATAGAGCGGACGATCGACGAAGGCGACTTCCCCGCTCGCCATCGCGACCATCCCGATCCAGTGATCGTGGAACAGGACCCCCGGGGCGTCGGGAAACGGAAGCGCCAGCTGCAAGACCTCGCGTCGCAACAGCATCGCCGCACCCGCGATGGTATTCGCCACCAGCTCCGACGCGAGATTGCCGTAGTTGTTGCGCCGACCCTTCCAAAGCGTGTCACGCAGCACACGGCCCTCGGCGTCGACCAGGCGTTGGTCTGAGTAGATGAGCTGTGCGCCGCCGAGCGCGCCGCGCAACACCTCGAGCTTGTCCGGATGCCAGCGATCGTCCTGATCGGACAGCGCCACGAGCTTCGCCTCCTTGGGGACCATTCGCAGCGCCCGCTCGAAGTTGCGGTAGAAGCCCAGACGCTCGTCGGAACGAGACAGCACGAAGCGAGGGTCGTCCTCCACGACACGCTTGATCTGCTGGAATCGCTCGGGACTCGAGCAGTCGTCGCTGATCAGGCAGATCCAGTTGCGGTCGCTCTGTGCACGCAGCGAATCGATCTGGGTGCCGAACAGCCTCATGTCGGGCTCGAACGTGGCCATGCAGACCGCGATCAGGTCATTCTCCGACCTATCCTCCGCGTCCGGCAGAGCCGGAGGCGACTGCGGTTGCACGACCTCGATCAATCCCAGATCGGAGGTCGGCTCCGCTCCGCTCGCCAGACGCGCGGCCACTCGCAGCTCGATTGGCTCGGGGCCGACACGCTCCTGCAGGGGGATGGTCGCCCAGAACCCGCTGCGATAGCTGCGCAGCTCCAGGTCCGCCGGAATCGACGAGGTCCCGGCGTCGGATGAGCGGATCCCCGCCGCCTGCTCCCGACGTAGCGAGGCAAGGACATCCGGTCGCGGCATTCCGAACGCCGCGGGCCGGTACCGAACCCCGTCGACAATGATCTCGAGGCTCTTGATTGTCTCATGACGGTGAAAGCAGCTCCCGATGCAGAAGACGGCCCCGGCGCATCCACGCGGCAGCGCCGACGGCAAGACCGTGTCCAGGCTGACCACGAGTTCGGACGCCGGGGCGCCTTCCGTGATGATCGTCGTGTGGTCCAGAGCGCTGCTCATGAGCGCGGCAATTTACGAGATCTGAGGCGACCTCATCGCTGGAGGCCACACCCGTTTCACTCCAGGGTCGTTTCCACTTCGGCGTGGGCGAGGACGCTCCCGGCACCAGGTTCCATCCCGTACACCAGGAAATCGAGGAGACGAAAGACGTGCAGGGCCAGGTCGCCCTGCTCACGCTCTCTGGACATCCAGCAGTCGACCGTATAGCGGCCGGGGACCAGCCGATTCTCGATCTTTCCCGCGATCCGGAGCCTTTGGCCGGCGGCGATGCAGTGGGGCCCCCGCTTCTCTGCGGACAAGGTCTTGCCGAATCCGAAGACCCAAACGCCGTCCTCGTTGAGGACGTGGAAGTCGAAGATCGGCCCTTCCAGGTCGTGCCGCGCCTCGACCAGCAGGTTGAAGCAGATCGGTTCCCCCTGCTCCACATTCTCCACCACGGCGCCGGCCTCGTTCTCCAGCCACACATCCACCACCCGCACATTCACATCCGGCACCGCACCCCCCTCCGCGCGCCCGTTGCGCCCCTCGCCACCCCCAAAATTGAGCCTGTAATACGCCAGCGCCGCCTCCTCCGGATCACCGATGTAGCGAAGCTCCCCATCATGAATCAACATCGCACGATCACAGAACTGCTGCACCAGACCCATGTCGTGCGTCACCAACACAAGCGTCTTACCAGCCCTGCGCTTCTCCCGAAAGACATCCATGCACCGCTGCGCAAACGCGGCATCGCCCACCGCAATCACCTCATCCACCAGCATGATCTCCGCGTCGGCCTCGACCATCACCGCAAACGCCAACCGCACCAACATCCCCGACGAATAATTCTTCAGCTTCAGATCGACAAACTCCGACAACCCCGCGAACTCCAGCACCCCATCCAACCTCCGGCTCGCCTCCCGCCGGCTCAACCCCATCATCACCCCATTGAGCACCACGTTCTCGCGCGCCGTGAACTCATGGTTGAAGCCCACCCCAAGCTCAATGAACGGAGCCAACCGACCACCAATCCGCACCCGCCCCGCATCCGCCCGATAAATGCTCGCCAACACCTTCAACAACGTGCTCTTACCAGACCCATTGCGCCCCACCACCCCAAAAAACTCCCCACGCCGCACATCAAACGAAATCCCCCGCAAAGCCCGCAGCTCCCGATAACCCACACGCGCAAACGGCCGCACCACCCGCTCCTTGAGCGTGTCGATCCTGTGGTTGGGAATCCGAAACGTCTTTTCGAGCCCCCGCACCTCGATCAACACCGGACCGTCGATCACCCGCCCCTGCCGCGTAGCTCGCGGATGGTGCACGGTGAATGCGGCGCTCGTCTTGGCGGCGTCGACGTCAGGCATGGTGGCGGGAGCTGGACGTAAGGACGGCCTCCAATCGCTGCCAGGCTAGCAACATCGATTACACCCGACTGCAGCCCACTGCTACCGCAGACCGCACGCCGTCACGCGCGCGGTGGGAACGATGAGCAGATGCCACGCGGCCGACGCGAGGTCGGGCGAGATCGTCAGCGTCGCAGGGCGGGAGGCGGCCAGCGTCCCCAGCGATACGTAACCCTCGGCAAACCGCCGGACGCCCACGCCGGCCGCACCGCCCCCCGCCATCAGTCGCAAGGCTCCGCTTTCGAGCGTGAGAACGAGCCGGCTCCCGGCCGGCGGTGCCCCGGCGTTTGCCGTGGAAAACGTGACGCATGCTCCATGCCCGATCGCGGTCCCGCCGGCGGCGAGCTCGACGGTCGGCTTGTATCCATTCGAAGGCGCACCCGCAAGCGCAGCAAGCCCGATCCGATGAATCCGGACCAACTCACGATCTGCGAGCTGACGTGCCACCTCGGGAGCGGCGGCGATCTCCGCGGGCGCCGCCCCGGGTGTCCCAAACGCTCTCACCGCTGCAAAGTAGGGGGCGGCTTGGATGTGGACGAGCGGATAGCCGGGGACGTAGCTTGCCACGTAATCGGGGCCGACCAGGGCACGCCCGATCTGTAGCGCTCCGAGGTCGGCGCGAGTCTCCTGCCCGGCGAGCCGCAGCTGGCTGGCGGCGTTGCGGAAGTTGCCGAGATTCGACACCAGCGCAGCCACCACAGCTGCCGTGAGCACCAGCTTCGCGATGGTCGGTACGCGGAGCCCGCGCGCGAGCTCGACCGCCAACAGGACCACGACAAGACCCCCGACATAGAGATAACGGCTCGACCACGACTGGCTAAGGCCGAACGCCGTGCGGGTCAAGGCGGTCAGGAACCAGAACGAGGCCAGCATTGCCAGCAACGCCAGCACGCGAGGGGGAACCCGCCCCAGATGTACCAGCCGCAACACGAGCAGCACCAGAGCGAGCGCCGCGAGTGGGCGGCCCCAAGCAAGGAGCGTCCCGCTCCCGCCGCCGACCAGCGTCTGCCCAGGTCGACCCGCCAGCCCGCCCAGAGTCGCAGCAGCGACGTTGACGATGAAATGCGGCATCAGGCCGAGCCGCCGGAGGGGCGTGGTGTGCTGGTATCTGGACCACCACAGGCAATACAGCGTGAGTGGCACCACGACGATCCAGGCATCGCGCCAGCGGCGCCGCCCGATGGCGACGTCGACCACCAAGCCGACCGCGACCACGATGCCGATGCCCGAGCTTGACAGCGAGACCGCGAGCAGGACGCAGGCGGCGATATCGCCCGCGCGGTCTCCGCGGTCCAGCAAAAGCAGCGCCGCGACGCCAGCGGCCAGCGAGATCAGCCACCCAATCTGAAACGGCCACAGGATGTCCGCCCAGGCCGAACCGAACAAGACGACCAGTGCGGCCGCCAGGAGCCCCAGATAATCCCCCGCGCGGCGGCGCGCGTAGACGAACACGAGCAGACCGCAGGCCAGGTGAGCGACGATCACCAGTGCGCGATAGGCACGATAATCCCCCAATCCGGCGGTCGCGAACAGGAGCCTGTAGATCGCGATCGGGACAAGCGAGAAGTGGCCGTTGTAGGTCTGCAGGAACGTCCCGAGATCGTCCCCCCGGCGAGTCATGATCCACGTCCACTCGTCAAACGAGAACGTCGTTGAACGGGTCAGGTGGTAAAGGCCCGCGCCGGTGACGAGCAGGAGCAGCGCAAATGCCGCCGGCAGTAAGATCGAGGACCGAAGCGGGACCACGCGCCGCCAGACGGCGCTCCGTGAGGCCACATCTCTCACCCCTGCCTGCCGTTCCGCGCCGGTGGTCACTTTGAGGACGTCCGATATATCATCTCGCGCCCCGCGATGATCGCGTTCGGCTGTTCGATTATCTCACCGGAGTCCTACGAGCGCTGCGCACAGCGGGGAATTGAGCGTGCGCGCGAGCCGGGCTCCGAGGTGTTCGCCCTCCAGGCCGCCGGCTCGATCTTCCGCAGCTACAACCTGATTCTCGATCGGGCGGCTGCGTGCGATGACCTGGAGGCTCTGGTGCTCGTGCACGAGGACGCTGAGATCTTGGACGCCGATTTCTGCCCCAGGCTGAGAGGAGTCCTGCAAGATCCGAAGGCCGGCGTGGTCGGGTGCATAGGAGCGATCGGTGCCCGGAGCATCGCCTGGTGGGAGGGCTCAGCGACCGTGGGGTCGTTCGTGCATCGGTATCCGGAACTGGGCGGAGGCGAGTTCGTCGCGTTCTCGCAAAACGGCGAGGCACCTCGCCCGCAGCCGGCGGAGCGTGAGGTCGACACCGTCTACGGCTTCATGATGGCACTCTCCGCCTGGGCCGTGCGCGAGGTCCGCTTCGATGAGACGCTCGGACCCCACTGGGGCTACGACTTCGACTATTGCCACCAGGTCCGCAGAGCCGGACGCAAGGTCGTGGCCGCCGACCTGAACGTGGCGCATCATCACTCGCTCGCGGTCGTGACCGATCCGGAGCCGTGGATTGCCGCCCACATGAGGGCGGCCGAGAAATGGGACAGCCGCTCCCGAGACGTGAGTGAGAGCGAGGTCGATTGGCAACGGCGCGCCCGACGGGCCGAGGCCGAGGCGGTTGTGGCGCGCCTGCAAGGAGCGGCCGCGCTGCTCGAGGCTGACGCCCGCTCGGCCGCGCACGCGCGGCGCCTCGACGAGGTGATGGGCACAACGAGCTGGAGGCTCACCGAGCCGCTGCGCCGGGTGAACGCCTTGCGAAGGGCATACCGCCGGCGCGACCGTTGAAGCGCGCGTCGTCGCCGCGAGCGCTTTGGCTCCTGGTTGGGGCAATCACCACGGTGGGACTGCTGCTGCGCCTGCCGTCATACAACGACTCTTTGTTCGGCGACGAGCTGTCGACGTACTTCATCGTCTCCGGACACAGCCTCGGTCACGTGCTCTACCTGCTGCGGGACCACTCCATAGACCTCAACCCGCCGTTGCTGTTCGCGCTGGCCTGGACAGCCACGAAGCTCGGCGACCACGCACAGCTGATCGTGCTGCCGTCGCTGCTCGCGGGTACCGCGCTGATTCCGTTCACGTATCTGCTCGGCCTGCGGACGGTCGGCCGCCCCGCGGCTCTTGTCGGCGCCACGCTTACGGCCCTCAGCCCGTTTTTCATCTTCTATTCGACCGAAGCACGCGCGTACGCGATGATGGCGCTGCTCACGGTCCTGTCCGCGCTCGCCTTGTGGCAGGCGCTGGACAGGCGCCAGGTGCGGTGGTGGGCCGCGTACGCAGCGTGCTCGTGCGCCGCGCTCTACACCAGCTATCTGTCCGTCTTCCCGTTGGTCGCGCTGTTTGGGTGGGCGCTCTGGGATGGCGCCGAGGCGCGGGGCGCGCTGGTGATGGCGAACATCGCGGCCGCGGTCGGCTTCCTGCCGTGGCTCCCGACGTTCATCAAGGAAACGCATTCGCCGGGGGCCAGCGTCCCGGACATCTTGACCCCGTTCACGCGCCACAACATCAGAGTCGACCTAGAACGTGTGACAATTGGACATCCGTTCATGCCCCTGTCGGCGATGCCCGGCAAGCTGGCCGTGGCGCTCGTCGGAGCTGGACTCGCGGTGGCGCTCCTGTCGGTAGCGGTGGCGTTGCGGTCTATTTCGGTGCAGCGGCGCCGCGCGCGCGTCGCCACCGCGCTTCCCAGACCGGACCGCGGCATGGTCCTCGTCGTGGTCCTCGCGCTGGGGCCCCCGATCGCCGTCGCCCTCTACAGCTGGCTTGGGCCTCACACGGTCTTCAACTCGAATACGTTGATCTTCTGCCTGCCCGGCCTGGCGCTCGGGACGGGAGCGCTCGTCACGAGCGGGCCCGGGCCGGCACGGCTAGCCGCCAGCGGCCTGGTGATTGCCGGGTTCGCGATCGGCGCCGCAAAGATGCTCCAGGCCGGCTCCCAGCGGCCCGACTACGGCGCTGCCGCGAGCTTTATCGATCGCAGCACGCCCCCGACCGATCCCGTGCTCGACTGGCCCGCGCCCACCCCGGGGCCCCTGACATCCCTCGACGTCGCCCTCGCCCACGTCGGTTCGCGCCGCGACAAGCACCGCGTCGTCCTGCGCGTCGGGTACCCGTCGCTCGAGGCGATCCTGCGAGAGCCCCCGTATGCGAACGTCCCGGCGCCGCCGGCAAGCGCCGTCGTGGCGCAGGCGGAGCCCGCAGCCAAGGGCGGCGACCTGCTCGCGGTGGTGCCCGGTGACCGCGGGGCCTTGGTTTTATTCACCGCCGGAGCCGGCCTTGGCCCACGCCGCTATCGGATCGCCTCGATCCGGACGTTCGCCGGATTCGTGCCGGTGTCCGTGGCGGTGCTCCGCCGATCGGGCTGATCGATGGCGCACAATCGGGTCACGTTCGATTAGATACTCGGCGATGCTGCGGCCTCCGTCCGGGCAAGCGCCCCCGACCGTCCGGGCCGATGCAGGCTCGAGCACGATTGCCCGCGATGGGCACGACGTCGGCGGCGCGCCGGCGGCCGCAGGCGCCGGGCGCTTCCCTGGCTGGATGGTCCACGTGCCCACCGCGGCGCTCGAGCGCCTCGAGAGTGAGCCGGCCTGCTGGGCGGTTCTCGGCACGGCAATCGTGGCCTCGGTCGCGCTCACTCTCTGGCTGACACGCGGGACCACGTTCAACGCCGACGATTTCCTCTACTTCGTCGCCAGCCGGGGGCTTGATCTGAAGGTCCTGCTCGCCCCCCACAACGGCCACCTGATCTTCGTACCGAGGCTGATTTATGCGGTCGGTCTGAAGCTCTTCGGCGCCAGTCACTACATCGTCTTTCGGCTCGTTCAGGCATTTGGCATCGCGCTCGTGGCGGGACTGTTCTTCGTGCTCGCGAAGCGCAGGATCGGACCTACCGCTGCCTTGGCACCGAGCGTGCTGCTGTTGTTCCTGGGCTCGGGCTGGCAGAGCTCGCTCGACCCGGCCGGCAGCACGCACGTAATCTGCGTCGCGGCGGGGCTCGGAGCGCTGCTGGCTCTCGATCGGCCGTCGGTGCGAGCCGACCTGACGGCCTGCGCATTGTTGGTCGTCTCGGTCGCGTCGTTCTCCCTCGGGCTGATGTTCGTGATCGGCGCCGCCGTGTCCGTGCTGCTGGCGCCGGACCGCTCGCGCCGCGCGTGGGTCTTCCTGGTTCCGCTCGTCCTGTACGGCGCCTGGTTCGTCGCCCCAAAGCTGGACAAACCCCCGTTCACGACCGCCACGGGTGTCTCGCTCGGCAACGTGCTGCTGATCCCGAACGGCGTCGCCGTGGCGGCGTCAGCCGTAGCTTCCTCGGTCACCGGACTGAGCTACAACTTCACCAACCCCACTTCGTACACGGTCGATTCCCCCTGGGGCTATCTCGTCGCTGCGGTGGCCGCCGCGGCTTTGATCCTCCGGCTGCGACGGGGAAACGTGCCGATCTCGCTGTGGACGTCGCTCGCGATGATGCTCTCGTACTGGGCCGCGATCTCGCTTGCTACGCACCTCACCGCCGAACCCAACCAGAACCGCTACATCTACGACGGTGCGGTGCTCGCGCTGATCGTCGGCGCAGATGCCCTACGCGGGATCCCCCTGTCGCGGGGCGCGCTTCTTGCCGTGTTCGGGGCCACCCTGCTGGCGCTCTGCACGAACATCGCGATGCTCCGGGTCGGCGGCGGCTTCCTCAGAGGGTTCATCCCCAGCGATCGCGCCGAACTGGCGGCGCTCGAGATCGCCCGAGACCATGTAGATCCTCGATTCGTTCCGCAAGGGGAGCCGCAGCTGACGTTCCTGGACGGCATCGCCGGCGGGGCCGGTCCCTACCTGGCGGCGGTCGATCGCAACGGGTCCCCGGCCTTCACGCTCGCGGAGCTGCGGAGCCAGCCCGAGCCGGTGCGTGCGCTTGCCGACTCGACGCTGGCCAGTGCGCTCCAGCTCCATCTCGCTCCGGCGCAGGGACCGCCGGCAGGCACGAAGTGTCTCAGGCTCGGCAGCCGCGTCGGGCGTGCCGAGCTCGACCTCCGGCCTCCCGGAGTCCTGATCAGGTCGTCCGCATCGCAGACGATCGCGCTTCGCCGCTTTGCCGCGTTTCCGACGGCGCAGGTCGGAAGGCTCTCGTCAGGCCATTTCGCCTCGCTCCAGATTCCAGCCGACCGTGCTCCCGATCCGTGGCAGCTGCTCGCTCCCGGCGGCCCGTTGACGGTCTGTGAGCCAGGCTCTCGGTAGCCGCTCGGTGTTGACGGACGCGCGGGGTCACGTACGCGTGCCGGACGCGTCCCGGGCCGCGGCGCCGATGCTCCTCGGCCTCGTGGTCGTGGGTCTGCTCCTTCGCCTCTCCGCGTTGGGCGATTCGCTGTACGGCGACGAGCTCTCCACGTTCTACGTGGTGAGCGGACACGGGCTCGAGCGAGTGATCTACTTGCTGAGCGGCCATGTCACCACCGAGCTGAACCCGCCGCTTTACTTCGTGACCGCGTGGTTGACCGAGCAGGTCGCGGACAGCTCGGTGCAGTCACTTCGGTTCATTTCGTTGCTGGCCGGCGTGGCGTTGATTCCGCTCACGTACGTGCTGGGACGTTGGACAGTGGGCGTCCGCGCCGGTCTCGTCGGGGCGGCCGCGGTGACGCTGTCGCCATTTCTGATCTTCTACTCCAGCGAGGCCAGGCCCTACGGACTGATGACGGTCCTCTGCCTGCTCTCGACGCTGGCGCTGCTCAAGGCCGTCAAGACGACCAGCCTCAGATGGTTCGCTGCGTACGCAGTCTGCTCGTGTGCTGCGATGTACACCCATTTCACGGCCGTGTTCGTTCTCCTCGGCCAATTCGGCTGGGCGTTGTTCACCCAGCCCCAGGCGAGGCGCGCGCTGATCGCTGCGAACATCGCCGCGGCGATCGGATTCTCCCCGTGGCTCCCGATAATGTTGAAGGCCGCTCGCTCCCCGCTTACCGCGGTGTACGGCATCCTTGGCCCGTTCACGCTTCACCAAGTCCGGATCGATCTCGGGCAGCTGGCGATCGGACATCCCGTGCTGCCGGTGGCCACGCTACCGGGCGATGTCGCGGCAGCGCTGGCGTTGGCAGGGGTCCTGGTGGCCGGGCTTGGATCGCTGATCCGAGCACGAACCGACATGGTCGTGCGCGGAAGCCGGTGGTCATCACCCGACCTGGCGCTGGTCGTGATCCTCGCGCTCGCAGCGCCCGTCGGCGCGGGGTTGTACAGCTCGCTTCGCCACAGTATCTGGGACGCTCGCAACCTGCTCTCGTCCTGGCCCGGATTCGCCGTCCTGCTCGGTGCCTTGCTGACTTATCCCTCCTCGCGATGGCGGCTCGTCGCCGTGCCGCTGGTCATTGCGGCACTGGCGGTGGGCAGCGTGAAGTCGCTCCAGACCCGGTACCAGCGGCCCAACTATCTCGCGGCAGCGGACTACATCGATCGGGTGGGCACCGATCGCGAACCCGTGGTCCACTGGGCAGATCTCACCCCCGGACCACCTACCGAGCTCGAGGCGGCATTCGCGTTGCGCAAGTCGGCCCGTCCCATCTTCCGTCTCGGGCGGGCGCCCCTGAGCGCCGTCCTTCGCTCGCCGCCATATGCAATTCTCTCGCCGCTCCCGGGGCAGGTCGTGGCAAGCACGGTCACGCGGCTCGCGGGCGGTGGGGGCCTGTTCCTGGTTCTTCCGGCTCGGATCTCAGTCCACGCCCTCGACACGCTGCGTCGCGCACATGTCAGCTCATCCGGGACCAGCAACTTCCTCGTGCTGTTGGCCGCGTTCCTGGGCGCGCTCCCGGCTCGCTTCCACGTCGTCGACGTTCGCTCCTATGCAGGCATTCACCCTGTGACCGTGTACACCTTTGCGGGTTAACCGATGCGTGCTTTTACTCCCGAAATGTTCGGCGCTCGCGGCGACGGCACGACGGACGACGCACCCGCGTTCCGGGCGCTGTTCTCTCAGTCCGGAGAGCTTGCACAGCGCGGCAGCGGTGCGGTGCAGCTGGGTCCGAAAACCTACCTGCTGGCGACGAGGCCACCGGACGACCGGTCCGGCGCGAACGCCATCGTCGCCCTTCCGGTGCTGGGGGGCTCCGTGCGCATCAGCGGCGTGTCGGGCATGACCACGGTCAAGACGACCCGAACCGGTGATCGGTTCATCTCGGGTGAGCCGCCGGCCGTATTCGGGATGTCGTTGTTCGGCCAGCATTACGGTCGGTGGGAGTTCGAGGGCCTGACGGTCGAATTGCCACGCGATCCGGCGCTTGGTCAAGCGCGCCTTCGGCCATTAGTGGCCGGACAGTGCACTAAGTGGTCCCCCCGGGATCAACATGGACCTGGCCGGCAAGCTTCAGGTGAAGGACGTGCGGATCACCACAGCCGCGCCTGGACGTGTCGTCCCCACACATCCGCACAGCTTCGGCGTCAAGCTACCGGCGCGTTGAACTTCGGCGAGGTTTACTGTGAGTCGGTGTACTGCCTCGGCCTGTATTGCGGGATTGCGTTCACTGGCACGGCGCACGTGGTACTGATCAACCCGGTGGTGCAGGGATGCACCATTGGCTACGGGATCCAGTACGGCGGTGGCCTCAACGGGGGTAATTCGTCGAACTGATTTTACGCGGTCTCGGAACACAACAGCCACCACCTGTCCGGGTGGGACCCGGCGGTTGGTGCGCAATCGATGCCCCCCGATCGTAACCCCGCCTATCTGACAGTCCACCAGTTTGACATCGAGGACGGCCCCCCGCCGATGGACACGATCGACCACATCCTCGACGAAAACAACATGCTCTTCGGCAGCCTCGCCTACAACCGCTGGGCCTTGGTGGTGGCGCCGGGGCAGGCGGCACTATGGCTGGACCCCACGGACGGCGCGGCAAAGCTCATGGTCACCGCAAGGCAGTCCGACGGCACGCCGAGGACAGGGTCAATACCCCTGTCATGAGTCCCGCCGGCGGCCCTGCGTGCGCAGCGCCTGCAGCCGACGCAAGGGCGCCGTGATCCGCCAGCTTATGCTGCCCAGAGCGTCATCGAGATCGCGCTGTTGGCGCTTTTCGCGGGCGTCGATCTCGAGCCGCGTCGACAACACCTGCGCCCGGGCCGCCGCGACCTCGGCCTCAGCCCGCCGGGCCCGTTGCTTCCAGTCTCTGCCTGACACGTCCACGTTTGGCATCCGGCCGTGCCACTTCTCGGCGAGCTTCACATACGCTTGCACGTAATCCTCGGGGTCGCCAACCAGGGCAAGTGAATGGTGATGGACGACCTTGAAGTCGGCGGTAACGACCTTCCTATTGGCGGCCCGAACCTGAAGACAGAAGTCGAAGTCATAGCCGTGCAGTGGCAGGCCCAGGGCCTCGTCGAAGCGGATGTTGCGCACCGCCCAGGGCGACAAGCCGAGCACGAATCCGTCAACCATCTCCACTTCTCCTAGTCGCGCGTAGGGTGGCAGCCGGTCGTTGGTCCACGAGAAGGCGGGAAACTCCCCTCCGCCGAGCTCGCGGTAGCGATGCGTGAACGAGCCCCAGGTCGTGGAGCCCTCCCACCAGGCGATGCTTCGTACACCCAAGGCGCCCACGCACCCGACCAGTCCGACCGCCGGATCATGCAGCGTCGCCCTCAGCTTGCGGCAAAAACCTCCATCGACGATCTCGGCGTCCTGGTGCACCAACACGAGCGCCTCGAGGTCATCGTGACCCGCGGCCTGTTCGAGGATCAGGTTGTAGCTACGAAAGATCGAACCGGCAGCGGGCTGGGAGTAGACCGTCGAGTCGGGTTCGGCGACGAGCCGGAACCCTCGTTGCGCGCAGCGTTCGTAGACCTCCGGTGCGGTGATCGAGGACCCGAATCCGATCATCTCGACAGCCCCTTCGCCAGCCACCGCCGTCGCTCTCCACGCTCCAGCCCGTTCACGCTTGCAGCGTCCAGATCGGCGCGCGGGTGCGCATGACGTCGGAGGTCGCCACCAACTCCAAGGGCCTGTCTGCGAATCGCGCGCAGCCGGCGCAGCGGCGCGGTGACTCGCAGGCTGGTACTCCCGGTGACGTCACGCAACGCGCGCTCGTGCTGCTCGACGCGGGCATCGATTTGAAGCTGCCAGGATCTCGCCTGGGTGCGGGTCGCGGCCGCGTCGGCCTCTGCCCGCCGCGTGCGGAGCTTCCAGTCCCCCGCGGCGATGCCCACGTTCGGGAATCGCCCATCCCACTTGTCCGCGAGCTTCATGTGCGCGTCGACGTAGGGTTCCGGGTCATCGACCAGTGCCAGCGAGTGGTGGTGAATGACCATCAGCGCCTCGGTCATCACCTTGCGACCGGCAGCGCGGACCTGAAGGCACAAGTCGAAGTCGTAGCCGTGGAGCGCCAGATCGAGCGATTCGTCGAATCGAATGTTGCGCACGACCCAAGGCGATAGCACCATCAACAGCCCGTCGACCGTGTCCGCCTGGCCCTTGCGCGCGTAAGGGGGCGTGTCGTCGCTGTCCCAGGTCAGCGACGGAAACTGCCCACCGCCCAGTTCCGGGTACCGGTGAACGAACGACGCCCAAGTCACGGCGCCCTCCCACCAGGCGATGCTACGAACGCCGATGGCGCCCACGCACCCGACCACACCGACATCCCGATCGCTGAATGCTCGCCGTACCTTCTGGCAAAAGTAGGGATCGACGATCTCGACGTCCTGATGAGCGAGGACCAGCGCCTCGAGATCGTCGCAAGCCGCTGCCTGGTCGAGGATGAGGTTATAGCTTCGAAAGATCGAGCCGGCGGCCGGCTGGGCGATCAGCCTTGAGTCGGGCTCTCTCGCGAGGCGAAATCCCCGCCCCGCGCAACGCTCATAGACGTCTGGTGCGGTGACCGACGAGCCGAAGGCGATCATGGGGCGGAGATGATAGGAGACCCCCACACGCCCAGCGCCACTATCATCGCCCGCCAATGAGCTCGGTGCACCCGGATCTTCAGCTCGGTACGTGTTGCCAGGCTTGCGTGGGCACGGTTCCTCGATGATCGCGTTCGGCTGCGCAGTCACCGACTCCGAGCTATACCAGCGCTTCGCAGGGCCTGGGATCCGGCTTGCCGCTGAACCCGATTCGACCCAGCTGGCACACGCGGCCCCTCGTTCGGTTGTCCGCACCTACAACCTGATCCTCGACCAGGCCGCCGCTGACGAAGACCTGGAGGCTCTCGTGATCGTCGACCAGCAAGTCGAGATCCTCGACCCCCTCCTCTGCCACAAGCTACGGCGGGCATTCGGCGATCCGGAGGTCGCTGTCGTGGGATGTGCGGGCGCCGTCGGCGTGCGCAGCATTGCCTGGTGGGAGGGAACCGCTGCCCGGGCGTCGTCGGTTTATCGTTCCGCCGAGTTAGGGGGCGAATTTCCCGGGTTCATACCCGACGGCTGGAACCCCCACGAGCAGTCGGTCGATCTTCGCGGCGAAGTGGACACGGTCGACGGCCTGCTGATGGCGCTCTCGCCGTGGGCGGTCCGCAATGTCCGGTTCGACGAGTCACTAGGCCCGCGCTACGGCTACGACTTCGACTTCTGCACTCAGGTTCGTGCCGCCGACCGCAAGGTGGTGATCGAGGATCTAAAGGTTGCGCACTACTTCCCGCTGGGGGTGCTACAAGATCCCGACACCTGGGTGGAGGCGCACATGAAAGCGTCGGAGAAGTGGGACGGCCGCATGCCCGGGGGCGCCCCGACCGAGGCGGACTGGAAGCTGCGCGCCCGGCGAGCCGAGGCCGAGGCCGCGACGGCCCGTCTTCTGTCGGCGTCGAAGATGTATGAGATCCAGGCGCTCGAATGGGAGCAGCAGCGGCAGCTCGCGGGAGCAACGGACAGCTTCAGCTGGCGAATAACCCGGCCGCTGCGCCAGATCAACGCGCGGCGGAGGTCACGCGGCGGACTCAGTCGCTGAGCAAGCGGCGAACTTCGTCCTTAGAGAATGCTGCTTCGCCGCGTTGGCGCAGTCGCGAGATCCGCTCGGCGATCGTGAACGCCTTCGACTCCAGCAACCGGCGCAGAAATTCGTCCTTGCGCGCGTTCTTCTCCGCTTGCACCATCGTATGCACGGCCTGAGCGTGCGTCGAAGCCAGGTGCAGGATCCGGTTGGCCTCAACCCGCTCCAGTACCGGATGGCGGTCATACGGCCTCAGTACCTCGCTCAGGCGCTCGGCCCACGGCGCATCCCGATGCCATACGACGCCGAGGCCGAAGAACGTCGGCACGATGGCTAGCTGCAGGCCGTCGTGCGATTCGACGAAGTCCTCGACCGCGGTCAGAACGCCGTTGTGAGGGCCGCCCTCCTGGGCCGCTACCGACTTGTACGGCAGGCCATCGGCGCGTGTGCCTGCTTCTGCTGGGAAGAGGCCGCCGTTGACGGTCGGCTGTCGCTGCTGAGCTGGAATCAGCTCCGGAGCAAAATAGTGATCGCGGCGCGCGTGGGGCCAGCCGACATCGTGGAATACCAGCAGTGGCAGGGACTGCCCCACCGCTTGCTGCTCGATCAGGCGGAGCTCCCCCGCCACCGTGAAGTAATTGTGATCACCGTCCACGATCACGGCGTCCGGCAGCGGAATGTGACGCAGCGCTTCGTGACTCGTTTCACGAACCAACTCGATGTTCGTATGCTGCTCGGCCAGTCTTACGAGCGCGCGTTGGGGGGAGGGGTCGACGGCCCAGAGTCGAGCTCCGGAGCGTTCGGCCCATCCGAGTAGGAACCGGGTCACGTCACCTGCGTACGCCCCCACCTCCACCACGGATTGAGCCTGCACCACATCAAGACACGGCAACAGGATCTCGGCGTTGTTGACAAGCGAATGACCCCACTGACCCGGATCGCTGGCGATCTCGCAGTGGGGTCCGAGCGTAAAGCTCGTCGGATGCTCCTCCAGCCAGGCCACAACCTGGTCCATGTCCATACCGACCATGCTCACGAGGTCGCGTAGTGTAACCAGGAGAGGGCGTGCTCCGATCCAGCTCGGGTTCGGTTAGGCTTCGCGCTCGCAGCCTCGGCTGTTCAATCGTGTCTGATCTGCACCGTTCATACTCGCCCGACGATGTGCGCGAACCCGAGACCGCGGTCCGGGCGCGCGTCATCGGAGCGGCCGGACCAGCTCCCGACGCGGACGCGCTGCGGACGTCCTACCTGGACGTGCTGAAGCTGTGTCTGTGCGACCTGGGCGGGGTCGGCTCCCGGACGATCAGCTGGACGGGCGATCGCCGCGTGTTCTCACGCGAGTTGTCTGGCGATCAACAGATGGGGTGGCGGATCTCGGGACGGGATTGGCCGTTGAATGCGCTCACGATGGTGGGATTGCGACGACTGGACGATCTTCAAACCTGCGTCGAGTCCGTGGTGCGGGAAGAGATCGAGGGGGACCTGATCGAGGCTGGAGCCTGGCGGGGCGGGTCGTCGATCCTGATGCGCGCAACGCTCGACGCCTTGGGCGCACGCGACCGCACCGTGTGGGTCGCGGATTCGTTTCAGGGTTTTCCCGCTCCGGAAGAGGATGCTGCCCCGGAGGACCGCGAGCTCGAAACTGACATGAGTCCCCTGGGCTTCCTCGCTCCTTCGCTCGAAGAGGTGCAAGGCTACTTCGCGCGCTTCGGGCTCGAGCGCGGGCTGCGGTTCGTTCCGGGCTTCTTTGAGGAGACGATGGAGCAGCTTCGCGGCCGACGCTGGTCCGTCGTCCGGCTTGACGCCGACACCTACAAGGCGACCCGTCTCACGCTCGAGGCGCTTTACCCGTGTCTTTCAGTGGGCGGCTACCTGGTCAGCGACGACTACTTCTTCCTTCCGGCCTGCCGGCGCGCGATCGACGAGTTTCGGAGCGAACACGGCATCACCGAGCCGATCGAGCAGGTTGACTTCAATGGCGCTCGTTGGCGCCGCGAGCGCGAAGAGCCCGGCCTCGCAGGCGACCTCTCCGAGGCCCCTCCCATCAGTCGCGACGCGAGCTCGTTGCGGGCCCGCGCAACGCAAACCGTGGATCGGGTCCCCACGGACCGCGAGCTCGAGCTCGAAGATGAGGTGTCCGTCCTTCAAGCTCGCCTGCAGACGGTCGAGGCGCAGCTCGAAGCACTACGGAGCTCTCCCCTCGCTGGACCAACGGCGTGGTGGTCGCAGCGAAAGGCGAGCCGCGGCGCTCGGAGCTAGTGCCTTGTAACCACGGGGTGCTCGAGGGCGGTTGGGTGCGTTTTTGAGCGGCGGGGAAGGTCTTTGCGCCGGTAGTCCCCGTGGCTGAGATGGTGCTCGAGCCAGACATAAAGGATAATGAACGCGTAGCGGCTGCCCATTTCCTGGAGCTTCAGCTTCGAGACGCCACGGCGGCGGTTGGTCCAGGTCACGGGTACGACGGCGTAGTTGTAGCCCCGGACGACGGCCTTCAGCGGCATCTCGACAGTCAGGTTGAAGTGGCTCGAGAGGAGCGGCTGAATCTGGTCGACCACGTAACGACGGTATGCCTTGAAGGCGTTGGTGGTGTCGTTGTAGCCGTGCTGGAAGAGGAAGCGGATGCCCGCGTTGACGATCCGGTTCAGCATGAGCTTCAGGAACGGGTACCCCTCGGTGCGACCGCCGCTGCCGAACCGTGTCCCGAACGCGCAGTCGTAGCCCTGCTCGAGCACCCGGTAGTAGAGCACCAGGTCTTTGGGAGAATCCGACAGATCCGCCATCATGATCGCCACGGCGTCACCGGCGTAGAGCTCCAGGCCGGCTCGTACCGCGTGGCCGTATCCCGGTGGTAGAGGTGAGCGCACGCAGCGCACGTTCGGGTTGTGCTGCGCGATCGCGTTTACGGCCTCGGCGGTCCCGTCGCCGCTCGCGTCGTCGATCACGAGGATCTCGTACTCGATTCCCACCCGCTCCAGCTCCGCGACGGTGCTGTCAACGGCATCGGCGATCGTGTCGATCTCGTTTTGGGCGGGCATGATCACCGACAGCTTCATAGTGTCCCCAGCCAGTGCTCCGCGTTCTGAGCGTTTATCTCCCGCAGCACGCTCTCGAGGTTATAAGTGAGGTTCCAGTCGGGGTAATCCCGGCGAAACGGCTCGAGATCGGAGATCCACCAGCGGTGATCGCCAATCCGGTGCTGCTCCGATAGCCGCCAGTCCAGCTCGCGACCGGCGACCTGCTCGCAGAGCTCGATCGCCTCGAGCACCGAGCAGCTGCAGTCACGACCGCCTCCGATGTTGTAGACGCCGCCTGCCCTGGGCGCGCGATGGAACGCTGCAAACGCGGCGACCAGGTCGGCAGAGTGGATGTTGTCGCGCACCTGCTTGCCGTCGTAGCCGAACACCAGGTACGGCGCGCCGGTCATCGTGCACCGCATCAAATAAGAGAGAAAGCCGTGCTGCTTAGCGCCGGCGTGATTGGGACCGGTCAGGCACCCACCCCGGAAGCACACGGTGGGCATGTCGAAATACCGGCCGTACTCCTGCACGAGCAGGTCCGCCGCGGCTTTGGATACGCCGAACAGCGAATGCGTCGAGGCATCGATCGACATCGACACATCGATCCCCCGGAAGTAGCGGTGGTCCTCAGGCAGCTCCAGCCGCTCTCCGGCATCGAGGAGCGGAAGCTGGTTAGGCAGGTCGCCGTACACCTTGTTGGTGGAGCAAAACACGAACGTCGATGAGGGGGAATGGCCTCTGGTGGCCTCGAGGAGATTCAGCGTTCCGTTCGCATTGATCGCGAAATCCGTCTGCGGGTCGGTGGCAGCCCAGTCGTGCGATGGTTGAGCCGCGGTGTGGATCACCAGCTCGAGAGAGGCCGAGACCTCCGCAAACACGCGACCAACGCCGTCGGCATCACGGATGTCAAGCTCGATCGAGCGAAACGCATCGCCGAAGCTGCGAAGCAGACGCTCGGTGGTGTGCGCGGTCGAAGCGGCCTCGCCGAAGAACCGCGCTCGCATATCGTTTTCCAAGCCGATCACGTCGTAACCAGCCTCGACGAAATGCCGGACTGACTCCGAGCCGATCAGACCTCCGGATCCGGTGACGATCACTGTCGCCATAGGGCGCCGCAGCTTATCGATCGGACTGCGGTCAGGTCTCACAAGACATGCCGCAGGTCCTCCTCGTGAGCGCAAATCCAAGCGTGGATATCGGCCAGCACCTCGCGCGCACCGTGACGTGGGCGCCATTGCGACAGCGCCTCCAGCGCATGGCAATCAGAGATGTATACGGGTACGTCGCCCGCTCTCGTCTCGCACACGCTTGAGCATTCCACCCGGTGCCCGGAGATCTCCTCGCACAACGCCGTCGCCTCGAGCAGAGACAAGCTGCGGACATGCCCCCCACCGACGTTCACTCTGACCCCATCCCACCGGCGTCGATCCAACAACTGCTCATCCAGCAGTTCCACCAGATCCTCCACATGCAGCAGATCGCGGACCTGCTTGCCGTGACCGCCGAAGCCGATGTACTGCAGCGGTCGCCGGAAATGGTGGGCCAGCATCCAGTACGTGAAGATCCCCTGGTCGACCTTGCCCATCTGCCAGGGTCCGGCGACTACCCCGCACCGGTCGATCACGGCCGACAGGCCGTAGGTCTCGCGATACTCGTCGATCAGCAGTTCCGCAGCCAGCTTCGTCGAGCCGTAGAGCGTCCGCGCTCCATCCAGCGGGAAAGCCTCGCCGATCCCGGCGCGGGAGGCCGCTGGGAATGGCTGTGCCTCGGACAGCTCAAAGCGCGTATTGGTCTCCTCGAGAGCCAGCTGCCTGAGGGCTCGCACCGGATAAACCCGGCTGGTCGACAGGAATACTACGTGCGCACCATCGCGCCGAGCGAGTTCGAGACAGTTGTACGCGCCGAGGAGATTCGACTTCACCACATAATCAGGGCTCCCGTCAAACCCTGCCAGCGCGGAGGGCTCCGCCGAGCATTCCACCAGCGCGTCGAACCCTCCCAGAGACAGCAGGTCATCGAGCACGCGGACATCGCCGTGCGAGAACGAGACGCCGCCTGCGCGCAGCCGTGGGATGTTCAATTCTCCGCCCCGCCGACGCAGGTTGTCCAAGGCCACCAGCTCCCACCCCGGGTGGCGCTGGGCCAAGCTCAACGCCACATTGGCGCCAATGAATCCGGCGCCACCGGTTACCAGTACCCGCATCGACCGCCGCCATTATGCCGAGCCACGCGCGGAGTCGTGGCTCAGCTCGCTCGCGCCGCCAAATCCAGCTCAGAGACCCTCTCGATCCTGGCCTCTTCTGGCGCCGCGCGCCCCGCCGGCGCCGCCAATGCCAGCAACGCGCCCCCCAGCACGATCGCGACCAGCGTCAACGCCGGCATCTGCCAGTCCCAGTCCAGCGGAGCGTGCGCCGCGTAGGCCACGAACGCGGCGATTGGCCCCGCCGCCAGCGCCGGCGCGGCCCGGTAGGCATCGGCAGCGCTGAGGCCAACCCCCGCGAAGAACGCGAGCAGGAACGCCGCCCCCACGATCCCCAGCTCGGCGAGGGTCTGCAGCGGCAGTGAGTGCGCGTCCTGGGCGAAGTCGTTGACGTGGCGGTAGCGGAGCCAGTCGACGGCCCAGCCGCCGGCGCCGATTCCCCGCAGCGGCTCGCGCCCGAATGCCCGCAGCGCGACCGACCAGTATGCGTAGCGGTTGCTCTGCAGCGTGACCAGGCGGTTGGCGCCGGCGCCCGAGGGGCTGACGGCCTTTTCCTTGGCGCCGACCACGATCGCCAGCCCGAGGCCGACGATGATCAGGCCCAGCGCGATCCAGGGCGCCGCCTGGGGGAGGCGAATCGGGGTAGCGGTCCGACCGTGCGCCGGACGCCACTGCACCATCACAACTGCGACGACGATCACCGCCAGCAGCGCGAGCGTGATCGCCCCCTGACGTTCGCGCGTCGCCTGCGCGCCGCCCAGCGAAGTGACACCGTGGAAGGGGGCGGCGGCGGCAGCCGCGAGCGCGCCGGCGGCGACGGTCACGACCAGGGCGCGGAGCTGCTCGCGCTGGGGGGCCAGCACCACCAGCACCACGAGCCCGGCCGCCCAGGCAAACAGCGCCCCCCGCGAGAAGCTGAGATACAGACCCATGCCCAGCGGAGCCGTGGCGGCGGCCGCCGCCAGTCGAACCGCCGTCGGCCTGCCGGTGGATCCCGCCAGGCGCGCGGCCAACACGAAGCCCAGCGCCGCCAGCTCACCCATGGCGTTCCAGTAGGTGAGGGGCTGCTCGAGGCGGCCTTGGGCGCTGAGCGACCGCGAGAAGTGAAGGAGACCCGGGAGCAGGCGCTCTGAGATGCCATACCCGATCACGATCACGGCGCCGGCCGCGAGCGCCGGTTCGACCATCTTACGTGCTGCCTGAGGCCGCAGGAGGACAGCGGCGGCGAGCAGAGTGCCTGTGTATAGGAACACGATCTGGCCGGCGTGGTACGCGCTGCCGGCGATTGGTGCCCACGTGGTCGAGAGCAGGGTCCACGCCGCCAGCGCCCCGAGGCCGCCGATTGCCAGCCAGCCGCGCCGGTTGGCGATCGGCCAGGGAGAGGCCAGCAGCGCCGCCGCCACGAGCGCCCAGGCGATCAGGCCCGCCCAGGCGCGGGGGGCGTCGAAGTAGCCGCCGCTGAAGAACGCGAGGGCAGTGGGACCGGCCAGGAGCACGGCGCGCGCGCCTGTCAGCACTGCGGCGCGCATCGAGCTACCGGTGGGCGTCCCGGACCGCCCGCCGGACCAGCCGTGTGGCCGGAAGCGGCTGGCGATCCGCTTGCGGACGCGACCCCCCGGTGATCGCGGCCCGCACCTCGGCGAGGATCCCGCTGCGGAAGCTGGCGACGTCGAAACGCGCCGCGTTGCGGATGCAGTCCTCGGGATCGATCGCGGCGTCGTCGAATCGAAGCACCGCCTGGGCAAGGTCGGAAGGACCACCCGACCAGAAGCAGCCCGTCAGCCCCTCGACCACGGTTTCGAGCGCACCGCCGGCGCGCCTTGCGATCACCGGGCGCCCGCTGGCCTGGCTCTCCACGGCAGCGATCCCGAACTCCTCGGCCGAGGCGACAACCAGCGCGCGCGCACCCTGCAAGACCTCGGCCACGGCGGCGTCGGGAAGCCTGCCGGCGAACTCGATCGTCCGTCCGGCTTGCCGTTGCAGCCGCCGCGCCGCAGGGCCATCGCCGATCACGATCAGCGGCAGCGCCAGCTGGTTGAACGCCTCCACGGCGACGTCGATCTGCTTGTGGGGCATCAATTCGGAGACCATGACGTAGTGGTCGCTGACCGGGCCCGCCGAGAAGCGCGAGGTGTCGACCGGCGGGTAGACGATCTGCGCCTCGCGGCCGAAATAGGCGCGGATGCGCGCCTGCGTGATCCGTGAGGTCGCGACATAGCGGTCGGTGCGCTGTGCAGCGATCCAATCCCACTCTCTCCACCTGCGAAACAGCCGGCGAAGGTATGCCCGGGTGAAGGGGTCGCGCCGCCGAGCCAGGGTTCGGTCGCGGTCGTTCCAGGCGTAGCGGAACGGGTTGTGGCAATAGCTCACGTGCACGGTGCGCTCGCTGCAGAGGACGGCATGTGCCCAGGCCGAGGAGCTCGAGATCACAAGGTCGTACTCGGACAGGTCCAGCGATTCGATCGCCGCCGGATACAGCGGCAGCAGCGCCCGGAACGTCCGCGCCGTCGGCCGCAGCCGCTGCAGAAACGAGCTGTGCACCCGGCGCTGCGCAAACCGTCCCTCGGTGCCCTCGTCGTTGTAGACGGCGGTGTAGATATCGGCCTGGGGCCACATCCTGCACAGCTCCAGGAAGGCCCGTTCGGCGCCCCTCATGTCGAGCAGAAAGTCATGCACCAGCGCTACCCGCGGATGCTCAGCACAACTGTCGGGCAGATGTGGCACGGGCTATTCAGTCTATGGGTACCCGGCTGGTGTACGCGCCACTACCACCGGACGGCGCACTAGCCTCCCGCGGATGGTCTTGTTCGTCAGCTACTCGGGCGAGTTCGGGGGAGCGGAGAGGCTGCTGGTCGACTTCGCCAGCGGCCTGGAGAGCGACTGTGTCCTGGCCTGTCCCGAGGGAGCACTCCAGACCAGCGCGCGCGCCCGGGGACTGACGGTGATCACACTGCCCAGGCGGAGCCTGAACGTGCGGGCAACGATCTCAGACCGCGTGCTGTCCCCGGCGCGGCTGACAGCCCACGCGCTCGAGCTGCGGCGTCTGGTTGGAGCGGTGCGCCCGGACGTGGTCGTGGCCTGGGGGATGCGGACGGCGCTTGCTTGCTTGCTCGGGCCACGCCCGGCGTGTCACGTCGTGTTCCAGCACAACGATCTGCTCCCCGGGCCGTGGATCGGCGCGGTCGTGCGCGCCGCGGCGCGGCGAGCCGACCTGGTGACGACCCTCTCGCGGACGGCGGCGGAGGACCTCGATCGCGGCGGGGAGCTCGCGCGACGCGTCCGCGTCGTCTACCCCGGGGTGGACGTCGGTGGATTTCCCCAGGACATTGCCCCCATTCAGCCACCCGAGGTGCTCGTCCTCGGCGCCCTGGTGCCCTGGAAGCGGCCAGATCTGGCGCTCGAAGCCTGCGCCCTCGCCAGGCGCTCGCAACCCGACGTTCGCCTCAGGCTGGTGGGCGCGCCGCTGCGCGACGACGGCTCGGCCCTCCTGGAGGGGCTCCTCGAACGCGCGAGCAGAACCGACCTCGCGGGCGCAGTCGACTTCGCCGGCGCGGCCGGCGATCCGCGGGCCGACCTGGCGCGCGCCACATGCCTCCTTCACTGCGCCGAGGCCGAGCCGTTCGGGATCGTGGTGCTCGAGGCGCTGGCGGCGGGCCGTCCGGCGATCGTTCCGGCTGCGGCTGGGCCGGCGGAGATCGTCGACGACTCCTGTGGCGTGCTGTATCGACCGGGGGACGCCGAGGCCGCGGCGAGGGCGATCGTGGAGGTGGTCTCCGATCCCGACCGGGCGGCCACGATGGGCCGGGCGGGCCGGGCGCGCGTCCGGTCGCGGTTTGACGCTGCCTCGTCGCGGGCCGCGTACGCGGCGGCGCTGAAGCCGTTGCTCGCCGGCAAGGCGAACAAGCCGCCGACGGGCGACCTAGCGCTGGTGACGGTGACCCACAACTCGGCGTCACATTTGCAGACGCTGGCGCGGTCCGTCGAGCGCCACCTGCCGGGGGTCAGGCTGGTGGTCGTCGACTGCGCCTCGCACGACGACACCGTCGCCGTCACTCGCTGGATCGGCTCCGCCGTGACCGTGGCCCTCGATCAGAACGTGGGCTTCGGCCGCGCGAGCAACCGCGGCATCGAGGAGATCCGCGAACCGGTGACGGCGCTCGTCAATCCTGACGTCGAGCTCGTCGACGACTCGCTGTTGGAACTTGCCGCCGAGGCGCTGGATCCCCGGCGACCGGACCGTCTGCTGGCGCCGCTCGTGCTGCATCCGGACGGCTCGCGCCAGGATTCGGTTCATCCGGCGCCGGCCACGCTCGCCGACGTGATGCGTTCGGTGGTGCCGCCGGGCATCGCTCCCGGCACCGCGCTGGCGCCCTGGGGGGCTCGCGCGCCGCGGCCCGTGGGGTGGGCGGTGGGCTGCGCGCTGTTGGCGCGCACCGACACGCTTCGCCGGCTCGGCCCGTTCGACGAGCAGATCTTCCTGTACGCGGAGGACCTCGATCTGGGGCTACGGGCGGCGCAGGCCGGGATCGAGACATGGTTCTGGCCGATGGCCCGTGTGATCCATCACCGCGCGCACTCCTCCCGGGCGGCGTTCGGAGGCGAGGCGTTCGAGTTGCTGTCCCGGGCTCGGCGCGAGGTCGTCGGCCGGCGCCTGGGTCCGCGGCGAGCGCGACTGGACGACGCCTCCCAGGCCGTGACGTTCGCCTCGCGCATCGCGGTCAAGCGGTTGCTGGGGCGCTCCGCGTCCAGGGAGCGCCGGCAGCTGGCTGCGCTGCGGCGCGTCCGGCGAACCGATGGACGGGCCTGAGCCCGAAGCGCCCGGAGGGCGCTCGCGGCGGCGCGCCGTGTTGCTCGCCGGCGGGGCCGCCGCGATCGTGCTCGTGATCATCGGCGCCGCGATCGCGCTGTCGGGCGGGTCGGAGAACCGACAGACGAGTGCGGGGACGGCGCCGAGCGGGACGACAACCAGCACACCTCCCGCGCCGGCAGGGGCGGGCCCGCCCGCCAGGCCGGCGCCGGCGAAGCAGCAGTTCGGCATCAACGTCAACCGGCTGTTCGACGACCGCACCTACGCCCCCGCACAGATCGCCGCCCAGTTGCGGGCATTGCGCGCGACCGGCGCGACGGTGGCGCGCAGCGATGCGCTGTGGGAGGCGGCGGAGCCGACGGCGCCGGCCGGCGGCGTGCATCGCTACGACTGGAGCTTCGACGACGCGATCGCCATGGCCCTCGCCGAGCACGGGCTGCAGTGGCTACCGATCATCGACTACACGGCGCCCTGGGCGCAGTCGGTTGCCGGCGTGGACCACTCGCCGCCGGCCTCGGTGACCGACTACGCGGCCTATGCGGGCGCGTTTGCGGCCCGCTACGGGGCGGGCGGGGCGTTCTGGCGTGATCATCCCGACCTGACCGCGGCGCCGGTCGACACGTACGAGATCTGGAACGAGCCCGACAACCAGGCGTTCTGGCGACCCACGCCCGATGCGGGGCGCTACGCGGACCTGTACACGGCCGCGCGCAACGCGATCGCTGCCGTCGACCCGGCGGCGTCGGTGATCGTCGGGGGCCTGACGCACGTCGCCTCGTTCCTGCCGGCGATGCTCGCGGCACGCCCCGACCTGCGCGGTCACATCGACGGCATCGGCCTGCACCCCTACGGCGCCAACCCGTTCGCGGTCCTGGCAAACGTCGCCGAGGCGCGTCGGGTGCTCGCCGCCGTCGGGCTCGACGCGGTGCCGCTGTACATCACGGAGGTCGGCTGGACGACCGATCCTCCCAGCCACCCCAACTATCTGCCCGAGCGCCTGCGGCCCGGCTACATCACGTCGACCTTGGCGGCGCTCGGCCACGTCAACTGCGGCGTCGCCGCGACGGTCTTCTACACCTGGGTCACCCCGCAGCGCGACCCTCACAATGGCGAGGACTGGTTCGGGATCCACGGGCCGGGCGGCGCGGGCACGCCCGACTCGGCCGCGTTCGCCGAGGGTCTGCGGCGGGCCACGGCGCCGGCAGCGCCAATCCGGGCCTGCTGAGTCCGCGACCGCCGGTCGCGTCAGGCGCGCTTCGTACAGCGGGTGGCGATCGCGATCTTCGCGCGGCATTGCTCGAGCGCGAGCGCGTCGCGGCGGAACACCTCGAACGCCGGCTTCTCGGTGACCTTGCCCGAGCTGAAACGCAGCAGCCCGGCGAAGTCGAACGCCAGCGCATTGCGGTGCTCGAGACCCATCCAGGTGTAGTAGTAGAAACCGGCAAGCCGCAGCTTGACGCGATCCTTGCCCAGCAGCGGCAGCAGCACGCTGAGATTGTGCGCCTGGCCGCCGGGCGTCGTGGCGAAGTCAAAGCCGGTGGTGTGGGGGGTCTGGCCGCGCGAGGAGGGCCAGCTGATCTCGTCGGCCAGCATCGGCTTGCGGCCATCGCCGGCGGCTGCCATCGCGGCGCGGACCCTGCTCAGGATCGTGATCACGCCGGCGGGCTCCTTGGTGTAGGGGTGAACGGCGACGAGGTCGAACAGCGAACGGGCTCCGCGGACCTTGTAGATCCGGTCGAGGGCGACCCACGAGAAGTTCGGCAAGCCCGCCAGCACCACCTTTGCTCCCGGATCCGCGCCCTTGATCGCCGCGTGCGCCGCCTTCAACAGCGCCACATACGATTTCGCGTAGGGCTGCGCCGACCAGAACACCCTGATGTTGGGCTCGTTCCAGATCTGCCACATCCGGACCGGCACCTTCGGGATCCCGGAGTTGATCCAGAAGTTCCCCCTCGGCCCATAGCGGCGCACCAGGGCCCTGACGAAGTTCGCGTAGGGCGCCACCGACCTGGGCCTGGCGACCAGGCTCCCCCGGTCCGATGCCGCGTCCCATCCGGGCGCGTTCAGCACGGTGGGCATCAGGGTCAGCCGGCGCCCGGCGGCGAGGCCGACGATCTCGTCAAGCGTGGTGAACCGCGTCGGGATCCCGCCGACGTCGGTGAACTCGCCCTTGTCGGTCGCGGGGACCTCGCTCCAGTTGCGGTAGGGCTGTGCGCCGGCCCAGTCAAACGTCGCCCGCAGGCTCTCCACGCCGCTGGACACCATCGTGTCCAGCTGCGTGGCGAGATCGAGGCCCGGATCTGTGACTGGGAACAAGGGGCCGTCCACGTCCATCCCCACGAACCCCGGCGGCACGGCGGCCGGCTTCGTCGAACGGTGCGCACGCGCCGACGCGGCGCCCGTCGACACCAGCAAAGATGTCAGTACGAGCACGGCGAGGAGCCCCCATCTGCAACGGCTTGCGCGCAGCATGGCGGCGATTGTTAACACCGGGCCCGTCCGATCGGTGCGGTCACGGGTGCTGCTCGATCAGTCCGCTCAGCGCAGCGTCGGTGAGCGCGGCCGCCCGGCTCCAGGGAAAGCTCGCGGCCCGCCGACGCCCCGCTCGCACCAGGGGTTCGCGGACCGCCTCGTCACAGGCGGCAGCCACCAGCGCCTCCGCGAACTCGCCAGGCTCCCGGGGATCGGCGAGCAGAGCGCCGTCACCGCATGTCTCGGGCAGCGCCCCGGCGTCGGCGGCGACGACCGGCGTTCCCGACGCCATCGCCTCCAGGCAGGGAAGGCCAAACCCCTCATAAGTCGAGGGCATCACGAATGCGCGCGCGCCGGCGTACAGCCCCGGCAGGTGCTGGTCGGCGACGTACCCGAGCCGCCGCAGCCCCGCGCCCGGACCTCGCAGGTAGCCCCGGTCAGACCCCGCCAGCACGAGATCGATCGCACGCTCGGAGAGCGCCGCGGCGGCCGGCTCCAACACCGCCAAGTTCTTGCGGGCGGACATCGTCCCGACGGCGAGGACATAGGGGCGATCAAGCCCGTGGCGCTCGGCGGCTGGGCCAGGGTCCGGATCGGCGAAGAAGCGCTCGTCCACCCCCCCGGGGATCACAGCCACGCGCTCCGGTGCCGCGCCGAGGACTTCGATGAGCTCGGCTCGCGCGAACTCCGAGAGGGTGATCAGCAGTCGCGCGCCGCGTGCCAGCGACGGCAATACGCGGCGCTGATATGCGACGAACACCCGCGAAAACGCCTCCGGATGCCTCAGCGTGGCGGCATCCGGGATCACTACCACGTTGCGGCGGTAGAGCACCGGGGCGAGGTTGGCCGGCGAGTACAGCAGCGCGCACCCCGCCGCCCGGGCAGGGAGCACCGACTGCTCCCAGGCGTGCCCGGCACGATGGGCAAGGCCGGCTGGTGGCCGGATCACGCGATAGCGATCCGGGCGCAGGGCAGGCAGCCGCCGCGCCATCTCGCGCGCCAGGCGCTCGACGCCCCCGATCTCGCTGCGGACCGCCGCGCGCGCGTTGATCGCGATCTGCGCAGCGGACCCGGGAGCGGCGCCGCGGCCTTTGGCGGCCGCCTCCGGCGCCGACGGCGCGGGGCCGGCCACGGTTGTGCGGCCGGCCACTACTGCTCGCGCAGCGCCCGGCGGAGCCCCAGCCCGGACCCGACCAACCCAACTCCGATCGCGACCGCGAGCCACGTGTCAAAGCCCGTGCGCGGCAACGTCGCCGCCGAACCCGGATCCGCGCCCGAGGCGGTCGAAGCGGTGGTCGTGGCGGTCGGACTCGTGCTCGTGGTCGTGCTCGATCCCGCGGCCGACGAGGTGGAGGACGACTGGGACGAGGTCGCCGGCGACGACGAGCTCGTGCTCGGCGACGAGGTCGCGGTCGGCGATGGCGACGCATGGGTGGTCTGCGAACCCGAACTCGAACCGGAGCCCGAGCCCGAGCTGGTCGAGCCACCTCCAAGCGGGTCGATGTACTGCTGATCGCCGGCCGAGTTGCCGGGGCCCGACGCGAGCGCCGCGGTCGGCGCGACCAGCGCGAGCCCGGCGATCAAGACGACGATTCCAAGGATCTTGCGCCACCTGTGCACGCATCGAGTATTGCAGCAAACGCCGCGCATCGACGCAGTTGCCGAGGGCCCCGGTGACCGGTCGCAAAATCGTGCAAATCGTCGGTTTGCAGGATTTATTGCAGACGCAGGACCGCGTGACACCGCCACGACGGGTCGTGTTAGCGTGCTGCGCGCCTGTCCCCCGAGGCCCTTGTGACGAGCGGCGCCGCGCCATTCGGGCGGCCGCCGTCGCGGTTTGCCGCACTCCCAGCTGTCCTGCCTGCATTGCTCCTCCTAGCCATCCGACGCCATTCGGTACCGCGGGCCCTCGCCGCCCTCTTCGCGGTCACTGCGGCGGCCGTGGCGATCCTGGCGAGTACCGGCAGCAGCTCCGGGGACCTCCAAAGCCAGATCAACGCGGGCAAGTCCGCGGCGGCCTCGTTGCGAGCGGAGATCGCGGCCGATAGCGCCCGCATTCGTACGACCACCGGCGGCCTGAACGCCGCCCGGGACCGCCTGGCGGTCCTGCAACGCAATCTGGCAACGCGCGAGGCCCAGCTCCGTGGCGTCCAGACGGCCCTCATAGCTGCCCGCGATCGCCTTGTCGTGCTTGAAAACCAGCTTCACCGCGCCTCGACCGCGCTCGCGGCCAACCTCGTGGCCGACTACGAGGGGCAGCGCCCGGACCTGGTCAGCGTGATCCTCGAGTCGCGCGGGTTCACCGATCTGCTGGAGCGGGTGAGCTTCCTGCAGCGAATCGGTCACCAGGACGCCGCGATCGTCGCCGCGACCCGGACGGCGCGGGCGCAGGTCACGCGAGAGGCCAACCGGCTGGCCAACCTCGAACAGCGCGACCGTGCCCTCACGATCGAGGTCCTGGGCCAGCGCAACCACGTCGCCGCGCTCCAGGGCGCGTTGCTGACGCGGCAGCTGTCCGAGCTCGGCGCCCGCTCGCGGGCGGCCTCGAAGCTGCATGACATCAATGACCGGCTGCGCGGGCTCGAAAAGAAGGCCGCCGCCGAGGCCGCCGCGGCGGCCCGGGCCGCCGTCGCTCGGGGGCCC
The DNA here is from genome assembly GCA_963723675.1 of uncultured Solirubrobacterales bacterium. Taxonomy (GTDB): domain Bacteria; phylum Actinomycetota; class Thermoleophilia; order Solirubrobacterales; family Solirubrobacteraceae; genus Palsa-465. The sequence continues at coordinate 545,836 of CAVRRW010000001.1, read as the reverse complement.
GGCGCGTCCGGCGCCACCAACGTCGGCGGGCTGGCGATCAACACCGGCGGCATGGTCCAAGCGCCGCCCGGGGCGCCGGCGGCGGTCGCCCAAGTGATCGCGGCCGGCAACGCGATCGCCACGCTCCCCTATGTGTGGGGCGGCGGGCACGGCTCCTTCCACGCCAGCGGCTATGACTGCTCGGGCTCGGTCAGCTATGCGCTGGCGGCCGCCGGCCTGCTGACCTCACCGCTGGACTCGACCGGCTTTGAGAGCTGGGGAGGCCCCGGCCCCGGCAAGTGGATCACGGTGTACGCCAACGCCGGCCACGCCTTCATGGTCGTCGCCGGATGGCGCTTCGACACGGTCGCGCTCTCGGAGGGCGGCACTCGGTGGTCGCAGTCGATGGCGTCCACCGGCGGGTTCGTGGCGAGGCATCCACCGGGGTTGTAGGCGGCGGGGCTGCGAGATCCGCGCCTCAGCGACCCGGGTGAATCAGCGACGCCGACCGGACCGCGGCGCCTCTGCCGCGCCGCACTGTGCTGCCCTGCTCGAAGACGCGCGCGTAGCTGACCTCGAACGAGCTCCCCTCGGAGAGGAGCGACGACGGCATCGCGGTGGCGGCCGCGGAACCCGGCACCTGGTAGGTGGAAAATCGTCGGCCCGGGGGCGTCAGCGTGATCTTGGTCCAGCGCCAGGCGGGATCGGAGATCGGGCCCGCGTGTCCGGTGCTCGACCGGACGGAGGCGGACCCGAACCTGGTCGAGGCGAAGTCGGCCAGGGGTAGCGTCTGGCAGGAGTTGGCGCTGACGCAGTCAGACGGCGCTTCGACGATCCATTCGGCCGAGGAGACGTCGATCGTCGGCGTGGAGAAGGTCTTGTGGAAGCCTCGGCGGCTGGTGACGTCGTCGAGCCGGATCGAGATGCGACGCCCGGCGACGGTGACCCCGGCGCGCACCAGGTCACCGGGGTGCACCGTCAGCTTGATGGGTGTGGAGGGGGCCGGAACGAGCTCATACCACGCGCTCGAGATGGGCTTGCCGTCGGCGTTGCAGTCGACCTCCGTCCCGGCCTGCTCAAGCGCGGGAGCGTTCAGCCCATAGCCGCCGAGACCGATCCAGAACGCCGAGTAGGTCGGCGTGCCGGGGGTGCACGAGACGTTTGGCTGGCGCCATGTTCCCGACACCGTGCGGAACGACACGCCCGGTCGATGGACCGCGTAGCCGGCCCAGTTGGAACTGTCGGTGGTGTCGGCGAACGCGGCCGGCGCGCACGCCGCCGCTGTCGCGGCGACCAGGGCAATGACGAGACAGAGACGCACCGGTTTAGGTTTTCGGTTGAGAAGGCGCAAAGCTTGAGCGCGGCGTCATACCCCACTGCCGCCTGCGGAGTGCAGGATCAACGACGCGCGTCCCCGGCAGTCATAGATGCTACCGGCGCCGGAACTCGAACTGACCGGGCGCCGGAACTCGAGCTGACCGCGCGGCAGGCTCTCTGTGCGGCTTCAAGCGCAGTCTGGCTCCCTTGACGAGTGTCGGTCGCCCGGCAGCGGCGTTCCCTGGGCGGCGTCGATCACACCCGCCCGCCACGAGCCCGCTCGCGGCGCGACCACCACGTGGTCCCCGGTCGGGGGGCCACGACTCGCGAGACTAGAGTAGGTGGGACCACCGGACCAGGAGCTGAGACTTGACAACCAACAGTTTCGACGCCAGGGCGGCCCTCCAGGTCGGAGGACGCTCGTATGAGATCTTTCGACTGGACGCGCTGCAAGCGGGCTACGACGTAGCACGCCTGCCGTTCTCGCTGAAGGTCCTGCTCGAGAATCTGCTTCGCAACGAGGACGGCGAGTCGATCCGCGCCGCCGACATCGAGGCGCTCGCCGCGTGGAATGCCCGCGCCCAGCCCAGCGACGAGATCGCGTTCACGCCCGCCCGGGTGCTGATGCAGGACTTCACCGGGGTGCCCGCGGTCGTGGACCTGGCGGCGATGCGAGACGCGATGCGCGAGATGGGCGGCGACCCGAGCAAGATCAATCCGCTCGTGCCCGCCGATCTCGTGATCGATCACTCCGTGCAGGTCGACGAGTTCGGCTCGCGCATGGCCTTCCAGCGCAACGCCGAGCTCGAGTTTGAGCGCAACCGCGAGCGGTACGCGTTTCTTCGCTGGGGGCAGAGCGCGTTTGAAAACTTTTCTGTCGTGCCTCCGGAGACCGGGATCGTCCACCAGGTCAACCTCGAGTACCTCGCGCGGGTCGTGTTCGTCAACGAATCCGACCCCACCCACCCCCAGGCTTATCCGGACACGCTCGTCGGCACCGATTCGCACACGACGATGGTCAACGGCCTCGGCGTGCTGGGCTGGGGCGTCGGCGGGATCGAAGCAGAGGCGGCGATGCTCGGCCAGCCGATGTCGATGCTGATCCCCCAGGTGCTCGGGTTCAAGCTGACCGGCGAGCTGCACGAGGGGGCGACCGCCACCGACCTGGTGCTGACCGTCACCGAAGTGCTCCGGAGCCGCGGGGTGGTCGGGAAATTTGTCGAGTTCCACGGGGCCGGGCTCGCGAACCTGCCACTCGCCGACCGCGCCACGATCGGCAACATGTCGCCCGAGTTCGGCTCGACCTGCGCGATCTTCCCGATCGACGCCGAGACGCTGCGTTACCTGGAGTTCTCGGGGCGCCCGCGGGAGCTGATCGAGCTGGTCGAGGCATATGCCAAGGAGCAGGGCCTGTGGCACGACGAGGACTCCGAGGAGCCGACGTTCAGCGAGCAACTCGAACTGGATCTCGCCACGGTCGTCCCGAGCATCGCCGGGCCGAAACGCCCGCAGGACCGAGTCTCGCTGACCGAGTCAAAGCAGGGGTTCCGAATGGCGCTCGAGGGCTACCTGCCCGAGGAAGATCCCGAGGACGAGGCGGTGGCCGAGAGCTTTCCCGCGAGCGACCCCGTCTCTACCCACGTTCCCAACGGCGACGGCTACGAGCCCCAGGGCGGCACCGGCGGCGTCCAGGTCTCCGAACGCAACCGGACCCGCGTACCGGTGACGCTCGCCAACGGCACCGAGACCGAGCTCGACCACGGTCACGTCGTGATCGCCGCGATCACGAGCTGCACCAACACCTCCAATCCATCGGTGATGCTCGGCGCCGGGATCCTCGCGCGAAACGCGGTGCAGCGCGGCCTGACCGTCAAGCCGTGGGTGAAGACTTCGCTGGCGCCTGGGTCGAAGGTCGTGACCGAGTACCTCGACCGCGCGGGCCTGACCGAACACCTCGAGGCGCTCGGCTTTCACCTGGTGGGCTATGGCTGCACCACCTGCATCGGCAACAGCGGCCCGCTCCCAGAGGAGATCTCGGCCGCGGTCGAGGAATACGACCTGGCGGTCGTATCGGTCCTGTCGGGCAATCGCAACTTCGAGGGTCGGATCAATCCCGACGTGAAGATGAACTACCTCGCATCGCCGCCCTTGTGCGTGGCCTACGCGCTCGCGGGGACGATGGACATCGACCTCTACGACGAGCCGCTCGGCGAGGACGACCACGGTCGTCCCGTGTTCCTCAAGGACATCTGGCCCGACTCCCGCGAGGTCGGCGCCACGATCGAGGACGCCGTCCGGTCGGACATGTTCCGCAAGAGCTATGGCGAGGTGTTCGACGGCGACGAGCGCTGGAACTCGCTCCAAGTGCCGGGCACCGATGGCGGAGCCGGTGGTCGCGAGCGCTTCGAGTGGGCCGACGAATCGACCTACGTCCGCCGGCCTCCGTTCCTTGAAGGCCTCCCGCGCGAGCCCGAGCCGCTGGCCGACATCGAGGACGCGCGGGTGCTCGCCGTGCTCGGCGACAGCGTCACCACCGACCACATCTCGCCGGCGGGATCGATCAAGCGCGACGGCCCCGCTGGGCGTTACCTGATCGAGCACGGTGTCGCGCCGCGCGACTTCAACTCATACGGCTCGCGCCGTGGAAACCACGAGGTGATGATGCGCGGGACGTTCGCCAACATCCGTCTCCGAAACCAGTTGGCGGGTGGGCGGGGGCCGCTTCCCGAAGGCGGGGTCACGCTGCACCTGCGGGCACCGACTGCGAGTCCCCAGGGCGAGCCGTTGGTGCAGGAGCAGATGTCGATCTATGACGCCGCCATGCGATACCTCGAGGAGGGGACGCCGCTGGTCGTGCTCGCCGGGAAGGAGTATGGATCGGGCTCGTCGCGAGATTGGGCGGCCAAGGGAACTCGGCTGCTCGGGGTACGGGCCGTGATCGCGGAGAGCTTTGAGCGCATCCACCGCTCCAACCTCGTGGGGATGGGAGTGCTGCCGCTCCAGTTCAAGGACGGCGATTCCGTCCAGTCCCTGGGACTCACCGGAAGAGAGAAGTTCACCGTGCCCGGCCTCGCCGGCGCCGATTCGATCCCTCGCGAGCTGACCGTCAAGGCCGACGGCAGGCAGTTCGCGGTCACGGTCCGGATCGACACCCCCAAGGAGCAGCGCTACTTCCGCCACGGCGGGATCCTGCAGTTCGTGCTGAGGCAGCTGCTGGCGAGTTAGGGCTAGGTCCCGGTGCGGTCGCCGGCCGGCCGCTCGACGGCCTCACGCCGCCGGGCGGAGCCCTTCCAGCTCGCGGCTCTCGGCGAGCTCGGCCAGCGCCCTGCGCTCGAGCTTTCGCACCGCGTCCGACGTCATTCCCAGCCGGCGCCCGGTTTCGCGCAGGGCCGTTGGCTCCTCGACGTCGATCCCGTAGCGCAGCTTGACGACCTCGCGCTCGGGCGCGGGCAGCCGGTTCAACGCCGTGCGAACGGCGTCGTGGGCGAGCGCGATCTCGACCTCCTCCTCGGGCCCTCGGTCCTCGCTTGCCAGCAATGAGCCGAGCGTCGCGTCCTCGTCCTCGCCGACCGGACGGTCGAGGCTGGTGACGACGCGGGCGACCTCGCGCGCCTGGCGCACGTCGGCCACGTCGAGGTCGGCGACGCGCGCGATTTCCTCGTCGGTCGGCTCCCGACCGAGCTGCGCGACCAGCTCGCGCTGCGCGCGGCCGATCTTTCGCTCGAGCTGCCCGACGTGCACCGGTATCCGAATCGTCCGCGCCCGGTTGGCGATGGCCCGCTGGATCGCCTCGCGAATCCAGAAGGTCGCGTACGTGGAGAACTTGAACCCCTTGCGATAGTCGAACTTCTCCGCTGCGCGGATCAGCCCGAGGATCCCCTCCTGGATCAGGTCCAGCAACGTCAGGTCAAACCCCTCGTACTTGCGGGCGTTGGAGATCACCAGCCTGAGGTTGGAGTTGACCAGGCGCTCCTTGGCGGCGAGATCTCCGCGCTCGATGCGCTTGGCCAGCCCGACCTCCTCGTCGCGCGTCAGCAGCGGGTGGCGCCGGACCTCCTGCAAGAACAGCGACAGCGCGTCGGTCGTGCGCTCGGCCAGGTCGTCGTTGTTGTAGCTCGTCTGCTCGACGATGGGGCGCCCGCAGTCGTCTCGGAGCTCGAGCCCGCGCTCCTCGAGCAGGTCCGAGAGCTCCTGCACCTCCTCTTCGCTGAGTTCCTGCTCGCCCGCCAGCTCGCTGAGCTCCGACAGCTCGACGCAGCGGATCGGGCGCGACTCGGCCCGCGCCGTCAGCTCATCCGCCAGATTTCCGAGCAACTCGGGAGTGTGCGCGGTCAGCGACTCGTCGGCCATTGCTAGAAGGTACCGGGAGATCGGCGCCCGGTACCCGTAGACCGGCGCCGGGTACAGCCGACCGGCGCCGGGTACAGCGGACCGGCGCCGGGTACAGCGGACCGGCGCCGGGTACCGCGCACTGCCGCCGGTTTCACTTTGTCAATAGCCTTCCCCGCGTGCCAGCCCCGGAGCTGCTGACAAGCCTGCTGACCGCGAGCGGTCCCTCCGGCCACGAGGTCGCCGCGGCTCGCGCGTGGCGGGAGGGCTGCGCGGCGTTCGCACAAGACGTCGGCTCCGACCACGTCGGGTCCTCATATGCCCGCGTCCCCGGCACGGCGGGCGGACCGTCGCTCGCGATCGTCGGCCACATTGACGAGATCGGCGTCCACATCTCTCACATCGACGACGACGGATACCTGCGCTTCGGCCAGGTGGGGGGCTGGGACACGGTGGTGCTGGTCGGTCAGCGGGTGGCAATCGACACCCGAAACGGGCGTCTGACCGGCGTGATCGCCCGCAAGCCGGTCCACCTGCTCAAAGAGGAGGAGCGCAAGAAGGCGCCGGAAACGAAGGACCTCCACATCGACATCGGCGCCAAGAGCGGCGAGGAGGCCCGGGAGCTCGTGCGGATCGGTGACGTGGCGGTGATCGACGCCGCGCCGGCCGAGCTGCCAAACGGGCGTCTGATCTCCAGAGCGCTCGACAACCGGGTCGGGTGCTTCGTGGCGGCCGAGGCCGCACGCCTCGTCGCCGAAGGGGGCGGCGCACCGGGAGACGTGATCGCGTTCGCGGTCGTTCAGGAGGAGACGACGTTCGCCGGCGCGCGGACCAGCGCGTTCGCGCACGAACCCGACGTGGCGATCGTCGTCGATCTCACGTTCGCCACCGATCAACCGGGCATCGAGCTCGGCCCGATCACCAAGCACACGCTCGGCTCGGGGCCCGTGATCGCCCGAGGCACCAGCCTGCATCCGCGCGTGTTCGAGCTGCTCTACGACGCGGGCACCGAGGAGAGCATCGAATTCAGCGTCGAGTCGCTCGGCAGAGGAACCGGGACCGACGCCGACGCGATCCACTTGAGCCGAGCCGGCATCCCGACCGGCCTGGTGTCGGTCCCGAGCCGCTACATGCACTCGCCGGTCGAGATGGTGTCGCTGAACGACATCGACGCCGCGGCGCGGCTGATCGCCGCGTTCGCGAAGCGGCTCGAGCGGGGCATGTCGTTCGAACGCTGAGCGCGGCGGCGGCATGCTCCTGCTGTTCGACATCGACGGCACGCTCGTGGCCGGCGCGACCGCCGCCCATCGCGACGCCATGCACGAGGCGCTGATGGCGGTGCACGGCGTCGACGCCGAGGTCGGGCGCCGTCCGCTCTCAGCGGCGGGCCGCACCGACGGCGAGATCGCCCGCGCGATCCTGATCAACGCCGGCGTGTCCGCGCTGCGGATCGATGAACGCGCCGACGAGGTGCAGGAGGAATGCTCGCGCGCGTACGCCCGGCTATGTCCCCATGACCTCTCGCACACGGTGCTCGCGGGCATCCCCGAGCTGCTGGCCGATCTTTCGGACCGCGGCGATTTGGTGCTGGGGCTGCTCACCGGCAACTACGAGGCCGTCGCGCGACTCAAGCTCGCACGAGCGGGCCTCTCGCGCTGGTTTGCGGGCAGTCCGGGGGCCTTCGGCTCCGATGCCGAGGATCGCGCCGCGCTGCCGGCGATCGCGCGTCGACGCGCCGGGTCGGCCGGCGCTCCGTACGCGCGCAAGCTGACGATCGTGATCGGCGACACGCCGCGCGACATCGCCTGTGCTAGGGCCGACGGGGTGCGCTGTGTTGCCGTGGCGAGCGGACCCTACGGCGCGGAGGAGCTGTCGGGCGCCGACGCGGTCGCCTGCGACGCGATCGAGCTGCGCGGCGCGCTCGAGACGCTGGGGGTTTGAGGCGGTTCGCGGCCGCGAGGCTGATCCCGCCTACCCGCGAACCAGCTTCTTGTACGTGATCCGCTTGGGCCGGTCGGCGTCGGCCCCGAGCTGCTCGTGGCGGAAGCTCTCGTAGGCCTCGAAGTTGCCCTCGAACCATCGGACCTGGGAGTCACCCTCGAACGCCAGCACGTGGGTGGCGATCCGGTCCAAGAACCACCGGTCGTGGGAGACCACGACGGCGCAGCCGGCGAATGCCAGCAGCGCTTCCTCGAGGGCCCGCAGCGTGTCGACGTCGAGGTCGTTTGTGGGCTCGTCGAGTAGCAGCATGTTGCCGCCCGTGCGCAGCAGCTTCGCGAGGTGCAGGCGGTTTCGCTCGCCGCCCGAGAGCTTGGCGACGCGCTTCTGCTGGTCGGAGCCCTTGAAGTTGAAGCCGGCGACGTACGCGCGGCTGTTGATCGTCCGGTCGCCGAGCGTGATCTGGTCGGCGCCGCCGGAGACTTCCTCCCACACGGTCTTGTCGGGGTCCAGAGCGTCCCGCGACTGGTCCACGTAGGCGAGCGCGACCGTGTCACCGAGGCGCAGGCTGCCCGCGTCGGGCCGTTCCTGGCCGGTGATCATCCGCAGCAGCGTCGTCTTGCCGGCGCCGTTGGGCCCGATCGCGCCGACGATCCCGCCGCGGGGAAGCTTGAAGGAGAGGTCATCGATCAGCAGCCGGTCGCCGTAGGCCTTGCGCAAGCCGTCGGCGTCGACGACCACCTCACCGAGGCGGGGGCCGGCCGGAATGTGGATCTGCACCTGGTCGAGCTTGACGTTGCGATCCTGCGCAAGCAGCGCTTCGTAGGCGTTCAGTCGCGCCTTGGGCTTGTTGCGCCGGGCGCTCGCATTGAGCCTGACCCACTCGAGCTCCTGATCGATCGTGCGACGGCGGGCGCTTTCCTGCTTGGCCTCGGTCTCCAGCCGGGCGCGCTTCTGCTCCAGCCATCCCGTGTAGTTGCCCTCGTAAGGGATCCCGCGCCCGCGATCGAGTTCGAGGATCCAGCCCGCGACGTTGTCGAGGAAGTAGCGGTCGTGCGTGATCGCGACCACCGTGCCGCGATAGTCGCGCAGGTGGCGCTCCAGCCAGGCCACCGATTCCGCGTCGAGGTGGTTGGTCGGCTCGTCGAGCAGCAGCAGGTCGGGTTGGCGGAGCAGCAGCCGGCACAGTGCCACCCGCCGCCGCTCCCCACCCGAGAGCGTGGAGACATCGGCGTCGGGGGGCGGACAGCGCAACGCATCCATCGCGATCTCGAGCGTGGTGTCGAGGTTCCAGCCATCCACGGCGTCGATCCGCTCCTGGACCGTGGCGAACTCGTCGGCGGTGTCCTCGGAGTAGTTCATCGAGAGGTCGTTGAAGCGATCCAGCAGCGCCCGCACCTCGGCCACGCCCTCCTCGACATTGCCGCGGACGTCCTTGGTCGCATCGAGCTGCGGCTCTTGCTCGAGCAGCCCGACGGTCGCACCCGGCGCCAGCTGCGCCTGCCCGTCAAAACCGGTGTCGAGGCCGGCCATGATCCGCAACAGCGTCGACTTGCCGGCGCCGTTGTAGCCCAGCACGCCGATCTTGGCCCCCGGCAGAAACGACAGCGAGATGTCGACGAGCACGTCGCGGTCGGGCGGGAAGCGGCGGGACAGCCGATAGGTGGTGAAGATGTATTGGGTCATCGAAAGCCGACGTCCAGGATAGGACGGGTGCCCGGAAGGAGTACAAACCAGCCGTGCGCGCGCTCGCGGTCGTCTTCGCGCTGATCGCGGTGGTCTGCCTGATCGTCGCGATCGCGGGCATGGTCACGGGCCGCCCGGGAGACCGCGCCGGGTTTGCGATCAGGGCGGCGGCGCTGCTGTGCTTCCTGATCGCGGTCGCGCTGAATGTCGCGGCGCACTGACCGGCCGCGACCCGGCGGGTGTGCTGCGTGTGGGTCGATATGGAACCAAACGCAGCAGAGCGGGCTGTGCCCGCAACGCCACCAAAAACCTGAGCGCGGCCTCGCCTCAGCTCTCGGGCTGCCACCCGCTCACCACCCAACGGCCGCCGGCCATCGACACGACCGTCGCGATTGCCAGGTGCCACGCGGGGCGCAGGCCCTGGTAGGCGGTGGTGCCGGTGGCGCTCGTCAGCTCGCGGGTCACGACCACGTAGCGGCCCCGGGCTCCCGGCAATGGCGCGACGGCCTCGACCGAGCCGCTGTTGGAGATCCCGCCGCGCCGCAACTCGTAGTCGTTAGCCGTCTGCGCGGCGGCGAGCACCAACGCCGAGCGAGCCTGGCCGACGCACCCCGCGGCCAGCGTCCGCATGTCGGCGGCGACCGTCCGCGCGGTCCAGTTGATGTAGGCGCCTGCGAACCTGCGAATCGCCTCGGTCGCCGTCGGGGCGCCCGCGGCGGCTCGCTCGGGCGGCGGCGAGGGCGCCGGGTACTCGTGCGTGGTCTGGGCCCTGGCGACGCTCGCGGCCGATCCGCTCGGCGCCGCCGGTGCGCCCAGCGCCGAGCAGCCACCGAGCGCGATGGCAGCGATGGCGGCGAGCGCCGCGATGGCCGAGGAGATCGCCGCGCGGGCGCTCACAGCCCCTGCGGGTGCCGGGCGACGAAGCCGTCGGAGCTGCGCACCAGCGGGTGCCACCCGATGCCCGCGCTTCCGTCCCCGGGTCCGGCGGCATCGTGGGTGTCCCAGCGCAGCCCGCCGACGTACATGAACACGTGAGACGCGTTGGCGTATAGCGTCACCCACCGCCCCGGCCCGGGCTGCCCGAAGGACTCCAGCGCCGCGGACGCCGCGCCATCGGTGACCGCAACGAGGCGCGCGCCGTACAGCAGGTGCTCGACGCTGCTCGAGCAGTCATACGCGGACGCAATCGCCGACAGCGGGACGCCGTGTCCGGCGCCGTACACGTACGGCTTGCCGGCGATCTGGTTGCCCGCCGCGATGATCTCCTTGACCGCGGGGGGCGCCGTGGCGGGCGCGGCCGCGAGCCCGTTGCGCAGCAGCCTGGCGCGATCCCCCGAGGTCACCGGCACGCCGCCGAGCGCAATCGGTGCGCACGCGGCCGGGTCCTGCGCCGGCGCAGGCGGTGAGAGCAACGCGCCGTCGCCCGCGGTGGTCTGACCGAGAAGCTCTCCTGCTCCCGCGTTCGGCGGACGGCCGACCCGCACCGGGCCCGACCAGCGGCCGCCCTCATACGGGATCGCGAGACGCTCGGCCAGCTGCCACCAAAGGTCGATCACCCGCGGCAGGCCCGCGACCGGACCGCCCCCGAGCCCGAAGTCGCGCTTGTAGGCGATTGCGGAATGACCTCCCCAGGTGATCCGCAGGGGGGTCATGTACGGAAGGCCGCCCATCGCGGTGGCCGTCTGGAAGCTGGCGCCGCCGAGCTCCGCGTAGCTGTCGGGGTGCTGGAGCAGGTTCGCGCCCGATGCGCCGAGGACGCCGCTCGAGGGGTCACCGGGGCCGCCGTACTCGGTCGCCCCGACGAACCGGCCGGTACCGGCTGGACCGATGGCGATCGCCGGCGAGGCGCCGGCGCCCGGCGGCCCGCACTTGTCGCCGGAGCCGGCGCGCGGGAGCGCGATCAGCAGCGCGAGCAGTCCGGCACCGAGACCGGCTCCGGCAATCCCGAGCATCGCACCGCAGACAGCGACCGCTGCGCCTCGGGAAGTCCGCCTGCGTCTGCCGCTGGTCATGGCGCCGAACGCTATGGCGCGCGACTACAAATCAGTCTGGTTGAGGCTGATTTGTTGCAACCGGCGGACCGCCGGCCGGCGGATGCCAGTCGGGGAATAGCACCGGCAGCGTGACCGCATCGCCGCTACCGTAAGAGAGTCATGCCACGGATCCTCGACGTCGAACAGGCAATGCTGCTGCTGGAGCTCGAGGCGCCGTTCGATCAGCGCGGCGTCCAGCTCGCGCGCAGGCGGATGGCGAAGCGCTGGCATCCGGATATCGCCCCGCCGGGTCGCCAGCACGAGCACCAGCGCCACCTGCAGGCGATCAACGAGGCCGCCGACCAGCTCGCGCAGCTCGCCGATACCGTGCGCGGGGGGCGCGTCACCCGAAACGCGGTCAAGGTGTCCGCCGCCGCCGCGCGCAAGGCCCGCGCCGACGAGGGAAGGCGCGCCTACGAGCAGGAACAGCGCTACAAGGCCGCCGCCGAGGAGCGGGCCAAACACGATCCGTTCGGCTCCCGGGTGCCCGATCACTCGGTTGTTCATCGCTACGCCCGGTGCGTGGCGTATCCGGAGTGGGGAGTGGGCACGGTGACCGGGATCTACTTCTCGGGCGAGGACGACGACACCCAGCAATGGGCGCGCGTGCTGTTCTCGATCGGCGTGCGCACCGTGCCGGCCGGATCGCTGCAGTTCGTCGACTTCTCCAGGCCCGATCCGGCTGCCGACCGCGTCCAGAGGTTCATGACCGCCGCGCAGCACGCCCTCGCGGAGGGGAACGCGGCGTTGGCGGCGCAGCGACTGGTCTACGCGCGCGACGCCGAGCCCTCCAACCCGGCGGTGCTGCGATTGCTCACCACCGCCTTCTGGCAGGCGGGCAACCTGCCCGCCGCCGCCCGCACCGTGCGCGACTGGGGGCGGGTCGAAACCGACCGGCCCACGCCGGAGCGATTTGCCTCGCGCATCTACGAGGACATGGGCGCGATCGGCTGGGCCGCGGAGGCCGCCGGGCGGGCGACCGCCCGCGCGCCGAACGACGCCTCCGCCTGGGAGAGACTGGGCCGCCTGAGGCTGCGGCTGATGGACCGCGCCGGCGCGATCTCGGCGCTTGAACAGGCCAAGCTGGTCGGGCCGTCGGTCGAGGGCCTGCTCGATCTCGCGCTCGCCTATCACCTCGCCGGCGACGTCGGCGCCGAGGTCTCGGCGGCGCACGCCGCGACGCTCGTCGATCCGGAATCTCCGCTGGCGTGGTCGAGCTACGCCCACGCGCTCGCGCGCACAGACCGGGTCAGCGAGTGCGTCGATGCTTGCCGGCGGCGGCTGGTGATCGGCGAAGACCCCGAGATCGACGACCTGCTGGCGCGGGTGGTCGAGTCGGCGCCGCGGACGCTTTCGGAGCGCAGCGCGGCGTAGACACCGACGGCGCGTCGCGGCGCACGGCCCGCGAGCGATCGAGCCCGGCGCTTACGCGATCGAGCCCTCGCGCCCGCACACGGGGCACGCTTCCTGCGGCGCCAGCACACGGCCGCCACAGGCGGGGCAGTCCTCGACGCGCTCGAGCACGCCGAGCAGCTCGCCGACGCGACACACCAGCAGGCGCTCCTCGTCGACCTCTATCCAGGCGCCGGCGGAGGCCGGGAACACGACGTGATCGCCCGGCTTGACCGGCATCAGCACGCCGACGCTGTCCCACCAGTCCAGGCCCGGACCGACCGCCAGCACGATCCCGTGCTGGGGCGGAGGCTCGTCGGAACCGGGGGGCACGAGCAGGCCGGAGCGCCGGATCCGGTCTGGATCGAGCTCCTTGATCACGACTCGGTCAAACAGGGGACGCAGCTGGTTTCGCATTGCACCCTGATGATAAGAGGCGCGGTCGCGGTGGTCGCCGGGGCGGCGGCGTGACCCCGGTGGTCGCCAAGACCGCCTGGGTCGTCCGCCCGAGGTTCTAGGCTGCCGCCGTCCATGCGCCTGCTCGTCGCCCGCTGCTCGGTCCGCTACACCGGTCGTCTGGCGACGACGCTGGCCGAGGCCGTGCGGCTGCTGATGGTCAAGGCCGACGGCACGTTCATGGTCTGGGCCGACGGGGGCGGCCCGAGCGTGAAGCCGCTGAACTGGATGACGCCCCCGACCGTGATCGAGGAGTCGCCCGGTCGGCTCGTGGTGCGCAAGCGAGCCGGCGCCTCCGAGGACCGGCTCGAGATCACGATCGCCGAAGTGCTCTCCGACGTGACGCACGAGATGTGCGCACCCGAGGACGATGCGGCCCTCGCCAAGGACGGGGTCGAGGCACACCTGCAGGAGCTGCTGGCCGAGCAGCCGTCCTGGTGCGGCGAGGGACTCCGCCTGGTGCGGCGCGAGTGGCCCACCGACATCGGCCCGGTCGACCTGATGTGCCGCGACGCCGACGCGGAATGGGTCGCGGTCGAGATCAAGCGGGTCGCCGGGCTCGAGGCGGTCGAGCAGCTCACCCGCTATCTGGAGCGTATCCGCCTCGACCCGGCCCTGGGGTCATGTCGCGGAGTGCTCGTCGCCCAGACGATCAAGCGCCAGGCTCGGGTGCTCGCACAGGCGCGCGGAATCGAGTGCGTCGAGGTCGACCTCGCGCTGCTCCGCGACGAGCGCGAGCCGGACCTGAAATTGTTCGCCGCATGAGCGACAACGATGCAGTGCAGACCGAACGGCGCGAGCGCGTCCTGCTGATCACGATCAACCGCCCCGACCAGCGAAACGCCGTCAACGCCGCCGTCGCGGAGGGGATCGCGGCCGCGCTCGACGAGCTCGACGCCGATCCCGGGCTGTCGCTGGGCGTGCTCACCGGCGCCGGCAAGGGATTCAGCGCGGGCATGGACCTCAAGGCGTTTGTCGCCGGCGAGCGCCCCTATGCCGGCGACAGGGGCTTCGCCGGAATCACCCAGCGCCCGTCCGACAAGCCGCTGATCGCCGCCATCGAGGGGTTCGCGGTCGCCGGCGGCCTTGAGATCGCGCTCTCCTGCGACCTGATCGTGGCTGCGCGCGGCGCCAGGCTCGGGATCCCGGAGGTAAAGCGCTCGCTCGTCGCTGCGGGCGGCGCGCTGCTTCGCCTCCCTCGCTCGCTGCCGCGGACGGTCGCGATGGAGCTCGCCCTCACCGGTGATCCGATAGAAGCCGAGCGAGCCCATCAGCTCGGGCTCGTCAACCGCTTGGCCGAGCCGGGCGAAGCCGTCCAGGTCGCACTCGAGTTGGCGGAGGCGATCGCGGTCAACGGGCCGCTGGCGCTCGCCGCGAGCAAGCGGATCCTGGTCGAGTCGGTCGACTGGCAGGAGTCGGAGTTTTTCGCCCGGCAGGGTGAGATCTCAGGCTCGGTGTTCGCCTCGGAGGACGCGCGCGAGGGCGCCACGGCGTTCGCGCAGAGGCGCGCGCCGGTGTGGAAGGGGCGTTAGCGCCCTTCACCCCAGGCCGTCGCGACCAGCGAACGCGCGCCGCCGTGATCGCGGTGCTCGCACAGGTAGATCCCCTGCCAGGTGCCAAGCGCGAGCCGGCCCCGGGCGATCGGCATCGTCAGCGACGGGCCGAACAGCGCCGCCTTGACGTGCGCCGGCATGTCGTCGGCTCCCTCCAGCGTGTGCGTCCAGTAGGACGCCTGCTCGGGGACGGCCTCGTCGGCCCAGGACTCGAAGTCGCGCCGGACGTCCGGAGAGGCGTTCTCGTTGAGCGCCAGCGACGCCGAGGTGTGCGTGATCAGCAGGTGCAGGAGCCCGACGTCGATCTCGCCGAGCTCGGGCAGCTCCCCCAGCACCTCGCGGGTGATCAGGTGAAATCCTCGAGGCCGGGGCTCGAGCGTGATCTGGCGCTGGACCCACATCAGAGGTCGGGCAGCCGGGCGACCCGCATGTCCACGCGCATGCCGCGAAACGGGACGCCCTCGGCCACCAGCAGCGATCGTTGGCGCGCGCCCTTCGCCAGCGATCCATCGGCGCGGACGATCCGATGCCACGGGATCGCCGGGTCGTGGCAATCGTGCAGCACGGCCCCGGCGACTCGCGGGGCCCCCGGGCAGACGTCGCCGTAGGTCCGGACGAAGCCGACCGGCGTGGCGCTCACCCGCTCGAGGATCTCGCGAGCTCGGTCGAGATCGCCGTGGCCGCGCTTGTGGTCTGGCTCCACGCGGACGGAGGATAGGCCCTGATAACGTGCACGCAGCCGAATTCCCTGCTTGCCGGCGGGGAAACGGGGGACCCACAGCCTCTCCCGGGGCGAGTCGCGGCCTGATGGCCGCGTAGCGCGGATAGCGCGAGCCCGACAGCTAACCCCGTAGGCGCGCGGAATGACCTCCAGCAGTCGCATAGCCCACCTTCGGCTTGGCATCGCGGCATTCGCCGCAGCAGCCGCCTGCGCGCAGCTGCCGATGGCCTCCAGCGCCGACCCGGGTCTCGGCGACCTGAACTCGCAGCTGAGCCGGCAGCAATCGCGCGAGCGCTCGCTGAGCGCCAGCGTCGCGAGCCTGTCTCGCACGATCTCCTCGCTTGGAGCCCAGATCGCCCTGGTGCGCGGGCGCGAGGCCGAGGTTCGAGCGGAGCTGCGACGCGATCGGGCCGAGCTGGCCCGGATCCGGGCGCTGGTCGTTCGCGAGCAGCGTCTCGTCACGGTCCTGAAAGCGCGGCTGGCGCGAGCCCGGGTCGTGCTCGCCCGCCAGCTGGTGAGCAATTACGAGGGCGACAAGCCCGACCTCGTCGCAGTGGTGCTCGACGCAAACGGGTTCAACGACCTGCTCGAGCGGATCGACTTCCTGCGCCGCGCCGAGGGAGAGCAGCAGTCGATCATCAAGATCACGACGACGGACAAGACCGCGGCCGATGCCGCCGAGCGGAGTCTGTCGCACACCGAGGCCGCCGACCGGCGGATCACCCAGGGCGACGCGATCCGCGTCAAGGCGCTGGCGGGGATGAACGCGCTGCTGCAGTCCAAGCAGGGGGCGCTGCAGCGGACCCGCGACGCCCAGCAGACGGCGCTGGCCGCCACCCGCGCCAAGGGCAGCCGGCTGCAAACCGAGATCGCGAGGCTCCGGGCCCAGCAGGCGGCGGCCGCCCGCGCCGCCGCGGCCACGCCCGCGCCGGCTTCGACGTCGTCATCGGCGGCGGCGGTCTCGAGTGGCGCCGCACCGGGACCCTCCGCCGCCTGGGCGATTCCCCACTCGGTCGTGCTGTGCGAGTCGGGCGGGCAGAACCTGCCGCCGAACGGCGCCGGCGCGTCGGGCTACTACCAGATCCTGCCGGGCACCTGGAAGCAGTACGGAGGCACCGGCTCAGCCGCCTACCAGGCCGGCAAGGCCGAGCAGGACGCCGTGGCACGGCGCATCTGGCAGGGATCCGGGGCTTCGGCCTGGGTCTGCGCCGGCATCGTTGGGATCACCTGATCCCAACCAGGCGGCAATGGATCGCAACCTTCGGCGGGCGGGACCGCCTTAAGCTGCCTCAGCGGTGCGTCGGCCGCCCTCGCGCAAAGCTCTAATCGCGACAGCGCTTCTGGTCGCAGCGCTTGCGGTCCGCGTCGTGGAGGTGGAGCTGACGTCGTATCGGCCGATCCACGACGCCGGCTCGTACCTGACGCTCGCGAGCGAGGTGGCGCGCACCGGCGACTACGCGACCGGCGACAGGCCCGGAAGCGGCGCCGGCGGCAGCCGCGGCCCCACCGCCTATTTCGCGCCAGGCTACCCGTATCTGCTGGCCGCGGTCGACCTGCTCGACGGCCATGACACGCGGCGCGGGCGCGCCATCTATCCGGCCCGGCTGACCCAAGCGGTGCTCGGGACGGTCACGGTCGGTCTCGTCGGCCTGGTCGCACTGGAGGCGTTCGGCAGCGCTGTCGCCCTCGCCGCGCTCGCGATCGCCGCCTTCTATCCCGTGCTGATCGAGCTTTCGGGGGCGCTAGTCGCCGAGAATCTGATGACGGCGCTGGTGCTCGCGGCGGTATGGGCGACGCTGCGCGCGCGCCGGGCCGGGAGTCGCCGCGCCGCGTGGATCGCCGCCGCCGGCGTCTGCACCGGCCTGGCGACACTGACCCACGAGAACGCCGCGTTGATCGCGATCCCGCTCGCGCTCGCAGTCTGGACCACCCGCCCGCGCGCATCGCTTCGGGCGCTCGCCGCTCCGGCGCTGCTGATCGCCACGGCGGCGGTCATGATCGCCCCCTGGACGATTCGCAACGCGATCGTCCTGCACCGGTTCATCCCCGTCTCGGACGAGACCGGGATCACGCTCGTCGGCACCTACAACCGCGCGTCGGCCGCGGACCCTCGGCTCCCGTACAAGTGGCGGCTGTACTACGTGATTCCGGGCGAGCGCCCGCTGGTGAGAGAGGCGGGCCGCATGTCCGAGCCGGCGCTGGGAGATCGCCTGCTCAAGCAAGCCTTTGGCTACATCGGCCATCACCCGCTGGCCCCGCTTGCGGTCGCCTATCACAACGGCCGCCGGATGCTCGAGCTTGCCGGGACGTTCGCGTGGCGCGCCTCGACCGATGCGATGGACCTCCCCCGCGGCCTGGCCGCGGCCGGCGTGGTGAGCTTCTGGGTGGTCGCGCTGCTGGCGCTGGCGGGCTCGCTGACGGCGACGGCGCGCAGGGCGCCGCGCTGGCTGTGGGCGATACCGGCGCTGCTGGCGCTGAGCGTCGTGCTGGTCAATGTCGAGACACCCCGCTTCCGCGAGCCGGTCGACCCGTTCCTGATCCTGCTCGCCGCATGCGCAGTGGTGACGGCATTGACGGCCTCGGCTTCGCCTCAGGCGGGCTCGCCGGCCCGGGCTAGCGTCGCCGGCTGGAGTGCGTCTCGCGCCAGTCGCCGCTGAGCGTGGTGCGGCCGTAACGGCTGGCTCGAGTCAGCTCGTCGAAATGCGCCAGCGCCTGACCGGACCCGTACGCGACGCAGGTCAGCGGCGACTCGGCGCGGAACACCGGCATGCCCGTCTCGGCGGCCACCAGTTCGGGGAAACCACGGATCAGCGTGCCGCCACCGGCCAGCAGGATGCCGTCGCGGGCGACGTCTGAGGCCAGCTCGGGCGGGGTCTGCTCGAGCGTGTCTCTGACCGCCTGCATGATCTCGCGGACCGGAGCCGAGATCGCCGCGCGGACCTCCTCGGTGTGCAGCTCGACCGCGGTCGGCAGACCGGTGATCAGATGGCGTCCGCGCACCTCGATCGTCTCCTCCGGCGTCAGCGGCGTCACCGAGCCCGCCGCGATCTTGATCGTCTCGGCTGTTCGCGAGCCGATTGCGAGCTGGTGGGCGCTGCGCAAGTGGTGCGCGATCGCATCGTCCATCTCATAGCCGCCGACCCGGACCGAACGCGAGATCACGATCGACCCAAGCGAGATCACGGCCATCTCGCTGGTCCCGCCGCCGACGTCCACGACCATCCGGCCGACGGGCTCGTCGATCTCGAGACCGGCGCCGATCGCGGCCGCGATCGGCTCCTCGATCAGGTGCACGCGGCGCGCGCCGGCCGCCAGCGAAGCCTCCTCGACGGCTCGCTTCTCGACCTCGGTCACGCCGGAGGGGGCGCACACGATCAGCCGCGGATGAGCCATCCGCCGGTCGAGCACCTTGCGGATGAAGTAGCGCAGCATCTCTTCGGTGACCTCGAAGTCGGCGATCACGCCGTGGCGCAGCGGGCGCGTGGCCGCGATCGACGCAGGGGTGCGGCCGATCATGCGCTCGGCGTCGGCGCCGACGGCGTGCACTTCTCCGGTCTCGACATCGGAGGCGACCACCGACGGCTCGGACACGACGATCCCCCGGTTGCCCACGTACACCAGTGTGTTTGCGGTGCCGAGGTCAATCGCCATGTCGTGAACGCCGAGCGTCGGCGCGAAATGGCGGCGGGAGGTGTCGCGACGGGAACCGTCTCTACGAAAGCGGATGGCGAAAGAGTGTCAGATGCGCGTGCCGCAGGGGGCCGCGGTGAGTAATCCGGTCGATACCCCGCCGGTCGCCCGCGCGACAGCGAACGCCGGCCGTCCTAGCGCTCGCCGGGCTGCTTGCGCGGGTATTGCGATACGTGCTCTTGGAGATCCAGCGCGGTGGCGACGATGCGGTTCTGCTCATGGGCATGCGCGACCGGGTAGCCCTCGCCGGCCGCGGCCCGCTCGGGGCGGCCGATGTATCCGAAGTGCAGGTGCTCGGGCAGGATCTGCAGCAGTCGCGGTGACATGTGGGCGCGCGCGCCCATGTTGCGCGGCTCCTCTTGGACCCAGACGACCTCGTTCAGGTTCGGATAGCCGGCGACGAGCGCCAGCACCTCCTGCTGCGGGAACGGGTACAGCAGCTCGACCCGCCCGATCGCGATCTGCGGCTGGTCTGCGCGCGCCGGATGACCCGCCAGGTCGTAGTAGATCTTGCCACTGCACAGGATCAGCCTGGTCACGGCTTCGGGGTCGACATTCGGCTCGGCGAGGACCGGCTGGAAGCGGCCCTGGACGAGCTCGTCGACGTGGCTCGAGGCCTGCGGCAGCCGCAGCAGGCTCTTCGGGGTCATGATCACCAGCGGGCGCTGCTTGGCGATCCTGGCCTGGCGGCGCAGGAGGTGGAAGTACTGGGCGGGCGTGGTCGGGTTGGCGACGCGGATGTTGCCCTCGGCGGCGAGCTGGAGGAAGCGCTCGAGCCTCGCCGAGGAGTGTTCGGGGCCCGAGCCCTCGTAGCCGTGGGGCAGCAGCAGCGTCAGCCTCGAGGTCTGGCCCCACTTGGCCAGGCCCGAGACGATGAACTGGTCGATGAACACCTGCGCGCCGTTGACGAAGTCGCCGAACTGCGCCTCCCACAACACCAGCGTCTCCGGGCCCTCCTGGGAGTAGCCGTACTCGAAGCCCAGGCATGCCATCTCCGAGAGCGGCGAGTTGTGCAGCTCCATCGGCGCAAGCGCGCCCGGGAGGTGCTGCATCGCGCAGTGCTCCTGCCCGGTGGATGGATCGTGGAGCACGAGATGGCGCTGGCTGAAGGTCCCGCGCTCGGTGTCCTGTCCGGTCAGCCGGATCGGGATCCCCTCGGTCAGCAGCGAGGCGAACGCGAGCGCCTCGCCGTGGGCCCAGGTGATCCCTCCATCGGCACCGAACGCCTCGCGGCGCTGCTCGAACTGCCTGACCAGCTTGGGATGGACCGTGAACCCGTCGGGCACCGCGAGAAGCTCTTCGTTGAGCACGCTCAGGCGGTCCGCCGAGACGGCGGTCTTGACCTCGGGTGAGGGGGTGCGGTCGAGCTGGTACTCGCCGGTGGCATGCTCGACCTCCTTGGCCGCCGCAATCCGCCGCTTGAGCCTCTGATGCTCCTCGGCCAGCGTCTCCCAGACCTGGTCGGT
Source organism: uncultured Solirubrobacterales bacterium (assembly GCA_963723675.1). Classification (GTDB taxonomy): domain Bacteria; phylum Actinomycetota; class Thermoleophilia; order Solirubrobacterales; family Solirubrobacteraceae; genus Palsa-465. Next base: position 525,276 of record CAVRRW010000001.1, on the reverse strand, counting down.
CATCTCGGTCGACTCCTGCTCGGTGACCACGCCCTCGGCGATCAGCTCCTTGGCGAACAGCTCACGGACAGGCGGATGCTTCTTGATCACCTGGTACATCTCGGGCTGCGTGTAGGCGGGTTCGTCGGCCTCGTTGTGTCCGAAGCGGCGGTAGCCGATCAGATCGATCAGGACGTCGTGTCCGAACTCCTGGCGAAATGCGAACGCGAGCCGCACGGCGGCGATGCAGGCGCCCACGTGATCGGCGTTTACATGGATGATCGGGACGTCGTAGCCCTTGGCCAGGTCCGACGCCCAGGTCGTGGAGCGGGCATCGTCGGGATCTGTCGTGAACCCGACCTGGTTGTTCTGGATGATGTGAATCGTGCCGCCGACGGTGTAGCCGTCGAGGCCCTGGAGGTTGAACGTCTCGGCGACCACGCCCTGCCCGGGGAAGGCCGCGTCACCGTGGATGATCACCGGGATCGCCGCGTCGGTGTCTCGATGCGCATGCGTCCCCTGACGCGTGGTCTGGGCGGCGCGCGTGGCCCCCGATGCCACCGGACCGACAAACTCGAGGTGGCTCGAGTTGGACTCCAGGCGGACGATGATCGACTCGCGGCCCGGAAGCTGGTAGGACCCCTGCGCGCCGTGGTGGTACTTGACGTCGCCGGTGCCACCTTGGGGAATCGTGGTGATCGGCTCGAGCGTCGAGGTGCCTTCGAATTCGGCGAAGATCGAGTCATAGGGGCGGCCGAGGTTGTGCGCGAGCACGTTCAGCCGACCGCGATGGGCCATCCCGATCACGACCTCGCGGGCGCCGCGGGCAGCCGACAGCTGGATCAGCTCGTCGAGCATCGGCACGGTCATGTCGAGGCCCTCGATCGAGAACTGCTTCTGGCCCAGGTAGGCCTTGTGCATGAAGCGCTCGAGCGCATCGACCTCGGTCAGGCGCCGCAGCAGCGCCTGCTGCTCGTCCGCCGCGAGCGACCGCCGGAACCGGCTGGACTCGATCGCCTCGCGCAGCCACAGGCGCTGACGGTGCGAGGAGATGTGCTCGATCTCGTAGGCGATCGGGCCGCAGTAGGTCTCGCGCAGGTGCGGCAGCGCGTCCAGCAGCGTGTCGCCCGGTACGTACATCCGAAGGATGTGGGAGGGGAGCCTTGCCATCACCTCGGGCGTCAAACCAAGCGGCTCGGGGTCGAGCGCCGGGTCGCCCTCGGGCTCGCGGCCGAGCGGGTCGAGCCTGGCGGCGAGGTGGCCGTGGGTACGGTGAGCCTTGAGCAGCGACGTCGCGGCCTGCACGGCCGCCAACAGCTCCTCGTCGGGCGCCGCCGGGGCGGCCGCGGGAGCCGCCGGGGCGGCGGCAGGGGCCGCCGCCGGCGACGGCGGCGGGGGCAGCTCGGGGAGCGCCAGGCCGAGATCGCCGAACACGCGCTCGTAGAAGCCGTCCTCTCCGTGCAGCCGTGTCTCGATGCGCGCCAGGAAGCGTCCGGACTCCGCCCCCTGAATGATGCGGTGGTCGTAGGTGGAGGTCATCGTGATGACCTTGTCGGCGCCGATCGCCTTGCCGATCCGGCCGAGGCCGGGTGGATAGCCGATCGCGCCGGTGGCGACGATCGTCCCCTGACCCGCCATCAGCCGTGGGACCGAGGCGATCGTGCCGATACCGCCCGGGTTGGTCAGCGAGATGTTCGCGCCGGCGAGGTCGTCGGCGCTGAGCGTGTTCGTCCGCGCCTTCTCCACGAGCGCGTCGTATGCGGCCACGAATTGCTCAAAGCTCAGCCGGCCGGCGTCGCGGATCACCGGCACCACCAGCGTCCGGCTGCCGTCCTTGCGCTCGACATCGACGGCCAGGCCGAGGTTGCACGCGCCGTCCTCGACGCGGTGCGGCTTGCCGTCGATCTCCTCAAAGTGGTTCGCCATCACGGCCATCTCGTCGGTCGCGACGAGCGCGATCGCGTACGCGATCAGATGCGTGAACGAGACTCGGTGACCGGCCTCCTTCAGCTGCGCGCGGCGCTGCTCAAGCTCGCTGACCGTGAGCGTGCGCAGCGACGTGGCGGTGGGAATCGACCGGCTCTCGTCCATGTACCGCGCGAGTACGGCCGCGGCGCCCTTGAGCGGGGTTGCGCCGGCGGCTGGGGGCGGCGCAGCGGCGGGGGCCGGCGCAGCGGCGGGGGGCGCCGCAGCGGCGGGGGCCGCCGAGGCGGGGGCCGGGGCCGGCGCAGCGGCGGGGGCCGGCGGGGCGGCGGCAGGGGCGGCCGCGGCGCCGTTGCCGGCGGCGGCGAGCACGTCCGCCTTGGTGATCCGGCCTCTCCGCGCGGTGCCGTGAACAGTTGTGAGATCGACGCCCTCCTGCGCGGCGATCCGCCTCGCAACCGGCGAGACGTTGCCGCCGTCGACGGGTGGCGCCGCCGGTGGGCCGGGCGCCGCCTGACTCCCGGCGGGGGCCGGCGTCGTCTCGCCCGGCCCGGAGGCTCGAGCGCCTGCGGCCGCGCCCGCGGTCATCCGCGCGATCACCTGCCCGACGGTGACCGTATCGCCTTCGCCCGCCAGGATTTCTGTGATCTGACCGCTGGCCGGGGCGGGCAGCTCCATGTCGACCTTGTCGGTCGAGATCTCGACGACAGTGTCTCCCTCCTTGACCGTGTCACCGACCTTGACCGACCACTCGAGGATCGTCCCCTCGGTGACCGACTCCCCGCCTGTCGGGGTGACGATGTCGATCGCCTCGCCGACCGACGCGGACGTGGCGGCCAGGCTCTCGGCCTCGGTGGCGGCAGCGGCCGTCGCCTCCTCGGGGGTCGCGGGCGGGGACTCGCCCGAGACGGGGGTCGCCGGGGCGGCCGGCTCGCTCGACACGGGGGGGGCGGGGGCGGCCGGCGGCTCGCTCGAGACGGGCGTCGCCGGACCCGCTCCGTCACCGCCGTCTTTCGCGATCTCGGCCAGCAGCGCGCCGACCGCCACCGTGTCGCCCTCGGCGGCGTGGATCTTCACGATCGTGCCGGCCGCCGGTGACGGGACCTCCGCGTCGACCTTGTCTGTCGAGATCTCGACGAGCGTTTCGTCGGCTTCGACGGCATCGCCCTCGTGCTTGCGCCACTCCAGCACCGTGCCCTCGGCGACCGAGTCGCCCATCGCGGGCATCACGACTTCAACGGTGGTGCTGACTCCGGCCATCTCCGGCTTCAACTGTAACGAGTGAGGATGGGTCCCGAACGCTCTTGACCGCGTTCTTGCGGCGGTCCGCGACGATGAATCCGATGGTCCCCGCGAACGGTCCCAGGCCCCCCAGCACGACCACCGTCACCGCCAGCCAGAACGGGATGATCCGGGCCCGCGCAGCGCCCAGGCAGACGATCGACATCCCGATCCACATGAGCCCGTGGGTCATCCCCAGGACGAACGTCTCGGGCTGCGGCGAGGCGAGCGCGAACGCGCAGACGAGCAGCGCCAGATACACCGCCGAGTGGGTGAACGAGGCCGCCTCGAGGCGGCGGAATGTGACCGCGCGGCGGAAGCCGGGCGCACTCATGTCTGCGAGAGCAATCGCGCCACTCGGCGCAGCGTCTCGTCGCCCTCCGGCGGCCATTGGCCGATGTCCGCCGGCCACCAGGCAAAGGCGTCGTGCTCGTGGTCCGGGTTGACCGTCGCTCCGTCGGGCAGCCAGGCCTGCCCGACCAGCATCGCGACCTCGCTCGGCAGCAACACGAGCGCCTCGATCCGCAGCCGCTGCGCCTTGACCGACCATTCCTCGGCAAGCTCCCGCCGCATCGTGTCGGTGGGGTGCTCGTCGACCTCGACGGACCCCGCCGCCCCCAGCGCCCAGCGGCCCGCCCACGACGCCAGCCAGCCAGCCCGGCGGCCGGCGAGCCAGGCGCCATCGGCCGCCCGCACGACGCAGAGCACGGACATCGCCCTCGACGCGAATTCGGGGACCAGGCGCAGGGCCCAGCGGGCCGGTTGCAGCTCGAGGCACAGGCGCCCGCCGTTGGCCTGGAAGTCGACCAGCCTGGCAGCGAGTCCGTCATGACTCGGCGACCCCCGCGCGCGCAGGGCGTGCAGCGCCTCGTCCGCGGCCCGCATGGCACCCCGCGCCGGCTCGAACGCGTCCGCGTGCCAGCGGACCTCGACATGATCGAGATCCCATGGACCACGGGCAAGCATGTCTGCGGAGGTCGACACGACTACACCGTAGCGGGGCCCATACACTCACCGTCCCGTGGCGCGGCGGCTGAAACACTGGGGATGGGGCTACGAGGACGAGCAGCCGTCGCCCGATGAGCTTCGGGCGGCGGCGTCATACATCCGCGACGAACTCGGGTTCGGCAGGCCCGATCCGGAGCGACCCGTGGAGCTGTCGAACATCTCCCTGCCGGCGCCGAGGCTGCGCCCGCCCGCGGCACTTGCGCCGATCTGCCGCAGCGACGACTACGACCGGGCACTGCACACGTATGGTCGCTCCTACAGCGACGTCGTCCGGGCGTTCCGCGGACATTTCGAGCATCCACCCGACGTGGTCGCACATCCCCGTGACGAGCCCGAGGCTCTGGCGCTGCTCGACTGGGCCGTGTCCGCCGGGGCGGCGGTGATCCCGTTCGGCGGCGGCACCAGCGTCGTCGGCGGCGTCGGGCCGGTGTCCGACGATGATCACGCGGGCGTGGTGTCGATCGACCTCAAGGCGCTCGATCGGGTGCTCGAGGTCGACCCGGTCTCGCTGGCAGCCAGAATTCAGGCCGGCGCGACCGGTCCGCGGCTCGAGGCACAGCTCGCCGAGCACGGCCTCACGCTGCGCCACTTCCCGCAGTCGTTTCAGTTCTCGACGTTGGGGGGCTGGCTCGCAACGCGCGCGGGCGGTCACTTCGCAACGCTCTACACACACATCGACGACCTCGTCGAGTCCGTGCGGGCGTTGACGCCGAGCGGGACGTGGGAGTCACGGAGACTGCCGGGCTCCGGCGCCGGCGTATCGCCCGATCGGCTGCTGCTCGGATCGGAGGGCACGCTTGGGCTCATCACCGAGGCGTGGCTGCGCGTCCGCCCGCGGCCCGTTCACCGCAGCTCCGCGGCGATCATGTTCGACGATTTCGCGACCGGGGCCGATGCAGTCCGCGCGCTGTCGCAATCCGGACTGAACCCCTCCAACTGCCGGCTGATCGATCCATCCGAGGCGGCGCTGACCGGCGCCGGCGACGGCTCGCATGCGGTCTTGATGCTCGGATTCGAGTCCGCTGCGCACGGCGTCGAGCCGTGGATGACGGCCGCGCTGGAGTGCTGCGGCGATCACGGAGGCTTGTGGAATCGGCGCGGCCGCGAGGGCGCGGGCGGGAGCGGCACAGGCGGCGACGCCGTCGGCAGCTGGCGCGAGGCGTTCCTGCGGGCGCCCTACCTCCGTGACACGTTCATCGCCATGGGCGTGCTGTCGGACACGTTCGAGACCGCCATCACCTGGGAGCGGTTTCCGGCCTTCCACGAGGCCGTGCTGGAGCGCGCGACCGAGGCCGTGCGCGAGGTCTGCGGTCAGGGATCGGTGACGTGCCGCTTCACGCACGTCTATCCCGACGGGCCGGCGCCCTACTACACGGTGCTGGCCCCGGCGCGGCGCGGCGCCGAGATCGAGCAGTGGGCGCAGATCAAGCGGGCGGCATCCGACACGGTGATCGCATGCGGCGGCACCATCACCCACCATCACGCCGTCGGGCGCGATCATCGCCCCTGGTATGACCGCCAGCGGCCGGATCCGTTCGCGCAGGCCCTCCGCGCCGCCAAGCGGGCGGTCGATCCCGGCGGCGCGCTGAACCCCGGCGTCCTGATCGACCGGGCGTAAGTCAGCTGGAGGACGGGGCCGCGCGAACCCGGCGTCGCGCGACCCACACCCCCGAGCTACTTGACGACGCGGAGCAGGCGCTCCATCCCGAGCTGGGTGTGCTCGCGCCCGTCCTGGGTGTCCATGAAGCACGCCTCGACGTAATAGCCCGGCTTGGCCTGCAGGACCTGCTGCTGAAGCGCCCCGGACGATGCCGGTCCGAGCAGGTTGACGAAGCTCCTGCTCGCGAGCTTCTGCGCCTGGCGATCCTTGCCCACGCGCAGCAGCGCCATGACCTCGCGACCGGTGGCCGCGTTGCGGACGCCGATCAGGTCGATCATGTGCACGAGGTAGCCCTGGTTCTGCGCCCGGACGATCGACCCGTTGTGGAGCACGGTCGGCCCACGGAAGTTGAACTCGATCGAGCTCTCAGTCGCTTTGGCTGCCGGCAGCGCCGCGGGAGACGGCGACGCCGTCACCGTGAACTGCTGGAACGCCGGCTGCCCATTGCCGGTGATGTTCAGGGCGACATAGTTCCCCGGCGTCAGCATGGTCTGGAGCGTGCTCGGCGCCGTGGCCGAGACAAGCAGCGCGCCGTATGGATCGAGGGCGTTGATGTCGCCATGATGACTCTGCACCGCCTGGAATCCCTGCTGCAGGGACACGCCGGGATTCAGGCGAACCAGCCCGAAGTCGCCCTGGCCCTTGCCGCTGAACGTCGAGACGACGTTCACGGCGCCCGACACCGTGCTGCCCGACACCGAGACAGCCTTGGTGCCCGTCAGCGCGATGTTCAGCGTCGGTAGCGACGCGGCGCTGGCGCCTCCGGCCAGCACCAGCGCGCCGATGAGAGCCGCTGCGCCAGCCGCGGCAAGTACATGTACAACTCGTTTCATCGGACTCCTTGTGTGTGTTGGTACCGCTTCGAGGCATGCGCGCCGTGATCGCGCCGCCACGTTGAAGCGGTGCCGGCGCAGCTTCCGAGCCGCATGTCCTCGAGTGAGATTGTTTCCTGGCGGTGGACGCCGAACCGTGGCTTTGCCGCTACCAGTGGAACCGGCCGGAACGACCGACCGGATGCCCGTACGGCACAGTAGCAAGTAGTGTCAACCCGCACTCCCGGTTCCGTCCCGCGGCGGCGGACCCGGATCCACGGCGTGCGCTGGCGCGTGCCGTCGATCCCGCCGGGTGCGCGCCCCAACTACCCTCTCGCGGAGATGGCCGGCGGCCTCTATGACCGGATCGGCACCAGCTACTCCGCCACCCGGCGGGCGGACCCCCGCCTGGCCGCCGCGATCCGGGAAGCGATCGGAGACGCCACGACCGTGGTCAACGTCGGCGCCGGCGCCGGCGCCTACGAGCCGACCGATCGCGACGTCGTTGCCGTCGAGCCCTCGGCGGTGATGATCGCCCAGCGCCCCGTGGGGTCCGCGCAGGTGGTCCAGGCGAGCGCCGAGGGGCTGCCGTTTGCCGACGGGACGTTCGACGCGGCGATGGCGGTGCTCAGCGACCACCACTGGGGCGATCGGACCCGGGGCCTGCGGGAGCTCAAGCGCGTCGCGCGCAAGCGAATCGTCCTGTTCAACGCGGACCCGGCGGAAAACGGCCGCTTCTGGATGACGACCGAGTACCTGCCGGCCTTCCGCGAGCTGATCGATGCCCGCTACCGCGCCGGCGGCGCCTGGGAGCGCGAGCTGACGGCGATCTTCGGGCGACTCCGGGTGACCCCGGTCCCGATTCCCCACGACTGCATTGACGGCTTTTACGGCGCGTTCTGGCGGCGTCCCGAGGCATACCTGGACCCGGTGGTCCGCGCCGGGATCTCCGTCTTCGCGCAGCTCGGCCGCGATCAGGTCGAGCGCGGGTGCAGCGCGCTGGCGACCGACCTGCGAAACGGGGCCTGGCGCGAGCGCCATCGCGACCTGCTCGAGCTCGAGCAGCTGCACCTCGGCTACTACGTCGTGGTCGCCGAGCCGGCCGGCTGAGCGCCGCAGCCAACTACGCTGTGCGAGATGGCGCAGCGCGGTGGCGATCCGTACGAGGTGCTCGGCGTTGGCGCCGACGCGTCGGATGGCGACGTGCGCGTCGCCTATCGGCGCCTCGTGCAGCTCCACCACCCAGACCACAACGGCGGCTCGGCGGAATCTGCGCGGCGCTTCGAGGCCGTTCAGCAGGCTTACGCCGAGATCCGGGAGCTGCGCGCGCGCGCGCCTCGGGCCGACCCGACGCCGCCGCGCGTCAACGACGATCCGGACGTGGAGGCGCGCCTGGCGAAGATGGAGCGCGATCTGCGCGAGGCGCACCTGGCCCGTGAGCGCGCGCGGCGGGCGGCGAGCGAGGCCGCGGCCACCAAGCGCAAGCGGCCCTCCGACGAGGAGCTCGGGTACATCACGACCGACGACAGCCTCTCGAAGATCTTCGCCGACGCTCGCGACGAGCTCTCTGAGCTGTTCACCGACGCGCGCGAGCATCCCGTCGGCAAGCGGGTGGCCGAGACCATCGACGAGCTCGCGGCGAAGCTGGCCGGCGAGCAGCCGCCGCGCCGGCCGAAGTAGGCCCAGGTCGGCGATGCGGTCGAGAGCAGCCGCCCACACCAGGGCAAGCAAGCGGATCGAGCGCTACTGGGTGGGGCCGTCTGAGAGCTGTCGCTCGTACACGCGAAAGCGCTTGACGATCTTCCCGCCCATCGCCTGCAGCCCTCGGTTCATCCCCTTGTTGCTCTCGAGGATCCATCCGGCCTCGCCGTACTTGCGATGGGTCCGCTCGGCCACGGCGAATTGCTCCATGTACAGGGCGGCCGCCACGCCCGTGTGCTGGTACTCGGGCAGCACCCCCAGAAAGCCGACCCTCAGCCGGTCGATGATCCGCCGCTTGTTGAGGTAGTACCACCACCCGAGCGGCAACAGCCGGCCGCGCATCTTCTTGAGCACCTGGTTGATGTCGGGGATCGTGATCGCCGCGGCGACGGTCTCGGTGTCGTTCTCGGCGATCATGAACCAGTCGCGGTCGAACACCAGCTGGTAGTTGAGCGACATCTCGTCGAGGTCCTCCTTGGACAACGGCACGAAGCCCCAGTTGCGCGACCACGCCGCGTTGTAGACCTTGGCGAACTCATCGAGGTCGCGGCGGAGGCTGCGGCGCGACATCTTGCGGATCGTGATCCCGTGCTTGGTCCGGGCCTGCTCGGCGAACTCGGGCAGGATCGGCAGCATCGTCTCGCGTTTGCCGACGTCCAGGCCCCAGCTGAACAGATCCATCGCCTTTGTCAGGCCGGCCTGCTCGCATTTCTGCTGGTAGTAGGGCGGGTGCCACGGTTGCCTGATCAGCGGCTCGAGCGCAAACCCCTCGATCATCACCCCGGACTCCTCGTTCATCTGGAAGTCCATCGGGCCGACCATCCGCTCGCAGCGGCGCCGGCGCAGCCAGCTCTCCGCCGCGGCCAGCAGCGCGTCGAGAACATCCTGGTCCTCCTCGAAGTCGAGGAACCCGAACATCCCCCAGCGGCTGCCGTGGAACTCGTTGTAGGCGTGGTCCACCTGCGCGGTGATCCGTCCGACCACGCGGCCGTCGCGCCGGGCGAGCCAGTAGCGGGCGTCCGCATGGGTGAAGTAGGCGTTCAGTGGCTGCAGCAAGAACAGGTAGCGCTCGAGCTTGAGCGGCGGGATCCATGGCGTCCCCGCGTGCAGGCGAAAGGGGAGCGCAACGAACTCGCGGAGGTCGCGGAAACCTCGGACCTGACGGATCTCGACCGGCATCGGCGCGAAACCGTATCGGTACAACGGCCGCCGCGTTCCGCGCTCCTCAGCCGATGCCGATCGGGATCTGGCGGAGCGGAGCGTTCGGCTTGTTGCGACAGCCCGCCGTGGGCGCCGGCGACACGGTTGACCCCGGCGCGGGGCCGCTCGCCACGGCCGACTGCGCGTATTCGACGCACGGGCGCAGCGAGCAGGAGCCCGCGGCGATCGCGCAGGCGTACCCATAGATCTGCTGCAACCGCCGGAGTCGCTGCTGCGCGGCCGGTGGGACCATCCGCGGCGGCTGCTACGCGGGCGGGTGCGCTCGCGGGCTCTCGGCCTGCTTCACCGCCGCCGCGAGCGCCGGCGCCGCCGCGGGCAACTGGTGCTCGAGCTGACGCGCGAGACGGGAGTAGACGCTGTTTGAAGGTGACGCCACGCCGCGAGCCGCGACGCCGTGCGAGCGCGCCAGCATGATCGCGCCGCCCCCGGCAACCACGCTCGCAAGCACCGCCGCCACCACTCGCGCTCTCACTGTCAGACAAGTATCGGTCCGCTCAAGGCGGCGTGCAAGCCCGCGCGCTAGAAATCCAATCGCCGTGTCAGTCCCGCTCGAGATGTTCGACGACGATTACCTGCACTTCTATGCCGAGATCCTCGGCGCCGAGCGCAGCGAGCGCGACGCCGGGCTGATCTCGAGCGTGCTGTCGCTAGCGTCTGGGATGCGAGTGCTCGACGCGCCCTGCGGCGAGGGACGCATCTCCGGCCGGCTTGCGCAGCGTGGATACGAGGTGGTGGGAGTCGACGCGACCGAACGGTTCGTGACCCTCGCGCGCGAGCAGTACCCGACCGTCACCTTCGACGTCGGCGACCTCCGCTCGCTCCCGTACGAGAGCGAGTTCGACGCGGTCGTCAACTGGTTCACGTCGTTTGGCTACTTCGACCCGGACACCAACGACCGGGTGCTCGAGGGCTTCGCGCGGGCGCTGCGGCCCGGTGGGCAGCTGCTGCTCGAGCTGCACAATCCCTGGCGGTTGATGCGCCTGCTCGAGGTCGGCGGGGGCGCATCGGCCTCGGTGACCAAGCGCGGCAGCGGGCTGATGGTCGATCGGGTGACCTACGACGAGGCCACGCGCCGCTCGCGTACCGAACGCTTCATCGTCCGCGACGGCCACACGCGAGAACTCGAATTCTCGCTCGAGCAGGTGCCGGCGCCGCAGCTGGCCCGGCGCCTGCGCCGCGCCGGCTTCGCGACTGTCCGGCTGCTCGGCGACGAAGGCAGCCCGTTTGACCCCGACAGCCGGCGGCTGATCGCCGTCGCGCAGAAGGGCGAAGGCGGCGCGATCGAGGCGCCCCGGGTCTCCCTACGCGAAGTCGACGCCGCCAACGTCCGCGCCGTGTGTGACCTGAAGCTCGCTCCCGACCAGCGGACCTATGTCGCGCCGAGCGCTTACACGATCGCCGAGTCGCGGTTCTATCCCGACGCGTGGGTGCGGGCGATCTACGCCGGCGATGAGCCGGTCGGCGTGCTCGCGCTGGACGCCGACACGCGCACGCCGAGATACATGCTGGTGCGGTTGATGATCGCCGCCCAGCATCAGCACCGTGGCTTCGGGCGAGCCGCGCTGCAGCTCGTCATCGAGCACGTGCGCACGCTGCCGGACGCGCGCGAGCTCGAGTCCAGCTGCGTGCCCGGACCCGCTGGCCCGTTGGGCTTCTATCGCGCCTTCGGGTTCGAAGAGACCGGTCGGGTCGAGCACGGCGAGACGCTCCTCCGGCTCGAACTCTGATGATCCGCTTTGCGATTCTCGGGCCCGGGGGCGTCGGGGGTTTCGTCGCCGCCGCGCTGGAGCGCGCCGGCGAGGACATCGTCGTGGTCGGCCGCGAGTCGACCGTCGAACAGATCCGCTCCCGCGGAATCGATGTCACCAGCGCGGTGCTGGGGGAGTTCAGGGCGTGCCCGCCGGCGAGCGCTTCACTGCGGTCGCCGATCGACGTGCTGCTGGTCGCCACCAAGTCCGCCGGTCTCGAGGCGGCGCTGGAGCGGATCGAGGCCAAGCCGGAGCTGGTCGTGCCGCTGCTCAATGGGCTTGACCACATGCAGGTGCTGCGCGCAAGATTTGACGCCCGGCGAGTCGCCGCGGGAACGATCCGGATCGAATCCGATCGGCCACGGGTCGCGACTGTCGTGCAGACGAGCCCATTGGTACGGGTCGAGCTCGCATCCGACGAAGCCGCGCTGCGCGGGGCCCTCGAGGATCTGGCCGCGAGGCTTCGGCGGGCCGGGCTGTCTGCTCGAGTCGCCCGCAGCGAGGCGCAGATCCTGTGGTCAAAGCTCGTTCGCCTCAACGCGCTGGCGTGCGCGACCAGCGCCGCTGACCGCCCGATCGGGTTCATCCGCACCGACCCGTGGTGGCGCCGGGAGCTCGAAGCCTGCATCGCCGAGACCACCGAGGTCGCCAACGCCGATGGGGCGCAGATCGACGGCGCCGATCTACTCGCCGAGCTCGACGCCGCCCATGCGGAACTGGGATCGTCGATGCGGCGCGACATCGCGGCGGGCCGCGCTCCCGAGCTCGACGCGATCGCCGGGTCGGTGCTGCGCGCGGCGCAGCGACACGGGCTGCGTTGCCCCACGGTCGCGCGGCTCAGCGCCAAGATCGCGCAGCGCGCGGGGGTGCCGGAGCCAGTGGCGTAGGTGGCCGCCCTACAGCGGCGGCGTGATCTCCGGCGCGGACGCCGGGGCCTGCACCGGCTCGGCCCCCTCCTCGGAGGCGATCGCGTCGACCATCTCTTCCTCCTCTTCGGCCGCGTCCTGCCCGTGGTCGCCGTCGCACAGAATCCGGAACTGGCCGGTCATCCCGCCGTCTGCCTGCAGGACGATGCCCGGGAGGATCTCCTCGCCTTCCTCCAGACCGAGGCGCTCGATGTCGAAGTGCGCCATCCCGATCCCCCAGGTGTGGTGGCCCGGGTTCTCGCGGTCGTGGGCGGCAACGCCTTGGGCGAGGCGCTCCAGCAGATACCCGATCTTGCTCGTCGACGCCATCGGTTTGAGGGTACCCGCTCGCGGTCCATCAGCGCTCTAGACTGCCTCGCATGGCCCTCATCCACACCTGTTACCGCATCACCGACGTCGACCGGTCCGTCGCGTTCTACAAGGCGCTCGGCTTCGAGGAGGTCGGGCGGGTTCCGATCCGCGACGAGGCCACCAACGTGTTCATGAACCAGCCCGGCGATGGTGACAGCCCGCGCCTGGAGCTGACGTTCAACCACGGCCGCACCGAGCCCTACGACGTCGGCACCGGCTACGGGCACATCGCGATCACGTCCGACGACCTCGACGGCGCGCTTGCCAAGCTCTCCGAACAGGGCATCGAGCCGGAGCGACCGCCGTACACCGTCCGCGACGGGGGCAACCGCCTGTGCTTCGTCAGGGACCCCGACGGCTACAGAATCGAGATCATCGAGCGGTCCCCGTAGCGTGATCGTCGAACGCTCGATGCACGACCAGTGGCTGTCGAACACCTACGTGGTCGCGGACGAACCCGGCGGCCACGCGGTGATGATCGACGCGGGCGGCCCGGTACAACCGCTGCTGGAGTTCATCGACCGCGGGCAGCTCACCGTCACTCACGTGTTGCTCACCCATCACCACCACGACCACGTCGCCGATCTGGCGCAGCTGCTCGCGGCCCATCCCGGAACGCCGGTGCTGATCCACCCGCTCGAGCGCGATCTGGTGGAAGGCGTCACCGGCACGATCGAGCCCGGCCAGCGGATCTCCAGTGGAGCGCTCGAGATCGAGCCGATCCCCACGCCGGGTCACACGGCCGGGATGCTGTCGCTGCTGGTCAACGGCACCGACGTGTTCACCGGCGACACGCTGTTCAAGGGCTCGGTCGGAGGCGTCCGTGCGCCGGGACACACCACCTACGAGGATCTGCGCAGCTCGATCATGGACCGGCTGTTGCGACTGCCGCCGACGACTCGCATCCATCCCGGACACACCGAGCCAACCACCGTCGCCGACGAGCTCGAGCACAACGCGTTCGTGCGGATCTGGCGCGGAATCGACGAGGAAGGCGACGAGGCGTGCAGCGTATCCGGCCGACCGGCGACGCTGATCCTGCTCGGTGACGACTACGACGGGGGCTACAAGGCCTGGGTGCGCTGGCCCGACGGATCCGACGACATCGTCGCCGGCTCGCAGGTTCGCCGCTCTTCGGCGACGGATCCCAGCGCCTGACGTGGCTAGCATGTTCCCGTAGCAGTGGCGAGAGACAAGATCCCCACCTCGCGCGTGGGGCGAACCGCCAAAATCGGGGGGCTTGCAGCAGGCCAGGCGATCCGTCAGGCGGGGACCCGTGCGGCAAACGTGGCGCGCACCAAGGACGGTCGCAATGCGGCACTGGAGCGCCGCCAGATCGAAGCCGCCGAACAGATCGTGACCGCGCTGGGGACGATGAAGGGCGCCGCGATGAAGGTCGGTCAGGTGATGTCATTCTTGGACGTCGGGGTCGTGCCCGAGGAGTACCGCGACGAGTTTCAGCGCAAGCTCGGCGCGCTGCGGGACGCGGCGCCGACCGTCACCTTCAAGGAGATGCGGCGCGTGATCGAGGAGGAGCTCGATGAACCTCTCGATGAGGTGTTCGAGTCATTCGAGGAGGATCCGATCGCCGCCGCGTCGATCGGCCAGGTCTACCGCGCGAGGCTGCAGGACGGCAGAGACGTGGCCGTCAAGGTCCAGTACCCCGGGGTCGCGGCGGCGGTCCGCGCGGACATGCAGAACCTCGGCCTGATCCTGCGCCTGGCCAAGCGGATCGCCCCGGGGATGGATCCGCAGGCGATGGGCCGCGAGATCTCCGAGCGCATCGAGGAGGAGCTCGACTACGAGCTGGAGGCCCAGAACCAGCGCGCGCTCGCGAGGATCTTCCGCGGGCACCCGTTCATCGTCGTTCCCGCCGTGGTCACGTCGCTGTCCCGAGAGCGCGTGCTGGTCGCAGAGTACGTCGAGGGCACCGGCTTCGAGGAGCTCAAGAGCTGCCCGCAGGAAGATCGCGACCGCATCGGCGAGATCCTGTTCCGCTTCTACTTCGGCTGCTTGTACCGGCTTCACCAGTTCTCCGGGGACCCACACCCAGGCAACTCGATGCTGCTGGCAGACGGCCGCATGGCGTTCTTCGACTTCGGCCTGTTCAAGCGGATGCCGCCCGGCGCAGTCGAGCTCGAGATCGCAGTCGCGCGCGCGATCATCGAGGGCGATACCGACACGATCATGCGACTGGGGACGAATGTCGGCTTCTTCCCCGAGCCCGACAAGTTCAAGCCCGATCGGGTGCTCGAGCACTTCCGCGCGGCGACGTCGTGGTACACGGCCGACGAGGAGATCCAGCTGACGCCCGATTACGCCACCCAGGTCCTGATCGACATGAGCGATCCGCGCTCGGAGTACTTCGGCCAGCTTCGGCACGAAAATGCTCCCCCCGATCACATCTTCGGACGCCGCATGGAGGTGCTGACGCTCGCCGTGCTCTCACAGCTGCACGCCCGCGGGAACTTCCATCGGATCGCGCGGGAGTGGTTCTACGGCGACGAGCCGGCCACCGACCTGGGACGCCGGGAGGCCGCCTTCTTCGGCCGGGCGGCGGCGTGACGACCGCCTCCTTTGGTCGCGCGGCGGCCTGACCACCGCTGACAACGTCGGCCAAAGCCCCATCTCGCGGTACGGCAATCCGCCACACCTCGACACGGTCGCGCCCCCTGCGGTCGGCCTCCCAACCGCAACCCCGGGTCCCGAACTGCACCGTCAATGTACACGGCGCCCCGAGCGGGCGCAATGCCTTCTTCAGGCTCTCAGTCCTTCCCGCCGGTCGCTTCCGCGGGAAGGGCTTTAGTGGCCCACTCAGTGCTCGCTTTCACGCGCCGGCTCTTTCGCTGCGGAGGCTTTCGCTGCGGAGGTTTACACGCGTTGGATCTGGACCAGGCTGGTGGTCCCGGGGTGTCCGCTCGGGAGCCCGGCGGTGATCCCGACCCGCGCACCGGACTTGACCCACCCGAGCTCGACAACGCGGCGAGCCGCGTCGGCGATCAGCGCCTCGGTGATCTCGTGGCGCCGCATCGACGCCGCCTGCACGCCCCACATCAGGCTGCAGCGGCGGACCGTCTCCTTGCCCGGAGACAGCGCGTAGATCGGGACCTGCGGCCGGTGGGCCGACAGGAGCCGGGCCGAGCGACCCGACAGCGTCGGCACGACCAGCGCCGCGAGGTGCAGGTCGCGCGCCGCCGCACAGGCGCTGTAGGCGACGGTGTAGGCGGGGTCGCGCGCGTCGCGCCGTACCCGCTCCTCGTTCCACGTGCGGTAGGGCAACGAGTGCTCGGTGCGCTCTGCGATCGAGGCCATCATCTCGACCGCCGCGACCGGGTAATTGCCGACCGCAGTCTCTTGGGAGAGCATCACCGCGTCGGTGCCGTCGAGGATCGCATTGGCGACGTCGGCGACCTCGGCCCGCGTCGGGCGCGACGAGAGGACCATCGAGTCGAGCATCTGCGTCGCGGTGATCGACGGGCGAGCAAGCCTGCCCGCGACCCGCAGCAACTGCTTCTGCACGATCGGGACGTCCTCGATCGGCAGCTCGATTCCGAGGTCGCCGCGCGCGACCATCACGCAGTCCGCCGCCCTGATGATCTCCTCGGCCGCGTCGACCGCTTGGGGCTTCTCGATCTTTGCGATCAGCGGCAGGCGGGTGTGCTTGCGCACGGTGGTCACGTCCTCCGCGGTGCGCACGAACGACAGCGCGACGAGGTCGACGCCGATCGACTCGCCGAAGCGCAGCAGGTCGAGGTCCTCCTCGGGGACGGCCGGCAGTCCCCGCGTCGAGCGGGGGATGTTGAGTCCCTGGCGCGAGGCGACCGAGCCCCCCACCTCGACCGCCGTCTCGATCTCGCCGTCGCCCGATCTCACATCGGTCACGCGCAAGCGGATCGCGCCGTCGGCGAGGTAGACCACGTCGTCGGGGTCGACCGCCGCGGCGAGACCGTCCCAGGACACCGACATCCAATCCCCGTTGCCGACGTCGTCGGTGCCACACCTGAGCACCAGCTTCTCGCCCGGCTTGAGCTCGGCAATCCCGTCCTGGACGGCACCGATCCGGATCTTCGGCCCGGGCAGGTCCTGGAGGATCGCCACCTGTCGTCCGACCGCATCGGCCGCGGCGCGGATGCGATCGGCGTTCTCGGCGTGAACCTCGCGAGTGCCGTGAGAGAAGTTCAAGCGGGCGACATCGAGCCCGGCCTCGACCATGCGCCGGAGCGTTTCGGGCTCTCGTGACGCCGGCCCGATGGTGGCGACGATCTTGGTGCGGCGCATCTGCCTTTGAAGCTACTGGACGGGCTGTTTGCGTTCGTGATGAGCCCCCGAGAGCCAGAGGCTCTGCGTTCGTTATGCGCCCCCGAGAGCCAGAGGCTCGCCGTCGACGGTGAGCCGACCGCGGCCGCGAAGGTCGCAGATCATGTCCCAGTGCAGCGCCGAGGCGTTGGTCCCACCGGTCTCGGGATACGAGCGTCCCAGCGCGAGGTGCACCGTCCCGGCCATCTTCTCGTCGAGCAAGATCGAGCCGGTGGGACGGTCGATGCCGACGTTGGTGCCGATCCCAAGCTCGCCGAGGAACCGGGCTCCGGAATCGGTCTCCAGGGCTGCCTGGAGGTAGTCGTCGCCGCGCTGCGCGCCGGCAGCGACGACGCGGCCGTCGACAAACGTCAGCTGCACGTCTGAGACCGCGACCCCCCGCGGGCTGGAGGGCACGGTGAAGCGGATCGACCCGTTCGCGGAGTCCTCGAGCGGTCCGGTGAAGACCTCGCCGCTGGGCATGTTGTGCTTGCCGTTGGAGTTGATCCACGTGCGCCCATCCACCCTCAGGCGCAGGTCGGTGCCGTCGGCCTCGATCCGGATCTCCCGCCCTTCCGAAAGGCGCTCCACGAGGCCCGCCTGACGTTCGTTGAGCTCATTCCAGGCGCCGATCGGATCGGGGCGGTCCAGAAACAGGGCCTTGGTGACGAAAGCGGCGTAATCGTCGTCGCTCATGCTGGCCTCCTGCGCCGCGGCGGACGTCGGCCACAGCGTCCCGCACCAGCGCGAGGCCAGGCGGGCTTCCTGAACGGGTGCCCGGGCCCGCGTCGCACGCGCGATCCACGCCGGATCAACGCCCGCGAGCGCGCGGATGTTGGTCGGGGCGCTGATCGCGATCAACGCGTCCGCGGCGTGGGCCTCGGCCAGCTCCAGCGGCGCAAAGCCATCGAGGTGCTCGTCGCGGGCATAGCGGTAGAAGTCCTCGTTGAGCCCGTCCGATGCCAGCCTGATCAGCGGCCAAGCGCCTCGTTGCAGGAGGGCGCGATGCAGGGCCCGGGCGAGCGGGATCGCCGGCACGGTCGCGCCCACCAGCACCTGGTCGCGCTCGCGGGCCTCCACGCTCCAGTCGCACAGCAGCGTCGCGAACGCGTCGGGATCTGGTCTCATGGCGCCTCCAGCTCTGGGAAGTACTCGGTCGCGTGCTCGCGCAGCGAGTCGCGGATGAACCTACGCTCGTCCGGCGATGCCATCCGGTAACGAGCGAGCAGCTCCTTCTGGCGGACGATCTCAAGGCCCGCGATCGTCCAGGAGATCGCCAGGCGTTCGAACAACAGCTCGGCGGCACGCTGCCAGGCATCCTCGCGATCGGGGCCGCCGGCCAGGACCTCGGCGTACTCGCGTCGGGATGCCGCCGTGAGCGATCCACGCAGCCTGAGCAGGTTGCCCTCGGGATCCCGGTAGTCGGCCGCCGGCGCGGCGAGCTTGGCGACCGAGGCGCGCTGGCGACTGCGGCGTCCCATCAGCTGCCAGTGCAAGAGATCAGGTCGGAGCGGACGCGGCACGCTCCAGCTGAGAGGCGACGTCGCCGCGAACGGGATCGGCGTGCCCCGCCCACGCGGCCGACGGCGACAGCACCGCGAGCTTGCGAATCGACGCCCGAGCCTGCTCGGTGTCTATGTTGAATGCCGGATGCGGAACCCGCGCCGCACCCTTGATGCCGGTCTGCGGATCGAGCGTGTAGACGAGATCCGACACGAGCGCGAGCCGATCGGACTCGCGGAACAGGCCGATCAGCCCGGGCGCGTGACCGGGTAGCTCGAGCACCCTGAACCCCGCGACGTCGTCGCCTTCCTTGACGGTGCCGGCGATCTCCACCGCCCCGCCATCCCAGGCGGGGAGCAGCCTGCCGAGCAGAACGCGGCCGTGCGGACCAAGCTTGGAGAGATCCCAGTACGTGCGGAACGTCTCCGAGGACTCCGCCGCCTCGCGGTCGGCCTGGTGGCAATACACCGGGGCGTCGAGGCCCGGGGCGGCGCCGCGATGGTCGGCGTCGGCGTGGCCGAGCACGACGCGCTTGATGCCACCCAGGCGCGCGCCGGCGCCGGCGAGCGGAGCGATCATGTCGGAGATCCCGGCGTCGAACGCAGTCACGCCGCCGTCGTCCTCGAGCAGGTAGACGTTCATCGTCCGCTGCGGGAAGCCGCCGCGGACGATCCAGACGCCGTCGGCGATTCGCTCCGTCACGCCCCCGTGCACCCAGCTGCGGACCTTGGTGCGGGCGTTGGCCAGCTTGGTGAGGCGGGCCTCCGCGGCCGAACCGGCCGGCGGCAGCACGCCGAGCTGACGGGCGATGTGAAATGCGTCGACATAGGCGTCGTTGCGGTCGATCAGGCCATCGGACGTGGTCAACACGTCGCATCCCTCGATGTCGATCCGGGCGCCGTTGGGCGCGAAGCCCTGGAACGTGCCAGGGCCCGCGAACGTCGCCCGCGAGCGCCAGCGAACCACGGTCCGGTCACCGGCTTCGAGCTCGTCGAGGACCTCGAACTTGAAGTCCGGAAACGCCGCGAACAGCTCCGCGAAGTACGTGCGGATGCCCTCGGGCGCGGGCAGCTCCATCTGCCCGACGAGACGGTCCACGCCGCCGGGCCGCCAGCACGCCACCGCGGCGTCGAGATCGTGAGCGCTCAGCGCGTCGAAATAGCGCCGGGCGACATTCTCCGAGGTGCTCGCCACAGCGCCGCAGTCTACGCGGCGTCAATATCGTGCGCCCGATGAGCGCGCGCGACGACGATCAGCCACGGCGGCCGGCGGCGATGAGCGCGCGCGACGATCAGCCACGGCGGCCGGCGGCGATGAGCGCCAAACGCGAGCTCGGCCGCGGCGAGCGGGTGATCCCGGGGCTGTGGCGACTGCGGCTGCCGCTGCCATGGCCGGGGGTGCCGCACTGCAACGCCTGGGCGATCGCGGCCGGCTCGGGGCTCGTGCTGATCGACACCGGAATGCACGAGCCGGGCTCGATGGCTCAGCTCGAGCGCGCGATGGACCAGGTCAACTTGCGCGTCGAGCACGTGCAGCTGCTCGCGTGCACCCACGCTCATTCCGACCACTGGGGCCAGGCGGCGCCGATCTGCGAACGCGCCGGCTGTGAGCTGTGGATGCATCCGAACCACGAGCATGGGACCCGGGCGGCCGGCGATCCGGCCGTCGTGATCGCCCGTCGGATCGAGGTCGGTCGCCAGAGCGGCGTACCCGAGACCGCGCTCGCGGCCTACGCCGAGCGTGCCCGCGAGACCCCATCCGGGGTGGCACGTGCGATCGAACCCGACGGGCCGCTCGTCGACGGGGTCGAGATCGAGACCGATCTCGGCACCTGGACCGCATATGAGACACCGGGCCACGCCCCCTCGCACGTCTGCCTCTATCAACCCGAGCGCCGGTTGATGATCTCCGGCGACCACCTGCTCGGCCGGATCTCGCTCTACTACGACTACGGCTGGTCGCCGGATCCGGTCGGGGAGTTCTCCAGGTCGCTGGACATCGTCGCCGGCCTCGACGCGAGGCTCTGCCTGTCGGGTCACGGCAAGCCGTTCGTCGACGTCCCAGGCCACATCGATGCAAACCGCAAGCTCGTCTCCGAGCGTCTCGATGCGGTCTTGGCGTCGCTCGCCGGCGAGCCGCGCACGGCGGTCGAGATCAGCCCCGGCGTCTACGGCGAGCCGCTGACCCAGCACAACACCACTTGGCTGCTTTCGCAGACGCTGTGTTACCTGGTGCACCTGGAGGGGCTGGGGCGGGTCGCGCGTGAGCTCGATGACGGCGTGGAGCGGTGGCGGGCGGTGTGAGGGCGCCGGCGCGGGTGTGAGAGCGCCGGCGCGTCGCATGACACCAACCCAAGGCGCATCGCATGACACCGACCCAAGCCGCATCGCGTGACACCGACCGATATGACGGAACCGGTTCCAACCGGTGCCAACGCGCCGAAGCCGATCGCGGCGGACCAGATCGCCTGTGGGGGAACTTTGTCCCCTCGACGACACGCCCCCGCCCGAGAGGGACGAAACGCTCGCTTCCAGCGGGGAAAACGTTGCACGCGAGCGCAGGGTGACGCCGCATGCGACGAAACCCCGGCCGGCGGGGAAAACGTTGCATGCGAGCGCGGGATGCCGCCGCGTGCGACGAAACCCCCGGCCAGCGGGGAAAACGTTGCACGCGAGCGCAGGATGGCGCCGCGTGCGACGAAATCCCCCGCCCAGCGGCCCAGCGAGGATCTTTGTTTCACTCGATGACACGCGCAGGCCGAGAGGAACGTTGTCCACGCCGCGCCGGCCACAACGTCGCGAATGGCCGTCGGTTGAACCGCCGGAGCAACCTTGACACACCTTTGTCAAGGTTGGTACAGTGCCCGCCAATGCGAATCGACGAGATCCTCGCGGGGGCCGACGAGCCGGTGTTCTCCTTTGAGTTCTTCCCGCCGAAGACCGACGAGGGGGAGCGCAACCTTCGGACCGCGCTGCAGACGCTCGCCCCCCTCGAGCCGGACTTCGTGTCGGTCACCTACGGCGCCGGCGGCTCGACCCGTGCGCGCACCGTCGAGCTGACGAGATGGATCAAGCAGGATCTCGGAATCGAGGCGATGGCGCACCTGACATGCGTGGGCGCGTCGCGCGAGGACCTCCACACGGTGCTCGACGGCATCGGCGCCGCCGGCATCGACAACGTGCTCGTCCTCAGGGGCGATCCGCCACGGGGGCAGGCCGAATGGCAGCCGCACCCGGGTGGATTGCACTACTCGACGGAGCTCGCGGCCCTGATCTCGACCGGTTACTCGTTCGCCGTCGGCGCCGCGTGCTTCCCCGAGCTGCATCCCCAGTCGCTCGATCTTGCCCACGACCTCCACTTTCTCAAGCACAAGGTCGATTGCGGCGTCACGTTCCTGATCACTCAGCTGTTCTTCGACAACGAGATCTACTTCAGGTTCGTCGAGGAGGCCCGCGCGGCCGGGATCGACGTCCCGATCATCGCCGGGATCATGCCGATCACCGACGTCGGCCAGATCAAGACGATCACCGGCATGTGCGGCGCGACCATCCCGGAGACCCTGCTCGAGCAGCTCGAGCTTCGCGCCGAGGACCCCGGCGCCGTGCTCCAGCTGGGGGTCTCCTACGCGACTCTGCAGTGCGCCGAGCTGCTGGCTCGCGGCGCCCCCGGGATCCACTTCTACACGCTCAACCGCTCGCCCGCGACCCGCGCGATTCTCTCGGCGCTGAAGCTGCTGCGGCCGTGGGTCCGCCGCGAGGTCGTCCGAGTCGCGGACTGAAGCCGCTTCCCGGCGGTGCCCCACTCAATCCGGCGGGATGATCTCGAGCGCGTGGGCGACCGTGGGCCGCCCTTCGATCTCGTAGCGGACGTCCACCTCGTCGTTGCGCTTGTAGGTGCCGATTCCCCAGAACCCGAGGAACCAGGCCCAGGGGCCGAGCTTCTGCCTGACCAGCTCGCGCTCGAAGCGCAGCTCCCCGCTCGAGATCCGATAGTCCACGCCGAGCTCCTGGCGCACGCCGTTGACGTACACCTCAAACGGAGGGCGCACCGCGGGGGGAAGCACCACGCGCCAATGCCGTGATCGCCCGTCAGTCATCCGGCTCGCCCGTCAATCATCCGGCTCGCCCGTCGGTCATCCGGCTCCCCCGTCCGTCATCGGCTCCCCCGTCCGTCATCCGGCTCCCCCGTCCGTCATCGGCTCCCCCGTCCGTCATCCGGCTCGCCCGTCCGTCATCCGGCTCGCCCGTCCGTCATCCGGCTCCCCCCGTCCGTCATCCAGATCGCTCGGCAACAACGACATGATCGCGGCATCGATGCGCCGGCCGCGCTCGCGCATGTAGCCGCGCAGGATCCCTTCGTCGCGAAAGCCTGCGGCGTGGGCCGCTCGGATCATCGGCTCGTTGTCCGGGTGGGTCACGATCTGGAGGCGCTCCAAGCCGCAAGCCGGCATCAGCCACACGCACGCCAGCCGCAGCGCCGGACTCGCAAGTCGCCGACCTCGCACCTGCGGCACGAGCCACATCCCCAGCTCGGCGCGGTCGTGGTCCCAGTCGATGTGATGCACGTAGATCTGTCCGCGGCAGACGTCCGATTCGGGCTCGAGGATCGTCAGCGTGACATGCGTGCCCGCGGCCCGCTCCGCGGGGGCCCGCTCCTCGCGCCGGCCGAGCTCGGCTCCACTCGGCGGCCGCTCCTCGCACAGCCTGAGGTGTAGTTGCGGATCGTCCTGGTAGGCGATCAGGATCTCCGGAATGTCGCGTTCGGCAGACAGTCGGAGGGCTACCCGTTCGTCGCGCAAGGCCTCCATGGGCGCGGGGATCCGTGGCATTGTCGGCATCGGACCGTACCCTGTCGCGTCGTGGAAGCGGAGAAGATCGCTTACAGCGTTCGGTATTCGACGCGGGCGCGCCGCGTGCGCGTGACCGTCGACGCCGCCCACGGCGTCGAGGTCGTGGTTCCTCGCCGCGCCTCCCGCGGCGAAGCGGCGGCGGCGATCCGCGAGCTGCGGCCGTGGATCGAGCGGCGGCTCGCGGAGCTGGCGCGTACGCAGGCGGTGGTGGCGGCGCGCGGCGAGACCGTCCCCTACCTCGGTCAGGTGCTGCACCTCGTTTCGCAGCCGGGGCGGACCCGGGTCCACCGTCGCGAGCTGGAGCTGCTCGTGCCCGACGGCGCGCAGCGGCGGCCGGCACTCGAGCGCTGGTACCGGCGAGCCGCCCGCTCGGAGATCGCGCCGCGGCTGGATCGAGCCTGCGAGCTCACCGCGACGTCGTACTCGCAGCTGACGATCCGTGGTCAGCGGACCCGCTGGGCCAGTTGCTCGAACGCCGGCGCAATGAGCTTCAACTGGCGGCTGCTGCTCGCGCCCGAGCAGGTGCTCGACTACGTGATCTGGCACGAGGTCTGCCATCTCGAGGTGATGGATCACTCCCACCGCTTCTGGTCGCTGCTGGAGCGCCGCTGTCCCGGCTACCGCCAGCACGTGCGCTGGCTGCGCCGCCACGGCGCAACGCTGGTTCTCGAGTAGAGCCTTCGTTACAACCGGCTCGTTCAGATAGCTGCCAGTCGCAGGCCGCTTCAGCGCTTGTTCAGCGCCCGCCGCAGCGCGCCATAGGCGGTCTCGCCCTTGCGCTGCTGGACGACTCGGCGCTTGACCCGTCCGAGGTACGCCTCGGTGGAGCCGTCTCCCCGCACATCAACGCCCGCGTGCACACTCGGGACGAGGCGCTCGGGGCCAGACAGCTCGATCCGCGCCACCACCTGCTGGATCGGATCAAAGCGCTTGAACTTGACGTCGACCGCATCGCGCCCCGCCGACGCCTGAAGCGTGCGCCCGCGCGCCTCGATGGCGTCAAGCGCGTCGTCGAGGACGCCGAAGCGCTCGCGCTGGACGCGGGGCCCGGCGCGGATCGTCAGCTTCCAGGCCACGGCGCTCCGCTGTTGTTGAGGCCTACCGCTGGTCGATCGGGACGTACTCGAGCTCGCGCTTGCCGCTGTAGATCTGGCGCGGGCGGGCGATCCGCTGGTCGGGGTCGTCGATCATCTCCAGCCACTGGGCGATCCACCCGCTGGTCCGCCCGATCGCGAACATCACCGGGAACATCTCCATCGGCATGCCCAGCGCCTCGTAGAGCAGGCCGGAATAGAAGTCGACGTTCGGATACAGCTTGCGCTCGATGAAGTAGTCGTCCTCGAGCGCGATCTTCTCGAGCTCGAGCGCGATGTCGAGCAGCGGGTTCGTACCTGTCACCTCGAGTGCCTCGTCGACCGCCCCCTTGATGATCTTGGCGCGCGGGTCATAGTTCTTGTAGACCCTGTGGCCGAAGCCCATCAGGCGCTCCTCGCCCTCCTTGACGCCTTTGATGAAGGCGGGGATGTTCTCCTTGGTCTCGATCCGGCGAAGCATCCGCAGCGCGGCCTCGTTGGCGCCGCCATGGAGCGGTCCGTACAGCGCCGCGACACCCGCCGCGACCGCCGAGTACGGATCCACCTGCGAGGAACCGACTCCGCGGACGGCGTTGGTCGAGCAGTTCTGCTCGTGGTCGGCGTGGAGGATGAACAGCACGTCGAGCGCGTGCTCGAGCCGCGGGTCGGGTCCGTACTTCAGCTCGGTCATCTTGTAGATCATCGAGAGGAAGTTGCCGGCATACGACAGGTCGTTGTCCGGATACACGTATGGCTTGCCCTGGTTGTGGCGGAAGGAGAATGCCGCCAGCGTCGGCATCTTCGCGATCAGGCGGATGATCTGCAGGTAGCGGATTTCCTCGTCCTTGATCGCGGCCGCCTCGGGATAGAAGGTCGAAAGCGCCCCCACCGACGCAAGCAGCATCCCCATCGGGTGCGCGTCGTAGCGGAAGCCCTGCATGAACTCCTTGATGTTCTCGTGGACGAACGTGTGGATCGTGATCTGGTGGATCCACTCGTCGAGCTGGTCCCGGCTCGGCAGTTGACCATGGACCAGGAGGTAGGCGACCTCGAGGTACGTCGAGTTCTCCGCGAGCTGCTCGATCGGGTAGCCGCGGTACTCGAGGATCCCGGCGTCCCCATCGATGAACGTGACCTCCGACCGGCACGACGCCGTGGCCATGAACCCGGGGTCGTAGGTCATCAAGCCGAAGTCGTCGTCGCTGGTCTTGATCTTGCGCAGCTCCGTGGCCCGAATCGTCCCATCCTCGATCGGGACCTCGTATTGCTTTCCGGTGCGATTGTCTGTGATCGTGAGGGTGTCGCTCGACTCGGCTACGCCGGCGCCATCCTGTTGACGGGTCTCAGTGGTCATCACGTTCCTCTTGCGCGATTTGCCGTGTCGCCTCTGCGCCGTGAGGCCGAGCAGTAACTAAGTGCTTCTCGCCGTAAGTCCCGTCCCACCGAGAGACGTCACTGGCGGATGGCGGGCGAGGACGCAGGAGGCAGCCGGAGGACTCGGGCGCGGCCCGAACAGACGAGGCGGGATGCCGAGCGGGCCGCAAGCCCGAGGCAGCAGCGCTGCGCGAGCCGACGAGGACAGCCGGTTGACTCGGGCGCGGCCCGAAAAGGCGAGGCTGGATGCCGAGCGGGCCGCAAGCCCGAGCCGGCGCCGCCAGCGGCGGCTCGAATGGGATGGAATTTGCGGTGGGGAGCACCAAACAGCACTGTAGTACCCGGATCGGTTCGGCGAGATGCCGGCGGCCCGGGGGCTGTCCGCGAGGGGCTCGGGTGTCGTCTGCGAGCAAGCCCTGACGCGGCCGGCGAGCGAGCCCGGGCGCGGCCGGCGAGCGAGCCCTGACGCGGCCGGCGACCGAGCCCTGACGCGGCCGGCGAGCGAGCCCGGGCGCGGCCGGCGAGCGCGGTCAGCTCGTCAGAATCGCCGCGCCGATCGCGATCACCACGAGCACCAGGCTGATCGCGATCACGCCGCGCTGTCCACGGAGGTCGCCGGGAAAGGTCGGATGCCTCAGACCGATCGCCGCGAGCGCGACCGCCCACGCCGCGAGCAGCAGTCCGGCGATATAGAACGGGACCTTCGAGGTCGTGTCCGAGGCGACGGCGAGGATCTGCAACACGGCGTGCGAGCCTACCCGATCTTGCCGCCGTCAGGGGCGGGCGCGCCATGCCTGCGGCCACCTTCGTAGCGGCTCGCGGTGGCCGCGCGCTGGTCCTGGTAATGACTTCCCAGCTCCGGGCTGCCGTAGGGCCGCCGGGCCGGCCGGTCCAGCGCCATGAACGACAGCTGCGCGATCAATCCGCCCGGATATAGCTTGATCGGGACGCGCGTGAGGTTGTTGAGCTCGAGCGTGAGCGTGCCCCGCCAGCCGGGGTCACAGAAGCCGGCGGTGGCGTGGACGATCAGACCGAGCCGGCCGAGACTCGACTTCCCCTCGATCCTCGCGACTATGTCGTCGGGCAGCTCCACCCATTCGAGCGTCCGGCCCAGGCAGAACTCGCCCGGGTGGATCACGAACGACTCGTCCGCACCCACCACGACCTCCTCGGTGAGGTTCTCGGGCGGTTTTCGCAGGTCGATCACCGAGGCTCTGTAGTTGTGGAACACCCGGAACGAGTCGCCGAGGCGTAGATCGACGCTGGCGGGCTGCACCAGGCTCGGATCCCATGGTTCGATTCGGATCCGGCCATCCTGCACCAGCTGCAGGATCGTGCCGTCCGAGAGGACCGATGCGGCCGGCTCGCTCACGCCCGACCACCGGGCGGTGAGCCCCGTCCGGCGTGGAGGCTCCATCCATCGTGAGAGGTCCGGAAACGTCCCGCTGGTTGCCTCTGAGGATCACACGCGCACGTTCCCGTCCTGGTGGAGGGGGAACGTCCCGCGCGACGTCCAGACGGGCTCGAGTGGGTCGTTTTTCTCCCCCGCCCGGCCCAGCCTGCCTTGACGTGCTTGGCCCTGACCACGACGACGATCTCCGCGTCCGTGACCCTACGAGCCCGGGCTATTCGATCCGTCCTTCTGGCAAATCCTCGACAAACGCGGCCACGACCGTGGAATCGCCCATCTAGTGCCCGAGTGTGCGCGCCCGAGCACGCGTCGTGCGCACCCGCGCCGGCGGGTGTGGCGCCGGATCGCCGTGAGGACCTCGCCGCGGGCGGCGCGGGAACGGCTTTGGTGGATGCGGCCGCTCCCTCTTGATCCCACCGTCGTCGTCGCGCGAGGACGACTCGTCAGGCTCCTGCTTGATCGCCCACCAGACGATGTAGATGAGCCCGGCGAGCGGGATCTTCAACGCGAGCATGAACCACAAGAATCCCCAGGTCACGACAGAGCGATCCTACCGGATTTCACCGGGTCGCTCGCGGTCCGATCCGCCCCCCGGGAGGGGGCGAGGATCCCACCCGGAGGGACGACGATCCCACCCGCGGGGGGCGAGGATCCCACCCGCAGGGACGACGATCCCACCCTCGGGGGGCGAGGATCCCACCCGCAGGGGACGACGATCCCACCCTCGGGGGGCGAGGATCCCACCCGCAGGGGGCGAGGATCAGACCCGCTGGGGACGAAGATCCCACCCGCGGGGGGCGAGGATCCCACCCGCAGGGGCGAGGAATTCCTCCGGAGGGGGGACCGATCAACCCCGCAGGGCGACCGGCTTCTCGACGAAATATGTGATCCGCTGCAGCTCGCTGACGCGTTCGGCGATCTCGTCGCTGGCGAGCTTGCGGATCCGCTCGACCCCGAACTCCTCGACGTTGAACGACGCCAGCGCCGTGCCGTATGCCATCGCGCGACGGAGCAGCCCCGGGTCGAGCTCGGCGTCGGGATGGGCCGCGATATACCCCATGAACCCGCCGGCGAAGCAGTCGCCCGCGCCGGTCGGGTCGACGACGTCCTGCACCGGGAACGCGGGCAGACCGAAGAACCCCTCGTCGGTGATCATCGCCGCTCCGTACTCGCCCTGTTTGGCGACGATCACGCGGGGCCCCCACTCCCGCACCTGCCGCGCGGCGCGCACGAAACTCGGCTCGCGCGTCAACTGCCGAAGCTCGGCGTCGTTGAGCAGCACGCAGTCGACGCCGGCGATCGTCTCGATCAGCGAGTCGCGGGCCGTCTCGATCCACAGGTTCATCGAGTCGAGCGCGACAAATCTCGCATTCGCGCACTGCGCCCGGACCCGCCGCTGCAGGTCGGGTTGGATGTTGGCCAAGAACAGCACGTCGGCGCTGCTGGAGACCTCGGAGAGCTTCGGGTCAAAACCCTCGAACACGCCGAGGCGCGTGTCGATCGTGCAGCGGTCGTTGAGATCCCACCCGTACTCCCCCTGCCAGAAGAACGTCTGCCCCCCGGGCATGTGCTCGACGTCGTCAGTGTTGATGCCGCGCGCCTGGAGCACCCCGTACTCCTCGTTGCCGAAGTCGTCCCCCACCGGCCCGACCACGTAGACGGTGTCGAAGAACGACGCCGCCAGCGCGAAGTGAACGGCCGAGCCGCCCAGCATTCGCCGGCGAGTTCCGAATGGGGTCTTGACCGAGTCGAACGCGATCGAACCTACGACGGTGACTGGCATGAGGCCGGGAAGCGTACCCGGGCTCGATCAAGCGGGCGCGGCGGCCCAGGCGATCGCGCCCCGCTCGCGGTGCATCACGCGCCGGGCGCCGAGATTGAAGCGCATCTGCACCTCGGTCCCGCCGGGCGAGCGCGTGGAAATCGCAAACGCATCGGCCACCTGCGAGATCACCGCCAGGCCCACCCCCAGCCCGGGGCTGTCGATGTTCGGCCGCACCCTGTCGATGTTGGGGCGCAGCCCGAGCCCGTCGTCGGCGACCCTGATGCGGAGCTCGCCAGAGGCGAGTCGCGCCTCGACGTATATGTCTCCGGGGTGTCCGTCGTAGGCATGAACGACGACGTTGGTCGCGGCCTCCGAGATAGCCAGCCTGATGGCGTCGAGCTGTTCGGATGTCGCGCCGGCGGCCTCGGCGAGGGTGCTCAGGGCCTCGCGCGCACGAGGCACCGACTCGGCGACCGCCGGGTAACGCTTGCACAGCCGCTCGCCACCGCCCATACCAGGGCGTGGGATACCCACATCGTGCAGAGGTCAAGCCGCTGGGCGCCGTAGCCACTACTCGCTCGGCACGACCAGCACCGGGCAGGGGGCGACGTGCAGGATCCGCTGGGTCACGCTGCCGACCAACAGGCCGGTGAACGGGTTGTGGCCCCGGGTGCCGACGATGATCAGATCTGCTCCCTCTTTCTCGGCGACCTCGGCGATCCGGTGGGCGGCCCCGGACAGGCTTTCGATCAGCTGGACCTTGGTGGGTACGCCGCTCTGGGCCAGCTCCTCGGCCTGTCGCCTGACCTTGTTCTGATGCTCGTCCTCCTCGGCGTCCTGGGCGTAGGCGCCTCGCGCGGCGATGCGCTCCACGCTGTGGACGACGATCAGCTCCGAGCCGTGCTGCGATGCAAGCGACCTCGCGAGCTCCAGCGCACGGTCCGCAGAGTCCGAGCCGTCGGTGGCCCAAACGATCTTCTTGAACATCGATCGACCCCCCGAATGACGGCGACACGCTGCGTCGCCACGCTGAACAGGTGCCGGGACGATATACCTGCGCCGTGGCTCCCGCAACGACGGCGAGGGCGGTGCAGCGGCCGGCGGAGAGGGACCGGCCGCTGCACCCGTGGGGGCGGGAAGGACCAGTTATGCGCTGTCGGCGGCCGCTCGCGGGGGGAGCGACGGCTCCACGCGCAGCCAGCGCGCCGGCCGCGGCGGGAGCCACCAGTTCCACCGTCCGAACAGCGACACCACGGCCGGCACGAGGAGCGCCCGGATCACTGTCGCGTCGAGCATGATCCCCGCGGCAAGGCCCGTGGCGAACACCTTCACGTCGGTCTGGGGCCCGGAGGCCATTGAGACGAACGCTAGGAACAGGATCAACGCAGCGCTCGTGACCAGCCGACCGGTGCGGCCGATCCCGCGGACGACCGCGTCGTCGGTCGAGCCGGTGCGGTCGTACTCCTCGCGCATGCGCGAGAGGATGAACACCTCGTAGTCCATCGAGAGCCCGAACAGGAAGGCGAACACCATCAGCGGGATCCACGCCGTGACCGAGTGCGTCGCCGCGATCCCCCAGATCATGCTGGAGCCGTGCCCCTCCTGCCAGATCAACGTGATCACACCCCACGCGGCCGCGACGCTGATCACGTTCAATACGACCGCTTTCAGGGGCAGCAGCAGCGAGCGGAACGCCCGCGCCAGCAGCAGGAACGAGAGGATCGCGATCAGCGCGATCATCACCGGGAAGCTGCCGTAGATCGCCGAGACGAAGTCGTCGTTCTCGGCGCCGATCCCGCCGACCCGCACGTCGCTGCCGACGGCGTGGGCGGCGGTCCGGACGCTCGAGATCGTGTCGCGCCCCGCCGAGGTGGAGCCGTCGGCGCTCGGGATTGCCTGGACCAGCGCGGTGCCGCCTCGTTGCCATTGCGGGCCGTTCGGCGCGACCGCGCCGTGGACTCCGGGCACCGAGCGCAGCGCCGTCGCCACGCGCGCGCCGTCGGCGGGCGAGCTCAGCACCTCGATCGGCTGCAACGCGCCCGGACCGATTCCCGAGCGCTCCAGGGCGACCAGACCGGCGTGGGCGTCGCCCTTCTTGCTCAGCGCGTCGACGTTTGCCGTGCCCGGCTTCAGCGACGTCGCGGCGAGCACGAGCGCCGCGAGCACCACCGCCGCCCCTGCCGCGGCCACCCAGCGCCGGCGCACCACCAGCCTCGCCCAGGACGTCCACGACCGGCTCGCGTTGTCGTCGCTGCGGACGTGTGGCCAGTCCAGTCGGTCGCCCACCTTCGACAGCACGATCGGCAGCAACGTGAATGCGACGAGGACGCTGACCAGCGGGATCAGCATCCCCGCGTAGCCGATCGAGCGCAGGAACGGGAGCGGCAGCACGATCATCGCCAGCAAGCCGATCGCGACCGTGGTGCCGCTGAACAGCACCGCCCGGCCGGCGGTCTCCATCGCACGCACCACGGCCTCGTCGCCCTCGCGGCCGTGGGCCCGCTCCTCGCGCCAGCGGACCACGACCAGCAGGGCATAGTCGATCGCCACGCCGAGTCCGATCAGGGCCACCAGGAACTCGACGATCATCGACACGCTGGTCAGGGAGTTCACGCCCCACAGGACCAGGAACGTGGCCATGATCGAGACGATCGCCATCAGGATCGGCACGAACGCCAGCAGCGACGCGAACACGAACCCGAGCACCACAAGCGCACCGACGCCACCGAGCAGAGACTCGAGCAGGACGCCCGGTCCGTTGCTGCCGCCGGTCTGATTCTGCAGCGCGTCGATCCCGGTGAGGTGAACCGGGGCACCGGCGATCGTGTCGCCCCTGAGGGCCGCCGTGGCCTTCTTGGCGGCCTTGGTGTTGGAGCCGAATGATTCATCGTCCGGTGGCGGGTAGGCCAGGACGAACGTGGTCCGTCCATCGGATGAGAGGAACGCCTTGTCGGCGGTGTCGGCGAACGAGACGGTCCGCGTGCCGGGGATCGCCTGGCGCAGCTTGGACTCGATCCGCCGTAGGCCGCTTCGGACGGTCGGCGATGACGCCGGCACTCCCGACGGCAGCGTCACCACCGGGACCAGCGGCGCGTAGTTGCCACCGCCGTGATAGGTCTTCAGAATCCGGGCGTTGGTGGTGAAGCCCTCGCGTCCGGGGACACTGAAAGTCTTGCTGAACGAGCTCGTCGAGGTCCCGATCGTGGCGATGCCAATCAGCGTGACCCCGAGCCAGAAGATCGCGACGATGCGCTTATGCAAAAGGATCCAGCGGGTAAATGAAGTAAGCATGCAGCGACTTCCCCTTGTGTTTCGTTGGTCGCTCGCATGATTTATACCACGAACTATTTCTCGCTGCCATCTTTGCCCCGCTACACTTCTTTTCGGAATGGCTGACGAGCCGATCGGCACCCCCGGACTCCCAGATGCGCTCAAGCGCTACACGGGTTTCCTGCTCAACAAGGTGGGCATGATCGCCCAGAAGCAGTTCTCCGCCCGGCTGGAGTCACTCGGGGTCACGACCCGCATGTGGGGCGCGCTCAACGTGCTCGACGCCGCCGGGGCGATCACCCAGCACGCACTGTGCAAGGGCACCGGGATGGACCCCAGCACGATGGTCTCGACGATCGACGAACTCGAGGCCCGGGGGCTGGTCGAGCGGCGGCCGCACCCCAGCGACCGCCGTGCCCACGCGCTGCACATCACCGACGCGGGTCGCGAGACGCTGGCCCGCGGACGGCGCATCGCCCGCCAGGCGCAGGAGGAGCTGCTGGCGCCGCTGAATGAGGAAGAGCGAGAGCAGCTGCGGTCACTGCTGCTTCGGCTGGTGGTCTCCAGTGGCAACGTCGGCAAGCCGGAATCGGCGCAGAGCGCCAACGCGGCGCCGGCGGACGCGGGCACCGCTGCGGCCGGCGTCTGAGCCTCAATACGATCGTTTGATGCTGACGATTCTCGGAGGGGCCGGTTGGTTTCCAGCACACGGGCGCCACACCGCGTGCGCGCTGATTCGCAACGGTGACCACGCGGTGATGATCGACGCAGGCACCGGCGTCGTGCGGATCATCGAGCGTCCGGATCTGTTGGCGGGGGTGTCGCGACTGGATATCGTCCTCACCCATTTTCATCTGGACCACATCGCCGGGCTGGCGTACCTGCCGGCGCTGGGCGTGTGCGAGCACACCACCGTCTGGGGGCCCGGCAGGCTGCTGTACGAGACCAGCACGAAGTCGGTCCTAGCCGGCGTCTCGCACGAGCCGCTGCATCCGGTCCCGCTCGAGCAGCAGGACATCGACGTCCGCGATGTTCCCGCCGGCGAGTTCGAGCTCGCCGGCGCCCGGGTGACGGTGCGCCGGCAGGAACGGCACTCGGCGCCGTCGCTGGCGCTGCGGTTCGGCGACGAGCTCGCGTGGATCACCGACACTGCCTATGACCCGGAATCGATCGCGTTCTCGGCGGACTGCAGGACGCTCGCGCATGAGGCATGGTTCACCAGCACGGCCGTCCGCAACGCCGACATCCACTCCTCCGCCGCCCAGGCGGCCGAGGTCGCGGCCCGAGCCGGCTGCGAGCGGCTGCTGCTGATCCACTTGCCGCCGTTCTCGCAGTCGGTCGACGCGATCGTCGGCGAGGCGCAGGCCACCGTCCCCGCCGCCGTCCCGGCGCTCGACGGAGACGACATCCCCGGGTTGTGAGACCGCCGCGATGGTCAGTCGGCAACCGCCGGCGGACGCGCGCAGGGTTTCAGGCGGCAACCGCCGGCCGACAGTCGCAGGGTTCAGGCGCAACCGCCGGCTGACGCGCAAGGGTCAGGCGGCAACCGCCGGTTCGGCCAGGCCGCCGGCGCGCACGCCACTCGAGCGGCGCCGCGAGCCTGCCATGGCGAGCGCCGCTCCGATCCCCAGCAGCATCCAGGTGACCGGATCCTCGAGGAAATCTGCGTATAGCAGGGTGTGGAACACGAGCGCGAGGAACGCGGCGGCGATCGCCGCCCGCGGCGGATCGGCGCGGACGCCGCGCATGAGGATCACCAGCGAAACGAGCACCAGCGCGATGTAGGCGAGCTCCCCGATCAGGCCCTGCTCCGCCGCGATCGTGATCGCGATCGTGTGCGACGCGGCGAGCGTCTGCGAGCTGTGGGGATGCCGCGCCCGGTACTCGGTCACGAACGCGCCCGAGCCGTACCCCCACAGGGGCCGCGACCCGAACATGTCGAGCCCGCCCGAGACAAGTCCCGCGCGACCACTGGAGGCGCCGTTCAGCCCCTGGTTGAGCCCGAATGTCTTCGGCGAGATCGCGACCGCGGCTGCACCGATCGCGACGACCGCGACCGCCACGAGCACGGCGCGCGAGACCCTCCATCGCAGCGCCGCGAGCGTCGCAAGTCCTACCAGCAGCGCTCCCAGGCTCGAGCGCGACAGCGTCAGCAGCAGCCCCGCCCACAGGACCGCGAGCACTCCCGTCGACATCAGCTGGTCGCGGGTCCGCAGCGAGTACAGCAGCACCGCGGCGAGCAGGATCATCACCAGTGCCAGGAACCTGCCGAAGATGTCGGGGTCGAAGAACACCGAGTTGACCGTGAAGTAGGTGTGCAGGTCGTTTGCGACCACGAGCCTGGGGTTGAGGATGATCGTCTTGGTCGCGTACTCGACGAATCCCACGATCGCGAACACCACCGCCATCCCCGCGACGAGCTCGGTGCACCTGCGAACGAGCTGCCGGGTCCAGACGACGTCGCGCAGCAGGCAGAACATCAGCGCGAACGGGACGTAGAAGAAGACCATCTGCTGCAGCGCCTTCTCGAAGTCCGACGAGTACACCGACTGCAGCGCATAGAGAAGGACGTACAGGGCCAGCAGCCGCGCGATCCAGCGCGACGGGTGTGGTCGCGGGCGAGGCGGTCTCCCGTCTCGGTCGCGCCGGCTGGGCAGTGGCGCCGGCGCGGCCAGCAACGCGTCCTCGCGCAGCGCCGGCACGATGAACGCGAGCGCCCCCGCGGCGACCACGACGTAGAGCGGCACGAGCAGATTCGACGTCGTCCCGCCGGCCTGGATCGGAATCCGGAACGGCACGGCGAACACCGCGAGGGGGGCGAACAGCATCGGCCGTCGCGCGATCGCAACCGCGATCGCCGCGACCACTACGAGCGCGAGCAGCGCGCCCACCAGGGCGACGAGCGGATGACGATGCAGCGTCCGCAACTGCGGCGAATGCCAGATGTCGGCGAGCAGCAGCACCGGCGCGAGGCCGAGGGCACCGAGCATCGCGGCGGCCCGGAGGCGCTTCTTGGTGGCCAGCAGCGCGACCGCGACGAGCGCCGCGGCAACCACCACCCCGAGCTTCGGCAGCGGTCCCGAGAGGGCGGCGAACGCGGTCACAACCAGATCATCCTCTACGCTCTCGACGCATGCCCTCCGCAAGGCCCTTGAGCGCCTCGTTTCTGACCGCCGCGACCGCCTGCCTCGCCGCGCTCGCGCTGTCTGCGTGCGGCTCGGCGGTCAAGCCGGCGACCGGCAGCCGCGGGCGGATCGACGATCCGCGAACTGCCCGTGCCGACCGCATCAAATGCATCTCCGAGCACGACCTGCCCGTGCAGAAGGTCGGACTCACCGGGTTGCTGATCGGTGCCCAGCCGGCGGGCCCGAGGGTCGTGTTCCTCCCCACCCCGGGCGCCGCCCAGGCCGCGCAGATCTCCGGCGCGCGGGCGCAGCAGGGCGCCGAGGTGATCGGGAGCGCCCTCCTGTTCACCGCCCAGGCTTCGGCCAAGGAACTGGGCGCCGTCGAGACCTGCCTGGCGCAGGGCGTTCTCGGGTAGTGGGCCCCGCCGAAACGTTCCACCCGAAATTGCCGCGAGCCCCACTGGCCCAACGCTGATCCAACATCGCAGCGATTAGAATGCAGGCCCGACGCCCGCGCTCGGTGCGCGGGCTCGTGTGTGTGTGCCGCCGTCGTGCGATCAATGCGAGCGCGGCATCAGAGATCCCCCGTCCACGTGTCCGTTCCCACCGCAGAGCTGACCGTACCGTCCAGAAGCGCCGATCCCCGAGCGGCCTGGACGGTTCTCGGCAAACACCTCGCCGGAGGCCGGCTGTACATCGCCATGGGCGTTCTCGCGCTGGCGATCGCAACGCTTTCGCTGCTGATCCCGTCGACCCCGAGTTATGACCCCTGGGCGTGGCTGGTGTGGGGCCGCGAGATCGCGCACATCAACCTCCAAACGACCGGTGGGCCCACCTGGAAGCCGCTGCCGGTGGTGTTCACGACCGTGTTCTCGCTGTTCGGCAAGGCCGCGCCGGACCTGTGGCTGGTCGTCGGCCGGGCCGGCGCGGTGATGGCCGTTGCGATGGTGTTCAAGGTCTGCGTGCGGCTCACTCGGCAGCTTGCCGTGCGCCCGGGCGAGGCGGGAGGGCCAAGCGGATTCGCCGCGTTCGGGCCGCCCGTGCTCGCGGGATTGATCGCGGCCTTCGGGCTCACGTTCGCAGGCGGGTTCATCACCGCCAGCGCGCTGGGCTACTCGGAGGGTTTGATGACCGCGCTGGTCCTGATCGCGGTCGATCGCCACCTCGACGGCAAGCACCGCCAGGCGTTCGCAGTGGGGTTTGCGGCCGCCCTGGACCGTCCCGAGATCTGGCTGTTCTGGGGCCCCTACGGCCTGTGGCTGTTCTGGAAGGATCCCGGCGCCCGCAGGCTCGTCGCCGGCCTCTTTGCGTTGATCCCGGTGCTCTGGTTTTTGCCCGAGTACTGGGGGTCGGGCCACTTCTTCCGCGGCGTCACCCGTGCTCACACCCCCCGTTCCAACAGCGCCGCATTCGCCAAATGCCCGTTCTGCACCGAGTTCGTCAAGCACGCATGGCCAACCGTCCCGGGGAGGACCAAGATCGTCGCGATCATCGCCGCCATGGCCGCCGGCATCGGGTTGCTGAGAGCCAGCCGAGCGGGGGGACGGCAGGCGCTTCGCACTCCTCGACGACGCGCGATGGCCGGGATCGCGATCGCGGCAGCGCTCGGCTTCGGCTGGTGGGTGGTGATCGCGGTCATGACACAGATCGGCTTCTCGGGCAACGACCGTTACCTGATCCTCGGTGCCGCGCTGGTCGAGATCGCCGGTGGCGTCGGCTGGGCTTGGGCCGCGCTCGAGCTGGGCCGCGCGATACCCCGCTTGCAGGGGCGTTTTGCCGTGACTTCGCGTCGCCTCAGCGCCAACGTCAGTGGCTGGGCCACGGCCGCCGTCATCGGCGTGGCGTTCCTGCTGCTCCCGACGTGGATCGGTGGGCTCGTCCACGTCCGCAAGATCCACAAGGCGCTCGTCTATCAGGCGCATCTGCGCGCGGACATGGCCAAGGCGGTCCGGGAGCTGGGCGGCCCCTCGAAGGTCCTGCGCTGCGGCAGCGTCATGACCGAGGGCTTCCAGGTCCCGATGCTGGCCTGGACGCTGGGGGTGCACACCCTTCAGATCGAGGCGCCCCCGCCCGCGGGCGCGCAGCCGCCCCCGGCACCGAACGTCATCTTCCGGACCCGCGCGCAGAGCAACGCCACGCCGCTGCCGCGGCTGTCTGACTGGAGCAACGTGCGCTTCCAGCGGGTACTCCACGTCGGCACGTTCAGCGTCTATTCCAACTGCGCAGGTAACGTGACGCTCTAATGGCCACCACCGTCGCTCGCCCCCGCCGCACGCTCCCCAAGGTCGACATCCACGCTCCCGCGTGGTTTGAGCGGATTCCGCAGTGGGCCACGATGGGCGGCTTCCTGCTGGTGATGATGGCGGTGTCGGCGTACCTGCGCACCCGGTATCTGAGCGGGCAGTTCTGGATGGACGAGGCGATCACCACCGGGATCGCGTCGCACTCGCTGTCGGCGATCCCGGGGATCCTGCGCCACGACGGAAACCCGCCTCTCTACTACATGCTGCTGCACGTCTGGATCAGCATCTTCGGGGCCAGCGAGTCGGCCACGCATGCCCTCTCGGTGGTGTTCGGGCTGCTGACCGTCCCGGTCGGGATGTGGGCGGGCTGGAGCCTGTTCGGCCGCCGCGCGGGAATGATGGCCGCGGTCCTGTTCGCGTTCAGCGCGTTCCTCACCCAGTACGCGCAGGAGACGCGGATGTACGAGCTGATGGGGCTGCTCGGTCTGTTCGCGACCGCCGGTTTCTTGCATGCGTTCGTGTTCGGCAGACGCAGGTACCTGATCATGTTCGCGGTCTCGCTCGCGCTGATGCTCTACACGCAATCGTGGGGGATCTTCTTCTGGGCGGGCTCGGTGGTGGCGCTGATTCCGGCGTATCTGCTCAGCAAGGACCGGCGAGGGCTCCTGCGCGACGCGGCGATCGCATTCGTGGGCGCGGGGATCCTGTACCTGCCGTGGCTCCCAAACTTCCTCTACCAGGCCACTCATACCGCGGCGCCGTGGGATCACTCGCCGCGCTTCGGCGCACCCGTCCAGCTCTCGCGCAACCTGCTCGGTGGAGACAGGGTGACGATCGCGCTGCTGCTCGCCGCGGTGATCGGCGTCGCCGAGCTGTTCACGCGGTCTCGCCGCCGCGGGCGCGATGCGACCGTGCTGTGGACGCTGATCGCGCTCCCAGCCGCGACGCTGCTGCTCGCATGGCTGGCCTCGCAGATCACACCCGCCTGGGTGCCGCGGTACTTCGCGCCGGTGCTCGCGGCGATCATGCTGCTGGCGGCATTCGGGTGCTCGCGCGCGGGCGTCGTCGGGATCGTGGCGATCTGCGCCTCGGTGATCTTCCTGATCAACCCCGCCTCCTACACGCCGTCGTACAAGAGCAACGTGCGCGACATCAGCGGCGAGATGACGCCGTATCTGCACCCCGGCGATCTCGTGATCTCGGCTCAGCCCGAACAGGTCCCCCTCACCTGGTACTACCTGCCCCAGGGTCTACGATATGCGAGCACCATCGGGCCGGTAGCCGACCCGAGCTACATGAACTGGGTGCACGCCCTGGACCGCCTCAAGAAGGCCGATCCGCAGGCGACGCTCGCACCGCTGCTTGCTAGTCTCAAGCCCGGGCAGCAGATCCTCTACGTGCGTCCTCTGACCGAAGGGGTCCAGAACTGGGCGGCCCCGTGGACCTCGCTGGTGCGCCGCGTGGGGGCTCAATGGGGATCGCTCCTCGCCGCGGATCCTCACCTCCGGGAAGTGGCGGTGGCGCCGCACAACTACAGGGGCGCCTGCTGTGTCGCAGACAGTGCCGTGCTCTACCAAAAGGTCTCCTGACGCTTCTCTCATGACCGACTCCAAGCCCGCGCCCGGGACCGACATCGCCCTTCTCCCGTGACCGACTCGACGCCAACGCCCGCCCCCGCCCCCGGCTCCGACATCACCCCCGAGCGCCCCGTGGTGGCAATCGGCGGCGGCCCGGCAGGCCTGACCGCCGGCTACCTGCTCTCCAAGCAGGGCAAGCCGGTGATCGTGCTCGAGTCGACCGACCAGGTCGGCGGCATCGCCCGTACCGAGGTTCGCGACGGATACCGCTTCGATCTCGGCGGCCATCGCTTCTTCACCAAGGTCACGGAGGTCGACGACCTCTGGCACGAGATCATGAAGGAGGAGTTTCTGCGGCGCCCGCGCCAATCGCGGATCTACTACGACGACAAGTTCTGGGATTACCCGCTCCAGGCCGGGAACGTAATTCGCAACTTCGGTCCCGTCGAGCTGGTTCGCGTCGGCTTGTCTTACCTGTGGGCCGCGATCAAGCCGAAGGGTCGGGAGGACACGTTCGAGGAGTGGGTCTCGAACAGGTTCGGGAAGCGACTCTTCAATCACTTCTTCAAGACCTACACAGAGAAGCTGTGGGGGGTATCCACCGACGAGATCCGAGCGGAATGGGCTGCTCAGCGGATCAAGGGCCTGTCGTTCTTCAGCGCCGCCAAGGCCGCGTTCTTTGGCAATAAGGACAACGAGATCAAGTCGCTGATCTCGGAGTTCAACTACCCGCGGTACGGGCCCGGACAAATGTGGGAGCAGATGACCTCGGACATACGCGCGAAGGGCGGCGAGGTTCGCCTGAACGCGCCGGTGACGCGGATCCGGAAGGGACCTGATGGGCGGGTCACCGAGGTGGTGGCCGGCGGCGAGACGCTGACGCCGTCGCATGTGATCTCATCGCTGCCGCTGCGCACCACGGTGGGGATCACCGAGCCCGAGGCGCCGGGTGACGTGCGCGACGCCGCGCGCGGCCTGCGCTACCGGGAGTTCCTCACCGTGCTGCTGGTGATCGAGGGGGAGGACCTGTTCCCCGACAACTGGATCTACATCCATCAGCCCGGCGTGCGCGTGCTGCGGATCCAGAACTTCAAGTCTTGGAGCCCGTGGATGGTCCCAAATGACAAGGACGCGTCGATCGGGATGGAGTACTTCTGCTTCGAGGGCGACGAGCTCTGGAACATGGCGGACGATGCCCTCGTGAAGATGGCTAGCGAGGAGATCGAGAAGCTCCACCTCGGACGTGCCGACAAGGTCAAGTTTGGGTTTGTCGCCCGCGTCCACAAGGCGTACCCGATCTACGACGTCGAGTACGCCGAGCGGGTCGACACGATCCGCGCTTGGCTCGAGACGATCCCCAACTTCATCCAGGTCGGCCGCAACGGCCTCCACCGCTACAACAACTCCGACCACTCGATGCTGACCGCGATGCGCGCGGTCGACAACATCCTGCTCGGGACCCATCACGACATCTGGGCGGTGAACGCGGAGAGCGTCTACCACGAGGAGGACGTCAAGGACGAGCAGCCCTACGTCGACGCGCCCGAGACGCCGGCGATGGAGCAGCCGCTCGCGACGGAGAAGTAGCCGTGGCGCGCGTTAGGGTCGCCCTGGTCAGGGTCCTGGCGGTGGCGGCCGCGGGACGTGTCAAGGTTGCCCAGGTCACGGTCCTGGCGGTGGCGGCCGCGGGACGTGTCAAGGTTGCCCAGGTCACGGTCCTGGCCACGGCGGTCTTTGCGCTGTCCGGAGCCGCGTTTCTCGCGCTGCCCGCAAGCGCGCTCGCGGCGGGGTCGGCGACCTCGTCCGCTGCGGCGCCGAGTGTCCCGCTGGCGCCCAACCAGGGGCCGGGAAACCCGCTCGCCCCGCTCTCCCCGCAGGCCCCCGTCACCCCGACCACGACAGCGGCCCCGGCGCCGGTCGTACCGACGCCGACGTCGACGTCGACGTCGGGCAGCAGCACGCTGAGCGGCACCAATGCGATCGCGATCGCGCTCGGCGCCCTCCTCCTGATCACGGCGATCTCGCTGTTCATTTGGTACGACGCGCGCAAGCGCGCACCGATCCGTCACCGGGCAGCCGCGGCAACGGCCGGCGGCAGCGGCCGCCCCGGGTCCAAGGCGAAGGCCAAGCCGCGCAAGCTGAGCCCGGCGGAGAAGCGCCGGCGCCGGCGCGGACGCGCGCGTTAGGGTTCGCCGGCGCCGTTGGAGGTTCGCCCTCGGCGGGGGCGTGGCCGGCGCTGGGGGGTTCGCCGGCGCGGCGGGGCTTGGCCGGCGCTGTGGGGTTCGCCGGCGCGGCGGGATTTGGCCGGCGCAGGGGGGCGTTGAGGGCCGCAGAAAAGGCCGGTGAACTCCACCCCCGGCGATCTCCTCCACCCCAACGCGACGGTAACGTCCCAACGGGCGCTTCTGATCGGTCGAGTGGGTCAAAACCCCTCTCCCACAGGGGGCAACGGCCCATGCTGCGCTCGCAAGCCCTCGAGTGGACGTTGCCGGGTTGCTACACCGGCGATGGGGGCTCCTACTCCGCCTCGAGCCCCCGGACGGTGCGCTTGGCACGAAGCAGCTGGCGCTCCACGGTGCGCTGGGTGCACCCGGTGCGCTGCGCCATCTCCGCGTAGGTGAGGCCGAGGCCCTGCAGCCAAAGCAGGCGCCGCTGACGCTCGGGCAGGGCGCCGAGCTGGGCGAGGCGCTCGCGGGCGACGACGAGCTCGTCGGGCGTGGGCGCGCCTAGGGGCAGGGCCGCCTCGCTCGAGGCCTCGAGCGCGGCCTCGAGCGAGAGCTCGCGGCCGTCGCGGCGGATCAGCTTGAACGCCTCGTGGACCGCGGTCTTGACGAGCCAAGCGAGCGAGGTCTCACGATGCACC
The DNA here is from genome assembly GCA_963723675.1 of uncultured Solirubrobacterales bacterium. Classification (GTDB taxonomy): domain Bacteria; phylum Actinomycetota; class Thermoleophilia; order Solirubrobacterales; family Solirubrobacteraceae; genus Palsa-465. The sequence goes on along the minus strand of CAVRRW010000001.1, from coordinate 483,317 downwards.
CGATCGTGGTGATGCACGAGCCGGCTCCAAGCGAACTGGCAGGCGTCCTCGATCACCGCGTCTGGCGCGCGCACGTCCACGCGCACGATCTGCTCGAGGCGCTTCGACAGCTCGCCGTACAGCTCACTGACGTCTCCGACGCCGGCGCTTTGCGCGCGCAGCCCGACCGGGTCCCGCGTCTTCCGTACCCGGCGGGCTGAAGCATCCGGCGAAAACGGGCGTTCAGCCGGCTCACTACTCACGCCTCCTGCACTCGGTGCCTCTCCTCCACCCTGCGCGACAGTGGGTGCAGCCAGTTCCTTCATCGCCTTCTCCTCAACCTATTGAGACTAATTGAGACTAATTTGATGCTGCTAACCCTACCAGCGTGTCAAGTATTCAATTAGAGTCAATCGCGTCAACTGGACTCAATCGGTTTGAGGAGATGCAAATGCCACTCGCATCGCTGATCGGCGCGGTCAGAGCCACCCCCAACCTCAAGGCCCTGCCGGGCAGCAACGTCCTGCAGCAACTCGTCAACGGAGCCGAGGCCTGGGCGCTCGCGATCGCGCTCCTCGGCGCGTTCATCGGTGCGGCGACGTGGGCCGTGGCGTCACACACCCACAACCACCACTACGCCGCGCGCGGGCGGATGGCGGCGCTGATCTCGGCCGCTTCGGCGCTCGTTGTCGGCGCCGCGCCGGGGATCGTCAACTTCTTCGAACGGCTCGGGACGACGGCCAAGTGAGCGCGCTGCGCCGTACCTGCTGCTGCATGGTGCTCGCGCTCGCCGCCGCGGCGTTCGCGTCGGGCGCGACCTCACCGCCGGCCTCGGCGCTCGACCCGGTCAAGCCGGTCTGCGGCGTCGCCGGACTCGTCAGCGGGCTGATCGGCAAGGCATGTACCGTCGTGCAGAACGGCGGTCGCTGGGTGAAGGCCGGCCAGAAGCTGCTCGGCGGCCACCTGGGCGGCGCGGTCAAGACGGGGCTCGGCCAGGGCGCCGGCAAGGTGGGGGCTTCCGCCACCACCGCGATCGGACTTGCCGCCGTGGTGGCGTGGGTGCTCGGCGGCGCAAAGGTTGCGCTGCACGAAACCGCAAGCATCCTCGGCCACACCACCAGCCCGCAGCTCGGCACGACGTGGTTCTCCGCGACGTATTGGCGCGTCGCCGGAATCTCCGCCGTGCTGACGATGCCGTTCCTGTTCGCGGCCGCGATTCAAGCGCTGCTGCGCTCGGACCTGTCACTGCTCGTGCGTGCCGCCTTCGGCTATCTGCCGCTGGCGATGCTCGCCGTCGGCGTGGCGGCGCCGGTGACGATGCTGCTGCTGGCCGCGTCTGACCAGCTGTCGGCGGTCGTCTCCTCGGCCGCCGGCAACGCCGGCACCCACTTCCTGACGGAGTCCGCCCTGGTCCTCGGCGCCCTCGCTGTGGTGTCTCCATTCATCGCTCTGTTCGCCGGCCTTCTCGTCGTCGCCGGCGCGATCACGCTCTGGATGGAGCTGCTGATGCGTGAGGCCGCCGTGTACGTGATCGTCATGATGTTGCCGCTGGCGTTCGCGGCGATGGTCTGGCCCGCTCGGCGCATCTGGGCGATCCGCGCGGTGGAGCTGCTGGTCGCGCTGATCCTGTCGAAGTTCGCGATCGTGGCCGTGCTGTCGCTGGGAAGCGCCGCACTCGGCGCGAGCGTCAGCGCCGGCTCACACGGGATCACCGCCGCCTTCGCCGGCATCGTGCTCCTGGTGATGGGGGCGTTTGCGCCCTGGGCGTTGCTTCGCTTGCTACCGCTGGCCGAGATCGCAAGCAGCGCTGCCGGATCGCTGCGTTCCGAGACGCGGACCGGGGCCGGTTCGGGGCTCGAACTGGCGGACGCGCGCGCCCGGGCGGGGGAGGACTGGGCGATGTCGGCCACCGCGCAGATGCGTTGCGATGCTTCGGATGCGACCGGAGCGAGCGACGGAGGGCGCGCCTCGCAGACGACTTCCAGGCCGCCGACGCCTGGCGGTAACGGCCGGGGGCCCGCCTCGGAAACGACTTCCCGGCCTCGGACGCTTGACGGCGACTCGGACGAGAGCGGCGATCAAGTTCCGCGAGAAGGCCCCCAAGGCGCCTTCGGAGGCGAGCCCCAGGAAGGCGCGTTGAATCGTCCCGAAGCAGAAGTTGAAAGGGAGGACGCTCGTGCCGACGTGACGGTCGCCGGTGCGCGGTCTGCCGCCACCGCGCCGGCAGCCGATCTCACGACCAATGGCAGCCAGGCCGACAGCACCCTTCCAGCCACCGCCTCCGCCCCGAGCCCCCCAATCGCCCCCGGGCCCACCCAGGACATGCCGGTCCCGAAGGAGACGTCCGGGTCCGAAAGCGACGTCCCTGTCCTGCAGGAGATGGCAGACCCCGGAAACGAGGGCAAGTGGGCGGTGGACCTCGAAGACGCCCCTCCGCCGCCGCCGGATCTGGAGCCCCTGTGAGCGAGCGGCTCAGCTACCGCTTCGGGCCGCTGGAGCGCCGGGGGATTCTCGGGCCGGTGCGCGCCGGCCAGGCCGCCCTGCTCGCGATGGGTGCGCTGTCGGCGATCGCGATCCTCGACGAGGCGCCAACTGCCGCGGGGGCATTCGTCGCGACGGTGGTTTTCGCGTCGCTGATCGTCCTCGCCGTCGTGCCGGTCGGGCGGCGAACGGCCGAGGAATGGGCGCCGATCGCGATGGCGTTCGCGGTGCGCCGCCTCCTGGGCCGAACCCGGTTCCGCTCGAGCCTGCCGACGCGTGGGATCGTCGCCGATGGGCGCCGGACTCCCAGCCGTGGGTCGGTCGGGCAGCCCGGCCCCGAAGCTCCGGGATCGCTCCGCGGCGTCCGGATCATCGAGGTCGACTACCGCGGCCGCTCGATCGGCGCGCTCAGCGAGCAGGGCGGGCGGCGCCTGACCGCGGTCCTGGCGTGCCGGGTGATCGCGTTCTCGCTGCTGGATGCCGAGGCCCAGGAGCGCCGCCTGGCGCGGTGGGGACTGGTGCTCGCCGACGTCGCCGGCACTCCGGTTCGCAGGATCCAGTGGGTCGAGCGGACCGCTCCCGCGCAGGGGGACGAATTAGCGAGGTGGCTCCACGCCGAGCGAGACCCGGCGGTCCCGCTGCGCGGCACCGCGATGGTCGAGTCCTACCTCGAGCTGATCGACGCCACCACCAGAGTCACTCAGGAGCACGAGATCCTGGTCGCGGTCCAGGTGGACGCGCGCCGGCTGCGCGACCGCCTCGGACGCGCGACCACGGACGCGCTGGTCGAGCAGACCGAGCGTGTGGCGCAGGCGCTCGAGGCCGCAGAAGTCGCGGTGCTGGGCGCGTTGAGCGCGGGACAGCTCGCCCGCTCGCTCCGGACCGCGTTTGACCCATATGGCCGCGCGGAGCTGGCGGCGCTCGAGGCGGCGGACGCAAAGCGGGGCGGACTCACCGAGTCAAACGCGTGGCCATTGGGCGCGACCGAGGGCTGGGACCACTACGCCACCGACGGCGCGGTTCACGCGAGCTACTGGATCGGCGGCTGGCCACGCGTCGACGTCTCGCCGTTGTTCATGGATGCGCTGCTCGGGCGCTCCAGCGCAGTCCGAGCCGTGGCGGTGACCTTTGAGCCGATCGCGACGGAGCGCTCGACGCGGGAGGTGGAGGCGGCGGTGACGCGCGACCAGGCCGACCACAGCCTCCGCCGGCGCTTCGGCCAGTCCGAGACCGCCCGCCAGCGCCAGGCCCAGGAGGCGACCTTGCGCCGCGAGGCCGAGCTCGCCGCCGGCCATGGAGAGGTTCGCCTCGCGGGCTTCGTGACCGTGTCGGGCCGGGATCCCGACGACCTGCGCCGCGCGTGCAGGGAGGTCAACGAGCATGCCGCGCGGGCGCGCCTGGAGCTGCACCGGATGTACGGACAGCAGGCCGAGGCGTTCACGTTCACGCTTCCGCTGTGCCGGGGGCTGAGATGACCGCAATCGACGCGAATCCTCAGTTGCTCGGTGGTCTGCGGATCGCTTGGTGAGGAGGCCTGGCCGATGAGCATCCGCGCCGTCGAGCGACCGGGCCACCGCTGCACGACGCGCCACGCGCAGGCGATCTACCCGTTCATCGCGGCGGGCGGCCTGGGGGGCCGCGGCGTCTTCGTCGGCCGCGACTCCAGCGGCGGCGCCTTTTGCTATGACCCGTGGGTCCTCTACGGCGACGGCACGCTCGACGATCCAAACGCGATCGTGCTCGGAAAGCTCGGGCAGGGCAAGAGCGCACTCGTGAAGACGCTGCTGTGGCGGATGCTGCTGTTCGGGCGCCGTGCGTTCGTGCTCGACGTCAAGCGCGAATACGGGCCGCTGTGCGAGGCCGTGGGCGTCAAGCCGATTTCGCTCGTGCCGGGCGGCGGGATCCGGCTCAATCCGCTGGCCTCGCGCCCGGAGGAGCATGCCCAGCTCGAGCTGCTGAGAGCCGTCGCGGTGACGGCGATCGGAGGCCGGCTCGAGCAGATCGAGGCGGCGGCGCTGCGCGAGGCGCTGAGGACCGTGCGCGAGAGCGGCATCGACGAGCCGACGCTGCCTGACATTGCAGCGGTGCTGTTCGCGCCGGACGCGGAGATGGCGCAGCGGCTGCGCAGCACTCCCGTGCGCCTGGCGGCGGACGCTCGACGCGCGGCGCTGGCGCTCCAGGACCTGTGCGAAGGTCCGCTTCGGGGGATGTTCGACGGCCCGACGACGCCGGGGCTGGCATTGGACTCGAGGCTCGTGGTGCTCGACCTGCACGCGGTCAAGGACTCGCCCGCGGTGGGGATCCTGATGGCGTGCGCGACCGCGTGGATGAGCGCGCTGCTGTCGCGGATGGCCGAGCGACCCGGGCGCGAGCGGTTGGTCAACGTCGCCGACGAGTCCTGGAAGATCGTCCAGCACACCGGGCTTGGCGAGTGGTTTCAGTCCAACTTCAAGCTCGCGCGCCAGTTCGGCGTGATGAACCTGGTCGTGCTGCACAAGCTGGCAGACCTGCAGGCCGCGGGGGACGCCGGGTCGCGGGCGGCGCGGATCGCGGAGGGCCTGATCGCCGACGCCTCGACGCGGATCGTCTATCACCAGGACGAGAGCCAGGTGCCGTTGACCCGCACCCTGCTCGGGCTGTCGGAGAGCGAGGCTCGGCTGATCTCGATGCTGTCGGCGGGCCAGGCGCTGTGGCGCGTCGGCGGCCGCTCATTCGTGGTCCAGCATTACCGCTCGCGGATCGAGTCGCGGCTGACCAATACCGACACGGGCATGAGGGTCTCGGGCGACGCCGTGGTGCGCGGATGACCCGGGGGGCGTCACGACGCCACCTCCGAAACGGTGGTGCGCGGATGACCGGGGGGCGTCACGACGTCACCTCCGAAACGGTGGCGCGCCGGTGACCGGGGGGCGCCACGAGGGCATCTCCGACGCCGCGATGGTCGCCGCGATCGGCTGTCTGGTCGCGATAGGCGCGGCGCTGTGGCTATGGGGCGGGATCGCCGGAGCGTTGTTCGGCGCCGGCTGGCCGAGCGTCAGGGGCTCGCAACTGCCCGGCGTGCTCATTCGGCTGCCCGCTCGCCTCTCAGATCCCGCGGGCGCCTGGCCCGCCGCGGCCCGGCCGGATCTCCCGGGGCCGGTCGGGTTCTACGCCGCCCTGGCGTTGCTCGGCACGGCCTGCGCCGTGCTCGGGCTGCTCGCGGGCCGCACCGGGGCGAGCGCGTCGCTGGGGCGTCGTGACGGCGGCGCCAGGTGGGCGCGCGGCGGCGACCTGCGTGCGCTCAGGACCGTCCGGCTCGGTCGCCGCGGCGGACGCGGCGCCCGGCTCACGCTCGGGCGCCGCGGCGGCAGGTTGCTGTATGCCGAGCAACGCCACGCGCTCGTCGCCTTCGGGCCGCCACAATCGGGCAAGTCGGCGGGTCTGGCGGTTCCCGCCCTGCTCGAATGGGACGGCCCGGCGGTCGCGTCCTCGATCAAGACCGACCTGCTCGCCGCGACGGCCGGGCGCCGGCGTGCGCTGGGCACGGTGTTCGTGTTCGACCCATTCGGGCTCGCCGGCGGCGAATCGCACACGTGGTCGCCGCTGCATGGCGCGAGCACCTGGGACGGGGCGCTCGAAGTGGCGTGGCGACTGGCTTGCGCGGGCGAGATCGATCAGCGCGGCGTCGAGGGCGGGGACTTCTGGGCGATCGCCGCCGAGCAGCGCCTGGCACCGCTGCTGTACACCGCGGCCCGGACCGGCGCCGGCATCGACGATGTGGTGCGGTGGGCATACGGTCAGGGCGCACGCGAGCTGCACGAAGCGCTCGCCCGGGCCACCGGCGAAGCCCGTGGCGAAGCCGAACTGGCCGACGCCCACGCTGCCTATGACTCGATCCGGGCGTTCGAGTCCCAGGCCGACCGGACGCGCTCGTCGATCGAGGCCACAGCACAGGCGCTGCTGCGGGCGTATCGCTTCGGGCGTGTGGCCCGTTCGGCGCGGTCTTGTGAGATCACCGCGGACCGCCTCCTCGACGAGCGGGCGACGGTGTACCTGATCGGCGACGCGAAGGCGTCCAAGCTGGTGCGCCCGATTTTCCTGGCGTTGCTGTCGGAGATCGTCGACCGTGCCTACGAGCGCGCGACGCTGGCGGGCGGGCGGCTGGAGCCGCCGCTGCTGCTCTGCCTCGACGAGGCGGGCAACGTCGCCCCGCTCCCGAATCTCGCCGAGATCGCGTCGACCGCGCCGAGCCACAACATCCAGTTGGTCTCGATCTTCCACGACCTCGCGCAGGCGAGGGCGCGCTACGGCCGGCAAGCCGAGACCGTCGTCAACAGCCACCGCGCCCGAATGCTGCTCCCCGGGGTCGCGGACCTCGACACGCTGCGCTATTTCGGCGGGCTGATCGGCGACGAGGAGGCGCACGACCTGACGCGGACCACCGGGGCCGGCGGTACCAGCCGCTCGAGCGCGCGCCGGCGCCGGCCGTTGCTCGCGCCCGAGGCGCTGCGCCAGCTGCCCGACGGTCAGGCTCTGCTCCTCTACGGACGCCTGGCGCCGACGCGGGTGCGCCTGCGGATGTGGTTTGCGGATCGGCGTCTTCGCGGGCTGGCGGGCGCGTGATGAGCTGGCAAGAGCCAGACGACGAACGATGGGACGAGCCCGGCGACGACTTCGACGACGTCGAGTCCCGCAGCTGGCCGCTTGACTGGCGCAGCCTCTATCCGCGCGAGCGGTGGATGTGGTTTGAGCAGCTGTGGACCGATGTCTGCATGCTGCGCGAGCGCTACCGCTTGGCGATCCGGTCGGGCTGGTGGGAGGACCAGTTGCAGGTCGAGGCGCTCGCCGCCTACGCCGCGTGGGTTCATCTCTACGACTCCGGCGACTGGAACGATCCGCCGGGAAAGCTCGCGCTGCTCTACGACCTGGAGCGCGTGGCGGCGCTGCTGCGAGATGGCGCCGAGCCGTTTCACCCCGACCGCGATCGGGTTGGGTTCGCCCGCCACCTCATCGAGCTCGGATGCCAACCGCCGCCGGCCCGCGCGCCGGACGCGCGGTGATGGAAATGGTGGGCCCGCAGCGATGGGAGATGGCACGCACGCCGGACGCGCGGTGATGCGATCCTGCCGGCATGACACGCGCGCGGCGCTTCCCACTCGGCGCGAGCGTCGCCCTCGCCGAGCTCGAGGACGATCCGCACCCGGTGCTGGCGGAACTGCGGGCCCAGGAGCCCGTGTCGTGGCTGCCGGCGCTCGAGGGCTGGCTGGTGACCCGTCATGACCTCGCGCTCCGGGTGATCCGCGACGCATCGACGTTCACGGTCGACGACCCGCGGTTCTCGACCGGGCGGGTGATCGGACCGAGCATGCTGAGCCTCGACGGCGATCGGCATGCCCGCCACCGGGCGCCCTTCGCGCCGCCGCTGCGGCCACTTGCGGTTCGCGATCGGTTTGCTCCCGCGGTGGCGGAGGAGACCGAGCGGCTGATCGATGCGTTGCAGCCGGCGGGCGCCGCGGAGCTGCGGCGCTCGTTCGCGGGCCCGCTCGCGGCGAGCACGGTTGCGCGCGCCCTCGGGCTCGGACGCGGCGAGGTCTCGTCGGTGCTGGCGTGGTATGACGCGATCGTCGCCGCGGTCACGGAGATCACGGCGGGCCAAGCTGTGCCGGCGCCGGGCCAGGACGCGTTCGCCGCGTTGCGCAAGCGCCTGATCGCCGTGATCCGCTCGGGTGACCCGTCGTCGCTGCTGGCCGCGGTCGCCTCCGACTCGACGCTCACGGACGAGCAGATCGTGTCCAACGCGGCCGTGCTGCTGTTCGGCGGGATCGAGACGACCGAGGGGATGATCGCCAACGCCGTGCTCGCGCTGCTGCGACGGCGTGATGAGCTGGAGCGAGTGCTCGCCCACCCGGAGCTCCTCAACGCGGCGATCGAGGAGTCGCTGCGGCTCGAACCGGCGGCCGCCGTGGTCGACCGCTACGCCGTGGCGGACATCGAGCTCGACAGCGCGGGCATCGCCGTCGGCGAGCTCGTGCGCGTGTCGATCGCCGGGGCCAACCGTGACCCGGCCGTGTTCGCCGATCCCGATCGCTTCGATCTCGAGCGCTCCAACGCCGGGCGCCACCTGGCGTTCGCGCACGGGCCTCACGTGTGCGTCGGCGTCCACCTCGCCCGCCTGGAGGCGCGGACGGCGCTCGCGGCGCTGCTCCGCAGGCTCCCACGGCTGCGCCTGGATCCGGCGCGGCCCGCGAGCGTCCGCGGGCTGGTGTTCCGCAAGCCACCCGCGCTGCACGTCGTCTGGAACTGATCGCCCGGCAGCGGAGCTTCACCCGCAGCGAGTGATCCGCAAGCTAGCCCCAACGCCTAGGGTGGCCGCGTGCGGACGATTCCGCGCGCGACAGCTACGACCAAGGAGACAGCGATGGCGCTCAGCAAGCAGCATCCCGCCGGCGGGGCACGACCTCACACCGTCTCGGTTCCCGTGCACGTCCGCGAGCTGTCGCTCGATCTGCCCACCGACGAGCTCGCCGAGCACGGCGTCGGTGGCGACGTGGCGTACGAGGCGGTGTCGAGCGAGCTCCTGCTGGACGGCCAGGCGCGACTGAACCTGGCAACGTTCGTGACGACCTGGATGCCGTCGATCGCCGGCCGGCTGATGGCCGCGACCGCGGACAAGAACATGATCGACAAGGACGAGTACCCGCAGACGGCGGAGCTGGAGGCCCGCTGCGTCCGAATCATTTCGCGCCTGTGGTGCTGCCCTGATCAACACGACGCCACCGGCTGCTCGACCACGGGCTCGAGCGAGGCGGCGATGCTCGCGGGACTGGCGCTGAAGTGGCGCTGGCGCGAGCGGATGCGCGCCGCCGGAAGGCCCTCCGACCGGCCCAACCTGGTGATGGGCGCCAACGTCCAGGTGTGCTGGGAGAAGTTCTGTCGCTACTGGGACGTGGAGCCGCGGCTGGTGCCGCTGGAGGGCGAGCGCTACCACCTCGGCGCCCCCGAGGCGGTGCAGCGCTGCGACGAGAACACGATCGGCGTCGTCGCGATCCTCGGCTCGACGTTCGATGGCAGCTATGAGCCGGTCGCGGACATCGCCGCCGCGCTCGACACGCTCCAGCGCGACCGCGGCCTCGACGTCCCCCTGCACGTCGACGGCGCCTCGGGCGGCTTCGTCGCGCCATTCATCCAGCCCGACCTGGAATGGGACTTCCGGATTTCACGGGTGCAGTCGATCAACGCGTCGGGGCACAAGTACGGGCTCGTCTATCCGGGCGTCGGCTGGGCGATCTGGCGCGACGAGCAGGCGCTGCCGAAGGACCTGGTATTCGACGTCAACTACCTCGGCGGGCACATGCCGACCTTCGCGTTGAACTTCTCGCGGCCCGGAAGCGAGGTTGTCGCGCAGTACTTCATGTTCGCCAGCTTGGGGCGAGAGGGCTACCGCAAGGTGATCAAGGGCGCGCAGGACGTGGCGATGTACCTGGCGTCGCGGATCGCCGAGATCGGCCCCTACCGGCTGATCACCGAGGGGAGCGATCTGCCGGTGTTCGCGTTCACCCTCAACCGCGACGTCAGCAACTACTCGGTGTTCGACGTCTCCGATCGCCTGCGCCAGAACGGGTGGCTGGTGCCGGCATACACGTTCCCGGAGAACCGGCAAGACCTGAGCGTGCTGCGGATCGTGATCCGTGCCGGCATGACCCACGAGATGGCGGATCTGCTGCTCGACGACCTGCGTGCGCAGACGAAGTTCCTCGAGTCGCTCGATGCGCCGCTGCCCAGCGAGCGAGACGAGAAGCGGCAAGCGTTCGCGCACAACTGACACCCGGCGCCGGCCTTCGACAACGAGCGCGGCGAGCGAGCGTCCCTGCGTACCACTCGGCAGGATGATGAAAAGTGCGAAATAGCACCACATATTCATCAGTGTTCCTCGACGACTACTCATATGGAGGGGCGGTTGTCAAGTGAGCAGCGTTCATGCTCCCCGCGGTGCTGCGGTTGGGGTTGGTTGGGGTGCTCGGGTGCGGCAGGCGTCGGGCGAAGTGCTCGACGTCGGTCAGTCTCATATGCGGGGGTTGGCTACCCCAGGTCCCTGGTTTCGTCGCTGGCGGACGCGTGTCTAGAAGCGGGCGTGGCCTGGTGAGGGCTGCCCATAGTAGTTCCGCGCGTGCCAGCGGACTTCGGGGCCCGGCGCCTGCCGCGCCCGAGCGGGGGCTTCTGTCAGCTGCGGTTATGGGGCAGCGGTCGCTGCGGCCCAGAGGAAGCAGGCGAGCTCGCGGGCGCACGCGACTGTGATCACGTTGCCGGGCTTTTTGCGTTCGCGCATCCGCTTGTGGACGCGGTGCAGGCGGCGCTGGGCGCGCAGCGCGATCTGCACGATGTGATCGGGCAGGCCCTCCTGGCGCTCGTACAGCGTGCGGCCGGTCCTCGGTGGCCGGGCGTAGTGCCAGGCTGCCTCGACGAGGATCCGCCGCGCGTACTTGGAGCCGGTCTTGGTGATCGATCCGTGCACGTCTTGCTCGCCGGATTGCTGGCGGGAGGGCACCAGCCCGAGCCAGGAGCCGAGCTGCACCGCGCGCGGGAACCGCTCGAAGTCGGCGACCTCGAGCACGACGATCAGCGCCGACAGCGTGTCGATCCCGCGGAACGCGCGCAGCCGGCGAACGATCGGCCAGAACTCCGGGTCGGTCGCGACGTGCGAGAGCCGCTCGTCGAGCGCCTCGCGGCGGGCGGTCAGCCCGTCGCACGCGGCGAGGTTGTCGATGAACGCCAGCTCGGTGTTGACCTGATCGAACGTCTGCGCCGCCAGCCACTCGCGGTGTGCCTTCGTCCATGCGGTCCGGTCCCACACCCGGCCGTGACGCAGCAGCAGCTTCGAGAGCCTGTGCCGGCAGCGCATCAAGTCCAGGCGGACCTGTTCGCGCGCCCGGGCGAGATCGCGGGCGGCCTCGAACGTGACCGAGGGGACCGCGATCGGCGTCAGCGCGCCGGCCATCAACTGACGCAGCAGCAGGTCGGTATCGCGGCGATCGGACTTGTTGCGATCCCCGGACGGACGCGGCGTCTTCGACGGCGCGATCACCTGGCAGTCGATCCCCGCCGCCACCGCCGCGCGATACAGGCCAAACCCGGTCGGCCCTGCCTCGTAGCAGCTGCGCACCGGTCCCGGCAACCCAGCCAGCCACGCAACGACCGGCTCGACCGCGCCAGTGTCGAATCGCTGCCGCCTCAGCTCGCCAGTCAGCACGTCCAACGACGCAGCGTAGGTCGAGCGCGCGTGGACATCCATCGCGGCCCATGTCATCGTTCCAGTCACGGTCGGACCTCCTTCGTATGGGGTCAGCCGGAGCCACTCTCCGGCCAGTCAAACCCCCGCAAAATGCGACCGAGGTCCGGCCTTCACCGTTCCGGCGAATCATCCTCCATAGGGTCTAGATCAGCTCCGCGAGCCGCCGTCCCGCGGCCCGCAGCTGCGCCGGGGTCCCCGCCTCGAGCACGGTCTGGAGATCGAGCACGCGGGCTCCGAAGCTGTCGAGCTCGCGCGAGCCGACGATCGCATGGCAGGGAACGCCGGACTGCCGCGCGCGCGTCGCGATCTCCGAGACCAGCTTGCCGGCGAGGCTCTGGTGATCGAGCTTACCCTCGCCGGTGACGACCGCACGGGCATCGCGCATCCGGCGGTCGAAGTCCAGGGCATCCAGCACGAATGCGGCTCCGGGCACCAGCTCCGCGCGCATCGCCGCCCACAGGCCGCCCGACAACCCGCCGGCGGCGCCGGTCATCGGGACCCCCCGCGGGTCGCGGTCGAGGCGCCGGGCGAGGTCGTGCAGGCGCTTGGTCAGGCGGGCCACGTCGTCGCCGTGGGCGCCCTTCTGCGGGCCGAACACGCGCGCGGCCTCCTCGAACCGGGTGCGAACGTCGCAGAGCACAACGATCCGGACGTGGTCACCTGCACCCGCCTCCCGGATCGCGCGGATCGCGCCGGCGCCGCCGTCGGTCGTGGCGCTGCCGCCGACGCCGAGATACACGACCTGCGCTCCTGCCTGAAGCGCGGCGACGATCAACTGGCCGGTTCCGAACGTGCTGGCCGCGAACGGGTCACGCTCCTCTGGGGAGACCAGATGCAGCCCGCTCGCCGCCGCCATCTCCACGATCGCGACGCGGCGGCCGCCCGCGCCGGGCGCGAGCGCGAACGACGCTTCGGTCGGCCGCCCCAGCGGATCGCTCACCGTGACCGCGCGAAGCTCGCCGCCATGCGCCGAGCGCAGCGCCTCGAGCGTGCCCTCGCCTCCGTCGGCGACCGGGCACAGGTCGACGGGGCGGCCGGCCTGACGAAGTCCGCGCCCGATCGCGTCTGTGACCTCGGTCGCCCGCAGCGTTCCCTTGAATGAGTCGGGCGCGACCAGAATCGTCGTGGGGACGCCCGGGATCGATGGCATCACGGCAGTATGCCGTCGACGTGCTTGACTGGGCCGATGCACGAGACGCCGGAGGACCTCGCCGCGCTGCAGGGGCTGCTCGACCGCAGCTACGACGGCGCCGGCCGCCACCTGCGGAGCATCACCACGCCCGAGCGGCGAGTCGGGGCCGCGGAGCTTTGCGGGCAGTTGACCGGGATGGTGCTGCTGGTGCTCGCGACGGTGACCGAGGACGGGCGGCCGATCGCGGGCCCGGTCGACGGGATCTTCCACCGGGGCTCGTTTCACTTCGGCACCGCGCCCGACGCGGTCCGCGCCAGGCACATCCGCGCCCGTCCTGCGGTCAGCGCGACGCATCTCCCCGGCGAGGAGTTCGCGGTGACGGTCCATGGGCGCGCGACCCCAGTCGATGTGCGCGCCCCCGAGGGAGCGGGCCTGCGCGAGACGCTGTTTGAGATCTACGTGCCTCGTTACGGCGAGGAGTGGGCGAAGTTCCTGGACCCCGGCCCCGATCAGCCGGCGCCGCTCTACTTCCGGATCGAAACCGAGCGGATGTTCAGCTTTCAGATGATCGGCGAGCCGAGCCTCTAGAGCGACATCTGCTCGAGCTTGCACTCCAGCGGCGACTTGTCCTCGCGCCAACGCAGGATCCGGGTGCCGTGGCGGATCCGCCCGCCGCTGACATGATCGAAGGTGACCTCGACCACGAGCTCGGGCCGCAGTTCGATCCACTCGAGATCCTTCTCGCTCTTCCAGCGGCTGGGATCGCCGTGGCCGCGCTTGCCCGTCTCGTATGGCTCGAGCTTTGCCACCAGCGCGCGCTTCTCCTGCGCGCGCAGCCCCGAGGAGTGCCCGACGATGTGAAGCTCGCCGGCATCGTCGTAGAGACCGAGGATCAGGGACCCCACGGTCTCGTCCGCCTTGCCGGGACGGTAGCCGGCGACGACCGCATCGATCGTGCGCTGCCGCTTGATCTTGAACATGCCGGTGCGCTGGCCGGGCCGGTACGGCGCCCCCAGGTCCTTCGCGACGACCCCTTCGCCGCCACGGAGCCACGGCTGCGCCTCGCCGGGGTCGCGCGTCAGCGGCGTCAGGTCGACCCCGCCCGGGCGGACGTCCTCGAGCACATGGCGCCGTTGCGCAAACGGCTCCTCGAGCAGCGGCTCGTCATCGAGCGCCAGCACGTCGAAGGCGACGTATCGCGCCGGGGTCTCCTGCGCGAGCATCGCGATCCGCGACTGCGCCGGGTGGATGCGGTTCTGAAGCGCGCCGAAGTCCTCGTGGCCCTCGTCTGAGTCGATCACGATCTCGCCGTCGAGGATGTAGCGCCCGGGCGCGAAGGCAAGCTCGGGAAAGTAGCGCGAGAGCGGCCGGCCGCCGCGCGACTGGATCATGTACTCGTCGCCGTCGACAAACGCGATCGCCCGGAAGCCGTCGTACTTGGGCTCATAGGCCCATTGCTCTCCGAGGGGCAACTCGGGCCTCGAGCGGGCCAGTTGCGGTTCGATCGGGGACTTCAGTGGGAGCGCCAAGAGAGCGCGATGCTAGTGGGTCTCGGCGGCGATCGATCTGTGAGGCTCCGGGCGGGCCGCTACGATCACCCCATGGCTGCGGATCAGGCGACGGCCGCCGAGGAGGAGTACCTGCAGACGCTGTTCTGGCTGTTCGAGGCGGGGCTGCCGATGACCGGTGCGAACCTCGCCCGCGCGATGCAGCTTTCGGCCCCGACCGTGCACGAGATGCTCGGCCGGCTCGAGCGCGACGGCTACATCGTGCGCAATCCCGACCGGGGAATCGACTTCACCGACTCCGGGCGCGAGCACGCCGAGCAGATCGTCGGGCGCCACCGGATGATCGAGCGGTTCTTGACCGACGTCGTCGGCGTTCCCTGGGACGACGTCCACGAGGAGGCCGAGCACCTCGAGCACGCGATGACGCCCCGGTTTGAGGCCTATGTCCGAGCCTCGGTCGGCGACGCCCGGACCTGTCCTCACGGCCACCCCATCCGCGTCGGCGACCGGATCGACGGCGTGCCGCTGGCCGACTGCGAGCCCGGAGCCAACGTCACGATCCTGAGGCTCGAGAACGAGGCCGAGGATCTGCTGCACTACCTCAAGTCGGCGGGGATCGAGCCGGGGATGGAGGGCGAGGTCGCCTCCAACGACGGCGAGAGCGTGTCGGTCGCCACCGAGCGGGGCGTCGCGACCGTCACCAACAGCGTCGCCGAGACCGTGTCGGTGATCGCCGACCCGTCGCCCCCGCCGCGGACCGCGCTCCCGGAGCAGCTGGTGCTCGGCCGCGAGCGCTACGGGCGCTGACGGCCGGCCCTGACCAGGTCTCGTCGACCGCTGCCGCGACCATGTCGCCGGTGGCCGGCGCTAGGCCGTGACGCCCGAGGTCGCCTCTTTGTAGGCCTCGGCGAGGCGGCCGACCCCCTCCTCGATCTGCGCCGGGGTGACGCCCGAGTAGGCGAGCCGGAGGCTCGAGTCGGCACCCTCGAGCACGAAGTCCGAGCCCTTGACGAACTGCACGTCGCGCTCGGCCGCCGCGGCGAAGAGGGCGCCGACGTCGGTGCCCTTGGGCAGGTCGACCCACAGGAAATAGCCGCCTTCGGGCTCGATGAAGCGCGCGTCGGGCAGCTCGGTTCGCAGCGCCTCGCACAGCGTCTGCGCGCGTACGCGCAGGGCGTGCTTGACGGTTTCGACGGAGCGCTCGAGCGCACCGGAGGTGCAGAATTGGTGCACGATCGCCTGGGAGACCATGCTCGGCGAGATGTATGTGCTCGTGGCGATCTTGATCGCGCGGGCGATCAGCTCCGCCGGACCCACCAGGTAGCCGACGCGGATCCCGGGACAGACGGTCTTTGAGAACGAGGAGGCGTACACGACCGAGTCGCCGTCCATCGAGAGCATCGTCTCAAGCGGCGTGCCCTCGAAGCGCAGGGCGACGTACGGGTCGTCCTCGAACACCATGAACTCATACGCGCCGGCGAGCTCGAGCAACCGCTCCCGCTTGGCGGCCGAGAGCGTATAGCCGGCCGGGTTCTGGAAGTTGGGGATGATGTGGGCGAGCTTCGGCTTGGCGCCGGCGGCGAGCACCCGCTCGACCGCGGCGACGTCGATCCCGTCGGGCTCGAGCTCGACCATCCGCACGTCGGCGCCGCGATTGCGAAGTGACAGCAGCGTGCGATCGTAGGTGGGGCGCTCGACGATCACGGAGTCGCCGGACTGCACGAGCGTGTCGAACAGGAACGCGTCGGCCTGCATCGAGCCGTTGGTGACCATCACCTGTTCGGGCGCCACCTGGTGGCGCTCGGCGATCCACTTGCGCAGCGGCGGGTAGCCGATCGCGGTCCCATATGCGGTGACGCCGCCGGGATCGGCCTCGAACGCCGCCGTCGCCGCCGCCTTCAGGCCGTCGACGTCGACGATGTCGAGCGAGGGTGCACCGCGGGCAAATGAAATCGGTGTCGCCATCGGCCCTAAGACTACGACAGCCCCCCGCCGCCCCGTCAGGCGGCGGCGCCGAGCTGGGCGACCGCGAGCTCCGCGACCTCGGTGGGCGTGCGGCCGACCCGGACCCCCTTGCCCTCGAGCGCCTGCGCCTTGGCGCGCGCGGTGCCTTGCGACCCCGACACGATCGCGCCCGCGTGGCCCATCGTCTTCCCCGGCGGGGCCGTGAAGCCGGCGATGTACGCGACCACCGGCTTGGTGACGGTCGAGGCGATGAACTCGGCGGCCTGCTCTTCGGCGTCGCCGCCGATCTCGCCGCACATCACGATCAGCTCGGTCTCCGGGTCGTCCTCGAACAGCCGCAGGATGTCGATGAAGTCGGAGCCGGGAACGGGGTCGCCGCCGATCCCGACGATCGTCGAGTTGCCGAACCCGCGCTGGGCGAGGACGTTGCCGATCTGGTAGGTCAGCGTGCCCGAGCGAGAGACCACGCCGACGTTGCCCTCGCTGAAGAAGGCGGCGGGAATGATCCCCACGTTGGCCTTGCCTGGCGAGAGGATCCCCGGGCAGTTCGGGCCGATCAGACGGGCGCGGCCGTTCTTGGCGAGCGCGTTGAACACGCGCAGCTCGTCGTGGGCGGGGATGCCCTCGGTGATCGCGACGACCAGCGCGATCCCGGCGTCTTCGGCCTCGAGGATCGAGTCCGCCGCAAAACGCGGCGGCACGAAGATCATGGCCGTGTTGGCGCCGGTCTGCTGCACGGCCTCGTGAAAGGTGTCGAACACCGGAATGCCGTCGACGTCCTGGCCGCCCTTGCCCGGGGTGACGCCGCCGACGACCTGGGTGCCGTAGTCACGGTTGCGAAGCGAGTGAAACGTGCCCTCGCGCCCGGTGATCCCGGACACGCACAGCTTCGTGCCGGCGTCGACGAGAATGCTCATGCTGCGGCCGCCGCCAGCTCGACTACCCGGCGCGCGGCGCCGTCCATCGTTGACTCGGTGTGCACTTTTGGCAGGTTGGCCTCGGCCAGCAAGGCCCGGCCCTCCTGGTCGTTGGTGCCGTCGAGGCGGACCACGAACGGCACCTCCGGACTGATCTGATGAAACGCCTCGATCAGGCCCTTGGCGACCTCGTCGCCGCGGGTGATGCCGCCGAAGATGTTGAACAGCACCGCCTTTACCTTGGGGTCGGAGAGGATCACCTCGACGGCGCTGGTGATCGCGTCGGCCTTGGAGCCGCCGCCGGCGTCGAGGAAGTTCGCGGGCGAGCCCCCCGCCTCGGCGACCACGTCGAGCGTCGACATCACCAGCCCGGCGCCGTTGCCGAGAATGCCGATGTCGCCGTCGAGCTTGACGTAGGTGAGCCCCCGCTCCTTGGCCATTCGCTCCTGGGGGTCCTCCTGTGACAGGTCCCGGAGCGCGGCATTCTCCGTGTGGCGATAGAGGGCGTTGTCGTCAAGCGTCACCTTCGCGTCGAGTGCCCTGACCTCGCGGGCAGGGGTGATGATCAGCGGGTTGACCTCGACCAGCGTCGCCTCCTCGGCGACGAACACGTCGTAGAGCTTGGCGAGCATCGAGCCGACCGGGCGGACCACGTCGACGTCGATCCGAGCCTCGAACGCGAGCCGCCTGCCGTGGAAGTCCTGAAAGCCCAGCAGCGGATCGACGTGTAGGCGCGCGATCGCGTCCGGACCCTCGGCCGCGACCTGCTCGATGTCCATCCCGCCCTTGGTCGAGAGCATCACCAGCGGCGCCTTGGCCGAACGATCGAACACCACCGAGGCGTAGTACTCGGAGGCGATCTCCGAGGCCTCCTCGACCCACAGCTCGTGGACCGTGAGACCGCGGATGTCCATCCCGAGGATCGCCTCGGCGTGCTCCTGGGCCTCGGGGCCGTCGTTGGCCACCTTGATCCCGCCGGCCTTGCCGCGACCGCCGATCTGGACCTGGGCCTTGATCACGCACGGGTAGCCGATCTCGTCGGCGGCGTTGACGGCCTCGTCGACGGTTCGTGCGGGCCTCCCGCTCGGGACGGGCACGCTGTGGCGCGCGAACAGCTGCTTGCCCTGGTACTCGAGCAGATCCATCGGCGCTCGGCACTCTAGATGATTGATTCCATTCGGATGGACGTGGCTCGCGAGCGCGGGGCCGGGGCGACCGGTCGCGCCGCGCGCGCGGTTCGCTCCATGGCATCATGCCCGCGCGATGGCGATCCCAAAGCAAGTCTCGTTTGTCACCTTCGACGTGTATGGAACGCTGATCGACTGGGAGACGGGAGCGTTCGACGCGTTCACGAAGGAGGCCGAACGCGACGGTTTCACGATCGAACGCGACGAGCTGATTCCGCTTTTCCACGAGATCCAGCGCCAGATCCAGGCAGGCTCCTACGAGCTCTACGCCGAGGTCCTGCGCCGCACCGCGGTGCAGATCGCCAAGCAGCTCGGGTGGCCACTCGAGCCGTCGCGGTCGGGATTCCTTCCCGCCTCGGTGGAGCGCTGGCCCCCCTTCAAGGAGACCAACCCGGTGCTCGCCAAGCTGGCCAAGAAACACAAGCTGGGCCTGATCTCGAACATCGACGACAAGCTCCTGGGCAACACCCGGCGCCACATGCCGATCGATTTCGACCTCGTGGTGACCGCGCAGCAGGTCCGCTCATACAAGCCCGATCCCGCCCACTTCACCGAGTGCGAGCGCCGCATCGGAGGCAAGAAGGGCTGGGTCCACGTCGCCTCGAGCTACTACTACGACGTCGAACCATGCCTGAAGAAGAAGATCCCGGTGATCTGGGTCAACCGCAGCAAGAGAGAGCTCGAGGCAGGTCAGAAGAAGCCCGACGCCGAGGTCGCGAGCCTGCGCGAGGCGGCAAAGCTGCTGGGCGTCACTTAGGGCTCGCGTGAGAGCGCTCGCGCTCGGCTCAGACGTGCTCGTGTTCGTCTCCAGCTTCTGGCAGACCACGTGCACGGCGATCCGCGCCGACGACGAGGGGTTCTTGATCGACTCGCCGGTGTATCCGGATGAGCTCGAGGCGCTTGTGAACGTGCTCGAGCAGGCAGGCTTCCCGGTATCCGGGCTGCTTGCGACGCATGCCGACTGGGACCACCTGCTCGGGCGCGAGGCGTTCCCGGGAATGTCGCTGGGATGCGGCGAGTCCACCGCTCGGCGCTTGGCGTCCGAGCCGGGCGCCGCCCAGCGCGAGCTGCGCGAGTTCGACGAGGAGCACTACGTGGCGGGCCGAAGGCCGCTGTCGCTGGGGGCGGTTCAATCGCTTCCGGTGCCCGGTCGTCTGTCGCTGGGCCCCAGGCACGAGCTCGAGGTCCACCCTGCCGACGGTCACACGGCCGATGGGTCGGCCTATCTGATGCCGTGGCTCGGCGTGCTCGTCTGCGGCGACTACCTGTCGCCCGTCGAGATTCCGTGGATCTCCGAGGGCGGATCGATCGACGCCTACGCCGCGACGCTGGAGCGCCTCGGGCCGCTGGTGGCGCGCACCGACAACGTCGTTGCAGGCCATGGCGGGCCGCTCACGCGCGAGCGAGCGCTCCAGATCCTGCAAGAGGACGCCGCCTACCTGGACGAACTGCGCCACGACGGCGCCGAGGCGTCACTTCCAGCCGGCCGCAGAACCACTGCTCAGCAGCGCATCCACGCCGACAACGCCGCCAGGGTTCGCCGCGCCTAAAACCAAAACCTGGTTCGCGCCGGCGGCGCTACGCGGAAGCCGAGTCGATCACCGCGAGCGTGTCGCCCGTGGCGACGGAAGCGCCGACCGCGATCGGCAGGTCGGCGACCGTGCCTGCCTTGTGGGCAGTGATCTCGTTCTCCATCTTCATCGCCTCGATCACGCAGACGAGCGCTCCCTCCTGCACGCTCGCGCCCTTCTGCACTGCCACCTTCAACACGGTGCCCTGAAGCGGCGAGGACAGCGTGTCGCCGCCGCCGGCGGCGCCGCCGCCGGAGCGCTCGCTGCGTCGCGGGGGACGGTGGGTCGCGACGGCCGGACCGGCGCCGTTGACCGTGGCCGCCCCGGCTGCGAACGGCGGTCCGATCACCTTCACCTCGAAGCGCTTGCCGGAGACCTCGACCATGTAGCCGTGCTCGACCGTCTCGCTCCCGTCGGTGCCGGTCGGGGCCTTGACCGGCTGCGGCTGGGCGAGCGATTTCAGCCAGGTTCGGTCCTCGACCAGGTCGCGGCACGTCTCCGCGTCGGCCCACTGGCGCGTCTGCAGGATCGCCTCGTGGAACGGCAGCAGCGTCCTCAGGCCCTCGATCCGGTACTCGCGCAGTGCCCGGAGCATGCGTCTGGTGGCCTGCTCGCGGTCCACATCCCAGGTGATCAGCTTGGCGACCATCGGGTCGTACATCGGCGAGATCTCAGAGCCGGGACCGACGCCGGAGTCGACCCGGACGCCGGGACCGGCGGGCTCGCGATAGGCGCCGATCGACCCGGGCGCGGGGGCGAAGTTCTTGCTGGCGTCCTCGGCGTTGATCCGGCATTCGATCGCGTGGCCGCGCATCATCACCTCGTCCTGGGCGATCGACAGCGGCTCGCCGGCGGCGACTCGAATCCCTTCCTTGACGATGTCGATCCCGGTCACCATCTCGGTCACGCAGTGCTCGACCTGCACGCGCGTATTCATCTCCAAGAAGAAGTACTCGGCCTCGGCGGCGCCGTCGGCCCTGACCAGCAGCCCCTCGATCGTCCCGGCGCCGGTGTAGCCGACGGCGGCGGCCGCCTCGGTGGCGATCTTGCCGATCCGGGCGCGCAGGTCGGCGTCGACGGCAGGCGCCGGCGCCTCCTCGATCAGCTTCTGGTGGCGGCGCTGGATCGAGCAGTCGCGCTCGCCGAGGTGGATCACGTTGCCGTGGGTGTCGGCCAGCACCTGGACCTCGACGTGGCGCGGATCGGGCAGATAGCGCTCCAGATAGACGGTCGGGTCGGAGAAGAACTTCTCGCCCTCGCGGGCGGCGCCCTCGAACGCGTCCTCGAGCTCGTCTTCGCTGAGCGCGACACGAAAGCCCTTGCCGCCGCCGCCCCCCGCCGCCTTGACCGCGACCGGGTAGCCGATCGTCTCCTCGATCAGCTCGCGGGCGTCGGCGAGCGTCTTCACGGGCTCGGTCGTCCCCGGCACGATCGGGACCCCCGCCTGGGCCATCAGCTCGCGGGCCCTGGTCTTTGACCCCATCGCCTCGATCGCCGAGGCGGGCGGCCCGATGAACGTGATGTCGCGTTCGGTGAGGGCGGCGGCAAAGGCGGCGTTCTCGGCCAGGAACCCGTAGCCGGGGTGGACGGCCTCGGCGCCCGAGCGCCCGACGGCGTCGAGCAGCTTCTCGATCGACAGGTAGCTCTCGCTCGCGGGGCCCGGGCCGAGCAGGTAGGCCTCATCGGCGCGCTGCACGTGAAGGGCGTTGCGATCGAGCTCGGAGTAGACCGCGACGGTGGCGATTTCGAGCTCCTCGCACGCGCGCATGACGCGGACCGCGATCTCGCCGCGGTTGGCGATCAACACCTTCGAGAACATGGGGCGCGGACTTTACAAGGGGGTGCTCAGGTCCGGCTCGACGCTTTCGCGTACGCCGGCTCGGGGTGGGCCGCCGGCTCGGGGTGGGCCGCCGGCTCGGGGTGGGCCGCCGGCTCGGGGTGGGCCGCCGGCGCCGGGGCGCGCCGGCGCCGGCGCGCCGCCCGCCACGCGAGCAGCGCCTGGCCGGCGAGGACCGTACCGATCGTGTAGATCCAGCCGAGAAGGATGTCGGAGAAGTAGTGCTCGCCCGCGTAGACCAGCGAGAACGCCATCGCCAGCGGGTACAGCGCGACCAGCGGGCGCAGCCACTTGCGCTTGTGCGGCCACAGCGTGATCGCGATCAGCAGCGAGAACGCGGCGTGCAGCGAGGGTACCGCGGCGACATCGTTGGCGTACTTATAGCCACCCTCGATCACCGACCCGGCGGAGTGCAGGCCCAGGTATGGCCAGACCGCCGGAATAATCCGGGTCACCGGCGCCATCAGGTGGGCTCGGCCGGCCATCCACGGCGGCGCCGCCGGGTACAGCGCGTAGGTGATCAGCCCCGCGAACGAGAGGGTGGCGACGAGCACCGCGAACTTCCTAAAGCGTGGGCGATCGAGCTTCCACAGCACCGCCGCCACCAGCGGGGTCGCGAAGAAGTGGGTCAGGTAGACCGCCCAGAAGATCACGTCGTAGAAGACCACGTGACCGTGCCACAGCCAATGCTGCAGCGTGACGGTCGGGGCGGTCCCGCCGAACAGCGCCTGGTCGGCCTGCAACTGGGGCAGGTAATGCACCCCGAAGGTGTGGGCGGCGCTCCCGCGCAGCGAGTCGTAGGCGATCAGGATCGCGATGAACGGCAGCCATTCGAGCACCACCCCGCGCGCATAGCCGCGCAGGTCCGACAGCGAGAAGCACAGCAGGCCGAGCAGCATCCACACCGCGAGGATGTCGCGCTGGTAGGGCACTCCGACCAACACGACGAACGTCGCGGTCGCGGCGAGGTAGGCGAGGGGGGCGGCGATCTCGCGCCGGGGCAGACTGAGCGAGCGCATCAGCGGGTCAATATAAAGAGGCGGTCCCCGAGATCCGCCCGTCCCAATCCACCGACCCTCCCGTCCCAATCCACCGACCCTCCCGTCCCAATCCACCTTTAACGCGGGGCGGGCGCTAGCTCGCGCCGACGATCATGCCGGCGCCGACCGTGTCGTTGGTGGCCTCGTCGATCAGGATGAAGCTGCCGGTGGCGCGGTTGCGGCGGTAGCGGTCGACCATCAGCGGGGCGCTGGAGCGCAGCAGCACGCGACCGATCTCGTTGAGCTCGAGCTGCTCGGTGGGCAGGTGCTCGAGCGTGTTGACGTCGACGCGATACTCGAGGTCCTTGATGATCGCGCGGGCGCTGCGAGTGGTGTGCTTGACCGCGTAGCGGCCTCCGGACCGCAGCGGCCGCTCGCCCATCCAGCAGATCATCGCGTCGAGCTCGTTCGCGGTCACCGGATGGTCCTCCGGCCCGACGATCATGTCGCCGCGGGAGACGTCGATGTGGTCGGCGAGGCGCAGCGTCACCGACATCGTCGGGAACGCGGCGTCGAGCTGGCCCGAGTAACTGTCGACGCCGACGATCCGAGTGCGCCGGCCGGCCGGCAGCACCACGACCTCGTCGTCTGGCGCAACGACGCCGCCGGCGACCTGTCCGGCGTAACCCCGGTAGTCGTGGTGCTCGTCGCTCATCGGACGAATCACCCACTGCACCGGGAAGCGGACATCGGCGAGGTTGCGATCGGGAGCGATCACCACCCGCTCCAGGTGGTAGAGCAGCGGCGCGCCGCCGTACCACGGCATCTCCTTGGAGCGCTCCACGACGTTGTCGCCGAGCAGCGCGGAGATCGGGATGAACGCGATGTCGGCGATGTCGAGCCGCGCGGCCCAGTCGGTCAGGTCCTCGACGATCCGGTCGAACACCGCCTCGTCGTACTCGACCAGGTCCATCTTGTTGACGCACACGACCACGTGGGGAATGCGCAGCAGCGAGGCGATGTAGGCGTGGCGGCGCGTCTGCTCGCTGACCCCCTTGCGCGCGTCGACGAGCACGACCGACAGGTCGGCGGTCGAGGCGCCGGTGACCATGTTGCGCGTGTACTGCTCGTGGCCGGGGGTGTCGGCGATGATGAACTTGCGCCGCGGCGTCTGGAAGTAGCGGTAGGCGACGTCGATCGTGATTCCCTGCTCGCGCTCGGCGCGCAGACCGTCGGTCAGCAGCGCCAGGTTCAGGTACCCGTCGCCCCGGCGCGCCGACGTCTCCATCACCTGCTCGAGCTGGTCGGCGTAGATCTGCTTTGAGTCGTAGAGCAGCCGCCCGATCAGCGTCGACTTGCCGTCGTCGACCGAGCCGGCGGTCGCGAGCCGAAGCAGCTCGCTGGTGCGCGTCCGCAGTGCGTGGCCGTTGGTGGCGGCGCCGGTCATCGCTAGAAGTACCCCTCGCGCTTGCGATCCTCCATCGCCGCCTCGGTGACGCGATCGTCGGCGCGGGTCTCGCCGCGCTCGGTGATCCGGGTCGCGGCGATCTCGGCGACCACGGCCTCGAGCGTCGTCGCCGAGGAGCGCACCGCACCGGTGCAGGTCATGTCGCCCACCGTCCGGTAGCGGACCGACTCCTCGAAGGGCTCTTCGCCGTCGATCAGCTGCACGTGCGCGCTGTGCGCGTAGAGCATGCCGTCGCGGCGAAACACCCGCCGCGGATGCGAGAAGTAGATCGAGGGGACCTCGAGCCGCTCGGTCCGGATGTACTGCCAGACATCGAGCTCGGTCCAGTTGGAGATCGGGAACACGCGGACGTGCTCGCCCCTGCGGATCCGGCCGTTGTACAGCGACCACAGCTCCGGGCGCTGTCGCTTGGGGTCCCACTGCCCGAACTCGTCGCGGAACGAGAACACCCGCTCCTTGGCGCGGGCGCGCTCCTCGTCGCGGCGGGCGCCGCCGAACGCGGCATCGAAGCCGTGCTCCTCGATCGCGTCGAGCAGGGTCGTGGTCTGCAGGCGGTTGCGCGATGCCCGCGGCCCGCTCTCCTCCACGACCCGGCCCTGGTCGATCGACTCCTGGACGCTGGCGACGATCAGCCGCTCGCCGAGCGTGGACACGAGCCGATCGCGGAAGCCGATCACCTCGGGGAAGTTGTGGCCGGTGTCGACGTGCATGATCGGGAACGGAAACCGCGCCGGGCGAAAGGCCTTCTCGGCCAGGCGCAGCAGCACGATCGAGTCCTTGCCGCCGCTGAACAGGAGCACGGGGTGCTCGAACTCGGCCGCCACCTCCCGGAAGATGTGGACCGATTCCGCCTCCAGCGACTCGAGGTGGGAGAGCTCGTAGTGGAGAGGGTTCATGCTGTCAGCGGCCCGTTGGCATCGCCGGCGTCGTCGAGGACCACGTGGATCCCGCACTCGATCTTCTCCTGGCCCGCCCAGCGGCCCTCGCGCCCCTCCCCCGGCTGGGTGCAGGGAGCGCAGCCGATCGAGGCGTATCCCCGGTCGTGGAGCGGGTTGTAGGGCAGGTCGTGCTTGTGGATGTAGCGCCAGAGGTCCTTCTCGCTCCAGTCCGCCAAGGGGTTGAGCTTCCAGATCCCGCGCCGCTCGTCGCGCTCGAGCTTCGGCGCCCCGGCGCGGGTGGGCGCCTGCTGCCGGCGGATGCCGGTGATCCAGGCATCGACTCCGCTCAGCGCCCGCTCGAGCGCCTGCACCTTGGTCTCGCTGCAGCACCGCGCCACGGTCCAGGGCTGCCCGGGGCTGCTCGCGTCAAACACCTCGACGTCGACGCCGAAGCGGTCTTCGAAGCGCTTCCACGTTTGCAGCGTCTCGGGGAAGAGGACGCCCGTGTCGATCATGAAAGCGTGCACGCTGGGCTCGATCGCGGACAGCATGTGGAGCAGCACCGACTCCTCTTTCTGAAACGAGCAGGCGATGGTCAGCCGCGGATGAAAGCGCTCGACGGCATAGGCGAGCACGTCCTCGGCGGTTGCGTTTTGGAGATCTTGGTCGATTGTGGTCATTGCGTTCGCGCTAGACCGCGCATTCCCCTTCACCGCGGATCACTTCGAACGGCGCGTTCTTCGTCCAGTCGACGAAGTAATTGATGTTCTCCAGGCTGAACTCGACCGGCATCGCCAGGTCCTTGACCAGCGTCTCGAACTCCTTGACTCCCACTCGGGCGACAAAAGCATTGAATTCCTCGTCTTTGAGCCGCTCGGATTCGTAGAAGCGTACCCAGCGCTCCACCGCCTCGGGGACCCGCTTGGCCGGCAGCCGCGCCTTGAGGCGCTGACCGTAGCGGACATCGCCTCCTTCGTAGGCCCCGCCGAGGTGCGGAATGTAGGCCGGGATCGCGTGGTCGCCGACCTTGATCGAGGCGCCATAGAAGCCGATGTTGGCGATGTGGTGCTGGCCGCAGCCGTTGGGGCAGCCGCTCATCTTGATGTGGATCCTGCGGGTGAGCTCGTCGGTGAGCTGCATCTGCACGATCCGCTCTTGGACGGCCTGGTTGAGGCCCATCGAGCTGGTGATCCCGAGCTTGCAGGAATCCGTGCCGGGGCAGCTGACCACGTCGGTGATCTCGTCGGCGCCCGCGTCGCCGAGATCGAGCTCGCACAGCCGCCGCCAGGTTTCATAGACCGAATCGTCGCGAACCCAGCGCAGCACGAGGTTCTGGTGAACCGTGGTTCGCGCATAGCCGCCGGTGTGGTCGCGCATGATCTGGGCCAGGCCGCGGAGCTGGTCGGGGGTCAGGTCGCCGCGCCGGATCTTGACCTCGACGGTGAAGAATCCCTTCTGGCGCTGGGCCCGGACGTTGGACTGCAGGAAGTGGTTGTACTCGCGGTTGTCACCGTTGGGACGCGCGGGGGTCTGGGGGGCTGCGGGGGCGTGTGCCTCCTCGTCGTGGTGCAACAGGATGGCGTCGAGCGAGAAGTCGCGCTCGGCGACCCAGTCGCCCTGCAGCTCCTCCTCGACCATCTCGCGGAAGGCGTCGATCCCGATCTTGTCGATCAGGACCTTGATGCGGGCGCGAGCGCGGTTGGCGCGCAGCCATTCCTGGCGATCGAAGATCCGCATGCACGCCTCGGTGACCTTGAGGTAGTCGCCGTTTTCGAGCTCGACGAACTCGTACAGGGTGGGGGCGGTGCGGGGCATGATCGAGGTGCCGCCGCCGACCCGTACCTCGACGCCGCGGATGCCGTCGCGGACGCGCGGCAGGAACGCCACGTCGTGGATCCGGGTGATCGCGTTGTCCTCGTCGGTCGCCGCGAACGCGGTCTTGACCTTGCGCGGCATCGCCTGGGTGGTGGGGTGACGGACGAAGTAGCGGACGTAGGCGCCGGCGTAGGGCGTGATGTCGAACAGCTCGCCGGTCAGCGTGCCCGCCCGGGGATCGCCGGTCACGTTTCGCATCGTGTTGCCGCAGCCCTCGCGCGAGGAGAGGCCGGCGTCGCCGAGCTCGCGGATCAGCTTGGCCGCGTCCGGCAGCGGCACGTGGTGCATCTGGATGTTCTGGCGGGTGGTGACGTGGCCCTTGCGCAGCGGCACGTATTTCTCGATCACCTCGGCAAACGCGTCGAGCTGTTCCGGGTTCACGCCGCCCATCGGCAGCTTGACCCTGACCATCTGGACGTCGGGCTGGCGCTGGCCGTAGACGCCCTGCTTGAGGCGGAACTTGATGAACTCGTCGTTCTCCAGCTCGCCCTTGAGGAAGCGGGTGGACTCCGTATCGAAGTCGTCGAATTCGCGGTCGAGGATCGGGATGACGTGCCCGGGCACGTCCTCGACCAATTCGGGGTTCTCCAATGAGCCGGCGCGGCCGGCGCCGGTGGCGGGGCTCTGGAGGGAAGCGGGCTCCATGGGGTCCTTCCGGTCGCGGACGGAGCAGCAAATCTAGCAAAAGGCAATCCGGTATGCCCTATTTTGCTCTGCAGGGCGGTCTTATGGGCGCCGGTGGACGTGGCGGCCCGAGAGCGGGGATTTCGTTGCACGCGGCCCCGGGAGGCCGCCGCGTGCAACGTTTTCCCCGGTGGCCGGGGGTTTCGTCACACCCGGCGCCGGGGGTTCGTCGCGTGCAACGTTTTCCCCGGTGGCCGGGGGTTTCGTCACACCCGGCGTCGGGGGTTCGTCGCGTGCAACGTTTTCCCCGCGGCCGCCTCGAGGGGCGGTGTGGCTCCGGCGGAGTCAGCTACGCCCACGGCAGCGGCTGCTCTGGCTGGCGCGCGACGCCCTCGTTGAGCCCCGCCTGGTGCCAGGGGTTGCGGCGGGGTGGGAGCGGCGCCGGCGGCGGCGCCGTGTCGCGCATGAAGCGCTCGAGCGCGGCGACGACGGCGGCGGCCTCCTCGGGGGACGCGGTCGGGGCGATGATCGTCAGCTTGGGGCGGCGGTTCATCAGCGGCACGAGGGTATCGTGGCCCGGGCCATGCCGGAGCTTGCCGTCCTCGACCATGACGCGGTGCTGGCGGCCGTGTCGCCGGCGGAGGCGATCGAGTGCGTCCGCGAGGGATTGCTGCGCCACCACGCCGGCGAATGGGTGATGCCGTCGAAGGTCTATGTCGATGCCCCGCCGCACGGGGACTTTCGGGCCATGCCGGCGCGCGGCGGCGGACTCGCGCTCGTCAAGTGGGTGACGTCGTTTCCGGGGAACCCGGCTCGGGGCCTGCCGACCGTCACCGGCGTGATCTGCCTGTCGGACGCGACCACCGGGGAGCCGCTGATGCTGCTGGATGCGCGGTCGGTCACGGCGCTGCGCACGGGGGCGGTCGCCGCGGTCGCGGCGCAGGCGCTGGCGGCCGGCGATGCGCGGTCGGTGGGGATCGTCGGCTGCGGTCTGCACGGCGCCTGGGCGGCGCGCTGCCTGGTCGCGGCGGGATACGGGCCGGGCGTCTGCCACGACCCCCGGGAGCAGGCCGCCGCGGCGCTCGCCGGCGAACTGGGCTGGGAGCCGGGCGGGCTCGGGCAGGCGCTGGGCCGCGACATCGTCTGCTGCGTCACGCCCGGCGCCGAGGTCGTCGTCGACAGGGTCGACCTGCACCCGGGCGTCCACCTCAATATGCTCGGCGCCGACGGCCCCGGCAAGTCGGAGGCCAGCGTCGCCGCCGTCGCGGCGTGCGTCCTCTTCTGCGATGAATGGGAGCAGGCCTCGCACGGCGGCGAGCTGACCGCAGCGGTGCAGGCGGGTGTGGTCAGCCGTGAGCAGGTCAGCGAGCTAGGCGCGGTCCTTGCCGGCGAGGCGCCGGGCCGCCCGGACCCCGACGCGCCGACGCTGTTTGACTCGACCGGCCTCGCAATCCAGGACCTGGCGGTGGCCGCAGCCGCCCTCGATGCATGGAGAGAGGGGCGGGTCGCGGCGCAGAGTGTGACGCTGTAGGCGCGGGTCGGGCCGCAGCGCGTGACGCTGTGGGCGCGGCGGCCCCTACAGCGGGATGTTGCCGTGCTTGCGCTTGGGGCCCGCGACGCGCTTGTTCTGAAGCGTCTCGAGCGCCGTGATGATCGTCGGGCGCGTCTCGTGGGGCACGATCACGTCGTCGATGTAGCCGCGCTCGGCGGCGACGTAGGGGTTGGCGAAGTGCGCCTTGTAGTCGTTGATCAGCTTCCGCCGGCGCGTGTCGGGGGTGGGCGAGTCGGCGATGTCGCGTCGGTAGATGATGTTGACCGCGCCCTCGGGGCCCATCACCGCGACCTCGGCGGTCGGCCAGGCGAAGTTGAAGTCGGCGAGCATGTGCTTTGAGGCCATGACGTCGTATGCGCCGCCGTAGGCCTTGCGAGTGATGATCGTGACCTTCGGAACGGTCGCCTCGGTGTAGGCGTAGAGCAGCTTCGCGCCGTGGCGGATGATTCCGCCCCACTCCTGCGCCGTGCCGGGCAGGAACCCGGGGACGTCACAGAACGTGATCAGCGGGATGTTGAACGCGTCGCAGGTGCGCACGAAGCGGCCCGCCTTGCACGAGGAGTCGATGTCCAGCACGCCGGCGAGCTGAGCGGGCTGATTGCCGACGACTCCGACCGACTGGCCGTCGAGGCGGGAAAATCCACAGACGATGTTGCGCGCGTAGTGCTCGTGCACCTCGAAGAACTCGCCGTCGTCGACGATCAGGCGGATCACGTCGCGCATGTCGTAGGGCTTGTTCGGGTTGTCGGGGACGACGTGGTCGAGCTCGGGGTCCATCCGCCGCGGGTCGTCAGTGGGCATCACGCGCGGCGGCGTCTCGAGGTTGTTCTGCGGCAGGAAAGAGAGCAGATACCGGGTGTCCTCGAGGCAGGCGTCCTCGTCGTCGGAGGCGAAGTGGGCTACCCCCGACCTCGAGCTGTGCGACATCGCCCCGCCCAGCGACTCGAAGTCGACCTCCTCGCCGGTGACCGTCTTGATCACGTCGGGGCCGGTGATGAACATGTGCGAGGTCTCCTTGACCATGAACACGAAGTCGGTCATCGCCGGCGAATAGACGGCACCGCCGGCGCAAGGTCCCAGGATCAGGCTGATCTGCGGGATCACGCCGCTTGACATCACGTTGCGCACGAACACGTCGCCGTAGGCGCCGAGGGACACGACTCCCTCCTGGATCCGGGCGCCGCCGGAGTCGTTGATGCCGATTACCGGGCAGCCGATCCTGGCCGCCAGGTCCATCACCTTGCACATCTTCTCGCCCATGACCTCGCCGAGCGAGCCGCCGACGACGGTGAAGTCCTGGCTGAACACGCACACGCGGCGGCCGTCGATGGTGCCGTGGCCGGTGACGACCGCGTCGCCCCAGGGCCTATTCTTCTGCATGTCGAAGTCGTACGTGCGGTGGCGCACGAACGTGTCGAGCTCTTGGAAGGAGCCGGGATCGAGCAGCTTCTCGACCCGCTCGCGAGCGGTGTACTTGCCGCGCTCGTGCTGCTTTGCGACGGCGCTGTCGCTGGCGGAGTGAATCGCCTCCTCGCGCAGCTCCTGGAGCTGCGCGAGCTTCTCCTCGTAGGTCTCCGGAGCCTTTGCGCGCATCGGCTCGGCGAGTTTATGCGGTTCAGGCTCGCGAGAACGGGCGGTGATGGGCCCGGCCGAGGCTGTCGAGCGCGGCCGTCAGCAGTGCCTTGGGGTCAAGCGCCGTCTCGGTCGGAGCGACGACCATCGGCTCGGGCTCCGGTTCGGGTTGCACGACGGGCTGAGGCGCCGGTTCGGCGTCGACCACCGGCGTCGGCTCGAGCTCGGGCTCCGGCGCCGGTTCGGGTTGCAACCGGGACTCCGGCTCCGGCTCGGGCTGCAGCTGCGGCTGCGGCTGCGGCTGCGGCCGCGGTTGCGGCCGCGGCCGCGGCTGCGGTTGCGGCTGCGGGCCGTTGAAGAACGATCGCAACCGATCCCGGAGTCGGCGCTTGGACGCCCGCAGCGGCTCCCGCTCGGTGACCGGGACCGGCTGGGGTTCGGCGACCGCTACCGGCTCCGGATCGGCGACGACGGCCGGCTCGGGCTCGGCGACCGCAACCGGCTCCGGATCGACGACGACGGCCGGCTCGGGCTCGGCGACCGCAATCGGCTCCGGATCGACGACGACGGCCGGCTCGGGCTCGGCGACCGCAACCGGCTCCGGATCGACGACGGCCGGCTCACGCTCGGCGGCCGCAACCGGCCCCGGATCGACGACCACCACCTCCGGCTCGACCGCGACCTCGGGGTCTGCCACCTCGACGACCTCGGCCACCGCCGTCAGCGTCACCTGAGTTCCCCATCCCGATGGCTCGAGCCGCACCGTGCCGCTCGCGCGCGTGCCCTCCCAGGCGACGGTGGTCTCCGGCTCGAGCCTCGTGATCTTGATCTCCCCGAACTGGCCCAGGTGCCGGGCCAGCGAATCCGCGACACTGCACTCCGCCCACAACTCCGGCGCGGACTTGACGAGCGTTCGGCTTGCCTTGTGCTCTTCTGTCATGGTCGGGATTTCGAGCGGCCCGGAGGGACTCCTTCCGTGGTTTGAGCAGTTGCAATGAACGAGGAGCGATCGATGACGACGAGGCTGGGTGCGGCGGGACCCGTGGTATCCCGAGTTGGATTGGGTTGCATGGGCATGTCGGGCGTGTACGGGCCGGCCGATACACAGGAGAGCATCGCCACGATCCACGCCGCCCTCGACGCCGGCGTGCACCTGCTGGACACGGGCGACTTCTACGGCATGGGGCACAACGAGCTGCTGATCGCCGACGCGCTGAGGACGCGCGATCGCGACGAGGCGCTGATCAGCGTCAAGTTCGGCGCCCAGCGCGGACCCGACGGCGCCTGGCTCGGCTACGACTCCCGTCCGGCCGCGGTCAAGACGGCGCTGGCCTACAGCCTGCAGCGCCTGCGCACCGACCACATCGACATCTACCGTCCGGCCCGGCTCGACCCGCAGGTCCTCATCGAGGAGACGATCGGGGCGATCGCCGAACTCGTAGAGGCCGGACACGTCCGCTGGATCGGCCTGTCGGAGGTCGGCGGGGAGACGATCCGCCGGGCCGCCGCCGTGCATCCGATCTGCGACCTGCAGATCGAGTACTCGCTGATCTCGCGCGGCCTCGAGACGGAGATCCTGCCGACCTGCCGGGAGCTCGGCATCGCGATCACCGCCTACGGGGTGCTCTCGCGCGGGCTGATCAGCGGACACTGGTCCAGGCAGCGCAGCCTCGCCGGCACCGACTTCCGCAGCCGGGCGCCACGCTTTCAGGGCGAGAACCTGACGCGCAACCTCGAGCTCGTCGATGCCCTTGCAGCGGTCGCAGACGACCTTGACGCGAGCGTGGCCCAGGTCGCGATCGCCTGGGTGCTGTCCCGCGGCGAGGACATCGTGCCGCTGATCGGCGCGCGCACCCGCGAGCGGCTGATCGAGGCGCTCGGGGCGACGGCGCTCGAGCTCAGTGAGGAGGACCAGCGTCGGATCGAGCAGGCGGTGCCGGCGGATGCGGCCGCCGGCGATCGCTACCCCGAGGCGCAGATGGGCCAGCTTGACAGCGAGCGCTGAATCGGGTTCCGGCAGCGGCGACGCCTGCGCCGGGAGGCGGGCTTCTCAGAACGAGGGCTGGTACTCACCGAAGACGTCCCTGATGGCGCCGCAGACCTCGCCCAGCGAGCACCGATCCTCGAGTGCCTGGCGCAGAACCGGCAGCAGGTTGTCGGTGCCGCGGGCGCCCTCTCGGATCTCCTCGAGCCGCCGCTGCACGACCTCCTGATCGCGGTCCGCCTTGAACGCCTGCAAGCGCTGCACCTGTTGATGCTCGGACTCGGGATCGACGCGGAGGATGTCCGGGACCTCGGGGTCGCGGTCGTCGGCGAACCTGTTGACGCCGACCACGATGTCCTGGCCGATCCGGTAGCGCTCGTGGTAGCCGAACGCTGACTCCTCGATCTCGTTCTTCATGAAGCCGATCGCCTTCACCGATCCGCCCAGCTCGTCGATCTTGGCGATCAGCGCGGCGGCGCTCGCCTCGATCTCGTCGGTCAGCGCCTCGATGAAGTACGAGCCGGCGAACGGGTCGACGGTGTCGGCCGCGCCGGATTCATATCCGATGATCTGCTGGGTTCGCAGTGCGATCCTGGCGGCGCGCTCGGTGGGCAGCGCGAGCGCTTCATCGAAGCCGTTGGTGTGCAGCGATTGCGTCCCCCCGCAGACCGCGGCGAACCCCTGCAGCGCGACTCGGACGATGTTGTTCTCGGGCTGCTGCGCGGTGAGCGTGACGCCGCCGGTCTGGGTGTGAAACCGAAGCCGCCAGGAGCGCTCGTCCTTGGCCCCGAACCGCTCGCGCATGATCTGCGCCCACATCCGCCGGGCCGCCCGGAACTTGGCGACCTCCTGGAAGACGTTGTTGTGGCCGTTGAAGAAGAACGCCAGGCGCGGGGCGAAACGGTCGATCTCCAGCCCCGCGTCGAGCGCCGCCTGCACGTAGGCGATCCCGTTGGCGAGCGTGAAGGCGACCTCCTGGACCGCCGAGCATCCCTTCTCGCGGAAGTGGTAGCCGCTGATCGAGATCGTGTTCCACCTGGGGATGTGCTCGTTGCAGTAGGCGAACAGGTCCGTGGTCAGGCGAATCGCGCCCTCGGGCGGATAGATGAAGTTCCCGCGCGCGATGTACTCCTTGAGGATGTCGTTCTGGGTCGTCCCCCTGAGCTGCTCGGACGCGACGCCCTGCTCCTCTGCCACCAGGTCGTAGAGCAAAAGCAGAATCGCGGCGGGCGCGTTGATCGTCATCGACGTCGAGACCTGGTCGAGCGGGATACCGTCGAACGCCATGCGCATGTCGTCGATCGTGTCGATCGCGACCCCCGTGCGGCCGACCTCTCCAAGCGAACGGGGGTTGTCGGAATCCAGGCCGAGCTGCGTCGGCAGATCGAACGCCATGCTCAGTCCAGTGGAGCCATGCTGCAGCAGATAGCGGTAGCGCTCGTTTGACTCCTTCGCGCTCGCGTAGCCCGCGTACTGGCGCATCGTCCACAACTGCTTGCGGTACATCTCCGGGTGGACGCCGCGGGTGTAGGGGTACTCGCCCGGCTCGCCGAGGCGATCGGACAGGTTGTCCGGGATGTCGTCCTCGCCGTAACAAGGCTTGATCTCGATGCCGGAGTCCGTGAACCGACGCTGATCGTCGGGACCGACGATCGGCGCGATCGTGCGGTGCTCGTCGGTGGCGGCCATCGCTGGAGGTTACCCGCGGCGCTAGAGCACCTTGGACAGAAACGCCTTGGTACGCTCGTGGCGCGGCGAGACCAGCACCTCGCCGGGTTGCCCGGCCTCGACCACCACGCCGCCGTCCATGAACACGGCGGTGTCCGCGACCTCGCGGGCAAAGCCCATCTCGTGCGTGACGACGATCATCGTCATCCCGTCCCTGGCGAGCTGTCGCATCGCGTCGAGCACGTCGCCGACAAGCTCCGGATCCAGCGCGGACGTGGGCTCGTCGAACAGCATCAGCTTCGGCTGCATCGCCAGTGCCCGGGCGATCGCCACCCGCTGCTGCTGACCGCCGGAGAGCGCCACGGGATAGGTATCGAGCTTGTCGCCGAGACCAACGCGGTTGAGCAGCTCCGCGGAGCGCTCGCGCGCCTCGCCGCGGCTGATCTGTCCGACGCGAACCGGCGCCAGGATCACGTTCTCGAGCGCGGTCATGTGCGGGAACAGGTTGAAGTGCTGAAAGACCATCCCGATCTCGGCGCGCTTGCGCGCGACCTCGCGCTCGTGCAGCTCGTGCAGCTTGCCGCCTGACTCGCGGTAGCCGACCAGCTCGCCGTCCACCGACAACCGCCCCGCGTTGATCTTCTCCAGGTGGTTGATGCAGCGCAGGAACGTCGACTTGCCCGAGCCAGACGGCCCGAGCATGCAGGCGACCTCGCCTCGCTTGACCTCGAGCGAAACGCCCTTGAGAACCTCGAGGCGACCGAAGCGCTTATGGACGTTCTCGGCCTTGACCATCGGCTCGATCATGGTCCGGTCGCTCCGCTGCCGCGCCCCATGCCCAGCCAGCGTCCCCGAATCGTCGCGCGCTCCGCCCGCGAGAACCCGCGACCATAGTGTCGCTCGATGTAGTACTGCCCCACGTACAAGACGCTGGTCATGACCAGATACCAGATGCTCGCGACGATCAACAGCGGGATCGTCTGGAAGTTGACGTTGTAGATCTGGGTGACCGAGTAGAGCAGCTCGGTGAACGCGGCCACGTAGAGCAGCGAGGTGTTCTTGAGCATCGAGATCGTCTCGTTGCCGGTCGGCGGGATGATCACCCGCATCGCCTGCGGGAGCACGATCAACCGCATCGTCTGCAGCCGGCTCATCCCCAGCGACTGCGCGGCGTCGGTCTGCCCTTCGTCAACCGAGATGATGCCGGCGCGGACGATCTCGGCCATGTAGGCACCTTCGTTGAGGCCGAGCGCGAGGAGGCCCGCGACGAACGGCGTGACCAGTGAATTGGCCGACTGGTGAATGAGCGCCGGACCACCGAAGGGGACCCCGAGCGAGATCACCGGAAAGAGCGACGCGATGTTGTACCAGAAGAGGACCTGAACGAGCAGAGGCGTGCCACGGAAGAACCAGATGTACAGCCAGCTCGAACCCGACACGATCGGATTCGGCGACAGGCGCATGACCGCGGCGAGGACTCCGAGCACGATCCCGATCACCATCGACAGGACGGTCAGATAGATCGTCGCCCATATCCCGCGCAGGATGCGCGAGTCGAACAGGTATTGGCCGACGACGCTCCACTCGAACCCCTTGGCGGTCACGACCGAGCGGACGATCGAGGCGGCGATCAGCAGCACCAGGGCCGCGGCGATCCATCGCCCTGGACGTCGGACGGGGACGGCCTTGATCTCCTCCGGCCGTCCCGTCCGCGTATCAGTTAGCTCTGAGGTGCTCACCTCGGAGCCGTAGTTTGACCGGATATGTCCAGACTGGCTAGCTGATCGCGCCGTTGATCATCACGTGGGATACCGAAAGCGCGCCGCTCTGGATCCCCCACTTGCTGAGGATCGACTTGTAGGTGCCGTTACTCATCACCACTTTGAGCGCTGCGAGTACGGGCGCAGCCAGCCCGCTGGTCTTCGAAACCGCGAGACCATACGGCGCGGTGCCGTAGGTCTGGCCAACGAGCTTGAAGGTCCCATGCGACTGCTTGACCTGATAGGCGGCCACCGGCGAGTCGGCCATCGAGATCTGAGCGCGACCGCTCGAAAGGGCGAGGTTCGCGGCGGTCTGCGTCGGGAACACCAGGACGCTCACCTTCGCCTTGCCCGCGCTCGTGCACTTCTTGCTCTGACCCTGCGCGTCGGTCTCCTCGGTCGTGCCGCTCTCGACGGACACGGTCTTGCCGCACAGATCGGCCAACCCGGTGATCACGGTTCCGCCGGACGCCTTGGTGAAGAACGAGGTTCCGGCCGAGAAGTAGTCGACGAACTTGACCACCTTCTCGCGGGCCTTGGTGTCGGTGAACGACGAGGCACCCATGTCGTACTTGCCGGCGGCGAGTCCCGGAATGATCGTGTCGAAGGTAGCGTTTACGACGTTGGCCTTAAGCCCCATCACGGCCGCGAGTGCCTTGCTGAGGTCCGCGTCCATACCGACCACGGTCTTGCCGTCGGGGCCGATGAACTCGTTGGGCGCGTAGCTCGCGTCGGAAGCTACCGTCAACGTGCCCTTGGACTTGATCGACGCCGGCACCAGCGCCACGACCTTGGCGTCGGCGCCGGAGGACGCCGTCGACGAGGATGTGCTCGTGCCCGAAGACCCGGACGCGCTCGACGTGGCCGTGGTGGTGCTGCTCTTACTGCTTCCGCATCCTGCGATTACCGCCGCGCACAGCAACGTAAGCGACGCCGCGCACAGGTTCCTCCATCTACGCATCAGACTCCTTCGAGGTAGACCCCAGTTTCGGGCAAGCATAGGCAACATTTGGTGGGCAGCCGAGATGATTAACCGGCCGCCAACAGACCCCCCACACGCCGGATAGCCTTAGGGCGATGCAGGTACGCGTGCTCCTGTTTGCCGGTCTGCGCGAGCGGGCCGGAGCGTCTGTGGTGGAACTCGAGCTTCCCGACGGGGCGGTCGTGCGCGACGCGCTCGAGCGGCTGCGCGCAGTCGCGCAGGACGTGCCGGTGGTGATGGCGATCAACCAGGAGTACGCCGCGCCCGACGCAGCTTTGCACGCCGGCGACGAGCTGGCGCTGATACCTCCCGTGTCGGGCGGTTCGGTCGGGTCGCTGCACGCGCGCGTCACGCCCGACCCGCTGCGACTTGATCCGCTGATCGAGCGGGTGCGCGACCCGCGCGCCGGGGCGGTCGTCACGTTCCTCGGCGTCACCCGCGAGGTCGCAGAGCTCCAGTACGAGGCCTACGGGGAGATGGCGCAGCGCAAGATCGCCGAGATCGTCGCCCGAGCGATGGACCGCCACGGCCTCTGCGCGGCCGCGGCCGAGCACCGGGTCGGGACCGTGCCGCTGTCCGAGCCCTCCGTCGCGGTCGCGGCCTCGGCCCCACACCGCGGCGCAGCCTTCGCCGGGGCCCGCGAGATCATCGACGAGATCAAGGCGCAGGCCCCGATCTGGAAGAAGGAGGAGGGCGAATGGGTGCCGGGGACGGCGCCGCATCCAGATCTCTGAGGGTGCTTCCCGCAGTTCACGAGCTGGCGGCGGCGCTCGACGCGCCCCATGCGCTGGCCGTGACCGCCGCCAGACGCGCGATCGACGAGCAGCGGACGGCGGTGCTCGCCGGCGGCCACGCAACCTCGGACTTGACGGCGCGAGCTCGCGAGCTCCTGCTCGGTCTCGAGCAGCAGTCGCTGCGACGCGTGATCAACGCCACCGGGGTGATCGTGCACACGAACCTCGGTCGCGCACCGCTGCCGGGGGCTGCGCGCGAGGCGATCGCCCGCGCCGCGCTGGGCTACAGCAACCTCGAGCTCGACCTCGCCGACGGCGAGCGGGGCAGCCGGCAGACCCATGTCGATGCGCTCCTGCGAGACCTCACGGGAGCGCAGGCGGCAATGGTCGTCAACAACGGCGCCGGCGCGGTGTTGCTGGCCGCGGCGGCGCTGGCCGGTACGAAGAAGGCGATCGTCGTCTCGCGCGGGCAGCTCGTCGAGATCGGCGGCGGCTTTCGGATCCCCGAGGTGATCGCACAGTCAGGTGCTCGCCTCGTCGAGATCGGGACAACCAACCGCACGCGCCTCGCCGACTACGAGCGAGCGCTGGCCGCAATCGGCGAGCAACTCGGCGCGATCCTGCGGGTGCACCAGTCCAACTTCCGCTCCGTCGGGTTCGTCGAGGACGTGTCGATCGAGGCGCTGTGCGGACTCGGCGCGCCGGTGATCGACGACGTCGGCTCAGGTGTGCTCGCCGATGCGGCGGCGATCCCGACGCTCGCCGACGAGCCCGCCCTGAAGCGCTCGGTCGCGGCCGGCGCGGCGCTGGTGTGCTGTTCGGGCGACAAGCTGCTCGGCGGCCCCCAGGCCGGCCTGCTGGTCGGCCGCGCCGGCGCGGTCGAGGCGGCCCGGGCGCACCCGCTGGCGCGGGCGCTGCGGATCGACAAGCTCTCGCTGGCGGCGCTCGAGGCGACATTGATCCTGTACCGCGATCCCCAACGAGCACGCCGTGAGATCCCCGTGCTGGCGATGCTCGACGCGGACGGGCGGACGCTTGCGGAGCGGGCGCGACGACTGGTGGAGGGGATCGGTCCGGCCGCGCTGGCGGTCCGCGCCGCCGCGAAGGTGGGCGGCGGCGCGCTGCCGCTGCTGGAGCTCGAGGAGCCGGCCGTGGCGCTGCGCTGCGATGCCGGCGCGATGGCGCTGGCCGGGGCGCTGCGCCTCGGCGACCCGCCGGTGATCGGGCGAATCCACGAGAACCGCGTGCTCCTGCACCCGCGCACGCTCGACGACGCCGAGGTCGGCCCCGCCTGCGCCGCCGTGCGCCGGGCGCTGCAGGCGATCGCAGGCAAATGACCTCTGCGCCCCTGACGCTGGGGACCGCCGGCCACATCGACCACGGCAAGACCGCGCTGATTCGCGCGCTCACCGGCGTGGACACCGATCGCCTGCCCGAGGAGCGGGCGCGAGGCATCTCGATCGAGCTCGGCTACGCCAGCCTGACGCTCCCGTCGGGCCGGCGGCTGTCGGTGATCGACGTGCCGGGACACGAGCGGTTCGTGCGCACGATGGTCGCCGGCTCGACCGGCATCGACCTGTATCTGATGACGATCGCCGCAGACGACGGCGTCATGCCCCAGACCCGCGAGCATGCCGCGGTGCTCCAAGCGCTCGGAGTCGACACGGGCGTGATCGCGGTGACCAAGAGCGACCTCCTCGATCCCGAGATCGCGATGATCGAGGCCTCCGAGCTGCTGCCCGAGGCGGAGGTGGTCGCCGTGTCGGCGCGCGCCGGCGACGGGCTGGACGAGCTCAGCGCGGCCCTGGACCGGGCGGCCTCGTCGGTACCCAGTCGCGCCGAGGGCTCAGGACCGGCCCGGCTGCATGTGGACCGCGCGTTCACGATTCGCGGCGCAGGCACGGTCGTGACCGGGACGTTGTGGTCCGGGGAGATCGGGCGAGGCGACGAGCTCGCGGTGCTGCCGGGCGACCGGCGCGTGCGCGTGCGCGGCGTCCAGGTGCACGATCATCCCCTGGAGAGGGCCCCGGCCGGACAGCGGGTGGCACTCAACCTGACCGGCGTGTCGCTCGAGGAGGTGCGGCGCGGAGACGTGGTCGTCTCGCCGGGGTCCGCTCTGCGACCGAGCTACCTGATCGACGCCGAGCTGCGATTCACCGGCCGCGAGCCCGAGCACGGCGACCGGGTGCAGGTTCACCACGGCACCCGCGAGGCGGCCGCCCGGCTGGCCTGGCTGGGGGGTCGCTTCTGGCAGATCCGGCTCGAGCACCCGCTGGTCGTCGTCGCCGGCGACCGGCTGGTGCTGCGCCAGATCGCGCCGCCCGACACGATCGGCGGGGGCGTCGGGCTCGACGCGCACCCTCGCAAGCACGGACCCTCGCGGGACCTGCTGGTCAGGCTTGAGCGCCTCTCGCGTGGCGAGGACGTGGTCGAGGCGCAGGCCGCGCCGGCGTCCGCCGCTGCACAGCCGGAGCCGCTGTCTGCGTCGGCGCTCGCGCTCGAGCGGCGCCTACGAGAAGCGGGGTCCGAGCCGCCGTTGGACCCCGAGCTCGATCCGGAGGACCTCGCCGCGTTGCGCGCCGCTGGCCGAGCGATTCGCGTCTCCAAGGCCCTGCACTACCACCCCGACGTGCTGGCCGACGTGCGCCGGCGCGTGATCGCGCTCGCGGGCGAGCACGGCGGCGCCGTCACGCTGGCGCAGCTGCGAGACGCGCTTGGGACCTCGCGGAAGTTCGCCCAGGCGCTGCTCGAGCACCTCGACGCCGAGAAGGTCACGATCCGCCGCGGCGACGAGCACGTGGTGCGCCGAAGCGTGCTCGCTGATCAGAGCGCGCCGCCCGCCGCCGGCGGCGCCGTCGGGTCGGCCGCCTCGGCGCCGCCGTGCTCGCGCGCCAGATAGTCCTCGATGAACATCGGATTCTCGCCCGAGCGCTCGACGACGGCGAGCAGCGAGGACATGGTCGCGACCTCTTCGACCTGCTCCTTGAGAAACCACTGGAGGAACTGCTCGCTCAGGTAATCGCCCTCCTCGCGGGCGACCCCGGTCAGCGCGGCTATCTGGTCTGAGACGCGCCGCTCCTGGTCGAGCGAGAGCGCGACCGGCGCGACGATGTCGTCGAACTCCGTCGCTGGCCCACTCACATCAGGAATCGTGACCCTCGCGTCCGCGTCGAGCAGGTAGCGCACCATCATCATCGCGTGGTTGCGCTCCTCGACCGCCTGGGCGTAGAAGAACGCGGCCAGCCGCGGCAGCGTCTGGGCGTCGTAATAGACGGCGTTTGCGATGTACTGCTGTGAGGCGGCAAACTCGTATCCGATCTGCTCGTTGAGGCGCTCGATGAAGCGAGCTGCGGCCATCGTTCCTCCTCTGATCGTGTTGGGACCGGGGTCTTCCCGCGCGGACCCAGATGCTATTGACCGACCGGCACGGGGCACCGGTCCCACACGCTAGATTGCACGCGCATGCCCACCTGCCTGGTCACCGGCGGCGCCGGCTTTCTCGGTTCGCATCTGTGCGACGAGCTGCTGCGCCGAGGCAATCGCGTGATCTGCCTGGACAACCTCGAGACGGGGTCGCTGGCCAACATCGCGCACATCCGCGACAAGAAGTTCGCGCACGTCAACGACGACATCATCGAGCCCTACTTCACCGAGGAGCCGATCGACTTCGTCTACCACCTTGCGTCGCCCGCCTCGCCGATCGACTACCTGCGCCTGCCGCTGCACACGCTCAAGGTCGGCTCCTACGGCACCCATCACGCGCTCGGACTTGCCAAGCGACACCGCGCTCGCTTCCTGCTGGCGTCGACCAGCGAGGTTTACGGCGATCCCCAGGAGCATCCCCAGCGCGAGACCTACTGGGGTCACGTCAACCCGATCGGCCCGCGGGGGGTCTACGACGAGGCCAAGCGCTATGCCGAGGCGCTGACCATGGCCTATCACCGCCAGCAGGGCGTGGACACCGCGATCGTCCGGATCTTCAACTCGTATGGCCCGCGGATGCGCCCCCACGACGGGCGGGCGATTCCCACGTTCCTTCGCCAGGCGCTCCAGGATCGGCCGATCACCGTGTTCGGGGACGGATCGCAGACGCGCTCGTTTTGTTATGTCGCCGACGAGATCCGAGGCCTGATCGCGCTCGCCGAGTCCGGTCACCACAACCCCGTGAACATCGGCAACCCCGACGAGTTCACGCTGCTGGAGCTCGCCGAGACCGTGCTCGAGGTCACACGCTCGAAGTCCGAGATCGTCTTCGAAGCGCTCCCGGTGGACGATCCTCAGGTGCGCCAGCCCGACATCACGCTGGCCCGGGAGATCCTGGGGTGGGAGCCGCAGGTGGGACTGCGGGAAGGCCTGAAGCGGACCGTCGCCGAGGCAGGACCCGAGGCTCTGGTGGGGGCGGGAGCGTGAGTTCGCCCCCTGCAATGGGCGGCTGCTTACGCCGTAACTTCGTAGTCCGGATACCGTTACAGATAGACGGGATCGATACGACGAACGCCTTAGCGTTGTGACGACCAAGGAAAGAGAGGCCGCGGATAGCAGGGCTAACGGGGCCTCCGGGGCGCCGTCGGCGTTTGTCCTGCCCGATCGCGACGTCCGGCGCAAGCGCCCGCCCCTCCTCTCGTTCGTACTGCGACTCGAGACGGCGCGGCGCATTGCCCGCATCGCCTCCTTGCTGATCCTCGACTTCGCCGGCGTCACGGCCGCGCTGTTCACGGCGATGGTGATCAAGCTCGTCGTGCTGCAGGGCAATTTCAGCCTTAGCCTGGCCTGGAAGGACGTGCGTCCGTGGATCGCGTTCGCATGCCTGATCACGGCGCTGATGTTCGCGCGCGTGGACCTCTACGCCGAACGGGCTCGCCGTCCCGGCTTTGCGAAGCTCGTCACCGCGCTGTTCCAAGCGACGGTGATCGCGCTGGTGTTCGCGCTGGCCAACGGCGAGCACTTCTCGAGCTACTACATCTTCTACGGCTCGCTGTTCTTCGGAGCCGTGTACATCGGGACGCTCCGCGCCCTGCACCTGCGAGTGACGGGCTTGATCCTGGCGCAGGCCGGCTACCGGCGGCGGGCGGTGCTGGTCGGGTCGGGTCAGCAAATCGAGGCGGTGGCCCACGCGCTGGCGGCGTCGGCGCGGGCCGAAGTCGACGTCGTCGGCTACTTCTCGCTGACGCCGCGGCCCCAGAACGGCTTGCGCTCGCTCGGGAAGCTCGATCGGCTGCCCGAGGTGATCGAGCTCGAGCGCGTCCAGGAGGTGATCATCGCCGACCCGGACTTCCCGCAGGAGCAAGCGGTGGAGCTCGTGGACGTGTGTCACGAGCGCGGCGTCACCGTCCACGTGGCCCCGTCGACGATGGAGATCCTGATCGATCGGGCCGAGTTCGTGCCGGGCCAGACCGTGCCGCTGTTCACCCTGCGCCCGCCCGTGTTCGAGGGCATCGATTTCGCGCTCAAGCGCAGCTTTGACCTGGTGGTCTCGATCGTCGCGCTGATCTTCCTCTCGCCGGTGCTGCTGGCGATCGCCGCTGCCGTCAAGCTGAGCTCGCGCGGACCGGTCATCTACCGCTCGGTGCGCCCCGGAATGGCCGGCAAGCCGTTTCGATGCCTCAAGTTCCGCACGATGCGCGACAAGGCCGATCAGGCTCAGGACGATCTCGAGCCGCTCAACGAGAAGTCCGGCGCGATGTTCAAGATCCGCCACGACCCGCGGCTCACTCCGGTGGGGCGCTTCCTGCGGCGCTTCTCGCTGGACGAGCTGCCCCAGCTGATCAACGTCGTTCGCGGCGAGATGTCGCTGGTGGGGCCCCGGCCGCTGCCCACGCGCGACTTCGAGCGCCTCGAGGACTGGCACAAGAAGCGCTATCTCGTGCTTCCCGGCATCACCGGCCTGTGGCAGGTCTCGGGCCGTTCCGAGCTCGACTTCGACGATCTCGTTCGCCTGGACTTCCTCTACCTCGAGCGCTGGTCGGTGATGCTGGACCTCGTGATCCTGCTGAAGACGATCCCCGCGGTGCTGAGCCAGCGGGGAGCCTTCTGAACGGGTCACAACCGCATATGCTCTCGGCCGAGATGCCGCCCACGGACAGATTCGTGATCACGTTCGCGGCCGAGCCGCCGCAGGAGTCGATCCCCTACGGCCGCTGGGCGGACACCCTGCGCGAGCACTTCAAGGGCGCCTGCCGCGAGCTGGACACCGAAGGCGAGGACATCGGCGAGCCTGGTGAGGTCGTCTGGTTCCCCGACCGCACGTACAACGGCC
Source organism: uncultured Solirubrobacterales bacterium (assembly GCA_963723675.1). Classification (GTDB taxonomy): domain Bacteria; phylum Actinomycetota; class Thermoleophilia; order Solirubrobacterales; family Solirubrobacteraceae; genus Palsa-465. The sequence goes on along the minus strand of CAVRRW010000001.1, from coordinate 439,139 downwards.
GGACCTACATCCCCGCCGTGGCCCGGACCACCGCCGGGTACGAGCTGTTCGGATACGTGTCGTTCGCGGAGGGCTCCGGCGGCCCCAGCGATTTCGACGCGCAGGTGGACTTCACCGCCGAGCTGGCCGAAGCCAACCCGGACTGGAAGCTCGACCTCAACGACGACGTGATCGGTATCTGGCGCGGCGAGCAGGGCAAGACCGCCGACATGACGCTGATCTGGGGGACACCGCTGATCCCCGGCGGCGCGAGCGTCACCGCCGAGCTCGCCAACGTCGCCGTCGACCAGTGCGAGCTCGTGGAGGAGCGCTTCACGCTGATCGCGCCGGACAACTACCGATCGGATTTCCTCGAGATCAGACTCTGGAGCAAGAGCGGCGACGAGCTGGCCACCGAGTCGCTGTACGTCGACGACGAGGAAGAAGCGCAGGAGAGCTGATCAGCTACGGCAGCCAACCGTCGCGATATCGCGTCGGCTCGTCCTTGGCAAAGCGAGCGTAGGCGACCCCCGCATCGTTGGTCTGCACTTCAACGCCGACGCCGTGGCGCAGCGCCGCCTCGTCGACCGTGTACGCGCCCCAGTCATCGCCGGTCATGTGCTCGCGTGCGCCGATCGCCAGCACGGCGCAGGGCCCCTCTCCCGCTCCGACGATCATGTGCCGCGTCCCGGGCGGACAATGCACGTAGTCCCACGGCCGCAACGGCCTTTCCTTGCCCTCGACGATCAGCAGCGCCTCGCCGGATAGCACCAGGAAGGCTTCCTGGTCGGCTTCCCAGTGGTACATGCCGATCGGCTCCCCGGGTCCGAGGATGGCCAGGTTGACCCCGAGTTGGGGGAAGTACGTCTCGGCCTCGAAGTCCGTGGAACCGGTGAAGGCCAGGCTCATCCCGCGCCCCTCGCGGCGGCGCCAACGGGCCTCACGCGCATTCAGGACGAACCACCCCTCGCCGGCCGGCACCAGCCCCGCTTCGGTTCGCTGAAGCGGGGCCTCAGGGACCATGGCCCGGATGATAGAGCGCCACGCCTAGGGCAACGGCAGCCCGTCGCGGCTCGCCGGCGGCCCTGGGCGCCACTTCGGGAACGGCGCGTACGCCTCGGCCGAGACCGATGTCTGGGCCTCGGCGCCGGCCTCGTGGCGCAACGCCGCCTCGGAGCGGGGATAGACGGCACTGCCCCGGTGCGCCCGGGCGCCGGCCATGAAGATCACACACGGCCCCTCGCCCGCGCCGACGAAGACGTGCTCGGTCCCCGGCGGGCAGTGCACGAAGTCCCACGCCCGGAGCCGTCGCTCCTCCCCCTCGACGATCGCCACACACTCCCCGGCCAACACGAGAAAGTCCTCCTGGTCGTCCTCGCGGTGGTACAGCCCACCGGACTGCCCGGGTCCCAGCACCGTGAGCGTATAGCCGATCTGCGAGAACGAGACGGCATCGCCCTCGAATACGCAACTCGCGCCGAACTTGTCGCTCGTCACCCACGCCGCTTCGCGCACGTTGACCACGAACCAGCCCTCGGTCGCCGGCGCCATCCCGTACTCCGTGCGTTCCATGCGCGCCTCCGTCATTTCAACGGGATCGCCATCAGCACATCGTCGACGTAGGCGCCGCCGACGAGGAACTCCTCGCGCAGCACGCCCTCGATCTCGAACCCCGCCGAAGCATAGAGCTCGCGAGCGGGGCGGTTGACTGCCAGGACCCGCAGCGTCAGGCGCCGGGCGCCGCGGGCGCGCGCTTCTTCGATCGCCGCGGCGAGCAGCCGTCGTCCAAAGCCATGACCCTGGTAGGCCGGGGTCACGGCCAGGCCTTGGATCTCCAGAACATGGCTGTTGGATGGCAGCTGCGTGGGCGATCCGAGCTTCACGTAGGCCACGGGCGTGCCATCCACGGAGGCGACGAGCACGTCGCGCGGATCCGTGTCTTTCTGAAAGAACCCGCCGTCCCCCGGCCACCGTGGAGCTGGGGTGACCGAGCCCGACCACGTGTCGCGGTCGATCTGCGCCAACGCCTCGTCGTCGACCCTGACGGCTCGACGAATCGTCGCCGGCATCGGCGCGTTCAGACGGGCTCCCCCTGTGCCGCCCCGAGCCCGCTATCCGAAGTCGGCTCGCTCTGGGCGCCGTCGAGCCCGCTACCTGAGGTCAGCGCCACCGGCAGACGCAGCCTGACCTCCTCCTCGGTCAACGGGAAATGACACGCGGCCAGGGTTCCGGCCCCCTTGTCCTCGAGCGGTGGCTCTTCCCGAGAGCACAGCTCTCGTGCCTTCGGGCAACGGGTGTGGAAGCGGCACGCCGAGGGCGGGTTGGCGGGGCTCGGCACGTCGCCGCTGAGCAGCTGGCGCTGCCGACGTCCTCCCGCCGGATCGGGCACCGGAACGGCCGAGAGCAGCGCGCCGGTGTAGGGATGGCGCGGAAATCGGTACAGGGCGTCGTTCGGCGCCAGCTCGGCGATCTTGCCGAGGTACATCACCGCCACCCGATCACACATGTGACGCACCACTGACAGGTCGTGCGCGATGAAGATCACGGTCAGGCCCAGCTCGCGTTGGAGGCGCCGCAAGAGGTTGAGAACCTGCGCCTGGATCGAGACGTCCAAGGCCGACACGGGTTCGTCGGCGACGAGCAGCTTCGGCTCCAGCGCGATCGCGCGCGCGACGCCGATGCGCTGCCGTTGCCCGCCGGAGAACTCGTGCGGGTAACGGTTGTAGTGCTCGGGGTTCAGCCCGACCGTGTCCATCAGCTCCTGAACCCGCTTCCTGCGCTTCCCCTCGGTCTTCAGCTGCCCGTGGACCGCGAACGGCTCGGCGATGATCGAGCCGACCGTCTTGCGCGGGTTCAACGACGAGTACGGGTCCTGGAAGACCATCTGCATTTCGCGCCGGAGCGCCTTGAGGTCCGAGCCCTTGGCCGAGGTGATGTCCTCGCCGTCGAATCGCAACTCCCCGGAGGTTGGCTCGAGCAGGCGAACGAGCAGACGCGCCGTCGTGCTCTTGCCGCAGCCGGTCTCGCCGACGAGCCCAAGCGTCTCTCCTCGCATCACGTCAAACGTCACGTCGTCTACGGCCTTGACCGCGCCGATCTGACGCTGGAAGATGATCCCGCTCGTGATCGGGAAGTGCTTGACCAGATTGCGGACCTGCACCAGGGGGGTGGCGGTTTGGCCGGTCATGCGACGCCGCCCTGAGCGGGTGGGGACGTGGCGGCGACGCCGCCCTGAGCCGGTGGGGACGTGGCTGCGACGCCGCCCTGAGCCGGTGGGGACGTGGCGGCGACGCCGCCCTGAGCCGCTGGAGACGGGGCTGCGACCTGCGGCGGCTCGCCGGTTTCCGCGATCCGGCGCAGGTCATCGGCCGGCTGACCGGCCTTGAGGCCTTGCCAGATCTCCGCCCGCACCTCGTGGCTCAAGAGACAAGCGACTTCGTGGCTCGCCGCGCCGGGAAGGGGCTCGAGGCGTGGATCGATCCGTCGCTGCGCTTCCCTCGCGTAGGGACATCTGGGGTGGAAGTGGCAGCCCGAGGGACGATTGATCAGGCTCGGGGGCCGGCCGGTGATCGGGACCAGGTCTTCGCTTCGGGTGGTATCGAGGCGCGGGATCGACTTCAGCAGGCCCCAGGTGTAGGGATGCTCGGGCGAGGCGAACAGGGTCTCGGTGGCGGCGTGCTCGACGATCCGGCCGGCGTACATGACCGCGATCTCATCGGCGATCTCCGCGACGACGCCGAGGTCGTGGGTGATGATGATCACCGCCATCCCGAGGCGGCGCTGGAGGTCGTCGATCAGCGCCAGGATCTGGGCCTGGACGGTGACATCGAGCGCCGTGGTCGGCTCGTCGGCGATCAGCAGCTTCGGGTCGTTGGCGAGCGCCATCGCGATCATCGCGCGCTGGCGCATGCCGCCCGAGAACTCGTGCGGATACTGGTCGATGCGCCTTCTCGGATCGGGGATCCCCACCAGGTCGAGCAGCTCCAGCGCGCGATCGCGTGCGGCCGCCTTCGAGACGTCGCGATGTGCGGTGATCGTCTCCGCGAGCTGGAACCCGACCTTGAAGAACGGATGCAGCGACGACAGCGGATCCTGGAAGATCATCGCGATCTCGTCGCCGCGGATCCGCCGGAGGTCCTCGCCGGACGCGCTCAGAAGATCGCGGCCCTCGAACATGATCTCACCGGAGACCTTCGTGGAACGCCCGCGGGTGAGCCCCATCGTGGTCAGTGATGTGACGGTCTTGCCGGAACCGGACTCGCCGACGATGCCCAACGTCCGGCCCGTCTCGACGTCGTAGGAAACGCCGTCGACGGCATGCACGATCCCGTCCTCGGTCAGGAACTCGACGCGTAGATCCCGGACCTGGAGGAGCGGGGCATCCGAAGTCATGAGTAGCGCACGCGAGGGTCGATCACTGCATAGGCGATGTCGACGATGAGGTTAGCCACGACGATGAAGAACGCCCCGAGGAGCACCGTCCCCTGGATCATCGGCAGGTCGCCCGCGAGGATCGAGTCGTACGCCAGCCGCCCGATCCCCGGGATGTTGAAGACGGTCTCGGTCAGGATCGCTCCTCCGAGTAGCACGCCGACGTCAAGCCCGAAGGCGGTGACGATCGGCGTGATCGCTGCCCGCATCCCGTGGCGCATGACGACCCGCCGCTCCGAGAGACCCTTCGCACGGGCGGTCCGGATGTAGTCCTCCGACATCACCTCGATCAGGTTGGCGCGCAGCAGGCGCGCGTAGATCGCCGTAAACGACGCGGCGAGCACCAGCCACGGCAGGATCAGCGACGAGAACCACTTGCTGGGGTCCTGGCTGAGCGGGACGTAGCTCCCCGCGCCCGAGAAGAGCTTGATCTTGCCGATGTCCGAGGCGAACAGGAACAGGCTGAGCAGCCCAAGCCAGTAGACGGGTGCCGAAATCGCCACCAGCGCGCCGCCCATCGCGGCCCGGTCGAACTTCGACCGGCGCCTGACCGCCGAGATCGTGCCGACCGCAAGCCCGAACATGAGCCAGATGATCGCGGCTCCGATGGTCAGTGAGATCGTCGCGGGAAGGCGGGAGAAGATCAGCGTCCGGACCGGAGTGTTGTTCTGGTAGCTGTAGCCGAAGTCGAAGTGCAGGACGAGCGCCTTCATGTAGCGGACGTACTGCACGTACCACGGCTTGTCGAGGCCGAGGGTGTGGCGGATCTGCGCGACCAGCGCCGGATTGGGCTGCCTGCCCGCCCGGAGCTGGGCCGGGTCGGCCGAGGGCAGAAGATAGAAGACGACGAAGGTGATCAGGCTGACGGCGAACAACAGCACGATCACCCACAGCAGCCGGCGGATTATGTATTTGGTCATTGCTTCCGGAAAGCGCTCCGGCCCCGCCGCCGGCGGCGGCGGGGCCTTGCGCGGTCGCTTCGTTAGCTCGCTTCGGGTCTCACTTCAGCGAGCTCGCCGTCAGGTCCCAGTCGTTGCCGTTGAACGGCCACTGGACGCCGTTGACGTTCGTCGAGTGGAACCCGACCTCGTTGTCCCACAGCCACGTCACCACGAACACCTGGCCGGTGATCGCCTTGTCGAGCGCGGCCCACGCGTTCGCGCGCGCGGTCGGATCGGTCAGCTGCTCGGCCTTGCGCATCTGCGCGTTGAGCGCCGGGTCGTTCGCCTGGGCCATGTTCGTGTTGCCCGACGGGACGATGTTGCCGCCGTAGAACACCGGCGTGATCATGCTCTGGGAGTCGAAGAAGTCCTTCCCCCATCCGACCGTCGGGCAAATCGCGACCTTCGCCTTCGGGACCTCGCAGTACTTGGTCAGCATCGTCGCGTGCGGGACCTCGCGGAACGTCAGCTTGATCCCGATCTGGCCGAGCTGCGACTGGACCGCCTGGGCGGTGTCCGAGGCGGGCGGCTGGTTGTCGGCGACCGTCAGCAGCGGCGGTCCCGTGTACTTGCCGGACGGGTAGCCCGCCTTCTTCATGTACGACTCGGCGAGCGAGATGTTGCCGTTCGGGTTTGCGAAGAAGTCGTACCCCGGCCCGGCGACCCCGCCCGCCGCGTCGAACCCCGGCATCAGTGGCGGGATGAAGTGCGTCGCGACCGTGCCGATCGCCGGCCCGCCTCGGGTCAGCCGCAGCGCGTTGCGGTCGATCACCGCCGCGATCGCCTTGCGGAAGTCGACGTTGTCGAGCGGCTTGACCGTCGTGTTCAGCGAGATGTAGCGGTTACCGCCGCTCGGCGAGATCTGGAACTGGCTCTTCTGGGTGGTCAGCCCCTGCCGGAGGATCGCCGGCGGGGGAGCCGCGAAGTCGCCGCTCATCATGCTCTGGCCGCTCAGGATCTGGTGGCTCGCGACCGTGATGTCGTTGCCGCCCTTGAACGTGATCGTGTCGAAGTGCGCGGGCCGGATCGGGTCCGTCGAGCGCTTCCAGCTCGGGTTGCGCACCAAGGCCAGCAGCTTGCCGACCTGATAGCCCGAACTGGGCACGGTGCCGGATCCCGCGCCGGCGATCATGTACGGGCCGACGAACACCTGGTGCATGCCGTAGGAGGAAGTCGCGCCCTTGTCGTACTTCGCCGCGTAGTCCTTCGGGACGGGAACGGTGCAGGGAAGCGCGAGCGCGTTCGGGACGGTGAGGACGCCCTGCGGAATCGTGGTCTTGATCACGAGCGTCGTCGGGTTGGGTGCCTGGATCCCGGACACGTTCGGGACCGTCGCCGTCGGCTTGCTCGGCGCGCCGACGATGTTCGAGTAGTACGTGAACGCGTACCCGTTGCCGACGCTCGCCGCAAAGCACCGCTCCATCGCGTACTTGATGTCCGCGGCGGCGACGGTCCGGCTCGCCAGCGGCGCGCTGTAGTGGACGCCCGGCCTGATGTGGATAGTCAGCATCTTCCCGCCGTCGGTGACGATCGGCTGGGCGGTGGCGAGGTCGGGCTGCGGACTGGTGTCCTGCGGCCGGAACCCGTACAGCGTGCGTTGGGTCGTCTGGGCGAGATCGGTGTAGTCGGTCTGGTAGTACCAGTAGCCAGGGTCGAGGCTGTCGACGCCCCCGGCGACCTCCAGCACAGTGACCGCGCCTCCGTTCTTCACGGCGCTCGGGCTCGTGGTGGCGCCGGTGGCGGTGGTGGTGCTGCTCTTGGAACTGCTCCCGCAGCCGGCGATGACGAGCGCAGCCCCCAGGGCCACCGCCACGGGCAACGACCTCAATAACTTCCGCATGCTTGGCCTTTCTGTAGTTGATTTCATGCGTACCTTCTCCCCGGATCCTGTCGCCAGATCAAGTCCGTTCCGCCTTGGGATTGAGCGCGTCCTGGAGCCCGTCGCCCACGAGGTTGAACGCGAGCACCGTCAGCAGCAGCGCCACCCCCGGGAAGACCATGTACCACCACGCCGTGTCGAAGATCGTCGTGGCGTCGGCGAGCATCGCGCCCCAGCTCGCCTGCGGCGGCTGCACGCCCACGCCGAGGAACGACAACGCCGCCTCGAAGAGGATGTTCTGCGGAATGATCAGCGTCGCGTAGACGATGATCGGCGCGACGAGGTTGGGCAGGATCTCCCGGAAGATGATGCGGCGGTTGGAGGCGCCCAGCGAGCGGGCGGCCTCGACGAACTCCTTCTCGCGCAGCGACAGCACCTGTCCGCGCACGATCCGCCCGATGTAGGTCCAGTTCACGAACGCGATCACGAAGATCACGTTCGTCAGCCCCGGCTTCACGATCCCGCCCAGGCACCCCTTGGCCGACGAGCATGCCGCCGCGATCCCCAGCGCGAGGAGGAGGATCGGAAATGCGAGCAGCACGTCGATCGAGCGAGAGATCGCGGTGTCGACCCAGCCGCGGTAGAAACCGGCGATCAGCCCGGTGATCACACCGATCAGCATCGAGAGTCCCGTCGCGACGAGCGCCACGATCAGCGAGACGCGCGCGCCGTAAAGCACCCGCGCGAAGACGTCGCGGCCGAGCGGGTCGACGCCGAACAGGTGGTGGTGCGCCAGACTCGGGCCGGTGGGAGTCCCGAAATTTGGATCGAGCGCGGCCGGGTTCTGCACGTTTGGCCCGGGCGCCCCGACCAGGCTCACGATCACCGGCGCCAGCACCGCGACCAGGATCAGCAGCACGATGAAGACGAGCGAAGCCATCGCGACCCGGTCTGAGCGGAACCGGCGCCAGAAGAGCTCGAGCGGTGAGCGCGCGGCAATCTCGTCGCCGACGGGCTCGAGCCCGGCCTCGGCGGCAGCCTCGGCATCGATCAGCAGCTCGGGCGCGCCAACGCTCATCGACTAAGCAAGTTTTCGCGCCGCACCTCGGATCCCTCCTGCAGACCTCATCCTCGATGAGGTGAAATACCACAACGGCGCGTTCATGTCATCCAGACCTAACCGGCCCGCAACGATCCGAGCCCGGCGGGATGGGGGCCCGGCCGAATCGCGGCCCGGCCGGATCGCCGCCCGGCCGGCGCCGGATGGGGCGCCAAGAACATGTGCGCGAGTGGCGCCGCGAGCAGCGCGGCCGAGAGTCCCGGCGGAGCGCCGCCGGATACCCTCCCTCGCCTGCCGCCCTCGTAGCTCAACGGATAGAGCACGCGCCTCCTAAGCGCGGGATGCAGGTTCGATTCCTGCCGGGGGCATCCCGCCGATGAAACATCGCCCGGCCGCACCGCCCCCTGCGGCAGGCCATCCCGGTCTCTTCACCGCGCAGACGCTACCAAAGCACACCCATCCGTGCCGTCGCTGACGGAATGCTCTCCCGCATCGCCTGCTACCGTGCGCGCCTCCTCGTGTCCGAGCGCACGCCAGACTGATTGGATCGTGGCTCACTCGACGCTAGAACAGCAATCGTCCCCGGCGCGGTCCGTTGCATCGCGGCGTGATCGTCTGCGCGGCGCCGGCCCGGGCCGCGTGTGGCCGGCGCTGGCGATCGCGGTCGCCGTGGTCGTGGCCTCGGCCTTGGTCGTCCTGTGGGCGCGGACACGGCCCGGATATGACCCTTACGGCTGGCTGGTGTGGGGACGCCAGACGATCCGGGGAGCGCTCGACACCAATGCCGCGCCGTCGTGGAAGCCGCTGCCCTATCTGTTCACGCTGCCCTACGCGCTGTTCGGGCACTACCAGCTGTGGCTATGGATGATCACGTCGGTGGCGATCTCGCTGAGCGGCGTGATCTTCGCCGCGCGGATCGCCTACCGACTGACCGATGCGCCCCCCGAGCGCCGGTACGCGGCATATGCGGCGGGCGCGTTCGCCGGGCTGGCGCTGCTGGGAATCACTGATTACACCCATTACGTGCTGAGCGCCCAGTCGGACCCGCTGATCGCGGCCCTGTGCCTCGGCGCGGTCGACTGCCACATCTCGCAGCGGCCACGGTGGGCGTTCGCGCTGCTGGTGCTCGCCTCGCTGGGCCGGCCCGAGGTGTGGCCGTTCATCGCGGCCTACTCGATCTGGTCGTGGCGGGCAGTGCCGTCGATGCGGTGGCTGGTGGTGGCGGGCGCCGCCGTCGTCCTGGCGCTGTGGTTCGGGATCCCCGGACTGACCTCGAGGAGCTTCTTTCAGGCCGGCAGCAACGCGTTGGGGTCGGGCCGCGCGATCCATGGCAACAAGGTGACCGGGATCGTCAGCCGCTTCCTCGGGCTCCACGAGGTCGGCCTCGAGCTGCTGGCGCTGCTGTCGGTGGGACTGGCGGTGCGCTATCGCGACCGGGCGACGCTGATACTCGCGGGCGCGGCCGTCGCGTGGGTGATCGTGGAGATCGCGTTCGCGCTGCACGGCTGGCCGGGAGTGCCCCGCTACATGTTCCCCGCGGCCGCGGCGATGGTCGTCGTCGCCGCGGTGGGGGTGGGCCGGCTGCTGGCGCAGCCGCCGCGCCTCTCGAGCGCCGCGGGACTGGCCGGGATCGCGGTGGTCGCGGTCGTGGTGATCAGCCTGGTGCCCCCGGCGCTGTCAGACGCCCGGACCGAGCACAAGGACCTCGTCGCGCAGCGAGCCCGAACCACGGAGATCGGACAGCTGACCGGCGCGATCAGACACCTCGGAGGCGCCGCCCGGCTGCGCGCCTGCGGCGAGCCGTTGACGCGGCTGGAGTACCAGTCGGTTCTCGCGTGGAACCTGAACGTCAACGTCGCCACGGTCGGCTTCAAGTACACGCCGGCGGTCCACAGCGGGCGCCCCATCGTGCTGTTCACGCCGCTGCCGCAGGGCGGCTGGAAGATCCAGGCGCTGAACCAGCGCAGCGCCGACTGCCGCTCGCTGCCCGGCTGAATTTCGCAACCCGGGCGCGGGGCGTCTACCTGTCGGGCCGCTCCGGGTAGATCTCGTCGATCGTCGTCAGCGCGACGAACGGCGCGCCCGAGGCGCGCTCGATCGCTTCGGCGCCGCCGGCGAGGCGGTCACAGATCGCGAGCACTCCACACACGTCGTGGCCCTCCTCCCGGAGCGCCTCGAGCGCTCGGATCGTCGAGCCGCCGCTCGTGACCACGTCCTCGACCAGCATGCAGCGGTCGCCTGCAACGAGCAATGGTCCCTCGATCCGGCGCGACAGCCCGTGCTGCTTGGTCTCCTTGCGCACGAAGAACGCCTTGACGTCGGCACCGCCGGCGAGCGCGGCACAGGCGATCGGGTCCGCTCCCATCGTCATCCCCCCCACGGCGGTCGCACCCCAGCTCCTGGCCTGCCGCGCTACGAGCTCGGCCAGCGCCGAGAATCCCGGCGCCAGCAGGATCGCGCGCTTGGCGTCGACCAGGTACTGGGCCTTGCGGCCGCTCGTCAGCACCACCTCGCCGATGACCAGCGCGTGCTCGCGAAGCTCCGCCACCAGGCGCTCGCGCGCGCTCGTGCGAACCTGGGATTCCACCGGCTCTCGGTGCGCGTCGGATTCCATCGGCTCTCGGTGCGCGTGGGATTCCATCGGCTCTCGGTGCGCCGCCTACTCGTAGTAGACGTTGACCCCGTCGCCGCGGTCCAGCCAGTTGTAGACCCCGATCGCATCGACGATCGGCAGCCGCATGCACCCGTGGCTGGCGGGATAGTCGGGCGCGGGGTTGTAGCCGTGGATCGCGTAGCCGCCGGTGAAGAAGTTCGAGAAGTACATCCCGTCGGGCAGGTAGCCGGGATCCTTCTGGTACACGTGGAAGTTGCCGATCACGGTCGGGGTCGACGGCTTGCCCGAGCTGATCGGGTAGATCCGGTAGACGCTCGAGCCGTTGACCAGCGCCAGCAGCTGGCGCGAAAGGTCGCCCTCGGCGTGCTTGCCGTTGTGCGGGAAGCGGACCTTGAAGCTGCCGGCGCCGTCGAGCAGGAGCCTGGCGGTGGTGGCGTCGAGCTGCTGTGAGACACCGCGGCCGAGCAGTCGGTGATAGGCGTCGACGGCCAGCCCGGTGCCCTGGTCATAGACGCCGGTCTGAGGGATGTAGAAGTGAAGCGCGGCGAGTCGCTGCTGGACCAGCTGGACGTACGGACCGCTCGAGCCGAACCCGGCCGAGGGCACGAGCACGGTGAAGCTCCGGCGCGAGAGGAAGCCGACCTGCCGGGCGGTGCGGTGGTGGGCGACCTCGACGCTGACCCGGCCGGCCGCCGGGACGACGAGCTTCTCGGCAAAGCGGCCGTACGCGCGGTTGGCGGACGGCTTGATCCGCAGGCGGCCGACCTTGAGCCGCTTACTGCCGAGGAAGGCGCGCACGTTGACCGACTGACCCGCCACGAACGGGCGCACGATGCCGGTGACGTGGATGACGCGGTGCGGCACCGTGACCGGCCGTCGTGCCAGGTAGAAGGCGTCGAACAGGTACAGCGCGAGTGAGCCCTTGGCGGCCGGGCCGGCTGCGGGCGGCGCCGTTGGTGGGGCCGGCAGCTTGGGCTTCGACGTGGCTGGGGCGGGGGTCGCCGGCGGCTTGGGCTTGGCGGGCGCCGCGTTCGCCACCGCCGGCGCCGCCGCGACCACCAGGGCGACCAGGCAAGCGGACGATCGGAGCAGCCCCCTCGGCATCGAGCGCAAAGTAAATCAGGCCCGATGGGCGTCCTCGTGGCTCCCACCGAAACACTTCGCCGGTTATGGCGAGACCCACTAGCGAAATTACCGTGGCGTCGCCGGCGTGCGCGCGGACAGCGGCATCGTGATCGCGCCGATCACGACGATCGATGCGGCCATCAGCCCGAGGATCTCGGCGAGGTTCCAGTTGAGCTGGTTGACCCCGAGGGCGAGCGAGTTGTTGATCGAGTGCAGCGCCATGCACGGGTACAGCGAGCGCGTCCGCCAGCGCACCAGGCACAGCACGAAGCCGAGGAATCCGAGCGGCACCAGGTACTGCGGCGACGCCGAGCCGGTGTGCGCGAGGCCGAACAGGATCCCGGTCGCGATCGCCGCCACCCATGTGCCGATGTTGCGCCCGGCCACGGCTATGCGCCACTTGCGCAGCGCCCCGAAGATGAAGCCGCGGAAGAAGAACTCCTCGGCGATCGGTGCGATCACGCACACGAACAGCGCCGCGGCGACGAGCGCCACCGTGCTGCGGTTCACCCCGAGCTCGCTGGGCAGCTTGTCGGTTCCGTGCAGCTTGAAGAGCGAGGCCCAGATCGCCGTCACCGCGTAATAGCCGACGCCGGCGGCGAGGACGGCGCCGACCGCCGTACGCACGCGGACCGTGCGGAAGCCGAAGTCGGCGGGAACCGCGCGCGCCTGGAGCACCGCGAAGTACACGGCCGCGGCGACGAAGCCCAGGTCGAACACGACGTCGCTGACGATCGTCACCGCCGGGGAGGGGTGCGCGAGGCCGGAGCCCCCCGCGGCGCCCGCGATCGCGACGACGAAGCTGCCGACCACCCCGAGGCCGAGCCCGAGGACGATCGCGGCCGGCGCCGTCCAGAGCTGCCACGGCGCCCGGTCGGAGCTGTCGTCGGGCTGCGGCGGTTGAAGGTCAGGCTCGGGCGTCGCGGTGGCTGGCGGGGGAATGGCGGGCATCGACCCGGGAGAGGTTAGAGCGCCGCCAGCGTCGCGATCGTGGGCACCCCGGCAGGCCCGGCGGTGCCGTCCCGGCGCAGGAGGATCGCCTCGATGCCGGCGGCCCGAGCGCCGGCGACGTCGTCCTCGATGCTGTCGCCGACGTGGACCGCCTCGCGCGGCTGCACCCGGGCGAGCGCGAGCGCGCGCTGGAAGATCACGGCCGACGGCTTGCGGGCGCCGGCGCCCGCCGAGGTCACGACTCCGTGCAGCAGCGGCGCCAACCCGAGGCGGTCGAGGACCTCGTGCAGGGACACGTCCCAATTGCTGACCACGATCAGTCGCCGCCCCCGACCGCGGGCCTTGACGAGCGCCGGCCGGGCGTCCGCGAACGCCGAAAACCGCAGCGAGGCCAGGAGCGCCGACGTCATCGCGTCACCGTCGACCGCCGCGAGCCGGTCGTCCGCGGGAAGCGCGGCGCGCAGGGCCTCGGCGCAGCGGCTGCGCAGCGCCGCCAGCGCAGCGGGATCGCTGCCGTCGTCGAAGTGGGCGCGGTAGTAGGAAATCTCGACGGCGATCGCGCGCCGGGCCTGTGCCTCTGTCACCTGCACCCCGAATCGCTGCGCGAGCTCGGCGCGGAGCGCCGGCGCCGGATCCTCGAGCGAGAGCAGCGTGCCGAGCGCGTCGAGCAGGAGCGCCCGGGGCTCGGTCACGCCACGAACCGCCAGGTCGCGAACTCCGCCGTGAACAGGCCGAGCAGGACCGCCAGCGAAGCCAGCGCGGGGGCGGTCAGGCGGCGCCGCTCCAGCCACTGGGCCGCCCACATGAACAGCGGGAACAACACGACCTGATAGCGCGGCAGCGAGGCGAGCGGTTGGGGGCCGACCGGGTAGGACAGCGGCAGCGCCAGCGCCGCGACGACGTACGCGCCGTATGCGACCGGCAGGCGGCGAAACGTCCCGACGAGGCCGGCCGCGCCGAGCGCGAGGAAGCCGAACAGCATCAGGTTCTGACCGGCCACCTGCATCGGATCGCCGCCCGCCTTCGTGAAGTAGAGCGGCGGCGGGGGCCCGTGGAGGAGCTGGCGAAACCCGTCCCAGGCGGCCACCGCGCCGGTCCAGATGCCGCCGAAGGGACCCGCGAAATGCCGAAACCAGACCTGCTGGGCGTGCAGCGGCGCCAGTCCGTGGCCGGTCTTCAGCGCAAGCCATCCGAGGTACGCGCCCAGGCCCAGCGGGACCAGGCCGGCCCATGCGATCGCGGGCGTGACCGGGTGACGAGGGAGCAGGCCCGCCGGCCCGGAGGTCGTCCGGCGCTCGGGGGGCGGCCGGTCCGCGCGCGGGCCGTAGAGGAACAGCAGCACGATCGGCACGAAGAGCACGACCCCGCTGTTGCGCGACGCGGCGCCGAGCCCACCGAGCAGCCCCGCCCACCCCCACCGTCCCAGACGCGCCTGCAGGATGCAGCCGACCGAGAGCGCCAGAAACAGCGACTCGCTGTAGACCGCCGAGAAGAAGTAGGCCATCGGGCAGAACGCAACGAGCATCACGGTCACCCGCGCGAGCTCGCGGTCGAGCTCGAGCGCGGCGAGCCGGTAGAGGAGCACCAGCGCGACCGCGAAGGCGACCAGCGAGACGAGGACCCCCGCGATCAGGTCCGAGCCGATCACGACCCCGACGGCGCGAAGCAGGAGCGGGTACAGCGGGTAGAACGCGGTCCGGGTGACCTCGTGGTCGTAGCCACCTTGGGCGATGGCGAGGTACCAGACGGAGTCCCACCGCGCGAACGGCGCCGCCAGGAGGTTCCCGAAGTACCCGAACGGGGCCGTCAGCGCCGCGGGATCGAACGGCTCGGTGCCGGGAGCACGCCCGAACGCAAGGACCGCGAACATGCCCGAGAGCGCCACCACCAGGCGCGAGGTCCAGATCGCCCGCCAGGCGACCGCGCGTGCGACCCGGGCGTCTGCGGACGTCCACATCGCCGGCCGCGCGACGTCGCGCGCCGGCCGAGCTCGTGTCGCTGCAGGCTGCATCGCAGTCGCCGAGTGTCGCAGTCCCGAAAAGCCGCCGGACCGCCGTCGCTCCGACGCAGCCGCGCGTGCTCCTAAAGGAGGCGCAACCGGCAGCCCGAAACACCCATGCAGGTACACTGATTCGTCTTGCCGCGGTGCCGAGCAAGCGCGATCGCGCACCTTCACGGCCATGGCCGATAGTCCTCAATGAGCCGACGCGAACGACAGAAGCGCCGCCGGCGCTCCCGCGGACATCCGGTAAGACGGATGCTGATGGTCGGCGCCGTGCTCACGGTCTGCGGGGTCGTGCTCGGCGTCCTCGCCGGCGTCGGCTGGGTCGTCGCGGTCGCCGACAGCGGTCCCAACCTCTCACAGCTCAAGGGGCGCACGCCCCACCCCCTGACCCAGATATTCGCCGCCGACGGCAGCTCGCTGGGTTACGTGCAGTCCGACACCGTCTACCACGGCGTCAGCGAAGCGAGGATCCCGGTACAGCTCAAGCAGGCCACGGTGGCGATCGAGGACCGCCGCTTCTACCAGCACGGCGCGCTGGACTACCAGGGGATCCTGCGCGCCGGGGTCAAGGACCTGTTTGGCGGCGGCAACTCGCTGCAGGGAGCCTCGACATTGACGATGCAGCTCGTCGACAACAAGTACATGCCGCACAAGATCTCCGCCCGTCACAACCTCAAGTACAAGATCATCCAGGCCAAGCTCGCCGAGCAGCTCGAGAGCCGCCGCAGCAAGTCCTGGATCCTCACCAACTACCTCAACGACGTCCCCTACGGGACCGTCGGCGGGCAGACAGCGATCGGCATCGGCGCCGCCTCGCAGATCTTCTTCGACAAGCCCGTGTGGAAGCTCGACCTGTCGCAGCTGGCGTTGCTCGCCGGACTGCCACAGGCGCCGTCGCAGTACAACCCGTTCCTACACCCGGCCCTGGCTCGTCAGCGCCGCGCCGACGTGCTGCGAGCGATGGTGGCATCGGACTACATCACGCCCGCGCAGGCCGCCGCCGCCAATCGGCGGCACCTCGAACTGCACTCCAACACGATGTACAGCGCGCGGCGCCAGCCCTACGTGTTCGACTACGTCGAGCAGCAGCTGCTGCAGCGCTTCGGCGCCCGCACGGTCGAGCACGGCGGCCTGAAGGTCTACACGACGATCGACCCGAAACGGCAGACAGAGGCCGAGCAGGCGATCCTTTCGCACGAGGGCGGGCTGGGCCAACCGGCGGCGGCCCTGGTTTCAATCGACCCCAGCAACGGCCGCATCGTCGCGCTCGCGACCTCCTCGAAGTACGGCACGGGGCCCGGGGAGACCACGTTCGACTACGCCTGGCAAGGACACCGCCAGACCGGGTCGGCGTTCAAGGTGTTCACGCTGATGACGCTGATCCACGACTACGACGGCGACCCCAATCAGACGTTCTACACCTCCAAGCTGCTGGCGCCGGGATGGCTGCCCAGTTTCCCGAACTACTCGGTGCACACCGCCGAGCTCAGCTACCAGGGCACCATCAGCGTGACAAAGGCAACGACCGTCTCCGACAACACGGTGTTCGCACAACTCGCCCAAGACGTCACCCTGCCCAAGGTCACCGCCACCGCCCACGCGATGGGCATCACCTCGCCGCTTACGGACTTCCCGTCCGAGGCCCTGGGCGCGGTAGCGGTTTCTCCGCTGGAGATGGCCGACGCGTACGCCACGCTGGCCAGCGGCGGCGTCCATCATCCTCCCAGCGCGATCACCAAGGTCGTGTTCCCGGATGGCAGCTCCGTGAACCTCGGGGCCCCTCCCGGGAATCGAGTTTTCAGTCCCGGCGAGGCGTACGCCGCCACGCAGGTGCTGAAGACCGTGATCCAGAGCGGAACCGGTACCGCCGCCAACTATGGCTGCCCAGCAGCCGGCAAGACCGGCACCACCAGCAGCTTCACCGACGCCTACTTCGCCGGTTACACCTCCAAGCTCACCACCGCCGTGTGGGTGGGCTATCCGAACGAAACGCAGTCGATGGCCAACGGCTTCGGCGGCACACTGGCGGCGCCTATCTGGCACGACTACATGCAGGTCGCCGACAACGGCTACTGCGGCGACTTCCCGACCCCGGCGGTCCCCTGGCACGGCACGGCGTTCGTGGGCAAGTATTCGGCGACCGGCAAGCACGTCGCGACCCCGACGCTGGGACCGGCGCCGAGCGGCGTCCCGACCCCTGGGACCGGCACGGGGGGCACCCCGATCACGCCGACCGCCCCCAGCACCGGCAACAACCCGACGTTCCAGGCCCAGCCGCCGCAGCCCGCCGGAGGCAACGGGCATGGCAACCACGGAGGACACGGCGGTGGTGGCACCGGCGGTGGTGGCGGCCGTGGCGGCGGCGGCGGCGGTCACAGCGGTGGCGCCGGCACCAACAAGCACTAAGTGGCCACTCAGGCGCTTCCCGGCGGGGATCGCTCGGGTGCTGGTAGCGTTGTCGTCGGTCGGCGCGCGAGGCGCACCGGCCGCCAACGCTAAAAGATCCTGAAGATGCCCAAGGAAGAAAAAGTCGAGCTCGAGGGCGAGGTGGTCGAGGCCCTGCCAAACGCGATGTTCCGCGTCAAGCTCGACAACATGGATCGCGTCGTGCTCGGTCACGTGGCCGGGAAGATGCGCCGTTTTCGGATTCGCATCCTTCCGGGCGACCGGGTCCGAGTCGAGCTCTCCCCGTATGACCTCGACCGCGCTCGGATCGTTTACCGCCATCGCTGATTGACCGCACCCCGCGATGCGCGAGCTCGAGCTGATCGAAGCGCTCGAGGCGGCGCTGGCGTGTGACAGCCCGCGGGTCGTGCGGTGGCTGGGCGACGATGCCGCGGTCGTCCGCGCCCGCGGCTACGCCGTGACCTCGGTCGACACGATGGTCGACGGGGTGCACTTTCGCAGCGACCGGCTGTCGGCGCAGGAGATCGGGCATCGCGCCCTGGCCGCGGCGCTGTCGGACCTCGCGGCGATGGGGGCCTGCGCCGGCGAGGCATACTTCGCGCTCGGGATGCCGCAAGGGCTGGAGCCCGCGTATGCGCTCGGACTCGCTCGCGGCGCCGATGCCCTGGCCGCACAAGCGGGAGTCACGATCGCCGGTGGCGACGTCACCCGGGCCCCCGCGATGATGGTCTCCTTCACCGTGGTCGGGTGGGCGGAGGATCCCGGTGAGCTGGTCGGCCGAGACGGTGCCAGACCCGGTCAGCTGGTCGGCGTGACCGGGACGCTCGGGGCCGGCGGCGCAGGCCTCGCGGTCGTCGACGGCCGGGCGGGTCCGGGGCTGTCGGATGAACTCGCCCGGGCGCTGCGCGAGCGCTACACCAAGCCCCGGCCGCGCCTGGCCGAGGGCCGCGCGCTCAGCGCGCTCGGCGCCCACGCGATGATCGACCTGTCCGACGGCCTTGCGACGGACGCCGGCCACATCGCGCGCCGCAGCGGTGTCCGGATCGAGCTCTCGCTCGCCACGCTCCCGCTCGCCGACGGCGTCGGTGAGGTCGCGGGCACGCTCGGGCTCGATCCACGGTCGTTCGCCGCCACCGCCGGAGACGACTACGAGCTCTGCGTCTGCGTGCCCGAGCGCGCGTCGAAGATGCTGGCCGCGAGCGCCCGGGACGGCGACCTGCGCGGGGCCGGCCTGACCTGGATCGGATCGGTCGTGGAGGGGCCCGCGGGCGTCGTGTTCGCCGACGGCGGCACCGAGCTCTTGGGATACGAGCACTCGTTCTGAGCCCGCGCGCTCGAGCCGTGGGGCGACCGGCCCCGGAGCCCGTGCGCTCAACCCGTCGAACGGCCCGCCCCGGAGCCCGTGCGCTCAACCCGTCGAACGGGCGGCCCCGCCCCGCGCGCTCAAGCCCTCGAGCGAGCGGCCCCGAGCGGGACCACGCTGGAGAGCCGGGCGAACACGATGATCCGCTGAGCGGCGCTGTACAGCGGGTTGCACGCCGACAGGACGAGGCGGTCATAGCCGACGTTCCTTGTCACCCACAGGGCCGTCGGCAACACGATCCGGTGGTACTGGACGGTGTAGGTGAAGTCGGCGTAGGGCATCTTCACGAGGATGCGGTCGCCGGGCTTGAGCGCGTCGATGTGGCGAAACGGGGCGAGGTAGGTGGTGCGGTGGCCGGCGATCCCCACCGTCTCGCCGAGACCCGGCAGAGAGGTCGAGGGATAGTGCCCGGGGCCCTTCTCGAGACTCGAGGAGTCGGTTCCCTGGACGATGTCGAAGTCGGCCCCGATCTTGGAGATCTCGATCCGCCCGATCGCGGCGCCGGTGGTCACCTGGTGCTGCTCGCGCCGCGCCAGGTATGAGATCCGCTTCTCCTGGGTCTTGAGGCTGACGAGCGCGTGGACGTCGATCGGTGAGAGCGGCGTGGTCGTGAAGCTGAGAAAGCGCTTGTTGATCTCGCCCTGCTTGATCTTCCCGATCACCGCGGTGATCGGCTCCTGCCAGACCAGCGTGACGCCCGCGTCGATCACGAGCAGCAGCCCGGAGATGATCAGCACCCACGAGATGTCCCGGATCAGACGTCGCATCGCAATCCCTTGCGCCGCTCGGTCACCGGCGAAGCGCGGACTTCGTGCCGCCCAGCGACCCCGGGCCCGCGTAGGTGACCGGTCCCCGAATCGTCACCGGTCGCTCCTGCACGGGGGCTTTGCGCGCCGACCGCGGGGCGATCAGCAACAGGCTGAGCGCGCAGCCCAGCACGACGCTCCACTCCAACGCCGCCAGCAGGCCGATGTGACCGCCGGCGACCAGGAGCACGGCGCTCCATGCCAGCCCGCCCGGATCGAGTCCGAGCACGAGCGCGTAATAGGTGATCACCAGCGCCGGCGCCACGAAGCCGCCGACGATCAGCGCGAATGCGACCGCGCGGCGCAATCGCAGGTCCGGAGCGACGACCCAAAGCCAGAAGTGCAGTGCGGGAACCAGAAGGGCCGCCGCAAACGGGTTGGTGAGCCAGATCGCGAGCGTCACCGCGCACAGCACCAGCAGCAGGCCCGCGGCGGCGCCGGGAGCGGCCTCGTCGCCGATCCAACCAACGCTCCCGAGCCGCCCGAGCCGGATGAGGAGCGGTCGCAGGACCAGCAGGCAGAGCGCGATCGTGCACCCGAGCACCGCGAGGACAGCGACCCCGGTCCCGTGCGGCGGGATCGCGCCGGCCCCCACCGGACCCGGCGGCGACGCGTGGATCGCGCCGACCAGCTTCGCGGCGAGCACCAGCGCCAGCGCCGGCAGGAACACCAGCGCCCCGCACAGCACCCAGCCGACCCATCGGAGGATCGGGTGGCCGCGGCGGCGAGCGCGCGCCATCCCGTCGATCGTCGCCATCAGCACCGGCACGATCAGGGCGAGCACGAACAGCCGGATCGCCCAGGCGGGAACGACCTTGCCGTCGAACAGCAGGTACGCCGACGGCGCCGGCACGGTGGGGCCGCTGTCGAGCGCGCTGATCGTCTGCACGACGGCGCGCCCCATCGCGCTGATCCGGGCGCGGCTCGTCGGCTCGTCGGCGGCGGGAGCGCGGTCGCCCGACACCGACATCAGCACGGCGGGCTGGCCCGCGACGCCGAACGGGCTTTGTTCGGTGGCGGTGAACGGAAACGCGAGGTGCGCGAACTGACCGCCGACGCTCGAGGCTTCCGACGCCAGCCGAGCCTGCTGGGAGAGCGCCGTCGCGACCGTGTTTCGCAGCATCGGCGGCGCCACGGCCTGGCTATTGGACCACGGGACGGCGACCGGTTGACGCACGCCGGTGCCGGCAAGATCGCCGAGCACGACGACGGCGTCGATGGGCTGGCCGAGCGAACGAGCGAGTTCGAGCGCTCCCGAGGCGCCGCTCGAGCCGCTGGTCGACGCGAGCACGATCGTGCGACGGTGCGTCTCGCCCGCGAGCACGTGGGTCAGCTCCTCGAGGACCGCGGGACCCGAAGCCTCCGCCTTGGCCTTCGCGTGCAGGGCGTCGCGGTGAGCGACGATTACGATGCTCCCGGGCGTGGTGCCGGGGCGCACGCCGGTGACGTTCTCCAGCGTCCTTCGCCCATCCGCCGTCTGCGCCTCAAAGCGGCTTCTGGAGACGAAGAACCCGGTCGCGGACATCAGCCTGGTGACCTCGTTGGCGATCGCGCGGTCCCCCCGGGATCCGGGACGGCGGTCGGGGTACTCCCTTGCGAGCCGGGTCATGGTCGCGTAGGCGTGTCCTCCGTTGAACGCCTCCGGGGCGAGCGTGGTGCTCAGCGGTCCCTGCTGATCGTCCAACGAGAACGCGAGCACCAGCGCCGCCAGCGCGACCGCGACCAGCCCGGTGCGGTAGATGCGCGGATCCAGCACGGCCATAGAGGGTAGCCCCAGAAACCCTCGCGTTTCAGTCCTACAGCTGTGTAGCAACTACTCTTAACGCAAAGAGGGGAGACCTTGCCCGATCGCTCAGCGCGCATCCTGCTCGTAGACGATGAGCAGTCGATTCAGACGCTGCTCTCCTATCCCTTGCGCAAAGAGGGCTACGACGTCGTCCAGGCCACCGACGGTCGCCAGGCGCTGGACCGGTTCGACGAGCAGGCGTTCGACCTGGTCGTGCTCGACCTGATGCTGCCCAGGCTCGACGGCCTCGAGGTGTGCCGCCGGCTGCGCTCTCGCAGCTCGGTGCCGATCATCATGCTGACCGCGAAATCGGAGGAGATCGACAAGGTCGTCGGGCTCGAGCTGGGTGCCGACGACTACATCACCAAGCCGTTCTCGCTGAGGGAGTTCTCGAGCCGGATCAAGGCCGCGCTGCGGCGGGCCGAGATGAGCCGGCCGGCGGAGACCGCGCCCGACGAGGCGCCGCTGGAGGTCCGCGCGCTGCGGATCGATTTCCCCAAGCGCACCGTCCGGGTCCGGGGCGACGAGGCGCCGCTGACATTCGTCGAGTTCGAGATCCTTTCGTCGCTCGCGCGTGCCCCGGGCCGCGTCTTCACTCGCGACATGCTGTTGGCCCGCATCTGGGGAGACTCCGCCTACCGCGACCCGAGGACGATCGACGTCCACATCCGCCACCTGCGCGAGAAGCTCGAGCGCGATCCGAAGGACCCCGAGTATCTGTTCACCGTGCGTGGCGTGGGCTACAGGTTCCGCGACGGCGGGGCATAGTGTTCTCGCTTCGCACCCGTCTGGCGGCGATGATCTTCGCGATCACGCTGGTCGCGATCGCGGCGCTGTATCTGTACGTCGCCCCGGGGCTGCAGACGCGCCTGATCAACGAGAAGCGCTCGGCACTGGCGGCGAGCGCGCGGCGGTACTCCGGACCGATCGTGGAGACGGTCGGCAGCAACGTGCCGCTGTCGGCGCTCCGCACGCGGGTCGATGCCGCCGGGCTTGCCTCCGGAGCTCGGGTCACGCTGCTGCTGGTGACGCACCTCCCCGGAGGTCCGCAGCTGTCGGGCGAAGCGGACTCGACCAAGCTGGCGGCGACCACGCCGCTGTCGTTCCCGGTCGCCGCCCGCGCCGCGGTCACCGGCAGGCCACAGACCGGCATCGAGGAGACGGCGGACGGGACCTTCGCCGAAGCCGCGTACCCGATCTATTACCAGGGCCGCGTGGGCGCGGTCATCGCCTACTCCGACCCGGTTTCGGACATCGTGCGCAGCGTCGAGATCGTCCGCCACGAGATCCTCGTCGCGGGTGGGATCGCCCTGCTGCTGGCGCTGGCGGGCGGCTATGTCGTCGCCCGCGCGCTGGGCCAGCGGGTAAAGCGACTCGAGCTCGCCGCCGAGAAGGTCGCGGCGGGTGACTTCGATCAGCCGATCGCCGTCGACTCCTCCGACGAGCTCGGCCAGCTGGCCATCGCGTTCAATCAGATGCAGCGCCAGCTCGCCCAGCTCGAGCAGGCGCGCAAGAAGTTCATCGCGACGGCATCGCACGAGCTGCGCACGCCGATCTTCTCGCTTGGGGGCTTCGTCGAGCTGCTCGAGGACGACGAGCTCGATCCCGAGACGCGCCGCAGGTTCCTCGAGCAGGTCAGAGAGCAGGTCGAGCGCCTGCGCAAGCTGTCGGTGGACCTGCTCGACCTCTCGCGGCTGGAGTCGGGCTCGCTCGAGCTGCGCCCGGAGCAGGTCGACCTCGGTGAGCTGACCAGGTCGGTCTCCGGTGAATTCGAGCCGGCGCTCGCCCGGCACGACTCCCACCTCGAGCTGCGCTTGCCGTCGCGGTCGCCCGAGGCCGTCTGCGACCCGGTCCGCGTCGCTCAGATCATGCGAATCCTGATCGACAACGCGTTGACCCACACGTGCCCGGGCACGCGGATCGTGGTCACCGCCGGGCGCCGGAATGGCGAGGTGCTGCTGGTGGTCCGCGACGACGGCGAGGGGATCGATCCGCACGCGATCTCGAGGATCTTCGAGCCCTTCTACACGGCCGACGATGCCCAGGGCTCGGGCCTCGGCCTGGCGATCGCGAGCGAGCTCGCCGAGCGCATGTCCGGTCGGCTCTCCGTCACGTCGGCTCCGGGCGCGACCGCGTTCACGCTCGAGCTCCCGGTGGGCGGGCGTGACCCCGCCATGCTCACGCCGAGGAGCCCGCCGCCCGTTCCGCGGGTGACTGTGTGACCGATGCTCCCGGTCCCGAGCTCGTGCTCGAGCTCGCCCGGCGCCTGCGCGAACGCGTGCTTCCGGAGCTGGGCTCGCACGCCGGGCGCGCCCAGGCCGGCGGGAGCGCCGGTGGCGACATCACGTTCGCCGTCGACGCGATCGCCGAGGAGACGCCGGCGGGGTTCCTCGCCGAGCGAGCGCCTCGGGTGGCGTTCTTCTCCGAGGATCGCGGGCTTGTTGCGCCCGCTGATGCCACCGACGTGCTCGTCGTGGATCCGATCGACGGCACCCGGCCGGCGATGGCAGGGCTGGAATCGGCCTGCGTCGCCGTTGCCCTGGCGCCGCTGCGCGACGGCGATCCGACCATGGCCGACGTGCGGGCGGGCTGCGTGGTCGAGATCAAGTCGGGCGACTGGTACCTGGCGGTGAAGGGATCGGGCGTTCGCTCGACGCGCCCCCTCCAGCTCAGCCCCGCGACCGACATCGGCAGCATGTTCTGGGCCTACGGCTTCCGCGGGCGCCCGGCGCGCGCCTCGGTCGAGGTGCTGGCCGAGCTGATCGACGCGTCATCGGTGGGCGGGGGCACATTCGAGCTCGGCTCCCAGGCCTTCGCGATGACGCGCGTGATCACCGGTCAGCTCGACGCCGTGATCGAGGTCGGCTCGAGACTGATCGACGACGTCCCGGGGATGCGCGCGGCGTTCGAGGCGATCGGCCGCGGGCAGGTGCTCAACAACTCGCCCTACGACCTCACGGCGCCATGGCTGTGCCTGCGTGAAGCGGGCGCCGTCGTCAGCGACGGTTGGGGTGAGCCGCTCGACGACCATCGCCTGCTCGGTTCGGGCCACGAGTTTCAGATGTCGTCGATTTCCGCAGCCAATGCGCAGCTGCATGCCGCGTTGGTGCGCGAGATCGATGCTGGCGTCGCACGACTTACGGCGCTCTACAGGTGATCCGGCAGCCGGCTCGGCGAGGCCGCGCCGGCGCGGGCCCGCTCGATATCGTCAGGCGCGGGCACCGGGCTCGGTATCGTCCCGGCGCGCTGGTCCTGCACACACCGGTTTTAGATGCTCCAGCCCGTACTCCTAGCCCGCAAGCAGCTCGCCGACTACGCAAGCATCGTCGGACGACCGCTCATCGAGGAGATCCTCGAGCGTGCGGATCGGCTACGCGGCAAGCGGATCTTGCACGTCTCGACGACGGCGTTCGGCGGGGGCGTCTCAGAGATCCTCTACACGCTGGTGCCCCTGATGGTCGACGTCGGGCTCGCGGCCGAGTGGCACGTGATCTACGGTCGCGAGGAGTTCTTCAACGCGACCAAGGTCATGCACAACGCGCTCCAGGGCAGCCCCCAGGACCTGACCGAGGAGCAGTGGGACACGTGGCTGGAGTACAACCAGATCAACGCGCGCGAGCTGTCGGAGGGCTGGGACGCCTGCATCGTCCACGATCCGCAGCCGGCGGCGCTGCCGGGACTCGTCGGTGAGAAGTCGCGCAAGTGGGTATGGCGGTGTCATATCGACCTCTCGACCCCCAACACGGCCACGCTCAGCCGCCTGCTGCCTCATCTCGAGCCCTATCCGGCCGCGGTGTTCCACATGCCCCAATACGTGCCGCAGGGGATGGAGGATCGAGCTCACATCGTGCCGCCGGCGATCGATCCGCTTGCGCCCAAGAACATGGCGTTCTCTCCCGAGGACGCCGTCTACATCTGCGACCAGTTCGGGATCGACGTCGACCGTCCGATGCTGTGCCAGGTGTCTCGCTTCGACCCCTGGAAGGATCCGCTCGGTGTGATCGACGCCTACCGGATCGTCAAGGCCAAGTTGCCCGAGATCCAACTCGCGCTCGTCGGATCGATGGCGACCGACGATCCCGAGGGGTGGGACTTCTTCAACGCCACGATCGCGCACGCAGACGGCGACCCCGACATCCACATCCTCAACAACCTCAACAACGTCGGTGCGATCGAGGTCAACGCGTTCCAATCGCACTGCGACATTTCGATCCAGAAGTCCATCCGCGAAGGATTCGGGCTGACGGTCACCGAGGCGATCTGGAAGGCGCGTCCGTTCATCGGCGGCGATGTCGGCGGGATTCCGCTGCAGGTCCAGGACGGCCAGACCGGCTTCCTGGTCTCGAGCGTCGATCAGTGCGCCCAGCGGGCGCTCGAGATCCTCGAGGACCCGGCGCTCGGCATGCGCCTGGGGCGCGCCGGCAAGGAGTACGCGCGCCGGCACTTCCTGATGCCACGGCTGCTGCGCGACTGGCTTGAGCTGTTCGAGACACTGGAGACCTGATGGCGCGGCCGTTCGAGGGACTGGAGACCTGATGGCGCGGCCGTTCGAGAGACTGGAGACCTGATGGCGCGGCCGTTCGAGAGACTGGAGACCTGATGGCGCAGCCGGCGCTGATGCTCGTGGCGCGGCCGTTCGAGAGACTGGAGACCTGATGGCGCAGCCGGCGCTGATGCTCGTTTCCAATCGTGGTCCGGTCACGTTCGGCCCCGAGGGGGAGATCAAGCGTGGCACCGGCGGGCTCGTGACCGCGCTGATCGGTCTGGCGTCGCACCGCGAGGTGACGTGGGTCGCTTCCGCGATGACCGATGAGGACATTCTCGCCGCGGAGCACAACGACGGCAGGCCGTTCCTCGTGCACACGCCCGACAGTGGCGACTACCGGGTGAAGCTGGTCGCGTCCGATCCCGACGCGTACGACCGCTTCTACAACATCATCGCCAACCCGATGCTGTGGTTCATCCAGCACTACCTGTGGGACCTCTCCAATGCGCCCGACATCCGTCGCCACGAAACCGAGGCGTTCGAGTTCGGCTACAACGCCGTCAACGAGGACCTGGCCCGGGCGGTGGTCGAGGAGGTCGAGGAGATCGAGAAGCCGGTGGTGATGATCCACGACTACCACCTCTACACGCTCCCCGGCCTGATCCGCCGCGCTCGTCCGGACGCGTTCCTGCACCATTTCGTCCACATCCCGTGGAGCCAGTCGGACTCCTGGCGGGTGCTGCCGTCGGCTATCCGCGAGGACGTGTACCACGGGATCCTGTCCAACGACATCATCGGCTTTCACACCACGTCCTACCGGCGCAACTTCCTGCAGTGCTGCGAGGACCTGCTGGGGCTCGATGTCGAGCACGACGCCGGGATCGTCCGCTGCGACGGGCGCGAGGTTTGGGTACGCGCCTATCCGCTGCCGATCGACCCGGCCGCGGTCCAGGCCACCGCCGCGCGGCCGCGCACGCACCAGTTCGAGGCCGAGCTGCTGCGACGCCGGCGCGACCACCTGATCCTGCGAGTGGACCGCGCGGACCTGAGCAAGAACGTGCTGCGCGGGTTCAGCGCCTTCGACGTGTTCCTCGAGCAGCACCCCGAGTTCCGCGAGAAGGTGACGTTCATCGCGCAGCTGATGCCGTCGCGGACCGACGTGCCCGAGTACGCCGAGTACCTCGAGCGGATCGAGGCCAACGTCGCCGTTGTCAACCACCGCCACGGCTCACCGGATTGGATGCCGATCCAGCTGAAGCTGCGCGACGACCTCGAGGAGGCGGTCGCCGCCTACAAGCACTACGACGTGCTGATGGTCAACGCCATGTTCGACGGCATGAACCTCGTCGCCAAGGAAGGTCCGATCGTCAACGAGCACGCCGGCGTCTCGATCCTGTCGGAGAACACCGGCGCCCACGAGGAGCTCGGCGAGTACGCCCTGTCGGTGAACCCCTTCGACATCCAAGAGCTCGCCGACTCGATCCACGCCGCGTTGACAATGGAGCCGGCGGAGCGGCAACGGCGGCACGAGGGGCTGAAGTCGATCATCACGTCGCGCAATCCGGGGGACTGGATCGACGAGCAGCTGGCGGATATCCATCGCAAGGAAGAGGCGGGGTAGGGGTCTGCCGGCTGGGGGAGCGGCGGCGGGCCGCTGCGGGGGAGGCGGGTCGGCGCCGGCGGCGGGCCGGCGCCGGCGGCGGGCCGGCCTGCGGGGGACTGGTGCGAGCGCCGACGGTCAGGGCGCCGGCGCAAAGCCCAATAACGTCCCGAGCGGCGCGTCGCCGACGTCCGCCGGGACGTTTCCGTCCCCCCAGGACGGCAACGTCTCGAGGCTCCCGTAAACCGCGTCGCGCGGGACGTTGACCGGGCGCGTCTGCGAGGTTCGCTCTTCAATGACAAAAACGCCCGGCTCGGGGCGGGGGCCGGTCCAAGCGCTGACGGGTCGGGCGCCGGCTCAAAGCCCCAATAACGTCCCGAGCGACGCGTCGCCGACGTCCGCGGGGACGTTTCCGTCCCCCCAGGACGGCAACGTCCCGAGGCTCCCGTAAACAGCGTCGCGCGGGACGTTGACCGGGCGCGGCTGCGAGGTTCGCTCTTCAATGACAAAACGCCTCATACCCGCCGATCCCGCGTCGCCCCCGTCCATCCCATGCTTCCCGCCCATCCGCACGCCGGCCGTCCATCCCCATGCCTCCCCGTCCATCCCCATGCCTCCCCGTCCGCCCCATGCCTTCCCGCACATCCCCACGCCTCCCCGTCCATCCGCACGCCGGGCGGCCATCCCCACGCCTCCCGCCATCCCAGCGGTAGATGCGACTGCCGTCATCCCGGACCGGCCACCGCCCAACCCCGCGCCGTGCGGCGCCTCGACCCGCCCACGCGCTCGCGCACTCGCGAATCCAGCACGTGGTCCCGACCCTAGTGAAACGTCTTGCCCTCCGTGAGCATCTCGATGTACTTCGCGATCCGCTTGGCGCGAGCGTCGGCCGCCTTGACGTGGTGCAGGCGGTATAGGAACGCGTAGCGGTTGGCTCCCTTCAGGGTGGCGAAGAACTCGCCGGCGTCGGCATTGTCGTCGAGCGCGCGCTGGAAGTCCTCGGGGATGGTGGCGCGGCTCTGGGGCTCGTAGGCATCGTCGAAACGCCCATCGCGCCGCGCCGCCTCGACCTGGGCGAGGCCGGCCGGCATCATCCGATTGTCGGCGATCAGCTCCAGCGCCTTGTTCCGGTTGATCTGGGACCACTTGCTGCGCGGACCGCGCGGGGTGAAGCGCTGAAGGAAGTGGGTGTCGTCGAAGCCGGCCTTCTGTCCGTCGATCCAGCCGTATCGGATCGCCTCCTCGAGCGCCTCGGCGTAATTGACCGTCGAGGTCGCCGCGCTCTTCTTGGAGATCTTCAGCCAGACGCCGCGGGCCGATTCGTGGTTGGCGTCGAGCCACCGCTCCCAGGCGTTGCGGTCGGGGAACTCGAGGATCGGAATGTCCTGCTTGGTGGCCATCGGGTTTATTGCCGCAGAGGCCGTCTGGAACGTGGCGTCGGCCACGCCCTCTGGCGCTCGGACATGATCTTCAATTCACGGTACGGGGGTCGTCGGCTTCCCGCAAAGCGGGGTACGCGGGACGTCGGCTTCCGGCCCGCACGCCACGTTACGCAGGACGCCGGCTTCCAGCGCCGCAAGCCAGGCAAGTCGGCCCGCCGGCTCCCAGCGCGCAAGCGAGCAACCGCTATAGTCGTCCGCCGCCCGAGAGGCGACGTCACTCATGGCCAAGCAACCGACCATCTACGACCTCGTGCTGCTGCTTTCGACCAGCGCCGAAGACGAGCGTCGCGCGCAGATCCTCGCCAACGTCGAGGCGTCCATTTCGCGCGGCGGCGGCTCGATCGAGCGCAACGACGACTGGGGCTCGCGCCCGCTTCCGTATCGGATCCAGCACCAGCGCGAGGCCGAGTACCACCTCCTGCAGTTCAGCGGGCCGGCGTCCTTGCTCGAGACGCTGTCGCATGACCTGCGGATCGCCGACGGGGTGCTGCGCTTCCGGATCATCAAGGTCCTCCCTGGACAGCCGGAGGCGCCGGAGTCCGCGCCGCCGGTGGTCGCCCAGGTGCCCCCCGAGTCGCCCCCGGACGCGTAGCCCGGCGCTTCCCGTACCGTTGCTCGACATCGGCCCCGGCGCCGGCCCGAGCTCGTTCCTGGACCTGGAGCAGGGCGAGCCGGCCTTGAGCCAGACCTTCTCTGTCGAGTCCCGGCGCCGCTCCGAACTCGTTTCTGGCAGTCGGTCCGGCACCCGCCGGCGCCCGTTGTGCAACACCATCGTCACGCCGGGCTGCGGCTTCGCAAACGGTCTGCAACCTTTCGGCCCATTTTCCGGGGAGAGCAGTGGTTGCCGCCTGAGCCGCGCCTAGACTCGGCGAAAGCCTTCAACGAGCAGTGGAAAGGAGCCTCCGCATGGCAGGCGACATCAACCGGGTTGTGATCACCGGCAGACTGACGAGAGATCCGGAGCTGAGGACGCTCCCGAACAGCGATACGGCGGTTTGCAGCTTGAGGATCGCGAGCAACGGCCGGCGCCGGAATCCCGACAGCGGAAATTGGGAGGACGCGCCCAACTACTTCGACGTCACGGTGTGGGGTCAACAGGGCGTGAACTGCCAGCAGTACCTGAGCAAGGGCCGGCCGGTCGGGATCGACGGACGGCTGCGTTTTCGCGAGTGGACCAACAACGACGGACAAAAGCGCAACGCAGTGGATATCATCGCTGAATCCGTTCAGTTCCTCGGCGGGCGCGAAGACGCCGGCAGCGGGAATGGCTTCTCCGGCAGCGCGCGCGCGACCGAGAGCGACGTCCCGATTGACACCGGCGATTTCGAGAGTGCCCCCGTGGCTGCCGGAGCTGCCGGAGCTGCGGACGACGACATACCGTTCTGAGGCATAGCATCAAACAAAAGAGAATCCGAGCTAGGTGATCCAGCGTGGCAAAGCAACGTAGACGGCCGACTCGCCGGCGCGACAGAAAGGGCGGACTGACCTCTTCCCGTCGCAAGCCGTGCCCGTACTGCCGCGACAAGGTAGATCAGGTCGACTACAAGGACATATCGACGCTCCGCAGGTTCGTGTCCGAGCGCGGGAAGATCCGGTCGCGCCGGATCACCGGCGCGTGCCGTCGCCATCAGAGCCAGGTCGCCCGCGCGGTCAAGCGGGCGCGTGAGCTCGCGCTGCTGCCGTATGTCGCCGAAGGTGTAGGCGACCGCGGCGAGCGTGGTGACCGCCGCGATCGCGGCGACAGGTAGTCGCGGTGTCACAGGCAATCCTGCTCCAGGACGTGGAGTCGCTGGGCGAACGCGGCGCGGTTGTCGACGTCTCGCCCGGGTATCTCCGGAACTATCTGTTGCCACGCAAGCTCGCCGAGCCCGCGACCACCGGTTCGATCGACGCGGCCAGGCGTCGCCGCGAGGCGGCCGAGCAGGCCGTCAAGGATGCCGAGGAGCGCGCCCGCGACAATGCCGCGCTGCTGGGCAGGACCGTGCTGACGATTCCGCAACAGGCCGGCGACGACGGCCGGCTGTTCGGTTCGGTGACGACGCAGGACATCGCCGACTCGATCCGCGACGCTCGCGGAATCCGGGTCGACCGCCGCAAGATCCACCTCGAGGAGCCGATCCGGCACACCGGCACGTACATGGTTGTGGTCGAGGTCACCGACGAGGTGATGGCGACGGTCAAGACGATGGTCGTCGCGGCGTAACGCGGACCCCCGCGAGCGCCTCGCAACGAAGTCGCGGACGTAGCGGAAACGACGAGGGCGGAGGCGTCCGCCCGCGACCTAGTATCGGACGCCGATGAGCGCCGTTCAGAACACCGCGGTTCCGCCTCACAATCTCGAGGCCGAGAAATCCGTCCTCGGGGCGGTGCTGCTCGACGAGCGCCATCTCTACGCATTGCTGGTCGAGGAGCATCTGCGGCCCGATCACTTCTATCGGGAGCAGCACGGCGCCGTGTTCGCAGCGATGATCGAGCTGCACGAGGGCGATCACAAGATCGATCCGCTCACGGTCGCGGAATCGCTGCGGCAGCGCGGCAAGCTCGAAGAGGTCGGAGGCGCCGAGACGATCGACGAGCTGGCCGGGTGGGTGCCCGCCGCCGGCCACGCGCGCGAGTACGGACGGATCGTCCGCGACAACGCGCAGCTGCGCGCATTGCTGACGACCTCCTACGAGATCCAGGCAAGCGTGCTTGCGCGCGAAGCGCCTCCGCGCGACCTCGTGGAGCGAGCGGAGCGATCGGTGCTCGAGGTCGCGCACGATGATCGCCAGAAGCGCGTTCGCTCAATCGCCGACGTGCTGCATGAGGAAACCGAAAAGCTGCACCTGCTGTCGGTCGCCAAGTCGCCGCTGACCGGGGCGCCCTCGGGCTTCAAGGACATCGACGAGAAGACGGGCGGCTTTCAGCGAGGCAACCTGATCGTGATCGCGGCGCGCCCCTCGATGGGCAAGTCGGCGCTCGTCGCCAACATGGCGGAGAACGCGGCGCTCGCCCACTACCCGGTGGTGCTGTTTTCGCTCGAGATGTCCGAGTCCGAGCTGGCCCAGCGCTTCGTCGCCTCGCAGGCGCGGATCAAGGGCGACGACCTGCGCCGGGGCCGAGTCGCCGAGCAGCGCTGGCCGAAGATCCTCGAGGCGTGCCAGCGGCTCGCACAGGCGCCGCTGTTCGTGGACGACTCGAGCGACACCGGCGTGATCGAGGTGCGAGCGAAGGCCCGCAGGCTGCACAACCAGGTCGAAAACGGACTCGGCCTGGTGATCGTCGACTACCTGCAGCTGATGCGTCACGAGGGCGGCCACATGGAGAACCGGGTCGAGCAGGTCGCCCAGATGTCGCGAGGGCTGAAGGCCCTCGCCCGCGAGCTCAACGTGCCGGTGATCGCTCTGTCGCAGCTGAGCCGCGCGGTGGAGCAGCGCGGCGGGGAGAAGAAGCCGATCCTGTCGGATCTACGAGAATGCGTAACAGGCGAGACACTTGTGCTACTCGCGGACGGCCGGCGCGTGGCGATACGAGAGCTAGTCGGTACAACACCGGAGGTTCTCTCGCTTGATGAGAGACATCGTGTGGTACGAGCGCGCGCCGACGCCGTTTGGCCGGTAGGTCGTCGCTCGGTTCTCAGACTCCGGCTCGCCTCCGGCCGCACGCTTCGTGCCACCGGTGATCATCGAATCCTCGCCTGGCCAGGCTGGGTAACGCTACGAGACGTGGCGATCGGTGATCGCGTCGCAGTCGCGCGCCGCCTACCCGAGCCGGTTGAACCTGAGCGCTGGCCCGATGACCGCGTCGTGCTCCTGGGCCAGCTGATCGGCGATGGCAGCTACTTGAGCCATGGGCCGATGAGGTACACGACCGCCTCGGAGGTGAACAGTGCTGCAGTGAGAAACGCTGCCAAGTGCGAGTTCGGGGCAAACTCGAGGGACACGCTCGCCGACTACGCCAAGATCCTCGAGTCGCCCGAACTCGGGCTTGCAGCCGACAGCGATGTCTTCTGGGACCGGGTGGTGGCGATCGATGAAGATGGCGAGGATGAGGTTTTCGATCTCACCGTGCCAGGCCTTGCGTCATGGTTGGCCGACGGGGTGGTTACTCACAACTCCGGAGCTATCGAACAGGATGCGGACCTCGTGATGTTCATCTACCGCGAGGAGTACTACGACAAGGACTCCGAGCGTCCAGGCGAGGCGGACATCATCATTGCCAAGCATCGCAACGGCCCCGTCGGCGAGGTCGTGCTCACGTTCCAGCACGAGTACCCGAAGTTCTCAAACTACGCCGGCGAGCGGTTCGCGCAATGAGCGGTTGCCCGCGCGGGCCGGCGAGATGGGCGTCCGTCGATCGCGAGGATCGAGCGAGCCCGGATTGAGCGATCGCTGCCCTTACGAGATCTGCGACGGGTCGGGGTTCGTCTTCGACGAGAGCTCGAACACGGCATTTGACTGCCGCTGCCGGGCCGGGCAGATCGTGCGGGCGAAGGCGCGGAGCCTGTCGGCGGTGATTCCTCGGCGCTACCGCGACGTCGCGTTCGATCGCTGGCCCGTCACCGAGATCGACCCGCCGATCGTGGCCGCCACGCGCAGGTTCACGGATGCGATCGAGTCCAAGCTCGACGCGGGACGCGGACTGTGGTTCATGGGCCAGGTCGGCACCGGCAAGACGACGCTGGCGATGCTCGTCTCGCAGGCGGCGCTGGAAGCGGGACGGTCGGTCGCGATCTATTCGCTGCCGCGGCTGCTCAACGAGATCCGCGACACCCATCGAGCCGAGCGCTCGCACGTCGATCTGCTCGACCGGCTGACCGCCGTCGACCTCCTGCACATCGACGACGTCGGCGCCGAGCGGACCACCGACTGGGTGCTCGAGGAGCTTTATTCGATAGTCAACGCGCGCTACGAGGACCAGCGATCGATGGTGATCACCACGAACATCGTCGATCACGCAGCGCTGTGCGAGCAGATCGCCGAACGGACGGTGTCGCGGCTGACCGAGATGTGCGACCAGCTCCCGCTCGCCGGCGACGACAAGCGAACGGTGCTGCGCTCCGCCTGACCTGCGCCCGGGACCGGTACGACCTCGGCCGCGCGCATTCCGACGATTGCTGACTAACGGTTACACCACGTGAGCCGACTTCACTGTGGCGGCAAACGGAGAGGTCGCGCCCTGACACCGAGGCCGAATCACGGTGACAAAAAGGGCGGCTGCGGAATAGAAACATCAACTCCGAAGAGCTGCACAGCCGCGTTGGTGAACATCTCGAGTAGTCGGCGCCGGGGGCGGATTCAGGCCGACGCCGGCGGCGGGGGCGGATTCAGGCCAACGCCGGCGCCGGGGCAGATTCAGGCCAACGCCGGCGCCGACCGCTCGGCGACCCAGCGCTCGCCCACATCGCGCAGGACGTCGAGCATCGCGGTCGCGCCCGGCGAGCGGTATCCGGACGGCAGCGCGGCGAAGATCGGCCGCACCGGAGCGGCCTGATCCAGCTCGCGCACGACGACGTCATCGCGCACGCCGCGCGCGACCATGTCGGGGATCAGGGCAACTCCCACGCCCGCGGCGACGAAGCCGAGAATCGCCGGATAGTCGTTGTTCTGGAACGCGATTCGGGGCTCGAAGCCGGCGGCGTGGCAGGCGCGGAGGAACAGGCGCGAGTCCGGGCACGAGTCGGCCGTCGCGAGCATCCAGGGTTCCGTCGCGAAGTTCGTCAGCTCGAGTGGCTGGACATCTGCCTGCGGGTGTCCGAGCGGCATCGCCACGTACATCGGATCATCGAACAGGTGCACGAGCTCGACGTGACCCCTCCCGTCGAGGTCCGCCGGACCTTGACCGGCGACCACCACGAGGCGCCCGTGCTCGTCGATCGACGATCCCATCGCATCGTGCGAGATCGCCATGTCGAGCTCTCCCGAGCGGAGCATCGGTATCGAGTCGCCTGGGTCTGCCATCACGATGTTGAGGTCGACCGCGGGAAAGCGTTCGCGGAACCTGGCGATCGCAAGCGGCACGATCGATGCGGCCGCCGACGCGAACGAGGCAAGACGCAGCGTTCCCCCCTCGAGTCCCGCGAGCGCACGCAGCTCTGCCTCGATGTCCAGCAGCCGGGCGAGAATCCCCTCGCCGCGCTCCACAAGCAGCCGTCCGGCGTCGGTCAGCACGGCGCCCTGCGGGACGCGCCGCACCAGGAGCGCGCCGACCTCGCTCTCGAGCGTCGCGATCTGCCGCGAGACGGCCGGCTGCGTGTAGCCGAGCGTCACTGCCGCGCCGGAGAAGGAACCCTGGCGAGCCACCTCGCAGAGCACTCGGAGTCGCCTCGTATCGAGCATGACAGATAGTTATACCCCATCAAGCAAACCCCTATTTGTATTTATGGACGGAATGCTTCACCTTGGAGCACGTGACCGCTCACACCATCCCAGCCACGATCACGATTCGCCCCGCGTTCGCCGACGACCGCTCAGACCTCGTCCGCCTCGCCGCGCTCGACAGCTCCCCGGTGCCGCCCGCGCCGGTGCTGCTCGCGGAGGTCGACGAGCAACCGCGAGCGGCGCTGTCGCTCGCGGATCGGTCGGTCGTGGCAGATCCGTTCTTTCCCACCGTCGATATCGTGGCGCTGCTGCGCACGCACGCGGCCGCGGTCAGCGACGAGCGCACGCCCCGCGGCAGCCGCCGGCCCGCCCGCCGCTTCCGACCGCGCCTCGCCGCGGGCTGACGCCGAGCCGAACACCGGACCCCGCGACGGGCTGCGCGTCTGCCCCGGAAGTACTGTCGGCGGACCTGGCGGACCGGTCGCCGGTCCCCCAACAAGTCCTGCCGGCAGGCCGCCGATCTTCTCCGCGTCCCCCCCTACACTCACCAGCGATGCCCGGAATCGTGATCGTCGGCGCCCAGTGGGGTGACGAAGGCAAGGGGAAGGTCACAGACCTGCTCGCGGAGCGGGCCGACGCAATCGTCCGCTTTCAGGGAGGAAACAACGCCGGTCACACGATCGTGCGCGGCGGCCGCACCTGGAAGCTGCACCTGATCCCGTCGGGGATCCTCCACCCGGGAACGGTGTGCGTGATTGGCAACGGCGTGGTCATCGATCCCAAGGTCCTGACCGAGGAGCTCGAGGAGCTGCGCCGCCGCCGAGTGGACACGACGTCGCTGCGGATCTCGGCAAACGCCCACCTGATCATGCCCTATCACCTGATGCTCGACCATGCCGGCGAGGCCAAGTTGGGCAAGCTTCAGATCGGCACGACCCGGCGCGGAATCGGGCCCTGCT
Organism: uncultured Solirubrobacterales bacterium; assembly: GCA_963723675.1. Lineage (GTDB taxonomy): Bacteria > Actinomycetota > Thermoleophilia > Solirubrobacterales > Solirubrobacteraceae > Palsa-465. Next base: position 403,067 of record CAVRRW010000001.1, on the reverse strand, counting down.
ATGCCGACAAGGCGGCGCGGCTGGGCATTCGGGTGCAGGACCTGCTCGACGAGAAGATCCTCAAGAAGAAGATCGTCGCGGCGCTCGAACCCAAGCGGCTGTCATTGCGCCCGTTCGCCAAGGATCCCCGCCTGGACCTGCAGTCGATCACCGAGGAGTACCTGACCTACGGTCACCGACTCGAGCCGTTCATCGCCGACACGATCCGTCTCGTGCACGAGCGCTTGGACGCCGGCCAGATCGTCGTGTTCGAGGGCGCACAAGGGGCGCTGCTCGACATCGACCACGGCACCTATCCGTTCGTGACGTCGTCCAACCCGGTGGCTGGAGCGGCTTGCATCGGCGCGGGCGTCGGTCCCAAGGACATCGACGAGGTCTGGGGCGTCACCAAGGCGTATGTCACGCGGGTCGGCGCCGGCCCGTTTCCGACCGAGCTCGAGGGCCCGCTCGCCGACCAGCTTCGCGAGCAGGGCGGCGAGTACGGGACCACAACAGGCCGAGCGAGGCGCGTCGGTTGGCTGGACCTGGTCGCGTTGCGATATGCCGCTCGGATCAACTCGCTGACCGCGCTGGCGGTGACGAAGCTGGACGTGCTCTCGGGCCGCGACCGGCTGAAGGTGTGCACTCGCTACCGCGGCGCCGAGGGAGCCGAGTTCGAGGACTTCCCCTACCACCAGACCGTGCTGCACCACGCCTCCGGCGAGTACGAGGAGCTGCGCGGCTGGACTGAAGACCTCAGCCAGTGTCGCGACGAGTCAGACCTGCCGGCCGCGGCGCGCGAGTACCTGCAGTACGTCTCGGAATTCGTTGGCGTACCGGTCGCCCTGATCAGCGTCGGACCGAACACCGATCAGATCGTCTGGACGCATGCGGACGACGGCCTTGCTCCGGCGCCCGCGCCCGCTCCCGCTGTTTAGCTTAGCGCCAGGCGCGTCCCCGCTGTTTAGCCCCAGGCGCGCCCGCCGTCTGGCGCCCGCGCCGCCGTCCAGCGGCCGGCGCCGCTCACTCGACGCGCGAAGGATGCCCGAACCCCGGCCACGGCGACAGCACCAGCACGAGCCGCGCGTCTGACACCGCCTTGACCGCGTGGCGTTCGGCCGGCCCGAAATGCGAGAGGTGGCCGGCGCCGCCGCGGACGGACCGGCCCTGTGCCGAGATTTCGATCTCGCCGTCGGCCACGAACAGGTACGCGCGCTCGTGGACCTGGTGCTCCTGCAGCTCTTCGCCGGCAGGGAGATGGATCGCGATCGCGCGCGTCTCCTCGTCTGAACGCAGCACCTGTGGATGGTGAGGCTCGATCGTCAGTGAGCGCACGTCCCAGGTCTCCATCTCTGCCTCCTCGTCTCGCGTTCCGGATCCCGGCGGGATTCTCCCTGACGGAGCTAGCGCCGGTGCTCGAGCACATCCTCGTCGGGCACCCGGCGCACCACGCGGGCCGGCACGCCGATCACGACTGCGCGTTCACGAACGTCTCGCGTCACCACGGCTCCGGCGGCGACGAACGCCTCCACCCCGATCTCGACCCCCGGCACGAGCACCGCGCCGCCCCCGACCCGGCAGGCGCGGCGGAACACCGGCCCTCGGAGCGGCTCGCCGGACGGATGCCGGCCCATCGTGTCGTCGTTCGTCGTCAGCACGCCGGGTCCGAGGAAGACGTCATCCTCGACGACAGCCCCGGCGGCCACGTAGACGTCGGTCTGGATCAGCACGCGGTCGCCGACGCGGACGCCGAACTCGATCGCCGATCCACGCCCGACCACCGACCCCGATCCGATCGTGCTGCGCTCCCTGACCTGCGCCTGGTCGCCGATGATCGCCCCCGGGCCGATTCGGACGCCGGCGTAGACGACCGCCCCGCAGCACACCGTCGCCTCCGCCTCCAGTACGAGCGGCCCGAGCTCGGCGGCGGCGGCGCTGGATCCTTTGCGCAGCCGTGGACGCTTGCCGAGTACGACCTGGTCCTCGACGACGCAGCCCTCTCCGACCTCGGTCCCGGCATGCACGACCGTGGCAGAGCCGATGCGGGCGCCGGCGCCGATTCGGGTCCCTTCGTGGATCACGGCCCCCGGCGCGATGACGGCGGCGGGATCGACGACCGCGCCGGCGGCCACGTACGCCTGCGCGATCTCGCCGCCGGCGGAGCGGGAGGTCATCGCGCCGAAGCCTCGAGCGAGTGCTGGAGCTGCTCGAGCACCCGGACGACCCGCACGCCGCTGGCGCCGTCGGAGCGAGGCTGCTCACGCCGGCGGATGCAATTGATGAAGTGCTCGCACTCGACGCGAAGTGGCTCGAGGTTCGGGATCCGCGGCGAGAAGATGTCCCCGGTGCGCGTGATGTACTCGCCATAGGTCCGCGAGTCCTCGTCGAACCCCTTGTCGTAGATCGTCAGCTTGCCCTCCAGCGCCATGTCGTCGAACGTCGCCATCCGGCGCGAGCCGACCACGGTGAACCGGCGCTCCTTGTGCGGATCAAGCCACGACAGATGGAGGTGGGCGGAGAGCCCCGACGGGAAGCGCAGGAAGCAGAACACGACGTCTTCGACACCCTCGCGCACGTAGGACTCGCCGCGGGCGATCGCCTCATACGGCTCCTCCCCGGCCAGGTAGAGAAGCACCGACACATCGTGTGCTCCCAGGCTCCAGAGCGCGTTCTCGTCGGCCCGCAGCTTGCCGAGGTTGAGGCGGTTGCCGTAGATGTAGTAGATCTCCTCGCCCAGCTCGCCGGAGTCGGTCAGCTCTTTGAGCCTCTGGACGCCCGGGTGATACTCGAGCAGGTGGCCGACCATCAGCGTCCGGCCGCGGTTCTGCGCCGCGGCGACGGCGCGCTGCGCCTCGCCGACCGATCGTCCAATCGGCTTCTCGACAAAACAGTGCTTGCCCGCCTCGAGCACGCGCACCGCCAGCTCGGCATGAGTCGGCACGGGCGTGGCGATCGCGACCGCATCGAGGCCCGGATCGGCCAGCATCTCGTCGACCTCGGCGGTAAGGCGCGCCCGGGGGAACTGGGCGCCGGCCCGGGCCCGCGCCTCGGACGAGGCGTCGCAGCACCAGACGAGCTCGCAACCGGGGATCGCGGCGAAGTTGCGAGCGAGGTTGGGCCCCCAGTAGCCGAGCCCGGCGACCCCCACCGCGAGGTTCTCACTCATCGCGCGTGGCCCTCATGCGAAGTGCAGTGTAAGCGCAGCCTGGACCCGCTCTCCGGCGTGGCCGTCGCCGTACAGCGGCGGCCGGTTCGCCGGTGGCTCGCGCCCCATCGCAGCGAGCGCCGCCGGCAGATCGAGGTCGACGAGGACGTTCCAGCCCTGCTCCACGGTCTCGGTCCACTCGGTGCTGGCCCGCAGCGTGACGCATTTGACGCCGGCCAGGTAGGCCTCCTTCTGAAGGCCGCCGGAGTCGGTGAGCACCGCCGCGGCGTTGCAGAGGAGCGCCGTCAGCTCGAGGTAGCCCAGGGGCGGCGTGAGGATCACGTTGGCGCTCTGCGCAAGCGCGTCGTGCAGGCCGGCTGCGCGCAGCCGCGCCAGCGTCCGCGGGTGCACCGGGAACACGACCGCAAGCGGGATCGCGAGCAGCAGCTCGACCAGGGTCCGCAGCCTTCTCGGCACGTCGACGTTCCCCGCCCGGTGGGCCGTGGCCAGCACGTAGGAGCCCGGCTCGACGCCATGGGCCCTGACCAGGTCCAGTCGCTCGCGCGCGTCTGGCTGGATGGTCGCCGCGACGTCGACCATCACGTCTCCCACCAGCTCGACCGCGCCGACGATCCCCTCGCGGGCCAGGTTCGCCACGGCGACCTCCGACGAGCACAGCAACAGGTCGCTCGCATGGTCGGCGAGCACGCGGTTGAGCTCCTCGGGCATCGAGCGGTCAAACGACCGCATCCCGGCCTCGACGTGAGCTACCGGAATGGCGGCCTGAGCCGCGGCCAGCGCACCGGCAAGGGTCGAGTTGGTGTCGCCATAGACGATCACCGCGGCTGGCCCGAGCTCGGCCAACACCGGCTCGAGCGCGGCGAGCATGCGGCCGGTCTGCGATGTGTTCGCACCACGCGAGATGCCCAGCTCCCGGTCGGGTGCCGGCAGCCCCAGCTCCTGGAAGAACACGGCCGACAGGTCGTCGTCGAAGTGCTGGCCGGTGTGCACCAGGACCTCGTCGTGGACCCGACGCAGCGGGCCCGAGACGGCCGCCGCCTTGATGAATTGCGGGCGGTTGCCGACGATCGTCACGACCTTCATGCAACGCACCCCGGCGGCCCGCCGGCGCGGCTCAACTGGCGTCGAGCTCCGCGCGGATGTGGGCCGCGACGTCTTGCGCGATGCGTGTCGTGAAGGGCCCCACGCCATCGAACCGGCGCTGGTCGACGGTGGCGATCGGCTGGACCTCCCGCACCGTCGAGGCCAGGAACGCCTCATCGGCCCCGTCGAGATCCTGCAGCGTGCACTCGCGCTCGCGCGCGCCGCACACGTCGATCACGAGCGCCCGGGTGATCGAAGCGAGGATGTGGTCCGCCAGCGGGGGCGTCAGCACCTCCCCGTCCTTGATCCAGAAGATCGAGCTCGTCGGCGCCTCGAGCACCCGGCCGTGGGGCGTGACCAGCAGCGCCTCGTCGAAGCCCCGCTCGCGGGCGAGTCGCCCCGCGAGCATGTTCGCGGCGTACGAGAGCGATTTGACGCCGTCCAGGACGCGCGTCGGCGCGTAGGTGACCGAACCGAGCGCGATTCGCTCGGGGGTGCGCGGAAGCGGCTCCGTCAGCAACAGCCGCCGGCCACCGCGCGTCACCACGATCCGCAGCAGGTCGTGGTCGGGGCCGGCGCCGGCGTGCGCCAAGAGACGATGCGCATCGGACCGAACCGCCTCGAGGTCGAGCGGGAGCCGGAGGTTGGAGGCCGAGCGATCCAGCCGGCGCAGGTGCTCCTCAAACGCGAACGAGCGCCCCTCGTAGACCCGGATCACCTCGAATGCGCCGTCGCCGCGCAGCAGCCCTTCGTCGGTCGCAGGGATCGTCGCCGCGGAGGCGAGCATCAGGGCTCCGTCGACCGATGCCAGCGAGGCGCTGAATTGAGCGGACACGCGCCCAGCCTAACGGGACGCCGGCGGGGCGCCCCGTGCCGCGATGGCGGCGTACGGCGCCTGTGTCCACACTTCCGCCAACCGTACGATCGTCGCCGCGGCTGCCGCCATGTCCTGCAGGGAGGCCCACTCGCGCACGGAGTGGTACTCGTGGCCGCCGGTGAAGATGTTGGGCGTCGGCAGTCCCATCTCGCTCAGCCGCGAGCCGTCGGTGCCACCGCGAATCGCCGTTCGCACCGGCTCGATGCCCTCCGCGCGCATCGCCTGTTCGGCGGCCTGCACCGCGTATCGCGCGGATTCCAGGTATCGGCGCATGTTGCGGTACTGGCGGCGGACGTCGATCTCGATCTTCGCGCGAGGCTCGCCGGCCCCGACCTCCTCCGCCGTGCGCCGCAACAGCGCGACGTGATCGTCGAGCTTGTCGTCGTCGAAGTCGCGGACGATCGCCACGATCCTTGCGGCCGCGGCGCTGCCGGAGAGGTCATAAGGGTGGATGAAGCCCTCGCGGCCGGAAGTCGTCTCCGGCGCGAGCGTGTTCGTCGGAAGCGCCGCCACGATCCGCGCGGCCAGGCGCAGCGCGCTGACGAGCTTGCCGGTCGCCTGGCCGGGATGGACGTCCACTCCCTGGACGCTGATCGTCACTTCCGCGGCGCTGAACGTCTCGTCCTGGAGTTCACCCAGCTTGGACCCGTCGATCGTGTATGCGCAGAGGGCGCCGAAGCGCTCGATGTCGAACAGCGTCGCGCCCTCGCCGATCTCCTCGTCGGGCGTGAACGCGATCCGCAGCCGCGGCCGCGGCACCTCCGGATGGGCGGCGAGGTGGGCGACCGCCGCCATGATCGCCGCGACCCCGGCCTTGTCGTCGGCCCCGAGCAGCGTGTCGCCGCTGGCGCTGACGATGTCGTGGCCGCGCTTGGGGGTTAGCTCGCCCATCGTCGCGGGATCAAGGCGGGTGCCGCGCCGCGGCAGCTCGATCACGCCACCGTCCCAGTCGCGGTGGACGACCGGCTCGACGCCATGACCGGGCGCGTCGGGGCTGGTGTCGAGGTGAGCGACCAGGCCGACGGCCGAGCCTTCCGCGGCCTCGGCGCCACCGATGCCGGCGAACACGTACCCGTTCTCGTCGAGTTCGGCGTCGTCCAGGCCCGAGTCGTTGAGCTCGCCGACCAGCAGCCGCCCGAGCTCGAGCTGACCCGCGGTGCTCGGCGAGGAGGTCCGCTGCCGTCGCGATTGGGTGTCGATCCGCACGTAGCGCTGAAAGCGATCGAGCAGATCCGGGGCGAGTCTCTCGGCGAGCGCAGATGTGTATGAAGCCGAGGACATGCCCGCAGTATTGCGTTTTGCGGAGGTGGCTGCGGGTAGCCGATGATCGGGGAAAGCGGACGGCCACGATGATCGGGGGTGACACCGATAGCCACTGACATTCGGACGAGGCGGCTGCGCCGATCGGACTGCTCCGGACCGGGCCTGCGCCGCGTCCGGCGCGGGCGCGGGTTCACGTACCTCGACGAGCGCGGCCGCCGCGTCTCCGATCCCGAGGCGCTCGAGCGCGTTCGCAGCCTGGCAATCCCGCCGGCCTGGGACGAGGTGTGGATCTGCTCGGACGTGATGGGCCACCTGCAGGCCACGGGAATCGATTCCGCGGGTCGCAAGCAGTACCTGTATCACCCCAGGTGGCGCAAGCACCGCGATCGCCGGAAGTTCGAGCGGATGCTGGAGTTCGGCCGGGCCCTGCCGAGCCTGCGGCGCCGGCTCGTCAAGGAGCTCGACGGTGATGAGCCCACGCGGCGGCGAGTGCTGGCGGGAGCGGTGCGACTGCTGGATGTCGGGGTCTTCCGGATCGGAAGCGAGGAGTACGCAGACGACGACGGCGGCCTGGGGCTGGCCACGCTTCACCGCGAGCACGTCGTGGTGCACGAGGATTCCATCGAGTTCGACTATCTCGCCAAGGGCGGCGCACGGCGCTGTCAGGTGATCGTCGACCCGGTGCCGTATCCGCTGATCCGGACGTTGCGCCGGCGCCGAGGAGGCGGTCAGCAGCTGCTCGCCTATCGTGAAGGCCGCCGGTGGCACGACGTTCGCTCCGATGAGATCAACGAATATCTCAAGCAGGAGCTTGGCGAAGGATTCAGCGCCAAGGACTTTCGCACCTGGAACGGGACCGTGATGGCCGCCGTCTCGCTTGCGACCGCCGGCCGAGACGCCGTGTCGAAGACCGCGCGCAAGCGGGCGGTCGACAGCGCCGTGCGCGGGGTCGCGGCGCTGCTGGGCAACACCCCCGCGGTCGCGCGGCGCGCCTACATCGACCCCCGGGTGATCGATCGCTATCTCTCGGGCTGGACGATCGCCGCCGAGCTGGACCGAATCGGCGATCTGGGCGACGTCGACGACCGGGTACGGGCGCGGATCGAGCGTGCCGTTCTGGCGCTGCTTGCCGGCGATGGCGAGTCGCCGGCGCTCGAGCGCAGCTTGCCGATCGCCGCCTGAGCGCCGATCGGAGGCCACGCACTCGGCGCGCTTGCGCGTTCAGTTTTCCCCCACCTTTGGCGCAAAAACTGGGCACGCGCGCCCCCGGCGTCGGGGTGTGTGGTACAACCGACATGTCTGCAATGGAGGTCAGGTATGACGGTGGCCCCGGCCGTTGGAGTGCCCGTACATGCTGCCGCCTCGCCGAAATTGTTCGCGCGGTGGCGGCGCTACAAGGATCTTCGTGCGCGCGACGAGCTGATCGAGCGGTTCTTGCCCCTCGCCCGCAAGCTCGCGCGCCGTTACGTCCCGTCCAGCGAGCCATATGAAGATCTCGTCCAGGTCGCGAGCCTCGGTCTGGTCAAGGCGGTCGAGCGGTTTGACCCCGATCGCGGGTTCGCGTTCACGTCGTTCGCGGTGCCGACGATCGTCGGCGAGCTCAAGCGCTATTTCCGCGACGCCGGCTGGGCGCTGCACGTGGACCGCAGCGCGCAGGAGCGCGCCCGCAGGGTAGTGGACGCGCAACACCAGATCAGCGGACGCACCGGTCATATGCCGACGATCGGCGAGCTGGCCCAATTTCTGGAGTTCAGCCAGGAAGAGGTCCTCGACGGCCTCCAGACGGCCGAGGCGTATGGAGCGGTCTCCCTCGATGCGCCGGTGGTGGGCGACGAGGACGGCACCCCGAGTCGGCTGGAGGCGATCGGGGACGAGGACGAGCGGCTGGAGCTGGTCGATCGTCAGGTCACGATCTTCGCCGCGGCCAAGTGCCTTCCCGAGCGCGAGCGGCGAATCCTCCTCCTGCGCTTCGGAGAAGACCTCACGCAATCCGAGATCGCCGAGCGGGTGGGCGTCTCGCAGATGCAGGTCTCTCGCCTGCTGCGCCGCGCCCTACAGCGGTTGCGCGACCTGACGAACGACCGCCAGCCGTAGATCGGCGTCGCCCGGCTGGCGATCGTCGGCCGCCAGCTACCAGCGCCCGTACCAGCGGCGCCGGCCCGCTCCGGCTCCCGCGCCGGCGCTGCCGATGAGGAATCCGAGCGCCCAGATGATCAGTGCTGCGATCAGGATGATCCAGAGGAAGTGCACGGCAAAACCAAGCCCACCGAACACAGCCAAGATGAGCAACAGAACCAGCAGCGCGACCATACGACCTCCTTTTCAGATGCGCTGACGCAACCGGTCAGCCGTGGCATAAGAGTTACCCGCGATCGAACGCGACGACGCACGGCAACCGCGCGCCAGGCACGTTCCTCCTGCGCCCGTCTGGCCGCGTGCTGGTCGCCATCGCTGGAGCTTGGGCTACCCGGGTACTCCGTATGCAACCGATCCTATATCCCGCCGAACGCGCTCGGCAGCGACGGCCCGGACGCCGAAAACCGCGATCCGATTCCAGCACGCGCCCGCCCAGATCAGTACGCTCGCCCCAGCGTGCAGAGTCATTTCCGGGTAGAGGTCCGCACCGAGAGTCACGCGATCGTGTTGAGCGTCAGCGGCGAGCTTGACCTCGCCTCGAGCCCGGTCCTCGAGGAGGAGCTCGATCGCGTCGCGCAGTCCGATGCGGACGTCGTGATCGTCGATCTCAGGGAGCTCGAGTTCATGGACTCCACGGGCCTCAGCGTCCTGGTCAGGGCGCATCAGAGAGCCGAGGAGCAAGGCCGGCGCCTGGGGCTGGTCAACGGCTCTCAGCAAGTGCAGCGGCTGCTGACGCTCACCGGCGTCGCCGAGCGGCTGACGCGTGCTGACACGCCGGAGGAGCTGCTCGGCGGCGGCTGAGCGCACACCCCCGCGGCTACCGCTTACCCCGCGAGCGAGGGTCCCACCGGCCGGTGGTCGACCATCACCACGCGCAGCATCTCCCCCACATCGATCGGGCTGACCTCGACCTCGTCGCTGAGCAACGCGAGCGCGCCGCCCACGTCCTGCGCCGCTTCGCGCTCGTGCAGGGAAGCGCCCGTTCCATCGCGAAACGGCCCGATCGTCACCTCCAGCCGCCGCACCTCGGTTGCGAGGCCGAACGACACCCGCCCGCCGTTCGCAGAGCGCGCCGCGTGAGCCGCGATTGCATCCGTCACCAGGTAGACGTCGGAGAAGCGGTCCAAGGAGAAGCGCGCCTTGGCCGCCAGCGCGCGCGCGAGGCGACCTAGTACCCCGCCGACGAAGCTCACCGGCGAGAGCGAGACGACCGCATCGCCGGAGAGCCCGTCTGCCCATCGCTGCTCCGGAGTTGCCCGCTCGGGCTCGCGAAACAGCGGCCTGCCCTTGCGTTCGCCGGCGAACACCATCCGCACCTCGGTCCCCCCGGCGCCCATCGGCCGGAACTCCGCCTGCTGGGTCAACGCCCGGATTACCGGCAGTCCCACTCCCTGAAGGCGGTCGTCGGACTGCGCGATCTCCGGGATGCCCTTGCCTTCATCGCGGATCACCACCTCGATCGTCTCATCGCGCGCGTACAGACGAACCTCGAGCGGTCCGGGCGCGTCGTCGTAGGCATGCATGACGACGTTGTTGCACGCCTCGCTCACCGCGGTCTTGAGGTCGTCGAGCAGCTCCGGATCAAGCGCGAGCTGATCGGCGACCCCCCCGAGCGCGCCGCGCACGAGCGTCAGCGTCTCGGGCCTGCTGTCGAGATCCAGGCGAACGGTCGGCCAATCATCGGTCACGTCCATTTCTTATAACCAGTCGCCCGCCCGATGGACAACCAAACCCAAATGCCGCAGGCATTCTGGCCGAAATTTCTGGGTAGGACCCGTATAGCCGATGAATTCACGCTTGTTCTCCCGATGAACTCACGCGTACGAGCCCTCTACAGGATCGATGCACGTCCGGACGGCCCGGCACGGGCACGAGGACTGGTGCGCAGCGAATGCTCCGCCCGTGTGCCGCGGCGGACGCTCGAGAAGCTGCAGCTGCTCGTCAGCGAGCTGGTCACAAGCGGCATCGTCCACGGGCGCGACAGCCGCAACGACTCGATCATGCTCGACCTGGGATTGAACTCCACTCTGAGGTTTGCCGTCATCGGTCCCGGAGGGTTCGCCACCGGGGCGGCAGGCAATCGCGACGACGGTTGGGGCCTGCGCTTGGTCGAGCGCCTCGCGGACCGGTGGGGCATCCAGCGCACCCCGGAGGGAACCCGGGTGTGGTTTGAAACCGAGAGCGGTTAGATCGATCGTGGCCTTGGCTAGCGGCGCCTTGCGAGTTCTTCGTCGACCTGGGTGATCTCGCGCAGGCGTCCGAGGGCGCGGCGGAGAATCCGAGAAACCTGCATCTGCGAGACCCCGATCTCGTCGGCGATCTGGGTCTGGGTCAGGTCTTGCACGAAACGCAGGGCGAGCACACGGCGCTCCCGCGCGGAGAGCTCACGCGCGGCGGTGGAGATCGTGACGCTGGCATCGACGAATTCGTAGCGCTCGTCCTCCTCGCCGAATGCCTCTGCGAGCGTGGTGGACTCCCCGTCGATGTCGTCGCGGGGGGCATCCAGGGACGTCGAGTGGTGAGCGCCCGCCGTCTCGAGCGCGTCGAGGACGTCCTCGATGCTCAACTCCAGATACTGGGCCAGCTCCTCGACCGTGGGTGGGCGCCCGGTCCTGCTCGTCAACTGCTGCTGGCCCTCCTCGACCTTCAGCGCCTGCTCCTGGGCTCCACGAGGAACGTGGACCGACCACCCGAGGTCGCGGAAGTAGCGCTTGAGCTCGCCGAGAATCGTCGGCACCGCGAACGATGAGAACGCCGTCCCCCGTCCGGTGTCGAAGCGGTCTACGGCCTTGACCAGGCCCAGGCTTGCCACCTGGACGAGATCGTCAAACGGCTCGCGGGCCCCCGCGTAACGGCGCGCCAGCTTGCGCGCGAGCGGCAGGAACCGCTCGACCAGCTCCTCACGGGCGCGCTGATCATGGTGCTTTTGCCACCGAACGAACAGCTCTTCCGACTCGGTTCGGATGATCGCTAGAGACTCCATGCTGCGCGGCCTACCCCCCGTTGCCGCCGTTCAACCAGAAATGCTACCCGGGCCCGTCAGGGGTAAACGCCCGCGCGTGCCCGTGACGGCGCCGGCGGATGGGCTCCATAATGAGGGCGGGTGCGTCACGATCCGGCAACCGCCCCGATCTCGGCGGCGGGCCTGATCGCCGGCTATGCCGTCGCCGTCCTCAGCGGATCGCGTGCGCTCGGCGGCGTGGTGCTGCCTGCTTCGCGGTCGCCTGCGCCGCTCTCTGGATCCGTCGCGACGGCGCTCGCACCCCCGCGACACTGGTCCTGATCGGACTCTTCGCATTCGCCATGTCGCACGTCGTAGGTCTGCTGATCGGGCCATGGCCGGCGGTGCTCCTCGCGGCGGCTGGGCTCGGGATCGCAAGCCGGCGCCTGTCGGACACCCGCCGCGTGACCCCGCCGCCCGGCGCCGGTGCGCCGGCGGGCCCATCCTCCTGAGGGGTGCCCCGCCAGGACGCTCAGCGCGCCCGCCGGCGTCTTTGGTCGCTGGCGCCGGATCTGTCGCCCCTGCGGGGCAGCCGCGCTCTGCGCCTGGTCGTGCTCGGGAACTTCATCTCGGGGTTGGGGACGCAGGCGACCCTGGTCGCGCTCCCGTATCAGATCTACGTCCTCAGCCACTCGGCGCTGCTGGTCGGCTTGCTGGGCGCCGTCGAGCTGGTGCCGCTGATCGCGAGCGCGCTGATCGGGGGCGCGATCGCCGACCGCATGGACCGGCGAAAGCGCTATGACAGCGACGACTGGGTCGGATCGACCGCGCTAGGAGTCCCCGCGCCCGGCGCTCGTGAAACTGCTCCACAGAGTTGATGCCGGCGCCGTGTAGTCGGGATTCTCGAGCAGCTGCACCCGATCGACCCACTTGACCCATTGAAATCCGCGGGCGCCGGGTACGACCAGCCGAACCGGCGCCCCGTGTTCGTGGCTGAGCGGATCGTCGCCAACGTGCGTGGCCAGCAGCAGGGCGCGCGCGTCCGCGAGCGCAAAGCTCCACCGGTAGCCGGTGCGCGACGCCACCGCAACGTGGTGTGCGCGGCTGCTCACCGCCGCCCCATCGAGCACTCTGCCCAGCAGGACTCCGCGCCAGCGCTGCGTCGAGTAAAAGCCGCCGGTGCAGTCCAGCGTGGCGATCAGCTCATCGTCCGCCGCCAGCTCGCCGAGCGAGAGGGAGAGCTCGCGGCCCACCAGCCCGTCGACGCGCAGGCGGTAGTGCTGCGGCGCCACCGGCCGCGGATTGTCGGCGACCCACGACGTCGTCGGAAACGCGTTGCCCGCAAATGACGCGGCCTCGTAAGAACCCGTGAACCGCCGCCTGGCCCCGCGCAGGTGAAGCAGCCCCTGCAGCGGGCGCTGAAGCCGCCAGGCCAGCAGCGAACCCGCGCCGATCCCCGCGGCGACGAGGAACTGCCGGCGATGCGCGACGTCCCGTCCGCGCAGCGGCTTGGCGCGCGCAATCATGTGAGCCGCGACCACGATCATCAGCGCGGCGCCCAGCGCCTCGTGCCAGCCGAGGACGCTGTAGCCCGCCAACGCCGGCGTCACGCCACCGGACCAAAGCCATCCGGAGGCCAGCGTCGCCAGCACGATGGCAGCCCCGGCGAGTCCCGCCGCGGCGCGTCCGTCCCATCGCCGCGGAGCGGCGATCCGTGGCCAAACGCGGCGCAGCTTGACCACCAGCAGCAGCGCGATCGCGATGCCGAGGGCGTCGTGGGCGTCGAACACCCAGGCGTCGTGCGAGCTGCCGGCGAACAGCGTGAGCACACCTGTCGCGACCAGCGACGCGACCAACGCCGCAAGGCCCCAATCGGTGCCGCGGGCGGTCACCGATCCAGTGTAAGGACCCGCAGACGAATAGGGCGGGCCTGCTCACGGAGCTCGCGGCCGGCGAGTAGCGCTGGCCTCTCGACGCCGCAGCGACGCTGAAGGCGTGAAACTGGTTCTCGATGAAAAGGCGGTTGCGCAAGCGGTTCCTCGTCGGCGACCTGGCGCTGGTGATCGTGATCGCGGCCGTCACGGTGGCGCTCGCATCGATGAGCTCGGGTTCAGGCGATGAATCAGATGGTTCGGGCGATCGGCCGGGCGATGCCGGCGTGCCCGCCGGCGCGACGATGCTGACGGTCAAGCCCGTCCCATTGGGGCGTCCGCTGCCGGCCGGATTCCTCGGACTATCGCTGGAGTACTCGTCGATCGAGGATTACGCGGGCCAGGACCCGGGCGCGATCGATCCGGTGCTGAAGCGGCTGATTGCAAACATCAACCCGGGCCAGGCGCCGGTGCTGAGAATCGGGGGCGATACGACCGACTGGACCTGGTGGCCGGTCCGTGGACTGAGCAAGCCCCCAGGGGTGAGTTACGCGCTCAACCGGCGCTGGCTGCAGGTCACCCGAGCGCTCGTCCACGGCCTCGGCGCGCGACTGATTCTCGGCATCAACCTCGAGGCCGACGACGTCCAGCTCGCCGGCACCGAGGCGCGAGTGCTCGTCGCCGGCCTCGGGCGCGGCTCGGTACGGGCGCTTGAGATCGGAAACGAGCCCGCCCTGTACGCGTCGTTTCCGTGGTATCGCACCGCCACCGGAGCGAAGATCCCGGGCCGCCCGCGGGATTACGACGCCGCGGCCTACACCCGCGACTTCACGCGGTTCGCCAGCGCGCTGCCGCCGCTCCCACTCGCGGGCCCGGCGCTGGGCGCGTCGCGGTGGATGCAAAACCTCGCCCCATTCCTGGCCGCCCAACCCCGCCTCGGACTCGTGACCCTGCACCGCTACCCGCTGCAGCTCTGTTACACGCCCACTCGGTCGCTCGAGCATCCCACGCTCGACCACCTGATGGCGACGGCCGCGACGACGGGATTGGCCGACAGCTTCACCCGCGACGTCGCCACCGCCCACGCTCGCCACCTCCCGCTGCGCATCGACGAGATCAACAGCGTGTCCTGCGGCGCCGACCGCGCCGTCAGCGATACGTTCGCCTCGAGCCTCTGGGCCCTGGACGCGATGTTCGAGCTGGCGCGGGTCGGGATCGACGGCGTCAATCTGCACACGTTTCCCGGCGCCGGCTATGAGCTCTTCAAGATCACTCGCGTCGACGGGCGCTGGCGTGCAGCGGTCGCGCCCGAGTACTACGGACTGCTGATGTTCGCCCAGGCGGCGCCCCCCGGCTCGCGGCTGCTGTCGATCGCCGGCGCCGCCGGCGGCCAGGTCAAGGCCTGGGCCACCCGATCACGCGATGGAACCGTGCGCGTGGTCCTGATCAACAAGAGCGTCCGAGCGCGGGTGTTCGCGATGACGCTCCCGCATGTCTCGGGGACAGCCAGGGTCGAGCGCCTTCGGGCGCCGAGCGTGACGGCCTCCGGCGGCGTCACGCTCGGGGGCCAGAGCCTTGGCTCGCAGACGTACACGGGGCAGCTCGCGGGGCAGCCACGGCGCGACTCCGTTGCGCCGATTGGCAGCCGCTATGTCGTGAGCCTCCCGGCGGGGAGCGCCGCGATGCTGGTGGCGCGTTGAGCGCGCGTGGCCGGTCGCCGCGGACGCCGCGGTGAGCTCGCACGAAGGCCGCCGCCGCGGCTCATCGCGGGCCGGTCAGCCGAACGCCGAGTCGGTTCTGAGAGCGCGGCAGGCGGCGCGCCTTGACGCGAGCGTGTGGATCGGACGCACCTGCCACCCGTGCGCGTGGGGCTTGAACAGCACGATCGGATCGCCCTTTGCGATCGATCGTCCGGGCTTGTAGCCGACCTTGCCGACGTTGAGCTCGGTCTCCCAGGCGAGCGTGCTCTGCCAGCCGACGGTGGTGACCGGCTGACCGCATGCCCGGATCCGCGCGGCGCCGCCGGCGCGCCTGATCACATGCTCGAGCCGGCTGATCTGGACGGCGGCCTGGCGGCGCTCGAGCACCTCGCTGTGGGCGACGCGAGTGCGGAGCACCGCGGTCGGGATCAGGGCAGCGATCAGGCCGACCACGGCCGCGACCCCGGCCCATCGCAGCGCTGCCGGCGCGGCGGAGCCGACCGCCAGCGCACGGCCGATGCCGGCGCCGGCGAGCACGACGAACACGGCCTCGGGCTCGAACAGGTAGCGGGTGACGGCCGACCAGCCGTGCAGCGCCAAGCCGATCTCGATCCCGATCCATGCGAACGCCGCGCCCGCGAGCCACAGCCAGACTCGCTCCCGGGTCAACAGGGCAAACACGATCGCCAGCCCCGCTGCGATCTGCATCGGCACCCCGTAGAGGCCGAACACGCGGCCCATGACACCGGTGAATTCGTCCCCATGGATCACGTTGACCGAATTCAGCGCGAGGTCACCCGCCCGGGACCAGCTCTTCGCGGTCAGGGCGGAGACACCGAACCAGAC
This sequence comes from uncultured Solirubrobacterales bacterium, assembly GCA_963723675.1. Classification (GTDB taxonomy): domain Bacteria; phylum Actinomycetota; class Thermoleophilia; order Solirubrobacterales; family Solirubrobacteraceae; genus Palsa-465. The sequence continues at coordinate 387,205 of CAVRRW010000001.1, read as the reverse complement.
TGCGGGAATCGCCAGGATGCCCACGACCGCCACGGGGCGCATCGAGGGCAGCTTCCAGGACGACCAGATCGCATAGGCGCAGGTGAACGGCCACGCCTCGGGCCGCCCCATCGACGCCAGCACCAGCAGCACGAACGCCAGGCGAAAGCGATTTGACAGATGGGCGTCGATCGCCGCCAGGCAGATTGCCACGACCATGGGGTCGGAGTTCGCGATCAGGACCTGATGCCAGTAGCCCGAGATCCCCAGGACGCCGAGACCGGCGAAAGCGGCAGCGGCGATCGGCGCGTAGCGGCGGCCGGGACTGGGGGCGGTGAGCCTGTAGGCGATGCGGCCGCCGAAGACGGCGCCGCCGAGAGCACCGGCCACGGATGTGACCGACCACAACCAGGGCTGGGCCGGCCGCACCAGCGCGTAGGGAAAGGTGAACATGAACGTCAGCGGTTTCCAGGAAGGCGCGCCGTCGGTGTTGAGGTTCCAATGCAGCGTCTGGCGCCCCCAGACCAGCCAGCCGTAGGCGTCATAGGCGGGCTTCATCCGCGTCAAGACGACGAACAGGATCGCCCCCGCAAGCACCGCCGCCGCCGTGATCCACCCCCAGCGTCCCGGCCGCGCCGCGAGGTCGTCTGCCCCCGTGCCGGGCCTCCGGACCGGCGGCGATTCAGGGATCGGCGGCGCTGGGATCGATCGGTCGCGCACGGCGAGGCGCGAAAGTAACAAACCGCCCGCCTGTTTGGCCACCAGGCCACCGGAGCAACGCGTCGAGCGCGCTCGTTCGCAACGCGGCGACTCCCTGTTTTTTTGCGAGCGGTAAGGATGTGCGCCCTCCACCAGCCGCTTGCGAAGGTCCGAGCGTAAGCGACGAGCCCGACGCCGATTGTGATACTTCGCACCCCGGGCGTCTAGATCTGAACGAGCTTTCTACGCCGACAAGCTCGGCCTCGAGTCCGTGGACGAGCGATCCAGCGGCCTGCTCTACCGATGCGCCGGCGGCGAGTTCGCTCCTGAGGCCGATCTCCCACCTGCATAGCTCGACGCTCGTCCTTTGAACGGCGAGCCCTGTCGAGTGATGCATGTCCAGCATGCACCACTCGGCAGGCCTCGGTGCATTGCGCGCGAGTGTCGTGTTTTGCAGGTCGCCGGAGGTGGCGTCGCGTGCCAGCCGCGGCTGTTCTCTGCGCCTGCGTCGACGCGGTCTGCGCGCTGACGATTGATGTCGACGCGACCGTCCCGGTGCTCGGCACACTGGCATGGCTGGTCGCCCTTCTGGTCGTGTTCGTCCCGTTGGCCGTCTCGCGGTACCGGACGCTCGAGTAGCTCCCCCCGGATAATGTTGACCGGTGTCGGAGTTCGCACAGGCGCTGCGCGAAGAGGAAGTCGATCCGAGCCCGTTCGTGCAGTTCAATCGCTGGTTTGAGCAGGCGGCCAACGAAGGCGTGCGGGCGCCGGAGGCGGCTGCCGTGGCGACCGCCACCGCCGACGGAGCCCCGTCGGTTCGGATGGTGCTGGTCAAGCAGGCCGACGAATCCGGCTTCGTGTTCTTCTCAAACTACGAGAGCCGCAAGGGCGCCGAGCTTCAGTCCAACCCACGCGCCGCGCTGCTGTTCCACTGGGACCCACTCGGTCGGCAGGTGCGGATCGAGGGTCCGGTGCAGCGGACCAGCCCGGAGGCGTCGGCCGCCTACGTGCGAAGCCGGGCGCGCGGCAGCCAGGTGAGCGCGCTGGCCTCGCCGCAGAGCCGCCCGATCGAGAGCCGTGAGGCGCTCGAGCGACGGGTGGCGGAGCTCGCGGCCGAGCACGAGGGGGCGGAGCTGCCGGTGCCAGGCGCATGGGGCGGCTACAGGCTAACCCCGGAGGTGTTCGAGTTCTGGCAGCACCGCGAAGACCGCCTCCACGACCGCCTGCGCTACACCGACGAGGGCGACGGCCGCTGGCGGCTCGAGCGCCTCGCTCCCTGAGCTCCCCGGCGCGCTCAGCGCGCCAGCAGGCCGCCCTCGATCGCCAGCGACTCGCCGGTCACGAACGACGCAGCATCGGAGCTGAGCCATGCGATCGCGCCGGCCACCTCGTCGGGCCGGCCCATGCGCCCCATCGGGACGAATCCGATCAGGCTCTCGCGCAGGCCGGGGAAGCGCTCGAACGTCTCGTCCATCATCGGCGTGTCGATCGCGCCCGGACAAACGGCGTTGACGCGGATTCCGGCGGCGGCATACTCGAGCGCGGCGGTACGGGTGAGCCCGAGGACACCATGCTTGCTGGCGCTGTACGGAGAGCCGAACGGCGAGCCGCGCAAGCCGAGCGTCGAGCAGACGTTGACGATTGCGCCTCCGCCGCCCCGCGAGAGCATGGCCTCGATTTCCCTTCCCATCGCCAGCCACGTTCCCCTGAGATTGATCTCCACGATCCGGTCCCAGCGATCCTTGGGGTAATCGTGGGTCGCCCCGTCGCCGGCACCGACGCCGGCGCAATTGGCCGCGCAATCCAGCCGTCCGTATGCCTCGATCGCGCCCGCGACGAGCGAGGCGACCGCATCCTCGTCGGTCACGTCGGCGGCGGCGAACACGGCTTCGTGGCCGGCATCGCAGAGGCGCTTCACCGTCTGTGCGCCCTGGTGCGCGTCGAGATCGGACGCGACCACCCGCGCGCCCATCTCGGCGAACAGCTCCGCGGTCGCCTGACCGATCCCCGACGCCGCACCTGTGATCAGCGCGACCTTGTCCCGGAGTCCGTAATCCATTCGGTTATGTGCGAGCCTGTCCGTCGCCGGCGCAAGTCACCGGAACGTGTCAGCCGTGATCCGCTGCACCTCGGTCACCGCGTCCGCCGGGATCCCCGCCCGCTTGGCGGCGGCGATGATCGCGTCGGGGCTGGGCGCCTCGTACAGGCAGTACGAGCGGTGTCGATCGGCACTCAAGAAGGAGAACATCCAGCTCACCCCCTCGTCAGCGTTGATCTCTTCGAGCAGCTTCACGTCTTCGCTGCTGAGGTCCAGCTGATCGGCGAAGTTGCGCTCGATCACGTACATAGGCATGGCGACGATCCTACCGTGCGTCCGGCCTCTCGACCAGAGCATGGCGAAACGCGTACCCGGCCGCCTCCGTGCGGTTCGCCGCGCCGGTCTTTCGGAGAATGTTGCGGACGTGGTTAGCGACCGTGTGCCCGCTGATGTAAAGCTCCTCGCCGATCTCCCGGTTGCTGCGGCCCGCCGCGACCAGCCGGAGGATCTCGACCTCTCGCCACGACAGGTCATCGGGCGGCATCGGCGTCTGCTGCAGACGCGCTCCAAGCGCGCTCGCGCGCGCCAGCAGCACCGGCATCCCGATCCGTTGCGCCAGCGCCGCCGCCTGGGACAGCAGCTCCGAAGCGCGGGTCCGGTTGTCGGCGCCGCCGCGCATGCGCAGCGCCCGACCGTAGGCGTAGAGCGTGTGGGCGACCCATGTCGGGGCGCCCATGTCGCGATTGAAGGCCAGCGCGCGATCGAAGTGCGAGACCGCGAGAGCGTGTTCCCCCAGCGTTGCGGCCAGCACGCCGAGATAGCGGTCCGCGGCGCCGTAGCACGCGACCCCGTGCCCGATCACGACGTTGCCGCCGGCCAGCGGCGCGAGCTCGGGATACAGCAGCGCCGCCAGTGCCTCGTCGCCCACCGCGGCGCTGGCATCGACCAGGTAGGTGAGCGACGCCACCCAGAGCGCGGACCGCAGTCCGTCGAAACCGTCCTCGCGCACGTGTGCCAACTCACGCCGGGCCTCCTCCTCCATCCCGAGCTCTGCCAACAGCGCCGCCAACCCCGGTCGCCAGGCGCTCGTCGCTCGTCCGCTGTCCGCGAACTCCCGGGTGACCGCGGCGAGCTCGGCGAGGCGGCCCTGCTCGCGTCGGATTCCGAACATCTGGATGCCGTAGATGCCCGAGGCATCGCGGCCGGTCAGCAGACGGCTCCACTCGTGCGACCGCCGCGCCGCGGCCTCGGCCGCGGCCAGCCGCCCGAAGCACAACGAAAGCGTCGAGGCGTAGTGCTCGGCCACGTGCAGCGGGAATGGCTGGCGCTGGCGAACCGCCATCGCGTGGATCTCTGAGAGCTCGCGCTCGGCGGTGCTCAGCTCGCCCCGCGCGATCAACCCGGCGACGCGCCATTCCATCGCCTCGGCCTGCATGTCACGCTCGCCCAGCGCCTCGGAGAGGTCGCGCGCCTCGGAGAGCATCTCGAGCGTCTGCTCGAGGTTTCGCTCGGCGCGCGTCCAGTACACGCGCATCAGCACCGTGGCGAGGCCGAGCCGGTCGCCGAGCCGCCGCGCCATCGCGATCGCGCGCTCCTCGGCGACGCCGCTGGCGTCGTAGTTGCCGAGGAATGCATGGGCGCGAGCCAGCCCCGCGAGCAGCATCACGCGCACCTCCGAATCTCCCTCCCCGAACGCCGCCGAGGCCTCCTCGAGCAGCCCGACGGCGCCCTGATCGGTGATCCCCGGGCGCCAGCAGGCATCCTCGAAGCCGATCGCGGCGGTCGCGAGCATCTCGGCGTCGCCGATCTCGCGAGCGATCTGCACCGCGGCCCGAAACGCCGCGATCGCATCGTCCGCGCGGCCTCCGCGAGAGCGAGCGGTGCCCAACTCGAGCTGCGTCTCGGCTCGCCGGCGCGGGTCCTCGATCCCAAGCTCGAGCGCCGTCGAGAAGCGGGCGTCGGCCTCGTCGAAGTCGAGCGCCGCCAGGGCGGTCCGGCCCGCGAGCAGCGAATACTCGATCGCGCGCGCTGGTCCGTCGAGGGGCGCCGCGGCGCTGAAATGGTGCGCCAGCTCGGCGAGGCTGCGGCTCTCGTTGGCGCCGTGAGTCCGTTCGAGCGCCTCGGCCACCTGCAGGTGCAGCTCCGCGCGCCTGAGGCCGGGCATACGGTCATAGAGCGCACGGCGCACGAGCTCGTGGTTGAAACGGTAGGCCAGTCGGCGAGACGGCACCTCCTCCACCATCCCATGCGCGATCGCCTGCTCGAGCGCCGCGCGCAATTGCGCATCGGCCGCGCCGGACAGGGCGATCAGCGAGAGCTCGAATTCAGGTCCGGCGACGGCCGCCAGCTCGAGCAGCCTCGTGGTGGCGGCGTCGAGCCGTGCCAGCCGGGCGCTGACCACCTCGCGCACGCCCTCCGGACTGCCGAGCTCCGAGATCGCGTGTGCCAGCCGGCCGCCGCCGCCGCCGTGGGCGACGGTTACGGTGCCGCGCTCGACCAGGGTGCGCCACAGCTCGGTCATCAGGAACGCATTGCCGCCCGTCAGCTCACGCAGCGCCCGCCCCACTTCGGCCAGATCCGCACCCACCTCATCACCGCCTGCGCCGCGGACGAACTCGGCGATCTCCTCTGCACTGAGGCCGCCGAGGCTCAGCCGCACGACGCCCTCGGAACGGCGCAGGTCGACGAGCGCGGCAGAAAGCGCCTCCGGCACCTCCGCCTCGGTGTCGCGGAACGTCGTGACCAGCAGCGCACGTGCGTCGGGTGCGCCCCGCGCGAGATGCCTGAGCAGCAGCAACGTGGGCGTGTCGGCCCAGTGCCCGTCCTCGACCACGATGACCAGCGGCGCTCGCCGGCCAACGGCGGCGAGGAGATCAGCGACGGCGCTGTGCAGGCGATGGCGTTCGGTGTCGGGATCGGCCGCCAGTGGCGTCGCCAGGCCGCCGATGCGCTGCCCCAGGTGGGGAAGCAGCCGGCCGAGCTCACTGCCGTCGGGTCCCAGGGCCGCTCGCAGCGTCTCGGCATCGGTCTCGCGCACCAGCTGATCGAGCGCCTCCACGAACGGCCGGTAGGGCCGTCGCACGACCGAGTCGCACGCGCCGTAGAGCACGACCGCGCCTTCGCCGGCAGCCTCATGCGCGAACTCGCTGACCAGGCGACTCTTGCCCGACCCAGCCTCGCCGCCGACCAGCGCGAACCTGAGCCCTTCGGCCAACGTTCGCTGAAGCAGTCCTCTCAGCATGCCCAGCTCGCGCGAGCGTCCTGCGAACGGAAACGTCGGCGTCAGGCGAAGTGGACCTGGAAGAAGCGAAGGCATCTGTGCGTCTGACGATCAGTAGTCAGATCTGATCATGCCAGCAGTGGTCGATCAGGTCCAACCACACCGGAATCGGTCAGACCGGGTCATGACAGCGGGCGATGGCCGCCGTAGGTTCCCGCTCGGGCTCGCCAACCACAAAGGAGCGACGTATGACCGCCACTGCATCCCTCGCCGAGATCGCCCGCCGCGATCTCTCCGATCTCAACGACAGCATCGTCGGACCGGACGACCCCGGCTACGACGAGGCGCGCGCCGTCCACAACGGCATGATCGACAGACGCCCGGCGCTGATCGTGCGCTGCTCGAGTCCCGACGATGTGGCGCGCGTGACCGCCTTCGCGCGCACCCACGCGGTGCCACTGGCGGTGCGCGGCGGAGGCCACAACGGCGGCGGCCTCGGCGTCGTCGACGAGGGAGTGGTGATCGATCTGGCCGGCCTTGCCGAGGTCGTGGTCGATCCGGCCACCGACACGGTCCGCGTCGGCGGCGGCTGCACCTGGGGTCAGGTCGACGCGGCGACAAGCGAGTACGGCCGCGCGACGCCGTCGGGGATCATCTCGACCACGGGCGTCGGCGGGCTGACGCTCGGCGGCGGGCTGGGGCACCTCACGCGGCGCTTCGGGCTGACGATCGACAGCCTGATCGGCGCCGACGTGGTGCTCGCCGACGGCTCGCAGGTGCATGCCAGCTCCGACGAGCATCCCGAGCTGTTCTGGGCGCTGCGAGGAGGTGGCGGCAACTTCGGCATCGTGACCTCGTTTCAGTTCCGCACGCACCCGGTCGGCGCGGCGGTGATGGCCGGCCCGACGTTCTGGCCGATCGAGCAGACGCCCGAGGTGATGCGCTTCTTCCGCGAGTTCGTGCCCTCGGCACCACGCGCGGTCAGCGGCTTCTTCGCGTTGATGACGGTGCCGCCCGTCGACCTCTTCCCCGAGGAGCTGCATCTGCGCAAGGTGTGCGCGGTGATGTGGTGCGTCGTCGGCTCCGAGGAGGAGGCGACGAGGCTGCTCGCGCCCGTGCACGACGTCGGCACGCCGCTGCTGCACGGCGTCGGTCCAGTCCCGTACCCCGCTCTGCAGAGCCTGTTCGACGGGCTTTACACCAAGGGGCTGCAGGCCTACTGGCGCGCGGACTTCGTCAACGAGCTCTCCGACGAGCTGATCGAGCACCACCTCGAGTGGGGCCAGAAGCTGCCGACGATGCACTCGACGATGCACATGTACCCGATCGACGGGGCCGCGCACGACGTCGGGCCCGCCGACACCGCGTTCAGCTACCGCGGGGCGCAGTTTGCCGAGGTGATCTTCGGCGTCGACCCCGACCCGGCCAACGCCGATGCGATCCGCGACTGGTGCATCGGCTACTGGAACGCCACGCATCCCTACTCGGCCGGAGGTGCGTACGTCAACTTCATGATGGAAGAGGGTCAGGAATGGGTCCGCGCGACGTACCGCGACAACTACGACCGGCTCGCCCGGGTCAAGGCGCAGTACGACCCGGACAACGTCTTTCGCATCAACCAGAACATCCAGCCCTCCTCGGCTGGATAGAGACGCCGGGGGCACGCGTGCCGGCACTCGCACGGAGGTGCGAGTGCCGGCGCGGCCGCGTGGGGGCGGGCGGGGTCGTTGGTGCCGCGCGATGAAGCTCGTCCGCGCGCTCGCCCGGCGATGGAGGCCGATCACACGCTCCAAGGCGATGGAGTTCGCGCTCCAAGGCGATGGAGTTCGATCACGCGTTCACACGCGGGAAGGGGGACAGATGCCGGTGCAGAGGTAAATGGCGGTCGGACCTCACGACTGCGGGAGCGACGGGACCGCGAGGTCCCGATTTGGCAGAACAAGGCACGCCTGTCGGTGAGAGCAGCGCGCAACCTCGGGCAGCCGGCCGAGGACTTCACTGAAGGCGATGCCCAAACGAAAGGTGAGGAAAGCAAGGCAATGAAACGACTGTTACGCATCAGGCGCATTGCCGGGCTGGCGATTGCCGCCTGCCTGGTATGCGCCGCGGGCGCGTCCGCGCTGACGATCGGTTTGCCATTCAACGGCACACAGGTCAACAACGATCCCGCAAGCGGGATCGATCCAAATCAGGACGCCGGCGCCTCGGACATCGTCGGAGGCTCGCTCGCGGCCGGGGGACCCAGAGTGCCCTGGGGCACGTTTGAACAGAAGTCCGGAAGCTCGCAGCAGATCTTCGTGCGGGCGTTCAAGAACGGCCAGTGGGTGACTGAGGGCAAGTCCCTGAACATCAGCGCGAACGTGGAGGCAGAGGCTCCCTCGATCGACTTCGCGGGTGCAGGGCGCACCGTGCCGTGGGACTCGTGGTATGAGCCCAACGCGGCGCTGGGGCCGGAGACGCAGATCTTCGCGAGCCGCTTCAATGCGGCGGCGAACACGTGGGTGCCTGAGGGTCAGGATCGTGGCGCCGGCGTGCCGTCTCTCAACATCCACACCGACAAGGAGGCCGAGAACCCGTCGGTCGCAGGTGGCGCAACCGTGCCGGGCAACGATCCGGTGCCGTGGGTCGCTTGGCAGGAGAAGGACGGGAACGTCAACTCCTCCGGCAACCACGACCAGATCTTCGTCTCAAAGGGCGTCAAGCAGACCGCCCCGAACAGCCCGTGCACCGGCTTCAAGCCATCGTCGGCCAACAGTGTCAGCGCGTTCTGCTGGCAGCAGGTGGGCCTGGACCGGCTCGCCGAGAACGGGGGATCGTCGACGATGGGAGATCCCACCCTGAACGTCGACCCCAGCCGTGACGGGATCGAGCCGGACATCGCGTTCACCGGCGCCAGCGACAAGGTCGCGTGGGTTGTCTGGTACGAGGTCGGATCGAGCGCGCTGGGTCTGCGCGGCAACGACCAGGTGTTCGCCGCAAAGATCGTCGCCGACGCCGCCGCCGACGGTGGGTTTCACTGGCAGGCAGTCGGGGGCGGGACCGCCGGCAAGACGAACGTGCTCGACACCTCGAGCTCACCGCCCGGCTTCGGGGCATGCGCAGCATCAATGACCGCAGAGGATTCGTGCTCGCTGAACGCGAACCCGGCCAACCCTGCCGAGGACCCGCGCGTGGCGTCCGGCACGCTGACGCCGGGCTCGCCGACGGTGCCGTGGGTCACGTGGGCGGAGGACACCGGCTCGGGGAAGCACGCCATCTTCGTCGCGCGGCTCGTCGGTGGAGATCACTTCGAGCTGTTCAACGGAGGCGCACCGGTGTCTGCGAAGAATCAGGATGCCACCAGCCCCGACATCACGTTCTTCGGCAACGTGCCTTACGTGTCGTGGATCGAAGATCGCGGCGGCCAGAAGCGCGGGTTCGTCGGGCACTTCATCAACGGCGTGTTCGTACAGGACACGCTATTCGGCATCCCGCTGGCGCCGCGGTTCAGGCCCGCGTCGCTGATCGATGCCCGTGTTCCGCTCTCCTCGAGCTGCACGGCCGACCCGTTCACCAACGACGGCTCGGCGTGCCCGGTCGCCGCGGTGAACGCGCCGTTCCTGCTGTTCACCACCGCAGGCAGCCCACAGCGGCTGTTCGGCCAGGCGGTGATCGGCGGCCTGAACTGCATCCTGTTCCCGGGCTGCAGGCTGGTCGTCGTCTCGCAACCCGGCGGCGCGGTGATCCAGGCCAGCCTCGGACAGAGCAACAGCGTCGGGATCGTGGTGCAGCGAATCGTCGGCACAAAGAAGGTCCACGGCAAACGGACGCTGGTACTGCGCTCGGTGGGGCGCGTGCCGCTGGGCCGTCACCACAAGGGCAAGGTGAGGATTCACTGGAATCTGAAGGTGAACGGTCACAAGCTGCGGCCGGGTAAGTACCTGATCACGCTTCGGGCGTTGGACCGGCACCACAACGTGCTGGGCGTCACGAGGTCCGTGGCCTTCAAGGTCCACCGCTGAGAAGGAAGGGGGCGGCCCGGCGCGGCGATCGCGCCGGGCCCTCCCCTTCGCCGTGATGGCCGCGCCCAGTGCCGTGATCCCTCACCGGTCAGCGCGAGCGCTTCGGACCTGGGTCAGCGCGAGCGCTTCGGACCGGGTCAGCGCGAGCGCTTCGCACCGGGTCAGCTCGAGCGCTCAACCGGCTCGAGCACGACGACGGGAATCGTCCGGCCGCCGGCGCGGCGCTGGTACACCTGGTATCCGTCGTAGTTGTCGTTGACCAGGCGCCACAGCTCGTCGCGCTCTGCGCCCTGGGCGTCACGGGGGCGGACCGGGATGCGGCGCCCACGGATCTCCGCCGCGACGGCGTCGGGGTGGGCGTGGATGTTGTGGTACCAGGCAGGGTGGTAACTCGCGCCGGCTTTCGAGGCCACGATCACGTAACGGCCGTCGTGGGGCGTGTACAGCAGCGGCGTGGTGCGTGGCTGGCCCGACTTCGCCCCGCGCGCGTGCAGCAGCAGCACCGGCTGGCCTACGGCCACCATCAGCCGACCGCCGGTGAGGGGAATCAGGCGGCGGTCGATCGCGGGAAACACGGTGACGAACAGCCAGCCGCCGACCCGCGTCCGCGCGAACGCCTGCGCGAGCTTGTCCAGGCGGGTCTTCTGTTGCTGGCCGCGGAATCCTCGCTGCTGCACCCTCGCCGACCCTACCAAGTCTCGAACTCAGGCCCTGGTGGCCCAGTCGATCACGGCTTGCGGTCGCTGTTCGGGCACCCAATGACCGACCTCGTCGAGCACCTCCACGTGCAGCTGCGGCTGGCCGCGGACCGAGCCGGGCGCGATCCCTCCGGTCACCGGGTCGCGCGCGCCCAACAGCAGCGTCGTCGGCACCTGCAGCATCGCCTTCGCGTAGCGCCCGCGAGCGATCGGCACGATCTCCCGGGTCACGAACGTGCGGTACATGGCGACGGTCACCTCGGCGGGGAGGTGGTCGGCAAAGCGAGCGACATCGGCCGCGGGGAGGGGATCGCCTCCGCGACCGGTCTGAAGGATCCTGCGCACCATCGCCGGGGCAACGCCAGGTCCGACGAGCGGAAGGCTGATCGGACCCTGGTAGCTGAGCGTCACCGCCAGGCGCCGTGGATCCGGCGAGGTCCAAGGATGCGGGATGCAGACCGCGAGCATCCGGTCAAAGCGCTCCGGCGCGCGTAGCGCCGCGAGCAACCCGGTCCACCCGCCCCAGTCGTGGCCCACCCAGGTCACCCTGTTCAGTCCCAGCGCGTCAAGCAACGCCAAGAGGTCCGACGCCAACCGCTCCTTTTCATACCCGCCGCTGGGCGCCTCGGTCCATCCGTGCCCGCGCAGGTCGGGAGCGATCACCCGGAAGCGCTGAGCGAGGGCGGGGATGATCGCGCGCCACGCCCACCAGTTCTGCGGCCAGCCGTGCACGAGCATGAGCGGTGGCGCGTCCTCCGGCCCGCCGACGGCGACGTGCGTGCGCAGCCCGCCGGCCTCGACGTACTCGTGCGCCACGCCGGCGAGATCGGGAGGATCGCTCATCGCCGGCGAGATCGTATGCGAAGCTCAGAACCCACGCCGCGCCACGGTGCCCGGCGCCCACATCCGCGCCCGGTCAACAGCCGATCACTTCCCGGTCGGGCTCGTAAGCCGCGCGCGCCACTCCTGAAGAGCGCCCACCAGGTCCTCGCGGCGCAACGAGCCAAGGCGAGCGATGTGATCGTCGATGTACTCCAGGTACAGCTCCACCATCTGTTCTCGCAGCAGCGCGACGGCGACCGCCTCGTCCGGCGGTGGATCGCTCCGCCACGTGAGGGCGGCCTTCACCAGCCGCGTGCAGCGCGCATCGGACCGCGCAAGGTAATGGGCGACGGCGTCGTGGTTGGTTCCCACGTGACCGGTCGCGGCAGTGTGGAGAAAGCGGACCGGGAACAGCACCAGCTTGGTCACGCGCCGCATCCCCAGGCCGACCAGCAAGTCGGGACAGAGAATCTCCTGCACCGCGTCGGCACCGGCCGCGCTCAATGAGCCGAGCTGCGCCTTGCCGGCGTCGGCGGTGGGCGTGACGCCCGCCAGGTAATCGAGCGCGAATTCGGCTCCCGCAACGATCAGCTCCTGCCTGCCGGGCCGCGGCAGGCCTGGACGGACATCGTCGCTGCCGGCGAGCAGTCGGCCGCTCTCGATCAGATCCAAGCGGTCGAGCGGGGGAAAACGACCGCCGTCGCGATCACCGTGGAGCGTCGATGGAGTGCCCCAGAACACCGACAGGCGCTGATGCAACGGCGAGACCTTGCGCTTCTGCGCCTTGGCCACCGCCTCGATCTCGATCGCATCGTCGGGCCGCAGGGGATCGCTGACGATCAGGCCCAGATCCACGTCGCTGACCAGATCGCTGAAGCCGCCGTGGGCGAGGCTGCCCAGCGCGTAAGCGGCCAGCAGCCGCTCACCGAGGGCGAGCCGATAGGCGTCGACGGCCTCTGCCAGCACGCGCTCACCGTTCACGCGCTCACCGTCCACGGAGTCCACCTCAGCCCGGACGCCGCGGCCACCGAGGCGACTGTGGCCTCGGCGCCTGACGCGCCTTGGTGGACCGGGCCGAGCGCTCTTTCGCGCGTGCCTGCACCCGAGCCCGTTCGCGGTCTTCGCTCAGACCGACCTCCAGGAAGACCAGGAGCACGGCTCCCCCGAGGCCGAAGGAGATCAGCACGAACGCGAGCAACTGGCCGATCAGGCCGCTGATCAACACCGCGCAGATCCCGCCGGCGATCGCGACCGCTGCGGCCGTTCCGAACGCCAGGATTCGTGTGCGAGGTGCCACTCCTCGAAGTTACACCGCCCACTCCACGCCTAAGCCATCCCCCCACGGTCTGGTGTCCGGTTCGGTCCACGGGCCGATGTCGAGGCGCCCCCCGCGGAGTAATTTCCGAGCGTGGCCGGTGATCGCAGTCAGGCCTGGGCCCAAGCCGATGAGGTGCGGCTCCTGGTTCCGATCTTCGCGCTCGCCGTTGCCGTTGTCGCAGCCCTCACCGACCCGACTTCCGTCGCCGACCTCGCCCTGATGGCGATCCCGGTCGCGGCGTTCGGCCTGTGGAGCTATCTCCCCAACGTGCCGCTTTGGATCGTCGCGCTGGCGGTGTTGGTGCCGATCGTTGTGGCCCAGCGCTCGGGAACGCACGAGCCGCTGACGTTCGAAGCGTCGGTGCTCGCCTTCGTCGTGGCGCGCTGGTCGGAATCGTTGATCGCCGCGATCGTGCTCGGTCTGCTTGCCGTCGCGTCGCCGGTCGCGGTGAGCCTGGTCGAGACCACCGGCAACATCTCGGCCGGCATCTGGATCCTCGGCATCGCGTTCCCGTGGCTGATCGGTCGCACAGTCTTTCGCCAGCGGCAATTGGCGGCTGCGCTCGAGACGACCCGGCAGGCTCTGGCCGAGCAGGCGATCCTCGATGAGCGCCGGAGGATCGCTCGCGACGTCCATGACTTCGTGGGCCACGGGTTGGCGGCGGTCATGCTTCAGGTCACCAGCGCTCGGCACGTGCTCCGCCGCGACGTCGCGGCGGCCGAAGAGGCGCTTCGCTGCGCCGAGGAGGTGGGACGCCGCAGCATGCAGGAGCTGCGGCAGACGGTCGCGCTGCTGCGCAGCGACGACGAGGAGGGGGTGCCGCCGCCGGTGCCCTCGGCCGCGGAGATCCCGGCGCTCGTCGATGAGGCTCGGGCGGGCGGGCTCGCGGTCGAGCTGCGGATCCGCGGTGACCTGACGAAGGTCACGCCGAGCGTCGGCTTGGCCGTGTACCGCATCGCCCAGGAGGCGCTCGCGAATGCCGCACGTCACGCGCCGCGCGCTCGGACGGTGCTCCGGCTCGAGATCACCGACGCGCAGCTTTCGCTGGTGGCCGACACCGCCGGGCCGCTGCACTCGAGGCCGGCCACGCCGGCGGCCGAGCCGCCACGGCGCCGGTACGGTCTGGTCGGCATGCGGGAGCGTGCGACGGCGCTCGGCGGCGACCTCGCGGCCGCGCCGACCTCGGAGGGGTGGCGGGTGAGCTGTCGGCTGCCGTTGCGGCCCGCCGACGAGCAGCACGCCGAAACGGTCCGGCGCGGATGATCCGCGTCGCCCTCGTTGACGATCAGGCGATGGTCCGCGCAGGGCTGGCGCGGATTCTGTCGCCGGCCGACGGGTTCGAGGTGGTCGCCGAGTGCGGCGACGGCCGCCAGGCGGTCCAGGAGCTGCCGTCCCTGCACCCCGAGGTTGTCCTGATGGACATCCGGATGCCGGTGATGGATGGCATCGAGGCGACGACCGAGCTGCTCCGGGCGCCCGACCCGATCGCCGTGCTCGTGCTCACGACATTCGGGGAGGATGAGGTGCTGTGGGGCGCACTCGAGGCGGGCGCCGCGGGATTTGTCCTGAAGGACTCATCGGCAGAGGACCTGATCGCGGCGGTGCGTGCGGTCGCGGCGGGGGCAGCCTGGTTCGATCCCGCCGTGGCGCCCAGGATCCTCGAGCACTACCGGCGGCGAGTCGCGCCGGCCGGGCGCGCAGCCGCCCGGCTCGAGCTGCTGACCGAGCGCGAGCGCGGCGTCCTGCGGCTGATGGCCCGCGGCGCCACCAACGGCGAGATCGCCGCCACGCTGTACGTCGCCGAGGCGACGGTGAAGACCCACGTCGGCAGCATCTTCGGCAAGCTCGGCGTCCGCGATCGGGCGGCCGCGATCGTGTTTGCCTACGACCACGGCGTGGTCACGCCGGGGCCGACCGCCCCGTAGCCGCCCGTGCCTCCGACCGTGGTCTGAGCTCAACAGGGGCCCGCAGGCCGATGTGCGATCGCGCGCCGGGGCCTAGCGTTGGCGGCATGCAACACATAGCGATCGAGGTCCACGACCTCCACAAGTCATACAACGACGACCCGGTGCTCCACGGGGTGTCGTTCGAGGTCGGCGCGAACGAGATCTTCGGGATCGCCGGCCGCAACGGCGCCGGCAAGACGACCACCGTGGAGATCCTCCAGGGTCTGAGAACTCGCGATCGCGGCGAAGTCACCGTGCTCGGCCTCGACCCCGGCCGCGAGCGCAAACGGCTCCGGCCGCTGCTCGGGGCGCAGCTGCAGACCTCGGCGCTCCCGGACCGGCTGCGGGTGGGCGAGGCGCTGCGCCTGTTCGCTTCGCTCGCGGGCAACGAGGTCGACTGGCGGGCGCTTGCCGACGCCTGGAGGCTCGGCCCGCTGCTTGCAAAGCCGTTCGGCAGCCTGTCCGGCGGACAGCGCCAGCGTCTGTTCCTCGCCCTCGCGCTGGTCAACCGGCCACGGCTGGTGTTCCTCGACGAGCTGACGCAGGGGCTCGACCCCGCCGCCCGGCGGGAGACGTGGCAGCTGATCGAACAAGCCCGCGACCAGGGCACGACCGTCGTGCTGGTGACGCACGACATGGAGGAGGCCGAGCGGCTGTGCGACCGCGTCGCGGTACTGGACGGCGGGAGGCTGGTGACCTGTGGCCGGCCGGTCGAGCTCGCCACCGCGATGGGAAGCGTTCGTGTCCGTTTCTCATCGCCCGACGCCGCCGGGCTTGAGGGCCTGACGCGGGTGCCGGGGGTCGCCGAGGTCGGCTTCGACGGCGCGATCGCGAACGTCACCGTCGAGGCGCCGGCGGTCGTGCACGTCGCCACCGAGCTTGCTCGCTGCGAGCTGGCCCCCGCCGACTTCACCGTGATCCGTCCATCCCTGGAAGACGCCGTGGTCTCACTTCTCAACGAAGGCCGCCGATGACTCGACTCGCCCCCCTGATCGCGACCGAGGCGCGCCTGCTGGTGCGCGACTGGACCGTGCTCGTGTTCGCATTCGTGTTCCCGCCGTTCGTGATGCTCGTCCTGGCGGGTGTGTTCGGCAACCAGCCGGATGCCGGGTACGGGATGCGCCGACCCGACCAGTACTACGTGGCCGCCTCGATCGGCGTGCCCGTGATCGCGCTCGCGCTGGTGGGGCTGCCGGTGACGCTCGCGTCCTATCGCGAGCGTGGGGTCCTGCGCCGGTTCGAGGCGTTCGGAATCTCGACGGCAAAGGTGATCGCGGCGCAGGCCGCCGTCACGGTGGCCCTGGTCGGAGTCGGCGCGGCGGTGGTGCTCGCGCTCGCGGTGCCGACGTACGGGATCCCGCACCTGGCGCACCCGGCGCAGACCGCGCTGGGCCTGATCGCCGGCACGGTCACGCTCGTCCTGCTCGGCATCGCCGTCGGGCTCGCGGCGCCAACCGCGCGGGCGGCACAGGCGATCGGTCTGCTCGCCTTCTTCCCGCTCTACCTGCTCGGCGGCGGAGGCCCCCCGAAGGGAGTGATGACCGGCGCGATGCATTCGATCGCGGACGCGCTGCCCTCGGCGGTGCCCGCGATCACCAACCCGTGGCTGGGTCTCTCGGGCCTGGACTCACAGCTCCTCGTGCTGGCGGCGTGGGCGCTGCTGGCGCTGCTCGCGATCGGATGGCTGGTCCGCCGCAAGGCCGCGTGACGATCGGGTCGGCGCGCCCGGTTTGAGAGACCTCGACCACGTCAATCCCGTCGCGGGCGTGAGGGCGCAAGCCATGCGCAGCATCATCGACACCGCAAGGCCGGCGGGGCAAGGCGCTCCGACCGGCCGCGGCGCCGGTGGGTAGGCTCGAGGCGATTTCGAGGAGAGGAGCGGCGTGTGGGCGCGGTCGAGCTGGATCTGATGACGTGGCCGGACGTCAAGGCCGAGATCGACGCCGGTCGTGACACGGTGGTGGTCGCGTTTGGGGCGACAGAGCAACACGGTCCCCACCTGCCACTGGCCACCGACGCATTGATCGGCGACCATCTCGCGCGGCTGGTCGCCGATCGCCTCGACGCGTTCATCGCGCCGACGGTGCGGATCGGGTGCTCCGAGCACCACCTCGAGTTCCCGGGCACGCTTTCGTTGTCCGAGCACACGTTCCACGACCTGGTGGCCGACGTCGTCCGATCCCTGGCGCGCGGGGGCTTTCGTCGCCTCGTCCTGCTCCCCACCCATGGCGGCAACTTCGGACCGCTTGCCGGCGCTTTGGAGAAGCTCGGAGCCGTCGACGGCGTCGAGATTCGCGCGCTCACCGACCTCAACGCCCTGTTTGCGATCGCCCGTCTCGGTGCGTCCGAGTACGACGTTTCGCTGGGCGATGGCGGTCTGCATGCCGGGGAGTGGGAGACCTCGATGCTCGCCGCGATTCATCCCGGGCTGGTCGATCTCCGGCGCGGCGAAGCCGGCTACACGGGTGACATGGAGGTTGCGCTCGGCGCGATCTTCGAGAGCGGCGTGCATGCCGTATCGGTCAACGGGGTGATCGGCGACCCGGCGCGAGCAACGCCCGAACACGGCGAGCGCTACTGGGACGAGGTGCTCGCGATCACGCTGGTTGCCGTCGGCGAGGCGAAATAGAGCACGTGAGCGAGCCCGGACCGCTCGAAGTCGCACTCGTAGCGTAGGCCGAGCTTCTCCATCACTCGTCGCGATGCCGCGTTGTCGGTGCGCGTGAACGCGACGATGCGACGCAGTCCGAGCGACGACGCGACCGCCAGCGCATCCCGCCCGAGTTCGGTCGCGAGGCCGTGTCCCCAGGATTCGCGCGCGACGGTCCACCCGATCTCGATCTCGCTGCGGCCGTTGACGACGCTGTGCTGAATGGCGCTGAGCCCGACGCAGGTCTCGCCCTCCCAAGCGAACGACATCCCGAAGCCATGCGCGGTCCAGTGCGCCACCTTCCTGGCAACCACCGTCTCGCATTCGGCGAGCGTGAACGGGCCGGCCTCGCCCGCCGGCCGCAGCCACACGGCTACCTGGGGATCAGACCACAGCCGGTGCAGCGCCGGGGCGTCGCGCGACCGAATGGGGCGAAGCTCGACCACCGAGCAAGCGTACCGGCGGCCTTCCGGGTGGCCGTGCCGCGCGCCTCACAGACGCGGCGCTCCCCACAACTCCGAAAGCCGGCCGCCCGGCCCCTGCACGGGATCGGCACGCGGGAGCGGGACCGCGCGGATGTTTGCCAGCACCTCGTCGTGCTCGGCTGGATCGCCGCGTCTGAGGTCCCAGCGCATTCCATCCGGGTAGGCGCCGACGACCAGGAGGTCGTCACTCGAGCCCTTGTTGCAATGGCCGGTGCCGGCGGGTAGCACGAGAACTTCGCCGGCACGCACCTCGAAGGTGCGTCCGCGAGGGCCGCCCAGCGCGACCGATGCCGAGCCGGCAACGATGCCGAGCACTTCGTGGGCGGTCGAGTGGAAGTGGTGAAACGCAAAGATGCCGTCGCGCCAAGCGCCCAGCCAACCGTTGCGCGCGAACAGCCGCTCGCACGTCGAGGCGTCGTTGGCAGCCTCCACCTCGTGATAGATGAGCACGGGCAGAGCCGAGTTCGGGATCGCGCCGTCGTCTTCGAAGTTGTGGGCCTCCATGACGATTTCTCCCAGCGTAGTCCGTGGCTCGCGTCGCGTACGGCCGGTCACACCGAGACGTATCGAGCGCCGAGAGCGGACGCGAGCGTGCGGTGCGCGGAGGCGGTGCCGACCAACAGCGAGTGCGACGGGTCGACCCCGTGTGTGCGGGCGAAGGCAAGCGGCAGCCCGGGAAGCGGCGGTCGACACCAGCAGCTCGGCGGCCCGGCGGCATGTGGACAGAGCGCCTTCCCCACCGGTCCGACCACGTCTGCCGCGAGCGCGGCGATATAGCCGTCGAGTGTCTGCGGCGTCTCGCCGGGGCTCCAGTCAAAGATCAGGTGCGGGGCCTCGCGCGGGGACTGCTCGAGCGCCCGTTTCCAACCTGGTCGTCGCAGCGCCGCAGCCGCGACGAAGACCCCGCTCCGGGTGCGCGCCGACGGCCGGGCGCGGACGAACGGCATCACCTCGACGGCCGCGATTCCCTCATCGGGCGAGGGTGGCTCGAGCTCGCGCAGCGCTCGCATCTGCGAGGTCGGCAGCATCGTCCCGGGCTCACGTCGCGCCAGCGTTCGCAGCTCTGGAAGCGTCGGGAGCCCCCCGAAACGGTCGAGCAAGCGCTCGACGAGGTTGATCTGGGCCTGCGCGAGCGGGGTATCGAGCCAGACGCACCGCGTCGGGATCCGGTGTCGGCCGGCCGCGTCGATCGCATAGCTGCGCGCCGCCCGGGACAGGAACGTGTTGTCGACCACGACGCGCCGCACCCCGGTCGACAGCGCCTCGTCCAGCGCCTCGGCGAGCTCGCGCAGAGAGCCGCCGCGCTCGTCGCGATTGAGTCGAACGTAACCGCGCCCGACGTACTCGTCGGCAACGCGGCTCTTGCCGGCACCGGGAATCCCCATCACGAGGAGCACCTCGGCGTCGCCCCGCGTGTGTGGCCACCTCGGACGGGAAGGACGGGAGAAGCCGAAGGCGCCGGTGAGAGCCCGCCGGTCGTCGGCGCCCAGCCTGAGCTTCGTCGCTCGGGCCGCGGAACGTGCCGTCTCGGGGCGCCGCGCGCCCGGGACCGGCACGATCGCCGGGGAGAGCTCAAGCAGCCAGGCGAGCGCGACCTCGGCGGGGCTGGCGCCGCGAGCGGTCGCGACATCGGCCAGCACCTGGTGACGGGCCAGGGCGCCGGCGCGACGGGGGCCGCCCAGTGGAGAGTGGGCGATCAGGGTAATCCCGTTCTCGACACAGCGCTCGAGGACTCCGCCGCGGACGGAGCGGGGGTCGTGCAAGCTCAGCGCGACCTGGACGGCCGCGATCGGGGCGAGCTCGAGTGCCTCATCCAACTGGCGGCGGTTGACGTTTGAAAGCCCCACCCTCCTCACGAGCCCATCGTCGACGAGCCTCGCGAGCGCGCGCACCGAGGTCCGCCAGGGCGTCCGCGGATCCGGTGCATGGATCAGGTAGAGGTCGATCGGCAGGCCATCCAGCGTGGCGAGGCTGGCCACGCAGTCGTCGCGAATCGCCTTAGCCCGTCCGTCGGGCACCCAGGCGCCGCCCGTCCGCGTCATCCCGCCCTTCGTCACGATGCGCCAGGTCCGCTCGGCGCCACAGCGCCGCAGCGCGTCTGCCAGCAGCCGCTCGTTGTGGCCGAGCTCGGCCTCGCCGTTTCCGTACGCGCGGGCGGTGTCGAACACGGTCACACCGGCCTCGACGGCCGCGACAATCGTGGCGCGAGCGAGCTCCTCGTCGCGATCCTGGTCGGTGGACAACCGCATGCAGCCGAGGCCGATGCGCAGTTCGGGGGCCTCAAGCCATCCTGGGAGACTCAGGACTACGGCTCCCCGGCGCGCGGTCGCGACCTCGAGTCCCTCGCCAGCGGCGGCGATCCGCTCCCGCAGCCCGAATCGTTCCGCACGGCCACCAGACTACTCGGGCGAGATCGTCCGGATCCGCCAGGTCCGCGACACGGCCGCCGTGCGCACGCGATCAACTCGCCCTATCAACCCAATGCGGCTTCTCGTCCGCGGGGCCCGGAAATGCGATCAGCGAGGGCGCTCAGGAGAAGAAGCTGCAACTCATCGCGGAGGTGGCTCGCCGCGCCTGGGGCTCTGGTCGAAGTTCTTCGACCGGATGACGGCCCGGATGACGCAAGCCTGAGCGGGCCGGGTGGTAGGTTCCCCCCGGAGATGGTGCCCAGCGCAGGAGGGTTGCGATGCAGACGATGAGCCCGCTCGACGCGTCGTTCCTGCACGTCGAGGACGCGGTGACACACATGCACATCGGCTCGGTCGGGATCTTCGAGGGTCCTGCGCCCGGTCCGGGGGAAGTGAGGTCGGCGATCGCCGCACGCCTCGCGCTGGTGCCCCGGTATCGGCAGAAGGTGCGATTCGTGCCGCTCGCCCTGGGCCGGCCGGCGTGGGTCGACGATCCGTACTTCAACCTCGACTATCACGTACGCCGCACGGCGCTGCCCGCCCCGGGCGGCGACGAGGAGCTGCGCAACCTGGTGGGGCGCGTGATGTCCCAGCAGCTGGATCGCGCAAAGCCATTGTGGGAGCTGTGGGTTGCCGAGGGTCTCGACGACGGCCGTTGGGCGCTGATCTCAAAGACCCACCACTGCATGGTCGACGGCGTCTCGGCAACGGACCTTCTCAGCGTGATCCTCAGCAAGCAGCGTGAGCCCGAGCCGGAGGAGATCCGAGCCTGGCGGCCCGATCCCGAACCCAACTCCGCCGAGCTGGTCGCCCATTCGCTGTCGCTGCGGGCGGCAAGCCCCTATGAGGCGGCACGCACCGTCCTGTCGGCCGTGCGGGGGCCGCGACGGGTCGCCCGCAAGACGCTCGAGACGGCGCGCGGAGTGGCGAATCTCCGATCGCTCCTGAGCCCCGATAGCTCCAGCTCGCTGAATGGCCCGATCGGTCCCCATCGTCGCTGGGACTGGGCGAGGGCGCGCCTGTCGGACATCAAGCGGATTCGGGAGGAGCACGGGGGCACCGTCAACGACGTGGTTCTCGCCGTCATCGCGGGTGGCTTCCGCGACCTGCTGTTGGCTCGCGGAGAGCACGTGGATGGAGGGGTGATCCGGTCACTGGTACCGGTCTCCGTGCGCGCCGAGGATGAACGCGGCACCTACGACAACAAGGTTTCTGCGATGTTCGCGGAGCTGCCGATCGGACTCCAGGACCCCGTTGCACGGCTGCGTGCGGTGCACGAACAGATGCAGGACCTCAAGCAGTCGGGCCAGGCCGTGGCAGCAGAGCGCCTGACCGCGCTGAGCGGATTCGCGCCCGCGATGCTCCTGGCGCTCGCCGGACGGGTGGGAACGCGGCTGCCGCAGCGCAGTGTCAACACAGTGACCACCAACGTCCCGGGCCCGCAGAAGCCGCTCTTCCTCGTGGGGCGGCGCATGCTCGAAGCGTTTCCGTTCGTACCGTTGGGGGGGCACGTGCGGATCGGCATCGCGATCTTCTCCTATGACGGCGGCATCAACTTCGGCGTCACCGGCGACTCCGACACGGCCCCGGACGTCGGGGTGCTTTGCCGAGGGATCGAACACGGTGTCTCGGAGCTGCTGAGCACGTCGGCGCCGAACGCCGGCGCGGAGCGCCGGCGGCGGCCTCGTGCCGCCCGATCGACCCGCCGCGTGGCCACGGACGATGCGTCCTCGCCGCAGCCGGCAGTCGGCGACAAGATCGAGCTTCCGAAAGACTGATCCGGCCGGTGCTCGAGTCCGACCTCTACAAGAGCTCCGGCGAGCGCTTTGCGCGCGTTGATGGGATCGAGCTCTGCTATGAGACGTTCGGCGACATAGAGGCGCCGCCGATGCTGCTCGTCATGGGACTCGGTGCGCAGATGGTCCTGTGGGACGACGAGTTCTGCGAGGCGCTCGCTGAGCGCGGCTTCTTCGTGATCCGGTTCGACAACCGCGACGTGGGACGATCGACAATCCTCCGCCACGCGCCGACTCCCACCCGCACGCAGCTGCTCCTGCGCGACCGCCGTGCGGCCGCGTACTCGTTAGACGAGATGTCGGCCGATGCCGCCGGTCTCATCGAGCAGCTGTGCAACGGCGCCGTCCACGTCGTGGGCGCCTCGATGGGCGGGATGATCGCTCAGCTTCTGGCGATCCACTGCCCCGAGCGGGTCCGGTCGTTGGCCTCGATCATGTCGACGACGGGCAATCGGCGGGTCGGTCAGGCTCACCCGAGGTTGTACCCGCGGCTGTTGCGTCGTCCTCGCCGCGATCGCGAGGGATACGTGCGCGAGTTCGTGGAGAGCTACCAGGCGATCGGCTCGACGCGGCCCCCGCCCGACCCCAAGCGCCTGCGAGCCCGCGCCAATCGCTGCTTTGACCGCGGGGTTCATCCCGCCGGTGCCGCTCGCCAGCTCGCCGCGATCCTGACCGCGCACGATCGCACGCCGCGGCTGCGACTGCTCCGCGTCCCGACGACCGTCATCCACGGTGGCGCCGACCCGCTGGTGAACCCCTCGGGTGGCCGCGCGACGGCCGAGGCGATCCCCGGCGCCCGGCTGATGATCCTGCCGGGGATGGGACACGACCTGCCGCCCGACCTGTGGCCGCAGATCATCGACGCGATCTCGCAAAACGCAGCCGCGGCCGCCGGCTGATCATCTCACTGCCAGGTAGGCGCTCAGTGTGACGACGGCGACGGCCGCCGCTATGAAGTTGAGCGGCAACGAGGTGCCGATCGTGGCCACCGTCGAGAAATAGTTTGCCGTCTACTCCTCGAGGTGGTCGGCGCCGGTGGCGATCACGGCGAGGCGCCGACAATCAGTGCCAATCGAGCGAGCACGGCGCGTGTGTGATTTGCAGTCATCAGGGTCTCCGTTCAAACGGTTAAACATTGATGACGCCCGCGGCGCCACTTTCGTTTCATTTTGTGCACGAGAGCCCCGCGGAAGGTTTCAGACTCGGCCGGCGTCTTACAGGCAACGAGTTCCTCCCGCTGGCCATGACCCGACAACGAGCGCCGGCCGGCACTTGGAACAGCCCGACCAGAACAGGATTGACATGAGAACATGGATCAAGAAAGTGCGCCTTGTGCTGCCTGCGTTGCTGGCGGCTGGCGCGATCGCGGCCGCCGTGGCCGGCTGTGGCGGCGGCGGACACTCGAGTGCTGCATCCGGCGCAAGCTCGGCGAGCAGCGCCCAGCAGTCCGTGAAGTCGCCGGCGCCGGCCGCGAGCGCAGGCATCCCGCAGCACAACGGCGGCGACGGGGACGCCGATAACAACGGAGGCCCGAGCGACGGCGACGGGAACCAGTGATGCCGCCTCGCCACCCCTGGCACGGCCGCGGCGTAGCGATCGCGATCGCCGTCGCGGTCGCTGTCGCGGTCGCCGGCTGCGTCTCCGGCGCCGGGCCCGGAGCCGGAGCCCCCGGCCAGGTGGGCGCCGGACCGGTCGTGCCCAAGCAGCCGGCGAGCGCGCAAACGTCGTCCGATCTGGCGGGCGGTTGGAGCGCGTTGCGGCTGCCATCGGGCGCAGCGCTGCCCTACCCGTCCAGCTGGCGAGCGGTGCACGGCGATCCCGGCACCGCCTCGGCTGCGCTGTTCAACGCGAATGGGACGATCCGGGCCTACCTCAACGCGACCCCTGCCGACAGCGCCGAGCGCCTCCACGGGTGGGCGCGTTTTCGCCTACACCACAACGCCGACGAAGGCGACCGCAACGTACGGTTGATCGCCGCTCACAACGATGTCAGGCTCGCTGCCGGACGCGCGTCGTGCCTGGTCGACGACTATGCGACGAACCGATCGAGATATCGCGAGCTCGCCTGCATCGTCGCGCCGTCAAACGGGCACCAGGTGACGGTGCTCGTCGCCGCCGCGCAGCCGAGCGCGTGGGCGCGCGAGCACCTGAAACTCGATTACGCAATCGATCACTTCATCAGCTGACACTTCCGCCCGACACCGACACCGCAACTGATAACCAAACCCCGACACTGCACACCGATACCCCACACCCATCAACGACACCAACCGACACCCCCCATCCACCAGAACCGAGACGATTGACATGCCGACCACCAAGAACAGTTTCCGCACCGCGCTGCTCGCACTGCCGATCGTCGCGGCGATTGCGATCGCAGGATGCGGCGGCGCCTCGAAGGCAAAGCCGACCGCCGAGGCCCCGACCACCACCGCTGCGGCCGTGACCACGCCGGCACCGAGCCGCCACGCCTCACGCCATCACCCTCGCGTCCATAGCGCCCCCCGCCACCATCCTCGCGCCCATCATGCGCACGCGCAGCCGGTCGTCCCAGCCACCGCTCCGGCTCCGGCGGCCACGACCCCGGCGCCTCCCGCACCGGCGCCGGTGAAGAGCGCGACGCCGTCGCCAGCGCCGAGGCCGGCGCCGAGCGCGCCTCCGCGCCCTGCACCGCCGACGACGCCGGCGACCACCCCCGCACCGACCCAACCCCCGGCCGCGAGTGGCGGTATCCCGCAGCACAACGGCGGTGACGGGGACGCCGATAACAACGGTGGCCCGAGCGACGGCGACGGCAACGTTTAGGCGCGACCGGCAGATGCGCGTTGGTCTCAGGGCACGCCGGTGCTACCGACAGCCGATGCCGATCATGTGTACGAGCCATCGGGCGGTCTGGCTGACAGAGACCAGCTGGACCGTGCCCGCGCAGCGCTCGGTGCCGCTGGTGCGCACGGAGGTGGTCTGGACGTAGACGGTGGCGCCGTCGGCGGCCTGCCGGATCACTCGAGCGGTGTTGAAGGTGATCGAGCGATCCGCCGCCTGTCCGGCTTGGAAGCTCTGATAGCCGCCGAGTTGGCTGCGGAAGGTCGGATCGGCCAGTGCCCAGGCCTGGCTATAGCGGTGGGCGGCCGCCAGCTCGTAGAACGACTCCACCGCGCCCACTGGGCTCCCGGGTACCGGCGCGCCCGCCGGCGTCCCGCTCGATGGCGAGGCGGTGCGGGGCGCGGCAGCCGTCTGTGCGATCGGAGCGGACGGCGTCGTGGGCCCCGGTGGATTGCTGCCGGCCATACCGCCCGCACCCAGCGTCCCTATGTCGCGGTAGCGCGCAAGAGGTTGAACCGGGTTGACCGATACCAACAGCGTCGCTGTTGCAGCCGCGGGCCGTTCGGTGCCTCGGGTGGACGAACGTGCTCTGGCCGCGTATAAAGCGGCCGGACACGATGCCGCCTGCACTTCGTTCGAGATCCCGCCGCGTCGCCGCGTCGCTGGCCGCGTTGCCCCAGCTCGCCGATGGTGAGCTGATCGCGCTCGCGCGGGACGGGAGCGCTGAGGCGTTCAAGGTGATCTACGATCGTCACAGCGATGTGGCCTACTCGCTCGCGTGTCGGATCTGCGGCGCGCACGGGGATGCAGAAGATGTGGTTCAGGCCGCGTTTCTGTCGCTGTGGCGCGGACGGGATCGATATGACCCCGCGCGTGGGGAGGTTCGGTCCTGGCTATTGGGGATCGTGCACAACTCGGCGATCGACCGGCTGCGCCGCGTGGCCGTGCATGAGCGGCGGCGGGCGAGTAGCGAGGGGATCGAGCAGCGGCTGGAGGCGCCTGAACGGATCGACAGGGAGGTGCAGGCGCGCGAGCAGGCTGCGGAGGTTCGCCGGGCGCTCCAGGCGCTTCCCGACGAGCAGCGGCGGGTGATCGAGCTCGCCTACTTCGATGGCTTGACGCATACGCAGATCGCTACCAAGCTCAAGCAGCCGGTGGGGACGGTCAAGGGGCGTATGCGGCTCGGGCTGCTCAAGCTCCAGGCACAGCTCGCGGACGTTGCCGGCAATCCAGCGGCCGTGGGAGACCGGACACAATGACCGGGCACGCAAACAGCAATGGGCACGGGCGCTGGGAGGGCGATGTGGCCGCGTACGCGCTGGGCGCGCTGGAGGAGCACGAGCTGTGCCAGTTCGAAGAACACCTCGCCGCCTGTGAACAATGCCAGGCCGATCTGGCCGCGATGCGAACTGCCGTTGAGGCGCTGCCCGCACTCGCGCCGTTCCGGCCGGCGCCACCGGAGCTCAAGCAGCGCGTGATGGGCCCGGTCCGCGACGAGGGGGCGCTGCCCGCCGCGGCTGATCCAGCCGAGCGGCGCGAGCGTCGGCACCGGGCGCGCTCGATCTTGCCGCGGGGGGGCCGGCCTGTGCCGGTTCTCGCCGCGGCCGCGACCGTCCTGGTTGTGCTTGTGATCGTGATCGGCGTGTTCTCGCTCGGTGGTGGCTCGGTGCGGACGTACGCAGGGGTCGTGTCCACCCCGGGAGCGAGCGCGTCCGTGCGCGTGTCCGGCGGCCACGCCCGGCTCGTCTTTGCCCGGCTGCCGCCGGTGCCGGCACAGCTGATTTACGAGATGTGGGTGAAGCGCGGCGCAAACGCGCCGGTGCCGGCCGGGGCGCTGTTTGAGACCACCCGCGGCTCGGTCGCGGTGCCCGGTGGGGTGCGCGGCGTGAAGGCGGTGCTCGTCACCGCCGAGCGGCGGCCGTACGGCAGCCAGGTGCCCACGCGCAAGCCGATCATCGTCGTGCGGTTGGCCTGAAGCAGCGCTCCGATCGGCGCCGGCCCCGAACACTGCCGGTGGCTGCCGTGTACGCGTGCATTGGTGAGTGGGACGTGGCCGCGCCGATCGACCGGGGTGTTCACCTGGTCGATTGCCCGCACCTACCCGCGGTGGTGGCCGCCCACCCATCTGGAGGTGGTGGCCGATGGTCCGCCTGGGGTGGGCTGCGCGTCGCGCCAGAAGTTCAAGGCCAACCTGCGGTCCACGCTTCAGACCATGGTTCAGGGTCGTGCGGCTCGAGCCCGCGGTTCCGGGTCGACCTGCACGGAGGCCTGGGCGGCCAGCGGCAGTGATCCGATCCATTCGCCCGCGCGTACAAGTCGAGGAAAGCACTCTCTGAAGGAGGACTCGTCAATGCCCGATACGCTCGCGCAGCCGTCGCCGAACCGCAGACAATTCCTCAGACGGACCACAGCCGCCGGCGCCGCCGCCCTCGCGGGCGGCTCCGCGCTCGACGCGCTCGTCCCATCGTTCGCCGAAGCAAAGACCGGCGGCGTCACCAAAGCTGACGTCGCGATCATCGGCGCCGCACAGATCGCCGAGGCGCTCGCGGTCACGACCTACACGAACATCATCGACAAGGCGCCGTTCTTCTCGCGCCTTCAGTCCGACGACCAGGGATACCTAAGAGCAGCGCGCGAGGAAGAGATGTCCCACTACCGGCTCGAGACAAGCGTCACACGCGAGCCCTCCCCGTTCACGACCTTCTACTACCCGTCGAAGATGTTCTCCGACGCTCAGACCACTCTGAACGTGCTGGTGACGCTCGAGGACGCGTTCATCGCCGCCTACCTGGTCGGCGTGCGCGACTTCAGTACCCCGGCTCTGCGCGTGACCGCTGCGCGGATCATGGGAATCGAGAGCGACCACCGCACGCTGGCGCGAGTCGTCGCTCCCGGAGTGGCGGCTGACGACGGCGGTCCGATCGAGAAGGTCACGGGCATCCAGGGAAAGGCCGAGAGCGTCGATCCGCCGAACAACAACGGCTACGAGCGCACCCTGCGCTGGACCAAGATCGGCAAGGCGGTCAAGGCGCTCACCCCATTTATCGACAAGGCGGCGGCCGGCAAGGTCGGCTTCGACACGGGCAAGCCCTACAAGTTCAAGCCGTTCAAGCCCACCCTGCCGGAGCCACTGGGCGACTTCCACTCCTTCATCGGATGACCCTAGGAGATTGATGCTCGGGACGATCGAGAAATCGCGAGCTGGCCTGTATCGTCGCGCCGTCAAACGGGCACCAGGTGACGGTGCTCGTCGCCGCCGCGCGCCGAGCTCGCCAAACTCAGAGCAACGCTCCTTCTCGCTTATGGTCGTGGAAGACGGGCGCGGCGGATCGGTGCAATCGTCGGCGCGGGGTCGTTGGTGAGGAACTCAACGATCACGCTGCTACACAGCGCGGGCTTCTCGACAAGGAGTCCGTGGGAGGTGCCGGGCACCACCATCAGCTCGGCGTCGTGGAGCCCGCGGTACATCGCGACGGCATGCTCGAGGGTGACCTCGTCGTCATCGCCGACCATCACCAGGGTGCGGGCCTTGACATCGCCTAGATCGCTCACGGCCAATGTTGGCTCCTGTGTGTGCATCTGCGCCAGCTTGTCGACGATCACGCGGTAGTGCTCGGGACCGTCCGGAGACACCTCGCCATAGAGTCTCTCCAGAAACTCGGGCGGTTCCGCGTCGGGGTCGATCACGCCGGGCGCCCAGCCGTCGTGATGAAACACGCCGGCGACGAGCACCAGGCGGCCGATCTGGTCAGGACGGCGCAGCGCGACCAGCAGAGCCACGATGGCACCGTCGCTGCAGCCAACGACGTGCGCCGCGCCGCCGACCACGGTCTCGAGGAACGCGATCGTGTCCTGGGCCATCGCCTCAAACGTGATCGGACCCTCGACATCCGGGGTGTGGCCGTGGCCGCGCCGATCGGGCATGTAGACGCGAAAATGAGCCGCCAGCGCACCGAGGTTCGGCCGCCAGGCGCGCGAGTCGACCCCAGCCCCGCCGGGGTGAAGCAGTACCAACGGTGAGCCGTCGCCGTGCTCCTGATACCAGGTACGCAGCCCATCGAGCTGCACATACTCAGCCATCGCGTCGGTCTCCCATCGGTCGGAGGTCTCTCGCGTTTGACCGCGGCCGGCTCGAGAACTCATCGTCACAAAACCGCGGGTCACGAAACCACCGCCACGGCCATCGCCTGGGGCTGCGACCTGCTCGCCCACAACCCGAACGTCGCCGAGCGGCTGCGCGAAACAATCGCCTCCGGCGAGCGCGAATACCTCAAGGCGATGGTCAAAGAGGTCCTGCCCGCGCGCACCATCGCCTAGATCGCTGCCGCCCGGCATTGCCTTGAACCCTTGCCGATCGGCGAGTGGGTCCTCGGCCCCGAGGTGTTGATCGGCTCGACGCGCAGCGCATCCACGGCGACCCACAGCTATACCCTCAAGTTCGTGTCGCCCGCCCAGGCTCGCAGCCGGGCCACCGGCCGAAGGGTTCCGACCGGCACCCGTCGCACTGTCCTTGCCAGCAGCGACGACGATGCGCTGGGCCCGATCAGGATGCGCTCACACGTCATGTGAACCGCGCTGCCGAACCGATCAGAAGTCTCCGAAGTCGATCGACCGCGACCCTGGCCATTGGGCGAGCGTAGGGGCGCCGGGTGGGGGGACCGGATATACACAGCGTCATGGTTGGGAGCGCGGATCTTGGCCGGGCGCTGGTCGCGGTCGGGGTCTGCGACGGGCGGGTGTTGGATGCGTTTGCAGCGCTCCCGCGCCACGAGTTCGTGCCTCGCGACCAGCGGTCTCGCGCCTATGAGGATGTGCCGCTGGCGATCCCGCACGGTCAGGTGACGACGCAGCCGTCGCTGGTGGCGAAGATGGTCGAGGCGCTGGCGTTGTGCGGTACCGAGCGGGTGCTCGAGGTCGGCACCGGCTATGGATTTCAGACGGCGGTCCTGGCGAGGCTCGCGCGGGTGGTGTGGAGCGTCGAGCGGTGGCCGAAACTCGCTGAGACGGCGCGCGCAAGCCTGGTGCGGTGTGGCGTCGGGAATGCACACGTGGTGGTTGGGGACGGGACGCGCGGCCTGCCGCGGGCGGCTCCGTTTGATCGGATCGTTGTCGCGGCGGCGTTTTTGCGGGTTCCTCAGCCGCTCGCCGAGCAGCTCGTCTGCGGCGGTCGGCTGGTAGCGCCGATCGGACCTGGCGGAAGCGAGGACGTCGCGCTGCACGTCAAGGAGGCCGCGGTCCTGCGTCGTGTCGCGATGGTGAGCAGGGCGCGTTTCGTTCGACTGATGGGCGAGCACGCGTTCGCGGAGGAGTCCGGGTGACGGTTACGGTCGCGCTGGCCGGAGACACGATGCTCGGGCGCGGGGTGGCGCGAGTGCTCGCCGCAGACCCGGCGGCGCCGCTTGTGGCGGCCGAGGTCGCCGCGCATATCGCGAGCGCGGATGCGTTCGTGCTCAACCTCGAGTGCTGCATCTCTGATCGCGGCAGGGCGTTCCCCGATCCGTACAAGCGGTTCTTCTTTCGGGCGCCCGTCGTCGCGGCCGAGCGGTTGGCCGAGTTGGGCGTGGTCGCGGTCACGCTGGCCAACAACCATGCGCTCGATTACGGACCGGACGCGCTGCTTGACACGCTCGCGCACCTGCACGCCGCCGGCGTCGCGACCGTCGGCGCCGGCGCGGACGAGGCGTCTGCGCGCGCGCCGCGTGTGATCCGCTGCGGTGAACTGCGCCTGCGGCTCGTCGCGTTCTCCGACCATCCAGCGGCCTACGCGGCCGGTCCTGAGCGTCCGGGGATCGCGCTCGCCAAGCTCGACCGAGGACCGGCTGACTGGACGCGCGAAGCGGTGCGACCGGGAGCTGACAGCGACGCCGTGCTGGTGACGCCGCACTGGGGGCCGAACATGGTCGCCGCGCCGACCCCACCGGTCCGCGACGCCGCCGACGCGCTGGTCGCGGCCGGCGCGACCCTGATCGCCGGTCACTCGGCTCACGTCTTTCAGGGTGTCGCGCGGCGCGTCATTTTCGACCTCGGCGACTTCCTCGACGACTACGCCGTCGATCCCGAGCTGCGCAACGACATGGGCCTACTGTGGCTCATCGAGCTCGATGCCCACGGACCTCACCGGTTTCAAGCGCTGCCGCTCGCGCTGGACCACTGCTTCACGCGTGCGGCCTCACCGCCAGAAGCCCAGGACATCGTGCGCCGGCTGCGCGCGCGCTGCAAGCCCTTCGAAACCGAGATCGAGACCACTGCCGGGTTGATCGAGATGCGGCCAAACCCCTAGCCGCATGCAATCGAAACCGCGTCCGCAACCGAGCTGCCGTCACGATCCCCGCTCCGGAGATCGTAAGCGGCAGGTGTCCAAGCGCCCGGGTCTTGAGCTCCAGGCGTGCGACTTCAAGTGGCATGCTCAGGCTCCTGCTCCCGGTAATAGGACAGGAAGAGCTCGTCCAGGTCGGCGTGACGGGCAACGACATCGACCGGGTCGCGATCAGCGATCGCGCGGAGTACCGGCGCCAGTCGGCCGACCACGCGCAGCGTGATGCGCTCACCGATGCTGTGGACGAGTTGCACTCCCTCGAGCCCCTCGAATGCAGTTGGCGGAATGGGTGTTTCGACACGCGGAATACCCGCGTCGGCACAAGTTCACTCGCCTGGTGCCGTGCCTGGGGGGGCATGTGCTCCGCAAGGTCGGGGTCTGCTCGGAGCAGCTGGATTACCGATGTGCTCATCCTCTCGCGCTGAGCCTAACTGCTGGGACGCCTTTGCGCGCGGCGCCTCGGGTCACCGCTGAGCCCGGCCGCGGGCGATCCGGTGACGTTTCTTGCTTCTCTCCACAGCGTCATGCGGTTCGCGCGCCGGCGAGGCTGGGTCGCGGCCGGATCCGGTCGAGCGGCTCGAGCGCGATGAGCGTCCACAGCCACAGCGCCGTCGCCAGCGCGTTCTCGGGCGCGGGGAGATCGAGCGGCTGCTTGGTGCGTGTTCGTGCCGCACACCCCGCCAGCCGGCGGCGAGCCATGCCGCCGCCGGGTCGGGCTTGCACGAAAAAAAGCGTCTCGCGCTGGCAATCCTCGGCCCGATGAGTCAAAGTTCGCATCCCACAGTCAAGCGCCGTTGGGAGAATCGCACCGACGGTACAGATCGCGGCAGCCCCCCAACCACGAGGCCGGATTCCGCGCCTCCTCGCTGTCGCTGCGCTTGCCACGATCGTCGCCGCCGTCGTCGTCGTCGTTGCGACCTCTCCCGGAAGCGGTGGCTCGCACCGCAAGCCGAAGACATCCGTCCATGCGACGGTTCGTAAGCTCCGTCCCTACTGGACGGTACGGCCGGGCGACACCCTCTCGAAGATTTCAGACAGGACCGGCCTGAGCATCGGCCAGCTCGAGGCGTATAACCGCAACATCGACCCGCAAAGCATCGTCCCGGGACAGCGCCTAAACCTATGGCGCCACCCACCTTCGCCGCGTCCCAAGCCGCCGGGGCCGCGCTTTTGGACGGTGCGACCCGGCGATTCATTCGGCTCGATCGCCGCCAAGACCGGGATCAACCTGGCGAGGCTCGAACACCTAAACCCGCGCCTGAAACCCGCGACGTTGCAGCCCCGAGACCGGGTCAGACTGCGCCCCTGAGCCGAGCCTCCAGCCAAGCTCAGCCGAGACTCCAGACTCAGCGAACCATCGTGATCCCTCGAGCTGGCGCTGGTCGCTACGGGGATCGCCGGCCCCCACGACTGGCGCTCGGACATCGGAGAGCACATGTCGGGGTGAGGGTTGCGGCGGAGCGCGCGTGGCACTCAGAAGTAGTCGCTCAGGGTGACGAATCGGAACCCGCGAGCGCGGATCGCGCTGATGATCCCGGGAAGGGCATCCGCGTCGAGTGTCGAGTGGTCGTCGGGATTGGCGCCGACGTGCATGAGGATGATCTCACCCGGTTGAAGGTGAGCGAGCGCGTGTGAGGTCACCGAGGCGATGGACTGTCCTAGCGAGGTTCCCTCCCAGCCAAGCGTGTCGACGCTCCAGCCGATCGCTGTGTAGCCGAGGCGGTTGACCAGCGCGAGCGTGCTCGGACCGCTCGACCCGTACGGGAAGCGAAACAGCGCGACCGGAGGGCGGCCTGTGGCCTGGTGGATCGCGGCGCTGGCCATGAGCACTTCGCGGCTGACGCCGGACAGCGTGAGCCTCAAGAGATCCTGGTGGTCGAAGGTGTGGTTGCCGATCGGGTAGCGCGCCGCGATCCGTCTCGCCCACCGCGGGTACAGGTGGGCCCATCGTCCAGTCATGAAGAACGTGGCCGTTGCTCGGGTTCTGGCCAGCGCGGCTAGGATTTTCGGCGCGCCGGCGTTGTCGGCGCCGGCGTCGAATGTGAGTGCGACCAGATGCCGCCTGGTCGGGAGCCGGTCGGGGATCTGTCCGATCAGCACGCGGTGCGTTTGGGCTTCTCGGGGCTTCGCCGTCGGTGTGGGGGGCGTGGCGTGGGGTGCGCTCGCGCGGCTGATGCTCGAGGACGGCTGGCGGCCGATCGGCCGACGCGGAGCGCCGGAGCCGCCGCATCCGGCGATCCCGATCAGGCCTAGCACCGCGGCCAGGCAAGCCCCCCGGCTAAGGTCAGGCCTGGACACGGCCGCCAAAATACTGCTCGATCGCTGTGGCCAGAGCGCCCGCGATCACCTGTTGCCCTTGGCGGCTGGCCGCGATCGAGCCCTCGAACGGGTCCGTGATGAACAGCGGCTCGATCAAAGCCCCGGGCATGCGGCTCGGGGTGGGCACGTATCCGCGGTCGGCGGGGCCAAGCAATACCAGGTGGTCATACGCCAGCGCCCGACCATTCAGCGCCGAACCGAGCCCCTCGTCCCGCTGCACTCCGTCGTTGGGGATCCCCCAGCCCCGCGCATTCATCGCCCCCAGCACATCCGCCTGAAGGAGCCGTGCCAGCCGCAGGTTCTCCGCGGCGAACGGCCGGGCGGCGTCGTAGCCGGTGACGGATCCAGCATTCGACGAGGCGCCGGCGTTGAAGTAGATCCCCACGAGCGCATTGGCGTGGGCGTCGTTGGCGCAGACGTCTCTGGCCAAGACGTCCGCATGCGAGCCTTCGACGGTCAGCGCCGCACCCGACACGTCATCGGGGCCGAGGCGCAGCACGGAGCTGTCGCGCGTGCGAGAGACGACAACGCGGAACCCGTGCGCGCGCAGAATCGCCATCGTCTCCAACTCCACCGCGAGCGTTTCCGTTGCCTCCTCGATCGTCTGGCCCGAGGCGGTCCTGCCCACCGCTCCAGGATCCCGGCCGCCATGACCGGCATCCAGAAAGACGGTCAGGTGGCGCCCGGTCGATGCCGGCGAGAACGCCACGCATGCCCCCCGCGCGAACCTCGAAGGATCCACGGGCCGAGCAACCGTCAATGCCGGCGACCGCGCCCGAACCGCGCCCGCAACCGGAATGACATCGCGCCGGACCCGGGTCGTCCCCTCGCCGCACCCAACGCAGACCAACGACAGGGCCGGGAGCCACATCACCCACCGCATGAACCCAATCGACTGCAACACGCGACGGTCCGCCTCGCTCTCCTCAGAGCGCCGCGCCACAGAGCCTCCACCAGGAACCTCAGCCGGCGCGACGAGAGCCTCTCTCAGTGTACGCGTCTACGGCACTGCTCACAGGCCTTCGCCTCCGCTCATAGGGCGTCGCCTCCGCATTGCATCACCGCATAAGCATCCTCGTCGATCCCGCTTCGGGCGGACAGGAGGCACGTCCCATTGCGTCCGCCTCCGGTCCGCGACACCTGCTCGCCCACGCGGCAACTATCGCAATGGATCTAAGCCGAGCAGATTTCAGCGGGGGAGGCGCTCCGAGCGGGAGAAGGGCGATTTCGCCAGACTGAGGGACATGACCGACCAGTCCAGCCGTATCGCCGCGCTGCTCCACGAGGCCGGCGAGACGCACCACCTCGTATATCGCATCGTGGACGGCGACGATCCCGACTGGGCCTCTTGGTATGCCGACTGGCTGCTCAAGCTATCCGAGCTTCCGCAAATCCTGGGAACGAAGCCGGTTCGCAGCGAGCTCGTGTGGCTACTGGTGACCCTGGACAAGGAGTACACGGCAGCGGGCCCGGATGTTCCTTGGCCGCATTGGTACTCGATACGCCTTCTTGATCATTTTGGGGCAGCGGCTGAATAGTCCGGCGCGCGCGCCGGACCTGAGGCTTCTCTTCGTCGAACCGCATCCTCGAGTTTGCGTCACGGGATCTGCTCCGCGCTGCAAGGAGCCCGCACCTAAGATTTCTGAGCGGAACGTCCGCTCGACGAAAGATGTCATGAGCAGTCCGTCTGACCCGACGTGTAGGGACCTCCTCAGCTCAAGCGCGGAGCGTGTCCGCGCAGGCGTTCAAACCGTGGAGCTTGAGGAGGCCCCTTGTGAGCATCGTAATGGGACTTGATCAGCATCGAGGACAGATCACCGGCGAGTGGATCGATACCGGCACCGGCGAGGTGCAGCGGACGCGTGTGGCGCGGGCGGATCGCGCCGCGGTGCGGAGGTTCTTGTCGCGTTTTCGCGGCTGCGAGCTCGAGGTCGCGTTGGAGGCGACGACGGGCTGGCGGTT
The DNA here is from genome assembly GCA_963723675.1 of uncultured Solirubrobacterales bacterium. Lineage (GTDB taxonomy): Bacteria > Actinomycetota > Thermoleophilia > Solirubrobacterales > Solirubrobacteraceae > Palsa-465. Next base: position 351,725 of record CAVRRW010000001.1, on the reverse strand, counting down.
CGTGGTTGAGGAGCTGCGTCGGGTCGGTGCGGTGGTGGATTTGGCCGAGCCGGCGGAGACGGCGGGGCTGCGGGGAGCGAAGAAGCGCGCGAAGGGCGATCGCGCGGACGCGAGGCATCTGCGGGAGCTGTTGATGGTCAAGCGGCTGCCGGAGTGGTGGATCCCGCCCGATCACATTCTCGATCTTCGTGCGCGCGTACGGTTGCGGCACATGCTGTCTGAGCAGCGTGGGGAGTGGCAGCAGCGGATCCAGGCGACGCTGTATCACCACGGTTGCCCTCAGCGCCGCCGGCTGATGGTGGGCGACGGCCGCGAGTGGCTCGCCGGCCAGCCGCTGTCGGCCTCGGCGCGCGAGCAGGTCACGGCCGCACTGGCGATGGTCGACGCGCTGGACCGCCAGCTGGCCTTGTTGGACAAGGGAGCTGCGGGCGTACGCGCGCCGGCGGGTCGCATGCAAGGCGCTGATGGCCCACTACGGGATCGGGGAGCTGACCGCGGTCACGACCCTCGCCGAGCTCGGCGACTGCACCCGGTTCTCCTCCTCCCGGCAGGCGGTCCGTTACGCCGGGATGGACATCACCGTGCATCAGTCCGACCAGCGCCGCTCCTCTGGACACCTCAGCCGCCAGGGACCACCCGCGCTGCGGTGGGCGCTGTATGAGGCCGCTCAGGTCGCCAGACGAGGCGAGCGTAGTCCCGACCGCGAGTACTACCTGGCCACCAAGGAGCGGATCGGCGGCAACCGCGCCTGCCTGTCGGTCGCGCGCAAGCTGCTCACGCGCAGCTACCACACGCTGTGCGAGCTCGGCGAGGAGGCAGTTCAGCCCGCATGACCTTTTCGGCGCGCGTCAAGCCCTTGGTCAACCAGATGCGCCGCGCCCAGCTCCCGGCAGTGTCCTGCCGCCGCCACCAGGTGGACGGCCTCGAAAGACTGAGCGACCGCAACGCTCCCCCCAGCGGGATCACCCCATCAAACATCATGTCGCCGGCCCGGAGACAACCCGGACCGTGGACCGAAGTAAGGCTGGGCGCCCGCGCGCACCACACAGACACCACCAACCGCGCGCACGCACCACCAGCCAACAGCAGTTCGACCCGACAACCCCGGACCCTGCGCTTGACGCCGGGCCCCTGCACAAGTAAGGAGACGGGACGATGGCTGACCGGCTCAACCCTCATCCGGGCATTCTGCTGTACACGCGGATCAAGAAGTCCCCTTATTACTACGGGGCGCGCCGTCACGGTGTCCGGCTGTACAGCGTCTATAACCATCACTATCACCCGCGGCTGTACCGCGATCCGATCGAGGAGTACTGGCAGCTACTCGAGGGGGTGACAGTCTGGGATGTCGGCGGCGCCGAGCGCCAGGTCGAGATCAGCGGTCCGGATGCCTTTCGCTTCACGAACATGCTCACACCGCGCAACCTCGAGCGGTGCGCGGTAGGGGAGTGCAAGTACGCCTTTATTACCGACGAGCTCGGGGGCATCATCAACGACCCGGTGCTGCTGCGACTGGGGGAGAACCACTTCTGGCTCTCGCTCGCCGACAGCGACGTTCTGCTGTGGGCCAAGGGCCTGGCCTACCACGCGGGGATGCGAGTGACGATCACCGAGCCGGATGTCGGTCCGCTCCAGATCCAGGGACCTAAGTCGAGGGAGGTCATGACCGACCTGTTCGGCGCCGACATCCTCGGGCTGCCCTACTACCACATGGTGGAGCGCGAGCTCGATGGCATGCGGATGGTGATCTCGCGCACGGGCTATTCTGGCGAGCTCGGGTACGAGCTCTATCTCCGCGCCGCCAGCCGCGACGGGGTCAAGCTGTGGGACGCGGTGATCCAAGCCGGCGAGCCACACGGCCTTGCGCCAATCGGCCCCTGCCATATCCGTCGGATCGAGGGAGGGATTCTGGCCCACGGGTGCGATATGACGATCGAGGAGAACCCCTACGAGGTCGGATACGGCTACAGGTGGATGGTCGAGCTCGAGCAGGAGCAGGACTTCATCGGCCGCGAGGCGCTGCGCGAGGTCGCAAAGCGCGGCGTCACCCGCAAGCTCGTGGGCGTGGAGCTCGGAGGCGCGCGGCTCGGCGCCTACAGCGACGGCTCAATGCCCGATTTCTTCCCGGTCATGAAGGACGGAACACCGATCGGCAAGGTCACCTCAGCCTGCTTTTCACCACGTCTCGAGAAGAACATCGGCTACGCGATGGTCCCGGTCGAACACAGCGAGCTTGGCACGCGGTTGGTGGTCGAACGTCCGGAGGAGACTGTCAACGCCGTCGTCGCCGACCGCGTCTTCTTCAAGCCCGACCGCGCCAAGGAGGAGCTGGGAGCCGGCTCGAGCTCGGCCGCGTGACCAGCGACGACTCAAGCGACGACTCACGCATGGCTCGGTCAGCAGCTCGGGACGTATTGGGGTCAGCTTTCCCGCACGCCCCGATCCCGCACAAATAAAAGCCCGGTATCTACGGAGCTTCTCAGTCAGTCAGTATATGGGCCGTGGAGGACTCGAACCTCCAACGTTGGGATTAAGAGTCGCTCATTTGCAGCGCAGTTCCGTTAGGTGCGGGCGCTTGAGTGTGGCTCAGTGCAGTTACAGGAGGTCAGAATTGCTGAGGTCGGGACATTTCTGGGGACACGCGAGCCCACAAGATCGCCGATGCCGGCCGCGAGCTGGTCGTCGCGGCTCGTCGCTTCCCCCAGCTTTCGTCTCAGGACCAGCTCGGCGCTAGTCAGACAGACGGCCTCCACGCGCCTGATTCCAACTTTCTTTACTGAATCAAGGTGGCCATCGGCGCGCTGACGCGCGCCGCGGCCCCGAAGCACTGTGGGCCGTGGCGCTCGCTTTCGGCGAACGCTTATCTCGCGATGGCGAGCCGAGAATGCTTGTGCTCGTCGAACTCAGGAGCCAGCTCGATGCCGGCACGCACTTCCGCTCCGGCCTGACTCGTTAGCAACGACGTTCAAGCATCCGGGCTGGCGCGTGCTCGAGTCCCGCGCATTGCGGGACTGGCCGCGCCGGCTCCAAGCTGCGCGTGCGGCCACGCCGGCTCCAAAATGCGCGTGCGGCCACGGATGCAGCGCTGGCCGCTCGGCGTGCCCCTTGTTCACGTGCTACTGCTCACATTAACGCCTGGAGGGGTCACGGGCCGGGGCGATGGTCAGCGCCGGATGCCGGCCACGAGCGCATCCCAGTTGCCGGCGGCGACCCGGTCCTGGTCGGCTCGGTTGAGTCCCACGGTCTGAAGGAAGTGCTCAACGCCGCCGTCGGGGCCGGGCCGGTACGGGTAGTCGGTCGCGAACAGGATGCGCTCCGCGCCGACCACCTCGACCGCCCACCGCAGGTAGCGCTGGCTGTAGACGCCGCCGGCCGTAATGTAGGCGTTTCGGCGAACGTACTGCGAGAACGGCTGGGAGAGCTTGGCCTGTATGGCCAGGCCGTCCGCCCGGTCGAGATAGAACAGGACGACCTCGCCCCAGTGGCCGAGGAGGACTTGGAGGTCAGGGAAGCGGTCGAACACACCGGCGAGCGCGAGCCGGAGGAACTGCACGCCGGACTCGTAGTGCCAGCCGATGCCGTAGGTGGCGAACGCGTTGTCGATGGCGTCGTCGAAGCCCGCGTATAGCGCAGCCCGCACCCGCGGCTGCGGGACCTGCGGGTGGATGTACAGCGGAGCGCGGAACGAGGCAGCCGCCTCGAAGATCGGCCAGTTGTCGGGATGGTCAAGGTTGCGCTCACCGGTGCGGCCGAAGATGAGGGCACCGTTGAGGCCAAGCTTGGTGACCGCGCGCTCGAGCTCGTGCGCGGCGGCGGCGGGCGCGGGGGCGGCGAGGGTGGCGAACCCCTGGAACCGGTCCGGGTGGGCGTTCACGAGCTCGGCGATGCGGTCGTTCGTCTCGACCTGCAGGCCGGTCGCTTCGTCCGCCGGAAGGTTGTGGAGGCCCGGCGAGGTGAGCGAGATCACCTGGACGTCCAGCCCCGCCTCGTCCATCGCCGCGATCCGGCGCTCCCCGACCTCGCGCAATCGCTCCCCCACCTCCCCCGGAGGGACGCTGGACCGCGAGTCCTCCCCCGCGGCAGAGTCGAGGCCGCTCCACGCGGTGACGACCTCCTCGGTGACGAAGTGCTCCTCGGTGCCGATCGTCTTCATCTCGGTGCTGCCTCCTTTCGGTGCGGTGGTCTTATTGTGTCTTCGCGGCGAACGGTCGCCCTGCGGTATGAACGCGGGTGCGCGCCCGCAGCGGCGGGGGTCGCGCCTGCGCGGCGGATCGGCGCGCGACTGCTATCGGACACGACCGGTCGGTCCAGGTGGCCGACGACGGTCGTCGAGGACTGGCGTCCGTGGCGCCGGCCGCAGCGGCGCTACTCCTCGACGCCTATACGGGTCATGGCGGTCTGGTGACCGGTCCTCAGCAAGATCGGTAGCGCGAGCGCTGGCGCGCGCGCAGGTTGGCACGGTTTTGGCGATTCGCAGCCACGCGTGCGCTCCGAATTGGGTGCGGATCGCCCGACTTGCGGCCGCCATCCCGAACCGCGATCAACCCACGGGTTGAGGTCTGAGATCAACCCGCGGTTCAACTCTGGGGCTGACGACAGGCGGGCGCTGGAGGCAGATCATGGCGCCTATGAGAACTACTGATTACCTCATCAACGCAGTATTCGTTCTGATTGTCTTTCGTCAGGCTCGCGAGCGGGACCTTGACCGCCGCAGCTTCATCATCCCGCTGGCGATCGTGGCCTACGTCGCGCATTTGTACGTCCGCTCGATCCCGACCGCCGGCAACGACCTGGTGCTTATCGTCGCTCTCGGGACGCTCGGCCTCGCCCTCGGCGTGGCGAGCGGCTTCGCTACCCATGTCCGTGCCGGCGAGAGCGGTCTCGCGGTCGCCCGTGTGGGCTGGATCGCCGGCGCGCTGTTGATCGCCGGGATCGGCTCGCGGATGGTGTTCGCGTTCGCCCTCTCCCACGGCGCGCGCCACGCGGTCGCCAGCTTCAGCATCGCCCATCACATCGGCGCCGCCGCGTGGCCCGTTGCGCTGGTGTTGATGGCGATGCTTGAGGTCAGCACCCGGATCGCGATCGTCCAGCTCCGTGGCCGCCACGTGATGCAGGCCGGCCCCGCCGCCGCGATCGCCGCCGCGGCATGAGCAGCGACACTCCAAGATCAGCGCTTCACACCGCTTCCCGGCCCGCCAGCCCGCCCCGCGCGGGCTGGCGGGCGTTCTATCGTCCGCACTGCGGTGACTGATTTACAGCGAGCGTCAGCGCCGGACAGCGAGCGGGTGACGGAGGCTCGGGCGCGTGCTCATGAGCGCCTGCATCGGCAACGACAGACGCTGCGTCCGCTCGGCTGGGTGGTGATCCTCGTTGTGGTGCTCGGCAGCGCCAACAGCCAGCCGGTCCCTGGACTGCATGGCAAGGCGCTGGCCGTGGCGCTCGCGCTGTGCGTCTTCGCCGCAATGCTCCTGATCGCGATCGGTGACGGCTTCCCCGAGCGCAGCCTCGAGCTCCAGGCAGCCGTGATCGCGGTGATGGGAGCCGCCGGTGTCGCGATCGCCGGCCTCCAGATCAAAGGAGCGAACGGGGTCGCGGCTGGCGTCGCGGTGTTCATGGCGATCACCCGGCTGCCGTTCAACGTCGGAGTGGCGATGGGTGGCACGGTGACCGTCGCGCTCGGTGCCGTCACGGCGATCGCCGGAAGCTCCTCCTCGGCTGTCGCCGCCGAGATGCTCGTGACCGTCCTGCTCGCAGTCGTCGCGCAGTTCCTCACGCGATCCCGGGAGAGCCAAAACCAAACCGAGCTCCTGCTCGCCCAGCTTGAGGATGCACGGGATGAGCAGGCCCGCGCGGCGGCGATCGCCGAACGCGGGCGGATCGCGAGCGAGCTGCACGACGTGCTCGCGCATGCGCTCTCGGGGGCCGCGATCCAGCTCCAAGGGGCGCGGAGGCTCGCCGATCGCGAACACGCCACGCCACCTCTGAGCAAAGCGATCGACCGCGCCAGCGAACTCGTCAAGTCGGGGCTCCGCAACGCCCGCCAAGCCGTCGGAGCCCTCCGCGGGGATGCGCTGCCGACGGTGTCCCAGCTCCCGTCGCTGATCGACAGCTACAAGGCCGACATGAATCTCGACGTCACGCTGCGGATCGAAGGCGAAGCCCGAACGCTTCCAGCCGATCCGGGCCTCGCGCTCTACCGCGGCGCACAGGAAGCGCTGACAAACGTCGCCCGGTATGCACCGAGCGCGTGCACGACGATCACAGTGCGCTACGAGCACGACCGCACGAGGCTGTTGGTCGACAACGGACTTTCGGCCACTCCACCCCGCCAGGGCATGGGCGGCGGCCGCGGACTCGAGGGGCTGCGCGAGCGGGTTGAGCGGGCCGGCGGCACCCTGTCGGCCGGCCCAACGGGCGAGGGCTGGCGGGTTGAAATCGAGCTGCCCGCGTGACGATCCGCATCCTGATCGCAGACGACCAGCCGGTTGTCCGCGACGGACTGGCGATGCTGCTCGGATTGATAGACGACGTCGAGATTGTCGCGACCGCCGCCGATGGGATCGAGGCAGTCGAGCGTGCCCGCTCAGAGCGGCCCGACATCGTGCTGATGGACCTGCGAATGCCGCGCCTCGAGGGCGCGGAGGCGACCCGCCAAATCGTCGCCTCGCTCCCCGAAACGCGCGTACTGGTACTGACAACCTACGCCGACGACGAGTTCCTCTTCCCCGCGCTCCAAGCCGGCGCGCGCGGCTACCTGACCAAGGACGCCAGCGCCGAGGAGATCGAGCGTGCGATCAGGGCGCTCGTCGCGGGAGACACCCACCTGGATCCGGTGGTGCAGCAGCGGCTCATCGCCGCCGCAATCGAGGCGCCGCCGGCTGCGGCCGGCTCCGGGCGGCCGACTGCGGCCGGCGCACCGGGTCCGGCGCTCCCGGACGACCTCACCCCGCGCGAGGTCGAGGTGCTGAGGCTGATCGCCGCCGGGCTGTCGAACAACGAAATCGCCGAGACGCTTGTCGTCAGCGCCGCAACCGTCAAGACCCACGTCAACCGCATCTTCTACAAGACCGGCGCCCGCGACCGCGCCCAAGCCGTGCGCTACGCCTACCAGCACGATCTGGCATAGCACTATGGCGACGCGCATCTCGCCACGGAAGAGCGGTCTCGGCGCTCCGGCGAGGAACCGTGGACGGTGACGCCAAGAGCGTTCGACTACCGGTCGTGAAGGTGGTCGATGGCCATTGACGGCCCTGCGGCGACTCCTACAATCGCGGAGTGCGACGCGTTGGCTACCTGGTGGGTTCCCTGCTTGTCCTTGCCGGGATTTTCTGGTCAGGACGCGAGAGCAGTCACGGTTTCGGGGCATTTTGGGAGCATTGGTGGTGCCCTCTGCCGGTCGTCGCGATCGTGGTGGGGCTAGCGACCACGTGGCTGTTCGCTCGACGCCCCGGCCAGACCGCCTGAAAACAGCGCGAAAGCCGAGACCCGCCTTGCCCGTTGGAGAGGTCGTTTACCCGCCGGCGACGGCTTCCCTCCAATGCGCGCGGGAACGAGGCCTCCCATTGCGCGAGATACTCGTTCAGCGTCTTAGTCCAGCGGCTCACCGCGGAGGAGCTTGAGGTGAACGTGTGCTGCCTCGCGGAGTTCTGGTGCTCGGTCCGGCGCGACCCAGCATTTGGCAGCGACGCAGACGCGGCGCATCTGGCGCAGGGTGAAGATCAGCTCGCCGGTGGACAGCGGGAAAAGCGCGAGCGCGTTATCGGGCCAGGCTGCCAGATCCCACTCAACTGGCCCACAGCGAGCAGTTTCGAAGTCGAGCAGCACGAGTCCGTTCGAGCCCACGAGCCAGTTAGCGTCGTGCGGACTTCCGTGAAGCGGCCGCCACGGCGCATTGACCGTTGCGAGCGCAGCTTGGATGTCGTTCACGACCCCCAATAGGAAATGCCGATCGGATGGCCGCAGGGCGGGCGAGCGATCTGGCCTCAGAAGCGTTCTGGCGTCGTCCAGCTCGAGAGTGAAGGCCGGCAAGCGTCCCCTCGAAGCCAGCGAGCGCCTCGTGCACAACTCGAGCGCCCAGCGCGTCGCGGAAGTGACTAACGGCTACATGCCGGAGACCTGGTATCGCGACCCGGCAGGTGCGCGGACCCCTTTGAGGCAAAGCCCTGCTCAGCGCGGGCAGCAAGTCTTCGCTTCGCCGATCAGGCTTAGAGCGGTGGCTACGCTGGTGGCGGGCCTGCCAGGCTGGGTCGGTCGATCAGCGCGGGTTCGCCGGGGCCGGCAGCGCTCAACGGCCCACGCGGTAGGTGACATGCGTCGCCTTCGGGGAGTGGATCACTTCGACCGGCTCCAGCCCGGGATCCTTGACGCCCTGGAATAGCCCCTCGCCTTCGCCGAGTAGCACCGGCGCGATGTCGAGCACGAGCTCCTCGATCACTCCCGCCGCGAACGCCTGGCGCACGGTCGAAGCGCCCCCCGCGATCAGGACCTCGTGGTCGCCCGCGGCGGCCACCGCCTCCGCGTAGGCGGCGTCGAAGCCGTCGGTGACGAAGTAAAACGTCGTGCCGCCGGCCATTTCGATCGGGTGGTGCGCGTGGTGCGTGAGCACGAACACGGGCGCATGGTAGGGTGGCTCCTCGCCCCACCACCCGCGCCAATCCTCGTCCCACTCGCCGCGGATCGGGCCGAACATGTTCCGGCCCATCACATACGCACCGCGCTTCCTGGCCAGGTGGTCTCGCGAGCGGCGGTCTCCCTCGTGAAGTGGCTCGACCAGGTGCCACTGATGCAGCTGCAGACCGCCGACACCGATCGGGTTGTCGCGATCCTGGTTTGGCCCGGCGATGTAGCCATCGAGGGAGATTGAGAGGTGAGCGGATGTCGTCGTCATAGGGACAGAGACTGTCGCAGGGCAAGAAACTCATCGCCAGCGGCCCTCTCCAGCGCTCCACCACCGCTTCCTCGGTCCGCCCAGTGGCGGCGCAGATCACCACCGCGGCGCAAGAGACTGTGTCGAGGCTGCTGAAAGGCACCTGGCAGGTTGGCAGCGGGCTCTCGACGCTCCGGCCAGCGTCGTTGCGTCACGTCAGACCCACCACGACCGCGCCTTGCCCCCCGATTAAGAAAAGAAGAGCCGTCGCGTTTGGCGAGTCGCGGAGAAACTCGTACGACTCCCGCTTTCGCGTTGCGACGATACTTCCCCCCAGTCAGACCGGAGCCCCTCTTTGCGCGGGTACCAGGTCACTGGGGCTATCGCCTAGTTCGCAGAGTTGCTTCGATCTCGGACGTCAGGAGGTAGAGGTCGAGCTGCTCGGGTTGTCCGGGCAGAACGGGTGGAGCTGCGCCTCCAGAGCCCCCCGCGCCGGTCCGGGTGGCTGTCAGCCCCCGATCCCCTCGGTAAGCGCGAGTAGCACCCCGTCCAGATCGCTGTAAGCAGGGTGCTGACACCCGCGACGAGTGCCGCGTCGGCTTTCAGAGCAGGTACCGACAACCCCTTCATGACATGCGCTGCTGCGCTGATCGACCGCCGGTCCGCGTAAACGTGTTCCTCACTCTCCTCGAGGTCAGGAAATACCAGAGACCGAAGAACGCCGGGGTGGCGTCGATGATGGTCCCGGCGGGCGATTTCAGTCCCAGGAATTGCCAGACGACCAGGGCCGCTAGCCACAGCCCGCAAAGCACAAGGTTGACTGCGATCGCCGCCCGACGCCTTCTGCGGATCAGCACAAACCCCACGACAGTCAACCCCACCAGTAGCCAGTTCGTCGCCTCATATACCAGGAGCGCGCTCAGCGGCACGAATGTCCGCAGCCCCGCGATCGACGGGTCCGCGTAGATCACGATCGCCCCGGCCGTCAGCTGCAGTTGGTGGAGCAGCAGCCCCGCTCGGCCGATCACATAGATCAGCAACCACCCGCCGATGCCCTCCAGGGTCTGGGTACCGCGCCGAATCCCCGGCAGCGAACACTCGCCCCAGCTTGTCTGGTCGATTCGCTTCATGCCCCCCCACTGTTCCACCCGACTCAGCGGCTGCCAATGGAGCTACCGTCGTCAGCTGGCCGAGGTGGTAGCTGGCCCGAACCCTGATCGTGCGGCCGGCAAAGTCGACGTCGCGCCAGCGCAGCGCCAGCAGCTCGCCCATCCGCAAACCGGTAAACGCGGCGGTCAGGAAGATCGCTCCGTCCTGCTCGGACTCGGCGGCCCGGACGAGCGCCCAGACCTCCTCGGATGAGAAGACGTCGATGTCGCCGCTTCGGCGCTGAGGGAACTTCTCGATGTCGGCGGCGGCGTTGGCCGGCAACCCCCAGACCTTCCGCGCCCGTCCGAGGATCCCGTGCAGCTGGATCAGCAGCTTGTTACGCGAGCGAACCGAACCCTCGAAGCGCGCGATCCAGCGCTCGATCGCGTCCGTGGTTACGTCCTCGATCGGCATCGCGCCGAATGCCGGCAACAGATGAGCGTTGATGCAGGAGCAGTAGCCGCGCACGGTCGACGGCTTGCGCGCCCGGTCGTGCTCGACGTAGCGCAGGTACTCCGCCGCGGCGTCCGCGAACGTGGCGCCCGTGCGGACCATCCCGTGCAGCGTTCCTCGACGAGCCTGGTCGAGCAGGTCGCGCAGCCAGTCCTCGGCCAGCCGCTTGGTGTAGTAGCCCGCCGGCGGCCGGCCGCGGCCGGTCCAGGCCGGCCCGAGCTTCTTCTGGACCTGGCGCCCGTCGGGCAGCCGGTACTTCGAATACCGCACTGGTCCGCGAGCCCTCTCGACCCGGAAGACGTGCCCCGTGGGCGTTTGCAGTTGAGGCGCCATAGGCCGCAGATACCTCGGGACATATTGGGGACACATTTGCGATCCGCCCTGAAGCGTCCCATCAAAAACCCGCCTATGCGGGCCTTTCCTATGGGCCGTGGAGGACTCGAACCTCCAACCTTGGGATTAAGAGTCCCCTGCTCTACCAGTTGAGCTAACGGCCCTTGACCGGCGATGTTACCCCGGCCTCGGCCGCCGGTAAGGCTTGGTGGACGCCGCCGCCGCCGGTCGCACTCAGCACTGCTGGGCGACCTGCTGGGCCGCCTGGGGTTGCCCCCTGGTCTGCTTGAACGTCTGCTTGATCGACGCCTGGCCGGCCTTGGGCTCCAGCGACAGCGCCTTGGCCGCCGCGAGGTCGCCCTTGCGCGTCTGGCCGGCGGCGTACGAGGTCAAGGCAAGGCAGACGAACGCGGTCGGGGCATTGGGATTGCCGCCGGCGACCGTCTCCCATGCGGTCGCGGCGTTGGCGTAGCCGCCGAGCTTGGCGTACGCCCTCGCCGCCAGGATCGCGGTGTTCGGGTCCGGGTTCTTGGTCAACGTCAGATAGCGTTCCCAGGCCTGTGTCAGCTCGCCGAGCTTCTTCTTGCCGCCGGCGGTGAAGGTGCCGGTATTGCTGTCGTAGTTGGAGCCGTTCGTGGTGGCGGAGGTCCAGCGCGCCTGCACCAGCGAGGACCACGCCGCGGGATCGTTGGGGCGCTGGCGGGTCGCCTTCAGCGCGCTGGTCTCCTGCTGGCTGACTGCCTGGCTCTGGGTGCTGCCGGAGCCGTTGCCGGTGAACGCGTTGAGGATTCCGCCGAAGCCGTTGCCGGCGCCGACGCCGAACAGGACGAGGCCGCCGCCCATGAGGATGGCGAGGCCCAGATACACGCCCTGCACGGTGCGCCGGCGGCCGCGACTGCGAAGATCGAAGAGCATTGGTTAGGTTGGATCGAGCCCGTCGCCGAACGGCGGAGTCGGTTCCGCTGCGGCGCGGGCCGCCGCGCGGCGATCGGCGATCTTGAGCATCACGATACTTGCCAGATAGAGGATGACCAGAGGGAGCATCTCAAGACCCGTGGTCACCGGATCGGCTCCCGGCATCGCCGCTGCGATCACGGCGATTATCACCGTAGCGTAGCGCCAGTTCTTGGTCAGGGTGCTGCCATTGATCACGCCCATCCGCTGCAGACCGAGCAGGCCGATCGGCAGCTGGAACGCCAGACCGATCCCAAGCATCGTGAAGATCTGGAACGTGTAGTAGGTCTTCGCCTGGACGAGGATGTCGAAGTTCTCGCTGTTGTAGCCCTGGAGGAAATGCACAGCGGGTGGCATCACGACGAAGTAGGCGAACGCGACGCCGACCAGGAACAGGGCCGGCGCAACCACCATCAACGGCAGCGCGATGCGCCGCTCCTGCGGGTTGAGCGCCGGGATCACGAACGCGTACCCCTCGTAGATCAGCACCGGCAGCGCGAACAGCAGCGCGAAGTAGGCGGCGACCATCAGCGTCGTCGTGAACGGCTCGCCGACGCCAATCGTGATCGGGAGCCTCTTTGCCGTCTGCTTCGGCAGCGCCTTGGCGGCTTCGGTGGCGCCCTGGGCGACGAGCGCCTGGTTTGCGCGGTCGGCTGCCGACTGATGCGGTGAATTTGCCAGCGCCGCGGCGCCCTGGGCGATCTTCTCCAGGCCGCGGCGCTCGTTGACGAGGTCGCCCGTCGAGCCCGAGATGTGGTTCTGGCTCGTCGCGGGGGTCGAAGGAAGCGCTCGGTTGAGCACCTTCAAGAGCGCATGGTTCTGCCAGAAGCAGGCCAGGAACGCGATCACGAGCGCGATCCCGCAGATGATCAGCCGCGAGCGGAGCTCGTCGAGATGATCGATGATGCTCAGACGATCTTCGTGCCCGATGGGCCGAAGGACCTTCGACACGCCCTGCCTTCCTCGGCGCCGCTAGGAGCGCCGCTCTGGCGATGCGGCCGAGGTCGGATCGCGTTCGGAGTTCGTGATCGGGGGCACTGGCTGCGAGGTGGTGCTGCGAGCTATCTCGGGCCGGTCGGCCGGCTCGGCGGGCTCATCGTCTTTGGAGTCGCCGGTGATCGAATCCTTGAACTCGCGCATGCCCTGCCCGAGCTGTTTTCCGAGGCCCGGCAAACGCTTGGGACCGAAGATGAGCAGCACGATCACGAGGACGACGATGAGATCGGTTGTTGGGTTGCGGAACACGCTCAGGGCCTCCGGATCGGGACTGCAAGGTTAGCGAGCGGCAGATGGCCGCACCAGGGGTGATGAAAACAGCGACCGAGCGGGGCCCTCTGAGTGCGCTCCCGGTCGCGGCCTCAACGCCGTCCCGGGCACAAGAGTCTTACGAGAAACCTAAACGAGACGCTCAAGTCCTCCTCGGCCAGCGCCGATTAATGGGACATCCAAGAAGCTCCCATGAACCAGGATCCCAAACACCACGTCCGCCGCATCGTCCTGCCCAGCGGCCGGAGCATCGATGTCGTTCGCTCCAACGGCGAGCATGCTCCCGCTCGCAGCGGCCTCCACGTGTGCCCCGACTGCGCGTCGGATCTGGTCCAGCCGGTCACCTGGTCTGAGGCCTCCGGGGACTGCTGGGAGCTCGTGCTGACCTGCCCCAACTGCCGCTGGTGCGAGGGGGGTGTCTACACCCGGGCGGAGGTGGAGGACCTCGAGGAGCGCCTCGACAACGGTCTCGCCGACATGCTCGAGGACCTGCAGCGACTCGCCCAGGCCAACATGACTGACGAGATGGATCGCTTCATCGCCGCGCTCCACCGCGATCACATCCTCCCTGAGGACTTCTAGGCGACGACCCTCAGCTGTAACGCTCGACGACGCCGTCGGCGACCAGCTCCAACGCGGCGCGCTGGCGCTCCGGCAGCCCCGGCAGCTCGCCCTTAGCCGCTTCGACCAGCTGGAGCGCTCGCGACCTCGAGACCTCCAGCGCCCCGGTGGCGGCGATCCGCTCGCACACCCGCACCGCGTCGGCCGCGGTGAGCACGGCGCGGATGTCGAGCGCCGCGAGCCTACGATCGCGACCGCGGGCGACGATCAGCGGCAGCGTGACCGTGCCGTCGAGCAGGTCGGCCCCCCGTGGCTTGCCGGTGCGCTCGGGGGGGCCGGAGACGTCGAGCACGTCGTCGAGGATCTGAAACGCGACTCCGATCTGCTCGCCGAACGCACCGAGCCCCTCGGGGGCGCAGTCTCCCTCGAGCGCGCCGAGTTCGCACGCCGCGCGGAACAGGACCGCCGTCTTCAGGCGGCAGCGCTCGAGGTAGCGCTCGACGCTGATCGCGGCGCTCCACGCGTCTTCTCGCTGCATGAGCTCGCCCTGGGCTAGCTCCGAGCTCGCGCGCGACAGCGCCCGGACCGCGGGAGCCGCGCGGCCGGCGGCGAGCTCGGCGAAGGCGCGCGAGAACAGCAGGTCGCCGGTCGCGGTCGCCAGTCGGCGGCCGCCCGCGGCGACGACCGTGGGGCGCCCGCGCCGGAGCGACGAGGCGTCGAGCACGTCGTCGTGGACCAGCGTGGCCCCGTGCACGAGCTCGACCGCGACGGCCGCGCGCACCAGCCCCTCGGACTCCGGTGGTGGCACGCCCGCGGCCACGCACACCAGAAGCGGACGGAGCCGCTTGCCGCCGGCCGCGATCGTCTCGCCCGCGAAGCGAGCGAGAACAGGTCCGTGGTCGGTGGCGAGCTCGGACATCCGCTGCTCGACGCGCGTCATCATGCGGGCGATGGCGGCGCCGCCGACGTCGACGACCGCCTGGACGGCCTCGGTCGTCATCGGGCCACCCCCACGTGCAGCGCGATGATCCCGCCGGCCGTCAGCAGATAGCGAATCTCCCGCAGACCGCAGCGAGTCATCACGGCGGCGAGCTCCCGCGGTCCGGGGAATCTCCTGACGGAGCTGGGCAGGTAGCTATAGGCCGCGGCGTCGCCGGCCAATCGCCCGAGTGCGGGCACGGCGCGGTCAAACCACAGGTCGAAGAAGACCGACAACGGCGGACGCTGGGGAGTGGTGATCTCGAGCACCACGACCCGGCCCCCGGGCCGGACCACGCGGGTCATCTCGCCCAGTCCCCCCTCCAGATCGGAGAAGTTGCGCGCGCCAAAGCCCACCGTCGCCGCGTCGAATTCGCCGTCGCCGAACGGGAGTGCCAGCGCGTTGGCGCATTGCACCAGGACCCGAGTGGCCGGCCCGAAGGATCGCGAATCAACCTTTGCCCGCGCAAGTTCGAGCATCTTCTCCGAGAAGTCGGTCGCCACCACCTCTCCGCCAGGGCTGACGCGATCTGCCAGCTCGAGCGCGAGGTCGCCGGTGCCGGTCGCCACGTCGAGGGCACGCCCCCCCGGGCCGAGCGCGGCGAGGTCGGCCGCGCGACGACGCCACTGGTGATGCAGACCCGCGGTCATGACCGTGTTCATGCGGTCGTAGCACCCGGCGATGCGATCGAACATGGCCCGCACCTGCGCCTCTTCGAGGGTGCCTGGCGCGCCACCCGGCGCGGAAGGAGCGCTCCCGGTCACGGGTCCCCGGATCCAGGCCTACTGAAGCAGGGACAGGAAGCCGACGAGGTTCTGGAACTTCTGGGGGGACTGGGTCGCCAGTGACTTGAACGAGGGCATGGGCGCAGTCGGATTGCGCAGCGTCGAGGCGATCGCGCTCGGCGGAAGCTTCGAGCCGACGTGCGTCAGCGGCGGACCCGGCCCGTTGTTGCCGTTGCTCCCGATCACGTGGCAGGCCAGGCAGCCGGACTGGCCGACGACCAGCTTGCCGGCGTTGAACGTGGCGACTTCGCTCGCGGTCAATCCGGCCGGCGGCTTCATGTCGACGCTGTTCGGCGAGCCCGTGTTGGCGCCGGTGTACGTGAGATAGGCCATCGCCACGATCGTGGCGATCCCGGCCGCCAGCGCGATCGGCCGACGCTCGATCCGCCGCTCCGTGCTGCGGTCGTAGAACGGCAGCAGGAACAGGAGGATCATGCAGATCGTGGGCACCCCGATCGTCGCCATCGGCGTGAACTCGGGGACGTTCTTCATCACCCGCAGGACCTCGAACAAGAAGAAGAAGTACCAGTCGGGCCGCGGCACGTAGGTGGTCGTGGTCGGGTCGGCCTTGGGCCCCAGCTCGGCACCGAACATCAGCGACAGGAACACGATCACGAGGATCGTGATCATCGCCATGATCGAGTCCTTGGCGACGGCGTAGGGGAAGAACGGCTTGCCCTGGTTCTTCAGGATCGAGTACTCGCGGAGGTAAGCCTCCTTCTGGGCCTGGTTCACGCGCGCGCCCCCACGTTCACACGTCCGACTGCGGGATCGCGTCCGCCTCGTGCTCGACCTTCAGCCACGGCGGCGCCGTGATCCCGAGCTTGGTGACGAGGTAGAGGTGGAGGCCGATCAGCGCGATGATCAGGCCGGGAATGATCAGCATGTGGATCGCGTAGAAGCGCGACAACGTGGTCGCGCCGAACTCGGGGCCACCGCGCAGGAAGTCCGACAGGAAGGGGCCGACGAAGGGACCGGTGCCGTTGATGTTGACGCCGACGATCGTCGCCCAGTAGGACCGCTGGTCAAACGGCAGCAGGTACCCCGTGAACCCCATCGCCAGCGTCAGGATCAGCAACACGACGCCGATGATCCAGGTCAGCTCGCGCGGGTACTTGTAGGCGCCGTAGAAGAACACGCGCCCCATGTGCATGAAGATCAGGATGATCATCACCGACGCGCCCCACTTGTGCATGCCGCGCACGAACCCGCCCAGGAACACGTCGTCGGTCAGGTAGCGGACCGACTCATAGGCGCCGCCGGCGGGGTCGGGCCGGTAGTACATCGCCAGGAACACGCCGGTGACGGCCTGGCTGAGGAACGCGAACAGCGTCGCCGACCCGAGCGTGTAGGCCCAGTTGATCCCACGCGGGACCTTGCGGAACAGCGACCACCTGATCACGCCCGACATCGACGTGCGCTCGTCGAGCCAGTCGACGACCTTGATCCCGGCCTCGACGGGCGTCACCGGGGTGCCGGTCTCGCCCGGCCTCTTCGGTCGCGGCTGGAGCGCCTTGGGGAGCGGTGGTGCAGGAAGCTTCGGCATCGGCTATCCGGTCGGCTTGGAGGGCTCCGAGAAGCGCCGCGGGTAGAGATACTGGCCGATGCCGTCGAGCGGCTGGCCGGGGTCGCGCGGGGAGAAGCGATGCAGTTCCGAGTTGACCGAGTAGCGCGGGCCGATCTCGACCAGACCGGTGGACGGATTCAGACGCGTGTAGAAGCGGTCGAGCGGCCGCACCGGCGGACCGCCGGCGACCATCCCGCGGATGTCGTAGACGCCGCCGTGGCAAGGGCAGATGAAGCGCTCGGCCGCGGTCACCCAGCGAACCGGACAGCCCAGATGCATGCACCGCGAGGACAGCGCGACGAAGTGGTTGTATTTGTCCTCGGGCTCCTTGTCGATCGACGGGTTGCGCGAGCGGACGTAGGCGATCGAGTTGCCCGCCTCGCCGATCCCGGGCACGAGCACGATCACCTTGGTCACGTAGTTGTCGTTGGGGAAGTCGCTGGGCCTCCCGATCGGCTGCCAGGCGAACGGGGTCTGGTGGAACACCGGCGCGAGCGCGAATCCGAGCGCCGGCAGCGTGAACGCGGAGACCGCGATCGCGCCGGCGCCGTTGACCGTCAGCGACATGAAGCGGCGGCGGTTGACGGTCTCGCCCTCGAAGGCGCCCGGCATGTCCCGATCAATCGTGTACTTGGACTTCGCCTTTTTGTGTCGATCTGGCACGTGCGCCTCGCTACTGCCCCGGGCTTCGTTCAGCGGTGGTTACAGCGTACCGCCAACCGAACGCGGGGCGTCGGGCGATCCCCAGGAAACACGGGGGTTTGAGGCGTGTGTCACAAGCGTCCCTCGCGGCGGGCGGCGGCAGCCGATCGGAGCTCCGCGCCGGCGCGGGGATCGTGCCCGCGGGCGAGCGCCTTGGCGTCCTCGAGTGCCTCGCTGGCGCCCCATCCCACCGCCGTCGCGCCGGCCTCCCAGACCGCCTCGGCCAGATCCTCGTCGCCGCCAGCCTGCGCCTGGGCGACCAGCGAGATCACGTCGGCGAGCTCCGCGACGGCGTCCAGGTCTCCGAGAGCGGCGAGGCGCGAGAGCCCGAGCGCGTAGAGCTGATCGCCGAGCAGCAACGCGAGATCGGGGTCCTCGGGCCGGATCACCCTTGGTTGCCCGTAGTGCAGACAGAACCCCTCGAAGATCATCTCGAGCAGCAGCTCGTAGGCGGCCTCGCGGCCGGCGCTGCGCGGCCCCGCGGCGGCGAGCTGCGGCGGTGGCAGCCGCGGCGCCACCTCAGTTCGAATCGGGTCCGAGCCACGCCTGAGTGGCTCCTCGACGGGCCGACCCGCCAGCTCGCCGAGCAGACCCCCTTGACCGCGAAGCGCATCGACCAGCGCGTCGGTCATCCGATCTCCCCGAACGCGGCGGCGGCCACCTCGATGGTGCGTTCGATGTCCGCCTCGGTGTGCACGAGCGACGGGAACCATGCCTCAAATTGAGAAGCCGGCGGGTACACGCCGCGGTCCAGCAGCCCCCGGCACCAGGCGCCGTAGACGTCGAGATCACAGGCGGCGGCGTCTCCGTAGTCCTGCACCGGCGCGGGCGCGAAGAACACAGTCAGGAGACCGGGAACGCTCTGCACCTGCACCGGCGCGGCCGCCCCGCGGGCGGCCTCCCGCAGCCCCGTCGCGAGCTCATCGGTGACCCGCTCCAGTCGTTGGTAGGCCTGATCGTCGAGTCGCCTCAGGGTTGCAAGCGCCGCGGCCACGGCGACCGGGTTCCCCGACAGCGTCCCGGCCTGGTAGACGTCCCCGGCGGGGGCGATCCGCTCCATCAGCGCCCGCGGGCCGCCGTATGCGGCCGCCGGAAACCCGCCGCCGATGATCTTGCCGAGGATCGTCAGGTCGGGCATCACGCCGTAGCGCTCCTGGGCGCCCCCACGCGCCACGCGAAAGCCGCTGATCACCTCGTCGAACACCAGCAGCGCGCCCGTCTCCGTGGCCCTTTCGCGCAACAACTCGAGGAATCCCGGAGCGGGCGGGACGACCCCCATGTTGGCCGGCACCGCCTCGGCCAGGATCGCCGCAGGCGGATGACGCTCGGTCGCCTCGATCACCGCGCTGCGGTCGTTCCACGAGACGATCACGGTGGCGGCCGTGGCGGCGGCCGGGACGCCGGGGCTCGCGGGGATGCCCTGCGTCGCCAGGCCGGAGCCGGCCTGCGCGAGCAGCCCGTCGACGTGACCGTGGTAGGCGCCGGCGAACTTCAGGATGGGGTCCCGGCCGGTGACCGCCCTGGCCAGCCGGACCGCGCTCATCGTCGCCTCGGTCCCCGAGGAGGTCATCCGGAGCATCTCCACCGACGGGATCCGCTCCGCGACCTCGGCGGCGAGCGCGACCTCGCCCTCGGTGGGGGCTCCGAATGTGGTCCCGCGGGCGGTCGCCGCGACCGCGGCCTGCACCACCTCGGGGTGCGCATGGCCGAGAATCAACGGTCCCCACGAGGACACCCAGTCGACGTACTCGTTGCCGTCGACGTCGCGGATCGTGGAGCCGCTGCCCGAGGCGATGAAGATCGGGTCGCGCCCGATCGCCCGCATCGCGCGCACGGGCGAGTTGACCCCGCCGGGCAGCAGCGACCGTGCCTCGCGGTAGACCTCGGTGGAGCGGTCCGTGGAGCGGCTCACACGCCGGCGTGCCTGCGTTCCCAGTCCCGGTATTCCTCGGTGAAGTAGAGCAGGCGGATCTTCTTGAACTCCGTCGAGGAGTAGAGCGTCGCGCGGTCGCGGATCCCGGTGGAGTCCGCGATCGAGTCGAGGATCGCGTCGCACTCGTCCTTGGAGCGTCCGTGCGCCATCGTGAAGACCGAGTAGGGCCAATCCTCGTAGGTGGGGCGCTGGTAGCAGTGCGAGATGCCGCGAAACGCGGCCATCCGCGGCCCCAGCTCCATGATCCGCTCGTCGGGGACCCTCCACACCCCCATCCCGTTGGCGCTGAAGCCGGCGCGCCGATGGAACAGGATCGCCGCGACCCGGCGCAGCAGCCTGCGCTCCTGCATGCCCTCGAGATGGGCGAGCAGTTGCTCCTGGGAGACCTCGAGCCGCTCGGCGGCCGGAGCGTAGGGCTCGGAGACGATCGGCATGTCCCCCTGGAGCGCACGGATCACCCCGACGTCGCGCTCGTCGTAGGGCTGGGGCTCGGTCTCCGCCGGCGGGGCCACCTCGACCTCCTTGGCCAGCGCTTCCGTGCCCCCCTCCATCTCCAGGTCCATCCGGATCTTGAACAGCTTCAGCGTCGGCAGCTGGCGGATCGACTCGGCACCGGCGAGCTCGCCGAGGACCCGAAGCGTCCCCTCGAGACCCAATGGAGAGTCCGGCTCGGTCGCGATCGTGAACCAGATGTTGAAGTCGTGGTTGCGCAGGTAGTTGTGTGAGACGCCGGGGTGCTCGTTGATTACCTTGGCCGCCCGCCAGGGGTTTTCGGGGTCGACCTTGGCCGCCACCAGCAGCGACGAATAGCCGAGCGCCCGCGTGTCGAAGATCGGCGTGACCTGGCGGATGATGCGGTGATCGAGCAGCGCGACAACGCGCGCGATCGCCTCCGCCTCGGTGATGCCGGCCCTGTCGGCGACGTGCGCGTAGGGCCGCGGCGCGAGCGGGAACGAGCCCTGCATCAGGTTCAGCAGGCGCTTGTCGAGCTCGTCGAGCGTGATCGCGGCGCCGTGCTTGCGGCTTCGCAGCTTGGGCCCGTGGGCGGAGCTCATCGAAGCCATCGCGCGGCGTCCTTGGCGTGGTAGGAGATGACGATGTCGGCGCCCGCCCGGCGGATGCAGGTCAGCGCCTCGAGCACGGCCCCGCGCTCGTCGAGGTATCCGGCGGCGGCAGCCGCCTTGACCATCGCGTACTCGCCGCTGACGTTGTAGGCGGCGACCGGCATCGCCGTCTCGGCCTTGATCCGGCGGATCAGGTCGAGGTAGGGCAACGCCGGCTTGACCATCACGATGTCGGCACCCTCCTCGACGTCGAGCCGGGTCTCGCGCACGGCCTCGTCACCGTTGGCGGGGTCCATCTGGTAGCTGCGGCGGTCGCCAAACGCCGGCGCCGAGTCGGCGGCCTCGCGAAACGGCCCGTAGAACGCCGAGGCGAACTTCGCCGAGTAGGCGAGGATCGGGGTGTCGGTGTGACCGTCGTCATCGAGCGCGGTGCGGATCGCTCCCACCCTTCCGTCCATCATGTCGCTCGGCGCGATCACGTCGGCGCCGGCCCGCGCCTGCGAGCATGCGGTGCGGGCCAGCAGCTCGAGCGTCGCGTCGTTGTCGATCGTGCCCTCGCGCTCGCCGCCGGCTCGGCGTCCAGCCTCGCTGGACCCGGCGGCGCGCGAGTCATCCGGCTGGCGCACCACGCCGCAGTGGCCGTGGCTGGTGTACTCGCACAGGCACAGGTCGGCGATCACGATCAGTTCCGGGTGCGCCTCCTTGATCGCCCGCGTGGCCAGCTGGATGATGCCCTCGTCGTCCCATGCGCCCGATCCCTCCTCGTCCTTGTCGGCGGGGAGTCCGAACAGGAGCACCGCGGGGATTCCGAGCGCGGCGACTTCACCGGCCTCGGTGACAGCATGGGCGATCGACAGCCGATCCACTCCGGGCATCGCGGCGATCGGCTCGCGCCGGTCGATCCCGTGCGCGACGAACATCGGATAGACGAAGTCGGCGGGCGCGAGGTGAGTCTCCCGCACCAGCCCGCGGAGCGCGCGGGTGGCACGGAGCCGGCGTAGACGGGTCTGCGGGAACGGCATCTGCCAACGAGCATACCGCCGGTGTGGTGGCGGTACCCCGGCGTCGATGGACGCCCGCGCCGTGGCGCGTTTCGCCGGGGGGCGGCGCTAACGGGCGGCCCAGAACTGGACTCGCCAGTCGGTCACGAGTCCGGCCTTCGCGTACGGATCGTCGCGCACGAACGCCTCGATCGAATCGGGCCCGACACCGCGAAACACGAGCGCCGCCCCGGTCGGCGGGTCGCCCAGCGGGCCCGCCAGCACGATGTGGCCCGCGTCGCGCTGGCCCTGCACGTGCGCCAGGTGCGCGTCGCGATGGGAGGTGCGGCGCTCGAGCATGTCCTCGGGGTACTCGTAGAACAGCATGTAGATGCGATCTTCGTCTGCCATGGGCCGTAAGCCTAGTCGTGCGCTGCCCGCCGCGATACGCTGCGTGTGATGGCAGACCTCCAGAAGCGCGGGAGCTACACGCCCCGGCGTGCACGCGAGCAGCGCGCCTACCGACTGGTCGTGACCGGCGGCGTCGCCGGCGCGGTCGGCGTGGTGACGCTGGTGCTGGCTATCGCCGGCGTGATGGGCGCGACGATTCCCGTGATCGCATTGGTGATCGCGGTGATCTGTGCGGTGATGTTCCGGCGGATGGTCGGGGCCCGCTGAGAGCCGGCTAAGAGCTCGCTTCGAAGCGCCTGATCGCCAACAACGATCGCGAGGCTATTACCTGGTCGGCGTGACGCGCGGTTCAAGCGAAGCCCCGCACGAGCGGCAATACGCGTCGCGACCGCTCGCGGCGGCGCCGCAATCCGGGCAGCGGTCGGTTTCGAGCACCAGCGGCGGAGCGTCCAGCGCCGTCGTGCTCCACGGCTCGAGCACCAGGTGACGGCGCAGGTACTCGACCGTCTGACGGATCACCGCCGCGATCGGCAGCGCGACCAGCGCCCCCACGATTCCATACAGCTGAAAGCCGATCAGCAGCGAGAGGATGATCAGGATCGGGTTGATCCGCAGCGAGATCCCGAACACCTGCGGGGCGACGACGTGTCCTTCGAGCTGCTGCAGCGCAACGAACAACAGCACGACCCAGACGGCGCTGATCGGGTCGTTGAACAGCGCCACCGCCACCGCGGGCGCCGGCCCGATGATCGGCCCGATGTACGGGATGAACTCCATCAGCCCGTAGAACGCGCCGAAGAACAGCGCGAAGCGCGCGCCGTCGGGGAAGATCCCGACCATGCCGAAGATCCAAAGGCACAGCGCGGCACTCGCGCCCATGATCAGGCTGAAAAGCACCTGACCGCGGACATAGCCGAACACGGCCCGCTGGACCAGCAGCGGGTAGTCATCCTCGGGGGTCCCGTCGCCGTCGGGCATGATCCGCCGCGCGAGCTCTCCGATCTGCTTGCCGTAGATCAGCAGGTAGATCGACAGCACCAACGTCAGGATCAGGTCGAAGCCGAGCGTCACCACCTGCTGCAGCAGGTCACGCGAGAACGAGAGAATGTCGCCAGACCGCTTGAGAACGTCCTTCTGAAGCGTCTGCAGCGCGGTCTGTCCCTGCTGCTGGATGTGAACCTTGATCCCGTGCTTGTCGAGCCATTTCTGCACGTTGACGAGGTCGTGATTGGCCTGATTGACGAGATGCGGCACGTCGTTTTGAAAGTGGCTGATCTGCGTGCTGATCGGGTCTGACAGCAACACCCCGATGCCGACGATCACGGCGAGCCCGCTGAAGTAGACGAGGAAGATCGCCATCCCGCGGCGGATGTGGATGACCTCGAGCCTTCGCACAAGCGGGTTGAGGACCAGGGCGGCGACGGACGCGACCAGCAGAATCAGGAGGACCGTGCCGGCCGCGCGCGCCAGCGCCCACAACCCCAGCAGCGCCAGCGGGAGCACCACCAGCTGGATCCACCGCGGCACCACCACGGGCGGGGGGGACGGCGGCGCGATCGAGTGCTGTTCCGAGTGTCCCGGGCGCTGTGCGCCGGTGCTCTTTGCGTCGGCGCCCTCCTCGGGCACCTCGCCGGCGTACTCGGGCAGGTCGGCCCCCGCCGCGAACTCGGTTGCCTCGGGCTCGGCCGGGCCGTCCGGCCCGTAGTGCCGCTCGGGCGGCTCGTCGGCGCGGTGATCCTGAGGCGAGGCCGGCTCGCCATGCGATCGCCTGGGCAGCCTGGGACTCATTCACATGGAAGTATGCGCCAGGAGAGGACATGTCCAAAGAGACCAGGATCCTGTTCGTCGGCGACATCGTCGGCGGAATCGGGCGCCGGACGCTGCTGGCGCTGCTTGCAGGGCTGCGCGAACGGTATGCGCCGGACTTCGTGGTCGCCAACGGCGAGAACGCCGCCGGAGGAATCGGAATCACGCCCAAGATCGCGCGGGACCTGTTCGGCGCCGGGATCGACGCGATCACGCTGGGCAACCACACATATCGCCACCGCGAGGTCTACGCCTACCTCGATGAGGAGCAGCGAATCGTTCGCCCGGCCAACTTCCTGCGTAGCCAGCCGGGGCACGGATGGTGCGTGGTCGCCAACGGCGACGTTCGCCTCGGCGTGGCGTCGCTGTCGGGCAACCTGTTCATGAACGCCGGCAGGCCGGCCTTCAGCGAGGCCGACGCGGTGCTTCACGCGCTCAAGGGAGAGACCGACCACGTGCTCGTCGACATGCATGCCGAGGCCACCAGCGAGAAGGTCGGAATGGGATGGCACCTCGACGGCCGGGTCACCGCGGTGGTGGGAACCCACACCCACATCCCGACTGCCGACGCCCGGATCCTGCCGGGCGGAACCGCCTACATCACCGACGTCGGCATGACCGGCCCCCGGGGCGGCGTGATCGGCGTCAAGCGCGAGCAGGCCCTGGAGGCGATGGTCACCAACATGCCGGTGCGCTTTGAGACCTCGACCGATGATCCATGGCTGAACGCTGTGCTGATCCGGGCCAGCGAGCCGATGCGGGCAGACGCGATCGAGCAGGTGCTGAAGCCCGCTCCGGGCGTGGTGTAGCACTTCGGCGGTCGGCGCCGGCGGTCGGGCTCGGGGCGCCGTGGGCCGCGACGCCGCGCAGCGGTCGGGCTCGGGGCGCCGTGGGCCGCGACGCCGCGCAGCGGTCGGGCGCGGGGCGCCGTGGGCCGCCGACGCCGCGCAGCCGGCGCCGGTCAGGACCCCGCCGTGACGGGCACTCCGGCCGGCAGGGGGGGCGCAAACTCGGGTCGCTCCGCGGCCGCGGGCGCGCCGATGCGCTCCGGATGCGCGCCCAGCAGAGCCACGATTGCCAGCGGGAGGAACCACACGATGTACAGGTAGAACCAGTAGGTGACCCCGAGCTGGACCGCGATCAGCACGGCGGCCCCGAGCGCCGCGACCGTCACGAGATCGCGCCGGCGCGGCACGAACGCGACGACCACCGCGAATGCCGCCGCGGCGCCCTGGACGACATGCTGCTCAACGCTCAGGCCGCCCCAGAGACCCCAGATCGAGAACGGCGAGCCGCGCCCCGACTGGTAGGCGATCGTGTGGTGCCAGAACGCATGCAGGTTGTCCTCGGTCAGCACCGGCAGCATCACGACCACGCAGGTGATCGCGAACGCGAGCGCGAACGCGAGCAAGGAGCGCTTGCGCGGCCAGGGACCGGCGCCGCGCAGAAGCAGCGGCGCCAGCGCCAGCGGCGCGAACTTGGTCAACCCCGCCAGCGCGCCGGCTACTCCCCGGCCCGGCGCCGAGGAGATCGCCAGCAACGCCACCACGACCAGCAGTGCGACCAGCGAGTCGTTGCTGTTGGAACTGAGCGCGTAGAGCGAGAACGGATACGACGCCCACGCGTAGGCGAACACGATCCCGAGTGTGGGCCCGCGGATTCGCCGACCCAGGAAGAACAGCCCGAGCAGCGTCAGCAGGTCGAACGCGACGGCGGCGGCGTGCGCGGCCGGCAAGCTGTCCCAGCCTCCGCTCCACCCGAAGATCGCCCGCGCCGGCACGTAGGCGTAGTAGGCGACCGGGCCGTAGGTGTCCCCGTTCGGGTTGTCCTTGGGCCAGCCCCCGTAAAGCTGTTTGCCTCCAATCACCTTGTCGGCGCCGATCACCCCGGCGTAGCCAACGTCGATCACGTTGGAGTCGGTTACGTTCAGCCCGACCCGGAAGCCGACGAGGAAGACGATCCCGATCGCGAGCCACGAGGCCGGGACGATCAGGCGCAGTGGTTCTCGCGGCCGCCCGCGCCCGAAGGCCAGCAGCAGCATCCGTACCAGCAGATACAGCAGGAACGGGTATACGAGCGGCACCGATATCCCGATCAGCGCGTGGTTGAAGAACGCCAGCGAGACCGAGAACCCCAGCAGCACCGCCAGGTCGAGGTGCAGCAGCGAGGGGCGCCGGCGCCAGGGAACGAACGGCGCGAGGAACAGCATGCACAGCGGGATCCACACATACCACGCGTTCACCCGCCGGCCAAACGCGCCGGGGTAGCCGCGCGCCATCGACCACGCCACCTGAAAGCCCGTCCATGCCTCGGTGGCCTTCGCGGTTGCGTCGTCGACGTACACCTGCGCTAGCTCTGTCTGCTTGCGATCGGCAGAGAACCAGCTCACCTGCCAGCGTCCCGGTCCCTTCGTGTACTCGTAGGGGGTCGCGGTGGGGTGCCGGCGGAGCTCGTCGCGGATCTTCGGCACCCCGGCGGCGATCCGCTCCACCCGCGTGGCGGTCAGCCGATAGCCCGCCGGCGGCTTGGTCGCCGAATTGACCAGCACCGGCGTGTTCGGGTCGGTGACGGTGGCCGTGGTCGTCGGGGCCGTGGTCGAGGATGCGGTTGTCGTACCCGCCGTACCGGCGGCGCCGGCCTTGGTCGAGGATGCGGTTGTCGTACCCGCCGTACCGGCGGCGCGGGTCCTGGTCGACGAGGCGGTTGTCGTACCGGCGGCGCCGGCGCTACCCGGGAACAGCACCACTGCCGCCAGCACCAGCGCCGTCACGAGCGCCGGGATTCTCCGCGGAAGGACCTGCCGCGGACGGGCTGTCGGCGGCCGATCGCTTACGCCTTGAAGCTCCAAAGCTTCTGCCCGAGGAACGACAGCGGCGTTCCGGCCACGATCGCGATTGCCTGCGCCACCACCTTCGGCAGACCGACGTCGTCGACCAGCGTGATCAGCACGACGTAGGTGAAGCCGAACGTGAGCAGCGACACGGCGAAGAAGCGTACGGCCTGGAACATCGGATGATGGTGCCTGGCGCCAAACGTCCAGTGCCGGTTGAGCCAGAAATTGTTCACGACCGAGACCACGTAGGCAAACACGGCCGAGATCCGGTAGTCGATCCCGAGCAGGTGCACGCAGAGCGCGAACATCGCCAGGTTCACGACGTAACCGCTGGCCCCGACGGCGGCAAAGCGCCCCAATTGCCACCAGTTGTGCGGGTGGCATACGCCGTGGCGCACGCGAGCTCGCAGCGGAAGCCCCGTGGGGGTCGGGAGCGCCGCGGTCGTCGTCATCTCTTCGGGCATTGGGCCAATCTACCCTGGCGATGTCTGCTCGCCGTCACCCCGAGCTCCCGGTTAACCGGCTCCTAATCGGCATCTTCGCCGGTCACCGCCTCGCCGGCAGGGCCGTCTGTCATCGCCTCGCCGGCAGGGCCATCTGTCATCGCCTCGCCGGCAGGGCCGGTCGCGCCGGCGGCGGTGAAGCCCGCGAAGTGCTCGCGGACCATCGGCGCGACGTCGCGCAGCGACCACTGCTCACGGGCCGCGCGGGAGTCGGGACCGGTCCCGCACCACATCAGCGCGCCCAGCGAGTCCGACCGGTGCAGCGATCCGTGGCTTCCGCCGCCAACGTGGTCGGCCCCGCCCCAGTCGACGAACTCGTATCCCGGCGCCGCCGACAGCAGCACGTCGCCGGCGGTCGGGCATTTCAGCGCCGACCACACCCGCGCCAGCGCGTCGGGGTACTCGGTGCACAGCAGCCGGCCGTCCAGGACCTCGGCGCGGATCGTGCCGAGCTTGCCTTCGACGCTCCATTGCCGGCCCTGCCGATCGCTCAGCTCGCCGCCGGGAGCGAACCGAAGCTCGCCCCGGTTGCTGCGGATCGCCGCCTCCTCCCCGGATCCGTCCGGCAGCCACAGCACCAAATCGACTCCGTCGAGCTCGGTCACCGCCTCCAGCGAGCGCTTCACCACCGCCCCGCGCTGCTCGGGGTCCAGCGCGTAGACCATTGCCGCTCGCTGTCCCGGGCTGAGGGCGACTTCCGCATCGACCGAGCGCGCGGCGCTCTGGGTGGCCACGTCGAAGTCGGCAAACGCCCGGTCCAGGCGAATTCGCTCCTCGACGGCGGCCTGTGAGTGATCCGAGGTGACGATCACGGCGTAGTCCTCGAGGAAGCGGTCGGGACCGCCCGCGGTGTGCATCAGCCGCTCGAGCTGGCGATCGGCGGCCGCGATCGACGTGACCTGGGCATGCGGCCCGTTCTTGTGCGACCACGCGTCGTTGTCGGGAAGCGAGAACAGCATGAAGTCGAACAGGTCGTTCTCGATCAGATAGGCCCCCACGCAGCCGGTGTGCTGGTCCCGGATCCCGGGCATCCCGAGCTGCCCGCGGCAGCCCGTCTTGCGGCTCGCGTACAGGTCCGCGTAGAAGAGCTCGAGCGGACCGTCGATCGTGCGCCGAAACAGCGTCGAGGTGACGATCCGGGCCAGAGCAGTCTCGTTGGAGACGTCGTGGTGGTGGCGGCCGCGGTAGATCAGGTACGTCGTCCCTGCCGTGCGGACGCCGCGGTCGTCGAGGGACTCGAACACCGTCTCGACGTTCTTTGACAGGTGCTCGGCATTCATCCGGTAGACCGTGTCGGTCAGCGAACGCAGGACCCCGAACTGGCGGCTGGCCGAGAAGCTCGACCCGTATTCGACGTAGCGCTCCTCCTCGCGGTGATACCAGTTCATGCTCGGGATCAGATGCCCGTCCGGTCCCGCCCCGGTCGTGATCGTCGCCGCGCACACCGGCGTCACCGAGGGGAAGGCGGCGACGCAGTCATCGACGTAGGCCCCGTCCCGCCGGATGCGCGCGAGCGCCGGCGCGCGGCCGGTGGCGATCGCGCGCTCGAGCATCGCGGGCTTGAGCGCGTCGATCACCACCAGCACCAGCTTCTTGGGGGCGGCGCTCACCTGCTGATCCCCGGTGGGGAGCACTCAGCCCTGTCCGAGTTGGCCCTCACCGGAGGATCCGCAGCCCTGCGTACTTCTGGCCCTCGCGGCGGCGACCGGCGACCAGCAGCCACAGCAGCAGGATCAACGCGATCGGGCCCACCGGGGGTGCCACCACTGCCAGCACCGCCAGCACGACGGCGGCGGCCTCGGCGTAAAGCGGCACGGTTGCCCTCGTCGCCGAGTCCAGCCGCCCCCGCACGCGGGCGAGCAGCGGGCGCGTCGCGGCGATCGCCACCGCAGCGCAGAGCACGCCGCCGATCAGCCCCGGCCAGCTCGTGTAATGGTCGTCGGCCAGCGCGCCGGCGAACAGCAGTGCGCCGATCACCAGCGAGAGCACCGCCAGCAACAGCGGCGCCGGCCCGCGCTCGAGCCTTTCGGGGGCGAAGCGGCGCTCGGCAAACGCAAGCACGATCCCGAGAATCACCACCGCAAGCAGGAATGGCGCGTGCTCCAGAAAAGAGTAACGCGTGCCATTGAAGTCGATCTCGACGTCGCCGGCGGCGAGTGCGCCGGTTGCGAGCGCGGGCAGGAACGGGCGGATTCCCACTGCCGATGCGACGCCGATGCCCTGGAAGATGTCGAAGACGAGATGCACCGTGCTGTACCGTGAAGAAGGGTGACGATAGTGGAGAGCGCAGTGTGAGCGGCGTCGACCGGGGGGTCGGGCCTCAACCGAAGCGCCCGCGGTCTACTGCTCGGGACATTGAGCGCTACGCGGCGCTGTTCGCGCAGCGCACGAAGGTCATGAAGTCCTCGGCGATGCGCGACCTGATGGCGCTGACCGAGCGCGAGGACGTGATCTCCCTCGCGGGCGGAATGCCCGACACATCCACGTTTCCGCCGGACTCCTACGCGTCGGTGATGCGCACGGTGGCGGTCGACTCGTGCGCCCGCGCGCTCCAGTACAGCCCGACCGAGGGCCTGGCTCTGGTAAAGCGCTGCATCGCCTCGGTGATGAGCGCCGAAGGCATGGAGATCGACCCCGATGAGCTGCTGGTCACGACGGGCGGTCAGCAGGTCATCGACCTGGTGTGCAAGGTGCTGCTCGATCCGGGCGATGTCGTGGTCACCGAGGCGCCCACCTACCCCGGGGCGGTACCGACGTTCTGCGCCTACCAGGCCGATGTCGTCCAGGTGACGATGGATCGCGACGGCATGCGCGTCGAGGAGCTCGAGGACACGCTGGATCGGCTGGAGGGCTCGGGCCGCCGTCCCAAGTTCATCTATACGGTCCCGAACTTCCACAACCCGGCGGGTGTGACGCTGGCGCTCGAGCGCCGCGAGGAGCTTGTCCGGATCGCCGGCGAGCGCGAGTTGCTCGTGCTCGAGGACAACCCCTATGGACTGCTTCGCTACGAGGGCAATCCGCTGCCCACGCTGCGGTCGCTGGACGGCGGCGAGTTCGTGATCTACGCGAGCACCTTCTCGAAGATCCTGTCTCCCGGGGTGCGACTGGGGTGGACCAGCGCCCCGGCGCCGGTGCTCGCGAAGATGAACATCGGCAAGCAGGCGTCCGATCTGTGCTCCTCGTCGATCTCGCAGCACTTCGTCGGCGCCTACTTCGACTCCGGACCGTGGCAGGACTATGTCGGCTCGCTGATCGAGATCTACCGTCGCCGGCGCGACGTGATGCTCGACGCGCTCGCCGAGCACTTCCCGCGCGAGGCCGAGTGGACGCACCCGCAAGGAGGGCTGTTCATCTGGGCGACGCTGCCGGCGTACATCGACACGACCGACCTGCTGGCGCGCGCGCTCGAGGAACATGTGGCGTTCGTGCCGGGCCGCGCCGCGTTCGTCGACGGTCGCGGCGGCTCCTCGATGCGGCTGAACTTCTCGGGTGCCGACGAGGACGAGATCCGCGAGGGCATCCGCAGGATCGGCGAGGTCGTGCGCGAGCAGGTGGCGCTCTACGGCACCCTCACCGGCGCCGCGCAGGCCCGGCCGCGATCCGAGGCACGTCCGGCGGGCAGTGAGCCCGCCGCGCCTGCGCGGGAGCCGGCGCTGCCCGATTCCGAGCTCGCCAAGATCCTTCCGCTGCCGGCGCAGCGCACCCGCGCGGGATGACGCAAGGGGGCGTGCTTCCAGCCTGGATCCAAGAGGCGGGAGGCCGGCGGTGAGTCGGATCGCCGTGCTCAAGGGTGGGCGCTCGCTCGAACGCCAGGTGTCGCTGAAATCCGGAGCGCGAGTGCAGGACGCGCTCGAGCGGGTCGGACACGAGGTAATCGCGATCGACGTCGGCCCCGATCTGGTTGAGCGCCTCAGCGCCGACTTGCCGGCGCTGGCGTTCGTCGCGCTGCATGGCCGCGACGGCGAGGACGGAACCGTGCAGGAGCTGCTCGAGGTGATGGGCATCGCGCACACGGGCTCCGGGGTGTCCGCCTGCATACGCGCGGCCGACAAGGTGCTGGCCAAGCACGCGATGCGCGACGCCGGGATCCCCACGCCCGACTTCTATGCGTTCAACGAGACGGCGTTCAGGGAACTCGGTGCCGCGCAGGCGTTGCCGGCGATCGAGGAGCGCCTCCAGTTTCCGATCGTCGTCAAACCCGCCTCGCAGGGCTCGGCGCTGGGGATCAAGTTCGCGCGCACGCCGGCCGATGTGCCGGCCGCTCTGGTGGCGGCGTTCTCGTATGACCGCAAGGTGCTGCTCGAGCGCCACATCGCCGGCCGGGATCTGGCGATCTCGATCATCGAGCAAGCTGGGTCGGCGCGCGCGCTGCCGATCGTCGAGGCCGTCCCCGAGCAGGAGGACTTCTACGACTTCGAGTCGCGCTATGAGATCGGGCGCACCCGGTTCGTCTGCCCGGCCGAGCTTGAGGACGAGCTCGCTGCGCGCGCCGGCGCGATCGCGCTCGACGTCTACCGCCTGCTCGGGTGCTCGGGCTTTGCGCGGGTCGATCTGATGCTCGAGGCCGCCGGCGACGAGCTGTACGTGCTCGAGGTCAACCCGATCCCGGGGCTGACCGAGACGAGCCTGCTCCCGCAGGCCGCCGATGCGGCGGGCATCGGCTTCGACGAGCTGATCGGGCTGATCGTCGACGCGGCCGCGGCGCCCGTTCGCGGTCCGGTTTAGCCTTCGCTGCCGCCGGCGAAGTCCTCGGGCGTCACCTGGTCGAGGAAGTCCTTGAACTTCTCGACGACCGTTTCGGTGTCCTCGACCTCGTGCTCGAACTCGATCGCGGATTCGGCGATGACGTCGTCGGCCGCGAAAATCGGCGCTCCGGCGCGGACGGCTAGGGCGAGCGCGTCGCTGGGACGGGAATCGATCTCGAGCTCGCGCCCGTTGGCGCGGAGGCTGATCGACGCGTAGAACGTGTTCTCGCGCAGCTCGGTGACCGCGACGCGGGTGCATTCGACGTCGAGCTCGCCGAGCACGTCCGAGAGCAGATCGTGGGTCATCGGTCGCGGCGTCGACGCTCCCTGCAGCTTCATCAGGATCGCCGCAGCCTCCGGATGGCCGATCCAGATGGGCAGAAACTTGTTGCTCTCGACGGTCTTCAACAAGACGATCGGCTGCTTGCCGACCATGTCGAAGCTCACGCCGTAGATGACCATTTCCTGCACGAGCAGCTCCTAACTTGGGTGCTCGGGCAAGTATAGGCCGCCGCAAGCGGTAGCCGAGAGGCCGCCTTTCGCCCCCGTTTTGGGCGCCGGACGGCGCCGTTCGGGCACCGCCGGCGGCTATTTGCACTGGGCCGTAAGCTAACCGGCAAAGCGATGATCGGTGGTGAGATCGGGTGATCCAGCGGCCTTCCCTGCAGCCCGGCGGACGCGACCCCGCGCCGGGGCAGCTGGGCCTGGTCCAGGCGTTCCTCAACACCCACTACGACCTCGAGGTCATCCACGGCGCCGAGGTGTTCGCCACGCCGGCGGCGCTGCGAGGATGGCTCGTCGGCCGCGAGCTCATGTCCGCCGCGGAGGCCCGCCTCACCGCCCGGGATCTGCGTCGGGCGCTGGCGGTCCGGGAGAGCCTGCGTTCGCTGGCGCGCGCCAACGCCGGCGAAGGCGCCGACGCTCTGCCCGAGGCGCTGAAGGCGCTCAACGCCGGGGCCGCCGGCGCCGTCATCGAGGTCAGGTTCTCGGCCGGCCGGCCGCGTTTCGCGGTGGCGCAGCGAGGCGGCTTCGACGCCGCTCTCGGTGTCCTGCTCGCGGTCGCGGCGGCGGCGATGATCGAGGGCGCCTGGTCGCGGCTGAAGGTCTGTCCGGGGATCGATTGTGGTTGGGCGTTCTACGACCACTCCCGGAACCGCTCGGGTCGCTGGTGCTCGATGTCGGTCTGCGGCGGCCGCGCCAAAGCCCGCGCCCATTACCTGCGCACCCGCGGGGAGGCTGGCTGAACTTGCCCGGGTTCGCCGCTGCACTGGCACTGGTCGCCGCGCGTGCGCGGCGCCGCCCGGGCCGCTGGCTCCTGCCCGCCTTGGGCATCGCGCTGGCGGCGGCGTTCGCCGGAGCGGTGGCGGCCGAGGGAGCTGTCGCGGGCGACCAGAGCGCACGCGACGTGCTGCACGGCCTGTCGCCGCTGGCCCGCAGTGTGCGAGTGAGTTGGCAGGGACCGGTGACCGGCCCGGTGCGCCGCCAAGCGAGGGATCTGCTGCGCGGCCTCGGTCTCGGCACCCAGACCGAGGTGGTGCTGCTCAACCCGGTGCGCCTCAACGGCGTGCTGGTGCGCCCCGCCGCGATCGCGCCGTTGCGGCGCTGGCTTGGGCCGGGTTCGCCGCCACCACCGGGGCCCTGCACCGCGCGCGTCTGTCCGCTGCTGGTCGCCGGCGCCGTGCGCCCACACACCCTCACGGCGGCGGGCGTACGGATCTCCATCGCGGCCTCCGCGCAGCTGCCGTCCGCTGTCCCGTTGGGGTTCGCTGCGGCCGGCGGCGCCAACGAGCAACCGCCGCTGCTGCTCACCGGTGACGTCGCCGGCCTCGACTCACTCGCCGGGCTGAGCGGCGTCTACCGGTCGCACAGCTGGATCGCGCCGCTGCCGGCGAGTGCGCTGCACGGCTGGCAGCTGCCCGGGGTCCGGGCGCGCCTGCAGCGAGCGCAGGCGGCGCTGCTCTCAAGCGGGAGCATGTTCGCCCTGAGCGCTCCGTTCGATGGCCTGGACCAGGCCCACGCACAGGCCGGCGCGGCGCCCCGGCGGCTGCTGCTCGCCGGCGGCGGCGCCCTGGCCGCGTTCGCGCTGTTCGTCGTGCTCGCCGCCGGTGCGCTTCGCCGCGATCAACACGCCGATTTGGAGCGCCTGCGCACCGCCGGGGCGCGGAGCGTCCAGTGCGTGGTCTTCGTCGTCGCCGAATCGGCCTGGCTGTGCGCGGTCGCGCTGCTTGCCGGGGGCGGCCTCGCCCTGGTCGCCGCCGTCGCGATCGCCAACGGAGCCGGAGTTCCGGCCGGCGCCTTGCTCGGGCACAGCCTCGTGACGCCGGCCGGCGGGCTCGCGCTCGCCGCCGGCTGGGCCGCCGCGACCGCGCTGATGTCGTTGTCGCTCCTCGGCGCGGGAGCCCGGGCCGCCGATCTGCTGGCCGTTGCGGCGGCCGCGGCGCTGGCGATCACGCTCGTCACCGGCGCCGCCGGCGGCGACCGGCTCCCGGTGCTGCTCGCGCCGTTGTGCTCCGTGGCGGCCGGCGTGATCGCTTACAGAGCCGTCGCGATCTTGCTGCGAGGGGGCGAGCGGTTGGCGCGTCGCGGGCCCGTGCCGGTGCGCCTCGCGCTGGTGGGCCTGGCACGCGCGCCGGCGGCGCCATCGCTGGCGATCGCGTTCATCGCCGTCAGCGTCGGACTGGGCGGCTTCGCGCTGGCGTACCGGGCGACGTTGCTGCGCGGGACGGCCGACCAGGCGGCGCAGGCCGTGCCGCTCGACGCGACCGTCTCGCCCGGGGCCGACTTCACGACGCCGCTGGAGCTTGCTCCGCTCGCCCGCTGGCGCTCCCTCGCCCGCGGCGAGGTCCTGCCGGTACGGCGCACCGACGCGACCTACGCAAGCGGCGGCGGGACGGTCACGGTGCCGGCGCTCGGCGTGCCCGCCGCCGGCCTGCGCCTGATCCATGGTTGGCGGGCCGGCGACGGCTCGGCGCCGCTCGCGGCGCTGGCTCGGCGCCTGGCGCCGCGCGGCCCCACGCGCACGCCCGGACCGCGACTGCCACCCGGGACGCGATGGCTGTCTGTGCAGATCGCCTCGCCCGCGCTGGCGGTGGGGCTCACCGCCGACCTGCGCGGCGCCGCCGGCGTGGTCGAGCAGGTCACGTTCGGCGCCCCCGGAGCGCGGCCGGCGGCGTTGCGCGCGCGTGTGCCGCCCGGAAAGTGGGAGCTCGAGGCGTTCGAGCTCGACGAGCCCGCCGGAGTGGAGGCCACCAACGGACATCAGAACGCGGAAAACGCCGGCGCCGCCACCCAGGCTCGTGTGACGGTGCGCGTCGGCCCGATGCTCGCGCTCGACCGGACCGGCCGAGCGATCGAGCGGGTCCGGGTGGGCAGCTGGCGCGGAGCCGGCGCCGCAAGCGACGTGGGGCGGGGCGCCGCCGCGGTCGCCGCGGCCGCCGCGGGCGCCGCCGAAGTCAGCTTCCTGGAGAGCGGTCAGCCTGGGCTGCTGCGACCTGTGCAGCCAAGCGACCTGCGCCCGGTGCCTGTGCTGGTCGACCCCCACACCGCGTCATCGGCCGCGTCCGGCGGCCGAGTCGGCCTGTCGGTCGACGGCCAGCCCGTGAATGCGCGCGTGGTCGGCGTGCTCCGGCGATTTCCGACGGTGCCGGCAGGCATGGCGGGCCTCGTGATCGCCGACGAGGCGACGCTGGCCGGCGCACTCGACGCCCAGCTTCCGGGGCAGGGGCGCGCCGACGAGCTGTGGATCTCCACTGCACATCCGCAGGCGCTTCGCGGCGCGCTGCTCGCCCGGCCGCTGGCGCGGCTGAACCGGTCGTTCCGCGCTGACGTCGAGCACCGGCTGCGCGCCACGCCGGTCGCGCGTGGGGTGCTCGGCACGCTCGTCGGGGCCACCGCGCTCGCGGCGGCGCTCGCGGTGGTCGGGCTGCTGGTGACGCTGCTCGGCGCCGCCCGGGACGAGCGCGTGCAGCGAGACCTCGTGGTCCAGGGGGTGGGTCCACGCGGGCTGCGCCGCGAGCTGCGGTTGCGATTGCTGCTCGCCGGTGCGCTTGGGACCGTGTTGGGCCTGGCGGTCGCCGTGCTCCTGACTCGATTGGCGGTGGCGACCGTCCGCGCGGCGGGGACCGTCGCGGTCCCGCAGCCGCCGCTCGTCCCGGTCGCTCCCTGGAGCCAGCTGGCCGCGTGGGGACTGGTCGCGATTGCGGCGCTTGCGGCCACGAGTTGGGCGGCGTCGCGGTGAGCGAACCGGCCGTCTTCCTGCGCGAGGTCTTCTGCGTGCACCGCACCAGCGAGGGCGACTCAGCCGCGCTCCAGGGGACCAACCTGGAGCTTGGAACCGGCGAGCTGCTGTGCGTGCTCGGGCCCAGCGGCGCGGGCAAGAGCACCCTGCTCCGGGTGATCGCGGGACTGCAGGAGCCCTCCGCCGGCGTCGTGCGGGTGCTCGGCCGCGACATCGGACGGGAGCCGGCGCGTGTGCGCGCACGGCTGCGCCACCGGCAGATCGGCTTCCTCGGCCAGCGCGCGGAATCGACCCTGCCCCCGGACCTGTCCGCCGCAGAGACGGTCGGCCTGCCGCTCGCGTTGCGCGGCGTCGGATCGCGGTCGCGCCGCGCCCGCGTGCGGGAGCTGCTCGACGCCGCCGCGCTCGCAGAGCGGGCGGATGCGCTCCCCGATGAGCTCTCCGGCGGCGAGCGCCAGCGCGTGGCCCTGTGTGCCGCGCTTGCGCACCGCCCGTCGCTTCTGTTGGCCGACGAGCCGACCGGCGAGCTCGACGATGACAGCGCCGTGGGGATCCGGCGGCTGATCGCCGAGCTGGCCCGCGCGCACGGGACCAGCGTGGTGGTCGTCTCCCACGACCCCTCCACGGCCGAGATTGCCGACCGGGCCGTGAGGATCCGCGACGGACGCGTGGTCGAGGACCGCCGCCACGGCGAGAGCGCACTGATCGTCGGGCGCGGCGGCTGGCTGCGGCTGCCCTCCGAGCTGCTCGAGCGGGCCGGGATCGGCGAGCGGGCCCACGCGGCGCTGCTCGACGGGGGAGTGATGCTGAGGCCGGCGGGCGCGGCCGGGGCCGCTCAGACCTCCGGCGCGAGCCGGACGGATCCCCCTCCGGCCCGGATAGATGCCCCTCCGGCCCCCAGTGCGAGGGCCGGCCGATCGGCGGCGGAGGGGTCGTGGACGCCGGCGCGGGTGCAGCTACGCGAGGTGAGCCGCGGTCACGGGCGCGGCGCCGGCCGCCGGGCGGTGATCGAGCGGCTGACCGTGGCGTTCACGCCCGGCCGGATGACGGTTGTGAGCGGACGCTCCGGCGCGGGCAAGACGACGCTGCTGGGCCTGATCGGCGGGCTCGACCGCGCCGATCACGGGGAGGTGCTGATCGACGGCAGCTCGCTGGGCGATTGGGATGCCGAGCGGCTTGCGGCACTGCGGCGGGCCCGCATCGGCTACCTCCCGCAGGAGCCCACGCCGGTCGGATTCCTCAGCGCCGAGGAGAACGTGGTCCTTGCGCTGCGGCTGCGCGGGTGGGATCCATGGGCCGCCGCCGAACGGGCCGCGGTCGCGCTTGTCCGGGTCGGACTCGCCGACCGAGCCCGTCAGCGCGTCTTCCGCCTGTCCGCGGGCGAGGCACAGCGGGTCGCGCTCGCCCGGGCGCTGGCGAGCGCCCGCGGGCTCCTGATCGTCGACGAGCCCACCTCGAGGCTCGACGAGTCGAACGCCGCCCGCGTCGCCGAGCTGCTCGTTGAGGCGGCGGCTGCGGACCGACAGACGGTGATCTGCGCCACCCACGATCCGGAGCTGATCGCACGCGCCGACGAGGTGCTGCGGCTGGGCTAGATCGCTCCGTCGTCCGCCAGCACCTCCCGCGCGACCGCGAACGCCGTGTTGGCCGCCGGGACGCCCGCATACACCGCCGTGTGCAGCAGCACCTCGCGGATCTCGTCCGCCGTGAGCCCGTTGCGCAGCGCCGCGCGCAGGTGCATCGCAAGCTCGTTCTCGGCGCGTACCGAGACCAGCGCGGCGAGCGTGATCGCGCTTCGCATCCGCCGGTCGATCCCCGGGCGCGACCAGACCGCGCCCCACGCATAACTGGTGATGAACTCCTGAAACGGCTCGCCGAAGCTGCCTGCCGACCTGGTCGCGCGGTCCACGTGGGCGTCGCCGAGGACCTCTCGGCGGGTCCGCATCCCGGTCTCATACGTGTCGCGGTTGTCGCTCATTGCTCCTCCTCGATCGTTTCCGTGCCCGCCCGGAGGCATCCCGACGCCTAGCGTTGGTCGATGAATCCCAGGATCAGCCGGGTGACCTGCTCTGCCTTCTCGATGCTCGCCAGATGCGCGGCGCCGGCGATCAGCTCAAACCGCGCGCCGGCAATGCCGTCGGCGATCAGCCGCCCGTGGTCGGGCGGCGTGGCGGGATCCTCGCTGGCGGCGATCACCAGCGTCGGAGCCGCGATCGAGCGCAGGTCGGGGCGAAGGTCAAGCGCCGCGAGCGCCTCACAGCAGCCCGCGTAGCCGTCGTCCGAGGTCGAGGTCAAACCGCGTCGGATCTGGGCCATCAGGTCGGGGTTCGCCTCCCTGAAGCGCGGCGTGAACCATCGCTCGAGCGCGCCGTCGGCGACCGCCTCGATCCCCTGCTCGAGCACGGTCTGGGCGCGAGCGCGGTAGACCTCGGCGGCCTCTGGCGGGAATCGCGCCGAGGTGCAGCACAGGACCAGGCGCTTGACCCGCTCCGGCGCGCGAGCCGCGACCCAGATGCTCGTCATCGCGCCGATCGAGACGCCGCACAGGGTGGCCTGCTCGATCTCGAGACGGTCCAGCAGGGCGAGCAGATCCTCGCCGAGGTCCGAGATCGCGTAGGGACCGGCGGGCGACGGCGAGGACCCGTGGCCCCGCAGGTCGTAGCGCAGCACCCGAAAGCGCTCGGCCAGCGCCGGCAGCTGCGGGTCCCACATGGTGCGGTCGGTCCCAAGCGAGCAGCTGAGGACCACCACCGGCGCTTGCTCGGGGCCGAGGAGGTCGTGGCTTACCTCGCAGCTCAAGCTCGCTCCCGCAAATCCCGGTGCGCGGAAAGCGCCCGCGCGATCAACTCGTCGCTCGCGCCCAGGTAACGCGCCGGGTCGAGCGCCGCGTCGAGCCCCTCCGACCCGACTCCGTCGCGGACCTCGGGCAGCTCTGCCAGCACCTCGCGAAACGTTCGGCCCTCCTTCACCGACGTGCGCGCGGCCGCTGCCACGAGCCGCTGGGCCGAGGATCTCCCGATCGATTCGGTCAGCGCCGTCGCGACGCTTTCGCTCATCACCAGGCCCCCGGTCGCGCCGAGGTCGGCGCGCATCCGCTCGGGATCGACCTCGAGGCCGCGGAGGACCTCCGCGAGCGCCGATGCCGCCGAGCCCGCGAGTCGCAGCAGCTCGAGCAGTGGCTCCCACTCGGCCTGCCATGCCCCGGCGGCGCGTTCATGCTCCTGGACCATCGCCGACAGGATCGTCGCCACGAGCCCGGGGGCGCGTTGCGCACATGCGACCACCGCCACGGCTCCCACCGGGTTGCGCTTGTGGGGCATGGTCGAGGATCCGCCGCGACCATCGGCCGCGCCGTCGCTCGCGCCGTCCCCGGCACCGCCGGCCGCGCCGTGGGTCGCACCCTCGGCCGCCTCCGCGACTTCAGTCTGCGCCAGCAGGACGACGTCGCGCCCGATCTTGCCCATCGCTCCCAGCGCGGTCCCCAGGGCACAGCTCAGCCGGGCGGGCCGCAGCCGCACGGTATGCCACGGCAGCAGCGGCTCGGCGAGCCCGAGCTCGGCGGCGACATCGGCGGCGACGGCCAGGCCGCGATCGCCCAGCGCCGCGAGCGTGCCGACGGCCCCCCCGAGCTGGATCGCGAGCACGCTGCGCCGCGCCTCGGCCAGCTCCCGGTAGGCCCCGTCGAGGGCGGCGAGCCAGTTGGCCGCCTTCAACCCGAACGTCAGCGGCAGCGCCTGCTGCATCAGCGTTCGCCCCGGCGCAAGCGCGGCCCGATGGCGATCGGCCAGGGCCGAGCACCCGTCGGCGGCGGCGCCCAGCTCCTCGAGCAGCGGCCCAAGCGCGCGGTGGGCGACGAGCATCATCGCCGTGTCGATCACGTCCTGGCTCGTCGCGCCCTGGTGCAGGTGAGCCGCCGCCTCCTCGCTCAGCCGCTCGCGCAAGGACCTGAGCATCGCGGGCACCGGGGTGCCCTGCTCACCGGCCGACCGTCCGATCTCGGCGAGGTCAAACGTCGACGCGTCGGCGGCGCCCGCCACTTCGGCGGCGGCGCCCGGTGATGCGATCCCCTCGCGGGCCAGTGCTCGCACGAGCGCGACCTCCATGTCCAGCATCGCCTGCAGCAGCGACCGCTCGTCGACTTCCGCGGCAACGGGCCCGCGCGAGAACAGGCCACTGAGCAGGCCTTGCTCGGTCATCGAGTCGGGATGCTATTGGCAGCAGCTAGATGATGGATTTCATGATCTAGCGGACTGATGGAAAGACCGCGGCGCGCCGGAGCGGGAATAATGGCTGCCCCCAGAGGCGACGGACGCACACCGATATGGCTGCAACAGATCTCGCGCTGTTACCGCCGGTCACCGAGCCGGTCGACCGCGAGGCGCTTCGATTCGGTGATCGGTCACTGGACTACCGCGAGTTGCGCGACGTCGCTGCTCATCTCGCCGGCCGCGTCGACGGCGCCAAGCGGGTCGCGGTCTGGGCGACACCGGCGCTCGAGACGTGTGCGGCCGTGATCGGCGCGCTGCTCGCCGGCGTGCCGGTCGTGCCGATCAACCCCCAGGCCGGCGAGCGCGAGCTCGGCCACATGCTGAGAGACAGCGATCCCGGCCTGGTGCTCGCGGCGCCGGGCGCCGAGCTGCCGCCGGCGCTCGCGCCGCTGCGGCGTGTCGACGTCGACCTGGAGACCTCGAGCCGGCCCCTGCCGGCCGAGCCCGGGCCGGAATCGCCGGCGCTGGTGGTCTACACCTCCGGCACCACGGGTCCGCCCAAGGGCGTGGTGCTGCCCCGGCGGGCGATCGCCTCCAACCTCGACGCGCTCGCCGAGGCGTGGGCATGGACCGATCGCGACGTGCTCGCGCACGGGCTGCCGTTGTTCCACGTCCATGGGCTGGTGCTCGGCGTGCTCGGTCAGCTTCGGCGCGGCGGCACACTGCACCATCTCGGATCGTTCTCGACCGAGGGCGTGGCGGCGGAGCTGGCGGGGGCCGCCACGATGCTGTTCGGCGTGCCGACGATGTATCACCGGCTCGCCGATGCCGCGGAGGCGGACGGCGCCGTGGCCGATGCGCTGGCGCGGGCTCGACTGTTGGTGTCCGGATCGGCGGCCCTCTCGGGGGCCGATCACGAACGGATCGAACGTGTCAGCGGACAGCGAGTGGTGCAGCGCTACGGGATGACCGAGACCTTGATGAACACCGCCGTCCGGGCGGACGGAGACCGGCGGCCGGGGACGGCCGGTCCTCCGCTCCAGGGAGTGGAACTGCGCCTGGTCGACGAGGACGGTGAGCCGATCGGCGGCGGCGACGGCGAGACGGTCGGCGAGATCCAGGTTCGCGGTCCGAACCTGTTCCTCGAGTACCTCAATCGGCCCGATGCCACCGAGGAGGCCTTCACGGATGGCTGGTTCAAAACCGGCGACGTCGCGACGAGCGAAGCCGACGGCTACATCCGCTTGATCGGCCGGCAGGCCACGGATCTGATCAAGAGCGGCGGCTTCAAGATCGGCGCGGGCGAGATCGAGGCGGCGCTCCACGAGCACCCGGGCATCGCCGAGGCCGCGATCACCGGCGAACCCGATCCCGACCTCGGGGAGCGGATTGTCGCCTGGGTCGTCCCCGCCGGCGACCCTCCGCCGACCGAAGAGGAGGTCGCCGACCATGTCGCCAAGCTGCTCACTCCGCACAAGCGCCCGCGCGAGGTCCGTTACCTCGAGAGTCTTCCGCGCAACGACCTGGGCAAGGTCATGAAGAAGTCGCTGGCGGTCGCGAGCGGGCCGTGAAGCCGACGATCAGCTCCGCGGTCTCCAGCGGGACGTCGAGTTGCGGGCAGTGGCCGATGCCGTCCAGCTCGACCCACTCTGCATGCGCCAGCCACTCGTTGCGAAACCGAGCGGCCGCCGACGGCCAGGGCAGGAGCTTGTCGGCGGTGCCCCACAAGACCCGAACCGGGCAGGTGATGTTCGCGGCGTCGACGCTCCAGCCGGCGCGGAGGCCGTACTCGATCATCGGGCGGGCGCCGGTGCACGTTGCCAGCCCGACGGTCTGGTGGGCGACCAGCTCGGGCGGTATGTGCTCGAAGTTGGTCGTGAGAAGCCGCGTGGCGCGGCGCCGGCCCTGGCGCGATGCCGCGATCGCGTCCGCGTGCGGGGCCGCCGCCCTGGCCTGTTCCTGCATCGTCAGCTGAAACCTCAGCAACTGCTTGAACGACTCGTCGCTCTCGCCCCAGCCGCCGGCCGGCGCAAGCGCGACCACCGACCGGGCCCGGCCGCGCGCGGCCAGCTGCAGCGCGACATAGCCGCCCAGCGAGTTGCCGACGAGGTGCGCGGTCGCAAAGCCCGCTTCGTCCATCGCCAGCGCGACCGCATCGACGACGGCGTCGCCGGTGACCTCGCCGGTGAGCGGCGGGCCGCCGGCGTGGCCGAGCAGCGTCGGGGCGAGCACGTCGTGGTGGCGACGCAGCGCCGGCAGCACCAGCTCCCACGTGCGCCACGTGTCGGCGAAACCGTGCAGGCACACAAGCGGGGGACCGGAACCGCCACGATGCGAGGGCGTGAAGGCGACGTCCACGCGGACGTACTACGGCCGGGTGCCCGTCGCGACCCACCGCGCAAACGCGTCGACCTGCGCCGGTGGCCACGCTCCGTCGCACGGCATCGAGCCGTCGGACAGCCGCTTCAGGATCGCACGCGCGTTCTGCTTGACGTCGTCGTAGGCCCACAGGTCAAACGCGAACTTCATCGACTGGCGGTCGCGGTGACGGAACATCGTCCGGATGTGCCTCTCGAAGCCGACTGGTTCGTCGGCTTGGGGGACGACGGCGGGCCGATCGCTCTCGTTCGCGGGCTCGTTCGCCGAGATCCGGCTCCCCGGCGGCCCGGCGGCCGTGTTCCAATCCCAGTGGGGCATCGGCATGTGCTCCGGAGGCCTGGCGCCGGGTTGTGAGTTCTCAAGCGCCAGCCGGGAGCCCCATTCGATGTAGGAACTGAACGCGGAGCGAAACTCCGGATCGGCCGGCAGCCCCGCCTCCTGGGCGGAGCGCAGGATCAGCTGCACCCAGCGGCCTCGCTTCTCCTCCGTCAGGCCCTTGCCGAGATGCTGGGAGATCATCCGGCTGTAGCCGCCGTACTGCCCGCTGTAGTGTTTGGGACCGCAGAACACCTCCCCCAGCCAGCTGGCGACCCGCTGAGGATGATCGGCGGACATGTTCGAGAACAGCGGCGCCAGCAGCGGGTCCTGCGGCACGTACTTCTCGTAGAAGATCCGCGTCATCCGCGTCAGCGCCGGGAGGCCGCCGGCCCATTCGAAGATCGTCGGCTCGGCGTCGGCGTCCCGTACCGGGTCCTTGAAGTCCACGTACCAGTGCATGCCGCTGCAGAACGGCTTGTTCTGAGAGTGGCCGCAGCGGCACAGCGCGTAGTGCTCCCGGGAGGCGCCGGCGGCGCGAGGCTCGTCCTCGCGCCGCCCGTCGATCAGGCGGATCCCGCCGCTGATCCGATATGGGCCGTCCTTTGACACCTCG
This sequence comes from uncultured Solirubrobacterales bacterium, assembly GCA_963723675.1. Taxonomy (GTDB): domain Bacteria; phylum Actinomycetota; class Thermoleophilia; order Solirubrobacterales; family Solirubrobacteraceae; genus Palsa-465. The sequence goes on along the minus strand of CAVRRW010000001.1, from coordinate 308,080 downwards.
ATCGCGGGCTCGCGCGTGTGGTGAAAGTCGACGTCCTCGCGCGCCTCAACGTCGTCCAGGGCGTAGCTCAGGGCGCCCGATGGACAGTCTCGGACGGCTCGGATGATCTCGTCCATCCGTCCGCCACTGGGTGCCACGAATGGTTCCTCGCCGGCGCGGAACACGGTCTCGAGCCGGTCGCTGCAAAAGCCGGAGTGCTGGCAGATCCCGCGGTTGTCGAGGATCGTGACCTGCTGCCCGATGTACCGGTCGCGCCGGTCGGCGACGCGCTTCGGGTCCTTGCCGTCGGTGAACCCGGTTTCGGCGTGCGTGCCGTCGCAGAACGGCTTCGTCTCAGAGCGGCCACACCGGCACAGCGCCACCTGGGGCGGCGCCGGCAGCGGCTCTCCGAGCCAGTCGGCCAACCGCAGCACGTTGGTCACCAGGTACGGCCCATTCCTCTGCGCCTCGATTTGCGGCGGCAGCGATGCCTGGAGCTCTCGCAGCTCGGCAAGCCGGGGGGAGACTGTCGGCTCCTTCTCGGACTCCGCCGGGCACGCCAGGCTCTGCAGCGCCGCGGCCGCCTCCTGAAGCTGGGTCGGGCGTCCGTGGGCGGCGCGAAGCCTCGTCGCATCGCGCGCCAGCTGCCAGAGCAGTTCCTCGAGCGCCGGGTCGGCGCTGTCGCCGGCGCCATCGCGATCCTCCGCCTCCGGCGCCCCGGCCTGACCTCGGTCGTTCTCCCCCAGCGCCCCGGCCCGCTCGCGGTCCTCCGCGCCGAGCGTCTCCATGAGCGGACGGATCACCGAGCGCCGCAGGCGCCGCGCGCTCCCCGCCCGGTCATCGTCTCGATCGCTCCCGTCCCGCTCGGGCGTTCGCCCGCGCAGGCGGGCCTCGAGCTCGAGGGCTCGCTGCAGCAGCGACACCAGCTCGTCGCGCGCCACGCTTTTAATTCTCGTTGTGTCGGTGCTCATCACGACTCCCTGGGGCCGGTCCGTCTCCTAAACTGCCCGGACGATTATGTCTGAATCTCAAGGCAATATAACTGAACTTCAAGATAACGCGGTGGCCCATCTGGATCATGTGGACCGGGTCCTGAGCCAGTGGGCTGCAGCCCGTCCCGACCTCGACACCGCTCCGGTCGGCGTCATCGCCCGTCTTGGTCGGGCCACGGCCTACGTCGACGGCGGGGTCAATGCCAGGCTCCAGGAGTTTGGCCTCACGCGCGAGGCGTGGGACGTGCTGGCCAGCCTCCGGCGCGAGGACCCTCCACACCGCCTGTCGCCGACACGGCTCTACCGGGCGCTGATGCGCAGCTCCGGGGCGATGACTCATCGGCTGGCAAGCCTCGAACGCGCCGGCCTGGTCAGGCGTCTGCCGGATCCCGGCGACGGCCGCGGCCTGCTCGTAGAGCTGACCGGGAACGGAGTCAAGTTGGTGGACCGCGTGGCCCCGGCTCATCTCGCGAACGAGCGCAGGCTGCTGGCACCGCTCAGCGACGACGAGCGGCGCCAGCTCAGCGGCCTGCTTCGCAAGCTGCTGCATGCCTACGAGCGCGACGATCCGCTGCCGCCGCCGAGCGGGCGGGGCGGGCGTCCCAAGGCCCCCCGAATGACACGCCGGCGGGCGCCCGTCCGGTGATCTCGAACGGGCGCCCGTGTGCAGTGGACTCGTGCGCTCAGCGCGCATCGCCTCGCACGCTCATGCGCGCGCGGGCTCGTGCTCGAGTCTCGGCAGCCAGTGCAGCCGCTTTGGCAGGTACCAGTTGGCATCTCCGAGCAGCTTCATCGCCGCGGGCAGCAGCACCGCGCGGATCAGCGTGGCGTCGATCAGGATCGCCGCCGCGAGGCCGACGCCGAGCTGCTTGAACTCGAGCGCGCCGAGCGTGGCGAAGATCGCGAACACCGCCACCATCACGATCGCCGCGCTGGTGACTGGCCCGGCCGTGGACTTGATCGCATGTGCGACCGCGTCCGCGGTCTTCATGCCGCGATCGTGGGCCTCCTTGACCCGGCTGAGGATGAACACGTGGTAGTCCATCGACAGCCCGAAGAGGATCACGAACAAAAACAGCGGCAGCCACGACGTGATCGCGCCGGTGGACTTGAATCCGAGCAGTCCCTGCGCCCAGGTGTGCTGGAACACGAGCGCCAGGACACCGTAGGCCGCTCCGACCGACAGCAGGTTCAGCACGATCGCCGTGATCGGGATCACGATCGAACGGAACGTCACCAGCAGCAGCAGGAACGTCATCGTCAGCACGAACGCGAACACCGCCGGCAGGTGGGCCTTCATCGAATCGTTGAAGTCCTTCGCGCCGGCGGTCTGGCCGGTGACCTGTGCGGTGACGCCCGGCAGCTTCCCGACCGTGACCGGGATCACCTGGCCACGCAGGGTCTGGAGCGCCCGATCGGAGACCGGGTCGGTGCCCTTCCCGCTCAGCGGCACCGAAACGTCGGCGACCGTATGGTCGCTGCTGACGTCGACGCTGAACGGCTGATGCATCTGCCCTGTGGCCAGCGCGCGCTGCTCGAGCTGGGCGATCGCCGCTCGGACCCGGGGCGTGGTCACGTCCCTGGCCTGGACGACGACGTGGGCAGGCTGGGATCCACCCGGGAAGGCGGCCTGCATCCGGTCGAGCGTCTTGACGATCGGAAGCCCCGCCGGCAGTCCCTGCAGGCCCGGGGCCGAGGTGTGGATTCCGAACGCCGGGACGGCGAGCGCCACGACCGCGCCGCCGGCGACCAGCAGCGACGTCCGCGGGCGGCTCAGGACCCGGTCGACCACGGCGCCCCACACCCTCGGCTCGGCGCCGCTCTCCCGGCGACGAGCGATGAACGGCACGCCGCCCTTCATCACCTTGTCACCGAGCTTCGACAGCAGCGCCGGCAGCACTGTCAGCGACCCCAGCACCGAGACCGCGACGACGAGGATCGTGCCCGTTGCCATCGAGGTGAACGTCTTGTCTCCGGCGAGGTACATCCCGGCCATCGCGGCCATCACCGTGAATCCGGAGATCAGCACCGACCGGCCCGATGTAGCTGCCGCCGCCTCGAGCGCGGCCTGTTCGCCGCGTCCGGTGGCCCGTTCCTCGCGCTCGCGGCGCATGTAGAACAGCGAGTAGTCGACTCCGACGGCCATGCCGATCAGCAGCACGACCTCCGACACGGCCGGGTCGACCGCGGCGATGTGACTGACCGCCGCGACCAGGCCGAGCGTCGCGCCGACGCCGGTGATCGCGAGGATGACCGGGATGCCGGCTGCCACCAGCGCGCCGAATGCGACGATCAGGATGATCAACGTGATCGGCAGCGACAGCGTCCGAGCCTTGGCGAAGTCATCGCCGAAGCTCTTGTTGAGCGCCTTGTCGGCGCTCGCGTCGCCGGCCTGCGCAATGATCAGGTCCGGATGGGCGCGTTGCGCTGCGGCGGTGGCCGCGAGCGACGCTCCCACCTTCTGGTCGGCCTTGGATTGGTCGCCGCGGATGTTGAAGCTCACCAGCGCCGAGCGATCATCGCGGGAGATCTCGCCGTGGTTTGCGGCCAGCAGCGGCGAGCGCACCTGCTCGACGCTTCCGATCGCCGACAAGTGGCCGACCACGTCCCTGACTGCCGACCGGAACGCGGGATCTCGGACGGTCAGCTTGGAGCTGGAGACCATCACCTGCTCCCCCGCGGTCTGCGGGAACTTGGCGTTGAGAATCTGGCTGGCCCGGCCTGACTCGCCGACCCCGTTGTTGTTGGTGTTGAGGTGCCGGGTGCCGATCGCGCCGCCCAAGATGACCGCTGCGACGACGAACGCAAGCCAGCCGAGAATTGCCGTACGTCGGTGTCGGGCGCTCCACGTTGCCGCGCGCGCCGTCAGGTTCCTGCGTTGCATTTTCGCTTCCTCCTCGGGGATCGATTGCGTCACGCAGGCAGAGTCCCAATCACTGCCGCTTGTGCCGATACGGCCTGCTGGCGTCGTGGCTAGCGGTCTCCCGACCGGTCGTGGTGGGGGTAGCCCCACCCCCCTCTCACGCGCCATCCGTATTCCGGCAGGCGATCGCTCAATCGATCATCATGGCCATGAACAACACCGAGACCCTCCATATGTCAGCCGTCGGATCGACCACCAGCTCCCACCGGCCCATCGTGGCGCTCGCGACCACGGCGGCTCGCGATTTCATCTATTTGCTCGCGGTGCTCTGTATGAGCATCATCGGGTTCGTCGTATGGGTCACCGGCCTGTCGTTGACAGTGTCGCTGCTGATCCTGATCATCGGTTTCGCGGTGTGGGTGGGCACCGCGTAGGCGTTCCGCGCGACCGCGAACGTGGATCGCCGCCTGGCCGGCTGGCTTCGACGCAAGCCCATACCGGGGCTCTACAGCAAGCCAGCCGAGCGCGGCTTGCTGGCGCGGGTGCGCACGGTCACCCGGGACCCCCAGACGTGGAAGGACTTAGGCTGGATCGTGCTCAACTCGATCGTCGGGTTCGCCCTCGCGACGATCGCGATCACGATCACCGCCCTCGTCATCGGGTACGTCACGATGCCGCTGTGGTGGTGGGCGATCGCCGACCCGCACAAGCAGTACGCGACCCTCAACCTCGGGATCTTCACGGTGACGTCGACCGGATGGGCGCTGGTCACGACCGCGCTCGGTCTGGCGCTGGCCCCGTTGGCGGTGGCGATCAACCGCGGAGCGGCGGCCGGTCACGCGGCGGTCGCCGCCAGGATCCTCGGCCCATCCGAGCGCCAGCGACTGAACGCCCGGGTCAAGGAGCTGGCGAGCACCCGCGCCGACGTCGTCGAGGCCACCAACGAGCAGCTCGAGCGGATCGAGCGTGACCTCCACGACGGCGCCCAGGCGCGACTCGTCGCGCTGGCGATGGAGCTCGGCATGGCCGAGGAAGAGCTGTCCACCAACCCCGACGCGGCCCGCCAGACGGTGCGCAAGGCGCGCGATGAGGCGCTCGGCGCACTGGGTGAGCTGCGCGACCTCTCGCGCGGGCTGCGGCCGGCGTTGCTCCAGGACCGCGGGCTTGCGACGGCGATCGAGGACCTCGCACAGCGAGCCCCGCTCCCGGTCACGGTCACGGTCACCGGCGAGATCGAGGAAACGCCCGAGACGGTCCAGACGGCGGCTTACTTCGTCGTCGCCGAGGCGCTGACCAACGCCGCCAAGCACAGCGACGCCGCTCGGGCGCGTGTCTCGATCGAGCGCACCGATGCCGCGCTCGGGGCGACCATCGTCGATGACGGCCGGGGCGGCGCGAATCCGCAGGGAACCGGGCTGGCCGGATTGCACAAGCGCGTCCGCGCGCTCGACGGCCGGCTCGACGTGATCAGTCCTCCCGGCGGTCCCACCGTCGTGAGGGCGGAGATTCCATGCGCGTGATCATCTGCGAGGACCACGCGCTGGTCCGAGACGGACTCGAGCGATTGCTGGGCAATCACGGGTTCGACGTGGCGGCGTCGGTCGACAACCCGGGAGCGTTTCTGGCCGCGGTCAAGCGCGAACGGCCGGACGTCTGCGTGGTCGACGTGCGGCTGCCCCCAAGCTTCACCGACGAGGGGGTGCGGGCGGCGGTCGAGGCGCGTCGCCAGATTCCCGGGCTTCCGATCCTGATCCTCTCGCAGTACGTCGAGCAGACCTATGCCCGCGAGCTGCTGACCGCAGGAGAGGGCGGCGTCGGGTATTTGCTCAAGGACCGCGTCGCCGACCCCAAGCAGTTCGTCGACGCCGTCCGCAGGGTCGCCGACGGCGGGACCGCGCTCGACCCAGAAGCGGTTGCGCGACTACTGGGCCGTCCCGATCGCCAGGGGCGTCTCGAGTTGCTCACCCCCCGAGAGCGCGAGGTGCTTTCGCTGATGGCCGAGGGTCGCTCCAACGGCGCGATCGCCGGGGAGCTGGTGGTCACCGAGCGCGCGGTGGAGAAGCACGTCTCGAACATCTTCTGGAAGCTCGACCTTCCCGCGACCGGCAAGGACCACCGCCGCGTGCTCGCGGTGCTGGCGTGGCTGCAGGCCGTCGACTGACGCTACGAGCGGGCGCCGGACGAACTCGCAAGCTGCGGGCCGCCCGACAACCTCAAGCGCTTTCTCTCAGCCGACCGGGTCCGCCGGCGGGGCGTGCTGTAGCCGGGAGGTGCCCGACGGACTGTCAATGGCCCGCCACTTGCGGACCGTCGAGCGCAGCGCGAGGTAGCCGGCGATGCCGGGAAGCGTGGGAAGCCAGAACGAGATCGCGCGGTAGGCCAACACGGCGATGACCGAGCTGCCCGCGGGCAACCCGAAGGCGACGAACGCGCCGATCATCCCGCCTTCGACGCCTCCGATCCCGCCTGGGAGCGGCAGCAGGCTCCCCAGCGTTCCGAGGAAGTAGCCGACCACCAGGACCGCGGGCGCCACGGTCGTCCCGAACGCGTGGAAGCAGACGCCGAGGACGGCGATGTCGAAGCCCCAGTACGCGACTGCACCCAGAAGCCCGAGCCGTCGTTGCCGAGCGAGCTCAATCGCGGTCCGGACGCCGCTGCCGAGCGCGTCGGGCGCCTTGGCCAGCCAGCTAGCCACCGCACCCAGCTTTCCGGGACGGCTGGCGAAACGTCCCAGCCGTTGCTCGACGTCGCGCGGCATCAGCGCCAGGCTCAGGGTCGCCGCCACGAGCCCGGCAGCGATGGCAGCGGGCACGATGGTGATTGCAAACGAGCCGCCGCCGGCGAAAACCCCGCTCCACAAGCCCAGCCCGCCGATGATCAGCGCGCCGAAATAGACGGAGTACTGGACGGTGAGACTCGCCACCATGCGGCACGCGATCACCGCGGCCGACATGCCGGCACGACCCAGCGCCCACGCCGTGACGGCGACGCCGCCGGCCCCGGCGGCCGCGACCAGCCGGATCGCCGCGATCCCGGCGAGGGGGATCTCCAGGCTCACCCGCCAATCGATCCGAGGCACGCCACGACCGAAGACCGTCCGGAACAGGATCGCGTAGCCGAAGATCGAGAGCAGTTCCAGCGCGCCGCCGGCCGCGAGCCAGAGCGGGTCTCCCCGGCGAAGCTGACCCCACGTCTGCTTCAGCCCCGCCAGTTTCGGGATCAGGAAGTACAGGCCGACGAGCGCCACCACGATCAGGACCGAGATGAGCAGCAGCCTTCGCCGCGTTATCGCCACGGTCGGCGCCGCCTCGACCTCCGGCCGCGAGCCGTTCGGGTCGGACGTCGCCGCTGGTGGCGTCTCAGGCGGCTGAGTCGCCAACCGCAGTCACCTCGGATACATCACCCCAAGCGCCGCTGAGGAGAGAACGACAATCGCGACCTCGGGTTGTGAGCGCGGGCATTGCGGTTTCCTACTTTCGCCAGTACCCGGCAGGACGGAGCCTCAAAAATTCGCCGCGGGCAACCGAGACGACGCCGCTCATCCACAAGTCCAGCTTCAGGCCTCGTCGGCGGCCGGGTTCTTCTCCGGTCCGAGTCGTGGCCCGCGCCGTTCGAGCTCAAACCAGACGTGCGTGGTCCCTTCGTGAGTGCCCCAGCGGCTTGATTGCGAGTCGATGATTCTCAAGCCCCATCCTTCCACGCTTTCGAAGTCCCGCGCCCGGATCGCACGCTCGAGCCCGCCGCCTTCGTCGATCACCTCGACCAGGAGCCGGTCATCGTCGAGATCGGCCAGCAGCTTGATCTTGCCCTTGCCGTGGCGCACCGCATTGGTCACAAGCTCGCTGGCGAGCAGCGTGGCGGTCTCCAGCTCCGACGGCGGGAGGCTTGACGCGAACCATTGCGTCAGTGCGCGGCGCGCCTGCCCCGGCGAACCGGTGTGCCGCGGCAGCGCAAGCTCAAAGGAACGAGCCGCCATACCGTAGTGAAGGTACCTGCTCCGGCTGTCGAGCGCCGGCGTTGGCGAATCTGGGAGGGCCTCGATCGCAGCGAGTGCGCGCTGCCTTCTCGGTGCGCCGAGGTCGATCGCAGCGAGTGCGCTGCCTTCTCGGTGCGCCGAGGTCGATCGCAGCGAGTGCGCTGCCTTCTCGGTGCGCCGCGGGTCACTCCACGTCTCGGTCGCCGAGCACGTTCAGGTCGAGCTCGGAAAGCCTGGCAGGGTCGCTGAGGATGTCGAACTCGACGATCTTCCCGCCCCTTACCGTGAAGGCGCCGACCGAGAACGGTCGCCCGTTCCGAGTCGCCACGATCCCGGCGGCACCGTTGATGAGCGCACGCTGGAAGGTCAGCTCCACGCGCGACCACATGAGCGCCTGACCGGCGACCGTCTCGGCGCCGCGGACCTCCCGCGAGATTCCCGCCGTCCCACCGTCGGCTCTGAGCACCACGTCGGAATCGAGCACGGCGACGAGCGCGTCGAAGTCTCCGTTTCGCGCGGCGGCAAGGAAGGCGTCGGCGACCTCCCATTGCACCGTCAGGTCACCGTCTGGAGCCGGAGCGGCTCCGCGTACGCGCCGGCGGGCACGGCTGGCGAGCTGCCGTGCCGCTTGGGGGGAACGCCCCACGATCGTCGCGATCTCTGCGAACTCCACGCCGAACATGTCGTGCAAGACGAACGCAAGCCGTTCGGCCGGAGTGAGTGTCTCCAGCACGACAAGCAGCGCCAGACCGACGGAGTCGGCGAGCAGCGCCTCGTGCTCGGGGTCGGTCCCGTCGGCTGGGTCGATGATCGGGTCTGGCACGTGCACGTCCAGCGGCGCTTCGCGCCGCGAGTTCCGTGAGCGGAGCATGTTCAGCGAAACGCGCGCGACGACGGTCGTCAGCCATCCGCCGAGGTTCTCAACATCGCTGACGTCGGCGCGGCTGAGCCGCAGCCAGGCCTCTTGCACGGCGTCCTCTGCCTCGCTCAGCGACCCGAGCATCCGATAGGCCACGGCTCGCAGACGGGACCGGTGCTCTTCAAACCGCCGAGCAAGCCATTCCTGTTGATCCATCGTCACATCCCTCCTTCGCGGCGCGTCAAGGGAATAGACCCTCCAGATCCCCGCGATGTGACAAGGCGGAGCTTGCCCCCCGCGCGTGATTGCCTACCGTGCTTCGCCCCCGGCCCTCGGAGGCGACTCCTCATGTCCGTGGCGCTTTGGCGAGCGCCATCAGCAGCTCGCGCTCACGAGGGGCGCTCAGGCCGGCCCCGCGCGGCCGGTCGAGGCCCTGCTCGCGCTCCCAGAACAAGACGTCCTGCAGCAGCTCGCGGCGTGGCCGGTGGTGCAGTCCAGCAAGACGCGCCTTGTCTCCGGAGCGGCCAGAGAAGCCCTCCCAGCCCGGCTCGACGATCCAGAGCGCCAGAGATTCCCGGCCCATGTACTCGGCCACCCCTTGCTCGAGCAGCCACTCTGGGTCCGCATGCACCACGGGGCCGGTGTGACCGGCGACTGCGCGTGACAGCTCGATCCATTCGGCGAGTGGCACCACCGGTCCAACTGCGTCGTATGTGCCGGTGCGGCGCTCCTGCGCGCAGTCCAGCAGCCAAGCCGCGAGATCGCGTACGTCGATGACCTGCGTTGCCACGTCGGCGCAATCGGGGACGAGCATCGGCGCGTCGCGATCACGGGCGGCGCGCGCCACCCAATAACCGGAGCGGCCGGTGTGATCTCCAGGGCCGCCGATCAGCCCCGCTCGGGCGATCAGCAGCCGATCCCCCGCGGCGGAGCGCGATGCCTGTTCGCAGGCGACCTTCGCCTCGCCATATTGCTCGCGATCGACGTGCTCGAGGCCGGTCGCCGTCAGGAGCGGCGCAGTCTCGTCGGCCCCAGGCGTGGCGTGAGAGGCGTAGACGCTGCCAGAAGACACGTAGATCCAGTGGCGCGCCTCGTGGCCGAGCGCGTGCAGCGCACCGCGAACAAAGCCAGGCTGCCACGAGACCTCGATCACGGCGTCCCACGGTCGATCGCCGAGCCCGTCATACGCGCCCGGCCGGCCGCGATCGACAGCCATCAATCTCGCGCCATCCGCGACCTGGCCGCTCGCTCCCCGCGCCAAGCACGTGACCTCGTGACCGCGCCGCACCGCCTGTCGGGCCAGCTCCCGCCCAAGCCATGCCGTCCCACCGAGAACGAGGATTTCCACCCACGGCACTCAATCAAAGCGCCCCCCTCGCTTCCGCAGCGGAGACCACCGAGAGAGCGACGGCGCCGGGTTGCCACGTGGCGGCGTGAAACGCGACCGCATCGCCCGGCTAGCCCGCGTGACCCGGAGCGTGCTAGCCCCGCGTGACGCGGAGCGTGGCTGACCCGAAGTTGCCGCCGCCGCAGCGCCCGCCGACGTGATAGCGGCCCGGTTTGATGGTCTTCTTGATCGTCACTCTTTTCGAGAACTTGCCCTTCCGATTCGTCGTGGTGAAGATCGCCGGCACTCCCGCGAATTCCTGCCTCGTGGCGCCCTTGAAGGCTGCAGAGAAGATCGTCACCTGACCCGGCTTCTTGCAGCCGTTGCCAACCGCGCCCGACACCGAGGTCGAGTTGCCGGCCTTGACGGTGCTCGGCGAGACCTTGACGAAATGTCTGTTGCAGCCCGCGAGCGGGTCGCAGTAGCCGTTCGGAGAGGCGGCTGCGATGATCGCCGACGCGCCGAGAACGGCAACGATCGCGGCAAGCGCCGGCACGAGGCGAAGGAGTCTGACGCTCACCGCTCGAAACCTAGCGCGACGTGGGGCAGGATGAGGCAGTTGCCAAGGATCCCCGCCACTCGGCAACAAGGGCCCGATTTCCAGGCGCTTTCTGATCTCATGGGCGATCCAGGACTCCGACCTGGAACCTCTTCCTTATCAGAGAAGCCGAGACCCATCCAGCGGCGACGTCAGGCGGGCTCTAAGTCGGCAAGCGATCAGATTTATCTGATAATCTCTCGAACGTGGCTCGCATTACTGCAACCGACGCGGCACGTAGCTTCTCAGAGCTGCTCAACCGGGTCGCGGGCGGCGAGGAGATCGAGATCATCAGGAGCGGGGCAGCGGTCGCTGTGATCTCCCCGCCGAAGTCGCGACTGATCTCAGCCGATCGATTCCGAGAGCTGATCACAACCGCCCCGCCACCGGACGAGGCCTTCGTTGACGAGATACGCGCCGTTCGCGAGTCGGTCGGACCACCCGAGGATGCGTGGCAGTCCTAATCGACACCGACATGCTCGTCGACCTTCAGCGCGGTGTCGCTAATCCTGAGGTCGAGAACGCGATCGGTGATGAGGACCGGGCGATCAGCGTCATCACCGTCAGCGAACTCCTCCACGGCGTGCACCGAGCGAGCGGAGCGCAGCGGTCGCGCCGGAGCGCGTTCGTCGAGCACCTGCTCGGCGGGATGCGGGCAATCGAGGTCACCGAGCAGATCGCGCGCGCTCACGCGGACACATGGGCCCAACTGGCAGCGGAGGGCCACCTCATCGGCGCACACGACCTCTGGATTGCCGCCACCGCCCTGGCGCACGGAATGAGACTCGCTACGGGCAGCCCGGGCGAGTTCCAGCGAGTTCCAGGCTTACAAGTGATCACGCCGCCGGCCTGATCCTGCGGGGCCACCTTTGAACTTACGGAAGTAAGCTACGCGTTGCTCCCGACGGCCAAACCTGACTCCCGTAAGGTAGAGGCCGCCGACACGTGTAAGTTTCGCCGCGGTTGGGTCGGAGAGTTGACATCGCTGATCTCATCGACGCGCATGTCGTCGCGATGGTCCTCGGCCTTACACACCGACACACTCGCCGAAATTCCCAAGGTTCCCGCCGGCTGAGGTAGCCTCCGGCGGGCGTAAACGGGCATACCGTGGCGCGTTCGGGAGTGCATCATGTCCTACGCCGTGGATTTCAACACCGTCTCGACCGCCGGTCTGGAGACGTCGCCGGTCGCGGCCGCGCTGGCTGGTCTGCGGGCGCACGAAGCCCGCTACTTCAAGAACAAGTACGACCACGTCTTCAGAGTGGAGCCTGCGAGCAACGCCAAGGCGGCCATCGACTGGGTGCACCGGATCCTCAAGGAAGAGCGAGACATCGTCATCTCGTCTCGTCCTCTCGAGGCTACGGCCTTCCAGGTCGAGAACATCCGAATCGCCTACGTCTTCTACGAGAGCGGTCTGTCGATCAACGTGATGTACACGGTCGACGACCCCCAGAAGCGGGCGGTCGGGTTCAAGCTCTCCGAAGGGATGGAGGTCCCCGCGGAGCTCGCGTCGCAATTCAAGTTCGCGAGGCAGAAGTCAAAGCTGGCCGGAGCCATCCGCGGTTCATACTTCGACTTCAAGAACGAGTACTGACCCCGGAAGCACGTGCGCGAATCGAGGAGCGGTCTCGCTTCGGTGATGCGTGCGGGAACACTGCTAGGAGCCCGCCGGCCACGCCAGCCAGGGGGCCTGCGACCAGCAGCGGCCGATGGCCTCGGCGCAGAGCCGACTGGTCGGCAACGCCGCCGGGCGATGATGCTGTGGCCAGAGGCGCCGCAGGAGGATGAACGATGCCACGATTCGTTAGGGCGCTACTCCCCCTCGTTGGCGTCCAATCCGTACGCGTCCCTGTGGATTGGAGAAAAGGACGCATTCGGAGGGTCAGGCTGGAGTATGCGCGGCCTCACTTGCTCCGACGCTTCCTCGATGCGGTGAGACGATGACCAACCACGGCTCGACCCTTGACTCCCGCCTCCGTGAACGAGACACGATCGCGAATCCGAGCGATGCGGCCGAATCAGATCGCAGGCGCAGCTCGAGCACAGCATTCCAGACGGTGACCCCACGTGCTGCTGGAGATTCCGCTGCTGTGCCTCGTGGTCGCTCCGGGCTGGACGATCGGGGCGATCGACCGGACGAAGGGGTGGATCGGGCGCCACGGTCGACGGTTTGCCGTGATCATGCTTGCCTGCTCGCCCTGCGGGTGATCAAGGGTCTGATCGAGCTGCTGAGCTGAGGTCGGCAGCCGGCAGTGCACGGGCGTCGTCGTGCTCGCGCGAGTCATCTGACCGGACCGCCGCGGGCTGCTCGGTTGGGATGCTGAGGCTGAAGAACAACGCCATCAAGGCGATGACGGCGATGACCGACAGCGATGTGCGCAGCCCTTGGATGCGCGCGTTCGCGTTCTCCTCGACGATCGCGTCGCCGGCAGCCTTGGGTACGCCGGCCTTGTCGAGGGCGGCGTGGAGGTCCTTATCGGACAGGAACGGGACGCCGCTGGCCAGTTCGGTCTTGGCCTTGGACTTGATGTCGGCGGGGACGGCGGGGTTGTTCTGGATGCCGGCGATCAGTGTCGTGGTGAGTGCGGCGACCAGCACAGCGCCGCTCAGCGCGGTGCCGATCGATGCGCCGAGGTTGGTGACGGTGTTCTGCAGACCGCCGACCTCGGCGCTCTCCTCGTCCGGGACCGATGACACGGTGACGCTCCCGAGTTGCGATGCGAGCGCGCCGATCCCGAGGCCGGCGAGCAGCATCGGCCAGGTCACGATCTCCGGTCCGGCGCCGGCGTCGAGCGCCCCCACCATCACCACCAGCCCAGCGAACAGCGACAGGAAGCCGATCTGCACAACCCGGCGTGGTGACGCGTTGGGAAAGACCTTCGGGATCCCGGCAGCAGCCAACAGGAGCGTGATCGAGAGCGGCAGCAGGCGCACGCCGGTCGCGATCGCGGATAACCCGAGCGAAACGGACAGAAACAGCGGCACCGCGAAGAACAGCCCGGCCTGCAGCAGGTACTGAAAGAAGAATGAGGTCAGGCCCCCGCGCAGCGTTCGGTTTAACAGGATCGAGGGGTTGATCAGCGGTTCGACGCCGCGGGCGATTCGCCGGTTTTCCCATCTGAAGAACAGCAACAGGACGGTCCCGCCGCAGAGCAGCAGCCAGATCGCCGGTGACAGGCCGAGCCATTGCGGTGCGTCCGGCTTTGGCTGGACGAACCCCCACGAACCCGCCTTGAGGATTCCGAACACGACTAGCCCCAGGCCCAGCGCGGACAGTGCGGTCCCGACGAGATCCAGCCGCGGGCGCGTCTGCGGCGGGACATCGGCGATCCGGCGCCCGACCGCGAGAATCGCCAAAACGATCAGCACCTCGCCCACGAACACCCACCGCCACGACGCGTAGGTCGTAAACAGCCCGCCGATCAGCGGACCCGCAGCCACCGCGATCGCGCCCGCCGAGGCGACCAGCCCGTACGCGCGCGGCCGCGCCGCCGCCTCGAAATTCGACGCCACCAACGCGACGATCGCGGGCAAGATCAGCGCAGCACCAACCCCCTCCAAAAACGACCACCCGAACAGGAGCACGGGGAGACTCTGGGAGATCGCGGTGATGAACGAGCCGCAACCGTAGATCACACACCCAATCGCGAACGCGCGCTTGCGACCGAGGATCTGGCCGAGCTTCCCGCCCGTGATCATCAGCGACGCCATCACCAGCGTGTAGAACGTGATCGCAGTCTGAATGCCGGTCACGGTGGTACCGACATCCTTGGCGACCGTCGCGATCGACACGTTCATCACCGAGCTGTCGAGCGTCATCAAAAACTGGCCCGACGCCAGCGTCAACAGGACGATCCCCGAAGCGCTCGCTGCCCGCTCGCTCCTCTCCATCACGCCGCGAACGTATCAAGCATCGCGGCGGCCCTGGAGATCCGAACCGGACCGATGGCGCCGGTTCCGGGAGGCAGTCAGCCGCAGCTTTCGGGCGCCGCCCCTCGACTTGACTACCCGGCCGGTCTCGATCTGGAGACGACCCTCACCTCAAGCTCGAGCACGGGCTGGGGCGGATCCTCGACTACGGCGTGATCGCCCCACGGCTCCAAGCGCTCTATGACTGGTCCGCGCGAGAGCTTGACATCGCCGACCTACGCAGCCTGATTCGCGACGGCAGCCCAATCTACGCGTGGTCCTACGCCGACCGGAACGTGTGGAGGCAAGCGCCAGAGTCGCTACCCGTCCGGCTACTCCGGGTCGCGACATCGCCACGATGAGCCTCGTCCGGGCGGCACTTCGACTCCTTGCGAGCGTGGTCGACGCGAACGGCACGCTGTCGCAACTGGGGCCCGCACCGTCGCGGTACTTGCAGCCCAGGACGGGAGCGGATCTCACGAACAAAAGGTCTCCCGTTAGCGAGAGCTCGGGCGCGGGCTTCCAAATCGCTTCCGTGATCGCGCCGAAGCGCCCACGACGCTGCTTGCTACCGCACAAATCTACCGATTTGCAGGCAATTGCCCCACTCAGTGGGCCGAACCTGGGACCTCCTCCTTATCAGGTGTGCGCGGGGGTGGGCGGCTGTGGGTCGGATTTGGGAATTTGCAGGTAGGACGGGGGTTTGCGACTGCGGCTGCGGCGCTTATGGAGGTCGCGATGGGAAATCCGGCTTCCACAGCGCTTCCATCGCGGTTTACGAAAAACGCCTATAAATCCGGAGGCTTAGCAAGCCTCACCCTCGAGTACTACGACACCGGACAACCTGGGCACCTTCACCCGCGCGTGAGCGGTCGACGGAAGCTCAACATTCATGTCAAACATTGCTCGCAACCCATCGTTTGATTAGAGGAGGGCCGGATCATGTATCAGGGAGTGAGTTGGGCGCGGGGGCGGTTGCGGGTTGGCGCTCTCGCGGCGGTGGCCGTCTGCTTGGTTGCGTTGATCGGGAGATACCCTGCGTCTGCGTCGGCGGCGGGCAAGGGGGCCAGGATCAACGCGCTGATCCGCGACGCGATCGCACATCACGGCATCAAGGCGGCGATCGTGCAGGTCACCGTTGACGGCCGGCCGCTTATCACCAATGCGTACGGCCAATCGATGACCGGCGTGCCGGCCACGACCGAGATGCACTTCCGTAACGGCGCGGTGGCGATCTCCTACATCTCCACGCTACTGCTGAGACTGGTCGACGAGCGCAAGGTCAGGCTCGACGACAAGGTCTCGAAGTGGCTGCCGCACCTGCGTGACGCCAACCGCGTGACTCTGCGGATGCTCGCCGCGATGACCGCCGGCTACCACGACTATGAGCTTGACCCGCGGCTGAACAACGCGCTTGACGCAAACCCGTTCGGCGCGATCACAACCAGGTATCAGCTGCGGCTCGCGCTCGACGCGCCCCAGCAGTTCACACCGGGCACAAACTGGAGCTACGCGCACAGCGACTATGTGATCCTCGGGCTCGCGCTGCAGAAGATCACCGGCGAGCCGTTGAACGTGGCGCTGCGCAAGATGGTTCTACGGCCGCTGGGCCTGCGCAACACGGTCGCCTCGCAGACGGCAAGGATCCCAGCGCCGGTGTTGCACGCTTACAGCTCCGAGCGCCGCGCATTCCTCGGCATCCCGGCCGCGACCCCGTTCCTCGAGGATTCCACCTACTGGAACCCGTCGTGGACACTGCCCCGCGGGGCGGTCGAGACCACCGACATCGCCGATATGACCCGCACGGCGATCGGGATCGGCAGCGGTTGGCTGCTGACGCGCAAATCCCACCGCGCACAGATCGACCCGCACCTCGGGTTCGGCCATCCCCAGGCCGGCTGCGAGCGCTGCATGACCCTGAGCCGCCTGTACGGCTACGGGCTGGGCGTCGTGCGCAACGGCTCGTGGATCCTCCAGAACCCCCTGTTCGGCGGGTACGCGGCAATTGAGTCCTACCTGCCCTCAAAACGGATATCGATCGCCCTGGCGATGACGTTCAAGGCGTCAAGCTTTGACTCCCAGGGCGCATACTCCAATTATTGGACGGCCCTGTACGCCAAGATCGGCAAGGTCCTCGCTCCGCACGATGCCCCGGTCACGCCATGACCCAGATCGGCCGGGAAACCAGGACAGAAACCGGGCCTTGATCGTCCAAACTGCCCGCGCGCTAAAAAACGGAGGCAGCATGACGAACGTGCTCAAACGTGTCGTTCTGGCGGTAGCTTTCATCGGAGGCGCGCTGGTGTTGTTGGGCGGATCGGTCACGATGGCGGGCGAGGCCTCGAACCGCAGGCTGACGGGCTCGGCCAAGGTGGCTGTGGACATCGCTCGCATCGAGCGGAGTTCGCGCTACCGGCACTCGGACTGGGGTTACCAGGTCGTTGACCAAAAAAGCGCCCGGGTCCTGGTCGCGCAGAACGCTCAGAAGATGTTCGATCCCGGTTCGACGATGAAGCTCTACTCGGTCTCGACCGCGCTGAGGCTGTACGGCCCCAATTACAGGTTCCGCACGCCCGTGTACCGCGAAGGGACGGTTACTGGTGCGACGTTGAGCGGAAACCTCGTGCTCGTCGCGTCAGGTGACTTGACGTTTGGGCTGCGCGAGCAACGCAACGGCACCCTGTACTACGAGAGTCTCCCCAAGGCCAACCAGAGCTACGCAGACCAGCTGCCCGGAGCCGTTGAGCCGCCCGGCAATCCGTTCGCGGCGCTCAAGCAGCTGGCAAACGAGGTTCGGGCATCGGGGATCGCTCGGGTGAACGGCAACGTGGTCATCGACGACCGTCTGTTTAGATCCTTCGAGGGCTTCCCCGACGGTCTCATCTCGCCGATGTGGTTCAACGAGAACCTGGTCGACCTGCTCGTCAAGCCCGGGACGGGCGGCCGCCCAGCCTCGATCAAGTGGCGCCCGATGACCGCTTCCTACACGGTGACCAATCGAGTCAAGACCGTTGCCGCCAAGCAGCCGACGAACCTGAACGTCACCGAGCCGACGCCGGAAGCCTCGTAGTGACCGGCCAGATTGCCGCTCGCAGCGGACCGACACTGCGCGTGTGGGAGGTCGACCACCCCTCGGATTTCGCCCGCACCGCCTTCATCGAGGCGCTGCAGCGAGCAGGCGTGACGGTATCGGCACCAGCGACCGGACCCAATCCCGTGGCGCTGTTGCCCCTGAAAGGCAGTTACAAGCCGGCTGATCGGATCGGGCAGCACGTCTCGGCGAAGCTTTCCCAGTACGCCAAGCTGATCTTGAAGGTCAGCTATAACCGGGGCGCGGACCTCATGACGTGTCTGGCAGCGGCCAAGCTGAGGAGCACCAACTGCCTGAACGGTCTCGACGCCGAGGTCAAGACCGCCACCGGCCTCGGAGTGCCAGCAACGAGCATGTTCGTATTCGACGGCGCCGGCTCCAACGACCAAGGGCGCACCACTCCCGCGGCGCTGGCCACGCTTCTGCGCCGGGTCGCCAAGACCTCCTATGGCAACACCCTGTTCCATGCGCTGCCAATCCTCGGGCGCGACGGAACCCTGGCCAACGTTGAGACCAAGTCCCCGGCTGCCGGCCACATTCAGATGAAAACTGGCAACCGCGTCGTTGGAACCTCAGACAAACACCTGATCGTGCTCGGCAACAGCCTGGCCGGCTACGCTCAGACCAAACACCGCCGGCGCGTGGTGTTCATGATCGCCGTCGGCAACGTACCCATACCCAGCATTCAGGCATTCCTCAAGGTCACCAGCGACCAGGCGCGCATGGCGGTCGCAATCCAACAAGACCTATAGAAAACATTGGCGAACGGAGCTCGATGAAGACAGCGCACCGGAAACGAGTGATGGAGCGCGCGCTGCGATCTTGGTGACGGCGCTGGTCGGCGTGGTGCTCACGCCAACTGCTCAGGCGGCAACGCCGCGCCACTCTGCTGCCGTTGTGGCCGCCGGTGGCATTCGGCGTTGGTCAACCCGAGTTCGGATCTCGCTGCCCAAGCCCCTGGCGCCGAGACGACATGGGTCCATTCGATCTTCATCACGAGACGGGTCCACGGCGGCGGCCACAACTCGGGATCCTGATCCACACGCTGGCCTCCCCAACGCCGACCAACGCAAGCTGTACATCGCCGTCACCGATACGACCACCGGCTGGTATCGCAACTATGCAGCCATGATCCCCACGGATCGGTACGCCTGGAGTCATAAGCGGCTTCGCATCACGATGCCTGCCCTGACCTGGACCGGGAGTGCTCGCCAGCGACTGGAAACTACCTCCAGGGCGCGGCTGAGAAGGAATGACTCCCGCTCAGTCGCCATCGCGGCCACGGAATCCGGACTGCCGCTCTAGGCGTTAATGTGAGGCTGCGCCGAGGGCGTCCGCTTAACTGTGTAGGCGGGGTTTGTAGTTAATGATACCAAAGTGACTCTCTGAGTGTTCACAACTGACAGTCAGTTTGCAGTGTCAGGTACGCGGTCACCGAAGTGGATCTTGAACGCCAGCAGCGCGGTCGTCCAGTTCCGGGTCCTGGTCCATTGCGGGACCGCGTTCTGCAAGGCGAGGTAGACGAGCTTTCGGGTGGCGTCGTCATTGGGGAAGCTGCCTTTCGTCTTGATCGCCTTGCGCAGCTGGCGGTTGAGGGCCTCGATAGCGTTCGTCGTGTAGATCACGCGGCGGACCTCGGCGGGGAACGCGAGAAACGGAATCACGTACTCCCACGCGTTCGGCCAGGCCTGCGTGATGACGGGGAACCGTTGGCCCCACTTCTCGTCGAACGCCTCGAGCTCGGCTTGGGCCTGGTCGGCGTCCTTGGCGGTGTAGATCGGCTTCAGGTCGCGGGCGACCTGCTCACGCTCGCGCCGCGGGACGTACTTCAGGCTCGAGCGGATCAGATGAACCAGACACGTTTGGACGGTCGTGCGCGGGAAGATCGCCTCGATCGCCTCGGGGAAGCCGGTCAGCCCGTCGACGCAGCAGATCAGGATGTCCCGAACACCGCGGGTCTTCAGGTCATTGAGGACCTGCATCCAGAACTTCGCGCCCTCGGCCTCCTGGAACCACATGCCCAGCACGTCCCGGTCACCGTCGAGCGTCACGCCCAGAGCGAGGTACAGCGCGCGGCGCTGCACGCTGCCGCCCTCGCGGATCTTGATGACCATGCAGTCCAGGAACACGATCGGGTAGATGTCCTCTAGCGGCCGCTTGGCCCAGTCGCGCACGTCGTCCATGACCGCATCGGTGACGCGCGAGATCAGGTCGCGGCCGACCTTCACGCCGTAGATCTCCTGCAGGTGCGCCTCGATGTCCCGCGTCGAGACCCCGCGGCTGTAGAGCGCCAGGATCTTGTCGTCAAACCCGACGAACCGCCGCTGGCGCTTTTTGACGATCTTCGGCTCAAAGCTGCCGTCCCGGTCTCGGGGGGCATCGATCCCGACCTTCCCGTGCTCGCAGATCAGCGTCTTCGGCGAGGTCCCGTTACGTTGGTTGGCGCCGCCGCCGGGCGGCTCGCAGTGCGGCTCGTAGCCGACGTGGTCGGTCAGCTCGACCTCCATCGCCCGCTCCACCAGCCGCCGGGTCAACTCGGCCAGCAGCCCGCCCGGCCCAGCGATCTCCTCCTCCGTGCTCGCGCCGGCCAACAGCTCGTCGATCACCTCATCCGGGATCCGCTCGCCGTCACGCCGCTTGACCATCTCGCGCAGTCTCGCGCGATCCACGGCGTCATCGACCACCACGCTGCTGAGCTCAGAACGTCGCTGGGTTCTCGACGGCGTCGCCGGCGGCTCGCCCAAGGGCTCGCCGCCGGCTCCCCCCGGTTCAAAGACCCTCGCTCGAACATCCGATCTATCTGTAGTTGAAGGCATGAACGTCTCCTTCGTTCGTGCCTACACAATTCCTAGGACACTCCCGCTGCGCCGGGGTGTGAATGACGTGAACGATCGGGCGTTTTTGGGCGCCTGTCGCGATTGTTATGTGAGGTTGTTATCGACGTGAAGGACGTGACCGGGCCTGTTCGGAGGGCGATCCATCCGACCTAAGGTCTAGTTTCTGGTGCGTCATGGATGACGCTCGACTTGACGGAACGCGGCGGGGGTTCGCTGCGCGGCGGGTGCGGATGCCGGCCAGCGGCGTGGAGTCGTGGACGGTGGTCGCGCCGGATGGTCGCGTGGTTGAGGTGATCGATGAGTTCCTCGGTTGGTTGACCGGGATCGAGCGCTCGCCTAACACGGTCGAGGCGTACGCGCGGGATCTTGCGCTGTTCTGGTTGTTCCTTGACGGGCGCGGGCTGGTGTGGGACCGAGTGTCGGTCGTCGGGTTGGGCGAGTTCGCGGCGTGGGCGCGGCGGCCGGCGGAGAACGTGCTGGTGCTCTCAGAGCAGGCGGCGAAGCGGTCGGCCTCGACGGTGAACCGGATGCTCGCGGCGGTCGTGTCGTTCTACGAGTTTCACGGTCGGCGCGGGAACGAGTTGGCGCGGGATCTGGTGGTCCGCACGCGCAGCGGCCGCGGCGGGTTCAAGCCGTTTCTGCATGGGATCGCTCGTGAGAGGCCGCGGGGTCGGCCGGTGCGGTTGCCCGAGCGCCAGCGGCTGCCGCGGACGTTGAGCTTGGAGCAGGTGGCGGCGGTGATCGATTGCCAGCAGCGGCTGCGTGACCGGTTCTGGTTCGCGTTGTTGGCGTCGACGGGGATGCGGGTCGGGCAGGCGTTGGGGTTGCGGCATGAGGATGTCGTTTCGTGGGAGCGGCGGATCGAGATCGTCCCGCGCGAGGGCGGCAGCAGCCGCGCGCGGAGCAAGCGCGGCGCGGCACGGGTCGGTGCCGGTCCCGGGCGAGCTGATTCGCCTGTGGTCGGACTACATGCACGAGGAGTACGGCGCGCTGGAGTCCGACTTCGTGTTCGTGAACTTGTGGAAGGGCGGGATCGGCCGGCCGCTGAGCTACTCGTCCGTCAACGAGCTGGTGCGCCGCACGCGGGAACTGGTCGGGTTTCACTTCACCGTTCATCAGCTTCGGCATACGTTTGCGACGTTGGCGTATCGCGACGGTGTCGCGCTTGAGGTGATCAGCGCAGTGTTGACACATCGTTCGCGGTCCTCGACGCTTGTCTATACGCATCTGACCGCGGAGGATCTCCGTGGTGTGCTGGCCGAGCGCGGGGTGCTTGACCGGGTGACGGATCTGCTCGCATGACCGCCAAGGGGTTGACAGCGATCGATGGCGGGCAGACGCCTGACGGCTGGGCAGAGCTGTGGGCGTCTGATCGGTGGCCGCTGCGGGACCTGCCGCACGCCGATCTGCAGATCGCCAGCCGCGGCGGGGCGGTCCTGTTCGACAGGATCACGCAGCCGTGGTTGAGGGATGCAGCCAAGCGGTGGGCACGCAGCCGGCTGCTCGGTGGCGGAGCGCCGAGCACGATGAGCAACTACGTGAATCATGTGGCGGCGTTCAGCGGCTGGCTCGCCGACCGGGTGCCCGAGGTCATCTCGCCGGCGCAGATCACCCGGACAGTGCTCAGCGCTTCGGCGGTGATCCCCGCGTCGGCGCCAGCGGCGTGGAGCGTGCGGGGCTCATCGAGCGGCTGGCCGTCTGAGAACGCACGGCGGCGCAGACAGCGCAACAGCAGGTCAGCGCGCTGGCGGTCGTGGGTCCGCGCGCCAACAAATGCGCGGCATGCGTCGATCGTCGCCACGAGGTGATCGGGCGGGTCGGTCACCATCGGCATGCCATACGTGGAGCGAAGACGTTTGTTGTTGTTGGCGATCATCTCGCGAGTCAGCCCTCGCTCCTCGAACGAGCTGCTCCTCTCGTTCAGGACGATCATCTTGCGGGTGATGGCGAGGCCCGCGCCGTAGTGCCAGGCGAGCTCGAGTTCCTGGCGTTGCGCGTTGAAGCCAAACGGCAACCCGGATCGGTATAGATGGTGACTTTGACGCGCTCGATCCCCTCAGGATATGTCGCGCGCCCGCTAAACGAGTGCCACGACCAGAGCACCGACGGATAGATAGGCACCGCCTGGAAGATCCGGGTGTGGGTTCACCGCAGACGCTGAGCGAAGCCGAACGACGAACGGTCGCCGCGTGGGCAGCTGACTGCGCCGAGCGAGCGCTCGGCCTCTTCGAGGCCGAAGCTTCAGGCGATACCCGCCCACGCGATGCCATCGCACGAACACGGGCCTTCGGCCGTGGCGAGCTTGAGATCGCAAAAGAGATCCGCCGCCGGTTCGCCGGCGGCGCCGGCCGCACGTGAGGTGAACACCCCTGCAGCCGCCGCTGCCGCCCGAGCGGCAGGGCAGGCCGCGGCAATCCCTCACATGGGCGCGCACGCCCTGGGCGCCGCGGCATACGCCGCCAAGGCCGTGGGACTGGCCGCCCCCGACCGTCCAGAGGCTGTTAGCGAGGAGATCCGCTGGCAGCTGAGCAGCATGTCGGTGGAGGTCAGGACTGCTTTGCGGCAGCTTCCGCCAGTCGCTGAGAACCCGTCCGGTCCGCTGGGCGCCGGCCTTCTCGCATCGGGCCTCCTGGGCAGGATCGTCCGCGACCTCCAGACTGGCCTGGCGCGCGCCGAAGACTGACTCCCCTCTCCAGAAGGCGGGTATCGGGCCGCCGCAGACAGATGCGCGCCCGAACGAACTCAGGTGTCTCGGTCGCCGCACGGTGAGACGTGCTCCGCGCCACCGGCGGGTGCCGGCCACGCCGTCGGCCTAGAGGTCGTCGTCAGGGTTGGCAGCAGCGCCCTCCTTTTGTTCTGACGCAGGTACCGGGAGCGGGCGCCGCAGACTGGTCCAGCGCCCCGCTTTGAGCGTGCGAGAGCTCTCTCGGCCGAAATCGGCCTGGCCCTGCTCGTCGCCAGCACCAGGGCCACCGAGCACTCGCTGCGGGCGGGGGTTGTACCTAGGTGTAGTTCCTGAGTAGGTTGGTCCATCCGGGCCCCCTTGGAGGCCTAGAGCTGCCAAGCCAACTCAGTCCCAAGGAGGACATCGGATGAAGCTTCACGCTAACGCGGCGCTCAGCCTGAAGGGTCCGCAGCAGCTGTGCCGCCTCGTCTTAGTTTGCTGGCGGCTGTCAGTGGTGCTGGTTGCCTCCTCTGCGCCTGAAGGGCGGGGGAGCATAAAATTCGTGACGTGGCGAGCCGCCCCGACAGATGAATAGCCGGGACCTGGACTGCGCCGATCCGCACAAGCGAGTAGAGTTGCTCGCGGACGGTCGCTGACCAAGCCGACCAGCCGTCGCTGCAGCTGACCTTTGCCGTCGCTGCGACTAGCCGACGCGATTGAGCTCCGCCCACTCGGATCCCCCTTCTGGGGTTCGAGACCTGCCGGGTTTTGCTCGGAGGGATCGAAGTTGTGATCGCCCCGCGGTCACCAACGAATGCAACAGTCAGGAGCCAAACATGTCCATTTCCACACCGAACCGCGCGACCAACGGCGCGGACTCCTCGGGAGCCTTTGCGGGTCTTCCTGAGGGGTTGGCTCAGCAGGTTCAGGACTTCGTTAGTAAGCCGGGTCGTCTGCTGATCGATGGCGAGTGGGTGGAGGCGGCGAGCGGGAAGACCTTTGAGACGTTCAATCCGGCGACTGAGGAGAGTCTCGGGTGGGTGGCGCACGGCGCGACCGAGGACGTCGAGCTCGCCGTAAGCGCGGCTCGTCGCTGCTTTGACGACGAGCGCTCGTACTGGCGGCGGATGACGCCGTCGGAGCGCGGCAAGGTGATCCATCGCATCGGGGATCTGATCGAGCGGCACGCGGATGAGCTGGCTGCGCTCGAGACCCTTGATAACGGTAAGCCGCTGACGGTCGCCAAGGCGGCAGACGTCGCGCTGGCCGCCGACCTATTTCACTATATGTCGGGTTGGGCGACGAAGATTGAGGGCAACACGATCCCGATCTCTGCCGTCACCTCGCCCGGGTCGGAGTTCCTCGCTTATACGCGTAAGGAGCCGGTGGGTGTGGTCGGGCAGATCATCCCGTGGAACTTCCCGTTGCTGATGGCGGCCTGGAAGCTCGGACCGGCGCTGGCTGCGGGCGTGACGGTGGTGCTCAAGCCGGCCGAGCAGACGCCGCTCTCGGCGCTGCGACTCGGTGAGCTGATGCTGGAGGCCGGGTTGCCCGCGGGCGTGGTCAATATCGTGACTGGGTTCGGCGACGCGGGTGCGGCGCTCGCGGCCCATGACGGCGTCGACAAGGTTGCGTTCACGGGCTCGACTGAGGTCGGCCGGCTGATCGTGCAGGCGGCGGTGGGCAATCTCAAGAAGGTCACGCTAGAGCTGGGTGGAAAGAGCCCGCAGGTGCTCTACAAGGATGCCGACATGGACGTGGCGATCCCTGGAGCCGCAAACGGCATCTTCTTTAACCAGGGCCAGTGCTGCAACGCCGGCTCGCGCCTGTACATCGAGCGTGACGTGTATGACGAGGTGGTCCAGGGGATCTCGGACGAGGCCAAGAAGATCAAGATCGGCCCGGGTCTCGACGCCGACACCCAGATGGGTCCGCTGATCTCCGCGGAGCAGCACGACAAGGTGCTCGGCTACTTGTCCTCGGGCCTTGACGCCGGTGCCAGCGCTCCGGCTGGCGGCAGCCGGGCGGGCGATCGCGGGTACTTCGTCGAGCCGACCGTGCTGACTGACACGACGCCCGACATGAAGGTGGTGCGCGAGGAGATCTTTGGCCCGGTGGTGTGCGCGATTCCGTTCCAGTCCGAGCACGACGACGTCATCAAGAGTGGCAACGCCACGAACTTCGGCCTCGCGTCGGGGATCTGGACACGCGACATCAACAAGGCGCACCGGACCGCCAACCGCCTCCGCGCCGGCACCGTGTGGATCAACTGCTACAGCGTGTTCGACGCCGCGATGCCGTTCGGCGGCTACAAAGAGTCGGGCTGGGGCCGGGAGATGGGCCACAACGCGCTCGACAACTACCTCGAAACCAAGTCCGTCGTCACGCAGCTCGCATAGAGGCGACTACCCGTGCCGAGCCCGCGCCTCGCGCGCGCGGCTCGGCCGGCCTGCGGGGTTATGTGGCCACCGCGAGGAACCGGCCGACCATGTGGGTCGGGCCCACAGCGAGCGCCTGCGGGTGCCCACCCGCCGCCGCAGGACACCGCGGCCGTTGGTCAAGCCCAGCTGGCGAGTCGCGGCCTGGCGGTAGGCTCGCCGCACCGAGAGCGCCTGCAGCGAGACGGGGGGGTGGATGTATCGAACGTCTTTGAGTTTCCGGTATAGAGGTTCTTCAAGCAGCCCGGGAGCCTGCTCGGCCCGGGCGCGTGGGAGATGTCCGGATCTGAGGCGGCGGCGATGGGGCCTCAAGCACGCTTCCATCGTCGCTACCGGCTTTCGTGGGCATCGGGATCGTCGATGACGTCGTTCAGAACTTCAAGAACGCCGGGGTGGCCACCACAGTGTATGACAAGTCGAGTCAAGCCCAAGGATTACAACGTGATGGACGCCGCCAAGGCGTTTGCGGAGTGCGACGCATAGCGTCGCTGGGCGGTGGCAGCCCCACGACACAGCCAAGGACGCGCGGATCGTCACCGCGCATGACGGGCGCAACACGAAACGAATTTCAGTATCCAACCAGTCCGAGAACACCCAGAACCCACGCAGATAGCGATCAACACGACTGTGGGCACGGGATCAGACACGACACCGTTTACGTCATCACTGACACCACCTCCGATAAGGCGCCCCACAAGTGGGTGGGGTGGACCGGCGGGATCGCTGACGAGCACGAGCACCGGTGTGCTGAGGTGGCGCCCGCGGATCAGGAGCGCGGTGCGAATCCCCTCGTCAGTTGCGTCGGTGGCATGCGTACGTCGACGATCGCGAGGTCGGGCTTGTGCACGCCGACTTGCGCCCAGGTCCTCCGCGTCGCCGGATTGCGCGACGACTTCGAAGCCGCTGTCGGCCAGCAGTCCTGCCAGGCCTTCGCGGAGGAACACCGAAGCCTCGGCAGCGCTGTTGCACATGGGATCGTGGGGGTTCGTCCCGGGGGCAACTGGCGAAACTCGACGACGTGATCATGGGTGCGGTAGTCGCATTCTTTCCCGGGCACTGCGGAAAGCGTTTGCGGGCGAAAGTCCGATCTGACGCCGATTTCGGTAGTGGCGCAGGAAGCGCGGACCGTAGTCCAGCCGCCGCCAGACGTCTCGGGGCAACTTTGCCATGGGGTCGATGAGCGTACTGCTTACACCGCCAGAGGACGGCACGCGCCTGGGTACTTCAGCCCACGAATGCCCAGAAGCACAGCACGAGCTGCCGGGCGCGGCCGAGTCCAAGTCCAACGGCTCTCAACGAGGTTCTCGATGCGCATCCCGGGCCGCAGCGATCCGAACCACCTCTCGACTCGCGCCCGGCGCCATCGAGCGCCGCCAAGCCGCCAAGGCCCGCGTTGTCGCGCCGGCCGCACGTTCCGCTGCGGCGACACCGGCGCGCCCGACTGGCGCTCAGACGCCCCCGACGCGCCATTCTTGATCGCGCCGCCCACGCGAACAAGAGGATCGCAAGAAGGACCCAACCCCCGTTCCCGTAGCGCTGTGACGGGCTTGGCCAGGGAGCGTTTGCGCCGCCGGCGGCCGCGCCAATTCTTACGGAACCTGGCACCGTCCAAGCACAGGTCCTCCGGCGCCAGGGCGCTGAACACATTGTTTGGCAGCGGTCGAAGGCACCGGTGGGCCAACAGCGACGCCGCGCTCAGCCTGGAGATCGCTCCACAACACATGAGACCGAATCGGCATCCATCCCGAAAGGTACCCGCATTAGGCGCCCATCCCAGAGAACAAGGGCGAGCTGCCGAGGCGATCAGCCGTAGGCGTACCCTGGGAGGTGGTGTCGGACATGGATGAGATGGCCACCTGCAGCGGCCATTACACCGCTCTGGTTGAGACGATGGGCGCCCGCGGCGTCACCGTGCTGCACGCCGATGAGCGCGAGCAGCTGCTGGCTGTCGCCGACGCGCTGCTATTTGGCGACCCCGACAGCGAGCACGGGCTCGCGCGGGCGCTGGACGTGATCCTGCGCCTCCGGGAGAGCGAGCGCTGGTCGGCGCAGAGCTGCGCTGAGCTGCGCGAGCACCTCTGCGGCTGCGGACCGCTCCCCGCGGGGGCCTGAACGAGGCGGCGGCGCGCGTCCGCCCGGCACGCGATCAAGCGTCACGCGCCGCGCGCGGTGGATCCAGTACTCGCGCTGGACGCCCGGCCCGCGTTGTGCCTCTCGCATGGGGCTCTCTTGGCGTCGCGCAGTGAGGCTGTCTGGAGTCGCCGGCGCGAACCTGTGATGCTGGTGTGATCGTCTTGTGAACGAGATGTTGGAGTTGCTCCCGTTGGCAAGGTTTGCAATCGCTGTCGAGCCGGTGGAGACGATCCCGGAGACGTCTGCTGCCGAGCGGGTTGTCGCGGACGTGCAGGCGATCGGCGCGTCGGTTGCGGACGCCGAGCGTGTCCGCGCTTCGGTTCCGCTGTGGTTTCACACGTTCGCGCTTGCGCCGGGGGTCTACACGCCCGGGATCGCCCGCGACCACGGGTATCGCCTTGGGGTGCTCGGCGCGGATCGGTTTGCGGGCCGTAGCGTGCTTGACGTGGGCGCGTTTGATGGCTTTTACAGTTTCCTCGCGGAGGTCCGCGGTGCGCGGCGTGTTGTTGCGGTTGACAATGAGCAGTACGTCGACTGGGTGCGTGCCCGCTTCTGCGTGACGCTTCAGGGCGGTGTTGGTTTCCGCGCGATCGCCGGGCTCGTCGCGTCGCGGGTGGAGTACCGACGCATGGACGCGTTGGACGTGCGCGAACTCGGTGAGCACTTCGACGTTGTGTTGTGTTTCGGCGTCTTGCACCGGGTGACTGATCCGATTGCGTTGCTGCTGGCGCTCGCGGATGTGCTGGCGCCGGGTGGCGAGATTGTGCTCGAGACCTACGGCCCGCGCCTGGCCGCCGATGCCCCGGCGATCGAGGTTCACGAGCCGGGCGACGTGTACGCGCACGATGACTTCGTCTACTGGGGCTTCTCGCCGGCGGGTCTGCGGCGATTGGGGCGCATCGTCGGCCTCGACGAGCTCGAGGTGGTTGAGCAGCTGGAGATCGACGGTCACCCGCGGATCCTCGCGCTGCTACGAGCGGCCGGCTGACCGCGACCTGCGATCCCGCCCCGCGGTCGCCACTTAGGCCGCCTGCAACCTGGCGGCAAGCTGGTGGTGCAGCGCTCCGGTCGATCAGTACGCGTCGACGCCGAGCGCAGCCGCCCGCGCGGCCAGCGTGGCGTCGTTGACCGTCCCGGTCGTGACGCTGAGACCACCGAGCCGCACGCGCTCGACCAGGGCAGGGCGCAGGAGGAAGTGCTCGATGCAGACGCCGCCGACCTCCGCAAGCGCCGCCCATCGTGCCAGCGCGGCGGGGGCGTGGTCGGCCCACGCCACCAGGCGCGCAGGCATCCCGTGGCCGCGCACGGTCTCCTGGCACGCGATCGTGTGGAAAGAGAGAGCCTCTACACGGCCGCGATCCTGCGGTGTGCCCGCCGCCCGGCAGACCGCCGCCCCGTAGCCCGAACCAGCTCAGGATCGCCGTGAGCCTTGACCTCGACCTGCACCCGAAGGTCACCGGGCGCGTCGTCCAACAGCTCGTCGAGGAGCATTGGCGTCTCGTTCGTCGCAGCGCCGTCGCGGCCGCGCAGGCAGCCGTGTCGAAGATCGCTCCACACCGTCTGGTGCGCCCAGCCGCGCCACGTGGCAGAGCTGCTCAGCCACGAGTCGTGTAAGAGGACCAACCGTCCGTCGCCGGTCAGACAGGCGTCGGTCTCGAGGCCATCGACCGGATCAGCCGGCGTCGCCCGCAGCGCTGCTCGCGACGAGTCGGGGCCCGGCTCGCGACCGAGGCGGTGCGCGTACAACGGCGGCAGCGTCGTCACAACCACCAGGGTGGCTGCCCGCTCCTGCTCACATGTCGCGCGCCCGTTAGTGACCGGTTGCCGTGTCGTGAACCGGACGACCAGCCCAACCGAGCGACGCGTCTGCGCTCGGGTGCGCTGCCGGGGCCCGGCCGGCTCGACACAGCTGCGGCGTCGATCAGCAACTCAACACAACCCGCGATGACCGACCCGTGCGACATGAACGACCTGATTACCGTCGAGAAGGAGAATGCCTCATTCGCTTTTGATCACCGAATCGGATTGTCCCAGTCCGCGGGGCGCTCGGCCCGCGGCAACACCCACCGCCTCGAGGCGATATCCGGCGACGACGTGACACGGGCAGTCGGTCCAACCGCACAAGCCGAGCCCATTCCGGGCGACGATCGCGAACGTCTCAGCATCGACACCGCTTGAGCTGAGCGTGGCCGCCAGCTCGCGCCCCTTCTCGTCGCGTCTCGCGGGTTGATGAGCATTCGGATGGCGATCGACCGGGTCTCATCGTCCGAGCGCAGCACTGGGGCGATGGGGCTCAACGGCCACGAGCGGATGTCCCAGTTCTAATGCGGTCTCCTGGGGTCGCGGTCGCGGTCAGTGATTCCCCCTGGCGGGCAAGCTCCTGGGAGACGAGCCAGCGGTTGGCGACGAATCAGCCGATGCCCGCGCCCGCGGACGAGCCCGGCAAACTTTTCAGGCCTGGTTCACATAAACGCCCGCAACGGGAGTACAGTCGTAGACGAGCTGGCCCTGCGGCCAGGATTCTCAGCCCAAGCCCGGAAGCCACCAACGGCGTAGTCTGCGCCACGAGGCGTGAGGCGGGGGTTACTGGTTTTGACTGCGGGGCCGGTGCCGTATTTCTGTGGGCGTTATCCCACCGTCCGGTGGTCGCATCCCTACCTGATCGAACGCGCGGGGGTCTTGGCCCTCTTCCTTTCCGCGCGAACCCACCAGAGGACGGGAAGGCCTGACGACCATGACGCAGACCGAACACAATTCGGCAGCGCGTAGGCGTGGCGAGTTAACTCGCGATCGCGGATCGCGGCGGCTCTCGGCGGCGATCGATGCCCGACGACGCCTGAACACCCGGCCCGCGGATCGCACCCGGACCAACGCAGACCCGCGCGGTCCGAGCGACCCCCGCCACGCGTACCTGACGCGATGCTACGACTAGCACGGCCTGTCGATGCCGCCTGTCGAATGTCTGGCGTGCAACACGCGTCTACACAACATTGAATGCCAAAGCCGATCCGATCGTGGGTCCATGCCCCGTCTGCGGCTCGCTCTTGGCGCCTGTCGGCAACTTGAGTGAAAGGTCCGGGTCCCGCGTAGTCGAGTCATGCGGCGTCACGTCGCACCGCGGCCGATCAGGGCGGGGCAGCTGATCGCCGACGCGGTCGGTGAGATCATCGCTCGACGAGAGCTCAAGCACGCACGAGTCGGGTCCGAAATCGAAAGCTGCGACGCTCGCCCTCTGATCCCACACGTCCAAGCTTCAGCTCTCGCGCTCCCGGCAGTGGCGACGAAGCCGTGAGACACCGCTGCCGCGCCAGCGCGACTGCCGCCCGTCCTCGGAGCTTTCGAGGCGGCGCGTCATCGGCGCGAACGGCGGCGCCGCCAGACGAAGGTTCGCACCTCGGGCTCGGCGCGGGCTTGGCAGCGACGTTTCTTCCCAGGCAGGCCGTGCCCGCACGCTGGGCATACGCGATTCATCACAGGGTCGTCTGCCCGCTCGTCACTCAGCTCGAAATACACGGTGTGGCGTCCGAGACCCGACACGCGCAGAACGTGCCCGCACTCAGGGCAGGTATAGGTCCGTCTCGGATCCGGCTTGGCTGAGGGCGCGAGCGGCTCAGGCGGCGCGATCAGCGTCGCGCTGGCCATCGTCTCACCGCCTCGCTACTGAAGCTGCCGCCTTCATCCAGCCAACGCTCTGCGCCCGGATCGCCTCGCGCCGCTCGCGTCCCGCGGCGGGCAGTGAGATCGACCGGCGGGGTGTCGCCCGCGAGGTTCTCGAACGACGCTGAGGCCGCGCCGCCGTGCACGATCCGTGCTGCTTGTTTCGCGTCTTCGTACGACGCGAAGCTCGCGGACTGCACGAGCGTCTCGCCGCTGGCGGCGACGATTGTCCAGTGATAGCCGCCGCCGTTGTCCTCAAAGACGAGGAACTTCATCGACGCCGGCTCGGGCAGAGCACTTACAGCTGCCCGAGTCTTCCTTTTTGCGGTGGTAGCTTGCGTGAGCTGCGTGGAGCGGGTCATGAGGTGGCACCTCCTCGGCGCGGCGCGCGGGTGCGCCAGTGGAACCTTGCGCTGGCCATCAGCCCGAGCCCCCAGCCAAGGATCGCGGCGGCGAGCACAAGCCATACGAGCGAGATGCGGGAGCTGCCGATCAACCAGCTGACCTTGACTGGTGCGGTGTTCGACGCGGCGAGCGCAATCAGGAAGGCGACGAGTGCGACGGCTCCGATCGCGTAGACGTGAAGTCGCCCCCGGAGCGCCTTGCGGCGAAAGTGCTCGGCCCGCGTCTCGGTCCCGTTTGCCGCTGCGGCGGCTTCCCGCGCGCGAACGGTGTTCAGGACCGCCACCGGTGGCTGCTCGCGCACTGGGTCGTTGATCGTGTCTTGAATCACTCCCGGAGCGGACGAGGTCACCGGCGAGGTGAGTGTATGGGAGAGCATTGAGGACCTCCTCGGGGCAGGTCGAGGGGATCTCCGGGTCCTGCTGATATTTGATCACCATATCATGAAATTGAAGTCTAGAAATAGTAGACTCCTGTCGATGGCCGACAACGCCGCCCCAGGCTGGACGTTTCTGACCAACCACGCCCAGGTGCTGGTCTGCATCGCCCGCGATCCGGGCGTGCGTCTACGCGACCTCGGCGAGCGGGTCGGGATCACCGAGCGCGCCGCGCATCGCATCGTCACCGAGCTCGCGGACGCCGGCTACATCACGCGCCAGCGAAACGGGCGGCGCAACCAGTACACGATCAACGGCCAGTACCCGCTTCCTGACCCGATCGCGCGCGAGCAGAACGTCGGGGAGCTGCTCGACATACTGACCGCGACCCGCGGGGCCGACGAGCGGGTCGACCGTACGGGAACGAGCGGGTGATCGCGGGCCTGCTGCTGGCGGTCGGCTGCGCGCTGGCGGGCAGCGTGGCGGTGCTGCTCAAGCAGCGCGGCGCGGTCGCTGCACCGGTGGTTTGCGCGCGCCATCCGGTTGGGAGCGCGATCGGCCTGTTTCACTCCAAGTGGTGGACGGTGGGCTGGCTCGTCGCGCTCGGCGCGTGGCTGTTGCACGTGGGTGCGCTGTCGCTGGCCTCGCTGTCGATCGTGCAGGCCGTCATCTCCGGCGGCCTGGTGTTCCTGGCGATCGTTGCCGAGCGGTTCTTCGGCCTTCATCTCGGCCGCCGGCAGTGGATCGGCCTGCTGGTCACGGCGGTCGGGCTGGCGGTTCTGGGGCTCACCCAGGCGCCCGCCGCGCGCCAGCACGCCTCGGCGGCCGCGCTGATCGCGGTCGAGGGCGCCGTGATCGTCCTCAGCGCCGCTCTGATCTGTGCGTCGATTCGCCTCGAGCGCCTGCATCTGCGGGAAGGGATCTCCCTGGCCACGGCCGCGGGCGCCCTATTCGGCACCTCAGACATCGCGATCAAGCACCTCGTCCACCCCGCGGAGACCCATGTGATGCTGCTCGTCAACCCGTGGACGCTGTCGGCCCTGATCGCGATGGTCGTCGCGTTCTACGCCTCCGCGCGAAGCCTGCAACTCGGCCCGGCGATCGCGGTCATCACATTCACCTCGGTGACCGGCAACATCGTCGCGCTGCTGGGCGGGATCCTCGTCTTCCACGACCCGATCGGCCACACCCCGCCGCAGATCGCAGCGCGGATCGCCGCCTTCTGCCTGGTCATCCTCGGCGCGGCGCTGCTGCCCGGACGGCTCCGCGCCGGCGCGCCGACCCCGGACACCTCCGGGGCCGCCATCCCCCTGCCCGCGATCGCGATGCCGCATCGGGCCGGGATCTAAGGCGGGCGCCCAGGTCCCAAATGCGATCGTCCGGGCACGCTGAGCCATCCCACAGTGCGACATCGATCCCTCCGCCCCCGGCGCTGCGCGCGGATCACCGGACGGTCAGGCCGAATAGCGCGCCTGCGGCGCTCGCGGACCGCTCGGGGCGCGGCGCTGGTACTCGGCTCGCTCTCGCTGGCCGGGTTGATCGCAATCGCGCTGTCCGGCATCGGGTTCGCCGGGATCGGCCGATCTCTAAGCAACGTGCACCCGTGGTGGCTGGTGGCGGCGCTCGCGCTGAACGGGCTCTCGATGTTCCTCCGCGCCGCCTCCTGGCAGGCAGTACTGCGCGCGGCGCTGCCGGATGTGAGACTCCGATCGCTCGTCGTAGTGCGCGCCACGATGATCGGCGTGCTCGTATCGACGCTCATCCCAGGCCGTTTCGGTGAGCCCGCCAAGGCATACCTCGTTGCGCGCCACACCGGCGACACGGCGCGACGCTTTCCGCTCATTCTCGGCACCGTGTTGGCCCAGACCCTGATCAACCTCCTCGCGCTCGCGATCCTGGCCACGATCACGATCGCCAGCCTCGCGCTGATCCGCGGCCACGCGACCACCCTGATCGCCACCGTGAGCGTGCCGATCGCGATCGGGGCTCTGATCGTGGGCGCCCCGGCGCTGCTCGCCAGGGCCGGGCGCTCCCACCACGCTCGCCTCAGCCAAATCGTGCGCTGGCTGAGCGACCAGATCATCCAGGTGCGCCGCGGCTTGCGCGTGTTCACCAAACCGAGGCTGGGGGCCGCGGCGATCGCCGCCCAGCTCGCCGCGTGGGCCGTCCAGACACTCGCCGCCTACGCGGTCCTTCACGCCCTCAACCTCCAGGGCAAGGCCGGTCTCGCCGCCGGCGCCGCGATCCTACTGGCCGTCAACCTCACCGCGCTCGTGCCCGTCACCCCGTCCAACATCGGGATCTTCCAAGCCGCCACAATCGCCGTCCTCGCCGCCTACGGCGTCGACGCCGACCACGCGCTCGCCTACGGCATCCTCCTCCAAGCGATCGAGATCACCACCGCGATCCTGCTCGGAGTACCCGCCCCGCTTGGCGAGCGGATCTCCCTCAACGACATCCGCCGCTACGCCACCACCACACCAACACCACTCCGCGCAAGCCAGCCAACGATCTGAGCTGGTACCACGACGACCCCGGGAGTGTCCTAGGAATTGTGTAGGCACGAACGAAGGAGACGTTCATGCCTTCAACTACAGATAGATCGGATGTTCGAGCGAGGGTCTTTGAACCGGGGGGAGCCGGCGGCGAGCCCTTGGGCGAGCCGCCGGCGACCCCGTCGAGAACCCAGCGACGTTCTGAGCTCAGCAGCGTGGTGGTCGATGACGCCGTGGATCGCGCGAGACTGCGCGAGATGGTCAAGCGGCGTGACGGCGAGCGGATCCCGGATGAGGTGATCGACGAGCTGTTGGCCGGCGCGAGCACGGAGGAGGAGATCGCTGGGCCGGGCGGGCTGCTGGCCGAGTTGACCCGGCGGCTGGTGGAGCGGGCGATGGAGGTCGAGCTGACCGACCACGTCGGCTACGAGCCGCACTGCGAGCCGCCCGGCGGCGGCGCCAACCAACGTAACGGGACCTCGCCGAAGACGCTGATCTGCGAGCACGGGAAGGTCGGGATCGATGCCCCCCGAGACCGGGACGGCAGCTTTGAGCCGAAGATCGTCAAAAAGCGCCAGCGGCGGTTCGTCGGGTTTGACGACAAGATCCTGGCGCTCTACAGCCGCGGGGTCTCGACGCGGGACATCGAGGCGCACCTGCAGGAGATCTACGGCGTGAAGGTCGGCCGCGACCTGATCTCGCGCGTCACCGATGCGGTCATGGACGACGTGCGCGACTGGGCCAAGCGGCCGCTAGAGGACATCTACCCGATCGTGTTCCTGGACTGCATGGTCATCAAGATCCGCGAGGGCGGCACGGTCCAGCGCCGCGCGCTGTACCTCGCTCTGGGCGTGACGCTCGACGGTGACCGGGACGTGCTGGGCATGTGGTTCCAGGAGACCGAGGGCGCGAAGTTCTGGATGCAGGTCCTCAATGACCTGAAGACCCGCGGTGTTCGGGACATCCTGATCTGCTGCGTCGACGGGCTGACCGGCTTCCCCGAGGCGATCGAGGCGATCTTCCCGCGCACGACCGTCCAAACGTGTCTGGTTCATCTGATCCGCTCGAGCCTGAAGTACGTCCCGCGGCGCGAGCGTGAGCAGGTCGCCCGCGACCTGAAGCCGATCTACACCGCCAAGGACGCCGACCAGGCCCAAGCCGAGCTCGAGGCGTTCGACGAGAAGTGGGGCCAACGGTTCCCCGTCATCACGCAGGCCTGGCCGAACGCGTGGGAGTACGTGATTCCGTTTCTCGCGTTCCCCGCCGAGGTCCGCCGCGTGATCTACACGACGAACGCTATCGAGGCCCTCAACCGCCAGCTGCGCAAGGCGATCAAGACGAAAGGCAGCTTCCCCAATGACGACGCCACCCGAAAGCTCGTCTACCTCGCCTTGCAGAACGCGGTCCCGCAATGGACCAGGACCCGGAACTGGACGACCGCGCTGCTGGCGTTCAAGATCCACTTCGGTGACCGCGTACCTGACACTGCAAACTGACTTGTCAGTTGTGAACACTAAGAAAGTCACTTTGGTATCATTAACTACAAACCCCGCCTACACAGTTAAGCGGACGCCCTCCGCCGGTCGGCGGGTTCGCTGTCATCGGTCCGGGTCGATGACGACCGTCCGCCAGGGCACGGTGGGCTCGGTGTGGTTGTCCAGTTGCAGCACTCGGTCGTCGTACAGGCTGCAGGCGTTGAGCAAGTCGCAGTCGCGCAGTCGCGGGTCATCTCGGGCCAACGGCGCATCGCGTTGTGACGCTGATGCCCTTGATGTGGTAGATGATCTCAGTGGTGCTCATGAACTATGGAGGCAAGAGATGACCCTCGATGAGATCCGGAGCATCATTGCGGATACCACGGCCGCTCACTGGCACGTCCTTAGCGGCGATGCGCCCACCTACCTGAACCGCTTTGGGGAGGTTCGCGGCGCCGACGAGCACTGGCTGCAGCACTCGGAGCACGAAGCGCGGGCGGTTCTGCGCCGCGACGTGGATGTCGGACTTGCGTGGGGCATGGAAGACCGCTCAACCACAGGAGAATCACTCGAGCCAGACTGGACCTCGACCACGCTTGCTCGCCGCGCCACCGCGAGCGTGGTCGAGGTCCTCTACCGGGGGCAGCCTGTTGATCGAGAGGTTTACGCGGTCATAGACAACGCTCATGGCGTCGTACCGTGGCCGCGGGCTCGCCTTGCTCAAGGGGCCGCTCTTGCTGACATTGAGCCCGAGGCACTTGAGGTCTCGCGCTGGCAGCGGGATTTGGTTGTGCTGCTTCGCGATCTTGGCGTGGCCGTCGGCGCGGGGTCGGTCGAGGACTACATGCGCCGGCTCGGCATCACGGTCGTGGACTGATGGCCGCTTCGCTGATCAGGACCTCGACCCGTGGCATTTTCAAGCGCTGCGCTCGCTACCGTGCTTGTCGGCCGGCGCGCTCGCTCGGGCCGGCGTGTGGAGGAGACTCTTCGCGATGAGCGACGATCCAGCGGTCCACGAGCCCGGCACCATGCGCGCGCTCGAACGAGCCTGGGGAGCAGGCAGGAGCACGTCTTCGCACCGCGGAGGCTCAGGAGCGGCGCGCTCGCGAACGACAGGCCGTCTGGTCGGCACTGACAGCCAAGCGCGAGCTGCTTGCGCCGCCGTTCGGCCTCCGCTGATCGGCTCGCGGCTAGGGACGGTGGCGTCGTCGGCTTTGGATCAGCGCGTGGTTCAGGATCGCCCGCTCGTCGTCTTCACGGGCGACCACGGCGACCTTGTTCCAGGCGCCGGGATGGTCGACCCGCTCGTTGTAGGTCTGGGTTCGAAAGCGTTCTGTGTAGACAGTGGGGAGGTCGTCACCGGCGCCGTACATGCGCCGTCCGCCGTCGCTGCCACGGATGACCGCGATGAGCTCGCGGGTCTGCTCATAATCGTCCGCCGCGACGAACTCGACTAGCGGCTGCTGCGGGGATCCGCCGGTCAGGAAGGCAACGACGTACTTCCGATCGCGTCCCCACTTGTTCTTGCGAATCGTCTCCCCAACCCCGATCTGAACGGCGCCCTCGGCGCGCGTCGTGCCAATGAACACGCGGTAAGGCGAGTAGCGATCGCGACCGCTCGGCCATCGATAGGCCTCTCCGTCCCGTGCGCGCACCGCACGCCAATCATCTGGGAGGTCGTCGGTCCGCGGGCGAGCCGGCGTGTCGGCTTTGTCCGAGACGCCATCGGCGCCCAGAGACGTGATGATCGGGCTGCCGAAGCCGGCCTGCGAGAGCTGCGTGAGCAGGGGGCCGAGCTCTCGATCGGGAACGTTTTGCACGGTGACAGAGAACGGGGACATCAGTCGTTCCTACATCGGTAACGTAG
Source organism: uncultured Solirubrobacterales bacterium (assembly GCA_963723675.1). Taxonomy (GTDB): domain Bacteria; phylum Actinomycetota; class Thermoleophilia; order Solirubrobacterales; family Solirubrobacteraceae; genus Palsa-465. Next base: position 270,140 of record CAVRRW010000001.1, on the reverse strand, counting down.
ATAAACGTAGCAACGTAAGTCCACGTCGTCAAGAAGTGTGATACGCTACGTCGTGCGGTCAGAGTCCCCCGCCGATGTCGTCGAGCTTTACAAGCTCCCTTCGACGTCACCTCGGGCCCGGGCGGCATCGGGATGACTCAACCGAGTTAATCCCTACCTGAACAAGAGAGTTGGGAGCATCACTATGAATGCCACCATTCGACGCTACGAGGCGATCGACGAGACCCGTGCCAGCGAACTCGTCAGGAAGGCCAAGGACAGCCTGCTTCCGCGCCTGAGCGAGCTGCCGGGCTTCGAGGGCTATTACCTGATCGAGGCGGGTGACGGCGTCTTTAGCTCCGTCGGCTTCTTCGACACCGCGGCTCATGCCGACGGGTCGACCCGCGTCGCGTCCGATTGGGTGCGCGAGGAAAAGCTCGAGGCCGCACTCCCGAACCCGCCCAAGATCACCAGCGGGCAAGTCGTCGTGCACAAGACACGCGAGCTCGTAGAGGCGTAACCGCCTCGAAGCCGCTGCTGTCAGCGAGCAGGCCCGCGCAAGCGAGCCTGCTCGTTGGTCTTTAGACAGCTCCCCGAGACGAGCGAACGCCAGGCACCGCGGCGTTTGGGAGCGCCAATCCCAAGCGTCGTCGCAACTGCTGTGGTCCAGGGGAGCTCGCCCGAGGCGATGCCCGATCATCCAAATTGGTCGGTTAGGCGCCTTGAGAAGGAGTATTGTCAAATGTAGGGCCGTTATCGGCCGCTGCTGCTCGATTCTCTCGCGCAGGCCCGGGCGGGCAAGACCTGCCTCTCGTTGACCTCACGGGCCGTTTCGTCCAAAGCGACAGAAACGCCGTTCACACAAGCAGGACCCGCCCTGATTTGCGGGGGTCTTGGTCGGAGGTCGTCATGCCGATTCTGCAAAAGCCGCCACGGAGCGGCGACGGGTACGCCGTAAGGGGCTGGCATAGGTTCGGCGATGGCGCTCAGCCTGTCCGTTACACCGAAGCATGGGAGCACGAAACCTTTGCCGAAGAACAAGCGCGGTGGGAGCGAAGCGATCCAGAGTACGCCCGGATCTGTGAAGCGGTCCGACGAGCAGAGGAGAGGGGTGGGGAAGCTTCACTGCGCGCTGATGAAGCCAAGGCCGAATGGGACGCTCGCGTTGCGACACGGCGTCAGGCGAACGATGATGCTCAGAGAGCGGACCATGCTCTGAGAACCGACCAGACGGCCGGCCGCCGGCCGGCGACCTCGCGGACTTCGTTCCAGCGACGGAGGGGCCGTTCGCCAAAGAGCACTCGGGTGCCGCGCGTGGTGATCCGCGCTCGCGATGGTCACCACCACATGCTCACCACCTTCGCAGTCGAGGCCAATGAGTCGCCGGCCCCGGGGATCATCCCCGAGCCGGTCGGTGTCCACGATGAGCCGGCCGCGCCGACCGCGCCGCGCGGCGAGCGGCTGGCCGCACGACTCCGTTTTCGTGGCCCGGCCACCCGACCCCCGGTGAGCGACGAGTCAGCCAACCTGGAGGTGGATTAGTGGCTATTGCCGAAGCAACCATCCTGACCGAGAACGAGCAGCTCGCGGGCATCAATGCCGACTACGAGCAGCGCTACGGGTTCCACGACGCCGAGAACTATCTGTACAAGGCGCCGAAGGGGCTGAGCCGGGAGATCGTCGAGAAGATCTCGGAGTTCAAGTCCGAGCCGCAGTGGATGCGCGAGTTCCGACTGAAGGCGCTCGTCCACTTCTTGGCCCGTAAGCAGCCGACGTGGGGCTCTCCGATGCTGGCCGAGCTCGACTACGACAACATCCGGTACTTCGTGCGCGCCTCCGAGACACCGAGCCGGTCTTGGGACGACGTGCCCGAGGACGTCAGGCGGACCTTTGATCTCTTGGGGATTCCCGAGGCCGAGCGAAAGTTCCTGTCCGGAGTCGGCGCGCAGTACGAGTCAGAGGTCGTGTACCACCAGATTCACGAGGACCTCGAGCGGCAGGGCGTGATCTTCACGGACATGGACACGGCTTTGCGCGAGCACGAGGAGATCGTGCGTCAGTACTTCGCGACGATCATCCCGGCCAACGACAACAAGCTTGCGGCGCTGAACTCTGCTGTGTGGTCCGGCGGATCGTTTGTGTATGTGCCCGAAGGCGTCCATGTCGAGATGCCGCTGCAGGCGTACTTCCGGATCAACACCGAGAACATGGGGCAGTTCGAGCGGACGCTGATCATCGCCGAGCCAGGCTCGTACGTTCACTACGTCGAGGGTTGCACCGCTCCCACCTACAGCTCTGACTCACTTCACTCGGCGGTGGTGGAGCTGGTGGCCCTCCCGGGCGCACGTATCCGTTACACGACTGTCCAGAACTGGTCGACCAACGTCTACAACCTCGTCACCAAGCGCGCGGTCGCGTACGCCGATGCCACGGTCGAGTGGGTTGATTGCAACCTCGGGTCCAAGCTGACGATGAAATACCCCAGCATCTACCTGCTCGGCCAGCGAGCCCATGGCGAGGTCCTGTCGATCGCGTTCGCAGGCGCCGGCCAGCACCAAGATGCGGGCGCCAAGATCATCCACGCCGCCCCGAACACGACCTCGAACATCTTCGCCAAGTCGATCGCCAAAGACGGCGGCCGCGGGTCTTACCGCGGGCTGCTCGAGATCGCCAAGGGCGCCCACGGCTCGCGATCGAAGGTCGTCTGCGACGCGTTGCTGCTCGACGAGCACTCGCGCTCAGACACCTACCCAACGATCCGGATCGGCGACGACGACGTCAACGTCGCCCACGAGGCGACCGTCTCGAAGGTCGGCGACGAGCAGCTCTTCTACCTGATGTCGCACGGCATCCCCGAGGACGAGGCATCGAAGCTGATCGTCAACGGCTTCATCGAGCCGATCATTAAGCAGCTCCCGATGGAGTACGCGGTCGAGATGAACCGGCTGATCGAGCTGCAGATGGAGGGCTCGATCGGCTAGCGCGGCAACTGCCCAGCCCCTTTGGCGGCGCGCCACGAGCGCTCCGCCCGTCCGGGCAACGCCCTCGCGCTGCCACAGTTCAAAGGCAAGCCCCGTGCGCGACTGAGCGAAGCGTTCTGCAGCGATTGCGGGTATCCGCCCAGGGTTGCCTACGGGAAACGCTTCCAGCGTGTACTGCGCGTACCGCGGTGCCGGGCCGAGGATCATCATGCCGGGCAAGGCCGGTGCGCAGATCGAGATGCGGTCTGCTACGCGCGCCGACACCGATCCGTGGACGGCGCTAGTGCAGGGCTGGATCCCGAACCCGACGCGCTGGTGCCGCTCGACAATGGAGACCGCGCATGCTGGAACCCACGAGCTCGCGAGACTTCCGGATTCACGACGAGCAGCACTCTTGGCCGCTCTTGTTCGAGCTAAGTTTCCAGACGCCTTCGCCCGCCCGGTTCAGCATCACGGACAATCGCGGCAGCTCCCGGTTTGGTTGACTGGCGCGTCAAAATCCCGAGCTTGCATCCGCAAAGCCACGAGGAGGCGACGACTGATATGTCCAACCGTCGAACCCTGTTGCTCACGCCGCTGGCGGCGCTGATCGCCGCCGTCGCCCTGATCGTCCCGTCGGGTACGGCCGCGCGGGCGACCAAGCCCCGCCTGACACCGGTCGTCCTGTTTCCGGCCTTCCACCTCACCCGGCTGCGCGTGACCGCGCGGAACCAGACGGTCGATCCCGCCTGCCCCCGCTCAGGCAGCTTCGAGGACTTCTTCCAGAACCCCCACCCCGGCGGCCGGTTCTCGCAGGTGTGCCGCGACAGCCTAATGACGCTGCACTACAACGCCAACCCGAAGCTCCCGATGCCGCGCCGGTTCTCCAATCAGCCCGGCGTGACGGTCAGCGTCATCGACTACGGCAAGACCGACAGCGCCCCGTACTACCAGCCGATGTATCGGGCGCTCGAGCGCGCGGGGTACACCGCGAACGTCAACATCCGCGTCGCTGGCTACGACGCGCGGCTGACCCCCGACCAGGGCGGCTTCCTGCACCGTGCGATCTCGCTGATCGAGCAGACCTACCGCAGCAATGGCGATCAGCCGGTCGAGCTGGTCGGCCACTCCAACGGGCCGCTGTACGCCCAGTACCTGCTCACGCACACCAGCCGCGCCTGGCGGCACAAGTACATCCACGGCTTCACCCCGATCGCGGGCAACTTCCCCGGCCAGGGCTCGCTGTACTCGATCATCTTCACCGGGCTGAACATCGAGAACTTCAGCTACCCCAAGACGCGCGCCAACGCGGTGAGCAGCGCACGGATGTACCTGACCTCGCCGGCGACTTACATGAGCGCTGCCGATCCCGCCGTCTTCGGTCATCGCGAGGTCGTGCTCAGGAATTCCTCCACCGGCGTGAGGTACACGCCGGCCGACTACCGTCGGCTGTTCGCCGATGCCCACCTCCCGGTCGCACGTCAGATCGCCGACTACTACATCGGTTTCGTGAAGTTCCGCACTCCCCGTAACTTCCCCTACGTCGACGTGACCGCCGAGAAGGGCTCCAGCATCCCGACGGTCGTGGGCGCGGTGCTGCCCAGCTTCAAGGTGGGCCAGCTCGTGAAGCCCTCGGCCCTGCTGCAGCGCAGCGGTGACATCAACCAGGAGGACATCACCAACAACGCGGTCCGTGTGTGGAAGGCGATGCCCTGCTTCCGCTTCACTCTCACCGACAACCCGCGCGTGAACCATTTCGCGCTACCGGTCAACCGAAAGGTCCTCGCTCGGCTCGTCGCCAACGTGCAGCGGCCGAGGTCGCGCTGCGGTTAGTGGTCGCGGGGGGCTCCTGGGCGTGCTTGCGCGCCGGTCGATGCTTACTCGCGAGACTGCCGGATCCACGAACCAGAGGCAGTTTCGCCGGCGTGATGGAGTGCCCCCGGTTTCACTCCTGCTGCGAGCCTCGGGCTTTGGCAATGCTTCCTCGCTTCCTCCCAGAGCCGGAGCCCCGGTTGATCGATTCGTCATTCCTGATGAGCCGGCCCCTTGGCTCCACCACCACCCCAGCGAGCAGCGGCTTCCCAGCTACTACGGGCCGGTCCGCCAGCGAGCGCCGCGACCGGTACTCAATGCCTTCGGTGTTCTGCCTCGGCACGCTCCCTCTCGCGACCTTGGGGCCTGCGACCCCGGACGCCGTTTCGACGCTCGCCTTCTCACGTTCCGTGCAAGAGCCGCAGATCAGGATCACGCCGCCTACACGCCGGGCACCACCTGGCCAACAATCGGGTCGCCGCCAAGCTCATCTCGGAGGGCCTGCAATGACCTCCGATTTCGATGCCGTCTGAGAAATTTTCGACGCTTCACCAGCGCACGCCCGACACCTCGAGCGCCCCTGGAACGTCTTCCTGATCCCTACCTGACGCGATCAAGCGCGCCTTTTCCCTGTCGCTCACCACGACGGTCTTCAGCCAACGCAGCACAGGGTGGTTTGGCGCCTGCCCCCGAAGGCCGGCGCCGGAGGGCCAGCAATCCTCCATCTCTCGCACAGCTCCGCCTATGGAAGGGATCTTCTACATAGCTCCTCCCTCAGCGTTCGTGACGCACTGCCGGGATTTTTCTGCGAGTGGGCGATCCAGGACTCGAACCTGGGACCTCTTCCTTATCAGAGAAGCGCTCTAACCGACTGAGCTAATCGCCCGGTTTGACGCGATTCTATCGGCGGTCGCGCGCAGGGCTCGATGGCGCAGATCTACGCCTCGGCGCCGGTGGCGCAAGCAACCGAGGTACCGGTGCTCCTACGCGGCCGCGCGAGTCCGCAGCCGCGCAGCGAGCTCGAGCGCTGCGTCGAGCGACTCGAAGGTGAGCTCGACGCGATAGCCGGCGCCCTTGTCCGGGGTCACCTCGACCTCGCGTCCCAGCGCCGCGCCGAGGCTGTCGGTGATGTGCTCGATCGCCGCCTGCTGGTCGGGGTGAAGAGGGCGCCGCGGGCGCGTGCGGCGCTTGCCGTGGGGGCGTTCGGTGCCGGCGGCGCGAGCACGGGACTCGAGCTCGCGGACCGACCACCGCTGGGCGACGGCGGCACGCGCGAGCGTTCTCCGGTGGCCGTGATCCTCCGCGAGCAACAGGGCTCGGCCGTGCCCCTCGCTGAGATCGCCCCGCGCGATCAGGGCGAGGACCTCGTCGGGGAGGTCGAGAAGTCGGATCAGGTTCGCGACGGCGACCCTGCTTCGGCCAACTCTGAGCCCGACCTCTTCGCGGGTCAGCCCCAGCTCCTCCACGAGCGCGGCGCAGGCGCGCGCCTCGTCGATCGGGTTGAGGTCCTCGCGCGCCATGTTCTCGATCAGGGCCATCTCGAGGGAGGCGGCGTCGTCGTGACGGCGCACGATTGAGGGGATGGTCTCGAGCTGGGCCGCGCGTGCGGCGCGCCAGCGGCGCTCTCCGGCGATGAGCTCGTAGCGACCGCCGGCGAGGGCCCGCACGAGCACGGGCTGCAGTACCCCGCGCAGCTTGATCGATTCCGCCAGTGCGAGCAGCGGCTCCTCGTCGAACGAACGCCGCGGCTGGTCCGCGCTCGGCGTGATCAGGTCGATTGGGATCTGGCGCAGTTCCTCGAGCTCGTCCTGGGGCGTCGCCGACAGAATCGCGGCGAGCCCGCGCCCCATTGCCCTTTGCCGGTCAGCCACGCGCGGCCACCTCCTTTGCTAGCTCGAAGTATGCGTCGGATCCGGCGCAATGCGGATCGTGATGGGTCACCGGCTGACCGAAGCTCGGCGCCTCGCCGATCCTGACGTTGCGTGGAATCACCGTATCGAACACCAGTTCGGGGAAATGCTCGCGGACCTCGCGCTCGACGTCGTGTGCGAGCCGGGTCCGCCCATCATGCATGGTCAACAGCATTCCTGCCACGGTGAGGCCGGGATTCAACTCGCGCTGCACGAGCGACAGCGTGTCGAGCAGTCCGGCGAGACCCTCGAGTGCGAAATATTCGGCCTGCACCGGGACGATCACCCGGTCGGCGGCGACCAGTGCGTTGACCGTGAGCGGCCCAAGCGACGGCGGGCAGTCCAGCAGCGTGAACGCGTAACGATCGCGAATCTCCGTCAGGGCCTCGCGCAGGCGGATTTCCGAGCCCGGCATCCGCGGCAATTCGACGGTGGCGCCGGCGAGATCGGGGCCCGCGGGAACAAGCGAGAGATGCTCGATCGCCGTCGGGACGATCACGTCGGATAACGCGACGTCCCCGACCAGCACGTCATAAACAGTGTGTTGCCGGTCCTTGGCGACGCCAAGCCCGATCGTGGCGTTGCATTGTGGATCGATGTCGACCAGGAGCGCTTCATAACCGGCCTCCGCAACGCAGGCGGCCAGGTTCACCGCTGTAGTCGTTTTCCCGACGCCGCCCTTCTGATTTGCGATCGCATATACGGTCCCCATTTGCGCCATCACGCTACCGTCGCCGGCGGTCAGATGGTTCAGGCGGGGCGGTCAGACTGATTCTCGGCGGGGCGGTCAGACTGATTCTCGGCGCCCGCGACCAGATGGATGGCTCCGGCCGCCGAGGGGTCGCTTCACCGCCACGCCCGGCCGCCGAGGGAAGCCGGGCGGAGTATCCATAACCTTCGACATGAGGTGCAGGTTTCGGTTCTGCGCCCCCGGGTATGGGCGCACCGCCCGGATCGCTCCGGGCTGGAGGCCCAGCTGGGCGGCGGCGTGCGCGGCCGCGGCTTCGGCCTCGGCCTCGCGACGACCGCGCCAGGCGACGAGGCAGCCTCCGACCCGCAGTAGTGGCGCGGCATACTCGACGACGACCTCGAGCGGGGCAAGAGCGCGAGCCGTGACGAGGTCAAACCGCGTACGGCCATCCGGCCATTCCTCGGCACGGGCGTTGACCACGACAGCGTTGGTCAGCCGGCACTCGCCGACTGCCCGTTCGATGAATTCGCATTTCCTCGAGGAGCTCTCGACGAGGGCTACGCGCGATTGGGGAAGAGCGATCGCGAGCGGGAGCCCGGGGAGCCCGGCGCCCGCTCCCAGGTCGGCAATCGCCGTCGCCGAACGTACCTCGATCAGGTCAAGCGCCACCAGGGAATCGGCGTAATGGTCCGCGACCACCTTCGTCGGGTCTCGCACCGCGGTCGGCGCCAGAGGGTCGCCGACGAGCATCCGCAGCAACGATCGGAGCTGTCGGTGGGCGGTGGACGAGAGGGCGTAGCGCTCGATCAGCGCCGCGATCCCGGCGTCGCCGGCGGGTAGGTCGCGTTCCCGGCGCATCGTCTCAGCCTTGAAGCCGGGCCCGCTCGCGCGCGATGAATGGCCCGTAACGCTCGCGCATGGCCTCGAACCGCTCGGCAGCGTGCCCATCGAGGCCGCGGTGCACCTCCGCCTCCAACAGCGGCAGCACGTCCCTGACGAGCGCCCTGCCGCGCGCCATCCATTGGTAATACGAGCGTCCGCCGTGGTGGTAGGGGCCATACAACCGGGTGTCTGGAAAACGCGCCATCAACCACCGAAAAAGGGCCTCGTGGCGCGTGTGCATTCGCAGCGTGACCTGTGGTTGCTTGCCGTCCCCGCCGAACGAACCCTCGCCGACGAGGAGTCCGACGACAACGCCACGCTCGAAATCGGACAGCTTCGTCACAACTCCGTGTTCTACACCGGCGCGTGGATGAAACCTTGTTTCACCGTTGAAAAAAACGTGAAACGAAGACGCCGCGAAGTGGGCTGGGGGCGATCGTGCTGATGCGGTGGCGTGGAGGGATAGGGGCCGGGACCTTGCGGGGCGTGGAGGGCTAGGGGGCCGCCGGGCATCGGTCCGGGGCAGGCCGCCGCATCGCGGCCACGACCGGGGCAGGGGCCACGCCTGGCGCCGGCCTGGCTACTCCACCAACGGCGCCACGACCAGCCGCCGATCGGGCTCCTGCCCCTCGCTGTAGGTCTCGACGTCGTGGCGCGCCTTGAGGTGCTCGTGAACGACCCTCCGCTCGAGTGCGCTCATCGCCTCGAGCGACACCGGGCGGCGATCGTGCACGGCCGCCTCCGCCGCCTGGTCGGCGGCCGCGCGCAGGGCGACGGCGCGGCGCTCCCGGTAGCCGGCCGCGTCGACCATGACGCGCTTGCGGTCCGGCGCCCCGCGGAACGCGATTCGGTAGGCGATGTGCTGAATCGCATCGATCGTCTGCCCGTGATGACCGATCAGCAGCCCGAGGTCGTCGCCGACGAACTCGCCGACCACCCCGTCAGGGTCTTCACGCACGCGCACGGAGGCGTCGACGCCGGCTTCTGCGGCGATCCGCTCCAGCAGCTCACGCACGCGTGCGGCGGCCTCGCTGATCCCCGCTTCCATCCCCTAACGCCGTCGTCCGGAACGCTTCTTCTTCTTGCGCGGAGGCCGGGGCGGTGCCGCAACGCGACCACTGCCTCCCTTTGCCGTCCCGTCGCCCTTCGGCGCGGTCCCGTCGCCCTTCGGCGCGGTCCCGTCGCCCTTCGCGGTGCCGGTTCCCTTGCCGGCGCCGGCTTCCTTCGTAGGGCCCGCTCCCTTCGAGGCGCTCCCGCCGCGCTTCGGGGCAGCGACCGCCGCGGGCTCCGGGGACCTCTTCGTCGCGCCGCGCAGCAGGCCCGCCAGCACGCCGCCGGCGCCATCGGGTCTCGTATCGGCATCCCTGCCGCCGCCTCCCCCGCGGCCGCCGCCGTCCGCCGCCGCGGTCGCCGGCACGACGGGCCCGATCGCTCGCTTGATGAAGTACTGCTGGCCCATCGTCCACGTGTTCGTCGTGATCCAGTACACGATCAGGCCGGCGGGGAAGCCGATGATGATGAACACGAACACGAGCGGCATGAACGTCATGATCTGCCGCTGCGTCTTGTCCATCGTCGGACTCGCCATCATCAGGCTCGACGCGAGCTGGGTGCCGACGTAGAGGATGATCAGGACGATCAGCGTGATCCCCGTGGCCTTGTTGGTGATGTCGGGGATGAACAGGAAGTTGGCGCCGTTGTTCGGTCCGCACGGGGTGGTGTGCGACGCCGACAGGTGGTTGGCCGCCTGGTAGGCGGCCTGGACGTGCGGGCAGATGTTGATGCGCAGGTCCTCGCGCAGCATGTAGAACAGCGAGATGAAGACCGGCAGCTGGGCCGCGAGCGGAAGACAGGAGGAGAACGGGTTGACGTTGTTCTCCTTGTAGAACTTCATGACCTCCTGCTGCTGGCGCTGCTTGTCATCCTTGTACTTGGCCTGGATCGCCTTCAGCTCGGGCATGTGCTGCTGAAGCTTCTGCATCGAGTGAAACTGCTTGATCGTCAGCGGCAGCAACGCCGCGCGGATCACCACGGTCATGGCCACTATCGACCAGCCCCACGAGATCCCCACCGAGTTGTGGAAGAACTTCAGGACCGCCTCGAACACGTCGATCAGCGGCTGGAAGATGTTCGCGTAGAGGACGAGCATGGTCAGGCGCTTTGGGCTGGAGCTCTGGGGGTGAACAACCGCTGGTCCTCGACGGGGTCAAAACCTCCGTGACTCCAGGGGTTGCAGCGAAGCAACCGCCAGCCGGCGAGGACGAGTCCGCGGAGTATGCCGAATCTCCGAATCGCCTGGGCGGCGTACTCAGAGCAGGAGGGGTAGTACTTGCAACGCTGCCCCAGCATCGGAGCGAACAGGCGCTGGTAGAGCCGGATCGGGGCGATCGCGACAGATCGCAGCGCTGTCATCGCGAGCGTCCTCCCTCGTCAGACGCGTGCCTGAGCAGATCGCCCAGAACGCGGCGCATTCCGGCAAGACCCTCACGTTCAGCAAGACCCTTCGCGTCGTGCCTGGCGACCACGACTGCGTCGGTCCCGGCCGGCAGCATGGCGCTCTCCTCCGCGAAGGCCTCGCGCAGCAGCCGCTTAACCAGATTCCGGTCCACTGCGCCGCCGACCTTGCGCGACACCGACAGGCCCAGGCGCGGCGCGGCGTCATCGCCGCGCGGGAAGACGTACAGAACGAGCTCTCTTCCCGCGTGTGAGCGCCCATGTCGAAACACCCGGTCGAAGTCCCCGCTGCGCGAGAGCCGTGACCGACCCGGGCGAGCCCGAGCGCCCGGTAGGTCGCGCATCACACCGTGAGCCGCTTGCGGCCCTTCGCGCGCCGTCGTTTCAGCGTCAGGCGACCGGCGCGGCTGCGCATCCGGTGGCGGAAGCCGTGGGTGCGGGCGCGCTTGCGCTTCTTTGGCTGGTAGGTGCGTTTCATGGCTCACAGGCCCAGGACGGGACAGAGGCATGAGTATACGCAGCGTCCAACGGGCCGCCGTTTTTCTCGCGCTTTGCGCCAACGCCCCCCGATCGCCCGGCTTCCGGGCTCGGGGCCGCTGGTATATTCGCCGCCCGGGCGACCTCGCCCACCCTCATCAATGTTCCCCCGCGAACGCTCCCGAAAAGGAGTCGCTTGGAGCTGCCCGCGCAACTCGAGCCCACCGCTGCATGGCGCGAGATTCGCGCCGAGCTTCGCCGAGTCGTCGGGGACTCCACCTACGAGATCTGGCTCGCGCCGCTCGAGGTGAGGTCGCTGCACGGCGGTCTCCTGGTGTTGACGGCGCCGGCAACCACCCAGAGCTGGGTTTGCAAGCGCTTCGGACCAGTTCTCGAGGCATGCGCGCGGACGATGCTGGGGCCAGGCGTGAAGGTGGCGTTCGACACCGCCGGCGGCGCACCTCGATGCGGCCGCTCGGAGCCGGCGGCGCACAAGATCGAGATCGCGACGGACGCCCTCAACCCACGCTACTCGTTTGACCAGTTCATCATCGGCGACGGCAATCGCCTCGCCCATGCCGCCGCGCTGGCCGTCGCCGAGCTCCCCGGTCAGGCGTACAACCCCCTGTTCCTGTATGCCCCATCGGGCCTGGGCAAGACCCACCTGCTGCACGCGATCGGCAACTACGTTCTCGCCTTCGGAGGCGGGGCGACCGTCTGCTACACGACCGTCGAGGCGTTCACTAATCACTTCATCACCTCGCTGAACGCGCGTTCCCTGGATCGCTTCAAGCGCGCCTATCGCGACGCCGACGTGCTGCTCATCGACGACGTCCAGTTCCTCGCGCGCAAGGCCAAGACCGAGGAAGAGTTCTTCCACACGTTCAACGCGGTGTATGAGACCGGAAGACAGTTGGTGCTCACCTGCGACCGCCTACCTCGCCAGCTCGTCTCAGTCGAGGAGCGCCTACGCGAGCGCTTCGAGGCGGGCCTCGTCGTCGATGTCCGCCCCCCGGACTTCCTCACCCGCGTCGCCATCCTTCGCAAGCGGATCGCCCTCGATCGCATTCCGATGCACGACGACGCGGTGCTGGAGCTGATCGCCGACCGCGTATCGAGCAACGTCCGCGCACTGGAGGGAGCTCTGATCAGGGTCGTCGCATCCCACTCGCTCACGGGCCGCGTCATCGACGCGCGGCTCGCTTCGTCGGTCCTCGACGACATGTATCCGCTATCGCACGCGGGCTCGCCCACGATCGCGGACATCACCAGCGCCGTCGCCTCCCATTACGGCATCTCGGTGGCCGAGCTGGTCTCGGCCAGCCGCGCCGCGCGCATCGTCTGGCCACGCCAGGTGGCAATCCATCTGGCTCGCAGGCTCACGTCCGAGTCGCTCCCGGCGATCGGGACGGCCTTCGGCGGGCGTAACCACGCCACCGTGCTGCACGCCTGCAAACGCGTTTCCGAGCGGCTCCGCGCCGAGCCGGATATCAACAGCGAGCTTGACGAGCTCGCCGAGGCCGTCGGCACACAGCGAAGCGACCGCGACTGTTGACACACTTGCCTGTCGTCCGTCAGCAACAACTTCTCCGCTCGGTGCGGCGAATCCCGCACATCTCCACAGCTGCTATTCGACCTATGACTTCTACCTTCCTTCTGAGGTAATCATCGTGAAGATCTCCCTCGAGCGAGACGTGCTGCTCGGACAACTGCAAGCGGCCGGCAGGGTTGCATCGAACCGCAGCGCGATCCAGGCCTTGTCGGGCGTACAGCTCGCCGCGGTAACCGGCGCGTGTGAGCTTCGAGCCACCGACATGGACGTTGCCCTGCGCGTCCCGCTCGAGGCAGAGGTCGCTCGCGAGGGCGTCGTCGTGCTCCCCGCACGCCTGCTGCTGGACGTGGTTCGCTCGCTCCCGGCGCCGCAGGTTTCACTCGAGCTCAGAGCCGCCGAACAGGATGTGGAGCTTGTCTGCGGCAACGCGACGTTCCACATTCGCACGCTGCGCGCCGAGGACTTCCCTCCGTTTCCCGAGCCCGAGCCTGAGGGGGCGATCTCGCTGGCGGCCGAGACGTTCGTCTCCACCGCCCTGAAGGTCGCCGGGTCCGCATCGCGAGATGAGACGAGGCCGGTTCTGACGGGGATCCTCGCTTCGGCGACCGGGCAGGAGCTGCGGATGGTCGCGACGGACTCCTACCGGCTGAGTGTCAAGGTGACGGCGCTCGAGACGCCGCTGCCGTCGTCGTTCGAGGTCAACGTGCCGGCGCGTGCGCTTCAGGAGCTCGCGCGCGTCGTCTCCCACACCGAGGCCGAGCAGGTCGAGGTCAGCGTCCGCCAGAACCAGGTGCTGTTCGTGGTCGGCAGCGTGATCCTCTCCTCGAGGCTGATCGATGGGCAGTTCCCGAACTACCGCCAGCTGCTGCCGGAGAGCTTCGAGCACGAGCTCCGGATCGCGGCGGTGGAGCTGACCGAGGTGGTACGCAGGATCAGTCTCCTGGCGCAGAAGAACGCGCCGCTTCGGCTCGCGTTCGCGCCCGGTGAGCTGACGGTCTCCGCGCAGACGCCCGACGTCGGCGAGGCGCGCGAGTCGCTTCCGGTCGCCTTTCAGGGGGATCCGCTCGAGATCGGTTTCAACGCGGAGTTCCTCCGCGCGGGGCTGGAGGCCGTCGAGGAAGGCGACGTGTTGCTGAAGCTCATCAGTCCGCTGCGTCCAGGCCTGATCGAGGCGGCGGACGGAAGCGGCTTCCTCTATCTGATCATGCCCATTCGCCTCAACGTGTAAGTGGGCGCCGGGCGAGATTGGCGGCCAAGGCGCGAGGAATGCGCGTCGTAGCGCTGAGCCTGCGGGACTTCCGTTGCTATCGCGACGCCAGCGTCGCCCTCGGCGACGGCCTGACTGTCGTCTCGGGACCCAACGGCGCCGGCAAGACGAACCTGCTGGAGGGTCTCTACTTCGGCTGCACGGGCCGGTCGTGCAGGACCGCCAACGAGCGCGAGGTCGTTCGATTCGGGGCGTCCGCGGCCCGCGTCGTCGTCAACCTGCTCGCTGACGACGGGCCGCATGAGCTGGCGGTTGGGTTCGAGCCGGGGCAGCCCAAGCGGATGCAGGCGGACGGTGCCGGCGTCGAGCGGCTGCTCGACGTGAGCACGCGGCCGTTGGTGAGCGTCTTTCTCCCGGACCGCCTGGAGCTGGTCAAGGGATCACCGGCACAGCGTCGCGCCCACCTCGACCAGCTCGGAGCGGCGCTCTGGCCGGCAAGAACCGCGACACGTCGCGCCTACACCCAGGCGCTCGCGCAGCGCAATGCGCTGATCGCCAGGATTCGCTCTGGGCACGCCTCGCGCCACTCAGTGGCGACGTGGGACACCCAACTGGCGGTCAACGGCGTCGCGCTGATGCACGATCGCGCGTGCGCGATGGAGGCGGTCCGCGAGCGTTTCGAACGCCTTGCCGTCGCCCTGGGGCTGGGCGACGACGCCCAGGTGTGCTATCGGCCGCGGTCGCCCGCCACCGAGCCCGAGCAGCTGACGGCTGAGCTCGGCGAGCGCATCGACTCCGACCTCGAACGCGGCTTCACGGGTCACGGCCCCCACCGCGATGACGTGGCTTTCCTCTGTCAGGGGCGCGACCTGCGCGCCTACGGGTCGCAGGGGCAGCAGCGGCTGGCACTGCTCTCCCTGCTGCTCGCCGAACGCGAGGCGATCGCGACCAGCCGTGACGCGACGCCGCTGATGTTGCTCGACGACGTGATGAGCGAGCTCGACCGCGACCGTCGCGACGCCCTTGTCGAGGTGCTGCGCGCCGGCGGTCAGGCGGTGATCACCACGACCGACCTCGAGCACGTCCCCGGCGCCACCGACGAGGGCGTCACGCACTTCTCGGTCTGCAACGGGCGGGTGGTGGAGGAGGCGGTCGTATGACCATGCGCGAGGAAGCGTCGTGAGCATGGATGCGGAGGCGGTCGTGTGACGCTGCATCGCCGCAGCCCGCGCCCACTGTCGCTCGCGATCGATCACATCCGTGACGAGCTGTCGCCGCAGACGCTGCTCGCCGAGGCGCAGCGGACGTGGCCGCAGGCGGTCGGTGCGACGATCGCGCGCGAGGCCCGGCCGATCGGCGAGCGGGGCGGCACGCTCACGGTCTCGTGCTCGGCTTCGGTGTGGGCGCAGGAGCTCGATCTGATGGGGCCGGCGATCATCGAGCGGCTCAATTCGCTGCTGTCAGACGGTGTGATCTCCCGCCTTCGGTGCGTCGCCGTGCCGCCCCGCGATGATCTCTAGCCCGAGCGCTGGCGCCCCCGTGCCCCGCTTGCGCACAACACCTCTCGTGCGCCCGGATCGGGGCATTCGCCAACGGCTGCGAAAGGGCCGTTTGCGCAGTTTAGTTTCTAGGATTTTGCAGGTAAAACACGATTTCTGAAGCGGTGATTCCGACCGGCCTTGTGCTAACCTTGTGTACACGAGCTTTCGACGCCCCGGGCGCGCCGTACGCAGCGCGGAACCGGGGCGTCTCGATGTATCGGAGAATCGTTGGCGAATGAAGATGGCGCCAGTCGGCGCCCGCAGCAATCAACTAGTTATGACGCCCAGGACATCACCGTCCTGGAGGGCCTGGAGGCCGTTCGCAGGCGTCCGGGCATGTACATCGGCTCGACCGGAGCCCGCGGTTTGCACCACCTCGTCTACGAGGTGGTCGACAACGCGGTCGACGAGGCGCTGGCCGGCTACTGCGACGACGTCCGGATCACAATCCACCCCGACAACTCGGTGACCGTGTTCGACGACGGGCGCGGCATTCCGGTCGCGGTCATGGCGAAGGAGAAGCGACCGGCCGTCGAGGTCGTCCTCACCGTGCTGCACGCCGGGGGGAAATTTGGCGAAGGCGGGGGTTACAAGGTGTCCGGCGGCCTGCACGGCGTCGGCGTGTCGGTGGTCAACGCCCTGTCCGAACGCCTCGACGTCGAAGTCCGGCGCGACGGGTTCAGCTGGACGCAGTCATACGAGCGGGGCGTGCCTCTGCACGACCTCAAGAAGGGCGAGCCGGCCAAGGACACCGGGACCACCGTGACGTTCCTGCCCGACGCCGACGTGTTCGAGACGCTCGACCTCGATTTCGTCACGCTCGAGGAGCGGATGCGCGACACCGCATTCCTCACCGCCGGCCTGCGGATCACGCTCGTCGACGAGCGCGGCACCGGCCACCGGGCCGAGTTCCAGTACGAGGGCGGGATCGTCGACTTCGTCGCCTACCTGAACCGCAACAAGGAGCCGATTCATAAGAAGATCATCTCGTTCACGGGCGAGAGCGAGGAAGGCGCGCTCGAGGTGGCGATGCAGTGGAACTCCTCCTACCAGGAGTCGGTGTTCTCGTTCGCCAACAACATCAACACGATCGAGGGCGGCGCTCACCTCTCGGGCTTCCGCTCGGCGCTCACCAGCGCCTTGAACAAGTACGCGCGCGACAAGGGCGAGCTGCGCGAGAAGGACGAGAACCTCACCGGCGAGGACGTCCGCGAAGGTCTGACCGCGGTGATCTCGGCGAAGCTCAGCGATCCCCAGTTCGAGGGTCAGACGAAGACCAAGCTCGGCAACCCCGGGATGCAGGGCTTCGTCCACTCGATCGTCAACGCGCGGCTCGCGGAGTTCCTCGAGGAGAACCCCCAGGACGCGCGCGCCGTGATCCGCAAGGCGGTGTCGGCCGCCCAGGCGCGCGCCGCCGCCCGCAAGGCGCGCGACCTCACCAGGCGCAAGTCGGCGCTTGAGAACTCGACGCTGCCCGGCAAGCTCGCCGACTGCTCGGTCAAGGACCCGTCGCTCGCCGAGCTCTTCGTCGTCGAGGGCGATTCCGCCGGCGGCTCGGCCGTCAGCGCCCGCGATCGCAGCACCCAGGCGATCCTGCCGCTGCGCGGCAAGATCCTCAACGTCGAGAAGAGCCGCATCGACAAGGTCCTGGCGAACACCGAGATCCAGGCGCTGATCACCGCGATCGGCACCGGCGTGCGCGACGAGTTCGACATCGAGAAGGCGCGCTACCACAAGGTGGTGCTGCTCACCGACGCGGACGTCGACGGCGCGCACATCCGCACGCTCGCGCTGACGCTCCTGTTCCGCGAGATGCAGCCGCTGATCGAGGCTGGCTACGTCTACATCGCCAAGCCGCCGCTGTACCGGCTGACCCGCGGCCAGAAGCACCGGTACCTCGAGCGCGAGTCCGAGCTCGAGGACATCCTGCTCGGCGACAAGTTCGAGAAGATCGAGGTCTACGACCGCTACAACAAGCCGTTCAAGCTCACCGACGCCCGCTGGAAGCGCTTCTCGAGGCTGCTCAAGCAATACGAGGGCTGGTCCTCCGCGCTCCGCGCCGCCCACGGCCAGGGGATCGTCGCGTTTTTGCAGCAGGCGCGCCTGCTCGACGAAGAGGTCACGAGCGCCGACCAGTTGATGAAGCTGATCGCCAAGGACGGAAGCAACGGCGAGGCGTACTCGTCGAAGCTCGTCGCCGAGAGCGCCGACGAGGTCGTGATCCGCACGATCGAGGCCAAGACCGGGCTGGCGACCACGCATCACGTGGGCCGCGCGGCGCTTGACGCCCACGAGTACCACCGGCTCGTCGCCGTCCACAAGGAGCTCGCGGCCCTGGTTGGGACGCCCCCCTTCGAGATCCGCCTGGGGGAGACCGGCAGGCAGGCGCCGAACTTCGAGGAGCTGCGAGCCAGCATCCTCGTGGTCGCCCAAAGGGGAATCGACTACTACCGTTTCAAGGGCCTCGGCGAGATGGACGCCGAGGAGCTGCGCGAGACGACGATGGACCCGGCCACGCGGACGCTCGTGCAGGTGACCATGGAAGACGCCGCCTCCGCCGATGTGGTCTTCTCGATGTTGATGGGCGATCAGGTCGAGCCACGCCGCGCGTTCATCGAGGAGAACGCCCGCCTCGTGACCAACCTCGACGTGTAGGAGACGGCCGATGGCGACGATGGACACGATCGGCGGCGGCAACATCGAGCCCCGCGGGCTCGAGGAGGAGATGCGCTCCTCGTACCTCGACTACGCGATGTCGGTCATCGTCGGGCGTGCGCTGCCCGATGTCAGGGACGGCCTGAAGCCGGTCCACCGACGCGTCCTCTACGTGATGAACGAGCTCGGCCTGCAGCCGACTCGCAAGCACGTCAAGTGCGCCCAGATCGTCGGCGAAGTGATGGGCAAGTACCACCCGCACGGCGACAGCCCGATCTACGACACGCTCGTCCGCCTCGCCCAGGACTTCTCGATGCGCTACCCGCTCGTCGACGGGCATGGGAACTTCGGCAACATCGACGGCTATTCGGCGGCGGCGATGCGCTACACCGAAGCGCGCCTGGCGAGCCTCGCCCGGGAGATGCTCCGAGACATCGACGCGGAGACCGTTGACTTCGTCCCCACGTACGACGGCTCCCGGCAGGAGCCGGTGGTGCTGCCGTCCCGGTTCCCCAACCTCCTGGTCAACGGCGGCTCGGGGATCGCGGTCGGAATGGCGACCAACATCCCGCCGCACAACCTGCGCGAGGTGATCGCCGCGACGATCGCCTACATCGACAACCCGGCGATCGACGTCGAGGCCCTGATGCGCCACATCAAGGGCCCTGACTTTCCCACTGCCGGCACGATCCTCGGTCGCGACGGGATCCGCGAGGCGTATGCGACCGGGCGGGGCCGGGTCCGCGTCCAGGCCAAGGCGCACATCGAGCCGATCGGGCAGGGCAAGGAGGCAATCATCGTCACCGAGCTGCCCTACCAGGTGCGCAAGGGCGGCGAAGGCGGCCTGATCTTGAAGATTCGCGACCTCGTGCTCGACAAGAAGCTGCCCGAGATCACCGACCTGCGCGACGAGTCAGACCGCCACGGAATGCGGATCGTGATCGAGCTCAAGCGCGACGCGATCCCCAAGGTCGTGCTCAACAAGCTCTACAAGCACACGCCGATGCAGACGACGTTCGGCGTCAACATGGTCGCACTCGTCGACAACGTTCCGCAGACGCTATCCCTGCGCGAGGTGATCGGTCACTACGTCGATCACCAGCGCGAGATCGTGGTGCGCCGCACCAAGTACGAGCTGCGGCGAGCCGAGGAGCGCGCCCACGTGCTCGAAGGACTGCTGATCGCGCTGGACAACCTCGACGAGGTGATCGAGCTGATCCGCGGCTCTCGCGACCCGGAGACCGCGCGCGCCGGCCTGCTCGAGCGCTTCGAGCTGACGGTCGTGCAGGCGCAGGCGATCCTGCAGCTGACGCTCAGCCGACTGACCGCCCTGGAAGCGGACAAGATCAAGTCAGAGCACGCGGATCTGATCGAGCGGATCGAGGAGCTGCGCGAGATCCTCGGCGACGAGGACAGGGTCTACGGACTGATCAAGGACGAGCTGCGCGAGATCTCGGATGCCTACGGCGACGAGCGCCGGACCGAGATCATCCACGCCGAGGGCGAGATCGACATCGAGGACCTGATCGCCGATCAGCAGATGGTGATCTCGATCACCCACTCCGGCTACGTCAAGTCACTGCCGCTCTCGACGTATCGGCAGCAGCGGCGCGGCGGCCTCGGCGTCGCCGGGATGGACATGAAGGAAGACGACTACATCGAGCACCTGTTCGTCTCTTCGACCCATGACTATCTGCTGTTCTTCACCAACCGGGGAAAGGTCTACCGCCTCAAGGTCTACGAGCTGCCCGAGGCCTCTCGCACCGCCAAGGGCCGCGCGCTGGTCAACCTGCTGCCGCTGCGCGAGGGCGAACGGGTGCAGTCGGTGCTCGCGACCCGCGACTTCAACGAGGGCAGGTACCTCGTTTTCGCGACGCGCGACGGCCTGATCAAGAAGACGGAGTTCGGCGCCTACAACACCCCGATCAAGGCCGACGGGATCATCGCGATCAACATCCGCGACGACGACGAGCTGATCGCGGTCCGCCGCACCAGCGGGCACGACGACATCATCATGGTCTCGCGCTCGGGCCAGGCCGCGCGGTTCAGCGAGATCCAGGTTCGCGCGATGGGCCGCGACACCAGCGGCGTGCGCGGGATGAACGTCGCGCAGAAGGGCAACTCACTGCTGGCGATGGACGTCGCGCGCGACGACCAGGAGCTGCTGGTGGTGACCGAGAACGGCTACGGCAAGCGGACGCCGATCCCGGATTACCCGGTGAAGGGACGGGGCACGATGGGAGTCAAGACGATCACGCTGACCGAGAACAAGGGACAGCTGGCCGGCGCGCTGGTCGTTCGCGAGCACCAGGAGCTCGTGTTCATCTCACAGAACGGCATGGTCCAGCGCACCTCCGTGCGCGGCATCAACCGCTACGGCCGCGCCTCCCAGGGCGTGAGGCTGATGAACCTCCGCGAAGACGACCAGGTCAGCGCGGTCGCGCTGGTGGTCGAGTCCGAGGCCCAGACCGCGGCGCAGGTGATCGAGGTCGACGCTGCGCCGCTGGAAGACGGCGGGTCGCCGGGCAACGGCGGGGATCCCGAGAGCGACGGCGACGAGTAGCCGCCGCCGGGCAAGGGCGGGGACCCCCGAGAGCGACGGCCACCAGTAGCCGCCAGAGGGTCGCAGACACTTTGTGTCAGCCGATTGCTCCGCTATCCTGGGCTCACCAGAGAAAGGAGGTGGTCCGTCTGTCTGAAAGTTATTGCGGGACCCTGGAGGTGTCCGGCCGCTAGGTCGGAGGCTGACCCCGCTTAGCGGAGTCCACCCCGAGACACCGGCGTGGTGAGCGCCGGGATTCGTCCCACCGGCATCGATCAAGCTCACCTCGATCCAGGCAGCCAGATGTAGCCGAAGGGCGCCGCGTCGACGGCGCCCTTCGTGCGTTTTGGGGCGCCCAGCGAGGGCCCGATCCGCGCTTGGGTTCAGATACGACCCATACGCAGCAATCTTCCGCGCCCGGCGCCGGAGCGACACCGTGGCGCCCACGGCCCCTTCATCCCCAGCAGCTTCAGGTACCTCGAAACCGCCTGGGCGCGGTTGGCCGCGCGCAGCTTGCGCAGGGATGCTGTTGACGTGGAACTTGACGGTGCCGTCGGAGATCACGAGCGCCGGCGGCGAGCGTCACCGGAGCGTCGGTGAGCTCTCCGACGCCTACCAGCTCACGCTCGGCGGCGACGTGATGGTCACTTACCTGCTCGAGGTCACGCGCCGGCCGGGCGAAGCCGACGGCGGCTGATCCCCACGGGCCCCTCGGTGGCGAGCAGTCTTCTCAGTGACGCGCCATCCAGGCCGCCATCCGCATGAACAATTCGGGCGGCGTGGGCGCCGGCCACGAGGGATCGAACTCGCGATAGGCCGCCACGACGTTCGCGGCGATCCGCTCGGGATCGGTCCAGCCCGCGTAATCGGAGATGTCGATGTCATCGGCCGCAGCGGCGGGGTCGAGCCCCGCGTCGAAGCGGATTCGCGCCTGCTCGCGCACGAACCTCAGGTAGCGCTGGACGTCTCGGACACCGGAGGCGTCGGTGACGGGGCCGTGTCCCGGCACGAGCACGGCGACGTCGAGCTCGAGGATCCGGTCGCAGGCCGCGATCCAGTTGCTGATGCTCGCCCACACGATCGGGGTGCCGTCGATGAACAGGAGGTCGCCGGTGAACACGGTGGCGCTGTCGGGCAGGTGGACGATCGTGTCACCGGCGGTGTGGGCCGGCCCCAGCTCGACCAGCGACACCGCGCGATCGCCGACGAGCAGGTCGAGCCGCCCCTCGAACGTCTGGGTCGGCGGGCGCAAGGTGATGCCCTGAAACTCGAACGGCCCAAACGCGTGCTCGACGAAGTCGCGCAGGTCCGGGGGCAGGTCCGGGGCCGACTTCAGCGCGTTGAGCAGCTCGGGGGAGAACTCGTGCATCTGCTCGGCGGTCGCCCGCGAGGCGTAGATCGATGCGGTCGACGGGAGCAGCTCGTTGCCGAAGCAGTGGTCGGGGTTTGCGTGGGTGTTCATCGCGGCGTCGATCGGGTGCCGTGTGAGCACGGGGGCCATGGCGTCGAGCATCTCGCGCGTCAGCCGGAGGTCATAGAGCGTGTCGACCAGCAGCGAGGTGCCCTCGGCGGCGATCAGCCCGGCGTTGCTCCAGCCCCACCCGCCGTCGGGCTGCAGGTACGCAAACAGCCCGTCGCCGATCTCGTGCAACCCCTTCTCGTAGGCGACCTTCATGCGCAGCGCTCGCCACCTAGAAGTCGGGCGCCGCGGGCAGGCCCGCGTAGTTCTCGGCGAGGCTGGTGGCGGCTGCGGTCGAGCGCGACAGATACTCGAGCCGCGCGAGCTGGAGCCTGCTCTCGTACGGGCCGCCGCCAAGATCGTGCAGCAGCTGGGTCATGTAGTTGGAGAAGTCCTGGGCGCGCCACACCCGTCGCAGCGCGGTCTCGGAGTATCCATCGAGCGCGGCATCGGCGCGGTCTCGGTACCACGCGATTAGCGCCGCGGCGAGCACGCGCACGTCGTTGACCGCGAGATTGAGGCCCTTGGCGCCGGTCGGCGGGACGATGTGGGCCGCGTCGCCTGCGAGGAACAGCCGCCCGTGTCGCATCGGCTCGCACACGAACGTGCGCATCGGGGTGATGCCCTTCTCCAGGATCGGGCCCTCGTTGACCCGCCAGCCCTCGGTGGCGAGGCGGGTCTGAAGCTCTCTCCAGATGCGCTCATCGGACCAGCGCTCGAGCTCCTCGTCGGCGGGAACCTGCAGGTACAGGCGGCTGATCTTCGTGGATCGCATCGTGTAGAGCGCGAACCCGTTCTCATGCCAGGCGTAGATCAGCTCGTCCGTCGCCGGCGGCGCCTCCGCCAGGATCCCCAGCCACCCGAACGGATAGGTGTGCTCGTACTCGGTCAGCAGCGCCTGCGGAATCGACGGGCGACAGACACCGTGAAAGCCGTCGCAGCCGCCAATGAAGTCGCACTCTAGCTCGTGGTCGTCGACGCCGCGGGCGTAGGTGATCCGCGGACGCTCGGACTCGAGGTCGTGGACGGCGACGTCGGACACCTCGAAGCGAAGCTCTCCGCCGCGGTCGAGGAAGGCGGCGATCAGATCCTTGACGACCTCCTGTTGACCGTAGATCGTCACGTGGCGCCCGGTCAGCCGAGCGATCTCGATTCGCTGGGTGCGACCCTGACGACGCAGATAGATGCCGTCGTGCTGGAGCCCCTCCCGCGCCAGCCGCTCGCCGACGCCGAGATCGTGCATCAAGTCGACCGTGTTCTGCTCGAGCAGGCCCGCGCGGATCCGCCGCTGCACGTATTCGCGATCGCGGCTCTCGAGGATCACCGACTCGATCCCGCCGCGCTGCAGCAGCAGGCCGAGCATCAGCCCCGCGGGTCCGGCTCCGATGATGCCAACCTGGGTGCGCATCTCAGTGATCTCGGTGGCGCCGTCGCGCGCGCAGGGGCGCGGTTGCGCGCGCTCTCGGCAGGCTATACGATGTCCGCATAGTGTGCAACTGTTCGCATAGCGCACGAGCGTGCGCCACTCGTCATGGCTGAGGTTGTCACCCTCCGGGGTCATGGCTGAGGTTGTCACCCTCCAGGACGCCGTGGCGGGCCTGGTCAAGGACGGCGACAGCGTCGCGCTGGAGGGATTCACGCACCTGATCCCGTTCGCGGCCGGGCACGAGCTCCTGCGCCAGGGTCGTGGCGAGCTCGAGTTGATCCGGATGACGCCGGACCTGCTGTATGACCAGCTGATCGGGATGGGGGCGGCCCGGAGACTGGTCTTCTCCTATGGCGGCAACCCGGGGGTCGGCTCGCTGCACCGCTTCCGCGACGCGATCGAGCACGGATGGCCCCGGGCGGTCGAGATCGAGGAGCACAGCCACGCCGGCATGGCCAACCGCTACGTGGCGGGGGCGGCGCACCTTCCGTGCGCGCTGATGCGCGGCTATGAGGGGACGGACCTGATGGCGCGCACGAGCGTCGCGACCGTGACCTGCCCGTTCACCGGCGAGCAGCTCGTCGCCGTTCCCGCGCTGAGGCCCGACGTCGCGATCATCCACGCCCAGGAGGCAGACCGGCATGGCAACGTGCAGCTATGGGGGATACCAGGTGTCCAGAAGGAGGCGGTGCTCGCCGCCGAGCGGTCGCTGGTCACGGTCGAGCGGATGGTCGATGAGCTCGAGCTGCGCCCCGGCGGGATCGTGATCCCCGGCTGGGTGATCGACGCGGTCGCGCAGACGCCGGGAGGATCGCGTCCGTCCTACAGTCTCGGCATCACCGAGCGCGACAACGGCTTCTACCGCTTCTGGGACGAGCTCAGCCGCGACCGGGAGAAGTTCAGATCGTGGATGAACGAGCACGTCATGGGTAACACCGAGGCGAGCGTGTGATGAGCGTCGCGAGCGACACCAAGGCGAGCGCGGGCGAGGTGCAGACGGTGGTCGCCGCTCGCCGGCTGACCCATACCGGCACCGTGTTCATCGGCGTCGGTCGCCCCAGCACGGCGGCGATCCTCGCGCGGATGGTCCACAACCCGGATCTCGTGCTGGTCTACGAATCCGGGACGATTGGAGCCAAGCCGTTCCACATCCCGCTTTCGATCGGCGACGGCGAGCTCGCGGAGACCGCCGACGCGGTCGTGTCGGTCCCGGAGATGTTCAACTACTGGATCGGCCCCGGCCGGATCGACGTCGCATTTCTCGGCGCCGCGCAGGTCGACCCCCACGCCAACCTGAACTCGACCGTGATCGGCGACTACGAGCACCCAAAGGCGCGGCTGCCCGGCGCCGGCGGCGCTCCCGAAATCGCGGCCAGCTGTGGCGAGGTGATGGTGATCGCGCCGCACAACCCGCGCACGTTCGTGCGGCGCCTGGACTTCTGCACCACGGTGGGCCACGGCGACGGCCCGGGGGCCCGCGAGCGCTTGGGCTTTCGGGGCGCCGGACCGACCGCGGTGATCACCGATCTGGGCGTGCTCGAGCCCGATCCACACACCAAGGAGCTCGTGCTGACCGAGGTCCACCCGGGCGTGGAGCCCGATCAGGTGCGCGAGCAGACGGGCTGGAACCTGATGGTCGCCGAGCAGCTGTCCTACACCGAGCCACCGACGGCGGAGGAGCTCGCGGCCCTGCGCGAGCTGACCAGCCGGTGAGCGCCGCCTACATCCTCGACGCGGTCCGCACCCCGTTCGGCCGCTACGCCGGCGGTCTGGCGAACGTACGCCCCGACGACCTCGGCGCGCACGCGGTGCGAGCGCTGCTGGAGCGCTCGCCACAGCTCGAGCCCGAGCGCATCGACGACGTGCTGTTCGGAGACGCCAACGGCGCCGGCGAGGACAACCGCAACGTCGCCCGGATGGCGACGCTCCTGGCCGGGCTGCCGACGAGCATCCCGGGCGCGACGATCAACCGCCTGTGCGGCTCCAGTCTCGACGCGGCGATGCAGGGCAGCCGCGCGATCGAGGGCGAGGACGCGTCGATCGTTCTGATCGGAGGCGTCGAATCGATGAGCCGCGCGCCGTGGATCCTGCTCAAGCCCGAGCGCGGGTTCCCGCGCGGCCACGAACAGCTGCAGTCGAGCACGCTGGGGTGGAGGATGGTCAATCCGCAGATGCCAGAGCAATGGACGATCTCGCTGGGCCAGAGCGCCGAAAAGCTCGCGAGCATCCATGGGATCTCGCGCGAGGCTCAGGACGAGTTCGCGCTGAGGAGCCACCGGCGAGCGGCCGCGGCGTGGGAGTCAGGGTTCTACGGACAATGGGTGGTGCCGGTTGCCGACACCGAGCTCGAGCAGGACGAGACGATGCGCCCCGACACGTCGCTGGAGAAGCTCGCCCGGCTCAAGCCCGCATTCGCGCAGGACGGCACCGTCACGGCGGGAAACTCGTCGCCGCTGAACGACGGCGCCGGCGCGCTGCTGCTCGCCGATGAGGCCGGGGCGCGAGCGGCCGGCCGCGAGCCGCTGGCGAGGGTCGTCTCGCGCGGCGTCGCCGCGGTCGATCCTGACGTGTTCGGGATCGCGCCGGTGGGCGCCGCGAACATGGCGCTCGCCCGCGCCGGGATCGGCTGGGAGGACGTCGCCGTCGTGGAGCTCAACGAGGCGTTCGCGTCGCAATGCCTGGCCGACGTCTCGCAGTGGCCCGAGCTCGATCCGGAGAAGCTCAACCCCAACGGCGGGGCGATCGCGCTGGGGCATCCCCTCGGAGCATCCGGTGTGCGGATCCTGGGCTCGCTGGCGCACGAGCTCAAGCGCCGCCGCGGCGGCTACGGGCTCGCCGCGCTCTGCATCGGCGTCGGACAGGGCTTGGCAGTGGTACTGGAGGCATAGGCAGTCGTACCGGAGGCATAGATGACAGACCAGCTCGAGAAACGCAGCCTCTCCGACCCCGCCGGCGAGACCCCGACCGCCTACCGGCGCGAGCCCCCCGGCGCACACCCCCCGCTTGACTTCGAGGGGTACAAGTCGACCGCGCTTCGGCACCCCAAGCAGCCGCTCATCTATCTGCCGCAGACGATCACCGAGATAACGGGCCCGCGACTGGGCAGCTCCCTGGTCGCCCCCGGCGACAACGATTTGACCAGGCAGCACGAAGGCGCCCCGATCGGGGAGCGGATCACCGTCAGCGGGCGCGTGTTCGACACCGAGGGCAAGCCGCTGCGCGACACCCTGGTGGAGGTCTGGCAGGCGAACGCCGCCGGGCGCTACCGCCACGTGTGGGATCGCTGGCCGGCGCCGCTTGACCCGAACTTCCTCGGCGCGGGCCGCTGCGTCACCGACGACGACGGTCGCTACACGTTCACCACGATCAAGCCGGGGCCGTACCCATGGGGCAACCACTACAACGCCTGGCGCCCCGCCCACATTCACTTCTCGCTAATGGGGCGGGCGTTCGCCCAGCGGCTTGTGACGCAGATGTACTTCCCCGGTGATCCCTTCTTCCCGTATGACCCGATCTTCAACTCGGTCGCGGACGAGCGCGCCCGGCAGCGCATGGTCTCGACCTTCTCGATCCACGGTACGCAGCCAAACTGGGCCGCCGCGTACGAGTTCGACATCTACCTGAGGGGGCCGGCCGCGACGCCGTTCGAGGAGGAGCATTGATCTTCGATACGACACCCTCGCAGACGGTGGGCCCGTACTTCGCGATCGGGCTGCCGTGGGATCTCGGCCCCGAGGTGGTGCCCGCCGACACCCCCGGCATGATCCGGATCACCGGGCACGTGTTCGACGGCGCCGGCGCGCCGGTGCCCGACTTCCTGCTCGAGACCTGGCAGGCCGACCCGGACGGTAGCTTTGCCGACGAGCACGGGTACGGGGGCCCGTCGGCGCTGGCCGGCTTCCGGGGGTTTGCGCGCTACGGGGTCGAGGACGGCGACGGCTCCTATGAGATCGCCACAATCAAACCGGGTCCCGTGCCGGGTCCGGGCGGCAGGCCGCAAGCGCCCCACATCAACGTCTCCCTGTTCGCGCGTGGGATGCTCAACCGCTGCGTGACGCGGATCTACTTCGCCGACGAGCCCGAGGCAAACACCGCCGACCCCGTGCTGGCGCGGGTGCCGGCGCAGCGCCGTGAAACGCTCATAGCACAGCCGACCGATGGCGGCTATGCGTTCGACATCCGCATCCAGGGTGAGGACGAGACCGTGTTCTTCGCGATCTAGGCCGGATCTGGGGAGACCGTGTTTTTCGCGATCTAGGCCGGTTCTGGCGCGAACGTGTTTTCGCGATCTGGGAACGATCTGGCGAGCACGTGCTCGTCGCGATCTAGGCCAGATCTAGGCCGGATCTGGCCGATTCTCACTGAGGACACCCGCTCCCTGTTCGGGACCCGCTCCCTGTTCGGGACCCGCTCCCTGTTCGGCGTCCGATTTGCACGATCGTTGTCCGGCCGCCCCTCTCCTAACAGAGGGCCGCCCTCCCACCCTCCCGCGCTCCTCGCGACCCGAATATCGTCCCACTCGGCGCCTCCGAGACGTCGTCCGGGACGTTTCCGTCGTGGTGCAGCGGGAACGTCCCAGTCGTCGTTCCGAAAGCGTCCAGTGGGACGGTTTTCGGTGGATCCGGACCGCGACCTCAAGGCCTCGGGCGGCCCGATCTCACGTCTCGGGCAGCCCGAAGTCAAGGCCTCGGGCGGCCTGATCTCAACGTCTCGGGCAGCCCGAGCTCATGGCCCCGGGCAACCCGAGCTCATGGCCCCGGCAGGCCGAGCTCAAGCCTCGGGCAACGTGAACGCGCCCCCGCGCGTCCCGGCGCTGCGGAGATCGACCTCGATCGCCGCGACGGCCTGACGGGCGAACGGGAGGAAGTCGCGCCGCAGCACCGCCATCGACGCCCGGCTCGCGTGAACCGACACGTTGAGAGCGGCGACGACGTGATCGCCGGCGTCGCGGACCGGGACCGCAAGCGAGCGCAGCCCCTCCTCGAGCTCCTGATCGACGGCTGCGTAGTCCTGCTTGCGCACGGTCTCAAGGGCCGCGCGCAGGGCTTCCTTGCTGGTCGTCGTGCGCGGGGTCAGCGGTCGCAGATCAATCCGCGAGAGGCGTTCCTCCAGCGCCGCATCGGGAAGCTTGGCCAAGAGCACGCGGCCCATCGACGTCGCGTAGGCCGGCAGGCGCGTGCCCACTGCAAGCGTGATGCTCATGATCCGCCGGGTCGGCACCCGCACCACGTACACGACCTCGAGGTCGTCTAGCACCGAGATCGACGAGGACTCGTTGACCCTGGCGACCAGTTCCTCCATGTGCGGCTGGGCGACCTCGGGAAGCGTCAGGCTCGACAGGTAGGCATATCCGAGCTCGAGGATCCGCGGCCGCAGCGAGAAGCGGCCGTCGGCGAGGTTGACATAGCCGAGCTTGACCAGCGTCAGCAGGAATCGCCGCGCGGCCGCGCGGGTCAGCCCGGTGGCGCGGGCCACGTCGCTCAGCGCAAGTTCGCGGTGCTCGGCGTCGAACGCGCGGATCACCGCCAGTCCGCGTTCCAGCGATTGCACGAAGTCTGCGTTGCGTGGTTCGATCTCGCTCATCTTCGACCGAGCTCGAGTCGCCGGCCGCGCGCCCGTCAGGCCGCTAGGTACTGCTGCCAGGCGGTAGGGATCGTCGGGCTCGCAACGTGGATGAAAACCGTGGGTTTTGGTGTCCGCGGCTTCTTTGACAGCCGCATGCCGACCTGGCGCGGAAGCGCATCGCCCTTGCGCCGGTTGCACGGCGCGCACGAGGCAACGATGTTTTCCCAGCTGGAGGAGCCGCCCTTGGACCGCGGGACCACGTGATCGACGGTCAGATTCGAGCGCGAGCCGCAGTACTGGCAAGTCCAGTCGTCGCGCGCGAACACGGCCCGCCGGGTGATCTTGCGGCGGTGCGTGTCGCGTGGGATGCGGACGTAGCTGACGAGCCGGATCACGACCGGTCGCGCGATCGTTCGGGTCGCCGAGTGCAGGCGCAGCTCGCCGTGCTCGATGACCTCGGCCTTGTCCTTGAGCAGCAGCACCACCGCCCGCCGAACCGTGCACACATTGATCGGTTCATACGTCGCGTTGAGAACGAGCACCCGGCCGACTTCACGCCCGCGCCGCTGGTGCTCTGAATGCGGCGCGGACCATGTTGGCGCTGGTGCTGTAGTGGCCATGGGCTTGGCCGCCAGTGTACCGATGACACGAGCGGCATCCCCGGCGTTGCAGGGCCTGGCGGCGATCGGCACCGGCATGCCGCAGCGGTCACGCCGCGGGGAACGAGCCGAGCGTGCGCAGCACCTCGACGTGCCCTGAGAGCCCCTCGAGCGCCTCCGCCACATGGGGCTCCGTGTCGCGGCCTTCGAGGTCCAGGAAGAACATGTATCGGCCGAGCCCCTGCTTGCGCGGACGCGACTCGATCCGCGTCAGGTTGACATCGCGGGAGGCGAACTCCGACAGACACCTGACGAGCCAACCGGGAGCCTCGGAGCCCACGCCCCAGAACACGATCGCGGTCTTCCAGGGGCCGATCGGACGCGGCGGGGCGGCGGACGCGCCGGGGTGGGCGGCGAACGCGCCGGGGAAAGCGGCCGACGCGCCGGGGTCGCCGTGGGACGCGTCCGGGTGGGCGGCGGACGCGTCCGGGTGGGCGGCGGACGCGACCGGGCCGGCGCCGGCGTGGCCGAGCCACACAAACCGGGTCTCGTTGTCGGTCACGTCCTCGACCCCCGCGCGCAGGACGCGGCAGCCGTAGCGGGCGGCGGCCAGGCGCGTGCCGAGCGCGGCCCAGGCCTGGTCGTGCTCGGCGACGATCCGTACGGCCTCGGCCGTGGAGCTGCCGGCGAGCACCGTGGCCTGCGGCAGGCGCGAGCGAATGAAGCGGGCACACTGTGCGCTGGCCTGCGGATGTGAGACCACCGTG
This sequence comes from uncultured Solirubrobacterales bacterium, assembly GCA_963723675.1. Lineage (GTDB taxonomy): Bacteria > Actinomycetota > Thermoleophilia > Solirubrobacterales > Solirubrobacteraceae > Palsa-465. The sequence continues at coordinate 239,662 of CAVRRW010000001.1, read as the reverse complement.
ACGATCTCCGACAGCTCGAGTGCGTTGCGCGCGATCAGGCAATGCTCGATCGGGCGTACCACCTCGCCGACGATCGTGACGTCTTCGGTCTCCATCGCGAGCGCGTCGAGGGTTGCGTTGACCGACCCCTCCAGCGAGTTCTCGATCGGAACCAATGCGCGGTCGACGGTTCCCGCGTGGACGGCCATCACGGTGTCGTAGATCGTCGGCAGCGAAACGAGCTCCAGCTCGCTCCCCGCCGTCGCGTCGATCAGTGCCTCATGCGAGAACGTGCCCTCGGGACCCAGGTAGCCGACACGCATCCGCTCGCTCAGAGGGAGCACTTCCCGCCCGATCACGGAGACGGCGGCTGCCGGTCGCCCTCGAGCGCGAGCCGCACCGCCTCGTCCTCTTCCGGTGAGAGCTCGAGCTCGGGCTGCCCCTCGTACAGCTCCTTGGCGTAGACACGCGCCTGGTCGCGATGATGGATCGAGGACAACACCAGGCCCGAGCGCCGGGAGTCAAGCAGCGCGATCGAGGTCGACTGGCGACCCGATATCTCGCCGTACGCGTCGTATCGGACCAGCGCGCGATGCGCAACCGCCCCGTCCAGTCGCTGCTCGGCGGCCACGACGCGCTGATCCAGGCCCTCGGCGGCGTCCGCGACGTAATCGTGCAGCGCCGCGAACTGCCGCGCCAGCGCCGCGGAATGGGCGACGATGTCCCGCTCGCCGGAGCTCAGCAGCATCCGCTGATCGGCCCGTAGCCGGCGGAGCTTGACCACGAGCACGACGCAGGTCAGCAACGCCACCGCAGCAGCCGCGGCAGCCGCGATCGCGACGATCCCCGCGGTGCTGGTCAGATCATGCACCGCTGAAAGGATAAGGGCCCTCCGGCGGCTGGGCCGCCAGCCCTCCCCGGCCGCCAGCCCTGCCCGGGCCGCCAGCCCTGCCCGGCCGCCACCCCCTGGCCGTCGGCCCCCGCCGCCGGCCCTACTGGAAGGTGACGGGGAACGTCAGCGTGTTGTTGGCGACGTTCTGCTCGCCCGGGACCTTGCCGATCGTCGCCGTGACGGTGTAGTTGCCGGATGGCGGCGACGAATTGAGCGTGACCTGGCAGGTGGCGTGCTCGCCGGCCGTCGTCTGCGGCACCGTCATCTTGCCGCTGATGCTCGTCTGGCTCACGGAGACCTTGCAGCTGACGTTGTTCTCGGTGTTGGTGCCGCCGTTTGAGAAGTTCAGCGTGAACGTCGGCGGCGGGCTGGCCGCGATCGTGTTCGTCGAACCGGTCTGCAGCGTGGTTGAACCGACGCTGACCGAGTCCAGGGAGTGGCCGTGCAGTCCCGGGGTGGGCTTGCCGCCGGGGGTCGCGATCGAGACATGCAGCTTGTCGGCGATGAACGTCGGGGTCAGCCAGTGGACGTCGGTGACGAACTGCCCGGCGTTGAACGTCTGGCCGTCGGGCGGCCCGACCTTGATGCCGGCGCCGTGCAGCGCGCCCGAGATCAGCGGCAGCGTGTATTCCTTGTAGACGACGTCGGAGGCGTAGAGGCGGGCCATCTCGGCGGCGATGCCGTTGATCGCGTCCTTGCTGGTCGACGTGCTCAGCGCCGGCTGGATCTGGTTGGCGATGTTGGTGATCCCGTCGTGGCGCATCTGCAGCGCCAGCAGCAGGTTCTGCTGTGCCCCCTTGACCTCGCCCGGCACGTCGATGCTCTTGGCGTGACTGAGCTGCTTGCCGGCCGCGGCGCCGGCCTCGGCGATCTGGCTCTGGAGGTTGACGGCCCCGCCCGAGCCGCTGCCGTTGGCGAGCACTCCGAACAGCTGCCTGCCGGTGTTGTTTGAGTCCTCGATCACCGCCGAGACGTTGTTGTTGTAGGCGCGCAGCGCGTTGTTGCGTGAGCTCACCTGGCAGCTGTGGACGCCGATCACGATCAGGATCACGACGATGACAAGCGCCGCCACCGCGATCGCGCGGCGAAGCCGGATCGCTTGCTGCTGGTCGCGCGGTGGGCGGCGGCCGCCCCTTGCTGGCCGGCGCCGACGCTGAGCTGTGGGCTCGGTGCGAGGCTCGTCTGCCTCGTCGAAGAACGACACGCTGTCTGGCTCCTTAGGGGATCCGGAAACAGGCAGTATGACCTCCTGAACGGCGGTAAACGCAACCGCGTAGGCTCCTTCGCCGAAAGGGACGGCGCGGCCGGCGTGGAAAAGCGTCCGATCAGCGCCAGTCAGCAGCCCACCGTCCGTCGCCTCGCGACCGATGCTCTCGTGCGCCGGGTGCCCCGGGGTGAGGCGCCGCTCGTGCTGGGGCGATACAGACTGCACAGGCGGCTCGGCGCAGGGGCGTTCGGGATGGTCTGGATGGCCCATGACGAGCGGCTCGATCGAGACGTTGCGGTCAAGATCGTGCCGCGCGAGCGAATCGTCGCGAAGCGCTTCGAGCGCGAGGCCAGGGCCGCCGCGCGGCTGGCGCATCCGGCGATCGTGACCTTGTACGAGGCCGCCGCCGACGCGCAGGGCGCATATCTGGTCTCCGAGTTGGTCCACGGCGAGACCTTGGCGGACCTGCTGGCGGCGGGCCGGCTGTCGGATCGCGACATCGTGATGATCGCCAGCGTCCTGTGCGATGCGCTGGCTCATGCTCACGGGCACGGAATCGTCCACCGCGACCTCAAGCCGTCCAACGTGCTGGTTCCGGAACGGCCCACCACCGCCGCGGGGCTCGCCAAGCTGACGGACTTCGGCGTCGCCAGGGTGATGGGGGCGGATTCGCTGACGCGCACGGGCGACGTCGTCGGCACCGCCGCCTACATGGCGCCCGAGCAGGCCGAGGGTCTGGAGGCTGGTGCACCGGCGGACCTGTACTCGCTGGCGCTAGTGGTCTATGAGGCGCTGAGTGGGGTCAACCCCGTTCGCACCGGCACGGCGGCGCTGCGGGCGCGCCGGCTCGGCGCCTACCTCCCGCCTCTGCGCCGTCAGCGCCGCGATCTCCCCCGCGAGCTTGGCCAGGGCATCGACCTCGCGCTGCGGCCCCGGCCGCGAGAGCGAGGGAGCGTCGGGGAGCTTCGCCGGGCACTGTCGCTGTCCGTCGACCAGCTTCACGACACTCCCGGCGTGGTCGGCGAGCGCTGGTCCCGGCGGCGATCGGGGGACGTCGATCGAACGATCGCCCGAACGGCAGCGCGCGGCGCAACTCCCGCCCGGGGCGAGCCCGAGATCGCCGAGGGCGCGCCCGCCCCGGAGAGCTCGATCCCCGTGGGGTGGCCCGCCCGCGGGCTCGGCGCCGTGGCCGCGGCGATTGTGAGCGCGTGGCTGGTCTCGCACACGCTGGCGCCGGCGTCGGCGACGCCCGCTGCCGCAGCACTGATCGCCGGCATACTCGTGCTGGTGCTCCCGCGGCTTGGCTGGCTTGCGCTGGTCGTGATCGGGGCCGGGCTGCTCGCCTTGCACGGCCGACCCGGCGGCTCGCTCGTGGTCCTCGTCGCCGGGCTCGTGCCGATTGTGCTGCTGCCACGCAGACCGACGAGCTGGCCGCTGTCGGCGGGCGCCCCCGCGCTCGGCCTTCTCGGTCTCGCGGGCTGCTGGCCGGCGCTCGCGGCGCGGGCATCGGGCGCCTGGCAGCGGGCGGCCCTGGGGGCCGGCGGGTGGATCTGGCTGGCGGTCGCCGCACCCCTGGCAGACGCGGACCTCTACGCGCGTCGTCCCCCGGGGACACCTCCCGCGTCGGTATGGATGCCCTCGCTGCATGACACCGTCACCCACGTGCTGGTGCCGCTGCTGACCACGGGCGCATTGGCGGGCGCGCCGGTGTGGGCGGCAGCGGCTCTCCTCCTGCCCGGACTCGCGCGACGACGCTCGCCAATCGTTGCGGTTGTGTTGGTGACGATCTGGTCGGCAACGGTCGTCTCGGCGACCGCTACAGTCCTTGCTCTCAGTCACCCTCGCGGCGCCGGTACGCCCGCCACGGCGGTGCTCGGTGCAGTTGTAGGCGCGATCATCGCGCTTGCGCCGGTAGCCGCCAGACGTTGGCGCAGCAGCGATCGCGCAGGATCACTTTCGTAGCATGGAACGGCCCCTTAGGCCTAGCCATGAGCGTCCTCAGAAGCCTCGAAAACAAGATCGCCGGCCTCGTCGAAGGCACGTTCAGCCGTGCCTTTCGCTCGGAGGTCCGCCCCGTCGAGATCGCGCGCAAGCTCGCGCGCGAGATGGAGGAGCACAAGTCCCACTCGATCTCGCGCACGTACGTGCCGAACCAGTATCGCGTGTACCTCTCGCCGCGTGACCGGGAGCGCTTCAGAGATTACGAGGGGGCGCTGGCGGAGGAGCTCTCCGGGTACCTGCTCGAGCATGCACGTCGCGAACGCCTCGCGATGCTGTCGCGGCCGGTGGTCGAGTTCGAGACCGACGCACGGCTCGGGCTCGGCGAGTTCGGCATCCAGACGCGCGTGGTCCAGCCGCCCGGCGAGCCCGAGCCCGAGCCGGAGGCGCCGGCGCCGCAGTCCGGACGGACGATGGTTTACAGCAGCGCCGAGCGGGTCGCACAGCCGCTGCAAGAACACGCTCGGGTGCGCGCTCAGAGGGCGCTGCTCGTGCTCGAGGGCAAGCGGATGGTCGTCGGCCCGGCCGGGGTCACGATCGGTCGCAGCCGGCAGTGCGACATCGTCGTCGACGATCCCAACGTCTCGCGCCAGCACGCGGAGATCCGCCCCCGCGGCGGCTCCTGGGTGCTGACCGATCTCGGCTCGACCAATGGCTCGAGCGTCAACGGGCGCAGGATCGACAGTCCCGAGGTCCTCAAGCCGGGAGATGAGATCGAGGTAGGGACGTCGGCGATGACATTCGAGCTGGAGTAGCGCGAGGATGACGCTCGAGCCCGTCTCGGTAGGCCTCAAGTTCGGCTTCCTCGCGGTTCTCTACCTGTTCTTGGTGTGGGTTGCGTGGAGCGCGGTGCGAGACCTGCGGCGCAGTCGCGTCGGGACCCCGGAGCCGGATCGCGCTCGGTACGCCGATGCCACCGGCATGTACTCGGCCGCGGACGGCCTCGGTGACCCCGACCTCGACGGATTCGAGCCGCGGCTGCTCGTCGAACGCGCTCCCGGACACGAGGCGGGCACCGCCTATGACCTCTCGGGCGGCGCGACGCTCGGACGCGGGGACGTCGAGATCCGGCTCGACGATCCGTTCGCGTCCTCCCACCATGCCCGGATCGCGAGACAGGGACACGTGCTCGTGATCGAGGACCTCGGCTCGACCAACGGCACCTACCTGAACGAGGAGCAGTTGAGCGGTCCGCAACCGCTTCGGCCCGGGGACCGGATCCGGATCGGCGACTGCGAATTCTCATACCAGCAATGACCGACCGAACAGCCGATTGACGATGCTTCGCGCGGCGGAGACCGTTTGGCGGACCGACACCGGCAGGCAGCGCCGGGACAACGAGGACAACGCGTTCGCGCGCCCCCCGCTGTTCGTCGTCGCCGACGGAATGGGCGGCGCGCAGGCCGGAGAGGTTGCTTCCGCGATCGCGGTCGAGGCGTTCGAGCAGGGCCTGCCCGAGTCCGGGAGCCCCGAGCAGCGCCTGGCCGAGACCGTGCGCGAAGCAAACCGCCGGATCTACGAGCGGGCGCAGGCCGACCACGAGCGGGCCGGGATGGGCACGACGCTCACGGCCGCCTACGTCGACGACGCGGCGCTGGCGATCGCGCACGTCGGCGACAGCCGCGCGTACCTGTTTCGCGAGGGGTCGCTCGAGCGCCTAACCCAGGACCACTCGCTGGTCGAGGAGCTGGTGCGACAGGAGAAGCTGACGCCCGAGCAGGCCGCCGAACATCCCCAGCGGTCGATCATCACCAGGGCGCTGGGCCCCGAGGCGAGCGTCGAGGTCGACACCTGGAGCTATCCGGTCCGCGCCGGCGACCTGCTGCTGCTGTGCAGCGATGGCCTCACCTCGATGGTCTCCGAGGAGGGCGTCGCCGAGATCCTCGCGGCGTCGGACTCGCTGGCCGCCGCCGCGGACGCGTTGATCGACGCGGCCAACCGCGCCGGGGGCCGGGACAACATCACGGTCGTTCTGTGCCGTCTCGAGGAGGCCGGCGGCGACGGGCTGATCGACCAGGCGACGATGGCCGGCGGGAAGGGGGCCGCTGCGGCCCCCCCGGTCGCCGACGAGGCGCAGCCAAGGGTCAGGCGGCTCTCCCCGATTCCCGCCACCGCGGGGCGCGCCCGCGGAGCGGGTGGGCGCAACGGCGCCGGCAGGACGTCCCGGCGCCGCATGCCCCGGCTCGTCAAGGCGCTCGCGGCCGTGTTTGCCATCGTGGTCGTGCTGTTCCTGATCGGCGCCGGCGGCTACCTCGCGAGCCGCCAGCTGTACTTCATCGGCACCAACCAGCAGGGGATCGTGACGATCTACCGCGGCCTGCCGTACAGCCTCCCGGCCGGGATCAACCTGTACGAGACGTTCTACACCTCCGGCGTCCCCGCGTCGCAGGTTCCGGCCGCTCGTCGCGGCGACCTGTTCAACAACCACCTCCGGTCCCAGTCGGACGCGACCTCGCTGGTGAGGGACCTCGAGCTGGGAAGGATCTCGAAATGAGCGCGAAGCGCGAGCGAGAGATCCGGTCAACGGCGACCGGAGTGAGCCGAGCGTGTCAAATCTCGAGGCTGGATGACCCGAGGGGGATTTCCGAATGAGTCCGCACCGGGGGGCATGCCGATGAGCGCCCGCAACCGCGAGCTGCTGGGCCTGATCCCGGCGTCGCTGCTGGTCACCGCCGGATTCGCCGGAGTCTTCATCCAGCGCTCCAACGTCCTCTCGAACGTGTCGCTGACCTACGGAGCGATCTTCCTCGGGCTGTGCATCGCCGGGCACGTCTTCATCCGCATGACGCTGCCCCATGCCGACCCGTACATGTTCCCCCTGGTCGCGCTCCTGGCGAGCTTCGGGCTGGTGATGATCTACCGCATCGACCCTACGCTCGCGCGCCAACAGGCGCAGTGGTTCGTGCTCGGTCTGATCCTGTTCGCGGCGACGATCGTGATCTTCCGCGACTACCGCCGGCTCGAGCAGTACCGCTACGTGATCGTGTTCGTCTCGCTGGGGCTGATGATCCTGCCGAGGGTCCCGGGGATCGGCTACCAGGCAAACGGCGCCTATCTCGGCGTCCGCATCCCCGGCCTGTTCGTGTTCCAGCCGGCGGAGTTCGCGAAGGTCGGGCTGGTCATCTTCCTGGCGAGCTACCTGCGCGACACCCGGCAGTTGATGGTCGTCGGTGCGCGCCGGGTGCTCGGGGTGACGATCCCGCCGATCAAGTACCTCGGGCCGGTGCTGGTGATCTGGGGGCTGGCGATGCTGATCATGATCCTCCTGCACGACATCGGCTCGTCGCTGATGTTCTACGGCGGCCTGCTGGCGATCCTGTACGTGGCCACCGGGCGCTTCTCGTTTGTCGCGGTCGGGGTCGTGGCGTTCGCGATCGGCGCCTGGTACCTGGGCACGCACATCCCCCACGTCCACGATCGCGTCGAGGCGTGGTTGCACCCGCTGAGCCCGGTGCTCTACAACAAGGTCGGCGGCAGTTATCAGCTCGCCAACTCGCTGTTCGCGCAGGCCGCCGGGGGAATGTTCGGCCAGGGCTTCGGCGAGGCCGCGCTGACCATCCCGGGTGGGGGGCCGCTGCTGCCCGCTCCGCAGACGGACATGATCTACGCGGTGATCACGGCCGAGCTGGGGCTGTTCGGGGCCTGCGCGGTGCTGCTGACCTACCTGCTGTTCGTCGCCCGCGGCCTGAAGGCCGCACAGCTGGCCCGCGATTCGTTCTCGACCCTGCTCGCGGTCGGCCTCAGCGCGATCTTCGCGGTGCAGGTGTTCGTGATCGTGGGCGGGGTCACGCGTGTGATCCCGCTGACCGGGGTGACGCTCCCGTTCATCTCCTACGGCGGCTCCTCGATCATCGCCAACTTCGTGTTGCTGGCGCTGCTGCTGCTCGTCTCAGACCGCGCCAGGAGGGAAGCGTGAACGCTCCGATCTCGCGCCTGTTCGTCGTGATCGTGGCGCTGTTCGCGCTGCTGGTCCTCTGGACGTCGCGGTGGACGGTGTTCGAGGCCAAGTCGCTCAACAACGACGTCCTCAACCGGCGCACGCTGATCGACGAGCTCAAGATCAAGCGCGGGCGCATCTACGCCGCTGACGGCACCGTGCTGGCGCGGTCGGTGCCGGCGGTGGGCGGCACCTACAAGCGGTTCTATCCGACCAGCAACCTGTTCTCGCAGGCGGTCGGCTATGCGATCGCGGCGCAGGGGCGCAGCGCCGGGCTCGAGCGCTCGCAGGGAGACGCACTGCGCGGGCTGCAGACGGGCCTCAGCTCGATCTTCGGTCAGCTCACCGCCCGCCGCGTCGGCGATGACGTGTACACGAGCCTCGATCCCAGGGCCCAGAGGGTCGCGCTCGCTGGCCTCGCCGGCCGCGCCGGCTCGGTCGTCGCACTGGACCCCCGGACCGGCGCGGTGAAGGTGATGGTCGCCCTGCCCGGCTACGACAACAACAATCCCGACGCGGCCGGGCCCGGCATCTCGACGTTCAACCGCTCGACCCAGGCCGGCTACCCGCCGGGGTCCACGTTCAAGGTGGTGACCGCCACGGCGGCGATCGACAGCGGCAAGTTCACCCCGAACTCGGTCGTCAACGGCAACTCCCCCAAGGCGATCTCGGGCGTGCCGCTGTCCAACGACCTCAACCAGAGCTTCGGAAACATCGATCTGACGACCGCGCTCACGTTCTCGGTCAACACCGTGTGGGCGCAGGTGGCGGAGCGGCTCGGACGGGGCACGATGACCACGTACATGAAGCGGTTCGGCTTCTACTCCAAGCCGCCGATGGACTACCCGCCCGATGAGATGGCGGCCAGCCGCGTGTTCTCGAGCACCGGCCGGCCGTTGCCGCCCGGGAGCCCCAACGAGGACATCGGGCGGATCGGGATCGGCCAGGGCGGGCTCAGGGTCACGCCGCTGCAGATGGCGATGGTGGCCTCGGCGGTGGCCAACGGCGGCAAGCTGATGGCGCCGAGGCTGGCCCAGCGAGTGGTCGACCCGGATGGGCGCACGATCAGGACCTACAAACCGTCGGCGTACTCGCAGGTGATGTCGCCCTCCACCGCCGCGGCCGTGACCCAGATGATGAAGAAGGTGGTCGAGGAGGGGACGGGCACTCCGGCCCAGCTGGGCGGGATCAGCGTCGCCGGCAAGACCGGCACGGCGCAGATCGGCATCGTCGGCTCAAACCTCACCCAGCCGTGGTTCATCGGCTTTGCGCCTGTCCAGGACCCCAAGGTGGCGGTCGCGGTCACGATCGAGCGTACCGCCGGCGGCTTCGGCGGCACCGTCGCCGCGCCGATCGCCAAGGACGTGATCCAGACTCTGCTTTCCGAGGGGCGCTGACGATGGCCGATCTCTCTCCCGGAGCGATCGTCGACAACCGATACAAGGTGCTTTCGCGGCTCGGCGCCGGCGGCATGGCCGACGTCTTCCTGGCCGAGGACCAGCAGCTCGGGCGCAAGGTCGCGCTCAAGCTGCTGCATCGCCGGTTCGCGGAAGACCCCGGCTTCGTCGAGCGCTTCCGCCGCGAGGCGCAGGCGGCAGCGGGGCTGCAGCACCCCAACGTCGTCGGCATCTATGACCGCGGCGCCTACGAGGACACCTACTACATCGCGATGGAGTACCTGCCCGGCCGCTCGCTCAAGCAGCTGATCCGCCAGGAGGCGCCGCTCGATCCGATCCGCGCGATCGACATCGCGATCCAGATCCTCAAGGCCGCGCGGTTTGCGCATCGGCGCGGCGTCATCCACCGCGACCTCAAGCCCCACAACGTGATCGTTGACGAGTCCGATCACGCCAAGGTCACCGATTTCGGAATCGCCCGCGCCGGCGCCTCCGACATGACCGAGACCGGATCGATCATGGGCACCGCGCAGTACCTGTCGCCCGAGCAGGCCCAGGGCCACGCGGTCAGCGCCGCATCCGACCTCTACGCGATCGGGGTCGTGCTCTACGAGATGCTCACCGGGCGCGTCCTCTTCGACGCCGAGTCGGCGGTCACGATCGCGCTCAAGCATGTCGCCGAGTCACCGACGGCGCCGACCGCGGTCAACCCGGGCGTGCCGCCCGAGCTCGAGCAGGTGGTGTTGTGGTCGCTGAACAAGAACCCGGCCGACCGCCCCACCGACGCCGACCAGTTCATCTCCGCGCTGGAGGCGGCGCGGACCGCGATCCTGTCGGGCGAGCCGTCCCAGCGGACGGCGTCGATCGCGGCGCTCGCAGCGGTCGGCGGCGTCGGCGCGGCATACGCCGGCGCCGCCCCCGCGGAGGGGGTGGCGCCGGATGCTGCCGTGGTCCCCTACCACCAGCCTCCCTACGACGGGACTGGCTACATCACCGATCCTCCGCAGCCGCCTCCGCGCCGGCGCCGGATGTGGCCGTGGATCGCGCTGCTCGTCGCGCTGCTGCTCGCCGGCGGCGGCGTGGCCGCCTACCTGCTGACTCGTCCGGAGAAGCGGACCGTCCCGGACGTCACGGGTCACACCCTGAACACCGCGCGCACCGTCCTGCAGAACGAGGGGTTCGTGGTCAACGTGCTCGACGTCACGAGCAACAACACGGCGGGCACCGTCATCGGCCAGCAACCGCAGGGCGCCACCAATGTGGACAAGGGCTCGACCGTCACCCTCACCGTGTCGATGGGCCCGGGGAACACGACCGTGCCCTCGGTGGTCGGCCTCCTGGCGGGAGCCGCCGAGCGCGACATCGTCCGGGCGCGCCTCAAGTTCCGCACGCAGCGCGAGACGTCCAACACGATCCCCGCCGGGCGCGCCACGCGCACCCAGCCCGGAGACGGGCAGTCGGTCCCTGTCGGCGCCCGGGTGACGCTGTTCATCTCCTCCGGCAAGCCCGTGGTCACGGTTCCGAACGTCGTCGGCCAGTCGGAGGGAGCGGCGAGCGCGCTGCTCGGCGACCAGGGCTTGTCGGTCACCACATCGACGCAGACGTCGACGACGACGCCGAACGGGACCGTGATCAGCCAGAGCCCGGCGGCCGACAGCGAGGTGGCGCCCGGGTCGACGATCAACCTCGTGATCGCGAAGGCGCCCCCCACCGCCAGCGTCCCCGACGTCACAGGCGATACGGCCAGGGGCGCGAGCAACCAGCTCAAGGCGGCGGGGTTCAACGTCGTCCAGCAGACCAAAGCGGTCACCAAGCAGAACAAGGACGGAATCGTCATCTCCGAGCAGCCCGGGGCGGGGACGACGCTCAACAAGGGCAGCACGGTCACGATCATCGTCGGCAAGTTCACCCCGCCCCCGACGTCGACGACCCCGACGTCGACGACCCCGACCACGACGACGCCGAGCACGACCACCACCCCCACCACCACCACCACGTGAACTCGCTCCGCATAGCGGTGCTTGGAGGCGGGCGTTCCTCCGAGCACGAGGTCTCGCTCGCCTCGGCGGCGTCGGTGTGCGAGGGCCTGCGCGCCGGCGGTCACGACGTGGCGATGATCGAGATCGGAGTCGATGGGGTGTGGCGGGACGGCGGCCGGGAGGTCACGCTCGAGCCGGGCCGCGGGTTCGGCGACCGCGAGGTGGTGTTTCCGGTGCTGCACGGGCCCTTCGGCGAGGACGGGACGGTCCAGGGCCTGCTCGAGTGTCTCGACGTCCCCTACGTGGGCGCCGGCGTGCTCGCCTCCGCCCTTTGCATGGACAAGGTCACCTTCAAGCACCTGATGGCGCGCGAGGGCATACCTCAGGTCGACTACCGCGCGGTGGCGGAGGGGGAGTTCCGGGCACGGCCCCGGGGGGCGCTCGCGGATCTCGATGCGCTCGGGCTGCCGGTGTTCGTCAAGCCGGCGCGGCTGGGGTCATCGGTGGGGATCGTCCGCGTCGACGCCGCCGGCGAGCTTCGCGGCGCGCTGGAGATCGCCCTCGAGCACGACTCGCTGGCGATCGTGGAGGGGTTCGCCTCGGGCCTCGAGGTCGAGTGCTCGGTGATCGGCAACGACCGGCCGATCGCGTCCGAGCCCGGCGAGATCCTGCTCGCCTCCGGCGAAGCCGGCTGGTACGACTACGAGGCCAAGTACACGCCCGGCAAGATGCAGCTGATCGTCCCCGCGCGCGTGCCCGCCGACGTTCGCGACCGCGTCCGCGAGCTCGCGGTCACCACCTTCGTCAAGAGCGGCTGCAGGGGCCTCGCCCGCGTCGACTTCTTCGTCGACGGCGATCGCGTGATCGTCAACGAGCTCAACACGATGCCGGGGTTCACGAGCACGAGCGTGTTTGCGTCGTTGTTCGAGGCCGGCGGGATTGCGTATGTGGAGCTGCTCGATCGGTTGCTGGCGCTCGCGCTCGAGCATCACGAGGCGGATCGGCGCCACCGGCACTGAGGAGTGGGCGCAACGGCCGCCGCGGCGACCTGCAAAACACGACACTCGCGCGCGGGGCACCGAGGCCTGCCGCGTTATGCATGCCAGACGTGTATTACCCGCCAGAGCTCGCGATTCAGAGGACGAGTGTCGCGTTTTACAGGTGGCAGATGGCCCGCCGGCGCGCCGGAGGGCGAGCCAGCCGCGCCCCATCCCCTACCGGTACAGCGCGACCTCATTGATCGCGAGCTGGTCCTGTCCTCCCAGGCTCGTGATCCATACGAGAAAGAAGCGGTAGCGGGTGTTCTGGCTGGAGAGGCGGATGTCCTGCTTGTGGCCGATCTGGGTGGGCGCCGAGATCTTGATCCAGCCGGGGTCCGGCCAGGTCAAGGGCGGCTGATCGTCGCGGGCGTAGATCGTCGCGGTGAAGCCGGGCGTCGAGGTGATGATCCGCAGCACCCGGGCGGTCGTCTTCGGGCGGGCATCGACGTACAGGCCGACGCCGGCCTTGTTGAGCGTCCCGCTGAAGTAGTGCTGAGTGCTCCAGGAGGTGTTGACCTGGCTGTCGATCGCCAGGCCGGGGTCGGGATGCTCGTTCTTGGGGCTGCCCAGCGGATTGAAGCCGAACGCGCAGTCCTGGCAGAGCTGGACCTGACTGAGCGGTGCCGAAGATGAGGGCGATCTGGGCGCGTTCACCGCCAGCTTGCCGGTGCCGTGGTGAGCTCGCGTCGCCAGCCACACCGCGCTCCCGACGACTCCGGCCGCGACGATCATCAGCAGCAGCACGGCGATCACCCGGTGGCGCACCCGGAACGGCACCCGGCGCGCGGTCTGCGACGGGAGCGTCCGCAGGACGCTGGTGACCTCGCCGGTCGCGCTTCCGGCTCGAGCGGTCTCGATTGCGAGCACGTCCTCGAGGTCGGCGATCAGCTCGGCGTCGTCGGCATAGCGGTCCTGCTGGCGCTTGGCGGTCGCGGTGTCGACGACGGCCGCGAGCGCGGCCGAGACCTCGGGACGGCGCGCCTGGACGTCGGGCAGTTCCTCGCGCACGTGCTTCATCGCCACCGCCACCTGCCCCTCGCCCTTGAACGGCACGTCGCCGGTCAGCATCTCGTACAGCACGACACCGAGCGAATAGAGGTCCGATTGCCCCGTCACCGGCTGGCCGAGCGCCTGCTCGGGAGAGACGTAGTCGGTCGTCCCGAGGACCCTGCCGTCCGCCGTCAGGCCCTCCTCGTCCAGGGTCCTTGCGATCCCGAAGTCGGTGACCTTGGCGGACCCCTCCTCGTCGATCAGGACGTTCTGAGGCTTGACGTCGCGGTGGACGATGTGGCGTGCGTGAGCCGCGCCGAGTGCGCGGGCGATCTCGATCGCGTACGCGACCGCTTCGGCGATCGGGAGCCGCCCCAGCCGCCTGATCCGCTCCTTCAGCGTCTCGCCCTCGACGTATTCGAACACGATGTAGGGGTGCCCTTCGTCCTCGCCGGCGTCGATCACTCCGACGATGTGAGGATGCGACAGCTGCGCCACCGCCCGCGCCTCGCGACGGAATCGCTCGAGCTGGTCGCTCGCGCCTGGGTCCCGCTCGGCATCCGGCCTCGCTGACCCGGGACCCGCGTGAGTCATCCAGCTGCTGGCGACCTCGCGATTCATCAGCTTGATCGCCACCTGACGCTGGAGCGTCTCGTCCAGCGCCCGGTAGACCGTCGACATCCCGCCTGCGCCGATCCTGGTCTCGAGTCGATAGCGGCCGTTGAGCGTGGTGCCGAGCAGCGTTGCCATGAATCCCCCCTATTTTGCGCCAATGGCAGCATGACTGACACCGCTGACACCAAAAACAGGCCGGATGGCGGGCGGCAGGCCGTGCGGCGCCGGCGCGATCGCGGGCCGCCGCTCGAAAGGAGGCCCCGGTGCCGTCGGGCGGGAGCGCCGAGTCAGCCGCGGCGCGGTGGCGACGCTGCCGTGAGGCGGCGCAGGACCAGGCTCGCCAGCGCGAAGCGGTAGACGGCGTAGGGCATCAGCGAGCGGTCGCGCTCGACCTGGCGGATCAGCCACGTGGAGAACAGCGTCGACACGAACGCGCCGGCCGCGCCGGTGGCAAACGGCACTCCCGTGCCCGGCGGCAGTCCCCGGCGCTTGAGCCTGAACCCCTTGAGCAGGGTCGCGCCGGCGATCACCGGCAGCGCGGCGTGACGGGAGAGGCGGTTGGCGTCCTCGCGTGTGAACCGGCGAAGCCGTGCGGCGGCCAGGGTCGCCCCGTTACGGGAGACGCCCGGGATCAGGGCGCAGGCCTGGGCCGCCCCCAGCCACAGCGCGTCGGCGACGCCGGCCTCGCTGTGCCTGCGCGACTGCGGCGCCCGGTCCGAGTAGGCCATCGCGATCGCGCCGGCGGCGAGCGCCGCGGCGATCGTCGGCGGCGTCCCGAACCGGCGCTCGATCTGGCGCTCCAGGGTGTAGCCGACGACGGCAGGCGGCGCGAACGAGAGCGCGATCAGCGTCAGCTGCCGCACGTTGAGCCCTCGCAGCGCCGCATCCACCTCGTCGCGCAGCGTGATCAGCAGCGCCGCCGCGGTGCCGGCGTGCAGCGCGACCTCGAACGATTTGCGCAGCTCGTCGTCGAGCTGGTCGTAATCCCAGCGCAGCAGCCAGGGGACGACCGCGACATGGCCAGAGGATGAGATCGGCAGCAGCTCGGCCGGCCCATGCAGCACGCCGAGCGCGAGCGCCTGACCGACTCGCAGCCGGCCCGCGCTAGCTCTGTGCGACATCCACGGGCGTATCGGTCTCCACGGGGGCGCCCGTCTCCGCGGGGACCTGCGTGCGCCGCGAGTGCACTCGCTTGTAGACCAGGTAGGCGACCCCGAGCAGGACCAGCGCCGCGACGACGTAGTCGACGTATTCGAGGTGGTGACGCCAGGTGCTCCAGTTGCTGCCGACGGCGCGGCCGAGCACTCCGAGGCCGGTGATCCAGACGATCGAGCCGAGCAGGGCGGAGACCGCGAAGCTGACGAACGGCATCTCCGCAACCCCCGCCGCATAGGGGAACACCGCGCGGGCGAGCGGGATCATCCGCGACACGAAGATCACCGGCGCTCCGTGACGCTCGGACCAGCGGTGAGCGCGGTCGAGCTTCTGCGGGTTGACGTGGAGCCAGGCGCCTTGCCGTTCGAGCAGTTCGCGACGCCCGAAGTAGCCGATGGCGTAGGCGATCGACGCCCCGATCATGTCCCCGAGCACGCCGGCGACGATGATTCCGAGCAGCGTCAGATGCCCGTCGTAGACGTTGAACCCGGCGAACAGCATCACCGGCTCGGTGCCGGGCAGCCCGACCACGCCGGTGGTCGCGGTCAGGATCGCGACGCCGGCGAGCCCGAGGCTCCCGATCACGTGCGTGGCCAGGTCGATGAGCGGGCCGGTCACAGAGGCGAGTGCTAACAGCACGACGATCTAGCGTAGCGAGCGGCGGCACGTCGGCAGGCAGGCCGATTGTTAGGGTTGCGCGGTGCAGATGGCGATTCCCCTGTTCGACACACGCACGCCGCAGGAGCCGCTGCACGAGCAGATCCAGGCGCGGATCGCAGAGGTGATCGAGGGAGGCGCGTTCATCCTCGGTCCCGAGGTCGCCGCATTCGAGCGCGAGTTCGCCGACTACCTCGGCGTCCGCCACGTGATCGGCGTCGCCAACGGCACGGACGCGATCACGATCGCGCTGCGCGCGATGGGCATCCGCCCCGGCGACGAGGTCGTGGTGCCCTCGCTGACCTTCTACGCCTCTGCCGAGGCGGCGGTCACCGCCGGCGCCCGGCCGGTGTTCTGCGACGTCGATCCACAGACGCGCAACGTCACCGCCGAGACGGTGCGGGCCGCCCTGACGCCACGCACCCGCGCGATCGTGGCGGTCGACCTGTTCGGCCTGCCGGCGCCGATACCCGAGTTGCGCGAGCTCGGTCTGCCGGTGCTCGAGGATGCGGCCCAGGCCGCGGGCGCCCGACTGCAGGGGCGCCGGGCCGGGACGCTCGGCGACGCGGCCACGTTCTCCTTCTATCCGTCGAAGAACCTCGGCGCATTCGGCGACGGCGGCGCGATCGCGACCGACGACGACCGGATCGCGGAGCTGGCCCGGGCGCTGCGGTTCCACGGCTCGCGCGACAAGGAGAGCTTCGAGTTCGTCGGCTACAACTCGCGGCTCGACGAGGTCCAGGGGGCGATCCTCCGGATCCTGCTGCGCGAGCTCGACGCGTGGTGCGACGGCCGGAGATCGGCTGCCCGCGCATATGCCGAGGCGGGCATCGCAGATCACGTCGCGGCGCCGGCCGTGCCCGAGGGCGCCGAGCCCGCCTGGCACCTGTACGTGGTCACCCACCCCCGCGCTGATGAGCTCGTCGCCGGGCTCAGAGCGCGCGAGATCCAGGCGCGCGGGTACTACCGCACGCCGCTTCATCGTCAGCGGGCGATGGCCCCGTTCGCCGGCGACGTGGCGCTGCCGGCGACCGACGCGGTCGCCCGCGAGAACATCGCGTTGCCGATGAGCCCGGTGCTGTCTGCTTCGCAGGCCGGCGAGGTCGTGGCGGCGCTCGCGGCGCTGTCCCGTTGAGGGTCTGGATCGATCTCACCAATTCGCCTCACGTGCTGGTGATGCGGCCGGTGATCGCCAACCTGCGCGCCCGTGGGCATGAGGTCGAGGTGACCGCACGCGACTTCGCGCAGACGCTCGACCTCTGCGAGCGCTTCGGGATCGCGCACACCGCCATCGGCCGCCACCGCGGCGGCCGGCTGCCGGCAAAGGCGCGCGGCCTCGCCCAACGGTCGCTGGCGCTGGCGCGGTGGGCCCGGGGACGACGCTTCGATCTCGCGATCGGCCACGGCTCCAACGACGTCACGGTGGCGGCGGCGCTGTTGCGGATCCCGTCCGCGACGATGTTCGACTACGAGTGGGCGGCGGTGCAGCACCAGATCAACTGCCGGCTGGCGCGCGCGGTCGTTGTGCCTGACGCGATCCCCCCTCAGCGCCTGCGGCGCTATGGCGCCGGCGGCAAGATCCGCGCCTACGAGGGCCTCAAGGAGGAGTACTACCTGGCCGACTTCGAGCCCGATCCGGCGGTGCTCGCAGAGCTCGATCTGGACCGGTCGCAGCCGATCGCGGTCGTGCGCACGCCACCCGACGTGTCCCTCTACCACCGCTTCGAGAACGACCTGTTCAGCCGCGCGCTCGACCGCCTCCGCGGCTCCCAGACCGTCGTGCTCGCGCGCACCGCCGAGCAGCGCTCGCAACTGCCCGCGGCGGGCGCGTTCAAGGTGCCGGCGCGCGCGATCGACGCGCAGTCGCTGATCGCCTTCGCCGATCTGGTCGTGTCCGCCGGGGGGACGATGAACCGCGAGGCGGTCGCGCTGGGGACGCCGGTGATGACCGTGTTCGAGGGTCGCCTGGGAGCGGTGGACGAGCGTCTGCTCGCGCAGGGCCGCTTGCAGCGGCTCCGCAGCCCCGAGCAGCTGACGCTGGTCAAGCGCGAGGGCGAGGGCGCCGGAGCCGGTCGGGTGCGCCGGGATCCCGCGCTGCTGGTCGATCTGCTGCTCGCCGACGCGCGGCGCTGATCTCACCGCAACATTCCCCCGAGCGCAGTGTTACGGTCGGTTCACAATGGCTTTACGACAGATTAAGACGACATTCGCTGGTCTGGCCGTGGCAGTGATCGCGTGCGTGTGCATCGTCGCGGTGTCGAGCGCCCAAGCCGCCGCCACGCCCCCCATCGGGGCGTTCACCACGAAGGGCACGTGGAAGTTCCTGTCGCGGCCCGATCTGCACCCGCCGAAGATCAAGGTGCTGTTCTCGGCCGGCGCCGGCAAGCTCGCTCCGGGCTACTTCGTGATCGCCAACTTCAAGAACCTGACGACCACCGCGCCGATGGTCGGCGAGGGCGGCCCGTTGATCCTCGACAACAAGCTGCGACCCGTCTGGTTCGGCCCCGTTGGAACCAATGTCGTGGCCGGCAACCTGAAGACCCAGATGTATCAGGGCAAGCCGGCGCTGAGCTGGTGGGAGGGCGTGATCAGCCCCACCGGCGCGACCATCAGTGGCAAGGACGTCGTCTACAGCCAGCAGTACAAGCGAGTGGCGACGCTGAGCGGCACGGACGGCTGGGTCATCAGCCTGCACGACCTTGTGATCAGCGGCCGAGACGCCTGGGTGACCTCATACAAGAACGTCGCCATGGACCTCAGCCCATACGGCGGGCCGGCAAACGGCATCCTCTCAGATTCGGCGGTCCAGGAGTACGACCTGAAGAGCGGAAAACTCCTGCGTAGCTGGGATGCGCTTGCGCACCTTCCGCTGAGCCAGTCGCAGTCTCGTCCGGCACCCGATCCGACAGTCCCGTGGGATGCGTATCACATCAACTCGGTCCAACTGACCGGACACGGCACCTTCCTGACATCGTTCCGCAACACCTGGGCGGCATATTTGGTCAACATGGCTGCCGGTGGCGACGTCGAGTGGACGCTGAGCGGCAATCCGCAGATCAGCACGTTCACGCTCCCATCGAATGCGCGATTCCAGTTCCAGCACGACGCGCAACTCCACTCCAACGGCACGGTCAGCGTGTTCGACGACGCCTGCTGCGGAATCCTCGGCCCTGGCAAGTTTGCCCCGCCGATTGGTCCCTCTCGCGGCTTGGTGCTGAAGCTGGATATGACTCACAAGACGGCCGCCGTCGTGCGGCAGTACACGCACGGTTCCAGGTTCGACGCGGCGTTCCTGGGCAACACCGACATGCTCCCCAACGGGAACGTGACGGTCGGATGGGGCTCGCAGCCGTTCTTCTCGGAGTTCACGAGCAAGGGCAAGCTCCTGCTCGATGCCGAGCTGCCGACCCCGAATGTCAACTACCGGACGTTCGTCCGCAACTGGGTCGGAACGCCCGCTCGCCCGCCGAGCGGCGTCGCCCGCAAGGGCAAGCACGGCGCGCTGGTGTTCGCGAGCTGGAACGGCGCCACCGAGGTAACGGCGTGGAGGGTCCTCGCGGGCCGGGACGCCAAGCACCTGGCAGTCGTGGCGAGCCGGGCGAAGACCGGCTTCGAGAGCGCGATCCCGCTGAAGTCCTCACATAGGAAGTACAAGGTGCAGGCGCTCGACTCCAAGGGCCACGTGCTCGGCACGTCCCCGGCATTCCCGAGCAAAAAACCCGCGGGACTGGCGCCGGGCTACTGAGTCCGTTAGGGGTTCGCGAAGGTCGGCTCGAGTCGACCGCTGGCGAGTACCCTGATGCGGAGCGGTGCGGCTACGTATGCGTGAAAACGGAAGGTTGGGGCGGATGATCGGCGGCCCGAGCATGCTGCGCGGCCGTCTTTGGAGGCTTGCGCTGACGATCGTGGCCTGCGCGAGCCTTGTCACCGGCGCGATCGCGGCCACGTCGTCGGATTCCTCGAGCGCCGCCGCAGGCTCGGACGGAACCGTGGTCCACCACCATCTGGTCGCCAGGCAGCCGGCCGCGCAGACAAGTCGGCCGAACATCGTGTTCGTCCTCACCGATGACCTGTCGATGAACCTTCTGCGGTACATGCCGCACGTGCTGGCGATGCAACGACAGGGGCTCACGTTCAACGACTACTTCGTCTCGGATTCGCTGTGCTGCCCCTCGCGGTCATCGATCTTCACCGGCAACTTCCCGCATGACACCAAGGTGTTCGACAACGTGGGCCGACAAGGCGGTTTTCGTCAGTTCTTCGACCGCGGCGAAGAGCAGCACACGTTCGCGGTCGCCCTCCAGCGCGCCGGCTACAACACGGCGCTGATGGGCAAGTACCTAAACGGCTACGGGCAGCAGCGGGGGACCGTGCCCGGGCTTCCGTTCACGTACGTGCCGCCGGGTTGGACGGAGTGGGACGTGGCGGGCTGGGGCTATCCGGAGTTCAACTACATTCTCAACGAGAACGGCGCCGTGAACGCCTACGGAAGCCGGCCGCAGGACTACCTGACCGACGTGCTCGCGCGCAAGGGCGCGGACTTCATCAACACCTCCGCGGCCGAGGGCCAGCCCTTCTTCCTCGAGCTCTCCACGTTCGCCCCGCACTCCCCGTACACGCCGGCACCACGCGACTCAGGCGACTTTCCCGGACTGCAGGCGCCGCGTCGCCCGAGCTTCGACACGATTCCGACCGCCGCGCCGGCATGGCTGGCGAGCCGTCCGCCGTTGACGGCCGATCAGATCGGCCGGATCGACGATGTCTACCGCCTGCGAGCGCAGTCCGTTCAGGCCGTCGATCAGATGATCGGGCAGATCGAAGCGACGCTCGCTGCCGACGGGCTGAGCGACAACACCTACCTCGTGTTCAGCTCCGACAACGGGCTGCACACCGGCGAGTACCGCCTGATGCCGGGGAAGATGACGGCGTTCGACATCGACATCCACGTGCCCCTCGTCATCTCCGGCCCGGGGATCCCCGCCGGCACGACGACCAACGCGATGACCGAGAACATCGATCTGGCAAGGACCTTCGCCCAGATCGGCGGCACCGATTTGCCCAGCGACGGTCGCACCCTGGTGCCGCTGTTCGGAGGGCTCAGCCAGGCCGACTGGCGCAACGCCGTGTTGATCGAGCACCGCGGCCCCGACCGGCGCCCCGACGACCCCGACTTCCAGCAACCGGCCAGCGGAAACCCGACGACGTATGAGGCGATGCGCACCGACGAGTTCCTCTACGTGGAGTACAGCGATGGGGAACGCGAGCTCTACGACCTGCGCAACGATCCGTTCGAGCTGCACAACCTCGCGGCCAACCTGACGCCGGTGTCGCTGGCGCAGCTGCATGCCGACCTGCTCGATCTGGAGAGCTGCCACGGCGGGCAGCAATGCTGGGCGGCGATGCACGTCCAGCGGCTCGGCCAGCTGGGTGCCGCCCTACGCCGCAAACGCCTGCAGTTTCCCTCGCCGGGAGCCGTGGCGCCGCGAGGCCACCACCACCCACGCCACCGGCGCGCTCGGCGCGCCCCCCGCCCGAAACGGGGATGAGGGTCCCAGGCGGGCACCAGCGTGAGAGCCTCTCTAAACGCCCCTTAACCGGTCCTTACGCCCTCCACACTAGAATTCCCGCCCGCATGCGCCGGCGGATCAGATCCGCGGCCTTTCCCGTTCACCGCCATTCGATCCCACAGCTGCTGGTGGACGGACTCCTGGTCGCGCTCGCTTACTTCCTCGCCTTCCGGCTGAGGTTCGCCGACGTCTATCCCCGGCGCTACGAGCATCTGTTCAGCTCGACGGTCCTCTGGGTGGTGGCGGTGTCACTGGTCGTGCTCGCCGGGTTTGGCCTCTACGAACGCCTGTGGACGTTCGTCGGCCAGCGGGACTACGAAGGCGTGGTCAAAGGCGTCATCGTCTCGACGCTGATCGCGGTCGGGGCGATCGCGCTCGTGCACCCGGTCCAGACGTCCTCGCGCGGCTCGCTGTCGAGCCCGGTGACGTTGCCCGCGAGCGTGATCGCGCTGTTCTTCCTGCTGGCGCTCGCGCTGCTGCTGGGCGCCCGCTTCCTGGTCCACCTGATCGTCGAGGGCCGGGTCCGCAGCTTTCGCGTGCAGAAGGGAGCGCGCGATGTGCTGATCGTGGGAGGCGGCTCCGGTGGCCGCTTGGTCGTGCGCGAGCTGGCGCGCAACCCGCAGCTCCGGCTGCGCCCGGTCGGGTTCGTCGACGACGACCCGCGCAAGCAGGGCATCAAGGACGAGCACGGCCTCAAGGTCCTGGGCACGACATCCTCGGAGGACCTCGCGAAGATCCTCGACGAGATCGAGCCCGACGAGGTCGTGATCGCGATCCCCTCGGCGCCGGGGACGCTCCGTGCCAGGGTGGTGGCGGCATGTCGCAAGCGCGGCATTCAGGTGCGCACGACGCCGACCGTGTTCGAGCTCCTGCAGGACGGCTCCGGGCAGCTTCAGGTCACCCGCCAGCTGCGCGCCGTCCGGGTCGAGGACATGCTTGGCCGCGAGCCCGTCCGGATGGAGCTCGAGCGCGTCGGCGCGTACCTGGCCAACGAGATCGTGCTCGTGACCGGCGCCGGCGGCTCGATCGGCGGGGAGCTCTGCCGGCAGATCGCGCGCGTCAACCCCAGGCGCCTGGTCCTGCTCGACCACGCCGAGGACAACCTGTTCGAGATCCTCCGCGAGCTCGAGGAGGAACGTCACGTGCGCACGGCGGTGCCGGTGCTGGCCGACTGCAAGGAGGAGGAGCGACTGCGCGAGGTGCTCACCGAGCACCGACCGGCGATCGTCTTCCACGCGGCCGCCTACAAGCACGTGACGATGATGGAGCTCAACCCCGTCGAGGCGATTCGCAACAACGCGCTGGCGACGCGGTTGGTGGCGCGCATCGCGGGTGAGGTCGGGGTCGGCAAGTTCGTGCTCGTGTCGACCGACAAGGCGGTCAAACCGGCCACGGTGATGGGCGCCTCCAAGGCGCTCGCCGAGTGGGCGGTCGAAGCGGCCGCCGTGCGCTACCCGGCGACGAGGTACGCGACCGTGCGGTTCGGCAACGTGCTGGGATCCTCGGGCTCGGTCGTCCAGATCTTCCGCCGCCAGATCGCCGCGGGCGGGCCGGTGACGGTCACCGATCCCCGCATGACCCGCTACTTCATGACGATCCCGGAATCGGTTCAGCTGATCATCCGCGCGGGCTCGCTCAGCGACGGCAGCGGGGAGGTGTACGTGCTCGAGATGGGGGATTCGATCCGGATCATGGACCTCGCGGAGACGATGATCCGGCTGTCTGGCCTGGAGCCCGAGCGCGACATCGCGATCGAGGTGGTCGGCGCCCGGCCCGGGGAGAAGTTCCACGAGGAGCTGTTCAACCCGTATGAGCGCCCGCAGCCGACACCCGTGCAGCGGATCCGTCACGCCCAGCGGGCGCCGCTCGATCCGGAGTGGGCCGAACAGACGTTCGCCGACATCAACCTGCTGGTGCTCGAGGGAGATGCTGCAGGGCTTGCGGAGCATGTCTCGAAACTGTCCGGAACTCGACTGCCGGCCGGCGAATCTAGCGCCCGGGTGGCCCCGTAGACTGCGCGCCGATGGCGACGATCCCCCTCGCCTTATCCGTTCACCACTTCATCTCGTCGGTGGGCGCCGACGTGGGCTTTGCGTCGATCATCGGGCTGGCCATCCTCGTGCTGCTGTACTTCGCCCAGGCCCGGGAGACCGCCAACCTTCGCGAGCAGGCCTACGAGTCGGCGCGGCGTGTGGCCCAGCTCGAGGCGAGGCTGGCCGGCATGTCGCGCCAACAGGCCGCGGTCGCGGCGCCGCCGGCGATCGCGGCGCAGCCGGCCGTGGCCGCCCGCCCGGGGGCGCTCGCGGGCGCCCGGGTCCCCGCGCCGGTGCCGGCACTGGTCGGCGCGGAGGCGGCGGCTCCGGGGCCACCGGCCGGTGTCGCAGCGCCGGCGTTGAGCGCCGCGACGAAGCTGATCCCGACGACCCCGATCGGATCCGAGACCGCGGTCGATGAGCGCGCACCGCGGCCGGTCGATTTGACCGCTCTCGCTGGTCCGCCGCCCGCCACCGTGGCTGCCGGCGCAAACGCGGCTGCCGGCGCGAACGCGGCCGCCGGCGCCAGCGCCGCCGCCGCCGGGGTCAGCGCAGCCACCGCCGCCGGGGCCACCGCCGCCGGGGCCACCGCCGCCGGGGCCACGGCCGCAGGCGGCAACGGCGCCGCGAAGGGCGGCGTCGGGTCGGCGCCCACCGGAGTCGCCGCGCCGCCGCCGGCGCGGGTGGGGCTGACGCCGCCGGGACGCGGCGCGCGCAAAGCCGAGGGTGGCCGCCGGCAGGCGCCGCCGCCGCCGCGATTCTCCGAGCCGCCGCCTCGGTCACGCCGCGGGGTCCGGCTCGCGCTGGGGCTGCTGGCCGCGCTCGTGATCGCCGGAGGCGTGTTCGCGCTGATCCACTTCACTTCCAGCAAAGGCAACTCCGCCTCCACGAAAGCCTCGGCGACGAGCAACGCTCTGGCGAGCACGCGCCGCGGCGCCGCCGCCGCGGTGATCCCGTCCTCGGTCACCGTGGCGGTGCTCAACGGGACCGCCAAGGCCGGCCTGGCCGAGCGGATCGCCACCAAGCTTTCGAGCGCGGGCTACAAGAAGGGCATGGTCGGCAACGCCTCCGATCAGACGCGGACCGCGACGGTCGTGGCCTACACGCCGCATCACAAGAAGGCCGCGCTCGCCGTCGCCAAGGCCCTCAAGCTCGGGCCGGCCTCCGTACAGACGATCGACGCAAACACTCAGGCGATCGCCTGCCCAGGCGGCACCACGTGCGCGGACAAGGTCGTGGTGACCGTCGGAACCGACCTCGCCGCGTAGTACCACCTCGTCGTGCGAGACCAGCTCGATCTGCCAGATCGCACCGTCAAGCCGCGCCAGGACGGGGTGACGCACGTGCTGGACAAAGGCCTGTCGGTGGCCGAGATCGACAGCATGATCGAGGTCGCGGGGGCCTCGGTCGACATCGTCAAGCTTGGTTGGGGGACGGCGCTCGCGACGGGCAATCTCGAGCGCAAGCTCGAGCGCTACCGCGACCACGGGATCCCGGTCGTCCTGGGCGGCACGCTCACCGAGCTGGCGATTGCACGCGATCGCTTCGAGGAGCTGATCGCGTGGGCGCACCATCTCGGCCTAGGGCATTTTGAGATCTCAGACGGGACGATCGCGCTCGACCACGACCGCAAGCTCGAGCTGATCACGAGGCTCGCCGAGGAGTTCACCGTGCTCTCGGAGGTTGGCTCCAAGGATGACACCGGGGCGATCACGCCTCCCTATCGCTGGGTGGAGCAGATGCACGCGGAGCTTGAGGCAGGGGCCTGGAAGGTGATCGCGGAGGGCCGCGAGGCCGGCACGGCGGGTATCTTCAGGCCGACCGAGGAGGTGCGCGAGGGCCTGATCGACGAGATCGTGCACGGAATTGATTCGCGGCGGATCATGTTCGATGCGCCTCGCAAGCATCAGCAGGTCTGGTTCGTGCGGCGCTTCGGTCCCGACGTCAACCTCTCGAACATCGCGCCCGACGAGGTGCTCGCGCTGGAGACGCTGCGGCTTGGTTTGCGCTCGGACACCCTGGGGATCCGGCGCCCGTGAGCCCGGGGGCCGCGCCAGTGAGCCCCGATCTGCACGGAGTGCTCCTCGCCCGCCACGGCGAGACCGACGACAACCTCGAGCCGATCCGGGTCCAGGGCTTCACCGACACGCCGCTCAACGACACCGGCCGCCGGCAGGCCTCGCAGCTCGCGCAGCGCCTCACCCGTGCGGGCATCCGCTCGTTGTGGTCCTCTGACCTGAGCCGTGCCGCCGAGACGGCGAAGATCGTGGGGGCGCAGATCGGGCTCACGCCCCGCCTCGACTGGCGCTTGCGCGAGGCCAACCGCGGCAAGTGGGAGGGGAGCCGGTTCATCGACATCGCGCGGGAGGACCCCGACGGCTATGCGGCATGGCTGGCAGCGGGCGAGACGTTTCGCTTCCCTCACGGAGAATCCCTGCGCGAGCAGCAGGAGCGCGTTCTCGCGGCGCTGCGCGACATCCACGCGACCGGCGAGCTGCCGGCGCTGGCGGTCTGTCACGGAGGCAGCATCCGGGTGATGCTGTGCCTCCGCGATCCCCGCGGGCTCGACGCGTTCCACGAGTTCAAGGTCCCCAACGTGGCCGTGATCGAGCCTTGACGAGGCTGCCGACCGTCGCGTTCGCGACTCTGGCGGTGGCGACTGTCGCGGCGTTCTTCGTGACCCAGCACCTGAAGATCACGACGCCGCTGATCGCCGGTTCGCCGGCGCCGAAGCCGGCGTGGATCAACCCCGTCGACGGGGCCGTCTGCCGCGGCGTCGACCATCGGCACACGCTGGTGTCCTTCTACCTGCTGCACCGCTCCGACGACGTGGACGTCTACGTGGTCGATCAGACCGGCGCGATCGTCCGCACGGTCGCGCTGGGCCGTCACATGCGACAGCGCGTCCGCAAGCCCGACGGGGTGTTCTCGTGGAACGGGCGCGAGGACAACGGGCAGGTCGCGCCCGACGGAACCTACTACTTCCGGGTGTCGCTGATCCACCAGGGCCGGACGGTCTACATCTCCAACCAGGCGGGGGCCCGGGAGCCGATCACGGTGAGAACGATTCCACCCCGCCCGGTGGTCACGAGCGTGTCGCCGTCGCTGCTCCCCCAGGGCGACAGCACCGACGTGAAGATTCGCTACACCGGCACCGAGAACCGCGCGGCGACGGTCCAGATCTACCGCACCGACGTGCCCGGCGACCCCCGTGTCAAGCAGTTCCAAGCCGGCCTGCATACCGCGGTCTGGGACGGCAAGATCAAGCAGCGGCCGGCCCCCCCGGGCACGTACCTCGTCGGCTTGCGGGCCACCGACCTAGCCTGCAACACCGGTCGCTTCCCGATCGTGCTGCCGCCGGCGCCGGGCACCACGCCCCACGCCGGCGTGACCGTTCGCTACATCGCCGCCCAGCCTCCCCTTCGCCCGGTTCCCGCCGGCTCGGTGGCGACGGTCTACGTCGACGCTCGCCGCCGGCCCTATCGCTGGGCGCTCCGCCGCGCCGCCAGCAAGCCGATCGTCGCAAGGGGAACCGGGAGCAGCTTTGCGTTGAGCATCAGGCTGCCGGGCGGTCGCGCCGGGATGTACGAATTGGCGCTTCGCGCGGGCGGGTACCGAACCGTCGTTCCGATCGTCGCCAGCGTGCCGGCCGTGATCCGCCCGCCGCGGGTGCTCGTCGTCCTGCCGGCGCTCACCTGGCAGGGGCTCAATCCCGTCGATGACGACGGTGACGGCCAGCCGAACACGCTCGAGGCGGGCGGCCCGATCGCGCTCAGCCGGCCGCTGGCGGGCGGCTTCCCGGCCGGCGCCGTGGACGCGGCCGGGGTGTTGGCCCATCTGGACAGGACCCATCGCACATATGACGCGACGACCGACATGGGGCTGCTGCAGGGCTTCGGGCCGACGCTGCAAGGCCACTCGGGCGTGATCCTGGCGGGCAGCGAGCGCTGGCTTCCGGCCTCGCTGCAGTCGACGCTGCGTGCGTATGTCGAGAACGGCGGAAACCTGCTGTCACTGGGGGTCGATTCCCTGCGCCGGTCGGTCACGGTCCGGGGCCAGCGGGCATTTCACCCCACGCCGCCGTCGGTCGTCGACGCGCTCGGCGCTGTTCCCGGCGCGCTGGTGGCCCACAGCCCCGGGCTGATCACGGTGATCCCGCCGGACCGCCTGGGGATCTTCTCCCAGACCTCCGGCGCGTTCCCCGGCTTTGACTCCTATCAGCCGATCCGCTCGGTCGCCGCGCCTGGATCGATCGAGTCCCGGGCGGGGGCGACGACGAGGGCTCCGAGCATCGTCGGCTACCGCCTGGGGCGGGGGATCGTGGTCGACGTCGGCCTGGTCGGATTCGGCTCGCGGCTGGCACGCAGCGTCGATGCACAGGAGCTGGTCGACGGCGTCTGGAAGCTGCTGTCGAAGTAGGTCCTGCACGCTGCTGGACCCGAGCATGGCCGTGGTCGTGGTCGTGAGCTACCCGTACCGTTAGGCGCTGTGACCGCGTACCTCAAGCGCCTGGCCGCCGCCCTGGCCGCGTACCAGATCGCCGACGTGGTCTCGAAGTTCATCGCGGTGTTGCTGCTGCCGGTGTACACGCGCTACATAGATCCGGCCGGCTACGGCGAGGTCGAGTTGCTCGCCAACGGCGTGATCTTCATCAGCATCCTCGTCCGCTTCGGGATGATCGAGGCGTTCCTGCGCTTCTACTTCATCGACGAGGACCCCGAGCGCCGGGATGCGCTCGCACGCCGCGCGGTGGCGTTCATGCTGCTCGTGACCACGATCGTCGCGATCGTGCTCGCCGGCGCCGCCGAGCCTCTGTCGCGGCTGGTGCTGGGCCACCGCGATCCGGGAATCCTCCGGGTGGCGGTGCTGGGGCTGTGGGCGTTCACGAATCTCGAGCTCGCCTACGGGCTGCTGCGCGTCGAGGAGCGCGTTCGCACGTACGCGATCGCCTCGCTGATCAACGTCGCGATCACGATCGCCGCCTCCGTGGTGCTCGTGGTGGCGCTCGGCAAGGGTCCCTTCGGCCTGTTGCTGGGCAACTATGGCGCCTCGACGATCGTGCTGATGGGGCTGTGGTGGACGATGCGCACGCGGTTGAAGCCGCGCCGCGGCGATGCGTCCGTGCGCGGCGCCGAGCGGCTCCCGGCGCTGCTGCGCTTCGGCCTGCCGACCGTGCCCGCCGAGGCGTCGGTCTACGCGCTCAGCCTGGTCGACCGCTACTACATCTACCACAGCCAAACTCCGGCGCTCGCGGGCCTGTACTCGATCGCCGTCAAGCTCGCCGGCGCGGTCGCGTTCATCGTGCGCGCGTTCCAGTACGCCTGGCCGCCACTGGCCTACTCGATCGCCGACGACCGCGAGGCCGCGCGGTTCTACGGGCTCGTGACCACCTACTACGTGTTCGTCAGCGGACTCGTCGTCGCGGGGCTGACGCTGCTCGGCAGGTGGGTTGTGCGGCTGCTCGCCGCGCCGTCGTTCTACGGCGCCTACAAGGCGCTGCCGTGGGTCGCCCTGGGCTGGGCGCTGTACGGGCTGTGGGTGGTGTTCCTGGTGATCGCCGGCCGCGCGCGGGTGACCACGCGCAACTTCCCGGCTTCGCTCGCGGGCCTTGCCGCCAACGTGCTGCTGCTGGTCACGCTGGTGCCGCCGCTTGGGATCGCCGGCGCCGGGATCGCGCTGTGCGGCGCCTACGTCGTGATGCTCGCGGTCATGCACCTGTTGACGCGGAGCCTGTTCGAGGTGGCGTTCGAATGGCGCCGGCTCGCGCACCTGGCGCTCGTGATCGGCGCGATCGCGGTGCTCGGGGATGTTCTGCTGCCGACGCACGGCGCGGTCGGGTTTCTATCACGCGCAGCGGCGCTGGCGCTGATCGTCCCGGTGCTGCACGCGACGGGCCTCGCGCACCCGCAGGAGGTCGCTAACCTGCGCCACGTGCTCGCGCGTGCCCGGGCCGGGATCCCGAGAGAGAGGCAGGCGTGAACAGGCCCGGCGTCAGCGTGGTGATGCCGTTCGCCGGGGACGCCGCACAGGCGCGCGCCGCGGTGGAGGCGCTGCTGGCGCTGCGAACCGGGCCCGCCGATGAGCTGATCCTCGCCGACAACTCCGCCACCGCCACGGCCCCGGCGGCGGAGCCCGCCGGCGGTTTCTCGCCCGGCGGTTTCTCGCCCGGCGGTTTCTCGCCCGGCGGTTTCTCGCCCGGCGGTTTCTCGCCCGGCGGTTCCTCGCCCGGCGGTTCCTCGCCCGCCGGTGGTTCCTCGCCCGGCGGTTCCTCGGCCGCAATCCCCGGCGTCACGCTCGTCCGCGCGTCCGCCGAGCGCTCGCCGGCGCACGCGCGCAACGCCGGCGCCGCCTGCGCGCGCAACGACTGGATCCTGTTCCTCGATTCGGACTGTCTCGCGCCCCAGGACCTGCTCGACGCCTACTTCGCCGAGCCGATCGACGCCGACGTCGGCGCGCTCGCCGGCGAGGTGCTGGCCGCTCCCGGCGCGGATACGCTCGCAGCGCGCTACGGCGCGGCCAGGGGGTTCCTCAGCCAGGAGGCCCACCTGCGCCACCCCTACCGGCCTCGCGCCGTCGCCGCGAACGTCCTCGTCAGGCGCGCGGCGTTCGAAGCGGTCGGCGGCTTCTACGAAGGCGTCAGAGCCGCCGAGGACACCGATTTCAGCTGGCGCCTTCAGGCCGCCGGCTGGCGGCTCGAGCTGCGCCGCGACGCCGCCGTCGAGCACCGCTACCGCACCACTGTGCGGGATCTGCGCCGGCAGTGGCGGGGCTATGCCGCGGGACGGGCGTGGCTGGCGCGTCGCTACGACGGCTTTGCTCCCGAGCCCGCCGTGCGCCGGGCGGGAGCGCGGGTGTGGCGGCGGGCCCGCCGGCGTCCTGCGCCCCGCCCCGTCGCCGCCAAGGGAGTAGATCCGGGCCGGCTTCGACGCGACGAGTCCGAGTGGGCGGATCCGAGCCGCCTCGAACGTGGCGGCTATGCGCTGCTCGACGCGCTGTTGTCAGCCGAGGAGCTGGCGGGCCTCACACTCTCAAACCGCCCCGCGGCCACCGAGCCTCCCCCGCCGGCTCACGTCGTGCTGGTCGCCGACCGCTTCCCGGCGCGCGGCGACCCGCTGGTCGAGTTCGCCGGGACGCTCGACGGCGCGCGAGTGGAGGCGGCGGCGCGCCCGGAGTCGCTCGCCGCCGGGCCCGCTCGTTCGCTCGCCGTGGCCTATCGCGAGGACGACGGCGGCGCGGCGCGAGCGCTCGCGCTCGTCGCGCTTGCGCTCCGGCACCCCGCTCGCTGCGCGCTCGACCGCGCCCGCCGGCGCCGGGGCGAGCCGACCCTTGCCGCGATCGCGCCCGCCGTGCGCCGATTGGCGCGAGAGGCCGACGCGCGCGTTCACCCGCTGGGCGGTGACGACACCCGGGCGACCGCGGGGCGGATCGCCCAGCTCGCGGGACGTCCCCTCGACGAGCTGCCGCGCCAGGGCCGCCGCGGCGGCGCCTTGTCCGGTGCCGGCCGCCGCTGATGCGCGTCCACGTCGTCGACCCGTCATCGTTCACCCGCCCCTACGACCACGGGCTGTGCGCAGCGCTCACACGCGCCGGCGCCGACGTCGAGCTGATCACCTGCCCCTTTCCGTACGGAACGGCGCCGCCGCCCGATGGCTACGTGCTGCGAGAGGAGTTCTACCGCCACGCCCGTGGGGCAGGGGGCAGCCGCCTGCGCCGGCTGACCAAGCTCGCCGAGCACGTGCCCGACATGCTGCGCTACCGCCGGGCCGCCGGCGCTGCCGACGTGGTCCATTTTCAATGGCTCGACGTGCAATGGTTCGATCGTTATCTGCTGCCCGGCGGCCCGCTGGTGCTCACCGCCCACGACCTCCTGCCCCGGGAGCCGCGTCCGGGTCAGGTCCGGGCCCAGCGCCGGCTGTATGACCTCGTGGACGCGCTGGTGGTGCACTCCGAGTACGGCCGCCGCCGACTGGTCGAGATGCGGGGGCTCGACGCACGCAAGATCCACGTCGTCCACCACGGCGCCTTCGAGCACCTGACGCGTCTGCCCCGCGAGCAGCCCCTTGCGCCCGAGCTGCAGCAGGTCAGCGGCCCGGTGGCGTTGTTCTTCGGGCTGCTGCGTCCCTACAAGGGCCTGGACGTGCTGCTCGAGGCCTGGCACGGCGTCAACGGGGCCGAGCTTTGGATCGTGGGGCGTTCTCTGATCGACGTGGCGGCGCTGCGCAGGCTGGCGCCGCCCGGGGTTCGTTTCGTCACCAGGTTCGTCTCCGACGACGAGCTGCCGGCGTACTTTCGCCGGGCTGACGTCGTGGTGCTCCCGTACTCCCGGACCGAGCGGTTCGATCAGTCCGGGGTCCTGGCGATCTCGCTGGCGTTCGCCAAGGCCACGATCGTCACCGACGTCGGCGGGTTTCCCGAGGTCGCCGGCGCCGGCGCCGCGGCGCTCGTGCCGGCCGGGGATCCGCTCGCCCTGAGGGAGACGCTGACCCGGATGCTTGCGGACGGGGCCGAGCGCGAGCGTCTGGCGCGGGGGGCGGCGACCGCCGCGGCCGGTCCGTATTCCTGGGACGAAGCCGCGCGGCGGACGCTGGTGCTCTACCGGGACCTCCTTCGTACCCACGGGGACGTGCCTGCGCCACAATCGGCGCCGCTGTGACCGCGCTTGCGATCGCGTTCTGGGTCTCGGCCGCTCTGGTGCTCTATGCCCACGTCGGCTACTTCGTGCTGCTGGCAGCGGTCGCCCTCCTGCGCGGGAAGCCTCGGCGGATCCGCGGCGCGGACGCCCCGCAGCCCCAGTCGGTGTCGGTGATCGTCGCCGCCTACGCCGAAGCGGACGTGATCGCCGATCGCGTCGCGAACCTGCGCGCGCTCGAGTACCCCGCCGACCGGCTGCAGGTGATCGTCGCCTGCGACGGCTCGCCCGACGCGACCGCCGAGCGGGCCCGCGCCGCCGGCGCCGACCTCGTGCTCGAGCTGCCCCGGGGCGGCAAGATCCGTGCCCAGGACGCCGCGGTGGAGCTCTCCATCAATGAGATAGTCGCGTTCTCCGACGCGAACGTCCGCTGGGAGCCGGCGGCGCTGGCTCGGCTGGTGGCGCCGTTTGCCGACCCGCGCGTGGGCTACGTTTGCGGCGATGTCTCCTTCGTCAACGAGCGCGGGACAAACCAGGAAGGCCTCTACTGGCGCTATGAGATGGCGCTGCGCGCGCTCGAGTCGCGGGTCGGTTCGGTCACCGGCGGCAACGGCGCGATCTACGCGACCCGGCGCGAGGCATACCTGGTCGTCGACCCGATCATGGGCCACGACCTCTCGTTCCCGTTCAACATGGTCAAGCGCGGCTGGCGCGCGGTGTACGCGGCCGACGCGCACGCCACCGAGAAGATGGTCCCGACGATCGAGGGCGAGTTCGCCCGCAAGCGCCGGATGATGTGCCACACCTGGCCGATCGTGCTGCGCGGCGGGATGCTCTCCCCCCGCGGCTATGACCCGGCGTACGCGCTGATGATCCTCTCGCACCGGATCGTCCGCTACCTGACGCCGTTCTTTCACCTGGTCGCCCTGGCCGCGAGCATCGCGCTGATCGGACAGGGCTGGGTTTACGCGGCGGCGGTCGCAGTCCAGGCCGCGGTGCTGCTAGCCGCCGTCGTGGCGCGCGTGATTCCCGCCAAGCCGCTCCTGATCGCCCGCTACTACGTGCTCAGCACGGCGTCGCTGGCGGCGGGGCTGTGGGACTGGCTGAGGCACGGCACCACCGCCGGATGGGAGCCCGCGGAGGGGACGCGGTGAGCGGTACCCGACGGACCGGCGAGCGGGCTCACGAGACGACGTCGCCCCGCGACCGCCGTGCGCAGGGGACGCCCGGCGAGCGCCGTGCGCCGGGGCCGGCGGCGGTGAGGGCTCGCGGTGGGGCGGTAGACGCGGCGCTGAGGCGCGCGATCGATCTGGCGATCGCCGGGATCGCCTCGGTGATCACGGCGCCGATCGTCGCGCTGCTGACGCTGGCGATCCGCCTCGAGTCCCCGGGCCACCCGATCTACACCCAGGTCCGCGCCGGCCGCGAGGGCCGGCCGTTCTCGATCTACAAGCTGCGGACGATGGTGGCCGGCGCCGAGTTCACCGGCGCCGGGCTGGCGATCCAGGAGGGCGATGACCGAATCACCAGGGTCGGGACGCTCCTGCGCCGCTACTCGCTCGACGAGCTGCCCAACCTCTGGAACGTGCTGCGGGGAGAGATGTCGATCGTCGGCCCCCGGCCGACGCTGCCCGTCCAGGTGCAGCAGTACGACGAGCGCCAGCGCGGGCGGCTCGCGGTCAAGCCCGGGATTACGGGCTGGGCGCAGATCAACGGCCGCGCGTCGCTGCCCTGGCCCGAGCGGATCGAGCTCGACCTCTGGTACGTCGAGCATCGCACGCTGGCGCTCGACCTTCGGATCATCGCCCGGACCGTCCGGCTCGTCCTCAGCGGCCACGGGCTCTACAAGGGAGAGACCGGCGGATGGCGCGCGACGTAGGCGTGCTCCTGACGGGCGTGGGCAAGCGCTATGACATCGTCTCGGCGTTCGCCCAGCATGCGACCGTCGTCGCGGCCGATCCCAACCCGCTGGCGCCGGCGCAGTACGCCGCCCATCACCACCGCGCGGTTCCACGGATCGACGACCCCGAGTACGTCCCGGCGCTGCGCGCGCTGTGCGAGCGGCATCGCGTCGGCGCGGTGGTCCCGCTGACCGACCTCGACATCGAGGTGCTCGCCCACGCCCGCGCCGCCGGCGAGCTGCCCGCATTCGTTCCCGACCCCGGGATCGCCCGTGCCACGTTTGACAAGTACGAGGCGCATCTGTTGCTCCAGCGGCTCGGCCTGCCCTCGCCGCCGACGGTGCTTCCCGGCGAGCCGATTCCCTACTTCCCGGCGATGGTCAAGCCCCGCCTGGGGTCGGGGGCGCGCTCGATCCACCGCGCCGACGACGCCGACGCCGCCGAGTTCATGGTCAGCTACATCGCCGAGCCGGCGATGGTGCAGAAGCTGATGAACGGTCCGGAGTTCTCGATCGACACCCTGTCCGACCTCGAGGGCCGCTGTCTGAATGCGATCCCGCGCACGATGATCGAATCGCGAGGCGGCGAGTCGATCAAGGGCACCGTGATCGCCGATCCGGAGCTGATCGCGCTGGGCAAGCGCGTGGTCGAGGCGCTGGCGATCCGCGGCCCCTGCACCGTGCAGGTGTTCCGCGACAGCGAGGTCGGACTCGGGATCACCGATGTCAACACGCGTTTCGGGGGGGCCTTCCCGGCGCCGATGTACGCCGCGCTGCCGGGCCGCACCTATCCCCATCTGATCGTGCGGATCGCGCGGGGCGAGGAGGTCGCGCCCCATGTCGGCGAGTTCAACGCCGGCGGCACCTTCACCCGCTACTTCTGGCAACTCGAGCTCGACGAGCAGCTCCGGCCGACCGGCCGCGACATCGTCGCACCGCCCGGTCCCCCCAGGCCGCGGTCGGCCGAGCTGCTGCGCCCCGATCCCCTGGGTGCTCGCGCACGGCTGTCCGAGCGAGTCAGGCTTCGGCCGGTCGAGGTGTCGGATGCCGAGGAGGTCTACGAGCTGGTCGCGGCCAACCGCGAGCATCTCGCGCGGTTCATGCCCTGGGCCGCGGGCCCGACGCTCGACGCTATCCGCGCCTTTATCGAGTCGGCCCGCGTCCGGCTGCTCACCGACAACGGCTTTGAGTGCGCGATCGTCCGCGACGACCGCATCGTCGGCACGGTCGGCTACCACGCCGTCAACTGGGACCATCGGTCCACGAGCATCGGCTACTGGCTGGCCGCCGCCGAGCAGGGCCACGGCACGATGACCGCCGCGGTCCGCGCCCTCGTCGACCACGCGTTCGGCATCTGGAAGCTCAACAGGGTCGAGATTGGGGCCGCCGTCGAGAACGAGCGGAGCCGGGCGCTCGCGCGGCGTCTCGGTTTTCGAGAGGAGGGCATCCGCCGCCAGGCGGAGCGGGTCGGCGATCGCTACCTCGACCACGTCGTCCATGCGATGCTCGCGTCGGAGTGGGAGGGCGGGCGACGCCGGGTTGACTAGGCGGTCGCGGCTCGCCGGCTCCGGGGGTGGGCGGTCTGCGAGCGCCAGCATTCACCGATGAACTCGGCGATCTTGGCGGTCAGGCGCTCCGGCGCCACGCGCAGCTCGATGATCGAGTTGGCGTCGATCAGGCGGGCATGGGGCAGCTCGGAGGCGAGCGCATCGGCGTCTGAGAACGGGTGCACCGGGTCACGGCGGTGCCCGATCACCAGCGCCGGCGCCCGCAGTCGCTGGCGCACCGGCCGCTCGGGCGCTGTGCGCCCGAACAGGATGCCCTGGAGCACCGCACCACTGGGGCCGGGATCCTGTGCCACCCAGTCGAGGACCAGCTCCGCCAGGAACGGGACGGCGCCGCGCGGAACCGCGTCGGCGCCGCGCGCGAGCAGGCTCATCCCACGCTCGCCGAACGTGAGCGCCAGCAGGATCGGCGTGAATGCGATCGCGCACGCCGGAATCGCGTTGTCGAGGACGGGCATCTCGACGACCATCCCGCGCACCCGCTCCGGCGCGATCGCTGCGAGCTCGAGCGTGATGTTCGCTCCCAGCGAGGTGCCCCCGACCACGGCCTGCTCGAGCTCGAGGTGATCGAGCAGCGCCACCGCCTGCTCGGCGAACGCGGCGATCGAATAGCGCCACATCTCCCGCGGCCGAGCCGACTCCCCGTGGCCGAGCGGGTCGAACGTGACCACCCGATTCCCCCGCGAAGCGAGGTCGCGGGCAAGCCGCGTCTGCATCTTCTGCGACAGCAGCAGTCCCGGCATCAGCACGGTCGTGTGCGGGCCGACGCCGTAGATCGTGTAAGCGAGCCGCTGCCCGTCGTGGCGGAACGACGCCATGCGCAGGGAGGATATTCCAGGAGTGCCCTCGGGCCCGAGGCGATACCGTCACAGGCAGAGAACCCTGAGTTAGGAGGACTGTTTCTATGGCGAAGGCCCCACGATCGCTTGCTGGTGATGTCGTCGCAATTACCGGCGGCGGCCGCGGCATCGGTCGCGCGACCGCCGCGGCGCTGATTGCGCAGGGAGCGCGGGTCGCGATTGGCGACATCGACGCTCCGCTGGCACAGCGCACCGCCGAGCAGTTGGGAGCAGGGACGATTGGGCTCGCCCTCGACGTCACCGATCGCGAGAGCTTCGCGGCGTTCCTCGACGAGGTCGAAAACCGACTCGGCCCGCTCGACGTCCTCATCAACAACGCCGGGATCATGCCGATCGGCAGCTTCACCGAGGAGACCGACGCGACCACCACGCGGATGGTCGACATCAACCTGCACGGCGTTCTCCTCGGCTCCAAGCTGGCGCTCCAGCGCTTCCTGCCGCGCCGGCGCGGCCAGATCGTCCAGATCGCCTCCGCGGCGGGGAAGATGGGCTTCGCCGGGGGAGCCACGTACTGCGCGACCAAGCACGCCGTGGTCGGGCTCAGCGAATCGCTTCGCTCGGAGCTGCGGGGCACCGGCGTCGGGATCAGCGTCGTGCTGCCGGTCGTCGTCAACACCGAGCTCGGCTCGGGCCTCCCGCAAACCCGCGCATTCAGCTCGGTTGAGCCCGACGATGTCGCGGACGGGATCGTGGAGGCGCTGCGGACCGGGCGCTTCGAGGTCTACGTGCCGAGGTCGATGAGCCGCGTGGTTCGCCTGGGAGCGCTGCTGCCCCGCCGGGCGGCGGAGGCCGTGGGGCGAATGCTCAAGGGCGACCAGGTGCTCGCGCACCCCGACCACCTCGCCAGGGCGGCGTACGAGACCCGCATGGCGGAGACCATCGCCAAGGGCCAGGCGGGGCTGGCGTCGGCCGCCACCGAGCTCGCGTCAGCCCCCGAGAAGGCCGCAGCCGCGGCCGCCGAGCCCGAGCAGGAGAAAGAAGCCGTCTGAGGCCGCCGAGCCCGAGCAGGAGAAAGAAGCCGTCTAAACCGCTGAACCGGCAACCGACCGGCCCTGCGCGCGCCGTGGGCCCCCGCGCCCGCGGTCACATTGCGGAGTCCAGCCACTCCGCGATCAGTCCGCCGATCTCCGGACCGGCGTCCTCCTGCAGGAAATGGCCTGCGTCGCCAATCACGTGGTCGATCTCGGTGCTGCCGAGCGCCGTGGCGAACCTGCGCCCTGTCTCCAGCGGCAGTACCGGATCGGAGTCGGCCCAGAGGAACAGCTTCGAACGCGGATCGCCTCGCAGGGCGCCGAGGACACGCCGGCCGGCCGCGGCGCCGGGCATCTCGGGCGACGTCGGGAGGATCAGCGGGAACGCGCGGGCTCCGGCCTTGGCGCGCGCGTCTGGAAACGGCGCGTCGTAGGCCGCGATCACGGCATCGCCCGGGTCTCGCCTGCAGGCGCGGCGCACCAGCAAGCCGACCGGCAGGTCCTCGGTCCGCGCGACGAAGTCGCGAAACGTCATCCCGGCGTCGTTCATCGGCTGATGACCGGTGAACAGCCCCGTGTCGAGCACGACCATGCG
This sequence comes from uncultured Solirubrobacterales bacterium, assembly GCA_963723675.1. Classification (GTDB taxonomy): domain Bacteria; phylum Actinomycetota; class Thermoleophilia; order Solirubrobacterales; family Solirubrobacteraceae; genus Palsa-465. The sequence continues at coordinate 201,696 of CAVRRW010000001.1, read as the reverse complement.
AGCGATGCGCTCGGGCTGCTGCACCGCCAGGCGCAGGCCGATCGGGCCGCCCCAGTCGTGCACCACGACGGTGGCATCGTGCAGGTCGAGCCCCTCGAACAGGCCCGCCATCGCCTCCGTGTGGCGGTCGTAGCTGTACCAGTCCAGGGCCACCGGCTTGTCGGAACGGCCGAAGCCCGGCAGATCGGGGGCGATGCACCGGTGGCCCGCGTCGCGCACCGCCGGGATCACCTTGCGCCACAGAAACGACCACGTGGGCTCGCCGTGAAAGAACACCACCGGCGAGCCCTCGCCCTCGTCGAGGTGCGCCAGGCGCAGGCCGTCGTGATCGCGGTAGGACGACGCAAACGGGAATTCCGGCAGGCCCTCGAGCAGCTCCTCCGGGGTGCGCGCGGCGTCGGTCACACGCGGCAACCTACTACGGCCCATCGACGATCGCGCGCGGCGGCGGTCACAGCCCGCAACCTACTACGGCCCATCGACGATCGCGCGCGCCGCATCCGACGCGACGGTCACCTCGATCACACCCGAGAAGCGCTCCCAGGCGATCAGGTCGAGCGCCTGCAGCCGGTCGAGCATCGCCTGAAACGCGGCCGCCTGGGCGGGGGTGACATAACGCCGAAAGATCGTGAACGAGTAGCCCGTCGTCGGCATGCGGTCGCCGTCGCCGAGCAGTTGCTGGTAGCGCACATCGGTGGCCGCGCTGGCGAGGACCAGTGGCGCCGCACCCCCCGACAGCGCGCGCACCCGCGCCGCCAGCTCGATCAGCAGGTCGAGTGCGGGCGGCCGCAGGCCGCGATATAAGGCGGCGGGGACCTCGAGCCGGCGCGCCATCGAGCCGATGTCCCGTGAGTAGGCGAGCCCGAGCCGCGACGCGTTTGCCGGCAGCGGCAGCAGCGCGTGGTGCGCGTAGGCGCCGTAGAGGGCGTTGGGATCGGAGAACGCCGGCGCCCCATCGGGGGGATGCAGAACCTCCGCGGCCGAGTCGGTGGCGGTCTGCAGCGACACCAACCGCTCGAGCACGGGCCGGTCGGTCCGGTACAGGCGCAGGATCTGCGCGGCCCCCAGGATCCGCCAGTAGTACAGCGAGGAGTCGTCGCCGAATCCCGCCAGCAGCCGGTAGGCGCTGCCGTGATGGTCGGGCGCCGTGTCGAAGTACAGCCGGGTGTATGAGACGGGCCGTCCGCCGTCGTAGTCGTCGAGGACCTGCTGCAGGTTGCCGATCCCCATGTGGTAGGACTCGACGGCCAGGTCGGCACGACCGAAGTGCCGCCGCGCGAGTTGCAGGTAGCGAACGGTCGCGGCGAGCGCCTTGGCGGGGGCGAAGCGATCGTCGACCTTGGCCCGCCGCCGCTGCAGCCGCGCCACGACGGCGGCTTCGCCGTTTCCGGCGGCGCGGTCGATCGCCGCCGTCAGCCGCCGGCTCCGTGCCAGGTCGATGTGCATTCCGAGCAGCGACTGCCCGGTCTGCGCGAGGATCTGCGTCAGCCCGGCCGCGTCGGCGGCATCATTTCCCGCGATCACGTTGGCGCGGCCGGCGCTTTCGACGAACACCAGCGCCTCGAGGATGTCCGGATCGATCCCGCTGCCCGCCGTCGCGGTGTCGATCAACGGCCGATACGCGGCGACCCGCGCCGCGGTCGCGAGCACTCCCCCCGGGCTCTTGGTGAACAACACATGAGCGCTGCCGGCGACCGCGCGCGCCCGAAAGTCGGCCTCGCGCGACGACACGTAGGCGAACGGATCACCGGCCTTCGCCGGGCGTCCGATCCCGGGAAGTGGCAGCGCGGGGTGTCCCCCACCCCCGGAGACGGCCACGATCACCGCGATCGCCAGCACCGCGGCGGCGACGGTGACGATGATTACGGCCGGGCGCGGGGGTACTTTTAGCGCGTGGATTCCGTAACCTTACGCAGCGACTGGCCTACTTCTGTTGGTCTTCTCGGCTATTCTCGTGCGCTCGCAAGCCGCCTGCCCCGAGGCTTGGCTTGATTTACGCGCCTCCTCGTAGACCGAGAGCGCTGAAGATCCTGACGTCGAATGGAGGCATTGGAGCGTCCGTATGCAAATCTTGGTTCTAGGTGGTGATGGTTATCTGGGTTGGCCGACGGCCCTCCATCTCTCCGCCGCTGGACACGACGTAGCGGTCAACGACAACTTCGCCCGTCGTGGTTACGACGAGGAGATGGGCGTGGAGAGCCTGGTCCCGATCGCGACCCTCGATGAGCGCATCGCAGCTTGGACCGAGGTGAGCGGCAAGACGATCAAGTCCTACGTCGGCGATCTCTGCGATCCGGCGTTCGTGCACAACATGGTCGGGGACTTCCGGCCGCACACGATCGTGCACTTCGGCGAGCAGCGGGCCGCTCCGTACTCGATGATCGACCAGGCGCACGCCGTCTACACCCAGACCAACAACGTCGTCGGCAACCTCAACGTCATGTACGCGATCGCCGACACCGACATCGACATTCACCTCGTCAAGCTCGGCACGATGGGGGAGTACGGAACGCCGAACATCGACATCGAGGAAGGGTGGATCGAGGTCGAGCACAACGGTCGCTCGGACCGGGTGATGTTCCCCAAGCGGCCCGGCTCCTTCTATCACCTCTCCAAGGTTCACGACAGCCACAACATCGAGTTCGGCTGCCGCATCTGGGGGATGCGCGCGACCGACCTCAACCAGGGCGTCGTCTACGGCGCCGACATCGAGCACACCAAGCTCGACCCGCGGCTCGCCACTCGCTTTGACTACGACGGCGTGTTCGGGACCGTGCTCAACCGGATGACGATCCAGGCCGTCCTGGGCCACCCGCTGACGGTCTACGGCAACGGGTCCCAGACCCGGGGGCTGATCAACATCGTCGACACGGTCGAGTGCATTCGGCTCGCCTCCGAGAACCCGGCGGCGCGCGGCGAGTTCCGCGTGTTCAACCAGTTCACCGAGTCGATGTCGGTCACCCAGATCGCCGAGACGATCGCCAAGGAGTACCCGGGCGAGGCGACGATCGAGCACGTCGACAACCCCCGCGTCGAGCTCGAGGATCACTACTACAACGCCAAGCACCACGCGCTGGAGGACCTCGGCCTGAAGCCGACGCTGCTCTCCACGACGCTGATCGATCAGCTGTTCGACGTCGTCGAGCGTCACAAGGACCGCGTCGATCTGTCCGCGATCATGCCCACCGTGCGCTGGCGCGAGACCGCCAGCGAGCTGCGCCAGCCGGCCAGCACGCTCGCCGGGACGTGAGCTCCCACGAACCGGAGGCCCTGCGCGGGCGCCGAGTCCTCGTCACCGGGGGCTCGGGGTTCATCGGTCGCCACGTGGTATCCGAGCTCGCCGCCGCGGGCGCGCAGATCCGCGTCGTCGACCTGCGGCCGCACCCCGACCCCGCGGTCGAGATCGTCCTCGGCGACATCGCCGAGGCGGAGGTGCTGCAAGCGGCGTTCAGGGGCGGCTTTGACTCGGTGGTCCACCTCGCCGCGGTGACGTCGGTGCTGCGGTCGCTGGAGCATCCCGAGCTGACGTTCCGCACCAACGTCGCCGCCACCGCGGCCCTGCTCGAGGCGGCCCGGGCGGCGGGCGCCCGTTCGCTGGCGTTCACCTCGACCAACGCCGTCACCGGCCCCATGGACGCTCCCGCCATCTCGGAAGCGGCGACGCTGCGCCCGCTGACGCCGTACGGCTCGACCAAGGCGGCCGCCGAGATGCTGATGTCCGCCTATACCGCCTCCTACGGCCTGCGTTGCACAGCGCTGCGCCTGACCAATGTCTATGGTCCCGGAATGCAGGCCAAGGACAGCATCGTCGCCCGGCTGATGCGCGCGATCCGCCTCGGAGGCACGTTCGAGATCTATGGCGACGGACGCCAGGTGCGCGATTACGTACACGTCGGCGACGTGATCGACGCGATCGGCGTGGCGCTCGTCGACGAACGATGGAGCGGCCCGGTCGTGATCGGAGCGGGAAGGTCCCTGTCCGTGCTGGAAGTGATCGATGCCGTCCGCGACGTCACGGGCGCCGAGATCTTGGTCCGCCACGGTCCGCCCAAGCCCGGCGAGATGCCGGCGGTGATCGTCGACAACAGCCGCGCCCGCGCCGCCGGGTGGCGGCCGCAGTTTGAGTTCGAGCAGGGTCTGGTCGGCGTCTGGGACGAGTGGTCGCAGATCGAGCACGAGGCGGTCGCGGGCTCCGGTGCCGTGGCCGCGCGGGGCGCCGCCGGCTCCGGCGCCGTGGCCGCGCCGGGCGCCGCCGGCTCGGGCGCCGTGGGCGCGCCGGGCGCTGTCGGCCCGGCAGGACGGTTGCGTTGAGCCTTGCGCCCCCCAAGCCGTTCGCGGTCGAGACAGAGATCGGCACACTGGAGCCCGTCGAGCGCGAGGCTGCCCGGGCATTCCTGGCGGTCTACCCGCCCAACGTGGGCGCGGCGCTGGCGGTCGTGATTCCGGCCTACAACGAAGAGCCGACGGTGGCCGGGGTGATCGACGAGATTCCGTCGGAAGCCGCCGGCCTGGCGACCGAGGTGATCGTCGTCGTCGACGGTGCCTTGGACGCGACCGCGGACCGTGCCCGTGCCGCCGGCGCACTCGTCTGCGACGTGCCCGTCAACCGCGGGCAGGGAGCGGCGCTGCGGTTCGGCTACTGGCTGGCGCGGGCACGCGGAGCGCAGGTGATCGCGACGATCGACGCCGACGGCCAATACGACGCCGAGGAGCTTGGGCGCGTGGTCGAGCCGATTCTGGCCGACCGGGCGGACTTCGTCTCGGGCTCGCGGCGGCTCGGCGCCGAGCTCACCACCGACAAGGTCCGCCACCTCGGGGTGCTCGTGTTCGGGGCGATGATCAGCGTCCTGGTGCGCCACCGGATCACCGACCCGGCCTGCGGGATCCGCGCGATGCGCGCCGAGGTCACCGCGGCGGTGACGCTCGAGCAGCGCCAGTACCAGGCCTCCGAGCTGATGATCGGCGCGGCGCTGAACGGCTACCGCCTCGGCGAGGTGCCGACGACGATGCGCGACCGCGGCCAGCACGCCACCGCGACCAAGAAGGGCGGGAACCTCGGCTACGGGCTGCGGTTCGCGCGAGCCGCCATCCACACCTGGCGGCGCGACCGCAAGGCCGCCCGGACGCGGCTCTGACCCGAGAAGATCCAGAACTCGTAGAGGAAGAACCGCAGGCCGTACAGCAGCGCCAGTACGGCAAAGTAGGACCCGGTGACGAGTATGACCCGGATCCCGTGTCCCGCCGGGATCCCCTGCACGTGCCGGTGGGTCCAGGCGGTGGCCAGCGACAGGGCGACCAGGGTCGAGGCGGAGACGACGATGTAGGCGAGGATCTCACGCCCGAACGCCACGCGGCCCTCGACCTTCCAGGTCCAGCGGCGGTTCATCGTCCAGTTCGGAATCGCGCCGGCCACGAACGCGGCGACCGAGCAGACCGTGGTCGACGCGCCGATCACGTACAGAACCGCGAACACTACCGCGCTGGTCGCCGCCGCCACCATCGAAGAGATCGCAAAGCGGGCGATGCGTCGCTCGAAGATCAGGTCGCGTAGGCGCTGGATGCGTTCAGGGAGCACGGCGGTGAATCCTAGCGGCAGCAAGTGTCAGCCGGGTCTGACGGTAGCTTCCCGGTCCGTGCGCGTTCAATTCGCCGCAAGGGGCATAGCCCTCGATGACGACCTTGTGATCTGCGCCGAGAACGCCGCGGTCCTGGAGAAGCTGCCAGCTGCGAGCTTCGACCTCGTCTACCTCGATCCTCCGTTCAACACCGGCCGGGCGCAGGCCCGCCGCACCCTCGCCGCCGTGTCCGACGCCGACGGCGACCGGGTGGGCTTCGGGGGCAGGCGCTACAGCTCGCGGCTGCTTCAGACGCTGAGCTACGACGACGCCTACGCCGGCTACCTGGACTTCCTCGAGCCGCGCCTTCGCCGCGCCCGGGCATTGCTGGCCCCACACGGCACGCTCTATTTCCACATCGATTACCGCGAGGCGCACTACTGCAAGCTGCTGCTCGACGAGGTGTTCGGTCGCGACGCCTTCCTCAACGAGCTGATCTGGAGCTATGACTACGGCGCCAAGCCGCGCCGGCGCTGGCCGGCCAAGCACGACACGATCCTCGTCTACGTGCGCACGCCGGGCGCGCACCACTTCGACGCCGACGCCGTCGAGCGCGAGCCCTACATGGCGCCGGGGCTGGTGAGCGCGGAGAAGGCGGCCAGGGGCAAGCGGCCGACCGACGTCTGGTTTCACACGATCGTCCCGACCAACGGGCACGAGAAGACCGGCTATCCCACCCAGAAGCCGGAGGGCGTGCTGCGCCGCATCGTCGCGGCCTCGTCACGCCCGGGCGGATGGTGCCTGGACCCGTTCGCCGGCTCCGGGACGCTCGGCGCCGTCTGCCGGCAGCTCGGGCGGCGGTTCGTGCTGGTCGACGAGAACCCGGTGGCGATCGAGGTGATGCGCCGGCGCCTCGCTATCCGTCTCCGCGGACCAGCGGCACGAAGCGGACGGCCTCGAGCTTGACGCGGGCGATCCCCTCGGGGGTGCGTTGCGTGAGGATCAGGTGCTGATCCCTTGATCCGACCGGGGCCACCAGCCGGCCTCCCTGCGCAAGCTGGTCCTCGAGCGCCGTCGGCGCGCTGTCGCCGGTCGCCGCGGCGACGTTGATCGCGTCAAACGGTGCCTCTGCGGGGAGGCCGTTCCAGCCGTCGCCGACGACGAACGTGACGTTCTCGATCCCCAGTCCCGTGATCGCTTCCTGGGCCAAGGCGCTCAGCTCGCGATGGCGCTCGATCGTCCATACGTGGTCTGCGAGCTGCGCCAGCAGCGCCGCGTGGTAGCCCGACCCCGTGCCGACGTCGAGGACGCGATCGTCGCTGCGCAGGCCGAGCATCTCGAGCATCCGCGCGACCACCAGCGGTTGCGAGATCGTCTGACCGCAATCGATCGGAAGCGCCACGTTCTCATACGCCCGGTGTCGCTCGCTCGCGGGCACGAAGCGCTCGCGCGGGGTAGCGGCGATCGCGGCGAGCACGCGCTCGTCGGCGACCACCGATCGGAGCCGGCTCGCCAGCGCCGCTGCTTCGCTGAGGCCCATCTGGAAGGGATTGTGCCCGCTTTGGACGGGGTTCCTACAGGCTCCCGCCGGTGAGCGCTGCAGTGATCTCGCTCAAGAAGCGGGCCGCCTGCGCGCCGTAGAGGATCCGGTGATCGCAGGCCAGCGTCACGGTCATCGCCTGGCCCGCCACGATCTCCCCGCCGCGCACCACCGGCTCGTTCCGAATCGCCCCCGCGGCGAGCGCCGCCGCCTGGGGAGGATTGACGACGATCGTCGACGCGTCCACGCCGAGCTCGCCGACGTTTGAGAGCGTGAACGTGGCCCCCGAGAACGCCGGGGGCGAGAGCTCGCCGGCGTCCGCGCCGCGTGTCAGCTGTTCGAGCTCGGCCGACAGGTCCGGGACGGCCTTGCGGTCGGCGTCGAACACCGTCGGGATCACGTAGGCGCGCTCGCTCGCGAGCACCACGCCGACGTTGACGCGCGAGTACAGCTCAAAGCGCCCGTCCCGGTAGGCGCCGTTGGCTCGCGGCACGGCGCGCAGCGCCACCGCGCAGGCGCGAACGAGGATCGCCGTGATCGACGATCCCTGCTCGGCGCTCGGCCGCAGCGATGCCCCCACGTCGACCTCGGCGCGGAGCTCGAGGTCCGGGATCGTGGCCCTGGACTCCGCGGAACGCCGGGCGATCGCGCGCTCGGCGGCCGTCGGCTCCTCGATCCGCGTCTCGCCCTTGGCCCCGAGCGAGCTCAGAACAGGTCCTCCAGGTCAAGCCCGCCCCAGGTGGGGATGAACTCGTCGGCGTCCAGGTTGACGATGTCGGCGCGCAGCAGCTTGAGCAGCTTGGCCGCCTGCTTGGCCGGGAGCTCCCAGAAGAGGATCACCTCGCCGTCGTCGACCGAGACGACCTCGATCCGGTCCAGCCGGCGCCGGTCGGCCATGAACGCGGGCTCGAGCCCGCCGCGAGAGACGATCAGCTCGAACCTCCGGTTGGCTTTCACCGCAGGCCCCCCTGATGCTTCAGCGCGCGCGCGGCCTCCCCGATCTCCCCGAACGTCCGCTCGCCCACCGCGATCGCCGGCAGGCGGTCCACGCCGGCGGCTCTCGCCCGCTCGCCGGCCCGGGCCAGCGCCTCGGTCACTGCGCGCGATCGGATGCCCTTGAGCACGGCGGTCGGGTGCATCTCGCACGCGGCCGCGGCGATCAGGACGGTGTTCTCGTCGCCGAGGTCGCGCCCGCCGGCGAACGCCTGGCGAAAGCACGCCAGCGAGAAGGCGACCGCGCGACCGATCTGCTTGGCATATGTGGCGGCGAGCGTCGCCATGGCGGCGTCCGGCGGCCAGCTCCGGGGCCAGCGCAGGGGCTGCATCCCGCGTTCGCAGGCAATCCGCTCGAGCGCGTTGCGGTCGGGCTCGGGCTCGGGCAGGCCGAGATCGGCGCCCAGCACCGGCTCCCATTCGGGCGCCGCCGGGAGCTCGGCCATGATCCGCTCCGCGAGCAGGTAGCAGCGCGGGCTGCCGAGGTCGTAGTAGAAGATCGGCTGCGTCGAGGTCGCGGCTGCCGCCACTGTCACCTCAGCCGTGGATCAGCCATCCGTCGGCGGCGCGAGCCGCTTCCATGACCGCCTCGGACAGGGTCGGGTGGCCGTGGATGGTCCGGGCGATCTCGGGATATCCGCCCTCGAGCAGCCGTGCGTTGACCAGCTCCTGGATCAGCTCGGTCGCCTTGGCGCCGACGATGTGACCCCCGAGCAGCTCGCCGTACTTCTTCTCCCCGACGATCTTGATCATCCCGGTGCGGTCGCCGTAGACGGCGCCGGCGCCGACGGCGCCGTACTGGACCTTGCCGACCGTCACGTCGTAGCCCTGCTCCCGCGCCTGCTCCTCGGTGAGACCGAAGCTGGCCACGTTGGGGGTGCAGAACGTGACGCGCGGAACGTCGGGGTACTCGATCGGATGGGTGTCCAGACCGGCCGCGTCCTCGACCGCGATCACGCCCTCGTCGGATGCCTTGTGTGCGAGCGCCGGTCCGTGAACGAGGTCTCCGATCGCGTAGACGCCCTCGGCGCTCGTCCGCATCGCGCCGTCGACGGCGACCCGCCCGCCGTCATCGAGCTTGACACCGGCGCCGTCGAGGCCCAGCGCCTCGACGTCGGGCCCGCGGCCGGCCGCGATCACGAGCCAGTCGACCTCCCCCGAGGCCTCGCCGTGGGTGAACGTGACGCTGCCATCTGTCGTCTTGACGTCCTTCACCAGCGTGCCCGTGTGGATGTCGATGCCCTGGCGCTTGAGTCCGCGCTCGGCCACCTTGGAGATGTCGGCGTCCTCGGTCGGCAGCACCCGGTCCAGCGCCTCGAACAGGAGCACCTTGACGCCGAGCCGCGCATACCCAGACGCGATCTCCGTGCCGGAGGCGCCCGCGCCCACGACCGCCATCGTCGCCGGCAGTTCCGAGAGCGCCCAGGCCTCCTCGGTGCCGATCACGCGTCCGCCGAACTGGGTGCCCGGGATCGGCAGCTTGACCGATCCGGTGGCGAGCACGATCGTCTTGGCGGCGATCTGGTCGCCGTTGACCGCCACGCTTCCGTTGCCCGTCAGCGAGGCCTCGCCCTCGATCAGCTCGATCTTGTTCTTCTTGAACAGGCCGGCGACGCCGCCGGTGAGGGTCGAGATCACCTTCTCGCGGCGCGCGCTGACGGCCGGGTAGTCGACCTCGGGTTCGGCGACCTTGATCCCGAAGTCGTCCGCGTCGCGCACCTCCGAGAGGACGTCTGCGACCCGCAGCACGGCCTTGGCGGGGATGCAAGCGTAGTTCAGGCAGCGCCCGCCGACCTTGTCCTTCTCGATCACCGCTGTCTTCATCCCCAGCTGCGCGGCGCGGATCGCGGCCACGTAGCCACCCGGGCCGGAGCCGATCACGACGCAGTCATACGCGGAATCCGCCATGAATCTGAGCCTAGCTGAAGCGTCGGGGGCGAGGCCGGCCGCTCGCCGCCCCCTGTTCAGCGGCCCGGGTGCTTGGGCATCTGCAGGCGGCTGAGCACGCGCACGAGCTTGAAGAACAACGTGCCGCCGGCGCCGATGATCACGATCGGGACGACGAACCCGAGCAGGTTGCTCGCGCGGACAAGCAGCAGCGCGAAGATCAGCACGACGATCGCCAGCACCGCCTGGAAGCCGAGCACCGCCCAGTAGCGCATCTGCCACATCCCCACCGCGCAGACGATCATCAGCAGGGAAAAGAGGACGACGCCGGCGACGCCCGTGTGGGTCCCGCCGAACGAGCTCCTGCCGCCCAGGATCACGTCGACAAGGTCGCCGGCGCCGACGCTCAGCGCGATCAGCGCCGCGATCTTGATCGACCAGGGGCGCTCGCCCGCAGCGAACGGGACCAGCGTGGCCCTGACGGCGGCGTTTCGCTGCTCGGAGCGCCCGACCGGGGCGGCCGGTCGCTGTGGCGGGCGACCCCCGGCGACGGCGGTGTTCTGGCTCGACCCGGCGACGGCGGTGTTCCGGCTCGACGCGGCGACGGCCTGCTGCTCGGCGGCCACGGCCGCCGGCGCCGGCTTGCCCCGGCGTCCCCGCTTGCGACTACGCTGGCTCAACGCGCGCCTCCGTGGGCTCGCCGCCGGCGATCAGCGCCCGCAGCTCGGCGGCGACCCGCTCGGGCTCGGCGGCCTCGGTCAGCGCCCGCACGACTGCGATCCGAGCCGCTCCGGCCGCGTTGACGGAGCCGGCGTTCGCCGTCGAGATCCCGCCGATCGCGAAGAACGGGACCGTCGCATTCGCCGCCGCGTGGCGGACCAGCTCGAGCCCGACAGGCGGGCGACCGGGCTTGGTGGGGGTATGAAATACAGGGCCGACGCCGATGTAGTCGACCGGGAGGCCGGCGGCTGCATCGACCTGCTCGGGCGTGTGCGTGGAGAGCCCCACGAGGCGATCGTCGCCGATAAGCTCGCGCGCCCGAGCGGGCGGCAGGTCACCCTGGCCGACGTGGACCCCGTCGGCACCCGCGGTCTGCACGAGGTCGGGACGGTCGTTGAGGATGAACAGCGCGCCCCGCTGCTCGCAAACGGCCGTGAACCGTTGCGCGACGGCGAGGATCGCTGCATCGGGACCCTGCTTGATCCGCAGCTGGACGATGTCCACGCCCCCGCGCAGGGCCGCGTCGAGGAACTCTTCCGGGCGGTCGTCGCAGACCAGGTAAAGGCGCGCTTCCCGCAGGCGCTGGCGTCTGGCGTCCATGGTCACCAGTCTGCCAGGAGCGCCGCGCTAGGATTGGTTGCAACGGGAGCCCTACCAACCCGGGCTGAGAGGGCGGACATTTGATCTCGCCGACCGTCTGAACCTGAACCGGATAATGCCGGCGCAGGGAGGTGATGAATCTTGCGCAGTAGCAGCAGCTCATTTGACCTGGCCGTCGTCGGCGGAGGCGTCATCGGCCTCGCCGTGGCCTGGCGGGCCGCACAGCGCGGCCTGAGCGTGATCGTGCTCGAACGCGCCGAGCCGGGCGCGGGCGCCTCGCACGTAGCCGCCGGCATGATCGCGCCAATCAGCGAGGCAAGCCCCAAGGAGCAGTCGCTGCTGCGCCTGTCGCTCGCCAGCGCGAGCGCCTACCCGGCCTTCGTCGACGAGCTCAGGGACGCGTCGGGCCTCGATCCAGGCTACCTCGGCTGCGGGACGCTGGCGGCGGCGCGCGATCGCGACGAGGCGGAGGCGCTGGAGCGGGAGCTGTCGATGCGTACCGGCCTGGGACTGCCGGTGCGGCGTCTGCGAGCCAGCGAGGCACGGCGGCTCGAGCCTGGGCTGGCCCCGGCGCTCCGGCTCGCGCTCGATGTCCCAGACGATCATGTGATCGACCCGCGCGCGCTCACCGCCGCGTTGGCCGAGGCGTTGCGACGCGCCGGCGGCAAGCTGCGGACTGGCTGCGAGGTGGCGGAGGTGCTGGTCGCAGGCGGACGCGCCAACGGCGTCCGCCTGGCCGCCGGCGACGAGGTGGCCGCGGCACAGGTCGTGGTCGCCGCCGGCGTGTGGTCCTCCTCGCTGCAGGGGATCCCCGAGGATGCGCGTGCGCCGCTGCGCCCGGTCAAGGGACAGACGCTGCAGATGCACGACCCAACCGGTCCGGGGCTCCTGACGCGGGTGCTGCGGATGAGCCCCGGGTACGTGGTCCCGCGGGGCGACGGCCGTTATGTTCTCGGCGCGACGATGGAGGAGCGCGGATTCGACACGACGATCACCGCCGGCGCGATCTTCGAGCAGCTGCGCGACGCGATCGAGCTGGTCCCCGGGATCGCCGAGCTCGTGATCGACGAGCTCGTCGCGGGCCTGCGTCCCACCACCCCTGACAACGCGCCGGTGCTCGGACCGAGTGCGCTGGAGGGGCTGCTGTGGGCCACCGGGCACTACCGTCACGGGATCTTGTTGACGCCGATCACAGCCGAGATCCTCGCCCGGGCGCTCACGGGGGCGCAGCCACACGAGCTGGCCGGCCCATTCGGCGCCGCTCGTTTCGCGAAGGTGGCCCTGCAGGTATGAGCGTCGAGGTGTTCGTCAACGGCGAGCGGCGCGAGCTGCGATCGGAAGCGACTGTCGCAGACCTGGTGCAGACGCTTCCCGGCGCGCCCGACGGTCGCGGGGTTGCGGTCGCGGTCGACGGAGAGGTGGTTCGCCGGGGCGCCTGGTCCAGCACCGAACTCGCCGGCGGGGCGCGAGTCGAGGTCGTAGCAGCGGTTCAAGGAGGCTGATGCAGATGAGCGAGATCTTCACGATCGCGGGACGGCAGTTCGCGTCGCGCCTGATCCTCGGCACGGGTGGATTTACCAGCCACGAGCTGCTAGCCGACGCTCTCGCCGCCTCCGGTGCGGAGATGTGCACGGTGGCGCTTCGGCGTCTGGACCCTGCCGCGCGCGGCTCGATCCTCGACGTGCTCGACGAGGCCGGGGTCCAGGTGCTCCCGAACACCGCCGGCTGCTTCACCGCGCGCGACGCGATCACCACCGCCGAGCTCGCGCGAGAGGCGTTTGCAACCGATTGGATCAAGCTCGAGGTGATCGGCGATGACCGCACGCTCCTGCCCGATGCCGTCGAGCTTGTCGACGCCGCCGAGGCGCTGGTCGACGACGGGTTCGTCGTGCTGCCCTACACCACCGATGATCCCGTGCTGGCGCGGCGGCTCGAGGACATCGGTTGCGCCGCGGTGATGCCCCTGGGGTCGCCGATCGGCAGCGGCATGGGGATCCGCAATCCGTACAACATCTCGATCATGATCGAGCGTGCCGGGGTGCCGGTGGTGCTCGACGCCGGAGTCGGGACCGCGTCCGATGCCGCCCTGGCGATGGAGCTCGGCTGCGACGCGGTGCTGTGCGCGAGCGCCATCTCGCGCGCCCATGACCCGGCAGCGATGGCCCGGGCGATTGCGCTGGCCATCGAGTCGGGCGTGCTCGCGCGCGGCGCCGGCAGGATTCCCCGGCGCCGTTACGCGCAGGCGTCGACGCCCGACGAGGGACTGCCGGTGCTGGACAGCCCGGACGTCATTTCGTGAACGTCGACGAGCTGATCGACGGCTGGGAAGCCGCCTGGTCGGGCCGCGACACGGAGGCGTTCCGGGATCTCTGCGCTCCCGGCATCCATTACGAGGACCCTTTGACGGATGAGCCGCTGGAGGGAGCCGACGCGCTGGGCCGCCACGCCGAGCGCCTCTGGGCGGCGTTCCCCGACGCCCGCCTCGAACGAACCGGGGAGCGGTTGACCGATCGGCGCTTCGTGGCGGCGCCCAGCAAGCTGCTGGCGACGCACAAGGGGGCGCTCGAGGGCCTTCCGCCGACCAATCGCTTCATCGTCGTCCACTGCGTCTTCTACTGCGAGCTCAGCCGCCGGCGGCTGCTGCGGGTGCGTGCGTTCTTCGACCTCTACGACGCGGCAACACAGCTTGGAGTGCTGCCCAACCGCGGTTCACTGGGAGAGAAGGCGCTGCTGGTGCTGCGCGGGTTCGGGTTGCGGGCGGGGCGAGGGTAGAGGGCGGGCCGCGGGCGGCGGGCACCCTGGGGCTGCGACGTGCGTGTCCGCGGGCACTGGGCCCGCGGGTCCGCGGGCACTGGGCCCGCGGGTCGGATGAGGCCCGCCGCCGCCCGCGGCGCGCGGCGGACTCCGGCGCCCGCGCCGCCCGCGCCCGCGCCGCCCGCGCCCGCGCCGCCCGCGCCCGCGGCGCGCGCGGCGCGCGCGGCGGAGCCCGACCCGAAAACGTCCCTTTCGAGCCCGATCCCCGCCGGCGCGGGACGTTCCCGTTCTGGGAGGGGGGCAACGTCCCGAGCGGCGGCGTCGAGGGCTCGGCTGGGACGTTATTCGGGCCCTCTCGGGTCTGCCGCCCCGGCTGGGACGTTATTCGGGCCCTCTCGGGTCTGCCGCCCCGGCTGGGACGTTATTCGGGCCCTCTCGGGTCTGCCGCCCGTGAACGACCAGAGCAGCTTGCGCGTGCGTCGACCGTCGTCGGACACGGATAATCTCGGTCCGCCCTCGCCGGCAGCCGGAGCTATGGACGCGGATAATCTCGGTCCGCCCTCGCCGGCAGCCCGAGCTATGGGCGCGGACAATCTCCGTCTGCGCCCGGGAAGTCGGCGGCGCGCAACCCCGATTCGGAGGTCACCAGTGAACATCGCGATCCCGATCTTCGACCAGATCACGGCGCTTGACGCGGTCGGGCCGTACGAGGTGCTGTCACGGTTGCCGGGCGCCACGGTGAACTTCATCGCGGCCGAGCGTGGGCCAAAGCGGACCGAGAACCAGATGCTGGCGCTCCACGCGGATCTCGCGCTCGACGAGCTGACCGATCCGGAGGTGGTCGTGGTGCCGGGCGGATTCGGGACGCGCGCGCTGATCGACGACGAGATGATGCTGGCCTGGGTGCGACGCGCGCACGAGACGTCGCGGTGGACAACGTCGGTGTGCACCGGTGCGCTCGTGCTCGGGGCGGCCGGGGTCCTCGAGGGACTCGAGGCGACCACGCACTGGCTCCTGCTCGACGCGCTCGCAAAGTACGGGGCCACGCCGGTGACGCGGCGAGTGGTGGAGCAGGGCAAGGTGATCACCGCCGCCGGCGTGTCCTCCGGCATCGACATGGCGCTCACGCTGGCCGCACGGCTGGCCGGCGAGGAGCTCGCGCAGGCGATCCAACTGGGGATCGAGTACGACCCCGAGCCGCCCTTCGACAGCGGCTCGACCGCCAAGGCGCCGGCGGAGATCATCGAGCTGGTCAGGTCCCGGCGCGCTGAGCTTGCGTGACGCTGACCACCACGGGCGCGTGGTCTGAGAGGACGCCGGGCTCGAGCACCTCGCCGGGCCCGATCGCCCTCAAGTTGTGTACGAACACGTGGTCGACGCCGTGCCCGCCGGCGCGGCTGAACTGCTCCGTCGCCAGCCCGCGGACGTTGAAGTCGCCGCCGAGCACGATCGGCATCCCCCGCGCCCAGGCCAGTGCGGTCGCGGCAGCGAGACGCCCCTGGGCCGGGTCCGCCTGGGTGTGCAGGTTGCACACCCATGCTGGGACCGGCGGATCGTCCGTGCCGCCGGGCGCCCCTCCCAGCCTCACCCCGTGCACCCACCGCCGCTCCGGCAGAAGACTCAATCGCCGCGTCCGATGCTCGGCGACGGGGCCCCCCCGCCGCACCAGGATCGCGTTGCAGCCACCGCCGTTTGACTTGATCAGGTCTGGCCAGCGCACCGCGATCGCGCGCCGCAGCGCCAGCCCGGCGTTGCGCGAGGTGAGCACCGACCGCTGCTCGGCGCCCAGCGCGGCGGCGAGCTGAGGGGGCCACCACGGCGGCACTTCCTGAAGCAGCGCCAGATCCCACTCCCAGGCGCCCAGCGCCGCGGTGAACTCGCCGAGCAGGTGGCGTCCGGCCGAGGGCACCGCGCGACCATGCTTGAGGTTCCAGGTCAGCACTCTCCACGCCACGGCGCCAACGTACACTGCTGCGCTTGACGCGCCACTTCCTCACCGGGGCCGAGCTCGCGCGCGATGAGCTCGACGCGCTGATCGCACGGGCGATCGAGTTGAAGGCCGCTCCTTACAGCTCAGACGCGCTCCTCCGCCGGACCGTGGCGCTGATCTTCCAAAGGCCCTCGACCCGGACCCGGGTCTCGTTCGAGGTCGGCATCGCCGAGCTGGGCGGGCACCCCATGGTGCTCCGCACCGAGGATCTCCAGCTGACCCGCGGAGAGTCGATTCGCGACACCGCCTACGTGCTCTCGCGTCACGTCGCCGCGATCGCAATCAGGACCGGTCCCGATGAGCTCGTGGCCGAGCTCGCCGAGCACGCGAGCGTCCCCGTCATCAACATGCTGACCGCGGGCCATCACCCCTGTCAGGCGCTGACCGACCTGATGACTCTGCGCGAGCACTTCGGCCGGCTCGACGGCCTGACCGTCGCATACGTCGGCGACGGCAACAACGTGGCGCGATCGCTCGCGCTGCTCGGCGCGATCGCCGGCGTCGGCGTCCGCGTGGCAACGCCGCCCGGATACGGGCTCGAGCAGGTCGGGGACGCCTTCCTCACCGAAGATCCCGCGGCGGCGGCGCGGGGTGCCGACGCCGTCTATACCGACGTCTGGGTGAGCATGAACGACGACCCGCAGACCGCCGCGCAGCGACGCGGTGCGCTTGCGCCATATCGGCTCGATGACGCGCTGCTCGACGCCGCCGCGCCCAACGCGATTGCGCTCCACTGCCTGCCCGCGCACCCCGGCGAGGAGATCAGCGCCGAGGTGCTCTACGGAGAGCGCCAGCGAATCTGGGAGCAGGCCGAGAATCGCCGTCACGCACAGAAGGCCCTGCTCGAGTTCCTGATTGGATCGTGACGACGGTCGGATACGCTGGACCTACCTCATCGGCCAGGAGAGGGAGACAATGGCTGCATCGAAATCATCGTCACGGTCCGCGCCCACCAAGCCGTCACGCGGCTCCAGGCAAACCGACAGCCCGGGGGGCGCAAACGGGATGACGGGCTTGGTCGAGCAGCTCACCAACGCCGTCATCAGGCCGCTCGACCTCGTGATGCTGAGCCGTGCGCGGATCCAGGACACGCTCGATGAGGCGGCCGAGCGGGGGCGACTGACCCGATCGGACGCGAACGATCTCGTCACCGAGCTGGTTCGGCGCGGGCGCGAGCAGACCGACAACGTGCTGGCGGACATCGAGCGGATGCTCGAGCGGGGCCGCGGGCAGATCGATTCCGCGACCAAGCGAACCCGCCTGGCCGATCCGGTGGAGCACTTGATCAGATCGGCGGGCCGAGTCCGCCGGACGGTCGGGGTTGAACCGTGGCTGCCGATCCTCGCCTACGACGACCTGACCGCGCGGCAGGCCACCGAGCGGCTCAAGGGCCTGACTCCCGCGGAGCTGCGCACCGTGCGCGATTACGAGCGCCGCCACGCCAATCGCAAGTCGGTCCTGGCCGCGATCGAACGCGCGCTTAACAGGTAGCCCGGCGGCGAGCGCCAAGCGTGATGAGCACCCGGCCCTCGACCAGGATTCGGCCCGCCCGCGGCGATGAGCTCGAGCTGCAGATCGACTCGCTGGCGTTCGGCGGCGCCGGCGTCGCCCGGCTCGATGGCTACGTCGTATTCGTCTCCGACGCCGTCCCCGGAGACCGCGTGCGGGCCGTGGTCGGCAAATCCAAACGTGCTTATGCAGAGGCCCGAGCGGTTGAGATCCTGCAACCCGGTGACGACCGGATCGAGCCCGTGGCCGACCACCCCGGCGCTCCCTGGCAGGTGCTGCGCTACGAACGCCAGCTCGAGATCAAGCAGCAGCAGGTCGACGACGCGTTGCGGCGGCTGGGCCGCCTCGAGGACTTCGCGCTCGAGCCGATCGTTCCGGCGGTGCAGACCTGGCGCTATCGCAACAAGCTCGAGTACTCGTTCGGCACCGATCATGGCGGCCGGCTCGTCTGCGGCTTCCATGCGCCGGGTCGCTGGGATCAGATCGCCGAGGTGCGCGACTGCCTGCTGGCCTCCGAGGCCGGCAACGAGGCGCGCGAGCGTGTGGTCGGGTGGTGCCGGGAGCAGGGCCTGAAGGCCTACGACCGTCGCTCCGGAGAGGGCCTCCTGCGAAACCTGGTGGTGCGAGAGGGCCGCCGCACCGGCCAGCTCCAGGCGCGGCTGGTCACCGCTACCGGCGAGCTTGACTCCGAGCGCCTCGCCGCCGCCGCCCAGCCGTTGGCGGGCCTGCTGTGGACCCGCATCGACGGCGGCGCGGAGACCACCCAGGGCGGCGACACGGAGCTGCTCAGCGGCGTCGATCGGATCGAAGAGGAGATCGCCGGGATCCGGCTGGCGATCTCATCGGAGGCGTTCTTTCAGACCAACACCGAGATGGCCGAGCGGCTTTACGGGCTGGCGATCGAATACGCCGGCCTGAGCGGTTTCGAGCGCCTCTACGACCTCTATTGCGGGATCGGCACGATCGGGCTGCTGATGGCGCCGCGGGTGGCCGAGGTTTGGGGCCTCGAGCTGGTCGAGTCGGCAATCGCCGACGCGATCGCCAACGCCCGGCGCAACGAGATCGACAACGCCCGCTTCTTCGCCGGCGACGTCCGGCTCGCGCTGCGCGAGCTCGCCGCCCAAGCCAGCCATCCCGACGTGATCGTCGTCGACCCGCCGCGGGCCGGCCTGTCGGCCAAGATCGTGCGCAGGATCATCGAGGCGGCGCCCCGCCGCCTGGTCTACGTGTCCTGCAACCCGACCACGCTGGCCCCCAACGCCGCGCAGCTGATCGAGGCAGGCTACGAGCTGCGCCGCGTCCGCCCCGTCGACATGTTCCCCCAGACGCCGCACATCGAGTGTGTGGCGGTGCTCGACCGCAGGTAGGGTTCCGCCGGCGATGCGAGCGGTCACGATTCGCGACGAGCAGCTCATCGTCGAGGACCATCCCGATCCCAAGCCGGGGGCGGGCGAGTGCCTGGTGCGAGTGCGGGCGGCGGGCCTCAACGGCGCCGACACGATGCAGCTGCGCGGGCACTATCCCGCCCCGCCGGGCGCGCCGCAGGACATCCCTGGGCTCGAGCTGGCAGGCGAGGTCGTGGCCCGGGGACCGGGTGCGGCGCGATTCTCCGAAGGCGACCGCGTGATGGGGATCGTCGCCGGCGGCGGCCAGGCCGAGCTCGCCGTCGTCCACGAGCGGATCCTGATGCCGATCCCGGAGAACCTCGACTGGGTGCACGCCGGCGGGGTGCCCGAGGTGTTCACGACCGCGCACGACGCGATCTTCACCCAAGCGGGGCTGAGATCCGGCGAGCGTCTCCTCGTCCATGGCGGCGCGGGGGGCGTCGGCACCGCCGCGATCCAGCTCGGCCGCGCCGCCGGCGCCCGCGTCACTGCGACCGTCCGCAACCCGGATGCGCACGACGCGGTCGCGACATTCGGGGCCGAGGTGATCGCCCCGGAGGGATTCGCCGAGCACGGCCCGTTCGACGTGATCCTCGAGCTCGTCGGAGCCCCCAACCTGGCCGAGGACCTCGCGGCGCTGAACCTCCATGGCAGGGTCACCGTGATCGGGATCGGGGCCGGCGCAAAGGCCGAGATCGATCTGCGCATGATGATGGGCAAGCGCGCCCGTATTCACTCCTCGACCCTGCGGCCGCGGCCGCTCGAGGAGAAGGCGCTGACCGCGCGGGCGCTGGAGCGGTCTGTGCTGCCGCTGCTTGCCTCGGGCGCGGTCCGGGTTGTGCTCGCCGAGACCTACCCGCTCGAGCGGGCGCAGGACGCCTACCAGCGGTTCGCCGCGGGCGGAAAGCTCGGCAAGATCGTGCTCACCACGTTCAGCTGATTCCCGCCGCGCCCGACGTCACTCGTCGCTGCTGAACCCTTCCTCGTCGGCCACGAGGCCCGGCTCATCCTCTGCGGCGTGAATCGAGCACAAGGCCGGGCCGCCCGACTCCAGCACCGCCTGCAGCTCTGCCGGCGTCAGCTTCGCTCCGCATTCCTCGCAACGGTCGCCGATCTGATCCAGTGACCTCTCCTCTAGGTTCATGGGGCCGATCTTAGTCCTTCGCGGCGACCGTAATTGCGGTGGGGGACTCAGTACGGCGGCAGGTCGGCCCACCACTGTCCCAGCACCCGAAACGAGGACCAGAACTCGCGCTTGGCGCCCTCCTCGTCGAGCGCGTCGTCGATGTTCGGTACGTACAGCGCTTCGATTGTCGGCGTCAGCCGCTGGAGCTCCCCCGGCGAGGGGCTCAGCTCGCGGCTCAGCGGGATCTCGAGCTCGTTGACGACCCCGAGGGCGTCGGGGCCCATTACGACCACGATCTTCGGGGAGACGATCGCCAGCTCCTCGGCGAGCCTGGCGACGCAGGCGGGATCGGCGATCGCGGGATCGGGGACCGGGCACTTGACGCACAGCGTTCCGTAGACGGCGAGCGGATCGATCGACAGGCGCTTGAGCGACTTCATCAACGCGTTGCCGGTGCGGCCGTAGAACGCGACGCCTTCCTCGACTTCCGACGGACGCGCGGAGTGTTTGACCAGGAAGATGTCGGCCTGGGGGTGGCCCGACCCCAGCACCGGCATCAGCTGGCCCCGCGGGCAGTACGTGCAGGCCTGCGCCTCGCGGGCGAAAGCGTTGAGCTCGCGAATCGCGCGCTCCAGGTACTTCTCTCGGATCTCGTCGTCGGTGGCGGGCATCCCTGCCGGATTGGACGGCTCGCGAGCTTGTCCTTGCGAGTGCATCAGGACTTGCGGCGGTCGCGGTCGGCGACCCGGTCTCGGCCGGTGGCACGGCGGACCCGCCGGTCGCGCGAGGCCCGGCGCGCGGACTCGGGTAACGCCTTGGTCTGCAGGAACTTGAGCGCTTGCACGTAGAGCAGGCTGGCCGGGTTGCGGACGATGTCGGCGTCGCGCAGCGACTGAAGGAATTCACCCGGCCCGTCGAACTCCCGCATCCGGATCCGAACCGATCCCAGGCCCTGGGGAACGTGCGCGTCCGAGCCCGCGCCGGCCGGGATCCGGTACTTGGCCGCGAACCGGACCGCCTCGTCGTTGAACTCCATGATCGCCACGCGGGGGTTGAAGACCTCGATCGCGTCGACGCCGTCGAGCACGTCGAGCAGGTGCTCGTAGTCGGGAACGGAGTGCAGGCGGTCGAATGGGTGCGGGACGTACACCAGGCCGCCCTGGCGCTTGATCTCGGCGATCGTCGCCTGCAACGTCATCCCGCGCGGGATCTTCTCCTCGATGAACAGGCCGATCACCTCGCCCTGGTCTCCCGTCTTGACCTCCTCGCCGACGATCACGTTGATCCCGTCGGCCAGCTCCCTGGCAGCCTGGGCGCCGGAGATTTCGTTGTGGTCGGTGATCGCGATCGCCCCGAGTCCACGGGCCCGGGCCTCGGCGAGCAGCACCTCGACCGGCGTGGCGCAATCATAGGAGTGGTCGGTGTGCATGTGCAGGTCGACGTCGACCATGCGCCGCGAGCGCAGCCGGGCGCGGATCGCGCTGTCGCCGCGGCCGTCGTGGCGCCGCGAGACCAGCGTCGCGTAGACGTCCTCGAGCTCGTCGGCGACGCGCGACCATGCGAACCTCGAGCGCAGCATCCGCAACTGCGCCGGATCGCGCCGAGGTATCGTCGAGGCGAGCCGGGAGAGATGGGAGGCGAGCGTCTCCACGTCGCCGGGGATGAAGCCGTCGCCGAACTCGCCATCGGAAAGCAGCTCTTCGTAGACTGCAAGGCGCGAGGCCACAGGGATCACCCCCGCCGCCAACGCGCGCACCAGCGCCCCCGGGATCGTCCGCAGCCCCTCGGAGGCGAGCACTAAGACATCGGCTGCGGCGAGCGCATGGCGCTCGCTGATCCGCTCGGCGTCGACGAACTCGATCCGGGCGCGCAGCGCCCGGCTGAGCGCCGCCGACCCGGTCAGCGGGCGCCGCGACCACACGGTGGCGTGCCAGTCGCAGTCGAGCGGAATCAATCGCAGCGCCCGCAGGAACACCCGCAGCGCCGCACGCTCCTCGTCGGCGATCAGCAGGATCTCGACCGGCGGCCGCTCGGCGCGGCGCTCCACGGGATCGGCACCGGGCAGGATCACCCGGTAGTCGGCCGGGAAGAACTGCTGGATCAGATCGCGGGTGGCGTTGTAGCTCGCCGTGCGCGCGTCCAACCGCCCGAAGAACAGCCGCGAGAGCGGGCGCGCGAGCTGGGTCGACAGCAACCGCTCGGTGGGCGCATGGAAACTGCCCACGTTCAGCGCCCGGGAGTGTCGCAGCGCGACGCTCGAGGCGCTGGGGGCAAACGGCTCGTGCACCTGGACCACGTCGAGGCGGAGGCTGGCGAGCGCCTCCTCGATCGTCCGCGCCACATCCACCGGCAGCGATGCCGCGCGCCGCCGCGTCGGCGAGAACGGCAGCACCTCGCCGACCCCGAGCACGAGCGGCTCCTCGGCGGCGCGCTCCAGCAGTGCTTCGGGCCGGGTCCGGATCGCGCGCCGGCTGTCGCGCACGAGCTCGATCGAGGTCGACGGCGCGATGATCAGGACCCGGTGCCCGCGCCGGGTCAGCTCCTCCGAGACGTGCCGGACATAGTCCCGTACCTCGTTGGCCGCCTCCCACGCAAACGGGGTGACCTGGGCAATCGCGAGCCGCTCGGGCACGCGCTGAGGATAGTGCGCTGCGCTACTTCGTCGTCTTCGCAGGGGCCTTGGCCCGGGCGGACTTGGTGACCGGCTTGCGCGCGTACTTGGCGATGAACTTCTCGGTGAGCTCCTGCGCCTCGGAGTCCGGCCGCTGGTTCATCGGCGACTTCATCAGGTACGAGCTGGGACCGTCCAGCTGGCCGGAGAGGCCGTGGTTCAACGCCAGCTTGCAGCAGCGCACGGCGTCGATCACGATCCCCGCCGAGTTCGGTGAGTCCCACACCTCGAGCTTGAGCTCCGCGGTCAGCGGCACGTCGCCGAAGGCCTGGCCCTCGAGGCGGATGTGAGCCCACTTGCGGTCGGTCAGCCACGGCACGTAGTCCGAGGGACCGACGTGGACGTCATCGGCGGGGAGGGTGTGTCCCATGATCGAGGTGACCGCGTTGGTCTTGGAGATCTTCTTGGATTCAAGCCGCTCGCGCTCGAGCATGTTGTAGAAGTCCATGTTGCCGCCGACGTTGAGCTGCGAGGTACGCATCAGCTTGACGCCGCGGTCATGGAACAGCCTCGCCAGCGCGCGGTGCACGATCGTCGCCCCGACCTGTGACTTGATGTCGTCGCCGACGATCGGCAGGCCCGCCTTCTTGAAGCGCCTGTTCCAGTAGTCCTCGCGGGCGATGAACACGGGGATGCAGTTGACGAAACCGCACCCCGCCTCGAGGATCTGCTCCACGTACCACTTGGTGGCCTGCTCGGAGCCCACCGGCAGGTAGGAGACGACCACGTCGGTGCGGGTCCGCTTGAGGATCTCGACGATGTCGGCCGTCGGACCGGGCGCCTTGACGATCTTCTGCTTGAGGTACTTGCCGAGCCCATCGTGGGTCATGCCGCGGTGCACTTCCACGCCCAGGGGCGGCACCTCGTCGACGAGCCTGATCGTGTTGTTCTGCCCGGAGAAGATCGCGGATGAAAGGTCCTTGCCGACCTTCTCGGCGTCGATGTCGAAGGCCGCGGTGAATGCGATGTCGCGCACGTGATAGCCGCCGAGGTCGACGTGCATGAGGCCGGGAACGGACTCGCGAGGATCGGTGTCGCGGTAGTACTGCACGCCTTGCACGAACGAGCTCGCGCAGTTACCCACGCCGATGATCGCCACGCGCACCTTGTCCTCCTGGTGGCGCGCGACGCCGTCTGTGGAACCGTTGGCAGTGCTCACTGTCGTTTTCCTTTACAGAGATGAGTTTGGCCGGCGCACCGCTGCACAGCGGCACCCCCCAACTTAGGCCCCGCGGGCCCGTTCGTTACATCTCGCGCCGTCGCGCCGGGGCGGTTCGCCGGGCGGTCCGCTAGATCGGCGGGGCAACGGCGAGCTGCTTGCGCACGTGCAGGATCCGCTGCACCGTCGTCACGAAGGTGAGCGCCGCGAGCACGTACACGGCGGCCGCCAGCAGCTCGAAGTGACCCAGCGAGGCACCCTTGGCGAACACCAACCCTGCGGAGAGGATCACGACCCGCACCGGGCGAGTCGCGAGGCCGACCTTGCAGGCCACGCCGAGCGCCTCGGCGCGGGCCCGGGTGTAGGAGACCATCAGCGAGAACAGCACCGCGGCAACCGTGGCGGCGGCGGCGACCTCATTGTGACGCGAGGCGAAGTAGGCGCCGACGGCCGTCAGCACGATTCCCTCCTCGAGCCGGTCCAGGGTGGAGTCCAGAAACGCGCCGAACGGCGTGCCCTTGCCCGACATCCGCGAGTAGCGACCATCGAGCGTGTCCATCACCGAGCCGACGATGAACGCGATCCCGGCGAGGAAGAACAGGCGGCCCACGACCAGTCCAGCGGCGGCGAGGTTGAGCGCGAAGCCGGTCAGGGAGATCGCGTTCGGGGTCAGGCGCGACTCGATCAGGCGCTCGCGCATCATCGCCTGGGTGGCCGCACCGTTGCGGCGGGGACGCACCCGGGTGAAACGGTCCGGCCGAACCCGCGGTGGCTTGGTCTGCTGGGGCATCGCTCAGGGGACGATAGAGAGCGCGGTCACGCCGCGGCGGGATCAAAGGCCCAGATGTCGGGCCTTGCGCGGGCGAGCAGGCGGTGGGCGAGCAACGCCGACAGGCCGGCGGCGACCGCGCCGAGGAACACATCGGCGAGGTAGTGGTTAGCGGTGGCGACGACCACGAACGTCACCAGCAGCGGGTACACGCACCAGGCGATCTTCGCCGGCCGCCACGACACCAGTCTCGACATCGACCAGCCGATCATCACCGCAAAGCACACGTGCATGGACGGGACCGCCGCGTACATGTTCAGGAACGCGCTACCGGGGCCGTTGTCGATGTGTTGCGTCGATCCCAGGAGGAACTGCGAGACCGAGTCCGTGAACCCCCACTCGGGCATGAGGCGCGGCGGCGCGGTTGGGAACAACCCGTAGCCGACAAGCGCCAGCGCCATCGAGATCATGAACATGTTGCGCACGAAGTAGAACGAGCCGTTGCGGCGCGTGTACATCCACGCCAGCGCGGCCAGGGTGATGAGAAAATGGCCGTTCAGGTACGTCCAGTCGGCCACGTCCATCAGCCAGTGCTTGTTCTGGGCCCAGCCCTGGATGCTCGGCTCCACGAAAACGTGCAGCGTGCGCTCCAGGTCGATGATCCTCATCGCGTCGCCGAACGGCTTGTAGATGCTTCCGTGTCCGACTAGACCCCGCACCAGGTTGTAGAGCAGGAACGCGATTGCGAACAACGCGATCTGACGGAGCAGATCCTTCCAACCGCGAGGGAGAACCCTCCGCTCGATGACTCGAAGGCGGCTACGCATGGGCGGGACCAATGATCCTACCGCCTGGGCCCGCGGCTTCTGTGACGGTCGCCGCAGAACGACAGCCGCAACTCAGTTGCAGCGAGGCGAGGTCGAGCCGATCCGGCTCAGCGAGAACCGCGTGACGAGCCGGACCGGGCCGGCCCGGCGCAGGCGCAGCGACGTAAATCCGTGGTCGTCGACCACGCATCCGGAGCCCTGGCCCAGAGCCCAGTAGGGCGTGAACCGAACGCGCAGTGCAACGGCGCCCGGGCGGGTGGCCTGCAGGGTGAGCGAGCTTGGACCGAGCGCGCGGAGACTCGCCGCGCCATGGGCGATCGGCGTCGGATCCGCAACCGCGTAGACGCGCCAGTGCGCGCTCTTGAAGACCAGCCGCAGGTACGGCAGCCCGCGGTCGATCAACGCGGTCTCCTTGTGCGCCGAGTAGTCGAGGTCGGCGTTGGAGACCGCGACGAACCTGACCGCGAGCTGATGCAACCACGCGTCATACGTCGCCGGCGTCAGGCGGCCGTCGTAGAACAGCCCGTTGTACTTGATGTCGAGCTGGCGCTCCCAGCCTCGCGCGAGCGGGAAGCGCGGCGCCACCTCGTACGCCTCCCAGTGAAAGCGGGTGAACGGGATTTCTACCCGGAACGGCGGCCCCGGCTGTGCTTCCAGGAAGGAGAGCAGCGGCTCGTAGTAGGAAGCCTTGACCGACGGGTCTCCCGCCGACGTCCGCACGTCGCGGATCGGCGCCTGCCACTGGAAGTAGGCGAGCGGCAGCACGGTCGCGATCAGCCAGCCCTTGTGGCGTGGCCACAACAGCAGCGCCGCGAGTGGGCCCGCCACCAGCGGGCCGAGCCGCGCCGCATT
Source organism: uncultured Solirubrobacterales bacterium (assembly GCA_963723675.1). Classification (GTDB taxonomy): domain Bacteria; phylum Actinomycetota; class Thermoleophilia; order Solirubrobacterales; family Solirubrobacteraceae; genus Palsa-465. Next base: position 175,359 of record CAVRRW010000001.1, on the reverse strand, counting down.
GCTGCCGACCGGCGTGGCCACCTTGTACGACGCGATGCACCCGAGGGCGTAGAGGACCACGCCGGCGATCAGCGTCACCTGGCGCTTGGGGATGATCATCAGCGCCACCAGCGCGATCGCGGGGATCGGCCACAACGTGGCGAGCGTGAACGGCTCGCTTCCGCCCTCCGGGAACGCGATCGACAGCAACGCCACCGGCGCAAGCGCCGCGACGATCACGGCCAGGCCCGGGAGGATGGCGCCGATCCGCCGCTCGCTCGCATACCGGCCAATCGCGAATGCGGCCGCCGCGAGCGCGGCGAACAGCGCCGCCACCGGGCTCGCCAGCGCCGTGATCACGCCGAGAAGCACCGCGAGCCCGGTTCGCCGGCGTGCCAGCGCCAGCGCGCTCGCGATCGCGGGCAGCAGGCCGAACGCGAACGTCAGCCTGCCCGTGAACAGGTTCGTCGCGGTGCCGGCCCCGAACCACAGCGCTCCGACCCACGCGTCCTCGCCGAACTGCTCGCGGACGAGCATCTCGAACAGCGTCGCGCTCCCGCAGGCCGCGAGGCCGGCGGCCAGCTGGGGCGTCAGCGCGGCCGCGATCGGCGGGAACAGCACGCTGTAGCCGGGCACATGGTGTCCCCCGTACCACCAGTTGTTCCAGACCCCGAATCCCTGGCTGGAGAACAGCTTCGCGCGAAGCAGGTGCGCCGCCAGGTCGAGGCTCGGCGGCGACACGATCACGTAGACGACCGCGAACGCCGCGGCGACCATCGTCGGCGCCAGGCGGCGGGGATCGATCCGGCCCAGGCGGCCGCGACGGGAGCTCGGCGCCGGCTTGACGGCGGCGCGGTCGAGCACCGCCTGTCCGGTCGCGTTCATGCTGCCTCCGCCGACGTCTTGAGGAACCCGGCGACGCGATCGATCACCGCCGGCTGATCGAGCCAGGGCCAGTGACCCGCGTCCGCAACGGCATGCAGCGTCGCCTTGCCCAGCGCCTGGACGTATCGCTCGCCCAGCCGCGGGGCCAGCCACGGATCCGCCTGGCCCCAGACCACGAGCGCGGGCGCGCCGAGCGTGTGGAGTCCCGCACCCGTCGCCGCGAGTGTCGGCTCGTCAGCCGAGCGCCACAGGCGCAGGATCGCGCGCTGTGTTCCCTGGTCGAACTGCCCCCAAACCGTGGCCACGCGGGAGTCGGGCAAGGCCTCCCGACGCACGGTGCCGCTGCGAAGCGTCCGCGCCAGCATGCCGCGCGTGATCGAGCCCATCACCAGCTCGCCGATTCCGGGTCGCGGCCAGAGCCGGCCCGGCAGGTGCCAGCGCACGCCGTCGGACTTGAACATCGGCACCGCGTTGCAGACGACGATGCGCTCGACGCGCTCGGGATGGCGCTGGGCAAAGGCAAGGCCCACCGGGCCGCCCCAGTCATGGACCACCAGCTTGATGCGCCCGATCCCCAGCTGGGCCAGAAAGCGCTCGACGAAGTCCGCGAGGCCCGCGATCGAGAAATCGAGGTTGCCGCCCTTGCCGGAGCGCCCAAACCCGATCAGGTCGGGGGCGATCCCCCCTGTCCGCTGCAGGAACGGGATCCAGTCGTCGGAGCTCGTCGGCACGCCGTGAACGTAGAGAGTCGGAGGGTCGAGGCCGGGGGCGGCCCGGTAAAAGGCGGGCGACCCGGCGAGTTCAATCGTATGCTCGTCGACGCTCAACCCCGGCCGAGGATAACGTCCCCGCTCGTGAGCACCAGCAGCGACGACTCAGCCGGGGCGGACGCTGTGCCTCGGGGAGGCGGTCGTGGCGCGCTACTCGTTCGCGCCAACGCCGCAGAGGCGGCGCTGATGACCGGCGAGCGCGAGCCCGAGCGCGCGGCGCTGACGCTGGTGAAGGCGGGAGCGCGCATCGTCGTCGTGACGCTCGGTCACGACGGCGCGATCCTGCGCGGGGAGCAGCGCGCCGACGTCCCGGGGGCGCGCGCCCGGGTGATCAGCACGATCGGCGCCGGTGATGTGCTCACCGGGACCCTGCGGGGCAGGCTTGCGCTTAGCGGCTTTGATCCGGTCGCGGTGGCGGCGTCGCTGCCGGAGGCCGTGGAGGCCTCGGCGCGGGCGTGCGAGCGACGGGCGGCGCTGGAATGAGCGCTACCAGGGGCGCCGGGAAGCCCGCCACGAGCGGCACCGGGATGAGCGCCACCAGGGGGGCCGGCAAGCCCGCCACGGGGCGGTCCGCGGAGGCATGGACCAAGCCCCCGCCGCGCCGGGTCCGCGCGATCCGCGATCGCCTGCGGCTCGTGTACGGCATCCCCAGCGCGAAGCCGCACGGGCACCCGATCGCCGAGCTGATCCTGACCGTGCTCTCGCAGTCGACCAACGACCGCAACCGCGACGTCGCCTATCTGGCCCTGCGCGAGCGCTTCCCCGGCGAGACGTGGGTGCAGGTTCGCGATGCTCCTGTGGACGAGATCGAGGAGGCGATCAGGCCCGGCGGCATCTCCAAGGTCAAGTCCGCGCGGATCAAGTCGATTCTGCGGGCGATCAGCGACACGGCGCCCGGTGGCGAGCTGTCGATCGACTGGTTGGCGGATCTCAGCGTTCCCGAGGCCCAGCACTACCTCACGCAGCTTCCCGGCGTCGGGCGCAAGACGGCCGCGTGCGTGCTGCTGTTCGCGCTGGGGATGCGCGACGTCCCGGTCGACACCCATGTGTCGCGGGTCGGCACCCGGTTGGGGCTGTTCCGTCCGGGCGCGCCGTTCGTCGAGCTTCACGACACGATGCTCGCGATCACGCCGCCCGGCCAGGAGCTCGAGCTGCACCTGAACCTGCTGCGCCACGGCCGGCGCACCTGCTACGCGCGCCGACCGAACTGCCGGGAGTGCGCGCTGCGGCGGATGTGCCCGAGCGCGGAGCTGTTCCTGGGCTCGGGCACCAACGGGTGCTGAACCGTCCCGGGGCCCCAGCGGGCCTCCTCCCGCCGAGCAGTGCCGGCCGGGGCGCACCGGCGGGGCCCGGGGGTCCCGGCGCGAGTGCCGCGTTTCCGGTCGCTACGATCGGTGATCCGCTTCGCGGGCCCGCCTCCGGCCCTCATTGCGCCCGGTACCCCCGGCCCCGCGCGGCGTGCCTCCCGCATAGCCGGCCCCCGCCTAGCCGGCCGCCACCAGCACCCCTAGAGCGCACCGCAACCCCTGGTATCCAATCCAAATCTGCTACGCTTCCGCTTAGATTTTCGCGAACATAAGGGAGCAGAACACAGATGGGAAAAACGATTGGAATCGACCTCGGAACGACGAACTCGTGCATGTCGGTGCTCGAGGGTGGCGAGCCGACGGTCATTGAAAACGCCGAGGGCGGTCGGACCACGCCGTCGGTCGTGGCGTTCGCGCCATCGGGCGAGCGCCTCGTGGGCACCGTGGCCAAGCGTCAGGCGGTGACCAACCCGCAGAACACCGTCTTCTCGATCAAGCGCTTCATGGGCCGCAAGGAGGCCGAGGTGCGCGAGGAGGAGGCGATCGTGCCTTACAAGGTCGTTTCCGGACCCGGCGGCGACGCGCGCGTCGAGGCGGGCGGCAAGCAGTACTCCCCGCCGGAGATCAGCGCGATGATCCTGCAGAAGCTCAAGACCGACGCCGAGGCGTACCTCGGTGAGACGGTCGACAGCGCCGTGATCACGGTGCCGGCGTACTTCAACGACGACCAGCGACAGGCGACCAAGGACGCCGGCAAGATCGCCGGCCTCGACGTCAAGCGGATCATCAACGAGCCGACCGCCGCGTCGCTCGCATACGGACTCGACAAGGAGTCTGACCAGACGATCCTCGTATTCGACCTCGGCGGCGGCACGTTCGACGTGTCGGTGCTGGAGATCGGCGACGGCGTGTTCGAGGTCAAGGCGACCGCCGGTGACAACCACCTCGGCGGCGACAACTTCGACAAGGCGGTCGTCGACTGGCTGGTCTCGGAGTTCAAGAAGTCTCAGGGCATCGACCTGAGCGCGGACCCGATGGCGCTGCAGCGTCTCTACGAGGCGGCCGAGAAGGCCAAGATCGAGCTCTCCACCACGCAGGAGACGCAGATCAACCTGCCATTCATCACCGCCGACGCCAGCGGACCCAAGCACCTGGACACGCGGCTCACCCGCGCCAAGCTCAACGAGCTCACCTCGGCGCTCCTCGACCGCACGGTGGCGCCGGTGCGCCAGGCCCTCGACGACGCCAAGGAGAAGGGCGCGTCGACGATCGATCACGTCGTGCTCGTCGGCGGCATGACCCGGATGCCGGCCGTTCAGGAGAAGGTCAAGGAGCTGACCGGCAAGGAGCCCCACCGCGGTGTGAACCCCGACGAGGTCGTCGCGGTCGGCGCCGCGATCCAGGCCGGCGTGCTGGCCGGCGACGTCAAGGACGTGCTGCTGCTCGACGTGACCCCGCTGACGCTGGGGATCGAGACCAAGGGCGGCGTCATGACCAGGCTGATCGAGCGCAACACCACGATCCCGACCCGCAAGTCGGAGATCTTCTCGACGGCGGAGGACAACCAGCCGTCGGTCGAGATTCACGTGCTCCAGGGTGAGCGCGAGATGGCGGCCTACAACAAGTCGCTGGGCAAGTTCCAGCTGACCGGCATCCCGCCGGCGCCGCGAGGGATCCCGCAGATCGAGGTCGCGTTCGACATCGATGCCAACGGCATCCTCAACGTGTCGGCGAAGGACCTCGGCACGGGCAAGGAGCAGAAGATCGAGATCAAGGCCGGCTCCGGCCTCTCCGAGGCCGAGATCAAGCGGATGGTCACCGACGCCGAGTCGCACGCCGACGAGGACCGTCGCCAGCGTGAGCTCGCGGAGGCCCGCAACAACGGCGAGAACGCCGCCTACCAGGCCGACCGTCAGCTCAAGGACCTCGGCGACTCCGTCGACGGAAGCTCCAAGGAGGAGATCGAGGCCGCGATCAAGGAGGTCCGCGACTCGCTGACAAGCGAGGACGCCGCCGAGATCAACGCCAAGACCGAGGCCCTGCACTCCGCCTTCCACAAGGTCTCCGAGGCCATGTACCAGCGCGCCCAGGAGCAGGCGGGGACCGCCTCGGGCGAGAGCGGCGATGGCGCCAGCGCCTCGACCAACGGCGCCGGCGCCGAGGCCGAGGACGTGGTCGACGCCGAGGTCGTGGACGAGGGCAAGTGAGCCATGGTCCCGAATCGCAATCCGCGCCATCCGGGGGTTGTGCCGGGCGAGCCTGAGGCGCCGGTGGCGGCCCCACAGGCCGCGCCGGCGCCCCCCGCGCGCGACCGCGCCACCGGCCGGGCCGCCCCTCAGGACGGCCAGCGCGTCCAAGAGGCACACGACGGCCAGGCGGTCCCGGAGAACGAAGGCGGCCAGACCCCGGAGGCCGAGCTCGACCACACCCCCGAGGCCGAGCTCGACCACACCCCGGAGGCCGAGCTCGACCAGACCCCCGAGGGCGGGCTCGACCAGACCCCCGAGGGCGGGCTCGACCAGACCCCCGAGGGCGGGCTCGACCAGACGCCCGAGCCCGAGCTCGAAGAGGTAGCGGCGAAGGCAGACAAGGCGGACCAGTACCTGGAGCTGGCGCAGCGGACCAAGGCCGACTTCGAGAACTACCGCAAGCGTGCGTCACGGGAGGCCGCGGCCGCGCAGGAGCGCGGCGTCGCCAAGCTAGCGCGCGAGCTGCTGCCGGCGGTCGACAACCTCGACCGCGCGCTCGCGCACGTCGAGGGTGACTCGGACAACGGCGCCGGGGCGCTGATCTCCGCGATCAAGCTGGTACACGCGGACGTGATCGCGGCGCTCGCGCGCGTCGGGATCGAGCGCTTCTCGCCCGAGGGCGAGCGCTTTGATCCTCAGCGTCACGAGGCGATCGCACAGCAGCCGGTGGAGGGCGCCCAGCCGGGGACGATCGTCGAGGTCTACCAGCGCGGCTATGCGCTCGGCGACTTCGTGATCCGGCCCGCTCGGGTGGTCGTGGCAGGCTGAAGGAGGCACGACGGTGGCGGAGAGACCCGACTACTACAAGATCCTCGGCGTAGGAAAGAACGCCTCCGACGAGGAGATCAGGAAGGCTTACCGCAAGCTGGCGCGCAAGTACCACCCGGACCGCAACGGCGGTGACAAGCGCGCCGAGGAGCGCTTCAAGGAGATCTCGCAGGCCCATGACGTGCTCTCGGATCCCGACAAGCGCAAGGCGTATGACCGCGGCACGGGCCCGTTCGGTCTCGGCGGCCAGGGCGGCTTTGACCCCAGCGCGTTCGGCGGCAACTTCTCGGACATCCTCTCCAACCTGTTCGGCGGGGGAGCGGCACGCGGCCCCGGCGGACGCCAGGGCGGGGTCCGGGGCGGCCGCCCGGCGCAGCGTGGGAACGACCTCGAGACCGAGGTGTCGCTGACGTTCGATCAGGCGGTCAACGGCGCCCAGGTGCCGCTGGCGGTGCCGACGTCGCAGCCGTGCCCCACCTGCCACGGGACCGGCGCCCGGCCGGGCACCACCGCAAAGGTCTGCCCGGTCTGCGAGGGCCGGGGAATCGAGGCCCAGAGCCAGGGGATCTTCTCGATCTCACAGCCATGCTCCAATTGCCACGGCACCGGCACCGTGATCGAGGATCCTTGCCCGACCTGCTCGGGCACGGGCGCGCAGCGCAGCGTCCGCAGGCTGCGGGTCAACATCCCGGCCGGTGTCCATGAGGGCAGCCGCGTCCGCCTCGCCGGCAAGGGCGAACCCGGTGCGCGCGGAGCTGATCCGGGCGACCTCTACGTGATCACGCGCGTGGCCGATTCGCCGGTGTTCAGGCGAGTCGGCGAGAACCTCGAGGTGGAGGTCCCGCTGACGATTCCCGAGGCGATCCGCGGCGCCGTCGTCGAGGTGCCGACGCTGAACGGGTCCAAGCGCCTGCGCGTCGCGCCCGGCACCAAGCACGGGACGGTCCAGCGGCTGCGGGGCGAGGGCCCGCCACGGCTGGGTGGCAAGGGCAGGGGGGACATCCACTACCGGTTCCTGATCGACGTACCGGCGACGCTGTCTCCCGAACAGGAGGAAGCGGTGGAGCGGCTCTCGAATGTGATCAACGGCGACCCACGCGCGAAGCTGTTCGAGCGAGCACGCGCCGGCGCGTCGGCTGAGGACTAAGGAAGCGTGATGGCAGTCCGCAGGACCAGGACCGCGACGCAGGTGACCACGACAACGCACGTGCAGGTTTCTTCGGAGCGCGGCGTGTTCATGATTTCGGTCGCGGCCGAACTCGCGGACATGCACCCGCAGACGCTGCGGATGTACGAAGCGCGCGGGCTGATCGAGCCTCAGCGGTCCCCCAAGGGGACCCGGCTCTACTCGCACCGGGACGTGGAGCGGCTTCGCCGCATCCAGGAGATGACCGCCGAGCTCGGGATGAACCTCGCCGGGGTCGAGCGCGTGTTCGAGCTCGAGGGCCAGCTCGAGTCGATGGCCCGCAAGGTCAGGTTGCTGGAGAAGCGCGCCGCCGAGCTCAAGGCGGAGGTGGAGCGCCTCGAAGCGCTGCGACGCGAGCTGCGCGCGGAGGTCGTTCCCTATGCCAGGGGCGGCGAGATCGTGCGTACGGCGGACGTCCAGAGCTTCAAGATCCAGGTTCAGCGCCCCGGCGGCTGAGTAACGCACCCCGGCGGCTGAGAGAACGCAGCCCGCGTGGGCCCGGACCCGCCCGACGCACGCCCACACGGACCCGCCCGACGCACGCCCATACGGACCCGCCCGACGCACGCCCACACGGACCCGCCCGACGCACGCCCACAGCGTCATCGCGCAGGTGGAGCAGTCCTGGGGCGCGAGGCCCGGCCTGCGGGGTCGGCAGTGGGACTTGTGCAACGATCTGATCTCGTGCGCTTCTGGGCAGCTCCGGGGATCGTCGTGACCGTGCTGGCGCTCTGCGCGCCGGCCGCGATGGCGGTCGGGCCGCAGGCGCGAGCGACGAGGGTGGGGCCTGCCCCCGCCGGGCAGCGCCTGCAATTGGTGCTGTTGCTGAAGGCCGATCTCGCCGGGCTGGAGGGCTTCGCGCGGGCGGTCACGACTCCCGGCGCACCGCAATACGCGCACTACCGGTCGATCGGCGCCCTCGCGGGACGCTTCGGCGCAACCGCCGGAACCCGTGCGCGTGTGGCCACGTACTTGCGCTCGGTCGGCGCCACCGACATCAAGCTCGATGCCACCGGCCTGTTTGCCGATGCGACGATGACCTCGCGGCTCGCGGCGCGGTTGTTTCACACGCCGCTTGCGGCCTTTCACTCCGGTCGCCAGTCGAGGTTCGTCGCGCCGACGGCGGCGGCACGAGTGCCGTCGGCGCTGCGCGGACTGGTGTCGGGCGTCGTAGGTCTGGACACGCGCCGGCTGGCCTCGGCCCGTTCCGCCGGCGCATCCGGGTCGACGCCGGCACCGGCGCCTGCCGGCTTCCAGCCGAGTGCAACGCCACCACGCGCCCACGCGGCCTCCCAGCCGAGCTCGGCACTGCCGCTCAGCGGCAGCCCGGGAGGGTGCCCAGCGGGCGTGGCCGCGGGGGGATTCACGCCCAATCAGTACCTCACCGCGTACGGCTTGAGCCCGCTCGTCTCGGCAGGGCTCCGCGGGCAGGGCGAGCGCGTCGCGTTGATCGAGATCGACGGCTTTCGCAGTTCGGACATCGACACGTTCGCGAAGTGCTTCGAGTTCGACGTACCCCGGCTCAACGGCTTCGGAGTGGGGATCGAGCACCAGCTCCCGCCCGGGGGCGAGTCGACGCTCGACCTCGAGGTCCTCGACGCGGCGGCCCCCGATCTCAAGGCGATCGACGTCTATGAGACGAAGCCGAGCGCGGTCGACACGCTCAAGGCGCTCACGGCCCCGCTGCAGAACAAAGGCTTCAAGCCGCAGGTGATCTCCGCGTCGCTGGGCCTGTGCGAGCCGGACGTGCTGCTGGCGGTGGGCGTTCACGGCCTCAGGATCGTCGAGGGCGCGCTGCAGATGGCCGCCGCGAGCGGGATCACGTTTCTGTCCTCGACCGGCGACCAGGGCTCGGCCGACTGCGTCGGTCTCGATGGCGCCCCGATCGACAGGCTCGCCGTGAACTACCCTTCCTCCTCGCCCTGGGCGACGGGCGTCGGCGGGACCAACCTGATCCTGGGCACGACCAACCAGATCGCCGGTCAGGTGGTTTGGAACGACACCTCGGTGCAGCCCGGCGCCGCGGGCGGCGGCGGCGCCAGCATGCTGTTCACGCGTCCCTCCTACCAGAAGGGCACAGTTCAGCGCAATGTCCGCTTCGTTCCCGACGTCGCGATGCTCGCCGACATCGTCCCCGGGTACGCCGTCTTCTGCTCGGCTCCGGGCGACTGCGTCAACTCGATGAATGCGAATCCCTGGCAGACCGTGGGCGGCACCAGCGCCGCCACGCCGCTGCTCGCCGGCGGCCTCGCGCTCGTCGACCAGGAGCTGCGTATGAACGGACGTCCGGACGTCGGGCTGGTCAACCCGCTCCTCTACAAGATCGGCCGTTCGGCGGCGCTGCGCCCGCTCGTGTTCTCCGACGTGCTCTCGTTCGGCAACGACGTCGGGCCGTTCATCCCGGGCAACCACAGGCCACTCGGCTGCTGCACCGCGGGCGGCGGCTACGATCGCGCCTCGGGGTGGGGCAGCGTCGATCTCCAGGGCCTCGCGGCGGTCGCGGTGCTGCTGACTCCGCCGCGCGTGGGGCTCTCGCTCCCGCGCCCCCAGCACCCCGTCAGGCGCGAGGCGGTGCTGGCGACGATCTCTTGCTCGGCGGCATGCCGGGGCGGGGCGTTCGCCGACGTCAAGATCGGCTCGGGGAAGCCGTTTCGGATCTCGTCGCGCATCGTCTCCCTCGCCGAGGCGGACAAGGCCACGGTGCCGGTCCCGTTCGGGGCCGAGCACCTGAGGAAGCTACGCGCGGCACTCTCGCACCATCGGCCTGTCTCGGCCACGGTGTTCGGCGTGGTGTACGGGGCCGGGACACGCGTGACCCGGCGCACCTCGGGCAAGAAGCTGGCGATCGGGTAGCTGCCGCTCCGCGGGCCGCCCGGCGCCGGCATCGCCCCGCGACCCGTCGCGGCCTTCCCGAGATTCGTGTCGACATTCCGCGCGGACGTGTCATAATCTAAGTCAGACCGACTTAGATTTCTCCCGACCAAGCCATTTCAAGGCGCCGAAACTCGAATGCAACAAGACCGATTTACGATCAAGTCACAGGAGGCGCTTCAAGCCGCTCAGCGGCTCGCCGACGAGCGCCGCAACCCGCAGACGACACCCGAGCACCTGCTGGCCGTACTGCTCGAGCAGGAGGGCGGCGTCGTTGTTCCCGTGCTGCGCAAGCTCGGGGTCGACCCGGCGTCGGTGCGCCAGGCGCTCGCCGGCGCGCTCGAGGCGCTGCCCAAGCTGAGCGGCTCCGCCCAGGGCGAGGCCGCCGGCGGCTCCAGCGAGCTCGTCCAGATCCTGCGCGCGGCCGAGAGCGAGATGCGCGAGCTAAAGGACGAGTACGTATCGACCGAGCACCTGATGCTGGCGATCGCCGCGCATCCCGGAAAGGCCGGCGACGCGCTGCGCTCGGCCGGCGCCTCTCGAGAGCAGCTGCTCAAGGCGGTGTCCGAGGTGCGAGGCAGCCACCGCGTCACCGACCAGAATCCCGAGGACAAGTTCCAGGCGCTCGAGCGCTTTGCCCGCGATCTCACCGAGGCGGCGGCGCAGGGCAAGCTTGACCCGGTGATCGGCCGCGACGACGAGATCCGTCGCGTCATCCAGGTTCTCAGCCGCCGCACCAAGAACAACCCGGTCCTGATCGGGGAGCCCGGGGTGGGCAAGACCGCGATCGTCGAGGGCCTGGCGCAGCGGATCGTCGACGGCGACGTGCCCGAGGGGCTGCGTGACCGCAAGCTGATGTCGCTCGACATCGGCGCGATGGTGGCCGGTTCCAAGTACCGGGGCGAGTTCGAGGATCGCCTAAAGGCGGTGCTGAAGGAGATCGCCGACGCCCAGGGCCAGATCGTCGTGTTCATCGACGAGCTCCACACGATCGTCGGCGCGGGCGCCGCCGAGGGCGCGATCGACGCGGGCAACATGCTCAAGCCGATGCTCGCCCGCGGCGAGCTGCGCGCGATCGGGGCGACCACGCTCGACGAGTACCGCAAGCACATTGAGAAGGACGCCGCGCTGGAGCGGCGCTTCCAGCCCGTGTACGTGGGCGAGCCGACCGTGGAGGACACGATCGCGATCCTGCGCGGCCTCAAGGAGCGCTACCAGGTGCACCACGGCGTCCGAATCCAGGACTCGGCGCTGGTCGCCGCCGCGACGCTGAGCCACCGCTACATCGCCGACCGCTTCCTTCCCGACAAGGCGATCGACCTCGTCGACGAGGCCGCGTCGCGGATCCGGATGGAGATCGACTCAAAGCCGACCGAGATCGACGAGGTCGACCGACACATCATGCAGCTCGAGATCGAGCTGCAGTCGCTCGGCGACGACGATGATCCCGGCACCGCCGCCAGGCGCGAGCAGCTCGAGCGCTCCCTGGCCGAGGAGCGCGAGCGCTCGTCCGGGATGCACGCCGAGTGGCAGCGCGAGAAGGAGACGGTCGGCGCCGTCGCGACTCTGCAGGAGAAGCTCGACCAGGCCAAGACCGACCTGGAGCGGGCTCAGCGCGAGGCCGACCTCGGCCGCGCCGCGGAGCTCCAGTACGGGACGATCCCGGAGCTGACCAAGGAGCTCGAGGCCGCCGAGTCGGCGGAGGCATCCGATGCCTCGACAGCGAAGTTCCTCAAGGACGTCGTGGACGCCGAGGATGTCGCCGAGGTGGTGGCGAAGTGGACGGGGATCCCGGTCTCACGCCTGCTGGAGGGCGAAATCGAGAAGCTCGTGCACATGGAGGAGCGCCTGCACCGCCGGGTGATCGGCCAGGACGAGGCGGTCGAGGCGGTGTCCTCCGCTCTGCGCCGCTCGCGAGCCGGGCTCCAGGACCCCGACCGTCCGATCGGCACGTTCCTGTTCCTGGGCCCGACCGGCGTCGGCAAGACCGAGCTGGCGCGGGCGCTGGCCGAGTTCATGTTCGACACCCAGGACGCGATCATCCGCATCGACATGTCCGAGTACATGGAGAAGCACTCGGTGTCGCGGCTGGTCGGCGCGCCGCCCGGCTACGTCGGTTACGAGGAGGGCGGCCAGCTGACCGAGGCGGTCCGGCGCCGTCCCTATTCCGTGGTCCTCCTCGACGAGATCGAGAAGGCGCATCCGGACGTGTTCAACGCGCTGCTGCAGGTGATGGACGACGGTCGCCTGACCGACGGCCAGGGCCGCACGGTGTCGTTCAAGAACACCGTGCTGATCATGACCTCGAACATCCCGGGCGGCCGAGCGGGAATCGAGGCTCACTTCAAGCCCGAGTTCATCAACCGGCTCGACGACATCGTCGAGTTCCACCCGCTCACGCGGGAGCAGATCGGTGAGATCGTCGACCTCCAGGTCGAGCGGCTCGTGCGGCGTGTGCGCGAGAGGGAGATCGACGTGCAGCTGACCGATGGAGCGAGGGTGCTGCTGGGGAACCTCGGCTACGACCCCACGTACGGCGCGCGCCCGCTCAAGCGCGTGATCCAGAAGCGGCTCGTGGACCGGCTGGCGCTCGCGATCCTCGAGGGCCGGTTCGTCCCCGGGGACACGGTCGGGGTCGATGCGGCCGACGGCGAGCTCGTGCTCGAGCGAGCGGAGGCTGCCGCGCCGGCGCAAGCGGCCACCACCTGATAGGCGATGCTCAGGTCTCCGGCTTTGGCGAAGCTGGTCTCCGACACGCGATCGACAATCACCCCCTCGCTGTCCGTGAGCGTACCTGGTAGAAGTGGCGCGTAAGCTCACCGCGCCACCAGCGACCAAGGAGGCGACAGTGCCCACCTACATCATGCTCACCACGCTCTCACCGGACGGGGTTCAGACGATCAAGAACAACCCGTCGCGGATCCACGAGGTCAACCGCGAGATCGAACAGCTCGGCGCCACCGTCAAGGCGCAGTGGGCGACGCTCGGGCAGTTCGACTTCGTCAACGTCGTCGAGGCCCCCGACGAGAAGACGATCGCCCGGGTTTCGCTCGAGCTCGGCTCGCGCGGCACCGCCAAGTACGAGACGTTGGTCGCGATCCCGATCGACGACTTCATCGGCGCGATCTAGTGGCGCAACGCGTGGGAGCGCGGCCGGTGGGGCAGCCTGATCAAAGGGTTCCCTAGTGCGAGTCCTCGTCGTCGGCGCCGGCGCGCGCGAGCACGCGCTGGTGCATGCGCTGCGGCGCTCGCCGCGCAACCCAGAGCTCCTGTGCGCCCCCGGCAATGCCGGGATCGCCGCCGACGCGCGCGTGCTCGACATCGCCGCGGACGACGTCGCGGCCCTCACCGAGGCTGCGGTCACCGAGGGCGCCGACCTCGTCGTGATCGGACCCGAGGCGCCGCTCGTCGCGGGTCTCGCCGACGCCCTCGCGGACGCCGGCGTCCGCTGCTTCGGTCCGGCCGCGGCGGCCGCCCGGCTGGAGGGCTCCAAGGCCTTCTGCAAGGAGATCATGGACGCCGCCGGCGTGCCCACCGCCGACCATGTCGTCGTGACCGACGCGCAGGCGGGCCTGGACGGGATCGAGCGCTACCCGGCCGTGATCAAGGCCGACGGCCTCGCCGCCGGCAAGGGCGTGATCATCGCCCAGGACGAAGCCCAGGCCCGCGAAGCCCTGGAGGCTCTGCTCGTGCGGCGGCGGTTTGACACCGACCGCGTCGTGATCGAGGAGCATCTGGTCGGTGAGGAGCTGTCGCTGCTGGCGCTGTGCGACGGGGAGACGGCGCTGCCGTTGGCCTCCGCCCAGGATTACAAGCGGATCTTCGACGGCGACCGGGGCCCCAACACCGGCGGCATGGGCTGCTACTCGCCGCTGCCGGGGATCGATTCGCAGTGCGCGGCCGAGATCTGCGCCGCGGTCCACCAGCCGGTGCTGGAGGAGCTGGGGCGCCGCGGGATCTCTTTTCTTGGGGTCCTCTACGCGGGCCTGATGATGACCGGCGACGGCTTCCGGGTGCTCGAGTTCAACGTGCGCTTCGGCGATCCGGAGACGCAGGCGATCCTCCCCCGCCTGCGGTCCGACCTGCTCGAGCTGATCGAGGCGGCGACCGTCACAGGCGGCCTCCGCGGCGCCGAGCTCGAGTGGGCGCCGGAGACCGCGGTCACCGTCGTGCTGGCCAGCGCCGGCTACCCCGCGAGCTCGTCTCGCGGCGATCCGATCAGCGGGCTCGACCGCGTTTCAGACTGCGTGCAGGTGACCCACGCGGGCACCGCGCGCGACGCGGACGGGGCCGTCGTGACCGCCGGTGGTCGCGTGCTGAGCGTCACCGCGCTCGGGGCCGACGCCGCCGCCGCCCGCGATGCCGCCTATGCTGCCGCGGACATGATCGAGTTCGACGGCAAGCAGCTGCGCCGTGACATCGCGCTGCGGGCGGTGCCCGCATGAGCGAGCAGGCGCCAGAGACCTACGTCGAGCCCGTGCCCGAGCTCGAGGAGATCCAGGTCGACGCGCCGGTGGTGGGGATCGTGATGGGCTCAAAGAGCGATGTCCCGGCGATGGAGGCCGCCGAGCGCGAGCTCCGCGACCGCGGGATCAGCTGCGAGACGCGGGTCATGTCCGCGCACCGGGAGCCCGACGTCGTCGCCGAGTACGCGCGCAACGCCAAGCTGCGCGGCCTGCGGGTGATCATCGCCGGGGCCGGGCTGTCGGCGGCGCTGCCGGGGGTCGTGGCGGCCCACTCCGAGCTGCCCGTGATCGGCGTCCCGCTCACCACCCGTACCTCGGTCGCCGGCGGACTTGACGCCCTGCTCGCGATCGCGCAGATGCCCCCCGGCGTGCCGGTCGCCTGCGTCGGCATCGACAATGCGCGCAACGCGGCCGTGCTCGCCGCGCGCATCCTCGGCGCCTGACCAGCGCGGTAACGTCATCTCGGTGATCGCCCGCTACACCCGACCCGAGCTGGCCGAGATCTGGTCCGATCACGCGCACTTCGACGCGATGCGCGAGGTCGAGGTCGCCGCCGCCGAGGAGCTGGAGGGTCCCGGCGAGCGCGAGCTCGAGGCGATCCGCGCGGCCACGTTCACGGTCGACGCGATCGCCGAGCGCGAGCGGCTCACCGACCACGACACGGCGGCGTTCGTCGACGTGCTGGCCGCATCGGCCGGTCCGGCGGGCCGCTGGATCCATCACGGGCTCACCTCGAGCGACGTGCTCGACACCGGCCTGGCGCTGCAGCTGCGCCGCGTCGGCGAGATCGTCCTGCCGGACGCGCGAGCGCTCGTGCAGGCGCTCGCGGCCGGGGCGCGCGAGCACGCGCACACGCTCTGCGTCGGGCGCACCCACGGGATCCACGCCGAGCCGACGACGTTCGGGATCAAGCTCGCGGGCTTTGCCTTCGAGGCCGACCGCAATGCGCGACGACTCGAGCGCGCGTTCGCGCAGGCGACCGTGGGAGCTTTGTCGGGCGCCGTCGGTACCTACTCGGCGACGTCGCCGGATTTCGAGCAGCGGGTGCTGGCGCGGCTCGGGCTCGAGCGCGAGCCCGTCTCCACTCAGGTCGTCGCGCGCGACCGCCACGCCGAGCTGCTGCAGGCGATCGCGCTCGCCGGCGCCGGACTGGAGCGGTTTGCGACCGAGATCCGCCACCTTGCGCGCACCGAGATCGGGGAGGTCCAAGAGCCGTTCGCCGCCGGTCAGAAGGGGTCGAGCGCGATGCCCCACAAGCGCAATCCGATCAAGTCCGAGCAGGTCACCGGCCTCGCCCGGATCCTCCGCGCAAACGCCCAGGCGGGACTGGAGGACGTGGCCCTTTGGCACGAGCGGGACATCTCGCACTCGTCGGTCGAGCGGGTGATCCTGCCCGACTCGACGATCCTCCTCGACCACCTCCAGCGCCGCGTCGTCGGCCTGGTGGCAGGCATGGTGGTCGACGCCGAGCGGATGCGCGCCAACCTCGACCTGACCCACGGAGCGCTGTTCTCCCAGCGGGTCCTGCTCGCGCTGGTCCAGACCGGGCTCGGCAGGGATGAGGCCTACCGCGTCGTCCAGCGCCTCGCCCAGCGGGCGATCGACGAGGACGTGCCGCTGCGCGCGCTGCTGGCCGCCGACCCGGCCGGCGGGAGCCTTGACCTCGACGCGATCTTCGACTACCGCCCGTTCGTGCGCTACGCCGATCAGATCATCGGCCGCCTCGAGACGATCGCGCCGGTATTCGAGCGGGGCGATGTCGAGACGGCGCGCTCTGCTCCGACTCCCCTTCAGGAAGTGAGATCCTGAAAGCATCACGATGAAGATCCGCACCCACATGGCCGTAAGCGTCGACGGCATCGTGGCCACCCCCGACGGCCGTCCCGCGATCCTGACGCTCCCCGGTGCCCCCGGGAGCGCCTGACGGCGTCAGCATCACGACCGCACCAAGCGCGCAAGAGCTGCTCGAGCGCACGCCACCGCAGTCGTTGCGCCTGGAGCGCCAGGTCACTCATCCCGACGGCGTCATCGAGGTCCGCTACGCGCTCGGATGAGCGGGCGGCGCGCTCGCAAATAGCGGCGCGCGCAGATCCTGCTGTCGGAAGCACACGCTACGATCGGACCAGTGACCGCCGCTCTCGCCGACTTGCCCCTCCTGGCCTCGGGCAAGGTACGCGAGATCTATCAGATCGGATCCGATTCGCTGCTGATCGTCGCCTCGGACCGGATCTCAACCTACGACGTGGTGCACCCGACGGCGATCCCCGACAAGGGGGGCGTGCTCACGGGCCTCTCGACGTTCTGGTTTCAGCGCACCGCGGAGATCGCCGCCAACCACCTGGTGTCGGTGACCGATGGCGTTCCCGATGAGGCGCGGGGGCGCGGCATGGTCGTCCGTCGGCTTGCGATGCTCCCGGTCGAGTGCGTGGTGCGCGGTTACATCACCGGCTCGGGCTGGAAGGACTACCAGCGCACCGGCGCCGTCTCCGGGATCGAGCTGCCGGCGGGCCTGAGCGAATCCGAGGAGCTGCCCGAGCCGGTCTTCACGCCCACGACCAAGGCGAACGTCGGCCACGACGAGGCAGTGGACTTCGAGGGGGCGGCGGTGCTGGTCGGCGACCGGGCGCTGACCGAGCGCGTGCGCGACGTATCGATCGCGCTGTACCGCTTCGCGGCAGACCACGCGCGTGCCCGCGGGATCATCCTCGCCGACACCAAGTTCGAGCTGGGCCTCGACCCGGACGGCACGCTGACCGTCGGCGATGAGTTCTGCACTCCGGACTCCTCGCGCTTCTGGCCCGCCGACGAATATCGCGCGGGACGATCGCAACCGAGCTTCGACAAGCAGTTCGTCCGCGACTGGGCGTCCTCGACGGGCTGGGATCGGACCCCCCCGGCGCCGCCGATTCCCGACGATGTCGTGCAGCGGACCCGCGCCAAGTACCTCGAGGCGTATCGACGGATCGCCGGCGAGCCGTACGAGAACTGGTTGCGGCGCACCGGGGCCTCATGAGAGCGCGGGTCCTGGTCCGCCCAAAGGAAGGGATCCTCGACCCACAGGGCCAGGCGGTGCAGCGGGCGCTCCCGGCGCTCGGCTTTGCCGGGGTGCGCAACGTGCACGTGGGCCGGCTGATCGAGCTCGATGTGGACGACCCCTCCCAGCTTCCGGAGATGTGCGAGCGGCTCTTGGCCAACCCCCTGATCGAGGACTACGAGATCGTGCAAGGCGAGCAAGCGGAGGATGGGCAAGGGCAGGACGGGCAGGCGGAGGAACGCCGGTGAAGTTCGGGGTGGTGAGGTTTCCAGGCTCGTGCGACGAGGTCGACGCGCTCGGCGCGGCGGCACGCGTCGGCGATGCCGTGATGCTCTGGCACGCCGACCGCGACCTGCAGGGCGTCGACGCGGTGATCGTTCCCGGCGGCTTCTCCTATGGCGACTACCTGCGCGCCGGCGCGATCGCGCGGTTTGCGCCGGCGATGGAGGAGGTCGCGCGGTTCGCGGGCGACGGTGGGCTCGTGCTGGGGATCTGCAACGGCTTTCAGGTGCTGTGCGAGGCCCATCTGCTGCCCGGCGCGCTGCTGCCCAACGTCTCGCTGCGGTTCGTGTTCAGGCAGGTCGAGCTCGAGGTTGCCGCACCCGATACCACCTTCACCAGTGCCTGCGAGCCGGGCCGCCCTCTCTCGATTCCGGTCAAGCACACCACCGGCCGGTTTTACGCGCCCGAGCACGAGCTCGACCGCCTGGAGTCGGGCGGTCAGGTCGTGCTGCGCTACGCGCCGGGCCACAACCCCAACGGCTCGAGCCGAGACATCGCGGGGATCTGCAACGAGCGCGGCAACGTGTTCGGGCTGATGCCCCACCCCGAGCACGCGGTCGATCCCCTGACCGGCTCCACCGACGGGCTGAAGATCTTCGAGTCGATGCGAGCGGATGTCGGCAACAGGGCATTTGTCTAGAGGCCCGGCGGGCGCCAAGCATCGCGAGCTCGGGCTCACCGATCACGAGCACGAGCTGATCGTCGGGCGGCTCGGGCGCGAACCTAACGACGTCGAGCTGGCGATGCTCTCGCTGATGTGGTCCGAGCACTGTGCCTACAAGCACTCCCGAAGGCTGCTGCGGCGGCTGCCGACCGCGGGGCCCCACGTATTGATGGGACCGGGCGAGAACGCCGGCGCGGTCGATGTCGGCGGCGGCCAGGCGGTGGCATTCAAGGTCGAGTCCCACAATCACCCCAGTGCGGTTGAGCCGTTTCAGGGGGCCGCGACCGGGGTCGGCGGCATCCTGCGCGACGTGTTCGCGATCGGCGCCCGTCCGATCGCGGTGCTCGATTCGCTTCGGTTCGGCGAGCCGGCCGCCTCCGAACGGTCTCGCTACCTGCTCGAGCGAGCGGTCGCGGGGATCGGCCACTACGGCAACTCGGTCGGCGTGCCGACGGTCGGCGGCGAGATCTACTTCGAGCACACCTACGAGCAGAACTGCCTCGTCAACGCGATGTGCCTGGGCCTGGCCCCGCGCGAACGGCTGATCCGGGCCGCCGCCGCCGGCGAGGGAAACTTCGTCGTTCTGCTCGGCGCGCTCACCGGGCGTGACGGGATCGGCGGCGCCTCGGTGCTTGCCAGCGCCGAGCTCGGCGACGGTGACGAGGCCAAGCGGCCGTCGGTGCAGATCGGCGATCCGTTCAGCGAGAAGAAGCTGCTCGAATGCTGCCTGGAGCTGCTCGACCGGGGGTTGCTGACGTCGCTGCAGGACCTCGGCGCCGCCGGCCTGACCTCGGCGGTGTCGGAGATGGCGAGCAAGGGCGAGGTCGGGATCGACGTCGACCTGTGCCGGGTACCGCTGCGCGAGCCGGGGATGGAGCCATTCGAGATCATGGTCTCCGAGTCCCAGGAGCGGATGCTGTGCGTTGTCGCTCCCGAGCGAGTGGGCGCCGTGCTGGGGATCTGTGAGCGCTGGGAGGTCCTGGCCAAGCCGATCGGCTCGATCACACGCGAGGACCGCCTGCGAGTGCTCGCGCGCGGCGTCGTCGTCGCCGACCTACCGGTCGCGCTGCTCGTCGACGAGTGTCCGCTCTACGACCTCGAGCCCGCCGCGCCGGAGCGGCCGCTGTATGCGCCGCCGCCGGCCGTCCTGCGCGGTGACGAGTCACCGGCGCAGGCGCTGCTGGCGTTGCTGCGCTCGCCCAACGTCGCCTCGCGGCGCCCCGTGTTCGAGCAATACGACCCGCTGGTGCAGTCGCGCACGGTCCGCCGCCCGGAGGAGGCCGACGCCGCCGTGCTGGCGCTCGGAGACGGCGCCGCGATCGCGGTCTCGATCGACTGCAACGGACGGCGCGTCGCCTGCGACCCCCGCCGCGGCGCGGCCGAGGCAGTCTACGAGTGCGCGGCCAACCTCGCCTGCGTCGGGGCCGAGCCGCTCGGGCTGACCAACTGCCTGAACTTCGGCAACCCCGAGAAGCCGCACGTCGCCTGGCAGCT
This sequence comes from uncultured Solirubrobacterales bacterium, assembly GCA_963723675.1. GTDB lineage: Bacteria > Actinomycetota > Thermoleophilia > Solirubrobacterales > Solirubrobacteraceae > Palsa-465. The sequence goes on along the minus strand of CAVRRW010000001.1, from coordinate 155,404 downwards.
CGCGCAGGCGGTGCAAGGGCTGGCGGAGGCGTGCGAGGCGCTGGGTCTGCCGGTCGTCGGCGGCAACGTCTCGCTCTACAACGAGGCACCCACCGGCCCGATCTTTCCGACTCCGGTCGTGGGGATCGTCGGTCGCCTGCCCGATGCGACGCGTGCGGGACGGCTCGCGTTCGCACGGGAGGGGGACGCGATCGCGCTGGTGGGCCCGTTTGCGCCCTCGCGCCGCGGTTGCGAGCTCGCCAAGCTCCGCGGCGAGGCGATCGCCGGTCCGCTGCCCGCGCTCGAGCCCGAGGCCGTGGCGCAGGCCCATCGCGAGGTCCGCGATCTGGTGCGCTCGGGTGCGCTTACAAGCGCGCACGACATCGCCGAGGGGGGTGTGGCGGTGGCGGTCGCGGAATCCTGCATCGCCGGTGAGATCGGCGCGACGATCCGGCTGCCGGACGGGATCGACCCGTTCGCCGAGGCGCCGGGACAGGGGTTCATCGTCTCGGGACCAGACGAGGCGCTCGACGGCTGGGCGATCATCGGCAGGGTCGGAGGCTCGGCGCTGAGGGTCGAGGGTGAACTCGAGATCGCAGTTTCGGAGCTGCGCGATGCGCGCGACGGTGGTCTCGCCGGCTTCGTCTAGGACCGCTGCTAGCCTTCGAGAGGGCTGGGCATGTCTCCCGTGATCGACCATCGCGACGGTCCTCGCGACGAGTGCGGTGTCTTCGGCATCTATGCGCCGGAACACGACGTCGCCAGGCTCGCGTACTTTGCGCTGTTCGCGCTGCAGCATCGCGGGCAGGAGTCGGCGGGGATCGCCACCGCCCACCGCGGCGGCAGCCTGATGGCGATCCGCGATCAGGGCCTGGTCGCGCAGGTGTTCGACGAGCACACGCTGCGGTCGCTCGTCGGCGACATGGCGATCGGTCATGTCCGCTACTCGACGACCGGGTCCTCGGAGTGGGAGAACGCCCAGCCGATCGTCCGCGACGATCACCGCACGCTCGCGCTGGCGCACAACGGCAACCTGATCAACGCCGTCGAACTGCATTCCGAGCTGCGCGGGCGCGAGGTTCCGTTTCGCTCGACCTCGGACTCGGAGATCATCGCGGCGCTGCTGGCCACCCACCCGGCGGGGCGGATCGAGGATGCCGTCGCCGACGTGCTGCCGCGCCTGCAGGGCGCCTTCTCGACGGTGGCGATGACCGAGGACGCCGTCGTAGCGTTCCGCGACCCGTCCGGTTTGCGGCCGCTCGCGCTTGGGATGCTCGAGGATCCCGCCTCTGGGCAGGCGTCCTACTGCGTGGCCAGCGAGTCGTGCGCGTTTGACCTGATCGGCGCCACGTACCTGCGCGAGGTCCTCCCCGGCGAGGTGGTCACCCTGACCGAGCGGGGCATCCAGACCAGGGTTGTCGCGGAGTCAGACCGTCGCGCGTTCTGCGTCTTTGAGTACATCTACTTCGCCCGCCCCGACTCGAAGATGGCCGGCACCGTGCTCCAGGTCGCCCGCGCGCGGATGGGCGAGATCCTCTGGCGCGAGGCGCCCGTGGATGCAGACCTGGTGATCCCCGTACCGGACTCGGGCAACGCCGCCGCGCGCGGCCTGGCCCGCGCGGCCGGGCTGCCCCAGGACGACGGCTTCATCAAGAACCGCTACGTCGCGCGGACGTTCATCCAGCCCGGCCAGGAGCTGCGCCGCCACGGGCTGCGGCTGAAGTTCAACCCGCTGCCGGAGGTCGTCTCGGGCAAGCGGCTGGTGGTCGTCGACGACTCGATCGTGCGCGGCAACACCACCCGGCAGATCGTGCAGATGCTGCGCGAGGCCGGCGCCGCCGAGGTGCACCTGCGGATCTCGGCGCCGCCGATCAAGCACCCCTGCCACTACGGCATCGACATGTCCACGCGCGACGAGATGATCGCCCACGACCGCACCGTGGCGGAGGTGTGCGCCGAGCTCGGCGCGGACTCGCTGCACTATCTCTCGCTGGAGGGTGTGTACGACGCGGTCGGTGCTCCTCGCTCCGCGCATTGCGACGCCTGCTTCAGCGGCGACTATCCGCTGGCCGGGACCGAGACCGCCAACGGCAAGTTCGCACTCGAGTCAGAGCTCCCGCTGGTCCGGGCCTGAGCGCCACCCGCGACCGCCGACCCCGGCGCTATGGTCGCGGACCCGATGGACCCCCGTGAATCGCTGCAGCGCATCTTCGGCTTTGAACGGTTTCGTCCCGGACAGGCCGAGGCCGTGGCCGCCGCGGTCGCCGATCGCGACGCGCTCGTGGTGATGCCGACCGGCTCGGGCAAGTCGCTGTGCTACCAGTTGCCGGCGCTGATGCGAGACGACCTGACCGTGGTCGTCTCGCCACTGGTGTCGCTGATGCACGATCAGGTGGCGGCGCTGGCCCAGGTCGCTCCGGGACGAGTCGAGCTGGTCAACGCGCAGCGCGGCGCCCGGGCCAACGCTCAGGCGGTCCGACGCGCGGTGCGAGGCGAGTTGCGGCTGTTGTACGTCGCCCCGGAGCGATTTGCGTCGGTCGGCTTCGTGGAGCGGATCGGCGCCGTCGGCGTCGGCCTGTTCGTCGTCGACGAGGCGCACTGCGTCTCGCATTGGGGCCACGACTTCCGGCCCGACTACTCCTCGCTGGCGCGGGTGGCGGGAACGCTGCACGCGCGCGCGACGATCGCGGTGACGGCGACCGCGACCCCCTACGTCGCCGACGACATCGCCGGGCGGCTCGCCTTGCGCGATCCGGCGCACGTGACGACCGGCTTTGACCGTCCCAACCTCAGCTTCGAGGTGATCCCCTGCTCGACCCCGGCGCTGTCGCGGCGGCGGCTGGCCGCGGCGCTCGCCCAGCCCGAGGCGCTACCGGCGATCGTCTACACCGGCACGCGGGAGGAGAGCGAGGCGCTTGCCGGGCTGTTGTCGCGCAAGCTCGGGGAGGAGGCCGTGCCCTACCACGCGGGGCTCGATCGTGGCGCGCGAGCGCGCGCACAGCAACGGTTCATGGCCGGCGAGGTCCCGGTGATCGTCGCCACCAACGCGTTCGGGATGGGGATCGACAAGGCCGACGTGCGCACCGTCTGCCACGCCTCCGTTCCGAATTCACTCGAGGCCTACTACCAGGAGGCCGGCCGCGCAGGTCGGGACGGCCGGCCCGCCCGGTGCCTGCTGTTCGCCCAGCGGCGAGACAAGGGCCTGCACGTGTTCTTCATCCGGCGCGCCGGGATCGATGACGCAAATTTCGAATGGGTGTGCGAGCGGCTGCGCTGGGCCGGCCTCGACGGGCGCTACGACATCGCCGTCTCCGAGCTGGGAGATGAGGGATCGGTCCCCGCGATCGTCGGGCACCTCGCGCGGGCGGGGCTGATCGAACCGGAACCTTCGCCGCCGGCGCGGACCGCCGGTCGTGTGGTCGGCGAGTGGGATCGCTCGGCGCTCGCACGCTGTCGCCGGTCGGCCCGCGACTCGCAGCGGGCTCGATGGGGTCAGTACCGGGCCATGTGGGACTACGTCGAACGGACGGGGTGCCGGCGCGCGACGCTGCTGGCGCACTTCGGCGACCATGAGCCGCCGGCGTCCGACGGGCCTTGCTGCGACGTGTGCTCGGCAAGCTCGAGCCGGCCGCGCGCCGGGCCGAGGCTGCGCGCCGCATGAGGGCCGGCGCCGCATGAGGGTCGGCGCGTCGTGAGAGTCGGCGCCCAATGAGGGTCGGCGCGTCGTGAGAGTCGCGGTTCTCGCCTCGGGCGCCGGCACCAACCTCCAGGCGCTGCTCGACACGGTCCACGGGCGCGAGGGGATCGAGATCGTCGCGGTCGCCTCGGACAACAGCGATGCCCCGGCGCTGCGGCGGGCCGCGGCGGCCGGAGTACAGACCGCTACGTTTGCGCTCGACGAGTACACCGATCGGAGCGAGCGCGACCGCGCAATGGGCGATTGGCTCGTGCGGCACGGAGTCGAGCTCGTGGTGCTGGCCGGCTACATGCATCTGCTAAGCGCGTCGTTTTTGGCCCGGTTCTCCGGGCGGGTGATAAACGTCCACCCGGCGCTGCTGCCGGCGTTCCCGGGCCTGCACGCGGTCGAGCAGGCGCTCGCCTATGGGGTCAAGGTGTTCGGCGTGACCGTGCACTTCGTCGATGACGGAGTCGACAGCGGGCCCGTGATCCTGCAGCGGGCGATCGAGCTTCCCGACGCCCGAGACCCCGACCAGGTGCTTGCGGCGCTGCATCCGATCGAGCACGAGCTGCTCCCCGAGGCGGTGCGCCTGATCGCGCGCGGGGCGGTCAGCGCCGACCCCGAGCGGGCGCGCCGGATCCGCATCGACCGATAGAGTCGAGCGTGATGATGCGGGGAGAGCGTTGAACGCCTTCAGGCCGATCTCACCCGCCGAGGTACGGGTTGCGCGGGCCCTGCTGTCGGTTTCCGACAAGACCGGGATCATCGAATTTGCACGCGGTCTGGCCGATCTCGAGATCGAGATCGTCTCCACCGGCGGGACCGCGCAGGAGCTCAGCGCGGCGGGAATTCCGGTGCGTTCGATCTCCGATCTGACGGGCTTTCCCGAGATCATGGATGGCCGCGTCAAGACGCTTCACCCAAAGCTCTACGCCGGGGTGCTGGCTTTGCGCGACGACGGGCGTCACATGGCCTCGGCCGAGCAGCACGAGGTCGAGTTCGTCGACCTGGTGTGCGTGAACCTGTATCCGTTCGAGCGTGCGGCCAACGCCCGCGGCGTACCGGAGCCCGATGTGGTCGAGAACATCGACATCGGTGGCCCGACGATGATCCGAGCGGCGGCGAAGAACTCCGCTTTCGTCGCGCCGATCGTCAGGCCCGAGAGCTACGACGCCGTGCTGGCCGAGCTGCGCGAGCAGGACCGTCAGCTCTCCCTGGCCACGCGCGAGTACCTGGCCGCCGAGGCGTTCGCGTACACCGCCCGCTACGACACGGCGATCGCGCGGTGGTTTCAGGAGAAGCGCGAGGATTTCCCGCCGCTGATGGTGCGCGCCTTCGAGCGGGTGCTCGAGCTTCCCTACGGCGAGAACCCCCACCAGCGAGCCGCCTACTACGCCCAGGTGGGGGCCCGCACGCACGTGCTGTCGATGGTCGGTCAGCTCGGCGGCAAGCCCCTGTCGTTCAACAACCTGCTCGACCTCGACGCCGCGCGCCTCCTGCTCGCCGAGTTCCAGATCCCGGCGTGCGTGATCGTCAAGCACAACAATCCCTGTGGGGTGGCGGTCGCCACGGACGCCTTGGAGGCGTACCGGCGCGCGTTCTCGTGCGACCCGATGTCGGCGTACGGCGGCGTCATCTGCCTCAACCGCAAGGTCGACCGCGAGCTCGCCGAGGCGCTGGTGGGCCAGTTCATCGAGGTCCTGTTCGCGCGCGGCTACGACGACGACGCGCTCGAGGTGCTCGCCCAGAAGCCCAACGTGCGGCTGCTCGACGACCGCGAGCGCCGCACCCCGAACATGATCGATGCGGCGCTCCGCCAGGTCGTCGGCGGCATGCTCGTGGAGGATCGCGACGCCGACCTCGAGGAGCGCGCCGACATGCAGGTGGTGTCCGAGCGGCGCCCCAGCGAGGCCGAGTGGAGCGAGCTCTCGTTCGCGTGGAGGGTGTGCAAGCACGTCCGCTCCAACGCGATCGTCCTGGGCCGTGACCTCGCGACCGTCGGCATCGGTGCCGGGCAGATGAGCCGGGTCGACTCAGTCAGGCTGGCGATCGAGAAGGCGCGCACCGACCTCGGGGGGTCAGTCATGGCCTCCGACGCCTTCTTCCCGTTCGCGGACGGCCCCCAGCTCGCCATCGACGCCGGCGTGACCGCGATCATCCAGCCCGGTGGGTCGGTCCGCGATCCCGACGTCGTCAACGCCGTCGACGCCGCCGGCGCGGCGATGGTGTTCACGGGCCGCCGGCACTTCCGGCATTGACCGCCGAGCCCCCCTCCGCCCTACAGCGCTTCGGAGGCGATCCGCCCTCCCCGTTTGAGCTGCGCTACGGGTTCAGCCGCGTCGTGCGCGCCGGCCCCCTGGTGAGCGTCGGCGGCACCACGTCGGTTGACGCCGACGGCGTCGTGCTCGGGTCGGGACCGTACGAGCAGACGATCGAGGTCCTACGCAAGATCGAGCACGAGCTCGGACGCGCCGGCGCATCGCTGGCCCACGTGATCCAGACCCGCTTCTACGTGACCGACATCAGCCGCTCCGACGACTACGGCCGCGCCCACGGCGACGTGTTCGGCGAGCACCGCCCGCTGATGACGATGCTCGAGGTCGCCGCGCTGATCGACCCGAGGATGCTGGTCGAGGTCGAGGCGGTCGCGTTTCTGGGGTAACGCGGTCGCAGCGGCGAGGGCGGCCGGTGCGGCGCGGAGGGCCGGCGGCACGGCTGCCGGGGGCCGCGCCGCGAATGACGAGGCGGCGGGTGCGGCGCCGCGAATGACGAGGCGGCGGGTGCGGCGCCGGCGCGGCTGCCGGTGTGGCGCCGCGAATGACGGGCGGCGCGAAGGGCCGGCGGCACGGCTGCCGGGTGTGGCGCCGCGGATGACGGGCGGCGGGTGCGGCGCGTAGGCCCGCGGCGCGGATGCGGACGCGGGGAGCTCGTCGTGGCGGCCGGCAGGCGGGAACGTCCCATCCGAGCGGTCGCCGCCGTCGCGCGGGACGTTGCCGCTCTCCCAGAACGGGAACGTCCCGCGGTCGGGTCCGCGCGCCTCCGTTGGGACGTTCCCGGGTCCGGACCGCCGGTGGCGGGACCGCCAGGACACCGTTACGCCATGATGACGCGACGTGGCCGCCGTAGCTCAGCTGGCAGAGCAGCGGACTTTTAATCCGAAGGTCGTGGGTTCGATCCCCACCGGCGGCATCGAGATTGCTCCGTAACTCAGGGCTGTTTGCGCTGGGTAGCGAGCGGATGGCGTTAGAAGATGTCCCCAATATGTCCCGGTGGTCCGGTACTCTTGTCGGCCGTGTCCGGGATTCAGCCACCGAGCGGTCACGTGTTCCGCGTCGAGCGCCAGCGCGGCGGCGTTTGGTACGCCAAGTACCGGCTCCCAGACGGCCGCCAGGTGCAGAAGAAAATCGGGCCGGCGTGGGCGGGACGAGGGCGGCCGCCGGCCGGCTACTACACGAAGCGGTTGGCCGAGGACTGGCTGCGGGGCGTGCTGGACGACGCCCGGCGGGGGACGCCGCCGGGGATGGCCAGCCGCAGCGGCGCCACGTTCGCTGACGCCGCGGCGGAGTGGCTGCGGTTCGTCGAGCACGACCGCGAGCGCAAGCCGTCTACTGTGCGCGATTACCGGTCGGTGCTCGAGTCCCGGCTGCTGCCCGAGTTCGGGTCGATGCCTTTGGAGGAGATCACCTCGCCGGTGATCGAGCGGTGGCGCGGGTCGCTCGTCGGGCTGTCAAACCGCAGCAAGAACAAGCTGCTGATCGCGATGCACGGGATCTTCCGCCGAGCCCAGACCGTGTACGGGCTCTCGGTCAACCCATTGGCGCGTGTGGAGAAGCACCCGCAGCTGCGGAGCGGGGACATCGAGGTGTTCTCGCCGGAGGAAGTCTGGGCGCTGGTGCGCGCGGGCGCGTCGGAGCAGGACGGCGCGATGTTCCTGACTGCCACATTCACCGGGTTGCGGATGGGCGAGCTGCTGGCGCTGCACTGGCGCGACGTCGACTTCACCGGCACGACGATCCTGGTGCGGGCAAGCTACGCCGGCGGCCAGCTGACCACTCCGAAGTCGGGCAAGGTCCGCGCCGTTCCCATGGCGCCGGACGTAGCCTCGATGCTGGCGCAGCTCAGCTGGCGCGAGGATTGGTTGGGTGACGACGATCTCGTGTTCGTCGGCGAGGCCGGGGGCTACGTCGACGGCTCGGCGCTCCGGCGCCGGTACAAGGTCGCGCTCGAGCGTGCCGGCCTGCGACCGCTCCGCTTCCACGATCTGCGGCACACGTTCGGCACGCGGATGATCGCCAAGGCCGACATCCGGAGGGTCCAGGAGTGGATGGGCCACTCCGACGTGCAGACGACGATGAAGTACCTCCACTACGCCCCGCGTGAGGAGGACGCGCGGCTGGTGGCGGAGGCGTTCGCGGTGGCCATGGCGCCGGCAGAGCCCGTCCTGGGAGATCTATCATGAGATGCTGCGGCGCTTCCGGAATCTGGCGATTTGCAGGGAGATGTCCGACGACGTCCCAAGACGTCCCCAAGACGTCCCGTCCGGGTTGCAGTCGCCGCCGGCCACGCAGACGCTGATCCGCTCAAAACCCCCGTGAAACCGGGGTTTCGAAGGGCGACTGACATCAAGGGACGTCTTCAGCACCAGCCGGTGCGTACAGTGTGATCCTGTCCACGGGCAAGGGCTTGCGTGGTCGGACGGACGCAGCGACGAGATGCCGACCGTGGCTAAGGTCACCCAAGGCTCGGCGGCCGGCTATGCGGACTACGTGGAGGGCAAGGCCCGGGCGCGGGGCTGGGTGACTACTACTTCAAGGACTGGGAGCGGGTCGAGGCGCCGGGGCGGTGGGTGAGTGGAGCGGGGATCGTTGGGCAGGACCCGGACGTCGTGGTGGGCGGCGAGGTGTTGCATGACGTGATGGCCGTCCGCCGGCCAGACACCGGCCGGCCGCGCCAAAACCAGGCCATCGGAGCCGGCGGCCTGTGGCCCCACCTCGAAGCCGCCGCCCGCCACTTCGGCGCCCACACCGAGCTGACCCCCAACCAGTGCGCCGCCGATCCACGACCACCGACTGGTCTGCGCGGGCGAGCACGAACGCGCGCTCCGAGGCTACGCCGCCCCCGACCGCGTCCACCGCCACCACGACCAGCGCCGAGCCGAGGACGCTGCCCTGGACGCCGCGCACCGCGACCACCAGGAAGGCAAGCTCACGATCCGCGCAAACAGCAACGAGCACCTCGACGAGCTCAAAGCGCGCGCCCGGGCGATCCGCCAGCGGCGCGGCGAGCTCGGACCCGAATCGCTCCCGGCGACCGGACGTCCCTACCGCCTACAGGCCGGCGACCAAGTGCAGATCCGCCGCAACCTCACCCACCCCCAACACGGACAGCTACGCGAACGGCATCACCGCATACGTGCAACACCCGTTCCCGCTCACCGTCAGACAACCGACACCGCCCACCTGATCGTCGCCGAGCACGCCACCCTGCGAAGGGAACTACGTCACGCTCACTCGGCCGCCAACAAACCGACCTCTACACCAGCGACCCCCCTCACAGACCAGTCACCCCAACAAGACCGACTCCAAACGCTCGCCGCCCAGCTCAGCCGCATCGAGCCGACCTCCCATCCATCCGCACCCCGCTCGCCCACGAGCACAAGATCACCACACAACCCGACCCGCCACAGGCGATCCGCATCACCGACGATCACGATTCCGACATCCCCACCCTGACCCCGATGGCGAGCCCGACAAGCGACCAGCGAGCAACCGAGCTCGACCCCCAGCCCGCAAGAACCGATCGGCCCGCGACGAGCCACCGCCACAGCGCGGGACAACCATCGAGCCCGCCGGCGACGCCACCGTTCTTGGCCAGGGCGTTCGCTGCTGGTCGACACAGCGCAGCTCGACAGCAACGGGCTCGACCGCGCACGGAGCACCGCGACGAACCACAACCTGACCGCCACCCGTGTTCTAGGGGTCGAGCGACGTGCTCGCCGGTTCCAAAAGAGGGTGAGAGCATGAGCAGCTCTCTTCGTCATTTAGCAATGGGCACACTGGCCAGGTGCGTGCGAGCCTGCGGGCGCCCGATGTCTGCTCGTCGGTTGCGAGCCGCGGTCATGGGTCCTGCTGTAGCGCTGGCCGCGGTGTTAGTCGTTTCGGCGGGATTGTTTGGCACGCCGGCGACGGCGGCCCAATTCATGCAGAGCAGCACCAATGTGGCGTTGGTTCCATCGAACATCCCTCCTTCGTCGCCCGGGGGATTGGGTGTGATGCCGATCTCCTCATATGTGACGGGGCGGCCCACCGAGTCCTTCGAGAAGTTCTCCTTTAAGTACCTCGCGCTGAACGCGATCACGCCCGCAACGCTTTCGAGCTTTGACACGGTCACGCTCATTCAGGTGCATACCAGCGACTTGACTTCAGCGGCGAAGGCGGCGTTGGCACAGTTCGTCGCCAACGGCGGGAAGCTCATCATTGACGACTCCGACGAGACATCCCTCAACGACTATTCCTGGCTATTACCAGGACCGTATTCGACAAAGATCGGCGCAGGCTGCAACGCGTGCGGCCAAGCCTCGGGGACGTCGAAGATCATTGAGAACAACGGGCTCATCAGCGCGAATCCCGCAGACCCGACCTATGTCAGCATCGCAGAGCTCGTCAAATACACGGACGCGGTCGGCGATGCAAACCTGCTCGTGTCTGACGATCCTCGCTGGTTTGCGGCGGCAGGCGGAACCAACGCCGCCGATGAGTCCGGAGCGCAGGTCGCTTACGCGAGCAATAATGGTCTCATCATCTACAACGGCTTTGACACTGACATGATCAAGCCGCTGGCAAGCGGCCCTTGGCTTTGTCTCAATGCCCCCAACAACGTATGCCCGCCCAACGCTCATCCCTCGGTCGATTGGCTGGCACAGATGTGGTACTCCGCGCTCAACAAGAGCTGGGGTCCTAGCACCAACCCCAACAACCCCCCAAGCCCGCCGAACGGTCTTCCCCAGACCAAGCCAGTCAGCTCGATCGGGACACAGCTGCCACCAGCCGCAGTGGGCCTCCCCTCCAAACGTACTTGCGTAGCCAAACATAAGCTGTTCCTGCGTCTGCGAAACCTTGCACGTCACCACCGGAAGCTGGTCCGAGTCGATGTATACGTCAACGGCCGGCACGTGCTGCGAGAGCGAGGCCGCCACTTGCACAACGTCACGCTAAGGCGTCTGCCGAAGACCGGGCCGGTAGTGGTCAAGATCGTGGCGACGACGGATCGGCGCTATCACCTCATCAGCAGAGTGCGCTATCGCGCCTGCTAAGCCATCTGAACGCGTGGCGGAGGTTGTCCGAGATCTCGTAGAAGTTTGAGTGGCGGTCCTCCCGTCCCGTCCGTTCTGCTCGAAGCCGAATTGGTCCATGCCGGCTTCAGGGCGCTTGTCGCCTTTGCCGTCGGATCAGCAGCGGCCCGCGGGCAGTGTCGATGTCGGTCTCGGTCAGCGCATGACGAGGATGATCTCCTCGACGGTCGGCGGGTCCGCCGGGTAGCGGTGTCCTTTGTTCGGTGGCACGCACCCAGCCCAATGACCCGGGGTCGCCGCCGGTGATCGCCGACGGCCGGTGACGTCCAACAACATCGGCTCGACAAAGGTCTCCGCGATTAGTTCGGACATGGTCTCCTCCACATCTGATCGTCCCGGGCTGCGGCGGCGCCCCCTGCACGGGCGCTTGCATTACGACCGTCGGTCGTATCACCACCGAGGCGACAGCCGGAACCCAGACGAACCACCCCCCGGGCGCCTGGGCTATGCGGCGAGCGCGGCCTCGAGTGCGGCTGGCGCGATGTGGACCTGCTCTGGCAGCGTGACGACAAGCTCGCCGTCACGCTCTAGCAGCCACTTGGCATTGATGATCGTCAGGCCGATGATCCGGCCCGCTTTGTCGAAGCGGAGAACGTGCCCTTCGGGCGTCTCCTCGCTGTCGGCAGCTGCCTGCCGTTCGCCGACGTGCAGGTAGAGCACGTCGCCCTGCTCGTCGTAGCTGGCACCGTCGAAGGTCAGATGTCCAATCGTCACGGTCATGGCGTCCATCCCGGCGGATCCTTCCGATTACCAAAGGCAGTCACGACACGCGCGGGCTGCCCACCAAAGTCTACGACCACCAGCAGCCACCGGCTCGGGTGCGGTGTTTCTGAGTTCGTGATAGAGCGGCCGACTTTTCTAACCCAACGCTGAGGGTGGTGGTGGGGCCGGTTGGTGGTCGTGGTTCGGGACGTCGTCCGTGCCCAGTTTCGCTCGCGTCCGTGCGAGCGGGCGACCCCCTCGCGCAGCCACGCTCCGTCCCGCTGAAGCACGAGCTGGCGGACGTGGTCGGTGCTCTGCGCGATGGTCATCGCTTGCTGGCTCGATTCTGCTTGATCCGCTCCGTCCGGGCGCGGCGCATGCCGGCGTGGCGAGCGCGGCGGATCTGAGGGCCGCGTCCGTGATGCTCGTCGTCGGGGGTGACGTAGCCGATCGCGGCGTGCAACCGGACGGTGTTGTACTCGTGCCTGATGCGGGCGAGCTCGGTGTCGAGCGCCGCGGGGTCGGTGATGCTGGTCAGATGCGGCCAGTCGCCCTTCAGGTGGCTGAAGAAGCTCTCGACGTGCGCCTGGTCGGTCGGGGTGCCCGGCCGGCCGTGGTGCTGGGCGATCGCCATCAGCGCCATGAACTGGCGGGTGTCGATCGCGGTCATCTCGGCGCCGTTGTCCGACCACGCGACGAGGATCGGGGCCTCCCCGTCGCGCTCGGGCGGGAGCCCCTCGGGTCCGAGCAGGCCCTGGTCCTCGAGCGCTCTGGCGAACAGCAGCTGCGCCTGGGTCGTGGTCTGCTCGGTCGAGAGCAGATAGCCGATCCAGTATCTGGTGACGACGTCGACGATCGCGTAGGCGACCCGCTTGGCGCGGGTGAAGTGGGTCGCGTCCCAGATCCAGATCCGGTTCTTTTCCCACGGAACCTGCGGCATAGCAGGCAAAACGGGTCTCGGTCGGAACGGCTCGCCCGGCAGCGTCACCCTGTGCTTGAGCGCCACCCGCAACAACGTCGAGGGCGACACGAACACCGTCTCGGTGTAGGAGCCGCGGTGCGCGAGCTTGCGATGCGAGCGGTCGACCCAGCCCCAGGTCTCGATCAGATCGAGGATCGCCTGCTCCTCCCAAGCCAGCAGCCCGTGCACCGCGCCGCCACCGGGATCGCGATCCGCCAGCGAGCCCGTCTCCCGCAACCGCGCCCGCCAGCGGTGCGCGCGGATGTCGACGAGGTCGAGCACCCGACAGGCTCTGGCGTGCGCCCAGCCGTCGGCGACGGCCTGGTCGATCAGCCCCAACAGCTCGAGCTTGGTCTGCGCGCTCACCCGCGCGGGGACCGGGCCGAAAAGCCCGAGCGCTGCCTTCCCCGGAACAACGTCAGCTCCACCGCCATCTCCTTCAGCGCCTCCGACAGCCGATCGTTCTCCGCCAGCGCGGCCTCCAGCTCCACCCGCTCGGGCGATGGCACACGCCCCGGCTTCGCCGAGGCGAACGCCGCCAACGCCGCGTCCTTCGCCAACGCCCGCAAGCGGATGATCACCGAAACGTCGACGCCCCACTTCCTCGCAGCGTCTGCCTGCGAGAGCTCCTGCGAGGTGACCTCCAAGAACACCTCCCACTTCTCCTCCGGCGACAGCTGCCGGCGCCTGCGGCGCTTGCCATTCTCCATCACTCCGTCCTCCTGGTTCAGGGCCCCGAGAGCCTCCCAGGATTAGGTTGAAAAACGACCCGACCTCTATCACGAAGTCAGACGCGAACCACGGGCCCAATCCTCGGCGCCAGAAGCGTTCTCGGACTGGCCGTGGATCGGGCCCGCGATGATGCGGCTGGGTTACCGTGGCAAGCACCGCCTCGCGGTGAACAGCCATCTCGGCGTGCTCGGCGACGATGTGCGCCCACCCCGCGTCGTCCAGAATCACCCGCCGACCGTCGGGATCGAACACGTCTGCTAGGACGGTCACGCCATCGGGATCCTCATGCTCCGCGCGAACTCTGGCACGCGAGGCGGCGCCTACAAGGCTCGGTGCTCCTGCCGCAATGAGATGCCCGACGCTCGCAGGAGACCCATCCGCTCCCGGCCAAGCCCGTCTCGGCTTCGGCACCGTGTTGACGGTGGTCTCCACGGCGGCCCCGCCGAGCGTCGCGACATCCACGTCGCGCCGCGGGGTGCGGACGCTACTGGTCGACGCCTAGAGGCAGTCTGGTCGAGACTGCTATCACTGAGGCGACGATGCAGAAGTCTCGGAGGCTCTCATCGTCGGGCCGGCACCGGGCCGTGACGCTAGGGTGAGATCGCGCGGCGGGTGCGGGACGGACGGCTGCGGAGAAACATCGGCAACGTTGTGACCCTCGACGATGCCGTTGCAGCCTTCAACCCGACCGAGCGGATCAGCGGGCAGACGATCGTCCGCGTTCGTCCGTGAGCCACCAACGAGACAAATGAGCGAGGAGACGATTCCCATGAAAGCAATCGTGGTGACGGACCAGGCCGCGGGAGCGGCCGGGATGACGCTGGTGGAGCGGCCCGAGCCGCCGGCAGCGATAAACGACGTGATCGTTGAGATTCATGCGTCGGGATTCGTCCCCACCGAGATGGCGTGGCCCTCGACCTGGACCGATCGCCGCGACCGTGACCGAACACCGTCGATCCCTGGGCACGAGCTGGCCGGAGTGGTCAGCTCCCTCGGGTATGGCACGACGGGGGTGTCGGTGGGACAGCGGGTGTTCGGCCTCGCGGACTGGCATCGCGACGGCACCCTGGCGGAGTATGTGGCGATCGAGGCGCGCAACCTCGCGCCGCTGCCGGGCGACGTCGACTTCACGGTGGGCGCGAGCCTGCCAATCTCGGGCCTGACCGCGTGGCAGGGACTGTTCGACCACGGCCACCTTCGGGCGGGGCAGAGCGTCCTCGCGCACGGCGCGGCCGGCGCAGTCGGGACGATGGTGACGCAGCTCGCACGTGAGGCCGGCGCCTACGTCATCGGCACCGGGCGCGCCGCCGACCGCCAGAAGGCGCTCGATTTCGGCGCCCAGGAGTTCGTCGACCTTGAGAACGACGCCCTGGAAGACGTCGGCGGCGTCGACCTGGTATTCGACGTCATCGGCGGAGACATCCAGCAGCGGTCCGCAGGCCTGATCCGGGCCGGAGGAACCCTGGTGACCGTCGTAGGGCCGCCCGAGGCGCGGCCCGCCGACGGCCTGGCAGTCGACTTCGTCGTCGAATCCGATCGTGCCCAACTGAGTGAGATCGTCGGGCGGGTGCGGGACGGACGACTGCGGACCAACATCGGCAACGTCGCGACCCTCGACGATGCTGTCGGCGCCCTCAACCCGACCGAGCGACGCAACGGGAAGACGATCATCCGCATTCGACCATAAGGACTCAGACACGGCAGAGGCCCTCGTCAATCCCGCGCGGTCGCCTTTACGAGCGTCGCGGATTTGTCCAGGCCTGAGCGGTCCTCGACGCGAGAATCGACCCGACCGAAAGCGTCGCCCGAGAGTGCCGCACAAATCGGCGGTCTCAGCCGGCGTGATCGGTGCGGTCGCGACTTCTGGTTTGGCCCGCCGAGATCTCAGAGCGGCAGCCGAACGATCACGCCCGGTCCGGCGACGAAGATGGTATGAACGGCCCTTGATCTGGGCGTCGCGGTTGGGTTGATGGAAGGTGGTCGGTCCTCCTCGTCGAACGGCTTTGGTCGAAGGCACGCGCGGATAGCAGCCGCGCGGCCGGCCAATTCGATGAGGAGGTACCGACCGTGAACGACGGTATGTCATCGGTCGCTCGGAACACTGCCCGCGAGGTGGCGCACGTGATGCCGGAGCCGTTCCCAGGAGCGGTGGTCGCTGGGTTCGATGTGCATTTGCGGCAGATCACCTTCGATGCTGTCGATTCGTTGACAGGGGAGGTGACGCGGGGGCGGATCGGCTCGACGCCGGCTGCGGTCGAGGAATGGGTCGCGGGGTTCCCGGGTCGTGAGGTGCATGTTGCGATCGAGGCGTGCTCGGGCTGGCTGTTTGTCGCCCGTGCGCTCGAGCGCACCGGCGCTGTCGCGCACCTGGCCGAGACCGTCGAAACGCGCGCGCTCCGGGGTCGTAAGCGGCGTGCCAAGACCGACCGTCAGGACGCGCTGTGGCTCCGAGAGCTGCTGGCTGAGGGCAGACTCCCGGAGGCGTGGATCCCGCCGGAGCACATCCGCCAGTGGCGCTCCCGGTTGCACCTCAGGAAGGCGCTGATCGATGAGCGGACCCAATGGCTTCTGCGGATCCGCTCGATCCTGTATCACCACGGTGTCAGCGCCGGTGCTCCGGCGGAGAACGCAAGCGCGACCGGCCGGGAGTTCCTCGCTGCTCTGGATCTGCCCGCCGACGCCCTGGAGCGGATCGAGGTCGCGTTGTTCATGGTCGACACGCTCGACGCCCGAATCCACGAGCTGGAACTCGGGCTGCGCCGGATCGCCCGCCACCAGGCCGGCTGCCAGGCGTTGATGTCCCAGTACGGGGTCGGGGAGCTGATCGCCCTGGTCACGCTGACCGAGCTCGGGGACGTCACGCGCATGTCCTCATCACTCAAGGCGGTCCGCTTCGCCGGGATCGACATTGGCGTTCACCGCTCCGACCGCTCCGCCAGGGTCGGCAAGCTCACCCGCCAAGGCTCACCCACCCTCCGCTGGGCGCTCTACGAAGCCGCGCAATCAGCGACCCGGCCGGCCAGCCCCGACTACCAGGACTACCACGCGCTGAAAGCCCGTGGGCTGACCCACACCCGTGCGTCACTGACGATCGCCCGCAAGATCGCCAGACGCAGCTACCACCTCCTCCACCAGCTCGGACCCGCCGCGCTCGAACCGATCGGCGAGTGACCCGGGGGCTACCGCTCCCACCGCCCCCCATCAACGATGGCCTCAAGCTTCCAGCCAGCTCCATCAGCTTCTGTGGCACCCACCCATAGTGGCGACCCTGACAAAGACCGAGCGGCTGGAGTCGACCCGAGGGACGACCAATCACCCATCACGCCACCGACCGCACTGCCCGGCGGTCGCGGACCCAGATAAGCCCGGGCGCCCACGGAGCAACCCAAACCCCCCAACCAGATCGGAGAACTTGACACAACCCGACCGTTCAGATAGGCAGCAGCGACCGGGTGAGGCTCCCGACTGCTGTCGGTCGATCAAACCGTCGGCCAACGGTTTGGAGGCCCGGGTCCGGCTTAAGCCCGACCGAATCTTCGCCTCCCCGAGATTGCGCCTGAGACGAACACGAGCGTCGCGGTCTGCAACAGGTACCTACTCCTGGCTATTCGCCTTCGCCCCTTCGCCTGCCCCAGCACGCGTGCAGCAGTTCCCTCAGGACCCAGACTGTCGGATCGGCCAGCGCTCGGGTGATCACGTCGAGTTCACGCCGGTAGGACTCCACGGTGCCGCCTCCGCCAAGCTCATTGATGACTTCCAGCGTTACCGCCCACCATCTTGCCCACGGTGATCCTCCACGTACGACTTTCGTGGCAGCTTCATGACGTATGTCGTCCAGACCGCAGCGCTCAAATAATGCTGGCAGCTTGCGGCCAAACACCTTGTCGTAACCGCGGCCGGTCCACCAATCGCCGTCTCGCCACGCGTCGTGATAGCCGGCATACAGCGGATGCGACGGATCGACCGGAGCGGCCGTACCCCAATCGGCGTCCTCGTCAATCAGCCAGCCGCCGGGGCGCAGGCACGTCACCATCTGCCGGATGGCCGATTCCTGCCTGTCCACAAGGTGAAACAGCATCAGCCGCGAGGACACCAGATCAAATGAGCCGGGGCCCAGCGGCTCGAGCGAATCCTCGAGGATGTTGTGCTCGACCACCTCTAGATTCGGGAGGTTGAGCCGCCGTAGGTAGCCGGGGTCGATGTCGGTCGCGACAACGTGGCCGGTCGGTCCAACCTTCTCCGCCAGCCACGCCGCCATCGATCCTCGTCCCCCGCCGACCTCGAGACATCTCCAGCCTGGCTGGATCAGAGCTCGCCGCCGACGCGAGACCGGATCGTAGATCTGCTCCAACAGATCTAGCCGCTCACCTTCCGCCGCCTCGCGACCGGCCGCGGCAAGGCGATACCCCGGCTCGTGTCCCCGAGCCTCCGCGCCCTCGATCCCGGTCTCCGACCGCGCCACATCAACAAGCTAGCTCGCCAATTGCTGACGCACAAGGGAGTGTCCTAGGGATTGTGTAGGCACGAAGGGATTGTCCTAGGAATTGTGTAGGCACGAACGAAGGAGACGTTCATGCCTTCCACTACAGATAGATCGGATGTTCGAGCGAGGGTCTTTGAACCGGGGGGAGCCGGCGGCGAGCCCTTGGGCGAGCCGCCGGCGACCCCGTCGAGAAGCCAGCGACGTTCTGAGCTCAGCAGCGTGGTGGTCGATGACGCCGTGGATCGCGCGAGACTGCGCGAGATGGTCAAGCGGCGTGACGGCGAGCGGATCCCGGATGAGGTGATCGACGAGCTGTTGGCCGGCGCGAGCACCGAGGAGGAGATCGCTGGGCCGGGCGGGCTGCTGGCCGAGTTGACCCGGCGGCTGGTCGAGCGGGCGATGGAGGTCGAGCTGACCGACCACGTCGGCTACGAGCCGCACTGCGAGCCGCCCGGCGGCGGCGCCAACCAACGTAACGGGACCTCGCCGAAGACGCTGATCTGCGAGCACGGGAAGGTCGGGATCGATGCCCCCCGAGACCGGGACGGCAGCTTTGAGCCGAAGATCGTCAAAAAGCGCCAGCGGCGGTTCGTCGGGTTTGACGACAAGATCCTGGCGCTCTACAGCCGCGGGGTCTCGACGCGGGACATCGAGGCGCACCTGCAGGAGATCTACGGCGTGAAGGTCGGCCGCGACCTGATCTCGCGCGTCACCGATGCGGTCATGGACGACGTGCGCGACTGGGCCAAGCGGCCGCTAGAGGACATCTACCCGATCGTGTTCCTGGACTGCATGGTCATCAAGATCCGCGAGGGCGGCACGGTCCAGCGCCGCGCGCTGTACCTCGCTCTGGGCGTGACGCTCGACGGTGACCGGGACGTGCTGGGCATGTGGTTCCAGGAGGCCGAGGGCGCGAAGTTCTGGATGCAGGTCCTCAATGACCTGAAGACCCGCGGTGTTCGGGACATCCTGATCTGCTGCGTCGACGGGCTGACCGGCTTCCCCGCGGCGATCGAGGCGATCTTCCCGCGCACGACCGTCCAAACGTGTCTGGTTCATCTGATCCGCTCGAGCCTGAAGTACGTCCCGCGGCGCGAGCGTGAGCAGGTCGCCCGCGACCTGAAGCCGATCTACACCGCCAAGGACGCCGACCAGGCCCAAGCCGAGCTCGAGGCGTTCGACGAGAAGTGGGGCCAACGGTTCCCCGTCATCACGCAGGCCTGGCCGAACGCGTGGGAGTACGTGATTCCGTTTCTCGCGTTCCCCGCCGAGGTCCGCCGCGTGATCTACACGACGAACGCTATCGAGGCCCTCAACCGCCAGCTGCGCAAGGCGATCAAGACGAAAGGCAGCTTCCCCAATGACGACGCCACCCGAAAGCTCGTCTACCTCGCCTTGCAGAACGCGGTCCCGCAATGGACGCGCACCCGGAACTGGACGACCGCGCTGCTGGCGTTCAAGATCCACTTCGGTGACCGCGTACCTGACACTGCAAACTGACTGTCAGTTGTGAACACTAAGAAAGTCACTTTGGTATCATTAACTACAAACCCCGCCTACACAGTTAAGCGGACGCCCTCACGCACAACCCGTCCTCATATGACATGCAGGTCGGGGTGTTGGGTCAGATCAAGGACGGTCAGGTGGTCTTGGAGCGTGTCCTCAAGGTGCTGGAGGCGGCACGGGCGGCGCGGGTGCGCACGGTGTTTGTTCGCCACATAACCATGCCGAAGCGGCTGATGGGCGCCGCTCAGCTGCGGATGTGGAAGGCTTGGCAGCACCGCGACGCGGCCGCGGACATCGTATCGGCGTTCCCGGCCGGCGCCGAGCACTCACAGATCACGCCCGAACTGGCTCCTAACGACCACGAGGCGGTGTTTGACAAGATCACGATGTCGGCGTTTGAGGGCACTCCGCTTGATTTAGTGTTGCGCGACTGTGGCGTGAGCTCGGTGGCCGTTGCCGGAGTTGCGCTCGAGGTCGACATCGAGCCCACCGTTCGCCACGCCGCCGATCTCGGCTACATCCCGATCGTGGTAACCGACGCCTGCGGCGCCGGCAACGCCGAAGCCGGAGCGCGCTCATTAGAGGCGCTGCGCTTCGCCGGTGATGCCATGCTGACCGACGCCGCGGGCCTGATCGCCGCGCTGGCCCACCCCGGCTAACGAGCCAAAGCGACCACGCGCGTCGCGTAGCTGAAACCCGGCCGCTTCGAAAGATGGAGACCGCGGGCATGATCGGTTTGGCGATCGTCGACTCCCGCGTCGGCTCGGCTACGTCGCAAAGCGGCAGTCAAGACGAGGTTGCCCTGTCGGCGACAAACCGGGAGCGAAGAATGACCGCGCCAGGTCCATGCCGACAATCGGATTCACGCGATGCGAAGCGCCGGCGCCAGCGCAATGAGGTTTGCGTACGTTGACAGGACTGGCTTAGAAGTGTCACGATCTGACGAGGTGTCCAGAAAGCTACTCGGATGCGGCAGTGCCGCGGTGCTGTTTGCGCTTCTCGGCGTTGTCGGATTGGGGGATGCCGGAGCACGTGCCCGTGCGACAGTGGAGGTCTCCCCGGGCCAAAGCATCCAAACGGCCGTCAATAACGCGAGCGCGGGCGGCACGATCGTGGTCAAGCCCGGCGTCTACCACGAGCAGGTGACGATTCCCGCCGACAAGGACCACCTCACGCTCGAGGCTCAAACGCCGCGCGAGGCGGAGATCGCGGCTCCAGCGCTGGTGGGCACCGCGGGCCAGCAAGCGATCGTCAGGGTCGACGGCGCGACGGACGTCACGATACGCGGGTTCACGATCGCGGGGCCGGGCGCCGGTAGTTGCGCCTCAATCGGTTTCGGGGTCGCGGTCGTCGGCGGCGGCTCGGCGACGCTCCAGAACAACCGCATCACCGACATCCGCGACCAGCCGTTCAGTGGCTGCCAGAACGGCTTCGCGGTCGGAGCTGGGGGCATCGGCACGTCGGGTTCGGGGAGCGTGACGGTGAAGGGGAACGAGATCGACGGCTACCAGAAGGGCGGGATCATAATCCGCGGAGCTGGCTCGCACGCCGACATGGTGGGCAACGCGGTGGTGGGAGCAGGACCGACGGTGGTGAACGCGCAGAACGGCATCCAGGTCTCGGGTGGAGCGACCGCAGATGTCGTCGGCAACTTCGTCGACGACAACTTCTTCACGCCTAACACCTCTCTTGCGACCGGGATCCTCATTTCCGGAGCGGGCGCGGTCACCGTCGCCAGCAACATGTTCGACGGCACCGAAGGCGGGATCGTCTTATCGCCGCAATTGGCGCCCGTCACCGTCGAACACAACCAGCTTTCCGGCGGCCATTGGGGAGTCTTGCTCAACCCGGCTATGGGCGCCCACGTTCTCCAGAACACGAGCGTCGGTGCCGTCTTCGGAGGGATTGCGGCCTTCGGCTCGTCTGGGAACACGCTGGTGGGAAACAGTGCGACCGGCGCCGAGGCTGGCAGTTTCGACCTCGTTGACGACTCGACGGGGAGCGGGTCCGCCGGCACGGAGAACACGTGGACGGGGAACATCGGGGCCAGCTCCCACCCCGCGGACATTGGCTCTCCTAACGGTCCGATCACGACGATCGCTCTGCATCCGGCGGTGCCGGACGGGCCTGACGGGGCGTTCAGCGATCGTGTCCGCGTGATTGTGTCGGCGGTGCACGCGGGGGGCTCGGCGGTGACTGGCACGCGTTGCGTGCTGGATCCGCATGCCGCGCCGACGCGGTTTGCGGATCTCCCGGCCGGGCATTGTCGGTATCTGGGGGCGGGGGCTGAGGTGAGTGGGCACGGCCACCACACGGTGTTTGCGATGAGCATCAATGCCGCGGGGGTGACCGATGCGGCGATGCGGTCGATCTCGTTTACGATCACGAGGTCGCCTCCGCCTCCGCCCCCGCCGTTGGGTCCGGATCTGACGTTGACCAAGACGGCGTCGAGTGACGCCGTGCATCCGGGGGGCCAGGTCACCTATCAGCTGGTGGTCGCCAACCACGGGCCGGGCCAGGCGGTCGGGGTGACGGTCGAGGATCAGGCGCCGCCTGGCCTGTCCTTCTCGCATGCGGAGTCCAGCCAGGGGCATTGCGCGATCACCGGCGGGGTGCTTCGCTGCCGTCTCGGCGCGCTTCACGCCAGGGGTGACGCGCTGGTGCAGGTGGCCGCGTCCGTAGCCAGCAACGCGAGCGGCACGATCGAAAACAGGGCGACCGTGTGGGATGACCGAGCGGATCACCACGTGGCGAATAACACCGCGACCAGTACCGTCACCGTCACGCCGGGGACCCAGCCGGTAAGCAATCTGCGCGCCCAGCTTCATGGCCCGTCGGGCCACGTGCGCGCTGGGGAGCACCACACATTCACGACGGTGCTTGACAATCATGGCCCCGATCCGGCTGCGGATGTCGTGATCACGTTCACCGCGAACCTGCCCATGCGGATTGTCTCGAGCGCCCTGGTCGCGCGCGTGGCGAGCGCGCACGCCGCGAGCGTTAGTTGCACCTCCACCCTCCCGGTCCGCTGCACGCTGGGAACGGTGCCGGTGGGCAGGCGCCAGACGCTCAGGATCGTTGCTGTGCCGCTCGTGTCTGGCGAGCTGCGGACCAGCGCGGGCGTGGTGAGCGCCAGCAAGGATCCCAACCCGGGCAGCAGTGTCGTGACCGCCACAACGAGCATCGTGCCGTCCACACCGCCCAAGCGGCCTACGCGGCCTCCGCCGCCGCGGGTGACCGGATAAGACCGATCACGCGACCGACGGTCATCCGCTGCTCAGAGACAGGGATGGCGCGTCGGCGCTGGCACGCCCCGGCCAGGCATGAGACCGGCGGTGAGCAGTTCGCCCAACCGGTTGGTGTCCGGGCAGGCGGTGAAGGTGACGGCGGCGGTCATCCGGTCGCGCCGGAACGAACCGCAGAGTGCCGCTCCCACGAACACGCAGAACTCTCAACCGCTCCGCATCGGGCGGAGCAGACTTCTCCTCTCGACCGGGATCAGAAGAAGCTTGTGTGAAGCCGAACCACGATGAGTCGCTACGTCGATGAAGCAGTGGCCGCCCGCGACACGCGGCGCGCCGCCGCTATCGCGTGAACGTCCCTGGCATCGTCGAAGTCGGCGAGTAGATGGACTGAGCGCGGCTGACGAAACGTGTCCCGAGACGTGTCCCGAACTCAGCAATTCTGACCTGCTCTAACTGCCCTCAAGCGAACTAAATCGCCCGTACCTACGCCAAAAGCCCTGCAAAGGACAAACTTTTAATCCGAAGGTCGTGGGTTCGATCCCCACCGGCGGCATCGCAAGCGCCGTGCAGGAAT
The DNA here is from genome assembly GCA_963723675.1 of uncultured Solirubrobacterales bacterium. Classification (GTDB taxonomy): domain Bacteria; phylum Actinomycetota; class Thermoleophilia; order Solirubrobacterales; family Solirubrobacteraceae; genus Palsa-465. The sequence goes on along the minus strand of CAVRRW010000001.1, from coordinate 132,192 downwards.
GGATGGGACACGCCGACATCCGGACGACGATGAAGTACCTGCACTATGCGCCGCACGAAGAGGACGCCCGCCTCGTCGCCGAGGCCTTCGGGCTCCCGCTTCCCCCGGCCCCCGCTCCGAAGGTCTGATCCGCCGGACACGGGAACGTTCCGGATCCCGCCTCCCCTCCCTGTTTGACTACCCCTTCGGGTTGGACAGATCGGACAACATCCACCTGCCCCTGGTTGTCGCTGACCCCGGGTCCGACGAAGTGCGGGCGGGGTCAGCGGCAATCACGGGCACGCGCAGGAAGTCCGGTCGGGACCTCTGTACACGCTCGTGAACAAGCCAGTTCGCAAATGTACCCCTGAAAACGTCCGCAACCGTCCCGCTGGCTATTGCCGAGCTTGGCCAACGTGGCCACGCCTCGCGCGCGCGGAACCGTTCATCGAGCACGGATGCTCGATCATCGCGAGGTTCTCCGCGCGCGTGACACTGTGGACCGACCACCGGCGGCCCCGGTCCAGCGTTCGGCGCGCGCGGTGTCACAGCCGCGCACGGACGCGCGGCCCGTTCTCCGCGTGCGACGACCCCCGCCGGACCGGTAGCGGGCGCATGTGCTTCTTCATTGGGCCGTTCTCCCCAGCGACCCCACCCGCCGCCTGCAGGTCCAAAGCGGAGAGCAAGTCCATGCGGGTCCAAAGCGGAGAGGAAGTCCATGCAGGTCCAAAGCGGAGAGCAAGTCCACGCGCGCAGGAGAGTGCTGGCGTCGTCGTAGATCCGGATCCGATGATGATGCCCCTTAGCGCGTCGAGCCACGCAAACGCGGAAGCGCCACGTTGAGAGTCTCCGGTTCCGCTAGTTGCCGGGGATATTTCAAGACGACCTGACGGGAGGGGTCAGCCGTGCCAACATTCTCGGATGACGACTCAAGACAACGCCGGCGAGCCGATCACCGAACAGGGGCTGGCCGAGCTCAAGGCCGAGCTTGGCGACCTCGAGACCAACGCTCGCCGTGAAATCGCACAGCGGATCCTGACAGCACGCGGCCATGGGGATCTAAGCGAGAACGGCGAGTATCACGCCGCCAAAGAGGATCAGGCGATGCTCGAGACCCGGATCCAGCGCCTGCGCCAGAGACTGCGCAGCGCGGTCGTGGTCGACGTCGAGACCGAGGGCGACGTGTTCTCTTTTGCCCGCCCAGCGGAGATCCGCGACGAGGGCACTGGTGAGTTGCACACGTGGACGATCGTCGGCCGCACCGAGGCTGATCGCGCCCAGGGCAAGCTCTCTGCCGAGTCCCCGGTCGCCAAGGCGTTATTGGACCATTCGGTCGGCGAGACGGTCGAGGTCCCGACGCCCAAGGGCGTGCGGCGGCTGAAGATCGTTCGGCTCATCTGAACCGCAGCCCAGAACCCCGCCTGGGAGTTCCCGGCTCCGACCGCCCGGGTATGCGATCAGGCCGATGCGCCCAGCGCCGTCGAGCTCGATCCAGTAGTTCTACGCCTCGCCTGCCGTCAGCGCTTCGCGCAGCAGCTCGACGGCGCGCTCGCCGGTGTCGAAGATCATCGTCGTCGCCGCCAGGCGCCCATCGCGCACCCGGTCCCATTGGGACAGCAGCATCGATGCGCTGCCGCTTGGCGTTTCGACGTCGAGCTCGTAGATCGTCGAGACTCGTCCCCGTCGCTCCATAGCCGTCGGAGGCGGAAGTCGCGGATCGGGGCGGTCTTACGTTCCGCGCCCGCGAAGAATGCCTCTACCCCGCCGCTGCCGAGTGGCGCAACGAAACGGAAATCGTCGTGCACGAGCGCGCGCGGTGGCGATGTCGCCGGTGAAGAACGCGGCCAGATAGGCCGGTCACAATGCCCACGATGCCGTCGGGGTGGGGCGGGCTAGTGCTCATGAATTCCTCCTGATCGCTTACACTGCTGTCAAGGATATCTTATCTCTTACATCGCTGTCAAGGCTAGTTGGATGACGAACGCGGATCCCAACACGCCGACCGGCCCCGGGCGCGGACGCCGGCGCAGGATCGAGGCCGAGCGCAGCATCGCCGCGATTCTGGAGGCCGCCACCGGGGTCCTCAATGACCGGCCGGACGCGACCGTCGAGGAGATCGCCGGCGCGGCTGGCGTCACTCGGCAGACCGTCTACGCCCATTTCGACTCACGAGACGCGCTGTTGGACGCGGTGGTCGTGCACGCGATCGGCGAGGTCGGGGCGGCGCTGGACGCGGCCGAGCTCGAACACGGCCCGCCTGCGGCGGCCCTGGAGCGGCTGCTCGCCGCGAGCTGGGAAATCGCCGAGCGCCACCAGTTCATGTTCCATCTCCCGCCAGTCAGCCGCGAGCGCGACAGCGAGCGTCACGCGGCGATCGTGGCGGCGCTTGAACGGCTGATCGAGCGCGGTCAGGCGGACGGCAGCTTCGAGCCACGCACGCCGCGGTCGTGGCTCGTCGCTGCCACGTTCGCGCTTGGCAACGCCGCCGGCGAGGAGGTCCGCGCCGGACGGATCTCGACCAGCGACGCCATCGCCGCGCTTCACCGGGGCGTCCTCGGACTGTTCGGCGTCCAGGACCCGCAAGGCCACCGATGACACCGCAGCGGCGGATGCTTTGCGCGGTGACGATCTTGAGAGCGCAGCGGCGGTAACTGGTCGTCTCGGGACGTTCGCCGCGCCGCTGTTCACCGCCCAAAGCCCTCACCGCGGCGATCACGGCCTCGTCCGGCTCGGCCTTTGGCGCCGACACGATCGACGCGGCCTTCGCCCGCAGGGCCGCGATGAGAACGCGGCCTTGATCGCCGCCCGCTGACAGCCCGTCGGGCCCAGATGCTCACTCACCGCCACCCCCGCTCGCACCGCGTTGCCGGCGGGGCCGTCGGCTCACGTGGCCCCCGTTTGCGATCGCCACCTACGCCGTCCGCGCCCTCCTACCTCCACGGCGTGACCAACCTGACCGAGAGCGTGTTGATGAAGACGGTGCGACAGCGATCCCGCACACCCCTCGGCCGCACATGCACCACCATGGCACGTGTACCTATCGGACCGCTCCTGGATCCTCGGCGGCGTGCTCTTCCAACCGCCGCCCGCGCTACCGCTCTCACACCCTGTAAACAGCACTCAACCCAAACGATCGAAGAATCGCCCCCACCCCGGATCGCCGCTTCGGCGAACGTCGGGACCAGCTGCCCGCACCGCAGATCCTTGATCGGCTGCTGCTGCTTCGGTCTCGGCAGCGACGAGAGCGGAAGCCTTGGGCGCGCACCCGGCTTGGCGACCAGGCGGAACTGTCGAGTCGGGGCGAGATCTCGCCGGCCCCGATGAATTCGCCGGGCCGGGATCGATCGGGCCCCGGCGGCTCAGACGGGCGGCGCCCACCCTGCTCGCGTCGCGATCGCCCGGGCAAACCGCTCGCGCGCATCGACGCGTTCGGTTCCATTCGCGTCGCGGACAACCGATCCGCTCAGGCGTTGCCACTCGTCGTGCCCGCGCTCGTCGCGGTAGTAGAACATCCAGGTGGTGTTCCAGGTCAGTCCGCCTGTCTCGGTCGGCTCGGGTCGGCTCCACGACAGACGCACGAGAAGGCGATCGGCGTACAGCGGGCGACTGTGCAACCTCCACTCGCTGTCTGAGCTAAGGCCGAGACTGAACACAACGTCATCCTTGGTGAGCGCGAATAGCACGCTGGCATCCTCGCTGATCGCCCACTCCGGTGAGTCCGGCAGGAACGCAAGCCCGCGTTCAACGATGCCAGCCGGCAGATTGCGACCGACCCTTCGGGCGGCCGCCTCCCACGCGCTGAGAACCTCGCTGATACTCGCAGCGTTCATCCCGGCCGTCGCACTCTACGCGCTCCGAACAAGACCGTCCACCAGACGATGCCGACGCCCGCCCGGATAGATCATCCGATCGCTAGCCCTTTGGCGACTCCTGCTTTCACGACCTCTGAGGCGTAGACAACACAACACGCGCGTTGTCAACAACACCTGAGCCTACGAGAGGTAGGTAGCGGTCAGCAAAGGCCGCCGCGGCAGCTGGGCGGCGGTCAAGCCGGACGGCGCCGGCGGAGTGGCAGCCGCGCACGTGACCGCCGCGGCGAGGCGGCGGTCACATTCTCGATCAGCGTGGGCCGGCGAGTGGCGCCGGCGGGAGGCGTTACGCGACGCGCTACTTGATCGTGTACTGGTAGGGCAGCGCGGCCACCTCATCGGCCTGCGGGTAGTTCACGAGTGCGTCCTGGATCGAGCCGAACTCGAAGTACGCCGTGTCGTCGAGGTACAGCGTCCCGGTGACCTTCGTGCCCGACGCTCCGCTCGGGGTGATCGTGACCGGAATCGTCCCCGTCTGGCCCGGAGCGATGGTGATCGGCTTGAACGAGTCAAGGCTCGTCGCCGGGTTCGCGCTGTCTGACTCCAGGTCGCCGGTCGGCGAGCTGACCGCGGTGTCGAACGGGCTCGTGACGACGCTCGCCGATGTGGTAGCCGCCTCGCTCGGCGGACCGGTCGTCCCGAACGTTCCGTACTCGACCGGCAACACGTCCCACTCGCCGGTCGCGATGGGGTTGTCCGCGTACGACAGGGATGCCGTGGTGCCGACCGTCGAGGCCAGGTCAGGATCGCCGCCGACGAACTGGGACTCGAACAGGAGCGGCGTCGACCCGGTTGTCGTCGCCTGTGCCTGGAACTGCGTCGAGTTGGTCGGCACGAGGTACACGGGCAGGTTGTCGTTGACCGGCAGATTGTCCGAGGCCCCGCTGACGGCACCGAGCGTGAACGAGGTGCTGCCAGGCAGCCGCGCGTCTCCGAAGAACATCTCCGGCGCGGTCCCCGTGTTCTTCACGGTGACGTCGTAGGTGTAGGACTGGCCGGCGGTCAGCTGCGTGGAGGCGGCGTTGGGCAGCCCGCCGCCCGAGGCCAGCACCGCCTGCTGGTTGACGCTCACCTCAAACGGCGAGGAGAGCGAGTTCCCCGACACCACGGGCGCGAAAACCACCGCCAGCCTCCATCGGCCCGGAGCGGGATTGAGCGTATGCAGCTGGGCGCCGACCTGGTTGTCGGGCGGCGAGGACGAAGTCGCCCCCGGCACCATGTTGGTGGCGTAGGCGACGGCCTCGCCCTGCGGATCGATCAGGTAGGCACCGAACTGGTTGCCGGGATCCTGGACCGTGATCGTTGCGTTCAGCTCCGGCTGCCCGGCGGGCACGTCGAGCTGGTAGAAGAACTCCTGCCCGCTGATCGGCGCGCGTCCGTTGCCGCCGGTCACGGTCCCCGAGAACGTCTGGTTGCCGGGCGGAATGAGGCTGCGCAACGTCACGGGCACGGTGGTCGACGTCGTCGACCCGCCGCGGGCAGGACTCGACCGCACGACGATCGCTCCACTGGCGTCGCCGGGCTGCGCCGGCGTGCGCGTCCTGACCTGGACCGCCACCGACCTGCCCGGAGCCAGCGTCGCGCCGGCGGGCGTGACAGTCCCGAACGACGTGTACCTGGCTGCGCTGACGCCGAACACCACGGGGCCGATATAGCCGCCGTGGGCCGCATCACGACTGTAGACGTACGCCGTCCACGTGCCGGCGGCCGGGTGCGCGATCTGGAGATTGCCGTAGTTGCCGAGGCCCTGCGGCCGCGAGTCCCCGACGTAGGTGCCGTTGGGGTCGATCAGAGTGATCCGCACCCGCGCGTTGAGCGACGCGCTCGGCGTCGCCGAGTGGAACGCCGCCGACGCGTTGAGCCGGTCCACGCCGGCCGGCACTCGGAACTTCAGCCGCTGGTAGTTGATCGGCACGCCCGCGTAGTCGGGCGTCTGCGGATCGCTGTCTGACAGCGTGAACTGCGTGTTGTACAGCGACCGGTAGGCGCCGAACGTGCGACCCGAGAACGTCAGGTGCTGCGTCGATCCGCTCTCGTTGGTGACGGTGTCAGTCAGGTTCTCGGCGGTGCCAGGCTGGTCGACCGCGTTCAGCTGAGTTGGGTTCGTCGCCACCACCCCGACCTTCCGGCCCTGGGCGGAGCCGCCACCGGCGGGCTGGTTGTAGTTCTCGGCCGCGAGCACGGCCTTGTAGGCATCGACGCGACCCGAGCCCTGCTGGTCGGCGGGAGCACCGATGTCGTCGGTGTTGGAGACGATTAGCTGCTTGACCAGCGCCGGCGCGGGTGCCGTCCCGCCGTGCGTCTTCTCGTACGCCTGGATGACGAGCGCCGCGACGCCCGCCGCCAACGGCGAGGACTGGCTCGTCCCGCCAAACGATTGGACCGGCGACGGGTTGCCGGCCAGGCTGGCGCAGCCACCGAACTCATCCAGGTTCGTCGAGCACAGTGCCCAATCGGACTCGCCTGGCGCGACGACGTCGATCGTGCGCCCGCGCTGGTCGAAGCCCGACGAGCTCAGCGAGCTGATCTCGTCGTTGCTCCATCCCTTGACCTCTGGGAACCGACTACCGCCGAAGCCGTCCTGGATGTAGTTCTGGTTATCGGTCGAGGCGCCTGCCGAGATCACGTTGGGGTCGGTCGCCGCCTCGCCGGTCGTGTTGGTCACACCGGCGTCGCCGGTCGACTCGACGACCGTGATCCCGGCCGCGACCGCCTGGTCGTCGGCCTGCGCGATCAGGTCGAGCGACCCGCCATCGTCGGGATAGTTGTTGATCCCGAACGACTCGTTGAGGACGTTGGCGTGGGCGGTCGTGATCGCGTAGTCGATCGCCTCGAGGATCGACGAGTCCGGCGCGATGTTGGAGGCGCCGAAGGCGACGAGACCAACCAGGTTGGCGCCGGGAGCGACGCCCTCAACGCGGATGTTGCACGGGCGGTTGAGCGGCAGCGCGCTGTAATGGCTGACGTCGTAGACCTCGCGGCCCTGCGCGGCGATTGCTGAGGCATCGCCGAACGCCTCCGCGCCGCTGGTCGGCGCCGACGTGCCGAAGCCGCTGAAGTCCTTGAAATCGACGAACACGTGCTGCCCGTCGGGCCGGATGAAATCGGGGTTGTTGGGGTCCAGCGCATCGGCGATCCAGCCGACGGTGACCCCGCTGCCGTTGATCCCCAGCGACCGCGCGGTTTTCGCGTGTGGGTTATCGGAGTCGACGCTCATCGTCTGAAGCGCCTCCGGCTCGAGCTGGACCTTGCCGGCGGGTGCGCAGGCCCCGGGAAGCGGCGTGGCGCCGGCGCCGGCGGCGCTGCCGGCGGCTCCGGTCGTCGGGGGCGCGAGGTGGACGAGGCCGTTGGGAACGACCTCCGCCACGGCCGGATCGGACCTCAGAGACGAGACCTGCGCCGGTGAGACCGTCGCCGACACCGCGTTGAGCGTGGTGTAGCTGTGGACGCTGCGCGCATTGCTGCCGGCCAACTGACGCAGCACCGGCCCCTGCACCGCGGCGAGCGTGCGGCGGCGCGCCGGGAGCGCCGACCGGGTCGCGGGCTGGGCGCGATCCTGGTTCTTGAACACCACGATCACGCTCTGCGCCGGTGCCCGAGCCACCGCCGACGCGGACGCCGACAGCACCTGCATCAACGCGAACAGAGACACCGCCGCCCCAGCGGCGATCGTCAGCTTCAAGCGCACACCCATCCGACTACCTCCCATGTCGTAGCTCCGGTCCTGGAAAACCGTGCGGGCAACCTACAACGTCATCGTGGCAGTGTCCACCAAGATCGTTGCGCAGATCGCGGCCAAGCCGCAGAAGATTGCCGTCAGAACAGGCCGCCGCTCCCCGGGCGGCGGCCTCCAGACCGCGCGTTGGGCTCCGCGTCACGTGGTAGAGGCAATCGACCTTGACATTCACGAGCCGGCTCAACATCAACCCCAACACGCATGGCGCCGAAGAAACGACCAGGAACGCTCCTGTCTTCCACCGAGAGCTAAAACGACAGCAACAAGACCTGGAGGCACTGGCAAGTCAGTCGGAGCCTGATCAGCTTCAACTCTTACGTCAACGAGCGCAGGAAGCCGCAAGGAACTTGCTAGAGGTCTAGCCAAATGACTGCTTGGCCGGCGGAGCGAAACCCGAGGGTCGCCCACGAGAACAAGGCATTGATGCTGGAATTGCGCTCCCCGACCGGCGACACGCTGGCGATCGGTCTAGGGCGTGACGAGTCCGCGAAAAACCGGAGCGGCAGTTCCGCGCTCGTGGCCGCGTGGGCGACAATGGAGGTGCCGACGCCCCGGCGAGCGCCACGAGCCCGCCCGGCGTGAGGGCGTTGCGCAGGTCGACTGTCGGAAACTCTGGATCCATCGTGCCGAGGTCGCGCAGCAGCCTCTGTTTGGGCCATGGCAATCGTTAAGGTGAGGCTGGACCCAGAGCAACGGTCGATCTATCGTTGCCACGGCTTTAAAGCCACCTGGCGCCGGTGGCTGGAGAATGAGGAGGCAGAGATGAGCGGTGCAACAGATAGTCGGGTCGGATTGCTTGGGACCGGCCTGATGGGCACGGCAATGGCTCGTCGCCTGCTGAACCAGGGTGTCGAGGTGATCGCTTGGGACCGTGAGCCCGATCATGTGCAGCCCCTCGCAGAGCGCGGCGCCGAGGTCGCGAGCACGGGCGGTGAGGCGGTGAGCGGCGCTCGGGCGGTGATCACAATGCTGCCGACGGCAGAGGTCGTCCTCTCAGTGGTCGAGCCGTTGCTCGATGAGTGGCCCGAGGAGACGATCTGGCTGCAGATGAGCAGTGTCGGGGCGGCCGAGGCAGACCGACTGACGGAGGTCGCCACCGCCCACGGTGTGACCCTCTTCGATGCGCCGGTCTCGGGAAGCACCCACCCTGCGGAGGAAGGTCAACTGACGATCCTCGCCTCGGGGCCGGACTCGGCTCGTGGGCAGGCCGCGCCGGTGTTCGACGCACTCGGCTCGAGGGTCCAGTGGGTGGGGGAGGCCGGTATGGGCTCGCGCCTGAAGCTGGCGGCCAACCACTGGATGATCGCGATGGTAGCTGCACTGGCCGAGACGATGCACCTGTGCCAACTGATGGGGCTTGAGGAGCAACAGTTCGTCGCCCTGCTCGATGGGGGACCGCTGGGCTCCTCCTACGGTGTCGAGAAGCTCGGCGAGATGCAGCGCCACGACTATCCGGCTGGCTTTCCCGTGCGGCTCGCGCTCAAAGATCTCAAGCTCGTCAGGGAGGTTGCGAGCAGCTCAGGCGTCGAGCTGCCCCTGCTCGACGCCGTCCTCGAGCGCATCGGCGACGTCGAGAACCGCCATGCCGATGACGATCTCGCCGCCGTATACGAGCTGAAGCTTCCGAGCCGCGCTGAACGATGAATCATCCATTTGCTCGAGGTGCGGCGCCGCGACGCCAGCGCGAGGGGGGTGGGGCATGGACGACGCCGACCCGTAACTAGGCGCGCAGGTCCAGGCGCCAGTCGTTGCAGGTCATGAAGTGCCCCTTCGGGAACTCGAACTCGCACGCCTCGAGCAGCTCGAAGCCGAGCTTGCGGCAGATCGCATTTGACGGCGCATTGTCGACGTTCGGGAAGGCATGCATGAAGCGGTGCCCGTCGTCACGCTTGGCGAGCTCGATCGCCTGCGCGATCGCCGCCACCGCGATGCCGCGGCCCTGGAACTCCGGCACGACCATCCAGCCGACCTCGTAGACCTGCTCGTCGCGCCAGTCCTTCGTCCAGAAGCCGACCGAGCCGGCGCCGGCGCCGCTCGCAACGTCGACGATCTTGAACATGCGATCGCCGCCCTCGAGGCGCTCGTAGCGGTCCTGACGCTCGCGCAGCTTGTCCGGGCTCTCGGGGCCGCCGAGGTGCTCGGTCATGCGCCGGTCGCCCATCAGCCGCCCGAGCAGCGGCAGGTCGCCGCTGCCCCAGGGCTCGAGAGTCACCGTCGCGCTCTGCAATGGGGATCTTTTAATCGAAGGTCGTGGGTTCGATCCGCACCGGCGGCATCCGTCCAGTAGCGGAGGCCTATCCGATGACGCCCGCGGTCAGGTGAAACCAGCGAGCCCGGCTGCCCCGCTGCCGCAGTCCGCGGAGGGTTCGGTTCAGGATGCGGGTGTCACTTGTCTGCGCCGCCGACGCCATCCCCAGCGGTGCTGTTGTTTCTCCTTCGGATGCATCACGCGGATTGTGCCCAAGTCGGAGGACGCGCTGAGCCGCACCACGGGAAAGCCCGGAATTGGCGGCTCGAGGGTGCTGTCGACCGGGCCGCTCCGCCCCACCTGTCGGACGTCGAGACCCCGAGGAGCGATGACGGTGATCGACCCCATCTTGGTGTGGACAACGATCCCAACATCCCAGGCATCGAACTCGGCTTCGCTCAGATCAATGATCACGGCACCCATGCCAGCGCGAATCTCCGTGAGACGGCCCACCTGCCAGCGGCCCTTGAGGCGAACCTCGCCCATCGAGGTTGAGATCTCCAGCGGCTCTTCACGCCGCCGCGTGGGCGGAGTGAATTCGACGGGGGGCGGCAGGCTGCGGACCACCGAGGCGAAGTCGGCATCGGTACGAGCCCCCAACAGCCCGTCGAGAGCTCTCTGAAAGCGGTCGAGCTCCACCTTGCCGCCGGCCAAGAGCCCCTGCAGGGCATCGATCCCGCGCTGCCGCAGGTCCTCGGGGATCGGAGGTTCGTGCTCGCCAGGTTCCGGCGCGACTGGGAGCCTGTCGTCGTTCACGCCAGCACACTATCGTCCGATCCCGGTGGTGGCGCAAGCTCAGGCTCGGACCGGGCCGACCGCGTAAAGCGTGAGGCGACACATCGTGGCGCGCGATGCACGGGTTCGCACTTGACCACCGAACGCCCTAGCGCCGTTCGCCCTGTCGCCGGCGCGGGGAATGGTCGAGCCGGCGCGACCGGAGTGGTCCTCGTGACGCTGGCCGCGGGACAGTTCCTGATGACGCTCGACAGCTCTGTGATGAACGTGTCGATCGCGACGGTCGCCAAAGACGTCCATACACCGTCACCGGGATCCAGACCGCGATCACGCTCTACACGCTGGTGATGGCGTCGTTGATGATCACCGGCGGCAAGATCGGGCAGATCCTCGGTCGCAAACGAGCCTTCGGGATCGGATGTGTGATTTACGGCTGCGGCTCGCTCATCACGGCAATCTCGCCGAACCTCGCGGTCCTGATGTTCGGGTGGTCGTTTCTCGAGGGCGTCGGCGCGGCGCTGATCCTCCCGGCGATCGTCGCGCTGATCGCGTCCAACTTCGACCGCGCACGGCGACCGCGTGCCTACGGCCTGGTGGCCTCGGCGGGCGCGATCGCGGTCGCCGCCGGGCCCTTATCGGCGGGCTGTTCACCACCTATCTCTCGTGGCGCTGGGTGTTCATCGGCGAGGTGACCTGGTCAATGCTGCTCGCAGGACCTCGGCGTAGGAGCGCTGGCCTCGCAACTGGGCAGCGTCGCAGTCTCATCCGTACCCGACGAGCAGAGCGGGGAGTTCGGCGGCCTCCAGAACACGGTCACGAACCTCGGCGCCTCGATCGGCACCGCGCTCGCCGGCGCCGTCCTCATCTCCATCCTCACCACGTCGTTCATGACCGGCATCCAGAACACCCCCGCGGTCCCCGCCGACCTCAAGTCCAAGGCCAAGGTCGAACTCGCCGGCGGCGTCCCGTTCGTCGCCGACAGCGACCTGAAAACCGCCCTGTCCAAGGCCGGCGTACCTACCCAAGCCGCCAAAGCCGTCGTCGACGAGAACACCACCGCGCGCCTCGACGGCCTCACGGCGCTGTCGGTAATGGCCCTCATCGCGCTGATCGCGCTGCTCGTCGGCCTTCGGCTCCCAACCGAGCAGCCCGCCGCCGCGCCCGATACGTGATCGATCCCAGGGGCGGCAAAACCCTCGCCGGCGAACTGCTCTTGGCCGGCGGCTATGGGGCGGCCGGGGTCGATTGAACGGCGTCGATGATGCCGGCGATGAACCGCTCGAGGTGGTCCCGGCCGCGCGGAGCGCTTGCCGATCGCAGCTCGGCCTGAAGGTCGCTGCCGGCCCGCTCGATCTCGACCAGGTCTGGCCGTAAGGTCAGCAGCACCGACGTGAGCCATTTGCCCGAGTGCGCCCCGGGGTCTGGCCCCACATCACCCTCCGGCGCGCAGGCGACCACGCCCTGAAGCGAGCGGTTCAGGCGCGTGGCGGCCGCGAGCAACGGCGCGGCGTTGCCGCCATGCGTCGAGCACAACACGATCATCCGAAAGCCGTGCTGCGCGAGGCTCTCGCCCAGCTCGACCGCCACCTCCGTCAGCGTCGCGGCACGCAGCGTCAGCGTGCCGGCACGATGCCGGTGCCGGTCAGCGCAACCGACCCGCACCGTCGGGGCCAGGATCGCATCAAGGCGGCAAGCCACCTCACGGCCTACCGCGTCAGCCAGCAGCGCGTCCGCGCCGGTCGGCAAGTGGCCGCGCTGATCCTCGATCGAGCCGAACGGCACGACGACGGTCGTCCTGCCACGTTCGATCAGCGCACGCAACGCAGGCCCGCTCAGCGCCTCGAGTTCACACACAGGCGTCTGGTTCTGGTCGCGGATGCGTGGAGGAGCCCCTCGCGGTGGGTGCGCGGGAGCCGTCGGCCTCCGCACGCAGCCCGAGTCTGCGCCGCATCATTTCGCGCCGGCAATGAGCCGTTCGCGGTCGAACAGCGCCGACACGAGGCGCCAGCCGACCCTGTTGACAAGCAGCAACGCCGCGCCAAGGCCAAAGGCGAGGCCGAGCGTCGCGTGGATGAGGTTGTAAGCGATCAGCGTCGTCAGCGCGATTGTGGGGAGGCTCGCGAGCAGGCTGAGCTGCTGTGCGACGCGGATGTCGCTCGCCAGCCAAGCATTCGAGGTTCTCGGCCACGCTGAGCCATTCATAGAGCCCCGGCGTCTCCGGCATGATCGCGACGCGTCGCCGGATCTCCACGCCGTTCTCAGGCGCGAGCGGGATCCCGGCGACCGTTGCCAACCCCGAGGTCGGGGCGATCAGCGTCCCGAGCGTCCGCACCGTCGTCGTCTTCCCCGCGCCGTTGGGCCCAAGGAAACCAAAGACCTCCCCGTAGGCGATCTCAAACGAGACGTCTGCGAACGCCGCGCGGTCGCCGAAGCGTTTGCCCAGGCCGTGCACGGACAGCGCCGGGTCGGGCACGATCGCGCCTATGCCGTGGCGGGCTCGGTGCCTACGCCGTCGCGTTGCGCCTCGGTCTGTGCCACGAAATCGCTGGAGCGGATCAACAGGACTGCCGCGACCGCGCCGGCGAACGCGACGATCGCGGCGATGAGGAAGATCTCGTTGAGACCAGCAATGAAGCTCGCGCGAGCGATGCCGCCCACCGTCGCGCGCGCCTGCGGCGCCACGTGCGCGATCGCCTGCTTGGTCTGTCCGGTCGAGATCGCCTTCGCGATCGCGTGCGCGCCGCCCTGATGCGCTTCCCGAAGCCCCGAAGTCACATGCGTGCGGACCTGGCTCGTGAAGATCGATCCGAGCGCGGCGATACCGGTGGCGATGCCGACCTGGCGGAAGGTGCTGTTGATGCCCGATCCCATGCCCGCCTGACGAGGCGGGACGACCGCGATCGCGGTAGAGGCAAGCGGGGGATTGATCAGGCCGACGCCGACCCCGCCCACGACGAAGCCGGGGAGCAGATGTGTCCAGTCCGAGGACACGGTCAGGCCGCGCATCAACAGCAGGCTCAGTCCGACGAGGGCGAGTCCAGCTCCCATCAGCAGCCGGACCGGCACGACCGTCGTCAGCCGCCCGGCTACAAAGGAAACCACGAGAATCGCCCCAGAGAGCGTCAGCAGCCGCAGTCCCGCTGCAAGCGGCGAGAGGCCCAGGATGTTCTGCAGATAGAGCGTCAGGTAGAGAAACATCGCGAATAGCGAGGCCGACAGCGAGAAGGCGACGATCGAGGCGCCACCGAACGCCGGGCGGCGAAACAACGAGAGGTCCAGCATCGGCGAGCGGCGCCGACTTTCGACCACAATGAACGCCGCGACCAGTACCACACTCGCGATCAGGCAGCCCTCGACGACGGCGCTGCCCCAGCCCTTTCGGCTCGACTCGATCAGCCCGAACACAAGCGACCCGAGCGCAGCGCTGAACAGGACGAACCCCGGAATGTCAAGGCGCGCGCCCGCCGGGGCCCGCGACTCGCCGATCCTCGTCAGCGTCAGAACAAGCGCGACGACGCCGATCGGGACGTTGACGAGAAAGATCCAGCGCCAGCTCAGCGCGTCCGTGAGGACCCCGCCGACCACCGGTCCGATCGAGACAGCGGCGCCCGTCACAGCCCCCCAGACGCCGAACGCGACGCCCCGGTCACCTCCGGTGTAAGCGTTTCCCAGCAACGCCAGCGAGGTCGCGAACATCATCGCTCCTCCGATCCCCTGGACGCCCCGCGACAGGTTGAGCATGAGCGGCGACTGTGCCACCCCGCACAGCAGCGAAGCGGCGGAGAAGATCACGAGCCCGATCGCGAATATCCGCCGTCGCCCGAGGAGGTCGGCGAGCGACCCGGATGTCAGCAGCAGCGCGGCGAGGGTCAGCGCATATGCATCGATCACCCACTGCAGGTCGGTGAAGCTCGACTTCAGGCCAGCCTGGATCTTCGGCAACGCGACGTTCACGATCGTGACGTCGAGCAACAGCATGAACGTGCCGACACAGACGGTGACCAGCGTCCACCACTTACGCTCCATCGTCGACCTCCTTGGACCGGTCGGAAATCACTAGCCCGCCGCCACGCCCGATCCGCGGGGGCCGTCGCCGGAGAAGCGCAGGCGCCGGGGATTGCCGACACCGGTCAATCCGTCCCCGCCGACGGCAGGCGGTTCAGCGCTGTTCGCGAGCAACACGGCGAGCAACACGACGCACACCGTGATCGTACGCCTCCCAACGCGTGATCGTCGACAAGCGGACGTGTCTCGTACGCCTCCCAACGCGAGATCGTCGAGAAGCGGACGTGTCAGGGCCGGTATTTGCCGATTGGTTTCCCGCCCCAGGTGGTGTCTCAAACTAGCGGGGACCGAGCCCCCGAACGACCGTCCATCCAGATCGAAAGGACCCGCTATGACCGATAATCCCCGTCCCGCCTTGAGCGTGGCCCTCGCGTACTAGCAGGCATGGACGAGCAAGGACCTGGACCGAGCGATGAGCTACGTATCGGAGGACATCGTCTGCGAAGCACCGGCAGGACGTATCGAGGGTGGAGACGCGTATCGGGCCTTCATGGCTCCGTTCGCGCAGATCCTCGTCGGCTCGAACCTGATCGCCGCCTTCGGCGACGCCGAGACCGCAGTGGTGATGTACGACACCGAGACCGTTCCGGTCAAGAGTGCCCCCGGTGCCGAGTGCGTCACCGTGCACAACGGCAAGATCACCCACAGCCGATTCATCTTCGACAGGCTCCCGTTCGAAGCCGTCCGCCAAGCGTCGAGCTGACGGCCTTCGGCCGCGGACTCCAATTGCCGCACCGCCTACCGCCCTCGATAATCGAATGCAGGCCGAGGGCGGCGGCAGAGCGTTGGTGCTTGACCGCCCACCGCGTCGGGTAGTCACCCTGCCGTGCCCACCGTCTCCATCCCGAGCGACCTCGCGTCGAGCATCGGCCGGGCAGCCCACGATGTCGCGCTGGCGGCTCTGCTGGGCGGAAACCTGTTTGGTCGCTTTGCGATGAACCCCGCGCTTGAGGATGTCGGCGACAAGTCGGAACGAGGACGGGTTCTGAACCGGGCGTGGCGCCGTTACGGAACGGTCAACTCGCTGGCGCTTGGCACGCTCGTGGCGGGATGGTTGCCGGCGCGATTGAACGAAGCTCGCCCTCGCTCGCTCAGCCCGGCCGAGCGCCGGCTGGCGCTCGCAAAGGACGCCGCCATGGGTGCGGTGGTCGTCACTGGCCTGGCCTCAGCCGCCGGAGGCGTTCGGTTTGCGCGACAGGCGCCGGGCGGCGCGGTTCCGATGGAGTCAGGGCGAGCTTCGGCGCCGGAGACGCCGGCCCGTGCGGCGGGGCTGAAGCGAGTCGTCAATGCGCTCGGAGCCTTGAACCTCGCCTCGGAGTTGGCTCTGGTGACCGTCAATGCCTCGCTCGCGCAGGTCAACTTCCGCCGCCCGCCGGCCCGCCGCCTACTTCGCCGCCGCTACTGAGTGGCCCGCCGGGCGGCGCCGGCTTCGCCGTAGAAGCAACCCTGAAGGCGGCGCTTTCACATCCCCGAGGGCACGCTCGCCGATCTCGGGTCATCCGAAATTCACACCCTGGGCGAGCGGGAGTTCATCGGAGTAGTTGACCGTGTTTGTCGTTCGGCGCATGTAGGCGCGCCATGCGTCGGATCCCGACTCCCGTCCGCCGCCGGTGGACTTCTCGCCGCCGAACGCCCCTCCGATCTCCGCGCCGGAGGTGCCGATGTTGACGTTGGCGATTCCACAGTCGGATCCATCTGAAGCGAGGAACCGCTCGGCCTCTCGCTGGTCGCGAGTGAAGATGCTCGACGACAGTCCCTGCGGCACGGCGTTGTGCATCGCGATCGCTTCTGCGAGGTCGCGGTAGGTCATCGCGTAGAGGACCGGAGCGAAGGTCTCGCTGTGCACCAGCGCCGTCTGATCGGGCATCCGCACGATCGCGGGTTGGACGTAGTAGGCGTCCGGATGGTCGGCTGCCTGCCTGCGGGTTCCGCCGACCAGCACCGCGCCGTCCTCCGATCGAGCCTGCTTGAGCGCGTCGACCATGGCGCCGTACGCCGTGCCGGTGATCAGCGGCCCGACGAGGACGCCCTCCGCCAGCGGATCGCCGATCGGGAGCCGCGCGAACACCTCGCAGAGACGACCGAGAAGGTCATCGACGACGTCCTCGTGGACGATCAGTCGCCGCATCGTCGTGCAGCGCTGGCCGGCGGTCCCGGCGGCGGCAAACACGATTGCGCGCGTCGCCAGTTGCAGATCAGCCGATGGCGCCACGATCGCTCCGTTGTTGCCGCCGAGCTCGAGCAGCGCCCGCCCCATCCGCGCGGCCACGCGCGGAGCCACTTCTCTTCCCATGCGCTCTGACCCGGTGGCGCTCACCAGCGCCACCGAGGGACTGTCGACGAGTGCCTGCGCGCCCTCAGCGTCGGCGACCACGACGGCGTTGAGGTCGGCCGGCGCACCGCAGTCGTCCGCTGCACGGCCGAGCAGCTCCGTGCACGCGATCGCCGTCAGCGGGGTCATCGGTGAGGGCTTCCAGACCACCGTGTCTCCGCACACCAACGCGACCGCGGTGTTCCAGGACCAGACCGCCGCCGGAAAGTTAAACGCCGTGATCACGGCAACCACGCCCAGCGGGTGCCAGGTCTCCATCAGTCGATGCCCCGGCCTCTCCGAGGCCATCGTGCGGCCGTCCAGTTGACGAGACAGACCGACCGCGAAGTCGCAGATGTCGATCATCTCCTGGACCTCTCCGAGCGCTTCGGAGGGGATCTTTCCCGCCTCGATCGAGATCAGCTCGGCGATGTCGCCCTTGTGCTCTGCCAGGAGCTCAGCGAGCCGCTTGACCACCCCTCCGCGCACCGGTCCGGGCACCGTCCGCCACTCCCGAAAGGCGCGCGCGGCGCGGGCGATCGCGGCGTCGACGTCCTGGGGTCCCGCCTGGGGCACCGGGAACAGCCCTTCGCCCGTGATCGGCGAACGAGCCATGATCGTCGCACCACCGCCCGGCTTGGCGCCGCAGCGTTCCAGGCTCGCGCGCGCTCGCGCGCGGAGCGTGTCGGTCGATGTGACGGCCAGTTTGTCCGAGACGGCGGCAGCGGTCATGCGAGCAACTCCAATGTGATCGGCGGACGGAAAAGTGACGCTTGGCGGCGAGGCACGTGCCGGTCCCTAAACGATGTTGAGCTCCGGCCGAAGCTTCGCGTTGGCAAAGCGCTCGGCGCTCAGCGGCCCGATGTCGACAAATGTCGGTCGCGCCAGGACCAGATCCCTCAGGATCTCCCCGACCGCCGGCCCCTGTAGGAAGCCATGCCCGGAGAAACCGGTGGCATAGAGGAATCGCGATGGGACCGCGGCCTCGCCGATGATCGCGTTGTGATCGGGGCTGACCTCGTACAAGCCGGCCCAGCCGCCGCGGATACCCACTTCCGCCAGTCGGGGCGCGCGGCGCGAGGCGATCGCAACGAGATCGGGCACCCAATCATCGGTCGTCTCGACCGAGAAGCCAGGCTGTTCGTTGGGGTCAGACATTCCCATCAGCATTCCCGGGCCCTCCCGGTGAAAATAGAAGCTCGACTCGAAATCGACCGTGAAAGGCAGGTCCGGCGGCAGGCCTTCCATCGGCGCTGTGAACAGCACCTGGCGCCGGAGCGGCGTGACCGGCAACTCCACACCGACCATTTCCCCACAGCGCCGGGACCATGCGCCGGCGGCGCAGATCACGACGTTCGTGCGAATCGAGCCGCGGTCGGTGACGACTTCTGAGATCTCGTTTCCGGTGGTCCCGATGTCGATCGCCTCGCAGCCAACTCTTATCTGGGCGCCCAGCGCCCGAGCGGCGAACGCATAGCCCTGCACGACCGCCTCGGGCGTGACGTGCCCGTCATCGGGAGAGAAGGCCGCGGCAAGAATGCCCTCTCCCACGAGCAGCGGACACAGTCCTCTGGCTTGCGCAGCGGTGAGCATCCGGGAGGGAACGCCGTACTCGTTCTGCAGGGAGACGTGCGTTTCGAACATCGCCACGTCGGACTCCCGGCTGAGCACGAACAGGTAGCCGACCTGCTTGAGGTCGATTTCCCAGCCGGGGCGCTTGGAGAACTCCCCAAACGCGGCGAGGCTGCGCTGGGCGATCTGAATGTTCAGGGCATCCGAGAACTGGGCACGGATCCCGCCGGCGGCGCGGGAGGTCGAGCCACCGGCCAGCTCGGCTCGTTCCACGAGGACCACGTCGACTCCGGCCTCGGCGAGATGAAACGCGACGCTCGTGCCCATCACGCCGCCGCCGATGATCACGACCGATGCGGAGTTGGGCAATGGATCGAGCCGCCGAGCCATGATCATCACAGTCTCGCAACTCAGGCATCTACGGCAGCAACGGGGCGCCCGTCCTCCAGGTAGCGGCATCTCGGCGCCCCGATCGCGGCAGCCACCCGACGTCGAACAGGCCCGCTCAGCAGCGCGGTCGCCTCGGCCACGGCCAACACACGATGCTGTTCGATCTCACGGCGGTCCAGTCTGATCGCGGCGAGCTGTCGATCGGTGAAGCGGCCGCAGTCAAACAGGAACCGGACCCCGCCGGGGCGGTTCGGCTTGGGCCGCAGAAAGTCGACGCACACGAGTTTGCCCGCAGCCACCTCGAGCCCGCACTCCTCGCGGGTCTCGCGCCTGCAGGCTTCCCAGGGCGACTCTCCGTCGGCTTCGATCTGGCCGCCGGGGATCGTCCAGCCCTTCTTGTAGTTGGGCTTCAGGATCAGCAGCCGCCCCGCCGTGTCGAAGATCAGCGCGCCGGCGGAGGCGGGGATGCGAGGGACCTCGAGGGCATCGGGGAGGCGATCGGCCACCGCGCGAAATCAGCCTGCGCCCTCACGGTGCCAATCCGCGCACGCACCGAACCCTATGTGGCTCATGCCGGTGTCGATCATGTGCGGGCGGCGGGCGGTAGCGAAGGCAATAGCTGTCGGCACACAGACAGGAGCCGCCCTTTGATCACCTTGCGGGGAATTCGAAACTGCGGCTGGCTCGGGTCATAGCTGTGCTCGATCCGCCCGCCGTGCGGGTTGGTGGGCATGCAACAAGGCTGCTCGGGGCGTCTGTCGCGCGCTCGACGTACCGGTCGGTCGTTCATTTCCAGACGTTGCCCGCCATGTCGGACGGATCTCTCGAACAACATCACCACACAACGGCCATGCGCTCTGTGACCAGTGCACAGCACCGCAGTCACCAACACCCGCTCATAGAATGATCTCAAAGCCTCGCCCCCATGGTCTAGCGGTCAGGACGCCTGCCTTTCACGCAGGAGATCACCGGTTCGAATCCGGTTGGGGGTATTACCGAATGGCCCCGTCGTTGCTGGGGATCTGCGTCGTCGGTCCGCGGGCGGGAGTTGAGATGCGGGCCGATGGAAGCGTTTTGGAAGCGCTTGTGCATACAACGGTCGCTCACAGCACGCTCCGCGTTCGTCTTGTCCTCGGACCGACCAGTTTTTTCCAATCCGGTCAGTGCGATCCGCTCGAACTGGAGATCAAGGCTTGGCGTTTGGCGACGGGCTCGGATGCCCGTCGTCAAACGTCAAGTACCCGCGACCGCGGCCGTGGGCTCACAGCAAGCCATTGGCGCGTCGGGGGCCCCTCAGAACGAGCAACCCAAGCCGGCCGGACGAGGTCGTGACGGCGCACTGGTTCCCTGACCGCCAAGCTCGTGCCGACAGCAACTCGCCGTAGCCGTACCGGCCGACCGATCACCGGAACCCAACACGACGCTATGGCGCTCGCAGTCGGTTCTGGACGAGCGGATCGTCGCCGAAGCGATAGCCGGCTGCGCGCCGGCGTTGGGACGGAAGCGATCGTCCGCGCCACGGTGGCGAGGCTCGCGAGACTGGCGATTCGGAGCGTCCGGCTGGGACCGTCGCCGGCGCTTCCATCAGTGGCGTGCACCGGCGCAACGGTGTCCGTTGGACCGGCCAAGGCGATTGGCAGCGGATTGCCGTCGTCGCAGGCGTGATCGCTTGACGCCTGTAGCGGTCGCGACGCCCGCGCGGCCGCTTTTCCCCGTGACCGGTAGCGCGGCTGTGCTCAAGGTCGGTAGGCAGCCCCGGCCAGCGGGCGCACTTCCCGTGGCGAGGATCCGACAGTCCGGACCGCCGCTCTCCCTCGTCGTCCAAGTCGCAAGAGATGCGAGCACAGACTCGGGCGCCCGCTCGGTCAAGGGAGCGGTAGCGCGCTCCGCTCGCTCGTCTACTACGATCGGCGTAGCAGCAAGCGCCTGGCCGCGCGCCGCTCCACGAGCGTGAGCAACAGCCTCCACGTCGACGGCGTCCAGACCGCTGATCGTCGTCCCGAGCATAAGTAGGCTCGAGCTCGGCTGGCACGCTGGTTTTGCGATGCTGCCCGCATCGCTGCGTAGGCACCGGCTGTGCAGCGCGGCCAGCTACGAGTGGCCGTCAAAGGTCGTTCGTCTGAAGCGGCGCTCTCAGCCCCTACCAATTGCGAGACCGCGGACGTCGTCCATCGCGGGCGTCACGCAGGCTTCGATCCGGGACGTCCTCGACCGCTCCCAAGCAGCTGCCCGGCGCGCTACGGGCTGACGACTGCTCAGGGGCCTTGCGAGCGCCGGCGAGCGGCAGCGCAGTGAGCTCATGCGCGCGTGCGCTGATGCCGATGGCCAGTAGCGGCGTTCGCGGTGGGAGACGGCGTTGGATCTCCTCAGACTGACATCCGTCTGAGTGCCGGATCGCTGACTGGCCAAAAATGCGAGTGGTCGGAACGCCGACCTGCTGGAAGGTTGGGTCGGTAACGTCAAAAGCCGCCGCCCGACACATGCAGGAAGAGACCGTCGACGCTGTGGGCGATCCCTTCGCTGGGCTACTTTGGGTCATCTCCGGGACCACCGTCCTTCGTCCGGCTCCCAGCGCGCGGAGTTTGACGAGGCGTCGACCGTGGTAAGAGCCGCTGCAGACGAGCTTTAGGGCGTATGGCCTACCAGACGATTCGTTATGAGCCGGACGCCGACAGCGGCGTTTGTCGGATCACGTTGGATGACCCGGAGACCCGCAACGCTCTGTCGGACCAGTTGCTCGATGAGCTGATCAGCGCGTTTGAGGCTGCTCGCGCTGATGAGGAGGTGAAGTGTGTCGTTCTGGGGTCTTCGCATGAGACCACCTTCTCCTCGGGCGGCAACCTGGGCGAGTTCGCGTCGGAACAGCCGCTAGCGCACAAGTACGGTGATCTTGGGAAGTTCCCGCGCCTTTTTGGTCTCTTGGGCGAGCTCGGGAAGCCGACGATCTGCGCGGCTGGCGGTCACGTACTGGCCGGGGCGCTCGGGCTGGCGCTTGCCTGTGACCTCGTCGTCGCGTCGGAGCGAGCGACGTTCGGGACTCCCGAGATCAACGTCGGCGTGTTCCCATTCATGATCCTCGCGCTCATTTATCGAAACGTCCCGCGCAAGAGGGCGACGGAGCTGTTGCTGCTGGGCGAGCGTCTGAGCGCGGCGGATGCGCGGGAGGCAGGGATCGTAAATCGCGTCGTACCGGTCGAGGAATTCGACGCTGTCGTCGCGGATTGGGCGCAGGCTCTCGCTGCCAAGTCGCCGCTGCTGATGAGGCTCGGGAAGGACGCGATCTTTCGAGCGCAGGATATGGCGCTGGCTGACGCGCTTGAGTTCTTGCGCACCCAGCTCACGGTCGCGTTTTCGACGCGGGACATTCAGGAGGGCGTCCAGGCGTTTTTCGAGAAGCGCGAGCCGGTCTGGAAGGGACGATGATTGCGGCCTCCCGAGGCGGCTATCAGGGCGGTTCTGGTCCGTTGGCTTACGGTAGATACCTAGTATGGCCGAAGCCATGACTTCGGAGTCGCAGGCCGCCAAGTCTGGTGCGGCTGGTGCGCTGCTCGATTTGGCCGACCGGCAGCTCGAGCTCCGGGATTTGGCGCGCGAGGTCGCGGTTCGGGAAATCGAGCCGGTCGCCGCTGGGCTCGACCGCGACAAGCGGTTCCCCTACGAACTTGTGGCAAAGCTCGGCGACCGTGGCCTGATGGGCGTCCCTTACCCGCAGGAGTACGGTGGCGCCGGCGCCGACGCACTTTCCTACGCGCTGGTGATCGAGCAGCTCGGGTGGGCGGACCAGTCTGTCGCCCTTTCCGTGGCCGCGCACACCTCGCTGGGGACGTATCCGATCTACGCCTTCGGCAATGCCGAACAGAAGGAGCGGTGGCTGCCGGAACTCTGCAGCGGCCGCCGGCTTGCGTCGTTTGGATTGACCGAGCCGCACGCGGGCTCTGACGCGGGAAACACCAGGACGCACGCGCAGCTGGAGGACGGGCAGTGGGTGATTGACGGCACCAAGCAGTTCATTGGCAATTCGGGCACCGACATCTCTGCTTGCGTGACGATTACTGCCCGAACAGGCGATGACGAGATCTCGAACCTGATCGTCGAGCGGGGCACGCCTGGGTACGAGGTAGGACCTGCCTACCGTAAGATCGGCTGGAACGCCGCCGATGTCCATCCCCTGAGCTTCGATAGTTGCCGTGTGCCTGAGGGCAACCTGCTGGGTGAGCGCGGGAATGGGTTCCGGCAGTTTCTCGCCACGCTCGACGGCGGGCGCATCAGCATCGCCGCGCTCGCGCTCGGTTGCGCACAGCGGTGTGTTGACGAGGCGCTCGCCTACGCAAAGCAGCGGACGGCGTTCGGGCGTCCGATCTCGAAGTTCCAAGCCATCCAGGTCAAGCTCGCTGACCTCACGGCGGAGGTCGAGGCGTCCCGCCTGCTCACTTACAAGGCGGCGCTCTTAAGGGACGCCGGAAGGCCATTCAACCTCACCGCTGCGCAAGCGAAGCTCAAGACCGGCCGGCTCGCCGTCCGCGCGGCGGACGAGGCCGTGCAGGTTCACGGCGGCAACGGCTACATCGAGGACTACCCGGTCGCCCGCTTCTACCGCGACGCCAAGGTGCTCACGATCGGCGAGGGCACCGACGAGGTGCAGCAGATGATCATCGCCAGGCATCTGGGGCTGTAAACGTGAGCGCCGACGGCGTCGAGGCTCCGGAGCGGACCGCCGCCGGCGGTCTGCGTGAGCTGTCGCAAGAGCTCCGCGGTCGCCTGGCGGAGGTGCGTCAGGGGGGCGATGAGCGAGCCCGCCGGCGGCAAGTCGAGCGCGGCAAGCTGCTCGTGCGCCACCGAATCGATCTGTTGCTCGATCCCGGGTCACCCTTCCTCGAGCTCTCGCCCTTGGCGGCGTGGGACCTCTACGACGATCCGGTGCCCTCGGCGGGGATCGTGACCGGGATCGGCCGGGTGGAGGGCATCGAATGCGTGATCGTGGCCAACGACGCCACCGTCAAGGGCGGCACCTACTACCCGATCACGGTCAAGAAGCACCTGCGCGCGCAAGCGATCGCGGCGGCGAACCGGCTTCCGTGCATCTACCTGGTGGATTCGGGCGGAGCGTTCCTGCCCCTGCAGGACGAGGTGTTCCCCGACCGCGACCACTTCGGGCGGATCTTCTTCAACCAGGCGACGATGTCGGCGGCCGGAATCCCGCAGTTAGCGGCCGTGATGGGTTCGTGCACGGCCGGTGGCGCGTACGTGCCGGCGATGGCCGACGAGACCGTGATCGTCCGGGAACAGGGGACGATCTTCCTGGGAGGCCCGCCGCTGGTCAAGGCCGCCACCGGGGAGGTGGTGTCGGCGGAGGAGCTGGGGGGTGGGGAGGTCCACGCGCGGCGCTCGGGCGTCGTCGACCATCTGGCCGCCGATGACCGCGACGCGCTGGCCGTGCTGCGCTCGATCGTGCGCACGCTTGACCGGCGCAAGCCGGAGCCGTGCGAGCGGGCGGACCCGCAGGAGCCGGTCGAGAGCCCCGAAGAGCTCTACGAGATCGTGCCCGCCGACCTGCGTACCCCCTATGACATCCGCGAGGTGATCCGGCGGATCGTCGACGGCTCGCGCCTGCACGAGTTCAAGGCGCTGTACGGCGACACGCTGGTCTGCGGCTTTGCCCACGTGTGGGGCTATCCGGTGGGAATCCTGGCCAACAACGGGATCCTGTTCTCGGAATCGGCGCTGAAGGGCGCGCACTTCATCGAGCTGTGCAACCAGCGGCGAATCCCGCTGCTGTTCCTGCAGAACATCTCAGGCTTCATGGTTGGACGCGAGTACGAAGCGGGCGGGATCGCCAAGGATGGAGCCAAGCTCGTGACCGCCGTCTCGTGCTCGACCGTGCCCAAGCTGACCGTGATCGTCGGCGGCTCGTTCGGTGCGGGCAACTACGGCATGTGCGGGCGCGCGTACGAGCCGCGCTTTCTCTGGATGTGGCCCAACGCGCGGATCTCGGTGATGGGCGGCGAGCAGGCCGCCAACGTACTGGCCACGGTGCGGCGCGACGCGATCGAGGCCCGCGGCGAGACGTGGTCCGACAGCGACGAGGAAGCGTTCAAGGAGCCGGTTCGGGAGCAGTACGAGCGTCAGGGATCGCCGTACTACTCCACCGCTCGCCTGTGGGACGACGGCGTGATCGACCCCTTGGACACCCGCCGCGCGGTTGCGCTTGGGCTGTCGGCGGCCGCCAACGCCCCCGTGGAGCGGACAACCTACGGGGTGTTTCGGATGTGAGCGCGTTTCGCAGTCTGCTCATCGCCAACCGCGGCGAGATCGCGTTGCGGGTGATCCGCGCGGCGCGCGCGGCCGGCCTGCAGACCGTCGCCGTGTACTCGGACGCCGACCGCGGGGCCCCGCACGTCGCGCACGCCGACGCCGCGGTGCGGCTTGGTCCCACCCCCGCTTCGGAGTCCTACCTGTCGATCGAAGCCACGCTGGAGGCGGCGGCGCGGACGGGCGCGGACGCGATCCATCCTGGCTACGGCTTCCTGTCCGAGAACGCCAAGTTCGCGCGGGCGTGCCGCGACGCGGGCCTGGTGTTCGTCGGGCCCTCGGCCGAGGTGATCGAGCGGATGGGCAGCAAGAACGAGGCGCGACAAGTGGCCCTCGCGGCCGATGTCCCGGTGGTGCCCGGCTTCGCGCTCGACGGCGAGGACGGCGTGGTGGAGCGGGTGTGCGAAGAGGTCGGGTTTCCGCTGATGGTCAAGGCGGCCGCCGGTGGCGGGGGGAAGGGAATGCGCATCGTCCGCAACGCCGACGAGCTGCTCGGCGCGCTGGAAGCGGCCGCGCGCGAGGCCAAGTCCGCCTTCGCCGACGACGCGCTGCTGGTCGAGCGCCTGCTCGAACGCGCACGCCACGTCGAGGCCCAGGTCGTGGGGGACCAGCACGGGAACGTGGTGCACCTGTTCGAGCGCGACTGCTCGGTGCAGCGACGCCACCAGAAGGTCGTCGAAGAGGCGCCGGCGCCGACCATCGACGCAGCGCTGCGCCGGCGCCTAGGGGAGGCGGCGGTGCGTCTGGCGCGCGAGGTCGACTACACCAACGCGGGCACAGTCGAGTTTCTCGTGGCTGCGGACGAGTTCTTCTTCTTGGAGATGAATACCCGCCTGCAGGTCGAGCATCCCGTCACCGAGGCGATCACCGGGCTTGACCTGGTGGGTCTGCAGCTGCGCGTTGCCGCCGGCGAAGCGCTCCCCTTCGGCCAGGGTGACGTAGAGCTCAGCGGGCACGCGATTGAAGTGCGCATCTATGCCGAGGATCCCGCCGGCGGGTTCCTGCCCGCCTCCGGGACGCCGACGCGCGTGCGGTGGTCACCGCACGCCCGGGTCGAGTCCGCGCTCGAGGCGGGACTGACGGTGGGGACCGCGTATGACCCGATGCTGGCAAAGCTGATCACCCACGGCCCCACGCGCGAGGCCGCGCGCGGCGCGCTGATCGCGGCGCTCGACGACTCGGCGATCTTCGGGCTGACCACCAACCTGGGGTTTTTGCGTGCGCTGGTCGCCTCCGATGGCTTTGCCGAGGCCGAGTTGGACACCGGCTGGCTGGATCGCAACCCGGGGGCGTGCGCGACGATCGAGTCGCTGCCGGCGGCCCTGGGGGCGGCTTGGGCGCGGGCCGTCGCTGCGCCGCCCGACGCCGACGATCCGTTCGGATGCCCGGACGCCTGGCGGCTCGGCGGGCCGCCGGCACCGGTCAACGTCGAGCTCGAGCACGAACGCGAGCGGTTCGTGCTCGCTGTCGACGCCGCCCAGGGCACGATCACCCATGACGCGGGCCAAGCCCGGGTGGTGTCGCTGCGCGAGGAACCGGGATCGCTGCTGCTGGAGATCGACGACGTCCGGCACGAGTTTCACGTCGAGTTGCGCGCCGACGCAGTGCATGTCGTGCACCAGGGCGCACTATTTGAGTTTCGTGAGCCGCTGGCCCAGGCCGACCGCTCTCGCGGGGTCGCGGACGGGTCGCTGCTGGCGCCGATGCCCGGCACCGTGCTGCGGGTCTCGGCCACGCCCGGCCAGGCCGTGAAGGACGGTGAGGCGCTGCTGATCCTCGAGGCGATGAAGATGGAGCTGACGGTGGCGGCCCCGTTCGACGGCGAGGTCGCGGAGGTGCGGGTGAGCGAGGGCGACCAGGTCACGGCCAAGCAGCTGCTGGTCGAGGTGACCGCGGATGGCGGGGACGACGATGAGTCTGCCTGACCGGGTCACCGTCTACGAGGTCGGTCCCCGCGACGGGCTGCAAAACGAGGAGACCCCTGTTCCGGCCGCGGTCAAGATCGAGCTGATCGAACGGCTCGCGGCCGCCGGGCTGCCGGCCGTGGAGGCGACGAGCTTCGTCTCGCCCAAGTGGGTCCCGCAGCTGGCCGACGCTGACGAGGTGATGGCCGGGCTGAGGTGCCGCGAAGGCGTTCGCTATCCCGTGCTGGTGCCCAACGAGGCGGGGCTGGGGCGCGCGCTGGAGGCGGGGGTGAGCGAGGTCGCGATCTTCGGGTCGGCCACCGAGACGTTCGCGCGCAAGAACCTCAACCGCAGCATCGACGCGTCGCTTGAGATGTTCGCTCCCGTGGTGCATGCGGCCCGCGAGGCCAGGGTGCGCGTCCGCGGGTATCTGTCGATGGTGCTCGGCGACCCCTGGGAAGGCGCGGTGGCCCCGGCGCAGGTGGCCCGGGTGGCCCGGCGCATGTACGAGCTCGGAGTACAGGAGCTGTCGCTGGGCGACACGATCGGTGTCGGCACCCCGGCCCACGTTCGCCGCCTGCTGAGCGAGCTGGCGAGCGAGCTCCCGATCGATGCGGTCGCGGTGCACTACCACGACACCTACGGGCAGGCGCTGGCCAACGTGCTCGCGTCGCTCGAGTTTGGCGTGCGGACAGTGGATGCTTCGGTGGCCGGGCTGGGCGGCTGTCCGTACGCCAAGAGCGCCACGGGTAACCTCGCCACAGAGGACCTCGTGTACATGCTGGGCGGCCTGGGGATCGTCAGCGGCATTGACCTGGACGCGCTAGTAGAGAGCGCCTGGTGGATCAGCGGCTGTCTGGGTCGCGAGCCGATCGGTCGGGTCGCCCACGCACTGGGGCCTCCGACGGCGTTCGAGACCGCCGCCAACTCGTTACGAGAAGGCGACGGGTAAGGAGATTTAGATGAAGCTGTCGTACGCAAGCGGTCTCTGCGAGCAACCCCTGCTAGGGGAGACCATCGGCGCCAACCTCGAGCGCTCGGTGAGCCGGTTCGGCGATAGGGAGGCGTTGACGTCCCGCCACCAAGACCTGCGCTACACATACGCCGAGTTCAATCAAGAGGTGGACCGCGTGGCGCGGTCCCTGCTCGCGGTCGGGCTCGAGAAAGGCGACCGGCTGGGTATCTGGAGCCCGAACTGCGCCGAATGGGCGCTTGTGCAGTACGCGACCGCCAAGATTGGAGTCGTGCTGGTCAATATCAACCCGGCCTATCGCACCTCGGAGCTCAGCTACGCGCTGCGACAATCGGGCTGCCGGATGCTGATCGCTGCGCGGGCCTTCAAGTCATCGGACTACGTGACCATGATTGAGAAGGTCCGCGCTGACCTGCCCGATCTCGAGCGAGTGACCGTTCTCGATTCGCCCGACTGGGCCGAGCTCCTCGATCAATGCAATCGCGTCGACGCCGACCAGCTGTGTCAAAGGTCCGGGGCCCTCGACTTCGATGATCCGATCAATATCCAGTACACAAGCGGCACGACCGGCTCGCCGAAGGGCGCCACGCTCACACACCACAACATCCTTAACAACGGCTACTTCGTCGGCGAGTTCTGCCAGTACACCGAGGACGATCGCGTGTGCATTCCCGTCCCCTACTACCACTGCTTCGGGATGGTGATGGGGAACCTCGCCTGCACCAGCCACGGCGCCTGCATCGTCCTTCCCGCGCCCGCATTCGAGCCGGCGGCGGTGCTCGAAACGGTCGCCGTCGAGCGCTGCACCAGCCTTTACGGCGTCCCCACGATGTTCATCGCCGAGCTCGAGCACCCCGAGTTCGACTCGTACGACCTGTCCTCGCTACGGACCGGCATCATGGCCGGCTCGCCTTGTCCAGAGAAAGTCATGCAGCAGGTCATCGAGCGCATGCACATGGAGACGGTCGGCATCTGCTACGGCATGACCGAGACGTCACCCGTCTCCACCCAGACCGCGCCGGACGACGACCTCGAGCGGCGGGTGAGCACCGTGGGGCGCGTGCACCCCCACCTGGAGATCAAGATCGTCGACGAGAACGGCCACACCGTCGAGCGAAACACCGCCGGCGAGCTGTGCACGCGCGGTTACTCGGTGATGCTGGGCTACTGGGACGACGAGGAGCGCACCGCCGAAGTGATCGATCCCGCCCGCTGGATGCACACCGGAGATCTCGCCACGATGGACGAGGAGGGATACGTCGCCATCGTAGGGCGCTCCAAGGAGATGATCATCCGCGGCGGTGAAAACGTCTACCCGCGGGAGATCGAGGAATTCCTCTACACCCACGAGGCGGTCAGCGACGTGGCGGTCGTCGGAGTCCCGGACGAGCGCTACGGGGAAGAGGTCATGGCCTGGGTGATCGTTCGCGAGGGAGCAACGGTCACCGAGGAAGAGCTGCGGGACTACTGCAAGGGGAAAATCGCGCACTACAAGCTCCCCCGCTATATCCGGTTCACTGACGAGCTCCCAATGACGGCCACGGGCAAAATTCAGAAGTTCAAGTTGCGCGAGGAGGCAGAGGAGGATCTTCACGCACAGCACTCAGCCTGATGGCTTCTGCCGCGCACCACGTCGTCATGTCGAAGCATGCCAGGACGCGACTCTGGATCGCGAACCGATGTGTATGCCTATCGTCGACAAGGTACGCACGAGCGAGGTTTCCCGGCGCTAGCAGGAACGGCGACGGTTGCAAGCAATCGGCGGCGGGCCGCGTTGGGCGGTCATGCTGCTGGTGGTTCAAAGGGGCCACGGTTCGGCGCTGGCACGGCCGATTCAGGCTGCCGGAATCGGACACACGCAGCCACGCGAGCCGCGCCGGCCCCCATACCCGCGCGAGGTCAGCCAGCACTATCGCCGTGCGGGCCTGTGCCGGCCTCGCTGCCTGCCTCAGGTGAGATCGCGACCCGCTGCGGCCCCGGCGGTCGAATGCCACACGAGGAAGGCGACGCGGGGGGCACGACTCAGGCCGGATTCCTGGACAGGGCCATCGTCTCGTCGGGTAGGTCCGGCGCCTTGCCGCGCCGGACCCCCCTCAGAACCGGTTACGTGGAATTCAACGTAACGGGATGTATGTCCGGCGAATAGTTATGTGGAGCAGCTCGCGTTTTGCCTGCTCAGCGGGGGTCAGGGGTGGGGACGCGCTCAACATAATTGGAGGGCTTCGAGGAAGGCGAGGAGGGTGTCGGATGGCCGGTATCTGCCTGGTTTCGCGCCGAGCGGAGCGGTGCGTGCGATCGCTTGCTCCTTGAGCGAGGGATCGCGTGCTCATAGATGTGGGTGGTCTGGGTGCTCTCATGCCCGAGCTACAGGGCGATGGTGGCGATGTCGACGCCCTTGGCGTGGAGCAGCATCGCGTTGGTGTGCCGCAGCGTGTGCGGGGTGACGCGCTTGGTTGTCAGCGACGGGCAGCTGGCAGCCGCGGTGCTGGCGTGCTTGGCGAGGAGCACGCCAACGGTGTAGCGGCTGAGCGCTCGTCCTTGCCGGGTTGGGAACAGAGGGTCCTCCGGCTGGCCGCGGCGTTCCTTGAGCCACGCGCGCACGACGGTCACGGTCTCGCCGGTCAGCGTTGGGGCACGCTTTTTGCGGCCTTTGCCCAGGACCCGGATGTGGCTGCCGGTCCCGAGGTGCACATCGCCGATGCGCAGGCCCGTGAGTTCTGGGGCTCTGACGCCGGTCTGGATCATGAGCGCGAGAAGCGCGTGGTCACGACGGCCGAGCCAGGTGCGTTTGTCGGGCGCGGCGAGTAGCGCCTTGATCTCGGTGAGGTCGAGGTAGCTGAGCGTGTTGCGCTCGTGGCGTTTGGTCGGGATTGCCATCACCCTGGCGATCGTGTGCGCGTGCTCGGGATGCTCCAGCGCCGCGAACCGGTAGAAGGAGTGGATCGCCCCGAGGCGGGCGTTGCGTGTCCGGGGGCTGTTGCCTCGGTCTTCTTCGAGATGCTTGAGGAACGCTCCGATCAACGGCGCGTCGAGATCGTCGATGTCCAGCTCGAACGGCTGCTTGTCGGTCTGCTCTTGGGCGAAGCGCAGCAGCAGCCGGAATGCGTCGCGGTAGGCCGCGATCGTCTCCGGGCTCGAGCCGCGCTGGGTGATCAGACGGTCGGCGAAGAACGCCTGGAGCGCGGGCGCGAGCGCCGTCATGAGAACACCTTCGGCGGCTGCTCCAGCCGGCGGCTGATCCGCTCGAGCAGTTCGGGGACCGCCTCCAAGTACCAGTACGAACTGGCCGGGTCGACATGCCCGAGGAACGCGGAGAGGAGCGGCATTCGCCGGTCGATGTCCTCGCCGGCGTCATACCAGTCGAGCAGCGTGCGCACGGCCAGGGTATGGCGGAGATCGTGCGGGCGGGGTCTGGCGCGAGCGCCGCGGCCGTCCAGGCCGACCTCGCCGATCAGCTTGGTGAACGTCCGGTTGAGCTCCTCGCGGGGCATCCGCCGACCGCGCGCGCCGATGAAGAACGCCGGCGTTGTGGGCTCGGGGAAACGCGCGTCGCGCAGCCTCGCGTAGTTGCGCAGCGCCCGGACCGTGCTCTGGTGCAGCGGCACCTCGCGCTGCTTTTTCTGCTTGCCGGCGCGGACGTGCATCAGGCCGTGGCGCAGATCGACATCCTGGCGATCGAGCGCGAGCGCCTCCCCGGGGCGCATCCCGCTGACGGCGAGCAGCCCGATCAGCGTCTGATGACGCGCCGCGCGCAGCGGCGGGCTCAGTCTCCCGGCGGCTGCGATCAGCGCCGCGATCTCCCGCTCGGTGTAGATGTATGGCGCGATCCGCGGACGGTGGGCGGGCAGCAGGTCCTTTCGACGGGAACTCGCTGGCCGGGTCGAGCGTGGCGAGGTGGCGCGCGAACCCGCGCACGACCGATAGCCGCTGGCGCCAACGATGCGGGTGCGCCTGCGTCGGCATGCGCGCCCACTAAACCCCGGGGACAACGGTGCTCACCCCGACCGAGGCGACTTCCGGCCGGGCGCCGGCCACATCTCACCTGCACCCTGCCGCACTTCCCATCGACAGGGGTCGCATAACGAGGCACTACGAGGGTTCACGCAATTCGCCCGTCCGGTCTTCCCCTGACCTGTGGCCGCCCGGATGGAACGGGCCGCCCTTGGGCTTTCCCCCGGGCTTCGCACCCCCGCCGACCAGGAGCCGGACGACGCACGCCAGGGTGGGGACAGGCCATCGAGCACGGACCTGGAACTACACGCTCAACTCATTCGTCGATCTCCAATCCGGTAGCTCACTCGTTGTATGCGACCTCGGGCTTTGCGACGA
Organism: uncultured Solirubrobacterales bacterium; assembly: GCA_963723675.1. Classification (GTDB taxonomy): domain Bacteria; phylum Actinomycetota; class Thermoleophilia; order Solirubrobacterales; family Solirubrobacteraceae; genus Palsa-465. The sequence continues at coordinate 99,772 of CAVRRW010000001.1, read as the reverse complement.
CTGCGGTTGTCCCCGACCGGCCGGACAGCCTACGAGTGCATAGGCGACGTGCGACCCGGAGAACACATGCCGACCATGCGCCGACACCCCGACCGTCGCGCAGCCCCCGCACACAGTGTTCGGAGCCCTGACTGTCTTCGACGGTATTCCCGCGAGAGGATCCCGAGCATCGACGCCGCCTCACAGGAATCGCCCGCTGAGCCCCGGATCGAAACCACGTACACAAGTCGCTCATTAGCGCGACAGGCGCCACGAGACTAATGGAAGTCGTCCATCTGAGAAGCCAGGTCAGCGACCGCGCCTGCCGCCGCTCGCCGAGGCAAAGCGCGCGCGGCGCCCTGCCTATGGCGGGTAGCTCCGGCGCGTTGCCGCGCCGGTGCCCCCTCAGAACCGTGCGAGCGAGTTTCCCCGCACACGGCTCAAGCAGGCCCTGATGGCTGGTGGGCGGGCAGGAGTGCCGGGCCGTTGCATTCGGCGTGTATGAGACGGTGGTCAGCCGTGTCCGGCGTGCCGGTCACCGGCTTGACGATCGTGATCGTCTTGCGAGTGCTCGTCAGCCGCTGCTCCCAATCGCTTGGGGTTTGTGGCTGCTCGGCGAAGAGCGGGGTCGTGCAGATCGGACAGCGTCCGTCCTGGGCTTTGAGGAGCCGCAGGCTGGTGTTGTTGATCGGCAGGACGGGTTTGCGTCTTCGCTCGGCCCAGTACTCGACGAGCGCGGGGTCGTCGGGGGACGCTCCCTGCTTGACGAGCTGGTGTCGGACGATGCCAGTCCAGGAGAAGCGGTGCATGTAGGAGCCGCTGTGGCGGTCGCCGAACACCCACCGGTCTTTCCTGGCCTTGTGGAACTTGCCGAAGTACCGGGCGGTTACCCAGGACGCCGACTTGTTCGCGTGACTGAACCTGGCCCACTTGTAGGTGAGCCGCCACAGGTATTGGTCGAGCTTGTCGAAGATCTCGGCCGCCACGTGTGTCCGGTAGTAGTTGGCCCATCCCCGGATGATCGGGTTGAGCCGTTTGATCACCGCGACGGCGTTGCTCCCGCGCAGGGAGCGCAGCTCGTCTCGGAGTCGTTCCCGGATCCGTCTGATCGCCGCGTTGCTCGGTTGATCAGCAGCTTGCCGCGGTAGCGGCGGACGTTGAGCCCCAGGAAGTCCAGGCCCTCGTCGAGGGAGACGACGCGCGTCTTGTCCTCGTTGAACACCAGACCCCTGGGCGCCAGCCAGGCGGCCAGCCGCGCTTTGACCTCGAGTGCTTCCTGCCCGGTGTGGCAGAGAGCGACGAGGTCGTCGGCGTATCTGATCAGCACGGGCGAGTCCTTCATCGTCCATCCGGCACGGTTGCCGGTCGGGCGATAACGGACTCCGGCGGCGTGCTCCATCCCGTGCAGAGCAACGTTCAAGAGCAGCGGGCTGATCACACCGCCCTGAGGAACACCGTCCTCGGTGCGATGCAGCCGACCTTGCTCGACCACGCCAGCCTTCAGCCATGCGCGGATCATTTCCCTGGCGGGGAACGAGCCGATCATCGTCTGAATGTGATCGTGGGCGATGAGGTCGAACGCCGACGCCAGGTCCGCGTCCAGCACCCACAGTCGCTTCGCGCTGTTGCCCTTGGCGACTGTGTAGATGGCCTGGATCGCGTCTTGGCACCCGCGGCCGGGCCGGAATCCATAGGACTTCGGCTCAAACCGCGCCTCCCACTCGGGCTCCAACGCGCTGAGGACCCGTGCCTGATGGCACCGATCGACGATCACGGGAATCCCTAATGGCCTGCGCTTGGTGCTGCCCCGCTTCGGGATGTACACCCGCCTGACGGGCGCGGCCTTGAACGGCTCGGCGTTCTGCTGCACCCTGTCGACCAACTGCATCTTGGCCTCCGGAGTCAGCACGACCTCGCCGTCCACGCCTGCCGTCAGACGACCGGCGTTGCGCTCCGTCACCCGCCGCACGCTCACCAGCGCGTTCGCGCGTGAGCGGAGCATCAACCTCTGCAGCCGGCGGACCCTAGGAAGGTCCCCCGCCTTCGATGCCGTGAAGATCCGCTGCCGCAACCGCCGTACGTCCGCCTCCGCCCGCCGCCAGTCGACCTGGCGCCAACGCAGGGCGTCGTCCTCTGGTCCGCTCACCACCACGGCCGGGGCCGTCGCGGCGTCCAGCTTGTCCTTCGGCTCCGGGGCTTCGGTCATCTTCTTCTCCACAGGCTCACCTGACCGCGTCAGCACCCTTTCGGGTCCGGGCACCAGGCCCGATATCCGGCCAGTTATCCGGGACGACCGGTCGGAGGAGCCAGCCATTCACGTCCCAGTTTCCTGCTGCCATTCGGCCGCCGGCATTCGCTTCTCGATCATCCGATTCCCACCAGGGGATTGAGCCTTCCTCACGGTCGGCTTACCGGGCAAGACCAACCGCCCGGACCCCGACGGGGTTACCGCGTTCCGCACGCACGAGCTGCGACCGGGGTGGGTGCCCCCCATAACCCGAGGACGATGGTGCTCACCCGGCCGGGTCGCCTCCCCGACCGGCACCCGCCGCTTCCCAGCGGCCAGTCCCTAAACCCCGCCACGACATCCCACCATGCGAGGCTCTCCTTCACGGGCCATCAACAAGGGTTTACTCACGTTCACCCGTCCGGTCTTCCCCTCGCCCGCGCCCCCAGGGGTGGAACCGGCAGCGCTTCGGCTTTCCCCTGAGCTTCGCACCCCGCCGTCACCGGCAGCGCACGTCAGGGGCGGGGACAGGCCATCGAGCACGGACCTGGAACTACCGCTCAACTCACATCCGTCGATCTCCAATCCGGTAGTTCACTCAATGCGTGCGACCTCGCGTCGCACGGCGATGAGCAGGGCCCGGCAGCGGGTCGGGCGCCGGGCGTGGTTTTCGAACCAGCGCGGGCGTCCGCGTTTCCCAGCGCCCCGACTACACGGAAAGCCCGATGCCCCGTGCCTCCACGCGTCGGGACGGGTGAGGCTCCATGTCGAGAACGGCGTCGCGGCTCCGACTAGGGTCCATACGATCCCGAAAGGAGCTTTGATCATGGTGATCAGCACCCGTTTCAGTATCAACACCGACGCCTACGAGGAGAGCAATGACTGACACCACCTGCCACATGTCGATCTCCCTCGACGGCTTCGTCGCCGGGCCAGATCAAAGCCGCGAACACCCGCTCGGCAAGCGGGGCCGCGAGCTACACGGCTGGCACCTTGGCGACGAGCGCGCGAGCGAGGCGGACGCTGCCGCCGAGCGCCGTTTGCTGCGCCCCCGCGGCGCCTACATCATGGGCCGCAACATGTTTGGCCCGATCCGCGGCGAGTGGGACGAGGAGTGGTCGGGCTGGTGGGGGCCCGAGCCGCCCTACCACGCGCCCGTGTTCGTCCTAACCCATCACGCTCACGCGCCGATCGAGATGGAGGGCGGGACCACGTTTCAGTTCGTCACCGATGGCTTCGGCGCCGCCTACTCCCAGGCCCGCGAGACTGCCGGCGCAGACGGCATCGACATCGCGGGCGGCGCCTCGACCGTCCGCCAAGCGCTGCTCGCGGGCGTCATCGACGAGCTCTGGCTCGACATCGCCCCCGTTCTGCTCGGGTCCGGCGAGGGGATATTCAACGGCGTCGCCGAGTTCGATTTCGAGCCCGCCGAGGTCCTGCATTCCCCACTCGCGACGCACATCTGCTACCGCCGGGTGGGATGAGACCGGATACGACGATGAAATACATGATCCTTCTGTACGACAACGCCGACATGCGCGAGATCTTCTCGTCCCGCAGCGACCTGATGGAGGAGATGGGCGGATTGCTCGAGGAGATCAGGCAGTCGGGCGAGCTCGTCGCGACTGAGCCGCTCGCCGACCCTGCGCAGACGAAGACAGTGCGCCCGGCCGACGGCCTGCCTGTGGTCACGGACGGGCCGCTCGCCGAGGCCAAGGAACACTTCGGCGGCTACCTGGTTGTCGATTGCGAGACCAATGAGCGCGCGGTCGAGATCGCCGCGAAGTGGCCGAGCGCACGGTTCGCCCCGATCGAAGTCCGGCCGATCCTCGATGTCGGCGGCGCCGACCTCTGAGACCCACGAGCACCTCCTGCGCCCGCTGGCGCCGGAGGTGCTCGCCCTGCTCGTGCGCCGCTACGGCCCGTTCGACGCGTGCGAGGACGCGGTCCAGGAGGCACTCCTCGCAGCGGTTAGGCAGTGGCGGGAGACGGGCGTTCCCGAGAACCCGCGTGCGTGGCTCCTCACGGCCGCCTCGCGCAGGCTGATCGACGAGTTCCGCAGCGACGCCGCCCGGCGCCGACGCGAAGATTGGGACGCGCTTCGGACAACACGCCAGGACGCACCGGCTCACGACGACTCGCTCGGGCTGCTGTTCCTGTGCTGCCACGAGGCGCTGTCTCCCCCATCGCAGATCGCTCTCACTCTGCGGGCGGTCGGCGGTCTGACGACCGCCGAGATCGCGAGCGCGTTCCTCATCCCCGAGGCGACGATGGCGCAGCGGATCACCCGCGCGAAGCGAACGGTCGCGGAGGCGGGCGCGCGCTTCGAGCTGCCGGATACGGGCCCGGACGAACATCGGCTCGCAGCCGTTCGGCAAACGCTCTATCTGATCTTCAACGAGGGGTACACCGCCAGCTGCGGCGCTCAAATCCAACGGCTCGAGCTCGCGCACGAAGCGATCCGACTGGCGCGGATGCTGCATAGGCTGCTGCCAGGCGACGACGAGATCACCGGCCTGCTGGCGCTGATGCTGCTGACCCATGCCCGTCATCGCGCCCGCACCGGACCCTCGGGCGAGCTGATCCCGCTCGCCGAGCAGGACCGCGGCCGCTGGGATCGCCGGCTGATCGCCGAGGGTGTGGCGCTGACCGAAGGGGCGCTCACGGCGGGTCCCGTCGGCCCGTTCCAGCTCCAGGCCGCAATCGCGGCCGTCCACGCCGAGGCGGCGAGCGCGGCCGAGACCGACTGGCGCGAGATCACGGCACTCTACGAGCTGCTCGAGCAAGTCGCCCCCAATCCCGTCTTCACGCTGAACCGCGCGGTCGCACTCGCGATGCTCAAAGGCCCGCAGGCCGGCCTCCAATTGCTGGCCGAGGTGCAGCAGGACCGGCGCCTGACGACCAGCCACCGCGTTCCAGCGGTCCGCGGTCACCTGCTCGAGCTGGCCGGCGACAGCGCTGCCGCCGCCGAGGCATACCACATCGCGTCCCGGCTCACGACCAGCCGGCCGGAACGCGACTACCTCCTGCGCAAGGCGGCCGCGATCGCGGGCTAGCGCGACTCGAGCATGACACGCTCGAGGCCGCAAGTAGTGCCGCGCTCATCCCGTGGCGCGGCACCAAGCTCCCAAGACCCGCTTCGCGCGCGGGATGGGGGACATTCATCCGAGTGAGGGGCTGGTCGGAAGGTATGGTGCTCGCGATGGCGGCCTGGGCGGAATTCGAGGAAGACGCACCAGCGCTTGCCGCTGCCGTTCGGGAGCGGCTCGATGCGCACAAACACAAGACGATTGCGACCTTGCGCAAGGACGGATCGCCGCGGATCAGCGGGATCGAAGACGCGTCAGCAGCGTCGGGCTGAGGCTAGGGCGAAGGCCAAGGAGTTGTTGCGCGGGGAGCGCAAGGCAGGTGGGCAGCCGGGGCATCCGGGCGCGGGGCGCGACCTGAAGCCCGAGGACCAGGTTGATGAGATCGTCGATCACTACCCGCAGGCGTGCCGCGGCTGCGGGCATAAGTTCGCAGAGGATGAGCGGCGTCCCGGGTCGCGGTTCGGTCGCCATCAGGTCGCGGAGCTGCCGCCGATCAGCGTGACCTTGATTGAGCATCGCACCCACCGGCTGGGCTGTCGGGAGTGCGGGGCCAAGACGACCGCGCCGCTGCCGGCCGGGGTCGGTGGCTCGGCGTTCGGCCCTAACTTGCAGGCGGCGCTGGTGACCTTGACCGCGCGAAACCGGATCTCGCGGCGGGGGATGATCGAGCTCGCCTGCGACCTGTTCGGCGTCAGTCTCTCGATCGGAACGGTCGACAGGGTCTGTCAGCGCGCCTCGGATGCGCTCGCTGGCCCGCACGCCCAGCTGCATGACTGGGTGCTTGACCAGAGCGCGGTGCATGTTGATGAGACCGGCTGGCGGACCGCGGGTGACGGTCGCGCGCTGTGGACCCTGACCACCCAGGGCGCGGCCATCTTCCAGATCGCCGAGCACTGCAACCGCGAGCAGTTCCAGGCGCTGATCGGTCCCTATCCGGGGATCATCGTCTCTGACCGCTGCAACGGCTTTGAGCACCTGGATCCCGACAGGCGCCAAGTGTGCTGGTCACACATCCAGCGCGACTTCCGCCGCCACGCAGAAGGGCTCGGCGAGCAGAAGACCTTCGGACAACGGGGCCTCGAGCTCACCCGCCGCGTGTTCAAGGCGTGGCGCGTCTACCAGCAAGATCACCACGGTCGCGAACAGCTCAAGGCCGAGATCGCGCCAATCCAGGCGGAGCTACACCGGCTGCTCGAGGACGCCTCCCCCAAGCGCAGACGCACCCGGTGGCACCGCCGGTTCGTGAACAACCTGCTCAAGGTCTGGCCCGCGCTCTGGACATTTGTCACCATCGCAGGCGTCGAGCCGACCAACAACCCCGCCGAGCGCGCGCTCCGCATCCCGGTCATCCATCGAAAGCTCTCCCACGGCACCAGCAGCCCAGAAGGCGAACGCTTCACCGAGCGCGCCCAGTCCACCGCAGCCACCTGCCGCCTACAAAACCGCTCACTGTTCGCCTACCTACGCGAACTCCTCACCGTCCATAACCGCGGCGACCCTTTCCCCGCGCTCACCTGAGCCAGGGACCAGGGACTGAACGGTTACCGGTTTTGCCACCACTCCTGGCTGCTTCCTCCGGTAGGAAGCTACGCGGGCACGATCAGGGCAACCCTCTGCTGGCGTCTCGCCTCGAACCCAACGACCCCCGGCGCCCCTTGCCGGAGGTCGCTTGGGCCAGCCGGTAGCTGTCCTGGCCTTCTGTGGTCAGTGACGTGGGCGTGGTGCATATTCTTCAGGCGGCGTTAGCCGACCTGTTTTGATCTTGTCGTCGTGTGCGCGCTCGAATGCGCGCCAGGCGCTGGCGCGCGGGGCGCGGGGTCGGGAGCGGGGACATGTCCGCGGCCTCGGGTTCCTGATTGGCCTGCTGGTTCGGCCGAGGATCGCTCGACGTCGGGAATCCTCCTCCGCGTCCTGGGATGAGGTCACCGCCGCAACGCAAGCGGGTGGACGATCCCGGGGCCACACGCCCGCGAGCCGCGATTTGGCATCTGCAGGACTGTCGTGTCCTAGATAGCGTGCAGCAGCATGCTTTCGCCCCGCTCGACCGGCGTGAGCGCGACTCATTCCTTGTCCTCCAGTCCGGCGGGCGCAAGCTTGGCGAGCCGCACGGCGAGTCGGCCGGGTTGTTGGCCGTCCCGTTCGGCCGCCTCTTTGTTGATCACACCGCGGCGTACGAGGTGCCCGCCCAGGTAGCGCAACGGTTCGGGCGGAAACCGCTGGTGTGCGCGGTCAACGAGTGGGGTCTGGCTCCAGCTATCGTCGAGCTCGAGCGCGAGGCTGGCGAGGACACGGCTTCCGATCAGGCTGGGCCCGACCCCGTTGCCGCTCCAGCCGACGCCGTAGAGGATGTGATCCTGGCCGCCGAGGTGCCCGAGCAATGGGAGGCTGTTGGGCGTGCGGTCGATCGGTCCGCCCCAGTCGTGCTCTATCGGGACGTCGGCCAGCGCCGGGTATGAGCGGCGGAACTCCGCGGTCACCGTGGCGCCCCGGCGCGCGCTGCGATCGAGGTGGCTGCCGATCCGGCCGGCGTAGTGGAGCGCGGCTGTTCCCTTGCCAAACGCGATTCTGCCGTCGTGGGTCGTGCGGTAGTAGTTGACCATCATCTGAGAGTCAGTGATTCCTTCGCCCCCGCGCCAGCCGATCTCCTCAAGGCGTTTCGGGATGGGCGCGGTCGCGACGATGTCGCTCGACACGACGATGAGGGATCGCCGTAATTCGGGCAGCGTGGCCGCCCAGGCGTTCATGGCCACGATCAGCTTGTCCGCGGCAAGCAGCGCGCCGCCCTCGGTCCGTATCGCCAGCGGCCGCTTGCGCGTGAAGCTGACAACGCGCGAGCCCTCAAGCATTGCTGGTTGCCGTCCACAGCAGGCCGCCCCGGCAGAAGTGGCAGTCGATCTTGTGCGTTGCGCAGAACGAGTGCAGCTCGTCGATCGCTGCCTCGGAGGCCCGTCCGAGCCGAACCGCCTCGTCGGCGCCGCAGAGCCTTACCAGGCTCGCGAGCTTGGGCCACCAGGTGAGCACCATGCCGCCGTTGCGGCCCGATGCACCACCTCCGCAGATGTCTTGCTCGAGCACGACTACGTCGCACGCGGGGTCATGTTGCTTGATCCGGATCGCTGTCCAGAGCCCGACAAAACCGCCGCCGATGACCGCCACGTCAGCTCGTGCGGCGCCGGCCAAGGGCGGTTGTGGGGGCCCGTCGGGGAGCACTTCCCGCAGCCAGAGCGAGCGGTGCTTCGCTTCGGGTTGCCCGTCGGGTGCGAGCGTCTGAACGGTCGGCGCGGTGATCGTCAATGTCTCTGTGACAGTCGGGGCTTGGATCAACCGGATTCTCCGCACTTATGGTGGCGGCGGCAATGCGTCTGCGCTAGGAACTAGGACGCACCGTTCGTACTTGCATACGACTACGAACGGCTTGCCCCGCGATCAGGCCTGTGTGCGCCGGCTCGTCGGGCTGCCTTGGGACGGCGCGGTCGCGTCGGCGGCCTTGAGCGCGAGCCACAGTTCTGCCACGTCGCCCGCGTCGTCCAAACGTCGTCCCGTGAGTTGGTCCACGCGCCGCATCCGATATACGAGTGTCTGCTTGTGAATGTGCAGGTCGATGGCGGTGTTCTTCCATGAGCGGTTGTTGGACAGGAACGCGCGAAGCGACGTGACCAGCTCGGCTTGGTGTGTCTTGTCGTAGTCAAGCAGCGCCCCCAGCACGTGGCGCACGGCACGTTCGGCCTCACTCAATCCGCGGGGAAGGAAGGCAAACGGCGCGTGCTCGCCGTAGCGAACGACAGGCGTGTGGTCGACGAGGGGCACCTCAAGTGCCCAGCGCGCTTCCCGTTCAGCGTCCGGAGTGCGACCGAGGCTGCCGAGCGTGCTACTGATGCCGATTGGCGTGGCCGGATCGATCTCCTCGCGTAGCGCTGCGATCGCGTCGGAGGTGTCGGCTAGCAGCACCAACAGCAGCGGCCGGCGTCGCAACAGCAGGTGAGAGGTGGCGCGCTGGTCGAGGCGGATGTGCAGGTCGGCGTCAAATTCGCTAACACCGTCGCTGCGGCATGCCGCGATCACCCGTGGCTCGCGTTGGAGGCCGTGGTCTGTCAGCAGCGGGGTGGCGATTTCCGGTGGAAGGCGACCGTCGACGAGTCCGGCGAGGATCTCTGCGCCGAGATGCCGCTGGCGCTCGCGCTCGCCGTCTCGCGTTCGAGTTCGAGTGCGACCACGCCAGCGACGTGCCGCAACACCCCAAGGTCCGCCGATGACTTCGCGCGCTGCACCGCAGCAATCGCGGCCGGGCGCGAGCTTGGAACGGCGAGGATCATCATTTGCGTGGAGCCGACCTCGGTTCGCAGCACAAGCTGAGACAGCGGAATCCTCGCAAGCTTCTGCGCCTCCTCGGCGACTACCGCCTCGAGCTGCTCGAACGGGACCGCGGCGTTGATCAGCGTCTTGGTGTTATGCCCTAGAAGATGGCCTCCACGTCGTCGATCATCGCGACCGCCTCCTCGATCGAGTAGGTGGCATGGATCTTGACCGTGTTCCACTGCATGAGGCGGCTCTGGAGGGCGAAGTTCCTGACCGAATCAATGTCGTCCGCTTCGACGACCGCGAGGATGATGTGGTCCGGGCCGAAGATGCGCAGCGTGCCGATGTGGACGCCGAGCTGCTCGGCGAGTTGCGGGATCTGGCCGGCAGCCGCCTTCAGCATCTGCCGTGTCTGAGCATTGGAGGTCGGGCAGAGATCGGGCGGATGCTCGGCGATGACGGCGAATGTTGCCATGACGCTTGCTGCTCCTTTCGGTTGTTGAGGCGAGGGTCGCAGTCGCCCATTTCGCGAACCTTTCGTCAAGCCTTCTAGGCTTGCTGGCCACGGGTCAGAGGGAGCGGTGAAGACGTAGTTCTGTGGTCGTCTGGTGGTGGAGGTGATCGGGCGCGCGTCGAGGAACGGCTTCCGCATCGACGCTGAATCGACACTGCGCCGCTCTGCGTGAACTGGAGTGGGCTTTCGTTAGGAGCAGCGGTTCCGTCGTGTTCAGCTCGTTTCGGCGTACGATGAGGGCGTGAAGCAGATCCCTTGCGTCTGCGGCTACGCCGTCAAGGGCGAGGACGACGACGAGCTCTGGCAGAACGCGCAAGAGCACTTGCGCGAGGACCATCCGGACCTCGTCGGCAAGGTCTCTCGCGCGGACCTGCTTGCGCAGGCCGAGGAGGTTCCTAAGCCGACGTCGTAGTTCTCTCGCTCAGCAGACGCCTGTGGACGCTCTGCATCGCCGGGCTGGGGGCGACGCCGAGCTCGTCGCGCAATAGCACGCGCAGGCGGTCGTAGGCGAGCAGCGCCTCGGCGACATTTCCGTGCCGCTCGAGCGCCTCTATCAGGATCCGGTGGCCGGTCTCGCGATAGGGGGCGAGTTGGATCAGCCGGCGTGCGCAATCTTCGGCCTGGGATAGCGTGGGCCCGCCGAGGCCGAGCCTTGCTTGCGCGAAGCACTCGAGGCCACGCAGGTGGATGTCCTCGAGCCGGCGCCGCCATTCTTCCAGCCAGGGGCGGTTCTCGCCCTGGAGCAGAGGCCTGCGGGCCACGTGGTAGGCGACGCCAGCGGGTCCCCAGGATTCGGCCCACTCGCCGGCCGCGACGTGGGACTCGGCTCGGTGCAGCGCCTCTCGGGCGGCCTCGACGTCGACGAAGGCATCGCGCGGCAGCACGAGTTCGATCTCCGCGCGTCCGGCCAGGAGCTCATGACCAACGGCGCTGCGTAGCTTCGAGAGCAGGACGCTCAGGCTCGGATGCTGCTCCGGCGAGGCGTCCTCCCCGTAGACGGCCGCCAGCAGTTCGTCGCGGCTTATCCGCCGATCGCGGTTGAGCGCGAGGTAGGCGAACAGCAGCCTGCCCTTGCCACCCGGTAGCGCGTCCTCGACCCGCCAGCCGTTCAGCTCCACCACGAGCCGGCCGCAGAGCTGGATTCGCGTTGCTCGCGGTTCCCCCATCGCAGACCAAGCTTAGAAAGGTCGACGAAAGATCGGTGAAACGTTCGGGCGCGACCATCGTCCTCCCAACGACAGAAGGGAGTGACGATGGCCAAGGAATTCCAGTGTGAGAGAGATGGGGTCATCATCCGCGGCGCGGACGACGATGAACTGGCGGCGAGCGTGGAGGGCCACATCGCCGAGGCTCACCCCGATCTGATCGGGAAGGTCTCCCGCGAGGACATCCGCCCCGCGACGAAGGACGCGTGAGCGATGCGCCGCGGAGGTGTGGTGACGGTAGGCGCCGGGCTCGTGTTGCGCCTGAAGCGGATCCTGCCTGCTCCTCGGGTGGCCGTATACCGGGCGCTGAGCGATCCGGGGGAACTCGCGAGGTGGTGGGGCCCGCGAGGCTTCACTGCTCCCGCCGTTGAGTTCGATCCCCGGGTCGGCGGCAGCTACAGGATCGCGATGCAGCCTCCGGAGGGCGATCTCTTCTATCTCTCGGGAGAGTTCCGGGAGGTCGATCCTCCCGCCCGTCTGGCATACACGTTTCGATGGGATCCACCCGATCCCGATGATCGGCAGACGGTGGTCACACTGTCTCTCGAGGATCGAGGTGAGCGGACCGAGGTTCTCTTGACCCAGGGTGAGTTCGCCGGGGAGGAACGCCGGGCGCTACACGGAGAGGGCTGGACCGACGGTTTCGAGCGGCTGGCAAGGGTCCTCGGCGAGGCGTCGGGTTAACCGGAAGGACGGGTCGAGCTCCGGGCCCCTGCATCGCAGGAGCGAATCCCGCGCAGCAACCAGTACGTGTTCCCGCCACACCTCCAGCCTGGATTTGGCGCTGGCGCCGATGTCGCGCAAAAGCGGCTCGGGAGGAGATTCCCAAATATCGAAGCGACCGAGGAGGTCTCGAAGTGACCGTAGTGACAAACACGATCCGCAATGGCGTCGACACCGAGAAGATGTTCGCCACGCTGGACTTGATCAAGGCGCAGCCGGAGCTGGCGAAGTTCCAGTTCCGGGCCACCAATCGCTGGATCGGCGGCTCCCATAACCGCTCGACGATCAAGGACTTCTACGCGGCGGGCGGCGAAGACGCCAGCCGCGGCGAGCCGTTCGAGATCGATGCGGGTGAGCCGGCGATCCTGCTCGGCAGCGACACCGGCCCCAACCCGGCCGAGTATCTGCTGCACGCGCTGGCGGCTTGCCTGACGACGTCGATCGTCTACGTGGCCGCGGCACGCAAGGTGCCGCTCACCGCCGTCGAGTCGACCCTGAGAGGCGACATGGACGTGCGCGGCGCACTCGGGGTGGACGACGAGCCACGGAACGGGTTCGAGCGCATCGGCGTGTCGTTCCGCGTCACCGGCGACGCGCCGGAGGAGAAGCTCCGCGAGGTGGTGGAGCGGGCCCAGAAGCGCTCGGCCGTCTACGACATGGTCACCAACGGCGTGCCCGTCGCCGTCGAGGTGACGACCAATTGAGCTGAATGCGGCCCGTGGCCGGGGCACCGCTCTGGCCACGGGTGCATCGACCCGTGGGAGGAGCGATAAAGATGTCTCATGCACTAGACACCTGGTGCGACCCGGCCCGAGAGCGACTCGCGCCGCTGCTGAGCGACGCGAGCGCCCGCAAGCGCCGCGCCCGCAGCCTCGCGTTGGGCGCGCGGTGGCTACGCCGCTCGCGCCGCGTCCGAGCGGAGTGTGCGTGATGCCGATCGAGCTGACCGCACGCACAGAGCCCGGCGCCCGCCTGGTGGCGCTCGCCGAGGAGCTCTCGGAGCGGCTCGCTGCCCGGGCAGCGGAGCACGACCGCGATGGCAGCTACCCGTTCGAGGCGATCGACGCGCTCAAGGCCGCCGGCTATTTCGCCGCGCCCGTCCCCGCGAGGCTCGGTGGGCTCGGCGTCTCGTCCGCGCACGACCTCGTCGTGGCGTCGAGCCGCCTGGCGCGCGGCGACGCCTCCGTGGCGATCGGCGTGAACATGCACCTGGTCGCGGTGCTCAACATGGAGCGCCGGCGCCAGGTCGCGCTCGCGGCGGGGGCGGAGCGCCGCGCTCGCGGCTTTGCCTCCTCGCTCGAGCAGGTCGCCCGCGACGGCGTCGTGTTGGCGGCCGCTATCAGCGAGCCCGGGCAGGACCTGACGCGGCCGGGGACACGGGCCATACGCACCGACTCCGGCTGGCGAATCGACGGCCGCAAGATGTTCTGCACGATGTCCCCCGCGGCCACCGACCTCTACGTCGCCGTCACCTACGCCGACGTCCGAGGCAGCGAGCGCTACGCCTACGCGATGGTGCCCAAGGACGCTCCCGGCGTCGTCGTGCACGACGACTGGGACGCGCTTGGAATGCGCGCCTCCGGCAGCAACAGCATCTCGCTCGAGAGCGTGGAGCTGCCCGAGTCCGGTGTGCGAGGCGGCTTCCGAGCCGGCGACCCGCTGCCGTACATGGAGCGCAACCTGGTCGCCGGGCTGTTTCACGCCGCGGCCTCGCTCGGCGTCGCTGAGCAGGCCGACCATGTCGCCCGCGGCGGCGTCGCCGGGCGCAGCAACGGCGACGCGCGCCCCCGCATGCAGGTCGCCGACAACGCCGTCGACCTCGCCGCCTCGCGCGGCGTCCTGTCGCGCGCCGCTGCGCTGATCGACGACCACCGCGCCGCCCACCCGGCGTCCGACGGCACCGCCGACGACGTCGGCGCCCTGTTCGCCGAGGCTCAGGCCGCGAAGGCGTTCGTCAACGAGGCGGCCGCCCGCATCGTGGACCGCGCACTCGCCCTCTCGGGCGGTGCCGGCTACGTCAACGGCAGCCCGCTCGCCCGCGCCTACCGCGACGTCAAGGCCGGCTGCTTCATGCACCCGCTCGGCGCCAACCGCGCCTACGACTACCTCGCCCAGGTCGTTCTCGGCGAGCAGACTCCGCTCCACTGAGATGACGCTCGCGGCTCAAGCACACCCAGCGCCGCCGGACCCACGCTCCTTCCGCGACGCCCTCGCCAGGTTCGCGACCGGCGTCGCCTTCGTCACGGCGGCGCCGGACGGCGATCCTGCCGGGTTGATCGTGAACTCGCTGACGTCTGTCTCGCTGGAGCCGCCCCTGGTGTCGTTCTCCCCGGCGCGCAGCTCGCTCACCTGGACCCGGATGCGCCGCGCCGGGCGCTTCGGCGTCAACGTCTTGGGACGCCAACACGAGCGCTTCGCAAAACGGGCCACACCCCCCGGCACAGACCGATTCGCCGGGCTCGACTGGGAGCTGGCGCCCGGCGGTGCACCCCTACTCACGGACGCCCTCGCCAGACTCGAGTGCGAGATCGTCGCCGAACACCTCGCCGGCGACCACTGGATCGTCGTAGGACACGTCGACGCCCTCCACACCTCGCCGATCAGAGACCCGCTCGTCTTCTTCGCGGGCGAATTCGGCGCCCTGCAACAGCCAAGGTAGACCACCGGCGCGTGCGCTTGTCTCGCTCAGCGGGCGATCGACCGCCGCCCCGCCGGCGAGCGGAAGTCATAGACGAGCCGTTTGCCTCTCAGGAGACCTCTCCTAAGGAACGTCCGCATCAGCGAGCCAGCTCGCGTCGGCGAGACGCCCGCATCGCCAGCGGATCCGGCAGCCGGTGACGAGCTCGACAACGTGATCGCTCCGGAATAGCGATGAAGGCGGGCTTGCCAGAAGGGCGGCGTAGCCGCCGGTGGCAGGCAACCAACACCCGGCCCCGCGCTGGGCGATAGGAGACATCGTCACCATCGGACGCCAACACCGCGAGAACGTCCTGACAACGGCACGACTGCCGGCGGCCACCGCATGCGAGCCAGCCACGGGGCACGCGTCCTGGCAACCGCCGCGCGCATTCGCCAGTCGCCCGCCCGTGGTCGCAGTGGTCCGTCGGGCGTCCGACTCCGGTCTCGCAAACGCCGGTTACGCGACGTTCCCCCGAAGCAGGCTCTCTGCTCGTGATCACCGAACCTCACTGCTCCCCCATCGCCGAAAGGTGTGCGACGGTCCACGGCGATCGCGCGCTAGGCATTCGTAACAGCTTGCGACAGGGCGCCGCAGCTCGCGCGGGAGCCAGCTCACGCCACGCTCGCCGCCCTCGGCGGCGGCATCGCAGTGGTAGATGTCAGCAGCCGCGCTGCCCAGCCAAGTCGCGTTCGGCGCCGGCGCCTTGAGCCGGTCGACCATCGCTGCTCCTTATCGCCGATGCGGCCATAGCGTCGGCGCTGCTGTAAAATCCGCGCACCCACGCGAAGGAGAAGCCGGTGGCCGGGTGCGCTCCGATGCGCGGATTTTGGCGAGGAGGAGGGAAGCCCGCGGAACCGGCGTGACTCCCGCATCGGGACGACACGCTACTCGCGTTCCTCCCGCGTTTCTTGCGGCAGCTCGGCATATCGAGCGCTGGCCGTGCTTGCTGCAGTCACTGCAAACGGTCCGGGCGAGCAGAAGTCTCGGCGACTTCAATGGGGCTCCTGGGTTCACGAGCGACCGGCCACGAGATCGGGGCGTGCGGCTGGGGCCGTCACTGCCGCTTTGGCTCCGTCAACTCGAGAAGCAGAAGCGGCGCGCTCGCCACCCCTGCGACGACTTTGCGGGAAGTCTCTGAGGCCAGAGCCGAACCGGCGTGACTCAACGCGCAGAAGGACGCGGGTTACGTCTCTCCCTCGTAGTAGGCGACTGCGCTGGAGCGGGGCAGCAGCAGCTCATCGTCGGGATTGCCCACCCACACACCGAGCTTGTCGGAGTCCGGGTAGACGGAGACCGCCGTGGGACTCACGGTCGAGTACATGAGCACCCGTACCGCTTGGTCGGTCTCGTTGCGGACTGCGTGAGCGCCTGCCGGTCCGGCGGGGAAGCACACGACGTCCCACGGATCGAGCCGGTCAGAGCCCTTCGGATGGCGCAGGGTGGGATGGCCGGCGAGGACAAGCAACCATTCCTCCTCGCCGTATTCGTAGTGATAGGGGCAGATGGCCTGGCCCGGCGGGACCTCATAGACGCTGGTGCCGGTGCGTTCCGCCCCGAGCTGCTTGCCGAAGCGCAGCATGCCCGCGCGAAACCCTTCCGGATCGGCTGGGTCATAGGCGAAGTCAGGCTCGGCGATGTTCAGTCGGCGCATGCGTAGATGATCACAGCTGCCGAGCGCGATGACCCTAACGAGCCTTCCGAGCACCCCCGTACGGGTCACGTCGTTGAGCCTGTGAAGCCGCTGAGCCTCAGCCTCCCAGCGGCCTGCGTGCTCATCGCCGGGTGCGGCGGATCGACGGCTCTGTCGACACGGTCGCGCCCGCTCGACAGACCGCCGTGGCGGCCAGCTGCGCGGGTGCCTCGCCGGCGCAGCAGTTCGCGGCGGCTCACCTCGTTTCGCCGGTCGGATGCTGCCGGGTCCTTCCACGTCGGTGGACCGGCCGAATGTTCTTCTCCGGCGATGGTGCGGGTAGCGCGTTATCTGAAGGGGAGCGGCCCAAGGACGGTGAAGGTCACGACCGCGGTGACGATCAGGGACGGCGGCGTCAGCGTCGCCGAGGACGGAATCGAACCGCGGGTCGGGGAGCTCTGGAAGATTTACTCCGGCTCTCGCCACCAGCCGCTCGACACGTCAATCTGCGGTGGGAGCACGATGATCACGTCGGCCGTTCGGGTGGCGCTCGACCTCTGGAACGGGTTCCCGGTGCAGGCAAGGCCGCGACCGATCGTCCCGCTCGGTGAAGGGGTCGTGGTAGATCCTAGGACGGGCTTCCCGGACGACGAAACCAAGATGGCCTACAGCGAGGAGCGGTTTGCTCTGCGCACGGCACTCCCCAATGGTCCAGCCAAGGTCGGGCGCTTCCGGGTGGTGTCGGCGGCGGGCGCGTATCACCGGTTGTGGACCACAGGGCGGTCACGCGGGAGCAAGGTCCCGCCGTTGGTGGTCCGCGCGGTGCATCTCGGAACCGCGATGTTCGTGACCGACCGCGGACCCAGACGGCTTCCGGCGTGGCAATTCTCATTCAAACGGGTCGCCGCGCCGGCGTCACTGCTGGCGCTCGCGCCCCCGAGTTGTTCACGCCTCCTGCGATGCAACACCCCGGTCCGACCGGGGTCGGAAACTCGATCGAAGACTCAGCGAGTGACGACCATTCGGGAACCGCGATCACGATCTCATTCGTCGCCGCTCCTCCCGGCCACGGGCCGTGCGACGCGCGCTATTCCGCCAGCGCGGTCGCGAACCGGCGGGCTGTCGCGTTCACCGTCAAGACGATCACGACACCCGGCTCGTCCCATGCAATCTGCACCCTCGTCGGCTACTCGAGGAGGGCCGTGCTACGCCTCGCAAGGCCACTCGGCGCCAGAGTGCTCATCTCAAGCAGTGACGGCGGCGCAATCCCTGTCACCGGCGGTACGCGCGGGCGGTGAGGCTTCCGTCGAACGCGCCGCAGCCCACGAGAGGGTCCGGCAGCTGCCGGATTGGTACGAAGCGGGAGCCAGGGCCGCGCCGCGCGCTGGCTTCAGCTTCCGCGCAAACCGGGCCGGCCGGCTCGTCGTCGGGACGCCGATGGGCCGCGAGAGTAGATGGCTCCCGGCGACACCATGCGGCGAAACGGCGTCCCCAAAGCGGATGGTGAACAGGGCTTGCCCGGGCTCACTACGATGAGCCCGGTGAGCGGCCAGAGAGTCCCCGGCGGCGTGGTGCATAGACTGCCCGCGGACCTGCGAAAGGCGCTAATCGTCAACGCCACGGCACTCGATGCCTGGAAGGACATCACGCCCTTAGCCCGCAACGAGTTCATCTGCTGGGTCGAGGATGCAAAGCAGGCGACTACCCGAGAGCGCCGCATTCGGCGCACCCAGGAGGAGCTGGAGGAAGGCCAGCGCCGGCCCTGCTGCTGGCCGGGGTGCAAGCACCGCGACCGCACCGGCAGGTAGCGGCCCGCGTCCCGCCGGGTGGGTTACTACTTTCCGTTCTCGCCCACAAGCAGGACCCACAACGCCCTTGAGCGGGTCGGCGAGACTTCCGGATCCACGAAGCCTGGGCTGTCTTGAGCGGTTCAGCAGCGCCTGCTCGGTCTGGGCTTCGATCCCATCCGCAATCGCGACGATCGCGCGGTCGATCCCCGCTATCCCGGAGCAAAGACCCAAGCCGCCCGCGACGATCGCTTGGCGATAGGGCCGAGCGCATCGGGGCCTGGTCGCTCGATACTGCCGTTCGAGTCATCGCCCGCTGCTCTCCTGATGGATCGCTTGGACTCAGTGCGCCGCTTCCCGCGCGCGTCGCGCGAGTTTCCAGCCCGGACGGACGAAGTGGCAGGTGTAGCCGTTGGGGTAGCGCTCAAGGTAGTCCTGGTGCTCGGGCTCCGCCTCCCAGAACGGTCCGGCGGGCTCCACCTCGGTGACGACCTTGCCGGGCCACAGGCCGGAGGCGTCGAGATCGGCGATCGTGTCCTCCGCGACGCGGCGCTGCTCGTCGTCGACGTAGTAGATCGCCGAGCGATAGCTCGCGCCGACGTCGTTGCCCTGACGGTTCGTCGTCGTCGGGTCATGAATCTGAAAGAAGAACTCGAGCAAATCCCGGTAGGAGATGCGGTCGGGGTCGAACAGGATCTCGATCGCCTCCGCATGCGAGCCGTGGTTGCGGTAGGTCGCGTTGGGTGTGTCGCCGCCGGTGTAGCCAACACGCGTGCCGGTCACACCATCGAGCTTACGGATCAGATCCTGTACACCCCAGAAGCACCCGCCTGCAAGGATCGCCTTCTCGGTTCCGGCCATCTCTGCTCCTCCTCGTTACGGTTCTTTGGTCGCGCGAACATATGCTGACAACGCGGTAGACGCTAGGGGCTCCGCCTCGCATCGCGGTCTCGACGCGAAGCGTTCGGACCAGTCGGACATGACGACGTAATTGGACGTACCGAAGCGCGCGTCCAAACTGCCGCAACCACAAACCCACCAGCCACGCGCCCCGGCCTTGTCGGCGGAGATGACGCTGCTGCATGGGTCCACGGGCTCGAATAGCACAAGCGGCCGGGTCGGCTCCGTGGCGACAAACCGGAAGCGGGGCCACGGCCGATTGGTGGGACTCGGCTTGCCGAGATCGGAGACTGTGGTCGGTGTCGGTGAGTCGGGTTTGCCTAGGCGAGTCAACGGCGGAGGTCTGCGATCCCTCGACGACGTCGACCGGCGCGATCACCCTGGCGAGCGCGTCAGGTGTGAGCAGGCCGTCGAAGAGAACGTCCCACAGGTCTCCCCGGGCCTGCTGGACAGCGAGAAACGCCTCGCGGCGCGGGGAGGGCCACCGAGCGAACGAGCCGGGTCCGTTGTAAAAGTCGACAACTCCTCGAAGGCCTCGTACCACCGCCCCACGCGAACGTGCGCGCGCCACCGATCGCGCATGCCACAGATCTGGGTGTAGGCGTCGGCGTTCTGCGTGCGCAGCAACGCGTATGCCTCAGGCTCAATGACGGCGAGCGAGTCCACGAGCTCGGGCGCCGCACCAGCTACACGGAGGGCGGTTGCGCCGCCCACGAGAGACAACCTTGACGCGGCGCCCCAGCGGCGTCCGGAGTGTCGCCGCCGCCGCCATTCACTCGACCGGGTTCCCGCAGCGCCCGCGGCATTCCTCGAGGAGGATCCAGCTAAGCAGCAGCAGCGGTTCTGGAGGGCTACGACGAAGGGCCGCTACCTCACGAAAAAGCCTAGCCGCGCGATCCAGGCATCGCTATCGCCTCCGTCGTCCCGTCCGGCGACCACGACGACGATCCCACAGCCACTTCAGCGCCAGAAATTCCAAGATTCGCTTGAACACCGTTTCTCCTTGGTGTGCCGATAGGCGACCAGCTGAGCGACGATACCCGGCGGCAGTGCGACTAACGCGTAGCGGCGTCCGAGTGCATACGACCGCTGTCGTACCGCGGAGTGTTCGAGGATGTGTCTAGAACATGACGCTCCTTTTGAGTCATGCCTACACACAACGTCGGACACTCCCTCCTGAAGTGAAAGCGGATCGCGACTATGCCGAGACGATGTCCTGGCCCCGGGCGTCCGCCGGGAGCCTGGCTAGTGCGGAGCGTCGCGGGCGGTGGTCTCGTGACTTTCGAGCCAGTGGCGGCGGTCAGACCCGCCGACGAACGTCGTTGGGACCTCGACGCCGCGGGTGACACGATGGCAAGGCACGACGATGGGGATCGGGTTGGCGCCCATGATCCAGCCGAGGTCTCGAGCCGAGCCGGCGTTGACGAGGTCGATGTAGGACCGGTGGCCGGCGTAGGGGATTGATTCGGTTGATCTCAGCGCGGGCGCGCCGGATGACTCTAGAAACGCCCAGTCCACGACAAACTGCACTCGGTCGGTGTTGCCAGCGAAGTAGTCGCGGAGCTTGGCGGCGGCATCGGTGAGGTGGCGGCGAGCGGCCTGGCTGCCGCGGCGGCTGGTGGCGCGAGCCTGGAGCGCGTCGAAATCGCCGTGACCTTCAAAAGCGACACGGATCAAGCCCTGGGGGGTGGCCGCCAGCAGCAGCGCTCCGAGTGGGCCGTCGAGGGCCGCGGTGGCGACGCCGGGCGCGGCGAGCGTGTCGGCGGCGGGTCCGGACCGTGAGATAGCGCGGACTCCCGCTCTGAGACCGGCGTCGTAGTCGTTGCATTCGGCGCAGATCCCTTCGGCGCGCGTGTCGACCCGCTCGACCGAAAAACCGGGGTCGGTGATCTCCTCGGGATTCTGCAACCCGCTGACGAGATCAAATATGCGCAGGCACAGGCGACAGCGAAAGTGCGAATGAGGGGTGGTGTTCGTCTCATAGCGCACCGGCTCGGGCGCGCCGGAGGCGGACAGGAGCCCCAGCTCGCTGAACTCCGCAAGCGTGGCGTAGACCGTGCCGCGGCTGAGGTCGGGCAGCGACTCTGCCGCCCGGGCGTAGACCTCATCGGCAGAGAGATGCTCGGTGGGGCCGCCGTGGAACGCTCCGAGAATGGCGCGGCGCTGGGGGGTGCTTCGCAGCCCGCGGCCCCGCAGCAGCTCACCGGCTTGGTCTGAGCGCAGACTCATCGGCGCATTCTGGCGCGTGAAGAGGATGTTTGCCCACCTGCGTGAGGGGCAGTATTACATCGGACATTATCTTATCTAGAAGCACTTCGCCTCTTGTTCTCTACCGAGGAGTGTGACCCGTGATATTGCGCATCGATCGTCTACAGACCGAGCTACCGCCTCCGTCTGACCCAGATCCCATCGGCGCTTCCGCCGTCCAAGAGCTGTTGGGCGGCAAGTACGGCGAGATGTCGACGTTCATGAACTACACCTATCAGTCCTTCAACTTCCGCAACCGCCAGGGAGCACGCCCCTTTTATGACCTGGTGGCAAGCATCGCCGCCGAGGAGTTCGGACACATCGAACTCGTCTCGACCGCGATCAACACGATGCTGACGGGCGCGACCGAGGGCACGCCCGGCGAACTGGGCGACCTCACCGCCGTCAAGGGAGTCCGCAACACCCAGCATTTCATCGCCGGTGGCGCCGGGACCCTCGTCCAGGACTCAAACGCCAAGCCCTGGAACGGCGACTACGTGTTCGCCTCCGGGGACCTGATCGAAGATCTCACCCACAACTTCTTCTTGGAGACCGGAGCGCGCAACAACAAGCTCAAGGTCTATGAGATGGTTCAGCATCCCGCCGCGCGAGCGTTGACCGGCTACCTGCTGGTCCGCGGGGGTGTGCACCAGGTCGCCTACGCGCGTGCGCTTGAGAAGTTGACCGGCGCTGATCTGATGAAGCTGTTCCCCTCACCCCGGATCCCGACCGACCTGATCCCCGAGTGCCAGCCGCACATCAAGCGCGGCGAGCATCTCAAGCTCTACCGCTTCTCCCCCAACGACTATCAGGAGATCGGCGCGGTGTTCAACGGCCCCCATCCCGAGACCGGTGAGGACCTCACGATCGCCCAAGAGATCTCACCGGAGGGCGCGCCGCCGTTTGACCTGCCCTCCCAAACCGCCCTGTTCGCACCCGGACCGGATCCTGACATGCTCGCAGAGGTCTCGGCCAAGCTGCGCAAGGCCGCCGGACTGCCGGCCAAGCCCACCGGAGTCGTCGCCAACGACTCCAACGGCAAAGGCATCGTGCACAAGGTCAAGGACGCCGTCAGCTAGACGCCCGTTCAGGCGGTGGCGCCCCGCGATAGCCCGCAGCTGTCATTCCACCGAGCCTGTCTTTGAAGGAGGCATTCCATGTCGCAGTCGTCGCTTGAGCAGGTGTCGGCACTTGGCCAGAGTGTGTGGGTCGATTTCCTGTGCGTCAAGCGCTCGAGGACGGGACGATCGAACGCTTGATGCGTGAAGACGCGGTAGTCGGGATGACGTCAGACCCGACGATCTTTCAAAAGGCGATCGCCGACGGCGACGCTTATGACGAGCAGTTGCACGATGTTCTAGAGCATCAGAGCGATCCCAAGGAGGTGTTCTTGGCGCTCGCCAGCCGTGATATCCGCAGCGCCTGCGATCTTCTGCGCTCGACTTGGGAGCGCACCAAACATCTCGGCAGGCAGGTCTCATTAGAGGTTGATCCGGGGCTGGCGGATGACCGCGATGGCACGATCGCCGAAGCCCAGCGCCTGCATCAGCTCGTTGACCGCCAGAATCTCTACGTCAAGATCCCAGCAACCGAATCCGGCTTGAAGGAGTACCGGGTGGCTAGGTCCCGGGCGCCGAAAGGCCCGTCGACCGCGTGCGCGACGTGCCAGGTAGACCGCCGACAGGATTGGGCCGCGGACGAAGAACGCCAGCAGCGTGATCTGCAGGGGGTACGCTGACGCCATGCCGATGCCCAAGCGGTCAAGCGTCGATGATTTCTTCGCGCGACTGCACGATGTCCAGCGGCCGCACCTCGAGGCGCTCAGGGAGCTGAGCCTCGATGCCGACCCGGAGGCGCGGGAGGAACTGAAGTGGAACCTGCCGGTGTACGTCCGCGGCGAGAAAACGAGCCTGTGGATGCTTCAGAACTTCAAGAACCACTGCTCGCTGCGGTTCCCGCCACCGTTCTTCGCCACCCAGAAGGCCGCGGTTGAGGCCGCCGGCTATGAGGCCGGTGAGGGCTTCATCAAGCTCCCCTACGAGCGCGAGCTGCCAACCGAGCTCCTGAAGGCGCTGATGCAGGCTCGGGTCGAGGAGTACGCAGCGACCGGCGCCGGCTGGAACGACCGCTGACCCGGCTACTTCCCCATGAGGGTCGCGGTCGTTGAGGGTCCTGAGGGAGCGGCGCAGAACGCCGCACGACGAGGGTGCTCCTCTCACGATGGCGAGCGGCACCTAATCCTTGGCCGCTGCGATGACTCTCGGCACGATGCTCCGCTGACTCCGGTCGGTTATCGCCGGGTCCGGCAGTGGCTGCCGGAAGAACTCCGATTTGAAGTACACGTGCGCGCGCTGGAGTTCGTGCTCGGCGGCGTCTCCGTCGACGTCGTTAGTTGCGTCGAGCCCGGCCCAGAACCGACAAGTGTCAAGGAGAGGACGCCCTGGCCGGCGTCCTCTCCGCTACCAGAGAGCCTAAGTTTCAGCCCTGCGACATCAGCCCAAAGGAGCCTCAGCCCATGAGTGAGCCCGTCGAGCCCAGGACGGATGAGGGGCGGCGCGAGGCGCTCGTGCGGAAGCTAACCGCGGACGCCATAGGGGCCCTGGATCTCATAGCGGTGTACCTCGGCGATCGCCTCGATCTCTACCGAGTGCTCGCCCAGCACCCGGGTGCGACCCCATCCGAGCTCGCCTCAGCCGCCGGCCTGCACCACCGCTACGTCCGGGAGTGGCTCGAACAGCAGACGGTAAGCGGCATCCTTGAGACCGCCAACCCTGCCGCTCCTGACGACGAGCGACGCTACCGGCTTCCACCCGGACACGATGAGGCACTCCTGGATGAGTCGAGTCTCGATTTCATGGCGCCGCTCGCACAGGGCGTGGTCAGCTGCACACCGGCGCTCGAGGCCGTGCTGGAGGCGTTCAGAACCGGCGCCGGCGTTCCGTATGCGGCGTACGGGCCCGATGCGCACGAAAGCCAGGGCCGCGGGACACGCCCGCTCTATGAGAAGCTCCTAACCAGCCGCTGGCTGCCGGCCGTTCCGGCTCTTCACTCTCGGCTTCAGGCCGACCCGCCTGCCCGGGTTGCCGACGTGGCCTGTGGCCACGGCCACTCGACTCTGGCCATCGCGCGCGGGTATCCCAAGGTTCTGGTCGACGGTATCGACCTCGACGAGCCTTCGATCACCGCGGCGCGGGGGCTGCTTGCCGGGACCGACCTCGAGGACCGAGTCGCATTTCACCACCGCGACGCCGCGGACCCGGAGCTCTCAGGCCGCTATGACCTGGTCACGCTGTTCGAGGCGCTGCACGACATGTCGTATCCCGTCGACGTCCTCCGGACGCTGCGCGGGATGCTCGCCGAGGGAGGCTGCGTATTCGTGGCCGACGAACGGACTGCCGAGCGCTTCTCGCCCGACGCCGGCGACGCCGAGCGACTCCACTACGGATTCAGCGTGCTCCACTGCCTGCCGGTCGGCATGGTCGGAGAGAACGCCGCCGGCACCGGCACCGTCATGCGACCCGACACCGTGCGCCGGTATGTGGCCCAGGCCGCCTTCACGCAATTTGAGATCCTGCCGATCGAGGACAAGTTCTGGCGCTTCTACCTGCTGACGCCGTAGCCGCCGCGTTCGCGGGCGCCCGGCGGGCGCTCTCACCTCCCCAGCACGGTCCACGGTGATGGTGCGGTGACCGCGGAACCTGAGCAGGCAGCCGGGTCCGCGCGGGCGCACGCGCTCCGTCGCCACGCGACGGCCCGTCCCGGACAGCAACCTCAAACAGTATTTTCATCGCCCGAAATCGCGATCAGCAGCCGTGCGGCCGTGGTTCTTTCAGTGGGCGACAAGCGAGGGTGTCGAGGTGCTAGCCGAGGGCGTCGCAGGATCGTCGCCTCGAGCGTGGCGGGCTCGGTCTCGAAGTCCTTGCCGCGGAAGTTCCTATCGCCAATCAGGATCGGCGTCCCACCCAGCTGACGTTCGCAGCGGGCGACCATCTGCAAGCAGACGAGCTTCTCATCGATCTTGGGAAAGGTGAGCGCTAGCGCCCCGGGGGTGCCATCGGTGGCGAACAGGGCGTGCAGGCGGAACCCGAACAAGTGGCGGCGGTGGCTGGCGCAGTAGCCGTAGTCGGCGGCGTCTCGCGATAGGCGACGCGTGCTGCGGCGCGGTTGCGGCCCAGTTGCGCCGTCCGGGCCTCGCGCGGCGCGAGCAATTGGGTACGCTCAGCCCCGTGAGTGAGAACCCCCGCATCGAGCGCGGTTGGATCATCGTCAACGGCACCCGGCAGGACGATGGCACGATCGAGCTCGGGACCGGCGGCGAAACGCGCTTCAGCCCGTTCGATGCGATGTCAGACCGCCAGGGCACGCAGATCACCTGGCGTCACATCCTCACGGCGTCGGTGCAGCGGCTGGCTTTCTGGCGCCGCTAGAGAGGACGAAGTGCGGCCACTCCACGCCGTCGCGAAGCTAATAGCTGACGGATCCAAACGCTCGGCCCGCTCAGCGCTCGCGACCGCTTCGGCGACGTGGCATCGATGCGGTCGATCGGCGCGCTACGCCGGCTGAGCCTCGATCACGCCTTGGCTGACACGCGTCGTCCGCCAGCCGGTGTCGCCGAGCAGTGCCTGCCACTGCTCCGCCGTCCGTTCGCGGCCGCCGGCTACCACGTGCATTAGCAGGTCGAGCCACTTCGCGCCGTCGGGCGCGTTGCCGGGCTCGATCACGCCGTCCAGCTCGCGCGCGAGCTCCCCGCTGCTCCGCGGGCCGGCCGCTAGCGCCTGCGCCACGCGCAGGTCGGCGGCGAGCCCGAGCGAGCGCGTCACCAGCGCACCCCGCAGCGCGTCCCAGATCATCCCCTCAGCGTTCACGCGCGAGCAGCGTGGACGGCGGCCGTCGCCTCGTCGAGCTCCATCGGCCAAAACGATACGGCGCGATTCCCTCCACCCCCCGAAGCCATGCATGACTGTGGACGCAACGGGGCACGCCGCGGGGGGTAGCGCACCTGCGCGCCACGGGAACTCGCATCTCGGCGGCGGTTGCTTTCCCTGCACAACGGTGCTCGAGACACGAGCGCTTCGGCGACGCTCCGGTCGCCAGGCACTCGGCTGAGCGGATTTCGACCATGGCCTGCTCGGGTCCGTGCCGGCGCGGCCGCCGGGTCCCGGGAGGACTAGGCGGGTCCACTTGTGGGCGGGTGGCGGGGCCGCTGGCTGTGGGCACAGCAGCCCCGTCTGCGTCGCCGATTCTCCGCTTGACGCCGATCAGGCGATGTAGTGGCCCGTCTGCACGTCCTCGACCCAGCCAATGTTGGTCGGCTCCCAGCCAAGCACCTCACGGGTCTTGGCGTTGGTGGTCGGGTTGTCGAGGCTGGCGAAGGAGGCGAGGAAGCCGAGGTAGTGCGGCGCCTCCTCCTCGGTGATGCTCTTGGTCTGCACGCCCAGCTTGTTGGCGATCGTCCCGGCGATCACCTTGCGCGGGATGCCGTCGTCGCCCGTGCCGTGGTAGGTCGCGCCGGGAGGGCCCTTCTCGAGGGCCAGGCGGTAGAGCACGCCGATATCGTAGGTGTTGACCGCCGGCCAGCGGTTCGTGCCGTCGCCGACGTAGGCGGCGACGCCGTTCTGGCGAGCGAACTCGATCAGCGCGTTGGTGAAGCCGTGGTGGTCGAGGTCGGAGTGGACCATCGGCGCGAGGCGGATGACGGAGGAACGCACGCCCTGCTGGGCGAGCCCGACCGTGTAGTTGGCCGCATCGACCCGCGGACCGGCCGGGACCTGGTCGTCCTCGGTGCCGGGGCGATCGTTGATGCCGGCCATCGCGAGCATCAGCGTGCCGCTGGTCGTCACAAGCGGCTTGTCGCTGCCGTTCAGGACCTCGCCGAGCGCCTGGGTGGCGGCCAGGTCGGAGCTGACCGCCGAATCGAACTGGCCCGACAGCATCAGCTCGTGCTTGAAAGCGAGGTGGATGACGCCGTCGGCCTCGGTGGCGGCCTGCTTCAGCCCGTCGAGGTCGTCGAGATCGCCGCGGCGCACCTCGGCGCCGAGCTTGACGACCGCCTCGGCGGAGGCGTCGGAGCGGGCGAGGCCGACGACCTGATGGCCGTTGTTCAGCAGTTCGGGGATGACGGCGGCGGCGATGTGGCCTGAGGCGCCGGTGACGAATACGCGCATGAATATCTCCAGTCGGTCGGATATGACACCTGGTGTCATCAAGATAGCACGACATGTCACCTGGTGCCATCAACTACCCTTGGACGCGATGTCACGCTGGAAACCGGATGCCCGAGGCCGCCTCATCAAGGCGGCGATCGAACTCTTCGCTGAGCAGGGATATGACGCGACGACCGTCACGGAGATCGCCGGGCGCGCCGGGCTGACCAAGCGCACGTTCTTCCGCTACTTCACCGACAAGCGCGAGGTGCTGTTCTTCGGCTCGGAGGAGCTCGAGCGGATCTGGCTGGAGGCGCTCACCGCGACGCCCACGGACGCAAGCCCGCTCGCCGCCGTCACGGCCGGGTTCGACCCGATCGCCGAGATGTTCGAGGAGCGCCTCCCATTCGCGCGCCTGCGAGCCGGAATCATCATGGCCAACCCCGAGCTGCAGGAACGCGAGCTGATCAAGCTCCAGCGGCTCGCCGGGTCGATCAAGGCCGCGCTGGTCGAGCGCGGAGTGTCGCTCAACGCAGCGATGCTCGCCGCACAGACGGGCCTGACGGTCTTCCACGTCGCCTTCGCCCGCTGGGTGGCGCAGGACGACCCCGCGACCTTCCGCCGCCTGATCGACGAGTCACTCGACGACCTGCGCGAGGTGATCACCGCGGAACCGGCGGCCCCGCCGTCGCGTCTCTAGATCGTCCGCCGTAGGTGACGAAGCGGTAGCACACGTCGGAGTCGACGCGCCGGCGCCCACGCACGATCGCTGCGTGGCTCCCTTTGTCCGAGAGCGGCCACGCGGGCCGTAAAGGCAGTGTTCGCGGAGACGGCTGCTTCTCGTGGGAAGGGGCAGTGTGGTCGAGACTGCCGCGTGGGCGACGAAGAAGCGGGCTCAGCGTGGCCAAGGGTCGACTCGCGCTGGCGCGACACGCGATGGTTGGGCCATGTTTGTCGGCCCCACGGTCCCCGGCCACCCGCACTATGTCTACGCAGCGCTTGTGTTCGGCGCACTGGGTGCAGGGGCGTCTGGGCCGACCGTGACGGGACTCCTGCTGTTCGTGGAAGCGGGCGCCTGATGCCGTTTCACGCCTTGCCGCCCGCGCGCAGGGGAGACCTCGCCGACGCAGCCCACGCTCCCTTATCGGGACGGGAATAGCCCCTTGGTAGATTGCGGCCCACCCAGGCGAGAGGAGCAGACATGACGAACGGCCGACTAGCGCGGAGCCGGGTAGGTGTGCTGGGAAGCGGCGAGGTTGGGCGCCGCCTGGCAGCAGGGTTCCGCAGTCGAGGCCACGATGTGATGATCGGCTCACGCGATCCAGGCAAGCCTGAGCTGCGCGAGTGGCTCTCGGGCGATGGGGCCGGCATCCAGGCTGGCACATTCGCACAGGCCGCCGCGCACGGCGAGTTGCTCGTCCTAGCGGTGCTGGGCAATGCCGCAGAGGAGGCGATCGCCGACGCCGGTGCCGACAACTTCAGCGGCAAGGTCGTGATCGACGCGATGAACCCGCTCGACTTCTCCGGCGGCTTTCCGCCCAAGCTCTCGGTCACGGGCGAGGACTCGCTCGGCGAGCGGGTCCAGCGCGCGCTTCCCGACGCCAACGTGGTCAAGGCGTTCAACACGATCGGCAGCCCCTACTTCGTGAACCCAAAGTTCAGCGCGGGCGACCCGACGATGCTGATCGCCGGGGACGACGAGCGCGCCAAGCGCACCGTCGGCGACGTGCTGGCCGACCTCGGCTGGTCCGATACCGTTGACATCGGCGGTATCGAAGGCTCGCGCGAGCTCGAGGCGATCTGCATCGCGTGGGTCAAGATCGGCGGCGCACGGGGCTCGTGGGACCACGGGTTCAAGCTGCTCGTCGGCTAGCGAAACTGCGTGAGATCGGCCAATCAGGCGCAAAAACGCAGCGGCGACGTCCACCCGCTCCCAACGCGCCTAGTACCCGCCGGCACTGACTCCGCTCCCGCACTCGGTAGAGCCAGAAATGCCCCACTCGAGCGCAGCGAAAACAGCTCTCAACCTGCCCCTGTAAGACCACCACCACCGCTCCGAGATGTCCGAGGATCAGTGCTGCATTCACAAACCAGCAGGCGCGAGACGGCCGGCTGTCGGCCGTGGTCACACTGCCGCTTCAGGGCACCCAACGACCGAGCGGAAGCCAGCAGCTCGTGGCCCCAACGGCGACGGAGCGGAAGCCGAGACCGAACGCTGCAGAGTTCCGCTTCGACCCGATCGTTGATGTGGAATCTCCTAGCACCTCGACGGTCACATGCTCGGTCGGCTCTACCGGCCTGCCACCTCAGCCGCTGACGTTGTCGCCGCTCGCTCCGCCGCGATCAGCACCATGCCGCCGCGTCCGTGGGTGAATGAGCCTGAGCACAACCCCAACGACCCAAGCCGCCGGGGTTCAGTGTTCGCCCTAAGCCGGCCCTACAGGCCGCGCGAAGGAAGGCTCTCAGGTCTCCGCTCGCCGGGACCGCGATCGGAGCAAAGCGGGTCTGTGGGTGATCCTTAGACGCTGCGGTCCGCCGTCGTCGCCTCGGCGCCGCGAAGGCTGGTGTGATCGAGGATCGCTTGGGTGACCGTCTCCCAATCGGCGGGATCGAGACCGTGGCCGGCTCCCTGGAGCGGCAGCAGCCTCGCGCCCGGGATTTCGTTTGCCAGCGCGATGCCGTGCTCGAGCGGGAACATCGGATCGTCGGTCCCGTGGATCACCAGCGTCGGCGCGGTGATCGACGACAGAGGGCCGCGCGCGCGATCCTCGTCTCGCAGCATGCCATGGTTCTGAGCGGCAGCAACGTCACGGGCGCGCGCGACGTCGTGCTGCGCGAGCTCGCGGATCTGCGCCTCACCGAAAGCGCGCTGTTCGCCCCACAGCACGCGCCAATAGCCGACCAGGTAATCAACGACCGAGGCTGCGTCTGCCCAATCGACTTGCACCGTCGCCAGGAAGCGTCGAAGCCTGGCCTCACCGAGCGGGAGGTCGCGCTCGCCAGGCGTGGCCGGAGAGGTGCTAATGAGCGTCAGCGAGAGCACGCGATCGGGAAAGTCGAGCGCGAGCAGCTGTGCGAGCGCACCGCCCATCGACATCCCGACGATGTCGGCGGCGTCAAGCTCATAGGCATCCAGCACGCCGGCGGCGTCGGCAACGAGATCGCTCGCGGTGTAGCCGGGATTCCCGGGCTCATGGATGACCGAGCGCCCCGTGTCGCGGTGGTCATAGCGGATCACGAAGCGCCGCTCGTCCGCCAGCCTTGCGCAGAACTCCTCGTCCCACCAGACCATCGACGCGCTCATCCCCATCACCAGTAGAACTGGCCGATTGTCGGAGCGTCCGAAAGCGTCCGTGCAGAGCTCCGCGCCGTTGGCCTCGATCATCCGCTCCGCCATCTGCTCGTCCCCCCTCATCTCGCGTGACGTCCTACCGCCCGGTCCACACCATAGGACCGGCCCGCCGACAGAAACTCATCGACAAACGCGCGGCGCAGACCGAGCAGGACGGATCGCCCGCGGCACCAAGGAGCGCCTCTCGCCAGCGGGCCGGGTCGGCGGGCCCGCGCCGGCCGCCAGGACCGGACGAAGCTCCCCAGCTGACCGCGCGAAGAGGGACTCAAATGTGGCCGGCGCGAAGTTGCCTCGGGAGGTGACAGCGGGTCTTGGCCTTAGCTCCGGGCGCGCTCGTACGCGGCCATCACAACGCCCGAGCTCGTCGTGCTGCTGTCGATCAGCCGCAGCGACGCTTGCGCGCCGCCGGCGAATAGCCGCCGTCCGGTGCCCAGCACCAGCGGCGCGATCATCAGCAGGTACTCGTCGATCAGATCGGCGGCGATCAGTGAGCCGATCAGCACGCCGCTGCCCATGATCACGAGATTCACGCTCGAGCTCTCCTTGAGATCGCCCACGGCGGTCGGTACGTCTCCGTGCAGCAGCGTCGAGTTCGGCCACTCGAGCCTCGTTGCGCGGTTGCCAGAGGCGACGTACTTGCGCGTGTTGCTGAGCGCGTCCTTGAACGGGCCGCCCCGGGCGTTCCAGGTGGCCAGCAGCTGCTCGTAGCTCCACCGCCCGAACAGCCACGCGTGATTCCCGCCCGTCCGCTCGGCCATCCGCTTGCCCATCTGGGCGACCGTCGCCGCATCTCCGTACCGGACCCCCCAGCCGCCCAGGGCAAAGCCATCCCGCGTGTCCTCGTCCGGGCGGCCTGGTCCCTGCATTACGCCGTCAAGTGTCACCCAATTCATCACGATTACCTTTCCCATCTCCCGTCCTTTCGGCCTTGACGCGCCCTTCTGGATCCGCCGCCTGGACGTTGCCGGCACCTGGATGATTCCGGCTTCTCACCCCTACGCGAACGCGGACGGCCCGAAATCGACACCACCACCATGACGACTGAGGCCCAGAGAGAAGCACGAGCCGAGCTTGGGGGATTGCTCGACATGAGCTAGAGGTGGCCGCGAGCCGTGGCCCCCCGCGTTGGGGGCGTTAGTGGCACGCGCGAAGTAGCGCCTCAACGCCTCCGTGAGCTGCTCAAGCGTGCTGTACCCGGCGCGCGCGAGCGCACGACGCGCCGGCGCCGAGAGCTTCGCCCGGTCCGATGCTGGCTGCTTGGCCATAGTGCTCCTTGTTTAGCGATGGGCGGCCCGCCGACGCAGACATCGAGCACTCAGACCGGCGGGCGAGAGCCAACTCATCGCGTGGCGGCAGGCTTGGCAGCTCGATAAGGGACCAGGCGACGAGATGCGCACCTTCTGCGCATTCCGCGACATTCGGCCCGGGCGCCAAGATGCGCGGATGAGCACGGATGCAGGGCTGGTTAGTCGGGGCCCCTTTGCGTACGTGCCACTGCTCCACCCTATAGCGGTCGCGGCGCCCGCGCGGCCGCTTGCCTCGGAAGGCGGCAGTCCGATCGAGACTGCTCCGTGGGCGACAACGCAGGCGCCTGATCAGAGATCTCGGCGGGGGCCGTCTCCTTTCACGGGGATGAGAGCGCTGGGCTGGCTAGAGTGCGATGGAGCGCGTGCAGGTGACGATCTACACCGATCCTGGCTGTCCGTTCGGGTTTAACGCCCAGCGTCAGGAGTTGCAGTTGTCGTGGCACTACGGAGAGGGACTGGAGATCACGCGAAGGATGATCGTGCTGACGGAGAAGAGCTCGTCGTTCGAGGAGCGGGGGCTGAGTCGTGAGATGGTCGCCGGTAACGCGAAGCGGCTTCGGTCTGTGTATGGGATGCCGATGCTGACCGAGCCGCCGGATCGCCTCGGGGCGACCATTGAGGCCTGCCGGGTGTACGTCGGTGCGCGGATTCATGACTCGGCCCGCGCTGATCTGCTGCTACGTTCGCTGCGCCGCCGGGCGTTCTCGGAGGGCCAGCCGCTCGACGAGCTGGACACGATCCACGGCGCCGGCGTGGACGCGGGCATCGCGCCGGGGATGCTCGATGACTGGTTGGCCGACGGGCAGGTTGGGAGAGCGCTGCGGGAGGACATGGCCGCGACTAGGGCGCCGCTGCGGGAGGCGCTCGCGCTCGCCCATCGGCTGTCCAGGAGCAACGGGGGACTGCGTTACTCCACTGCCTCGGCGGTGTTCGAGCGCGGTGACCGGCGCGTGGTGATGCCGGGATTTCAGCCGTTTGCCGTGTACGAGGTGGCGGTCGCGAACGTGGACCCGGAACTCGAGCGTCGGCCACCGCCGCAGACGGTCGAGGAGGTCCTGTCCTGGGCGCCGTATCCGCTGGCCACCGCCGAGGTGGCCGAGCTTCGGGGCGTCGGTCTGGACCAAGCGCGGGACGAGCTAAAGCAGGTAGGCGCGCAGCTCGCCGCGGCGGCGGGGGACGGTTACTGGGGTTTCTGGCCGAAGGAACTGACTGGAGACTTCACACGGAGGGCTTGACAAGGCACGACTGCACAGATAAGGAGCGACCTTTGGGCTGGTGAGCTCGCATAGCAGCAGTCAACGCCGTGCGGCCGCCTCGGCGACAAAGCAGACGTCACGCAATCCGGCCACGGCGAGCTCCTAGCCCTGGAATCGATGGGATCGAAGGACGCGATTGGCGCGAACCAGATCGATCGTTCGTATAGGCAAGGTTGGTGCGGCGGAGGCTCGCGTTCACGGTCGAGCTTTCCGCGGGTTGATTGCTCTCGGGAGGCTGCTGGAGCCGATTGCGTCAGACGCGGATCGTGATTGGGCCTGACCGGCCCGCGTAGCATCTTGCGGCATCGACGCAAGGGTCCGGACTTGGTCCTGAGTCGCCGACGGTGGCGCTAATGGGTTCGTGCGAGAGGGTCGACGTGACAGATCGGAGCGGATTCGGCAACTAGGAGGCATGAGCCCCGCAATGGCCACCGAGGTAAGCGTGCGGCAGGACCCGCGCGGCGGAGCGCTTGCTGAGTTCGAGGAGATCTACCGAAGCAACATCGGCCTGGTGGCGGCGTATTTCGCGCGCCGGTGCTGGGAGCCGCAGGAGGTGGCGGATCTGGCCTCGGAGACGATCCTGAGGGCGGCCGGTTCGTTCGACTCGTTTGATCCCCGTCGCGGCAGCGCTCGTGCGTGGCTGTTTGGGATCGCGGCTCATGTCTGGGCTGCGTATTGCGCGCAGGTGGCCAGCAGCCGGGATGCCATCGTTCGGCTTGCGGGCTACCGGGCACTGGATGGCAGTGAGATTGATGAGCTGGCTGCCAAGATCGACGCCCAGCACGCAGGCCGGGAGTTGCTGGAGCGCTGCTCGGTGCTGAGCGCGAACGAGCGAGCGGCGATCGAGTTGGTTGACCTTGCCGAGCTGACGCCCAAGGAGGCCGCAGCTGCGCTTAGCGTGTCCCGCGGGGTGTTAC
Organism: uncultured Solirubrobacterales bacterium; assembly: GCA_963723675.1. Lineage (GTDB taxonomy): Bacteria > Actinomycetota > Thermoleophilia > Solirubrobacterales > Solirubrobacteraceae > Palsa-465. The sequence continues at coordinate 65,520 of CAVRRW010000001.1, read as the reverse complement.
GGATGCGGCTGTCGCGAGCTCGAGCGAGATTGAGAAAGGAGTACTGCGTCAATGAGTGAGTTCGAAGACAACCTGTGGCTCGAGGTCGTGCGCGAGCACGGGGGCGAGCTGGCGCGTGCCGGGCGACCAGTGCGCAAGCACAGACGGGCGACTCGCCCGCAGCTGCTCGCCGGTACTACCGTCAGTCTGGCCGCAATCGCGACCGCGGTCGCGTGGCTGCTCGGCGCGTCGACCAGCCCGCCAGCGTTCGCGGTCACCCGCAACCCCGACGGCACGGTCACGGTCAACTTGATGCGGCCATCGGGAATCGCCGGCGCGAATGAAAAGCTTGCAGCGATGGGGGTCCGGGCGCAGATCGCGGCTCGGTCGAAGTCCGCGCCGAAACTTGTCTGCGCGGGCGGAACCGCGCCGACCATCACGTTTGACCCGGCCACCATCCCCAAGCGCCAGGCGCTGGTGATCACCCCTGGCCAACCGAACGCCGGCAACGCCACCGCTCTCAAGGCCAACCCCAGCAGCGTCAACACCGGCGACGGGAACACTGGCCGCACCGGTGGCGGCAACGCCGGGACCGGCGCCGTAGCGGGCGGCGACAACCACGTGATTCGAATGTATTCGAGTGGCGGCAAGATTCGGACGCATTCGGGTGGCGGCAGTCACGTGGTTCGGATGTCTTGCCCGTGATTCGGAAGGCCCGCGTATCGGCTGGCCCACCGCCAGGAACACCAGCAGCTGATAGGCGGCGGCACCGTCGAGCATCTCGCTGTGGACTTCGCTGACCCTGACGCTCCGGGCGCGCTTGTCAGCGCTGTAAGCGAAGCGTTTGGTCATCTCGACGTGGTCGTGGCCAATCATGCCCGTGGCGCGGTTCAGTCGCCCGAGGAACTCACCGCAGGCGAGATCGACCTGGCCTACGCAGTGAACACCCGGGCGACCCTCTTGCTCGTCAGGCATTCACAGCCCGTCACGGCGGCCGCGGGGTGGTCGGGTGATGCTGTTCACCTCGGGTCAGCACCACGGAGCTTGCCCGCCGAGCTGCCCTACCTCGCTTCCAAAGCCGCTCTGCGCGAGCTCACCACCAGCCTCGCCGCGCACAGGTCATTGCATCGGATGGGGGCTGGGCAGCTCTTTGGGACTGCCCGCCATCTGCGCTTTGAGTCACGTTTTAGTCAGGAACGTGACGATATAGCCGCCTTCAGCGGCCGCCCGTGCGCCAACGTGACTTGCGGCGGCCACCGAGCCCTCCGGCCGGGCGAGACTGCTGCTCAGTCGCCCGATGGGGCACGAGCGCACCGCTTCCGCTTCTCACGTGGGCGAACCGGACGCGGCAGTCTTGGCCCTGGATATGCACCCCAGGCCGATTGGGAATCTCTGGTTAGCTGCGAGGCCGATCGGAGATCGCCGCGGCCTTGGCATAGGCGGGTCGTGACTCGCTGCGTTGCACGTAGGCCTCGAGGCCAGGCCAGGGTCGTAGCATCTCCCGAGAGTTGGCTCCCTGGAGCACGCTCGCGCACATCACGTCGGCAACGGTGAACTGGGCATCGAGCAGCCAGTCGCGGGCGTCAAGCGCGGATTCCATCGCGACCGCAGCTTGCATGAAGCGATCCCGCGCCAGGGACTCCGTCGTGCCTTCGCCGAGCTCGCCGATCCACCGAAACAGCGGTGCTTCGAGCTCGGCCACCGCAAACACGACCCACTGGTAGACAAGCGCCCGCTCGCTCGATCCCAGCCGCGGGATCAGCCCCGCGGCCGGATTCATATCGGAAAGCTGAAGACAGATCGCCGCCGACTCGAACATGGTGGTGCCATCGCGGAGCTCAAGCGCCGGGACGCGCCCCAGAGGTTGGCGGCGCAGATGCTCGGCAGATCGGCGCTGGGCGCCCGCGATCTCGGTCAGCTCGTACGGCTCACCAATCTCCTCCAACAGCCACAGAACCCGGCTGGAGCGAGTGCGCGGCATGTAGTACAAGCGCGGAGGAGCGGGTCCGGACATCAACCACACCCTACCGGCGACACGGTCCGGCTCGATGGATGCGACCGATCCAGAGCGCAGGAGGCTATTGCCGACACACATCCCGTGCCAGGCCGCCGCGCGTTCGGCAATCGAGACGGTGAGCGGCACCGGCCTCGACCTCATGGACTTCCCCATCGTCGCCGACGCAGCCACCGAGCAGCGACTGCCGGTTCGGCTTCCGGCCGAACCGGACGGTTGAGGGGGTCGCCCTGGAACGGGTGGCCGCCGCGCACGATCCCGGACTGGACCCCGCCGGGGCTGGTTGCCCCGGGCTCCCACTGACCGGGCGGGCCGCTCAGCTCCTCGAGGATCGCCTGCTCGGGCTCGGCCGCGCCCATGCGGTGGAGTTCAGCACACCGTGAGCGGGCATGCGGAGGCATCTGCTTGAGATAACAAAAATTTGTGTGATCTCAGTTATCTGTGTATACTGGCTCCCATGCCAAGCGATGCAGAGATCACGTTCGCCGATCACATGGGCCGCTTCCACGCGCGCCGTTACGGACTTCCGCCGGTGGTGGGGCGGCTGGCCGGCTATCTCGCGGTCTGTGACCCGCCGGAGCAGAGCATCGGCGAGCTGGCCGACGCGCTGCTGGCCAGCCGCAGCGCGATCGCCGCCGCGGTCAAGGCGCTTGAGGCGACGCGCATGGTCCGTCGCTCGCGCGCTGCCGGGGAGCGGATGGACCGTGTGCAGATCGACCTGAGCTCGTCGCAAGCGATGGGAATGGACATCTCTGAGTACGAGGAGCTGCGCGAGCTTGCGCAGGAGGGCCTGCAGGTGGTGCGCGACGCACCGCCCGAGCGCCAGGCGGTCCTGTTGGAGATGTCTGCATTCGCCGAGTTCCTGGTCGAGCGAATGCCAGTGCTCCAGCAGGAGTGGAACGCGCGGCGTGAAGCGTTGGTCGCCTCCGGGCGGCTCCCGACCAGATCTCAACACAAGGGAGGAAATCGATCATGATTGGCGCGGGTGGACCGGCGATCGAGGCTGCCGGCTTGTGCAAGTCGTACGGCGACGCGGTGGTGCTCGACGATGTCGAGTTGACCGTCGCTGAGGGCACGATCTTCGCCCTGCTGGGCCCCAACGGGGCGGGCAAGACCACGATCGTGCGGATCCTGTCGACGTTGATCCCGGCCGATTGCGGGCGGATGCGCGTTGCAGGTCACGACGTGGTCACCGACCCGGACGGGGTGCGGGCGTCGATCGGCGTTACCGGCCAGTTCTCGGCGGTGGACGACCTGTTCACAGGCGAGGAGAACCTTCGCCTGATGGCTGATCTGAACCATCTCGGCCGCACGGAGGGCCGGCGGCGAGTGGCCGAGCTGCTCGAGGCGTTCGATCTCCTCGACGTCGCCCGCAGGCCGGTCTCGACCTACTCCGGAGGGATGCGGCGGCGGCTGGACCTGGCGATGACGCTCATTGGCTCGCCACGGGTGATCTTCCTCGACGAGCCCACGACCGGGCTGGACCCGCGCGGGCGGCGCACCATGTGGGACGCGATCCGCGACCTGGTAGCCGCCGAGCGCGTCACGATCTTCCTCACCACCCAGTACCTCGACGAGGCCGACCAGCTCGCCGACGAGATCGCGGTCCTGAACGGCGGCCGGATCGTCGCCGAGGGCACGCCCGGGGAGCTCAAACGACGCATCCCCGGCGGCCATCTGCGGCTGCAGTTCACCGCCCCCGACGCCCTGGAGGCGGCCGAGCGCGCGCTCGAAGGCGCCTCACGAGACGAGGACGATCTGACCCTGCTGGTGCCAGGCGACGGCAACGTCACCGCGCTGCGCCGCGTGCTCGAGGACCTCGACGACGGCGGCATCGAGATAGCGCAGCTGTCGATCCACACCCCCGATCTCGACGACGTGTTCTTCGCCCTCACCGACCATCCCGCCGCACCGGAGGCGGCCGTGCCATGAGCGCTCTCGCTTACACCATCAACGATTCGACCACGATGCTGCGTCGCAGCCTGCGGCGCCTACGGCGCTACCCGTCGCTCACACTGATGCTCGTCGGCATGCCGATCGTGTTCCTGCTGCTGTTCGTCTACGTGTTCGGCGGCCAGCTCGGCGCGGGGCTCGGGCGCGGGCTCGCCGGCGGTCACGCCGGGCGCGCCGGCTACCTCAACTACCTCACGCCGGGCATCCTGCTGGTGACCGTGGCCGCCGCCGTCCAGGGTACCGCGATCGTCGTCGCCATGGACATGACCGGCGGCATCATCGACCGCTTCCGCACGATGGCGATCGCTCGCGCGTCCGTGCTTACCGGTCACGTGCTGGCAAGCCTGATCCAGACCCTGGTCAGCATCGTCGTCGTCCTCGCCGTCGCGATCGCGCTCGGCTTCCGCCCGACCGCCGACGCGAGCGACTGGCTCGCCGCGATCGGCATCATCGCGCTGTTCGCGCTCGCGCTGGTCTGGCTCGCTACCGCACTGGGCCTGGCGGCGACGAGCGTCGAGACCGCCAGCAACACCCCAATGTTCCTTACCCTGCTGCCCTTCCTCAGCAGCGGCTTCGTACTCGCCGCCAGCATGCCGGCCGGGCTACGCCAATTCGCCACATACCAGCCCTTCACCCCGGTCACCGAAACGCTGCGCGGGCTGCTCACCGGCACGCACATCGGCGGGAACGCGATCGGCGCGATCGCGTGGAGCGTCGGGATCGGCGTGGCCTCCTACCTCTGGGCCATACACCTCTACAACCAACGCCACGCCCGCTGATCCAGACAACACGCGCGCAGGTTGCTATGGGGTCAAAGACCTTCCTTCCACCGCCCGGCAGGCATCTCGAGCACATCGTGCTTGTCGCCCGCCCAGTCAACCCCGGCGTAACCACCCATCTCCACGTCCCTCCATCGGTCAGGCCACTTCACAGCGCCCCGACCAGGAGGTACCGTTGCGGAACCTCATAGACAAGGCCCTCAACGGGGCTACGTCCTGTTGCCGCTTGCGGCACCTCACCACCGCCGGGAAGGACTGGTCTGCTTTAGGCCCTGCACCGGGCTAGGTGTCTCGGCCCTTCTCCCGGCGGCGGTCGAGGCAACACCAGGATGACCTATGAGGTGTCGTGCGACGGCTGACGCGCGGATCAGACCGGAGCATGCTTGGCGAGGTTCAGCAGCCGTTGCGCGTTGCCAGCGAGTAACAGGTCACGGGTTTCGGCCGCCTACTCAGACGGATCAGTTCGCCGGTGGACCGGTCGGATCGTCCAGCGCGTGTCGCAGCTTGTCCACGAGGCCTTCGAACATCGGGTACGTGCCTGGACCGTACGCCTGGTGAATCGCGGGGCTCCACATCTCCCACCGCTCGATCAGGGTGCGCCCGAGGAGCAGCTTGATCAGTTCTAGGTCAAAGGCGCCGAGGTTTTCGAGCGCGGCCAGCTGCTCGAAGTAGTCGAGTTCTCGGAGGAGCACGTAGGCCTCAGGGGCATCGGCCGCGACGTAGGCGGTGAATGCGTCGCGCAGTTCATCGGCTGACTTGAACCGGCCGACCATCCGACGCGTCTCCACTAGGGCGTCCTCGTTCCAGCGGCGAAAGAACTCGGCCGCCATCTGCGCCTCGCGAGTCCTGCGCGCTTCTCGGACTTGCTGCGCTCCGAACCCGCAGCGCCGATGGCTCCGAGCAGGCCGACGGCCAAGATCGAGGTTGCGATCGCGGTGACCTCGCCCCAGTCCACTGCCATGGTGAGCATGTTTCTGGTCTTCGATCTGTCCGGGATGGTTCCGCTCGCCGAGCACCTTAGGCCAGCCCAGGGCGCGGTCGTCCGGGACGGTGAGCCGCAGGCCAGCCGGCGATGGTCAGCCGGTGATCGGGGAGCTGGCGCATTCGGGCGCGACTCTCGCGCTTATGACTGGGGACGCGAGGCGGCCTTCCTCGAGCTGTCGCTGGCCGTGGGTGGCGCGGTAGGCGGCGATGACGGCCGGCAGGATGAGTGCCGCTAGCGCGGCGGTGACGATCGCGAAGGCGTGGGTGGCGGGTCCGGCACCGAGCGGGGCGAGGCTGAGGTAGAGGGTGCCGAAGGCGGCTACGCCGAGCGCTCCGCCGATCTGCGAGGTGGTGCTGGTGACGCCGCTGATGTCGGAGGCGTAGGCCGGTGCGACGGAGGTGGTGAGATGCCCGATCGTTGAGCTGAACTGGATTCCGAGCCCGAACCCCCCGATCGCGAGGAGCACGATGAGTAGCGCTTCTGAGTGGTGGCCGGTGAAAAGGGCGGCGCTGATGGCCGTATAGGCGCCGGCGAGCACCGCGCAGCCGGCGGCCGGCGCCGATTGGGCCAGCCCGGCGGGCAGGCGGCTGACGAGCTGGCCGGCGAGGCCGAAGGCGGCAACCCAGGGGACAAGCGTGAGCCCGGAGACCAGCACGCTCCGCCCAAGGCCTAGTTGGAGGTACTGGGCGAGCGTGAACAGCAGCGCGAAGTAGCTGCCGCTCGTGGCCACCATGGTGAGGAGGCCCCAGAGCACCGAGCGCCGTGTGATCACGTTCACGTTTACCAGCGGTGAGCCGCCGTCATCGCTGATCCGGCGTTGCGCGGCCACGAACACCGCGAAGGCCGGAATGCTCGCTGCCAGACAGATCCCGGTCCAAGCTGGCCAGCCGGCGCTGCGCCCCAGGGTCAACGGGATCAGCACGAGCAGGACGGCGGTTGAGAGCATGGCGACTCCCGGCAGGTCGATACGGCGCGAGACGCGGGCGGCATCGGCGGGCAGGTAGCGGATCCCAGCCATGATGGCCGCGGCGCCGATCGGCACGTTGATCAGGAAGATCGCGCGCCAGTGATTGCCGGCCAGGTTGGCGGAGATCAGGACACCGCCGAGGATCTGCCCGACCACTGCGCCGGTGGACAGCGCGATCGCGTACAGACCGATCGCCCGGGCACGCTCGGCACCGGAGAAATTCAGCTGGATGCCGGTCAACGTCTGGGGGAACATCAGCGCCGCGCCGGCGCCCTGCAGGACCCGCGCGCCCACCAAGACCGCCGGGTCGGGCGAGAGCCCGCACAGCAGGGACGCGAGGCTGAACATCCCGATGCCGAGCAGGAACACGCGTCTGTAACCACGCGTCTCCCCGAGTCGCGCACCGGTGATCAAGAACACCGCGAACGCGAGCAGGTAGCCGCCGATCACCAGCTCGAGCATCGCCCCCGACGCCCCGAGGTCGACATGGATCGACGGGGTGGCGACGTTCGCGATCGTCGCATCAGCCTGGGACATGAACGGCCCAGCAACAGGATCCCCAACAGCCAGCCCTTGTGAATAACGCGCGTCGCGCTCATCCGAGCATCTCCTTGTAGTCGAGTCATCGGGCATAAGACGCGCTGGGCACCGGCGATGTGAGATCGACCCACGCATCGTGCGGTCGGGAGGGCGGTACTTGGATCGTCAAAGCCTCCTATACGACACCTAGGCCCGCTGCATAAGCGGCGGTGAAGAAGGGGCCCCGTGCGCCTGCTCCGTCATGCGCCGGCGAGGCGACCGGATCGAAGATCCGCGATCTCACAAAATGACTATCGCGACCGTCTAATACTCCTGTGACTTCTCGCCCGGGCAGCGCCAGCAGACCGCGACCCGACCGCGGTCCCGCTACGGCCGTGCTGCCGCCGTTTGAGTGCATGGTCGAGCAATACGGGCCAGCGGTACTGCGTTTCTGTCACGCCCAGGTCGGTCCGCAGCGAGCCGAGGACACCTTCCAGGAAACGATGCTCGCGGCGCTGCGCGCATACGGGAACCTGCGCGATCCGCAGGCCGTGCACCGTGGCTGTTCTCGATCGCGGCGCGCAAGGCGATCGACGCTCACCGTGCCAGCGCCCGGGCGCCGCAGCCAACCGACGAGATCGACACCCACGCTGCCGCGCCGGAGACGAGCGACACCATGAGGCGCTTTGGGAGCGTGTACGCGCACTCCCGGACAAGCAGCGCCAGGCGGTCATCCTGCGCTACCGCGGCGATCTGACCTATCGCGAAGTCGCACAGGTGATGCAAACAAGCGAGGCCGCCGCTCGCCGCAGCGTCTTTGAAGGACTCAAACGACTGAGGAAGGACGCATGACTATGACAACGATCATCCCCAATCCGCCCGCGACGGTCTCGCAACGGGTCGACGCACTCGCCTGGAACGAGCTGCGAGCCGAGCTCGACGAGCGTGGGTTCGCGATCACCACCCCGCTTGTTGGATTCTGAGAGTGTCGTGAGCAGTCGGGCCTGTTCGACGACGGCCGGTTTCGCTCCACGATTGACATGGCTCGGCATCGGTTCGGGGAGGGCCGCTACTGCTACTTCGACCATCCGCTTCCGGACACGATCGCGGCGCTGCGCAGCTCGTTCTACCCCCACTCGGCCGTGATCGCAAACGACTGGTCAGACCGGCTGCGAGGCGATAGCGCACGTTCCCCGCTTGATCACGCACAGCTGCGGGAGCGCTGCCGAGCAGCCGGCCAAGCTCGCCCAACGCCGCTGATCCCGCGCTACCACGAGGGTGACTGGAACGCGCTGCACTAGGACCTCTACATCGAGGTGTCCTTCCCATTCCAGATCCTGACCGTGCTGTCTGAGCCCGGCGTCGATTTTGACGGTGGCGAGTTCGTGCTTCTCGAGCAGCGCCCCCGCGCGCAGAGCCGCGCGCACGTGCTCAACCCCTCGCAGGGGGCGTTTGTGATCTTCCCCACGCGCCACCGCCCGAACGCCGGCCGGAACGGCTACCACAAGGTTGTGCTGCGCCACGGGGTGAGCACGCTGACCCGCGGACAGCGGACGGCGCTGGGCATCATCTTTCACGACGCCCGCTGACCTCACAGACCCGGCCTGCGCTACGTCTTACACATATGACCTCCCCCCCAAACCATCAGAACCGTTCGCCAGACCCGCTCGAAATCGCGCTCAGCACCCGGACGGCGCCCCCCGCCGAGGACTGGGCAAGGCTTCGCGGAGAGTTCGCCCGCCGCGCGACCGCAGAAGGACTCGTCGACGTTGCCTTCGAGCGCCACGACTCACCGCTGGGAACAATCCTCCTCAGCGCCACCGATCAAGGCCTCGTCCGGATCGGACTGCCGGCCGAAGATCCGGAAGCCGTGCTCGAGGACCTCGCCCAGCGAGTATCTCCGCACGTGCTCGGCGCCAGGCGCGGGAGCCTCACCCGCGCCCGGCATCAGCTCGATGAGTACTTCGAACACCGGCGCAGCACCTTCGACCTGCCGCTCGACTGGCAGCTGACGCGCGGCTTTCGTCGCGAAGTGCTACGTGCCACTGCTCATATCCCCTACGGACACACTGCCACCTACCGGCAAGTCGCCACCCAGGCCGGCAGCCCCGCCGCGGTGCGCGCCGCCGGGATCGCGGTAGCCACCAATCCACTCCCGATCCTGGTGCCCTGTCACCGAGTGCTACGCAGCGACGGTCGCCTGGGCAAGTATCGCGGCGGGCCCGAGGCCAAAGCCCAGCTGCTCGATCTCGAGCGCCCAGCATGACCAATCCCGAGCAACAGCCGATTTGCTGAGACCGGTTGGACTCGAGGTCGCCGATCAGGTGCGCACGAACTTACGGCCCCGGACTACGGTCATCCCGTCCACGCCGTCTCGCCGATCATCGTGGCGGCGCACAGGACCGAGCCCGGTGCGATGAACAGCGAGCGGAATGTGGCCCCGTCGGGGTGATCGTCAACGGCCCCGGCGGATCTGGGCGGTCAGCTCGCTGATCCCGGCCACGATCGGCTCCAGCGCGTCGACGAGGCCGAGGGCGATCTGGCGGCGGGCACGCATCTCGAGCTCGCCCGCGCCGCCTTCGGCCCCGTTGCGCAGCGGCCAGGAACTCGCGCGCGGGCTTGCGACCGGTATAGCTGTGACGGGTCAGCAAGGCGGCCAGGCGTTGCTCACCCAGCCCGCGGGAGTCAACCGGACTGGGGTAGCGACGCAGGAACGCGAGCGCGATCGGCGAGTCGACCTGACAGAACACGTTGCTGGCACCGGGCCATAAGCACGGGAGCTCGTCGCGCAGGTGGTTTGCCAGCGCGACCCGGGGGCGGACGAGATCCGCCCGCGCGCGGCCGAGCGCCCGCAGCGTGCGGTCACTATCGGGGGCCCCAGGATGCGAAAGCGATGGCGATCGGTGAGGGCGAGCTCGGCCAGCACGAAGCTGTCAAAGCTGTCGCTCTTGCCGCCCGCGGTGCTGTAGCGCGGGCGCATCGCCTTGACCTGGTTGGGGTGCACCGCGATCAACGCCCACCCGGCGTCCCGCCGTTCGATCAATAGCCCGTCCGGGCGCTCAAGCGCGACCAGCGCCACCCGCAGCCGGACCAGCCGTGAGCACAGCGCCCGGATCCCCGGCTCGTCGTGGCGATAGCGGCGACCCTCCACGATCCGGCAATGGATGACCAGTAAGCCCAAACCGGAAGCGGGACGAGGGTGGCGAGAACGCACCGCCGGCGAACTTGGATGCGTGTTCAGCGCTTGCGATGAATACGCCGCAGAAGGCGGGCGGTCGGGTGCCGCAAGCGGTAGAGGTACCGGTCGCTGATGCTGTCGAGCGGGGATATGTCGGCAACTGTGGCAGGCTTCAGCGACGGCGCCCCGCGGCGTACGAACAGTCCGCACACCCCGAACGTGCCCTCGAAATCGCAATCGTTCGCGACCCAACTTGCCTCCACCGCCGGCCGTACCTTCGTCTCGTAGCACGTTGGATCATCGTTGCGCGGATCGGCGAAATCATGGAACAGCACTAACCCCCCGGCGGGCACCAGCGTCTGGAGCACCGCAAGATCCCGATCTACACCGCCTCGGCTATGGTCGCCGTCGACGAACGTCAAAGTTGGTCGGACGTGGGGGTAGGCGCGCGCGAACGCGGTCACGGTCCCACGTACGAAGACAATCACCCGCGCGACGCCACGCGCCTGCGCTTCGGCAGCGGCCGATTGAATTGCGATTCGATCGACGTCGAGCGTGTAGAGAACGGCGTCGCGCTGCGAGTCACAAATTGCGAGCGCCATGAGTACCGCGGACTTACCGCGGTGAGTGCCGATCTCAAGTATCGGCCCCGGGGTCGACCGAGCCAGCTCGTAGAGCTTGTCGGCGTCCTCAGGTCGCAGCCAACCAGGAATCGACTGGACGCGAGCTAGTGCCTCCACGCTGACGACCTTATCCGAGAGCCGACACCCATTCGGCCGCGGGCGAAACAGGACGCAACGCTTCCCGCTTTGATCGAGATCCACGAGTCTCGCCGAGACTGCTGCATCTGAGCAATCTCGCAACTCTCGCGGCGAGACGATCGCTCGCGTAGGCGATCCGAAAGTCACGGCATCCGCGTCGCACTCGCGCTCCCTCTCAAGCGGGCCCCTTTCGCCCGATCTGGTCGCAACTCCCAGCAGCCGACACCGACGGCGTCGCCGCCACTCGGACTGCTCCGAGGAATTCGCGGGGCTACCGCTCCACCGTGAAGGAATAGCGAGGCATCAGCGTTCCTGCTCGTCCTATCCAGCTGTCTCGTTCGGTCCGATCGTGGCTTCCGGATCCCCTGCGCGAGCAGCACTCTCGGCGTTGCCGGCGACCAGAGTGCTCCCATTGCTCAGATGCAGCAGCGCCCTCGAGACTGCTGCAGGTCGATCAAAGGGGCAGTCTGCGACCCCGTCCGAAGGTTGTGATCGACGGTCCGACGCTTGCTTGGTCGCTGAAGCAGGTCTGCTTCAGTCAGAGGCCGCGGCGTCGGACTGAGCGGCGTCCGAGCTCCGAGGCGGCTCGCATCCACCATCTCCCCGAGCTGATCGTCAGTTCGGGTCGATCCTCAGGATCTGACCGAATCCCGGAGTTGTCGGGCCGAACCCTTGATTGGAGACCCAGAGGTCGCCGTCCGGGCCCATCGTCATCCCTGTCGGAAAGGTCAGCCCAGAGACGATCGTCGTGCGCGCGCCAGAGGGGTCAATCCGCACGATGTCTCCCATACCGGGGACTGGAGCGCCGGCGTGGTTAGACGTCTCGAGCACGTACAGCCGGTGTCGGTGGCCGATCGCGAGTCCGAGGATCGTCGTTAGTCCTGTCGCGCGGGGCTTCAGCTCACCGCTTGGGGTCAGCTTGAAGACCGTCTCGCTGCCCGGTACGACCGGGAACTCGCCGAGGTTGCCGAGAAAGAAGTTGCCCTTGTAGGCGAGTGCGGTCGGGACGATGTGGCCCTGGCTCGCCGACACGTCGACTACGCGGCGGATCGCGCCGGTCCGGGGATCGACGCGGTCGACCTCGCCATGGTTCGGCTCGACCGCATACAGCTCGCCGCGCGCTGCAACCATCGAGTACCAGGTGCCGTCGGGCTCGAAGTCCGCGGGATCCGGGTTCGCAACCGGGTTCGCCTTGATGAAGGCGCTGAGGTCCGCGACTTGCGTCGTGCCGCCGTGGCGGTTGACCCGGATGATCCCGTTATCGACATCGATGTGGCCGTGCGAGCAGCCGGCGCCGGCGAGCAGCGCGTACAACCTGTGGCCGATGAACGCGACGTCAGCAACGCCGCTCCTGAAGCTGCGCGCCGGGCCCGTCTGGTCTGACGGCAGGCCGGAGGCGACGACCGTCTCTGTTCCGTTCGGTGCGAAGCGGACGATGTCGGCGGTGAAGCCGCCCGTGTACGGCCCGATCGGGGGCAGCACCTGTTGGCACTGCGCTTGCGTCGTCGTCAACTGGCCCCCGAGCCCGCCCTCGGCGACGTAGAGGTTCCCATCCGGACCGAACTCCAGCCCGCGCGGGTTGTTCAGCCCCGTCGCGAAAACCTTCGTCGTCGCCGCCGACGCGGCGCCAGCAAGCGCGAGCGCGACGAGAAGCAGAGCCGGCACAAGCCAGACTCGGCGACCGCAAACTAGCACGCCGTGCATTCGCGCCTCCGTCCTCTCCATCGACTCTTGCAGACGACCGTACTGCACCGCGGTCACCGCGTCAACGCGGCGACGGATGCAGTACCCACGCGCAGTAGGGGTCGAAATCCGGAGCCGCTATCTGCGGACTCGACTGCCAGTTGGGGCGGGCGTTCCCGTGCCGAGACCGCGGTCGACTCCGGCGACCGCGTCCGGCTCGTCGCGCACCGCCTCGAGCTGTCGCGAACCCGATGCGCTAGAGGACAGTCCAAGCACCGTTTCGCCCCGCCCACTTGGGCCGCTCGTGGCTCGACGGGCTGGAAGGAACGTGAGAAGCGTCATCGCCCTCCGGGGCGAGTAACCGCGTTTCCGCCGAAACAGGTCTCTCGTCCCGGTGGCGCGCGTACCTGGCATTCGCCTCAAGGAGGAGCGCAGGCTCGCTTCCCCTTTGGGCTATTTGAGGCAGTCTCGATCAACCGGATCGGGCCCTCCGGCGCTGCTGCTCCGGAACGATCTCGAGCGCGTCGCCGGCGCCGGCCACCGACGCTCGCAGATGATCGGAATCGTTCCAAAGGGGGCGTCTGATGACCCGCCTGCGACCCGCTCTGAGACGCCCGCATCCGCCAAGAGCAGCAGTGCGTCAAGCCCCAGCTCTGACGCCTGGGTGTCGTCCGCAGCATCAGTGAGCTCGGGGCAGTCGCCGCTCCTGCAACACGTGGCTGAGCGAGAGCCTCGACGCGCTGGACGTGCTCAGTGTCGAGATTGCTCAGGAGCGCGTGCGCGGTCGATTTCGGAACTGGGTGCTGCACTGCGCTGGCAACGCGGGAGGCCGCTGGCGCCGACGCGGTGACAGACTCCGCAGGTGGCCGTTGACGTCCTGACGCAGATCGAGATCAAGCGCCCGCGCGATGAGGTCTCTACTTTCGCGGCTGATCCCGCGAATACGCCGGCCTGGTACAAGAACATCAAGGCGATCGAGTGGCAGACGCCGCCTCCGGCAGTTATCGGTTCGAGGATTCGGTTCCGTGCCCAGTTCCTAGGCCGGACACTGGACTACACGTATGAAGTGCGAGAGCTCCAACCCGGGCGTCGCTTCGTAATGGCAACCGCGCAAGGCCCGTTTCCGATGGAGACGACGTACACCTGGGAGGACGCACCGGACGGCGCGACCAAAATGGCCCTGCGCAATCGCGGAGAGCCCTCAGGCTTCGCTGCTGTCACGGCGCCTGTCATGACCCGAGCGATGCGGAAGGCCAACGAGGCGGACCTGCGACGATTGAAGGAGCTCCTTGAGCACTGACGCTGGCGAGGATCGGGGCCCACGCTCGGCGGCAGCTGCAGACGCCTGCTATCCCGCGTCACGACAGCGCTTGATCGCCGGCCTAGCGGCTTCTGGATCCGGCGGCGAGCGGCAGTCACCGCGGGAGTGCCTCGGCGACGATCCAGAAGTCTCGTTCCCGGCCCGCACGGCTCGCGAGCCACCGAGTCACGTTTGCGTACAGACCCGCACCGGCGACGGCTATATCGTCACGAAAATGACTGTGGCTGCCGGGCAAAGGTGTGACGTCCGGCGGGTTTAAGACCATCCAGTCATGCCACAGAACTTCATCGCTTGCGACCGGGGGCAGACGATGTTGATGCCGCCGGATCTGACTGATTGGGTGCCGGACGATCACGTGGTGTGGTCGATCCTTGGGGCGGTCGAGCAGATGGACCTGAGCGAGTTCTATGGGGCGTATCGGGAGAACGGTCAGGGGCGGGCGGCGCATGAGCCGTCGATGATGGTGGCACTGCTGTTGTACTCGTACGCGCGCGGGAACCGGTCCTCGCGGGGGATCGAGCGGGCGTGCCGGGAGGATGTGACCTACAAGCTGATCACGGCGATGCGGGTGCCGGATCACTCGACGATCGCGGAGTTCCGCCGCCGGCATGAGCGGGCGCTCGGCGAGCTGTTCACCAAGGTGCTGGCTCTGTGCGACGAGGCGGGCCTGGTCGAGGTGGGGGTGATCTCGATCGATGGCATGAAGATCCGCGCGAACGCCTCCAGGGGCGCGAACCGCAGCTACGAGAAGCTGGTCGCGGACATCCTCAAGGAGGCTGAGGAGACCGACCGCTGGGAGGACGGGCTGTTCGGCGCCGATCGCGGTGACGAGGTGCCGGAGCAGCTGCGGAGCGAAGAGGGTCGGCGGGCGGCGTTTGCGGCGGCGAAGGAGCGGCTGGCCAAGAAGGCTGGCCGCAGGGAGAAGTCTGAGGTGGATCCGATCGAGCTTGATCCGGAACGGGTGGGGCCTGGCGGGGGTCGGCGCGGATGGCAGCGGGCGGCGCACAAGGAGCTGTTGCGTCGGCGCGAGCAGGCCGCGCAGCCGATCGCACGGTCACGGGCAGACCGGTTGTTAGACGCGGTTCAGCGGCTGGAGGAGAGCCAGCGGGTGGAGATCCAGGCCAGCGAGGCCTACGAGCGCTGGCAGGCAGACCGGCGCGCGGGCGGCGTGCCCGGACAGAAGCTCGGGATGCCACCGAAGCCGTACACGCCGCCGGCGGTGCCTGAGGGTGTGATGAACAAGACCGACCCGGACTCGCGGATGATGCGTACCCAGGGTCAGCCGACCGTGCAAGGCTACAACGCGCAGGCCGCAGTCACCCGCGGGCAGATCATCGTCGCCGCCGAGATCGCGGTCGAGAGCCCCGACTTCGGTCATCTTGAACCGGCCGTCCGGGCCGCTGTGCGCGAGCTCGGGGATGCGGGTGTCACACATCGCCCCGAGACCGTCCTCGCCGATGCGGGCTACTGGCACACCCGACAGATCGAGAACATCGTCAGCGACGGCATCCAAGTGCTGGTCCCGCCCGATGCCGGGCTACGCGAGGACGCCAGACCGGGATGGGAGAAAGGCCCCTACGGGTTCATGCGCCGAGTGCTCGCAACCGAGGCTGGACACGAGGTCTACAAGCACCGCAAAGCCACAGTCGAGCCGGTCTTCGCCCAGAACAAATTCAACCGCGGCTTCCGCCGGTTCCAGCGACGAGGCAGATCCGCGGTGCGCTCGGAGTGGCGCTTGCAGGCAGCAGTCCACAACCTACTCAAGCTCCACAGCCACTGGATCAGCCCGGCGATCGCCTGAGCGATCGGGGTGCGTCCAGTTCCACACTCGGATTCACTCCGATGTCACGGAGAATCAGGCTCGTCGTCCAGACTTTGCCCGACAGCCACGACTAAAAACGGGACTCAACGCGCGTGCGGCCGTTGATTGTCGAAAACCCGGTTATAAGCGCGGCCAGGACCGGATGGGGTTCCATGCTCGAACACGACGCGAGTACGCATGTTCCAGGTTGAGAACAAGAACCAACGCATTCCCGACTCGCCGAAGGAGGCGCGATGCTTGACCACGTGGGATTCGCCGTCAGCGACTACAACCGCAGCAAGGCCTTCTACGAAAAGGCGCTTGCGCCGCTTGGGATGACTTTGATGATGGAGTGGCCCGGCGAGGCTGCGGGCTTTGGAGAAGAAGGAAAAGGCAGGCCCTCATTCTGGATTGAGGGCCACGGCCAACCCGTCAAAGGCAGGCTTCACATCGCCTTACGGGCAGACAGCCGTGAGCAGGTCGACGCCTTTCATGCCGCAGCTCTCGAGGCGGGCGGGACCGACAACGGCGCACCGGGCCTGCGCAAGATCTACCACCCCGATTACTACGGCGCGTACATCCTTGATCCCGACGGCAGCAACCTCGAGGCCGTCTGTCACCAGCGGCGTAGCGCGTCCAGACGCGCGACCTCCCGGACCACCTCGGCAAAGATCGCTGCTGCCACGGTTCGCTATAGATTCGCCCCGCTGCTACTGAAACCTCGAACGTGAACGCCTGCGAAGGGCATCGAACCCCGCGTCCGCGCCCCGGCGTCCGGCCAGCGCGAAATGATCACGTTGATGGACAAAAACGTGGCCCACGCGCAGAGGTGCCCGAGGCCGCCCGGCAGCTGGCCGGCCGGCATCCACACGCTCGAGATCGTTCCAAACGAGCAGTCTCAGTCGCGTGGAACTCACGCGTAGACGCTTCTGGATCTGGCCCAATCCAGCAGCGCCGCCGAGACGACCGTTACTTACGCGCTGGTCCAGCTCTACGCAGTCCCCGCGGCACGCCAGGCGCGCGTGTTCTTGCGGGCGCCGGCGGTGATCTCGAGCCGCCTGAGCTTCTTCTTGGTGAGCGAGGGCTGCTGGTGGGCGTAGTCCTCTGAGCGCGTGAGCATGCACCAGAACAGGATCGCGAGTTTGCGGGCGGTCGCGACGATCGCCTTGCCGTGACCACGCCGGTTGCGGGTTCGCTCATCGAAGGCGTGCAGCGGTCCTGGCTGGTTGACCGCGGTCCAGGCGGCTTTGACCAGCGCTCAGCGAGCGGCCGGGGAACCGCGCTTGGAGATGCGCCCGCTGCGGGCTGGCCCCCTCACCCGATTGCTTGACGCGGGGGTCGAGCCCCAGATACGCCACGAGGCTTTCGGCTGGTGAGGAACCTGTTGGCGTTGCCGACCGCGGCGATGAACGAGGCGGCGCAGATCAAATTCACGCCGGGGACGGTCATCGACCGGCGGTCTCGGGCCAGGACAGCGCCTGCTTGGCGATCAGCCGCTCCACCGCCGCGAGCTCGCCGTCAAGGAACTCGATGTGGCGGACGCCGGCGTCGACGGACTCACGCTCTTCAAGCGGGAGCTCCAAACCGGCGAGCCATTGGCGGCCTTTGACACCGAACAGGTCCGAACACGTCGGCTTGCCCTGCAGCCGGCGCTGCAGCACCGCATCGATCTCGTTCTTCGCGCGCGAGCGGAAATGAACCAGCTGCTCCCGGCGAGCGAGCCGTCCACGCAACACCCCGGCAGCGCTCATCAGGCATCCACACCGCCTCAAGCTCACCCTTCCACAGCAGGCTCGCCAGCGCACCAGCGTCCAACCTGTCGTGCTTAGCCCGGGCGCTGGTGATCCCGGTGTCATCGGGTCAGACCACGACCACCCGGTCCAGGTACGGCTCGAGGATCCGCGCGACCTCCCAACAGCTGCCCGTCACCTCCAATGCCACCCGATCCGACGACAGCAGACTCTCCGCCAGCGTACCGATCCCCTCGGGGGTGCTGGCGACCCGGCCAGCCGAGCGAACAACACCGTCCTCGCAGATCGCGACCACGCAGAAGTCGCGGTCAACGTCCAGGCCGACCGCGCGACCGACCCATCTGGGCAATCCCAACTCTCACCTCCACCAGCTCGTGTTCACAGTGCGCGAGAACCAGCGCGACAACGACACAGACCGATACGAGCTCGCAGCTCAATCCAGGCGAGTCGGAGGGGCGGCCGAACGAAAAGCCCGGGCTCGAAGCCCACCGATCAAAACGGCCTACCCGTCTGCGTTCTCCCAACAAGGCCCTGTCCCGGATCGGCCGAACCTACGGCCAGACCCGGACAGACCCTCCAGAGAGCAGTTTCATGCCTCGATTTCCAGCAGCCTCGGCCCGACTGCTGAGTTTGAGCAATCCGAGCGCTTTGCGGACGTCCTCGGCGGCGGTCGGGATCACGCCCGCATCTGCCCCGGCGTATGCACAGCCGAAACGCTCGCATCCGCAGGCGGAGCAGCAGCCGCGCCAGCGCCGATCATCAGTTGCGCAAGGGACGACAACCAGCCGTCTCAGCGCCGAGGGGAAGACTGCTGCATCGACCGGCGGTCCGCAAGTCGACGGACCTCGAGGCAGGGGCCCCGTGGGTCCCGGTGTTGCTCGGCGAGGGGGAGCAGCAGCGGCACGCCGCGATTGGACTGCTTGCTCAGACGCGCGTCGCCAGCCTTGAGCGAACGGCGGCCGGCGCGCCGGCTCATCATCGAAGCAACAGGCTGTTCGGGTGCCCAATACGTCCGGAAAATGCAGTTCCCAGATGATCCACGGTCGGTCTCGAGCCGGGCAGGATCGCCTCACGGCGTCGCGGTCGAATTCACCTTGCGAGGTGGGGGCGAATCAGGCGACCCAGCGAGCCTCGACCAGCTCGTCTTTGCGGGTGCCTGTGGCGAGGTAGATCGGGGCGGCGAAACCACCGAGCGGATCGGCAAGCTCCTGGCCAGGTGATCGGCCAGCGGAGGCAAGCCCGCGCCGCGGCCTTCGCTCTCCGCCGGCCAAACGATACCCGCCGGCTGGCCGATCGCCTGGGACGAATTACGGAACGTCGGCTTGCCTCGCCTCCCTGATGACCTGCCTGGCGTCGGGCTGAAGCCAGAAGCCCTGCCGGACGAGCCGCTCGCTCTCATCGGTCACGCGGCGCACGTAGTCGTCGTGGCTGCTGTAGATCGATCGCAGGGTGGCGTGATCGAACGGCGTCTCGTAGCCGAACAGCACGCAGAACCCCGAGAACGGCGTCACCTGGGCCACCGTATCGGTCGGGGTGTAGGTGCCGGTCGGGTCGTCGACGAACGGGGTCCGGACCCCGCCCTCGGCGTTGCCGAATTGATCACGAACGAGCGCTCCGCCGGAGACGTCGATCGGGGCGGAGTGCGGCGGCGATCCGTTTCCGTCGACCCACTTGGTCAGGTCGGCGAACGCCGCGTTGGCGACGTTGCTGAACGGATACGGGTTGGGGTCGATCACCCCCGGCAGGCCGGTGGAGGGCCCGGGCGCGAGCACCTGGTGCGAACAGCCAACCGGCGGCAACTGGGCGACCGTCTGGTGGTTGAGCTCGACCTGATCGAGCTGCAGCGTGATCACCGGGAAGTGGAGGTCGTTGGATACGTGGCTTGCTCCCGGCACCTCCCACAGCCGGAAACGGTCGTTGCGAGCGTTGCTGTCCGGACGGCGATACGTTAGCCCGCTCGGGGCGGCGAGGGCCTCTTCGGTCTCGGTGTTGATCTGGATTACGGGGACGTCCCGGGGCTGCATCCGATGGCGCGGATCACCGGCAGGAAGCGCTCCGGCCGGGGTCAGGCCGAAGTCGATGTTGCTCGGTCCGGTGGTTCCGCCGGGAACGTACCCGTCGTACACCGCGCCACCATCCGGCAGCCGCTCGAGCTTGTTGAACACGTCGGCTTGGGTGAACGTGAAGCCTCCGTCCTGGGAGAAGCCGGCCTCGAACACGCGTTGGACCTTGTAGCCGTGGATCGGGCTTCGCGGATCATTGCGCTTAAACAGCGCTCCCATCTGCGCCGCGATGTCGAACGTGATGCCGTCGTCGGCCGCGCTGTTCACGCCCCAGGTCAACGGCGCGTAGCGTTGGGGGTTGAACTGCTTCAGCGCGCTCATCGCCACGAATCTCGACGTCCAGCCGACGAAGATGTCGCCGCGGCTGACGAAGTACCGCCAAGAGCGGTCCCAGACGGCCGCGATATCGGACCCGGCCGAGGGGTTCAGCGGCTCCACGACCACGGTGCCGCTGAACTTGCGCGGGTCCTTCGGGCGCTTGATCAGCATCCGCGTCGTATAAGGCACGTTGGTGCACCCGAACTGCCCCGTACCGGCGGGGCACGGGCTGACGATCTCGATGCCCGTCGGGGTGTACTGGTAGAGGTTGCCAGCGCCGGAGACGAAGTACTCGTCTTCGACGTATCCCTTGGGCACCGATGGCTCGACGCTGAATCCGTCGGCGATGAACGGGAAGTTCGTGCTGGTCGACGGTATCGGCCCGGTGACATGCGGAACCGGCGCCGTGAACGGCTTCACGTCGGCGGCGAGCGCGGGCGCGGCCAGCGCCAATGCGGCGACGGTGGACAGCGCAGCGAGCAGCAAACGACAACAGCGGCGCCCCTGCGGGCACGTCGTAGACATAGATCCCTCCCTCCTGGTTCGAGGCGATCCTACACCACAGGTCGCATCGAAGCCCCGCATCCTCCCGGCCTCGCTTTAGTCGGCCGCGACCACGTGGCGAGTCGAGATCACCTGCGCGCCCCCATCGATGTGGGCGGAGGTGTCCGGGGGATATCGAGCCTGGCGCGATCGTCTCGCGCCGCCGGCGTTTCGGTGTCCTGATCGCCCGTCGAAGCTGCGGTTGAGCCGGCTGCGTAGTGCGGCAGCGGTGGATACCTCAGGGCGTGAGCAGGTCGAGGGGGTAAGCGGAGCAGACCGGGCCGGAGCGGACGCGGAGTGGCGCGGGACGCCGGCAATCCTGCCGCGACGTGGCACGATCTCGCAGGTGACAAGCAGACCCGCCGCGGCGCATCGAGCGTGCGATGGCGCTGCTGCGTCGTGGCGACCTCAGCGTCACCGAGGTCTGTTCGAGGTCGGCTGCTCGTCTCTGGGCACCTTCAGCAGTCGCTTCACCGAACTGGTCGGTATGCCGCCCAGCACCTACCGGCGCCATGCGGCGGGCGCGACGGCCGGGATGCCGCCGTGCGCCAAACAGGTGACCAGACCGATCAGGAATCGAGAAGCGCCAGTCCCGAGCCGCAACTAGCCTTGACCGCCATGGACATCACCATTCATTCGGCCTTCCTCCCGCACGACGACGGACGCATCCCTGGCCTGCTACCGCGACACCCTCGGCTTCGAGATCCGCAACGACGTCGCATACGGCGGGATGCACTGGATCACGGTCGGCCCCCCCAACCAGTCCGGCACGTCCATCGTCCTGTACCCGCCGGCCGCCACCCCCGGCATCACCGAACATCGCCGTGCCACCGCCGGCCCCGTGGCGTGCAGACTCTTGGTGCCGACTGTCGATTTCGCGCCTCGCCCTTCGTCTTAGCACGACCGTACTCACCGGGTCGATGTGACCCACGACTTCAGGAGTGACCATGACCGACGCTTCCACCCAGGGAATCAAGACCGTGCTGCATCCCGTGTCCGACCTGGCGACGGCCAAGGCGGTGTACGCCGCCCTGCTCGGCGTACCGCCGCAGACGGACTCCCCCTACTACGTCGGCTTCGAGGCCGCGGGCCAGCACATCGGGCTGGTGCCGGGCGGTGGACCGCAGGGCATGACCTCACCGGTGGCCTACTGGCACGTGCCGGACATCGAGGCGAAGCTGGCCGAGCTGAGCGCCGCGGGTGCCATCGTCAAGGAACCCGCGCACGACGTCGGTGGCGGCCGCCTGGTGGCCAGCGTCACAGACCCCGATGGCAACGTCCTCGGGCTGCTCCAGGACCGATGAGTGCCGACCCCCCGCTGACGCGCTCAGCGTGGTCGCGACGCCGACCATCGGTTCACCCACGACATCGATGTCTGGGTGGCCAGTGCCTCGGCGGACGGTGCGCGTATCCGGTGCCGCTGTCCTCCGACTGGGACGGCGCGGCGCTGGTGGTGGCCGTGCCGACGGACAGCCCGACCGGCAGGAACCTGGCCGCCCTCCGGACCGTTCGGCTGGGCTGGGCCACACCCACGATGTGTCCATGATCGATAGGCCGCTCGAGGCAGCACCGCGCTCTGGATAGGCACGAGGTCGGCAGCTCTACAGGATCCGATCGTTCTCAGCTCACGACGTCATTTGTCGCTCACGAACGACGATGATGCGCACCCTGTAGGTGTCAGGCTTTCCACGCGCTTCGCTCCCGGCGCACGCGGACCGCCTCATAGCCCGAGCAAGCGTTTGTACTGGCCGAGCTTTCGAGGCTCGGAGGACGCGGACCCTTATCGTCCCGCGTCGCGAAGCGCCGACGAGGTGCAACTCATCAGGTCAGGAGCGGGCGTTGGGCGGGTTCGTTCGTCCAGTGCCTTAGTCTCGTTGGCGAATGCAGTGCCGGCCGCGCGCACGCTGATCGTGACCCTCGACCCTCGAGAGGAGAGACATCCATGGGTTCATATCTGATTCGCGGCGCTCACCTGCTTACGCTGGACGGCGACAGTGGTGAGCTCGTAACCGGCGATCTGCGGATCGACGATCAGCACATTTCCGATATCGGCTCGGGGCTGTCGAGCGATGGGGCTGAGGTGATCGACGCGACCGGCATGATCGCGATGCCGGGCCTGATCGATTCGCACCGGCATTGTTGGGGATCGATCCTCCGCGGTGGCGCGTGCTACGGCGACCTGGGCGCGTACTTCGCCACGAACGTGTTCACCTACGGTGCGGCGTTCACGCCCGAGGACAACTACACGAGCATCCGCTTCGGGATGGCCGAGGCGGTCGACAGCGGTATCACGGCGGTCCACGCCTGGGAGCACAACATCCAGACGCCGCAGCACGCGCGGGCCTCCCTGCAGGCGCTCCGGGAGTCGGGGATGCGCGGGCGATTCTCGTATGGGCCCTCCGCCGATCCCCAGTCTCCCCGATCGTTCGCGGTCGGAACCGAGACAGTCGACTTCGAGGACATCCTTCGCTTCCGCGATGAGGAGTTCTCAGAGCCGGGCCGCTTTGACCTCGGCATCGCCGCTCGGGGCGTCGAGTTCTCCCGCGAGGAGGTGTGGAGGGCGGAGTTCGCGTTCGCGCGCGAGCACGGGCTGCCGATCACCGCACACTCGATGATGACGCCGCATGATGTCGAGCAGCACCGAGCGGTTCAGATCTACCGCGAGTACGACGCGCTCGGACCCGATCTCCAGCTGGTGCACTGCATACGGGTCAACGAGGAAGAAATCGGGTGGCTGGCTGAGTCGGGCACCCACGTGTCGATTTCGATCCTCTCCAATCTGCGCTGCGGGATGGGACTGCCGCCGGTGCTGGCAATGACCCGCGCCGGCGTCGCCGTGGCATTGTCGATGGACACGATGGGCGCCAGCGACAACTCTGACATGTTCGCGGCCATGCGTGTCACCCTCGGCATCGAGCGCGCCAAGGCCGACGACGGCTCGGCGTTTCTCCCCTCCGAAGTACTGCACCAGGCCACAGCCGCCGGCGCTGCCTACCTGGGATTAGGCGACGCGACCGGCGTCCTGCGCAAGGGCGCGCTCGCCGACCTCATACTGCTGCGCGCGACCGATCTCAACATGGCCCCGCTCAACGTTCTCGACGGTCAGGTGGTGCTGTGCGCCCAGCCCGCCAACGTCGACACCGTGTTCATCGACGGCGAGCCCCGCAAGCGCGATGGCGAGCTGATCGGGTTCGACCGCCGACAGTTGGTCGACGAGGCCACGGCCGTGATGGACGCCCTCAAGGACCGTGTCGGCGCCCCATTGGCGTAATGAGCACCTCGGCCAAGGAGGCACGGGCGAGGGACGTGCCGTGCCCGGCGCCGCTGCGCTGCTGACCGCTTCGCAATTGACGCGATGGTGGTATGCCTGACTTCAATTCTCTCGGCGCGACGCCGGGAGACTTGAGCGTGGTTACGCTTGCGGGCAGGCATGCACGCTCGCACCGTCATAGCGATCGTGCTTGCCGCGGTTTCAACGACGCTCACCAATATCGCCTATCTGCGCGAGCACGATGCCGCTGCCGCGCTGCCGTGCTTGTCGATACGCCGCCCGCTGCAGTCGCTGGGGCTCCTGCTCACGGATCACAGCTGGCTTACCGGCTTTGCGATGGAGTCCGGCGGGTTTGCATCCTACGCCGCGGCGCTCGCGCTGGCGCCGCTCGCGCTGGTGCAGAGCGTTGGCGCTGGTGGGATCGGCGTGCTCGCCTACGTGTCGTCGCGACTCGGCGGCCGCCAGCTGACGCGCCGGGAGCTGAGCGGCGTGGCGCTGTCGGTGCTCGGCCTGGCGTTGCTTGCCGTGTCGTTGGCGAAGAACAGCGGCGGCGGCGGACGTGGCTCCACTGCCGAGATCCTCACTTGGCTCGGGGGGACGGCCGCGGTCGCGGTGCTCGTGCTCCTGATCGGCCGCAAGAGGGGTGCGGTTGCCGTCGCTGAGGGGATTGCGGGGGGATTGCTCTTCTCGATCGGCGACTTCTCGACCAAGCTCATGACTCAAGGCGGCACCCGTTTCGCCTTCGTTGTGACCCTCATCATCGGGTACACGCTCGGAACCTCGCTTCTCCAGCTCGGCTACCAGCGTGGCGCTGCGCTCACTGTCGCGGGACTCGCGACCTTGTGCACCAATGCGCTCCCGATAGCAGCGGGGACGATCGTGCTTGACGAGCCCGTGCCCTCGGGTGCGCTGGGGGTCGGTCGAGTGCTGGCGTACGTGGCGGTCACCGCCGGGGCGATTCTGCTGGCCGCACCCGACCCGGGAACCCGCGATCGATCCAGCGACCGAGCGAAACGGCGCTCGACCCCGGCCGCAGCTGAGCTGCCGCCCCGCGAGTAGTTGTTCCGTCGAGAAGACAGCTCTGGCTCCGGCAAGCCACCGCGTCAACGGGAACCCGCTCGGCAAGCGTGCTCACGACCTGATCGTCCGGATCCAGCCCATCGCCGCCGCGGCGCACGGTCGCATTCGCCCCAAGAGCGAGCGTCGCGGAACTGAACGGCATACTTCTCGTTTGCGACGTGAGTGAAACTGCACGCGCCGATCCTCAGGGAATCTCGCGCACCATGATCAGGTTTGTCGCTCCGGTCGTTCCCGTCCGCTGCCCGGCGGTGATCACGACCCGCGCGCCGCTCGGCAGGCCCGAGAACTCCTTCGCGGTCAGTAGCGCGCGGTCGATGAGATCGTCCACAGACCCGCTGACGACCATCGTTTGCGGGTATATGCCCCATTCGAGCGTGAGTTGAGTGGTGACCGATTCGTCCTCGGGAAGCGCGATTATGGGCCGTCGCGGGCGATATTTCGCGCAGGCGCGTGGGGAGCCGCCACGCGAGGTCGGGACGATCAGCGCTGCCGCGTCCAACTCGTCCGCGAGATCAACCGATGCGTGCATCACGGCGCCGGCCGGTGAGTCGATTGCGCCGGCGCGGGCCCGGCCGTGGATCGCGGGCGCCTCCTCGGCGGCCTCGGCAAGCTGCGACATCGCGCGCACGGCCTCAACCGGGTATTCGCCGATGCTCGTCTCGGCCGAGAGCATCACCGCCGATGTCCCATCGATCACGGCGTTGGCGACATCGGTCGCCTCGGCGCGCGTCGGCTCGGGTGCGTGGATCATCGACTCGAGCATCTGGGTCGCCGTGATCACCAACTTGCCGGCCTGGGTCGCACGGTAGATCGTGTCCTTCTGCATCAGCGGCACACGGGCGACGCCTGCCTCGACGCCGTAGTCGCCGCGGGCGACCATGACCCCGTCGGCGACCGCGATGATCTCATCGAGGTGTTCGTAGGCCTCGATCTTCTCGATCTTCGCCACGGTCCGTGCGCGCGAGCGATGCTCTTCCAGCAGCGTCCGAAGTTGCTCGATGTCTCCCGCCGAGCGTACGAACGACAGCGCGACGTGATCGGCGCCGAGTTTCGCCGCAAGCGCAAGATCCTCGAGGTCCTTGTCGGTGATCGCGGGAAGTTCGGGCCGTGCGTAGGTGACGTTGACCCCCTTGCGCGGCGCAAGCTCGCCCGCCGACAGCGCCCTGGCGACGACCTCGCCGGGCCCGGAGGACTCCACCACAAACCGTGGCACCCCGTCGCCGATCACGATCTCCGACCGCCCGGTCACGAGCCGCGGGAAGTCCGGAAACTCGACCGTTAGCCGACCGTCCCCGACAGCGTCATCCGTACCCGTGAAGGTCACGACCTCGCCGGCATGCACGGCGCGTGGCGTGGTCGCAGCTGAAAGCCGCAGCTTCGGCCCCTGGAGGTCGAACAGCACCCCCACCGCCCGTCCTGCGCGCTCTGCCGCCGCCCGGACCACCGCCACTCGACGGCGCAGCTCGTCCTGGGTGCCGTGCGAGCAGTTCAGCCGGGCGCAGTCCATACCGGCCGCGATCAGCGCGTCGATCACGCCTGGCGAGTCCGTGGCGGGGCCAAGCGTCGCGATGATCTTCGTTCGACGGTTGAACATGCGCTCCCCGAGGAGATTAGCCAGCCGCTTTACGGCGCCCCTGGAGGGCCCAACGCCGGGCCGAAGTCCGCGGTGAGCAGTGACGGTGCCGCGGAGCGGATCAGATCCTCGTCGCGACATCAATGCGGGGCGCTCGGGGACCGTCGTATAGGCTCGGGCGATCTATGAGGGGATCCGAGGGTCGAGATCACGGACTCTATGAGTCCGGTGTGACGAGACGCGGCTTTGTCGGTGCTGCCGGAGCAATCGGACTGTTGGGATTTGCTCCTCCGGCTCGCGTGCGCGCGTTGCTCGACTCGGCGCGGGCCGCCGGGACGCCCGGGCGCTTCCTCACTGCCGGGGAGGTTGATGTTCTGAAGGCGCTGACCGACCGCCTCGTTCCCGGGCCCCCCGAGGACCCGACTCCGGGTGCGCTTGAGGCGGGCGTGGCGCACGCGATCGATCTGCTGTTGGCGGCGTTCGAGCTCGAGCCGCCCCTGATCCACGCCGGCGGTCCGTTCTCCGATCGCGCCGGATCGCGCCACGACGACTTCGCTCAGTTCGTTCCGATGGATCGGCAGGCTGAGCTCGGCTGGCGGATCCGGCTGGAGGGTTCGCGAGGGATTCCGGAGCGTGAATTCGCCGGACCGGTCACCGGTCTACAGGAGGTCTACCGCCAAGGGCTCGCTCATCTGGACGAGCGCTCGCAGCGTGCGTACGGACTCGGTTTTGCGGAGGCGTCAACCAAGCAGCGGGAAGCGCTGTTGGCGGACCGACGTGACGCCGACCTACAGAGCTTCGTTGGGGCGGCGCTGGCAAACACGCTTGAGGCAATGTATGGGCCGCCCGAGTATGGAGGGAACCGCGGTGTTGTCGGCTGGAGCTCGAATGGTTGGCCCGGCGATGCCCAGCCACGCGGCTTCTCGCGCGCGCGCGTGACGACCCCTGACCGGCCTCCTGACCGGGTAAAGGCTGACCGCCCTCCTGACCCGGTAAAGGCGCTGGCGCCTGACGGGCTCACGGCGCGTGACGGGCTCACGGGCATTCGCGGCCTACCGGACATGTCTGGCCGACCGACTCCTCGCGAAGCTTGGTGGCTTGGGCGAGGCCGCTTCGGAAGGCGATGAGTAAGTCGTCGGTGATCATCGTCGGCTCTGGAGCGGGCGGCAGCGTGGCGGCCTGGGCGCTGCGTAAGGCGGGCCATCCCGTCTTAATTTTCGAGAAGGGTCGGAATCTGCTGCCCGGCTTGGGGACCAGGGGCCCGATCGGATCGCTGTTCTCAAACGACGAGGTCAAGGGAGGCCGCTACTTCGAGAATCAGGACCCGATTCTCGAGCCGCGGACGAGCCGGACCCAGGCGGAGGCCGGCCGAGGCGTAGAACGATCGTTCGTCGGCGACGTCAATGACCTGCCGACGGTTGTCGGTGGCGGGACCGTTCACTGGGACGCGAAGGTGCCTCGCTTCTGGCGCCAAGACTTCAAGGGGCGCTCTCTGGACGGACCGGTGCCGGGCGCCAACGTCGCCGATTGGCCGCTCACCTACGAAGCGCTCGAGCCGTTCTATGACGAGGTCGAAGAGCGTCTCGGGGTGCAGGGCGACGTCGATCGGATGCCGGCGCGCACGCTTGCCCAGGCACCCCGACGCCACCAGTTCCGGATGGCGCCGAACCCGCCGATGTACGGCGGAACGCTGCTCGCAGAGGGCGCGCGCCGCCGCGGTCATCATGCCTATCCATTCCCGATGGCGGTGCATTCGGTCCCCCACGACGGTCTGCCTGCCTGCAACTCATGCGGGTTCTGTTCGGGTTTCGGGTGTCCGATCAATGCGCGCGGCGGCGCCGCGATCTCGTTCCTGCACGAGGCGCTGCTACGTGGCGCCGAGCTGCGCACCCGCTGCACCGTCCATCGGGTCGATGTGGGACGCCACGGGCGCCGCGCCCGTGGCGTGTCCTACATCGATGCCCAGGGGCGGCGGCGGACCGAGCGCGGCGACATCGTGATCCTCGCCCCGTCAGCGGTCGAAACCGCCAGGCTGCTGCTGCTGTCAGCCGGTCCGAAGCACCCGCACGGACTCGGCAATCGCTCCGGGCAGGTGGGACGCAACCTGATGTTCCATTACTTCACCCTCGGCATCGGACTGTTCAGCGAGAAGGTGCACGCCTGGCGGGGGCCCTCCACGACGTTCACGATCGACGATTACATCGGACCGGTTAAGGGTCGAGCTGCGCGCGCCGCTGGACTGCCCTACCTCAAGGGGGGAATCTGCGAGGTCGGCGGCGGCGTGCTGCTGCTCGAGGAGGCGCGGCTCTACACCGGCCTGCCGAACGGCTATGGGACACTGCTCAAGCAACTGCTGCGAGGCCTCGCGCTGCGCGACCACATTGCCGGGATGCAGATGCTGGGCGAGGACCTCCCCCAGCACGCCAACCGGGTCGACCTCGATCCCCATGTGCGCGACTTCCACGGGCTCCCCGTTCCCCGCATCACGTACTCCTCGCACAAACATGAACTGGCCGCCTCCGCATATTTCGGTCCCCAGTTATCGGCGGTCTGCCGGGCCGCACCGGGGATCAACAAGGCTGCCCAGGCTCTCGTCGACCAGCTGCAGGGCCAGGCCGGCAACCCGCTCAGCGGGTCGAACTCGACCGCGCACATCATGGGAACGGCACGGATGGGGGATAACCCCGACACGTCGGTTGTCGATCCGGTCGGCCGTCTGCACGAGCTCGACAACGTCTACGTCGCCGACGGCTCGGTGTTTGTGTCATCTGGAGGCTTCAACCCGACACTGACGATCATGGCACTAGCGCTCAGAATGGCGCGGCACGTGTCTTGAGGGTCGACCGGCGATCCTTGAGGAGTTGCGCGTCTCGTCATGCCCGAATCGGACGCCGACGGGTTGTGCAGCCGAGTTCGAATGCACATCTTGTGAATCCTGGATGCCGGCGTCCGGCCGGTTGACAGTGCACTACCTGGCGCCTGGTTCGAGCGTGCGGCGCCGGTTCACAGCACCCGGCGTGAGCATCAACACCGGCAGCTACGAGTCGCACGTCGTTCCGATCCGCAATGGGCGGCCGCGTCAGGACACCTTCGGGCTGTCCACCCAGGGGTTCGAGATCGTGCCGCATCGGCGTGCGGTGACCGATTTCACCGACAGGGCCGAGGTGGATTCGGTCTACATGCCCGAGGTGATCGACTTCGTCAAGGAGCGCACCGGTGCCGACGAGGTGGCCTCCCGCGGTTCGGTGCTGCGCCGTTCCGCGGCTGCGGCCGAGAACGCGTCGCAGCCACAGGCGGCTCTTGTACATCGACTACGGGCCGGAAGGGGCAGGGAGGACCGCCGCTCGGGTCTACGCCGAGCACTTCCCAGACGGCCCAGGCTATCGCCGGGTACTGGCAACCAGCTTCTGGCGGGTGTTCAGCCCGCCGCCCCAGGACTGGCCGCTGGCCCTCTGTGACTTTCGCAGCGTACGCGACGACGAGGGCCTGCCCAACCAGCTGTACTTCGTCGACCGGATCCCCGACGACCCGTTTGCCGACATAGACGAGTCGAAGATGGTTGCGAGCGGGTCCGAGTTCCACTACGGCCCTGATCACCGGTGGTGCTACTTCCCGGACATGAACCGAGACGAGGTCCTGTTCTTCGTCTTCCACGACTCCGATCACAGCCGGGCCTGGCGGGTCGTGCACACCGCCTTCCGCGATCCGACCGTCGAGACGGACGTGCCGCGGCACAGCATCGAGGTTCGGACGTTCGCCTTCTTCCGGTGATTCGTTCAGCTGTCGGGATCGCCGGTAAGCAACGGCATCCACGCGCATGCAGGTCTCTCCCTCTCGCCGCCAGCACCTCCGGCGGACGTTTCGTTTCCCAGGGCCGGGGGAGCCCCTCTTTAATTGCTGAGCCACGAGCAGGAGGACGCCATGCCGAAGGTGCCCCAGCGGATCACCGACGACACGATCAAAGTTCGTCAGCTGTCGCATTACCAGTTCACCTGGGTTGCCGGACAGCCGCAGAAGCCCGGCACGTTCACGATGCAACTCGTTCTCGATGAGGGGGCTTGGGAGGAAGTCGTAGCCGTGAGCGCCGACGATGCCGAAGTGCTTCAAGCTCTGCTCCGGCGCTCGGAGTCTGTCTACTACGACATCCCCCGGCGCACGCTGATGTTCGGCACACGTCCTCCGGGCGCCTGACAGGCCCCGAGCGCATCCTCCGCCGAGAGGCCTCTGATGAGTCCCGGCCGGCGGGGAGCCGCCTCCGGCGGAGAGCTCCGGAAACATCCCGTTTGTTGCCTCTGAGCGATCGCCCAGGACGTTCCCGTCCCGGTGGAGCGGAAACGTCCCGCACGACCGTCAGAGGGGCTCGAGTGGGAAGGTTTTAGCCCTCGCCCGCCCCAGTCAGCCTCGGCTACGTCGAGCCTCCCGCCTCGCCTGCGGCGGCCCGGAGAGCTGCGGCGAGGTGAGCGGCCGGCTCTGACAGGCGTTCCGGGAGACGAGCGAGGACGACGCGCCGCTGCTCCTGCGGACCACCGCGGACCGGCAGGATCGTCACTCCTCGGGGCGCGACGGGCGCGAGCAAGGGGGGCACCGTGGTCAGCCCGCACCCCGCCGCGACGAGCTGCAGCTTGGCGAGCCAGTCGCGGCAGACGTGCGCGATCTGGGGTCGCTCGTCGAGCGCCGGCCACACCCCCATCAGCTTCTCCTCACCAGCGGAGGGGCTGGCGATCCAGCGCTGCCCCCGCAGGTCGGCGATGTCGACGAAGTCACCTCGGGCGAGCGAATGGGTGGCCGGCAGCGCCACGCGCAGCCCGCGCTCGCTGAGCGTCTCCAATGTCAGCGCGGGCGATGCCGCGTCCGGCGGGCGAAACGGCGGCTCTGAGCCCAGCAGCGCCAGGTCCAGCCTGCCGGCGCGCAGCGCGCGGACGAGCGCGGGCGTGGTGCCCTCACGCGTCGTCACCGCGATGGCTGGACGCGCGCGGCGAAGCGCGGTGATGGCCTTGGGGAGCAGGACCGCGCCGGCGCTCGGAAACCAGCCGAGCCGGACGGTTCCGCCCTCGACGGGCCCGCCGGCGAGTTCGCGTGCGGTGGCATCAATCTGGTCGAGCACGGTCGCGGCGCTGCGCAAAACGACGTGTCCGGCGGCGGTCAACCGCACGCCGTCGCGGCCTCGCTCCAGCAAACGGGTTTGCGCCGCGCGCTCCAGCGAGGCGATCTGCCGAGAGACCGCGGACTGGGTGTAGCCGAGCGCTACCGCCGCCGAGGTGAACGTGCCGCGCTCGGCCACTTCGCGGAAGACCCGCAATGAGACCAACGAAACGCCGGCGAGATCCATGATGAATACGCATACCACAAGTGCGCAATTTTTGTTTGCCGCATGCCCGCGAGTTGCTTAGCCTGGGCGCGATGGGATCAACACGCATCGCCCTGGTCACCGGGGCAAACCAAGGCCTCGGCTTCGCGCTGGTGGAGGGACTGGCCGCCCGGATGCGGCCGGACGACCTGGTGCTGCTCACCGGACGCAACGCAGGGCGGGTGGCGGACGCCACCGCGCTGGTCGCGAGCTCACCCGACACCCGGAGCCGCGTGGAAAGTCGGGTGCTCGACGTCACCGACGCCGGCGCTGTGGACCGGCTCGCCGTCGAGCTGGAGCAACGCCACGGCGGCGTGGACATCGTGGTTTCCAACGCGATCGCACCCCTCACGCCGGGGCGGCCGCAATCAGAACAGGCCGATCAGTTCATCGATGTCGCCAACGGAGGAACCCACGCGATGCTGCGTTCATTCGGCCCGGTGCTGCGCCCCGGCGCGCGGTTGATCGTCGTGGCCAGCTCACTCGGCACACTCGGTCACCTCGACCCGCGACTACACCCCCTGTTCGATGGCGTGTCGCTCGACCAGGTCGAGCAGGCCGTGGAGTCCTGGCGCTCGGCCGTCCACACCGGGACGGCCCAGGACCAGGGCTGGCCGCGCTGGGTAAACGTGCCCTCCAAGGTCGCCCAGGTGGCTGCCGTGCGCGCGGTCGCAGCGCAGCGACGCGCGTGTGACATCCCCGACGGGACCCTGGTCGCGGCTGTCTGCCCCGGGCTCGTCGACACCCGGGCATCGCGGCCGTGGTTCGATGATTTCAGTCACGCGCAGACGCCGACCCAAGCCGCCCGAGCGATCCTCGACCTGGCGCTGTCTGAAGAAATCGATCCGGCAGCCTACGGCGAACTCATCCGCTTCGGCGAGGTGCTGGACTGGCATGACGGAACACCGTTGCGATACCAGGACCGACTGCTCGCCAGCGAGGTCTAACCGCGGCGGCACGACGGGTGCCGTTCAGACGGTGGCACGACGGGTGCCGTTCACACGGTCGCGAGTCTGCGCCTGGCGCTGTCGAGCAGCTCGATCAGGATGTTGTCGAGCGCGAGCGTGAGGTCGGGGTCCTTCAGCGTCCCGTCGTCGTTGAATGCTTCGTGTGCCGTCGGCACGGCCAGCTCGCGGTCCATGACCCGGGCGCCGGCGGCGGCAAGTAACTTGCGCAGCTCGGCCTGCGACCACACGGCGCCGAACATCCCGGTACTGGCGCCGATCACGGCGACCGGTTTGTTGCGCAGGACCGTTTCGCTGAACGGTCGCGAGGCCCAGTCGATCGCGTTCTTGAGCTGCCCCGGTGTCGATGCGTTGTATTCGGGTGTCGCGAACAGAATCGCGTCCGCATGGTCGATCGCTGCCCGCCATTGGCTCACGATCGGCGGGGGATCGGGCTCATCGTCCTCGTCGAAGGCGGGGATGAGCTTCAGCAGGTCGTACTCGATGAAGTCCGCTTCGGGCGGGAGCATCGCGCCCGCCGCCCGAAGCAATTTGCGATTGTGAGAGGCGCGGCGAAGAGACCCCGCGACCCCAAGCACCGTCATCTGACTTCAGCTTTGGACGAGCTCGAGCTCGACGGTCAGCTTGACGTCGTTGGCCACGGCGAAGCCGCCCTTGGGAAGCGGCGCGTTCCACTTGAGGCCGAACTCGGTGCGGTCGACGACGGTGTCCAGCGTGATCCCGATCTTCGTCACCTCGCCGAGGGTCACTGCCGGGCCGGCGACCGTTCCCCGTCCCTCCACCGGCCGCGTGTTGCCCTTGATCGTGAGCTCGCCGTCGATGATCAGCTCATCGCCGTCGCGGCGGATCGAGGTCGAGCGGTAGGTGATCTGCGGGTAGCGCTCGAGGTCGAAGAAGTCCGGAGAGCCGAGGTGACCTTGAAGGTTCTCGTCCTTGACGACGACCGAGCCGGCGTCCACGGTCCCGACCAGCTCAGCCGAGCTCGGCTCCACGGCCAGGGTGGCGTCGAACTTCTCAAACCGCCCGCGGAACGTGGCGACACCCATGTGCTTGACCGCGAAGCTCGCCGAGGAGTGAGTCGGATCGAGCTTCCAGGTGCCAACCGGAAGGCCGGTGCTGCTGACTGCTGCGTCTGTGATCGACATCTGCAACTCCTTGTGGAGGATAGGCTATGCGGACCGTAGTCCGAATCGTGTATTCCGTAGCCTAACATATTCGGACCATGGTCCGCATAGTTCAGCTGCCCGCGTCCTCATACGATGGACCGGTGGCCCAGCCGCTCGAGCTTCCACAGGTCGCGGGCACCCGCCCCGAGCGGATCGACGCGGCGCGCAACCGGGCCGCGATCATCGAGGCTGCGGAGCGCCTGCTGCGCGATCACGGCGCGGAGGCGATCACGATGGACCAGCTGGCCTGCGAGGCCGGCGTCGGCAAGGGCACCCTGTTTCGGCGCTTCGGCGACCGCGCCAGCCTCTTTCACGCGCTGCTCGACGAATCCGAGCGCCGCCTCCAGGACGGTTTCATCCGCGGCCCGGCGCCGCTCGGACCCGGCGCCCCCCCGGCGCAGCGACTGATCGCCTTCGGCGATGCGCTGCTGTCGCTCACGCAAGAGCGCGGCGAGCTGCTGCTCGCCGCGCAGCCGTCGGAGCCTGTACTTCGGTACCGCTCACCGGTCCACGCGGCCTACCGGGCCCACCTGACGCATCTGCTCCGAGAGCTCCGCGCCTCCGACCCGGACTACCTTGCCGATGTTCTCCTCGCGGCGCTGGCGGCCGAGCTCGTACTCAGCCAACTCGAACGAGGGATGACCATCGCCGACTGCAAGGGCGCGTGGGAGAACCTCGTCAACAAGCTAGTGCCCCGACACCCTCGCGACACGACCACCCGCGCGAAGCGCCGCCGTTCCGGCTAGGCGGAGCTCCGTAGCGCGCAGAAGCTCAACGCAGGATCGCTGCTCGTGAGCGGGGTAGGCTGGGGGTCCTGTCCGAGCATTCGACTTACTTTCGCCCGGCTGGGCTGCCGGGCGTGGAAGCACTGCACGCGCGTTTCGTCCGGCACGCCTACGCGCCACATTCGCATCCGACCTGGACGGTGGCGGTGGTGCACCACGGCGCCGCGCGATTTGAGGTTGACGCGACCCCGCAGCGTGCGGACCGTGGCGAGCTTTTCGTCCTGGAGCCGGAGGCCGTCCATACCGGGATGGCGGCGGTTCCCGAGGGGTGGGCCTACAAGGTTCTGTATCTCGATCCAGCGCTAGTGCACGAGTGGGACGAGCGCGATGCCGCCGCTCCGCGACCAGCCCGCTGGGCGACCTCGCCAGCTGGCAACGGCTCAACGTTTGCGCGTTCCTGATCAGTGGCGTGACCGCCGCTGACGGCCCGGACGCGATCGGTGCGGACTATCTCGATGCCGACTGCAACCGGTACCTGCCGCTGCTTGTGCAGCCGGTGCTGATATTCGAAGCGACCGCAGAGAAGCTGACAACGGTGCGCGAGCGTGCCCAGCGCCGCGAGGTTCCGATCGCGCTGTACACGACGGATATGTTCAGCACCGGACATGACGCCGCCAACCGCGCAGCGGTCCGTGCCGTCACCGCGGCGGATCTCGATGTGGTCGGGATCGCGCTGCGTGCGCCTCACCGCGAGGCAGACGCGGTCCTGCGTGGCCTCGGCCGTCACCCCTGAGCCCACCGGAGCCGCGCCAGCGTGGTGCGTAACCCGGTGTGTGAAAAGCGTCGAGTGCGGTTAGGACCGATCCATGGATCAGCATCGTGCGCCGCTGCTCGAGGCGCTGGCGGAGTACCACGAGGGAGGCCGGTACGGCTTCACGCCGCCGGGCCATCGTCAAGGTCGGGGGGTCGATCCACGCGTGGCGGAGGTGATGGGGTCGGCGGCTTTCCGCGACGACGTGCTCGTCACGGCCGGACTGGACGACCGATCCTCCTCCGGGGGTTACCTGAAGGAGGCCGAGCAGCTGATGGCGGACGCCGTCGGGGCCGAGCACGCGTTCTTCTCCACGTGCGGCAGCTCTCTCTCGGTCAAGGCCGCGATGCTGGCGGTGGCCGGCCACGACGGCGACCTGCTCCTCAGTCGCGACGCGCACAAGTCGGTCGTCGCGGGCCTGATCTTTTCGGGGCTCCGGCCGTGTTGGGTCCGTCCCCGCTGGGACGTCGCGTTGCACCTCGCCCACCCTCCATCGGCGGAGCAGGTGGCCGACGCCTGGGATCGCCATCCGGACGCGGCCGCCGCGCTGGTGGTGAGCCCGACACCGTACGGCACGTGTGCGGACATTGCGGGCATCGCCCACGTCTGTCACGAACGCGGGCGCCCCCTGATCATCGATGAGGCCTGGGGCGCCCACCTGCCGTTTCATCCCGAGCTCCCGACGTGGGCGATGGACGCGGGCGCCGACGTGTGCGTCGTCAGCGTCCACAAGATGGGCGCCGGGTTCGAGCAGGGTTCGGTCTTCCACGTCCAGGGCGATCTCGTCGACCCTTCTCGGATCGCGGCGTGCGCCGACCTGCTGATGACCACCAGCCCCAACGTGCTGCTCTACACCGCCTTGGATGGCTGGCGGCGTCAGATGGCCGAGCACGGCGAGGCGCTGCTCGGGGCCGCCTTGGGGCTGGCAAGGCGGCTTCGTCGCGATCTTGAAGAATTGTCCGGCCTGCATGTGCTCGAGGACGAGCTCGTCCGCGACGAGGCCTCGCACGACCTCGACGAGCTCCAGGTTCTGATCGACGTCACCGAACTCGGGATCAGCGGCTACCAGGCCGCCGACTGGCTGCGCGAACACGAGCGCGTGGATGTCGGCCTGAGCGACCATGGCCGGATTCTGGCCACGCTCTCGATGGCAGACGACCAGAGCACCGAGCAGCGCCTGCGAGCGGCGCTTCAGCGACTTGTCGCCGCCGCGACCGAGCTGCCGGCGCCGCATCCGGTCAAGCTGCCGGCCCCGGGCGACCTCGAGCTCGAGAGCGCCGCTCGTCCCCGCGATGCCTTCTTCGGCCCTGTTGAAGCCGTGCCCGTCGACGACGCCGTCGGGCGCATCGCGGCCGAGCAGATCACGCCATACCCGCCGGGAATCCCGGCCATCGTCCCGGGAGAGCGGATCAACCGCGAGGTGATCGACTACCTCCTGAGCGGGCTGCAAGCAGGCATGATGATCCCCGACCCCGCGGACCCCAAGCTCGAGACCGTGCGCGTGGCCGCCGACCCGCGCGGTCGCGCCTGATCCGGCGCCTTCCCGCCCGGGCCGGAGTACTTTGCTCCCCGGCGCCGGCTCAGGACTGCGCCGGGTTAAGCGCGCGGCTGAGCAGCGAGCGGAGGGTGGTCCGCTCCTCGTCGCTGAGCCCAGCCAGGATCTCCTCTCCGAGGCTCTCTTGCGCGCGCTCGCCGCGCTCGAGCGCGAGCCGCCCCTCGTCGGTGATGCCGACCACGTGCCGGCGCCGGTCGGCGGGGTCCCGCCGGCGCTCGACGTAGCCCAGCTCCTCGAGCTCGTTGAGCAGCAGCACGCAGTTGTTGGGGTCGAGCCAGAGGGACTCGCAGAGCTGCTGCTGGAGGGCCGGGGCGCCGGCGCGGAGGTAGCTCAGGAGCATCAGCTGCCGCAGCTTGATGCCCAGCAGCTCCTCGGTGCTGCGCTTGTGGATGGTCTTCGCCAGCCGCAGGAGCATCACCACGGTGCCAAGCGAGGTGTCGACGGCCATCTCGCCATGGAGCATATCACGATGAGCATCACGCATCGAGTGATAAACCATGATACAGTGATCATCACTCTTCTAGCGGCGACTATTCAGAGGGGATGATCACTATCAAGGGTTCAATCAACAGGGGTCGGCGGCGCTGGGTGGCGCTGGCGGTCGTGTGCATGGGTCAGCTGATGATGGTGCTCGACGCGACGATCGTGAACGTGGCGCTGCCCTCCATGCAGCGCGACCTCGGCTTTTCTCAGGCCAACTTGGCGTGGGTCATCGACGCCTACATGATCGCCTTCGGGAGCTTCCTGCTGCTGGCCGGCCGCCTGGGCGACCTGCTGGGGCGCAAACGGATGTTCCTGACCGGATTGGTGATGTTCACGCTGGCGTCCGTTGCGTGCGGTCTGGCCGGCGATCAGGTGCTGCTGATCGTCGCGCGGTTCATCCAGGGCCTCGGCGGTGCCGTCGCGTCGGCCGCCGTGCTCGCGCTGCTGGTCACCGAGTTCCCGCGGCCGTCGGAGCGCGCGATCGCGTTGAGCGTCTACACGTTCATCATCTCCAGCGGCGGCTCGATCGGCCTGCTCGCGGGCGGCGTGCTGACGCAGGCGGTGAGCTGGCACTGGATCTTCTTCATCAACGTGCCGATCGGGATCGTCACGTTCGCGCTCGGACGGGTGCTGATCAACGAGACCGAACGCCTGGGGCTGGGCCAAGGCGTCGACGTGGTCGGCTCGCTGCTGGTGACGATCGCGCTGATGCTCGGCGTCTACGCGATCGTCAAGGCGACCGACTACGGATGGCTGTCGGCGCACACGCTCGGGTTCGGCGGCGCCGCGGTGGCGCTGCTGGGGGTGTTCGTGGCTGTCGAGTCGCGGCTGGCGAATCCGATGTTCCCGCTACGGATCCTGCGCGTGCCGGGCCTCGCCGCCTCCAGCGCGGTGCGCGCCTTCCTGGTGACCGGAATGTTCTCCACGTTCCTGCTCGGCGTGCTCTACCTCCAGCACGTGCGCGGCTACGGCGCGCTGCGGACAGGTCTTGCATTCCTGCCGTTGACGCTGATCCTCGGTCTGTTCTCGGTCGGGATCACCGCTCGGCTGATGAGCCGCTTCGGAGCAACTCGGGTGCTGCTCGCGGGCCTGACCGCGATCGCCGCGGCGCTGGTGCTGCTGTCTCGGTTGCCCACCCACGCCAGCTACTTCCCGACGATCGCCACCCCGTTCGGGCTGCTCGGGCTCGGCGCCGGGATGTCGTTCCTGCCGCTGACGACGATCGCGATGGCCGACGTCCCGATCGCCGACGCCGGTCTGGCCTCCGGGATCGTCAACGCGTCGCTGCAGATCTCGGCGGCGATCGGGATCGCGGCGCTGGGAACGATCGCGGCCGAGCGCACCAAGGTGCTGGCCGGTCTCGGGCAGCATCACCTGCAGGCGCTCACCGGAGGCTTTCACCTGGCGTTTGCGATCGGCGCCGGAGCGGTCGGCGCCGGGGCGCTGATCGCGCTCATCTGGCTGCGCTCACCCGGGCCGCCGGCCGAGGCGGTCGAGATCAACGACAGCGAGCGGGCCGAGCTCGAGCTGGAGGCGGCGTGAGGGAGAGGATCGCCCACGCCCAGGTCCGGCGCTCGCTCGATCGATTCCAGCGCCGCAAGCCGCTGCGGCTCAGCATCACCCGTCGCATCGCTCGCAGTCGCGCCGGGGCCGAGGAGTTCGTCACAGAGGTTGGATTCGGTGACGTCGCGGCGGTGTTCGCCCCGTGGGGAGCCGACCGACGACCGCGGCCCACCGGATCATGATCTGCTCGCCGATGGCCGGGGCGGCGTGGGAAGCTCCTCGGTTCCCGCGCCCGTCTCGGCAATCGCATCGCTGATCGCGCCAAGCAGCTCCGGCGTGAGCTCGAGGTCGCCGGCGCCGAGCCATTCGTCGACCTGATCGGGACGGCGTACGCCGACGATCGCGCCGGTCACACCGTCTTGCGCCAGCGTCCACCCGATCGCCAGCTCGGCGACCGTGCAACCGAGGTCGGCGGCGATGGCTTGTAACCGCTCGACCAGCGCGAGGTTCTTGGACAGGGCCGGCTCGGTGAACTCGGGCCGGCCGAGGCGCATGTCGTCGGGTGCGAGACTCCCGAGCCGGTCTCGATCGAAGGTGCCGCTCAGCAGCCCGGAGGACATCGGGGAGTACACGATCACGCCGGTCCCCTGCGCCGCCGCCCAGGGGATCACGTTCCTCAGCGCACCGCGCTGGAGCATCGACAGCGGTGGCTGGAGAGAGTCGACGTGGCGGATCGCCTCGCAGCGCTCGAGCTGTTCGATGTCGAAGTTGCACGCGCCGATCCAGCGCACCTTGCCGGCGTCGACCAGCTCAGCCATCGTCGACCACGCGTCCTCGAGCGGCGCTCCGGTGTCCACGTCCGGCCAATGGATCTGGTAGAGGTCGAGCCGCTCGACCCCGAGGCGACGAAGGCTTGCCTCGCATTCGTCCCTGATCGCGTGCGGGCGCAGGTCTCCGTAGGGACTCCCGTCCGGCAACGTTCGCCGACCGCATTTCGTACAGACGAACACCTCGTCGGCCGCCGCCTGACCGTCGAGCGCGCGACCGACGATCTCCTCGGAATGCCCCAGCCCGTAGATCGGCGCCGTGTCGATCCAGTTGATGCCTGCGGCCAGCGCGCGGCGGATTGCCGCAATCGACTCCGTGTCGTCGACCGGGCCCCAGCCAAACCGCCACGGCCCTCCGATCGCCCAGGTTCCGATGCCCAGGCGCGTGAACGGGGCGCCGGAACGGCCGAGCCTAGCGGTGGGGATCATCGTTCGTTTGCGAGGGGGCGGCAGGGGCTGCGGCTCGGCGCCATTGCATGCAAGATACGCAGCCCGACAACGAGCTGCTCCGCCGATGTGATCAGTTCGCGGAGGCCGTCGACCGTGAGCCCACCGTGTGATATGAATCACCCTGGACGGGGCCGATCGCAGTACAGCATGCAGTGGGTGCGGATCGCCATGCTCGACCTGAGCTCCCCGGTGGCGAGACTTAGATGCAGGCTACGGTAACGGAGGATCACGCGGACCGGGGGCCAATCGGTCTCGACCACGACCGCGTGCGGCGGGCCTTGGTCAGGGCGGCCTGGATGCTTGCGGGGGCGCTCCCCCTGATCGGTCTGATCTCGCTGCTGCTGCGCTCACAGATCGATCCCCACTGGGAGAACCCCAAGGTTCACTTCGTGGTGTTCGCGGCCGTCGGCTCGCTCGCGTTTGCTTTGGCCTTCCTCGCCGGTGAGGCCGCCACCAGGCGGGGCGATGCTCGGGTGTTGCTGATTTCGCTGGCTTTCCTGGCCACCGGGGGATTTCTCGGCCTGCACGCCGTCGGCACCCCCGGAATCCTGTTCAAGGGCGAGTTGTCGGGGTTCAAGGTGGCGATCCCGGTCGGGTTGCTGGTCGCCGCGGTGTTCGCGTTCGGATCGGCCTTCGTCGACCGCAGCGCCGCGTTCGCGGCGACCGTCATGCGTAGGAGGTCGCTGCTGCGCGGGGTCGTGGTTGGCGCCATGGGGCTGTGGTTTCTGTGGACCGTGGCCAAGCTGCCACCGCTCGATCATCCGGCCAGCGAGGGCGCCACCGGCAGCCTGCTCGGGGTGATGGCCGTGCTCGGCGTGATCATCTACGGCGTCTCGGCCGCCCGCTACTGGATCGTCTATCGGTCCAGCATGAGCCTCCTGCCGGCGAGCGTGATCGCATGCTTCGTCCTGCTCTCAGAGGCAATGATCGGTGTTGCCACGACCGGGGAGCGCAGCTGGCACGCGAGCTGGTGGGAATGGCACGCGTTGATCGTCCTCGCCTACCTGATCATCGGCTTCGCCGCACGTCGCGAATGGCGCGAAGAACGCTTTCGTCACCTCTACCTCCCCTCGACCCGCCACCGCAGTCAGAACATGAGCGTGCTGTTCAGCGACCTCGCGAGTTTCACCAGCTTCTCTGACCGCTCGTCCGCCGATGAAGTCGCCGCTCTGCTCAGCACCTACTACGAGATCGCCGCGCCTCTGATCTCCCGGAAGTTCCGTGGA
The DNA here is from genome assembly GCA_963723675.1 of uncultured Solirubrobacterales bacterium. Taxonomy (GTDB): domain Bacteria; phylum Actinomycetota; class Thermoleophilia; order Solirubrobacterales; family Solirubrobacteraceae; genus Palsa-465. The sequence continues at coordinate 23,923 of CAVRRW010000001.1, read as the reverse complement.
GACATCGAGAAGTTCATGGGCGACGGCATGATGGCGACGTTCAACGGCCGCGGCGACCAGCCCGACCATGCGCTGCGCGCTGCCCGCGCCGGGCTTGCCCTCCAGGCGGAGATCGGACGGCTGGCCGATCAGCATCCCGGGTGGCCGCGACTCCGCGTCGGTGTGAACAGCGGCCAGGCGGTGTTGCGAGAGCTGGGTGGGCACGGACACATCGCGTACTCGGCGATCGGCGACACCGTCAACCTGGGTGCGCGGCTGGAGGGAAAGGCGCCGATCGGGAAAGTGATGATCGGCGCCGAGACCTATCGGCAGCTGCCCGACGGAGCCGTGGTCGAGGCGATGAGCCAGGTCGTGGTCAAGGGCAAGCAGGCCGCGGTCGACGCCTACGTCCTACACGCCCTGCCGTCCTGACCACGCCTGCGTGGCGTCGGCCTCGAGACGACGCCGCCGGTCGGTGGTCTACCCGTTGGGACCGGTCCGACACGGCCGCGAGGGCCTCCCCGCGCCTCACCTCGCATAATCGGATGCAATGAGCGCCGACACACAGGCCATCTCGGCGGGCGGGCGGACCGCGTGGGCGCGGAACCTGGCGGCGCCGGTTCGCAGCTTCCTCAGCACAGAGACCGGCGGAGCGGCGGTGATGCTGGCCGCAGCGGTCGCGGCGCTGCTTTGGGCCAACTCGCCTTGGTCTCACTCGTATGAGTCTGTGTGGACGACGAAGCTCTCGATCCGCTTGGGCGGACATGGCATCTCCGCGGATCTGCGCACGTGGGTCAACCAGGGGTTGATGACGCTGTTCTTCCTGGTGGTCGGGCTCGAGGCCAAGCGTGAGCTCGACCTCGGCGAACTGCGCGAACGCCAACGACTGGCGATTCCGGTCGTCGCCGCGATCGGCGGGGTGCTGGTGCCGGTCGCGATCTACTTGGCGTTCAACGCCGGAGGTTCCGGCGCCCCTGGGTGGGGAGCGGCGATGTCCACCGATACGGCCTTCGCGCTTGGCGTCGTCGCGTTGCTGACTCCGCGTGTCGCGACCCGGCTGCGCGTGTTCCTGCTGACGCTGGCGGTCGTCGACGACCTCGCTGCGCTGTTGGTGATCGCGACCGTTTACACCAAGCACGTCTCGGTCGTCGCGCTCGCGGTCGCGGTCGGGCTGTTCGGGGTGCTGCTGGCGCTTCGCTACGCGCCGGCGGGCAGGCAGGTCGCCTCGATCGTCGTCGCGGTCGGTCTCTGGGTCGCGTTGTTCAAGTCCGGGATCGACCCGGTGATCTCAGGGCTGGCGATCGGCCTGGTGACGAGCGCCTACCCCCCGGCGCGCGAGGATCTCGAGCGGGCCACCGCGCTGACCCGCTCGTTTCGCGAGCAGCCCACCCCGGAGCTGGCCCGTTCTGCTCAGCAGAGCCTCGTCTCGGCGATCTCCGCAAACGAACGGCTCCAGTACGAGCTTCACCCCTGGACCAGCTATGTGATCGTGCCGCTGTTCGCGCTCGCCAATGCCGGCATCCACCTGACCGGCACACTGCTCGGCGATGCGGTCAGCTCGCCGATCACGCTCGGGATCCTGATCGGCTACGTGGTAGGCAAGCCGATCGGGATCTACAGCGGCACGTGGCTCGCGTCGCAACCCCGCCTCCACGGTCCCCGTTCACCGCTCAGCGGCCCGGTCCTGCTCGGCGGCGGCGCGTGCGCGGGGGTCGGCTTTACGGTTTCGCTGCTGATCTCGACACTCGCGTTCACCGGCCGGCGCCTCGACGAAGCGAGACTCGGCGCGATCGCCTCGGTCATCCTCGCGCCGGTGGCCGCATGGACCGTGTTCGCCGTCGTCAGGCGCCTGCCAAGCGGGGTCCGAGCGCGTCAGATCGGCCGCACGGCCGAGGACATCCTGGACCTCTCAGAGGACTTCGATCCCGAGCGCGATCACATTCGCGGACCCGACGACGCCCCGGTGACGGTCGTCGAGTATGGAGACTTCGAGTGCCCCTACTGCGGCCAGGCCGAGCAGGTGATCCGCGAGCTGCTCGCCTCGCACGGCGATGACGTGCGCTACATCTGGCGCCACCTGCCGCTCAACGACGTCCACCCCACGGCGCAGATGGCGGCCGAGGCGTCCGAGGCCGCCGCCGCGCAGGGCAAGTTCTGGGAGATGTACGACACGCTTCTCAACCATCAGGACGAGCTTTCGCCGCGCGATCTCGTCCGCTACGCGCAGGAGCTCGACCTCGATGTCGAGCGCTTCCGCGACGAGCTGCGCCGGCGCGAGTATGCGGGCCGCGTCTTAGAGGACGTCGCGAGCGCCGACGAGAGCGGCGTCTCGGGCACGCCGACGTTCTTCATCAACGGGCGCCGCCACTACGGCGTCTACGACGTCGACACGCTCACCGACGAGGTCCGCGCCGCCAAGACGAGGGCTAGGCGGCTCGACAGCCGGATGCCTGCGGCCACCGGCGCCTGAGCGTTCGGGGGCCCGGCGCGGCGCTGCCCGACGCCGGGCGCAGCGGGAGTATGACCCGGCCGAGCTGCGGGAGCGGCTGCATCGGCGACTGTCGGAGGTCTCGCGTGACGCAGCGACGGCGCCGCGACGCTATCGCTTGGCGGCGGGGGTCCGGAACAGCGATGAGGCCTTGGCGGCCATCATCACGTCGCCGGCGAGCGAAATACGGCCTCGGAAGTAAGCCTGCATCGGATCCGAGTTGCCGGTGGCGAGCCGCAGGAACTCCGCGCCGTCGACGGTGATAGTGAGCTTCGGCCTGGAGCCGTCGGGCCCGCGGACGACGTGGCAGGCGCCGTCGACAAACTCCAGCTGGTAGATGTCGGACTTGCCGTCCGAACGCCCCGTGATCTCCCAGCGGATCGAAGAGGTCAGTCCCCTGGCGCGTTCGCGGTCGAGGTGATGGGGCATCTGCCAGAAGATCGCCTCGAGCACGACGCGGCGGGCCGGCGACGCCATCAGCCGCTCGAGCCTGTCATTGGGAGATTTACGAACGGCGCCGGCGAGGCTGTCGGCAAGCTGCTCGGGCGCGTCGGACAGCTTGCGCTTGATCGCGGCAAGCCGGCGCTGGGTGTCCTCTCTTAGAACGGCCATCGATCCCGGACGATACTAGGAGGCGAGTCCGACCCGGCGGCTTCGAGGCGGGACCGCCTCTGGCGGCTAGGAGGCTAGACCGACCGGGCGGCGCCGCCATCGACGAGCAGCGTGGTCGCGGTGACGTACGCCGCCGGCTCTGAGCACAGGAACGCCGCCGCGGCCGCGAACTCCTCGACCGTGCCCAGTCGCCCCGCGGGGATCGCGGCGAGGCTCTCCGGGCGGTCGGCGCCGAGCTCCTTTGCCCGGTCGGTCGCGATCACCCCGGGGAGCAGCGTGTTGATCGTCACGCCGTCGCCGGCGACCTGCCGGGCGATCGTCTTCAGCGCGGCGAGCAGCCCCGCTCGATGAGCGGTCGACAGCACCAGCACCGGGCTCGGCTCCCGGACCACACTGGAAGACAGCGAGAGGATGCGGCCCCACTTGCGCTCGCGCATTCCGGGAAGCACCGCCTCGACCAGCGACAGGGCCCCGAGCAGCAGCAGCTCGTAGGCCGCCCGCCACTGCTCGTGCGTGAACGAGAGCGCGTCGGGCGACGCCGGCGGCCCGCCGCTGTTGGTCACGAGGATGTCCACCGGCCCAAGGTCCCGCCCGACGCCAGCCACCAGGCCCGCGGCCGCGGCCGCGTCGGCAGTGTCGTGGACATAGGCGCGGGCGCCGATCCGCCCCGCGGCCGCGTCGATCTGCTCGCGCGATCTGGAGGAGATCGCGACCACCGCCCCCTCGGCTGCGAGCGCCGTGGCGACGCCGAGCCCGAGCCCCTTCGACGCGCCGGTGACGAGCGCGACCTTGCCTTCGATGCCGAGGTTCATAGCGGCTGGCGATCCTAGCGAGCCAAGGGCCGGCGCACGCACCGCGCAGCGACCCGCCGGACGGACCCGCGACGCCAAGCCCCGCGCGGAACGCGACGTCAAGTCCCGGACCGACCGAGCGACGCCAAGCCCCGGGCGGACCGAGCGACGCCAAGCCCCGGGCGGACCGAGCGACGCCAAGCCCCGGACCGACCGAGCGAGGGCCAAGCCCGAAGTACCATCATGTGCCCCGACGGGCGGTTAGCTCAGCTGGAAGAGCGCCTGCCTTACAAGCAGGAGGTCACTGGTTCGAGCCCAGTACCGCCCATTGGGGAATCAACTGTAACCGTGGGGCTCTATGCCACGGGGCGTCATCTACGCTCACGGAGATGTTCCCCAGCCGTGTTCCCCGTGTCCTGATTGTCGTCCGGGATTCGCCGAGCCTGCATCGGCGCACCCGAGGCTAGTCCGTCATGCGCTGAACGCGGACCTCCGGGCCCACCGGGACAAGCGCAGCCGGGCGGAAACGATCGTCAGCCACATTCGCGATCGAGTTCGGTCCGGGCTTTCGGATCGTCGCCAATGCGCTCGCCCCGCTGGGTGCCCGCGCGGAGGCGAATGCGATCGCCGGCGAGAGGCGCGGGTTCCGGGCGGAGCAGGCGCGTCGGGCTGCCGGTCTCATCATTAGCGCGGGGTCTCCTCGGTAGGCACCCGCGGGACTGAGGCGGGCTCGCGCTGTGGATTCGCATAGAGTCCTCACTGTGATGCGGGCGGTGGTGATCACCGAGCGTGGCGGGCCTGAAGTCCTCCGGGTCCAGGAGCGGCCGGACCCGCCGGTGGGGCCGGGTGAGGTTCGAATCGCGGTCAAGGCCGCGGGGATCAACTTTGCCGACACGCTTGCCCGCACCGGGCTGTACCCGGACGCGCCGAAGGTGCCCTGCGTGGTGGGCTACGAGGTGGCGGGCGAGGTGGAGTCGGTGGGAGACGGGGTCGAGTCGGTCAGGCCGGGCGATCGGGTGCTCGCCGGCACGCGTTTCAACGGCCAGGCCGAGCTGGTCACGGTGTCCGAGAGCATGGTCTACGGGTTGCCCGAGCGGCTTTCCTTCGAGGAGGGGGCGGCCTTTCCGGTCAACTACGCGACCGCCCAGGCGGGTCTGGTGGTGATGGGTGGCCTGAAGCGCGGTGAGCGGGTCCTGATCCACGCTGCGGCTGGCGGGGTGGGGATCTCGGCAACGCAGATCGCAAAGCGGATCGGTGCCGAGGTGTTCGGCACTGCGTCGGCGTCAAAGCACGACGCGATCCGCGAGCAGGGAGTCGACCACGCGATCGACTACCGCAGCCAGGACTTTGCTGAGGAGGTGCGCCGGATCACCGGCGGGGAGGGGATCGACGTGGCCTTCGACGCGCTTGGCCCGTCGAGCTTCCGCAAGGATTACCAGGTGCTTCGTCCAGGGGGGCGGTTGATCATGTACGGGGCCTCGGAGGTGCAGACCGGGGAGAGGCGCAGCGTCCCGACAGCGTTGCGGACCCTTGCCAAGAGCCCATTCTCGTCGATGCCGTGGTGGAAGGGGCTAGGGATGATGAACGAGAACAAGGGCGTGTTCGGCCTTAACATGCTCTCCTGGTGGGACGCCGAGGGAAGCCTCGACCGGTTGATTGAGCCGTTGCTACCTGGGCTCCAACAAGGGGAACTGAAGCCAGTCGTCGCCGAGGCCTTCCCGTTCGACCGGGCGCCCGACGCCCACCGCTTCATCGCCGAGCGGCGCAACATCGGCAAGGTCGTCCTAGTCCCCTGATAGCGCCCAGGAGCGCTTCCCGGTGTCACCTCATCATCGAACCACGCCCGCGCTCTTGGACGGCCTTGGTCGCGTGTCGCCAATCTCAAGACCCGCAGCCGACAACCAGCCGGGCCGAACCAGCAGGCGGGGCCGTATCCGGCCATCCCCTCGTCGGCGCCATTGCGCTCGTCCGCTCGGCGCCAGCTCGAGCAGGAAAGCATTAGTGCCGAGCCGATGGCCACGTTGCTCCTTTACCAGGCGGAGCAGGCGCCAGCGACAGGCGGCGGCGCGCTCTCCCAACTCGTCCATCTCAGCAGCGACGCCGGCGTCGAGCCGGTGGCTGCTCCGCCGCGCGAGCGACAGCGAGGTGCGCTTGCAAGTCGCCGCGGATCGGGCCGCGAGCAAGCACTTTGGCGACTCCTCAGCCGCAAGGCAGGACTCCGGGCTAGTCGACACGGCCGCGGACGGCTGGCGACGCGTCCGGGCCTCGCAAATGACTGTGCTGGACCGAAGTCCGGCCCAGCCCTGCTCTGCTGTTCGCGCGGCCCTTTACCCGATGCGCGCGCCGCAGTAGCGTTGAGAGACGTCGCTACACAGGAGCTCATTTGCCCGCTCGTGGAATCCAGCATGTCGACCTGACAGTGGGCAATGTCGCACGGTCGATCGACTTCTACACGGGGCTGCTCGGACCGCTCGGGTTCGAGGAGTACGACCGGTATCCGAGCTACCGCGGCAGCGAAGAGGTCGTCTACTTCCGCTTCGGCCACGACCACCTCGGGCTGCGGCCAGCGGACGGGGGTGAGCACCACTACTACGACGTCGGAATCGAGCACATCGCGTTCTTCGTCGATATGCGCGAGGAGGTCGACGACGCCTACCAGCGGTGCCTCGCGATGGGCGCAAAGGTCCACTACCCACCCGAGCTGGATCGAGACATCGCCGACTATTACGCACTATTCGTCTTCGACCCCCGACGGCATCCGAGTCGAGATCGCGTGCGCGCCGGGCGTCTGGCCCTGATCGCCTCGACGAGTAGGCCTCCGGGCCCTTAAGAGAACCGGCGGACTGAGGACAGGCCCGCTGGCGAGATTTCACCGCGTCTCAGTCCCGCCTTTCTTCGACGACGAGCATCAAGGGGTCGGCGACCGGGCCGTCCTTCGCGCGGGTTGGGAGAACACGCAGGGCAGGATCTCGGCGGCGACCCTTGAACAGGGGTCCGGTCGCGCTTGCCGCGCATTCCGGGTCTGAGCGTCTTGACGGGTCGAGACTCGCTTTCGAAATTTGCAGGTCCCGAGACGATGTCGATGGCGCCCAAGGTCGTCTGCCCCGGTTTCGTGAAAACGCGCTACTCCGGGTGGTCGGTCATGACGCCGTACACGCGGACGACGTCGTTGGTTGTGCTGCTGGCGAGGAGCAGGTCGCGTTCATGCGGCGGTCGAGACCCGCACTCATGCGGCCGGAGGTCTCAAGGCAGCTGTTCGAATAGCCCCGGCGAGTGCGAATCTTCAGCGAACAGGTCTATTGCGACGCGTGGTCTGCTGCCGTAGGCCCGGTCCGTCGAACGCGGGTGTGTTCGACGGCGGATCGGCTGTGAGACGCGGTTTGGTCTGAGCGGTGCACGCCGATGTCGATCCCGGCGAAGCGGACTGCTTTGCGTGAGCTGGACATGCGCCTGACGTCGCCGAGCTCGGTCAGGCAGGTCAGGGCGATCAGCTCCCCGATGCCGTATTGGGTCATCAGCGCCTGGCAGCCGGCCTGGTGGCGGGCGATCCTGCGCAGGGCACGCTGCAGCTCGTGGATCTGGCGCTCCAGCGTGTCGACCATCCCCAGCGCAACCTCGATCCGCTCCACGGCGTCAGATGGCAGCTCGACCGTGGCGAGGAACTTACGGCCGGGCTGGCTTGCGATCTCCGCCGGCGCGCCGGCGCTCACACCGTGGTGATACAGGGTCGAGCGGATCCGCAACAGCCATTGAGTGCGCTCGTCGATCAGCGCCTTTCGCACATGCAGCCGCGAGCGCCACTGGCGGATGTGCTCCGGCGCGATCCACGCCTCCGGCAGCCGCCCCTCGGCCAGCAGCTCCCGCAGCCACAACGCGTCCTGGCGATCGGTCTTGGCGCGGCGCTTGCGCCCCCGCAACGCACGGGTCTCGACGGTCTCGGCCAGGTGCGCGACCGCGCCGGCCCGCTCCAAGGCCTGGGCGACGAACAGCCAGCCCGTGCACGCCTCCATCGCGACATGCACCACCCGACCCGGGAACCGGCCGACCCACTCCTCAACGCCCGCCGGGGCCGCCGCGATCCGCCCCCGAGTGACCTCCCCCGTCAGCGAGTCCAGGCAATCAAAGGTGATTTGGCGCAGATGCACATCAAAACCCGCGACGATCGCGCCCGGGAACCGCTCGGGCATCACCCGCGCAGCATTCTGGGTGACCGATGACATACCGTCGCTCACGGTCGGTACCTCCTATTCGAATTGGCCGGCCGCGCGGCTGTAACCCGCGCGCGCCTACAACCAAGCCGTTCGACACGGAGGACCGACCACCTTCACGCCAGCCACCGCGACGCCCGGATCAAAGGGCCGTTCATGCCATCTTCGCTGTTCGCGCGGTAATCGCCTGCGACTGGGTCGCGCACCCGCTTAGCGCGGAACACGAGCATCTTGGACGTCCTCGGAGCACACAAGGCGGCTGCCGACTGCCGAGATGCACACTTCCCGCGCATTCCGCGTCTCGCGAGCGGTGATCACCGAGCACCGCGCTGAGACGGAAGCAGGTGTTGAGTTCGGCGTCAGGCGTGCAGCCGGTGCCGACTGCGGGCGCTCGATCATTGCCGCAGAATGCAGCGCGAAAGAGAAGGCTTCGAGCCTGGCGGAACTGTCGATCCTCTGGACCGCGCGGCCGAGTCCGGCGCGATCATGCCGTTGCGGGACAGCGCGATCGTACGCCGCGGATTAGCGCCCGGTTGCAGGCCCGCCGTGGAGGCAGGATCGATCTCGGCGGCCGTACGTCAGCCGCGGTGAATGGGGCTGCTCTGTCGCATCGCGATCGCATTTGTGTGGCGCCGGTTTCACCCCGCCGCCGAGGTGGTGGCGATGGGATGGCATTCCGCCTCCCGTCCGGGTCTGAGAGGGGGACCCGCGACCGCGCACGAGAAGTCGTGCAGGACCCCGGTCGGCAGGTCCCCGCCCGCCGCGGGCTCGGACTCGAGGACTTCGGAGCTGATCGTCAACCAGGCCAGCACCCCACCCGCTACAGCGAGGCTGGCGCAGGCCAGCATCGCGACGTGGAAGCCGTGGACCATTGCCGACGGGTCGTAGAACTTCTCTCCGGTCAGCCCGGCGACCAAGGGCAGAACGGCGACGACGATCAGGCCGGCGAGACGCGAAACCGCGGTGTTGATCCCCGACGCGATGCCCCAGTGACGCTCATCCGCGGCCGCCATCACCGTCGCCGTGACCGGCGCGACGACCAAGGTCAGGCCCAAACCAAAGACGATCACTGCCGGGAGCACGCCTGACGCGTAGCTGTCGCCTGGATCGATCCGTGACATCAACAGCAGTCCCATAGCCGTGACTAGCGGTCCTACGGTCAACGGGATCCTCGGCCCGATCCGTTGGGCAAGTTCTCCTGCGGCGGGGGAGAGGAGCAGCATCAGGGCGGTGATCGGCAGCGAGGCGGCACCGGCCGCGAGTGGCGAGTAGCCGAGCGAGATCTGCAAGAACGCCACGAGCAGGAAGAACACTCCGCTGAGCGCTCCGAAGACGACGAACGTCACCGCGTTGGCGGCGCTGAATTGGCGCGAAGCGAACATCGAGATCGGCATCATCGGATTGGCGGAACGCCGCTCGGCGATGACGAAGGCGATCAGCGCAAACCCCCCTCCGATCCCCGCCGCCAGGACCAATGGCGACGCGCCGTGGCCCGGGGCCTCGATCAGCGCGTAGGTGGTGCCGCCCAGGCCGACGGCTGCGAGGATCGCGCCGCGAAAGTCGAGCGGCCCGCTGGCCTCGGGGTCATGGGTCTCGGGCACGTGGCGGCCTGCCATCACGACAATGAAGATGCCGAGCGGAAGGTTGATCAGGAACACCGCCCGCCAGGACACCGCTCCCACCAGAATGCCGCCGACTAGTGGGCCCAGAGCGCCCGCCACCGCGCTGAGCCCCGACCAGGCGCCGATCGCTCGGGCCCGGTCAGCGGGGCGAAAGCCGGACTCGACCATCGCCAGGCTCCCGGGTGTCAGAAGAGCCCCGCCGACCCCCTGCACGAGCCTCGCCACCACCAACAGCCCCGCGTTCGGCGCAACCGCACAGAGCAGCGAAGCGATCGTGAACAGTCCGGTCCCAGACACGAACACGCGACGCCGCCCATAGCGGTCGCCAAGCGACCCACCGAGAAGGATCAGCGAGGCAAGCGTCAGCGTATAGCCGTTGAGGATCCACTGGAGGGTGCTGGTCGACGCGTGCAAGTCACGGCCGATGTCCGGTAACGCGACATTGACGACGGTGGCATCCAGGAACGCGATTCCGGAGCCGAGCACCGCCACGGCGAGCAACCAGCGACCGGGTGCAGAATCCAGCCTCATGCTGTCCTAGGCGAGTCTCGCGTGACGCACGCCGGCGGTGCGATGGAGACTCCTCGCCACATCCGGCGCCCCTTGTTCTCGCAACCCACCCGGCGATGGGAAGCGCGCCACGAAGTGCGCCACCGTCCATTCGGTGGTCAATCGAAGGCGCTGCCGTACCGACCTCCCACTACCGGCGGAGCATCGGCGTCTATGCAGGCTCATCGCCGATCAATTCTGCGACTCCCGGTCGGTGAGCCCGTTGATCAGCGTGTACAGCACGGCGATCCGTCCGTCGCGTACCAGCGCCACGTCGTAGCCGGTAACCGCGGGCGGCTGCTCAGCACTCCGTAGTTGAAGGCCAGCTGGCCCAGATTGCGGAGGACGTGGACCGGCCCCGCGGCGTTGAATACAAAATCGGGCGTGCTGTCGAGCACTGTCTGGGCTCGCTCATTCAGTTCCTCGTGGCCGTGGGTCGTCGCTTCCGCGTCTGACCAGACCACGTCCTCCGTGTAGTTGGCGACGATCGCCTTCATGCGACGCTCGGAATCGCGTTCGCTGAACACCACGAAGAGGTTGAGCAGCAGCTCACGGATCCGTGCCGCGTCGGTCGGAAGCGCTTGTTGGGTCGGGGCGGTGGTCATCGCAGTTCCTTTCGTAGAGGGGGAAAACCTGCCTCCTCCAGTACCTTGCCCGAGTCGAGAACCCGCAACCGAATCGTGGCCAGCGCGCGGGTGACGCGTCATCGCCAGATTCCGGCGATTCGGCGGTAACCAGCCGTCACGAACCGGGGGCGCGGCGATCGACTCTAAGCTCTCGTCGTCATTTGCCGGCTCCGTGGGCTGACGATGCGAGTCTTGTGCTGCGCCTCCGTGCGGCTTAGGCATCAGGTGTGTCGCGCCGCCGGCCTGGCCCGGGATGGGTGGGCACACTGAGGAACTCCGGGCCAACCCGGAGCGGATCGAGCACCTCGGGACCGAGGACATCGTCGACCATTACGACGAAATCAGCCGCGGGCTGCGCACGCTGGAAGGTGTCAGGCCGACGAAGGCAAGCGTCTGGAGCAGCGCGAGGCCGAAGGCGTAGAAGGCGCTTCCGAGGCGAGCCGCCGTCGCGATCAGCCGAGCGCGACGAGGCCGCCCGAGACGGCGCTAAGGAACATACTGGCGCGCCCAGTGGATTCCGAGATCGTGGCCGAGCGCGATCCCCCCAAGGCGAAATGCTCGGTGGTGATGATCGAGAGCGCGGACGCAGGAAGCTCTGGTACGTCCGCGTTGTCTGGCTCACCTCCCACAGCATTCTCCAAGGCACACCTCCCGCTTCTTCAGCGAACGAGTCGTATGTTGAAGGCCTCGGACTTCAGAGTTCCCGCCAGCGTTGCGAACATGACGACGTAGTGCTCGGGTCCGCGAGCGGTCTCGATCCCGCCGAGATCGACGATCTCCTCATCCGACCATCCGAGGTCCCTGATGAGGCCCGCAGCTTCTCGCTTCGCCTCGCCGCTGTCCCCCGATAGGAACAACGAGCTCGTCGGGACGATCGTCGCCCTTGTTACGACCGACATGGCGGCGGTGTTCATCGACTTAACGACGTTCGCGCTGGGCAGCGCCTCCTGCAGCCGGGCGGCAAGGCTTGAGCCGGAATATGTGAGCTCGAACTGCGGCGTAGTCGCATTCGAGACGTCGATTACCGTCTTACCGGCGAACAGGTCCGCGTCCATCGCGGAGACCGTTTCGAGCGCCGCCGACCCAAGCATCGCGTTGACCACTACATCGGCTCCGCTCACGCAATCGGCCAAGCTCGTGACCTCAAAGTCGCGGTTCTTGGAGCTCGGGTCTCGCGACCCTAACGCGATCTCGTGTCCTGCCTTACGCCACGCCCCGGAGAGCATCACCGCCACCTTGCCGGTCCCGAGAATGCCCAGCTTCATGATCGTCCCGCTCCTTTAGTGGGTGACACGCAAGTAACTGCCATGGAAGAGCTAATGCAGGACCCAGCGGCGCCGGCCGATTCGAGGGCAGCACATTGCGTTCTTGCCAGGTGGGGAGTCAGCCTCGGTCCGGGCCCTGCTCTGGCGTTCACGCGACAGTTCGGTAGTCCGCGCAACGCAGTCGCGGCAATCGAAGGCCGCCGTGTCCTGCCGGTCCTCAGAAGGCGAGCGCGCCACCCGTTACGAGCCCGCCCGCCCACGCAGGCGCGATGACTCGACTGCCGGTCAAGACTCATAGCGTGATCACGGTCTTGCCCCTGGCGGGCCGGGCCTGGGTCGCGTTCAGGGCAGCGGGCACTTCTTCCAAGGAGATTCGGGTGATTGGTGGAGTGACGATGCGGCCGTCAATGACCGCCTGTGCGAGCCGTTCCAGTAGCTCGCTCGACATCGGCAAGGCGAAGTTGATGCCGGTGACCCCACTCGCACGTAGGGCCGCTTCATCGGCGACGTAGTTTGTCGACATCGCTGTACCACCTGGTCTCACCAGCGAGGCGAGCGCGGCGAAGCCGGCGGCGTCGGCGTTCACTAGGTCGATGAGGACATCGACGCCGTCCGGGTGCGCTTGTCGTACCGCGGCCGGGAGCGCGATCGCCCTGCGATCGATCGTCTCCTTGGCGCCGTATCCGTGCATCCGCTCGGCATCGTCGGCGCGCACGTTCGCGATCACGTTCCCCCCGGCGTTCGCGGCGAACTGCGTAGCGAAGGAGCCGACGCCGCCGCCCGCACCGACGATCAGGACCGTCTTGTCGGCGAGCGGCTCGAGCTGGTCGACAAGGGCGAGCCCGGCGCCGCCCGCCGTCGGCAGGGCGGCCGCGACAACGTCATCGAGTCCACTTGGAACTCGTGCGAGCGGCGCATCCTCGCTAACGGCCATGTACTCGGCGTAGGTACCCGCCGAGCCAAGCGGGGCGATCAGCAACTGGCCGAACAGATCGTCGCCGACGGAGTACCTCGACGTACCTTCGCCAAGCTTTTCGACCACGCCCGCCCCATCGGCGCCGAGCACCATCGGGAACGTCGCCGGCATCGGCTTCCACGCGCCGGAGGCGAGCCAAAGGTCCATGGGGTTCATGCCCGCGGCCCGCAGCCTGATCAAGACCTGCGCCTGTCCCGGCTCGGGTGTCGGGATCTCCGCCACCCGAGGAGTCGCTCCGTACTCTGTGACCGTGGCCGCTCGCATCGTGTTCTCCTTACGGTTGCAACCGCAGACCGGATAGCCGGATTGCCGTCGCGTTCTTCTTGAAGGGTCGCGAGCACCCAGGGCAGAGAGGGTCTCGCGTTTGATCAGTCCGCGAGCGCCCCATCAAAACCGCCTTGCGGCTCATGCCGTCGACAGGCGGTCGGTGAAGACGATCTCGACAATTCCGGGAACGGTCTCGACCCGCGCCCAGTCGCGCTGTAGCTCGCCCGCGAGCGATACCCAGCTGATCGGTTGCGCGCCCGCCTGCCTCACGCGCTCAAGCCCGGCACGGTGAGCTTCGTCGGACGTGCCCGCGATTGCGTCGACGACGGGGTACACCTCGTACCCCTCTCGCATCGCATCGAGCGCGGTGAACGCCATGCACATCTCGGTCCAGAGCGCGCACAGGATCAGTTTGCGCCGTCCGGTCGCGCGAACCGCGGCGAGGAAGTCGGCGTCTTCCCACGAGTTGATCGTCGTTCGGTCGATTGGTGGGTAGTCCTCGAGTAGGCCGGCGAGCTCCGGGAGCGTTGACTGATCCTGGCCGGCGGCGACCCCGACGGTGGAATGCACGATCGGAAGGCCGAACAGCTTCGCCACCTTCGCCGTTGAGACGACGTTCTCGAGCAGGAGGTCCGAGTGCATCGAGCGGACGCTTCTGAACTGGTTCTGTTGGTAGTCGATGATGATGAGCGCGGCGTTCTGCGGGGTGATCAGATGGTCCGCGAGCGGGTCACGAATCGGAACACTGGTCATTGGGGTATTGCCTCCTTCTCTCCGGCGGGTTACCGGGGGCGCGTTTGCGCGCTTCCGCCAGAACACCCTTCCTGCCGCGGGTCGCCGGTCAGGTCGTTGCCAGCGTGAGTCCGACCTTGGACCGCAGCCATGCACCCATCTCAGCGACTGCCGCTGTGATCTCCGGAACGTGTCCGGCGCCCAGGAAGAAGTTGTGCTGTCCCTCGGGCAGCGAGCGGAGCTCGAGGTCGACGCCGGCGGCGCGGGCCCGCTCGGCGAACTGCTTGGAGTCGTCGACGAGGAGCTCGTACTCGCCGTAGTAGATGATCGTTGAAGGCAGCCCGGCCGGATCGGCTTGGGCGAGGTTGATCCGCGGATCTGTGAGCGCGATCCCGGTGCCGTCCAACATCGCATCGGTGAAGCCGCGCAGCAGGTCGTGGCTCAGCATCTTGTCGTTGCTTGCGTTGCTGGTGATGGTTCCGTTGTTGAGCTCCATGTCGAACCACGGTGAGATGGACACCACGGCCCCTGGCAGCGGCGCGTTCTTGCGCTGCAGCGTGAGGGCCATGTTCACCGCGAAGTTTCCCCCGATCGAGTCGCCTGAGCTGACGATCCGAGACGGGTCATAGCCCTGGTCGAGCAACCACCGGAACGCGGCTTCGACGTCGTCGATCTGCGCCGGGAACTTGTGCTCGGGCGCCAGTCGGTAGTTGATTGCGAGCGCCTGCGCGCCGGAAGCCTTCGCCAGATGCCCGATGGCTTTGCGCTCCTGCCACATCGACGCCGTAACCCCGCCGCCGGAATGGCAGTGCAGAAGGATGTGGTCCGCAGAGCTCTCGGCCGGCGTGATCAAGATGGCGGGCACGCCGTTCGCCGTCACCTCTTTGTACGTGACGTCCTCCGGCTCGGGCGTGAGCTGATGCAATCGCTCGGATATGTCCCGCCAGAGCTCGAGGCTGTCGGTCAACCCGAACCGGCGGGTCATATCGGCGTAGAAGTCCGCGTATTGCGCGAGTTCCGGACTGCCCATGGCACTACTCCTTTACGTTGTGTGAGGGCTGTTGAACCTCAGAGCGTCGCGGTCACGCGCGCCCGTCGAATCCCGCAATTACGTAGTCGTGACTCGAGCGTCGTCCGCGCTCACCCTCCAGCCGGCGAGCGTGGCATGCGGAGCCTGGTAACAGCGGCGGCATAACGGTTTGAGGAGAGCGAATGCCTCGCCGCAACCGAGGAGGTCAGGTCAATAATTGGCGACGATCAACGGATTCGCTGGCGGCGGGTCTATCGCAGCCGGTGCACGAGCTGTGTGCGCCATTTGACGTCGAGCTTGCGGAACGCCTTGCGAAGGTGGTAGTCGACCGTGTTCGGGCTGATGAACAGCTGAGCGGCGATCTCTCGGTTGGTGCGACCTTCCGCCGCGAGGCGAGCGATCTGCGTCTCCTGCGGAGTGAGCTGGTCTCGCGTGTCCGGGGTCCGCCTCCGGGGACGCTCACCCGTCGCCTGCAGCTCGCGATGTGTACGCTGGGCGAACGCCTCCATGCCGAAGTCGTTGAACATCTCGAGAGCGATCCGCAACTCCCCGCGAGCGTCCGCGTGACGACGCTGACGTCTGAGGCACTCGCCGTAAAGAAGACGCGCGCGTGCGAGCTCGGGACGAAGCCGCGTACGGCCTAGTCGTTCGATCGCCTCGCGGTAGAGCGATTCAGCCCCGGCGTCCCCCGTCAGCAGCGCCCGCGAGCGGGCTGCGATCCCCAGCCCCCAGTCGGCGTCGCTTGCCTGGGTCATGTCCAACAGACGCCCGTAAGCCTCGGCCGCAAGCTCCGGTGTCCCGGCTCGAACAGCGGCCTCGATCAGCTCGACCATTCCCCAGCTCGACGAGTTGACGTCGTCTGGGTGTTCGGCCACTCGGACGGCTGCTGCGCAGGCCTCCTCGTAGCGGCCGAGCCCGTTGTAGAGCACTGCCTCGGCCCAATCGAGCACCGAGATCCCGATCCCTTCCCCTCGGCGCGTCAGTTCTTCGCGGCAGCCATCGATCACACCGACGGTCTCAGCTTCGCGACCGCGCATTGCCGCGAGTCCCACCGCGGCGTACGGGGGTAGGTTGCCGCCAGTGGCCTCGGCCGCCGCCCGGATTTCGTCGACCAGTGAGGCTGCTTTCGCGAGCTCGCCCGCGAAGAAGTGCACGTGGGTGCGCATGCCGAGAGCGTGCGGGAGCTCGCCCAGCGCGCCAGTCTCACGGGCGAGCTGGACGTTTCGCTCGGATAGCGTCTCCCAGCGAACGTCGTCCCACAGAAGCACGGAAAAGACGGAGGCCAGCCACAGCCAATGCAGTTGCTCGGCCACGGGCATGTCAGCATCGAATGCGCTCTGTGCCTGCCTCAGGATCGGAACGGCAGGCCGATAGCCCTGGGTGAACAGCGTTGCCAGTCCGTCGAGCAGCACGTCCGGCACGCGCCGGGGCCCCAACGGCCGAGGCGCGGCCATCGCAGCCCGCGCCACCTCGTGCACACCTGAGCCGAGACGGGTAAAGCGTCCGGCGAACATCGCCGCGGAGAGCGCCTCGAGGTAGGTCGCCCGTGCGAGGTCGAGGTCTACGCTTTCGAGCTCGCGCGCTGCGTTGACCAGGAGCGTCGGCGCCCCGCTCCCGCGCGTGGAGGCAAACGCGATCTGAGCGCGCAGCAGCTCCGCGTGGGCCCGCTGGAGCTCGTCCAGCGAACCCGCCTCCGCTATCGGAAGGAGCCTCAGCGCCTCAACGAACGCGCCGGCGTACAGATTCGCTCGTGCCGCGGCGAGCGCCCGGTCCGTCCTTCGCGCAGGGTCACCGGTCAGCGCGACCGACCGCTGCAGAAACGCCGCCGCGGCGGCCAGCCCACCGCGCGCCTGCGCGCGACCCGCCGAGCGCTCGAGCTCAGACGCCACCTCTTCGTCCGGTGCCGACGCCGCAGCGGCGAGGTGCCACGCGCGGCGATCCGCGTCTGCTCGGCGATCCGTCACCCCCGCCAACGCAGAATGGACAGCTCGCCTTTGCTGAACCGGGGCTGACCCGTACACCGCGGAGCGCACCAGCGGATGTCGGAACGTGACTTGCTCTCCGAGCGTGAGCAGGCCCTCGGTCTCCATGCCCGCCACCCCCTCGGCCGAGATGCCGAGCTTCTCCGCCGCGCGCCACAGCAACAGCGGGTCGCCGACCGGATCCGCGGCCGCCAGCAACAACAGCAGGCGGGTGTCATCGCAGAGGCCTTCCAGCCGCCGCGCGAAGCTCTCTTCGATCCTGCCCGCCAAAGCCCCCGCCGCGACGAGCCCCAGTCCTCCAGCCAGCTGCGCGGGGGTCAACCCTCGCGGTAGCTCCAACAACGCCAGCGGGTTCCCCCGCGTCTCGGAGACGATCCGACCGCGCACCTGCTCGTCGAGCAGCAACGGGACCACAGAACTCAACAGTGCGCTGGCGTCGCCGTCGCAAAGCCCGCGCACCTCTAGGTCCGGTAGGCCCCGCAGCTCCTCGCCCAACTCTCGTGTCGCAAAGACAAGCGTGATCTTCTCCGCCAACAGGCGGCGCCCCACAAAGGCCAATGCCCGCGCGGACGCGCTATCGAGCCACTGTGCGTCATCAACGACGCACAGGAGCGGCTGCTCCTCGGCAACCTCGGCGAGCAGTCCCAGGACCGCCAGGCCGACCAGGAACTCATTCGGTGCAGGCCCGGTGCTGAGCCCGAACGCGACGTCAAGCGCATCGCGCTGGGGCTGCGGCAAGCGCTCCGTGAGGTCGAGGAATGGAGCACACAGCTGCTGAGCCGCTGCGAACGGGAGCTCCATCTCAGCCTCGACCCCGACGGTCCGGGCGATCCGAAACTCGGGTGCAGCCTCGACCGCATAGTCGAGTAGCGCGGTCTTGCCGACGCCCGCCTCGCCGTGGATGACCAATACCCCGCCGCGCGCGCCGCGCACGCCGTCTAACAGCCCGTCGAGCGCCTCACGCTCGCGTTCCCGGCCGAGCAACGCTCTTCCTGACCCCAGAACTGGTGGCGATGCTCCGCTCATTCGGCGTGAGGATGACCGAGGACGAGGCACACGTTAACAACTAAGGACTCAAGGATTCGAACGCCCGCGATAGCGCCTCGATTCACGGCCGTGGCGAGGGACGACAAGCCAGGCATCCCAGGGCGGCTGTCAGGGAGGGTGTGCGTTATCACCGGCACGGGCGGCAGCATCGGTCGTGCCACTTTCGTGCGCTTGGAGCTCCGCCGAGGTCGGCCGGCGAGGTTCCTGACCTCTGCGTACAAGCGCAGTCTCAGCACCGTAGACGACGTCCGTCTCCCTCCTCGCGAGGAGCACAACGCGTCCCCTCAGCGTCGGCGCCGAGCCGGTCGGAAGGTGCCGGCTCCCCTGTAGTCCGCGCGTTGCGGGTCAGATGGCCGCCCACCGCAGAGGTACGTGCCGATCGAAAAGCAGGTCAGGGTGATAATGACCGTTGCGTTGCGCTCGCTCCGTTCGCCACATCTTCCAGCGCAGAGTTGGTCGATGGGATTTCGTCAGGCTGCGACGGGGACGACGATGGCCTTGCCCGACACGGCGTCGGCTTCGGCCCTGGCGTGGAGCGCGGCTAGCTCGTTCAGCGGAACTCGTTCGGTGACGTGGACCTGGAGGTCGCCGCGGTCGACGAGGTCGACCAGATGCGCCAGCTGCTTCGCGTCGCTGCGGACAAAGACCCCGACGCCGCGTACGCCGCGTTCCTCCTCAACGGGCGTGGGGATCGTCGGAACGCTGTTGACGACCACGCCGCCTGATTTGACGTGCGCGGCGAGCGTCACGAGCTCTTCGGGGGTTATGCGCGCGAGGTTGAGTAGGACGTCCACCGGCTCGGTGAGTGTCACCTCGCTGGTGGTGTGGTCGATGAGCTCATGCGCGCCCGCGGATCTGACCCGCGCGATGCTGCGTGGGCTGGCGGTTGCGATCACGTACGCACCGGCACCCTTCGCCAGCTGCACGGCGTAGCCGCCGACGCCGCCGCCGGCACCGGTGATCAGCACTCGCTGGCCGGCCTCTAGCCGAGCTTCGTCGAACAGCGCCTGCCAGGCCGTGAGGCCGATCATCGGCAGCCCGGCGGCGTCGGCGAGCGAGATCTTGGTCGGCGCCGAGGCAAGGGTCTCCACCGGCGCGATCGCGTATTCGGCGGCCGCGCCGTTGGCGGTCATCGGCAGGAACGCGATGACGGCATCGCCGTCGTTGAACTGATCGACTCCCTCGCCGAGCGCAAGGACGGTGCCTGCGACCTCGATGCCGGGCGTGTGCGGAAGCGTCACCGGGAACGGGCCCTGCAGATAGCCACCACGGATACCTGCGTCGACCGCATTGAACCCGGAGGCGGCGACTCGGAGCAGCACCTCACCGGCACCCGGGACCGGTTGTTCCACATCCTCGTAGCGCAGGACATCCGGATCGCCGAACTCGTGGAACCGAACTGCCTTCATTTGGAGCCTCGTTTCTTTCGCCGTCACTTGCGGCACCGGGGAGTCAGTTCCCAGCGCAACGTTGTCCACATGCCCTCCATTAAAATAACCGGACGAAAAGCGTCCGCTTATGCGCAAAGATAACCGGCTGTCGGCTGCGACGCAAGCCGCTGCGAAGATCTGGAAATGATGCCGCCCGCCAAGTCACGACAGCCGCGCAGCGATGCGGTGCGCAATCGCGAGCGGATCCTCAACGCCGCAACCGAGCTCGTGCGTCGTGACGGCGAAAAGGTCGCGATGGCGCAGATCGCGCAGCACGCCGGTGTCGGGGTCGGGACCCTGTACCGCCACTTTCCCACCCGCCAGGACCTGCTCGCGGCGCTCGTACACCGCTCGTTTGGCATTGCCGTAGAGAACGCGACGGCGGCTGCCGGTCACCCCGGCTCCGCGCTCGATGGCATCCGGTCGTTCTTCCTCGCGACACTGCGTGACCGCGAACGGTTCGTGCTACCTCTGCATGGCGGCCCACCGGTGTTCACCCCCGCGACCCGTCGGCTTCAAGCGGACGTCCGCACCATCCTGCGGTCACTACTCGAACGCGGGCAGGCCAACGGGGAACTGCGGGCCGACCTCGCCCCTGAAGACCTGATCGTCGCCACTTCACTGCTCTCCCGGCCCTTGGCCGGGACCGAGCCGGCGCTCGTCGCAGAGCCCGGCAGCAACTGGGACCGGATCGCCGCTCGCCAGATAGAGCTCATGCTCCACGGCCTCGGCACTAGGCAATCGCGATAGGCCAAGTGCTCGAACCGATGATTCGCTGACCGGCCGCATCAGCTCCCACTCGGCCGCAGAACGAGTCGCGGGATCCATCATGACCACCGAAGGGAGCCGCGCGGTTTCCGCACGAACCGCGGCAGCCGGCCTGACGCCCGAGATGCTTGTCGCGGAATCAGAGCGGGGGCTCCCGCCCCCGTTAGATCACGGGGAACCCGCCCTGACGCTCATCGGCTTGGGCGACTGCACACGTCGTGCTTGCATCGTCGCGTTGCCGGTTGCTGTCGACCTCGAGGAAGAAGGCGGCTAGCGCCGTGGCGAGCCGGTCGGGCGCCTTCATTGCAGCGTAGTGCCCGATACCGTTGAGCGTCACCGTGTCACTTCGCGCGTGCCCTGCTTGATCGCGTTGGCGGTGAAGTCGCGACGAACTGACCCGGAGGACAAGCGCCGCGAAGGGCTGCAGGTGACGCCGCGCGGGCACGAGATGACCGCCATCGGTGGAGCCCTGTTCAACGATGTCCGCGAACGGTGGGCCGCGTAAATCGGAGACGAGCAGCTGCAAGCGCTCGAGGCCCATCTCCACCAACTCGTCGGAAATAGATCGCTCGAAGACGAGGGCTCCCTGGCGTCGGCCATGGCGATGGCGTCGGCGGCCGGTAGCCGACCAACGGCTACGCGTCGATCAGCTCTCGGGCGATCCGCTGCGCCACGTCGCCTGGGTAGGGAGCCGGGAGCGCGAGGACGATGTGGTGGAAGCCGGCATCGATCGCCTCGTCGATCGCGGCCCGAGTGGTCTCTGGCTGGTCGTAGCGGACTCCCAGATGGATCGACCGTGTGATCGAGCCTGGGTCGCGGCCGAGTTCGTCGCAGTAGCGGTCGAGGAGGGCGCTGCGTTCGGCGCAGTCCTCGATGCCGCTGCCCGCGATGTTCCACACGTCGGCGTGCTCGGCTGGCCACGCGCAGCAGCGGTCCTGAGCGGCCGCCGATGAGGATCG
Organism: uncultured Solirubrobacterales bacterium; assembly: GCA_963723675.1. Classification (GTDB taxonomy): domain Bacteria; phylum Actinomycetota; class Thermoleophilia; order Solirubrobacterales; family Solirubrobacteraceae; genus Palsa-465. Next base: position 2,592 of record CAVRRW010000001.1, on the reverse strand, counting down.
ACGGGCTCGGTCGCTGCACGGGATTGGGGTTGCAGAACGCGCCCGCGAGCCGGACGTGGTCGCCCTGGAAGTCGAAAGGCTCGGATGCGTTCCACAGGTGGCGGATGACCGTGCACGCCTCGGCCAGGGCGCCGACGGCATGGGACTGATCGAAGAACGGCAGCCCGTGCGCTTCGTATTCGCGGCGAGCGAGAGGGTGTGCGGGCCTTGACCCCGCGCCGATCCCCAGAACGAGTCGCCCGGCGGAGACGACATCGACGGTGGCGGCAATCCTCGCGAGCATCGCCGGCGGGCGGAACCGGTTGCTCGTCACCAGCACGCCGAGCTGGAGCCGTTGCGTCTGGGCCGCGAGGGCCGAGAGCAGTGTCCAGCCCTCGTACGCGGGTCCGAGCGGATCGCCGCCGATCGGCATGAGGTGGTCGAACAGCCACGCGTGCTCGATCTCGGGAACCGCGTCGGCTTCCCGCCACACGCGCAGCAGCTCGGAGTAGTCGACCTGCTGCGGGGGGTCATGATCCCGAAGCGCGCTACGCGCGGCGGGTCTGTGGGCAAGCCGCTCACTTCGACTCCAAGCGGCCCAACGACTGGCTTTCGTCGGCCAGCTCTGCTTGCACGTGCGCCCAGTCGTCGTCACCGAGGCCGAGCGCACGGCGCAGGTAGGCCGTGGTGACGCGCTGGACGAGCCCGAGCATGTCTGGGCTCTCGGCGTCGCTCATCTCCTTGGCTGCCAGGTGGGTGACGATGCCTCCGAGGGAATGCTCGGCGCCGAGGACGGTCAGCAGGCTCTGCGCACCCGAAGACTGGTGGTACACGTCGGTCCACCAGTCCGGGCCTCGGGTCGAGAGCAGCGACTGGTCGTGGTCCCCGGCGACGATGAGCGCCGGGGTAGTCAGGTCGGCGAAGGCCGGGTTCATGAACGGGAACTGCTCGGCCGCGAACGTGGTGAGGTCGTCCCCGCCCGTGCCGGCGACGGCGAGCAGGACGCCGGCGCTGACCCTCGGGTCGGTCATGTCCTCTCCGGGATTGCCGTCCTTGTCGAGCACGCGCGCGCCCAGCAGGGCGCTCGCGGAGGTCGCGCCCCACGAGTGTCCGGCTGCGGCGAGTCGCGTTCGGTCAACGCGACCGCTCAGGCCGGGGACGGCCGCCTCGATCCGGCCGAGGTCATCGATGACGCGCACGAGGTCCTCGATGCGGTAGCGCCAGATGCGAGAGGTGCGCGGGTCATCCGGAGCGAGCGCGAGCGTGGTCGAGTCGAGATGGGTCGGCTGGACGACGACGAACCCTTGAGCCGCCCAGTGGTCGGCCAGCGGGCCGTATCCGTCCATCGACCAGCCGAAGCCGTGCGAGAAGACGACGACAGGGAGGTCGTGTCCGGCGGTGGGCGCGGTGACCCGTACTTGCAGCTCGTCGCCGCGGCCGGGCGCAGGCAGGACGACCGGACGGACCGAAACTGTTTCAGCGAGGGTTTGGCCGGGGGCTGTCGCAATGTGACTCATGAGGGCGTGCTCCTTGTCGTCGGTGATTGCTCGGGAGGGGGTTGAGTCTCGGGATCACGGGAAGCGGATAGGCTATCCAAATCACTGTCACCACAGAAACGGATAGGCTATTCACTTAAGTGACGCAATCGGAATCGCCCAAGCGGCGGGCTGACGCCGAACGCAATCGCGAGAAGATCCTGTCCGCAGCCCGTGCCGCGTTCGCCGAAAAGGACGAGGTCTCGATGGCCGAGATCGCGCGCCGGGCGAGTGTCGGCATGGCGACGCTCTACCGCAACTTCCCGGGACGCCGCGAGCTGCTCGAAGCGCTCTACGCCGACGAGGTCGATGCGCTCTGCGTGGCGGCGGATACCGTGGAGGGGCCGACCGCCGGCGCGCGATTCGAGGCTTGGCTGCGCCGGTTCTTCGACTACTTCCACAGCAAGCGTTCGATCGCCTCGGCGTTGCTCGAGGTGGTGCCCGGCGACGACCCGGTCTTCGACCAAAATCGCGCGCGTGTGTTCGCAGCGGGCGAACCGTTGCTGGCCGCGGCGCAGCGGTCCGCAGAAGCCCGCGACGACCTGACGCTCGAGCAGATCCTCGACCTGACCATCGCGATCGCGAAGGTCCACGGCGACGCCGGCTATGTCGAGCCAATCCTCGAGGCCGCGCTTGACGGCCTGCGGCCTACCGCGGTGGGATCGCTGCATTGATACAGCCGGAGCACGAGTACGCGGCGTATTTCCGCGCGCCTGGCCTCGACGGGATCGAGGCGTTGCACGCGCGGTTCGTCCGCCACGCCTATCGACCGCATTCCCATTCGACGTGGACCGTCGCTGTCATCGAGCACGGCGCCGCCGAGTTTGACGTCGACGCGACGCATCACCGCGCTGATCGCGGCGAGTTGTTCGTGCTGGAGCCAGAGGCCGTCCACACGGGCATGGCAGCCGTCCCGGAGGGCTGGCAGTACAAGGTCGTCTACGTCGACCCGGAGCTGCTTCCGGTCTGGGAGGAGAGCGACGCGCCGGCGCCGACTGCCTCGCGCTGGACCGTGTTTCGCGACCGCCCGCTGCGTGACGTCCTCCTTCGAGCGCATCAGGCCTTGGCCGAGGAGCCT